>NZ_FMZQ01000021.1 GCF_900102635.1 Ectopseudomonas chengduensis | reverse complement strand
CGCCGCTGTTGCTTGGGCCGCAGCGAATCGGCTTTTAGCGCCTGCTCCAGCGTGGCGTGAAAAGGGCTGAGTTTGTTGAAGATCGCGCGGCGTTGGTAGACCGGCGGCTTGGCCTCAGGTGCTCTGACCCACTTGCGAATCGTGTTGCGCGCCAACCCGGTGCGCTTGGCTATCTCATGCAGCGACAGCTTGTCGCGGAAATACATCCGGCGAATTTTGCCCATCATTTCCATACTGATCACCCTGTGTTCTCCTGCTCAAAAATTGAGCAGAAGCAGTTGAACACCTGGGTCAGTTTTCAGTCGGCAGAACAGCCTCTACTGGGTCAGTTTTCGGTCAGCGGCAACAGTGGTGAGCCTCCATAGCGGTTCAGCAGGGTTTCTTCGACTGTCATCTTGCGACTCCTTGTATGGCTTGCGATACACTGCGCTCATTACGCGAAAAAGGCGTAAGAGTCCTTAAAAAATACTAAATGTCCATATTTTAGACATTTAGTCCTTTTTATGATCGAAGGCTTACGATGTCAAGCACGATTGAAGACCGCGTCATTCTGATTCTGAAGGAGCAGATGTCTCCGGCTGACCTTGAGAGCCTGAAGGGGCACGAAGGGCCGTTCTCAGCGCTGCTCAGCCTGTGGAGTCAGCCGCCGTACGCTGGTCGCGGCTTCTGGGAAAAGCTCTCCCAGCTCACAGGTATTCCATCCGCCCGGTGGCGTAGTGCGTTCTCGCGCAAGCAGAAACCGACCTCAGCCATGATCGAGTCGATTGCTCACCTGTGGCCGAAATATGCGTTCTGGCTGGTTACTGGCGTGACCGATGCGGCCAATGGTCATGTGGCGCCATTAACGGCGTTGACCTTCCCTGAGTTTCTTCATGCGGAGCAGCCTGGTGCGGATGCGTATTTCAGTAAGGCCATTGCCCTGGCAAAGCGACTGTATGAAGAGGGTGAGGTCGATCTGGAGAGCGATGAAGCGCGCCTTGCGGCAATTGAGAGGACGCTTCCCTTGGCGCATTGGGTTGGAAGCGATCTAGTTGACGTGGCTTATCGACTGGCAACCAGCGATGAGTATCAGGAGCTTGTCAGGGCTTGGGAGGGCCGAGAAGAGTCTCGTGCTGAGCATCTTGGTCGGGTGCTAGGCACTGACCGGCCCTGGGAGCGGCAGTTGGAGGAGGGCAAGTCCCTCGGCCTCAAACTGACTCCGATCCCAGGACAAGACCCTCGCGTTACGCACCAGAGCAGCTGGGATCTTTTCTACAAGCCACACAGCGAAGATGCCTGAGCGCTGGTGACCGAAGCTGGGTCAGTTAAAGCCCTCAGTAAGCGCGGTGAGAAAATTCCAGGCTGCATGGCTGCAGATCAGTTGTCAGCCTGTTGCTTGCTGCGTTTGGTCGTTTTCCTCTCCAACTTATCCAGCTTGCCGACAAGGTCTTCAGCACGCAGGTGCGTGTAGCGCTTGAGCATCTGCATCGACTTGTGGCCGCTGATGGCTGAGACCTCCTGATCAGAGAGGCCGCCCTCGACCAAACGGCTGACCGCCTCATGACGTAGATCGTGGAAGCGCAGGTCGGGCATCCCGAGCTTCTTCTTCAGCAGCCCCCAGGTCTTGGTGAATGCATAGGGGCGACGTTTATCGTCCTTTCCCGGTTCACCGAAGAACACCAGATTGCAGTCTTTGGGGCGAACGGGGTTCTCCAGTGCGGCCCTGAATGTTTCGGTTGCCAGCTTGGTAAGGGGAACGGTGCGAGCACTGTCGTTCTTGGTGTCTGCGAGCCGCACCACGCGCTTTTTCAGGTCTACCTGATGGCAACGTAGGCCGGTTATCTCCGACGACCTCATGCCCGTTTCCAAGGCGATTCGGACGATCCAGCCCAGCATGGGGTTGCTGTGGTTGTTCACCGCAGCGAGCAGACGCTTTTCTTCGTCGGCGGACAGTCGCCGGTCGCGGCCATCCCCCGGGCTCGGCTTGCGGATATTAAGCACCGGGTTGAAGGTAAGGCCCAGGCCCCATTCCTGAATAGCTACCGTGAAAAGGTGGCTGAGAAGGGCCAGTTCAAGCCGCACGGTATTGTTGCTGGTGGGGAGGCCGCGCTTGCTCTGGGTGCCGAGCCTTGTGTCGCGGTACTTGGCGATGACTTCAGCGGAGAGGGCAGCCATGGAGTATTTGCCCAGGTGCTGGATCAGTTGCTTGGCCTTGGTGGCTTCGGCTTTGCGCGTAGTTGGCTTCTTGCTGGGCGTCACCTCGGACAGGTAGCGCTCTAGAGCTTTCTCCAGCGTCATGCGCTCGGAGCCGCTGCGCTGGATATACACGCCGCGCACCATCTCGTCTTCGGTGCGGCGCGCCCAGTCTTCGGCGTCGCGCTTGGTGCGGAAGGTTTTGGCGTTGGTTGGCCAGCCCGTTTTTCGGACTACGGCTTTCCATGTGCCGGCAGGGGTTTTGACGATTGTTGCCATTGTCGCCATCTCTTCGTCAGCTTAAGCAGGATTTTGGCCCGTCTGAACACTATTCTGCTCTAAGCATGAGTGCTTATGCTGGGTAAAGTGGTTCTAGTTTTGCTCTCATTCATCTTGTCAAGTACTTCATCGATTAGGGCGATTAACGCGGTGCCGCTAGCTCCTATGATCTCTTTCTCGCGCTTATGCCAGCCTAAGAAAACTCCTTCAAGTCGGCAGCTCATGCTGATTGAGTCATCAAATTTAGTTATGCCAACTATCTCCAAGATTGGGCCCCCGCTGGTTCCGCTAAAACACGGCGGATTTGCTCGTCCCTTATTCGAGTTAAGGGCAGTTTTTTTGTTGAACTTGAATACAACGGGTTTTTTTATATGAGGCTTGGATTCGTGTTTTTCTAGTTTCTCATTAAAGCTTGTGCCGTGGATGTTTATTGCAAATTTGTTAAGTCTCTGATTTATGCCATTCTTTGATCCTGGGTAGCCTATGGAAATGTACGTTCCCAAGCGTGTGTAACCTTTCTTTTCGTCATCCAAGTCTATTGATCTAACTCTGTCTATTCCAAACTGGGTTGTCCAGGATGCATGGAGCATAGTTATAGCTAGATCATCTTCCATTGATAGTAGAAAAGGAAGGTTGTTTAGGAGGACTGCTCTTTCTCCGATTCTTGCGGTGATTGCTAAGCCATCGGGCAGTCCCTTCAGAACGTGAGCGGCAGTTACAAGAAAATAGTTGTTATTCCGGCTGACGCAAAAAGCAGATCCTAATAAAGCAATCGCCCCGGTAGGTCTTCCTGAAGGACTTAGTTTCTCAATATATATTGGAGCGGTTATTGTGCTCCATTTTTTTATTATCAAGTCAATGTTGGGGAGGGGGTTTGATTCATCAAATGGTATGAGAATGGTCATATCAGTCAGGCTCATGATTTGCTGTATATATATACAGGCTCTCATAAGCTGCTTTGAATCCGCAAGCCCCTTTGTGAGGCCAGGAAAAGGCTGCATTAACCGCCTGTTAACTTTGGGCGGGCGTCACGCATGAAGCCTGTGCTGTACCGAATTTGTACTTTTTGACTGTATTGCTGGGCTGGATATTTTTGTTCAGAAACGAAAAAGCCGCGCAATGCGCGGCTTTGAAGGTGGTGGGCCCACACGGACTCGAACCGTGGACCAAAGGATTATGAGTCCTCTGCTCTAACCAACTGAGCTATAGGCCCCCAGAAGGCCGGCGGATTATACCGGCGCGTTCTCGCCAGCGCCAACCGCTTGACCTGGCGGGAGAAATTTCCGGGTGAAGGCCTCGGCCGAGAGCGGGCAACTGACCACGTAGCCCTGGATCTGCAGGCAGCCTTCGGCAGCCAGGCAGAGTTCCTGGGCCTTGGTTTCCACGCCTTCGGCGATCACCGTCAGTTGCATGCTGTTGCCCAGGGCGATGATGGCGCGGGTGATCGCCAGGTCGTGTGGGTCGTCCGGCAGGCCACGGACGAAGGACTGGTCGATCTTCAGTACGTCCAGCGGCAGACGCTTGAGGTAGCTGAGCGAGGAGTAGCCGGTGCCGAAGTCGTCGATGGCCAGTTGTACGCCGAGCTGCTTGAGGCGGTGGAGGATGTCCAGCGCTTCGCCAGCCTGGTTCATGATGAAGTTTTCGGTGATCTCCAGTTGCAGCAGCTCCGGCGCCAGGTTGTAGCGCTGCAGCAGTGCGCTGATGCGCGGCAGCAGGCCGGGCTGATGCAGCTGGGCGCCGGCAAGGTTGACCGAGAGGGCGCCGAAGCCGTGGCCGCTTTCCTGCCAGTCCTGCAGTTGGCGGCAGGCTTGTTCCAGCACCCAGTCGCCCAGCGGCAGGATCAGCCCGCTTTCTTCGGCCACCGGGATGAAGCGATCCGGCGGGATGTCGCCGAACACCGGGTGCGGCCAGCGTACCAGCGCTTCGGCACCGACCAGGCTCTGGCTGCGCAGGCAGAACTTGGGCTGGTAGTACAGGCACAGTTCGTCGCGCTCCAGGGCGCGGCGCAGTTCCTGTTCCATAGCCATGCGTTCGTTGACCTGGAAGGTCAGCGAGCGGGTATAGAGCTCGCTGCGGTTACGGCCCTTGGCCTTGGATTGGTACATGGCCGCGTCGGCGTTCTTCACCAGGGTGGCGACGTCGAGGCCGTCCTTGGGGTAGAGGCTGATGCCGATACTGGCGCTGATGAAGAACTCGTGGCTGTCGAGCTGGAACGGTGCGCGGAAGCATTCGAGCAATTTCTGCGCGACCTGTTCGGCATCCTGCGGCTGGTGCAGGCCGGGCAGCAGGATGATGAATTCGTCGCCGCCGAGACGGGCCACGGTGTCGATATCGCGCAACTGCAGTTTCAGGCGCGCGGCGATGGCTTTGAGCAACTGGTCACCGACCGGGTGGCCGAGGCTGTCGTTGATCTGCTTGAAGCGGTCGAGGTCGAGAAACAGCACGGCGCCCAGCTGGTCGTCGGCGCGTGAGCCATCCAGGGCGCTGCGCAGACGGTTCTCGAACAGCAGGCGGTTGGGCAGGCCGGTCAGCGGGTCGTGGTGGGCCTGATGATCGAGGCGTGCCTGGGCATGCTTGAGGCTGGAGATGTCGGCGAATACCCCGACGAAGTGGGTGATCTGGTTATCGCTGTTGCGCACGGCGCTGATGGTCAGCCACTCGGGGTACAGCTCGCCGTTCTTGCGCCGGTTCCAGATTTCCCCCTGCCAATGGCCGTTGGCTGCCAGGCTGTGCCACATGGCGGCGTAGAAGGCGTTGTCGTGCTGGCCGGAGGAGAGCAGGCTGGGGCGCTGGCCGAGAGCTTCGGCCTCGCTGTAGCCGGTGATCTGGGTGAAGGCGCGGTTGACCGCGGTGATGCGCTGTTCGAGGTCGGTGATCAGCACGCCTTCGGCAGTGCTTTCGAAGACGGTGGCGGCTTGCTGCAGTTCTTCCTGCATCTGCTGGCGTTCGGTGATGTCGCGGGCGATGGTCAGCAGGCATTCGTCGCCGCCTATGGGCAGCGGCTGCGCGGAGAGTTCGCAGAGGCGCAACTGGCCGCTCTTGGTGCGCACCGGGGCGATCAGGTCGCGCACGCTGCCTTGCTCGCGAATCCGTTGTACCAGGCGTTCACGATCTTTCGGGTCGGCCCAGATGCCCAGGCTGAGGGTGCTTTGTTCGGCAATCTCGTCGAGGCTGTAGCCGGTGATGCGGCTGAAACCGTCGTTGGCCTCCACCAGCAGGCCGTCGCGCAGACGGGTGATCAGCAGGCCATCGGGCGAGGCGTGGAAGGCCTTGGCGAACTTCTCCTCGGATATCTGCAGTTGCTGCTGGGTACTCTTCAACTGGCTGATGTCACGCACCACCACGACCAGTGCCGGGGTGTTGTCGAGCACGAACTGGCTGGCCGAGATGAGGCCAGTGAACAGGCTGCCATCGGCGCGGCGGAAGGGCATTTCCAGATTGCGCAGGCTTTCGTCCTGAAGACGCAGCAGCAGGCTCGGGCCGATGCCAGGCACGCCCCATAGATCGAGTTCGGTGGCGGTCTTGCCGATGGCTTGCTCGACGCTGATGCCGGTCTGTTCGGTGAAGGCGGTGTTAGCCTCCAGCAGCACGCCGTCGACGCGTCGGGCAATGATCAGGATGTCCGGGCATTGTTGGAACACCGAGGCGAACTTCTGCTCCGACAGGCGCAGGGCTTGCTCGGTCTGCTTGGCTTCACTGATGTCGACCATCAGGCCGCGAATCACCTGGCGGTCGTCGCGTTGCAGCAGGGTGACGATATCGCGCACCCACACCGTGCGCCCGTCAGCGGCGAGCAGACGGTATTCCAGAGCGTGGTCGTTGCCGGCCGAGCATTGTTCCAGGCAGGTGCGCAGGGTGCGCTGGTGATCGTCTGGGTGCAGGTGGCGTTGCCAGAAGCCGGGCTCCAGCCATTCGTGCAGGGGGTAGCCCAGCAATTTTTCCGCATGGGGCGAGACGTAGGTGTAGGTGAGCCCGCTGGACTCGGTCTCCCAGGTGATGGCCGAGAGGCTTTCGACCATGTCGCGAAAGTGCTGCTCGCGGTTACGCAGTTCCTGCTCCAGCGCTTCACGGTTGCGCATCTCGCGTTTCAGGCGGCGGTTGATGCGCAGGATGATGGCGATGACCGCCAGCAGGCCGAGCAGGGCGGGCAGGCCGTAGAGCAGGGTTTCGTGCCAGACCTTGCGTTTGTCCAGCACGCTGCCGACCCAGGGTTCCTGCAAGGCGGCGATTTCTTCGGCGCTGAGCTCGGCGAAGAGTTTGTCGAGGATGCCGACCAGCATGCTCTGGCCACGTGGGGCGGCCATGGCCAACTGATAGCGATAGGGCGTTTCGCCGCTGATGTAGACGCCGTCGAGCTTGAGCTGGCGCAGGCTCCAGACGCTGGAGGCGAGATCGCCGACCATGGCATCGACCTGGTTGGTCGCCAGCGCCTGTAGGGCGGCAGCGACGTTGCGCAGCGGCAGCAGGTTGAGATCGGGGTGTTGCTGGCGCAGCAGCTCGTGCGGTGCGTAGTCAGCCACCACGGCAATCTTCAAACCGTACAGCTCATTGAGCTTTCTCGGCTGCGGCCCGCCGTTGCGGGCGAGGATGACGATGGGAAAGTCCAGGTAGGGACGGGTGAAGATCAGGTATTCCTGGCGTTCGGGTGTCGACATCACGCCGGGGAGCAGGTCGACCTGGCCCATGCGTGCCTGCTCCAGTATCGCGCTCCAGTTGCTGGGCTCGACGGGCTGCAGCTTCACGTCAAGACGCTCTTCGATCAGCCATACATAGGCGGCGGTCAGGCCGTGATAGTTACCCTGTTCGTCACGAAACTCGAAAGGTGGCCAGGATGCATCGACACCCAGGCGTAGTTCGGGGTGGGCTGCCAGCCAGGTGCGCTCGTCCTCGTTGAGTGTCAGGGCTAGGGCCGGGGTCATCCAGTACGCCAGGCACAACAGCAAAATGGCCGGCAAGCGGGGCATAACGGCCTCGTTTCGCGATCAGTATCGTCGTAGTGTAGATCGGCCATTGCCGGGATGGCAGTTTGATTGCAGCGTCTGCGCTGCCTTTGGCTGGCGAGTGATTGGGCGCGCTGCCCAGAAAGCAAAACCCCCGGCCTGGGCCGGGGGTTCTGGTATCACTCGTCGAGGAAGGAGCGCAGATGCTCGCTTCGCGTCGGGTGGCGCAGCTTGCGCAGCGCCTTGGCTTCGATCTGACGGATACGCTCACGGGTGACATCGAACTGCTTGCCCACTTCCTCGAGGGTGTGGTCGGTGTTCATGTCGATACCGAAGCGCATGCGCAGGACCTTGGCTTCACGGGCAGTGAGGCCGGCCAGCACTTCGCGAGTGGCTTCCTTGAGGCTTTCGACCGTGGCTACGTCGATCGGGGACTGCATGGTGCTGTCCTCGATGAAGTCGCCCAAGTGCGAGTCTTCGTCGTCGCCAATCGGGGTTTCCATGGAGATCGGCTCTTTGGCGATCTTCAATACCTTACGGATCTTGTCCTCGGGCATTTCCATGCGCTCACCCAGCTCTTCCGGAGTGGGCTCGCGACCCATTTCCTGCAGCATCTGGCGGGAGATGCGGTTGAGCTTGTTGATGGTCTCGATCATGTGCACCGGAATACGGATGGTGCGCGCCTGGTCGGCGATCGAGCGGGTGATCGCCTGGCGAATCCACCAGGTAGCATAGGTCGAGAACTTGTAGCCGCGACGGTATTCGAACTTGTCCACCGCCTTCATCAGGCCGATGTTGCCTTCCTGGATCAGGTCGAGGAACTGCAGGCCGCGGTTGGTGTACTTCTTGGCGATGGAGATGACCAGGCGCAGGTTGGCCTCGACCATTTCCTTCTTGGCGCGGCGAGCTTTCGCTTCACCGATGGACATGCGACGGTTGATGTCCTTGATCTCGGCCAGGGTCAGGCTGCACTCGGCTTCCAGATCGGCCAGCTTCTGCTGGCAGCGCTGAATGTCGGCCTGCAGGTTGCCCAGGGCTTCGGCGTACTTGGCCTTGCCCTTGGCCAGGTCGGCGGCCCAATCCATGTCGATTTCGTTGCCCGGGAACAGGCGCAGGAAGTCGGCACGCGGCATGCGCGCATCACGTACGCACAGCTGCATGATGGCGCGTTCTTGCGCACGCAGACGGTCGAGGGCGTCGCGCACCTTGGTAACCAGGGCGTCGTACTGCTTGGGCACCAGCTTGATCGGCATGAACAGCTCGGCCAGGGTGGCCAGCTCTTCGGTGGCCTGCTTGCTGCCACGACCATGCTTCTTCAGCGCCTTGAGGACTTTGTCCTGCTGCTCGGCCACGGCAGTGAAACGGCGAGCCGCTTCTTCCGGGTCCGGGCCGCCATCGCCTTCTTCTTCCTCGTCGTCGCCGCTCTCGTCTTCTTCTTCGTCGTCGCTTTCTTCAGCGGCGGCGCCTTCCTTGACGGGAACGGGGGCGGCGGCTTCGTCAGGCACGCTGCCGTCATCCGGGTCGATGTAGCCACTGAGGACTTCGGCCAGACGGCCGCCCTCGGTGGTGACGCGGGTGTACTCGGCGAGGATGCCGTCGACGGTGCCGGGGAAGTGAGCGATGGCGCTCATGACTTCGCGGATGCCTTCCTCGATGCGTTTGGCGATTTCGATCTCGCCTTCGCGGGTCAGCAGTTCCACGGTGCCCATTTCGCGCATGTACATGCGCACCGGGTCAGTGGTGCGGCCGATATCGGTCTCGACAGCGGCGAGGGCGGCAGCGGCTTCTTCGGCTGCAGCCTCGTCGGTGTCGGCATCGGCCAGCATCAGGGCGTCTGCATCCGGAGCACTCTCGTGTACCGGGATCCCCATGTCATTGATCATGCGGATGATGTCTTCCACCTGCTCAGGATCTGAAATGTCCTCAGGCAAGTGGTCGTTGACCTCTGCGTAAGTCAGATACTTCTGCTCACGACCCAGGGTGATCAACTCTTTGATACGAGATTGCTGCTGCGCTTTTACGGACATAACACCCTATCCACTGAAGGTCTTGGCGGGCTGAAAACAAGCCGAGGATTATACCTCGGTTTTGGCTTTAGGCGCCAGTTGGGGACTTGCTGCTCTGCGAGGAGGTCAAGCTGTAGTGCTCTCTGAGCAATGTCTTCTCCTCGTCTGTGAGCTCGCTGGGGCTTTTATGAATGATGCTGCGGAGCGCCTTTTCACGCCGCCTCTGCGATTGACTATTTGCAAGTGTAGTAATGGTGTCGAAAAACTGCTGTTCAAGGTTGTCACCCTGGATCAGCCATTCCTTCTCCGCCAGCGCCCGCAGCAGGCGACCTTGTTCGGTGCCGTGCCAGCGGGCGATTAGTTGCAGCGAACGCAGGTTGGGCGTTTTCTGCAGGGCACCGACCAAGGCCACGAGAAGCTGAGCATAGGTGTCGTCTTCGTCGGCGAAATGGCTGACATCTTCGACCTTCTGCGCCAGGTGCGGATGGTGGAGCAACGTGCGTAGGGCGATCAGGTGCGGTGATTCGACGCTCACGGCAGTGCGCGGGGCACGTGGCGCGAAATCGCCCTTGCCCTTCTTGTTCCACTTGCCGGCGCCATCTTTTTTCCAGCTGCCCTTGCCGCCTTCGTTGCTGCGCTCGTAATGCTGCTGGGGCGGCGCAGGCTGCTCGTAACCGCCGACGTCCGGCAGGTTGTCGTAGTAGGCGCTGTCGGGGATGTCACCGTAATCCGGGTAATCGCTGCTGGGCGCCTGGCTGGTGGTGTTCGGCGCATGACTGCGCGGTGCACTGGCGACCTGGCTCAGCGCTTCGCCGGAAAGGCCGGTGATCTCGCTCAGGCGCTGACGCATCAGGGCGCGCAGGTTGTTGCCGGGAATCTTGTCGATCAACGGCGCGGCCAGGGTCACCAGGTGTGCCTTGCCTTCCAGTGAGCGCGGGTCGGCTTCTTCGCACAGCTGCTGGAAGAAGTAGTCGGCCAGCGGTTGCGCGTGCTGGTTGATGCGTGCGCGAAAGGCGTCGGTGCCCTCGGCGCGGACCAGGGTGTCTGGGTCTTCGCCATCGGGCAGGAACAGAAAGCGTGCGCGGCGACCGTCCTGCAGGCTCGACAGGGTGGACTCCAGGGCGCGCCACGCGGCGTTGCGCCCGGCAGCGTCGCCGTCGAAGCAGAACAGCACGCTGGGCACGATGCGGAACAGGCGCTTGAGGTGCTCTTCGCTGGTGGCTGTGCCCAGGGTCGCTACGGCATTGCGCAGGCCCTGCTGGGCCAGGGCGATGACGTCCATGTAGCCTTCGACCACCATGATCTCGTCGAGATCGCGGTTGTGCTTGCGCGCCTCGTAGAGGCCGTAGAGTTCCTGGCCCTTGTGGAACACCGGGGTTTCCGGCGAGTTGAGGTACTTGGGCTTGTCGTCGCCCAGCACGCGGCCACCGAAGGCGATCACCCGGCCGCGGCTGTCGCGGATGGGGAACATGATGCGGTCGCGGAAGCGGTCGTAGCGCCTGCCGTTCTCGGCGTTCTCGATCAGCAGGCCGGCGTCGATCATGACCTTCTGCTGCAGGGCGTCGGCGCCCAGTTGCTTGAGCAGGTTGTCCCAGCCGGGTGGGGCGAAGCCGATGCCGAAGTCGCGGGCGATTTCGCCGGTCAGGCCGCGGCCCTTGAGGTAGTCCACCGCGTACTTGCGCTGTGGATGGCTTTTCAGCGCCTGGCGATAGTGCTCGGCGGCGGCATTGAGCAGCGGGTAGAGCGGTGAGTCGACTGGCTGTCTGGGTTTGTGTCCGCGGCCGCTTTCTTCGCGCGGCACGTCCATGCCGGCGCGTTTGGCCAGCTCCTCGATCGCCTGGGGGAATTCCAGTTGATCGTGGTCCATGACGAAGCCGAGGGCGTTGCCACCGGCGCCGCAGCCGAAGCAATAGTAGAACTGCTTGTCCGGGCTGACGGTGAAGGAGGGGGTCTTTTCCTTGTGGAACGGGCAGCAGGCGCTGTAGTTCTTGCCGGTCTTCTTCAGTTGGATGCGCGAACTCACCACATCGACGATGTCGGTGCGGTTGAGCAGGTCATCGATGAAGGATTGCGGGATCAGGCCGGCCATAGGCGCTCAGCATACTGCCCGGCGCAAGCGCGGGACAACGGATGGGTAGAAAAGCAAAAACTCCGCTCACTCGCTAAGGTGCGAGGCGGAGTCTTTCAAATGCAATGCCCGGCCAGGGCCGGGCATTCGAGCGTTGCGTGTACGGTATTAGTACAGGCGAACGCTGCGACGCTGCTCGCGCTGCACTTTCTTGGCGTGACGCTTAACAGCGGCAGCGGCTTTGCGCTTACGCTCAGCGGTCGGCTTTTCGTAGAATTCGCGGCTACGGACTTCAGCCAGTACGCCGGCTTTTTCGCAGGAGCGCTTGAAACGACGCAGGGCTACGTCGAAGGGTTCGTTCTCTTTAACTTTGACGGCTGGCATCCAGGTCGTACCTTCGTTAATTACCGGTGTTCAACGCGCTCCCGGCAAATGGCTCGGGTTGCGTCGGTTTTTAAGGGTTGCGGATGTTACCCCCTCGAGCCGAGGAATGCAAAGGCCTCTGATCGAAAAGCGCTGGCCGCTCCGCCGGGCGGCGCTTATCATGCGCGCCTTTGTTCCACGCGGCAAATCAAGGCTCAAGCTCCATGCTCGTACTGGGATTGGAAACCTCCTGCGATGAAACCGGCGTCGCGCTCTATGACAGTGAGCGCGGCCTGCTGGCCGACGCCCTGTTCAGCCAGATCGACCTGCATCGCGTCTACGGCGGCGTCGTGCCGGAACTGGCCTCGCGCGATCACGTCAAGCGCATGCTGCCGCTGATCCGCCAGGTGCTGGATGAGGCGGGCAAGCAGGCCAGCGACATCGACGCTCTGGCCTACACGGCGGGGCCCGGCCTGGTCGGCGCGCTGCTGGTCGGTGCCTCCTGCGCGCAGGCGCTGGCCTTTGCCTGGGGCGTGCCGGCCATCGGCGTGCACCATATGGAAGGTCATTTGCTGGCGCCGATGCTGGAAGAGCAGCCGCCAGCCTTTCCATTCGTCGCCTTGTTGGTGTCCGGCGGCCACACCCAGTTGGTACGAGTCGATGGCATCGGCCAGTACCAGTTGCTGGGCGAGTCGCTGGACGATGCCGCCGGTGAGGCCTTCGACAAGACCGCCAAGCTGATGGGGCTGAATTATCCGGGCGGCCCGGAAATCGCCAAACTGGCCGAGCAGGGCACACCGGGGCGCTTCGTCTTCCCGCGGCCGATGACTGATCGCCCGGGGCTTGACTTCAGCTTCAGCGG
This sequence comes from Ectopseudomonas chengduensis, assembly GCF_900102635.1. Taxonomy (GTDB): domain Bacteria; phylum Pseudomonadota; class Gammaproteobacteria; order Pseudomonadales; family Pseudomonadaceae; genus Aquipseudomonas; species Aquipseudomonas chengduensis. Next base: position 55,305 of record NZ_FMZQ01000021.1, on the reverse strand, counting down.
GCTCAAGACCTTTGCGCTGAATACCTGGCAGCAATGCCGCGACAGCGGTGACGACCTCGACCAAGCCCGTCGCGACATCGCGCTGGCCTTCCAGCAGGCGGTGGTCGAGACTCTGACCATCAAGTGCAAGCGCGCGCTGAAGCAGAGCGGGCTGAACAGCCTGGTCATCGCTGGTGGCGTGAGTGCCAACAAGGCATTGCGTGAGCACCTGGAGCGCATGCTGGGCGAAATGAAGGGCAAGGTGTTCTACGCGCGGCCACGTTTCTGCACCGACAACGGCGCGATGATCGCCTACGCCGGTTGCCAGCGCTTGCTGGCCGGGCAGCATGAGGATCTGGCGATCAAGGTGCAGGCGCGTTGGCCGATGGAGTCGTTGCCGGCGCTGTGAGCGCCATTTGGTATTTACGCGTAGGAGCGAGCTCTGCTCGCGAAGCTTTTCGGTTCGCGAGCAGAGCTCGCTCCTACAGGTTTTGTTTTTCAGTCAAAAACGGCGCTCGCGGCCGGCGAACAGATCACGCAGATTGCTGCGGTGGCGCCAGACGATCAATCCAGTGAGCACGCAGGCCGGTAACAAGGCTGCCGGTTGTTGCCAGGCCAGCAGCGGCAGTGTCAGCGGTGTGGCGATCAGTGAGGCCAGCGAGCTGGTGCGGGTCAGCAGAAATACCAGGGCCCAGGCCGCCAGGGCGAGCAATGCGGCCGGTGGGTAGAGGCCGAGCAGCATGCCGGCGGCAGTGGCCACGCCCTTGCCGCCTCGAAAGCGGAAGTACAGCGGGTAAAGATGGCCGACGACGGCCGCCAGGCCGATCCAGGCCTGCTGGTGCAGGCTGAGGCCGAACAGCTTGGCGATCAGGATCGGTAGCAGGCCCTTGAGCAGGTCGCCGATCAGCGTCATCACGGCGAGTTTCTTGCCGGCCACGCGCAGCATGTTGGTGGCGCCGGGGTTGCCCGAGCCACTGGCGCGCGGGTCTGGCCCGCCTGCAAGTCGGCTGAGCAGTATGGCGAAGGACAGCGAACCGAGCAGGTAGGCAAGGATTGCCAGAAGCCAGAACATGGTGGCCATTCCAGGGCATGGGATGGCCCGATTCTAACGAGGTGCAGCGCCCTTGTCGTGGCGCGGAGAGTGCGGGTGGACAGAGTATTTATCGAGGGGCTGGAAGTCGACACGGTGATCGGCGCCTACGATTGGGAGCGCGAGATTCGCCAGTGCCTGCGCCTGGACCTGCAGATGGCCTGGGACAACCGCCCCGCCGCCGCCGGTGATGACCTCAACCTGGCGCTCGACTACGCCAGCGTGTCCACGCGCATTCAGGCCTTCGCGGCCGAGTCGCAGTTCATCCTGGTTGAGACCTTCGCCGAACGGCTGGTGCAGACCCTGATGGAAGAGTTCAACATTCCCTGGATGCGCCTGAAGCTGACCAAGCCCGGCGCGGTGCCAGCCGCTCGCGGTGGCGTGGGCGTGGAGATCGAGCGCGGATGCCTCTGACTCGGGTCTTTCTCGGCCTCGGCAGCAATGTCGAGCGCGAGGCTCACCTCACCGCAGGTCTCGATGCGTTGGCGGGGCTGCTCAGCGACATGCGCTGCTCGCCGGTGTTCGAGAGCCATGCGGTGGGCATCAAGAGCGGCAACTTCTTCAATCTGGTGGTGGTGGGTGAGACTGAACTGCCGCTTCTGGAGTTGGACCGCCGGCTGAAATTCATCGAAGCCGACAATGGCCGCTACGCGCCGGAGCGCAAGGGTTTGCCGCTGGACATCGACGTGCTGCTGTATGGCGAGCAGGTCGGCAATTTCAACGGTCTGATCCTGCCGCGCGCGGAAATTCTCAAGAACGCCTTCGTGCTCTGGCCGCTGGCGCTGTTGGCGCCGCAGCTGCAGCACCCGGTAGCTGGCCGTTCGTTCGCCGAGCTGTGGGCCTCGGCGCAGATCGATCAGCAGTTATGGCCGGCGGCTTTCCACTGGCGTGGTACCGAGCTGACGCCGGTAGAGTTGCTGCAGACGCGCCCTGTGTAGCCCGGATGCAATCCGGGTGGCGGCCTCAGAATTACCCCGGATTGCATCCGGGCTACGGCTGATTTCTGTTTGATCGCGCGTATCGGTGTAGGAGCCCCGCCCCGGGGCGAAAGCGATTGTGGCCGTTCAGAAAGATTTGCGGCTTGGCCACAATTCGCCGCGGGGCGCGGCTCCTACAAGGCTATTGGTCCTTGTAGGCCTTGAGCGCCTGCAGACGCTCGCGGTTGAGCGCCTCGCCCAGCTCTGCACCCTTGAATCCCTTCTCCAGCAACGGTTTGACCGGTACCTGCCGTGCTGCCTCGGCGGCGCCCAGCAGGTAGGCGCCCTGTGGGTATTCGCGTTGCTCCAGGCCCAGGCGACCACGTGCATCCATCTCGCAGGCGGCAACGAATTCGGCGAAGCGCTGCGGGCGGCGGAACACGTCGAAGCGTTGCAGCAGTTCCAGTAGCGTCGAGGGGCGCAGCTCCAGCGCGCGGTGGCCATGGGTATGAAACTCACCGACCAGCATTGCCAGTTCGGCGCAGTCACGGGGCGCTTTGCAGCGTTCGTTGATCGCCTGGATCAGGCGCAGGCCCTTTTGCTCGTGAGCGATATGCCGCGGCCACTGATCCTCGGGCGTCAGGCCTTTACCGACGTCATGCAGCAAGCTGGCCCAGCGCACGTTCAGCGGCTGGTCGTGCTCCGCACACTGGCGCAGCACGCTGAGCACATGCTCGCCGGTATCGATTTCCGGATGGTGTGCCTGCGGTTGCGGCACACCGAACAGATCGTCCACTTCCGGCAGCAGGGCGGCCAGCGCGCCACAGTCGCGCAGCACCTGGACGAACACGTCCGGGCGCGGCTCCATCAGGGCGCGGGAGATTTCCTTCCAGCTGCGTTCGGCGGTGAGGTGGGCCAGTTCGCCTGACTCTGCCAACTCACGCATCAGCATCAGGGTTTCTGTCGCGACGCTGAAGCCGAGCGGTGCATAGCGCGCGGCGAAGCGGGCCACACGCAGGACACGCAGCGGATCTTCGGCGAATGCCGGGGAAACGTGGCGTAGGATGCGGGCTTCAAGATCTTGCTGGCCGTTATAGGGATCGATCAGGTTACCCTGGTCGTCCTCGGCCATGGCATTGACGGTGAGGTCGCGGCGGATCAGGTCCTGTTCCAGGGTGACGTCGGGGCTGGCATGGAAGGTGAAACCGCCATAGCCGTGCCCGCTCTTGCGTTCGGTGCGAGCCAGAGCATATTCCTCGCCCGTTTGCGGGTGCAGGAACACCGGAAAGTCGGCACCCACCGGGCGATAGCCGAGTTCGAGCATCTGCTCGGCGCTGGCGCCGACCACGACCCAGTCCACTTCACTGATGGGGCGGCCAAGCAGGCGATCGCGCACGGCGCCGCCGACTTTGTAGATCTGCATGTATGTTCCTCCACTGAGCGCAGAGGATACCGAAGAACGTGTCGAGCGCGCAGGCGATCAAATCGGCGGAATGATCAGGTCCAGCCTCGGGTATTCGCTGTCGTTCTCCGAGCTGCCGCGTGGTGGTACATGCTGGGTGGTGATCAACTGGTCGCCCTGGCAGACCTCCAGATGAATGTCGAAGCCCCACAGCCGGTGCAGATGCTTGAGTACTTCGCCAGTGGAGTCGCCCAGCGGTTTGCGGTCGTGTTGCTGATGGCGCAGGGTCAGCGAGCGGTCGCCACGGCGGTCGATGTTCCAGATCTGTACGTTGGGCTCGCGGTTGCCCAGGTTGTACTGTGCGGCGAGCAGTTCGCGGATGGTGCGGTAGCCCGGTTCGTCATGAATGGCCGGCACCAGCAGTTCGTCCTTCTGGTCGTCGTCGAGAATACCGAACAGCTTGAAGTCGCGAATCACCTTGGGTGAAAGGAACTGCAGGATGAAGCTCTCGTCCTTGAAGCTGTTCATGGCGAACTTGAGCGTGGTCAGCCAGTCGCTGCCGGCGATGTCCGGGAACCAGCGTTTGTCCTCTTCGGTGGGGTTTTCGCAGATACGGCGGATGTCGCGGTACATGGCAAAACCCAGGGCGTAGGGATTGATACCGCTGTAGTAGGGGCTGTCGAACGGCGGCTGGTAGACCACGCTGGTGTGCGACTGCAGGAACTCCATCATGAAGCCGTCGGTGACCAGGCCTTCGTCGTACAGATCGTTCATCAGGGTGTAGTGCCAGAAGGTCGCCCAGCCTTCGTTCATCACCTGAGTCTGGCGCTGCGGGTAGAAGTACTGGGCGATCTTGCGCACGATGCGGATCACCTCGCGCTGCCAGGGCTCCAGTAAGGGCGCGTGTTTTTCCAGAAAATAGAGGATGTTTTCCTGCGGTTCGGCGGGAAAGCGCTTGCTGTCCTTCTCGCTGCCCTTGCCTGCATTTCTGGGAATGGTGCGCCACAGGTCGTTGATCTGCTTCTGCAGGTGTTCCTCGCGTTCCTTCTGGCGCCGACGCTCCTCTTCGGCGGAGATGGGGTAGGGGCGTTTGTAACGGTCGACGCCGTAATTCATCAGCGCGTGGCAGGAGTCGAGCAACTCCTCCACGGCATCGATGCCGTAGCGCTCCTCGCACTGCATGATGTACTGCTTGGCGAATACCAGGTAATCAATGATCGAGCTGGCGTCCGTCCAGGTACGGAACAGGTAGTTGCCCTTGAAGAAGCTGTTGTGGCCGTAGCAGGCGTGGGCGATCACCAGTGCCTGCATGCAGATGGTGTTTTCCTCCATCAGGTAGGCGATGCAAGGGTCGGAGTTGATCACGATCTCGTAGGCCAGGCCCATCTGCCCGCGCTTGTAGCCTTTTTCGGTGGAAAGGAAGTGCTTGCCGTATGACCAGTGGTGGTAGCCAAGCGGCATGCCCACCGAAGCGTAGGCATCCATCATCTGTTCGGCAGTGATCACCTCGATCTGGTTGGGGTAGGTGTCCAGCGCATAGCGCTCGGCGATGCGGGCGATTTCCTTGTCGTACTGGCGGATCAGGTCGAAGGTCCACTCCGATCCGGTGGAGATCGGCTCGCGCTTTCTGCTGCTGGCATTCATGGCTTGGCCCTCAACTCACCAGGCGACGCTGGAACAGTTCGCGGAACACCGGGTAGATGTCCGCGGCGGACACCAGTTGCTGCTGGGCGAAGCTGTCGGCGAAGGCTTCGGCCACCTGCTCGTACTCGAACCACAACGCCTGGTGTTCGCGTGGGGTGATCTCGACGTAGGTGAAGTACTGCACGAACGGCATGATCTGGTTGATCAATATATCCCTGCATACCGGTGAATCGTCATTCCAGTTGTCGCCGTCCGACGCCTGGGCGGCATAGATGTTCCACTCGTTGATCGGGTAGCGCTCGGCCATGACTTCCTGCATCAGCTTCAGGGCGCTGGAAACGATGGTGCCGCCGGTTTCCCGGGAATAGAAGAACTCCTCCTCGTCCACTTCCTTGGCACTGGTGTGGTGGCGGATGAAGACCACGTCGATCTTGTCGTAATTGCGCTTGAGGAACAGGTACAGGAGGATGAAGAAGCGTTTGGCCACGTCCTTGGTGGCCTGGGTCATGGAGCCGGAGACGTCCATCAGGCAGAACATCACCGCCTTGGAGCTGGGGTTGGGCTGCTTGGTCAGCAGGTTGTACTTGAGGTCGAAGGTATCGAGGAAGGGCACGCGATGGATGCGCGCGCTGAGGCGTTCGATTTCCTCCTGAATGGCCTGGATATCGCCGAAGTTGTCCGGCTCTTCCCTGCGTAATCGCTCCAGTTCTGCTTTGGCTTCGCGCAATTTGGCGCGGCTGGAACCAGACAGGGCGATGCGCCGTGCGTGGGCCGAACGCAGGGTGCGCACGATGTTGATGCGCGAGGGGTTGCCCTCGTTGCTGATACCGGCGCGCACGGTCTTGAAGGTTTCCGCACCGGTCAGGTGGCGCTTGACCAGATTGGGCAACTCCAGGTCCTCGAACATGAAATCGAGGAATTCCTCCTGGGTGATCTGGAACACGAACTCGTCCATGCCTTCGCCGGAGTTGCTCGCCTTGCCACTGCCGCGTCCACCGCCACCACCCTGCGGCCTGGGGATGCGCTCGCCGGCGGTGAATTCCTTGTTGCCGGGGTGGACGATGGTCTGCTTGCCGCCGCGGCCATGATGCAGCACCGGCTCATCGATATCGCGACCCGGAATGCTGATCTGCTCGCCGTGCTCCATGTCGGTGATGGAGCGCCGGCTGACGGCTTCCTCCACCGCCTTCTTGATGTGTTCACGGTAACGCCGCAGGAAGCGCTGGCGGTTAACCGTGCTCTTGTTTTTGCCGTTGAGGCGCCGGTCGATCACGTAGCTCATGACGTCTCCCTAGCCTGCCCATAGCCACAGGCAGGCAGCGAATGACCCGGCACGCGCCGCGCGCCGGATTGGGCTTACTGAGACTTGCGAACCCGCAGGTACCACTCCGACAGCAGGCGAACCTGCTTCTCGGTGTAGCCGCGCTCGACCATGCGTTTGACGAAGTCGTTGTGCTTCTGCTGATCCTCCTTGCTGCCCTTGGCGTTGAAGCTGATGACCGGGAGCAGATCCTCGGTGTTGGAGAACATCTTCTTCTCGATCACCACGCGCAGCTTCTCGTAGCTGAGCCAGGTGGGGTTCTTGCCGTTGTTGTTGGCACGGGCGCGCAGCACGAAGTTGACGATCTCGTTGCGGAAATCCTTCGGGTTGCTGATGCCGGCCGGTTTCTCGATCTTCTCCAACTCCTCGTTGAGCGCTACGCGGTTGAGAATCTCGCCGGTCTCCGGGTCGCGGTACTCCTGATCCTGAATCCAGAAATCGGCGTACAGCACGTAGCGGTCGAAGATGTTCTGCCCGTATTCACTGTAGGACTCCAGATAGGCGGTCTGGATTTCCTTGCCGATGAACTCGATGTAGCGCGGCGCCAGGTATTCCTTGATGTAGCGCAGGTAGCGCTCGCGCACCTCGGCGGGGAATTGCTCCTGCTCGATCTGCTGCTCCAGCACGTACAGCAGGTGTACCGGGTTGGCGGCGATCTCGTGCGGATCGAAGTTGAATACCTTGGACAGAATCTTGAAGGCGAAGCGGGTCGACAGGCCGTTCATGCCCTCATCGACACCCGCGCTGTCGCGATACTCCTGAATCGACTTGGCTTTCGGGTCGGTGTCCTTGAGGTTCTCGCCGTCGTAGACGCGCATCTTCGAGTAGATATTGGAGTTCTCCGGTTCCTTCAGGCGCGACAGGGTGGAGAACTGGGCAAGCATCTTCAGGGTGTCCGGCGCGCAATGGGCCTTGGCCAGCGAGCTGTTGATCAACAGCTTGTCGTAGATCTTGATCTCGTCGGTCACGCGCAGGCAGTAGGGCACCTTGACGATATATATACGGTCGATGAAGGCCTCGTTGTTCTTGTTGTTACGGAAGCTGTGCCACTCGGACTCGTTGGAGTGGGCCAGCAGGATGCCGCTGTAGGGAATCGCGCCGAGGCCTTCGGTGCTGTTGTAGTTGCCTTCCTGGGTGGCGGTCAGCAGCGGGTGTAGGACCTTGATCGGCGCCTTGAACATCTCGACGAATTCCATCAGGCCCTGGTTGGCCCGGCACAGCGCGCCCGAGTAGCTGTAGGCGTCGGCGTCGTTCTGCGGGTATTCCTCCAGTTTGCGGATATCCACCTTGCCGACCAGGGCGGAGATGTCCTGGTTGTTCTCATCGCCTGGTTCGGTCTTGGCCACGGCGATCTGGTTGAGGATCGACGGGTACAGTTTGACCACGCGGAACTGGCTGATGTCGCCGCCGAACTCCTGCAGGCGCTTGGTGGCCCAGGGCGACATGATCGAGCTGAGGTAGCGCCGTGGGATGCCGTAGTCCTCTTCGAGGATGGCGCCGTCTTCGGTGGCGTTGAACAGCCCCAGGGGCGACTCGAATACCGGTGAGCCCTTGATGGCGTAGAAGGGCACTTTCTCCATCAGTTGCTTGAGCTTTTCCGCCAGCGAGGATTTACCGCCGCCCACCGGGCCGAGCAGATAGAGAATCTGCTTCTTCTCTTCCAGGCCCTGCGCGGCATGCCTGAAGTAGGAGACGATCTGATCGATGCACTCTTCCATGCCATGGAAGTCGGCGAAGGCCGGATAGCGGCGGATGACCTTATTGGAGAAGATGCGTGACAGCCGTGAATCGCTGGAAGTGTCCAGCAGTTCCGGCTCGCCAATGGCCATCAGCAGGCGCTCGGCCGCAGTGGCGTAGGCGCTGCGATCCTGTTTGCACAGTTCGAGGTACTCCTGCAGCGAGTAATCCTCCTGGCGGGTCGCCTCGAAACGTTGTTGGAAGTGACTGAAAATGCTCATGACTTCACCTCGCTCGATGCTGAAAGCTGGCTCGGGATCGGTCGTGCGTGCAGGTGCTGGGTAACTCCGGCTCCGAAGAAGTCGGGAACAATCCCCCAAAACCTAAAAGTCGTTACCGATGGCCCGATGCCGGTTTGCCGGCTCTACCTTCAGTGGGATGGCCTGAGTAACAGAATAGTTCGTTCTGCAGAGCGTCAAGGGCGAGACAACGATAACGGGATGTTACCGTACGTCGGGAAGTGGCGGCAGGCCAGAGCGGGCGCGGCCTGCCGCGTGAAGAAATTTATTCTTCGGAACTTTGCGCGGTCTCGCTTGGGTAGGTGGCGCGCCACAGCTCGAAACCGCCGTCGAGGCTGTACACCTCGGAGAAACCCTGACCGGCCAGGTAGGCTGCGGCGCCCTGGCTGGAGTTGCCGTGGTAGCAGGAGACGATCAATGGCGCGTCGAGGTCGGCGTGGCTGATGAAATCATGCAGCGAGTGGTTGTCCAGGTGACGCGAGCCGCTGATATGGCCATTGGCGAAGCTCTGCGGGTCGCGAATATCGACCACGACGGCGCCCTGGGTGCGCAGCTCCTGCGCCTGTTGGGGGGAAATACGCTTGAATTCACTCATGTTCGGGGACCTTTACCGGATGGGAGGCTGGCTTATTCCTTGGGGCAGGTGCAGCGGTGCAGTGCTCCGCTGTCGACGTCGAGCAGGGTCATCGCACCGCCCCAGACGCAGCCGGTATCCAGCGCGTAGAGGCCAGGTTCCGTGCAGTTGCCTTCCAGCGCTGCCCAGTGACCGAAGATGATCTTCTCGCCGCGCATTTTGCGCTGTGGGTGGCTGAACCAGGGGGCGAAGCCTGGCGGTGCGCTGCCGACGCCTTCCTTGCTCTTCAGGTCCAAGGTGCCGTCGGCCTTGCAGAAGCGCATGCGGGTGAAATAGTTGGTGATCACCCGCAGGCGGGTGACGCCGTGCAGTTCCTTGTTCCATTTGGCCGGCTCGTTGCCGTACATGCCGTCGAGAAACAACGGCAGACGGGCATCGTCACGCAGTGCCTCTTCGACCTCGGCGGCGCGGCGCAGCGCCTTGCTCAGCGTCCAGTGCGGCGGGATGCCGGCATGCACCAGGGTCACCTTGCGCTCGGCGTCGTGGTGCACCAGTTTCTGCATGCGCAGCCAGTCGAGCAGGTCGTTGCGATCCGGCGCATCGAGAATCTCGCGCAGGGTATCGCCCTTCTTCAGGCGCTCGATGTTGTGTGCCACCGCCAGCAAGTGCAGGTCGTGGTTGCCCAGCACGCAGGTTACCGCCTGGCGGATGGAGTAGAGGAAACGCAGGGTTTCCAGCGACTGCGGGCCGCGGTTGACCAGGTCGCCCACCAGCCACAACTGGTCATGCGCGGGATCGAAAGACACTTGCTCGAGCAGGCACTTGAGCGGTTTGAGGCAACCCTGCAGGTCGCCGACGGCATACACCGCCATCAGTGAAGGGCCCCTGGCACAGCCAGACGGAATGGCGCGATGCTCGCATCGAAGCGTTTGCCGTCTTCGGCGAGCATCTGGTAGCTGCCCTGCATGGTGCCGACCTGGGTGGTCATGACCGTTCCGCTACTGTAGGTGTGGCTGGCGCCGGGCTCGATATGCGGTTGCTGGCCGATCACGCCGGCGCCGCGCACTTCCTGCACGCGACCGTCGCCGTCGGTGATGATCCAGTGGCGCGACAACAGCTGAGCCGGCAGCTCGCCGTTATTGACGATGGTCACGGTGTAGGAGAACGCGTATCGGCTCTGCTCCGGCTGCGACTGCGCGGCCAGGTAGCGGGTGGTGACGCTGACGTCGATCTGATAACGAGGGTCGGACATGCGAATGATCCGTTGGGCGTGATTGCAGTTTAGTCCTGCGCAGCAGAGGGCTGTAGAGCCAGTTGGTCGGCCAGGCGGACAAAGGCTGCCAGATCCAGTTGCTCGGGGCGCAGGCTGCCGTCCACACCAGCAGCCTCGATGGCCTCGGCCGGCATCAACTGCTTGAGCGTGTTGCGCAGGGTCTTGCGGCGCTGGTTGAAGGCCTCGCGCACGACGCGCTCGAGCAGACGGTGGTCTTTGGCTGGATGCGGCAGGGTCTCATGCGGCACCAGGCGCACGATGGCCGAGTCGACCTTGGGCGGCGGGTTGAATGCGCCGGGGCCAACGTTGAACAGGTGTTCCACGCGGCAGTGGTATTGCACCATGATCGACAGACGGCCCCAATCGCCGCCGCCCGGGCCTGCGGCCATGCGCTCGACCACTTCCTTTTGCAGCATGAAGTGCATGTCGCGAATCAGTGGCGCGTTGTCCAGCAGGTGGAAAATCAGCGGCGTGGAGATGTTGTAGGGCAGGTTGCCGACCACGCGCAGGCTGCGTGGCGGCGCGTCGAGGCGGGCGAAGTCGAATTTCAGTGCGTCGCCCTGATTCAGGCGAAAACGCGGATTGTCGCCGAACTTGTTTTGCAGGATGGGGATCAGGTCGAGGTCAAGCTCTATCACGTCGAGCTGCGCGCCGCTGCCGAGCAAACCCTCGGTAATGGCGCCCTGGCCTGGGCCGATCTCCAGCAGGCGTTCATCTTCCTTGGCGCGAATGGCGCGCAGGATGCGGTCGATCACCCCGGCATCATGCAGGAAGTTCTGGCCGAAGCGCTTGCGCGCGCGGTGTTGGTATTCGGACATGTACGGCTCCGCGCAACGCCCCGAGTCGTGTTGCTCGAGGCTGGATGCAAAAAAGAAAGTCGCACAGTCTACCAGCGAATGGCGTCGTGGGCGCGGGCCGTGGCCTCAGCGGTTCATGCCGTGCCGCTGGCGGCCATCTGGTAGGCGGTCTCCAGCGCCACTTGCAGGCTACCGATGTCGACCTTGCCAGTGCCGGCCAGATCCAGCGCGGTGCCATGATCCACCGAGGTGCGGATGATCGGCAGGCCAAGGGTGACATTCAGCGCGGCGCCGAAGCCCTTGAACTTGAGCACCGGCAGGCCCTGGTCGTGGTACATGGCCAATACCGCATCGGCCTGTTCGAGATACTTGGGGGTGAACAAGGTGTCGGCAGGCAGCGGGCCGATCAGGTTCATGCCTTCCGTGCGCAGGCGTTCCAGCGTCGGCTCGATGATCTCGATTTCCTCGCGACCCAGATGGCCGCCTTCGCCGGCGTGCGGATTGAGGCCACAAACCAGAATGCGCGGCTGGGCGATACCGAACTTGCTTTGCAGGTCTGCATGCAGGATGCGGGTGACGCGTTCCAGACGCTCGGCGGTGATGGCGGCCGCGACATCTTTCAGGGGCAGGTGGGTAGTGACCAGCGCCACGCGCAAGCCGCGGGTCGCCAGCATCATCACCACCTGCTGGGTGTGGGTCAGCTCAGCGAGAAACTCGGTGTGACCGGAGAAAGCGATGCCCGCTTCGTTGATCACACCTTTGTGCACGGGGGCGGTGATCATGCCGGCGAAGGTTCCGTCCAGGCAGCCTTGGCCTGCGCGGGTGAGGGTTTCCAGTACGTAGGCGGCGTTGGCGGACGTCAGCTTTCCTGGGATTGCGGGGGCAGCCAGCGGCGTATCCCAGACATAAAGAGCGCCCGCTGCTGCGGGCTTGTCTGGCCAGTGCTGCGGGCTGACGGTCAGCAACTCGATAGTCAGCCCCAATTGCTTTGCGCGGTCCGCCAGTAGCTCGCGACTGGCGATGGCGACCAGTGGCGCAGGCTGGGCCTGTTGGGCCAGCAGCAGGCAGAGATCGGGGCCGATGCCGGCGGGCTCGCCTGGGGTGAGGGCAAAGCATTGCTGCGCAGTCATGGTCGCTCTCTGTGTGGGCGCGGGGGCGTCAGTTTACGCTGCCGGGCCAATAACGAAAAAGCCCGGCACAGGGCCGGGCTTTCGTACGCAATGACGCTGTTACAGCTTGGTCTCGACGTAGGCTTCGTCGCGGATCTGGCGCAGCCAGGCCTGCAGCTCCTCGTCGTACTTGCGGTTGCGCAGCACGTTAACGGCTTGTTGCTCGCGGAACTGCGCGCTGCTGTCAGTGGCGCGACGGCCCATGACTTCCAGCACGTGCCAGCCGTAAGGGCTCTTGAACGGTTTGGACAGCTCGCCGCTGGGGGTGTTGTTCATCACCTCGCGGAATTCGGGGACCAGGGCGTTCGGGTCGATCCAGTTCAGGTCGCCGCCGTTGAGCGCAGAGCCCGGGTCTTCGGAGAAGCTCTTCGCCAGCTCAGCGAAATCCTCGCCATCGACGATACGCTGATACAGGCGCTCGACCAGACGACGAGTTTCTTCTTCGCTGCGAATTTCGCTGGGCTTGATCAGGATGTGACGCACGTGTACTTCGTCGCGCACCTGGGTGTCGCCGCCGCGCTTCTCGATCAGCTTGAGGATGATGAAACCGCCTGGCGTACGCACCGGCTCGGTAACCTCGCCCGGGTTCAGTTGGCTGATCATGTTGTCGAACGGCGGAGGCAACTGACCCGCTTTACGCCAGCCCATTTCACCGCCTTCCAGGGCGTTCTCGCTGGCAGAGCGAGAAACAGCCAGTTGGGCGAAGTCTGCGCCTTGCTGCAGTTGCTGATAAACCTCCTGCGCCTGACGGTCGGCCGTCTGGATTTCGCTGGAGGACGCACCTTCGGAAACCGGAATCAGGATGTTGGCCAGACGGAATTCTTCCGACAGCTGCATCTTGCCCAGGTCGGAGGCGAGGAAGTTCTGCACTTCCTGATCGGTAACCTGAATGCGTTCGGCCACGCGGCGCTGGCGCACACGGCTGATGACCATCTCGCGACGCACCTGGTCACGCGCATCGGCATAGGACAGGCCGTCGCGTGCCAGTGCTTCACGGAACTGCTCCAGGCTCATGCCATTGCGCTGAGCGATGGTACCCATGGCCTGGTTCAGTTCTTCGTCGGTGATGCGAATGCCGGAGCGGTCGCCGATCTGCAGCTGGATGTTCTCGATGATCAGGCGCTCGAGCACCTGCTGGCTGAGTACGTTGCCAGGAGGCAGGGCGCCGCCGCGCTTGTCGATGGTTTGCTGCACTTCACGCAGGCGAGCGTCGAGTTGGCTCTGCATGACCACGTCGTTGTCGACGATGGCCACGACGCGATCCAGTGAGCGAACCTGGGCCTGAGCCGTTGCTGCCAGCAGTGCTGCGCCCAACAGCAGGGGGCGCAGGCGATCAGAAAGCTTGGTCTTCACGTTCACGGTAACCTTGAATGCCTTGGTCGAGGAAAGTTTCCACCTTGTTGCCAACAACGCCGCCGAGGCCCTTGAGGACGATCTGCAGGAAGATGCCGCGGTCCGGCTCGTCGTTGCGCGATGGGTCGAGGCTGACTTCGTCGTAATCGATCCAGTAGCGGTTGATCAGGCGCAGCTTCCAGCAGCAGCTGTCGTATTCGAAACCACCGAAGGCTTCGAGGGTACGGTTGCGGCCATAGTCGTACTGCCAGCGCGAGATCAGGCTCCACTGCGGAGCCAGCGGCCAGATGACGGAGAAGTCATGCTGGTCGATCTTGTAGTAGTTCTTGATGTAGTTGGGGCTATCAGGGTTGCCATAGTCCGGGTTGGTGGTCCAGGTACCGCTGTCACGGTCATAACGCACGGTGTCGTTACGATAGCGATAACCGAAGTTGACGATCTTGTTCGGATTGTCTTCCGGCTGGTAATGGAACATTGCGCTGCCCGAGCGGGTAGCGTGCTGGTCCGGGTCCCAGTTGAAAGTCGAGGAGAAGCGCCAGTCGCGATTGAAGCGATACAGGTACTCCAGCGCATAAGGCGACACGTCGGCGGTGGCTTCTTGGCGGGTACGGTAGTCGATGCCCGGCAGCTGCACCTTGCGGTCTTCGAAGTAGAAGGCCTGGCCGACGCTGAAACGCTGACGCTCGAAGCCATTCGACTCGATCCAGCGGCTGGTCACGCCCAGCGACAGCTTGTTCTCGTCACCGATGCGATCCTTGCCACTGAAGCGGTTTTCACGCCACAACGAGGCGTAGCTGAAGGTCGGCTCGCCTGTGTCGAATACCGGGATATCGGTCTGGTCTTCTTCCGGTACATAGAGGTAGAACGCACGCGGTTCCAGGGTCTGGCGGAAATCCTTGCCGAACAGTTGGGTGTTGCGGTCGAAATACAGGCCGCTGTCGACGCTGAACAGGCCGACGCCGCGGCTCTGTGTGCCCTTGTAATTCTGCTCAGCCAGCAATGTGTCTTTGCCTTGCTGATCCAGGCTGATGTCGTAGTTGGTCTGCAGGTACTTGACCTGAGGTTTGACGAAGCCCCAGCTCCAGTTCAGTGGCAGGCTAACGCCTGGTTCGAGGTGCAGTCGCTCGCCATCGGCCCTTGATAGGCCGGTCAGGCGTTCGTCATACCAGAGGTCTTGCGGGCGACCGGTTACGCCATCCTTGTCGATGAAGAAGCCCGAGCGCAGGTTGCGGTCGAAGCGCACGTATTCAGTGCCGTAGGTGAAGTCCAGACCACCCGGATTGAACGGCAGTTTACCGTCCAGGGTGATCTGCGGCAGACGATCATACGGTGTCACATCGGTGATGTTGGCCAGTTCGTACGCATGCACGTTCAGGCGCGCGCGATAGCTGTCACCGCGATAGGTCAGTGTGCCGCGCTGGTCGACATAGGTTTGCTTGTCGATGCCCAGATCGGTATCGAGATCCTGGAAGTAGTAAGGGTCGCTGATGTCGGTGTAGTCGACCTCGGCAAGCAGGCGCGAGTTCAGGCCCTGCTTGTGCTGCCAGCTGTACATCCAACGCTGATCTTCGTACTCGGACTGCAGTTTACGCTCGTCTTCGTCGTCATTCAGCCATGCGCCGCCGACCTGGCCTTCGCTGCTCTCGGTCAGGTAGCGGAACTCACCTTCCATCAGCAGGCCGCGTTTGGCCATGTAGGTCGGGTACAGCGTGGCGTCGTAGTTCGGCGCCAGGTTGAAGTAGTACGGCGTTTGCAGCGAGAAGCCATTGCTGCTCGACGTGCCGATGCTCGGCGGCAGGAAGCCGGACTGGCGACGGTCATCGATCGGGAAGTAGATGTACGGGGTGTAGAACACCGGAATGTCCTTGACCCGCAGCGTCACGTTGGTCGCGGTGCCGAAGCCGGTCGCCGGGTTCAGGGTGACGTTGTTACCCTTCAGATGCCAGGCATTGTCGCCCGGTTCGCAACGGGTATAGGTACCATCCTTGAGGCGGATGATCGCGGTCTCTTCGCGCTTGGCGTAGAGCGCACTACCGCGCACATGGGCCTGGTGCATCACGTATTCGGCATTGTCGATACGGGCTTCGCCGTTATCCAGCTGCAGTTCGGCGCGGTCGCCGACTACCAGCATGCCCTTGTCGCGCAGGCGTACGTTGCCGACCAGTTCACCACGGTTTTCCGTCTGGTGCAGGCTGGCTTCGTCGGCCTCGACTTGCATGCCGGATTGGCGCAGGACGACGTCACCGGCAAGGGTGGCGATCTGCTTTTCCTGCTCGAAGCGCGAGGCCTTGGCGGAAACGTACATCGGCGACTCGTCCAGCGGCGTGGTGTCATCCATGCCCGGGCGCAGCGGCTCGACGTAGGCGCCTGCACAGTAAGGACCTGCCTCGGCCAGTTGCGCGGCAGTCAACTTATCGCGCGGGACCCAGTCCAAGTGACTGTAATCGGGGCTGCGCGAGGCGAGGGCGCGGCCCCTGCTCTCGGTGACCAGCACCGGGGCGGCATCCTGCTTGGCTACCGCCTCGCTGCTGGCAGCACCGGTGCTGACAGCGTCACGGCTGTGCACCGGGCGCGGAGGCAGGGCGCTGGCCGCTGATTTCGGCGCGCAGGCCCAGCCGCCCGTGGGCGACGCCTGGCAATCGTATTGCTCGGCGGCAAAGGACTGTAGGCTGAACGCGGGCTGTAAGGCCAGGAGGCTGCCGGTGACCAGCAGCGGGAATTTCTTGCGGAACGCGGGGTATTTTACTGCCATCTTGTTAGTCCGGGCTTCCTGCGCGCTATCGGCCCAGGGGCCGCACGCCTCTCGATGGGCTGAAAAAGATGCTGGATAATAAAGCATGACCCGCGCAACGGCTAGCGCCGTCGGAGACCCCTTGATGTCTGAACACGATGTACGTCTGCAACAGCTGCAAACCTGGCTCGCCGAGCAACTGCCCCCTCTCTTCGCAGCACGCGAATGGGGATTGGTGCCTGAGGCCGAGCTCACTCCCGCCAGCAGCGACGCCAGCTTTCGCCGCTATTTTCGTTGGCAGGCCGGTGAGCGCAGCCTGATCCTGATGGATGCGCCGCCACCTCAGGAAAACTGCGAGCCCTTCGTGCGTATCGCGGCCTTGCTGTCCAGTGCCGGTGTGCATGTGCCGCAGGTGCTGGCTGCCGATCTCGAGCAGGGCTTCCTGATTCTCGATGACCTGGGCCGTCAGACCTATCTGGACGTGATAAACGAACATAATGCCGACGAGTTGTTCGACGATGCCATCGAGGCTTTGCTGCTGCTGCAGCGCTTGCCCCTCGACAGCCATCTGCCGCATTACGACGAGGCGTTGCTGCGTCGTGAGTTGCAGCTGTTTCCCGAGTGGTACGTACAACGCCACCTGGGGCTTACCTTCACACCCGAGCAGGAGGCCGCCTGGCAGCGTATCAGTCGCCTGTTGATCGACAGCGCCCTGGCGCAGCCCAAGGTGGTCGTGCACCGCGACTTCATGCCGCGCAACCTGATGCAGAGTGCACCCAACCCCGGCGTGCTGGATTTTCAGGATGCCGTCAACGGCCCGGTCACCTACGACATCACCTGTCTGTTCAAGGATGCCTTCCTCAGCTGGCCCGAGGCGCGCGTGCGGGGCTGGCTGCAGGGCTACTGGGAGCGTGCCAAGGCGGCGGGCATTCCGCTACAGGCATCGTTCGAGGACTTTCTGCGTGCCAGCGACCTGATGGGCGTGCAGCGCCACCTCAAGGTCATCGGCATCTTCGCGCGCATCTGCCACCGCGATGGCAAGCCCAAGTACCTTGGCGATGTGCCACGTTTCTTCTCTTATATAGAGGCTGTGTTGACGCGTCGGCCGGAGCTCGCCGAGTTGGGTGAGCTGTTCGCCAGCCTGGCGAAAGATGAAGGAGCCCGTGCATGAAGGCGATGATCCTCGCGGCGGGTAAGGGTGAGCGCATGCGTCCTTTGACGCTGCATACGCCCAAACCGCTGGTGCAGGTGGCGGGCGTGCCGTTGATCGAGTACCACATCCGCGCCCTGGCCGCTGCTGGCTTCACCGAACTGGTGATCAACCACGCCTGGTTAGGCCAGCAGATCGAGGACTACCTCGGCGATGGCTCGCGCTTCGGTGTGCGTATCGTCTATTCCCCCGAAGGTGAGCCGCTGGAAACGGGTGGCGGCATCTTCAAGGCGCTGCCGCTGTTGGGTGCCGAGCCATTTCTGGTGGTCAATGGCGATGTCTTCACCGACTACGCCTTCGCCGCGTTGCGTGAGCCGCTCGCCGGTCTGGCGCACCTGGTGCTGGTGGATAACCCGGCGCATCACCCGCAGGGCGATTTCGTTCTGGCTGCGGGTCAGGTTCGTGACGGTGAGGCGACAGGCGAGCGGCTGACCTACAGCGGTATCGCCGTGCTGCACCCGCGTCTGTTCGGCTCTTCTCAGCCCGGTGCCTTCAAGCTGGCGCCGCTGCTGCGTGAGGCGATCACGGCCGGGCAGGTCAGCGGCGAGCACTATGGCGGCTGCTGGGTCGACGTCGGTACGCACGAGCGCCTGGCCGAAGTCGAGCGCTTGCTGCAGGAGGCACGCTAGGTGTTGTGGCCGGCCACCATGCTCGGGGCAGCGGCCGGGCTCGCCCTGGCCAGCATCCCTGGTGCTCTGCTGGGCGGTCTGCTCGGGCAGGTGCTGGACCGTCGTCTGCGCCTGCATGGCTGGGACAACCTGCGCGAGCGTCTGGGCGGTCGTGCGGCGCCGTCGGATGACGACCTGCTGTTTCTGATGCTGGGGCGTCTGGCCAAGAGCGACGGCCGGGTGGTGCAGAGCCATATCCAGCAGGCTCGCTCGGAAATGCAAAGGCTGGGGTTGGACGCTGCAGCTCAGCGACGTGCCATCGAGGCCTTCGCCCGTGGCAAGACCGGGCGTGACAACCTGCGTGCGCCGCTGCAGCGTCAGCGTGAGCGCGCCGATGCCATGCTTCGAGCCTGCTGGCGCATGGCCTGGGTCGATGGACGGGTATCGGCCAGTGAGCATGAACTGATTCTGCTCTGGGGCAAGTGGCTCGGCTGGGACAGCACCCGGCTCGATAGCCTGGGCGAGGAATACGCGCCGCGTCGCAGTCAGCAGCCGGCACCGGCCGGCGGCAGTTACCAGGAGGCGCTGCGCCTGTTGGGTGTCAATGAAGGCAGCGAGCCTGAGCAGATCAAGCGCGCCTACCGGCGCCTGCTCAGCCGCCATCACCCGGACAAACTGGCCGGCTCCGGCGCCTCGCCTGAGCGCATTCGTGAAGCCACCGACACCACGCGCCAACTGCATCAGGCCTATGCGCTGATTCGCCAGCGCCGAGGCATTCGCTAGCAGGTAGTTTTCAACGGACTGCTAGCTGCCTGCGGTGCGCATATGCTGCGTCAACCAGCCACGTAGACGGCGGTAGAGCTGCTCTTGCTGGATATCCAGGTTGCCCGGCAGGGCTTTCATCGATACCTGTATGTAAGTGGGCAGTTTGGCTCGCTTGCTTGCCTGCAGGCGTTTCAACGCAGCCATGCGGTCGGTGGCTTGATCCTTGTAGAAGAAGTCGCCGGTGGCCACGGCCAGCTGCGTGACCATCTCATCCAGTGGCGGCGAGAAGCCGGCAGGTAGTTCGGCTGCCACCATCAGCAGATTCTGCACGTTGTCCGGCTGGCGCTCGCTCAGGTAGCGCGCAGCCCAGTAGGCGCCACTGCCATGACCGAGGAGGACGATTTCCCTGGCCTGCTGCTGGTTGGCGAAGGCGATGGCGGCATCGATGCGGGCCATCACGCGCTCGACATGCGCCTGACGCCGTTGCTCTGGGCTGATCGTGTCGCTGTCGGCTGGTTGTGTAGCCTCGTCTACGGTCGCGTCGGGCGGGCTTTCGACGGCAGGAGCGCTCTCGGTAGCGGTGGTATCGCTTTGCTGTGCCGCTGTTGCAGTGGTGGCAGTGCGCAGTGGCAGTGGGTCACCGTCCGGGTCCGGCAGCGTCAGGCTCAGACTGTGCCAGCCAGCGTCGGGCAGCTTGCGCCGCAGTGGGCCGATCGCGGCGGCGCCGTCGGCGTTTTCCACATCACCGGGCAGCAGAATCACCGCACCACTGGGCTCGCCGACGTTGGCAGGCAGCCACAGGGCGAGAAAACTTTCGGCGCCGGCCTGCAGCATCTGCTGCTCACGTTTGTCCAGACGTTGCTCCAGCGTCTGCGCGTCGCTGATGCTGCGTTCGGGCAACAGCGGACGCTCGCTCGCTGCAGGGGCGTCGGCGCTATCAGCCGGCGCATCCTCGGGCGGCTCCTCGGCCCAGGCCGCGGGACAGGAGAGCAGGCAGAAACCGAGCAGTGCTAGTGAATGAAGGCGCATCGATGAGGCTCCTGATCGTCTGCTACAGAGCCTAATGCCGGGCTCCGCTTTTGTCAGGCGATTGGCGCAAGACTGGAGTAAGGTAGGGGATCGCGTCACCGGATTCGCCGTGCATGAATTCCCTTCTTCGTTCCCTCGCCCTCCTGCTGATGCTGGCTGTTTCCACCGCCTGGGCCGAGAGCGCACGCATGCCATTACGCCCGGCTTTCGATGCCGAGCAGCGCGCCTGGCTCAAGGAGCATCCCGTGCTGCGCGTGGGCCTGATCCAGCAGGCGCCCTGGGTTCTGCGTGGCCAGAACCGGCAGCTGACGGGCGCCAATGTCGAACTGATGCAGCGTCTGCTCGAAGGCATGGGCGTCGCGCCTGACTGGCGCCTGTATCCGAATCTGGAGGCCCTGGAGCGGGCAGCCAGCGCGGGCGAGGTGGATCTGGCGCCAGGCCTGCAGCAGACGCCGGCCGGCCTGCGCATCTGGCATTACTCCATGCCTTACCTGCGAGTACCGCATCTGGTGGTCGGCGAGCGCAGCGGCAATGGTGCGGTGGACCTCGACCAGTTGCCGCTGGAGCAGATGGTCGCCCTGCGTTCGCCGAGCCAGGCTGCCGAATACCTGGAGCGCACTCATACCAACCTGCGTCTGCGGGCGACGCCTTCGGAGCGTTCGGCGCTGTTGCTGGTGCTGAATCAGGAGGTCAGCTATGCGGTGCTGGACGAGGCGAGCCTCAGCCTGCTGCTGCGCGAATCACGTTTCTCCAGCCTGAGCATCGTTGGCGACATCGGTTTGCCGCAGCTCCTGCGCCTGGCCACGCGCCGCGATCAAGCGCTGTTGTCCGGCATCGTCGATCAGACCCTGAAGGCGCTGCCGGCGCGCGAACTGGAGGAGTTGCGCGACACCTGGATGCCTTTGCGCTATCCGCAGTCCACCGATTTCGTCGGCTTCTGGAAGACGCTTGCGCTATTTTTCGGCCTGCTGCTGATGCTGGGGGCAACCGCGCTGTATCGGCAACGACAGCAGACGCGTTTGCTCGAGCGAGGGCTGCTGGGCGCGCGTGGCGAGCTGGATCGTCACCAGCAGGCCGCCGAGGCATTGCGCCTGAGCCAGTTCTCCATCGACCACAGCACGGTGGGCATTCTTTGGGTCAACTGGGACAGTCACCTGCGCTACGCCAACCGCGCTGCCGAACGCATGCTCGGCTACGCCCCCGGCGAGCTGGTGGACAAGCCATTGAGTCAGTTGGAGCCCGGCCTGCATATGGACCGCTGGCTCAACCTGTGGAAGCGCGTGCGCGAGCAGGACGAGGGTTCACCCAGCTTCGAGGTCGACTGCCTGCGCGCCGATGGCAGCCGTATGCCGGCTGACGTATCGCTGAGTTTTCTACGCTATCGCCAGGCCGAGTACCTGGTGGTGTTTCTCAGCGACGTCACCGAACGCCGTCGCGCTCGTGCGGCGCTGGAGGAGAGCGAGGCGCGCTTCAAGGGCATTGCCGGCAACGTGCCCGGGCTGGTGTTTCGCCTGGAACGCGCCGGGCCGGGAGCGGTGGTCAACTTTGCCTACATCAGCGAGGCCAGCCAGGAGATGGTCGGCTGGCCGGCGCAGGAGCTGCAGCGTGAGGAGCGCGGCATCCGCAGCCTGGTGCATCCGCAGGATCTGAACAGCTATCTGAACAGCCAGACGCTGGCGCTGGAAGGCGAGAGCGACTGGTACTGGCAGGGGCGCATCCTCACTGCCGAGCAGGAGGTGCTGTGGGCCGACATTCGTACCACCGCGCGGTCGTTAGGCAATGGTCGGGTGGTGTGGGACGGCATCCTCTGGGATATCACCGAGAACAAGCTGGCCGAGCTGGCGCTGGCCGATTCGCGGGCGCGTCTGCGCGAACTGTCGGCACACCTGGAAAGCGTGCGTGAAGAAGAGAAGGCGCGTATTGCCCGCGAAGTGCACGACGAGCTGGGCCAGGTGCTGACCGTGCTCAAGCTGGAGACGGCGATGTGCGAGCTGGTATGCGCCGGGCAGATGCCCGAGCTGGACGAGCGCCTGGCCAGCATGAAGCGTCTGATCGCGCAGTTGTTCCAGCTGGTGCGCGACGTGGCCACGGCGCTACGTCCGCCGATTCTCGATGCCGGCATTGCCTCGGCCATCGAGTGGCAGGTGCGGCGCTTCGAGGAGCGCACGCAGATTCCCTGCCTGGTCGAAGTGCCGGAGCACCTGCCGCATCTGCCGGATGCCCAGGCCATCGGCCTGTTCCGCATTCTCCAGGAGGCGCTGACCAACGTCATGCGCCACGCTGGCGCGCACAGCGTCGAGGTGCGCTTGTGGCAGGAGGGCGGCAGCCTGTGTCTGTCGGTGGTCGACGATGGCAAGGGCTTCGATCCGGCGCTGCGCAAGCCCGGGCAATCCTTCGGCCTGGTCGGCATGCAGGAGCGTATGCTCATGCTCGGCGGCCAGTTGCAGATTGACAGTCAGCCGGGCGAGGGCACTACCCTGTGCGCGTGCATCAATCTGGAAGAGGAGATCGCAGCGTGATTCGGGTACTGGTGGCCGAAGACCACACCATCGTGCGGGAAGGCATCAAGCAACTGATCGGTATGGCGCGTGATCTCGAGGTGGCTGGCGAAGCCTGCAATGGCGAGCAGCTGATCGAGGTGCTGCGCCGCACGCCTTGCGACGTGGTGCTGCTGGATATATCCATGCCCGGTGTCAACGGTCTGGAGGCCATTCCGCGTATCCGTGCGCTGAACGAGGCCCCGGCGATTCTGGTGCTGTCGATGCACGACGAGGCGCAGATGGCGGCGCGCGCGCTCAAGGTTGGCGCCGCCGGTTACGCGACCAAGGACAGCGACCCGGCGCTGGCCGACCGCATGGTCTTCGAGGTTGGCCTGACCGACTCGCGCCCGCCCCACGCGCAATTGTCCGAGCGCGAGTTCTCGGTGTTCGAGCGTTTGGTGCGGGGTGAGAGCGTCAACGACATCGCCCTGCACCTGGCGATCAGCAACAAGACCGTGAGTACGCACAAGGCGCGCCTGATGCAGAAGCTCGGCGCGCATTCGATGGCCGACCTGGTGCGCTACGCCATGGAGCACCGTCTGGTCTGATAGCGGAATCTGTAGGAGCGGCTTCAGCCGCGATGAATTGACTACGGGAGCTTCGTCAGGCGCTCGAAAGCCGAGACGATCACTCGGATTTTGTAGGGCGATTCCTACAACAGATTCTCCTCGCGCCTGATATCAGCTTGTCATCCCGCCCGATTTTTCAGCCTGCCGCGTCGACCTAATCTTGGCTCATCGGCCTGAGACAAGAACAAGGGTGTGGTGTGATGGCAAACGATGTACTGGTGAGCTTCCGTGGCGTACAGAAGAGCTATGACGGCGAAACGCTGATCGTCAAAGACCTCAACCTGGATATCCGCAAGGGCGAGTTTCTGACCCTGCTCGGCCCGTCCGGTTCCGGCAAGACCACCAGCCTGATGATGCTGGCCGGTTTCGAGACGCCGACCGCTGGCGAAATCCTCCTCGATGGCCGCTCGCTGAACAAACTGCCGCCGCACAAGCGTGACATCGGCATGGTGTTCCAGAACTACGCGCTGTTCCCGCACATGACCGTGGCCGAGAACCTGGCCTTCCCGCTGAGCGTGCGCGGCATGTCGCGCACCGATATCAGCGAGCGGGTCAAGCGCGCGCTGTCGATGGTGCAGCTCGACAGCTTCCGCAACCGTTACCCCGGCCAGCTTTCCGGTGGTCAGCAGCAGCGTGTGGCCCTGGCCCGTGCGCTGGTGTTCGAGCCGCAACTGGTGCTGATGGACGAACCCCTCGGCGCACTGGACAAGCAACTGCGCGAACACATGCAGATGGAGATCAAGCACCTGCATCAGCGCCTGGGCGTGACCGTGGTCTACGTCACCCACGATCAGGGCGAGGCGCTGACCATGTCCGACCGCGTGGCCGTGTTCCATCAGGGCGAGATCCAGCAGATCGCGCCGCCGCGCGAACTCTACGAAGCGCCGCATAACACCTTCGTCGCTCAGTTCATTGGCGAGAACAATCGTCTGACTGGCGAGCTGGTCAGTCGCGATGGCGAGCAGTGCGTGGTGCGCCTGGCGCGGGGTGAAGAAGTGCGCGCCACGGCGGTCAACGTCGGTGCCGTGGGCGAGTCGGTGAGCTTGTCGATCCGCCCCGAGCGCATCCGCCTCAACGGCCACAGCGAAGCCTGCCCGAACCGTTTCTCCGGGCGTATCGCCGAGTTCATCTACCTGGGCGATCACGTGCGTATCCGCCTGGAGGTCTGCGGCAAAACCGATTTCTACGTCAAGCAACCCGTGGCCGAGCTCGATCCGGCGCTGGCGGTTGGTGACCTGGTTCCGCTCGGCTGGTCTGTCGAGCATGTCCGCGCGCTGGATCCACTCCAAGTCGAGTGAGCCTTTCGCGCAGTGCTTCACCTTTACCCCGTAACACAGAGGAGCTGATAAGAATGACGAAATCCCTGAAGCTCGCGGCGTTGGCCCTGGGCGTTAGCTGTGCCATGCCGGCACTGGCGGTGGACCTGACGGCGGTTTCCTTCGGCGGCGCGAACAAGGCGGCGCAGGTCAAGGCCTTCTACGAACCCTTCGAGAAGGAAACCGGCAACAAGGTGCTGGGCGGCGAATACAACGGTGAAATGGCCAAGGTCAAAGCCATGGTCGACACCCGCAGCGTGAGCTGGGACCTGGTCGAGGTGGAGTCGCCGGAGCTGGCCCGCGGTTGCGATGAAGGCCTGTTCGAGGAGCTCGATCCGGCGCAGTTCGGCGATGAAGCCAACTTCATCGACGGCGCCATCCAGCCGTGCGGTGTCGGCTTCTTCGTCTGGTCCACGGTGCTGGCCTACAACGCCGACAAACTCAGCGCGGCGCCGACCAGTTGGGCCGACTTCTGGGACGTGGCGAAATTCCCGGGCAAGCGCGGCCTGCGCAAGGGCGCCAAGTACACCCTGGAATTCGCCCTGATGGCTGACGGCGTGCCGGTCAAGGACGTGTACAAGGTGCTCGCCACCAAGGAAGGCCAGGATCGCGCGTTCAAGAAACTCGATGAGCTCAAGCCGAACATCCAGTGGTGGGAGGCCGGCGCTCAGCCGCCGCAGTACCTCGCCTCCGGCGACGTGGTGATGAGCTCGGCCTACAACGGCCGCATCGCGGCGGTGCAGGGCGAGAGCAACCTGCAGGTGGTGTGGAACGGCGGCATCTACGACTTCGACTCCTGGGCCATCCCGCGTGGCGCCAAGAATGCCGAACTGGCCAAGGAATTCATCGCCTTCTCGGTCAAGCCCGAGGCGCAGAAGACCTACTCGGAGAACATCGCCTATGGCCCGGCCAACAAACAGGCCATCGAGCTGCTGGCGCCGGAGCGTCTGAACCTGATGCCGACCACGCCGGAGAACATCGCCAACCAGGTGGCCATCGACGTGACCTTCTGGGCTGACTACGGCGAGCAGCTGGAGCAACGTTTCAACGCCTGGGCCGCGCGCTAAGTCGCCTATCCGGCCCCGCCTCGTGGCGGGGCCGTCTGAATTTCTTTCTTGCTTGCGGAGTTGTCCATGGCCGCCGTACTGCCTGCCAATGATTTGCCCGGGCCGAGCCTGAAGCAGCGACTGGCCCGTGCCGAGCGTTTCAATCGCCTGAAATCCAAGGCGCTGATCCTGCCGCTGTTGCTGTTCCTTCTGCTGACCTTCCTGCTGCCCATCGGCGCCTTGCTGCTGCGCAGTGTGGACAACCCGGAAGTGGTCGGCAGCCTGCCGCGCACCGTCGAGGCGATTGCTGCCTGGGATGGCCGTGGCCTGCCGGATGAGGCGGTGTACCGGGCGATTGCCAGCGATATGCTCGAAGCGCGGCGTAACCAGAGCCTGGGCGATCTGTCCAAGCGCTTGAACATGGAGCTGGCGGGCTTCCGTAGCCTGGTCAGCGCGACCGCACGCAAGCTGCCGCTGCGCGAGGAGCCGGCGTCCTACCAGGAAGCCTTCCTCGATATGGACGAGCGCTGGGGCGACCCCGCCTACTGGCAGGTGATCCGCCGCAATGCCTCGTCGGTCACCCCGTACTATCTGCTGGCCGCGCTCGATCACCGCATCGACGACCTCGGCGAACTGGCCAAGGCCACCCCGGATCAAGCCATCTACCTGGACATCTTCGCCCGCACCTTCTGGATGAGCCTGGTGATCACCGCCATCTGCCTGGTGCTGGCCTATCCGCTGGCCTACCTGCTGGCCAACCTGCCGACGCGGCAGGGCAACCTGCTGATGATTCTGGTGCTGCTGCCGTTCTGGACATCGATCCTGGTGCGCGTCGCGGCCTGGATCGTGCTCTTGCAATCCGGAGGGCTGATCAACAGCGCGCTGATATCGCTGGGCATCATCGAGCAACCACTGCAACTGGTGTTCAACCGCAGCGGTGTGTACGTGGCCATGGTCCACATCATGCTGCCGTTCATGATCCTGCCGATCTACAGCGTGATGAAGGGCATCTCGCCCAGCTACATGCGTGCGGCGGTGTCGCTCGGCTGCCACCCCTTCGCCAGTTTCTGGCGGGTGTACTTCCCGCAAACGCTGGCCGGAGTCGGTGCTGGTTGCCTGCTGGTGTTCATCCTGTCCATCGGCTACTACATCACCCCGGCGCTGCTGGGCAGCCCGAACGACCAGATGATCAGCTACTTCGTCGCCTTCTACACCAACACCACCATCAACTGGGGCATGGCCACGGCCCTCGGCGGCCTGCTGCTGGCCGCGACGCTGGTGTTGTACGTGGTTTACAGCTGGCTGGTCGGCGCTAGCAAACTGCGGCTTGGATAAACGCGGTCTGCGCAGCAGACCACCTGATGACCCTCTCCCATTTATGGGAGAGGGTGCCCGAAGGGCGGGAGAGGGTGCTTGTTTCGGCACCACTGCCTCTCGGTAACCGAACTCGGGAGGATGGCGCAAGAAGAGCGCCCTCTCCCCCAGCCCCTCTCCCATAAATGGGAGAGGGGAGCTTAAAACGCTCACTGGAGTAAAACCCATGCTCAGCCCCTACATGTCACCCGTCGAGCGCCTCTGGTACTACGGCCTGCGCATTCTCTGCGGCCTGGTGCTGCTGTTTCTGATCCTGCCGGTGCTGGTGATCGTGCCGCTGTCGTTCAACTCCGGCACCTTCCTGGTCTACCCGCTGCAGGGCTTTTCGCTGCGCTGGTACGAGGACTTCTTCATGTCCGCCGACTGGATGCGCTCGCTGAAGAACAGCCTGATCATCGCCCCGGCCGCCACCCTGCTGGCCATGGTCTTCGGTACCCTGGCGGCCATCGGCCTGACCCGTGGCGAGTTCCGTGGCAAGGCGCTGGTGATGAGCCTGCTGATCTCGCCGATGATCGTCCCGGTGGTGATCATTGGTGTCGCCAGTTACCTGTTCTTCGCCCCGCTGGGCATGGGCAACAGCTACCTGTCGCTGATCCTGGTACACGCGGTGCTCGGCGTGCCGTTCGTGATCATCACCGTGTCGGCCACGCTGCAGGGCTTCAACCACAACCTGGTGCGCGCCGCCGCCAGCCTTGGGGCCTCGCCACTGACGGCGTTTCGCCGGGTGACCCTGCCGCTGATCGCGCCGGGCGTGATCTCGGGTGCGTTGTTCGCCTTCGCCACCTCGTTCGACGAAGTGGTGGTGACCCTGTTCCTCGCCGGCCCCGAGCAGGCCACTCTGCCGCGGCAGATGTTCAGCGGCATCCGCGAGAACCTGTCGCCAACCATCGCCGCCGCAGCGACCCTGCTGATCGGTTTCTCCGTCCTGCTGCTGCTGACTCTGGAGTGGCTGCGTGGGCGCAGCGAAAAGCTGCGTACTTCGACGCCGGAATAAATCGCCGCAGCTGCATGTTCAAGGCCTCGCCGGGAAACCGGCGAGGCCTTGTTCGTTTCCGCGCGTAGAATGTGTAGTTTCTCCTTCGTAACAAGGCGGCCAGATGGACTTCGATGATCCCGGGTTTCGCGAGCTGATCGACGCGTTGCACGATGGCGTCTACATCACCGACGCCGATGGCATCACCCTAAAGGTCAACAGTGCCTATGAGCGCCTGACCGGGCTGCGTGCCGAGGACGTCGTCGGCCAGCACATGCAGGCGCTGGTAGAGCAGGGTGTGATCTCGCAGTCGGTGTCGCTGCGTGTGCTCAAGGAAGGCAAGGCGCTGTCGCTGATGCAGAGCGTCAGCCAGGGCAAACGCCTGCTGGTCAGTGGTACGCCGATCTTCGCTGCCGATGGACGCGTGCGCTACGTGGTCAGTACCGTGCGCGACATGACCGAGCTACTGCGCATGAAGCACGAGCGCGACGAGCTGCAGCAACTGAAGCAGCTGCGCAACAGCACGGCCAAGCTGCATGCCGGCCAGCGTGACGACCTGCTCGATGCCTCGCCGGTCGCCGACAAGCCCGCTTCAGGGCGCGTCTTCATGCAGGCACGGCAGGTCGCGGCCAGCGACGTGAAGGTGCTGCTGCAGGGTGAAACCGGCGTCGGCAAGACCCTGATCGCCCAGTACATCCACAAGAGCAGCCCGCGCGCGGCGCAGCCCTTTCTGGCGCTGAACTGCGGTGCGCTGCCGGAGAACCTGATCGAGGCCGAGTTGTTCGGCTATGTGCCGGGCGCGTTCACTGGCGCCGGCCGCAAGGGCAAGCGCGGTCTGCTGGAGCTGGCGCACCAGGGCACGGTCTTTCTCGATGAGATCGGCGATCTGCCGCTGCCGCTGCAGGTCAAGCTGCTCAAGGTGATCGAGGAGAGTCGCTTCATTCCGGTTGGTGGCCTGGAGTTGAAGGAGGTGGACGTGCGCATCATCACCGCCACCCATCATGATCTGCGCACGATGGTCGCCGAGGGGCGTTTTCGCGCCGACCTCTACTACCGGCTCAACGTCGTGCCGATCCACATCCCGGCGCTGCGCGAGCGCCCCGAGGAAATTCAGCCGCTGCTGGATTTCTACCTGGCCGAGTTCAACCAGCGTTATGGCCGCGCACTGAGCTGGGAACTCGAAGCGCTCGATGCACTGACTGACTACGCCTGGCCCGGCAACATCCGTGAGCTGATCAATCTGGTCGAGCGCCTGGTGGTCACCTGCAGTGGCGAACGCATCGAGCTGTTCGACCTGCCGGAGGAGATGCGCATCGCCCGCAGCGACGCAGGCGAAGACGATCTGCTGCCATTGCGCAAGCAGGTGGAGAACCTCGAACGGCGCCTCATCCGCCGTGCGTTGATGCAGCACAAGACCACCCGCGAAGCAGCCAAGGTGCTTGGTCTGAGCCAGGCGACGCTGGTGCAGAAGATGAAACGCTGGGAGCAGGGTTGATTGGAAAATGGATCGTAATAGGCTCCTCTGATTGATTTTCTGATCAAGCGCAGCCCGCAGCGTGCTGTGACAAATCGACGCAAGCCTTCTAGCACGCCGCTTTCGGCGAGCTGGCACAGGAATGGCTATGGCAAGCCCCTAACCCGCTCAGCACAACAAACGCATAAGGGGCCTGCTGATGAACACTGCCGCATTCAAGATCGCCAACAAGCTGCTGACCGGCCAGGGTGCCGTGGAGCAACTGGCGCTCGAACTGCCTCGACTGAATATCACCAATCCGCTGATCGTCACCGACGCCATCCTGATCAAGTCCGGTACGGTCGAGCAAGTCCTCAAACAGCTCGGCGAGCGCCGCTATGGCATCTATGACGGTGTCGAGCCGGAGCCGGAGATCGCCATCGTCGAAGCCTGCGCCAAGGTCTATCGCGACGGCGGCCACGATGGCCTGATCGGCGTCGGTGGCGGCAGCGCCATCGACATAGCCAAGGCCGTGGCCGGTTACGTCGGTCATGACGGTGCATTGGAAGAGTTGTTCGGCGTCGATCAGATCAAGCGCAAAGGCCCGCCGCTGATTGCCATCCCGACCACCGCCGGCACCGGCTCGGAAGTGACCAACGTGTCGATCCTCTCCGACAAGCAGGCGCAACTGAAAAAGGGCATCGTCAGCGACTACCTGTTGCCCGATGTGGCCCTGGTCAGCCCGCTGATGACCCTGACCTGCCCGCGCGGCGTGACCGCTGCCAGTGGCGTCGATGCATTGGTGCACGCGGTGGAGTCCTACCTGTCGGTCAATGCTTCGCCGATCACCGACGCCCTGGCCATTGGCGCCATCAAGCTGATCGCCAAGGCGCTGCCCAAGGCCTATGCCAACCCGGCGGATCTGGTCGCTCGCGAAGACATGGCCACAGCCAGCCTGATGGCCGGCATGGCTTTCGGCAATGCCGGCGTGGGCGCCGTGCATGCGCTGGCGTATCCCCTGGGCGGACGTTTCAACATCGCTCATGGCGTCAGCAATGCCTTGCTGCTGCCCTACGTGATGGCCTGGAACAAGCTGGCCTGCGTCGAGCGCATGGCCGAGATCGCCGCTGCTCTCGGTGTGCAAACCCATGGCCTGAGCGACAAGGCCGCCGCCGACCTGGCCGTCGAGGCCATGGCCGAGCTGTGCGCCAGCGTCGACATTCCCAAGGGCATGCGCAGCTTCGGCGTGCCGGAAGACGCCATCCCGGCCATGGCCGAGGAAGCGAGCAAGATCGATCGGCTGATGCGCAACAATCCGCGGCGCCTGACGGCTGGCGATATCGAACAGATCTACCGCGCTGCCTACTGACTTACCGCAACGAAGATGAAAGGCCCCAGTGTGCTGGGGCCGGCTGAAATACAACTCTAATAAAGCTGGGTGACTCAAATGTCCGAACTGCATCAACAAGACCTTGGTGTGGAAGCCCCCTACTGGCCTGTGGGGCCATTCAAGGTGCGTCTGCCTTTCATTCATTACCGCTTCGAGATCTCCGACTACATGCAGGGCCTGCTCATGTGTGCGGTGGACCTGGCGGCGATTCCGCTGATGACCGAATTCCTCGGCATGCCCTTCGAGGTGGCGCTGGCGGTGGTCATGCTCAACGGCCTGCTGTATCTGACCCACCACCTGCTGGGCGACCCCGTGGTTCCGGGCTGGATCACCCCGGCGATCCCACTGCTGATGGCCTACTGCAGCCAGTTCCCGGAGGGCCCGGAGCGGGTGCATGCGCTGATTGCCTTCCAGTTGATGCTGGGGGTGTTCTCGATAGGGTTGGGCATGACGGGCATGGCACGTAAGGTGGTGTCCTTGGTGCCCTCTGCGCTCAAGGCCGGCATCATCATGGGCGCGGGCCTCAGCGCGGTGGTGACGGTATTCAAGGAAGGCGGTCGTTTCGACAGCTTCCCCTGGACCATTTCCATCGCCATTGGCATCGCTTTCTATCTGGTGTTTTCCATCCACTTCCAGGAGCTGAAGAAGCGCAATCGCTTCTGGTGGAACTTCGCCAAGCTGGGCATCTTCCCGATCATTTTGCTGGCGGTGATCGTCGCGCCGATTTTCGGCGAGGCACCCTGGCCCAGCATCGAGTGGGGTATCAGCCAGCCGGACTTCGTCACCCTGTGGAACGAATACACCGTGTTCGGCCTCGGCATGCCGCCACTGATGATGTTCGTCACCGCCATTCCCACCGTGTTCGCCGCCTATCTGGTGGTGTTCGGTGACGTGCTTGGCGCCAAGGCGATCCTCGGTGAAGCCGACCATGTGCGGCGTGACGAGAAGGTCGACTTCAACCCCAACCGCTCGCACCTGATCTTTGGTGGGCGCAATGCCTTCATGAGCATCTTCGGGCCGGACGTGGCCATGTGTGGTCCGCAGTGGTCCGCCATGCAGGTGGTGATCACCGAACGCTTCAAGGGTGGCGCCAAGGCGATGAAATCGATCTACGGCGGCGTCGGCTCATTCCGTTGGGGCACCAACACCGGTCTGCTGCTGTTGCCGGTGGTGACGCTGGTGCAGCCGATCCTCGGCGTTGCGCTGGCGCTGACCCTGCTGATCCAGGGCTACGTCAGTGTACGCCTGGGCATCATGGAGGCACGCAGCCAGCGTGACCTGGGCATCGCCGGGGTGATCGGTGCGGTGCTGGCGATCAAGGGCGCCGGCTGGGCCTTCGCCATCGGCGTTGGTCTGTGTGCGCTGATCTACGGAGCACGGATGTTCCGCGGCGAGAACGACCAGACCTTCACCAAGGACTTGCCGCCCGCCGAGTGAGGCCTTTGCAATCCCTAATTCAGCCGAGGGGTGATCTCGGCAACAGGAGACAATCATGCAACTGAACGATCCCGATCTGCTGCGCCATCAGGCCTATATCAACGGCCAGTGGTGCGACGCCAGCAATGGCGATGTGACTGAAATCTTCAATCCTGCCAATGGCGAGTCGCTGGGCGTGGTGCCGAACATCGGTGGCGCGCAGACCCGTCAGGCCATCGAGGCGGCGCAGGCTGCCCAGCCCGCCTGGCGTGCGTTGACGGCCAAGGAGCGCGCGGCGCGGCTGCGCAAATGGTACGAGTTGATGCTGGCCAATCAGGAAGATCTGGCGCGGATCATGACGGCCGAGCAGGGTAAGCCGCTGACCGAGGCGCGCGGTGAGGTGCTTTACGCGGCATCCTTCATCGAGTGGTTCGCCGAAGAAGCCAAGCGCGTCTACGGCGATACCATTCCCGGTCATCAACCGGACAAGCGCCTGATCGTGACCAAGGAGCCCATTGGCGTGACCGCGGCGATCACGCCCTGGAACTTCCCGGCGGCGATGATCACCCGCAAGGCCGGTCCGGCACTGGCCGCTGGCTGCGCCATGGTGCTCAAGCCGGCGCCACAGACACCGTTCAGTGCGCTGGCGCTGGCTGTGCTGGCCGAACGCGCGGGCATCCCGGCCGGGCTGTTCAGCGTACTGCCGGCCGATGCCGAGCGTTCCCGCGAAGTCGGCGCCGAGCTGTGCGCCAACCCCATCGTGCGCAAGCTGTCGTTCACCGGCTCCACCGGCGTTGGCATCAAGCTGATGGAGCAATGTGCGCCGACCCTGAAGAAGCTCTCGTTGGAACTGGGTGGCAATGCGCCGTTCATCGTCTTCGAGGATGCCGATCTCGACGCAGCGGTCGAAGGTGCGCTGGTGGCCAAGTACCGCAATGCTGGGCAGACCTGCGTCTGTGCCAATCGCCTGTATGTGCACGAGGCTGTCTACGACGCCTTTGCCGAAAAGCTGGCCGCGGCCGTGGCCAAACTGCGGGTTGGCCCGGGTGATGAAACAGGCGTCGTCATTGGTCCGTTGATCGACGGCAATGCCGTGGCCAAGGTACAGGCGCATCTGGCCGATGCGCTGGAGAAGGGCGCCAAGGTGCTGCAGGGCGGCAAGGCGCATGAGCTGGGCGGGCACTTTTTCGAGCCGACGGTCATCACCGACGTCACCCCTGATATGCGCGTGGCCCGCGAGGAAACCTTCGGTCCGCTGGCGCCGTTGTTCCGCTTCAGCGACGAAGCCGAGGTGGTACGCCAGGCCAACGACACCGAGTTCGGCCTGGCCGGCTACTTCTATACCCGCGATCTGGGCCGCACCTTCCGTGTCGCTGAAGCGCTGGAGTACGGCATGGTCGGTATCAATACCGGGCTGATCTCCAACGAAGTGGCGCCATTCGGCGGTATGAAGGCTTCAGGGCTCGGCCGCGAAGGCTCCAAGTACGGGCTGGATGAGTATCTGGAGATCAAGTACCTCTGCCTCGGCGGTATCTGAGGTAGGCGGCTCATGGTGGGAGGGGCTTTAGTCGCGATTGTCTTTGCACAAAAGCCAGAAGCTCGCCGCTGAAGCGCCTCCCACTGTCTCCTGCGCTTGTCGATCAAGGGCGCCACAGCCGCTACAATGCGCGCCACCGTGACCCAAGCCCTTAGAGGTGCGCCATGCAACCCTTCGCCATCGCCCCGTCGATCCTTTCCGCCGACTTCGCCCGCCTGGGTGAGGAAGTGGACAACGTACTCGCCGCCGGGGCGGACATCGTCCACTTCGATGTCATGGACAACCACTACGTGCCCAACCTGACCATCGGCCCGATGGTCTGTGCAGCGCTGCGTAAGTACGGCATCACCGCGCCGATCGACGCGCACCTGATGGTCAAGCCGGTGGATCGCATCATCGGCGACTTCATCGAAGCTGGCGCCTCGTACATCACCTTCCACCCGGAAGCCTCCGAGCACATCGACCGTTCGCTGCAGCTGATCAAGGCTGGTGGCGCCAAGGCCGGCCTGGTGTTCAACCCGGCCACCCCGCTGGACGTGCTCAAGTACGTGATGGACAAGGTCGACATGATCCTCTTGATGAGCGTCAACCCCGGCTTCGGCGGGCAGAAGTTCATCCCTGGCACCCTCGACAAGCTGCGCGAAGCACGCGCGCTGATCGATGCCAGCGGCCGCGAGATTCGCCTGGAGATCGACGGCGGCGTCAACGTGCAGAACATCCGTGAGATCGCCGAAGCAGGCGCCGACACCTTCGTCGCCGGCTCGGCGATCTTCAACCAGCCGGACTACAGGGCGGTGATCGATGCCATGCGCGCCGAACTGGCCCAGGTGCGTGGATGAAACCGCTGCGCGCGCTGTGCGCCGGTGAGCTGCCGCGCCTGGTGATG
This sequence comes from Ectopseudomonas chengduensis, assembly GCF_900102635.1. Classification (GTDB taxonomy): domain Bacteria; phylum Pseudomonadota; class Gammaproteobacteria; order Pseudomonadales; family Pseudomonadaceae; genus Aquipseudomonas; species Aquipseudomonas chengduensis. Next base: position 20,967 of record NZ_FMZQ01000021.1, on the reverse strand, counting down.
TTCGACCTGGACGGCACGCTGATCGACTCGGTGCCAGACCTGGCCGAGGCCGTCGACCGCATGCTGGTCGAGCTGGGGCGCGCACCTGCTGGCGTTGAAAGGGTCCGTGACTGGGTCGGCAATGGCGCACGGGTGTTGGTGCGCCGCGCCCTGGCCGGTGGTCTGGATCACGCCGCCGTGGGTGACGCCGAGACGGAAGAGGCGCTGGCGCGCTTTCTCGATATCTACGCCGACTGCCACAACCTGACCGCACTCTATCCCGGTGTGCACGAGCTGCTCGAGGCGCTCAGCACTGCAGCTGTGGAGCTGGCGGTGGTGACCAACAAGCCGGAGCGTTTCGTCGCGCCGTTGCTGGAGCAGGTGGGTCTCGGTGGTTATTTCCGCTGGATCATCGGCGGCGATACCCTGCCGCAGCAGAAGCCGGACCCTGCGGCGCTGCTGCAGGTGATGCATCTGGCTGGGGTCGAGGCGGCGCAGTCGCTGTTCATCGGTGACTCGCGCAACGACGTGCTGGCCGCACGCGCTGCGGGCGTACCGTGCATCGCAGTGAGCTACGGCTATAACCATGGCCGGCCGATTGCCGAAGAAAAACCGGGGCTGGTAGTCGATAGTCTCGCCGAACTGCTCTGATAGTTGCTTAGCCCGAGCGGCTGCGCTACCGTGGCCGCTCTCCTTATTCCCCCGCCTGTCGAGATCGCACCGTGGTGGTTAGCTGCAAACTCTGGATGAAAGTGATCAAGGCCCTGGCCCGTTGGCGCTGGCGCGCCTGATTTCGTCCTGCCGCCGCTGCGCGGCCCGTTTGCACCCGACCGTTTACCCCGAGCCATGAGGCTGATCATGACCCATGAAGAATTCCTGCGTTTAGCCGCTGAAGGCTACAACCGCATTCCGCTTGCCTGCGAAACCATCGCCGACTTCGACACGCCGCTGTCGATCTACCTGAAACTGGCCGATGCGCCCAACTCCTACCTGCTGGAGTCCGTGCAGGGCGGCGAAAAATGGGGGCGTTACTCGATCATCGGCCTGCCGGCGCGCACCGTGCTGCGTGTGCACGGTCATGACGTGGTGATCACCACCGACGGTGTCGAAATCGAGCGCCACGAATGTGCCGACCCGCTGGCCTTCGTCGAGCAGTTCAAGGCGCGCTACAAGGTGCCGACCATCGCCGGGCTGCCGCGTTTCAATGGTGGCCTGGTCGGTTATTTCGCCTATGACAGCGTGCGTTACGTCGAACCCAAGCTGGCTGCCGGGGTCAATCCCGACGCGCTGGGCACGCCGGACATCCTGCTCAACGTCTCCGATGCCGTGGTGGTGTTCGACAACCTGGCCGGCAAGATGCACGCCATCGTGCTGGTCGATCCGGCCGAGGCGGACGCCTTCGAGCGTGGCCAGGCGCAACTGCAGGAAATCCTGCACAAGCTGCGTCAGCCGTTCACCCCGCGTCTGGGGGTGGATCTGAACAAGCCGGCAGGCGAGGAACCCGCGTTCCGCTCCAGCTTTAGCCGCGAGGATTACGAACGCTCGGTCAGCGCCATCAAGGATTACATCCTGGCTGGCGACTGCATGCAGGTGGTGATTTCCCAGCGCATGTCGATCCCGTTCAAGGCTGCACCGATTGACCTTTATCGCGCGCTGCGATGCATCAACCCGACGCCTTACATGTACTTCTTCAACTTCGGCGACTTCCACGTGGTGGGTTCGTCGCCCGAGGTGCTGGTGCGCGTCGAGGACAATCTGGTCACCGTGCGGCCAATCGCCGGCACCCGCCCGCGCGGTGCGACCGAAGAGGCCGACCTGGCGCTGGAAGAAGACCTGCTGGCCGATGCCAAGGAAGTCGCCGAGCACCTGATGCTGATCGACCTGGGCCGTAACGACACCGGCCGTGTCTCGGAAATCGGCTCGGTGAAGCTGACCGAGAAGATGGTCATTGAGCGCTATTCCAACGTCATGCACATCGTTTCCAACGTCACCGGCGAGCTGAAAAAGGGCCTGACCTCGATGGACGCCCTGCGCGCGATCCTGCCGGCTGGCACCCTGTCCGGTGCGCCGAAGATCCGCGCCATGGAAATCATCGACGAGTTGGAGCCGGTCAAGCGTGGCGTCTACGGCGGCGCGGTCGGCTACTACGCCTGGAACGGCAACATGGACACCGCGATTGCGATTCGCACGGCGGTGATCAAGGACGGCGAGCTGCACGTGCAGGCCGGCGCCGGCATCGTCGCCGACTCGGTGCCCGCGCTGGAGTGGGAAGAAACCCTGAACAAGCGCCGCGCCATGTTCCGCGCCGTCGCGCTCGCCGAACAGACTGCCGTCCAGGCCCAGGAATAAGAGGAGCCGTACCATGCTTTTGATGATCGACAACTACGACTCCTTCACCTACAACGTCGTGCAGTACCTGGGTGAGCTGGGTGCCGACGTGCACGTGATTCGTAACGATGAACTGACCATCGCCGAGATCGAGGCTCTGCAGCCCGAGCGCATCGTCGTTTCGCCCGGCCCCTGCACGCCCACCGAGGCGGGGGTGTCCATCGAGTCCATCCTGCATTTCGCCGGCAAGCTGCCGATCCTCGGCGTCTGCCTCGGCCACCAGAGCATCGGCCAGGCCTACGGTGGTAATGTGGTGCGCGCGCGCCAGGTGATGCATGGCAAGACCAGCCCGGTGTTCCATGAGAACAAGGGCGTGTTCGCCGGCCTTAACAACCCGCTCACCGTGACCCGCTATCATTCCCTGGTGGTCAAGCGCGAAACCCTGCCGGATTGCCTGGAAATCACCGCCTGGACCCAGCATGAAGACGGCTCGGTCGACGAGATCATGGGCCTGCGCCACAAGACCCTGAACATTGAGGGCGTGCAGTTCCACCCCGAATCCATCCTCACCGAGCAGGGCCACGAACTGCTCGCCAACTTCCTCAAGCAGACCGGAGGCGTGCGCGCATGAATATCAAGGAAGCCCTGGGCCGGATCGTCGCCCAGCTCGATCTGACCACCGAGGAAATGCAGGCGGTGATGCGCGAGATCATGACCGGTCAGTGCACCGACGCGCAGATCGGCGCCTTCCTCATGGGCATGCGCATGAAGAGCGAGACCATCGACGAGATCGTCGGTGCCGCCAGCGTCATGCGCGAGCTGGCTGCACCGGTGGTGATCGACGCCGAGCGGCTGGTCGACACCTGCGGCACCGGTGGCGATGGCATGAACATCTTCAACGTTTCCACCGCCTCGGCCTTCGTCGTCGCCGCGGCCGGTGGCAAGGTGGCCAAGCACGGCAACCGCGCCGTGTCCGGCAAGAGTGGCAGCGCCGATCTGCTGGAAGCCGCTGGCGTCTACCTGGGGCTCAAGCCGGAGCAGGTCGCGCGCTGCGTCGAGAGTGTGGGCGTCGGTTTCATGTTCGCGCCGTCTCATCACGGGGCGATGAAGCACGCCATCGGTCCGCGCCGCGAGCTGGGCCTGCGCACCATCTTCAACATGCTTGGCCCGATGACCAACCCGGCAGGCGCCAAGCATCAGGTCATCGGCGTGTTCAGCCAGGCGCTGTGCCGGCCGATGGCCGAAGTGCTGCAGCGCCTGGGTAGCGAGCACGTACTGGTGGTGCACGCGCAGGATGGGTTGGACGAGATCAGCCTGGCCGCACCGACCTTCATTGCCGAGCTCAAGGACGGCAAGGTCAGCGAGTACCGCATCCAACCTGAGGATTTCGCTATCAAGAGTCAGAGCCTGATCGGCCTGACCGTCGACAACGCCGAGCAGTCGCTGGCGCTGATCCATGATGCCCTCGGCCGGCGCAAGACCGACAACGGTCAGAAGGCCGCCGATATGATCGTGCTCAATGCTGGCGCGGCGCTCTACGCGGCTGACCATGCCAGCAGCCTGCGCGAAGGTATGCAGCTGGCGCATGACGCCCTGCACACCGGCCTGGCGCGTGAGAAGCTGGAAGAGCTGGTGTCCTTTACCGCGGTATTCAAACAGGAGAACGAAGGGTGAGCGTGCCAACCGTACTGGAGAAGATCGTCGCCCGTAAGTTCGAGGAAGTCGCGGCCCGTCGCGCTCAGGTCAGCCTGGCCGAGGTCGAGGCTGCTGCGCGCAGTGCCGACGCACCACGTGGCTTTGCTCGTGCGTTGCTCGAGCAGGCCGCGCGCAAGCAACCGGCGGTGATCGCCGAGATCAAGAAGGCCTCGCCGAGCAAAGGCGTGCTGCGCGCCGACTTCGTCCCGGCCGATATCGCCCGCAGTTACGAAGCGGGTGGCGCCACCTGCCTGTCGGTGCTGACCGATATCGATTTCTTCCAGGGTGCCGACCAGTACCTGCAACAGGCCCGCGCGGCCTGTGCGCTGCCGGTGATCCGCAAGGACTTCATGGTCGATCCGTACCAGATCGTCGAAGCCCGCGCCCTCGGTGCCGACTGCGTGCTGCTGATCGTGTCCTGCCTGGATGACGTGCGCATGGCCGAGCTGGCCTCGGTGGCCAAGGATGTCGGCCTCGACGTGCTGGTCGAGGTGCATGACGGCGCCGAACTGGAGCGGGCGCTGAATACGTTGGACACACCACTGGTGGGGGTCAACAACCGCAACCTGCACACCTTCGATGTCAGCCTGGAAACCACCCTCGACCTGCTGCCGCGTATTCCGCGTGATCGTCTGGTGGTGACCGAAAGCGGCATCCTCAATCGCGCCGATGTCGAGCTGATGGAGATCAACGAGGTCTATGCCTTCCTGGTCGGTGAAGCCTTCATGCGGGCGGAAAGTCCGGGTAGCGAATTGCAGCGTTTGTTCTTTCCCGAGCGTGGGCGACCAGCAGTGATCGGCACGGACCCGGAATAACGCGCATGAAAAAGCCGGCAATCAAGCCGGCTTTTTCTACTGGGGCTGTTCAGCGTGTGCCGAAGACCACCATGGTCTTGCCTTTGACGTGTACCAGGCCCTGCTCTTCCAGGGACTTGAGCACTCGGCCGACCATCTCACGTGAGCAGCCGACGATGCGGCCGATTTCCTGACGCGTGATCTTGATCTGCATGCCGTCCGGATGGGTCATGGCATCCGGCTGCTTGCACAGGTCGAGCAGGGTGCGCGCAACACGGCCAGTGACATCGAGGAAGGCCAGGTCACCGACCTTGCGCGTGGTATTGCGCAGGCGTTCGGCCATCTGGCTGCCGAGGGCGAAGAGGATTTCGGGATCTTGCTGGGTCAGTTCGCGGAACTTGGCGTAGCTGATTTCCGCGACTTCGCATTCGGTCTTGGCGCGAACCCAGGCGCTGCGTTCCTTCTCTGAGCCATCCTTCTCGAACAGGCCCATCTCGCCGAAAAAGTCGCCAGAGTTGAGATAGGCGATGATCATTTCACGGCCATCGTCATCCTCGATCAGGATGGTGACCGAGCCCTTGACGATGAAGAACAAGGTTTCGCAGCGATCACCTGCGTAGATGATGGTGCTTTTGGCTGTGTAACGACGACGATGACAATGCGCAAGAAGCTTGTCGAGGTTCTTGATTTTTGGTGTAAGGGTAATAGCAACCATGCCCGAGTCCCGAATATGAAAAGTGAAGGCCTTTGTCCAACGGCAATTTCTTATTTGTTATCCGGCCAAGTGTGCCAGCATTCCGACGCCAGCTTAACAGACATACTATGACTAGGTAGTTTTTTGCGACCTGGGTAACGTAACTATGCGGAACTTTCGCGCATTCGGCGCACATCGGATTGCAGCCTGCCTGTGTTAATCTGCCGAACTTTTCCACTCTGGGAGCCAATATCGATGAAAGCGCGTGTGCAATGGGCCGGTGAAGCTCTGTTCCTCGGCGAGTCCGGTAGTGGCCATGCCGTGGTGATGGACGGTCCGCCCGATGCCGGTGGTCGTAATCTCGGTGTTCGACCGATGGAGATGCTGCTGATCGGCCTCGGTGGCTGCAGCAACTTCGATGTGGTCAGCATTCTGCGCAAGGGCCGCCAGCCGGTCGAAAGCTGCGAAGTCTTCCTCGACGCCGAGCGCGCAGGCGAGGAGCCCAAGGTGTTCACCAAGATTCACCTGCACTTCGTGGTCAAGGGCCGCGGGCTGAAAGAGGCGCAGGTGAAGCGGGCGGTGGAGCTGTCGGCGGAGAAGTACTGCTCGGCCTCGATCATGCTGGGTCGTGCCGGCGTCGATATCAGCCACGATTACGAGATCGTCGAACTGGGCTGAGGTTCGCTGAAAATGACGAGGGCGCCAATGGCGCCCTCGTTCGTTTCAGACGCGGTAGGTGCTCTTGGTCATCACCTTCGACAGCAAGGTCATGCCGAACTTGATCGGCGCCGGGAAGCGCAAGCCGCCCGCCGCCAGGGCACTGTTGGCATGTTGCTGTTCGTCGATGCGCATCTGCTCGAGGATGGCGCGCGACTTGGCGTCATGCTCGGGCAGTTGCTCCAGGTGCTCGTCCAGGTGTTTGCACACCTGATCTTCGGTGGCGGCGACGAAGCCCAGGCTGACGCGATCACTGACAAGCCCGGCAACAGCGCCAACACCGAAGGATAGACCGTAGAACAGCGGGTTGAGCACGCTCGGATGGCTGCCCAGCTCACGAATGCGCTGTTCGCACCAGGCCAGGTGGTCGATTTCCTCATCGGCCGCATGCTCCATGGCGCTACGCACTTCCGGCAGCTTGGCGGTCAGCGCCTGGCCCTGATAGAGCGCCTGGGCGCAGACTTCACCAGTGTGATTGATGCGCATCAGGCCGGCGACGTGGCGCGACTCCTCACTGCTCAGCTCGGTCTCGTTCTGCACGATGGCAGGCGAGGGGCGACTCGACGCGCCGCTGAATGGCAGCAGCGTGCGCAGCGCGGCATCGGCTTGCAGCAGCAGGCGGTCGACGGGGGAATACTGGCGTTCGCTGGCCATGGGGCACCTCCAGAGGTAACAACAGCGCTAGTTTACTGCAAAGTCGCCAGGTCGTCCGCGTTCAGGGTAGCTCGCGCAGCACGCGAAACCCCAGCGCATAGTCGCGATGATGCGGCTGCTTGAGGTCGCGCATGCTGCTGCGCAGGTAGACCGGGCCGCTGTTCCAGGCGCCGCCGCGCACCACGCGCGGGCTATTGTCGAACAGGCTGGCACTCTGCGTTTCGCTGCCGTCGAAGCGCTGGGTGAAGTTCGAGGCCGTCCACTCCCAGACGTTGCCCGCGGTGTCATGCAAGCCGAAGCCATTGGCCGGGAACTGGCCGACGGCTGCCGTCTTGTTGCGCAACAGGCGCGAGCTGGCGCAACCACGGCAGTGGGCGCGTGGCGCCTGCTCGCTGCTGTCGAGTTGCTCGCCCCACCAGTAGTAGCTCTGGCTGCCTCCGCGCGCTGCATACTCCCATTCGGCTTCGGTCGGCAGGCGATAGCGCGCGCCCGTCTCGCGTGACAACCACTGGGTATAGGCGTGAGCGTCACGCCAGGACACATGAATCACCGGACGCCGCGCCGAAAGACCCCAGCCCTCGTTGTCAGGCATGGGCAGCCCGTTGGCGTCGGCATACTTCTGCCAGTCGGCGAAGGTGACTTCGTAGCGGCCGATGGCGAAGGCTTGATCGAGCGCAATCGATCGTTGCGGGCGCTCGTTGTCATTGCCACGACCGCTGGCATCGCCAATGCGGAACTCGCCAGCCGGAATCACCACCATTTCGGGGCCCTGAGCGCCGCCGGGCAACGGGTCGCTGATGGTTTCGATAGCAGCGGCCGGCAGGTTAACCAGCAGGCCGGCTGCGATGGCCATGAATACTGTGATGCGACGCGCTTTCAGCACTTGCACGGCGTGATGCCTCCGGCGACGATCTGCGTGTTCAGGCGGTCCATGCTGTAAGTTCTCGATTCTGTGAAACCGCGGATGGTAACCCTGCGTGCCTGGCTGGCCAAATCTCCCAAGGAGTCGGTGTTGAAGAACGATATTCATGATCTTGGACTGGTGCTGGATTCCAAGGTCAAGCTGGTGGTGATCGAGTCCTGGGACGAGCTGCGCGTGCTGGAAACCCTGACAGGTTTGGCGATCAAGCGCGGTCTCGGCCTGCACACCTGGTCGGTGACCGAGGGCCTGCAGCGTCTGGGTTTCGGCGGCGCAGCGGTGGACGAGTCGCCGACCCTCGAGCCCGAAGCGGCGCTGCGTATGATCAAGGCCGATCTGCAGCCGAACCTCTACGTGATGTGCGACCTGCATCCCTTCCTCGATGACAACCCCAGGCTGGTGCGCCTGCTCAAGGAAATCGCCATGAGCCAGGCCGCGCACAAGCCGACGCTGGTGCTGGTGTCGCATGCGCTCAAGCTGCCTGCCGAAGTACAGCGTTTCGCGGCTCGTTTCAGTCTCGCGCTGCCGTCGGAAGACGAGCTACTGAGCATCGTGCGTGACGAGGCGACGCGTTGGAGCGAAGGCAATCGCGGCGCACGCGTGCGTACCGACAATCGCACCTTGCAGCAGGTGGTGAAGAACCTGCGCGGCCTCAGCCATGCCGAGGCACGCGCGCTGGCGCGCAACGTGATCTGCGATGACGGCGCGATCACCCAGGAAGACATCCCCGAGCTGAACAAGACCAAATTCCAGCTGCTGGATCTGGAGGGTGTGCTCAGCTTCGAATACGACACTGCACGCTTCGCCGAAGTCGGTGGGTTGGTCAACCTCAAGCGCTGGCTGGCCGAACGTCAGGCCGGCTTTCTCGAAGGCAAGCTCCTGGACGCACCGAAAGGCGTGATGCTGGTCGGCGTACAGGGCGGTGGCAAGAGCCTGGCGGCCAAGGCGGTTGCCGGACTCTGGGGCTTGCCGCTGCTGCGTCTGGACTTCGCCTGCCTGTACAACAAGTTCTTCGGCGAGACCGAGCGTAATCTGCGTGAGGCGCTACGTCTGGCCGAACAGATGGCGCCCTGTGTGCTGTGGATGGACGAGGTGGAGAAGGGGTTGGCCAGTGGCGACCACGACGGCGGCGTGAGCCAGCGCGTGCTCGGCACCCTGCTGACCTGGATGGCCGAGCGCAAGGCACCGGTGTTCGTGGTGGCCACGGCCAATGCCATCGACCGTCTGCCGCCGGAACTGGTACGCAAGGGGCGCTTCGACGAGCTGTTCTTCGTCGATCTGCCCAGTGCCGAGGTGCGGGCCGACATCTTCCGTATCCACCTGCAACGTCGTGAACTGGAACCAGGCGGCTTCGATCTCGCGCAGCTGGCTGCTGCCAGCGAGGGCTACTCGGGCGCCGAGATCGAGCAGGCAGTGGTCAGCGCGCTGTACGCTGGTCAAGCGCAGCAGCAGGCGGTCGATCAGGGGTTGCTGCTGCGCGCACTGCAGAGCACCGCGCCGCTGTCCGTGGTGATGGCCGAGCGCTTGATGGCGTTGCGAGAGTGGGCCGATGGGCGCACGGTCAATGCCGGCTGAGTACCCGGTCAGGCGCCGATGAAGGGGCGGGTCAGGCGACCACTGAGTTTGCGTACCAGCCAGCGCGGCGCGAGGCGTGGACTCAGGGCCAGCAGGCGGTTGCGCCAGCCGGGAATGATGATGGCGCGGTTCTTTTCCAGTGCACGCACGGTGATCAGCGCCACTTCCTCGGCGCTCATCATCAGCTTGCTGCCGGCAATCCGCGTGACGTCCATCTGCGCTGCACGGAAAAAGGCGCTGTGGGTCGGACCGGGGCAAAGTACTGACACACGCACGCCGCGGCTTCTCAGCTCTTCGCGCAACCCCTCGGAAAAGTTCAGCACATAGGCCTTGCTGGCGTAGTAGCTGCTCATCCAGGGGCCGGGCTGGAAGGCCGCGACCGAGGCGACGTTGAGAATCTGCCCGCTGCCGTGCTCGGCCATGCGCTGACCAAGTGCGTGACACAGGCGGGTCAGCGCCAGCACGTTGACTTCCAACTGCTCCAGCTCGCGACTCCAGTCCTGCTCCAGGAACGGACCGGCGCAGCCGAGGCCGGCGTTGTTCACTAGCAGATCGACATGCCACTGGCCTTCTTCCAGCTCCAGCAGCAGGCCGGACAATTGCAGCGGCTCGCTCAGGTCGCAGAGACGAAACAGCACTTCGACGCCGAAGCGCTGGGCCAACTCGCAGGCGATGCTTTCCAGGGCATCACGCCGGCGCGCCACCAGGATCAGGTTGCGCCCCCGGCGTGCCAGGGCTTCGGCCAAGGCCAGGCCAATGCCGCTGGACGCTCCGGTGATCAATGCATAGCTGCGCATGGTCGGGAATTACTGCTCCTGATATTCGGCGGCACGCTCGACATAGCCCTGATACTGGGGAATGGCGATGGCGGCGACGATACCGGTCACCGGCACCAGCAGGAACAACCAGGCCAGTACCTTGACTGCAGTGCTGTTGGGGGGCGGTGGTGGGCCGTAGCGGTTGACGCCTTGAGTGCCCGGGATGATCAGCATCAGCAGGGCGAACACGCTGCCGACCACCGGGATCAGGTGCACCAGCAGCAGCCAGCCGGACCAACCGATGTCATGCAGACGCTGTACGCCGATGAAGATGCCGATCACCACCGCGGCAATACTGACGATGCCCAGCGCCAACATGGCCAGGGTCGAGGACATCGCGGCAATGCCGGTACCGATCAACATGATCGGGATGAAACACAGCGTCATCGCCATCAGCCAGCCCAGGTAACGGACGCGGCCGATCCGGCCGCTGACGCCGAGGACCTTGAGCTCGGAGTACTGCGGCAATTGCTCGGCGACATTTGCCTGTGGCGGTGCATAGGGCGATGCAGCCGCTGCGACAGGTGCTTGGGCCGGAGCGGCTTCGGCCAGCTGTGCCTGGCGGGCGAGGTATTTCTCGATGATGATGCCGCAGGCGGAGCACTCGCTCGCCTTGGCCTGCTGATGACCGCATTTAGGGCAGGTCATATGCGGTGTGGCCGCGTCCACGGCCTGCTCTGTTTCGGCTTCGGTTGGCACCAGACTCAGACTGGCGGCCTGATCCAGCTCCTTGCGCACCTTGGCCCCCGCCTTCTGCAGAGCATTGAGGTACTGCTCCGCCTCGCCTTCGCCCAGATCACGCTTGAGCGCCACCGGCGTTCCGCTGAACAGACTGTCGATACGGGCAAGGTCGCTCTTGAACAGGCGGGCCAGGTTTGTCTTGACCATTTCCAACGATGCCTCGGGCATCAGTTGGCCGTCGAACACGATCTTGTAACGCGGTTGATTCATGCGAGCTTCCTTGTCGGCGGGAAGTGGGGGAGCGAAGTGCCCGTTGAGCAGCAAGCGAGGCATAAGCCTAGAGTGCCGCGAGGCCAATATACAAGCGGCCTGAAGCGCCGCTCATGGCTATTTTTCAGCTGTCGCCTATTGTGCTCCAGCGGCCGACCAGCTGGCCGCGGCGTAGTAGACGTATTTCGCTGAAATCGCCCAGCACACCTTCGCTGATCGCGGGGCGCAGAAATACCCAATCGTTGCTCGTCAGTCGTGTGCCTCTACCACCCACCAGGCGCTCCTGGTTGGCGCTACGGCCGTAGAGTTCGTCGTAGTCGAGCCCGGCCGGTGAGACGGGCTGTGCCGGCCAGCGACCGCCGTAGAGGTAGTAGGCGTTCTCTCGGTTGGGGTTCCAGGCGCTGATCAGAGGCTGCAGCGGTTGCAGGTAGGGCAGGGCGCCGTCGACCGTCTTGAGCACGGGGCTGGCGATCCACAGGGCCGGCTGATGCTCCTTGAGCAGTGGCGTGTCGAACTCCGCGGGCTTGAGCAGGGCGGAACCGACGGCGACTTCATTGAGCGAAGTCTCCTGCTGGCTGTGCAGCAGGTAGGTCAGGCTGCCGGCACCGTTGAGCAGCGGCTTTGCTGGCCAAAGATCGCTGACCCCCTGAGCGCTGCTGATGAATAGTCGATAGCGCTCATCGGTCTCGCTGAATGCTCGTAACTGATTCTGCCAGGGTGGGCTGTGTGCGACATGCGCGTCATATCCCATCAGCCCCTGCAGACGCAGTGCCGGCTGCTGGCGGAGTTGCAGCAGCGCCTGAGCCAGCGCCTGCGGGGTGGCGAAACCGCCGCGCTCCAGGCCGACGTCGATTTCCAGCGCAATGCGCAGCGGTCGCCCCAGCGCCTTGGCCAATTCACCGTATTGCATCAGGCGCTGCTGGCTGTCGATCAGCCAGGTCACCTGGCGGTCGGGATCGAAATCCTGGTGGTGCGCAAGCTGGCGATAGAAATTCAGCACAGCGGCAACCGGCATGGGTTTGCCAAGCAGCAGGTCGGCCTGGGGAAAGCTCCTGGCCAGGTGGTTCAGTTGCGGCTGATGAAAGACCATGAAGCGCTGGGTCTGCAGGCGCTTGGCCAGGTATTCCAATAGGCCGGTGCTAGCCAGCGATTTGGCCACCAGGCGCAGCTGGAGGCGACCGCCCAGTCTTGCGGCCAGCAGGTCGGCGTTGGCGTCGAGCCGGTCGAGGTCGAGCAGCAGGGTGGGGATACCCTCGTCATCGCGCTGCAGCTGCTGGTTGAGCTCGGCGAAGTAGGCGTCATGCTCGCGACCTCGATCAGTTGGGCGCAATGCCCAGCCGCCGAGCAGACCGAGCGCGCCCAGGCCCAGCAGGTGGCGACGCTTCATCGCGGCCAGCGTTGCCCCAGCGCTTGGCTACGTGTCAGTGCGGCGCGATATTCGTGGTCGAGTCGCGACACCAGCTCCTGCACCGATGGCAGATCGTCGATGCCGCCGACGCCCTGGCCGGCCGACCAGACGGTTTTCCAGGCCTTGGCTTCTTCATCCATCGGCTTGAGCTTCTCGCCGTAGTTGATATCGCCCTTGTTCTGCAGCTGTTTCAGGTCGTAGCCGGCCTGTTCCAGGCTCTGGCGCATGAAGCTGGCCGGTACACCGGACACGGCGGGTGTGTGAATGATGTCGGCGGCCCGCGCTTCGAGAATCATCGCCTTGTAATCGGCCGACGCGTTGTTCTCGGTCGTGGCGATGAAGCGTGTGCCCATATAGGCCAGGTCGGCACCGAGCAATTGCGCGGCGAGAATTTCGTGGCCGTGGTTGAGGCAGCCGGACAGCAACACGGTCTTGTCGAAGAACTGACGAATCTCGGCCAGCAGGGCGAAGGGACTCCAGGTACCGGCGTGGCCGCCAGCGCCGGCTGCCACGGCGATCAAGCCATCCACGCCAGCCTCGGCAGCTTTTTCGGCATGGCGGCGGGTGGTCACGTCATGGAACACCAGGCCGCCGTAGCTGTGCACCGCATCGACCACTTCCTTCACCGCGCCCAGGCTGGTGATGACGATGGGCACGCGGCGTTCGACGCAGATGGCCAGATCCGCCTGCAGGCGCGGGTTGCTGTTATGCACGATCAAATTGACGGCATAAGGCGCGGCGTTGCTCGCCAGGCTGGCTTCGATCTCATCGAGCCAGGCGGCGAAACCGGCGCTCTCGCGCTGGTTCAGCGCCGGAAAGCTGCCGACGATGCCGCTATTGCAGCACGCACTGACCAGCGCCGGGTTGGACACCAGAAACATCGGCGCAGCGACCAGAGGCAGGCGCAGGCGTTGATCGAGCAGGGCAGGCAGAGACATGGCGAATTCCTCAGAAGGGGCGAACGACGACCAGAATGACGATGCCCAGCAGGGCCAGCACCGGCGCTTCATTGAACCAACGATAGAACACGTGACTGCGGCTGTTCTCGCCGCGGGCAAAGCGCTTGAGCTGAGCACCGCAGAGGTGGTGATAGATCACCAGCGCCACTACCAGCGTGAGCTTGGCGTGCATCCAGCCTTGTGTGAAGTAGTACGCCGAATTGAGACTGAGTAACCAGATGCCCAGGCCCAGCGTGGCGATCATCGAGGGGATCATGATGCCGCGATACAGCTTGCGCTCCATGATGCAGAAGCGTTCGTGGCTGGCGGCGTCGCTGCTCATGGCGTGATAGACGAACAGACGCGGCAGATAGAACAGGCCGGCGAACCAGCAGACCATGGCGATGATGTGCAGAGCCTTGAGCCAGAGATAGAGCATTTTCGCTTCCCGCGCTGAAAAATGGCCTCGATAGTAGAGGCAGCTGACGGTCTGCGTCACCTCCGCGGTTGGAGCTTGGCCGATGCGGCTTTATCATCGGCAACTTTCCAATGGCTTTTGCAAAGGGGCATGTGATGATCAAGGTCGGTATCGTCGGCGGCACGGGCTACACAGGTGTCGAATTGCTGCGTCTGCTGGCGCAACACCCGCAGGCAGAGGTGACCGTGATCACTTCCCGTTCCGAGGCCGGCCTGCGCGTCGACGAGATGTACCCCAATCTGCGCGGCCACTACCCCGAACTCGCGTTCAGCGTGCCGGATGTCGCCACCCTGGGCGCCTGTGATGTGGTGTTCTTCGCCACCCCGCACGGCGTGGCCCATGCGCTGGCTGGTGAGTTGCTCGCTGCGGGCACGCGAGTGATCGACCTCTCCGCGGACTTCCGTCTGCAGGACGCCGAGGAGTGGGCCAAGTGGTACGGCCAGCCGCACGGCGCCCCCGAGCTGCTGAGCGAGGCGGTGTATGGTCTGCCCGAGGTCAATCGTGAGGCAATCAAGACTGCGCGCCTGATCGCCGTACCCGGCTGCTACCCGACCGCTACTCAGCTGGGGCTGATCCCGCTGCTCGAAGCCGGGCTGGCGGATGCCAGCAGCCTGATCGCCGATTGCAAGAGCGGTGTCAGCGGTGCCGGTCGTGGCGCCAGCGTTGGTTCACTGTTCTGTGAGGCCGGCGAGAGCATGAAAGCCTACTCGGTCAAGGGCCACCGCCACCTGCCGGAAATTCGCCAGGGGCTGCGCCAGGCAGCAGGTAGCGATGTCGGCCTTACCTTCGTGCCACACCTGACGCCGATGATTCGTGGCATTCACGCGACCCTGTATGCGCGCGTGGCCGATACCTCGGTCGATCTGCAGGCACTGTTCGAGAAGCGTTACGCCGGCGAGCCTTTCGTCGATGTGATGCCCGCGGGTAGCCATCCGGAAACCCGCAGTGTGCGCGGAGGCAACGTTTGCCGCATCGCCGTGCACCGTCCTCAGGGCGGCGAACTGGTGGTGGTGCTCTCGGTGATCGACAACCTGGTCAAGGGGGCCTCCGGCCAGGCGGTGCAGAACATGAACATCCTCTTCGGTCTCGACGAGCGTCTTGGCCTGTCGCACGCGGCCCTGCTGCCGTGATACCGGGCTGGGAGGTCCGCCTCAGCGATCCGCGTCGTGAGCGCAGACGCCGTTGGCTGCAACTGCTGCTGGTGCTCGCCGTACCGGCGGCCTTTGCCCTGGGATGGTACTGGCCACAGGTGCAGCCTCAGCAGACGCCCGAGGATACGCATGCACTGCTGACCCGTGTTGCCGAACAGGAGCAGGAACTGGAGCTGTTGCGCCAGCGCCTGGCTGTGGTCGGCAGTAGCGACAAGGTCACTCAGCAGGCCATGGAGCAGAATCGCCGCACCATCAAACTGCTGGAGGAGCAGATCTTCAAGCAGCAGCAGGATCTGGCCTTCTATAAAGGCGTGTTGGCACCTGCCAGTCGTCGTGAAGGCATTCGCATTCGCGCCTTTGAGCTGCAAGCCACGGACGCGCCGCAGCGATTTCGCTACAAATTGCTGATGAGCCGAGTCGGTGCCAGTGATGAGGCATTGCAGGGGCGTTTGCGTATCACGGTCGAAGGACTGCAGGACGGTAAGCCGGCCACTTTGGAGCTGGCGGCGCTGTCCGACGAGGTCAGCGAGAGCAGCATTGCCTTCTCTTTCAAACACTTCCAGTCCTTCCCCGAAGCGGGTCGTTTCGGCGAGCTACAACTACCTGAGGGCTTTGAGCCGCGTCAGGTCAAGGTTCAGGCGGAGGTCGAGGGCGACAAGCCGCTGAGCCGTACATTCGAATGGATAAAATCAGGAGCGATAGCCACCCATGTGGAGTAAAGACAAGACCAAACCCGACTTGCAGCGCTTCAGCGGTAAGACCAGTCTGATTGCCGCTGGCGCCGAGCTGGTAGGCGACATGCGCTTTCAGGGCGCGGTGCAAGTGGATGGTCGGGTCACCGGTAATCTGTTGGCTACCGAAGGGCTGGTGCGCGTGAGTGCAGGCGGTCTGGTTGAAGGTGAGATACGTGCACCCCATATAGTGATCGATGGAGAGGTGAGTGGTGATGTGTTCGCCAGCGGCCATCTTGAGCTGGGTTCACGCTCCCGGGTTCGCGGTAACCTGCACTACGGCCTGATGGAGATGGCCATGGGGGCGCAGATCGAGGGGCGCCTTTGCCACCTCAAGGATGGTGAGCGGCCACTCGAGCTTCCCGCTACGCTGGAAATCGAGCAATAGTTGACCAATTTCGTCGGGCAAGCGGATAATGCATGCCCAAAGCAGTATGGCGCATGGCGCCGGGAGTCCAGCATGAGCGTCGAAACCTTCACCCCTGCCCCCTTGCACTTTACCCAAGGCGCGGCCAGCAAGGTGAAGAACCTGGTCGATGAAGAGGGCAATCCGCGCTTGAAGCTGCGCGTGTTCGTCACGGGCGGCGGCTGCTCGGGCTTTCAGTACGGCTTTACCTTCGATGAGGACGTGGCCGAGGACGACACCATTGTCGAGCGTGAAGGCGTGAGTCTGGTGGTCGATGCCATGAGCTTCCAGTATCTGGCAGGTTCGGAGGTCGACTATCAGGAAGGGCTGGAAGGTTCGCGTTTCGTGATCAAGAACCCCAATGCCACCACTACCTGTGGTTGCGGGTCGTCCTTCTCGATCTGAATGCTTTGCCTGATGACAGACGCCGCGCTCGATGCGCGGCGTTGTCGTTTTCAGGCCGGGTAGATGGCGCCGAGCACGCGCAGGCCTTTGGCGCCAGTCACGCTCGGTCGATTGCCAGCAATGCCTTCAAGTGCGCAATGTGCCAGCCAGGCGAAGGCCATGGCTTCGACCCAGTCCGGGTCTACGCCCTCAGTCGCGGTGCTGCTGACCTCGGTTCCTGCCAGCATCTCGCTCAGGCGCTTCATCAGGCAAGCGTTGTGAGCGCCGCCGCCACACACCAGCAGAACGTCCGTGTGGGCTTGCGCGTTGCGCAAGGCGCTGACGACACTGCGCGCGGTGAGTTCTACCAGGGTCGCCTGAACGTCTTCGCCGGCCAACTGTGGCAATGCTTGCAGATGGCCAAGCAACCAGTCGAGATTGAACAGCTCGCGACCGGTACTCTTCGGTCCTCGGGTGGCGAAGAAGGGATCGCCCAGCAGCCGTTTCAATAGCTCCGGGTGTACGGTACCGCTGGCTCCCCAGGCACCATCACGGTCATAGGCGAGGCCCTGGCAATGCTGAATCCAGGCGTCGAGCAGAACGTTGCCAGGGCCGCTGTCGAATCCCAGAACCTCCTGGCCGGGTGAAAGCAGGCTGAGGTTACTGAAACCGCCGACATTGAGCACGGCAACCTGCCGCTGGCTATTGCCGAACAGATCATGGTGGAAAGCCGGGACCAGGGGGGCCCCTTGACCACCGGCGGCCACATCGCGGCGGCGAAAGTCTGCGACCACGCAAATGCCCGTAAGCTCGGCCAGCAATGCCGGGTTGCCAATCTGGATGGTGAAGCCGCGCGCCGGTTCATGGCGCACTGTCTGGCCATGACTACCGATGGCGCGAATCTGCTGCGCGGTCAGGTTCTGTTGCTGCAGGAGTTCGTTGATAGCGGCAGCGGCCAGTTCGACCCAGCGCTGTTCTGCAATGGCCGCGCGCGCCAGTTCATCATCGCCCGAGGTGCACAGCGCCAGCAGGTCGCTATGCAGCTGTTCTGGCATGGGGCGATAGAGGGTGGCGAGCAGGTGAGGGCGCTGATCCTGATCGATCAGCGCGATGTCCAGCCCATCCAGGCTGGTGCCGGACATCACGCCAATATAGAGGGGCACGGCTTACTGCTGGTTGGCGGCTAGCATGGTGGCCTTTTCCTGGTCCATGCGTGCCATCAGCGGCTTGCTCAGTTGCATGAAGCGTTGCTTCTCGCTCGCTGCAATCGGGTCGGCCATCGGCAGCTTCTGGCTGAGCGGGTCGACGTGTACGCCGTTGACCTGAAACTCATAGTGCAGGTGCGGGCCGGTGGAGAGTCCGGTAGTACCGATATAACCGATGATCTGGCCTTGCTTGACGTTCGCACCGTTGCGTACACCTTTGGCAAAACCCTGCATGTGTGCGTAAAGGGTGCGATAGCGCTGGCCGTGCTGGATGATCACGGTATTGCCGTAGCCACCGTTACGACCTGCCAGCGTCACGCGACCGTCACCGGCCGCCTTGATCGGCGTGCCACGTGGCGCAGCATAGTCGACACCCTTGTGTGCGCGGATCTTGTTCAGGATCGGGTGCTTGCGACCAGTGGAGAAGCGCGAGCTGATACGAGCGAAGTCCACCGGCGTGCGGATGAATGCCTTGCGCATGCTTTCGCCATCGGCATTGTAGTAGCTGGTGGTGCCTTGCTTGCTGGTGTAGCGCACGGCGGTATAGGTCTTGCCGCGGTTGGTGAAGCGTGCCGAGAGAATGTTGCCGGTGCCGACACGCTTGCCGTTCACCACCTTCTCTTCATAGATGACCTCGAACTCGTCGCCTTCGCGAATATCCATGGCGAAGTCGATGTCGTAGCCAAACACGTTGGCCAGGTCCATGGTCAGGCTATGAGACAGGCCCGCACGCTTGGCGGAAAGGAACAGCGAGCTGTTGATCACGCCGCGGCTGTATGCGGTGACCACCTCAGGCTTGACCTGATCGCGCTGGAAATCGAAGCCTTTGTCGGTACGGCTGAGGCGAATGGTTTCCAGATCGCTGAGCTTGCTCTGCAGACTCTTCAACTTGCCGTCTTCGTTCAGTTCGAAGTCCAGCACCTGGCCAACTTTGAGACGGCTGAACTGCTTGGCGTCCTTGCTGCTATTGAGCGCTTCATGCAGATCATTGGCGTTCAGACCGACCTTGGCGAACACGGTAGAAAGCGTATCGCCATTACTGACCGTGATGTTGTGGTGGTTGGGGTCGGAAGGAGGAGTTGTGTCGGCTGTTTCTAGGAGATCTTCGTCAGCGTCTTCTGCGCTGTTGTCTGCGGTGTTCGCGCTCTGCTCGATCTTTGCGAAGGGCGAAGCGGCGCCAGGCACTGGCAGTCCCGCTCGGAGGTCGTCCTTTTCCTGCAGCACCTGCTCGGTATCGTTACCGAGATCCAGGTCGAGAAAGGTTTTCTGCGCTTCGACTTCACGCGAAGGAAACACCAGCAGAGCCAGGCTCAGCAGCGCAGCTACACCGCTAGCAGCCAGGATGTGGCTTTTAGGGTAGGGCGGGGCTTTAGGAATATTTTGCGTCATGGCGTGAGGCGTTTTCTTGGAATATGCATTAACTGTATAAAATATAACCAAAATCGGCTTGGGGCAACCCTTGACATGCCGAACGGACGCTCAGGGCGCTTACCCTGGGCAAAACTTGTAATTAGTCCGCGATCTTGTATGGTTGGTTCCCTTTCAATTTCCAGTGGTTGCGGGTTCTGTCATGAAGTCGGTCGAAGAGCAGCTGGCGCTGATCAAGCGCGGTGCAGAAGAGGTTCTGGTTGAGGCTGAGCTGGTCGAAAAGCTCAAGCGTGGTCAGCCGCTGCGGATCAAGGCGGGTTTCGACCCTACCGCGCCTGATCTGCATCTCGGTCACACCGTGCTCATTAATAAGCTGCGTCAGTTTCAGGAGCTCGGTCACCAGGTGATCTTTCTGATCGGGGACTTTACCGGAATGATCGGTGACCCCAGCGGCAAGAGCGCTACTCGTCCGCCGCTGACCCGTCAGCAGGTTCTGGATAATGCTGAGACCTATAAACAGCAGGTGTTCAAGACTCTCGATCCGGTCAGGACCGAGGTGGCGTTCAACTCCACCTGGATGGATCAGCTCAAGCCCGCTGACTTCATTCGTCTGGCTTCGCAGTACACCGTGGCGCGCATGCTCGAGCGCGATGATTTCGACAAGCGCTACACCGGCAACCAGCCGATCGCCATTCATGAGTTTCTCTACCCGCTGGTGCAAGGCTACGATTCCGTAGCACTGAAGGCCGATGTCGAGCTGGGCGGTACCGACCAGAAATTCAACCTGCTGATGGGGCGCGAGTTGCAGCGCGCCTATGGCCAGGAATCGCAGTGCATCGTCACCATGCCGTTGCTGGAAGGTCTTGATGGCGTGAAGAAGATGTCCAAGTCGCTGGGCAATTACGTCGGCATCCAGGAGGCGCCGGGCGTGATGTACAACAAGCTCGTGTCCATGCCTGATGCGCTGATGTGGCGTTACTTCGAACTGCTCAGCTTCCGCTCCATGGAAGAGATCGAGCGGTTCAAACGTGATGTTGAGCAGGGCGCCAATCCACGTGACATCAAGATCAAGCTGGCCGAAGAGCTCGTGGCGCGCTTTCACGGTGAAGAGGCTGCGGCCACTGCGCACCGCTCCGCTGGCAATCGCATGAAGGATGGCGAGCTGCCGGAAGATCTGCCTGAGGTTGAGTTGGCCTCGGTTGAAGATATGCCGATCTCGTCCGTCCTTAATAAAGCAGGCCTGGTTAAGAATGCTGCCGTGGCTCGCGATCTGCTGGGTTCGGGTGGCGTGCGCGTCGATGGTGAGGTGGTTGACCGCACTTTCCTGTTCAAGGTGGGTTCGACCCATGTCTGTCAGGCCGGCAAGAAGGCCTTTGCGCGCATCACGCTCAAGGCCGAGTAACAAAACTGCAAAATAAGCTTGACGCGCATTCTGCTGGCGGTAGAATGCGCGCCACTTCAGCGATGAAGCGCTTCAAAAACTTCTTGTTAATCAATAAGTTAAGTTGAATGAAGGGCTTGCAAAGCTGGATCTGGCGTGTAGAATGCGTGCCGGTCGATAGGGTGGTGGTTTGATCCTGTTGGTGGTTCGGTCGAATGGATCGAAAGCGGTTTGAAAGAGGTGGTTGACAGCGGTTTTGAACGCTGTAGAATGCGCCTCCCGCTGGAGAGAAGAAGTTCTGATCGAAGGCGCAAGTGGTTGAGTAGAAAGAAGTTTCTCCGGAAACAAAATCGAAAAACAGCTTGACAGATAGAGAGGCTGCTGTAGAATGCG
>NZ_FMZQ01000019.1 GCF_900102635.1 Ectopseudomonas chengduensis | reverse complement strand
CGTCTCAGTCGACGCCTGATTGAGTACGCGATAGAACTGATCGAGTTCGGTTTGCAGGGCCGTGCGCGGCTGATTGAGCAGGAACAGGACGAGGTTCTTGAAGGTGAGCTGGCGTCGGCGGGTAAAGTCTTGAGGATTCTGGCGGTGGGCGGCGATGAAGGCGGGACAATCGAGCGGGCTGGTTATTTTTTGTACAATTTTCAAGCCAGGGTTTGGCTGGCGGTGTCAAGCGATGCGGTATAGGTAGTCAAAAGGGCTTCTCCCATGCACTGATTTGAGCGCTAATTATATGATATTTATGGATAATTTCCAAAGTTGATGACATTGGGCTTTAGCCAGTCCCAGCGGACGAAGTGAGTGTTTTTAGCGCCTTGTTAGGCTTTTATATGTCCTGACTTAATTTTCGCTGCTCATGTGTTCTATTTTTGCCAGTAGCCAAAAAGCTGCTTCAGTTAATGTATAAACTGGACCTGTGCTGAACGAGCCTTGATCATTGTCATGCAGCAACCCTTTAGACATTAGCTCCATGCAGAACATTTGGACTTCTGTGCGGTTTCTACCGCCAAGCTTTGTCAATATGTCTATTGTTGGGGCGGTTGACCTGCCATCGATGAATCCAGGCTTTGGGAAATTTGGAGTGTCGATATAAAATTTCGCCGTTCTACTTGAGGGGTCAATATGTAATGATGCTTCTGAAATTATTTTAATATGGATGTCTTCTAGGTCGGTAATGGCTCGAAGTGCTGTTGCCGTTTCATCCCATGAACTGTTATTAATGATGTGGCCTGATATTATTTTTGCAAATCTATTGATTTTTTCAGTGCTCACCGCCGATTGAACACCTTGAATGGCGAGGGTAACTGCTTCATGAAGATTTTCGTTCAAGGTTTCAATGCTGTTTTTGTGCTGCTCAAGCTGCAACCTGATTTGTTCTGCTAGATAGCCCTGCTTAATTTTTGTGCGCTGAGAGTTTCCGTAAGATAAAAGAGCACCAATAGCCGCAGCTGCTGCACCAAATGTAGGGTTAATTGTCGTTAATAGTACGGCGAGCGCAGGTCCAGCAGCATTTTCATAATGCTCGCCCAGCTTGCTGATTGCAGTGTCGTGGGTTCGGACTGGCAAATTCATATGTTGTACCTTTGTATTGTAGTTTTCTACAGGCATGCCTAACTATAAATAGACACCAAATGGTGCATAACCAGCGGGCTGTTTTGGTGGATAACCTTCCTGGTCATTTTCGAAATCCTTCTCTATCTTGCGGCCTGCAGTGAGGCGGTGGGGTGCTTTGCAGTTTATACACCATGTCGGATAACCGCTGGCAAGCCGTATTCAGGCGAGTCTTACAGGTGCTTCCGTCCTCCCGGGTATCGCTTCGCTCAGCCCAGGCTACGGCTTTCAGGCTGCAATGGTCGCGGATAAAACGGAATGCCGCCCAGCCGATCCTACAGGTCGGGTTGCGGCTCAAGTGTTGGCGTCTGCAGCGGCAAGCGCAGCAGTTCGACCTGCCACCAGGTTGGCAGCAGGCGACGCACTTCGGGGCGGGCGAAGCGGTCGTCGATCAGGTAGAGCACGCCTTGATCCTCTGGCGTGCGGATCACCCGGCCGGCGGCCTGCACGACTTTCTGCAAGCCGGGGTAGAGGTAGGTGTAGTCGTAGCCATTGCCGAACAGGGTGTCCATGCGCTGGCGGATTTCTTCGTTGATCGGGTTGAGCTGGGCCAGGCCGAGGGTGGCGACGAAGGCGCCGATCAGGCGTTCGCCGGGCAGGTCCACGCCTTCGCCGAATACACCGCCGAGTACGGCGAAGCCGATGCCGCGTCCGCCGATCTGGAAGCGTTCGATAAAGCCCTGACGCGCCGCTTCGTCCATCTGCCGGGACTGCGTCCATACCGGGATCTGCGGGTGGTCGCGGCGCAGCTCCTGCAGTACCTGTTCCAGGTACTGATAGCTGCTGAAGAACGCCAGGTAGTTGCCGGGGCGTTCGGCGTATTGGCGCGCCATCAGTTGGCAGATCGGCGCCAGCGAGGCATCGCGGTGCTGGTAGCGGGTGGACAGGTTGCGCACCACCTGTACGTGCAGTTGTTCGGCGCTGAACGGCGAGGCCACGTCCAGGCACTGGGTCTCTTTCGGCAGGCCGAGCAGGTCGAGGTAGTAGTGACTGGGGCTGAGGGTGGCGGAGAACAGCGTGGCGCTGTGCGCGTCCTCGAAGCGCGGGCCGAGGAAGGGCGCCGGCAGGATATTGCGGATGCACAGGGTCGAGTAGCTGCGCCCGTTGGGGGCCTCATCGCGGTTGATATCGAACAGCGAGTGCGGGCCGAAGCTTTCCGCCAGGCGGCAGAACAGCATGGCGTCCAGATAGAAGCTGAGCAGTTCGCCGGCGTTGCCCTCGGGTTGGTCGGTAAGCAGGTCGGTGATGGCGCTGACCGCTTTGCCCAGGGCGGCGAGCAGCAGGTCCGGCGCCAGCGGGTAGACCTGATAGGGCACCTGCTGCTCGCGATGCAGTTGATCCCAGTGGCGGTCGACTCGTTCCAGCACGCTTTTCAGGCGTTTCGGCGCGTCGCGGCACATGGCCTTGAAGCGCGCCTGATCCAGCTCGGCGCTGTACATGCCGCGCCCACGCTCCACCAGGTTGTGCGCTTCATCCACCAGCAGGCAGATGCGCCACTGGTTGATCTGGGTGAGGCTGTGCAACAGGGCGCCGAGGTCGAAGTAGTAGTTGTAGTCGCACACCACCACGTCGCTCCAGCGACATAGCTCCTGGCTCAGGTAGTAGGGGCACACGCCATGGGCGATGGCGATATTGCGCACGGCCTGTTGATCCAGCCAGCGCTCCTTGAGTGCCGCGCTGCGTGCTGCCGGCAGGCGGTCATAGAAACCCTTGGCCAGCGGGCAGGAGTCGCCATGGCAGGCTTTGCTTGGGTGTTCGCAGGCCTTGTCGCGGGCTACGTGTTCCAGAACGCGCAGCGGCGTGTCTGGCTCGCGCAGGCGTTGCAGGGCATCGAGTGCCAGGCGCCGGCCTGGCGTCTTGGCGCTGAGGAAGAACAGGCGGTCGAGCTGTTGGCCGGGCATGGCCTTGAGTTGCGGGAACAAGGTGCCGAGGGTCTTGCCGATGCCGGTGGTGGCCTGCGCCAGCAGGTAGTGGCCGTCGCGTGCGGCGCGGTATACGGCTTCGGCCAGTTGCCGCTGGCCATGGCGAAATTCGCCGTAGGGGAAGCTGAGGTTTTCCAGCGCCTGGTTGCGTGCCTGCTGGTGCGCCTGTTCCTGCCGCGCCCAATCGATATAGCGGCGGCAGTGCAGGGCGAAGAACTCGCCCAGCGAGGCCGCGCTGTGGCGCTCGCGGAACGCCGTTTCCTGCTGGGTCATGACGTTGAAGTACACCACCGCCAGATCCAGTTCCTCGAAGCCCAGTTCCTGGCACAGCAGCCAGCCGTAGATCTTCACCTGCGCCCAGTGCAGCAAACGGTGGTTGGCGGGGATGCGCGAGATGTCGCCGCGATGGGTCTTGATCTCTTCCAGCAGGCGAAACTCGGGGTCGAAGCCATCGGCGCGGCCGCTGACCGTCAGCCCCTCGAATTCGCCGATCAGTGGCAGCTCGGACACGTAATTTGGGCCGCGCCGGGCCACCACCGTGGCGTGTCCGGCCATGCCTTCCTGCGCGGTGGGCGAGGGGGTGAAGCGCAGGTCGAGGTCACCTTCCTTGGCGGTGAACTCGCACAGCTCGCGCACGGCGATGCGCAGGCTCAATCGCTCCACTCCACGTAGCAGACGCTGACCGGCATGCCGTGCTCGGCGCAGAAGGCCAGCCAGCGTTTCTGGTTGTCCTGCAGGCGGTCGCCCGGGCCTTTCACCTCGATCATCCGGTAGCGGCCTTCAGCGGGCCAGAACTGGATCAGGTCGGGCATGCCGGCGCGGTTTTCGCGGATATCGGCCAGCAGGCGCCGGAACCAGGCGGCCAGGTGCGCCGGTGGCAAGCAGGCCAGCGCCTGTTCCAGGCGCTCGGTATCGAGCAGTTCCCAGAATACGAAGGGCGACTGGATACCGAATTTCTCAGCATGGGTACGGCGCATGGCCTCGATGTAGCTACCGTCGTCCAGACGTGCCAGGCAGGCGGCGAACAGCTCGCTGCGCCGTGCATGGAAGTCGGCGCGGTGCAGATCCACCGGGCCGGTGTGGAAGGGGTGGAAGAAGGCGCCAGGCAGCGGGGCGAAGATCGCCTCCCAGCAGAGCAGGCCGAACAGCCCGCAGATCAGCGTGTTCTCCACGTAATGCACGGGCGCATCCGGCTCGGTCAGGTGCATGGCCACGGCCAGCTCGACGCTGGCGGCGCGCGGCAGGCGCAGGTCGAGGCGATCCTCGATCAGTTTCGCCGCCTTGGCCACTGGCGCCAGGCCGAGGCGTTTGCGCAGGCGCGTGCGCGCCCGTTCGGCCAGTTGCGCTTCTTCGGCATTGTGCGGTGCTGCGATCACCTGTTCGACGAAGGTCAGTGCTTCGGCATCCTGACCCAGGCGCTCCAGCACACGGATCTGCCGTTGCCGCGAGCCCACCGCGCGGGTATCGCGATACAGCGCCAGCGCCGAGTCCAGCTCGCCGGCCCGTTCCAGATGCTGCGCCAGTTGCAGCAGCAGGCGCTGGTGGCGTTCGCCGATATGCGGGCTGTCGCTGCAGAAATCGCCGAGCTGCTGCAGAACCTCGGTGACCGACATGCCGACCTCGAAAGCCTCACGGCAGGTGCGCAGGTGCAGGTAGTCGTCGACGTCCTGGCGGTGACGAAAGCCGCGCGAACCTGGCGTGATCGGCACCTGCTCGTAGCGGAATATCCCCAAGTCAGCCAGCACGAATTCCGACCAGTCCTGCGCCAGGTTGCCGAAGAACATCAAGCGTAGGCGGTCGCACAGCGGCCCGATGGCCAGGCTCAGCAGGCGCTCGTCCAGATTTGGGCACCAGTCCGCCAGGCTGCGGGGTTCGCTGTGCAGCTCGCGCAGATGGTCGAGCACTTCGCTTTTCTTCAGGTTGCCGCCTGGCAGGTCGCTGGCGAAATGCGCGGCCAGTTCGTCCTTGAGCAGCAGTGCGCCCAATTCGTCGAAGCTCAGTGCGGCGCAGTCGATCAGCCAGCCCATTTCCAGCAAGGGAGCGGCAGCGGTCGGGATGTCGCCGATCTCGGCATAGCGCAGTTTGCTGACACGAAAGTGCACGCCCTTGCGCATCACCAGACGTACCAGCAGCGCTTGGGCGGGCAGTGGCACCTGGGGGAAGTCCGCGACGAAGGCGTGTTCGACGTCGTCCATCAGGTCACGGTGATGGGCATCGAGCCAGGCGAGGGCCTTGCGGAAGTTGGCCAGGTAATAGAGTTCGGGGGCGTCGAGGTTGAGCATGGGGCGAAGTTTTACTGGTTTTTTATACAGATGCCAGTGCCGTTCACCAGCTGCGATATCGAATGGACGGAAGGCGAGGGTGATGCCGAGAGATTGGTTGTGATGACTATCTGTCTGATCGATAAGCGCTTTTCCAAGTATCGATGGCATTGATTGTCACTATCCCGAGATGTGCCTTTTGCCGTTCTGGGGCGTGCGTAACATGGCAACCGTAGCCAGTTACTCACCCCCTCTCAGGAGAACGAACATGAAAAAGCAAATCCTCGCCAGCCTCGTCATCGCCGCCCTGTCCGCCAGTGCTTTCGCCCTGCCGCAGATCAACGCTCAACAGTCCGCAGCCCCTGCAGTCGCTGAAGGTGGCGCAGATCGCGTCGGCGTGAATCGTGTAGCCGAAGGTGGTGCCGAGCGTACTCTGGAGCGTTTTCGCGTAGCCGAAGATGGTGCTGATCGCGTTGGTCCGAACCGTGTTGCCGAAGGTGGTGCTGACCGCGTTGGTCCGAACCGTGTCGCAGAAGGTGGCGCTGATCGCGTTGGTCTGAACCGTGTCGCAGAAGGTGGCGCTGACCGCGTTGGTCTGAACCGTGTCGCAGAAGGTGGTGCTGATCGCGTTGGTCTGAACCGTGTCGCAGAAGGTGGCGCTGATCGCGTTGGTCTGAACCGTGTCGCAGAAGGTGGCGCTGATCGCGTTGGTCTGAACCGTGTCGCAGAAGGTGGTGCTGACCGCGTTGGTCTGAACCGTGTAGCCGAAGATGGTGCCGACCGCGTGGGTGCCAGCCGTATCAGCTGATCCGGATATCCATCACGCGGGAGCAGTCTTATGCCGCACAGCAGTTAGAAAGGGCGCCCTGAATCGGCGCCCTTTTTCTTTCAACCATTCTCCACACAATCTCCACGCTCGCCCCACACGCCTCCCACCGCCCTTGCCCAGACTCTGCCGTACCTTCACTCGCTACGGAGAGCCGTACCATGAGCCGTTCCCTGGGCTTCAAGCTGGGCGCCATCGCCCTGCTGATTTTGTTGCTGATGATTCCCCTGCTGATGATCGATGGCCTGGTCGACGAGCGCCAAGGCCTGCGCTACGAGGTGCTGCAGGATATCGCCCGCAGTTCCAGCTACCGCCAGCAGATCACCGGGCCAATCCTGGTGCTGCCGTATATCAAGACCACCCATGAGTGGAAGACCAACGAGAAGACCGGTGAGCGCTATAGCGAAGAGCGTCAGCGTCGCGGCCGCCTGTACTTCCTGCCGGAGCGCTTCGTGCTCGAAGGTCAGGTGGGCACCGAGCTGCGTGCCCGCGGCATCTATGAAGCGCGCCTGTACCGCAGCGACAGCCAGGTCAGCGGTCAATTCCGCCTGCCGGCGCGCCTGGGGCTGGGCGACGACCTCGGTTTCTACCGTTTCGAGAAGCCCTTCCTCTCGGTCGGCATCAGCGACATCCGTGGCATCAGCAACGACCTGCAACTGCGCCTCAATGGCCAGATCCTGAGCTTCGCGCCGGGCAGTGCTGACGATAACTTCGGCGCCGGCGTGCATGCACCGCTCCCGGCTCTGGATACCCAGGGCGGGCAGATTCTCGAGTTCGCTTTCGACCTCAAGCTGCAGGGCACCGAGCAGCTCTCTGTGGTGCCGGTCGGGCGTGATAGCCGGGTCAGCTTGACCTCCGACTGGCCGCACCCGAGCTTCGTCGGCGAATACCTGCCGAGCAGCCGCGAGATCAGCTCCAAGGGTTTTACTGCCGAGTGGCAGACCAGCTTCTTCGCCACCAACCTGGAAGAGGCATTGCGCGGCTGCGTGGGCGCTGACCGTTGCCAGGATCTGTTCGGCCGTAACTTCGGGGTGAGTTTCGTCGACCCGGTGGATCAGTATCTGAAGACCGACCGTGCGATCAAATATGCGCTGCTGTTCATCGCCCTGACCTTCGCCACCTTCTTCCTCTTCGAGGTGCTCAAGCGCCTGGCCGTACACCCGGTGCAGTACGCACTGGTCGGCCTGTCGCTGGCGTTGTTCTACCTGCTGCTCTTGTCGCTCTCCGAGCATCTGGACTTCGCCCTGGCCTATGCGTTGTCAGCCAGCGCCTGCGTCGGCCTTATCGGCTTCTACGTCAGCTTCGTGCTGCACAGCTGGCGGCGCGGCATGGGCTTTGGCGCTTTGCTGGCCGCTCTGTACGCCATGCTCTATGGCCTGCTCAACGCCGAGGACTACGCCCTGCTGATGGGCTCGCTGCTGGTGTTCGGCGTGCTCGGCAGTGTGATGGTGCTGACCCGCAAACTGGACTGGTACGGCGTCGGTCGCAGCGCTCCGCAAGCCTGATCTTGGCTGGCGCGGCACAGGCCGCGCCCCTTCTCTGGAGAGAATCCATGCGTCTTCTCATGCAGTTTTCTGCCTGCCTTGGCCTCGGTCTGGTGGTGGCGGTGATGATCCTGATCGGCCTGATGTTCTGCGGCTGGTTCAACCTGATCGACGGCCTGTTGCTGACCGGCAAGCCGCTCGCCAGCCTGAGCCTGATGGTGCTGCCGGACGGTTTCTGGAATGCCCTGACCGGTATCCAGGACGCGGCGCAAAACAGCACGTTGCGTTCCTTCCTGTCGCTGTGCGCAGCATTGGGCCAGGTCGGCCTGCTGCTGGCGCTGGGCTTCATGCGCCTGTGGTACCGGGCATGAGCGGGCATATCGGTTTGCGCGAAGAGGCGCGTGCCGGGCATCTGCTGGCGCTGCGCATCACCTGGTTGTTTCGCGATGCCCATCATGGGCAGTGGGCGGGCCGCTGCGTAGACTCGCGGTTCATTGAACGGGAGTACTTCAAGGATGAACAAGAGACTGACCACCGCCCTCGGCGGTCTGCTGCTGGCGAGCCTGGCACAGGCCGATGATTGCCGGCAGCAGTTGCCCACCTGGATCGAGATAGCCCACCCAGGCCATGCAGCCAGTCAGGTGCTCGAGGATGAGCGCGGGCGTTATCGGGTGGATGCCGAACAGAGTATTTGCAAGGTCTGGCCAGCGCGGCCTGAGTTGACGCTGATCGCTATGCCACTGCTGCGCGCAAAGCACGACAGTCATGGCGAGGCGGACCTGGAAGTGCTGGTGCTCAATAGCGCCGAGCAACAGGTCCTGGCACGGCTGGTGGAGCCCAATCGGTTGGATTGGGACGCGATCTATGTGGACAGGTTGGCCTTGGATACTGCGCCTTATCCCCTGCGTGGGGATGACCTGGCGTTTGCTGTTCGGATCAGCCGCCGCAACGGGTCGCGACTGAATCCCTTCAGGGAAACCGAGCTCGCTCTCTACGAGTTGAAAGAGCAAGGGTTGCGCACCTTGATGGGAGGGCTGGTGGTGGAGAGCTTCGGCGGTGAACGAGACGACGATTGCACGGCTTCGTTCGGCGAGGCCAAGGGCGTGCTCATCGTTACGGACAAGGTTGGCCGCAATGGCTACCGCGACCTGATCTTCAAGCGAACTCATACTGGAAGGCGCATGGTGGCGGACGATGGCGAATGCCAGACCATCGAGGACGATCCCCGCTCCAATCAGTTTCGTATTGAGTACGACGAAGAACGCTATCTGCTGCCAATCGAGCTGGTCTCCGACCCGCACTGAGGACGCTGTGCGTAGCCCGGATGCAATCCGGGAACGGCATGACAGGCCATCCCCGGATTGCATCCGGGCTACGAGGTGACAAGCCAGGTGAACCGCGTTCAGCTGGTGCTCGGCTTTACAGGCTGACCGAAATCCCCGCCTGCAGCGTGCGCGGCTCGCCCGGATAGCTCCAGACGTTCCAGGCACGCTCTTCATAGTGCTTGTCGAAGACGTTGTTCAGGTTGAGGTTCAGGCGCACGTTCTCGGTCAGCGGGTAGTAGGCCAACAGGTCGACCAGGCCGTAGCCGTCCATGTCGAAGGTATTGTTGCTGGTCTGGCCCTGGCGCTCGCTGACGTATTTCAGGCCGATGCCCAGGCCCAGGCCGGCCAGCGGGCCGCCATCGAACTCGTAGGTGTCGAGCAGGTTGAAGCTGTGGCGTGGCACGTTGGCCAGGCGCGAGCCCACCGGCATGGTGGTGCTGGTGCTTTCGGTGACTTCGGCGTCGACGTAGGCATAACCACCGATCACCCGCCATTGCGGAGTGATGTTGCCGGCCAGATTGATATCGAAGCCACGGCTGCGCACTTCACCGGCGGCGATGCTGCGGGTGGTATCCAGCGGGTCGCTGGTCAGCACGTTTTCCTTGACGATGTGGAACAGCGCGGCGCTCAGGCTCAGGTCGCGATCGGCCATGTCGTACTTGATACCGACTTCGTGGGCCACGCCTTTTTCAGGGTCGAAGGCGTTGCCCAGGCGATCAGCGCCGCGGTTGGGCTTGAACGAGCGCGAGGTGTTGGCGAAAACCGCCAACTCGTCGGTGAGATCGTAGATCAGGCCGAAGCGCGGGGTGACGGCGTTATGCGCCTGATCCCAGTCGCCGCTGGTGGTGAGCTTGTCTTCGTAGCTCTGCTCGAAGCGCTCGATACGCGCACCCACCTGCGCCTTGAGGTGTTCGGTCAGGGCGATCTGGTCCTGCAGGTAGAAGGCGTAGGACTCCAGCGTTTCGGCATCATGCGTGGTAGTGCGGGTCAGCGCCGGTAGTGGCTGGCCATGTACCGGGTTGTACAGGTCGATAGGGTAAGCGCCACCACCTGGCGAGCGGATGATCAGCGAGTTGTAGTTGAACTTGTCGTACTCCACGCCCACCAGCAGGGTGTGGGCGAAGCCGCCAAGGTCGAAGTTGCCTTCGGCATTGGCTTGGGCGTTGACGTCATTCCAGTTCAGCCAGCGTTCGTTGTAATTGCGCCCGACGCTGCTGGCGCCTGCAGGCAAGCCGGTGTAGGCGTTGCTGTTGTTCTCCACGGCGCCGCCATGGATCTTGCCATCGAGGTATTGCACGCCGCCGCGCAGGGTCCAGCTGTCGCTCAGCAGGTGCTCGATACGCAGTTGCGTACTGGCGTTCTCGTTGGTCAGCTTGCCGGCGGATTCCTCGCCCAGGAAGCGGTCGCGCGGCAGCTTGCCGTTCTGGTTGGAATAGCGGGTGACGCCACGGTCGAGCGGGTGGCGGTTGTGCAGATAGTCGCCTTCGAGGGTGATGGTGGTGGCCTCGTTGAGCTGCCAGCGCAGCACCGGGGCGACGTTGTAGCGCTCGCTCTCGACGTCATCACGGAAGCTGTCGCCACCCTCTGCCACCAGGTTCAGGCGGTAGGTGAAGGCGGTCTGTTCGTCCAGGGCGCCGGTGGTGTCCAGGGTGCCACGGCGCATGCCTTCGCTGTTGACCTGGCTACCGAGCACGGTGCGGCGTTCGGCCTGTGGCTGCTTGCTGACGATGTTGAAGGTGCCGCCTGGGTCGCTGCGGCCGTAGAGCATGGCCGCCGGGCCGCGCAGCACTTCGATGCGCTCGATGGTGCTGGCGTCAGGCATGTTCGGGTAGCCACGGTTGACGGCGAAACCGTTGCGGTAGAACTCCTGGCTGTTGAAGCCGCGAATCAGGAATTCGGTCAGACCCTGGCCACCGAAGTTGTTGCCACGCTCCACGCCACCTGCGTAATCGAGTGCATCTTCCAGGCGCACTGCGCCGATGTCCTGCACCACCTGTTCCGGGACCACGCTGATCGACTGTGGGATTTCATGGATCGGCGTATCGGTACGGGTCGCACTGGCCGAGCGGCTGGCACGATAACCATTCACCGGGCCGTCGGCCCGCTCGCTGGGGGCGGTGATCTGCATTTCTTCCAGTGCCAGCGGCGTGTCGTTATCGGTGCTGGCAAAGGCACTGTGACAAGTGAGAGCGGGCAGGGCGAGGAAAGGTACGACCAGGCGTCGCATGGTGTGAATCCTTGGGCCGGGGGTAGGTGAGGGCCCGGGATTCTAGTGTTTTAGAGAATCATTATCAAATGCGGATTTGTCGCAGTGAATAGCTTGAAAGTTGGCGCTTCTCTACTAGCGTTTTCAGCGTTTGCAATGAATCCACGAAACGTCGCGATGCGGCTAATACCAATGTCTATCTGTCGGTAGGTGCTGGCCTGCTGCTAGCTTGAAGCTGCATCAGAATAACAATAACCGGAGGCGTCTATGACTTCTGAACAAGCAAATGCTGCGGCCTATTGGAAGGCCAATGTGCGGCTCATCACCTGGAGCCTGGTTATCTGGGCGCTGGTTTCCTACGGATTCGCCATGGTTCTGCGTCCGATGGTCGCGGGAATCTCCGTTGGCGGTTCCGACCTCGGATTCTGGTTCGCGCAACAGGGCTCCATCCTCTTCTTTATCGGGCTCATTTTTCACTACGCGTGGAGACTGAACAAACTTGATAAAGAATTTGGCGTCGAGGAGTAAGTCATGAGCCAATTCGTAATCAACTTGCTCTTCGTAGGGGCGTCCTTCGCGCTCTACATCGGTATCGCCATCTGGGCACGTGCCGGCTCCACCAAGGAATTCTACGTCGCGGGCGGTGGTGTGCATCCGATCACCAACGGCATGGCGACTGCCGCTGACTGGATGTCCGCTGCATCCTTCATTTCCATGGCGGGTCTGATTGCTGCCGGCGGTTATGCCAACTCCACCTTCCTCATGGGCTGGACCGGCGGCTACGTGCTGCTGGCGATGCTGCTGGCGCCCTACCTGCGCAAGTTCGGCAAGTTCACCGTGCCGGACTTCATCGGTGATCGCTTCTACAGTCGTGGCGCGCGCCTGACTGCGGTGATCTGCCTGGTGATCATCTCCGTGACCTACGTGATCGGTCAGATGGCCGGTGCCGGCGTTGCCTTCTCGCGCTTCCTCGAAGTGAGCAACTCCACTGGTATCTGGATCGCAGCAGCGGTGGTATTCGCCTATGCCGTATTCGGCGGCATGAAGGGCATCACCTACACCCAGGTCGCGCAGTACGTGGTACTGATCGTGGCCTACACCATCCCGGCGATCTTCATCTCCCTGCAACTGACCGGTAACCCGATCCCGCCGCTGGGCCTGTTCGGTGACCACGTCGAGTCCGGCGTGCCGCTGCTGCAGAAGCTCGATGAAGTGGTACGTGAGCTGGGCTTCGCGGCCTATACCGCCGATGTCGACAACAAGCTGAACATGGTGCTGTTCACCATGTCACTGATGATCGGTACTGCCGGTCTGCCGCACGTGATCATTCGCTTCTTCACCGTACCGAAAGTGGCCGATGCGCGCTGGTCTGCTGGCTGGACCCTGATCTTCATCGCCCTGCTGTACCTCACCGCGCCGGCCGTCGCCTCGATGGCGCGTCTGAACCTGGTCACCACCATCTATCCGGAAGGCGCTTCTGCTCCGGCGCTGTCCTATGACGAGCGTCCGCAGTGGGTCAAGAACTGGGAACAGACCGGTCTGATCAAGTGGGAAGACAAGAACGGTGACGGTCGCATCCAGATGTACAACGATGCCGCACCGGCCTTCACCGCGACCGCTCAGGAGCGTGGCTGGAGCGGTAACGAGCTGACCGTGAACAACGACATTCTGGTTCTGGCCAACCCGGAGATCGCCAACCTGCCTGGTTGGGTGGTCGGCCTGATCGCGGCGGGCGCCATTGCGGCGGCACTGTCGACGGCTGCGGGATTGTTGCTGGCGATTTCTTCGGCGATCAGTCATGACCTGATCAAGACCTTGATCAATCCGAAGATCAGTGAGAAGAACGAGATGATGGCAGCGCGGCTATCGATGGCTGCTGCGATTCTGCTGGCGACCTACTTGGGCTTGAATCCACCAGGGTTCGCCGCGCAGGTAGTAGCGTTGGCCTTCGGTATCGCCGCGGCGACCCTGTTCCCGGTGCTGATGATGGGGATCTTCTCCAAGCGCATGAACGACAAGGGTGCGATCTGCGGTATGGTCGCCGGCCTGGTGATCACCCTGCTGTACATCTTCACCTACCTGGGCTGGTTCTTCGTTCCGGGCACCAACATGCTGCCAAACACCCCGGACCAGTGGTTCATGGGTATTTCCCCGGCTTCCTTCGGTACCGTCGGCGCCCTGATCAACTTCGCCGTGGCCTACGGCGTATCGATGGTCACCGCCGAGCCGCCGCAGGAAATCCAGGATCTGGTGGAAAGCGTACGTACTCCCAAAGGTGCTGGTGCCGCTCTGAGCCACTAAGCATAATCCTGGCCTGACGCCATCTGTCGATGGTCCAGGGTCTGACAGACGGGCCTCCACTGGAGGCCCGTCTTTTTTCGGGAACAACCATATGTTGTGGACTTTGCTTGCCATCGTGGTGGCGGGGCTCGGCGCTGCCGGTATCGCTCTGCTGCTGCGCAAACTGACGCGTAACAAACTGCCGAAGTGGATCGTGCCGCTGTTCGGTGGTCTGGGGATGCTGGGTTATCAGGTGTTCTACGAGTATTCCTGGTTCGAGCATCAACAGGCGCGCCAGCCCAAGGAGTCGGTCGTGGTCGCGACCGAAGCGGGCCACGTGTTTTGGCGCCCGTGGAGCTACTTCGTACCGATGGTCACCGCCTTCACCGTGCTCGACAGCAAGAGCGTCGTGCGCGAGCAGGTGGCGGACGCACCAGTGGCTGAGTTCATGCTCTATCGCTTCGAGAAGCAGCACATCGACCACGTTTCGCACCGCGCCCACCTGCTCAATTGCGCAACCGGCGAATTGTTGCCGCTGGACGAGAAGAAACAGCCTCAGGTCGCTCAGCTCAAGCGTATCGACAAGGACGACGAACTTTATCGTCAGGTCTGTCGCTAGCGTGCCGTCTTTTCGCTGAGCGCTGCGGCGTGCGGCTGCCTTTAGCTGCCGCTGGAGCCGCGATCTTGCGTAGGGTGTCGCGGGGCCGCCTGGGCCGTGCGCACCGCCCCTTCACTGACTGGGCGCTTTTCCGCGCCCGATAGACCCAGATCAATATCCACGCCTGCCACCTGCATAGAATCGCCAGCCCCTGATTTTCGAGCTTGCGGTCATGCCCTGTTTCCCCGAACTGTTGTCGCCAGCCGGTACCCTGAAGAACATGCGCTACGCCTTCGCCTACGGCGCCGATGCGGTGTATGCCGGTCAGCCGCGTTACAGCCTGCGCGTGCGCAACAACGAGTTCGACCACGCCAACCTGGCCCTTGGCATCGCTGAGGCGCACGCGCAGGGCAAGCAGTTCTACGTGGTGGTCAACATCGCCCCGCACAACGCCAAGCTGAAGACCTTCCTCAAGGACCTGGCGCCGGTGATCGAGATGGCGCCGGATGCGCTGATCATGTCCGACCCGGGCCTGATCATGCTGGTGCGTCAGCATTATCCGCAGATGCCGATTCACCTCTCTGTGCAGGCCAATGCGGTGAACTGGGCCAGTGTCGAGTTCTGGCGCCAGCAGGGTCTGACGCGGGTGATCCTGTCGCGTGAGCTGGCGCTGGAAGAGATCGAGGAAATCCGCAGCCAGGTTCCGGGCATGGAGCTGGAGGTGTTCGTCCACGGCGCGCTGTGCATGGCCTATTCCGGGCGCTGCCTGCTGTCGGGCTACATCAATCGTCGCGATCCCAACCAGGGCACCTGCACCAATGCCTGCCGCTGGCAATACCAGGCCACGCCCGCGAGCGAGAACGAACTAGGCGAAATCGTCCGTGTGGTCGACCCGACCCTCGGCCAGGGCGCACCGACCACCCAGGCCTTCGTGCTCGAAGAGGCTGGGCGGCCGGGGGAGGAAATGGCCGCCTATGAGGACGAGCACGGCACCTACATCATGAATTCCAAGGATCTGCGCGCGGTGCAGCACGTCGAGCGGCTGGTGCGCATGGGCGTGCACTCGCTGAAGATCGAGGGGCGTACCAAGAGCCATTTCTACGTGGCGCGTACCGCTCAGGTTTACCGCTGCGCCATCGATGACGCGCTGGCCGGCAAACCCTTCGACCCGAGCCTGCTGGGGAGCCTTGAGTCATTGGCGCATCGTGGTTACACCGAGGGCTTTCTGCGTCGCCATGTGCATGACGAATACCAGAACTACGCGCGCGGTAGCTCGGTGTCGGAGCGCCAGCAGTTCGTTGGCGAGCTGACCGGCGAGCGCCGTGGCGAACTGGCCGAGGTACGGGTGAAGAACCGTTTCGCCGTGGGTGATGGGCTGGAGCTGATGACCCCGCAAGGCAACCTGCGCTTCACCCTGGAGCAACTGGAGAGCGCACAAGGGCAGGCGCAGCAAGTGGCGCCGGGCGACGGCCATGTGCTGTACCTGCCGTTGCCGGCGGAAGTGGGGTTGGATTATGGATTGCTGATGCGCGATCTGTAGAGCGGCCAAGATGGATCGCCGGCAAGCGCTGTATATGGTCTGCCGACGCCGGCTGGCCAGTCCGTAGGGTGCGCTGTGCGCACCTTGAAGTTGTGAATAAGCTTCGTAGGGCCTGTTTACATGGCGTGTTGACGGCGGCGTTGGCTGGCTAGCTGGCGCTCCAGCTCGCAGAGACTGTCGATGCCCTGACGACGTGCCTTGCTGAACAGCATCAGCGCCAATTCAGCGGTCACCAGCGCATCGGCACTGGCGTTATGACGCTGGTGTACCTGCAGGCCAAATTCGGCGACCCACTCATCGAGCCCGCCTTGGCGTATGCGCGATTGTGGGCACAGCAGCGGGGCGATTTCGGCGACATCGAAGAAACGGTGCTGCAGGCGATAGCCTAGACTCTGGCGCAGCGCACGGGCCAGCATGCGCTGGTCGAACTCGGCATGAAACGCCAGCAGCGGACTGCTGCCAACGAACTCCATAAAATCCAGCAGCGCCTCGGCCGGTTCCACGCCACGGGCCACTTCGCTGGGGGCGATGCCGTGGATCAGGGTGCTGGCGCTGGCCTGGTGATCGGGGCGGTGCAGGGTGCATTCGAACTGCTCGGCGAAGTCGATGGCGCCGTTATCGATCACCACCGCGCCGATGGCCAGCACCTGATCGCGGCGCATGTTCAGGCCGGTGGTTTCCAGATCGAGGACGACGAAACGCTGCTGGTGCAGCGGGCGTTCGTCGAACGGCGCCGGCGCACTCAGCGCTGCGCGGCGTTGTAGCTGCTGCTGGGTCAGGGCCGGACCGCGGCCGGTGAACCAGGTGAACTTGCTCATAGCTGATACCTCATGGCCAGGCTGCTCTGCAGGCGCTGCGCCTGGCGGAACGACTCGCGCAGAATACGCCGGTCCAGGTGGTTGAGGTGGTCGGGGTCGACCCGATTGGAGTA
The DNA here is from genome assembly GCF_900102635.1 of Ectopseudomonas chengduensis. Taxonomy (GTDB): domain Bacteria; phylum Pseudomonadota; class Gammaproteobacteria; order Pseudomonadales; family Pseudomonadaceae; genus Aquipseudomonas; species Aquipseudomonas chengduensis. Next base: position 63,643 of record NZ_FMZQ01000019.1, on the reverse strand, counting down.
GGGCAGCTCGTCGCGTGCCTGCAGTTGATGCTGCTGCATGCGCGTCTGCTGAATGAAGTGGTAGGCCTCTTCATAGGCGGCGCCGTCCAGGGCCTCGATCACGCCCTTGGTGATCAGCGCGCGCAGGCGCTCCAGGGTGCCGACCGCACTGATGCCGTTGGCCAACGCGAGCAAACGGGCGCCGTCGACGAAGGGCGTCAGGCCCTGCACCTTGAGGTCGAGAGTGTCCTTGTCGGCGCCCGAACGGGCCACCACGAAGTCGCGGAAGCGTCCAACCGGCGGGCGGTGGCGCAGGGCGTTCTCCGCCATCATGCGCTGGAACAGGCTGTTGTTGGCGATGCGTCCGAGCAGCTCCTCGCGTAGCTGTTCGCAGCCTTCGTCCGGGCCCCAGATCGCGCGCAGGTCGAAATAGATGGTCGAGCCCAGCAGATTTTCCGGCGTGGCTTCGAGGACGAAGCCGGCGAAGCGCCGCGACCACTCCTCGCGCGACAGGCACAGCTCGGGGTTGCCGGCCATGATGTTGCCCTTGCACAGGGTAAAGCCGCACTGCGCCAGGCGCTGGTTGATCTCGCGGGCGATCGGCAGCAGGCGCTCACGGGTGGCGGCGGCCTCGCTGGCATTTTCGGCTTCGAAGAGTATGCCGTTGTCCTGATCGGTGTGCAGGGTCTGCTCGCGGCGGCCTTCGCTGCCGAAGCACAGCCAGGTGAAGGGTATGCCCGGATCGCCCATTTCTTCAAGGGTCAGCTCGATCACCCGGCATACGGTGTGGTCGTTGAGCAGGGTGACGATATGGGTGATCTGCGTCGAGCTGGCGCCATGCGCGAGCATGCGGTCGACCAGCAGGCGGATGTCGCTGCGCAGCCCGGCCAGGGTCTCGACTTTGCCGGCGTGGCGGATGGTGCGTGCCAGATGCACCAGGTCGACGCGCTGCAGGCTGAACAGGTCGCGCTCGGAAATCACCCCGCAGAGTTTTTCGTGCTCCACCAGGCAGACGTGAGCGATATGCCGCTCGGTCATGGCGATGGCGGCGTCGAAGGCGCTGGCGTCCGGCGCCAGGTGGAAGGGCCTGGGGGTCATCAGGTTGCTGATCGGCTGGGCCAGGTCGACGCCGTCGGCCACCACCCGGCGCAGGTCGCGCAGGGTAAAGATACCCAGCGGTTTATCGGCCGGATCGACGATGACGATGCTGCCGACATGCTGTTCGTGCATCAGCCGCACCGCCTCGCGCAGCGGCGTGGCGGGGGGGCAGCCGATGGGTTGGCGCATGGCCAGTTCACCCAGGCGGGTATCCAGCGAATACTGCGCGCCGAGGGTTTCCACCGCGCGCAGCTGCACCTGCTGGTTGACCTGGTCGAGCAGACTGCTGACCCCACGCAGGGCGAAGTCGCGCAGCGGGTTGGAGACGGCGAAGAGTTTGACGAAGGCAAGCTTGGACAGCAGCAGGCAGAAGGTATCTTCGGCGGCCAGGTGCTCGGTGCGCGTGGCTCGCTCGCCGATCAGCGCGGCCAGGGGAAAGCACTCGCCGGCGGTGATCTCAAAGGTGGTCTCGGTGCCACGCCGTGCGCTGTGCGGGCGCTCGCCGTGCACACGGCCCTGCTTGACGATGTAGAAGTGCTCGACCGGACCATCGCTGGGTTTGATGATCGAGTCGCCTTCGGCATAGAAGCGCAGCTGGCAGTGCTCGACCAGAAACGCCAGATGGGCGGTGTCCATCTGGTTGAAAGGCGGGAACTTCTGCAGGAACTCCATGGTGCCGTGGATGTTCTGCAGCACCGCTGTCTTGCCCGCATCAGCCATCGCATCGGCCTTGCTCATGGGCTTGCGCCTCGCAGTTTCGGGATGTTGTCAGTGTGGCCCTGGCTGGTCGGCTTGCCCATTGCACCTAAGTAGGGTGCAGACAACGCAGTTTTGACGAAATTTTGACCTGCACTCAGGCAAACTGCACTGGCCCTCCTATTTCCATAAAGAGCAAGGCACATCCATGCAGTCATCCGTACCAGCTGCCCGCAAGGCGGCGCAGGTCAGTGTTGGTAGTCACCTGGCTTTCATCCTCGGCAGCGCGCTGTGCATGCTGCTGCTTTTCGCCCTGGCTCGGCTGGGCTTGCTGGCCTACAACCAGGCGCTGATCGCCGATACATCGGCCAGCACCTTCGCCGAGGCCTTCGTCAATGGCGCGCGCTTCGACCTGCGTCTGATCGTCTACCTGTGCATTCCGCTGAGTCTGTCGCTGCTGAGTGTCACTGCGATGCGCGCGCGGCGTCTGCATGTAGCCTGGCTGACCGTCGTCACCAGCCTGTGTCTGTTTTTTGCCGTGGTCGAGCTGAATTTCTACCGCGAATTCCATCAGCGCCTGAACAGTTTGGTGTTCCAGTACATGCAGGAGGACTTGGGCACCGTCACCAGCATGATCTGGAACGGTTTCCCTGTGTTGCGCCTGCTGCTGGCCTGGGCCCTGGCCACGCTGCTGCTGGCCTGGTTGTTCCGCCGTATCGAGCGTGCCACGCGTGCGCGGGGGCATGCTGCGCCGCCGCACTGGCCGGCACGTACTGCGGTGTTCGTGATGTTTCTGCTGGTCTGCGTGACCGCTGCTCGTGGCACCCTGCGCTCCGGCCCACCGCTACGCTGGGGCGATGCCTATACCACCGATTCGATGTTTGCCAATCACCTGGGCCTCAACGGCACCCTGACCCTGGTCGATGCTGCCGAGAACTTCTTCTCCGAGCACCGCGACAACAGTTGGAAGGCCACCCTGCCGGCTGACGAAGCACAGCAGATCACCCGCGACCTGCTGCTGACCTCGCGCGATCAGTTGATCGACGCCGACCAAGCGGCCGTGCGTCGCGTTTACACGCCACCGGCCGAAGGCCAGCTGCCGCAGGTGCGCAACGTGGTGGTGATCCTCATGGAGAGCATGGCAGGGCGCTATATCGGTGCCATGGGCAACCAGGACGGCATCACCCCCAACTTCGATGCGTTGGCAAAAGAGGGTTTGCTGTTCCAGCGCATGTTCTCCAACGGGACCCACACCCACCAGGGCATGTTCGCCACCATGGCCTGCTTCCCCAACCTGCCGGCCTTCGAATACCTGATGCGCATGCCCGAAGGTGGCCACCAGTTCTCCGGCCTGCCGCAGTTGCTCAGTGCCCGTGGTTATGATGATGTGTACGTGTACAACGGCAGCTTCGCCTGGGATAACCAGTCCGGCTTCTTCGCCAACCAGGGTATGCGCAACTTCGTCGGTCGCGATGATTTCGTCGACCCGGTCTTCATCGACCCGACTTGGGGGGTGTCTGACCAGGACATGTTCAGCCGTGGTGTCGATGAATTGGCCAAGCTGGGGCGCCAGGGCAGGCCGTTCTACGCAATGCTGCAGACGTTGTCCAACCACACGCCTTACGCCCTGCCGGAGGATCTGCCGGTCGAACGCGTCACGGGCCACGGCTCGCTGGACGAGCACCTGACCGCCATGCGTTACGCCGACTGGGCGCTCGGCCAGTTCTTCGCCAAGGCGCGCCAGGAGCCCTACTTCAAGGACACCCTGTTCGTGGTGCTGGGTGACCATGGCTTCGGCAACGACGAGCAGATCACCGAGATGGACCTGTCGCGCTTCAGCATCCCGCTGCTGCTGATTGGCCCCGGCGTGCAGGAAACCTTCGGCAATAACCGCGACACCGTCGGCAGCCAGATCGACGTGGTACCAACCATCATGGGCCGTCTCGGCCAGCCGGTGCAGCAGCAATGCTGGGGCCGCGACCTGCTGGCGCTGCCTGAGGGCGATGCCGGCGTGGCGGTGATCAAACCGTCCGGGAGCGACCAGACCGTGGGACTGGTGACGGGCGACAACATCCTGGTCAAACCGCGTGACCGTGATGCGCGCCTGTATCGCTACCAGCTTGGCCACGAGGCCAGTGCCGAGGTGATCGATGACGCGCAGCGGCGCAGCGATCTGGAGCGCAAGCTGTCGGCCTTCGTGCAGACCGCGACAACCAGTCTGCTGGGCAATACCACCGGGGTAACAGCGGACAAGGCGGCGCAGGCCACGCGCTAGTTGTCTGTCGCGGCTAAAGCCCCTCCCACAAAGTTGAGTGCCCTGTGGGAGGGGCTTTAGCCGCGACTGCCCTATAAAAAACCGCCCCGAAGGGCGGTTTTTTATGGTCGAGGTGCCAGGCGAATCACAGACCGTTCTTGGCCTTGAACTCGCGACGACGGCGATGCAGCACCGGCTCGGTGTAGCCGTTGGGCTGCTTGGTGCCTTCGACCACCAGCTCCAGCGCGGCCTGGAAGGCGACGTTGTTGTCGAAATCCGGGGCCATCGGGCGATACAGCGGATCATTGGCGTTCTGGCGATCAACCACCGGTGCCATGCGCTTGAGGCTTTCGACCACTTGCGCTTCGGTAACGATGCCGTGGCGCAGCCAGTTGGCCAGCAGCTGGCTGGAGATGCGCAGGGTGGCGCGGTCTTCCATCAGGCCGACGTCGTTGATGTCCGGCACCTTGGAGCAGCCGACGCCCTGGTCGATCCAGCGCACCACGTAGCCGAGGATGCCTTGCGAGTTGTTGTCCAGCTCGTTGCGGACTTCTTCTGCTGACCAGTTGGTGTCCTTGGCCAGCGGGATGGTCAGGATGTCGTCCACCGAAGCCGGGGTGCGCTTGGCCAGTTCGGCCTGACGGGCGAACACGTCGACCTTGTGGTAGTGCAGGGCGTGCAGGGTGGCTGCGGTCGGCGAGGGGACCCAGGCGGTGTTGGCGCCGGACAGCGGGTGGGCGATCTTCTGCTCGAGCATCGCCGCCATCAGGTCCGGCATGGCCCACATGCCCTTGCCGATTTGTGCGCGACCCTGCAGGCCTGTGGCCAGGCCGACGTCGACGTTGTTGTTCTCGTAGGCACCGATCCAGGCTTCGCTCTTCATGGCGGCCTTGCGCACCACGGCGCCGGCTTCCATGGAGGTGTGGATCTCGTCACCGGTACGGTCGAGGAAGCCGGTGTTGATGAATACCACGCGCTCGCTGGCAGCCTTGATGCACGCCTTGAGGTTGACGGTGGTGCGGCGCTCCTCGTCCATGATGCCGACTTTCAGGGTATTGCGGGCCAGGCCCAGCACATCCTCGACGCGGGCGAAGATTTCGCTGGTGAAGGCGACTTCTTCCGGGCCATGCATCTTCGGCTTGACGATATACACGCTGCCGGTTCGAGTGTTCTTGCGGCTGGTGTTGCCGATCAGGTTGTGCACCGCGATCAGGCTGGTGAACAGCGCATCCTGAATGCCCTCCGGAATCTCGTTGCCTTCGGCGTCGAGGATGGCCGGGTTGGTCATCAGGTGGCCGACGTTGCGCACGAACAGCAGCGAGCGGCCATGCAGGGTCAGCTCGGAACCGTCCGGCTGGGTGTAGACGCGATCCGGGTTCATGGTGCGGGTGAAGGTCTTGCCGCCTTTGGACACGTCCTCGGCCAGGTCGCCTTTCATCAGGCCCAGCCAGTTCTTGTAGACCACCACCTTGTCATCGGCATCGACGGCGGCGACGGAGTCTTCGCAGTCCATGATGGTGGTCAGCGCGGCTTCCATCAGCACATCTTTCACGCCAGCGGCGTCGGTGCTGCCGATGGGGCTGGAGGCGTCGATCTGGATCTCGAAGTGCAGGCCGTTGTGCTTGAGCAGCACGGCGATCGGCGCGCTGGCCTCGCCCTGAAAGCCAACCAGCTGCGCGTCGTCACGCAGGCCGCTGTTGCTGCCACCCTTGAGGGCGACGACCAGCTTGCCGTCGACGATGGCATAACCGGTGGAGTCGACGTGCGAGCCGGCAGCCAGCGGCGCGGCCTCGTCGAGGAAGGCGCGGGCGAAGGCGATGACCTTGTCGCCACGGACCTTGTTGTAGCCCTTGCCCTTCTCGGCGCCACCTTCTTCGCTGATCACGTCGGTGCCGTACAGCGCGTCGTACAGCGAGCCCCAGCGGGCGTTGGAAGCGTTCAGGGCGAAGCGCGCGTTCATCACCGGCACCACCAACTGCGGGCCGGCCAGACGGGCGATCTCTTCGTCGACGTTGGCAGTGGTGGCCTGGAAGTCTTCCGGCTCTGGCAGCAGATAGCCGATTTCCTGGAGGAAGGCCTTGTAGGCAGCGGCGTCATGGGCCTGACCCTTGCGCGCCTGGTGCCAGGCATCGATCTGTGCCTGCAGCTCGTCGCGCTTGGCCAGCAGGGCACGGTTCTTCGGCGCCAGGTCCTTGATGACCGCAGCGGCACCGGCCCAGAACTGGTCGGCAGCGATGCCGGTACCGGGAATGGCTTCGTTGTTCACGAAGTCGTACAGGGCTTTGGCGACCTGCAGGCCACCGACTTGAACGCGTTCAGTCATCACTTGCCTCACTATCTGAGCTTTACTCAATCGCCGCTTCGGGCACCTCTGAAAACGACCTGCGGGTCAACGCCTGCGCTTTCAGAGAGGCTCGTCGGAGACGGTCTGGCCGTCTTGTAGTCCGTGGCGCGGCATACTACATCAAGATTCCGGGGAAATGCAGTGGGTGTGCGTCAGACTGCGACCAAAAGACTGATTACGGTCACGAGAAGTACGCGTTGTGTTCAAAAAAGTTCGCTATTGTTTCATAAAAAATGCAAAAACGTACACGATTAATTGAGTGGGCTACTGACAACCGCGCCAATATGGCCTACGCCTCCTCGCCTATACTGCTTTTCGAGCATCTTGGAGCCCGCCATGACGGTATCTGCCACTGTTACTGCCGACCTTGCCGATCTCACCCGTCTGTTTGCTGGCTATCTGCGTTTCTATCAAGTGCCGCGCGACGAGGCGGAGATTGCCGCCTTCCTTGGTCTGCGCCTGCAGCGCGGGGATTCGCAGTTGTTCATCGCCCGGAGCGAGCAGGGCGCCGCACAGGGGTTCGTGCAGCTCTATCCCTTTCATTCTTCGTTGGCGCTGGAACCGGCTTGGTTGCTCAGCGATCTATATGTCGATGAAAGCGCGCGCCGCTTGGGCGTTGGCGAGGCGCTGATGAATGCCGCCCGCGCGCATGCCGAGGCGACCGGCGCCTGCGGTCTGCAACTGGAAACGGCGAGGACCAATCTGGCCGGCCAGCGCCTTTACGAGCGTCTTGGCTACGTGCGTGACGAGCAGTTCTTCACCTACTGGTTGTCGCTACGCGGCTGACCTTCCCAATCCTGTGAACGAGTGAGGTAGTACATGGACCATCTGGTACTGACGGTGATTGCCGAGGACCAACCGGGTCTGGTCGAGCGTCTGGCCGGCTGCGTGGCTAATCATGGGGGCAACTGGCTGGAAAGCCGCATGGCGCGCATGGCCGGGCAGTTCGCCGGAATCGTGCGCGTGGATGTGCCGGCCGAGGCGCACGGCGGTCTGATCAAGGACCTGGAAGCGCTGAGCGCCCAGGGCATCCGCGTGCAGCTGGCGGCCAGCGGTAGCGAGCCGGGTGGGCGTTTCACCTCGATTCGTCTGGAGCTGGTGGGCAACGACCGTCCCGGTATTGTCCGCGACATCACCCGCGTGCTGGCCGAGCAGGGCGTCAACCTGGAGAGCCTGCTGACCGAAGTGGCGCCGGCGCCGATGAGCGGCGAACTGCTGTTCACCGCCGAAGCGCTGCTGGCCGTGCCGGAGACGCTGCCCCTGGAGCAGTTGCAGGCGCGTCTGGAGACCCTGGCCGACGATCTGATGGTGGAGCTGAACCTGCGCGCCGAGGATTGATATCCCCGGTATAGGTGGATCAGCCTGTGGATAAACTGGGGAGCCCCGGCGCACAGCTTAGTGCCCCGGGGTTTTTCATTGGCTGGCTAAAAGTTCAACAGGATCAATGTCTTGTGCACAAATGCCGGGGATGGATCTGTGGATAAGCCGGGGGTGAAAGACGCCGCCCCAAGGCTGGCGCGGCCTGGCGGTGGATGGATATTTTTTGTTCAGTGAAAGAGAAGCCGGTGCGCGCAGCGCACCCTACGAGGATGCTCGGCGCGGAATCGTAGGGTGCGCCGTGCGCACCGCCGGGTTAACCGTTCGAGCGCTTGCGCAGGTTCAGCCAGATATCCAGGCTGTATACAAAAAGCCCGGCCCAGATGCAGGCGAACGCCAGCAGGGTGCTCGGCGAGAAGTGTTCATCGAACAGCAGGATGGCCTGCAGCAGTACCAGGGTCGGAGCCAGGTATTGCAGGAAGCCCAACGTGGTGTAGGGCAGATGCCGCGCCGCGGCGTTGAAGCACACTAGCGGCACCAGGGTGATCGGCCCGGCGGCGGCCAGCCATAGTGCTTCGCTACTGGTCCAGAAACTTGCCTGGCTGCTCATCGCCGCAGGGTGCAGAGCCAGCCAGGCCAGCGCCACCGGCACCAGCAGCCAGGTTTCCACCACCAGCCCGGGCAGTGCCGCCACGGGCGCCTGCTTGCGAATCAATCCATAGAAACCGAAGGTCAGCGCCAGCACCAGCGACACCCAGGGCAGGCTGCCGACCTGCCATAGCTGCTGCAGCACGCCCAGCGCGGCCAAGGCGACGGCCAGCCACTGCAGGCGGCGCAGGCGCTCGCCGAGAATCAGCAGGCCGAGCAACACGTTGATCAACGGGTTGATGTAGTAGCCCAGGCTGGCCTCGATCATGCGGTCATTGTTTACCGCCCACACGTACACCAGCCAGTTGGTCGCGATCAGCAGGCCGCAGCCGGCCAGCACTGCCAGGCGTTTGGGATTGTCGCGCAGCTCGCGCCACCAGCCAGGGTGCTTCCAGACGAGCAGCAACAGGCCACCGAACAGCGCGGACCAGAGCACGCGGTGCACGATGATTTCCATCGCCGGGACGCTTTGCAGGGCTTTGAAGTAGAGCGGGAACAGGCCCCAGATGATGTAGGCGGTAAGGCCCAGAACGTACCCGCGTTGCGGGTTGGCGGTAGCCATCGAGAATCCTTGGTTAGGCAGCTAACGGTTGCCGCGAAATTCTAGCGCTCTGTCCGCCGCCTTGTCTGTTCGTTCAGCTTTTTCCGTATACCAAAGCGCCGGCAAAGTCGTAAGGCAAACTTTACGCGGCGTGCGCAACTGTATTGGTCATACGGGGGGGGCGCGGTCGCTGGTAACCCTTATGCAATCCGGAGCCCTGGGATGGAACCGAAAGCATCGCGGTTGAAGCCGCTCCTACGGGGCCGGTGAACACCTGTAGGAGCGGCTGGGCGGCATTCCGCTTCAGCCGCAAAAGCTTCAGTGCGCAGCCCGGATGCAATCCGGGAACTGCGGTCCCGGATGTCATCGGCTCAGAACAGTCGCAGCGGCTCTTCATCCAGAGCTGCCATCTGTTCGCGCAGGGCGAGAATCTGATCGCCCCAGTAGCGCTCGCCGGCAAACCAGGGGAAGGCCAGGGGGAATGCCGGGTCGTCCCAGCGGCGGGCGATCCAGGCACTGTGATGCATCAGACGCAGGGCGCGCAGGCCCTCGATCAGTGGCAACTCGCGGGCGGCGAAGTCATGGAATTCCTGATAACCGTCGACCAGTTCGGCCAACTGACCAAGGCGCTCATGACGCTCGCCGGCCAGCATCATCCACAGATCCTGCACCGCCGGGCCCATGCGGCAGTCGTCGAGGTCGACGACATGGAAGGCGTCGTCGCGGTGTAACAGGTTGCCTGGGTGGCAGTCGCCGTGCAGGCGAATCGGCGTGTAGCGCACGCGGGCGAACAGTTCATCGAGGCGGGCGAGCAGATCGCGCGCTACCGACTCGTAGGCGGGCAGCAGGCTGCGCGGCACGAAGCCGCCGTCGAGCAGGGAGGCCAGGGCCGCATGGCCGAAGTTGTCCACCGCCAGGGTTTCGCGATGAGCGAAAGGACGGCTGGCACCGATGGCGTGCATGCGTCCGAGCAACTGGCCGAGGCGGTACAGTTGCTCGAGGTTGCCCGGCTCGGGTGCGCGACCGCCCCGGCGCGGGAACAGGGCGAAACGGAAGCCACCGTGCTCGAATAGTGTCTCGCCATCGCGCTCCAGGGGCGCTACCACCGGGACCTCATGCTCGGCCAGCTCGGCGCTGAAACTGTGCTCCTCGCGGATCGCCGCATCGCTCCAGCGGTCCGGGCGATAGAACTTGGCGATCAGCGGCGTTTCGTCCTCGATACCGACTTGATAGACGCGGTTCTCGTAGCTGTTGAGTGCCAATACGCGGGCGTCGCTGAGGTAGCCAAGACTCTCCACGGCATCGAGCACCAGATCCGGGGTGAGGGTGGAAAAAGGATGGCTCATGAGCGGCTCCGCGTGAGTGGGCGCCCAGTCTACCGGCTTGCGCTAAACCTAGGGCGGGTGTAACCCGCCGTTGGCGTTATTAGTCTTGCAGTAAGGCGGGGGCAACCCGCCGCTGAAATGACTGGCGGGGTGCACCCGCCCTACAGCTGCGTGCCGAGCAGCACCTGACTGGCGGCGAACTGCGCGCGCACCGGATCGCCGACGCGCAGGCCCAGCTCGGCCAGGCGAACGGATTCGAGCAGGGCACACAGGGTCTGACCATTAGGCAGGCCGATGCGCACGTCGCTGGGGCCATCGCTGGCCGGCAGAATCTGTTCGATACGGCCTTCGAGTGCGTTGTGCTGTTCTGCACGGGGAGCCTGTAGTGGCTGCAATTCCAGCCAGCCAGCCTTGATCAGCGCGACCACGCTGCTGCCTTCGCTCAGCTGCAGGTTTTCCGTACTGTCATGGGTGATCTGCGCCTGCAGGCGGCTGCCGCCTGGTAGTTCTATGTCGATCAGATCGTTGTGCCCGTGGGCGTGAATCGCGCGCACGCGGCCGGTCAGTTGGTTGCGCGCGCTGGTGCGCAGCATCAGGCGGCCGAGCAGCTCCAGGTCGGCGTCGTCACCGGCGGCCTGCAGCAGTTGCACCTGCAGCGCCTGCAGGCGTTGTTGCAGTGCCAGCAGGCGCTCGCCTGCTGGCGTCAGGCGTGCGCCACCGCCACCTTTGCCGCCGACATTGCGGCTGACCAGGGGCTGCTCGGACAGGTTGTTCAGCTCATCGATGGCGTCCCAGGCGGCCTTGTAGCTCAGCCCGGCGGCCTTGGCGGCGCGGGTGATGGAGCCTTGTTCGGCAATCTGCTCGAGCAGCGCCAGGCGTTTCGGGCGGCGGCTGAGCAATTGGGCGATGGAATCGAGCTGCGACATGGTTCAGGCGTGGCCAGGGAGAATGCTGGGCACGGTGCGTGACTGCGCCTGGCGCGTCAAGTCAGCCATCGCCCGGCCGTGGCGTGCGTGCCAGGCAATACACATCGACGCGCAGGGCGCCGGCGCGACGCAGCAGGTGGGCGAGCACCCCCGCCGTGGCGCCGGTGGTGAGCACATCGTCGACCAGCGCCAGATGAGCGCCGGCGACCTTGGCTTGCAGTTCCAGACTGAAGGCCTGACGCAGATTGCGCTTGCGCGTTGCGGCATCCAACCCTTGCTGTGCGGGTGTATCGACGCGGCGCTGGAGCCATTCATGTTGCACCGGCAGGTGCAGGCTGGCGCCCAGCCAGTCGGCGAGCATCTGTGCCTGATTGAAGCCGCGTCGTCGCTGGCGCTTGCGGGCCAGCGGCACCGGCAGTAGCGCCTGTGGTCGTGGCAGGCCTTCGTCATAGGCATGGCTAAGGTGTTCGGCCAGCAGTTCGGCGAGCAGACGACCGTGCGGCCATTGCGCCTGGTGCTTGAAGCGGGTGATCAGGTTGTCGACGGGAAAGGCATAGCGCCAGGGCGCTTCCACGCGGCTGAAACTCGGTGGTTTCGATTGGCAGGCGCCGCAGATCATGCCGTGTGCCGGCAATGGCACCGCACAGATCTGACATTGCGCCCCGAGCCAGGGCAGTTCGGATTCGCAAGCCGTGCAGATGCTGTGCGTGGGGTGATCGGTGGCTTCGTCGCAGAGCTGGCAATGGCGGCGTTGGCGTAACCAGGCAAGGCGTTGCAGAACGGTGAGATCAAACGGAGGCATGGCGGCTCGTCCATGAGCAGTGGTGCCTGAAGTTTAGTCAGCGTCAGCGGATGAGCCAGCCCATTACGATCAGACCGAGAAACAGCCAGATCACCCCGCCGATGATCGAGCCGCGCAACAGTGAACGAGCGCCGCTGAACAGAAACAGCAGGCCGATGATCAGCAGGATGATGCTGAAAATCGACACGTCCATGCCAATGGCCCTGGCCATACCCTGGAGAAAGTCGTCGATGGCGTCGGCCATGGCGCCCAGCACGCCGGACAGCATATCGACGATGAAACGGATGGCACGGCCCAGCGCTTCGCCGAGTCCTTCGAAAAAACCTTCTACTTGCATGCAGAACATCCTGTTGGAGGGGTAACAGGCTGTTGAAAAACTACCTGCGTTGCCATTGCTGCGTTAAAAACAGCCTCAAAATGCTCATTTACAGCTCGTAAACTCCGCTTTTTCGCCTGTTTTTGCCTTGCACTGGCTGCCTCGGCTCGGGCTTCCTGCTCCGCTCTACCTCCTGCATCCATGCAGTCGTCGCCTACGTTTTTCAGCGGCCTGGTAAGCATTTGGCCTTGTGCCATGACATAAGTTCTATTGATCAATAATTGATCACATGTAAACCTGTGTCTTTGTTGTGGTTGACAGCATCCAATCGCCACTTATGATGGCCAAAGCCCGAATGCCCCGTGTGGGCCTGACAACAGATGCCACCAAGCGTCGAAGGACTTCTCAGATGAGCGCAACCGCTGCAATCACCACCCGCCACGACTGGAGCCTCGCCGAGGTTCGCACGCTGTTCGAGCAGCCGTTCAACGACCTGCTGTTCCAGGCGCAGACGGTGCACCGCGCGCACTTCGACGCCAACCGCGTGCAGGTCTCCACCCTGCTGTCGATCAAGACCGGCGCCTGCCCGGAAGACTGCAAGTACTGCCCGCAGTCCGGCCACTACAACACCGGCCTGGACAAGGAAAAGCTGATGGAGGTGGAGAAGGTGCTCAAGGCCGCCGCCGAGGCCAAGGCCATCGGCTCCACGCGCTTCTGCATGGGCGCGGCGTGGAAGCATCCGTCGGCCAAGGACATGCCCTACGTGCTGGAAATGGTCAAAGGGGTGAAAAAGCTCGGCCTGGAAACCTGCATGACCCTCGGTCGCCTCGACCAGGAGCAGACCCAGGCGCTGGCCGAAGCAGGGCTGGACTACTACAACCACAACCTCGATACCTCGCCGGAGTTCTACGGCAACATCATCACCACCCGCACCTACGGCGAACGCCTGCAGACCCTGGCCTACGTGCGCGAGGCGGGGATGAAGATCTGTTCCGGCGGCATCCTCGGCATGGGCGAGTCGGTGGACGATCGCGCAGGGCTCTTGATCCAACTGGCGAATCTGCCGGAGCACCCGGAAAGCGTGCCGATCAACATGCTGGTCAAGGTCAAGGGCACGCCGCTGGCCGAGGAGAAGGACGTCGATCCGTTCGACTTCATCCGTACCCTGGCCGTGGCGCGAATCATGATGCCCAGGTCCCACGTGCGTTTGTCCGCCGGCCGCGAGCAGATGAACGAGCAGATGCAGGCCCTGGCCTTCATGGCCGGCGCCAACTCGATCTTCTACGGCGAGAAGCTGCTGACCACCGCCAACCCGCAGGCGGACAAGGACATGGCCCTGTTCAAGCGCCTTGGCATCAAACCCGAAGAGCGCGAAGAGCATGCCGATGAGGTGCACCAGGCGGCCATCGAGCAGGCGCTGGTCGAGCAGCGCGATTCCAAGCTGTTCTACAACGCCGCGTCGGCCTGATTCCTTTTATGTAGGAGCGAGCTCTGCTCGCGAATGACCTCCTGCCCTGGTTTTTCGCTCGCGACGCTCGCTCCTACGGGAAACGTGCATGAGTTTCGATCTCGCTAGCCGCCTGGCCGAGCGTCAGGCCGCCGATCTGTTCCGCCAACGCCCGCTGTTGCAGACCCCGCAGGGGCCGCAGGTGCGCGCGGACGATCAGGAGCTGCTGGCCTTCTGTTCCAACGACTATCTCGGCCTGGCCAACCACCCTGAAGTGATCCGCGCCATGCAGCAGGGCGCGGAAAAATGGGGCGTCGGTGGTGGCGCTTCGCATCTGGTTATCGGCCACAGCACGCCGCACCATGAACTTGAAGAAGCACTGGCCGAGTTCACCGGCAGGCCGCGTGCGTTGCTGTTCTCTACCGGTTACATGGCCAATCTGGCGGTCGTCACCGCCTTGCTCGGGCAGGGCGACAGCGTGCTGCAGGACCGTCTCAACCACGCCTCGCTACTTGATGCCGGCCTGCTCTGCGGCGCGCGTTTTTCTCGCTACCTGCACAACGATGCAGTGAGCCTGGCCAACCGCCTGCGCAAGGCTACAGGCAACTGTCTGGTGGTCACCGATGGCGTGTTCAGCATGGACGGTGACCTGGCCGATCTACCTGCATTGTGTGCCGAGGCGCGCGCCACGCAGGCCTGGGTGATGGTCGACGATGCCCATGGCTTCGGCCCGCTGGGCGTCACCGGCGGCGGTATCGTCGAGCACTTCGGTCTGGGCCAGGATGACGTGCAGGTGCTGGTCGGCACCCTGGGCAAGGCCTTTGGTACCGCCGGCGCCTTCGTCGCCGGCAGCGAGGAACTGATCGAGACCCTGATCCAGTTCGCCCGCCCTTACATCTACACCACCAGTCAGCCGCCAGCGGTGGCCTGCGCCACGCTGCAGAGCCTGGAACTGCTGCGCAGTGAACACTGGCGTCGGGAGCATCTGAACCGACTGATCGCACGCTTTCGTCAGGGCGCCGCCGAAATCGGCCTGAGCCTGATGGACAGTCCCACGCCGATTCAGCCGATTCTGGTGGGCGACAGCGCGCGGGCGCTGAAACTCTCGTCCCTGCTCAAGGATCGCGGCCTGCTGGTGGGCGCCATCCGCCCGCCGACCGTGCCTGCTGGCAGTGCCCGCTTGCGCGTGACGCTGTCCGCTGCGCACAGCGATGCGCAGCTTGAGCTGCTGCTCGAAGCGCTTGCCGAGTGCTGGCCGCAGGTGCAGAGCGATGCGTGAGACGCTGATTCTATTGCCGGGCTGGGGTCTGGACGGCGCCTTGCTGCAGCCGCTGGCCAAGGCGCTGGGTGGCGATATGCAGGTGCAGGTGCCGGCCTTGCCGCGCCTGAGCAGTGCGGCGGCGGCCGATTGGCTCGACGAGCTGGATACGCGTTTGCCACATGATTGCTGGCTGGCCGGCTGGTCGCTCGGCGGCATGCTGGCCGCTGCCCTGGCGGCACGGCGCGGCGAGCGTTGCCGTGGCCTGATCACCCTGGCCAGTAACGCCTGTTTCGTCGCCAGCGCTGCCTGGCCGACGGCAATGCCGGCGCAGACTTACGCAGCCTTTTATGAGGGCTGCCAGGAGAACGCCGGCGCTACCCTCAAGCGTTTCGCCATGCTCTGTGCCCAAGGTTGCGCCGACACGCGCGGTCTGTCACGACAGCTGCAGAACCATCTGGCGCCCAGCGACGAGCCATCCTTGCTGGCCGGGCTGCGTCTGTTGGCGAGTCTGGACAATCGCGCGGCGCTGGCAGCTTTCACCGGGCCGCAATTGCACCTGCTGGCCGAGCAGGATGCGCTGGTGCCTGCAGCGGCTGGTGACGCGCTGCTGGCGCTGTTGCCAACGGGTGAGGTGGACGTGCTGGAAGCTTGTGGTCACGCCTTCGTACTTGACCAGGCGGATGCTCTGGCGGCCTTGATGCTCGATTTCATCTGCGAGGCCAACGATGTCTGAGCTGCGTGGGGTAAGTGGTACGGACCCGCTCTACCAATCCCTTGCTGCGCACGATGCACCCTACGGTGATGCGGCGTTGCCGGACAAACGTCAGGTCGCGGCATCCTTTTCCCGCGCGGCGGAAAGTTACGATGCAGTGGCCGAGCTGCAACGCAATGTTGGCACGCAACTGTTGGCGCGGTTGCCGACCTCGCTGCGGCCACGTCGTTGGCTGGACCTGGGTTGCGGCACAGGTTATTTCACCCGAGCCCTGGCCGAGCGTTATGCACAAGGCGAAGGGCTGGCTGTGGATATCGCCGAGGGCATGCTGCGCCACGCCCGCCCGCAGGGCGGTGCTGCACATTTCATCGCTGGCGATGCCGAGGCTCTGCCGCTGCAGAGCGACAGCGTCGACCTGTTGTTCTCCAGCCTGGCGCTGCAATGGTGTGCCGACTTCCCGCGTGTGCTGAGCGAAGCGCAGCGGGTGTTGCGCCCCGGTGGTGTGCTGGCGTTCTCCAGCCTGTGCGTCGGTACCCTGCAGGAGCTGCGTGACAGTTGGCTGGCGGTCGATGGTTTCGTCCACGTCAATCGTTTTCGCCGCTTCGAGGATTACCAGCAGCTGTGCGCGGCAAGCGGCCTGCAGCCGCTGACGCTACAGCGTCAGGCCGAGGTGCTGCATTTCCCGGATCTGCGCAGCCTGACCACCTCACTCAAGGACCTCGGCGCGCACAACCTCAATCCGGGGCGACCGGGCGGATTGACCGGGCGCTCACGCATTCGTGCGCTGATCGAGGCTTACGAGCGTTTTCGTCAACCTCAAGGACTGCCGGCGACCTACCAGGTGGTGTACGGCGTGCTGCAGAAACCTTCATAGGAGCGAGCCTCGCTCGCCAACACGCTTCGCGAGCAAAGCTCGCTCCCACGGGAAGATCAGATGACCCAAGCCTACTTCGTCACCGGAACGGATACCGAAATCGGCAAGACCACTATTGCCGCTGGTCTGCTCCATGCGGCGCGCCAGCAGGGTCTGAGCACCGTAGCGGCCAAGCCGGTCGCTTCCGGTTGCATGCGAACCGCCGATGGGCTGCGCAACGACGACGCGCTGGCTTTGCTCGCCCAGTGTTCGTTGCCGCTGCGCTATGAAGAGGTCAACCCGCTGGCCTTCGAGCCGGCCATTGCCCCGCACCTGGCGGCACGCGAAGTGGGCGTCAAACTGGATGTCGCCAGTCTGCTGCCGCCAGTACGGGCGATCCTGGCCAAGGGCGCGGACTTCTCTCTGGTGGAGGGCGCAGGCGGCTGGCGCGTACCGCTGGCCGGCGAGGAAAACCTGTCAGACCTGGCGATGGCGCTGGGCATTCCGGTGATTCTGGTGGTGGGTGTGCGCCTGGGTTGCATCAACCATGCATTGCTCAGTGCCGAAGCCATCGAGCGGGACGGGCTCAGGCTGGCCGGCTGGGTGGCCAATATCGTCGAGCCGAAGACCTCACGCCTGGAAGACAATCTCGCCACCCTCAGCGAGCGGCTGCCAGCACCCTGTCTGGGGCGTGTGCCGCACCTGGGCAAAGCGACGGCCGCGGCGGTGGCGCAGCACCTCAATCTCGAGTTGTTGGCAGACTGGTAATAAACAGTAAAGTGACCATAGCCTTTTGCCTGTACGTTTTTTAGCCGTTTTCTGCTTCAATACACGCCATTAGGTTCTATATCCCTCAGGGGGCTGCCGATGGAAATCTCCGCCAACGCATTCAATTCGGGTTTGAACGGTATTCAGGCCGGGCAACGCCGTGTCGAGCAGGCAGCCGGTGATATCGCCAGCAACACCATCAACCCTTCTCAGCAGACCACGCAGACTCCGCCGCAGAATCAGGTCAACCCGAGCTCGCAGGTTGCCGAGCGTAGCCGTCCCGACCTGACCGAAAGCCTCGTTGCACTGCGTGTCGGTGAAAACGAAGTGCGCGCCAATGCGCGCGTCGTCGACACGGCTGACGAGGTGCTGGGCACCCTGATCGATACCCGCGCTTAAATCGTCTCACCGCGGCCGCGCGGATGCGGCCAGCGGAGGGGCAGGAGGGCGCTCATGCAGATCGGCAGTAGCCTGCCACCATTCACTCCCGCGCCGTCCGCCAGTTCGGCGAGACCGCTGTCGTCCGATGTTTCCCCTGATATTGCCCGTGCCGACCAGGCGCCCGTCGCCGCGCCACAGGAGCAACAGGCCGACTCCGCTGCTTCCGGCCGAGAGGAGGCGGATCGCGATACCAATTCATCGACACCTGCAGGCGAGGCCGAGCCAAGCCCCCAGGAGCAGCGCCAGCAGCAGCTGGAAATCGCCGATCTCGTGCAGCGTGACCGCGAGGTGCGCACCCACGAGCAGGCGCACGCGGCCGTGGGTGGGCAATACGCCGGTGCGCCCACCTACAGCTTCAAGCGCGGCCCTGATGGGCAGCGTTACGCCGTTTCCGGCGAAGTCAGCATCGATACCGCTCCCATCCCCAATGATCCCGAAGCGACGTTGCGCAAGATGGAAATCGTCCTGCGCGCAGCACTCGCACCCATCGAACCTTCCCCGCAGGACCTGCGTGTAGCTGCTCTGGCTCAGGCGCAGGCGGCGCAGGCGCGCGTCGAACTAGCCGAGCAGCGGCGAGAGGAAGCCACCAACGCCGTCGAGCAGCGCAAGGCACGTGAAGAAGCCAGACAAGCGGATGAGCAGCCCGCCGAGCAGTCGCAGCAGGCTTTGCCGCCAGCGCCTAATCTTGATCTGTATCGGCGTCTGGGTGAGTTGCCAGCGCCGGAGCCTCGCATCGATCTGGTCGCGTAGCCGGCCGATTGGCAGCGCTTGACAAGGGGTTGGCGTAAACGTATGTTTCAAACGCCTGTTTGATTGCTTCGGCCGCAGCCTCGTGGCCAGGCAGCCGGGAGTGATCCCGAGAGCGACCGCCAAGACGGTCACCCCAACTACTAGGAATCCACCGCAGAGGTTTACCGTTATGCCTGACTACAAGGCCCCCTTGCGTGACATTCGTTTCGTTCGTGACGAGCTGCTGGGCTATGAAGCGCACTACCAGAGCCTGCCTGGCTGCCAGGACGCCACTCCGGACATGGTCGACGCCATCCTCGAAGAAGGCGCCAAGTTCTGCGAGCAGGTGCTGTCGCCGTTGAACCGTGTGGGTGACACCGAGGGCTGCACCTGGAGCGAATCCGGCGTGAAAACCCCGACCGGCTTCAAAGAGGCCTATCAGCAGTTCGTCGAAGGCGGCTGGCCGAGCCTGGCGCATGACGTCGAGCACGGCGGCCAGGGTCTGCCGGAATCCCTCGGTCTGGCCATCAGCGAGATGGTCGGCTCGGCCAACTGGTCCTGGGGCATGTACCCGGGCCTGAGCCATGGTGCGATGAACACCATCGGTGCTCACGGTACCGACGAGCAGAAGCACACCTACCTGACCAAGCTGGTTTCCGGCGAGTGGACCGGCACCATGTGCCTGACCGAGCCGCATTGCGGCACCGACCTGGGCATGCTGCGCACCAAGGCCGAACCGCAGGCCGACGGCAGCTACAAGGTTTCCGGCACCAAGATCTTCATTTCCGCTGGTGAGCACGACATGGCCGATAACATCGTCCATATCGTTCTGGCCCGCCTGCCCGATGCACCGGCCGGTACCAAAGGTATCTCGCTGTTCATCGTGCCGAAGTTCCTGCCCAATGCCGAAGGCGGCGTAGGCGAGCGCAACGCCGTTTCCTGCGGTTCCATCGAGCACAAGATGGGCATCCACGGTAACGCCACCTGCGTGATGAACTTCGACGGCGCCACCGGCTACCTGATCGGCCCGGCCAACAAAGGCCTGAACTGCATGTTCACCTTCATGAACACCGCTCGTCTGGGTACCGCGCTGCAAGGCCTGGCCCATGCCGAAGTCGGCTTCCAGGGTGGCATCAAGTACGCTCGCGAGCGTTTGCAGATGCGTTCGCTGACTGGCCCGAAAGCGCCGGAAAAAGCCGCTGACCCGATCATCGTGCATCCGGACGTACGCCGCATGCTGCTGACCATGAAGGCGTTCGCCGAAGGCAACCGCGCCATGGTCTACTTCACCGCCAAGCAGGTGGACATCGTTCAGCACAGCCAGAACGAAGAAGAGAAGAAGGCCGCCGACGAACTGCTGGCCTTCCTGACTCCGATCGCCAAGGCATTCATGACCGAAGTGGGCTTCGAAGCCGCTTCCCACGGCATGCAGATCTACGGCGGCCATGGCTTCATCAGCGAGTGGGGCATGGAGCAGAACCTGCGCGACTGCCGCATCTCCATGATGTACGAAGGCACCACCGGCGTTCAGGCGCTCGACCTGCTGGGCCGCAAGGTGCTGATGACTCAGGGCGGCGCCCTGAAGAACTTCACCAAGATCGTGCACAAGTTCTGCCAGGCCAACGAAGGCAACGATTCCGTCAAGGAATTCGTCGAACCTCTGGCCAAGCTGAACAAGGAGTGGGGCGACATCACCATGAAGATCGGCATGGCCGCGATGAAAGATCGCGAGGAAGTCGGTGCCGCCTCCGTGGACTACCTGATGTACTCCGGCTACGCCTGCCTGGCCTACTTCTGGGCCGACATGGCGCGTCTGGCTGCCGAGAAGCTGGCTGCCGGTACTGATGACGAGGCTTTCTACAAAGCCAAGCTGCAGACCGCTCGCTTCTACTTCGCGCGCATCCTGCCGCGTACCCGCACGCATGTCGAAGCCATGCTGTCGGGCGCCAGCAACCTGATGGAAATGGATGAAGAGCACTTCGCGCTCGGCTTCTAAGACCTGATCGGTTGAACCACAACGCCGCCCCCTGGGGCGGCGTTGTCGTTTTTGCGCCGGGTACTGAAGGGAATGTCGCATCCTGTCGCTGTTTTCAACAGGCGAAGCAGGCAGAATGCCTTCATCTCTCGCCCAGGATGTCAGCGTGATCCGTCCGGCCAATTTGCGCCTCAGTCACTTCTTCTCGTCGCTGCCTTTGCTGGCCGGTGGGATAGTGGCTGCTCTGCTGCCAGGGCTGAGCGAGTTCTTCATCTCCCTGTTCAATGTATTGCCGACGCTGCTGTTGTTGCTCGGCGGTGCGTTCTGTCTGGTCTATGGCCGTCAGCGCGAGGTGTTTCTGCTGCTGGCGCTGTATGTCGGCTACTTCCTGCTGGATATCCAGGTCGATCACTTCCGTGACAATGGCCAGATACGCGACGATGCGGCTCTGGTCTTCCATATGATCTGTCTGTTGCTACCGCTGCTCTATGCCCTCTACGGCTGCTGGGAGGAGCGCTCGCACCTGGCGCAGGACATGCTCGCCCGCGCCCTGGTGCTGCTGGCGGTCAGCGCGGTGGCCTTTGGTCTGGCGCGCCGTTATCCACAGGGTATCGCCGACTGGCTGGCACAGATTCACTGGCCGTCGCTGCATGGTGCCTGGATGAACCTGGCGCAACTGGTCTATCTGGCGTTCCTGCTCGCTTTCATCGCTCTGTCAGTGCAGTACCTGCGCAAGCCCAGGCCGCTGCACGCGGCGCAATTGGTGGGGCTGTGCGGTCTGCTGTGGATGTTGCCGCAGGTGTTCATCCTGGCCAACGCGTTGCAGGTGATGATCAGCATGGTGATGCTCATGCTGGTGGCTGCCGTGGCGCACGAGGCCTACCAGATGGCCTTCCGCGACGAACTCACCGGGCTGCCGGGCCGGCGGGCGCTCAACGAGCGCCTGCAGCGCCTGGGGCGTGACTATGTGATCGCCATGGTCGACGTCGATCACTTCAAGAAATTCAACGATACCCACGGCCATGATGTCGGTGATCAGGTGTTGCGTCTGGTCGCCGGTCAGTTGCGCAAGGTTGGCGGTGGCGGCAAGGCCTACCGCTATGGCGGTGAGGAGTTCACCTTGCTGTTTCCCGGCAAGAGCGTGGAGCAATCCCTACCGCACATCGAGGCAGTGCGTATGGCCATCGAGCAGTACCGCATGCAACTGCGCGATCCGCAAAACCGCCCGCGTGATGACCGTGAAGGCAAGCAGCGCCGGGCTGGCAAGGCCGCCAGCGAGGTGTCGGTGACCGTGAGCATGGGCGTCGCCGAACGTCAGGCCGAGCAACGCACGCCGCAGGAAGTGATCAAGGAGGCGGACAAGGCGCTGTACAGCGCCAAGGCCGCCGGGCGCAATTGCATCCGTAGCGTCGGCCAGCGTCGCGGGGCTGTGAAGCTGGCCTCCGGGCGCGAATAGCTGCGCTGGCAGACGAGCGGTCAGCAGAGGTTTTCCTTGGCCTCAGTCAATCAGATAGTTAGTGACTGGATGTGAATTACTGGTCACAACAAGACCCTATGTCTCTATAAAGTTGTTCAAGTAAACTCGGCCCTCTCACGTAAGTCCGTTTTCGAGGATGTGTCATGGCCGATTACAAAGCCCCCCTGCGCGACATGCGCTTCGTGCTCAATGAAGTATTCGAAGTCTCCAAGCTCTGGGCCGAGCTGCCGGCCCTGGCCGAGGTGGTCGATGCCGATACCGCCAGTGCCATCCTGGAAGAAGCTGGCAAAGTCACCGCCGGCAGCATCGCCCCGCTGAACCGTAGCGGTGACGAAGAAGGCTGCTCCTGGGACAACGGCGCGGTGAAAACCCCGGCCGGTTTCCCCGAAGCCTACCAGACTTACGCCGAGGGTGGCTGGGTCGGTGTCGGCGGTTCGCCGGAGTTCGGCGGCATGGGCATGCCCAAGGTGATCGGCGCCCAGGTCGAGGAGATGGTCAACTCGGCCAACCTGTCCTTCGGCCTGTACCCGATGCTCACCGCCGGCGCCTGCCTGTCGATCCTCAACCACGCCAGCGAAGAGCTGAAGGCGCAGTACCTGCCGAACATGTACGCCGGCGTCTGGGCCGGTTCCATGTGCCTGACCGAACCGCATGCCGGCACCGACCTGGGCATCATTCGCACCAAGGCCGAGCCCCAGGCCGACGGCAGCTACAAGATCAGCGGTACCAAGATCTTCATCACCGGTGGCGAGCACGACCTGACCGAGAACATCATCCACCTGGTGCTGGCCAAGCTGCCGGACGCGCCGGCGGGCCCGAAAGGCATTTCGCTGTTCATCGTGCCCAAGGTCATGGTCAACGCCGACGGCTCGCTGGGCGAGAAGAACGCCTTGGGCTGCGGCTCCATCGAGCACAAGATGGGCATCAAGGCCTCGGCCACCTGCGTGATGAACTTTGACGGCGCCACCGGCTACCTGGTCGGCGAGGTGAACAAGGGCCTTAACGCCATGTTCACCATGATGAACTACGAGCGCCTGGGCGTTGGCATCCAGGGCCTGGCCCTGGGCGAGCGCAGCTACCAGAGCGCCATCGAATACGCCCGCGAGCGCATCCAGAGTCGCGCGCCGACCGGCCCGGTGGCCAAAGACAAAGCCGCCGACCCGATCATCGTGCATCCGGACGTGCGCCGCATGCTGCTGACCATGAAGGCGCTGAACGAGGGTGGTCGCGCCTTCTCCAGCTACGTCGCCATGCAGCTCGATACCGCCAAGTACAGTGAGGACAAGGACACCGCCAAGCGCGCCGACGAGCTGGTGGCGCTGCTGACGCCGGTAGCCAAGGCCTTCCTCACCGACATGGCGCTGGAAACCACCGTGCATGGCCAGCAGATCTTCGGCGGCCACGGCTTCATCCGTGAGTGGGGCCAGGAGCAGCTGGTGCGTGACTGCCGCATCACCCAGATCTACGAAGGCACCAACGGCATCCAGTCGCTGGACCTGATGGGGCGCAAGATCGTTGGCAGCGGCGGCAGCTTCTACAAGCACCTGGCCGACGAGATCAAGGCCTTCGTCGCTTCGGCCGATGCCAATCTCGACGAGTTCACCAAGCCGCTGGCGGCGGCCGTGCAGAACCTCGACGAGCTGACCGCCTGGGTGCTGGATCGTGCCAAGGGCAACCCCAACGAGATCGGTGCGGCCTCGGTGGAGTACCTGCATGTGTTCGGCTACACCGCCTATGCCTACATGTGGGCCTTGATGGCGCGTGCCGCGCTGGGCAAGGAAGGGCAGGACGAGTTCTACGCCAGCAAGCTGGGTACCGCGCGCTTCTATTTCGCCCGCTTGCTGCCGCGCATTCACTCGCTGAGTACGTCGATCAAGGCCGGTAGCGAGTCGCTGTATCTGTTGGATGCTGCGCAGTTCTGATCCTGTGTGGTGCGTACGCAAGCCCCGGCCTGAGTGCCGGGGCTTGTGCATTTACAGGGTCAGAAAATCTCGTACGGGAACTCGATGATCAGGCGAAACTGATCTGAGGACACGTCGGACTTGCCGTTGCCGATACGGTGGGTGGCCTGACGCAACTTGAAGGACAGGTCCTTGGCCGGGCCACTCTGCACCACATAGCCCACGGCGAGATCACGTTCCCAGTGGTCTTCGCTGTCAGCGTAATAGGCGTAGGGGCTGCTCGGATCCATCTTGCTGCCATCGACGTCGGTACCACGGATGTAGCGGGCGTGGAAGGTCAGACCGGGCACGCCATAGCTGGCCATGTTGAGGTCGTAGAACAGACCCCAGGAGCGTTCGTTCGGGCCGTTGAAATCCACCAGTTGCGAGGAGTTGGCCAGGTAGATGGAATCATGGAAAGTGCCTGGCCCCATGCCCAGGTAGTCGAATGGCTGGTCGCCATTGATGCGTTGGTGGGTAACCTTGAAGGTGTGCGCGCCGACGGTGTAAGCAGCGGCGAACGACCAGGCGGTGACGCCGATCTCGCCGGCCAGCTTGCGACCTTCGTCATTCGAGCGATAGATGTTGAAGTCGAAGTTCAGGCTCTGATCGTCACTCAGCGAGTAGGTGTAGTTGGTGTTGGCGTAGTACTGACGCCAGATGTCCTTGTACTCCGAGCCATAGAGGCTGACGCTGAGGTTGTCGGTGATTGCGTAGTTGCCGCCGACGAAGTCCACGGTATCCGTGCTGACGCCAGCGTAGGATGCGTAGAAATCATCGTCGTTGTTTGTGCTGTTGAAGTCCTTGGAGGCGGTCATGTGTCCGGCTTCGAGGTCCAGGCCTGCCCACTCTGAACTGGTCAGCCAGAATCCGGTAGCGGTGCCCGGAACCAGGCGCGCATCGGCCGGTGCGAAAACCGGGTTGTAAGGACGCAGGTTGTTGCCATAACGCAGTTCGGTGTTGGACAGACGCATCTTCACCGAGGCGCCGGCAGAGCCTGCTGCGTCCTTGGTGCCTTCGCCATCCGGTACCAGTACGCCCGCCTGTCCAGAGTATCCACGACCACCATCGAGCTTGATCGCCGAATAGGCGCTCAGGTCGACGCCGAAGCCAAGGGTGCCCTGGGTATAGCCGGAGGTGTAGTCGAGGCGAAAACCTTGGCCCCATTCGCGCCGGTCATCAGCACCGCCATGGCGATCGTGATTCCAGTAGAGGTTGCGGGTCATGAACTTCAGGTGGCTGTCTTCGATGAAACCCTGGCTTTCGGCCTGACTGGCCAAGGCCAGTGGTGCCCCCGTTGCGGTGCTGATGGCCAGGGCCAGTAGTGTTTTTCTGCGAAATGACATGGCTTGCTCTCCGTATGTTTTTAGACATCGTTGGCGGCAGAGAAAGGGGTGTCGCGTCCTCCCTTGGTTGGCGAGAGTGTTGAAAGGGCCGATGTGCTGGCCGTGAAGCAGCGAATCCCCCGAGTTCGCATTCGGCGAACCCGGGGGAGGGTACGGAGGTGAGGGGGGAGGTAATGGGTGAGAGCGACGGTCAGCGGTCAGATACCGACGCGATGGCGCATTGGCATCGTGTGGGCGTCGCTTTTGGCGTCCCGCAGTTCTTCTGGTGCTCAGCCTCTGCGCATTCGGCTAACGTAGAGTAGCGATGGCTGATCACTTTCCAGTGTGAGGCGCCCCTGCTCGTTCTCCAGCAGCACACCACTGTGTGCTGCCAGCACCTGCTGACCGCCCTCTGGCAGTTGATAGTGCAGAGCTTCGGGCGCGGCATTCCACAGCAGCAAAATCTCGGCATCGTTCTGCAGCGCCTGTTCGCCCTGCCACTCAAGCAACTGCAACTCATGCTTCCAGACGCCGCGTCGCGTCATCAGGTTGAGATCGGTGATCGGGCCGTCCAGCAGATGGGCGCTGATCGCTTCTTCACCGCCGAACACGGCTATGGCGCCACCGCTGAGCAGCATTTCGCGCTGCCCGTCGGCGCGTTGCAGGCACACGCCGTTACCGGCGAGCACGGCCAAGCTGCGGTCGATGCCCGGGAAGCTGGAAAAGGCACCATCCACCGCCACCTGCGCAGTGCTGATGCGCCAGGCGAAATCCTCCAGGCCGGCATCCGCTGGCGAAATAGCCAATTCCACGGTGGAGCCGCCACCGTTCTTCCAGGGCATTGCGCGGGCAGTTGTGGGGTCGAGCAGGGTGCAGGGCATGATCTCTCCAAATGTATATACATAAAGGCTAGGCGACAAACGGTTCCGATCACAGGGTCGGCGAAGATGTCTCCAAATAGAGGCCGGTAACGCTCTATTCAGGGTATCAAGCCGTCTTGCCAGGTCTTGTGATCATAAGGTCAGGCCGTTGCTGACAGCTTGACGCCGATTCGATCCACTCATATTGTATATACAAAACAAGCCGGGAGAATCCCATGCCGATGCATTCCACCTCGAAACAGCTCTGGCGCGATGTGCAGGTCTTCGATGGCCTGGCGCAGCTGGACGAGGCGATGAACGTACTGGTCGAGGACGGTCGCATTGCCGGTCTTTGGCCGTCACGCACCTTCGACGAGGCGCTGGCTCAGGGTGCAGTCGAAGCTGGGCGTGGCGGCGTGATGACCCCAGGCCTGGTCGATTGCCACACCCATCTGGTTTATGCCGGCAACCGCGCTGGAGAGTTCGAGCAGCGCCTGGAAGGCGTCAGCTACGAAACCATCGCCCGCAACGGCGGCGGCATCCTCAGCAGCGTGCGCGCCACTCGCGCGGCCAGCGAGGACGAGCTGATCGCCGCCAGCCTGCCGCGCCTCGATGCGCTGCTGGCCGATGGCGTGACCACGGTGGAGATCAAGTCCGGTTACGGCCTGACCGTCGAAAGTGAGTTGAAGATGCTGCGCGTGGCCCGTCGCCTCGGCCAGCTGCGCCCGGTGCGCGTGCTCACCACGCTGCTCGGCGCCCACGCGCTGCCGCCGGAATACGCCGGCCGCGCCGACGACTACGTAAGCCTGGTCTGCGACGAGATGATTCCGGCCGCCGCAGCGGAAGGCCTGGCCGATGCGGTGGACGTGTTCTGCGAAGGCATCGGCTTTTCCCCGGCGCAGTGCGAACGTATCTACCAGGCCGCTCAGGCCCATGGTCTGGCGATCAAGGCCCATGCCGAGCAGCTGTCCAATCTGGGCGGCAGCGCCCTGGCCGCACGTTACGGTGCGCTGTCTGTCGACCATATCGAATACCTGGATGAGGCCGGCGTGCGCGCCATGGCCGAGGCCGGCACCGTCGCTGTTCTGCTGCCCGGCGCCTTCCACGTGCTCCGCGAAACCCAGCTGCCGCCCATCGAACTGCTGCGCCAGTACGGCGTACCGATGGCCGTGGCCAGCGACGCCAACCCCGGCACCTCGCCGATCTGCATGCCCACGCTGATGGCCAACCTGGCCTGCACCCTGTTTCGCCTGACCCCGCGCGAAGCCCTGGCCGGCATGACCGCCCATGGCGCCCGCGCCCTCGGCCTGCCCGACCTCGGCCGCATCGCGGTCGGCGCGCCAGCGGATCTGTGCCTGTGGGATATCCAGCAACCGGCCGAACTGGCCTACGCGGTGCAGGCCGGGCGCCTGCGTCAGCGCGTTTTCAACGGAGCCATTACTCATGCTCGCTGATCGTCACAGCATGGCTGCCTGGAGCGGTCGTACCGACCCGGAAACCGACAGCGCGCGCTGGCACCAGCGCATCCGCGCACTCGCCGAAGACAGCCAGCCGGGCCTGGCCCTGCTGGGGTTCGCCTGCGACGAGGGCGTGCGCCGCAACCATGGCCGCGTCGGTGCTGCCGCTGCGCCGCAAAGCGTACGAAAGGCGCTGGCCAACCTGGCCTGGCATCGTCAGGCACCGGCCTATGACGCCGGTGACGTGACCTGCGAAGACGGCGACCTGGAAGCGGCGCAGGCCCGCCTCGGTCGTAACGTCTGCGCGCTGCTGGATGTCGGCCATCTGCCGCTGGTAATCGGTGGCGGTCATGAAGTGGCCTTCGGCAGTTGGTCGGGCCTGGCCGAGCATCTGTCTGGCAATCCTGCCCCTCGTATCGGCATCATCAATTTCGACGCCCATTTCGACCTGCGCGACCCGGCCCATGTGCATTCCTCCGGCACACCCTTCGCGCAGATCGCCGAGCAGTGTGCCGCACGCGGCTGGCCGTTCCGCTACGCCTGCCTGGGCGTCAGCCGCGCCAGCAACACCCGCGCGCTGTTCGCTCGTGCGGCCGAGCTGAACGTGCTGGTGCGCGAGGATCACCAGATTCGCGAGTCGACCCTGGAGAGCATCGGCGCCGAGCTGGACGCCTTCGCCGCCGAGTGCGACGCGCTCTATCTGACCATCGACATCGACGTGCTGCCGGCCTGCGAGGCGCCGGGCGTCAGCGCGCCAGCAGCCCGTGGCGTGCGCCTTGAGCTGCTGGAGCCGCTGCTCGAACGGCTCAAGGCCAGCGGCAAGCTGCGCCTGGCAGACCTGGCCGAGATCAACCCCGACTACGACATCGACAACCGCACCGCCAAGGTGGCGGCGCGGCTGATTCATCTGCTCAGCCTCTGAGCTCGACGCTTTCCCGCACAACAACAACTACGAGGAAACCCCGATGTTCATTACCGCCCGCTGCGGCCAGGAGCCGCGTCATGTCTGAGTCCCTGCCTTTGAGCGCTGGCGTGTCGCGCTCGCGCGCATTGGCGCGCCTGCTGGGCTACAGCCTGATCGGCCTGTTGCTGTTCTTCGTGCCGTTCGAGATCGCCGGGCGCTCGACCATCCTCCTCGACCACGCCGCCAGCGCCCTGCAACTGCACGCGCGGCCGCTGGTGGTCGGCGTGGCGTTGCTGTTCATGCTCTACGGCGCGGTCGCTCCCTGGCTCGACGGCAGTTGGCGGCGCAGCCTGACCCACACGGTGTTCAGCGTGCTCAAGGTGTTCGGCCTGCTGATCGGCGCCGCCTATCTGCTGCAGCTCGGCCCGCAGGCGCTGTACCAGCCGGACATGCTGCCGTTTCTGTTCGAGAAGCTGGTGCTAAGCCTGGCGCTAATCGTGCCGCTGGGTTCGCTGGCGCTGGTGTTCCTGATCGGCTTCGGCCTGCTGGAGCTGATCGGCGTGCTGATGCAGCCGGTGATGCGGCCGATCTGGCGCACACCGGGCAAGTCGGCCATCGACGCCGTGGCATCCTTCGTCGGCAGCTACTCGGTGGGCCTGTTGATCACCGACCGCATGTACCAGCAGGGCCATTACAGCGTGCGCGAGGCGGCGATCATCGCCACCGGCTTCTCCACTGTCTCGGCGCCGTTCATGGTTATCATCGCCAAGACCCTGGGCCTGATGGGTCAGTGGAACCTGTATTTCTGGGGCGCCATGGCGGTGACCTTCGCCGTCACCGCGATCAGCGCGCGCATCTACCCGCTGTCGCGCCTGCCGTCCGAATCTACGCCCGAGGCGCAGCTGCAACCCGGTGAAAGCCGCCTGGGCAGTGCCTGGCGCGCCGGCATGCAGCAGGCCAGCAATGCGCCATCGCTGGGCTCGGCGCTGCGCGAAACCTTCGTCGATGGCCTGCGCATGACCGCCGCCATCCTGCCGAGCATTCTCGCCGTCGGCCTGCTCGGCTTGCTCGCCGCCAAGTACACGCCGCTGTTCGATGCCCTCGGCGTGCTGCTCTACCCGCTGACCTGGCTGTTCGGCCTGGACGAGCCGATGCAGGTGGCCCGCGCCATCTCCGCCGGCCTGGCGGAAATGTTCCTGCCGGCGATGCTGCTCAAGGATGCCGACGTGCTGGTGAAGTTCGTCACCGCCATCGTTTCGGTCAGCAGCGTGCTGTTTCTGTCTGCCTCGATTCCCTGCGTGCTGGCCACGCGAATTCCCCTGAGCCTGGGCCATCTGCTGCTGATCTGGCTGCAGCGCACCCTGCTCAGCCTGCTGTTGGCCATCCCCCTGGCCTACCTCGCCCAATTTCTGGGCTGGCTCTGACCGCCCACCACTGACCCGTTCCCACAGGAGCCCGCAACATGACCAAGTTCCGCGACACCGAAATCCGCGCCCCGCGTGGCACCACGCTCACTGCCAAGAGCTGGCTGACCGAAGCGCCGCTGCGCATGCTGATGAACAACCTCGACCCGGACGTGGCCGAGAATCCCAAGGAGCTGGTGGTGTACGGCGGCATCGGCCGCGCCGCACGCAACTGGGAGTGCTATGACAAGATCGTCGAGAGCCTGACCAACCTGAATGACGACGAGACCCTGCTGGTGCAATCCGGCAAGCCGGTCGGCGTGTTCAAGACCCACAGCAACGCACCGCGCGTGCTGATCGCCAACTCCAACCTGGTGCCGCACTGGGCCAGTTGGGAGCACTTCAACGAGCTGGATGCCAAGGGCCTGGCCATGTACGGCCAGATGACCGCCGGCAGCTGGATCTACATCGGCAGCCAGGGCATCGTCCAGGGCACCTATGAAACCTTCGTCGAAGCCGGTCGTCAGCACTACGCCGGCAACCTCAGAGGTCGCTGGGTGCTGACCGCAGGCCTGGGCGGCATGGGCGGCGCCCAGCCGCTGGCCGCCACCCTGGCCGGCGCCTGCTCGCTGAACATCGAATGCCAGCAGA
This sequence comes from Ectopseudomonas chengduensis, assembly GCF_900102635.1. GTDB lineage: Bacteria > Pseudomonadota > Gammaproteobacteria > Pseudomonadales > Pseudomonadaceae > Aquipseudomonas > Aquipseudomonas chengduensis. The sequence continues at coordinate 33,194 of NZ_FMZQ01000019.1, read as the reverse complement.
CCAGCATCGATTTTCGCCTGCGCAGCCGTTATGTCGACGAGCAGGCCACCGATCTGGACGACGCCCTGGCGCGCATCGCCAAGTACACCGCTGAAGGCAAGGCCATCTCCATCGCCCTGTTGGGCAACGCCGCCGAGATACTGCCGGAGCTGGTACGCCGTGGCGTGCGCCCGGACATGGTCACCGACCAGACCAGCGCCCACGATCCACTCAACGGCTACCTGCCGATCGGCTGGAGCTGGGCCGAGTACAAGGATCGTGCAGCCACCGACCCGGCTGGCGTGGTCAAGGCCGCCAAGCAGTCCATGGCCGTGCACGTGCAGGCCATGCTCGACTTCCAGAAGATGGGCGTGCCGACCTTCGACTACGGCAACAATATCCGCCAGATGGCCAAGGAAGAGGGCGTGAGCAACGCCTTCGACTTCCCCGGTTTCGTCCCGGCCTACATCCGCCCGCTGTTCTGCCGAGGCATCGGCCCGTTCCGCTGGGCGGCGCTGTCCGGCAACCCCGAGGACATCTACAAGACCGACGCCAAGGTCAAGGAACTGATCCCGGATGACGCCCACCTGCACCGCTGGCTGGACATGGCCCGCGAGCGCATCAGCTTCCAGGGCCTGCCGGCGCGTATCTGCTGGGTCGGCCTGGGTCTGCGCGCCAAGCTCGGCCTGGCCTTCAACGAGATGGTGCGTTCGGGTGAGCTGAGTGCGCCCATAGTCATCGGCCGCGACCACCTGGACAGCGGCTCGGTGTCCAGCCCCAACCGCGAGACCGAAGCGATGCAGGACGGCTCCGATGCCGTGTCCGACTGGCCGCTGCTCAACGCCCTGCTCAACACCGCCAGCGGCGCCACCTGGGTGTCGCTGCACCACGGCGGCGGCGTCGGCATGGGCTTCTCCCAGCATTCGGGTATGGTCATCGTCTGCGATGGCACCGACGAAGCTGCCGCGCGCATTGCCCGCGTGCTGACCAACGACCCGGGCACCGGCGTGATGCGTCACGCTGATGCCGGTTACCAGATCGCCATCGATTGCGCCCGCGAGCAGGGCCTGAACCTGCCGATGATCGGCTGAGGAAAGAGATTCCATGAATACGCTTAACCTGAAACCCGGCCAACTGACCCTGGCCGACCTGCGCGCCGCCTACCAGGCGCCTGTGCAACTGACTCTGGACGCCGGCGCCCATAAGGCCATCGACGCCAGCGTCGCCTGCGTCAACCAGATCATCGCCGAGGGCCGCACCGCCTACGGCATCAACACCGGTTTCGGCCTGCTGGCCTCGACCCGCATCGCCAACGACGACCTGGAAAAGCTGCAGCGTTCGCTGGTGCTGTCCCACGCCGCCGGCATCGGTCAGCCGCTGGATGACGCCATGGTGCGCCTGATCATGCTGCTGAAGATCAACAGCCTGGCGCGCGGTTTCTCCGGCATCCGCCGCCAGGTGATCGACGCGCTGATCGCCCTGGTCAACGCCGAGGTCTACCCGCACATTCCGCTGAAAGGCTCGGTCGGCGCTTCCGGTGACCTGGCGCCGCTGGCGCATATGTCGCTGGTGCTGCTCGGCGAAAGCCAGGCGCGATACAAGGGTGAATGGCTGCCGGCCACCGAGGCGCTGGCCATCGCCGGCCTGGAGCCGATGACCCTGGCCGCCAAGGAGGGCCTGGCCTTGCTCAACGGCACCCAGGTGTCTACCGCCTACGCCCTGCGCGGGCTGTTCGAGGCCGAGGACCTGTACGCTGCCGCCAGCGTTTGCGGCGCGCTCAGCGTCGAGGCGCTGCTGGGTTCGCGCTCGCCCTTCGATGCGCGCATCCATGCCGCCCGTGGCCAGCGCGGGCAGATCGACGCAGCAGCGGCGTTCCGCCACCTGCTCGGCGACAGCAGCGAGATCGGCCGCTCCCACGCCGCCTGCGACAAGGTGCAGGACCCGTACTCGCTGCGTTGCCAGCCGCAGGTCATGGGCGCATGCCTGACCCAGCTGCGTCAGGCCGCCGAGGTGCTCGGCGTCGAGGCCAACGCGGTATCCGACAACCCGCTGGTGTTCGCCGCCGAAGGCGAGGTGATTTCCGGTGGCAACTTCCACGCAGAACCCGTGGCCATGGCCGCCGACAATATCGCCCTGGCCATCGCCGAGATCGGCTCGCTGTCCGAGCGCCGCGTCTCGCTGATGATGGACAAGCACATGTCGCAGCTGCCGCCGTTCCTGGTGGCCAATGGCGGGGTCAACTCCGGCTTCATGATCGCCCAGGTCACCGCTGCGGCCCTGGCCAGCGAGAACAAGGCACTGTCTCACCCGCACAGCGTCGACAGTCTGCCGACGTCGGCCAACCAGGAAGACCACGTTTCCATGGCCCCGGCTGCCGGCAAACGCTTGTGGGACATGGCCGCCAACACCCGTGGCGTGCTGGCCGTGGAATGGCTCGGCGCCTGCCAGGGCTTGGACTTCCGTGAAGGGCTGAAGAGCACACCGGCGCTGGAACAGGCGCGTCAGGCGCTGCGCGCCAAGGTGCCGTATTACGTCGAGGACCGCTTCTTCGCCCCGGACATCGCCGCCGCCGATGCTCTGCTCGCCGAGCGCGTGCTGACGCCGCTGCTGCCGGCCGGCATGCTGCCTTCGGTGGGGTGATCGCGTTGCGCGGATGCGATCCGGAGCTCGATCTTTGGGCTCCCGGATTTCATCCGGGCTACGGTCTTTGTAGGAGCCGCGCTCTGCGGCGAATGCTGGTTACGCCGCAGGTCTTGCGCAGCGGCCGCGACCGCTTTCGCCCCGAGGCGGGGCTCCTGCGAGATCACTCGTATGGCTGATGTATCATCCGCGCACCGGGCATATCCAAGGAGCAGCCGTGACCAGTCCCACCCCGCGCTACAAGGCCATCGAGGATTTTCTCCTCGAGCGCATTCACGGCGGCGCCTACCCGGTCAACCACCAGATCCCGCCCGAGGAACAGCTGGCGCGCGACTTCGCCGTCAGCCGCATGACCGCCAACAAGGCGATCCAGAATCTGGTGCAGAAGGGTTATCTGGTGCGTCAGGCCGGGCTCGGCACCTTCGTCACCGACCGCAAGGCCGAGTCGCCGCTGCACGAGGTGATGAACATTGCCAGCGAAGTGCGCGGTCGCGGCCATGCCTACAGCAACGAAGTGGTGCGCTGCGAGGCCATCGCCGCCGATGACGAAGTGGCCCTGCGTCTGGGGCTGCGCCTGGGCGGCGAGGTGTTTCACAGCATCCTCGTGCACCTGCAGGACGGTCTGCCGATCCAGCTCGAGGACCGCTTCGTCAACCCGCGCTGGGTGCCGCATTACCTGCAGAGCGACTTCACCCAGGTCACCCCCAACGAGGTGCTGGTCGCCAGCTGTCCGATCTCGGATGTCGAGCATGTGGTTGAAGCGGTACTGGTGGATGCGCGCACGGCCGAGCTGCTGCAGATTGACCCGGCCATGCCCTGCCTGAGCGTGATCCGCCGCACCTGGTCGGACGATCACCTGATCAGCTATGCACGGCTGATCCATCCCGGTGACCGCTACAAACTGCGCTCGCTGCACAAACGCAGAGCGTAGGCTTTCCACAAACCGTAGGAGCCGGCTTGCCGGCGATGCGCAGTGGTTTCGTCGCAGTTAAAGCCCCTGCCACTGTGCTCGGGGTCAGTCGCTGATCAGCTGATCCACTAGCGCAGGATCGTCGATAAAGCGATTGCGCGTGCCCTGCAGCACCTCAATCTTGTCGTTGCGTGCCTTTTCTTCGGCATCCGGCGGGTCCATGCGGTGCCAGGCCTTGTACATCGGCACCAGGCCGACGATGGGCAACCCGTATTCGATGTGCATGTAGAAGATCGCCCGGGCGATATTGCCCTTGGCTTCGTCACGTGGCTCCACCAGCTGGAAGCTGGTTTTCAGGTCGCAGCCGATATCGGCGAACTTGCTCGGCACGTCATCGGCCAGTTCGGCGAACTGGGCATTGCGTCGTGCCAGCTCCACGCGGCTCAGCGCCGGGTAGTAGTTGTGCAGGTCGGCGACGATGTACGGATAGCGCGGGTTCATGATGGTGCATTGGCGGTCGGTGACGCAGCGCATCGCGCTCTTGAGCTGCTTGCTGCTGTAGATCGGGCTGGCAGTGAGGGTGCCGCTTTCGCGGGCGAAGGTCTGGCCGCAATAGAGCGTGGTGCCGCCATTACCGTAAAGATCCTGCCAGAACGCCTGATCGATGGCCTGTTTGACGTCGCCCAGTTGGGTCTGGCCATTGGCCAGGGAGAAGCTGCTGATGCAGGTTGCCAGGCAACCAAGAAGCAAGGTGACTGCGCGCATACTCTAGCCCCAGTGACTGCCGTTGTCGGAGTCTGTTGTTTTTGTAGGACAAGATGCAGTCTAGCAAGACGTACGTCACAAAAAACATGGCCAAATGCTTTCTCCCAATCTGGAATGGCCCGAGCAAAGTCAGACGGCTGACAGAGGGAGAATGCGTGTAAGCCATGGCTTACACGATGTCACGATTTTCGCCACTGTCGGTCGATCAGGTACGAGCGTACTCTGCTGCATATGGATTCAGCGCAGGAAGCGCCTAGACGAACAGGGACACGCTGGACAGCCGCCAGGATGGTGAGCAGATCAAGGATGTCAGGACAACAGTCTGCAAGGCCCCGCAATCGCGGGGTTTTCTTTTTTCTGGCCCAGAGATTTTCAGCGGCCTGCTCAAGCTGCTCGTTGTTCGACGCGCAATTGCTCGAACCAATCCAGCGTCTCGTCCCACAGACGCTGCGCCGCAGGGCGGAAATACCCCATATGACCGATAGCGCCCAGGCCCTCTGCCTGCGAGTCGAGCGTGCGCGCCTGGTAGGGCGCATTCACATAGGCGGCCATGAAGGCATCGCGTGATGCGGGCGGTGCCCAAAGATCGTCCAGGCTGTTGAGCGCCACCATCGGTGTCTTCACCTGGGCGAAGCGCTCGGCCAGCCCCGGCATCTGCGGGTCGTCGAAGAAGTAGCGCGGGAAGCGGCACCAGCGTTTCCACTGACGGTACACGCCTAGCGGCAGATCCTCGCCCATGCCCAGTTTGCTCCAGGCCAGGTAGCCCTTGTAGCGCGTCATCAGCGGGCCTATCAGGCGCCACATGGCCAGTACGCGCACCTGCTCGGCCCTGGGCATCCAGCCGTGCCAACCGGCGCCGGTACCGAAGGTGTAGAAGCCGGCGACCTGATCATGGTTGGGCAGCAGGCCAAAGGCGTGACCGCCGAACGAATGACCGATCATGAACAGCGGGCGCTCGGCGTGCCGGTGTTGATCCACCGCGGCGGCCAGGTCGATATGGGCCCAGTCCAGATACTCCATCTCGAAACCACGCAGGCTGTCTGGCTTGGACTGGCCGATGCCGCGGTAGTCCAGGGTCATGGTGTTGAAACCACGGCTGGCGGCATGCTCAGCGAAGCGCCGATAGAAACCTTGCGGCACGCCGGTAGCGCCGGCGATCAGCAATTGTGCCTGGGGGCGCTCTGCGTGGTAGCGCGTGGCGGCCAACGGATAGTCGTCGAGGGCTAGCAGGGGCTGGGTTTCGCGGCGAATGCTCGTGCTCATGTCAGGTAGGCTCCATGCGGTGCTGGCGGGTCAGGTGGAGCAGGGTGGCGACGGCCTGTTTCAGCGGCTCGCTGCTGCCGGCGACTCGCGCTTGCAGCAGACCGCCTTCGTAGAGCGCGACGAATAGGGCCGCGAGCCCTTCTGGCTGTGGGTAACCATGACGTTGCAACTGCTGCTGCAGTGCCTGGCGAATGGCGGCGAAGGCATTGGCCAGGGCTGCACGAATTTCATGATCTTGCGGGCCGCTTTCCAGGGCCACGGTGGCTAGCGGGCAGCCGCGCTCGAAGGCGCTTTCCTGCAACTGGCCAAGCGCGCTCTGTAGCCAGATAGTCAGCGCATCGAGTGGATCGGACTGGCGCTCGAAGAGCGCAGCGAACGCCTGCTCGGCGCGCTGGCCGACACGCTCGATGGCGGCCACGGCCAGTTCGGTCTTGCCGTTCGGGAAGTGGTGATAAAGGCTGCCCTTGGGCGCATCGGCGGCGGCCAGCAGTTCGTTCAAACCAACGCCATGCAGACCCTTGCGTTGCAGGGCATCGATCATGGCGTCGATCAGTTTGTCGCGAGTAGTCTTGGTCATGGCCTGGATTATGTAGACCGGTCGGTCTAGCTGCCAGTGTCATTCAGGCCGTAGATGAGGGCATATCGGCATAGTGGAGCGCCGCCCAGTGGGCGGCGCGAGGTATCAGGCCTGCTTGGCTACCCAGGCGGCATAGGCGTCGATGAATTTCTGCAGGAACGGCTTGATGCCGTCGCTGAGTACGCCGTTCTCGTCGAAGAAGTTGCCGGCGCCACCGAGATAAGCCTCCGGCTGCTGCAGCACATGCACGTCGAGGAACACCAGGCACTGGCGCAGGTGATGGTTGGCACCAAAGCCACCAACGGCGCCCGGCGAGGCACTGAGCACGGCGCCTGGTTTACCGCTGAAGCCGCTCTGGCCATACGGGCGTGAGCCGACATCGATGGCGTTCTTCATCGGCGCCGGGATCGAGCGGTTGTATTCGGGGGTGATGAACAGCACCGCGTCGGCCGCCTTGAGCTTGCTGCGAAACGGCGCGTAGGAGGCCGGAGCGGTATCCCCGTCGGCGTCTTCGTTGTACAGCGGCAGGTCGCCGATCTCGAGGATTTCCAGATTCAGCGAGGCTGGTGCCAGATCGGCCAGCGCCAGGGCCAGTTTGCGGTTGATGGAGGCTTTACGCAGGCTGCCGACCAGTACGGCGACGTTGTAAGTCTTGCTCATGTGTACTCCAGAAGGTGAGGAAGGAACAACCACTATAGACCCCGGATGTTTCAGCAGGTGCTGAATGCATCCAGCAGATCTTCGCTGAAGGCCTTCTGCGCCTCGCTGGGCGGATGGCCACGGTGACTGGCCAGGCGAAACTGCACGGTGAAATCCCAGGTGCCGGGCAGCGCGCGCAGGCCACCGCGGTTCACCCAGGGTTGGGCAATGTGCTCGGGCAGATAGCCCAGGTGCGCGCCGGAGAGGATGAACGCCAGGCTGCCCTCGACCTGCTCGCAACGGGCGCTGCTGCTACCGCCCTGCCAGGGCTCGTCGGCGGCGATGAAACGATAGGGATGCACAACCCGGTCGCAGTCCTGCAGGTCGTCGGCGCTCAGCGTTTGCCGCGCGAACAGCGGATGTTGGCTGCCGCAGTACAGGCGCTGGCGCTCCTCGAACAGTGGTTGGTAATCCAGCGCCGTCTGGCTGCCGGAAAAATAGCCGATGGCCAGTTGCAGCTGATCCTGCAGCAGGCGTCGCTCCAGCTCGGCGGGCATGGCGCTGAGCAGTTCGATCTGCACCGCCTGGTTGCGCTGGCGAAAACGTCCGACGGCCTTGCCGATACGCTCGATCACCTCGTCCGATAGCGCCTCCGATAGACCGATGCGCAGCTCGCCGAGCAGCTTGTCGGCCATGCCCTGGGCTTCGCCCTTGAAGGTCTCGATGGCGGCGAACAGCTTGCGTGTGGCAGCCAGCACCTGCTCGCCCTTGGGTGTCAGGCGAAAGCCGGCCTTGCCGCGCTCGCACAGGCGAAAGCCCAGGCGGGTTTCCAGCTTGGCCATCTGTGTGCTGATGGTCGACTGGCCGATGCCCAGCTCACCCTGCGCGGCGCTGAAGCCGCCGCTCTCCCCCACGGTGACGAACAGCCGCAGCAGTTGCAGGTCGAGGTCGCGCAGTTGGCTGAGCATGTGTGCTCCATACATTGATGGCTGTCGATGTTGGAGTAGAACACTTCGAATTTATCCGAAGCAACGCCGGGTGCAGGATGCCGACATGCCTAGCCTCCAGCAGAGAGGCGCGGCCAACCGCATCTGCCCGAGGAACCCACCATGCGTCTTGCTGCAAGCTTGCTGCTCCTGGCTATCGCCACACCGCTGATGGCCGAGCCGAAACAGCTCAATCTGTACAACTGGGCCGACTACGTGGCGCCGCAGGCGCTTGCGCGCTTCCAGGCCGAAACCGGCATCCGCGTCAAATACGACACCTTCGACAGCACCGATGTGCTGGAGAGCAAACTGATGACCGGCGGCAGCGGCTATGACCTGGTCTTTCCCGCTTCCAGCGGCCTGTCGCGCGCCATCCAGGCCAAGGCACTGCAGCCGGTGGGGGCGTTGCAAAACGCCGGCAACCTCGACCCCGAACTGCTGGCCAAGCTGGCCAGCGTAGACCCCGGCAATCAGTACGGCGTGCCCTACACCTGGGGCACGGTGGGCCTGGCGATCAACAAGCAGGCCGTGGAACGACGCCTGCCCGGCGTGGCGCTGGACAGCCTCGACCTGCTGTTCAAGCCCGAGTACGCCAGCAAGCTCAAGGATTGCGGCATCTCCGTGCTCGACTCGCCGCAGGAGGTGATCGCCATCGCCCTCAATTACCTGGGCAAGCCGCCCTACAGCACCAAAGGCGCCGATCTGGACGCGGCCAGCGCTCTGCTCGCGGCGCTGCAACCGAACCTGCGCTACATCGGCAATGCCCGGCAGATCGACGACCTGGCCAAGGGCGAGACCTGCCTGGCGCTGACCTACACCGGTGACGCCGGCACGGCCGCTGCGCGTGCTGTCGAGGCCGGGCAGCCGTTCGAGGTGCTCTACCGCATTCCGCGCGAAGGCACGCTGATCTGGTTCGACACCATGGCCATTCCCGCCGACGCGCCGCATCCGGGCAACGCCCGTGCGTTCATCGACTTCATGCTGCAACCCGAGGCCATCGCCGAGCTGACCAACGAACTGTTCTTCGCCAACGCCAACCACGCCGCCACGCCCCTGCTGGACGAGGCGGTGAGCGGTGACCCGGATATCTACCCGCCCGAAGCCGTGCGCGCACGCCTGTTCGCCGAGCAGGTGCTGAGCCTGCGCGAGCATCGTCAGCGCACCCGCCTGTGGACAGCCTTCCGCAGCCAGTACTGAGTCTGTAGGAGCGAGCTCTGCTCGCGAACATCACCGAAACGAGTATTCGACCATGGACCAAGCCTTCGACAACGACCAGGCCATCACCCGCGCCAGCCTCTACGGCACCGCCGCCGAGCCCACCTACGCCGGCATCACCAGCTTCATGCGCCGGCGCTACAGCCGTGACCTCACCGGCGTGGACCTGGCCATCAGCGGCGTACCGTTCGACACCGCCACCACCAACCGGCCCGGCAGCCGCTTCGGCCCGCGGGCGATCCGCGCTGCCTCGATCCAGTCGGCCTGGGCGCGGCATTTTCCCTGGGAGTTCGACCCCTTCGACCTGCTCGCCTGCGTCGACTACGGCGACTGCTATTTCGACCACGGCACGCCGCAGGACACCCCGGCGCTGATCGAGGCGCACGCCACGCGCATTCTCGAGGCCGGCAGCGCGCTGCTGACCCTGGGCGGCGACCACTTCATCAGCTATCCGCTGCTCAAGGCGCATGCCAGGAAGCACGGCACGCTGGCGCTGATCCACTTCGACGCGCACAGCGACACCTGGCCGGACGAGGAGGGCAAGCGTATCGACCACGGCACCATGTTCTATCACGCCGCGCGTGAAGGCCTGGTCGACCCGGCGCGCTCGGTGCAGATCGGCTTGCGCACCACCAACGACGACGTGATGGGCTTTCAGGTGCTCGATGCCCGCGAGGTACACCGTAGCACGCCGGAGCAGATCGCCGAGCGCATCCGCGCGCGGGTGGGCGAGCATCCGGTGTACCTGACCTTCGACATCGACTGCCTCGACCCGGCCTTCGCCCCCGGCACCGGCACACCGGTGTGCGGCGGCCTTTCCAGCCATCAAGCGCTGGAGATCCTGCGCGGTCTACGCGGTATCAACCTGGTCGGCATGGACGTGGTGGAAGTGGCACCGCCATACGACAACGCCGAGGTTACCGCGCTGGCCGGCGCCGCCCTGGCGATGGAGATGATCTGCCTGTATGCCGCGCGGCATAAGCTGGATGAAAGGACCTAGGGTTGAAATCGCTGTTCATTTCCACCCGGGGTATTCGCGTCGTTTACCTATGGTGGACCGGTGAAGCGTGGTCCACCCTACGATTCGCGATAAGTTTCTGGCAAAAAAACGGGCCTGTTCAGGCCCGTGAGTTCACGCTCAAAGAGTGTCCTGGCATCAGTCCAGACATTGCGCCAGGCCGATGGGCTCGGGCCGGAACAGCCGCGCATCCATCAGCTTCGGCTGGCGCACGATGGGGGCGAAGTCCATGCGCGCGAGGATGTCGCGCTGGATATCCACGCCCGGCGCCACTTCGATCAGCTCCAGCCCTTCGGTAGTCAGGCGCAGCACGCAGCGCTCGGTGACGTAGAGCACCGGCTGGCCGCGCTCGGCGGCCAGGCGGCCGGCGAAGGTGCGGTGTTCCACCTCGGCAACGAACTTGCGCAGCTCGCCGTCCTGGACGATGCGCAGCTGGCCGTCTTCGATGCGGATGTCCTGCTTGCCGGCGCTGAAGGTGCCGACGAACACCACCTGCTTGGCGTTCTGGCTGATGTTGATGAAACCGCCGGCTCCCGCAAGGCGACTGCCGAACTTGGACACGTTGAGGTTGCCCGCTGCATCGGCCTGGGCCAGGCCAAGAAACGCGATATCCAGGCCGCCGCCGTCATAGAAATCGAACTGGTAGGGCTGGTCGAGCAAGGCGCTATGATTGCTCGCTGCGCCGAAGTCCAGGCCCGAGGCCGGCACGCCGCCGATCACGCCGGGCTCGGCGGTCAGCGTCAGGCGCTCGATCACGCCCTCTTCGGCGGCCACCGCCGCCACACCCTCGGGCATGCCGATGCCGAGATTCACCACCGCGTCCGCTTTCAGCTCCAGCGCCGCGCGGCGGGCGATCAGCTTGCGCACGTCCAGCGGCATCAGGGTCAGGCTGTCCACCGGTACGCGGGTCTCGGCGGCGAAGGCGGGGTTGTAGGCGGTGGCGAAGGTCTGCTGGTGATTGGCCGGCTCGGCCACCACCACGCAATCCACCAGGATGCCGGGAATCTTCACCTGCCGTGGGTTGAGCGAGCCGCGCTCGACCACCCGCTCGACTTGGGCAATCACCAGGCCGCCGCTATTGCGCGCGGCCATGGCGATGGCCAGGCTCTCGATGGTCAGCGCCTCGCGCTCGAAACTGAGGTTGCCGTCAGGGTCGGCGCTGGTAGCGCGAACGATGCCGACGTTGATCGGGAAGGTCGGGTAGAACAGGTAGTCCTCGCCATCGATGGGCATCAACCGCACCAGATCGGCAGTGGTGCGTGCATTGAGCTTGCCGCCGCCGTGGCGCGGGTCGACGTAAGTGCCCAGGCCTACCCGCGACAGCTGTCCCGGCTTGCCGGCGGCGATGTCGCGAAACAGCTGGGAGATCACCCCCTGCGGCAGGTTGTAGGCCTCGATGCGGTTGTCCACCGCCAGCTTCTGCAACCCCGGCACCAGGCCCCAGTGGCCGCCGATCACCCGGCGCACCAGGCCTTCATGGGCCAGGTGGTTGAGGCCGCGACCCTTGCCGTCACCTTGGCCGGCGGCATACACCAGGGTCAGATCGCGCGGCGCCTGTTCAGCCACGAAACGCTGCTCCAGGGCGATGGCGATCTGCTCGGCGAAACCGATGCCGACGAAGCCGCCGGTGGCCAGGTTGGCGTTGTCCGGGATACGCGCCACGGCTTCGGCGGCGGTCATGATCTTGCTCATTGCGGGTACTCGAAAGCGATTGAACAACACGGCATATGGACAGCACGGCGCCCGAGGGCGCCATGCTCGTCAGAAGCTTCCAAACAGGGTGCCCAGGGTGATCACCACAACCAACGCCACCAGTGGGAAGGCCACGGTGTTGACGAAGATGAACTTGTACGACTCGCGGTGGGTGAGCTTGCAGATCGCCAGCAGCGAGATCACCGCGCCGTTGTGCGGCAGGGTGTCCATGCAGCCCGAGGCCATGGCGGCGACGCGGTGCAGCAGCTCGGGGCTGATGCCGGCGGCGTTGGCCATTTCCAGGTACTGCGCGCCGAGGGTCTTCAGGGCGATGGACATACCGCCGGAGGCGGAACCGGTGATGCCGGCGAGGATGTTCACCGCCACCGCTTCGGAGATCAGCGGGTTGCTGGAGACGCCCAGCACCAGGTCACGGATGATGACGAAGCCGGCCAGCGAGGCGATCACCGTGCCGTAACCCACCTCGGCGGCGGTGTTGAGGATCGGCAGCATGGAGCCGAAGGCGCCGTCGTTGACGCTCTTCTTCAGGTCCATCCAGCGCTTCCAGTGCATGGCGATCAGCAGCACGATGGCGGCGCCGAGGGCGACGATGATCGACCAGATGCCGATCAGCGACTTGGCATCCTGCAGACCGCCGTATTCCGGCTTGGCCAGGTAGCTGGTGTCGACGGCCGGCAGAATCTGCTTGGCCATCAGGAAGTTCAGCGCGATCACCACGAAGATCGGCAGCAGCGCCAGCCAGAAGCCGGGAATGTCGCGCCGCTCTTCGACGACCGGGTCGTCGCGGTGCTCGCCGTAGCCTTCACCCGCGGCCATCAGCTTGCGCGACTGCGCGGTTAGCCACCAGGTGCCGAGGCCGAACATGATCAGGCCGGCGATCACCCCCAGGCCCGGCGCCGCGAAGGCGTCGGTGCCGAAGAAGGGGTTGGGAATGGCGTTCTGGATAGCCGGTGTACCGGGCAGCGCGGTCATGGTGAAGGTGAACGAGCCGAGGGCGATGGCACCGGGGATCAGGCGCTTGGGAATGCCCGCCTCGCGGAACAGCGCGGCGCCAATCGGATACACGGCGAAGGCCACCACGAACAGCGACACACCGCCGTAGGTGAGGATGCCGCAGGCCAGCACGATGGCCAGGATCGCGCGCTCGCTGCCGACCTTGGCGACGATGCCATGGGCGATAGCGCGCGCTGATCCCGAGTCGTCCATCAACTTGCCGAACAGTGCACCCAGCAGGAACAGCGGGAAGAACTGGATCACGTAGCCGCCCATGGCCTTCATGAACACCTGGGTGTAGGTGGGCAGCAGCAGAGCGATGTCGCCGGCGAACAGCAACGCCAGCAGGGCCAGCAGTGGAGCGAGGATCAGGACGTTGATGCCGCGATAGGCGAGGTACATCAACAATGCGAGGGAAATCAGAATACCGAGGGTACCCATGGGTGGTTCCTTTTGTTGTTGTTCTAGCGGCTCGAGGCCGTTCTATCGGGAAGGCGCGGATGCGGCAGCGCGCCTTTGCCGGATATAGAGCCAGAGTCGTGCCAGGGTGGGGTGAGACTTTGGTCGATAGGGGTTGAAGGCCTCTGCAACGAGGGTTTCAGGCTTGAGTGCGCGATTTGAGTCGAGAGGGCGAGGATCGTGGGTGTCCATATTTATGGATTTAGTCCAGGTTTTTGGATGGTCCGCTGATTTTTAGTCCAGGAAATTGGACATTGATGGTTTTCATAATTGCGCTCGCCCGGTTCCCATCCGGCGGGTTTCACCCGCCCTACCGGCGATGTAGGGCGGGTGCAACCCGCCAATTGTTGATTGCATAAAGGGCAGGCCCCGGATTTCATCCGGGCTACAAATTGCGGACGGCAACGGTTTCTGTAGGAGCGGCTTTAGCCGCGAAGCGATTTCCGGTTCGGTGACAATCGCGGCTGAAGCCGCTCCCACGACCAGCAATCAATACCGTAGCCCGGATGCAATCCGGGGCTTTTGTGGGCGCCTGCTCCCGGATTTCATCCGGGATACGCGATTGCGGCCCGCCACGCTTTTGTGGGAGGGGCTTTAGCCGCGACTGTTGTGGAGAAGCGTTGCGGGGGCGCATCGCCGGCAAGCCGGCTCCTACAGGGTGAGGCGCTCAGCCCCGGCGACCCAGCCCATGCTGCGCCAGCTTGGCGTAGAAACCAGCGCGGGAAATGCCCAGGCGCTCGGCGGCCAATTGGCGATTGCCATCGGTTGCCGCCAGTGCCGCCTGCAACGCCTGGCGCTCGGCCTGCGCCAACTGTTCGGCCAGCGTCTGCGTCGTGCTCATCATCACTGGCGCAACGGGCGTAGGCGCGCTTGGCGCCACCGGATCGACCAGCAAACCACGTAAAACTTCGCCATCCAGTCGCCCATCGGCCGCCAGTTGCGCCCGCTCCAGCAGGTTACGCAACTCACGCACATTGCCCTTCCACAGCTGTGCGCAGAGCAGGGCGAGGGCATCGTCTGTCAGCTCCATGGGCGCCAGGCCGGAGCGGTTGGCCAGGTCATCGAGCAGGTGTTCGATCAGTGCGGGAATGTCGCTGGCACGCTCGCGCAGTGGCGGCACGCGCAGGGCCAGCACGTTGAGGCGGTAGTAGAGATCGTCGCGGAACTGCCCGGCGGCCACCTTGGCTTCCAGGTCGATATGGGTCGCGGCGATCACCCGCACGTTGAGCGGCTTGACCTGATTGGAGCCGAGCGGCTCCACCTCCTGCTCCTGCAAAACGCGCAGCAGCTTGGCCTGCAACGGCAGCGGCAGATCGCCGATCTCGTCGAGAAACAGCGTACCGCCGTTGGCCACTTCGAACTTGCCGATGCGCGCCTTACGGTCTGCGCCGGTAAAGGCGCCGGGTGCGGTGCCGAACAGCTCGGCCTCGACCAGGGTCTCCGGAATCGCTGCGACGTTGACCGCGACGAATGGGCCGTTGGCGCGCGGCGACAGATTGTGGATGCCCTGCGCCAGCAGCTCCTTGCCGGTGCCGGTTTCGCCGCGAATCAGCACGGTGGAGTCGAGCTGCGCAGCACGGCGGGCCTGGCGCTTTACCTCGCTGGCCGCACTGCTGGCGCCGATGAACCCGGCGATGGTGTAGCGCGCCCGACGCGCCTTGGCCAGCTCGTGCTGGGTGGCGAGCAGTTGCGTCTGCAGGTTGGCGTACTTGGCCATCAGCGGTTTGAGGTGGCGGGCGCGGTCGAACAGCACGAAGCCCAGGGCGCCGACCAGGGTGCCGTCCTCGTCGCGCAGCGGTATGCGGGTGACCACGAAGTGCTCGCTGCCGAAGGCCATCAGATCGAGCATGCTCGGCTGGCCGCTTTCCACCACCTCGCGCAGGCGGCTGGCCGGCAGCACTTCCTCGATCTCCTTGCCCAGTGCCGTGCGCGCATCGGCGATGCCGACCTTCTGCGCGTACTTGTCGTTGATCCAGACGATGCGTGCCTGGCGATTGACCGCGATGGTGCCCTCGCACTGCGCATCGAGGTGATCGAACAGCAGCGGCATGGCCACCGCGCGAAAGCGTTCGGGCGACACGCCGATGATCAGACCGTGCTGGTCGAGGTCGTCGCGGGAAATGGCCATGGGCGAGTGTCCGAAAATGAGATCCCGGTGATTATGGGCAGCGCCGATCAGGCCGGGCAACGTCAACAGTCATCAGACAATGGCATTCGCTGCGCGCTTCTGGAATAGTTGGGCGGCCGCGCGTAACCCGCCGGCACCTGCCGATCGCCCACAAGGCCTGCCCGGCAGCCGTGACACCTGCCGTGTCCCTTTCGCGTGCCGACCAGGCGCGCCAGGCGAGCCATCCGCTCGCCGCTGGATCCGCACCGCTTTGCCGGTGCCACAACGACAATGACCAAGATCCATACAAGGACGCCCCGATGAAACTCAAGCGACTCTTCTCCGCGCTCGCCGCTGGCGCTGCGCTGACCGCCCTGTGCGCCACCGCGCAGGCGCGTGAATACTCCGTTTCCACCGTACTGTCGGACGCCTTCCCCTGGGGCCAGGCCGCGCAGAAGTGGGCCGATCTGGTCAACGAGCGCTCCGAGGGGCGCATCACCCTGCGCGTGTACCCCAATGCGCAACTGGTCGCCGGCGACCAGACCAAGGAATTCTCCGCCATGCGCTCCGGCCTGATCGACATGGCCGTGGGCTCGACCATCAACTGGTCGCCGCAGGTGCCGGAACTCAACCTGTTCTCCCTGCCGTTTTTGATGAAGAACGATGCCGACCTCGACGCCATCACCCAGGGCGAAGCCGGCAAGCTGGCCTTCGCTGCCATCGAACAGCGCGGCATCGTGCCGCTGGCCTGGGGCGAGAACGGCTTCCGCCAGCTGTCCAACTCGGCCAAGCCGGTGCGCAGCCCGGCCGATATGACGGGCCTGAAGATCCGCGTGGTTGGCTCGCCGCTGTTCCAGGACACCTTCACCGCCCTTGGCGCCAACCCGACGCAGATGAGCTGGGCCGATGCCAAGCCGGCACTGACCACCGGCGCGGTGGACGGCCAGGAAAACCCGCTGTCGGTATTCGACGTGGCACGTGTCGACCAGGTGGGCCAGAAGTACCTGACCCTGTGGGACTACATGGCCGACCCGCTGGTGTTCGCCGTTAACCAGCGCGTATGGAAATCCCTGCCTGAGGAAGATCGCGAACTGCTGCGCCAGGCGGCCATCGACGCCGGCAAGTGGGAGATCGAGCTGTCGCGTGGCGCCCAGGCGCAGCGCCTGGGCGACGTGCGTGAGCGCGGCGTGGAAGTGATCGAACTGAGCGACACCGAGCGCGCGGCCTTCGTCGAAGCCACCGCCAGCGTGCATGAGAAATGGGCACCGCGTATCGGCGATGCGCTGATGGATGCCGCGCGCAAGGCCGTGGCCCAGCCCTGATTCGTTTTATCTGACCGCAAGCCCACACTACGGGGCGTAGTGGTGGATGTCCCGCAGCCCGCTCTGCTCCCCTCTCCCGCATGCGGGAGAGGGCCCGGGGGAGAGGGCAGGGGTGTTACCACTGGCGCGCCTTGCTCCGGTCGTTCGAGGTTCTTATGAGCAAGCAAGTCGACGCGCCGCTGGAGCGCGTGCTCGCCACCCTGGCCCTGGTGATCATCAGCCTGATCAGCCTGGCCAACGTCGTGGTGCGTTATTTCACCGATGCATCCTTTGCCTTCACCGAGGAAATCTCGGTGTTCCTGCTGGTCATCCTCACCTTCGCCGGTGCTTCGGTGGCCATGCGCAGCAACCGGCACATTCGTATCGGCCTGCTCGAGCGCCTGTTCCCGCGCCTGCGCACGCCGCTGATCCTGTTGCAGTGGCTGGCCGGCGTTTTGGTGCTGGGGCTGGTGTGCTGGTATGGCGGCCAGTTCGCCTGGGAGGAATTCCAGTGGGATTCCGAGTCGCCCGGCCTCGGCCTGCCCAACTGGTGGTACGTGATCTGGCTGCCGGTCCTGGCGCTGCTGCTGTTCGTGCGCCTAACTCAGATGACCGTCGATCGCCTGCGCGGGAGAATCAGTGATGAGCCCTGATCTCTGGCTGATCCTCAGTTTCGCCGTGCTGCTGGCGCTCGGTGTGCCGGTGGCCTTCGCCCTCGGCCTCTCCGGCGCCATCGGCATCATCGCCGGGCTGTCGCCGGACATGCTCGCGACCCTCGGCACCAACACCTACAACGGCGTGGCCAAGTACCCGCTGATCGCCATTCCGCTGTTCATCCTCACCGGCCTGGTGTTCGAGAAGGCCGGTGTGGCGCTGCGGCTGGTGCGCTTCGCCCAGGCGGTGATCGGCCCGCGTCATGGCGGCCTGGCCATGGTCGCGGTGCTGGTGTGCCTGATCATGGGCGGCATGAGTGGCTCTGGCCCGGCCGATGCCGCCGCCGTGGCCATGGTGATGCTGCCGAGCATGACCAAGGCGGGGTATCCCAAACCCTTCTCGGCTACGCTGATCGCCGCCTCGGCCTCGACGGCGATCCTGATTCCGCCGTCCATCGCGCTGATTCTCTACTCCATCGTGGTGCCGGGCGTGGACCTGCGTGCGCTGTTCGCCGCCGGCCTGTTCCCCGGCATTCTGGTCGGCCTGGTGCTGCTGGTACCGGCCTGGCTGCTGTCGCGTCACTACGGCTGGGAGTCGCCGGAATCAAGTGAGCGGCCACCGCTCGGGGAAAGCTTCAAGCAGGCGCTGCCAGCGCTGTTCGCCCCGGTGCTGATTCTCGGCGGCCTGCGCAGCGGCCTGTTCACGCCCACTGAAGCCGCCGTGGTCGGCGTGACCTACGGCGTGCTGATCGGCCTGTTCGTCACCCGCGAACTGGACTGGCGCAGCCTCTGGCGTCTGTGTGGCGAAGCCGGGGTGATCTCCGGTGTGGTCATGCTGATCATCGCCCTGGCTGGCATCTTCGCCTGGGCCGGCACCATGCTCGGTACCTTCCGCCATCTGGCCGAATGGCTGATCTCGCTGTCGGACAACGGCTGGGTGCTGCTGGCGCTGGTGATGCTCGCGGTGCTGCTGGCCGGCATGCTGCTCGATGCCATCTCCATCTACCTGATCCTGATGCCGATCCTGATTCCGGTGATGCAGCACTTCGGCTGGAACCCGGTGTGGTTCGGCATCCTGCTGGCGATGAACATCGCCATCGGCCAGTTCACCCCGCCGGTGGCGATCAACCTGATGGTCACGGCGGAAGTGGCCAAGATACGCCTGGAACAGACCGTCGGCTGGGCGGCGCTGTTCGTCGTGGTGATGTCCAGCGCCCTGCTGCTGGTGGCGATCTTCCCGGAAATCGCCCTGTGGCTGCCGCGCGTGCTGGGTTATGCGGTGTAAAACAGGCCAGGCCGTCTATAGTTGCCAGATGGTGCGCAGCGGGGGGCTGCGCACCGCTGAGGGCGGCAGCGCTGGGCACCAAGATGAGTGACGGCAACTATAACGATCACAGGGATGTAGGCGCAGGGCACTGCGAAGGGCTGCGCGAGTCGGGCAAACGCAAGCTGATGCGCACCATCCTGCTCGCCACCGGCCTGACCCTGGGCGGCTTCGCCGTGCTGCAGGCCCTGGCCGGCAACTACCCCTTCGCCATCCTCGAAGTGCTGTGCACCGCCTTGCTGCTGTTCGGCGCCTGGCGCATCGAACGCGCTCGCCATCTGTACCTGTGGATCTACCTGTATCTGATCCCGACCTTCTGCTTCATCCTCTACATCATCGTCATGCCGGACGCCTCAGCGGCGGCGTTCGTCTGGCTGTACATGATCCCGCTGCTGGCCTACCTGCTGCTGGGTAAGCAGCGCGCCTTCCTGCTCACCGCGCCGTTCATGTGCGCCGGGCTTTTGCTGTACTTCACCGACAATCACCTGACCCTGGACACACACGGCCTGATCGACCTGGGCAATGCCGCCCTGTGTGGCGTGCTGATCCTGGTGTTCGTGCATATCTACGATGGCTTGCGCATGCAGGCCTACGAGGAGCTGCAGCGCCTGGCGCAGACCGATTCACTGACCGGCGTGGCCAGCCGCGGCAGCTTCCAGCACGCCCTGCAACGCAGCATTCAGGAGGCCGAACGCAGCAACGGGCATCTGGTACTGGTGCTGCTCGACGTCGACCACTTCAAGCAGGTCAACGACCAGTGGGGGCACGCGGCGGGCGACATGGCGCTGCAGCACATCTGTCAGATCCTCCAGCAGCGCCTGCGCGTGACCGACTTTCTCGGTCGCCTGGGAGGGGAGGAGTTCGGCCTGCTGCTACGTCATACCGACAGCACCGGCGCCGACCCGCTGGTGGAAAAACTGCGCAAGCAGATCGCCGAACAGCCGCTTGAGTACGACGGTGAGCCGATCGCGCTGTCCGCCACCTTCGGCCTGGCCACCTGGCCCGTGGACGGACGCAGCGCCGCCGAGCTCTACCGCGCCGCTGATCGTCGCCTGTACAGCGGCAAGCAGCGCGGACGCAACCAGCTGGTCAGCGCCGACATACCGACCGAGCTGCTATTGGACAAATTCGACGTGCGCCTTTGAGGGCCGGCTAGCGTGCTGCGTTGGCAGGTGCGGCGGGTACGCAGGGCTGCTGGCCGGCACCCGCCAGGTTCTCGACGTTATTCAGCACGTTGTGGCCCTGGTTGACCTTCTGCGCGTTCTCCGCAACTTCCATACGCTTGGCATAGGTCGCGGTGTTGCCATTGAAGCTCTGCTGCGTCTCCAGTACGGTATTGGCCATATCCAGCAAGCTGCGTCCGGTGGCGATCAGGTTGCTGGTCGCGCTCGGCGCACATGGATCGTTGGCCAGCTGGGTATTCTGCAGCCCCTGAGTTTGCGTGTTCTGCGCCAGGCAGCCGCTCAGCGAGGCCAGCACGGTGGCGCTCATGAGGACGCCCAGGGTTCCTTTGATGTTCATCAGACATTCCCTTCTATGACCGGGCCCCGACCCAGTGCCGAGGCGTTGCCCGGATTCTAGGAATGGGTGGGGCCGCACGAAATAGTACGGGTGTACTAGTGCCTCTTTGCCTGCCAAACAGTTCCTTGCGCCGGTCGCAGGCTCCGGCCTAAGGTGCCGACACCACAACATGAGCTGTAATCAGCAGGGAAACGTCATGTCCGGGACTGTCTCCGCCGCGTATGACACCGAACGCGCCCAGGCCGGGGTGCGGATGATCTTCATGTCGGTCGCGGCCTGCTACATCGTGATCCTCTACCATCTGTCGCTGATCAACCCGGCGCTGGTATGGAAGATCTTCCTCCTGGAGTGCGTCTTCAGTGTCGTCGCCACGCTGATCTGGTTCGATATCCGGCGGCGTCCGGGCAACT
This sequence comes from Ectopseudomonas chengduensis, assembly GCF_900102635.1. Classification (GTDB taxonomy): domain Bacteria; phylum Pseudomonadota; class Gammaproteobacteria; order Pseudomonadales; family Pseudomonadaceae; genus Aquipseudomonas; species Aquipseudomonas chengduensis. Next base: position 12,721 of record NZ_FMZQ01000019.1, on the reverse strand, counting down.
ATCGCGGGCGCCGGCTGATCACCATGCTCACCGACTACGCCGGTATCGCGGTGACCATGGCGCTTGGCGGCGCGGCCATGCTGCCGGTCTATGCGATTCTGCTGTGGGTCACCATCGGTTATGGCTTGCGCTACGGTTCCGGCTACCTGCTGCTGGCCACCCTGATGGCGCTGCTGTCGCTGAGCGTGGCCGCCAGCCTGTCGGCGCACTGGCAATCGCAGCCCTACCTGATCGTCACACTGCTGCTCACCACCCTGCTGGCGCCGGCCTACATGCATGCCCTGCTCAAGCGTTCGCGCCAGGCGGCCGAGGCCGAGCAGGCTGCCAACCGGGCCAAGTCGCAGTTTCTCGCCCAGGCCAGCCACGACCTGCGTCAACCCATTCATTCCATCAGCCTGTTCACCGCCTGCCTGCGCGACAGCAGCCTGGGTACCGAGCAGCGGCGCCTGGTGGAGAACATCGACAAATCACTGCACAGCGTCGCACGCCTGTTCCGCACCATTCTCGATATGTACTCGCTCGACAGCGGCAAGGTGGTGCCGCAACTGGAGTCGCTGGAACTGCGCAGCCTGCTGCAGCAACTCATCCAGCAGAATGCCGAGGCGGCGCGCTGGGCCGGGGTCGAGATGCGCCTGCGTTGCCCGCCGCTGCACGTGCGGGCCGACCCGGTGCTGCTCACCACCATGCTGCAGAACCTGCTGTCCAATGCCTTGAAATACGCGCCGGGCAAACCGCTGTTGATCGCCTGCCGCCCTCGCGGGCCAGGCGTTGCCATCGAGATCTACGACAAGGGGCGCGGCATCGCCGCCGGCCATCTCGACAGCGTCTTCGAAGAGTTCTATCGCGTGCGCCAGGAGCGAGACAGCGACGTCGAGGGAATGGGCCTGGGCCTGGCCATCGTCAGGCGCCTGGGCGCGCTGATGGACATGCGCGTGAGCATTCACTCCGTGGAGGCTCGCGGCACGCGGGCGGTCATCGACGGCCTGCAGCGCGTCGAGGCGCCGCGCGCGATGTCCTCAGCCAAGGGCAGCAGCCTGCAGACGCCGCGCATGCTCGATGGCTTGCGCGTGTGCCTGATCGAGGATGACCAGAACGTACTGCTGGCCACCGCCACCTTGCTGCAGAAGTGGGGCTGCGAAGTCGCCACCTTCAGCACGCTGCCTGATGCCTCTGCGCATTTCGATCTGGTGGTGACGGACTTCGACCTCGGCACCGAAGCGTCGGGGGCCGACTGCATCCAGCACGTGCGGCGCAGCAGTGGACGCAAGGTGCCGGCGATCATCATGACCGGGCACGACGTGCGTCGTGTGCAGGAGCAGGTGGGCGACAGCGATATTCCGATCCTGTCGAAACCGGTGCAGCCCGCCGAGCTGCGTTCGCTGCTGGTGGCCTTGAAGCTCAAGCTCAAGACCGCGTGATGCTCACACCAGCCCGGCTTTGGCCCCCTTGGCTGCGGCTGCGGCGCGGGTGCTGACGTCCAGCGTGCGCAGCAGCGAGGACACATGGATGCGTACGGTAAAGGGCGAGATCGCCAGCTCGCGGGCGATTTCCTTGTTCGACAGGCCGCGCACCACCAGCCGCAAGACCTCCTGCTGACGTGGCGTCAGTTGCTCCAGCAGATGACGATCCTCGGCGAAGGCCGGCACGCCGGCGGGTCCCAGGGTCAGGACGAACTCGCCGGCGCGCACGGCCAGCAAGGCATCGGCGATTTCATCCGGCGGCGTCGCCTTGCCGATGAAACCGTCCGCACCTGCGCTCATCACTTCATCGATCAACTCGCGGTTGTCGACCATCGACACGATCACGATCGAACTGCGCGCAAAGGTCTGGCGCAACGCGCTGATGGCTTGCGGTGATTGGCCGGGGAACAGCAGGTCGAGCATGAACAGGCTTGGCGCCGTGCTGGCTTGCGCCAGGCTCAGCACTTCATCCATGTCACCGGCTTCGAGAATGCACGCCATAGGGAAGACGCGCTGGGCGATACGACACAGGCCATCGCGGAAAACCGGGTGGTCGTCGGCGACGATGATGCGTTCTTGTTGTGATTGTTCAGGCATGTGGGGCGCTTCCATCTTGGCGCCAGACTAAAGTCATATCCCTGGCGACGCCAGCGTCTGGTTCTCAGTATTGCCGCTGACTTGCTCGCCGCGACTGAACTGCCAGGCGCTGCTCAGAGTCTATTCAGGTACCCCGTTATGGAATGTAAAGGAGTACCGCATGGACCTTATTCGTATCCTCATCGCCATCCTGCTGCCGCCGCTGGGCGTGTTTCTCCAGGTCGGTTTTGGCGGCGCCTTCTGGCTGAACATCCTGCTCACCCTGCTCGGCTACATCCCCGGCATCGTCCACGCGGTGTACATCATCGCCAAACGCTGAGGCCTTATTGGCTGATGTGTTTGGGCAAGCGGCGCCGAGCGCTGCTCGCGTAGGGTGGGTTAGCCGCCTGTGACATTGCCGATCGACTCGCAGTGTCGGCTGCGGCGTAACCCACCATCGGCGCAACGCGGTCCATCGTCTGGTGGGTTACGCGGCGCACCACCTTCATCTGCGTCTGGAATACTCGGCATTCGGCGCCGCTAACCCACCCTACGCTACGGTGGGTTTTTCGCCGTCCCTCACTCCCGCCGCAAAAAATGCACGTTGAACAGCTGCGCCGGGTCGCGCCACATGGCGACCGAGGCGAAGCCGCATGCGCCCGCCAGATCACGAAAACCGCTGGGCGTGTACTTGTAGGAGTTCTCCGTGTGCAGGGTTTCGCCAGCGGCGAAGTCGAACACGCGATCCTCGATGCGTACTCGCTGCGCCTGCCGGCTGACCAGATGCATCTCGATGCGCGACTCGGCTTCGTTATAGAAGGCCCGATGCTGAAAGCGGCGTGGGTCGATATCGCTGTGCAGCTCGTTGCGGATGCGCTCGAGCAGGTTGAGGTTGAACAGTGCAGTCACTCCGGCCGCATCGTTGTAGGCGCGCTCCAGCACCTGGCGGTCTTTCACCAGATCCACGCCGATCAGCAAGCCACTGCCTGCCGGCAGTGCCTGATGCAGGTTGCGCAGAAAGGCGCGGGCCTCATCCGGGTCGAAATTGCCGATGCTGGAGCCGGGAAAGAACGCCAACGGCCGTTGCCCAAGCGCCTCGGCGGGCAGCTTCAAGGGCTGGCTGAAGTCGGCGCACAGCGCGTGCACGTCGAGCCAGCGATAGTCGGCGGCCAGGCGACGGGTGCTGCTATGCAGAAACTCGCGGGAGATATCGATGCCCAGGTAACGCGCCGGGCGCAGGGCTTCGAGCAGCAGGCGGATCTTGCGACTGGCGCCGCTGCCCAGCTCCACCAGGCTGGCGTTGCGCCCGGCCAGCTCGGCGATATCGCGCGCCGCCAGGCGCAGAATGGTTTCCTCGGTACGCGTCGGGTAGTACTCCGGTTGCTGACAGATCAGCTCGAACAGATGCGAGCCGCGATGATCGTAAAAGAACTTCGGTGACATCGTCTTCGGGCTGGCCGCGAAGCCGCGCAGCGCTTCTTCGCGCAGGCTTTCCTGTTCCGGGCTCAGGGATTGTTCGTGGGTACGGATTGCCAATGCCATGCTCAGAGCTCCTTGGCCAGGCGCAGGCCGGAGAACTGCCAGCGCATGGTGGGGTAGAAGAAATTGCGATAGGTGGGGCGCACGTGGTCTTCAGGCGTGGCGCAGCTGCCGCCACGCAGCACCATCTGCCCGGACATGAACTTGCCGTTGTACTCACCCAGGCTGCCGCCCAGCGGCCGAAAGCCGGGGTAGGGCCGGTATGCGCTGGCCGTCCATTCCCAGACATCGCCATAGAGCTGCTGCAGGCCATCACCCGCGCCCGCCGCCACCGGCTGCAGGTGATCGTTTTTGACGAAGTTGCCCCATAGCGGTTCGTCCTGCGCGGCCACTTCCCATTCTTCCTCGCGTGGCAAACGCGCCTGCGCCCAGGTGGCGAAGGCCTCGGCCTCGAAGTAGCTCAGGTGGCAAACCGGCGCATCCAGATCCAGCGCGCGCGGGCCGCCCAGGGTCAGCTCCAGCCAGTCGTCGCCCTCGCGTTGCCAGTACAGCGGCGCCTGCCAGCCTGCGCGCTGGATATGGTCCCAACCGTCCGCCAGCCACAACGCCGTGCTGCGATAACCGCCATCGCGGATGAACTCCAGGTACTCGCCATTGCTCACCGGTCGGCTGGCTAACTGAAAGGCCTCGACGAATACCCGGTGTTGCGGCCGCTCGCAATCGAAGGCAAAGCCCTCGCCGGTATGGCCGACATGGCGCAGCCCGGCGGGAAATTCGACCCAGCGCAACTCGCCTGCAGTAGCGCCACCCGGCTTGAGGTCGTGACGATAGACCGGGCGCAAGGGGTTCTGCGCCAGGATGTGCTTGATATCCATCAGCAGCAGCTCCTGATGCTGCTGCTCGTGCTCCAGCCCCAGCTCGACCCGCTGCAGCACCTCGTCGGCAAGTTCGCTGCCTGACTGGAGCAACTGCGCCATGGCCAGATCGACATGGCTGCGATAGGCGTACACCTCGCTTACCGTCGGCCGCGACAACAACCCGCGCCGCGCCCGCTCGAAGGGCGTGCCGTGGGTCTTGTAATAGGAATTGAACAGATGGTCGTAGCGCTCATCCAGCGGGCGATAGCCCGGCAGAAAGGGCTGCAGTACGAAGGCCTCGAAGAACCAGGTGACATGCGCCAGATGCCACTTCGGCGGGCTGACGTCTGCCATGCTCTGGATCACATAATCCTCGGCCTCCAGCGGCTCACAGAGCCGCTCACTGGCAGCGCGCACCCGCTGGTAACGCTGCCATAGCTGTTCGAGGTGCGGCGGTGAAACGGCGATCCTGCTGGTGCGGTCTCGCATAACACGCATCCTTTGCTGGCGCCGCGGAGCGCGACGGTACTTAAAGCCGACCGGGCAATAAGGGCAAAGGTTCAGGGAGAATGTGGCGGTTACGTGGCAGGGGGGAGGAGGGCTACTTTATACATCTCATGCTGATGGTAGCGATCAGGTGTGCGCTGAGCCATTCATGTGCAGCTTTGTGCTAGCGAATCTGTCATCAGGAGTCGCATTTCAGCCTGAGGTAAACGTGGCCTGTCCTCGATTGTTCGTGAAACGATGACTGGCGAGCTCGATTGAGTTGGTGAATGGGCGCCAGAAACGAATACGACGTCATGATGGGTGGTGTGTGGCGAGCGGGACTTTTAACCTCTTGCTACTGGGCTAGCAGCAGCTCGACTGTAAAGGGGAGGTTCCAAGTAACCAGAATCAGGATGGCGTAGATCACGCCAATAATTCCCATCGCGACGAAAAGAGTTACTCGGCGCCTGTCTATCGGTGTGAGGAATCGATCCTGCTTGTCAGATCGAGAGGAGTAATGCTGTAGCACATCAAGCCAGGTTCTGCTCTCTTCATAAGCAAGGCTTGCATCTCGGAGATGCGAGATGAATTGAAGAACGCAAGAAAGCAATAAGTAGCCCGCCAGAAATTTAACCAGCAGGGACAGCTCGGTGCTTTCTAGCAGAACGTGAATGTTTCTCTGATCGAACTTACCTATGAATGAAAACCCAATGAAAACCAAAACGCTGAGAATGTCTCGGGTAAGCGAGCTCACCAGATCCCGGACCTTGGAAGCGTAGAGATCAGCTTGGGATTTCATGTCCTTCATGAGTTCGCGAACCTCTTTGTGATAGGCATCCTTACGGTCAAGAATCACAAAGGTGTAGCTGTCGCGGGCTTGTTGTAGTGCTACTGCAAGGTATTTCTCTGTTCCCGCTAAAAGCGTTTGGCCATGCTCGATGTCAATGGACAGTCGATCCATGACAAGTCTGAGGCGGGTCTCGGGGCGCTCCTCATAGACCCAGCAGACGGCTTCTGCCAGCTGGGAAAGAGCCTCAGCACTTACCTCTTGTCTGCTGTCGTAGAGCGGCAATGAAAGCCGTTTGGTACCCCGAAGGGTGGCGTCATAGCCATCGTCAGTGTGCTTAAGCTCTTGAACTAGGCACGCAGCTAGGGCGCATGCACTCAAACGAACCAGAGGCTGAGCCGTAGGGCTGCCGATATCTCCCCAGGTCAGTGCATAGGCGCTTGGGCAAACCCGAAGAGGCTTCACTGCATTGGTGTGGATCAACCCATGGACATCTGACTGATCAGGTAGTTTGTTGGTCGGGATGCTCGACACCTGCTCCGTCGGTGGTAATACCCAAAGCAACGGTCCACCAAATGCAGCGGTCAGTCCGTTGACTCGAATCGTCGTCGGGCGAGCGAGGTCAGGCTCATTTTTACCGGGGTATTGGAACGGATCAAGACGCCCCACCCATTCCAGGAAGCCGTCAGTCGTGAAGAACAACAGCGTATTTTCGTCGTCCCGGGCGCACATTTTCTGAGCAAGTGGAGACTTGCCAAAGACCAACCTCCATGGCTCGTCATCGAAAGTGTCCGATGCCAGTTCGGCTGTATCCACTGCCGCACCCGAGATCATGACAATAGGTGCCTCAATATTGAGTTGTCTGGCTAGCGAATCAATCTGTTGAAGAGCTGCTTTCACGGCCCCACTCAGCGACTCGCCCTCCACCGTTAGGCGAAAGCTCTCATCAAAGAATTGCGTGGCATGGCCACGCAATTCAAGGGTCGCTTTAAGTAGATCCGCTATAGCGGGCATGATTCCTCAACCTTTGGCGTCCAGCCGATTCGTTTCAATGGTAACTCGGGCCCGACCATTACCTAGCTGCTCGATGGCCATACCAACCGCCTCGGCGCTCCCTTCAAAAGAAATAGTGACACCCTCAAGCGTTTGGTAGACCTGCTTTCGCTCTCTAGTACGCAAAGAAGCGGGCTGGGGGCGGAATTGTTGCCCTGCGACGCCAGCTTCGGCAAGAGCCTCCCGCAAAGACCCCATAAGCAATGCTTTACGATCAGCATCTTCGTCACGTACCACAGCGTTGAGGTAATCGTCTGTATCAAAGACGTCATGGTCATTGAGGTAGTTGAGCGACCTTCCCGCAAAGGTATTCAGATCCTCCCCGGGTGGTAGATGTTCAGCGGCCAGCTTTTTCGCCCATTTCCGTACCTGGCCATGAGCTGTCCTTGTTAATACGGCGTCCTGCTGGCGCTCTGTTACCCCGAGGAAAGCTCTAAAGTAGTCACCCAATCCCGGTTTCTTCACCCGGTCAAAAGCTAGTACATCCCATGCAAACTGGTCAGAGACATCTATCAAGGCGCTCTTTTGAATGGCGTGCTTACTCTCATTGAGAGAGTTTTGAACCTCATTGATAACAGCGACTCTTCGACCATCCTTTTCCTCGTAGCTGTAAGTAAACGAGGGTTGCTTGTCCATTTTTACTAGGAAAACTAGCTGCCTCCAATCATGTGCGGCCGCTAGGTACTTCACAATGGATACGATGAATACGCCAGCCGACATTTGCCCTTGGTGGCGGCCGGAAAAATCTGTGGTGATCTGGCGTGAAAGCTCGATGAATCTATCCGGCGCCTCAACCAGCTGTTGGCACTTCTCTTTCAGGTGTACGGCGTCCTGCTTGAACACATATTGCGTGCCTTCGGCGATATCACGCAGCCGATCTAGAAAGAACTTTTTTTGGGCGGCCTGTAGTTGCACCTCGTCGAGGAAAATAACGTCTTCATCCTCTCCAGCATCTGCGTCGATGATGTGGAAGATGAAGCTGACAATTTCCAAACTCTCGCGCTGGGCCTGACTCAACACGCCATCCAGTGGTACTGCCATGTTGCTACTCCTTTCGAGGTTTCTAATGTACTTCGAGGAATTGCCTGCCCTCATGGTGATGAAGGCAATAAACAGGTATTAAAAGCAGGGGATAGATTCGTTCTTGCGCGTGGGACTCAATGGCCTCCATGTTCTATCTCTCAAAGATTCTGCATCGTCCTGCACTTCGGAAAACCCGAGCATCCCCAGAACTGCTGTCCCGCTTTCGCCCCTGATTTCATGGTACGAATCAGCAGCGCACTACCGCATTTCGGACATTGCCGCTCGGCTGTCGGATCGCTACGGCGTTTGAGGTTCTGCAAATGCTCGCGATGTGTGGCGAGGGTCGGCGCGCGGCGGCCGGTATGCAGGGTGTGCAGCATGGCGTCGACTTCAGACTCGCTGAATACCTGCTGCTGGAATGACTGGATATAGCGGATAAAGCCGATGCCTTGGGTCACGTTGGCCGGCACTTCGGTCTTGAAGGTGCTGCCGCCGACGAAGGTGATGACCGAATGCAGGTGTTCTGGGCTGACGCCAAGGGTGGCTTCCAGGGCTTTGAGGTGTTTGTAGTTCTGGCGCAACGGGTTCTGGAATTTGAAGGTGCGTTTGTAGAGCTTCTGCGTCCACTGCGCCTGCTTTTCGCTGCCGAAGATCCAGCCGCTCATGTTCTTCGTTTCCAGCACGAAGATGCCGTAAGGCGAGAGGAATACGTGGTCGATCTGCGTGGTGCCGTCTGGCGTATTCAGTGTGACGTTGTGCAGGCGGCGGTAGGTCTGTTTGTCCAGCTGCCAATGGGCGAACAGGCGTACCAGCAGTTCACCGATCTGCCCCTTGGCCCAGGGCGATTTGAGCAGGCCGATCAGCAGGGCTGCTGGAATCAACCAGAACAGGCTGTCTATAAGCGGGCGAAGAATAAGGCCGACGTCCATATTTTCTTCCGTGAGCAAAGCCGCTTGAGTGGCGCTCGTTGTACGAGCGAGCAGGCGTGCCGAAATCCAGTTGCCTGGCACTGATCTGGATGATGGCTTATTGCTCTCAATGGCTCAAGGGAGCCCCTAAAAACTACCTGCGTTGTCATCACTGCGTTAAAAGCAGGCTCGGAATGCTCATGTACAAAAGTACAGTCGCCCGCGACTCCGACCGTTCCTCGCCTGCTTTTGCCTTGTGCTGACTGCCTCGCCTACGTTTTTAGAGGCACCCTTCTCGGGGATCGCGACCATTGTCCTATGGCCGTTGGGCGGTTACGCCAGGTTTGGGGGCATTGCGCAGGGCTGAGCGCGGCCGACAAGACAGCTGCCCGGTCCAGGCCGGGTCATTTGGCAGGAGTTTTTGTTCATGAGCCGATTAGCGCGCCTATTCGGCTCATTTGGTGAGCCGAATAAGGACTATCTGGCTCACGGTCTTCTCACCTGATGTTCGTTGGACTGTCGTGTCGCTTGCTGGTTAGCGCTTCTTCGCCAGCAATTCGGAGCGGCCAATCACTTCTCTGCTGCGCTCAGGTTTGCGCGGGCCGGAGAAGCCGGCGTCTTCGATGGCGCTATCGAGGCCACGAAAGTGCGGGGCGGCTTTGGGGCTGCGGACTGTTTCCATGCCTTCGTTCCACGCATGCACCATATGCTTGGCTACGTCGCGCCAGGCGGGCTCGTTCTTTGCGGCTTCGATGACTTCCTTGCCGACCTCTACGGCGGACTCGCAGAGTTGCTCGAGCATGGCCGCGTATTTGCTCGGGCCAATGCCCAGTACGGACTTGAAGAAGGTTTCCAGGGATCGACCCGGTGTCCAGGTTTGTCTGCCTCCCACGGACAGGCCTGGCGGGTTGCTGGCAAAGCGCGGGTAGGCCTGAGTGGTCACCAGGTCATAGACCGGCGTGAAGCCCACGTCAGATAGGGAGGAGTAGAACAGCGCGATGTTCTTCGCGTGGCAGTCGGCATTGCGTACCACGTAGTTGGTGAGCAGATGCCAGCCCAGGTGCTCGCGCTGCGCTTGCAGGCGGTCAGCGGGGATGTAGGCGCGTGTGGCATTCCAAACCCGCTCGGTGGTGGGAGCGTACTTTTCATGGGGCGGCAAACCCAGCAGCCCGCAGGCATCCTCAACGCCATAACGGGGGATGCCGTGTTCGTCCACGTCGAAGCGATCTACTACCAGGACCTTGCCGTCTTCAGACATGCGGCAGGCAGCGACCGGCACGACGTTCAGTCGCTCCAGTACGCGCATAGTGTAGAACTCGTTGAAGCCCAGAAAAGGGGTGGTTTCGTCAGAGCCCTTGATGATGTGAAAGCCTGTGCGCAGGGTCGGCTTGCCCAGCGGTTCACGAGGGTCGATGGCGTCGGTGGCAATGAACTTTGGCACGACCCCCGATACGGCGACCCGAGCGTATTGCCGCACCAGTGCGGCGAACCGTTCGCTGGTGTTTTCCGCTTTGAGCAGCTGTTCTATCTCCAGCGGCGCCATTTCGACGCCGGGCTCAACACCCTCTGGCGTGACCGAGACTCTGCCGATGCCGGTGCCGCCCACCACGCCCAGCAGGGACAGGTCGGTACCATCGAGCAGCGGGCCAAATTCTTCGCGGATAACGCCCAGCAGATACCCCTCGGGCAGGTTTTGCCGGAAGAACGGGAAGAGGTCGCGCGGCCAGCGCCAAGCTTCTTCTCGTACCGGCATCGTCAGGCTGACAAAGTCTTCCGCTGCTGTGCCCGGTAGGTACTTCAGCACATATTCATCGCGCTCCCGAGAGAGTTTGGCCACCCGCCGTGAGCTGACGTGGACGTCGAGGATCATGCTCAAGCACTCCCTGAGCGTTGCTCGTCGAGGATGTCTTCGACCGTGCGTTGGTGTCCGGCCTTGACCAGCTTCAGGTCGTAACCTGCCGCTTCCAACAGGCGAACCAGCGCCGAGACACTCATATCGCCTTTGGCCAGGGTTTCCATACGGGCTACGGTGGTGCGCGAGACGCCAGCACGACTGGCCAGCGCTTCCTGGCTCAGTTTCGCGTCACCGCGCGCCTGTTTCAGCATTTCCGAAACGTCGTAGAGAGAGGTCATTTGTAGCCCCTGGGCATCATAAATACATGTAATGCGGAAAAATGTAGCTCGTGGGCTACAGCTATACAAGCAGTCTGATTCATTTTTGTGTCTTTTGGGCTACAAAATTCGCTTGGTAATCGTTTTTTGTGGCTCTTGGGCTACAGTTTGGCTTGTGGGCAATAGCTGCGTAGCTTTTCCGGGGGGCTGGGTGGCTATAGGCGCATTACATACGAGATGTGCAAAAACACGAAAGCCGCGCAGTGCGCGGCTTTGAAGGTGGTGGGCCCACACGGACTCGAACCGTGGACCAAAGGATTATGAGGCGGTAAAAAGCACGTTTCTGGTCGTTTCCCAGCGTCTCCCGAAAAAAGCCGATTTAGCGCGTTATCCTAAATTCAAGGGGTTAGGTGTTTCCCCTTGGTTCTGGGTATGGCCGGTCATGCCCTAAGAAACGGTACGCAAAACGGTACGCAGAAATGGCAGAGGCATCGGGCAAGGCGAGTAGTAGGAAATTTCTGACAGATGTGGAGCTGAAGGCGCTTAAGCCTGGTCAGACTGCCACCGATTCACTGCCAGGCCGAGGTAGTGGATCAATCCTGTTCGAGTGCCGTGCTTCAGGAGCTGTTGAAGGGTACTACCGCCGCCGCGATGGCGGGGGCCAGAAGATCAAGCTAGGAGTCTTCAAGAAAACACCCAAGAGCCCCGGTCTCTCACTTACTGAACTTCGCGAGCAAGCGGTACGTTACGCAAAGATCGCGGCAGAGCATGGTGATATCAAGGCTTACCTAGCCAGATGTGCTGCCGAGGAAGAGGTCGAGCAAGCAGAACGCCAGCGCCAGCTGCATGAGCAGCAGCGACTTGCTGCAATAGAGGCTTCAAAAGGCACTTTGTCCGAATTGTTCCGGGATTACATCGAAGACCGTCGCCGTGATGATGTTTCAGCTGCACAGATCAAGGAGTTCGAGCGTGTGCTGTCTAAGGATCTGGAAGGCGAGAAAGTTGTAGCTGTGAGCAAGGAAGGCCAAGAGGAACGGCTCGACATCATGAATATGAAGGCCAAGGATGTCAGGCCGGAGCATGTGAATCTTCTGCTGAAACCAATCTGGGACAGGGGAGCTAGACGTCAGGCAGGCAAGGTTCGTTCGTTTCTCGTTGCTGCTTTCAATTTTGGTCTAAAAGCTGAGCATCATATCGACCGAAGCAGTACTAAAAGCTATGGGCTTCAGATGAATCCTGCGGATCCAGTGACTGTCCCGAACACGTCAAAACCTGGCGAGCGCGCTCTGACTGATAAGGAGCTGAGGCAATTTTGGCACACCATTACAAAGGTCGATTCGGTTGGTGCGATTATGGCGCGTGTCTTTCACTTTGCTTTTGCTACTGCAGGGCAGCGTCCCCTCCAGTTTATTCGTGAGCCCTGGACCAGCTACAACTTTCAAAAGAAGTATTTGAAGATCATCGATAGCAAAGGGCGTGGCAGTAAAAAACGTGCACACTTCGTTCCCTTAAGCCGCAGGGCCTTGCAGGTACTCGAACAGGTTCGTGCCCTGCAGCCTCCAGGGGCCGTATACCCTTGGAGTGTTGGTGGACAAAAGCCAATTCACGCGTCCAGTTTTGTTGCCGCTGACCGAAAACTGACCCAGTAGAGGCTGTTCTGCCGACTGAAAACTGACCCAGGTGTTCAACTGCTTCTGCTCAATTTTTGAGCAGGAGAACACAGGGTGATCAGTATGGAAATGATGGGCAAAATTCGCCGGATGTATTTCCGCGACAAGCTGTCGCTGCATGAGATAGCCAAGCGCACCGGGTTGGCGCGCAACACGATTCGCAAGTGGGTCAGAGCACCTGAGGCCAAGCCGCCGGTCTACCAACGCCGCGCGATCTTCAACAAACTCAGCCCTTTTCACGCCACGCTGGAGCAGGCGCTAAAAGCCGATTCGCTGCGGCCCAAGCAACAGCGGCGCAGTGCCAAGGCGC
>NZ_FMZQ01000022.1 GCF_900102635.1 Ectopseudomonas chengduensis | reverse complement strand
TCATCGTCAAGCTCCTATACGAAACCCCAGATCGCCTAGCGGTCTGGGGTTTCTTCTTTGCGGTGCGGAAAACAGCGCGGCAGAAGTCGTTCCTGCAAGCGCGTAGGGGCGCTGCGCGCACCGACAAGGACGCCGACATGCCGCTGCGCATGGCGCACCCTGCCGTTGATCCGCTGACGCTTCGCGAGTAGAGCTCGCTCCTACAGGTCATCAGCGCTCGCCTCGGATTTAAGTATCTGCTCGCTATGGTCGTCTTGTTCTGATGAATCACAGGCCATCAATGCGCGACTTCCTTCTGAATGATCTCGATTGATAACTCCTGATCCTTGCGATCCAACCAGACGTGGCGAGCACTAAGGCATTCTCCTATGCGTCAATCGAGTCGTATCACCTTCCGCTCCACCTTCCGCATCAAGATCAGTGATCGAGAAAGCGACACGCTGATCGGCTATGCGGGCGATATTTCCGAGTGCGGGATGAAACTGCTTAGCGATACGCAGGTGGAGCCCGGAAGTGAACTGAAGCTGCGAGTGCGAATGCGTGATCGTGAGGGAGAGATGCGCCAGGTGGATGTGAACATGATCTGCCAGTGGTCGCAGGAAAATACTCGCACGGGCTTCTTCGAAGCCGGGCTGGCCTTGCAGGAGGAGACGGCCGAGTACGTCCGGCTGATCGAAGGCATGCGCAAGCTGCGCAAGGAAAAGGCTTAGGCGGGAGTAAATGGCGAGGCGATGAAGGAGATCGCTCTGGCGTGGCGGTCTTCTTTCGAGGTCGGCGTGGTGGATGCGAAGCACGCATCCACCAGCGTGTTGAAACCTTTACCAATCAGCCCAGCGTCCCGAGGATATTGACGCCAACTCGGTCCGGGATCTCGTTCTGCGACAGTACATGCAGGCCGGGGCTGAACACCCGCGCATAACGTGCCAGCAGCGGGCGTAGCTGCGGCATCACGGTAAGGATCGGTGGATGGCCGTCCTTGCGCAGTTTCTCCTTCACCACCGGCATGGTGTTCTGCAACTGATTGAGCAGGCTGGGTTCTACCGGGATATTGTCCAGGCTCACCGGGCCGGCCTGCTGAGCGATGGCCAAGGCATTGAGCAAGGTGTTTTCCAGCGCATTTTCGAGAATGAACACCGACAGCTCCTGGCGCTCGCCTGCGATCATGCCGACGATGCTGCGGCGCAGCGCGTAGCGCACGTCCGAGGCCAGCAGTACCGGGTCCTTGGTCGATTCGCTGGCTTCCAGCAGCGTCGTGGCGATGGTAACGATATCCTTGAGTGGCACCTGCTCCTGCAACAGCTGGCGGTAGACGCGGTGCTGCTGGGTATAGCTGAGCTGACTCTTCAGGCTCTCGGCCAGTTTCGGCGCCTGCACCTGCAGACGTTGCATCAGATGATCGACGTCGTCGTGCTTGAACACATCGGGTAGATGCTCACGGATCACCTTATTCAGGTGCGTGGCGATGACGCTGGCACAGTCGATCACCTGGTAGCCGAGGTTGAGCGCACGCGCCTTGTCCTCCGGCTGAATCCACACCACCTGCATGCGGTAGGCCGGGTCGACGCCGAGAATACCGTCGATCTCGCCATAGAGCTCCGGCGAAGGGATAGCCATCATGCGATCGGCATGCAGCTCGGCGCTGTCGATCTTCTCGCCATTGATCTGAATGCTGTACTGCGATGCTTTGAGGCGCAGGCTGTCGCGGATATGCACTTCCGGCAGCAGGAAGCCCAGGCTCTCCGACAGGGTCTGACGTACGCCGCGCACGCGCTGAGTCAGCGGCGCACCAGCGGCTTCGTTGACCAGACCGACCAATTTGTAGCCCAGCGACACGGACAGACGCTCGACCAGCGGGATGTCCTCCCACACCATGTTTTGCGCACGTTCCTGTTCCATCGCCTTGCCCAATGCCTCGACCTGTTCGAGGCTGGCGGCTTCCGTGGGCGGGCCGTTGCGCGAGACCATCCAGGCGATGAACGCCACCAGGGCGGCGAAGCTGATGAACGCCAGGTGCGGCATGCCTGGCACCAGCGCCAGGGTGAACAGAATACCGGCTACGGTATAGAGCAGTGCCGGCTGGGCCAGCAACTGACGGTTGACCTGCTGGGTGATGTCCGAGGATTCGTTTATCCGCGTGACGATGATCGCTGCGGCAGTGGAGAGCAGCAGTGCTGGGATCTGCGCCACCAGGCCATCACCGATGGTCAGCAGGGCGTACTGCTGGAAGGCCTGGCCTGCGCCTAGGTCGTAGACGAACAGGCCGATGGCGAAGCCGCCGAACAGGTTGATCAGGAGAATCAGAATGCCGGCGATGGCATCGCCACGGACGAACTTCGAGGCGCCGTCCATGGCACCGTAGAAATCGGCTTCCTTGGCTACTTCGGAGCGGCGACGCTTAGCCTCGTGCTGGTCGATCAGGCCGGCATTGAGATCGGCATCGATGGCCATCTGCTTGCCCGGCAATGCATCGAGGGTGAAGCGCGCGGTGACCTCGGAGATACGCTCGCCGCCCTTTGTGATGACGATGAAGTTGATGATCATCAGGATCACGAACACCACCAGGCCGACGATGAAGTTGCCGCCGATCACCACCTCGCCGAACGACTCGATCACCTTGCCCGCCGCGCCGGTGCCGGTATGGCCCTCGAGCAGCACCACGCGCGTGGAGGCGACGTTCAGGCACAGGCGCAGCAAGGTGGTGATGAGGATCACCGTGGGAAACAGGGAAAAATCCAGCGGGCTCTTCGACGACACGCTGACCAGCAGCACCAGGATGGCCATGGCGATGTTGAAAGTGAACAGGGCATCGAGCAGCACGGGTGGCAGCGGCAGGATGACCATGGCCAGGATCGACAGGATCAGTACCGGAATACCGATGCGGCCGCTGCGGAAGGTGGGCGCGAGTTGCTGCAGTAGGTTCATGAATCAGCCCCTGTTGGCCAAGCTGTCGGGAATCGGGAGGTTGCTCGCCAGTTCTGGCTTGCTTCTGCGCCCCTGGCGCCAGGCCTTGAGCTGCAGGATGTAGGTCAGCACATGGGCCACGGCGGTATACAGCGGGGCCGGGATCTGCTGGTTGATCTGGGTGGTGAAGTAGATGGCGCGTGCCAGTGGTGGAATTTCCACCACCTCGAGCTCATGCTTCTTGGCCATCTGGCGCATGTACAGGGCGGTTTCATCGACGCCCTTGGCCAGCACGAAGGGTGCGGCGGCCTTCTTGGTGTCGTACTTCAGCGCCACGGCGTAGTGCATCGGGTTGACGATGACCACGTCGGCGTTCTTGATCACCTTGCTGATCTGCCTTTGCAACATCTGCCGTTGCAGCTGCTTGATGCGCGCCTTGACCTCGGGGCGGCCTTCCTGGTTCTTGTGCTCCTCCTTGCGCTCCTGCTTGGTCATGCGCATCTTCTTGAGGAAGAAGTAGCGCTGCAGCGGGATGTCGATGAAGGAGAACACCACGAAGATCAGCATCAGGCACAGGGTCAGGTTGAAGGTCAGGTTCAGGGCCGCTGAGATCGCCTCGAACACGCTGCTGCGCTGCAGGGCGATCAGCTCCGGCAGGGCCGCACGCACCAGGACATAGCCGACACCGAGCAGTACCAGCACCTTGAGGATCGACTTGAGCAGTTCGCTCCAGTTCTGCGCCGAAAAGATTCTTCCCAGTCCGGTGATGGGATTGAGCTTGCTGAGTTTCGGCGCAAAGTTTTTCGCGGAGAACACCCAGCCGCCCGGTACCAGCGACAGCGTCACCACCAGCACGGAGGTAAGCAGCAGCGGTGACAGCAGTTTGATGAACACCAGCATGTTGTAGCCCAGCAGGGTGTCGAGATCATCCAGGCCGATCTCGCTGTGGCCGAACTGGATATAGGACAGGCGGAAGCTGTCGCTGAGCCCTTCCAGAAAAAGCCCGGCGCTGAACTTGAGAATGAACAGGGTGGCGATAAGCGAGATGGTGGTCGACAGGTCCTTGGAGCGCGCGACCTGGCCGTCATCCTTGCTCTTTTTCAGTTTGTGCGCGGAGGCTTCTTCCGTTTTCTCCTGGCCGCTGTTCTGCTCAGACATCACCGCCCTCGCGCAGAATCACGCCGATGCCGTTGAGCAACTCGCGGGTCAGGTGCAGGTAGCTCTCGGGCAGGTTGGGCAAGGTCAGATAGATGCACAGCAGGCCCATCAGAATGCTGATGGGAAAACCCAGGGAGAACAGGTTCATCGCCGGCGAAATGCGGTTGAGCAGGCCGAAGCAGAACTGCACCAGGGTCAGGCAGAACACCAGGGGCAAGGTGACCAGCACGGCTGCTGCCAGCACCCAGGCGAAGGCCTGCACGAAGCTCTGCGCGCCCAGGTAATGCAGGCCGCTACCCACCGGCCAGAACAGGAAGCTCTGGTACAGCACGCTGATGGTGACCAGGTGGCCGTCGATGGCGAAGAACAGCAGCACCAGCAGGATGAAGTACAGCTGGTAGATGATCGAAGACGACGACACGCCGTTTACCGGGTCGTTGTAGCGCGCCATGCTCATGCCCATCTGCGTCGACACCACCTCACCGACCAGCATGAAGATGGTGAACACCAGTTGCAGGGTAAGCCCCAGCAGGACGCCAAAGGTGATCTGCTCGAGTGCGGTCAACAGCCCCTTCAGTGACAGTGGGTCAATTTCGGGCATGTCCGGCAGCGCTGCGCCAAGAGCGATGGTCAAGGCCAGGGCGAGGAGGATGCGCACGCGTACCGAGACTGCCTTGTGGTTGAACAGCGGCGCCATGCTGAGCAGGGCAACGATGCGGCAGAACGGCCACCAATAAGCCTGCAGGCTGGTCAGATACTGGCTGGCGTGCAGTACGGGTTCGGACATGCTTCAGCCCACCAGGTGACCGGCCTGCTTGAAGGTTTCGATGAACAGATCCCCCAGCGTGCGCAGAATCCAGTGGCCGGCGAACAGCAGCATGGCCAGGGTGATCAGCAGGCGCGGGAGGAAGCTGAGCATCTGTTCGTTGATCTGCGTGGCAGCCTGGAAAATGCTCACCAGCAGGCCGCCGAGCAGGCTCGGCACCACCAGCACGCAGACGATGATGCCGGTGATATAGACCGCGTGAGCCACCAGCTCGGCGGCGTGTTCGGGCGTGAGCATCGCGAAGCCTCGCTAATAGGGCTGAATACTGGTGGTGAGGGTGCCGACCAGCAGCGTCCAGCCATCGACCAGGACGAAGATCATCAGCTTGAACGGCAGCGAGATCATCATCGGCGAGAGCATCATCATGCCCATTGCCATCAGTACGCTGGCCACCACCAGGTCGATCACCAGAAAGGGCACGAAGATCATGAAACCGAGTTGAAAGGCGGTCTTCAACTCACTGAGTACGAAGGCCGGCAGCAGCAGGGAGAAGTCCAGTTGGGCCAGGTCCTCGGGCATTTCCTCGCCGGCCAGGGCGACCAGGGTTTCCAGCGAGTTCTTGCTGGTCTGCGCCAGCATGAACTGGCTGATGATGCGCTTGCCTTCACCCAGACCCTGTTCGAGGCTGATCTGGTCGGCCTCGAAGGGCACGTAAGCCTCGGTATACATCTCCTGCCACACCGGGCGCATCACCAGCAGGGTGAGGCACAGGGCGATGCCGACCAGCACCGGGTTCGGCGGGCTCTGCTGCAGGCCGATGGCCTGGCGCAGGATGGCCAGGACGATGATGAAGCGGGTGAAGCAGGTCATCATCATCAGCATGGCCGGGAGAAAGCCCAGCAGCGTCATGATCAGCAGGATCTGCAGCTTGACGCTCAGGGTCTGGCCATCTTCGCTGTCGTTGAAGTTGAACAGGGTGATGTCGCCGCCGGCCGCCTGGGCCAGCAACGGGCAGCACAGGGCTGCCAGCAGCAAGCCGGATTGCAACAGGCGGCGCAGCATCACACGCCCAACCCGCTGAGGCCGCTACCGGATAGCTCGACGATGCGCAGGCCGTAGTTACCATTCATCACCACCACTTCGGCCTTGGCGAACAGGGCGCCGTTGACCTTCACGTCCAGCGGTTCGCCGGCCAGCTTGTCGAGGGCGATCACGCTGCCGGCGTCGACGTCCATCAGCTCCTTGAGGGTGATCTCGGTGGAGGCCACTTCGAGGGTGACGTTGACCGGGATCTTGCCGAAGAAGCTCAGATCCTGCTGCGGCAGGCTGGCAGGCGCTTGCTCCGGGACGGAGTCGCTGACGGCTTCATCGAGATTGAGGCCGGAGTCATTGATCAGGCTATCGAAATCGTTATCGGAAATGGGGCTGCTCATGGGGTCTTCACGCTCTCAAGAGAAGTCAGGAACAAGGAGCCGTCGTCTTCGAAGATGGCGCCGCGAAACAGCTTCTGCTGGTTGATCTGTACATCGCAGCGCTCCAGCAGGCGCATCGGCAGGATGTCGCCGGGGCGCAGGGCAAGCACTTGCGACAGGGGCATCTGCAGGCTGGCCACCACGCAGTCCAAACGCACCGGCAACTGGCGAATCTGATTGAGCGAGTTGCCGCCCTGGGTCATGGGGGCTGGTGTTGTCAGGCGGCTGGTCAGCTCATCGACCAGCTGTGTATCCAGGTAGATGAAGATCGATGCCTGGCTGCCGGTGATATGGCTGGTGAAGTGGAACTCTGCCACGTACTCCCAGGCCGCTTCTTCATAGGTGTTGTCGTAAGGCTCGAGCTTGCCGAAGGTCTGGCCGGCGAGAATCGAGCGGGCGAACAACTGGGTCACGTCCAGACCCAGACGCGTACGCATGCGCTGCTCCGAGGTACTCACTGGCGGCGCTTCATGGTTGGGTAGGCAAGTGCCGCCGTAGTAACACTCCAGTGCTTCGGTCAGCAGGGCGCGGTCCATGGCGAAACCGACCTTGCCCAGCGTCGAGCGATAGAGGCACTCGGCATCTTTATTCACGTGCTCGTGAACATCGACTCGCAGCAGTTCAAGATTGATCCGATAGTTACGCAGAAAGTAGTCACTGATAATTCGCGGGTACTTACTGGAGAGCTCGCGAATATAGTGGGGTATCTTGTGGTAATGCCGGCCAAGTTTCTGCGGTTTCAACCGGGTCAGACTGTCGGCGGGCACGCCATGAAGGACTTTTTTAATCCCGGTCATGTTGTGGGCTGTATTCCTGGTTGTAACTGCGTGTGCACCATCGAGTGCATTCGATGGGCGTGCAGAGGACGTTTTGATATGCCGGCGGGCGTTGGCAGCAGTGCCTTGGCCATGGCGTCGAATTCATCCGGGAAAAGCGCGCAGGCCCGTGATGACGAGGAGGAGTCTAGGCTGAGGGAGGGCGAGAAATTAAATCAATAGATATCAAATGCTGTTTTTGATAGCGGCTTGCCAGCATTGATAGGAAATAACAACAAGTAATTCGGCGAATTTCTGTGCGCTTGTTAACGTTCGCGCCGTGATCCGTTGCGCGTATATAGAGCACGCCGCCAAGTGCTGCCGAAGTTGACAAATACAAGCGACGGAAAGTTTCGAAAGATTAAGGGGCCGCGTGAAAAAATCTGTCATCTGCTTGGCAGTTTTGTACACGGGGTCGAATGCCGCCGCCGGGCTCATGAAAGACATCGGGTGATTTACCTTGAAGCATTCAACTCAAACGGTAAGTTACGCCTGCGACGAGTTGTTCAATGAACAGCTGGGGCAGCAACATATAGTGGTGATCGGTCAGGCCGATGCGGCCAGCGAGCGTCTGTTGACCGGTGGTCTGCTGCGCCAGGGTTTTCAGGTACGCCGCTTCGCCAGCTGTCTCGAGCTGGACCCGCGGGCACTGGAAAGCGCCAGCCTGGTGCTGGTGTTCGTCAGCAGCCTGGCGGGCAACACTCTCTATGCACAGGTAGGCGCCATCCTGCGCCAGGTTGGTCGTGTCGGCGTAGTGCCGGTCGTGGAGTATGCCGACCAGGAGAAGGCCGCAGCACTTCTAGAGCTGGGGTGCGTCGACTATCTCCTGGCACCCTTCAGCGAAGCCCAGCTCAGTGCGCTGCTGCGCCGTCAGGAGTCGGCCAGCGCTGGCGAAGAAGGATTCGTTTCCTGCTCGCAGGCTGGTCGCCGTTTGCTGGCCATGGCCCAGCGCGTGGCCATGACCCGTGCGCCCATTCTGATCACCGGTGAGACCGGCACCGGCAAGGAGCTGATGGCCCGCTACATCCACCGCTTTTCCGCGCAGGATGATGCGCCCTTCATCGCCGTGAACTGCGCGGCGATCCCCGAGCAGATGCTCGAATCCATTCTCTTCGGCCACGAGAAGGGCGCCTTCACCGGTGCCGTGAGTGCTCAGCCGGGCAAGTTCGAGTTAGCCAACGGCGGCACCTTGCTGCTCGACGAGATCGGTGAACTGCCGCTGGGCCTGCAGGCCAAGCTGTTGCGCGTGTTGCAGGAGCAGCGCGTCGAGCGTCTTGGCGGGCGCCGGGAAATTGCTCTGGACGTGCGCATCATCGCGGCGACCAACCGTGATCTGCAGCAGGAAGTGGCCGAGGGCCGTTTCCGCGCCGACCTGATGTTCCGTCTCGATGTACTGCCGCTGCATATCAGCCCGCTGCGTGAGCGCAAGGAGGACGTGCTGGCCCTGGCGCGTCGCTTCATTCGCCAGTACGCGCCGCAGGACGCGCGCCACGAACTGCTCACCGAAGATGCCTGCCGCGCCCTGCTGGCGCATGACTGGCCGGGCAACGTGCGCGAGCTGGAGAATTGCCTGCAGCGCGCGCTGATTCTGCGCAATGGCCTGTACATCCAGGCTCAGGACCTGGGCCTGAGCGTACCTGTGAGCAGCGCGGCAGAACAGGCGCCACGTCTGCAGCCACAGGCGCTCGAAGGCGGCAAGGCAGCCTTGCGCGCGAGCGGCAAGTGGGCCGAGTACCAACATGTGATCGACACCATCCGCCGTTTCGGCGGGCACAAGACCAAGGCCGCCGAAAGCCTTGGCATGACCCCGCGCGCACTGCGCTATCGCCTCAACGCCATGCGCGAACAGGGCGTTCAGATTCCCGTCTAGGAGAAGCAAAGGATGAATTCGATTAGCCAGGTGCAGCAGGACCTGCTGGGCCGTATGGAGCAGCTGAAGAACCTCAGCGAAGCGATGCCGATCAAGCCGGCGCAAGCCTTTGCCGTGCAGCCTGGCGAGCCTGGGTTTGCTGCGGCTTTCGACAATGCGGTGCGTGCGGTGGACGCGCAGCAGCATCGTTCCGGCGAGTTGATGGCCGCCGTGGACAGCGGGCAGAGCGATGACCTGGTGGGGGCGATGATCGAGAGCCAGAAGGCCAGCGTTTCGTTCAGCGCGCTGATGCAGGTGCGCAACAAGCTATCCAGCGCTTTCGACGACATCATGAAGATGCCGCTGTAAGCGGATCGGGGACTGACGCGTGCTGCAGACCATAAGAAGCAAGCTGCCTGAACACGGGCTGAAACTCGATCCACGCATGACCTTGATCGGCCTCGCGCTGATCGCCGCCTTGCTGGCGGTTGGTGTGGTGTTCTACCTCTGGCGCGACCAGGGCTCGTTCCGTCCACTGTATGGCAGTGGCGAGGCCTATCCGGCCGCCGAGGTGATGCAGGTGCTCGACGGCGAGACAATCATCTACCGTCTGCATCCGCAGAGCGGTCAGGTGTTGGTGCGCGAGGATCAGCTTGGCCGCGCGCGCATGTTGCTGGCAGCCAAGGGTGTGCAGGTCAAGGTGCCGGCCGGCTACGAGCTGTTCGACAAGGACGAGCCGCTGGGCACCAGCCAGTTCGTCCAGGATGTGCGCCTCAAGCGCAGCCTGGAGGGGGAGTTGGCGCGTACGGTGATGGCGCTCAAGGGCGTGGAGGGCGCCCGCGTGCACCTGGCGCTGCAGGAGAGCAGTTCCTTCGTGGTCGGCAAGCGCGGGCCGGGCAAGGCCTCGGTGATGCTGCAGCTGGCGCCTGGCTACAAGCTGGCGCCGGAGCAGGTCAGCGCCATCGTCAACCTGGTGGCTGGCAGCGTGCCGCAGCTCGATGCCGGCAATGTGCAGGTCGTCGATCAGTACGGCGCACTGCTGTCGCGCGGTATCGACACGCTGGGCGGCCCGGTGCAGAACTGGCAGGTGGTCGACGACTACCAGAGCAAGGCCGTGGCCAATGCCGAGGCGGTGCTGGCACCGGTACTCGGCGGCGGTAACTACCGTATCAGCGTGTCCGCCGATATCGACTTCAGTCAGAAGGAAGAGACCTTCCAGTCCTACGGCGAGACGCCGCGTCTGCGCAATGAAGTGCTGCGCGACGAGAGCGTGCTCGACCAGTTGGCCCTCGGCGTTCCCGGCTCGCTGGCCAACCGTCCGCCGCAACCCGCGCCGGAGCCGCCTGCCGCTCAGGCGCAGGCGGGTGCTCCGGCGGAGAATGCCAACCAGGCGGCGACCTCGCTGCGCAAGGAGTCCAATCGCCAGCTGGATTACGACCAGAGCGTCACTCACGTCAAACATGCGCCTTTCAGCCTGCGTCAGCAGAGCATCGCCGTGGTGCTCAATGCCGCCGTGGCGCCAGAGGGGGGCTGGACGCCCGAGGCGCGCGAGGAGCTTACGGCGATGGTCAAGAGTGCCGTGGGCTTCAACCAGGCGCGCGGCGATCTGCTGACGCTGAGCATCTTCCCCTTCACCGATGCCGGTATCGGCGGTGTCGGCGACGAACTGCTGCCCTGGTGGGAAAACGCCAAGGTGCACGACCTGGCCAAGCTCGGCGTGTTCGCCCTGATCAGCCTGCTGCTGTTGCTGATGGTGGTGCGCCCTGCGGTGCGCAGCCTGAGCCAGCGCAGCCAGCCTGGTGTGCCTGTGGCGGTCGAGGGCGACGACCAGCTGGCGCTGCACGCCGAGCGCGCAGCCGAACGCCTGTTGGCGCGTGTTGGCGACGATACGCCGGGCGCTACCGTGCTCGGCGAACTCAACCCCCTGTCGGAGATTCGCCTGCCGGCGCCCGGCTCGGGTCTGGAGCTACAGATCGAACACCTGCAGATGCTGGCCAAGAACGATCCCGAGCGTGTCTCGGAAGTTATCAAACAGTGGATAGGGCGTAATGAACGAGACCTCAACCCAGCCTGACGGCCGCGGTGGTTCCACCGCCAAGGAAATGCGCCTGCGCGTGCAGAAGCGCTCGCTGAGTACGTCCGAGCAGGCCGCCATTCTCATGCTGAGCATGGGTGACGAGATTTCTGCCGGGGTGCTCAAGCACTTCTCGCGCGAGGAGATCGTCAACATCAGCCAGGCGATGGCGCGGCTGTCCAACGTCAAGCAACCGATGGTTTCCGACGTCATCGGTCGCTTCTTCGAGGACTACAAGGAGCAGAGCAGCATCAAGGGCGCCTCGCGTGGCTACCTCGACGGCATGCTCAGCAAGGCGCTGGGCAGCGAAATCACCCGCTCGTTGCTCGACAGCATCTACGGCGAGGAGATCCGCGCCAAGATGGCCAAGATGGAGTGGCTCGACCCCAAGCAGTTCGCCGCGCTGATCGCCAAGGAGCACGCGCAGATGCAGGCGGTATTCCTCGCCTTCCTACCGCCGGGCATGGCCAGCGAAGTGCTCGAATGCATGCCCAAGGAGCGTCAGGACGAGCTGCTGTATCGCATTGCCAACCTCAACGAGGTCAACAGCGACGTCATCGCCGAGCTGGAGCAGTTGATCGAGCGCAGCCTGGCGGTGCTCAGCACCCAGGGTTCGCAGGTGCGTGGGGTCAAGCAGGCGGCGGACATCATGAACCGCTTCAAGGGTGATCGCGGGCAGATGTTCGAGCTGCTGCGCGCCCATGACGATCAGTTGGTCGAGCGCATCGAGGATGAAATGTACGACTTCTTCATCCTCTCGCGGCAGAACCAGGACGTGCTGCAGGCGCTGCTCGAAGCCGTGCCGCTGGAAGAGTGGGTGGTCGCCCTCAAGGGTGCCGAGCCCGAGCTGGTGCGCGCTATCACCGGTGCCATGCCCAAGCGCCAGGCGCAGCAGATGGAGTCGATCAACCGCCGCCAGGGCCCGGTGCCGTTGAGCCGCGTCGAGCAGGTGCGCAAGGACATCATGGCCGTGGTCCGCGAAATGTCGGCCAGTGGCGAGCTGCAGGTGCAGCTGTTCCGCGAACAGACGGTGGAATGAGATGACGGTCAAGGTGATCAGCGGCGACGCCCGCCCGTGGCGCGCCTATCGCTTCCCCCCGCGCAGCAGCCAGCCAGCCGTGGACTGGAGCGGCGATGCCGCCGGCCTGCAGCGGGCCATGGCCGATGGCTTTCAGCAGGGCATCGAAAAGGGTTACCAGGACGGCCTGCAGCAAGGCGAGGAAGCCGGGCGTCAGGCCGGCTTCGAGCAGGGCCGCGACGAGGGCGTGAAGCTCGGGCGCGAGCAGGGGCGCAGTGAAGGCCGTCGCGAATTCGAACTGGCCGCACAGCCACTGCAGCAGATCAGCGAGAAGGTCGAACAGTACCTGGGCGAGCTGGAGCACAAGCGTCGTCAGGAACTGCTCGAGCTGGTCAAGAAGGTCTCGCAGCAGGTCATACGCTGCGAACTCACGTTGCATCCGACCCAGTTGCTGGCGCTGGTCGAGGAGGCCCTGGCCAGCATGCCGGGTGAGCCCGAGGACGTGCAGGTATTGCTCAGCCCCGAAGAATACGCGCGGATCAAGGCGCTGGCGCCTGAGCGCGCGGCGAACTGGAAGCTGGTGGCCGACGAGCGCCTGGCACTGGGCGAGTGCCGCGTGGTCACGCCGCAGGCCGAGGCTGACGTGGGTTGCCAGCAGCGTCTGGATGCCTGCATCGACACCCTGGCCGAACATCTGCATCTGACCGAGGCCTGATCGCGCATGCTGGATTACAAGCTCGACGAAGCGCTGCGCTCGCTCGATGGCGTGCAACTGGCCAAGGTGGCCGGGCGTCTGGTGCGGGTCTCCGGCATGCTGCTGGAGAGCCTCGGCTGCCAGCGTAGCACCGGCCAGCGCTGCCGCGTCGAGCAGGCTGACGGCAGCCTGCTGGATGCTCAGGTGGTCGGCTTCAAC
This sequence comes from Ectopseudomonas chengduensis, assembly GCF_900102635.1. Taxonomy (GTDB): domain Bacteria; phylum Pseudomonadota; class Gammaproteobacteria; order Pseudomonadales; family Pseudomonadaceae; genus Aquipseudomonas; species Aquipseudomonas chengduensis. Next base: position 51,721 of record NZ_FMZQ01000022.1, on the reverse strand, counting down.
CGCGATATCACCTACCTGATGCCGTTCAAGAAGCCGGTCGGCCTGGCCGCCGGCTCGCGGGTGTTCCCGGCCAAGGACGAAGCGCTGCTGCAGATCGACGAGTCCTGGTTAGGGCGCGTGGTCAACGGCCTCGGCGAGCCGCTGGATGAGCGCGGCAAGCTCAGTGGGCGCGACCCGTTGCCGGTCGAGCTGCCCAGGGTCAACCCGCTCCGCCGTCGTCCGGTGGAGGCCGCGCTGGATGTTGGCGTGCGCGCCATCAATGGTCTGCTGACCCTTGGCAAGGGTCAGCGCGTCGGCCTGTTCGCCGGCTCAGGGGTGGGCAAGAGCGTGCTGTTGGGGATGATCACCCGGCAGACCAAGGCCGATGTGGTGGTGGTCGGGCTGATCGGTGAGCGCGGGCGTGAGGTGCAGGAATTCATCCTGCATTCCCTCGGCGAAGAAGGGCTGCGCAAGGCCGTAGTGGTCGTGGCGCCGGCCAACGAATCACCGCTGATGCGCCTGAAGGCCACCGAGCTGTGCCACAGCATCGCCGCCTATTTTCGCGATCAGGGCCAGGACGTGCTGCTGCTGGTCGACTCGCTGACCCGCTATGCCATGGCCCAGCGCGAGATCGCCCTGGCCCTCGGCGAGCCGCCGGCGACCAAAGGCTATCCGCCGTCGGTATTCGGCATGCTGCCGGAGTTGGTGGAAAGCGCTGGCAACGGTGAGAGCGGTAGCGGCAGCCTCAGTGCCATCTACACCGTGCTGGCCGAAGGCGACGACCATCAGGACCCGATCGTCGACTGCGCGCGGGCGATTCTCGACGGCCATATCGTGCTGTCGCGGCGCCTGGCCGACGTCGGCCACTACCCTGCCATCGACATTTCCGCATCGGTCAGTCGCTGCATGAGCCAGGTCGGCGAGGCTGCGCATCTGGCGGCCGGGCGGCAGTTCAAGGAGTTCTACAGCACCTTCGAGAAGATCAAGGAGCTGATCCCGCTCGGCGGCTACACGCCGGGCATGGACGCCAAGACCGACCGCGCCGTGCAGCTGGCGCCCAGCCTCGAGCGCTTCCTGCGTCAGGAGGTCGGCAGTGGCGCCGAGCTCGGCGCCAGCATCGCCACCTTGCAGAGCATCATCAAATGAAAGAACAGCTGGAAGTGCTCGGCCGTCTGGCCAGCCTGCGTGGCAACCGTGTGCAGCAGATGCTCGGGCGCGTGAGTTATCAGCAGAACCTGTGTCAGCGTTATCGCAACAACATCACCGGGCTCAGCCGCTTGTGCGGTTTCAGCGTACCGATGACCACGCCGCTGCAGCGCGACAACCAGCAGCGCTACAAGGCGACGCTGTACAAGATGGTCGAACTGCAGCGCCGCGAGCTGGCGCTGGCCGAGGAGAACCTAGCGCGCATTCAGGGCGAACTGCTGGCGGCGATGCGCAGCGAGAAGGTCATCACCCAGTTTCTCGAGGGCAAGATGGGCGAGTGGCAGGATCTGCTTGCCCGTCAGGAGCAGAAGATCCAGGATGGCCTGGCCGCGCAGGCCTGGTGGCGAGCCCAGGTCGGTTAATTTTGCACGACGCGTTTAAGTTCTTGCCGCGCCCGGTCGCTCTTAGGCCATAACACCACGCGAGTTGGATTCGAATCATGGAAATCAGCAGGCATCTCAAGCCCAGCCTTAACCCGGCCAGCGACGCTCCGGCACAGGTACAGAGCGCCCGTGCGCAGTCGAGCGGCAATGCTCGTGCGAGTGTCAGCCAGGAGCCGCGTCTGGAGCAGCTGCAGGAGGCCTTGCGCAGCCTCCCCGAAGTCGACCTGGACAAGGTTGCCCAGCTCAAGGCGACGCTGGCCCGCGGCGAACTGAGCAGCGATCCGGCCGCGCTGGCCGGCAGCATGCTGACCTATCACAGCGGTAGCGATGCGTGACCACCGCGCGTGAGCAACAGCTGCTGCTGGTCGTCGAGCAGGACCTGGAGCAGGACTGCGCCGACTATCTGGTCCTGCGTGGGTTGATGCAGGAGCTGTATCAGCAGTTGCTCAAGCGCGACAGTCAGCAGATCGACTTGCTCAACGAGCAGATTCTGCCGCTGGTCGACCAGGCCAAGGCCCGTGCCGAACGCCGCAGCAAGGTGCTGACTGCCTTTGCGCTGGGCAGCGGTCATAGCGCCATGCAGAAGCTGCTGGCGCGTTATCCGCAGGCCCAACGCAATCACCTTGCTCACACCTGGGAGCAGCTCGGCCAACTGGCCGGCCAGTGCAAGCGCCTCAACGAGCGCAACGGCAAGTTGCTGGCCATGCATCACGAGATTCTCGAACAGCTGCTCGGCGAGCCGGGCTCGGCGCAGTTGTACGCGCCGCAGCCGTATTGAGTGACTTCGCCTGCGCTGGTTGTCGTTGGTGGGCTGAAGCCCACCCTACGGGCCTGAGTAGGCCGTCCGCTTCCAATGAGTTAGGCCTTGTAGGGTGGGCTTTAGCCCACGCGGATCATCGTTGATGGGCTGAAGCGGATCGCCGCCCGGCCCACCCACAGCCATGTCCCGCTCTCAAAGCGCCTGCCACGCCGTGCTAGACTCGCGCGCTTTCGATCCGTGGTGATTTCTCTCCGTGCCTCACGCCGCTCTCGCCCATCCGCCGCGCTGGCTGACCAATGCCCAGCTGCATCCGCAGCCTTGTGCCGGCGTGCGCGACTGGCTGTTCAACGAGGATTCGCTGACCCGGCGCTTGACAGCGCTGTCCGCTGACGGCTTTTCGGTAACGCCGCTGCAGGAAGGCTGGCAGCGTCTGCGCGCGGACGAGTGCGTATTGCTCGGTGTGGCCGATGGCAGCCAGGGCTGGGTGCGTGAGGTGTACCTGCGTGGTCATGAGCAGCCCTGGGTGTTCGCCCGCAGCGTTGCCGCGCGTAGCGTGCTGGAGGGTTCCGGGCTAAATCTGGCGGAGCTGGGCAGTCGTTCGCTGGGTGAGCTGCTGTTCAGTGACCGGGCCTTCGATCGCGGCGAGTTGCAGGCCTGCCGCTATCCGGCGGCCTGGCTGCCGGCAGAGGTTCGCGAAGAGCGCCTGTGGGCGCGGCGCTCGTGCTTCAGCCGGGGGGCGCTTGGCGTATTGGTGGCCGAGGTGTTTCTGCCGGCCTTTTGGCAGGCGGCGGGCATCGAGGCCTAGCGTTCGCAATAGCATTGCTCACCCAGGCTATACCTGTTGTCTGTTGGGCCTAAGGCGCACTGCTTCGCGACGACTGCATGGATGCAGGAGGTAGAGCGACGCAGGAAGCCAAAGCCGAGTACGCCCTACGCGTTGAACCGCTTGTGGCGGTGAGCATCGACGCTAAAGCGCCTCCCTCACACGCTTGCTCGTATAATCCGCGCAACCTGCACGGAGACGCTTCGATGTACACCCGCCTGTTGCAATCGACCACCCGCCTGCACCCACGCGCCTGGGACTTCATACAGCTGATGCGCCTGGACAAGCCCATCGGTATCTATCTGCTGTTGTGGCCGACCTTGTGGGCGCTGTGGGTGGCTGCCGAAGGCGTGCCGAGCGCGAAGAACCTGTTCATTTTCGTCGCCGGTGTGATCCTGATGCGCGCCGCCGGCTGCGTGATCAACGACTACGCCGACCGCAACTTCGACGGTCACGTCAGCCGCACCAGGGCGCGTCCGCTGGCCAGCGGCAAGATCAAGCCACGCGAGGCGCTGGTGCTGTTCGCCGTGCTGGTGGCGATGAGTTTCGTGCTGGTGCTGTTCACTAATGCCACCACCATCTGGCTGTCTTTCGGCGGCCTGGCCCTGGCCGCCTGTTACCCCTTCATGAAGCGCTACACCTTCTACCCGCAGGTGGTGCTCGGCGCGGCATTCTCCTGGGGTATGCCGATGGCCTTCACCGCCGAAACCGGCAGCCTGCCACCTGAAGCCTGGCTGCTGTACATCGCCAACCTGCTGTGGACCGTGGCCTACGACACCTACTACGCCATGGCCGACCGTGAGGACGACCTGAAGATCGGGGTGAAGTCCACCGCCATCCTGTTCGGCGACGCCGACCGCCTGATCATCGCCATCCTGCAGGGGCTGGCGCTGCTCTGCCTGCTGCTGGCTGGCGCGCGCTTCGAGCTGGGCCTGTACTTCCACCTCGGCCTGTTGGCGGCCGCCGCCTGCTTCGCCTGGGAGTTCCACGTGACCCGCCGTCGCGAGCCGCTGGTGTGCTTCAACGCCTTCCTGCACAACCACTGGGCGGGGCTGGCGATCTTCGTCGGCCTGGTCGCCGACTACGCGCTGCGCTGAAACCAGCGCAGCGCCTGGAATGATGGGGGATTAGTAGGCTTCCGGCTTGGCGACGTGCCAGACGCCCATCTTGCCATCGCCCGTGACCTCACCGGGCTGCTTGTCGTTGATGAAGGTGTACAGCGGCTTGCCGTCATAGGCCCACTGCAGGGTGCCGTCGTCGCGCTTGACCAGGCTCCACTCGCCTTCGGCCTTGGCCCCGGCCTCAGCCTTCAGTGGCGGCCAGTTCTGCGCGCACTGGCCCGTGCAGTTGGATACGCCCGCGGCGTCCTTGTCGTAGGTGTAGAGCGCCATGCCCTTGGCATCCACCAGCATGCCGTCCTTCTCCATCGCCGGTTCGGCCGCCAGGCCCAGCAGGGGCCAGCTCAGCAGGGCACTGGCGAGCAGCGGGACTAATCGGGGGGTAATTCTTCTCATTTTTTAGCCTCTCCTCGGAATGAACAGCGACAGCCTGGCGGCAGCTGGGAGCAAGACTGGAGGTCACAGCGATACAGGACGGAAGGAGCCACGAACTCCCATAAGTGCCTATGGGGTCCTGTGCCAGGCTCCAGGCCGCCCCGGATTGGCGGCAGCCTCAACCAGTTTAGACGAGGCCCGCGGCGGAAATGTTCGGTGTTTTTCGCGGCCATGGCGGCAGCCGATAACTCCGTGTCACATACCTGCAATAATTCCGTTATCTAATGCGCGCAGACAGTTGAACGAACCGAGGCAGGACCATGGTTGGCAAGAACATCCTGATCGTCGATGACGAAGCACCGATCCGCGAGATGATTGCGGTGGCCCTGGAGATGGCCGGTTACGAGTGCCTGGAGGCGGAGAATACCCAGCAGGCCCACGCCGTGATCGTCGACCGCAAACCCGATCTGATCCTGCTCGACTGGATGCTGCCCGGCACCAGCGGCATCGAACTGGCGCGCCGGCTCAAGCGCGACGAACTGACCAGCGATATCCCGATCATCATGCTCACCGCCAAGGGTGAAGAGGACAACAAGATCCAGGGCCTGGAAGTCGGCGCCGACGACTACATCACCAAGCCCTTCTCGCCGCGTGAGCTGGTGGCCCGCCTCAAGGCCGTGCTGCGTCGTGCTGGGCCCAGCGACAGCGAGGCGCCGATCGAGGTCGGCGGGCTGTTGCTCGATCCCATCAGCCACCGTGTGACCATCGATGGCAAACCGGCCGAGATGGGCCCGACCGAATATCGTCTGCTGCAGTTTTTCATGACCCATCAGGAGCGTGCCTACACCCGCGGCCAGTTGCTCGACCAGGTCTGGGGCGGCAACGTTTACGTCGAGGAGCGTACCGTCGACGTGCATATCCGCCGTCTGCGCAAGGCGCTCGGTGATGCCTACGAAAACCTGGTACAAACCGTGCGCGGGACTGGGTATCGTTTCTCCACCAAAGGTTGATCGCTAGCGCGGTGTTTCTGCGCCCACGTTCTTCTGACAAGGATGCGCTCCATCGTGAATCAAGACTGGCGTGGCGCCGTGGTGCGCCGCCTGTTGCTGCTGGTTGGCGCCTGCCTGCTGCTCGGTTTCATCACCGGTGAATATGCCTGGGTGCTGGCCTGCGGTCTGGCCATTCATCTGGGCTGGACCCTCAGCCAGCTGCTGCGCCTGCACAAGTGGCTGCGCGAACACAAACCCGACGAGCCGCCGCCGGATGGTTACGGCCTGTGGGGCGAGGTGTTCGACAGCATCTACCACCTGCAACGCCGTAACCAGAAGGCGCGTGGCCGCTTGCAGGCGGTGATCGACCGCGTGCAGGAGTCCACTGCCGCCCTCAAGGACGCTGTGGTGATGCTCGACAGCCAGGGCAACTTGGAATGGTGGAACCGCGCAGCCGAGACCCTGCTGGGCCTGAAGACGCCGCAGGACAGTGGTCAACAGTTGGCCAACCTGGTGCGCGACCCGCGTTTCAAAGATTACTTCGAGCGTGGCAACTATGCCGATGCCCTGGAGATTCCTTCACCGATCAACGATCGCCGCCGCTTGCAGTTCCATATCACCCGCTACGGCAATCGCGAGCATCTGTTGCTGGTGCGTGACGTTACCCGTCTGCATCAGCTTGAACAGATGCGCAAGGACTTCGTCGCCAACGTCTCCCATGAGCTGCGTACGCCGTTGACGGTGATTGCCGGCTATCTGGAGACGCTTCTGGACAACGTCGAGGCGGTCAATCCGCGCTGGCTGCGCGCATTGCAGCAGATGCAGCAACAGGGCGCGCGCATGCAGACCCTGCTCAACGATCTGCTCCTGTTGGCCAAGCTGGAAGCCACCGATTACCCGTCGGACAACCAGCCGGTGGCGGCCGACCTGATGCTGCTGTCGATCAAGAACGATGCCCAGGCATTGTCTGGTGAGCAACAGCACCGCATCAGCCTGGAGGCCGATCCGCATCTGAAGCTCAAGGGCAGTGAGGCGGAGCTGCGCAGCGCCTTCTCCAACCTGGTGTTCAACGCCGTGAAGTACACCCCGGCCGGAGGCGACATCCGTATTCGCTGGTGGTCTGACGAGAAGGGCGCACACCTGTCGGTCAGCGATACCGGTATGGGCATCGAGGCCAAGCACTTGCCGCGCCTGACCGAGCGCTTCTACCGGGTCGATTCGAGCCGTGCCAGCAATACCGGTGGCACCGGGCTGGGCCTGGCCATCGTCAAGCATGTGTTGCTGCGTCACCGTGGCAATCTGGAGATCAGCAGCGTTCCTGGCAAGGGCAGCACCTTCACCTGCCATTTCGCCCCGGCGCAGGTGGTGCAGCGTGCGCGCTGAGTGCTTGCATTCGACGCGGCGAAGCTCCAACCTCTAGCTATCTTTGGCCAATCCGAACCTTCATGGACCCCTCCACGAGTCTTCCTGCTCCCGATTACTTCGCCGATTTCGGCCTCATGCTGTTCGCCCTGTTTCTGGTCCTGCTCAACGGCTTCTTCGTCGCCGCGGAGTTCGCCATCGTGCGCCTGCGCGCGACCAAGGTCGATGCCCTGGCCGAGGCCCACGGCTGGCGCGGGCATATTCTGCGCACCGTGCACAACCAGATGGACGCCTACCTCTCGGCTTGTCAGCTGGGCATCACCCTGGCTTCGCTGGGACTTGGCTGGGTCGGTGAGCCGGCCTTCGCCGAGCTGCTGACGCCGCTGCTGGTGGCGGTTGGCGTGGAGTCACCCAAGCTGATTCACGGTATCGCCTTCTTCACTGCGTTCTCGATCATTTCCTACCTGCACATCGTCATCGGCGAGCTGGCGCCCAAGTCCTGGGCGATTCGTAAACCGGAACTGCTGTCGCTGTGGACGGCAGCGCCGCTGTACGCCTTCTACTGGCTGATGTACCCGGCGATCTTCGTGCTCAACGCCAGTGCCAACGCCATCCTGCGCATCGCCGGGCAAGGCGAGCCGGGACCGCACCACGAGCATCACTACAGCCGCGACGAGCTCAAGCTGATCCTGCATTCCAGCCGCGCGACCAGCGACAACGACCAGGATCTGCGGGTGCTGGCGTCGGCAGTCGAGCTGGGCGAGCTGGAGGTGGTGGACTGGGCCAACTCTCGCGAGGACCTGGTCTTCCTGGAACTCAACGCCAGCCTCGATCAGGTGTTCACCACCTTCCGCCGCCACAAGTACAGCCGCTACCCGATCTTCGACGAGAGCAAGGGCGAGTTCGTCGGCGTGCTGCATATCAAGGACCTGCTGCTGCACCTGTCGCTGCTGGAGATGCTGCCGTCAGCGCTCAAGCTGGCGGATCTGATGCACCCGCTCGAGCGCGTCAGCCGGCACATGCCGCTGTCGCAGCTGCTCGAGCAGTTCCGCCAGGGCGGCGCGCACTTCGCCCTGGTCGAGGAGGCCGACGGCAAGGTGATCGGCTACCTGACCATGGAAGACGTGCTCGAAGCACTGGTCGGCGATATTCAGGACGAACACCGCAAGGCCGAGCGCGGCATCCTCGCCTACCAGCCGGGCAAGCTGCTGGTGCGCGGCGACACGCCGCTGGCCAAGGTCGAGCGCCTGCTCGGTGTCGACCTCGACCATATCGAGGCCGAGACGTTGGCCGGGTTGATCTACGAGACCCTCAAGCGCATGCCTGACGAAGAGGAGGTGCTGGAAACCGATGGCCTGCGCATCATCGTCAAGAAGATGAAGGGGCCCAAGGTGGTCCTGGCCAAAGTGGTCAAACTGGATTGATCTCTCCGGCGTCTGGCCGGGTGCTCGCTATCCGCTCAGACCGCATGTCCTCTGGCCTGTGTCGAGGTCAGCGTTTCGCTTATGATCGTTCGGTCAGCTTCGCTCTTGGTAAACCCCCGCAAGCCCTTGTGCGACAAGGGTTATTGCCGTTCGTCGGTTTAGTCGAATCCCTCCTGGCAGAGGCAGTCTAGGTACTTGCGTCCCACCTTCCGGTGAGCGGCGTTATCCACTCATTGCCAAGGAAATCGTCATGCAGCTGTCCAGCATAACCCCCAAAGCAACACTCGCCCTGTGCCTGGCGGGCGCCTCGCAGGCCTATGCAGACTCGGTCACCGACCCCATCTCGACCTTCGGTGTCATCGCTTCGCACAACCAGTACAAGCTCACCGTGGACGATGAAAGCGACAAGGAGCGCCTCAATCAGGGCGGCCTGTTCTACCACTTCGGTAACAAGCTGACCGGGCAGGAGGGCTTCATCTATCAAGCGGGGATCGAAGGCCAATACCGTGACAAGGACGATGTGGAATACAAGTCCGCGCGTGCCGATATCGACCTCGGTCTGCGCGCCGCACTGAGCACCAACAACTATGTCGACGTGATCGTCGGTGGCGGCTACGACTGGGGCCGCATCGAACAGGACGACGTCGGCCCGTTCGACAGCAACGTCAAGCTGACCAGCAAGTCGCCCTTCGCCAAGGCCGGCCTCGGCTACAACTACCTGACGCCGGACTACACCCTGCGCTTGGAAGTGGGTGCGCGCTACTCGATCAATTCCGAAGCGCGCCTGAAGGTCGATGGCGACAGTGATTCCGTGGACCTCAAGGACAAGGTCAATCCGTACGGCGAGCTGACCGTGCTGTGGAACAAGGGCATCAACAACCTGCCGATCAGCACCAGCCTGTACTACACCCAGACCCGCTATGAGCTCGACAGCAACAGCGCGATCGCCGAGCGCAGCAAGCTCAAGCAGGAGCAAGTCGGCCTGCGCGTAGGCCTGGCGTTCTAAGCGCCTCCCAGACCGCCTGCCTGCCAGGCGGTCTACTCTGATTCCCGCATTGCATCTTTCCCCCCAATCTGCGAATGGCTGACTGAACCTCAATCTGGCCAGCGCTTGCCCGATCCAGTAGGGTGTGATCCCGCCATCTCGGGAGGCGGCCGGTGGGTCGTCGCGTCGTTTTTATTGTGAGGAAAGAGCGCATGAGTGCACCAGTCGTCATCGTCGGCACCGGCCTGGCCGGCTACAACCTGGCCAAGGAGTGGCGCAAGCTCGACACCCAGACGCCTCTGCTGCTGATCACCGCTGACGACGGCCGCTCCTATTCCAAGCCGATGCTGTCCACCGGCTTTGGCAAAAACAAGGATGCCGACGGCCTGGCCATGGCCGAAGCCGGCGCCATGGCCGAGCAGCTCAACGCGGAGATCCGCACCCATACCCGCATCACCGGTATCGACCCGGGTCACAAGCGCTTGTGGATCGGTGAGGAAGCCGTGCCATACCGCGACCTGGTGCTGGCCTGGGGCGCCGAGCCGATTCGTGTGCCGGTGGAAGGCGATGCCCAGGACGCGGTGTTCCCGATCAATGACCTGGAAGACTACGCGCGCTTTCGCAGCGCCGTGGCTGGCAAACGTCGGGTATTGATCCTCGGCGCCGGGCTGATTGGTTGCGAGTTCGCCAACGACCTCAGTGCTGGCGGCTATGAGGTAGAGCTGCTGGCGCCCTGTGAGCAGGTGATGCCGGGCCTGCTGCATCCGGCAGCGGCCTCTGCCGTACAAGCCGGCCTGGAAGGTCTGGGCGTACGTTTTCATCTCGGCCCGGTGCTGGCCAGTCTCGACCGTCAGGGTGAGGCGCTGCAGGCGACGCTGTCCGATGGCCGCCTGATTGCGTGCGACGCGGTGGTCTCCGCAGTCGGCCTGCGTCCGCGCACCGCGCTCGCTGCGGCAGCCGGTCTCGACATCAACCGTGGCGTGATGGTCGACCGCCAGTTGCGCACCTCGCACGCCAATATCTACGCCCTGGGCGACTGCGCCGAGGTCGACGGCCTCAACCTGCTCTACGTCATGCCGCTGATGGCCTGTGCCCGGGCGCTGGCCAAGACCCTGGCTGGTGAGCCGACGGTGGTCAGCTATGGGCCGATGCCGGTGACGGTAAAGACGCCGGTATGCCCGCTGGTGGTCTCGCCGCCACCGCGTGGCAGCCAGGGCGAATGGACGGTCGAAGGCAGCGGCAGCGACATCAAGGCGCTCTGCCGCGAGGCTTCCGGAGCACTGCTCGGTTATGCGCTGACCGGCGCCGCCGTGCAGGAGAAACTGGCACTGAACAAGGAGCTACCGGCACTGCTGGCGTGATTGCCTGCGGTTCTGTCGGATACGCCACGAAATTGCCTGGTTAAAGTGGCGGGCGACACTGGCGCAGTGCGATGCGGCATGCCATTCTCCCAAGGGTCTGCCGCAGCGCAGAGCTGTTGCGGCGCCTTGGGCGCTGTTCTGGAAGGACAGCACGGACACAACAACAAAAAACCGTCAAAGAGGCATCTATGCGTAAACCGGAACTCGCCGCCGCCATCGCCGAAAAGGCTGATCTGACCAAGGATCAGGCCAATCGTGTACTCAACGCCGTACTGGAAGAAATCACCGGTGCACTGAACCGCAAGGACAGTGTGACCCTGGTTGGCTTCGGTACTTTCGTCCAACGCCACCGTGGCGCCCGTACTGGTAAGAACCCGCAAACCGGTCAGCCGGTGAAGATCAAGGCCAGCAACACCGTCGCCTTCAAACCGGGCAAGTCCCTGAAAGACGCGGTCAACTGAGCCCGTTACCCGGAGCCGTTCGGCTCCGGGTTCCCCCTGCGCAGCCATGCTGCGACATTCGCTGATACAGCCATGCTTTAGACAGGCTGTAGTCCTGCAAGAAAAGCACTACAATGCGCGGCCATCATCTTCGATCACGAGGCCTTGTGCATGAAATTCCGTTTTCTCCTGTGGATGCTGGGCCGCCTGATGGCCAAGGCCAGTCGTGAAAACCCGGCGTTCCGCCAGCAGCTCGAAGGTCGCGATATGGTGTTCCAGTTGCACACGCTGGACGGCAAGGTCGCACGCCACTTCACCGTGGCCGGTCAGCGCGTGACCAGCAAGCGCGGCGCCGCCCCGGATCCGGCCTTCGCCATCGGCTTCAAGGATGCCGCCTACGGCTTCGAAACCATGACCGCGAAGAACAAGCAGCTGGCCTTCATGCAGGGCATCCAGAACAAGGACATCCAGATCCAGGGCAACCCGGCGCTGGTCATGTGGTTCCAGGGTCTGACCAAGTACCTGATGCCGAAGAAGAAGGCCGGGGAGGCCAAAAAGGCCGCTTGATCGGCTGATGCCTGTCAGTTAGGCGTCGACGCATCGAAATTGTAGGAGCGGCGCTCCGCCGCGAATCAGGCGGTGCGCCCTCGAAAACGCTTCGCCCCGGGGCGGGGCTCCTACGAAAGACCACGTTGGCAACCTTATCTGGTTGGCTTCCGATAGGCGTCGCGGCTGGCCGCGACGCCGCGCTTTGGTTAGGCTGCCAGGCACGTCCCTGTGGAAAGCCCGACCATGCGTCTTTTCCTGTTACCCCTGCTATTGCTGGCCGCCACCACTGCACGAGCCGAGCCAGCGTCTGCCAAGGCCTTGTTGCCGCTGTTCGAGCTCGCCGGTATCCATCTGCTGTGCGAACAGAGCGCGCCGTTGGTGCAGCGTGGCCAGGATGAAACCGAACAGAAGCGCCTCGCCCAGCTCTTCGCTGGCGAAGCCTTTTGTCTGGACCTGGCCCAGCGCGTCGCTGCCCGCTTCGATGCGGCGCAGGGCGAGCAGGCCCGTGAGCGTCTCGATAGCCCGTTGGCGCAGCGTTTCACCGCTGCCGAGCGCGCCGTCGGTGAGCAACCCGAAGGTTTGGCTGAATACCGCCAGCGCCTGCAGGAGCAGCCGCCACGAGGTGCGCGTCTGGAGTTGGTCAAGCGTCTCGACGCTGCCGCGCGTACCACTGAACTGGCCAGCCTGCTACGTTACGAAGTCGGCAAGACCCAGGCATTGCTGGCGTTAAGGGCGCGGGGCGAGAACCTCAGCGAAGCCGAACTGCAGGCGCAGACGCAGACGCAAGCGAACGCCATTCGCCAATCCAGCGAGCTGGCGGTGGAAAGCTTCATGTTCTATGCCTACCGGCAGATGCCCAGCGATCAGCTCGCCGAGTATGCGGCACTCTACGAGCATCCCAGCGTCAGCCAGCTGCTTGCCATCAGCCTGGAAGTGGTGCCGCAGCTATTCTCTGAACGTCGTGAACAACTGCGCCAGGTGGCAGGCAAGCCATAGCGCGGCCCGGAACGCCGGCCGCGAACAGCCTACCGCTCGCGAGCAACTGCGCCAGACGGCAGGCAAGGCCTAAGGGGCAGGGTGTGGGAACCTGAGCTGCAGCCGCTCAGTGCGGCTGCTGGAACTGCGCTGCCAGTTCACGCAAGGCGACCTCGGCGCTCAGCACCTTGCTCACCGCGTCCTCGGCTTTTTCCCGGGTCAGCCCCAGGGCGTCGAACAGCGCATCAGGAATCTCGTTCTGCGGCCCGGCACCGATACCCCGGTTGCGCAGCAGGCTGACGGCCAGGCACACCAGATTGGGGAAGGCCGCGCTGTCGCCGGCGTAGGACGGATCGTGCTGAAAGCGCAGAGCGCTGGACAGCTCTTCCGGCATATCCCAGTGGCGCATCAGCCAGGCACCGATCTGCTCGCGGGTGATGCCCAGCAGGTGCTGCTCGATATGCCCGGCAGGCAGGTGCGGGTTGACCTCCAGGTGACGGCAGATCAACGAGAAGTGCGGTGGAAACACGTGCGCCAGGACCAGGTAACCGAAGTTGTGCAGCAGACCGGCCAGGTAGGTCAGGCCGGCTTCCGGGCGCTGTGCGCGCGGCATGGCGCGGGTCAGGCCCTCAATCACTGCAGCGGTATAGATCGCTTGCTGCCAGTAAGGGGTGGCGTGCTGCGGCTGGTCCTTGGGCAGGCTGAGGGTCTTGCCCAGCGCGAGGCCAAGGGCCAGGTTGATCACCAGGTCGAAGCCCAGCACGCGGACGATGGCATCTTCCACCGAGCGGATCTTGCCGGGCGCGGCGTAATAGGGCGATGCCGCCCAGCTGATCACCTGAGCCGCCAGCGCCGGGTCGGTTTCCACCACGCCGGTGATGTCGTCGACCGTGGCGTTGGGGTCGACCCGCAGCTTGATGATCTTCTGCGCGGTTTCCGGCAGCGGTGGAATCTCGATGGTTTCTTCCAGTCGCTGCTGGATGCGCCGTGCGGTGAAGGCCTGGACCGCCTGGGTGATCTCGGCGCGGTCGTCATCGGGGCGGTCGAGGTTCGGCCGGATCGCCAGCACCGGCTCGCCGAAGCGCGCCGCGCTGGCCTTGCTCAGCAGGCTCTTGTAGGCCTCGGTGGGAATCTCCAGCAGCACGCCGGGCTGACCGGACTCGATCAGCAGGCTGGGCACCTGCAGCAGGCGCTCCTCGTACAGGCAGGGCGAACTGGTCAGCGGCGGCAGGCCAGGCAGCGCGGTCAGGTTGTGCTTGCCGAGCATGCGCTCCAGGCGCTCCGGTTTGACCGCAGTGAGCTGGCGCCCGGTCAGTTCGGCCAGGCGCGCCAGGTCGAGCAACTGGCTGCGCGGATAGAGCACCAGCAGTGCGCCGACCGCGTCATCCACCAGCACGGCCTGCACTCGAGCCGCCGCCGGCAGGCCGGGCACCTCGGCGCGCGCCTGGAAGGGGACGGCGAGTTTTTCCAGCAGCTGCGCGATCACGGCAGGCGGCTGCGCAGAGGCGTTGGGGGCGAGAGCGGCTTCAGTCATATCGGTATCCGGCGTTGGCACATCTGCCCCGGAGTATAACCAGCGGGCATTTGTGCAAAGGTTCGTGGCGACGGTTGTCCTGTGAACAGGTTCACACTTGACCGTATTGCTGGCCGTGACGCAACCAGCGCTCCAGCAATGGAGCCACATGTTGTGGCCAATGTTCCAATAGTGCCTGCGCGGCATCGCGCACGGCGGGCAGCAGGTCGGCGTCGCGCATCAGGTCGGCGACCTTGAATTGCAGCAGACCGGTCTGCCGGGTACCGAGCATTTCCCCGGGACCGCGCAGCTCCAGATCCTTCTCGGCGATGACGAAGCCATCGGTGGTCTCGCGCATGATCGCCAGGCGTTCGCGGCCCAGTTGCGACAATGGCGCGTGATAGAGCAGCACGCAATGACTGGCGGCGCTGCCGCGACCGACCCGGCCGCGCAGCTGGTGCAGCTGGGCCAGGCCCAGGCGCTCGGGGTTCTCGATGATCATCAGGCTGGCGTTGGGCACGTCGACGCCCACCTCGATCACCGTGGTGGCCACCAGCAGCTGCAGGTGGCCCTGCTTGAACTCGTCCATCACCGCGGCCTTCTCGGCCGGTTTCATGCGCCCGTGGATCAGCCCGACGCGCAGCTCGCCGAGCGCGGCGGAGAGCTCCTCGAAGCTGGTTTCCGCGGCCTGGCAGGTGAGCTCCTCGGATTCCTCGATCAGGGTGCACACCCAGTAGGCCTGGCGCCCCTGCTGGCAGGCATTGCGCACCCGCTCGACCACCTCATCGCGGCGGCTGTCGGCGATCACCAGGGTGTTGACCGGGGTGCGCCCCGGCGGCAGCTCGTCGAGGATCGAGGTGTCCAGATCGGCGTAGGCGCTCATCGCCAGGGTGCGCGGGATGGGCGTGGCGGTCATGATCAGCTGGTGCGGGCAGAGGCGGCCGTCGATGCCCTTCTGGCGCAGGGCCAGGCGCTGCTGCACGCCGAAGCGGTGCTGCTCGTCGATGATCACCAGGGCCAGGCGCTTGAACTTCACTTCGTCCTGGAACAGGGCGTGGGTGCCGACCACCATCGGGCAACCGCTGGCGATCTGTTCCAGTGCGCTGGCGCGTGCCTTGCCCTTGAGCTTGCCGGCCAGCCAGGCGACGTCCAGGCCCAGCGGTGCCAGCCATTTGCTGAAGTTGAGAAAGTGCTGCTCGGCGAGGATCTCGGTGGGCGCCATCAGTGCCACCTGATAGCCGGCTTCCAGCGCCTGCAGCGCGGCCAGCGCGGCGACCACCGTCTTGCCGGCGCCGACGTCGCCCTGCACCAGGCGCAGCATGGGCTCGCTCTGCGCCAGGTCGTAGGCGATCTCGGCCCCCACGCGCTGCTGCGCGCCGGTGGGGGCGAAGCCGAGGTTGGCCAGGTACTGCTGCGGCAGTTTCTGCGCCGGCGGCAGGGCTGGCGCCTGTTGCGCACGCACCTGTTCGCGCAGGCGCTGCAGCGACAGCTGGTGGGTCAGCAGCTCTTCGAAGGCCAGGCGATGCTGGGCCCAGTGGCGGCCTTCGGCGAGCTCTTCGAGATCGGCGTCCGGCGGCGGTCGGTGCAGGTAGCGGATGGCCTCATCCAGCGGCGCCAGGCGATAGTCGCGGGCCAGCTCATCGGGCAGCCAGTCCGGCAGGCTGCGTGGGCCCAGGCGCGCCAATGCCTGCTGGCTGAGCTGGCGCAGGCGTTGCTGGGTCAGGCCTTCGGTGGTCGGGTAGATGGGGGTCAGACTCTGTTCCACCGGGGCCGGCTCGCCGCCGCTCTGCGCGCGGTATTCCGGGTGGTAGATCTCCAGGCCGGTGGCGCCGGGGCGCACTTCGCCATAGCAGCGCAGAGCCGTGCCGCGTTTCAGGCCTTCCTTCTGCGCCTGGCTGAAATGGAAGAAGCGCAGGCTCAGCGTGCCGCTGCCATCCTGCAGGCGCACCAGCAGGCTGCGCCGCCGGCCCATGACCACGTCGGCACCGGCGACGATGCCCTCGACCACCGCATCCTGCCCCGGGCGCAGCGCGCCAATGGGGGTGATGCGGGTGCGATCCTGATAGCGCAGCGGCAGGTGGAACAGCACGTCCTGCAGGTTTTCCAGGCCGACCTTGGCCAGTTTCTCGGCCAGGGCGGCGCCTACGCCTTTGAGCGCAGTGACGGAAACCGCTGCCAGCTCGCTCACCTCTGGCCTCAGACTGCCTTGGTCTGCGGGCTGCGGGCGACCGAGCAGAGGCGGATCGAGTCGGCCAGCACTTCGATGGCGTTGGGCCGCGGGAAGCTGGCACGCCAGGCGATCGCCACGGTACGGAACGGCACCGGCGCGCTGAGCGGACGTACTTCGATCACGCCCGGCGCATAGTGGTGGCTGTCCACCGCCGAGAACGGCAGGATCGACACGCCGAGGCCGGAGGCGACCATATGGCGGATGGTTTCCAGCGAGCTGGATTCCACCGTGGTGTGCTTGCCGTGGTCGTCGCCGCCTTTGCGCAGGGTCGGACAGGCTTCCAGCACCTGGTCGCGGAAGCAGTGCCCTTCACCGAGCAGCAGCAGGCTCTTGTCGTTGAGCAGCTTGGTGTCGATGGTCTCCAGCTCCGCCCAGGGATGGCCGGCCGGCAGCAGGGCGTAGAAGGGCTCGTCGTACAGCGGCTTGGTCAGTACGTCGGCCTCCTGGAACGGCAGGGCGATGATGATGGCGTCGAGCTCACCGGTGCGCAGCTTGTCACGCAGGATATGGGTGAAGTTTTCCTCGATGTACAGCGGCATGTCCGGGGCGACCCGGTGCAGCTGCGGAATCAGGTGCGGGAACAGATAGGGGCCGACGGTGTAGATGGCGCCGATCTTCAGCGGGGCGGTCAGCTGGTTCTTGCCGGCCTGGGCCAGCTCGCGAATGCCCTGGGCCTGCTCCAGCACCTTCTGTGCCTGGGTGACGATGCCCTCACCGACCGGGGTCAGGCGCACGGCGCTCTTGCTGCGCTCGAAGATCAGCACGCCCAGCTCGTCCTCCAGCTTCTTCACGCCCACCGACAGGGTCGGCTGGCTGACGTGGCAACGCTCGGCGGCGCGGCCGAAGTGTTGTTCCTGGGCGAGGGTGACGATGTACCGCAGTTCGGTGAGGGTCATAGTGTTTATCCATTAAATTGCCGACAAGCATAGCCTTTGCATACGAATGAACCAACCGGGCTAAACTGCGCCTTTGCATAAATGTCATGGAGAAAAGCATGTCGGGATGCAACAGCCTGCTGATTGCCGGGTGTGGAGACGTCGGTACCCGCCTTGGCCTGCGTATGGCCGCACAAGGCTGGCGCGTGCTCGGTATGCGTCGCAACGTGGCCGTGCTACCTACCGCCATCGAGCCGCTGGCCGGCGATCTGCACGCCGATGCCTGTCCGGCGGATTGGCCGCAAGGGCAACTGGATTACCTGGTGTACTGCGCCGCCGCCACCGAGCATGACGAGGCCGGCTATCGCGCCGCCTATGTTGAGGGGCTGCGCCGTGTGCTGAGCTGGTTGGCGCAGCATGGCCAGCGCCCGCGGCGCATCCTGTTCGCCTCAAGCAGCGGGGTATACGGGCAGCAGGAGGGCGAGTGGATTGACGAGGACTCTGTGGCCGAGGCGCAGAGTTTTTCTGCGGTGATCATGCGCGAGGCCGAACGTGTAGCGCTCGACAGCGGGCTGCCGGCCACTATCGTGCGTCTAACAGGCCTTTACGGCCCTGGTCGCGAATGGTTGCTGAGCCAGGTGCGCGGCGGCTATCGGGTCAGCGAGACGCCGCCGCTGTATGGCAATCGCATTCATGTCGAGGATGCTGCCGGCCTGTTCGCCACGCTGTTGCAGGCGGATGCCGCCGGTGTGCCCTTGGCCGATTGCTACCTGGGTGTCGACGACGAGCCGGCGCCGCTGCACGAAGTAGTGGGTTGGCTGCGTGAGCAACTGGGCGTCAGCCACTGGAGCGACGAGCAGCGTGTGCGCCGAGCCGGTAGCAAGCGTTGCCGCAATGCCCGCGCTCGTGCGCTGGGTTGGGCGCCGCAGTATCCGAGCTACCGCGAGGGCTATGCGGCGATCCTCGCCGAGCGCTGAAATGGACGCCAACAGCTTGCTGGCCAAGCCCTGGCTGCCGGGCGTCGAGCTGTTTCACGCCGACTTCTCCGGGCAGGCCTTTGGCCGACATAGTCATGATGCCTTCGCCATCGGTGCCATCGTGCAGGGTGTCGGTGGCTACCAGTGTCGTGGTCAGCGCTATGCGCTGCCTGCCGGCACCCTGTCGCTGATGAACCCCGAGGAGCCACATACCGGGCATGCCGAGTCTGCGCGCGTGGTCTATCGCATGCTCTATGTCGAGGAGTCGCGGCTGCCGGCGCTGCTCGGGCGCAAGCGGCTGCCCAACGGTTTCAGCACGCTCAATCCGGATGACGACGGCCGCGTCGCGGCAAGCCTTGCGCAACTGGCTGGCGAGTTCGAGCGCGGTGATGCGCTGGCGTTGGAGAGCGAACTGCTGGCGTTGCTGGAGCTGGTCTTCGTGCGGCACGGCGGCTTGCGCGAGGCGCGCCCGGCATGTCGCGACAGCGGGGTGACGGCGTACCTGCGCGATTACCTGGAAGTGCACTACGCCGAGGCTGTCAGCCTCGAGCAATTGGCTGCCTTGGTGCAGCGTCACCCGCGCCACCTGATCGAGGCATTTCGCCGTGCCTATGGCGTGCCGCCACACACCTATCTACTGCAGCGCCGAGTGCGTGAAGCCAAGCGCAGGTTGTTGCAAGGTCAGGCCCTGGCCGATGTCGCACTGGACCTGGGCTTTTATGACCAGGCGCATTTCAACGGGGTGTTTCGCCGTTTCACCGGGGTCACTCCGGGGCGTTTTCGCGCCGTGGCGCAGGCCTGATTCGGCAAGGCTTTGCGCGAACTTGCATCGGGGCGCGCCAAGTTGTTCGGCAGCGATTGCGTCGCTGTCGAGCCTGAGTTTTTTCCAATACATCGACACCGCTGGTTGCCGACACTGCCTCCGCCAAACGGAGGTGCCATGTTCGCGTTGTTTCTACTGGTGGCCGGTACTCATTTCGCGGCCTTGCTGTCGCCTGGGCCGGACTTCTTTCTATTGATTCGCACCGCGCTGGCCAAGGGCCGGCACCAGGCCGACGGTTGCGCCTGCGGCATCGCGCTGGCCAACCTGCTGAGCATGCTGCTGGTGCTGTTCGTTATGGCGTTGTTACCCGCCGAGGGCAGTTGGCTGTGGCGCTGCTTGCAGGTCGTCGGCGGGCTGTATTTCGCCTGGATCGGCCTGCAGGCGCTGGCCTTGCGGCGAGATCTGGTCCTGCCGCAGGGTGATCAGTTGAGGCTCGGCGGGGTGTGGAAGGGCATGCGTCAGGGCCTGCTGGCCAGCAGCCTCAACCCCAAATTGCCGCTGTTCTACGCCGGACTATTCGGGGTCTTGCGCGAGTCGGCAATGCCGGCATGGGGGCTGGGCCTGGCGATGCTGTGGATGACCCTGGTGGTGCTGTTCTGGGATCTGGCGCTGGTGCGCCTGCTCGATCAGGCGCGTTGGCGCAGCTGGTTGCAGCGGCGCGTGCGCTGGCTGGATCGCGGTTGCGGTGGCCTGTTGCTGGCGCTGGGAGGCTGGCTGTTGCTGGGGGCTCTATAGCATGGCGCCGCTCCTGCCCGGAGGCGGCGCCGGCTGATCAGCGGCGCTTGAGCAGCCAGCGCTGCGGGCCGGGCTGGTACTCGGGCATCTCGTCGAACTGGGCGCGGTTCTGCGCTTCGAAGATGCGCAGCTGATTGCCTTCATGCACGAACAACCAGGGGCTACCCTGATCACCGGCTTGCAGCCAAAGACTGTCATGTTCGCCGCTCATGGCCGCGCAGTCGCCTGCCAGGCACAGGGCAAAGCGTTCGGCGCCGGGCAGGCCTTGTACCTGCCCGTCGCTGTTGAAGCGCACCAGGCCGCCCTGGCCCAGACCTTCCTCGATCAGCCAGTCGCCGCCCAGGTAGTCGCGATATAGCGCCTGCTCGAAGCTGCTGCCCAGTGGCTTGGGTTCGCTGGAGCTATTGACGCGGGCGAAGTGCTGCTCGGGCCAGTATTCGCTGGCGATCTGCACCAGTTCGCCGTTCTGAATGGCGAGCTGCTCGTTGTAATCACCGTAGAAGGTTACCTGCCAACGCCCCTCTCCGGCACCCTGCAGCTTGCCCTCGGCCAGCTCGAAGCCGTTGCTGTAACTGGCCTGCTGCTGTTCGGGGTTGATCTGCCATTCGAGGTTGGGCCCATAGGCAAGCAGAGCCTCACGCAGGCGACCGCTTTCGCGGGCGGCATCGATGGCAGCCTGGTTGATCCAGGTACCGCTCGGGTCGTTGTTCGGTGTGCTGGCGCAGCCGCCGAGCAGGGCGCCGCATAGCAGCAGAGGAAGCAGACGCATGGCGATCTCCATGCCGGGGAAGGGCGAGCGGGGCCTGCTGCCCCGCTCGAACGACTTACTCGATGACCAGAATAGCGTCCATCTCCACCTGCGCGCCGCGCGGCAGAGCAGCAACGCCGATAGCGGCGCGAGCCGGGTAGGGCTGTTCGAAATAGCGGCCCATGATCTCGTTGACCTTGGCGAAGTGCGACAGGTCGGTGAGGAAGATGTTCAGCTTGACGATGTCCTTGAACGAGCCGCCGGCGGCTTCAGCAACCGCCTTGAGGTTCTCGAAGACCTGCACGGTCTGTGCTTCGAAGCCTTCGACCAGCTCCATGCTCACCGGATCCAGCGGGATCTGGCCGGACATGTACACGGTGTTGCCGGCCTTGATCGCCTGGGAGTAGGTGCCGATGGCGGCGGGGGCCTTGTCGCTGGTGATGACGGTCTTGCTCATGAATCGCTCCTTGTGAGAACTGGCTGGGTCGAGCACCCAGCCTACAGGCTGGAAATAGGGGAATTGTGTCAGGCGCGTACTCGGGTGATACGCATCACGCCCTTGAGCGCGCGAAGTTTCTTGATCACGCGGGCCAGGTGCACGCGGTCATGCACGCTGACCACCAGTTGCACCACGCTGATACGGCCGTCGCGTTCGTCCATGCTGATCTTCTCGATGTTGCCATCGGCGGCATTGACGCTGCCGGCCAGCAGGGCGATCAGGCCGCGCTGGTGTTCCAGCTCGACGCGCAGTTCGACGTTGAATTCGCCGGTGACATCCTTGGCCCAGTTGAGCTGGATGCATTTTTCCGGGTTGTGGCGGATGTCGACGATGTTCCGGCAGCTTTCCATGTGCACCACCATGCCCTTGCCGGCGGACAGGTAGCCGACGATGGGGTCGCCCGGGATCGGCGTGCAGCACTTGGCGTAGCTCATCACCAGGCCTTCGGTGCCACGGATCGCCAGGGGCCCTTCGCTGCTCGGCAGGGTTTCGTCGCCACTCTCGGCCAGCAGGCGGCGGGCCACGACGTAGGCCATGCGGTTGCCCAGGCCGATGTCTTCGAGCAGGTCCTCGATGACCTCCTGGCGGTATTCGCCGAGCACTGCCTGTACGCGCTCGGGCGCGATCTTTTCCAGGTGCGTGTCGAAGCTGGCCAGCACCTTGTTCAGCAGGCGTTCGCCGAGGCTGATCGATTCCGAGCGGCGCTGTTGCTTGAGGGCATGGCGGATATGCGTGCGTGCCTTGCCGGTGACCACGAAGTTGAGCCAGGCCGGATTCGGCCGGGCGCCCGGCGCGGTGACGATTTCTACCGTCGAGCCACTTTCCAGTGCCTGCGACAGCGGCGCCAGGCGCCGATTGATGCGGCAGGCGATGCAGGTGTTGCCGACGTCGGTGTGTACCGCGTAGGCGAAGTCGACTGCGGTGGAGCCTTTTGGCAGCTCCATGATGCGACCCTTGGGCGTGAACACGTAGACCTCGTCGGGGAACAGGTCGATCTTCACGCTTTCGATGAATTCCAGCGAGTTGCCGGCGCGCTGCTGCAGCTCCAGTACGCCCTTGACCCACTGACGCGCGCGGGCGTGGTTGCCCTTGGGCGCATCGTCCTCATTGGACTTGTACAGCCAGTGGGCGGCGATGCCGTTGTTGGCCATCTCTTCCATTTCGCGGGTGCGGATCTGGATCTCGATGGGCACGCCGTGCATGCCGAACAGCGTGGTGTGCAGCGACTGGTAGCCGTTGGCCTTGGGAATCGCGATGTAATCCTTGAAGCGGCCGGGCAGCGGCTTGTACAGGTTATGCACGGCACCGAGCACGCGGTAGCAGGTGTCGACCTTGTCGACGATGATGCGGAAGGCGTAGACGTCCATGATCTCGTTGAACGCCTTACGCTTGCCGCGCATCTTCTGGTAGATGCTGTACAGGTGCTTCTCTCGGCCGATCACCTCGCCTTCCATGCCTTCGCGCTGCAGGCACATCTGGATCGATTCCTCGATCTTGGCGACGATTTCCTTGCGGTTGCCCCGAGCGCGGCGCACAGCGGCGCGAATGCGCTCGGAGCGCATCGGGTGCATGGCCTTGAAGCCCAGGTCTTCGAACTCCACACGCATGTTGTGCATGCCCAGCCGGTTGGCGATGGGGGCGTAGATTTCCAGGGTTTCCTTGGCGATGCGCCGGCTCTTCTCGTGCGGCATGGCATCGAGGGTGCGCATGTTGTGCAGGCGGTCGGCGAGCTTGACCAGAATCACGCGGATGTCGCGGGCCATGGCCATGGCCATCTTCTGGAAGTTCTCGGCCTGCGCCTCGGCCTTGGTCTCGAAGTTCATCTGGGTCAGTTTGCTGACCCCGTCGACCAGTTCGGCCACGGTTTCGCCGAACTGCGCGTTGAGTGCTTCCTTGGCGATGCCGGTGTCTTCGATGACGTCGTGCAGCATGGCGGCCATCAGGCTCTGATGATCCATGTGCATGTCGGCGAGGATGCTGGCCACGGCCAGCGGATGGGTCACGTAGGCTTCGCCACTGCGGCGGCGTTGGCCATCGTGCGCCTGTTCGGCGTAGAAGTAGGCTCGGCGAACCAGGTTGACCTGGTCATGGCCGAGGTAGGTCGAAAGTCGGTCGGCGAGAGCGTCTATACCAGCCATGGGGTATTCCCCTCATGACCGGTTTGGCTACCCGCCGCGCAACTTCGACCCGGCATCATCGACTTACAGAGGCTCGTTGGCCTCTTCCTCGAAGGCGGCGAACAGCGGTTCTTCTTCGACGATATCGTCCTGGGCGATCACGTCGTAGTCCACCAGGCCGGCAGCGATTTCGCGCAGGGCCACCACGGTGGGCTTGTCGTTTTCCCACGCCACTTTCGGCTCTTTGCCGCCGGTGGCCAGCTGGCGCGAACGCTTGGTCGCGAGCATGACCAGTTCGAAGCGGTTATCAACGTTGTCCAGGCAATCTTCGACGGTAACGCGAGCCATGGTGTTCCTCGTAACTTGTGCGGATAAGCTTGGCCCGAGCGGGCGAGCGGACTGGATAGTCTAAAAAATCACCAGCGACAATGGAAGCGCTGTTTTACGCCAGCAGTTCGCTGAGCAGCCCGGCATGGCGCTGCTGTTGCTGTGTTTGCGACAACTGGTTGCTGCGGAAGATGGCTTTCAGGTCGCTCAAGGCATGGTTGAAGTCGTCGTTGATCACCAGGTAGTCGTATTCGACGTAGTGGCTCATCTCGCTGACGGCCTCGCGCATGCGTCGTTCGATGATCTCGCCGCTGTCCTGGCCGCGGTTGGTCAGGCGGTGACGCAAAGCTTCCTGGGTCGGCGGCAGGATGAAGATGGATTTGGCCTGCGGCATCAGCTTGCGCACTTGCTGTGCCCCCTGCCAGTCGATCTCCAGGATCAGGTCGAAGCCTTCGGCCAGGGTCTGCTCGACCCATTTCTGCGAGGTGCCGTAGAAATTGTCGAACACCTGGGCGTGCTCGAGGAACTCGCTGCGTTCGATCATGGCATTGAACTGCGCATGGTCGATGAAGTGGTAGTTGACCCCGTCCACCTCGCCTGGGCGCATGGCACGGGTGGTATGCGAGACCGAGACGCGAATCTGCGCCTCGCTGTCGATCAGGGCCTTGACCAGGCTGGTCTTGCCGGCGCCGGAGGGAGCGGAAACGATGTATAGGGTGCCGGTGGTGGCCATTAGAGCTTCCTGAGCAAATCTTGATGGGCGTGAAAACGTAGCGAGCGACGGCTAGACAAGGCGAAATCAGGTGAGAAAGCGGAGTTTACGACTGTAAATGAGCATTTCGAACCTGATTTCAACGCGGTATAGCCTAGCGCAGCAGTTTTCACTCGATGTTCTGTACTTGCTCGCGCATCTGTTCGATGAGCACCTTCAGATTGACCGCAGCCTGCGTGCTGCGCGGATCGAAGGCCTTGGAGCCGAGGGTGTTGGCCTCGCGGTTGAGCTCCTGCATCAAAAAATCCAGGCGCCGTCCGGCAGCGCCGCCGGCCTTGAGCACGCGACGCACTTCGCTGACGTGGGTGCTGAGGCGATCCAGCTCCTCGGCCACGTCGCTCTTCTGCGCGAGCAGCACCAGCTCCTGCTCCAGACGTTGCGGATCGAGCTCGGCCTGCATTTCGGCGAAGCGGGTTTCGATCTTGGCGCGCTGCCCGACGAGCATCTGCGGCACCAGTTCGCGCAGGGCGGCGACTTCGTCGAGGATGCTGTCGAGGCGCTCATTGAGCAGCTTGGCCAGCTCGGCGCCTTCGCGGGCACGGCCGGCCTTGAGTTCACCCAGTGCCTGGTCGAACAGCTTCAGAGCGGCAGCGTTCAGCGCCTGCGGGTCGGCCGAGTCGGCCACCAGCACGCCGGGCCATGCCAGCACTTCCAGCGGGTTGAGCGGGGCCGGCTGCTGGATCAGTGCGGCGACCTGTTCGGCAGCGGCAATCAGTTGGCGGGCGCGGTCGGCGTCGACCTGCAGCGGCTTGCCGGCACTTTCTTCGGCGAAGCGCAGGGTGCATTCCACCTTGCCGCGTGACAGGCCCTGGCGCAGCGCTTCGCGCACCGCGCCTTCGAGGTCGCGGAAGGCTTCCGGCAGGCGCAGGTGCGGTTCGAGATAGCGGTGGTTGACCGAGCGCAGCTCCCAGCTCAGTGTGCCGTGAGCGGTTGCCTGCTCATTGCGGGCAAAGGCCGTCATGCTGTGAACCATGGGATACCTCGTGGAAGTCGGCTCGAAAAACGCAGGATTGTAGCTCACGGCGCCTACCCATTTCATGTGCAGGCGATCGGGCCTGCCATCTGCTGGCGCCAATTCGGCGTGTCGCCTTGCTCGACCGCCCCCTATAATGCGTGCTGTTTTCACTTAATGAAGTAGGTATCGCTCGATGAAACGTCCCAGTGGCCGCGCCGCCGATCAGTTGCGCTCGATTCGCATCACCCGCAACTACACCAAGCACGCCGAGGGCTCGGTGCTGGTGGAGTTCGGCGATACCAAGGTGATCTGCACCGTCAGCGTCGAGTCGGGCGTGCCGCGTTTCCTCAAGGGTCAGGGCCAGGGCTGGCTGACTGCCGAATACGGCATGCTGCCGCGCGCCACCGGCGAGCGTAACCAGCGTGAGGCCAGCCGCGGCAAGCAGGGCGGGCGTACTTTGGAAATCCAGCGCCTCATCGGCCGTTCGCTGCGCGCAGCATTGGACATGACCAAGCTGGGCGAGAACACCCTGTACGTCGATTGCGACGTGATCCAGGCTGACGGTGGCACCCGCACCGCCTCCATCACTGGCGCCATGGTGGCGCTGATCGATGCCCTGAAAGTGCTGAAAAAGCGTGGTTCGCTCAAGGGCGAGCCACTCAAGCAGATGATCGCAGCGGTGTCGGTCGGCATCTACCAGGGCGAGCCGGTGCTGGATCTGGACTACCTGGAAGACTCCGCCGCCGAGACCGACCTCAACGTGGTAATGACCAATGCCGGCGGCTTCATCGAAGTGCAGGGTACTGCCGAAGGCGCGCCGTTCCAGCCTGACGAATTCAACGCCATGCTGGCACTGGCACAGAAGGGCATGAACGAGATCTTTGAACTGCAGAAGGCCGCTCTGGTCGACTGAAATCTTTAGCCGAGCAAGGAGCACCCGTATGAACGACGATATGCAAAACCCGGTTCCGACGCCCAGTCAGGAAGCGCGTCAGTGGGCCATGTTCTGCCACTTCGCCGCGTTTCTCGGCCTGGTGTTCCCCTTCGGCAATCTGCTTGGCCCGCTGATCATCTGGCAGATCAAGAAAGACCTCGACCCCTTCGTCGATGCGCAGGGCAAGGAAGCGCTGAACTTCCAGATCAGCGTGGCATTGGCCGCAGTGGTCTGTTTCATTCTGATGGTGGTGGTGATCGGCTTCCCGCTGCTGATGCTGTTGGGCCTGGCGGCGCTGGTGTTGACCATCATCGCGGGTATCAAGGCCAACGAAGGGCAACCCTATCGCTACCCCTTCAGTTGGCGTTTGGTGAAGTAAACCTGCGCGCAACAGAAAGCCGGCGATCAGCCGGCTTTTTCATACCTGTTACCTGTCGATCAGATGCTGAGAATCCAGTCGTAATCGACGATCAGCGGCGCATGCTGGGAGAAGCGCGGCTGACGTGGCAGGCGTGCGCTGCGCACACTACGGCGCATGCCCGGAGTGAGCAGCTGGTAGTCGAAGCGGTAGCCCAGGTTGAGCATTTCCGCTTGCTCGTTATCCGGCCACCAGCTGAACTGGTCACCTTCGCGGCTGACTTCGCGCAGGGCATCGACATAACCCATATTGCCAACCACCTCGTCCATCCAGGCGCGCTCGGGCGCCAGGAAACCTGGTGATTGCTGGCAGTCACGCCAGTTCTTCACGTCCAGCTTCTGGTGCGCTACATGCAGCGAGCCGCAGTAGATGTACTCGCGACGCTTGCGGCGTTGCTTGTCCAGATAATGGGTGAAGTCGTCCATGAACTTGAATTTCTGATTCAAGCTCTCGTCACCGTCCCGCCCGCTTGGCAGCAGCAGAGTGGCGATACTTACCTTGTCGAAATCGGCCTGCAGGTAGCGCCCGTAGCGATCGGCCATCTCGAAGCCGAGGCCGCTGATCACCGCCTTGGGTTGCAATCGCGAGTAGAGCGCCACGCCACCTTGGCTGGGCACTTCACCGTCGCATGCATAGAGGAAATAACCATCCAGTTGGAAGGCTTGGTCGTCCATTTCAAAGGCGGAGGCACGGGTGTCTTGCAGGCAGATCACGTCGGCATTCTGGGCTTGCAGCCAGCTGAGCAGACCTCGCTCGGCCGCAGCCTGAATACCATTCACGTTCACACTGATGATCCGCATAAATGGCCCCCAAAAACACGTGCGTGTATGATACCCGAGCTCACCTCATTTAGCTAAATCCGTGCCGTCCGGGACTTTTCATGCAAGCGTACCAGCGCGATTTCATTCGCTTTGCCATCGAACGCGGTGTTCTGCGTTTCGGTCAGTTCACCCTCAAGTCCGGGCGTACCAGCCCTTATTTCTTCAATGCCGGCCTGTTCGACAGCGGTCTGGCGCTGGCTCAGCTGGGGCGTTTTTACGCGGCTGCGATCGTCGATAGCGGGATCGACTTCGACGTGCTGTTCGGCCCGGCCTACAAGGGCATTCCGCTGGCTGCGACCACCGCCGTGGCGCTGGCCGAGCATCATCAGCGCGATCTGCCCTGGTGCTTCAACCGCAAGGAAGCCAAGGACCATGGCGAGGGCGGCACCCTGGTTGGCGCGCCGCTCAAGGGCCGTGTGCTGATCGTCGATGACGTGATCACTGCCGGCACCGCAATCCGTGAGGTCATGCAGATCATCCAGGGGCAGGGCGCTCAGGCTGCCGGCACCCTGATCGCGCTGAACCGTCAGGAGCGTGGCCAGGGCGAGCTTTCCGCCATTCAGGAAGTCGAGCGCGACTTCGGCATGCCCGTAGTGAGCATCGTGTCACTCGAACAGGTACTGGAATATCTGGCAGGGGATGCTGAACTGAAGCAATATCTGCCGGCTGTCGAGGCCTATCGCGCCGAGTACGGAATCTAGCCCTAGCACAAGGTCGTCCTATGCCTGCACCGCTCCTGACCCGCTGTACGCTGCTTTGTAGCCTGCTGCTGCCGTTGTCGGGAGTGGCTGCCGAGCTCTATCGTTATGTCGACGACAAGGGCGTGACAGTGCTCAGCCGCCAGGGTGTGCCGCCCGAGTTCATCGGCAAGGGGTACGAGGTGCTCAATGATCAGGGGCGCGTGCTGCGGGTGATCCCGCCAGCCCCTACGCCCGAAGAGTTCGCCCGTATGCAGGCGGACAAGGCGCGTGCCAGCAGCGATGCCCAGTTGCTGCGTCTGTACACCAATCTCGACGATGTCGACCGTGCCCGTGAGCGCAAGCTGGCCGAGCTCGACAGCGTCACCAGCGTCGCGCGTGGCAATCTGCAGTCGGTGCGTACTCAGCAGGCCAACCTGCAGAGCCAGGCCGCCGACCATGAGCGTGCCGGGCGCCAGGTGCCGGAACATTTGCTGGCGCAGATCAACAACCTCAAGGAAGAGCAGCAGCGCCTGCAGCGTGATATCGCGCGTTACAAGGAAGCCCGTACTCAGGCCGAGGCCGGTTTTGCCGCTGATCGCGCACGGCTGGCCGAGCTGTTCGGCGAGCCGCAGAAAAAGCCTTAGGGCTCAGTCATTCAGCCTTGCGGCTGAGTCTTCTCGAAACTCTCGATCTTTTCCCTGAGCCACTGCGGCAGTGGGGCGCTGCTGCGTGTTGCACCGTCGGCGTGAACATAGACGATTTCGCCGCTGGTCAGTAGCTCGCCGTCGCGCCAGATGCCGAGCGCAAAGGTCAGGCTGGATCGGCCCAGGCGCGCGCTGCGCACGCCAATCTGCAGTTGATCGTCGAAGCGCGCCGGGGCGCGGTATTCGAGCAAGGTGCGGATGGCGAAGAAATCGCCGCCGTCCTGTGCCAGGTCACCCGGATAGGCGACGCCCAGCGCGCGAAAGTATTCGGTGATGGCAACGTCGGCGTAGGTCAGGTAGTGGCCGTTGAAGACGATGCTTTGCGGATCGACTTCGGCCCAGCGCACGCGCAAGGCGTGGAAGAAACTGAACTGGCTGAGTTCGGGCAGGCTGCTCATGGGCGTTCCTTATCAGGGGTGCCTGGTGAGCGTGCATGTTGAGGAGGGTTGCGGCAAGTTTGAGTCGGTGTGCGGATGGCTTGCGATAAGGCTGCGCGATGGTCGGCGTCATCTCGTAGGGTGCGCCGTGCGCACCGGTTTGACGGTGCGCTTGCAATACCCTCTCCCGCCCTGCGGGCACCCCGCTCCGCGCCCCGGCCTGATCGCCAGCGATCAGGCGCTCATCGGCGCAGGAAGCAGTGCTTCCAAAAGCGCGCCTCTTCGCCCCAGGGGGAGAGGGTCATCAGAAGGCCGCGTAGCGGCCGCTGTCTAAGGACGCTTGCGGTTGCTGATCATGGTGCCGTTGCCGATATCGGTGAAGATCTCCAGCAGCACTGCATTGGGTACACGGCCATCGATGATGTGCGAACTGGTCACGCCACCCTGCACCGCTTCCAGGGCGCATTTGATCTTCGGCAGCATGCCGCCGTAGATGGTGCCGTCGGCAATAAGATCGTTGACCTGCTCGGTGGTGAGGCCGGTGAGCACCTCACCCTGCTTGTTCATCAGGCCGGCGATGTTGGTCAGCAGCATCAGTTTCTCGGCCTTCAGCGCCTCAGCCACCTTGCCAGCGACCAGGTCGGCGTTGATGTTGTAGGACTCACCGCCCGGGCCTACGCCGATGGGCGCGATGACCGGGATGAAGTCGCCCTTGACCAGCATGTTCAGCAGGTCAGTGTTGACCCCGGTGACCTCGCCGACATGGCCGATGTCGATGATTTCCGGCTGGGTCATCTCTGGCGTCTGGCGGCTGACCGTGAGCTTCTTGGCGCGGATCAGGCCGGCATCCTTACCGGTCAGGCCGATAGCGCTGCCGCCATGCTGGTTGATCAGGTTGACGATGCTCTTGTTGACCTGGCCGCCGAGCACCATTTCCACCACGTCCATGGTGGCGGTGTCAGTGACCCGCATGCCGTCGATGAAGTGGCTCTCGATGGACAGGCGCTTGAGTAGATCACCGATCTGCGGGCCGCCGCCGTGCACCACCACCGGGTTGATGCCGACCGCCTTCATCAGCACGATGTCGCGGGCGAAGCCCTGCTTGAGCTCCTCGCTTTCCATGGCGTTGCCGCCGTACTTGATCACCAGGGTCTTGCCGACGAAGCGGCGAATGTAGGGCAGGGCTTCGGACAGTACCTTGGCAACCTGGGCAGCGGCGTCACGCTCGAGGGTCATGCAGGGGCTCCTGGAACAAATCGGTCAAAAGGGCAGTTGCAGGTCGGGGGCGACCTTGAGCAGTTGGGCGCGGAACACATCTTGGATACGCTCCAGCTCTTCCTGGGTGTCGGCCTCGAAGCGCAGCACCAGCACTGGTGTGGTGTTGGACGCGCGGATCAGGCCCCAGCCCTTGGGATAATCGACGCGTACACCGTCGATGCTGGTGATGTTCGCCTCGCCCCACTGGCCTTCACGCTGCAGGCGTTCGATCATGCCGAACTTGGTCTGCTCGGTGACCTTGATGTTGATTTCCGGCGTGGAAATGTCGCTGGGGAAGGCGCTGAACACCTGCTCGGCGTTGCGTTTTTCCAGGCTGAGGATTTCCAGCAGACGGGCAGCGCTGTAGATGCCGTCGTCGAAACCGTACCAGCGCTCCTTGAAGAAGATGTGACCGCTCATCTCGCCGGCCAGCAGGGCACCGGTTTCCTTCATTTTCTTCTTGATCAGCGAATGGCCGGTCTTCCACATCACCGGGCGCCCGCCGTAGCCGCTGATCAGCGGGGTCAGGCGACGGGTGCATTTGACGTCGAAGATGATGTCGGCGCCGGGGTTACGCGAGACCACGTCCTTGGCGAACAGCATCAGCAGGCGGTCGGGGTAGACGATGTTACCGGTGTTGGTCACCACGCCGACGCGGTCACCGTCGCCGTCGAAGGCCAGGCCCAGGTCGGCGTTTTCCGCTTTGACGCGGGCGATCAGGTCGACCAGGTTCTCCGGTTTGCCCGGATCCGGGTGGTGATTGGGGAAGGTGCCGTCCACTTCGCAGAACAGCGGAATCACGCTGCAGCCCAGGGCTTCGATCAGTTGTGGGGCGATCACGCCAGCGGCGCCATTGCCGCAGTCGACCACCACGCGCAGTGGCTTGGCCAGGGCGATGTCGTCACGAATGGTCTTGAAGTAGCGCTGCAGCACGTCGACCTGCTGCACGCTGCCGACGCCTGTGGCCAGGTCGTTGTTGTCCAGGCGTGTCTTCAGCGCGAGGATCTGTTCGTTGGCCAGGGTATCGCCGGCGATGATGATCTTGAAGCCGTTGTAGTCCGGCGGATTGTGGCTGCCGGTGAGCATCACGGCCGAGCGGCCTTCCAGCACGTTGGCGGCAAAGTACACCACCGGGGTCGGCACCATGCCGATATCGGTCACTTCGCAGCCGCAGTCGAGCAGGCCTTGTACCAGTTGCTGCAGCAGTTCCGGGCCGGAGAGGCGGCCGTCGCGGCCGACGATGACCTTGGGCTCGCCCTGGGCCAGGCTCTGCGAGCCGATGGCGCGGCCAATCCAGTAGGCATATTCGGCGGTCAGGGTGTCGCCCACCACGCCACGGATGTCGTAGGCGCGGAAAATGTCGGCGGGAAGTGTAGGGGCGCTTTGGCTAGTGCTCATTGCGGGGCTCTGCTCCAGTCCCAGGAGATCCTGGTCTTCATCGAGAATGTCGATATCGAGGATATCGGTGTCCTGAAACAGCGGGTCGACCAGCTCGGCTGGCTTGGCTGCCGGCTGAGCGGCGGGTGCCGCGGCTGTTCCTTTAACGGGGGTGCTGCTGCCTTCAGCGCTACTGCGGCGCGGCAATCGTGCCAGGCTTTGGGCCAGCGCATCGAGCACCGGCATGCTGAGGCTGAAGGCTTTGACGTTCTTACCGGCGGAGAGTTCTTTGAGCATTTGCCCGAGTTGCTGGGCGTCGAGATTGACGCGCCGCTGCAGCGCGCCCTGCACCAGGACCATGCCGATCAGGGCGCCGCCCAGTGCAAGCAGGAACGCGAGGCCGAGCATCGCTGGGGAAATGCTGCCTTGAGCCAGGCCGGGGCCGGGGGTGAAGCTGATCTTCCAGTACGGATTGCCGGTGGCGAAGGTCTGCGCAGCGGCTGCGTCGCCTGCCTGGCCGCGCTGTAGCAGCACCTGCGCCGGTGTGTTGGCGAACTGCTGCACCAGCTGCACCTGGCCATACTCGGGTGGTAGCGCCGGCACAGCTGCGAGCAGTCGCTGCAGGTCGAAGGCCAGCAGCAGCGTACCCTGGGCCGGCTGATTCTCACTCAGGCGCAGGGCCACGGCGCTGTAGGCCAGCCAGCGCTCACCCACGCGATAGGCTTCGGTAGCGGGTTGCTGACCGCTTTCGGTACGGCGCAGCATGTCCAGGCCGGCGAAGTTCATCGGCGCGGCTCGGGAGGTGTTCTGTACCGCTTCGCCGCGGCGATTGAGATGGGCATCGATCACGCCATCCCAGTAGCCCAGGCGCCGCTCGACTTCGCTGACCCGCAGGTTGTCGCCGCTTTGCAGGGCTTGCAACAGCTCTGGGTTGCGAGCGGTGGCGAGGCTGTCGGCCTGCAATTGCTTGAGTGCCTGCTGCACGGCGGCAGCCTGGTTGCTGCCAATGACCTGCACCAGCTCTGCCTGGCGTGCCTGGCTGCTGCTGTTGTCGGCAAACCACAGCAGCGCGGCGCCTGCGGCGCCGCCTATCACGGCGGCCAGCAGACCGGGTAACAGTGCGCCCAGAAAGGTGTTCGCCGTCTTGCCTTCGGGCTTGCTCGGCACCAGGCTGGCAGCCGTGTTGGCTTCCTTGGCAGTACGCTTGAAGAGTTTCACGTGGGTGCTCCTCGGCGGGTCGTCCTGTGGGGTATGAGTCAGTGGCTACCGGAGTGGCCGAAGCCGCCGGCGCCACGCTGGGTCTCGTCGAACTGCTCGACCAGCTCGAAGTGAGCCTGCACCACCGGTACCAGCACCAACTGCGCGATGCGCTCGCCGATGGCGATGGTGAAAGGCGTCTGGCCACGGTTCCAGCACGACACCATCAGTTCGCCCTGGTAGTCCGAGTCGATAAGGCCGACCAGGTTGCCGAGCACGATGCCGTGTTTGTGGCCCAGGCCCGAGCGCGGCAGGATCATCGCGGCCAGGCCAGGGTCGCCAATGTAGATCGACAGGCCGGTGGGGATCAGCACGGTCTGGCCTGGCTCGAGGACGATCTGCTCCTTGAGCATGGCGCGCAGGTCGAGGCCGGCGGAACCGGGTGTGGCGTATTGCGGCAGCGGGAATTCCTGGCCGAGGCGGGGATCGAGGATCTTGGCTTGCAGAGCGTGCATGGTCAGTTCTTGTTCAGTCGTTCGGCGATAAGGGTGATCAACTGGCGGGCGATCTTGCCCTTGCTGGTCTGGGCGAAACTGGTTTGCTGCAGCCCACGGTCGATCACGGTGATGGCGTTCTCTTCACTATTGAAGCCGATGCTGGGGTTGGCCACGTCATTGGCGACGATCAGGTCGAGATTCTTGTCGCGCAGCTTGCGCGAGGCATATTCGAGCAGGTTCTCGGTCTCGGCGGCGAAACCCACGCTGAACGGGCGATCCTCGCGGCCGGCGATGGTGGCGAGGATATCCGGGTTGCGCACCATTTGCAGGAGCATCCCTTCGCCACTGCTGGGGTCTTTCTTCAATTTGTGCTGGGCTACCACTTCCGGGCGGTAGTCGGCCACCGCGGCGGCGGCGATCAGCACGTCGCAGGGCATCGCCGCTTCGCAAGCGGCAAGCATGTCGCGGGCGCTGACCACGTCGATGCGGCTGACCCGGTCCGGCGTCGGCAGGTGCACCGGACCGCTGACCAGGGTCACGCGCGCGCCGGCTTCGGCGGCGGCCTCGGCCAGGGCGAAGCCCATCTTGCCGGAGCTGTGGTTGGTGATGTAACGCACCGGGTCGATGTTTTCCTGAGTCGGGCCGGCGGTGATCAGGATATGCAGGCCATCGAGCGCCTGGCGCTGGAAGCAGTCGGCGGCCAGCTGGGCCAGATCATTGGCTTCGAGCATGCGACCGAGGCCGACATCGCCACAGGCCTGGCTGCCGGATGCCGGGCCGAACAGGCGCATGCCGCGACTTTGCAGCAGTTCGAGGTTGGCCTGGGTGGCGGCGTCGCGCCACATGGCCTGGTTCATCGCCGGAGCCAGAGCAATCGGCGCATCGGTAGCCAGTACCAGGGTGGTCAGCAGGTCGTTGGCCACACCCTGCGCGAGGCGCGCGATAAGGTCGGCGGTGGCAGGAGCGATGAGGATCAGATCAGCCCAGCGCGCCAGCTCGATATGGCCCATCGCCGCTTCGGCGGCCGGGTCGAGCAGGTCGAGGTGCACGGGGTGGCCGGACAGGGCCTGCAGGGTCAGCGGGGTGATGAACTCGCGTCCGCCCTGGGTCATCACCACGCGGACTTCGGCGCCTTGATCCTTGAGTCGGCGAACCAGTTCGGCGCTCTTGTAGGCAGCAATACCGCCCCCCACGCCGACGATGATGCGTTTGCGATACAGCCGCTGCATAGGCCTGCCTTTTATATACCGGTGGATGTGCGCCACGTGACCAACGCCTCCCCAGGCCGGCCCCGTGTAAAAAGATGGGCTACGATAGCACAGCGCCCGCAGCGGAACAGCGGGCGCCTGGCTCAATAGGGAGGTGTACATGAGCATTCGTGACTGGCCCGCGGCAGAGCGCCCGCGGGAAAAACTGCTGGCGCAAGGCGCTGCTGCGCTAACCGACGCCGAATTACTGGCAATCTTCCTGCGCACCGGCGTGGCCGGTTGCAGTGCGGTGGATCTGGCGCGCCGGCTGCTCGCCGAGTTCGGCAGCCTGCGTGCGCTGCTGGAGGCGGATCTGCCCGACTTCAGCCAGCACCTGGGCCTGGGCCCAGCCAAGTACGCACAGCTGCAGGCCGTGCTGGAGATGGCCAGACGGCACCTGGCCGAGCGCCTGCGCCGCGATTCGGCGCTGGAAAGCCCGCAGGCGGTGCGCGACTACCTCAAGGCGCAGCTGCGCCACGAGCCGCATGAGGTGTTCGGCTGCCTGTTTCTCGATGCCAAGCACCGCGTGCTGGCCTTCGAGGTGCTGTTTCGCGGCAGCATCGACAGCGCCAGCGTTTATCCCAGGCAGGTGGTCAAGCGAGCGCTGGCCAACAATGCCGCCGCCGTCATCCTTACCCATAACCACCCATCGGGCGTGTCGGAACCCAGCCAGGCCGACCGCGTACTGACCCAGCGCCTCAAGGATGCTCTGGCGCTGGTCGAGGTGCGCGTGCTCGACCATTTCATCGTCGGCGATGGCGAGCCGCTATCGATGGCCGAGCTGGGTTGGATGTAGCTGGGACATGCGTAGGGCGGGTGCAACTCGCCGTTATCGATGCGGCGGGTTGCACCCGCCCTACCTGTCTTTATGTGACGTGTAGGGTGGGCTTTAGCCCACCATGATGACGGCTTATGGTGCCATCTGTACCGAAGCGAAATTCTGCCGGCCAAAGGGGCTGACCTGGTAACCCTCGACCTTGGCGCTGAGCAGCGCGAAGGCGGTCGGGTGGGCCAACGGCAGCCACAGCGCCTGCTCCTGAATGATCTGCTGCGCCTGGTGATAAAGGCGGCTGCGCTCATCCTGGTCGCTGCTGGCCTTGCCGTCCGCGATCAGCTTGTCCAGCGTTTCGTCGCAGTAGCGGGCGAAGTTCAGCCCTGACTGCACCGAGGCGCAGGCGAATTGCGGGGTGAGGAAGTTATCCGGGTCGCCGTTGTCGCCAGCCCAGCCCATGAACAGCAGGTCGTGCTCGCCGGCCTTGGCGCGGCGGATCAGCTCGCCCCATTCGATCACGCGAATCTCGGCGTCGATGCCCACCTTGGCCAGATCCGCCTGCAGCAGCTGCGCGCCGAGGCTGGGGTTGGGATTGAGCAGGCTGCCGCTGGGGCGGGTCCAGATCGTGGTCTTGAAACCCTCTGCCAGACCAGCCTCGGCCAGCAGGGCGCGGGCCTTGGCCGGATCATGCGCATAGCCGGGCAGTTCGCTGGCGTAGCTCCATGTGTTCGGCGGGTACGGGCCATTGGCCGGCTCGGCGCTGCCCTCGAACACGGCCTTGACGTAGCTGGCCTTGTCGAAGGCCAGGTTGATCGCCTGGCGCACTTGCGGTTTGTCCAGTGGTGGATGCTGGCTGTTGATGCCGACGAAGGCGGTCATGAACGCGGCGGTCTGTGCGCTTTTCAGCTTGGCGTCGCCGGCGATGGCCTGCACGTCCTGCGGTTTCGGCGACAGAGCGATCTGGCATTCGCCACGGCGCAGCTTCTGCAGGCGCACGTTGCTGTCTGGGGTGATGGCGAAGATCACCCGGTCCACGCCCGGCTTGCCGGCGAAATACTCCGGGTTGGCGCGGTAGCGCACTGCGGCATCCTTCTGGAAACGCTCGAAGGCGAACGGACCGCTGCCGATGGGCGCGCTGTTGAGCTTCTGCGGGGTGCCGGCGGCCATCAGCTGGTCGGCGTATTCGGCGGAATAGATCGAAGCGAAGCCCATGCTCAGGGTGGCGAGGAAGGTCGCATCGCGGCGGTTCAGGGTGATGCGTACGCGGTGCGTATCCGGCGCCTCGATCTTGGCGATCAGGCTCGGCCACTGCATCGACTGAGCATGTGGATAACCGCTGGCAGCGACCGCGTGCCAGGGGTGCTGCTCGTCGAGCATGCGCTGGAAGCTGAACAGCACGTCCCGGGCATCGAGAGTGCGGCTGGGCGTGAAGTCGGCGCTGTGGTGAAATTGCACGTCGTCGCGCAGGGTGAAGTCGTAGACCAGGCCATCGGCGGAGATCGACCAGCTGCGCGCCAGGCTCGGCAGCAGTTTGCCCTGCTCGGCGTCGAATTCCACCAGACGGTTCATCAGCATGTCGGCCGAGGCATTGGTGGTGGTCAGCGAGTTGTACTGCACCACGTCGAAACCCTCCGGGCTGGCTTCGGTGCATACGCTGAGGGTGGCGGCCTGGGCCAGGATCGGGGTGCACAGTAGAGCAGCGAGCAACAGGCGCATGGTGAAGTCCTCATTCCTGGCGTGAACGGCAAGCTTGCAACCCTAGTCGATTTGCCATGCGCTGAATACCCGATCGAGGCGACGAGCGGTCAAATCTTGATCAGGCCCCAACGGGCCGGCCCCCGGCGGGGCTGCTGGCTCGGGGTTGGGTTTTATCCTGCGTTTTTCCTTGTTGCTCCCAGGGCTTTCTGGTATAAAGCAGCGCTCTTTTCTAGGGGCCCGGTTCTTGCGCTATCCAGTGCGCCCGGTAAGACCCTCGAGAAACGCGGCGCCGAGCGCCAATGACATTGAGTTTAAGCGGCCAACCCATGCCGGGTTGGGCATGTGGTTTTAGAGGGCTGAGGCATGTCGAGAGTCTGTCAAGTTACCGGTAAGGGTCCGGTAACCGGGAACAACATTTCCCACGCAAACAACAAAACCCGTCGTCGTTTCCTGCCGAACCTGCAGCACCATCGCTTCTGGGTCGAGTCCGAGAAGCGCTTCGTGCGTCTGCGCGTATCTGCCAAAGGCATGCGCGTCATCGACAAGCGTGGCATCGACGTAGTGCTGGCTGAGCTGCGCGCTCGCGGCGAAAAGGTTTAAGGAGAGAGTCATGCGTGAACTGATCCGTTTGGTGTCCAGCGCCGGTACCGGCCATTTCTACACCACCGACAAGAACAAGCGCACCACCCCCGACAAGATCGAAATCAAGAAATTCGATCCGGTCGTACGCAAGCACGTGATGTACAAGGAAGCCAAGATCAAGTAATTGATCGGCTGCCTGGCAAAGAAGCCCGCCCTAATCGGCGGGCTTTTTTTTGCCCGTGTTTCCTGGCAGCGCTCGGACTCGCGCCTGCGCCGCTCATTTGCGCGGCTATTGGTCGCGCATTTTTTTTGCGCAACTCGCTCACCTGCGACTTACGTCACACAACACCTCGGTTTAGACTGCGCCGTTGCCGTGGAACTGACTCATCCATCAGCTTTTTGGTGGATGTGGGTACATGGGGTTCGGGCATCCTCCGTTCGTCATTCGCCCAGAGGCTCGCATGACCGCTTCAGCTCATTGTGTGGAAGTCCTGATTGCCGAGGCGGATCCCTGGACGTCCAACCTGTTGCAGCAACTGGTGCTAGACGTGTGTGGCGATGCCCGTGTACTGCAGGTCAGCGATGGTCAGGCGGCTCTGGCGCGTTGCAAGCGGCGCTTGCCCGATCTGGTGATCGCCGATGGCGAGCTTCCGGGGCTCGACGGCCTGGAGCTGCTGCGCCAGTTGCGCCGTCACCCGCGTACACCGGCGCTGCCGTTCGTGCTCATCAGTGGTCGCCTGGATGCCAGCAGCGTGCGCGCCGCGCGGCCGCTGGCGCCCAGTGCCTATCTGGCCAAGCCCTTCAATGCCGAGAGTCTGCGTCAGCGTCTGCGCACATTGTTGCCCGCGCCTGCGGCTGCGGTGGCGGTGCGTCAGCCGCTGTTGCTCAGCGAGCTGCGTGACTATCTCGATACGGTGCGCGAAGAGGGGCAGGGTGCACCGCTGCTCAGCGATGTACGCAATGCCGTGAGTCAGGGGCTGCAGGCCGGCGAGCAGGACCTGGGCGAATTGGAGGCGGTGTTCGGCAGCGACCCGCAGATCACCGCGCTGCTGATTGCCGCAGCCAGCACCGCCGCGCAGCATCAGGGTGTGCCTTGTCATACCCTGACCCAGGCGCTGCAGCGCCTGGGTGTGGCGCGCACGCTGAATTTGGTGCTAGGCCTGGCGCTGCAGCGCAATGCCCAGCTGCGTGACCCACGCCTGGCAGAATTGGCTGCGCATACCTGGCAGCAGGCGCGACGCAGCGCCGAGCTGGCGCGCTGGCTGGCGCTCGAACTGAAGCTGGACGCCGAGCTCTGCTATACCGCCGGTCTGCTGCACAATCTGGGCGAGCTGGCCCTGCTGCGCAGCCTGCAGGACTGGCAGGAAGCGGGTGGTGAACTGAGCAATGAGCAGATCGACGATGCGATGCTGCGCCGCTCGGCGAGCTTCGGTTCGGCCCTGCGTATCCGCTGGCGATTGCCGTTCGGCCTGCGAGAGCTGATCGCAGCGCTCTATGGCCTGGGCAGCGGCGTGTTCTCGCGTGAGGCGCTGGTGCTCAACCTCACTGGTCTGTTGCTGGCCCTGCCGAACAACGAGCTACCAGCCAGCCTGGTCGAAGCACGCTGCGTGCGCATGTTGCGCTTGGATCTGGCGCTGCTCGAGCGCGTACCGGTGGCGCTCTATCAGGCTTCCTGAGTGTCGTGGCGACGCGCGTCGTCGGCCAGTTGCCGCAAGGGCTGCGGGCGGCCAACGAAGTAGCCCTGGGCATAGTCGATGCCGAGGCGGCGCAGGCAGTCCAGGCTGGCCTGGGTCTCGACGAATTCGGCGACGGTGAGCAGGCTCAATTGCCCGGCAATCTGTCGCATCGAGCCGACCATGGCCTGGTTGATCGGGTCGTTCTCGATGCCGCTGATAAAGCTGCCATCGATCTTGAGGATATCCAGCGGCAGGTGACGCAGATAAGCGTAGGAGGCGAAGCCACTGCCGAAGTCGTCCAGGGCGACTTTCAGCCCCTTGCTGCGTAGTTCCTCGATCCACTGGGCGGAGACGCCCAGCTCACCCAGGGCGACCATTTCCGTCACTTCGATGCAGAATTTTCCGGGCGGTAGGCCGTGCTGCTGCAGCTCATTCTGCAGCAAACGGTGGAAGTCGGAATCGAGCAGAGAGTTGGCGCTGAGGTTGACGTTGACCTGAGCCAGCTGCGCCAGGTGCCGCGGGTTGGCGGCCAGCCAGGCGCACAGATGCTGGACGACCCAGCGGTCGATGGCGCCGAGAAAGTCATAGCGCGCCGCTGCATCGAGAAATTGTGCCGGGCTGATCCACTCGCCACTCTGCGGATCGCGGTAGCGCAGCAGGACTTCGTAGTGCAGGCCGGCGGTGGCACTCTGCAGCGCTTGTACGGGTTGGAAGAACAGCTCGAAATGACCGCGTTCGCAGGCTTCACGCAGGCGGGTAATCCATTGCAGCTGGCGTTGATGTTCGAGCAGCGCGCCATCTTCCGGGTTGAACTGGCACACGCGGTTGCGGCCCTGGTGCTTGGCCAGTTGGCTGGCGCTGCTGGCCCAGGTCAGTGCGGTCTCCCAGTCGCGCACGCCAGAGCCGAGGGCGAGCAGGCCGATGCTGGTGTGGAGACGGAAGGGGCGCCCTTGCCAGGTGAAAACGAACTGCTCGACCGCCCGGCGCAAGGCCTCGGCCTGCTTGAGGGCGGCCTCGTCATCGACCTCGCGCAGCAGCACGGCGAACTCGTCACCGCCGACGCGGGCCAGCTCGGCATGGCGCGGCAACTGGTGCGCGAGCTGGGTTGCCAATTGCCTGAGCAACTGGTCGCCGGCGGAGTGGCCACACAGGTCGTTGACCTGCTTGAAGCGGTCCAGCCCTAGCAGCAACAGGTGACTGAAGCGCCGTTTGGCTGCGCCGCTGAGCGTTTCCGAGAGCAGTCTTTCCAGCTCGCGGCGGTTGAGCAGGCCGGTCAGGGCGTCGTGGGCGGCGAGCTGTTGCAGGCGTTCTTCCAGTGCGCGGCGCTCGCTGAGGTCGACCACTATGCCTTCGATGAATTCCTGATGCGGGCGCAGGTGCAGCGACAGGTAGACCCAGCGTGGCCGCTGTTCGAGGTCGTACAGCTGGCACTCGCAGCTGACTGCGCCAGCCTGCACGTCGATTTGCAACAGCAGCCAGCGCCACTGGGTTTCGCCCACCAGACTCTGCAGTGACAGCTGGCTGAGATCGTCCGGCAGGGTCTCGCTACCGAGCAGACGCGCCAGGCTCGGGTTGGCTTCCAGCAGTTGGCCGTCGCGATGGCAACGAAATATGCCTTCGCCGCTGTGGCGGAACAGCGCCTGGTATTGCTCCAGATTATCGATGGCCTGCGCCTGGCTGCTCAGCAGCACACGGCGCACCCGCTCCAGTTGCTTGTCGAGCAGTGCGCCGAATAGCAGCATGCTTAAAGCCGGCAGGTAGGCGTACAGCGCATAGAAGCCCGTGGGCAGCGGAATCAGCCCGGCGCGGCTCAGCGGCACCAGCAGCATCAGCACCAGTGCAGCGCTCCAGCACAGCAGATAGCCCGGTGCATAAGGGCGGCGCTGATAGACGCCGAGGACCATCAGCAGCAGTTGATATAGGCCGGTAGCCAGCGTCAGCAGGTTGAGGGTCTGGTAGGCGTGGGGATGGTCGACGAAGACGCCGCCGATGCTGACCAGCAGGGTAGCCACGAACAGGGCATCGCGCAGCCAGCGCAGACGTCCCAGCTGCAGGCCCAGGGCGCTGGCGATGAACAGCGAGCTGAAGATCATCATCCCGGCGGTGGGTAGATTGACCAGCAATTTGGGCAGCAGCGTCCACTGCGGCCAGAGCAGGCCGGCAATGTTGTACAGGCTGGTGTTGTACAGCGCCACGCACAACGAGGTGAGGCTGAAGTAGGCCAGTTGCGCCTCGCGCAGGGTGCTGTACTTGACCAGATAGAACAGTGCCAGCGCGAGCAGGGCGCCGATCAGCAGGCCGCTCTGTAGCCAGCTGTAGGCGATCAGTTGTTGGCCCTGTTCGGCGCCGACCACCTGCAGCGGCAGGTTGATCGCCGAATGACTCTGCACGCGCAGCAGCAGGCTGTGCGGGCCATCGCCCAGGCGCGGCAGGTTGAGCAGAAACTGTGGATAGGGCTCGCCACGTTCGGCGAATGGACGTTTTGCGCCGCTGTACAGTGGGCCGAGCGACTGCTCGCCATCGAACAGCCAGACCTCCAGATCATCGAGGAAGGTCTGGCCGATGATCAGTTGCAGGCGTTCGGCTGGCGGTGTCTGCAATTGCACGGCGAGCCACCAGGCGCTGCGTGTATAGCCGATGCGGGCGGTGCCCTGAACCTGGCGACCCTCTTGTGCGATGCGCTGCAGTACCTCGCTGGCGCTCAGCTGGCCGCTGGGGTCTTCCAGCAGCAGGCTGTGCTCGATGCTCACCGGCGCGGTCAGATCGGCAGCGCTGAGCTTGAGTAACGGCAACGCACTGGCCGCCCAGGCCGGCACGACGCAGGCCAGGCAAAGCAGCAAGATCAGTGAGCGAAGCGGTCGAAGCATCCTGGGCGCCTCATGGCAACTACGAGGGCGCCGAAGTCCGGTGGACGCTGTCGGGTCTGAGGAGCGGTCGGGCGCAGGGCAATTCTAGCCGACTACTGGCGCGATGATTGCGCTGCGAGTCTCATCCGTCGGGTCGTGCGACGACGAATGACTGACCCCCCCTCAGCTGGGGTCAGGCAGCCTGCGCACGCTCCTCGCCCGCCTCTTGACGGCGCGTCCAGCGATTGGCACGGGCGAAGGTGCCGAAGTCGTTGAAGCGTACGCCCATCTCGCGCATCACCCGGTGGGCGAAAGGCACGGTCAGCTGGCGGATATAGAACGGCTCCTTGACCACGAAATGGTGGATCGCATGACTGCTGCCGAAGTTGAAGCAGAACGCCTGCAGCGGC
Source organism: Ectopseudomonas chengduensis (assembly GCF_900102635.1). Lineage (GTDB taxonomy): Bacteria > Pseudomonadota > Gammaproteobacteria > Pseudomonadales > Pseudomonadaceae > Aquipseudomonas > Aquipseudomonas chengduensis. Next base: position 8,928 of record NZ_FMZQ01000022.1, on the reverse strand, counting down.
CACAGCCACCAGGGGTTGAGGACCTGGGTCTGCTGGATCACGTTGCCGGGTTCGACATCACCGTAGTAGTGCATGTTGGAGCTGACGAAGTGCAGGCAGAAGGTGCGCAGCACGTTGGGCCCGACCAGCACCACCACGGCGACGTTCACCACCTCCATCAGGTTCAGGGTGCCGGCCGACCAGGCGATCGGAGCACCAAGCGCAGCACTGGCCCAATCCAGCAGATGGAAACCGAGGAACAGGTACCAGGTCGCCCAGTTGAGCAGCCCCAGCGGCGCGTAGACCTTCAGCGTGCGCGTGAGGATCAGCCGGCGGTGTTCGGGGTTCTTCGCCCGCAGCCAGCGAATCAACGAACTCATCATGTTGTCGCCGACCATCAGCAGGCGCGCGATGCCCCAGGGCTCGCCGTTGGTGATGGCGCGCTCCTCCGTGTCCGCTTCGCTACCGGACACCTTGTGATGATTGAGATGCAGATGGCGGCGTACCCAGGGGTTGATGGTGCTCGGCCGCGCCAGCCAGACCAGCGCCAGCATCAGATTGTGCGGCAGCGGCCGCTTGCGGAAGTACATCGAATGGATCAGGTCGTGTTCCAGCTCGTGGGTCAGCGAGGCGAAGAAGGCGTTGAGCAGCAGGCAGGCCCACCAGGCCAGGTAGCCGCCGATGTACAACGCCGCCGAGCCGAGCATGCCGAGCAGTGCGAAAGCGAGAATACCGGCGCCGAGCGCGTCCTGATGTTGCAGGATCGGGTAGCGTTGGCGCAGGGCGTTGCCCTGGGCCATCACCTGTTCACGGATATAAGCGGCGCGTTGCTGGTCATTAAGGCTTGCGGGAGAGGGCGACATGCCGACATCCTCTTGTTATTGGGTTGTGACTTCACTGTGCCGTGACGGTCGTCAGAGCGCCCGACCGTGCACGCCAACCTGCCTACCGGATACGCCAATCTGCATGACCGCCGAACCCACCACCCTGGCCAGCTGGACCCGCGCCCTGCGCAAGCAGCTCGATGCCCTCGGCCTGGACAGCGCTGCGCTGTGCCGCGAGGCGGGGCTCGACCCGGCAGTGCTCGACGACCCCAACGCGCGCTGCCCGCTGTCGGTCACCACGCGCCTGTGGCAGTTGGCGGTGGCCGCCAGTGGTGACCCGGCGCTGGGCCTGAAGACTTCGCAGTTCGTCAGTCCGACCACCTTCCATGCGCTGGGCTATGCGCTGATCGCCAGCAGCAGCCTGCGCGAGATGTTCGAGCGCATCGTGCGTTATCACCGGGTGGTCAGCGATGCGCTGCAGCTGGAGTTACGCCAGCTGGAAGACGTCTACGAATTTCGTTTTCGCGTACCGCCAGGCAGCCCTGCGCCCGCACCCGAAGCGCTGGACGCCTTTGCCGCGATCTACGTGCGCAGCTGTCGCAATCGCCTGAACCGGGAGTTTTCGCCGCTGCTGGTGCAATTGCAGCGCCCGCAGCCAACCGACCCGGCGCCCTGGCAGGCGGTATTTCGCGCACCGCTGCAGTTCGATGCCGACGAAAGCCTGCTGCGCTTTCCCCGCGCCGCGTTCGAACAACGGCTGGACGATGGCAACCCGGAGCTGGCCGAACACAACGAGACGGTGCTCAGACGCAGCCTGGAGCAACTGCAGGCAGCCAGCTGCAGCGAGCGGGTGCGCAGCTGCCTGGAGGCGCAATTGCCCGATGGCGAGCCCTCCGCCGAACGTATCGCCCAGACCCTGCATCTGAGCCTGCGCAGCCTGCAGCGCCACCTGGCCGAGGAGGGCACCAGCTACGAGGCGCTGCTCGGTGAGACGCGCCACGCCCTGGCGTTGCGGCATATGCGCGATCCGCGCTGTTCGATCAGTGAGATTGCCTATCTGCTCGGCTTCAGCGACAGCAGCAGCTTCGGCCGAGCCTTCAAACGCTGGACCGGCCAGACGCCGAGCCAATACCGCGATGGATTCAACAACGCATGACCCAGTACGATCTGATTTTGGCCGGGGCCGGCCATGCCCACCTTGGCGTGTTGCGCCGCTGGGCGCTGGTGGAGCGTCCGCCAGGCCGCATCGGCCTGCTCAGCCCTGGCCCGGAAGCCTGGTACGCCGGCATGTTGCCGGGGCTGATCAGCGGCCGTTTCAGCCCGGCAGACTGCCGTGTGGAGTTGCAGCCGCTGTGCCGGGCGGCCAAGGTCGAGCTGATCGAGGGCGAGATCGCGTCGCTCGATGCCGATGCGCGCATCCTGCAGCTCGCAGACGGCCGTAGCCTGCAGAGCGAGTGGCTGTCGCTCAACGTCGGTGCCGGCATGGCCATTCCACCGCAGCAGGGCGAAGGGATGCAGGTGTTGGCCGCCAGGCCCATCGAACGGATGCTCGAAGGCTGGCAGCAATGGCAGGCCGAGCCACGGCGCATGGCGATTCTCGGTGGTGGGGCCGGTGGTGTGGAACTGGCCCTGGCGCTGGCCGGCAAGGTACCGGCGCTGGCGCTGTTCTGCGGCGGAACCCTGCTCGACGGGCTGGGGCCGGGGCTGCGGCTGCGCGCACTGGGGCATCTGCGTCAGCGCGGCGTGCAGGTGCGCGAGCATTGCCCGATCGGCCGTATCGAGGATGACTGGCTGCTCAGTGGTGACGAGCCGGTATGGCGCGGGCGGCGCCTGCTGCTGGCCAGCGGTGCGCGTCCCTGGCCATGGCTGACGGCGAGCCAACTGGCCAGCGACGCAGCCGGATTCATCGCCATTCGCCCGACCCTGCAATGCGAGTCCCACGCGCAGATCTTCGCCGTCGGTGACAGCGCCAGCCTCGACGGCATGCGCCGCAGCGGGCGTTTCGCAGTGCGTCAGGCGCCGGTACTCAGCGCCAATCTGCAGGCCGCGCTGCAGGGGCGTCCGCTGCGCCAGTATCGGGCGCAATGGCAGAGCCTGGCCCTGCTCGCCACTGGCGATGGCGGTGCGCTGCTCGGTTGGCACGACTGGAGTGCGGGTGGGCAGTTGTACGGGCATTGCAAGGACTGGCTGGACCGGCGCTTCGTCAAGCGCCATCGCATGGTGGGGTAGCAGGCCTGAAAACCCGGGCTACGGCTGCACGGATGCGGGAGGCCAGAGCCGAGGTGGTTTTTCAACAGCCTGCTAATGCCACTGAGTTAAGTGTCGATACAGCGAGTGTGTTGGCGCTGCGCCCCGGTGCTGGGGAAGCCTTGTTGAGCCTGCAGGGACACTGCCCAAATTCATGGCAGGTTGCTACCAAAGTTTTATGGTGCTGGCGCTTTCAAGCTGCTCGAATCCCGGTCATCGTGCCCGGCCTGCATACCCATATTTTTCGTCGGGCCTGTCGTACACGTAGCCTGCTGCCCAGGTTGCGTGGGATATTCAAGGAGAGAACCCGCCGTGACCCCGTCCGCCTACAGCGCCTCGCCGCGCACCAGAACAAGAACTCTGAGGTCGGTCATGCAAGCTGCCTTTGTCCGTTCACCTGTTGCCTGTCTCCTTCACGCCCTGGGGCTGGCTGCATTGATGCTGGTCTACCAGCAGGTGCAGCTACCGTCCTATGTCAGTGTGTTGTCCTTCCTGCTGCTGGCGCTGTGGCCCTGGCTGGGGCCATGGCAACGTCGCGACGACAGTTCGCCTGCCGCGCAGCAAGTCGCCAGCTCTGACTTCGTCGAGCTCAGCCGCGGGCTGTCGCGCCACACCTGCCACAACGCGCTGTCCGCAGCCAAGGTGGCCCATGCGGTCAAGCATCTGGCCGGTCGCCTGCAATCGCAGCTGACGGCGGTGCAGCAGGTCAGCCAGGCCGCCGAGGCCATCACCCACACCGAGCAGGACAGCGCCGCTCGTGCCGAGCAGACCCTGGCCGCGGCCCGCCATGTGCGTGATGCCAGCGCCAATGGTCAGGCCGAACTCAATCAGGCCATCGAACGCATGCAGCAGCTCAGTGCGCAGACCCTGGCCAGTCGCGAGCTGATCGATGGTCTCGGTAGCCGTACCGAACAGATCGAGCAGGTCACCCAGGTGATCCAGTCCATCGCCAGCCAGACCAATCTGCTGGCGCTCAACGCGGCCATCGAGGCCGCCCGCGCCGGTGAGATGGGCCGCGGTTTTGCCGTGGTCGCCGACGAGGTGCGCAACCTTGCCGCGCGCACTGCCAGCGCCACCGAGGAAGTCAGCCAGATGGTCGCCGACATCCGCCAGCAGAGCGCGGCGGTGGTCGCTCATATCCAACGTCAGAGCGTCGAGCTGGAACAGGCCGCGCAGCAGATCGAGACAGCCGGTAGCCGCCTGCACGGCATCGCTGACCAGGCCGAGGAGGTCGAGCAGCAGGTGGCGCAGATCAGCGCCGGCACGGCGGACAATCACCAGCGCCTGGCCAGCCTCTCGGCTGCCTCCCTGCAATTGCAGGACGATGTGCAAGGCAGCGAAGGGCAGACGCGGCAACTGGCCGACGCCGCTGAACAACTGGTCGGCCAGGCCGAGACCGTCAGCGAGCAGCTCGCCGAAGTGGGTCTGGATGATTACCACCAGCGTGCCTATGACCTGGCCCGTGAAGGCGCCGCTGCCATCGCGGCGCAGTTCGAGCAGGATCTGCAGGCCGGGCGCATCGGTCTCGACGATCTGTTCGACCGTCGCTACCAACCAATCGCCGGCACCCAGCCGCAGAAGTACCGCACGCGCTTCGATCAGTATGCCGACCAGGTGCTGCCGGCGTTGCAGGAGCCCTTGCTCAAGCGCCATGAAGGGTTGGTGTTCGCCATTTCCACTACCCCGGAAGGCTACGTGCCGACCCATAACGCCGCGTTCAACCACCCGCCCAGCGGTGACCCGGCGGTAGATGCAACGAAGAGCCGTAGCAAGCGCCTGTTCAACGACCGCACCGGCATCCGCTGCGGTAGCCACAGGCAGGCACTGCTGTTGCAGACCTATATGCGCGACACCGGCGAGCTGATGCACGACCTGTCGGTGCCGATCATGGTGCAGGGCAAGCATTGGGGCGGTTTGCGCCTGGGCTATCGGCCGGAGCCTTGAGTTGTTCGCGTTCTGCTGAGCGCCGCTTGAAAGCTGGTGCGCATGGCGCACCCTACGGCCTGGCCTGAGCCATGGCTAAGCGTTAGCGATGGATTGTTTAGTGGGTGCATAACCAAGCGTATGAAAAACCCGATTTAACGCACCTCAAACCCTGTGCGACGCTGCCAAGCCATGATCTTCCTGGCCTGCCAAGTCCATGTTCCGCTGTACCGCGCACCTGCGCGGCGGCGCTTGTTGGAGCGGCTCAACCCGCTGCTGACTATCATCCTCGCCTTCTGGGCGCTGTGGCATTGTCGCCACGCTCGCCCGCCGGACGCCGTCCCCGCCCGCTGAATACCGATGGCTGCGCCATGCCCGCAGCCGCTGCTATCACCTTGTCTGCCTGTGCAACCTGTTCAAGAATCGAACGGGCCGTGCGGACACCGAGCGCCCAACTGGCGCAAGCGAGCGCAACATGACGACTTTCGCCCCCGTGCAGGAAGCTCAGGACTTCCTGGCGAATAACCCCGATATCGAGCTGATCGAGCTGTTCATCCTCGACGCCAATGGCGTGCCGCGCGGCAAGCTGTTGCACCGTGAGGAGCTGTTGGCGCTGTACCAGAGCGGCCGGCCGCTGCCGAGCACCATGCTTGGCCTGTCCATCCAAGGCGAGGATGTCGAGGATTCCGGCCTGGTCTGGGAGGTGGGCGATATCGACTGTCGCGCCTATCCGCTGCCCGGCAGCCTGGTGCGCCTGCCCTGGCGACAGATGCCCACGGCCGCCGTGCAGGTGTCGATGCACCCGACCGAAGGTCTGCCGGCCACGCCGGCCGATCCACGGCAGTTGCTGATCCGGGTGATCGAGCAGCTCGAAGCCGAGGGCTATTACCCGGTGATGGCCTGTGAGCTGGAGTTCTACCTGCTCGACCAGAAGCGCGATGCCCAGGGCCGCCCGCAGCCAGCGCTGGATGCCGACGGCGGCCGCCCGCGGCAGACCCAGGTCTACGGTCTGCGCGAGCTGGAGCAGATCGAACCCTTCCTGCGTGATCTCTATGCCGCCTGCAAGGCGCAGGGCATTCCCGCGCGCACGGCGATTTCCGAATACGCCCCCGGTCAGGTGGAAATCACCCTGGAGCACGGCCCGGTAATGGCGGCGATGGATCAGGCTGTACGCTACAAGCGCCTGGTCAAGGGCGTGGCCCATGCCCACGGGATGCAGGCCTGCTTCATGGCCAAGCCGTTCGATCACTTGGCCGGCACCGGCATGCACATGCATGTGAGCCTGGCCGATGCGCAGGGCAATAACCTGTTCGCCAGCATGGATCCTGCCGGCACGCCGCTGCTGCGTCACGCCGTTGGCGGCATGCTCGCCAGCCTGCTCGACTCGCTGCTGCTGTTCTGCCCCAACGCCAACTCCTACCGACGTTTCCAGGCCAACAGTTACGCGCCGCTGGCGCCGACCTGGGGCGTGGACAACCGCACCGTCAGCCTGCGCGTGCCCGGTGGCCCGGCCCCCACTCGGCATGTGGAACACCGCATTTGCGGTGCTGATGCCAACCCCTATCTGGCGGCAGCGGCGATTCTCGCCGGGATTCACCGTGGCATCGCTGATCGCCTCGACCCCGGCGCGCCGGTGGAAGGCAACGGCTATGCCCAGGCCAAGACCCTGCTACCGACCGAGTGGCTGGCCTCGATCCAGGCGCTGGAGCGCTCCGACTGGGCGCGCGACGCCTTTGGCGCGGACTTTCTCAAGGTCTTTCTCGCGGTCAAGCGTGCCGAGTATCGCCAGTTCATGGGCGAAGTCGGTGAGCAGGATTGGCGCTGGTACCTGAGCAACGCCTGAGCGCATGAATTGAAAAGCTCGCGGCTAAAGCGGAGTGCCGCCCAGCCGCTCCTACAGGACTCAGCTCAGTGTAGGAGCGGCTTTAGCCGCGAATTCTCCGGATTTACTGGTGCGCACAGCGCACCCTACGGCGGCATAGCCGCCACAAGGACATGCAATGAACGCGATCAACCAAGCCGTCAAACCTGCCGTCGAGCGCGCGCCTTCCTACTACTCGGCCTCGCTCAATTTCGAGACCGACTACCCGACGCTGCAGGGCAGTGTGACGGTGGATGTGGCCATCATCGGAGGCGGTTTCACCGGCATTGCCACCGCCGTGGAGCTGGCCGAGCGCGGCCTCAAGGTGGCCGTGGTGGAAACCAACAAGGTCGGCTGGGGTGCCAGCGGGCGCAACGGTGGCCAGGTCACCGGCAGCCTGTCCGGCGACGAGGCCATGCGCAAGCAGATGCGCAACACGCTGGGCGATGAGGTGGATGACTTCATCTGGCACCTGCGCTGGCGCGGTCACGAGATCATCAAGAACCGCGTGGCCAAATACGGCATCGACTGCGACCTCAAGCACGGCCATCTGCATACCGCGATGAAAGCCAGCCATATGGATGAGCTCAAGGCGACCTATGACGAGGCGTTGCGCCGTGGCATGGGCGAGGATGTCACCCTGCTCGACGCGGCCGGTGTACGTGCCCAGCTAAGCAGCGATCTGTATTGCGGTGCCCTGAAGAACACCCGCAACATGCACCTGCATCCACTCAACCTGTGCATCGGTGAGGCCAAGGCCGCCGAGAGCCTGGGCGCGCTGATCTTCGAACATTCCGAGGTGCTGGATATCGTCCACGGCCCGCGTCCGGCAGTGGTCACCAAGGGCGGGCGGATCGAGGCCAAGCAGGTGCTGCTGGCCGGCGACGTCTATCACAAGCTGGAGCGGCGCAAGCTCAAGGGCCTGATCTTCCCGGCCATGGGCGGCATCGTCACCACCGCGCCGCTGGGCGACCTGGCGAAAGAGATCAACCCGCAGGACCTGGCGGTGTACGACTGCCGCTTCGTGCTCGACTACTACCGCCTGACCGCCGATGGCCGCCTGTTGTTCGGCGGTGGTTGCAACTACTCCGGACGTGATTCGCGCGATATCGCCGGCGAGCTGCGTCCGTGCATCGAGAGCACCTTCCCGCAACTCAAGGGCGTGCAGATCGACTACCAGTGGAGCTGCGCCATGGGCATCGTGATGAACCGCATCCCACAGCTGGGCAAGCTCTCGTCCAACGTCTGGTACTGCCAGGGCTACTCCGGCCACGGTATCGCCACCACCCACATCATGGGCGAGATCATGGCCAAGGCGATCACCGGCGACCTGGAGCAATACGACACCTTCGCCGCCTGCAAGCACATCAAGGTGCCGCTCGGCGATCAGCTCGGCAACCCGATGCTGGCCGCGGGCATGTGGTACTACCAGATGCTGGAAAAGCTGCGCTGAAGCGCAGGGGATGACCTGGGCGGTAGCGATTGGCGGCAGTCGTGCTCCGCTCCGGTCATCGACGTAGAGATGATTGGAGTCATTTCTAGCGCGGCCTGACTCTTACCTCAGGTATCTGCAGGCCTTGGGCGTTTGTAAGCCATACCAACAGAGCGCGGCGCGGTGTGAACGAAGCCAAACTGCGCGTACAGGTCTTGTGCTGGCCCATCCGCGATAAGGCTCACGTAGCCGCTTTCCGGCACATGGGTTTCGATGAACTGCAGAATCTCGCCCATGATGCGCTTGCCGAGCCCCTTGCCCTGATGTTCCCTGAGAACGGCGATGTCCACGTGTAGTGGTCTGCTGATTCCGGACACCAATTTAGGCGAAAATCCTCGCCACTAAGAGGTGTTCGATGAGTAAGCAACGACGTACGTTTTCTGCCGAGTTCAAGCGAGAGGCTGCGGTCTTGGTGCTGGATCAAGGCTACAGCCATATCGAGGCCTGCCGTTCGCTGGGCGTCGTGGACTCGGCATTGCGCCGCTGGGTGAAACAGCTCCAAGAAGAGCGCCTCGGCGTCACCCCGAAAAGCAAAGCATTGACTCCCGAACAGCAGAAAATCCAAGAGCTGGAAGCCAGGATCGACCGACTGGAACGGGAGA
>NZ_FMZQ01000010.1 GCF_900102635.1 Ectopseudomonas chengduensis | reverse complement strand
TTTGCGCGCCAACGCAAACGCGCAGCCAGCCGAGGTTGTGAGGGCTACAAACCGACGCGCTGAAGAAACACCACCGCCCAACCTCCGTGCAAAAAAGCTGGCCACAAGCGGTCGGCATAGGCTCGTCCGGAGAACGAGAAATCTCGCCTAGACAGCCGGAACAGACGATGATCACATCACCGCCAGCCCAGCTAGACCGCCTGATTGAGCGGCAGAGGCCTGGTCATCGCCCGACGGCCATGGCGGCTGGCTGCTTCGGGGGGCTTGCCTTGGGCAGGGCTGCAGCTTAGGTTGATGACATTGAGCAAAACCCAACCCATATGGCAACTCTGCCGTTAACAATGGATACATTAGTTTTTGCTCAACATCGCTTTCATTCTTCAACTCTTCTACTGCAGGAGCTTTGAACTTCATAACATTTACACCCTTTCCCTAGCGGCATTACTTATTTAGAACTTACCTGTTATTCCCATGCCTAATGGAGCTTTCTCGCTTCATAGCATCTTGTGAACTTCTGTAAACCTTTCAGATGAAGGTTTGGCTCATAAAATCCTTTAAAACTCATCCCTGAACCTCTTCTACTTGCGGGCATACCAGTGCCTAGCTACGTCCTGTGTGATTGCTATCTCGCGTTTGGATTTGCCAAGTTTCGGTTAGCTTCGTCGTAGTCAGGACTCGTTTGGCCGTTTTCTGGTATCACTTCACCAGTAAGCAGCCACCATCTATAGCTAGGGTACAGCTTCCCTAGTATCTCGATTTCATCCGCACCGACACGCGCCCTCCCCCGCTTGATGTTCACCCAACGCGGGTAGTCGGTCTCACCAGCCTTTGAGAGCTCGACCAAGCTCGCTGCGTTAATCAGTTGAAGGGCTCTATCAGACAACCTTTCCTTCATTACAAATACTCATGGCATGTCATATGTACAAAATGACAAACTGCCCTTATGGTTTGCACATATGGCAAATTCATATGATTTGCCGTTATTGATGAAACATAAGGTACAGCTATGGAACAGTCCGGTGTAGTGGGGCTTTCGATTTCGGGAAACGCCCGCCGCGTAATGGATTTCCGCGACGCACCGTTTTGCATGAAATACGTGCTGGCTCAGTTCCTGGGCATGGAGCAGCTGGATCGAAAGCCACGCTCTGCCGACTGACCGTCACCGCGTCATCAACTTGCCCTGCTCACTAGGCATCAGCACGCCTGCCTGAATCCACGGAGGCCTTTATGGAAGAAAGCTATGTCCCCTTGTTGCTGATGCGCCACAACCGCCCGCTGCGTGGCGTGATGATCGACCGCCAGCCCTGGGTCTGTGCCAAGGAGTTCGGCCTGTTGATGGGGCACCGCCACCCGGAGCGAATCTGCCGGCTGATGGATGACGACCAGGTTCGCACGGTGATTTTCTGCACGCGTCAGGGCGATGCGGGGCCTGTGCAGGTGCTCAGCGAGTCCGCGCTTTACCGCGCCCTGTGCCGTTTCAGCCATCCCGAAAATCGCAGCCTGCGCCGCTGGCTCACTCACGAAGCCCTGCCCGCCCTGCGCGACGCCTGGGAGCATCGCGCGCAGGAACCCAAACGCACGCTGATGGCCTGAGATCGCCAGCGCATCAGCCTGCTGGAATGGCAAGGCGATCTGTGGATCGCCCTGCGCGACATGCCGCGCTTCGCCCCACCGCCGGCAACCGGCGAGTGCTCGTTGCGTGCTCTGCTCAATCGCTGGTGGCGTTGATGGCTAGCCTTACCATTCGCATGGACAACGATCTCAAGCAACGCTTGCGCGCTCAGGCAACCCGTAATGGGCGCTCGATGGCAGAGGAAGTGCGGCAGATCTTGCGGGATGCGCTCTTAAGCACTACCCCGCACGGCGCGCAGGTAACTTGCGCAAGGCAGCATTGTTCGCTCAATCCCCCTTGCGCTATCCACCCCGGCGAACTGTTGCGTGAAGCATTCCTGAAGGAGCTCGGGATGACGGTCCCCGCACTTGCTCGTGCGCTGAATGTGTCAGCCTCGACCATCAGAGACATAGTGCGGGAGCGACGGAACATCACTGCTGTCATGGCCATACGGCTTGGCCGCTACTTCGGGACCTCGGCCCAGCTCTGGATGAATCTGCAGAGCGTGCACTCTCTGGCCAAGGCGTACGCTGAGTGCGGCGATGAGATTGAAAGGGAAATAAAGCCTTTTCGACTGACCAACCAATCCCCCCCTTGTGTGGACGACACCCCGCATAAAGACACCTAAAAACACCTTTAAAGGTGTCTTTATGGGTGCTAGTCTACGAACGCTTACCCCGTGTTCGCACAAATGACCTTATGAAGAAAAGACCTGATTAGAGATAGCTCGGCCCATAGCGAGAGAACCAAGATCAGCTCAGTGAAGCTTGAAGGTTCGGCCCTTAAAGATAGAGCTCAGGCACGATGAATTGCAGATAGCAGAGAACAGGTGGATATGGCGATGACTTATGCGGTTTTGGCTGACGTTGCCGCGTCAGTTACAGAACTCAAAAAAGATCCTATGGGTACCATCCGCGAAGGCGGCGGTGAAACCGTCGTGATCCTCAATCGAAACGAGCCTGCATTCTATGCTGTGCCCCCCGCACGCTATCAAGCCATGCTGGAGCTGATTGACGATCTACAACTGGCTGAAATCGTACGCGCTCGGGCTGGTGAACCTACTGTACGAGTAGATATCGATGACCTCATCGCGCAAGCCGGCGGAGCCGACTAAGTACGCCCTGGAGTTCAACGCCCAAGCACTCAAGGAGTGGGGCAAGCTGGGCAAAACCATACAGTTGCAGTTCGCCAAGAAGCTCAAGGAGCGCCTTGAGAATCCTCGGATCGAGGCCGACAAACTCCGGGATATGCCCAACTGCTACAAGATCAAGCTGCGCTCCATCGGTTATCGCTTGGTCTATGAAGTGATCGACAGCCGCTTGGTAGTTACCGTGATCGCCGTAGGTAAGCGAGAACGCAGCAAAGTCTATGGCAGCGCCGCCAGCCGCTTGTAAGAAACCCGGCCGGATGCCTGTAAAAACGGGGCTTCCGTACATGAGGGTCATTGGCTAGTATCCATTGCATGTGTTGGGTCCTGCCCCCTTGGCCTGAGACATGGCGCTCCTGGGACTACCAGCACGCCCTCCCCTGCATGGAAGCTGCCCGCGTGATCCGACTCATCCTTGCCCTGATCGCCATCCTGCCGCTGATCTGCTTTGCAGAAATCTACAAGTGGACTGATGAGAGTGGCCGCGTTCATTTTGGTGACAAGCCGAAGGACAAGGACCAAGCCGAGCAGCTCTCGCTGAAGATCAACTCCTACGAAAGCGTCAGCTACGAATCTTTCACGCCAGCCCAGAGCGCGACATCGCAGCGCGTCATCATGTACTCCGCAGCCTGGTGCGGCTACTGCAAGCAAGCCCGCCAGTATTTCCGGCGCAGCGGTATCAGCTTCGTCGAATACGATATCGAGAAAAACCAGAACGCCCGCAGAGCCTATGACGCAATTGGCGGCAATGGCGTGCCGGTCATACTGGTAGGAAACAAGCGACTGAATGGATTTACCGTCGCGAATTTCCAGAGCATCTATCCGTGACAGGCAGCAGAAAATTAATTCGTCCCCTTTTCCTAAGCTGACCAATCCGACACACGTAGACCTGAAGCAGGTTGCCTAACGGGCGTTCGCCTGATCGCTGAAACGATTGTCACCGTCGATAGAGGTAGCCGTCATGTCGCACCCATCTTTGCAGATCAAAAAGGCCTACTTTGCCAAGGTGCGTCGTTCCAACTACATCGCCAGCCTGCGCTTGGCGGGTTTTCAGGTCACTCCTGCCGATGCGGAACGCCCATTACCTTCACGCGAAGCGGTATTGAACAAACTTCGGTCTAGGGACGCCTGAAAAAAACAAAGAGGCGGATTGTTCCTGCCCTGACGCTCGCACCCAGAACGCCATGGACAGCCTCAGTGCGAGCAATTAATCTGCCGGCCTTTCGCCATCAAGGATGAACCACGTGAAAACACTGCTACTACTGATCGCCATCGCCGCCGGTGGCTATTACGTCTACAACGAGCACTTCTCCGTTACCGCCATCACGGTCGATAGCTACCAGGCTTTGCTGAAGAAGGCCGAAGCCACAAGCGTAAGCCTCGACGAGGTGAAGGTCGGCGCCAACAACCTTGCAGCCTTCATATGCAGTGATCCCAGCTATCAGGTTACAGGCGGCTCGACACCGGCCAACTGCATGGCGCGTTACGAGAACTATCGGGAAATGTGCGAGAACCGCATCTTCGGCCAGTCCCCTCAGAGCTTTGCCAGCAAGTCCGAGGTGATCGCCATCGCCAAGCGCTACACCTCATGTGTAGGAGCGGTCGGCAGCTAAGCGAAAAAGGCGCCGCTCTGGCGCCTTTTGCTTGGGCAAATAAAAAGGGGTTAGCTTGCGCTAACCCCTTGAAATTTATGGTGGCTACACCGGGACTTGAACCTGGGACATCAGCATTATGAATGCTGCGCTCTAACCAACTGAGCTATGTAGCCAACGGCGCGCATTGTCCGCGTCTCGCCTACCGCTGTCAACCCCAGATCATCGATAAATTTACGTTTTATCAAGCGGTTAGGCTTCGCGGGTGGCGACTCCCTGAATCGCTCGTTTCTGAGCCTGCGGCTGACCTCTCAACCGCTCGGACGGTGCTTGCGGGGCTGTCGGGCGATGCCGGAAAATCCGCCCCCAGCAGGCTGCAGCGCCGCCGTGTGCTGGACAACTAACCAGGAGAACACCTTGAGAGCGAGAGACGACTTCGACGATCTGCGCGCGGAGCGTGATATGCCGACGCACTACCGCAACGAACCCAACCGCCATGCCGGGCTGTGGAAGCAGATCGCGATTGGCATCATCGTCGGCTACAGCGTGCTGGGCATCATCAGTGCAGTTGCCTGGATGATCATTGCGCGCTTCATGCTGGGCGGTCTGTCGATCACGTTGCCGTAACGTTCACATCTCTGCATCAGCGACGTGATGGCGATGGGGTTGGCACTTGCCATCCCCTACCCGCCTCTTCATCCTGCTCCATTGTTTTCGCAAAAGAGCCCTCTCATGACGCCCATCCAGAATATCGGCCTGGCGCTATTCGTCCTGCTTTCCATCGGTGTCGCCATCGGCCACAAGACCGAGTGCGGCGATGGCCGCGTGGTGGAAACCTATCTGGCCAAGGGACTGGCTTCAAAGGTGCTGGGGCATGATCTTTGCCAGCAACCCTGAACCAACCGAACATTAAGGAAGATGTGATGAAAAAGTTCGCCCTGCTGGTCAGTTGCAGTCTTCTTGGCGCCTGCGCCAACTTCGGCTCGCAGCCACCGGTGCCGATTACCTCTCCCGTGGTGCAGGCGTTTCGCGATATCTGCCTGCAGACTGCGCCGAGTTTTGCCGAGGCGCATCGCGTGGCGCGCCAGCATGGCGTCACCGAGATGACCGATATGGGCTTTGCCACCGTCGGCTTCAATGCGGACAAGAGCCTGAGCATTCAGGTCAAGGTCAGCCACGAATGCGTGGTAACCAGCGAGGCGCAGGAGGATGACAACCTGACTCGTCAGTTGCTCAGCGCAGCGGCGATCAACGCCGGCACCACGGTGCCGCGCAAGGTGCCGGTGAGGATGATGATCGCCGGGCAGCCGTTCATCCTCATGCATGATCGTGAAGGCGGTGAAGCCTTGGTGATGCTGAAGCCGGAGTGAGGGGATCGCCGTAGGGCGGATGATGCCTTGTTCATCCGCCGCCGAAAGGTGGATCGAGGCGTGGTCCACCCGCGGCCAACAAGCGGTACAGCCCTGCGTAGGAGCCCCGCCCCGGGGCGAAGCTTTTGCTTTCGCGGTGTTCATACGATTCGCCGCGAGGCGCGGCTCCTACGGGGTGATGCAGTGCCCGCTGCGTCTGTGTAGCCCCGCCGCGCTACAGTGTTTTACCGGGGCGCGTGGCCAGCAGCAGGCCGCCGAAGATCATCGCGGCACCCAGCCAGTGATAGAGCTGCAGGCTCTCGTTCAGCAGTACCCACCCCAGCAACGCGGTGAATACCGGCATCAGGTAGTTGGTCAGCGCCGCCTTGGCCGCGCCGATCACGCGGATGCCGTGGTTCCAGGCCAGGTAGGCGAGCAGCGAGGCGAACACGGCGGTGTAGGCGACGGCCGAGAGGTTGGCAGCGTTGATTGCCAGATGCGCGCCCTGGCTCAGTTCATATAGATAAAACGGCAGGATCAGCGGTACGCCAAGCAGGATGAATACGCCCAGCAATGCCAGCGGCGGGATCGGCTGCAGGTACGCCGACCAGCGCCGCAGCAGCAGCGAATACAGCGCCCAATCGACCACCGCCAGTAGCATGATCAGGTCGCCCTGGTTGAACGACAGGCTGGCCAGGCGGCTCCATTGCCCCTGGCTGATCAGCACCGCCAGGCCCATTACCGCCACCAGCATGCCCCACCAGGCGCGGCGTGCCGGCCACTCGTTGAGCAGCAGCCCGGCACCGATGAAGGTCACCAGCGGCAGGCAGGTATTGACCAGCGAGATGTTGATGGCTGCCGTGGTCTGCGCCGCGCTGTAGAGCAGCGAGTTGTAGCCGGCGATGCCCAGGCCGCCGAGCACCAGCAGGCGCCAGCCGGCAGTGCGCACGGCCACGCGATGGCGCCACAACGGCATGGCAACGAAGGGCAGCAGCAGCGCCAGGGCCAGGCACCAGCGCCAGAACGACAGGGTGAACGGGGCGATCTCGCCAGCGAAGGCGCGCGCCACCAGGGCGTTGCCGGACCAGCAAAGGTTGGCCAGCAGCAAGCCGAACAGCGCCAGCGGGCGCGAATGATTGAGTGCGTTCATGAGGTGACGCGACATTTATCTGAGTGGAGGTTGGCCGGCTGTGCGCGGTCACCGAGCGAGCAGTGCTGAGCGATCATTGCGTAGCTTCCGAATCAGGCGGCTTTGCACCATACGGAGGCATTACAGGCTTGGCAAGGTGGCGGACCGTAGGGTGCGCCGTGCGCACCAACTCTGCAGTGACAGCATCATGGCTAAAGCCCCTCGAGCCAAACCGCGGGAGGCGCTTCAGCGGCGAGCGTTGCAGTATCTCGGCGTATTCGGTGCGCGCGGCGCACCCTACGGACGTTAACGCTGACTGCGGCGGCGCAGCGGGCGGCTCAGTAGCCAGAGAATCAGCAGCACGCCGGCCAGGATCACCGCACTTGCGCCCCACTGCATCGGCCCGGCCAGGCGGAACAGCTCGGCCGGGTGCAGGCTGGGCGCGCGGATCATGCGCGCTTCGGCAGCCGCACCGCTGGTGGGAATATCGGCCAGGCCGTCGCCATCGAGATCCGGCAGGCTGCGGATATGGTCGAGCAGCACCTGCCATTCCTTGAGTTCCTGCACGCCTTCCTTATCCGGGTCCTGGTCGATGATGGCATCTTCGATACGCGGCAGCGGGCGGCCCTCGGCATCCTTGGGGATGACGTTGAGCAGGCCCTTGGTCAGGTCCGGCACCAGCCAGGTGAAGCTGCCGACGTAGCTGGTGGCGCCGATGCTGTAGAGGCGCGTGTCGTTCAGATCCAGGTCACGGTAGCCGCCGTGCGGATCGCCGATTTCGATGCGGCTGACGCGGTCGAAAGGCACGCGCCACGGGTTGTAGGTGAAGCGCACGCCGGAAACCCGCGGGTAATAGCTCTGGCTGTCACGCAGTTGATAGGCGAGCAGCAGCACTTCCAGCAGTGACTTGATTTCGCGCGCGCTGATGTAGGCCTTGATCATCGGGTAGCCCGGTTCGTCGTCGAACTGGCCGATGCCCAGCGGGGCGATGCGAAACAGGTCGGAGACGTCCTGCACGCCATTGCGGCCCTTGAGCAGGTCATCGCGGATGGTGCCGTTGCCGGTGAAGGCCAGGTCGGCATCGACGGCATGACGCAGCGCATCGGTGACCAGGTTGGCCAGGGTCTGGTCGGTGAAATCACGGCCCAGGCTCTGGTCGACCTTGGCCAGCGGCTGGTCGAAGCGATAGCCCTTGGGCGTCAGCATGCGCTCGCTGACCACCTGCTTGAAGTCTTCGACCTTGGCGGTGATGGTCGCGTCGCCGACGATACTGTCGTTGACGGCGTGCAGGCGATAGTCGCGCACACGCGGCACGCCGTCGTCGCCCAGGCTCATGCGCAGTTCGCCGAGGTACTGGATCTCGGAACCAGCCTGCACCACCGGGGTACGCCCACCCACCAGCACCGGCTGCGGCAGCGCCACATGCGAATGGCCGCCGACGACGATATCGACGCCGGGCACCTGCTCGACCAGTTCCACTTCCTCGCCGCGCCAGCTGCCATCGGCCTGCTGGGTGACGCCCATGTGCGAGAGCAGGATGACCACCTCGGCGCCCTCCTCGCGCAGCTTGGCCACGGTTTCCCTGGCGGTGGCGACCGGGTCGGCGAAGGTCACCGGCTTGATCATCGGACTGACGGCCACGGCGTTGTTGCCGAGCAGGCCGAACAGGCCGAAACGGATGCCGCCGCGCTCGATCAACTTGTACGGCAGGATGCGCCCGGCTTCGACGTGCTCCTGCAGGCTGTCATCGGCCTTGCTCGCGGCATCGAAACGCATGTTGCTCGACAGTAGCGGCACCAGCGTGTCGCCCTTGGCCTTGTGCGCGGCGCTGATCATCGCGGCCAAGCCGGCCGGGCGGAAGTCGAATTCGTGGTTGCCGATCACCGCGGCGTCATAGCCCAGCTCACTCATCAGACGCAGCTCGCTGCCCATCTCGCGGGCAATGGTGTGAAACAGCGTGCCCATGGTGAAGTCGCCGCCATCTAGCAACAGCAGAGGTTCTTCACCGGCTGCTGCGCGGCGTTCATTCAATAATGTGGCAAGCCGGGCGACGCCGCCGACGGTGTCGTCATCGTTCACCGTCGCCGGGCTGTATTCATTGTTGGGGCCGAAGCCGAGCAGGCGCGACTGCCAGTCGTTGCTGTGCAGGATGGTGAAATGGCGCTCGGCGGCGACCAGCGGCGTCGCACTCAGCAGGCCGGCGAGCAGGAGAGAGAGGAACAGGCGCATGGACGATCCTTGACGATGACTGCACACAGTATGGAGCAGGCCATGACGCCAGGCAGCGACCGATCGAGACGCACGTTGTCGCCAATCGAGTCAGACTTTCATTGCCCCAGATCAGCCCCAACCCAGACGGCGGGACTAAGCTGTAATCAGGACTGCGAAGTGGAGAAGCGCCATGGACCACTATCACCTGATGTTGATACTGCTGATCGGTGGCTTTCTGCTGCTGGGAGTCGGCTTCAACTTTCGCGAACACGAATGGGGCGTACGCGTGCTGGGTTTGGGCGTACTGCTGATGCTGGTGCCGATTGCGTTGCGGGTGCATCTGGCGTTGGCGTGAAACCGCTCTTGTAGGAGCCAGCTTGCTGGCGATCCGCTTGAAGCATCGCTGGCAAGCCAGCTCCTACACGTGATGAGGCTTTCGCGGCCACTAAAGCTGGCAACGCAGAATACCGGCCTTCAGGCCGTGCGCCGCGTAATCCAACAAGCGGTTGATGGCGCCCCGCCGAAGGTGGGTCCAGGTAACAGCCCCAAGACTCCCTACTACTTCCAGCGCTCGGCGGCGCTCTGGTCGCTGCAGCGGCCTTCAACCCAGCGCGGGCCTTCGCTGGTGTCTTCCTTCTTCCAGAACGGCGCGCGGGTCTTCAGGTAATCCATGATGAAATTGCAGGCATCGAACGCGGCCTGGCGATGGGCGCTGTTGGTGCCGACGAAGACGATGGGCTCGCCCGGCTCCAGGCGGCCAATGCGGTGGATGATCTCGATGCCCAGCAGCGGCCAGCGCTCACGCGCCTCATCGGCGATCTTGCCCAGAGCCTTTTCGGTCATGCCGGGGAAGTGTTCAAGGAACATGCCGCCGACTTCGCGCCCCTCATTGAAGTCGCGCACGTAGCCGACGAAGGTAACCACCGCGCCGATGCCGAGGTTGGCGGCATGCAGGGCGTTGAGCTCGGTGCCGGGGTCGAAGGGTTGGGCTTGGACGCGGATGGTCATGGGGGCTCGTTCGATGGGGAGTTTTCAGAGGCAGTTGGTGGGTTGATGGTGGGCTGAAACGGAACGCCGCCCGGCCCACCCTACGGTACCTGCGTCAACCACCGGTAACGGTGGGGAAGAAGGCGACTTCATCGCCCTCGGCCAGCGGTTCGTCGAGGCTGCACAGTTCCTGGTTGCGCGCGCACATCAGGTTCTGCTCACCCAGCACTTCCCATTCGCCGCCACGGGCGACCAGGTGCAGGCGCAAGTCGTCGAGGGTGGCGAAGTCGCCGCTGAGTTGTTCGTCGTCACGGCCCAGGGCTTCACGGTAGCGGGCGAAATATTGCACGCGGATCATGCTTGTTCCTCCAGCTTGTAGTGACCGCTCTTGCCGCCGAGTTTTTCCAGCAGGCGTACCTGCTCGATGACCATGCCGCGATCCACGGCCTTGCACATGTCATAGATGGTCAGCGCGGCGACGCTGGCGGCAGTCAGTGCTTCCATCTCGACACCGGTTTGCCCGGACAGTTTGCAACGCGCGGTGATATGCACCGTGTCGTCACCTTCGGCGCTGAGTTCGACCTTGACGCCGGTGAGCATCAGCGGGTGGCACAGGGGGATCAGATCGCTGGTTTTCTTCGCGGCCTGGATGCCGGCGATACGCGCCACGGCAAACACATCGCCCTTGGGATGCTCGCCGGCGACGATCATCTGCAGGGTGGCGGGCAGCATGCGCACGCGCGCTTCGGCGGTGGCTTCGCGGAAGGTGGTCGCCTTGTCGGTGACATCGACCATGTGCGCGCGGCCTTGGGAATCGAGGTGAGTCAGCACGGGAAAGCTCCAGACGGGAATCGACCGATTGTAAACCTGCAGGTCAGGATTTGCAGTCATCTTGTAGCCCGGATGAAATCCGGGGCCAGAGTGGCAAAAATCCCCGGATTTCATCCGGGCTACTGACTGTATCCGGCTACACGACTGTAGGAGCGGATTTATCCGCGATCATCGCGGCTGAAGCCGCTCCCACGGGACTTGTGCAGATTCATTAATGCAGACTAAAACGCCCCTGCTCTTGCGAGCAGGGGCGCGAGTGTTTAACAGCCCGAGGGTTACATATGGGTTTCCGCGTACTCCGCGAGGATCGAGCGCGGTACGCCTTGCAGGGTGATATGAACGCCGTGCGGGAAGTCCTTGAAGCGTTCGGTGAGGTAGGTCAGGCCCGAGCTGGGTGCCGACAGGTAGGGGGTGTCGATCTGTGCCAGGTTGCCCAGACAGACCACCTTCGAGCCGCTGCCGGCACGGGTGATGATAGTCTTCATCTGGTGCGGGGTGAGGTTCTGACACTCGTCGATGAGGATCAGGCTCTGCTGGAAACTGCGCCCGCGGATGTAGTTGAGGGATTTGAACTGCAGCGGCACCTTCTGCAGGATGTAATCGACGCTGCCGTGAGTGCTCTCGTCCTCCATATGCAGCGCCTCGAGGTTGTCGGTGATGGCGCCAAGCCAGGGCTCCATCTTCTCGGCCTCGGTGCCGGGCAGAAAGCCGATTTCCTGATCCAGCCCCTGCACGCTGCGGGTGGCGATGATGCGCCGGTAGCGCTTGCTGACCATGGTCTGCTCGATGGCCGCGGCCAGCGCCAGGATGGTCTTGCCGGAGCCAGCAGCGCCGGACAGGTTGACCAGGTGGATGTCCGGGTCGAGCAGTGCGAACAGCGCCAGCGCCTGGTGGATGTCGCGCGGTTTCAAGCCCCAGGCTTCCTGATGCAGCAGCGGCTCCTGATGCATGTCGAGAATCACCAGCTCATCGCCCTTGATGGCCTTGATCCAGCCGACGAAGCCCTGCTCATCGAGGATGAACTCGTTGACGTGCACCGCCGGCAGGTTGTCGATCAGCTGCACGCGATGCCAGGTGCGGCCATGGTCCTGACGGGTATCGACCTTGCTCACGCGGTCCCAGAACGAACCGGGCATGTCGTGGTAGCCCTTCGACAACAGCGAGACGTCATCGACCAGCTGGTCGGTGTGGTAGTCCTCGGCGTCGATACCGCAGGCGCGCGCCTTCAGGCGCATGTTGATGTCCTTGGTCACCAGCACCACGGAAAGGCCCGGGTTGCGGGTTTTCAGCTCCACCAGCTGGTTGATGATCTTGTTGTCGTTGAGGGTTTCCGGCAGCCAGGTGACTGGCGCGGCGCTCTTGCTCATGAGGATGGAAAGACGCCCGCAGGGGCCGCTCTTGCCGCGCTGGATAGGGACCCCGTACTCGACGTCCTCGGGTTCTGCGCCGGCGAGAATCTGATCGATCAGGCGAATGGCCTGGCGACATTCGGCGGCGACGCCGTGCTTGCCGGATTTCAGTTTGTCGAGTTCCTCCAACACCGTCATCGGAATGGCGACGTGGTGTTCTTCGAAGTTGAGCAAGGCGTTGGGATCGTGAATCAGAACATTGGTGTCGAGGGCGTAGAGGGTTGGAGCGGTGGGCTTGGAGCGTCCGTGGTCATCCATACTCGGTCACCTTCTTGTAGTAGCCAGGCGACGCAATACCAGGGCGGTGCTGCGCCGGACAGAGACCGCCGATTTTTCAGATCGGGGCCGAAAGGTGGCAAGCAAGGTGAGGGCCAATGGCCGCCACCTGTCTGCAGGTTTCGGCGGTCTTGCTTTTTTATTACTCCAATTCACATGACAGAAAAACGTTTTTTTCTCGGCATGCAGGTTTATTTGCACGGGCGACAGATAACGCTTGGCGTACCGCCAGCTGGCCGTTAAAGTCCGAAGTCCTACCTGCTTCAACCCGCTTCGCTTACCGCCCTGACTTGCAGCACGTCGCGCCATTCAGGTGCAGGTAACGCTTCGCCCCCTGCTCATTGCTGGCAACCGCTTCGCGAGCAGAGCTCGCTCCTACAACAGCAGCGATCGACGCTTCTCAATCGCCGCGATAGGTGGTCTTGCCGCCCCCCGGCCTCTAGAATCGCCATCACGCTTTCTGGAGACCTTGCACATGCTGATGGTGATCTCACCGGCCAAGACCCTCGATTACGAAACCCCACCCGTCACCCCGCGCTTCACCCAACCCGAACACCTCGACCACGCCCAGGAGCTGATCGAGCAGCTGCGCGATTTCAGCCCGGCGCAGATCGCCGAGCTGATGCATCTGTCGGACAAACTCGCCGGCCTCAACGCCGCGCGTTTCGGCAGTTGGGAACGACCGTTCAATCCGTCCAACGCCAAGCAGGCGCTGCTGGCATTCAAGGGCGACGTGTACACCGGGCTGAACGCCGAGGATTTCTCCGAAGAAGATTTCGACTTCGCCCAGACTCACCTGCGCATGCTCTCCGGTCTCTACGGCGTACTGCGCCCGCTGGACCTGATGCAAGCCTATCGCCTGGAAATGGGCACCAAGCTGGCCAACGTGCGCGGCAAGGATCTGTATGCCTTCTGGGGCGAGCGCATCAGCGCCTGGCTGAACGAAGCGCTGGCCGCCCAGGGCGACGACGTGCTGCTCAACCTGGCCTCCAACGAGTACTTCGGCGCGGTCAAGCGCAAGGCGCTGAACGCACGCCTCATCGATACCGAGTTCAAGGACCTGAAGAACGGCCAGTACAAGATCATCAGCTTCTACGCCAAGAAGGCCCGTGGCCTGATGGCGCGCTACGTGATCAAGGAGCGTCTGACCAACCCCGAAGGCCTGAAGGACTTCAACTATCAGGGCTATCGTTATTCGGCCGAGCATTCCAAGGCCGACAGCCTGGTTTTCCTGCGCGACCAGCCGCAAGACTGACCCCTACACCGGCCAACCCCATGCACCGCTCATCGGCTGCTGCATGGGTTCGGCCGCTACGCTTGCCGATCCCCTCCTTCCCCGCCCTGCCGCTTCGTTGCGACCTGAGCGCTGCGCCTGACAAAAATTCCCTCGCCGTTGCGTTTGATTCTCAAAACCTGTTTGGCATCACAGTTTCAGCGCGAGCCCACTTTCCACAGAACTTATTGCCCCGTTAAGTTATCCGATAGTTCCGAGCACATTAATGGACATATTGCCATCATGCATTTTGCAACTTGCCATTATATTGCAATCAACTTAGCCGTTCAGCTTTGGTTCAGCTTCAGGACGAACGGTAGGAACTATCCGAAAGGGCCGCTACTCATACAGCCCGTAACACATTTCAATACATAACTTTCTGATCACTTGAAACTGCCAGATAGCGAATTAGCTTTCGCCGGACAGCTTCACCCAAAGAAAAGTTCGTGTATTTCAAAGGGAGATATAGCAACCCGTCACAGTACCGAGATAGAGGCCTCAAGCGAGGCGGCAGCGACAACATCAAAGGGCCACCTTTCAATATAAAGGCCCACATTTGGTGCCACTTCCGGCGCCCCACTCTATTTATGCCTGAATGAACTTGCTCGTATTAAATCAGCAAGTTCACGGACTAGTTTTGGCCATAAGGCCAGTATTTGAAACTGCATCAAACGGACGAGGTGAATACCATGCGAATCAGTATCTTCGGTTTGGGTTATGTAGGTGCCGTTTGTGCCGGCTGTTTGTCGGCACGCGGTCACGACGTGATTGGCGTGGATATCTCCGCGAACAAGATCGACCTGATCAACAACGGCAAATCGCCCATCGTTGAACCGGGTCTGGAAGAACTGCTGCAACAGGGTCTGCGTCAGGGTCGCCTGCGCGGTACCACCGACGTCGCCGCTGCCGTTCTGGAAAGTGATGTGTCGTTCATCTGCGTCGGCACGCCGAGCAAGAAGAACGGCGATCTGGAGCTGAACTACATCGAAGGCGTGTGCCGCGAGATCGGCATGGCCATGCGCGACAAGAACGAGCGCCACACCGTGGTGGTCCGCAGCACCGTGCTGCCAGGCACCGCCAAGAACGTGGTACTGCCGATTCTCGAAGACTGCTCGGGCAAGAAGGCTGGCGTCGATTTCGGCCTGGCGGTGAACCCCGAGTTCCTCCGTGAAAGCACCGCAATCAAGGACTACGACTTCCCGCCGATGACCGTCATTGGTGAGCTGGACAAGGCTTCCGGCGATCTGTTGGCCAGCATCTACGAAGAGCTCGACGCACCGATCATCCGCAAGGACATCGAGGTCGCCGAGATGATCAAGTACACCTGCAACGTCTGGCATGCGGCCAAGGTCACCTTCGCCAACGAGATCGGCAACATCGCCAAGGCCGTCGGCGTCGACGGCCGCGAGGTGATGGACGTGGTTTGCCAGGACCACAAGCTCAACCTGTCCAAGTACTACATGAAGCCCGGCTTCGCCTTCGGCGGCTCCTGCCTGCCCAAGGACGTGCGCGCGCTGAACTACCGCGCCGGCAGCCTGGACGTGGAGGCGCCACTGATTGGTTCGCTGATGCGCAGCAACGCCGCCCAGGTGCAGAAGGCCTTCGACATCATCGCCAGCCACGACTCGCGCAAGGTCGCCCTGCTCGGCCTGAGCTTCAAGGCCGGCACCGATGACCTGCGCGAAAGCCCGCAGGTGGAGCTGGCGGAAATGCTCATCGGCAAGGGTTTCGACCTGAGCATCTACGACCGCAACGTCGAGTACGCGCGCGTCCACGGCGCCAACAAGGACTACATCGAGTCGAAGATCCCGCACGTCTCCTCGCTGCTCAACAGCGACCTGGACGACGTGGTGGCCAAGGCCGACATCATCGTCCTGGGCAACAGCGACGAGCGTTTCGCCAAGCTGGCCGAGCAGGCGCCGAGCGGCAAGCGGGTGATCGACCTGGTCGGTTTCATGCCCCACGCCAGCAATGGCGTGGCCGAAGGCATCTGCTGGTAAGGACCCGAACGTACCTGCGCGCCCAGCGCGTGCAGGTACTCGGAGACGCATATGGACAAGCTCAAGAACGGCCTCAACCAAGCCAGCGGCTGGATGCTCTATCTCAGCCTGCTGATGCTGCTGGCACTGGCCCTGCCACGCACGGTGTTCGACCCCGAAGCGCGGGATTTCATCCTGCTCATCGGCATCGTCGGCATCTGGCGCTATTCCATGGGCGCCATGCACTTCGTGCGCGGCTGCCTGTTCCTTTACCTGGTCTACCCCTGGTATCGCCGCAAGGTTACAAAACTCGGCAAGGACGCCGACCCCTCTCATGTGTTCCTGCTGGTCACCAGCTTCCGCATCGAGGCGCTGACCACCGCCATGGTCTACCGCTCGGTGATTCGCGAAGCCATCGACTGCGGCTATCCGTGCACCGTGGTGTGTTCGATCGTCGAGCTCTCCGACGAGTTGCTGATCAAGAACCTCTGGGCTCAGGCCGAGCCGCCGGCGCATGTCACCCTGGACATCGTGCGCATCCCCGGCACCGGCAAGCGTGATGGCCTGGCCTATGGTTTTCGCGCCATCTCCCGGCAGATGCCGGACCGCGATGCGGTGGTGGCGGTGATCGACGGCGACACTGTGCTCGAGCCTGAAGTGGTACGTAAATGCGTGCCCTGGTTCAAGCTCTTCCCCAACGTCGGCGGGCTGACCACCAACGAGTTCTGCGAGGTACGCGGCAGCTACCTGATGAGCGAATGGCACAAGCTGCGCTTCGCCCAGCGCCACCTCAACATGTGCTCGATGGCCCTTTCCAAGCGCGTGCTGACTATGACCGGACGCATGTCGGTGTTCCGCGCCAGCGTGGTGACCGACCCCGAGTTCATCCGCGACGTGGAAAGCGATCACTTGGAGCACTGGCGCCTGGGTCGCTTCCAGTTCCTCACCGGTGACGACAAGTCCAGCTGGTACAGCCTGATGCGCCTGGGCTACGACACCTTCTACGTGCCGGATGCGGCGATCAATACGGTCGAGCACCCGCCGGAGAAGAGCTTCATCAAGGCCAGCCGCAAGCTGATGTTCCGCTGGTACGGCAACAACCTGCGGCAGAACTCGCGCGCCCTGCGTCTGGGCATGGGTCGCCTCGGCGCCTTCACCAGCCTGGTGCTGTTCGACCAGCGCGTGTCGATGTGGACCTGCCTGCTGGGCCTGTGCGTGGCGATCATCGCCAGCATCAAGTACAGCCTGATGTACCTGCTGATCTACCTGCTGTGGATCGGTAGCACGCGGCTGATCCTGACGCTGCTGCTGATGCTCTCCGGCCACCGCATCGGTCCGGCCTACCCGGCGCTGCTCTATTACAACCAGATCGTTGGCGCGATGGTGAAGATCTACGTGTTCTTCCGCCTCGACCAGCAATCCTGGACGCGCCAGAACACCAAGCTCAACCGCGGCCTGTCCAGCTTCGCCAACTGGTTCAACAGCTGGTCGTCGCGTGCCATGACCTTCTCTGCCTCCTGTGTCTTCATCGCCGCGCTGCTGGCGCTGGTGTGACCGTACTCGAATAGGAATTAGCCACCATGAACTCCGTCGCCAATCACAACGTCGTCCATGAGTCCGAGGCCCAGCGCCAGCATGCCCGTGTCAAGCTGCCAGGGCGCTTGCGATTCACCAATGCCAAGGGCGAACGCATCGACGCGCGCCTGCAGGATGTCTCTGCTGGCGGTTTCAGCTTCACCAACGAAAAGACCACGCACAAGGTCGGCGATTTCCATCGCGGCCAGTTGCAGTTCCAGCTCGACAGCCTGGTGCTGGGCCTGGACGTGGAGTTTCAGGTCAACTCGGTACAGCCGGAGCACAACCGCGTCGGCTGCCAGTTCCACGGACTTGGCGCACGAGAAGCCGCCGCCCTGCGCCACCTGATCAGCGCGCACCTGGCTGGTGAACTGGTCAATGTCGGCGAGGTGCTGCATATCCTCCAACGCGACAACTTCACCAAGGCGCGCAAGAACGGCGCAGGCGGTGGCATGGGCATGTTCGGCCGCCTGCGCGCCGTGACCTTCAGCGGCGCGATCTTCCTCATCGGTCTGGCTGCGTTCGGCTACATCGGCAAGTCGATCTACGGCCTGTACTTCGTCACCCACGCACAGTCGGCGCAGATCAGCCTGCCGGCGCTGCAGGTGACCATGCCACGTGAAGGCAGCGTGCAGAGCCTGGCGCAGCCCGATGGCATCGTCGAGAAAGGCGCGCCGATCGCCACCTTCACCACCAGCATGCTGGAAATGCTCAAGGGTCACCTGGGTGAAGACCAGCTCGAACCGAGCCAGATCGAAGCGCTGTTCGCCCGCGAGATGCAGGGCACCCTGACCAGTCCGTGCAACTGCAAGATCTCTCGCCAACTGGTGGCCGACGGTCAGTTCGCCAGCAAGGGCGACGTGATCTTCGAACTGGTGCCGCAGGACGGCATCGCCACCGTCAGCGCCAGCTTCCCCTACCGCCATCTGGAGCAGGCGCGCCCCGGCACGCCAGTGACCTTCAAGGTGGCCGGCGAAGACCAGGCGCGTCACGGCGAGATCGTCAGCAGCGCGCTGCATGATGGCGGTCTGAGCTCGGATATCCGCGTGGTGATCAAGCCGCAAGACACCCTGCCGGCCAGCCTCGCCGGCCAGCCGGTGGATGTGGTCATCGATCGTGGCCCGTCGCTGGGCTGGCTGGTCGACCGCGCCGTCGCGGCAGGTCGCTAAGGAGATCACGCCGTGAGCATGCCCCTTCTTCGCCCTGCTCTGCTCGGCCTCGCCGTCAGCGCCACGCTGGCCGGCTGCGCCGGCCTGCCGGATGAGCGTCTGGCCCGCGAAGCCCTGCAGAGCGGCGACCAGCAAACTGCCGAATGGCATTTCCGCCAGCTCGCCGAGATGGGCTACAGCGACGCGCAGATCGGCCTGGCCGACATCTACGCAGCGGGCGGCCAGACCCAGGATTTGGATGAGGCCGAGCGCATCTACCGCCAGGCCCTGGACGGTTCGCCACGGGCCAAGGCGCGCCTCGGCAAGCTGCTGGCGCGCAAGCCCGGTAGCACCCTGGCCGAGCGCCGCGAGGCCGCCGAACTGCTGGAAAGCGCAGCCCAGGCCCGCGAGCCCAGTGCGCTGCTGCCGCTGACCGAACTCTACCTGTTCTACCCACAGGACTTTCCCGCCATGAACCTCGCGCAACGTATCCAAGACTGGCGCCAGCAGGGCCTGCCGCAGGCAGAGCTGGCGCAGATTCTTCTGTATCGCACCGATGGCACCTACGACCAGCACCTGGGCGAGATCGAGCGCATCTGCCAGGCACGTCTGGCCAGCAACGACGCGTGCTACGCCGAACTGGCCACCGTGTACCAGAAGCAGAACCGCGAAGACGACCGCCAGACGCTGATCGACCAACTGTTGGCGGGCTACCGCGCCGGCAATGTTTCGCCCAACCAGGTCGAGTCCGTGGCTCAAGTCCTCAGCGACCCCGAGCTGGGCCAGCCGCAACCGCAGCAGGCGCAGGACCTGCTCGAGGCCATCGCGCCGAACTACCCGGCCGCCTGGGTCAGCCTGGCGCGCCTGCTCTACGACTATCCGGGCCAGGGCGATATCGACACCCTGCTCGGCTACCTGGAGAAGGGCCGCGAGGCCGCCCTGCCGCGTGCCGAGCTGTTGCTCGGACGCCTGTACTACGAAGGCAAGCTGCTGCCGCAACAGCCGAAGAAGGCCGAAGAGCACCTGCGCAAGGCCGCGCCCAGCGAGCCCAGCGCCAGTTACTACCTGGGGCAGATCTACCTGCGTGGCTACCTCGGCGAGGTCTACGCCCAGCAGGCGCTCGACCACCTGCTCAGCGCTGCGCGCGCCGGCCAGCTCAGCGCCGACTTCGCCCTGGCGCAGATGTTCAGCCAGGGTCGCGGGGTCAAGCCCAACCCGGTCAACGCCTACGTATTCAGCCAACTGGCCCTGCCGCGCAACACGCCGCCGACCTTCGAGCTGGCCCATGCAGTGGCGCAGAGCCTGACCCCGGCACAACTGGCCGAAGGCCAACGCCTGCTGCGCGAGGAGCGCGATGCCCGCGGCATCGTCCTGCAGCAGCAGGCCGCCCTGCAGGTCAGCCAGCCATGAACAAGGATGC
Organism: Ectopseudomonas chengduensis; assembly: GCF_900102635.1. Taxonomy (GTDB): domain Bacteria; phylum Pseudomonadota; class Gammaproteobacteria; order Pseudomonadales; family Pseudomonadaceae; genus Aquipseudomonas; species Aquipseudomonas chengduensis. The sequence continues at coordinate 189,391 of NZ_FMZQ01000010.1, read as the reverse complement.
ACGCATGCAGCTAAACCGTATCGTCAGCCAGTTGGGCCTGAGCGCCAGCCTGCTGGCAGCCAGCGCCGCCTGGGCGGCGGATGCACCGAAGAATTTCGGCCTGGATGTGAAGATCACCGCGCAATCGGAAGACGACCGCGACCTCGGCACCCGCGAAGGTGGCGACGTCAGCGGTATCGGTCTCGACCTGCGCCCCTGGGCCTACGGCGAACGCGGCAACTGGAGCGCCTTCGCCATGGGCCAGGCAGTTACCGCCACCGACACCATCGAAACCGACCCGCTGCAGGACGACGGTGAAAACAGCACGCAGCGCAGCGACGCGCGCCAACCGGACAAGAGCTACCTGGCCATGCGCGAATTCTGGGTCGACTACGCCGGCCTCACCGCCTACCCTGGCGAGCACCTGCGCGTCGGCCGTCAGCGTCTGCGCAGTGACGAAGGCACCTGGTGGGACACCAACATCGAGGCGGTCAACTGGCGCTTCGATACCACCCTGCTGCAAGCCAACGTCGGCATTGCCGAGCGTTTCTCCGACTACCGTACCGACCTCGACGACCTGGCGCCCGAAGACGAAGACCGCCAGCACTTCTTCGCCGGCCTCGACTACCAGTGGACGCCCGGCCACCGCATCGGCACCAAGCTGCATCACAGCCGCGATGACGGCCGCCTGGCTAATCCCGGCGAACGCGTCGACGAGCTGAGCAAACGCTACACCGGCGACCTGACCTGGTTCGGCCTGCACGCCGACGGCGGCTTCTTCGAGCGCAACTCGCGCAATCGCCTCAACTACTGGGCGCAGATGACCTGGCTCAAGGGCGACACCGACCAGCTGCAGCAGCAAGTGGTCGGCAGCGACCGCATCGCCACCGGTTCGCGCAGCCAGGACGTCGACGCCTGGGCCATGGACCTGGGCCTGCGCTACAGCCTCGATGACAACTGGAAGATCGGCGCCGCCTATGCCCGTGGCAGCGGCGGTGGCGACGACGACAAGTCGCGCCAGTTCATGCAGACCGGCCTGCACAGCAACCGCGCCAATTTCACCGGCGTCGAATCGCGCCTGCATCGCTATGGCGAAGCCTTCCGCGGCGAGCTCTCCAACCTGCAGGTGGCCAGTGCCTTCAGCTCCTGGCAACTGGGTCAGGACTACGACGCCAGCGTCGTCTATCACCGCTTCTGGCGCGTCGATGGCGACCAGGACGTCGGCGACAGCGGTATCACCGCGCCACTGGTGGCTGGCGAGAAAGATATCGGCCAGGAAGTCGACCTGGTGCTGACCCGCTACTTCAAGCAGGGCCTGCTGCCGGCCACCGTCGCCGAACAACTGGAAGACCGTTCGGCCCTGGTACGCCTGCGCGCCGGCGTGTTCCTGCCGGGCGACGCCTACGGCAGCGGCACCGACTCGGTGATGCACCGCGCCTTCGTCGACTTCATCTGGCGCTTCTGAGGGATCGGATCATGCAACCCAACGGCTTAGCCCTACCCCTGCTGCTCGGCGCGCTGTGCCTCACGGTGCCACTGGCCCAGGCCAACCCGACGCAGCACCAGTTCGACTACCGCGTGCGTAGCGCACCGGCGGACGAACTGCATATGGAAGCACCCACGCTGCCGGACCTGTCCGGCTACACCAAGGAGGCCGTGCTGGCCAAGATTCCGCGTGAAAAACGCGGCCAGGTGGTGGTGCGGCGCATGCTGCGCCAGGACGCGCTGAAGGACTTCACCGGCGGCAACGAGCGCCTGCGCGAATGGATCAAGCGCCAGCAAGGCATGCCCCAGGCGATCTTCATCGAAGGTGGCCTGGTCACCGCCCAGGACATCGCCAAGGCGCTGCCCGACAGCCAGTTCGCCGAGCAGGAGCCGGGCGTGTACCTGGCCCGTCTGCCCATCGTCGTGGCAGAAGGCGCGGCGCTACACGTCGGCAAGGAAACCCGCGAACTGCGCTTGTCGCAGGAGCGCGGCTCGTTTCTGGTCAACGATGGCCTGATGTTCCTCACCGACACCCGCGTCACCGCCTGGCGCGAGGCCGACAACGGCCCGGCGAGCATGCGTGACAACGGCAAGGAGTTCCGCCCGTTCCTGGTGTCCTGGGGCGGCAGCGAGCTGTACATCGCCAGCAGCGTGATCACAAGCCTGGGCTACGACAACTCCAAGTCCTACGGGGTGTCGATCACCCAGTACACGCCGAACATGCACGAGCGCCTCAAGCGCGACGAGCCGACCGGCTGGCTAATCGACTCCGAGTTCGTCGACCACTGGTACGGCTTCTACTGCTACGAAGCGCAGAACGTGGTGATCAAGGGCAACACCTACCGCGACAACATCGTCTACGGCATCGACCCGCACGACCGTTCCCACGGCCTGATCATCGCCGAGAACACCGTGTTCGGCACCAAGAAGAAGCACGGCATCATCATCTCGCGCGAGGTCAACGACAGCTGGATCATCAACAACGAGAGCTACGACAACAAGCTCTCCGGCGTGGTCATCGACCGTAACAGCGAACGCAACCTGATCGCCTACAACCGCGTGCACGGCAATCACTCCGACGGCATCACCCTGTACGAGAGCGGCGACAACCTGCTGTGGGGCAACCATGTACTGGGCAACCAGCGCCACGGCATTCGCATCCGCAACAGCGAGAACATTCGCCTCTACGACAACGTCTCGGCGATGAACCAGCTCACCGGTGTGTACGGCCACATCAAGGACCTGTCCGACACCGACCGCGACCTGGACCTCGACCCGTTCGATACCAAGATCTCGATGATCATCGTCGGCGGCACCCTGGCCGGTAACGGCTCCAGCCCGATCAACATCGACTCGCCGCTATCGGTCGAGCTGTACCGCGTGAAAATGCTTGCCCCGCGCAAGAGCAGCGGCATCCAGCTCGCCGGCATCCTCGGCGAAAAACAGGACGAAATCCTCGACCTCATGGTGCGCCAGCGCCTACCCGTGCTGATCGATCCGATCGAGCCCGAGAAACTGACCAATTGATGAGGCCAACGATGATCCCATCACCCTTCAAGTCCCTTTCCCTGGCCGTGGCCTGTGCCCTGGCCAGCACCGCCCTGCAGGCGCAAGAGCGCCAGGCGCCGCAGTATCAGGTCGAAGACTGCTGCTCGCTGTGCCCGGCTGCGCACGACGCCAGCCGCTACACCACCAACTACATGAAGAACTTCGTCACTCTGCTCGATGCCGAGGAAGGCTGGCTGTTTCGCAGCGTCGAAGACCTGCGCACCGAGTTCGGCACCAGTGAAGTCGGCTACCAACGCCTCAAGGAGCTGCGTGACGGCCTCAAGCAACGCGGCGTGGAGCTGGTGGTGGTCTACCAACCGACCCGCGGCCTGGTCAATCGCAACAAGCTGTCGCCCGCCGACTACCAGCGCTTCGACTACGACAAGGCGCTGCGCAACTACCGCCAGGCGCTGAGCCGCTTCGAACAGCTGGGTATCTGGGTCCCGGACCTGACCCCGCTGACCGACGAGAACAGCGACAAGGAGTTCTATTTCCGCCGCGACCAGCACTGGACACCCTACGGTGCCGAGCGCACCGCACGGCTGGTGGCCGAGACGGTCAAGCGCATCCCCGGTTTCGAAGATATTCCGCAGAAGGAATTCGTCACCGAACGCATCGGCCTGATGGGCAAGACCGGCACCATGCAGAACGTCGCCAGCCAGCTGTGCGGCACCGGCTATGCGGTGCAATACGTCGACCAGTTCGTCACCGAGCCCAAGGACGCCAGTGATGGCGACGCGCTGTTCGGCGACGACAGCAGCCCGAAGATCACTCTGGTCGGCACCAGCCACAGCGGCAAGAACTACAACTTCGGCGGCTTCCTCGAACAATACCTGGGCACCGACGTGCTCAACGCGGCCTTCCCTGGTGGCGGCCTGGAGGGCGCGATGCTCGAGTACCTGGCCAGCGATGCCTTCCAGAACGACCCGCCGAAGGTGCTGATCTGGGAGTTCTCGCCGCTCTACGACCTGGCCTCGGACAAGATCCACCGCCAGTTGATGGCCAGCCTGAACAACGGCTGCAGCGGCCAGACCGAGCTGCTCGCCAGCGAGAAACGCCTGCATCCGGGCAGCAACGAGGTACTGGTCAATGGCGAGAACAAGCTGCTGACCCTGGCCGGCAATCGCCACCAGCTCGACCTGCGTTTCAGCGATCCGTCGGTCAAGCGCGTCGACGCCACCATCTGGTACCTCAACGGTCGTCGCGAACAGCTCAAGCTGGAGAAACCCAACACCGTCGATACCGACGGGCGCTTCGCCGTGGAACTGCGCGACGAGCCGGGCTGGGGTGATCAGAACTTCTTCGCCCTGGAAATCCAGAAGCCCGAGGACAGCGCCGACGACCTGAAAGTCCAGGCCAGCCTGTGCCAGCGCCCTAGCGGGCCCAGCCAGCAAGTCGCGCAGCACGACTGAGGAGGCCACCATGCCCAAACGACTCGTTCCACTCACTCTCATGGCGCTGCTGCTCAGCGGCCCGGCCTTCGCCGCGCTGCAGCCGCCAGCGGGTTACTACGCCGCCGTGGGCCAGCGCGAGGGCAAGGCGCCCGTCTGCCCTGCGGTTCCGCAGCCGTACACCGGTGAGCTGCAGTTCACCAGCAAGTACGAAGGCTCCGACAGTGCCCGCGCCACGCTCAACCGCAAGGCCGAGAAGAACTTCCGCGAGCAGACCTCGCACATCACCCGCCTGGAGAAGGAAGCCGGGCGGATGATCACCGGTTACATGCGCACCGGTCAGCCGGAGCGCCTGGAATGCGCCATCGAATGGCTGGATAAATGGGCCAGCGCCGATGCGCTGGAGTCCGAGCAGTTCAACCACACCGGCAAGTCGATGCGCAAATGGGCGCTGGGCAGCCTGGCCGGCGCCTGGCTGCGCCTGAAGTTCTCCGAGTCGCAGCCGCTGACTGCCTACCCGCAGCAGAGCGCACGCATCGAAGCCTGGTTCACCCGCCTGGCCGAATACACGGTGCGCGAGTGGAGCGACCTGCCGCTGCGCAAGATCAACAACCACAGCTACTGGGCGGCCTGGTCGGTGATGGCGGTCGCGGTGATCAGTGATCGCCGCGACCTGTTCGACTGGTCCGTGGGCCAGTTCCGCATCGCTGCCAATCAGGTCGACGACGAAGGCTACCTGGTCAACGAAATGCGCCGCAGCCAACGCGCCCTCGCCTACCACAACTATGCCCTGCCGCCGCTGGCGATGATCGCCGCGTTCGCCGAGGCCAATGAGGTCGACCTGCGCGGTGAGAACCATGGCGCCCTGCAGCGCCTGGCCGAACGCGTGCTGCAAGGGGCGCGCGACCCGGCTGCGTTCGCCCAGCGCACCGGTTCCAAACAGGACATGAGCGAGCTGCGCAAGGACTTCAAGTACGCCTGGCTGGCGCCCTACTGCAGCCTCTACGACTGCAGTGAAGAGACCCGAGAACTGAACCAGGAGATGGGGCCGTTCAACAGCTTCCGCCTCGGTGGCGAAGTGACCCAGGTGTTCGATAAACCGTAGGAGCGGCTGGGTGGCATTCCGCTTTAGCCGCGATTTTCGCGGATGAATCGGCCCCTACGGGATGTAACAAAACAAACCCTCCGCTCGCGGGGGGAAAGGGGGGCGCTGCCCCGGCTGTTCACGGAGAAGCACGGATGGTCTTTTCATCCAACGTCTTTTTGTTCCTGTTTCTGCCGATCTTTCTCGGCCTGTACTACCTGTGCCCGAATCGCGGGCGCAACCTGCTGATCCTGATTGGCAGCTACGCCTTCTATGCGTGGTGGCGGGTGGATTTCCTCCTGCTGTTCGCTGCCGTGACGCTGTGGAACTACGTCTTCGGCCTGCGTATCCAGGCGCACGCCGGCACAGAGGCGGCGCGGCGCTGGGTGGTCGCGGGGGTGGTCGGCAATCTGGCCACGCTGGGCTACTTCAAGTACGCCAACTTCGGTGTGGCCAATATCAACGCCGTGCTCGAATCGATGGGGATGGAACCCTTCGTCCTCACTGCGGTGATCCTGCCGATCGGTATCTCCTTCTACATCTTCCAGTCGATCAGCTACCTGATCGACGTGTACCGCCGCGATACCGAGCCGACGCGCAACCTGATCAACTTCGCCGCCTTCATCGCCCTGTTCCCGCAGCTGATCGCCGGCCCGGTGCTGCGTTACAAGGACCTGGCCGACCAGTTCACCGACCGTACCCACAGCCTCGACAAGTTCAGCGAAGGCGCCACACGCTTCATGCAGGGCTTCGTCAAGAAGGTGTTCATCGCCGACAGCCTGGCGCCGCTGGTGGACCACTGCTTCGCCCTGGAAAACCCCAGCACCGGCGACGCCTGGCTGGGCATGATCGCCTACACCGCGCAGCTGTATTTCGACTTCTCCGGCTATAGCGACATGGCCATCGGCCTCGGCCTGATGATGGGCTTTCGCTTCATGGAGAACTTCAACCAGCCCTATATCAGCCAGTCGATCACCGAGTTCTGGCGGCGCTGGCACATCAGCCTGTCCACCTGGCTGCGTGACTACCTCTACGTACCGCTGGGCGGCAATCGTCACGGCACCTTCAACACCTACCGCAACCTGTTCCTGACCATGCTGCTGGGCGGTTTCTGGCACGGCGCCAACTGGACCTTCCTGATCTGGGGCGCCTGGCACGGCGCCTGGCTGGCCATCGAACGAGCGCTCGGCGTGAAAGCCGCACCGATTGTGTTCAACCCGTTGAAATGGGCCTTCACCTTGCTGCTGGTGATGCTCGGCTGGGTGATCTTCCGCGCCGAGAACCTGGATGTGGCCGGGCGCATGTACGCCGCGCTGCTGCCCTTCGGTGACTGGCAGTTGAGCGAGCTGACCCTGGCGCACATCACCGGGCTGCAGATGGTCACCCTGGTGCTGGCCTGGGTGGTGATCGCCGTCAATGGTGCCCGCCAGTTCCTCGCCAGCCGCGGCCATGAACCGGGCCTGACCCTGGCCAGCGCCGGCGTCGCCCTGCAGACCATCGACCTGCGCATGGTGGCCCTGCGTGGCGCCCTGCTGGTGCTGTTCTGCGTGTCGCTGCTCAAGCTCTCCGCGCAGAGCTACTCCCCCTTCCTCTACTTCCAGTTCTGAGCGGAGGCCGAGAATGAATCGCTCCTTCAAGACCCTATACGTCGTGCTGTTCGCCCTGCTGCTGTTGCCGGCCAGCCTGCTCGCCCTGACCAGGCTCGCCGACTACCACATGCCGGCGCAGCCAAGCGTGCTCGACGGCGGCCTGGCAAAAAGCATCGAACGTCACTACGACGAGAACTTTCCGCTCAAGCAGGCGGGCATCAACCTCTGGGCGGCCGTGGAATACCTGCTCTTCGGAGAAGGACGCAGTGGCCTGGTGATCGGCGAGGACGGCTGGCTGTATTCGGACGAGGAGTTCGACCCGGTAGCCGACGGCCAGCGCCAGATGCGCGACAACCTGGCACTGATCCGCGGCGTGCAGCGCCAACTGGAAGAGCGCGATATCCAGCTGCTGCTGGCCATCGTCCCGGCCAAGACCCGCCTGTACCCGGAGCACATCGGCAACCATCGTCCCAGTGCCCTGCAGCGCAGCCTCTACCCGCGCTTTCACCGCGCGGTGCGCAATGCCGGGATCGCCGCGCCGGACCTGCTCGTACCGCTGCAAGCGGCCAAGAACCAGGCGCCGATGTTCCTGCGTACTGACACCCACTGGACCCCGGAGGGCGCCGACGTCACTGCCAAGGCGCTGAGCGAAGTGGTGCGCAGCGCCATGCAACTGCGTGGCGAGCCACAACAGTTCGTCACCGAGACCGTGGAAACCCGCACGCACGAAGGCGACCTGACTCGCTTTCTGCCGCTGGCACCGCTGTTCGAAAACCTGATGCCGCAGGCCGACCGCTTGCAGCAGCGTGAGACCCAAGCCGCCGAAAGCAGTAGCGACGACCTGTTCGGCGACAGCGACCTGCCGGTGACGCTGGTCGGCACCAGCTACAGCGCCAACCCGGCCTGGAACTTCGCAGGCGCCCTGCGTGAGCACCTGCAACGCGACCTGGCCAACCACGCCGAGGAAGGCGGCGGCCCGCTGGTCCCGATGCTCAAGTACCTGCAAAGCGACGAGCTCGAGGACCACCCGCCACAGCTGGTGATCTGGGAATTCCCCGAGCGTTATTTGCCGATGGCCAGCGACTTCACCGATTTCGACCCGCAATGGCTCGCCGCACTCAAAGACGGCGGCGAGCGCCAGGGGCTGGCTGCTGCCAGTCACTGATTAATCCCCCAAGGAGGACTATCCGATGACAACTCAAACTACCCTACGCCGCTTCACCCTGGGCGCCTGCGCCCTGGCCCTGGGCCTCGGCATGTTCCAGGCACAGGCCGATGACGGCGCCCTTTACGGCCCCAAGGCACCGAAAGGCTCGGCCTTCGTTCGCGCCTACAACGCCAGCAGTGCCGAACTCGATGTCAGCGTTGGCCAGACCCAGCTCAAGCAGATCTCGCCGCTGGGTTCGAGTGACTTCAAGTTCCTCCCGGCCGGCAGCTACCAGGCTCAGGTCGGCAACGCGCAGATGTCGGTGGATCTCGAAGCCGCGCGTTATTACACCCTGGTCAGCCAGACCGGCGCCGAGCCGCGCCTGGTCGAGGAACCGCCCTTCACCAGCCGCCAGAAGGCCCTGCTGCGCGTACAGAACCTGACCGACAGCACCCTGAGCGTGAAGACCGCCGACGGCAAGACCGATGTGGTCGCTGACGTGAAGCCGGACGGTCGTGGTGACCGCGAGATCAACCCGGTCAAGGTCGGCCTGGCGCTGTTCGACGGTGAGCGCAAGGTCGCCGATCTGAAGCCGGTCACCCTGGAGCGCGGCGAAGTGGTCAGCCTGTTCGTCACCGGCGGTCAGGGCAAGTATTCGCCGGTGTGGGTCAAGCGCCCCATCGACGGTTGATGCAGTGAAGAGATTCTCAAGAACAAGGAAAACGGCGGGCACACGCCGCACCGACACGACACGGGCATCCATCTCGTAATGAACGTTAAGGAGAGACACATCATGACCCCCATCATCCTTTCCGGTGGCAGCGGCTCCCGACTCTGGCCTCTTTCGCGCAAGCTGTATCCCAAGCAGTTCCTCGCCCTGACCGGCGAACAAACCCTGTTCCAGCAGACCCTGCAGCGCCTGTCCTTCGAAGGCATGCAGCCGCCGGTGCTGGTAGCCAACCAGGAGCACCGCTTCATCGTGCTCGAGCAGCTGGAACAGATCGGCCAGCAGGCGCAGATGCTGCTGCTCGAACCCTTTGGCCGCAATACCGCACCGGCAGTGGCCATGGCCGCCCTGCAGCTGGTCGCCGAAGGCCGTGACGAGCTGATGCTGGTGCTGCCGGCCGATCACGTCCTGGATGACCAGCAGGCGTTCCGCCAGGCCCTGGCACTGGCTACCGTGGCTGCCGAGAAAGGCGAGATGGTGCTGTTCGGTGTCCCGGCCGATCGTCCGGAAACCGGCTACGGCTATATCCGCAGCCAGGTCGACGGCACCCTGCCCGATGGTGTGGCGCGCGTCGCCAGCTTCGTCGAGAAGCCCGACGCCCAGCGTGCCACCGAGTACGTGAAGAGCGGCGATTATTACTGGAACAGCGGCATGTTCCTGTTCCGCGCCAGCCGCTTCCTCGAAGAACTCAAGCATCATGACGTGGACATCTACGACACCTGCCTGCTCGCCCTGGAGCGCAGCCAGCGCGACGGCACACAGGTCGCCATCGACCCGGCCACCTTCGCCTGCTGCCCGGACAACTCCATCGATTACGCGGTGATGGAGAAGACCAGCCGCGCCTGCGTGGTACCGCTGGCCGCCGGCTGGAACGACGTCGGCAGCTGGTCGTCGATCTGGGAAGTGCACGACAAGGACGAAGCCGGCAACGTCACCAAGGGCGACGTGGTGGTCGAGGACAGCCGCAACTGCCTGATCCACGGCAACGGCAAGCTGGTCTCGGTACTCGGGCTGGAAGACATAGTCGTGGTGGAAACCAAGGACGCCATGATGGTGGCGCACAAGGACCGCGTGCAGGACGTCAAGAAGCTGGTCAGCAAGCTCGACCAGCAGGGCCGCAGCGAGACCCAGAACCACTGCGAGGTGTACCGCCCGTGGGGCTCGTACGACTCGGTGGACATGGGCGGCCGTTTCCAGGTCAAGCACATCACCGTCAAGCCGGGTGCGCAGCTCTCCTTGCAGATGCATCACCACCGCGCCGAGCACTGGATCGTGGTCTCCGGCACGGCCAAGGTGACCTGTGACGACAAAGAGTTCCTGCTCACCGAAAACCAGTCCTGCTACATCCCGATGACCTCCGTGCACCGCCTGGCCAACCCCGGCAAGATCCCGCTGGAAATCATCGAAGTGCAGTCCGGCACCTATCTGGGTGAGGACGACATCGAGCGTCTGGAGGATGTGTACGGCCGTAGCGATGCAGTAGCCGCCGGCGCCGCACACTGAGCTGTTCGTAGCCCGGATGCAATCCGGGTCATCTAGACCCCGGATTGCTTCCGGGCTACGTCCTTGTTCATCCGAGGCATACGCAGTGAGCCCCCCTCTTCCATTTACAGGAGAGGGCAGAATACGCCCACGGCATTGAAGGCTCTGTTTTCCCCCGCCTCCCTTCCCGCCAGGCGAAGGAAGCTGTCACACCCTGCGACAGCGCACGCGGTTACCCTCAACTGACACCTTGTGTAGGATGAGCACAGACCTCCAAAAGGACTGCCCTCATGCTGTTCGGTGTCGTACTCGTCATCACCTGGCTGATTCTGCTGATCCGCTACCCGACCAAAGCGCTACCGGTGTCCATGGCCGCGCTGGTCGGTCTCGGCCTGGTGGCTAGCTGGGTGATCTGGCAGGAAAGCCAGGACGAGCGCTACCTCGCCCATCTCGAACTGCGTCTGAGCTACGACCCGCAGCGCTGCCCCGCCGACCGCCCGCTGGCCATCGACCTGAAGAACGGCAGCGACGCTGCCCTGCTGGAGCTGCGTTGGGAAGTCGCCGCCTACCGTCCCGGCAACGCCACCAATCTGGCCCAGCGTCTCTACGAATCGCCACGCTACAGCGGCCCCGGTGAACTGCTGCCGGACGCCAGCTGGAGCGACTGCATGCCCCTGCCCGACCTGCGCAGCGGCTATCGCCCGGCGACGCTGGAGTTTCGTGCCGAACGCCTGCAGGGCAAGTTCATTCGCTGAAAACGCCGACCGTAGGAGCGAGCGTCGCGAGCGAAGCTTATGGCGTCACCTGCGTTCGCGAGCAGAGCTCGCTCCTACAATACTCAACATCCGTTGCCCGCTTCGTAGCCCGGATGCAATCCGGGGAAGTTGCCTGTGACTGTTCCCGGATTGCATCCGGGCTACGGGATCAAGGCGAACAGTCCGCCATCACTTCAAGCCAAGGCTGCTAAGCTGCAGCCCATTCGCGTCTCAGGGAGTCCCGCGCATGCCACAACCCAGCGTCCTGATCACCGGTTGCTCCAGCGGCATCGGCCGCGCCCTGGCCGATGCCTTCAAGGCTGACGGCTACGCGGTGTGGGCTACGGCGCGCCAGGACAGTGACCTGGCCGCGCTCGAGCAGGCCGGGTTCCATGCGGTGCAACTCGACGTCAACGACAGCGCGGCTCTGGAGCGACTGGCTGCACGACTGAACGAAGAAATCGGCGGTCTCGATGTGCTGGTCAACAACGCTGGTTACGGCGCCATGGGCCCGCTGCTCGATGGCGGCGTGGAGGCCATGCGCAAGCAGTTCGAAACCAATGTGTTCTCCATCGTCGGCGTGACCCGCGCCTTCTTCCCGCTGCTGCGCCGCAGCCGCGGCCTGGTGGTCAATATCGGCAGCGTCTCCGCGCTGCTGGTCACGCCTTTCGCCGGTGCCTATTGCGCGTCCAAGGCCGCAGTGCACGCCCTGAGCGATGCGCTGCGCATGGAGCTGGCGCCCTTCTCCATCGAAGTGATGGAGGTACAGCCCGGCGCCATCGCCTCCAGTTTCGGCGCCAACGCCAGCCAGCAGGCCGAAGCACTGATCCGCCAGGACTCGCCCTGGTGGCCGCTGCGCGACGGCATCCGCGCCCGCGCCAATGCCTCGCAGGACAACCCGACGCCGGCCAGCGACTTCGCCGCGCAACTGCTGGCCGCCGTGCAGCGCGACAAACGCCCACGCCTGCTGCGCCTGGGCAATGGCAGCCGCGCCCTGCCATTGCTCGCCACGCTGCTGCCAAAGGCGCTGCTCGAGCGTGTGCTGCGCAAACGCTTCGGTCTGGTGCAAAACCTGTGAACCAGGGCCTGCAACTGCGCTACTACGCGGCTGCCGGGGTGATCGCGGCCATCGTACTGAACCTGCTGCTGCGCACCTTCGTACGTCTGGGCGGCGTGTTCACCACCCTGCTGATCGCCGCCGCCATCGCCGCCGGCCTGGCACTGGTGTTTCACTGGCGAACCGGGCGCGCGCCGAGCAACGCCGAGCGCTGGCGCTTCACCCTGCTCTATGGCGGCGTACTCGGTCTGCTCTATCTGGGCTTGCTGGGCATGATGTATCTGCAGGACACGCCCAGCCCCATGGGCCTGTTTCTCTTCAGCCTGCATTACCTGTGCTACCCCGTGCTGGCCTGGCTGGCATTGTCGCCACGCCATGGCCGCTGATCTTTTCGTCAGGATGACTTCGCCGTGCTGCATACCCTCGCCGTCGCCAACTACCGCTCGATCAACAGCCTGATCCTGCCCCTAGGCCGGCTCAACCTGATCACTGGCGCCAACGGCAGCGGCAAGTCCAATCTCTACCGCGCCCTGCGCCTGCTGGCGGAAACCGCCCAGGGCGGCGTGGTCAACGCGCTGGCCCGTGAAGGTGGGCTGGAATCGAGTTTCTGGGCCGGGCCAGAGAAGATTTCCCGGCGCATGCTCAAGGGTGAAGTCCCTGTACAAGGCAGCCCGCGGCAGAACGTCATGCGTCTGCGCCTCGGTTTTGCCGGTGAGGATTTCGGCTATGCCATCGCACTCGGTCTGCCCGAGCCGAGCAACTCGGCCTTTTCCCTCGACCCGGAGATCAAGCGCGAGTGCATCTGGGCCGGCGCCGCCTATCGCCCGGCCTCGCTACTGGTGGACCGAAGCGGGCCCATGGTGCGCATGCGCGAAGGGCGCAGTTGGCAGGTACTGGCCCAGCACGTGCCGAACTACGACAGCCTGTTCGACCAGATCGGCAACGATCCGAATTGCCCGGAAGTTTTCCAGCTACGCGAAACCATTCGCCGCTGGCGCTTCTACGATCACTTTCGCAGTGATGCCGAGGCGCCGGCGCGCCAGCCGCAACTGGGCACGCGCACACCGGTGCTGCATCACGATGGCCGCGACCTGGCCGCCGCCCTGCAGACCATCCGCGAGATCGGCGACCGCGCGGCGCTGGACGCAGCTATCGACGACGCTTTCCCCGGCAGCCGCCTGCATATCGATTTTCAGGCCGGCGGGCGCTTCGCCGTAGAGCTGCGCCAGGAAGGTTTGCTGCGCCCCTTGAGCGCTGCCGAGCTGTCCGACGGTACGTTGCGCTACCTGCTGCTGGTCGCCGCCCTGCTCACGCCGCGACCGCCCTCATTGATGGTGCTCAACGAGCCGGAAACCAGCCTGCACCCGGATCTTTTGCCGGCACTCGGTCGCCTGATCATCGCTGCCTCGAAGCAGACCCAGGTATGGGTCGTCTCCCACGCCAGCCGCCTGATCGCCACGCTCAAGGAAAGCCCCGACTGCAACACCCTGGAGCTGGACAAACAGCTCGGTCAGACCTGCATCCGCGGCCAGGGCATGCTCGACGAGCCGCCCTGGCATTGGCCGGATTAAGACGTCCGTAGGGTGCACCGCGCGCACCGGCTTCTGATCGCTATCAGCTACGGTCCAGCAAAGCGCGGTGCGCACAGCGCACCCTACGTGTTCTCACAGCCCGTCGAGATAGCGCTCAACATCCAGCGCCGCCATGCAGCCTGCACCGGCCGAAGTGATCGCCTGGCGATAGACCGAGTCGGCCACGTCACCGGCAGCGAACACGCCAGGAATGCTGGTCGCGGTGGCATTGCCCTCGCGCCCGCCATTGACCACCAGGTAACCATCCTTCAGCGCCAGCTGGCCTTCGAACAGGCTGGTATTGGGGGTATGACCGATGGCGACGAACAGCCCTTCGACACTCAGCTCGCGGTAGGCGCCGCCGTATTGCTTCAGGCGCACGCCGGTAACGCCGCTGGCATCGCCCTGCACCTCGTCCACCTCCGCATTGAGCTGCAGCTCGATCTTGCCCTCGGCAATACGCGCACGCAGCTTGTCCTGCAGGATCTTCTCGGCACGGAAGGTCTCAAGGCGATGGATCAGCGTGACCTTGCTGGCGATATTGGCCAGGTACAGCGCCTCTTCCACAGCCGTATTGCCGCCGCCGACCACCGCGACCTCGCGACCGCGATAGAAGAAGCCGTCGCAGGTCGCGCACGCCGAAACGCCGCGCCCCATGAACGCCTCTTCACTGGGCAGCCCCAGATAACGCGCGCTGGCACCGGTAGCGATGATCAGCGCGTCGCAGCTATAGGTACCGCTGTCGCCAACCAGGGTGAACGGCTTGCCGGCCAGATCCACGGCGTTGATATGGTCGAAGACGATCTCGGTTTCGAAACGCTCGGCATGCTCCTGCATGCGCTGCATCAACGCCGGCCCGGTCAGGCCATGGGGATCGCCCGGCCAGTTGTCCACTTCGGTGGTGGTGGTCAGTTGGCCACCGGCCTGGATACCGGTGATCAGCAGCGGTTTCAGGTTGGCGCGCGCGGCATACACCGCCGCGCTGTAACCGGCAGGGCCTGAACCCAGGATGATGACGCGGGCATGACGAACGGCGGACATCGCTAACTCCTCGCAGGCCCACAGGGCCGGCAGGCCAGAATAAAAAGGGACTCTCGAAGCACTAGGGGAAGGCTTGGAAGAATGAGAGCCCCGCAAAAGCGAAACTGTGCGCAAGGCTATCCAGGCCGCCGGGCCAGCGGAAATATCCATTACCAATTCCGCGAATAGAATCCGACTATGGCTGCCAGGCGCCCATCTGAACTTTCGCCTCGGCGGCGAAGTCGGTATGGTCGCGCGCATCAACCACTCAGGAGACCGCCATGCCCGCCGCTCCCGTCCTGTCCGGCCCGCAATACCTGCGAGAAGGCCTGAGGCTGGTACTCAGCCCCGGCCTGCGCCTGTTCGTGCTGCTGCCGCTAGCGGTCAATCTGATTCTGTTCGTCACCATGATCAGCTTTGCCGTGCAGCAGTTCAGCGGTTGGGTCGACACCTTCATGCCCACTCTGCCGAGCTGGCTGAGCTTTCTCCAGTACATCCTCTGGCCGCTATTCGTGGTGCTGGTACTGCTGATGGTGTTCTTTACCTTCACCCTGCTGGCCAACATC
Organism: Ectopseudomonas chengduensis; assembly: GCF_900102635.1. GTDB lineage: Bacteria > Pseudomonadota > Gammaproteobacteria > Pseudomonadales > Pseudomonadaceae > Aquipseudomonas > Aquipseudomonas chengduensis. Next base: position 173,990 of record NZ_FMZQ01000010.1, on the reverse strand, counting down.
ATCGCCGCGCCCTTCAATGGCTTTCTCGCGGAAAAGGTCGAGGTGGTTGCGCGTGGCGAGGATCACTTCCCGCCGTTCAGCTGGGCCGAACTGGCCGCCATGGTGCCGCGCACCATGGGCCGCGAGATGCGCAAGCTGGCCTACTTCCTGCCACGCGCCATCGGCCTGCTGATCCTCAGCTTCATCCCGGTGGTCAATCTGGTCGCCGCGCCGCTGTGGCTGCTGTTCGGCGTGTGGATGATGGCCGTGCAGTACATCGACTACCCGGCGGACAACAACAAGATGAGCTGGCAGGACATGCTCGCCTGGCTGCGCGAGAAACGCTGGCAAAGCCTGAGCTTCGGCGGCATCACCTACGCCGCGCTGCTGGTGCCGGGGCTGAACATCCTGATGATGCCGGCCGCGGTGGCCGGCGCCACGCTGTTCTGGGTACGCGAGCGCGGCGAGCAGGCGCTAGGTTCGCGCAAGGACATCGTGTAACGCCTGCATCGACGCCTGCGACTCGCGCTCGATGCGGCGGCGCATGAACAGGCCATTGGCCAGGCGCATCGGCCAGCCGGCGAAACCGTATTCGAGGGTGCGCACGAACTCGCAGCCTCCCTCGACCGCCACGCACTCGTAGCTCAGCAGCAGGTGCAGTCCATGGTCGCCCTGCGCACTGGCCTGCCAGCGCTGGGCCGGCTGATAGTCGAGCACGTCCCAGCGCAGATGCCCGGCGCGGCCGCCGGCATGAATGTCTTCCTCGAAGCGCTCACCCGCGAGCAAGGCCCCTTCGCGCCCATAGATGTGCAGTGACGACGGGTGCCACTGCGGCCAGTGACTCGGCGCCGCGGCGTATTCCAGCACGCACGCAGCAGGCCGGGCGATGCGAATGCGGTGCTGCTGGCGGTTCTGCTGATGGATAGCCTCAGGCTCCCAGTGCAGGGTGCCGTGCAGCCAGTCCATCAGCGGATGGACGATGCCGAAGTTGCACGAATGCATCAGCTCACGGCGATGATGCAGCGCATGCAGGCGGCGCATCTGGCGAATCCACGGCAGGCGCGACACCGGGTGCCTATCAGGTAGATGCTCGCAGGCATGCACCACTTCGTAACTCATGTAGCCCAGTAGCATGCTGCCGGCGAACAACGCGGCGAGGTTGCCGTCGAGATGGGACAACAGCCACCAGGCGGCGAATAACGGCAGGCTGTAGAGCACGATCAGCCAGGCCGGAAAGAGGATCACGCGCCAGTCGCGCGCCGTCTCGTAAGGCATCAGCGTCTCGACGAAGAAGCTGTGGTGATCGCCGGTGTGGCGTTTGTAGAAGAGTTTGCCGAAGCGCGTCTTGTTGTGGCCGAGGCGCTTGTGCACCTGGTATTCGCCCCAGCTGAAGAACACCAGCGTCGCCGGCACCAGCAGCCACTGCCAGGGCGCCACAGCCTCCAGCGTGCTCCCGAGCCACCCGATGCAGAGCAGCCCGTAGGCCAGTACGAATGCGGCATGCAACCAGGGGTTGTACAGCCGGTGGATGGCAGCCCGGTAATCGCTGCGAAAAGCCTGGGCATTGTCATTGTTGTAGGCCATGGCGCTCTCCTGTGGATTGACAGCAGTCTAGGCCCGGCCAAATCATTCGAATAATGGATATTTGAAAAGAGCATTATCCGTGATAACGAATTTACGTCAGCTCGACCTCAACCTGCTGCTGGTCTTCGACGCCCTGATGCAGGAAGGCAATCTGACCCGCGCCGCCCAGCGCCTGCACCTGAGCCAGTCGACGGTCAGCAACGCCCTCGCCCGCCTACGCCAGCAACTGGGCGAGGAGCTGTTCCAGCGCACCGCCCGCGGCATGACCCCGACCGCTCGCGCCCTGGCCCTTTACCCGCCCGTGCGCCAGGCGCTGCAATTGCTGCAGGCTGGCCTCGGCCCGGCAGAACCCTTCGATGCACGGACGCCGCACGTGTTCAGCCTGTCGCTCAACGACTACGCCCAGGCCGCGCTGCTGCCGATGCTGCAGGCACATCTGGCCCGCGTCGCGCCGCTGGTAGAGCTGGTAGCGCACAGCGACGACGCCGACAACCTGCTGCCACGCCTGGAAAGCGGTGCCCTGGACCTGGCCATCGACTACCTGCACGTCGATTCGCCCGACCTGCATTACGCACCCCTGCGCGAAGAAGCCCTGGTGGTGATCGGCCGCCAGGATCATCCGGCCTTCGTCGGCGGCCTCAGCCTCAGGGATTACCAACAGTCTCGCCACGTGATCGTGACGCCGCGCGCCGGGCGCGGTTCGCCGCTGGAAATCGTCCTGGGCTCGGCCAAGGTCAGACGCCAGGCAGCGCTGCACCTGCCCAATTACCTGCCGATTCCGGCCATCGTCGCTCACACCGACCTGCTCGGCACCATACCCGCGCGCCTGGCCGACGCCTTCGCGCCGCTGCTCGCCCTGCAGGTGGCGCCGCTACCCTTCGACATGCCGGCCGTGCAGATCAGCCTGATCTGGCACCGCCAGCAGCACCATGACCCGGCACATACCTGGCTGCGTGAACAACTTCACGGCCTGCTCGCCTGACATATAAGCGCAATCGAAACGTCATGTTCACTACATGACCTGGGCAGAGACTGCTTACATGAACGCACCTTCTCTGCACATCGCGCTGATCAGCGAAACCTTCCCGCCGGAAATCAACGGCGTGGCCAATACCCTCGGCCGCCTGGTCGACGGCCTGCGTGGCCGTGGCCATCGCGTACAACTGATACGGCCACGCCAGGAGGTCGATCAGGAGCAGGACGCCGGCAATGACCTGCTGCTCACTCGCGGCTGGCCGCTGCCCGGCTACCCCGGCCTGCAATGGGGTCAGTCATCCCTGCACAAGCTGCTCAGGCGCTGGAAAAGACAACGCCCGGATGTGCTCTATATCGCCACCGAAGGCCCGCTTGGCCTGTCCGCCTTGCGCGCGGCCAGGCGCCTGGCGATCCCGGTGGTCAGCGGTTTTCACACCAACTTCCAGCAGTACACCGGGCACTACGGCATCGGCCTGCTGACCCGGGCGATGACCAACTACCTGCGCTGGTTTCACAACCGCACGCAGCTGACGCTGGTGCCGAGCATCGGCCAGAAGGTCGACCTCGAACGCCGTGACTTCGAACGCCTGGCCCTGCTCGCGCGGGGTGTCGACAACCAGCTGTTCCAACCACGCCGACGCTGCGACGCCCTGCGCGAAAGCTGGGGCCTGGGGCCGGATGACCTGGCCGTGCTGCATGTAGGTCGCCTGGCGGCAGAGAAGAACCTTGGCCTGCTGGTAAAAGCCATCCACGCCCTGCAGACAGCTCATCCGCAGCGCCGCATGCGGTTGATTTTGGTCGGCGACGGGCCGCTGCGCGCCAACCTGCAGACGCAATTGCCGGAGGCGCAGTTCTGCGGCCTGCAGCGCGGAGAAGCGTTGGCCACGCACTACGCTTCGGGCGATCTGTTCCTGTTTCCCAGCCTCTCGGAAACCTTCGGCAATGTGGTACTGGAAGCCCTGGCCTCAAGCCTCGGCGTGGTGGCATTCGACCAGGCTGCGGCCGCCCAGCATATCCATCACGGGCACAACGGCATGCTCGCCCGTCCCGGTGACGAGGCAGGCTTCTGCGAAGCCGCCTGTGAGCTGCTGGAAGAGGCGGAAGTGTTGCGGCGCATCCGCCTCAATGCCCGCCGACATGCCAGCCACCTGAGTTGGGATGGCATCGTCGCGCTGTTCGAACAGCACCTGCGCAGCGCCATGCAGCCAGCGCACCTCTGCGTCAGCACGGAGCTTGCCCGTAGGGCGGGTGAAACCCGCCACTGAGACAATCTGGCGGGTTGCACCCGCCCTACGTGATCACATCCACTCAAAACATGCAGATGTAAAAAAGCCCCGATGTGCCGGGGCTGAAAACGGGGCGCCGGATCGCGACGCCCGATAGAAACGGACTCAGACCAGCGTGGTCAGCGCATCGCGGCTGAACGGCAGGATGTCCTGTTCGCGGCCTTCGCGCACCTTCAGCGCCCAATCCGGGTCGACCAGCAGCGCGCGGCCCACGGCGACCAGGTCGAACTCCTCCTTGTTCAGGCGCTCGAGCAGATTTTCCAGGCTGGCCGGTTCGGCCACCTTGTCGGTCTTGACCATGAACTGCAGGAACTCGCCATCCAGGCCGACGCTGCCGACAGTGATGGTCGGCTTGCCAGTGAGCTTGCGCGTCCAGCCGGCCAGGTTGAGGTCGCTGCCTTCGAACTCCGGCTCCCAGAAACGGCGGGTCGAGCAATGGAAGATGTCCACGCCGGCATCGGACAGCGGCTTGAGGAAGGCCTCCAGCTGCTCCGGGGTCTGCACCAGGCGCGCGGTGTAGTCCTGCTGCTTCCACTGCGAGTAACGCAGGATGATCGGGAAGTCCGGGCCGACCGCAGCACGCACGGCCTGGATCAGCTCGATGGCGAAGCGCGAACGCGCCGCCAGATCACCACCGTACTGGTCAGTGCGCTGGTTGCTGCCGTCCCAGAAGAACTGGTCGATCAGGTAACCGTGGGCGCCGTGAATCTCCACGCCATCCATGCCGATGGCCTTGGCATCGCGCGCAGCCTGGGCGAAGGCAGCGATCACCTCATCGATATCGGCCTGGGTCATACCGTGTACGACCACCTGGCCGTCCTTGACCTTCTCCATCGGGCCATAGCCGGGCACGCTGGCATCCGGCTCGGTGCCCAGCTTGCGCACGTTACCCACGTGCCAGAGCTGCGGGACGATCTTGCCGCCTTCGGCATGCACCGCGTCGACCACCTGCTTCCAGCCGGCCAGGGCGTCTTCGCCGTAGAAACGCGGCACGTTCGGGTAGCCGTTGGCGGCCTTGTGGCCGACGGTGGTGCCTTCGGTGACGATCAGGCCAACGCCCGCAGCCGCGCGGCGACGGTAATACTCGATGACCTTGGCGTTGGGCACGCCACCGGGCGAGAAGGAGCGGGTCATCGGCGCCATGACCACACGGGTCGGCAACTCCAGGTTACCGAGGCGGAACGGGGCGAACAGGGCTTGAACGGGTGCGCTCATCATCTTTCCTCTGGGGTTGAAGGGTAATCAGGCCTGCAGCAAACGCTCCAGGCGGGTGATAAAAGCTTCCAGCGGCTGCAGGTTGCGGCCCACCTTGAGGCGGGCGAGCACGCCCTGCCAGGCGTCACTGATGAAGGTGGCGAGGTTGCTACAGTCCTCGTCAGCGGGCAGTTCACCGGCGGCCTGCGCCTGCTCCAGGCAGTCGCGCAGAATGTCCACAGACGCCTGCTGAATCGCCGCGACCTCGGCGCCGATCGCCGGCAGCATCTCGCTCATTTCGAAACTCAGGCTGCCGATGAAACAGTGGTACTGCGGCGTGTCCTGTCGGGCGAAGTGCGCCAGCAGATCACGGTAGTAAGCGAGGATGCGCGCACGCGGGCTCAGCGCCGGGTCATTCAGCGCCTGGGCATATCGCGCCAGGCGCGGCCGATAGATGAAAGCCAGCGCCTGCAGGGCGAAGTCTTCCTTGCTGGCGAAGTAGTGATAGAAGCTGCCCTTGGGAATCCCGGCCGCCTGGACGATCTCCAGCACGCCGGTGCCGTGGTAACCACGGCGCGTCATCACCGCCGAGCCTTTGCTCAGGATCAGGTCGCGCTTGTCGAGTCGAATGCTGTTCATGGCGCAGAGCATATGACCGGTCGTCTCGCTCGCGACAGCACTATTGATATTGGTGATTAAGGATTAGAAAACGTAGGGCGGGTGCAACCCGCCGCTAGCCAGTCTGGCGGGTTTCACCCGCCCTACTTCACGCTCAGGGCTGCAGCCAGATCAGCGAAGCGAAACGCCCGGTGCGGGCACTGCGGCGATAGGAGTAGAAACGCGGGTCGTTGTAGGTGCACAGCCCACCGCCGCTGACCGCGGTCACGCCGATGGCAGCCAGGCGAATGCGCGCCAGCAGGTAGATATCGGCCATGAACTTGCCGGCATTGGTGCTGGGAACGAATGCGCTGACAGCCTCGGCATGCTGTCGCACGAAGGCCTCGCGCACTTCTGCTCCCACCTCGAACGCCGCCGGGCCGATGGCCGGACCGAGCCAGACCAGCAACTCATGCTGTGCGACGCCGAGCGCCTGCACGGTCGCCTCCAGCACGCCACCGGCCAACCCGCGCCAACCGGCATGGGCCGCCGCCACACGGGTGCCGGCGCGGTCGCAGAACAGAGCCGGCAAGCAGTCGGCCGTCATCGCCGTGCAGGCGATACCAGGGGTGGTCGTCCAGTTGCCATCGGCTTCGATGACCACAGCCGGATTGGCTTCGGCCACCACTATGCCGTGCACCTGGCGCAACCAGGCTGGCTGGCAACCCAGGGCCTCGACCAGATGCTGACGATTGCTCGCCACCGCCGCTGGGTCGTCCTCGACATGATCGCCCAGGTTGAAGCTATCGAACGGCGCGGCGCTGACGCCGCCGCTACGGGTGGTAACGCAGGCGCGCACGTTGGCCGGCGCAGGCCAATCGGGAATGAGCCAGTCGTGGGCACTCACCCGACGAAGGCCTCGCGATCCTGACGCAGCAGGGTCAGCAGCCAGACCAGATCATCCGGCAGCGCCGACTCCCACTTCATGCGTTTGCCAGTGGCCGGGTGATCCAGCTCGAGGAAACGCGCATGCAACGCCTGACGCGGGAACTCCTTGAGGCTCTGCACCAGGGTCGGACTGGCCGCCGGCGGAATGCGGAAACGACCGGCGTAGACCGAATCGCCCACCAGCGGGTAGCCAACGTGGGTCATGTGCACACGAATCTGGTGGGTACGCCCGGTTTCCAGCTTGACCCGTACATGGGTGTGCGAGCGGTAGCGCTCGAGTACGCGATAGTGACTGACCGCCGGCTTGCCGCCATCGGTCACTGCCATACGCTGACGCTGGCTAGAGCTGCGGCCAATGGGCGCATCGATGGTGCCGCCGGCGGTGATCACGCCAATGCAGATGCATTCATAGATACGGCTGACGCTGCGCTTCTGCAGTTGCTCGACCAGATTGGTCTGCGCCTGCAGGGTCTTGGCCACCACCATCAGGCCGGTGGTGTCCTTGTCCAGACGATGGACGATGCCGGCACGCGGCACATTGATAATATCCGGGACGTGGTGCAGCAGGGCATTGAGCAGGGTGCCGTCGGCATGCCCGGCGGCCGGGTGCACGACCAGACCGGCTGGTTTGTCGATCACCAGCAGGTGTTCGTCTTCATAGACGATGTTCAGTTCGATGTCCTGCGCGATCCACTCGCCCTGAGCTTCCTGCTCGGCATCCAGTACCAGCGTCGAGCCAGCATGCACGGTGTCGCGCGGACGCGCCACGGCGCCATCGACGGTCAGGCGACCTTCCTTGATCCAGGTGGAAAGGCGCGAACGGGAGAACTCGCCAAACAGCTGCGCAGCCACCTGGTCGAGGCGTTGACCGCCCTGTTCAAAGGGGACGATGGCCTGGAGTTGGATCAATTGTTTGTTTATAGAAGTCATCTTCAGAACCAGTTCAAAGTTTGCTGCGCGTTGGCCCTGCTGCGTTAAAAACAGGCTCGGATGCTCATTTACAGCTCGTAAACTCCGCGTCCTCGCCTGTTTTTGCCTTGCATTGCTCTAGCTCGCGAAACATTGAACAGGCTCTTAGGCAACGGCGGGAGCCTGGCCTTTGGTTTCGGCGACAGGCTTGTGGTTAAATACGGCGTCTTTGCCCCAGGGTTTTCCGGGGGCGCTCATCATAACAGGACGGCCGCGCGGCCGTCACAGGGACGCAAGCCGCCATGCAAGTGAAACACCTGCTGCTGATCGCCATCCTCGCCCTTACCGCCGCCTGCTCCTCCAAGCAGCCGGAGGTCGATGAAAACCTCAGCGAGGTGGAGCTGTACCAGCAGGCCCAGGCCGACCTGGACAACCGCAGCTACACCCAGGCCATCGCCAAACTGAAGGCGCTGGAGTCGCGCTATCCGTTCGGACGCTACGCCGAGCAGGCGCAGCTGGAGCTGATCTACGCCTACTACAAGAATGCCGAGCCGGAGGCCGCCAAGTCATCCGCCGAGCGCTTCATTCGCCTGCACCCGCAGCACGCCAACGTCGACTACGCCTACTACCTCAAGGGCCTGGCCTCCTTCGACCAGGACCGTGGCCTGCTGGCGCGCTTCCTGCCGCTGGACATGACCAAGCGCGACCCCGGCGCCGCGCGCGACTCCTACAACGAGTTCGCCCAGCTCACCAGCCGCTACCCGACCAGCCGCTACGCCCCGGACGCCAAGCAGCGCATGATCTACCTGCGCAACCTGCTGGCCGCCTACGAAGTGCACGTTGGCCACTATTACCTGACCCGCCAGGCCTACGTCGCCGCCGCCAACCGTGGTCGCTACGTGGTGGAGAACTTCCAGGAAACCCCGTCGGTCGGCGATGGCCTGGCGATCATGACCGAGGCTTATCAGCGTCTGTCCCTGGACGACCTGGCTGCCACCAGCCTGGAAACCCTCAAGCTCAACTACCCTGACCACCCGAGCCTGGAAAGCGGCCAGTTCGTACCGCTCGAAGAGGAAGCCGACAACCGCTCCTGGCTGGCCAAGGCCACCCTGGGCCTGATCGAAACCGACACGCCGCTGCCGCCGGGCGAAACCCGCGCCAGCCAGGACGTGGTTCGTCAGTACGAGGAAGCCGAGCAGCAGATACCGCGCGAACTGCAGCAGGACGCCAAAACCGGCGAAACCGCCAAGAAGCGTTCGATCTGGAGCTACCTGACCTTCGGTCTGTTCGACTGAGCGATGCGTGATTGAACAAGAGAGGCTTCGGCCTAATGCTGATCAGTTAAGCGCTGACTGCCTACGATGAGTCTCCTCGCCCCTCTGGCGAGCCATGTTCGGAGAGGGGTAAATGGCCGTTTCGCGGTATTTCGGCCCTCTCCCCCAGCCCCTCTCCCGTAAACGGGAGAGGGGAGCCAAACGCGTACAGCCTTAACTGACTGGCATTAGGCTTCGGCCTCCCTTTTTATTGCCCCGGAAACAGCGCACAGCTTGCCACCGCCCCCTGTGCCGCGGACTTCACCTTGGCTAAACTGCCACCCTCAACCAAACAAAAGAGTGCACCATGGGTCTGTTTCGCTTGCTGTTCTGGATCGCCATCATTTTCGCCGCGATCTGGGTTTGGCGCCGCTATATAAGCGCCCCCAAGCGCCCCAGCCAAGCGCAGCGCGAAGATGAACCTGCGCCCATGGTGCGCTGTGCACACTGCGGCGTGCACACTCCCAAGACCCAGGCGCTGAGCCAGGATCAGCAGTGGTACTGCAGCCAGGCCCACCTCGAACAAGGCCCGCACACCGGTGACCGCTGATATCAGCGCACCCGGCAACACCCAGGGGCGACGCATCCTCAGGCTTTATCACTTCTATCGCCTGACCATCGGCCTGGCGCTGATCCTGATGATCTCCAGCAACCTCGACGAGCAGTTGCTGGATGTCGTGCATATCGAGCTGTTTCGCACCGGCAGCTGGGTTTACCTGATCCTCAACATTTTCATCGCCGTACTGGTGCAGAAACCCAAGCACCTGATGCAGCTGTTCAGCCTGGCGCTGGTCGACGTGATCTTTCTCTCGGCCCTGTTCTACGCCGCCGGCGGCACGCCCAGCGGCATCGGCAACCTGCTGGTGGTAGCGGTGGCCATCGCCAATATCCTCCTGCGCGGACGCGTTGGTCTGCTGATCGCCGCCGTTGCCGCGATGGCGCTGATCTACCTGACCTTCTACCTCAGCCTCAGCCGCCCGGCTGCCGCCGCCCAGTACGTGCAGGCTGGCGCCCTCGGCGCGCTGTGCTTCGCCGGGGCGCTGTTCATCCAGGGCATCACCCGCCGCCTGCAGGTCAGCGAGAACCTGGCCGAACAACGCGCAGCCGACGTCGCCAATCTGGAAGAGCTCAACGAACAGATCCTGCAGCGCATGCGCACAGGCATCCTGGTGCTCGACACCCAACACCGAGTGCTGCTGGCCAACCAGGGCGCAACGCAGTTGCTCGGGCGCGGTGAGCTGACTGGCAAGATCATCGACCCGCATTGCCCCGAGCTGGTCAAACGCCTGCAACAGTGGCTGCACAACCCGACCCTGCGCCCTGACAGCCTGCAGGCGCAGGTCGATGGCCCGGTACTGCAGCCAAGCTTCATCTCCCTGCAACGCGGCGACCAGCAGCACACCCTGGTGTTTCTCGACGACATCTCGCAGATCGCCCAGCAGGCGCAACAGCTCAAGCTGGCCTCGCTCGGCCGCCTGACCGCCGGCATCGCCCACGAAATTCGCAACCCGCTCGGCGCCATCAGCCACGCCGCGCAGTTGTTGCAGGAATCGGAAGACCTGCAAGGCCCGGATCAGCGCCTGGCGCAGATCATTCAGGATCACTCCAAACGCATGAACCTGGTGATCGAGAACGTTCTGCAACTGTCACGCAGGCGCCAGGCCGAACCACAACTGCTCGACCTGAAGTACTGGCTACACCGCTTCGCCAGCGAATTTCGCAGCTCGGCACCGGCTGACCGGCAGATCCACCTGGAAACCCAGGGCGGCAGCCTGCAGACGCGCATGGATCCACACCAGTTGACCCAGGTGCTGACCAATCTGGTCCAGAACGGCCTGCGCTACAGCGCCCAGAAGCACCGGCTCGGCCAGGTCTGGCTGCGCCTGTTCCGCGATGCGGAAAGCGACCTGCCGGTACTGCAGATTCTCGACGACGGCCCCGGCGTGCCGCCCGAGCAGGAACCGCACATCTTCGAGCCCTTCTACACCACGGAAAACAAGGGCACCGGCCTTGGCTTGTACATCTCGCGCGAGCTGTGCGAGAGCAACCAGGCTCGCCTCGACTATAAACCTCGTGAAGGTGGCGGCAGTTGCTTTCGCATCACCTTCGCCCATCCGCGCAAACTGAGCTGAACATGAACCGTCAGAGAGCCCTGATCGTCGACGACGAACCCGATATCCGTGAGCTGCTGGAAATCACCCTCGGACGCATGAAGCTGGACACCCGCAGCGCGCGCAACGTCAAGGAAGCGCGCGAGTGGCTGGCGCGCGAGCCGTTCGACCTGTGCCTGACCGATATGCGCCTGCCCGATGGCACCGGCCTGGATCTGGTGCAACACATCCAGCAGCGCCACCCGCAGGTTCCCGTGGCGATGATCACCGCCTACGGCAGCCTGGACACCGCGATCAATTCGCTCAAGGCCGGCGCCTTCGACTTTCTCACCAAACCGGTGGACCTCGGTCGCCTGCGCGAACTGGTCGCCACCGCCCTGCGCATTCGCTCCCCCGAGGGCGAGGAAACCCCGGTCGACAGCCGCCTGCTCGGCGACTCGCCACCGATGAAAGCGCTGCGCAAGCAGATCCTGAAACTTTCACGCAGCCAGGCGCCGGTCTATATCAGCGGCGAGTCGGGCAGCGGCAAGGAACTGGTAGCGCGCCTGATTCACGAGCAGGGGCCGCGCGCCGAACAGCCGTTCGTACCGGTCAACTGCGGCGCTATTCCCTCGGAGCTGATGGAGAGCGAGTTCTTCGGCCACAAGAAAGGCAGCTTCACCGGCGCCATCGAAGACAAGCAGGGGCTGTTCCAGGCGGCCAATGGCGGCACCCTGTTCCTCGACGAAGTCGCCGACCTGCCGCTGCCGATGCAGGTCAAACTGCTGCGCGCGATTCAGGAGAAGGCCGTGCGCGCCGTCGGTGGCCAGCAGGAAGTGGTGGTCGATGTACGCATCCTCTGCGCCACCCACAAGGATCTCGCCGCCGAAGTCGCGGCCGGCCGCTTCCGTCAGGACCTCTACTACCGCCTCAACGTCATCGAGCTGCGCGTACCGCCGCTGCGCGAGCGCCGCGAAGACATCGCACAATTGGCTGACGTGATGCTCGCGCGCCTGGCCGATGGCACCGGCCTAGCCGCTGCCAAACTGCACCCCGATGCCCTGGAAAAGCTCAAGAACTACCGTTTTCCCGGCAACGTGCGCGAGCTGGAGAACATGCTCGAACGCGCCTACACCCTCTGCGAAGACGATCAGATCACGCCAAGCGACCTGCGCCTGGCCGATGCCAGCAGCCCTGGCAACGAAGGCGGCGAAACCAGCCTGGCGCAGATCGACAACCTCGAGGACTACCTCGAGGACATCGAACGCAAACTGATCATGCAGGCACTGGAAGAAACCCGCTGGAACCGCACGGCGGCGGCGCAACGCCTGGGCCTGACCTTCCGCTCGATGCGCTATCGCCTGAAGAAGCTGGGTATCGACTGAACCCCGAGATCACGCTTGTGTAGGAGCCGGCTTGCCGGCGATCAAGACAGCCTGCGTCACAGTTGACGAGCCACTACTGCAACCGCCCCGCCGGCGCATAAGGCGCCGGATCGATGATCGGCTCGCGCCCGAGCATCAGATCAGCCAGCAACTGGCAGGATGCCGGCGCCAGCACCAGCCCGTTGCGGAAATGCCCGCAGTTCAGCCACAGCCCCGGATGCGTAGACACTTCTCCAATAAAGGGAATACCTTCCGGCGAGCCAGGCCGCAAGCCGGCCCAATGCCCGACCACCTCGGCATCCTTGAGTGCAGGCAACAATTCTTCGGCCGAGGCTTTCAGGCTTTCCAGCGCATCATCGGTCGGCGTCTTGTCGAAGCCGGCGTATTCCAGCGTGCTGCCAATCAGGATATGCCCATCACGCCGCGGGATCGCATAACGCCCCTTGGCCAATACCATGCTCGGCAAAAAATCCTCGGCGCACTTGTAGAGAATCATCTGCCCCTTGACCGGCTGCACCGGCAACGCCAACCCCAGCGTCCCGAGCAACTCACCACTCCAGGCGCCGGCCGCCAACACCACACGCTCAGCACGAATCTCGCCAGCAGCCGTGGTCACACCGCAGATCCGCTCGCCCTCCTTAATAAAGCCGGTAACCGGACAATGCTCACGCAGCTCCACGTTCGGCATGGCCGCCAAAGCCGCCCGCAGCGCTTTGACCAATCGGGGATTACGCACATTGGCCACGCCCGGCATATGAATGGCGCGCTGGAAACCGCCACCCAGAACAGGCACCTGCTGATAAGCCTCAGCGATATCCACCGCAAACAACTCGCGCCCCTGACGCCGAGCCCAAGCCAGCGCCTCGGCCTCATCATCGAGATCCAGCCAGTACAACCCGGTGACATGGACCTCGGGATCGACGCCGGTGTCTTCCAGCAACTGCCGAGCCAACCCCGGATAGAAATCCTGCGACCAATGTGCCAACGCCGTCACCGCCGCGCTGTAACGCCAGGGATAGAGCGGCGAAACGATGCCACCGCCGGCCCAGGAGGATTCGCGGCCGACGCGACAACGCTCCAACACACAGACCTGGCACCCCGCCAACGCCAACTGATAAGCACTGAGCAAACCTAGCGCCCCCGCACCCACCACAGCCGCTTTTATCACGCTTTGCTTGCCTTCTATCGAAAGGGTACTTAACTAAACAACGTCAGGAAGACGCTACAGATGAAAGGGACCATCCATGCATACCAAACAAGCCGCATTCTCGCTGCACGAACTGCTCGTGGTACTCGCCCTGATTACCATTATCGGCAGCCTGGGCATTCCCAACTTTTCAATACTTAGCGCCCGACTCCAGGGCGATACTCAGGCCAACCTACTCATCGGTCATATGAATGCTGCGCGTGCGCAAGCAATACAGCACGCCATGCAGATCGAACTCTGCGGTTCAGCGAATGGACGCGATTGTAGTGGAGACTGGCAAGCCGGATGGTTGACCAGGAACAAGTCTACCTCGGAGGTGCTGACCAACCATACCCTACCGCCACCTCTCGCGCTGCAATGGAAAGGCTTCAACAAATCAATAATTTTCTACCCCAACGGTACCGCACCAGCAGCAAACGGACGTTTCCATCTATGCCACCCAGCCAGCCCCAAACGCTGGGAAATTGTCCTCAATAAGCCAGGACGAATCAAAGCAGAGAGCAATTCGGGACAAGACATCCAGGGCTGCTAACCAGTTATCCGGAGCTTCACTCCACTCATCCCGCCAACTAGGACAGATGGATACCGCAGCCTCCAGAATCATGTCGCATACAAAGGAGGCGTCATGAATCGCTCAAACGGTGCGGCCGGTTTCTCGCTCATTGAACTGCTGATCGTTCTGATCCTGCTGTCCATTATGGCTAGTGTCGCAATGCCCAGCTTCACCAATCTCATCCAGTCCAACAGAGTGCAAAGTGCAAGCGACGAGCTCTATGGCCTGATGCAGTACGCGAAGAACGAGGCAGTGATGCGGAACCGCGTAGTTACGCTGGAGAATATCTCCGGTAGTGACGGTCGCTGGGATCAGCAGATCCGCATCTACGTCAGCGGCGATCAAGGCACCAATCGGGCCTTCAACGCCTCTGTCGACGAAGAACTGCGTGAACACACAGGTTTCAATCAGGCCAACCTCACTGCTTCCGGCAGTGCGGGCGTTCAGAAATGGCTGTCGTTTCGCCCAAACGGCACCCTAGATGTAACTGGTAATCCCGTCATAGTGCTATGCCAGGACGGCAACACCGGCAATGCTCGCTCAATCGCCCTGCAACCGAGTGGCCGCATCACTCAGCCAGCCACGACTCCGACAGACTGCACGCCATGAGGACCTCCATGTTTAAATCCAACCGGTCAGAGGGCTTCAGCCTGATCGAAGTGCTGGTCGCCATCGTCATCATCAGTATCGGCATTCTCGGCCTGGTTGCTATGCAGGGTCGAACTATCCAGTACACGCAAGATTCCGCGCAACGCAACACGGCAGCGATGCTGGCCGACGATCTAATCGAGCTTATTCGCAGCAACAGAGACGGTGTCGTCGCATCCAATGGTCTGTTGAGGGGGACATCCAATTACTACAAAGCGGCGTCTGCGAGCTTTCCTGCCAGCGGTGTTGCTGACTGCCGCACAGCCAGCGGCTGTACACCAGATGATATGGCGACGGATCATCTGAATCTCTGGGCCCAACAGGTACGCAACAGCTTACCGGTGGATAACTCAACCTTGGCCGAGTTCGTAATTTGTCGGGATAGCACTCCCGGTTCAGCAGCCTGCGACAACCTCGGTTCGGCTATCAAGATCCAGATTGCCTGGCTGAGCCGCAATTCGGAGTGCGCCCCGAACACCCCCTGTACCAACGCCGGCGAAGTGGACAACGCGAACAGCCGCGAATTCTACCGAATCAGCTTCGAACCCTGAGGCCAGTATTATGAACGCAACACGGCAAACCGGCCTGTCCATGGTCGAGCTGATGATCACCCTACTCATCAGCAGCTTTCTGATTTTGGGAATCACACAGATCTACATCGATAACAAGCGCAACTACATCTACCAGCAAAATCAGTCCGCCAACTTGGAAAACAGCCGTTTCGCGCTATTGCTACTCGAGAAGGAACTCTACAAGGCCGGCTACCGGCAGCTTGCCCAGGATAGCCGTGACTTCGTTTTCAAAAGCTCCAGCACCGACGCCGCCTGCCCGACCTTCTCGGCGGGCCAGATCATCCGGCCAACCACCAATGGCCTGGGCGTCTGTTTCCGCTATCAACGCGCAGACGTCGGCGAGCGGGACTGTCATGGAGATCTCATCGCGAATGATGACCCAATCACTATCCGCATAGAGCGGGTTGGCAGCGATCTCAACTGCTACGTGAACGGCCGAGGACAAACCATGCTTTCCGGGCTGAACCAGATCACCTTCGAATATGGTGTGGACCTTAATGCAAACAGGCAGGCAGATACCTACCTGTCAGCAAGCGATGCAGCATCGGCCAATAACATTGTTGCGGTCCGATACGCGTCGCTGCATGAGAGCGAATCTGCCAACGTCGCGTTGAATACGACCAACTACAACTACCCTCTGGCTAACGCTACGGCAACGACAGCCACCGACAAGAAACTCTACAAGTCGGTTCAAGGCACAACCACCTTGAGGAACATCGCTCCATGAGTCTGCAGACTAGACATTCGCAACGAGGTGCAACGCTGATCATCAGCTTGGTTCTGCTGCTGATCATCACTTTACTGGCCATATCCAGCATGCGCGAAGTGACGCTCGAAGAACGCATCGTCGGCAACCTGCGCGACAAGCAGACTGCATTCAACGCTGCCGAATCCGCGCTGCGTGAAGGAGAGATCCGTCTCGCCAACTCGATTGGGCCTGCCGACACTAGCGCCGCTTGCTCGACGAGCGCAGAAAACTGCGTACTGGCAACGATACCAAGCGATGTCGACAGTGTGTTCGAGAGCGGCTCGGTCATGGCCTACAAGGGCTCCACCGCACAACAGACCGATCTTTATAGTGTTGCTGACGACCCCCGCTGGTTTAGCGCCCTGATCGGCTTCGACCCAGCCGACTCGACTGGTCGCGTCGAGGTCACCGACCCGGAGGAACGCAGCCGTGGAGTCGGCCCCTACTACTACCAGGTCAATGCACGCTCACCTGGACGCTCCCAGCGCATGACCGAAACCCTGCAATCTGTAGTTGTCCAGCGATACTGACCGAGACAATCAATCATGAATATCAAAGCTTTCAGCAAATCAGGTTTCAGTGCCGCTCTGACGATGGCAATCTGCAGCGCAGCGCAGAGTGTTAGCGCCGCGGGCCTGACCATCAGCCAGGAGCCTTTGTTCCTGACCGAAGGCGTAGCCCCTAATCTGCTGGTTACGCTCGACGACTCGGGTTCCATGGCCTGGGCCTATGCGCCCGACGGCATTGCTAACGACGCCCAAACCGGCGATAACGACTCCCAAGCGCGGTTCTTCTCATCGACCTACAACCCTATGTATTACAACCCATCGGCCGTCTATGAGATTCCCAAGCGAATCACCTTTAACGCAGCGACCGGCCTGACCACCGTCGGCACCTACGATACGCCGTCATTTACCAGCGCCCCTCTGGACGGCTTCAAGCCCAATCGTGGCACTGTCAACCTGAGCACCAACTTCAGGGCTACCAAATCCTACACCCCGAACGCCACCAGCCAGACGCTGGCCAACCACCCATTTAAGGTAAGCGGAAGCAACTCCACCGGCAGGCTTGCCTATTACTACGTCTATGACGGTAGCCTCTGTAACAACGGCGCCATTAGCAATAATGATTGCTATCGACGTGTCGATGTCGGCGCGGAAGAGCAGCAGAACTTCGCTAACTGGTACTCCTTCTACCGTACCCGCTCGCTTGCCACCGCCAGCGCCGCCAACCTTGCTTTCTATACCCTGCCCGAAAATGTCCGCGTTACCTGGCAGATGCTCAACTCCTGTACCAATCTCGGCAACTTGAGCGGAACATGCAGAGGCGCGTCAGGCACAAATTACAGCAACTCTCTGCGTAATTTTGCCAACAGCCATAGACAAGAATTCTTCTCCTGGCTGTCCGATATTCGCGGTAGCGGCGGCACGCCGTTGCGCGGCGCCGCGCAACGTGCGGGTGAATTTCTCAAGAACACCGGCGTCAACGGCCCCTTTGCCGCAGAGCCTGGAAGCACAAGCAATCCCCAGTATGCCTGCCGACCGTCCTACCATATTCTGATGACCGATGGCATATGGAACGGTGACAGCGGCTTCAACGTCGGCAACGTCGACAATACTTCGATAGCGGCCCTGCCAGACGGTACTGCTTACACCCCTCGAGCACCTTTCCGAGACTCTGTCTCGAACACCGTGGCAGACGTGGCCTTCAAGTACTGGGCCGAGGATGCACAGCCCAACATTGCCAACGAACTGAAACCCTACATTCCCTACAAGAATGCCAACGCTACGACCGAATACTGGGATGCACGCAACAACCCGGCAACCTGGCAGCATCTGGTCACCTACACACTCGGGCTTGGCCTGACCCGCAGCCTGAGCAATCCAGCATGGGCTGGCAGCACCTTCGCAGGTGGTTATGAAAATCTTGCCGCCGGCACCACCGCCTGGCCAAACGCCGGCTCTGACAGTGCCAACAATGTCTATGACCTTTGGCACGCAGCAGTCAACTCTCGTGGCGAGTTTTTCAGCGTGGACTCACCTGAAGACATGGTTACTGCGTTCAAGACCATTCTCAGTCGCATCGCGGATCGAGACACATCGGCATCGGCTGTCTCCCTGGAGTCAGCCGTTACCAGCGCCGGCAACGAGGCCTACTATGCACGCTTCTCCAGCGATAACTGGAGCGGTGAGTTGATCAAGTACGACGTGGACTCCAACGGAGCGCTGACACTCGGCTGGAATGCCCGCAGCAGACTGCAGGCACAGAGTCCAGGGAGCCGCAACATCAAGATCAACAGGAACTCGTCCCTTGCCGATTTCACCTGGAAGAATCTCAGCGCTGCCCAACAGGATGTATTGAACCGCAACGTCAACGGCGTCGTCGATAGCCTGGGCTCTCAGCGCGTCGACTTCCTTCGCGGTGATCGCTCCCGAGAGAACACGACCTTTCGCGAGCGCACCTATCTACTGGGCGACATCATTCACTCTAGCCCGGTTGTTGTCGGTGCACCTGATCGCCTGGCTTATCTGATGGATCAGGCCGCAGGTCCCGGTAACGAGGCTTACGCCAAGTTCCGCAGCGACAAAGCCGGACGCCCCAAGCGTATTTATGTCGGTGCCAATGACGGCATGCTGCATGGGTTTGATGAGTCCGGCGATGAAGTTTTTGCCTATATCCCCACTGCTGTCATTCCCAAGCTAAATAAGCTGACCGACAAGAGCTATGGCACCACTCATGAGTTCTATGTAGACGGAACCCCCGTCGTCGGGGATGTGGTCATCAACGGTGTCTGGCGCACCATCCTGGTCGGCACACTGCGTGGTGGTGGTCGCTCGGTGTTCGCATTGGATATCACTGACCCGACCGACGTACGCCTGCTGTGGGAGTTCAGCTCCACCGATGATACCGATCTGGGCTTCAGCTTCCCCGAGCCGATCATCACCAAGCTGCACAACGGTAAATGGAGCGTGATCCTAAGCAACGGTTACAACAGTACCAACGACAGAGCAGCACTGTTCATTCTCGATGCCGCCGATGGTAGTGTTTCCAAAAAGATCACCGTTGGCGCAGATAACGTCATCAATGGCCTTTCAACCCCACGCGCTGTCGACATTAATGGCGACCTAGTTACCGATTACGTGTATGCGGGGGATTTGCAAGGCAATCTGTGGCGCTTCGACTTGTTCGATGCCTCGAGGAGCGAGCCATTCGTGGTGAACCCAGACGCCCCGGTTTCGGCCAACACCTTCCGCGCAGCCTTTGGCGCAAGGCCACTCTTCAGCGCTACGAATACCAACCGCCAACCAATCACTGCAGCACCCACCATCGTTCGCCACCCAACCGGTCTCGGCCACATCGTATCTGTGGGTACCGGTAAATACATAGAAACCACCGACGCCCAGGCCAACACCAGCCAGGCGATGACTATCTATGGCATCTGGGATAGGCAAACCGCTGGCCAGAATGCGACAACCACGCCCAGCGTCACTCGCAACCAGCTGGTTCAGCAGAACATGGAGACAGCAATCACGGCCACCTTCGAGGATACTGACAGCAGCACCTCGACCAGCCGGGAGATCCGCCTGCTAAGCCAGAACCCGGTGGAATGGTACGTCAACGGCAATCCAGCCGAAGGAGTGAGCAAATATGGCTGGTTCCTGGATCTGAAAGAAGGCTCTACCTTGAAAGGTGAAATGGTCGTAACCGACATGAGCGCTCGATCCAACGTGCTGTTCGCGGCAACGACCACGCCCAATGCTGACCCGTGCAGCTCCGGTATTGATCGCTGGTTCATGGCAATCGATGCCTACACGGGAGGCGCCACCCAGTTCAACGTCCTGGACCTGAGCGGGAACAATTACGTTACCGCGCAGGACTCTTATCAGGGCCGCACCGTCTCCAGTGTCAGGGTCCCCGGTTTCGGCAGCCCCGCCATTGTCGGCAAAGACGCATTCTTCAACACTCCTGACAGCATTCAGCGTGAACGCCTCGATTTCGGCCCTGCATCTCGCGGGCGCCAGAACTGGCGGATCCTGGGAGAGTGAGTATGAAATCCTTGATCAGCAGCGTCCTTTTCCTGCTCGTAGCCTTCACTGCAAACGCCGAAACTTTTGAGATTTCCGGCGCGGTACAGAGGATCGAACTGGAGAAATCCCTTATCACTATCGACGGAAAGCGTTACCAACTGCCCAACCGCGTCCCGGAAAGCCTGGTGCCGACCGGCGGGCCGGTTATATATCAGCTACGCCCGGGAAGTGTCATCGCAGCATCCGGCAGTCACGCGACGCCGTTCCCGAAACTCGACTCAGTGGCCATCCTCAGACAACCTAGCCCTGAAGAGCAAATACAGATGCAAAGTGAGATGGATAATGAATAAACAGTCGGGTTTCACCCTGATCGAGCTGATGATAACGGTCATTATCATTGGCGTACTGGCCAGCATCGCAATACCCAGCTACCAGAACTATGTTCTGCGCTCCAATAGGACGGAAGGGCAGGCATTACTGGCGGAAGCGGCTGCTCGACAAGAGCGCTTCTTCACTCAGAACAGTCGCTACGCCACAACCATCGCGGAACTAGGCTTCGCCTCTGCAAACTCGCAGAATGCACTTTACCAGTTAGCCATCACCGCCAATGCTAACCCCGTGCAATTCACCATGACCGCAACACCTATCAACTCGCAAACCAGAGACACCGGATGCGGTACTCTTGCCCTGAACCAGCAGGGCACACGCACCGTCACAGGTGCCAATGGTGTCGAAGAGTGCTGGCGGTAACGCGCTCTGAGCGTGTGCCTTATAGGGGGCTAAGACATAGGCTTGCTGTAAAAGTGAACTTCGCCCCTGCTATAGGCTCGGTCACAAGGCTTTGACCCTCAACTCCTTCGGCATCGAGAACGTAATGTTCTCCGGCCGCCCATCAAGTTCCGTCTCCCCTTCCGCCCCCCAAGCGCGCAGTTGATCAACCACGCCACGCACCAGCACTTCTGGCGCGGAAGCGCCTGCAGTGATGCCTATCCCGCTTACCCCATCGAACCACTCACGCTTGAGGTCTTCGGCACCGTCGATCAGGTAGGCCGGCGTGCCCATGCGCTCGGCCAGTTCGCGCAGGCGGTTGGAGTTGGAGCTGTTGGGGCTGCCGACGACCAGCAGCACGTCGCACTCGCTGGCCAGTTGCTTGACTGCATCCTGACGGTTCTGCGTGGCGTAGCAGATATCGTCCTTGCGCGGGCCGCCAATCGCGGGGAACTTGCTGCGCAGGGCGTCGATCACCTTGCTGGTGTCGTCCATCGACAGGGTGGTCTGGGTGACGAACGCCAGGTTCTCGGGGTTGCGCACCTGCAGCTCGGCGACGTCGGCCTCGTCTTCCACCAGGTAGATGGCGCCGCCGTTGCTGGCGTCATACTGGCCCATGGTGCCTTCGACTTCCGGGTGGCCTTCGTGGCCGATAAGGATGCACTCACGGCCTTCCCGGCTGTAGCGCACCACTTCCATATGCACCTTGGTCACCAGCGGGCAGGTGGCGTCGAACACCCTGAGGCCACGCCGGGCCGCCTCGTCGCGCACGGCCTTGGAGACGCCGTGGGCACTGAAGATGACGATGACGTCGTCCGGCACCTGGTCCAGCTCTTCGACAAATACCGCGCCGCGGGCACGCAGGTCCTCGACCACGAACTTGTTGTGCACCACTTCATGGCGCACGTAGATCGGCGGGCCGAAGACTTCCAGGGCGCGGTTGACGATTTCGATGGCACGGTCGACGCCGGCGCAGAAGCCACGGGGATTGGCGAGTTTGATATGCATGTTGATTGTCTCGATTTACACCGCGCATTGAATGCAGAGTGATTCAAAGGCTCAAGGATATTCTTGGCGAGAATGAAGGACGCTGACCACTTCTATGCACTCGGCCGCCACCCTGTAGACCAAGACATAGTTG
The DNA here is from genome assembly GCF_900102635.1 of Ectopseudomonas chengduensis. Taxonomy (GTDB): domain Bacteria; phylum Pseudomonadota; class Gammaproteobacteria; order Pseudomonadales; family Pseudomonadaceae; genus Aquipseudomonas; species Aquipseudomonas chengduensis. Next base: position 152,065 of record NZ_FMZQ01000010.1, on the reverse strand, counting down.
GGATGGGCGACCAGCTCGCGAGTGCCGGGAACCCGACCGGAACGATACAGATAGGGGTGTTCAGCCAACGGCAAGACGGCAGATTCAAGGTAATTCTTAAGCTGCCTGGCAGCCTGTGGGGCTTCATCAGCGATATAACGGATGATTTCCGCCAAGTCGGCTCTGGCGCTATCGCGCCAGATGATTGGCAACATCAGCCACGGCCTCGCTGCCGAGCTTCAGCCTGAACAATGATGGCTTCCATTTCTGCCATCACTTGGTCATGCGGAACACCAGGACGCGAGTCATCCAAAGACTCCTTTACCTTGCGGCGAAACCAGCGATCATGACTATCCGCCTGCTCCTGCGTCTCGAACTCCGACACGATGGGGGAAAGTTGCACACTCATAAGGGCGGCCTCCGTGTTAGAGGTTCAGTCTACACCGCATCCAGCGCCTTGACCTCGATGATTTCCACATCGAATTGCAGCACCTTGCCGGCCAGCGGGTGGTTGAAGTCGATGGTCACCTGCTTGTCATCGAACGCCTTGACCACGCCTGGCAGCTCGGTATTGGCGGCATCGTTGAAGATCACCAGCAGGCCTTCGGAAAGCTCCATGCCGTCGAACTGGCTGCGCGGCATGATCTGCACGTTCTGCGGGTTGGGCTGGCCGAAGCCCTGCTCCGGCTGTACCTGCACGCAGCGCTTGTCGCCGGCCTTGAAGCCGTACAGCGCCTGCTCGAAACCAGGCAGCAGGTTGCCGTCGCCGACCTTGAAGGTTGCCGGTTGCTTGTCGAAGGTACTGTCGACCACATCGCCGTTTTCCAGCTTGAGGGCGAAATGCAGGGTCACTTCCCTGTCCGGACCGATGCGTACGTCTGTCATTGCGCATCCTCCTTCGCGGACTTGTCGCTCTTGAACATATCCAGCGCCAGCAGGATGGCGCCGATGGTGATGAAGGTGTCGGCCAGATTGAACGCCGGGAAGAACCATCGGCTCTGCCAGTGCACCAGAATGAAGTCGACCACATGGCCGAGCACCACGCGGTCATACAGGTTACCCAACGCGCCGCCCAGCACCATGGCCAGCGCCACGGCCAGCAGGGTTTCGTGACGCTTGAGGCGCTTGAGCCAGACTACCAGCACGACGCTGACGACGATGGCGATAGCGGCAAAGAACCAGCGCTGCCAGCCGGCGGCATCAGCCAGGAAGCTGAAGGCCGCGCCAGTGTTGTAGGCCAGGGTCCAGTCGAAGTAGCCAGGAATCACTTCGATGCGCTGATACATGCTCAGCGTGCCCTCGAAGATGTCCTTGGTCACGCGGTCGGCGACCAGAATCAGCACGCTAAGCAGCAGCCAGGGCAGATGCCCGAAACGCGAAGACTCAGGCATGCTTGCGCACCTCCCCCTCGCCTTCGATGTTGCTCACGCAACGACCGCACAGCTCCGGATGCGCGGCATGACTGCCGACATCAGCGCGGAAGTGCCAGCAACGGCCGCACTTGGCGTGGGCGGATTTGAGGATCTTCAGCTTCAGGCCCTCGACCTCGGTCACCACCGCATCGGCCGGCGCATCGGCCAGCGGCGCGGTCTGCGCCGCCGAGGTGATCAGGGCAAAGCGCAGCTCGTCGCCGAGCTTAGCCAGATCGGCCTGCTTGGCGTCGTCACAGAACAGGGTCACTTCAGCCTGCAGGCTGGCACCGATGGCCTTGGCCGTGCGCAGGTTCTCCAGCTCCTTGTTGACCGCGGCCTTGACCTCCATGACGCGATCCCAATAAGCGCGATCCAGCTCGAAGCCTTCCGGCAGGCGCTGCAGGCCGGCGTACCAAGTATTGAGCATGACGGACTCGTTGCGTTCGCCCGGCAGGAACTGCCAGATTTCCTCGGCGGTGAAGGCCAGGATCGGCGCGATCCAGCGCACCAGCGCCTCGCTGATGTGGAACAGCGCGCTCTGGCAGGAGCGACGCGCCACGCTGTCGGCGGCGGTGGTGTACTGGCGGTCCTTGATGATGTCCAGGTAGAAGCCGCCCAGCTCCTGCACGCAGAAGTTATGCACCTTGGAGTAGACGTTCCAGAAGCGGTAATCGGCGTAGGCCTCGATGATCTCTTCCTGCAGGCGCAGGGCGGCGTCGACGGCCCAGCGATCGAGGTCGAGCATCTGCTCGGGCTGCAGCAGGTCCTTGGCCGGATCGAAGCCATTGAGGTTGGCCAGCATGAAGCGCGCGGTGTTGCGGATGCGGCGGTAGGCATCGGCGCTGCGCTGCAGGATCACCTTGGACACGGCCATCTCGCCGGAATAGTCGGTGGACGCGACCCACAGGCGCATGATGTCGGCGCCCAGGCTGTCGTTGACCTCCTGCGGCGCAACCACGTTACCCAGCGACTTGGACATCTTGCGGCCGTTCTCGTCGACCACGAAGCCGTGGGTCAGCAGCGCCTTGTACGGCGCGTGACCATCGATAGCACTGCCGGTCAGCAGGGACGAATGGAACCAGCCGCGGTGCTGGTCCGAGCCTTCCAGGTACAGGTCGGCGCGCGGGCCGGTGGTGTGGCCCATGTCATGCGAGCCGCGCAGCACATGCCAGTGAGTGGTGCCGGAGTCGAACCACACATCGAGGGTGTCGTTGATCTTGTCGTAGTCAGCCGCTTCAGCGCCGAGCAGCTCGGCAGCGTCGAGCTTGAACCAAGCTTCGATGCCCTCTTGCTCGACGCGCTTGGCGACTTCTTCCATCAGCTCGACGGTGCGCGGGTGCAACTCGCCGGTGGCCTTGTGCAGGAAGAATGGGATCGGTACACCCCAGTTGCGCTGACGCGAGATGCACCAGTCGGGACGACCGGCGATCATGCTGTGCAGGCGCGCCTGACCCCAGGCCGGGACGAACTGGGTCTGCTCGATGGCGGCCAGCGCGCGCTCACGCAGGGGAGCGCCCTGCTTGGGCTGAGTGTCCATACCGACGAACCACTGCGCGGTAGCGCGGTAGATCAGCGGCGTCTTGTGGCGCCAGCAATGCATGTAGCTGTGCTGGATCGGCTGGTGCTTGAGCAGCGCGCCGACTTCGGCCAGCTTCTCGACGATGGCCGGGTTGGCCTTCCAGATGAACTGGCCACCGAAGAACGGCAGGTCCGGGGTGTAGACGCCATTGCTCTGCACCGGGCTGAGAATGTCGTCGTTGCTCATGCCGTAGGCTTTGCAGGTGCGGAAGTCGTCCTCACCATAAGCCGGCGCCGAGTGGACGATACCGGTACCGGCGCCCAGCTCGACGTATTCGGCCAGGTACACCGGCGAGAAACGCTCGTAGAACGGATGACGGAAACGGATCAGCTCCAGCGCCGCGCCGGGGGCGGTAGCGATCACCTGACCTTGCAGGCCGTAGCGCTGCAGGCAGGACTCGACCAGCTCCTCGGCCAGCAGCAGGACGCGCTCGCCGGTATCGACCAGCGCGTAGGTGAATTCCGGGTGGACGTTGAGCGCCTGGTTGGCCGGGATGGTCCAGGGCGTGGTGGTCCAGATGACGATGGCGGTCGGCTTGCTCAGCTCGCTGAGGCCGAAGGCGGCGGCTAATTTGCCCGCGTCTTCGATGGGGAAGGCAACGTCGATGGCATCGGACTTCTTGTCTTGGTATTCCACCTCGGCCTCGGCCAGGGCCGAGCCGCAGTCGAAGCACCAGTTCACCGGTTTCAGCCCCTTGAACACGAAGCCCTGCCTGACCATCTCGGCCAGGGCGCGGATCTCGCCGGCCTCGTTGGCAAAGTCCATGGTCTTGTACGGATTGTCCCAGTCGCCGAGCACACCGAGGCGGATGAAGTCGGCCTTCTGCCCTTCGATCTGCTCGCCGGCATAGGTGCGGCAGCGCTCGCGGGTCAGGTCGGCCGGCTGGTTCTTACCGAAGGTGGTTTCGACCTTGTGCTCGATCGGCAGGCCGTGGCAGTCCCAACCCGGCACATAAGGCGCGTCGAAACCGGCCAGGGTCTTGGAGCGGGTGATGATGTCCTTGAGGATCTTGTTCACCGCATGACCGATGTGGATGCTGCCGTTGGCATAGGGCGGGCCGTCGTGCAGGACGAACTTCGGCCGATTTTCGCCAATCTTGCGCAGCTTGCTATACAGGCCAATCTCGTTCCAGCGCTGCAGGGTCTGCGGCTCGCGTTGCGGCAGGCCGGCCTTCATCGGGAACTGGGTATCGGGCAGGTTCAGCGTAGCTTTGTAGTCGGTCATTTCGGGCTCTTCATCAGCGGGTGGCTCTGCCAATAATCACGGGCAGCGGCGATATCGGCGGCAATCGCCGCCTTCAAGGCCTCCAGCGAGGCGAAACGCTGCTCATCACGCAGCTTGTGGTGGAAAGCCACCGAGAGACGCCGGCCATACAGATCGCCGGCAAAATCCAGAAGATGCACTTCCAGATGGGCGCTGCCGTCACCGGCAACACTGGGGCGCACGCCGATATTGGCGACGCCCGGTTGAATCACGCCATCGATGTCACAGCTCACCAGATAGACCCCGGTCAGCGGCACCTTGCGCCGCTTGAGCTGGATATTGGCTGTCGGCGCATCGAGCTGGCGGCCGAGCTTCTGCCCGTGCAGGACGCGCCCGGCGATGCGAAACGGCCGGCCGAGCAAGGCTTCAGCCAGTTCGAAATCGCCATCGGCCAGCGCCTGGCGCACGCGTGTGCTGCTGACCCGGCCGCCGAGCACTTCGACGGTGGTCGAGGCGTCGACGCTGAAGCCGTAACGCTGGCCGGCGGCCTTGAGAAATTCGAAATCCCCGGCACGGTCGCAGCCGAAGCGGAAATCGTCGCCGATCTCCAGATCCTTCACCCCCAGGCCGTCGACCAGCACACGCTGGACGAACTCGGCGGCCGACAACTCGCGCAAGCGGCGGTTGAAGGCCAGGCACAGCACCATGTCGACGCCTTCGGCGGCCAGCAGGGCGAGCTTGTCGCGCAGGCGGGTGAGGCGCGCCGGAGCAGTGTCCGGACCGAAGAACTCACGCGGCTGCGGCTCGAAAATCACCACGCAACTGGGCACGGCCAATTCCGCGGCACGCTCGCGCAAGCGCGCCAGGATGGCCTGGTGCCCACGATGAACGCCGTCGAAATTACCGATGGTGACCACACAGCCCCGCGCCTGGGGCTGCAGGTTATGAAGACCTCGAACCAGCTGCATAGCACGCTTCTTGTTCACAAAGTGGCCGATTATACGCACAGCAGGCCATGCACAACAGGCATCGCGATACGTGAAACCGCTACAAGGCCCGCCGGGCAAAATCGCGCGGACGGAAGCCCAATATGAGCAGCATGCCGAAGTAAGCAACCAGCCCAGCGGCCACCAGCGCGCCGAGACGCAACAGGCGCACGAGCATTTCCCCTTCCGCCCAGGCTGGCATGACCTGCAGCAGCCCCAGTAACACAGCGACCATCACCGCCACCGCGACCACCAGCTTGAGCAGAAACAGCCCCCAGCCCGGCAGCGGCTGGAAGATATCGGCACGACGCAGCTGCCAGTACAGCAAGCCGGCATTCAGGCAGGCCGCCAGGCTGATCGCCAGCGCCAGGCCGACGTGCGCCATATCCAGGCCGAACACGAACAGCGCGTTCATCGCCTGGGTCGCCAGCAGGCTGACGATGGCAATGCGTACCGGTGTCTTGATGTTCTGCTGGGCATAGAAGCCGGGCGCGAGGATCTTGATCAGAATCAACGCCAGCAGGCCGACCGAATAAGCCACCAGTGCCCGCTGGGTCATCAGCGCGTCCTCTGCACCGAACTTGCCGTACTGGAACAGCGACACCACCAGCGGCTCGGCGAGAATCGCCAGCGCCAGGGTGCAGGGCAGCACCAGCAGAAAGCACAAACGCAGCCCCCAATCGAGCAGGCGGCGGTACTCGTCGCGATTCTTGCTCGCATAGGTTTTCGATAGCGCCGGCAGCAGGATGGTCCCCAGTGCCACGCCCAGCACGCCCGAGGGCAGCTCCATCAGGCGGTCGGCGTAATACATCCAGGACACCGAGCCGGCCACCAGGAAGGAGGCGAAGATGGTGTTGATGATCAGCGAAATCTGACTCACCGAGACGCCGAAGATCGCCGGCCCCATCTGCTTGAGCACGCGCCAGACGCCCAGATCACCGAAACTCAGGCGCGGCAGCACCAGCATGCCGATCTTTTTAAGGTGCGGCAGTTGCCAGAGCAACTGTGCCAGCCCGCCGACCAGCACCGCCCAGCCCAGCGCCATGATTGGCGGGTCGAAATAGGGCGTCAGAAACAGCGCGAAAACGATCATGCTGACGTTGAGCAGCGTCGGCACGAACGCAGGCACCGAAAAACGGTTCCAGGTATTGAGCACGGCCCCGGCCAGCGATGACAGGGAGATCAGCAATATATAAGGAAAGGTCACCCGCAGCAGATCGACGGTCAGCTCGAAACGCTCGGCCTCATCGGCAAAACCCGGTGCCGTAGCCCAGACGATCCAGGGCGCTGCGAGCACGCCGATGGCCGTGACCAGCGCCAGCACCAGGGTCAGCAAACCTGAGACGTAGGCAACGAAAGTACGTGTGGCCTCCTCGCCCTGCTGCATCTTGTACTCGGCCAGGATCGGCACGAAGGCCTGCGAGAACGCCCCTTCGGCAAAAATACGGCGCAGCAGGTTGGGCAGTTTGAAGGCCACCACGAAGGCATCCGACGCCACCCCGGCCCCGAAGGTACGGGCAATGATGGTGTCGCGCACGAACCCCAGCACGCGTGACACCATGGTCAGTGAACTGACGGCAGCCAGGGACTTGAGCAGATTCATGGGGTATTTCGACTTCCATAAAAAGGTGCAGTAGCGGACAATCCGCCGCCCAACGAAGGCGTCGAGTGTAGCGAGCCACCACTGGTCAGGCCAGCACAGGAAAGCGTCATCAGACTTGACAGCAGGCAGATGGATCGGCATGATTCGCGGCCTTATTTGTCGTAACCCCCCAGTTTTCGAGGAGCTTGACGGTGGCCAACTCACCTTCTGCCAAAAAACGCGCCAAACAGGCTGAGAAGCGCCGTAGCCATAACGCCAGCCTGCGCTCGATGGTTCGTACCTACATCAAGAACGTAGTCAAGGCTATTGCTGCCAAAGATCTCGAGCTTGCCAAAACCGCTTACACTGCAGCCGTTCCGGTCATCGACCGCATGGCTGACAAAGGCATCATCCACAAGAACAAAGCCGCTCGTCACAAGAGCCGCCTGAACGCGCACATCAAGGCGCTGGGCGAAGCTGCTGCCGCCTAATCGCGACAGGTTCTTGAAAAACCGGCCCTGGAGGCCGGTTTTTTATGGCTATGTCCCTGTTAACTGTTGCTAGGGTTCCAAGGAAGGCCGGGAGCCTTGTAGGGTGGGCTTTAGCCCACGCCAACCACCGTTGGTGGGCTAAAGCCCACCCTACGGGCCTTTGCACCCACTCCCAACACTTAGCGCAGACATAGCCTTTTTTATTGCCCTAAATTCAAGTCCGCAGCCGTGCACCCATAAAAAATGCCCGCCTCCTTGCGAAGTGCGGGCATTTCTCGAAAACAGCGAAGATCAGCCGCGAGCAGCCTTGATCACTTCGATGTAGGGCCCGGCATTGCGCTGATCCTGAATCAGCGCGATGAAATCATTGCCCTGCGCATCGGTCGCCGAGAGGTCGTAGCCTGCAGCAACGAAGAAACCCACAAAGCGCTCGAAATCATCGATACGCAGACCGCGATAAGCCTTGACCAGCTTGTGCAGCGAAGGCGGTGTGGCGTCCGCTGGTTCCACCGCAAGGAACAGCTTGATCGAGTCATCGCTGATTTCTTCGCCAATCACCTGCTTCTTGTCTTTACGCATCGCCCGCTCCCGCCAGCATTACAGAGGGCCGGCAGTGTACCGCCGCGCCGCGCGCGGCTCAACGCGTAGCCGGGCAGGCTAACACGCGAACAATCGACACGACAGCCGACCTAGGTCATGCCGCGCCCAGTGAACTGGCTCCTATAATGCGCCAAGCCATTAGGAAGCCAGCATGTCACGTCCATCGTTACCGCTGTTCGCCGCCTGGCGCCAGACGCTGCGCGCCGGCTACTCCTGGAAGGCCCTGCGCGGCGACCTGAGCGCCGGCCTGACGGTGGGCATCATCGCCATTCCGCTGGCCATGGCGCTGGCCATCGCCGTGGGTGTGGCGCCGCAGCATGGGCTCTACACCGTGCTGATCGCCGCACCGCTGATCGCCCTGTGCGGCGGCTCGCGCTTCAATATTTCCGGCCCCACCGCCGCCTTCGTGGTGATTCTGCTGCCGATCACCCAGCAGTACGGCCTCGGCGGCTTGCTGCTGTGCACACTGATGGCTGGCGTGATCCTGATCATCCTGGGGCTGCTGCGCGCCGGGCGTCTGATCGAATTCGTACCCTACCCGGTGACATTGGGCTTTACCGCCGGCATCGGTATCGTCATCGCCGTCCTGCAGATCAAGGACCTGTTCGGCCTGCACCTGGCGGGCGCGCCTCAACATCTGCTGGAACAGGTGAATCTTCTGCTGCGCGCCCTCCCCAGCCTGCAGCCTGGCGACAGCCTGGTGGGCGCGGCGTGCCTGGCAACACTGCTGATCTGGCCGCGCCTGGCACCGAAAGTCCCCGCCCACCTGGTCGCCCTGGCGGTTGGCGCACTGCTCGCCCTCGCACTGGAACGCATGGGGCTACCCGTGGCGACACTGGGCGAGCGCTTCAGCTACTCACTCGACGGCATCGAGCATCCCGGCATCCCACCCTTCCTGCCGGACCTGGCCCTGCCCTGGAACCTGCCAGGTGCTGACGGCCAGCCGCTGGTGCTGTCGTTCGAACTGATCCGCCAACTGCTGGCCCCGGCATTCGCCATCGCCATGCTGGGCGCCATCGAGTCACTGCTGTGCGCCGTGGTGGCCGACGGCATGACCGGCAGCAAGCACGATCCCAACGCCGAATTGATCGGCCAGGGCCTGGGCAATCTGGCCGCGCCGTTCTTTGGCGGCATCACCGCCACCGCCGCCATCGCCCGCACGGCAGCCAACGTGCGTGCCGGGGCCTTTTCGCCGATGGCGGCACTGGTTCACGCCGGCGTGGTGCTGGCAGCGATTCTGCTGCTCGCGCCGCTGTTCAGCTACCTGCCGATGGCGGCGCTGGCGGCGCTACTGCTGATGGTGGCGTGGAACATGAGCGAACCTCATCACGTCGCCCACACCCTGCGCATCGCCCCACGTGGCGATGTGCTGGTGCTGCTGACCTGCCTGTTGCTGACGGTGCTGTTCGACATGGTGCTGGCCGTGGGCGTCGGCCTGCTGCTGGCAGCCGGACTGTTCATCAAGCGCATGAGCGAGCTGACCGATACCGCAGCGCTGAGCCGGCAGCAACGTCAGGCCCTGCAAGACCTGCCCGAGCACGTGCTGGCTTACGCCATTCGCGGCCCGCTGTTCTTCGGCGCGGCGGAAAAGGCGCTGAGCGTGCTGCGCCGCTTCACCCCAGGGGTGCGCGTGGTGATCGTCGATATCAGCGCCGTGCCGCTGCTGGACATGACCGCCATCGCCGCGCTGGACAATGTGCTGCGCGACTATCGCCAGCAGGGTGTGGCGCTGATCCTCAGCGGCCCCACCGCGCAGGTACGCCTGCAACTACGGCGCGCCGGCGTGCGCAGCCGCGAGGGCGAACTGGCTTATGCGCGGGATCTGCCGCACGCGCGGGAAAAGGCATTGCGCTGGTTGGGAGAGACCCCGAAGCTGTGACCGGATTTCATCCGGCCTTCGCGCCCGACGGCGATCTGTAGGAGCGGCGCCCCGCCGCGAAGCTGGGCGACACTGACATCAACAGCTTCGCCCCGGGGCGGGGCTCCTACGGAAAGCAGGTGTGTGAACCTGGTATCAGGCTTACAGCCCCTTGACCGCGTAGATGCCGGCGGCGTTGCGCCAGTAGCCCTTGTAGTCCATGCCGTAGCCGAAGATGTAGCGGTCGATGCACTGCAGGCCCACGTAATTGGCCTTCAGGTCCGGGCGAGCCTTGCGCTCGTGCTCCTTGTCGATCAGCACCGCCGTGTGCACGGCACGCGCGCCGGCATGGCGGCAGAAATCGATGATCGCGCCGAGGGTATGCCCTTCGTCGAGGATGTCGTCGATGATCAGCACGTCGCGGTCGATGAACGACACTTCCGGCTTGGCCTTCCAGAACAGCTCGCCACCGCTGGTTTCGTTGCGATAACGGGTGGCGTGCAGGTAAGACGCTTCCAACGGGAAATTCAGTTTGGTCAGCAGCTTGCCGGAGAAGATCAGGCCGCCATTCATCACGCAGAACACCACCGGGTTGCGCTCAGCCAGCTCGGCGTTGATCTGGCTGGCGACCTTGTCGATGGCCGCTTCCACCTCAGCTTCGGTGAACAGGCAGTCGGCTTCCGCCATGATTTGGCGAATGTGCGCGAGATCGGCGGACATGATGGGACTCTCTCTTGATCGGACTGATGAATGGCGGCGAACAGCCTGAAAGCTGATCGAACCGTCAAATAAAAGCGGGCAAAGGTACAGACCCTGGCAACGCTTGCCAAGTATCGACTGACCAGCGTAGCCGATGCACGGCGCGGGGTGGCGTGACTCATCAGTCACCCACCACTTGGCATGAGCAATGCTTTAATCTAACGCGATTTTTCCCAGAGCCCCGTTGGAGATCCCAGCCCATGCCCACTCGCGAGATCCGCCACCCGCTGATCCGTCACAAGATCGGCCTGATGCGCCGCGCCGATATCAGCACCAAGAATTTCCGTGAGCTGGCCCAGGAAGTGGGCGCCCTGCTGACTTATGAAGCCACCAACGACCTGCCATTGGAAGCCTACGACATCGAAGGCTGGGCGGGCACCGTGCAGGTCGAAAAGATCGCCGGCAAGAAGATCACCGTGGTTCCGATCCTACGCGCCGGCATCGGCATGCTCGACGGCGTGCTCAGCCTGATTCCCGGCGCGAAGGTCAGCGCCGTGGGCGTGGCACGCAATGAGGAAACCCTGGAAGCGCACACCTACCTGGAAAAGCTCGCGCCGGAAATCGACTCGCGCCTGGCGCTGATCATCGACCCGATGCTGGCCACCGGCGGCTCGATGGTCGCCACCATCGACCTGCTGAAGAAAGCCGGCTGCAAGGACATTCGCGCCATGGTTCTGGTCGCCGCTCCAGAAGGCATCAAGGCGGTCGAGAAGGCGCACCCGGACGTGACCATCTTCACCGCCTCCATCGATCAGCGCCTGAACGAGCACGGCTACATTATCCCGGGCCTGGGCGATGCCGGTGACAAGATCTTCGGCACCAAGCAGAAGGACGCCTGACATGTCGCAGACGGAATTCAACGATCCGCTCTGGCGCCAGGGCATTTCCGGCGCGCAGATGCTGTTCGTGGCCTTCGGCGCCCTGGTGCTGATGCCGCTGATCACCGGCATGGATCCCAACGTCGCGCTGTTCACCGCCGGTATCGGTACCCTGCTGTTCCAACTGGTGACCAAGCGCCAGGTTCCGGTGTTCCTGGCCTCCAGCTTCGCCTTCATCGCGCCGATCCTGGCCGCCAAGGGCGAATTCGGCCTGCCCGCGGTGATGGGTGGCGTGATCGCGGCCGGCCTGGTCTACATCCTGCTTTCGCTACTGGTCAAACTGCGCGGCCCCAACTTCATCGACCGCCTGCTGCCGCCGGTGGTGATCGCGCCGGTGATCATTTCCATCGGCCTGGCGCTGTCGCCGGTCGCAGTGAACATGGCCATGGGCAAGGCCGGTGACGGCAGCGTCGAGCTGGTGCCCTACGGCACCGCGATGATGATCTCGATGCCGGCGCTGATCACCACCCTGCTGGTGGCCGTGCTGGGCCGTGGCATCTTCCGTCTGGTGCCGATCCTCGCCGGCATCGCCGTTGGCTGCGCCATCGCCGCCGTGCTCGGGGTGATCGACACCAGCGCCGTGAGCCAGGCCTCCTGGCTCGCCGTGCCCAACTTCATCGCACCGGAACTGCATTGGGGCGCCATCCTGTACATGGTACCCGTGGCCCTGGCTCCGGCCATCGAGCATATCGGCGGCGTGGTGGCGATCGGCAACGTCACCGGCAAGAACTTCGTCAAGAAGCCAGGCCTGCACCGCACCCTGCTCGGTGACGGCCTCGCCACCTCGGCAGCCGGCCTGTTCGGTGGCCCGCCCAACACCACCTACGCCGAAGTCACCGGCGCAGTGATGCTGACCAAGAGCTACAACCCGAAGATCATGACCTGGGCTGCAGTTTTCGCCATCGCCCTGGCCTTCATCGGCAAGTTCGGCGTGGCCCTGCAGAGCATTCCGGTACCGGTAATGGGCGGTATTCTGTGCCTGCTGTTCGGCTCGATCGCCGTGGTCGGCCTCAACACACTGATTCGTCACCAGGTCGACCTGTCCGAAGCGCGCAACCTGATCATCGTCTCGGTGACCCTGGTATTCGGCATCGGCGGCATGGTGATTGGCGGCAAGGAATTTGCCCTGTCGGGTATTTCCCTGTGCGCCATCAGCGCCCTGCTGCTCAACCTGGTACTGCCAGGCGGCGCCGGCTGGAAGAAAAAGGACGGGCAAGAGGCCTAATGTCTGTCAGTTAAGCGTCGACGCTGCCAATGGGTAGGAGCGGCGCCCCGCCGCGAACCAGGGCGATACGCGATTGAAAAGCTTCGCCCCGGGGCGGGGCTCCTACGAAAGACCGCTTTGGCAAGCTTATCTGATCGGCATTGGGCAAGAGGCCTGATTCTCTCGCCCAAGAAAAAGCCCGCGATTGATTCGCGGGCTTTTTCTTGACGCTGGCGAACGTTACCAGCCGACACCAAAGCCAAGGGTGTAGCGGGTTTCATCCAGATCCCCTTCGGCACCGCTGACCATGTCCTTCTCGGCCTTCATGTTCAACGACGCCCAGTCGGTGACCTTGTAGCGCAGGCCGATCTCGGCATCCAGGCTATAGTCGGCGGCGCTGCTGAGCGGGCGCACCACTTCACCGACGCTGAACAGCTCGACGGTCTTGCCGATCAGATAGCGGTTGTAGTCCCACTTCACGCTCATGGCATAGAAACGGTCCTGTTCACCGTTGCTATACAGGTAGTCACTGCGGTTGGCCAGGGTGGCGAGGGAGAACGCCCCCAGCTCGTCATCCCAGAACTGGTAACCCGGACCGGTACCCAGGGTGCGCTGACGCTCGACTTCTTCGATACGGTCGCGCTTGTACTCGAAGCGCCCCTGCCAGAACCATTTCTCCGTGAGGAAACGGTCAAGGGCATATTCGGCGTTCCAGTTGTCGGTGCTGACGACGTCGTTTTTCAGCTCGCGGTTGTAATCGGCCAGCGCGTTATGCCGCCACAGGCCATGACGGGCCTGGGTCTTGATGCCGACATCGTAGTCGTCGGAGTCGCGCTCACCGCGCTTGTAGTCCAGACCGAGGTCGACATTGCCCTTCCAGGTGAAGTCCTCGACCAGCGGCTTGGGCTTCATGATCTGTTCGATCTGCGCCAGCTCGATGGTTTTCGGCGAGTCACCATTGGCCAGTGTCACCTTGCCCGGCTCGGCGGCCAGCAGCGATTTGGCACGCTCGCCATCCACAGGGCCAAGTTTGACCAGCAGCTCATGGTCGCTTTGCAGGGTGGCGATTTTCTTCCAGCTCAGCGGGATGGAGCCGCCGTAGTCGGTTTCCAGCAGCAGTTTGCTGCCGTCGAAGAAACGAATGGTGCCGGTCAGGCGGTCACCGTTGGTCAGCCAGACGGTGTCGGCAAAAGTGGCGGAGCTGAGCAGGGCAAGGCTCAGACCAAGCAGCGAGAAGGATGATGGACGCGACATGGCAGGTCAGTAAGGCTCTGATGGGCGAAAAAGCCGGGCATTATCCGCAAGCCCGACACTTGAGCAAGAGCTGACCGACAGCCTGCCGTAGAGTTCAGCGTATTTGGTCGGCCAACCCTGCGCAGGACGCTGCTGCCTGCTGCATGATTGGCCTTGCAGGCTCACCAACCGATGCCGACACCGATCAGGTAATGTCGGTCAGAAACCCTCTGACCCTGGGCCGCCAGCTGATTGAGCTCATACAGCAGCAACAGCCGCGCCACTGGTTGAGGCGGTAGCGCAGGCCGAATTCGCTATCGAGCACGTAGTCGATTTCTTCGATATGCGGGATCTGCAACTGGGCATTGGCATAGAACTCCAGCCGCGTACCCCACAGCAGGCGCTTGTAATCCAGCTCCAGCGAAGTGGTATTGAACGCCAGATCAGCAACATCCGACTCCAGACGCACGCGATTGAACTGCCCGATCAGGTCGAAGCGACCCAGTTCGTCATCCCAGAAGCGATAACCGGGGCCGGTGCCGACGATACGCTGACGGTCGACGATCTCGAATTCATCCTCGCCCTGCTGCACGCCCGCACGCCAGAACCAATGCTCGGTCAGAAAGCGGTCGAGGTCGTATTCCAGCTCCCAGTTGTCTTCGACCTTGCGATCATTCTTAATTTCACGCTCCAGTTCGCCGCTGAGCAGATGGCGCCAACGACCATGCTCGACGCGGGTATTGCCCTTGAGCTTCCACTCGTCGACATCGTTCTCGTTGCGCTTCATGTCCAGTTTGGCATCAAGGTTGCCCTCCCAGAGACGATCCTCCAGCAACGGCCGTGGCGGCACCAGGCGCTTGATCTGCGCCAGCGGCAAGGTGTACTCGCGCTCACCCTGCACGCGAACCATGCCCGCGCCGGCGGCGGCCAACCTTTCGCTGCGCTCGTTGTCGAAACCGCTGCGCCGCACCAGCAGGGGCTTGTCGGAGCTGAGGGTATCGATATCCTTCCAGTCGATCAGCACCTGGCCGGCATATCGGGTCTTGAGCGCCAGCTTGCCGCCATCGAGCAGGATGATCTCACCGCTCAGACGATCGCCGTTGTTCAACCAGACGGTATCGGCCCAAAGCGGTGCAGCCAGGATTGAAAGACACCAGGCAATCAGTACACGCATGATAAGGACGCACCCCATGGGCAGGATTAAACCCGCAGAGTCTGCATGGCCGGCCTCGCCACCGGCAAGCGCAGAGGCACGCCGCGAAGCGCTGTACCTGGTATTGGCACAGGTGCCGGCCGGTAAGGTCGTCAATTACGGCGAGCTGGCGCAGTTGGCCGGCCTGGGCCGCGCCGCACGCTGGGTCGGTCGTACCCTGGGCCAACTCCCCGATGGCACCACCCTGCCCTGGCATCGCGTCATTGCCGCAGGCGGCCGTCTCAGCCTGAGCGCTGGCAGCCCGGCGGGCGCCGAACAACGGGCGCGCCTGCGGGCGGAGGGCATCAGCATCCTGAACGAACGTGTGGATATGCGTCGTCACGGCTGGCGCCCGATGGAGCACAGCAGTTAGAGTGCGCCCTACGAACCACCCCTCCAGCCCAAATTCGAGCCTGATGCCACGCAAATCCTGGCGAGAAGCCCTCGCCACCTACGCCAACCCCGCCACACTGGCGCTGCTGCTTCTGGGCTTCGCCGCCGGCCTGCCCTACATGCTGGTGTTCTCGACCCTGTCGGTCTGGCTGCGCGAAGCCGGCGTAGCACGCGAGACCATCGGTTTTGCCAGCCTCATCGGCCTGGCGTATGCCTTCAAATGGGTCTGGGCCCCGATGCTCGACCAGTGGCGCCTGCCAGTGTTGGGCAAGCTTGGCCGGCGCCGCTCCTGGCTGGTGCTGTCACAGGGCCTGGTTGCCATCGGCCTGATCGGCATGGCGCATTACGACCCGCAAACGCACCTCTCGACGCTGATCGCCCTGGCCGTGCTGGTCGCCTTCGCTTCGGCCACCCAGGACATCGCCGTCGATGCCTACCGTCTGGAAATCCTCGGCGATGAGCATCAGGCTGCGCTGGCCGCCGCCTACATGACCGGCTACCGCGTCGCCGCGCTGCTGGCCACCGCCGGCGCGCTGTATTTCGCCGAAGGCTTCGGCTCGACCGCCAAGGACTACCAGTTCAGCGCCTGGACCGGCACCTACATGGTCTTCGCCCTGCTGATGCTGCCTGGCTTGCTCACCTCCATCTGGATGCGCGAGCCGCCAGCACCTCCGCACATCAATGTCGCGCCACCCAAGCATGGCTTTTTCCACCAACTGCTGGCGATCAGCGCGGTGATCGTGCTGATCATCGCCGTGCCGACCATGTTCATCCAGTTCTATCAGAGCGATCTGATGCCAATGCTGCTCGGCGACGTCAGCATGCAGGAGCTGCTCTACAACGACCGCGCCTTCCTGCGTGCGCTGCTCTACAGCACCCTGGCCTGCGTGTGCGCCTCCGGGCTGTTCTGGGGTGGGCTGGCGCCGGTGCTGAAAACGGCAGCGGCAAGGTATGGATTCTTCCATCAGCTGCTGTCCGTGCTGCTGCTGATCATCCTGCTGATCGCCATCCCGGCCATGGTCACCCAGTTCTACGAAAGTGACCTGATGCTGGTGTTCCAGGGCCAGATAAGCCTGCAGGAGCTGCTCTACTACGACCGCGCCTTCCTGCGTGCACTGCTCTATACCCTGCTCACCGGCCTGTCCATCTCCAGCCTGTTCTGGGGCGGCATGGCCCCGGTGCTGACGCCGATCAACGACTTCATCGTGCGCTATCGCTGGCAGGCGCTGCTCTTGCTGAGCCTGATTGCCACCTATCGCCTGTCCGACACCGTAATGGGGGTGATGGCCAACGTCTTCTATATCGACCAGGGCTTCACCAAGGAGCAGATCGCCAGTGTCAGCAAGATTTTCGGCCTGGTGATGACCCTGCTCGGCGCCGGGGTCGGCGGGCTGCTGATCGTGCGTTTCGGCATCATGCCGATTCTGCTGATCGGTGCCACCGCATCGGCGGCCACCAACCTGATGTTCATGCTGCTGGTGGGCATGGGCCCACACCTGAACATGCTGATCGTCACCATCAGTTGCGACAACTTCAGCGCCGGCCTGGCCACCTCGGCGTTCGTCGCCTACCTGTCGAGCCTGACCAACCTGAAATTCTCGGCCACCCAGTACGCCCTGCTCAGCTCCATCATGCTGCTGCTGCCGCGCCTGATCGGTGGTTATTCCGGCGTGATGGTGGAAAGCCTCGGCTACGCCCACTTCTTCCTCGCCACGGCGCTGATGGGGATACCGACACTGCTGCTTATCATCATTCAGTGGCGCCGCGACAAACGCCAAGCGCGGCCTGAGACGACACCGTCTGCTGTCGAGCAAGCCTGACACCAGGCAGAAAAAAGCCCCGGATCGACCGGGGCTTTTTTGTGGTGAGTGTCAATCAGCCTTGGCCAGATGCACCACCCGCTGCGGGAACGGAATACCAATACCCGCCTCGGTCAGACGCTCCTTGGCCAGTTCGGTGAACTCGAAGGTCACCGGCCAGAAATCACCAGTCGCCACCCATACGCGCAGCGAGATGTTCACCGCACTGTCACCCAGCCCGGTCACGAACACAACCGGCGCAGGATCGACATGTACACGCGGGTCCTGGGCGATTTCCAGCAGCACCTCGCGCGCTTTTTTGATATCGCTGGAGTAGTCGATGCCGATATTGATGTCGGCGCGCCGACGCGGCTCACGCGAGTAGTTGGTGATGTGGCCGTTGGACAGGCTGCCATTGGGCACGATGACGACCTTGTTATCGCCGGTTTTCAGCGTGGTATGGAAGATCTGGATGCTGTCGACGCTGCCCGAAACGCCCTGCGCCTCGATCCAGTCACCCGCGCGGAAGGGGCGGAACAGCATGATCAGCACCCCGCCGGCGAAGTTGGCCAGGCTGCCCTGCAAAGCCAGGCCGATGGCCAGACCCGCCGCACCGATCATGGCGATGAACGAAGTGGTCTCCACACCGATCATCGACGCCACGCTGATCAGCAGCAGAATGCGCAGCACGATGCTGACCAGGCTGCTGATGAAGCTGCTCAACGCGCGGTCCACCTTACGCGCTGCGAGCATGCTCTCGATGCTCGACATCAGCCGGCTGATCAGCCACCAGCCGATCAGCAGCGTGATCAGTGCCAGGGTCAGCTTGCCGCTGTACTCAAGCACCACAGGCAGCCAGGCCTCGGACAGCTTGACCAGTTCGTCGACGTTCATCTCCATAGGGGTACTCCCGTTTTCCTGTGCATGAAACGAAACCGCCATGGCGGTCAGAATGCTATCAACCTAGCCTGCGACGCCTCAGCATCACAAAGGTTCAATCGCGGAAGTTGTTGTACTGCAGCGGCATGCCGAACTCATGACCACGCAGCAGGGCGATGGCTTCCTGCAGGTCATCGCGCTTCTTGCCGGTGACACGCACCTGCTCGCCCTGGATGGCGGCCTGCACCTTGAGCTTGGCGTCCTTGATGTGAGCGACGATCTTCTTCGCCAGCTCCTTGTCGATACCTTCGCGGAAGGTGACTTCCTGCTTCATCACCTTGCCCGAAGCGTAGGGTTCCTTGGTTTCCATGCACTGGCAGTCGATCTTGCGCTTGATCAGGCTGCTGCGCACGATGTCGAGCATCTGCTCGAGCATGAACTCGGCTTCGGCGGTCAAGGTCAGCGCCTTGTCCTTACTCTCGATGCTGCATTTGCCACGCAGGTCGAAACGGCGGTCGAGCTCCTTGATGGCATTGTCGACCGCATTGGTCAGTTCGTGTTTGTCCAGTTCAGACACGATGTCGAACGAAGGCATGAGTGGGCTCCTGATGGACGGCGCGATCCTCTTCACGGAGTGAACGCGCCTGACTTGACGATAACTATGGCGGGCCCATTATAACCAGTCTGATAAACGCCGTTTGGCGTCCTTCCCTCCTGCCTGCGAGCCAGTACCATGCCCAACCCCCATCTCAGCATCCTGGTGGTGGACGACGCCAAGTTCTCCAGCGCCATGATTGGCCGTGCACTGAGCCAGGCTGGCTACCAGGACGTGCGCTTTGCCAGCAGCGCCAGCGAAGCCCTGCAGCAGCTGGAGCAGCGCCCGGCCAGCGTATTGCTGGCCGACTGGCTGATGCCCGAGATCGACGGCCTGGAGCTGACCGCGCGGGTGCGTCAGCTGGACGAGACCGCCGACCATTACACCTACATCATCCTGCTGACCGGCAAGGAAGGCGAAAACGTCCTGGGCGAAGCCTTCGACCGCGGCGTCGATGACTTCATCAGCAAGGCGGCGATGAACGAACAGCTGGTGCCACGTGTGTACGCCGCCGATCGCCTGTGCAACACCCTGCAACGCCTGCTGCACGAAAACCGCATGCTGACGCAGAACATCGCCAGCCTGGAGCGACGCAATCTGGTCGATCCACTCACCGGCCTGGGCAACCCGCGCTATCTGCGCCAGAAGCTCACCGACAGCCTGCGCCAGATCGAATCGCGCGGCGGCGCCGTGTGCTACCTGCTGATCGGCCTGCAGGACGCCGGTCAGCTGCGCAACCAGTACGGTGACCGCTTCTTCAACGAACTGCTGCATGGCGTCGCAAGGCGCCTGCAGCAGCTTGTCAGGCCACTGGACGTGTTGACGCGCCTGGATGACAACCACTTCGGCCTTATCACCCTGCTCGACGACCTGCACGAGTGCTCGCCGAGCAGCTTCAAGCGCCTGCACGAAGGCCTCAACTACAAAGCGTTCAAGACCAGCGAAGGGTTCATTACGCTGAAAGCCGGCATCAGCCTGGTCGGTCTGGATGCCAAGGCGCTACCCACCGATACCGAACAACTGATTCAGCATGCGCAAAATCTGCTGCCAGAGTCTTACGCCAGCGGCCGGGTGGCAGCCATGCGCCTGCCTCTGCCGTGACCTGGCACATCCTCGGCGCTGGCAGTCTCGGCAGCCTCTGGGCAGCACGCCTGGCCCGTGCCGGCCTGCCAGTCAGGCTGATCCTGCGCAACCGGCAACGCCTCGAAGCCTATCGCCAGGCCGGCGGCCTGACGTTGGTCGAAGCGGGCCAGCCCATGCAGTACGCCATTCCTGCAGAATTGCCACAAGCGGACACGCCCATCCATCGCCTGCTGCTGGCCTGCAAGGCCTATGACGCGCAAAGCGCGGTAGCGACCATCGCCGGACGTCTTGCCCCAGGCGCCGAGCTGCTGCTGTTACAAAATGGCCTGGGCAGCCAGGATGAAGTTGCCCAACGCCTACCCAAGCAACGTTGCCTGTTCGTCTCCAGCACCGAAGGGGCTTTTCGTCCCGCCGATTTTCAGGTGGTGTTCGCCGGCAATGGCCACAACTGGCTGGGTGACCCGAGCGATCCCCAGCCACCAACCTGGCTGGACGAGCTGCAGTGCGCGGGCATCGCTCACCAGTGGAGCCCGGATATCCTCACGCGCCTGTGGCGCAAGCTGGCGCTGAACTGCGCGATCAACCCGCTCACCGTACTGCACGACTGTCGCAATGGTGGCCTGACCGAGCACCCTGCCGAAGTCGCCACCCTGTGCGCCGAACTCGACGAGCTGCTGCAACGCTGCGGCCAGCCCGCAGCCGCAGAGAATCTGCATCAAGAGGTACAGCGCGTGATCAGCGCCACTGCGGCGAACTACTCCTCCATGCACCAGGACGTTGCACAGGGACGTCGCACCGAGATCAGCTATCTGCTTGGCTACGCCTGCGCAGCGGCGCAGCGTCATCAGCTGCATGTGCCGCACCTGCAGCATCTGCAGCAGCGCCTGCTGAGCCACCTGCGTGAACGGGGTTTGCCTCTCGCTTGAGTACGCAGGGCGGGTGCAACCCATCACTCGCAGCTTGGCGGGTTGCACCCGCCCTACACTGGCAGTAGGCAATGGCCTGACAGCCGCGCTAACCTGCCGTCCTCACTCGTCACAACGATACCCTCATGAGACTGCGTCAGCGCCTCGAAAACCTGCCAGTGGGCCGCAAACTGCTCGCCGCACTGCTGGTGTTGCTCGCCGCCGTGATGCTGGTGGCCAATCTGGCTTTCATCAGTGCAGCCTACTGGATCACCCAGGAGAGCATGGCGCCACAGGCCCTGCACACCCTCGGCCGGCTTATCGCCAGCCCGACGCTGAGCAAGGAAGCCTTGCACTCGTCCGCCTCGGCCGAAGCCCTGCTCAAACGCCTGGACGATTACGCGCCCCTGCGTGCAGCGGTTATCTACGACAGCAATGGCAACAGCCTGGCACAACTGCAACGCGGCGAAAAACTGCAGCTACCGCAGCAACTGAGCCATCTGCAGAACTGGCGCGAAACGGCCTTTCGCACCAACCTGCTGGTCGACCTGCCGCACCCCAGCGGTCGCCCCGGCGCCCTGCTGCTGGTGGCTTCCAGCGAATTGCCTGGTGCCTTCTATACCGGCACCCTGACCGCGAGCCTGGTGATTCTGGCGTTCAGCGTGCTGCTGTGGATGCTGGTGGCCAGGCAGATCAAACGCCTGGTGACCAAACCCATTCGCCGCCTGGAAGAACTATCACGCCAGGTCACCCGCGAAGAGAACTATGCGCTGCGCGCCAATCGCGGCAATCAGGACGAGATCGGCAGCCTGGCCGATGCGTTCAATACCATGCTGATGCGCATGGAGGCCCGCGAGCAGCAGCTCAAGCGTGCCCGCGACGACGCCCAGCAGGCCTTCGATCAGGCGCAGAGCCTGGCCGAGGAAACCCGCCACTCCAACCGCAAGCTGGAATTGGAGGTGCAGGTGCGCAGCAAGATCGAGAAGAAACTCACCGGCTTTCAGAACTACCTCAACAGCATCATCGACTCCATGCCTTCGGCGCTGATCGCCCTCGACGAACAGCTCTACGTGACGCAGTGGAATCAGGAAGCCAGCGCCCTGTCCGGTACGCGCCTGGAAGAAGCGCTGAACCAGCCGGTGTTTCTCGCCTTCCCGCCACTCAAACCCTTTCTTGCGCAGCTCAAACGCACCGCCGAGCAACATCGTGTGGAGAAGATCGAGCGTGTCACCTGGCACAAGGATGAAGAGCCCCACCACTACGCCCTGACCTTCTACCCGCTGATGGGCAGCGCCGGACGGGGCGTGGTGATCCGTATCGACGACATCACCCAGCGCCTGGCCCTGGAGGAAATGATGGTGCAGTCGGAGAAGATGCTCTCCGTCGGCGGCCTGGCGGCGGGCATGGCACACGAAATCAACAACCCGCTCGGCGCCATTCTGCATAACGTGCAGAACATCCGCCGGCGCCTGTCGCCGGGTCTGGAAAAGAATGTCGAACAGGCCGAGCAGGCCGGCGTCAGCCTGCCTGCCATTGAGCACTATATGGAGGCCCGTGAGGTACCGCGCCTGCTCGACGGCATCCAGCAGGCCGGCCAGCGCGCCGCCAAGATCGTCAGCCACATGCTCAGCTTCAGCCGCCGCAGCGACCGCCAGCTTTCGCCTTGCGATCTGCCGGCACTGATCGATCAGGCACTGGAGATCGCCGGCAATGACTTCGATCTGACCGACAGCTTCGACTTCAAGACCCTGGAGATCGTGCACCAGTTCGATCCGCTACTGGGCCCGGTAGCCGGCACCGCCAACGAACTGGAGCAGGTGCTGCTCAACCTGCTGAAGAACGCTGCCCAGGCCATTCACCAGCGCGACGAGGATACCGAGCCCGGCCGCATCATCCTGCGCACTCGACAGGCCGGTAGTTGGGCGGAGGTCCAGGTGGAAGACAACGGCACCGGCATGAGCGAGGCGGTGCGCAAACGCATCTTCGAACCCTTCTTCACCACCAAGGAGGTGGGTCAGGGCACCGGACTCGGCCTGGCGGTCTCCTACTTCATCATCACCAACAATCATAAAGGGCAGATGGAAGTGCACTCGACGCCCGGCCAGGGCACCTGTTTCACCCTGCGCCTGCCGCTGGCCTCGCTGCCCGATCACACAGGACTCTGAGACATGGGCTTTCGCCTCTCGAAGATCTACACCCGCACTGGCGACAAAGGCGAAACCGGGTTGGCCGACGGCCGCCGGGTCGGCAAAGACCACCCACGCATCGAAGCCATAGGCGAGTTGGACACGCTCAACAGCCAGCTCGGCCTGCTGCTTGCCGAACTGGATGATGCCGCCACGACCTGGCCGGCACTCAAGGAGATCAGCGAGGTGCTGAGCCCCTGCCAGCACCGTCTGTTCGATCTCGGGGGCGAACTGGCAATGCCCGAGTACCAGGCCTTGCAGCAGGTAGAAGTGCAGCGCCTGGAGACGGCCATCGACAACTGGAACGAAGAGGTCGGGCCACTGGAAAACTTCATCCTGCCTGGCGGCTCCAGGCTGATCGCCCAAGCCCACGTGTGCCGCAGCCTCGCGCGCAGCAGCGAGCGCCGCTGCCAGCACCTCAACGCCGTGGAACCGCTACGCGGTGAGGGCCTGGCCTACGTCAACCGCCTCTCCGACCTACTGTTCGTCGCGGCCCGCCTGATCGCCAAGCGCCAGGGCATTGCCGAGGTGCTGTGGAAGGCGGCAGACAAACCGTAGCTCGCGACCTCACATGTAGACGGAGGGTAGGAGCGAGGGGGACGCCTAGTTCTCTGCTCGCAAAGCTTCTTAGACTCGCCGATGTTCGCGAGCAGAGCTCGCTCCTACAGAAATACGGCGTCCCACAAGGGATAATTGGCCAGTTGCGTTACCAGGCCGCTCCGCAGCGGGTTGGCGATGATATAACGAGCGATGTCACGTACATCATCCTCCCGGCGTAAAGCCCGGTCATGGTAGCCGGACTGCCAGACCTTACCGCTGCGTTGCAAGCGCTGATTGATTGCCTTGGCGCTGCGCGACTTAACCTGCTGCAACAGCTTCTCCAAGTCGCACTGCCCCAGTTGAAGCAACCAGTGAAAGTGATCCGGCATCACAACCCAGCACAATGAGGTGGCGAGGTCTTGCTCCTCAGCAAGACGTAATTCGTCGATCAGCAGCCGTCCCACAAAAAAGTCGTGAAATCAAGGTTGTCTACAGTGGGTAACGGCTGTAATCGAATAAATGCGGCCAGATTCAGAAAAGCGACCGCTGCGCAGATGAGACGTATGGTAATGGGCATTCCTTGCCTCCTGCCTGCATGCAACCTCAGGTATAGACTGTAGGAGCGAGCTCTGCTCGCGAAGCTTCTTAGACTCGCCGATGTTCGCGAGCAGAGCTCGCTCCTACAAGGCGCTGTCCGGCCAGAACGCGCGGATACCGGCCACGCCCTGGGCGCCAACCTGCCAGGCGCGTTCGATATCGGCCGGGCCGACGCCGCCCAGCAGATAAGCCGGCAGGTTGAAATGGGTCAGCATCTCGCTTGCAGCGTCCCAGCCCAGCGGCTGCGCCTCGGGATGAGTCGCGGTCGCCTGCACGGGGGACAGGGTGACGAAGTCCACGCCCATCTGCGTGGCCAGCGCCAGCTCATCGGCATTATGGCAAGACGCCGCCAGCCAGCGATCCTCAGGGAAAGGGCGGCCGCCAGCGGCATACTTGCGCAGCTGTTCGGCCGTCAGGTGCCAGCCAGCCGCGGGAAAATCCCCCAGCCACTCCAGCGGTCCCTTGAGCATCAGTTGCGCCTTGCCGGCACACAGGCCCTGCACGTCGACAGCCAGGTCGCGGTATTGCGGGTCGAACATGTTCGGCGCGCGCAGCTGAATCAGCCTTACCCCCTGCGCCAGCGCACTGCGGATGCCAGCAAGCAGCTCACTCGACTGCAGGCCATCCGGGGTGATCAGGTAGCGCTCGGGCAGGCGCGCGGCAGCGACTATGGGTTTGTTGGCCGCGGGAAATTCGTATTCCAGCAACTGCCGTTCGCTGACCCAGGCCAATGGCTGGCCCTCGGCACCATGCGGCTCGCCACTGAAGGCCAAGACTTCCCAGACGTCCAGCAACACCTGCTTGTCCGGGTAGTCGTGGCGAATCTGGATCAGCGGGCGCGCAGCCTGCGGACGAATCCCCAGTTCCTCCTGCAGTTCACGATCGAGGGCGATCCGCACCGCCTCACCGTCCTCCACCTTGCCGCCGGGAAACTCCCACAGACCGCCCTGGTGTTTGTCATCGGCTCGCCTGGCGATCAGGATGCGTCCATCGACCCCCCGAATCACCGCTGCTGCGACATGAACGCGCTTCACCCCTTTACCTCCTGCAATGCTGCCTGATACCAGCGCCGGAACGCCGGCCAACGGTAGATGGTTTCGACATAGGCCGCTGCCGTTGTCGGTAGCACCACATGATAACTGCGCAGACGCGCGGCGACCGGCGCATAGAAGGCATCGGCAATGCTGGCCTGACCAAACAGATAGTTGCCTGAAGTGGCGAAGCGCTCGCGGCAATCGGCCCAGATCGCGCAAATACGATCGATATCGGCCTGCGCCGCGTCCGGCAGCTCGGTCAGCGCCTTGTCACGCGCCAGATCCATCGGCAGGTGGCTGCGCAGAGCGCTGAAGCCACTGTGCATCTCCGCACAGACACTACGTGCCAAGGCACGGGCCTGGCGATCCTGCGGCCACAGCTGCGCCTCGGGGTAGCACTCGGCCAGATATTCGGCTATCGCCAGGGAATCCCACACCGGTCCCTGTTCGGTGAGCAGCACAGGCACCTTGCCGGTGGGCGAGTGCCGCAGCAATTGCGCGCGGCTGTCGGGCTGATACAGGCGCACCAGCACTTCTTCACATTCCACACCGGCCAGCTCGACCGCCAGAGCGGCGCGCAACGACCAGGAGGAATAGTTCTTGTCGCCAATCACCAGTTTCAGTGCCATCTCGCGCGTCCTCGGGAATGAAGTCACTCGACGTTAAAAGCCTGCCTCCCGAATAGCAAATTCCCGCGCGTCATGAGGTCATGAGGCGCGGGAATACGGACGAGCAGGACGCGATCAGGTGCGGTATTCGGCGTTGATCTTGACGTACTCGTGGGACAGGTCGGTGGTCCAGATGGTCTCGCTGCAGGTGCCGCGTCCCAGCTCGATACGGATGGTGATTTCCTCACGGGCCATCACCGCCGCTCCCTGCTCTTCGGTGTAGGTGGTCGCACGGCAACCCTTGCTGGCGATGCAGACTTCACCGAGGAACACGTCGATCTTGCTCACGTCGAGCTGCGGTACGCCGGCATAGCCGACAGCAGCGAGGATCCGCCCCCAGTTCGGGTCGGAGGCGAACAGCGCGGTCTTGATCAGCGGCGAATGAGCCACAGCATAAGCCACGTCCAGACACTCCTGATGAGTGCCGCCACCGTTGACCTGCACGGTGACGAACTTGGTCGCGCCCTCACCGTCACGGACGATGGCCTGCGCCACCTCCATGAATACCTCGAAAACCGCCTGTTTGAGCTTGGCGAACAGCTCGCCAGAAGCCTCGGTGATTTCCGCCAGGGCCGCCTGGCCGGTGGCGATCAGCATGCAGCAGTCGTTGGTGGAAGTATCGCCGTCGATAGTGATGCGGTTGAACGACTTGTTCGCCGCGTCGCGCACCAGATCCTGCAGCACGCCCTGAGCGACCTTGGCGTCAGTGGCAATGTAGCCGAGCATGGTCGCCATGTTCGGCCGGATCATGCCGGCGCCCTTGGAGATGCCGGTCACGGTGATGGTCACGCCATCGTGCTGAAACTGACGGCTGGCGCCCTTGGGCAGGGTGTCGGTGGTCATGATGCCGGTGGCGGCAGCTTCCCAGTTGTCAGCCTTGAGGTCATCCAGCGCGGCCTGCAACGCGGACTCGATCTTCTCGACCGGCAGCGGCTCGCCGATCACACCGGTGGAAAACGGCAGCACGGCGCTTTCGGTAACACCGGTCAGTTCAGCCAGGCGCGCACAGGAGCGACGCGCACGGGCCAGGCCATCAGCGCCGGTACCCGCGTTGGCATTGCCGGTATTGGTCAGCAGGTAACGCACTTCGCCGCCCAGACGCTCGCGCGTGATCAGTACAGGGGCCGCGCAGAAGGCGTTGGTGGTGGTCACCCCGGCGATACGCGAGCCTTCGGCACAGCGCATCACCACCACATCCTTGCGCCCTGGACGCTTGATGCCGGCCGAGGCGATACCCAGCTCGAAACCAGGAACCGGGTGCAGGGTAGACAGCGGGCCAAGACCAACAGCCATGAGATGCGCTCCTTCAGATATACGGTGATCGCTTCGGCGACCGAATGAGATGGTAAAACGCCGCGAGCGGCTGGGCCGTTCGCGGCGTTGTCAGGGCGCTGGCAGCATAGCCGAAGCGCCCGCTACTGCAAGCGATCCGATCAGCCGATCTGACCGTGGCAGTGCTTGTACTTCTTACCCGAACCGCAAGGGCACGGCTCGTTACGGCCAACCTTCTGCTCGGCACGTACCGGAGCGGCGGCCATGGCAACGTCTCCTTCTGCGCCATCGCTCTCTTCAGCCGCCAGTGCCGAGGCGTCTGCGTGCTGGAACTGCATACGCTCGGCCATGGCTTCGGCTTCGCGGCGCAGACGAGCTTCTTCTTCGGCCGGATCTTCGCGACGCACCTGAACGTGGCTGAGCACGCGGATGGCATCGCGTTTGATCGACTCCAACAGTTCCTGGAACAGGGCGAAGGACTCGCGCTTGTATTCCTGCTTGGGGTTCTTCTGCGCGTAGCCACGCAGGTGAATCCCGTGACGCAGGTGATCCATGGTCGACAGGTGGTCTTTCCACAGATCGTCCAGCACACGCAGCAGAATCTGCTTCTCGAAGGTACGCAGAGCCTCGGCGCTGGCCTGGGTTTCCTTCTCGTTGTAGGCAGCCAGCAGCTCGGCAAGGATGCGCTCACGCAGGGTTTCTTCGTACAGCTTGTCGTCTTCATCCAGCCACTGCTGGATCGGCAGCTTGATGCCAAAATCGCTCTGCAGGGTGGACTCCAGACCGGCGACATCCCACTGCTCCGGCATCGACTGCGGCGGAATATGGTTGTTGACTGCGGTGGTCAGCACTTCCTCGCGGAACTCGGCGATGGTGTCGCCAACGCTCTCGGCAGCCAGCAGGCTGTTGCGCATGTGGTAGATCACCTTGCGCTGCTCGTTGGCCACGTCGTCGAATTCGAGCAGTTGCTTACGCATGTCGAAGTTGCGGCCCTCGACCTTGCGCTGGGCCTTCTCGATGGCGTTGGTGACCATGCGGTGCTCGATGGCCTCGCCGGACTGCATGCCCAGAGCCTTCATGAAGTTCTTCACCCGATCCGAGGCGAAGATACGCATCAGGTTGTCTTCCAGCGACAGGTAGAAGCGGCTGGAACCCGGGTCACCCTGACGGCCGGCACGACCGCGCAGCTGATTGTCGATACGCCGCGATTCGTGGCGCTCGGAGGCAATCACATGCAGGCCGCCGGCTTCGATCACCTGCTGGTGACGCTTCTGCCACTCGCTCTTGATCTGCGCGATCTGCTCGTCGGTGGGGTTTTCCAGCGCCGCGACTTCCACTTCCCAGTTGCCACCGAGAAGGATGTCGGTACCACGACCGGCCATGTTGGTGGCGATGGTCAGCGCACCCGGACGACCGGCCTGGGCGATGATCTCGGCTTCCTTGTCGTGGAACTTGGCGTTGAGCACCTTGTGCTCGATACCTTCCTGATTCAGCAACTGGCTGACGTACTCGGAGGTCTCGATGGTGGCGGTACCCACCAGGATCGGCCGGCCCTGGGCCTGGCAGTCCTTGATATCGGCGATGATCGCCTGGTACTTCTCTTCCTGGGTCAGGTAGACCAGGTCGTTGAAGTCCTTGCGCGCGACCGGCTTGTTGGTCGGGATCACCATCACGTCCAGACCGTAGATCTGGCGGAACTCGAAGGCCTCGGTGTCGGCGGTACCGGTCATGCCGGACAGCTTGTTGTAGAGACGGAAGTAGTTCTGGAAGGTGGTCGAGGCCAGGGTCTGGCTCTCAGCCTGAATGTTCACCCCTTCCTTCGCTTCGATGGCCTGATGCAGGCCCTCGGAGAGGCGGCGACCCGGCATGGTACGGCCGGTGTGCTCGTCGATCAGGATCACCTGGCCGTTCTGCACGATGTATTCGACATTGCGATTGAACAGCTTGTGCGCACGCAGGCCGGCGTAAACGTGAGTCAGCAGACCGAGGTTGTGCGCGGAATAGAGGCTTTCACCTTCGGCCAGCAGACCGGCAGCGGTGAGCATTTCCTCGACGTACTGGTGGCCGGCTTCGTTGAGTTCGACCTGGCGCGATTTCTCGTCGACCTTGTAGTGACCTTCCTGAGTCACCACGCCTTCCTCTTCCTCGATGTGCTGCTTGAGGCGCGGGATCAGCTTGTTGATCTCGATGTACAGCTTGGAGCTGTCCTCGGCCTGACCGGAGATGATCAGCGGCGTACGCGCCTCGTCGATGAGGATGGAGTCGACTTCGTCGATCACGGCGAAATTCAGCTCGCGCTGGAACTTGTCTTCCAGGCTGAAGGCCATGTTGTCGCGCAGGTAGTCGAAACCGAATTCGTTGTTTGTGCCGTAGGTGATGTCGGCGGCGTAGGCGGCGCGCTTCTCTTCCGGCGGCTGGAAGGGGGTGACGATCCCCACGGTCAGGCCGAGGAACTCATACAGCGGACGCATCCAGTTGGCGTCACGACGGGCCAGGTATTCGTTGACCGTGACCACGTGCACGCCCTTGCCGGACAGTGCGTTGAGGTAGACCGCCAGGGTACCTACCAGGGTCTTGCCCTCACCGGTACGCATCTCGGCGATCTTGCCCTCATGCAGGGTCATGCCGCCGATCAGCTGCACATCGAAGTGGCGCATGCCCATCACTCGCTTGCCGGCCTCACGGGCCACAGCGAAGGCTTCGGGAAGCAGCTTGTCGAGGGTTTCGCCCTGAGCCAGACGGCCCTTGAACTCTTCGGTCTTGCCACGCAGTTGCTCGTCCGAGAGGGCGATCATCTGCTCTTCGAGGACGTTGACGGACTGCACCGCCTTGAGCAAGCGTTTGACTTCACGCTCATTCTTGCTTCCGAAAAGTTTTTTAAACAGAGGCGCAAACATATCGACAGGATCTTCCGGCGAATGGATGGAGGTCGGCGCAAATCGCGACCTGGCAGCCAGCATGGCTGCGGGCGAAGGGGGCATTCTACCCGGAAAACTCAGGGAGGAAAGTGACGTTGTCAGCCCGTTGCTGCCGTGTGATGGCGCAGGCCACGCATCCCCGGTCAGCCAGGGGCGCGGCGTGAAACTTTATATGGGGATGAATGCTGGCAATTCAAGGCCAGCCATCGCCCCTGACTCACTCGACGCCGTTGGCACGCGCGATATAGAGGGCGGGATTGACCTGTCGGCCATCCTTGCTGACTTCGAAGTGCACGTGATAACCGGTGGAGCGACCACTGCGACCGACCTTGGCGATGGTCTGGCCGCGCTGCACCAGATCGCCGATCTGCACGGTATTGCTCTGGTTGTGGGCATAGAGCGTGACGTAGCCATCCGTGTGACTGATTTCCACGGTATTGCCGTAACCATTCTTCCTGCCGGAAAAGGTCACCACACCCGCCGCCACCGAAACCACGTCACTGCCAGGCTTGGCCGCGAAATCGATGCCCTTGTGGACACTGGCGCGGCCGGTCAGCGGATGCACACGACGGCCGAAAGGTGACGACACATAACCTTGCAAGACCGGACGACCGGACAGTGTTTCCGCTTCACTCAGGCGGCGCTCGCCAAGCAGTTGCTCCAGCACTTCCAACTGCTGCTCGCGACTCTCCACGCGCAGTGCCAGCTCATCCAGGGCGTTCATGAAAGGCGGCGGCGCATAGGCCGAAGCCCCCAGCGGATCTTCCGCCCCGCCCTGACCGACACTGAGGGAGAAGTCGAACTCACCGGCGTCCAGTTCTGCCAGTTCGGTGAGGCGCTCACCCAGGGCATCGAGCCGGGTGAGACGCGCCTGCAATTCGGCAACATGCACAGCGAAGGCGTCGAGCTGACGTTGCGCGTCCTGGCGCACGGCGCCGACCTGCTCGCGCTGCTGGTCGAGGGCTTCGACCAGCGAGGTGTCGACCACCGGTTCGGCGGTCAACCACTTGGCGCCCATCGCAGCACCGGCAGCAAGGCTCAGGACCAGCAGCAGGACAACCGAGAGCAGCAACCAGCGCAGGTCCAGATTGATCGTTCGCGCCGAACCGTGACGGCTATTGAGCAAGATGATATGCATGGCTTCCCCTTTTCGCAGAACACAGGCCGGCAGCACGCTCTGCTACCATGACGGCTCTGCAACTTAAGGCTTCCTGCCATGACGTTTCGTCCCTTGCCGGCCCAGGCACCCGCTAAGCTGTTACGCGAAGCCAAGCCCCTGAAAGCGCTGTTCAGTCAGGCGCAACGCCTTACCCACCTGCAGCGTCTTGTCGATAGCCAGCTACAGCCTGCTGCCCGGGAACACTGTCATGTAGCGTCCTGGCGCGACGGCTGCTTGTTATTGATCGTGACCGATGGCCACTGGGCAACACGCCTGCGTTATCAGCAAAGAAGACTGCAACGACAACTACAGGCACTCGAAGAATTCGCGACCTTAACGAAAATCATGTTCAAGGTGCAACCTCAAGGCGGCCAGAATCGTGGAACCGGTCGCACCTTGCACTTGTCGAATAGCGCCGCACAAAGCATCCAGGCAACGGCCGAAGGTATCAGCGACTCCAGGCTACGCGCGGCACTCGAGCGCCTGGCCAGCCACACGCAGAAAGACCAATAAGCCCCCGCTCCGCTCGTCGGTAAAACTCGTTTCGACGCAGGCGCCAGACAAATGGCGCCAGAGACCCTCGCCCAAAATCCCACTCCACTGAGTGACCGGCCATAAAAAAGGCCACCCGAAGGTGGCCTCAAATAAAGCTGGAAAGAGAGTAGGTTTTACACCGCCGCGACAGGACGCATGTAAGAGATCGGTGCGAGTTTGGCGTCCTCGAAGGTCACCATTTCCCAGGCATCGGTCTGTTCGATCAACGTACGCAGCAAACGATTGTTCAGCGCGTGACCCGACTTGAAGCCTTTGAACTCGCCGATCAGGCTGTTACCCAGCAGGTACAGATCGCCGATGGCATCGAGAATCTTGTGTTTGACGAATTCGTCCTCGTAACGCAGGCCGTCTTCGTTGAGCACACGATATTCGTCGACCACGATGGCGTTTTCCACACTGCCACCGAGTGCCAGGTTCTGCGAACGCAGGAACTCGATGTCACGCATGAAGCCAAAGGTGCGGGCCCGGCTGACTTCCTTGACGAAAGACGTGCTGGAGAAATCCACACTGGCGCTCTGCGTACGATTGCGGAACACGGGGTGATCGAAGTCGATCTCGAAACTCACCTTGAAGCCGTCGAAAGGTATGAAGGTGGCGCGCTTGTCGCCCTCCTCCACCGTTACCTCACGCAGGATGCGGATGAACTTCTTCGGCGCTTCCTGCTCCTGCAGGCCAGCGGATTGAATCAGGAATACAAAGGGACCAGCACTGCCATCCATGATCGGTACTTCGGACGCGGAGAGCTCGACGTAGGCGTTATCGATGCCCAGGCCTGCCATGGCCGAAAGCAGGTGCTCTACCGTATCCACCTTGACATCACCATTGATCAACGTAGTCGACATGGTGGTTTCACCGACATTCCCGGCCAGCGCGCGGATTTCCACGACGGGATCGAGGTCGGTACGACGAAACACGATACCGCTGTCCACCGGTGCCGGCTTCAGGGTCAGGTAAACCTTCTCCCCCGAATGCAGGCCAACGCCGGTGGCACGGATGATGTTCTTCAGGGTGCGTTGTCTGATCATGGCTTGGCCGCTATATCGCTAGTTGCGAACTGTTTTCAACAATGGTCGGGAATGATAGCAGAACCGACCTTTGCTGAACACCAATCACCCATATACTCCTGATAAATTCCATCAATCAGCCTGGCGACGCAGGAAAGCCGGAATATCCAGGTAATCGAGGTCGTCCTGGGTATTGAGCTTGGCTGCAGTGGCCGCACCGCCATGGCTCTGGCGCTGCACGGTGGGACGCTCGTAGTCCTTGTAGTTGACCGACTGCTCGCTGCGCGGCTGCGCGGCAGGCTGCTGGGCAACCGGCTGGCTGACGGCGACCTGAACGGTGTTGTCGACCACCTTCACCGGCTTCTCCATGCGCGCGCCGAGGCCGGTAGCGACCACGGTAACGTGCAGCTCGTCGCGCATGTCGGCGTCGATCACGGTGCCGACCTTGACGGTGGCGTGCTCGGAAGCGAACTGCTCGATGATGTTACCCACGTCGGAGTACTCACCCAGCGACAGGTCCGGACCGGCGGTGATGTTCACCAGAATACCGCGCGCACCCTGCAGGTTGACGTCTTCCAGCAGCGGGTTGCGGATCGCCGCTTCGGTGGCTTCGCGCGCACGGTTCGGACCGCTGGCGCAGCCGGTGCCCATCATGGCCATGCCCATTTCGCTCATCACGGTTTTCACGTCGGCGAAGTCGACGTTGATCATCCCCGGACGCTTGATGATGTCGGAGATACCGCGCACGGCGCCGGCCAGCACGTCGTCAGCCTTGGCGAAGGCGGACAGCAGGCTGGCGTCCTTGCCGAGGATGGTCAGCAGCTTTTCGTTGGGAATGGTGATCAGCGAGTCGACGCTCTCGGACAGCGCGCGGATGCCCTCGTCGGCGATGACCATGCGCTTCTTGCCCTCGAACGGGAACGGACGGGTCACCACTGCCACGGTGAGAATGCCCAGTTCCTTGGCCACCTCAGCAATCACCGGCGCAGCGCCGGTGCCGGTACCGCCACCCATGCCGGTGGTGATGAACACCATGTCAGTGCCTTGCAGCACTTCGGCGATGCGCTCGCGATCTTCCAGCGCGGCCTGACGACCGACTTCCGGATTGGCACCGGCACCCAGGCCCTTGGTCACGCCCGGGCCGAG
Source organism: Ectopseudomonas chengduensis (assembly GCF_900102635.1). Classification (GTDB taxonomy): domain Bacteria; phylum Pseudomonadota; class Gammaproteobacteria; order Pseudomonadales; family Pseudomonadaceae; genus Aquipseudomonas; species Aquipseudomonas chengduensis. Next base: position 118,376 of record NZ_FMZQ01000010.1, on the reverse strand, counting down.
CTGCAGCACGGTACGTGCGCCGATGTTCTTCAGCGCCTGCGCATCGGTGTTGGCGCAGATGAACTCGACGCCCTCGATGTTGCTGACGGCCATGTGATTGACTGCGTTGCCGCCGCCACCACCGACACCGATTACTTTGATTACCGCGCTTTGCGGAATGTTATCTACTAGTTCGAACATGATCCCTCTCCTTCCTTTCTAGTTGTAACGCCTACTGCAAATTTAGAAATTGCCTTGCACCCAACGCTTGATGCGTTCGAGTACCGGGGTTTTGTTTTCGTCCTGGTAAGGACTGCCCACCGACATGGAAATGCCGTCGTTCTGCTTCTGCAGCCCGTACAACAGCAAACCCACACCGGTGGAATAAATCGGGTTGCGCACCACGTCGCCCATGCCCTTGACGCTGTGCGGTACGCCCAGTCGAACCGGCATGTGGAAAATTTCTTCGGCCAGTTCGACCGCGCCTTCCATCTTCGCCGTGCCGCCGGTCATGACGATGCCGGCCGGGATCAGGTCTTCGTAACCGCTGCGGCGCAGCTCGGCCTGAACCAGGGTGAACAGCTCGTCGTAACGCGGCTCGACCACTTCGGCCAGAGACTGGCGCGAGAGATCACGCGGCGGGCGATCACCGACGCTCGGCACCTTGATGGTTTCGCCGGCACCGGCCAGCTTGGCCAGGGCGCAGGCATAGCGGATCTTGATTTCCTCGGCGTACTGGGTCGGCGTACGCAGGGCCATGGCGATGTCGTTGGTGACCTGGTCACCGGCAATCGGGATCACCGCGGTATGACGAATCGCGCCTTCGGTGAAGATGGCGATATCGGTGGTGCCACCGCCGATGTCCACCAGGCACACGCCCAGCTCCTTCTCGTCCTCGGTCAGTACCGAATAAGCGGATGCCAGCTGCTCGAGGATGATGTCGTCGACTTCCAGGCCGCAGCGGCGCACACACTTCTCGATGTTCTGTGCGGCATTCACGGCGCAGGTGACGACGTGCACCTTGGCCTCCAGGCGCACGCCGGACATGCCCAGCGGCTCGCGCACGCCTTCCTGGTTATCGATCACGTAATCCTGGGCCAGGGTGTGCAGCACGCGCTGATCCGCGGGAATCGCCACAGCCTGCGCGGCGTCGAGCACGCGCTCGATGTCGGCCGGGCTCACTTCACGATCACGGATGGCGACGATACCGTGGCTGTTGAGGCTGCGGATGTGATTGCCGGCCACACCGACGAACGCCGAGTGAATGCGGCAGCCGGCCATTAGCTGCGCCTCTTCCACCGCGCGCTGGATCGAGGCCACGGTGGACTCGATATTGACCACCACGCCCTTCTTCAGCCCGCGCGACGGATGGGTGCCGATACCGACGATTTCCAGCTGGCCGTCGGCCGTCACCTCGCCCACCAGCGCCACCACCTTGGAGGTGCCGATGTCCAGGCCAACGATCATCTTGCCGCTCTGCGCGCTATTCATTAGTCCAGCCTCTCCTCAATTCACTTTCTGCTCGGCCGCGGCCGGCTCCACCGGCTCACGCCAGGCCACGGCCAAGCCGTTGGCATAACGCAGGTCGATGCGCGCGATGTTCGCGCTCTGTTCTTTCAGTTCCCGCTCATAGATGGCGGCGAAACGACGCATTTTTTCCACCACGTGATCACGTCCCAGCAGGATGTCGATGCGCTGGCCGCTGGCGTTCTCGGTGGCCGAGAGAAACCAGCTGCCGCGTTCGCGCAACTGCAGCCCGACCACGGTGAAGCCCATCGGCCGCAGCAGTTGGCTGAGCATCTGGTACTGCTGCATCACCTTCGGCTGCGCCCGCTTCGGGCCGGACAGCTGCGGCAGATGCTGGTAGTTGTCCAGCTCCTGTGGCGCGAAGGCCTGACCCTGGTTGTTGAGCAGCGCCTCGTCACCCCAACGGGCGATGGGCAGTTGTTCCTCCAGACGCACGTCGATCTGATCCGGCCAGACACGACGCACTTCGGCATGGGCGATCCAGGGCATGCGCTCGAGTTCCTCGCGCATGCCGCGCAGGTCGGCGCTGAAGAAGCTCGCCTCGATATACGGCGCGATCCGCCGCTGCACCGCCTGCTGACTGACATAAGCCAGATCACCCTGCACGCTGATGCGGGCGATCGGGCGGTCGGCGTAGGGCAGCAGACGCAACGCACCCTCGTAGGCGCCAAAGCCCAGACCAACCAGCAGCAGCGGCCAGAGCAGTCGCCCAACCCAGGAGAAATCCGCCTTGGGCATGCGCAGGCGCATCGGCTCCTTGGCCACCAGACGGCTGGCGCCACGCGGCGCGGGCTTGCCGCGTTGCGGAGCCCTCAGCGAGTCCTGATGACGCAGAGCGATGCTCATCGCTTAACCCCTCGCCTCGACGCTGTCAGCCAGTATCGCCAGCACCAGTTGCTGGAAATCCAGACCGGCAGCACGCGCGGCCATTGGCACCAGGCTGTGGTCGGTCATGCCCGGCACGGTGTTCACTTCCAGCAGCCAGAACTGGCCGCTGGCATCCTGCATCACGTCGGCACGCGCCCAGCCCTGAGTCCCCACGGCCTCGCAGGCACGCGCGGTCAGCTCTTTCAGTTCCGCCTCTTTCTCGGCCGAGAGGCCGCAGGGAATGCGGTACTGGGTGTCATCGGCCAGGTACTTGGCGTCGTAGTCGTAGAAGGTGTGCGGCGTGCCCAGGCCAATGGGCGGCAGCACTTCGCCACGCAGCACGGCGATGGTGTATTCGGGACCGGCGATCCACTGCTCGACCAGCACCTGGCTGTCGTAGCGGGCAGCATCCTGCCAGGCAGCGGTCAGCGTCTCGACGCTGTCGACCTTGGCCATGCCGATGCTGGAACCTTCATGGGCCGGTTTGACGATCAGCGGGAAGCCCAGTTCGGCAGCTGCCGCTTCGCAGTCGGCCTGCGAAGTGAGCACGGCGTGGCGCGGCGTCGGCAGGCCAAGGCTGTGCCAGACCTGTTTGGTGCGCAGCTTGTCCATCGCCAGCGCCGAAGCGAGGATGCCGCTGCCGGTGTAGGGGATGCCGGCGCACTCGAGCAGCCCCTGCATGGAGCCATCTTCGCCACCACGACCGTGCAGCACGATAAAGGCGCGGTCGATCTTCTCGCTGTTCAAACGAGCCAGGAAATCATCGCCCACATCGATGCCGAAAGCGTCCACGCCTGCGGCCTGCAGGGCGCTGAGCACGGCATTGCCGGATTTCAGCGACACCTCGCGCTCGGCGCTCTTGCCGCCGAACAGCACGGCGACGCGGCCGAAGCCCTTGGGATCGAGGGTACTGTGCAAACTCATTTCGACTCCCCCACGAACAGCGGGTGTTTGATCAGTTGCGGTGCCACCGCGCCGATATCGCCCGCGCCCTGGCACAGCAGGATGTCGCCGGCACGCAGCAGCGGTTTGAGCAGCGGCGCCAGGTCGGCGCCACGCTCGACGTAGATCGGGTCGAGCTGGCCACGCTGACGGATGCTGTGACACAGCTGGCGGCTGTCGGCACCGGGAATCGGCTCTTCGCCAGCCGGGTAGACCTCCACCAACAGCAGCACATTGGCTTCGCCGAGCACCTGTACGAAGTCGTCGTACAGATCACGGGTACGGCTGTAGCGGTGCGGCTGGTAGACCATCACCAAACGGCGCTCCGGCCAGCCGCCACGCACGGCCTTGACCACTGCGGCCACTTCACGCGGGTGATGACCATAGTCGTCCACCAGCATCACGCTGCCACCGTCGACCGGCAGTTCGCCGTAGACCTGGAAGCGCCGGCCTACACCCTGAAAGCCCGACAGCCCGGCGACGATGGCGGCATCGTCGATGCCTTCGTCGGTGGCGATGGCGATGGTGGCCAAAGCATTGAGGACGTTGTGGTTGCCCGGCATGTTCACCGACACGTCGAGCGGCTCGCAGTCCGGGCGCAGCACGGTGAAGTAGGTACGCATGCCTTCCTGGCGCACGTTGATCGCGCGCACATCGGCGTCTTCGGCAAAGCCGTAGGTGACAGTCGGACGGCCAACCTGCGGCAGCAGCTCGCGCACCACCGGATCGTCCACGCAGAGCACGGCGAGGCCGTAGAACGGCAGGTTGTGCAGAAACTCGATGAAGGTCTTCTTCAGCCGGTTGAAGTCACCGCCATAGGTGCTCATATGGTCGGCGTCGATGTTGGTGACCACCGAAACCATCGGCTGCAGATGCAGGAAGCTGGCGTCGCTCTCGTCCGCTTCGGCGATCAGAAAACGGCTGGAGCCCAGCTGAGCATTGGTGCCAGCAGCGTTCAGGCGGCCACCGATGACGAAAGTCGGGTCCAGGCCACCAGCAGCGAACACCGAGGCCAGCAGGCTGGTGGTGGTGGTCTTGCCGTGGGTGCCGGCCACGGCGATGCCGTGGCGGTAGCGCATCAGCTCGGCGAGCATCTCGGCACGCGGCACCACCGGAATGCGGCGCTCCAGGGCGGTGGCGACTTCCGGGTTGCTGGTGTTGACGGCGCTGGACACCACCAGTACGTCGGCCTGCTCGGCGTTCTCGGCAGCATGACCAATGAAGATCTTCGCACCGAAGCTTTCCAGGCGCTCGGTCACCGCCGAGGCCTTGAGATCGGAGCCGGATACTTCATAACCCAGGTTCAGCAGCACCTCGGCGATGCCGCACATGCCCACACCACCAATCCCGACGAAATGGATGCGGCGGATACGGCGCATGCGCCGCACTTCGGCCTTGACCGCAGCGGGAGACTTAGCCACGCATCACCTCCTGGCAGATATCGACCACCGCGCGGGTGGCATCGGGCTTGGCCAGGCGACGCGCGGTGGCGCCCATGACATTGAGTTTTTCCAGGTGCATCAGAACCTCGGTGAGCTGCGCGGCAAGCGTGTCCGCGTCAGTGGCATGTTGCGGGAGAAGGACGGCGGCGCCCTCCTTCGCCAGATATTCGGCATTGCGGCTCTGGTGGTCGTCGATGGCGTGCGGCAGTGGCACGAGAAACGACGGCAGCCCCGCTGCGGCCAGCTCGCTGACGGTCAGCGCGCCGGCGCGGCAAACCACCAGATCGGCCCAGCCATAAGCACGAGCCATGTCCTTGATGAAAGGCGCGACCTCGGCTTCGACCGCGGCATCGCGATAACGCTCCGCAGTGATGTCGGCATGTTGTTTACCGGCCTGGTGGAACACCTGCGGACGTACATCGGCAGGGATTTTCTCCAGCGCGGCCGGCAGCAATTTGTTCAGCGGCTCGGCGCCCAGGCTGCCGCCCAGCACCAGCAATTTCGGTTTGCGCCCGGCCAGCGGCTCGCGCGGCGTTTCCAGGAACAGCTCTTCACGCACCGGGTTACCGGTGGTGCGGCGCTTGTCGGAAGCACCGAAGGTGTTCGGGAAGGCCTCGCAGATACGATTGGCGATACGCGACAACAGGCGATTGGCGGTACCGGCGACGGCGTTCTGCTCGTGAATCACCAGCGGCACGCCGGCCATACGCGCGGCCAGACCGCCGGGACCGGTGACATAACCGCCCATGCCAAGCACGCACACCGGCTGCAATTCACGCACGATACGACGCGCCTGCAGCAGAGAACGCAGCAGCTGGAACGGCGCCTTGAGCAAGGACAGCTTGCCCTTGCCACGCAGGCCGCTGACATTGATCAGGTGCAGCGGCAGGCCCGCCTGTGGGACGAGTTCGTTCTCGATACCACGCGGCGTGCCCAGCCAGTGCACGGCGTAACCACGGGCCTGGAACTCGCGCGCGCAGGCCAGCGCCGGGAATACGTGACCACCGGTGCCGCCGGCCATGATCAGCACATTACCGCGCATGGCTGACCTCCTCGGCAAAATCCGCTTCGGTGAAATCCACGTCCTCGTTACCCAGGATGTTGCGCCGCTCCCACTCGATACGCAGCAGCAGCGCCAGACTCACACAGCAGATCACCAGCGACGAGCCGCCGTAGCTGAGGAACGGCAGGGTCAGCCCCTTGGTCGGCAACAGACCGGTGTTCACGCCGATATTGATCAGGAACTGACCGATCCACAGGAAAGCCAGACCATAGGCGACATAGGCGGAGAAGAACTGCTTGGCCCTCTCGGCCCACAGACCGACGTACAGCGCACGTACGCTGACGAAGACGAACAGCGCCAGGGTCGCCAGCGCGCCGACGAAGCCCAGTTCCTCTGCCAGTACCGAAAAGACGAAGTCGGTGTGCGCTTCCGGCAGGTAGAACTGCTTCTGAATGCTGTTACCCAGACCGACACCGAACCACTCGCCGCGGCCGAAGGCGATCAGCGCCTGGGTCAGCTGATAACCGGAGCCATACTGGTCGGCCCAGGGATCGGTAAAGGTGATCAAACGCTGCAGGCGGTACTCCTGGGTCTGCACCAGGACGAACACCGCGCCAACCGCCAGCGCCACCATCAAGCCAAAGCGCAGCATGCCGACGCCGCCGAGGAACAGCATCGCCATGGCCGACCCCATCATCACCACGGTGGCACCGAAGTCAGGCTCCAGCAGCAACAGGCCTGCCATTGGCAGCAGCACGACGAAAGGCTTGAAGAAACCGGCCCAGCTCTCGCGCACCTCTTCCTGACGGCGCACCAGGTAACCGGCCAGGTAGATCACCACGAACACCTTGGCGATCTCCGACGGCTGCACGTTGAAGGCGCCGAAGCCGATCCAGCGCCGCGCACCGTTGACCTCGCGGCCGATGCCCGGCACCAGCACCAGCACCAACAGGGCGAAAGCCGCCAGCAGCATGATCCAGCCGTAACGCTGCCAGATGTTCATCGGCACCATCAGCACCACGCCAGCGGCACCGAGACCGATCACCAGGTAGATCAGATGGCGAATCATGTGATAGAGCGGGCTACCGGTCTGCGCCGCGGCCACTTCCGAAGACGCCGAAGCGATCATCACCAGGCCGAGGCCGAGCAGGCCCAGGCAACCGGCCAGCAGCGGGAAGTCCAGATCGAGGCCACGACCCAGTAGCGGCGAGGGGCGAATCTGCAGGAAGGACAACATCAGACGAGCCCCTCCACAGCCTGGGCGAACAGGCGCCCGCGTTCTTCGAAGTTCTTGAACATGTCCAGGCTGGCGCAGGCCGGCGACAGCAGCACGGCATCACCGGCCTCGGCCAATTCGCTGCAGCGCTGCACGGCTTCTTCCAGGCTCGCTACTCGCACCTGCGGTACGGCGTCGCCCAGGGTGTCGGCCAGACGCTGAGCATCACGACCGAGCAGCACCACGGCACGGCAGAAGCGTGCGACCGGAGCCTTCAGCGCGGTGAAGTCTGCGCCCTTGCCATCGCCACCGGCGATCAGCACCAGCTTGCCGGCGATGTCCGCACCCAGGCCTTCGATGGCCGCCAGCGCGGCACCGACGTTGGTGGCCTTGGAGTCGTCGTAATAACTCACCCCGGCACGCTCGCCAACCCACTGGCAGCGATGCGGCAAACCGGCGAACTGGCGCAGGGTGGCGAGCATGGCGTCCATCGGCAGGCCCACGGCATGACCGAGCGCCAGCGCCGCCAGGGCGTTGGACTGGTTATGCGCGCCACGAATCTTCAGCTCACTCACCGGCAGCAGCGCTTCGAAGCGAAACGCCAGGGATTTCTCGCCATTCTCTTCGAGCAGGCCAAAGCGCTTGAAGTCCGGCTTGCCCAGACCGAATTCCCAGCAGCTCACCTGGTCGGCGATCAGCGGGCGCGACAGGGCATCGTCGCGGTTGATCACCACCTGACGGGCACCACGGAAGATCCGATGCTTGGCCAGGTGATAGGCCGGCAGACCGCTGTAACGGTCCATGTGGTCTTCGCTGATGTTCAGGCAGGTGGCCACTTCGGCGTTGAGCTGATCGGTGGTCTCCAGCTGGAAGCTGGACAGCTCCAGCACGTACAGCTCGACATCGTCGGCCAACAGATCCAGCGCCGGCGTACCCAGGTTGCCGCCGACGGCGACGCGCTTGCCAGCCGCAGCCGCCATCTCGCCGACCAAAGTGGTGACGGTGCTCTTGGCGTTGGAGCCGGTGATGGCGACGATCGGCGCCTTGGCGTGGCGGGCGAACAGGTCGATATCGCCAGACAGTTTCACCCCGCGCGCAGCCGCTGCGGCCAACGCTGGAGTCGCCACCGCCAGGCCCGGGCTCACGTACAGTTCCGAGGCGCGGCAGAGGAAGTCCACGTCCAGCTCGCCGCAACGTACTTCCACCTGCGGGTAGTCACGCTTGAGCGTCTCCAGCTCCGGCGGGTTCGCGCGCGTATCGGCCACGGCAAAGCGCACGCCCTGCTGCGCCAGGAAGCGCACCAGGGACATGCCGCTCTTGCCGAGGCCGACAACGATGCGGAACTGGTCGGAAGCGATCAATGACACGCTCTATTACCTCAGTTTCAGGGTGGCCAGGCCGATCAGCACGAGAATCACGGTGATGATCCAGAAACGGACGATCACGCGCGGCTCAGGCCAGCCCTTGAGTTCGAAATGGTGGTGAATCGGCGCCATGCGGAACACGCGCTTGCCGGTCAGCTTGAAGCTGGCGACCTGGATGATCACCGACAGGGTTTCCATCACGAACACCCCGCCCATGATGAACAGCACGACTTCCTGGCGAACGATCACGGCGATGGTGCCCAGTGCGGCGCCGAGCGCCAGCGCGCCGACGTCACCCATGAACACCTGCGCCGGGTAAGTGTTGAACCACAGAAAGCCCAGGCCGGCGCCCACCAGCGCGGCGCAGAACACGATCAGCTCACCGGCGCCCGGCACGTAGGGAATCAGCAGGTACTCGGCGAAGTTCACGTTGCCCGACAGGTAGCAGAAGATCGCCAGCGCACCGGCCACCATCACGGTTGGTAGGATGGCCAGGCCGTCGAGACCGTCGGTGAGGTTCACCGCATTGCTAGTGCCGACGATGACGAAGTAGGTCAGCACCACGAAGCCGGCACCCAGAGGAATGGCGACGTCCTTCAGCAACGGCAGGATCAGGGTGGTCTCCACCGGGCTCTGCGCAGTCATATAAAGGAAGACGGCGGCAGCGAGGCCGAACACCGACTGCCAGAAATACTTCCAGCGGCTCGGCAGACCTCGCGAGTTCTTCTCGATCACCTTGCGGTAGTCATCGACCCAACCGATGGCGCCGAACAGCAGCGTCACGGCCAGCACCACCCAGACGTAGCGGTTGGACAGGTCGGCCCAGAGCAAGGTGCTCACGGTGATGGCGCTGAGGATCAGCGCACCGCCCATGGTCGGCGTGCCTTTCTTCGACAGGTGCGATTGCGGGCCATCGTGGCGCACCGCCTGGCCGATCTGCCGCACCTGCAGGGTACGGATCATCCACGGGCCGAGCCACAGCGACAGCGCCAGGGCGGTGAGCACGCCGAGGATGCCGCGCAGGGTCAGGTACTGAAAGACCGCGAAGCCCTTGTGGAACTGTTGCAGGTACTCCGCCAGCAGCAGCAGCATTTAGTGAATCTCCCCAGATACGCCACACAGCGCCGCCACGACCTTGTCCATGGCTGCGCTGCGTGAACCCTTGATTAGTAGTGTGCTGCCGGCCTGTTCGGCGCGAAGCGCTTCGATCAGTTCGGCTTGATCGACGAAGTGACGGCCTTTTGAGCCAAACTCCTCGACCGCAAAACGCATCAGCGGGCCAACGGCATACAGCACATCGACCTTGCCCGCGGCATGGCGGCCGACGTCGCGATGGCCCTGTTCAGCCCACTCGCCCAGCTCGCCCATGTCTCCCAGCACCAGGACGGTGCGACCGGAGAAGGCGGCGAGTATATCCACCGCCGCACACATGGACACCGGGTTGGCGTTATAACTGTCATCGATGACTCGCACGCCGTTCGGCGCCAGCTGCGCTACGGCGCGGCCCTTGACCGGTTGCAGGCTTTCCAGCCCTTCGACCATGGCGACCAACGGCATGCCCAGCGCATGAGCGGCAGCACAGGCCGCCAGTGCATTGGCCACGTTGTGCTCACCGAGCAGGTTGAGCTGAATGCGCGCGCTACCGACCGGGCTGCGCAGGGTAAAGCCCTGGCAGCCACGCTCGTCGCGGGCCAGATCGCTGCCGTGGAAGTCGGCGCGGGTGTCGCGCAAGGCAAAGCTCAGCACCTTGCGTCCGGCAGCGCGGCGCTGCCAGGTGATGAACGCCTTGTCATCCAGATTGAGCAGGGCCACACCATCGTTCGGCAGGCCTTCGAGAATCTCGCCCTTGGCCTCGACAATCTTTTCCGGACCGCCAAACTCACCCACATGGGCATTGCCGGCATTGGTGATGATCGCCACCTGCGGCTGGGTGAGGCTGACGGTGTAGGCGATCTCGCCGACATGGTTGGCGCCCAGTTCGATCACCCCGGCGCGATGCTCAGGCGCCAGCTCCAGCAGGGTCAGTGGCGCACCGAGGTCGTTATTGAGATTGCCACGAGTGGCCAGTACCGCGCCGCCGAGGCCGGCACGCAGAATGGACGCGAGCATTTCCTTGACGCTGGTCTTGCCACTGGAACCGGTCACGGCAGCCAGCGGGCCGGTAAAGGCCTGGCGGTTCAGCGCACCCAGTTGACCGAGTGCCAGACGCGTGTCGGCCACCAGCAATTGCGGCAACGGCGCATTCGCCACCTCACGCTCGACCAACGCGGCGACTGCCCCCTTGGCGGCGACGTCGACCAGATAATCATGACCGTCGAAGCGTGGGCCGGTCAGCGCCACGAAAAGCTGACCCGCAGCGATGGTGCGGCTGTCGGTGCCAACGGCGGAGAACGCCACATCGGCGCCAATCACGCGAGCGTTCAGATCGGCGGCGACGTCGCTGAGCAACCAGGGCTTAAGCATGCGCTACCTCCCAGGCCGCCAGGGCCTTGTTCGCTTCGATCAGATCGGAGAACGGCTGACGCACGCCCATGATTTCCTGGTAATCCTCGTGGCCCTTGCCAGCCAGTACCAGCACATCGGCGGCTTCAGCCTGGGCAATCAGCCGCGCGATGGCATCGCCACGGCCATGAATGAACTGCACCTGCTCCGGCGCTTTGAAGCCTGCGCGGATATCGGCAACGATCTGTGCCGGCTCTTCCGTACGCGGATTGTCATCGGTCACCCACACCGCATCGGCCAGCCGCTCGGCAACCGCGGCCATCAGCGGGCGCTTGCCGCGGTCACGATCGCCGCCGCAACCGAACAGGCAGACCAGACGCCCTTCGACGTGTGGACGCATGGCTTCGAGAACTTTCTCCAGCGCATCCGGGGTGTGCGCGTAGTCGACCACCACCAGCGGCTTGTCGCCGCCACCGAGACGCTGCATGCGGCCCGCTGGCCCCTGCAGTTGCGGCAGGACCTTGAGAATCTCGTCGAGGCCGTAGTCCATGCCCAGCAGCGCACCGACCACCGCCAGCAGGTTGCTCAGGTTGAAACGACCGAGCAGATTGCTGCGCAGCATGCCTTCGCCGCGCGGTGTCACCAGGCGCGCACGCACGCCGTGATCGTCGAAGTGCGCTTCGCTGCAATAAAGGAAGGCGCTGGCATCGCTGAGGCTATAGCCGATCAGGCGTGACTCGTGCGTTTGCGCGGCGAGCTCACAACCAAAGGCGTCATCGAGGTTGATCACTCGGCAACGCAGGTTCGGCCAGGCGAACAGCTTGGCCTTGGCTGCACCATAGGCCTCCATGCTGCCGTGGTAATCGAGGTGATCGCGCGACAGGTTGGTGAACACCGCCACGTCGAACTCCAGCGCCGCGACGCGGCCCTGATCCAGACCATGGGAGGAAACCTCCATCGCCACGGCGCGGGCACCGGCCTGCTTGAGCGAGGCCAGGGTGGCCTGCACCCCGACCGGATCGGGGGTGGTGTGCTTGCCCTGCTCCAGCGCGCCATGGAAACCGGTGCCCAGGGTACCGACGATGCCACAACGCTGACCGAGCAGATCCAGTGCCTGAGCCAGCAACTGGCTGACGCTGGTCTTGCCGTTGGTACCCGTAACACCGATCAGGTGCAAAGCGCGGCTCGGTTCACCGTAGAAGCGCCCGGCAATAGCCGAAAGCTGGCCGGCCAGCCCCCTGACCGGCACCAGCACAGCACTTTCAGCATGCATGGGTGCAGCGCCTTCGGCCTCGAAGGCCACTGCCGCAGCGCCGCGCGCAATTGCATCGGCGATATGCACGCGGCCATCCTGCTGGGTACCCGGCACGGCCAGGAACAGATCCCCCGGACGCACCTTGCGGCTGTCCAGAGTCAGTTCCCGAATCAGCACGCTGCTCTCGGCAGCTGGCAACAGTTGATTGAGTGGCATGGGCATCAGTTACGCCCTCCCTGGCCAACGGCGGCCATCTTCTGCTCGGGCGGCGGCAGATTGTCTGGCGCAATGTTCATCAAGCGCAGCGAACCTGCCATCACCCGGCTGAACACCGGTGCGGAAATCAGGCCGCCGTAGTAGGCACCCTTGCCTGGCTCGTCGATCACCACGACCAGCGCAATTCGCGGGTCCTGCGCCGGGGCGAAACCGGCAAACAGAGACCGGTAGGAGTTGGTCTGGTAGCCCTTGGCGCCAGCATTGGTCTTGCGCGCGGTGCCACTCTTGCCGGCGACGTGGTAACCCGGAACCTGGGCGCGGAACACGCCTCGCGGCGCCTCGACCACCTGCTGCAACATGCCCTGCAGGGTCTTGGCCACGTCGGGCGACATGACCTGCATGGCGCCTGGCTTGCTGTCCACGCGAATCATCGACAGCGGCGTCATGCCGCCGCCGTTGGCCAGTGCGGCATAGGCATGCGCCAGTTGCACCGCAGTCACCGAGAGGCCATAGCCGTAGGACAGCGTGGCGGTTTCCGCCTGGCGCCACTGGCGGTGATTGGGCAGATTGCCAACCCGCTCCCCCGGGAACCCGAGGCCGGTATCGCGACCGAAACCCAGGTTGCTCAGCACCTGATAGATATTCTCTCCACCCACGTCGAAGGCGATCTTGCTCATGCCGACGTTGCTGGAATTGATCAGGATACCGGTCAGATCCAGCGCCGGACCTTGCGTGCGGGAAACGTCGCGAATGCTGTAGCGGCCGATCTGCAGAGTGCCGTTGCCGACCTGAACGATGTCGCTGGGTTTCCAGCGACCGGTCTCCAGCGCAGCGGACATCGACAGCGGCTTGATGGTCGAACCAGGCTCGAACACGTCGATCATGGCGCGGTTGCGCATGGCTGCCGGGGTCAGGTTGCGACGGTTGTTCGGGTTGTAGGTGGGATGGTTGACCATCGCCAGCACTTCACCGCTCTTCACGTCGACCATCACCAGGCTGCCGGCCTTGGCATCGTTCTCCAGCAACGCATTGCGCAGCTCGCGATGGGCCAGGTACTGCAGGCGCAGATCAATCGACAACGCCAAGGCCTTGCCAGCCTTGGCGTTCTGCGCGACCTGAACGTCCTTGATCAACTTGCCACGCCGGTCCTTGAGCACCTGGCGCCTGCCCGGCACACCGGCCAGCCAGTCTTCGTAGGCCAGCTCCATGCCCTCACGACCCCGGTCGTCGATATCGGTGAAGCCGACGACATGAGCCGCCACTTCGCCAGCCGGATAGAAGCGGCGGAATTCTTCGATGGCATAAACGCCCGGGACTTTCAGGTCCAGCACACGCTGACCGTTCTCCGGGGTCAGGCCACGCACCAGATACATGAACTCGCGCTCCTTGTTCTGCTCAAGACGCGCGGCGAAGTTGGCGGGATCCTGGCCGAGTGCGGCAGCCAGCGCCGGCCACTGCTCACGGCCGGCCTGCAGCTCCTTGCCATTGGCCCACAGCGTGGTAACAGGGGTACTGACAGCCAGCGGCTCGCCATTGCGGTCGGTGATCAGACCACGATGCGCCGGGATCGGGATATGCCGCACGCTGCGAGCATCGCCATGCGCCTTGAGGAAGTCATGGTCGAGCACCTGCAGGTCGAGCATGCGCCAGGCAATGGCGCCCACCATCAGCGCCAGCAGCACCAGCACCAGGCGGAAGCGCCAGGGATAGAGTGCGCCTTCGAGCCCGATCATGGACGCACCATGCGCACGGCGGCAGGGTCGGGGATGTGCATTTTCAGCTGTTCAGTGGCCAGCGCTTCGATGCGGTTGTGTGCGGTCCAGGTACTTTGCTCGAGAATCAGTCGGCCCCACTCGGCCTGCGCCTTGTCACGCACGCTCAGCTCGCCGTACAGCTCATTGAGCAGCAGACGATTCCAGTGCGCACTGTAAGACACCGCCACAGCGGAAATCAGGATGGCGATGAACAGCAGCAGCATCAGGAAGCTGCCGCTGGGCATGGACTTGATCAGCCGGCGGCTCACCGCAATTTCTCCGCGATGCGCATCACCGCGCTGCGCGAGCGCGGATTGGCCTTGAGTTCGGCCTCAGCGGCGTAGACCGGCTTGCCGATCAGTTTCAGACGCGGTTCGAAGGCTTTCGGAATGATCGGCAGGTCGCGCGGCAGCTTGTCCGCCTCGCCCTTGGCCTGACGCTTCATGAACTGTTTGACGATGCGGTCTTCCAGCGAGTGGAAGCTGATCACTACCAGGCGACCACCGACTTCCAGCGTTTCCAGCGCCGCTTCGAGGCCGCGCTCGAGATCACCGAGCTCGTTGTTGACGTGGATACGGATGCCCTGGAAGGCACGCGTCGCCGGGTTCTTGCCCTTTTCCCAGGCCGGATTGGCCACGGTCAGCACTTGGGCCAGATCGGCAGTGCGGGTGAACGGCTGCTCGGCGCGGCGCTGCACCACGGCGCGCGCCATGCGCTTGGCGAAACGCTCTTCGCCGTAATCCTTGAGCACGCGGGCAATTTCGTCTTCATCCGCCGTGGCAATCCAGTCAGCGGCACTGACGCCGACATCCGGATTCATACGCATGTCCAGCGGGCCGTCATTGAGGAAGCTGAAACCACGCTCGGGATCGTCCAGCTGCGGCGAGGACACACCAAGGTCCAGCAGAATGCCGGCAACCTGTCCGGAAATGCCGCGGACAACAGCTTCTTCGCCAAGTTCCGCAAAACTGCGCTGTACAACGACAAAGCGGCCGTCTTCGGCCGCCAATGCTTCCCCGGTGGCTATCGCCAGGGGATCCTTGTCGAACCCCAAGAGCCGCCCATCTGGCCCGAGCTTCTGCAGGATCAGCCGACTGTGTCCGCCGCGCCCGAAGGTGCCATCTATATAACGACCATCACCGCGCACAGCCAGCCCCTCGACGGCTTCGTCGAGCAGCACGGTGATATGGCGCAACTTGTTATCGGTCATGGTCACAGGATCAGGTCACGCAGGTCATCGGAAAGGGCACCGGGCTGCTTGATGGCAGCAAGGTCGGCTTCGGCTACGGCATTCCAGGAATCTTCATCCCAGAGTTGAAACTTGTTCAGCTGACCGACGAGCATCGCTCGCTTGTCCAGCTTGGCGTATTCGCGCAAGCGCGGCGGCACCAGGAAGCGGCCGCTGGCGTCCAACTCGAGATCGACGGCATTACCGATCAGCAAACGCTGCAGGC
This sequence comes from Ectopseudomonas chengduensis, assembly GCF_900102635.1. GTDB lineage: Bacteria > Pseudomonadota > Gammaproteobacteria > Pseudomonadales > Pseudomonadaceae > Aquipseudomonas > Aquipseudomonas chengduensis. Next base: position 102,915 of record NZ_FMZQ01000010.1, on the reverse strand, counting down.
GGCGGTTCTCTTCACGGAAGGAGGCCAGCTCGCGCAGCTTGTTCTCGATCAGCTCCCACTCGGCCAGGGGATAAACGCAAAGACAGGGGTCGACGGCGTCGATGGTCACGATGAGCTGGCCACTGCAACGCGCAACGAGCTCGTCACGATACCGACTCGGCATCGCGAGGCGCCCTTTGGCGTCGAGACTGATGGCGTTAGCTCCGCGAAACACGGCTGCGCTTCCCCTGTAATTAGCTTTCCATGCCCAAAAAACCCACTTCGTGCCACTTCTTACCACTTGCGCACACTATAGGAACGCGCACGCCCCACCGTCAAGGCGCTCCAGAAGGGAAAAATCCTTACAGGACGGAGATTTAGCGAACAAAAGCGAGGGGAAAAGGGATGCCGGAACCGGCTTTGGACAGATAAATCTCAACCATTCCAGCCAGCTGAAATTCGAACTTAAAGTAATTTGTTAAGAGTAAGAATTTTTCGGTATCAGACGGGAGGGAGATAGAAGCACAACGCGAGAAAGGAAGGAGGAGAGTCGATCTGTAAGCCGGGTTCTGTCGAGGACAGTCATTCCTCTACGACGTACATCACTGCACGCCTTTAGCAACCTACCCGGTTCCAGCGCGGGCCACGCCGATGGAACCCTATTTGGTCTTGCTCCGAGTGGGGTTTACCTAGCCACGGACTGTTGCCAGCCGTGCGGTGCGCTCTTACCGCACCTTTTCACCCTTACCGGCGCCGAGACGCTTAGGCGGTTATTTTCTGTGGCACTTTCCGTAGGCTCACGCCTCCCAGGCGTTACCTGGCACTCCGCCCTATGGAGCCCGGACTTTCCTCCCCCTTCTTGCGAAGGCAGCGACTGTCCGATCGACTCTCCGCCGGCAAGGGTACCGGGCGTGATGGCAAGCTGCAAGCCAGACCGACAGAGAATGCCCTAGGCCTTGCGCTCCAGGGCGACTTGGTAAAGCAGATTCTTGCGCACCCCAGTAATCTCCGCCGCCAGCGCCGCTGCGCGCTTGAGCGGCATTTCCGCCATCAATAGATCGAGCACGCGCAGGGCTTCGGCACTGACTGCGTCCTCGCCTTCCGGCGCCTGCCAGCCTGCCACCAGCACCACGCACTCGCCGCGCTGCTGATTGCTGTCTGCGCCCACCCACTCGCACAGTTCGGCCAGCGGCAGCCCCTGCAGAGTCTCGAAGGTCTTGGTCAGCTCACGCGCCAGCAATGCCGGGCGATCCCCGCCAAACACATCTCGCATGTCCTGCAAGCACTCGAGAATACGGTGTGGCGCCTCATAGAAGATCAGCGTGCGTGGCTCTTCTCGCACCTGCTCCAGACGCGCACGGCGTCCCGCCGCCTTGGCCGGCAGAAAACCTTCGAAGATGAAACGATCCGAGGGCAGACCGGCAGCCGACAGCGCGGCGATCAGCGCGCAGGCGCCCGGCACCGGCACCACCGCAATCCCCGCGGCGCGTGCCTGGCGCACCAGGTGGTAACCCGGGTCGGAAATCAGCGGCGTGCCCGCATCGGAAATCAGCGCAACATCCTCACCGGCCTGAAGGCGCGCCAGAAAGCGCCCGCCCTGATCGCGCTCATTGTGTTCGTGACAGGCAGCCAGCGGCGTCTCGATTCCAAAATGCTGCAGCAGGCGCACCGAATGCCTGGTGTCTTCAGCAGCGATCAGCGCCACCTCGCGCAAGATCCGCAACGCCCGCGCGCTGATGTCATCCAGGTTGCCAATGGGCGTGGCGACCACATACAGGCTGCCTGGCTGGACGCTTGAGACGGCGGGCTGACTCACTGGAAACACCTCGTTAATTGAAAGAGCGCTCATTCTAGCCGGTTCCGCCCCAGCGGCATCGCACGGATGTCGCCCCTTGGGTACAATCGCCGCTCGTTTTGCTCAAGTATCAGGATGACCCGATGATCGCTAGCCTGCGCCCTCTTTCTGCTCTTTTCCTGGCCGGCCTGCTTGCCGCCTGCGCCAGCTCGCCCTCCAACAACCTGGGCCAGCTGCCGCGCACGCCACAAGCCAGCATCGAGCAGATGCTCCAGCAAGCTGACGAGAGCAAGCCGGAGCAGGCTGCCCTGCTGCGCCTGTCCGCTGCCGACCAGAGCTATCAGCAGAACGATGTGGCCCGCGCCACCCGCATTCTCGAGCAGATCGACATTGCCAGCCTGCAACCCGCCCAACAGATCTTCGCCAGCACCCTGAAGGCCGAGCTGGCAATGGCCCGCAAGCAACCCAAGAGCGCCCTGAAAGCGTTGCAACACCCCAGTCTCGAACGCCTGGCAGAGCTGCCGATCGAGCAGCAGATCCGCACCCAACTGGTCCGCGCGCGCGCCCTGGAGGCCGATGGCCAGACCCTGGCCGCCGCCCGCGAACGCGTGTTCATCGCACCGCTGCTGAGCGGCCAGGCCGCCGCCGACAACCACGAGAACATCTGGGAGCTGGTCTCCAGCCTGCCGCCACAAACCTCTGCCGGCGCCGACAGCGACCTGGCCGGCTGGCTGGAATTGGCTCGAGCGACCAAAAGCGGTGCCACCCTCGAACAGCAGCAAGCAGCCATCGACCAGTGGGTCGCACAGAATCCGCAACACCCGGCCGCCGAGCAGTTGCCCGAAGCACTGGAAAAACTGCGCGAACTGGCCAGCCAGCCGCTGACCCGCGTCGCTCTGCTGCTCCCCCAGGAAGGCCAGCTGGCCAGTGTCGCCCGCGCCCTGCGTGACGGCTTCCTCGCCGCCCATTACGAAGCTCAGCAGGCCGGGCAGAACCCACCGGAAATCAAGCTCTACGACAGCTCCCGGATTGGCTCGCTGGATGCCTTCTACCAACAGGCACAAGCCGATGGCGTACAACTGGTGGTCGGTCCACTGGAAAAACCGCTGGTCAAGCAGCTAAGCGACCGCGAACAACTGCCAATCACCACCCTCGCCCTGAATTACAGCGACGCAGGCCAGGAAGGCCCGGCGCAACTGTTCCAGTTCGGCCTGGCCGCCGAGGATGAAGCCCGCGAAGTGGCTCGCCGCGCCTGGAATGACGGCATGCGCCGCGCCGTGGCCCTGGTGCCGCGTGGCGACTGGGGCGACCGCGTACTGGATGCCTTCCGTCAGAGCTGGCAGGCCCAGGGCGGCACCCTGATCGCCGCCGAACATGTCGACCAGCCGGTGGAACTGGCACGGCAGATCGCCGACCTGTTCCAACTGCGCGAAAGCGAAGCGCGTGCGCGCCGCCTGCAGAACACCCTGGGCACCAGCCTGGATGCCCAACCGGCGCGCCGTCAGGACATCGACTTCATCTTCCTTGCGGCCACCCCGCAACAGGCCCAGCAGATCAAGCCGACCCTGGCCTTCCAGTACGCCGGCGACGTGCCGGTCTACGCCACCTCGCACCTGTTCACCGGCGCCCATAGCCAGGCCCAGTACCAAGACCTGGAAGGCATCCGCTTCTGCGAAACGCCCTGGCTGCTCGACGCCCACGCGCCATTGCGCCAGGAAGTCAGCAATCAGTGGCCGCAGGCCGGCGGCAGCCTCGGCCGCCTGTATGCCATGGGAGTCGACGCCTACCGCCTGGCGCCACGCCTGGGCCAGCTCAAGGCCCTGCCTGACTCGCGCATCGACGGCCTGTCGGGCAGCCTCAGCCTCAATGCCACGCAGCGGATCGAGCGCCAGCTGCCCTGGGCCGAGTTCCGTGGCGGCCAGGTTCAGCGCCTTCCTGACAGCATCAATTGAGCGCACACAACGATCTGGGGCGAGCCGCCGAACAGGCGGCTCGCCAGCATCTGGAACGTAACGGCCTGCGCCTGATCGAACAGAACTGGAGCTGTCGGCGTGGCGAGCTCGATCTGGTCATGCTCGACGGCGATACAGTAGTATTCGTCGAGGTCCGCGCCCGTCGCCACAGCGCCTGGGGCGGCGCCCTGGAGAGCATCGATGCGCGCAAGCGTGGCAAGTTGGTCATCGCCGCCGAACTCTTCCTTCAGCAACATTCACGCTGGGCCCGCTACCCCTGCCGCTTCGACGTGGTCGCCATCAGTACCGACGGTGCCACTCGCCTCGACTGGATCAAGAACGCCTTCGATGCCTGACGGCCGTAAATTCAAGGTTTAACCGATGGACATGCAATCCCGAATCCGCCAGCTCTTCCAAGCCAGCATCGACACCAAGCAGCAGGCCGTGGAGGTTCTGACTCCATACATCGAGCACGCCAGCCTGGTGATGGTCCAGGCCCTGCTCAACGAGGGCAAGATTCTTTCCTGCGGCAACGGCGGCTCCGCCGGCGATGCCCAGCATTTCTCCTCCGAGCTGCTCAACCGTTTCGAGCGCGAGCGCCCCAGCCTGCCGGCCATCGCCCTGACCACCGACAGCTCGACCATCACCTCCATCGCCAACGACTACAGCTACAACGAGATCTTCTCCAAGCAGATCCGCGCACTCGGCCAACCGGGCGATGTACTGTTGGCGATTTCCACCAGCGGCAATTCCGCGAATGTCATCCAGGCCATTCAAGCTGCACATGATCGTGAGATGACCGTCGTCGCCCTCACCGGCCGCGACGGCGGCGGCATGGCCTCGCTGCTGCTGCCGGAAGACGTCGAAATCCGCGTTCCAGCCAAAGTCACCGCACGCATTCAGGAAGTCCATCTGCTGACTATCCACTGCCTCTGCGACCTGATCGACAGTCAATTGTTTGGGAGTGAAGAATGAAGCGTTCCGCCCTGATTCTGGCCGCCCTGGCCGTTACCCTGACCCTGGCAGGCTGTGGCAGCCGCAGCATCGGCAACAAGATCGATGACCAGTTCCTGGGCCCGGAGGTCGCGTCGCGCATCAGCAATGCACACGCCGACCTGTCCAGCCCGACCTCGCGCATCGTGGTCACCAGCTATAACGGCGTGGTGCTGCTCGCCGGACAAACCCCGCGCAGCGAGCTCAAGGATCGCGCCGCTCAGACCGCCCGTGGCGTACAGGGCGTGAAGAAGGTCTACAACGAGCTGCAGGTGCAGCAACCTGCATCCCTGCTGGCACGCAGCAACGATTCGCTGCTGACCACCAAGATCAAGACGCAGATGCTGGCCGACAGCAGCGTACCGAGCGCGCGGGTCAAGGTCGTGACCGAGAACGGCATCGTCTACATGCTCGGCCTGGTCACGCGCGAAGAAGCCAACGCCGCTACCCGCGTGGTACAGAGCGTATCGGGTGTGCAGCGGGTTGTGCGCCTGTTCGAATACACCAACTGATTCGAATGCAGAAACGACAAGGGCGCCCATGGGCGCCCTTTTCATTGCTCACTTGACCACTTTCAGACTTGGCCGGCCGCTGGGACGCGACGGCTCGCCGCCGGAAGGCCCATCATCATCCGGCTCTGGCTCTTCCGGACCACCCGCAACCGACGGTTCCATATCGAAGACCATACCTTGACCGTTCTCCCGCGCGTAGATCGCCAGGATCGCCGCGGCCGGAATGTACAGGCTGTGCGCAACACCACCGAAGCGCCCTTCGAAGCTCACCGCCTGATTGTCCATATGCAGGTGTCGCACGGCGCTGGGCGAAGCATTGAGCACGATCTGGCCATCGCTGGCGAAGCCTGGTGGCACCTGCACGCCCGGATACTCGGCACTGACCAGCAAATGTGGCGTGCAATCGTTATCGACGATCCATTCGTAGAGGGCGCGAACCAGATAGGGGCGACTGGAATTCATGGTTTCCTCCTTCTCAGCGCATCGCGCGCTCGGCAGCAGAAAGACTGGCCTGAAAGGCCTCACGGACGAACTGACGCTCCATATAGTCGAGCAGCGGCTTGGCCGGACGCGGCAACTCGATACCCAGAACCGGCAAACGCCAGAGAATGGGCAGCAGGCAGCAATCCACCAGACTCAGCTCGTCACTGAGGAAGAATGCCTTGTCCGCGAACAGCGGCGATACACCGGTCAGGCTCTCGCGCAGCTCCTTGCGCGCCAGTTGGCGCTCGGCCTCCTTGCTGCGCTTGTCGAGAATACGATCGACCAGCACGCACCAGTCACGCTGGATACGGTGCATCAGCAGACGACTGTTGGCGCGAGCAACCGGATAGACCGGCAGCAGCGGTGGATGCGGGTAGCGCTCGTCCAGATACTCCATCACCACGGACGATTCGTACAGCGCCAGGTCACGATCGACCAGCGTTGGCACACTGCCGTAGGGATTGACCTCGGCAAGCTTGGGCGGACAACGGCCCTGCTCGACATCGATGATCTCGACGCTGACACCTTTCTCGGCGAGCACCAGACGCACGCGATGGGAATAGTGGTCGGCGGGGTCGGAGTAGCAGGTCAACCTATTGGTCACCGCCATGGCGATCCTCCTCGCTTTTTTTGATTTTGCAGAAACACGAAGAATTGCCCAAGGCAATTCTTGAAGTTGCAAGTGACGGCACCGCAAGGTGGCCACCTGGAATGGCAGAGCACAAAAACCTGCGCGCCCATAAGGGCGCGCAGGTGTATGCAGAGAACTGCAACGACTTAATGCACGTCCTTCCAGTACTCACGCTTGAGCAGGTAGGCGAACACGAAGAAGAACGCCAGGTACAGCAGCACATAGGTGCCGATGCGCTGGGACTTCAGCTTGACCGGGTTGGCCGAGTAAGCCAGGAAGGTCACCAGGTTCTTGATCTTCTCATCGAACTCGGCCTCGCTCAGCTTGCCGGTATTCGGCTCTACGGTCAGCTGATCGCAGGCTTCGTGAGTGATCGGTGCGCCAGTCAGCGGGTCGAACTGCTTCTTGCCATCAGTGACGACCTGAACCTGCTTGCAACCGATCACCTGATTGCCCTGCAGACTGACCAGCACGTTCGGCATACCGACGTTCGGGAACACCTTGTTGTTGGCGCCCAGCGGACGGGATGGGTCGTCGTAGAAGGTACGCAGGTAGGTGTACAGCCAGTCGTTGCCACGCACGCGAGCGACCAGAGTCAGATCAGGCGGCGCCGCACCGAACCAGGCTTTGGCGTCGTCCGGCTTCATGCCGATCTTCATGTGGTCACCGATCTTGGCGTCGTTGAACACCAGATTGTCGAGCATGATTTCGTGCGGGATGCCGAGGTCATCGGCAACACGCTCGTAACGCTGGTACTGGGCGGCATGGCAGCCCATGCAGTAGTTGGCGAACGTACGCGCGCCGTCCTGCAGAGCAGCCTGGTCGCGTAGATCGATGTCCACCTTGTCCAGCGGATAGTTACTGGCAGCGCCCATGGCCAGAGCCGGCAGCGCAGCGAAAACAAATGCAGCGAAGAGCTTTTTCATCAGCCAGTCACCCTTTCCGGAACCGGTTTGGTCTTCTCCATCCTGGTGTAGAACGGCATCAGGATGAAGTACGCGAAGTACAGGAAGGTGCACACCTGCGACAGCAGGGTACGACCCGGAGTCGGAGCCAGCACGCCCAGCACGCCGAGGATGACGAAGGAGATGCAGAACACCAGCAGCCAGATCTTGCTCATCCAACCCTTGTAGCGCATGGATTTGACCGGGCTACGGTCGAGCCAGGGCAGCACGAACAGAACGGCGATGGCTGCACCCATGGCGATGACGCCGAGCAGCTTGTCCGGCACCGCACGCAGAATCGCGTAGAACGGCGTGAAGTACCAAACCGGGGCGATGTGCTCAGGGGTCTTGAACGGGTTGGCCGCTTCGAAGTTCGGCTTCTCGAGGAAGTAACCGCCCATTTCCGGGAAGAAGAACACCACGAAGCAGAACACGAACAGGAACACCACTACGCCGACGATATCTTTCACGGTGTAGTAAGGATGGAAGGCGATGCCATCGAGCGGCACACCGTTCTCGTCCTTGAGCTTCTTGATGTCGACGCCATCCGGGTTGTTCGAACCGACTTCGTGCAACGCCAGGATGTGCAGTACGACCAGGCCAAGCAGAACGATCGGCAGTGCGATCACGTGCAGGGCGAAGAAGCGGTTCAGGGTGATGCCGGAGATCAGGTAGTCACCACGGATCCACTGGGTCAGGTCGTCGCCGATGACCGGAATGGCACCGAACAGCGAGATGATCACCTGGGCGCCCCAGTAGGACATCTGACCCCAGGGCAGCAGGTAGCCCATGAAGGCCTCGGCCATCAGCACCAGGTAGATCAGCATGCCGAAGATCCACACCAGCTCGCGCGGCTTCTGGTAGGAGCCGTAGAGCAGACCGCGGAACATGTGCAGGTAGACCACCACGAAGAACGCCGAGGCGCCGGTGGAGTGCAGGTAGCGCAGGATCCAGCCGTACTCGACGTCACGCATGATGTATTCGACGGAGGCGAACGCGCCTTCAGCCGAAGGTTCGAAGCTCATGGTCAGCCAGATACCGGTAACGATCTGGTTGACCAGCACCAGCAGAGCCAGCGAGCCGAAGAAATAGAAGAAGTTGAAGTTCTTCGGGGCGTAATACTTGGAGAGATGGTCTTCCCACATCTTGGTGGCGGGGAAGCGCGCATCCACCCATTCCATGAATTTGCTCATCACGCGTTCTCCTGGTCCACACCGATGATGATCACATCATCCGTTTCGTAGGTGTGCGGCGGCACTGGCAGGTTCAGCGGTGCAGGCTGCGCCTTGTACACGCGACCGGCGAGGTCGTAACGCGAACCGTGGCAAGGGCAGAAATAACCACCCACCCAGTCCGGGCCCAAGTCTGCCGGGGCTACTTCCGGGCGGAAGGACGGCGCACAACCCAGGTGGGTGCACAGGCCTACCAGAATCAGCAGCTCTGGCTTGATCGAGCGGGTTTTCTTGTCCACGTACTCCGGCTGCACGGAGGCAGCGGACTCGGGATCGGCGACGCTGCCTTCGATCTTGGTCAGATTGGCCAGGATCTCCTCGGTACGGCGCACGATGAACACCGGCTGACCGCGCCACTCAGCAACCATCTGCTGACCTGCCTCGATCTTGCTGACGTTCACCTTCACCGGTGCACCGGCCGCCTTGGCCTTGGCACTGGGGAACCATGACCCCACGAACGGAGTCGCAGCACCTACCGCTCCTGCTGCACCCACCACGGAGGTGGCTGCAACCAGGAAGCGACGCCGGCCTGCATTCACGCCGTCATTGCTCATTCAGTCGTCTCCCATCAGCTTTGTGGCCTGTTGTTCAGGCCTCTACTAAGTAAAAATCGGGCCGCGCAAAAAATTCGCCAAATGGTAAAGAAAAGCCCCTTTTCTGACAAGGTAATTACCCCCGAAGAGACTGGCGAAAGCCTTGACGCGTGCGGCTTGCGCGTCTGCGGCACGTTGTCGCAGCACTTTGCCACGCCCATAAAAAACGCCCAGCTCCGTAAGGAAACTGGGCGCTTTTGGAAGCGTAGTCGCGATTAACGCTTCGAGTACTGCGGACGCTTACGCGCTTTACGCAGACCGACTTTCTTACGCTCGACTTCACGGGCGTCGCGAGTGACGTAACCAGCTTTACGCAGCGGGCTGCGCAGGGTTTCGTCGTACTCGATCAGAGCGCGGGTGATGCCATGACGGATGGCACCAGCTTGACCACTGACACCACCACCAGCAACGGTGACGAAGATGTCGAACTTCTCGACGGTCTCGGTCAGCTCCAGCGGCTGACGCACGACCATGCGAGCAGTTTCGCGACCAAAGAAGGTATCCAGGGTGCGATTGTTGATCGAGATGTTACCAGTACCCGGACGCAGGAAAACGCGCGCGGTTGCGGTCTTGCGACGGCCAGTGCCGTAGTTTTGAGTCGCCGACATAATGAACTATTCCGTTAAATCTTCAGTTCTTGGGGCTGCTGAGCAGTGTGCGGGTGAACTGCACCCTTGTACACCTTCAGCTTACGGTACATGTCGCGACCCAGCGGGTTCTTCGGCAGCATGCCTTTGACCGCAGTCTCGATCACGCGCTCAGGAGCACGAGCGATCAGCTTCTCGAAGTTGATCTCTTTGATGCCGCCCGGGAAACCGGAGTGGGAGTAGTACTTCTTGTCGCTGGCTTTGGCACCAGTTACACGCACCTGCTCGGCATTGATCACGACGATGTAGTCGCCGGTATCAACGTGCGGGGTGTACTCAGGCTTGTGCTTGCCACGCAGACGGCTCGCGATTTCGGTGGCCAGACGACCCAGGGTCTTGCCAGCAGCATCAACGACGAACCAGTCGCGTTTTACTGTTTCCGGTTTAGCAGTAAAAGTTTTCATTCTTTATAGCCTCAGGGGCCGCCCAGCAAAAATAGACGGCGGATCTTACTGGATAGTGCGTACTTTGACAAGTCAAAGGCAGCCGCATACGGACGCTATCGGGGGCTCGGGTCAGCGCGTCCACAATACGGCAAGATTCTTCGGCAGGCGGCGCATCACTTCCACCGCAGAAAGAGGTGCCGGATTATCCTGATTGCGAAAAAAATTTCAACCTGCTTGTATGACTCTTTTGCCAAGGGAGTACTCCATGGAATACCGCAAGCTGGGCCGAACCGATCTCGATGTCAGCGCACTGTGCCTGGGCACCATGACCTGGGGCGAGCAGAACAGCGAGAGCGAAGGCCATGCTCAGATCGAACGAGCCAAGGCCAGCGGCATCAACTTCATCGATACCGCCGAGATGTACCCGGTGCCTCCGCGCGCCGAAACCTACAGCAAGACCGAGCAGATCATCGGCAGCTATTTCAAGCAGCGCGGCGACCGCGCTGACTGGATTCTGGCCAGCAAGATCGCCGGCCCCGGCAACGGCATCAGCCATATCCGCGACGGCCAGCTGAAATTCAATCGCCAGCACATCGTCGCCGCCCTGGATGCCAGCCTCAAGCGCCTGCAAACCGACTGGATCGACCTGTACCAACTGCACTGGCCCGAGCGCCCGACCAACTTCTTCGGCCAGCTCGACTACAAGCACAAGGACGTTGAGTTCACGCCGCTGGAAGAAACCCTGGAAGTGCTCGACGAGCAGGTCAAGGCCGGCAAGATCCGCCATATCGGCCTGTCCAACGAAACCCCGTGGGGCACCATGAAATTCCTGCAGTTGGCCGAAAGCCGTGGCTGGCCGCGCGCAGTGTCGATCCAGAACCCTTACAACCTGCTCAACCGCAGCTTCGAAGTGGGTCTGGCGGAAGTGGCGATTCGCGAGCAGTGCGGCCTGCTGGCCTACTCACCGCTGGCCTTCGGCATGCTCAGCGGCAAATACGAAGGTGGTGCCCGTCCGGCTGGCGCACGCATCAGCCTGTTCAGCCGCTTCGCCCGCTACACCAACCCGCAGTCGGAAGCGGCCTGCTCACGTTACGTGGCTCTGGCCCGCGAGCACGGCCTGGACCCTGCGCAGATGGCCCTGGCCTTCGTCACCGCGCAGCCCTTCGTGACCAGCAACATCATCGGCGCCACCAGCCTGACGCAACTGGATAGCAACCTGGCCAGTGCCGAGCTGAAGCTCTCCGAAGAAGTGCTCGCGGCTATCGAAGCGATCCACAAGGCGCAACCCAACCCCGCACCTTAAAAGAGAGAAGGCTGATCGCGCCTGGCATCGCGTCGCGAAGCCAGGCGATCAGCCAGGCGAGTCGGTTCGGGCAGGCGGTGGCGCCTGACACAGGCCATGACCAGCTCCGGGGCACGCTCGAGGCTGACCCGGTTGCCCGGCGAGATGATCAGCGGCCGCACGCGGTCCTTGCTGCGCAGCACCCAGCCAATTTGTTCGCCCATCCTGTTCAGCAGCTCGACACGAGCCCCGCGCGCCTCGGCCAGCTCGGCGTGATGCCCCGTGAGAATCTTCTTGGCCACACCAATGGTCGGCAAGCCGCTGACCACACCCAAATGCGCGGCGATGCCCAGGCCGCGCGGGTGGGCGATGCCATGGCCGTCGACGAAGATCAGATCAGGTTCGTCTGGCAGGCCAGCCAATGCTCGAAGCAAGGCCGGCAGTTCGCGAAAGGACAGCAGCCCTGGCACGTAGGGCATGCTGGTGGGGATGCGCGCCACGCATTCGGCCATCGGTTCCAGAGTATCGGCGCCCAATAGCAGCGCGGCAGCGCGAGTGATGGCGCCGCCCTCCTCGAAGCCGACATCCACGCCCGCCAGGTGACGTAGCGGCGGATAATCGTCTTCCAGTCGCACTTGCCGGGCCAGTTGCGTCTGCAACTCACGGGCAGCCGCCGGGCTGCCATCCCAGTCCGCGAACGGGGATGCAGCCAGATCGCTCAATCGGGTCATGAAGCTCTCCAGACATTTCTGCCTTGGAGCCGCAGGGCGACGCCTGAGTTCGCCCCGCGAATTACACCAGCGAGCGGGAAATGATCTCCTTCATGATCTCGTTGGTACCGGCGTAGATGCGCTGCACCCGCGCATCGGCCCAGGCGCGCGCCACCGGATATTCCCACATGTAGCCGTAGCCGCCGTGCAGCTGCACGCACTCGTCGAGCACCTTGCACTGCAAATCGGTGGTCCAGTACTTGAGCATCGCCGCCGTCGGCACATCGAGCTTGCCTTGCAGGTGCAGCTCCAGACAGCGATCGATGAACACCCGACCGACCTGAATCTCCGTCGCCATCTCGGCGAGCTTGAAGCGGGTGTTCTGGAAGTCCGCCACGGCCTTGCCGAAAGCCTTGCGCTCACGGGTGTAATCCAGCGTCCACTGCAGCGCGGCCTCCGCCGAAGCCAGGGCACCGATGCCGACGGTCAGCCGCTCCTGCGGCAGCTCCTGCATGAGGTAGGCGAAGCCCATGCCCGGCTGACCCAGCAGATTCTCCTTGGGCACGCGCACGTCCTGGAAGAACAGCTCGGAGGTGTCCTGCGCCTTCATGCCGACCTTCTCCAGGCGCTTGCCCTTGGAGAAACCCGGCGTGCTGGCTTCTACCAGAAACAGGCTGGTGCCCTTGGCCCCCGCCTTGGGGTCGGTCTTGGCCACCACGATCACCAGATCGGCCAGCCAACCATTGGTGATGAAGGTCTTCGAGCCATTGATGACGTATTCGTCGCCATCGAGCACGGCGGTGGTTTTCACGCCCTGCAGGTCGGAGCCGGCGCCCGGTTCGGTCATGGCGATGGCCGTGACCATTTCACCGCTGACCAGCTTAGGCAGGTAGTGCTGCTTCTGCGCCTCGCTGCCGTAATGCAGGATGTAGGGCGCGACGATGTCCGAATGCAGCGAGAAACCGATACCGGTCAGCCCCAGGCGCCCGATCTCTTCGATCACCACGGTGCTGTAGAGAAAGTTGGCCGCCATGCCGCCGTATTCTTCGGGGATATGCGAACACAACATTCCCGCCTCGCCTGCCTTGTTCCATAGCGCGCGGTCGATATGCCCGTCCTTTTCCCACTGATGGTGATAAGGCACGGCTTCCTGCTCGAGAAACTTGCGCACGCTGTCGCGAAACAGTTCATGGTCGGAGCTGAATAGAGTTCTGGGAATCATGGCGCTACCTGTGTCTGGGGCGGGAGGAAAAGCATGGCCTCGACTTTAGCCAAGCAAACGCTTGGTCGCACTGGACACAAGCGCCAAAAAATAAGACGATCCAGCCGCTACATGACCACTTAGCCTTGAACAAGAATAAATACTTATGGTTATTCCAGAGCCGCGCACGGCGTTGCGCCGTGTCAGCATTCTCGCCACCGACGGCGTCTTCGCCTCCACCCTGATGCAAGCCAAGGACTTCTTCCACATGGCTGGCATTCGCTATGCCAAGCAGCAGGGCCTGGGCTTTGAGCCACCGTTCGACATCCACCTGGTCAGCCCGGATGGACTGCCCGTAAACAGCTTCAGCAAGGTCAAGGTGCCGGTAGACGGCGGTCTGGACAGCTGCGACGTGATCATCCTGCCCGCCTTCTGGGACGATTTCGACGCCCTCAGTCGTCGTTACCCACAGGTACTGGACTGGCTCAAACGCCAACATGCCAGCGGTACGGCGATCTGCGGCGAAGCCAGCGGGGTGTTCTGGATGGCCGAAGCGGGCCTGCTCGACGGCAAGGAGGCGACCACTTACTGGCGCTTCTTCCGCGAGTTTGCCGAGCGCTTCCCCAAGGTGTTGCTCAATCAGGACAAGCACCTGTCCGATGCCGACAACCTGTACTGCGCAGGCGGCGTCACCTCGGCCTGCGACCTCTATATCTATCTGATCGAGCGTTATTGCGGCGCCGGCGTGGCCCAGGGCGTGGCACGCGACATTCTCTACGAAGTACAGCGCAGCTATACGCCGGGGCGCATCGGCTTCGGCGGGCAGAAACTGCACCAGGACGTCACCGTGCTGCAGATCCAGCATTGGCTGGAGGAGCACTATGCCGACAAGTTCCGCTTCGAGGACGTGGCCCGCGAGCACGGCATGAGCATCCGCAATTTCATGCGTCGCTTCCAGAGCGCCACCGGTGACAAGCCTCTGCACTACCTGCAGCGCCTGCGCATCGAAACCGCCAAGAGCCTGCTGTCCTCCACCCGCAAGAGCATCAAGACCGTCAGCTACGAGATCGGCTACGACGATGCCAGCTTCTTCGCACGCCTGTTCCGCCAGCACACGGGGCTGTCCCCCAACCACTACCGCCGCCAGTTCCAGCAGCAGCCCCAGTGAAATCGCGCAGGCGCCGTTCGCCGCGCCAGCGGCGATTCGGTAACGCCTTGCACTAGACGATCTGTCTACCAACCCGCCACACCCACCAGAAGATTGGGTATCAGCCCAACCCGCTGCCAGTAGAGTGCTTACGTGGTCGGCCCGCCTACGCGTGGCAGACACGCAAGACCGTGCGCTGGATGCGCCTCTACAACAACAATAACGATGGAGAACGCCATGAGAATCTCTCGTGCGCTGCGCCTGTGCGCCATTGCATCGCTGGTGCTACTGACAGCCTGCACCCCGATCAAACGCTTCGGCGCCAACCAATCGCTGCGTTTCATGGAAAACAACCTGGTCGGCCCCATGCTCGAAAGCCATGACGCCGACATGGCCTGTTATTCCGGCGCGTCCGTCGCCCCCCTTATCCAGTCCACCAGCGGCATGGGTGCCGACAACCAGCAGTTGCTGACCCTGCTCTACCTCACCGCCGCTACCTGTGCCGAGCAGACCGCCTTCGAGCAGGAGCTGCGCTACCTGCGCGCCTCACGCAGCAAGCAGGTCGAAGAGGCACAGGATGCACGCATCACCCAGAAGCGCTATGCCGAGCTGGCAGCACGCCGCCAATACCAGTCGTACCGGAACTTCGCCAACTACTACGAGCAGCGCTTCGACATCCGCATCGGCGACAACTGCCCGACTTTCGACCAGGACATCGACGAACTGATCTACCTGCTGGGCCTGATCCAGGGCCTGCAAGCCATTCAGAACGACATCAACTCGCAGAACGCCGTCGGCGTGCCCAAGGACATCGCGGCCAAGACCGAGCGCGCCATGACCTGCCTGGACAACGAGAAGTGGTGGGGTGCCCCGATGGCGGCGCGCGCCCTGGTCTGGAACATGCTGCCGGGCAGCGGTGAGGGGCAGAATCCCTGGCAGGTGCTCGAGCAGTCGCGACAGATCGGTGAGCGTCGCGGCGTACGCCTGGCCCACGCCCTCTACGTGATCTCCGCCACGGCGAAGAACGATGAGCAGCACCTGCGCAACGCGCTGAGGGCCTTCGGCTCGACCCAGGCGGGGAACAGCAGCTTCACCCTCAACGAGTCGTATGCCCAGGTCGATGCCATCAGCAGCAGCACCGTCATGAACAATGCCGATCGCTACTGGACGACTAATGCCGGCACACGCACGCCAATCGGTGGCCTGCTGCGTTTCTGGGACGAGAAGCAGCAGCCGGTCGATACCGGCATCGAGATCGACGACCTGCTCTAGTCAGCTCGTCACAAGCCTTCCCGCCTCAGCGGCATGACCCGGAGTATCTGCCATGAAGTGTTCCAACCTAGCCGCCCCCGCTCTGCTCTGCCTGGCACTGGGCGCCGCCCCCCAGGCCTTCGCCCAGAGGATCTGCGTGTTCGATATCCTTGGCGCCCAGGGCGACATCTACAGCCTGATGAAGGACTACCAACTGGCTGCCAACAATTTCGGCGCCAACCTTGAGCTCAAGCCCTACACCGACGAGAAAATCGCCGCAGAAGACTTCAAGGCCGGGCAATGCGATGGCGTGATGATCATGGGCTTGCGCGCCCGTCAGTTCAACGGCTTCACCGGTAGTCTGGAAGCACTGGGCGCCCTGCCCAGCTACCAGGCGCTGGAAACGGTGATCACCACCCTGAGCTCGCCGAAGGCCAGCAAGTTCATGACCAGCGGCCCCTACGAAGTGGCGGGCATCGTGCCCATGGGCGCGGCCTACCTGTTCGTCAACGACCGCACCATCGACAACATCAGCAAACTGTCGGGCAAGAAGTTCGCGATCATGGACTACGACAATGCACAGGCGAAGATGGTGCAACGCATCGGCGCCCAGCCAGTCGCCTCCGATGTCACCAACTTCGCCGGCAAATTCAATAACGGCTCGGTGGATGTGGTCGGTGCGCCGGCGGCGGCCTACAAACCGCTGGAACTGCAGAAGGGCATGGGTGAACGCGGCGGTGTGGCGCGCTTCCCGGTGCTGCAACTGACCTATCAACTGGTCATCCGCCCTGAGCGATTCCCCGAAGGTTTCGGGCAGCAATCACGCGAGTTCGCCCTCAGCCAGTACAGCCGCGCCATGGACATCATCACGCAATCGGAAAGAGAGATCGACGGTCACTACTGGATCGACATTCCGCCCGGGGACATGGAGAAGTACAGCGTGATGCTGCGTGAGGCGCGCATTTCGCTGACCGAGGAAGGCATCTATGACAAACGCATGATGGCGGTGATGAAACGCGTGCGCTGCCAGATCGACTCAGCCGATGCCGAGTGCGCCCAGAGCCTCGAATAACAATAACGAAACGGGGAGCGTGCACGCCCCCCCGGCCTCCGCCCTGACCGTAGAGCCTGCCATGCCTATTGCCTCGACCATGACCAGCGATGATCAGCCCGCACCAGCCCAGACGTTCAAACGCCCTCTGTTTGGCCAATGGCTTGCAACCCTGCCGGTCTTCCTCCTGCTGACCCTCACTCTGGTCATCGGCACCGGGGAAATGCTGCATGGCCAACTTCTGCGCATGGGCGAGCGTCTGTTCGGTGACCCGGCTGCCGGCGTGCAGTACTTCATGCTGCGCGCCGACCCGGTGACCCCGACCTGCGACCCCGCCCCCGACATCGATGCGCTGCTGGCCAGGCAACCGGCCCAGGCCAGCAGCGATATCGACGACCTGTTCGATGCTGCCGAGGTCGATCCGCAAGCGCAGCGCAGCGCCCTGGAGCGTGCCGCTCAACTCTGCGCGCAGCGGCATACGCTGCACGCGGCCGTCGTCGCGCACATGACGCCTGAACTGAAACTGTTCCGCAGCCTGGAGACCTCGTTCTTCGGCATCTTCCGCTTCGGCACCGACAACCGCGCCCTGCTCCTGTTGCTGCTCATAAGCATCGCCGGCGTCACCACCACCCTGCGCCGTCATCACATCTCGCTGCGCCCCGCCAAGACCCGGCTCGATCATCGCGTCTCGGCTGCCGGTATGGTCATCGCCAACGCCTTGCTGGTGTATTCCTGCAGCCATTACCTGCATACCCTGCTCAACGCCGACCTGCCACTGAGCAGGCCCTATCTCAACGGCTTGTGGATCGCGCTATTCAGCTGTCTGTGCCTGATCAGCGCCTACCACCTGCTGAAACCACCGGCAGACGCCAAACCTGGCGGCAACCTGGGGCTGGCACTGCTCGCCACACCGCTCTACGCCATCATGGCGATCAGCTCCTTCACCTCGTTCTCGCTGCAGGGTCACTATGGCGGCATCGCCATCTACCTGGGCCAGCTCGTCGAGCTGTCGGGCATCTTCCTCAACCTGGCCCTGTTCATCTGGGCCGGCATGCTGCTCAAGCAGACCAATGTGGTCGACCGCTTCCTCGATCTGGTCCGCCCCTGGCGTCTGTCGCCGGAGCTGCTGACCTGGATCCTGCTGATCGGCGCCGCCGTGCCGACCGCCTACACGGGCGCCTCGGGCATCTTTGTCATCGCCGCCGGGGCCATCATCTACCGCGAAGTGCTGCTCTCCGGGGGCCGCCGTCAATTCGCCCTGGCCGTCTCGGCGATGTCCGGCTCGCTCGGCGTGGTACTGCGCCCCTGCCTGCTGATCGTGGTGGTCGCAGCACTGAACAAGCAGGTGACCACGGCCGAACTGTACAACTGGGGGATCGCCGTTTTCGTCCTGACCTCGTCGCTGTTCTTCATCGCCTCGCAGGTGCTGCGCCAGCAACCAATCAACATCGCCCACCCACGTGACGCCATACCCGCCATGGCCCGCGCTGTGGTGCCGGTGGCACCCTACATTCTCATCGCCATCGGGGTGGTCTGGGTCTACAGCTACCTGCTCGACACCCGCCTGAACGAGTTCACCGCACCGGTGATGCTGCCGGTCATCCTGCTGGTGGTGTTGATCTTCGACAAGCTGCGCGGCGAGTCACTGGTGGAAGCTCCGAGCGCCCGCACCATCGAGAACGATCAAGGCAACAGCCAGCGCAACTTCACCCAGGCCGTGGGCGCCGCCACTTACGACACCGTCGGCCATATCGGCGCACTGACCCTGCTGATGGCCTTGTCGGTATCCACAGGCGGAGTGATCGAACGCTCCGGTCTCATGGAGCTGATCCCGCAGGACTTCCAGAGCATCTGGCTGGCACTGACCGCCTTGATGGTGGTGCTGTTCCTGATCGGCATGGTGATGGACGCCTTTGGCGTGGTGATCCTGGTATCGGCCACCATTGCGCCGATCGCCTATGCCAACGGCATTCACCCGGTGCATTTCTGGATGATCGCCCTGACCGCCATGGAACTGGCCTACCTGTCCCCGCCCGTGGCGCTCAACCACCTGCTGGCCAGACAGGTGGTGGGCGAGGCGGAAATCGCCGCCGCCAACGAGGAGGTGCGCGACAAGGGTTTCTACTACCGCTATGAGCGCTGGATCCTGCCGATGACGGTGATGATCGTGGCGCTGCTGATCGTCACCTATGGCGGTGAACTGATCGTCGAGCACGGTGCGCAGACGCTGGAGCTGTGGCGTAGCTGGCTGCCACAGTGATCGCACAGCACCCGCCCCGGACAGGGCGGGCGCTGGTTTTCAGGGCCGGTGTGGGCGCGAAAGGAACTCGTGCGACTGCATTTCCAGCAGACGGCTCAGCGTGCGCTGGAACTCGAAGCTCAGGCGGCCGCCGGTATAGAGGTCCTTGAGCTCCACCTCGGCAGAGATGATCAGCTTGACGTTGCGGTCGTAGAACTCGTCCACCAGGTTGATGAAGCGGCGTGCCATGTCGTCCTTGGCCACGCTCATCTGCTCGACATTGGCCAGGATCACCGCATGGAAGATCTTGCCCAGCTCGATGTAGTCGTTCTGGCTGCGCGGACCGTCGCAGAGCTCGCGGAACTCGAACCAGGCCACGTCCTCGCATACCCGCACGGCGTGAATCGCGCGGTTCTCGATCATCAGCGCCTCGTTCTCCACCATATGGGTGCAGTCCGGCAGCAGGCTCTGGAAGCTCTTGCGCAGGCTGTCTTCAGCTGCCTGGCCGAGCGGGAAGTGGAACAGCTCGGCCTGCTCCAGCGCGCGCAGGCGATAGTCGACGCCGCTGTCGACGTTGACGATATCGGTGTGCTCCTTGAGCAGGGCGATGGCCGGCAGGAAGCGCGCACGCTGCAGACCATCCTTGTACAGGCCGTCCGGCACGATGTTGGAAGTGGCCACCAGGGAAACGCCGTTCTTGAACAGCTCTTCCATCAGCGTGGCGAGAATCATGGCATCGGTGATATCGCTGACGAAGAACTCATCGAAGCAGATCACCCGCGCCTCGTCGGCGAAGCGCTTGCCGATGATGGTCAGCGGGTTCTTCTCACCCTTGAGGGTCTTCATTTCCTCGTGCACGCGCTTCATGAAGCGGTGGAAGTGGGTGCGCATCTTCTGCTCGAACGGCAGCGCATCGAAGAAGGTGTCGACCAGGTAGGTCTTGCCGCGCCCGACACCACCCCAGAAATACAGGCCCTTGACCGGCCCCTGCGGCTTCTTGCCGAACAGCTTGCCCATCAGCCCGGATTTGCCCTGGTCACGCGCGATCAGATCGTCGTACAGACGCTGCAGATGGCGGACGGCATTTTCCTGGGCCGCATCATGGAAGAAGTCGGGCCGCTTGAGATCGGCCTGATAACGCTCGAGAGGAGTCATGATTCGTTAGAGCCTGTTCAAAGTCTGCTGCGCGTCGGGCCTGCTGCGTTAGAAACAGGCTCGGAATGCTCATGTACACCAGTACACTCTGCTTCCTCGCCTGTCTCTGCCTTGCATGCCTCTAGCTCGCGAGCCTTTCAACAGGCTCTCGGCCGGCAAGTAAAAACGGGGGCGTCACTTTAGCGACGCCCCCGTTGATTGGCAATCATGGCCGTAGCCCGGATGCAATCCGGGGGATACTGGCGATACTCGCCCCGGATTGCATCCGGGCTACTTCATTCCTGCGGCGCCAGCGCCTCACGCAGACGGGCGATGGCATCTTCCAGCGCCTGGCCATCGGCGAACTCTGGGCTGCTCGCCACGCTTTCACCGTCGACCCAGACCGAGAACACCTGGCCTTCGGCGCGCACATCCAGCGGCTCGCCGGATTGCAAGCGCTTGTTGATCATGCCGGCCGACTTGCCATCGGCGAAGGATTTCGACAGCAGCAGTTGCTCGCCATCGGCATCCAGCAGACGGAAGCGGAAGCTGCCGTCGTCGTCACGGAAGCTGACGAAGCGCGCGCTCTTGGCGGCTTTCTTCTTCTCGCCAGTAGCGACTTGCACCTGTTCACGGAACGAGCGCAGGCCCACGGCCTCGCGCAACTCGCCGAGGAACGGCGTGGCGATCTTGCGTGCCTTGGCTGCACCAGCAAGGAGAATGTCTTCCAGGTCGGCCGGCCGAGCGATCAACGCGTTGTAACGCTCGCGCGCCTCGCCCAGGGTGTCTTCGAGCAACTGGTACAGTCGATTCTTCGCCTCGCCCCAGGCCAGGCCACCTTCCAGCTCGACGCGGAACTCGGCCTGCTGCGCGTGGCTGGCGAAGGCCTGGTACAGGGTGAACAGGTGCGAACCCTCGGCATCCTTGGGCTCACCCGGCAGCCTGGAGTCGGTAACGATGCGCGCCACGGCCTCCTTGAGCTGCTTGGCGCTGCCGAACAGCGGGATGGTGTTGTCGTAGCTCTTGCTCATCTTGCGTCCGTCGAGGCCGGGCAGCGTGGCCACTTCTTCCTCGATCACCACCTCGGGCAGCACGAACAGATCCTTGCCCTTGCCGAACAGATGGTTGAAGCGCTGACCGATATCACGGGCCATTTCCACGTGCTGAATCTGGTCACGACCGACCGGCACCTTCTGCGCGTTGAACATCAGGATGTCCGCTGCCATCAGCACCGGGTAACTGAACAGGCCCATGGTCACGCCGGCATCCGGGTCTTCGCCCTGTTCGACGTTCTTGTCCACCGAAGCCTTGTAGGCGTGGGCACGGTTGAGCAGGCCCTTGCCGGCGACGCAGGTGAGCAACCAGCACAGCTCGGGAATCTCGGGAATGTCGGACTGGCGGTAGAAGGTCGCCTTGTCGGTATCCAGGCCCAGCGCCAGCCAGGTGGCTGCGATTTCCAGGCGCGAGCGCTGAATGCGCGCCGGATCATCGCACTTGATCAGCGCGTGGTAGTCGGCGAGGAAGTAGAAGGAGTCCATCTGCGGGTCGCGACTGGCAACGATGGCCGGGCGGATGGCGCCAGCGTAGTTGCCCAGGTGCGGTGTGCCGGTGGTGGTGATACCGGTAAGGATACGGGTGGTCATGACGTTCGCTTAGAAATGGCTGAAAGGCTTACAGGCGAGGCAACAGCAGATCCTTCAGATCCGTCAGCTTGCCGTGAAAAAAGTGACCGCATTCTGCCACTTTCAGCAGCTCATGGGCACGCCCGAGATTGGCCGACCAGTCATATACGGCCTGTGGCTCGACCACTTCGTCGGCATCAGGCTGGATCACCACCAGCGGGCACTGGCTGGCCGGCGGCGTCTCGGCGGTCAGGCGATGCACCGCCGGCGCCACCATGAACAACTTGCTCGGCACCTGGCCCTGCGCTTCCAAGCGGGCACCCAGCGCCGCGGCGACGAAACCGCCGAAGGAAAAGCCCAGCAAGGTGATGGGCAGATTCGGGTACTCCTCCTTAAGCCAAGCGGCCACCGCTTCGGCGTCGTCCACCTCGCCGGTACCCATATCGTGGCTGCCGGCACTGGCGCCGACACCGCGATAATTGAAACGCAATGTGTGATATCCACAGTCACGCGCGGTGCGCTGCAAGGTGCTCACCACCTTGTTGAGCATGGTGCCACCCTGTACCGGGTTGGGATGACAGACCAGCGCCACGCCTCGGGCGTCCGCTACTTCCAGCAGAAGGGCTTCGAGTTGACCCACCGGGCCTTGAATGAAAAGAGGGGTTTCGCGACTGAGCAACACTGAACTCCGTGACCCCGCAACGGGTCGACTCGTCTAGCAAACTGCCTGCGAGGTAAACGTATACAGCGCAGGTTCGAGCCGCTAACGTAAAGCAAAGCCGTTTTGAGAGGAAGGACTCGTGGAACAGACCGTTACAGCCTGGTTGATACCCGCCCTGACCCTGGTGGTCGGCATCGCCGTGGGCTTTCTGCTCGCCCGCCTGGCCCCCAATGCTGCACCGGGCCGTACGCAGCGGCAGATGGATGAAATGCAGGCACGCTTCGAGGCCTACCAGAACGAAGTGGTGACCCACTTCAACACCACCGCCAGCCTGGTGAAGAAACTCACCCAGAGCTACCAGGACGTGCAGGAGCACCTGTCCGACGGTGCCAACCGCCTGGCCCTGGATGAGCTGACCCGTCAGCGCCTGCTAGCCACCCTGAACAGCACAGAAGCCGGCGAAAAGCGCGAGCGCCTGACTCCGCCGAAGAACCACGAGATGCCCAAGGACTACGCGCCGAAAAGCGACGGCCCCGGCATGCTCGACGAGAGCTACGGGCTGAAGAAGTAACCCGCCAGCCAGAAATACCGAGCCCCGCGATTGCGGGGCTTTTTATTGGGCAAACATTGCAGGAGCGAGCGGTCAGCGCCTTGCGTGGCCGGGAATGAAAAAGCCCCGCTAATAAGCGGGGCTCATCATGCTGCATCGCCAGTATTAGATCGCGCCGCGGCTGCGCAGCAGATCCAGCACCGCCTTGACGCCCTCCTCGACCGACTGCGCCTGGGTGTCGATCACCAGATCGGCATCCAGCGGCAGGTCGTAGGGGAAGCCTTCGCCCGGGATATTGTCACCGCCGGCGGCGTACAGCCCCTGCGGGTCACGCTCGCGGCAGATCTGCGGCGAGGCCTGAACATAGACGGTAACCAGGCGTTCGGCACCGATCAGCGCCTTGGCCTGCTCGCGACCTTCGGCATCCGGAGCGACAAAGGCAGCCAGGGCGATCATGCCGGCCTCGTTGAACTGACGCGCCACATGGGCGGCACGGCGCCAGTTCTCGGCGCGGCCGGCGCGATCCTGCGGCAGGCCCTTGTTCAGGTCATGGCGCAGGTTCTGGCCATCAAGCACGTACACGGCACGGCCCATGTCGAACAGCTTGCGCTCCACGGCGTAGGCCAGGGTGCTCTTGCCCGCGCCAGACAGTCCACTGAACAGCACGGTGGCCGGCTGCTGACCGAAGCGCGAAGCACGCTCCTCGGTCGACACATGGGCCAGGCGGCCATGCTGACCGCCGCCATGGGCGACCGGGTCGGCGATGATCATGCCGGCACCGACGGTGCCGTTGGTCAGGCGATCAATGATGATGAAGGCGCCGGTGGTGCGGTTGTACTCGTAACCATCCAGGGCGATCGGTGCATCCAGCGCCACCTTGACCCGGCCGATTTCGTTGAGCCTCAACTCGCTGGCCGCACCCTGCTCCAGGGTATTCACGTCGACACGATGCACGATGCTCGGGATCGAGCCCGGCACGTAGCTGGTGGCACGTTTGATGTCGTACTTCTTGCCCGGCAGCATCGGCTCTTCGCCCATCCATACCAGCATGGCCTCGAAGCTGTCGGTGACCTGCGGACGGTTGTCGGCATGCACCAGCATGTCGCCGCGCGACACGTCGATCTCGTCTTCCAGGGTCAGGGTGATCGCCTGGCCCGGGCCGGCGTGCTCCAGCTCGCCCTCGAAGGTGACGATGGACTTGACCTTGCTGGTCTTGCCCGAAGGCAGCGCCATGACCTCGTCACCCTTGCGCACGACGCCGCTGGCCAGGGTGCCGGCGAAACCGCGGAAGTTCAGGTTCGGACGGTTGACGTATTGCACCGGGAAGCGCAGGTCGTCGAAGTTGCGGTCGCCAGCGACTTCGACAGTCTCGAGAATCTCCATCAGCGACTGCCCGGTGTACCAGGGCGAGCGCTCGGACCTGTTGACCACGTTGTCGCCCTTGAGCGCCGACATCGGCACGAACTCGAGGGTGGTCGGACGCAGGTTGATCTTCTCGGCGAAGGCCAGGTAGTCGGCCTTGATCTGCTCGAACACGCCCTGATCGAAGTCCTTCAGATCCATCTTGTTGACGGCGACGACGATGTGCTTGATGCCCAACAGGGAGGCGATGAAGCTGTGGCGCTTGGTCTGGGTCTGCACGCCGTAGCGGGCATCGATCAGGATGATCGCCAAGTCGCAGGTCGAAGCGCCGGTGGCCATGTTGCGCGTGTACTGCTCATGGCCGGGGGTGTCGGCGATGATGAACTTGCGCTTGGCGGTGGAGAAATAGCGGTAGGCCACATCGATGGTGATGCCCTGCTCGCGCTCGGCCTGCAGGCCGTCGACCAGCAGTGCCAGGTCGATGTCATCGCCAGTGGTGCCGACTTTCTTCGAGTCCTTGGTGATGGCTTCCAGGTGATCCTCGTAGATCATCTTGGAATCGTGCAGCAGACGGCCGATCAGCGTGCTCTTGCCGTCGTCGACGTTGCCGCAGGTAAGAAAGCGCAGCAGTTCCTTGCGCTCGTGCTGGGCCAGGTAAGCGAGAATGTCCTGGCCGATCAAATCGGATTGGTGACTCATGGTGCGCGATCCTCAGAAATAGCCCTGACGTTTCTTTTCTTCCATCGACCCGGCGGCATCGTGATCGATCACGCGGCCTTGGCGCTCGGAAGTACGGGTCAGGAGCATCTCCTGGATGATTTCAGGCAGGGTCAGCGCCGTGGACTCCACCGCGCCGGTCAGCGGGTAGCAGCCGAGGGTACGGAAACGCACCATCTTCTTGGTGATGCGCGCCTTCTCTTCATCGGACAGGTGCTCGAGGATGCGCTCGTCGTCGATCATGATCAGCGTGCCATTCTTCTCGATCACTTCGCGCTCGGCAGCGAAGTACAGCGGCACGATTGGGATCTGCTCCAGGTAGATGTATTGCCAGATGTCCAGCTCGGTCCAGTTCGACAGCGGGAAGACGCGGATCGACTCGCCCTTCTTGACCTTGCCGTTGTACACGTTCCACAGCTCCGGGCGCTGGTTCTTCGGGTCCCAGCGGTGCTTGCTGTCGCGGAAGGAATACACGCGCTCCTTGGCGCGCGACTTCTCTTCGTCGCGGCGCGCGCCACCGAAGGCGGCGTCGAAGCCGTACTTGTCCAGTGCCTGCTTGAGGCCTTCGGTCTTCATCACGTCGGTGTGCTTGGCACTACCGTAGGTGAAGGGGTTCATGTCCTGCGCCACACCATCGGGGTTGATGTGGGTCAGCAGTTCCAGGCCATATTCACTGACCATCTTCTCGCGAAAGCGATACATCTCCTGGAACTTCCAGCGGGTATCGACGTGCAGCACCGGGAACGGCAACTTGCCAGGGAAGAATGCCTTGCGGGCCAGGTGCAGCATCACGGCTGAATCCTTGCCGATGGAATAGAGCATCACCGGGTTGTCGAATTCGGCGGCCACTTCACGAATGATGTGGATGCTTTCCGCCTCCAGCTGCTTCAGATGGGTCAATTTGTCGAGCATGGCTACTCACGGATTGCTGTTATCGGGCCGGCGGGCCGTGGACGAGCGCGCACTCTACCACAGCACCTGCTTATACTCAGGGCGCCAGTTAGATCGAAACGTTCTAGCTTTATGCCTGTCCGTACGGGCGATTCAGACCGGGTTGGGGCAGTCGATGAACAGGTGTTCGAGGGCGAAACGCCGCGCCAGATAATCCCCCAGCGCCTGCACGCCGTAGCGCTCGGTGGCATGATGGCCGGCAGCGATGAAGCTCACGCCATTCTCACGTGCGCTGTGGAAAGTCTGCTCGGTGGCTTCGCCGGTCAGGTAAAGGTCGACACCGGCAGCAATCGCCTGGTCGATATAGCCCTGCCCGCCACCCGTGCACCAGCCGACGCGCCGGATCAGCCCGTCGCCCTCGACCAGCAGCGGCTCACGCCCCAACGTCTGCTGCACGTGCCGGGCGAAGTCGGCCGCGCTCATTGGCTCTTGCAGCGAGCCAACGAGACCAACGGTGCGCGGATTCTCCGGCTCCAGCGGGCCCTCGACGACGATGCCTAACTGCCGTGCGAGCTGCACGTTGTTGCCCACCTCGGGGTGCACATCCAGTGGCAGGTGATAGGCCAGCAGGCTGATGTCGTTGGTCAGCAGCGCTTTCAGGCGACGCTGTTTCATGCCGGTGACACAGGGGTTCTCGCCCTTCCAAAAATAGCCATGATGCACCAGCAGCACATCAGCCTCGGCGTCGATGGCCGCTTCGATCAGCGCCTGACTCGCGGTGACGCCGCTGACGATGCGGCTGACCTGCGGACGACCCTCGACCTGCAGGCCATTGGGGCAGTAATCATTGATACGCGACGCGTTAAGAAAAGCGTCAGCTTCTTCCACTAGCGTGGACAGGGCAATGGCCATGAAGATTCCTCACAAGCTGTTGCGGGCCGCTGCCTAATTGGCGAGCGCCTCACTATAATGCGCCACCTTAAGGGCCGGATTTGGCCCCCGCAACCCTCAGGATTGTCTCGATGCCCCAGGCACTGCGTTTTCTCGGTTGGCCCCTGCTGGTCGGTGTGTTGTTCGCACTGCTGCTGATCCAGCGCTACCCGGAGTGGGTCGGCTTGCCCCGCCAGGAAGTGCAGCTGGTACAGGCACCGCTCTACAGCCGCCTGCAGGAAGGCCCGGTGTCCTACTCCGAGGCAGTCGATACCGCATCGCCAGCAGTGGCCAACCTGTACACCACCAAACTGGTGAGCAAACCGGCTCATCCGCTGTTCGAAGATCCGACCTTCCGCCGTTTCTTCGGCGACAACCTGCCACGCCAGCAGCGCATGGAGTCGAGCCTCGGCTCGGCAGTACTGTTGAGCCGTGAAGGCTATCTGCTGACCAACAATCACGTGGTCAGCGGCGCCGACCAGATCGTCGTCGCCCTCAAGGACGGCCGCGAAACCCTGGCACGGGTGATCGGCAGCGACCCGGAAACCGACCTGGCCGTATTGAAGATCGACCTGCCCAATCTCCCGGCGATCACCCTGGGGCGCTCCGACAGCATTCGCATCGGCGATGTGACCCTGGCCATCGGCAACCCTTTCGGCGTCGGCCAGACCGTGACCATGGGTATCATCAGCGCCACCGGGCGCAACCAGCTGGGCCTCAACACCTACGAAGACTTCATCCAGACCGATGCGGCGATCAACCCGGGCAACTCCGGCGGCGCGCTGGTCGATGCGCACGGCAACCTGGTGGGCATCAACACGGCGATCTTTTCCAAGTCCGGCGGCTCGCAGGGCATCGGCTTCGCCATCCCGGTGAAACTGGCCATGGAAGTGATGCAGGCGATCATCGAGCACGGCCAGGTGATTCGCGGCTACCTCGGTGTCGAGGTGCAACCACTGACGCCAGAGCTGGCCGAGTCCTTCGGCCTCGATGGCCGCCCCGGCATCGTTGTCGCCGGTGTCTATCGCGACGGCCCGGCGCAGAAAGCCGGCCTGCAGCCTGGCGACCTGATTCTCAGTATCGATGGTGAGCCGGCCAGCGACGGTCGCCGTTCGATGAATCAGGTTGCGCGTACCAAGCCAGGCGACAAGATCCGCATCGACGTGTTGCGCAACGGCAAACCGCTGCAGCTGACCGCCGAGATAGGTATTCGCCCTCCCGTTAACGGCAACTGATCGGCGAGCAATTTCAAGTGGGAACTTTTCTCGATTGAGGTTATTGTAATGTTATTACATTAACCACAATCATCCGGAGACTTCCCCCTTGCGCGTCACTACCGCCTTGCTTGCCGGCAGCCTGTTAACACCCTGCGCTCTTGCCGCCGAATCTCCGGCCCAACTGGCTGACAGCATCATCAGCGCCCCCAGCGAACAAGCCGATGGTCCGGTGCAGGGCTACCGTGCCAAACGCTCATCCAGCGCCACCCGCACCGACACGCCGATCAGCGAAATTCCCCAGGCCATCAGCGTGGTCCCCGCCCAGGTGCTGGACGATCTCGGCAGTAGCCGTATCGACCGCGCCCTGGATTTCGCGGGCGGCGTCTCGCGGCAGAACAACTTCGGCGGCCTGACCTTCCTCAACTACAGCGTGCGCGGGTTCACCACCGGCGAGCTGTACCGCAATGGTTTTGCCATCAACCGCGGCAGCTACAGCTCGCCGGACGCATCGGCCATCGAGCGCCTGGAGGTGCTCAAAGGGCCGGCGGCGGCCCTCTACGGCCGTGGCGACCCCGGCGGGCTGGTCAATATCGTCACCAAGCGCCCACAACTGGAGCCATTCACCCAGTTCAAGGCCAGCGCCGGACGCTGGGATCGCTACCGCAGCAGCCTCGACGTCAACACGCCGCTGAACGAGGACGGCACCCTGCTTTCGCGGGTCAACCTGGCAGTGGAAGACAACGGCAGTTTTCGCGATCACGTCGGCAACCAGCGGCAGATCGTCAACCCGACCTTCAGCTGGCAGCTGTCGCCAGACACCCTGCTGATGATCGACAGCGAATTTTCCCGCACCGACTCGGTGTTCGACCGTGGCATTCCCGCCGTCGACGGCAAGATGGGCGCAGTCAAGCGCTCGACCTTTCTCGGCGAGCCCAACGACGGCAAGATCCGCAACGACAACCAGTTGCTGCAGGTCAGCCTCGAGCATTATCTGAACGATGCCTGGAAGCTGCGCCTGGCCAGCCATTACAGCCAGGGCACGCTGGACGGCAACAGCTCCGAACCGTCGCGCCTGATTGGCGACCAGGTCACGCGCTTCTATCGCGAGCGCAGCTTCGAATGGAATGACAGCATCACCCAGGCCGAGCTGCATGGGCAGTTCGAGCTGGCCGGCTGGCAGCACCAGACGCTGCTGGGCCTGGAGTACGAGAACTACCGCAACAGCCAGAAGTATCCGCAAAGCGTCACCGGGCTGGGCTATGGCCAGGACATCTATAACCCGATCTATGGTCAGCCCAAGCCCCCCATCGTCAATCCCAACGACTTCCACGAGCACACCGAAAGCTACGCCCTCAACCTGCAGGATCAGATCAGCTTCAACGAGCGCTGGAGCGGCCTGCTCGGTGTGCGCCTGGAGCGTTTCGAGCAGACTGCACTGAACCGCAGTACCCGCGTCAGCAACGAGCAGAGCAAGGATGTCGCCACCCCGCGAGCGGGCGTGCTCTATCAGCTGACGCCAGAGGTCGGCGTGTTCGCCAATGCCTCGATGTCGTTCAAGCCCAATACCATCGGCGCCCAGGGGCAGGTGTTCAAACCGGAGAAAGGCCTCGGCTACGAAACAGGCCTCAAGCTCGACCTGCTCGACAGCCGCCTCGGCGCCACCGTGGCGCTGTTCCATATCGATAAGGAAAACGTGCTGACCGCCGACCCTAACAATCCGGGCGACAGCATCGCCGCCGGCAAGGCCCGCAGCCAGGGCCTGGACCTGCAGGTGAGCGGCCAGCTAACCGATGCCCTACGGGTGATTGGCGCCTACGCCTACATCGACGCTGAGGTGACCAAGGACAACAGCATCCCCGAGGGCAGCGATCTACTCGGCATCGCCCGCAACAGCGCCAGTTTGATGAGCGTCTACCAGTTCCAGGGTGGCTCGCTGCAGGGCTCGGAACTCGGCGCCGCAGTCAACTACGTCGGCGATCGCTCCGGGCAGACCGGCAGCGATTTCGAGCTGCCGGCCTATACCACGGTCGATCTGCTGGCGCGCTGGCAAGCCACCAAGGACCTGAACCTGGGCCTGAACCTCAACAACCTGTTCAACCGCAAGTACTACGAGCGCTCGTTCAACAACGTCTGGGTAATGCCCGGCGACCCTCGCAATCTCAGCGTCAGCCTGACCCTCAACCTTTGAATCGGAGATTCACATGCGTATTCCTGCCTACCTGCTTCTCGCCGGCCTGTTCGCCAGCAGCAGCGCTCTCGCCCACGGCCTCTGGACCGAAGAGCGCCGCGGCAATATCGAAGTCGTCTACGGCCACGGCGCCGAGGACGATGCCTTCAAGGCGGAGAAGATCAGTGGCGCCTGGGCCTATGACGCGGCAGGTCGAATGATTCCGGTGACGGTCGAACGCCTGTCTGACCATGCCCGCCTGCACCCCTTGAAGAAACCCGCGGTGCTCGGCGTGGCCCTGGACAATGGCGCCTGGTCGAAGACCCCGGAAGGCCAATGGATCAACCAGGGCCGCAGCCAGGTGACGAACTCGACCCAGTCGCTGCACACCTACAAGTACAGCCTGGCGATCTACAGCGAGGGCGCCAAGCTGCCCGACCTCGAGCCGCTGAAACTGGTCATCGTTCCGCAAGTCGATCCGCTCAAGGTCGGCCCCGGCAAGCCGCTGCCGGTGCGCGTGCTGGTGGACGGCAAGCCGATGGCAGGCGTCGAGCTGGTCGGCGACTATCGCGGCGCACCGCATCAGGTCAGCGCGGTAACCGATGCCGAGGGCCGCGCCCAGGTAACGGTGCGCAACGAGGCACTGAACATCATCAGCGCCTCGGTCTATGTACCGGTGGAGAACGACCCGAATATCGAGAGCCGCGGCCTGTTCACCTCGCTGACCTTCCTTGGCCAGCCGCACCACGAGTAATCCCCCTCTGTGCCATGAAAAAAGCCGGTGACGCTGACGCGCCACCGGCTCTCTTCAGAGCCGCCTGGATCAAAGGCCTTGCAGGGCGTCCAGCAGGGCCTGGTTCTGCTCCGGGGTGCCGATGGTGATACGCAGGAACTGGGCGATGCGCTGTTGCTTGAAGTGACGCACGATCACCCCCTGCTCGCGCAGCCCGGCTGCCAGAGTCGCAGCATCCTTGTCCGGATGACGGGCGAAGACGAAGTTCGCCGCCGAAGGCAGCACCTCGAAGCCCAGCCCCTGTAGACCGGCGACAACTACCTCACGGCTCTCGATCACCTGCTGGCAGGTTTTCTCGAAATAAGCGCGATCCTCGAACGCCGCCGCAGCACCCGCGATGGCCATGCGATCGAGCGGATAGGAGTTGAAGCTGTTCTTGATCCGCTCCAGCGCCTCGATCAGGTCTGGATGACCAACCGCGATGCCTACGCGTAAGCCCGCCAGGGAGCGCGACTTGGACAGGGTCTGGGTGACCAGCAGGTTGGGGTATTTGTCGACCAAGGCGATGGCGGTCTGACCGCCGAAGTCGATATAGGCCTCGTCTACCAGCACTACCGAATCCGGGCTGCCTTGCAGCAGGCGCTCGATGGCCTCGAGCGGCAGCAGACAGCCGGTCGGCGCATTGGGGTTGGGGAAGATGATGCCGCCATTGGGCCGAGCATAATCCTCCACGCGGATCTGAAACTGCTCGTCCAGCGGCACCTGCTGCTGCTCTATACCGTACAGGCCGCAATAAACCGGATAGAAGCTGTAGCTGATGTCCGGGAACAGCAGCGGCGCGTCGTGCTGGAACAGGCCATGGAACGCATGTGCCAACACCTCGTCGGAGCCATTGCCGACGAACACCTGGCTGGTCTGTACACCGTAGTAGTCGGCCACCGCCTGCTTCAGCCGGTCACCATTGGGGTCGGGGTACAGGCGCAGGTCATCGTTGACCTCGGCCTGCATGGCGGCGATGGCCTTGGGCGAGGGGCCGTAGGGGTTCTCGTTGGTATTGAGCTTGACCAGCTTGCTCAGCTTGGGCTGCTCGCCCGGTACGTAAGGCACCAGGTCCTTGACGAAGGGGCTCCAGAATTTGCTCATCTGCCCTTCTCTCCTCGAAATGGTTCGATCTGCTTGATGTAGGAGCCGGCTTGCCGGCGATGCTTTCAGGCGCGGCTCGCCAGCGAACTGGCTCCTACAGGTTCGGACTGGCCTATGGCTTGATGCGGTACTCGGCGCTGCGCGCATGCGCGGTCAGCGACTCGCCACGGGCCAGCACCGAGGCGCTCTTGCCCAGCTCCGACGCGCCATCCGGCGAGCAGAAGATGATCGACGAGCGCTTCTGGAAGTCGTACACCCCCAGCGGCGAAGAAAAACGCGCGGTACCGGAGGTCGGCAACACGTGATTCGGGCCGGCCACGTAATCGCCCAAGGCTTCTGCGGTGTAACGGCCCATGAAGATCGCGCCGGCGTGGCGAATCTCGGGCAACCAGGCCTCCGGGTCGGCCACCGACAGCTCCAGGTGCTCCGGCGCGATGCGGTTGGCAACGATGATGGCCTGCGCCATGTCCGCTACCTGGATCAAGGCGCCACGGCCTTCCAGCGAGGTGCGGATGATCTCGGCACGCTCCATGGTCGGTAGCAACTTGGCGATGCTCTCGGCGACGCGATCGAGGAAGTCAGCATCCGGGCTGACCAGGATCGACTGGGCGTCTTCGTCGTGCTCGGCCTGGGAGAACAGGTCCATGGCGATCCAGTCCGGATCGGTCTGACCATCACAGACCACGAGGATCTCCGAGGGGCCGGCGATCATGTCGATACCCACCTTGCCGAACACATGGCGCTTGGCGGTGGCCACGTAGATGTTGCCGGGGCCGACGATCTTGTCCACCGGCGGCACGCTCTCGGTGCCATAGGCCAGCGCAGCGACGGCCTGGGCGCCGCCGATGGTGAACACGCGGTCGACACCAGCGATGGCGGCAGCGGCCAGCACCAGTTCGTTGATCTCACCGCGCGGGGTCGGCACCACCATCACTACCTCGGGTACGCCGGCGACCTTGGCAGGAATCGCGTTCATCAATACCGAGGACGGATAGGAGGCCTTGCCGCCCGGCACGTAGAGTCCAGCACGGTCCAGCGGAGTGACCTTCTGCCCCAGCACGGTGCCGTCTGCTTCGGTGTAGCGCCAGGAATCCTGCTTCTGCTTCTCGTGGTAGCTGCGCACGCGCTCGGCGGCCACTTCGAGAGCCTGACGCTGCTCGGCGCTGATACGGGTCAGGGCCAGTTCCAGACGCTCGCGCGGCAGGATCAGGTCGGCCATGGAGGCGACTTCCAGGCCATCGAAACGCTGGGTGTACTCGACCAGGGCGGCATCACCACGCTCGCGCACGGCCTGGATGATTTCCAGCACGCGCTGGTTGACGCCATCGTCGGAGACGCTTTCCCAGGACAGCAGATGATCCAGATGACGCGCGAAGTCCGTGTCGGCAGCGTTGAGTCGGCGGATGGCAACGGGTGCGGTCATAGCGAAACCTCATTAAATGGCGTTTTTAGAGGTGCCCTAATGTAGCAAGCCCACCGTGCGGGCACCCAAGAAAAATGGCTATGACACGGATAGGCTGCCGCGACCAGACGTCGCGGTGAGGAATCAGCCTTGGTGTCGCGCCTCAATGGCGCCACGCAGGGTATCGATCAAGGACTGGATGCGCGCGTGCTGCATCTTCATCGAGGCCTTGTTGACGATCAGGCGCGAGCTGATGGTGGCGATCAGCTCCTGCGGTTCCAGGCCGTTGGCACGCAGGGTGTTGCCGGTGTCGACCACATCGATGATCTTGTCCGCCAGGCCCACCAGCGGCGCCAGTTCCATCGAGCCGTACAGCTTGATGATGTCGACCTGACGGCCCTGCTCGGCGTAGTAGCGCTTGGCGACGTTGACGAACTTGGTGGCCACGCGCAGGCGCCCTTTCGGCTCCGGCGCGCCGACCTTGCCAGCCGTCATCAGCTTGCACTTGGCGATCTGCAGATCCAGCGGCTCGTAGATGCCCTGGCCGCCGTATTCCATCAGTACGTCCTTGCCGGCGACACCCAGGTCGGCCGCGCCATGCTCGACATAGGTCGGCACGTCGGTAGCACGCACGATCAGCAGGCGCACGTCATCCTGAGTGGTCGGGATGATCAGCTTGCGGCTCTTGTCCGGGTTCTCGGTCGGCTCGATGCCCGCCGCGGCCAGCAACGGCAGGGTGTCATCAAGAATGCGGCCTTTGGACAGGGCGATGGTCAGCATGAAACGGTTTCCTTGAACGGAAGCGGCCGCTCCGACAGGGAGCGGCCCTACGACAACGGCGGCTTAGCCCGGTACGCGGCGGATCTTGGCGCCGAGCAGTTGCAGCTTCTCTTCGATGCACTCGTAACCACGGTCGATGTGGTAGATGCGGTCGATCAGCGTATCGCCCTCGGCCACCAGCGCGGCCAGCACCAGGCTCGCCGATGCACGCAGGTCGGTGGCCATCACCGGCGCGCCCTTGAGCTTGTCGACACCGGTAACCACGGCCGTATTGCCTTCGACCAGGATGCTGGCGCCCATGCGCAGCATCTCGTAGACGTGCATGAAGCGGTTTTCGAACACGGTTTCGATGATGGTGCCGGTGCCTTCGGCTACCGCATTCAGGGCGATGAACTGCGCCTGCATATCGGTGGGGAACGCCGGGTATGGAGCGGTACGCAGGTTGACGGCCTTGGGGCGCTTGCCCTTCATGTCCAGCTCGATCCAGTCCGGACCGGTGGTGATTTCGGCGCCTGCTTCCTGCAGCTTGGCCAGCACGGCCTCCAAAGTCGAAGGATCGGCGTCCTTGACCTTGACTCGACCACCGGTAACGGCAGCGGCCACCAGGTAGGTACCGGTCTCGATACGGTCGGGCATGACGTTGAAACGCGCGCCATGCAGACGCTCGACGCCGTCGATGATGATGGTGTCGGTACCGGCACCCTGGATCTTCGCGCCCATGGCGATCAGGCAATTGGCCAGATCGACCACCTCAGGCTCACGCGCGGCGTTTTCCAGCACGCTGCGGCCCTTGGCCAGGGTCGCGGCCATCATGATGTTCTCGGTGCCGGTCACGCTGACCACATCGAAGAAGAAGTGCGCACCACGCAGGCCACCTTCCGGCGCCTTGGCCTTGATGTAGCCGCCTTCGACATCGATGATCGCGCCCATGGCCTCCAGGCCACGTATGTGCAGATCGACCGGACGCGAACCGATGGCGCAGCCGCCCGGCAGCGCCACTTCGGCCTCACCGAAACGCGCGACCATGGGGCCGAGCACCAGAATCGAGGCGCGCATGGTTTTTACCAGTTCGTAAGGCGCGACCAGGGTCTTAATGGCGCGGGCGTCAACTTCCACCGCCAGCTTCTCGTCGATCACCGGCTCGATGCCCATGCGACCGAACAGTTCGATCATGGTGGTGATGTCATGCAGGTGCGGCAGGTTGCAGATGGTGACGGGGGCGTCGCCCAACAGGGTGGCTGCCAGAATCGGCAAAGCAGAGTTCTTCGCACCGGAAATGCGGATTTCGCCATCGAGGCGAGCGCCGCCGGTAATGATCAGTTTATCCATAGGAATCTCGTCGCCCGCAGGCTCAGGAACGCGCAGCCCAATCGGCCTGGCTGAAGAATTTCATGGTCACGGCGTGGATGCTGCCATCAGCGATCCAGGCATTGAGGTGGGCATAGATCTGCTGCTGACGCTTGACCGGGCTGAGGGCGGCCAGTTCGTCGCTGATCAGGTTGAGCTGGAAGTTGCAGCCTTCGCCTTCGACTTCCACCTGGGTATTCGGGAGTTTTTCCTCTAGGAGGCTTTTTACTTCTGCAGCCTGCATGCTCGACCTCGACTGACGCATTCGGGCACCTGAGCCCGCGGGTCGGCCATCATACAAAAAAGCCTCCCGCCTGCGAACCCCGCCAGCACCGGCACTGACGGAACGACGGGAAACGGTTCACGCTTGCAGCGGCAGCAACTCCAGCAAGCCGCTGACCTGGGCGATCTCGCGCATGTCGTCGGGCAGCGCGCTAATCGTCAGCTCACGCCCGGCCTTGCGCGCATCGCGCATGAACGCCAGCAGCAGCGCCAGGCCGACGCTGCTGGACTTTTCCACTGCGCTGCAGTCGAGCGCCAGACGCGTCGCGCTGCTGGCGGCGATCAGGCGCGCGCCCTGCTCACGCAGCAGCGGCCCGGTGCTGTAATCGAGCACACCGCTGAGCTGCAATTGCCCAGCAGCGCGCTCGCTGATGCTCGCCTGACTCACGATTCGCCTCGAGCCTGACGCGCCCTGGCGACTGTGTCAGCCCAGGTGTCGATGACCTTGTCGAGGTCATTGCGGTTGTTCTGCATGGACTGGGCGAACTGATCACGGAACAGCTTGCCGACGTTGATGCCGTTGATCACCACGTTACGCAACTTCCAGCCACCATCGATCGACACCATGGTGTAGGACAGCGGGTAGACCACGCCCTTGCCATCGCGAATTTCCATGCCGACCGAGGTGCGCTCGCCCTCGGCCCTGCCGCTGGCTGGCAGCACGCGAATGTCCTGATTGTTGTACTCGAGCAGGGCATTGCCATAGAACTGCATCAGGCTACGCTTGAAGTTCTCCTGAAAGCGACTCATCTGCTCAGGCGAAGCCTGACGCGAATAGCGCACGGTCATCACGCCACGGGCGATGCCATCGACATCCACAACTGGGCCGAGAATCTCGTTGAGCGAGTCGTAGAAGGCATTGGGATTGTTGCGGTACTGCTCCTTGTTGGCCTTCAGATCAGCCAGCAGGGTTTCGGTGGTCTGCTGCACCACGTCATGGGCGCTTGGTGCAGCGACGGCCAGCAGCGGCATGGCAGCCAGCAACGCCAGCAGGGAATTACGCACGGTTTTGAACATGTCAGGAGCCCTCATCAATTGGCTTCATCTTTATTGACCGAATTGAGCAGGAATTTGCCAATCAGGTCTTCCAGCACCAGCGAGGACTGCGTGTCGTGGATGGTGCTGCCGTCCTTGAGCACCTCCTCGTCACCACCAACGCTGATGCCGATGTATTTCTCACCGAGCAGCCCCGCGGTCAGGATCGACGCGGTGGAATCCTCAGGCAGGTTATTGACGCCGCCATCGAGCTCCAGGGTCACCCGGCCCATGTAACTGTCACGGTCCAGATCGATCGCAGTGACCTTGCCGATGCTCACGCCGGCCATGGTGACCTTGGCGCGCACGGTCAGCCCGGCGATGTTGTCGAAGTAGGCGTAGACCTTGTAGGTATCGCCAGCGCTACCGACGCTCAGGCCGCTGACGCGCAGGGCCAGCAGCAGCAGGGCCAGCACACCGGCCATGAGGAACAGGCCGACACCAATCTCCAGCGTGCGGTTTTGCATCAGAAATCTCCAAACATCAAAGCGGTCAGAATGAAATCCAGGCCAAGTACGGCCAGCGAGGCGTACACCACGGTGCGCGTGGTCGCACGGCTGATGCCTTCGGAAGTGGGCTCGCAGTCGTAGCCCTGGAACACGGCGATCCAAGTCACCACGAAGGCGAAGACGATGCTCTTGATCACGCCATTGAGTACGTCGTCATAAAAGGAAACACTGTTCTGCATGTTCGACCAGAACGAGCCTTCGTAGACCCCCAGCCAATCCACGGCGACCATCGCCGCCCCCCAGATGCCGACCACGCAGAAGATCATCGCCAGCAGCGGCATGGAGATGAAGCCGGCCCACAGCCGCGGCGCGACGATGTACTTCAGCGGGTCGACGCCGATCATCTCCAGACTGGAAAGCTGCTCGGTGGACTTCATGTTGCCGATTTCGGCGGTCAACGCGGAACCGGCGCGACCGGCGAACAGCAGCGCGGTGACTACCGGGCCCAGTTCACGCAGCAGGGTCAGGGCGACCATCTGCCCCACAGCCTGCTCGGAGCCATAGCTGACCAGAATGTTGTAGCCCTGCAGGGCCAGCACCATGCCGATGAAAATGCCGGACACGATGATGATCGCCAGCGACATCACGCCAACCGCGAACAGTTGCTTGATCAACAGTTGCAAAGGCTTGCCGGCGCGGCTGCGCCCGAACAGAGCGCTGACCAGAAACAGGACAGAGCGCCCCAGGGTCGCGACCACATCGATACCCGCACGACCGAACAGGCGCAGCCGTTCGAGCGGTGAAATTCTGCGCATCAACCTCTCCCCAACAGATCTTCGCGGTAGTCCGGCGCTGGAAAATGAAACGGCACCGGACCATCCGGGATGCCCTTCATGAACTGGCGAATGCGCGGGTTATCCGACTCCATCAACTCGGCCGGCGTGCCCTGCCCCAGCACCTGTGCATCACCGACGACATAGATGTAGTCGGCGATGCTGGCGGTTTCTGCAAGATCGTGAGAAACCACCACACTGGTGATCCCCAGCGCATCGTTGAGCAGGCGGATCAGGCGCACCAGAACCCCCATGGCGATGGGGTCCTGACCAACGAAAGGCTCGTCATACAGCAGAATCTGCGGATCGAGTGCAATGGCTCGGGCCAGCGCGACACGACGCTTCATGCCCCCAGACAACTCGTCCGGCATCAGCTCCAGAGCTCCGCGCAGGCCAACGGCCTGCAACTTCATCAGGACGATGTCGCGGATCATTTCTTCCGGCAGTTGGGTATGCACACGCAGCGGAAAGGCCACGTTCTCGAACACATCGAGGTCGGTGAACAGTGCACCGCTCTGAAACAGCACGCCCATCTGCTTGCGCATGTCAAACAGCTCGTCGCGCGACAGCTTGGGCAGGCTGACGCCCGCCACACGAACATCACCGGCCGAAGGACGCAGCTCAGCGGCAATCAGGCGTAGCAGCGTGGTCTTGCCGCAGCCGGAGGGCCCCATGATACCGGTCACCTTGCCACGCGGTATGCGGATATCGACCTTGTCGAAAATCGACCGCGCGCCGCGCTGAAAGCTCACGCCCTGCAACTCGATCGCGTACTCGTGCTCGGCGCTCATCTGAACTCCTTGAAAATCAGGCCTTCCTGGCAGACGCCGCCTCCAGAAGCGAGGACACGCGCCAGCCAGAGGGGCCAAAATGGCCGCGAACTATAGCATTTGCCGAACATCTCGCCCAATAGCACCACGGCGCAGCGTTCAGACTTGCGACAGCTTCGGCACTGCCCTGCATACGGCAAAGGTGAGCACGACAAGCTTTTCCCGTTATAATCCTCGTCTTTTTTCGCCCGACAGCCTTGCCCAGCATGAACCAGACCCGCGACCTGATTGATTCCGCGCAGCGTACCATCCGCCTCGAACTTGAAGCGGTACAGGAGCTATTGCCCCGCATCGATGCCGATTTCATCAAGGCCTGCGAGCTGATTCTCAGCTGCAAGGGACGTGTGGTCGTGGTCGGCATGGGCAAGTCCGGGCATATCGGCAACAAGATTGCTGCGACCCTGGCCAGCACTGGCACCACCTCTTTCTTCGTCCACCCGGCAGAAGCCAGCCATGGCGACATGGGCATGATCACCAAGGACGACATCGTCCTGGCGCTCTCGAACTCGGGCTCGACCGCCGAGATCGTCACCCTGCTGCCGCTGATCAAACGCCTCGGCATCCGCCTGATCAGCATGACCGGCAACCCGGATTCTCCATTGGCCAAGGCCGCCGAGGTCAATCTCGATGCACGCGTCTCGCAGGAAGCCTGCCCACTGAACCTGGCGCCGACCTCCTCGACCACCGCCAGCCTGGTACTGGGCGACGCACTGGCCATCGCCCTGCTGGAAGCGCGCGGCTTCACCGCCGAAGACTTCGCCTTCTCCCATCCGGGCGGCGCCCTTGGCCGACGCCTGCTGCTCAAGGTAGAGAATGTGATGCACAGCGGCGAAAGCCTGCCTCAGGTCAAGCGCGGCACCAGCCTGCGTGACGCGCTGCTGGAAATGACCCAAAAAGGCCTGGGCATGACCGTGGTGATGGAAGACGATGGCCGCCTGGCCGGCATCTTCACCGACGGCGATCTGCGCCGCACCCTGGACAAGGGCATCGACGTGCGCCAGGCGCTGATCGACGAGGTGATGACCCCGCACGGCAAGACCGCTCGCGCCGAAATGCTCGCAGCCGAGGCCCTGAAGATCATGGAAGACCACAAGATCAGCGCTCTGGTGGTGGTCGATGACCAAGACAAGCCGGTCGGTGCACTGAACATGCACGACCTGCTGCGCGCCGGAGTAATGTGATGAACGACCTGCTGCAACGCGCCCGCGCCATCAAACTGGCGATCTTCGACGTCGACGGCGTGCTTACCGACGGCCGCCTGTACTTCCTCGAAGACGGCAGCGAATTCAAGACGTTCAACACGCTCGACGGCCACGGCATCAAGATGCTGATCAATTCGGGCGTGCGCACCGCCATCATCAGCGGACGCAAGACACCCGTGGTCGAGCGCCGCGCCAACAACCTTGGTATCCAGCACCTGTTCCAGGGCCGCGAGGACAAACTGGTGGTACTCGACGGCCTGCTCGCCGAACTCGGCCTAAGCTATGAACAGGTCGCTTATCTTGGCGACGACTTGCCGGACCTTCCAGTCATTCGCCGTGTCGGATTGGGCATGGCCGTGGCCAGCGCCGACAGCTTCGTCCGCCAGCACGCCCATGGCGTAACCCAGGCACGCGGCGGCGACGGTGCGGCACGGGAATTCTGCGAACTGATCATGCGTGCCCAGGGCACACTGGATGCGGCCCAGGCCGCCTACCTGTAGAGAACAGCATGCCGCGTAAAATCCTCAACACCCTGATCTTTGCTCTGATTGCAGTCGTCGTGGCCGCACTCGGTTACTGGAACCTTGCCCCGGACAGCGCACGCCAAGCCCAGCGGACCAACGACGACAACGTCGTTGACTTCTATGCAGTGGGCGCGCGCACCGTGCAGTTCCAGGATGAAGGCAAACTGCACTACCGCATGACCGCGGACAAGCTCGAGCACATCAAAAGCACCGACATCACCCTGATCGAAGCCCCCAAGCTGGAGCTCTATCGCGGCACCGAACTGCCCTGGGAGGTCACCAGCCAGCGTGCCGAAGTCTCGCCTGGCGGCGTCGAGGTAGAACTGATCGACGACGTGCGCATCGCCCGCACCGACGCCAAGAACCGCCCCACCGTTATCACCAGCAGCCGCATGACGGTTATTCCTGACAAGGAATATGCGCAGACCGAGCAAGCCGTTAGAATCGTCGCGGCCAACGGGGTGACCACGGCACAAGGAATGAAAGCGTACTTGAATGACGGCAGGATGCTCCTGCAGTCCAACGTAAGAGGCCAGCATGAGGTTCGTTAATACCCTCCCCCTGATTCTCAGCCTCGGCGCCGCATTGGGAAGCGCGGCTGCCTGGGCACTGCCATCGGATCGCGATCAACCGATCCGCATCCAGGCCGACAGCGCCGAACTGGATGATCGGCAAGGTGTAGCCGTCTACCGCGGCGATGTGATCATCACTCAGGGCACCCTGAAGATCACGGGCGACACCGTCACCATCACCCAGACCGCCAGCGGCGATATCGACGTCTTCACCTCGGTGGGCAACCTGGCGTACTACGAGCAGAAGCCAGCCGTGGACAAGGACATCGTCAAGGCCTACGGCAAGACCATCCAGTACTTCGCCAGCAATGAGCGCATCGTACTGATCGACCAGGCCAAGGTGATTCAGGAAGGCAATACCTTCGAAGGCGAGAAGATCGTCTATGACA
The DNA here is from genome assembly GCF_900102635.1 of Ectopseudomonas chengduensis. Taxonomy (GTDB): domain Bacteria; phylum Pseudomonadota; class Gammaproteobacteria; order Pseudomonadales; family Pseudomonadaceae; genus Aquipseudomonas; species Aquipseudomonas chengduensis. The sequence continues at coordinate 61,115 of NZ_FMZQ01000010.1, read as the reverse complement.
CCCGCCGCCAGATCGTCAACGCCGGCCGCGCAACAGGCGGCAACGTCAGCACGCCGCGCCCGCGTATCGACATGGTCATCCAACCGAAGAACAAACCCGCGGATCAGCAGCAGTAATGGCCATTCTCAAAGCCCAACACCTGGCGAAAAGCTACAAGAGCCGTCAGGTCGTGCGTGACGTCAGCCTGAGCATCGAAAGCGGTCAGATCGTCGGTCTGCTCGGCCCCAACGGCGCCGGCAAGACCACCTGCTTCTACATGATCGTCGGCCTGGTACGCGCCGACCAGGGCCGCGTACTGATCGACGACCTCGACGTCAGTCATCAGCCCATGCATGGCCGCGCGCGCGCCGGCATCGGCTACCTGCCGCAGGAAGCCTCGATCTTCCGCAAGCTGTCGGTGACCGACAACATCATGGCCATCCTCGAAACGCGCAAGGACTTGGACCGCGCCGGGCGCCAGGCGGAACTGGAAAGCCTGCTGCAGGAATTCCATATCCACCATATCGCCGACAGCCTCGGCATGAGCCTGTCCGGCGGTGAGCGACGCCGCGTGGAGATTGCTCGCGCGCTGGCCACCAACCCCAAGTTCATCCTGCTCGACGAACCCTTTGCCGGGGTCGACCCGATCTCCGTCGGAGATATCAAGCAGATCATCCATCACCTCAAGACCAAGGGCATCGGCATCCTGATCACTGATCACAACGTGCGCGAAACCCTGGACATCTGCGAGACCGCCTACATCGTCAACGATGGACAACTGATCGCCGAAGGTGACGCCGAGACCATCCTCGCCAACCAGACGGTGAAAGAGGTATACCTGGGCCACGAGTTCCGCCTGTAGGTCGCCCGCTATTTCGCTACAGAAATATTGCAACCCCTAGGCAAAAACGAGAAATTCAGGCATATAATTTGCTTCCTGGCGGCGCTTCGGCGCCCTGATGTGGAAGGCGTAACTCGCCAGTAAATTAAGGTCTGCAATGAAACCATCGCTAGTCCTCAAGATGGGCCAGCAGCTGACGATGACCCCGCAGCTGCAACAGGCTATCCGCCTCCTCCAACTGTCTACCCTGGACCTGCAACAGGAAATCCAGGAGGCGCTGGAGTCCAATCCCATGCTCGAGCGCCAGGAAGAAGGCGACGACTTCGACAACAGCGATCCTATGGCTGATGGCGCCGAAAGCGCCGCCCCTGCCCCGAGCAAGGAAGACAGCTACCAGGAAACCACCCCGACTGTGGATAACCTGGAAGAAGGCGAGTGGGGCGAGCGCATTCCCAACGAGTTGCCAGTCGACACCGCCTGGGAAGACATCTACCAGACCAGCGCCAGCAGCCTGCCCAGCAACGATGATGACGAGTGGGATTTCACCACTCGCACCTCCAGCGGCGAGAGCCTGCACAGCCACCTGCTCTGGCAACTGAACCTGGCGCCCATGTCGGACAAGGATCGCCTGATCGCAGCGACCCTGATCGACTGCATCAACAATGACGGCTACCTCGAAGAAACCCTCGAGGAAGTGACCGAATCCTTCGACCCCGAGCTGGATGTCGAACTGGATGAAGTGGAAGTGGTGCTGCACCGCATCCAGCAGTTCGAACCCGCCGGTATCGGCGCCCGCGACCTGCGCGAGTGCCTGCTGCTGCAACTGCGCCAGCTGCCCGCCAACACCCCCTGGCTGAACGAAACCCAGCGCGTGGTCGGCGACTACCTAGAACTGCTCGGCAGCCGCGATTACGCCCAGCTGATGCGCCGCACCAAGCTCAAGGAAGACGAACTGCGCCAGGTCATCGACCTGATCCAGCGCCTCAATCCGCGTCCGGGTTCGCAGATCGAATCCAGTGAGCCGGAATACGTCGTGCCCGACGTGATCGTGCGCAAGCACAACGAACGCTGGCTGGTGGAACTGAATCAGGAGGCGATGCCGCGCCTGCGCGTCAACCCGCAGTATGCCGGCTTCGTCAAACGCGCCGATTCCAGCGCCGACAACACCTTCATGCGCAACCAGTTGCAGGAGGCCCGCTGGTTCATCAAGAGCCTGCAGAGCCGCAACGAAACGCTGATGAAGGTGGCCACGCAGATCGTCGAACACCAGCGTGGCTTCCTCGACTACGGCGACGAGGCGATGAAGCCTCTGGTGCTGCACGACATCGCCGAAGCGGTGGGTATGCACGAGTCGACGATTTCACGCGTTACCACGCAGAAATTCATGCACACCCCACGTGGCATTTACGAGCTGAAATATTTCTTCTCCAGCCACGTCAGCACCTCCGAAGGCGGCGAATGCTCGTCCACCGCGATCCGCGCGATCATCAAAAAACTGGTTGCAGCAGAAAACGCGAAAAAGCCGTTGAGCGACAGCAAGATCGCTGGTTTACTGGAGGCACAAGGCATCCAAGTCGCCCGTCGGACGGTCGCCAAGTATCGCGAGTCCCTCGGCATAGCGCCCTCGAGTGAGCGCAAGCGACTGATGTAGGCCAGATCGACTGAAGGCCTCAGGCCTTCAGGCCAACGTGTTCCGGCGGCGGGTCGAACCAGACCCGTCTCTTACACAAGGCAACAAGGAGAAAGCGGTATGCAAGTCAACATCAGTGGACATCAGCTGGATGTGACCGACGCCCTGCGTGACTATATCGGCGAGAAACTGGGCCGACTGGAACGCCACTTCGACAAGATCACCAACGTACAGGTGACCATGGAGGTCGAAAAACTCAAGCAGAAGATCGAAGCCACCCTGCACATCGCCGGCGGCGAAGTGGTCGCCAACGCCGAACACCAGGATATGTACGCTGCCATCGACCTGTTGGCCGATAAACTCGACCGTCAACTCATCAAGCACAAGGAAAAGCAGCTCGAACGCCTGCAAGGCGCTACGGCCCGCTAACATTCCCTATCCATGATCCGACTTGAAAATATCCTGACCCCCGGCCGTTCCCTGGTGAACGTGCCGGGCGGCAGCAAGAAACGCGTGCTCGAACAGATCGCCAACCTGGTTGCGCGCGATCTACCCGACCTGGATGCCCAGGACATATTCGAAAGCCTCATCGCCCGCGAGAAGCTCGGCTCTACCGGCTTCGGCAACGGCATTGCCATTCCCCACTGCCGCCTGGCTGGCTGCAGTGCCCCGATCAGTGCGGTCCTGCACCTGGAGACGGCAGTCGACTTCGACGCCATCGACGGCGTGCCGGTCGATCTGCTGTTCGTGCTTCTGGTGCCGGAGGCGGCCACCGATGCCCACCTCGAACTGCTGCGCCAGATCGCCAGCATGCTCGATCGCCAGGATGTACGTGAACGTCTGCGCCAGGCCAACAGCGGCGAAGATCTCTATCAGGTCGTCGTGGACATTCAGAACGGTCAATAAACATGCGCCTGATCATCGTCAGCGGTCGCTCGGGCTCGGGTAAGAGCACCGCCCTCGATGTACTTGAGGACAACGGTTTCTACTGCATCGACAACCTGCCGGCCGGCCTGCTGCCGGATCTTGCCGAGCGTTTCCTGCCGCATAGCGACATGCTGCTGCCACAGGTGGCGGTCTCCATCGATGCGCGCAACCTGCTGAGCCAGCTCAAACGCTTCCCGGAACTGCTCGACGAAGTGCGCAAGCGCAACATCCGCTGCGACGTGCTGTATCTCGATGCCGAAGACGAAACCCTGCTCAAGCGCTTTTCCGAAACCCGCAGACGTCACCCGCTGACCAACGACAACCGCTCGCTGGCCGAGGCCATTGCTTACGAAAGCCAGCTGCTGGCACCGATCACCGACCGGGCCGATCTGAAGATCGACACCACCCGCCTGAATCTCTACCAGTTGCGCGACACGCTCAAGCTACGCCTGCTGGGCCAGACGCAGACCGGCACCGCCTTTCTCGTCGAATCCTTCGGCTTCAAACGTGGCATGCCGGTGGACGCCGACCTGGTGTTCGATGCCCGCTGCCTGCCCAATCCCTACTGGAAGCCGGAACTGCGCGACCACTCCGGGCTGGATCAACCAGTGATCGACTACCTGGCCGCGCAACCGGAGGTCGAGGAGATGTATCAGGACATCCTCGCCTACCTGGAAAAATGGCTGCCACGCTTCGCCGCCAGCAACCGCGCCTATGTGACCATCGCCATTGGCTGCACCGGTGGTCACCACCGCTCGGTGTACCTGGCCAACCGCCTGAGCCAGGCACTCAAAGACTCGCTGAAGAACGTCCAGGTGCGTCACCGCGACCTCAGCTAAGGAATCCTGCCGCGATGCCAGCACGTGAAATCACCATCATCAACAAACTTGGTCTGCATGCCCGTGCTGCAGCCAAGTTCGTCGGTGTAGCGAGCACCTACCCTTGCCAGGTGCGCATCGGCCGCAGTGCCGAAAGCCTGGTAGACGGCAAGAGCATCATGGCGGTGATGATGCTGGCTGCCGGCAAGGGCACCAATGTGCACCTGCTGACCGAAGGCGAGCAGGATCACGAGGCGCTCGCTGCACTGGTCGGCCTGATCGAGAATTACTTCGACGAAGGTGAGTAGAAAGTCTTGGAGGGCGGTGTGCACGTCTCCCGCTACGCCAAGGCCGTATCCAGCACCATCATCAGACAGAAGCCCAGCACCAGCGCCAGACTGGCATCGCCGGCATGACCACTGCCATGTGCTTCGGGAATGATTTCGTGGATCACCGCGAACAGCATCGCCCCCGCAGCCAGCGCCAGCCCCCAGGGCAACAGCATGTGCGAAACCCCGACCAGCCAGGCGCAGAGCACCGCGAACAGCGGTTCGACCAGGCCTGACGCCGCACCGATCAGTACCGCCTTGCCGCGTCCCATCCCGGCACTGGCCAGCACCAGGGCGACGATCAGGCCTTCCGGTACATCCTGCAGGGCGATGCCGATCGCCAGGCCATCGGCGCCACTCAAGCCCGCTCCCGCTGCCACGCCAACCGCCATGCCCTCGGGTACGTTGTGCAACATGATGGCGATGACGAACAGCAGTGTGCCAGGCGCCAGAGCGCCCCGTTGCAGTTCGGCCGCGCCGACGCTCTGCCGTTGCGCCAGCACGCGGCCCAACCCCAGCAGGGCGGCGACGCCCAGCAGCAGGCCAATGCTGGCCAGAGCCCCGGCGCCCCAGGCCGTGAAACCCTGCTCACCGGCCACCTCGAGCGCCGGTACCAGCAGGGAGAACACCGTCGCTGCCAGCATCACACCGCCACCGAAGCCCAGCAGCCTATCGCGCCAGCGCCCGGACAGTTCGCCCATGAACAGCACCGGCAAGGCGCCGACCGCTGTACCGGTGGCGCACAGCAAGCCGCCCTGCAATGCCCGTAGCAATTGTGGCTGAACCGTCTGGTCGATCAGCACGGCAACCTGGATGAACAGCAGCAGACTGCCACACAGCACAATCACGCCGCCGAGCAGATAGCGCAAAGCCCGGCCATTGAGGCCGGGCAAGGAAGTGAGCAAGGTTCGCATCGTGTTCGCTATCCGCCTGTTCAGCTCAGGGCCTGTCGGTATCGGCGCGCCACTTCGTCCCAGTCGATGACGTTGTAGAAGGCGCCGATGTATTCCGGCCGGCGGTTCTGGTAGCGCAGGTAGTAGGCATGCTCCCAGACGTCCAGCCCCAGGATCGGTGTGTTGCCATGCATCAATGGGCTGTCCTGGTTGGCGCTGCTTTCCACTACCAATGTCCTCTGCGGCGTCACGCTGAGCCATGCCCAGCCGCTGCCGAAACGGCTCAGCGCGGCTTTGGTAAAGGCCTCCTTGAACGCCGCAAAACCACCCAGTTCGGCATCGATCGCCACTGCCAGTTCGCCAGCGGGCTCGCCCCCTCCGGAAGGCGACATGACCGTCCAGAACAGTGTGTGGTTGGCGTGTCCCCCGCCCTGGTTGATCAATGCCGCGTGCAGGCTTGGCGGCATCTCGTCCAGGCGGATCAGCAGGTCTTCCACCGGTACTTCTGCATAGGACGTTCCCTCCAGTGCCGTGTTCAGATTGTTTATGTAGGTCTGATGGTGCTTGCTGTAGTGGATTTCCATGGTCTGCGCATCGATATGCGGTTCCAGGGCATCGTAGGCGTAAGGCAGTGGCGGCAGGCGATGAGGCATGAGCGTTCTCCTTCAGTGATAGTAGCGGCCATGACCGGCTGGATTGACGGTGGGTCGTTGCCAGGCATGGCGCTGCGAAGCGCCAAGCAAGCGGTCGGTGCGCGGGAAAGCACCGTGCTCGCTGATGAACTGCAACAGCTCCACGTAGGTACGGCGGCTGTGGTGCAGGGCGATCTCGCGCAGCGCCTGCGGCCGCTGGCTGTCGGCCAGGGTCTGGAGCAGGCGCTCGTGGCTGGCGCAGAGGTTTTCCGCGGCTTCCTCCGGTTGCCCCAGCGCCAGGTGCAGATCGGCCAGGTTGTGATGAGAAATCACAAAGGCCGCCACCGCCATGTTGTGATCAGGCCAGCGCCCGAACATCACCTGAGCCTCTGCCAGCGCCTGCAGGTAGAGCTCGCGAGCCCGTACCCAGTCGCCCTCGGAGAAACAGCGGTTACCGGCTTCGATGGTGGTTTTCCAGTGCTCCATGACAGACCTCCTGATGAGAGCCTTTCCACGCTCTGCCGCCTCGACCTGCGCGTGCCAATAACGCGCGCTGGCTGCATGGCCGAACCTGGCTCGTGAACAGACGCCGAAAGAAAGCGGCTCAGAGGCCGCCTTCGGTGAGTTTTTCCGGGTTGAGCAGTTGCTCGAGCTGCGCTCGCGACAGATCGGTGTGCTCCAGCGCCACCTCGATGATCGGCCGGCCCTCGCTGTAGGCCTGCTTGGCGATGTCGGCGGCCTTGAGATAGCCGATCAGCGGATTCAGCGCCGTGACCAGGATCGGATTGCGCTCCAGCGCCTCCCTGAGCTTGGGCTGGTTGACCTTGAAGCTGGCGATGGCGCGGTCGGCCAACAGGTGACAGACATTGCTCAGCAGTTGCATGCTGTAGAGCAGGTTGTCGGCGATCAGCGGCAGCATCACGTTCAGTTCGAAGTTGCCGGACTGTCCGGCGATGGCGATGGCCGCGTCGTTGCCGATCACCTGCGCCGCGACCATGGCCGCCGCCTCGGGGATCACCGGATTGACCTTGCCCGGCATGATCGAGGAGCCAGGCTGGAGGGCCTCCAGTTCGATCTCCGCCAGCCCCGCTAGCGGCCCCGAGTTCATCCAGCGCAGGTCGTTGGCGATCTTCATCAGCGAAACAGCCGTGGTCTTGAGCTGCCCAGAGACGGCCACAGCGGTGTCCTGCGAGCCGATCAGCGCGAAGAAGTTGCCCGCGGTGGTGAAGTTCACGCCGGTCAGGCCGCCCAGTTCACGGCAGAACTGCTCAGCGAAGCGAGGATGGGCGTTGATTCCGGTACCCACCGCGGTGCCGCCCTGGGCCAACGCCTGGAGGCTCGGCTGCAGTGCGCGCAGGTGCTCGATATTGGCCTGAATCTGCTGCCCCCAACCGTCCAGCACCTGGCTCATGCGCACCGGCATGGCATCCATCAGGTGCGTGCGGCCGGTCTTGATGTAGGGCTGAACCTCCAGCGACTTGTCGCACAGCACCTTGAGCAGATGACCGAGCGCCGGCAGCAGGCGTTCATGCAACTCGATGGCGGCACTGACGTGAATGGTGGTGGGAATGATGTCATTGCTGCTCTGGCCGCAATTGACGTGATCGTTGGCGCTGACCTGGTCGCCAAGGATGCGGCTGGCCAGGGTGGCGATCACCTCGTTGGCGTTCATGTTGGAACTGGTACCGGAGCCGGTCTGGAACACATCCACCGGGAAATGCGCCATGAAGTCGCCTTCGAGCAACTGCTGGCAGGCCGCAACGATGGCATCGCCCATGGCTGGGTCGAGTTGCTGCAACTCGACGTTGGCCCGCGCGGCAGCGGCCTTGGCCAAAATCAGCGCACGGATGAAGGGCGCCGGCATGCGCTGCCCGGACACCGGGAAGTTGTTGACCGCGCGCTGGGTCTGCGCACCATAGAGCGCCGTGCTCGGCACCTGCAGTTCGCCCATGCTGTCGCGCTCGATACGGAAGTCACCGCGGGTGTCACTCATAGGAATGTCCTTGTGCCGATTCATGGAATGAGAGGGAGGGTTGCAGGCGCAGGGTCGCCAGACGATTGAGCAGGAGGTTCAGGCTGCGCTGACGAGGAAGATCGTTGGCCTGTTGCTGCATGACCCGCAGGGGCCGGTAGGCACGATCCAGGCAGAGGGCACGCCAATGCCAGGGCAATGCCGGGTCACAGGCGGTGTCGAGTAGCAGTTCCAACGTGATGCGCGAGACCCGCCAGGCGTCCAGCCGGCCGCGCTCCACCAGTTGCCGCCCGTGCCATTCGTGGAAATCGAGCAGGCGGGGTTCATCGGGCCGTAGAGCGCAGCGCACGAGAAAGCCCTGCCAATGCCAGCAGTTCAAGCAAGGTGTGAAGAAGGGATAGAACATGGGCGTCCACCTATCAATGAAATGATATTTATTCTCTTTTGAGAAAAATAATCAATACACAGAGTATGTGGACTTTCAGACAGAAACTGCTCCGCCCTCGCCTGAGGCAGGCCGCAGCTTGCGGGATACGCGCGGCCCGCAAGGCCGCGCGTTACTTACTGTCAGAGCATGGCGGCACTCAGCTACCGGCGACGGTCATCTTCTCGATCAGCACCGAGCCGGTGCAGATATTGCCGCGACGCTCGAGGTCACGACCGACTGCAACGACCTGACGGAACATGTCGCGCAGATTGCCGGCGATGGTTACCTCCTGCACCGGGAACTGGATCTCGCCGTTCTCGACCCAGAAGCCCGCCGCGCCACGGGAATAGTCACCGGTAACCAGGTTCAAGCCCTGCCCCATCAGTTCGGTGACCAATAGGCCACGACCCATGCGACGGATCAGCGCCTGCTGATCTTCATCGCCATGGGTGACGAACAGGTTGTGCACACCGCCGGAGTTGGCGGTGCTCGGCAAACCCAGCTTGCGCCCGGAATAGGTGCCGAGCACGTAGGACACCAGCTCGCCATTTTCCACGAACGGCTTGGCGTAGGTGGCCAGGCCATCGCCATCGAAGGTCGCGCTACCCAGTGCGCGCGGCAGGTGCGGACGTTCGTCGAGGGTCAGCCATTCGGGGAACAAGCGCTGGCCGAGGGCACCTTCGAGGAAGGAGGACTGGCGATACAGGTTGCCACCCGAAATCGCCGCCAGCAGGTGGCTGAACAGCCCACCGGCCAGCTCGGCGGCGAACAGCACCGGCACCTCGCAAGTCGGCACCGGGCGCGCACCAAGACGGCTGACCGCACGCTCAGCGGCGCGCTGGCCGATACCCTTGGCATCAGCCAGCAGTTCGCCTTGACGATTGACGTCATACCAGTAGTCGCGCTGCATCTGCCCTTCACCCTCGGCAATCACCACGCAGCTCAGGCTATGGCGGGTGCTGGCGTAACCGCCGACGAAGCCGTGGCTGTTGCCGTATACGCGGCAACCTTGATGGGTGTTGAGGCTGGTGCCATCGGCGTTCTTGATCCGCTTGTCAGCCGCGAAAGCCGCGGCTTCGCAGGCCAGCGCCTGCTCCACCGCCTGCTCCGGGGTGATCGACCAGGGGTGATAGAGATCGAGCTCAGGCAGCTCGCGCGCCATCAGCGCAGCATCGGCCAGGCCGGCGCACTCGTCCTCGCTGGTGTGTTTGGCAATCGCCAGGGCCGCCGCCACGGTCTCACGAATGGCCTCGCTACCGGTGGCCGAGGTGCTGGCCGAGCCCTTGCGCTGGCCCACATACAGGGTGATGCCGAAACCCTGGTCGCGATTGAATTCGACGGTCTCCACTTCGCCTTGGCGCACCGTGGTGGACAGCCCCTGACCAGCCGATACCGCCACCTCGCAGGCACTGGCACCCTGGCGCCTGGCTTCGGCAAGAATGGCCTCGACCTGCTCTTGCAGCACAGGCAAGGCCTGCGGCCCGATGCGTTCTACTTCACTCATAACCACTCCCGATTCTCTTGGCGCAGGCACTCTTTGAACGAAACCCAAGGCCTGCTCTCGACTGCCCGCCCGCGGGCCGGCAGTCACGGTTACTGCTATCATGGCGGCGTTTCCCTCTGGACCCACCCCATGTCTGATTCCTACGACGACTTCTCCCTGGAGAAGAGCAAATCCCAGGTCAAACGCGAACTGCATGCCCTGCAGGACCTTGGCGAACGACTGACCACGCTCAAGGCGGATCTGCTGGCCAAGATGCCACTGACCGATGCCCTACGCCGCGCGCTCGCCGAAGCGCCGAAACATACCGCCAATGCCGCGCGCAAACGCCACATCCAGTTCATCGGCAAGCTGATGCGCGAACAGGATGTCGACGCGATCGTCGCCATGCTCGACCAGGTGGACAGCTCCACCCGCGAGTACAACGAACGCTTCCATGCCCTCGAACGCTGGCGTGACCGCCTGATCGCCGAAGGCGACAGCGCGCTGGAAAGCTTCGTCGAGCTCTACCCCGACGCTGACGTCCAGCACCTGCGCGGCCTGGTTCGTCATGCTCAGCACGAAGCCGCGCGCAACAAGCCGCCGGCTGCGGCGCGCAAGGTGTTCAAGTACATCCGCGAGCTCGACGAAATCCACCGCGGATTGCGCTGACCCTAGGGTGCGCCATGCGCACCGACTCTTCGCCAGCCGCTGGTGCGCACGGCGCACCCTACTGTTGTCGGCCCTACGCACCAGTGCCGCCGACAGTGATCGCGTCGATCTTCAGCGTCGGCTGACCGACACCGACCGGCACCGACTGACCGTCTTTGCCGCAGGTGCCGACGCCACTATCCAGGGCCAGGTCATTGCCGACCATGGACACCCGGCTCATGGCCTCCGGGCCGTTGCCAATCAAGGTGGCGCCTTTGACCGGCGCCGTGATCTTGCCGTCCTCGATCAGGTAGGCCTCACTGGTAGAGAACACGAACTTGCCACTGGTGATGTCCACCTGGCCGCCGCCAAGGTTGGCGCAGTAGATGCCCTTCTTCACCGAACGTATGATTTCCTCCGGATCGCTCTCGCCAGCCAGCATGTAGGTATTGGTCATGCGCGGCATCGGCAGGTGCGCGTAGGACTCGCGACGCCCGTTGCCGGTGGCGGCCACGCCCATCAGGCGGGCATTGAGCTTGTCCTGCATGTAACCCTTGAGCACGCCGTTCTCGATCAGCGTGGTGCATTGGGTCGGCGTGCCTTCGTCGTCGACACTCAGCGAGCCGCGTCGTCCGGCCAGAGTGCCGTCGTCGACGATGGTGCAGAGGCTGGAAGCGACCTTCTGGCCGACCTGGCCGCTGTAGGCCGAACTGCCCTTGCGGTTGAAGTCGCCTTCCAGGCCGTGGCCGACCGCTTCGTGCAGCAGCACGCCGGACCAGCCGGCACCCATCACCACTGGCATGCTGCCAGCGGGGGCAGCGATGGCCTCCAGATTGACCAGCGCCTGGCGCAGCGCCTCGCGGGCGTAGCCCATGGCGCGGTCTTCATCGAGAAAATAGCGGTAGTCGGTACGTCCGCCACCGCCATGGCCACCGCGCTCGCGGCGCCCGTTCTGCTCGACGATGACGCTGACATTGAAGCGCACCAGCGGGCGGATATCGGCGCTGAGGCTGCCGTCGTGGGCGGCGACCAGGATACGATCCCAGACGCCGGCCAGGCTCACGGTGACCTGTTTGATACGTGGATCGAGCGCGCGCGTTGCGCGGTCGATACGCTGCAGCAATTCAACCTTCTCGGCGCGCCCCATGACGTCCAGTGGGTTGCCTTCGGCATACAGCTGGGTCACCTGCGGGCTGACGAAAGCCTGCACACGGCCCTGCTGGCCAGCACGCGAGATCGAACGCGCGGCCTGTGCGGCCTGCGTAAGCGCATCGAGGCTGATCGCGTTGCTGTAGGCAAAACCGGTCTTCTCGCCCGACTGGGCGCGCACACCAACGCCCTGATCGAGATTGAAGCTGCCCTCCTTGACGATGCCGTCCTCCAGCACCCAGGTTTCCGAAACCTGGCTTTGAAAGTACAGATCGGCGGCATCGATCCCCGGCCCAGCGACTTCGCCCAGCACGCTGCCGAGGCTATCGAGCGTCAGGTTACCGGGGGCAAGCAGATGCTCGCTGACGGATTGCAACATCGTGTTCATGGTCACTCCACAACGATCGGACGGGGTACGTCCGATGAAAAGATTCGGCGGTGCTGCTGCACCGGCATGCGTTGGCGAATGTTCGCCTGCTCGGCGGCATCGCGGGGAGCCAGCAAGGCCCCTTCACCCTGATCCTGCTCGGCCAGCACCTGACCCCATGGGTCGATGATCGCCGAGTGGCCGAACGTCAGACGCTGACCGGGGTGCTCGCCACCCTGCCCGGCCGCCAGTACATAGCATTGAGTTTCGATGGCGCGGGCGCGGGTCAAGACCTGCCAATGCGCGGCACCGGTCACCGCAGTGAACGCTGCCGGCACGCTGATCAGCTCGGCGCCAGCTTCACGCAGCGCACCGAACAGCTCAGGGAAGCGCAGGTCGTAACACACCGTCAGCCCCAGACGCCCCACGGGGGTGTCGGCCACCACGACGCGCTGGCCATGGGCGAAATCGTCGGACTCGCGATAACGACCACGGTTGTCGGCGACATCGACATCGAACAGGTGCAGCTTGTCGTAACGGGCCACACGCTCACCCTGATCATCGATCAGCAGTGAGCAGGCATGCGGTTTGCCGTCGGCATCATCGTCCGGAGGCAGCGGCAAAGTGCCAGCCACTATCCATAAACTGAGGTCACGAGCAGCGCGTTTCAACCAGGGCAGGATCGGCCCCTCGCCCAATGCTTCGGCGCGGCCGATGGCAGCCAGGTCGCGGCGACCCATGGCAGCGAAGTTTTCGGGCAGCACGGCGAGGCGCGCACCGCCCTGCGCGGCACGCTCCAGCATACGGCGAGCCAGACGCAGGTTGGTTTGCACGTCGTCCTGGCTAACCATCTGGATTACAGCGAGATTCATGGCGACACTCTTTGCGGCTTGGTGTAACAGCGTACGCCAAGAGACCACGTCATTGCGGTTTTTCGAAGGGCTTGTCGAAGCTGATCTGCGGGTCCTGCATCGGGCCCTTGACGTCGTACTGCACACTGGCGAAGCGGGCGACCTTGTCGCCGAGCAATTTGTCCACGACAAACAGCGCCCCGCCAATCGCCGGGGCGCCGACGATCAGCGCCGCCAGCGGCAGGTTGTTGGTCACCGGCAGGGTCACTAACAACTTGGCGTCGATACGCTCGTTGTTCATGTCGAGATTGCCATTGAGTTCCAGATTGCTCGAAGGTCCGCTCAGGGTGATCGGTTCATGCGTCACGAACAGGCCATTGGTCGCCTGCAGGTTGCCCTTGACCCGGTCGTAACTCAGCCCCTTGCCCAGCAGGTCGGAGAAGTCCAGACGCAGGCGGCGACCAATGGAGTTGAAGTTGAGCAGGCCGAACACGCGCAGCGCCTGGGCCGAGCCCTGCACTTCGACGAACTGACCTTTGCGCAGCGAGGCGTCGAGATTGCCGGAGAAGCGCTTGAGCGAGAACCAGGCCGGTGAACCGGGCCAGCTGCCGTCGGCGTCCACACGAAAACTCTCACTGGTGACGCTCGGGGCGAAGTTCCAGGCCAGCAACACCTTGCTCAGCTCTTCGCCCTGCAGGCGCCCCTTGTACCAACTGCTGGTGTTGCCCGGCGTACCACGCCAACCGGCGCTGCCCCCAATCTTCAGCCCCTGCAGGTCGAGGTCGAGCTCCTCGAAGCGCACACCCTGAGCTTCAGGCCTGACCTTGAGCGACCAGGCGCCCAGCACCTTGTCACCGCGCTGCACACGCGCGATGGCGATATCCAGCGCGGGCATCTGCCGAGGGTCGATATCGGCCAGGGGATCAGGAGCATCGCTGGTCTTGGCCGCCTCAGGATCCGGCGCCGGCAGCCGCACGTGCTGCAGATCGATGCGAATAGGCACGCCCTCGGCATCAGCCAGCAGTACACGCCCCGCCGCCAGCTCGCTGTCGAGCTGCAAGGCCCAGCCCTGAGCTTCTCGCTCCAGGCCAAGCGTCAGTTGCTCGACCTCCTGACCAAAGCCGCGGAAACGCCCGATATCCAGCCGCGCACTACGCAGCAGACGCTGGCTGTCAGCGTCCACCTTCACCGGATGTTGGCTGCCGAGCTGCTTCCAGGCATCCAGGTCAAGCTCATCCAGACGCCCACGCACACGTAAACCCTGACCGGGAGGCAGGCCGGCCGCACCGCCACCGAGCACCACCTCACCGCGTCCGTCAGCCAGCGCCCCCGGGGGCGCGGCCAGACTCAGGCTGGCCAGCTCGCCATAGTTCGCCCAGTAACGACGCTCGCGCCCGGAAAGAGTCATGCGCCAGTCGGCATCACGCTCCTGCTGCGCCGTCTTGCCGAAGGGCGCAGGCAGATTGATCGCCACACCGCGCAGATTGGAATCGACGCGCAGCTTGCTGTCATCGCCATCCAGGGTCAGGCGCAGTCGATAAGGCAGCAGTCCGCTGGCCGGCAACTTCTGCGGCCCGCCCAGCCACTGGCTGAGGGTATCGACCTGGACCTGTCCACGCAGATCGAACAACGTACGCGCCTGCCCACGCGCGCCCTCGGCGCGGATAGTGCCGCGCACCTGGCGCCCGAGGACCTCGGCGCGAACGTCCGGCGCGCTCAACCCGGCTGCGCTATCGAAGCGAAACGCACCCTGCACCTTGCTCAGTTGCAAGGCGGGATTGGCCAGCTTGAGGCTCGCGCCCTCGGTGGCGAAGTCCACCACCACACCGGGCGGCTGCCCCTTCTGCAACGGAATATCCAGCTTCAGACGCCCGGCCAGAGGCCCTTCACCTTGCCAACCGGCAAAGATCCCCGCTGTGCCCAGAGGCGCTTCCTGCAGCAGTTTGATGGCGTCACTCAGGCTGCTCTGCACCTCGCCATCGAGCTCCAGGCGCGGTGGCTTGCCATCATGCCGCAAGGGGATATTGGCTGTGACGTCATTGACCTGACTCTCCAGCAAACGCCCGCTCTGCAGGCGCACGCGCACTGCATCATCCTCGATCAGCACCTCGCCCACACCCTCACGCAGCGACGGCCAGCCGGGCTGGAATGCTAGCTCGGCATCCTTGACCTTGAAGAACAGGCTGAGGCTGCGCGCGCCCAATGGTGCGCCCTTGTTCAGCGAACCCTGATACTGGAAGTAACCCTCTTCGACGTGCCCCGCGCGGATCGCCGTCTTCAACCAATGATCGAGCTCAGCGCTCATGCCCGGCGCGCGGCTCGGCAGGTACTTCTCGGTGTAGGCCGCATCGCCGTCGCGCATGCCGACACGCAGGTCCATGTAGTCTTCAGCCTCGGGATCGCGCAACAGGCGGATGAGCATGTCACCGGCGACCTGCCCTTCCTCGCCATCCACGCGCATATAGGGGCTATACAGGGTCAGGCCGGTTTCACTCCAGTCCCAGCTCAACCGCGCCTGGGCATGGCGATATCGCCAGGGTTCGGGGAACAGTTGATCCAGATGCAGGGCGAAATTCTCGCTATTCAGGCGCAGTTCGCCCCGGAACATATTGCCCGAGGCACTGCCACTGACGTTCTCGGCCGCCGGCGCACCGCGATAGGCCTGAATGCCTACCTTGTCCAGGTTCGCGGCGAACTGCAGGCGCTCGGCACCTTCACGCTGCGGGTAATAGTCGAGCAACAGGTTGTTGACCGCACCCACCGGAGCCAGCGCGACCAGCACATCGCGCGCTGCATCGGGCATCGGCACCAGCGCGTGAACCAACGGAGACCAGGCAGCGAGATCAAGCCGATCAGCCGTCAGCGCCCAGCGCTCGTCGGCTTCGCCCGTATCCTGCTGCTTCAGGTTAAGGTGCAGCTCGCCGATGCGCTGCTCACCATGGGTCAAGGCCAGGGAGTCGATCTGCGCCCGCACGCCCTGCTTGTCTTGCGTGAAGAAGGCGTTGAAGGCCAGGTCCTTGAGAGTCACGGCCTTGTGTTTGGCCTGGCCGCCGGCCAGCTCGGGTGCATGCAGACGCAAGGCGCCCTTGTCCAGGGCCAGACCATGGCCCTCCAACCAAAGCTCACCGCCGGCCTGCAAGCGCTGCACCTGCCAGTCGCCAAGCAGCGATTTGGGCAGCCAGGTGGCCCAGTCGCTCTGCGGCAGGCTCAGATAGAGCTCGGACTGTGCCTCGCGCCAGGTCTTGGGCTGCATGCGCGTACGCAGCCGCAGCGCCACAGGCTGGCCATCGGGCAGCAGCAGGCGGCCGTCAAGGCGCTGACTGTTGCTGCCGTAACGCAGGCTCAGGTTGACGTAGCTGAGCAGCAGCGGCTCCTGATCGAGCGGCTGCAGCACCACACGACTGTCGAGCAGACTGATGCGGTGCACGATCTGCAACTGCTCCAGTAACTGCTCGACATTCAGCTCGGGGCCGCTGCGCTGTGGCAATCCTTGCAACTGCCAGCCACCTTCAGCGTTCTGCTGCACGTTCAATTGCAGGCCGTCGAATTGCAGGTGGGCGATGCGCGGCTGGCGTGCCAGCAGGCTAGCGCCCACATCCGGCACCAATTGCACACGCTCCAGGCTCAGGCCTTGCTCTTCGTCACCCAGGTGCACGTCATGCGCCACCAGCACCGGGGCAAAACCCTGCCAATGACCTTCGAGGCGACCGATTCGTACCGGTACTCCCAGCTGCGCCGTGGCACGATCTTCCAGTTCGAGCCGGTATTCGGCCACCAGCGGCACCAGCTCACGGCCCAGGCTGACGTACAGCGCAGCCAGCACCAGCATGGCGGCGCAAAGACCCAGCCCCCAGCGCAGCAGCGCCGAAAACAGGCGCGCCAGGGCGCTCACCTCCACAGCTGGCGTGCTCAGAGCAGCACCACGTCGTACTGTTCCTGGGAATACATGGTTTCCACCTGGAACTTGATGGTACGTCCGATGAAGGCTTCCAGATCGGCGACGTTGCCCGACTCTTCATCGAGCAGGCGATCGACCACCTTCTGATTGGCCAGCACCCGATAGCTTTCCGCCTGGTAGGCGCGGGCTTCGCGCAGAATCTCGCGGAAGATCTCGTAGCAGATGGTCTCCGGCGTCTTCAGCTTGCCGCGCCCCTGACAGGCAGTGCAGGGCTCGCAGAGAATCTGCTCGAGGCTTTCGCGGGTACGCTTGCGGGTCATCTGCACCAGGCCGAGTTCGGTGATGCCGATGATGTTGGTCTTGGCGTGATCACGCTCGAGCTGCTTCTCCAGGGTACGCAGCACCTGGCGCTGATGCTCCTCGTCCTCCATGTCGATGAAGTCGATGATGATGATGCCGCCCAGGTTGCGCAGACGCAGCTGACGGGCAATGGCCGTGGCCGCCTCGAGATTGGTCTTGAAGATGGTTTCTTCGAGGGTGCGATGGCCAACGAAGGCGCCAGTATTGACGTCGATAGTGCTCATCGCTTCGGCGGGGTCGACCACCAGGTAACCACCGGACTTCAGCGGCACCTTGCGTTCCAGTGCGCGCTGGATTTCGTCCTCGACACCGTACAGGTCGAAGATCGGTCGCTCGCCAGGATAATGCTCGAGACGATCAGCGATCTCCGGCATCAATTCGGCGACGAACTGCGTGATTTTCTGGAAGGTTTCCCGCGAGTCCACGCGAATCTTCTCGGTCCGCGGGCTGACCAGGTCTCGCAGGGTACGCAGCGCCAGGGACAGATCCTCGTAGATCACCGTGGGCGCCTTGCAGTTCTGGATCTGCGCACCGATCTGGTCCCAGAGGCGGCGCAGATAACGGATGTCGATCAGAATTTCATCAGCACCTGCACCCTCGGCGGCGGTGCGCAGGATGAAGCCACCGGCTTCCTCGATGCCCTCGGCGGCGACGCAATCGGCGACCACCTGTTTGAGGCGCTCGCGCTCTGCTTCGTCTTCGATCTTCAGGGAAATACCGACATGACTGGTGCGTGGCATGTACACCAGATAACGCGAAGGGATCGACAACTGAGTGGTCAGACGCGCCCCCTTGCTGCCGATGGGGTCCTTGGTGACTTGCACCACCAGGCTCTGCCCTTCGTGCACCAGGGCGCTGATCGGCTCTACCGCAGTTCCCTCGCGGGTGGAAATCTCGGAAGCATGAATGAAGGCCGCACGCTCCAGGCCGATATCGACGAAAGCCGCCTGCATGCCAGGCAGCACGCGCACCACCTTGCCCTTGTAGATGTTGCCGACGATGCCGCGCTTCTGCGTGCGCTCGACGTGCACTTCCTGCAGCACGCCGTTTTCCACCACCGCCACGCGCGACTCCATCGGCGTGATATTGATCAGAATCTCTTCGCTCATGCATCCATCCTGGTGATCATGCCGGCCGGGCTACTGCACCGCCCCGCGGACTCAAGCTTTCGGGCACGCCAAAAAACTACCTATGCTGCCACCGCCAGGGCTCTTAGCGCGGCCCTTTCGCCGGCAACTGCCAGCAGGCGATACCGAACTCGCCAAGCAACTCGGCAGTTTCGCAAAGCGGCAGACCGACCACTGCCGAATAGCTGCCCCGCAATTGGCTGACGAACACGGCTGCCAACCCCTGGATACCATAACTGCCCGCCTTGTCGCAGGGTTCGCCGCTGGCCCAGTACGCTTCGATTTCCGCATCGCCGATAGTACGAAAGCTCACTTCGCTGCTGACCACTCGCGCCGCCTCGCGGCCATCACCGACCAACGCCACAGCCGTCAGCACCTGATGACTGCGCCCCGACAGGGCCTGAAGCATCACGCGTGACTCGGCGAAGTCCGCCGGTTTGCCAAGAATACGTCCATCGAGCACCACAGCGGTATCGGCGCCCAACACCACGGCATCGTCACGCCCGCCCAAGGCGAGCAGACCGGCGCGCGCTTTTTCACGCGCCAGGCGTTCTACATAGGCTGCCGCCGGTTCGGCTGGCAATGGATTTTCATCTATCGAGGCGATTTGCGTGACGCAAGGCACAGCGATCTGAGCCAGCAATTCACGGCGACGGGGCGAGGCGGAGGCCAGAAACAGCTCGGCCATACGGGTATCTCCCTTGCGAACCGCGGCCAGCCGTGCGGCAGGCCGCGTTCAGTTGACGTTGAGGCGCAGGTGCAGACCGCGCAGGATGGCGCAGATCCAGGGCCACAGCAGAGCGCTGACCAGTGCCGGCAGGACGAAGGCCAGGGTTGGCGGACGACTACCGGTCAGGGCGTTGAGCCACAGCTGAACCAGCTGGGCGAGACCGAACACCACCATCAGCACCATGCTCTGCTGCCACATGGGGAACATGCGCAGGCGCTGGTGCAGGCTCAGCACCAGAAAGGTGATCAGGGTGAGAATCAAGGCGTTCTGCCCGAGCAGGGTGCCGAACAGCACGTCCTGCGCCAGGCCAAGAATCCAGGCGGTGGTCATGCCGACACGATGCGGCAGAGCCAGTACCCAATAGGTGAGAATCAAGGCGACCCACAGCGGGCGACCGATCTGCATGAACTCGGGCAACGGCGAAACACTGAGCAACAAACCGAGCGCCAGGCTCAGCCAGATCACCCAGCCGTTACGGGGCTGTACGCCAGCCATCAGTTGCTCTCCTGTGCGGGGGCGTCAGCGGCCGGTGCATCAGTTGCGGGCTCGCCATTGCGCGCCTGCTCGGCTTCGCGGTCGGCGGCTTCCTGAGCCTCGGCGGAATCGTTGGCGCGCTCCTCTGGCGTGCGCCGGTCGGAGAACACCAGCAGCAGATAACGGCTGCGATTGAGCGCAGCGGTCGGTACGGCACGGACGATGGCGAACGGCTGGCCGGAGTCATGAATCACTTCCTTGACCGTGGCCACCGGGTAGCCGGCCGGGAAGCGCTGGCCCATGCCGGAGCTGACCAGCAGATCGCCCTCCTTGATATCGGCGGTATCGGCGACGTGACGCAGCTCCAGGCGCTCCGGGTTGCCGGTGCCGACGGCGATGGCACGCAGACCGTTGCGGTTGACCTGTACCGGGATGCTGTGGGTGTTGTCGGTGAGCAACAGCACGCGCGAGGTGTAGGGCATGATCTCGACCACCTGGCCCATCAGCCCGCGCGCATCGAGCACTGGCTGCCCGAGGAACACGCCATCCTTCTCGCCCTTGTCGATCAGGATGCGGTGGGTATAGGGATTGGGATCGACGCCGATCAGCTCACCGACCAGCACTTCTTCGTCCACCAGCGCGGCGGAGTTGAGCAGTTCGCGCAGACGCACGTTCTGCTCGGTCAGCGCTGCCAGCTTCTGCAGGCGACGCTGCAGCAGCAGAGCCTCGGCCTTGAGCTTCTCGTTCTCGGCCATCAGTTCGCTGCGCGAGGAAATCTGCTGAGTTGCCCCATCCCAGACGCGTACGGGCACGTCGGCCAGCCAATAGAACGGCGTGAGCACCAGCCCCATCTGGCTGCGCAGCGGCTTGAGCGTCTCGAAGCGGGCATCGACCACCATCAGCACCGCCGACAGTACGGCAAATACCAGCAGACGAATGCCCAGCGAGGGACCTTTGGCGAAGAGCGGCTTAATGACCTGCTCCTCGTGCGCCACAGGGGCGAAAAGCGCGCGAATTCATGCGAAAGGCAAACCGGTCAGGCGAAGGTTGGGCCGAGTGTACTGCAATGCTCGAATATGCGCGTGCCGCCCGAAGGCGGCACGACAGCGAGCCACTAGCGAACCCCTTACTCGGTGGAGAGCAGGTCCATGGCGTGGCGATCCATCATTTCCAGGGCCTTGCCGCCGCCACGGGCGACGCAGGTCAGCGGGTCTTCGGCGACGATCACCGGCAGACCGGTTTCCTGGGAGAGCAGCTTGTCCAGGTCACGCAGCAGCGCGCCACCACCGGTCAGCACCAGGCCGCGCTCGGCGATGTCCGAGGCCAGCTCGGGCGGCGATTGCTCCAGCGCGCTCTTGACCGCCTGGACGATGGTCGCCAGGGATTCCTGCAGCGCTTCGAGCACTTCGTTGGAGTTGAGGGTGAAGCTGCGCGGTACGCCTTCAGCCAGGTTGCGGCCGCGTACGTCGACTTCACGGATCTCGCCGCCCGGGTAAGCAGTACCGATTTCCTGCTTGATGCGCTCAGCGGTGCCTTCACCGATCAGCGAACCGTAGTTGCGGCGTACGTAGGTGATGATGGCTTCGTCGAAACGGTCGCCACCGACACGGACGGATTCGGCATAGACCACGCCGTTCAGGGAAATCAGGGCGATCTCGGTGGTACCACCGCCGATGTCGACGACCATCGAACCGCGCGCCTCTTCGACCGGCAGGCCGGCACCGATGGCAGCGGCCATCGGTTCTTCGATCAGGAACACTTCACGGGCACCGGCGCCGAGGGCCGATTCACGAATGGCGCGGCGCTCGACCTGGGTCGATTTACACGGCACGCAGATCAGCACGCGCGGCGACGGCTGCAGGAAGCTGTTCTCGTGAACCTTGTTGATGAAGTACTGCAGCATCTTCTCGCAGACGCTGAAGTCGGCGATCACGCCGTCCTTCATCGGGCGAATCGCAGAGATGTTGCCAGGCGTACGGCCGAGCATGCGCTTGGCCTCGGTGCCGACGGCCACGACGCTCTTCTGGTTGCCGTGGGTACGGATAGCGACCACGGACGGCTCATTCAGGACGATACCGCGCTCGCGCACATAAATAAGGGTATTGGCAGTGCCCAGGTCGATCGACAGATCGCTGGAAAACATGCCACGCAGTTTCTTGAACATTAGGAAGGGACCCTAGGCAACGCGTGGGTGAAGGCCAAGCGCGGAAAACGCGCAGGTAAAAAGTGCGGCAAACTCTAACAACGGCAGGGATTTTGAGCAAGGCGGCAATATGGTAGATTGCCTGTTTTTCCGGGCCTTGCAGCTGCACATCGCGGCCTTTGACCGCTGGCTCGCGACATCCGTTCCCTGCAGCCGCTTACCGATGCCCCCTCTGTCACACTTCCACTGGAGAACCCCCGATGGCGCTTGAACGCTCCGAGGTGGAAAAAATCGCCCACCTGGCCCGCCTGGGTCTGAATGAAGGCGATATTCCGCAAACCACCGAGACCCTGAACAGCATTCTCGGCCTGATCGACCAGATGCAGGCCGTCGACACCCAGGGCATCGAACCCCTGGCCCACCCGCTGGAAGCGACCCAGCGCCTGCGTGCCGACGTGGTCACCGAGAGCAACCAGCGCGACGCCTACCAGGCCATCGCCCCGGCCGTGGAAAGCGGCCTGTACCTCGTGCCGAAAGTCATCGAATAAAGGAAAGGGCTCGACATGCATCAACTGACCCTGGCCGAGATCGCCCGTGGCCTCGCCGACAAGCAATTCTCCGCAGAAGAGCTGAGCCGCAGCCTGCTGGCGCGTATCGCGCAGCTCGACCCGCAGCTCAACAGCTTCATCACCGTCACCGAAGATCTGGCCATCGAACAGGCCAAGGGCGCGGACGCCCGTCGCGCTGCCGGCGAAAACAGCCCGCTGCTCGGCGCACCGATCGCGCACAAGGATCTGTTCTGCACCAACGGCGTGCTGACGTCCTGTGGCTCGAAGATCCTCACCGGTTTCAAGGCGCCCTACGACGCCACCGTGGTGGAAAAACTCAAGTCCGCCGGCGCCGTCACGCTGGGCAAGCTGAACATGGACGAATTCGCCATGGGCTCGGCCAACGAATCCAGCCACTACGGCCCGGTGAAGAACCCTTGGGACACCAGCCGCGTACCGGGCGGCTCCTCGGGTGGTTCGGCCGCAGCGGTCGCTGCACGACTGCTGCCGGCCGCCACCGGCACCGACACCGGCGGCTCGATCCGTCAGCCGGCTGCGCTGACCAACCTCACCGGCATCAAGCCGACCTACGGCCGCGTCTCGCGCTGGGGCATGATTGCCTACGCCTCCAGCCTCGATCAGGGCGGCCCGCTGGCCCGTACTGCCGAGGACTGCGCCCTGTTGCTTGGCGCCATGGCCGGTTTCGATAGCAAGGATTCCACCAGCGTCGACCAGCCAGTGGATGACTACCTCGCGGCGCTGGCCCAGCCGTTGGCCGGCCTGCGCATCGGCCTGCCGAAGGAATACTTCGGCGCCGGCCTCGATGCACGCATCGGTGAGAAGGTGATGGCCGTGGTCGAAGAGCTGAAAAAGCTCGGCGCCACCGTCAAGGACATCAGCCTACCGAACATGCAGCACGCGATCCCCGCCTACTACGTGATCGCACCGGCCGAGGCCAGCTCCAACCTGTCGCGTTTCGACGGTGTGCGTTTCGGCTATCGCTGCGAGAACCCGAAAGACCTGCAGGACCTGTACAAGCGCTCGCGCGGCGAAGGCTTCGGTGCCGAGGTCAAACGGCGCATCATGGTCGGCACCTACGCGCTGTCCGCCGGCTACTACGACGCCTACTACATCAAGGCCCAGCAGATTCGCCGGCTGATCAAGAACGACTTCGTCGCCGCCTTCAAGGACGTCGACGTGATCCTCGGCCCGACCACGCCGAACCTGGCCTGGAAGCTCGGCGAGAAGAACGCCGACCCGGTGTCCGCCTACCTGGAAGACATCTACACCATCACCGCCAACCTGGCCGGCATCCCCGGCCTGTCGATGCCAGCCGGCTTCGTCGATGGTCTGCCGGTGGGCGTGCAGTTGCTCGGCAACTATTTCCAGGAGGGTCGCCTGCTCAATGTCGCGCACCAGTACCAACAGGTCAGCGACTGGCATAAACAAGCACCCAAAGGCTTCTAAGGCAAAGGCCAGCCCCCTGTAGGAGCCCGCAAGCGGGCTCCTACGGATCAAGAGGCGGCAGCCGTTTGCAACGCATTCGAGGAACACTAAAGATGCAATGGGAAACCGTGATCGGGCTTGAGATCCACGCTCAGCTCAGCACCCAATCGAAGATTTTCTCGGCCAGCGCCACTACCTTTGGCGCCGAGCCCAACACCCAGGCCAGTCTGGTCGACCTCGGCATGCCCGGCACCCTGCCGGTACTTAACGCCGAAGCCGTGCGCATGGCCTGCCAGTTCGGCCTGGCGATCGACGCCGAGATCGCCGAACGTAACGTCTTCGCGCGCAAGAACTACTTCTACCCGGACCTGCCCAAGGGCTATCAGACCAGCCAGATGGATCACCCCATCGTCGGCAAGGGCTTCCTCGACATCACCCTGGAAGACGGCACCGTCAAGCGCATCGGCATCACCCGTGCGCACCTGGAAGAGGACGCTGGCAAGAGCCTGCACGAAGACTTCCACGGCATGAGTGGCATCGACTTGAACCGCGCCGGCACACCGCTGCTGGAAATCGTTTCCGAGCCGGACATCCGTTCGGCCA
This sequence comes from Ectopseudomonas chengduensis, assembly GCF_900102635.1. Taxonomy (GTDB): domain Bacteria; phylum Pseudomonadota; class Gammaproteobacteria; order Pseudomonadales; family Pseudomonadaceae; genus Aquipseudomonas; species Aquipseudomonas chengduensis. The sequence goes on along the minus strand of NZ_FMZQ01000010.1, from coordinate 36,840 downwards.
AGGAAGCCGTGGCCTACGTGAAGGCCATCCACGCACTGGTGCGTTATCTGGGCATCTGCGACGGCAACATGGCCGAAGGCTCGCTGCGCTGCGACTGCAACGTCTCGGTACGCCCGAAAGGCCAGGCCGAGTTCGGCACCCGCGCCGAGATCAAGAACGTCAACTCGTTCCGCTTTATCGAGAAGGCGATCAACCACGAGGTACAGCGCCAGATCGAGCTGATCGAGGACGGCGGCAAGGTGGTGCAGGAAACCCGCCTGTACGATCCGAACAAGGATCAGACCCGCTCCATGCGCAGCAAGGAAGAAGCCAACGACTATCGCTACTTCCCCTGCCCGGACCTGCTGCCGGTGGTGATCGAGCGCAGCTTCCTCGACGAACTGCGCGCCGGCCTGCCCGAGCTGCCGCCGCAGAAGCGCGAGCGCTTCGAAAGCCAGTTCGGCCTGTCCACCTATGACGCCAGCGTGCTGAGTGCCAGCCGCGAGCTGGCCGACTACTTCGAAGCAGTCGAGAAGACCTGCGGCGATGCCAAGCTGTCGGCCAACTGGGTGATGGGCGAGCTGTCCAGTCTGCTCAATAAAGAAGGCCTGGAGATCGAGCAGTCGCCGGTATCCGCCGAGCAGTTGGGCGGCATGATCCTGCGTATCAAGGACAACACCATCAGCGGCAAGATCGCCAAGATGGTCTTCGAAGCCCTCGCTGCCGGTGAAGGCGCCAGCGCCGATGAGATCATCGAGAACAAGGGCCTCAAGCAGGTCACCGATTCCGGCGCCATCGAAGCCATGCTCGATGAAGTACTGGCCGCCAACGCCGAGCAGGTCGAGCAATACCGCGCCAGCGACGAAGCCAAGCGCGGCAAGATGTTCGGTTTCTTCGTCGGTCAGGCCATGAAAGCCTCCAAAGGCAAGGCCAACCCGGGGCAAGTGAACGAACTGCTGAAGAAGAAGCTCGAAGGCTGAGCCAGACCGGCTCGCTTACGCTAGCTGCAATGACGCCGGGCTCGCCCGGCGTTTTTCATGGAGACCGCGAATATGACGATGCGTAGCCCGGATGCAATCCGGGAACCTTCACTGCCCTGGATTGCATCCGGGCTACAGACATGGGCACTGCTAGGTGCACTCGCCCTGCTCGGCGGCTGCTCTACCTTCGGCGGCGGCTCAGGCAGCAGCGAAACCGGCAAGGCCTCCTATTACGGCGACCGCCACCACGGCCAGCGCACCGCCAGCGGTGAACGCTTCGATCAGAACGCGCTGACCGCTGCTCATCGCACCCTGCCGTTCGGCACGCGGGTACGGGTCACCAACCTCAACAACGAGCGCAGCGTGGTGCTGCGCATCAACGATCGCGGCCCCTTCGTGCGCGGTCGCGTCATCGACGTTTCCCGCGCCGCTGCCGTGCGCCTCGACATGCTGCGCGCAGGCGTGGTGCCGGTCAGGGTCGAGACGCTGGACTGAGGAACAATTGGCAACAAAATCTTTCTGCCGCCCCTGGCGGCCAATAATGCCGTCGCTACACTAGCCGCACTTTTTTCGGAGCTACCCTGCAATGACCCTGATGACCTATGTCTACCTGATCGCCGGCCTGGTGCTGCTGGTTGCCGGCGCCGAGGTATTGGTACGTGGCGCCGCCAAGCTGGCCGCACAGTTCGGCATTCCGCCACTGGTAATCGGCCTGACCGTGGTGGCCTTCGGCACCAGCGCGCCGGAAACCGCAGTCAGCGTGCAGTCGGCGCTCAATGGCAGCGGCGATCTGGCCATCGGTAACGTGGTCGGCAGCAACATCGCCAACGTGCTGTTGATTCTGGGCGTGACCGCCCTGGTCGCACCACTGGTCGTCTCGCGCCAGCTCATTCGCCTCGATGTGCCCATCATGATCGGCGCCAGCCTGGTCACCTTCGGCCTGGCCTGGGATGGTGAACTGAGCCGTTTCGATGGTGCCTTGCTGTTCGCCGGCGTGCTGGCATACACCGGTTTCCTGATCTACAGCGCGCGCAAGGACAAGGGCAGCGACGATGACGAATTCGCCAAGGAATTCGGTCTCGACGAGGCGCCCAAGCCCTATGCCTGGGCGATCAACCTCGGCCTGATCATCGCCGGTCTGGTGCTGCTGGTGGTGGGCTCCAACTTCCTGGTCGAAGGCGCCGTGACACTTGCACGAGCGCTGGGGATTTCGGAACTGGTCATCGGCTTGACGGTTGTCGCTGTCGGCACGTCGCTGCCGGAATTGGCCACTTCGATCCTGGCTGCCATCAAAGGCGAACGCGATATCGCCGTGGGCAATATCGTCGGCAGCAACATCTTCAACCTGCTCTGCGTGCTGGGCCTGGCCTCGATGGTTGCGCCAGCCGCCATCGCAGTATCGCCCAACGCCCTGGCCTTCGATTTCCCGGTGATGATCGCTGTAGCCATCGCCTGTCTGCCGATCTTCTTCAGCGGCTACCGCATCAACCGTTGGGAAGGCTTGCTGTTCCTGGGCTACTACGTGGCCTACACCCTGTATCTGGTGATGTTCAGCACGGGCCGACCGCTGGCTCAGACCTTCGGTGACGCGATGATCGGCTACGCACTGCCGCTTACCGCCATCACCCTGGTGATCATCGCCGGGCGTGCCTGGCACAGACAACGCGGCGAACAGGTGTGAGCATGAGCGACAACCATGATCGTGGCATGCAGGTGCGCCGTGAGGTGATGGGCGACGCGTTCGTCGACCGCGCTCTGGGCAACGCCAGCGAGTTCACCCAGCCACTGCAGGACTTCGTCAACGAGCATGCCTGGGGCGGTGTGTGGACGCGCAGCGGCCTGCCGCGCGCGACCCGCAGCCTGATCACCCTGGCCGCGTTGACCGCGCTGAAATGCCCGCAGGAACTCAAGGGCCACGTGCGCGGCGCGCTGAACAACGGCTGCACGGTCGAAGAAATCCGCGAAACCCTGCTGCACTGTGCGGTGTATGCCGGCGTGCCGGCCAGCATCGACGCCTTCCGCGCGGCACAGGAAGTGATCGACGAGTACCAGAACAACGCCTCGTAGGAGCTGGCTTGCCGGCGATCCGTTAATCGCCGGCAAGCCGAACCCAGCTAGCAGGCCGTTGAAAAACGTAGGCGAGGCAGCCAGTGCAATACCGATGGCGGCCCCGCAAAAACAGCCGAAAAACGACCGGGGTCGCGTCCGACTTTACGTGTTGTAAATGAGCATTTTGATCGGACTCGCGCACGAGCCTGTTTTTAACGCAGCAATGGCAACGCAGGTAGTTTTTCAACAGCCTGCTAGATCCAGCCGCCCCACTGCAGCAATAGCAGGCCAATATTGGTGGTGACCACCGCCGCCAGGGTGGTGATGACGATGATGGCTGCCGCCAGCTCATGGTTGGCGCCCACCGCGCGGGCCATGACGAAGCTGGCCGCCGCCGTCGGGCTGGCGAAATAGAGAAACAGGATCGCCAGATCCGCCCCGCGAAAGCCGAACAGCCAGGCGCCGAAGGTGCTCAGCAGCGGCAACCAGACCATCTTCATCATGCCCGAGCCGATGGCCGTGCCGCTGCTGCGGCGCAACGACGCCAGGCTCAGGGTGCCGCCAATGCAGATCAGCGCCAGCGGCAGGGTCATCTGCGCGAAATACTCGGCTGAGGTCAGGAACCACTGCGGCAGCGGGATTTTCCAGTAGGCAATCGGTACCGCCAGCAGCACGCCAATGATCATCGGGTTGCTCACGATGCTGCGCGCGATGGCCTTGGCACCGGGTTTCACGCCCGGGCTGTAGATCGCCAGAACCACCGCCGAGAGCGCGTTGTAGCAGAGGATCACCAGTGCGGCGAGCAACGAGCCGACCGACAGGCCGTAGTCACCGTACATGCTGGTGGCCAGTGCCAGGCCGACGATACCGTTGTTACCGCGGAAGGCGCCCTGGGTGTAGATGCCACGATCCTCGAACGGCACCCGCCAGATCGCCCAGGCCCAGGCGACGAAGAACGACGCCACGGTGGCCAGGAAGAAGTAGGACAGCAGTTGCGGCTGCATGGCCGCATCCAGGTCCGCCTTGACCACACCGAGAAACAGCAGGGTCGGCATGGTGCCGCGAAACACCAGGCTCGAAGCGGTATCGATGAAGGGCGTATCGATCCAGCGCAGACGTTTGAGTGCCACGCCGAGAAACAGCATGGCGAACACGGGCGCGGTAATGGCAAGGGTTTGTGCAGCGACGGCGAGCATGGCGACACCAGCAGGTTGTCTGACGACCTATGTTAGCTGGCTAAGCATTTATCTGCCACGGGCAAAAGTCGCGCAGTTGTAGGGTGGGCCGGGCGGCGATCCGCTTTAGCCCACGCGAACCCGCGTTGATGAGCTCAAGCCCATCTTGCGGCCTAAGCCTGCTGGTGGGCTAAAGCCCACCCTACGCCCTACGGGTCTGGGTGTGCGAAGGCTCAGCGGCGAACCGGGCGCTTCTGCAACTTGCGCTGCAGGGTGCGGCGGTGCATGCCCAGGGCGCGGGCAGTGGCGGAAATGTTGCCCTCGTGTTCGGCCAGCACACGCTGGATGTGCTCCCACTGCAGGCGGTCCACCGACATCGGGTTTTCCGGCACCAGGCTGTCGAGGTCGGCATGCTCGGAAAGCAGCGCGGTGAGTACGTCGTCGGCATCGGCCGGCTTGCACAGGTAGTTGGCCGCGCCGCGCTTGATCGCCTCCACCGCGGTGGCGATGCTGGAATAGCCGGTGAGGATCACCACACGCATCTCGGCGTCCAGTTCCAGCAGCTTGGGCAGCAGCACCAGACCGGAGTCGCCTTCCATCTTCAGGTCGACCACGGCGTAATCCGGCAGGTCGTCCTTGGCCAGGGCCAGGCCTTCTTCGGCGCTGGAGGCGGTAGACACGCGCAGACCGCGGCGGCTCATGGCGCGCGCCATCACGCGGGTAAAGGTGGGGTCGTCATCGACCAGCAGCAGATGGGGCTGCTCTTCGCCTTCGAACAGGGATTCGTCGCTCATGCTGGGTTTTCCTTGTCAGGCCACGCCATAGGCTCGCGGCAACTTCAATTCGGTGAGGGTGCCGCCTTCTTCATGGTTATACAACTTAACCGTGCCACCAGCACGGGTCACGCTGGCCTGGCTGAGGAACAGCCCCAGGCCGAAACCCTTGCCCTTGGTGGTGAAGAAGGGCCGCCCAAGCTGCTCGGCGATGGCCAGCGGCACGCCGGCGCCGTGGTCGCGGATGCTCAGGCGCAGCCACTGGTGGTCCCAGTCCAGGCGAATGTCGAGTTTGTCCGGACAGGCGTCGGCGGCGTTGTTGAGCAGATTGAGCAGCGCCTGGGTGAGATCGGCCGGTGGCATGATCCGCGGTGGCGTGCCGCGGCCCAGGCATTGATAGCGGTAGCTGGCCTCGGGACGCATCAGGTGCCAGCGATTGAGAGTGGTTTCCAGCCATTCGACACAGGATTGTTCCACCACCGCCTGACGCCGATCGTTCTCGGCGGCGCGCACCAGTTGCTGCAGGGTGTACTTGCACAGCTTGACCTGCTCCTGCAGCAGGGCCAGATCATCCTGCAGCGCCGGCTTGTCGCGATACTCCTGGCGCAGCTCCTTGAGCAGCACGCTCATGGTGCCCAGCGGCGTACCCAGTTCATGGGCGGCGCCAGCGGCCTGAGTGGCCACGGCCAGCAGTTGCTGGTCACGCAGACTTTCTTCGCGGCGTTCGGCGCGCAGCTCGTCCTGGCGGCGCAGCTCCTCGGCCATCTTGGCAACGAAGAACGTGATCAGCGCCGCAGACAGGGCAAAGCTCAGCCACATGCCATAAACCAGCAGGCTCTCACGTGCCGCGGGCAGCTCGAGCGGATGGGTCCACACCAGCAGCAGGGTGTAACCGGCCAACGCCAGGCCTGCCAGGACGATGGTGAACATCCACGGCAGCGTTGCCGCGGCGATGGTCAGCGGCACCAGATAATAGGAAACGAAGGGGTTGGTCGAACCGCCCGAGTAATACAGCAGCACGCTGTGGATGATCAGGTCGCAGCCCAGCTGCACGGCGTACTCGACTTCTGTCACCGGCCAGGGGCCACGCAAGCGCATGGCAGTGCCCAGGCACAGCAGCAGAGAAACGCCGAGGGTGACCGACAATTGCAACCAGGGTAGCGGTAGCATGCCCGACTTGTAGGCGAGACCGACCGAGCCAGCCTGAGCGGCCAGCACCAGAATACGGATAAGGGTCAGACGCCAGAGATTCTGGCGACTGGCGGAGAGTAACTGCACGGGTTCGAGCATGGCGACTCCATTGGTTGCGCCGAGTATAACCAAGCCTGGCGTGGCCTTCCGTCGCTGCGGCAACCGGACGCACATCTCACCAACGCCCTGGATGAAAAAAGTTGTAGCGGCGTTAACCCGGATCGCGACTCGCCTTCGTCTAACCTCGGGAAACGGCCAAAAGGCCATCGAAAAAGGAACCGCACCATGCGCACCATGACCCGTATCGCCACCGCCCTCGCCCTCACCGCCGCCAGCCTGGCCAGCACCGGCCTGCTGGCCGCCGAGGCGCGCTACAACCAGATCGCCCTGCGCGCCGAGGTCAACCAGGAAGTGGCACACGATCTGATGCACGTCACCCTCTATACCGAAGCGCAGCACGCCGACCCGGCCAAGCTGGCCGCCGAGATCACCACCACCCTGAACAAGACATTGGAACAAGTGCGCCAGGTCCGTGGTGTTTCGGTCAAGCTCGGCAGCCGCCACAGCTACCCGGTGTATGACGACAAGGGCCAGAAGATCACCGCCTGGCGCGAGCGCGCCGAGGTGCGCCTGGAAAGCGCCGACTTCGCCCGGCTTTCCGCCCTGACTGGTGAATTGCTGCAATCGATGAAGATGGCCGGCATGGATTTCAGCATCGCCACCGACACCCGCAAGACCCGCGAAGATGCCATGCTCAAGGACGCCGTCAACGCCTTCAAGGCACGCGCACAGCTGGCCACCGAAGCGCTTGGCGGCAGGGGCTACAAGCTGGTCAGCCTGAACCTCAACACCGGTGGTTTCCAGCCACCAGTGGCCATGCGCAACTTCGAAGCCAAGGGCATGGCGATGATGGACTCAGCCCCCACGCCGCAAATCGAAGCCGGCACCAGCCAGGTCACGGTCAGCGCCGACGGCGTCATCGAAGTGCAGATGCCCTGAATCACGCTCCGCAACAAAGCAACGCCGTTATCGACAGATAACGGCGTTTCGCCATCTTTTCTCTGCAACATTTTCATAAATGCGACAGCAAATTACAGCGCTGTAGCGCTAACCATTTTCCGCACAACGCCCCTCTTGCCTCGGGCACAAGGCCTGCATAGTTTCGGCGGTGGTCTCCACAAGAGGCTCCTCAAGGACCACAACCACAACAACGATGAGGTCAAGATGCGCAAGAACGCCATTCTCCAGGCTTTACTTACCGCTGGGCTGATCGCCAGCGCTCCCCTCGCCAGCGCCGCCAACCTGGTGTTCTGCTCAGAAGGCAGCCCCGCCGGCTTCGACCCCGGCCTGTACACCACCGGCACCGATTTCGACGCCGCCGCGGAAACCATTTTCAACCGCCTGACCCAGTTCGAACGCGGCGGCACCAAGGTCGAGCCTGGTCTGGCACAAAGCTGGGAGGTGTCCGAGGATGGCCTGGTCTACACCTTCAAGCTGCGCCCCGGGGTGAAATTCCACACCACCGAATACTTCAAGCCCAGCCGCGAATTCAACGCCGACGACGTGCTGTTCACCTTCGGCCGCATGCTCGACAAGGACCACCCGTTCCGCAAGGCGTACCCCACCGAGTTTCCCTACTTCACCGACATGGGCATGGACAGCAATATTGCCAAGCTGGAGAAGCTCGATGACCTGATCGTGCGCTTCACCCTCAACGAAGTGGACGCAGCCTTCGTGCAGAACCTGGCGATGAGCTTCGCCTCGATCCAGTCCGCCGAGTACGCCGACCAGTTGCTCAAGGCTGGCAAGGCCGCCGACATCAACCAGAAGCCTGTCGGTACCGGCCCCTTCGTATTCAGCCGCTACCAGAAGGACGCGGTGATCCGTTACAAGGGCAACCAGGACTACTGGAAGCCCGATGACGTGAAGATCGACAACCTGATCTTCGCCATCAATACCGACTCATCCGTGCGCATGCAGAAACTGCGTGCCGGCGAATGCCACGTCACCCTGTTCCCGCGCCCGGCCGATATCGCCTCGCTGCAACAGGACGCCAAGTTGCAGATGCCCGAGCAGGCCGGCTTCAACGTTGGTTACATCGCCTACAACGTCACCCACCCGCCGTTCGACAAACTGGAAGTGCGCCAGGCGCTGGACATGGCGGTGAACAAGCAGGCGATTCTCGACGCCGTTTACCAGAATGCCGGGCAGCTCGCGGTCAACGGCATGCCGCCGACCCAGTGGTCGTATAACGAAGACATCAAGGACCCGGCCTTCGACCCGGAAAAGGCCAAGGAGCTGCTCAAGGCCGCCGGCGTCAAGGAAGGTACCGAGATCACCTTGTGGGCCATGCCGGTACAGCGCCCGTACAACCCCAACGCCAGGCAGATCGCCGAAATGCTGCAGGCCGACTGGGCCAAGATCGGCATCAAGGCACGCATCGTCACCTACGAATGGGGCGAGTACCTCAAGCGCGCCAAGGCTGGCGAACACGACGCCATGCTGATCGGCTGGAGCGGCGACAACGGTGACCCGGACAACTGGCTCGGTACCCTCTACGGCTGCGACGCGGTCGACGGCAACAACTTCTCCAAATGGTGCTTCGAGGACTACGACAAACTGGTCAAGGCCGCCAAGCGCACCACCGACGTGACCGAACGCACCGAGCTGTACAAGCAGGCGCAGGTGATCCTCAAGCGTGAGGTGCCGATCACCCCGCTGGCCCACTCCACCGTGTACCAGCCGATGCGCAAGGAAGTGCAGGACTTCCGCATCAGCCCGTTCGGCATCAACTCGTTCTATGGTGTAGGTATCGGCAAGTAACAAGCTGCATCGGCGCCCTGAAAGGGGCGCCGATTGCAGGACGTTCAACCAGGAGTCACCATGCCTACCTTGCCCCTACTGCGCGGCGGTCTGCTGTTTGCCGCGCTGCTCGCTGCTCAGGCCCAGTCGGCCAACCTGGTGGTCTGCAGCGAAGCCAGCCCGGAAGGGTTCGACATCGTTCAATACACCGCAGCCACCACCGCCGATGCCACGGCGGAAACCCTGTTCGAACGCCTGGTGGCCTTCGCCCCTGGCAGCACCGAAATCGTCCCGGCATTGGCAGAAAGCTGGGAAATAGCCGATGACGGCCTGAGCTACACCTTCACCTTGCGCAAGGGGGTGAAATTCCACGCTAACAGGGATTTCACGCCAAGCCGCACATTCAACGCCGACGACGTGCTGTGGAGCTTCCAGCGCCAGCTCGATCCGGCTCACCCCTGGCACAAGCTGTCGCTGCGCGGTTTCCCCTATGCCGAGGCCATGGGCCTGGCGCAGTTGATCGAGCGCGTGGAAAAGCTCGACGAACACCGCGTGCGCTTCGTCCTCAAACACCCGGAGGCACCCTTCCTGGCCAACCTGGCCATGGGCTTCGCCTCCATCTATTCGGCCGAATACGCCGACCATCTGCTCGCGGCAGGTACCCCGGAGCGGCTGAACAACGTGCCCATCGGCACCGGCCCTTTCATCTTCGAGCGTTACGCCAAGGACGCCCAGGTACGCTTTCGCGGCAACCCGGATTACTGGGGCGGCGCGCCGAAGGTCGAGCGCCTGATACTGGCCATCACCCCCGAGCCCAACGTGCGCCAGCAACGGCTCAAGGCCGGCGACTGTCAGATCGCCCTCTACCCGCGTCCAGTGGACATCCCGGCGCTCAAGGCCGACCCGCAACTGCAGGTGCTGGAGCTGGATTCGCTGCTGACCGCCTATATCGGCATCAACACCCGCCACCCACCGCTGGACGACGTACGCGTGCGCCAGGCGTTGAACCTGGCGTTCGACAAGGCCGCCTACATCCGTGCGCAATATGGCGAAGGCAATGCCACGCCGGCGGTGGCGCCCTACCCGGCCACCCTGTGGGGCCAAGACGAAACGCTGCAGGACTGGCCACACGATCCCGAGCGGGCCCGCCAACTGCTGACCGAGGCCGGTCACGCCGATGGCTTCGCCCTGTCGATCTGGACCCGCCCCGGTGGCGGGCCGACCAACCCCAACCCCGGTATCGGCGCGCAGATGCTGCAGGCCGATCTCGCCGCCATCGGCATTCGCAGCGACATTCGCGTGTTCGAGTGGGGTGAGTTGATCAAGCGTGCCAAGAACGGCGAGCACGACCTGGTGTTCATGGGCTGGGCCGGCGACAACGGCGACCCGGACAACTTCCTCACCCCCAACCTGTCCTGCGCCGCGGCCGAAAGCGGCGAGAACCAGGCGGGCTGGTGCGACAAGGCCTTCGATGCTCTGATCACCCAGGCCCGCCGCGAGCCCGAGCAGAGCAAACGCGCCGCGCTGTATCGCCAGGCCCTGGCGATCTTCCATGAGCAGGCGCCGTGGATTGCCCTCGCCCACCCCAAGCAGTTCGCAGCGCTGCGCAAGGGTGTCGAAGGCTTCGTGCTCAGCCCGATGGGCTCGAACAACTATTCCAGGGTGAACGTGCCATGAACGACCACGGTTCGATCCCTGATGGACAGCGCGTCCGAGTCAGACTTGGGCGCGGTTAGGCACCCAGACCGAAGGGGTCGTCCACCGAATGACTGGGCTGGGTAAACCAGCGCGGGCCGTCGGCGGTCATGTAGAAGTGATCCTCGAGACGGATACCAAACTCGCCCGGCACACATATCATCGGCTCATTGCTGAAGCACATGCCCTCGGCCAGCGGGGTGTCATCGCCGCCGACCAGATAGGGCCCCTCGTGAATGTCCAGGCCGATGCCGTGCCCCGTACGATGCGGCAGGCCAGGCAAGCTGTAACCAGGCCCAAGCCCTGCCGCCTCCAGGCTACGCCGCGCCGCCGCGTCCACCGACGAACAGGGCGCCCCCAGGGTGGCTGCCTCGAACGCCGCCTGCTGCGCGGCTTTTTCCTTGTTCCAGAAGTCGCGCTGGCGCGCGCTGGGCGTACCGAAAACGTAGCTACGGGTGATATCCGACAGGTAACTGTGCACCTTGCAGCCGGTGTCGATCAGCACCATGTCGCCGTCCTTGAGCCGCTGCGCATGCTTGACCCCATGCGGAAAGGCACTGGCTGCGCCGAACAGCACGATGCAGAAAATCGAGCCAGGCGCACCGACACGGCGGTGCGCCTGGTGGATGAACTCGGCAACTTCGGTGGTGCTGATACCTTCATGGAGGATGCTCGCCACCGCCTTGTGCACTTCCAAAGTCATGTCCTTGGCGCGCTGCATCAGGGCGATTTCGGCTGGCGATTTGCATTGGCGACAGGCCGTGGTGATGCCGCCGGCATCGACGAAGCGATAACCGCTGGTCAGTTGGCGAATGCCTTCAAACATGAAAAAAGGCAAAGAAGAACAGAGACCTACCTTCGGCTGCGCACCATCATTGGGCAATATTCCCAGGCGTTTCAGGCACTCCAGAAGCAGCGCATAGGGGTTTTCGTGCTCTTGCCAGGTATTGATCACGCCGGGCACCACCTGAAAGTCGCGTACCGTGCCTTCCTCGAACGCCGGAGCCAGATACTCCAGTGCGCCGCTGGCCGGCAGAATCGCACCGACCATACGTTCGCTGGGATGCCACTGCACACCGGTGAAGTACTGCAGGTTGCTGCCGGCAGCCAGAAACAGCGCGGCGATATCCTGCTCGCGCATCAACGCCTGAGCGCGGGCGATGCGCGTCTGGAATTCAGACTCAGTGATCGGCTGCGCGCCGGCCATCATGTTCTGCAGGCGCGCCAAGGCCTGCTCCGGCGTGCTGCCGCCCACTCCCAATGTCATCTGCGCATCCTCGTCTGGCGCCCACGACGAACATCGTCACCGGGCAATTCGTTGCGGCAAAATTTAAGTGCAACTTAAATTTCGGTCAAAGCTTTTTTCAGCTGGACTTAAAAAGCCCCGCCCGCATCGGGCTGAAGTCCTGGCACCTCATGGGTATACTGCGCTGACCCGAACAGCGAGCCACCTCCATGACCGCAGATCGCATTGGCGAACGCTTGCGCCGCTACCGGCGGGCCGCCGGCAAGACCCTCAATCAGGTAGCCGCAGACGCCGGCCTGACCGCCAGCTTCCTGTCCCAGGCAGAACGCAACCTGACCGGCGTATCGCTATCGTCGCTGGCGAGCATCGCCAAGTCGCTCGATGTACCGCTCAACGTGTTGTTCGATCAGCCCACCCAGGCGCAGCCGGATTCTCACGTCAACGAGCGGGTGCGCTACACCGTAGGCGGCCAGCTGCTGGCCTACGAGCGCCTGTCCAGTTCATTTCCCGGTAACTCGATCAATGCGGTGAAGATGAACATTCCGGTGGGCTATCAGTCTGAACTGATCGCGCATGAAGGCGTGGAATTCTCCTACGTGCTCAGCGGGCAGATCGTCTACACCATCGAGGGTCGCGACTACCCCCTCGGCCCCGGCGACTCGGTGCATTTCGATGCCGGCAAGCTGCATCGCCTGGCCAATACCGCCGATGCCCCGGCCGAAGTGCTGACCATGACCACCATGGCGCTTTTCGGCGATCACCCCGCCAGCGAGTGATTTTTTGCCCCAATTCAGGGCGAATATGCGCAATGTTAGTGCTGCTTAATTTTTGTTGACCGCAATTTCAGCATGACTTAATTTCGAGCCCGACCCGGTGGGCTACCCGCCTTCACCGCATACCGAGCTCGCGCTGCACCGAGGCGCGAACAAAAAGAAAAAAGAGGTTCGCATGCGTATGTCTCCCCTGTGCAAGGCCCTGCTTACCGCAGGACTGCTCACCAGTGCTTCGTTCGCCCACGCCAGCAACCTGGTGTATTGCTCCGAGGGCAGCCCGGGCGGTTTCGACCCCGGCCAGTACACCACCGGTACCGACTTCGATGCGGCCTCGGAAACCATCTTCAACCGCCTCGCCGAATTCGAGCGCGGCGGCACCAAGGCACAACCATCGCTGGCTACCTCCTGGGACATCAGCGAAGACGGCCTGACCTATACCTTCCACTTGCGCGAAGGGGTCAAGTTCCACACCACCGACTACTTCAAGCCGACTCGCGACTTCAACGCCGACGATGTGCTGTTCACCTATCAGCGCATGCTCGATCGCAACCACCCGTTCCGCCAGGCCTATCCCAGCGAGTTTCCCTACTTCACCGACATGGGCCTGGACAAGAACATCGCCAAGATCGAGAAGACCGACGACATGACCGTGGTCTTCACCCTCAATGCCGTCGACGCCGCCTTCGTGCAGAACCTGGCGATGAACTTTGCCGCGATACATTCGGCCGAATACGCCGACCAGTTGCTCAAGGCCGGCAAGGCCGCCGAGATCAACCAGAAGCCCATCGGCACCGGCCCGTTCGTGTTCAGCCGCTATCAGAAGGACGCGGTGATCCGCTTCAAGGGCAACACCCAGTACTGGGCCCCGGAGCAGGTGAAGATCGACAACCTGATCTTCTCCATCAATACCGACGCCTCGGTGCGCGCCCAGAAGCTGCGCGCCGGTGAATGCCACGTCACCCTCAACCCGCGCCCTGCCGACCTGCAGAGTCTGCAGGCCGACAAGAATCTCAATGTACCGACCGAGCCTGGCTACAACGTCGGCTACATCGCCTACAACGTCACCCGCGCGCCGTTCGACAAACGCGAAGTGCGCCAGGCGCTGGACATGGCCGTGAACAAGGCGGCGATCATCGACGCCGTGTACCAGGGTGCCGGCCAACTGGCCGTGAACGGCATGCCACCGACCCAGTGGTCCTACGACGAGTCGATCAAGGATGCCGCCTACGACCCGGAGAAAGCCAAGGAGCTGCTCAAGGCCGCCGGCGTGAAGGAAGGTACCGAAATCACCCTGTGGGCCATGCCTGTGCAGCGGCCCTACAACCCCAATGCGCGGCTGATGGCCGAGATGCTGCAGAACGACTGGGCCAAGGTCGGCATCAAGGCGCGCATCGTCAGCTACGAATGGGGCGAGTACATCAAGCGCGCCCATGCCGGTGAACACGACGCCATGCTGATCGGCTGGACCGGCGACAACGGTGACCCGGACAACTGGCTCGGCACCCTGTACGGCTGCGCCTCGGTAGACGGCAACAACTTCTCCAAGTGGTGCGACAGCGAATACGACAAGCTGGTGGTCGCCGCCAAGCGCGTCACCGACCAGGAGCAACGCAGCGAGCTGTATCGTCAGGCCCAGGTCGTTCTCAAGCGCGAAGTGCCGATCACGCCGATCGCTCACTCCACGGTCTACCAACCGATGCGCACCAGCGTCGAAGGCTTCCAGATCAGTCCCTTCGGGCGCAACAGCTTCATCGGTGTCAGCAACAACTGATAGCCCGTTGCGCGACCGCCGCTGCGCGACCGCCGTTGAACGACGCCCCGGGCAAACGCCCGGGGCATGTCGTGATCGAACAGCTAACCTGCAACATGCTCGAAGGAATCGCCAGATTTCCAGGCTGCTCGATACCGTTCTGATGAGGAGTTACCCACCGCCATGCTGAGCTTCATTGCACGCCGCCTGGGCTTGCTGATCCCCACCTTCTTCGGCGTCACCCTGCTGACCTTCGCGCTGATCCGCCTGATCCCCGGTGACCCGGTCGAGGTAATGATGGGCGAGCGTCGCGTCGATCCGGAAATGCACGCTCAGGCCATGGAGCGCCTGGGGCTGAACAAGCCCCTGTATGCGCAGTATTTCGACTACATCGGCCAGCTCGCCAGCGGCAACCTGGGCGAATCGCTGCGCTCGCGTGAAAGCGTGTGGAAAGAGTTTCTCACCCTGTTTCCCGCCACCGTCGAACTGGCACTGGCTGCCTTGCTGTTCGCCGGCACCCTCGGCGTGATCGCCGGGGTAATCGCTGCACTCAAGCGCGGCTCGCTGTTCGACCACGGGGTGATGGGCATCTCGCTGACCGGCTATTCGATGCCGATCTTCTGGTGGGGCCTGCTGCTGATCATGTTCTTCTCGGTGGGCCTGGGCTGGACGCCAGTATCCGGGCGCATCGACCTGCTCTACGACATTCCACCGGTCACCGGCTTCATGCTGATCGACACCCTGCTTTCCGAAGAGCAAGGTGCCTTCGTCGATGCCCTGCGCCATCTGATCCTGCCGGCCATCGTGCTCGGCACCATTCCGCTGGCGGTGATCGCGCGGATGACCCGCTCGGCCATGCTCGAAGTGCTGCGCGAGGACTACATCCGCACCGCACGCGCCAAGGGCCTGTCGCCGACGCGCGTGGTCTTCGTGCATGGCCTGCGCAATGCCTTGATCCCGGTGCTGACCGTGTTCGGCCTGCAGGTCGGCGCCCTGCTGGCAGGCGCAGTGCTGACCGAAACCATCTTCTCCTGGCCGGGCATCGGCAAGTGGCTGATCGAAGCCATCGGCGCCCGCGACTACCCGGTGGTGCAGAACGGCATCCTGCTGATCGCCTGCCTGGTGATCCTGGTCAACTTCACCGTGGACATCCTCTATGGCCTGGCCAATCCACGTATTCGCCATCAGAAGTAAGGAAGGCGTGATGAATCGACAGACCCTAGGGTGTCGCGGAGCCGCCCAGGCCGTGCGCCCCAATAGCGGCGACCAACCATCGGTGCGCACAGCGCACCCTACCCAGGGGGTATGCCCATGACTGCAGCCACCAGCCTCGACCAGAGCCTGCTCTACCCATCGCCGCTGAAAGAATTCTGGCAAGCCTTCAGCCATAACAAGGGCGCCGTCTGTGGCCTCGGCTTCATGCTGCTGATGGTGTTCTGCGCGCTGTTCGCCCCCTGGGTCGCGCCGCACCATCCCAGCGAGCAGTACCGCGACTTCCTGCTCACCCCGCCGGTCTGGCTGGATGGTGGTCAGTGGCGCTTCCTGCTCGGCACCGACGAGCTGGGCCGTGACCTGCTCTCGCGGCTGATCCACGGTGCACGCCTGTCGCTGCTGATCGGCCTGGCTTCGGTGGTGCTGTCGCTGATTCCCGGCATCCTGCTGGGCCTGGTCGCCGGGTTTTTCCCGCGTCTGCTCGGCCCCGGCATCATGCGTCTGATGGACATCATGCTGGCGCTGCCATCGCTGCTGCTGGCGGTGGCCATCGTCGCCATCCTCGGCCCAGGGCTGATCAACACCATTTTCGCCATCGCCATCGTCTCGCTGCCCTCCTACGTACGCCTGACCCGCGCGGCCGTGATGGGCGAGCTGAACCGCGACTACGTCACCGCTGCGCAGCTGGCCGGCGCCAGCCTGCCCCGGCTGATGTTCTTCACCGTGCTGCCCAACTGCATGGCGCCGCTGATCGTGCAGGCCACCCTGAGCTTTTCCTCGGCGATTCTCGACGCCGCCGCGCTAGGCTTTCTCGGCCTCGGCGTACAACCGCCGACACCCGAGTGGGGCACCATGCTGGCCTCGGCGCGCGACTACATCGAACGCGCTTGGTGGGTGGTGACCCTGCCTGGCCTGGCGATTCTGCTCAGCGTGCTGGCGATCAACCTGATGGGTGACGGCCTGCGCGATGCCCTCGATCCGAAACTGAAGAACGCCATCTGAGGAGGCCCATATGCACAAGATGATCTCGGTGCGCATGGCGCACCACAGCTGCGCAGCGTGGACGGGAGAAGCATCGTCCATCCTACGCACGGAGGGCACCCGATGAGTCTGCTGGATATCCGCAACCTCTCCGTACGTTTCGGCGCGGCCGACGCCGTGCCGGTGGTCGACGGGCTCGATCTGAGTGTGGAAAAAGGTGAAGTGCTGGCCATCGTCGGCGAGTCCGGCTCTGGCAAGTCGGTGACCATGATGGCGCTGATGGGCCTGATCGACGCACCCGGCATCGTCCAGGCCGATTGCATGCAGTTCGACAGCACCGACATGCTGCGTCTGAAAGGTCGGCAGCGTCGGCGTATCGTCGGCAAGGACCTGTCCATGGTCTTCCAGGACCCGATGACCGCGCTCAACCCCAGCTACACCGTAGGCTTCCAGATCGAGGAAGTGTTGCATCAGCACCTCGGCCTGAAAGGCAAAGCGGCGCGCGCTCGCGCCCTGGAGCTGCTCGAAAGGGTCGAGATACCCGGCGCCGCCAGTCGCCTCGATGCCTACCCGCATCAGCTCTCCGGTGGCATGAGCCAGCGCGTGGCAATCGCCATGGCGATTGCCGCCGAGCCCAAGCTGCTGATCGCCGACGAACCCACCACCGCGCTGGACGTGACCATCCAGGCGCAGATCATGGAGCTGCTGCTGGATCTGCAGCGCGACCAGGGCATGGCCCTGGTGCTGATCACCCACGACCTGGCCGTGGTGGCTGAAACCGCTCAGCGCGTCTGCGTGATGTACGCCGGGCAAGCGGTGGAGCTGGGCCAGGTGCCGGCTCTGTTCGACGCCCCCAGTCATCCCTATACCGAAGCCTTGCTCAAGGCGATCCCCGAACACAGCGCCGGCGCCCACCGCCTGGCGACCCTGCCCGGTATCGTGCCCGGCCGTTATGACCGCCCACAGGGCTGCCTGCTGTCGCCACGCTGCCCGTACGTGCAGCCGCGTTGCCGCGACGAGCGCCCAACCCTGGACGCACACGAGCGAGGCGCCGCGCGCTGCTTCTTTCCTCTTGTACCCGCGGCGGAGGTGGCCTGATGAGCACCGTACTTCAAGCCCGTGAGCTGACCCGCCACTACAGCGTCTCGCGCGGCCTGTTCAAACCGGCAGCCTTGGTGCAGGCGCTCAACGGCGTGTCGTTCACGCTGGAGTCAGGCAGGACCCTGGCGGTGGTTGGCGAGTCCGGCTGCGGCAAGTCCACCCTGGCCCGCGCCCTGACCCTGATCGAAGAGCCCAGCGCCGGTAGCCTGCAGATCGCCGGACGGGAAGTGGCCGGCGCCAGCCATGCCGAGCGCAAACAACTGCGCCGCGACGTGCAGATGGTGTTCCAGAACCCCTACGCCTCGCTCAACCCGAGGCAGAAGATCGGTGACCAACTGGCCGAACCGCTGCTGATCAACACCAACCTGTCGCGTGCCGAACGCCGTGAGAAGGTGCAGGCGATGATGCAGCAGGTGGGGCTGCGCCCCGAGCACTACCAGCGCTACCCGCACATGTTCTCCGGCGGTCAGCGCCAGCGCATCGCCCTGGCCCGCGCCATGATGCTGCAGCCCAAGGTGCTGGTGGCGGACGAACCGACCTCGGCGCTGGACGTGTCGATCCAGGCGCAGGTGCTCAACCTGTTCATGGACCTGCAGGAGCAGTACCAGACCGGCTACGTGTTCATCTCGCACAACCTCGCCGTGGTGCGTCATGTCGCCGACGACGTGCTGGTGATGTACCTCGGCCGCCCGGTGGAGATGGGCGCGGCCGAGGCGCTCTACGCCCGCCCGCTGCACCCCTACACCCGTGCCCTGCTGTCGGCGACGCCGGCGATTCATCCCGATCCGGACAAGCCTCGGATGAAGATCAGCGGCGAGTTGCCCAATCCGCTGAACCCGCCATCCGGCTGCGCCTTCCACAAGCGCTGCCCGCATGCCGACGAACGCTGCCGCGGCGAACGCCCTGAGCTGCGCCTGATCGATGCGCGGCAGGTGGCCTGTCATCATGTGGAGCGGATCATCGATTGACCCCTGCAAGGGCCACGCAGGTCGCTAGTGTCTCGTCAACCATGGAGTATCGGTTCAGCGTCCGGCTTTCGTGGGAGGGGCTTTAGCCGCGAGCGACTTTGAATGCGCCAAAAGCGTCGCGGCTGAAGCCCCTCCCACGGTTCAAGGCAGCGACAGATCATCCGTGTCGCGACACTAGGGTGCCGTGGGTCGAATCGGTCGTGCACGGCAGACGTGGTGCAGCGGTGCGTCAGGAGGTCGGCGGCAGCGTCAACTCGATGCTTTCGGCCAGCGAGTCCTCCAGCCGCTGCAACTCCACGCCGACCGCGGCGGCGTCGTCGGCCAGGGTTTCGGCGATATGCAGGAACTCCGTCGTGGCTTCGACGAAGGCTAGCACCACCATGGGGTCGAAGCGTGTACCGCTGGCCGCGCTGATCTGCGCCACCGCCTGCGCCGGGCTGATGGGCGGCAGGTAGGGATGCCGGCAGCTCAGCTCTTCGAAGTGCCCCACCAGCGCCATCAGCCGCGCCGAAAGCGGAATCTGCTCGCCGAGCAGCCCCTGTGGATAGCCTTTGCCGTCCCAGCGCTCATGCTGGCCGTAGACGATATCCTTGGCATCGGAGAGAAAGTTGGTGACGCTGCCCAGCTTGCGCTCGGCTCGCTCCAATGCATCCCGGCCGGCGATCACCCCCTCGCTCAGCAGGCGCAGGTCATTTTCATCCGGCTCGCCATGGTTGAGCAGCACGCGATCCGGCAGGGTCAGTCGGTCGATCACATGCAGCATGGCCGACTTGCCCAACTGGGCGATGCGCTCCTCGTTCAGAGACTCCGACAAGGCCGGCTGCTGCCGCGCTAACGCAGCGGTCAGACAGGTCATGTAGCGTTCGATACGCTCCAGGCGACGACTGCTCGGGTTGTCACGCATGACGGCAACGCTGGCCATGGCCTCGATGGTGACATCCTGCAGATTCTGGATATCGCGCGTACGGCGCTTGACCTCGAGTTCCAGATACTCGCTCTTGTCACGCAGGTAATCGGTGGCCGCCTTGAGCTGCAGCTGCGCTCGAACACGCGCGAGCACGATGGGCGCACTGACCGGTTTGGTGATGTAGTCGGCAGCGCCGAGGTCGAAGCCCAACTGCTCGTCGGCGGCATCGCTGCGGCCGGTGACCAGGATCAGCGGGATATGGCGGGTCTGCGGATCGGTCCTGAGCCCGCGACAGAGCGCGTAGTCGTCCTGCCAGCCCAGCAGAATCAGGTCTGGCTGCGGTCGCGACCTGGCAGCGTGCAGCGCCTCCTCGCTGCCAACCAGCCTTACCTGGTAGCGGTCGGCCAACAGCGCGCCGAGGCGCTGGCGCGCGTCGACTGCATCCTCCACAACCAGAATCAGTTCCTGCTCCGGCCTATCGAGCATCCCGCGCATGGCGATCTCCGTTGGCACTTGCCTATCCATCATTAAAGGCGCTGGGCCGCATTTGCGCTCAGGCCGTCGTACAAATGACCTCGACAGGGCTTTGAAAGTGCAATGCGGATTGGCAGAGCGGTGAACGCAGTCGACAATCGTCAGCAAGATCGTCAGCAGAAGGGCTGCTCCATGCTTGACCAGGAACGCTGTTGGCAGGCCGTCTGCGAACGTGATGAGGCGTTCGACGGGCGCTTCGTTTTCACCGTACGCAGCACCGGCATTTACTGCCGGCCGAACTGCCCTGCGCGGCGGCCACGGCGCGACAACGTCAGCTTCCATGCCGATGCAGCCAGTGCCGAGGCTGCCGGCTTTCGCCCGTGCAAGCGCTGCTCACCGCAGGGGCAAAGCCCAGCGCAGCAACTCGACGCGCTGGTCGCGGCCGCCTGTGCACTTCTAAGTGGCGAGCAACGCCTGACGCTGCCACAGCTGGCGGCACGCATCGGCCTGTCGCCATCGCATCTGGCCCGGGCGTTCAAGGCGCGCACCGGGATGACGCCCAATGCCTGGGCCGCTGCGCAGCGCCGCCAACGCCTGGATGCTCAATTGCCAGAGGCAGACAACGTGCTCGAGGCCGCCCTGGCTGCTGGCTATTCCGGCACCCGCGCGCTGTATGAAAAGCCCCAGGCCATGAGCCCCGCTCAGCGCCGTCAACGTGGCGCCGGCGAGCGCCTGCGTTACAGCATCGCCCCCTGCCCGCTCGGCCAGGTGCTGCTGGCCACCAGCGACAAGGGCGTTTGCGCTCTGCTGTTTGGCGATGAGCCGGCAGCACTACGTAGCGAGCTGCAACAGCGCTTCGCCGCCGCCCAGCTCGAAGAAGATGAACAGGGTCTGCGCAGCTGGCTGCAGCAGGTGCTGGAGCAACTCGAAGAACCCGAGCGAGCCGCCCATCTGCCCCTGGACATTCGCGGCACGGCCTTTCAGCAACGGGTCTGGCAGGCGCTGCAGAACATTCCCAGCGGCGAGACCCGCAGCTACGCCTATCTGGCCGGACAACTGCACAGTCACCCAAGGGCGATTGCCCGTGCCTGCGCCAACAATGCCATCGGCCTGCTGCTGCCCTGTCATCGGGTGGTGGCCAGCGATGGTAGCCTCAGCGGCTACCGCTGGGGACTGCAGCGCAAACGGCGGTTGCTGGAGCAGGAAAGCCGGGAGACGTAGCCCGTGCGGGCGCTTCAGCTCGTGGGGTGGGTCGGGCGGCGATCCGCTTTAGCCCACGAGTCTTGGCCGGCGCTTTGCGTAGCCCGGATGCAATCCGGGGAACATGATCGCCAGCGCCCCGGATTTCATCCGGGCTACAGAGTCAGGCTGCGCCCTCTACACCAGCATCGCCTTGGCCACCTCGGTGCGCGTGCCGCGTCCGACCAACTGCTCCACCAGCGTCAGGGCAAACGCCAACGCCGTTCCCGGACCCTGACTGGTAATGCAGTTGCCATCGACCACCACCGCCTCATCGACGAAGGTGCAACCGCTCAGTCGATCACTGAACGCCGGATAGCAGGTCATGCGCCGCTGCCTGAGCACCCCGTAGCTCTGCAAGGCCAACGCGGGCGCAGCGCAGATCGCGGCGAACAGCTCGCCCGCCTTGGCCTGCTTGCGTACGCGCTCGGCCAGCGGCTCGAAGTCAGCCAGATGCTGTGCACCCGGCATGCCTCCGGGCAGGACGATCAGGTCGAAGTCCTGTGCCAGCACGTCCACCAGCATGGCGTCTGCAGTCAGACGCGTACCACGGGCGCAGGTGATCATCCTGCGCTCTTCGATACTCGCTACCAGTACCTCGATATCGGCGCGGCGCAGCACATCGATCAGCGTCACGCATTCGAGATCTTCGACACCATCGGCGACTGCAATCAGTGCTCGCTTGCTCATCTCACCACTCCTTCAGACAGAAAATGAAACTGTCCACCTGGTCATAAAAAGACACGACAGACCGTAAATTCACCCGGCAAAACCTTGCTGGTATGATGCGCGGCTTTTGCCAGATCGAGCAATTTTCCAGCCTGCATGGACGGATATGCTTTGCTTTGTGCAGATCAATTTCGGCGCGCTCGCGCCTCGGGGAGCCACCATGCTGGAAAGACTGTTCCAACTCAAAGCCCACAACACCACGGTGCGCACCGAGGTACTGGCCGGGATCACCACCTTCCTGACCATGGCCTACATCCTCTTCGTCAACCCGGAAATGCTGGCCAAGACTGGCATGGACCACGGCGCGGTGTTCGTCGCCACCTGCCTGGCTGGCGCCATCGGCTCGTTGATCATGGGCCTGCTGGCCAACTACCCGATCGCTCTGGCGCCCGGCATGGGCCTCAACGCCTTCTTCACCTACACCGTGGTGATGACCATGGGCTACAGCTGGCAAACCGCTCTGGGCGCAGTATTCCTCTCCGGCGCGATCTTCTTCCTGCTGTCGATCTTCAAGATCCGCGAGTGGATCATCAACAGCATCCCGCTGGCCCTGCGCGCCGGTATCGCCGCCGGCATCGGCCTGTTCCTGGCGATCATCGCACTGAAGAACGCCGGCATCGTGGTCGATCATCAGGCCACCCTGGTCGGCCTCGGCGACATGAGCAAGGGCGGCGCGCTGCTGGCCTGCCTGGGCTTCTTCGTCATCGCCGCGCTGGCCTATCGCAAGGTCACCGGCGCGGTGATGATCGGCATTCTGCTGGTCACCGGCCTGTCCATTGTCTTCGGCCTGTCCGAGCTGCAGGGCGTGGTGTCGATGCCACCGTCGCTGATGCCGACCCTGCTGCAGCTGGACATTGCCGGCGCGCTGGATATCGGCCTGATCAGCGTGATCTTCGCCTTTCTCTTCGTCGACCTGTTCGACACCTCCGGCACCCTGGTCGGCGTCGCGCAGAAGGCCAACCTGCTGGACAAGGACGGCAAGATGCCGCGCCTGGGCCGCGCGCTGATGGCTGACAGCACCGCGACCATGGCCGGCGCCGCGCTGGGCACCAGCACCACCACCAGCTACATCGAATCCGCTGCCGGCATCAGTACCGGCGGGCGTACCGGCCTGACTGCCTGCGTGGTCGCCGCGCTGTTCCTCCTGGCCCTGTTCTTCGCTCCCCTGGCTGGCGCCGTACCGGCCTATGCCACCGCGCCTGCGCTGCTGTTCGTCGCCGTGCTGATGATGAGCAGCCTGGCGCAGATCGACTGGGACGACCTGACCGTCGCCGCCCCGGTGGTGGTCGCCGCACTGGCCATGCCGCTGACTTTCTCCATCGCCAACGGCATCGCGTTCGGCTTCATCGCCTGGACCGCGGTCAAGGTACTGGCCGGGCGCTGGCGCGAACTGAACCCGGCGATGTGGGTGCTCTCGGCCTTGTTCGTGGTCAAGCTGGCCTACTTCGCCTGATCAACCCGGCGTACTGCTTCGCGAGTACGCCCTACGCTGCGCTGGCTCTGTTCTGAAGTGTTATCGGTGGGCTGAAGCCCACCCTACGCGGCTGCTTCGCAAGTACGTCCTACGCCGCGCCCTGGATACTCTGAGTAGGGTGGGCCGGGCGGCGTTCCGCTTCAGCCCACCGTCGGCGCTCATCATGATCGTTCCCACGCTCCGCGTGGGAACGTCTCCCCGGGACGCTCTGCGTCCAGCGCCACCAATGATCGACGACAACGGCACGCCAGCAACGGAATCGCTACAATGGCGCCCCGTTTTCCTGCCCCCATGAGTGACCGATGAGCCGCCCCGCATTCGACCCCGCCACCTACGACGCCCAACTCGCCGAGAAGAAGGCCCGCCTGGTCGAACTGCTGGCGCCCTTCGGCGCGCCGGAGCCTGTGGTGTTCGACTCGCCGCGCGAGCACTACCGCATGCGCGCCGAGTTCCGCCTGTGGCGTGAAGACGGCCAGCGCCACTACGCGATGTTCGCGCCGGGCGACAAACACACGCCGATCCTGCTCGACGACTTCCCCATCGCCAGCCTGCGCATCAACGAGCTGATGCCGCGTCTGCGTGCCGCCTGGCAGGCCAGCGAAGCGCTGTCGTTCAAACTGTTCCAGGTGGAATTTCTCACCACCCTGGCCGGCGATGCGCTGATCACCCTGGCCTACCACCGCCCGCTCGACGAGGCCTGGCAGGCGGAGGCCGAACGCCTGGCGACCGAGCTGAACGTCAGCCTGGTCGGCCGCTCCCGTGGCCAGCGCCTGGTGATCGGCCGCGATTACGTGGAAGAAGAACTGAACGTGGCCGGACGCAGCTTCCGCTATCGCCAGCCGGAAGGCGCCTTCACTCAGCCCAACGGCCGAGTCTGCGAGAAGATGCTGGGTTGGGCCTATGACGTACTCGGCGAGCGCGACGACGACCTGCTGGAACTGTACTGCGGCAATGGCAACTTCACCCTGCCGCTGGCCACCCGCGTGCGCCGCGTGCTGGCCACCGAAATCAGCAAGACCTCAGTGAACGCCGCCCTGGCCAACCTGGCTGACAACGGTGTGGACAACGTCGAGCTGGTACGCCTATCCGCCGAAGAGCTGACCCAGGCGCTGAATGAGGTGCGCCCGTTCCGCCGCCTGGCCGGCATTGACCTGAAGAGCTATGAGTTCGGCAGCGTCTTCGTCGACCCACCGCGCGCCGGCATGGACCCGGACACGTGCGAGCTGACCCGGCGCTTCGAGCGCATCCTCTATATCTCCTGCAACCCGGAGACCCTGGCCGCCAACATCGCCCAGCTCAACGACACCCACAAGGTGACGCGCAGCGCGCTATTCGACCAGTTCCCCTACACCCACCATATGGAAGCGGGTGTGTTGCTGGAGCGGCGCTGAACCGCCCCTCGTAGCCCGGATGCAATCCGGGTTTGCCTGCTGAACGGCTCAGCGTGACAGGCCGCGCAACGCCCACCAGGCCAGCCCGGCCGACACCACTTCGAGCAGCAGCGCGTAGAGGTTGAAGGTCTGCTGTGCGCCGCCGTCCAGCCACAGCCCGGCAATGCGTGCCAACGCCAGCGAGCTGTATAGCAGCACCAGCAAAAGTAGCGCCGGGCGCAGCAAATCCATACGCAGCAGCGCCATCGCCAGATAAGCCGCCAGGCCCAGTTGCAGCCCGCCGTAATAGGCACGCACTTCGGTCACCGCCGCATTACCCATCAGCAACGCGCCGCTGAGGCTGGTCATTTCTTCGGGGCGGATGAAATAGGCCAGCCCCAACACGAGCAGGGCAGCGATCTGGATCGACAGGACGATTCGGGCGAACAGCATGGGCGGGTTCCAGACAATGAGTGGCTGCAGCCAGCATAGGCCGCCACTGGTCGCGACGCATAGCCGCAATGGCTTGGGCAGCGTCCGCCGCGGCGCTATGCTGGGCGCTCTCGTTCATCCGGAGTCCAGTCATGCGTCGTTCCCTGCTCGCCCTCTGCCTCTTCACCAGCCTGGCCCACGCCAGCGAGCCACTGACCATCGATGTACATCGCGATGCCAACTGCGGTTGCTGCAAGGCCTGGATCGACCATCTGCAGGACAACGGCTTCACCGTCAACGACCATGTCGAGGCCGACATGAGTGCGGTCAAGCAGCGACTCGGCGTGCCGCCGCGCCTGGCTTCCTGTCACACCGGCGTGATCGACGGCAAGTTCGTCGAGGGCCATGTACCGGCCGCCGACATTCTCAAACTGCGTGAGCGCGTGGACCTGATCGGCGCTGCCGTACCCGGCATGCCCGTGGGCTCGCCTGGTATGGAGTATGGCGACCGTGTCGATGCCTATCAGGTCATCGGCCTGGATCGCGAGCGCAAGGATCAGTTGCTCAGTGACTACCCGGCCAACTGAGTCGGGCACGGGCGCAGCTACACTGCAGCGATCAGCAACCAGGGAGTGCCGCCATGCGCTGGCAACGCGGTAGACGCAGTGACAACGTGGTGGATGCGCGCGGCCGTTCCGGCAGGCGCCTCGGCGGCGGCCTGAGCCTCGGCGGGGTGGCGGTGATCGTCATCGTCGGCCTGCTGATGGGCCAGGACCCGCTGCAGATTCTCGGTCAGATCGCCGGCCAGGCCACCCAGCCGCAGGTTACCCAGACGCAGAGTGCGCCAGCGGCGAACGACGAGCAGAGCGAGTTCGTCCGCGCCATCCTCGGCGATACCGAAGACACCTGGCGCGAGCTGTTCCAGCAGGCTGGCCAGCAGTATCGCGATCCGCAACTGGTGCTGTTCTCCGGCGGCGTCAATTCCGCCTGCGGTTTCGCCAGCTCGGCAGTTGGCCCCTTCTACTGCCCCGGTGATCAGCGCGTGTATCTGGACATGGCGTTTTTCCGTGAGATGGAGCAACGCTTCTCCGCTGCCGGCGACTTCGCCCAGGCCTATGTGATCGCCCATGAAGTCGGCCATCACGTACAGACCCTGCTGGGCGTATCGGCCAAGGTCAACGCGGCGCGCCAGCGCGGTGAACGCGTCGAGGGCGACGGCGGCCTGCTGGTACGCCAGGAACTGCAGGCCGACTGCCTGGCCGGGGTCTGGGCCCATCACGCGCAACGCCGGCATGACTGGCTGGAGGCCGGCGACCTGGAAGAAGCCCTCAACGCCGCCAGCGCCATCGGTGATGACCGCCTGCAGAAGCAGTCGCGCGGTCAGGTGGTGCCGGACGCCTTCACCCATGGCACCTCGCAGCAGCGCGTACGCTGGTTCAGCACCGGTTTCGAGAGTGGTCAGCCGGGGCGTTGCGACACCTTCAAGGTCGCGCGACTGTAACCCGCCGGCTCACACCACGAAACGCTTGCTCCACCAGGCGAAGCCGCAGGCGGCAGCGCCGCACAGGGCGATCACCAGCGCCATGGGCATGGCCGAGCCATCGTGCAGGAAGGCCACCAGCGCCGAAGCGCTGGCCGCCACGCTGAACTGCATGCTACCCAGCAGCCCGGAAGCGCTGCCGGCATGCCGGCCCTGCCCGGCCATGGCGCAAGCCGTTGCATTGGGCAGCACGCAACCGAGGCTGGCGACGCAGATGAACAACGGAATCAGCAGCGGCCACAGCTGCACCGGTTGCCACAGCGCCAACGCCAGCAGGCACAGGCCGCTGGCCAGGTAGACCAGCACCATGCGCCGCAGCCACAGCGCCGGGCCGCCGCGCAGCACCAGACGCGCATTGACCTGCGCCATGATCACGAAGCCTGCCGCGTTGCTGCCGAACAGCCAGCCATAGTGCTCGGCCGGCACACCGTACAACTCGATAAACACGAAGGGCGAGCCGGCGATATAGGCGAACATGCCGGCCATCGCCACACCGCCGGCCAGGCTGTAGCCCATGAACGGCGCATTGCCCAGCAAAGCGCGGTACTGGCCGAAGGCGCCACTCAGCGGCGCCGGCTGCAGATGCTGTGGACGGGTCTCCGGCAACCACAACAGCACGGCCAGCAGGCACAGGCCGGAGAAAATCGCCAGGCTATGGAAGATCCACGGCCAGCCCAGGGTGCCCAGCAGCAGCCCGCCCCCCAGGGGCGCGAGAATCGGCGCCAGGCCCATCACCAGCACCAGCTGCGAGAACACCTTGGCCGAAGCCAATGGATCGCACAGGTCGCGCACCACCGCACGGGTGATCACCATCCCGGCGCAGCCGCCGAGGGCCTGGATGAAGCGTGCCGTAACCAGCCATTCCAGGTTTGGTGCCAGGGCACAAGCCAGCGATGCCACGGTGAACAATGCCACCCCAACCAGCAGCGGCACGCGGCGACCGAAACGATCCGCCAACGGCCCGTAGAAAAGCTGGCCAATGGCGATGCCGACGAAATAGGCCGCCAGCGACAGTTGAATATGTTCGACGTCGGTGCCGAACTGCTGGGCCAGCGTGGGGAAACTTGGCAGGTAGAAATCGATGGCCAAAGGGCCAAAGGCGCACAGCGCGCCCAGGATCAGCAGGGTTCGCAGGTTCATGAATAATCCGCAAAATTGTTAGCCGGCTAATCATCTCACCGACCAGGCCGCAGATGAAAGCGCGGATCGCCGAACGACGGTTCGCGCTTATCAATGCGGCGGCTGTTCTTCCCTGGCCTTGCCGCGCTGGCTCACCCGCTGCGCCGCCGATTCCACCAGCAGGTAGAACATCGGGATGAGGAAAGTGGCCAACAGCGTGGCCGCGAGCATGCCGCCGATCACCCCGGTGCCGATGGAGTGGCGACTGGCCGAGCCCGCACCGGAGCTGATGGCCAGCGGCACGCAACCGAGAATGAAAGCCAGCGAAGTCATCACGATGGGGCGGAAACGCAGCTTGGCCGCCTCCAGCGCCGAGTCGAAGATGCCCTTGCCTTCGGCGCGTAGCAACACGGCGAACTCGACGATAAGGATGGCGTTCTTCGCCGCCAGACCGATCAGGGTGACCAGGCCGACCTGGAAGTACACGTCGTTCTGAATGCCGCGCAGCCACACCGCGAGTATCGCCCCGAACACTGCGAACGGCACGGCGGTGACCACCGCCAGTGGCAGCGTCCAGCGCTCGTACTGCGCGGCGAGAATCAGGAAGACCAGAATCAGGCCGAAGACGAAGGCCTGGGTGCCCGAACCCTGAGTCGCCAGTTCCTGGTAGGCCGAGCCGATCCAGCCCAGGCTGTAGTCCTCGCCCAGCACCTCATCGGCCACTTCCTGCATCGCCGCCAGTGCCTGCCCGGAGCTGTAGCCCGGCGCCGGGCCACCGAGGACCTTGGCCGAGGGATAGACGTTGAAACGGTCATAGGAGTCCGGCCCGAGGATGCGCCGCACACGCAACAGGGTCGACAGCGGCACCAGATCACCACTGCTGGAGCGTACGTAGACCTGGCCAAGATCTTCCGGCTTGCGGCGGAACTCCGATTCCGACTGCAGGCTGACCTGCCAGGTGCGCCCGTAAAGGGTGAAATCGTTGACGTAGTAACTGCCGAAGGTCGCCTGCATCGCGGTGAACACGTCACTGACGCTGACGCCCAGTGCCCGCGTCTTGGTCCGGTCCAGATCGATGTAATACTGCGGTACGTTGGCGCTGAAGGTGCTCTGAATGCCGGCCAGCTCCGGCCGTTTGCTGGCGGCCTCGACGAAGGCCTGGACCTTCTCGCCGAGTTGCTCGACGCTGCCACCGGAACGATCCTGAATGAAGGACTCGAAGCCGCCGGTGGTGCTCATGCCAGTGATCGGCGGCGGGTTGAACGACAACACCAGACCATCCTTCTGCGCAGCGCCCATGCCCATGAACTCGCGCGTCAGATTGCGCGCATCGAGCTCGGGCGTGGTGCGCTCGCTCCAGTCCTTGAGCGGCACGAAAGACACCCCGGCGTTGCTGCGCACGCCGAAGGTGAGCACGTCGAAACCGGCGAAGGTCACTACGTCTTCGACTGCCGGATGCTCCATCAGCTGCTGACTCACCGCCCCACTCAGCGCCTCGGTGCGATTGAGCGAAGCGGCTGGCGGCAGGTAGTAGGCGTTGATCACATAGCCCTGATCCTCATCGGGCACCAGCGAGCCGGGCACCCGTGAGAACAGCAGCATGATCAGCGCGATCATGCCGCCGAACAGCAGCAGGCCGACCAGCGAACGCTTGAGGAAGAAACGCACCCCGGCGCCATAGCCCTCGGTGGCCTTGTCGAAGAAACGGTTGAAGGCGCGAAATGGCGCCGCCGGCTCATGATGGCCGGGCTTGAGCAGCAGCGCGCAAAGCGCGGGGGAAAGCGTCAGGGCGACGATGCCGGAAATCACCACAGACACCGCGATGGTGATCGCGAACTGCTTGTACATCTGCCCCGCCAGGCCGCCGAGAAAACCCACCGGCACGAATACCGCGCAGAGCACCAGGACGATGGCGATGATCGGCCCGGTGACCTCCTCCATCGCCTTTATCGAGGCCTCTCGCGCGTTCAGCCCCTGAGTGCGCATCACCCGTTCGACGTTTTCGATCACCACGATGGCGTCGTCCACCACGATGCCGATGGCCAGCACCATGCCGAACAGGGTCAGCAGATTGATGGAAAAACCCAGCATGTACATGCCGGCGAAAGTGCCAACCAGCGACACCGGAATGGCCAGCACAGGAATCAACGTGGCGCGCCAGTTCTGCAGGAAGATGAACACCACCAGCACCACCAGCACCAGCGCCTCGAAGAAGGTGTGGATCACCTCAGTGATCGAGACCTGAACGAACTTGGTGGTGTCGTAGGGGATCTTGTAGGCGATGCCCTCGGGGAAGCGTTTGGCCAGGCGCTGCATGGTGCGCTCGACCGCCTCGGCGGTATCCAGGGCGTTGGCGCCGGGCTGCAGGTAGATACCGAAAGCGGCGTTCTGCTGGCCATTGAGGGTGGTGACCAGCGAGTAGTCCTGCGCGCCCAGCTCGACCCGCGCCACATCCTTGAGCAGCAGGCTGGCCCCGGTATCGTCGGTGCGCAGGATGACGCTCTCGAACTCCTTGGGGTCGGTGAAACGTCCTTGCGTGGTGACTGTATAAGTGAAGTCCTGCGGCTCCTTCAGCGGCTGCTGGCCGAAGCTGCCGGCGGCGAACTGCGAATTCTGCTCGCGAATGGCATTGACCACATCGGTCGGTGTCAGGTTGTACTGCGCCAGCTTGTCCGGGCGCAGCCAGATGCGCATGGAATAGTCCTTAGACCCGAACTGACTGGCATCACCCACGCCCTTGAGGCGCTTGAGTTCGTCGATGACGTTGATCAGCGCATAGTTGCTGATGAAGATCGGGTCGCGCGAATCATCCGGCGAATAGAGCGTGATCACCTGAAGAATGTCGGACGACTTCTTCTCCACCTTCACGCCCTGGCGGCGCACTTCCTCGGGCAGCTTGGCCAATGCCGCCTGCACCTTGTTGTTGACGTTGATGGTGGCCTGGTCCGGGTCGGTGCCGACCGCGAAGTACACCGTCAGACTCATCGCCCCGCTGCTGGAGGAGTTGGAGAGCTGGTAGATCATGTTCTCGACGCCGTTGATCGCCTGCTCCAGCGGCGCCGCCACGGTTTCAGCGATGACCTGCGAACTGGCGCCAGGGTATGCGGCGCTCACCGACACCTGCGGCGGCAGGATTTCCGGGTACTGGGCGATGGGCAACGCGCGCATCGCAGCCAGACCGGCGAGCACGATGACGATGGAGATGACGGTGGCGAATACCGGACGGTCGATGAAGAAGCGCGAGATCATGGCCGTTACTCCTGCGCCGGGCTGGCTGGCGTGGCTGCCTTCGCCTCCTCGACCTGCACCGGGCTGTCCGGTCGCACCTTGGCCAGACCGTCGACTATCACCCGCTCACCATCGCTGACGCCGGCCAGAATCACCCAGCGCCCACCGGCCGTATCGCCCGTGGTGACCTGGCGCATGCGCGCGACGCTCTGCTCGTCTACCACATAGACGAAGGTGCCACGCGGCCCCTGAGCCACGGAGCGCTCCGGTACGGTGATGGCGTTGGGACGGGTCAGGCCCTTGACCTGCACGCGCACGAACTGCCCGGGCAGCAGCTTCTGCTCGGGGTTCGGCACCACGCCACGGGCGCTGACGGTACCGGTACCGCGGTCGATCAGGCTGTCGGTGAAATCCACTTCGCCCGCTGTTGGATAGGCCGAGCCGTCACCGAAATACACTTCCACACTGAGTTTGCCGCTGCTCGGTGGCACCAGGCTGCCTTCGGACAATTCGCGGCGCAGGCGCTCGGCCTCGGCGTCCGGGTAGGCGAAGTTGACGAAGATCGGGTCGAGCTGGGTGATCTGCGTCAGCAGGCTGGCACTGGGATCGCCGGCGACGATCAGGCTGCCTTCGGAGACGCTTTCCTTGCTGGTGATGCCAGTGATCGGCGCCTTGACCGTGGTGTAGTCGAGGTCGATCTGGCGCGACTGCACCTCGGCCTGGGCCGCCTCGATATTGGCCTTGCTCTGTTCGAAGTTGGAGATGGCGTTGTCCAGCTCACTCTCGCTGGCGAAGCCCTTCTTCTGCAGTTCACGGATGCGTTTGAGGTCGCGATCGGTCTGGCGAAAACGCGCCTGTTCCTGCGCCAGGGCACCTTTGGCACGGGCCAGGGCGGCCTCATAAGGGCGTGGATCGATGCGAAACAGCACCTGATCCTTCTGCACCCGACTACCCTCCTGATAGGTGCGCTCCTGCAGGATGCCGCCGACCTGGGCGCGAACCTGCACCTCGCGGTAACCGGCAGTTCGCGCTGGATATTCCAGCACGATGGGCAGTTCGCCGGCCTTGATCTGCTCGACCGTCACCGCTGTCGGTGGCGCATCGGCGGCCTCGACGCTCGCGACCAGCAGGACCAGGCTGAAGGGCAGGCAGACACCGACCAGACGAACGAAGGGCATGAGGCATTCCTCTCCTTGGCTAGACACGGGGCAGAAGCAGGACAACCAAGCCCGCCACCAGCAGGCGGGGCAAAATCGGTAAACTCGGCACAATCTGAGCCTAGTTCCAATTAACCGGATCGCCATGCGTAGAACCAAAGAAGATGCGGAGAAAACCCGCTGCGCCATCCTCGCTGCTGCGGAACAGTTGTTCCTCGAGCGTGGGGTCGCCCATACCAGCCTCGAGCAGATCGCCCGGCATGCTGGAGTCACGCGCGGTGCGGTTTATTGGCACTTCCAGAACAAGGCCCACCTGTTCCACGAAATGCTCAACCAGGTACGCCTGCCGCTGGAGCCGCTGGCCCAGCAACTGGCGGCGGTCGATGGCCTGTCATCGCTGCAGCTGCTGCGCGATCTGTGCATAGAGGCCATGGCCAATCTGGTGCTCGACGAGCAACGCCGGCGCATCCTCACCGTGCTGCTGCGGCGCTGCGAGTTCACCGAAGAGCTGCGCGAGGCCGAGGAGCGTCACGAGACCTTCGTCAATCAGTTCATCGACCTGTGCGAACAGCAGTTCGCCCTGTCGACCGTGCAACCATACCTGCAGCCAGGCATCACCCCACGCCTGGCCTCGCGCACGCTGCACGCGCTACTCGTCGGCCTGTTCAGTGACTGGCTGCGCGATCCCAATCTGTTTGACGCCCAGACCGATACCCCGGCGATGATCGACAGCTGCTTTCGCGGCCTGCTGCGGCAGTGGCCTTAGCAGGCCCGAGCTCTAAGCGGGGGCAACCTCGTAGCCCTCTTCGCGAATGGCGGCCTGTATCTGTGAGGCATCCAGGCTACCCTCGACCCGCACCAGGCCCGCAGCCAGATCGACCTCGACTCTGGCCGTCTGCTCCAGCGCCTGGATCGCCTGGGTGACAGCCCGCACGCAATGACCGCAGGACATTCCGCCAACCTTGAATTGCTTCATTGCTGACTCCTTGAATCAGTGGTCGATGGGTGTAGTCTCGACCTTGCCACGATGGCAAGGTCAAGCACTTGCTTCATGTCACCCGCGCCGTTTTCTGCATGAGGACCCTTGCCATGCGCCTGCTCTGCTCCGCCCTTGCCCTGCTGCTGGCACCTCTGGCTCAGGCCGAACCACTGGCACCGCTGCCCTCGACAAGTCAGGGCGAAGGCTACGCAGTGCTGATCGTCTCGCGCGAACGCCTTGAAGTGGCCACCACCTGCGAGGTCGCGCTGTATCTGCATGACCAGATGGCCGCCCGCCTGCACCAGGGCCAGTCGGTGTCCTTCAACCTGCCACCTGGCCGCGTCTCACTGCGCCTTGGCCTGACCGGCACCGGTCCCTGTCAGGACGGTATCAACCAGCTCGCCGGTCAGTCACTGGAACTACAGGCCGGCGAAGTGCGCCGCTACCGCATCGCCATGGGCAGCGATGGCCTGCGACTGCATGCCGCGCCCACACTGAACTGAAGGCTTGACCTTGCCATGGGGTCAAGGTTGATCCTGTAGCCATCAAGCTACAGGGAGCCGAACCATGACCACCTTCGACCTGCCTATCCAGGGCATGACCTGCGCCAGTTGCGCCGGTCGTGTCGAGCGCGCGCTGCGCAAGCTGCCGCAAGTAAGCAGTGTCAGCGTCAACCTGGCCAGCGAGCAGGCGCGCATCGAAGCACCTGCCGATAGCCTGCCGCAGCTGATCACCACCATCATCGACGCAGGTTATGCAGTGCCCAGCCAGCCGCTGGAGTTGGGCATCGAAGGCATGACCTGCGCCAGCTGCGTCGGTCGTATCGAACGCGCCCTGAGCAAACTGCCAGGCATCAGCCAGGTCGCCGTCAATCTCGCCGATGAGAAGGCGCGCCTGCAGGTACTCGCCGGTTTCGACCCGCAACAGGCGCTGAAGGCGGTGGCCGCCGCCGGTTACAAGGCCAGCCTGCTGGACGACCGCCCGGCCGCGGATCAGGCGCAACGCCGTTTGCAGCGGGAACGCCTGACTTTGCTGGCGGCCATCGCCCTGACCCTGCCGCTGGTGCTGCCGATGCTGGTCGAGCCCTTCGGCCTGCACTGGATGCTGCCGGCCTGGGCGCAATTCCTGCTCGCCACACCGGTGCAGTTCATCTTCGGCGCACGCTTTTATCGCGCTGCCTGGCAAGCTCTGAAGGCTCGTGCCGGCAACATGGATCAACTGGTGGCCATCGGCACCAGCGCCGGTTACGGCCTGAGCCTGTACCAGTGGGCCGTGACGCCAGCCGGGCAGATGCCGCATCTGTACTTCGAGGCCTCGGCGGTGATCATCAGCCTGATCCTGCTCGGCAAATATCTGGAAAGCCGCGCCAAGCGCCAGACCGCCAGTGCCATTCGCGCCTTGCAGGCATTGCGCCCGGATCATGCGGTGCGCCTGATCGATGGACGTGAGGAACGTGTCGGCATCGACGCGCTGGCACTGGGTGACCGGATTCTGGTCAAGCCCGGCGAACGCTTCCCGGTCGACGGCCAGGTGCTGGAAGGCCACAGCCATGCGGACGAGGCGCTAATCAGCGGTGAAAGCCTGCCGGTGGCCAAGCAGCCGGGCGACAAGGTCACGGCCGGCGCCATCAACGGCGAAGGCCGTCTGCTGGTGGAAACCACGGCCCTTGGCGCCGAAACCGTGCTGTCACGGATCATCCGCCTGGTCGAAGACGCCCAGGCTGCCAAGGCGCCGATCCAGAAGCTGGTAGACAAGGTCAGCCAGGTATTCGTCCCGGCGGTGCTACTGATCGCCCTCACCACTCTGCTGGGCTGGCTGGCGTTCGGCGCATCACTGGAAAACGCCCTGCTCAACGCCGTCGCCGTACTGGTGATCGCCTGCCCCTGCGCGCTGGGCCTGGCCACGCCGACCGCGATCATGGCCGGCACTGGAGTCGCCGCGCGTCATGGCATCCTGATCAAGGACGCCGAAGCGCTGGAAGTGGCGCACGCCGTGCAGCACATCGCCTTCGACAAGACCGGCACCCTCACCGAAGGCAAGCCGCGCATCGTCCATATCGGCCTGAGCGAAGCCGGCGAGGACGAACTGCTGCGCCTGGCTGGCGGTCTGCAACAGGGCAGCGAGCACCCGCTGGCCAAGGCCGTGCTGCAGCGCTGCGCCGAACAGCACATCACGCTGCCGGCGCTGAGCGACAGCCGCGCGCTGGCCGGTCGTGGCATCGCTGGCGATGTCGAGGGCCGCAGCCTGCAACTGGGCAGCAGCCGCCTGCTGGAGGAAAACCAATTACAGGCGGGGGAGCTGGCCGAATCCGCCCGCACCTGGGAGGCCGAGGGCCGTACCCTGTCCTGGCTGATCGAAACCGGCAACGCCCCTCGCCTGCTTGGCCTGCTGGCGTTCGGTGATCAGCTCAAGGACGGCGCCACCGACGCCATCGCCGAACTGCGTGCACAAGGCATCACCAGTCACCTGATCAGCGGCGACAACCAGGGCAGCGTGGCGGCGGTGGCCAGCGTTCTGGGCATCGACGAACCCCACGCCCAGGTATTGCCGGCGGACAAGGCGCGACTGATCGGTGAACTGCGCCAGCACGGCACCGTCGCCATGGTCGGCGACGGCATCAATGACGCACCGGCGCTGGCCGCTGCGGACGTCGGCATCGCCATGGGCGGCGGCACCGATGCCGCCATGCACGCGGCCGGCATAACCCTGATGCGCGGCGACCCGCGTCTGGTGCCGGCCGCGCTGGAGATCAGCCGGCGCACCTACGCCAAGATCCGCCAGAACCTGTTCTGGGCCTTCATCTACAACCTGATCGGCATCCCGCTTGCCGCCGCTGGCCTGCTCAACCCGATGTTCGCCGGCGCCGCCATGGCGCTATCCAGCGTCAGCGTGGTGAGCAACGCACTGCTGCTCAATCGCTGGAGACCGAAGGGATCGTAACCGGTATTTTCTTGAACCGGCGCATGGTATGGGAATGCCATCATTGAACCGACGCGCGCTGTCCGGCACCCTTCAGGCCTCGCCCAACTCACGGATGGAGGCCACGGCATGCTGGATGCCAACCAGGCGCATATCACCCTCACCATTGCCGCGGTCGAAAATGACCTGCAGGTTTTGAGCTTCGAGGGGCGCGAAACGCTTAACAAGCCCTACCGCTTCGATATCGAACTGATCAGCCAGAACGCCAGTCTCGACCTCGACGCGCTGATCAATCAGACCGCCTACCTGGCCTTCGGCCCCTCCGGTAAAGGCGTGCATGGCGTGGTCTACGCCATCACGCAAGGCGACTCCGGCAAACGCCTGACCCGCTACCGCATCAGCCTGCGGCCGCAACTCGCCTACCTGGCTCACCGCTACAACCAGCGCATCTTCCAGCACCTGACGGTGCCACAGATCATAAGCCAGGTCCTCGAAGACCATGGCATCCAGAGCGACGCCTATCAATTCCAGCTCGGTTATATCTATCCCGAACGCGACTACTGCGTGCAGTACGACGAAAGCGACCTGCACTTCATCC
>NZ_FMZQ01000020.1 GCF_900102635.1 Ectopseudomonas chengduensis | reverse complement strand
CAAACGTAGCCTGGAGCGTCTGCGCAGCGACTACGAACTGGCTGAAGGCCAGAGCGACGCCTACCTGATCAGCGGCCACTTCCTCGCCCTCGCCGACCACCCGCGCCAGCAGTGGAACGACCTCTGGCTACTCAATGAAGTCATCCATGAAGGCAAGCAGCCACAGGTGCTGGAAGAGTCGGTGACCAGCAACACCAAGCCTGGCGACGGGTTCCAGCAGGGCTACCGCAACCGCTTTACCGCCACGCCCTGGGACATCCCCTACCGCCCCGCGCTCGAACATCGCAAACCCCAGGTATTGGGCAGCCAGACCGCCGTGGTCACCGGCCCGGCTGGCGAGGAAATCCACTGCGACCAATACGGCCGGGTGAAAGTGCAGTTCCACTGGGACCGCGAAGGCCAGGGTGACGACACCACCAGCTGCTGGCTGCGCGTGGCCTCCAACTGGGCCGGCGACGCCTATGGCGGTGTGGCCATTCCGCGCGTGGGTATGGAAGTGCTGGTCACCTTCCTCGAAGGCGACCCCGACCAGCCGCTGATCACCGGCTGCCTGTATCACGCCG
Organism: Ectopseudomonas chengduensis; assembly: GCF_900102635.1. GTDB lineage: Bacteria > Pseudomonadota > Gammaproteobacteria > Pseudomonadales > Pseudomonadaceae > Aquipseudomonas > Aquipseudomonas chengduensis. Next base: position 67,750 of record NZ_FMZQ01000020.1, on the reverse strand, counting down.
AGCACGTGGTGCCCTACGACCTGCCGGCGAACAAGACCCGCAGCGTCTTCAAGACCCTGAGCAGCCCGGGCGGTGGCGGTTACAACGAATTTCGCATCGAAGACCGCAAGGGCGCCGAGCAGATCTACATCCACGCCCAGCGTGACTGGGACGAGAACATCGAACACGACCAGAAGATCCGCGTCGGCAACGAGCGCCACGATACGGTCGAAGCCAACAGCTACACCGAACTTCGGGCCGAGGAACACCGTACCACCGACCTCGACCGCAAGGTGGAAGTGCGCGCCAACGACCACCTCACCGTCGCCGTCACCCAGCACAACAAGATCGGCACCGGCCAGTTCATCGAAGCCGGCAACGAGATTCACTACAACGCCGGCAGCAAGGTGGTGATCGACGCCGGCATGGAGCTCACCGCCACAGGCGGCGGCAGCTTCGTCAAACTCGATCCCAGCGGCGTAACCATCAGTGGTGCAACCATCAAGATGAACACCGGCGGGGCGCCGGGCAGTGGCTCGGGGCTGAGGATATTGGGGCCGGTGATTCCGTGGGCGGCGGATCAGGATAAGGCAGGAGACCTGACCGTTCCCGCCATGCTTAATCCCTTCATGCAGAAAAGCAGACAAGGTCTCCCACTGGTTTCGGTCTGCGGTAAACAAGCCAATGGTGTTTGCAGCCGAGAGGATTGCCCATGTCTTCGTGGCTGAGTGGGTACCTGGAACAGCCTGCAACGGCTGAACCCTGGTTGGAGGCTGCTGGCGAAGCTTTCTACTGCGTGATCGATCAGGTTCGTCATCCGAACGTGCTTGCGTCCCTATATCAACTGCCCAACCCAGTCGAGGTTTCACGTCTCTTCCAAGGCACTCCATTTGGTGAGTTGCATGAAGTAAGCCCGTTCTGGGTGAGAGTCGAAATGGGGAGCGCTGCCGCGGCTGACCTTGCGGAGCGGTGCCGTATTAACCGCTCGGGCATCCTGCTGACCTCCAGCGCCGATCCAGTTGAGGTGCTTGCGCATGCACGTCGCTTGCTCCGGATGCACAGCGACACTTATGGCGATTCGCTGGCGCGTTACTACGATCCGGCGTTCTGGTGTGCGCTGGCTTTGACAGTCCCTGCCCATGAGCTTCACGGCCCCTGGGAACGGGTATTTACACCGCCAGCCAACCTCGGCGATTCGAATTGGCGGATGTGGAGCCGTGGAGAGGTAACTGGTGAGCAAGTCGGCGATGGGGCATACCCCATCAAGCTGGGAGATAAGACCCTGGCTGCAGCGGATGATCTGCGTTGGTGGTATTGGCTACGCGCTCATGAAGCAGAAACGGCTGGCCGAATGCCCAATGAGCAACTGCCCTTGGTGCTCGACAATCTACGCCTACTGGTCGAGCACGGCATCGACGAAGGGCGCCATTGGGAGCGCTTGCTCCCCCACCTGAGCCGGCAGCCTCTGCGCGAGCACTCGGAATACATGCAGGTGCTACGCAGCCAAATGCCGGCATTCGAGAAAGTACAACGACTGGAAGTCTGACATGACAGGTACGTCCGAAACCCAAGCAAGCACAGAGCAATTGGTACCCGTTGTTCTACCCGCAGATGCACCATTACCCGACGCAGGCAATGAAGTGTTCTGCAAAGACACCAAGCCAGGGTGCAACCAGAGCTACCACGATATTATCTATGTCACCGGTCAGCGTCGCTTCTGGCTGCTACCTAAGCGGGCGGCCGATCATCTGGCCGAAGCCGCTGCCACACTGAAGCAGAAGACAGTAGATACCGACAAGGCGGCGCGCATGAGCAAAATCGCCGACTCAGGCCTGCTGGATTACTTCCTGACCCCTAGTCCAGATGCTTTCCTTGAATTCAGTGATGGCGCCACGGACGAGCGAACCCGCTACCTGGATGCCAAGGCTGCGGTCGAGGATGAGAAGAGGCTACAAGAGCAATATCGCAAAGAGTGGCATGGGGCTCGGGCGCGAGGTGACAGCACTGCCGCCATGCAGGCGGAGCGTAAGATTTTCTATAGCAATGAGCGTGTTGCAGTGAGCGAACGGGTGATCGTTCAGTTGGAGGAAGTGGCATACCAACGTGCGGAGTCCCTCGGCTACCTGCGGGAGAATGGTGTGTTCTACACCCCGCGAGCGTTACAGGCCCGCGATGCTGTGGACACTTACATCGCAGAGCGGGACAACGCCATCGCCCATGGCTTCGAGATGTTCGATCAGGGCAATCGCAAGGTTGGTACCGCCTGGGAGCACCTACGAGACTACAAGGCCCTTCATCAGAAATTCGTGGAAACGGGCGAGGTGGATGCTCGCGCTCTACGTGGCGTGCGTTTGAATATCCTGGCCCTTGAAGATTTGATGGCGAAGTATATCGGCGCCATCGTCGAACTGGCCGAATGCGGCATCGCCGTCCCTGAATTCGCCCTCAGTCCCGATGACCTCTATCAAGGCACCGAAGAGTTTCAGGCCTATGTAAAGCTGCTGGGCCAGCGCCTCAAGCTGGAGCAGAGCATCGAGCAACGCTATGCCGAGTGGACCTCGGCCACCGGCAACAATGCGGCACCGCCCGGTGTCCTCTTTGTTGAGCTGCAAGCTCAATGGCATCAGTTGAATGACGAAGCGGAGCGCCTCAAAACTATTGCTGAAGCGCGCGTTCGGGAGTTAATGCCGCCACGGCTATTCCTCTGGGAGCCGGAGAGCTACCAGCCCAAGCCTATCGAACGCTTGGCCAAAGCAAACATTCCGCTTCGCGAACTCAGCAGCGCGGCAGCCGGGCAGGTGTTGAGCCACATCAGTCTCAAGTACCTGGCTCAGCAGGGGGCCGGCGTAATCGGTGAAGCGCTCAAGGAGCTGAAGGCGTTACCGAAATCACTGGCCAAGCAAGCCGACGAGGATCGCGCCTTCAGCGATTGGTTAAAGCAAGAGGGGGCGCATCCAATCAAGGAGAAGGGACCCTGGTTCGATGAAGACGGTCTGTTCCTGCCGGATGATTTTTTCGCGGCCCTGAAGAGCAAAGGGCTCGAGGTCGAGAGCCTGAAAGCAGAGGACAAACGGCAGCGCTGGGGAGCGACCCTCAAGGCGATGATCTTTGAAGATCGGCAACTGCGAAATCTCATGCTGTTCGACAACAGCCCACAGGCTCAACTGGTGCGCTGTCTGTTGCCTGCCGGTAGCAATATGCAAACGGAGCTGAAGATTGAAGGGCCGCAATGGCACAAGGGGCCCCAGGCCTTTCATGCCAAGGCTCATCTGGATGTTGCCGCGTGGCGTGGCGAGGTCAGCTTGTTTCAGTTCGAGCTGCCGGAGCGGAGCAAGGCTGAACCCATAGCGCCTAGCTATACGGCCTACGACGGTAGCACCCGTACGTTCGACTTCGGCAAGCTGTCGCTTAGTCTGAGCGCCAAGGCCTGGGGCTTTGCCGGGGCCAGTTTGCTGCTTGCCCGTGACCTGACCCTAGACCAGAAGACGGGTTTCACCAGTATCGCCGGGTATGACAGCGCCACGAAGACAGGCGATTTGGCCAAGTTCGATCTGTTCATCGGTGCCCAAGCGGGGTGCAAACTCACTGGTCAGCTCGACTGGTGCCCGCCGCCCAGCACGCTGCCCCCAGCCCCGGTGCCCAATCGCATCCCCATCAATGGCTGGAGAAATCTGGCCAAGTTGGATATGGAACTGGTAGCCGCCGTGGGTGGGGGCGTGTCGGGCAAGGTGCGGTTGCAACTGAACAAGGGCCGTTTCCTACTGTCCATCCAGGGCTCCTTGGTCTGGGGAGGTGGCTTCAAAGGCTACATGACCTTCGAGGTGGGCTATGAGAGCGTGGTCGCCTTGTTGGAGCTGATACGCAAGGAGCTTCTGGCCAACAATAACGAAGATCCTGAATGGATCGACGGAGAAGCCATGGCCTACGTGAGGAAGCTCTCTTTATTCGGTGCCCTTGCCATGGATGTGCCCTTCCTCTACGCGCGTCGCTACGCCTTTGCCAAGGAGCTGTATGACAAGCTGACTGATGGCGGGCGAGGTGTGCAGATCGCTCGAACCTTGGTACGGCACGAAAGACAGGACGTAATGAAAAGTTGGCTGCTCGATCTGCAGCCTGACGCCCTCGGGCCTCTACTGATGGCGCTAAGCAGCCTCCCAGGATTTCTCGCGGATGAGGATCACTTGCTCCAACAGCAAGCCATCGAACGCTGCCTTGGGTGGATAGAGCCACGGCCGGATGCCGCCCAGCGTTTCGAGGAAGCGGTGATCCGTATGAACCGTGATGGGGCCAGGCCACCTAATGCCGGGCATGCATATTGCGAGAATAGACTACGGCTGGACTCGTTCATGAGTGAAAAAGTCTCGGGGCTGGTCGGTGCCAACAACCAGATGCGCGCGAGGTATCGTGAGCGTGTTGGGAGGCTTGGAAGTCGGTTGTTTGGTTATTGCGAATACCATGTCAAACCTTTCGGCCCGGCGCTGGGTGGGGCTGAGAAGATAGTAGTTACTTACAAGGGGCCAGACATTGGTTAAACAAATCGGTTTTGTCATACTTTTGTTTTTCTCCAGCGTTGCTTTTGCTCAGCTTACTACGGAGCAAGAGTCAGCTAAGAAAAAAGGGCTTGAACTCTATAATCAGTATATGGGGGTTTCTGCAGTTGACCCCTTACGAATAGCAGCAGAGGCAGGTGATAAAACAGCGCAGTACTATTTGGGGGAAACACTCCGTTTGAACAATATGTTCATGACCTCCGAGGCGCAAAAGTGGTACGAGGCGGCAGCTAAGCAAGGGGATCTTTTCGCCATGCTCCGCTTGGGAGATAGCAATGATCTTTGCCATTCTCTAGCCACTTGTGCTGGAGGTGGCTCCGAGTGGCGAGAAAAAGTGCTGAGTCTTGCCTATGAGGAGGCAGAGAGAGGCGATACGGAAGCCATGCGTGTTTTGTACTACGCAGAAGAAGGCTTGGTATGGCTGGAAAAAGCTGCGGAGGCAGGGGACACGGATGCACAGCAACTTCTGGGCAGTTTCTACAAAGCAGGAGGAGGCTGGTTCTTAACGACCGGTAACCGTAATAAGGCCGTCGAAAGGTGGTTTCGAGCTTCTGCTGAGGGCGGTAACCCTGTGGGGATGATGCTCTATGCCAACTACCTATTCGAGAACGACGGGAGCAAGAAGGAAATACGTCATTGGGTAAAGACGGCTGCTGAGATGGGCCATATCGATGCAGTCAGCACGTACGCATCTAATATCGCACACCTCCCTAACGACTTGGATTTCCCAGAAGATTTAGTCGCAGGTTATGGACTGACCTATTTGCTATCTCAGCTCCAAGGTGGAGGAGTTGCACCTGAGGATGGGCGGAGGAATCTCCCGGAGCTGGCTAAAAAGATGACGCCAGCACAAATTGAAGAGGCTGAGGTATTCGCAGAAGACTGGGCAAAGAGTCATCCACCTCTTTCTTACTTTGTTCCTGTATATGGATATTAGCGGTAATGGTAATGCCGAGATTCAGTTTGATTTTATTTGTAGCGTTGGCGCTCTCTTGCTCCGCGTTCGCACAATTAACGCCTGATCAAGAGGCCTCAAGGGATAAGGGGCTTGGGCTTTACCAGCAGCATATTAACCCGGCAATCAAATACCCCAAATCATGCTGCGTAGGCGATACGTGGATGCCGGAAATAAGAACGGATTCTTTGAGGGCGTAATTGCAATCGTCTCATGACCGAGCGAACACGCCCTTCCAGTTCGTCCTGATTACGCGTCGGCAAGCCCGTACGAACCTGATGTTTCAAATCACAATTCAGATACTCGTCAGGGTTCAACTCCGGGGCGTAGGCCGGCAAGAAGAACAGTTCGATTTGCTCTTTGCGGTCGCCGACCCAGGCGCTCACCTTTTTGCTGTGGTGTACGCGCAGGTTGTCGAGAATCAGGAACACCTTGCGGCCCTGAGCATCGCGAATCAGGCGACTCAGGAAGCGAATCAGCACTGGGGCTGTCAGCGTTTCCCGATACAGCATGAAGCGCAGTTTGCCCCGATTGGTCACGGTGGAAATCATGTTGGTGGAAAAACGACTGCCGCTGACCAAGCGCACCGGCGTTTCGCCAATAGGGGCGTAGCTGCGGCCAGCATGGCTGTCACTGCGCATACCGGTTTCGTCGCCCCACTGAATCTCACCATTCTCAGCCTTGGCCCGCTGTGCGATGCGTGGATATTCATTATCCAGCCAGTGCTGAACCACTTCAGGTTTATGCTGATAAGCCCGATGCAGTGGTCGCTGCGGGGTGTAGCCCCAACGCTTGAGGTATTCACCAACCGTTCGAACCGGCATGAGAAAACCACAGCGCTGGCGGATCAGTTCTCGCACCGCATCACGCGTCCAGAGCGCAAAGCCGAGCTTGAGTTGGTCGGGCATCTTATCGGTCATCAAGGTGCGAATCAGCACTTCCTGGCTGGAGCTCAAACTGCGGCGATCACCCTGGCGCACACCACGCTGGCCGCCGGCTATGGCAGCCTTTTCGCCTTTATGTTCTGCGACCTGCGCCCAGTGAGCAATAGTGCGGGGGTGAACACCAACCGCTTCGCCAATAGCCTTGTAGGTGTAACCCTGCTCACGCATGCGTAGGGCCGTAGAGCGCTTTTCACGTTGTTCTTGGGGGCTGAGTTTGCGGGCATCTATTTTCATGGAGACAGATTATACAATGTGCCCTATTTATTTGCCAGGTTAATATGGGAGCTTCTGCGATTGAGCCTTTGCGTATTGCAGCGGAGGCAGGTGATAAAACAGCGCAGTACTATTTGGGGGGAAACACTTGGACGCCATGTTGTGAGGGCATCGCAGGTGAGCCAATGTCGATGGCGGTTTCGCAAAAATAGCCGAAAAACGACCAGGGTTGCGTCCGGTTTTACGTGCTGTAACGCGAGTTTTTGATGGGGCACCTGGCTTGGGCTCGTACGCGAAGCCATCGTTAGCGCAGTATTGCCAGCGTAGGTAGTTTTTCACGGCCTGCTTACGTGTCTCGCCCGCTATTGGCCGCTTTGCCGCGCCGCCACCGGCAAGCTGACCACCTTGCCCTGACGCTGAATGGGGGCCGGACGGCGCAGCACGCGAAGCATATCGCTGGCCAGGGCCAGGGGCCGGCAAAGACGATCAGTTTGGGTTTGTTCTCAGGCATCACGGCTGGCGCGTGCGGCCGAGTTTTCCTTCTTGGCGCGGATTGCCTGTATCAAAGCCTGGTTTAACTGATTATCCACGCGCTCGACACGCCTGTGAGCAGTCTGGCGAACCTGGGTCATCAGCTCTGCAAGTTGTGTATCGCTTGGATCGTCCTGAGACGTAATCAGGCTGAAGTGGTTGCTCATCACAGGCCTCCTGGTCATGGCTTTGGCAACAGCATATGGGCTTCCGTGAGGAAATCCAATCAGCCAAGGTCAACTGCTCCCCTTGGGCGCGCCGCCGACGGCAGGCTGACCACCTTGCCCTGACGCTGCACTGGCGCCGGGCGGCGCAGCACGCGCAGCATGTCGCTGGCCAGGGCCAGTTGTTGCTCCAGCTCTTCCCGGTAGCGCGCCAGTTGCAGGCTGCGTTTGCGCGTCTGCTGGGTTTCCTGGGCCAGCGCCTTGAGGCGCAGCATGTGGCTTTCCAGCATTTGTTTGTGTTCCAGGGTGTGCTGCATCAGCGGCATCAGTGCGTCGGCGGCCCACTGCTCGGCGTCCAGGCGCAGGCGCTGGTGCAGGCCGATCACTTCCTGGGCCAGGGTGGCGAAGAAACGTCGGGTCAGGCTGCGCTGTTCGGTGAGCAGGGTCTTCAGGTGCAGGCGGAACTGGTCGCCCTTTTCCTGCAGTTTCTTCAGCTCGCGCAGATAACGCTGGATCTTGAACTGCGGCGCGTCGACCCCGCCCAGCGGGTTGTCTTCGTTATGTCGGCGATAGATGGCTGCAACCATCTTGTTGGCCATGTCGGCTTCGTGCTGCAGGTTGTGCAGATCCTGTTCGACGGCGCGGAAGAAATGCAGGATGGCCTGGTTGATGCCCAGGGTGGTCCAGCTTCCGGTGAGATTGCGGCGCACCTCGCTCAGGTGTTCCTCCAGGCGTTCGGCGCGCGCGGCGTGGCGCAGCAGTTGTCCCTGGCGCTGCAGCAGGCGCTGGTTGGTCTTCAGGCCGAGCAGGCGCTTGTGGTGCAGGCTGTGGTCTTCCTTGGTCTTGGCGGTCAGCTCGAACAGCAGCTGGCCGTTGTCCTGCTGATGGTTGCCGAGCAGGGCCAACTGCTCACTGACTTTCTCCAGGCGCAGGTTGAGCACATGTTGGCTGTTGTTCACCAACGCCAGGACCTGACGCACCACGTTATCTTCGATCAGGCGTTCCTTCTGCGCGACGATGCGCTCGCATAGCAGGTTTTCCAGACCGGCCATCTGGCTGCGTGCCAGCAATTCTTCGTCCTTGCGCACCTTGGCCAGCAGCGCCTGCTTGGCCGACAGCGGCAGCACGTCCTGCTTGGCGATACCCAACTGCTTGGCGGTGGCGCTCTGGATCTGGCCGATGGCGTTCTGCACGAAGGTCTCGCCTGCCAGGTCGTCCCACAGTACGTCGATCTTGTTCAGCACGGCGAACAGGCTGGTCTGGGCGTCTTCGTCGAGCTGACGGATGTGCTGCTGCCAGATGCTCATGTCGCTGGCGGTGACGCCGGTATCGGCGGCCAGCAGGAAGATGATCGCCTGGGCATTGGGCAGCATCGACAGGGTCAGCTCCGGCTCGCTGCCCAGTGCATTGAGCCCGGGGGTATCGAGAATGCGCAGGCCCTGGCGCAGCAGCGGGTGGTCGAAGTTGACCATCGCATGGCGCCAGGCCGGCACCAGTACCTGGCCACGTTTGCCGGTGCCTTCGAGCATGTCCGGGTGGAAGCCGAGCTGGATCGCCTGTTCCACCGGCATGGATTTGGTTTTGGCCACCTGGCTGAAAGCCAGCGCCATGTTGGCCGGATCGCTGGTATCCAGTGGGATGTTCACCCAGTGCCGGGGAATGCGCTTGAACTGTGCGACGCTGGCTGAGGCCGTGCGCGTCTCTATGGGCAACAGGCGAATGTAGGGGCGTTCCGAGCGCGGGTCGAAGAACAGCTCGGTGGGGCACATGGTCGTGCGTCCGGCATGCGAAGGCAGCATGCGCTGGCCGTACTCGGAGAAGAACAGGCTGTTGATCAGCTCGGTCTTGCCGCGCGAGAACTCGCCGACGAAGGCCAGGGTGATGTGATCGGTACGCAGGATCTTCAGGGCGCGTTCGAGTTTGGCCTGAACGGCCTCGGAGTTGAGCCGATTGTGTTCCAGCCAGCTGCGATAACGCGTGATCTCGCGCATCAGTTCGCGTTTCCAGGCGACGTAGGCGTCAACCTGCTGGCTGAGACGTTCCATGCTCATCCTGGCTCTCCTCTCGGCAAGTTCATCCACTTGCTGGGGCTGCGTGATTGTTCAGTTGGTGTTGCCGCCAGGACGCACGGCATTGGCGAGAATAACCTGCATTATGCGAGGTACAGGGCGGCCGTCAATTGGCTGCTTGTACAGTCCCGCCTTGTGGTCGGGTATGGCGGCTGAATGGTCATCAGGCGTTCTGCAAGCCGGGAATCGCTGGCAGGTTACGTGGCTTGCGGATGCGCAGGCGCTTGTGTCGATTGAGTTCGCCGCTTTCCAGGCTCACCTGGCTCTTGGCCACGCCGAATGCCTTGGCCAGAAAGGCCTGCAGATGGGCGTTGGCCTTGCCCTCGAGCGGTGGGGCGGTGAGGCGGATCTTCAACCGATCACCATGCAGCCCGGCGAACTCGTCCTTGCTCGCCTTGGGCTGCAGGTGACAGTCGAGGATCAGGTCCTCGCCATCCCAGCGGTAGAAGCTCATCCTCAGAGGAAGGGGCTGAGCATCGGTGGCAGGCCGGTGGAGGCTGCAAGACCGCCGATGACGAAGCGATCGATCAGATTGATGGTGATGAAGGCGAAGATCGGCGAAATATCCAGGCCGCCGAGGTTCGGCAGCAGCTTGCGGAACGGCGCCAGCAGTGGTTCGCAGATCTGGTTGACCAGCTGTGCGCCGGGGTTGTAGCTGCCCGGGGCGACCCACGACAGGATCACGCTGATGATCAGGGCGAAGAAGAACACCTTGAGAAACAGCGAGGTCACGCCGATCAGTGACCACACCAGAAGTTGCAGGATGAAGCCGCCGACGTTGTAGCCCATCAGCGTCAGGGTGATGACCATCAGCAGCAGCTGCACCAGGATGGCCAGCACCAGCGAGGCCAGATCCAGCCCGGCGAAACCGGGGATGATCCGACGCAGGGGTTTCACCAGCGGCTGTGTAGCCTTGACGATGAACTGGCTCAGCGGGTTGTAGAAGTCGGCGCGTACCAGTTGCAGGATGAAACGCAGCAGGACGATCAGCAGATACAGGCTGCCGAGGGTCTGAATGATGTAGATCAGGGCTTCGATGAGTCCGGACATGTGTGCTTCCTTTATTGACCCAGTTGTTCGGCCAGTTCGGCCGAGCGATTGGCGGCGGCGTTGAGTGCCTGTTGTACCAGCGTTTCGAAGCCGCCGGCCTGAAAGGTTTTGATCGCCGCTTCGGTGGTTCCGTTCGGCGAGGTCACACGGCGCCGCAGTTCGGCGGCGTCGACATCACTCTCGCTGGCCATGCGTGCGGCGCCCAGTGCAGTCTGGATGCTCAGGCGTGCAGCCGTCTCGCGCGGCAGGCCGAGCTGCTCGCCAGCCGCCGTCATGGCTTCGATCAAAAGGAAGAAATAAGCCGGCCCGCTGCCGGAAACGGCGGTAACGGCGTCTAGTTGGGCTTCTTCATCCAGCCACAGGGCCAGGCCAACGGCGCTCAGCACCTGTTCGGCCTGGGCTTTCTGTGCGGCGCTGACGCGGACGTTGGCGAACAGGCCGGAAACGCCCTGGCGCAATAGCGCCGGCGTGTTGGGCATGCAACGCACGACTGGGCGCTGGCCCAGCCAGTTTTCCAGGCTGGCGCAGCTGATGCCGGCGGCGATGGAGATGATCACCTGATTGGGAGCCAGGTGTGGCGCCAGATCCAGGCATACCGCTTTCATGATCTGTGGTTTGACCGCCAGCACAATCAGGTCGGCGCCTTTTATGGCTTCACCGTTATCCGCGAAGGTGGCGATGCCGTGCTCTTGCTGCAGGCGGGCGCGCTGTTCGCTGCCGGGCTCGCTGGCGCGGATGGCGCTGGCTGCCACGCCCTGGGCGCGCAGGCCGCCAATCAGGCTGGCGGCCATGTTGCCGGCGCCGACGAAGGCGATGGTCGGGTTGCTCATTGCAGAAAATCCTTCATTCAGTGAGTGGGCTGGCCGTAATCGCGGGCGCCGAACAGTGCGGTGCCGATGCGCACCCAGGTGGCACCTTCGGCGATGGCGGCCTCCAGGTCATGGCTCATGCCCATGGACAAGGTATCAAGGTCCAGCGCCAGGTCATCACGCAATTGGCGCAAGTGGGCGAAGGCGGCATGTTGCGCCGCGATATCGTCGGTAGGCTCGGGAATTGCCATCAGCCCCCGCAGGCGCAGGTTGGGCAGGGCGGTTACAGCCTTGGCCAGCTCTGGCAGCGCTTCCGGGCTGCAGCCGGATTTGCTGTCCTCACCGCTGACGTTGACCTGCAGGCAGATATTCAGCGGCGGCAGGTGGGCGGGGCGCTGCTCGGAGAGGCGTTGGGCGATTTTCAGGCGATCCACCGAATGTACCCAGTCGAAATGCTCGGCGATGGGCCGGGTCTTGTTCGACTGAATGGGGCCGATGAAGTGCCAGATCAAGGGCAGATCACTCAGTTCGGTCTGTTTTTCCAGCGCTTCCTGCAGGTAGTTCTCGCCAAAATCGCGCAAACCAGCCGCATGAGCTTCACGAATGGCCGCTGCCGGTTTGGTCTTGCTCACCGCGAGCAGGCCGATATCCGTCAAATTACGCTGCGAGGCTTGCGCCGCCTCACGGATGCGCGCTCCGACCTTTGCAATATTCTCTGCTATCGTGGACATTAATCGCGCTCTATAAAGCCCTACCTCTAGAGAGGGCGTCTACAAATTGCTGCGCTCGGCCATGCTGCGTTGAAGTCAGTCTCAAAATGCTCATGTACAGCTCGTACACTGCGCTTTTTCGCCTTACTCCGCCTTGCCTGACCTTCGCTCACTGCTTTGTAAACGCCCTCTCAGGGTTTGCGGCATTCTACCTGCTTGCTTGTAATTGGGGAGTCCCATGGATATCACTGAGCTGCTCGCCTTCAGCGCCAAGCAAGGCGCGTCGGATTTGCACCTCTCGGCGGGTCTGCCGCCGATGATCCGCGTCGACGGCGATGTACGCCGCATCAACCTGCCGCCGCTGGATCACAAGCAGGTACACGCGCTGATCTACGACATCATGAATGACAAGCAGCGCAAGGACTTCGAAGAGTTCCTCGAGACCGACTTCTCCTTCGAAGTGCCGGGTGTGGCGCGTTTCCGGGTCAACGCCTTCAACCAGAACCGTGGCGCCGGTGCGGTGTTCCGTACCATTCCGTCCAAGGTGCTGACCATGGAAGACCTGGGCATGGGCGAGGTCTTCCGCAAGATCACTGACGTGCCGCGCGGCCTGGTGCTGGTTACCGGCCCTACCGGTTCGGGCAAGTCGACCACCCTGGCGGCGATGATCGACCACCTCAACAGCAACAAGTATCACCACATCCTCACCATCGAAGACCCCATCGAATTCGTCCACGAGTCGAAGAAGTGCCTGGTCAACCAGCGCGAGGTGCACCGCGACACCCACGGCTTCTCCGAAGCGCTGCGCTCGGCGCTGCGGGAAGACCCGGACATCATCCTGGTGGGCGAGATGCGTGACCTGGAAACCATTCGCCTGGCGCTGACCGCCGCGGAAACCGGCCACCTGGTGTTCGGCACCCTGCACACCACCTCCGCCGCCAAGACCATCGACCGTGTGGTCGACGTGTTCCCGGCCGAGGAAAAGTCGATGGTGCGTTCGATGCTGTCGGAATCGCTGCAGGCGGTGATCTCGCAGACCCTGCTGAAGAAGATCGGTGGCGGTCGCGTCGCGGCACACGAAATCATGATCGGCACCCCGGCCATCCGTAACCTGATCCGCGAGGACAAGGTGGCGCAGATGTACTCATCGATCCAGACCGGTGGTGCGCTGGGCATGCAGACCCTCGATGCCTGCCTGAAGACGCTGGTGTCCAAGGGGTTGGTCAGCCGCGACAGCGCGCGCGAGAAGGCCAAGAGCCCGGAAAACTTCTAGGGACTGGTGTAGGAGCGGGCCTGCTCGCGAAGCTTTTGGCGTCACCCTGTTCGCGAGCAGAGCTCGCGCCTACGATTCGGCAGATGGCTGCCGAACGGCATTGCACACGAAGCTGCGAGAACGACGATGGAATTCGAAAAACTACTGCGCCTGATGGTCGAAAAAGGCGGCTCCGACCTGTTCATCACCGCTGGCGTACCGCCGTCGATGAAGGTCAATGGCAAGATCATGCCGGTGACCAAGAACGCCATGTCGCCGGAGCAGACCCGCGAGACCGTATTGGGCGTGATGAACGAGGCACAACGCCGCGACTTTGCCGAGAACCATGAGTGCAACTTCGCCATCAGCGCACGTGGTATCGGTCGTTTCCGCGTCAGTGCCTTCTACCAGCGCAACCTGGTGGGCATGGTGCTGCGCCGGATCGAGACCAATATCCCCACCATCGACGACCTCAAGCTGCCGGACATCCTCAAGAAGCTGGCGCTGACCAAGCGCGGCCTGGTGCTGTTCGTCGGGGCTACCGGTACCGGTAAGTCCACCTCGCTGGCGGCGATGATCGGCTACCGCAACAAGAACAGCAGCGGCCATATCATCTCCATCGAAGACCCGATCGAGTACATCCACCAGCATCAGAGCTGCATCGTCACCCAGCGTGAAGTGGGCATCGACACCGAGTCCTTCGAAGTGGCGCTGAAGAACACCTTGCGTCAGGCGCCGGACGTGATCCTCATCGGTGAGGTGCGCACCCGCGAGACCATGGACCACGCCGTGGCCTTCGCCGAAACCGGTCACCTGTGCCTGGCCACCCTGCACGCCAACAACGCCAACCAGGCGCTGGACCGCATCATCAACTTCTTCCCGGCCGACCGGCAGAACCAGGTGTGGATGGACCTGTCGCTCAACCTCAAGGCCATCGTCGCTCAGCAACTGATTCCAACCCCGGATGGCAAAGGCCGTCGCGCAGTGATCGAGGTGCTGATCAACACCCCGCTGGCCGCCGACCTGATCCGCAAGGGCGAGGTGCACGAGCTCAAGGGACTGATGAAGCGCTCCACCGAGCAGGGCATGCAGACCTTCGACCAGGCGCTGTACAACCTCTACACCCAGGGCGAGATCACCTACGAAGATGCGCTGCTCTACGCCGACTCGGCCAACGACCTGCGCCTGATGATCAAGCTCGGTTCGGAAACCGATGGCGATCACCTGACCAGCATGGCCCAGGGCTTGGCGCTGGAGGTCAGCGAGGAAGATCCGGGGCGTCGCTTCCGCTGACGCTGCCTGACGGGGGACGCGCTGCGTCCCCTTCGTTTATCTGGGCGATGCGTTTGCCCTTCCTGCCGGCCAGCACCAATGCCTGGCCATCGCGCTGTGCGCCGGCGCGTGCTTCGCTCATCAGTTGCGGAATCAGCGGGCCTTCCGGCAGGTGCTTCCAGAATCTCAGCGGCAGATGCTGCTGCATCACCGTGCGGTTGAGCCGCGCCGGGTTGAAGGTGCTGCCGTAATAGGCGCGCCACAGGGCCTGACCGTCATCCTCGGGCTGCTGTGCCCAGGCTTGCCACTGCGCTGGGCAGCGGCGTTCGTGCTGCAGACGCTGGCCATCCCAGTACACGCCGTCGCGCGGCGTGGCGATCAGCCAACTGTGTTTGCCCAGGCGCTCGGCGAAATGGCCGCTGGCCGCGGCGAGGATGTCGTGCGCCGGTTCGAACCAGGCGACGAAATCTGGCGCGCCTTGCGCTTTGCTCGGCTGAAAGCGCACGAAGGCGTGCAGGTGATGGGCCTCGCGGCGCACCGCCTTGAGCCGGCGATGCAGCTCGCTGCCGTCGGGGTCGCCGGCCAGCACGGCGCTGCGCTCGCCCTGCACGAAGCGCCACAGCACGCGGTAGAGCAGACTCCAGCGTTCATCGCCACGGTACTGTGCAGCGCTCTCCAGCAGCTCCAGCAGTTCGGGGGACACGCGCAGACGACCGTTGGGCTCCGGCGCGCGCTCGGCGGGCTGGTCGAATAGGCCAGGCGCCGCTTCTTCGTCCAGCCACTGCAACTGGTGCGGTGCCAGACCCTGGAGCAGGGCACGGCGCGCGGCCTGGCGCCAGGTGGTGAAGGTACCGTCGAAGCGCAGGCTGTGCATCACCACAACGCCATCTGTGCCGGGGTGTCGCGCAACTGCTGGCGCAGCACCACGGACTCGTGTTCGGCCCGCGGCGGTCGGTAGTCCTGGGTGACGATAAAGGGCTTGGCCTTTTCCAACACGCAGCGCAGGCGGGTCAGATCCTCGTAGCGGATGCGCCGTTCACGCCGCAGCGCCCCCAGGCGCCTGGCGCTGAGCACGCCGATGCCGGGCACGCGGGCGATCAGCGACTCGTCGGCGCGGTTCAGGTCCACCGGAAACTGCTCGCGATTGGCCAGCGCCCAGGCCAGCTTGGGGTCGATGTCCAGTGCCAGGTTGCCGGGGCCGGCGAGCAGCTCCGTGGCGCTGAAGCCGTAGCCGCGCATGAGGAAGTCGGCCTGGTACAGGCGATGCTCGCGCAATAGTGGTGGCGCCTCGAAGGGCACGGTCTTCGGGCTCTGCGGAATCGGACTGAAGGCCGAGTAGTAGACGCGGCGCAGGCGATAGTCGTGATACAGGCTCTGAGCGTTGTGCAGGATGGTGCTGTCGTCGGTGGCATCGGCGCCGACGATCATCTGCGTGCTCTGCCCGGCCGGGGCGAAACGTGGCGCGCGGCGTTCTTCCTGGGCCTCGCGCTCACCGAGATGAATGCTGTGCATGGCCTGATGGATGCTGCCGACGTTCTTTTCCGGCGCCAGACGCACCAGGCTGGTTTCGGTGGGCAGTTCGATATTGACGCTGAGGCGGTCGGCGTACAGACCGGCCTCGGCGATCAGCTCCGGTGCGGCATCGGGGATGGTCTTCAGATGAATGTAACCGCGGAACTGGTGCTCCTGGCGCAGCAGCTTGGCGACGCGGATCAACTGCTCCATGGTGTAGTCGGCCGAGCGGATGATGCCGGAGCTGAGGAACAGGCCGCTGATGCAGTTGCGCTTGTAGAAGTCCAAGGTCAGTGTCACCACTTCCTCGGGCGTGAAGCGCGCACGCGGCACGTCGCTGGAGCGGCGGTTGATGCAGTACTGGCAGTCGTACAGGCAGAAGTTGGTCAGCAGTACTTTGAGCAGCGCCACGCAGCGACCATCCGGCGTATAGCTGTGGCAGATGCCCATGCCGTTGGTCGAGCCGATGCCGTCCTTGCCCTTGGAGCTGCGCTTTGGTGCGCCGCTGCTGGCACAGGAGGCGTCGTACTTGGCGGCGTCGGCGAGGATGGTGAGCTTTTCGATCAGTTGCATGGCGGGCAATATCTATACTGTTTTTTTATACAGTATATGGGCGTCGTACAGCTATCAAGCCATTCGTTGTGTTGCGCTGTTTCGGCACAAATGAAACCTTCACTCGGCGCGCAGCGTCATAGCTGCATCTCGCACAAGGAGTTCGTCATGCAACGACAGGATACGCACAGCAAACTGATCGGTTACCTGCTGTGGATCTTCGGTTTTCTCGGTTCCCACCGCTTCTACTATGGCAAGCCGGTCACCGGCACCATCTGGTTCTTCACCCTGGGATTGTTCTTCATCGGCTGGATCATTGATCTGTTTTTGATTCCCTCGATGGATCGCGAGGCCGACCTGCGTTTTACCGCAGGTGATACCGACTACAACGTGGCGTGGATCCTGCTGACCTTCCTCGGCGTGTTCGGTGTGCACCGCATGTACCAGGGCAAGTGGATCACCGGGATCATCTACCTGTTCACTGGCGGCCTGTTTTTGATCGGCGTGCTCTACGACTTCTGGACGCTCAATACGCAGATCTCGATCAAGAACGCGCAGCGCGGTTGAGTCTGCCTCAATAGGCGGTGCGCGCGGCGCACCCTGCGGTCGTCGCGCTCTGGGTAGGGTGCGCTGTGCGCACCACCAATGGCCGGCCACTGACTGCAAATAAAAAGGGCATCCCACGGGATGCCCTTTTTCGTAACGCTGGCGGTATCAGTCGTCGCTGTCGTCGTCGTCCCCGCCGTCGACCTTCATGCCCAGCTCCTTGATCTTGCGCGTCAGGGTGTTGCGGCCCCAACCCAGCAGCAGGGCGGCGTCGCGGCGGCGGCCGGCGGTGTGCTTGAGCGCGGTCTCGATCATGATGCGCTCGAACGCCGGCACAGCGCTGTCGAGCAGGTTGGACTGGCCGCGTGCCAGGGCCTGGTCGGCCCACAGGCGCAGCGCCTGTTCCCAGTTGGTCACCGGTGCGGCGTCCTGCGGCTGGGTCAGCAGCTCCGGTGGCAGGTCGTCGACATGCACCTCACGGCCCGAGGCCATGACGGTGATCCAGCGGCAGGTGTTCTCCAGCTGGCGCACGTTGCCCGGCCAGGGCAGGTGCTTGAGGTAATCCTCGGTTTCGCTCTTGAGCAGCTTGGGCTCGACCGCCAGCTCCTGCGCGGCGCGGGCGAGGAAGTGATGAGCCAGGGTCGGGATGTCCTCGCGGCGGTCGGCCAGGCGCGGGATATGGATACGAATGACGTTGAGGCGGTGGAACAGGTCTTCACGGAACTTGCCGGCCTGTACCAGGGTTTCCAGGTTCTGGTGGGTGGCGGCGATGATGCGCACGTCCACCTTCACCGGGGTGTGACCACCAACGCGGTAGAACTCGCCATCGGCCAGCACGCGCAGCAGGCGGGTCTGAGTGTCAGCTGGCATGTCGCCGATTTCGTCGAGGAACAGGGTGCCGCCATCGGCCTGCTCGAAACGGCCGCGACGCTGGTTGGCCGCGCCGGTGAAGGCGCCTTTCTCGTGACCGAACAGCTCGGATTCCATCAGATCCTTGGGAATCGCCGCCATGTTCAGCGCGATGAACGGCGCTGCAGCGCGCGGGCTGTGGCGGTGCAGGGCGTGGGCCACCAGCTCTTTACCCGTGCCGGATTCGCCGTTGATCAGCACGGTGATATTGGAGTGGCTCAAGCGGCCAATAGCGCGGAACACCTCCTGCATCGCTGGCGCTTCACCGATGATTTCCGGGGTGCGCGCCTGCGCAGCCGGGACGGCCAGGCTCTGTTGTTCCTGGGCGTGCTGGAAGGCGCGCTTGACCAGCGAAACGGCCTCATCGACGTCGAAGGGCTTGGGCAGGTACTCGAAGGCGCCGCCCTGGTAGCTGGCTACCGCGCTGTCCAGGTCCGAATGCGCGGTCATGATGATCACCGGCAGGCGCGGGTACAGCTCGCGGATGCGGGCCAGCAGGTCGAGGCCGCTGGCGCCGGGCATGCGGATGTCGGAGATGATCACGTCCGGCTGTTGGCGGGTCAGGCGGGCGAGTACACCGTCGGCGCTGTCGAAACTCTGGGTGGTCATGCCTTCCTGTTGCAGGGCCTTTTCCAGTACCCAGCGGATGGAACGATCGTCGTCGACAATCCAGACGGTTTCACTGCGGCTCATGGCGTGGGCGCTCCTTGTTCCAGCGGTAGGAAGATCGAGAATACGGTGTGGCCGGGATAGCTCTCGCACTCGATCAGGCCCTGGTGCTGACTGATGATGTTCTGGGTGATGGCCAGGCCCAGGCCGGTGCCGTCGGCACGCCCGCTGACCATGGGATAGAAGATGGTTTCCTGCAGCTCAGGCGGGATGCCGGGGCCGTTGTCGATGATCTCGACCTTGACCACCAGGCGGTGACGGGTGTGGCCGATAGTGAACTGGCGCAGGGTGCGGGTACGCAGGCTGATGCGCCCGAGGCCCATGTCGTGCTTCTGCCCGGCGATGGCCTGCATGGCGTTGCGCACGATATTGAGTACGGCCTGGATCATCTGCTCGCGGTCAATCAGCAGGTCCGGAATGCTCGGGTCGTAGTCGCGCACCAAGGTGATGCTGCCCTGGCTTTCCGCTTCGATCAGGTTGGCGACGCGCTCCAGCACCTCGTGGATATTGGTCATTGCCAGCGACGGCAGCTTGTTCGAGCCAAGCATGCGGTCGACCAGGTTACGCAGGCGGTCGGCCTCTTCGATGATGACGTTGGTGTAGTCCTTGAGCTCTTCGTTGGGCAGTTCGCGCGACAGCAGTTGTGCTGCGCCGCGAATGCCGCCGAGTGGATTCTTGATCTCGTGGGCCAGGCCGCGCACCAGCAGTTTGGTGGTTTCCTGCTTGGACAGCTGCGCCTCTTCCTTGGTGATACGCAGCAGGCGATCACGCGGGTGCACCTCCAGCAGCAGCAGGGTTTCACCCTTGCTGAACAGTGGGGTGACGGCGTAGTCCACGGTCAGCGTCTGGCCAGTGACCGAGGTCAGTACGGCTTCACGCTTGTTGAACGGATGTGCCTGCTCCACCGCCTGGCGCAGCGACGACAGCGCCTCTGGCGATTCGGTGAACAGGTCACTGATGAACTGACCATGGCTGCGCTGGCCGCTGACGGCCAGGAGCATTTCCGCCGCCGGGTTCATGTACTCAAGGCACAGCTGGCTGTTGAGCAGCAGGGTAGCGGTGGTCAGGTTGTCGAGTAGCAGGCGGTGCAGCGCGTCATTGATGGTCATAGGCAGTGCTTTCCGGCAATGGGCAGGAAAATGCAAGAAGCAAACCAAGGCCCCGAAAAGACGCATTATTTGTGCGGTCTGCCAGGTTTTGGTGGTACTGCGGCGAAGCAGGGCGTGGAAAAGCGACCCAAAACAGGGAGAGCTTAGGAGGTGGTGCGCTCGATTGCACCATTAAGGTGCGATCGAATTCAGAAGAAGGGAAGGATGCTGACCTCTTCCTTGGGTTTGTCTTTCAGCGGGCATTCGGGGCGAACGCCGTATTCATCCTTCTTGCACGGATTGATCTTGCGCTTCTGCGCCAGGGTCATGCGGTGCATGTGAAAGGGTTGTGCCGGTGTGCGTTCGACGATGAGGCCAGCGGAGTCGATGATTTCTGCCACCAGTTGGTGCGTGCCGCGGTCGACATGCTGCAGGGAGAAGACCGGGCTGCGGCTTGTCTCGCCCTGGGGCTCGCCATTGAGCAGCAGCCGATAGCTGTGGCCAGGCAGCAGACCCGGCTCGCTGTTGAGGGTGACGATCATGTCGCCGGAACCGTTATGGATCGAGGCGTCCGGCTCCGGCACCAGAATGCGCAGCAGCTGATAGTGCACGGTCGGTTTGCTTACCGCAGGTGGCGAGGCCATGCGCACCGTGGGTTGGGGCTGGCTCATTTGCGCGCTGTTGGACGGCGCCAGCATCACCCGTTCGGCATTGCTGCTGCGCGGTTTGTCAGTGAAAACGCGGTTACCTTCAGCATCGATATAGGTATAGACCTGAGCCGAAGCTGCTTGGGTGACGAACAGCAGGCAGAGCAGCAGTGTACGCATCGTGATCAGTTCGCAGGTCTTGGGGTCGGACGCGGTGGCGTCACAGGTGGGCGGGCAGGGCTGTTGACGCTGATGCGCTGCACGGTAAAGGTTTCGGTGGCGCTCTGCTGGATGATGCGCTCACCCAAGACCACTGCCACCGCCAGGCTGTGTTCGCCGCGCTCGACATTGGTCAGCTGCAGGCTCGGTACGTTGCTGGCCTGGCCGTATGGTTCGCCATCGAGAATCAGCCGCAGCTGGTGGCCGGGTTGCAGACGTGGCTGGATATTCACCCCGACGACGAAGGTGCCGTTGTTGGCGCGCATGGCTTCATCATCCGGGATACCGGTCAGGCTCAACACGGAGTAAGGGGCCGCGCTCTGTGCTGAGGTGTCGCCGCTGGTGTCCGCAGGAATGTTGGGCGTCTGCATCTCTACCGTATTGGTTGGTGGCAGGTTGACGCTCTCGGCTGCTGCGCCATCGGGCGGCTGGTTGGTGAAGACCGTGTTGCCGTTGGCGTCGATGTATTTGTAGATCTGCGCATTGGCCGGCAAGGCCAGGGCAAGCAGCAGGCAGGCGAGTAGCGGGCGCATGGGCCGATCCTTCCGCGGATGATGCGCTAAGCCTTGCACTGCTGGCGGTTCCTGGCAAGCGCAGGGCGCCGCAGCTGTGATATTCGGCTACAAAAAGTGGACGCGGATCTGCCGTAGGCGCGAGCGTCGCGAGCGAAGCTCTTCAGGTCGCCAGGTTCGCATCGCGATGCTCGCTCCTACAGGGCATGGTGCCGCTGCGTGTCCATGAAAAAGCCCCGCCAGGCAGGGCCGGGCAGGGCTTTTGAAAGGCGCCGCACGAGGGCGGCGCGAGACTGGCTTAGACGCTGTAGTACAGGTCGTATTCCAGCGGGTGTACGAAGGTACGTACCTTGATTTCTTCTTCGGATTTCAGCTCGATGTAGGCATCGATGAAGTCGTCGGAGAACACGCCGCCCTTGGTCAGGAACGCACGGCCCTTGTCCAGCTCTTCCAGGGCTTCTTTCAGGCTGCCGCAGACTTGCGGGATCAGCTTGCCTTCTTCCGGCGGCAGGTCGTACAGGTTTTTGTCGGCCGCATCGCCCGGGTGGATCTTGTTCTGGATGCCGTCGATACCGGCCATCAGCAGAGCAGCGAAGGCCAGGTACGGGTTGGCAGCCGGGTCCGGGAAGCGGGCTTCGATGCGGCGGGCTTTCGGGCTGGCAACGTACGGGATACGGATCGAGGCGGAGCGGTTGCGAGCCGAGTAGGCCAGCATCACCGGTGCTTCGAAGCCCGGAACCAGACGCTTGTAGGAGTTGGTCGACGGGTTGGTGAAGCCGTTCAGGGCCTTACCGTGCTTGAT
The DNA here is from genome assembly GCF_900102635.1 of Ectopseudomonas chengduensis. GTDB lineage: Bacteria > Pseudomonadota > Gammaproteobacteria > Pseudomonadales > Pseudomonadaceae > Aquipseudomonas > Aquipseudomonas chengduensis. The sequence continues at coordinate 45,796 of NZ_FMZQ01000020.1, read as the reverse complement.
GATGCCGCCGATGAAGTACAGAGCGGTCTCGGACAGGCCGGCATAGCCTTCGCCAGCGAAGGTGTTCTTGCCGTCTTTGGAGATCGACATGTGCACGTGCATGCCCGAACCGTTGTCGCCGTACAGCGGCTTCGGCATGAAGGTAGCGGTCTTGCCATAGGCGTCGGCTACGTTGTGCACGCAGTACTTCAGGGTCTGAACTTCGTCAGCCTTGGCGACCAGGGTGTTGAACTTCACGCCGATTTCGTTCTGACCGGCAGTGGCCACTTCGTGGTGGTGCACTTCGACGACCAGGCCCATTTCTTCCATGGCGTTGCACATGGCAGTACGGATTTCGTGGTCGTGGTCGCACGGCGGAACCGGGAAGTAACCGCCTTTGACGGCTGGACGGTGGCCCTTGTTGCCGCCTTCGACGTCGCCGTCGGTCATCCAGGAGCCTTGCTCGGAGTAGATCTTGAACATCGAGCCGGAGATGTCGGACTTGAACTTCACTTCGTCGAAGATGAAGAACTCGGGCTCCGGGCCAACGAATACGGTGTCACCGATGCCGGTGCCTTTGAGGAACTCTTCAGCGCGCTTGGCGATGGAGCGCGGGTCGCGGTCGTAGCCTTGCATGGTGCTCGGCTCGATGATGTCGCAGACCAGGATCAGGGTCGGCTCTTCGGTGAACGGGTCCAGAACGGCGGTATCGTCTACCGGCATCAGGATCATGTCGGAGGCTTCGATGCCTTTCCAGCCATGAATGGAGGAGCCGTCGAACATTTTGCCGTGCTCGAAGAAATCGTCGTCCAGGGCGTCACGGGCCGGCATGGTCACGTGGTGCTGCTTGCCCTTGGTATCGGTGAAGCGCAGGTCTACCCACTTCACGTCGTGTTCTTTGATCAGTTGAACAGCCTTAGACATGTTGTCCTCCAGGTGGAAAAGGCTCTTATCGATAAGCCTTGAAGATGCGGTGAAGCCCGGCGGGATAGTCCTCCAGGGCGACCTGCCTCACAAGGGAGCAAATTGCATGCCAGTGCCCTTTATTGGGCAGAAGCCACGAAGCTCAGGTGCTGCGCCGTCTGCGCGGCAATTCACCAGAAATATTTGCACCATTTAAGGGCCTTTAATTTCGAAAAAGATCCATTTTGGTGCGCTATATGGGTGGTGCAGTATTTTTGGTCAAAGCTTGAACAATTTCCGCTATAATCCGCGCCCCTGTTTTTTCGTCCCCCAAGCGGGCGCTCTATTCATGAAGCTCATCGTCAAAGTTTTCCCGGAAATCACCATCAAGAGCCGCCCGGTGCGCAAGCAGTTCATCCGCCAGTTGGGGAAGAACATTCGCTCCGTGCTGCGCGATCTTGACCCCGAACTGCGGGTGACCGGTGTCTGGGACAACCTCGAGGTCGAAACCGATCTGGACGATCCCAAGCTGCTCGCCGAGATGACCGAACGCCTGCGCAACACGCCGGGTATCGGTCTGTTCCTCGAGGTCAATGAATACCCGCTGGGCGATCTGGACGACATCACCGAACACTGCAAGCGTCATTACGCCGAGCAACTGCCGGGCAAGATTTTCGCCGTGCGTTGCAAGCGCGGCGGCAAGCATGAGTTTTCTTCCATCGATGTCGAGCGTCATGTCGGTTCGCGCCTGCGTCGCGAATGCGATGCCGCTGGCATCGACCTGAAGAAGCCGGACGTCGAAGTGCGCATGGAGATTCGCGACCAGCGCCTGTTCGTGGTGCACAACCGTCACGAAGGCCTCGGCGGTTACCCGCTGGGCTCGCTGGAGCAGACCCTGGTGCTGATGAGTGGTGGCTTCGACTCCACCGTGGCGGCCTACCAGATGATGCGTCGCGGCCTGGTCAGCCACTTCTGCTTCTTCAACCTCGGTGGCCGTGCTCACGAACTGGGCGTGATGGAAGTGGCGCACTATATCTGGCAGAAGTTCGGCCGCTCGCAGCGCGTGCTGTTCGTCAGCGTGCCGTTCGAGGAAGTGGTCGGCGAAATTCTCGGCAAGGTCGACAACAGCCAGATGGGCGTTATCCTCAAGCGCATGATGCTGCGCGCTGCCACCCGTGTCGCCGAAAAGCTGCAGATCGAGGCGCTGGTCACCGGCGAGGCGATCAGCCAGGTTTCCAGCCAGACCCTGACCAACCTCGCGGTGATCGATTCGGCCACCGACATGCTGGTCATGCGTCCGCTGATCGCCAGCCACAAGCAGGACATCATCGACACTGCCACACGCATTGGTACCGCCGAGTTCGCCAAGAACATGCCTGAGTACTGCGGCGTGATCTCGGTCAACCCGACCACCAAGGCGCGCGGTTACCGCATCGAGCACGAGGAGGCCCAGTTCGACATGGCCATCCTCGAACGCGCCCTCGAACGCGCCACCCAACTGCCCATCGACCGCGTGATCGACGAGCTGGGCAAGGACGTGCAGGTCGAGGAGGTGCGTGAAGCGCTGGCCGGGCAGATCGTCATCGACATCCGCCACCCTGATGCCGCCGAAGACGAGCCGCTGAACGTGCCGGGCATCGAAGTGCAGGCGCTGCCGTTCTACGCGTTGAACAACAAATTCAAGGAACTGGATGAGAATCGCCAGTACCTGCTGTATTGCGACAAGGGCGTGATGAGCCGTCTGCATGCCCACCATCTGCTGAGCGAGGGACATGCCAATGTGCGCGTTTATCGTCCGGCATAGAACGCCGGGGCTCAATGGCGGAAGTATCCGCCATCGCCCTCCCGACCGTTCGCCAGCGGCGACACCCCATTCAGCTCGCTGAAACAGTTTTCTTCATATTCGTCGTCCAGGCTGGGCGACACACCGAATCCTCTGATCGAGATACACACAGTGATCGAAAATCTGCGCAACATCGCCATCATCGCCCACGTCGACCATGGCAAAACCACCCTCGTCGACGCCCTGCTGCGTCAGTCCGGCACTCTGGAACGCAACGAGCTCAACGACGAGCGCGTGATGGACAGCAACGACCAGGAAAAAGAGCGTGGCATCACCATTCTGGCCAAGAACACCGCCATCAAGTGGAACGACTACCGCATCAACATCGTCGACACCCCCGGCCACGCCGACTTCGGTGGTGAAGTCGAGCGCGTGATGTCGATGGTCGACTCCGTACTGCTGGTGGTCGACGCCCAGGACGGCCCGATGCCGCAAACCCGCTTCGTGACCAAGAAGGCCTTCGAAGCCGGCCTCAAGCCGATCGTCGTGATCAACAAGATCGACCGTCCGGGCGCGCGTCCGGATTGGGTCATGGATCAGATCTTCGACCTGTTCGACAACCTCGGCGCCACCGATGAGCAGCTCGACTTCCAGGTCGTTTACGCCAGCGCCCTGAACGGCATCGCCGGTCTCGACCATAGCGACATGGCCGAAGACCTGACTCCGCTGTACCAGGCCATCGTTGACCACGTACCGGCGCCGAAAGTCGACCTCGACGGCCCGTTCCAGATGCAGATTTCCGCTCTGGACTACAACAGCTTCCTCGGCATCATCGGCGTTGGCCGTATTGCCCGTGGCAAGATCAAGCCGAACACCCCGGTGACTGCCATCGACGTCGACGGCAAGAAGCGTAACGGCCGTATCCTCAAGCTGATGGGCCACCACGGCCTGCACCGCGTAGACGTCGAAGAAGCCACCGCCGGTGACATCGTCTGCGTCAGCGGTATGGACCAGCTGTTCATCTCCGATACCCTGTGCGACATCAACCACGTCGAAGCGATGAAGCCGCTGACCGTTGACGAGCCGACCGTCTCGATGACCTTCCAGGTCAACGATTCGCCGTTCTGCGGCAAGGAAGGCAAGTTCGTCACCAGCCGCAACATCAAGGAGCGTCTGGACAAGGAACTGCTGTACAACGTGGCCCTGCGCGTTGAAGAAGGCGACAGCGCCGACAAGTTCAAGGTCTCCGGTCGTGGCGAGCTGCACCTCTCGGTACTGATCGAAACCATGCGTCGCGAAGGCTTCGAAATGGGCGTTGGCCGTCCGGAAGTGATCATCCGCGAAGTGAACGGCGTCAAGCAGGAGCCGTTCGAGAACGTCACCATCGACATCCCTGAAGAATCCCAGGGCAAGGTCATGGAAGAAATGGGCCTGCGTAAGGGCGACCTGACCAACATGTCGCCGGACGGCAAAGGTCGCGTGCGTCTGGAATACAACATCCCGGCTCGCGGTCTGATCGGTTTCCGTAACCAGTTCCTGACCCTGACCAACGGCGCCGGCATCCTGACCTCGATCTTCGACCGTTACGACACCGTCAAGCCGGGCACCATGTCTGGCCGTCAGAACGGCGTACTGGTGTCGATCGACACCGGCAAGGCGCTGACCTACTCCCTGGAAACCCTGCAGGCGCGTGGCAAGCTGTTCGTCGAGCACGGCCAGGAGATCTACAACGGTCAGATCGTCGGCCTGAACAGCCGCGACAACGACCTGGGCGTCAACCCCACCAAAGGCAAGAAGCTCGACAACATGCGTGCTTCGGGCAAGGACGAAACCATCGCCCTGGTACCGCCGGTTCGCTTCACCCTGGAGCAGGCGCTGGAGTTCATCCAGGACGATGAATTGTGCGAAGTGACGCCGAAGTCGATCCGTCTGCGCAAGAAGATCCTCGACGAAGGCGAGCGCACCCGCGCTGCCAAGAAAGCCAACAAGGCTTGATGCTTAGCGTCTAGCCTCGGCTGTAAATAAAAAGCCCCGCCAGAGCGATCTGGCGGGGCTTTTTGTTGGGGCGCCGTTAGGTGTTGTGCCCCTGCAGGAGCGGCTTCAGCCGCGCTGCGGCCTACAGGCCAGCAGCCCATAGGCGGCCAGCCCGATCACCACCAGCAGGCTGAGCGTCATCACTCGCCTGCCACCTGGCGCAGCGATTGCGCCGGGGTGTCGCCGAGGTTGTTGAGCATGCGCTCGCTGTACCAGTCGAGGAAGTTGATCACGCCGAACTCGTAGGTCTTGGAGTACGGGCCCGGTTGGTAGGCGGTGGAGTTGATGCCGCGCTGGTTTTCCTCGGCCAGGCGGCGATCCTGGTCGTTGGTGGCGTCCCACACCTGGCGCAGGCGCGCCACGTCGTAGTCGATGCCTTCTACCGCATCCTTGTGCACCAGCCACTTGGTGACGACGATCGTCTCCTGGGCGCTGATCGGCCACACGGTGAAGTTGATCAGGTGATCGCCCATGCAGTGGTTCCACGAGTGTGGCAGGTGCAGGATGCGCATCGAGCCGAGATCCGGGTCGGTGATGCGGCCCATCAGCTTCTTGCTGCCCTGCTTGCCGTCCATGGTCATGGACACGGTGCCCTTGAGCAGCGGCATGCGCACGATGCGGTTGCGCAGGCCGAAGCTGGCGTGGGCGTAGGGGATCTTGTCCTTGTCCCAGCGAGTGGTGCACTCGGCGACCTGATCCTTGAACGCCTGGCTGGCGCGCGGATCGGTGACGTCATCCCATTCCAGCAGGGTGTTGAGCAGTTCCGGGTGCGAACCATTGCAGTGGTAGCACTCGCGGTTGTTCTCGAGCACCAGCTTCCAGTTGGCCTTTTCCATCAGGGTGGTCTGCACAGCCACCTTGGTGTTCTCCATGTCATAGGGTTCCATGTAATGCGCCAGGGTGGCGAGGAACTCGTCGATGGCTGGCGGGTTTTCCGCCAGGGAGATGAAGATGTAGCCGCCGGCGGTCTTGCACTGCACCGGTTTCAGGCTGTAGTCCTTGAGGTCGAAGTCGGCGCCCATTTCGGTACCGGCGAACAACAGGCGACCGTCCAGCTCGTAGGTCCACTGGTGGTAAGGGCATACCAGCTTGGCGACCTTGCCCTTTTCCGAGACACACAGGCGCGAGCCACGGTGACGGCAGACGTTGTGGAAGGCATGGATCTGCCCTTCGGCGCCGCGAATGACCAGAATCGGGTTATCGCCGATCTGCAGGGTGAGGAAGTTGCCCTTGGCCGGGATTTCGCAGGTCATGCCGGCGATCAGCCATTCCTTGTGGAAGATCTCCTGCATGTCGACCTGGAACAGGCGTTCGTCGCTGTAGAACGGCTGCGGCAGCGAGAAGCTGTGGTCGCGTTCTTTCAGCATCTGTGCGGTGGCCTTGCGCACGGGTTCCAGCGGGTCGCCCAGGCTCAGGTTTTGGGTGCAGTCCATGGTGGCTCCTCATTGGCGGGCGCCTCGCGCCTGCCGGAAATAGTGGCTGATACGGTATGTGCCGCAAGGTCTCGATCGTTCGCTGCTGCCTGCAATGGGCGTGCATGCTTGGTGAGCGGAGTGTGGAGCCGGCAACAGGTAAAACCTTATCCATGGGCGACATGGCCAGATTTGTTTCCGACGCGCCAGGCCCCGTGCTATCGGGCAGGTCGCGATAAGCATGCGGATGTCGCTGGTAGATAAATGACGACCGGCAGCCTTTCGCACAATCCGCCGCATATAGGCCGATATCCGGCCGCGTGGAGAGCCGTTCATGACCACCAACGCCTTCCTCAATCCGGTTACGACGCAGACCTGGACCAACGGTCGCCATCTGGTGCGTTGCGTCAAGGTGATCCAGGAAACCTGGGATGTGCGCACCTTCTGCTTCATGGCTGATCAGCCCGTGCTGTTCTTCTTCAAGCCCGGACAGTTCGTCACCCTGGAGCTGGAGATCGACGGCCAGCCGATCATGCGTTCCTACACCATCTCCAGTTCGCCTTCGGTGCCTTACAGCTTCTCCATCACCATCAAGCGGGTGCCGGGCGGCAAGGTCTCGAACTGGCTGCACGACAACCTCAAGGAAGGCGACGAGGTGCCAGTGCATGGGCCGGTGGGCCTGTTCAATGCCATCGATTTTCCCACCGACAAGGCGCTGTTTCTTTCCGGTGGTGTCGGCATCACGCCGGTGATGTCGATGGCGCGCTGGTTCTACGACACCAACGCCAATGTCGACATGGTCTTCGTGCACAGCGCTCGTTCGCCGAAGGACATCATCTACCAGCGCGAGCTGGAGCACATGGCGGCGCGCATCAACAACTTCAGCCTGCACGTTATCTGCGAGAAGCACGGTCTGGGTGAAGCCTGGGCGGGTTATCGCGGTTACCTGAACAAGCCGATGCTGGAGCTCATCGCTCCGGATTATCTTGATCGCGAGATCTTCTGCTGCGGCCCCACGCCCTACATGAGCGCCATCAAGCGCCTGCTCGAGGCGGCTGGCTACGACATGAATCGCTATCACGAGGAGGCCTTCGGCCCGACGCCGCCGGAGATTCGCGCCGAGGTCAAGGAGCTGGCGGCCGAGGCGGCCGATGCGCCGGATGTGCCGCTGGCCGACCTGCATCAGGTGGAGTTCACCAGCACTGGCAAGAGCATTCGTGTGGTGCCCGGCGAAACCGTGCACGCCGCTGCCGCCAAACTCGGCCTGCATATTCCCAAGGCCTGTGGCATGGGCATCTGCGGCACCTGCAAGGTAATGAAGACAGCGGGCGAGGTGGAGATGGAGCACAACGGCGGCATCACCGACGAGGACGTCGCCGAGGGCTACATCCTGTCGTGCTGCAGCGTGCCGAAAGGGGATGTGGCGATCGACTATTGATCGCCATGAAGGTTTGTGGCCCGGATGAAATCCGGGGTGATTGATTGACCTCCCCGGATTGCATCCGGGCTACTTAGCCATAAGCCCCACTCGTGGGACTTATGGCGTTTCAGGCGCTCATCACTTCACGGATATCCGCGGCCAGCTGGCGCACGCGGGCTTCGTCGGTATCCCAGCTGCACATGAAGCGCGCGCCGCCGGCGCCGATGAAGGTGTAGAAGCGCCAGCCGCGCGCGGTGAGGGCGGCGATGGCCGGTTCCGACAGTTGCAGGAACACGCCGTTGGCCTCCACCGGGAACATCAGGCTGACACCGGGCACGTCCTCGACCAGCGTGGCCAGCAGCTGCGCGCAGCGGTTGGCGTGATTGGCATATTTGAGCCAGGCATCATCCTGCAGGATGCCGACCCAGGGCGCGGACAGGTAGCGCATCTTCGAGGCCAGCTGGCCGGCCTGCTTGCAGCGATAGTCGAAGTCTTCGGCCAGTGCCTTGTTGAAGAAAATGATGGCTTCGCCGACCGCCATGCCGTTCTTGGTGCCGCCGAAGCACAGCACGTCCACGCCGGCCTTCCAGGTCAACTCCGCTGGGCTGCAGCCGAGGAAGGCGCAGGCGTTGGAGAAGCGCGCGCCGTCCATGTGCAGGTTGAGATTCAGCTCCTTGCAGACCTGGCTGATGGCGCGGACTTCCTCCGGGCGGTACAGGGTGCCGACTTCGGTGGCCTGGGTGAGGGTGACCACGCGCGGTTTCGGGTAGTGGATATCCTGACGCTTGAGGGCGATTTCGCGGATGGCTTGCGGGGTCAGCTTGCCGTTCTCGGTCTTGGCCAGCAGCAGTTTGGAGCCGTTGGAGAAGAACTCCGGCGCGCCGCACTCGTCGGTCTCGACGTGGGCGGTCTCCGAGCAGATCACGCTGTGGTAGCTCTGGCACAGCGAGGCCAGGGCCAGGGAGTTGGCGGCGGTGCCGTTGAAGGCGAAGAACACTTCGCAGTCGGTCTCGAACAGGCCGCGGAAGTGATCGGCGGCGCGCGCTGTCCATTCGTCATCGCCGTAGGCGCGCTGGTGGCCCTGGTTGGCCTCGGCCATGGCGGCCCAGGCTTCGGGACAGATGCCGGAGTAGTTGTCGCTGGCGAATTGCTGGGCATTGTCGGGCATTGGCGCGTTCCTTCTGAAAAGCCTGCCGGCGGGTCTGCCGACAAAGCGCTCACTTTAACCTGCGGCTGGCGGTCAGGCGTCCGTCGCGGCGACGAGTTGTTGCGCTGAAGCGTACTGCCGGGTCGGTTCGTGGCCAACCGTTCGGCTCGCAGATGGAACTTGGGGCTTGCAGCGGGGTTCACACTTACCAGAGGGCGGCAGTCGATCCGCTCTCCGCAATCAAGAGAAGGAGTTTCCCATGACTTATCGTCACCTGCTCGCCCTTGCCCTGCCGCTGGCCGTGGCGCTGCCCGTTTCCGCCGCCGAGTGGTCGGATAATGCCAAGACCGAGTTCGTTCAGCAGTGCATCGCTGGCGCACCGGCAGGCTACGAGGAGCCACAATTGCGCGCTTATTGCGACTGCGCTGCGACCAAGGTCAGCCAGGAATTCAGTGAAGCTGAATTGCAGGAAATCAGCCGCCAGTCCCCACCTGACCCTGCCATGCAGCAGCGTCTGGTGAATGCCTCCAGCAGCTGTGCTGGCAAGCTCAAGCCGTAAGGCGTCGTTGAGCAAATAGCAGGCGCTGGCTCCGGAGCCCTATGGGCCCTGGCCTGGCGCCATGTTTCCACAGGCCATGCACAGCGCCGCCCACAGTATTTGTGCACAAGCCTGACCTATCTCCTTGATCCTGTTCGATTTTTAGCCGTATCCCGGCAGGCCGCGGTGGCTCTGGGCGCGCGCCCTCGTCGAACAGCCTATGCACAGTTTCATCCACATCTTCTGTGCATATCCCCAACCGATCCCTGCCTCTCGCTCATGTCGCTGGTGGATAAGCCAGGGAGCCTGCGTGCGTGTATGGATATCGAACAGCGCCGTCATGGGCAGCGCTGGCGGGGGCGGCAGCCATCTGCTGACAGCTTTTCCACAGGCTAGTCCACCGCTTCTGTGCATGGTCTGCATTGTTAACTGCTTGATATCGATCAGGAAATGATCGCTGCCAGGAAACCCTTGCAACTGCTGGGGCGAGGCGCGGTATGCACGGTTTATCCACAGCTTGATCCTCTTGAGCGGAGTGCATAACTGCAGGGGCGGCTATGAACACTTTCGCGTCGAAGTTGAACAAATTTGCAGCCTGGCAACACCGGAGAATCCGCTGTACAGCGCCCTGAGGCGCATCCTAGCTAAGGAGTCCCCTCTGGTGGCCATAAGCGTATTCGACCTGTTTAAGATCGGCATCGGGCCGTCCAGCTCGCACACCGTGGGGCCGATGCGCGCCGCCGCGCTGTTCGTCGAGGCGCTGCGCGAGCGCCAGCTGCTGGCGCGGGTGCGGCGCATCGAAGTGCGCCTGTACGGCTCGCTGTCGGCCACCGGCGTCGGCCACGGCAGCGACCGTGCGGTGATCATGGGCCTGATGGGCGAGTGGCCGGATCGCATCGACCCGGCGCAGATCGCCCCGCGCATCGCCACGCTGCTCGAGCGCGGCGAGCTGCTACTGGATGGCCGCCTGGCGGTCGCCTTCGACTGGACGCGCGACATGTGCCTGCTGGAGGAGAACCTGCCCTACCACCCCAACGCCATGACCCTGGTGGCCGAGGGCGAGGGCGAGGGCGGCGAGCTGCATGCCGACACCTACTACTCGGTGGGCGGCGGTTTCGTCGTCGATGCCGCCCAGGCCGCCACCGGCGCGCTGGACCAGGACCACACCGCGCTGCCCTACGATTTTTCCAGCGGCGCCGAGCTGCTGCGCCTGTGCCGCCAGCACGGCCTGCGCGTGTCGCAACTGATGCTGGCCAACGAAAAGGCCTGGCGCAGCGAGGCCGAGATCCGCGCCGGCCTGCTCGGGCTGTGGCAGGCCATGCAGGACTGCGTGGCCAACGGCCTGCGCGAGGAAGGCATCCTCCCCGGCGGGCTCAGCGTGCGCCGGCGCGCCGCCAAGCTGCACCGCAGCCTGCAGGAGCTGGGCAAGCCCAATGTGATCGGCAGCACCATGAGCGCCATGGAATGGGTCAACCTCTACGCTCTGGCGGTCAACGAGGAAAACGCCGCCGGCGGGCGCATGGTCACCGCGCCGACCAACGGCGCGGCGGGGATCATCCCGGCGGTGCTGCACTACTACATGCGCTTCAACCCGGACGCCAGCGACGCCGACGTGGTCGACTACCTGCTGGCCGCCGCGGCGGTGGGCATCCTGTGCAAGAAGAACGCCTCGATCTCCGGCGCCGAAGTCGGCTGCCAGGGCGAGGTGGGCTCGGCCTGCGCCATGGCTGCGGCGGGTCTGGCCGAAGTGCTCGGCGCCAGCCCCGAGCAACTGGAAAACGCCGCCGAGATCGGCCTGGAACACAACCTGGGGCTGACCTGCGACCCGGTCGGCGGGCTGGTGCAGGTGCCGTGCATCGAGCGCAACGCGATCGCCGCGGTGAAGGCGATCAACGCGGCGCAGATGGCCCTGCGCGGCGATGGTGAGCACCACATCTCGCTGGACCGGGTGATCCGCACCATGCGCGACACCGGCGCCGACATGCACGACAAGTACAAGGAAACCTCGCGTGGCGGCCTGGCGGTGAGCCAGGTCGAGTGCTGATTCTCCTGCCCGCTGGTTTTGTCGAGGACTGCCGCAATGACCCGTTTCGAGAAACTGCCGACCCTTGCCGCCGTGGAGTCGATCGGCTTTCTGCTGGATGACCAGTTCAGCCTGGTAGCCCTGGCCGCCGCGCTGGAGCCGCTGCGCCTGGCCAACCAGCTGGCCGGGCGCAGCCTGTACCGCTGGCAGACGCTCAGCCTGCAGGGCCGGCCGCTGCGCGCCAGCAACGGCATGTGGATCACCCCGGATGGCGCCGCCGACGCGGCGGGCGAGCTGCACGGGCTGATCCTCTGTGGCAGCGATGCCGCGCAGGCGCGCGAGCGGCCCGAACTGGAGCGCTACCTGCGGCAGCAGGCGCAGCCCGGGCGGTTTCTCGGCGCGCTCGGCAGCGGCAGCTGGACGCTGGCGCGCGCCGGTCTGCTGGAGGGCCACCAGTGCAGCACCAGCTGGCGCTGCCGGGTCGATCTGCAGCGCGCGTTTCCCGGCGTGGCGCTGAGCGCCCAGCCCTTCGTCGTCGACCGCGACCGCGCTACCGCCGCCGGCGGCGCGGCGGGGCTGGAACTGATGCTGCAGCTGATCGCCGGTCGGCATGGCCAGCCGCTGGTCAGGGCGATCGCCGAGACCCTGGCGTTCGAGCTGGTCCGCTGCGAGCCGCTGCCGGCGCAGATGCCCTTGCACCTGTGCGGCGACGAGCCCAGCCCCAAGCTGCGCGAGGTGATCAGCCTGATGGAGAGCAACCTCGAGGAGCCGCTCGAACTCGGCCAGCTGGCGGGGTTCGTCGCGCTGTCGAGGCGCCAGTTGGAGCGCCTGTTCGAGCGCCATCTGCAGTGCTCGCCGGCGCGCTACTACCTGCGCCTGCGCCTGGTGCGCGCGCGCCAGTTGCTGCGCCGTACCCGCCTCAGCGTGGTCGAGGTGGCAGCCGCTTGCGGCTTCCTCTCGGCGCAGACCTTCTCGCGCTGCTACCGCGAGCACTTCGCCCTCTGCCCCAGCGACGAGCGGCGTACGCCGCAGGTGGCGCTGCACTGACCGCCGTCCCTCCGGCTGTCACCCTTTCGAGGCCCGTCCGTGCTGGCAGCGCGGTACGGGCCTCTTTTTTTGCGCGCGGAAATTGCCCGCTCGGCAGGGCATAGGCCGCAGCGGATCTGACCAACTTCGGGTCGGAATCGTACAAAAGTTCGCGCCGGGCATCTGTTGCAATCCTCTCAACGACCCGCCAAACCGGCCGGTCGCCTTACCCCAGACAGCAAAGGGATTCACGCCATGCAGATGCCTCAAACGCTTCGAATCCGGAACGGCGAAAAGGTCAAATCGACGTTCTCCGCCGAGGAATACGCCAACCGTCATGCCAAGCTGCGCGCCCACCTGGCGGCCGAGAACATCGACGCGGCGGTCTTCACCTCGTACCACAACATCAACTACTACTCGGACTTCCTCTACTGCTCCTTCGGCCGCCCCTACGCCCTGGTGGTGACCCAGGGCGACGTGGTCAGCATCAGCGCCAATATCGACGGCGGCCAGCCCTGGCGCCGCACCGTCGGCACCGACAACATCGTCTACACCGACTGGCAGCGCGACAACTACTTCGTCGCCATCCAGCAGGCGCTGCCGCGCGCGCGCCGCATCGGCATCGAGTTCGACCACCTGAACCTGCAGAACCGCGACAGGCTGGCCGCCCGCTATCCGGACGCCGAGCTGGTTGACGTCGCCGCGCCCTGCATGCGCATGCGCATGATCAAGTCCGCCGAGGAGCACGTGATGATCCGCCACGGCGCACGCATCGCCGACATCGGCGGCGCGGCGGTGGTCGAGGCCCTGCGCGACCAGGTGCCGGAGTACGAGGTGGCCCTGCACGCCACCCAGGCCATGGTTCGCGCCATCGCCGAGACCTTCGATGACGTCGAGTTGATGGACACTTGGACCTGGTTCCAGTCCGGCATCAACACTGACGGTGCGCACAACCCGGTGACCACCCGCAAGGTGAACAAGGGCGACATCCTCAGCCTCAACTGCTTCCCGATGATCGCCGGCTACTACACCGCGCTGGAGCGCACCCTGTTCCTCGACCACTGCTCCGACGACCACCTGCGCCTGTGGCTGGCCAACGTCGAGGTGCACGAGGCCGGCCTCAAGCTGATCAAGCCCGGCGCACGCTGCAGCGACATCGCCAAGGAACTCAACGAGATCTTCCTCAGCCACGACCTGCTGCAGTACCGCACCTTCGGCTACGGCCACTCCTTCGGCACCCTCAGCCACTACTACGGCCGCGAGGCCGGCCTGGAGCTGCGCGAGGACATCGACACCGTACTGGAACCGGGTATGGTGGTGTCGATGGAGCCGATGATCATGCTGCCCGAGGGCCTGCCCGGCGCCGGCGGCTATCGCGAACACGACATCCTGATCGTCAACGAGCAGGGCGCGGAGAACATCACCAAGTTCCCCTACGGCCCGGAGCGCAACATCATCCGCAAATAGTCTCTGCCACCGCCGTGCCCTTGCCGGGCACGGCCCCATTCGGGTCGCCTGCCGCCAGCAGGTGACCAGGAGGTCACTTAATGAATGACAGCGTGTTCGTCGGCGAACTGAGCTGGAAGGAATACGAAGCCCTGGTGGCCGACGGCCAGCGCGTGCTGTTCCTGCCGGTCGGCGCCCTGGAGCAGCACGGTCACCACCTGTGCATGGACGTCGACGTGCTGCTGCCCACCGCGGTCAGCCAGCGCGTCGCCCAGCGTATCGGTGGCCTGGTGCTGCCGGCTCTGCCGTACGGCTACAAGTCGCAGCAGAAGTCCGGCGGCGGCAACCATTTCCCCGGCACCACCAGCCTGGACGGGGCCACCCTCAGCCACACGGTGCTGGACATCATCCGCGAGCTCGGGCGCCACGGCGTACGCCGCCTGGTGCTGATGAACGGTCACTACGAGAACGCCATGTTCCTGGTCGAAGGCATCGACCTCGGCCTGCGCGAGCTGCGCTACGCCGGCATCGACGATTTTCGTGTGGTGCTGCTGTCCTACTGGGACTTCGTCAAGGACCCGCAGGTGATCGCCCAGCTCTACCCGGACGGTTTCCTTGGCTGGGATATCGAGCATGGCGGCGTCTTCGAAACCTCGCTGATGCTCGCCCTCTACCCGCAGCGAGTGGACATGAGCCGCGTGGTGGATCACCCGCCGGCGACCTTCCCGCCTTACGACCTCTACCCCATCGATCCTTCGCGCACCCCGGCACCCGGCACCCTGTCCTCGGCGCGCGGCGCCAGCCGCGAGAAGGGCGAGCTGATTCTCGAGGTGTGCGTAGAGGGTATCGCCAAGGCGGTCGGCGAGGCGTTCGAGAACGCCCCCTGACGACGCAGACGCGACATCCGCATGACTTCGCCCACTGATTCCGACAATGACAAGAATGATCGAGAGGCTAGCATCATGAAAGCGCACCAATGCGTGGCGGAACCCGCATCAACCTTCGTCGGGCCGCCACAGGAGGCCCGCGTGGACATCTCCGAGAGCGCCTGGCTCAAGGGTCTCAACCCCGTGGTTACCCTCGGCTCGCTGCTGGTGATCGTGGCGGTAGTGGTCGGCCTGCTGCTGTTCCAGGAACAGGCGGCGCTGCTGTTCGACCGGGTGCGCAGCGGCATCACCTACTACTTCACCTGGTACTACGTACTGATCGCCGCGTTGTTCCTGTTCTTCAACGCCTGGCTGGCCTGCAGCCGCTTCGGGCGCATCCGCCTGGGCCGCCAGGACGAGCGGCCCGAGTTTGGCTACTTCTCCTGGTTCGCCATGGTGTTCTCCGCCGGACAGGGCATCGGCCTGATCTTCTGGAGCATCGCCGAGCCGATGTTCCACCTGCAGGGCAACCCTTTCAGCGACGGCAGCATGAACGCCGCGACGGCGGAAAGCGCCATGCGCATCACCTTCTTCCACTGGGGCCTGCATGCCTGGTCGATCTACTGCATCGTCGCCCTGGCGTTGGCCTACGCCGCCTTCCGCAAGAACCTGCCGCTGACCATACGCTCCACCCTGCGCCCGCTGTTCGGCCGGCTGATGGACGGCCCGCTCGGCCATGCGGTGGATATCCTGGCAATCCTCGCCACCATCTTCGGCGTCGCCACCTCGCTGGGCCTCGGTGCGCAGCAGATCAATGCCGGGCTCAGCCGTCTGCTCGGCCTGGACAGCTCGATCCTGGTGCAGCTCAGCCTGATCGGCGGTATCACTCTGGTCGCCGTGCTGTCGGCGGTGTCCGGCGTGACCCGCGGAATCAAGCGGCTCAGCGAGTTGAACATCTGGTTGAGCTTCGTGCTGATCCTGTTCTTCTTCATCTGGGGGCCGAGCCGCTACCTGATCATGTCGCTGGTCGACGCCACCGGCGATTACCTGGCGCACTTCATCGAAATGAGCTTCTGGATGGACGCCAACCGCCAGGATCCGGGCGCCTGGGAAGGCTGGAAATCCAGCTGGCAGGGCTGGTGGACGGTGTTCTACTGGGGCTGGTGGCTGTCCTGGGCGCCCTTCGTCGGCGTGTTCATCGCCCGGGTTTCCCGCGGGCGGACCATCCGTGAGTTCATCCTCGGGGTGATTCTGGTGCCATCGCTGATGACCTTCGTGTGGATCGCCGCATTCGGCGGTACCGCCATGAGCCACGAGCTGTTCGATCAGGGTGGCGTCGCCGCCGCGGTATCCCAGGACGTCGCCAGCGCCTTCTTCGCCACCGTGGACAGCATGGCGCTCGAGGGCCTCGGCACCCTGGCGCTATGGCTGGGCACCCTGCTGGTGGCCACCTACTTCATCACCTCGGCCGACTCCGCCACCTTGGTGCTGACCACCATCATGTCCCACGGCGGCATTCACCCGGCCAAGCGCCATCGGGTGTTCTGGGGCGCGCAGCAGGGGGTGGTGGCCGGTGTGCTACTGGTCGCCGGCGGCACTGCCTCGCTGGCCACCCTGCAGACCGCGGCTATCGCCGGCGCCCTGCCGTTCTCGCTGATCATGCTGCTGATGTGCCTGAGCCTGACCAAGGCCCTGCATGCCGAGGCTGCGGTTCCCGCGCCGGCCAGCTGAGTGGCACTGATCGCGCAGCGCGATCGGCCCTTGCCCCTAGCCCCCACTTGTGGGGGTACCCATAACGACAACAAGAGGCCTCATCTATGAGCTCCTGGGTACTCACGCTCTTCGTAGCGCTAAACATCCTCATGTTCCTGATCGCGGCCGCCACCTATGTGTGCCGTGCCGCCCACGAAACCTCCCGACCGGCGGAGTAAGCGCAATGGACTTCTATGAACTGTTCAACTGGGCTCTGCTGGTCGTCACCTTCGCGGTAATGATCGGAATAGGTTTTCTCTCCTCGCGCAAAGTCAGGGACAGCGACGAAGGCGGCTTTCTGCTCGCCGGCCGAAGCCTGGGCGCCTTCGTCGGCGCCAGCACCATAGTCGCCACCGGCTTCAGCGGCTGGGGCTTTATGGGCTCGCCGGCGGTGGCCTACGAGTTCGGCGCCATCGAGTTGCTGGGTAACTTCTTCTTCGCCCCGGCGATGATGATCGCCGTGCTGTTCTTCGCCAATCACATGCAGAAGCGCGCCCTGTGCATGGGCAGCAACACCATCCCCGAGTACATCGGCCAGATCCATGGCGGCGGCGCCGGCGGGCGCCTGCTGCAGGGGGTGGCGGCGGTCATGACCATCGTCCTGCTGATGGTCTTTCTGGTCAGCCAGATCAAGGCGGTGGGCATGCTCGGCGCGTCCTGGCTGAACATCGATATGACCAGCAGCGCCTGGCTGATGATCTCGGTGATCATCCTCTACACCATGCTCGGCGGCCTGGCTGCGGTGGCCTGGACCGACACCGTGATGGTCTGCGGCATGGCCCTGGCCGCGGTGGTGATCATGCTGCAGATGTTCACCAGCGTCGACCTGGGGCTGTGGGAGGCCAACCTCAACGGTATCGACCCGAACCTGCTCAACCCGGTCACCGCGGCGCCCTACGGCGCGAGCAAGGCTTCGGTGTTTCTGGTGCTGCCCTATGCCTTCCTGTTCGCCGCGGTGTTGCCCTATATGGCCATCCGCTTTCTGGCCTTCCGGCCCAAGGTGAAGATGCACAAGGTCGGGATCTACGTGGCCATTCTCGGCGGCCTGCTCAGCCTGATCCCCATCGTCGGCCTGTACATGCGCGCCTTCGGCCCGCAGCTGGCCGATCCTGACAACGCCATGCCGATGTACCTGCAGACCTTCATGCACCCGGCGCTGCAGGGCTTGATCACCCTGTTCATCATCTTCGCCATGAAGTCCACCGCCAACTCCATGCTGCATACCGTGGCCTCGGCGACCTCGCACGACCTGCGCCTGGCACTGAACAAGCATGCCGAGACGGATTCGCCGCGTGCGCTGATCGTCAACCGTGTCGCGGTGGTGGCGCTGGGGCTGCTCGGCTTGCTGATGATGATGTACGCGCCGCCGTTCATGCTGTCCTGGCTCGGCATCCTCGGCTCCGGCACCCTGCTGGCGGCGATGATCGGCCCGGTGTTCATCTCCACCTTCTGGCGTGGCAACGTCGCCGGCGCGCTGACGGCCATGCTGGTCGGCTTCTTCACCAGCGGCGGTCTGTTGCTGAGCACCGATATCGGCTGGGTGGAAGGACCGTTGCTCGGTTGCCTGGTCTCGTCGCTCTGCTACGTGACGGTCAGCCTGCTGACTCGCGGCAAGGCGGGAGTCGCGGCGCGCCTGGCTTGACCCCGCGCGGTGCGGGAGGTCACTCCTGCACCGCGATTCCGCTCTGCTTGCGCTCGCCGCGCGGCGACAGGCCGAACTGGCGGCTGTAGCACTTGGAAAAGTGCGCCGGCGAGGCGAAGCCGCAGGCCAGGGCGACGTCGCGCACCTGGGCATCGCTGCGCAGCAGCAGCTCGCGCGCCCGGTTCAGGCGCAGCTCCAGGTAGTACTGGCTGGGCTTGCGCCCTAGGTACTTGTGGAACAACCGCTCCAGCTGGCGCACCGACACCTCGTTGAGATGCGCCAGCTCCTCCAGTTCCAGCGGTTCCTCCAGATTCGACTCCATGATCGCCACGATCTGGCTCAGCTTGGGCTGGGCGTTGCCGATCTTCTGCCGCAACGGGATGCGCTGCTGGTCGCGGGCGCTGCGCACCCGGTCGCACAGCAGCAGCTCGGCGGCGCGGCTGGCGATCTCGGCGCCGTCGGGCTCGCGGCTGACCAACTGCAGGGTCATGTCCATCGCGGCGGTGCCGCCCGAGCAGGTGTAGCGATCGCGATCCAGCTCGTACAGCTGGTTGGAGATGATGATTCCCGGGAACTTCTCCTTGACCTGCTCGATGTCTTCCCAGTGCAGGGTGCAGCGATAACCCTTGAGCAGGCCGGCGCAGGCCAGCAGGTGGCTGCCGGTGCAGATGCCGCCCAGCGGCACGCCCTGTTCGGCCAGCCGGCGTAGCCATGCGAGCAGCGTCCGGTCGTACTTCTGCGGGATCGGGTTGGCGCCGACGACGAACAGGGCGTCCAGCGGTGGCGCCTGCTCGAAGCTGGTGTCCGCCAGCACGCGCATGCCGTTGCTGGCCGGCACCGGCTCATTGCCGGCGGCGATAAGCAGGGTACGGTACAGCGGTCGTCTGGCGGCCAGGCCGGCCATGCGCAGGGTCTCGATGGCCGAGGCGAAGCCGATGGCGGTGAAGTTGGGGATCAGCAGGAAGCCGAAGGTCTTCAGCGTGCCGCAGGCAGGCGCTTGCGGTTGCAGATATTCGGCGTAGCTCATCTGGTGGTGCTCCTGTCCGGTCCTCGCCAGCGGGAGGCGGGTCAACCCTGTTCGGCCCCCGGCGCGCATGACGCGATCTTACACCGAATTGGCCCTGGCCCGGCGCTGTGGTCCAGGGCGCCACCTGTCTCTCCGCGACATCCCCGGCGTTGGGCCGCCAGGCACCGCCGTCACCGCCCGTCGCGTGATTCGGGGCAGGTCAGTTTGAGCATTTTGACGTCGTATTTAGGCAAATGACCCCCCAGGCTATTTCGCACAATCGATTCCAACAGATGTCTTGCCTATGGCTACGCGAGCCAGCGCGGCGGGCGCTTCACCAACACTGATGTGGCCCTGACGGGTTGCCGGGAGATCGAGATGTTCAGCAAGCAGGATCAGATTCAGGGTTACGACGACGAGTTGCTCGCGGCGATCGATCAGGAAGAACGCCGTCAGGAAGAGCACATCGAGCTGATCGCCTCGGAGAACTACTGCAGCCAACGGGTGATGGAAGCGCAAGGCAGCGGCCTGACCAACAAGTACGCCGAAGGTTATCCGGGCAAGCGTTATTACGGTGGCTGCGAGTACGTCGACAAGGTCGAGCAGCTGGCCATCGACCGCGCCAAGGCCCTGTTCGGCGCCGACTACGCCAACGTTCAGCCGCACTCCGGTTCCTCGGCCAACAGTGCGGTCTATCTGGCGCTGCTCAATGCCGGCGACACCATCCTCGGCATGAGCCTGGCCCACGGCGGCCACCTGACCCACGGCGCCAAGGTGTCGTCCTCGGGCAAACTCTACAACGCCGTGCAGTACGGCCTGGACACCGCCACCGGGCTGATCGACTACGACGAGGTCGAGCGCCTGGCCGTGGAGCACAAGCCGAAGATCATCGTCGCCGGCTTCTCCGCCTACTCCAAGACCCTCGACTTCCCGCGCTTTCGCGCCATCGCCGACAAGGTCGGCGCGCTGCTGTTCGTCGATATGGCGCACGTGGCGGGCCTGGTCGCTGCCGGTCTGTACCCGAACCCGATTCCCTTTGCCGACGTGGTCACCACCACCACGCACAAGACCCTGCGCGGCCCGCGCGGCGGCCTGATCCTGGCCAAGGCCAACGAAGAGATCGAGAAGAAGCTCAACTCCGCTGTCTTCCCCGGCGCCCAGGGCGGCCCGCTGATGCACGTCATCGCCGCCAAGGCGGTGTGCTTCAAGGAAGCCATGGAGCCGGAGTTCAAGGCCTACCAGCAGCAGGTCATCGACAACGCCCAGGCCATGGCCAAGGTATTTATCGAGCGCGGCTACGAAGTGGTGTCCGGCGGCACCGACAACCACCTGTTCCTGCTCAGCCTGATCAAGCAGGGCCTGACCGGCAAGGAGGCTGACGCCGCCCTCGGTCGCGCCGGCATCACCGTGAACAAGAACGCCGTGCCCAACGACCCGCAGTCGCCGTTCGTGACTTCTGGCATCCGTATCGGCACGCCGGCGGTGACCACCCGTGGCTTCAAGGTCGCCCAGTGCCAGGCGCTGGCCGGCTGGATCTGCGACATCCTCGATCACCTCGGCGATGCCGATGTCGAGGCGCAGGTGGCCAAGCTGGTCGCAGGGCTGTGCGCGGACTACCCCGTATACCGCTAAAGCCTTCTGCTCTGTTGTAGGAGCCAGCTTGCTGGCGATCCAGCCGAGCTCGTTGTAATGGATCGCCAGCAAGCTGGCTCCTACAGGTTAGGCGTTCGAGAACAGATTCAAGGAGCATCTTCATGCAACGTTATTCCGGCTTCGGCCTGTTCAAGCACTCGTTCAGCCACCATGAGAACTGGCAGCGCATGTGGCGCAACCCGACGCCCAAGCCGGTGTACGACGTGGTCATCGTCGGCGGTGGCGGCCACGGCCTGGCCACGGCCTATTACCTGGCCAAGGAGTTCGGCGTGAAGAACGTCGCCGTGGTTGAAAAGGGCTGGCTCGGCGGCGGCAACACCGCACGCAACACCACCATCGTGCGTTCCAACTACCTGTGGGACGAGTCCGCGCAGCTCTACGAACACGCCATGAAGCTGTGGGAAGGGCTGTCGCAGGACATCAACTACAACGTCATGTTCTCCCAGCGTGGCGTCTACAACCTCTGCCACACCCTGCAGGACATGCGCGACGCCGAGCGCCGCGTCAGCGCCAACCGCCTCAACGGCGTGGATGGCGAACTGCTGGATGCCAAGCAGGTGGCCGAGGAAATACCCTACCTCGACTGCAGCAAGAACACCCGTTATCCGGTGATGGGTTCCACCGTGCAGCGTCGCGGTGGCGTCGCCCGTCATGACGCCGTGGCCTGGGGCTACGCGCGTGCCGCCGATGCCCTGGGCGTCGACCTGATCCAGAACACCGAGGTGACCGGTTTCCGCAAGCAGAACGGTGCGGTGATCGGCGTGGAGACCAACAAGGGTTTCATCGGCGCCAAGCGCGTCGGTGTGGTCACCGCCGGTAACTCGGGGCACATGGCGGGGCTCGCCGGCTTCCGTCTGCCGCTGGAATCCCACCCGCTGCAGGCGCTGGTATCCGAGCCGATCAAACCGATCATCGACAGCGTGATCATGTCCAACGCCGTGCACGGCTACATCAGCCAGTCGGACAAGGGCGACCTGGTCATCGGTGCCGGCATCGACGGCTACAACGGCTACGGCCAGCGCGGCTCCTACGGCACCATCGAGCACACCCTGCAGGCCATCGTCGAGATGTTCCCGGTGCTCTCGCGGGTGCGTATGAACCGCCAGTGGGGCGGCATCGTCGATACCAGTCCGGACGCCTGCCCGATCATCTCCAAGACTCCGGTGGACAACCTGTTCTTCAACTGCGGTTGGGGCACTGGTGGCTTCAAGGCCACGCCGGGTTCGGGCCACGTCTTCGCGGCCAGCCTGGCCAAGGGTGAGATGCACCCGCTGGCCAAGCCGTTCTCCATCGACCGTTTCCACACCGGCGCACTGATCGACGAGCACGGCGCTGCTGCCGTGGCTCATTAAAAGCGCGCGTAGCGCAAAGCTGATGACCCTCTCCCGCTTGCGGGAGAGGGTGCCCGAAGGGCGGGAGAGGGTGCTGTGTTCGGCACTGCAGCTCCCTGTAACTGACTCGGGGGATGGCGTGCATAGAGCAGCCCTCTCCCCCAGCCCCTCTCCCGCAAGCGGGAGAGGGGAGTAAAGCAAGCGGAGGCTCCACCATGCTGCACATCTTCTGCCCCTACTGTGGCGAACTGCGCTCCGAAGAGGAATTCCACGCCAAGGGCCAGGCGCACATCGCCCGCCCGCTCGATCCCGATGCCTGCACGGATGCAGAGTGGGGCGAGTACATGTTCTTCCGCGACAACCCGCGTGGTATCCACCATGAGCTGTGGGTACACGCAGCCGGTTGCCGCAAATATTTCAACGCCACCCGCCACACCGTGACCTACGAGATCCTCGAGACCTACAAGGTCGGTGAGAAGCCTTCGGTCACCGCAGCCGCG
Source organism: Ectopseudomonas chengduensis (assembly GCF_900102635.1). Lineage (GTDB taxonomy): Bacteria > Pseudomonadota > Gammaproteobacteria > Pseudomonadales > Pseudomonadaceae > Aquipseudomonas > Aquipseudomonas chengduensis. Next base: position 23,335 of record NZ_FMZQ01000020.1, on the reverse strand, counting down.
GCCACCGACAAGCAAGCCGTGGCAGAAGGAGTAACGGCATGAGTCAGGTCAATCGTCTTGCCAAGGGTGGTCGCATCGACCGCAGCCAGGCGCTGAGCTTCACCTTCAATGGCCAGACCTACCAGGGCTTCGCCGGCGACAGCCTGGCCGCCGCGCTGCTGGCCAACGGCGTCGACATCGTCGGCCGCAGCTTCAAGTATTCGCGCCCACGCGGCATCGTCGCAGCCGGTAGTGAAGAGCCCAATGCCGTGCTGCAGATCGGCTCCACCGAGGCCGCGCAGATCCCCAACGTGCGCGCCACCCAGCAGGCGCTGTACAGCGGTCTGGTGGCCAACAGCACCAACGGCTGGCCGAGCGTCAACACCGACCTGATGGGCATCCTCGGCAAGGTCGGCGGCGGCATGATGCCGCCCGGTTTCTACTACAAGACCTTCATGTATCCGCAGAACCTGTGGATGACCTACGAGAAGTACATCCGCAAGGCCGCAGGCTTAGGCCGTTCGCCCACCGAGGTCGACCCGGATATCTACGACCAGCTCAACCAGCACTGCGACGTGCTGATCGTCGGTGCCGGCCCTGCTGGTCTCGCCGCCGCGCTGGCTGCTGGCCGTAGCGGCGCGCGGGTGATTCTTGCCGATGAACAGGAAGAGTTCGGCGGCAGCCTGCTCGACACTCGCGAAACCCTCGACGGCAAGCCCGCCGCCGACTGGGTGGCGCAGGCCATCGCCGAGCTGCAGAAAATGCCGGAAGTGACCCTGCTGCCTCGCGCCACGGTCAACGGTTACCACGACCACAACTTCCTCACCATCCACCAGCGCCTCACCGATCACCTCGGTGAAACCGCGCCGATGGGCCAGGCCCGTCAGCGCATGCACCGCGTGCGTGCCAAGCGTGTGGTGTTGGCCAGCGGCGCCCATGAGCGGCCGCTGGTGTACGCCAACAACGACGTGCCCGGCAACATGCTGGCTGGCGCCGTGTCGACCTACGTGCGTCGTTATGGCGTGGCGCCAGGGCAGGAACTGGTGCTGTCGACCAACAACGATTACGCCTATCGCGTGGTGCTCGACTGGCTCGATGCCGGGCGCAAGGTGGTGGCTGTCGCCGATGCCCGCAGCAACCCGCGCGGCAGCTGGGTCGAGGAAGCGCGTGCGCGTGGCGTGCGCATCCTCACCGGCAGCGCAGTGGTCGAGGCACGTGGCAGCAAGCGCGTGACCGGTGCGCGTATCTGCGCCATCGATGCCAAGGCACACAAGGTCACCAGCCCTGGTGAAGTGCTCGACTGCGACCTGATCGTCAGCTCCGGTGGCTACAGCCCGGTGGTGCACCTGGCCTCGCACCTGGGCGGTCGTCCCGAGTGGCGCGAAGACATCCTCGGCTTCGTGCCGGGGCCGGGCAACGGCATCCAGCAGCGCATCGACGCCGGTGCGGTGAACGGCGTGTTTGCCCTCGGCGACGTGCTCGCCAATGGCTTCGAAGCAGGCGCCAAGGCGGCTGCCGAGACTGGCTACAAGGCCGTCAGCGGCAGCCTGCCACAGGCCGAGATGCGCCAGGAAGAGCCGATGCTGGCGCTGTTCCAGGTGCCGCACGACAAGTCCACGGCACGTGCGCCCAAGCAGTTCGTCGACCTGCAGAACGACGTCACTGCGGCCGGCATCGAGCTGGCCACTCGCGAAGGCTTCGAGTCGGTCGAGCACGTCAAGCGCTACACCGCACTGGGGTTCGGCACCGACCAGGGCAAACTGGGCAACATCAACGGCCTGGCCATCGCCGCGCGTTCGATGGGCATCAGCATCGTGCAGATGGGCACCACCATGTTCCGCCCGAACTACACCCCGGTGACTTTCGGCGCCGTGGCCGGTCGCCACTGTGGCGAGCTGTTCGATGCCAAGCGCTACACCGCGATGCAGGCCTGGCACCTGAAGAACGGCGCCGAGTTCGAGGACGTCGGCCAGTGGAAGCGCCCCTGGTACTTCCCGAAAAATGGCGAGGACCTGCACGCCGCCGTGGCTCGTGAATGCCTGGCCGTGCGCAACAGCGTGGGCATCCTCGATGCCTCCACCTTGGGCAAGATCGACATCCAGGGCCCGGACGCGCGCGAGTTCCTCAACCGCGTCTACACCAATGCCTGGACCAAGCTGGACGTGGGCAAGGCGCGCTACGGTCTGATGTGCAAGGAAGACGGCATGGTTTTCGACGACGGCGTTACCGCCTGTCTCGCGGACAACCATTTCGTCATGACCACCACCACTGGCGGCGCGGCGCGGGTGATGGAGTGGCTGGAAATCTACCACCAGACCGAATGGCCGGAACTGAAGGTCTACTTCACCTCGGTCACCGACCACTGGGCGACCATGACCCTGTCCGGCCCCAACAGCCGCAAGCTGCTGGCCAAGGTCACCGACATCGACCTGGACAAGGATGCCTTCCCCTTCATGAGCTGGAAGGAAGGCCTGGTCGGCGGCGTGCCAGCACGGGTGTTCCGTATCTCCTTCACCGGTGAGCTGAGCTACGAGGTGAACGTGCAGGCCGACTACGCCCTGGGCGTTTGGGAACAGATCATCGAAGCCGGCAAGGAGTTCGACCTGACGCCCTACGGCACCGAGACCATGCACGTGTTGCGTGCGGAGAAGGGCTTCATCATCGTCGGCCAGGACACCGACGCCTCGGTGACCCCGGACGACCTGAACATGGGCTGGTGCGTTGGTCGCACCAAGCCTTTCTCCTGGATCGGCAAGCGCGGCATGAACCGCGACGACTGCCTGCGCGAAGACCGCAAGCAGCTGGTCGGGCTCAAGCCCATCGACCCGAACCAGGTGCTGCCGGAAGGCGCGCAACTGGTGTTCGACCCGAAACAGTCGATCCCGATGCAGATGGTCGGCCACGTCACCTCCAGCTACATGAGCGCGGCCATGGGTTACAGCTTCGCCATGGCGGTGGTCAAGGGCGGCCTCAAACGCATGGGCGAGCGCGTGTTCGCGCCGCTGGCCGATGGCAGCCTGATCGAAGCCGAAATCTGCAGCTCCGTGTTCTATGACCCGAAAGGGGATCGCCAGAATGTCTAACGTCAACGTCTATCAGCAACGCCCCGCCGACATCGCCGGGCAATCGCCGCTGCACCACGCCGGCCTGCACGAACTGGTCGGCAAGGGCCGCAACAACGCCGGCATCACCCTGCGCGAGAAGACGCTGCGCGGACATCTGGTGATCCGTGGCGACGCTCGCGACGCCGCCTTCTCCGGCGGCGTGCACAAGGCCCTGGGCCTGGAACTGCCGGTGGCGCTGACCCTGGTGGCCGATGGCGACACCTCGTTGCAGTGGTTGGGCCCCGATGAATGGCTGCTGATCGTGCCGGGCGGCACCGAGTTCGAGGTCGAGCGCACACTGCGCGCGGCGCTGGACGGCCAGCATTTCTCGGTGGTCAACGTCAGTGGCGGGCAGACCCTGCTGGAGCTGTCCGGGCCGAAGGTGCGCGAGCTGCTGATGAAGTCCACCAGCTACGACGTGCATCCGAGCAACTTCCCGGTCGGCAAGGCGGTGGGCACCGTGTTCGCCAAGTCCCAGCTGGTGATTCGCCACACCGGCGAGGAGAGCTGGGAGCTGGTGATCCGCCGCAGCTTCTCCGACTACTTCTGGCTGTGGCTGCAGGATGCCAGCGCCGAGTATGGGTTGGCGGTCGAGGCCTGAGCCGCATGCGAACCGTCCCCTCTCCCGCTTGCGGGAGAGGGTTAGGGAGAGGGCCGCTTTACCCTCTCCCCCAGCCCCTCTCCTATAAATGGGAGAGGGGAGCCATTCAGCGGAGCCCCCTACCATGAGCCGCACCCCCGACACCTGGATTCTCACCGCCCATTGCCCGAGCGTGCTTGGCACCGTGGACGCGGTGACGCGCTTTCTCTTCGAACAGCGCTGCTACGTCACCGAGCATCACAGCTTCGATGATCGGTTGTCCTCGCGCTTCTTCATTCGCGTCGAGTTTCGTCAGCCGCAGGACTTTGACGAGGCCGCCTTCCGCGCCGGTGTGGCCGAGCGCCTGGCGCCCTTCGAGATGCAGGTCGAGCTGACCCCGCCGGGCTACCGCGCCAAGGTGGTGTTGATGGTGTCCAAGGCCGACCATTGCCTTAATGATCTGCTCTATCGCCAGCGCATCGGCCAACTGGCCATGGACGTGGTGGCGGTGGTGTCCAACCACCCGGATCTGGAACCGCTGGCGCGCTGGCACGGCATTCCCTACCACCATTTCCCGCTCGATCCGGCCGACAAGCCGGCGCAGGAGCGCAAGGTGCTGCAGGTGATCGAGGACACCGGTGCGGAACTGGTAGTGCTCGCCCGCTACATGCAGGTGCTGTCACCCGAGCTGTGCCGCAAGCTGGATGGCTGGGCGATCAATATTCACCACTCGCTGCTGCCCGGTTTCAAGGGCGCCAAGCCCTACCATCAGGCCTACCAGAAGGGCGTCAAGCTGGTCGGCGCCACGGCGCACTACATCAACAACGACCTCGACGAGGGGCCGATCATCGCCCAGGGCGTGGAGGCGGTGGATCACGCCCACTATCCCGAAGACCTGATCGCCAAGGGTCGCGACATCGAATGCCTGACCCTGGCCCGCGCCGTCGGTTATCACATCGATCGCCGCGTGTTCCTCAACGCCAATCGCACGGTGGTGCTCAACGCCTGAGGCAATCGCAGCCGCGTAGGGTGGGCTTCAGCCCACAGATTTTTTAGGTGGGCTGAAGCAGAACGCCGCCCGGCCCACCCTACAGAAGGAGTCGCAACGGAAAACGCTATTTGGTGGGCTAAAGCCCACCCTACGGTAACGATGCCACTTGTAGGGTGGGCTTTAGCCCACCAGGCGCAACGAAGAAAGTTATTGGTGGGCTAAAGCGGATCGCCGCTCGGCCCACCCTACGGAAGCCGCCCTGCCAGGTTTCACCGGTGGTTTCCGGCAACAGACGCAACAAGCTCCAGTGCAAGGCCGCGCGGCCAGTCGGTCGCGTCTTGTGTCCACAACAAGAAAGGAGAGTTACGCATGTCTGGTAATCGTGGTGTGGTTTATCTCGGTACGGGCAAGGTCGAAGTGCAGAAGATCGACTACCCGAAAATGCAGGACCCGCGCGGCAAGAAGATCGAGCACGGGGTCATCCTGAAAGTCGTTTCCACCAATATTTGCGGCTCCGACCAGCACATGGTGCGTGGCCGTACTACTGCGCAGGTCGGCCTGGTGCTGGGGCATGAGATCACCGGCGAGGTGATCGAGAAGGGCCGCGACGTCGAGCGTTTGCAGCTCGGTGATCTGGTGTCCGTTCCCTTCAACGTCGCCTGTGGCCGTTGCCGCTCCTGCAAGGAACAGCACACCGGCGTGTGCCTGACCGTCAACCCGGCGCGTGCCGGCGGCGCCTACGGCTACGTCGACATGGGCGACTGGACCGGTGGCCAGGCAGAGTATGTGCTGGTGCCCTACGCCGACTTCAACCTGCTCAAGCTGCCGGATCGCGACAAGGCCATGGAGAAGATCCGTGACCTGACCTGCCTGTCCGACATCCTGCCCACCGGCTATCACGGTGCGGTCACTGCCGGTGTCGGACCGGGCAGCACGGTGTATATCGCTGGCGCGGGTCCGGTCGGTTTGGCCGCTGCCGCCTCGGCGCGCCTGCTGGGTGCTGCGGTGGTGATCGTCGGTGACGTGAATCCAACACGTCTGGCCCATGCCAAGGCACAGGGGTTTGAAATCGCCGACCTGTCCAAAGACACGCCATTGCATGAACAGATCGCCGATCTGCTGGGCGAGCCGGAAGTGGATTGCGCGGTCGACGCCGTGGGCTTCGAAGCCCGTGGTCACGGTCATGCCGGTGCCCAGCAGGAGGCGCCGGCCACGGTGCTCAACTCGCTGATGGGTGTCGTGCGCGTGGCCGGCAAGATCGGCATCCCCGGCCTGTACGTGACCGAAGATCCGGGCGCGGTGGATGCGGCGGCGAAGATCGGCTCCCTGAGCATCCGCTTCGGCCTCGGCTGGGCCAAGTCGCACAGTTTCCACACCGGCCAGACCCCGGTGATGAAGTACAACCGCGCGCTGATGCAGGCCATCATGTGGGATCGCATCAATATCGCCGAAGTGGTCGGTGTGCAGGTGATCAGCCTGGACGATGCGCCGCGCGGTTACGGCGAGTTCGATGCTGGCGTGCCGAAGAAATTCGTCATCGACCCGCACAAGACCTTCAGTGCGGCGTGACGGCGTGACCTGGGCTTAGTCCCAGGCCGCTACCTTTCACGGCAAAGGCGCAGTTGTTGGCGTCGTCTTTCGGGAGCCTGCGGGCTCCCTTTTTGTTTTGCATGAGGTCGTTCCGGGTTCACCTTTTTCGCGGCTGAAGCCGCTCCTACCGCGGCTGCGGTGGTTACAGCCCGTACTTCTTCACCTTGTCGAACAGCGTGGTCTTGGCCAGGCCCAGTGCCTGCGCCGCCTGGCTGAGGTTGCCGGCGTGGCGCTCTAGGGCCGCACCCAGCAGGTTGCGCTCGAAGGCCTCCACGGCTTCGTTGAAGCCCAGCGCGTTGCTGTCGGTCTGGCCGCTTTTCTTGAACACCGGCAGGCCGAGGGCGAAGCGCTCGGCAACGTTACGCAGTTCGCGTACGTTGCCGGGCCAGTCGTGGGCGGTCAGCGCCGCCAGGGTGTGTCGATCCAGCTCCGGCACGCCGCGGTCGAAGCGCAGCGCCGCCAGTTGCAGGAAGTGTTCGAACAGCAGGGCGATGTCCTCACGCCGCTCGCGTAGCGGTGGCAGCTCCAGGGTCACCACGTTGAGGCGGTAATACAGGTCGCTGCGAAATTCGCCACGCTTGCCCAGCTCACCGAGATCCGCCTTGGTCGCGGCGATCACCCGACAGTCGACCGTGATCGACTGGTTCGAGCCTAAGCGCTCCAGGCTGTGCTCCTGCAACACGCGCAGCAGCTTGATCTGCAGGTTGATCGGCATGCTCTCGATCTCGTCGAGGAACAGGCTGCCGCCGTCGGCGTGTTCGATCTTGCCGATGCGGCGTTTGCCGGCGCCGGTGAAGGCATGCGCCTCGTGACCGAAAATCTCGCTCTCGAACAGGCTTTCCGGCAGGCCGCCACAGTTGAGGGCGACGAACTGCTTGCTCTGCCGGCGGCTGAAATCGTGCAGGCAACGGGCGACCAGTTCCTTGCCGGTGCCGGTTTCGCCTTCGATCAACACGTTGGCGCCTGTATCGGCGACGTTGGCGATCAGTTCGCGCAGCTGTTGCATGGCTGGCGAGCGACCGATGATGCGCTGCTCCAGCGCCTGGCGCCCGGCCAGTTGGCGGCGCAGGGCGCTGACCTCGCGGGCCAGGCTGCGTTGCTCCAGAGCGCGGCGGGCGACGTCTACCAGGCGCTCGGGGGAGAAGGGTTTTTCCACGAAGTCATAGGCGCCGTCGCGCATCGCGCTGACCGCCATGCCGATATCGCCGTGGCCGGTGATCAGTACCACCGGCAGGCTCGGATCACGCTGCTTGAGGCGGGTGAGCAGCGCCAGGCCATCGATGCCGGGCAGGCGGATGTCGCTGACGATGATGCCAGCGAAGTCCGCGTCGACCTGCGCCAGCGCTTCTTCGGCGCTGCTGACACCGATGCTGGGGATGTCTTCCAGCGCCAGGGCCTGCTGGCAGCCGAGCAGCACATGGGGATCGTCTTCGACGATCAGGACGGTGAGGCGGTCGCTCATGCTTGTGGCTCTCGCGGGTAGGGCAGGCTGAGGACGAAGGCGGTTCCGCCCTCTTCGGGGTGGCGCACGGTGAGGCTGCCACCGGCAGCGGCGGCGAGGCTGGCAGAAAGGGTCAGGCCGAGGCCCAGACCCTGTTCGCCCGGCTTGGTGGTGAAGAAGGGCTCGAACAGGTGCGCGCGGGTTTCCGGGGCGATACCGGGGCCATTGTCGCGCACTTCCAACTGATAATGCTCGGCCTCACGGCTGCCGCTCAGCCAGATCTGTCGGTCGGTCTGCGGCTGCAGGGCGTCGAGGGCGTTGCTGATCAGGTTGACCAGAATCTGCTCCAGGCGAATCTGCTCGATATTCAGGCGCGTCTCGGTGAACGTGTGGTGGATTTGCACGCGGGTGCGCTGCAGGCGCGGGTGCAACAGCAGCAGCGCCGCGTCCACCGCCTGCTGCAGCGACGCCTCGCCCTGGTCGCCGCTACGGCGGGCGAAGGCGCGCAGACTGCCGGTGATCTTGCCCATGCGATCGACCAGCTCGGCGATGTTCTGCAGATTGCTGCTGGCAACATCTAGCGCACCGCGCTGGAGAAAGCGCACGGCATTGGCGGACAGGGTGCGCAGCGCTGCCAGCGGCTGGTTTAGTTCGTGGGCGATGCTGGTGGACATCTGCCCGATCACCGCCAGCTTGCCCGCCTGCACCAGCTCGTCCTGGGCCTGGCGCAGGGTGGTCTCGGCCTGCTGTCGCTCACGCACCTCGGCCTGTAGGCGCTCGTTGCTGGCCTGCAGGTCGGCGGTGCGTTCGGTGATCTTGCGTTCCAGTTCGTCGTTGGCCGCCTGTAGTGCCTCGCGGGCGGCCAGGCGGGTGGCGATGACCTTGCGCCGCTCGTTCCAGGCGATCAGCAGAAAGGCCAGCAGGGCCGCCGCCACTGCCGCCAGCATGCCGTGGCTCATGGCCGCGCTACGTTGTTCCTGCAGCGGGCTGAGCAGGGTCAGGTGCCAGGGTGTGTCTTCCAGGCGGCGCGTCTGCAGCAGGTAGTTGGCGGGCGCGCCGGCGGTGGCGAAGCTGACCTGTTCGATACCTTCGTCCAGCGGCGAGCGGTTGAACAGCTGCAGTTCTTCTAGCGCCGCCCAGTGATATTGCAGGCTGCGCGCCAGGTGCTCCTTGGTTGCATCGTCGAGCGGACGTACGGACTTCAGGCGCACCATCGGATCGCTGGCGAGAATGATGATGCCGTTCTCGTCGCTGACATAGGCCTCCAGCAGCGCGCGTTGCCAGCGCTCCTCGAGCGCGTCGAGGCGCACCTTGACCACCGCCACGCCGATGATGCGATTGCCCTCACGCAGGCCATGAGCCAGGTAGTAGCCAGGCTCTCCCGTGGTGCTACCGATACCGTAGAAACGGCCCGGACGGCCCTTGATGGCGTCCTGGTAGTAGGCGCGGAACGACAGGTCCTCGCCGAGGTAGCTGTCGGCCTCGTCCCAGTTGCTGGTGGCGATTACCCGGCCGTCCAGGTCGAGCACGTAGATGGCCAGGCTGCCGCTACGTTCGTTGAGACCCTGCAGGTACATGTTGACGTGATGACGGCGATAGGCCGTAGGCGCCAGCAGCAGGCGCGAGACGTTGCCTTCCAGCTCCAGCAGGCTGGGCAGGTAGGTGTATTTGGTGATTTCGCTTTCCACCGCGCGGGCGTTGAGCTCCAGCTGACGCTCGCCGTTCTCGGCCAGCGCACGAATGCCGGCGCGGTCGCTGATGTGATAGGCGGCGTAGCCGCAGCCGAGCACCAGCAGCAGGAACAGCAGAATCAGCGACAGGTGGCGGAGCAGGCGCGGTTTCACGGTCAGATCGGCGCGAGAAGGGGCGGGCAGGCATTGCATCATAGTCCTCCCCAGACTGGCCAGATATGTGGATGTGTAGCCCGGATGCAATCCGGGAAGCCGTGAACGGTCATCCCCGGATTGCATCCGGGCTACGTCAGGCGCGACAGGTCAGTGCTGCAGGATCTTCGCCAGGAACTGCTGGGCGCGCTCGGAGCGGGCGTTGATGTCGCCGAAGAACTCTTCCTTGGGGCAATCCTCGACGATCTGCCCGGCGTCCATGAAGATCACCCGATCGGCGACCTTGCGAGCGAAGCCCATCTCGTGGGTCACGCACATCATGGTCATGCCTTCCTGGGCCAGCTGCACCATGACGTCGAGCACTTCGTTGACCATCTCCGGGTCGAGTGCCGAGGTCGGCTCGTCGAACAGCATCACCACCGGGTCCATGGCCAGGGCACGGGCAATGGCCACGCGCTGTTGCTGGCCACCGGAGAGCTGACCAGGATGCTTGTGCGCATGGGCAGCCAGACCGACGCGATCGAGTAGGGCCAGACCCTTCTTGGTGGCTTCTTCCTTGCTGCGGCCGAGCACCTTGATCTGCGCGATGGTCAGGTTCTCGGTGATGGTCAGGTGCGGGAACAGCTCAAAGTGCTGGAACACCATGCCGACACGCGAGCGCAGCTTGGGCAGGTTGGTCTTCTTGTCGGCGATGGAGGTGCCGTCGACGTTGATGTCACCCTTCTGGAACGGCTCCAGCGCATTGACGCACTTGATCAGGGTCGATTTGCCCGAGCCGGACGGCCCGCACACCACGACCACCTCGCCCTTCTTCACCTCGGTGCTGCAATCGGTCAGCACCTGGAAGTCCCCGTACCACTTGTTGACGTTCTGGATGGAAATCATACGGCTAACCTTTTTTGCAGAAGCTTGACCAGGCGCGAGGCGGCGAAGCTGATGGTGAAGTAGACCAGGCCGGCGAAGATCAGGAACTCATGGGGCTGGCCGATGATATCGCCACGTGAGCGTGCGGCGTTGAGGAAGTCCATCAGGCCCACGGTGTACACCAGCGAGGTGTCCTGAAAGAGGATGATGCTCTGCTGCAGCAGCAGCGGCGTCATCTTGCGGAAGGCCTGCGGCAGGATGATCAGGCGCATGCTCTGCCCGTAGCTCATGCCGAGCGCCTGGGAGGCCCCCATCTGGCCCTTGGGAATGGCCTGGATACCGGCACGCACGATCTCGCAGAAGTAGGCCGCCTCGAACATCACGAAGGCCACCAGGCACGAGCTGAACGCGCCCACCGGGGTGTCCTCGCCGGTGATCCAGCGCAGGATGAACGGCACCGCGAAGTAGAACCAGGTGATCACCAGCAGCAAAGGGATCGAGCGGAAATAGTTGACGTAGGTGGCGGCAATGTTCGCCAGCAACTTGCTGTGCGACAGGCGCATCAGGGCCAACAGTGTGCCCAGTACCACGCCGCCGATGATGCCCAGGGCCATCAGTTGCAGGGTCATCGCCATGCCGTCCCACAGGCCCGGCAGGGCGGGGATGATTTCGCTGAAATCCATCATTTACCCCCTACGGAGATCAGGCCGGGCACGGCAACCTTCTTCTCGATCAGGCGCATGATCATCATCAGGCTCATGTTCAGGGTGAAGTAGATCAGCGTGGCCAGGGTGAAGGCCTCGAACAGGTTGGCGCTGAATTCGGCGGTCTGCTTGGTCTGCGCCAGCAGCTCCATCAGGCCTATCAGCGAGGCCACCGAGGAGTTCTTGAAGATGTTGAGAAACTCGCTGGTGAGCGGCGGAATGATGATGCGAAACGCCTGCGGCAGCAGCACGTTGCGGTAGATCTGCGGCAGGCGGAAACCCATGGCGTAAGCGGCGGCAGTCTGCCCCTTGGGCAGCGCCTCGATGCCGGTGCGTACCTGTTCGCAGACCCGCGCGGCGGTGAACAGGCCGAGGCACACCACCACCGAGAGATAGGCTGAGGTGGCCGGGTTGAGATCCTGCTTGAACCACAGCTCCAGTGGCTCGGGCAGCAGGTCCGGCACCAGGAAGTACCAGAGGAACAGCTGTACCAGCAGCGGCACGTTGCGGAAGATTTCCACGTAGGCGGTGGCCAGGCCGGACAGCCAGCGGTTCGGCAGGGTACGCATCACGCCGAGCAGCGAGCCCAGTGCCAGGGCGATGATCCAGCCAGCCAGGGCGATGGCGATGGTCCAGCCCAGGCCGGTGATGAACCAGTCCAGGTAGGTTTCGCTGCCAATGCCGGTGGACTTGAAGTAAATACCCCAGTCCCAGTTGTAATTCATGCGGGTGACCCCCGTGTGGCTAAAGCTTGGGTTGGAGGGGCCGAGCGCGCAGCAGCGTGCCCCAGCCGCGGGTGGCGGCTGTGCCCCTTATCCATCAGGAGAAAGAACCGTAGGGCGGGTGCAACCCGCCAGAGTCGTCGTGGACGATCGGGTTGGCGGGTTGCACCCGCCCTACGGTGCTGTGCTAGCTCTTGTGAAGCTGGCGCAGGTTTACCGTCAGATCTGTTCTGCAGATTTGTCGGTCGGGTTGGCGATCAGCTTCTTCAGCTCGTCGCTCATGGGGAAATTCAGGTTCAGGCCCTTCGGCGGCACTGGCTGGAGGAACCATTTGGCGTAGATGCCGTTGATCTCGCCGGAGGCGAAGGTGTCGCTGATGGCCTTGTCGACCACTTGCTTGAAGCCAGCGTCACCCTTGCGCACCATGCAGCCGTAGATCTCGAAGGATTGCGGAGTGCCGACCACGGCCCAGTCATCCGGCTTCTTGGCCTTGGCCATTTCGCCGGCGAGCAGGGCGTCGTCCATCATGAAGGCGACGGCGCGGTTGGATTCGAGCATCAGGAAGGACTCGCCGTGATCCTTGGCGGAAATCACGTTCATGCCCATCTTCTTCTCGGCATTCATCGACTTGATCAGGCGCTCGGACGTGGTACCGGCGGTGGTCACCACGTTCTTGCCCTTGAGGTCTTCGAAATCGTTGATGCCGCTGGTCTTCTTGGCCAGCAGGCGGGTGCCGACCTCGAAGATGCCGACGGAGAAGTCGACCTGCTGCTGACGCTCGATGTTGTTGGTGGTGGAGCCGCACTCCAGGTCGACGGTGCCGTTCTGCACCAGCGGGATGCGGGTCTGCGACGTGACCAGGTTGTAGCGTACCTTCAGGTCCGGCATGCCCAGTTCCTGCTTGATCGCCTCGACCACTTTCAGTTGCAGGTCGTGGGAGTAACCGATCGGCTGGCGCGAGTTGTCGCCGAAGTAGGAGAAGGGAATGGACGAGTCGCGATGGCCCAGGGTGATGGTGCCGCTGTCCTTGATCTTCTTCAGGGTGCCGGTCAGTTCCGCAGCGGTCACCGGGGTGGAAAGGACGGCGGCGGCAATGGCCACGCTCAGTACACGGTGGAAGGTACGCATGAATCGAATCCTCGATGTTGTTGTTGTGATGGCGCGGTACGCCACTTTGCTCATGGAAGGTCTATTGCATTCCTGTAGTGACTTGAGCAGGTTGTGTGCCAGCGTTTTCGAGGGCTTCGATAATTTGTTAACTATTTGATTTATATGAATTAAATTTTTAACTTCAGGTTATCTTCAAGCGTTGCTCGTTCGCTCTTCCGACCATTGCGTGCGGGCGTATTCGGAAATCCGAACGACGCCCGGTGCGGTGCCGACAGTCAGTCGTGGTTTTCGCTGCGCAACTGCTCGATGCGTTTGTCCTTGGCCAGCCACAGGTCCGAAACCCAGTCCTGCACCTGCAGGCGGAAAGCCGGGTCGTTCTCGTAATCGCCCTGGTACAGCGCCGGATCCAGTTCGAGTGTCTGAATATCCATGATCACCTTCGGCACCTGGCCGCTGAGCAGGGCCCAGAACCCCGGCACCTGCTTGCCGGGATACACCAGCGTCACGTCCAGCACAGCATCGATCTGTTCACCCAGCGTCGAGAGTACGAACGCCACGCCGCCGGCCTTGGGCTTGAGCAGGTAGCGGTAGGGCGACTGCTGCTGGGCCCGCTTGGCCGCAGTGAAGCGGGTGCCTTCGAGATAGTTGACCACGGTCACCGGCAGGCGCTTGAACTTCTCGCAGGCGGCCTTGGTGATCTCCAGATCCTTGCCCTTCATGTGCGGGTTCTTGTCGAGGAAGGCCTTGGAGTAACGCTTCATGAAGGGGTAATCGAGCGCCCAGAAGGCCAGGCCGAGAAAGGGCACCCAGATCAGTTGCTGCTTGAGGAAGAACTTGAAGTAGGGCGTCCTGCGGTTGAAGGCCTGCACCAGGGCGGGAATGTCGACCCAGGACTGGTGATTGCTGATCACCAGGTAGGAGCGGTCTCTGCGCAGCTCGGCGTTGCCGCGGATGTCCCAGTGTGTCGGCGTCAGCAGGGCGAAGATGCGTTTGCAGTTCTCCGCCCAGAATTCGGCCACCCACATCACCCCGCGCGAACAGGTGTCGCGGGCGCTTTGTCCGGGCAAGACGAGCTTGGCGAGGGCGATCAGCAGCAACGGGCCGATCAGGATCAGGGTGTTGGCGAGCAGCAGGACGATGTTGGCGAGGCCGGTCAGCAGAGGGCGCATGTCGACTCCATGGCGGGCAGTGAGCGGCCATCTTATGCAAGCACGGCATTTTGCTCAAAGCTCCCCCCACTGGCCTATTGCCAGATCAGCGTCTATAAGCCAATGATCGTCACCACGGGACATCCCGCCCACGGAAGGCGCTTCAACCTGCCGGTATGCACCATGCTCAAACGGATCGCCGTCGCTGATCTACGCGTCGGAATGTTCATCCAGGAGTTCTGCGGCTCCTGGATGGATCATCCCTTCTGGAAGTCCAAGTTTGTCCTCAACTCCGAAAAAGACCTCGCTCGTATTCGCGATAGTGCGATCACCGAGTTGTGGATCGACGTCAGCAAGGGCAGCGATGTCGCCGTTGGCGTGAAAGCTGCGACAGAAGCCGAGGTCGAGTGCGAAGCCGAGGCGCGGTTACTGGCCGCTATCGAGCCGCCCAAGGTCAAGGCGCTGTCGATGGAGCAGGAGCTGGAGCAGGCCGTGAAGCTCTGCGCGCGCTCCAAGCAGGCGGTGATGGACATGTTCTGCGATGCGCGCATGGGCCAGGCGCTGCAGTTCGAGCAGGCCGAATCGCTGGTCGAGGAAATTTCCGAGTCGGTGATGCGCCACCCCAATGCCTTGATCAGCCTGGCACGGCTCAAGCACAGCAATGAATACACCTACATGCACTCGGTCGCGGTGTGTGCGCTGATGATCGCCCTGGCGCGTCAGCTCGGCCTGCCTGAAGCGGCTGTGTGCGAGGCCGGGCTGGCCGGTTTGCTGCACGATATTGGCAAGATGGCCGTACCGCAGGAGTTGCTGGACAAGCCCGGCAAGCTCACCGACAACGAGTTCGCCAAGGTGCGCAAGCATCCGGAGGAGGGCGGTGGCATTCTGATCGCCAGCAAACAGGTCAGTGCGTTGGTCCTCGACGTGTGCCTGCATCACCACGAGAAGGTCGATGGCAGCGGTTATCCACACCGCCTGCAGGGCGAGCAGATCAGCCTGATGGCGAAAATGGGCGCGGTCTGCGACGTGTACGATGCCATCACCTCCAACCGTCCCTACAAACAGGGCTGGGACCCGGCCGAGTCGATCCGCAAGATGGCCGAGTGGAAGGGGCATTTCGACGAGCTGGTGTTCCAGGCATTCGTCAAGACCGTCGGCATCTACCCGGTCGGCGCGCTGGTGCGTTTGCAAAGTGGACGCCTGGCGGTAGTCATGGAGCAGAATCCCAAGGCGCTGCTGGCGCCCAGGGTCAAGGTGTTCTTCTCGGCCAAGTCACGTTTGCCGTTGCCGCAGAGCGTCGTCGATCTGAGCAAGATCACCGATCAGGACCGCATCGTCGGGCGTGAGTCGGCCGAAGAGTGGGGCTTCGAGCGGCTCGACGAGTTGTGGAGTGGGATGGATCTGGAGGGGCGCGGCCGCTGAGGCTGTTCTGCAAAAGCCATCTGTCGTCACTCCCGCGAAGGCGTGAGCCCAGATGCTTCGCAGATTTTGGATACCCGCTTGCGCGGGCATGACGATTTTTTCAGTGTCTCCCTGACGGCGTGCGGAAACCTCAGGTTAAAAAATAGCGCTTGTACGCAGCATGTTGTAACGCTTCTGGTGGAACGCGGCAGGCGCATGGCAGTCGTAGGTTCGGTCACCGCAAACGAGAGGACCTGACCTTGAAATACGCTCTGCTCCTGCTGGCCGCCGCCATCAGTCTGCCGACCATGGCCGATGAACAACCGGACCTTTACGGCCGCTACGAACTGATCAAGCTCCCTGCTCTGGGCCAGACCCTCAAGGCCAAGATGGACACCGGCGCAATGACCGCCTCGCTATCGGCCAAGGACATCGAACCCTTCAAGCGCGACGGTGAAGACTGGGTACGCTTCCGCTTGGCCGTCGATGGTGCCGAGGATACGGTTTACGAACACCCGCTCGTGCGCATCGCCGAGATCAAGAAGCGCGCTGAAGAGAGTGACGCCGAGATCAAGGAAGTCGCCTATTCGCAGCGTCCGGTGATCGAGATGCCGATCTGCCTGGGCGAAGAGGAACGCACCATCGAAGTCAACCTGACGGATCGCAGCACTTTCAGCTATCCGCTGCTGATCGGTGCCAGCGCCATGCGCGATCTTGGTGCAGCCGTGGACCCGGCCGAGCGCTACACCCGCGATCGTCCCCAATGCTGAGTTAATTGTCGCATTTCGGAAAAGGCTGATACTCATTGGCCATTACACTCGTCGAGAGTGCCCAGTATCGACTTCCTTGCCCCAAGGGGCGCCGGGCCTGCTTTTTGCTACATGCAATTCTTTGCCAGGCCTGTAGGCCCTTTAGGTCGTTGAGGTGTCGCTATGACGGGAGTACTCAAGCCGGGTGTACGGCTGCTGCAGCGTTTCAGTTTTGCCCACAAGTTTCAGCTGGTGTTCCTGTTGTTCGCGCTTCCGCTCGGATACGCGTTGTGGGTCATCAGCAGTGATTACTTGTCACGTCTGCAGTCCGTGGACTTCGAGGTGGAAGGTGCGCAAGCGCTGGAACGCATGGCGCAGGTGCAGCATGAGCTGATTGCCCAGCGCACCCTGCTGGCGCGTTGGAAAGGCACCGAGAATGCCGCGCAAGGGCTGCTGCAGCAGCGCGAGGCCAGGCTCGACGAGGCTTTGCAGCAGGCCGCCGAGCCGCTGCAGAGCGAGCTGATCAGTGATCAGGCGCGCCAGCATTTCCAGGCCCTGCAGGGTGAGCGCGACGGTCTGCGAGCTGCTGGGCTGACCAAGGTTCCCTTGCCCGATGCACTGGAGCGCTACCAGAAGGCGCTGTTGTACCTGATCGCCCTGCGCGAGCAGGTGGCGACCGACAGCACCCTGATTCTCGATCCGCGCCTCGACACCTACCTGATGATGGAGCAGATCACCTACGTCATGCCGCGGCTGCTCGAGCAGCTTGGCACCTTCGCCGCTCAGGGCCATGGCGCCGTGGTCTCGCAGCATTTCACCCTGCAGAGCCGGGTGCTGATCCGCGACCTGCGCCGCAGCCTGGACGAGCAGCGGGCGCAACTGGTCAAGGCGCAGATCACCCTGTCGCGCGAGGCGCCGCAGGCCATGCGCCAGCTGAGCGCGCCCTTTGACGCCTCGCTCAAGGCATTCGACGACTTCCTCACCCAGATCGATCGCGACATGTTCGAGGCCAGCCCGATGGCGCTCACGCCCGAGCAGTTCGTACAGCGTGTCGAGGCGCTGGAAAGCCAGCTGCAGGGCCTGCAGCAGGCGCTCTATCAACAGTTCAGCGCCAGCCTCGGTCATTACCGGCAGCAGGCACTGCACTCGATGATCGAGGTGATCGGTGCCTTCAGCGTGCTGACCCTGCTGGCAATGTACGTGCTGATATGCCTGAACGCCTCGATCCGCATCAGCACCAGCAACATCATCGAAGCTGCGCGTGGTCTGCGTGACGGCGACCTGCGCGTGCGCATGGAGGTCAACGGCCGTGATGACCTGGCCGCCATCGCCCAGGCGCTGAATACTGCGGTCGAGCAGATGCGCGACTCGCTGCAGGGCGTCAACCGCGAAAGCCAGCAACTGGACAGCACGGTGCAACTGCTCGGTGGCCAGGCGCGTGACGCCCTGGATGCCGTCGAGCAGCAGCAGGCGCAGATGAGTCAGATCGCCACTGCCGCGACGCAGATGGCCGCCACCGCGCAGAGCGTGGCGCAAAGCTGCGAGCAGGCAGCGGTGGAAGCGCAGCAGACCCGCGAGGTGGCGTTGAGCAGCAACCAGCGCAGTGAGCGCACCAGCGCCAGCATGCGCCACCTCAGCAGCCGTCTCGGCGACAGCGCCGCTGCGTTGCAGCAACTGCGTGATCAGACCCAGCAGATCAACCGCGTGGTCGAGGTGATCAAGGGCATTGCCGAGCAGACCAACCTGCTGGCACTCAATGCCGCCATCGAGGCGGCGCGCGCGGGCGAGGCCGGTCGAGGCTTTGCCGTGGTTGCCGACGAAGTGCGCTCGCTGTCCAAACGCACCCAGGACTCGACCCAGGAAATCGCCCAGACCGTGGACAATCTGCAGCGCGTGGTTGGCCAGTCGGTCACCCTGATGGAAGAAGCCTGCAGCCAGGCCGACGGCGACATCGGCAGCGTGCTGGCCATGGGTGATGAACTGCAGAACATCGTCGACTCGGTGCAGCGCGTCAGCGACCGTCTGGCGCAGATCGCCACGGCCGCCGAGCAGCAGGCGGCCACCGCCGATGAGGTCAGTGGCAATATCCAGCAGGTCGATCAGGCCGCCGGACAACTGCTCGACGGCGCCCAGGCCGTGAGCAGCGCCGCCGAGCAACTGCGCCGAGGCAGCGAAGGGCTGGCGCAGAATACTGGACGATTCAGCCTCGAGTGAGGCTGACCGCGGCGGCCAACTCTGCTAAAAACGGATAACAACAAAAGGAGTCGTCAGCATGAAAACCGCCGCAGAAGTTCTTCGCAATAAAGCCCATGCCTACGTTTACAGCGTCGACCGTGAGGATTCCCTGCTCGACGGTTTGCGTGTACTGGCCGAAAAGGGTGTCGGGGCACTGGTGGTGCTCTCCGGCGGGCGCCTGGTAGGCATCGTCAGCGAGCGTGACTACGTGCGCAAGGTAGCGCTGGCCGAGCGTTCGCTGCTCAACACCAAGATCAGTGAAATCATGACCAGCGACGTCATCAGCGTCGGTCCGCGTGACAGCGTGCAGTACTGCATGGAGCTGATGACCGAGCGCCGCCTGCGCCACCTGCCGGTGCTGGCCGAAGGCGAACTGATTGGCCTGCTGTCCATCGGTGACCTGGTCAAGGAAACCATTGCCGAACAGGCCGACCTGATCCGCCAGCTGGAGCAGTACATCCGCGGCGAGATTCCCTGAGCGCGTAGCCCGGATGCAATCCGGGGAACGAATGGCACGATTTCGCGGATTGCATCCGGGCCAAAGGTGAGCGAAAACCTTGTGGGAGGCGCTTGTCGCGTAGGGCGGGTGCAACCCGCCAACCACCCCTGACGGGCTGCCCCAGTCCTACGCTATCGTCCGCTTGACGCATGATCCGGCCCCCGGCAGTCTGCCGCCGTTGCCCACTAGGTGCAGGACGCCCGATGCCGCAGATACTCATAGTCGAAGACGAAGCCGCGATTGCCGATACGCTGGTCTATGCCCTGCAGGCCGAAGGCTTCGTCACGCACTGGTCGAGCCTCGGTGGCGAGGCCCTGACGCTGCTGGAAAACGGCGCCTTCGACCTGGCGATTCTCGACGTCGGCCTGCCCGATATCAGCGGCTTCGAAGTGTGCAAGCGCCTGCGCCGTTTCTCCGAGGTGCCGGTGATCTTCCTCACCGCACGCAGCGAGGAGATCGACCGTGTGGTGGGCCTGGAAATCGGCGCCGACGACTACGTGGTCAAACCCTTCAGCCCGCGTGAGGTCGCTGCCAGGGTCAAGGCCATCCTCAAACGCGTGGCGCCGCGTGAAACACCAGCAGCCAGCGTGCCGAGCACCTTTCAGATCGATGATGCCGCCTTTCGCATCCACTACCACGGCCAGGCCCTGAGCCTGACCCGCCACGAATTTCGCCTGCTGCGCACGCTGCTCGGACAGCCACGCCGGGTCTATTCGCGCGAGCAATTGCTCGATGCCCTAGGCGTGGCCAGCGAGGCTGGCTACGAGCGCAACATCGACAGCCATATCAAGAGCGTGCGCGCCAAACTGCGCGCCATCGCCCCGAGCGAAGAGCCGATCCAGACCCATCGCGGCCTGGGCTACAGTTTCGAACCGGAGGCCTGAGTCATGCCACTTGGCGTGCGCATCTTCCTCGTCTACTTCCTCTTCGTTGGCCTGGCCGGCTGGTTCGTGCTGAGCACGGTGATGGACGAGATTCGCCCCGGCGTACGCCAGAGCACCGAGGAGACGCTGGTCGATACCGCCAACCTGCTGGCCGAGATCCTGCGCGACGAGGTCAAGGCCGGTACCCTCGGCCAGGGCCGTCTGCACGAAGCGCTGGAAGCCTATGGCCGGCGCCAGCCGCAGGCCAGCATCTGGGGGCTGACCAAGGCCGAGGTCAACCACCGCATCTACGTCACCGACGCCCAGGGCATCGTCCTGCTCGACTCCACTGGCCTGGCGGTCGGCCAGGATTATTCGCGCTGGAACGACGTGCTGCTGACCCTGCGCGGCCAATACGGCGCCCGCTCGACCCGTGAAGAGCCGGACGATCCCGACTCTTCGGTGATGTACGTCGCCGCACCGATCAGGGATGGCGAGCAGATCATCGGCGTGGTCTCGGTGGCCAAACCCAACCGCACCCTGCAGCCCTATATCGAGCGCTCGCAAACGCGTCTTGGCTGGCTCGGTGCCGGGTTGATCGGCCTTGGCCTGTTGATTGGCGCGGGGCTGTCCTGGTGGCTCAGCGCCGCGCTGGGCAAGCTCACTCGCTACGCCCAGGCGGTCAGTGAGGGACAACGTGCCGAGGCACCGAACGTGCGCGGCGGTGAACTGGGGCAACTGGCCAAGGCGGTGGAGCGCATGCGCACCGAGCTGGAAGGCAAGGCCTACGTCGAGCGCTACGTGCACACCCTGACCCACGAGCTGAAGAGCCCGCTGGCGGCCATCCGCGGCGCCGCCGAACTGCTCGACGGCGACATGCCGGCCGAGCAGCGCCAGCGTTTCGTGGCCAATATCCAGCAGGAAAGCGCGCGCCTGCAGAACCTGATCGAACGCCTGCTGCACCTGGCTCAGGTGGAGCAACGCCAGGGGCTGGAAGAACGCGTGGCGGTGCCGCTGGCGCCACTGGTGGACGAACTGCTGCAAGCGCAACAGGCGCGTGTCACCGCCGCCAACCTGCAGATCGAACAGGTTGTGCCAGCAGGCCTCAGCCTGCGCGGCGAGCGCTTCCTGCTGCGCCAGGCACTGGCCAATCTGCTGGACAATGCGCTGGACTTCACCCCGCCCGGTGGGCGTATCCGCATCGCCGCCGAGCGCGATGGCGAGCGTATCGTCCTGCGCCTGTTCAACCAGGGCGAAGCCATCCCCGACTACGCCCTGGCGCGCCTGACCGAGCGCTTCTACTCCCTGGCCCGCCCCGGCGGCGGGCGCAAGAGCACCGGGCTGGGCCTGAACTTCGTGCAGGAGGTGGCCGAGCTGCATGGCGGCGAGTTGCAGATCGGTAATGTCGAAGGCGGGGTGGAAGTGAGCCTGACGCTACCTGCCTAGGCTGCGTCTCTCACCGGCAGCCCTGTGGGAGGGGCTTCAGCCGCGAACCTTTTGTTCAACCTGAGTGAACGCCTTTCAGGTGCTCTGTTCGTTCGATGGTCATGCGCAACTTGCACTCCTCCACCTGAACGCCCTGCCAGGGCGAGGGTGTCGAGGAAATCCCCGTGAACTGACACTCGGCATCCCTGAACTTCAGCCAGGCCCGCTGTGCCGAACGGAGCAGGCTGACCAGTTCCGTATTCGGCCAGTTTTCGCGCAATGCTGTCTGCTCCTCTTCCGTTCGCTGGATGGCTTTCTTGTATTCGGCATTGAGCTGGTCATCGGCGACCTTGTATCGCTGAGCAGCGCAGGCATAACCCGCCATAACGCCACCACCTTGAACCGTGCAGGGATCATCATCTTCCTCGGCAGCAAAGGTTGTGCTGGAGATGAGAAGGAGGGCGAGTGAGAGAGGGAGTCCATTCATGATCGTATCCTGCGCCAGGGCGGGCTTTTCGCTTGAGTGAGATGGTGTTTTACATCGTTTGAGGACGAAAAAGGTACAGCTTGAACGTAAGACTAATTTTTGTGCGCACCTGCATTTCTTATTGCGGGCAACTTTGGCTTTTTGCGCTGGGAGTTGCTCTGGTTGGGTTGGCGTTACGATGATTCTGCTGTGGTACAGGTATCTACCTGCGTAGTAAGTCACATGAATAATAAGGGGCTGATTGATTTATCCGTAAATTGTGGTCTGTCCCCTGTTATTGCTGTTATTGCTTAGTTAGACATCATGGCTAACTGATTGTAAGAACCTAGCTTGAAAATTGGTTGCCAGCATTCGATCTACTACGTTCAGAGACTCTATAGCCTGCTGAGGATCGAATGTGCGCCCTTGCAGGATAGCGTCAGCTTGGTTATGGAGAGCATATGCCAGATGGGCTGCAGCTTTTACCGCTGGATCAGGAGTGTCGTCGCTACCTAAATGATAGGCGAGCAATTGCCGGATTTCGTAGATAGCGAACGCCAACACTTGGTCTTGTGTGACTGCCATGTAATTGCTGCTCCTTTAGATCTAACGCTTTGCTCACCGTGAAATTGGGAGCGCAGCGAGTAATTTTTCCGCGTGCAGCAACCTGTTATGCATTTCTGCTGGATAGCTCTGGAAACTCTGCTGCGTCCACCAAGGCTGTAAACTCGTGCTTGAACTCATAGTCGCCCACATATGCCTGAGCAATCGCACCCAACCACGTAATTTTGAATTGCATAGAGTTGCCGATCCGCTCAAACCTGATCCGGTGCTTGCCGACCGCATCATGGCCAAGCAAGTAGATATGAAATGCGAGGTCATCCCAGTCCTTTAGGGCTTCGGGATTCGGATCGACTACTACCTCAAGACCGTCCAGAAGCTCAGGTGTGTATTCGGCGACTGCGCACACCCTAAATCCGCCATTGTGCCAATAATTGGAAGACAGCGTGCATGAGTGATAATTACCCCAGACAATCGGCGCGGCCCAGTCAGATGGATAATCGACATCCTCATCGTCTTCTATGTCGCGCTCCGCATAGTAATCGACTGACTCAAGATGCAGATCGAACCACACATCTTCACCCACCACCTTCGCCAACCATGAGAACGCCTTGATTGGATGCCCTTCTGGCCAAGGATTGTCCTTAAAGTAAATTCTGTCAGGTTCCATGAGTGAATCCTATTGGTGCATAACGATTAAGCTAAGGGGCTGGCTTTAGCCCAATGTCATCAACCTAAGCTGCAGCCCTGCCCAAGGCAAGCCCCCCGAAGCAGCCAGCCGCCATGGCCGTCGGGCGATGACCAGGCCTCTGCCGCTCAATCAGGCGGTCTAGCTGGGCTGGCGGTGATGTGATCATCGTCTGTTCCGGCTGTCTAGGCGAGATTTCTCGTTCTCCGGACGAGCCTATGCCGACCGCTTGTGGCCAGCTTTTTTGCACGGAGGTTGGGCGGTGGTGTTTCTTCAGCGCGTCGGTTTGTAGCCCTCACAACCTCGGCTGGCTGCGCGTTTGCGTTGGCGCGCAAAGCTACGGCCTGAGCGTACGGCACTGAGGCTTTTAG
>NZ_FMZQ01000036.1 GCF_900102635.1 Ectopseudomonas chengduensis | reverse complement strand
TAACGGGTCATGAACGTCAAGCCAGGGATGCCAACGCTGGCAAAGTTGAAGTCATAGCGGGCCTGCCATGAGGTTTCGTCTTTGTTGGCGAAGTCACCGATTTGCACATAGTTGACCAGGAACGGATCGGTGCCGTTGATGTAGGCGTAGCCGGTGTCTCCGCTCATGCTCTGGTAACCAACACCGAGTGCGTGACCGCTAAATGCATAGGTGAACATCGCCCCGAATGCCTTGTTGTCGACGTTGCTGTTGCCCTCGTCGGTGGAGCGAGCGTAGCGCATATCAGTTTTCAGCGATTGCTTGTCACCTAGCGGCAAGGTGTGCAGGACCGTGAAAATATGCTGCTTGTAGAAACCGTCTAGATTGCCGTAGTTGTAGCCGGTGGCTAGGTTGCTGTTCCACTTGTAGGTTGCTCCGGCGAAGTTGAATTCATCGCTATTCTGGGTTCCGCCGCCGCTGATAGCGCGGGCTGCGCCGCTGGTAATGCTGAGGTCTTCGCTATCGGATGAGTCGCGCTGGCTTACTTGTTTGAGCTGGCCGGCATCGAAGGTCAGGCCGGCAATCTCCAGCGAATTCAGGTGCCCGCCTTGAAAGGTCTGTGGCAGCAGGCGCGAATCGTTTGCTTGGACGGTTGGCAGTCGAGGTTGCAGCGTGCCCAGTTTCAGCACGCTGTTTGAAGCGCGCAGCTTCGCGGTTAAGCCCATCTCACCATATTCATCCTGCGCTGCACGAGGTGCTTCTTTGTTGCGTTTTAGAAGGCCCGTGCCTGAACGATCAGCGCTGGAGTCCAGCTTGAGACCCAGCATGCCGATGGCGTCGATACCCACGCCGACTGTCCCTTCAGTGAAGCCGGATTCGTAGCGCAGCAGGAAGCCCTGGGCCCATTCCTCCTGCTTTGACTGGCTAGCTGAGTCTTGGCGGAAATCACGATTGAAATAGAAGTTGCGCGCTTCCAGACCAGCTTTGCTATCTGCCAAAAAATCAGCTGCCGCTGGTTGACTGAGACCGAGTCCTCCAGCGCTCAGCAGGAGCCCGCACGTGACTCGGTTAAGCCATTGAGAGTTGGGGGTAGCAATGAGCATGTAATTATCCTCGTCGAAAACATGTGTGGTAGACGTGGGGCAGGCTCGGGTAGGCGTATTACACTTGCACATACTTTCGATGACATTTTTATTTCAATGATCGAGAGGGCGAATGAAAGCCTTACAGGGCGAGGGTTTCAATGCAGGAGTGGAAACTTTTGTTTGTTTCAGCGAGATGACTATTTGGTGAATTAGCTGCTTGTGGACTACTCAGGGCTACTGAGTGAACCAGTTGTGGCGATCTTCAAAGGCTTTGTAGATGAGCGATACCAGTGTCTGCACTTCTGATTGCTCTGCTGCCAGCGGGGACGTTGAAATCCAGACCACCCGTTCCAAGGCAGTCTCGAATAACTCGTCAAGGGGCAGCAGGTTACGGTCTACATGGGAGATGTAGCCAGGTAGCAGGCCAATGCAGGAGGAGTTACGCAGCAAGTCAACGACCCACTCTTGTGAATGCACTTGAATGACCGCGCTTTGGCGCTGACGGATCAGCTGATTCCATGGTTCGAAACTGTCAACCGTTGTGTTTCCCGCGAGCTGAACCAGCATGAAATCCTTGAGGTCGGCTACAGAACTCGGTAGGCGTTTACCCGCATAACGTTTGGCCATATGGGCACGATAGGGAATTCGTGCAAGCATCAATGGTGTTGTCATTGCAAAGCTTGGAGTCGGTCTTGGCGTGCCGGGATCGGTGATCCAAATCATGACCTCTGCCAGCCTCTCGGGCTCGCCCTCCTGTGGGATGATTTCTAGTCTCACGGCCGCGTCATTACGCAGCCAGGAGATCAAATCACGGGCCAGCAGGTCGGTGAGCAGTGCCGTCGGCACCGCAAGACGTACCAGAGCTCGCTGGACACTGACGTCCTCTGGATGCAGGTCACCGAATTTCTGGATCAGTAGTTGTTGTAATTCACGTCCTGTTGCGCTCAGGCTGAGCTCGCGTCCTTTATAAAGGAATAGCGGGGTACCTACAGTTGCCTCCAGCTTCCTGAGTTTTTTGCGCATCGGCACGATATGTAAGTTTAGGCTGCGTGCAGCCTGCCTAAAGCAGGCGCAGCGCGCGCTGGTCAAGAAAATCTGTGCTAGTTGGTGGTCGATGGTGAGAGGGTCGAACATGGGGGGCGATCAAAGCTCGTGCCAAGCAAAATGCATGTACTTTGAGCTTAACGAGACGAACCTAACGCCAGGATCGCAGCAGGATTACTTATTTGTAATCTGATGGAGGGAGGAGCTTTATGTTTGGAATTGAACTTCCGGCAGTATCACTTTATCAGCGCGGGCGGTTCTCAGCGCGGCACTCGACTACTAGTTCCGCGCTGAGGTTTGATGATTACAACAGCGGAAGTGTGTAGCTGACGATCAGGCGGTTCTCGTCAACATCGTTGCCGAAATTGGTTGAACGTAGTGTGGCGTTGCGCCATTTCACACCCAGGTTTTTCAGCGCACCGTCCTGGAAGACATATGCGATGTCAGTATTGAGCTCCCATTCCTTACCATCGGCGCTGCCTGCGCCTAGATCAATATTGTCACCAGTCAGGTAACGGGTCATGAACGTCAAGCCAGGGATGCCAACGCTGGCAAAGTTGAAGTCATAGCGGGCCTGCCATGAGGTTTCGTCTTTGTTGGC
>NZ_FMZQ01000018.1 GCF_900102635.1 Ectopseudomonas chengduensis | reverse complement strand
GCGCCCATCACAGGCCGGATATACGAATGCAACCGCGCTGACGACAGGTGCAAAGGCAAAGCTTTGCTCACTACTTGTGGGGAGAGTCCATATACAGTTGTTAGGGGCGCTAAATAGTTGGTTAGTAGCGGAATAATAGCCATCTTACTCAGAGCTATTGCAGAATTCATTGATGCTGGGGATTGCAAAGTGATAAGGGTTATTGGGAGATAGCGTATTTTTGAATTCTTCAAAATATAGCCCGGAACTATCGTTTGTGGTTGCATAAAAATGAGTCCAACCTACATAGCCTCCGAGAGAGTTTTTGGCGTTTATCTCTCCGCAAAATTGACTCATTTTATTGTCTGTCTTTATGTTTCTAAATTCCGCTGATTTAGGGTCAATGAGATTGCTTTTGCTGATAAGTAGCTCTCTGAGTTTTTCTTCTGCTGAATCCCCGCAGCCAGCAAGTGTGGATGAAATTAATAGCAAAAGAGATGCTTTGATATTGTTCATACTCTCTCCAATGTATATTTATTGGGGTTTAAGTGTTCGCTTTATTTGGCGGGTATCCACAGGATTGTACGATCCTTATCGTACATGTGTACTGGAACGAAGCCGCTTTGAGCTTTGTTCATGTATATGTCGGCTCTAGTTCCAGGTTTAATATTTTTGCAGATAAAATCAGTGGTTTTGTCTTGATTTCCAATGTCATAGGCTTGTGCAACATAAAAGCCGCCAGTTTGTTTTGAGTGGCTACTTATTTGGCTATGATGAATGGCGGCTTCCAAGGTAGTACAACCAAAGATTTCATTAGAAAATCCAACAGCAAGCGGTTTCTCTTCAAGAGTGGCGTTGTAGTAGTTGATTTGGTCGTTGGCTTGTTGAGAGTTAATCCAGAAAAATTTCTCGCCGGTTAGCTTTGGATGAATTATTTCTATTTTGATAACGCTATTTTCCTCGGTGTTCGTCAAGATGTAGAGCTTTGCTTCTGCGCTGGGAGGGAGTCTTTCGCATTGGGCTGAGCTTTCAACATAGTTACGTACATTGAAGTCGTCCTCTCTGTCGTAGGTTTCGACTAGACCTCCTGCTGCTTCGGGGCTGCTGCAAAAGTAAATTGAATTACCTTGTTCAATATATTTCTTGTCTTCAGCGTGAGCTGAGCTAGTAATGCTTGCTTGCAACATGGCTATTAGAAATAAATACTTCATGCGCGATACTCCAATTGAGCCCCTAACTATTAATTAGACGACATTCATGTCGCGTTTCCACGCGACAGCTGTCGCATAATCTTCCTTGTCGTCTTGCAAGTCCTTGTCTAGCTTGAAGGTTGTCGCGGCAAACGCGACAGCACCCAGGGAGAAACGCGACATGGATGACGGCAAGCCCAAGCTGCTGGATCAACTGCGCCAGCAGATTCGAGTCAGAAACTATTCCATCCGTACCGAAGCTGTCTATGCCGAATGGGTAAAGCGCTACATCCGCTTTCACCACTACCGGCATCCGGCGGAGATGGGCGCGGTGGAGATCGAGGCTTTTCTGACCCATCTCGCGGTTAAGCGCGATGTGTCCGCCTCGACACAGAACCAGGCTCTAGCAGGCTGTTGAAAAACTATCTGCGTTGCCACTGCTGCGTTAAAAACAGGCTCAAAATGCTCATTTACAGCTCGTAAACTCCGCTTTTTCGCCTGTTTTTGCCTTGCATTGGCTGCCTCGCCTACGTTTTTCAACGACCTGCTAGCCGCTTTGCTATTTCTCTACAAGGAGGTGCTCAAGCTGGATTTGCCCTGGTTACAGGGTGTCGTACGGGCGAAGAAACCCAAGCATCTGCCGGTGGTGCTTACCCGTATTGAGGTCGATGCCCTGTTGGCTCAATTGCAGGGCGATAGCTGGATAGTTGCGAATCTGCTCTATGGTGCTGGATTGCGATTGCTTGAAGCGCTGCGGCTAAGAGTCAAGGATGTCGACTTTACCCGGCGAGAAATCATCGTGCGTGATGGTAAGGGCCAAAAAGATCGGGTAACCATGCTGCCAATGCGTGTCGTCGAGCCGTTACGGCAACATTTGAACAAGGTGCAGCGCGTGCATCAGGGCGATCTGGCCGAAGGCTTTGGCGAGGCTAATTTGCCGTTCGCGCTGGCGCGCAAGTATCCGAATGCGGCGAAGGAGTGGGGATGGCAGTTCGTCTTCCGTCGGGCAATCGCTCTCAGGATCCACGCGGGCACGGCATTTATCGCCATCACCTGCATGAGAAAACCATCCAGAGGGCGGTGCGTGAGGCGGCGCGGCGTGCTGGCTTGATCAAGCATACGACGCCACATTCGTTACGTCATTCCTTTGCCACGCATCTTCTGGAAGCAGGCCAGGACATTCGCACCGTGCAGGAGTTGCTCGGCCACTCGGACGTGAAAACCACCATGATCTACACCCATGTGCTCAACCGAGGTGGCCTGGCGGTATTGAGCCCTCTGGATCGCTGAGCACATATTCCATTTACTACTTGTTTCGGCCTGCTGACTGAACTTTTCAGTTTTGCTACGGTCTTGCCCTCGTCCGGGCGTGTGCTTTTCCGCGTCCGGCGTTCTTGCGGCCTGCGCTTTAGCGATGGTTTCGCTGAGCGCAGGCCATTCGCGACGGTGAGAGGCCATGATCGATATAAGAAACCTGACCAAGCGTTTTGCGCAGCACACGGCAGTCGATGACTTGTCGTTCCGGGTCCAGCCAGGGGAAGTGCTGGGCTTTCTAGGCCCCAACGGGGCCGGCAAATCCACCACCATGAAAATGCTCACCGGCTTTCTCGCGCCGACCTCCGGTACGGCGAGCATCCTCGGTTGCGATATCCAGACCCAGACTCTCAAGGCCCAGCGGCAGATCGGTTATCTGCCGGAAGGCGCGCCTTGCTATGGCGACATGACGGTGCGTGGCTTTCTCGACTTTATCGCCGAGGTGCGCGGTTTTCGCGGCGCCGAGAAGACGCTTCGCGTGCAGCGCGCTGTGGAGCAGGTGGAGCTGGAAAAGGTGCTGGAGCAGAGCATCGAGACGCTGTCCAAGGGCTTCAAGCGCCGCGTTGGCCTGGCCCAGGCGATTCTGCATGACCCGCGCGTGCTGATCCTCGACGAGCCCACCGACGGCCTCGACCCCAACCAGAAACATCAGGTGCGTCAGCTTATTCAGGGCCTGGCCCGCGACAAGATCGTGATCATTTCTACCCATATCCTCGAAGAGGTCACGGCGCTGTGCACACGCGCGGTGGTGATCGCCCAGGGCCGCTTGCTGGCCGATGGTACGCCGCTGGAGTTGGAAAGCCGCTCGCGCTACCACCAGGCGGTGACGCTGGTGGCCGATGAGGCGCTGGATCAGGCAGCCCTCGCGGCGCTGCCGGGCGTCGCCGGTGTCGAGGAAAACGCCCGTGAGCACAGCCTGAGCGTGCTGGCGCAGCCGGGCGAGGTGATCTTCCCGCAGGTCAATGCGCTGATTGCCGAGCGCGGCTGGAAGGTCAAGGAACTCAACGTGGAACGCGGCCGCCTGGATGAAGTGTTCCGCACGCTGACCCGGGGAGAGCAGCCATGACCCAGTTGCCCGTGATCTTCAAGCGCGAGCTGGCGAGCTATTTCGCCACGCCGCTGGCTTATGTGTTCATCGTCATCTTCCTGGTGCTGTCCGGGGTGTTCACCTTCTACCTGGGTGGCTTCTTCGAGGGCGGCCAGGCCAATCTCTCGGCCTTCTTCAACTTCCACCCGTGGCTCTATCTGTTCCTGGTGCCGGCCATCGCCATGCGCCTGTGGGCAGAGGAGCGCAAATCCGGCTCCATCGAGTTGCTCATGACCCTGCCGATCACCCGCTTCGAGGCGGTTACCGGCAAGTTCCTGGCGGCCTGGGTGTTCGCCGGCATCGCGTTGCTGCTGACCTTCCCGATGATCATCACGGTCAACTACCTGGGCGAGCCGGACAACGGCGCCATCGTCACTGGCTACATCGGCAGCTGGCTGCTGGCCGGCGCCTATCTCGCCATCGGCTCGTGCATGTCGGCGCTGAGCAAGAATCAGGTGATCGCCTTCATCCTCGCGGTCAGCGCCTGCTTCCTGTTCATCGTCAGCGGTTTTCCGATGGTGCTCGACGCCTTCGCCTGGGCGCCGCAGTGGCTGGTGGACGCCATCGCCTCGCTGAGCTTTCTGGTGCGCTTCGACGCCATCAGCAAGGGCGTGATCGATCTGCGCGACCTTTTGTATTTCCTCTCGCTGATCGCCGCCTGGCTGACCGCCACCGCCGTGGTCATCGACCTGAAGAAAGCCGACTGAGGAGCGCCCATGAAAAAGCTGATCTATTCCGGCGCAGGGTTGCTGCTGATCGCGGCGGCCTTTCTCGCCTTCAACCTGCTGGCCGGCCTGGGCCTGGGCGGTGCCCGCCTGGACCTGACCGAGCAGAAGCTCTACACCATCTCCGATGGCACCAAGCAGATCCTTGGTGAGCTGGACGAGCCGATCAACCTGTACTTCTTCTACTCGGACAAGGTGGCCAAGAACCTGCCGGCGCTGCGCACCTATGCCCAGCGCGTGGAGGAGATGCTCAAGGCCTACCAGGCCCAGGCTGGCGGCAAGATCCGCCTGCATATCATCGACCCCGAGCCGTTCTCCGAAGATGAGGACAAGGCCGCGCAATACGGTCTGCAGGACATTCCGCTGCAGCAGGGCGGCGACTCGATCTACTTCGGCCTGGCTGGCACCAATGGCCTGGACGACACCCAGGTGATCCCGTTCTTCGCCCTGGATCAGGAGGAGCATCTGGAGTACGAGCTGAGCCGCCTGGTGCAGACCCTGGCCAAGCCGGAGCTGCCGGTGGTTGGCGTGCTCTCCGGGCTGTCGATGACCGGCGGTTTCGACATGATGGCGCGGCAGCCGACGCCGCCGTGGATGGTGCTGGAGCAGGTGCGCCAGTT
Organism: Ectopseudomonas chengduensis; assembly: GCF_900102635.1. Taxonomy (GTDB): domain Bacteria; phylum Pseudomonadota; class Gammaproteobacteria; order Pseudomonadales; family Pseudomonadaceae; genus Aquipseudomonas; species Aquipseudomonas chengduensis. The sequence continues at coordinate 80,730 of NZ_FMZQ01000018.1, read as the reverse complement.
GTTCCAGATCGAGCAACTCAAGGCCGATGTCGACCAGATTCCCGATAGCGTCTCAGTGCTCTGGCTGGTGCATCCGAAGAATCTGCCCGAGCAGACCCTCTACGCCATCGACCAGTTCGTGCTGCGCGGCGGCAAGCTGATGGTCTTCGTCGACCCCTATGCCGAGGCTGACACCGGCGATATGCCGGGCGAGGTGGCGGTGGACCGGGCGTCGAACATCGAGCCGCTGTTCAAGGCCTGGGGCTTGCGCATGGTGCCGGACAAGGTGCTTGGCGATGGCTCCTACGCCATGTCGGTCAACCGTGGTCAAGGCCAGCGTCCGGTTCGTCACGCTGCCTGGCTGAGCTTGCCGCGCAAGGCGCTGGATCAGACCGATATCGCCACGGCCGGGCTGGAGAGCGTCACCGTTGCCACGGCTGGAATTCTCGAACCGGTGGAGGGGGCGAAGACGCGCTTTACCCCGCTGATGCAAAGCTCCGAATACGCCATGCCGTTCGACGCCCAGCGCTTCGCCATGCTCAGCAACCCCGAGGAGCTGATCCGCGAACTGGAGCCGACCGGCGAGCGCTACACCATCGCCGCGCGCATCGATGGCCCGGCGCAGAGCGCCTTCCCCGATGGCATCGAAGGACGCAAGGACGGCCTCAAGCAGGCGGACACCATCAACGTCATCGCCGTGGCTGATACCGACATTCTCAGTGATCGCATGTGGGTGCAGGTGCAGGACTTCTTCGGCCAGCGCATGCCGCAGCCCTGGGCGGACAACGGCAGCTTCACCATCAACGCGCTGGACAACCTGACCGGCTCCGAGGCGCTGATCAGCGTGCGTTCGCGTGGTCGCTTCAGCCGTCCGTTCGTGGTGGTCGAGGAGTTGCAGCGTGCTGCCGAACAGCGTTTCCGTGACAAGGAGCAAGCCTTGCAGGCACGCCTGGCCGAGACGGAGCAGCAACTGGCGGCGCTGCAGCAAAGCGACGATCCAAGCCTGGAGCTGACGCCGGAGCAGCAGGGCGCGTTGCAGCGCTTCATCCAGCAGAAGCTGGAGATTCGCAAGGAGCTGCGCGAGGTGCGCTACCAGCTCAATGCCGATATCGAGGCGCTGGGTCGTACGCTGAAGATCATCAACATCGCCCTGGTGCCGGCGCTGCTGACCCTTGGCGTGTTGGCATTGTGGCTGTGGCGGCGCCGTCGCCGCGCTTGAGGGTTATCTCTTGTAGGAGGGGCTTCAGCCGCGACCGTCGCCGCTGAAGCGCCTCCACCAATGTCTGGTTTTTCCAGAGGCCCGTAGGGTGCGCCGTGTGTTCAGCCGGGAAGCATCGGTGCGCACGGCTCACCCTACGCGGCTTCATCCTATCCAAGGGTGAAAAGATCATGGGACGTAAAGGTCTGATCGCATTGATCGTCATCGTGCTGCTTTGTGTGCTGGGTTACCTGGCCGTGCAGCGCGGCCAGCAGCAGAGCACGGCGCAAATCGAGTCGGCGCCCTGGCTGGCAGCCGAACAGGGCTATCTGAATACGCTGCAGGCACTGGAGATCGAGGCGCCGGGGCAGCCCTCGGTACTTATCGAGCGACGTGGTGATACCTGGGTAGTGCCGGCCAAGGCCGACTATCCGGCGGCGCCGCAAGCGCTGGCCGAACTGCTGCGGGCATTGCGTGAGGCGCGCACGCAGGAGGCCAAGACCGCCAACCCGCAGTGGCATGCTCGTTTGGGCTTGGCCGAGGAGGGCGCGGCCGATGAGCAGGCGCTGCGTCTGAAGCTGCAGTTCGACGGGCATCCCGACCTGGGGCTGCGCTTGGGTAATCCCTCTCAGCAAGGCAGTGGGCAACTGGTGCGTCGTGCCGGCGAGGATCAGGTGTGGCTGATCGATCAGCAGTTGCAGGTGCCGACGCGTGAGCTGGACTGGCTGGATCGGCGTGTCAGCGACATTCCCTTCACGCGCATCGCGCGCCTTGAGCTGCGCTACGCCGATGGCGAGAAACTTACCCTGACGCGTGCCGATGCCCAGCAGTACAACTTCGCTGTCGCAGAACTGCGCAAGGAACAGAAACTCAGCTTCGAGGGTGCGGCCAATGGCGTCGCCCTGGTCTTCTCCAACCTGCAGTTCGCCGATGCCGCGCCATTGGCGCAGATAGGTTTCATGCAGGCGCCGATGCTGCAGTTCAGCCTCAGCGGTTTTGCCGAGGAGAAGCTCGAAGGAGCGTTGTACAAGCAGGGTGAGCAGTATTGGTTGGTGCTTGGCGAGCGTGAAGGTTTCAACGCAGCAGAGGTGAGTGCGCGCAGTGACTGGGCATATCGACTGGAGCCTGATCAGGTGCAGCGGCTGGCGAAGAAGTTGCGCGATCTGTTAGTAAAAAGCCCATAAAACAAGCTGTAACCCGCATATCTTCTGGGTTCGTGGCGGTTTTGAAAAAGTGCTTTTCAGTCACAATCCATGCTTTATACTCGGCCTTCGGCTGCAGCAAGAACGCGAATCGCTTGACCTGCTCCATGCTCGATTGCCGGGGGTGGCGAACGCTGAGAAGAACGTTTTTACCGAGCCGTCAAAGCGCCTTCGGGACAATAAAAACATAGCGAGTTTGGAGAAGTTGGTAATGGCAGATCGTGAGACGGGAACCGTCAAATGGTTCAATGATTCCAAGGGTTACGGGTTCATTCAGCGCGAAAGCGGCCCGGACGTATTCGTTCACTACCGCGCCATTCGTGGCGATGGCCACCGCACCCTGGTCGAAGGCCAGAAGGTCGAGTTCGGTGTGACCCAGGGCCAGAAAGGCCTGCAGGCGGAAGACGTCTCCGCGGTCTGAGCTCCAACTCGAAATACAACAAGGCCCGTCGATGACGGGCCTTGTTGTTTGTGGGCGCTGTATTTCGTAGGGCGGGTGAAACCCGCCGAAAGACGTGGAGGGTTGCTCGGTACGTCCCTCTCCCATAAAGGGGAGAGGGGCTGGGGGAGAGGGCTGAAATCACTGCAAGTCTGCCGGCCACCCCTCTGCGAACGCGGCCCGCCCTAACCCTCTTCCCAGAGGGGCGAGGGCACTGAACGCGTCCGACCGTCGCTTAAGTGAACAGCGTTACCGTCGATGACCGGCCTTGTTCTTTGTGGTCTGTTCGGGCCGCGAAGGTGAAGAACACTGTAGCCTGGATGAAATCCGGGAAATCCGGGAAATCCGGGAAATGCGCTGATCCCCGGATTTCATCCGGGCTACGGGCGAAGATAGTGACTCCACGCAGCTTTGCGTAGGAGCCCCGCCCCGGGGCGAAGCTTTGTCGTCCTGATTCGCGGCGGGGCGCCGCTCCTACAGATTTGGCGCTTGCGCTAAGCGGCCGCTATTGATCTGTACGCCAGACGATTTCGGTTTCACCATCGGCGTCGACCTTGATCCAGCGGTCGGCTTCCTCGTCGCTTTCATCCTCAACCCAGGTGCCGGGTGCGCAGCGAATCTGTACGCCGAGCGCGGCATGGGCGGCGCGGGCGCAAGCCAGGTCGTCGTCCCAGGGCGTGGCGTCGCTTTCCAGGTACAGGCTGTGCCATTTGCCCACGGCTTTCGGCAACCAGGTCACCGGCACGTCACCGGCCTTGCACTTGAAGGTCTGGCCTTTCTGCTGCCAGTCGCTGCATGGGCCAAGTGCTTCACCCAGCCATTGCGCCACGGCATCACGTTCGGCGTCTTTGAGGTAGATCTCGATGTCGGGTTGGCGCATGGCTTTCAGTCCTGAGAGCGTGGGCTCTGGGTTTTGACGATCCAATCGTAGCGGATGGCGACGGTAACTTCGAAGGGCTCGGCGATCACTGCTTCACGGCGTTCGGCACTGGCGCGCCAGCCGTGTGGGGTCATGGCCAGCAGGTCGGCGCGAGCCTGAGCGTCGGCCAGGTGCAGCGGGAATTCGAGGGTTTCGCTGTGGGCCAGGTGCATGCCGGGCGGAATCAGCGCCAGGTGCTTCTCGTCGTCGTAGTCGCGTACTTCGTCGTACAGCTTCTGCCGCAGCTCCATCAGGTGGCCGCGAGTCGGGCCCATGCGCAGCAAGCCGCCGCCGGGTGCGAGCAGGCGTTTGGCCTCGGCCCAGTCCAGCGGGCTGAAGACGCTGGCCAGTAGGTCGCAACTGGCATCGGCCAATGGCACGCGGGCCATGCTCGCCACCAGCCAGCTCAGCTGCGGAGCACGTTTGCACGCGCGTTTCACCGCCTCGCGGGAGATGTCCAGGGCATAACCGTCGGCGGCGGGCAGGGCGCGGGCGGTCTGTTCGGTGTAGTAACCCTCGCCACAACCGATATCCAGCCAGCGCGCCGGCTTGTACTCGGCAGCCAGTGCGGCCAGGCGTGCGGCCAGCGGTGCGTAGTGGCCGCCGTCGAGAAAACGCCGGCGGGCCTCGACCATGGCGGCGTTGTCGCCGGGGTCGCGGCTGTTCTTGTGTTGCACTGGCAGCAGGTTGAAGTAGCCCTGGCGCGCGCGGTCGAAGCTGTGGCGGTTTTCGCAGGCCAGGCCGTTGCCGCTGGGCATCAGCGGCGCTTGGCAGATGGGACAGATCAGCATTGGCATGCACGTCGCGTAGCGACGTTCTCCCTGAATCCTTCTCCCTCTGGGAGAAGGTGGCGCGCAGCGGCGGATGAGGGCAATGGGCGGATTACTGACATCGGATTTGCTTCGCCCATCATGCCAGCAATTTCACCAGGGTTCGGTAATAGACTTCGGTGAGCAGGTCGAGGTCGCTGGCCAGTACGCGCTCGTTGATCTGGTGGATGGTGGCGTTGACCGGGCCGAGCTCGACCACCTGGGTGCCCAGGGTGGCGATGAAGCGACCGTCGGAGGTGCCGCCGCTGGTGGACGGCGTGGTGTCGCGACCGGTGACGTTCTTGATGCTGGCGGCCACTGCGTCGAGCAGGTCGCCCGGCTGGGTAAGGAAGGGCAGGCCGGACAGCGCCCACTCCAGGTGGTAGTCCAGGCCGTGCTTGTCGAGAATGGTGGTGACGCGTTGCTGCAGCTCCTCGACGGTGGATTCGGTGGAGAAGCGGAAGTTGAACACCGCTTTCAGCTCGCCGGGGATGACGTTGGTCGCGCCAGTGCCGGAGTTGAGATTGGACACCTGGAAGCTGGTCGGCGGGAAGTAGTCGTTGCCATGATCCCAATGTTCGGCGGCCAGTTCGGCCAGTGCCGGGGCGGCCAGGTGAATCGGATTCTTCGCCAGGTGCGGGTAGGCGACGTGGCCTTGCTTGCCGTACACGGTGAGGGTGCAACCGAGGGAGCCACGACGGCCGTTCTTCACCACGTCACCGAGCAGAGTGGTGCTCGACGGTTCGCCGACGATGCACCAGTCCAGGCGCTCGTTACGCTCGCGCAGGCGCTCGACCACCGCCTTGGTGCCATGCTGAGCCGGGCCTTCTTCATCGCTGGTGATCAGGAAGGTGATGGCGCCCTTGTGGTTCGGGTAGTCGGCGACGAAGCGCTCCACCGCGATGATCATGCTCGCCAGGCTGCCTTTCATGTCCGCTGCGCCTCGGCCGCAGAGCATGCCGTCTTCATCGACGCGCACGTCGAACGGCTGGTACTGCCAGGCGTCCAGCGGGCCGGTGGGTACCACATCGGTGTGGCCGGCGAAGCACAGCACCGGGCCGTCGCCACCGCGTTTGGCCCAGAAATTCTCCACCTCTTCGATGCGCATGCGCTCAACCTCGAAGCCGCACGCGGCCAGACGGCGCATCATCAGCTCCTGGCAACCTTCGTCGACCGGGGTCACGGACGGGCGGCGGATCAGGTCGAAGGCGAGTTCCAGGGTCGGGGTGAGGGTGGCGGTCATTGCGGCTCCGGTACGGCGGCTAGCGTGAAGGCTGGCCATATTACCGTGAAAGTCGCGCAGCGACGCCATCCTTGATGCCCTTCTCCCTCTGGGAGAAGGTGGCGCGAAGCGCCGGATGAGGGAGGGCCGCACGGCGCATTCGCGGTAAATGCAGCTCGATACGACGGGCCGACGGCTGACCTGTTCGACAGGCTTGGGTGGGCAGGGTGCTATCTCTATAATGCGCGCCTTCTTGCAGGGGGTGTGATGGGTACTGACGATCAGCGATTCGGCGGCATAGCCCGGCTTTACGGCCAGGAGGGCTATCAACGACTGGCAGCGGCGCACGTGGCGGTAGTCGGCATCGGCGGCGTCGGTTCCTGGGCGGCCGAGGCGCTGGCGCGCTCGGGTGTCGGCGAGATTTCCCTGTTCGACCTGGACGATGTTTGCATCACCAACACCAATCGCCAGGTGCACGCCGTCGAAGGCGCGGTGGGCAAGGCCAAGGTCGATGAGATGGCCGCGCGCATCCGCGCCATCAACCCGGCCTGCGTGGTGCATGCGGTGGCGGATTTCGTCACCCGTGAGACCATGGCCGAGTACATCACCGAGCAGCTCGACGGTGTGATCGACTGCATCGACAGCGTGCCGGCCAAGGCGGCTCTGATCGCCTGGTGCAAGCGGCGCAAGATTCAGATCGTCACCACCGGCGGCGCGGGCGGGCAGGTCGACCCGACGCAGATTCAGGTCACCGACCTGAACAAGACCTTCAACGACCCGCTGGCGGCCAAGGTGCGCAGCCTGTTGCGCCGCGACTATGGCTTCTCGCGTACGCCGGGCCGCACCTACAGCGTCCCTTGCGTGTTCTCCACCGAGCAACTGCGTTACCCCAAGCCGGATGGCACGGTCTGTCAGGCCAAGGGCTTCGTCGGTGAAGGGGTGAAACTCGACTGCGCGGGCGGTTTCGGCGCGGTGATGATGGTCACCGCCAGCTTCGGCATGGCTGCTGCGGCCAAGCTGGTGGACAAACTGGTGGCTGGCGCCCGTCGTCCGGCAGAGCGCCAATCGAAAACCTGAGAAACGCCCGTGCACGGTGCGTTTGACTATGCTGGGCGAAGGGAGAGGTTGCAGTAGTCGACAGGGAGACGTCGAACATGATCCGTATCAGAGGTGATTTGTGTCGTACCTGTTTTGTAGCGTCGCGCTGAGAAGACGCTGGGCACGGATGCTCGCCTCCCTGACGCTACCTGTTTTGCTGGTAGCCCTTGGGCCCGTTCAGGCCGAGCCGCAGAAGCTGCGTATCGGCACCGGTGACTGGGCGCCTTACGTCGACCAAGAGCGCAGTGATGGTGGCGCTCTGGCGCGACTGATCAGCGCAGTGTTCGCTGAAGCGGGTTACCAGGTCGAATTCATCTTCCATCCCTGGGACCGCAACGTACTGATGCTGCAGCAGGGGCAGTTGCACGCGATCATGCCCTATAGCTGCAGCCCCAGTCGGCTCAATTACGGCATTTGTAGCGACCCGCTGGTGCGCGGGGAGATCGTTCTGTTCCATCGTCGCGATCAGGCGTTCGACTGGACCACGGTCGAGGACTTGTTGAAGTATCACATCGGCACGACGCTGGGTTACTCCTACGGCCCTGCGTTCGACGAGGCGTTGCAGGCCGGCCGCCTGAGCGTCGAGCAAAATGGCAAGGAGGACACCAGTTTTCGTCTTCTGGAGTTGGGTCGTATCGACCTGCATCCACAGGACCGCGCTGTCGGCTATGCCATGTTGAATCGTTTGTTTCCGGAAGATGGCGGTAAAATCGTGCATCATCCGCGGCAGTTGAATACCGAGCCACTGCGCTTGCTGTTTCGCAAGGGCGATCCTGAGAGCGTCAAGCTGTTGCGCGTGTTCAATGCCAGGCTGCGTGACTTTGCCCAGCGTGGTGACCTGCAGCGTCTACAGCAGGCGCTTAATTCCGGTAACGCCGATGACTGGAAACCCAGCACCTCGGCCCAGGCTGTGCGGGACTGAACCGCATCTGCCTACCTCCTTCCTCCAAGAGTTTTCTGCATGCTCAATAACGATGTACTGCGCAGCTTGCGCTATTTGCTGGATGTCAGCGATGGCAAGCTGGAAGAGCTATGCCGGTTGGCGGATTATCCCGTCGAACCGGGCCTGATCTCGGCCTGTCTGCTGCGTGAGGAGGAGCCCGGTTATCGATCCTGCAGCGATGTGCTGCTGGCGCACGTGCTCGAAGGTCTGGTGTTCCACAAGCGCGGCAAGGACGACAGCCGGCCGCGCCTGCCGGTGGAAAAACGCCTGAGTAACAACCTGATCTTGAAGAAGCTGCGCGTGGCCTTCGAGCTGCGCGACGACGATATCCAGGCGCTTCTGCAAGCGGTCGACCTGCCGATGACCAAGGCCGAGCTTGGCGCCCTGTTCCGCGCGCCGGGTCACAAGCACTTTCGCGAGTGCGGCGATCAGATCCTGCGCAATTTTCTGCGGGGGCTGACGTTGCGCGAGCGGGGCAAGAGCGACTAGTGACGTGACCCTGTCGCAATGGTGAAGAGCGTTCGTGGTCTTCGTAGGGGGGGGTAGCGGCGCCAAACGTCACACTATCAGACACCGCCATCGTTGTGCGCCGCGTAACCCACCAGGCGCCGTTCCTGCGTTGTACCAATTGGTAGGTTACGGCGCAGCATGTCTTGCGGGCTTCACCACCACCGCCAGCAGGCGCCTAACCCACACTACGGTGTTCAGGTCCCAGCCAGCTCGCGCATACGCTGCAGCACGGCATTGAGGCCGTTGCTGCGTGATGGCGACAGTTGTCTCTGCAACCCCAACTGGATGAACCAGTCGACCAGATCGACACTGGCCAGCTCGGCGCGAGGCAGACCTTCGACACGCGCCAGCAGCACGGCCAGCAAGCCACGCAGTAGGCGGGCGTCGCTGCTGGCGCGAAAGTGCAGGTGCTCGCCGCGTTGTTCGGCTATCAGCCAGACCAGGCTCTCGCAGCCATGCACGCGGTGCTCGTCGACGCGTTCGGTTTCGCTCAATGGCTCCAGACGTTCGCCCCACTGCATCAGCAGGCGCGCGCGCTGTTCCCAGCCTGGGCAGGCGGCAAAGGCTTCCAGTGCTTCCTGAGCGGCGACTGACAGGCTCATGGCGAGAGACTCCCGTAGCATGTAGGAGTGGCTTCAGCCGCGATGGTCCGGGTGCCAATATTCGCGGCTGAAGCCGCTCCTACGACGAACCATTGGCCGATCTTCATTGCAGCAGCTCCAGAGCATTATCCAGGGCGCTGAAGAATCGCCGCAGGTCCTCGCCGTCGTTGTACAGAGCGAGCGAGACGCGAATCGCACCACTCAGACCCAGGCTTTTCATCAGCGGCATGGCGCAGTGATGCCCGGCGCGCACGGCGATGCCCTGTTCGCTGAGCAGGTGAGCCAGGTCGGCGTTATGTACGCCGTCGACGCAGAAACTGGCCAGCGCCAACTGCGGCTCGCCGAGCAGACGCACGCCGTTGCGGCTTTGCAGGCCGGCCAGCAGTTCGGCATGCAGGGCCGCTTCATGATGTACCACGGCGGTGTGATCCAGCCCGTTTAGCCAGTCCAGTGCTGCGCCCAGGGCTATGACCGCTGAAACCGCTGGTGTACCGGCCTCGAAACCCAACGGAGCAGGGCGAAAGCGCGCGCTCTGGTAGTCGGCATCGAGCACCATCTCACCGCCGAATTGCCAGTGCTGCAATTTGCCCAACGCTTCGCGGCGGCCATACAGCAGGCCGACGCCATCCGGGCCGTAGAGCTTGTGCGACGAGCACACGTAGAAATCACAGCCCAGGGCCTGCAGATCGTGGCGACCATGCACTGCACCCTGGGCGCCGTCGACCACGCTGAATGCGCCTTGCGCACGTGCCAGGGCCAGCAGCTCGGCAAGCGGTTGCCAGCGGCCAAGCACGTTGGACAGCTGCGAGACCGCCAGCAGGCGGGTGCGTGGGCCGATCAGCCGAGCCGCTTGCTGCAGATCGATGCTGCCGGTGTGATCCAGCTGCAATACCACCAACTCGAGATTGCGGCGCTTGGCCAGTTGCTGCCAGGGCAGCAGATTGGCGTGGTGCTCCAGCGCGCTGACGACGATTTGCTCGCCAGCCTGCAGCAGATGCTCCAGGCCATAGGCCAGCAGGTTGAGTGATTCGGTGCTGCCGCGGGTAAAAATGATCTCCTCGCTGCTGGCCGCATTCAGCCATTGTGCAGCCCTGCTGCGTGTAGCCTCGAAGGCGCGGGTGGCACGTTCACCTGGCAGGTGCTGGGCACGGTGCACATTGGCCACGCCGCTGGCCAGGTAGCCGAGCAGGGCGTCCAGCACCGTCTGCGGTTTCTGCGCGGTGGCGGCGCTGTCCAGATAGGTCTGGCCTTCGGCTTCGAGGGCGAGAATGCCGGGGAAGTCGGCACGCCAGGGGGAGGTCAGTGACATGAGGAGCCTATCCCGTAGGGTGCGCCATGCGCACCAGGTCGCATGGCTTAGCGGTGCGCACGGCGCACCCTACGTGGGATCAGTTGTGGGCGTGCAGGGCTTCGTTCAGCTCGATGGCCGACTTGTGGGTCTTGCACTCCACGGCGCCGGTCAGCGAGTTGCGACGGAACAGCAGATCCGGCTGGCCAGCCAGGTCGCGCGCCTTGACCACCTTGACCAGGGCGTTGCCTTCGTCGAGCAGGTTCACCTTGGTGCCGGCGGTGATGTACAGGCCGGCTTCGACGGTATTGCGGTCGCCCAGCGGGATGCCGATGCCTGCGTTGGCGCCGATCAGGCAGCCTTCACCAACGCTGATGATGATGTTGCCGCCGCCGGACAGGGTGCCCATGGTCGAGCAGCCGCCGCCGAGATCCGAGCCCTTGCCGACGAAGACGCCAGCGGAAACGCGGCCTTCGATCATGCCTGGGCCTTCGGTGCCGCCGTTGAAGTTGACGAAGCCTTCGTGCATCACGGTGGTGCCTTCGCCGATGTAGGCGCCCAGGCGTACGCGGGCACTGTCGGCGATACGCACGCCGGCCGGCACCACGTAGTCGGTCATTTTCGGGAACTTGTCCACCGAGAACACTTCCAGCAGCTTGCCCTTCAGGCGGGCTTCCAGCTGGCGTTCGGCCAGCTCGCCGAGGTCGACGGCGCCCTGACTGGTCCAGGCCACGTTGGGCAGCAGCGGGAAAATGCCGGCCAGGCTCAGGCCGTGCGGCTTGACCAGACGATGCGACAGCAGGTGCAGCTTGAGGTAGGCCTCCGGGGTGCTGGTCAGCGCGGCGTCTTCAGCCAGGAAGGTGGCGACCAGCGGGTTGTGGCTTTCGGCCAGACGGGTCAGCAGCGCCGCTTGAGCGGCGTCCACGCCTTTCAGCGCTTCAGCCAGATCACCTGCTTGCACGGAGGTGAAGGCGATGGCTTGGTTACCACCTTGATAGCCGATGACCTCGGCGGCCTTGGCCACCAGCTCGCTGGCCGGATTGAGCAGCGGCAGGGCGTAGAAGACTTCCAGCCAGTTACCCTGGCGGTTCTGGGTGCCAACACCAAAGGCGATGCTGTAAAGGGAGGTGCTCATTAGATGGGGTTCCTTGCAACGAAATCGGGTGAGGTTGATCAGGCCAGCGCGGCTTGGTAGTTATCCGGCTTGAAGCCGACCAGGGTCTTGTCGCCCAGGTCGAGTACCGGGCGCTTGATCATCGAGGGTTGGGCCAGCATCAGTTCGATGGCCTTGACCTGGTCGAGATCGGCTTTCTGCGCGTCTTCCAGCTTGCGGAAGGTGGTGCCTGCACGGTTCAGGACGGTCTGCCAGCCATGCTCGTTGCACCACTTTTCCAGGTTTGCACGGTCGATCCCGACGCTCTTGTAGTCGTGAAAGGCATAGTCGACCTGGTGTTCATCGAGCCAGGTTCTGGCCTTTTTCATCGTGTCGCAGGCCTTGATGCCATACAGGACGTAACTCATTGATCTTCCTCTGATGAGTGGCGTGCCGGAAGGTCCGGGAAATACGGCGGGCCATTATGCCACGTCGCGTCCAGACGTGGCGGCGGCTGTCGCTGCGATGTGTTACAGCGCCGGCGTACAGCGTGTAGCCCGGATGCAATCCGGGAAGCATTGGCGGGCTATCCCCGGATTGCATCCGGGCTACGGAGCCAGCGGCTCGCGTAAAGCCCCTCCTGCAAGTCAAGTAGCTGTGGGAGGGGCTTTAGCCGCGACGGTTGAAGCAGTTCAGGCACTGCGGATAAAGCGGGCAATACGCTCGGCGGCCTCGATGCACTCGGCCAGTGGTGCTACCAGTGCCATGCGCACGCGGCCGGCACCTGGGTTGACGCCGTTCACTTCACGCGACAGGTACGAGCCGGGCACCACGGTGACGTGCTCGGTGGCGAACAGGTCGCGGGTGAACAGGGTGTCGTCACCCGGGGTACGTGCCCACAGGTAGAAGCCGCCATCCGGGCGCTGCACGTCCATCACCGGGGCGAGGATGTCCAGCACGGCAGCGAACTTCTCGCGGTACATGTCGCGGTTGGCGCGTACATGCGCTTCGTCGTTCCAAGCGGCAACGCTGGCCAGCTGGGTTTGTACCGGCATGGCGCAGCCGTGGTAGGTGCGGTACAGCAAGAAGTGCTTGAGGATGCTGGCGTCGCCGGCGACGAAGCCCGAACGCAGCCCTGGCAGGTTGGAGCGCTTGGACAGGCTGTGGAACACCACGCAACGTGCGAAATCGCTACGGCCCAGTTCGGCGCAGGCGCTAAGCAGGCCGGGCGGTGGTGCGTCCTCATCGAAATACAGCTCGCTGTAGCACTCGTCGGCGGCGATGACGAAGTCGTGCTCGTCGGCCAGGGCGATCAGTTTCTTCAGCGTCTCGACCGGGATCAGGGCGCCGGTGGGGTTGCCTGGCGAGCAGAGGAACAGGATCTGGCAGCGCTGCCAGATTTCGGCCGGCACGGCATCGAAGTCCGGGTTGAAGCCGTGAGCTTCCAGGCACGACAGGTAATGTGGCTCGGCGCCGGCGAGGAAGGCCGCACCTTCGTAGATCTGATAGAAGGGGTTGGGGCTGACCACCAAGCCCTTGGCATTGCGGTCGACCACCGCCTGGGTGAAGGCGAACAGCGCTTCGCGGGTGCCATTGACCGGCAACACGTGGCGCGCGGCATCCAGCCAGCCAGTCGGCACGCCAAAGCGGCGTTCGCACCAGTTGGCAATGCTCTGGCGCAGTTCCGGCAAGCCAAGCGTGGTCGGGTAGACGGCGAGCTTGTCGAGATTGGCGGTCAGTGCCTGGCCGACGAAGTCAGGCGAGCGATGCTTGGGTTCGCCGATGGACAGGGCAATCGGGCGCTTGTCGGCGGCCGGTTGTACGCTGCCGAGCAGTTCGCGCAGTTTCTCGAAAGGGTAGGGCTGGAGCTGGTCGAGGGCTGGATTCATCGTTATCTCGCGTACTTCGGAAAGCGGGGCGGCGCAATCATATGTTGATCTGCAGGGTCTGCGGTTGAGCGCTGGGCTCGGACAGGCGGCGGACGATGGTTTCCTGCAGGCGTGCACAGAGTTCGGGGTCGGACAGCGGCTGGTTGTTGGCGTCGGTGACGAAGAATACGTCCTCGACCCGTTCGCCGAGGGTGGCGATCTTGGCGTTCTGCAGCGACAGGTCGTATTCGAGGAAGATTCGCCCGATCCGCGCCAGCAGGCCGGGGCGGTCCGGTGCGGTCAGTTCGAGGATGGTCACCGGGCGCTGCGCGTCGTTGTGGATGGTCACCTGCGGTGCGAAGGCAAAGTGCTTGAGCTGGCGCGGCACCCTGCGCTGGATGATGGTCGGATAGTCGTCCGGGTTCTTCAGCGCTTCGATCAGGCCTTCGCGAATCTGCTGGATGCGTGCCGGGTTGTTGCCGATCGAGCCGCCGTCGGCATCCAGCACCACGTAGGTATCGAGGGTGAACTGGCTGGTGGAGGTGATGATCCGCGCGTCGTGAATGTTCAGGTTGAGCTGGCTCATCGCAGCCACGGTCACGGCGAAGAAGTCATGCTGATCCGGCGCGTAGATGAAGATCTGCGTGCCGCCTTCGAACTCGCGCTGGGTGGTTTCCTTAATCAGCACCAGCGGGCCGCCATCGTTGGGGTGCTGGAGAATGGCGTCGGTGTGCCAGGCCACGTCGGTGGCGGTGTGGCGCAGGAAGTAGTCGTCGCCCAGCTGGCTCCACAGCTGTTCGGCATCGTCCGGGTCGGTGCCGCCACGTACCAGGGTGTCCAGGGCCGCGCTCTGGGTCTGGCGAATCTGCTCTTCACGGTCCAGCGGGTTTTCCAGGCCGCGGCGCAGGGCGCGCTTGGTCTCGGTGTAGAGCTGGCGCAGCAGGCTGGCGCGCCAGGAATTCCACAGGCTGGGGTTGGTGGCGTTGATATCGGCCACGGTCAGCACGTAGAGGTAGTCCAGGTGCGTCTGGTCGCCGACGAACTGGGCGAAGTCATGGATCACCTGCGGGTCGGAGAGGTCCTTGCGCTGCGCGGTGGTGGACATCACCAGGTGGTGCTGCACCAGCCAGACGATCAGGGCGCTGTCCCAGGCCGGAAGATGATGGCGGCGGGCGAAGGCTTCGGCGTCTACCGCGCCCAGCTCCGAATGATCACCGCCACGACCCTTGCCGATGTCGTGATACAGGCCGGCGAGGTAAATCAGCTCGGATTTTGGCAGCTTGTCGATCAGCTTGCTGGCCAGCGGGAATTTCTCCGCCAGCTCCGGCCAGCGGAACTTGCGCAGGTGCTTGATCAGGTTGAGGGTGTGCGCGTCGACCGTATAGATGTGGAACAGGTCGTGCTGCATCTGCCCGACGATATGGCCGAACTCCGGCAAATAACGGCCGAGAATGCCGTAGCGGTTCATCCGGCGCAGGTTGCGGTGAATGCCTTCCTTGCACTTGAACAGTTCGATGAACAGGCTGGTGTTGCGGATGTCCTTGCGGAACTCGTCGTCGATCAGGTGGCGGCTGTCACGCAGCAGGCGGATGCTGTCGGCACGTACCCCTTTGATTTCCGGGTGCTGCGCCATGAGCACGAAGATTTCGATGATGGCGAAGGGGGTACGCTTGAACACGTTCGGGTGGGTGACTTCGATATAACCGTCGCGCACCTGGAAGCGGCTGTTCAGTGGCGTGGCCGGGCCGCTTTCGCCGGCGCGCAGGATCACTTCCTCGAAGTGCTGGTTGATCAGGTCCGACAGCTCGGAAATCCCCATCACCACGCGGTAGTACTTCTGCATGAAGTGTTCGATGCTGCGCTTGCCGTCGCCGTCCTGATAGCCGAACAGGGCGGCGATCTTGGCCTGGTGATCGAACAGCAGACGGTCTTCGGCACGCCCGGCGAGCATGTGCAGGGCGTAGCGCACCTTCCACAAAAATTCCTGGCTGGAGGAGAGCAGGGCGTATTCGCTCTCCAGCAGGAAACCGTGGCCGACCAAGGCCTGCAGGTTCAGCGTGCCGAACTGGCGGCGCGCCACCCAGAGCACGGTCTGGATATCACGCAGGCCGCCGGGCGAGCCCTTGACGTTGGGTTCGAGGTTGTACTCGGTGTCGTTGTACTTGGCATGACGCGCTCTGCGCTCGTCGCGCTTGGCCAGGTAGAAGTGCTTGCTCGGCCACATCTGATCGGTGCTGGTCACCTGCTGCATGCGCTGGCGCAGGTGTTCGGGGCCGGCGATGGTGCGGCTTTCCATCAGGTTGGTGATCACCGTCAGGTCGGCGCGTGCCTCTTCGGCGCATTCGTCGACCGAGCGCACGCTCTGGCCAACTTCCAGGCCGATGTCCCAGAGCAGGGTGAGAAAGCCTTCGATGGGCTCGCGGAAGATTTCGTGATCGCTGCTGTCGAGCAGGATCAGCAGGTCGATGTCCGAGTAAGGGTGCAGCTCGCCACGGCCGTAGCCGCCAACGGCGAGCAGGGCGATGTCGGCATCCTCGCTCCAGGTGAAGCGTTTCCAGGCTTCCTGCAGGATCTGATCGACGAACCAGGCGCGGTCTTCGACCAGGCGGCGAATGTCACGGCCGGCACGAAAGCGCGCATCGAGCACTTCATGCGCGCCGCGGATGGCCTTCTTGAATGCAGCGATGGGGCTGGATTTCAGGGCCAGCTCGGCCTGGAACTGACCGCGGTCAAACAGTTCGGGGTCCATCTGCGGCATGCA
The DNA here is from genome assembly GCF_900102635.1 of Ectopseudomonas chengduensis. Lineage (GTDB taxonomy): Bacteria > Pseudomonadota > Gammaproteobacteria > Pseudomonadales > Pseudomonadaceae > Aquipseudomonas > Aquipseudomonas chengduensis. The sequence goes on along the minus strand of NZ_FMZQ01000018.1, from coordinate 64,799 downwards.
GTTGCCTTCCTTATATAAGGTGGGGTGCGCTTTGCGCACCACAAGCTTCAATGGTGCGCATGGCGCACCCTACGGATCGCGGTCAGGCCGAGGTGCGCGGCAGGGTGTCGTCGCTGCGCAGGGTCAGGATCTCATAGCCATCTGCGGTGACCAGCACAGTGTGCTCCCATTGCGCCGACAGCTTGCGGTCCTTGGTGATGGCGGTCCAGCCGTCGCCGAGCAGGCGGGTTTCCGGGCGGCCCTGGTTGATCATCGGCTCGATGGTGAAGGTCATGCCTTCCTTGAGCTCCATGCCGGTGCCGGCCTTGCCGTAATGCAGCACCTGCGGCTCTTCATGGAAGACCGCGCCAATGCCATGGCCGCAGTATTCGCGGACCACGGAGAAACCGTTCTTTTCCGCGTGCTTCTGGATCACTTCGCCGATATCGCCCAGGCGCGTGCCGGGTTTGACCAGCTCGATGCCTTTGTACATGCATTCCTGGGTGACCTTGGCCAGACGCTCGGCCCACTCGGCGACCTTGCCGACCATGAACATCTTGCTGGTATCGCCGTGGTAGCCGTCCTTGATCACGGTGACGTCGATGTTCAGCACGTCGCCGTCTTTCAGCGGCTTGTCGTTGGGGATGCCGTGGCACACCACATGGTTGACCGAGGTGCAGATCGACTTGGGGAAGCCCTTGTAGTTGAGCGGGGCGGGAATGGCCTGCTGCACGTTGACGATATAGTCGTGGCAGATGCGGTCGATTTCCTCAGTGGTGACGCCAGGCTTGACGTGTTCACCGATCATCTCCAGCACTTCGGCGGCCAGGCGGCCGGCCACGCGCATTTTCTCGATTTCTTCGGCGGATTTGATGGTGACGGTCATATGAAACTCTCGGGCACGAACGGAAAGGGCGATATATTAGCAGCTTCGCCGTGCCAGCCCCAAAGGGCACTGCAACCGCTGCAGGGCGTTACTGCGTTGTTTGCCAGCTTTTGTAGCCTGAGCCGGCTTTGTGTGGTATAAAACGCGCCGCTTTACGGGCACTAAGCCCGAAAGCTCAAACCCACACACGTATCGACACGGTTTCCTGGGTGCCTTTCGACAAGTTCGAGGGTTGGAAGCTGGGATGCGTGGAGGCCTAACCCGACTTATCAAGGAATTATCATGTCCCAAGTCAACATGCGCGATATGCTGAAGGCCGGTGTGCACTTCGGCCACCAGACCCGTTACTGGAACCCGAAAATGGGTAAGTACATTTTCGGCGCGCGTAACAAGATCCACATCATCAACCTCGAAAAAACCCTGCCGATGTTCAACGAAGCTCAGGCTTTCGTTGAGAAGCTGGCTGCTGGCAAGAACAAGATCCTGTTCGTCGGCACCAAGCGTTCCGCTGGCAAGATCGTTCGCGAAGAAGCTGCTCGTTGTGGCTCGCCGTTCGTCGATCACCGCTGGTTGGGCGGCATGCTGACCAACTACAAAACCATCCGCGCCTCGATCAAGCGTCTGCGTGAGCTGGAAGTTCAGTCCCAGGACGGTACTTTCGCCAAACTGACCAAGAAAGAAGCCCTGATGCGTACCCGTGATCTGGAAAAACTGGATCGCAGCCTGGGTGGTATCAAGGACATGGGCGGTCTGCCGGACGCTCTGTTCGTGATCGACGTTGACCACGAGCGCATTGCTATCACCGAAGCCAACAAGCTGGGCATCCCGGTTATCGGCATCGTCGATACCAACAGCAGCCCGGAAGGCGTTGACTACATCATCCCGGGTAACGACGACGCCATCCGCGCCATCCAGCTGTACATGGGTGCCATGGCCGACGCCGTGATCCGTGGTCGCAGCAATGCTGGCGGCGGCACTGAAGAGTTCGTCGAAGAAGCCGCGGCTGCCGAGAGCGCCGAAGGCTAAGCGGTAACGCAAAGCATCTAGCGTTACGCGCTGTGCAAGAAGGGGGCTAAGCCCCCTTTTTGCCACTCACAGATTTGATCGCCCGCCACGCGGGTGAATGGTTGAAGACCTACCGAGAGGATTTTCAAGATGGCAGAAATTACTGCAGCCCTGGTTAAAGAACTGCGCGAGCGTACTGGCCAAGGCATGATGGAGTGCAAGAAGGCCCTGGTTGCCGCTGCTGGCGACATCGAGAAAGCTATTGATGACATGCGTGCTTCCGGCGCCATCAAGGCTGCCAAGAAGGCTGGCAACATTGCCGCTGAAGGCTCCATCGCTGTTCGTGTCGAAGGCGGTCGTGGCCTGATCATCGAAGTCAACTCGCAGACCGACTTCCTGGCTCTGCAGGACGACTTCAAAGCCTTCGTCAAAGAAAGCATCGACGAAGCCTTCGAGAAGAACCTGACCGAAGCCGCTCCGCTGATCGCCTCGCGCGAATCCGCTCGTGAAGCCCTGGTTGCCAAGTGCGGCGAGAACGTCAACATCCGTCGCCTGACCGCTGTTTCTGGCGAAACCGTTGGTGCCTACCTGCACGGCCACCGCATTGGTGTTCTGGTTGTCCTGAAAGGCGGCAACGACGAGCTGGCCAAGCACGTTGCCATGCACGTTGCTGCCTCCAACCCGGCCGTTGTTTCGCCGGACCAGGTCTCCGAAGAGCTGGTTGCCAAGGAAAAGGAAATCTTCCTGCAGCTGAACGCCGAGAAGATTGCTGGCAAGCCGGAAAACATCGTCGAGAACATGATCAAAGGCCGTATCACCAAGTTCCTGGCCGAAGCCAGCCTGGTCGAGCAAGCCTTCATCATGGATCCGGAAGTCAAGGTCGGTGACCTGGTGAAGAAAGCCGGTGCCGAAATCGTTTCCTTCGTTCGTTACGAAGTGGGCGAGGGTATCGAGAAGGCCGAGACCGACTTCGCTGCCGAAGTTGCCGCTCAGGTTGCTGCCAGCAAGCAGTAATCGGCGGTTCGGCCAGTTGTCCCAGAGAGGCTGCCCGCTTGCGCGTGCAGCCTCTTTGCCGAATAAGGGGCAACAAATGTACTAACGGCCTTGCAACCTGAGGTCGCCGGCACGTTCGAAGTGCCGGATAATTGCAGCGCCCGAGCGCGTTGCTCAAGAATTTCATATCGCCGCAGGAGAGACTTGCAATGGCTCAGCAGACAACTGGTCGCCAACCTCGCTACAAACGCATTCTGCTCAAACTTAGCGGCGAGGCCCTGATGGGCTCGGAAGATTTCGGCATCGATCCCAAGGTGCTCGATCGCATGGCGCTGGAAGTCGGCCAACTGGTCGGTATCGGTGTGCAGGTCGGCCTGGTGATCGGTGGTGGCAACCTGTTCCGTGGCGCGGCGCTGTCCGCTGCTGGCATGGATCGCGTCACTGGCGACCACATGGGCATGCTGGCCACTGTGATGAACGCCCTGGCCATGCGTGATGCGCTGGAGCGCTCGAATATCCCGGCCATCGTCATGTCGGCGATTTCCATGGTCGGCGTGACCGATCACTATGACCGCCGCAAGGCCATGCGCCACCTGAAGACCGGTGAGGTGGTGATTTTCGCTGCTGGCACCGGCAACCCCTTCTTTACCACCGATTCGGCTGCCTGCCTGCGCGCCATCGAAATCGATGCGGACGTGGTACTGAAGGCGACCAAGGTCGATGGCGTGTACACTGCCGACCCGTTCAAAGACCCGCATGCCGAGAAGTTCGAGCGCCTGACCTATGACGAGGTGCTCGATCGCAAGCTGGGCGTGATGGATCTGACCGCCATCTGCCTGTGCCGTGATCACAACATGCCGCTGCGGGTTTTCAACATGAACAAGCCCGGCGCACTGCTGAACGTTGTAGTGGGTGGCGCCGAAGGAACTCTGATCGAGGAGGATGCACAATGATCAACGACATCAAGAAAGACGCTCAGGAGCGCATGAGCAAGTCCCTGGAATCGCTGGGTCGTAACCTGGCCTCCATTCGAACCGGTCGTGCCCATCCGAGCATTCTCGACAGCGTCAAGGTGCCGGCCTGGGGTAGCGACATGCCGCTGAACCAGGTTGCTGCGATCTCCGTCGAGGACGCGCGCACCCTGAAGATCGTCGCGCATGACAAGACCCTCAGTGCTGCCATCGAGAAGGCCATCATGACCTCCGACCTGGGCCTGAACCCGAGCAGCGCTGGTACCACCATCCGTGTGCCGATGCCGGCGCTGACCGAGGAAACCCGCAAGGGCTATACCAAGCAGGCGCGTGGCGTTGCCGAAGATGCCAAGGTCGCCGTGCGCAACGTGCGTCGTGATGCCCTGGCCGAGCTGAAGAAGCTGTCCAAGGCCAAGGAAATCAGCGAGGACGAAGAGCGTCGCGCCGCTGACGAGCTGCAGAAGATCACTGACAAGTTCATCGGTGATGTCGACAAGGCGCTCGAGGTCAAAGAAGCGGACCTGATGGCCGTCTGACGGCTGGGCGCCCATAAATGGACAAAAACAAGCAGGGGGCGGTGCCGCGGCATGTCGCCATCATCATGGATGGCAACAACCGTTGGGCGAAGAAGCGCCTGTTGCCAGGTGTGGCTGGGCACAAGGCCGGGGTCGATGCGGTTCGCGCGGTGATCGAGGTCTGTGCCGAGTCGGGCGTCGAGGTTCTCACCCTGTTCGCCTTTTCCAGCGAGAACTGGCAGCGTCCGGCCGAAGAGGTCGGTGCGCTGATGGAGTTGTTCCTGGGGGCGCTGCGTCGTGAGGCCAAGCGTCTGCTGGATAACGACATCAGCCTGCGCATCATCGGTGATCGCTCGCGTTTTCATCCCGAGTTGCAGGCAGCCATGCGCGAAGCCGAGCAACTGACTGCCGGCAACCGGCGTTTCACCTTGCAGATCGCGGCCAACTACGGTGGTCAGTGGGATATCGCCCAGGCCGCTCAGCGTCTGGCGCGTGAGGTGCAAGCAGGTCATTTGCAGCCCGAAGACATTACCCCGCAATTGCTTCAGGGTTGTCTGGCTACCGGTGACCTGCCTTTACCCGACCTGTGCATCCGTACGGGTGGCGAGCGCCGCATCAGTAACTTCCTCCTGTGGCAGTTGGCTTACAGCGAACTGTACTTCTCCGACCTCTATTGGCCGGACTTCAAGCACGAGGCCATGCGCAAGGCGCTGGCCGATTTCGCTACCCGCCAGCGTCGCTTCGGCAAGACCAGCGAGCAGGTGGAAGCTGAGGCGCGCTCCTAATGCTCAAACAACGAATCATCACGGCGCTGGTGCTGTTGCCCATCGCCCTGGGCGGTTTTTTTCTGCTCGATGGCGGTGCCTTTGCCCTGTTCATCGGTGCGGTGGTCACGCTGGGGGCCTGGGAATGGGCCCGTCTGGCAGGGTTCGAGGCGCAGCCGCTGCGTGTGGCCTATGCGGCTGCAGTGGCCGTGTTACTCGGCTTGCTGTACATGGTGCCGGTCGTTGCCCCGCTGCTGCTGGTGGTGGCTGTGCTGTGGTGGTTGGTCGCGACCTTTCTGGTAATGACCTATCCCGATAGCAGTCGTCTCTGGGGCGGTGTGCCGGGGCGTTTGCTGATTGGGTTGCTGATTCTGCTGCCGGCCTGGCAAGGGCTGATCCTGCTCAAGCAGTGGCCGCAGGCCAATGCGCTGATCATCGCGGTGATGGTGCTGGTCTGGGGGGCGGATATCGGCGCCTATTTTTCCGGCAAGACCTTTGGTAAGCGCAAGCTGGCGCCCAAGGTCAGCCCGGGCAAGAGTTGGGAAGGGCTTTACGGCGGTCTTGCAGCCAGCCTGCTGATCACCCTGCTGGTCGGGCTGCAGCAAGGCTGGTCCGCTGGTGGGCTGCTGCTGGCGCTGGCGGGTGCCGCTGTGGTGGTACTGATTTCCGTGGTTGGCGACCTGACCGAAAGCATGTTCAAACGTCAGTCCGGGATCAAGGACAGCAGCAATCTGCTGCCGGGGCATGGCGGAGTGCTGGATCGCATCGACAGTCTGACCGCAGCCATCCCGCTGTTCGCTGCACTGCTCTGGCTCGCTGGTTGGGGCGCGCTGTGAGCACAGTGCAGCAGGTCACCGTGCTGGGGGCGACCGGTTCCATCGGGCTCAGTACGCTGGATGTGATCGCGCGTCACCCTGAGCGCTACAGCGTCTTCGCGCTGACGGGCTTTTCGCGCCTGGCAGAGTTGCAGGTGCTGTGCGTGCAGCATCGGCCGCGCTACGCCGTGGTGCCTGATGACGCTTCAGCGCTCGAGCTGCAGAACAATCTGCGCGCCGCCGGGCTGGCGACCGAGGTGCTGGTCGGCGAAGCAGGTCTGTGCGCCGTCTCTGCCGACGCCGCCGTCGATTGCGTAATGGCGGCCATTGTTGGCGCAGCGGGCCTCAAGCCGACCTTGGCGGCCGTGCAGGCTGGCAAGAAGGTGTTGCTGGCGAACAAGGAGGCGCTGGTAATGTCCGGTGCCTTGTTCATGCAGGCGGTCAAGCAGAGCGGGGCGGTGCTGTTGCCTATCGACAGCGAGCACAACGCCATTTTCCAGTGTCTGCCCGGTGACTATTCGCGGGGGCTGCAGACCGTCGGTGTGCGTCGCGTACTGCTGACGGCTTCTGGCGGGCCTTTTCGCGAAACACCGTTGGCCGACCTGGAATGCGTCACGCCGGAGCAGGCCTGTGCTCATCCGAACTGGTCGATGGGGCGCAAGATTTCCGTAGACTCGGCCAGCATGATGAACAAGGGGCTCGAGTCGATCGAGGCCTGCTGGTTGTTCGATGCCCGCCCGGAGCAGATCGAAGTGGTCATCCATCGACAGAGCGTGATTCATTCGCTGGTCGATTACATCGACGGTTCGGTGCTGGCGCAGCTGGGTAATCCGGATATGCGCACGCCCATCGCTCATGCGTTGGCCTGGCCGGAGCGTATCGACTCGGGCGTATCGCCTCTGGATCTGTTTGCCGTCGGTCGCCTGGATTTCGAACGCCCCGACGAGCAGCGTTTTCCCTGTCTGCGTCTGGCGCGGGAGGCGGCGCAGGCTGGTGGCAGTGCACCGGCGATGCTCAACGCCGCCAATGAAGTCGCGGTCGAGGCTTTCCTGCAGCGGCGCATCCGTTTCGTTGATATCGCGCGTATGATTGAGTCCGTGTTGAACGCCCAGCCGGTGCAGGCTGTCGAAGCGCTCGACGCGGTATTCGCGGCCGATGCCCGTGCGCGTGAGCTGGCTGGGCAGTGGCTCGCTGGCCGTTGATGGCGCCCGTATTGGTCTGGTGTGTGCTGGAACTTGAGCGGCTCGTAGAGCTGGAGAAGTGAAATGAGTGGGTTGTACATGCTGGTTGGCACCCTGATCGCACTGGGTGTCCTGGTGACCTTTCACGAGTACGGGCACTTCTGGGTGGCCCGGCGCTGCGGCGTCAAGGTGCTGCGCTTCTCCGTTGGCTTCGGCACACCGCTGCTGCGCTGGCATGACCGCCAGGGCACCGAATTCGTGGTTGCAGCCATTCCTCTGGGTGGCTACGTCAAGATGCTCGATGAGCGCGAGGGCGATGTGCCCCCCGAGCTCGTCGAGCAGTCCTTCAATCGCAAGAGCGTGCGCCAGCGCATCGCCATCGTGGCTGCGGGCCCGCTGGCCAATTTCTTGCTGGCGCTGCTGTTCTTCTGGTTCGTCGCCATGCTCGGCAGTCAGCAGGTGCGCCCGGTTATCGGCGCGGTGCAGCCGGACAGTCTGGCGCAAGTGGCCGGATTGCGTGCGGGGCAGGAGATCGTTGCGGTCAACGGCGAGGCTACCAGTGGTTGGGCGGCGGTCAATCTGCAGCTGGTAAGGCGTCTGGGCGAGAGCGGTACGCTCGATCTGCGCGTGCTGGAGCCTGGCTCCACCGTTGAAACGCCAAAACAGGTGCAGTTGGACAACTGGCTGCGTGGCGTCGACGAGCCGGACCCGATTGGTTCGCTGGGCATTCGTCCATGGCGTCCGGTGCTGGAGCCGGTTCTGGCTGAAGTTGATTCCAAGGGGCCTGCCCACGCCGCAGGGCTGCAGGCAGGGGACAGGTTGCTGGCGCTCGATGGCGAGCCCCTGGCCGACTGGCAGGATCTGGTCGATCGCGTCCGGGCATTGCCGGGCGAGGCGGTCACGCTGCGCTTCGAACGCGCCGGGCAAGCGCAGGATGTGCAGCTGACCCTGGCGTCGCGCGGTGAAGGAGAGGCCCGCAGCGGCTACCTGGGCGCCGGTGTGCAGGGCGTCGAATGGCCGCCGGAGATGCTCCGCGAGGTGCGCTACGGTCCGCTCGATGGCGTTGTCGAAGGCATGCGTCAAACCTGGTCCATGAGCCTGCTGACCCTCGATTCACTGAAGAAAATGCTGTTCGGTGAGCTCTCGGTAAAAAACTTGAGTGGGCCGATAACCATTGCTAAAGTGGCGGGCGCTTCAGCTGAGTCAGGGCTGGGGGATTTCCTGAAATTCCTTGCATATCTGAGTATTAGCTTGGGGGTTCTCAATCTGCTGCCCATTCCCGTACTGGATGGTGGGCATCTGCTGTTTTACCTGGTCGAGTGGGTGCGTGGTCGCCCCTTGTCTGAGCGGGTTCAGGGTTGGGGGATGCAGATCGGCATCAGTCTGGTCATCGGGGTCATGTTGCTTGCCCTGGTCAACGACCTCAGCCGCCTGTAAGCATTGCTGAATACGTTCTTGAGATTTAAAAGAAGTGTCGCTTAAGCGGCAGTTTTTATCGTCAGTTGGAATAAGAAAGGACTTCATGAAACGTCTGCTGCTACCTGCGGTACTGTCCGCATTGATGATCGCCGAAGTTCACGCCGAGTCCTTCACCATCTCCGATATACGCGTCAATGGCCTGCAGCGGGTTTCCGCAGGCAGCGTATTCGGCGCGCTGCCGCTCAACGTGGGCGAGCAGGTAGATGATCGCCAACTGGTCGATGCCACCCGCTCCCTGTTCCGTACCGGCTTCTTCCAGGATATCCAGCTCGGTCGCGATGGTGACGTGCTGGTGGTTACCGTGGTCGAGCGTCCCTCCATCTCCGGTATCGAGATCGAAGGCAACAAGGCCATCACTACAGAAGACCTGCTCAAGGGCCTGAACCAGTCCGGTCTGGCCGAGGGCGAAATCTTCCAGCGCGCCACCCTCGAAGGCGTGCGTAACGAGCTGCAGCGCCAGTATGTCGCTCAGGGTCGCTATTCGGCCGAGATCGAAGCCGAAGTCATTCCGCAGCCGCGTAACCGCGTGGCGCTGAAAATCACCATCAACGAAGGCACCGTTGCCGCCATCTCCCACATCAACGTGGTCGGCAACACCGTGTTCTCCGATGAAGATCTGGTCGATCTGTTCGAGCTGAAGACCACCAACTGGCTGTCCTTCTTCAAGAACGACGACAAGTATGCCCGCGAGAAACTGTCCGGTGACCTCGAGCGCCTGCGCTCCTATTACCTGGATCGCGGCTACATCAACATGGATATCAGCTCCACCCAGGTATCCATCACCCCGGACAAGAAGCACGTCTACATCACCGTCAACGTCGAAGAAGGCGAGAAGTACAGCGTTCGCGACGTGAAACTGTCCGGTGACCTCAAGGTGCCGGAAGAAGACGTGCGTGCACTGCTGCTGGTCAAGGAAGGGCAGGTCTTCTCGCGCAAGATCATGACCACCACCAGTGAGCTGATCACCCGCCGCCTGGGTAACGAAGGCTATACCTTCGCCAACGTCAACGGCGTGCCGGAAGCTCACGACGAGGACAACACCGTCTCGATCACCTTCTTCGTCGATCCGGGCAAGCGCGCCTACGTCAACCGCATCAACTTCCGCGGCAACACCAAGTCCGAAGACCAGGTGCTGCGTCGTGAAATGCGTCAGATGGAAGGTGGCTGGGCCTCGACCTACCTGATCGACCAGTCCAAGGTGCGTCTGGAGCGTCTGGGCTTCTTCAAGGAGGTTAACGTCGAAACCCCGCAGGTACCGGGTACCGACGACCAGATCGACGTCAACTACAGCGTCGAAGAGCAGCCGTCGGGCTCCATCACCGCCAGCGTCGGTTTCGCCCAGAACGCCGGTCTGATCCTCGGTGGCTCGATCAGCCAGAACAACTTCCTGGGTACCGGTAACCGCGTCAGCATCGGCCTGACCCGTAGCGAATACCAGACCCGATACAGCTTCGGCTTTGTTGACCCCTACTGGACCGTCGACGGTGTCAGCCTGGGTTACAACGCCTTCTACCGCACCACCGACTACGATGAGCTCGATGTCGACGTATCCAGCTACTCGGTCGACAGCCTGGGTGCAGGTGTCAACATTGGCTACCCGATCAGCGAAACCGCGCGTCTGACCTACGGTCTGACCGTGCAGCAGGACACCATCGATACCGGTCGTTATACCGTCGACGAGATCTTTGATTTCATCGACTCTGAGGGCGATAACTACCTGAACTTCAAGGGTTCCATCGGCTGGTCCGAGTCGACCCTGAACCGTGGTGTACTGGCCAACCGTGGTCATTCGCAGAGCCTGGTGCTGGAAACCACGCTGCCAGGTAGCGATCTGTCGTTCTACAAGCTCGACTACCGTGGTCAGGTCTTCACCCCGATCAGCGACACTTACACCCTGCGCTTCCATACCCAGCTGGGTTATGGCGACAGCTACGGTTCCACGGCTGAGCTGCCGTTCTACGAGCACTACTACGCGGGTGGTTTCAACTCAGTACGTGGTTTCGAAGACAGCAGCCTTGGGCCACGCAGTACGCCGAGTAGCGGTGCCAAACCGGGCACCTTGCGCGACCCGGATCAGGACCCGCTGCCGTTCGGTGGTAACGTGCTGGTGCAGGGTGGTGTCGAGATGCTCTTCCCGCTGCCGTTCGTCAAGGATCAGCGCTCGCTGCGTACCGCGTTGTTCTGGGATGTGGGTAACGTCTTCGATACCAACTGCAGCTCCAGCCAGAAGAGGCTGAGCGACAGCTGCAATATCGACTTCAGCAGCATGGCCAGTTCCGTGGGTGTCGGCCTGACCTGGATCACCGCACTGGGCCCGCTGAGTTTCAGTCTGGCCATGCCGATCAAGAAGCCGGATGATGCCGATACCCAGGTATTCCAGTTCTCCCTGGGTCAAACCTTCTAAGTTCGTTTCACAGAAAGCCAACAGTTTTGTTGCAGGAGTGCATTGTGCGTAAGTTGACTCAACTGGTTCTGTTCACCGCCGCCCTGATCGCCACTCCGGCGTTCGCCGAGATGAAGGTGGCCGTGCTGAACTATCAGATGGCGCTGCTCGAGTCGGATGCAGCCAAGCGCTACGCCGTCGATGCCGAGAAGAAGTTCGGCCCGCAGCTGAACAAGCTCAAGACCCTGGAAAGCGACGCCAAGCGCATTCAGGATCGTATGGTCAAGGACGGCGAGAAGATGCAGCAGGCCGAACGCGAGCGCCTCGAGCTTGAATTCAAGCAGAAGGCTCGTGACTTCCAGTTCCAGTCCAAGGAGCTGAACGAAGCCAAGGCCATCGCTGACCGCGAGATGCTGGGCAAGCTGAAGCCGAACCTGGACAAGGCCGTCGAAGAAGTGATCAAGAACGGTAACTTCGACCTGGTGCTCGAGCGCGGTGCGGTGATCGATGTCAAACCTCAGTACGACATCACTCGCCAGGTCATCGAGCGCATGAATCAGATGCGTTAAGCATGACTGCGACATTTACCCTCGGCCAGCTGGCCGAGCGCCTGGGCGCCACCTTGCGTGGCGCCGAAGCTAAGGTCATCACGGGCCTGGCCACCTTACAGGAGGCCGGGCCCGAACAATTGAGCTTCCTGGCCAATGCCCAGTACCGCAAGTTTCTGGCGCAGACCCAGGCCGGTGCCGTGTTGCTCACCGCAGCCGATGCTGAAGGCTATGCTGGCGATGCCTTGATCGTTGCCAATCCTTATCTGGCCTATGCCCAGCTTTCGCATATGTTCGACCGCAAGCCCAAGGCGGCTCCCGGCATTCATGCCACTGCGCAGGTTGCAGGCGATGCTCAGGTCGATCCGAGCGCCAGTATCGGCGCCTTTGCGGTCATCGAAAGCGGTGCTCGCATCGGTGCTGATGTGAGCATCGGTGCGCACTGCGTGGTGGGCGCGCGTAGCGTGATCGGTGAGGGTGGTTGGCTGGCTCCGCGCGTGACGCTGTACCACGATGTGCAGATCGGCAAGCGTGTAGTGATCCAGTCCGGCGCGGTGATCGGTGGCGAAGGCTTCGGTTTCGCCAACGAAAAGGGCGTCTGGCAGAAGATCGCACAGATCGGTGGGGTGACCATCGGTGATGACGTCGAGATCGGCGCCAACACCACTGTGGATCGCGGTGCGCTGTCCGATACCCTGATCGGTAATGGCGTGAAGCTGGATAACCAGATCATGATCGCGCACAACGTGCAGATCGGTGACAACACGGCCATGGCGGGCTGCTGCGGTATTTCCGGCAGCACCAAGATCGGCAAGAACTGCATGATCGCCGGCGGTGTGGGCATGGTTGGCCATATCGAGGTGTGCGACAACGTGTTCGTCACCGGTATGACCATGGTGACTCGTTCGATCACCGAGCCGGGCGCCTATTCTTCAGGGACTGCCATGCAACCGGCGGGTGAGTGGAAGAAGAGTGCAGCCCGTATTCGTCAGTTGGACGATATGGCCAAGCGACTGCGTGAGCTGGAAAAACAGCTGGCCGCCGTGACCCAGACGGCAAACGTCTCATCTGATGCCTGAGCACGGCGTGGCCGTGCTCTTTTCTTTTCTTACAGGCTTAACCGGACATGATGGACATCAACGAAATTCGTGAATATTTGCCGCACCGCTATCCGTTCCTGCTGGTGGACCGCGTGGTGGACCTGGACGTCGAAGGCAAGCAGATTCGCGCCTATAAGAATGTCAGCATCAATGAGCCGTTCTTCAACGGTCACTTCCCCGAGCACCCGATCATGCCGGGCGTTCTGATCATCGAGGCCATGGCCCAGGCTGCCGGTATCCTCGGCTTCAAGATGATGGGCGTGAAGCCGGCCGATGGCACCCTCTATTACTTCGTCGGCTCCGACAAACTGCGTTTCCGTTCGCCGGTGCTGCCGGGCGATCAACTGACGCTGGAAGCCAAATACCTGAGCGATCGTCGCAGCATCTGGAAATTCGAGTGCCGCGCCACCGTCGATGGCAAGGAAGTCTGCGCTGCTGAAATCATCTGTGCGGAACGCAAGCTATGAGTTTGATTGACCCCCGCGCGATCATCGACCCCAGTGCCAGATTGGCCGACGACGTCGTCGTTGGCCCTTGGAGCATTGTCGGGGCCGATGTGGAAATCGGCGAGGGTACAGTCATCGGCCCGCACGTCGTGCTCAAGGGGCCGACCGTGATCGGCAAGCACAACCGCATCTACCAGTTTTCTTCGGTCGGTGAAGACACGCCAGACCTGAAATACAAGGGCGAAGCGACGCGCCTGGTGATCGGTGATCACAACACGATTCGTGAGGGTGTCACCATTCACCGTGGCACCGTGCAGGATCGCAGCGAAACCACCATTGGCAACCATAACCTGATCATGGCCTATGCCCATATCGGCCATGACAGTGTGATCGGCAATCATTGCATTCTGGTCAACAACACGGCACTGGCTGGGCATGTCTGGGTCGATGACTGGGCGATTCTGTCCGGTTATACCCTGGTGCATCAGTTCTGCCGCATTGGCGCACACAGCTTCTCGGGCATGGGCACCGCGATTGGCAAGGATGTTCCGGCTTTCGTTACCGTGTTCGGTAACCCGGCCGAGGCGCGCAGCATGAACTTCGAGGGCATGCGCCGGCGTGGTTTCTCCGCTGAGGCCATCGCTGCCCTGCGCAAGGGCTACAAGCTGGTCTATCGCCAGGGGCTGACCGTCGAGCAGGCGCTGGCCGAGTTGGCCGAGTCCGCTGCTCAGTTCCCGGAAGTGGCGATTTTCCGTGATTCGATTCAGGCCTCCACGCGCGGCATCACGCGCTGATACCTATGAGCAGACCTATTCGCGTCGCACTGGTCGCCGGTGAGGCGTCCGGTGACATCCTCGGTTCCGGCCTGATGCAGGCCATCAAGCAGCGCCATCCGGGTGCCGAGTTCATCGGTGTTGGCGGTGCGCGCATGGAAGCCGAGGGCCTTAAATCCTATTTCCCGATGGAGCGCCTGGCCGTGATGGGCCTGGTCGAGGTACTGGGCCGTCTGTTCGAGTTACTGGGGCGCCGTCGGCAACTGGCTCGCGATCTGATCGCCGCGCAACCTGATGTTTTCATCGGTATCGATGCGCCCGATTTCAACCTGGGCCTGGAGCTCAAGCTGCGCCGTGCCGGCATCAAGACAGTGCACTACGTCAGCCCCTCGGTCTGGGCCTGGCGGCAGAAGCGGGTGCTGAAGATCCGCGAAGCCTGCGACCTGATGCTGACCCTGTTCCCGTTCGAGGCGCAGTTCTACGATGAGCATCAGGTGCCGGTGCGCTTCGTTGGTCATCCGCTGGCCGATGCGATTCCGCAGCAAGCTGATCGTGCTGCTGCGCGCGAGGCGCTGGATCTGCCGCAGGATGAGCCCGTGGTGGCCCTGATGCCCGGCAGTCGCGGTGGTGAAGTCGCGCGTCTCGGTGAGCTGTTTCTCGATGCGGCGATTCGTCTGCGTGCACTGCGCCCTGGCATTCGTTTCCTGCTGCCTTGCGCCACACCCGAGCGTCGCGTGCAGCTGGAACAGATGCTGGCCGGGCGTGATTTGCCGCTGACGCTGCTCAATGGCCGCTCCCACGAGGCGTTGGCTGCCTGCGATGCGGTGTTGATCGCTTCGGGTACCGCGACCCTGGAAGCGCTGTTGTACAAGCGGCCGATGGTGGTGGCGTACCGCGTAGCGCCGCTGACCTATCGCATCCTCAAGCGTCTGGTGAAGAGCCCCTATATCTCGTTGCCTAACCTGCTGGCCGAGCGTCTGCTGGTGCCTGAGCTGATTCAGGATGCAGCGACGCCAGAGGCTCTGGCCCAGGCCGTGGCGCCGTTGATCGACGGTGGGCAAGTGCAGACCGAGGGCTTCGACGTGATCCATCGCGCGCTGCGCCGTGATGCCTCGGTATCGGCGGCTGACGCGGTGTTGAAACTGGCGGGGCGTGGCTGATGCAGCTGGGCCTCGATTTTACCCTGGTCGAAGAACTGGTGGCCGGTGTTGACGAAGTTGGCCGTGGCCCGCTCTGCGGTGCCGTGGTCACGGCTGCGGTGATCCTCGATCCGGCGCGGCCGATCATCGGCCTGAACGACTCGAAGAAACTCTCCGAGGCGCGTCGTGAAGCGCTGTTCGACGAGATTCGCGAAAAGGCCCTGGCCTGGTGCATCGCCCGCGCCGAGGTGGAGGAGATCGATCGGTTGAATATCCTGCATGCCACCATGCTGGCCATGCAGCGCGCCGTCGAAGGGCTGAGCGTGACACCCAGACTGGCATTGATCGACGGCAATCGCTGTCCAAAGCTGGCGGTGCTGAGTGCGCCGGTGGTCAAGGGCGATAGCCGGGTGCCGGCAATTGCCGCGGCTTCGATCCTGGCCAAGGTCAGTCGCGACCGCGAGATGGTCGAGATGGATCGTCTCTATCCTGGTTACGGCATCGCTGGCCACAAGGGCTATCCCACGCCCGTTCACCTAGAAGCCCTGCAGCGCCTGGGGCCGACGCCTATTCATCGGCGTTCCTTCGCACCGGTGCGCGCATTGCTCGAGCCTGTAGCTGTCGATTGTATCGCCGCTACAGTCTGAACCTCTGGCCCTCAGCCAGACCCGCTTAGGCTACAATCCGCGCTTTGTCGTTTTCACCTGCAAGGCCGCCCATGACCCAAGCTTTCGTCCACCTGCGTCTGCACACCGAATACTCACTGGTCGATGGCCTGGTGCGGGTCAAACCGCTGATCAAGGCCGTGGCCGGGGCCGGCATGCCGGCGGTTGCAGTCACCGACATGAGCAACATGTGCTCGCTGGTGAAGTTTTACAAGGCGGCCATGGGCGCCGGGGTCAAGCCGATCTGTGGTGCCGATATCTGGATGGCCAGCGCCGAGGAAGACGGCCCGCTGACGCGCCTAACCCTGCTGGCGATGAACGCCAAGGGCTACCGCAACCTTACCGAACTGATCTCTCGTGGCTGGGCCGAAGGGCAGAGCAACGACCTGGTGATCATTCAGCGTGACTGGGTCAAGGACGCCGCCGAGGGCCTCATCGCGCTATCCGGTGCGCGTGAAGGCGAAGTCGGCCAGGCGCTGCTGGCCGGTGACGAAACGCTGGCCGAAGTGCGCCTGCGTGAATGGATGGCAGTGTTCCCGGATCGCTTTTATCTGGAGGTGCAGCGCACCAGCCGCGTCGGTGACGAGGAATACCTGCACGCCGCCGTGGCCCTGGCCGATCGCGTCGAGGCGCCGCTGGTGGCGACCAACGACGTGCGCTTCATCAAGCAGGGTGATTTCGAGGCGCATGAAACCCGCGTCTGCATCGGTGAAGGCCGTACCCTGGACGACCCGCGCCGGCCGCGGCATTACTCCGATCAGCAGTACCTGAAAAGCGCCGAGGAAATGTGGGAGCTGTTCTCCGACCTGCCCGAGGCACTGGAGAACACCGTCGAGATTGCCAAACGCTGCAACATCGATGTGCAACTCGGCAAATACTTTCTACCGGATTTCCCCACGCCCAATGGCATGGGCATCGACGACTACCTGCGCCACGCCTCCTTCGAGGGGCTGGAAGAGCGTCTCCAGGTATTGCTGCCCAAGGATACGCCGGATTACGAGGCCAAGAGGCAGGTCTATATCGACCGCCTCAACTTCGAGCTCGACATCATCATTCAGATGGGTTTCCCCGGTTACTTCCTGATCGTGATGGACTTCATCCAGTGGGCCAAGAGCAACGGCGTGCCGGTCGGCCCGGGCCGTGGTTCGGGTGCCGGTTCGCTGGTGGCCTACGTGCTGAAGATCACTGACCTCGATCCGCTGGCCTATGACCTGCTGTTCGAACGATTCCTCAACCCCGAGCGGGTTTCCATGCCCGACTTCGACGTCGACTTCTGCATGGACGGCCGCGACCGGGTGATCGACTACGTGGCCGAGAAATACGGACGCAACGCGGTGAGCCAGATCATCACCTTCGGCTCGATGGCGGCCAAGGCGGTGGTGCGCGACGTCGCCCGGGCGCAGGGTAAGTCCTACGGCCTGGCCGACCGTCTGTCGAAGATGATCCCCTTCGAAGTGGGCATGACCCTGGAGAAAGCCTACGAGATGGAGGAGCCGCTACGCGAGTTCCTCAAGAACGACGAGGAAGCCCAGGAAATCTGGGACATGTCGCTCAAGCTCGAAGGCGTGGTGCGCGGTACCGGTAAGCACGCTGGTGGTGTGGTGATCGCGCCGACCAAGCTCACCGACTTCTCGCCGATCGCCTGTGACGAGGAGGGCGGTGGCCTGGTGACTCAGTTCGACAAGGACGACGTCGAGCAGGCTGGCCTGGTCAAGTTCGACTTCCTCGGTCTGCGTACCCTGACCATCATCAAGTGGGCGTTGGAAACCGTCCACCGCATCCAGAAGCGCGACGGTGCGCCGGATGAGGATCTGGTCAACATCGACTTCATCCCGCTGGATGACAAGAAAACCTACGACATGCTGCAGAAGGCGGAGACCACCGCGGTCTTCCAGCTTGAATCGCGTGGCATGAAGGAGCTGATCAAGAAGCTCAAGCCCGACTGCCTGGAAGACATGATCGCACTGGTGGCGCTGTTCCGCCCGGGCCCGCTGCAGTCCGGCATGGTGGACGACTTCATCAACCGTAAGCACGGCCGCGCCGAGCTGTCCTACCCGCACCCGGATTACCAGTACGCCGGCCTCGAGCCGGTGCTCAAGCCCACCTACGGCATCATCCTGTATCAGGAGCAGGTGATGCAGATCGCCCAGGTCATGGGTGGCTACACCCTGGGACAGGCGGACATGCTGCGTCGTGCCATGGGTAAGAAGAAGCCCGAGGAAATGGCCAAGCAGCGCGGCGGCTTCATCGAAGGTTGCGCCAACAACGGCATCGACGCCAACCTGGCGGGCAACATCTTCGATCTGGTGGAAAAGTTCGCCGGTTACGGTTTCAACAAATCGCACTCGGCCGCTTACGGTCTGGTCTCCTACCAGACTGCCTGGCTCAAGGCGCATTACCCGGCGCCGTTCATGGCGGCCGTGCTCTCGGCGGATATGCACAACACCGACAAGGTGGTGATCCTGGTGGAAGAGTGCCGCAACATGAAGTTGCGCATCGAACCGCCAGACGTGAACGTCTCCGAGTTCAAGTTCACCGTCAACGACGACGGCCGTATCGTCTACGGCCTGGGCGCGGTCAAGGGCGTCGGCGAGGGGCCGGTCGAGGCCATCGTCGAATGCCGCGCCGAGGGTGGTCCGTTCAAGGATTTGTTCGACTTCTGCAATCGCGTCGACCTCAAGCGCATCAATAAGCGCACCCTGGAAGCTCTGATCCGCAGCGGCGCGCTGGATCGCCTCGGGCCGTACTATCAGGATGAGCTCAAGGCCTACCAGGCCAGTGTCGACAAGAACCGCGCCGTGCTGCTGGCGTCCATGGAAGAGGCCGTGCAGTCCGCCGAGCAGACTGCGCGCAGCGCCGAGAGCGGCCACATGGACCTGTTCGGCGGCCTGTTCGCCGAGCCTGAGGCGGACGTCTACGCCAACCACCGCAAGGCCCGCGAGCTGCCGATCAAGGAGCGTCTGAAAGGCGAGAAGGACACCCTGGGTATCTACCTGTCCGGCCACCCCATCGACGAGTACGAAGGCGAGATTCGCCGTTTCGCCCGCCAGCGCATCGTCGAGCTCAAGCCGGCGCGCGATACCCAGACCATTGCCGGGATGATCGTCAACCTGCGGGTGATGAAGAACAAGAAGGGCGACAAGATGGGCTTCATCACCCTCGACGACCGCTCCGGGCGCATCGAGGCGTCCTTGTTCGCCGACGCCTTCGCCAGCAACCAGGCGCTGCTGCAGAACGATGCGCTGGTGGTGGTCGAGGGCGAGGTCAGTAACGACGACTTCTCTGGTGGCCTGCGTCTGCGTGCTA
Organism: Ectopseudomonas chengduensis; assembly: GCF_900102635.1. GTDB lineage: Bacteria > Pseudomonadota > Gammaproteobacteria > Pseudomonadales > Pseudomonadaceae > Aquipseudomonas > Aquipseudomonas chengduensis. Next base: position 45,851 of record NZ_FMZQ01000018.1, on the reverse strand, counting down.
AGCGCGTGATGAGCCTGGAAGAGGCGCGCACGGGCCTGGCCGACAGCCTGCGAGTGAAGGTCGCCAGTGAGGCATTGAAGGGTGATCGCCTGCGCTGGCTGGCCGAACTGTGCAGCAAGCACAAGGGCGCCTGCCCGGTGACGCTGGACTACAGTGGCGAGGAGGCACGCGCCTTGCTTCAATTTGGCGACGCCTGGCGAATCGACCCGGCCGACACTTTGATTCAGGCATTGCGTGACCAGTTCGGGCGCGACAACGTCTTTTTGCACTACCGCTGACGCAAGAGGGGAAAATACCCCTTTGTGTTGGCATCGACACCTGCGGGTGTCGACCCGCTGCGTCCTATCCCTTAAGGTAGGGCGCCTAATGGATACAGCTCCCCGGCCACTTGGCCGTCGACGCAAGACGGATGACTATGAACCCGAATTTCCTCGATTTCGAACAGCCGATCGCCGACCTGCAAGCCAAGATCGAAGAGCTACGCCTGGTTGGTAACGACAACTCGCTGAATATCGGCGATGAGATTGCCCGCCTGCAGGACAAGAGCAGCACCCTGACCGAAAGCATCTTCGGCAACCTGACCAGTTGGCAGATCGCCCAGTTGGCACGCCATCCGCGCCGCCCGTATACCCTGGATTACATCCAGCACATCTTCACCGAGTTCGACGAACTGCATGGTGATCGTCATTTCTCCGACGACGCCGCTATCGTCGGTGGCATTGCCCGTCTGGGCGACCAGCCGGTGATGATCATCGGCCACCAGAAAGGCCGTGAGGTGCGCGAGAAGGTGCGCCGCAATTTTGGCATGCCGCGCCCGGAAGGCTACCGCAAGGCCTGCCGCCTGATGGAAATGGCCGAACGCTTCAAGATGCCGATTCTCACCTTCATCGACACCCCCGGTGCCTACCCAGGTATCGATGCCGAGGAGCGCGGCCAGAGCGAGGCAATTGCCTGGAACCTGCGCGTGATGGCGCGCCTGAAAACCCCGATCATCGCCACCGTCATCGGTGAAGGTGGTTCCGGTGGTGCACTGGCTATCGGTGTCTGCGACCAGCTGAACATGCTGCAGTACTCCACCTATTCGGTGATCTCGCCGGAAGGCTGCGCCTCGATTCTCTGGCGTACTGCCGAGAAGGCGCCGGACGCTGCCGAGGCCATGGGCATCACCGCCGAGCGCCTGAAGGATCTGGGCATCGTCGATCAGGTCATCGCCGAGCCACTGGGCGGCGCGCACCGCGACCCGGCGGCGGCTTCCGAGTCGATCCGCCAGGAGCTGACCAAGCAACTGGCCAGCCTGCAGAAGCATGACACCGAGACGCTGCTCAAGCGTCGTTATGACCGTCTGATGAGCTACGGCATCGCCTGAGTCTTTTCTACGCATATATCAACGGGCCTTCGGGCCCGTTGTTGTTTAAGCTTGAATGATGACTGCTCTCGAACTTCGCCTGCGCCAGGCCCTGCAGCCCTGGCGTGCGGCCCCTGCCTGGCGTATTGCCTTCTCCGGTGGCCTGGATTCCAGTGTGCTGCTGCATCTGCTCGCCGACTGGGCGCGGCACGAGGAGCTGCCGCCGCTTTACGCCATTCATGTCCATCATGGGCTGCAGTCGGCCGGCGACGCCTGGCCGGAACATTGCGCACGTGTCTGCGAGCAGTTGGGCATTGCTCTCGAAGTCGTCAGGGTTCAGGTCACGCCAGGTGCCAGCCTTGAACAGGCTGCACGAAGCGCGCGTTACCAAGCTTTCTGCGAGCGGCTGAGACCGGGCGAAGTGTTGCTAAGTGCCCAGCATCGCGACGATCAAGCCGAAACGCTGCTGTTTCGTCTGTTGCGCGGTGCCGGCGTGCGTGGGCTGGCGGCTATGCCGGCCAGTCGGCCGTTGGGGCGGGGCGGTCTGTTTCGGCCGTTGCTCGACAGCTCTCGAGCTGAGTTGCGTGAATATGCGCAGAGTCATGGCCTTGCCTGGATCGAGGACCCGAGCAATGCCGACGAACGTTTCAGTCGCAATTTCCTGCGCAGGCGGGTGTTGCCGCTGCTGGCCGAGCGCTGGCCGCAGGTCACGGCAAATATCGCGCGTAGCGCCAGGTATCTGGGCGAAGCTCAGCAATTGCTGGGTGAGCTGGCCGAGATGGACCTGGCGACTGTTCATGGCGTTTCGGCATGCCCCTGGCTGACTCTACCGTCTCTGGACCTGTCGGCAGTGAGCGCTCTGAGCAATGCACGTCAGCGTAATCTGCTGCGCCACTGGCTGGCGCCGCTGACGCGCCTGCCCGATAGCGACCACTGGGCCGGCTGGTGTGACCTGCGTGATGCCGCCACGGATGCGGCGCCTATCTGGAAGCTGACCGATGGCGAGTTGCACCGTGCCGATGGTCGGCTTTGGTGGCTCAGTGGCGAGTGGCTGCGGCCGCTCGATCCACTCGATCTAGCCTGCGACTCGTTTTCCGAATCGGTCGAACTTCCCGACAATGGTCATGTGCATCTACAGGGCAAGTTGCCGCAAGGTCGCTGGCATTTGCGTTACCGCCAGGGCGGTGAGTCGCTGCAGTTGCCGGGGCGTGGCAGGCGCGATCTCAAGCGTCTGCTCAACGAACTGCGCGTGCCGGCATTCGTGCGCCCACGGCTACCCCTGCTGTTCGCTGGTGATGAGCTGATGGCGGTGGCGAACCTGTCGCAGTCGTCAGAAATCCAGGCCAGCGGGGTGCGTCTGCACTGGTCGCCGCCGATCGGCGCGCAAGGTTTGAGCTGGTAAGGCCTTTCCGGTAGACTACGCTCCCGTCTTACTACAGCTTTTGCCGACTCCCTCAGGGAGCTTGGCGAGCTTGCCATTGTTCGTACTGATGGCGCTCCTTCGCTTTCCCCGGCGGCACTGACCGCTTAAACGCAGACTTCTAGGGTTTTTCATGACGCGCTACATCTTCGTCACGGGTGGTGTTGTTTCTTCATTGGGGAAAGGCATCGCCTCGGCTTCACTGGCGGCCATCCTGGAGGCGCGGGGCCTGAAGGTCACCATGCTCAAGCTGGACCCTTACATCAACGTCGATCCGGGCACCATGAGCCCGTTCCAGCACGGTGAGGTGTTCGTCACCCACGACGGCGCCGAGACCGACCTCGACCTGGGCCACTACGAGCGCTTCATCCGTACCACGATGAGCAAGAGCAACAACTTCACCACCGGTCGGGTGTACGAAGATGTGCTGCGCAAGGAGCGCCGTGGTGATTACCTGGGCGCGACCATTCAGGTCATTCCGCACATCACCGACGAGATCAAGCGTCGCATCATCAAGGGTGCCGGCGATGCCGACGTGGCCCTGGTGGAAATTGGTGGCACCGTCGGCGATATCGAGTCGCAGCCGTTCCTCGAAGCCATTCGCCAACTGCGTGTGGAAGTGGGCGCCAAGCGCGCCATGCTGATGCACCTGACTCTGGTGCCGTATATCGCCACCGCCGGCGAGACCAAGACCAAGCCGACCCAGCATTCGGTCAAGGAGCTGCGCTCCATCGGCCTGCAGCCGGACGTGCTGGTGTGCCGTTCCGACCATCCGATCGATGTGTCCTCGCGGCGCAAGATCGCCCTGTTCACCAACGTCGAAGAGCGTGCGGTGATCAGCCTGGAAGACGTCGACACCATCTACAAGATTCCGGGTGTGCTGCATGCCCAGGGTCTGGACGACTTCGTCGTCGAGCGTTTCGGCCTGGAGTGTGGCGGCGCCGATCTTTCCGAGTGGGATCGCGTGGTCGATGCCAAGCTCAACCCGGAAAAAGAAGTCACCATCGCCATGGTCGGCAAGTACATGGAGCTGCTCGATGCGTACAAGTCGCTGATCGAAGCGATGAGCCATGCCGGCATCCAGAACCGTACCAAGGTCAACCTGCGTTATATCGACTCCGAAGACATCGAGAACCAGGGCACCGCGCTGCTCGAAGGTGTCGATGCCATCCTAGTGCCGGGCGGCTTCGGTCTGCGTGGCGTGGAAGGCAAGATCAAGACCGTGCAGTACGCCCGCGAGAACAAGATCCCTTACCTGGGTATCTGTCTCGGCATGCAGGTGGCAGTGATCGAGTACGCCCGCAATGTGGTGGGCTGGACCGACGCCAACTCTTCCGAATTCGACATGGCCAGCGCTCACCCGGTAGTGGGTCTGATTACCGAGTGGCAGGATGCCGCAGGCAGCGTCGAGCAGCGTAGCGAGAGCTCCGATCTGGGCGGCACCATGCGCCTGGGGGCGCAGGATTGCCAGCTGCAGGCCGGTTCGCTGGTGCATGACTGCTACGGCAAGGACGTGATCGTCGAGCGTCACCGTCACCGTTACGAGGTGAACAACAACCTGCTGCCGAAACTGACCGAGGCTGGCCTGAAGGTCACCGGTCGTTCCGGCGACGGCGCGCTGGTGGAAGTGGTCGAGGCGCCGGATCATCCGTGGTTCGTCGCTTGCCAGTTCCACCCGGAATTCACTTCAACGCCGCGTGACGGTCACCCGCTGTTCAGCGGTTTCGTCAACGCCGCTCTGGCGCAGAAAGCGAAGAAGGCTTAACGCATGGCACAGAAGATCATCAAGGTTCGCGGCATCGAGATCGCCAACGACAAGCCGTTCGTGCTGTTCGGTGGCATTAACGTGCTCGAGTCGCGCGACCTGGCCATGCAGGCTTGCGAGGAATACGTGCGGGTGACCGAGAAGCTCGGCATCCCCTACGTGTTCAAGGCCAGCTTCGACAAGGCCAATCGCTCTTCCATCACCTCCTTCCGCGGCCCGGGCCTGGAAGAGGGCATGAAGATCTTCGAGGAAGTGAAGAAGACCTTCGGCGTGCCGGTGATCACCGACGTTCACGAACCGCACCAGGCGGCTGCAGTGGCCGAGGTGTGCGACATCATCCAGTTGCCGGCCTTCCTCTCGCGGCAGACCGATCTGGTGGTGGCCATGGCCAAAACCGGCGCGGTGATCAACATCAAGAAGGCGCAGTTCCTCGCTCCGCAGGAAATGAAGCACATCCTCACCAAGTGTGAAGAGGCTGGTAATGATCAGTTGATCCTTTGCGAGCGCGGCAGCTCCTTCGGTTACAACAACCTGGTGGTGGACATGCTCGGCTTCGGCATCATGAAGCAGTTCGAGTACCCGGTGTTTTTCGACGTGACCCACGCTCTGCAGATGCCGGGTGGCCGCGCTGACTCTGCTGGCGGTCGCCGCGCCCAGGTTACCGATCTGGCCAAAGCCGGCATGAGCCAGGGCCTGGCAGGCCTGTTCCTCGAAGCCCATCCGGATCCGGAAAACGCCAAGTGCGACGGTCCATGCGCCCTGCGCCTGAACAAGCTGGAGCCGTTCCTCACTCAGCTCAAGCAGCTGGATGACCTGATCAAGAGTTTTCCGCCGATCGAGACTGCCTGAGCCGGTCGTAATCCGGTAAAGTGCCGCCCGAGAAAAATCCCCCTGACCCGTGAGTCAGAGTGAGCCGTCGATCTGCCCTCCGGCAGCGACGGCCCAGTGCAGCCTGCTGCTGCCGTCTTATCGTCAACCTTTGGAGCGTTATCAAGAATGGCAAAGATCGTCGACATCAAGGGTCGTGAGGTTCTCGACTCCCGCGGCAACCCCACCGTGGAAGCGGATGTAATTCTGGAAGGCGGTATCGTCGGCAGCGCGTGCGCTCCGTCCGGCGCTTCCACCGGCTCGCGCGAAGCGCTGGAGCTGCGTGACGGCGACAAGAGCCGTTACCTGGGCAAGGGCGTGCTGAAAGCCGTCGCCAACATCAACGGCCCTATCCGTGACCTGCTGCTGGGCAAGGACGCGACCGATCAACAGGCCCTGGACCGCGCGATGATCGAACTCGACGGTACCGAGAACAAGGCCAAGCTGGGCGCCAACGCCATCCTCGCCGTGTCCCTGGCTGCCGCCAAGGCCGCTGCTCAGGCCAAGGGCGTGCCGCTGTACGCGCACATCGCTGATCTGAACGGCACCCCGGGCGTCTACTCCATGCCGGTGCCGATGATGAACATCATCAATGGCGGCGAGCACGCCGACAACAACGTCGACATCCAGGAGTTCATGGTGCAGCCGGTTGGCGCATCGAGCTTCGCCGAGGCGCTGCGCATGGGCGCCGAGATCTTCCATCACCTCAAGGCCGTGCTCAAGGCCCGTGGCCTGAACACCGCTGTAGGTGACGAAGGCGGCTTCGCACCGAACCTGGCCTCCAACGAAGACGCTCTGGCCGCCATCGCTGAAGCCGTTGCCAACGCCGGCTACAAGCTGGGTGACGACGTGACCCTGGCGCTGGACTGTGCATCGAGCGAGTTCTACAAGGACGGTCAATACGACCTGGCCGGCGAAGGCAAGGTATTCAGCGGTGAAGGTTTCGCCGACTACCTGGCGGGCCTGACCGAGCGTTATCCGATCATCTCCATCGAAGACGGCATGGACGAGTCCGACTGGGCCAGCTGGAAAGTCCTGACCGACAAGATCGGTGCCAAGGTACAGCTGGTTGGCGACGACCTGTTCGTCACCAACACCAAGATCCTCAAGCGCGGCATCGACGAGAAGATCGGCAACTCGATCCTGATCAAGTTCAACCAGATCGGCTCGCTGACCGAGACCCTGGAAGCCATCCAGATGGCCAAGGCTGCTGGCTTCACCGCCGTGATCTCGCACCGCAGTGGCGAAACCGAGGACAGCACCATCGCCGACCTGGCCGTGGGTACTGCCGCCGGTCAGATCAAGACCGGTTCGCTGTGCCGTTCCGACCGCGTTTCCAAGTACAACCAGCTGCTGCGTATCGAAGAGCAGCTGGGCGCCAAAGCCCCATACAAGGGCCGTGCCGAGTTCCGCGGTTAACCGTCGTGTAGACTGAAAAGGGCGACGCAAGTCGCCCTTTTTCGTGGTTATCCCAGCGTTGGTGCTGCATGCTGTAGGAGCGGATTTATCCGCGAATTTTCGCGGCTGAAGCCGCTCCTACAAAGGCTGCGTCATTGCGGGCATGGCCTTTTTCGTGGACGCTTCGTCGATCCCAGGGAACCAATGCACGGATGCAGGTACCGAAACCCCATGTCACTCATCAGACGGCTTCTTTTCAAGCATGAACGCAGCCCCTACCATGCCGATGACTCAATCTGCGAGCCGCTCCATGCGTAGTCCGTATTGGCTGTTTATCGTGCTGATCCTGTTGCTGGTCGGTCTGCAGTATCGACTGTGGATTGGCGACGGCAGCCTGGCTGCTGCCAGCCGTCTGCAACAGCAGATCGCCGAACAGGAGGGCGAGAACGAGCGGTTGCTGGAGCGCAATCGTATTCTCGAGGCCGAGGTGATGGAGCTCAAGCGCGGTATGGAAACCGTGGAAGAGCGCGCGCGTCACGAGTTGGGCATGCTCAAAGAGGGTGAAACCCTCTATCTGCTGACCGAATGACCACGAAATTCTGGCTGGTGATCCCGGCCGCTGGCGTCGGCGCGCGGATGGCCGCCGACCGCCCCAAGCAGTACCTGCAGATCGCCGGCCGCTGCATTCTCGAACATACCCTGCATTGTTTTCTCGATCATCCCGGCCTGTTGGGCGCGGTGGTATGCGTTGCCGTGGATGACCCGTTCTGGCCGCAGTTGCCACTGGCGCGTGATCTGCGCATCCGCCGTGCGCCTGGCGGGCGTGAGCGCGCCGACTCGGTGCTGGCCGGGCTGGACTCGTTACTGGCCGGTGGTGCCGATAGCGATGATTGGGTGCTGGTGCACGACGCCGCGCGTCCCAATCTCACCCCTGCGGACCTGGATCGCCTACTAGACAGTCTGACCGATGATCCGGTCGGCGGCCTGCTGGCGGTGCCGGTGCGCGATACGCTCAAGCGTGTCGGCAGCGATGGTCGAGTGTTGGAGACCGTGGATCGTAGCGTGATCTGGCAGGCCTACACACCGCAGATGTTCCGCCTGGGGGCGTTACGCGAGTCACTGGCGCAAGCGCTGGAAGAAGGTGTGGCAGTGACCGATGAAGCCTCGGCCATGGAGTGGGCAGGGCAGTCGCCCCGGCTCATCGAAGGCCGGGCGGACAACCTCAAGGTTACCCGCCCGGAAGATTTGCATTATCTACAGTCCGTATGGTCGCAAGGCCGTTGAACTAGAACTGTCGCATCAGTGTGTCCAGCGCTTGGCATCTTTGCCCAGGTTGCGATCCAGCGCGTTGGTCAGCTTGTTCATGGCGCCGTCGATCGCCTGCTGCAGTTCGCTGGCATCGTGGGAGACCGTCAGTGGATCGCGTCCTTTCATTCGTGCCTCGACCTTGCAGCGCTTGTCCTGTGGGCCACTCTTGAGCGCGTTCTCGTCGGAGAGATGAATTTCGATCCGGGTGAGGTGGTCCTCGTAGCGCTGGAGCTTGTCCCGGATGCGACTGCGAATGTCGTCCTTGAAGTCCATCGAGGAGGTGACGTGCTTACCACTGTTGACCAGAACCTGCATAACCATGTCCTCATGTAGCTGAGTTCGTGAGGCCCCGTTTGGGCGGGGTGCATGGGTTGTGACGCGGTCGTCTCGCTCAAGTTTCGCCCCGGCTTGTGACATTCCATGACCGTTCAGCTGGGTGACAAGGTTGTTGCAGAACCTCAGGAGTGATCGAGGTATTCGGCGCGTTGGCCAAGTCCCTGGCGCAGCGAGTCGATCAACTGACGTACCTTGGGCGAGAGATGTCGCTGCTGCGGATAGAGTGCCCAGACGGCTGTGTTGGGTGGGCGGTGCTGCTCCAGCAGGGAGATCAGCCGGCCGCTGCGCAGGTGTTCCAATACGTAATAGTCCGGCAACTGACACAGCCCAAAACCGCGCAGCGCTGCGTCGAGCACGGCCTGGCCGCTATTGCAACGCCAGTTACCCTGTATGCGCACCTGGGTTTCACGGCCGTTCTGGGCAAAGCTCCAGTGGTCGCTGCTACCTACCAGGCAGTTGTGTCGGGCTAGCTCGGATAACGAGTGCGGACGCCCGTAGCGCTGCAGATAGTCGGGGGCTGCGCACAGGTACATTTCGCGAGGTGCCAGGCGTGCGGCCATCAGACGCGAGTCCTGCAGGCGCCCCAGGCGGATGGCCAGGTCCAGGCCTTCGTGCAGCATGTCGAGCTGACGGTTGGACAGTTCGATCTCCACGCGCAATTGCGGATGCCGCGCCATGAAGTCGTTGACCAGCGGTACGATGAAGCGCTCGCCGTAAGCCACCGCACAGGTCATGCGCAACAGCCCCTTGGGTTCAGCGCCGAGATCACCGACTGCTCGCAGCGCTTCTTCGCGGGCATCCTGCAGGCGCTGGCAGTGTTGTAGAAACAACTGGCCGGCCTCGGTCAGCGCGACCCGTCTGGTGCTGCGGTAGAACAGGCGGCTCTGCAGGCGCTCTTCCAGGCGTGCGACCTGGCGGCTGACCTGCGAGGTGGACAATCCCAGGCGCTCGGCGGCGGCACTGAATTGCCCGCATTCGGCGACGGCAACGAATTCGTCGAGTCCTTCCCAGCGATTCATCGATGCTTCTTCTCCTGTGCTGCCGATTGCATCCGGCTGCCCCTGTAGGAGCCCGCTTGCGGGCAATGTAAGGAGACCCAATATTATCCCTGTACAGCAATAATGTTTTGCTCTTCTGCTGATTATCTCGTATTGGACATGAACTAGACTGCCGACCACTGTCCACGCTCCCCTGAGAGAACTGTCATGATCAAGTCTCGTGCCGCCGTCGCCTTCGCCCCGAATGAACCCCTGAAAATCGTCGAAGTCGATGTGGCGCCGCCCAAGGCCGGCGAGGTGCTGGTGCGTATCGTCGCGACCGGCGTCTGCCACACCGACGCCTACACCCTGTCCGGCCAGGACAGCGAGGGCGTGTTCCCCTGCATTCTCGGTCACGAAGGTGGTGGCATCGTCGAGGCGGTGGGCGAGGGGGTCACCTCGCTGACGGTCGGCGACCACGTGATCCCGCTGTACACCGCCGAGTGCGGCGAGTGCAAATTCTGCAAATCCAACAAGACCAACCTGTGCAGCTCGGTGCGCGCCACCCAGGGCAAGGGTCTGATGCCTGACGGTACCAGCCGCTTCTCCTACAACGGCGAGCCGATCTATCACTACATGGGCTGCTCGACCTTCTCCGAGTACACCGTGCTGCCGGAAGTCTCCCTGGCCAAGATCCCCAAGGAGGCGCCGCTGGAGAAGGTCTGCCTGCTCGGTTGTGGCGTGACCACCGGTATTGGTGCCGTGCTCAACACCGCCAAGGTCACCGAGGGCTCCACTGTGGCCATCTTCGGCCTGGGCGGTATCGGACTGGCGGCGATCATCGGCGCCAAGATGGCCAAGGCTTCGCGCATCATCGGCATCGATATCAATCCGGCCAAGGAAGCCGTGGCACGTGAGCTGGGCATCACCGACTTCGTCAATCCGAAGGATCACAGCAAGCCGATCCAGGAAGTCATCGTCGAGATGACCGACGGTGGCGTCGACTACAGCTTCGAGTGCATCGGCAACGTGCAACTGATGCGCGCCGCGCTGGAGTGCTGCCACAAGGGCTGGGGCGAGTCGACCATCATTGGCGTTGCGCCGGCCGGTGCCGAGATCAGCACCCGCCCATTCCAACTGGTGACCGGCCGCGTCTGGCGCGGCAGTGCCTTCGGTGGCGTCAAGGGTCGTACCGAGCTGCCGAGCTATGTCGAGAAGGCGCAGAGCGGCGAGATTCCGCTGGACACCTTCATCACCCACAACATGGGGCTGGACGAGATCAACGAAGCGTTCGAGCTGATGCACGAGGGCAAGAGCATCCGTACCGTCATCCATTTTTGATGGCGCGCCGCACGGCTGATGGTCGTGCGGATTCTTTCGTAGGGTGCGCGGGCCGCCTGGGCTGCACGCACCGCTAACTCTTGGTGCGCATGGCGCACCCTAAGGAGTGGTCATGACCCTCGAAATCGTTTCCAGCAACAAGAGTTTCGGCGGCTGGCACAAGCGCTACCGCCATCGCTCCAGCAGCCTCAACTGCGACATGGTGTTCGCCGTCTATCTGCCGCCTCAGGCCGAGCAGGGTGCCAAGCTGCCGGTGCTGTACTGGCTGAGCGGGTTGACCTGCACCGACGAGAACTTCATGCAGAAGGCTGGCGCTCAGCGCATGGCAGCCGAACTGGGGTTGATCATCATCGCGCCGGACACCAGCCCGCGTGGCGAGGGCGTGGCCGATGACGCCAACGGCGCCTATGACTTCGGTCTGGGTGCAGGCTTCTATGTCAATGCCACCCAGGAGCCCTTCGCGCGGCACTACCGCATGTACGACTACGTGGTGCAGGAGTTGCCAGCGCTGATCGAGGCCAACTTCCCCGTCTCGGACAAGCGCGGCATCGCCGGCCATTCCATGGGCGGTCACGGTGCGTTGATCTGTGCGCTGAAGAATCCGGGGCGTTATCAGTCGGTATCGGCGTTCTCACCGATCAGCAATCCGATGAACTGCCCGTGGGGCGAGAAGGCCTTTTCCCTGTACCTGGGCGAGGAGCGTTCGCGTTGGCGTGAGTGGGATGCCAGCGTGCTGATCGCCGAAGCCAGCGAGAAACTGCCGATCCTGGTCGATCAGGGCGATCGTGACGATTTTCTCGAAGGCCAGCTCAAGCCGCAGGCGTTGCAGGCTGCTGCCAAGACGGCCGCTCATCCGCTGACGCTGCGCATGCAGCCGGGCTATGACCACAGCTACTACTTCATCGCCAGCTTCATCGACGATCACCTGCGTCATCACGCTGCCGCTTTGCGGTAGTCGTAGCCCGGATGAAATCCGAGAAATTCGCTCCCCGGATTTCATCCGGGCTACGGGGCAATGCGGTTAGAATCACGCCCTGACTTTTTCAGGGCGTTGTTCTTTATGCGTATCGGTCATGGCTATGACGTACACCGCTTCGGCGAAGGCGATTTCATCACCCTCGGCGGCGTACGGATTCCCCATAAATTCGGTCTTGTCGCTCACTCCGACGGTGACGTGCTGCTGCACGCCCTGAGTGATGCGCTGCTTGGCGCCGTGGCGCTGGGCGATATCGGCAAGCACTTCCCCGATACCGATCCGACCCTCAAGGGCGCTGACAGCCGCGCCCTGCTGCGCCATGTGATGGGCCTGGTGCGGGGCAAGGGCTACGCGGTGGGTAACGTCGACGCCACTATCATCGCCCAGGCGCCGAAGATGGCTCCGCACATTCAGAGCATGCGCGAGCGCATTGCCGAGGATCTGGGCATCGAGCTGGATCAGGTCAACGTCAAGGCCACCACCACCGAGAAGCTGGGTTTCACCGGGCGTGAGGAAGGTATCGCGGTGCACGCCGTGGCCCTGCTGGTCAAGGCATGAACGAGCTGCAACTGCTCGGGCCGCGCGCCCACGGCGAGGCCTGTGGGCGCGCGGTGCTCAAGGCCACGGCCGAGGACTTCCAGGTCGACGAGGTGCTCGACATCCCGCTCACTGGCCAGGGTGAGCACCTCTGGCTATGGGTGGAAAAACGCGGCCTGAATACCGAGGAGGCCGCTCGGCGTATCGCCCGCGCTGCCGGCCTGCCGCTCAAGGCGGTCAGTTACGCGGGACTCAAGGATCGTCAGGCGCTGACCCGCCAGTGGTTCAGCCTGCACCTGCCGGGCAAGGCCGATCCCGATCTGGCGGCTGCGCAGGGCGATGATCTGGTCATCCAGCGCAGCCAGCGGCACAACCGCAAATTGCAGCGTGGCGCCCATGCCGCCAATGGTTTCACCTTGCGCCTGACTGCCCTCGAAGCGGATCGCGATGCGCTGGAGCAGCGTCTACAACGTATCGCCGCGCAAGGCGTGCCCAATTACTTCGGCTTGCAGCGTTTTGGCTTCGATGGCGGCAATGTCGAGCAGGCCCGCGATTTTGCCGCGCGCCTGGAGTTGCCGGTGCAGCGCAACCTGCGCTCGCGACTGCTCTCTTCGGCACGCAGCTATCTGTTCAATCAAGTGTTGGCCAAGCGCGTGGCCGCTGGTACCTGGAACCAGGCGCAGATCGGTGACTTGCTGGCCTTCACTGCCAGCCGCAGCTTCTTCATGGCCGGTGAGACCGAGTGCATTGACCCGCGCCTGGCCATTCTTGACCTGCATCCCACCGGGCCGCTGTGGGGCGACGGGCCTTTGCCGACCGCTGGTGAGACCCGACAGCTGGAGCAGGAAGTAGCCGATGAGGCTGCGCAACTGGTGCAATGGCTGATCAAGGCGGACATGGCGCACGAACGGCGAATTCTGCGCCTCCCCATCGGCGGCCTGTCATGGCATTATCCCGAACCCGATATTCTGCAACTTGCATTCGTCCTGCCGGCCGGGTGTTTCGCCACCGTGGTGGTGCGCGAATTGCTCGATTTGGTGCCAGCAGGGCAGACGGATACTCCATGCGAATTCTGATTTCCAACGACGACGGGGTGAACGCGCCCGGTATCGCTGCGTTGCACCAAGCGCTGGCCGACTATGCCGAGTGCGTGGTGATCGCCCCTGCCGAAGACAGGAGCGGTGCCAGCAGTGCGCTGACGCTCGATCGTCCGCTGCATCCCATGGCTTTGGCCAATGGCTACATCAGCCTCAATGGCACACCGACCGATTGCGTGCACCTGGGGCTCAACGGTCTGCTCGAGCAGACGCCGGATATGGTCGTCTCCGGCATCAACCTGGGCGCTAATCTGGGCGATGACGTACTCTATTCCGGTACCGTCGCCGCCGCGCTCGAGGGACGTTTCCTGAGCAAGCCGGCGTTCGCCTTTTCGCTGCTTTCGCGCCTGTCCGACAATCTGCCGACTGCGGCCTACTTCGCCCGCAAACTGGTGGAGGCGCACGAGCGACTCGAACTGCCACCGCGTACCGTACTCAACGTCAACGTGCCGAACCTGCCGCTGGAACATATCCGTGGTGTGCAGCTGACCCGACTCGGTCATCGCGCGCGTGCGGCGGCGCCGGTCAAGGTGGTCAACCCGCGTGGCAAGGAAGGTTACTGGATTTCCGCCGCCGGTGATGTCGAGGATGGCAGTCAGGGCACCGATTTTCATGCCGTGATGCAAGGTTATGTATCGATCACGCCGCTACGGCTCGATCGCACGTTCAATGAGGCCCTCGAAACTATGGATGGCTGGCTGGAGGGCATCTTCTGATGCGCGGACAGGACGAGATGCAGCGCAGCGGGATCGGCATGACCTCGCAGCGCACCCGCGAACGATTGATCCAGCGTCTCTATGAGGAAGGGCTGTCCAACGCGCGGGTACTGGAAGTGATCCGCCGTACGCCGCGTCATCTGTTCGTCGACGAAGCCCTGGCGCACCGCGCCTATGAAGACACCGCGCTGCCCATCGGCCATAACCAGACCATTTCCCAGCCATACATGGTTGGGCGCATGACCGAGCTGCTGTTGGCGGCGGGCCCGCTGGACAAGGTGCTGGAAATCGGTACCGGTTCTGGTTACCAGACCGCCGTGCTGGCGCAATTGGTCGAGCGAGTGTTTTCGGTCGAGCGTATTCAGGTGCTGCAGGACCGTGCCAAGGAGCGTCTGGCCGAACTCAAGCTGCGCAACGTGGTCTTTCGCTGGGGTGATGGCTGGGAAGGTTGGAACGCGCTCGGTCCGTACAACGGCATCATTGTCACCGCCGCCGCCGCGCAAGTGCCGCAGGCCTTGCTCGATCAACTGGCTCCAGGCGGACGTCTGGTCATTCCGGTCGGCAGTGGCGATGTGCAGCAACTGCTGCTGATCGTGCGTGAAGAGGGTGGTTTTTCCCGTCACGTGCTCGATGCGGTGCGCTTCGTGCCGCTACTCAACGGGCCGCTGGCTTGATCGCTTTTTCGCAGCGGAAGGATCCATGAAGAAATATTTTCTGCTCTATGCCAAGGGCTTGGCGATGGGCGCTGCAGATGTCGTGCCCGGCGTTTCCGGCGGCACCATCGCTTTTATCAGTGGTATCTATGACGAGCTGCTGCGCTCCATCGCCAGCATTCCCGAAGCGTTCCTGCTGCTGCTGCGGGGCCGCATCAAGGATGCCTGGCAGATGGCCAACGCGACGTTCCTGCTGGTGCTGCTGTGCGGCATCCTGACCAGCATTCTCACACTCGCGCGGCTGATCACCTATCTGCTTGAGTACCATCCGATTCCGGTATGGTCGTTCTTCTTCGGCCTGATTCTGGTGTCTACCTATATGGTCGGGCGAGAGATCATTCGCTGGAACTGGAGCCGGGCGGTGAGTTTTCTGCTTGGCCTGGCTTTCGCCTACTGGATCACCGTTGCCGCTCCGATGCAGTGGGGTAGTGATCTGCCAACCCTGTTCCTGGCCGGTGCCATCGCCATCTGCGCGATGATTCTGCCGGGTATCTCGGGCAGCTTCATCCTGCTTCTGCTCGGCCTCTATTCGGTGGTGCTGGGTGCGGTCAAGGACCTCGATCTGCTGGTCATGGCGGTGTTCGCCAGCGGCTGCCTGGTTGGCATTCTCAGTTTCGCGCGTCTGCTCAGTTGGCTGCTGTCACGTTGGCGTGACCTCAGTCTGGCGTTTCTGGTCGGCCTGATGCTGGGTTCGCTGAACAAGGTCTGGCCCTGGAAGGAGACCCTGAGCTGGCGTATCGACAGTAAAGGTGAGCAGGTGCCGCTGCTGCAGAGCAATCTGCTACCGGGGCATTTTGCAGAAATCAGTGGCCAGGACCCACAGCTCTTGCTTGCCGTGGTATTGGCAATCGGCGGTATCGCCTTGGTGCTTGGCCTGGAGTGGCTGGCTGGTCGTCAGGCGCTCGATACTGGTCGCACCGAATAAATACGGCACAATGGGCGCCGTACTCGGAATCATTCAGGGAGCAGTTGGGTGAGTTTCACCGTCCTTCACGTGCTAGTCCGCGCAGTTGCAGCGTTTCGCCTGCCGCTCGCCATGCTTGCCGCCTCCGCGTTGGCCGGTTGCGTCAGCTCGCCACCGGGTGGCGTACAGGTGGTCGACCGTGGCCAGAATCAGGGGCGTGCCCCGGTGGTTCAGCGTCAGCCCGTACGTGATGGCCACTATGTGGTGCAGCGTGGCGATACCCTCTATTCGATCGCCTTTCGTTTCGGCTGGGATTGGAAGGCACTCGCTGCTCATAACGGTTTGCGCGATCCCTATCTGATCCGCGTGGGTCAGACGATCCGTTTCGACAACCGCCCGGTGGGCAGCAGTCAGCCGGTCGTTTCGGCACCGCCTGCGGCCACCTCGCCCGTTGTCACTCAGCCAGTGCCCAGTCGTCCGCCGGTTGCCGTGACTGCGCCGCCTGCAACTCAGCCCGCCCGCCCGCCGGTAGCCAACACGCCAGCGACTACGCCAGTAACACCAGTGAGTCGCTCGGCCAGTGGTTGGTCCTGGCCAACCGAGGGCACAGTGATCAGTCGTTTTTCCTCAAACGGTAGTTTGAATAAAGGCATTGATATCGCAGGGCAATTAGGCCAGCCTGTTTTAGCTGCGTCTGATGGATCAGTGGTGTACGCCGGGAGTGGTTTGCGGGGCTACGGCGAGTTGATCATCATCAAACACAGCGATACCTACGTAAGTGCTTACGGTCATAACCGCAGGTTGTTGGTACGGGAGGGGCAGCAGGTCAAAGCCGGGCAAAGTATTGCCGAAATGGGGTCCACAGGGGCCGACCGGGTGAAGCTGCACTTCGAGATTCGCCGCCAAGGTAAACCTGTCGATCCGCTGCAATATCTGCCACGTCGTTGATCCGTCGCTGACCCGTTCCATCACGTAGGAGGGACGGGCTCAGGTGTGGCCAGGACGGTTCCGCCAGAGTCTGTTGTCGAACTCAGCTAGGGACAACAACAATGGCTCTCATCAAAAAAGAAGCGCCGGAGTTTGACGTCGACGATGAACTGCTCCTCATGGAGCCAGGCATCGTTTTCGGCGAGGTTCAGGGCGATGAGGTGGAAGCACCGGTCGCACGTACCAAGGCCAAGAACGCCACCCCCTCCAAGCAGCACAAATACATCGACTACACCCGGGCGCTAGACGCCACTCAGCTTTACCTCAACGAAATCGGTTTCTCTCCCTTGCTCACTCCCGAAGAGGAAGTGCACTTCGCGCGTCTGGCGCAGAAGGGCGATCCTGCCGGGCGCAAACGCATGATCGAGAGCAACCTGCGCCTGGTCGTGAAGATCGCTCGGCGTTACGTCAACCGTGGTCTCTCTCTGCTCGATCTGATCGAGGAGGGCAACCTCGGCTTGATTCGCGCCGTGGAAAAATTCGATCCGGAGCGGGGGTTCCGTTTCTCGACCTATGCAACCTGGTGGATCCGCCAGACCATCGAACGCGCCATCATGAACCAGACGCGAACCATCCGTTTGCCGATTCATGTGGTCAAGGAGCTCAACGTATACCTGCGTGCAGCTCGTGAACTGACCCAGAAGCTTGACCATGAGCCTTCTGCGGAAGAAATTGCCAACCTGCTGGAAAAACCGGTGGGCGAGGTCAAGCGCATGCTCGGCCTCAACGAACGAGTGTCCTCGGTGGACGTCTCGCTTGGTCCGGATTCGGACAAGACGCTGCTCGACACCCTGACCGATGATCGCCCGACCGATCCCTGCGAACTGTTGCAGGACGATGATCTGTCGCAGAGCATTGATCAGTGGCTCTCCGACCTGACCGACAAACAACGGGAAGTTGTTGTGCGTCGCTTCGGTCTGCGCGGCCATGAAAGTTGTACCCTTGAAGAAGTGGGGCAGGAGATCGGCCTGACCCGCGAGCGGGTGCGGCAGATTCAGGTTGAGGCGCTCAAGCGTCTGCGGGAAATCCTGGAGAAGAACGGCTTGTCCAGCGACGCCTTGTTCCAGTGAGGTTTCGCTTCGATCATGAACCCGGCTCCGGCCGGGTTTTTTATGCGAACCCATGTAAGTCATCGCTTACAGGTGTTGTCAGTGTTTGTGTTGAAAACCCAGCTCTTTTACTGAATTTGTTTTTAAATTATTGTTTTATAAGGTTTTTATAAGATAAGTGAACAGGCGGTATAAATTTTGGCCGGGTTGTGCCGCTGCCCGTAACAGCTAATATCACACCCGTGCTCAGGGACAAGCACAGATCATCAGGATGATGATCAGGAACATCGCAAGAAGCGATTCATCAGGATGATGAGTTGGGAAATAAAGGGATTAGGGAATAAAAGTGGGCGGCGCAAGCCGCCCCTTTTTTGCGCGTGCTGTTTGTGGCGCCAGCCTGGCGGGCAGTCGGCCCGGAGCCTGAAAGTAAAAGACCCGCACTTGGCGGGTCTTTGTGTTTCAGGGCGAACTCAGCGCTCCAGGTGTTGCAGCTTGTCCTTCACGCCATCCCACTCTTCGGCGTCCGGCAGTGCATCTTTCTTCTCGGTGATGTTCGGCCACACTTCGGCCAGATCGGCGTTCAGTTCGATGAACTCCTGCTGATCCTCTGGTACCTCGTCTTCCGAGAAGATCGCCTGCGCAGGGCACTCCGGCTCGCACAGGGCGCAATCAATGCACTCATCCGGGTGAATGACCAGGAAGTTCGGGCCTTCGTAAAAGCAGTCGACCGGGCAGACTTCCACACAGTCGGTGTATTTGCACTTGATGCAGTTGTCGGTGACGACGAAGGTCATGTCTGATTCTCTCCTCGGGCGGCGGCTTGGGCCCTTTCTATGAAGGGCTGCCAGGCGCTCTGTATGTGGCCGCGGCTCAGGCTGTAAACCGGGCGGTCGTAAAATTGCGCGCGATTCTAGCAGTTTGTTGTATTGAACGTTAGATCTGCGTCTTCCATGTATATAACAGCTCCAGCGCCTTGCGCGGAGTCAGATCATCCGGGTTGATCTTGTGCAATTGCTCCAGCAGTGGGTGCGGCACGCTGGCGAACAGGTCACTCTGCATCGGCGCTTGCGGCTGGCCGGGCGCCTGGCGTGGCAGATCGTGCGGCAGGCTGGTGGCCTCCAGGCGCGCCAGGTGCTCGCGTGCGCGGCTGATCACCGTGCCGGGTACACCAGCCAGTTGCGCTACGGCCAGGCCGTAGCTCTGGCTCGCGGGGCCTGGCTGAACGTGGTGGAGGAAGACGATACGCTCGTTGTGCTCGGTGGCCGAGAGGTGCACGTTGGCTACCACCGGCTCGCTTTCCGGCAGCACGGTCAGCTCGAAATAGTGGGTGGCGAACAGGGTGAAGGCGCGCAGGCGCGCCAGGTGCTCGGCCGCCGACCAGGCCAGCGACAGGCCGTCGAAGGTGCTGGTGCCACGTCCGACCTCGTCCATCAGTACCAGGCTACGCTCGCTGGCGTTGTGCAGAATATTGGCTGTTTCGCTCATCTCCACCATGAAGGTGGAGCGGCCGCCGGCCAGGTCATCGCTGGAGCCGATACGGGTGAAGATGCGGTCGACCAGCGACAGTTCGCAGGCCGCCGCCGGCACGAAGCTGCCGATATGGGCCAGCAGCACGATCAGTGCGGTCTGGCGCATGTAGGTGGATTTACCACCCATGTTCGGCCCGGTGATGACCAGCATGCGCCGGTTGTCGTCGAGATCCAGGTCGTTGGCCACGAAGGGCGTGGTTAGCACCTGCTCGACCACCGGGTGACGGCCCTGGTCGATGCGCATGCACGGTTCGTCGACGAAGCGTGGGCGGTTCAGGTCGAGATTCAGCGCGCGCTCTGCCAGGTTGCTCAGCACGTCCAGTTCGGCGAGGGCTGCGGCACTGTCCTGCAGCGGCGCCAGATGGCCGATCAGGCGCTCGAGCAACTCGTCGTAGAGCATCTTTTCGCGGGCCAGGGCGCGGCTCTTGGCCGACAGCGCTTTGTCCTCGAACTCTTTCAGTTCGGGGGTGATGAAGCGCTCGGCACCTTTGAGTGTCTGCCGGCGGATGTAGTCAGCCGGCGCCGACTCGGCCTGCTTGGTCGGCAGTTCGATGAAGTAGCCGTGCACGCGGTTGTAGCCGACCTTGAGGTTGGCTAGGCCGGTGCGCTCCTTCTCCCGTGCTTCCAGATCCATGAGGAACTGTCCGGCGTTCTCGCTCATGGCCTGCAGTTCGTCCAGCTCGGCGTCATAGCCGGTCTTCAGCACGCCGCCGTCACGGATCACCGCCGGCGGGTTGTCGATGATGGCGCGGGCCAGCAGGTCGGCCAGCTCCGGGTAGGTGGAGATGCTGCTGGCCAGCTGTTGCAGGTGCGGGGTATCCAGCGAGGTCATCGCCAGCTGCAGCTCGGGCAGTGCCGCCAGGGCGTCGCGCAGGCGGGCAAGGTCGCGTGGGCGGGCGTTGCGCAGGCCGATACGGGCGAGGATGCGCTCCAGGTCGCCGATTTCCTTGAGCTGCGGCTGCAGCGTTTCGAAGCGATAGCCATCGAGCAGGCGGGCGATGGCGTCCTGGCGTGCCTCCAGCACCGCGCGGTCACGCAACGGACGGTTCAGCCAACGGCCCAGCAGGCGGCTGGCCATGGCGGTCTGGCAGCGATCCATCACCGATTGCAGGGTGTTGTCGCGGCCGCCGGCGAGGTTGATGTCCAGCTCCAGGTTGCGGCGGCTGGCACCATCGAGGATCACCGTGTCGTCCAGGCGCTCGTGACGCAGGCTGCGCAGGTGGGGCAGGGCGGTGCGCTGGGTTTCCTTGGCATAGCTGAGCAGGCAGCCGGCGGCGCCGATGGCCAGGGTCAGGTTCTCGCAGCCGAAGCCTTTCAGATCCTGGGTGCTGAATTGCTGGCACAGGCTCTTGAAGGCGCTGTCGCGGTCGAAATCCCAGGGGGCGCGGCGGCGCGAGCCCTTGCGCTTCTCGGCGGGCAGGCCCTGCGGCCAGTCGTCCGGGATCAGCAGTTCGGCGGGGCTGAGGCGCTCCAGTTCGGCCAGCAGATTTTCCCAGCCCTTGATCTCCTGCACGCTGAAGCGGCCGCTGGTGATGTCCAGCACGGCCAGACCAAACAGGCGCTCATCACCGAGGACTGCAGCAAGCAGGTTGTCGCGGTGCTCATCGAGCAGGGCTTCGTCGCTGATGGTGCCGGGGGTGATGATACGCACCACCTGACGCTCCACCGGCCCCTTGCTGGTGGCCGGGTCGCCGATCTGTTCGCAGATCACCACCGATTCGCCGAGCTTGACCAGCTTGGCCAGGTAGCCCTCGAGCGAATGGAAAGGAATGCCGCACATGGGGATCGATTGGCCGGCCGACTGGCCGCGTGCGGTCAGGGTGATGTCGAGCAGCTTGGCTGCTTTCTTCGCGTCTTCGTAGAAAATCTCGTAGAAGTCACCCATGCGATAGAACATCAACTGATCCGGGTGCTGGTTCTTCAGCTTCCAGTACTGCTGCATCATCGGGGTGTGAGCGGAGAGATCGGTCATGCCGGGCCTTACGTGCGGTGGGTGTGACGAAGCCGGGAATTTTCCCATACTTCGTCCCTCGCGTGGGCTGCGAATCTGACGCAATTACTCTTCAGTCGGTGAAGGTCACCGAGAACTGAGCCACCGCCTCGACCACGCGCTGCGATTCGCTGCGTATCTCGCGGATCACTTCACCAGCCTGGTTGGCCAGGTCTACGCCGGTACGTGCACGCTCTCGCGTGGTTGCCATGCTGGCCACTGCGTTGCGCGTAAGATTCTGGTTCTGCTGAACGACGCCATTGATCTCCTGGGTGGCCTGGCTGGTTCGCGAGGCCAGTTGACGCACTTCATCGGCCACTACGGCGAAGCCGCGACCCTGTTCACCGGCACGCGCCGCTTCGATGGCTGCGTTGAGTGCCAGCAGATTGGTCTGGTCGGCAATACTGCGAATTACCTGAACGATGCTGGTGATCTGCTCGGATTGTTTGTTAAGGCCTTCTATCTGTTCGGCCACATGAGCCAGTTCACTGGCAATATCGGCGACCACCGCAACGGTCTGGGCCACTGTGCGCGTGCCGTGATCGGCGGAAACATCGGTCTCCTTGGCGATGTCATGAGCCAGCTGGGCAGCGGCAGCCTCCGAGTCGCGGCGCTCGACCTGGGCGGTGATGTCGCTGGCGAATTTCACTACGCCATAGACGCGGCCGTTGGCGTCGTAAAGGGGGTTGTAGGTGGCACGCAGCCAGACCTGCTGGCCTTGTTTGGTCACGCGGCGAAAACGATCGGACATGAACTCGCCTTTGTTCAAGCGAGCCCAGAACTGACGGTAGTCATCGCTGCGGCTGTCCTCGGCCAGGCAGAAGAGCCGGTGATGCTGGCCGATCACATCGTCGCGGCGATAGCCCATCAGATCGAGGAAGTTCTGGTTGGCACTCACTACCTCACCCTCGAGGTTGAACTCGATCACCGCCATGGAGCGGTCGATGGCCTTGATGTAGCTCTCGTGCATATGTTCGGCCGCTACCTGGCGGGTGATGTCGGTGGCGATCTTCATTACCTTGGTCACCGAGCCATGATCATCCCGGATTGGCATGTAGGTCGCTTCCAGCCAGACCTCCTTGCCGTCTTGCGTCAGCCTTGGAAAGCGATCGCTGAAGTGCTCGCCTTGGCGCAGGCGCTGCCAGAACTGTTGATAGGCGAGGCTCTCGCTCAGGTTGCGGGAGCAGAACAGACGATGGTGCTTGCCGACGATCTCTTCCAGGCGGTAATTCACCATGCCGAGGAAGGCTGGGTTGGCGTCGAGGATGATGCCGTCCGGGGTGAACTCGATCATCGCCATCGATTGGCGAATGGCCTGTAGCTCTGCCGCTCCCTGATCCTGCGCGTCCTTGTGTTCCTTGTTCCGTGAAAGCCACATCGCAGTGCCTCCTATTGCACCCTAGCCCGTGATAACAGTAGACGAACTTTGCCGTTTCCACTGGCAGGCAAGCTGTGTAGGGTTTGCCGTTCGATGAGTGAGGAGTGGATATGGACAGAATCAGCCAACTGGCCGAACAACTGGGTGCAGCATTGCAGGCGCAAGCTGCCCAGGTCACCACTGCAGAGTCTTGTACAGGCGGCGGTATCGCCGAGGCGATCACTCGTATCCCCGGCAGCTCGGCCTGGTTCGAGGCTGGCTATGTGACGTACTCCAACGTCCAGAAAACCAAGCAGTTGGCTGTATGTGCCGACTTTTTCACCAGTGTGGGCGCCGTTAGCCGAGAGGTGGTCGAGGCGATGGTGCGTGGCGCTCAGGCCAATAGCGGGGCGCGCTATGCAGTGGCTGTCAGTGGGGTGGCAGGGCCGGACGGTGGCTCCGTGGAGAAACCGGTCGGTACCGTCTGGTTGGCCTGGGGCGATGGCGAGCGTCTTTTCAGTATGCGCAAGCAGTTCGCTGGTAACCGCGATGAGGTGCGCCGACAAACGGTCGAGGCCGCTCTGGCGGGGCTTCTGCGCCTGTTGGCGGAGGAAAATCCGCTTGTGGGGTAGGCGGGCGACTTGCCCTGTGGAATAATACTGGCTACTTATACAGTTGTTGGCGGCCCTCGAGGCCCTTGTTAATACGTGAGGATGGTAATGGACGAGAACAAGAAGCGCGCTTTGGCGGCTGCCCTGGGTCAGATCGAGAAGCAGTTCGGCAAGGGTGCGGTCATGCGCATGGGCGACCATGAGCGTCAGGCCATTCCGGCCATCTCCACCGGTTCGCTGGGGCTGGATATTGCGCTGGGCATCGGCGGTTTGCCAAAAGGCCGTATCGTCGAGATCTACGGCCCGGAATCCTCCGGTAAGACCACGCTGACCCTATCGGTGATCGCCGAAGCGCAGAAGCTTGGCGCCACCTGTGCCTTCGTCGATGCCGAGCACGCACTGGATCCGGATTATGCCGGCAAGCTCGGCGTCAACGTCGATGACCTGCTGGTATCGCAACCGGACACCGGTGAGCAAGCGCTGGAAATCACCGACATGCTGGTGCGCTCCAATGCCATTGACGTGATCATCGTCGACTCCGTGGCGGCTCTGGTGCCCAAGGCGGAAATCGAAGGCGAAATGGGTGACATGCACGTCGGTCTGCAGGCGCGCCTGATGAGCCAGGCGCTGCGCAAGATCACCGGTAACATCAAGAACGCCAACTGCCTGGTGATCTTCATCAACCAGATTCGTATGAAGATCGGTGTGATGTTCGGTAGCCCGGAAACCACCACCGGTGGTAACGCGCTGAAGTTCTATGCCTCGGTTCGCCTGGACATCCGTCGTACCGGCGCGGTGAAGGAAGGCGAAGAGGTCGTGGGTAGCGAAACCCGAGTGAAGATCGTCAAGAACAAGGTCGCGCCACCGTTCCGCCAGGCCGAGTTCCAGATTCTGTATGGCAAGGGCATCTACCGTAATGGCGAGATCATCGATCTCGGCGTGCAGCAGGGCCTGGTCGAGAAGTCGGGTGCCTGGTACAGCTACAAGGGCAACAAGATCGGTCAAGGCAAGGCCAATGCAGCCAAGTACCTGGAAGACAACCAGGAAGTGGCGCGCGAAATCGAAGGTCTGATTCGCGAGAAGTTGCTGGTCAGCAGCGCTCCGGCAAAGGCTCCGGCTGCCGATCTGGCTGATGCTGAAGTAGACTTCTAAGCTATTAGAGCATGACCGTCGTACTGGATAACCCGCTCGCCGTCAGGCGGGCGGCCATGGATCTGCTGGCGCGACGTGAGCATGGGCGTGTCGAGCTTACGCGCAAGTTGCGCAAGCGTGGCGCCCCCGAAGACATGATCGACGTGGCCTTGCAGCGGCTGTCAGAGGAGGGCTTGCTATCCGAGGCCCGCTATCTGGAAAGCTTCGTCGCTTATCGTGCGCGTGCTGGTTACGGTCCGCTGCGTATTCGCGAGGAACTCGGCCAGCGTGGGCTCGCGCGTGGTGATATTGATCAGGCTCTGCGTGAAAGCGGTATCGACTGGTTCGAGCAGTTGCGTGAAACCTGGCAGCGCAAGTTTGCCGGTCGGCTTCCGGGTGATGCTCGTGAGCGTGCTCAACAAGGCCGGTTCCTGGCCTACCGTGGCTATTCGCTGGATATGATTGGGCGTCTGTTGCGCGGTTGCGACGAATAGCTCGTCAGTCTGCTCAGACTGGCTGGACGGCCAGCTGACGTAGATGGCTCGGCACGTCTGGTGCGCCGGCCAGGCGCAGTCCCTCGCCAAGCGCAGTGGCTTCCTGATGCTCTTTGGGCAGGAGGAGGAACTCTGGGGTGCCGGCTTTCTTCAGTAGTGACAGGCGTGCATAGGGTATGCCGTTGTCCAGTAGCAGCCCCATGAAGCTGGGGTCGCTCCAAGCCGCTTCTGGCATGGCCAGTACGTGATAGCGCTTTTGCAGGTTGTCCAGGCCCGCTTCATTCAAGCGATAGCGAGCCAGATTGGCTGGCAGTAGCACTTCCAGTTCGCGTCTGCGCGCATAGGCGATTGCTCCAGCGAAGGCTTCGCCTTGCACATCCCCTGACCAGAAGGTGCGCGAGCCGCGCCAGTTGGCCTGACGCAGCTCGATCGGTTCGCCAGCGAGAAAACGCGGCAACGCCAGGCCGATGGTTTTGACGAAATCCTTGTAGCTGATGATGCGCACCTGCTTGCAATGTTCGCTTGCTGCGTAGTCTTCGAAGCTCACGTAGCCTGGCGCAGGGCAAGGGTAGGCGAAGCCGTCGATCAGGCGCAGATCGAAAGACTGCAGTTGCTGCATTTGCGCTTCCACTACTTGAGTCAGTGCGCAATGGGCCTGTGCTTTGTCTTCCTGTACCGGGCCGGAGAGCGCACCGCGAGGCAGGTTGAGCAGAAGCTGCAATTGCGGGCCGTCATGCCAACCAATACTTTCGACCGCTGTAGGCAACGGTTTGAATGGCAGGCGCAGGGCGCTGGCTCTGGCGAATATCTGTCGTGAGCTACGGCCGAGCAGACCCATGCGCTGGGCCAGGGCTGCCAGGCGGCTGCTGAGAGTTGAGGATTCGGACAGGCTCATGGCCGGCAGATCGCTCCTGAAGCGTCTGCTGCAGTGTGGCAGACGCGGATGGCTATTGCCCATATAGCGTAGCGCGGCGCGGGAGTGCCTGTCGCGTTGCGGGTCTGTGGCAAAATAGCCGCATTCATTTGCGAGGGTGCCTCCATGCCCAGCTTGGTGCTGGATATTGCGTTATCGGCCGAACGATTGCAGGCCATCTATCGTGGCCAGGCCAACCGGATTATGGCGCAAAGCCGGGATGGGCGCCGCGTCAGTTTGCCGGCCCACCATCTGCGGCCGTATCTGACTCACGCCGGTATCTTTGGTTCCTTCGTACTGGAATTCAGTAACTCCGGCGAGCTGCTGAGTTTACGCCCTTTGGACTGATCTGGCGCGCTTGCCTCGCGCCGACGACGCCTGCGCGGCTATAATCGCCGGCTGCCAACCCTCTACCTGTCGAGCTGAGCCTGATCATGTACTCCCTGGCCCGCGAGCTGCTGTTCAAACTGTCCCCGGAAACCTCTCATGAGCTGTCCATCGATCTGATCGGTGCAGGTGGCCGGCTGGGGCTCAATGGCTTGCTGACCAAGGCGCCGACCAGCCTGCCAGTAAACGTGATGGGTTTGCAGTTCGCCAATCCGGTCGGTCTGGCGGCAGGGCTGGACAAGAACGGCGATGCCATCGATGGCTTCGCCCAGCTCGGCTTCGGTTTCGTCGAGATCGGCACCGTTACCCCGCGTCCGCAGCCGGGCAACCCCAAACCGCGCCTGTTTCGTCTGCCGGAGGCCGAGGCGGTGATCAACCGCATGGGTTTCAACAACCATGGTGTCGATCACCTGCTCGAGCGGGTCAAGGCAGCGAAGTTCAAGGGTGTGCTGGGTATCAATATCGGCAAGAACTTCGATACGCCAGTCGAGCGGGCGGTAGACGATTACTTGGCCTGCCTGGACAAGGTATACGCCCACGCCAGCTACGTCACGGTCAACGTCAGCTCACCCAATACACCGGGGCTGCGCAGTCTGCAGTTCGGCGATTCGCTGAAGGAGTTGCTCGAGGCGCTGCGTCGTCGTCAGGAGGATCTGGCTCAGGAGCACGGTAAGCGCGTGCCATTGGCGATCAAGATCGCCCCGGACATGAGTGACGAAGAAACCGCGCTGGTGGCATCAGCGCTGCTGGGCGCCGATATGGATGCGGTGATCGCCACCAATACCACGCTCAGCCGTGAAGGTGTCGAAGGTCTGGCCCATGGGGATGAGGCCGGCGGCTTGTCGGGCGCTCCGGTACGCGACAAGAGTACGCATATCGTCAAGGTGCTG
Source organism: Ectopseudomonas chengduensis (assembly GCF_900102635.1). Lineage (GTDB taxonomy): Bacteria > Pseudomonadota > Gammaproteobacteria > Pseudomonadales > Pseudomonadaceae > Aquipseudomonas > Aquipseudomonas chengduensis. The sequence goes on along the minus strand of NZ_FMZQ01000018.1, from coordinate 18,813 downwards.
GCGGGTGAACTGTCGGGTCGTCTGCCGATCATTGCGGTGGGCGGTATTACCGAGGGCAAGCATGCGGCCGAGAAGATCGCCGCGGGTGCGAGCCTGGTCCAGATCTATTCGGGTTTCATCTACAAGGGGCCGGCGCTGATTCGCGAGGCGGTGGATGCGATTGCCGCGCTGCGTAAATAAGCCGCATAAATAAATAGGGCTCCCGAAGGAGCCCCTGGGCTTGCGCCCGCCGCCCGGAGGGGGTCGGCATGGTGAAGTCGGGTGTGATCCTGATCAGCCGACAGCGTGAAGTTCGTTGAGTCGATGAATACCGGCCGTGCCGGTCAGCCCATCCCAGTTATCGCCACGGCCCTCACGCCAGCCATTGAGCCAGGCCTGACGAACCGAAGGTAGGGTAAAGGGGCAAAGTTCGCGGGATTTACCATTGATGCCGTACTGATAGCCGCGCAAAAAAGCTCTTTCTAACGGATCACGCTTAAGTCTTCTCATAGGGTGTTGCCCTCACTGTTGACTGTTATGTCCCGTTGGCCTTGTGGCAAGGCCGGGCAGAAATCTTCTGCCTACGAAAGTCCGCTGCCGGCGTGGCGAACTTTCTGTGCCTGCGCCGTTGCGGCGAAAGCCTTAAGTAGTGTTCTAACGAATGCACTGGGGCCTGTGAATGATCGATTTGTCATAAGGGCGTAACCTAAATGCAGGTGAGGCCATAAGGACGCTGGAGATACGTCCAGCACCTTTCAGCCAGACGCCGTCGTATCTGGCTATGCGAGCCGATACCGTCATTTTGCTAGTGCAAATGAGAGTGCTTGCTTATTCCGACGAAGGGTCGCGTTGTGACCTTTTGTCACTTATTTTGAGTCGAGGTGCGCCGCTGCACCTCCCTGATTGCCATAGGCAGTGGAACATCCATGTCTGATCGTTACGAAATCGTGCTGACCTGCCCCAAGGGGCTCGAGGGCCTGTTGCTGGAAGAGGCCCGGGGGCTTGGGCTGGAAGATGCGCGCGAGCAAACGGCCGCGGTTCGCGGTCATGCCGAAATCGAGGTGGCCTATCGACTGTGCCTGTGGTCGCGCCTGGCCAACCGCGTGCTGCTGGTGCTGTCGCGCTTTGCCATGAACAACGCCGACGAGCTTTATGACGGCGTGCAGGCAGTGGACTGGCGCGACCATCTGGAGCCGTCCGGCAGCCTGGCAGTGGAATTCAGCGGCAACGGTTCGGGCATCGACAACACCCACTTCGGTGCACTCAAGGTCAAGGATGCGATTGTCGACCGGTTGCGTACGGCCGGCGGCGAGCGTCCCAGCATCGACAAGCTCAACCCGGACCTGCGCGTGCATCTGCGTCTGGATCGCGGTGAGGCGGTGCTTTCTTTGGACCTCTCCGGCCACAGCCTGCACCAGCGTGGTTACCGCCTGCAGCAGGGAGCGGCGCCGCTGAAAGAGAACCTGGCGGCGGCAGTGCTGATCCGTGCCGGTTGGCCGCGCATTGCTGCCGAGGGCGGTGCATTGGCCGACCCGATGTGCGGTGTGGGTACTTTCCTGGTGGAGGCAGCGCTGATGGCTGCCGATATCGCCCCCAACCTCAAGCGTGAGCGTTGGGGCTTCTCCAATTGGCTGGGCCATGTGCCGGCAATCTGGAAGAAGCTGCATGCCGAGGCCGAGCAGCGTGCCGCGGTGGGGTTGGCCAAGCCGCCGCTGTGGATTCGTGGTTATGAAGCCGACCCGCGCCTGATCCAGCCTGGGCGCAATAACGTCGAGCGCGCCGGCCTGTCCGACTGGGTGAAGATCTATCAGGGCGAGCTGGGCAGTTTCGAGCCGCGCCCGGACCAGAATCAGAAGGGCCTGGTGATCAGCAACCCGCCATACGGCGAACGCCTGGGCGACGAAGCCAGCCTGTTGTACCTCTACCAGAACCTCGGTGAGCGTCTGCGTCAGACCTGCCTGGGCTGGGAGGCAGCGGTATTCACCGGCGCGCCGGAACTGGGCAAGCGCATGGGCCTGCGCAGCCACAAGCAATACGCCTTCTGGAACGGCGCACTGCCCTGCAAACTGCTGTTGATCAGGGTGCAGACCGAGCAGTTCGTTACCGGTGAGCGGCGTGCGCGCGAGGACGATCAAGAGCCAGCGCAGGATGCGCCGCAACAGGCACGTTTGTCCGAAGGCGGGCAGATGTTCGCCAACCGCCTGCAGAAGAACCTCAAGCAGTTGGGCAAGTGGGCACGCCGCGAAGGCGTCGAGTGCTATCGGCTGTACGATGCCGACATGCCCGAGTATGCCGTGGCAGTCGATCTGTACCGCGACTACGTACATGTTCAGGAATATGCCGCGCCGCGCTCAATCGATCCGGACAAGGCTCAGGCGCGCCTGCTCGATGCCTTGGCCGCGATCCCGCAGGCGCTGGGCGTGGCGCAGAGCCGCGTGGTGATCAAGCGTCGTGAGCGTCAGGCGGGTACCAAGCAGTATCAGCGTCAGGCCGCACAGGGCGAGTTCATGGAGGTGAATGAAGGCGGGGTCAAACTGCTGGTCAACCTCACCGACTATCTGGACACCGGGCTGTTCCTCGATCACCGTCCGTTGCGCCTGCGTCTGCAGCGCGAGGCCGCTGGCAAGCGCTTCCTCAACCTGTTCTGTTACACCGCGACGGCTACCGTGCATGCGGCCAAGGGTGGCGCGCGCAGCACCACCAGCGTGGATCTGTCGAAAACTTACCTGGACTGGGCGCGGCGTAATCTCGCGCTCAACGGTTTTTCCGACAAGCACCGTCTGGAGCAGGGCGATGTGATGACCTGGTTGGCAGAGGATCGCGGTGAGTACGAGCTGATCTTCATCGACCCGCCGACCTTCTCCAATTCCAAGCGCATGGAAGGCGTGTTCGATGTGCAGCGTGACCACGTCGAACTGCTCGATCTGGCCATGGCGCGTCTGGCCCGTGGCGGTGTGTTGTATTTCTCCAACAACTTCCGCAAGTTCCAGCTCGATGAAAGCCTGGTGGCGCGCTATCAGGTCGAAGAGATCAGCGCGCAGACGCTGGACCCGGACTTCGTCCGCAACCCGAAGATCCACCGCGCCTGGCGTTTCACTGCACGCTGATAGCGTAGCCCGGATGTAATCCGGGGGCTCTTTTGAACCTAAGCCCCGGATTGCATCCGGGCTACAGCGTGGTCAGCGTTTGGGCTGCTTGTAGGTTTCCAGCAGCACCTGATCGAGGATCGAGGTGGCGCCCCAGGGTTTCGGGTCGTTGAGGATGGCCACCACGGCCCAGTCCTGGCCGTTGCTGTCGCGGCTGTAGCCGGCAATGGCGCGCACATTGTTCAGGGTGCCGGTCTTGATGTGTGCCTCACCCACCAGCGGCGTGCGCTGCAGGCGCCGGCGCATGGTGCCGTCCATTGCCACCAGTGGCATCGAGCTGCGGAACTCGGCAGCGTAAGGGCTGCGCCAGGCCGCCTGGAGGATCAGCGCCATTTCCCGTGCGCTGATGCGTTCGGCGCGCGACAGGCCGGAGCCATTCTCCATCACCAGATGCGGCGCCGTGATGCCCTTGCGCGCCAGCCAGCTGCGAATGACACGCTGCGCGGCCATGGCGTCATCCTTGTCGGCTTCCGTACGGAACTGTGCGCCGATGCTGAGAAACAGCTGCCGAGCCATGGTGTTGTTGCTGTACTTGTTGATGTCGCGGACGATCTCCACCACATCCGGGGAGAAGGCGCGCACCAGCATGCGGGCTTTTTCCGGAACAGGGCCCAGACGGTCCTTGCCAAGAATCTTGCCGCCCAGCTCCTGCCAGATACCGCGTACCGCGCCGGCGGCGTAGCTGGGATGGTCGAGCAGCGACAGGTAGGTCTGCGCACTGCAGCCTTCAGCCAGTTGGCCGCTGACGATCAGGGTCGTGCCGTCGTACTGCTCCACCGCGTTGTAGCGGATATCGGGCCAGGCCGGACAGGTTGCAGCCTTGAGCACGCGAACCTGATTGTCGATACGGACAGTGGCGATTGGTGGGTCCATGGCGATATGCGCCTTGCCGCCTTCGGCGCGGGTGATGAAACGCTGCGCCTTGAGGTTGACCAGCAGGGAGTCGGGTTTGACCAGGAAGGGTTTGTTGGCATCGCCACCGTCATCATTGAACGCCGGTAACTGCGGGGCAACGAAGAAGCTGCGATCGAGCACCAGATCGCCTTGAACCTGGCGCACGCCGTTGATGCGCAGATCGCGCAGCAGCAGCCAGAGTTTCTCCATGTTCAGTTTCGGGTCGCCGCCACCCTTGAGGTAGAGGTTGCCATGCAGCACACCATCCTTCAGCGGGCCATCGGCATAGAACTCGGTCTTCCATTGATGGTTGGGCCCCAGCAATTCCAGGGCGGCGTAGGTGGTCACCAGCTTCATGGTGGAGGCCGGGTTGACCGAGATATCGGCATTGAACTGCAGGCCGCCAGCCTGCCCGCCCAGAGGCACGGTCATTACCGACAGCGAGTTGTTGGAAATCTTGTTGGCCTTCAGCGCCTGCTCGACCTTGGCAGGGAGTGCGGCGCTGGCAGCGTGGCAGGACAGGGCGAGGGGGAGAAGCAGGGCGCTCAGCGCCAGTTGGCGAAACCGCTGAATCATCGACAGGAACCTTCCGCAGTCAGGCGGGAGTGACGTGGGAGACAGACAAACGACAGTCCGACTCGGGGAAAAGTTGCCGGCATTATGCCGCAAGATTCTGCTCGCAGTCGGCCCCGCCGGGTTAAAAACAGTCACTGCAAACAGCTGGCGTTCAACATGTTCGAAGGGCCGGCAGGACGATACAAAACGGGCGCTCTGGCGGCGAAACTGCTAGAGTGCCGCGCGTTATTACCTTTGAGGATTGTTTCATGGCGACCAACCGTTCCCGCCGTCTGCGCAAGAAGCTCTGTGTCGATGAATTCCAGGAGCTGGGCTTCGAGCTGACCCTGAACTTCAAGGCCGACTTGAGCGACCAGACCCTCGACGATTTCGTCGATCAGTTCCTCGATCAGGCCATCGCCGGCAATGGTCTGGATTACGTAGGTGGCGAAGACTTCGGTCTGGTCTGCCTGGCCAAGCGTGGCTCGGTCAACGAGGAGCAGCGTGCTGCCGTCGAGGCCTGGCTGAAAGGCCGCGACGAACTGGAGAAGTTCGAACTCAGCCCGTTGCAGGACGTCTGGTACCCGGAAAACCCGATCAACCAGGCTTGATCGCTACTCGGCGCCGGGTTCTCTGGCGCCAGTCATCAGGTAGGGTGCGCCGCGCGCACCCAGCGTTTGACCTGATATCGAAGCTCGGTGCGCGGAGCGCCCCTACAGAGCTCCAGCTTTTTCCAGCAGCGCTTGTTCGTCTACCTTATCGATCTGTTCGGCCTGCATGAAACGCTCGGCGTAGCGCCGGTAGATGCCTGCGCGAATGAACAGAGCGAACAGCTGCGGGTCGATGTGCGCACCCTTGCACATGCCGACCATGATGTTCAGTGCCTCCGACAGCGTCTTGCCCTTCTTGTAGGGGCGATCCACTGCCGTCAGGGCTTCGAAGATATCGGCGATCGCCATCATGCGTGCCGGCAGGCTCATCTGTTCGCGCGTCAGGCGTTTGGGATAGCCCGTGCCGTCCATCTTCTCGTGGTGCCCACCGGCGATCTCGGTGACATTCTGCAGATGCTTGGGGAAGGGCAGGCGGTCGAGCATCAGGATGGTCTGCACGATGTGGTGGTTGATGATGTAGCGCTCTTCGGCCGTCAGCGTGCCGCGGGCGATGCTCAGGTTGTGCAGTTCGCCACGGTTGAATTTGTACTGCGGCACTTCCAGCTTGAAGCCCCAGCGATTGTCTGGCGCGATCACCTCCTGGTCGGCGCGCTCGATCAGATGGTCGAGGCGGTCAGCGAGCAGCGGCTCCTCCACCGGCAGGCTGCTGGGGGCCGAGTGTTCCAGGCGCTTGGCTTCCTCCCAGGAAACGCCCAGGCGATTGTCCAGTGTGCGTAGCCAGCGTCGTTCGGCGATCTGCTTGAGGCGAGCCTGGTCGTCATCGGCCATGGCCTCGCCACCCAGATTGATGCGCGCGATGAAGGCGAATTCGTCGTCCAGATCGCTCAGCAGCTGGTCGCGCAGAGCCGCCAGTGCGCTTTCCTCACCACCTTCGGCACGACCACGCCAATAGGCGACCCAGGCATCGCGCTTGAGTACCTCGAAGCGCATGCGTATTTCGTGGATGCGGTCGTACAGGGTTTCCAGCTTGGTCGCCTTGTCCACCACGTACTCGGGTGTGGTGACCTTGCCGCAATCGTGCAGCCAGGCGGCGATATGCAGCGCCTCCCACTCCTCGTCGCTGGGGTTGTAGTCACGAAACTCGGGGGCGTCGCTCTCGGCTGCAGCACGGGCCAGCATCAGGGTGATTTCCGGTACGCGCTGACAGTGGCCGCCGGTATAGGGACTCTTGGCGTCGATGGCGCCGGCGATCAGCTGGATGAAGGCATCGAGCAACTGCTTCTGCCTGGCCAGCAGGCGTTGGCTCTCGATGCACAGGGCTGCACTGCCTGAGACGGCGTCGACGAAGGCGACGCGATCCGGGCTGAGCATGCTTTCGTTATCCTCGCCGGTATCGCGTTGCAACAGTACTAGCACGCCAACGGTGTCGCCCTGACGGTTATGCAGGCCGGCAGCGATCAAGTGCAGGCGCGGACTGTCCATGGCCGACAGCAGCCCTTGAAATTTACCCGCCTGATCGAAGCCGATGGAGGTGGCGACACTGTCGCCGCCGCTGGCCGGACGCTGCAGCCAGCTGGGTAAGGTTGGGTCATCATGGGCCAGTCCGTGGATGCCCAGATCGGCGAGGCTGCGGCTCTGGCCGTCGATCACCAACCCCTGTGGCTCCAGGCGGCCGCTGTCATTGTCCAGCAGATAAAGCAGGCCGCCCTGGGCCGCGCTGATGGAGACGGTGGCGTCCATCACGCGCTTGATCAGCGCGTCGAATTGGGTTTCCGCCGAGAGGCTGGCAGCGATGTCGAGAAAGCTCGACAGGGTGTCCTTCATGCTGCTCATCGACACCGCTAGCTGGTCGACCTCGAGAATCGGCGAGCGACCGCTGGCCGGATGGGCGAAGTCGAAACGGCGGATGGCCTGCGCCTCCTGCACCAGGCTGCGCAGCGGTTTGACCACCAGACGTGAAGTCAGCCAGCCCAGCGGCAGGCACAGCAGCAGGGTGGTGAGAGTGATCAGCGCGCCCTGCCAGCGGATGCGATAAGCCTCTGCCAGCAGCTCTTGCTCGGGCACCAGCAGGGCCAGATGCAACCCCTGTGGGCCGCCCTCCTGAATGTGCCGGTGAGCCATGGCCCAACGCTGCTTGGCCAGTTCGACGATGCCCTCGTCTCGTTCGTTCAGTTGGCCGGACAGCAGTTCACCCAGAGCCGGATTGAGTTCACTGACCTTGACCAGCGATACCTTGCCATCGACCTCCTTGAGCAGGCGGCTGCTCTCGGGGTAGGCCACGGCATTGCCATCGTTGTCGGCGAGTACCACCTGGCTGTTGGGGGTGACGCGGTGGCTGGCCAAGGTGGCCGAGAGATCGTCGAGCGTCAGGTCGGCGCCAATCACGGTGGTCAGGCCGCTGCGCCTGGCCAATGTGGTGCCGATTTCCTGGGTGGAGAAGAACAGATAGGGCGCGGTGGTGATCTGTCCGCCATCGCCGCGCGCGCGCTTGAACCAGTCGCGCTGCCTGGGATCGTAAGGTTCGCTGAGTTTCTGCCGGCGGCTGAGCTGGTTCAGTGAGCCGTCATAGAACAGGTAATCGCTGTCGGTCCCGGCGCTGCTGCGGTCGATGGCCCAGACCTGATAAGCCGCTTTGTTCGGCGCGTCGAAACGCTGCTTGAGCATGTCGCTGCGCAGCGGTCTGACCATGAAGAAGTCGCCATCCTCATAGCCAAGATAGATCGAGGCCAGTTTGGGGTTGTCGCGCAGGGCCTGAACGAACAGCGGCAGCATTTCCAGGCGTTCATCGAGCGTGTCGGCCTCTGTGGCCGGGTGCAGCGCCAGCAGGCTGAGCAGGTGGCGTATGGGGCGGTAGGTATTGTCCAGATCTCTCTGTACGTCGTGCTGGATGCGCTCGAAGAGTGTCGAACTGCTGGAGAAGATCAGCCGGCTGGTCTGCTGGTAATTGAACAACCCCAGCACGACACCGGTGAACAGCAGCAGAAGCGTGAACAGGACACTGATATGAACGTGCAGGGGGAAACGGCGTTCTCCGGGAACGGCGGTATTGAGCATCGCACTTCACTCCTTGCGGGCGCTGCAGGCTTCCACAGCATAGTGAAGAGTGGGCGAATCTGCCGAAACGTTATAAAGGCTGCCGAGAATTGTCCGCGGCTTTGCTCGGTTTGTTCAGTTGCAGGCGCAGGCCATGGACCAGAAGCGCCACGGTCAGGCTCAAGGCCACGCCGATCAGCGCGTTGAGCAGGCGCACCTCCGCCAGGTGCCAGTCCTGAGCAAGGCTCTCGGCCAGGAGCACAAAGCACAGGCTGGTCTGCAGCACGAACAAGCCGTAGTGATTGGCCTGCAGCGCGCGGCTGAGAATCACCAGCACCAGCAAGGTCATGACCATCGTCGGGGGGCTTTGCAGGCTGTGACCGAAGACGATTAGCAGGCCGGCGGCAGCGAGGCTGGCCAGGCTCGCCTGCAGCGCTCGCACCAGGCTGCCCTGGAATTCCAGCTGTAGCGTGGTGATGACGGTCAGCGTCAGCCAGTAACCGCGCGACAGGCCGGCCAGATTGACGATCAGCCCTGACGCGGCAAACGCCAGCATGCAGGCCAGCGCATGCAGACGCCATTGCTGGCGAGGCAGGCGCTGCGCGTGGCGCTTGAGTACCTTGAGAATGGCCAGGAAGCGCGGCATGTACGGCCACATGCGCAGGCCGTGCAGGCCGCGCAGGCCGAAGGCCAGCAGCATCACCCAGAGCCCGCCGAGTATGAACAGCATGGCCACCGCATAAGGGTTGTGCAGGTTGCCGATGCCGAATTGTCCCTGGCCGAGGCACAGGCAGATGCACAGACCGATACCCAGCTTGCCGGCTTCGCTGCCGAAGCGTTGCAGCCAGGCCAGCAGCAGGCCGAAAGCAGCGAAAATGCCCAGGCTGATCAGCGGGTGGCTGGCGGCCCAGAAACCCAGGCCGGCGCTGCAGGCACCGAGGCCGGTGAGCAGCAGCATGCGCAGCATGCCGAAGCGGTGCAGCGGGTTCGCCTGTGCGGCCTGAAAGGCACCGGCCGATGCCCAGAGAAAACCACTGTGAGCGGTGAACAGGCCGAGCACCAGCGGCAAAGCGCAGCCCAGCCCAGCGACCACGGCCGGCCCCCAGGCCGGCGGGCCGGCATGCCAGGTGAAACTGTTGCGAATCAGGTTCTTCATGCGCTCTTTTCGTCAGAGCGGGCTCGAACGGCCCGTCATTTCCCTCGCCATTTCCGTAGCGTAGCTGTCCGTCATGCCAGCGATGAAGTCGATCACCCGCATGAACGAGCGATACAGGGGCCAACCCGGTTCAGGCGCGTAGTAGCTGAGCAGATCGAGAATACGCCGGTGCTTGAACGACAGCGCACGCCCACTGTGCAGCTCCAGTGCCGCACCGCAGAAGGCGTTGAGGAGGATTTCCAGCGTGGTATAGGCGCCGATCTCATGCAACGTCTTGCGCTTGTCGTGGAAGATCTTCTCGCGCGCCAGTGACTTTGCGCTCTGCACACAGTGCTTGGCGGCGCCATGCATGTGTTCGACCAGATCGCCCTGCAGGCCGCCGTCCAGCAGGGCCTGCTGCTGTTCGACGAAGGCACTGGCAGCCGCGTTGGTCAGGTGTTCGATGGCCTTGCCGCGCAGGATCGCCAGTTTGCGCCGGCGCGAGTCCTTGGGGCCGAGCTGGCGATAGGTCTCCGGCAGGTCATCGCCTACCAGATCGAGCAGCAGCGCCTCGACTTCGGTGTAGTCGAGCAGCTCCATTTCCACGCCGTCTTCCAGGTCGATCAGGCCGTAGCAGATGTCGTCCGCCGCTTCCATCAGATAGACCAGCGGGTGACGCGCCCAGCGCTGCGTTTCCAGTTGCGGCAGTTCGAGCTTGGCGGCGATCTGTTCGAGCAGTGGCAGCTCGCTCTGGTAGCAGCCGAACTTGTGTTTCTTGTAGCCCTGTGCGTCCGCGTGGCGGGCCGTCCAGGGGTACTTGAGGTAGGTGCCGAGGGTGGCGTAGGTCAGCCGTGTGCCGCCGTCGAACTGGTGGTACTCCAGCTGGGTGAGCACGCGAAAACCCTGGGCGTTACCTTCGAAATTGAGAAAATCGCCGCGTTCGGCATCGCTCATCGCATCCAGCCAGCCGCGTCCGGCGGCTTGCTGAAACCAGTGGCGAATGGCGTCTTCGCCGGAGTGGCCGAACGGCGGGTTGCCTATGTCATGGGCCAGGCAGGCGGACTGCACCACCATGCCCAGGTCGCTCGGCGTGCACCAGTGGGGCAGGTCGTCACGCAACATCTCGCCAACGCGCATGGCCAGCGAACGGCCGACGCAGCTGACTTCCAGGGAGTGGGTCAGGCGGGTGTGAATATGGTCGTTGCTCGACACCGGGTGCACCTGGGTCTTGCGTCCCAGGCGGCGGAAGGCACCGGAGAAGATGATGCGGTCATGATCCTTGTGGAAGGGACTGCGTCCCAGCTCTGCAGAGCTGGGCGCAGGTTTACCGAGACGTTCGCGGGTGAGCAGGGTGTGCCAATCCAAGGCCGATCCTCGCCAAGTTGATCCAAGTCTCCTAGCTTCGGCGTTCGCGCAGCGCTGCGCAACCCGAGGCAAGGATGATGAATAATGGGTTGGTCAATAAATTGGCTTTTATGCATATACTTATCGAGCATATTGGAGTCATTTATATAAAGTGACGTGTATTTGACTTTTTGTGATTGGCGAGCTTAAGTGACATCTGTGGTTGCTTGTTATTTGACGGTGTGTGGTGAAGGAGAGGGCTCCGCATACCGGTAGTAGAGGTTGCTAGGGAGAACGTCATGGACAGCTTGCCGTTGTGCCGGACCATGCACCCCGTATCAGCGAGGCGCAGTTGCCACGCCTTCATTGTTCATCTGCCTATTTCCCGTGCACCGACCTTGCTGGAGCCGAGTCGACTCGCTCTGGCGTGCTGCCCCTATGGGCTGTCTGGTCGTTGGTAGTTGTCTCGGCCTGGAGGCCTCAGTCGAGTCGACCGTTTTTCAGACGACGTGCGTATATCGCCCGTGTGCGGCTTAACGCGTACACGCAGGATCGACAGTCGGGCGTCGGGGAGATGCAGTATGAAACCTTTATCACCCAGTTCGGGCCCGAACGAGGCACAGGGCACTGTGTGCCCCGCTGATGGAGAGCTTGCGCCGCCTGGGCAGCTATCACGACGCAGTTTTCTTCAAGGTAGTGCTGCGCTGGCCGCGGCGCCGCTGATCCTGGCGCCCAGTCGCAGCGAGGCAGTTGTACCGCCTAGCCCGCCAACCATTGCCTGGCAGGAATTTCTGCCCAATGAGCCGGCGCTGCTTTACGGCAGCACGCTCAATCCGCCGCCTACCGAGCTGGCCAACACCGCCGCCGGCGAGGCCGGGCGGCCGGCGCATCAGCGCTGGGCCGAGTTCGGCCCGCAGGCCGAGCACTACGAGTTGCATGCGGCGCAGCGCGAGGGTTGGGTGTTCAACCCAGCCTATCCACCACAACCGGTATGGACCTTCCAGGCCGCCGTTGCGGATCTGTCCGTGCTCAGTCCGGTGGTGCACTCGCACTACGGCCATCCGATGATCTGCCGCATCTACAATGACCTGCCGGCCAACCACACCGGTTTTGGTACGCCAGAGATCAGTACCCACCTGCACAACGCTCACGTCGGGTCGGAGAGTGATGGCTTTCCCGGCGACTACTACAGCCCCACCAAGGCCGGGCCCAGCCTGACCGCGCCAGGCGGTTTCAAGGACCACCTTTACTCCAATATCTACGCTGGCTACGACGAGCTGCAGAACGGCATCGGCGACTACCGCGAAGCTCTTGGCACCCTGTTCTACCATGACCACACCCTGGACTTCACCGCGCCCAACATCGTCCGCGGGCTGATGGGTTTCTTCCTGCTGTTCGATCATCTCGACTCAGGCAATGAGAAGGACCCCAACCCGGCTGCCCTGCGTCTGCCCAGTCACCCCTATGATTACCCGCTGAGCTTCTGCGACCGGCGTTTCGACCCCAACGGCATCCTTTACTACGACCAGGTCAGCCCCGAGGGCATCCTCGGCGACAAGACCATAGTCAACGGCAAAATCCAGCCGGTGCTTCGGGTGGCTCGGCGCAAGTACCGCCTGCGTCTGCTTAACGGTGGGCCGAGCCGCTTCTACCAGTTCTACCTGGTGCGGCCGAACAACGTGATCCAGCCCTTCACCTACATCGCCAACGACGGCAACCTGCTGGACAAACCGCTGCTCAATCAGACCAACGTGCGCCTGGGTGTGGCCGAGCGGGCCGATATCGTGGTGGATTTTTCGCGCTACCCGGTGGGCACCGAGCTGTATCTGGCCAACCGCCTGACCCATCGCCCTGAGGACACCCGTCGCCCCTATCAGGTGGTGGCACCCGGCGAATGGGTGCTGAAGATAGTGGTCGACCGCGAGCCGCCGGAGCAGGACCTGAGCCAGGTGCCGGCCAATCTGCGGCCGCTGCCGCCGCTGCCGACGACCGCCCAGCTGGCGGCGCTGCCGGTGCGCAAGTTCCTCTTCGAGCGCCGACAGAACATGTGGGCAATCAACGGTCAGTTCATCAATCTCAATACTCCGCGCGCCCTGGTGCCCATGGGGGCCATGGAGATCTGGGAGCTGTACAGCGTCGATGACGGCTGGGATCACCCCGTTCATATCCATTTCGAGGAGGGCCGTCTGCTGAGCAAGACCACCGATGGCAGGAATGTGGCGATTGCTGCGCATGAGAAGGGACGCAAGGACGTATTCAATATCACTGATCGTACTGTCCTTCGCGTGCTGATGCGTTTTCGCGACTACAAGGGCAAGTACGTGATGCACTGCCACAACCTGATCCACGAAGACCACGCCATGATGCTGCGTTTTGACATCGTCTGAGCCAGCCGGAGGTTTGCCATGAATACGCGAAGAAAGGTACTGGCAGGGCTGGGCGTCGCTGCGTTCGGCTGGGCCGCCTGGCGCTCGGGCAGCAGCCTGCAGCAACCGGCTGCGCCGCTGGCCGGGGTGGGCGGTGCACGTTTTCCCAATGTCCCGCTGCTGACCCACGAGGGTCGTGAAGTGCGCTTCTATGACGACCTGGTGCGTGGCAAGGTGGTGGCGATCAACATGATGTATGCCCAGTGCAGCAACAGTTGTCCGGCTACCACTGCCAACCTGCGTCTGGTGCAGGAGATGCTCGGCGAGCGCGCCGGGCGCGATGTGCACCTGTATTCGCTGACGCTGCAGCCGGAGCTGGACAGCCCCGAGCGTTTGCGCGAGTACGTCGAGCGCCACCATATCGGTCCCGGCTGGCAGTTTCTCACCGGCGCGCGCGCCGATATCGAACAACTGCGCCGCGCCCTGGGTTTCTACGACGTCGACCCGGTGGTGGACCTCAACGATCTGAGCCATACCGGCATGCTGCGCATCGGCAACGCTGCACTGGATCGCTGGACGATGGCGCCGTCGCTGACCGATGCCGCGCAGATCCTGTCTACCATCAATCATGTCGATAGCAAGGTGGTGCACACCGCCTATCGCCCGAGTGAGGCGCCTGCCGAGCAGTTAGCGCAGGCGTAGACGTTCTACCTGCACGCGGCCGCTGGCATCGAGGCGGCCGCGTACCTGCACGTAGGCGCCGGGATGCGGCGCATCATCCAGGCGTGTGCGTGCGTCGATCAGTAGCGCCAGACCGTCCAGCCTGCCGGCATCATCTAGGCGGCCATGCAGACGTACTCGGGCGCCCACCGGCACGGGGGCTGGTTGTCCGGCAGCATCGCGTGCGCCTTGTTCGATCCAGGCCACGATCAGGTCGATTTCCGCATCCGTGAGATAGGGCGGACCGTCGTACGGCATGCGGGGGCGCGCCTGGCCACGAATGCGCCGCACCAGCTCGCTGGCTGCAGGGTTGCCGGGCACCACGCGGGCGCGTTCGCCGCTGGCCAGGGTCGCGGCGTAACTCGACAGCAGATAACCCTCGGGAGCCGGACCCATCAGGCCGCTGGCGGAATGGCAGGTAGCGCAGCGGCGCAGCAAGATGGCTTCGACGTGGCGGTAGTCGACCACCCCGTTGAGGCTTGAGACGGCGGCGGTAGGCTGGGTTGCGCTTTCGCGGCCTGCTGGTAGGCCGGCATTTATCCAGCGTTCTACCATGGCGATCTCGGCGGCTTCGAGAAAGGGTGGGCCGCTCAGCGGCATACGCAGTTGGCTGCTGCCCGTCAGGCGACGCAGCAACTCGCTGCCGGCAGCATCGCCAGCGTGGACCACCGGCCCGCGCTGGCTGCCGCGCAACAGATTCTCCAGGCTGTCCAGGCGCAGGCCCAGCGGGGCCTGCGCGCCGCTGTGGCAAACCAGGCAGCGGTTGGCCAGTAGCGGAGCGATGTCGTCGTGGTAGGTCGGGGATGCGGCGGCCAGCACACTGGCGCTGAGCAGCAGCGGGATGAACAGGCGCAGGGCTAGCCAGAGCATAAGCGCAGCCTCGAAGACTGGGGCAGATCATTCAGCCGTTCGGCGCGAGGCTTCTGTGGGCACGGATGTATCCGAGAAGCGCCTGGCTCGAGGCGCGCCTTGTTCGACTGTACCGAGAGAAGTCCAATAGCCTGTTGCTAAGCCTAGCTGCGTACTCAGAAACCGGCGGCGTCGATGTCCACCAGCAGCAGGCGACGACCATTGTCGATGAACTGCCCGGCGGTCAGGCAGTACTGGTTGGTGGTGGCGTCGCGGTAGGTGGTGGAGAGCGTCAGGCGCCGCTCTTCCCAGCCTTCGGCCAGCAGTTGATAGAAGTAGGGGCGCCATGACCAGTTATGCCCAAGGTAGCGGTCATCGGCCTGCCAGATGTTCTGGCGCCACTGCAGGTTGGGTGTGAGCTGGGTGCCGTGGCGGTCGCACTGATAGATGCGCAACAGCCAGGGATAGTTGTCCGGCGCGTTAAGGCTCGTTGCCGGGGCGCCGCTTTCGGCCCAGAAGCGGAGTTCGGACATCAATTCGGCCAGTTGCTGGCGCAGGCTGACCAGGCGCGCGCGCTCGGCGAGTTTCTGCTGTACGTAGCTGTCACGCAGACGTGCGAAACGGCCGACGAAGGCGTCGCTGGCGAACAGTTCCTCCTCCGGCCTGGCGAACAGGAATCCCTGGACGTAACGGGCGCCGCACTCCAGGGCGAAGTTCAACTCGGCTTCGGTTTCCACACCTTCGGCGATGATCCAGCAACCGGTCTTTTCGGCCATCTGGGCCAGCGCCTTGACCACTTCGCCGCTAGGGCCGCCGCGAGCGGCTTCCTGGAACAGGCGCATGTCCAGCTTGAGGATGTCCGGTTGCAGCGCCAGCACGCGGTCGAGCTGCGAATAGCCAGCGCCGAAATCGTCGATAGCGATGCGCGCGCCGGCGTCGCGGTAGCGCGCCACCACGTCGGGTAAGCGCTGGCTGGCACCGCCCAGCTCGGTGATCTCGAAGACGATGCGCGCAGGGTCGATACCGCTGCGCTGCAGTTGAATCAGGCTGGGCAGTGGCTGTGCCGGGCGCAGGCGGCTGATCCAGCGTGGTGAAATGTTCAGGCTCAGGAACCAGTCCGCCGGAGCCTGGTGGAAGCGCTGCAGGGCATCCTCGCGTACCTGTCGGTCGAGGCGGCGCAGGGCTGCAGGCGGTGTTTTCGGGTCGGCGAACAGCGGCCCGGCCGAGCGCACCTGGCCCTCGGCATCGCGTAGTCGCGCCAAGGCCTCGACGCCCGCGATCCGGCCAGTGGCGGTGTCGATAAAGGGTTGGAAGACGGCAAAAGGCAGTCCGTCGATCACCTGGGATTTCCTTAGCGCTCAGCGGTTGAGCCACCAGATGGTGGCAGAGTGGCTCAACCTAGCAAGATCGCGGCCAGCCCAGGTCTAGACCAAAGGTGAACGCCCGCGCGTACCATGTTGCGCGCGCCGCAGCAGCGGCATGACGATCAACGCCAGGCGCAGCCAGCGGCGCCAGCCGCGTTTGCGGCCAAGCAGCCCGGCCAGAGCCAGCACCCCGCCAGTGAGCAAAAATGGTGCGTTGCCTTTGCGCAGCCGCTGCCCGTACTCGCGTACCTGTTGCAGTGGATGAGTGATCTGCAGGATTTCATGACGCAGTTCCTGGCGATGCATTTCCAGGCGCATGCGCAGCACGGCTTTACGAAGTTCACGGCGCGAGGCGCCTGGAGGCAGGGTCGGCGTCATGGCAGCAGTTGCTCGCGGTCACGTTGCAGTTCTTCAAGGCTGGCGCTGAACGGCGGCTCGGCGTTGCGCAGACTGGTCAGCAGCCAGGCGCCGCAACCGAGCAGGCCAAAAGCGTAGAACAGGCACAGGCCGGTGGCGACTGCCAGGCGGTGCGTATCCCAGTAAACGATCAGCAGCAGAGCGGACAGACCTATCAGCAGGAGCAGGGCGAAGGCCAGGCACAGACCACCAAGGAGCAGCGCACGCAGTGCCTGGTCGCGTTGGTCTTCGAGTTCATGCGCCAGCAGCGCCACGTGGCCCTGGAGCAGGCCCAGCAGGGCTGCTCCCAGGCGCCGTGGCGAGGGGCCGTTGGACATGGGCGCTGTCAACGGCGGCTGATCAGCAGGCCGAGCACCAGGCCGATAGCGGCCGACAGGCCGAGCGCCTGCCACGGGTGTTTGTGCACGTAATCCTCGGTGGCGTCGACGGCGATCTTGCCCTGTTCGCGCAGGCCGGACTCGGCTTTGTGCAAGGTGTCACGGGCACGGTCAAGACTGCTGCGAATGTCATCGCGCAGCGCTTCGGCCTGTTCACCAGCCAGGCTGGCGGAATGTTGCAGGAGCTTCTCGGTGTCGCTGACCAGAGCCTGGAATTCATCCAGCAGGGCGTCCTTGGTGCTTGGAGTAGCGGCTTTGCGTGGCATGGTGAGCAGTCCTCTGCGTTGGGTATGTACTGTTTACGAGTGCTCTGCAGCGTGAGGGTTCCGCAAGAATAGTCGTGAAGTGACCGGTTTGGTGTTTGGTATAGCGATTGCATTTTGCTGGTGCGCGAAGGTCGCGAAATGCCCTGTGATGGGGCCTTCTCGATGCGGCTCAGGATGGTCAATTTCGCGAATAACCATTTGATTAACAAGAAATAAGCATCGATCAGTCGATCTTTGGTGGCGCCATTTTGGGGCCGCCAAACGGCACTTTTCGAGGGCGCGCTGCATGTGCTGGCTGCATTGTGGTGCGTATTTTCGGTTTTGTGCCTTTGTTTGGTGCTTTTTCTTCTGCCTCCGGAGTTTTCTTTCTCGATGGAAAACATCAACAGTGCCGTGGCCACGCTGATCCATGGCTCCAATACCCTGTTCATCCTGCTGGGTGCAATCATGGTCCTGGCCATGCATGCCGGGTTTGCCTTCCTCGAAGTGGGAACGGTGCGGCAGAAAAACCAGGTCAATGCGCTATCGAAGATTCTTTCGGATTTCGCCATTTCCGCCCTGGCGTATTTCTTCATCGGCTACTGGATCGCCTATGGCATCAACTTCTTCGAGCCGGCGGCGGTGCTGACGGAGAACCACGGGTACGGTCTGGTGAAGTTCTTCTTCCTGCTGACCTTCGCCGCGGCGATTCCGGCAATCATCTCCGGTGGTATCGCTGAGCGCGCCAAGTTCGGCCCGCAGCTATGCGCCACTGCATTGATCGTGGCGTTCGTCTATCCCTTCTTCGAAGGCATGATCTGGAACGGCAACTACGGCTTCCAGGCCTGGCTCGAGACTCGTTTCGGCGCGGGCTTTCATGACTTCGCCGGTTCGGTGGTGGTGCATGCGATGGGCGGCTGGTTGGCATTCGGCGCGGTGCTGCTGCTGGGGCGCCGCAATGGTCGCTATCGCGACGGCAAGCTGGTGGCCATGGCGCCGTCGAACATTCCATTCCTGGCACTGGGCTCGTGGATCCTGATCATCGGCTGGTTCGGCTTCAACGTAATGAGTGCGCAGACGCTCGAGGGCGTCAGTGGCCTGGTGGCGGTCAACTCGCTGATGGCCATGGTCGGTGGCACCGTCGCCGCGCTGCTGGTGGGGCGCAATGACCCAGGCTTTCTGCATAACGGCCCGCTCGCTGGCCTAGTAGCGATATGCGCCGGCTCGGACCTGATGCATCCGATTGGTGCCCTGGTCACTGGCGCGATTGCCGGTGCGCTATTCGTCTGGGCATTCACCGCGACCCAGGTGAAGTGGAAGATCGATGACGTGCTCGGCGTCTGGCCGCTGCATGGCCTGTGCGGCATATGGGGTGGCATCGCCTGCGGCATCTTCGGCCTCGAAGCATTCGGTGGCCTGGGTGGCGTCAGCCTGGCCAGCCAGGTGATCGGCACTGCGCTGGGCGTGGTGGTCGCGCTGGTCGGTGGCTTCGTGGTGTACGGCCTGCTCAAGGCGTCGCTGGGCATTCGCCTGAGTCAGGAAGAGGAATACAACGGCGCCGACCTGTCGATCCACAAGATCGGCGCGGTGAGTCAGGATTGAGCTATTACCGGGTGCTGCCAGCCAGCGCCCGGAACAGGCAATAAAAAGTTCTTCGCATAGTTTGTGGAAAGTGCGGGTTGGCACCGGACTGGCAATTAAGTGTTAGCTGTCGATGACCTGGCACTCTCCATTAGCACGCCGCCTGGCCTGATGGGTTTCGCCCCTTACGGGCGAGT
>NZ_FMZQ01000023.1 GCF_900102635.1 Ectopseudomonas chengduensis | reverse complement strand
CGTCTCAGTCGACGCCTGATTGAGTACGCGATAGAACTGATCGAGTTCGGTTTGCAGGGCCGTGCGCGGCTGATTGAGCAGGAACAGGACGAGGTTCTTGAAGGTGAGCTGGCGTCGGCGGGTAAAGTCTTGAGGATTCTGGCGGTGGGCGGCGATGAAGGCGGGACAATCGAGCGGGCTGGTTATTTTTTGTACAATTTTCAAGCCAGGGTTTGGCTGGCGGTGTCAAGCGATGCGGTATAGGTAGTCAAAAGGGCTTCTCCCATGCACTGATTTGAGCGCTAATTATATGATATTTATGGATAATTTCCAAAGTTGATGACATTGGGCTTTAGCCCGTCCCAGTGAGCGCAGCGAACGGTTTGAAGCAATTGTTATATACGTATCACTGCGCTTCATTGATGTAAATTTTATGTTCTGTGCCTTTGTCGTCGATGGCAAGCATGTATTTACCTTGACCTGCCGGCCAGGCAAACGATAAAGAGCATAGATTTTCCAGATTTACGCTATGGGATACACAATGTTTCTTTAGATTGCCCCCCAATAACCAATTGTTTTTTTATTCTCTCTGACTCAAGCTGAGCGGGCCTGAACTCCCTTGCAAGCCAGTTTATTTCAACATTATAGCCTTTCTTGTGAATCTTCCCAATTTCGTCGGCAACGAAATCATGGTCGACATAGTTCATTGAGCTTACAAAGCTGTGCCCGAAATTGTGGATTGCTGATTTTATGTTTTTGTACTTCATATTTAGATCAGCATATAACAGTGATTAGATGGAAGGCAGTACTAATCCGATAGTAGAGCCTTCCACCTAACTCTGCATCACCCTCGTCGCCGCCCAGAAAAAGTTCTTTTAAATCAGTGCATTACCAGCTAGCCCCTGATATCCGGACGTATTCGCTTGACTTCCTCTTTTTGCCATACCATTACCACTGTGCAAAAACACAGCCAGGGAGTCGACCACGGAAACCCCCAGCAGACCTCGCCTGTAGAGCAGTTCAGGGCGGTGATGCGTTTGCATCATTAGAGCATCCGCACAGAAAAATCCTGTTGGTACTGGATTCGCTATTTCATCCGTTTCCATCAACTTCGCCATCCATTGGAGCTCGGTGCTGCCGAGGTCAATGCCTTTCTCTGATGGTTGGCAGTTAGGCGCCAGGTATTGGTATCTGCGCAGTTCAGGGGCTGCAATGCCAGGGGCAGGCCAATATGGTCAGCCTGCCAGGCTTACCGAGGTTATCGTGAAGGCATCCCCGGATTGCATCCGGGCTACGGGGTCTGTGCCGCTAAGCCTTGGGCAGCGCCTCCAGCACCTGCCGATACAAACCCTGCAAACGCTGGGCATCCTCTTCTTCCAATGTTTCCTGCTGCAGCCTGCGTGAGAAGACGTCCTCCACCGACAGCTCGTCCAGCGTCTCCCGCGCTTCGCTGGCCAGGCTGGCCATGGCGTTGCCGCGCTCACGGCGGATGCGTAGCACTTCCACGGGATGCCCTTCGCACAGGGCGTTGATGCGGCTTTGCAGGTCGCTCAGGTAGTCGTCAGTGCTCACTTGCACTTCCAGCCATACGGGCCGCTCGGGCATGCCCTGAGCAGCTACTTCGGCGATGGCGCCTGCCAGTTCCTTGAGCGAGCCGCGCAGGCTGGCCATGGGTTGGAAGACCGGCACGGGCAGTGGCGTGATGGACTGCAAGGTGGCGCCCTCGAACGTCAGCAGCAGGACTTCCTTCTGCTGACGTGCCTCGTCGAAGGACAACGCAATCGGCGAGCCGCTGTAGCGGATATGCTCCAGGCCGCCGACCTTCTGCGGGCGGTGGATATGGCCAAGGGCGATGTAGTCCGCCGGCGGGAAGGCGCTGGTGGGGAATGCCTCCAGGCTGCCGACGTAGATCTCGCGCACCGACTCACTGGCGCTGGCGCCAACCGTGGTGAGGTGACCGGTGGCAATGATCGGTAGCGTCAGGCCCAGCTCGTCACGCTTGCTCGCTGCCAGCTCGTACAGCGCCCGGTAATGCTCGGCGATGGCTTGCTGCAACGACTGCTGTTTGTCCTGCGCGCTCTGCCCCGCCTGGCTGGCCAGCACGTCGCGCGGGCGAATGAAGGGAATGGCGCAGAGAACCGCGCCCGGCTGGCCAGTACGATCATTGAGCACCAGTACCTGTTCGGCCAGATCGACGCCCACGCTCGGCACCACCTGGGTACCCAGTTGCGCCAGCAGGCTGCGGCTTTCACCGAGCATGGCCGGTGAGTCATGGTTGCCGCCCAGTACGACCAGTGCGCAGCCGGCGTCGCGCAGCTCCACCACAAGCCGGTAGTACTCCTCGCGGGCGTAACTGGGCGGTGCGCCGGTGTCGAACACGTCGCCGGCGATCAGCAGCACGTCCACGGCGTGCACACGCACCTGCTCCAGCAGCCAGGCGCAAAAGGCCTGGTGCTCGGCCTGCCGAGTCTTGCCCATGAAATGCTGGCCCAGATGCCAGTCGGAGGTGTGCAGGATGCGCATGCGAAAACGACCAAAGCGAAAAACCCGCCTACAGTGCCTGCGCGCCCGCAGGCTGGCAATGCCGCAGTAACGGATAGGCCGATCACATCCGGTTACACAGCCGCAGGCGCTGCGGTTAGTGGCCTGAAGGGCGTTCTTGCACGATCCTGCTGCACATCGGTACGAACCTAGCCCCCGCTCACCAGTCGGAAAAAAATCGCCACCCGTGAGGAGATTTTCCCGATGAGCGCTCTATCCGTTCGTAGCTTCGCCTCCTTCACCCTCCCCGTCGGATTGCTGGCCAGCCTGGTGGTTGGCCCCGCGCAGGCCCAACCGCCCAGACTCGACGTCCCTTATGTGCCCACGCCGGAGCCTGTGGTGGCGCATATGCTCCAGCTGGCCGAAATCGGCCCGGACGACTATGTCATCGACCTGGGCTCGGGCGATGGCCGCATCGCCATCTCCGCCGTGCAGGATCACGGTGCCAGAGCGGCCTACGGCATAGACCTGGACCCTGAACGCATCAGCGAGGCGCAGGAGAACGCCGAACGCGAGGGCGTGGCGGACAAGGTCACGTTTGAGCAGGGTGACCTGTTCCAGAAGGATATTTCCGAGGCCGACGTGCTGACCATGTACCTGCTCTCCACGGTCAACATGCGCCTGCGCCCGGTGATTCTCGACACCCTCAAGCCCGGTACTCGGGTAGTGTCGCACGCCTTCAACCTCGGCGACTGGGAGCCTGATCAGAGCGATGTGATCAATGGCAGCTCGGTGTTCCTGTGGATCGTGCCAGCCAAGGTCGCGGGTCAGTGGACTCTCGAGCTCGATGGCCGGAATCATCAGGTCGAACTCGATCAGCGCTTCCAGAAGGTGGTTGGCAAGGTCGACGGCCAGCCCGACGTGCTCAGCGGCCAGTTGAAAGGCAACGAGCTGCGCTTCACCTTCGACGACAGGCTGTATGTCGGCCAGCTCAACGGTGACCGTATCGAGGCGGTGCCGGCCGATGGTGCACAGCAGGGTTGGGTCGCGCGCAGGAGCTAAGCCATGACATCGCTAGTGTCCTCGCAGCGCGCCGGGCTGTCGGTGATCGATGCCGTTGCCATGCTGGTCGGCGTGGTGATCGGCGTCGGCATTTTCGGCCTGCCGCCGCTGGTGGCGCAGCATGCCAGCAGCGCCGAGCTGTACCTGGCCCTTTGGCTGGTCGGTGGTCTGGTGATGCTGATCGGTGCGCTGTGTTACGGCGAGCTGGGTGCGGCACATCCGGACCAGGGCGGCGAATACCATTATCTGAGCCTGGCCTGGGGCCCGCAGGTCGGCCTGCTGTTCGCCTGGGCGCGCGGTACGGTGATCCAGACCGGCGCCATCGCCGTGGTCGCGTTCATCTACGGTGACTATGCCCAGCGCCTGCTGCCGCTTGGAGACTATGGCAGCGCCTGGCACGCCGCTCTGGTGGTGGTGGCGCTGACTCTGCTCAATGTGCTGGGCACGCGTGAATCGCGACGCGCCCAGCTGTTCTTCACCAGCGTGACAGTGCTGGCCCTGCTGCTGGTGGTGCTGGCCGGCCTGGTGCTGGCCGAACCGCAGCCGCATACCGCCAGCGCCGCACCTGCCGGCGGCAATCTGGCGGCGATGCTGGGCATGGGTATGGTGTTCGTGCTGCTCACTTATGGCGGCTGGAACGAGGCGGCCTACCTGTCCGGTGAGCTGCGCAACCCGGCGCGCAACATGAGTCGCGTGCTGCTGATCGGCACTGCGCTGGTGACGGCCATCTACCTGCTGGCGAACCTGGTCTTTCTCAATATCTTCGGCCTCGACGGCCTGCGCCAGAGCGATGCCGTGTCGGCGGACCTGATGAACATCGTCGCCGGACCACGGGCCGAGGCGCTGCTGGCAGTGTTCGTCTGCCTGACCGCATTGAGTACCTTGAACGCCACGCTGTTCACCGGTGCGCGGGTCTACTACGCGCTGGGCCGCGATGTGCCGCAACTGGCATTCATCGGTCGCTGGAACGAACGCGGCGCCACCCCGGTACGCGCCTTGCTGCTGCAGTGCGCACTTACCCTGCCGCTGATCCTGTTCGGCGCCCTGAGTGCGAACGGTGTACAAACCATGGTGGCCTACACCGCACCGGTGTTCTGGCTGTTCATGTTTCTCGTCGCGCTGGCGCTGATTCGCCTGCGCCAAAGGCGACCTTGGGTACGGCGGCCATTCAGCGTACCGCTGTATCCGCTGACGCCGATCCTGTTCGCCGCAACCTGCCTGGGCCTGTTGTATTCCAGCGCGCTGTATGCCGGCAGCGGCGCGTTGCTGGGTCTGCTGGTACTCGGTGCCGGCCTGCCGTTGCTGGCCCTGCAGCGCCCGCAAGCCGTCGAGCAGGGCGAACACGCCGAGTGAGCAGCACTACATTGCCCAGTCCTTGACCACCACATGGGTCTTGACCTTCTGCATGCCGGGGAACGCCTCGATGGCACCGCGCACCTCGCTCAGGCGCGTCATGCTCGGGGCTTCGATGAATACCAGCATGTCGGTTTCCCCACTGATGCCGCTGCAGTGACGCACCTCGGGCAGGGCGCGCATGCGCTCGACGTAGTCCTCACAGCGTCCGCCCTGATAGAAGAGTTCGAGAAAGGCCTTCACGCCCGCCTCGCCCGGCTCGGCCACCTGCGCGTGATAACCACGAATCACCCCGCTGCTCTCCAGATAGCGAATCCGCTCGCTGACCGCCGAACGTGACAGGTTGACCTCACGGGCGATCTGGCTGACGGAGGTGCGCGCATCGCTGCGCAGCAGAGCGAGGATCTGACGATCGAACTTGTCCACGGGGCTTCTCGGGCGGCAATCGGATTGACGGTGAAAACCGCCATTTCGTCGGCAAAAGGCGACAGCCTGCAACTGGCTGGCGCCCTACCATGGCGGTATCTGGAAAATGATGAGCATACCCCATGAGTCGATTGAACAAGGAATTGGGCCTGCTGCAGGGCATCGCCCTGCTCAGCACCTCGCTGCTCGGCACCGGCATCTTCGTGGTGCCGGCGCTGGCAGCCACGGCAGCCGGCGAAGCGTCACTGTGGGCATGGATGATCCTGATTGCCCTGGTGCTGCCGGTGGCGTTCACCTTCGCCCAGTTGGGCAAGCGCTTCCCTCACGCTGGCGGCGCGCCGCACCTGATCGGCCGCGCCTTCGGCCTGCGCATGGAGGGGGTCAGCGCCCTGCTGTTCCTTGCCGTACTGCCGGTCGGTCTGCCCGCTGCGCTGCATATCGCCAGCGGTTTCTGGCTGGCGCTGTTCGATCTCGATCGCAGCGACCTGCTGCTCATCGAACTGGCCACGCTGGGCGCCATCCTCCTGCTCGGCCAGCGTCCACCGAAAGCATCGGGCATGCTGCAGGGGCTGATCGCCGTGGCCATCGTCGCCAGCGTGGCGCTGATCTGGTGGGTCGGTGATCTGCCGCGCGCCAGCCAACCGCTGCTGCCGGCGATGGACGGCCAGTGGCACCTGCTGCCAACGGCGCTGGGGGTAATGTTCTGGTGCTTCGTCGGCATCGAGGCCTTCACCCACCTGGGCGAGGAGTTCAAACACCCCGAGCGCGACTTCCCATTGGCGCTGCTGCTCGGCGTGCTGCTGGCCGGCCTGGTGTACTGGGCCTGCTCGGTGGCGGTGCTGAGCTTTGCCACTTACGGTGACGTGCACAGCGACACCACTGCCCTGCCCCGTCTGTTCGAGCAACTGCTGGGCGAGCGCGCCCGTGTCCTGGTAGCGGTGCTCGGTTACCTGGCCTGCTTCGCCTCGATGAACGTGTACATCCAGGGCTTCGCCCGGCTGATCTGGAGCCTGGCCGATGAGGGCCGTCTGCCGGCCAGGCTGGCCGTGCGCAACCGCCGGGGCGTACCCGGCAAAGCCTTGCTGCTGGTAGTGATCAGCTGCGCACTGTGCGCCATGCTCTCGGCCACCTTGAACCTGTCGGTGGACGATTTGATCCGCTACGCCAATGGCAACTTCGTGTTGATCTACCTGCTGAGCATGGCCGCTGGCTGGGTGCTGCTCAGTGGCATCTGGCGCCTGCTGGCCGGGCTCAGTGGGCTGCTCTGTGCCGCAGTACTGGCGATGCTTGGCAGCGATGCGCTGTATGCCTTAGGGCTGCTCGCCGCCCTGCTGCTGTGCAGTCATCTGCGTGCAAGGCACAAGGCGCTGGCGTAATCGATCCACCGCGAACCTGATGGTGGATGAAAGAGTGTCATCCACCCTCCAGGGTGACCGTGAGGCGTATGGGGTTCTATCCTTACCCTGAACTCGCTGAAAGGAAGCCCCATGCGCCGCGTACTCAATGACCTGAAAATCATGATCCTGGCCAACCTGTGGATAGTCCCGGTGGTGGCTGGTCTGGTCTGGGCCCTGTTCCAGTTCGTCGCGCCGCCACCGCCGATGAGCGCCAGCATGGCCACCGGCGCCCAAGGGGGCGCCTACCAGCAGTTCGCCGAACGCCTGAAGGAAGAACTGGCCAAGGAAGGTTTCGAACTGAATCTGGTACCGACCTCGGGCTCGCGCGACAACCTGCAACGCCTGCTGGCCAACGATCCGCAAGTGGAGATCGCCCTGGTGCAGAGCGGCCTGGAGCGCCAGCTGACAGCCGAGGAGCAGCGTCAGCTGGAAAGCCTGGGGGCGATCTATCAGGAACCGCTGTGGCTGTTCTTTCGACGTGACGTGGAGCTGGATCGCATTGCCGACCTGCTGCCACTGCGCCTCGGTCTGGGCGGCGAAGGCAGTGGCACCCGCGCCGCCAGTGACGCCATTCTCGGCGCCAATGCCATCGAGCCGGAACAATATCCCGAAAGCTGGCAGAGCATCGGGGGTGGCAAAGCTGCCCGCGCGTTGATGGCCGGCGAACTGGATGCAGCATTCTTCGTCGGCCCGGCAGAAAACTCACTGGTGCAGCAACTGGCGGCCAACCCGGACATCACCCTGGCGCACTTTCGGCGCGCAGCCGCCTACGAGGCGCGCCTGCCGTTCTTCAATCAGGTGAAGGTCGGTGAAGGCCTGCTCGATCTGGCCAGCAACGCACCGGACCGCGACATCATCACCCTGTCTCCGGTCGCCACCCTGGTAGTCAACGACGACTTCAACCCAGGCCTGGTGCCGCTGTTTCTCGAGGCCAGCCGTGAAGTGATGCGGGGCGGTACCCTGCTCGATACCGCAGGCACCTTTCCCAGCGCCGAGCCGCGCACCTTCGAGCTGCACAAGGATGCCGGGCATTACTACGACAAGGGCCTGCCTATCCTGCAGCGCTACCTGCCGTTTCGCATCGCTTCGCTGGCCGACCGCTACATCATCCTGCTGATCCCCCTGATCGTGGTGATGATTCCGCTGTTCAAGGCTGTCGGCCCGATTTACCAGTGGCGCATCCGCGCACGCATCTACCGCTGGTACAAGTACCTGCGCGAGATCGACCGCAAGCTGCACGCAGGTTCCTTGCCCGACGAACTGGACAGCGAGATCGAACGCCTGGAGCAGATGGAAGACGAGCTGGCGGCCGTGGATGTGCCGCTTTCGTACTCCAACGAGCTGTACGAACTACACATGCATGTGCGCTACGTGATCGAGCGACTGCGCGTGTTGCAGCGGCGCCGGCAGGCATAGGGTGGATCACGCCTCATCGATACACCACGGCAGTGGATGTACCCTCCTATAGCTTGCGCAAGCACTGTGGGAGGGGCTTTAGCCGCGACTTGCCACATGACGTCCACACCATTCACAGATGTATCCGCACCAGAATCCATCACCCGCTTCGGGTAAACTGCGCCCCTGTTTGAATTTGCCCACGAGACCGCCATGCCGATCCGCCACTGCATCGTCCACCTGATCGACAAGAAGCCCGACGGCAGCCCCGCCGTGCTGCACGCTCGCGACAGCGAGCTGGCCACGTCGCAAGCCATGGAGAACCTGCTGGCCGACCTCAACGAGAGCTACAACGCCAAGCAGGGCAAGGCCTGGGGTCTGTTCCACGAAGAGTCCGGCGCCTACCCGTTCAGCGGCTGGCTCAAGGCCTATCTCGACGGTGAGCAGGATTTCACCGCCTTCAGCCGTCAGGCCGTCGAACACCTGCAAAAGCTGATGGAAGAATCCAACCTCTCCACCGGCGGCCACGTGCTCTTGGCCCATTACCAGCAGGGCATGACCGACTACCTGGCCATCGCCCTGCTGCACCACAGTGAAGGCGTGGCGGTGACCGACGCGCTGGACGTGACCCCGGCCAAGCACCTGGATCTGGGCCAGCTGCACCTGGCCGCGCGCATCAACATCAGCGAGTGGCAGAACAACAAGCAGTCCAAGCAGTACATCTCCTTCATCAAAGGCAAGAACGGCAAGAAGGTCTCGGACTACTTCCGCGACTTCATCGGCTGCCAGGAAGGCGTCGACGGCCCGGGCGAGACCCGCACCCTGCTCAAGGCCTTCAGCGATTACGTGGAAAGCGAGGATCTGCCCGAAGAGCAGGCCCGCGAGAAGACCAAGACCCTGGTCGGCTACGCCACCGGCCAGGCCAAGATGGGCGAGCCGATCACCCTGGAAGAACTCTCCGGACTGATCGATGAAGAGCGCCCCAAGGCCTTCTACGAGCACATCCGCAACAAAGACTACGGCATGGCCCCGGAATTTCCGGCGGACAAACGCACCCTCAGCCAATTCCAGCGTTTCACTGGTCGTGCCGAAGGCCTGTCGATCAGCTTCGAGGCGCACCTGCTGGGTTCGAAGATCGAGTACGACGAAGGCCGCGACATGCTGATCATTCGTCAGTTGCCGACCCAGTTGAAGGATCAGCTCAAGCGTCGTCAGGATTGATGCATTTGTAGGGTGGCCCGGGCGGCGATCCGCTTTAGCCCACCAAAACGATCCTGACCCATCTGTTCTATTTCGGTGGGCTGTAGCCCACCCTACGAAAACTAAAACGGATCGCCGCCCCGCCCACCCTACGAGCCACGGGCTGATATGGCGGTACGACCCGGTGCGGTTTACCCTGAGATGACCGCGCTATCACACAAGGATGCGAAACCATGAAGACGATTGTGCTGCTGCTCGCCGCCCTGGCTCTGTGGCAGAACTGGGACAAGATCGACCGCTGGCTGAACCCACCGCAGGCCGGCAATGGCAGCGGCGAGATCGTGCTCTACGCCACGCAATGGTGTGGCTACTGCGCCAAGACGCGCGAGCTGTTCGCCGAAGACGGCATCGCCTATCGCGAAGTGAATATCGAGACCGATGCCGCCGGCCGCGCCCAGTACCAGGCGCTTGGCGGCCGCGGCGTGCCGGTGATCGACCTGCGCGGGCAAGTCATTCACGGTTACGACGTGCGCGCCATCCGCGCCGCCTACTGACAGACGGCGCGAGAGGCCTCAACGCGCCTCGATACGGAACCCCAGGCGCGGGAAGTGCATATGCACGATGCCGGCACGCTCATCCTCACGCCGCAGAATCAGCTCGTCGCGCCCGGCATGCAGCAACTCGCCCTGCACCGGGTCGACACCATAGTCCACCGCGGCGATGCTCACCGCCTGGCCAGCTTTGAAACCATTGGGGTCGACGAAATCCTCGTGCGGCAGCGCTGCCGGAGTCGCTTCACGCGCCACCGCGATCGCCTGTTCGCTGCTCATCTCGCTCAACGAGCCATGGCCGAAGCCGAGCACACGGCCAAGCCAGGCAGCGACTTCCGGGTAATCGTCGACCAGCGGCGAGGTAACCGGCGTGCCGCGCAGGAACCACAAACAA
Organism: Ectopseudomonas chengduensis; assembly: GCF_900102635.1. Lineage (GTDB taxonomy): Bacteria > Pseudomonadota > Gammaproteobacteria > Pseudomonadales > Pseudomonadaceae > Aquipseudomonas > Aquipseudomonas chengduensis. Next base: position 48,204 of record NZ_FMZQ01000023.1, on the reverse strand, counting down.
TGAGCCACGGAAAAATCGGCGAGCGATGATTCACCGAAGAGGAAATCGCCCTGCTCGCGCTGCAACTGGCGCTGCAATGCGCCCATCAGTGCCGGCCAATTGTGCTTGGCCTGCTCCAGTGGCAGCCGAGTCGCCGTACCACCGGAAAACAGCGCGCCACGGTCGGCGGCGAAAGCCTTGGCGAACTCCGGCGGCACCTTGGCGAAGCGCAGCGCCATCGACTCGGGTTGGAACACCAGCGCCACGGCATGCTGGAACAAGACCGAGTCAGCCCACTGCGCCAGCAGGCTGACATTGAACTCCTGACCTTCGGGCAGCAGCGCCGGGGTTGCCTTCTCGGCTTCCAGGCGGCGAGCGATCAGCGCGGTATCGCAGTAGATGTCGGCGCCGACCTGCAGCACCGGGGTCTTGCGGTAGCCGCCAGTCAGCGCGGTGAGATCGGGCTTGGGCATCAGTGGCGGGATCATCACCGAACGCCAGGACAGTTGCTTGAAGCCCAGCATCAGGCGGGCCTTCTCGGCAAACGGCGAGGTCGGGTAGTGATGAAGGATCAACTCATGCATGGCGCGCTCCGCGTCGGCTCAAAAGTCCTCAGCTTACCCGCGCGACACCTGCACGCAACCGCCTGAGGCTGATGAACCGCCATCAACGGCCAGAATGAGTGCTTCTTTGGCGCTTTTGCTCAGGCGCTTGATCGCCCGTTCACGGCGCAACGCATCACCCTTGCTGGCACAGGCTTCGACGTAGGCCAGCGCCAGCGCCGGGCTGGTATGGAAGAATCGGGCACCCTTGCCGCTCTGGTGCTGGGCGAAACGCCGCTGCGGGTCATCGCTGATGCCGCAATACAGCGCGCCATTGGCGGCGCGCACCAGATAGACGAACCAGGCCTTTTCGACTGCTGCATTCATCCGCGCGCGGGAAACCACTCACGCGCCGAGCGCCACAGGCACATGCCGACGAAGTAGGCAGAAGCCAACCACCAGAGCGCCAGCAGCCAGAACTGATTGACCGGGTACTGCAGGATCAACAGCGCGCTGGAGAGCATCCAGACGAAGGTCACCAGGATGTTCAGCGGCATGAACTGACGCACGCGGAACGGGTGCAGGAACTTCATCTTGGTCAGGGTCAGGCCGGCCAGCAGGACGATAATGGCCAGGGTGATCCAGGGGTGCACGTCGAGGATGTAGAAATACAACACAACCACGTTCCACGCCGCCGGGAAGCCGACGAAGTAGTTGTCCTTGCTCTTCATGTTCAGGTTGCAGAAGCAGAACAGCGAAGACAGCAGAATCAGGCCCACGGCGAACAGCGGCGTGTAATCCGGCAGGGGGATGAAGCGGTAAAGAAAGATGGCGGGGATGAATACGTAGGTCAGGTAATCGATCACCAGGTCGAGGGTCGATCCGTCGAAATGCGGCAGTACACCCTTGACGTCATAGCGGCGCGCCAGCGAGCCGTCCAGACCGTCGACCAGCAGTGCCAGGCCGAGCCACAACAGGCATTGCGTGGGTTGGCCGTCGAGTACGGCCAGCAATGCCAGCAGGGCGAGGATCACGCCGCTGGCGGTAACAGCATGGACCCCCCAGGCTTTGGCCTGTTTTACGGCAACGATCAGTTCGGTCACGGCAGGTCTCGATTGGCAGTGGAGGTGCGGCACCCGGTGTGCGCACTCTTTATTGAAGGCTAAGACCGGCTAGCCTACCACTGCGTTCCTTCGCTCGCCTCAGCGCGTGCCACGAAACTGGGCCAGCCCGCGTGCCGCCTGTCGACGAATGGCAGCCTGAACCGGTGGCGCCCACCCCAGCAGAAGCCCTTTGCCACCTAGCGCCTGACGTGCCCAGCGCCAGAGATCGAAGTGATCGCGATGCTCGACGATGAGCCCGTCGCGAAACACGAAGCGCGCCTGAATATGGTTGACCACCTGACGACCGGTGGCGCTGAAACGGTAGCTGGCGACCCAGCGCGCGCTGCCGGCATGATCGTCAGCGTGCACCGAGTCGAAGGTCAGCGAGAAGTCTTCGGCGCGGCTGCACAGCATGCGCCACATATCGCCCGCCTCCGCGCCGTGCAGGTCGACGAAGACCGGATCGGAGAAACGCACATCTTCGGCGTAGCAGCTTGCCATGCTCTCGGCATCGAGTTTCTGGAAGGCGCTGTAAAAACGCTGGATCAGATCGGCATTGGGGTGGCTCATGAGTCGCTCCTACAGGCTTTTCATTACGTAGGGTGCGCCGCGCGCACCGCTGTCACGGCGTCGCTCACTGGTGCGCACAGCGCACCCTACACGTTCGCAAGGATGGTTCACCCCAGTCTGTTCGTCCGGCGAGGACGTGGCGATTGGCTATAAAGACAACTTTGTGTCAATAATCGCCAATCCAATTCAGGTCACTGTCATGCTGCGCATCGCCTTGTACGTCTGCCCGCAAACCATCTGCTCCAGCCTGAGCATGGCGCAGGATGCCTTCAGCCTGGCCAATCGCCTGGCCGGCGCGCCCACTTTTCAGTTGCAACGTTTCAGCCTCGATGGCCAGCCCGTGCAGTTGGAGTTCGCGCAGGTTCAGGTCGATGGCGGCCTTGAGCTGGCCGAGCAGGCCAACCTGCTGATCGTTCCCGCCACCGGCAGCGCCATCACCCGCACGCTGGAGAGCAACGCCAAGCTGCTGCCCTGGCTGGCCCAACGTGATCAGCAACAGGTGGCTAGTCTGTGCAGCAGCGCCTTCCTGCTGGCCGCTGCCGGTCTGCTCGATGGGCGCCAGGCGACCACCCACTGGGCATTGGCCGATTCGTTTTCCCGTCTATTCCCCCGAGTGAACCTACGCAGTGACCTGCTGCTGACCGAGGACGGCCCGCTGTTCTGCTCCGGTGGTGCTCAGGCCGGGCTCGACCTGTGCCTGCACCTGATCGCCCTGCATGCCGGCGAATGGCTGGCGCAACAGGTGGCCAGTGCCATGGTGATCGAGCGCCAGCGCGGTACGCAGACGCGTTTCGCGCCCCTGCTGCCCAGCAGCGAGGACAAGTCCCTTGCCCCACTGCTGGCCTGGCTACGCGAACATCACGCCGAGACAATCGATCTCAACCGTCTGGCACAACAAGCCCATTGCTCGGCGCGAACCCTGCTACGCCGCTTCAAACACGCCACCGGGCTGACCCCGGGCGATTACCTGCAGCGCCTGCGTATCAGTCTGGCGCAGCAGGCACTGACCGATTCGGCGCAGTCGCTGGAGCAGGTCGCCAGTCAGGTCGGGTTCGCCGACCGCGCCACCTTCGCCAAGCGCTTCAAGCAGTTATGCGGAGAAACGCCGGGCGCCTTCCGCAAACGCATGCGGCGCCACTAGGCACTCAAGGTGTCCAATGGCTGATGCCAATCAAAACGGATTTTCGTAGGAGCCCCGCCCCGGGGCGAAGCTTTCGAATGCACGCCGCCCAGATTCGCGGCGGGGCGCCGCTCCTACAAATTGTTGGCATGGCCGCCTGATCGAGTGGCCTCAGCAACAAACCAAGGAAGTCCGATGGCTGATGCCAATCAAAACGGATTTTCGTAGGAGCCCCGCCCCGGGGCGAAGCTTTCGAATGCACGCCGCCCAGATTCGCGGCGGGGCGCCGCTCCTACAGATTGGTGGCACAGCCGCCAGGGAGCGGCACCGGCAACGAAAAAGGGAGCCCGAAGGCTCCCTGATCCATGGCGCAATGCCGGCTCAGTGCAGGATCTGACTGAGGAACAGCTTGGTGCGCTCGTTCTGCGGGTTGGTGAAGAAGGCGTTCGGTTCGGCCTCCTCGACGATCTCGCCCTTGTCCATGAAGATCACGCGGTTGGCCACGGTACGGGCAAAACCCATCTCGTGGGTCACGCAGAGCATGGTCATGCCGTCTTCAGCCAGACCGATCATGGTGTCGAGCACCTCTTTCACCATCTCCGGGTCGAGGGCCGAGGTCGGCTCGTCGAACAGCATGATCTTCGGCTTCATGCACAGCGCGCGGGCAATCGCCACACGCTGCTGCTGACCGCCGGAGAGCTGGCCCGGAAACTTGTGTGCCTGCTCGGGGATACGCACGCGCTCGAGAAAGTGCATGGCAATTTCCTCGGCCTGACGCTTGGGCATCTTGCGTACCCACATCGGCGCCAGCGTGCAGTTCTGCAGCACGGTCAGGTGCGGGAACAGGTTGAAGTGCTGGAACACCATACCCACTTCACGGCGAATCGCTTCGATGTGCTTGAGGTCGCTGGTCAATTCGGTGCCATCGACCACGATGCGCCCCTGCTGGTGTTCTTCCAGGCGGTTGATGCAACGAATGGTGGTGGACTTGCCCGAACCGGACGGCCCGCAGAGCACGATACGCTCGCCCTGCTGCACGCTCAGGTTGATGTCCTTGAGCACATGGAACTGGCCGTACCACTTGTTCACACCCTGCAGCAGGATCATCGGCTCGGCGCTGGGTTGTTTGATTGCTTCACTCATGACTCACTCCTCTTGAGGGGCTCGATTCAGGATTTAGCGAGCTAGAGCCAGGCAAAGCGAAAACATTCGAGGGAGCGCAATGTACGGTTGTACATGAGCATCCCGAGAGTGTTTTCAACGCCGCCAGGCCGACGCGCAGCAAATACTGATCAGCTCCTAACGCTTGTGGCCGGTATCCAGCTTCCGCTCGAGATGCAGCGAATAGCGGGACATGCCGAAACAGAAAATCCAGAAGACCAACGCGGCGAACACATAACCTTCGGTAGCCATACCCAGCCATGCCGGGTCGGTGGTCGCCTGCTTGATGCTGTTGAGCAGATCGAACAGGCCGATGATGATCACCAGACTGGTGTCCTTGAACAGGGCGATGAAGACGTTGACGATGCCCGGAATCACCAGCTTCAGCGCCTGCGGCAGGATCACCAGGCCCATCATCCGCCAGTAGCCCAGGCCCATGGCCGCGGCCGCCTCGTACTGCCCTTTGGGAATGGCCTGCAGACCACCGCGCACCACTTCGGCGATATAGGCAGACTGGAACAGGATCACCCCGATCAGCGCACGCATCAGCTTGTCGAAATGCATGCCTTCGGGCAGGAACAACGGCAGCATCACCGAGGACATGAACAGCACGGTGATCAGCGGCACACCGCGCCAGAACTCGATGAAGGTGACGCAGATGACCTTGATCGCCGGCAGGTTGGAACGTCGCCCCAGTGCCAGCAGGATACCCAGCGGCAAGGCACCGGTGATGCCGACGGAGGCAATCACCAGGGTCAGCATCAGGCCGCCCCACTGGCTGGTGGATACCACGCTCAGGCCGAATACGCCGCCGTGCAACAGGCACCAGGCGATCACCGGATAGATCACCAGGAAGCCCAGGCCGTAGAACGCCTTGCGCGGCATCTGCGGCACGAACAGCGGCGCCGCGCCGACGATTGCCAGCCACAGCGTGGCGTCCACGCGCCAGCGTAGTTCGCTGGGGTAGAAGCCGTACATGAACTGACCGAAACGCTGTTGGATGAACACCCAGCACGCGCCTTCCTTGGTGCAGTCGGCGCGGGTGCTGCCCACCCAGTTGGCATCGATGATCGCCCACTGCAGCAGCGGAGGTACCACCAGCCAGATCAGATAAAGCGCGAAGAGAGTCAACAGGCTGTTGAACCAGTTGGAAAACAGGTTGGCCTTGAGCCAGCCCACTGCACCGACGCTCAGGCGTGGCGGCGGCAGGTCCGGTTTGAATGTATGAGTCTGCATGGCTGCTCCTTACCGCTCAGTCAGCGCGATGCGCTTGTTGTACCAGTTCATCAGCAGGGAAATGCTGATACTGATGGCCAGATACACGCTCATGGTGATGGCGATCACCTCGATGGCCTGGCCGGTCTGGTTGAGCACGGTGCCGGCGAACAGCGAAACCATGTCCGGGTAGCCGATACCGGCGGCCAGGGACGAGTTCTTCGCCAGGTTGAGGTACTGACTGGTCAGTGGCGGAATGATCACGCGCAGTGCCTGCGGGATGATCACCAGACGCAGGGTGACGCCCGGACGCAACCCAAGCGAGCGCGCCGCTTCGGTCTGACCATGGCTGACGGCCATGATCCCGGAGCGAACGTTCTCGGCGATGAAAGCCGCGGTGTAGATGGTCAGCGCCAGGGTCAACGCCATCAGCTCGGGGATCATCACCCAGCCGCCACGGAAGTTGAAACCGGTCAACTCCGGCACGCTCCACACCAGCGGGTTACCGCCGATCAGCACGGTGAGGCCAGGGATGACTACGATCAGCGCCAGCGAGGTCCACAACAGCGGGAAGATCTGGCCAGTGGCCTCGCGGCGCTTCTTGGCCCAGCGTCCCAAGGCGATGATGCCGACGATGGTCGCCAGTACTACCACCGCGAACAGGCCGAAACTCTCCGAAGGGCCAGGCGCCGGCATGTACAGACCGCGACTGTTGAGGAAGAAGATTTCACCCATATCCAGGCTCTGCCGAGGACCAGGCAGGGCAAGAAATACCGCGAAATACCAGAAGAGGATCTGCAGCAACGGCGGAATGTTGCGGAAAATCTCGATGTAAACGGTGGCCAACTTGCTGATCAGCCAGTTGGGCGATAGCCGCGCCACACCCAGCAGAAAGCCAAGGATGGAGGCCAGCACGATACCGATAAAAGACACCAGCAGGGTATTGAGCAAGCCGACCAGAAACACACGGGCGTAGCTGTTGCTTTCCGTGTAGTCGATCAGGTGCTGGGCAATACCGAAACCGGCGCTGTTATTGAGAAAAGCGAAGCCGGAAATGATCCCGCGCTTCTCCAGGTTAGCCTGGGTGTTCTGGAAGAGAAACCAGCCGAGCGCCACAACGGCGATAACGGCAATGACCTGGAAAGCCCAAGCACGCACCTGCGGATCGTTCAGAAACGATCCTCGCGGGCGCGGGGCATTAGCAGTCGTGTGCATGACAACCCTCACGGAAGCCCCGGCCGCACGCAAGCCGGCCGGCGTTCACTTAATCGGAAACGACAGCGGCAGGCCATAGGCCTGCCGCTGTGGACGGTCAACGCACCGGCGGTGCGTACTGCAGACCACCCTTGTTCCACAGGGCGTTGAGACCACGCTCGATCTTCAGCTCGCTGCCGGCACCGACGTTACGGTCGAAGGACTCACCGTAGTTACCGACTTGCTTGACGATCTGTACTGCCCAGTCTTTCGGCAGCTTGAGGTCTTTGCCGAACTCACCTTCAGTACCCAGCAGACGTGCTACGTCCGGGTTCTTGGTGTCTTTGGCAGTGGCTTCGACGTTGGCCGAGGTCACACCCAGCTCTTCGGCGTTAACCATGGCGAACAGGGTCCAGCGCACGATGTCGAACCACTCCTCGTCACCCTGGCGCACGACCGGGCCCAGAGGCTCCTTGGAGATGACTTCCGGCAGCACGACATAGTCGTCCGGGTTGGCCAGCTTGATGCGCTGTGCGTACAGCTGCGACTGGTCGGAGGTCAGCACGTCGCAACGGCCGGCTTCGACCGACTTGGCGCTCTCGTCAGAGGTGTCGTAGGTGATGGGGGTGTACTTCATGCCGTTGGCACGGAAGTAGTCGGAGAGGTTCAGCTCGGTGGTGGTACCGGCCTGGATGCAGACGGTAGCCCCGTCCAGTTCCTTGGCGCTGGAAACGCCCAGCTTCTTGTTCACCAAAAAGCCCTGGCCATCGTAGTAGTTGGTGCCAGTGAAGTTCAGACCCAGTGCGGCGTCGCGCGAGCTGGTCCAGGTGGTGTTACGCGACAGGATGTCGACTTCGCCGGATTGCAGCGCGGTGAAGCGCTCCTTGGCGGTCAGCGGGCTGTACTTGACCTTGGTCGCGTCGCCGAAAACCGCGGCTGCAACAGCGCGGCAGACGTCAACGTCGAGACCCAGGTAGTTGCCTTTTTCATCGGCGTAGGAGAAGCCAGGCAGACCGTCGCTGATACCGCACTGCACGAAGCCTTTCTTCTGCACTGCATCCAGGGTGGCGCCTGCCTGAGCAAAGCCACTGACACCGAGCACAGCTGCGGTGGTCAGCACAGCCAGGGTGGATTTCACCATCTTCATCAAAAACCTCCAGTTGCTCTTATTGTGTTGGAGTCTCCGTCCGCCTTCCCCACCCTTTTGAGGCACGCGATCCGCTGGCAGCAACGGTATCGACGAGAAGTTCGAACGTCAGGCGGGAGTCTAGTCGGCTTTACCCTCTGCTGGCCAACTGCTCCCACCCTGCCCATTGGTTGAACGGGCCAGAGACGGATCGTCATCCGTCTGAGCGATCGATCGCCCCGACGGTCTATTAGGAACCCCACACAGCAGATTCCTGCCTGTTGAGCGGTGCGCAGTGGCACAGTGTTACCGTTACCGCACCGCGTCGTCAGTTCAAATGAGCCATAGCAAGCCCCGTACCAGCACATGGCAAATTGCCGGATATACGGGGGTCAAGGGCAAAACTTTCACCCGTGCGACAACTTATTCACAGATTAGCCAAGCCTTGAGCAGGGTGCCGCCCCAAATTAAGGCGCCCGCACCACACTGGAGCTACCAATGACCGCACCCATGATTTTACAGCCCCCACAATCCGCCGATGCCAGCGTGATCTGGCTGCATGGGCTGGGGGCTGACCGCTACGATTTCCTGCCGGTCGCCGAGATGCTGCAGGAACGCCTGCCCAGCACACGCTTCATCCTGCCGCAGGCGCCAACCCGCCCGGTGACCATCAACGGCGGCTGGAGCATGCCGAGCTGGTACGACATCCTCGCCATGAGTCCGGCACGGGCCATCGACCAGGCACAACTGGAAGAGTCCGCCGACCAGGTGATCGCCCTGATCGAAGCCGAGCGCGAAAGCGCCATCGCCCCTGAACGCATCGTCCTGGCAGGCTTTTCCCAAGGTGGCGCGGTGGTGCTGCACACTGCCTTTATGCGCTATCCACAGCCCCTCGGCGGGGTGCTGGCACTCTCGACCTACGCACCGACTTTCAGCGATGACATGCCGCTGGCGGATACAAAAAGACAACTGCCGGTGCTTTGTTTGCATGGCAGATTCGACGACGTGGTGACACCCGACATGGGACGCGCCGCGTACGACCGCCTGCACGCCTGTGGGGTGCCGGTGCAATGGCGCGACTATCCAATGGCGCACGAGGTGCTGCCGGAAGAGATTCGCGATATCGCCGAATGGTTGAGCCAGCTGCTGGCCGACTGACCGAACCGAGAGATGCACAATAAATGAGCACAGCGCCCCTCATTCGCACCCTGCAGGATATCGAACAGATCGAGAGCACCCCGCTGAGTGATCGCGACCTGCCCAGCAGCACCTTCGAGCTGATTCGCCGCACGGCGCAGACCAGTCCCGAGGCAGCGGCGCTGTCGTTCATTCTCCAGGGCACGGGAGAGGAAACCCCGCTGCGCCTGAATTATGCCGAGCTGCTCGGCAAGATCACCCAGACCGCCAACGCCTTCCACCGCCTGGGCCTGCGTCCCGGCAAGGCGGTGTCCTTCCTGCTGCCCAACCTGCCGCAGACCCACTACACCATCTGGGGTGGCGAGGCCGCCGGCATCGTCAATGCGATCAACCCGCTGCTCGATCCCGAACACATCGCCGAGCTGATCCACGCGTCCAACTCCGAGCTGCTGGTGACCCTGGCGCCCTTTCCCGGCACCGACCTGTGGGCCAAGGTGGAGGCGCTGCGCGGCCAGTTGCCGGAGCTCAAGGCGGTGCTCTGCGTGGACATGGCCAACCTGCTGCCCGAACCGCAACGCAGCGCGCTCAAGGCCCAGCGCGGCCCGCTGCCGGAAGGCGTGCTGGATTTCGATGAAACCATCGCCGCCTGCCCCGCCGATCACCTGGAAAGCGGTCGTGTGATCGCCGCCGACGACATCGCCAGTTACTTCCACACCGGCGGCACCACCGGCACGCCCAAGCTGGCACCGCACAGCCACGGCAACGAAGTGGCGATGGCCTACAGCATGAATCTGGTGACCCGCTTCGGTGTCGGCGACGTGACGCTCTGCGGTCTGCCGCTGTTCCACGTCAACGGCGTGATCGTCACCGGGCTGACGGCTTTCATCGGCGGCGCAGAAGTGCTGCTGGCCACGCCGCAGGGCTACCGCAACACAACGCTGATCAGCAACTTCTGGAAGGTGATCGCGCGCCACAAGGTCAGCTTCTTCAGCGGCGTGCCGACCATCTATGCCGGCCTGCTGCAGATTCCCAGCGAAGGCCATGACCTGTCCTCGCTGAAGTACGCCCTGTGCGGCGCCGCACCCATGCCGGTGGAACTGATACGCCAGTTCGAGGCCAAGACCGGCCTGACCCTGCTCGAAGGCTATGGCCTGACCGAGGGCACCTGCGGCAGCTGCGCCAACCCACCTGCCGGCGAGCGGCGCCCCGGCTCCATCGGCCTGCCCATGCCGTACTGCGAAGTGCGCATCAAGGTACTCGACGAGCAGGGACGCTATCTCCGGGATGCCGAGCAGGATGAGATCGGCAACCTGTGCATCCGCGGTGCCACGGTATTCAAGGGCTATCTGCAGGCGAGCAAGAACGCCGGCATCTGGGTCGATGGCGACTGGTTCAACACCGGCGACCTTGGTCGCGTCGATGCTGACGGCTATATCTGGCTGACCGGGCGCAGCAAGGATCTGATCATCCGCGGCGGTCACAACATCGACCCGCAGATGATCGAGGAAGCCCTGCACAAACACCCCGCCGTGGCCATGGCCGCTGCCGTGGGCAAGCCAGACGAGAAGGCCGGCGAATTGCCGGTGGTCTACGTGCAGCTCAAGCCGGGCGCGCAGACCAGCGAAACCGAGCTGCTGGAACATGCCGCCGCACATATTCCCGAGCGCGCCGCAGTGCCCAAGGACGCCTGGATCATCGATGCAATCCCGCTCACGGCGGTGGGCAAGACCTTCAAGCCAGCGCTGCGTTTCGATGCCATCGCCAGGGTTTACCAGGCGGCTGTCGATGAGCTGCATCCGGATGTTCGGGTCGAAGTGCTGAGCGATGACAAGGCCGGTCAACTGGCCCATATCCACCTGCCGAATCAGGATCAGGCATTGGCTGCCAGCATTGCCGAGCGTCTGTCCGGCTACGCGGTGGGCCATCGCATCCACTTCTCAGCGTGATCCGGAGCGCGCCAGGACGCGCGCCAGTTAACAGCTTCGCACTTTCGTGCAACCACTGGTCGGCCGAGCTTCAGGCAAGCATTGCCACGCCTGATGCCCAGGAATACTGTCGAATCCTATTCGTAGACACGACAGGGAGCGTTGGTGGTGCCCTCAGGCCTATTCGCCCGGCCAGGCCCGACGAGATCACGATGAAACCGGCGCACTGGCAGGCAGACCTGCAGCAAATTCAACAGTTGCGACTATTTCATAATGTCGCCACCAGCAGCCTCGACCAGTTGCTGCGGGAATTTCGCGCCTGCGAGCTGGAAGCCGGCGAAGTACTGCTCTCCCCCTTCAATCGCAACCAGCACCTCTATCTGCTGATCGAAGGCCAGTTGCGCGTCTACCTCGGGTCACTGGACAACCAGGCCGTCAGCACCCTCGAAGTCGGCGACTGCGCCGGTGAAATCAGCTTCATCGACAACGAACATCCCTCCGCCTACGTCGTGGCCGAGCGCCCCTCCATCGTCCTGCGCCTGCACCGAGAATCACTGGTGGCGTTGTTCCAGCAATCCCCACAGATGATGCAGAACCTGCTGGAGCTGCTCTGCGATCGCGTGCGCCAAGGCAACCGGCAGATTCTCGACAGTGAGCAGAACGCCAACGTTGATACCCTCACCGGCTGCTTCAACCGGCGCTGGCTGGAACACGTGTTCGAGCGTGAGAGCACCCGCTGTGCCTTCAACGACGAACCCATGTCATTGCTGATGCTCGATGTCGACCACTTCAAGGCCTACAACGACCAGCACGGCCACCTGGCCGGCGATTACGCCCTGTGCCTGGTGGCGCATACCCTGAGCAGCCAGCTGAGGCCGAAGGACAGCCTGATACGTTTCGGTGGCGAGGAGTTCGTCATTCTCCTGCCGGAGATCGCCGATGAGGCTGCACGCGGTATCGGTGAGCGCCTGCGTATCGGCCTGGAGCAGATCGCGTCCTTCTATTCGCCGGTTGGTGTGCTGCCCGGCGTCACCATCTCCATCGGCCTGGCGCAGATGCAGCACAAGGACAGCCTGCAAAGCCTTATCGCGCGCGCCGATGCGGCGCTATACCAGGCCAAGCAACAGGGGCGTAACTGCCTCTGCGGCTGATAATTTGCGACATTGGTGCGCTAGGCATTGTGGGAGGGGCTTTAGCCGCGACCGAATCGCCGCTGAAGCGCCTCCCGTAGAGCTGCCGCGCACCGCCGCCCCTTCCCTTGCTACAGTGCCGAGCATAACGACAAGCCTGGATGGCCACCCTTTATGCGCAAACTGCTGATCGCCCTGCTTCTGCTGGTTTCCCTCTCTGCCCTCGCCGTACTGGGCCTGCCCCGAGTCATCGACGCGCAGATGAACAGCGTCGCCAGCCCGCCACCCTATCCGGCCAGCGCCAGCGCGCAGAAGCTGCACCAGGGGCTGTTCGTCGCCGACCTGCACGACGACGCCCTGCTCTGGGAGCGTGATCTGCTCAAGCGCTACGACTACGGTCACTCCGACCTGCCGCGCATGCTCGAAGGCCGCCTCGGCCTGCAGGTGTTCTCCACCGTGACCAAAACCCCACGCGGCCTGAACATGGAGAGCAACGGCGCCGACAGCGACAACATCACACTGCTGGCCATGGCCCAGCGTTGGCCACGGGAAACCTGGAGCAGCCTGCTACAGCGCGCCCTGTACCAGGCGCAGAAACTCAAGGACGCCAGCGCCGGCAGCGATGGGCGCCTGGTGCTGATCCGCACCCGCGCGGACCTGGCGAACTTCGTCGATGCCTGGGAAAAGGACCCGCGCCGCGTCGCCGGCCTGCTCGCCACCGAAGGCCTGCAACCTATCGAGGGCAAGCTGGAGAACATCGACGTGCTGTATGACGCGGGTTTCCGCATCGCCGGCCTGACTCACTTCTTCGACAACGAAGTCGGCGGCTCGGCCCATGGCCTGGAAAAAGGCGGGCTGACGCCACTGGGGCGCCAGGTCATCGCGCGCCTGGAAGAAAAATCCATGCTGGTGGACCTGGCCCACGCCTCGCGCCCGCTGATCGACGATGTGCTGGCCATGGCCACGCGCCCGGTGCTGGTCTCGCACACCGGCGTCGAGGGCACCTGCCCCGGCACGCGCAATCTCAGCGACAAGCACCTGCAGGCCATCGCCGCCACGGGCGGGGTGATCGGTATCGGCTACTGGAGCACCGCCGTTTGCGACACCTCGGTCGCCGCCATCGTCAAAGCCATCCGCTATACGGCGGACAAGGTCGGCGTCGAGCACGTCGCCCTGGGCTCGGACTTCAACGGCACCGTGCATACGCCGTTCGACGTCACCGGCCTGGCGCAAATTACCGAGGGACTGCAAACCGCCGGCTTCGACAATGACGCCATTGCCGCGATCATGGGCGGCAATGTACAGCGCCTGCTGCTGGCCAGCCTGCCGGAGAAATGAGGCCCTGAGCGCACGGTCCTCTTGACAGACGCGAGCGAAGCACTTCGCCACGCCCGCGTCTTGCATTACACTGGCGGGCGTTCACTCCTTAACCAGTCGATGAGAAGCCCGTGCTCAAAGCACTCAAGAAAATGTTCGGCAAAGCCGAAGACGAGCAGCCACAACCAGCGCCGTCACCCGTAACAGCGCCCGCCCAGAGCGGTGACGCAGAGCACAAGCGTCCCCGCAAGAACAAGCCCGCCCGCACCACCAGCGAGACCGCAGGCGATAGCCCGGCGCAGCAACAGCCCCGCCCGCCAAAGGCTGACAAGCCGCGCCGCGAGCGCCCCGCCAAACCGGTGGATACCTGGAAGCTGGAAGACTTCGTGGTCGAGCCTGCCGAAGGCAAAACGCGCTTCCATGACTTCAAGCTCGCCCCCGAGCTGATGCACGCCATTCATGACCTGGGTTTCCCCTACTGCACGCCGATCCAGGCCGGCGTACTGGGCTACACCCTCAAGGGCCAGGACACCATTGGCCGCGCCCAGACCGGCACCGGCAAGACCGCAGCCTTCCTGATCTCGATCATCACTCAGTTGCTGCAAACCCCACCGCCGAAAGAGCGCTACATGGGCGAGCCACGCGCGCTGATCATCGCGCCGACCCGCGAACTGGTGGTGCAGATCGCCAAGGACGCTGCCGAGCTGACCAAATACACCGGCCTGAATGTCATGCAGTTCGTCGGCGGCATGGACTTCGACAAGCAGCTCAAGCAGCTGGAATCGCGCTTCTGCGACATCCTCGTGGCGACGCCGGGCCGCCTGCTGGACTTCAACCAGCGCGGCGAAGTGCACCTGGACATGGTCGAGGTGATGGTGCTGGACGAAGCCGACCGCATGCTCGACATGGGCTTCATCCCGCAGGTGCGCCAGATCATCCGCCAGACGCCGATGAAAGGTGACCGCCAGACCCTGCTGTTCTCCGCCACCTTCACCGAAGACGTGATGAACCTGGCCAAGCAATGGACGGTCAACCCGGCCATCGTCGAGATCGAGCCGGAGAACGTCGCCAGCGATACCGTCGAGCAGCACGTGTACGCCGTAGCCTCGGCTGACAAGTACAAACTGCTCTACAACCTGATCAGCCAGAACGACTGGACGCGGGTCATGGTCTTCGCCAACCGCAAGGACGAAGTACGGCGCATCGAAGAGCGCCTGACTCGCGACGGCATCAGCGCCGTGCAGATGTCCGGCGACATTCCCCAGCACAAGCGCATCCGCGCCCTGGAAGGCTTCCGCGAAGGCAAGATCCGCGTCATGGTCGCGACCGACGTCGCCGGTCGCGGCATCCACGTCGATGCCATCAGCCATGTGATCAACTTCACCCTGCCGGAAGACCCGGACGACTACGTGCACCGCATCGGTCGTACCGGCCGCGCCGGTACCAGCGGCACCTCGATCAGCTTCGCCGGCGAGGACGACGCCTTCGCCCTGCCGCCGATCGAAGCGCTGATCGGCCGCAAGATCCAGTGCGAAATGCCACCGGACGAACTGCTCAAGCCGGTACCGCGCAAGCACTGAGCCGGCGCAGGCAGAACCAAGGCGAAGCCGCGAGGCTTCGCCTTTTTCATGCCTGAGCGTCAGTCACCCAAACCCAGTGCCCTGGCCACCCCCGCACCATAGGCGGGATCAGCCTTGCTGCAATGGCCGATATGGCGCCGTTTGATCTCAGCAGATGCGTCGCCCATCGAGCTGCGGGGTGTCGTCGAAATCAGGGTGCGAGGTCAGCGCCAGGACAAGAATGCCCGACTCCTGCTCGAATCCCACCGAGCCGCTGTCCAGACTCGTCGGCCAGACGTAGCTGTAGACCTCTGCACCGGCAAAGCTGCCTTTGGCGGTGGGCAGACGACTACCGGCCTGACCATCGACCAGTTGCTCGAAGACCAGATCGCTGCCCTCCTTGAGCACACGGGTATGCACCAGATCGAAAGCCGCCTCGACCTGCCCGCCCTTTTCGCTGTGGATGCCTTCCGGGCCGTGGGCCCAGGCCGGGCTTGCCAGCACGGCCAGCCACGCGCTTAGCGTCACCGTGTTCATAAGCGTCCCTAGCCTTTGGCAAGATATTCAGCAGTGGAAATCACGGGCGCGTAGCCGAAGCTGAGCGCCGCCATGAATGCCGCATGCACGTGCTCGGCCGGCACCTTTACACCGTTGAATTGCAGATCGAGCGTGGCACAGGCGTCATGCAGCACCGTGGTGTCGTAGCCGAAATCCACCGCGGCTCGGGTGATGCCATCAACGCACATATGACTCATGTTGCCGACGATCACCACGGCGTCGATGGCGTGCCGATCGAGTATCGCCTTGAGTTCGGTTTCGCGAAACGAGTTGATGTAATGCTTGAGCACCACCAGCTCGTCGCCCTGATTGATGACGCTGGGATGGATATGCGCCCCCTCGCTGCCGGGTCGAAAGAACGGCGCATCGGCGCTGGTGAACTCATGGCGGATGTGCACCACCAGATCGCCGCGTTCACGAAAAGCGGCGATCACCTGTGCCGCCTTCGCGGCGGCGGCCTCCACCTTGCTCAGCGTCCATAGGCCGCCTGGGAAGTAATCGTTCTGGATATCAACCACGATCAGGGCTGTCTTGCTACTCATGGGTCAGTCCTCGAAATGACATTGAATGGCCGTTGATGGTCGATCAGCTACGCAGGAAGGCCAGCATGTCCGCGCCCAGTTGTTCCTTGTGGGTATCGGTGATGCCGTGAGGCGCTCCGGGGTAGATGACCAGCTTGGCGTGTGGCACCAACTTGGCCGAAGCTCTGGCAGCAGCGTCCACGGGCACGATCTGGTCGTCATCGCCGTGCAGGATCAGCGTCGGCACATCGAACTTCTTCAGGTCGTCGCTGAAGTCGGTTTCGGAGAAAGCCTTGATGCAGTCATAGGCATTCTTGTGACCCACCATCATGCCCTGCATCCAGAACGCGTCGATCACTCCCTGCGAGGGTTTGGCACCGGGGCGGTTGTAGCCAAAGAACGGCCCACTGGCGACGTCGCGGTACAGCTGCGAACGATCGGCGAGCGATGCCGCGCGGATGCCATCGAATACCGAGAGTGGCAGACCACCCGGATTGGCCTCGGTCTGCACCATCAACGGCGGAACAGCGGCAATCAGCCCCGCCTTGGCCACCCGGGCGGTGCCATGCCGGCCGATGTAACGCGCCACCTCACCGCCACCAGTGGAAAAACCGAACAGCGAAGCGCCACGCACATCCAGGTGATCGAGCAGTGCAGCCAGATCATCGGCGTAGGTGTTCATTTCATTGCCATTCCAGGGCTGGCCGGAGCGTCCATGACCACGCCGATCATGAGCGATCACCCGATAGCCGTTGCTGGCCAGGAACATCATCTGCGCCTCCCAGCTATCGGAGTTCAGTGGCCAGCCATGGCTCAGCACCACGACCGGGCCGCTGCCCCAGTCCTTGTAGTAGATTTGTGTACCGTCGCGTGTGGTGATGGTGCCCATGGTTCTACGCCCTCCATTCTCGGTTTGCGGATGGGCAGTGCCGGGACCAGCGCCCCGCACGCAACCACCCAGGGGTAACAACATCACCGTTGCCAGCGCGGCAGAGCCGAGCAGCAATTGGCGACGTCCGTTATTCAAAGGTTGTTCAGGGGTTTGCGGCATGAGTTGCCCCTCCCTTGGCCGAAGATCGCGGCAGACGCAGCCGCACCAGATTCCAGGTACGCACCTGCTCTTCCCACTCGTCGCCTTCGGCGGGGGTCAAAGGCAACGCCAGATTGCTGATCACCATCCAGTCGCCCTGCACCACGCTGCTGGCAGGGAACAGCAAGCCCAACGGGGCTCCGCTGGCGCTGAGGCCCCGGAAACCACCGGCACGTATACGGATCAGCCCCTGTTCATCGACTCCCAGAAGCTGGTCGACCTGATTGGCCAGCAGCCACAGCAGACCGTCGTGAAACAGCAGACCATCGGCTCCGGGCAGGCTTTCGGCCACCACCTGCAACTCACCGCCAGACAGCGGCATGCGCAACAGGCGACCATCACCCGCGTTGTTGATATAGAGATGGCGCTCGCCATCATCGAGGGCTAGTCCATTGGCGCCAAAGGGCAGGAAGCCCGCCGTCGCGAGGAGCGGATCACGCGACAGCACCTCAAGCGAGCAGGGTCTGCAGTGCGTGGCGTCAGCGATTCGATACAGCGCGCCCTGGAAGGAGTCGGACACATAAAGATCACCATTGCCGGCGAATACCAGGCCGTTGGGAGCAGGCATGCCACTGGCAGCGAACTCGATCCGGTCCTGGCTGCCGTCCGGGTTGTCCACCATGCGAGCCGCCGGGGCTGGCGGAACGAGCCGGGGGAAATCGAGCACATCTTCCACCGGGGTGTCCGCCGTGAAGTCGGCCAGGATGCGTTGCAGCTTGCCGGCACCGAAATTGAGGATGTAGAGCTGGCCGTCGGCATAGCCCAGCCCGGTCAGCGGCATGCCGGTGAATGATCGCTGCGCCAGCAGGCGGCCATCGGCTGCGTAACGAAGCAGTTGATTGTTGCGCTCGGAGGCGGGCTGGCGCATATCGAACGTGCCGACGTAGATGTCGCCGTTGCGTGGGTTGCTTGCCAGGCCTTCGGGGTAGCGCACCCCTGACGGCAACTCGACGAATGGCTCGACCTCAAGCACCTGCGGCCCGAGCGGCGGCGCCTGGCTGGCGGCAAACGCACCAGCCAGCACCAGGCATATGCCCCAGCTGCACGTCGACGGACTCATATAGCCTCCCCTCGCGTCGATCCACATCGAACGCTTCTGAAGGCTCGTCAGCTCGAACGGCGACTGGCGAGCGTTGAGTCGATGCTCGCCGTAGTGAGTGGTCGCTCACTACGTAAAATCGGCAAATCTCACTGCCCGGCGATTTGCCTGTTTTACGTAGCGAGCACCGTTGCACGCGCGCAGCCTGAGTGCTCCCCCCGGCCAGGACGCCGCCATGCAACCGCGAATGACGCCACGCCAGCGCGCCCGCCAGGCCTCCCATGAGCAATTGCTGCAGCGGGTGCTGGAGCTTTTACCGCTGGTGGGCGGGCGCACGCCACGTCTGACCGAGCTATGTCGAATGGTAGGTGTCAGTGAACGGACCTTGCGCAGCGCCTTCGTGCATACGCTGGGCATGGCGCCGGCACGTTATCTGCGCCTGCGACGCCTGCACCTGCTGCGCGCCGCGCTGGCCATAGCCGATGGGCAACAGAGCAGCGTCGCGGCGATTGCACAGCCTTTCGGTTATACCGACTGCGGACGTATGGCCGCGGAGTACTACAGAGTTTTCGGCGAGTATCCCAGTACCACCTTGCAGCGACCGCTCAACGCGGGTTGAGCGGCCCGGCGAGCACGCGGCGACTGCGCAGTGATTGCGACGGCAACTCACCGAAATAGAGCCGGTACAAACCTGCGAAGCGACCGAAATCCCAGACCCCGAAACGCGCACAGATCTCGGTGAGGGTCTCATTGGCTTGTGCATGCACAATGGCCCGGCGGATCGCATGAAGACGATGCTGCATGAGATAGCGGTGCGGGCTCATGCCCAGGTAGCGGGTGAACAGATTGCGTAATGTGCGCTCCGAGGTGCTGCACGCCTGACACAGATCGGACATATGCAGCGGCGCATCCGGTGTCACCTCCAGCAGCTCCAGGGCACGGTGGAGAATCTGCTGATGCCCGGCGTGATTTCGCGGAGCCAGTGTCACCGGCAACAGGCTGTGAAACACCAGCGCCATCAACTCTGCCTGCGCTGCACGCTCGGCCGCCGGCACATGCAGGTCCTGCGGCGCACAGTGGTCGATGCGTAACAGACGCAGCGCCAGCCATATCAGCGGCGCCAGATCCTGTTGAGCCACACAGACCAGGTTGCGGGAAAGAATCGACAGATCGAACTCGTCTTCATGCTGCTGCGCCCAACGCAGTACCAGCTCGCACGACATGGCCACCGTCATCCAACTCGCAGGCTGGCTGGCATCGATGTGGAACATGGCTTCAGGCACCATCCAGCCGATCAATCGACGGTCAAGGCGCTTGCCGCCCAGTACCGTGCATTCGTGCCGGCTCAGTGGCAGGAAGATATTGAAGAAGCCCGGCAGGCCGACGCCACTGTAGACCGTGCCCGCCCCCTCGCGACCGAACATCAGCGCCACGCCATCGAGTTCGACGACACGTAAACGCCAGTCGCGCTGCTGCCGTGAACGCAGCAGATAACGGCCCTCTACCCCGTACAAGGCCTCCTCGAACTCATCGAAGTCGGCGCAGATCAACCTGCTCATCTTGCCCCCACAGCAAACGCTAGGCGCTTGGTATAGAACCACCTGGAATCAACAAGAGAAACCAGTGTAGAAGCATTCGCATCCGTTTGCCGTTCCAGTCATCTGCGCATTTCGCTCGCTACCCAATGATGTCTGTGCCTTGCAGCCGAGGCGCCCAGTCCTCGACCTCGGCTTTTTCCAGGCGTCGCTCCAGGGTTCTGCGCCAGGACGGCACCAGCGGCAGGGCCAGGCATTCACGCAACAGCTCGGGCTCCACGCGCTTGTCGAACAACACCGCCGAAAGACGGCTGAGCGGCCAATCGGCATGAATGCGCTCCACCACCTGTAGCCGATCTCCCACGCCAACCACGCCTTCCTGCAGAACCCGGTAATACCAACCGGTACGGCCGGACTGCTGCACCCTCAGCGCCAGGTTGGCAACGCCGAAGCGATCACTCAGTTTCCAGCACGGCATGCGCCCCTGGGAAACCTGCAGCAGGGCTGACCCCGCACGTATGAGGTCGCCCAGGCAGACGTCACCCTCGGTCCAGCCCGTGGTGCTGAAGTTTTCGCCGAAAGCACCGGGTTGCATCAGCAGTGGATGCTCGCCCAACTCGGCCAGCCAGGCGGCGTAGTGTTCGCGCGGATAGTGATGAATGGCTTTTTCCACGCCGCCATGCACCCGCAGGTCGCCCTGCTCGTCTCCGGCCAGCCCCAGCGTGGTCACCGCCAGGGCTTCCTGGCGTGGCACCTTGGCAATGCCGCTGCGCGAGCCAGGCCGGGTGAAAGGCTGGGCACGGCCGGTCAGCAATGCATCGAGTTGCAGGCTGTTCATGCGGCCTCCGGGGGCTGATGTTCGCGGCAGATCAAATTGGCATCGCTTGGCTGCAGCGGCTCCTGGGTCAGACCGCAGAACGGCTGGCCATCGACCTGCTGGTGAAAACGGCAGCTCCCACAGAGACCGAAGCCCGGCACATCGGTGTCGCGCTGAATTTCCCGCAGAAGATCGGTCAGCAGGGTTTTCAACTGCCCTGCCTGAGCCCCCAGGCGCGCTTCGCCTGCAGCGAGGAAATCCGGCGGCAGCAGCGCCTGCAGCAACGCCCAGGCCGGGTCGGTGAGCGCCAGGTGCACGCTGCGCTTATCGCGTGCGTCCTGCGTCTTGATGATCAACCCCTTGCCTTCCAGCGCCTTGAGCGACTGCGACACCGTGCCCTTGGTCAGGCCGAGGTAGTCGGTCACCCCCAGCGGTGTATTCGAATAGTGGTTGCAGCGCGCCAGGTACATCAGCGCACTGAGTTGGATGGGCTGCAACTCGGCCAGCAGCGGGTGCTGGCGAAACCAGATACGGGTCAGGCTGGAAAGTCTTTCGAGCAGATCGAAGAGAGTCGTGTCGGTCATGTATCACTCCTGTCGAAACATAGTATCGACTAAATACCAT
This sequence comes from Ectopseudomonas chengduensis, assembly GCF_900102635.1. Taxonomy (GTDB): domain Bacteria; phylum Pseudomonadota; class Gammaproteobacteria; order Pseudomonadales; family Pseudomonadaceae; genus Aquipseudomonas; species Aquipseudomonas chengduensis. Next base: position 26,942 of record NZ_FMZQ01000023.1, on the reverse strand, counting down.
GTTGACAAAGATCGATTTGAGCGTAGTCTGTGATTCGGTATCGATTCGACACCAAATTGACGAACAGGAGATTGACCATGACTCAAGCACGCTTCTATCACGCCGGTTGCCCCGTCTGCGTATCGGCCGAACAGACCCTGTTGAACCTGCTGGCTCCGGAGGTGAAGGTGGAGATCGTTCACCTCGGCGAACAGGCCACCCGAGTGGCGGAAGCCGAACAGGCCGGGGTCAAGTCGGTCCCCGCACTGGTGGTCGACGGCCAGGTGCTGCACCTGAACTTCGGCGCCTCCATCGACGACCTGAAGTAACCCAGAGCGTGCGAGACGCCCTGCGGCGTCTCGCTCCCCAGCGAGGAGAAACGATATGAAAGTGAATGTTTTCGATACCCACGTACGCACGCGTGACGGCCGCTACCTGCACTTCGATGTACTGATCGAGGGTAACGACCAAGGGCGAGCCAACCAGTTCGCTCAGGACTGGATGGCCGAACGCGGCCTGCAAGGCGACGATATCGAACAAAGCCGCTGCCAGTTCTGCCACAGCGAGCCCGCACACCCCGAAGTCGCTGCGGCCATCAGCAGCAAAGGCTATTTCATCATTCCTCTGCAAGGCTGCTAGGAGAGACGAAATGAACGCGTATCACCCCTTGAACTGCGACCTGCACGACTACCTGGAAATTGCCTGCATGCATGGCTATCGCTTGCTGATCGAACGACTCGAAGGTCCGAGCTTCGAGGCAAGGGCGCTGACCACGCGCACGGCAGCCAGCAAGGAAGAATTTCTGGTGGTGCAAGGCGAAGCCGACCAGCAAGAGCTGCGCCTGGATTGGTTGCTGGCCATCACCCCGCTCAACACCGGCGCCAGCTTCGGCAGGATCGTGCTGGCTGACAGTTACTGCGCCGTCTGAACGCCTCTCGTCTGCCTGAAACCAGGTCGCATTGCATCCGAGGATGAATCACCCATGCCCATCTTCCGCCTCACCATCCGCCATGACGATCAATTGCTTGGCCATTTCGAGTCCGATCTGCCTGCGGCACTGCAGGCCATCCGGAAAATCGCTGCCAGCCTGAGCGCGTCAGGGTACAGTCTCGACCTGCTCGTGGCGCACAGCGAACGGCGTCTACTGGAAACTGGCCCTGACGGCGTGCGCATGATCAGCCGGGAGCCACTGTTCGCCCCTGCGCCTCTCGAGCAGTACCTGGACAGCTCCCCCTGACGAAATCACCTTGCACAGTGGATAGACGCGGCATGCAGCATTGCGATTACCTGATCATCGGCGCCGGCATTGCCGGCGCGTCCACCGGCTACTTCCTCGCCAGCCACGGCAGGACGCTGCTGCTCGAGCGCGAGGCGCAGCCCGGTTATCACGCCACCGGCCGCTCGGCCGCGCTCTACACCGTGGCCTACGGCACGCCACAGGTCCGCGCGCTGACGGCCGCCAGCCGCGCCTTTTACGATGCCCCGCCAGCCGGTTTCGCCGAGCATCCCTTGCTCATGCCGCGCGGCGAGCTGGTGGTGGATTTCAGTGGTGATGCCGCCGAGTTGCAGCGCCAGTACGCGCAAGCCCGCGAGCATGTCACCGAGGCTCGTCTGCTCGACGCTGACGAGGCCTGCGCGCTGGTTCCGGTGCTGCGCCGTGAGCTCGTGCATGGCGCACTGCTGGACCCCAGCGCCGCCGATATCGATACCGCGGCGCTGCACCAGGGTTACCTGCGTGGCATCCGCCAGCAAGGTGGGGAGATTCACTGCAACCGCGACGTGGTGTCGATCATGCGCCACGCTGGCGGCTGGCGGGTGGATTGCGCCGGGCACCGCTACAGCGCGGCCGTGCTGATCAATGCGGCCGGTGCCTGGTGCGATGAGATCGCGGGCCTGGCCGGCGTGCCGGGCATCGGCCTGCAACCCAAGCGTCGTGCGGCCTTCACCTTTGATGGTGCGCCGGGCGTCGACTGCCAGGCCTGGCCGGCGCTGGTGAGCCTGGATGAGTCCTTCTACTTCAAACCCGATGCCGGCCTGCTGCTGGGCTCACCGGCCAATGCCGACCCGGTGGCGCCGCATGACGTGCAACCGGAAGAGCTGGATATCGCACTGGGCATCCATCAGATCGAGGCACACACCACCCTGCAGATTCGCCGCCCGGCGCATACCTGGGCCGGCCTGCGCAGCTTCGTCGCCGACGGCGATCTGGTCGGCGGCTTCGACACTCACGCGGATGACTTCTTCTGGGTAGCAGCGCAGGGCGGCTACGGCATCCAGACCAGCGCGGCCATGGGCCAGGCCTGTGCGGCGCTGATCCGCCGGCAGCCGCTGCCGGAACACTTGGTAAAAGCCGGCCTTAACGAGGCGATACTCAGCCCAAGGCGCCTGCTGGGCTGAGCAGTTGGAAGGTTTTCAGCCGCCAGTGGCCTCGTTCTTTGAGGCCAACTGCCGCTCTCACACACTCAATTCATTACCCGATCCTGCCCTGGAATCAGGTTTCCACGCCCTGCTCGAGTGGTTTCTCGGGATCTTCCTGCTGTGCCTCGGTGTCCTGCTCCTTATCATCCTTGCCCAAGGCGCGATTGGTGGACTCCTGCAGAGAGTCCACCTGGCGGTTGACCTCATCGACCACTTCGCCGACCGACCCCTCGATCAGCGCCTGCGCTTCCTTCTTCGCCTCCTCCGCGAGTTTCTGCGCTGACTGTTCGGCCGCATCGCAGCCGACCAGAGTTATCAACGCCAGGCCCAGTGCGACAGGCGCAAGTCGGTTTTTCCAGTGTGTGTGCATCATGGCTCTCCAGTTTCGAGGACCCGGCCAGACGTTGTGCATAGCCGGGTTAAAGTCTGTGATCAGATCTGCGCGGGCGGCTGGCCACGGGTCTTGTACAGCGACAGCAGCACGCCACCGATCAGCAGGCCCAGGGTCACGCTCAGGGACACCACCGCCGGAATCTTGCCGATGATGCCGACCAGGAAGATCTTCGCGCCGATGAACACCAGCACCAGGGCCAGCGCGTACTTGAGGTAGGCGAAGCGGTGGATCAGCGCGGCCAGGGCGAAGTACAGGGCACGCAGGCCAAGGATGGCGAAGATGTTCGAGGTGTAGACGATGAACGGATCCTGGGTGATGGCGAAGATCGCCGGCACGCTGTCGATGGCGAACATCAGGTCGGCGCACTCGATCAGGATCAGCGCCAGGAACAGCGGCGTCACCCACAGCACGCTGCGTCCTTTGCCATCGTCCTGGCGCACGAAGAAGCGCTCGCCGTGCAGCTCGTCGGTCACGCGCAGGTGCTTGCGCAGGAACTTCACCAGCACGTTGTTTTCCAGGTCGGGGGTCGAATCCAGCTTGGTGAACAGCATCTTCACGCCAGTGAAGAACAGGAAGGCGCCGAATACATAGAGGATCCAGGCGAACTCGTGGATCAGCGCCGCGCCCAGGCCGATCATGATCGCCCGCAGCACCAGTACGCCCATGATCCCCCAGAACAGCACCTTGTGCTGGTACTGCCGCGGGATGGCGAGGAAGCTGAAGATCATGGCCATGAGAAACACGTTGTCCATCGACAGCGATTTCTCGATCAGGAAGCCGGTGACGTAATCCATGCTGGCGTCGCCGCCTTTCTGGAAGAACACCCAGACGCCGAACAACAGACCGGCCGTGATGTAGCCAGCAGACAGCAGTAGGCTCTCGCGCACACCGATTTCGCGATTATCGCGATGCAGCACGCCAAGGTCGAAGGCCAGCAGGGAGATGACGACAGCGATGAAGACCAGCCACAACCAGGTGGCCGTGCCGAGGAAGTCGGCGAAGAGAAACGGTTCTAGGGCAGTCATGAGCCCCTCCTACAGTCAGATTGAACAGACTGTGATTCCGACATCGCGGTGTTAACCGCCAGAGGGGCCCGGCATCACGGGCGCAAAGATACTCAGGCCAAGAATGCTGCTCAACGAGAAGATTTTTGCAAAGTATTTCCGGCTCTACGCCGCTACAGAGCCTGCTGCCGTCTTGTAGGAGCCAGCTTGCTGGCGATCAGCCGCCGGCACCAGGATCGCCCGCAAGCGGGCTCCTACGGGGTTCGCTGTTTATCCGAAGGTTTCAGAACAGTCCGAGCTGCCCGTCCACCAACCGCTCGAAGTCGCCGCCGACGAACGGCAGGATGGCATCGGCCACCGGCTTCAGCTGGCGGCTGATGTAATGCTCGTAGTCCACCGGCGACAGCAGACGCTCCAGCGGTTGCGGCCCGCCTGTGGTGATCAGATAGCTGATCCAGCCGCCACGCTGATATTGCAGCGGCCGGCCAAGACGCTGGTTGTGCTCGTCGGCCAGGCGCGCGGCGCGTACGTGCGGCGGCACGTTGCGCTGGTAGTCGTCGAGGCGCCGGCGCAAACGCTTGCGATAGACCAGCAGCTCGTCCAGCTCACCGGCCAGGGTGCGCTTCACGTAGTCGCGCACGAAGTCCTCGTAGGGCTGGTCAGCGAACACCAGTCGGTACAGTTCCTGCTGAAAGCGCTGGGCCAGCGGCGACCAATCGGTGCGTACCGTTTCCAGCCCTTTGAACACCATGCGCTCACTACCATCGGCGCTGAGTACCAAGCCGGCATAGCGCTTCTTGCTGCCCTCCTCGGTGCCGCGAATGGTGGGCATCAGAAAGCGCCGGTAATGGGTCTCGAATTGCAGCTCCAGGGCGCTGGTCAGACCGTACTCGTGCTGCAGATGTTCTCGCCACCAGGCGTTGACGCGCGCCACCAGCACACGACCGATGCGCGTCGCCTCATCCTCGTCATGGGCGCGGCCGAGCCAGACGAAGGTGGAGTCGGTATCGCCGTAAATCACCGCATGCCCCTCGGCTTCGATCAGCTCGCGCGTGCGTTTCATGATCTGGTGCCCGCGCAGGGTGATCGACGAGGCCAGGCGCGGGTCGAAGAAGCGGCAGCCACTGGAACCGAGCACACCATAGAAGGCGTTCATGATGATCTTCAGTGCCTGCGACAAGGCCGCGTTGCCCTCGCGCTTGGCCACTTCACGGCCCTGCCAGACGCGCTCGACGATGGCCGGCAGGCAATGTCGGGTACGCGAGAAACGCGCGCCGCGAAAGCCTTCCACCGAGTGTTCGTCATCCGGCTGGTGCAGCCCTTCGACCAGGCCCAGCGGGTCGATCAGGAAGCTGCGGATGATCGACGGATACAGGCTCTTGTAGTCCAGTACCAACACCGAGTCGTACAGGCCGGGGCGCGAGTCCATGACGAAACCGCCGGGGCTGTTCTCGCCACGAATATCGCCGAGATTAGGCGCGACGAAGCCCAGGCGGTGCATAGGCGGCAGGTACAGGTGGGTGAAAGCCGCTACCGAGCCGCCGCTGCGGTCGGCCGCCAGCCCAGTGACGCTGGAGCGCTCCAGCAGGAAGGCTAGCAGGTCGGTATGAGCGAAGATGCGCGTGACCAACTCGCAGTCCTTGAGGTTGTAGAGGGCCAGCGCCGGCTTGTCCTCGTCGAACATGCGCTGGATCTCGTCCATGCGCGCATAGGGCGTGTCTATCGCCTTGCCCTCACCGAGCAGGGTCTGCGCCACCGACTCGAGGCTGAACGAGGGGAAACTCCAGGTCGCCGAACGCAGCGCCTCGATGCCATCGATGATCAACCGTCCGGCCGCCTCGGCGAAATAGTGCTGGCTACTGTTGTGCTGGCGCCAGCCCATCACGTCGCCACCACGCCCCAGCAGCAGCGGCACCTTCAGTTGCTCAGCGTGATCGCGCAGCACCCGCAGGTCGAATTGCACCAGGTTCCAACCGATGATGGCGTCCGGATCATGCCGCTGCAGCCAGGCATTCAGGCGCTCGAGCAGCGCCTTGCGGCTGTCGCAGTACTCCAGGTCGAAGTCGACGCTGCTGGCGTCGCCATTGGCCGGGCCGAGCATGTACACCTGGCGCTGGCCGCAGCCCTCCAGGGCGATGGAATACAGCTCGCCACGGGCGCTGGTCTCGATATCCAGCGACACCAGGCGCAGCATCGGACGGTAATCGGCGGCGGGCTTGAGCGACTTGCACAGTAGGCTGCCGTCCGGCTGCTCGATACCCTCGAAGAGCACGCTGGCGGTGATAAAGCGCTCCATCAGGTAGCGATCCGGCGGGCGAATATCGGCCTCGTAGACGTCGACGCCGACCTGTCGCAGCTTCTTCTCCAACTGCAGCAACTGGCGGTACTGGCGGCAATACAGGCCCAGCACCGGGCGGCGTTTGAAGTCGCGCAAGGCCAGTTCGCGCAGCTCGACGCCCTTCTCATTACGCAACAACGGCTCGACCCAGGCGCGCTGCTCGGCGGGGATAAAGGCCAACGTCTCCTGGCACGGCAGGCGTATCTGACGCGGGCCGGCATCGGTCGCCAGCCAGAAGGCCACCTCGGTGCCCTCCGGCGTATCGCGCCAATGGCGGCTGAGCACGAAGCCTTGCTGGGGTTGCGTCATCGGGATTGGGCTACGGATTCAAACTCGGTGCTTATGGGCTACTTGTGGGAGGGGCTTTAGCCGCGACCGTCGCTGCTAAAGCCCCTCCCACAGGGCATGTACTTCAAACTGGCCGACCATTCTACGCCAGCGGTTACAATGGCGCCTTTTCCGCGGAACAACGCGATGAGTCACACACCTGCCTACGGCACCGGCGATGCCTCCTACCAGGCCGCCGGCGGCATCGACGGCCTGCGCCGCCTGGTCGACGACTTCTACCGGCTGATGGACGAACGCCCCGAGGCCGCTGCCCTGCGCGCCCTTCACCCTGCCGATCTGAGCGCCTCACGCGACAAGCTGGCGTGCTTTCTCAGCGGCTGGCTGGGCGGCCCACGCCTGTTTGCCGAAAAATACGGCAGCATCAGCATCCCGGCCTTCCATGCCCAATGGCCAATCGACCAGGCGCTGGCGGAAAGCTGGCTGAGCTGCATGGCCGGCGCCATCGCTCTACAGAGTTATGCGCCGACCTTCGCCGACTACCTGCTGACCCAGCTGCGCGTACCCGCTGAACGCTCCGTGCAGGCCAGCCAAAACCGTCACCGCAAGGAAACCTGACATGACTGACAAACTGATCATCGAAGACCTGCAACCCGGCAACGGCAAGGCCGTGGTCAAGGGCGCCCTGATCACCACCCAATATCGCGGCTGGCTGGCCGACGGCAGCGAGTTCGACTCGTCCTGGTCGCGCGGCAAGCCGTTCCAGTGCGTGATAGGCACTGGCCGGGTGATCAAGGGCTGGGATCAGGGCCTGATGGGCATGCAGGTCGGCGGCAAGCGCAAGCTGCAGGTGCCGGCGCATCTGGGTTATGGCGAGCGCAGCATGGGCGCGATTCCGCCCAACTCCGACCTGACCTTCGAAATCGAGCTGCTGGAAGTGCTGACCCGCGATGACTGACACGCCACTCGCCGTCCTGCGCGAGCACCTGCTGCAGGCACTGGAAAACCACCCCGGCATCGAAACGCGCCGCCTGTTCCATGGCCGTGGCCGCTGCTGGCCAGGACTGGAGCAGATCACCGTCGACTGGTTGTCCGGCATCGTCCTGGTGATGCTGTTCCGCGAACCATCGCCAGCGCTGCGACCGCTGCTCATGGAACTGCTGGAAACGCCGCAATGGCAGGCCAGCGGCGCGCGCGCCCTACTGCTGCAGCACCGTTATGTACACGGCAGCGAGAGCGAATGGTTGGCCGGCGAGCCGCAGGCGCAATGGCCCATCATCGAGGACAGCCTGCACTACCTGCTCGACCTGGGCAGCAAGCAGAACAGCGGGCTGTTCCTCGATATGCGCCTGGGCCGCCAGTGGGTGCGCGAACAGGCCGCCGGCAAGCGCGTGCTCAACCTGTTCGCCTACACCTGCGGCTTCTCCATCGCGGCCATCGCCGGCGGTGCCGCGCACGTGGTCAACCTAGACATGGCGCGCGCAGCCCTGTCACGCGGGCGTGAAAACCACCGCCTGAACGGGCATGACCTGAGCCGGGTGGAATTTCTCGGTCACGAGCTGTTCAAGTCCTGGGGCAAAGTGCGCAAAAGCGGGCCATACGATCTGGTGATCATCGACCCGCCGAGCTTTCAGAAAGGCAGCTTCGCCCTCACCCAGGACTACGCCAAGATTCTCCGTCGCCTACCCGAGTTGCTGACCGAGCACGGCATCGTGCTGGCCTGCGTCAATGACCCGGATATCGGCCCGGACTTTCTCATTGAGGGCATGGCCGCCGAAGCACCGCAACTGCGCTTCGTCGAGCGCCTGGACAACCCGCCGGAGTTTCCCGATATATCGCCCGAGAGCGGCCTGAAGGCGCTGGTGTTCCAACAGGGATAAACCTGTGGGAGGGGCTTTAGCCGCGACATGAACAGATCGCGGCTAAAGCCCCTCCTACAATCCGGCTAGCGAATACCCAGCCGCTTGGCCAAACGGCTGAGGTTGGCACGATCCACACCCAGCTCACGCGCCGCATCGGCCCATTTGCCCTGATGGCGCGCCAGGCACTGCTCGATCAGTTGGCGCTGAAAAACATCCACCGCCGCACGCAGCTCCAGGCCTGCCGGAGGTAGATCAATGGGCGCCAGCACATCGTCTGAGGCAGCCATCGCCTGGGCCGTCGGCAAATCCAGGTCCTGCACATCCAGACTGAGAATGCGCGGGCGCTCGCCGTGACGCGCCAGTGCCTTGATCGCCGCACGGCCAATCAGGTGTTCCAGTTCACGCACGTTGCCCGGCCAATCATGACCGAGCAGCGCCTTCTGCGCCTCAGGGCTCAGGCGTAGGCTGCGCAGCCCGAGCCGAGCGCGGTTCTCTTCGAGGAAGTAGCCGGCCAGCAACAGCACATCGCGACCACGTTCGCGCAGCGGCGGCACCGGCAACGGGTAAACGCTCAGGCGGTGATACAGGTCGGCACGAAAGCGTCCGGCGCGCACCTCAGCCGCCAGGTCGCGGTTGGTGGCGGCGATCACCCGCACGTCGACGCGGTGTTCGCGATCCGAACCAACCCGCTGCAACTGCCCACTCTGCAGCACGCGCAGCAGCTTGGCCTGGATCGCCAGCGGCAGTTCACCCACTTCGTCGAGAAACAGGCTGCCGCCATCGGCCAGCTCGAACTTGCCGCTGCGCTCGCTCATGGCCCCGGAGAAGGCGCCGCGTACATGGCCAAACAGTTCGCTCTCCACCAGCGCATCGGGTAACGCCGCGCAGTTGATGCTGACCAGCGGACGCTGCGCCCGCGGCGAGGCGGCGTGGATCGCCTCGGCCACCAACTCCTTGCCGACCCCGGTCTCGCCGGTGATCAGCACGGTCAGCGGGCTGTCACCGACCAGGCGAATCTCGTCCTGCAGCTTGCGCAGCGCCGCGCTCTGCCCCACCAGCTCGCGCGGTTGCTGCCGCGCCTGTTTGTACAGCTCGGTGAGCTGGCGCTCAGCCTCGACCCGCTGCGCCAGGCCGCTGATGCGCTGGCTGACCTTGACCGTGGCCGCGGCCAGGCTGGCAAAGGCCTCGAGGCTGTCCAGATCGAGCCGACCGAAACTGGCCGGGTCGAGCGAATCCAGGGTCAGCAGGCCCCAGAGCTGCTCGTCCAGGTACAGCGGGCAACCGAGGCAGTCGTGCACTTCCAGGTGGCCATGCAGCCCCTCGACCAGGCCGTCGTAGGGGTCAGGCAGGCCGCAGTCGGCAGCGAAACGCGTCGGTCCGGCGTGCTCCAGCAACGCAGCCAGACGCGGATGCTCGCTGACTCTGAAGCGCCGTCCCAGGGTATCGGCACTCAGCCCCTCGACCGCCAGGGGCACCAGAATTTCGCCATCGAGTCGCAGCAGCGCCACGGCATCGCAAGGGAACAACTGACGCAAGGCCGCGAGCAGGCGGCGATAACGCTCGCCATCATCCAGCTCGCGAGACAGATCGGCGACCAGAGGAATAAGAGTTTCCAGCAGAGGATTAGCGGTCATTTCGACTACTCAAAGTCTTTATGACTCACACGCGATGCGAGTCATTAGCACAACAAAATAAATAAGCCACTGATTTTTAAGGATTATTTAGTTGGCACACTTACTGATAGGTATCGATCGCTAACGCTAGCACGCCACAACTGGCCAGACGAGCCACACCGGCGCCTTCAGGGCGCCTCTAAAAACGTAGTCGAGGCAGTCAGCACAAGGCAAAAACAAGCGAAAAAGCGGAGTTTACGAGCTGTAAATGAGCATTTTGAGCTTGTTTTTAACGCAGTGATGACAACGTAGATAGTTTTTAGAGGTGCTCTTCATTTGCCTTGCGGAGATCCCCCCATGCTGACCAATGCTCAACGCGACCTGATCAAAGCCACCGTGCCCCTGCTGGAAAGCGGCGGCGAGGCGCTGACCACGTACTTCTATCGGATGATGCTCAGCGAACACCCAGAGGTACGCCCGCTGTTCAACCAGGCCCACCAGGCCAGCGGCGACCAGCCACGTGCCCTGGCGGGCGGCGTGCTGATGTACGCCCGCCATATCGACCGTCTCGAAGCCCTCGGCCCGCTGGTGCGTCAGGTGGTGAACAAACACGTGGCCCTGCAGATTCTCCCCGAGCACTACCCCATCGTTGGCGGCTGCCTGCTGCGCGCGATCCGCGAGGTGCTGGGTGCCGAGATCGCCACCGATGCCGTGATCGATGCCTGGGCCGTGGCTTACCAGCAACTGGCCGATATTTTCATCGGCGCCGAAGAGCAGCTCTATACCGAGAATGCAGCGGCGCCGGGCGGCTGGCGCGGCGCACGCAGCTTCCGCGTGGCGCGCAAGGTGGTAGAGAGCGCCGAGATCACCTCCTTCCACCTGGTGCCGGTCGACGGCGGCGCCCTGCTCGACCATCAACCCGGCCAGTACATCGGCATGCGCCTGCTGCTGGATGGCGAAGAAGTGCGCCGTAACTACTCGCTGTCGGCTCTGGCCAACGGTCGCGAATACCGCATCAGCGTCAAGCGCGAGGTCGGCGGTCGTGTCTCCAATCATCTGCACGATAAGGTTCAGGTCGGCGACGAACTCGAACTGTTCCCACCGTCTGGCGAGTTCACCCTGAGCGCCTCGGACAAACCGCTGGCCCTGATCAGTGCCGGCGTCGGCATCACCCCGGCGCTGGCCATGCTCGACGCGGCGCGGCACAGCGGCCGTCCCATCCACTTCATCCACTGCGCGCGCAATGCCGAGGTGCATGCTTTCCGCGACTGGGTCGATGCCCATGCCGCCGAGCATCCGCAGATTCGCCACTACGTCTGCTACAGCGAACCGCGCGAGGGTGACAGGGCCGACGCCAGCGGTTTTCTGAGCCGCGATCTGCTGGAGCAATGGCTGCCGGCCGAGCGCGATCTGGACGCCTACTTCCTCGGCCCGAAACCCTTCATGGCGCAGGTCAAGCGTCATCTGCAGGCGCTGGGCGTTCCCGCCGAGCAAAGCCGCTACGAATTCTTCGGCCCGGCTTCGGCACTGGATAGCTGATCAATCAGGAGGTAAACCATGTATCCGCTCAATCTTCCACCTGTGCAGATTCTTCATCTGTCCAGCCAACTGCTCTGGAGCGGCCTGATTCTGCTGCTCGTCGGACTGGTCGCGGCCTACGGCCTGGAGAAGCACCTGAATGTACCGACACTGGTATTGGCCCACAGCCTGACACTGATCGGTCCGAGCGTACTGAAGATCGGCTACGTGCTGCGTCTGATCGCACAGGAGCGCCTGAACGACAGGGCATGTGCTCATGCAGTTGCTTGATCGCCAGCAGGCCCTGGCCATTGCGCCGCTCTGGCGCCTTGGCTTTCGGCCGTTCTTCCTCGCTGGCGCCCTGTTCGCCCTGCTCGCCGTCGCCCTCTGGGCGGCGGCGCTGCACGGCCTGACAAACCCTGCGGTGCCCGGCGGCATGCTGGCCTGGCATCGCCATGAAATGCCCTTCGGCTTCGGCCTGGCGATCATCGCCGGCTTCCTGCTCACGGCTGTACAGAACTGGACGGGCCGCCCCGGCCTCAGCGGGCGGCCGTTGATCGCGCTGTTCGGCTTGTGGCTGACGGCGCGTCTGGCCTGGTTCGCACCCGTACCGCTGCACCTGCTGATCGCCGTGCAACTGGCCTTTATCGGTCTGCTCATCACGCAGATGGCGCGCCAGCTGATCGCAGCGAGGCAGCGTAACAACTACCCGATCCTGCTGGTCCTGAGCCTGCTCGCACTATGCCAGTCACTCACTCTCGCCGGCCTGGCAATGGGTGACGACGACCTGCAACGCCGGGGAGCGCTGGCCGCCCTGTGGCTGATTGCGGTAATGCTGAGCCTGATCGGTGGCCGCGTGATCCCCTTCTTCACTCAGCGCGGCCTGGGGCGGGCCGAGGCCTTCGCCGCCCATCCCTGGCTGGACCGTCTGCTGCTGGCCTGCGGCGTGCTGGTCGCGGCGCTGTTCGCCAGCGGGCACAACCTGCAGGCCCGCCCATGGCTGGCCGCACCGTTCATCCTGCTGAGCGCGCTGCACGGCCTGCGCCTGTGGCGCTGGTACCTGCCAGGCATCTGGCGCGTGCCGCTGCTGTGGTCGTTGCATCTGGCCTACGCCTGGCTTTTGCTGGCCACACTCGGCATGGCCGCCTGGCACCTGGGCTGGCTGGCGCAACCCAGCCTGGCCAGCCACGCGCTGGGGGTGGGTGCGATGGGCGGGCTGATCCTGGCGATGATGGCGCGGGTCAGCCTCGGCCACACCGGCCGCGCGCTGCAACCGCCAAAAGCAATGCGCTGGGCCTTCGGCCTGCTCAATCTGGGCGCGCTGATTCGGGTCACATGCGGTGGCGGGTGGCTATGGTTGGCAGCGCTTTGCTGGGGCGTGGCCTTCGCCCTGTTCGCCTGGCATTACGCGCCGATGCTGTGTCGGGCGCGGGTGGATGGGCATCCGGGGTGAAATGCCTGGTGCGATCAAACGGCTAGACCGTAGCCTGGATGCAATCCGGGGCAACGATTTCCCGGATTGCATCCGGGCTACGTTTTTAAAGCAATGACATCAATCGACCAGCGTGCAGGCCATCACCAACGCGTCTTCGCGTCCGCCGACTGCCGGGTAGTAATCGCGACGGCGTCCCACTTCATTGAAGCCGAAACGCTCGTACAGTCGGTAGGCACTCTGATTACTGGCGCGCACTTCGAGGAAGCATTCGCGCCCACCCAGTTCAAAGGCCTCTTTCATCAAGTGCTCGAGCAGACGCAAACCGAGGCCGCGGCCCTGGCTTTCCGGCTTGACGGTGATATTGAGCAGGTGCGCTTCGTCGAGGATCAGGTTGATCACACCGTGACCGACCTGCTGATTGCCCTCGAACATCAGCCAGCAGTTATAGGACTTGAGGCTGTCGGTGAAGATGCCGCGCGTCCAGGGGTGGCTGAAGGCGGCGTATTCGATTTTCAGCACGGCATCGAGATCCGCCTCGGTCATCGGGCGGAAGGAAATCGCATCGCTCATTAAGGGAAACTCGGGCGCAAAGACGGGGGTTCTCAGGAATGTGCAGGCGTCAGCCAGCGCTGGCGAACGCGCCGCATGGCCTGCCAGAGTTCGCGCTTGCGCGCTGGTTCTTCCATCAGCAGCTCCAGCCCCGGCAGCGCCCAGCAAGCGCCAAGACCTTCGACCTGCAGTTCGCAGTTGTAGCTGTGCTCGTCGCCTTCGCCGGCAAAGCGAATGGCCGGCAGACCAACCAGCCACAGACAGGTGCTCGGCTGTTCTTCGAGGCGCGCAGCGACGAAGCTCTGCACGAACTCCAGCGCCGCTTGCGGGCCCTGATCCATATTGCCGCGCACCAGCAGCGGCCAGCGCACTGGCTCACCGAGCAGTTGCGGGCTATCCGGCAAGCCGGCGGCGCGCAGCAGATCCTTGAGCAGGATGTAGGCTGGATCGCGGCTCTGGAATGGCTGGCCGGTGGGCAGCTCCACCAACAGGGCGCAATCGCCGGCTCGCAGCAACTGCAGGGAAAAACGCGGCGGCGGAGCACTGACCCGAGCCGGCTTTTCCTCGACAGGTTCCGGCTCCGCCACCGGTTCGACAGCCGCCTGGCGCGGCTGGGCGCCCGGGCGCGGAATCTCGATCTTCGGCCGCTCGACCGGCGCTTCACGCACGGCAGCCGGAGTGACGGCAACAGGCTCTGGCACAGGCTCGAACGCTTCCTCCTGCTGCGGCTCAAGCAGCTCCAGACGCGACGCTGCCGCGAAGGGCAGTTCGGTACGCGGCAGCCAAGTGGCCACCTGCATGGCGTCGAGGTAGGCGCGACGGCGCTGTTCGGGAATCACAGGCGCTCCAGAGAGAGGATTTTCAACAGGGGCGGATTGTCGCGTGAAATGGCCGGAGCGGGAAGCGTCGCAACGAGATTGCGGGCAAACAAAGCGTCCAAAAAACAAAAACCCCGCAGCTTGCGCAGCGGGGCTTTCGGGGTTCACCTGGGCTTACTGATCCCAGGGACGATCGCCATTCTCATCCTTGATGCGCGTCGGCAGGCCCATTACGTCCAGCAGCTTGAGGAACGGCTCGGCCGGCAGCTCTTCGACGTTGACCATGCGCTGCGCATCCCACTCGCCACGCGCGACCAGCAGCGCGGCGGCGACTGGCGGCACGCCGGCGGTGTAGGAAATACCCTGACTGTCGGTCTCGGCGAAGGCTTCTTCGTGGTCGGCCACGTTGTAGATGAACAGTTCACGCGGCTGGCCGTCCTTGGTGCCCTTGACCAGGTCGCCGATGCAGGTCTTGCCGGTATAGCCCGGCGCCAACGAGGCGGGATCGGGCAGCACGGCCTTAACCACTTTCAGCGGTACCACCTCAAGGCCTTCGGCGGTCTTGACCGGCTTCTCGGAGAGCAGGCCAAGGTTCTTCAGCACGGTGAACACGTTGATGTAGTGATCGCCGAAGCTCATCCAGAAGCGCACGTTCGGCACGTTGAGGTGCTTGGACAGCGAGTGCACCTCGTCATGGCCGGTCAGGTACAGGTTCTGCACGCCCACCACCGGCAGATCGTCGGTGCGTTTGACTTCGAACATGCTGTTGCTGGTCCACTGACTGTTCTGCCAGCTGTAGACCGTGCCGGTGAATTCGCGGAAATTGATTTCCGGGTCGAAATTGGTGGCGAAGTACTTGCCGTGCGAACCGGCGTTGACGTCGAGGATGTCGATCGACTCGATCTTGTCGAAGTACTGTTGTTGCGCCAGAGCGGCATAGGAGTTGACCACACCCGGGTCGAAGCCGACGCCGAGGATGGCGGTCACGCCTTTTTCCTGGCATTCGGCCAGGTGCTTCCACTCGTAGTTGCCGTACCATGGCGGGGTTTCGCAGATCTTGCTCGGATCTTCATGGATGGCGGTGTCCAGATAGGCGACGCCGGTGTCGATACAGGCGCGCAGCACGGACATGTTGAGAAACGCCGAACCGACGTTGATGACGATCTGCGATTCGGTTTCGCGGATCAGTGCCTTGGTCGCTTCCACGTCCAGGGCGTTCAGCGCATAGGCCTTGATCTCGCCGGGCTGCTTGAGACCGCCCTTTGCCTGCACGCTGTCGATGATGGCCTGGCATTTGGAGATGTTGCGCGACGCAATTGCAATGCGACCTAACTCGTCATTGTGTTGCGCGCACTTATGGGCCACCACCTTGGCAACACCTCCTGCACCAATGATCAGAACATTCTTCTTCAATTGTTTCACCTCCAGGGAACTGCGTTGTTTAAAACGTTTGATGAGGTGGGCTGAAGCGGATCGCCGCCCGGCCCACCCTACGGCTCAAGGCTCGGTGTAGGGTGGGCTTCAGCCCACCATCAACGGTGTCACGACAGACTGGACAGGTAGTCGTCGAAGCCAAACTGGCGCGCCACCTCGACGCTACCGTCGAGTTGTTTCACCACGATGGACGGCATTTTCAGGCCGTTGAACCAGTTCTTCTTGACCATGGTGTAACCGGCCGCGTCGATGAACGACAGGCGATCACCGATCTGCAGCGGTTTGTCGAACTGGTACTCGCCGAAGATGTCGCCGGCCAAACAGGATTTGCCGCACACCATGTAAGTGTGTTCGCCGTCGTTCGGCGCCATCTTGGCGTTGAGGCGGTAGATCAGCAGGTCGAGCATGTGCGCTTCGATCGAGCTGTCGACTACGGCCAAGTTCTTGCCGTTGTACAGGGTGTCGAGCACGGTGACTTCCAGTGAGGCGCTGAGGGTGATCGCCGCTTCGCCCGGCTCCAGATACACCTGCACGCCGTATTTTTCGGAGAAAGCTTTCAGGCGCGCACAGAAGGCATCGATCGGATAGCCCTCGCCAGTGAAGTGGATGCCGCCGCCGAGACTGACCCACTCGACCTGGGCTATCAGGTGGCCGAAACGCTCCTCGATGGTGGTCAGCATCTTGTCGAACAGCTCGAAGCTGCCGTTCTCGCAGTTGTTGTGGAACATGAAGCCGGAAATCTGCCCCATGACCTGCTCGATCTTCGCAGGGTCCCACTCGCCCAGGCGGCTGAACGGACGCGCCGGGTCGGCCAGCAGATAGTCGGAGCTGCTCACCTGCGGGTTGACGCGCAGGCCGCGGATGGTGCCCTCGGTACGCGCGGCAAAGCGCTCGAGCTGACCGATGGAGTTGAAGATGATCTTGTCGCAGTTGGCGACCATCTCTTCGATCTCGTCGTCGGCCCAGGCCACGCTGTAGGCGTGGGTTTCGCCGGCGAACTTCTGTCGGCCCAGCTTCAACTCATAAAGGGACGATGAGGTCGTGCCGTCCATATATTGCTGCATCAGGTCGAACACCGACCAGGTGGCGAAGCATTTCAGCGCCAGCAGCGCCTTGGCACCGGAGTTCTCGCGCACATAGGCGATCTTCTCCAGGTTGACCAGAAGCTTTTGTTTGTCGATGAGGTAGTACGGCGTCTGGATCATCTCGTCGCCCCAGCAAGGTCGGCCAGTGGAGGGGTTTCAGCCCCCCAGAAAAAAGTGGACGCGAATTGTGCCGATAACCGACGCATATCGAAAGGGCATTGGGGATTTTTTGTACAACCGGTGATGACCGGAGTCTGCCTTGACTGAGCGGAGACCCTACGGCCGAGCGGTTACAGTGATATGACCGGGCAAGGCTTATCCATCACCCGCGCCCCGAGGCGCACAGGGCTGGTGCGGGTCACATTGCCGCGATATCCGACGCGCTCAATGCTGACGAAACAGGCTCAGCAGGTGCTCGGCGATGGCGCCGCGAATGGTGTCGATGCTCAAGCGCGAGCAGTGAGCTAGCTTGGCGGGGTTGATACGGTGCAGGTGCAGCGATGGCATCCGCGCCTCGTACTCACGCAGATCGCCTTTCACCAGCACGGGCAGAAAATGTTCGCCGCGCGCCCGATAGCGCTCGATCAGCAAACGCAAGCCGGCCTGGAATGGTAATTCACGCGAGGCAATCAGACGCGACTCACCCGGTACCTTCATATATAGGCCGTCGAACCCCACCGTTTCACCTGGCAGGATGTGCACACCGGTGGGCTCCACCGCATCGGCGGGAATATCGTGAAAGGTGTCATGCCAGGCCATCTCGTCCGGCAGGATGGTGATACCGCCCTGCTCGTCCTGCGGCACCACGAAGCTGTAGTTGCTGTAGAGCTTCTCGACATAGCTGGAGTAGATGCACAGGCGGTTTTCGAACCGCCGTAGAAACGCGATGGCCTGAGCACGATCGGTAATCGCGTGCAGCTCCCAGTTCAGATCGCGCTGGTGCTGCAGCTCATGCCAACGGGCATCGACATTCAGGGCAAGGGCAGACATCAGGGACTCCAAAAACCGGTTCGCTGTTGCCACGGCAGAAAGTGTGCCACCTCTCCAACCCAGGTTTTCCCGGCTTTTCAGGCACTTGCCAGGGTTTCCTGCGCACAGCCCGTCCCAATGTGCCGAATCGCGTCACCTGCCTCTGATCGATTCGGACTCAAACCCGGCATCCACCTTGCAGTACAATCGTCGCTTTTAACCTGCCTGGAACCGGCGCCTCGATGATCGATCCCAAGCGCGTATTGCGCGCCCTCGCCGAACACTGGACGTTGCTCGAACCGCTCTGCGAGCGCTTCGACGCCGGCACCCTGAGCCTGGTCGAGCTGCGTGGCCAGCTCGCCGCGCAACTGCCCGACGCCACGCCCAGCGACACCACTGCCCTGCTCGACACTTGGATTCGCCTGGACATCCTGGTGCCAGTGGCCAAGAGCCCCAACCGTTTCGAGCTCAACGCGCAGATCCACGATTTTCTCGCCTACCTGCGCCGCGAGCACCGCCTCGGCCTGTGCCTGGAGATCGAAGCCTACCTGCGCCACCTGGAGCGCCTGGCCGGCTATATCCAGGACGCCTTCGAAGTGCGCGATGCCAACGACCTGGCGCGCCAGCTGCGTCTGCTCGACATGCGCGTGCGCGACGTGCTGAAGAAGCTGGCCAACGACGAACAGGCGCTGGTCAGCGTGGCCGACCGCGCCAAAACCAGCGACCGGCAGATTCCACTGCGCCAGCGCTACGCCGAGGTGCTGGCCACCTGGGACGAATACGTCGAACCGATGATCCAGCTGGTCGCCGCCGACGGCGCCTTCGAGCAGGGCGTACGCCGCGTCGAACAGGTGCTGCTGCGCCTGCTCGGCGATCAGCAGCGCCTCGGCCAACTGGTCGACGATGACCTGCTGCTGCGCACCCACGCGCGCATCCTGGAGATGCAGACCACCGCCCAACTGACGCTGCGCAAGGCCCGCGAACTGCTGCTGCCGCTGCGCGAAGAAGCGCGTCGGCACAACGCAGTGACCCGCGGCGCCGCACTGGCGCTGTCGGTGATCCGCAAGAAGGGCATCGACGCCGTGCCGCAAGCGGCCATGCCGCTGTTCACCCGGCCGCAGAGCAACTTCCTCGGTTCGGCCAGCCAGGTCGAGGCCTACGTTTACGCCCTGGCACGCTTCGAGGCCAAGCCGGCGCACTTCCCCAAGGCCAGCGGCAGCCGCAAGGGCGGCGCGCCCAAGGCGCCGAAGACCGCGCGGGAAATGATCGAACGCTGCGAACAGGCCCTGCCACTGCCGGATCTGATGGCCTGGCTGCTGGAGCAGGAGCCGGAAGGTGCCACCGACGAGTTGCTCTACTGGTTCTCGCGCCTGTCGCGCGAGTCGCGTTTCCAGCGTGAACGCCTGGAGCGCCGCCAGTACCTGACCCGCGAGCACGAGGTCAGCCTCGCCTCCTTCGCCCTGGTAGGCCAGCCCAATGGCTGAGCTACCCGTAGGGTGCGCTGTGCGCACCGCAACCGACGACCTGGTGCGCACAGCGCACCCTACGACTGCCCGTGAGCATTGCGTATGAACATCGATCTGAAAGAAATGACCCAGCTCGCGGCCGCCTTCCGCGACCTGTTCAAGGGCTACCACATCTCCCGCAGCGAGCCGGAGTGCTACGCCCAGCTGTCCAGCATGCAGGACCAGTACCGCGCGCTGTTCCGCGCCCTCGGCTTCGAGCTGGTGTGCGACCCGCGCGGCTTCTACTACTTCGTCCCCGAGCAGGTCGCCCCACAGGTGAACAAGACCGCCCAACGCCTGGCGCTGTTCACCTTCATCCTGGTCGAGCATCTGGCCGACCAGGGCCGCGACCCGCTCTCCGTACTCGACGGCGGCAGCATCGGCCGTGACGAGCTGCCAGCGCTGCTGGAGAAATACCGCGACCTGTTCCTGCAGGCCGAAGTCACCACCTTCGAAGAGCTGGAAGACAAGATCATCCGCCGCCTCACCCAGCTCGGCTTCGCCGAGGACAGCAACGGCGTGTACCGCTTCCTGCCGCCGATGCACCGTTTCCTCGACGTCTGCCTGTCGGTGCAGCACGACCGCGACCTGGCCGCCAGCCTGCACAGCAGCGACCTGCCGCTGCCGGCGCCGGTACTGCTGGACGATGACGGCGACGCCGACGCCGACGCCGACGCGACCGCTGTCATCGATATCGAAGAATCCGAGGAAGACGCCTTGGCCCGCGCCATGGCCGAAGAACGCGCCGCACAGGAGATGGACGCATGAGCCAGGAACGCTACGGCATCCGCCGCTTCGCCCTGCTGAACACCGCCGGCTACAGCCTCGGCCTGTTCCCGCTGGAAAACCCGCTGTCGGTCTACGGCGCCAACAACCTGGGTAAATCCGCCTCGATCAACGCCCTGCAGTTCCCCATCCTGGCGCGCATGTCGGACATGAGCTTCGGCAAGTACAGCCTGGAAGCCTCGCGCAAGTTCTACTTCGCCAGCGACACCAGCTACATCCTCGTCGAAGTCGCCCTGCCCCACGGCCCGCACGTGATCGGCGTGGCTGGTCGCGGCCCAGGTGGCGGTTTCGGCCACCAGTTCTTCGCCTACGCCGGAGAGCTGGATCTGGAGCACTACCAGAGCAACGGCACCTGCCTGCGTCAGCGCGAACTGTTCAAGAACCTCGGCCAGGCCGGCATCACCGCCTACGAACTGAAACCCGACGAACTGCGTCGCCTGCTGGTCGGCGGGCACACCAGTATCCCGCTGGATCTGACCCTGATCCCGCTGCGCTCGACCAGCGAGCAGAGCCTGAAGACCTTCCGCGCGCTGTTCATCAACCTGCTGCACATGCGTGAGATCACCGCCGCCAAGCTCAAGCAGCTGTTCCTCGACGCCTTCGAGCACAGCCTGCGCTCCGGCAGCGTCGACTACATCGCGGCCACCGAAGAGGCCTTCCGCGATGTGCGCCGCATGGAGCAGGACTACCAGGCCCTGGTGACTGCCGGCCCGCAGATCGAGGCACTGGCGGCCGGCGTTGGTCAGCGCGAACTGCTGCGCGGCAAGTTGCATCGTCTCTCGCCGCTGCTCGACAACCTGCTCGGCACCTGGCACGACTACGCCGATGCACGCAAGGAAGAGCTGGTGATCCAGGCCGAGCACTATCGCAACGAGCAGGACGGCCTGCAGAACGAACAGCGCGGCGGCACCACCGAGCTGATGCGCCTGGAGCGTGAGATCAGCGAAATCCAGCGCTGGCTTGGCGAGCTGTCCGTACTGAAGAACCGCTTCGCCCTGGTGGAAAACGCCAAGGTGCTGGAAGAGCAACTGCTCGCCGCCAAGGACGCCCACGACGAACTGGCCGGCGCCCTGGCGCAGTCGCGGCAGTTCTCCAGCGAAGACCTGGACGAGCGCCTGCGCGATCTGGAAAAACGCCTCAAGTCGGTCAAGCAGCAACTCGACCACGCCGACAACAACAGCTACTCGCGCCTGCGCGAGGAATTCAGCCAGGCCGATGTCGATCGCCTGATGCGCCTGTTCAACGGCCAGCTGTTCAGCCTGCCGCTGGGTGAAAAAGGCATCCAGGCCGAGGGCGACGATTGGGTCAAGGCGGTCGAAGCGGTGCTGGATCGCTTCAAGGGCGACACCTTCGCCGTGCCGGGCCTGTCCATCGACCTCAGTCATATCGAGCCGCCGGCGCTGCAGGCACTGGCCGACCGCGCCGCCCTGCGCGACCAGAAGGATCGCCTGGAGCGCGAACTCAAGCAGCTCAAGACCCAGCAATCGGTCGCCGCCGACCGCGCCGCCAGCAAGGCCCAGGCTGAAACCCTGTACCAGGCCGTGCTGGACGCGCAGAAGGCCCTGGAAGACTTCCGCAAGAGCCAGACCCTGACTGCCGAAGAGCCGCAGAAGCTGGAGCGCCTGGCCGAACTGGAAGGCGCCCAGGACGAACTCAAGCGTGCCAGCGATGCCTTCGCCGAGCGCGTGCAGCAACTCTCGGCCAAGCTGCAACTGGTCGGCCGCCAACTGGCCGATCTGGAAGCCAAGGAGCGCACCCTGGAAGACGCCCTGCGTCGTCGCCAGCTGCTGCCAGCCGATCTGCCCTTCGGCACGCCGTTCATGGAGCCGGTGGACGACTCGCTGGACAACCTGCTGCCGCTGCTCAACGACTACCAGGACACCTGGCAGGCGCTGCAGCGCATCGACGGCCAGATCGAAGCACTCTATGCCCAGGTACGCCTCAAGGGCGTGGCCAAGTTCGACAGCGAGGACGATGTCGAGCGCCGCCTGCAACTGCTGGTCAACGCCTACGCCCACCGTCAGGACGAAGCCCTGACCCTGGCCAAGGCGCGCCGTGCGGCGGTCACCGATATCGCCCGCACCTTGCGCAATATCCGCAGCGACTACGACAACCTCGAGCACCAGCTGGCGCTGTTCAACCGCGAGATCAACAAGCGCCAGGTGTCCAACCTGCAAAGCTTCCGTATCGTCCTGGCGCCTAACAAGGAAGCGCTGCGCCATATCGATCAGATCATTCACAGCGCCGGCCAGTACGAGGAAGGCGAGACCCTGTCGGTGTTCGACCTGTCGCAGTCGGCCGATCAGGACGCCAAAAACGAGGAAGCCAAGGACTACCTGTCGCGCCTGGTGGCTGCCAACGGCAACCAGTTGGGCCTGAAGGATCTGTTCGAACTGGCCTTCGAGATCACCAAGGTGCATGGCCAGCCGATCATCCACACCGACATCGATGGCGCCGCCTCCAACGGCACCACCATGACCATCAAGGCGCTGACCAACATGTACCTGTTGCTGCACCTGATGGATCGCGAGCAGGCCGGGCGCGTGCGCCTGCCCTACTACCTCGACGAGGCGGCGGACATCGACGAGCGTAACCAGCAGGCACTGATCGAAACCAGCCTGCAGCTCGGCTTCGTGCCGATCCTGGCATCGGTAAAGCCGCAGGTCTCGGCCCACGTGGCCATCGACCTGGAAGGCGGCAGCGGCCCCAACGGCATCTATATCGACGAGGCGGACTGGAAGTTCATCAAACCGCGCGAGAGTGCCAAGGCCCAGGCACCTCAGCAGGAAGAGGCGGTCGAGCCGGCTTGAAGCTCAAGCCCCTCCCAAGGTCCACACGACCGTAGGAGCGGCTTCGGCCGCGAGCTTTTATCAACCCAAAGTGAAAGGGCCGCTCAATGCGGCCCCTTTCATTTCTGTGGTTTGCTCACTGCTCCAGCACGATCTTCGGGGCCCACTGCATCCACACATCCTGCGGCTCGTCGAACAGTGCAAAGGTCTGCCCCGGCTGCGCCGGCCCACCCATCTCAGGGTTGTTCGGCGTGGCGAAGGCGATGCCGCCTTCGAGCAACGCCTCCAGCGATTCGGTCCGCACCTTCACGCCCTTGAACAGCCCGGCATCCACTCCGATGCCACTGGCATTCCAGAAGCGGCTGCCCGAACGCACCAGCGGCGCATAACGCGGTTCGATCAGCACATGGATCAATACGCGATCCGAGGTCGGCCCCAGCTCGAAATCCACCACCTTGCCCACCGGCACCTCGCGGTAGCTGACGATCACACCCGGCTTGATCGAGCCTCGCCGCGGCGCGCTCAGCACCAGGCGCAAGCCTTGCTCACGCACGGCCTGATTCGGCGCAGCAGCCAGGGCGACGAACTCGGTACGTCGCGCTCCTTTCTGCGCAGCCGGTTGTACCTCCAGATACTGACCGCTGACCAGCGTGCCGAGATTCGCGGCACGGATCAGGCTAAGTTCCGGCTTCACCACCCAGAAGCGCGTCCCCTCACGGGCGATCTGCTCGGCTGCCTGACTGATACGCACGTTGAGGATCACCGCTTGCAGGTCAGCGGTCAGGCTGAGGCTCTCGACCTTGCCAACCTCCAGCCCCTTGTAGCGCACCAGGGTGCCTGGTTGCAGACCGTCACCATCAGCCAGCCGAATGGTGATCTGCTGCCCTAGCTGCAAGGCGCTTTCGCGGTCCGCATGCAAGGCGAAACGCTGCACCTGGCGATCCGACCTGGCGGCTTGCAGATCAAGCGTCTCGAAAGCAATGCCGCCCGCCAGCAGGGTCTGCAACGACTCGCTCTTCACCTCTACACCGGACAATCCACCCCTTAGGGTGATGCCACTGGCATTCCAGAAACGTGTGGACGTATTGATCAGGTGTACGTAGTCAGGCTCGATATGCACCCCGAGCACGACCTGGCTATTGTCGCGGCCAAGCTGGAAACTCTGTACCGAGCCCACCTTGATCTGCTTGTAAAGCACCGGACTGCCGACTTCGATAGAGCCGAGCTGATCGGTGAACAGCACCAGATGCAGTCCTGGCGCACCGAGATCCAAAGGCGGCGCCTTGCTCCGCGCGACGAAGTTGCGCGCCGGCGGATTGCCCTTCTCACCTGGACGCACGGCAATGTAGTTACCTTTGACCAACGCCTCGAGGCCAGTGATACCGGCCAGCGAAATGGAGGGTTTGACCACCCAGAAGTCCGAGCCCTCCACCAGATACTCTTCGGCCAGTGGATTGATGGTCAGCTCGGCCGTGGCGCTATTGAGGTCGCGGTCGACCTTCATGGCTTTCAGCGAACCGACCTGAATGCCCTTGTACATGACCGGCGTTCGACCTTCCTGCAGCCCATCGAAATCGCTGAGTTTCACGACGATCTTGATACCCGCCTGAGCCTCGTCGTAGTCCTCATAGAGACGGAACGGCAGCGCTGGATCAGTGGGCGGGCTGTCCTTGCGATGCTCAGGCGTGGCGAAGGCGATACCGCCAGCGACGATACTGGCTAGCGACTCGCTGCGCAGTTTGAAGCCGGACAGGTCGGCATCGACGCTGATCCCGCTGGCATTCCAGAACCGCGTATGTTTGCGCACCAGATGCGCATAAGCGGGCTCGATGAACACCTTCACCTCTACGGTGCTCTGGTCATCACCCAGGGTGTAACTCTTCACTCGGCCAACCTGGATCTGCCGATAGAAAACCGGGCTGTCGCGGTTGAGCGAGCCGAGCCGCTCAGCTTTCAGCGTGATGTGCAGCCCCGGTACATCGTCACCCATCGGCGGCTCTTGAGCCAAGGCGGTGAAGCTGCGGGTAGATTCGCCCTCACCGGGACTGAAGGTAATGTAGTTACCTGAAACCAGTGTCTCCAGACCGCTGATACCCGCCAGACTGACATTCGGTTTGACCAACCAAAAGCGAGTGCCCTCACGCAGATACTGCTCGAGTTCCTTATTGACCTCCAACTGAGCGACAACACCGCGATTCTTTCCACTTTGATCAAGACTGATGGCCGTTACCTTCCCCACCGCCATACCCTTGTACATCAGTTCGGTCTTGCCGGCCTGAATACCCTCGCCGCTGGCGAATATCAGCTCCACCTGAATGCCGGCTTCGCTGTATGCACGCCACGCCAACCAGCCGCCAATGAGCAGTGCAATAAGAGGCAAAACCCAGATGGCTGACCAGTTCGAAGCAGGACGCGTCTTGGCCAGAGGAAGGTCAGTCATGATCGGTTTCCGTATTATCCCAGATAAGGCGAGGGTCGAAAGTCAATGCGGCAAGCATGGTCAGTATCACCACACTGGCAAAGGCAGCGGCGCCGGCTCCAGCTTCGATGCTGGCCAGGCTGCCAAAATTCACCACTGCCACCAGAATGGCGATGACGAAAATATCGAGCATCGACCAGCGGCCAATCCATTCGATGAAGCGGTACATGAGGATCCGCTGGCGCGCAGACATCGGTTGATGGCGCTGCACGGAATACAACAGCAGAGCAATCCCCACCAACTTGAAGGTTGGCACCAGAATGCTGGCGATAAATACCACCGCCGCAATAGGTAGCATGCCAAAGTTAATGAGCTCCAGTACGCCGCCCATTATGGTCGCTGGCGCACCTTTGCCGAGACTGTTGACGGTCATGATAGGCAGCAGATTAGCTGGGATGTAGAGAATCGCCGACGTCAGCAGCAATGCCCAGGTTCTGATCAGGCTATTGGGCCGCCGGGCATGAATCTGACCACCACAGCGGCTGCAGTACTGGTGCTTGGCATCAACGTCGACCGGATTGAGTTGATGACATTCGTGACAGACCAGCAATCCTGCCTCAATCGCCCGCATGGATATCCTCCCCGGACAAGGCTTCCCAGATCTGATGCGGTGACATGGTCACCTCCAGCCAGACTTGCACCAGCAACAGCGCGATGAAACAGAACAGGCCCAAGCCGAGGCTCAAGTCAGCCAGGTCCATCAGCTTGACCATCGCCACCAGGATGCCCATCAGGTAGACCTCGAGCATTCCCCACTCACGCATGTGATGGTAGATCCGGTAGAGCAACAGACCGTAGCTACGACCGAAATCCATACGAATACTGAGCAGCACCAGCAGTTGGCAAAGCAACTTGAGCAATGGCACCGCCATGCTGCACAGAAACACTACAACAGCGATGCCCTGCATACCGCTTTCATACAACCCGATTACACCGCTCCAGACGGTGTCCTGCGAGGTCTGCCCCAACAGGTTGAGCTGCATGATCGGCAGGAAGTTGGCTGGGACATAGAGCAGCAGAGCCGTCAGTACTAGGGCCAGGCTGCGCCTTACCACGCGATGACGGTGGCTGAACAACTCATAACCACAACGCGGGCACTCGGCGCTCTCACCATCCTGCAGCACCGGCTTGCGCATCAACAGATCGCACTCATGACAGGCGACCAACTGCTCGATCGTCAAGGATGACAAGGAAGGTTCGGACGGCGAGTCAGACATGAAAGTCCCCAGCAGAATTCGCGCATTCTACCCGAGCGGCGCTTTTATTGGTGCGTGCCCCAAGCCTGTAGGAGCGAGCTCTGCTCGCGAAGCTCTGTTTTCCGCGCTGCAAAGAAGAAACCCCAGACCGCTAGGCGATCTGGGGTTTCGTATAGGAGCTTGACGATGACCTACTCTCACATGGTGAAGCACCACACTACCATCGGCGATGCGTCGTTTCACTACTGAGTTCGGGATGGGATCAGGTGGTTCCAACGCTCTATGGTCGTCAAGCAATTCGGTTGGGATCTCGCGATTAGACGCTATCCCTTGGATACGTGATAGATGATTTGTAGTTCTTGCAAATTTTCGGCTTTCTGTCGACTTCACCATCGACACCCTCTGTCTCCGGCCTATGCCTTCGCAGATTGTTTGGGTGTTATATGGTCAAGCCTCACGGGCAATTAGTATGGGTTAGCTCAACGC
>NZ_FMZQ01000015.1 GCF_900102635.1 Ectopseudomonas chengduensis | reverse complement strand
ATTACGAAGCGCTGCTGCCGTGGAGTTGCTCGCCAGCGAGCGCATCCTGACAGACCCGCCACATCAGCAGTAGGTGGGGTTTATGGAGCAGTTACTTCTGCACCACCTGAACCCCGGGAACCCGGGCGAGCAATTCATTGACGCTGGCTGGGCGCAGGCGCTCGATATCAGCGCGGGTAAAGACGCTGACTGCCGAGCTGCTTTCGCTTCGCTTCTGGACGTCGCGGTTGGCGGTTATCAACGTGTCGTCGAGTTTCAGGGCGTCGTCGCGAGACGGTGTTTCGGCCAGAACAAGACTTGGTGCCAGGGCGATGGCCAGGGCCAGGCGTGACAGTTTCATTTTCTTTCCTCAAAGGTCGGCAGATGTTCGAGGAGGGCAGGCGGCGCTTGACCGTGTCGCCCTCCGCAACACCAGTCGCACCGCCTTGGCCGGTCTCCGGGCTCTCGACCCGCGTCCACCTTCCCAGGCTTGGCCCAGTGGCTGTTGGACGTGGCGCAAGCTCAGCGCTTGCCGTCGATTACCGTTGCGGGGGCAGCGTCGGGTTTGCTCAACACAAGCGCACCGACTTCCCGTTTAACAAGCTGTTGAAAAACTACCTGCGTTGCCATTGCTGCGTTAAAAACAGGCTCGGAATGCTCATTTACAGCTCGTAAACTCTGCTTCCTCGCCTGTTTTTGCCTTGCACTGGCAGCCTCGCCTACGTTTTTCAACGAGTTGTTAACACCGCTTGCGCAGCGCACCCTGGCGGAACATGAATGGCGCGCACCTTAGTGCGCGCGAGTATGAATGACAAGCAAGCCCCGCTCATTCAGCGATGAGTGGCGCTCATGCTCTGATCGGTCTTCATCCTGGGCGGCGCTTGCCAGCCGTGCTGGATCGTCGTGCGCTGATCAGGCGGAGGCTCCTGATGGCTGAGGCGGTTCGCCGTCTTGTGCAGATCGAGCACCAGTTGCGCCAGGACTTGTGCAGCTTGCAGGGTTTCATCTGCACTCTGGCTACTGCGTTCGGCGGCGCCAGTAATGGCCTGGGCCTGATCATTGACTGCATGCACCTGCGCCAGTTGGGATTGCATGCCCTGACTCAGTTGGCCAAGGCGGCTCTGCATCGCTTCCACTTCGTGCTGGATGCGCGCTAGGGCTGCGGTGGCTTCATCGGAACGCGTCACGCTGCGCTGCGCCGCTTCCTGGCAACTGTGCATGCTGCTCATGCTGTCCAGGGTCTGCTGGCGCACGCTGGCCAGGGTGGTGGTGATCTCTTCGGTCGCTTGCGCCGTGCGCTGCGCCAGGTTGCGTACTTCATCTGCCACCACCGCGAAGCCGCGGCCGCTGTCGCCGGCACGGGCGGCTTCGATCGCAGCGTTCAGGGCCAGCAGGTTGGTTTGCTCGGCGATGGCGTGGATCGCCTCGCTGATGTGCTGAATCTCTTCGGTCTGTCGATTCAGTGTCTGCAGGGATTGGCTGGACTGTTCGATGCACTCGGCCAGCTGGCTGACTTCCTCGGCATTCTGATTAACCGCAGCGCTGCCCTGGCGTGTCATGGCCAGGGCCTGTTGCGAGGCGCGTTCGCTGTCGAGGATGTGCGCGGTGGCCTGGCCGATGCTGTGGTTGACCTCGACCATCGCGCGGGCAGTGGAGGTCGCCGCGTTCTGTCCCTGGGTGGCACATTGACTGGCGTTGATGGCGGTGCGCGTAAGCCCTGTGGAGGTCTGTTGCAGGGCCGCACCGGCAGTGAGGATGCCCTGCATGGTGTGGTCCATCTTGTCGACGAAGCTGTTTACCCAGCCGGCCAGCGCGCCGGCCTCGTCACTGCCGAACAGTTCGGGAGCCAGGCGGTTGCTCAGTGGTGCGCCGCATTCGGCGGTTTCCAGGAAGAAGTCCGAGAGCGCCTGGAGCCTGCGCACGCGCGGACGCAGGCTCAAGCCCCAGTAACCGAACATCATGGCCGCTGTGGCGATCATGCCGGCCTGTACCGCGAACGCCGGTATCAGTTGCTGCAGTTGCCACTGCAGCAACCCCAAGGCCAGTAGACCAAGGAGCAGGTGGCTGGAAAGTGTGTAGCTGAGGCTACGCTGACGGTAAACCTCCTCCAGGTCGCCCTCGCACATCAGCCCCCAGGTATCGGGCGAGCCGGGCATCTGCAGCGTCAGTCCGGCGCCGATCACCGGGATGTGCCGGTAATCCGGGTAGCCTGGGTAAAGGGCGAAAAGGTTCCTGCCGTTGCGGATGGTTTCGCGCACCCCCGGGTGCAGCTCGCCCGTTGCAGGATCGGTGAAGCGCAGCTCGAACTCGGTGTGGTTCTGCACTCGAACGGTGCCGAAAGCGGTTTTTACGCCCTGTTTCAGGTTGTCGCCGCCGCTGAAGGTGTCGTCTTCGAAACGTGAGCGGGACAGGGCGGTGCCCGGGGCGATCTGCGGGTCATGACGGCTTTGCACCATGAACAGGTAGTTGTCACCCGAGTCGCGGTAGACGTGTCCGGCCTCGCGCTGGATCAGGTCGCTCAGCACGTCGTTGGGAATGCGTGCGCACAGGCAACCGACTACCTTGCCGGCATGGCGTAGCGGTTGATGGAACATCAGGGTAACGGCGTCATGGAACTTGGAGGTGGTCGCACCCAGTTGCCGGGTCACCGGGTCGATATAAGGACCGTGCAGGAAGGGCGCGGCCAGGCCGGCGGCGAGGGCCTTTGCATCGTGGCGCTGACCTGCGCGGGGTGCATGAGTGGAGGCGATAACGAGGCCACTGACGTCCACCACGAACAGCTCGGAGACTTCCGGCATGTGGCTGTGCGCTCTCTGCAGCTCGCTGTTGGCCGTGACGGGCCAGGCCTGCTGCAGGCCACTGGCGATCAGCTCGAGCTCTTGCCAGTGCTGGCGCGTCCAGCTGACCAGCAGATCGACACGGGTTTGCGCCAAGCCGGCGAAGGTTTTCTCGACTCGCGCCACCTGTCCGGCATTGAGCAGGCATGACCAGCGCATGGCCAGTTTGCCGGTTTTGCCGAACCAGGGCAGCCAGCGTCGTTCCTGTCCGGTGAAGTTCATCTGATGACTGCGTAACGACATGATGCGCCCCTGTCCGCTGCTCAATGCTGAGAGCGTAGCCCAAAAATTTTGCAATAATTGGGCCGGGCAGGGCGTCAGATCAGGGCTGTAGCTGGCTCAGGCGTTGGCGTACTGCGCGTTCGATACCGGCTTCGTCGAGGCCACATTCGGCGAGCATCTGGCTCGGTTTGGCGTGCTCGACGTAGTAGTCGGGCAAGCCCAGATGGAGCATTGGTACCTGGATGTTCTCGGCGGCGAAAAATTCGCTGACCGCGCTGCCGGCGCCGCCCATGATGCTGTTTTCTTCGATGCTCACCAGCAGCGCGTGGCTGCTTGCCAGTTCGCGCAGCAGGGCTTCGTCCAGCGGCTTGACGAAGCGCATGTCGACCACGGTGGCATCCAGTGTTTCACCCACGCGCAAGGCTTCGGCCAGTTGCACGCCGAAAGCCAGCAGGGCGACGCCCTTGCCCTGGCGGCGTACTACCGCCTTGCCGATCTCCAGCGGCTGCAGGCCAGCGTCGAGCGGTGCATTGGGGCCGGTGCCGCGCGGGTAGCGCACCGCTGCCGGGCCGTCGAACAGGTGGCCGGTGGTGAGCATGCGGCGCAGCTCGTTCTCGTCGCTTGGGGTCATCACCAGCATGCCGGGGATGCAGCGCAGGTAGGACAGATCGAAGCTGCCGGCGTGGGTCGGGCCGTCTTCGCCGACCAGGCCGGCGCGGTCGATGGCGAACAGCACGTCGAGGTGCTGCACGGCGACGTCGTGGATCAACTGGTCATAGGCGCGCTGAAGGAAGGTGGAGTAGATCGCCACCACCGGCTTGGCGCCTTCGCAGGCCATGCCGGCGGCCAGGGTCACGGCGTGCTGCTCGGCAATGGCGACGTCGAAGTAGCGCTCGGGGAAGCGCTCGCTGAAATCCACCAGATCCGAGCCTTCCTTCATCGCCGGGGTGATGCCAACCAGGCGGTTGTCAGCTGCGGCCATGTCGCACAGCCACTGACCGAACACGTTGGAGTATTTCGGGCCGCTTGGCCGCTTCGGGCTAGAGAGCGGCGCGGCGACCGGAGTCACCGGTTCCAGCTTGGTGATGGCGTGATAGCCGATGGGATCGGCCTCGGCCGGGGCGAAGCCCTTGCCCTTCTTGGTCACCACATGCAGGAACTGCGGGCCGTCGAGGTCGCGCATATTGCGCAGGGTGGCGAGCAGGGTGGGCAGGTCGTGGCCGTCGATGGGGCCGACGTAGTTCCAGCCCAGTTCCTCGAACAGGGTGCCGGGTACCAGCATGCCCTTGGCGTGTTCCTCGACCTTGCGCGCGATTTCCCAGGCGCCGGGCAGGCGCGAGAGGATCTTCTTGCTGCCCTCGCGCATGCTGGCGTAGGTGCGGCTGGAGATGATCTTGGCCAGGTAGTTGGACAGGCCGCCGACATTCTTGGAGATCGACATGTCGTTGTCGTTGAGGATCACCAGCATGTTGGCGCCGACGTCGGTGGCGTGGTTGAGCGCTTCGAAGGCCATGCCGGCGGTCAGTGCGCCGTCACCGATCACTGCCACGCTCTTGCGCTTCTCGCCCTTCAGGCGGGCGGCGATGGCCATGCCAAGGGCCGCGCTGATGCTGGTGCTGGAGTGGCCGACGCCGAAGGTGTCGTACTCGCTCTCGCTGCGCCGCGGGAAGGCGGCCAGGCCGTCTTTCTGGCGCAGCGTGCCCATGCGCTCGCGCCGGCCGGTGAGGATCTTGTGCGGGTAGGCCTGATGGCCGACGTCCCACACCAGGCGGTCATCGGGGGTGTCGAAGACGTAGTGCAGGGCGATGGTCAGCTCGATCACGCCGAGCCCGGCACCGAAGTGCCCGCCGCTCTGGCCAACGCTGTAGAGCAGGTACTGGCGCAGTTCGTCGGCGAGGGTTTCCAGGTCCGCTTCGGCCAGGCGGCGCAGTTCGTCGGGCGTGTTGGCGCTGTCGAGCAGCGGCGTCAACGGGCGCTCGCGGGGGATCTCGTGGAAAGTGGTCGGCATCAGGCGAATCGTTATAGGTGTAAAAGATGCGGCAGTTTACCTGATGCCAGGAAAACAGCCCAATCCGCTGACCACATCGGCGTTACCGGTAGTTTCGTGCGAGAAAATCCAGCAGCAGGGCGTTGACCCGCTCGCCGCATTCGGCCTGCAGCCAATGGCCGGCGCCGGGCAGGTCATGGCGTTCCAGGTGCGGCACCTTGTCGCCCATGCGTTTCAGCGTCGGCGCCTCGAAGCGGCCCACCGGATCATGCTCGCCGAGCAGGAATAGCGTTGGCTGCTCCACCTGAAGCTCGGCCAGGGCCTCGGTGCGTTGCCAGTTGCGCTCGAAGTTGCGGTACCAGTTCAGCGCGCCGCGAAAGCCATGGCGCTCGAAGGTGCGCAGGTAGTGGGTGAACATCGCCTCGCTGCACCAGGCCGGCAGTGGCAGGTCATCCGGCATGCCGTCGAACAGCCGCGCATCGGCCGGCTTGTCCGTCGCCAGCAGGGCATCGCCGAGGCCGCCGAGCAGCAGGCGCAGGCTGCGGCCAATGTCTTCGTCCAGCTCGGCCTCGGCCAGCCCCGGTTGCTGGAAATAGAGGATGTAGTGGAAGCGCCCGGCGTAGGCTTCGCGCATCATCTCGATGGCCGGGCGTTTCGGCCTGCCGCCGAAGGGCACTGACAACGCGCCGAGCGCCTTGA
Organism: Ectopseudomonas chengduensis; assembly: GCF_900102635.1. Classification (GTDB taxonomy): domain Bacteria; phylum Pseudomonadota; class Gammaproteobacteria; order Pseudomonadales; family Pseudomonadaceae; genus Aquipseudomonas; species Aquipseudomonas chengduensis. The sequence continues at coordinate 161,283 of NZ_FMZQ01000015.1, read as the reverse complement.
CTCGCTGCGGCTCCAGTAGCGCCAGGTGCCAGGCCACTGGTGCGCCCCAGTCGTGGCCGACCACCGCCACCTCGCGCTGGCCGAGCTTGTCCATCGCCGCCTGGATATCGCCGCACAGGGTGAGCAGCTCATAGGCCGCCGGGTCGGCCGGCGCGCTGCTGGCGCCGTAGCCGCGCATCTCCGGGGCGAACACGCGGTAGCCGGCGGCGGCCAGCGTCTCGATCTGCGGATGCCAGGCGTACCAGCATTCGGGAAAGCCATGCAGCAGCCACACCGGCTTGCCGTACTCGGGGCCGGCGCTGTACAGGCTGAGTTCGATGCCGTTGACGGCGAGCAGGCGATGGTCGATGTGCATGGATAATTCCTTGGCTATGTCTGAGTTAAGTGTTGGGGGGGTAAAGGGCCGTAGGGTGGGCCGGGCGGCGCTCCGCTTCAGCCCACCACCGACGGTCAGCGTGGGCTAAAGCCCACCCTACAAGGCTCCGAACCTTCCCGGAACTGCTTGGCAACAGCTAACGCGGACATAGCCAATTCCTTACCAGGTGTCGACGAAGGGACGTTTCTTGCCATCGCGCCGGGGCGGGCGCGGCGCCGCATTGAGGCCGCGCAGCAGCCAGGCGCGGCTGTCGGCTGGGTCGATCACGGCGTCGATCTCCAGATAGCTGGCCATGTTCAGCGCCTTGCCGTTGTCGTAGGCCTTGGCCACCAGCTTGTCGAACAGCGCCTGGCGCGCGGCCTCGTCCGGCTGGGCCGCCAGCTCCTTGGCAAAGCCCAGGCGCACCGCGCCTTCGAGGCCCATGGCGCCGAACTCGCCACTGGGCCAGGCAGCGGTGAACAGCGGCGAGTGGAAGCTGCCCGCGGCCATGGCCTGGGCGCCGAGGCCGTAGCCCTTGCGCAGCACCAGGGTGAAGAAGGGCACCGTGAGGCTGGCGGCGGTGACGAACAGGCGCGAGACGTGGCGCACCGTGGCTTGTTTCTCCGCGTCCGGGCCGACCATGAATCCGGGGGTGTCGCACAGCGAGACGATGGGCAGGTCATGCGCCTCGCACAGTTGCAGGAAGCGCGCGGCCTTGTCGCCGGCCACGGCATCGATGGCGCCACCCAGGTGCACGGGGTTGTTGGCGATCAGCCCGAACGGCTTGCCCTCGATGCGAATCAGCGCGGTGATCAGGCCGGGTGCGAACTGGCGGCGCAGTTCCAGCACGCTACCGTGATCGGCGAGCAGCTCGATCACCTTGCGGATGTCGTACACGCGCAGGCGGTTTTCCGGGATCACCTGGCGCAACTCGCGGCTATCGCTGCATTGCCAGCCGGGTAACGAGCCTTGGAAATAGCCCAGGTATTGCTTGGCCACGGCAACCGCTGCGGTTTCGTCCTCCACCAGCACGTCGATCACCCCGTTGGGGCCTTGCACGCTGGTCGGGCCGACCTGCTCGGGGGTGAAACTGCCGAGGCCGCCACCTTCGATCATCGCCGGGCCGGCCATGCCGATGGTCGCGTTCCTCGTTGCGATGATCACGTCGCAGCAACCAAGCAGCGCGGCGTTGCCGGCGAAGCAGCGGCCGGAGACCACGCCCACGGTCGGCACCAGACCGGAGAGTTTGGCCATGGCCACGAAGGTATGACAGTCCAGCCCGGCTACGCCGACGAAGTCGGTATCGCCCGGGCGGCCGCCGCCGCCTTCGGCGAACAGCACCACCGGCAGGCGCCATTGCTCGGCCAGGGCCAGCATGCGGTCGGTCTTCTTGTGGTTCATCACGCCCTGAGTACCGGCGAACACCGTGTAGTCGTAGGCGATGGCCATGCAGCGCGCGGCCTCGGCGCCGAAACTCGCGGCGTTCACCGTGCCGATTCCGGCGACCAGGCCGTCGGCCGGGCTCAGCTCCAGCAGCTCCTCGGGCGAACGCCGACGGCGCTGGGCGGCCAGGGCCATGGCGCCGTATTCGATAAAGCTGTCTGCATCGAGCAAGTCCGCCAGGTTTTCCCGCACGGTGCGCTGGCCGGTCTTGCGCCTTTTCGCCACGGCCTCGGGGCGACCCGCATCGGTCAGGCGCGCGTGGCGTTCCAGTACCTCGGCCAGATCGGCGCGGATATGCGCCAGGTCGACTGCCTGCTCGCCGTGGGCGTCGAGGCCATCCACCTCGGCTGGCTCCAGGAATGCCAGCGCCTGGCCCTCACCGATGGCGTCACCGGGGGCCACGGCCAACGCACGGACGATGCCGCTGTGCTCGGCCTTGACCTCGAACTCCATTTTCATTGCTTCCAGCACGGCGATGCGCTGGCCAGTGGCTACGGCATCGCCCTCGGCTACCTCCAGGCTGACCAGCACGCCAGCGTTGGGGGCGCTCAGGGCCAAGGTGCCGGGCGGTGCATCGACAGTGGCCTTGGCGCTATGCAGCGAGGCGTCAGTGGCGAAGTAGCGGTGCGGGTGGGCCTGTGCGCGGGCTGCCAGCAGGGCGTCCAGTTGGCGTTCGACGTAGGTGGTGTCGACCTGATTGGCGATCACCGCCTCGCAGTGCAGCAGGTTCTGCAGCAGGTGCAGGTTGCTCGCCACGCCGTCGAGGCGGAACTCGCACAGCCCCCGATAGGCACGGCGCAGGGCACCGGGGTAGTCACCGGCGCTGGCGATCAGCTTGGCGATCAGCGAATCGTAGGCCGGGCTGACGGTGTAGCCGGCATAGCCGCAGCCATCCACACGCAGGCCGGGGCCGCTGGGCGGCTGGTAAGCGCTGAGCACGCCGCTGGCCGGGCGCGTCGTACCGTCGGCGAGCAGGGTTTCCAGATTCAGGCGCACCTGCACGGCATAACCGTTGGTCGCGGGCGGTGTGAGCAGCTTCAGTTCGGCCAGGCTGCTGCCGGCGGCCAGGTGCAGTTGCGTGTGCAGCAGGTCGACACCGGTGACCTGCTCGGTGACGGTGTGCTCCACCTGCACGCGCGGATTGGCCTCCATGAAGTAGAAGCGTCCTGGTTGGTCGAGGTCGAGGAGGAACTCGAAGGTGCCGATGCCGCGATACTGCACCTCGGCGGCCAGGCGCAGGGCGCTGGCGATGATCGCGTCACGGGTAACCACATCCAGATCGGGGCTGGGCGCGATCTCCACCAGCTTCTGATGGCGGCGCTGCAGGCTGCAGTCGCGCTCCCACAGGTGGCTGACTGCGCCACTGCCGTCGCCGAGTACCTGCACTTCGATATGCCGGGCGCGGCGCACGCGCTTTTCCACGTACAACGCGCCACTGCCAAAGGCGCCCTGGGCCTCGGAGGCGCAACGGGCAAAGGCCTCGGCCAGTTGCGCCGGCTCGTCCACTGCACGCATACCGCGCCCGCCACCGCCGGCCAGGGCCTTGAGCATCACGCTGCCGTGTTCGGCGAGAAAGGCCTTGGCCTGCTCTGGCGTCACCGCCTGGTTGATACCGGGCACCAGTGGTACGTCGCAGCGCTCGGCGAGATCACGGGCGGCGGCCTTGTCGCCGAACAGCTGCAGGGTTTCCGGCGTCGGGCCGACGAAGGTCAGCCGGGCAGCCTGGCAACGGCGGGCGAACTCGGCGTTCTCGGCGAGAAAACCGTAGCCGGGGTGGATGGCTGCACAGCCCTGTTCACGGGCGATGCCAATGAGCTGATCCATATCCAGATAGGCCGCCGGGCCGCGTCCCGCCAGCGCCACGGCCTGATCTGCCTTGCGCGTGTGCAGGCAGGCGCTGTCGTCCTCGGCGTACACAGCGACGCTGCGGATACCGAGGTCGGCGCAGGCCTGGGCGATACGAATGGCGATCTCGCCGCGGTTGGCGATCAGCAGGGCGGGGAAGGGCATGGCGGCTCCGGACGTCTTGTCGTTATGGAGCCATCTTAGGAGGCTGGTCGCGTGGGTAAAGCAAGCCTTATGCGGCGATCATGCGGTCATAGATGACAATGATGGAGCGGGGCGGCTATCGCGGCTGAAGCCGCCCCCACAACAGCGGCCTAGCTGCGTCGTTCGACTATGTAGCGCGCCAGCTCGCGCAGCGGTTCGGCGCTGTTGCCGAACGGGCGCAGCACGTGCAGGGCCTGGTCGCGCAGCTCCAGTGCGTAGTCCTTGGCCGCGTCGAGGCCAAGCAGGGCGGGGTAGGTGGGCTTGTCGTGGGCTTCGTCCTTGCCCTGGGTCTTGCCCAGGGTGGCGGTATCGCTCTCCACGTCGAGGATGTCGTCCTGCACCTGGAAGGCCAGGCCGATGGCGCGGGCGTATTGCAACAGGGCCTTGTGCGCCAGTTCGTCGGTGTTGCCACTGGCCAGGGCGCCGAGCGCCACGCTGGCTTCGATCAGCGCGCCGGTCTTGTGCCGGTGCATCACTTCCAGCGCCTGCTGGTCGAGTTGCAGGCCGACCGAGCCAAGGTCGATGGCTTGACCGCCGACCATGCCGGCCGGGCCTGCAGCCTGGCTCAGCAACTCGATCATCTGCAGGCGCGTCTCGGCATCCTGCGGATTGCGCCGGTGGTCGGCGAGCACTTCGAAGGCCAGGCTTTGCAGACCATCGCCAGCAAGGATGGCACTGGCTTCGTCGAAGGCCTTGTGGGTGGTCGGCTGACCGCGACGCAGGTCGTCATCGTCCATCGCCGGCAGATCGTCGTGCACCAGCGAGTAGGCATGGATCAGCTCCACCGCACAGGCAGCGCCATCGGCACGTTCGAGATCACCTTCGAGAGCCTCGCAAGCGGCGTAGACCAGCAGCGGGCGCACGCGCTTGCCGCCGTTCATCACGCTGTAGCGCATGGCCTGGTAGAGGCGTTCGAGCTCTGTGCGTGGAGCTTGAAACAGCGCTTCCAGTGCAGTGTCGACGCGACTCTGGCAGCGCTTCTGATACGCCGCAATCATGCGGGCTCGTCCGTGTCGAAGGGGGCGGGCTGCAACTCACCGTCGCGCTCGAGCAGAATCTGCACCTTCTGCTCGGCCTGGGCCAGGGCGGCCTGACATTCACGGGTCAGGCCGATGCCCTGCTCGAAAGCAGTCAGCGAGTCTTCCAGCGACAGCTCGCCGCTCTCCAGGCGCTCGACCAGCGTCTGCAGTTCGGCGAGGGAGTGTTCGAAGTCGGGGGCGGCTTTCTTGCGGGCCATGGTGGCTGGTCTCGGGAAGCGTAGAATCGGGCGCGACACTAGCAGAGGCGCGCTTCTCGGGCAAATCAGCGGGTTTTGGAGGCGCAGAGCCGCGCGCCTGGGGAATGTCGATTCAACGCGATCGTTCGTAGGAGCCCCGACTCGGGGCGAAGCTTTTCAAATGCGCGGCGCCTTGATTCGCGGCGGGGCGCTGCTCCTACACATTCGATACGTTGACGCCTGACTGAGTGGCATCAGGCGTGCTCGGACACTGTCCGGTCTATTTTTCGCAGGGCTGGTTTTTACGCGGAGAAGTAGGTGCTCCAGAAGTAGTACAGGGTCATCGTGCTGCCGACCAGGATGACGAAGCAGCGCAGCAACGCAGGCGCTAGTTTCTCGCCCAGTGCGCCGCCGACATAACCGCCGATGGTGGCGCCGGTAAGCAGGATGGCCAGCTCGTACCAGCTGACCCGGCCGGCGATGACGAAGGTCAGTGTGGCGATGCTGTAGATGACTGCCGAAATCAGGTTCTTCAGGGCGTTGGCGCGGGCCAGCGGGTGGCCTTCGATGGAGAACGCGGCGAGCTGCAGAATACCCATGCCGGCGCCGAAGTAACCGCCGTAGATCGAAACGCCGATATGCGCGCCCAGCGACAGTGGCGTATGCGGCGGATGTGCGGATGCCTTGTTCTTGCGCCGCTCGGCCAGCCAGCGTCCCAGCCATGGGCTGGCGGCGAACAGTGCAGTGGCGGCCAGCAACAGCCAGGGGATCAGCACGCGGAACACATCGTCGCCTCCGGCCAGCAGCAACAGACCGCCGAGCAGGCCGCCGGCCAGACCGGCCAGCAGCAGTGGAAGCAGATAACGACCCAGCGGCCGCAATGAGGCGCGCGCTGCCCAGGCACCGGCCAGGCTGGCCGGCCACAGGGCCACTGCGTTGGTGGCATTGGCCGTCACCGGTGGCAGGCCGGCGGCGAGCAGGGCCGGGAAGGAAAAGAAGGTGCCGCCGCCAGCCAGGGCGTTCATGCCCCCAGCGGCGAAACCGGCGAGGGCCAGCAGCAGTAGATCGAACAGAGACATCGGGCAGGCTCGCACAAAAAAGGTGCAGCATAGAGCTGACCCTTCGGTCAGCCAAGTGCGACTAAAGTGACGAACCTGCCAATTGTCGTCTGTGCCAGGCCTATGCTTTGCGGCATCATCGCAGCACCTGTATTCGGTACCCGCGATGAACATCGACACCCGTATCAAATTCCGCCACCTGCTGTGCTTTCTCGAAATCGCTCGCCAGCGCAGCTTCGCCAAGGCAGCCGATGCCCTTGCGGTCAGCCAGCCGGCGATCTCCAAGACGCTCAAGGAGCTGGAGGAGATCCTCGAGGCCAGCCTGTTCGAGCGGGGCAGGAACGGGGTGAGTCTGACCGCTGCCGGGGTGGCCTTCATGCGTTACGCCGGCCCCTGCGTGCAGGCGTTGCGGGATGGTGTGAACAGCCTGCGCGAAGGCGAGCACGAGGCTGGGCAGGTGCGCGTGGGCGTGCTCTCTACCGTCGAGAGCCTGCTGATTCCCGAGGTGGTGCGGCGCCTGCATCAGCGCCACTCGGCGCTGGTGGTCAGTGTTGCTACCGGGCCGGGCGCCTACCTGCTTGGTCAGTTGCGCGTTGGCGAGCTGGACCTGGTGGTCGGGCGCATGACCGACAGCCCGGACATCCAGGGCCTGACCTTCGAGCACCTGTACAGCGAGTCGATGAGCCTGGTGGTGCGCCCCGGTCACCCGCTACTGGCCGCCGGCGCCGCCGCGCTGGGACAGCTTGGCGATTACCCGCTGGTGCTGCCGACGGCAGGTACCACCATCCGCAAGCATGCCGACAGCCTGTTCGTGCAGTGCGGGGTGACGCCCTCGCGGCAGCGCCTGGAAACCCTGTCGCCGGCGCTGAGTCGGCGCTACGTGCTGTCCGGCGATGCGCTGTGGGTGGCGCCGCAGGACGCGGTGTGCCTGGACGTACAGCGTGGCGAGCTGGTCGAGCTGCAGTTGGGTGTGCAGGAACCGGGTGGCTCGGTGGGTATCTGCCGCAACAGCGCGCTGGCCCTGCCGCTGGCCGCCGAGCAATTCTGCGCGGCGCTGCGTGAGGTGGCCGAAGCCTACCGCGAAGGGCTTTTTTAATAACCATTTGGTTATGGATAGGCGGCGTCTTTTCAATATTCCCCGCGTCTGCTTTGTCGGAAACTGTGTTTCAGCCTGATCCCAGGTCGACTCCACAATACTCACAACAGGAGCGCACCATGCCTGCCGAGGACAATCGCCGTTTCGTCATTCGTGACCGCAACTGGCACCCCAAAGCCCTGACGCCCGATTACAAGACCTCCATCGCCCGCTCGCCGCGTCAGGCGTTGGTAAGCATCCCGCAGTCGATTTCCGAAACCACCGGCCCGGACTTCTCGCACCTCAAGCGTGGTGAGCACGACAACGACCTGCTGCTCAACTTCAACAACGGTGGCCTGCCCATCGGCGAGCGCATCATCGTTTCCGGGCGGGTGATGGATCAGTACGGCAAGCCGATCCCGCACACCCTGGTGGAAATGTGGCAGGCCAACGCCGGTGGCCGCTACCGGCACAAGAACGACCGCTATCTGGCGCCGCTCGATCCCAACTTCGGTGGTGTCGGCCGTGCTTTGCTTGGTGGTGATGTCATTGCGGTTATGTAGGGCTGAGGTTTTTTGAATCGAATGGCTGTTCAGGATCCCAGCCGTGTCCGTCGGAAGCAGTGCTGGCCTTTGAGCGCATGCCATGGCTGACCTGGCGCCCTTCAAAATCCATTCGCTGGCGGATCCTTGCGTCTGTACTTCACCAAATGGACAACCCTTTCATCGGTTTGATTATTTGCTCAACTCTACCGTCTACGAGCTGAGGTGCGAGCCCTTCGGTGGAGTATCGGTGAGGCAATAAAAATCAATATATATCAACGATTTATATCGTGATTAAAGCCGCAGGTTAACTGCTGGCACAGGCGTTGCTCTAGCGTCATCAACCGCTTCAAGACAACAACAATCACAAGTGGTGAGACGTGATGAAAACGCGAAACTCTCTCGATGGCCGTTGGCCGTTGAGTGCCTACCGCCGTGCACCCTGTTTGCTTAGCGCAATACTCCTACCTGCTTTCTTGGTTGGCTGCGAAGCGCAGCTAAATCTCTCCGGCGTAGAGGCCAGCAGCTCCAAGGCCGTTCAGCGCACCGATTTTTACCAGGCCATGGCCAGTACACCAGGCGTCACTCTGCTGGCCGGTAACAATGGCGTGCTGTTGAGCAGTCTCGATCAGGGCAAGAACTGGTCGCGTCAGATCATCGCAAATGGTCGCAGCCTGATTGATCTGGATGCCTGCGCCGACGGCAGCTTCATCGCGCTCAGTTTCGACAACTATCTGTGGCATAGCCACGATCAGGGCAAGAGCTGGCGCGAGATCCAGTTGCCGACCCAAGAGCAGATGCTAACGGCGGCCTGTTCGCCAAGCGGAGCCTGGTGGGTCGCCGGCGGCCTAAGCACGTTGCTCGGCAGCACTGACTTGGGGGCCAACTGGCAGGAAACCAGCCTCGACGAAGACGCCATGCTGACCAACCTGCAGTTCATCGACCGCGACCATGCGGTGGCCGTGGCTGAGTTCGGCATGCTCTTCGCCAGCCAGGACGGCGGCGCCAATTGGCAGCTGGCCGGCACCCTGCCGGATGAGTTCTACCCGCACGCCAGCTACTTCCGCAGCCTCGAGGAGGGCTGGGTCGGTGGCCTCAACGGCTTCATCTACCACACCACGGATGCTGGGCAGAGCTGGCAACGCCAGAGCACGCCGAGCAGCGCGCCGATCTTCGGCTTTCTAGCGAGCGACAACGGCCTGTTCGCCGTCGGCGACCACAGCAGCGTGCTGCAACTGGCCGGTGAACAGTGGCAAACGCTGCCGACGCCCGATGCGCCGGTCTACTTGCGCGCCATCACCGCGGATAGCGCGCAACGCCTGATCGTTGCCGGCGGCCGCGGCCTGCTGCTGACCCTCGACACCGCGCCCAGCGCTACGCCCGCCGTTGCCACCACGACCGACTGAGACCCGTCACCATGCCGATACTGCATCCGTTTAGCCATAAGTTGGCTCAGGCCAAGGTCTGGCTGTTCGACCACCCGCGCACCGTGCTGGCGATCATCGCGGTGCTGACCCTGTTCTTCGCCCTGCGCATTCCCGGGCTGAAGGTCTACACCGACTTCTCCGATCTGCTGCCGCAGGAACACCCGTACATCCAGCTGCACAACAGCATCAAGGACAGCTTCGGCGGCGCCAACGTGCTGGTCATCGGCGTGGCCTTCGACAAAGGCGACCTGTTCAGCAACGAGCGCCTGGCCTTGATCGATCGGGTCACCCAGGCGGTGGACAGCCTACCCGGAGTCAACCACAACCTGGTCAGCAGCCTGACCCACCGCAACTCGCGCAAGGTCTGGCTGACCGAGGTCGGCAGCATCAACTCCGAGCCTTACTACCAACCCGAGTTTGGCCAGCTCTCCGCCGCGCAGTTGGACGCGATGAAAGCCGACGTGGTGGCCAACCCGCGGGTCTATGGCCCATTGGTGTCGCCGGACCTGCAAGTGGCGCTGGTCAAGGCGCAACTGATCGAAGGCCAGCTCGACTACGCCAAAACCTTCGCGCAGATCCAGGCGCTGCGCGAAGCCGAGAAGATCGACGGGGTGACCCTCTACGCCACCGGCCAGCCGGTGCTGGTGGGCTGGGCCTACACCTACATGAGCCAGATTTTGCAGATCTTCATCTGCACCGTGCTGATCATGCTGGCGCTGCTGGTAATGCATTTCCGCAAGGCCTATGGCGTGCTGATCCCACTCGGCGGGGTAATGATATCGACCATCTGGGGCCTCGGCATCATCAGCCTGCTGGGCTACAACCTCGACCCGCTGGGCCTGGTGATTCCCTTCCTGATCGCCGCCCGGGCCATGAGCCACGGCGTGCAGCTGGTCGAGCGTTATTACGCCGAGGTCAAACTGCTCGGCGACGGCCCGCTGGCCGCGCGCGCCACCTTCGACAGCCTGTTCCGCCCCGGCACCCTGGGCATTGTCTCGGACGCCATCGGCCTGCTGCTGATCGCCATCGGCTCAATCGCCCTGAACACCAAGCTGGGCATCTATGCCTCGCTGTGGGCGACCACGGTGATCTTCAGCGTGCTGATCGGCGTGCCGCTGCTGCTGTCGATCCTGCCCAAGCCGAAGAACCCGGAGATGCGCGAGACCGCGCTGCGCCACATCGGCGCGATCTGTGCGCGGACGGTGGCCAACCCGAGCGCCGCGCGCAAGGCGCTGGGCCTGGCCGCACTGGCCATCCTCGCCAGCCTGTGGGCCTCCTCCCAGGTGCGCATCGGCGACTCCGAGCCCGGTTCGCCGATCCTCTACCCGGAACACGACTACAACGTCTCGTCCAAGGAGATCAACCAGCGCTTCCCCGGCTCGGAAGAGCTGTACATCGTCGCCGAGCATGCCGAGAAAGGCGGAATCAAGAAACCCGAGGTGCTGCGCGCCCTGCAATCGCTGCAAAACCACATGCTCAGCGACCCCTCGGTCGGCGGCAGCAAGGGCTTGCCGGACCTGATCACCCAGGTCAACCGGCTGATGCACAACGACGATCCGCGCTGGCTGCAGATTCCCCACGACGCCAATTACGTCGGCGGGCTGATGTTCACCTACATGGCCTCCAGCCCGATCCCCGGGGCGCTCAACGAGTTCACCGACACCGACGACCGCGTCGCCAACCTGGTGTTCTATTACAAGGATCGTCAGGGCGAGACCATCCGCCGCGCCATCCACATGGCCAAGCAGTGGATCGAGCTGCACGGCGATGCAGTGCCGGGGCTGAGCATCCGCCTGGCTGGCGGTACCCTCGGCGTGGCCGCGGCGATGAACGAGTCGGCATTCGAGACCAACCTGGTGGTGCTGCCGCTGGTGTTCCTGCTGATCTTCGCCTTCGTCATGCTGTTCTACACCTCCTGGCATGCCGGCTTGATGATGCTCCTGGCGATGGCCTTCGCCACCGCGCTGACCTACGCCTATATGGGCCTGGCCGGCATGGGTATCGACATCAACACGGTGCCGGTGATCGCCGTCGGCATTGGCGTGGGCATCGACTACTCAATCTACATGATGGATCGCATCCGCGAGGAAATGGTCAAGTTTGGCCGTCTCACCGACGCGGTGCGCCAGGCCATCGCCACCACCGGCATGGCCATCAGCTTCACCGCACTGACCCTGATGGCCGGGATCATCATGTGGGTGATCCTCTCGGACCTGCGTTTCCAGTCCGATGCCGCCCTGCTGCTGTGCGTGATGATCGTCATCAACGCCATCGCCGCCATGTTGCTGGTACCCGCCTGGGTGCTGGTGTTCAAGCCGAAGTTCATCACCGGGGCCTATGCCGACGCAGACGGCATTCTGCACGCCGACGCTGTCGTGCCCGCCTCAGCCGAACCCCTGCCGGTCGCGCCCTGCGTGGCGACCGGCGGGCTGCCGCAAGAGGAACGCCATCCGGCCTGAACCGGATGTCTTCCCACACTTAAACCGCACGAGGACCTGTCATGCCGACAACAACAAAAATGGGCCTGCGACACTGGAGTCTGGCCCTGCTGGGCGGCTCAAGCCTTGCTCTGACGCCACTGACTTCGGTCATGGCCGAGGAAGAAATGCAGTTCACCGGTTTCTACGAGAATGCCACCTTCGTTCGCGATAGCGCCGGATTGTCGAAATTCCGCAACACCGTGCAGGTCAACGCGGACAAGAAATTCGGCACCCTGGGCCAGCTGAACTTCAACAACGTGGCCTTCCACGGCACATTCCGCGCTACCTACGACGGGGTCTACGACCTCAACAGCAGCGAGTACGGCAGTGGCGCCGGCGGCGCGGTCAACCTGGAGAACAACATCGCCGGCGCGGGCTCGACCGTGCCGCACGGCGGTGGCATCCGTCCGCCAGGCACCTTCTTCGGCTTCAACGACGCGCGCAACCCCAACGAGGGGATGATCGTGCTCGGCGAAAACCTGCACAAAACCCGTGGTGGCGTGGCCTTCGGCGTGCCGGTACGGCCCTGCGACAAGGACAGCCGCGGCTGCATCGACGACTATCTGGACTACAGCAGCAACGACCTGCGTTTCCCCGAGTTCAACGAACGCCTGGACTTCATCCGCGAGCTCTACGTCGACTTCGACAACGATCTGCCCAACGGCGATATCCTGAGCTGGCGCCTGGGCAAGCAGCAGGTGATCTGGGGCCGCACCGACCTGTTCCGCGTGCTCGACGTGATCAACCCGGTCGACTACTCGCGTAACAACATCTATGACGAGCTGGAAGACATCCGCATTCCCATGTGGATCGCCAAGGCCGACTGGCGCATGGGCGCCGGCGAGGTGTTCGACGACCTCAACCTGTCGTTCGTGTGGAACTTCGACAAGTTCCGTCCGCACAACCTCGGGCAGTGCGGCCAGCCCAACTCGATCCTCGACGCTGGCTGCTTCTTCCGCGGCATGAACAACCTGTGGGAAAACGGCGGCACCGTGGCCAACTTCGCCGGCGGCAACATCGCCACCGACTTCGGCCCCGGCCAGATCGGTATCCGCAAGGCGCACATGCCGTCCTGGAGCCTGTCCAACAGCCAGTTCGGCATCAAGCTGGAAGGCGTCTATGGCGATTTCGGCTTCTCGCTGAACGCCCTGACCTACCGCTCGCAACTGCCCTCGCTGCGTGGCGGCATCCCGGCGCAGAACGCCTTCACCGGTGAAACCGCGGTATGGCCGGGCCTGATCGCCTTCGATATCCATTTCCCGCGGGTCAACCTGATCGGCGGTTCGATGGACTACTACTCGCAAGCGATCGACACGGTGTTCCGCTTCGAAGTCGCGCACACCGAGGGCGAGGAGTTTGCCAACACCCTGCAATCACGGCTGTTCTCTGAGTCCGACGTCACCCGTTACGTGATCGGTGCGGACAAGAACATCTTCATCCCCTTCCTCAACCCGGGCCGCGCCTTCCTCTTCTCCGGCCAGCTGTTCGGCCAGCACATCCACGAGCACCAGCTTGAGGATCGCCCACTGGGCAAGGCCGGCATGCCGGACTGGGAGCAGAACTGGATCGGCACCCTGCTGGTGAAAGGCTGGTGGATGAACGACCGCCTCAGCCCGCAAATAATCGTCGCGCATGACTTCAAGGCCCAGGCCACGGCCATCGCGCCGAGCGTGGAATACCTGTTCAGCGACAACTTGAAGATCGTCGCCGGCGCCAACCTCAAGGTCGGTCGCGGCGCTCGCGAGTTCGACGACTGCCGCAGCTGCAACCCCTGGGACCCCTTCACCAGCTATGGCCTGCCGGAGGGCGCCACCGCCGGTCTGAGCGGCTACGAGCCGCTGGGCCGCTTCCGCGCCGGCCCCATCGGCATGGCGCAGAAGGAAGACGAACTGCAACTGACCCTGCGTTACAGCTTCTGATCAATCACGAGGAATAGCCATGAACAACAAGAAATCCCGGCAGAGCCGCACCCTGGCGCTGGCCCTGTTGACGCTGGGCGCGACCAGCGGCGTGCACGCCGCCGACGAGGCGGTGATCCAGCAGTCCTTCTACCCCTACCAGAACGACAAGCCGAGCTTCGCCGGTCTGAGCGCCGGCATGACCATCAACAAGGGCAACGTCGCCCAGTTCAAGGAGATTCTCGACCCGGCCTTCTACGGCTTTATCGAGAAAGGTTGGGTGGAGCTGAAGGTCGGTGACACCACCTCCTTCGACCTGCACCCCAACTATGTCGAGGCTACCCGCCAGCACATGGACACGGTCAAACTCGGCGCGAAGCCCGGCGAGATCAGCGGCGCCGTGGCCGGCCGGCCGTTCCCCCAGGAGCCGGACGCGAACGACCCGCGCGCCGGCGAGAAGCTCGCCTGGAACTACAAGTACGGCTACAACTGGGGCGACAGCGCCGCCATCTCGCCGTTCTACTGGAAGTTCCGCGACATGAACACGGGCAAGTTGGAACGCACCATCAAGTTCGACTTCCACTTCCTCAACTTCACCCGCCGGGTCAACCAGGAGCCCACGCCGGCGATCACCCCAAACCCGTCGCAGCTGTTCCGCGGCATCTACGTCAAGGTGCAGGAGCCGTATGACGTACGCAACACCCAGCTGTTGATCCACCGCGCCGAAGACGACCTCAAGCGTGACAACTCCTGGCTGTACCTGGGCTTCCAGCGTCGCGTGCGGCGCCTGGCCACCGGCCAGGTGACCGATGCCTTCCTCGGTTCCGACTTGATGATCGAGGACTTCGAGGGCTACAACGGGCGTATTTCCGACATGCAGTGGAGCTACAAGGGCACCCGCTTCATGCTGATGCCGTTCTACAACCACAACGACCTGACGCTGGACAGCGAAACGCACAAGGACAGCGACGGTTACCAGGTGGTGGCGTTCGGCGGTCAGGGCGGCTGTTTCCCCAACATCACCTGGCAGCTGCGCAAGGTCTACGAGGTGGAATCGGTGCCGGTGGACGGCAGCCACCCACTGTCCAAGCGCGTGCACTACATGGATGCGCAGACCTTCACCGTGCCGCGCACCGTGTCGTATGACCGCAAGGGCAGCATGTGGAAGACCTTCACCATCGGCCAGGCCCACCCGGATCACCACCTGCCGAAGAACAAGGGCTCCGGCGTGTCGATCGACGACAGCTTCACGATGATCGACATCCAGGCCATGCACTGCACCACGGGGCAGTTCAAGGGCCAGGTCGATCCGGAGATGAGCAAGCCGGAGATGTTCAGCGTGCAGCACATGCGCGCCACCGGTAACTAAGCAGCGCCACTCGGTCCGGCCGGTTAGACGCGGCCGGGCCTTTCTCCCAACCAGCAGCCCAGCCAACAGCGCCGTCCGCATGGGCGGCGCTGTGAGAAGCCGTGCCCGCAGGCCAGGAACCTGTCGAGCGGGATCCCTCCAGCAAAGGTTCAGCCATGAATAATAACAACAGACTGTTTTGTGCCTTGCTCTACCTCAGCCTGCACCCGCTGTCCGCCCTGGCCGATGACGAGCTCATCGACAAGGCCTTCTACCCTTACCGCGCGGCAATACCCGAGGCCGACGGTCTGAACACCGGCATGCTCATCGAATCCGACAACGTCGAGCGCTTCAAGGAGCTGCTCGACCCCGCCATGCTCGGCTTTATCCGCCAGGGCTGGACTCGCATCGAGGTCGCGCCGACCACCTCGTTCGACCTGCACCCCCACTACGTCGAGGCCACCCGCAAACACCTGAACAGCGCCAAACTAGGCGCCAACCCCGGTGAGATCAGCGGCACCATTGCCGGCCGGCCCTTTCCCGCGGAGCCGGATGCCGCCGATCCGCGCGCCGGGGAGAAACTCGCCTGGAACGTCAAGTACGGCTACAACTGGGGCGACAGCGCGATCATCTCCCCGTTCATCTGGAAGTACCGCAACATGGACACGGCCGAGGTGGAGCGCACCATCGGCATGACCATGAACTTCCTCAACTTCACCAATCGGGTCAACCAGCCGCCGCTACCGGCCATTACCCCCAACCCGTCGAACAAGTTCCGGGCGATCTACCTCAACATCGACTCGCCGCAGGATCTGCGCAACACCCAACTGCTGATTCATCGTTTCAACAACGATCTGAAGCGCGACAACTCCTGGCTCTATCTGGGCTTTCAACGCCGCGTCAGACGCCTGGCCACCGGGCAGATGACCGACGCTTTCCTGGGCTCCGATCTGATGATCGAGGATTTCGAGGGCTACAACGGGCGCATCGCCGACATGCGCTGGAGCTATCAGGGTACCCGCTTCATGTTGATGCCCTTCTACAACCACAACGACCTGGCCCTCGACGAGGGCAGCACCGACAGCGAGGGCTACCGCATGGTGGCCTTCGACGGCAAAGGCAACTGCTTCCCGCGCATCACCTGGCAACTGCGCAAGGTCTATCAGTTGCAGGCAACGCCGCTCAATACGTTCGCCCGCCACCCGCTGTCCAAGCGCGTCCATTATGTGGATGCACAGACCTTCGCCGTGTCGCGCACCGTCTCCTACGACCGCCAGGGCGAGCCGTGGAAGACCTTCACCATCGGCAAGGCGCACCCGGATCATCACCTGCCGATCAACAAGGGCAGCGGAGTCGCGCTGGACGACAGCTTCTCGATGATCGACATGCAGGCCATGCACTGCACCACCGGACAGTTCAAGGGCCAGGTCGACTCCGAGCAGAGCAAGCCAGAGATTTTCAGCGTGCAGTACCTGCGTGCAACCGGGAATTGATCCCTCGTACAGAGGCGCTCTTATCTCTGCTCATCTCAGGATCGCCAGTGCATTAAAAAGGACGTGCAATATGACACTCACTCATGCTCACCCCGCCGAACAGTTGCTCTTGCTGTGCGACGCCAGCGGCCTCATCACCTACGTCAGCCCGGCCTTTGCCAGCCTTGCCGGCTACCGCCCTGGGCAATTGCTCGGTCAGCCGGTCAATTGTCTGCGCCACCCAGAGATGCACGCCGGCCCGTTCAAGGATCTTTGGGGCACGGTGAACAAAGGCCAGTCGTGGATGGGCATGCTGCAGAACCGCCGCGCCGATGGTCAGGGATTTTGGGTCGACGTCTACATCAGCCCGATCCTCGAAAACGGTGAGGTACTCGAGTATCAGGCGATCTACCAGTTGCCGACCCCGCAGATGATTGCCCGCGCAAGTGAAACTTATCGTGTGCGCGCTCAAGGTCGACAGCCGGCCTGCCTGCGCTGGCCGAACCCGAGTCAGGCGTCTCGCCAGAGCCTGTGGGCTTGCCTGTCAATCGCCCCTCTGGCTGCGCTAAGCATCAGTCTGCAGCCCATGCTCGGCGGGCTCGCCACGCTAGGTTCGGCAATACTCTGCTGGTTGCTGCTGCAGCGACAAGCCCGGCCATTCGCTGCGCTCGTGCGCAATAGCCGCAGTCTGGTGCAGCATCCAATCAAACAGTTGATCTACACAGGCCGGGTGGATCAGATCGGACAGATAGAGCTGGCCATGCGCTTGCTGGAATTCAGGCTGGCCGCCTTGCTCGCACGCATTCACGACAGCAGCCGTCAGGTTGCTGAGGGCGCCGGTCAGGCTACTAGTCTGGTCGGCGCTAGCAGTGCTGCCTCGCACGACCAGCAACAGGAGCTGGCCGGAATCGCTGCGGCCGTCGAGGAGTTCGCTGCGACCACTCAGCAAGTCGCCAAAAGCACCTTCGACGCAACCAGCCTGGCCCAGCAAGCCGAAGCATTGACCAATGACGGTCGTCAACGCATGGAGCGGGCCAGATGGAGCATCAACCGGCTTTCCGACACGCTGGAGAGCTCAGGGAGCGCGGTAGCCGCCCTCGCTCAACACAGCCAGGATATCGGGCGCATTTCCGAGGTGATTCGCAGTATTGCCGAACAAACCAACTTGCTTGCGCTCAACGCCGCCATCGAAGCCGCGCGGGCGGGCGACAACGGTCGTGGCTTCGCAGTGGTCGCCGACGAGGTGCGCTCGTTGGCCCGCCGTACGCAGAGTTCTACCGACGAGATACAGGGCATGATCGAGGTACTGCGTCAAGGCACTAGCCAAGTGGTGCAGACGATGGAGCAAGGCCGCAGTCATCTACTGTCAAGCGTTAGCGAGGTTGATGGCGCCGCCACAGTGCTACTGGGTATCCTCGACAGCACCGCCAGCATTCACCAGTTGAGCACGCAAATTTCCAGCGCCAGCGACCAACAAAGCCTGGCAGCGGAGGAGATTAACGCCAAGCTGCATGCCATTCATCAGCTGGCGTTGCACGGTGGCGAACAACTACGCAACACCCTGAAGTTTGCCGAACATGTAAAGACTCAAGCTCAACGCCAACAGGCCTTGGTTGGACATTTGCTGAACGGCTAAGGCGTTGTCTGAACGCCCGCTACCGCTCGCGCTGGCTGTTTGCTGGGGCGCTACGCCGCGGCACACGGACAGCGGCGAGTCTGCTCCAGCCGCCTCAATGGGCGCCTGCCTGAGTCGCACCAGGTGACTTGGGCAGACGCCTACGAGGCATACGCATTACTAAGGAAGTTCTGCAAAGGCCATTTACCGTCACTCCCGCGCAGGCGGGAGCCCAGGTACTACGCAGCTTGTGGATTATTCCCCTGCGGGCCTGCGCCAGCGCTGTGCAGTGATAAAGCTGCTGTCGCGCCTGCGCCCGACTATTTCAGCGTTTCCCTAAGCGAGGCGCTGAGGTTTCGTCAGGGTACGAATGCAACCTCAGCAGTATTGGAGCTGGTAAATGGCGACTCAATCCTCGATGCCGATCTTCTTCAGCCGGTAGGCCAGAGCCGGGCGGCTCAGCCCCAGCAGGCGGGCAGCACCGGAGACGTTCTGCTTGGCTTGCTGCATGGCTTCGCGCATTAGGCTTTCCTCGATCTCGTCGAGGCTCAGGCCGCTGCCCAGCAACTGGCTGATCCAGCTGCCCTGGCCATTGTCCGGCTGGATCAGCACGCCGTCCGATGACACTCGCTCGCTGTCGATCGACGTTTCTTTCGGCGGCCGTGGAAACAGCGCCGGCACGCTGATGCTTTCGTTCGGTTCGGTGAGGATGATGCCGCGCTCGATGACGTTTTCCAGCTCGCGGATATTGCCCGGCCAGCTGTAATGCAGGCAGGCCTCCAGGGCTTTGTCCGAAAGGCCGAGGGTTCTCTTGCCGTACTCCTCGTGGAAGCGCTGCAGGAAGTGCTCAACCAGCAGCGGAATGTCCTCGCGGCGTTCGCGCAACGCCGGGATCGCCACCGGGAAGACGTTCAGCCGGTAGTACAGGTCGGCGCGAAAACGCCCGGCCTTGACCGCTTCGGCCAGGTCCTCGTGGGTGGCGGCGATAACCCTTACGTCGATCTTGCGCGTGCGGTTGTCGCCAACTCGCTCCAGCTCGCCCTCTTGCAGCACGCGCAGCAGGCTGGCCTGAGCGCGCGGGCTGAGTTCGATCACCTCGTCAAGGAAGATGGTGCCCTTGTCGGCCCGCTCGAAGCGGCCCATGCGTGGCTGAGTGGCGCCGGTGAAGGCGCCTTTTTCCACGCCGAACAATTCGGACTCGATCAGGTCCGGCGGGATCGCCGCACAGTTCACCGCGACAAAGGGCTCGGCGGCGCGTTTGCTACGCAGGTGCACGCTGCGCGCGATGACCTCCTTGCCTACCCCGGTCTCGCCGAGCAGCAGCACCGAGACTTTGCCCTGTGCGGCCTTGTCCATCATCTTGCGCACGGTCTGGTAGGCCGGGGTCTGGCCGATGCCGTAGTACTGGCCTTCCTGTTTGTCGAGGTTGGTACGCAGCGACACCAGTTGCGATTGCAACTCGTAGAGTTCCTCGATGATGGGGTCGCTCTTGAAATACTGTTTGAAGCTGGCTACATCGTCCCACTCTTCGGCCGGCTTGCCGATGATCCGGCACTTGTCGCCGCCGCAGCCGCGGCAGCTGACTTCCTTGAAGATGACTTCCCGGCCCATGAACGCCGAGGAATAGGCGCAGGCGTAGCCGAGCAGAGTCCAGCACACCGGGTCTTGCATCAGCCCCAGCTCGGTCTGGCAGATTTCCACCTCGAAGGAGTCGATCCACTCCACCTCGACGTAGAAGCGCCCGCTTTCCTTGTCGATATCGACCTCGGTGGGGCGGGCCTTGACCAGGCCCTTGAGCGAATGCAGCTGCGGGCCGGCGAGGAACATGTCGTACTCGCTGGCATTCGGGCGCAGCTTCCAGGCCAGTTCGGCGTCCTTCAGTCCGGACTGGTAACCCATGCGCAGGAAGAATCCCTTGGCCCGCTCGATGCCCAGGGTGTTGACCATCTCGCGGCGGAAATTGGCCATCGCGGAAACCTGCAACAGCAGCATGCGCTGCTCGCCCAGCCAGATCTTGCCTTCCGTGCTCTGGAAGTGGATGAGGCTGGTGAGGTCCTTGAAGTCTGCGTATTGCATCTCGGGTTTATAGCGGATAGGCATGAACTCAAATCCCCTGATTTATTGTTGTAGGGGGCGCTGAAACACCTGGAAAGCACACGGCAGTCGATGTATTCAGCGAACACTCCAGGCGGCCTTTCCGGCCGTGTTGGCGCAACGCCAACTCACCATATTCGCCTTTTTCGGCAGATGAAAGTCAACCAAATGATGAAAGGCACGAGTATCCGGGGCTGTGCCATCGGTTGCCCTGCGCAGGGGCTGTGAGCATTTGCTCAAGTGCGGCGAAGCAATTGAGCAAATGCTCAAAAAGCCCGTGTGGCGCCTGCCTTCACGGCGTGTTGCAGGTGCCGTTCAATAAATTAAAAATCATTTAAATACAAATACTTATGTTCTTTTTTGACGCCTTGGCACAGGCGTTGCGTTAGCGCCTTGGCCAGCAACCAGCCAGGAACCGGCCGAGATGAAAGACCCAGAGATTCCCTTCGATCAGCTGACCCGGTTTGTCCGGGTGCGCAGCGAGCCGGATGCCAGGTTCGTCGAATTCGATTTCGCCATTGGTCATCCGGAGCTGTTCGTCGAGCTGGTACTGCCACGCGCAGCCTTCGCCACGTTCTGCCAGCGCCAGCGTGTGGTGCAGATGGACGCGGCGATGTGCCAAGCGGTGGATGAAGACGCGGCCAAGTGGCGCTACGGCGATGTCGGACGACGCGAGGCAAACGATCGAGAGTAAGCCCGAGCGACAGCCGAACACACACAACAACAAGAAGGTACGTTTGAAATGAGCGTAGAGATCAAGACCAATACGGTGGAAACCCTCCGCCACACCTACGGCAACCTGCAGCGCCGTTTCGGTGACAAGCCGGCGAGCCGCTATCAGGAAGCCAGCTACGACATCGAACCGACTACCAACTTCCACTACCGGCCGCTGTGGGAGCCGCAGCGCCAACTCAACGACCCCAGCCGTACGGCGATCCGCATGGCCGACTGGCACGCGGTCACCGACCCGCGCCAGTACTTCTACGGTGCCTACGTGCAGGCCCGGGCGCGCATGCAGGAAGCCGCCGAGCATACCTACGGCTTCTGTGAAAAACGTGGCCTGTTGAGCCGCCTGCCCGAGGCGCTGCAGCACAAGATCCTGCGTTGCCTGGTGCCGCTGCGCCACGCCGAGATGGGCGCCAATATGAACAACAGCGGCATTGCCGGCGACTGCATCGCCGGCACCATGACCCAACTGCACATCTATCAGGCCATGGATCGTCTGGGCATTGGCCAGTACCTGTCACGCATCGGCCTGCTGCTCGGCGAGGGCAGCGGCAGTGCGCTGGATCAGGCCAAGGCTTACTGGATGGACGACCCGATCTGGCAAGGCCTGCGGCGCTACGTAGAAGACAGCCTGGTGATCAAGGACTGGTTCGAGCTGACCCTGGCGCAGAACCTGCTGCTCGACGGCATGAGCTACCCGCTGATGTACCAGCGCTTCGATCAGCAACTGGGCGAAGAGGGCGCTGGCGACGTGTCGATGCTCACCGAATTCATGCGCGACTGGTACGCCGAAAGCACCCGCTGGGTCGACGCCATGCTCAAGGTGGTGCTGGCCGAAAGCGCGGACAACCACGCGCAGATCCAGACCTGGGTGGATGCCTGGGAACCGCGCGCCTATGCCGCACTGCAACCGTTGGCCGAAGCGGCCACCGGCCTGGCCGCCCTCGACGACGTGCGTGCCGCGCTGGCCGCCCGCCTGCACAAACTTGGGCTGCGCAGCCCCGGAGTACCAGCATGAAACAACTGGCTTTCATCGTATTCCAGGACAACGACAACGCCCGTTACCTGGTGGACGCCATCATCCAGGACAACCCCCACGCCGAGGTTCAGTACCAGCCCGCGATGATCCGCATCCAGGCCGAGCAGCGCCTGGAAATCCGCCGCACGACAGTGGAGGAAATAATCGGTCGCGAGTGGGACGTCCAGGAAATGCTCATCGACGTGATAAGCATCGGCGGCAACGTGGCCGAGGACGACGACAGCTTCGTCCTCGAGTGGAAGAACTAGGAGGCAGACCATGACAACTCAGAAGAAAAAACTCAGCCTGAAAGACAAGTACCAGTACCTGACCCGCGACATGGCCTGGGAACCGAGCTACCAGAAGAAGGAAGACATCTTTCCCTACGAACGCTTTGAGGGGATCAAGATCACCGACTGGGACAAGTGGGAAGATCCCTTCCGCCTGACCATGGATGCCTACTGGAAGTATCAGGCCGAGAAAGAGAAGAAGCTGTACGCCATCTTCGACGCCTTCGCCCAGAACAACGGCCACCTGAATATTTCCGATGCGCGCTACGTCAACGCCCTCAAGCTGTTTCTGACCGGTGTTTCGCCGCTGGAATACGGCGCGTTTCAGGGCTATGCCAAGGTTGGCCGGCATTTCAGTGGTGCCGGTGCGCGGGTAGCCTGCCAGATGCAGTCGATTGACGAGCTGCGTCACGTGCAGACCCAGCTGCACGCCATGAGCCACTACAACAAGCACTTCAACGGCCTGCACGATTTTGCCCACATGCACGACCGGGTGTGGTTCCTCTCGGTACCCAAGTCGTTCTTCGACGACGCGCGCTCGGCCGGCCCGTTCGAGTTCCTCACCGCCATCTCGTTCTCCTTCGAGTACGTGCTGACCAACCTGCTGTTCGTGCCGTTCATGTCCGGCGCCGCCTACAACGGCGACATGGCCACGGTCACCTTCGGCTTCTCCGCGCAGTCGGACGAAGCGCGGCACATGACCCTCGGCTTGGAAGTGATCAAGTTCATGCTCGAACAGCACGAAGACAACGTGCCGATCGTCCAGCGCTGGATCGACAAGTGGTTCTGGCGCGGTTATCGCCTGCTCAGTCTGGTCGGCATGATGATGGACTACATGCTGCCGAACAAAGTGATGTCCTGGGCCGAAGCCTGGGAGGTGTATTACGAGCAGAATGGCGGCGCGCTGTTCAAGGATCTCGAGCGCTACGGCATCCGCCCGCCGAAGTACCAGGACCAGGCCACCATCGGCAAGCAACACATCACTCACCAGATCTGGGCGACCTTCTACCAGTACTGCCATGCCACCAACTTCCACACTTGGATTCCCAGCCAGGAAGAGCAGCAGTGGCTCGCGGAAAAGTACCCGGACAGCTTCGACAAGTACTACCGCCCGCGTTTCGACCACTGGCAGGAGCAGCATGCCAAAGGCCAGCGCTTCTACAACTACACCCTGCCGCAGCTGTGCCAAGTGTGCCAAGTGCCGGCGCTGTTCACCGAGCCGGACGACCCGACCACCCTCAGCCACCGGCAGATCGAGCACGAGGGCGAGCGCTATCACTTCTGCTCGGATGGCTGCTGCGACATCTTCCAGCACGAGCCGGAGAAGTACATCCAGGCCTGGCTGCCGGTGCACCAGATCTACCAGGGCAACTGCGAGGGCGGCGATGTGCAGACCGTGGTGGAGAAGTACTACCACCTGAAAAACGGGGTGGACAACCTCGAGTACGTCGGCTCGCCCGAGTACCTGCGCTGGCTGGCCTGGAAAAAACTCGGCACTCCGGCAGTGCCCGCCGGTGCGGGCAACACGCGCGACGCCGCCTGATGCGTCACCCCGGGTCGGGGTGGCGCTGCCGCCCCTGACCACCCCGATTCCAAGAACAAGAGGGTCAGCTAATGACTGTTAATGCGATCAGCGAATACCGCGCCACGCCGCGCGACCTGCAAGCCAATTTCCATGGCATGCAGATGCTCTACGTCTACTGGGAAAAACACCTGATGTTCTGCTCGCCCTTCGCCTTTCTCGTCGCCCCGGCGATGACCTTCGGCGCGTTCCTCGAGCAGGTGTTCATGGAGGCGATCAAGGCCCATCCAGACAGCGCGCGCATCGATTTCAGCGCGGCTGTGTGGCAGCTCAATGGCCAGCCGTTCACTGCCGATCCCAGTGCCAGCCTGGAAGCCAACGGTATTGACCACAAGAGCCTGCTGCGCCTGAGCACGCCAGGCTTGAACGGCGTTCAGGGTTCGTGCAGCTGAGAGGTGTGCCATGAGTTACAACGTCACCATTGAACCGACCGGCGAAGTGATCGAAGTGGAGGACGGCCAGACCATCCTCCAGGCCGCTCTGCGCCAGGGCGTCTGGCTGCCGTTCGCCTGCGGCCACGGCACCTGCGCCACCTGCAAGGTGCAGGTGGTCGAGGGCGAAGTGGATATCGGCGAAGCCTCGCCGTTCGCCCTGATGGACATCGAGCGCGACGAGCGCAAGGTGCTGGCCTGCTGCGCCATTCCGCTCTCCGACCTGGTGATCGAAGCCGACGTCGATGCCGACCCGGACTTCCTCGGCCATCCGGTGGAGGATTACCGGGGGGTGGTCAGCGCCCTAGTTGACCTGTCGCCGACCATCAAGGGCCTGCACATCAAGCTGGATCGGCCCATGCCGTTCCAGGCCGGGCAGTACGTCAACCTGGCATTGCCGGGCATCGACGGCACCCGCGCCTTCTCGCTGGCCAACCCGCCGAGCCGGAACGACGAAGTCGAGTTGCACGTGCGCCTGGTCGAGGGCGGTGCGGCCACCGGCTTTATCCACAAACAACTGAAAGTCGGCGACTCGGTGGAGCTGTCCGGACCTTATGGGCAGTTCTTCGTGCGCGACTCGCAGCCCGGCGACCTGATCTTCATCGCCGGCGGCTCGGGCTTATCGAGCCCGCAGTCGATGATCCTCGATCTGCTTGAGCGCGGCGATACGCGGCAGATCACCCTGTTCCAGGGCGCGCGCAATGTCGCCGAGCTGTACAACCGCGAGCTGTTCGAGGCGCTGGCCGCGCAGCACCCGCAGTTCAGCTATGTGCCGGCGCTCAGCCAGGCCAGCGACGACCCGACGTGGCAAGGCTTCAAGGGCTTCGTCCACGACGCCGCCAAGGCGCATTTCGACGGCCGCTTCGGTGGGCAAAAAGCCTACCTGTGCGGCCCGCCGCCGATGATCGACGCGGCCATCACCACCCTGATGCAAGGCCGGCTGTTCGAGCGTGACATCTTTATGGAGCGCTTCTACACCGCCGCCGATGGGGCCGGCGAGAGCAGCCGTTCGGCCCTGTTCAAGCGCATCTGAGGTGAACCATGAACCGTGCCGGTTATGAGATTCGCGAAACGGTCAGCGGCCAGACGTTCCGTTGCCTGCCCGACCAGTCGGTGCTCAGTGCGATGGAGCAACAGGGCAAGCGCTGCGTGCCCGTCGGTTGCCGCGGCGGCGGCTGCGGCCTGTGCAAGGTGCGCGTGCTGAGCGGCAGCTACCAGTGCCACAAGATGAGTTGCAGCCATGTGCCGCCGGAGGCGGCCAAGCAGGGCCTGGCCCTGGCCTGCCAACTGTTTCCCCAGACTGACCTGAGCATCGAATGCCTGCGCCGCCAAGGCCCGGGCGACCACAACAACAAGAACCAGCAAGAGGTGTCGTCATGAAAAAAGGCGTAATGCGCCCCGGTCACGTCCAGCTTCGCGTACTGAACTTGGATAGCGCCTTGGCCCACTACTGCGACCTGCTCGGTCTGATCGAAATGGACCGCGACGAGCAAGGGCGCGTCTACCTGAAGGCCTGGACCGAGGTCGACAAATTCTCCGTGGTGCTGCGCGAGGCCGATCAGCCGGGCATGGATTTCATGGGGTTCAAGGTGATCGACGAGGACTGCCTGAACCGCCTGACCCAGGATCTGCTCAATTATGGCTGCCTGATCGAAACCATCCCCGCCGGCGAACTCAAGGGTTGCGGTCGGCGGGTGCGC
The DNA here is from genome assembly GCF_900102635.1 of Ectopseudomonas chengduensis. Taxonomy (GTDB): domain Bacteria; phylum Pseudomonadota; class Gammaproteobacteria; order Pseudomonadales; family Pseudomonadaceae; genus Aquipseudomonas; species Aquipseudomonas chengduensis. The sequence continues at coordinate 135,464 of NZ_FMZQ01000015.1, read as the reverse complement.
TTCCAGGCGCCGTCCGGACACTTTTTCGAGCTCTACGCCGACAAGGAGTACACCGGCAAATGGGGGCTGGAGGAGATCAATCCGGAAGCCTGGCCGCGCAACCTCAAGGGCATGCGCGCGGTGCGTTTCGACCACTGCCTGCTGTATGGCGACGAGCTGCAGGCGACCTATGCGCTGTTCACCGAGGTGCTCGGTTTCTACCTGGCCGAACAGGTGGTCGACGACAACGGCACGCGCATCGCGCAGTTCCTCAGCCTGTCGACCAAGGCCCACGACGTGGCCTTCATCCAGCACACGGAGAAGGGCCGCTTCCACCACGCCTCGTTCTTTCTGGAAACCTGGGAAGACGTGCTGCGCGCAGCCGACCTGATTTCCATGACCGACACCTCGATCGACATCGGCCCGACCCGCCACGGCCTGACCCATGGCAAGACCATCTACTTCTTCGACCCCTCGGGTAACCGCAACGAGGTGTTCTGCGGTGGCGATTACAACTACCAGGACCACAAGCCCGTGACCTGGCTGGCCAAGGACCTGGGCAAGGCCATTTTTTACCACGACCGGGTGCTCAACGAACGTTTCCTGACCGTGCTCACCTGAAAGCCCGGCTCGCCTTTTTGCAGAGATTGCGCAGATGAAAGAGATCAAGCACTTCATTAACGGTGCCTTCGTCGGTTCGGCCAGCGGTCGCACCTTCGACGACATCAACCCGGCCAACGGCCAGGTGATCGGCCGCGTGCACGAGGCCGGCCGCGCCGAGGTCGATGCCGCGGTGCAGGCCGCACGTGCCGCGCTGAGCGGACCGTGGGGCGCGATGAGCGTGGCCGAGCGCGCGGACATTCTGCACCGCGTGGCCGATGGCATCACCGCGCGCTTCGACGAGTTCCTCGAGGCCGAATGCCTGGACACCGGCAAGCCGAAATCCTTGGCGTCGCATATCGATATTCCGCGCGGCGCGGCCAACTTCAAGGTGTTCGCCGACCTGCTGAAGAACGTGCCCAGCGAAGCCTTCGAGATGGCCACGCCGGACGGCAGCGGCGCGATCAACTACGCGGTGCGCCGCCCCAAGGGGGTGATCGGGGTGATCAGCCCGTGGAATCTGCCGCTGTTGCTGATGACCTGGAAGGTCGGCCCGGCCCTGGCCTGCGGCAACACCGTGGTGGTCAAGCCCTCCGAGGAAACCCCGCTGACCACCACCCTGCTCGCCGAGGTGATGCAGGCCGCCGGCGTGCCGGCCGGGGTGTACAACGTGGTGCATGGTTTCGGTGGCGATTCCGCCGGGGCCTTCCTCACCGAGCACGCGGATGTCGATGCCTTCACCTTCACGGGTGAAACCGGCACCGGCGAGTTGATCATGCGCGCCGCCGCCAAAGGCGTGCGCCAGGTCTCGCTGGAGCTGGGCGGCAAGAACGCCGGCATCGTCTTCGCCGACTGCGACATGGATAAGGCCATCGAAGGCACGCTGCGCTCGGCCTTCGCCAACTGCGGTCAGGTGTGCCTGGGCACCGAGCGGCTGTATGTCGAGCGCTCGATTTTCGAGGAGTTTGTCGCCCGCCTGAAGGCCGGTGCCGAGAGCCTGGTGATCGGCCCGCCGGACGACCCGACCAGCAACTTCGGCCCGCTGGTTAGCCTCAAGCACCGCGAGAAGGTGCTGTCCTACTACCAGCAAGCCGTCGCCGACGGCGCCACCGTGGTCACCGGCGGCGGCGTGCCGCAGATGCCGGAGGCATTGGCGGGTGGCGCCTGGATACAACCGACCATCTGGACCGGCCTGGCCGACGACTCGGCGGTGGTCACCGAGGAAATCTTCGGGCCGTGCTGCCATATCCGTCCGTTCGACAGCGAAGCCGAAGCCGTCGCCCTGGCCAACAGTCTGCCCTATGGCCTGTCCGCCACCCTCTGGAGCGACAACGTCAGCCGCGCGCACCGCGTCGCCGGCCAGTTGGAGGCCGGCATCGTCTGGGTCAACAGTTGGTTCCTGCGCGATCTGCGCACCGCCTTCGGTGGCAGCAAGCAATCCGGGATCGGTCGGGAAGGGGGTGTGCACTCGCTGGAGTTCTACACCGAACTGAAAAACATCTGTGTGAAGTTGTGAGGCCGTGATGAGCGCACCCCAGAACAGCCCGGAAATCGGCCGCGAAATCCTCGCCGCCGGCTATCGCACCAACCTGCACGACAGCGGCGAAGGCTTCCCGCTGATGATGATCCACGGCTCCGGCCCCGGCGTCACCGCCTGGGCCAACTGGCGTCTGGTGATGCCCGAGCTGGCCAAGCGCCGCCGGGTGATCGCCCCGGACATGCTGGGCTTCGGCTACAGCGAACGCCCGGTCGATGGTCAGTACCACCAACAGCGCTGGGTTGAACACGCGCTTGGCGTGCTGGATGCCCTGGGCATCGAACAGGCCGACCTGGTCGGTAACTCCTTCGGTGGCGGCCTGGCCCTGGCCCTGGCCATCCGCCACCCCGAGCGAGTGCGCCGGCTGGTGCTGATGGGCAGCGCCGGGGTTAGCTTTCCGATCACCCCGGGCCTGGATGATGTGTGGGGCTATGAGCCGTCCTTCGCCGCCATGCGCCGGCTGATGGACACCTTCGCCTACGACCGCAGCCTGGTCACCGACGAGTTGGCTGAGCTGCGTTACCAGGCCAGCATCCGCCCCGGTTTTCAGGAGTCGTTCGCGCAGATGTTCCCCGCACCGCGCCAGCGCTGGGTCGATGGCCTGGCCAGCAGCGAGGCGCAGATCCGCGCCTTGCCCCACGAAACCCTGGTGATCCATGGCCGCGAGGATCAGGTGATCCCCCTGGCCGCTTCGCTGACGCTGGCCGAGTGGATCGTCCGCGCGCAATTGCACGTGTTCGGCCAGTGCGGCCACTGGACGCAGATCGAACACGCCGCCCGTTTCGCCCGCCTGGTCGAGGATTTCCTCGCCGAAGCCGACGCCCGCCATTCCTGAGAGAGACCGACATGGACCAGATAATGATCAACGCGCTCGGCGACGAGCTGTACCAGGCCATGCTCAACCGCGAGGCGATCAGCCCGCTGACCGAGCGTGGCTTCGACATCAGCGTCGACGACGCCTACCACATCTCGCTGCGCATGCTCGAACGACGCCTGGCGGCCGGCGAGAAGATCATCGGCAAGAAGATCGGCGTGACCAGCAAGGCGGTGCAAAACATACTGGGCGTGCACCAGCCGGACTTCGGTTACCTGACCGACGCCATGGTGTTCAACAGCGGCGAAGCGGTGCCGATCAGCCAGCGACTGATGCAGCCCAAGGCCGAGGGCGAGATCGCCTTCATCCTCAAGAAGGACCTGATCGGCCCCGGCGTGACTAACGCCGACGTACTGGCCGCCACCGAGTGCGTGATGCCCTGTTTCGAGATCGTCGATTCGCGCATCCGCGACTGGAAAATCAAGATCCAGGACACCGTGGCGGACAACGCCTCCTGCGGCCTGTTCGTGCTCGGCGACCAGGCGGTATCGCCGCGCCAGGTCGACCTGGTCACCTGCGGCATGGTGGTGGAAAAGAACGGCCACATCATCAGCACCGGGGCCGGCGCTGCGGCGCTCGGTTCGCCGGTCAACTGCGTGGCCTGGCTGGCCAACACCCTGGGCCGTTTCGGCATCGCGCTGAAAGCCGGCGAGGTGATTCTGTCCGGCTCGCTGGTGCCGTTGGAGCCGGTCAAGGCCGGCGACGTGATGCGCGTCGACATCGGCGGTATCGGCAGCGCCTCCGTGCGCTTCACCTAAATTGGAGGCTTGCAGATGAACCAGAAACTCAAAGTCGCGATCATCGGTCCGGGCAATATTGGCACCGACCTGATGATCAAAGTGCTGCGCAACGCCAAGTACCTGGAAATGGGCGCCATGGTCGGCATCGACGCCGCCTCCGACGGCCTGGCCCGCGCCCAGCGCATGGGCGTGGCGACCACCCATGCCGGCGTCGAAGGGCTGATCAAGCTGCCCGAATTCGCCGACATCGATTTCGTCTTCGACGCCACCTCGGCCAGTGCCCACGTGCAGAACGAGGCGCTGCTGCGCCAGGCCAAACCGGGCATCCGCCTGATCGACCTGACCCCGGCGGCCATCGGCCCGTACTGCGTGCCGGTGGTCAACCTGGAAGAGCACCTCGGCAAGCTCAACGTCAACATGGTCACCTGCGGCGGCCAGGCGACCATCCCGATGGTCGCCGCGGTCTCCCGCGTGGCCAAGGTCCATTACGCCGAGATCGTCGCCTCGATCAGCAGCAAGTCGGCCGGTCCGGGCACCCGCGCCAACATCGACGAGTTCACCGAGACCACCAGCAAAGCCATCGAAGTGATCGGCGGTGCGGCCAAGGGCAAGGCGATCATCATCATGAACCCGGCTGAGCCGCCGCTGATCATGCGCGACACCGTGTATGTGCTGTCCGCCGCCGCCGATCAGGCCGCCGTCGCGGCCTCGGTGGCGGAAATGGTTCAGGCGGTGCAGGCCTACGTGCCCGGCTATCGCCTGAAGCAGCAGGTGCAGTTCGACGTGATCCCCGAGTCCGCGCCGCTGAACATCCCCGGTCTCGGCCGGTTCAGCGGGTTGAAGACCTCGGTGTTCCTCGAAGTCGAAGGCGCCGCCCATTACCTGCCGGCCTACGCTGGCAACCTCGACATCATGACCTCCGCCGCGCTGGCCACTGCCGAGCGCATGGCCCAGTCGATGCTCAAGGCCTGAGGAGAATCGCCATGACCTTCAACCCCGGCAAGAAACTCTATATCTCCGACGTCACCCTGCGCGACGGCAGCCACGCGATCCGCCACCAGTACTCGCTGCAGAACGTGCAGGACATCGCCCGCGCCCTGGACCAGGCCAAGGTCGACTCCATCGAGGTGGCCCACGGCGACGGCCTGCAAGGCTCCAGCTTCAACTACGGCTTCGGCGCGCACACCGACCTGGAGTGGATCGAGGCGGTCAACGACGTGATCAGCCACGCCAAAATCGCCACCCTGCTGCTGCCCGGTATCGGCACGGTGCACGACCTCAAGGCGGCCTACAACGCCGGCGCGCGGGTGGTCCGCGTGGCCACCCATTGCACCGAGGCGGATGTCTCCAAGCAGCACATCGAATACGCCCGTGAACTGGGCATGGACACCGTCGGCTTTTTGATGATGAGCCATATGATCGCCCCCGAGCATCTGGCCAAGCAGGCCAAGCTGATGGAGAACTATGGCGCGACCTGCATCTACGTGGTCGATTCCGGTGGTGCGCTGAGCATGCAGGACGTGCGCGAGCGCTTCCGCGCGGTCAAGGCCGTGCTCAAGCCGGAAACCCAGACCGGCATGCACGCCCACCACAACCTGTCCCTTGGCGTGGCCAACTCCATCGTCGCGGTGGAGGAGGGCTGCGACCGCATCGACGCCAGTCTCGCCGGCATGGGCGCCGGTGCCGGTAACGCGCCGCTGGAGGTGTTCATCGCCGCCGCCGAACGCCTCGGCTGGGAGCACGGCACCGACCTCTACACCCTGATGGACGCCGCCGACGACATCGTCCGGCCGCTGCAAGACCGTCCGGTGCGGGTCGACCGCGAAACCCTGGCCCTCGGCTACGCCGGGGTCTACTCCAGCTTCCTCCGTCATTCCGAAGTGGCCGCGCAGAAATACGGCCTCAAGGCCGTGGACATCCTCGTCGAACTGGGCAAACGGCGCATGGTCGGTGGCCAGGAAGACATGATCGTCGACGTCGCCCTCGACCTATTGGCCGCCCGTAAGGAGCGCAACTGATGAACCGTACCCTGACCCGCGAACAGGTGCTGGCCCTGGCCGAGCACATCGAAAACGCCGAGCTGCATGCGCATGACATCAGCAAGGTGACCAACGATTACCCGGACATGACCTTCGCCGACGCCTACGACGTGCAGTGGGAAATCCGCCGGCGCAAGGAGGCCCGCGGCAACAAGATCGTCGGCTTGAAGATGGGCCTGACCTCCTGGGCGAAGATGGCACAGATGGGCGTGGAAACGCCGATATACGGCTTCCTCGCCGACTACTTCAGCGTCGCCGACGGCGGCGTGGTGGATTGCGCCAAACTGATCCACCCGAAGATCGAGGCTGAGATCAGCTTCGTCACCAAAGCCCCACTGCACGGTCCGGGCTGCCATATCGGCCAAGTGCTGGCGGCCACCGATTTCGTCGTGCCGACGGTGGAAGTGATCGACTCGCGCTACGAGAACTTCAAGTTTGACCTGATCAGCGTGGTCGCCGACAACGCCTCCTCGACCCGTTTCATTACCGGCGGGCAAATGGCCAATGTCGCCGACGTGGACCTGCGCACCCTCGGCGTGGTGATGGAGAAGAACGGCGAAGTGGTGGAGCTTGGTGCCGGTGCCGCAGTGCTTGGCCATCCTGCTTCCAGCGTGGCGATGCTGGCCAACCTGCTGGCCGAACGCGGCGAACATATCCCGGCGGGCAGTTTCATCATGACCGGCGGCATCACCGCGGCGGTGCCGGTGGCGCCGGGCGACAACATCACCGTGCGTTACCAGGGCCTTGGCTCGGTGTCCGCGCGCTTCGTTTAAACCCCATGCGGCCGGCTTGCGTGCCGGCCGCTACTATTTTTGAAGGACGAGGCCATGCCCATCGCTCAGCTGTATATCCTCGAAGGCCGCACCGACGAACAAAAGGAAACCCTGATCCGCGAAGTCAGCGAGGCCATGTCGCGCTCGCTGGACGCGCCCATCGAGCGGGTGCGCGTGATCATCACCGAAATGCCGAAAAACCACTTCGGCATCGGTGGTGAATCGGCGAGCAAGCTCAGGCGCTAGCAGCCTGTTGAAATTCCCCTACGGCCTGTCTGACTTTGCCGTGTAAGGTTTACGATATCGGCTCCAATCTGCCGGGAACCCCGATTTCCATGCGTGGCGCCGATATCACACAGGAATCCTTGTTCACTGTCGCCAAGCTTGATGACTTTGTGCCAGCGACTCACCCCCTGCGCGCCATCCGCAAGCTGGCAGACACCGCTCTGCAGCGGATGAGCGCCCTGTTCGACACCTTGTATGCCGACACCGGCCGCGCCTCGATCGCCCCCGAGAAGCTGATGCGGGCGCAGTTGCTGCAGTTGTTCTACTCGCTGCGCAGCGAGCGGATGCTGATGGAACAGCTGGGCTACAACCTGCTGTTCCGCTGGTTCGTCGGCCTGGCCATTGATGATCCGGTGTGGGATCACTCGGTCTTCTCGAAGAACCGTGACCGCCTCAATGCCCAGGCAGTGGCCGCCGAGTTTCTGAGCGAGGTGGTACGCCTGGCGGAGAAGCAGGGGCTGATCTCGGATGAGCACTTCTCGGTCGACGGCACATTGCTGCAAGCCTGGGCCTCTCAGAAGAGTTTCCGTCCCAAGGACGATACGCCAGACGACCCGGGCCCCGGCCCGCGCAATGCCCCGCCGGACTTCAAGGGGCACAAGCGCAGCAACGACACCCACGCCTCGACCAGCGATCCGGATGCCCGGCTGTACCGCAAGAGCCACAACACCGGCGCGCAGCTGAGTTACATGGGGCATGTGCTGATGGAACACCGCAGTGGTCTGGTGCGCAGTGCTCATGTGACTCTGGCCGGTGGCCATGGCGAACGCGAAGTCGCGCTGGCGATGCTGAGCAAGCTGGGTGGTCGCCGTCGCCGCACCCTGGCCGCGGACAAGGCTTACGACACGGCAGACTTCGTGGCCGCCTGTCGTGCCCTCGGCGTGACACCCCATGTTGCGCAGAACACCAATGGTCGGCGCAGCGCCATCGATGGCCGTACCACGCGCCACGCCGGATATGGTCTGAGCCTGAAGATTCGCGCCTGGATCGAAACCCACTTCGGCTGGCTCAAGGCGGCGGCCGGGCTGCGCCAGGTGAAGCAACGCGGACTTGAGCGTGTCGACGCGCTGTTCCAGCTGGCCATGGCGGCAAGCAACCTGGTGCGCCTGCCGAAGCTGCTGGCTACAGGCTCAATGGCATGAGCGCGTTGACGGGGAAGGTGCGCCTGGAGCACGCCAAATCGGGCTATTTCCATCGATTGGCGCCCTAAACGGGAAGTAAACGAGCGCGACCACTGCTGCCAGAAGCAGTGGACGTAATCATCGCGGCGAATTTCAACAGGCTGCTAGATCAGGTCCGTGCTAACGGGGTAGAACCCGGTCCACTTCGTGGTGCTGGGTGTTCAGGGCTGCAGCTGGTAATTGCACTATGACCTTTGTTGTTTGCGTTGTTGCTTGACCTGGTACATCTCGTTGTCCGCCAGCCTGATGGCCTCTTCAGCGGTGGTGCCATCAGGCATCACTGCCACTACCCCAACGCTCGCACCCTGATACTCATAGGGAGGCAGGCCGTTACCCAGGTCATACTGGCCAATAGTGGCCTTGCTCAAGCGGGTCTGCATGAGCAAGGCTGCATCCCGGAGTTCTTGCGCAGAGTCCGGGCGCTGGAGGGTGTTGCCCAGGGCGATGACGATGAACTCGTCTCCGCCGATGCGGCCGACCATGTCGCAGGTTCTAAGGCTGCGCTGCAGCTCAGTGGCGATACCAAGCAGAAACTGATCACCCGCCTGGTGGCCGTAGCAGTCGTTGATGAGTTTGAATCCATCCAAGTCGATGACGGCAACGAGCACATACTTGCTGTCGCGCTGAGCCAAGGCGAACAGCTGTACAAGGTCACGCATGATGCCGCGCCGATTGGCGAGTCCAGTCAGCGGGTCGGTCAGCGCTAGCCGGCCAAGTTCGCTGTTGGCGGCCTGAAGTTGTGCGACCAATAGCTCGCGTTCCAGGGCGTAACCTAGCAAGCCCGACAGCAGAGCAAGCAACGGCTCCACATTGGCTGGACGGGCTACCTGAGCCGAGCTTGCCGCGCAGACGGTGCCCAGGACGCGGCCATCCTGCGATCTGATAGGTGCGCTCAGATAGGTCTTGATGCCCAGAGCCTTGGCCGCGTCGGAGTCGCCCCAGCACTCGGCAACGTTGTCTGAGTAAAGACGGTTCTCTTCAAGGGCTCGCTTGCACAGGGTATCGGCCCAGGGTACGACCAGCCCCTCCGGGATGATCATTGCGCCCGCATTGCGTGCAAACTCGACGCGTTGCACGCCCTGTTCGGTGTCGATAGTGGTCAGGTAGGTCGACTCCATGCCGGTGAACTGGTTAAGCAGCGACAACAAAGGGCGCGCCAGTTGCTCCAGCGTTTGCGCCTTGGGGATGGTTTCCGACAGCAAAGAGAGAATCTGATCCATTGGAGCGTACCGATAGTGACGTTGCGTGGTTAGTGTCATATAGCTGATTGGCATGACATAGAGCAGATACTCCCGCGCTGCGTCAAATCACCCCGTCACCCCAGCGCCATAGTCACAATGAAAACGGCCATTGAGTGTCGTGTTGGAGGTTGGTTTCAGTGTAGTTGTAGATGCTGCGGATATCCTCTTGCGGCGTCATGGCTGGCTTGTGCAGAACTTTGCCCAGCCTGCTTCGAGGTCAAACTCGGGCCATTGAGTGTTGGATCATGTGGTAACGAGCGCCGGTCAGAATCAGCAGTCTGGTTGCGATGGCGTCACGTGTATCGATGTTGAGCAGATCGGCTATAAGTTTCGGTGTGTCTTTCCATTGCAGTACTGGAAAGTGCTGGCGCTGCCTGGCCTTCTTTTTCTCTGCCTTGCTCAGCAGGTTGTCCAAGTGTCCGCGCCAGCGGGCAGGATTGTCCCCCTCGCGTAAGCGCCTGGCCTTGGCTGCATCCAGTATTTGCTCGATCTGGCCCCTGATTTCATCAGCAGTCCGGGTCTTGGTTGCCCAGATGGGTTGCAATGCAGTAAGCACATGCTCGGTGCTGATGATGTCAGCCGACAGCTTGCCCATGGTCGGGAAGGCGTAGAGCTCCAACTTGCGTAGCCAGCCTTTCCGCCACTTCTCAGACCAACTGCCGCCATGTGCCTGTTGGTATTCGCGAGCGAGATCTTCGAACGTCGTGCGACGTGCTGCGGCCTGGCGTTCGGCCTCGCGCTTGGCTTCCTTTGCCGCGTCGCGGGTTGCCAGTGGGTCGCTTCCGGAGGCGAGGAGCTTGCGTTGGTCGGCGGCCAACTGCCGTGCTTGGCCGAGTGTGACGGCAGGGAAGGGGCCTAGCCCCATTTCGCGGCTGCGGCCATCCAGCTTGTAACGGAAGATCCAGCTGGTGTCGCCGCTCTTGGATACCTGGAAGTACAGGCCATCGCCATCATTGGTTTTTCCTGGCGTTGCAGCCTTGGCTATCGACTCCACGGTCTTGCTGGTCAGCTTGCCTATTACTCGCTCCTACTCCAACACACCCCCTCAACCCACACTCTGACCCACACCTTGGTTGCTGATTTTATGGATGGCTACGGGATGTCTTGGGACAGACCCTAAGCTGTAAGGCGCGTATTTTCTAGGGCTGTAGGATCTTGCTGGATTTCTTCGGGCAATAAAAAAGCCGGCTTGTGGCCGGCGTTTTAGTTGTTCAAGCTATTGATATCAAAGGGTAATATGAATTCTGCATTCTCTATCCCCACACTTGTCCCCACATTTTCTTCGTGCGTAGCTCCATCGTTTCGCGAATCCAGTCCAGATCAACACTTAGTGGGGAGCGCCTTGGGCTGTACCGAATCGGACACAGGCTGACTAAGGCTCTTGATGAGATCAGCAATGGCAGGCGGATGAACAGGCCTTTGCTTGTACTGGGCGGCGAAATTTTTGATACCCCCTGGTCTGCCGAATATCCCGCTTAATCCGCCCACTATGAACAGAAGCGATAGCCCGAGCGTGAAAGGCACTAGGATTAGGCCGAGGAATACGAATAGGCAGCCGCCTCCCACATCATTGTTCTGCTCCCGGATTGTTGCCAGCGTCTGCGCATCGGGCTTGATGTAGAGGTTTTCATCCAACCCCAGTATGTCGTGGGCGAACAGCTCTGTCTGGCCACGACCGCACAGCGGCTTGCGAGCATTTTTGCTGTATTTGCCAAAGGCGCGCTGACGGGTGAAGTGCTCAAGCAGGGTTTGTTCGACGTCCCAGGCGTCTTCGCAATAGGTAAAGAAGAACTCTTGGTCAATCATCTTTTCATCGCCGTGCCCGCCGTAGGCGAGGCGTTCCTTGAGACTGGGCTTTTTGGTGTAGCCGAGTTTGTACAAAAGCCCACAGTTAGTCTTCAGGCGTGCGTAATAGACATAGCCGGCCGGGTTTTTTGGCCGTTTGAACCAACGCCATAGGTTTTTGAGCATCGCCAAGGTCCGTCTCGAACAAAAGATCCAAGATTATGCGTTGAGGCGGCGGCGACGGCGAATGGTTGACGGCAAGCAAAGCCTTGGTTGAGTTGACGCGGCTACGAATAACTTCCCCTTCGTCTTGGTGGCTGGAGTTGCCTAGCGGATGTCACCGGCACGAGCCGAGGTCTGGCTGGTGCGGTGGGGTCGCCACGCCGTTCCAGCGCCCCATTCCGGATGCGGACCGAATGACCTATCTTGTGTTCATCCATTGATGAACACAGGGAAGAGTCAAATGGCAATCCAAAAACACTTCAGAAATCCTCTGCTGGCTACCAGCGCCTTGCTTGTGTCCCTAGCTTGGGCGTTGCCGGCCTCGGCGCAGGTACAAAAGTGTGTCGATCCCGTCACAGGGAAAATCACCTTTTCGGATCGCGGCTGCAGCTCAGGCGAAGAAATGACTTCGATTCGGGTCGCTCCGGCCAACAGCAGCCAGTACCGCAATCATCAGCCGGTCTATTCGCAGCCCGAAATCAGCCAGCAGCAAAGCGGCCCGCGCGTCACGGTCGTGGGTGACAGCGGCAACAGCCGGCGCAATGCCGGCCCGCTCCGCTTCGACAGCACCCTGCAAGACGAGGCTTGCGCCGTAACAGGCCGCTCCCGCGCCACATTGCCAACGCAACGGGTTTTCAACGGTCTGTTAGGTTGATCCCAGTCAAGGACTCACCCGACCGCGCTGGCTCATGCTCAACTTGTCGCCGCAATGACATTTGCGCCGGGAGATGCATCGCCTGCGAATGGAAACAGTGATCCGGAACAAAAGCTTGCTTACCCATATCGGTAAATTTAACGTGCATCCACCCAGTACATTTGTTGCTGGGTTTTTCCACCGGGGCGGGCTCAGATCCTCCCCTCAATTAGCCTTGAGGAAGTACTCATGAAAAAAATCCTGGTTCCGCTGTTCGCCCTGAGCGGCGCGCTGATGCTGCAACCGGCGATTGCTCAGGACGGCGAAGCGCTGTTCAAGAGCAAGCCTTGCGCAGCCTGCCACAGCATCGATGCCAAGCTGGTTGGCCCGGCATTCAAGGAAGTCGCCGCCAAATACGCGGGCCAGGAAGGCGCAGCCGACATGCTTGCCGGCCACATCAAGAACGGCAGCCAGGGCGTCTGGGGTCCGATCCCGATGCCGCCAAATGCTGTAACCGAAGAAGAAGCCAAGATCCTCGCCGAGTGGGTTCTTAGCCAGAAGTAACCTAGCGTCCTGGAGGACGTCATGACAGTGTCCCGACACGCAGTATCACGTTTGGGGCTCGCCCTGGCGTCCCTCCTCCTGATTCCCGCAGCCCTGGCCGCGGCACCTGATGCCGAACGCTGTACATCTGCTTGCGATCGTAGAGCCGCGGAATCAGGTGATACAGCGAGCCGATGGAGATCATCGCCACCCAACCGAGGGCGCCGGCATGTACGTGGCCGATGGTCCAGTCGGTGTAGTGGGACAGGGCGTTGACGGTCTTGATGGCCATCATCGGACCTTCGAAGGTGGACATGCCGTAGAACGCCAGCGACACCACCAGGAAGCGCAGCACCGGATCGGTGCGCAGCTTATGCCAGGCGCCGGAGAGGGTCATCATGCCGTTGATCATGCCGCCCCAGCTGGGCGCGAGCAGAATCACCGACATCGCCATGCCCAGGCTCTGCGCCCAATCCGGCAGTGCGGTGTAGTGCAGGTGATGCGGGCCGGCCCAGATGTACAGGGAGATGATCGCCCAGAAATGCACGATGGACAGGCGATAGGAATAGATCGGCCGCTCGGCCTGCTTCGGCACGAAGTAATACATGATGCCGAGAAAGCCCACCGAGAGGATGAAGCCCACCACACTGTGCCCATACCACCACTGGATCATCGCGTCGGTGGCGCCGGAATAGACCGAGTAGGACTTCATCAGGCTCACCGGCACCAGCGCGTGGTTGATCACGTGCACCATGCCGGTGACGATGATGAAGGCGCCGAAGAACCAGTTGCCCACGTAGATGTGGCTGACCTTGCGATACGCGATGGTGCCGAAGAACAGGTAGGCATAGGCCAGCCAGACCAGGGTCACCCAGGCGGCGATCGGCCATTCCATCTCCGCGTATTCCTTGGAGGTGGTGTAGCCCAGCGCGTAGCTGACCACCATGGCGACGCACGCGGCTTGCCAGGCCCAGAAGACGAACTCGCCGAGGCTATCGGAGATCAGGCGAACACGGCTGGTGCGCTGCACCACATAGAGTGAGGTCGCGAACAGCGCGTTACCGCCGAAGGCGAAGATCACCAGATTGGTGTGCATCGGCCGTACGCGACCGAAGCTGGTCCAGGGCAGATCGAAATTCAATACCGGCCAGACCAGTTGCGCCGCAATGAACACGCCCAGGCCCATGCCGATGATTCCCCACACCACCGTCATCAGGGTGAACTGACGCACGACGCGGTAGTTGTAGAGGGGAGATGCCGATGTGGACGCTTCGATCATGGACGTGCATGAGGCAACTACGCACGCGCCTGGGGAACACAGGCATGCCGCGCACCTGCCACTCCTTCGTGAGGTCAGGTTCGTGAGCGCGGCAAGCGGCCGCGTCGGCTGGGAATGCCGCCCATTGTCGACCGACCGTTGAGTTATCTCTAATGAATAGTGTTGCCGTTATAGCGCAATTTTTTTGCTATATATGTGACGCTTCGACGGTACGCGAAACATTAGCGATGCGCGGCTTCAAGCGATCGCCGCGTAGGCCTGACGTCCGTACTGCTCCACCACCGCGGCGACGATGCGCATCACTTCCAGGTTGGCTTCTTCCATCTGCTCAAGATGCCGCAATGCCTTCTCCAGATGCTGCGCCTGGAAGGCATCGATGGCGGCCTGGCCCTGATCGTGCACTGCGGTGTGCGGCCGCTCGATCCGCTGGAAGTGCTCCAGGTCCTGCATCTCGCGGTTGCCTTCCCCGTAGTACCAGCGGCCGAAGCGGCATTCGCGCTCGCTGGGCAGTTGCGCGCTGCCCTGGGTATTGCTGCCGGGCAGCTGGTTGTAGACGACGAACTTGAGCGACAACTCGTCGAGGTTGGCCAGTTCGATACCGCACGGAACGACGAATTGTCGATGCCATGCCGCATGCTGCCGGCCAGCTGATGCAGGGTCCGCATGGCGCCGACGGCCAGCTCGGTGGTCTGGCTGAAACCCTGGGCGAGCTTGCCCTGCAACTGGATGTAGTCGTGAACGCTGGCGATTTCGGCCTGGACTTCGCCGATCTTGCGCACGATGTCCTCGGTGGCGAGCGCGGTCTTTTCCGCCAGGCTGCGAATCTCCCCGGCCACCACCGCGAAGCCGCGCCCCGCCTCACCGGCCCGGGCAGCCTCGATCGCGGCGTTGAGGGCCAGCAGGTTGGTCTGGCTGGCGATTCCGCTGATCAGATCGACGATCCCGTTGATCTCCTTGGAATGGCCGGCCAGGGTGTCGACCTTGTGCGAGGCCTGGTTGAGCCCGCTCTCCATGTCCGAAGCCTTGCTCTGCAGCTCGCCGAAATGCTTCTGGTTGCTCAGTGCCGCCGAGGCCACCTGCTCGGCATGCGCCTTGTTCTGGCCCAGCTGTCCGGTGAGGTATTCGAACGAATCCCCCAGATGCGCAATCGAGTGGCTGAAGCGAATCAGGTTGCCGGCCACGCCGCGGTAATAATCGAACTGCCGACCGCTGGTTCGATTGGCCAGCTTGGCGGCCTCCAGCTCCTGCTCCAGTTCGGCGATCCGCGAGCGCTGCTCGTTACAGGTCGCCTGGAGGCGGTCCTGTTCCTGCTGCAGCTTGCGCGCCGTTTTCTTCCATCCAAACAGCATCGAGGATTCCTCGCTCTTTCAGCTCAGGGTGAAGCCGTTATCGACGACCCAATCCTGACCGTAGACGCCACGCGCTCCTTGCGACAGCTGAAACAGAATCACGTTGGCCACCGCGGCCGATTCCAGGAAATGCCCCGGCAGCAGGCGCTGGGCGATGCCATCGGCCACGCCCTCGAGCTGCTCGTCCGACAGGCCCAGGGTGCCCCAGATCGCCGTCGCGGTAGGGCCGGGCGATACCATGTTGATGCGCACGCCCAGCGGCGCGAATTCCACCGCCAGGGTACGGGCCTGCGCCGCCAATGCCGCCTTGCTGGCGATGTAGGCCGCCAGGCCCGGATAGGTCGAGCGCGTCAGGAAGGTACCGATGAAGACCACCGAGGCAGACTTCGCCAGCTCATGACGCAGTGTTCCCAGCGTATTCAACGCACCCGCTCCGTTGACCGCCCATTGCCGATCGAACGCCGCCATGTCGAGGCCATCCGCCAGCTCGGCAATACCGGCGTTGGGCACCAGATAATCGACCTGCCCCAGCTGCGCGGCGCGTGCCCGCAAGGCCTGCAAGTCGGCCGGCACGGTCACGTCGCCCGCCAGCCAGACCAGTTGCTCCGCGTAGGTCTGCAACAGCGGCTCCAGTCCGCCCAGCGCGCGGGACATCGCCAGCACCCGGGCGCCGCGTTGCAGCAGTGCCGTGCACAGCGCCAATCCTATGCCCGAGCTGGCGCCCGTGACGACCGCCAGGCGATCCTGAAAATCGTTTTTCATCATCATCTCCGATGCTCGACATTGCCGAGCCGCAAGCTGCCCCTCCCCTCCGGGAACGGACAGCGGTTTGGAACTCTCGCCGGCAGACCTGAAAGGGCCGGCATCGCACTCAGCCCGGATGCCCGTCGACCCGCGCGGCGACCAGCATCGGTGCGTAGCGCCAGACGTACAGCGCGAAGGCCGACGCCCAGCAGATCGCCGCCAGCCAGAGCCCCGGCACAGGCCATGCGGTCGCCAGGAATACGCGTGCGAAGGCGCCCAGATTGAACAGCACGAAGGCCCAGACCACGCCCGCCGGCAGCTGCAACGGCCGGCCGGTGTGACCGAGGGTGACGCGCGCGATCATCGCCAGGATCAGCCCGCTCATGGACCCCACGCTCAGCGCGTGCAAAGCGGGGCTGGATTGCGCCAGCACGCCGAAATGCCACAGCGCCAGGCCGAAGCAGGCCACCACCAGCCAGAGCATCGCCAGGTGCAGCGACCACAGCAGCGGCACCTTTCTGAGGTCGGCGTCGTACCAGCGGACCAGGCGCAGCAGATGCCCCAGACCGATGGCCAGGAACAGCAGCCCGATCAGCGCATGGGGCGCCAGCGCCACACCGAATGCATGCAGAAGCGCGATCAGCGCACTGCCGACCAGCAGCGACCAGTCGAGCCAGGGCCAGGCCTTGACCTGCGCCGTACGCCCCAGGCCGCGCTGAGTGAAGAAAGGAATCACCCGGCCGCCGATCAGCGCCATCAATGCCGCCACCAGCCAAAGCCCCGCCAGTACGCCCTGGCGCTGCAGCGCGTCATTGCCTTGCAGCACGCCGGCCAGCATCAGCGCATCGGCACCGATCATCAGCGTCAGCACCACCACGATGGGGTAGTTGCGCTGCTGCCGCACGGCCCAGAGCATGCGCGCCATCATCCAGGCGACGACGAGCAGGAACAGCAGATCCAGCGGCACCAGCAGTGGCGCCGGCAGCCCAAGCAGCCAGCCCAGGCGCGCCGCCAGCCAGATCAGCGCCACGCCCATCAGGCGGTTGCCGGAAGGCGCCACCTGACCGGTCCAGGTCTGGACCGCGGTCAGCAGGAAGCCGGCGACGATGGCCATGGCGAAGCCGAACAGCATTTCGTGACGGTGCCAGGCCAGCCAGCCGCCAGTGGGTTGGAAACCGGGCCAGAAACCCGTCCAGGCCGCGACCCAGAGCGGAATCGCCAGTAGCGCGTAGACGCCACCAGCGAGGAAGAAAGGACGAAAGGCGAGACGCCAGACAGGCGGGATACTCAGGGCTTTTCGCCGGTCGACTACTTGCACGGAAGGCCTCCAGGGTTTTCTTCTAAGCCCGCCGCGCAAAAGCGTCACTGCGCGGCGGAAACGACGCTCCAGCCAATGCGGGAGCCAGGACTACTTTCTACAGGGTAGGCGGCCTCGACAGACTTGATTGCAATCAGCTTTTTACCGAGGCGAGGGGAAAGCGACAGCCGGTGGGGCGAAATACGGTGTAGGGTCTGTTGCCGTTTCGTCGCGAGCCGCGTTGCTGCGGCGCGGCCGCGCACGAAATGGCAACAGAGCCTAGCAACGAACGAAAGAAGCCGGTCACCGGCAGTCCGCAGAACCGCATCGCAGAATGGCATGAGTGAAACGATGCTCAGCGTGACGCACCCGCACGCGATGGGCTGTGGCCTGGGTGATACGAAGCCTTCTCTTCCTGGCGGAAGAGAACTGGAAGAAGCGTGCCCCCGGCAGGCCGGGTTCGCCCTTCGGTGAACCCGGAGCAGAAGCCCTTACTTGAGTTCCGGCTTGACCGGCTCCACCTGGGCCGTGCTTTCACCCTCGCTCACCGACTTGCGAAAGCCCGCGATCGCGCTGCCCAGATCCGAGCCCAGGCCACGCAGGCGTTTGGTGCCGAACAGCATGACCACGATCAGAAGAATGATCAGAAGCTGCCAGATGCTGATACCCATCATTTTGCTTACCTCGATTGCGTCGAATGCGGTCAATGACCCGCGTGATCGTTGTGTTCGGTTTCGGACATGTGCTCATGCATGTCGTGGTGCTGCATGTCCGCGCCCTGCTGCAGCACCGCATGGTCGATCTCTTCGAAGCGCAGCACCCGTCCGCCATGTTCGGCAGCGAGCTGCTGCGCCTGCTGCTCGTCGGCGAAACTGGCCAGGGAGACACCCATGGCGCCCTTGAGCGGCGTACCGGCGACGTACCAGGCCGTGCGGGCGTCGATCAGGTGCTCGTCGCTGGGGTGCGCCCATTCGCTCTTGCCCATGTCATGCACATAGAGCTTGGCATCGAGAAGCTTGTTTTCCGGCTGAAGGTACCAGCCGAGCATCTCGGCGGTGGAGCAGAACTTCTTCACGCCGGCCTTATCCACCGCCTGGCCTTTCGGGCCGGGGAAGTCGGCGATGATCATGCCGCAGACGTGGCATTCGTCACTTTCATGGAAAGCCACCGGGTCGAGCGATTGCTGGACTTCTTGCTTGTCGCCACAGGCGGCCAGCCCGAATGCCAGGAGCATCGCGAGCAGCGCCTGGCCGCCGGTACGGTACAGATTGTTCATCATTCGTTTCCCTCCAGAAAGTCAGGCCAGGCGCCGACGGAAGATGCCATAGGCCAGCAGCAGCGATGCGCCTGCCCAGGCCAACAGGCAGAGCCAGAGCACGGCGTTCGGCACGGGTAGGTCGCCGCCCAGCGACAGCACGCCCATGGCGCCGCCGCCTTCGAAGCCGGACAGATTGATCAGCCGGTAGATGTCGGTGGGGTTGAGCAGCAGCAGCCAGGGCAGCAGTTCGGGGCTGAACTTGCCCTCGCTGAGCACCAGCAGCGCCAGCAGCACCAGGTCGAACACCAGCACGAACAGGAACCAGACCCCCAGTGCCAGGCCGGCGGCGCTGGATTTCTCGCTGACCTTGCTGCTGAGCACGTAAGCCAGGGCAAGGAACACCCAGCCCAGCAGCGTGGAGGAAACCATGAAGCGACCGAAGGCCCAGAGCAGCAGGCCCAGCTCGATATCCTCGACCAGCAGCCCGATCGCCACGGCGGCGCAGCCGAAACCGATGAGCACCGCCAGCGCCAGGATCATTCCATGGCCGACGAACTTGCCCAGCAGAATCTGCCCGCGCCCCAGCGGATAGGTCAGCAACAGCATCAGGGTGCCGCCCTCGTCCTCGCCGACGATGGCGTCATAGGCCAGTAGCAGCGCGATCAGCGGCATGAGGAAGGTGGCCAGGCTGGCCAGGCTGGCGATGGTCGCCGGGATCGAGGTAAAGCCCAGCTGGCCGGAGGCCGCCGCGCCAAGCCAGGCGATACCCACCGCGAGCACGGCGAACAGCAGGCTGATGGCCAGCAGCCAGCGGTTGCGCAGGCCATCGCTGAGTTCCTTGCGGGCGATGTTCCAGACCTGGTTCATACCCTGCCCTCCGCGGCCTGCACATCGCCGGCGCGCTCCATGTAATAGCGGTACAGATCCTCCAGCGAAGGCTGGTGGATTTCCACATCGTCGGGTTCGCTTTCCCCGAGCAGCTCACGCAGCAACGGCAGCTTGTGGCCGTTGATGGCGATCACCTCGACACCATCCTCGCCGAGACGCTGCGCCGAGTGCCCCGCATTGGCCCAGCGCTCCAGCCAGGCCTCGCTCTGACTGATGCCACTGGCGCGGATACGCACCGGCAGGCCGGCCTCGCTGCGCAGCTGCTTGAGGCTGCCGATGGCCTGCAGGCGCCCCTTGGCGAGAATAGCCGCACGGTTGATATGCGCCTCCACGCCGGGCAGCACGTGGGAACAGAGGATCACGCTGGTACCCGTCTGGCGCAGCCGATCGATCAGCAGGTAGAGCTCCTGGGTGGCGATGGGGTCGAGCCCCACGGTAGGTTCGTCGAGCAGCAGCAGGCGCGGCTCGCCGAGCACCGCCTGCGCCAGGCCGAGCCGCTGGCGCATGCCCTTGGAATAGGTCTTCACGCGGCGATCGGCGGCGTGGGCGAGGCCGACCTGCTCGAGCAGATCGTCCACCTGGCCCAGCGGCGTGCTCTTCAGGCGCGCGAAATGACGCAGGGTCTCGCGCCCCGTCAGTTGCGGATAGAAGGTGACGTTCTCCGGCAGATAGCCCATCTGGCGGCGGACATCGGTGGTGCGTGGATCACGCCCCAGCACCTGCACCTGCCCCTCGCTGGCCTGCAACAGGCCGAGGATCAGCTTCATGGTGGTGGTCTTGCCGGCGCCGTTATGGCCGAACAGCCCCAGCACCTCGCCTTCACCCAGGCTCAGGTTCAGATCATGCAATACGGTCATGTCGCCATACCGCTGGCTGACGCCCTGAATCTCTACAGCACTCATGAGTTAGGCCCCTGCGTTGTATTCATCAATTCCTCGGTAGGCAGTTTCATCAACGGATGGCTGTCCTGCACACCCGGCGACTTGATCACCGGGAAGGCTCGCTGCACCCAGCGCAACACTTCGATGCTGGGGCTATTCATCAACAGGCGCACCTGCGGGTACATCCACAGCAAGCGGTCGACGTTGTCGTTGGGTTCGTAGGGCACATCGCCCAGACCGTCGTCGTTGCGGTCCCAGCCCAGGTAGTCGCTCCAGTAATTGCCGCGCCCGTCGACGGACCATTCCTGGGTGCGCACCGCCACGTACTTGACCTGCCGCTCGTTGGCAACGAAGGCATTGTCGGAAATGTAGTTGTTCTCGGAACCGGCAGTCAGGTGGATACCCAGATTGCTGCGCTCGAAATGGTTGCGCTGGATTGTGTTGAACTGCGAGTTGTAGATGAACAGCGCCTTGCCTTCATCGCCGGCGGTCGTGCCGCCCCCCAGATCGACACGCTGCACGTCAATGACGATGTTGTCTCGCAGGGTGGAATAATTGATGTAATTCATCAGGATGCCGTAGTTCTGATCCTGCTCGGAACGGTTTCCGATCACGGTCAACTGGCGGCTCTGCATCAGCGCGTAGCCGGTACGGGTCCGGCGGGTAAGATTGCCGGTGACATGATTGTCATGGGCGAACATGTAGTGCACGCCGTAGCGCAGATCCTCCATCAGGTTGCGCTCGATACGGTTGCCATTGGACGTGTCGATGTACACGCCATCGCGGGTTTCGCTTATATGATTGCCGGCCACCAGCGCGCCACGGGCGCTGAACAGGTGGATGCCGTTGCCGCGATCCTGAGAACGCACCTCGGGATCGCCCTGGATTCGATTATCGAGAATCTGCACATTCTCGGTGCGGTCGGCCCACACGCCGAAGCCTGCGCCACGCAGCCGATTGTTGCGCACGATCACGTCTTTTACGCGATCTCCGATGAAGATGGCCGAATTCATCTCGGTGAGATTTCGACCCCAATCGCGCAGCTCACAGTTCTCGACCACCACGTTGTCGGCGCCGATAAACAGCACACTGCCCTGACCACCCGAGCTCAGCACGGCACCTGGCGCGCACTGCAGCTGTATGG
Source organism: Ectopseudomonas chengduensis (assembly GCF_900102635.1). Classification (GTDB taxonomy): domain Bacteria; phylum Pseudomonadota; class Gammaproteobacteria; order Pseudomonadales; family Pseudomonadaceae; genus Aquipseudomonas; species Aquipseudomonas chengduensis. The sequence continues at coordinate 114,191 of NZ_FMZQ01000015.1, read as the reverse complement.
GCTGGTCGATGCGAAAATTGCCGCTGTACTCACCGGCAGGCAGTACCCAGCGGTTGTCGCCCGCCGCCTGAAGCGGCAGGCTGGAAATAGGCTGAGGATTTGCGAAAGCGGTACCGGCACAGGACAGGAGCACGTAAAACGCCCCTTTGACAGCCTGAGATCTGAACAAATCGCTACCTCCCCGGGATCAGACAGTTGGAACAGCCGGCAATCGCCGGCTGGTTAAGCTGCGGCCTGTCTGGTTGACACAACGCAGGCCACAAATGCGGGGCGGCGGAATCCGCTCGCCCCACTGTCGACCGTCAGGCCTTTTCCACCATCATGCGACCCATCATTTCCATGTGCAGGGCATGGCAGAACCAGCTGCAGTAATACCAGTACACCCCAGGATTGTCGGCCGTAAAGGTGATGGACGAGGTCTGCTGCGGGCTGATTTCCATACTCACACCATGGTTGACCATGACGAAGCCGTGAGACACGTCCTCGATCTGGTCGATGTTGGTGATGACCACGGTGACTTCATTACCCTGCTTGACGGTAAACTCGGGGATGCCGAAGCTTGGCGCCATCGAGGTCATGTACACGCGGACCTTGTTGCCGTCGCGGATGACCTTGTTGTCGGTCTCCAGAGTAACGCCATCCTTCTTGGCCATCGCGACGGTTTCGGCGAAGTAGGGGTCGTTACGATCCCAGATCTTCTTGGTCTTGATCTGGTCGCGACGGGCCATGATGCAGTCGTGCGGTTCGGCGAAGGCCGGGCCGTCATGCACCAGCTTCATCACGTCGCCGGAAATGTCGATCAACTGGTCGTTCTCCGGATGCAGCGGGCCGACCGGCAGGAAGCGGTCCTTGGAGAACTTGGACAGCACCACGACCCACTTGCCGTCGGCTTCGCTCGACTCGGTCAGCGAAGCATGGTTGTGGCCCGGCTGATAGTGCACGTCCAGCTTCTGCTTGATGTAGTTGACCTTCTCGCCCTTGTAGGCACGGATGGCTTCCTCGATGTTCCATTTGCACAGCTGGCTGTCGATGAACAGCGTGGTGTAGGCGTTACCGCGGCCGTCGAAGGCGGTGTGCAGCGGGCCAAGGCCCAGTTCCGGCTCACCGACCACGGTGTCGCGCTCATCCTTCAGCTTGCCGGCGAACAGGTCGGGCAGCTTGTCGATAGCGATGATGGTGCAGGTCGGCGACAGCTTGCCGGCGGCGATGAAGTACTTGCCGTCCGGCGAGGTGTTGCAACCGTGCGGGTTCTTCGGCACCGGGATATAGCGGGTGACCTTGCTGTTCTTGCCATCCTTCTTGCGGCCATCGACCACCGGCACCTTGGAGTCGCCGAGGGTGATGAAGTTGCCGGCCTTGATTTCGGCCTCGATGGCATGCACGTCGAAGATCACGACCCAGTCGCGCTCGTTGCGCATGGTGCCGCCCAGGTCCAGGGCTTTTTCCGAGTTGTAACAGGTGGCTGCAGTGAAGCGACCGGTGTAGTCCATGTCGGTGTTGTCGAGGTTGCCGTCGACGATCACCTGCCAGGCCACTTCCATGCTCTCGGCATCGACGGCGTTGTACATGGTGAAGCAGTTGTCACCATCCATGTCGAAGCTGGTGCCATCGTTGGGATGCGGGATGAAGAACTCGGCGTTGCAGAACACATACTTGGTGTACGGCACCTTCTGCAGACGCAGGCCGTGGATCGCCTGGACGTTGGGGATGGTGGTGATCTTGTCCGTCTTCATGATGTCCAGACGGATACGCGCGACGCGGCTGTTGGCCTTGTCGTTGATGAACAGGTACTTGCCGTCGTACTTACCATCGGTCATGGAGATGTGCGGATGGTGGCAGTCGCCGTTCGGGTAGTACTTGCCCATGATGCGCTTGCTTTCATCGGTGATACCCCAGCCAGTGGCCGGATCGGTATTGAACACCGGGATACGCATCAGTTCGCGCATGGACGGAATGCCCAGTACACGCACCTCGCCCTGGTGGCCGCCGGACCAGAAGCCGTAGTACTCGTCCAGTTCGCCAGGACCAACGTGAACCTTCAGTTGCGACTCCTTGACCGCCTGTGCCCAGGATTCGCGGGTCATCACCGCGCCGCCGAGAGCCGTGGCAGCAACGGCGGCACCGGTGACTGCGCTGGCGCCGAGGAAGCCGCGGCGGCTCAGGCCGAGTTTCTCGGGCACTTGCGGAGTGTTCTTGGAATCTTTGTCGCTCATGGGGTTTCGCTCCTTTGGGACGTCTTCAAACACAGGTCTAACAACCAGTTTCGAGCGGCTCGCAGTGGCGCGCTCAGGGTTCCACCACTTGCACGGGGATCAACTGCGGTGCAGCTGGGGCCTTCTTGTCACGCCGGGCGCGCTTGTTCTTCGCAATCAGCGGCGGACACTTGTTCTCGTTGTGATAGGTCATCTGGCAATCCAGGCAGTAATGGCATTCGTTGTGGTTGATATGCCCATCCGGATGAATCGCCTGCACCTCGCATTCATTGGCGCAGATCTGGCACGGACTGCCGCACTCCTTGCGCCGCTTGAGCCAATCGAACAGCCGGAAGCGACCGGTGATCGCGAGCCCTGCACCCAGAGGGCAGATGTAACGGCAGTACACCTTGCGGGTGAATATATTGATCACCAGCAATGCCACCGCGTAGAGCACGAACCACCACTGACGGTCGAACTTGAGGGTGATGGCGGTCTTGAATGGCTCCACTTCGGCAGCCTTCTCGGCCAGCATCATGGATTCCAGCGAGATACCGAACAGCACCAGCAATACGATGTACTTGATGGCCCAGAGCCGCTCATGCACGGCGAAGGGCACGTCGTACTGGGGAATTTTCAGCTTGCGCGCGGCTTCGTTGATCAGTTCCTGCAGCGCACCGAAGGGGCACAACCAGCCGCAGAACACGCCACGCCCCCAGAGCAGGATGCTCGCGGCGGTGAACACCCAGAGAATGAAGATCACCGGGTCGGTCAGGAACAACTCCCAGCGGAAGTCCTGCACCAGCGCATGAACGAAGGTCAGTACGTTGACCACCGACAGCTGCCCCAAGGCATACCAGCCGATGAACACCACGGTGAAGACCAGGTAGCCATGGCGCAGCATTTTCAGGAAGTTGGGGTGCTTGGCGAACTTGTCCTGCATGAAGAGGATGACGGTCAGCAGCGTCAGGGCGGCCAGGATCACGCCGATCTGGAAGCTCTTCTGGTACCAGATGTTGACCCACAACGGGCGGTTGGCCTCGTCGATGGCGGCCTGTTCCTCGGCGGTCAGCGGCGGACGCTCGAAATATTCTTCGGGCAACAGATAGGGCATCTCGAAGCTGGTGAAGATGCTCTCCACCGGACCGACCTGGCGACGCACCAGTAGCTCAAGGTTCCAGGGCGAGCCCGGATCGAAGCGGTACTGCTCACGGGCGGTGAAGATCGCCATCTCGAAGAAGTCCGGCATGCCCTCGGCATAAACGTCGGACAGGCGGATGAAATCCAGATCGCGGAAGCTGATGGTGTCGCCGAACTGGCGCAACTGCACCCGATCGAAGATGCCACCGCGCACATAGCCCGAGCCCTTGAAGGAGTATTCGCCGTTGGCCAGCACCGCGAACGCGTGCTCGCCCGGCTTGAGGTTCTCCATCAGTTCGCTGTACTGACGTTCGCCCAGCAGGTTGCGGCCAATGGTGGGCGGGTTCAGATGGGTGGCGTAGAGATCGATGAAGGTCTCGTCGCGCTGCTCCGCTGCGGCAACGTCGACACCCTCGGCCTCGGTGCCCTTGAAGGCATCGTCGACCTGGCCACGGGTAAGGTGCATGCGACGGATGGCGCCATTGCCCACCAGCTCGGTCCAGCTGGTCGGCTGGAAGACGTCCTCGCGCACCAGCGCCGGCTTGGGTCGCGCGGTGGCGCCCGCCTCGACCAGCCCCAGATCCACGGCCACGGTATGGGCCGCACGCATGACGATCTCGTTGATCACCATCACGGTCACGGTGGCGCCGGTAACGGCGTCGACCGTGACCGCGCTCTTGTCGCTGGAACGACCGACTACCACGCGCTGGTCGACGTGGATGCCGCTGTAGTTGGCGTTGAAGTCGTGAACCTTCTGCTCGGGAATACCGATGAGCACGATGGGTTCGTGGTGCTCGAGCATGTAGGCATCGACGATGACGCCCTTGGGGTCGAGCAGGATCTGCATGTTGATCGGCTTGCCGGAGTAGGCCGGCATGTCCGTGACGTTGATGCTCTGGAAGGCGTACCCGTAGATCGTGCCCACCCCGTCCGCAAGGGTGCGCACCTGGTACTCGCCCTCGGGCTCGGAAATTTCGGTGACTTTCGGGAAAAGCAACTCGATGCGTTGCTGCTCTGCTTCGTACTCTTTTGCCTGTGCCACGGATACACAGAACATCAAAGCCAGGAGGATCGTAAAGCCAGCTACCCAGCGGCGCGAGGTGCCGACGACTGCAAAACCTAGGGATTTCATTGATTTACTTTACTTCCACTGCTGGATGTAGTCGCCATGTTAGGGATGTCGCCCCAAGCCATCCTTGACGCTGATCAACCTCACGTCCTTGGGAGCTGTTTCATTGCGCCAAGTCAATGCCGTGCCGCTTAGTCACGTAAGACTCAGCCTAGACGATATCCTCTGCACTGTCTCCCGGCCGAAGCGGCGCCGCCTGGGGAGCCGCCCGCATCACCGTCGTTCACTTCCGTCCAGGCGGCGTCAGGTAGGCCGCGGTTGCACCCAGACACCATAATGTTGTTTGCCAGCGGATCTAGCGACGGTGAAATGGCTATGAAACAGATCTGTTCGAACACCCAATACCCTGTTGGACACGAAAATCTCGTCCAGCCTAAACCGGACGCACCCCGCTTTCAGGGTACGCACACCCCGCCGCCACCATACTGCCCGACACCCCAGCCCGGGACGGAGAGTACAACGTCCGCACCATCATCGGCGCCGAGCTCAAACGCCGCCTAGGCTCTTTCCGGATCAACAGCTTCGCCGATGATCTGGCCCTGGCTGCCCAGCACCTGTACCTCTCGGGCGATGGATATCAGCATTGCCGCCATCATCTCTCGCGCTGGGAGCCTGCTTCACAGGTTTGAACTGACGCCCCTCGCTGATGCCGGAGGCACGAGAGCATCAGTAACCATGAAAACGCGCCTGGTGCTGTTCGATCCAGGCACGATCCTCATCGGTTACAACTGGCCTGATGTTTCCCGCGCCATCTTCATAGAGCACCGTTGTAACGCAGAGTGGATCATCAGAAATTCGCTGCGAAACATAAGAAACATCCTCACCAGAGAAGCGCGGCAAGGGCGGCAGATCGGCTTCAATGTTTTTGAATATCTGCTCGAACAGTTGGGCGTTCGGGTCAGATACTGCATTCAGGTAGGTGACGCACCTGTGCTCTTGCCCATCGGGAAACACAATGCAGAACCGATCCGGCACTCGATAACGCTTCGCCGTCACATAGTCCGTCCGGGCAGCCATCTTGAGGAAATCCAATTTCGCTTTATCGGTGCCGGCAATGTTGTAGGCCCGTCCCGCCAGGGCATAGACGGTGCCGGTTGAGGCGTCATACAGCGCCCACAGATTGATAATCAGCTCTGCATCCATTCTCTTGAACCTTCCTTTCATAGCATTTCCGGATGCTGAGCCGCCGCCAGTTGGCTAGTCAAGTTTTGCCGTTTTAGCTCGAAGAACTGAACAACAACTACAGTTGCTCCCGCCGCCAGTGCTCCAGCTCCCTGAGCAGCGCTGCCAGTTCCCGTATCTGCGCTCTGGTCCCACCTTTGTCGGCATTGCGTGACGCCCGCGCTTTACCGCTGACGCTGGTCGGTCCGGTGCTGTGTTTCCAGGGTTGCCATTGGCGTATCAGCTCCGCCTGCCGCGCCCGCCGTTCGGCCGTCCAACCGCTCGCCATGCTCCACCTCCAATAGTTCGTTTGGCGCTTTTGGTTTTTTCTTCGCGCGCGAGCGCGCAGGGCTACCGTCGTTATTCACCTGTACCTGATTGCCAATGTTGGCCTGCTTCACGAAGGCCACCTGTTTCGGTGCCTTGAGTTCGCCCAAGGTTTGCAGCGTGGCGCGCGCCTGATTCTGCGCCTTCAGCGCCAGCTTCATGTAACGCTCCAGCTTGTCCATATCGGTGCTGGTCAGCGCATTGCTGGTCAGCCTGGCGAACAGGCCGTCCAGAGTATGGGCCTGGGCAATCAACATGCCTTCTGCCCGCGACAGGTCATTGCTCTGTACCGCAGCCGTCTGCTGTTTAAGCTCCGCGATCATTTCGTTGATCTGCGTGTGTTGAATGTTTTGGCAGATCGTCAGTACCGACGCACTGAGGCACTCGGGGCTGGTCACGGTGCGGGCCAAGGCCTGCTCTGTGGCTTCGCCATGCCGCAGTTCAATTCGCAGGTTTTGCTCCATGGGTTTCTCCAGGCTTTTCATTGATCGGGCCAGTGATGCTGATACGGATCGGCTCTTAGGGGCACGCTGTCGCTAGACCAAGCGCAACGCCACCTTTGCCTTCGGCCCAAACATTGCGCCGGGCGCGAACGGGTCGGGCAGCAGGTGCGTGGGTGTGATGTGGATGAACTCAGCAACTGCCAGAAAGGCAGCCTCGTACAGCGGGCTTCCTGCGCCCCATTTAGCGCTCCGGCGTTCGGAGCCGCTTTCCAGATCGTGAACGGCCACCAAGTGGGACAGGGTGCGCCAGCCTTCTCGCCGCGCGCGTTCACGATCCGCGCGGTTGATGTTCAGCAGATCGGCCAGCGCCTCGAAGCCCAGGGCGTCAGCGATACCGTCATGGTCCAACACGATCAGCCGACCATAACTCAGCAGCACAAGGCGCAGGCTCTCCCATTCAGCGGCGCGATGCTCGCGTGATTGTTCTTCCATCGTATCGGCGGCCAGCTTGGTGAACGGCTCGAACTGGCGCAGCTTGCGGGCTTGGCGTCGAAGCTCCCGACGTTCGGCGCATATCTGGGCACGGGCTTCGCACATACTCCGACAGACGCGCCGAGCAATGGTCAGGGTGTCGCGAGCCGTAGTGGTTGGCTTGAGACCGATCTCGGCCAGGGTGCGGATGATATTCATGGTTTCAGTTCTCCAAGATGTCGGCGTTAGGCCAGCGCCAGCGAGCGGCGGCTAAAGCTTCGGAATAGGTCATTGGCTGGCCGACCATGCGGCACTTCTCCCCGCTGGGTATGAGCACGTCCCAGGCGGTGCGCCGCATCTCGCCATCGTTGGCGGCGACCTCTGCGATCAGCACCAGGCGATTGCGCTTGATGTACTGCCGTAGGTCTGGCGTCAGCTTGCTGGATGGGGAAACGATCAGGCGCCCATCCTTGGCCTTTACGCTGAACCCCCGGCTGCTCAGGAAGTCGATGGCGGCCATTAGAAAACCTCCGCGTCGGCATCGTCGAACTCGGGAGTCTCGGTGGGGGATAAGTCCCGACTCGAAGTCCTGCATGTCCTAATGTCCTGCTGCTTGGCTGCTGTTGGGGTGTTTTGCAGGACTTCAGGACTTGCAGGACTTTGCTTCGGTAGCTTTCTTTTGATCTCCCACTTAACCGCGCCGCCGATCTTGCCCAAGCACTTGCAGTCAATGCCCAACTGTCGAAGCGCTGGTGCGGCTCGGCGTAGTGCGTCGCCAAGCCCTTTGGGGGAGCGCGGCCAGGAGTCGCAGCCGGTCGGGCGGTACTGTTCCAGGGTGAGCAAGATCTCCTTGGCTGGTGCTGTCACGCCTTGCGGACGCGCCTCGATCATGTCCACCACAGCCGCCGCAACAGGGCTTGCGTCAATAGTGCGCGCCAGGCTCTCTTGCCGGCTTGCGCCGAACTCCCGCATGAAATCCTCGGGGGCGTGTCCGGCAGCTTGCGCGACGGCCATTCCAAGGAGTGCGAACTCGACTAGGCGCGGACGGTCATCGGCGGTGATGCGCATGTCCGGCAGAACTGCCAGCGCCTTTGCCGCAATATCCAGCAGGCCGCCCAGCAGGTGAGCACGGTTCTCCTCGTACTCACGCCACAGGCCGGTTACTTCCTGGCGCTCGGTGATAACGGGCGTCTCGATGGTAATGGCGCGGTCCACAAGATCCTGTGCAGTCACAGCGGCGGAAATGCCGTTGAGAATGATCGGGCGCTTGACGGTGATGACGCTCTCCTCGGCGTCTGAGTACAGTTTGCGCTTGGCAAATCCGCCTCCGGTGGCGAGCACACAAAGCGCGTCCTGCATGGGTGCCGGCAGGTGGGAAATGTTCTCGTAACTGACCATTGCGCAGGCTCCGGCCGATACGAAAACATCCTCGACTGTCTTGGGTGCCCCGCGCAGGTCGCAGGCGTTGGGGTCGATCAGCCGGCGCAAGGCTATTTGTGTCGTGCTCTTGGCGCTCCCTTGCTCGCCCAGCAGCTCCATTACCGGAAAGGGTGTCTCCGGTCGCAAGCATTCAATCAACCACGTCAGGACCAGCAGGCGGGAACCCTGCGGCACGTTGGCGACCTTCCACAGCGCGTCGATAGACCCGCCGGGGATAGGATCGGGTAGCGGCTGCATAGACTCGGGGCGAACGAAGGCGATATCGACTTCCTCGACGATCTCCCAATGCCCAGCGCGAAGTCGAACGGCTCGGCTGCTGCCAGGGGCGGCCAGGTCGAGCCAATACTCTCCATTGCCGCCTGCCGTGCGCAGGTGAACAGAACGCAGTTCGCCGTGGAACCGACCAAGCCCGGCCAGGGTGGTTATTGCCTCGCGAATAGACTGGTCTCGGGGCGCCTTGCCCGTGTCCATGTAGAAGCCAGCCACCAGACAATCGCGGAACTGCCGACTGGGCAGGCTGCGGACTTCTCCGGTCTTGCGGTCGCGGACAAACACGTCTTTGTTCGAGTCGTGGAACAGCTCAAAGCGCTGCTCGACGAATTTGACCAGCAGCGACGCCTGGCTCTGCTTTTCGTCATCCTCGTCGCCTGGCTCGAAGTGTTGCTCGGTAGGCCCGTCATCCTCGGGCAAGTGATTGCCGGGCGCTGCCACCAGTTCGAGAAGCTGCTCGACAGTTCCGCCTGCATCAAGCCAGTCGGACACGTCGCCCTTAGGAGACAGGCCAGGGAGACAAAGCACTCGCACATCAGCCGCGACTATGCCGAGCGCGTGCGCTACCTTGTCGGCGTGCTTGCGCCCAGGCTCGTCGTTATCGGGCAGGATGACCACGCGGCGATCGGCAAAATGTTTGCTCAGTTCGTCCGGCCACTTTCCGGCGCCGCCTGCGTTACAGGTAGCAATCAGGCCAAGTGACTCCAGGCGGAGCACGTCTTTCTCGCCTTCGACGATGAACACCGACTGGCTAGGGTTCGCCTCGATCAGTTGCGGCAAATGGTAGGGAACCTGGCGCACGTCCTTAACCAACCAGATCCAGCCGCCTTTGCCGTCCGGCTTGCGCTGGCGAAAGTCTTTAGGCTCGAACCGGACTACCTCAAACAGCAGCCGGCCTTCCTCGTCCTTGTAGGCATAGGTGGTGTCGATTTGCGGCTTGACCAGGACTTTAGGACTTGCAGGACTTTGAGTCAGCTTCTGTTCTTTCAGTCCATTTTTCTCCAGCCAGCTCAATTGCCCGGCGCGGGTGGTGATGCCAGTCTTTCTTGAAATCAAGTCGAGCACGCCGCCGCCGATGCCCTCTTCGTGGTCGTGCCAGACACCCTTGTCCAGATCCACAGCAAGCGACCCATGCGAGCCGAAACGCAGCTCGGTAGGTTTACTGAGTGCTGCATTGGGATCTCCCAGCAGCAGGTTGGCGACTGGCCCAATAATGCCTTGTAGGTCGGCAGTGCCTTTCTCCGGGCAAAGCGAACCCTTCGGCGTGTGGACGCCGTTTTGAATAATCATTCGGGTTACTCCTTGTCGAAGCGGCAGTCGATGCCTTTCAGGGCGGCGCGACCGGAGTTCGCCGTGTCTCGAACTTCGCCAATGCGGGGCTTAACCCGCTCGGTGTCATCGTCTGCACGGACGTGCTGGTCGCTTTCCGGCAGGCTGTAGCGGGTGACGGTACAATGCTTGCCCCAGCGATTCGGCACCCGCTCTGGTTGGCGAGTGAACGCCAGGCCGTGGCGGTTCGCTAGCTCGGAAATGGTGCGGACGTTCTTGTTGGCGGCTCCGGTGCTCATGATTAACGACCCTCCAGACGATCTGCGACCCACTGGTCTACGAGATCACCGTCCCAGCCAACGGCGCGTTTGCCGATACGAATGGCTTTTGGAAACTTTCCATCGGCCATGAGCTGGTAGATCCAGGCGCGGCCAAAGCCGGTGGAGGCCATAACATGCCGTAGGCGGTAGATACGGCGTTGGGTGCGGGGAGCGTGGGCGTGGGTTTTCGCGGCTATGACTGTGGTGGGCATACCAAATCTCCTTGGCGTTCAAAACGCTTGAATGGATGGATCTGGTATCCCGATTATGGGTAGAGAAAACGTTGAAGCGAGGCTTACGAAAGATCTCTACCTATTCTGATTGCGTTGGGTTTTTGGCCTCCGCCCTGAAAGTCGGTTGTTCTTACAGATACGATCATATTGCTCGGCCTTTGGCCGCAGCATCGAAACTTCGGTTTGTAGGAGCGAGAGTTGCTGGCGAAGTCTGTTGCTCTCGTCTACGACCTTGCGAATCAGGTCGTGGCTGCGATTCAGGTCGGCAGGTAGAACAAGATCAACGATGTCGTCTGAGACGGTTGCGTATTCGTTTACTACCTCGTTCTGGGCGGGCTTCCGGGGAAGGTCGCCAAGAGTGAGAGGCCAATCAGTTTTGCCTTTGACTTTTAATAGCTGAGCCCACGAAACAAGTTCGGTGATTTCATAGGTTTGCCTACTGCTGCGCAGTAGGCTCTTCAGCTCAGCTTCCCGGACACGCTTTCTCCAGCGATCTATCGCCTGCCTTTCTTTCTCATGAGGCCGTATGTCTCGTGCCGCAAATAGCGCTGCGGCTTGACTCAACGTCAGCCGATCACCTGATTTGTACATATGTCCGGGGCAGTCTTCTGACGCGCTCATGCTCGCTTGAACTCGCCTTGAATGACATTTTCCGATGATCGCGTGGTAATAAAGCACGCCCACTCAGCCATCAGCGCCCGCCGCTTCTCCAGAAAATCGGATCTGGAATAGGCAGCTTCGGTCTGGTCGCGCTCGTCGTGCGCCAGCGCTAGTTCGCAGACTTCGCGCGGGTAGCGTGTCCGCTCGTTTGCCCAGTCGCGGAAGCTTGACCGGAAGCCGTGGCGGGTGATGTCGTCATGACCCAGGCTGTGCAATAGGGTACGAACGGCGTTGGCATGGATAGCTCCGGTTTTACCCTGACCCGGGAAAAGGAAAGGGCTGCCCTCAACGCGCGGTAGCTCCTGAAGCATCTTCACAACGGGCGGCGCCAAGGGTATCTCAAACGCCTTGCGCATCTTCATCCGAACGGCCGGCAGCGACCAAACGCCCGACTCCAGGTCAAACTCATCCCAGGCGGCCAAGCGAATCATTTGTGCTCGTGCGCCGGTAAAGATCATCAGGCGAGCGGCCACGGCAGCGCGCGAATCGTGGGCGGCGAGGGTGGTCATTAGTACCGGGACGTCTTGCCACTTCATCGCAGCGAAATGTTCGCGCTTTCGGGCCTTCTTCTTCTCCGCACGGCTCAGAAGGTTGTCCAAATGCCCACGCCAGCGGGCGGGGTTGTCGCCTTTTCGCAGCTTGCGAGCCTTGGCCGCATCCAGTACCTGTTCGATCTGTCCGCGCACTTCGTCAGCGGTGCGGGTTTTGCTGCCCCATATTGGTTGGAGAACACGTAATACGTCCTCGGTTTCGATATCCCCGACGGATTTCTTACCGATGATGGGGAAGGCGTACAGCTCCAGCTTGCGCAGCCAGCCCTTGCGCCACTTCTCTGACCAGGTAGTGCTATGCGCGGTGTGGTAGTCCATTGCCAGGCCTTGGAAGGTCACGCGTTGAGCTTCTTTGGCTCTTTGTGCCTCCCGTTCGGCTTCGCGCTTGGCATCCCTGACGGCCATCGGGTCGATGCCGTTCGCCAGTTGCTTGCGGTGCCCCGATGCGATCAGGCGCGCTTCCTTCAGGCTTACCCTGGGGTAGCCGCCTAAGCCCATATCGCGACGACGGCCCGCAATTTGATAGCGCAGCAGCCAAGACTTGCTCCCCGACTTCTGTACGGCAAGTCGCAAGCCTTCGCCATCATCATAAGACCCTTGCTCGCTCAGGTTCTCGACTTGCTTCGGGTTTAGCTTGCCCACGCTCCGCTCCTTGAATCTCTCCCCACACTTCTCCCCACACTTTTGCTCTGGATGGGGCTGGTTTTGGGTGGCTTCTGGTGGACAGATATTAGGCTGTAACCCGCATGGTGTCTAGGATTGAGCGGAAGTTGGTAGAAATCACTAGACAATAAAAAAGCCGGCTTGTGGCCGGCTTTTCGGAGGTGGTCAGGACTTATTTTTGGTAAGCCGCGACTGCCTTGTTGATCAGGCCGCGGGCTTCTTCAGCGCCGCCCCAGCCTTCTACCTTGACCCACTTGCCCTTCTCCAGATCCTTGTAGTTCTCGAAGAAGTGCTTGATCTGCTCGATCAACAGCGCGGGCAGGTCGGTGTATTCCTGAACGTCTTTGTATAGAACGGTCAGTTTGTCGTGCGGGACGGCAACCAGCTTGGCATCGCCGCCGGCTTCGTCGCTCATGTGCAGTACGCCGACCGGACGAGCGCGGATCACCGAACCCGGTGCGACCGGATAAGGAGTCACGACCAGCACGTCGAGGGGGTCGCCGTCGTCAGCCAGAGTGTGCGGGATGAAACCGTAGTTGGCCGGATAGAACATCGGCGTGGCCATGAAGCGATCGACCATCAGGCAATCGGTGTCATGGTCGATTTCGTATTTGATCGGCGCGTGGTTGGCCGGGATTTCGATGGCAACGTAGATGTCGTTCGGCAGGTCTTTACCAGCCGGGATCTTGCTGTAGCTCATGGGGGAAACTCCCAGGGAGGGCCAAAAAAGTGGGGCGCATTATAGGCGTATTCGCAATGCGTTACTACGGCGGCCTACTCAGCCATTGGTCGCGTTTTCGATCTTCTGGTAATCGGGGTGTTGCGCCTGCAAGCGCTGCAATCGGGCGAGTGTGTCCTGGCGGTAGAACAGCGCCAGTTGCCGGTAGACATCCGGGAAGGCGTCGGCCAGCAGGTCTGGGGCGGTGAAGAAGTATTCGCTGGTGACGGCAAAGAACTCTGCCGGGTCTTCGGCGGCGTAAGGGTCGATGGCGGTTTCGGCCTCGGGGTTGGCGTCCAGCTCGGAGTTCAGGGCGTCATAGGCGCTCTGCATGGCGTGGGCCCAGTCCTGCACACGCATGTCGCGGTGCAGCGGCGGCAGGCCATTGGCGCCGCCTTCGAGCATATCCAGCTTGTGTGCCAGTTCGTGGATCACCAGGTTGTAACCTTCCCAGCCGCCACTGGCCTCGACCCCGGGCCAGGCGAGGATCACCGGGCCCTGTTGCCAGGCCTCGCCGCTGCGCGCGTCGTCCCATTCGTGTTCGATGCCGCTGGCATCGCGGTGGCGCTGCGGGCTGATGAAGTCATCCGGGTAGAGGACGATTTGGTGAAAACCCCGGTACCAGTCCAGATCGCCCAGGTGTAGCAGTGGCAACTGCGCCTGGGCGGCCAGCAGCAGGTGCTCGACCGGGCCTAGTTCCAGGCCCGGCAGGGCGGTCAGCTGTTTGTCATGCAGAAACAGCACGGCGCGCTCGCGCAACTGCTGCTCTTCGTGCTCGTCGAGGCCATCGAGAATTGGCAGGCGTCTGCGTACTTCAGCCCAGTGGGCCGGATCGACAGGGTTGTTTTCGAGGGTGCGACGACGGCGCCAGGCCTTGAAGGACCACATGCATGCGGGCTCGTTGAGAAGACCCGGCCACCATAAGCACACCAGGCGCTCGCCACAAGTCGGCATAAAGGCTGCAAAGCCTCTCGCAGCTTCGCTGCAGCAGGAGAGCTGAGCATGGCGCTGCAACTGCTGGAACACCCGGGCATCACGCTGGCGTCCGGCACCGGACTGGACTTGCCGCACCAGGCCGCGCGGGCTCGGGCGATGTGGCTGGCCGGTCGCCGGCAGCGACCGCCGTTGCTGCTGGTCGTGTTGCTTTGGGCGCGCCACTGCCCTGATGTGGTGCAAAGCCTGGAGCGTCATCTGGACGCCCTGTTCGCCGATTTTCGCTGTACGCCTGAGGGTTGGAGTGAAACCCAGGCGGCGCGCCAGGTGCTGGCCGCACTGAATCTCCAGTTGTTTCGCCGGCTGCAGGCCGGGCAGGGCGTCGCCGACTTACATGCCGGTGTGCTGCTGATGCAGGGCGATGAGTTGCAGTTTCTGCAGGCGGGCAGTGTCGGCCTAGCGCGTGCGCACAAAGGTGTCTTGCAGATTCTGGCAGGTCGTGAGGGGCAGGCTCTCGGCGTCCAGGCAGAGCTGGCGCTGGTTCAGCACAATCTGTTGCCCAGCCGTGGCGAGCATCTGCTACTGGCGCCGCAACCGCTGCTCGATGTGAGTGATCTGCAAGGGCTATGTATCCAGGCGCAGGGTGGCTTGTGCGAGCGGTTGCAGCCGTTGTTGCAGGCCCCCGGCGCTGCAGTGCTGCTCGGCGTGGGGGAAACCCAGTGCCTGACGCCGGCGCGGTCCGCTGCGCCGCGCCTGGCGCTGGCGCAGATGGCCTGCGGCCAGCAGCTCGATGGTTGGACGCTGTTGCGTCAATGTCCTTATGGGCCGCCTGGGCGTTTGTATGTCGGGCGTGACGAGTCCGGACGTGAAGCCGTGCTCTGGTTCGCCGAGGAAGATGCAGGCGAAGCCTTCTGGCAGCGTGAGTGGGCGTTGCGGCGCAGTCCGCAGCAGGCGTTGCCGCAGGTGTTGTCGCCGCATCAGGCGCGCAGTCACGCGTATCTGGTCCTGGCCAAGCCGCCCCGCGGCATGCGCAACCTGTTCGATTGGGTGGCCGCCCATGGTGCGCCGGATACACAGACGCTGATGGGGGTGGTGACGCAACTGATCGCAGCCGTGCGTTCGTTGCAGCGCCGTGGCATGCAGGGGCTTTGGCTAAACCCCAGGCAGATTCTGCTCGGTGATGACGGGAGGGTGCTGTTTCTGCCTGGCGCAGCTGCGATCCTGCCCGGTGTAGCGCGTCAGCCTGTGCCTGAGCAGGCTGTGCCGCTGGCGCCGGAACTGCGCAGCGGCCGTGCACTGGATGGTCGTGCCGATCAGTTCGCCCTGGCGGCGCTGATGTACTGGCTGATGTCGGGGCAATGGCCGGAGGCGGCGCGCAGCGACGTCAAGCCTGGACACTGCTACGTGCCTCTGGCGACCTTTACCGTGCATGTGCCGCAAGGCTGGGATGGCGTGCTGGCCCGCGCCCTGGCGCCGCAGCCACAGGCACGTTTCGAGGCGCTATCGGAATTTCAGCTGGCATTGCAGCAGCCCTTGCAGGCGCGTCGCAGTCAGGCGCTAAGGCGGGCACCCTTGCAGATGGCACGCCTGGCTGTGTTGGGTCTGGGCACGCTGTCGTTGCTGTTGGGGCTGCTGCTCAGTCTTGGTGGCTGACGGGCAGCCGCTGCGCCTGCGAGGCGATCAATCGGAGTTGATCGGCAGTACGTAGTTCTTGAACTGTTCGTCCTCGACGAAGCCGATGGACTCGTAGACCTTCTGCGCCACCTCGTTGTCGCGGCTGGTGGCCACGCGCATGCGCACGGCGTTGGTTTCCTTGGCCATTTGCTTGGCGGTGTGCAGCAGGCGGTCGGCAACCAGTTGGCGGCGAGCATCCTCGGCGACGTAGATGTCGTTGAGAATCCACACGCGCTTGAGCGAAAGCGAGGAGAAGCTGGGGTAGAGCTGGCAGAAGCCGAGCAGCTTGTCTTCATCGTCGGCCAGGGCCAGGTAGATCACCGACTCCTTGCGGCGCAGGCGCTTCTCGAGGAACTTGCGTGACGACTCGGGGTAGGGCAGCTCGTTATAGAACTCGCGGTATTTGACGAACAGCGGGGTCAACAGGTCCAGGTGCTCCAGGGTGGCTTGGACGATGCGCATGGTGGGCCTCGGCTTCTCTCTGTAGTGGGGCAGGAGTGGCGATGCAGCTGTTGTGCCAGCGGGTCAGTCGATGCTGCCTCAAAGCCAGTTGAATGCGCAATCCAAGCAAGCGTTTGATTTTCTGGCTGTGGAGCAACTTGGCATTGGTGCATCTGTCTGAGCTGGGCGCAGCAGTCGCCTGGCGGGTGCTGTGCTAACCTGCCGCCATCGCTTTAAGCCCTATGAACAGGGCGCGTTCAGAGGTCATCAATGCACATCCATATTCTCGGTATCTGCGGCACTTTCATGGGGTCGCTGGCTGTTCTGGCCAAAGAGCTCGGCCATCGCGTCACCGGCTCCGATGCCAACGTTTACCCGCCCATGAGCACTCAGTTGGAAGCCCAGGGCATTGAGCTGATGGAGGGCTTTGATCCGGCGCACCTGCAGCCGGCACCGGATCTGGTGGTGGTGGGCAATGCCATGAGCCGTGGCAACCCGGCGGTGGAATACGTGCTGAACAAGGGGCTGCCCTACGTTTCCGGGCCGCAGTGGCTGGCCGATCACGTGCTGCAGGGGCGTTGGGTGTTGGCGGTGGCCGGCACCCACGGCAAGACCAGCAGTTCCAGCATGCTGGCCTGGGTGCTGGAACATGCCGGTATGAGCCCGGGCTTTCTGATCGGCGGCGTGCCGCAGAATTTTGGTATTTCCGCGCGCCTGGGCGGCACGCCGTTCTTCGTGGTCGAGGCCGACGAGTACGACAGCGCCTTCTTCGACAAGCGCAGCAAGTTCGTCCACTACCGCCCGCGAACAGCGATCCTCAACAACCTGGAGTTCGATCACGCGGACATCTTCCCGGATCTGGCGGCCATCGAGCGGCAGTTCCATCATCTGGTGCGCATCATCCCCAGCGAGGGGCTGGTCATCCATCCGGCCAGCGAAAGCGCGCTGGCGCGGGTGATCGAGATGGGCTGCTGGACGCCCGTGCAGACCACCGGTGAAGGTGGCCAGTGGCAGGCACGTCTGCTCAGTGCGGATGGCTCGCGCTTCGAGGTGAGCTTCGACGGCAAGGTCGAGGGTACCGTAGAGTGGAACCTGACCGGCCAGCACAACGTCGCCAACGCCCTGGCCGTGCTCGCCGCAGCGCGCCATGTCGGCGTGGTGCCGGCGCTGGGCATCGAGGCACTGGGCCAGTTCATCAATGCCAAGCGGCGCATGGAGAAAGTCGCCGAGGTGAACGGCGTGACCATCTATGACGACTTCGCCCATCACCCCACGGCCATCGCGACCACACTCGATGGCCTGCGCAAGCGTGTTGGTGACGACACTCAGGTGATCGCGGTGATCGAGCCGCGCTCCAATTCGATGAAACTCGGCGCCCATCGCGACGGTCTGGCCGAGTCAGCCGCACAGGCCGATGCGGTGTTCTGGTACGCGCCGCCCAATCTCGGTTGGGACCTGGCCGCCACCGTGGCGCAGGCGCGCAACCCGACGCGCGTGTGCGACTCGCTGGAGTCGATCATCGATGGCGTGAAGGCCCTGGTGCGCCCCGGCACCCAGGTGGTGATCATGAGCAACGGCGGCTTCGGCGGCCTGCATGGCAAGCTGGCAGCAGCTCTGGAGGGATGAATGTCTGGCCCTGAGAGAATAACCCTGGCGATGACCGGCGCCTCAGGCGCGCAGTACGGCCTGCGCCTGCTCGATTGTCTGGTGCAGGAGGATCGCGAGGTGCACTTCCTGATCTCCAAGGCCGCGCAACTGGTGATGGCTACCGAAACCGACGTGGCGCTACCGGCCAAACCGCAGTCCATGGCCCAGTTCCTGACCGAGTACACCGGCGCGGCGCCGGGGCAGATTCGCGTTTACGGCAAGGAAGACTGGATGGCCCCGGCTGCCTCCGGCTCCGGCGCGCCGACGGCCATGGTGGTGGTGCCGTGCAGCACCGGCACCCTGTCGGCCATTGCCAGCGGCGCCTGCAACAATCTGATCGAACGCGCCGCCGATGTGGCATTGAAGGAACGCCGCCAATTGATCCTGGTGCCGCGTGAGGCGCCGTATTCGAGTATCCACCTGGAAAACATGCTCAAGCTGTCGAATCTGGGCGTGACCATCCTGCCGGCATCGCCCGGCTTCTATCATCAGCCACAGACGCTGGATGATCTGGTGGACTTCGTGGTCGCGCGCATCCTCAATTGCCTGAATATCCCCCAGGACATGTTGCCGCGCTGGGGCGAGCATCATTTGGTGTCGGATGACTAAGGAGAGTGCTGATGTCCATTGTGAGTCGCTGTGTGTTGGGAAGCGTCCTCACCTTGTCGTTGCTGCCGGTTGCAGAGGCCTCCATGCGCTGCGGTACCGCCCTGGTTTACGAGGGCGAGCGTAGCGTCGAGGTGTTGCGCAAATGCGGTGAACCCGATCAGCGTGAGGTGACGCCACCCAGCAGTCCACAGGGTGGCGGCGTGACAGTCGAGCAATGGATGTATGGGCCTCGCAATGGCGTCTATCGCTACCTGCGTTTTCTCGATGGCAAGCTGGTGGAAATAAGGGGCGAGCGCGGATGAGACGGACTTTGGCACTCACTCTGCTGCTGGCGCTGAGCCTGACCGGCTGCGCCACCGTGCGTACGCTGGATGCGGCCAAGCCCGGTGCCCCTGTGGTTTATGCAGGGACGCGGCTGGACTGGTATGCGATCAATGGCGGCTGCTGCCCGCTGGATCGTTTCGGCGCCGAGGCACCGCGTTACGCGGGGCTGGATCTGCCGGCCAGTGCGCTGCTCGACACCCTGCTGTTGCCGTTTTCGCTGGCTACGGCGCTGGGTGTGAGCCTCGGTGTCAGCGGCGGGTTGTAGCCCGGGTTGTAGCCCAACGGATGCAATCCGGGAAAGGCGCTGGTGCGCGCGGCGCGGGCTACCGGATTGGCGTTGGTGGCGTCGTTCAGCAGGTTTCCGTTTCCACTTCCTGGCACACGTCGATCCACTCGGCTCCGACCAGTTCGGCCATGCGCGGCGGGGCGATGCGCACCGCGCTGTGGGTGGCGCCGGCCGCTGGCAGCACTTCATCGAAAGCCAGCAGCGAGCGGTCGCAGTAGACGCTCAGGGGCGTGGCCAGGCCGAATGGGCAAACGCCGCCGACCGGATGGCTGGTCAGTTCGACCACTGTTTGCGCATCGAGCATGCGTGCCTTGGTGCCAAAGCATTCCTTCATCTTGCGATTGTCGATGCGCGCATCGCCACGGGCGACGATCAACACGTCACGCTCGGCGATGCGGAAGGCCAGGGTCTTGGCGATCTGCCCTGGCGCCACGCCATGCGCTTCGGCAGCCAGCGCCACGGTGGCGGTGCTGGTCTGCAGCTCGATGATCGTGATGTCGGGCGCCTTGGCGGCGAAGAAGGCGCGGACAGAGGCCAGGCTCATGAAACGGTCCCCCAGGGCTGTCGAGATGAGCACGGTGCGCCGCTGCTGCAGTCGTGACCGTGCTGAAAAACAAACGGCCATGCTCGCGCTGCATGGCCGACACGTCAATGCTGAGATAGCCTCAGTTTGCCAGCCGATGGGCTGCTTTTGCTGTCTCATCGAGCCCGTAGCGACCTTTTTCGTCTCGCGTCACCCGGCCCATGGCCACGTCGGGGTCGTGGGTGAATACCAAACGGCCGCCGCGGGCGACCAGGTCGGCCAGCAGCGCCTCCTTCTCCTCGATCAGGCCTTCAGGGAAACGGTCGTAACCCATGGTGATCGGCAGGTGCACCCAGGGCGCGCCAGGGATCAGGTCGCCGGGAAACACCACCGGCCCGCCCGGCATGGCCACTTCCGGCAACAACTGGCCCGGTGTGTGGCCATCGCTCCAGTGCAGGCGCCAATCGGGGCCGAGCAGTGCGCAACTGTCGGTTTCATCGATCAGATGCAGGCGTCCGCTGGCCTCCAGCAGAGCCAGCAACTCCGGGATGTAGGAGGCCTTGTCGCGGGCGTGTGGCGTGCAGGCGCGCTGCCATTGGCGTCGACCGGTGACGAAGCGCGCGTTGGGAAACAGCAGGCGTGCCTGCTCGCCATCCTGCCAGGCGGCGAGCAGGCCGCCGGCGTGGTCGAAGTGCAGGTGGGTGAGCACGACGATATCGATATCGGCATCGCTCAGGCCGAGTTTCGCCAGTTCATCGAGCAGGACGTGATGCGCTTCCTGCACGCCGAAGCGCTGTTTCAGCTCGGGGCTGAAGAAGGCGCCGATGCCGGTTTCCACCAGGATATTGCGCGCGTCTTCCTGCACCAGCAGGGCGCGGCAGCCGAGGTCGATGCGGTTCAGTTCGTCGGCCGGCATCCAGCGTTGCCAAAGGGCCTTGGGCGCGTTACCGAACATGGCGCCGCCATCGAGTTTCTGGCTGTTGCCGGTCAGGGTGGTCAGGGTTCGCATGACGGTATCTCTTGTTCTTGAAGGCGGCTGTGCTCGATCTTGTATTGTCGCCGAGCCTTGCCGGGGGAAAAGCGCCGGCGCCGGTGAATAAAAAGCGCGGCGCCGAAGCAGCCGCGCAACACGCTCAAACCTGTAGGGCGGGTGAAACCCGCCGGATCAGGGGTGGCTAGAACTGCTCTGCAGCCAGACCATAAAGCGGCTGGCTGCCGGCACGAATGCTCGCCTCCAGGCTCAGGGTGCGCGGCAGCAGACGGGCGAAGAAGAACTCGGCGGTGGCCAGCTTGCCGCCATAGAAGGCCTCGTCTTCGCCCTGCTTGCTTTGCGCCACGGCGGCCATGCGTGCCCACATGTAGGCGTAGGCGACGTAGCCGAACAGATGCAGGTACTCCACCGAGGCGGCGCCGACGGCGTTAGGCTCGCTCTTGGCCTGCTCCAGCAGCCAGCCGCTGACCGCCTCCAGGCGCTCCAGGGCCTCGATCAGGCGTTCGCGGTAAGGCGATTCATGGGCATGGGCGAAGTCGCGCACCTCGGCGGCGAACAGTCGCAGCGCGGCGCCGCCGTTGGCCACCACCTTGCGCCCGAGCAGGTCGAGTGCCTGGATGCCGTTGGTGCCTTCGTAGATCTGTGCGATGCGCACGTCGCGTACCAGCTGTTCCTGGCCCCATTCGCGGATATAGCCGTGGCCGCCGAATACCTGCTGGCCATGCACGCAGCTTTCCAGCCCGGTGTCGGTGAAGAAGGCCTTGGCCACCGGGGTGAGCAGGGCGACCAGGGCTTCGGCGTTGTGGCGCTCGTCGGCGTCCTCGGCGTACTTGGCCAGGTCGAGCTGCTGACCGACATAGCAGGCAAAGGCCCGGCCGCCCTCGTTCAGCGCCTTCATGGTCAGCAGCATGCGGCGTACGTCGGCGTGGACGATGATCGGGTCGGCGATCTTGTCTTTGGCCACCGGGCCGGTGGCGGCGCGGCTCTGGATGCGCTCGCGGGCGTAGCTGACGGCCGACTGATAGGACGCCTCGGCGCAGCCGATGCCCTGGATGCCGATGGACAGACGCTCGTAGTTCATCATGGTGAACATCGCCGCCAGGCCCTTGTTGACCTCGCCGATCAGGTAGCCGGTGGCGCCGTCGAAGTTCATCACGCAGGTGCTTGATGCCTTGATACCCATCTTGTGCTCGATGGAGCCGCAGCTCACGGCGTTGCGCGATCCAAGGCTGCCATCGGCGTTGACCATCACCTTGGGCACCAGAAACAGCGAGATGCCCTTCGGCCCGGCCGGTGCGTCCGGCAGCTTGGCCAGCACCAGATGGATGATGTTCTCCGTTAAGTCTTGTTCCCCGCCGGTGATGAAGATCTTGCTGCCGGTGATCCTGTAGCTGCCGTCGGCCTGCGGCTCTGCGCGGGTGCGGATGATGCCCAGATCGGTGCCGGCATGGGCCTCGGTCAGGCACATGGAGCCGGCCCAGCGGCCTTCGTACATCGGCGGCAGGTAGGTGGTTTTAAGGTCTTCGCTGGCGTGGGCGTCGATGGCCAGGCAGGCGCCGGAGCTCAGCGCCGAGTACAGCGCGAAGCTGGAGCCGGCGGCGTAAAGCATCTCCTCGAAGGCCACGGCGAGCATCTTGGGCATGCCCATGCCGCCGTAATTCGGGTTGCCGGACAGGCCCACCCAGCCGCCTTCGGTGTAGGTAGCATAGGCCTCGCGAAAACCGGCCGGGGTGCGCACGTTGCCGCCATCCCACTGCGCGCCTTCCTCGTCGCCGCTGCGATTCAGCGGAGCGATCAGCGTGCCGGTGACCTTGGCCGCCTCTTCGAGGATGGCGTCGGCGGTGTCGGCATCGACGGTTTCCGCCAGGGCCGGCAGGCGTGCCCACAGGCTCGGCGCCTGGAAGACTTCATGGAGGACGAAGCGCATATCGCGCAGCGGGGCGTTGAATTCGGGCATGGTGCAACCTCGACAGCGGAGGCGCCGCGACAGGCGCGGCGCGTGGAACGAAATGCGTCAGTCGGCTTCCGCCGGACTACGCGACTTATCCTTGATGCTGGTGAATTTAAGCAGATGGGTGCGTTCGACCAGGATGTACAGCGCAGCGCCCGCGGCCAGGCCCCAGCCCGCGCCGTAGACGGCGAGCACCACACCCATGGTGCCGGCGATGCCGCGCTCGGTGTTGTTGTTGAGCTGCTCGAAGCCGACCATCAGGCAGATGTAGCCGGTGAGGATCAGCGTC
Organism: Ectopseudomonas chengduensis; assembly: GCF_900102635.1. Classification (GTDB taxonomy): domain Bacteria; phylum Pseudomonadota; class Gammaproteobacteria; order Pseudomonadales; family Pseudomonadaceae; genus Aquipseudomonas; species Aquipseudomonas chengduensis. Next base: position 91,536 of record NZ_FMZQ01000015.1, on the reverse strand, counting down.
AGCGACAGGGCGATCGGCAGCACCGGCTGGAAGAAACTGACCAGCGGCAGCATGAACAGCGCGGCGAAACCGGTGATCCAGAAGGTGCCGGCGCCGCTGTAGATCGAGTCCATCGCCTTGCGCCCGTACTTGTAGCGCTCGGCCATGGTCGCCGCCACCGCCGTCCACAGCGGGCCAGCCAGGCCAGGGTAGGGCGCAAAGAAGGCATGCAGGGCGTTGCGGATGGCGGTCACCAGGTGAATTCGGTCGACGTTGTTTTCGATCACCTCGTCGGTGCGCAGTTCATCGGCGCGCTGCATCAGCGACTGGCCGACGATGATGTCGCCGAAGGCGATCACGTAGGCGATCACCGCGGTGGGCACGGCCAGCATGAACACGTCCAGGCCGGGGAAGCCGACGTTGAAGGGCAGGTAGTTCCACATTTCGCCGAAGGCCGGCGCGGTGATGCCCCATTTGACGTCCGGCATCTTGTACTCGCCCACGGCGATGCCGATGAAGATGGCGATCAGCATGCCCGGCACCATGCCGTAGTTGACGATCTTGCGCGCCAGCGGCACGCGCTCGGTCAGGCCCTTGAACGACACCGAGAACATCAGGTACAGGCAGATCAGGCTGCCCAGCACCAGAGAGATCGGCGTGTTGGCCAGGCGGCCGCCGGCGCTGATCTCGCCCATCAGCGCGGCGATGCCGGCGCCGATGATGATGCCGCCCTTCATCGAGTTGGGGATCAGTCGCACCAGGGCGCTGCCCAGGCGGGTGACGCCGAGGAAGAGGAAGATCACGAACACCAAGAACTGCAGGGCGAACAGCGCCTGAATGGCCGCGGGACCTGGCTCGTAATTGCCGAGAAACAGCAGCACCACCGGAATGCCGGGAGTGATCCAGCCGGGCACCAGCGGCACGCCGAGCAGCGCCGGCAGCATGAAGCCGATGCCGCACACCACCACGTAGGCCAGGGCCACGTCGTAGGGCAGGCCGAGGTATTTCTCCAGCAGCGGGATCATCGCCAGGCTGACCACGAACATGATCAGTGCCTGCAGCATCTCCGCGGTTTCCCAGCGGTAATGCACGAACGGCAGGCGCAGCTTGAACGGGCCGAGGGGCCAGTACGGTTGTTCGTCGCCGTCACGGCGCTGGAAGATTTGCATGAGGGTTCTCCGTCGGCCGCCTGGGCCGGTTCTTGTTGTTGTGCAAACGGTGGGCTGCGGTCTGTGGGAGGCGCTTTAGCGGCGACGCTCGCGGCTGAAGCCCCTCCCACAAGGGATCAGAGGGCCTTGGCCATATCGCGCAGGACGAACTTCTGGATCTTGCCGGTGCTGGTCTTGGGCAATTGGGTGAAGACCACGGTCTTGGGCACCTTGAAGCCGGCCAGGTGCTCGCGGCAGAAGGCCATGATTTCGCTGTCGCTGGCCTGCTGGCCGGTCTTCAGGGTGATGAAGGCGCAGGGCGTTTCGCCCCATTTCTCGTCCGGGCGGGCGACCACGGCCGCCTCCAGCACCGCCGGGTGGCGATAGAGCACGCCTTCGACCTCGATGGTAGAGATGTTCTCGCCGCCGGAGATGATGATGTCCTTGAGGCGGTCGCGGATCTCCACATAGCCGTCGGTATGGCACACGCCCAGGTCGCCGGTGTGGAACCAGCCGCCTTCGAAGGCTTCGGCGGTAGCGCTGGGGTTCTTCAGGTAGCCCTTCATCACGGTATTGCCGCGCATGAAGATCTCGCCGATGGTCTGGCCGTCACGCGGCACCGGCTCCAGGGTTTTCGGGTCGGCCACCATCACCCCTTCCAGGGTCGGGTAGCGCACGCCCTGGCGCGCCTTGATGGTGGCGCGTTGTTCCAGCGGCAGCTCGTCCCATTCGGCGTGCCAGGCGCACAGGGTCACCGGGCCGTAGACCTCGGTAAGGCCGTACACATGGGTGACATGGATGCCCATCTCCTCCACCGCGCCGATCACCTTGGCGGGCGGCGCGGCGCCGGCAACCATGGCCTTGACCGGGTGATCGATGGCCGCCTTGGCCTCGGCCGGCATGTTCACCAGGGCGTTGAGCACGATGGGCGCGCCGCACAGGTGGGTGACCTGCTCGTCGCGGATCAGGGTGAGGATCTTCGCTGGGTCGACGCGGCGCAGGAACACATGCACGCCAGCCAGCGCGGTGACCGTCCAGGGGTAGCACCAGCCGTTGCAATGGAACATCGGCAACGTCCACAGGTAGACCGGGTGGTTGCCCATGGCCCAGGTCATCTGGTTGCCCATGGCGTTGAGGAAGGCGCCGCGGTGGTGGTAGACCACGCCCTTGGGGTTGCCGGTGGTGCCGGAGGTGTAGTTGAGGCTGATGGCCTGCCACTCGTCCGTCGGCCACTGCCAGGCGAATTCGGGGTCGCCCTCAGCGAGGAAGGTCTCGTAGTCCAGGTCGCTGACCGCCTGGCCCTCGCCGTACTCGGGGTCGTCGACGTCGATCACCAGCGGCGGGTGGTCGAGCATGCCGATGGCAGCGTGGATCACATCGAAGAACTCGCGGTCGGCGATCACCACCTTGGCTTCGCCATGCTGCAGCATGAAGGCGATGGCCTCGGCATCCAGGCGTACGTTGAGGGTGTTGAGCACTGCGCCGATCATCGGCACGCCGAAATGCGCTTCGAGCATGGCCGGAATGTTCGGCAGCATCACCGCCACCGTGTCGCCCTGGCCGATGCCGCGGCCGGCCAGCGCCGAGGCCAGGCGCCGGCAGCGCGCGTAGGTCTCGGCCCAGTTGCGGCGAATCGAGCCATGCACCACGGCCGGATAGTGCGGGTAAACCGCCGCGGTACGCTCGATGAAGCTCAGGGGGCTGAGGGCGACGTGGTTGACGGCGGCGCGGCCGAGGCCCTGCTCGTAGATCGACATGGCGGATACACCTTTGGCTGATTGTTAGCTCTGGTTATTCCGGTAATGATGCAGGCATTACCGAAGCTTGCTGGCGATGATTTATAGGTCATTACTAGTAAATATGGAAGTTGTACCAAGGTTTTATAGAATAATTACTATATGAAGACTGACGCTCATCTCTCCGCCGTTCCCCTGCAGTCCTGGCTGCGCATCCAGCGCGAGGCGCCGCCGCTGGGCGAGCGGGCCGAGGCGCTGCGCCAGGCCCTGCTGGGCTGCCCGCAGGTGCGCCAGGCCTGGTACCTGGCCTGGCAGCCGGCCAGTCGCACCTACGCTCAGGTGGACGGGGGGCCGCGCCTGCCGCCGGGCATGGGCGACCCGCTGGAGGCCAGCGACGAGGCGCTGTTCGCCGCGCTTGGCGAACAATCGAGCCTGACCTTCGACGCCCTGCGCCGGCTGCCCTGCTGGCTGGCCGGGCGTCTGCGCCGCGCCGCGCTGCATCATGGCCAGGCGCTGGCCCTGCAGCTGCAGCCCGGCCAGCCCGGCGTGCTGCTGTTGCAGGTCGACGAGGCGGCCGGGCTGGAATGGCTGCCCTGGCTGCGTGAACTGCTGGTGCAGATGGTCGAACTGGCCTCGGGGCTGGCGCGCAGTGCGCCGCTGCTGTCGGCCGATCCGCAACCGGCGCTGCTGCTCGACGCCGAGGCGCGCCTGCTGGAAAGCAACGCGTCGCTGCAGGCGCTGCTCGGCGAGCGCGCGCTGGCCCAGGTCGGTGAGCTGTTGCCGGTCAACCATCTGCCGCTGGTGCGCGCTTGCCTGGAGCAATGCAGGGCCATCGAGGCGGTGGAGGCGCAGGACGGCGAGCGTATCCTGATCTGGAGTTTCGTCCCCGATGTCGCCGAGCGGCGGGTGCTGGCGCGCTGCCGCGAGGCCACCCGCGAGATCCGCGAACAGCGTGAGGCCGCGCGGGCGCGGCGGCTGTACCGGCTGATCACCGAGAACACCACCGACCTGATTTCCCGGCATACGCCGGGCGGCGTGTTTCTCGACGCCTCGCCGGCCTGCTGGACGCTGCTCGGCTACTGGCCGGAAGAACTGCGCGGCATGGCGGTCGACGGCCTGCTGCATCCGCAGGACCAACTGCAGCAGGCCAAGCAGGCGCGCGAGGCGCTGGAGCAGGACGGTTATCACACCATGACCTACCGCATCCGCCACCGCGACGGCCACTACCTGTGGTTCGAGACCGCCAGCCGCGCCATTCGCGAGACCTACACCGGCGCGGTGGTGGAGGTGGTCAGCGTGTCGCGCGACATCACCGCGCGCATCCAGGCCGAGGAGAACAAGCGCCGCCTGGAAGACGAGCTGGCGCACACCACGCGGCTGATCACCCTGGGTGAGCTGGCCTCGGGCATCGCCCACGAGATCAACCAGCCGCTGGCGGCGGTGGTCAACTACGCCAGCGCCAGCCAGCGCTACCTGCAGGGCGTCGGCGGCGATCCTGCCGCTGTCGACAAGGTGGCTCAAGGCCTGGCGCGCATCACCGAACACGCCAACCACGCCTCGGCAGTGATCAAGCGCCTGCGCGCCTTCCTGCGCAAGGGCCAGCGGCGCATGCAGGCGCTCAATCTGGCCGAGGTGGCGCGCGAGGCCGTGCGTCTGTGCAACTGGGAGGCGGGCGCGGCACAGGTAGCGGTCAGCGACGCCTTGCCGGACAATCTGCCGCCGGTATTCGCCGACCGCGTACTGCTCGAACAGGTGCTGCTGAACTTGTTGCGCAACGCCATCGAGGCCAACCGCGATCAGCATCCGGGCAGCGCATCGCAGATTCGTCTGCAAGCGCAGGAGCGCGAAGGCAGCCTGATGATCCGGGTGATCGACCAGGGGCCGGGTGTCAGCGAGGAGCAACTGGGTAAGCTGTTCACGCCGTTCTACACCAGCAAGGCGGACGGCCTGGGGCTTGGCCTGTCCATGAGCCGCAGCATCGTCGAAGGTTTTGGTGGGTCGCTGGACGCATTGCCGGCCGAGGGCGGCGGGTTGTGCCTGGAGTGTCGTTTGCCGTTGGGCAGAGAGGATTAGGTTGATCTGTAGGAGCCGGCTTGCCGGCGATCAGGACTCGTGGCGCGACGCGAATCGGCGGACTGTTCGCTGGCGCTCCTGAGTCCGCCCTACGAGCGGCCAAGTCACTGATAACAACAAGAGGAGCAGCACAGGGATGCAACAACTGGTTTATGTGGTCGATGACGACCAGGGCATGCTCGACTCGACCCTCTGGCTGCTGGAGTCGGTAGGCCTCAAGGGTGTGCCGTTTACCAGCGGTCGTGCCTTTCTCGAGGCCTGCGACCCGGCGGCCAATGCCTGCGTGCTGCTCGATGTGCGCATGCCGGGCATGGGGGGCCTGAACGTGCAGGAGGAGATGCGCGTGCGCGGTATCGACCTGCCGATTATTTTCGTCAGCGGTCACGCCGACGTGCCCATCGTGGTGCGCTTTCAAGGCCGGCGCGGTGGATTTCATCGAGAAGCCCTACAACGAGCAACTGCTGCTCGACAGCGTGCAGCAGGCGCTGGAGCGCCGTAAGCCTGTAACCAGGCGCGATCCGCGTCTGGCCGAGGTACAGGCGCGGCTCGATCAACTCACCCCACGTGAGCGTGACGTGCTGTTGCCATTGGTGCGCGGCTATACCAACCGTGAAGTCGCCGAGCAGCTGGATATCAGCGTGAAAACCGTCGACCTCTATCGCTCACGGGTGATGAAGCGCATGCAGGCCGAGACGCTGGCCGAGCTGGTGGGTATGGCCATCGCCGCCGGTCTGGTGGACAGCCTGGCGTTGCGTGAGCCTGCGCGCGCCTGAGTCTTCAGGCTGAGCCCTGCTGCAGGTCGAGGGTGGCTCGACCGTAGACGCCGATCTGTTCGGCCGGCTGCGGGACGCCATACAGGTAGCCCTGGAAGTGGTGACAGCCCAGGCGTAGCAGAGCATCGCGCTGTGCCTGGCTCTCTACGCCTTCGGCGATGACGCGCAACTCCAGCGCCTGCCCCAGAGCGAGAATGGTCCGCACGATGGCGGTATCGCTGGCATTGTCGAGCAGGTCGCGAACGAAGCTGCGGTCGATCTTCAACTGGTCGAGTGGCAGGCGTTTCAGGTAGCTGAGCGATGAGTAGCCGGTGCCGAAGTCGTCCAGCGAGAAACGCACGCCGCGGGCTCTGAGCTGGCCCATCTTGTTGATCAGCGCTTCGATGTCCTGCACCAGCTGGCTCTCGGTCAGCTCCAGCTCCAGCTTGTGCGGGTTGGCTCCGGTCTTCTGCAGCGCGCTGAGCACGTCGGTGACGAAGTCCGGATGATGAAATTGGCGGGCGCTGACGTTGATCGCCACGGTCAGCTCGGCGCGCTGCGGGTCATTGGCCCATGAGGCGAGTTGCTGACAGGCCGTGTGCAGGATCCAGCGGCCCATGGGCAGGATCAGCCCGGTACTTTCCGCCAGCGGAATGAACTCGCCAGGCGGCACCAGACCGCGCTGCGGGTGCTGCCAGCGCACCAGCGCCTCGGCGCCGAACAGCTCACCCCGGTCATCCACCTGCGGCTGGTAGTGCAGAAGCAACTGACCCTCGCTCAGGGCGCGGCGCAGCTCGTGCTCCAATGTGGCGCGGGCGGCCAGCGCCTGCTGCATGCGCGGGTCGAAGAAACACAGGGTATTGCGCCCGGCTGCCTTGGCTTCATACATGGCCAGGTCGGCGTGCTTGAGCAGTTCCTCGGGCTTGTCGTGCGGTTGCGAGAACAGCGCTACACCGATGCTGGCGCTGCCGCTGTGGCTATAGCCGGGCAGCTCGAACGGGGTAGCCAGAGCGCGCAGCAGCTTTTCCGCGACATGCTCGATGGTGGCGATGGCAGCCTGAGGCTCAGGCTCGAGGTTCTCCAGTATCAATACGAACTCATCGCCGCCGAGGCGCGACAGGCTGTCTTCGAGGCGCACCTGATTGAGCAGGCGCTCGCTGACCTGTTGCAGCAGCAGATCGCCCATGTCGTGGCCGAGGGTGTCATTGAGCTGCTTGAAATTGTCCAGATCGATGAACAGCAGCGCGCCCTCACGTCGACTGCGTGCGCTGCGGGCCAGGGCGAACTGCAGGTGTTCGAGCAGCAGGCGGCGATTGGGCAGACCGGTGAGCGCGTCGTAATAGGCGAGTTGATGGATCTGTTCGAGGTTCTTCTTGTGCTCGGTGATGTCGGTGGAAATGCCGCACAGGGCGTAGATGCTGCCATCGGCGGCACGCAGCGGCAGCTTCACCGAAAAGTAGGTGCGCTCGTTACGGCCGTAGCGATCACGGTTGGTTTCCTCGCTCTCGATGCGCTCGCCAGCCAGTACGCGTCGGTCGTTGATGCCCAGTGCTTGTGCCGTGTCACTGTCGAAGAAGTCGGCATCGCTATGACCGATGACCTGTTCGGCGCTGCGTCCGAACAGCTCGCAAACCTTGCGATTGACGTACTGATAACGCAGTTGCGGGTCCTTGATGTAGATATGCGCCTCGACGCTGTCGAGGATGGTATTGAGGCGCGCTTCGCTGGTCTTGAGGTGTCGGGTCTTGTCCGCGACCTGGCGGCGTAACAGCAGGCTGCCGCCAATGGCCAGCGCCAGCAGTGCGGCGAGCAGCGCCAAGCCCCACCAGAACAGGACGGGCACGCTGCGCTGCTGAGGCGCTCCGCTCCAGCGCTGCAGCACCTGAAAGTAGATAGAGCCAGGCGCTGATTGCCAATTTTGCAGGTGCTGGTCGATGGCACTGAGCAGCTCGCCGTTGGTACCTTTGCGCGTGGCGTAGAACAGCTGTGCAGGCTGGAACATGATCGGTGTTGCGCTCAGGCGGTAGCTGGCGGCGTGATAGTCACCGAACAGATGATTGGCCACTACTGCATCGGCCTGCTCGGCAAGCACCATGGCAAAGCCCTGGCTCAGGTCGCTGAGCGGAATCATCTGTGCCTGCAGGCCAAAGCTGTCGAGCAGGCTCTGCAGATACTTGAACTGAATCGACCCCTCCAACGCTGCGATACGCAGGCCGCGCAGGTCGAGCACGCTCCGCAGGCGCAGCTCTTCGTGGCTGTACAGCTGTGACCAGCTGAATAGCGAAGGCACCTGGTGGAAGTCCATCAGTTGTGCCCGCTCCTCGCTGAAGGCGACGTCTGGCAGCAGATCGATCTCGCCGTCCTGCAGCAGTTGCAGGCATTGCTGCCAGGCGCAGGGCACTGTCTGCAGCTGCCAGCGTTCCTCATTGGCAATGGCCTGCAGCAGTTCACCGAGAATGCCCGATGGCTGTGCGTTGGCATCGGCAAAGATCTTTGGCTCGTTGGCGTACACGCCGACCCTGACCATGCGTGCCTCTGCGGCGGTGCTCCAGGCGCAGCCCAGCAGGCACAGACACAGCAGCAGGTTAACGAGGCGGGGTGAAAAGAGGGGCTTCATGCGCGGGTCGACTTCCATGGGCAGAGTTCCAGCAGCCTGTTCTGCAGTATGGCCGCCTATACCGAGTATGCGAGCCCAGTGCGGTGCTCAGTCGGCCCAGCCGCGATAGACGTGGGTCATGGGTCTGGGGCCTTTCAGGTAGCCGGTATCCAGCTGGCGGATATGAAAGCCCCCGGCCTCGATCAGCGCGGGTATGTCGCGATCCAGATGGCAGCCGCCGGCCAGCGGTTTCCACAGCGGCGTCAGGCGTTTCTGCCAGCGCACCACAGGCAGATCCGGCGCCAGGCCATGTTCGCAGAACAACAGACGACCACCGGCTTTCAGCACCCGGCGCATTTCCCTGAGTGCGGCCAGCGCATCGGGGATGGTGCACAGGGTGAAGGTGCAGACGATGTCGTCGAAGCTGGCGTCCTCAGCCTGAATCTGCCCCAGCTCCAGGGCGATCATTTCCACCGGCACCTGGCAGCGCGCGGCGCGTTCACGGGCCAGGCGCTGCATGTCGGCGGACGGGTCGACGCCAACGATCACCTCGACCCGCTGCGGATCGTAGAAGCTCAGGTTGAGGCCACTGCCGATGCCGATCTCCAGTACTCGCCCCCTGGCCAGCGGCACGATCTGTGAGCGGGCTTTCATGACCGCGCCCATGCCGCAGGCGAAATCGATCAGATACGGCAGCACGTGGCGGTCATAGAGGCTCATGGTTCAGGCTTCGTCTTGCTCGTCGTCGCCGTCATCGTTGTCACCGCGATAGGCAGCGAAGCACTTGAGGCTGTGGCTGACTTCGCTGCCCTCGATCAGCCAGCTGTCGTCCGCTTCGCTGTAACGCGCGGCCTGCACCGAAGCCAGGGAAAACTTCCACAGGCGGCGTTCACGGCCGTCTATGCAATGTACTTGCAACAGGGGTTTGGCGGCGCTGTCACTGCCAGCCGTGCCGGCGCTGATCTGCGCCAGCAATTCGGTGTCGAGGTCGAACTGCCAGGCATACAGACCGTCGATCTCGAGCATGTCGGCGTCTTGCAGGGCCTCGATCAGGCTTGTGGGTTTCATCGTTTCATCCACGGTATCAGCGCCCAAGCCGGCGCAGGTCGGAAGACTCTATCACGCGTACGCCGTCTTCCTCTTCCAGGGCCAGGCGCCACAGGGCACGGGCCAGGGCGCAGGCGTCGATGCCGCGATACTTGCCCGGTAGCCAGCGCAGCAACGGGGCTGCGAGGCGCTCGCCGAGACGAAATTCGTGCCGCGCGCCGAGCAGCAGCGACGGGCGAGCGATGGTCAGTTGCGGCCAGTCCATGGCCTTCAGCGCCTCTTCGGTCTCGCCTTTGACGCGGTTGTAGAACACCTTTGATCCGGGGTTGGCACCGAGGGCGCTGATCACCACCAGATGCCGTGCGCCCAGCTCGCGAGCGCGCCGAGCGAAGGCCAGTACCAGGTCATGATCGACGGCACGGAAGGCTTCCTGCGAGCCGGCCTGCTTGATGGTGCTGCCCAGGCAGCAGAAAGCGGTATCGACCTGGCCGGACAGCTGCGGCAGCAGCGCTTGCAGGTCGCCCACCGGGTTTTCCAGGTGCGGGTGCGCGGCCAATGGGCGGCGCGTAGGCGCCAGCACGCGGGCGACCGTCGGCTCGCTGAGCAGGCGGTCGAGCAGGTGTTCACCGGTGAGTCCGGTGGCGCCGGCGATAAGGATGTGCTGCGGGGTCAGGTACATGCGGTTGTCTCTTGTCCGTTACAGTTCAGCTTAGTCCTTTGCCGGACCACTGGCCACGGCACTGAGCGCACGCTCGGCCTGGCTCTGGCGCAGGTTGCGCCAGTGCTGGAGTACGCCGCGTGGCGCCCAGATCTGCGGTTCGGAAGGTTCGAAGCCGTCGCTCTGCTCTCGCTCGGCGACGCGTTCCTTGGCCAGCTCGAAGGCCCGCTCGAGGTTGTCGGTTTCGCCCAGCGCCTCGGCGAACAGGGCGCGGCCGAAGTAGGTGAAGTCGTTCTCTTCACTGCAGCCGAAGGACACCCGGTCGGCACGTGCGGCGGTCATCACCAGGGTCTTTTCGTCTTTCAGCGGCGGGATGAAACCGCCGGAATAGCAGGCGGAGATCACCACCACCTTGTTGCGCTGCTTGAGTGGAGCGAGCAGGGCAGCCAGCTCGCTGGCGGGCAGGTCGGCCAGTTGCAGGCGCGGCTGGTCGAGATTGAGCTCGTGACGGCGCGAGCCGTGGCTGGTCAGATAGATGAAGATCAGGTCTTCTTCGCCACTGCGTGCGGCCAGCGCCTGCACCACGCGGGTGAGATTCTCGCGGGTGGCCAGTGGGCGGTCGGCGAGATGGTCGCGGTGGTTGATCAGGCTGATGCTGCCATGGGCGCCAAAGCGCTCGCGCATCAGCCGGCTGACGTAGTCGGCTTCGCGCATGAATACGCTTTGCTTGCCGTCGCCGGCCAGGGTTAGCGCATACAGCTCGCGCGCCGGTGTCGAGGCTGGAATCGCGGCGATGGCTTCATCGAGCAGATGCCCTTGTTGCAGCAGGCCCAGCTCGAGGCTATCGGGCAGCACCTGGCCCTGATCGTCACGTACCAGGCGGCCGCGTTGCCAGGTGCCGGACTGGCGACTGCCATCGGCCAGGGTCAGGGTGCCTGTACCGCTGTACTCGCCAGCCGAGAAGCGGCCCCGGTAGGCGCTGCCATCGCTCAGCGTGAGCAGGCCTTCACCTTCATACTGCCAGTCGGCGAACTCGCCAAGGTAGCGGGTGCCGGCGCCGTCGGTATATTCACCGGGGCCCTGCATCACGCCCTCGATGAACTCCCCGGCCCAGGTTTCGCCGCTGGCGCTCTGGTAGCGGCCCTTGCCGTGGAATTCGTCATTCTGGAAGCCGCCGCTGTAGTTGTCGCCATCGGCATTCTGATAACTGCCCTGGCCGCTGAGCAGCCCTTGGGCGAACACGCCGCTGTACTGGTTGCCGTAGGCGTCGCTGCGCACGCCCTGGCCCTCTGGCTGACCGTTGACGAACTGGCCCTGGAAGCTGCTGCCGTCGGCCATCTCCAGTTTGCCCAGGCCATGGAAGCGGTCGTTGAGAAATTCACCCTGGTAGCGCTGGCCGCCCTGTTCCAGCAGGCCGACGCCGCTGAAGCGATTGCGTTCGAAACCGCCCTGGTAGCGGCTGCCATCGCTGTAGGTCAGGGTGCCCTGGCCATGGAACATGCCTTCGTGGAACTCGCCCAGATAGTGCTCACCACCCGGGCCTTGCCATTCACCGCTGCCTTCGAGCATGCCGTCCTTGAATTGGCCGACGAACCAGCTGCCGTTGCGGTAGTCCAGGCGTCCCGGCCCTTGCAACAGACCGTCGACTATCTCGCCGCGATACTGGCCACCATCCGGCAGGGTGGCATTGGCCGGCAGCAGCGGGCGTGCTTCGTCGCAACCGGCGAGCAGCAGAGACAGGCAAAGAGGCAGCAAGCGCAGGGCAAGGGGATTCATGAGGGACGTCCAGGTCGGTGCTTTGTCCGCAGTATGCCGCAAGCCTGGACGCTTGCGTTGCCGAGTCGCACGCTTTGCTGATGTGAGAACGCTCCCGTTCCGGCAGCTGACGCCGGAAGCGGGAACAGGCAGGGGTCAGACGAAGCAGAGGGTCAAGGGTTCGGCAATATAGGCCGGCTTCTCCTGGCCTTCGATCTCCAGTACGGCGCGGGCCTTGAGCAGCCACTGGCCGGGGTTCTTCTCGGTAGCGTCGGTCAGCGTCACCACCAGGCGCACCTTGGAGTCGACCTTGACCGGCTGGATGAAACGCACGCTGTCGAGACCGTAGTTCACCGCCATCTTCAGGCCCTGCGGCATGATCATGATCTTTTCCATCAGCATCGGCACCAGCGATAACGACAGGAAACCGTGGGCGATGGTGGTGCCGAAGGGGGTCAGCTTGGCTTTTTCCGGGTCGACGTGGATGAACTGGTGGTCGCCGGTGCACTCGGCGAACTGATTGATGCGCTGCTGGTCGATGGTCAGCCACTCGGACTTGCCGAGTTCCTTGCCAACATAGTCCTTGAGCTCTGCTACGGGTACGAACGGCATAGTTCCTCCTTGAGGACGCGGGTGTTTTTCTTGTGTGCGTGAACCGTTGCGGCCTAGATCATCACGGGTCCGGCAGCGGGTCAAGCCTGCCTTGGCGTAATGAATGACGCGGCATAGGCCAGCCTGACGAAGCAATACAGAGGCCAGCGCGCCTATAATGGCCGACATGCCTCAATAGATGCCCGGAATCCCCTCTGGTAGGCCGCTGAAAAACTACCTGTGTTGTCATTGCTGCGTTAAAAACAGGCTCAACATTCTCATTTACAGCTCGTAAACTCCGCTTTTTTGCCTGTTTTTGCGGGGCCGCCATCGGTGTTGCACTGACTGCCTCGCCTACGTTTTTCAACGGCCTACTCGCGAGCGGAAATACGGCCATCGCTCGTCTTCTGGAGACCTCAAACATGCTGCTTCGCGGCCTTTCCTGGCTGGTGTTGTGCCAGTTGCTGGGTACCGTTCTCAACGTCCTGCTGTTACCGATGTTGCCAGGGCCGATCATCGGCATGCTGCTGTTGTTCGTTTTTCTCATGCTGCGCGGCGAGGTGGGCGAGCCGCTGAGCGTTGCGTCCAGCAGCCTGCTCAAATACCTGCCGCTGATTCTGGTGCCGCCCGCCGTGGGTGTGATGGCCTATGCCAGCGATATCGCCGCGGATTTCTGGGCCGTGGTCGGCGCGCTGGTGCTGTCGCTGCTGGTATCGCTGGCCTTCGCCGGCTGGCTGATGCAGAAACTGATCGAGCGCCAGCAGCGCCGGGAGGACGTATGAGTCCCGATTGGCAGGGCGCCTGGCAGGCGCTGACCCATCACCCACTGTTCGGCATCGGCATCACCCTGGGCGCCTACCAGCTGGCCATGGCCGCCTATGAGCGTACTCGCTGGGTATTCCTGCAGCCGGTGCTGGTATCTATGCTCACGGTTATCGGCATCCTGCTGCTGTGCGGTCTGAGTTTCGCCGAATACCGGAGCAGCGTCGCGGCGCTGACCCTGCTGCTCGGCCCGGCCACCGTGGCCTTGGCGGTGCCGCTGTATCTCAACCTGCGGCGGATTCGTCAGCTGTTCTGGCCGATCATTCTGACCTTGCTGGTTGCCGGCACCTTCGCCACCGTTCTTGGGGCAGGGCTGGCCTGGTTGTTCGGTGCTGAGCGAGTGATGCTGATGAGCATGGCGCCCAAGTCGGTGACCTCGCCTATCGCCATGCTGGTGGCTGATCAGATCGGCGGTATCGCGGCGCTGGCGGCGGTGTTCGTGATGATCACCGGGGTTATCGGTGCCATCGTCGGGCCGTCCATTCTGCGTCTGTGCAGGGTTCATCATCCGGCGGCGCAGGGTATGGCGCTGGGCATCACTGCGCATGCCGTGGGTACGGCGCGAGCACTGCAGGAGAGCGATGAGTGCGGTGCCTTCGCGGCATTGGCGATGAGTCTGATGGGGGTGATCACCGCCGTGCTGTTGCCTCTGGCGATTGTCATGCTCCTGTGAGAGCCTGCCTGACCATCCCTGATGTTCCGGCAGCCTTGCGTAGATAACAGGCCGTAAACCATGAAGCTACCGCTGTTCCCGCTCAACACCGTACTGTTTCCCGGCTGCGTGCTCGACCTGCAGATATTCGAGGCGCGCTACCTGGACATGATCAGTCGCTGCATGAAGCAGGGCAGTGGTTTCGGTGTGGTGTGCATCGTCGAGGGCGCTGAAGTGGGCGAAGCTGCCAGTAGTTTTGCCGCGATTGGCTGCGAGGCCCTGGTGCGCGACTTTCAGCAGCGTACCAACGGCTTGCTGGGTATTCGCGTGGAAGGTGGGCGGCGTTTTCGTGTCGAGCACGCCCAGGTTCTGCCTGACCAACTGACCGTCGCCGAGGTGCAGTGGCTTGAGGAGCAGCCAGACAGCCCACTGCAGGCCGAGCACGCCGATCTGGCTGCCCTGCACGCTGCCCTGGCCGAGCATCCGCTGGTGGCGGGGCTGGCCATGGAAGGCGTGGTCGCCGGTCAGCAGCAACTGGCCAATCAGCTGGCCTATCTGTTGCCACTGGAGCCTGCGCAGAAACTGCAGCTACTTCAACTCGATGACCCCGCTCTGCGGCTGGAGCAACTGCACGTCATGCTGGAAATGCTCCAGGGCGATGTCTGAGGCGGTGTGTCAATACGCATAGCGCAGCAGTGCAGTGGACAGCTGCCAGGTCGCCATGGCGCCCAGGACCGCGAGGCAGGCGGGCAGGACGATCCACCACAGGCGAGCCGGTAGTGCCGGCAGCGTTTCCTGGCGCTGACACAGCGCCAGGCTCAGGCCGCAGACGGCCGAGGCCAGCAGGGCGCCGGCGATGATGTCGCTGGGCCAGTGCACGCCCAGGTAGACCCGCGACAGAGCGATCGCCAAGGCCGGCAGGCTCGCCACCACCAGCCAGGCCAGGCGCAGGCGTGCCGATTGACCGCGGCCGGCCAGCACACCCAGCACCAGAAAGAAGGCAAAGGCTGCCGAGCTATGCCCACTGGGAAAGCTGAAGGTGGTCAGTGGCTCGCTCAGCACGTCGGGGCGCGCCCGGGCAAAACCATGCTTGAGCGTGGTGTTGCCCAGCGCCGTGACCAGCAGGGTCGAGCCGGCGAACAGCAGGTGACGCCAGCGGCGTGCCAGCAGCAGCAGGATGCACAGCACCGCTGCGGCTACCAGCTGGATATGGAAGTCGCCCAGTCGAGTGATGGTGCCGATCCAGCGATCCAGGTGCGTCTGGCGCTGTTCCTGGACCAGGGCCATCAGGCCCTGATCCAGTGCGTCGAGATGCGGCCAGCCAATGACGATGGCCAATAGCAGCAACAGACTGAGACCGCCACCGAGCAGGCTGGCGCGCGGTTTTTCCGCCAGGCTGGCCTGGATAGTCAGCAGCAGAATCACGCCAATACCTGCCAGCAGCACCGCCGCTTCTGTCCAGAAACCTTCTGCCATGGGTAGGCGCAGGGCCGCACCGGTCGCCCAGCCCGGTAGCAGGTAAGCCACCGCCCAGCCGGCAGCTGCCACCAGACTGACCAGAACGAAGCGCAGCAGCGGCATGCTCAGCATGCCGGCTACCAGTGGCAGCATGGGGCGCAGCGGGCCGATGAAGCGACCGACCAGCAGGCTGGCCACGCCGTAATGGCGGAAATAGAGTTCGGCGCGCAGGATCCACTGCGGGTGGTGACGCAGCACCGGCAGGCGGCCTATGTTGTGCTTGAAGCGTCTGCCCAGCGAATAGGAAATCATGTCGCCACACAGCGCACCGCTGTAGGCCAGCAGCAGCGTCTGCCACAGCGTCAGTACGCCGCTGCCGGCCAGCAGCGCGACGCTGAACAGCAGCACCACGCCGGGCAGCACAATGCCGACCAGTGCCAGGCACTCGAGCAGGGCGATAAGGAAGATCGCCAGACCCAGCCACTGCGGGTTGCCACTCAGCCAGGTGGTCAGGTTGTCCAGCCAGACACTCATCGTTCTGCTCCCGCAGCACTCAACAATCGATAATCACGCCCTTCGACCTGTCCACGGCGCAAAGGGTTGCGTGTGCAATGACGTGCGTAGGTGGCATCAACGAAACGGTAGGGCAGGTGCTCGTCGCGGCCCTTGGGAATGCCCAGGCGCGCGCACTGGATGATCGCGTGCGGCCGTTCGCCGACATCCTCGACGAACAGCTGCTGCGGGTCGAAGCGACGCGCATCCCAGTCCGGTACTTTCAGGCCCAGCGCTTTGCACAGCAGTGTCTGCCCGGCGCACAAACGTTCGGGGGAGCGGGGCTGGTCGAGGCTGCCTGGGTTGTTGCGTTGCATTGCCGCCAGGGCATCGGGGCCGCTGATGGCGTCGACCCAGGGATGCGCGGACTTGATCAAGTCCGGTCTATAATACCTGTAAGATTCGACCTTGCAGGGGCTTGAAAATGGCACGTCTAATTTCCTACTTGCGTATGTCTACAAGCGAGCAGCTTCGCGGCTTTTCGCTCGAACGGCAACGCAAATTGATCGCCGAATTTGCTGCAAAAAATGGCCTATCCGTCGAAGAAGAAAACACCCTTGAAGATATAGGCCGATCTTCATTTTCGGACGATGCACAACAGAAAGAATTGGCCAAATTTTTCGAGAACTTAAACGCCGGAAAATACGAGCCGGGCGACGTTTTCGCCCTTGAAAATATCGACCGTTTGACCCGTCGCGGCCCGGTAGACGCGATTTTAAAAGTCAATCAAATAATTTCAAAAGGCTTGAAATTAGCAATTATTAGCGGAAATGAACAAAGAATAATTGAAGACGTAAACGACGTTTTTACAATTATCAACTTGTCAATTGATGCTTCCCGTGCAAACAAAGAGAGTAAAAATAAAAGCGATAAAGGTTTAAGCAATTGGCAAGAAAAAAGAAACCTTGCCGCAACCCATAAAATAGCGATGACGGCACAAGCCCCGGCTTGGCTTGATACAGAAATATTTTATATTTTTGATGAAGAAAAAAAGAAAAATATCAAGCGTAGAAAATACGTTTTGAACGAAGAAAAAGCCGAGGCCGTCCGGTTGATTTTTAATCTTTATTCAAGCGGAAATGGTGCGTTAAAAATCAAAAATATTTTGAATGAAAGAAATATTCCAACCTTCAAAGGTGCCGAATACTGGGAACCTTCGATAATCACAAAAATACTAAAAAACCCGGCTACTTTTGGACTTTACCAACCTAAAAAACAAGGCACCGGCAAACGTGATTTGATTGCAGCAGGCGAGCCAATCAACGATTATTTTCCGCCCGTTATCACCCGTGATCTTTTCGAGCAATGCGAACGCATACGCGAAGGAAATGGCACGCGGAAAGGCCGCAAAGGTAAATTATTTACCAACCTTTTTACTGGCCTTTTGAAATGTGTCGATTGTGGCGGCCCCGTTCATCTACTCAACCCAGGCATTGACAAAAGGAATAAGGTTCAAAAGTCAATTTATTATCTTGTTTGTAAACGTGCAAAATTTACAAAAGAATGCACAACCAAGCGTGTTAGATATGACGACTTTGAAACGGCACTTTTAAAAGCCATTCAAGAGATAAACCTTGCGGATATTTTGAACGAAAATAATCCGCTTGAAACGCTCATTAAAAAGCAGCGTTCAAAAGAAACAGAAATAAACAAGAAAAAGAAATTGATCGAAAATTTTCAACGCCAGTTTTTAGAAAATGACGGCGACTTGCCATCGTTTATGATTTCGCAAGCAAAAGACGCGGAAATTTCTATAAAAGAACTTGAAGAAGATCAAAGAGCAATTGCAAGCGAAATCGCCCAATTAAATATCTATAATTCTAATGTTGATAATGCAATTGAAGAATTAAAAGAAAATGCGGACTATGGAACAAGATCAAAAATAAATTTGCTTTTCCACGAAATTATCAAAAATATTTCACTTGATACGGAAAACCAATTTTACACCGTCCGCTTTAAAAATGGCGTTATGCGAGTGATTACAGCGGCGGGCTTTATTGCCACCACCGAGGAACAAACCCCGGCAGATATAAACCAAATCTTGCAATCAATCGAAGGCCCAAGCATTCCAAGAGAGATAGCGACAGATGCGGAAAAATTGATTGAATATCTAAAAGCCCGCGAGGTTATAGAATAAGTCTTGCAATCAAACGCACAAAAAAGCACCGCGTAAAAATCTAACATTCAAACGATATTAGAAAGGCTGTCATTGATTGATGGCCTTTTTTATTGTCTGACGTTTTTTAATATGTCTGACACTTTTTAATGGCTGACAATTTGTCTGACACTTGAAAGCATTAAAATATATGATAAATTATTTTATATGAAGTCTTGTTTTAATAGGCAAGCAATGGAAATGTCAGACCAATTAACTGACGTTAATTAGTCTGGCGTAGAAAAACCTTCGGTCTTTTCCACTCCATTTCCGCTTGATTTTCTACACTTCGTTTGAAAATTAAAGAGCAAAAAGCAAAAGGCATTTGCTTACCAAATTAACCAACAAAAGGAAAATATGAGAAATGCACGCATTACAATAAGAGCAAGCGAAGAACACATAAATAAGTTAAACGCTTTATCTCAACAATTAGAAATCACAAAAACCGACTTAATCAAAAAAATCATTGATGATGGTTTTTCACAGATAGCAGAAATAACAAACCCCGATTTACTCGTCGCACTCGATAAAATCGAGAAAATGCTTTACTCGATTGGAAACAATATCAACCAGATGGCTAGGAAGGTGAACGCTGGATCAGCATTCACAAAGCAAGATATTGACGCATTAGAGCAAGTATCTAAGCGTTTTGAAACGCTCTCAGATTTGATCGCTACAAGAACCAAAAAGACGATCATTAAAAAGAGAGGTTCAAAATGATTAGAAAGAAATTAAGCACATACAAAACAGTCGGATCAATCGGGAACGGCTGCAATTACATATCAAAAAAAGCCGCGTTGGTTGGCGGCAGTGAAGCCAAATTTGACAACACAAGCATTGAAGAATATTCAGCGTTGGCGGTTAAGAAATTTGAGCAAGTCAATAATAAATTTGAAAATAAATCAGGAAGAAAGCAGGAAAGCAAAGCCATACACGAAATGATTTCATTTCATAAAGATGATGATTTGACGCCAGAAAAGGCGGCAGAACTTGCTTTAAGTGTATGGAATAAAGCCCTCGATTTAGAAAATAGAAAACACAGATGGGCAGTCCATACAGACACAGACGAAATGCACGTCCACCTCGTATGGAACAAAAGAAACAATAAAGGCGAGATTTACAATCAAAAAGATGATTATGCACTTTTTGAAAAATTATGTTATGAAGCAGAAATCGAAAATGATTTGACTATTGTTAAAAATAGAAAATTCCTAAACCCATTAACCCCAACCAATCCGCAGCCGTCTAACGAATACAGGCACGAACAAAAAGGACTTAAATCGGAAAAATCAAAATTTAAAGATGAAGTGAAATCAGCAATTGATAACGCTATGTCTTCAAGTGATTTTCTCGAAATTATGGACGCTCGCGGCTTTTCCATTATTCACAACGGAAACAACGCATACACGCTTGAAAAAGACGGGATTGGCTTCAAGGCTTCGGACGTGGGAGCGTCCTATAAGCACTTAAAAGGCCATTTTGGCGATGATCCAGAGTTCTCGACCACCCTTGCACGTCTCGGCAAGAAAACCCCTTTAAAACGCGAATACGGAAGCCTTAGCGGGCCTCAATTCCAGTCCGCCCAGGACTACGACAAGAAACAGAAGAAAAACCGCGTTCTTGATCTTAGTTTTTCTACTACGGACGGCCAGTCATACAAGTGGAATGGATCGAATAGGGAAGCATTCAATTATAAAAATGGCGTTGCTACTTTTTACAATTCATCACCAACGGCCATTAAAGCAGGATTGCAGCGATTAGAAGAAACGACAAAAAACCCAAAAGATAAAGAACTTGCCGTCAATGGCTCGCACGATTTCAAGCGTAAAACTTGGCTTGAATTTCACAAAATGGGGCTTGATAAAAAAGGTTTTTCTCTCAAAGGTTATTCACCAAGTGCAAGCGATAAAGCAGAACTTGAAAGAATAAAAAATCAAGCGAAAGATAAATACACAAAAGCAAAAGATGAAATACAGAAAAACGAAATTAAGGAAAAAATAGAATTTGCAAAAGATGGCTTGTCAAAAGATGGTTTATCAAAAGACAGTAAAATAAATGTAAGTCCAGAGGCTTCGGATAATGGCACCACTGGCAGCGGTGTAAAAGACCAAAAAGCCGAGGAACAAAAAACCAAGGAATTGGAACAAAACAAAGACAAAAACAAGCAACAAGAACAAGCGGGAGATAAATCAGGAAAATATAAAATTGATGGTGCCCCCGTGTCTATGTCGCAATTGAAAGAGGCAGGAGAAGCCGCATTGTCTGCCAAAATTAGAGAAGCGGGAATGTCATCAAAATACGCTTCATTGATTGAAAAAGGTGCAGACGTTCAAGCCGCGAAAAACATCGCAGAAACTCAAAAGAACAATGCAGAAAACGAGGCACATCAAGAAGAACGCGAAGCCGAGAAAGCGAAACACAAAAGAAGAATGAAACTAAAACCGCAATAAAAAAACGCCTTTTGGCGTTTTCCTGTTTTCACTAATTTACCTCCTTTTCTTTAACTACATTCGCCAAAATATGCGAATGAAGAAAACCCTTTAACGCCTTTTGCAATCATTGCATTAGTAAATGCCAAGCCTTGTGCTGTTGCTTGTTCGTTTCCTACGCAATCAGGGGAAAAAGTAGCGGCAGGCACTGCATAATCAACCACGCAAGATAAACCACCTTCCTCATCAAAAACCCTGATTAACTCACCGCCAAAAACGTCTAAATCTGCTTGTGAAACAGTGCAAGCAGGATCAGAAGAATTGTTTTTATTGTCGCCCGGATTTACTCCAACATTGTCATAATATTGCTTGAAATCAATGGCGTTTTTGTCCATTGCCACTTTTACAACATACGCAGCATTTGCAGAAGAAAAAGCGAATATTGCTAATAAAGCGATTGTTATTTTAGTTTTTTTCATTTGACACCTCATTTTTAGTTAATTTATTTGTAAATACCTTTTCGTATGCGAAGAATAAGAACAGTGCGAGCATTGCACTGCCTGTTAATGTAAGATCATTTAAAGCGGAAACAATACCAACAGCCAACGCCATTACAAAAATAAAAATATGTTCTTTCATAAAAATAAAAAAAGTTATACTTAATAATAGTATTATCATACTATTATTAAAAGTCAAATTAGAACAATTTTTCATTTTTATTTTGTTCAACACCATATTGAACTTCCATTCCATAAAATCTTTCTGCTTGTCTAATTTTGTTGGCTCTTTCTTTTCTCATTCCTCGCGGCATACCAGCCGGGCCATAGTCCGAATCTTGACCATATTGATCATAAATTTTCTGTAAGTCCTCTTGGAAATCACACCAAGGACGCACAGACCAATGGGGCTTTAAAATTCCCGATAATTCAATATAATTTGAACACGCCGCACCGGATTGAGAAGACCACGAAACGCATTGATCTTTTTCATCTTTGTTAATCAAAAATTTTGTTGGATAGAAACCTAAAACGACCTCAAATTTTTGTTTAAATTCGTGCTTACACTCGCTAACCGGAAGACTCTCAATAGAAGCCGCTTCAATCATTCTTCTTACTTCTGCGGCTCTGCCGCTTGCGTAATATTCAGCAGTCCATTGCTCGTGTCTTGCTTTACTTTCTGCACATTTTTGTGCAGGCCAACCTAATTGCTCGCAATATTCGTGAAATTCGATTTCAGCAAAAGCAACATCAAAAGCGGCTGAGGTTAAAAGAGCGATTAAAAGATTTTTTGTTTTTTTCATAATTTCCTCCATTTTTTATTTAAAAATTTATTCCTATTTTTGCAAGAGTATCGACAGCCGTTGTTATTGTGTGCGGCAAATCTACGATTAAAGATGACGCAATCATTATGGTTATTGGCTTTCCATAGCCATTTTCTGCCGTTCCATCGGCTACCTCTTTAAGTCCATAAATACCTATTAAAAAATAAATAAAACCGATTACTTGGAAAATCCCAACAATTGTATATAGATTATCTATAAAAATTTGTGCAGTTGTTTCATTTGCTAACCTAGCAACTCTTTGTTGTAAATCACCAGTCAATCCAGACATTTCATTACTAAAACAAGATTTAGAAATTGCGGCTGATTCTTCTATGATTTGACAAAAATCAACTTTAAAATACGTATTTGTAATTACTGACAAAAGTGCTTTGAAATTTATCGTAAAAGCACCCGCAAGAATTGTTATCAATGGGATTGATAAACCAACTTTGCCACCTTCCTCGGTCAATAATTTTAGTTTATAGGCACCCACGACCATCAAAAGAAGGCCGAGAGGAAAGGAGATTAAGCCGATAAATTCGAGGATTGCAGAGATTAACTCTCTGCGTGCTTCCGAGGCGTCAACGCCTCCAATATCTGCCCCAAAGGCGAACGCCGGGGCGAAAAGAAAAGCGATTAAAAATAGTCTATTTACATTCATTATTTCCTTGATCGATGTTAGTCATTTTTTGGCTTAAAGCCTGATTTGTTTTTTAGTTGAGAACTCACCTCGCCCATTGTTCTTGTTATGTCCTGAATTGCTCTTGCTGGGTCAATTTCTGACAAATATTCTTTAAGGATAAAATCATATTCTAACCCTTCTTTCTCTACTTTATCAGTAATCAATTCCTCGCTATTTTGAGCGATTAAACAAAGGATCAATAAAGACCTTAATGCTTGTGTATCGCCATTTGTGAAAGCGTCCATTGCCGCTTGTTTTATGCGTGATTTGAGCGTGTCATTTTTTAAGGTTGAGCATATTTCATCAATTCGCTTTATCAATTCTTGCAAAGTGTATTGAGTGATTGATTTTTTCTTTATATTCTCTTTTTCTTCTTTCATTTTGTATTTCCCCTTATTGGTTATTGTTTAAATAACTGTCATCGAAAAATTCCTCTTCATCTTCAACAGTTGATTGATCTTCTTTTTCTTCTTCTTTCTCTGGCTTGGCATTTTTACTTTCAAAGCCTGAAATATCGGTTTTTTTAGGGTAAAGCGTGTCATATGAATATTTAACTTTAAAACTTACAGTTTTGCCGCCTTTTTGCACTTCGCTAAAGTCTTCTATCAAGCCTTTATCTTTTAACGCTTTATTGGCTTTTCTAACATTGAAAATAAACTTTCTATCAGCCATTGATTCAGGAATTTGAAATCTAAATTTCAAAATATCAACAGAAAAATGATTCTCCTTATTCGCTCTATTAGTCACATAAAGCAAATACAAGATTCGTTGGTAATCGCTTTTAAGCCCTTTCAATACTAATCTGCTTACATCGTATAACTCGTTTATACCGTCAAAAAATGCTAAATATCTTTTATCTACGGTAAGTTTTAATTTTTTTGTCTTGTCTTGCTCTGGCGAACTTAAAAGAAAGCGTAAATTATGACGAACCTCATTTAAATAAAATACTACTTGCACTTGCTCTAATTTAGAAATTGTTTCGCAATAACGCTTGAAATAAGTATCTTTATGATTTGCTTCAATTCCAAGAAATTTTGCTAAGTCATCAAAATAAAACTCAATTTCGTTATTTTTTTGCCTTACCGTTTCTTTAACTATGAATAGAAAAATATCAAAGTCATTAAAGATTGAAAGCATTTCTGACTTAAACTCTAAGTCTTTATACTGAAAATATTTCGGTATTTTTAAGATGTTGTAAGAATCGCCAGCCCTTACAGAGTTGAAAAAAGGCGTCACTAAAAAACTTTTTGGAACTGAAATAAAATTCTCTGCTGTAAATGTTTTTCTCTGTTTTGTTGTTTTTTTGATTTTCATTGTTCTAATTATCTCTTGTTTATATTAATATTTAATCATGTAAAAATATTAAATCAAGAGACTACGCGGCTTTTATTTACAAAAGCCCGGAACAATTAAAAGAAAAGTCATTAAATAAAGGTTATTCATTACACAAACCCAGAACACTTATTACACAAACCTAGAACAGATTTACACATACCCGGAACAGGAAGCCCGAAAAAAGCCTATAAACAAGGGAAAACCTAACCCCTAAACTATATATATATTCTATATATATTAAACTACTTATAAACATTGATTGAAAAAGCCTTTTAACTGATAATTGGCTTTTTATATTTACGCACTTATAAATGAGTAAAAAAGATGAAGGGCGAAAATCTCGCAAGATTGGCTATAAATGATCGACTTGTTAATGAGGCATTAGAGACGCAATGGTGCAGCGAAAGAGACAAAAGAGCATTGGACTGCGTTCATTTTGATGAATATTGCTTTAATGTCATTGATATTATCTCGCCCATATCAACAGGGTTAATGAGTGAGGAAACAGCATTAAAAGGTGCTTTGAAAGCGTATACGCTTTTTGTTTGTCTTTATTCTTTAAATCTTAAACAGGACGAAGTAGATCAAGAGAATCTAAATCTTGTAAAAGAGGCTATTTCAAAGAATGTTGAAAATAATTGGCCGTATTTTTATGAGAAAATAGAAAATAATTATCGAATGAAAAGAGAAATCAAACGCTTGACTGAAGATTGATCAATCATTTATTTTTGGCTTCCAACACACGCAAAAGGACGTTGTAGAATGAGCCTTGACCTTCTGGAACAAGAGAAAAAAGCAATCGCAGCACTCGAAGCGATTCGCAAGCGTATCGCTGACGAAGGCGACAAAATTAAGAAATTGCAAAAATTGGGCGATGAATTAAAAGCCCTTCAAGAAAAATACGAACTCGACAAAGATCAATTTATTGATACCTTTGCGATGTTCTTCAAGAAAGAGCCAGAAACCGTATGGATTGAGGTTGATGGAAAGGCTGTTAAATGGCCGAAATCTCGCCGGGGTAAACCTTCCCCCGAGATTGCTAAAATCATCGGTAAAAAGACCTATGCAGAATATATTAAGGCTAATGCCTTGACTGACGAACAAGCGAAAAAACTCAACGCTGAGTAATTTCGCAGAAAAAACAAAGCCCCAATCAAGGGGCTTTTTTTATGCCTGTAAAAAATATTTTTCTCAAAAATACGGCACGATATTTTTTAAGAATCAACGAGAGTTTTTAAGTTTTCAATTTTTTGATAGTCCGTTTTATGGCTTATTTACGCCATAATTTCTTGTCAATAGCAGAATGAAAATATATTTATTGTCGGACTATAAACATTAAATACCGTTCAACTATAATTAAAAACCTATAAATAATTACGCACTTATAATTGACTATTATTTTTTATATGGTTAAATATTTATAAGACAATAAGAAAGGGGTGTAATTATGTATGAAACAGTATTTGACTATGAGAAAAATAGATTAGTTATCGGCAGTATTAGATATATAAGAAAAATTGCAGAGCAGCAGATTGATTTTAAATATTATGTTTATAACAGCGACAATGAAAAGAAAATATTTATTGTTACTGATGATTTATCTTTTTATGAATATAACAAGAGATTTTACGAATCTGCTCATAAGAAATTAAGACCTCACTTTGTCAAATTCATTGATTTAAGAGAGTTTGAAAATTTCAATTATGCAAATGTTAGAGTAACGAAGATTAAGAAGTATAAAGCGGCAAAATCTCTTGGGTTAACTACTAAAATAACAAGACATATTGCGGCAGGCGGTGAAAGCACCAACGGCGTTAAATTTGATAGCCCAACACTTCAAGCGTTTGACGAAACTTTTCATAATGTTGATTTTTTTAAATTTAAAGAGCAATGTTATGAATATAAGTTTTTAGTTTCTATGGTTGGCGAAAAAGGAAAGATATTAAATAGAGTTAATTTAAATGTAGGCGATTTAGCCATTATTTATTGCCCTACATTCTTCAATATTGAACCAGATAGCGAAGGCAGGGAAATACGCGGAAATCGCTGCTCTGTTCAATTTCCGGTTTTTCAAATTGGTGAAAGCGAGTATGTGGCGGAGGTAAACGAAGGCAACAAGGTTTATAAAGAAATGATCGAGCAAAATAGACTTGTAAATGAAATGATTGATCTATGATTAAATTTAGAAAATAGAAAAGACATTAAATAATGTCTTTTTTTATTTTTAGCGGTTTACGCCTTTATTTTCGAGGTTGATTTTAAGCCAAAATTTAGCCTGATTTTCAAAAAACCGTTCTATTGAATACCAGTCAAATTACGCACTTGTAAACGACTTTCAAGATTTACCCCGCCCTTAAATCTTAAATAATTGCGAAGCAATACCCCCAGAATGGCGAGCCACTGCACGCCCGCTTTTAGGCTTGTAAAAGCCATTTTCCGGCGGTTCCTCGCGTGCATGCAGAGCCTGCACACGATCAACCCCCCCGATCTAAAAACGCTCTAAAACACGCCAATTGGCCGGGAGGACACAACCGGGCCAATCCCCGCACGCAGTGCGTAAAATGGGCGGATGACCTACCCAAAAAATTACAGGTTAAACCTGTACGACTTGATCAGCACCGCATTGCCAGGCCCGTGAGCGCTGAAGTTCAGCGAATCGCCGCCGCGTGCGTAGTACATGTAGATATGTCCGCCATCAGCGAACAGTGCCTTGCGCTTCTCGGTGTAGCCGAGCGATGCGTGGCTGCCCTTGTCGACCAGGTAATAGGCCTCGGTCTCGATGATCCGTGCACTCAGCCACAGCGCACCGACGCGATGGCGGATGACCTTGCCGAGCAACTCGCGGGCCAGCAACTGTGCATCGCGATCGAAGAAGGTATCGGGCAATGGCCTGGCGCCGGGCCAGGGCAAACTGAGGGTGGGTTCGGCAGGCTTCATCTGTCGTAAGGGGGCTAGGTCTCGGGCGGCGAGCATAACAACAAGAAGCTTAAAAATGCCTGAACGTTCCAGCACCCTTGGTGCCGATGTTTGCCCATCGGTGCGCTACCCCGGCAAGGACCGGCGTTGCCCAGCATTCAGCACCTGGCGGACGAGCTGCCTACCGCTTGCCAGACGCCGCTGGGCGTGGCCTTGCGAGCCCGCTATAATCAGCCCCTTTTTCCAACTGCCAGACCTCCGCCGCCATGACCGAGTCCGTGCACGACTACATGACCCGCCTGGGCCAGGCCGCCCGCCAGGCCTCCAGGGTGCTCGCCCGTGCCAGCACCGCGCAGAAGAATCGCGCGCTGCAGGCCGCCGCCGATGCCCTCGACGCCGCTCGCGCCGAGTTGACCGCCGCCAACGAACTGGACCTGGCTGCCGCCCGCGCCAGCGGTCTGGAGCCGGCCATGGTCGACCGCCTGGCGCTGACGCCGAAGGTGATCGACAGCATGATCGAAGGCCTGCGCCAGGTGGCGACCCTGCCTGACCCGATCGGCGAGATTCAGGGTATGCGCTACCTGCCGTCCGGTATCCAGGTCGGCAAGATGCGTGTGCCGCTGGGCGTGATCGGCATCATCTACGAGTCGCGGCCGAACGTGACCATCGATGCGGCCAGCCTGTGCCTGAAGTCCGGCAACGCCACCATCCTGCGTGGCGGCTCCGAGGCCATTCACTCCAACCAGGCGATTGCCCGCTGCATCCAGCAGGGCCTGGCCGAGGCCGACCTGCCGGCGGCTGCCGTGCAGGTGGTGGAAACCACCGACCGCGCTGCCGTCGGTGAGCTGATCACCATGCCGGAGTTCGTTGATGTGATCGTGCCGCGCGGTGGCAAGGGCCTGATCGAGCGCATCAGCCGCGACGCCAAGGTACCGGTGATCAAGCATCTGGATGGCGTCTGCCACGTCTATGTCGACGTCGCTGCCGATCTCGACAAGGCCATTCGTGTCTGTGACAACGCCAAGACCCAGCGCTACTCGCCGTGCAACGCCATGGAGACCCTGCTGGTGCACCAGGCCATCGCCGCGCGCGTGCTGCCGCCGCTGGCCGCGATCTACCGTGACAAGGGCGTGGAGCTGCGTGGCGATGCCGCGACCCGCGAACTGCTCGGCAGCGATGTGCTGGAAGCGACTGAGGATGACTGGTTCGCCGAGTACAACGCGCCGATCCTGGCGATTCGCATCGTCGACTCGCTGGATGCGGCCATCGAGCACATCAACCACTACGGCTCGCAGCACACCGATTCGATCATCACCGAGAACTTCAGCGATGCTCGTCGCTTCCTCACCGAGGTGGATTCCGCTTCGGTGATGGTCAATGCCTCGACCCGCTTTGCCGATGGTTTCGAATATGGCCTGGGCGCGGAGATCGGCATCTCCACCGACAAGCTGCACGCCCGTGGCCCGGTTGGCCTGGAGGGGCTGACCAGCGAGAAGTACGTGGTCTTCGGCGATGGACACATTCGCACATAAATGAAACGGATCGGCGCCCGACGCATCGGCCTGCTCGGCGGTACCTTCAACCCGGTGCACATCGGGCATCTGCGTGCGGCACTGGAAGTGGCCGAGTTCATGGCACTGGACGAGCTGCGGCTGATCCCCAGCGCCAGGCCGCCGCATCGCGACACGCCGCAGGCCACGGCTGAGCAGCGTCTGGCCATGGTCGAGCTGGCGGTGGTCGGCGAGCCGCGGCTGACGGTCGATGACCGCGAGCTGCGCCGCGACAAACCGTCGTACACGGTGGACACGCTGGAGTCGGTGCGTGCCGAGCTGGCAGCGGACGATCAGCTGTTTCTGCTGCTCGGCTGGGACGCTTTCTGCAGCTTGCCGAGTTGGCATCGCTGGCAGGAACTGCTCGAGCATTGCCACCTGTTGGTGCTGCAACGGCCGGATGCCGACAGCGAAGCGCCGGAGGCGCTGCGCGATCTGCTGGCCGCGCGCAGTGTCAGCGACCCGCTGAGCCTGCAGGGTGCAGGCGGGCAAATCAGTTTCATCTGGCAGACTCCGCTGGCGATTTCCGCCACGCAGATTCGCCACTTACTGGCAACCGACCGCTCGGCGCGCTATCTGCTGCCGGATGCGGTACTGGCCTACATCCAGGCGCACGATCTGTACCGTGCGCCCAATGCTTGAAACGTCGCGCATGTGCGCAGGCGTCCATTACACGAGGCAAATGAGTCATTTATGAGCAAGCAGAACATGCCCAGCGAAGAGCTGGTCAAGATCGCCGTGGCGGCGCTGGAAGAAATCAAGGCGACCGACATCACCGTGATCGACGTCAAGGACAAGACCAGCATCACCGACTTCATGGTGATCGCCAGCGGTAGCTCCAGCCGTCAGGTCAAGTCGCTGGTGGAAAACGTGCTGGAAAAGGTCAAGGAGCAGGGGGTGCGCCCGATCGGTAGCGAAGGTCTGGACAGCGGCGAATGGGCCCTGCTCGACCTGGGCGACATCGTCGTGCACGTGATGCTGCCGACCGCGCGTCAGTTCTACGACCTCGAGCGCCTGTGGCAAGGCGCCGAGCAGAGCCGCGCTCAGCATAGCGCCGAGTAAGCCTGGATCGTGCGGATCAAGTTGATCGCCGTCGGTTCGCGCATGCCGCGCTGGGTCGAGGAGGGCTGGCAGGAGTACGTCAAGCGTCTGCCTGCCGAACTGCCGCTGGAACTGGTGGAAATCCCCCTCAACACCCGCGGCAAGAATGCCGACGTTGCCCGCCTGATCCGTCAGGAGGGGGAGGCCATGCTGAGCAAGGTGCAGCCCGGCGAACGTATCGTCACGCTGGAGGTCCATGGCAAGCCGTGGAGCACCGAGCAACTGGCGGCGGAGCTGGAGCGTTGGCGTCTCGATGCGCGCAACGTCAACCTCATGGTCGGCGGTCCGGAAGGGCTGGCGCCGGAGGTCTGTGCGCGCAGCGAACAGCGCTGGTCGCTGTCGCCACTGACCCTGCCGCATCCGCTGGTGCGTATTCTGCTCGGCGAGCAGATCTACCGAGCCTGGACCGTGCTGTCCGGCCACCCGTATCACAAGTGATCACCTAGTCATGCCGCAGCCGATTCGCCTCAAGGATCACGAAAAGGACGCTCGCCTGGTCAAGCGCCGGGTGCTCGTCGGCGGGGTGGTGATCATCCTGCTGACGTGCGTGCTGATCATGCGCATGTACTACCTGCAGGTCGTGCAATACGAGCATCACAGCACCCTGGCGGAAAACAATCGCATCCACGTGCAGCCGCTGCCGCCGACCCGTGGGCTGATCTTCGACCGCAATGGGGTGATCATCGCCGACAACCGTCCCAGTTTCAGCCTGACCGTGACTCGCGAGCGCGCCGGTGACTGGTTGAGCGTGCTCGATACGGTGGTCGAGGTGCTCGAGCTTTCCGAGGATGAGCGCGCGCTGTTCGAACGCCGTGTGCGCCAGGGGCGGCGGCCGTTCGAGCCGGTGCCAATCCTGTTCGAACTGTCCGAAGAGCAGATCGCGCGTATTGCGGTCAACCAGTTCCGCCTGCCGGGCGTCGAGGTGGCCGCGCAACTGGTGCGGCATTACCCGCAGCAGGAACACTTCGCCCATTCGGTCGGCTACGTCGGGCGCATCAACGAGCAGGAGCTCAAGCGCCTGGATCCGACCGATTACGCCGGTACCCACCATATCGGCAAGACCGGTATCGAGCGTTTCTACGAGGACGATTTGCACGGTGAGGTCGGCTACGAAGAGGTCGAGACCAATGCGCGTGGTCGCGTGCTGCGGGTGCTCAAGCGCGTCGATCCGAAACCGGGCAAGGACATCGTGCTCAGCCTCGATGTACAGCTGCAGGAGGCGGCCGAGAACGCCCTGGGTGGTCGACGTGGAGCAGTGGTGGCCATCGATCCGAACAATGGTGAAGTGCTGGCGATGGTCAGTCAGCCCAGCTTCGACCCCAATCCCTTCGTCACCGGTATCAGCTTCAAGGCCTATGGCGAGCTGCGCGACTCCATCGATCAGCCGCTGTATAACCGGGTGCTGCGCGGCCTCTATCCGCCGGGCTCGACCATCAAACCGATGGTTGCCGTGGCCGGTCTCGATGCCGGCGTGGTCACGCCCACTTCGCGGGTGTTCGACCCCGGTTTCTATCAGTTGCCCAATCACAGCCACAAATACCGTAACTGGAACCGCACCGGTGACGGCTGGGTCGATCTCAACCTGGCCATTGCCCGCTCCAACGACACCTATTTCTACGATCTGGCGCACAAGATGGGCGTTGATCGCATGCATGACTACATGAGCCGCTTCGGCCTCGGTCAGCGCGTGGCGCTGGACATGTTCGAGGAGACCGCCGGCCTGATGCCTTCGCGTGACTGGAAACGGGCACGTTATCGTCAGCCCTGGTACCCGGGCGAGACGCTGATTCTCGGTATCGGTCAGGGTTACATGCAGACCACGCCGCTGCAGTTGGCGCAGGCCACCGCGCTGATGGCCACGCGCGGCAAGTGGATTCGCCCGCACCTGGCCAAGAGCGTCGACGGCCGCCTGCCTGCGGACCCCAATCCGATGCCCGATATCGTCCTGCGTGATCCGAAATTCTGGGATTACGGCATTCACGGCATGGAAGAGGTATTGCACGGCCCTCGCGGTACCGCGCGCAAGGTCGGTGACAGTTCGGTCTACCGCATCGCTGGCAAGAGCGGTACGGCGCAGGTGGTGGCGATCAAGCAGGGTGAGAAGTACGACCGCAACAAGGTGCAGGAGCGCCACCGTGACCACGCCCTGTTCGTCGGTTTTGCGCCGGCGCAGAAGCCGCAGATCGCCGTGGCGGTCATGGTGGAAAACGGCGAGTCAGGCTCTGGCGTTGCCGCCCCGGTGGTCAAGCAGGTGATGGACGCCTGGCTGCTGGATAAAGAGACCGGTCAGCTCAAAGCCGAATTCGCCTTGCCCCAGACTGCCGAGGTCAGCCAGCGATGATCAGCAATTTCGACCGCACCCTGTCCGACGAGGACGTACTGCGTCGTCGCGCCAGCCTGTTGCAGCGCATGCATCTCGATGGCTGGTTGCTGTTGCTGTTGCTGATTCTGGGCACTGGCAGCCTGTTCATTCTTTATTCAGCCAGTGGCAAGAACGTCGACCTGCTGCTCAAGCAAGCCTCGTCTTTCGGCATCGGCATGCTCGCGGTGGTGGTGATCGCCCAGTTCGACCCGCGCTTCATGGCGCGCTGGGTGCCTCTGGCCTATGTGGTGGGTGTCGCTTTGCTGATAGTGGTGGAGGTGATGGGCCACACCGCGATGGGGGCGACACGCTGGATCAATATTCCCGGGGTGATCCGTTTCCAGCCTTCGGAGCTGATGAAGATCATCATGCCGATGACCATTGCCTGGTACCTGTCACGGTATAACCTGCCGCCACGCTTCAAGCACATCGTCATCAGTCTGGCGATGATCGGCATCCCTTTCGTACTGATCGTCAAACAGCCGGACCTGGGGACTTCGCTGCTGATTCTCGCCTCGGGCGCCTTCGTGGTGTTCATGGCTGGCCTGCAGTGGCGCTGGATCATTGGTGCCGCTGCCGCTGTGGTACCGATCGCGGTGGGCATGTGGTACTTCGTCATGCATGACTACCAGAAGCGCCGTGTGTTGACCTTCCTCAACCCGGAGAGCGATCCGCTGGGGTCGGGTTGGAACATCATCCAGTCCAAGGCGGCCATCGGTTCTGGTGGTGTATTGGGCAAGGGCTGGTTGCTGGGTACCCAGTCGCACCTGGATTTTTTGCCGGAAAGCCATACGGACTTTATCATTGCCGTGCTCGCGGAGGAGTTCGGCCTGGTCGGCGTCTGTCTGTTGTTGCTGCTCTATCTGCTGCTGCTGGCGCGTGGCCTGGTGATTACCGCCCAGGCGCAGACGTTGTTCGGCAAGCTGCTGGCCGGGGCGCTGACCATGACCTTCTTCGTCTACGTATTCGTCAACATCGGCATGGTCAGCGGGCTGCTGCCGGTGGTTGGGGTGCCGCTGCCCTTCATTAGTTACGGCGGAACCCATCTGGTCACGCTGTTGTCAGGCTTCGGGATATTGATGGCGATCCACACCCACAGAAAGTGGATCGCTCAGGTTTGATTTGGGGGTTTTGAGTTAATGCATTCTCTGCGTAGTTGGGCTGCTCGTACGCTCATTGGAGTCGGTATCGCCGGCGCGCTTGGTACAGGCGCACAGGCGCTGGCGGCCGATTACGACGGTTCGCCGCAGGTGGCCGAGTTCGTCGAGGAAATGACCCGCGACTATGGCTTCGCCAGCGAGCAACTGGTCAGTCTGTTCGCCGAGGTCGAGCGCAAGCAGGCGATCCTCGATGCCATTTCGCGCCCAGCGGAGAAGGTCAAACCCTGGAAGGAATACCGGCCGATCTTCATTACCGACAAGCGCATCGCCCAGGGCGTGGAGTTCTGGAGCAAGAACCAGGCTGCGCTGGAAAAGGCCGAGGCCGAGTACGGTGTGCCGCCGCAGTTCATCGTCGCGATCATCGGCGTGGAAACCTTCTACGGTGGCAACACCGGCAGCTGGCGAGTGATGGACGCGCTGTCCACGCTGGCCTTCGACTACCCGCCGCGCGCGCCGTTCTTTCGCAAGGAACTGCGCGAATTTCTGCTGCTGACCCGTGAGGAGCAGGTCGATCCGATCACCCTCAAGGGGTCTTATGCCGGTGCCATGGGCTTGCCACAGTTCATGCCGAGCAGTTTCCGTGCTTACGCCGTGGACTTCGATGGCGACGGCCATATCAACATCTGGAGTAACCCGACCGATGCCATCGGCAGTGTTGCCAGCTATTTCAAGCGCCACGGCTGGCAGGCCGGCGGTCAGGTCGCCAGTCGCGTCGAGGCCAGTGGCGCTCGCGTCGACGAAGGCCTGACCCAGGGTCTGGACCCGGTGAAGAGCGTCGCCGAGCTGCGCGCGCTGGGCTGGAACAGCCAGGACAAACTGGCAGAAGACCTGCCGGTCACCGCGTTTCGTCTGGAAGGTGCGCAAGGCGACGAATACTGGTTCGGCTTGCCCAACTTCTACACCATCACCCGCTACAATCGCAGCGTGATGTATGCCATGGCGGTCAACCAACTGGCCGAACTGCTGGTCGAAGCGCGGGGTAATCGATGAGTGCGTCCAAACTGCTGCCGCTGGCAGCCTGCGTCACGGCAGCGCTGTTGCTGGCGAGCTGTTCTTCCAAGCGTGCACCGCAGCCTGCGGTGGTGCCCGGTCAGTCGGCTGGTATTTCCGGCCCGGATGATTTCAACCGGCCGCACAAGGATGGCGCGCCCTGGTGGGACGTCGACGTCTCGAAGATTCAGGACGCCATCCCCATGCCCCATTACGGGCCGGTCAAGGCCAGCCCCTATGTGGTGTTCGGCAAACAGTACTACCCGATTCAGGACGCCCGCCGCTACCAGGCGGTCGGTCCGGCTTCCTGGTATGGCACCAAGTTTCATGGCCAGGCCACTGCCAACGGCGAAACCTACGACCTGTACGGCATGACCGCAGCACACAAGACGCTGCCGCTGCCCAGTTACGTACGGGTGACCAACCTGGAGAACGGCAAGGTCGTGATCCTGCGGGTCAACGATCGTGGGCCGTTCTACTCCGACCGCATCATCGACCTGTCCTTCGCTGCGGCGAAGAAGCTCGGCTATGCCGAGAAAGGTACCGCGCGAGTCAAGGTCGAAGGTATCGATCCGCATGAGTGGTGGGCGCAGCAGGGCCGTCCGGTACCGCTGGTGCTGGCCAACAATCAGCCGGCCAAGGCTGCCGTTGCCCAGCCCGTCGCGCAGCCTGTGCCGCAGCCTGTCGAGCACTATTCGCCGCCGCCCACGCAGCACGCCGCTGCGGTGGTGCCGGTGCAGATCGACGCAAAAAAAAACGATTCACTCGGAGCCTCTGGCCTGTATCTCCAGGTGGGAGCCTTCGCCAATCCGGACGCTGCGGAGCTGCTCAAGTCCAAGCTGAGCCAGACCAGCAGTGTGCCGGTGTTCATCAGCTCAGTGGTGCGCGACCAGCAGATTCTGCATCGGGTGCGCATGGGGCCGATCAGCAACCAGGGCGAGGCTGAGCAACTGCAGAGCAGCGTGCGCCTGGCCAATCTGGGGCAGCCCACGCTGGTACGTGCCGACTGATGGCAACTTAACCGGCCTTTGCCGGGCTAAATCCGAGGCTTGCCTGGTGCGAGTCGAAAGATGGCCCTGTGGGGTCGTACAACCCAAGCAATGATTTTCGAGAGACGGATGAACATCACCAGCTTCGTGCAACGTGCTTCACTGGTTCTTACCCTTCTGGCCGCCCCCCTGGCCATGGCCAACCCGCAGGTGGTGCCGGCGCCGCCGCAACTGGCCGCGAAATCCTACGTGCTGATGGACGCCGCCAGCGGCAATATCCTGGTCGAGAACAACGCTGACGAGCGCCTGCCGCCCGCCAGCCTGACCAAGCTGATGACGGCTTACATCGCGACCCTGGAAATCCGTAATGGCAAGATCGGCGAGCAGGATCTGGTAACCATCAGCGAGCACGCCTGGCGCACAGGTGGCGCTGCGTCCGGTGGCTCCACCATGTTTCTGCCGGTGAACAGCCAGGCCACGGTCGACGACTTGCTGCACGGCATCATCATTCAGTCCGGTAACGATGCCAGCATCGCCATCGCCGAATACATCGCCGGCAGCGAAGATGCCTTCGCTGACATGATGAACGCCACTGCCGAACGTCTGGGCATGAAGAACAGCCACTTTGTGAACGCGACCGGCCTGCCGCATCCTGAGCATTACTCCAGCGCCCATGACATGGCGATCCTGGCCCGTGCGATCATCAATGAAGATGCCGAGCACTATGCGATCTACTCGCAGAAAGAGTTTCTCTGGAACAATATCAAGCAGCCCAACCGTAACCTGCTGCTGTGGCGTGACCGCACCGTCGATGGCCTGAAGACTGGCCACACTTCGGAGGCGGGCTTCTGCCTGGTCGCCTCGGCCGTACGTGATGGTTCGCGCATGATTACCTCGATATTCGGTACTGACAGCGAGCAGGCCCGCGCAGCGGAAACCCAGAAGCTGCTGACCTATGGTTTCCGTTTCTTCGAAAGCCGCACCTTCTATCAGAAAGGCGCCGAGCTGGCTCAGGCCACTGTCTGGAAAGGCACTGCGCATCAGGTCAAGGCCGGCCTCGCCGAAGACCTGACCCTGACCATGCCCAAGGGCCAACTGGAAAAACTGCAGGCCAGCATGACCCTCAACCCGCAACTGATCGCACCGATCCAGCAGGGCGATGTGATCGGCAAGGTCGAAGTCAAATTGGGTGACGAGGTGGTGCGCAGCACTGACCTGGTAGCGCTGGAATCGGTTGAAGAGGGCGGCCTGCTGCGCCGTCTGTGGGACAGCATTCGGATGTTCTTCTTCGGCCTTTTCAACTGACAAGCCTGGCCGCTCCTGATGGAGCGGCCCTTTTCTGGACGGGCCGCGAGCCCGCTGACGCCATGACCGATAACGACGTTCAAGCCCCTAAAATCGAATTTCCCTGCGAGCGTTACCCGATCAAGGTAATCGGCATTGCGGGTGAGGGTTTCTCCGATCTGGTGATCGAGGTGATCCAGCGCCATGCGCCGGATCTGGATGCCTCCACGCTGGTGCTGCGCGACAGCCGTAACGGCAACTTCCTCTCCGTGCAGGTGCTGATCACCGCCACCAGCGTCGAGCAGTTGCAGGCGATTCATGTCGACCTGCGTGCCACCGGCCGCGTGCATATGGTGCTGTGATAGCCATGCCCGAGCTTGTCGTCCGTCACCTAGGATTGGTCGACTACCAGCCCACGCTGGAAGCCATGCGCGAGTTGACCCGTGAGCGCGATGCACAGACCCCGGACGAAATCTGGTTGCTGCAGCATCCCAAGGTGTTCACTCAGGGCCAGGCTGGCAAGGCCGAGCATGTACTCGCCGCCGGCGATATTCCGGTGATTCAGGTCGAGCGCGGCGGGCAGGTGACCTACCACGGCCCCGGTCAGCTGGTGGCCTATCTGATGCTCGATCTGCGTCGCCTTGACCTTGGTGTGCGTGAACTGGTCACCGCCATGGAGCAAAGCCTGGTGGAGCTGTTGGCCAGCTATGGCATCGAGGCTGCGCCCAAAGCGGATGCGCCCGGTGTATACGTGGCAGGTGACAAGATCGCCTCGCTGGGGCTGCGCGTCAGCCGTGGCTGCTCGTTCCATGGTCTGGCGCTGAACGTCGATATGGACATGTCGCCTTTCCTGCGCATCAACCCATGCGGCTACGCGGGGCTGAAGATGGTGCAGATGCGTGACCTGCTGCAAGCGCCGCCCGTGTTCGACGAGGTGTCGCAACGTCTGGAACAGGCGCTGTGTGCCCGTCTGGGTTACGTGTAGGCTCATGCGAGCGAATGCGTAGGCGCGGCGCCCCGCCGCGAACCTCACAAAGCTTCGCCCCGGGGGGCTCCTACGCAGGCGCGTAGCCACGCATGCTTACTGACAGTAACGAAAAAGGGACGCCGAGGCGTCCCTTTTGTTTTCCGAGAGGATCTGTCTCAGTTCAGATTCAGCGCCGGAATCAGGCTGGCGTTGACCTCCTGGCCAGGCACCGGAACCGGAGCGGCGAGACCCAGGTTGTTCTTCTCGAACACGCGATCAGCGCGGTAGCTGGAACGCACCAGCGGGCCGGCAGCGACTTCCATGAAGCCTTTCTCCAGACCGATGTCGCGCAGGCGGTTGAATTCTTCAGGGCTGACCCAGCGTTGCACCTTGAGGTGGTTGCGCGTGGGTTGCAGGTACTGGCCGAGGGTGAGGATGTCCACGCCGATGGCGCGCAGGTCATCCATGGTCTCGAGGATTTCCTCGTCGGTTTCACCCAGGCCGAGCATCAGGCTGGTCTTGGTCAGCACGTCGGGGCGGTGCTTCTTGGCGTGCTCGAGCACCTTGAGGGTCTTCTCGTAGCCGGCGCGTGGATCGCGAACCAAATAGGTGAGACGTTTGACCGTCTCGACGTTCTGCGCGAAGACTTCGAGACCGGAGTCGACCACGCGCTCGATGGCCTGATGATCGCCATCGAAATCCGGGGTCAGGGCTTCGACCACCACCTGCGGGGTGTTTTCCTTGATCGCTCGCACGCAGGCTGCATAGTGGCCGGCGCCGCCATCTTCGAGGTCGTCACGGTCCACCGAGGTCAGCACGATATAACGCAGGGCCATCAGTTCCACCGACTTGGCAGTGTTCTGCGGCTCTTCCAGGTCAAGCCAGCCATTGGGGTTGCCGGTGTCCACGGCGCAGAAGCGGCAGGCGCGGGTGCACACCGAGCCCATCAGCATGATGGTGGCCGTGCCGTTGGACCAGCATTCGCCCATGTTCGGGCAGTGCGATTCCTGGCAGACGGTACTCAGGCGGTGTTCGCCGACGTTGCGCTTGACCGCCTCGAAACGGCTACCGCCAGGAGCCTTGACCCGCAGCCACTTGGGCTTGGGTTCGAACACCTGGGGTTCGGCCGAGGCGCGGCGCTTCTGACCATCCTTGATCGCGGTGATGCCTTGGGCGGTGCGAAATTTTTCGCCGCTGGCGACGGATTTGGGCGAGGAGGTGTCGGACATCGGAAATCTGGGCTCCGGTAGAGGCTCCGTGGGCAGGTGGCTTTTGGCCGCCGGCCAGTCTATCACAGAAGGTGTATGCAGACGCTGAGGCCGCCTGTCGACAAAACACCGCCAAGGCGTTTTTTGGGGGGGGCGTCGCTGTGACCGCTCGGCAAGGCGCTTGCCGATGATGGCAAGCCCCCCTGAGGTGTCAGTGCTGGATTCAGCGTGTGCGCAGCTGTTGCAGCTGTTGCAGCAGTTGGGTGTTGGGGTAGCCATCGGCTGGCCAGTTCAACTGCAGTTGCAGGGCGCGAATGGCCTTGCGCGTGTTGGCGCCGATGATGCCGTCGGCCGGACCCGGGTCGAAACCGGCCTGGGCCAGCAGCTCCTGCAGCTCGACACGTTCACTACGCCCCAACTGACGCTCACCCCGGGGCCATTGCCCCTTGATTTCGGTGCTGCGTAGCAGGTTGTCGGCGAGCAGGCCGATGGCCAGCGCGTAGGACGTGGAATTGTTGTACTTGAGGATGCTGCGGAAGTTATCCAGCAGCAGGAAGGCGGGACCTTGATGCCCAGCAGGCAGCTGCAGGCTGGCGCGGGAGCTCGCCGCTGCGCCTGTCGGTGCCAGCGGCCTTACGCCGAGCTCTGCCCATTCGGCCAGCGTACGGCGCTGATCCGGGTCGGCCAGGGCGTAGTCGAAGCCGCTTGGCAGGTTCACTTCGAAGCCCCACGGCTGGCCACGCTGCCAGCCGGATGCCTGCAGATAGTGGGCGGCCGAGGCCAGAGCGTCGGCCTGGGAGTTCCACAGGTCGCGCTTGCCGTCGCCGTCGAAGTCGACCGCATGCTGGTTGTAGGTGGTGGGCATGAACTGGGTCTGGCCCATGGCGCCGGCCCAGGAACCGACCATGCGTTCGCTGGGCACATCGCCGTTCTGCAGGATTTGCAGGGCGGCCAGCAACTGGGCACGCCAGAAGCCCTGGCGGCGACCGTCATAGGCCAGGGTAGCGAGGGAGCGGATTACGCTGTGGCTACCGATATTGTTACCGAAGTTGCTCTCCAGGCCCCAGATGGCCACCAGGATCTGCGCTTCGACGCCATATTGCTGCTCGATGCGTTGCAGCATGGCGTTGTGTTGGGCCAGCAATACCCGGCCGCGGCCGATGCGGCTGGAGGAGACGGCGCCGTCGAGATATTCCCACACCGGGCGAGTGAACTCGGGCTGACTGCTGTCTGCCTTGAGCACCGCAGGGTCAGGGGTGACGCCAGCGAATACGCGATCGAACAGCGCCGCGTCGATGCCGGCGGCAATCGCTTCGCTACGCATGGCCTGGCGCCAGTCGGCGAAACTGGGCAAGGTTGTTTCGGTTGCAGTCTGGACCGCTGCAGGGGCTGTGGCGGTAGGCAGATTTTCCGCCGGGGCCTGGGCGCAGGCCGCCAGCAGCAGAAGGGGAAGCAGAGCCAGGACGCGACGAGGAAGCTGGTGTGGCATGTCTATCTCAGGACGTTTAAGCAGGCGCTTACCTTAGCATGCTCGGGCAACAGGCAGGGCCATCAGTGAGTCAACATACCCCATAAAGCAAGAAGCCTCCCAATTGTGGGAGGCTTCGCGGCGGTAGCTGCCTTTGCCTTTCTGTGGTCGTTCCTGGCGGGAACGAAACAGCGGCTGGGCGACGATGGATTTGGCCTTGTTCGGCCGTTTGCCGGTTTTCTTGCTCATGGCATTTCCTCATGCAGACTGGCCTGCGCCAATGCAGGCGGCGAGGACTATGCGCCGCTGTTCAGAAAATGTCCAGACGGGGCGTAGGGCGGGTGCAACCCGCCATCATCGGGTGGCGGGTTGCACCCGCCCTACGGAGAAAGACGCAGCCGTTGCCCGGCCAGTTGCAGGGTCAGCTCGTAGGGTGGGCTTTAGCCCACCAACGGTGGTGGACGTGGGCTGAAGCGGATCGCCGCCCGGCCCACCCTACAAGGAAGCAGGCAGCAACAATTACAGGCGCAGGCGCTGTCCGGCTAACTGCAGGGTCAGCATGGCGAGCTCGCTCCACGGATCACCGGGCGCCTGACCCTTGATCTGCGCGTCGATCAACTGCGCCTGCTGCAACAGCTCGCCCCAACGTTTGCTGCTGTGACGCTGTAGGGCCTTGGAAACCAGTGGCCGGCGTTTGTCCCAGACGGGCGGGCGGGCGCTGGAGAAAGCCTTGTCCAAGGGGATGCCCTGGCTTTGCTGGTGGGCGATGCCGGCCAGCAGGCGAATCTCGCGCGCCAGCGCCCAGAGGATCACCGGGGTTTCCACGCCCTCGCCACGCAGGCCTTCGAGCATGCGCAGGGCATGGGTGGCGTCACCACCGAGGGCGCAGTCGATCAGGCCGAAGACGTCGAAGCGGGCGCTGTCGGCCACTGCTGCTTGCACGGTCTCGGCGTCGACCTGATTGCCTTCGGCGAGCAGCTTCAGCTTTTCCACTTCCTGGGCGGCGGCCAGCAGGTTGCCTTCTACCCGTGCGGCGATCATTTCCACCGCATCGGCGCTGGCGCTCAGGCCGGCCTGCGCCAGGCGCTGACGAATCCACTGGGGTAACTGGTTGGCGTCTACCGGCCAGATCTGGATGAACTGGCTCACCTGGCCGTCGATCAGGGCCTTGGCCCATTTGGATTTCTGCGTGCTGCCGTCGAGTTTGGGCAGGCTCAGCAAGAGGACGGTGTCCTCGGGCGGGCGGGCCAGGTACTCGAGCAGTGCGGCTGTGCCCTTGTCGCCTGGCTTGCCGGAAGGCAGGCGCAGTTCCAATAGGCGTTTCTCGGCGAACAGCGACAGGCTGGCGCCAGCCTGCAGCAGGTTGCCCCAGTCGAAGTTGGCTTCGGCATTGAACACCTGACGCTCGCCGAACCCCTGCTGACGGCAGGCGTTGCGGATGGCATCGGCCGTTTCCTGGCAGAGCAGCGGCTCGTCACCGCTGATCGCATAGACAGGCGCCAGTGCGCCCTGCAGGTGTTTGCCGAGTTGCGCGGGGGCGAGCTTCATCGAGGTGAGGTCATGAGGCGAGCGGGCAAGGGGCCGCAATGCGGCCCCGGCACCTTACTGGATCGGCAGTTCGATCGGCGACTGCTGCGGGGCGACCTGGCTCTCACGAGCCCGGCGCTGCGCTTCCAGTGCTTCGGCTTCGGCTTTGGCGCGGGCCTCGGCGGTCTGCTGCAACTGGTCGAGCTGGGCCGGGGTGATCTGCTGCAGGTTCTGCGTGAGCTGCTGGATCAGCTCGCGACGCATCTCGCTGCGCAGTTGCGCGGCTTCCTGATCCGAACCGGCCAGGTTGTTGTCATCCTGCTGGTAGTAGTTCTGCACTTCCACCTTGTTGCCGGTCAGCAGCAGGTTCTGTGTGCCGCGAATCTCGTATTCCAGGCCCATGGTCAGCTCGTACTCGGCGGTACGTGCGCCGCTGCTGTAGCTGGCGCCGCGACGATTCTCGGTCTCGCGGGCGATCACCAGCTTGTAGGGGGCGCCGGAGTAGACGCGAACGTCGTTGTTCTCCAGCACTTCACGTACTTGCTGCACGGTGTCGCCGTAGGCATCGCGCGCGCTGACGTCGAGTTCCTTGAGGGCGAACTGCACATCGCCGGTGCCACGCAGTTGGAAGCCGCATGCGCTGAGCAGGCCAGCCAGGCCGATGACCAGCAGATTCCGTTTCATCATTCTCATATCCCCTTGGCGGATCACGGCGCCACACATGTGTGGCGCCGAGCTTAATCAGTTGGCGACTATGTTGACCAGCTTGCCTGGCACCACGATGACCTTGCGAATGCTCAGGCCTTCGGTGAAGCGCAGGACGTTCTCGTTGGCACGAGCGGCGGCCTCGATGTCTTCGCGGCTGGCGCTGGCCGCAACGATGATCTCGCCGCGCAGTTTGCCATTGACCTGCACCACCAGTGTCAGGCTGTCCTGCACCAGGGCGGATTCATCGACCTGCGGCCATTGCGCATCGATCACCGCATCGGCATGGCCCAGGCGCTGCCACAGCTCATGGCTGATGTGCGGGGTGATCGGCGCCAGCAGCAGAGTGACGATTTCCAGACCTTCGTGCACCAGTGCACGGTCCTGTTCGGTAGCGGTGGCGGCCTTTTCCAGCACGTTCATCAGGGTCATCACCTGGGCGATGGCAGTGTTGAACTTGTGGTGCTGGCCGATATCGTTGCTGGCCTGCTTGATCGCCAGGTGAATGGCGCGGCGCACGGCTTTCTGCTCGTCGCTGAGAACGGAGACATCCAGCTTGCCCGGCAGGCCGGCGCTGACATGGCCCTGAGCCAGGCGCCAGACACGACGCAGGAAGCGGTTGGCACCCTCGACGCCGGCATCCGACCATTCGCAGCTCATATCGGGCGGCGAGGCGAACATCATGAACAGGCGGCAGGTGTCGGCGCCGTACTGGTCGATCATGTCCTGCGGGTCGACGCCGTTGTTCTTCGACTTGGACATCTTCTCGGTGCCGCCGATCTCAACCGGCAGGCCGTCGCTCTTGAGCTTGGCGCCGATGACCTTGGCCTTGGCGTCACGCTCGACCTCGACGTCGGCCGGGTTGAACCAGTCCTTGCCGCCGTTTTCCAGGGTGCGGTAGTAGGTCTCGGCAACCACCATGCCCTGAGTCAGCAGGTTCTTGAACGGCTCGTTGGAGGAGACCAGGCCCTCGTCGCGCATCAGCTTGTGGAAGAAGCGCGCGTACAGCAGGTGCAGGATGGCGTGCTCGATGCCGCCGATGTACTGATCCACCGGCAGCCAGTGGTTGGCCGCAGCCGGGTCGACCATGCCGCCCTCGTAGTGCGGGCTGGCGTAGCGGGCGAAGTACCAGGAGCTTTCCACGAAGGTGTCCATGGTGTCGGTTTCGCGTTTGGCCGGTGCGCCGCATTTCGGGCAACTGCACTCGTAGAACTCGGGCATGCGCGCCAGCGGGCTACCGGCGCCGTCCGGCACCACGTCTTCGGGCAGCACCACCGGCAACTGGTCTTCCGGCACCGGCACGTCGCCGCAGCTATCGCAGTGGATGATCGGGATCGGGCAGCCCCAGTAGCGCTGGCGGCTGATGCCCCAGTCGCGCAGGCGGAACTGGGTCTTGCGCGCGCCGTGCTCGCTGGCTTCCAGGTCGCCGACGATGGCGTCGAAGGCGGCGCTGAAGTCCAGGCCATCGTACTTGCCGGAATTGATGGTGGTCAGGCCGGCCTTGTCGCCGTACCAGTCCTGCCAGGTGCTGGCGTCGTAGTCCTTGCCCTCGCCGGTATAGACCTGCGTGATCGGCAGGTCGTACTTGTTGGCGAATTCGAAGTCGCGCTCGTCATGCGCCGGCACGGCCATTACCGCGCCTTCGCCGTAGCCCCACAGCACGTAGTTGGCGACGAATACCGGCAGTTTGTCGCCGGTCAGCGGGTGGATGACGAACTGGCCGGTGGCCAGGCCCTTCTTTTCCATGGTGGCCATGTCGGCCTCGGCCACGGAACCGGCCTTGCATTCGGCGATAAAGGCGGCGATCTGCGGGTTGCCTGCGGCAGCACGCTGGGCCAGCGGGTGTTCGGCGGCCACGGCGACGTAGGTGGCGCCCATCAGGGTGTCGGGGCGGGTCGAGTAGACCTTCAGTTGGCCGTCGATGCCGATGCTGGCGACGTCGTAGTCGAACACGATGTCGGCACCGAAACTCTTACCGATCCAGTTGCGCTGCATGGTCTTGACCTGCTCGGGCCAGCCATCCAGTTCATCCAGGCTGCTCAGCAGCTCTTCGGCATAGGCGGTGATCTTGAAGTAGTACATCGGGATTTCGCGCTTCTCGATCAGCGCGCCCGAACGCCAGCCACGGCCGTCGATGACCTGCTCGTTGGCCAGTACGGTCTGGTCCACCGGGTCCCAGTTGACGGTACCGTTCTTGCGGTAGATCACGCCCTTTTCGAACAGACGGGTGAACAGCCACTGTTCCCAGCGGTAATAGTC
Source organism: Ectopseudomonas chengduensis (assembly GCF_900102635.1). GTDB lineage: Bacteria > Pseudomonadota > Gammaproteobacteria > Pseudomonadales > Pseudomonadaceae > Aquipseudomonas > Aquipseudomonas chengduensis. Next base: position 47,309 of record NZ_FMZQ01000015.1, on the reverse strand, counting down.
CGGCTTGCAGGTGGTGACTTCGCGCGTCCAGTCGATGGCCAGACCCAGCGATTTGAGCTGGGACTTCATGTAGGCGATGTTTTCGTACGTCCATTTGGCCGGCGCCACCTGGTTCTTCATCGCGGCGTTTTCCGCCGGCATGCCGAAGGCGTCCCAGCCCATCGGCTGCAGCACGTTCTTGCCCTGCATGCGCTGGTAGCGCGCGATCACGTCACCGATGGTGTAGTTGCGCACGTGCCCCATGTGTAGCTTGCCGCTGGGGTAGGGGAACATCGACAGGCAGTAGAAGGTGTCCTTGCCGGGCTGTTCGCTGACGACGAAGGATTTCTGCGCGTCCCAGTGGGACTGCGCGGCGGCTTCTATTTCACGGGGCGAGTACTGTTCGTGCATGGCTCTGGCGCTGAAGGAATGGGGCTTGCGGAAAACGTCGTAGCATACATGAGCGCCGTCTATCGAGGGAAACCCAGATTGCATGCGCACGCCGTTGGTCGCGGCGCAACGCTGCTTGCAGCGCCTTCGCTAAACTTTAGTCATGGCCCGCACATATCGGCTATCGCGAGGTGTCAAATGGCTGTTGCACGGCAAGCGGAGAGGGGAGATGGCCTCTATGGGCGACTGCTGCAGCGCCTTGCGCTGGCGCTGGAAGAGGCCGATACCGCCAGTCGCCTGCATGCCGAACCCCTTCGCGAACTGGAGCTCGATGGGCTTAGCCCGGCGGAGCTGGAGCTGATCCGCGCCTATCTCAACCGTGACCTGCATTGGCTGCGCGGCTGGCACGCGGCAGCCGAAGAGCTGGCGTTGATTCAGCGTCAGGCATTGCGCAGCGGCAAGGCGGCAGGCAGCAAGCCGATGGGCAGGCCCAAACCCCTGATGAAGCGTCGCCAGGCGCTCTGTTGCGCGTTGTGTGGGACGTCGGTGAGCTGGCATCGCGGGCAGGATGCGCAGGCGTGCCAGGCCTGTGGTTCAAAGCTGTTTCGCAGCGGCAATACCCGCTAGGATCAGGCGCCCCGGAGGTGCCTGATGCCGATTCGCTACATTCTCAAACAACTGCTGATGCCGCCCGGCATCCTGCTTCTGCTGATGTTGCTGGGCTGGTGGCTGCGTCGCCGTTTTCCCCGCTTGGCTATGGCCTGTTTGCTGATGGGCTTTGGTGGGCTGTGGCTGATGAGCTTGCCAGCGGTGATGCAATGGAGTGCAGGCCTGCTCGAACGTGAGCCTGCGCTTGAAGAGGCGCAGTGGGCGACGCTGGCGCAGCGTGTCGATGCCATCGTGATTCTTGGCGCCGGACGTGAGCAGAACGATCCAGGCTGGGGCGCAACCGATCAGCCTGGGCTGATGGCCCTGGAGCGCCTGCGCTATGCCGCGCGCCTGGCGCGTGCATCCGGCCTGCCAATGGCGGCCAGCGGTGGCCTGCATTACGGCCAGCCACCCAGCGAGGCGGCGCTGATGGCCGATGCCATGCAGCGTGATTACGGCCTGGACATTCGCTGGCGCGAAGAGCGCAGCCGCACCACCTGGGAGAATGCCGCGTTCAGCGCCGAGTTGCTGCAGCCGCAGGGCGTGCGTCGTGTGGTGCTGGTTACGCAGGCCTGGCACATGCCGCGTGCCCGCCGGAGTTTCGAGCAGGCCGGCTTCGAGGTGATCACGGCGCCGATGGGCTATCTCAGTGCCGGCTATGAGCGCCCGCTGGGTGGCTGGCTGCCGGAGTCACGGGTTATCTGGCAGAGCAGTCAGTTGCTCAACGAAGCCATCGGCTTGTTGGCCTATCCCATCGTCTACGGCAAGCAGTAGGGCGTACTCACCGCAGGCAGTACGCCTGCGGATTTTGCGTTCCGAGGGCTGGCGGGCTGCTCGCTTCGCTCGCGAGACCGCCCTACAGGGTCTTGGCCATGCGGCTGGCCAGCAGTGCCCAACCCAGCAACAGGGCGCAGAGAATCGCCAGCGGCCAGATGCGCCATTGCAGATAAGGTGTGAGTCCCTGCATGGGCAGCACTTCGCCATAGAGCACGCCTTGTTCGAACTGCGGCAAGCCGAACTGGATACGGCCCTGCGGGTCGATCACCACGGTCATGCCGTTGTTGGTGGCGCGGATCATCCAGCGTCCGGCCTCGAGCGCGCGCATCTGCGCCATTTGCAGGTGCTGCAGCGGGCCGATGGAGGTGCCGAACCAGGCATCGTTGCTCACCGTCAGGAGGATTTCGCTGTCCGCTGCCAGTGCTGCGGCGAACTCCGGGTAGACCACTTCATAGCAGATGAATGGTGCGATGCGATGCCCCTTGGCTAGCAGCGGTGGCTGGTCGGCCGGGCCGCGGGCGAAGTCGGACATGGGCAGGTCGAAGAAAGCAATCAAGCCGCGCAGCACTTCCTGCAGGGGCACGTATTCGCCGAATGGCACCAGCTTCTGCTTGAGGTAGGTGCCCTGGCCTTCGCCGAAACTGGTGATGGCGTTGTAGTAACGAATCTCCCCGCGCTCGTTGGACTGCCGCACCGGCACGCCGGTGATCAGCGCACTGTTGCGGTCACGGGCGAAGCGATCCATCACGCCGATATAGCCCTGGGCCATGTCCTTGAGCACCGGGATCGCCGTTTCCGGCCAGACCAGAATATCGACCCGCTCGGCACTGAAACTGAGGTCACGGTACAGCGCCAGCTGCGCGTTGAGCTGGGCCGGGTCCCATTTCAGGTTCTGCTCGACGTTGCCTTGCACGGCGGCGACCGTAAGGCTGCTGCCTGCGGCTCGGGTCCAGTCGTGATCCTTCAGCGCCAGGCCGGCGAGCCAGGGGCTCAGCAGCAGGAGCAGGGCGCAGATGTAGCGCGGTTTGTGCGGACGCAGGCGCTCCAGGTTGATGATCAGCGCGGCCGACAGGGCGATGACGAAGGATGACAGCCAGACGCCGCCGACGGGCACCAGACCGGCCAGCGGTCCGTCGAGCTGGCTGTAGCCGGCATACAGCCAGGGGAAACCGGTGAGGAACCAGCCGCGCAACACTTCTTGGGTGACCCATAGCGCGGCGAACGCCAGGGCGTCGGCCAGTGGCGCTTCGTTGCGGCGTATCCAGCGCGCCCAGAGAGCGGCAGTCAGGGCGAAGAACAGGCCCAGGCCGGCGACGAAGCCCAGGGTGAGAATGCCGGCCAGTGCCGGTGATGCAGCACCATAGTCATGGATGCTGACATATACCCAGCTGGTACCCGCGGCGAACAGCCCGAAGCCATAGCTCCAACCGCGCAGCGCTGCCTGGCCGGGGCGCAGGTGGCGCAGACCGAAATAGAACAGGGCAATGGACAGCACGGCCAATGGCCAGAGGTCGAAAGGGGCGAGCGCCAGGGTGGTCAGGGCGCCTGCACCGCAGGCGAGCAGGTGACCGGGCCAGCCCGGACGAGTGATCCATTGCAGCATGAGCGGGTCCTTGGGAATCGGGGTGGCGCAAGGGTAGGGGCAGGCAGTGGCAGGCGGCAAGTGCCAGGGCTGTTCTGAAAAAGCCATTTATCGCCACTCCCGCAGATGCGGGAGCCTAGGTGATTCGCAGGTTCTGGATGCGCGCCTGCGCGGGTATGACGGCTTTTTCAGTGCCGGATGCATCCGGGGAGGCTCGGTTGCCATCCCCGGATAGCAGCCGTCAGCGGCTGACTGGCGTCAGGCGCAGCAGGTGGATGCGACGGCTGTCGGCGTTGAGCACGCGGAAGCGAAACTCGCCGATCTCGGTAACTTCGTTGCGCTTGGGCAAGTGGCCGAACGCGCTCATCACCAGACCGCCGACGGTGTCGTACTCGTCGTCGGAGAACTGGCTGTCGAAGGTTTCGTTGAAGCTGTCGATGGGCGTCAGTGCCTTGATCAGGTAGTCGCCGGAGGGCAGCGGCTTGATGTAGCCGTCTTCCTCGACATCGTGCTCGTCCTCGATGTCACCAACGATCTGCTCGAGCACGTCCTCGATGGTCACCAGGCCGGCGACGCCGCCGTATTCGTCGATGACCACGGCCATGTGGTTGTGGTTGGCGCGGAATTCACGCAGCAGCACATTCAGGCGCTTGGACTCGGGCACGAAGGTGGCCGGTCGCAGCAGGTCCTTGATGTTGAAGTTGGGTTGTTCACCCTGCAGGATCAGCGGCAGCAGATCCTTGGCCAGAAGGATGCCGATGACGTCGTCGAGGCTCTCGCCGACCACCGGGTAGCGCGAGTGCGCTGCGTCGATGATGGCGGGCAGGAATTCGCGGGGCGTCTGGCTGGCCTTGATGCTGATCATCTGCGAGCGCGGCACCATGATGTCGCGTACCTGCAGGTCGGCGACCTGAATGGCGCCTTCGACGATGGCCAGTGCTTCGCTGTCGAGCAGCTTGTTCTGGTGGGCTTCGCGCAGGACTTCCAGCAGTTCCTGGCGGTTTCTCGGCTCATGAGCAAAAGCCTGGGTCAGCTTGTTGAACCAGGACTTCTGCTCGTTGCTCGATCGGTCTTCGCTCATGGCGTTTTACTCGGGGTCCTTGTCAGGAAAAGTTATTGGCTATCTACGTGTCGGCTGTTGAGGTCGCAATCAGGCTTTTGTAGGAGCCGCGTGCTCGCGGCGAAGGGATCGGGCGCACCGATGTCGTGCTGTCGCCACGATCCTTTCGCGCCGGGGCGGCGCTCCTGCATAGCGTTTCATGATCACGTCATTCGTCTTCCGCATAAGGGTCAGGATGACCCAGTTCGGCGAGCAATTGTCGTTCCAGTTCTTCCATCTCGAGGGCTTCGTCTTCCTCGATATGGTCATAGCCCAGCAGGTGCAGGCAACCGTGGATCACCAGGTGGGCCCAGTGCGCTTCCGGTGTCTTGCCTTGCTCGGCAGCTTCGCGCTCGACCACCGGTACGCAGATCACCAGGTCGCCCAGCAGCGGAATGTCGAGGATGCCGTCAGGAATCTCGGCAGGGAAGGATAGGACGTTGGTAGCGTAGTCCTTGTGCCGCCAGGTGTGGTTCAGCTCGCGGCCTTCGGCTTCATCGACCAGGCGGATGGTCAACTCGGAGTCGGCCGTGCGCTGGCGCAGCGCCAGTTCGCACCAGCGGCGCAGCTGCGCTTCGTCCGGGTGCTGGCCGTCAGTGGCCAGTTGCAGGTCGAGTTCAAGCATCGTGGCTGTCGACCTTGCCGTGCAGGCGCGCGTCGTGGCGCTCGTAGGCTTCGACAATGCGCTGCACCAGCGGGTGACGCACCACGTCCTTGGGCTTGAAGTGGGTGAAGCTGATGCCGGGCACGTCGCGTAGCACGTCGATCACGTGGGTCAGGCCGCTCTTGGTGCCGCGCGGCAGGTCGACCTGGGTGATGTCGCCAGTGATCACGGCGGTGGAGCCGAAACCGATACGGGTGAGGAACATCTTCATCTGCTCGACGGTGGTGTTCTGACTCTCGTCGAGAATGATGAAACTGTTGTTAAGGGTGCGGCCGCGCATGTAGGCCAGCGGTGCGATCTCGATCACCTGCTTCTCGATCAGCTTGGCCACGTATTCGAAACCGAGCATCTCGTAGAGCGCGTCGTACAGCGGGCGCAGGTAGGGGTCGATCTTCTGCGCCAGGTCACCGGGCAGGAAGCCGAGCTTCTCGCCGGCTTCGACCGCCGGACGCACCAGCAGGATGCGTCTTACCTGCTCGCGCTCCAGGGCGTCCACCGCGCAGGCCACGGCCAGGTAGGTCTTGCCGGTGCCGGCCGGGCCGATGCCGAAGTTGATGTCGTTGTCGAGGATGGCCTTGACGTAGCGCTGCTGATTGACGCCGCGTGGCTTGATAACGCCCTTCTTGGTGCGCAGGGTCACCTGCGGCGCATTGCTGGGGTTGGCCAGCTCTTCGACGCCGGATTCCTGCAGGTACAGGTGCACCAGGTCGGGGGACAGCTCGGTGGCTTTGGTTTCGCGGTACAGCTTGCGCAGCAGGGTTTCGGCGGCCTGGGTCTTTTCGGCGGCGCCAAGCATCTCGAACTGGTTGCCACGGTTGCGGATTTCCAGACCGAGGCGCTCTTCGATCAGGCGCAGATGCTCGTCGAACTGGCCGCAGAGATTGGCGAAACGGCGGGCCTCGAAGGGTTCGAGGGTGAAACGATGAGGTTCTAGAGAGGTGTTCAAGGTGATGGTGTGATCGTCACTTGTCTGGGTATTGAAAGGCAGCATAACGCTGGGCGCCGACAACGCAAAGTGGGGGCGCCCGCTACGTTAGTGGAGGGTGTCGGCATCCAGCAGGGTGCCGCGCAGCGAATGGGGCAGGGCGTCGTCGATATGCACGTCGACGAACTGACCGATCAGGCGCGGATTGTCGCAGCGGAAATTGACGATGCGGTTCTGCTCGGTGCGGCCCTGGAGCATGCCCGGGTCCTTCTTCGAGTAGTCGCTGACCAGGATGCGCTGCACTGTGCCGACCATGCGCCGGCTGTTCTCGAAACCGTTCTGGTTGATGCGGTGCTGGAGCAGGGCCAGGCGCTGCTTCTTCACCTCGTCCGGGGTGTCATCGACCAGATCGGCGGCCGGGGTACCGGGGCGCGAGCTGTAGATGAAGGAGAAGGAGAAGTCGAAACCGACGTCCTCGATCAGCTTCATGGTCTGCTCGAAGTCCTTCTCGGTCTCGCCGGGGAAGCCGACGATGAAGTCGGAGCTGATCAGGATGTCCGGCACGGCGGCGCGCAGCTTGCGGATGCGCGACTTGTACTCCAGCGCGGTGTGGTTGCGCTTCATTGCCGCGAGGATGCGGTCGGAGCCGGACTGCACCGGCAGGTGCAGGTATTTGACCAACTGCGGGATCTCGGCATGGGCGGCGATGATCGCGTCGGAGAACTCCAGCGGGTGGCTGGTGGTGTAGCGGATACGCTCGATGCCATCGAGCGCGGCCACGGCATGCAACAGCTCGGCGAAATCGGCGATATGGCCGTCCGGCGCTTCGCCACGGTAGCCATTGACGTTCTGCCCGAGCAGGGTGATTTCCTTCACGCCCTTCTCGGTGAGGGAGGTGATTTCCATCAGCACGTCGACCAGCGGGCGGCTGACTTCCTCGCCGCGGGTGTAGGGCACCACGCAGAAGGTGCAGTACTTGCTGCAGCCTTCCATCACCGAGACGAAGGCGCTGGGGCCGTCGACGCGCGGTTCGGGCAGGCGGTCGAACTTCTCGATCTCGGGGAAGCTGATGTCCACCTGCGCGGTCTTGGTGGTGCGTGCGGCGTCGATCATTTCCGGCAGGCGGTGCAGGGTCTGCGGGCCGAAGACCACGTCGACATAGGGCGCGCGGTCGCGGATCGCCGCGCCTTCCTGGCTGGCCACGCAGCCGCCGACACCAATTACCAGGTCCGGGTTGGCCAGCTTCAGCTCACGCCAGCGGCCGAGCTGGGAGAACACCTTGTCCTGCGCCTTCTCGCGGATCGAGCAGGTATTGAGCAGGATCACGTCGGCGTCTTCGGGCTTTTCCGTGACCTCCAGGGCCTGATGCTCGCCCAGCAGGTCGACCATGCGCGAGCTGTCGTACTCGTTCATCTGGCAACCGTGGGTTTCGATATAGAGCTTCTTGGTCATGGCACTGTCTGAGGTGGTTAAAAAATGACCGCGCATTATAGGGGAGAGGCGGGCGACAGGCTACAGTGGCGGGTAAGCGTGCAGAGCAAAGCTGGATTGGGGCAATAAGCGCTCAACGTGTCCCCGAGAAGTCCTGTTCTGGTACCAATTCGTTTCCTTTCAGCAAATACAGGGTGTCGATCAAGTCATAGGCTGTGCCGCCGTAGCAGTCTCGTCCCTCGCCTTGTAGGCGGATGCGGTATTGGCCGTTGTCCTTGGACACGCGCAATGTCTGGATGCTGCAACAGCGCGAAGTGTCGGCGAGTGAGCTGGTGATGTCGTCTTTCGAGGGGCTGAGCTGTCGCAGGGGTTTTCCATGTTGCCATTCCTCTAACTTGGGGCAGCTTTCCGCTTCAGTTACAGGTAGAAGCACCAAGCAGCGGTCTGCAGCGGTGGCAACGCTGGCCAGGGCCCCGCGCACAGGTTGAGGACAAGGAGGCGATCTGTAAGCGCTCAGTCGCTTTTCATGCGCGGCGCCGCATAGCTGTTGATTGGTTTCCAGCGCGCGGTGGAGCCTGTATTCATTTTCCAGGTTCTGCCGGATGTCTTGAAAACTGGCGGTATTGTTGATCAGTCGTCCGAGCAGAACGAGGCAATCCTGTTCGCGGCCAGCTTTGAGGTAGGCAAGTGATAAGTCACTACGCAGCCAGTACCAATCGGCATCAAGGGTTTCAGGGCGGCAGGCATCCTGCTGTTGTTTGGCTTGCTCCAGGCGAGCGATAGCCCCCTCGTAATCGCCTCGGGAGAAGAAGTCGTTGACCAATGGACGATGAATGGCCTGTGGCGAACAGTTGGCTTCTGTCGCGTGTATTGGGAGTGCCAAGGTAATGGTGAACAGCAAGAGATAGCGAGTTAGACGTCTTGTCATGAGTGGCTTCCTTAGTTAGCGAATATTATTACCGGCAGTGCTGTCTGGAGTAGTGAACGGTGTTCCGTTTGCGGAACGGTATGTGGATGAGGCTTTTCCTGGCCCGGCGGGCTACTCGCTGCACTTGTGAGGCCGCCCTACGGTGTGGGCTCGGCACCTGCCGCCTTGTGCTATCCTGCGCGCCCTGTTTTTCCTGACTTCGAGTCTTCATGAGCAAGCGCGATCCCATCTACAAGGTGATTTTCCTTAACCAGGGCCAGGTGTACGAGATGTACGCCAAGCAGATCTATCAGAGCGATCTGTGGGGCTTTCTGGAGGTGGAGGAGTTCGTCTTTGGCGAGCGCAGCCAACTGGTGGTCGATCCCAGCGAGGAGAAGCTCAAGGCCCAGTTCGAGGGGGTGGTGCGCAGCTTCGTGCCGATGCACGCGATCATCCGCATCGACGAGGTGGAGCGCCTGGGCACGGCGAAGATCAGCGAGGCCAAGGGCGGCGGCAATGTGATGCCGTTCCCCATGCCGATGCCGGACAAGTAAGCGGCGGCTGCACGGGATAAGGTAGGGTGGGCTTCAGCCCACCGCCTCAAGCGTAGAGTCATGCGGTGGGCAGAAGCGCATCGCCGCTCGGCCCACCCTGTGGGTCAGGGCAGCGGCGAGAAGGGCGAGCGACCTTCGGCGGTCTGCAGTTCCAGCAGGTAGCTGCGGAATATCTGGCCCAGCACCTGGCTGGCGATTTCCAGTTCATCGCGACGCATCTGCGCCGACACCAGGTCGGCGCTGTCCATGGCTTCGTCCGAGCCATTGACCGACGCCATCTTCAATACGATGTAAGCCTGCACGTTGTTGGCCGGTACGCCTTCGCCACGGAAGAACATGGTGCCCAGGCGCAGCTGCGCTTCGGCGTGGCCCTGCAGCGAGGCGCGCTCGAACCAGGTCAGGGCCTGCTTGAAATCGCGTGGGGTACGTTTGCCGTCGTAGTAGTACTCACCCAACTCATAGGCGGCCTGCATGTTGCCGGCGCGCGCCATTTCCTGGCAGCTGGCCAGGGCATCGGGCATCTCTTCGGGGGAGGCGTTCAGCGCGCAGCTGCCGCTGGCGGGGATCAACAGCGAATTACCGCCTGCGAATGCAAACAGCGGGAGGAAAAGCAACAGGCAGCCCAGGGACAGGGTGCGGCCGGTGCGGTTCATCTGGATAACGGGACCTCGGCAGTTCAGGGCGGGTGACGTGCCCGGTCGGCGCAAAACGTGCCGACCCTCGCATTATGGAATAAACCGCGCGCTTGTTACAAAGGCTTTACCCGGTCTGTCGTTTCGCACTTCCCGGTAGGCTCAGCAGCAGCCAGGCCAGCAGCGGGTAAGCCGGTGCCAGCAGCACGTGGAACAGGTCGATGCGGCGCAGCGGCCCGATCACGCCTTCGGTGCCGACTGCCACACCGGCCAGCAGGAACAGGCCCACCACCACAGCTGCGCTGATCGCTGGCGCGCGGCGCGGCCATTGGACTGCGCCGGCATAGAGAATCAGCACCAGCGTGGCCAGGTTCAGCGCCAGGCGGTAGTCCTCCATATAACCAAGCTGGCGGAACAGCTCGAAGAAGGCGCACAGGCCGAGCAGGATTCGCCCCCAGTTCGGTCGACTCCAGGCCCAGCCACGGCCCAGCGCCAGTGCTGCGGCACCGAGTAGCGGCAGGCCGAGAAAGCTGCTGGCCTGCGAGAGCCACAGGTGCGCGGCCTGCCAGCTTGGGTCGAAGCCGTAGCGAATCACGCCGACGCTGGCCGCCGCAGCCGGCAGCAGGAAGCCGAGCAGGGCGCAGAACAGCGCCGGCTGATCGCCCTCCCCGTAGCGACCGCGTGCCCGGCCGATCAGCCACACACAGGCAGCGCAGGCCAGGGCCAGCAACGCGTCACTGAAGGCCGTGCTGTACTGCATCAGGCTTTTTTCAGCTCGGCGAAGGCGCGCTCGGCGGCCGCGAAGGTGATTTCCAGCTCCTTTTCACCATGGGCGATGGAGGTGAAGCCCGCTTCGAAGGCGCTCGGCGCCAGGTACACACCGCCGTCCAGCATCAGGTGGAAGAAGCGATTGAAGCGTGCGCTGTCGCTGGCCATCACGTCGGCGAAGGTGACGATGTCGTCGGCGCCGCTGAAATACAGGCCGAACATGGCGCCCGCCTGGGTGGTGACGAAGGGGATGCCGGCGGCATCGGCGCGCTGCTGCAGGCCATCGAGCATGCGCGTGGTGTAGTCGCTCAGCTCGGTGTGGAAGCCCGGACGGCTGATCAGCTTCAGCGTGGTCAGGCCGGCGGCCATGGCCAGCGGGTTACCCGACAGGGTGCCGGCCTGGTAGACCGGGCCGAGCGGGGCGATGCACTCCATGATCGCGCGCTTGCCGCCGAAGCAGCCCACCGGCATGCCGCCGCCGATGATCTTGCCGAAGGTGGTTAGGTCCGGGGTGACGCCGTAGTGCGCCTGGGCGCCGCCAAGGGCGACGCGGAAACCGGTCATCACCTCGTCGAAGATCAGCACCACGCCGTGCTTGTCGCACTGCTCGCGCAGGCCTTCGAGGAAGCCCGGCGCCGGTGGCACGCAGTTCATGTTGCCGGCCACCGGCTCGACGATGATGCACGCCACTTCCTTACCCACCTGCGCCAGGCATTCGGCCACGGCGTCGATGTCGTTGAACGGCAGGGTCAGGGTGTGCTTGGCGAAGGCCGCCGGCACACCCGCGGAGTTCGGCACGCCCTGGGTCAGGGCGCCGGAGCCGGCCTTGACCAGAAGGCTGTCGGAGTGACCGTGGTAGCAGCCCTCGAACTTGATGATGCTGTCGCGGCCGGTGTAGCCACGGGCCAGGCGGATGGCGCTCATGGTCGCCTCGGTGCCGGAGCTGACCATGCGCACCATCTCCATCGACGGCACCAGCGAGCAGACCAACTCGGCCATCTCGGTTTCCAGCGCGGTCGGCGCACCGTAGGAGAGGCCGTGCTGCAACTGACGACGCACCGAGTCGAGCACGTCCGGGTGGCTGTGGCCGAGGATCATCGGGCCCCAGGAGCCGACGTAGTCGACGTAGCGCTTGTCGTCTTCGTCCACGACGTAGGCGCCTTCGGCGTGCTTGAAGAACAGCGGCGTGCCGCCGACGCTGCGAAAGGCGCGCACTGGCGAGTTGACGCCGCCGGGGATGTGTTTCTGGGCGTTGGCGAAGAGGATTTCGGAACGGGACATGGCAGGTCTCTCTGGAAACGAATCAGTCGAACAGCGCGGCAAAGGCGCGGGCGCGGTCTTCCACCTCGGTGGCGGAGTCGGCAGCGAACAGGGCGTGGATCACGGCCACCATGCTGGCGCCACGGGCGATCAGGCCTGGCGCGGTGCCTAAGGTCACGCCGCCGATGGCGACGATGGGCTGGGCAAAGCGCGCGCGCGCCTGATCCAGCAGCTCCACGGTGGCAGCCGGAGCGCCGGGTTTGGTGTTGGAGTTGAAGAAGCGGCCGAAGGCGATATAGCTGGCACCTTCGGCGACGGCGCGCTCGGCCAGCTCCAGCTGGGCGTGGCAGGTGCCGCCGATGACGGCCTCGGTACCGAGGCGGGCGCGGGCGGTGGCCAGCGAGCCATCGGTCTGGCCCAGATGCAGGCCGACGCCCAGGCGTGCCGCCAGCTCCAGGTCGTCATTGATGATCAGTGTGGCGCCATGGCGTCGGCACAGCTCGGCCAGGGTCTGGGCTTCATCGAAACGGCGCACGTCATCGGCGGATTTGTCGCGGTACTGCAGCAGGCGCGCGCCACCGATCAGCGCCGCTTCGGCATAGGGCAGCAGCTTGCCACCGGCCAGCAGCGGGGTGTCGGTGATGGCGTAAAGACCACGCAGCGCCGCAGTCATTGGGCGAAGTCCAGCGGCAGACGGCGCGGCACGTACTGACCGTGGCCCGGTTGTTCGGCGTCGCGCAGGGTGCGCCAGGTGTAATCCAGGGCGCTCTTCACGGCGCTGACCAGTTCCTCGCCCAGCGCCAGGCGACCAGCCAGGGTACTGGCCAGGGTGCAGCCGGAGCCATGGTAGCTGCCGGGCAGGCGCGCGCAGGTGAAGGTGTGGCGGCTGCCGTCACGGCAGTACAGGCGGTTGTGCACTTCGGCTTCGTCGCCGTGGCCGCCGGTGATCAGCAGGTGCTCGATGAAGGGAAGCAGTTTCTCGGCGCATTCGTCGGCGCTGCCTTCCGGCAGTTCGGCGAGGATGCGCGCTTCCGGCAGGTTCGGTGTGGCAATGGTGGACACGGCGAACAGACGCTCGCGCATGGCATAGCCGACGTCATCCTTGCCCAGCGAGCCGCCACCACCGGCGCGCAGCACCGGATCACAGACCAGTGGCACGCCCGGCAGCTGGCTCATCACCTCGAGTACGGTGTCGACCATGTCCACCGAGCCGAGCATGCCCAGTTTGACGGCGGCCACCGGCATATCGGCGATCACCGCGCGGGCCTGGGCCAGCACCCAGTCGCGGTCGAGCACGCGGAAGTCGGAGACGTTGACGGTATCCTGCACGGTCAAGGCAGTCACCGTCGGTGCGGCGTGGCAGCCTTGGGCCAGCAGGGCTTCGATATCGGCCTGCAGACCAGCACCACCACTGGGGTCGTGACCGGACATGCACAGCACTACGGGGCGGAAGTTTGGCGTTTTCATGGTGCGCGAGCTTATCACTAACAAGCCTCAAGTCGCTGCACGCCATGCCGGTCGTTAGCCTTTCTGATTCTCGTGCGTATTGGCGTTAGCCAGTCTGGAAATGGCATCATGCGCGGCCCTGCCGCCTTGCCCGAATGCCTCCGATGACGCTGCGTACCTGCCTGATCATGATGACCGCCCTGGCGGTGATCACCGATAACCTGATCATTCCTTTTTATCCGCAGTATTTCGCCGAGCGTTTCGACAATCCGCCGGAGCAGCATGTCGGCCTGTATCTGGCGGTGGTCAGCCTGGTGGTGATGGCGGTGTTCCCGCTCTGGGCGCGTCTGGCCAAGCGCGTGCACCCGGTGCGCATCCTGATCAGCGCGCAACTGATGGCCGGCAGCCTGACCGCCGCCTGCTATTTCATCGACTCGCTGCCGCTGTTCTGGGTGGTGTCGTTGCTGATGGTGGTGTTCAAGGGCAGCTACCTGCTGATGTACCCCTACGTGATGAGCCTGCAGCAGCAGGACAACCACACCCAGACCATCGGCACCCTGTCGGTGGTAGTGCACTTCGGCGCCATTCTCGGCGCTGCGCTGGGCGGCCTGATTCTGCAGATCATGAACATTGGCGATGTGTTTCTGGTGATGGCCGCCGGCGACTTCATCCAGATGGCCATCTGCATGCATCTGGTGCGTGGCTACCTGCCGGCGCCGGGCGAGCAGCCGGCGAGCGACGAGGCACCGGTGAAGAACGAGGCGCGCAGTCTGCCGGCGATCTACCGCCTGTGCCTGGTGATGCTGCTGTTCTACTTCGTCGGTTACGTCACCCGGCCGTTCTTTGCCGTCTACTGGCAGCAGGTGGCGCACTGGAACAGCGAGATGGCCGCCGGCTTCGTCTATGCGTTGCCTGGCGCCGTGGCCGTGTTGGCGCTGTGGTGGGGGCGCCGCGCGACCAAGCAGGGCAACACCCGTGACGGCATTCTCGCCGGTCTGCTGCTGGGCGCGGCGGCCACCTTCATCCAGGGCTTCGGCGATCAGTGGCTGATCCTGCTCGGCCGCGTGCTGTTTGGCTGGGCGCTGTATCAGGTCACCGTGCGCCTCGATGCCTTGCTGTTCGAGCTCAGCTCGCCGGAGCACTACGCGGTGGACTTCAGCAAGATCAATATCTTCCAGTGCCTGGGCAACATGGGCTCGGCCTACGGCGCGGGCTTGCTGGTCAGCCACTACGGTCAGGCCATGCCGTTCTGGGTCGGTGCTGCCGGGCTGCTGCTGACCGCCGCGTTGTTCCCGATGCTGGTGCGCAAGCCCAAGGTGGCTTGAGTCTTGAGTGGCGAATGATAATTTGATGCAGATGCGTATCGATGATTAAATTCGCTCTTCGCATTGCTTCCATCATCCGGGTTCGCCGCGATGCACGATATTCACCACCTGCTCGATGTGATTGCCCGCAGCCTGCCTGGGCTGCAGGGGCGTATCGGTGTGCCCGGTGCCGATCTGCTGGTGTGCGGTAGCGAGGGCAACGACCGGCGTATTGCCGCGCTCTATCAGCACTGGCAGCAGGCTCATCCCGAGGCCGGACCGCATTACTGGACGGTGCGCAGCTGGACCTACCTGGTCTGGCAGCCCATCTACCTGACCTTGCTCGGCGTACACCTGGCGCAGCGCGTGCCCTGTCTGGGGAGCCTGGGGCAGGCGGTGCAGGGCGGCGTGGTGTCGGGTTTCTGTCTGCCCGAGCACTGCCCGCAGCAGGCTACGGAAGATCAGCTGATCGGCCTGGCTGCCAGCCAGCTCGAGCAACTGCTGCGCCGCCAGCACGCCGAGTTCTGCCAGGTACAAAGCATCCACGGCAAGCTGGCCCAGCGCCTGGCGGCCGATTACGTGCTGGCCGCCTTGTTGCTGGTGCAGCGCCAGCTGACTCTGGACAACCAGCAACTGCGCGCGCTGGCGGCACGCTGGCTGGAGGCATTGGACTTGCGTGGTGGCAGCGACCTGCTGGAGGTGCGGCTGGACGATGGCCGCGACTGCCTGACCCTGGAGCGCAAGGCCTGCTGTCAGCATTTTCGGCGTTGCGATGGCGAGCTGTGCAGCACCTGCCCGAAGCTACGGCGTGACGAGCGCCTGCTGCGCCTGCGCGAGGAGCTGGCCCTGGCATGTTGATGTTGCGTGATATCGAAGTACGCCGCGGCGAGCGGGTGACGCTGGCGCTGGACGAACTGCACCTCGAAGGTGATCGCTTCACCGTGATCCTCGGCCACAACGGCTCGGGCAAGTCGACCCTGATGAACCTGCTGGCGCGGCAGCTGCAGCCGACCCGAGGTTCGCTGCAGCTGGACGGGCGTACCCTGGCCGGTTTTTCTGCCCGTGACTTTGCCCAGCGCGTGGCCTTCCTGCCACAGCACCTGCCCGATGTCGCTGGCCTGACCGTGCGCGAACTGGTGCATCTGGGGCGCTTCCCCTGGCGCGGGCTGCTCGGCCGCTGGCGCGCCGAGGACCATGCAGCCGTCGATCAGGCGCTGGCGCAGACCGATGTCGCCCATTACGCCGATCACCTGGCCGACAGCCTGTCCGGAGGCGAGCGCCAGCGCGCCTGGATCGCCATGCTGCTGGCCCAGCAATCGCCGCTGCTTTTGCTCGACGAGCCAACCTCGGCGCTGGATCTGGCGCATCAGTACGAATTGATGGGCCTGCTGCGCCAGCTCAATCGCGACAGTGGGCGCGGCATCGTTGCCATCCTCCACGACATCAACCTCACCGCGCGGCATGCCGACCGGGTGATCGCCCTCAAACAGGGGCGCATCTTCTTTGACGGCAGCCCGGACGAGTTGCTCAGCGGGCCGTTGCTCAGCCAGCTCTACGACATCGATATCGAACTGATCGAACAGCCCGGCAGCGCCCGCAAGATTGCCGTGGTGGCCTGAGCATGGCGGCAGTTTCGGCGCCCTCACGCCACCTTCTGACGCTGCTCGCGCTGCTGCCCCTGGCACTCCTGCACCTGTGGCTGGCGGCCGATCTTGATCCGTTCGAGCTGTGGGCGATGCTGGCTTCTGCCGAACACAGTTTCGAGTTTCTGCAGCTGCAACTGTCAGCTCTACCCAGGCTGAGCATGGCGCTGCTCACGGGCGCTGCGCTGGGACTGTCCGGCAGCCTGCTACAGCAGATCACGCAGAATCGCCTGGTGTCGCCCATGACCATCGGCGCCTCGTCCGGGGCCTGGCTCGGGCTGGTGCTGGCCACTTTGCTGGTGCCGACCTTCGCGGCCAGCCACGGACACTGGGCGGCACTGCTCGGCGCACTGCTGGCGGTCGGTCTGGTGCTGCTGATTGCCGGGCGCAGTGGCATTGTCGGGCTGCCGCTGGTGCTGGGCGGCATGGCCATGAACCTGTTGCTCGGCGCGCTGGCTGCCGGGCTGGTGCTGATCAACAACCAGTACACCCAGGGGTTGTTCGTCTGGGGCGCGGGTGATCTGGCGCAGATCGACTGGCACTGGGTGCAGTGGCTGTGGCCCAAGCTGTTGCTGGCAGTGCCAGTGCTGATCCTGGCGCCGCGGCCGTTGAGCTTGCTGCAGCTTGGCGGCGATGCTGCTCAGGGCCGTGGCCTGGCGCTGTGGCCGGTGATGCTGGTGCTGTTTCTGGCGGCGCTGTGGCTATGTTCGGTGTCGATCACGGCGGTCGGCCTGATCGGTTTCATCGGCCTGCTCACGCCGAATCTGGCGAAGATGCTTGGCGCCCGCACGGCGCGTGATGAACTGTTCTACAGCGCGTTGCTCGGTGCCTTGCTGTTGCTTGGTACCGACGCCCTGGCGCTGCTGGCCAATCGTGTCAGCGGCCAACTGGTGCCCAGTGGCGCGACGGCGGCGTTGATCGGTGCGCCAGTGTTGTTGTGGCTGGCGCGCCGACACCTGGCGGCGGAAGACCCGCGCGGCCTGCAGCTGCCGCGCGGTGCCGAGCGTTTCGGCTGGCGCAGTGCGCTGTGGGTGGCGCTTCTCGCCGTGCTGGCGCTGACCGTGGCGCTCGGGCTGGCCCGCGGTGTCGATGGTTGGCACCTGCAGTGGCCGTCGGCGCTGGTCTGGTCGCTACGCTGGCCGCGTGTGCTCACCGCCGCTTCTGCCGGCGCCGGTTTGGCGATTTCCGGTCTGCTGCTGCAGCGCCTGCTGCGTAACCCGCTGGCCAGCCCGGATATTCTCGGTCTATCCGCGGGTGCCACGCTGGCGGTGATGCTGGCGCTGATCATCTTCGGTGGCGCGGTGTTCGGCGCGGTCGCGCCGCTGGCTGCCTTCGTCGGCAGTCTGGCGGTGCTGGCGGTGTTGATGCTGCTGGGCCGGCGTCATCACTACTCACCAGCGCTGATGGCGCTGCTGGGGATTTCCCTCGGCGCGCTGCTCAACGCCGCCTTGCAGTTCGTGCTGGCCAAGGGCACGGGTGACTCGTTCGCGTTGCTCGGCTGGCTGGCCGGCTCCACCTACCGCGCCACACCGGCACAGGCATTGTGGCTGACGGTTGGCGTGCTGCTGTTCGGCGCTCTGGCATTGCTGTTCCAGCGTGCGCTGACGCTGATCGGCATCGGCGATGGGGTGGCCGCCAGCCGCGGCCTCGACGTGCCGCGACTGCGCCTGGCGCTGCTGGTGCTGGTGGCGCTGCTCTGTGCGCTGGTCACCAGCCTGCTCGGGCCAGTGGCGTTTCTGGGGCTTTTGGCCCCGCATATCGCGGTGATGCTCGGCGCGCGCCGGGTGCTGCCGCAGCTGCTGCTGGCGGCCTCGTTGGGCGCGGTGCTGATGCTGCTGGCGGACTGGGTCGGCCGCACCCTGATCTTCCCGTTGCAGATTCCGGTGGGCATTGTCGCCTCGGTGTTGTGTGGCAGCTATTTCGTCTACCTGCTGATTCGTGGGAGGTTGGCGTGAGGGCACCTCTAAAAACTACCTGCGTTGTCATCGCTGCGTTAAAAACCGTCTCAAAATGCTCATTTACAATCCTTAAACTGCGCTTTTTCGCCTGTTTTCGCCTTGCGCTGACGGCCTCGTCAACGTTTTTAGAGACGCCCTTGAAGCGTTGCTTACTCGGCGTTCTACTGCTTTGGCTGACGCCTGTCTGGGCGAGTGATGCGCCACGGGTGGCCGCGCTGAGCTGGGAGGCCACCGAGCATCTGCTGATGCTCGACGTGACGCCGCTGACCGTCGCCGATGCCGGGGATTACCGAGCCTGGGTGGTGCGGCCGACGCTGCCCGCAGGCGTGCCATCGAGCGGTTCGCGCCTGGAGCCCAATCTCGAATTGCTGGCCGAGTTGCAGCCTGAGTTGATCGTCATCCCGCCTTTGCTGGAAGACATCCGCCCGTTGCTAGAGCGTATTGCGCCGGTTCAGGTGTACCAAGGCTTCAGCCAGCAGCACGACAATCTGCAGGTGCAGCGCGAGGCGTTTCTCGACCTGGCGCGTGCGCTGAGACGCGAGGCATTGGCCAGGCAACGCCTGCAGGCGATGGACGCCGAGCTGGCGCAATGGCGCGAGCGGCTGCGGGCTCATTACGGGCAGCGTCTGCCGGCCGTCACGGTGATACGCCTCTCGTCGCCGACGGCCGCCTTCATCAACGGCCCCAACTCCATGCCGCAACATGCGCTGGCGCTGCTCGGCCTTCAGCCTGCGATGGACCTGGCGCCGAGCCCCTGGGGCATCACTCAGGTACCGATCACCGCGCTGGGTCGCATCGAAGAGGGCGTCGTGCTGCATATCGAACCCTTTGCCCAGGAGGCGCAGTTGTTCGCCTCGCCATTGTGGCAGGCGATGCCTTTCGTGCGTGAGCAGCGCTTCGCCGCGATGCCCTCGACCTGGACCTATGGCGGCGTGTTTTCCCTGCAGTATCTGGCCGAGGCCATAGGTGAAGCGCTGCTTAAACTGCCGTCTGAATCTGGAAAAGCGACCCAACAGTCCCTAGAGTAGAGCGATTCGAATATAAGTCTGCCGTGCGTGACGGCGCCATTTGATGGGCTAATGGGGGCCTGGGCGCTGTCTGACAGGGTTTTGGAGTCGTATGTACCGGCTGCTCCTGCTCATCGTGAGCCTCGTTTTTTCCTCGCTCGTGGGCGCCGTTACCTTCGACGAACATATGCGCACTTTGCCTCTGGGCCAGAGCATGTACGTGTTCGAGGACGTGCGCGGCGATGCCAGCATCGACGACATCGCCTCGCCCGCCGTGCAAGGTAGTTTCCGTCTGCATGACAAGCCCGTGCTCAACGCCGGCTATTCGCGCTCGGTATTCTGGCTGCGGCTGGACCTGCACTATCTGCCGCGCCAGGCGCAGGGGGACCGCAACTGGCTGCTGGAGCTGGCTTATCCGCCGCTCGATCACCTTGAACTCTACCTCCCCGACGAGGCCGGCGGCTTCGCCCTGGCTCAGCGTACTGGCGATTCGTTGCCTTTCGTCACTCGCCAGATCCGCCAGCACAATTACCTGTTCGAGCTGAACCTCGAGCCGAACCAGAACAAGCGCATCTATTTGCGCCTCGAAAGCCAGGGTTCGATCCAGGCGCCGCTGACCCTGTGGGCGCCCAACGCCTATCTGGAAGAGCAGCCCGCGCGTATCTACGTGCTTGGCATCATCTACGGCGTGCTGCTGGTGATGCTGGTGTACAACCTGTTCATCTTCCTCAGCGTGCGCGACACCAGCTACCTCTATTACATCCTTTATATCGCCTCGTTCGGCCTGTATCAGGTCTCGGTCAACGGTGCCGGCATCGAGTATTTCTGGCCCAACAACCCCTGGTGGGCCAATGCCGCGACGCCATTTCTGATCGGCTCGGCCGCCTTGTTCGGCTGCCAGTTCGCCCGCAGCTTCCTGCACACTGGCGAACACAGTCCCTGGGTCGATCGCCTGTTGCTGCTGCTGATGGCCTGCGGCGCCGTTGTGATGATCCTGGCGCTGAGCGTCAGTTATGCCACGGCATTGCGTCTGGCCACCTACCTGGCCCTGCTGTTCACCGTGGTGATCTTCGCTGCCGGGGTGCTTGCCTGGCTGCGCGGTATGCGCGTGGCGCGTTACTTCATCTTCGCCTGGACCGCCTTTCTCATCGGCGGCATCGTCAACACGCTGATGGTGCTGGGCTACCTGCCCAACGTCTTTCTCACCATGTACGCCAGCCAGATCGGTTCGGCGCTGGAAGTGGGCCTGCTGTCGTTGGCGCTGGCCGACCGCATCAATGCGATGAAGGAAGAGCGCACGCGCATTCTCCAGGAGGCCGGACGCAAGCTCGAAACGCTGAACCAGGAACTGGCCGACAGCAACCGTTTCAAGGATGAATTCCTCGCCACCGTGACCCATGAGCTGCGTACGCCGATGAACGGGGTGATCGGCTCGCTGGAGCTGATGCAGACGGTGAAGATGGACATCGAACTGGAGCAGTACCAGAAGACCGCTGCAGCGTCCGCGCGCGACATGATGCGCATGGTCAACGACATCCTCGCGCTCACCGAATTGCAAGCCGGCAAGCTCTATCCGCGGCGCGAGACGTTCAGCCTGCGCGGGCTGTTCGATGGTCTGCGTGCCCAGTATGCGGCGCGCGCCGAAGACAAGGGGCTGACGTTCGCCCTGGAGCTGGACGACAACCTGCCCGACACCCTGGAAGGGGACGCGGCCAAGCTGGCGCAGGCGCTGGGCTATCTGCTGGACAACGCCATCAAGTTCACCAGCCAGGGCGGCGTGACCTTGCAGGTCGGCCGCGTCGGTAGCGTGGGCAGCAACCTGCCGTTGAGTGTGGTGGTCAGCGATACGGGGATCGGATTCGCGCCCGGCGACGGCGACCTTTACCAGCGCTTCCATCAACTCGATGGCTCGATGACGCGCAAGTACGGCGGCCTGGGCATCGGCCTGGCGATCAGCAGGCAACTGGTCGACCTGCTTGGTGGCGTGCTCAGTCACGAGTCGCAGCCGGGGCAGGGCAGCCGGTTTCGCCTCGATGTGCCGCTGACTCTGCCGCTGCAACCTCAGGTCAGCGATGTTCGCCCGGCACGGCCGCAGGGCGGCGCGCTGCAGCGCCAGGCGCAGCAATGCACGGTACTGATCGTCGAGGACAATGCGATCAACCAGCTGGTAACCCGCGGCATGTTGCTCAAGCTCGGCTACCGCGTGCGCACTGCCGACAATGGTGCCGAGGCGCTGGAGTTGCTGCGCGGCGAGACGGTGGATGCGGTGCTGCTCGACTGCCAGATGCCGGTGATGGACGGCTTCGCCACCTGCCGCGCACTGCGCGCCCTACCGGGCTGCGCCGAGCTGCCGGTGCTGGCGATCACCGCGCACAGCCACAGCGGCGACCGCGAGCGCTGTCTGGCTGCGGGCATGAGCGACTACCTGGCGAAACCGGTGAAATTCGACGAGTTGCGCGTGCTGCTGCATGACTGGGTGCTGTGCCGCCCGGCAACGGTTTCCGGTGGCGCCGCGCCGGTCTGACTCTTTCGCAGGGCGTGATGAAGCCGCTGGGCCCTGTAGGAGCCGGCTTGCCGGTGATGCTTGGCGCCTGTCAGATCGATGATCGCCAGCAAGCTGGCTCCTACAAGTGCAGCTTTGCACGAGCAACCTCTTTCCCGATTCGGCGGCAGATTTGGCCGGATCGTCCCTTTAGTCATGGTCTGAATCCTGATTCACTGAATGCAGATGAATCAGGATTCAGACCATGGCTTATCGCACCACCGAAGCTCGACTCGACCGCGACCAAGCGTTGCGCGCGCGTATTCTCGACTGCGCCTTGCTGCGAGTAGCCGAGGGCGGTTTCGCCGCCCTGACCATGCAGGCGTTGGCCGACGATGTTGGCATCGCCACCGGTAGTCTGTACCGCCACTTTCGCAGCAAGGGTGAACTGGCCGCCGAGGTATTCGCCAGCGCCAGCCAGCGTGAGGTAGATGCTCTGGCCGCAGCCTTGCGTGGGCCGGGCAGCGCCAGTGAGCGCCTGCGCATCGGCCTGGAACAGTTCGCTGCCCGCGCCTGGCATAGCCGCCGCCTGGCCTTCGCACTGATCGCCGAACCGGTCGACCCGGAAGTCGACGAGCAGCGCCTGCTCTATCGCGAAGCCTACGCCGAACTGTTCATCGATCTGCTGGAGGAGGGTGCCGGCGCCGGTGAGTTTCGCGTCGAGCAGATCGGTCTGATGGCGGCCTGCCTGGTCGGTGCCATTGCCGAAGCGCTGGTCGGCCCTCTGTCGCCACCTGCTCGCGCCGCTCGCGAAGCAGGCCAACCCACCCTGGAGCTGGCGCAGGTCAGCGCCAGCCTTGCCACCTTCTGCCTGCGCGCCGTCGGCGCCAAGGAGCCCACGCGATGAAACCCAGCCTGCACGCCGAAACCCACGAGGTGTTCAACCAGGTACCGAGCCTCGATGGCGCCAATCTCTATCGCCTCGACCTGCCGCTGCAGGAGTGGATTCGCCGCTACGATGGCGCCTGGGCCCACGAGCGTTTGAGCGCCTATGGTGCGCTGGCCGGCGGCGCCCTGATGCAGGCCGGCTTTCTCGCCAACGAGAACAAACCGGTGTTCAAGAGTCATGATCGCTACGGCAACCGCATCGACCTGGTCGAGTTTCACCCGGCCTACCACGAGCTGATGCGCACGGCGGTCGAGCACGGCCTGCCGTCGCTGCCCTGGACCGATCCGCGCGCCGGTGCCCATGTCGCCCGCGCCGGGCTGACCTACCTGCACAGCCAGGCCGAAGCGGCCAGCGGCTGCCCGTTGACCATGACCTTCGCCGCCGTGCCGGCCATCCGCCTGCAGCCCAACGTAGCCGAGCAGTGGCTGCCGAAGATCCTCGCCACCGAGTACGACCCACGCAACCTGCCGATGGAGCAGAAGACTGGCGTGACCATCGGTATGGCCATGACCGAGAAGCAGGGCGGCACCGACGTGCGTGCCAACACCACCCGCGCTTATCCCATCGGCCTCGGCGGGCCGGGGCAGGGCTATGAGCTGGTCGGCCACAAGTGGTTCTGCTCGGCGCCGATGTGCGACGCCTTCCTCACCCTGGCCTACACCGACAAGGGCCTGTCGTGCTTCCTGCTGCCGCGTCACCGCACGGACGGCACGCGCAACGCGTTCTACATCCAGCGCCTGAAGAACAAGCTGGGCAACTGGGCCAACGCCTCCAGCGAGGTGGAGTACCGTGGCGCTTTCGCCTGGATGCTCGGCGAGGAAGGGCGTGGCGTGCCGACCATCATCGAGATGGTGGCGATGACCCGCTTCGATTGCATGGTCGGCTCCAGCAGCCTGATGCGCCAGGCGCTGACCCAGGCTGCGCACCACTGCGCGCATCGCCAGGTGGGTGGCAAGCTGCTCGCCGACCAGCCGCTGATGCAGAACGTGCTGGCCGACCTGGCGTTGGAAAGCGAAGCCGCGCTGGCCCTGTGCATGCGCATGGGCCGCGCGCTGGATCACGCGCATGACGCGCAGGAGGACAAGTTCGCCCGTCTGGTCACCGCCGTGGGCAAGTACTGGATCTGCAAGCGCGCGCCGGAAATGATCTACGAGGCCAGCGAATGCATGGGCGGTGCGGGCTATGTCGAGGAAACCATCATGCCGCGCCTGTACCGCGAAGCGCCGGTCAACTCGATCTGGGAAGGCTCGGGCAACGTGCAATGCCTGGACGTGCTACGCGCGCTGTCCAAGGAACCCGGCGTGCTCGATGCGCTGTTCGCCGAGCTGGGCGACGGCCACGGCGATGCGCGGCTGCGGGCGCATATCCAGCGGCTCAAGGCCGATTTCGCCGACACCGCCGACATCCAGTACCGCGCCCGCCAGCTCACCGAAGACATGGCCGTGGCACTGCAGGCCAAGCTGCTGCTGGAGGCCGGCAACGCCACGGTGTCCGACGCCTTTATCGCCAGCCGCCTGGAAGGCCGCGGCCGCGTCTACGGCACCCTGCCGCGCGGTGTCGACGTCGAGGCGCTGCTGGCGCGTAGCACACCGCACCTGGTCTGAGCGAGGACCGCCCGGCACGCTGTTTTTTAGCCGGGCAGGCGAGTAATCTTGCCGCCGATGGTTCTGTGTGCACGTCTGTGACGCGGATGAAAAGGGAACAGGGTGCGGCGAATCTCGCCAATGCCCTGGCTGCCCCCGCAACTGTAAGCGGCGAACGATGCCCTCATGCCACTGACTTCGGTCGGGAAGGCGGGCGAAGTGCCAAGCCGTGAGCCAGGAGACCTGCCATCGACAACGGGCGTTTCGCCCACCCCCTTATCCGAATCGTCGCGCGGTGGGCGCGGCAAAGGAACTCGCATGCATATCGAACCCGGTGTCGTCGAAGGCGCCAAGATCCTGCTCAGCTACGCAACGGCCGTCACGGCCTTCGGCCTGACCGCCAAACTCGCCCTGGACAGCGTACGCAACAACGGCGGTGTCGCCGCCCTGGCGCTACGCAGCCTGCTGACCACCGCCCTGGTATTCTGCTTCTTCGAAGTGTTCCCGCATCATGCGGTGGGCGTTTCCGAGGTGCACCTGATCCTCGGATCGACCCTGCTCCTGCTGTTCGGCGCTGGTGCTGCCGCCATTGGTCTGGCCGCGGGGCTGTTGTTGCAGGGGCTGCTGTTCGCTCAATTCGACCTGCCGCAGTACGGCATGAACGTAACCACGTTGTTGATTCCGCTGTGGGGCATCAGCTTGCTGGCCAAACGCATCGTCGCGCCGGGTACCGCCTACGTCGATCTTTCCTACAAACAGGCGCTGGCGCTATCGACTGCCTATCAGGGCGGCATCGTCGCATGGGTCGGGTTCTGGGCCTTCTATGGTCACGGCTTCTCCAGCGAAAACCTGGCAGCAGTGGGCAGCTTCGGCCTGGCCTACATGAGCGTGATCCTGGTCGAGCCGCTGATCGACCTGGGCGTGCTGGCCGCTGCCAAGGCGCTGTCGCGTTTCAGCCAGGGGCCGCTGTTCAACGTGCGCCTGCATCAGCCGGCCTGAACCGGTCGCTCAGCGGCGGCGCTGCCAGATCATCTTGCCGGTATTGCTCTCGGTGACCAGGTACTGGTCGCTGAAGCGGTAGTAGGCGGCGGGTTGATAGTCGGCGGCGCCAGCCAGGCGCACCATCAGCATGCCGCCCTGGCTGCGCCAGTGGCCGCTGTATTGCACCTCGCCTGGGCTGTCGTAGCTCCAGTCGCCTCCGCCGCCGACCGCGCGGCTCCACTGGGTGACGCTGCCGTCGGCATTCAACTGCAGGGTCATCAGGGTGTTGAACGAGGCGAAGCTGGTACCGCCGCTGTTGATGATCTTCTCGTGCACCCAGGTGCCGACCAGTGTCGGGTCCATCGTGCCTGACGTAGGTGGCGTCGCAATCGCCGCCTCGCGCTGAAACAGCGCCTGGCGTTCCAATACCTCCCCGTTTCTTGGGTTACGCGCGGCGATGCTGGCGTTGAGCATCGCGTTGGCGTAGGTCGCGTTCATGTTCGCCAGTAGCAGGCCCGATTGCGGGTCGCTGATCTCGGCGCGCAGCAGCTTGCCGTCGTAGCGACCTTTGACGACCAGGCGCAGGTGCTGGCTCTCCACGTACTCGCCTTCCACCACGGCGTCGTTCTGGCGCAGGATCAGCTCGCTCGGCTGGCCGTCGAGCGTGGTCCGGTAGTGGCCATCGAGTTCGCCGGCTTGAGCGCTTGAGCATGAGGCCATGGCCAGTAGCAGAACGATTGCACGAGACATGATGGTGACCTCCGACGAATTGATTCAAGCCTAGCCGTTGGCAGCGATAGGCGGGGGATCGCGCTATGTTTTCGTCACCGTATGCAGGCAAGATAGGGCCGTACGTTCAGTCAGGAAGATGCACAGTGAAAGCCTGCTCAGATGATTTCATCATTGCCTACACTCCCGAAGAGGCGGTTGATCGCCTCGCCGCGTTGCACCAGGAGGCCACTGGCGCCCTGAGCCACGCGCTCAAACGCTACCTCAAGGAGCGCATCCGCCCGGATGCCAGCGAGCACTGCCTGTTCCGCTACCCCGAATTGCGCCTGACCTACCTGTGCCAGGGTGAGGTGCCGACCACCGTGCGTGCCTATGCCAAGGTGCAGGTGCCGGGCACCTATGCCATCACCGTGACCCAGCCGGCGGCCTTCCGCAAATACCTGCTGGAGCAGCTGCGCCCGCTGATGAACGACTTCACCCTGCGTGTGGAAGTTGGCCGTAGCCAGCAGAACATTCCTTACCCATACGTGGTCGAGGGCGGCGATGAACTGGCCGGCAGTGGTGTGACCGCCGCCGAGCTGGCACGCGTATTCCCCAGCACCGACCTGTCTGCCGCCACCGACGGCACTGCCGATGGCCTGTACGACTGGGAGAACATCGACCCGCTGCCGCTGGCACTGTTCGACGCGGCGCGTACCGACTTCTCGCTCAAGCGCATCCAGCACTACACCGGCAGCGACTGGCGCCACGTGCAGCCATGGATCCTGTTGACCAACTATCACCGCTACGTCGACCAGTTCATCCGCCACGGCCTGGACATGCTGGTGGGCGACTCGCGCTTCACCCGCATGGTGCTGCCGGGCAACGTGGTGATCGAGCGCGGCATGGCCGAAGGTGAGATGCAGGCGATCATCGAGAATGTGGTCTGGCACCGCTACCAGATGCCGGCCTACCACCTGCAGGCCGAGGACGGCCACGGCATCACCCTGGTCAATATCGGCGTCGGCCCGTCCAACGCCAAGAACATCACCGACCACCTGGCCGTGCTGCGTCCGCACTGCTGGCTGATGATCGGCCACTGCGGTGGCCTGCGTCAGTCGCAGACCATCGGCGACTACGTGCTGGCCCACGCCTATATGCGCCGCGACGGCATCCTCGACCGCGTGCTGCCGCCGCATATCCCGCTGCCGGCGCTGGCCGAGGTGCAGCAGGCGCTGCAGGAAGCCGCCAAGCTGGTTACCGGTGAAGAGGGCGACGAGCTGAAGAAGCGCCTGCGCACCGGCACCGTGCTGACCTACGACGACCGCAATTGGGAGCTGCGCTGGGCCCAGGAGCGGCCGCTGATCAACCTGTCGCGTGCGGTGGCGGTGGACATGGAAAGCGGCACCATCGCCGCCCAAGGCTATCGCCTGCGGGTGCCCTACGGCACGCTGCTGTGCGTGTCGGACAAACCCCTGCACAGCGAGATCAAGCTGCCCGGCGCGGCCGGCGCTTTCTACGAGCGCGCCGTGACCCAGCATCTGCATATCGGTATCGCGGCGCTGGAGTTGATGCGCAGCCAGCTCAACTCGCTGCACTCGCGCAAGTTGCGCAGCTTCGACGAGCCGCCGTTCCGCTGAGTCAGGCCGCGACGGACGCCTCGTCACGCAGCAGTTCGGCCAGCGCAGCGCGGTCGATATTGGCGCCGCTGAGCACCACGGCCACGCGCTGGCCGGCATTGAGCTTGCGTTCCTGCATCAGGGCGGCCAGCGCCGCTGCGCCGGCGCCTTCGGCAAGGTTATGGGTGTCCTCGTGATAGGTGCGGATGGCGGCACGGATTTCCTCGTCGTCGACCCGCACGATGCGTGCGGCGCCGGCGCGAATCATGTCCAGCGCCAGTTGCTGTGGCTGGCGGCAGGCCATGCCGTCGGCCAGGGTGTCGGCGCGTTCGGTCTGCACCAGCCGGCCCTGTTCGAAACTTTGCGCATAGGCGTCGGCGCCGCTGGCGACCACGCCGATGATTTCGGTGTCGAGACCGAGCAGGTCGCGGGTGCGGATCATCCCGCAGATGCCCGAGCCAAGCCCGATGGGCACATATACCCGGCGCAGGTTCGGCACCGCTTGCAGTAACTCCAGAGCATAGGTGGCGACGCCGCGCACCAGATCCTCATGCAATGAGGGCACCCAGTGCAGGCCGTCACGTTCGGCCAGGCGCGCTGCCTCGACACGGGCCTCGTCGAAGTCGCGGCCATGTTCGATCACCTCGGCACCGAGGGCGCGCATCGCTGCGTTCTTCTCACGAGCGTTGCCGTGCGGCACCAGGATGCGAAGCGCCAGGCCGGCCGCGCGTGCGGCCAGCGCCAGGCTCTGGCCGTGGTTGCCCCGGGTAGCGGTTACCAGGCCGCGCACCTGCGGCTCGCGGCGCAGCAGGGCATCGATGTAGACCAGCCCGCCGCGCACTTTGAAGGCGGCGGTGGGCGCATGGTTCTCGTGCTTGACCCAAACTTCGCAGCCCAGGCGCTGAGCCAGCAGCGGCCAAGCCAATTGCGGCGTGGGCGCCATGTGACGGTAAACCAGTTGGGCGCTCTGCTGCAGTTGGGCGAGGTCGAACATGGGGCTGACTCCGGGTGGTGTTGACCCCGATGCTAGTGCGGCGCATTGTATGGGTAAATCTTTATATTGCATGGCAAGCAATGTGGCTTCCTGACCTGCAAGACAGCGCTCTCCCGACATACCTCGCCCTGGTCGAGGCCATTGCACTGGCCATTGGCCGAGGCGAACTCAAGCCTGGTGAACGGCTACCGCCGCAGCGCCGACTGGCCTGGACGCTGGGCATCAACCCGAGCACGGTGATGCTCGCCTACCGCGAAGCTGCGCGTCGACACCTGGTATCCGGCGAGGTCGGGCGCGGCACCTACGTGCTGTCCGGCAGTCATGAGGCAAGCCTGTTCCGTCTCAAGCAGCCGACCGCGCAGGGCGACCTGATCGACCTGTCGACCAACGTACCGGTGCATGACCCGGACAATCATGATCTCTCCGCCAGCCTCGCCGCACTGGCCGCACGCGGCAAACTCGATGCGCTGCAGGCCTACCCTTCGGCGGCATTGGTCGAGCGTGCGCATCTGGCGGGGGCAATCTGGTTGCGACGGCGTGGTCTGCAATTGGCACCGGGCGAATTGCTGCTCTGTGCTGGCGCCCAGCAGGGCGTGTCGGCGGCCTTGCTGGCGCTGTGCGAGGCCGGCGAGCCGATCCTGGTGGAGCGCTACAGCGCACCGGGGATCAAGGCCGCCGCGCGCCAGTTGCGCCTGCCGCTGCACGGCGTGGCGATGGACGAACGCGGCATCCTGCCCGATGACCTCGACCGCCAGGCGCGTGCCACCGGGGCTCGCGTGGCGGTGCTCACACCCTGTTTGCAGAACCCCACTGGCGCCAGCCTGGACGCCGAACGCCGCGCCGCCATTGCCGAGGTGGCCAGGCGACGCGGGTTGTGGCTGGTGGAAGACGACGTCTACGGCGTGCTCGGCAGCGAGGCGCCGCTGGCCGCGCAGCTCCCCGAGCGCTGCCTGCTGATCAGCAGCCTGTCCAAGAGCGTTGCGCCGGGGCTGCGTCTGGGCTTCATCGCCGGCGCGCCGGAGCTGCTCGAACGCATCGACCGCGAGGCACAGGCCACGCGCTGGGCCGTGGCGCCGCTGAGTCTGGCGCTGGCCTGCGAATGGATCGAAAGCGGCGTCGCCGAGCAGCGCCTGGCCTGGCAGATGGAGGAGTTACAGCAGCGCTGGCGCCTGGCCGCGCGCGTGCTCGGGCCACGCATGCCGCAGGGACGGGCGGTGGCGCCGCATCTGTGGCTGGACGACTCGCCGCCCGCCGGCCTGGCCGAAGCCTGCCGGGATCACGGCGTGGAGGTGGTGGCGGCCGAGGTGTTTGCGGTCGACGCCAATCCGGGGCACGCGGTGCGCGTCAGTCTTGCCGCGGCGGCCAGCCGCGCCGAGCTCAAGCGGGCGCTGGAAGGGATAGTGGCGGCCTGGCCGCTCTGACGGTTAGTCCGCCTGGGGCTGTTCCAATAGGTTTGCAACAGCGGATCGTCTAACGAAGATCAATGGATCGAAGGCACCGCCATCGCTGCTGCCTTCGAACGTGCAGTGGCGTGTGTAGCCCGCCATTGGCGCTATGGCGGGTTGCACCCGCACTACGAGGAAGTCCTAGCTCTGTTCATCCGGTGTATCGGGGGCAGCGCTGGCTTGCGCCTGTTCGGCCTGGGCGAAGTTCATGATCACCTCGCGAATGAGCCGTCGGCGGGCTGGCGAGAGCGCCAGGAACGCTTCTATGGCCTCGCGCTCCTGGTGGGGAACGCACTCGTACAGTTGCTGTTGCCTTTTTATCTGCTCAGGAACCTCCTCTCCGAATCTCAGGGT
Source organism: Ectopseudomonas chengduensis (assembly GCF_900102635.1). GTDB lineage: Bacteria > Pseudomonadota > Gammaproteobacteria > Pseudomonadales > Pseudomonadaceae > Aquipseudomonas > Aquipseudomonas chengduensis. Next base: position 17,220 of record NZ_FMZQ01000015.1, on the reverse strand, counting down.
GCGGGGATCTATTCGTAGCCACTGCGCCAACACCAGCAGTTTGTCCTCCGTCGGCAGAGCTTCGCCTTTCAGCCAGCGCCGAACGCCATGCAAAGTTACGGGTTTGCCCCAGTAGCGCAAGTTGAACTCACGCTCGAGTACGGCGGGTTTGGCCTCGTAGCCTGCTTGCTCGAGTGTGCTGCGCAGGCGTGCGGCAAATTTTTGACGTGTGTTTTCCATGACGGGAAACACTACGGAGGAACACGACGGCGTGGCGTAACACAATAGGCAATATTGATTAAGTTAATTACGTAAATTATGGTTACGTTAGTGCTGGCGTAATGATATCGTCATGGCTCGATCATCAAGTGCATGCAGAGAGTATCCGATGAGACTGAATACCCCTGTGACGGGGCGAGAGCGTGACTTTCCGTCTGCGCAGCGCTTGATTTCGGCGACAGATACAAGGGGGCTCATCACTTACTGCAACGATGAGTTCGTCAGCGTCAGTGGCTTCGAACGTGAGCAACTGCTGGGGCAACCACACAATATCGTGCGTCATCCGGATATGCCGGAGGCGGTATTCGAACATATGTGGAGTCATCTCAAGGCCGGCAAGGCCTGGATGGGCATCGTCAAGAACCGCTGCCAGAACGGCGATTTCTATTGGGTCAGCGCCTATGTGACGCCGATTTCCGAGAATGGCCGGGTGAGCGGTTACGAGTCGGTGCGGGTGAAGCCGGATGCCGAGCAGGTACGCCGCGCCAGTCAACTCTATGCGCAGATACGCGCGGGTAGGTCGCCGGAGTCGTCGGGGCAAGGCCTGTGGCGTTGGGCCGAGATACTGGGTATCCCCGCCATGACCGGTTTGGCCGTGCTGGCGGCGTATCAGTGGGTTTCGCCTGTCGTGGGTCTGGCCTGTGCCCTGGCGGTGCCGTTCGCCCTGCAGGGGTGGAATGACCTGCGCCGGGAGCGCCTGCTGCAGCGTTTGCTGGATAGCCTGCAGGGGGCTTTCGACAGTGAACTGATCGCACGTACCTATACTGATTTGTCCGGCAGGCCCGCCCAGGTGCAGATGGCCCTGATCAGCGAGCGCGCGCGTATCCGCACGGTGCTCAGCCGCCTGGAGGATTATGCCGACCACAGTGCCGAACTGGCCCAGCGCAGTGGCCGTTTGACCAACAGTTCCGAAGCGTCCCTGCAGGCACAGCGTGGCGAGGCGGATATGGCGGCAACCGCGATGCACGAGATGGCGGCATCGATCGCCGAGGTATCGGCGCATGTTCACCGCACCGCCGATGAAGCCCGTCGGGCCAATATGCTGGCCCACGATGGCTCGGCCGAGGCTGGCAAGACCCGCGAGGTGATCGAGAAGCTGGCGCACACGGTGTCGGGGATCAGTGCATCGGTGGAGGGGCTGGCGCGCGATACCCAGTCCATCGAGCAGGCCGCCAGCATGATCCGGGCGATAGCCGAGCAGACCAACCTGCTGGCCCTGAATGCGGCCATCGAGGCTGCGCGGGCTGGTGAACAGGGCCGGGGCTTCGCAGTGGTGGCCGATGAGGTGCGGGCTCTGGCGTCGAAAACCCAGGATTCGACCCGGGCCATTCAGGACATCATCAAGACGCTGCAGGCCGGAGCACAGGGCTCGGTGGCTATTGCCCAGGCCGGTACGCAGGAGGCCGCCGCCGGTGTGCAGCAGGTAATCGCCACCCAGGACGCGCTGCAGGGGATCAGCAGTGCCGTCGACCTGATCCACGACATGGGTCAGCAGATGGCTGCGGCATCCGAGGAGCAGGCCCATGTCGCCGAGGATATTTCCCAGCAGATCACCCGGATTGCCCAGGCTTCGGATCTCAATGCCGAGCTGGCGGGGGAATCCGCGCAGGTCGGTAACGATCTGCAACAGACTTCGCGCGCCATGCATGCACTGGTCGAGCGTTTCAGCAGTTGAGAGAAATTATGGAAAACAGCGAAGACACTGTGGCCGCTGACCCGGACCAGTGGGATGGTGTCGACTCGGCGCTGGCCGGTGCCATTTTCGATGCGGCGGTGGATGCCATCATGGTCATCAATGCCCGTGGCATTCTCCAGGCGGCGAATCGGGCGACGGAGCAGACCTTCGGTTTCAGCGCCGACGAACTGCTTGGCAAGAACATCTCCATGCTGATGCCCGCGCCGCACGCCGAGGCGCATGACGGTTACCTGGACAACTACTGTGCCGGTGGCGAACGCAAGGTCATCGGGATTGGTCGGGAAGTCATGGGCCGGCGCAAGGATGGCGTCTGCTTCCCCTTGCACTTGAGCGTCGGTGAGTTCCAGCGCGACGGTCAGCGCCTGTTCGTCGGTATCTGTCACGATATCAGCGAGCGGCGCAAGTTCACCGAGCGCATCGCCTTTCTGGCCGCCTACGACGGCCTCACGGGTTGTGCCAACCGGCATGAGTTCATTCAGGGCCTGGCCATGGCCATGGAGGCTTGCGAGGTTTCCGGGCGGCAACTCGCGGTGCTGTTCATCGACCTGGACGGCTTCAAGCAGATCAATGACAACCATGGCCACAGGGTTGGCGACCGTCTGCTCAAGCTGGCGGCTGAACGCTTCCAGAAGAGCCTGCGCGATGGCGACATGCTGGGGCGGGTGGGCGGCGACGAGTTCGTCGCCTCGATCATGCTGGAGTCCGGGGCCGAGACTGCCGAGCGGGTTGCCGCGCGCCTGATCGAGGCGCTCAAGGAACCCTTCGTCATCGACACCCGCGTTCTGAGCGTCAGCGCGAGCATCGGCATCAGCCTGTACCCGGACCATGGCCAGTCCGCCGACGAGGTGATGAACGAGGCGGATATCGCCATGTACCAGGCCAAGGTGGAGGGCGGGGCGTGCATTCGTCTGTTCGACCAGGCGCTGCGCGAGCGCTCCGAGCGGGTCTACCGGTTGCTCAGCCGCCTGCGCAAGGCCATCTCGCTCGATCAGTTCGAGCTGCACTACCAGTTGCAGTTCGACATGCAGACCTTGCAGCCCTGCGGCATGGAAGCCTTGCTGCGCTGGCGCGACGGCAGCAATGGCCTGGTGGCGCCCGATCAGTTCATTCCGGTGGCGCAGGAGTATGGCCTGATGCCGGCCATCGGCCGCTGGGTCATTCGACGGGCGTGCCGGGACAATGCGGCGCTGATCGAAGCGGGGCTGATGGATGTGGCGGTGGCGGTCAACATCTGCGCGCCGTTGTTCAGCGAGGCCGGCTTCGTCGCACTGGTTCGCCAGACTCTGCGCGACAGCGGCCTGCCGGCCGAACGCCTGGAGCTGGAAATCACCGAGGATGTGGCGATGAACGCCTCGGCGCAGGTATTGCAGACTTCGGTCGAGTTGCACGAAGCCGGAGTCCGTCTGGCGATGGATGATTTCGGCGTCGGCTTCTCGTCACTGGGGCGCTTGAAACAACTGCGTTTCGACAAGTTGAAGATCGACCGCTCGTTCGTCTCGGGCTTGCCCGGCAACCCCAGCGATCAGGCGATCATCCAGGCCATTCTCGGCATCGCCCAGGGGCTGGGTATGCGCACCGTGGCCGAGGGGGTCGAAACCGAGGCGCAACTGGCTCTCTTGCAGGAAGGTGGATGCAGCCAGGGGCAAGGCTTCTGGTTCGCCAGGCCGATGCCGCTGGCGGAGTTGATCGAGTGGCTGCGGGCGCGTCGGTAGGCGCGAATGAAATCGCTCCTACAGTGCTCCTATCGTGTATGGCGGGTCGCACTCGCCCTGCGCCGGGCCCGTTTAGCCAAGCGCCATATGCAGGATCGGGAATGGCCGTCCGCCGCCGTCCAGACGTGAGCGATCGGTCACGACGAACCCCAGGTGCTGGTAGAAGCCCACCGCCTGCGGGTTCTGTTCGTTGACGTCGACGCGGGTGGCGCCCAGTTCGTCGATGGCATGGCGCATCAGCTGCTTGCCAATACCCTGGCCGTGGCAGGCCGGGTCGACGAAGAGCATTTCCACCATGCCTTCGCTGGTACCGAGAAAACCCAGGATTCGCCCCGACTCGTCACGTGCACAGGTCAATTGCACGGCCGGGAAATACTGCTCGCGCAGCAACGGCTTGATCACCTGCAGGTCGCTTTCCGGCAGGAAGTGATGGGTGGCACGCACGGCGGCCTCCCAGATTTCCACCAGGGTGGGCAGTTCGGTGTCGGTGGGTGTGTCGAGAATCAGCATGCTAATTGGTATCGGCAGGCAAACGGGGGATGGAGCATACCCGTCGGTTGAGTGTCTCAAGGCCTCTCAACCCTGTAGGTGCGGATTTATCTCTGGCGCGCAACATCCAGGCGATAGGTAGGAGCCCGCTTGCGGGCGATCCTTCCAGGCCTATGATCGCCGGCAAGCCGGCTCCTACACCCACGTTACGCCGACAGCTTTCGCCCGCGCTGTCATTTGCTGGCGTCGAGCACCACGCGGTAGCGTGCCTTGCCGCTGCGCAGATGGTCGATGGCCGCGTTCACCTGGCTCATCGGGAAGTGCTCGACCTGCGGCAGGATCTGGTGACGGGCGCAGAATTCGAGCATGGTTGCCATGCTCGAGGGTGAGCCTACCGGCGAGCCGGACAGGCTCTTCTGCTGCGGGATCAGGTTGAACACGTGCACCGGGATGGCGCTGGGCACGATGCCGACGAAGTGCAGGCGGCCCTTGCCGCGCAGGGTGGCGATCAGCGCCTGCCAGTCGAGATCGGCACTGGCAGTGACCAGGAGGAAATCCAGGCTGCCGGCAATCGCCTTCATCGCCGCGCTGTCGGTGGAAGCCACCACCTTGTGCGCGCCCAGGCGTTTGGCTTCGTCCTGCTTGTTCAGTGACGAGGTGAAGGCGGTTACCTCGCAGCCCCAGGCATTGAGAAAGCGCAGAGCCAGGTGGCCGAGGCCGCCGATGCCGACCACGCCGACGCGATCCGTCGGCTTGATGTCGTATTCCAGCAGCGGGCTGAACACCGTCGAGCCGGCGCAGAACAGCGGGCCGACCAGCGCCGGGTCGAGGCCTTCAGGCAGCGGTACAGCCCAAGCCCAGTGCGAGCGCAGGCGGTCGGCGAAACCACCGTGGCTGCCGACAATGGTCGGTTTCACCGAGCGGCACAACTGGTGCGAACCCTCCATGCACGAGCCGCAATACATGCAACTGCCCTTGTACCAGCCGATGCCGACGCGCTGGCCCAGCTTGAGGCCGCGTGCCTGCTCGCCGAGACGGACGATGGTGCCGACCACCTCATGGCCGGGGATGAAGGGGTAGCGGGCATTGCCCCATTCGTTGTCGATCATCGACTGGTCGGAATGGCAGATGCCGCAATACTCCACCGCCACTTCCACCTCGTCGGCGCCGAGCGGGCCGGGGTCGTAGCTCAGGCGCTCCAATGGTGCCCTGGGCGTCGTGGCGGCCCAGCCGGTGAAGGTGGCGAGTTCGGCGTTGTTGCTCATCGGTGGCTCCTGATCGCAGGGGGGAATCCGCAGCTTAGTCGCTCTGGCAGGACGTGGAAGCACCATCAGCGCCGCTTATCGTGGGTTACACTGCGCAGCTCATTTTCATCGAAGCCCGTTGCATGTCACGCCCTCGTCCCCCCGCCAGTCGTCGCCCTGCCGCCCCCCGCCGAGCGGCCAAGGCGCCGCCCGCGCAACCGCGCCTGCTGGTGCTGAACAAACCGTTCGACGTGCTCACCCAGTTCAACGATGAACAGGGCCGCGCCACGCTCAAGGATTTCGTCGACGTGCCTGGCGTCTATCCGGCCGGGCGTCTGGATCGCGACAGCGAAGGCCTGTTGTTGCTGACCAACGATGGTCGCCTGCAGGCGCGTATCGCCGACCCCAAGCACAAGCTGCCGAAGACCTATTGGGTGCAGGTGGAAGGGGAGCCGAGCGAGGCGCAACTGCAGCAGTTGCGCGATGGCGTGACGCTCAATGACGGCCCGACCCTGCCGGCCGAGGCGCGGCGCCTGGACGAGCCCGAGCTATGGGAGCGCGACCCGCCGGTACGCTTTCGCAAGAGCGTGCCGACGGCTTGGCTGGAGCTGGTGATTCGCGAGGGGCGCAATCGCCAGGTGCGGCGCATGACCGCCGCCGTCGGCTTGCCCACGCTACGCCTGGTGCGCGTGGCAATCGGCCCCTGGCGTCTGGACGGGCTACAGCCTGGGCAATGGCGTGAGGTGCCAGCGTTATTGCCATAGGGCGCGTCATTGCCGGCGAAGTTGGTGCGCACGGCGCACCCTACGGCCGGCGGTGTCCCTGTAGGGTGCGCCGCGCGCACCAGGGTCACGCCGATTGGGGCGGGTATAGGGGGAGAACGGCGGCGGCTGCGATGATCAGTAAGGTGCACCACGCAGCGGACGTTTTGTCGCAGAGGCCGGGCCGGCGACCCTGACCTGAATCAATAACCGGCCTTGATCACGGCGATACCTTTGTTCAGCACTTCACGCCAGGCCTGGCGCACTTCTGCGTCGCACTCCTTGTCGTGTTCGCCGATGGTCGCCAGCAGCGCGTCGAGCCACAGGTCGTAGAGTTCCGGGCGAATGTCCAGATGCTGGCGCGAGTGCGATTCGCCGAGGGCGCGCAGCTTGGTGTCAGGCATGCCGCGGGCGTGCATCACCAGGTTGAGAATGCCCTGGCGTAGCAGCTGTTTCTGCGCGCTCATGTCGGTGTCGACGAACTTCTCGCGAATCAGCGGCGAGCTGGCGAGGAAGTGGCGGTAGAAACTGTCGAAGAAATCCGGGCTGGCGCAGCAGCGTCCATAGCTCTGCATCACCAGATTGGCGGCGCTCATGTGTAACTCCTTGAATAGGCGGCAGGTCGCATCGAGACGATGGCCTGGTTTCAATCAGACGTAGTGCACTGGCCGAGTGGCTTAGCCGTGAATGCCGCGCGCGGTCTCGATGATGTAGGTGATGATCGGCTTGGCGAGGAAGGCGAACAGGCACAGGCCCAGGCCGAGGAACAGGATGGCGGTGCCGAGGCGGCCGGCCTTGGACTTCTTCGCGAGGTCCCAGATGATGAAGAACATGAACAGCATCAGGCCGCCCACCAGGACGTACATCATCAGGGCTTCAAATTGTTCGGTTTCCATGGTGCCTCATGATTCGGACGGAAAACGCAGGGCGGGAATTATACGCGCCCTGACCTGGCGCGCGGCATGATCCGCTTCACCCTGCGACTTTCAGTCGCGCAGGTGCTGCAACGGCAACTGCGTGCTGGAGAGAATCTGCTGCAGTACGAAGCTCGAGCGTACGCTGGAAACACCATCGATGCGCGTCAGGGTGCCGAGCAGCAGCTTCTGGTAATGGTCCATGTCCGGCACCACTACCTTGAGCTGGTAGTCGGCGTCCATCCCGGTCACCAGGCAGCACTCCAGCACCTCGGGGCATTTGCGGATTTCGTCCTGAAAGTGCTCGAAGCGCTCGGGGGTATGTCGGTCCATGCCGATCAGCACGTAGGCGGTCAGGCTCAGGCCAAGCTTCTTGCGGTCGAGCAGGGCGACCTGGCCGGTGATGTAGCCATCGTCTTCCAACTGTTTGACGCGGCGCGAGCAGGGCGAGGGCGACAGGCCAATACGTTCGGCCAGTTCCTGGTTGGACAGGGCAGCGTTGCGCTGCAATTCGGCGAGAATGTTCAGGTCGTAACGGTCGAGTTTGTCCATTTTTTAACTGGCTCATTATTGGATTGCGCTAGATAGTGCTCCTTTAGTTGCTAATTGCGCAATTGGTAAGTTTGTAAGCAATCTTAGCAATCTTATTTCGGCGCGGCAGGCGTAAGCTTTCTCTCAGTTTCACGGCCCGGACGACAAGTCCTACCGGCCTCGCCCAACCAGGTGAGCCGGCGCCGACGGTCCTACCGGATCGCACCGGCACCCGGGTCCGCACTGCCCAACCAGGCGGGCGACGAAAGCGGCGACAGCATCGCCAGCACCGGACAGATTTCCCGAGGGGGCCGCGAGGCCCCTTTTTTAATGCCTGGGATTTCTGCAGGAGGCTCGTGGGCTTTGGCGATTTTCGAGAAGCGGGGGGCGCTGTGGTCAGTGTTGGACCACTTCCGGTGGATCGGCATGCACCAGCACTTCGGCACGTGGATAGTGCTCATGAATCGCCTTCTCCACAGCCACGCAGTGAGCATGGGCCTGCGACAGGCTCATCTCACCCGGCAGCTCCAGGTGCAGCTGGACGAACCAGCGCGTACCGGAAATGCGTGTACGCAGATCGTGCGCGCCGAGCACGCCCGGCACCGAGGTGGCCAGCTGGTACATATGCTGAGTGGTCTCGCTGGGCAGTTCCTCGTCCATCAGTACGGCCACAGCGCCGCGCACGATGCTGATGGCGCTCCAGAAGATGTAGAAGGCGATGCCGATGGCGAAGATCGCATCCATCTGCTGCCAGCCGAAACGGGTCAGTAGCAGGGCGAGGAGGATGCTGCTGTTGAGCAGGATGTCGGAGCGGTAGTGCAGCGAGTCGGCGTGAATCGCGGTGGAGCCAGTCTCGCGCACCACCTTGCGTTGAAAGCTCAGCAGGGCGACGGTCAAGGCCAGCGACAGCAACATGACGGCGATGCCGATACCTTCGGCTTCCAGCGGCTGTGGCGCTTGCAGGCGCTCGACGCCCTGCAGGCCAATGAGTACGGCACTGACACCGATAAACAGCGCTTGGCCCAGCCCGGCCAGCGCCTCGGCCTTGCCGTGGCCGTAGCGGTGATCCTCGTCGGCCGGGCGCAGGGCGAAGTGCACGGCAACCAGGTTGATCAGCGAGGCGGCGCTATCGAGCAGCGAATCGGTGAGGCCGGCCAGCAGGCTGACCGAACCGCTCAGCCACCAGGCAATCGCCTTGGCCAGCACCAGGGTCAGCGCCACCGTCAGCGCTGCCCGGGTGGCCAGGCGCATCAGCCTGGCGTGCTGCGGGTTGTGCATGAGCTCAGGCAGCCGGGCGCAGACCGTAGGCGGCCAGTTGCTCGGCGCTGCCGCTGTGCTGGATCAGGCGCGGATCGTCCAGCGGCAGCTGGTGGCCGGTGCTGGTTTCGATCAGGGTCTTGAGCGCGTACTGGTCGACCTTGCCGTCTTCGCCGATCAGTTGCTTGAGCTGCTGCGGGTCGACCTGGGCGGTCTGGCCTTCGGGCAGGTAGATGGCGCCGGTGGCGAAGTCCACGGCAAAGGCGATCAGGCCAGGAATCACGTAGAACAGGATGCCGATGGCGTTGGCCCCGGCGATCACTGGGTCGATCCGGCCTTCGATCTGGCCGCGGCGATCCGGGTAGAAGATCGAGCCGCAAGCAGTCAGTTGGGCGAGCAGGGTAGCGGCGACAACGCCGGCGATGAAGCGGGATTTCGTGCGCATGAGCACCTCCAGGAAAAAGTGGCGCAACTATAGCAAGGCGATGATTGCAAAACTGCAGCGCGCTGTTTCAGACCAGCAAGTTGGCAGGCGGTTCGCCGTTATAATCGCCGGCCTGCTGTGGAGAAATGATGAATACCCTGCCGATCGATTCGCTGCTGCCCGCCCTGCGCGATGCCTTGTCCGCCCGTCACGAAGCCGTGCTGGAGGCGCCGCCCGGCGCCGGCAAGACCACCCGCGTACCGCTGGCACTGCTGAATGCGCCTTGGCTGGCCGGGCAGAATATCCTCATGCTCGAACCACGCCGGCTGGCCGCTCGTGCTGCCGCCGAGCGCCTGGCCAGCGAACTGGGTGAACGGGTTGGCGAGACGGTCGGCTACCGCATTCGCCTGGACAGCAAGGTCGGGCCGAACACGCGCATCGAGGTGGTCACCGAAGGCATCCTCGCCCGCCGCTTGCAGGACGATCCGGCGCTGGATGGCGTCGGCCTGGTGATATTCGATGAATTTCACGAGCGCAGCCTCGATGCCGATCTGGCCCTGGCGCTGACGCTCAATGGCCGCGCCATGTTCCGCAGCGAAGGCAGCGGCGAGGCGCCGCTCAAGGTGCTGCTGATGTCCGCCACTCTCGAAGGCGAGCGCCTGGCCGCGCTGCTTGGCGATGCGCCGGTGCTGCGCAGCGAAGGGCGCATGTTCCCGGTAGATATCCGCTGGAGCGCGCCGCTGGCGCCTGGTGAGTGGATCGAGCCGCGGGTCGTGCAGACGGTGCAGCAGGCGCTGGCCGACGAGCCGGGCAGCCTGCTGGTGTTCCTGCCGGGGCAGGCCGAGATTCGCCGCGTGGCCGAGCAACTGGGCGAGGTGCTGGCGGGGTGCGACGACATCCTGCTCTGCCCGTTGCATGGCGAGCTGGAACTGTCCGCGCAGCGTGCCGCCATTGAGCCGGCGCCTACCGGCAAGCGCAAGGTGGTGCTGGCCACCAACATCGCCGAGACCAGCCTGACCATTGACGGCGTGCGTGTGGTCATCGATGCCGGCCTGGCGCGGGTACCGCGCTTCGACCCGGCCAGCGGCATGACCCGCCTCGACACCCAGCGCATCTCCCGAGCCTCCGCTACCCAGCGCGCCGGTCGCGCCGGGCGCCTGCAGCCGGGCGTGTGCTATCGGCTGTGGTCGCAGGCGCAGCACGAGCAGCTCAGTGCCTATTCCGGCGCGGAGATTTTGCAGGCTGATCTGGCCGGACTGGCCTTGCAACTGCTGCGCTGGGGCGTGATGCCCCAGGAACTGAGCTGGCTAGACGTGCCACCGCCGGCCGCCTACGCCCAGGCGCTGGATCTACTCGGTCGCCTTGGTGCGCTGGACGAGCGTGGTGCACTCAATGCCCATGGCCAGGCCATGGCCGAGCTGCCGAGCCATCCGCGTATCGCCCATCTGCTGCTGCGTGGCCAGGCGCTGGGCCTCGGTGGGCTGGCTTGCGAGCTGGCGGCGCTGTTGTCCGAGCGCGACATTCTCCGCGGCGGCGGCGCCGATCTGCACAGTCGCCTGACCCTGCTCAGCGGCGAAAGCCGCGCCGCGCGCAACGCCGTGGGCGGCGTGCAGCGCGCGCGGCAACTGGCCAGGCAGTTCCAGGGCCTGCTCAAGAACCGGCCGGTGACCCAGGCCGTGAGCGACCCCGAGCATCCGCGCTGGCTCGGCTGCCTGCTGACCTTCGCTTACCCCGACCGCATCGCCCAGCAGCGCCGCGCCGGTGGCGCCGATTATCGCCTGGCCAATGGCCGTGCCGCGCAGTTCGGCGAAGCCGATGCCCTGATGAAGCACGAATGGCTGGTGGTGGCCGATCTGGGCAGCCGCCAGGGCCAGCGCGAGGAGCGCATCTATCTCGCCGCCGATCTCGACCCGGCGCTGTTCGCCAGCGAACTGGCCGAGCAGGTCGCGACGCTGGACGTGCTCGACTGGGACGAGCGCGAGGGCGTGCTGCGCGCCGAACGTCAGCGCAAGGTCGGCGAGCTGGTGCTGGAACGCCAGGCGCTGGCCGCGCTGGACGAGGCGGCGCGCGGACGGGCATTGGTCGGCCTGGTACGGCGCAAGGGCCTGGAGTTGCTGCCCTGGACGCCCGAGCTGCGCCAGTGGCAGGCGCGGGTGGCGTTGTTGCGCGAGCTGGACCTGCAGCAACAGGGGCAGAGTGAATGGCCGGACTTGTCCGATGCCGCCCTGCTGGCCAGCCTTGAGCAGTGGCTGACGCCATTCTTAAGCAAGGTCAACCGCCTCAGCCACTTCGCAGGCCTCGACCTGCCCTCGATCCTGCAAACGCTGTTGCCCTGGCCCTGGCCCTTGCCGCAACGCCTCGACGAGCTGGCGCCGCGCGCGCTGAGCGTGCCGTCCGGCTCGCGCATCGCCATCGACTACACGGAGCACCCGCCGGTGCTCGCCGTGCGCCTACAGGAGTTGTTCGGCCTGGCCGCGACGCCGCGCATCGCCGGTGGTCGTCTGGGCCTCAAGCTGCATTTGCTGTCCCCGGCACGCCGTCCGGTGCAGGTCACCCAGGATCTGGCCAGCTTCTGGGCCAACACCTATCTGGAAGTGAAGAAGGACCTCAAGGGCCGCTACCCCAAGCTATTCCATAAGCTCGATCCATGGGTTGAATCGCTTAACAGAAAATAGTTTGACTTTTTCTATTGTGGTGCGTTTCCATAACATTTAGGATTGACTCACCATCCAGGGGGTGAGCCATGTCCTATTACAATCCGCGTCACGAAGGTCGCCTGGTGCTCATCCCGCTACTGCGTGATGCCTTCGCCAGCCTCTATGTTCAAGCACAGGCCGGCTCGGTCGCCATGCCGCTCGAAGGTGATGACTCCAAGATCGTTTACCAACTCGATGAAGTTGGTGCTGGCGACGACTGCGACTTGTTCAATTTCCCCTTTTTGTTCCATGGCAACGGCGATCCCTGGCATGAGGCGAACGATTATTTCCTGAGCCTGATGCGTGATAAGCATCCAATCAATCGGCGCACTGATGATGTTCGGCGCCGTGCCAGCAAACTGCTTGATTATCTGCTGTTCTGCGAGGACAACGGCCTTGATTGGCTAGACTTTTCCGGTGCCCGCCCAGCGCTTCGCCCGACCTATAGATACTATTATCACCTTATTAACGAAAGCGATCGAAGCAATGCCGTAATCAACCAATATACGGCTGCTGTTTATCATTTCTACAAATACGTTGCCGAGCACTGGCATGACCTAGACATGAAGCGTGTTGATACGGTCAAACAAGTGCGGCTCATTGTGCAGGGTTCTAAAGGTGTACGAGTAATAGAAGCCGAGAAGCGCAGCCAAACACGGCGCACGACGCCGAGTAGTTCAGCACCGTTGGGATTCGTGCGGGACGATGGCGAGGATCTTCGCCCTCTGTCCAATCGTGAATTGGGCGTGTTTTTGAAAACCATCAGGAACGAAAAGGAGTGGTCTGCTCTTGAGCGCCTGATTCTGATGACTTCGCTGATGACGGGCGCGCGCAAGCAGACCGTTCTGACTATGCGACTGAAGCACCTCAAAGGCTTTACAGAGGATAGGTTGCTGACCGAGGGTGCGTATAAGCTCCATGCCGGCCCGGGTACCGGCATCGACACCAAGTTCGATAAGCCGCAAGAGCTATATGTGCCCAAGCAGCTTGCCGAGGAACTGATAACGCTCGCCCGAAGCCCGATGATGAAGAAACGGCGGGCCAAGTTTCATGCACAGATGAAAGCCGCGCATCCAGATTTGTCGATGGATGAGGACGATGTGTATTTGTTTCTCTCCGATCAAGGCAACTGTTATTACATGGCCGAGAATGACCCGCGCTATCCGATGGTGAAGTCACCGCAAATCGGCCAAGTCACGGAAACGATCAAGCGCAAGCTGGTCAAGAAAGCTACTGGCCCATTTTCGAGCGACTTTTATTATCATTGGTTGCGGGCGACCTTTGGCTATCAGCTTTATCAGCGATTGCAGGTCTTGGTGGAAAAAGGATTGATGCAGTCGGGCGAGGTCATCGATTTTATTCAAAAGCGAATGCACCACGAATCTAGGGAAACGACGGAAAATTACCTCAAGCTGTTCAGGATGAGCCACGAAAAGGTTATGGCTCAAGAAGTGTGGGAAGCTAAGCTGTTCGGAGTTGGTGATTACAGTATTTTTAAAACCGATGCGCACAATGATTAAGCAGGAGCGCTTCGAGCATCGCGCCAATACCCAAATCATTACGCTGCGTGAGGTTGCACAAGAGTTTGCTGAGCCGGAGCGTTTGCGCCTGCAACTGTCTGCGAAGGTGATGAAGAAGCCGCTGGATATTGGCAGTTGGGCGTACTGTATTCGCGGTAAGAACGAAAGCGCGAGTGATGATCGCGGTACGCCAGTGGTGCTGGACTCCTTTGTCGAAAGTCGCCGCGAACTGATTGTAAAAGTTCTGGAGTCCTTGGTCGGTCTGCGTGACGAGTCCGTCCTTGGGCGGTTCAAATGTCTTGAGCAGTTTATCGACTGGCTGGATCGAAAGGACTACAAAGAAATCTTTGCCAGTGAAGTCGCTGCCCAGCGAGCGTATCGAGCCTATACCGCGCACCTGAATGAGCGTATAGCGCAAAAAAAATTGAAGCCCATCAGTTCTAACATGCTTCAGGGTGAGGTCGCCACTCTTATTGCACTGCTCTATCCAGAGAACGGCCATCATATTCTCGCCGGGGCGCTTAGGATCAGGGGCGAAAGAGAGTCGGCGGCAGTCAGTGAGGCTCATGTGGAGTTGTACCGCGACCTTTGCTTGGCCATTGCCCAGCAACTCAGTGATTTAATCCTGAACAACAAGACCTATCCTTGGGTCGTCACCATCCGCGATTACGAGGTTGTTGTATTTCCATCGACTTGGGGGGCGGTCGGGCCATTCAAGGAGTCCCCGCTTTCGTATAACGCGGCTGAGCGACGTATTGCCACGCTCGAAGAATACTGGTCGGCCTGTGACAGGAGGGGGCGTAAAAAATATTGTAAATCCAAAACTAACCGCACCCTGAATGATAGCCAGGATAGGTTGCAGGCCGCTAATGGCGATGCCCGCCATTGGCACCGTCTTAATATGGCGAGCTTGGCCGCAAAAGCCTATGCGTGTCTTTTCCTGATGATTACAGGCGCCACCCCGACCGAATTTGCACAGTTTAGCTACGCAGATGCGCTCGAAGTCGAGAAGTCTCCAATCAAGAAAGAGTTGTCGGCTGTAAAGTTTCGTGCAGGCGGAAGGTTGAATGGTTATAACATCGGACGTGGTAATGGGCTGGATCTTTTGAAGGAGTACCTCAAGCTCCGCGAGTGGATTCTGAACGGCGTAACGCATGAGCGGCTGTTCTTTTCGATGCCGGAAGCTAAATCGAAAAACGTAGGAAACCCATTTGGCGAGCTTGACGTATCGGGAATGTTTAACAACTTCCAGAGGTCGATCAGCGGTACTTTTCTCGACCCTAAAGTGCCGCGATTGCCACCCAGGCTCATGCGCAGGTTTAAGAGCGCGGGGCTGCACACTGCTGGTCAGTCACCATCCGCCGTTGCGGCATCACTGGGGCACACCGAGGCGGTGAATCAACAGAGCTATGCCCAGGCGTCGTCTGAGCAGATGGAAAGCGAGTTCGGCCAGTTCTGGCAAGCCGTTCGCCATGCCGCCCAGGTCGTGCGTGAGCGAAGCGAAAAGGCCGTAGGAGGCGAGATCGCAACGCCGGCGGGGCATTGTGACGGGTTCAATCAGCCGATCCCTGTGCGCGATTTAGGGGCGGTTGCAATCGAGCCGAACTGCCGCACCCAATACGGTTGTCTGTACTGCGAACACTATATCTGTCACAGCGATGAACAAGACCTGCACAAGTTGCTGAGCTTGCAGTATGTAATCAATGCGGTGCGTAAAGTAACACCGGATGCTGCACATGCCGAAGCCTTGTACAAAGAGTTGTCGATTCGCATCGAGTTCATCCTTGATGCGCTTGCCGAGCGCTCCGATGCGGTGAAGCAGTTGGTCGAAACGGTCAGGGCCAAGGTGTTTGAATACGGGGAACTCACTGCATTTTGGGAGGCCCGCTTGAACCGTTATGAACAAATGGGGGTGGTATTTTGAATGCAGTTGTCCAGTCGATTGGTGGCCTGTTTTCGAGCGGTGGGTTCCCGGCAACCAGTGAGCCGGATAATGCGCTGCATCAATATGGCAAGCCTGCGCCCGACTTTGTGCTCTGCCGTGATGAAGCAGGCAATGCCACGGCTGTCTACGGTGACGAAGTATGGGACTTTAACCCGTACCGTCTGAGTGCAAAGAAAGTTAGAAGGATTAAATTTGACACGGTGTTTGGCGAAGGCGGGCTGGAGCAGCAGGTGCTGATCGACGAAGCCAAGTATCTGCTCTACTGCCTGATCTATTTTGCCGGTGGCGGGCGAGTCGGCACGCTGAGCGTAACCACGCTAGGCCAGCATTGGCTTGTGCTGCGCATTGCCATGCAATTCTGCCTTGAGCAGAGGCAAAAGCCTATGGTGGGCACACTGTCCTTGCAGAAACTCTTTACCGTCCCGGTGTATCTGGCAGCCTTTATTCGGGAAAAGAAATTTGCACACAGGGTTCTTTCAGGGATCTTGCAAGCATTGGCCAGGGTGGGCGAAGAGCGGTTGGGGTATCCGGTAGTTAATCCGAATAACTTTGATTTGAAGCGGGAGGATGGCAATCAGCATCCCGTCATTCCGACCCGCATCTATCTTAACTTTATCAATATCACCGGAAACTTGCTCGATCAGCTATTTGAGGGTGTCGGGCGTTTTGAGGGCTTTATCGCGTGCTTTGCCAATGAGTATTACGGTACTGCTCATTCATACCAAAAAAGTCGCAGTCTGGGCGGCAAGGCGAATTGGCGGCCAGACATGGCGCAGGCGCTCAAGGATCACAGCCTGACTTCGGTGTTTTCCGGTGATTTTGCGTGTCCTCACAAACGGAATTTGCAAGCTGTCTTGCTCAAAATGCAATATGTGGCCAAGACGGTCATTCATCTTTATACCGGCATGCGCGATCAAGAGGTGATGCGAATCCCGTACAACTGTTTGTCCGCTCAAATTGTCAGGAAGGCCGTTGTCGATGACCAAGGCGTTAAGCGGGATAGGCCCCAAACGGTAAGTGTTCTCTCGACCACCACAAAGTTCACCGGCTACAAGAAAGAGGGCGCATGGTTTGCGCCGGGCGAAGTCGTCAAGGCGGTCGAAGTGGCCCAGGCGATTTGTCGCGGACTGGCCAAGCTCTACCAAATCGAACTGGATGAGCGTTGTCCGCTGTTTCTGAATCCGGCCATCGTGGGTTATACAAGAAATAGCGCCGAGGTTGGCGTGCCGGCCTTTAAGGGTCGGGCGCTCGAAACAAGTGCTTTGCGAGCGATTCTAATTCATCCGGAGGACTTGCAAGAACTGGCGCACAGCGACCCGTCGCGGGACTTCTATAACGAACCGGAGTTCGCAGTCGGCCAGCCCTGGCCGCTGACTAGTCATCAATTTCGGCGCTCGCTGGCCTTTTACGGCAGCAGCAGTGGGTTTGTCTTGTTGGCGCTGATGGAAAATTGACCCACCCTGCCGATTGAAATTTGACCCAGGGCGGATTGCTGATTTTGTTACCAGCAACTGTGGATAAGTCTACCAGCGCAGCTGCTGTTGCCCCCACTCCTTCGCTAGCCCAGTTCAGTTGTTTAAGACCTGCCACACGCAGCCATGTAGCAGGCCGTCGTCGCCATGAAATCAGAACGGCTCATCGTCCTCCGGTTCCTGGCCGCCCTTACGCTTTCGCTCCCGTGATTTGATCTTGGCCTGGGCCGCCAAGCTACTGTGTTGCAGGCGATAGGACTCGTTACCGGTTTCGACGATGTGGCAGTGGTGGGTCAGCCGA
>NZ_FMZQ01000014.1:42557-189664 GCF_900102635.1 Ectopseudomonas chengduensis | reverse complement strand
AGGCCGTAGCTTTGCGCGCCAACGCAAACGCGCAGCCAGCCGAGGTTGTGAGGGCTACAAACCGACGCGCTGAAGAAACACCACCGCCCAACCTCCGTGCAAAAAAGCTGGCCACAAGCGGTCGGCATAGGCTCGTCCGGAGAACGAGAAATCTCGCCTAGACAGCCGGAACAGACGATGATCACATCACCGCCAGCCCAGCTAGACCGCCTGATTGAGCGGCAGAGGCCTGGTCATCGCCCGACGGCCATGGCGGCTGGCTGCTTCGGGGGGCTTGCCTTGGGCAGGGCTGCAGCTTAGGTTGATGACATTGGGCTTTAGCCGGCTCCGGTGAGCGCGGCAAACGGTTTGAACCTATTGCTAGGCCCGCCACTGCAGCTGGTCTTGTTAGGGCGTGTACGCCAAAAGCACTGCTTTATAGGAGAATGCTATAGCTGTACCGAACAAAGCATATCCTGTGAGTGCAGCAGCAATAGTTGAATACCGAAGGCGATCTCCCCATTTCTCATAATTATCTTTGTCGTCATCGCTTTCGGAGTAGCATGCCTGGCTAAAATAGCGGAGCGCAAAACCGACTGCGCCAGCCAGTACTCCGATTCCGAATAGGAGCAGTGGAAGCGCCAATCTAATCGCAAATTCGGAACCATTAGTCTTACCAACGAGGTTGCTTAGAACGCCGAGTAGCGCAACGACTGCGCCACCGTTGATAATTAGTAAAGACTGTAATGCGCTCTTGCCTGCCTCCAGAACTGCCTTCAGCATTTCAATGCTGTGCTGAGTCTGCGCAGTGTAATGGGCAAGCATCCCTTCGTGTTTTTGTTTGCGGTACTCTTGGGATGCGTCAGCATCCTTCTCTAAAGCATCCAGATATGCACGTAGGGCCGACACCTGAACCTGCTGGCCGCCCTGCCCCTCGACTTGGTCGAGTTGTTTTCTAAAGGATTCTATGACTTCTTGTGATTCCATCTACAGGTTGTCCTAACGATTAAGCTAAGGGGCCGGCTTCGCCGGTCCCAGCGAACGATTTGAGCGATTTGAGCGGCTTGTTATGCGATGCCTACCTAATACGACCATGCGGAACACCCAGATGATCGGCGACTTTTTTCAAGCAAATTTGGTCAAAGCGCTCAATTAAATTTGAAGCGTTTGTGAAAACCTCTTTCCTCCAGAATTCTAGCTTTAAAATCATAGGATCGGACTGATCTGCTACCGGCTGAAGGTTGAGGTCTGCTATTAATTTTTGCTCGCGCTGAGGACCACCAAAAGGGCGGTATAACATGTAGTTTCTTCCAGTAGAAACATGAGCGTGGGCAATCATATTTCTGAGGTGATAGATTTCTTCGACATCCTTCTTCTCTGCGTCTGTCAGGAGATTTGAAAATTCTTCTTTGAACTCATTTTTGACAGGGCCAAAATGCTTTTCCCAGTATTCGACGCGTTTCTTATGAAAATCGCTCGGGACTCTTTCTGGTGTTGCTATGAAATCAGGTATGAAATTTTTGTTCTGACTAAAAATTATCAGGTCAGACATTTGGCTTTGAAGCCAAGCCGTAAACATAAATAAAATTCCGGCATTGACCATGTTTTCTTCTGGTTTTTCCACAGTGCCTCCTTGGCATTGCATAACGTTTGGTTAAGGGGCGGGCTTTAGCCCGTCCCAGTGAGCGAAGCGAACGGTTTGAACCAGTTGTTATGCATTACGTGCGTTCCAATATTCTGACTCAAGCCAAGAACATAGGCTTTCCACTTGGGCGATTGCCTCGAATATTTTTTCTTTAGTTGAGGCTAAAGACAAAGGAAGCCACCAAGATGTTGGGTCTTGCTCGTCTGAACTGCTCAAGGACATTTCTTGCTCTTGAGCAAAGAATGGGCGTGGATACTTTTTCAAATCATCGTTTGAGTGGCAAATGTTTAGGTTTGTAATTTGTTCTGGGTGCTGAACTCTATTCCTGGCTAAGGTAACTTGCTCGATGATTGATATATCTGCCGGACACTGAGCAATGTGCAGTTCCAGTTGTTTAAAAATTTCTAGATATCCATTAAGCCAGCCATTTTTCTTGAAATTTACATCGAACTTCATTCCGTGCTGCCTCTCAAGCCGTTTAACCCATTCCTTTAGAAAGAGCTGAAGAGATGAAGAAAGCATGGAAAGTGCAGTATGGCCAACGGTTTCAATTCCAGTTTTGGCGTCAAGCCATTCTGTAAGAAAGAGAGGTTCTGGATCTTCACTGTATGGAGGCGCAAATGGTTCTTTATGCTCTTCAATAGCCTCAGCTATCTCTTCGAATGGCTGGATGGCGTGCTCATAGAAGTACTTTATGAATTTTGTTCTTTCAATGAAGAAGTACTCTATGTCCATGCTACCTCCGGTGCATAACAGTGGTTAGATGGATGGTGGTACTAGTCCGATATTAGAGCCTTCCATCCAACTCCGCACCATCCCGCTTCGCTTCGCACTAAAAAACCTTCGCAGTCATAGTCTTACCGCTATGTCTCGGCGGTTCGGTGTATTCGCTTGACCTCCTCTTTTTGCTCCAGCATTACGCCCGGCACACCGTGCGGGTGGATGACGCTTTTGTTATCCGTTTGCCATGGCTGGTCGGGCTACTGGCTATCGAAAGCCTCGCCGCTGAAGCGCCTCCCACGGTGCGGTGGATGTTCCTGTACCTGTGGGAGGGGCTTTCGGCTCTGGCATCCTGCTTCGCTCTACCTCCTGCATCCATGCAGTCGTAGCCGCGACTGGTTGCGGGTAAATCGCCCCCGGATTTCATCCGGGCTACGAAAACTTTTTTCGCCCGCTGTAACGCCCGCATCCCTGCCTCGTCCATTGCTGCGAGGGCGCCAATCCGGCCCCGCATTCGAAACCGATGGAGAGATGCCATGAAACAACTCAATACCCTGACTGCCACCCTGGGCGCTGCGCTGCTGACTTCCGTGGCCTTCACCGCCCACGCCGCGAGCAACCCCTTCGTTGCGCAGGAACTGGCCAGCGGCTACAGCCTGGCCGCTGCCGAGAAGGCGCAGGAAGGTTCCTGTGGCGAAGGCAAATGCGGTGGCGAGATGAAAGCCGACAAGGAAGGCAAGTGCGGCGAGGGCAAGTGTGGTGCCGAGAAGAAGGCTGACGCCGAGGGTAAATGCGGCGAAGGCAAGTGCGGCGGCGAGAAGAGCGAGTAAGGGCAAGAGGAGGACGGATCATGCACCTCGCAAACCTCACCGGCGCCGGTCTTGGCCTGCGTCGCGGGCTGCTCGCCGAGTTGATCGGCGATGAGGCCAGCGGCGCCGACTTTCTCGAAGTGGCGCCGGAGAACTGGATCGGTGTCGGTGGTCGGCTGGGCAAGCAGTTGTGCGCCCTGAGCGAACGCCGGCCATTGCTGTGCCATGGTCTGTCCCTCAACCTCGGCGGCTTCGCGCCGCTGAACCTGGAGTTGCTGCACGCCATCAAGGGCTTTCTCGACGAGCACGGCGTGCTGGCCTACAGCGAACATCTGTCGGCCTGTGCCGACGACGGTCAGCTGTATGATCTGATGCCGTTGCCGTTTTCCGAAGAGTCGGTGGCGCGTATCGCCGAGCGCGTGCGCATCGTGCAGGACGTGCTGGAAAGGCCGCTGATCATCGAGAACGTCTCGGCCTACGCGCGCCTGCCTGGCGAGCTGGACGAGGCGGATTTCGTTCGCGCCGTGCTGGAACGTGCCGACTGCCAGCTGCTGCTCGACGTCAACAACGTCTACGTCAACAGCCTGAACTTCGGCTTCGATGCCGAAGCCTATATCGCCGCGATGCCCAGTGAGCGCATCGCCTATCTGCACGTCGCCGGTCATTACGATCAGGCGGCAGACCTGAAGATCGACACCCACGGTGCGCCGGTGATCGACCCGGTGTGGGCACTGCTGAGCAGCGCTTACGCGCAGCATGGCGTGCGCCCGACGCTGCTGGAGCGTGACTTCAACTTCCCGCCGCTGGCCGAGCTGTATGCCGAACTGGCGCATATCCGCAGCCTGCAACAGGCCGTGCAACCGCTGAGCAGGTACGGCACATGAGCGGCGTTCAGCAGCAGCGCGACTTCGCTGCACGTATTCGCCAGCCTGAGGCGCAGGCCTTGCTGCCGGGCATCACGGCCGAGCGCATGGCGGTCTACGAGGAGCTGTTCTTCAACAACGTCGCCAGCCTGGTGGGCGGCGCCTTTCCGGTGCTGCGCGGGGTTCTCGGGGCCGAGCGCTGGCAGCGGTTGCTGCGCGCGTTCCTCGCCGAGCATCGGGCGAGCACGCCGTACTTCCTCGAGATCAGTCAGGAGTTCATCGCCTGGCTGCAGCAGGGCTATCGCGCCGAGCCTGACGACCCTGCGTTCATGCTGGAGCTGGCGCATTACGAGTGGGTCGAGCTGGCGCTGGATGTCAGCGATGCGCAGTTGCCCGAGCACGGCTGGTCGCCACTGGCCTGGCCGTTGGCCTATCGCTGGCCGGTGCAGAGGATCGGTGTCGATCACCACCCCACGCAGCCGCCTGCCGAGCCGACCTGCCTGCTGGTCTGGCGCGATCGCCAGGATCAGGTGCGCTTCATGCAACTGGCGCCGTTCGCCTATCAACTGGCGCTGCGCTTACAGGCCGGCGAGCCGCCCGTGCAGGCGCAACAGGCGCTGGCCATCGAGCACGGCCTGGCCGCTGATCGCGCCTATTTCAATAACGCCCGCGCGCTGCTGGATGACTGGCAGGCGCGCGATATCTGGTTTCCCCATTCCGAGGACTGACCGCCATGATCGCTTTGCTCAATCGCCTCCAGGACGCGCTGGAGGCTACCCGGCGCCTGGATTTTCTCGGCCCGTTGCTGCTGCGCCTGTATCTGGTGCCGGTGTTCTGGATGGCCGGCACGCAGAAGCTCAAGGACATCGATGCCACTGCCGCCTGGTTCGGCAATCCGGATTGGGGGCTCGGCCTGCCGTTTCCCGAGCTGCTGGCCTGGGCGGCAGCGCTGACCGAGGCCGGTGGCGCCATCCTGCTGCTGTTCGGATTTGCCGTGCGCTGGATCAGCATCCCGCTGATCGTCACCATGCTGGTGGCCATCTTCGCCGTGCACTGGCCCTATGGCTGGCAAGCGATTGCCGACCCGTCCGCGCCGTTCGCCAACGAGCGCGTGCTGGCGGCGGCGGAGAAGCTCGAGCGGGCGCGCAGCATCCTGCGTGAGCACGGCAATTACGACTGGCTGACCGCCAGCGGCAAGTTCGTGGTGCTGAACAATGGCATCGAGTTCGCCGCCACCTACCTAGTGATGCTGGTGGCATTGTTCTTCAGCGGGGCAGGGCGCTGGTTGAGTCTCGACTACTGGCTGGCGCGGCGTTTCCGAATGTCCCGTTAGCCCAGCGGATTGTCCCGGCGCCGGCTTTCGCGAAACTCGCCCGGCGTCTGCCCGGTCCAACTCTTGAAGCTGCGGTGGAACGAGCGTGACTCGGTGAAGCCCAGGTAGCAGGCGATGTCCTGGATCGCCAGGTCGCTGCGCAGCAGGTAATGCTCGGCCAGTTCCTGACGCAGCTCGTCGAGTATCTGCTGATAGCTGGTGCCGGCCTGCTGCAGGTGGCGCTGCAGGGTGCGCACGGTCATGTCGAACTTTTCCGCCACCCGTTCCTTGCGCGGCAGGCCGTCCTTGAGCAGCAGGCGCAGGGCGTTCTTCACCCGGCGTGGCAGCGGTTCGTTCTCGTCCAGTCCCGCCATCAGGGTCAGGGCATGTTCTTCCAGCGTGCGCAGCAGGTTGGCGTCGGCCTGGCGCAGCGGCACGCCGAGGTAGTCCAGCGGCACCAGCAAGGCGTTGCAGGGTTGTTCGAACAGCACCGGGCAGCCAAACAGCTGCTGGTATTCGGCCTGGTCGGTGGCGGCCGGTTGCGCGTGCTCGAACCAGACCTCGCGTGGCGAATGTTCGGAGTCGGCGATCCAGCGGGCGTACAGCAGCCAGGAGGCGAGCACGTTCTCCACCATGTGGCGGCGCACGTCCGGCGCCTGATGACGGCAGCTCCAGATCAGCCGCACGTGATCCTCGGCCGCCTCGATACGGCTGGTGCCCATGTCGCCCACCAGTTTCTCGTAGGGCACGATGCGGCCCATGGCTTCGCCCAGGGTGGCGCAGTTCATGGCGATGTAACCGAGCACGCTCCACGAGCCGGGCTGGACGAAACGCGCCGAGTGCAGACCGAACAAGGGGTCGCCGGACACCTCCATCAAATGCGCCAGCAGGCGCTCATGCACCTCGCTGGGAATCCGCTTGCCGTTGTCGGCCAGATCCTGCGCCTGAACGCCGGCGGCCGCCAGCGCACGGTCGATATCCAGACCGAGCTGTTCGGCCTGGCGCAGGTACTTGAGCAGGGCGGGAACCGAGGTGTAGCCGAGGTTTTCCATGGATTCTTCTTGTTCTGCGAGGCCTGTCTTGATTGGCGATATGGCCTGTCCCGATTCGACAGTGACGGAAATCGGCGGCTGGCTAGTATAGGCAGCCATAAGTGCTGATCGGAATGGGGGATGCGATGCGACGCTGGAACGGATGGGGAGACGAAGCGACCGAGGTGGAACTGCCGGCCCATGGCGAGGCCTTTCTCGCCGAGCTGATCGGGCCGGGGCAGCGCCTGGCAGACGCCAGCCTGCAGGACGTGCTGGCGCGTGTGCCGGCCTCGCGTCTGGCCCCCAACCCGCTGATCTGCGTTGATGCCGAAGTGCGCGTGCGCCATGCCCGCGGCCAGAGCCTGCCGGACTGGCTGGCGATGCGCTCCGGCGAGTTCGGTCTGTTTCCCGATGGCGTCGCCTGCCCGGAAAGCGCCGAGCAGATCCGCGAGCTGCTGGCCTGGGCGCAACAGCATGACGTCACCCTGATTCCTTACGGCGGCGGTACTTCGGTGGCCGGCCACATCAACCCGCAGGCCGGCCAGCGCCCGGTGCTGACCCTGTCGCTGGAGCGCATGACGCGCCTGCTGGAGATCGACGAGGACAGCCTGATCGCCACCTTCGGCCCCGGCGCCAATGGCCCGCAGGTGGAAAGCCAACTGCGCGCCCGTGGCTACACGCTGGGCCACTTTCCGCAGTCCTGGGAACTGTCGACCCTCGGTGGCTGGGTCGCCAGCCGTTCCAGCGGACAGCAGTCGTTGCGCTACGGTCGCATCGAGCAACTGTTCGCCGGCGGCAAGCTGGAAACTTTCGCCGGCACTTTGGATATTCCCACCTTCCCGGCTTCGGCGGCCGGGCCCGACCTGCGCGAGCTGGTAATGGGCTCGGAAGGGCGCTTCGGGGTGATCTCCGAGGTGCGCGTGCGCATCAGTCGTCTGGCCGAGCAGGAGCGTTTCTACGCGGTGTTCCTGCCCAACTGGCAGCAGGCGCTGAGCGCCATTCGCAGCCTGGCCCAGGCGCGCGTGCCGCTGTCCATGCTGCGCCTGTCCAACGCCATCGAAACCCGTACCCAGCTGGCCCTGGCCGGTCACCCGCAGCAGATCGCGCTGCTGGAGAAATACCTGGCCCTGCGCGGCGCCCGCGACGGCAAGTGCATGCTCACCTTCGGCGTCACCGGCAGCCGGGTGCAGAACGCCGCCTCGCTGAAACAGGCGCGGCGCCTGCTGAAAGGCTTTGACGGCGTATTCACCGGCACCCTGCTGGGCAAGAAGTGGGAGCAGAACCGCTTCCGTTTCCCCTACCTGCGTCATGGTCTGTGGGAGCGCGGCTACCTGGTGGACACCCTGGAAACCGCCACCGACTGGTCCAACGTCGACAATCTGCTGAACAAGGTCGAGGCCAGCCTGCGTGACGAGCTGACCGGCGACGGCGAGCGGGTGCACGTGTTCACCCACCTGTCGCACGTTTACGGCGAAGGTTCGAGCATCTACACCACCTACGTATTCCGCCCCGGCAGCGACTACGCCACCGCCATGGCGCGCTGGCAGCGGCTCAAGGCGGCTGCCAGTCGAACCATTGCAGGCAACCGCGGCACCATCAGCCACCAGCACGGCGTCGGTCGCGACCACGCACCTTACCTGGCAGCAGAGAAGGGCGAGCTGGGCATGGCCACGCTGCGCAGCCTGGCCACGCATTTCGACCCCGACCAGCGCCTGGCGCCTGGCGTGCTGTTGCAGGACTGAGCATGGAACCCTGGAACGCCACCTGGCGCACGCGCGCGCTGCCTGAGTTGGCCGCGCGCGACTGGGATCTGCTGGTGATCGGCGGCGGCATCTGCGGTGCCGGCATCCTCCGTGAGGCGGCGCGGCGTGGCTGGCGCTGCCTGTTGCTGGAGCAGCGCGACTTCGCCTGGGGCACCTCCAGCCGCTCGTCGAAGATGGTGCACGGTGGCCTGCGCTACGTCGCCAAGGGCCAGCTGGGGCTGACCCGCGACTCGGTGCGCGAGCGCCAGCGCCTGCTCGGCGAGGCGCCGGGGCTGGTGGAGCCGCTGAGCTTCGTCATGCCGCACTATCGCGGCGGTTTCCCTGGGCCCAAGGTCTTCGGCGGCTTGCTCAGCCTTTACGACGCCCTGGCCGGCAAGCGCAATCATCTGTTCTACCCACTGCAGCAACTGCGTTACCTGGCACCAGGCATTCGCGAGGACGGTTTACTCGGTGGCACGCGCTTCTTCGATGCGGTGACCGACGACGCGCGCCTGGTGCAGCGCGTGCTTGGCGAGGCGCGCGCCGAAGGCGGCGAGGCGCTCAATGGCATGCGCGTGGTCGAGTTGTTGCGCGAGGCGGGACGGGTGGTCGGCGTACTGGCCGAGGATATCGAGACGGGCGACCGCTACCGCCTGCGTAGCCGCGCCGTGGCCCAGGCAACCGGCGCCTGGGCCGATCGCCTGCGCCAGCCGGGCACTGGTCGCATCCGCCCGCTGCGCGGCAGCCACCTGCTGCTGCCGGGCTGGCGCCTGCCGGTGGCGCATGCCTTCAGCTTTATGCACGCGGCCGATGGGCGCCCGGTATTCGTCTTCCCCTGGGAGGGCGCGACGGTGATCGGCACCACCGATCTGGATCATGCGGGCGATCTGGATGCCGAGGCGGCCATCAGCATGGAGGAGGTCGATTACCTGCTGGCCGCCTGCGCCCAGCAGTTCCCGACCGCCCAGGTGAGCCGCGCCGATGTGCTGTCGACCTGGGCGGGCGTGCGCCCGGTGGTGGGCAATGGCAGCACCGGGTTGAAACCCTCGGACGAAAAGCGTGAGCACGCCCTGTGGGTCGAGCCGGGCAGCGTGACCCTGGCCGGTGGCAAGCTGACCACCTTCCGCCTGCTGGCGCTGGAGGTGCTGCGTGCCTGCGCCATATTCGTCGGCAAGCCGGTGGATGATCAGGGCGGCGCGGTCTTCGCTTCGAATACGCCGACACCGATGCCGGCGTTGAGCCCGGCGCAGCAACGTCGTCTGGCTGGGCGCCATGGTCGCCAGTTGGGCGAGGTGCTGCGCCTGATCGACGAGGTGGGCAGCGATTGCGTCGCGGGTACTGCCACCTTCTGGGCCGAACTGGCCTGGGCCGCCGAGGGCGAGCTGGTGTTGCACCTGGACGACCTGCTGCTACGCCGCACGCGCCTGGGCCTGCTGCTGGCAGGCGGCGGCCGCGCTGAACTGCCGCGTATCCGCGCGCTATGCCAGCCGCGCCTGGGTTGGAATGATGCGCGCTGGCAGCAGGAAGTGGCGGATTACCTGGCGTTGTGGCAACGCTGTTACAGCCTGCCGGATATTGAATGATGACGCTGCCTGCTGTCCGTAGGAGCGAGCTCTGCTCGCGAAGCTTTTGCGCCATCCCCGTTCGCGAGCAGAGCTCGCTCCTACAGCAATACCGTGCATTCCAAGCAGAGGTCACACCTTGAGCGAACCAAGCTACCTGCTGAGCATCGACAACGGCACCCAGAGCGTGCGCGCGCTGCTGTTCGATACCAACGGCAACCTGCTCGCCAAGGGCAAGGTCGAGCTAGACCCCTATTTCTCAAGCCAGCCCGGCTGGGCCGAGCAGGACCCGGAATACTACTGGGCCAGCCTCGGCGAGGCCTGCCGGCTGCTGTGGCAGCAGGTGGACATCGACCGCAGTCTGATCCGCGGCGTTGCTGTTACCACCCAGCGCGGCAGCATCATTCACGTCGATGAGCAGGGCGCGCCGCTGCGCCCGGCAATTCTCTGGCTCGACCAGCGTCGTGCTGATGTGGCGGGGCGTATCCAAGGTCTGTGGGGCTGGCTATTCAAGCTGGTGCGCGCGGAGGAGGCGGTCGATCATTTCCGTGGCCAGGCCGAGGTCAACTGGGTCGCCCAGCATCAGCCGGACATTGCGGCCCGCACGCACAAGTTGCTGTTGCTGTCGGGGTTTCTCACCCATCGCCTGTGCGGCCGCTTCGTCGATTCCACCAGCAGCTGCGTGGCCTACCTGCCGTTCGACTACAAGCGCCTGCGCTGGGCTGCGCCCGGTGACTGGAAATGGCAGGCGCTGAAGGTACGCCGTGAGCAACTGCCCGAGCTGTTCAAGCCGGGTGAGCGACTGGGCCAGATCAGCGCCGAGGCCAGCCGCCAGACCGGTATTCCGGAAGGCCTGCCGCTGATCGCTGCTGGGGCCGACAAGGCCTGCGAGGTACTGGGTTCTGGTGCGCTGGAGCCCAGTACGGCGTGCCTCTCGTACGGCACCACCGCGACCATCAACACCACGCGCAGCCGTTACCTGGAAACCATCCCGCTGATCCCGCCCTATCCGGCGGCGCTGCCGGATCACTTCAACACCGAGGTGATGATCTACCGTGGCTTCTGGATGGTCAGCTGGTTCAAGCGCGAGTTCGGCCTGCGCGAGATGCAGCGCGCCGAGGCGCTGGGTGTGCCACCCGAGGCGCTGTTCGACGAGCTGGTCAACGCCGTGCCGCCCGGCTCCATGGGCCTGATGCTGCAGCCGTACTGGACGCCTGGCATCCGTGAGCCGGGGCTGGAGGCCAAGGGTTCGATCATCGGTTTTGGCGATGTACACACCCGCGCGCATCTGTATCGGGCGATTCTGGAGGGGTTGGCCTACGCCCTGCGCCAGGGCAAGGAGCGTATCGAAAAACGCTCTGGCACCCGTATAGAGCGCCTGCGCGTGTCCGGTGGCGGTTCGCAGAGCGATGCGGCGATGCAACTGACGGCCGATATCTTCGGCTTGCCGGCCGAGCGCCCGCACCTGTACGAGACCAGCGGCCTGGGCGCGGCGATCAACTGTGCGGTAGGCCTTGGGTTGCACCCTGATTACCCGAGCGCCATCGCCGCGATGACTCGGGTTGGCCAGGTGTTCCAGCCGAACCAGGAGGCCCAGCGCGTTTACCAGCAGCTCTACGGGCAGGTCTATCAGCGCATGTACCGTCAGCTCAAACCGCTGTACCAGCGCATTCGCAAGATCACCGGTTATCCGGCGTGAGGTGATTAGAAAGGGGATTTGTGGGAGGGGCTTCAGCCGCGACCTTGGTGTTACTCGGTCGCGGCTAAAGCCCCTCCTACAGAAACAAGTCGCCCTCCTAGTCGGAGGGCGATTGGTACGTGTCAGGCGACATCCACCAGCACGATCTCGCTGTCTTCCTGGGCCTCGATGCGGATCAGCGTTTCATCGGCGATGGCCACGCCATCACGTGCCTTGACGGCTACGCCATTGACACTGAAAGCACCAGTCGCGCCCACCAGATAGGCCTTGCGACCCGGTTGCAGGGCGTATTCGGCGCTTTGCCCGGCCTTGACCGTGGCAGCCACCAGGCGCGCGTCGGTACGGATGCGCAGGGCGTCGACATCTTCCTCGTAACCGCTGGCCAGGGTGACGAAGGCTCCGGAGCGGTCCCCTTTGGGGAACGGCTTGGCACCCCAGGAGGGCGGCAGGCCGGCCTGGTTCGGCTGGATCCAGATCTGGAAGATCTTGGTGGTTTCATCCTCCAGGTTGTACTCGCTGTGGGCGATGCCGGTACCGGCGCTCATTACCTGCACGTCGCCGGCCTCGGTACGGCCTTTGTTGCCCAGGTTGTCCTCATGGCTGATGGCACCTTCGCGAACGTAGGTGATGATCTCCATGTCGCGGTGCGGATGCGGCGGGAAGCCCGAGTGCGGTGCGATCTCGTCGTCGTTCCACACGCGCAGGCGGCCCCAGTTCATCCGCTCGGCGTCGTAGTATTCGGCAAAGGAAAAGTGGTGACGGGCGTTGAGCCAGCCATGGTGAGCACCACCGAGTTGTTCGAACGGACGTACATCGATCATGGTCAATCCTCCAGTCATGCACGAGTTCAGTCCCGTGCAGCGTTGATGGATGAATGATCCATTTGGATGGATCGATTTAAAAGCGCAATTTTTACAGTGTTGATATCGATTAATTTGATTAATTTTCGCGAGGGCCAGGCACTAGGCTTTCGCTGATCCTTTCAAGGAGGACGCGCAATGCGCGAACGCAAGGCCTGGTTGATCCTGCATGGCAAGCAGGCGCTGAACGAAGAAGTGAGGGCAGCGGTGAACGGCCTGCGTGAGCGCGGCTGGGATCTGGCCGTGCGCCTGACCTGGGAAGGTGGCGACGCCGAGCGGCTGGTCGGGGAAGGATTGGCCGCCGGTTATTCAACGCTGATCGCTGGCGGTGGCGATGGCACCCTGCGCGATGTGGTCGAGGCGCTGGTCAAGGCGCAAAGCGATGCCAGCCTGGCTCTGCTGCCGCTGGGCACGGCCAATGATTTTGCCCACGCAGCCGGTATTCCGTTGACGCCTGCTGCCGCGCTGGCGCTGCTGGAGGTCGAGCCGGTCGCCGTTGACGTGGGCATGGCCGGTGAGCGTGCTTTCCTCAATATGGCCACGGGCGGTTTCGGCTCCAACGTCACCGCCAACACGCCGGAGGAACTCAAGAAAGTCCTGGGTGGTGCCGCCTATCTACTCACCGGGCTCAGTCGTTTTTCCGAAGTGCGCGCGGCAGCCGGTCGTTTTCATGGGCCGGATTTCCAATGGCAGGGCGAGTTTCTGGCTCTGGGTATCGGTAACGGGCGACAGGCCGGTGGCGGGCATCTGCTTTGTCCGGAGGCGAGCATCAACGATGGTCTGCTCGATGTCTGCATCGTGCCGGCGGCGCAGGATGTCGTCGGCACCTTGGGCACGTTGTTGTCCGGGGGCATTCTTGGCCTGCAGAGCGTTGCGGTCAGCGCGCGGCTGCCCTGGCTGGAGGTGGAAGCGCTGGAGGGCTTGGACCTGAATCTCGACGGCGAACCGATGGAAAGTACAGGTCTGCGTTTTCGTGCCGAACCCGGCGCCCTGCGTCTGCATCTGCCCAAGCATTCGTCGCTGCTCGCTGGTCAGGTACACAGGGCTGAGGCATGATGGCTGCGCGCCAGCAATGCTTCAGTCTGCCGGCAGTCAGCCGATAACCCGAAACGGCAGACTAGAATCACCCTATATACCTCGGAGCACATGATGGCCGGCATCCTCGATTCAGTAGATCAACGCACGCAACTGGTCGGCGAGAACCGTCTGGAAATTCTCATGTTCCGCCTGGCTGGCCGGCAGTTGTTCGCCATCAACGTGTTCAAGGTGCAGGAAGTCCTGCAGATGCCCAAGCTGACGCTGATGCCGCAGCGCCATCGCTTCGTCTGTGGCGTGGTCAACCTGCGCGGTCAGACCCTGCCGGTGATCGATCTGTCCCAGGCCATCGGCATGCGTCCGCTGGTGCCGGATGAGCGCAGCACCATCATCGTCACCGAGTACAACCGCTCGGTTCAGGCCTTCCTGGTTGGCAGCGTCGACCGCATCCTCAACCTCAACTGGGAGTCGATCCTGCCGCCCCCGGGTGGCGCCGGACGTCAGCACTACCTGACCGCTATCACCAAGGTCGAGGACCAGATCGTCGAGGTCATCGACGTGGAGAAGGTGCTCGCCGAGATCGTGCCGATGAGCACCAAGGTTTCCGCGGAAAAGCTCGCCGACCCGCTGCTGGAGAAGGCGCGCGGACGCGAAGTGCTGCTGGTGGATGATTCCAGCGTCGCGCTCAGCCAGCTGCGCGATACCCTGACGCAGTTGGGTCTTCGCCTGCACATGGCCAGTGACGGTCTCAAGGCCCTCAACCTGCTGAAGAAGTGGGCTGACACCGGTGAGGTGATGACCGACAAGCTGCTGATGATCTTCACCGATGCCGAGATGCCGGAAATGGACGGCTATCGCCTCACCAGCGAAATTCGCAATGACCCGCGCCTCAAGGATCTCTACGTGGTGCTGCACACGTCGCTGTCGGGCAGCTTCAACGAGGCGATGGTGAAAAAGGTCGGCTGCGACAATTTCCTCTCCAAGTTCCAGCCGGACAAGCTGGTCGATGTGATTCGTCAACGTCTCGAGTTGGACGAACCTCGCTGAAGTCGCTGGAGGGCGGGTGAAACCTGCCGGGCGTTGCCGTCGAATGAGCAGCGTTTTCTGGGTCTCGGTGCTTGTGAGCATCGCCGTCAGCTCGTATAACGGCGTTTTGCCGACAGGAAGCTGACCCATGCCGAGTCTCTCGGGGCTGTACCGTTACCCGCTCAAGTCCGGCCGCGGCGAGGCCTTGCAGCGCAGTGCGGTCGACGGACTAGGGCTGCATGGCGATCGGCGCTGGATGCTGGTCGACGCCGACAACGGCCGCTTCATCACCCAACGCCTGCTGCCGCAGATGAGCCAGTTGAGCGCCCTGTACGATGCGCGCGGGGGCCTGACCTTGAGTGCGCCGGGTCGTGAGGATCTGTCCGTGGCGCTGCCTGACCCCGAGCAGGATCTGCGTGGCGTCGTCGTCTGGCGTGACAGCCTGCGCGTGCCGGATGCCGGCGATTCAGCGGCCGCCTGGCTCAGCGACTTGCTGGGCAAGCCTTGCCGCCTGGTGCAGGTGCCGGAAGGCCGCACCCGCCAAGTCGACACTGCCTATGCGCAGCCGGGGGATCGCGTGGCCTTCGCCGATGGCTTTCCACTGTTGTTGATTGGCCAGGCATCGCTGGACGATCTTTCCCAGCGAGTCGGGCAGCCACTGTCCATGCTGCGTTTTCGCCCAAATCTGGTCGTCACCGGTAGTGAGCCTTATGCCGAAGACAGCTGGAAGCGCATCCGCATTGGCGAGGTGGAGTTCGAGGTGGCCAAGGGCTGCTCGCGCTGCATCCTCACCACCATCGACCCGCAGACCGGCGAGCGCAACGCCCAGCGTGAGCCGCTGGCCACGCTCAAGACCTATCGTGAACGCGAAGGTGAGGTGTTCTTCGGGCAGAACCTGTTGCCGCGCGGTGTCGGCGAACTGCAGTTGGGCATGACGGTAGAAGTGCTGGAATAGCAGGGCAGGTGTCATAGCAAGCCCCGATCAGATGCTGTCTGATCGGGGCTTTTCTTTTACTGATCGTCGAAGAAACGCTCGTTCCACGCCACCAGCGGGTGCGGCGCGTTGAGTTTCTGGCCGTAGATCACCGAGTAGGACAGCACGTTCTGCACGTACTGGCGGGTCTCATCGAACGGAATGTTCTCCACCCAGACGTCATAACTGAGGTGATTGGCGCCACGCAGCCACTGGCGCACGCGGCCGGGACCGGCGTTATAGGCGGCCGACGCAAGTACGCGGTTGCCGTTGAACTGGCCATATACCTGGCTCAGGTACGCAGCGCCCAGTTGGATATTGGTATCCGGGTTGAGTACCTGCTGTGGTGAAGCCAGGGGAATGCCGAACTTGCGCGCGGTTTCCTTGGCAGTGGCCGGCATCAGTTGCATCAGGCCCATGGCGCCGGCGTGGGAGCGGGCGTCGGCCATGAACGCGCTTTCCTGGCGGGTAATGGCAAACACCCAGCTCGAATGGAGGTCACGGCGCTTGGCTTCGCGTACCAACTCGTTGCGATGCGCCATGGGGAAGCGCACTTCCAGGTCGTCCCAGTACTGGGCCTGGCTGATGGTGCGGATGGCCGGGAAGTACCATTCCATTTCGTAGGCCAGGCGCGCCTGGGCCACCAGTTCGTCACGGCTGAACAGGCGGCTGACGTGATACCACTCGCGGCGACCGTCGACGATCTGGCCACGCGCATGGAACTCCATCGCGCGCTTGATACCAGCGGTATTGCGTACCTTCTGCACCACCTTGGGATCGAGAACCAGCGGCTGGTTATTCAGGGCGTAAGGCGCCTTGACCTGATCTGCTGCCATGAAACCGTAGAAATCACGCTCCTTGGCCAGAGCCTGGAACAGCACCGCCGGTTGCTGGCTGTTGGGTTGTGCCAATTGCAGGCTGCGCGCATTCCAGTAGCGCCAGCGGTTGCTGCTGGCCAGGTCGGACGGCATGTTCTGGGTCAACTGGTAGGCCTCTTCCCAGCGGCCGTGACGCAGCAGCAGACGTGCGCGCCATTCGCTGACGGTGTTGTCACGCAGTTGCGGGTCGTACTTGGCCATGACCTGCAGACCGCGCAGGTCGAAGCGTTGTGCCAGGCGCAGGCCGATCTGCCGGGCGATGGCGACCTGCTCGTCGGCGGAGAACTTCATGCGTTGGGCGTAGCCGTCGAGCAGAGCCAGGGCATCTTCCGGGCTCTGCCGAGCCAGGCGACGCAGGCCGAGGCCGACCACGTCGCTCATGGCGTCATCGGCGGGGGCAAAGCGCGCGGTGTTTTTCAATAGCTGCGGCTTCTGCGCCACTTCGACCATCAGCTTGCCGCGCTCACCGAGCGTTGGCATGCCTTTGATCAGGAAGTTGGCCAGGCCGTAGTTGCCGCTTTCCACCGCCAGTTTGGTGCGCTGCCAGCGACGCTGCTCGGTGAGCTGGCCATTGGCGGCCCAGCGTTCGAACAGTGGGTCACAGGCGTTGGGTTGAGATTTGCCGACCAGCCAGAGCTTCTCGGCAGTGGCGTTGCCTTCGGCGGTCAGGCCGTGGCTGAGCTGGTATTGGCCGTAGAGGCAGTCCAGCTCGGTGAAGTTGAGCTTGGCATCGTAGTGATCGAGGAAGGGTTTCCAGTCGCCACGCTCGGCCAACCAGCGCAACCAGCGCAGTTTCATCCAGCTGGCCTGGGGCAAGTCACCGTGCTCGGCGAGAAATTTCTCGATCTCGGCATTGCTGGCCGACTTGAGTCGGTTGGTCAGCTCGTCATAGGCCAGATAAGGCGTCAGTGGGTAATCGCGTAGCGCGCTGGCGTACTGGCGATAAGGGCCACTGTCGCCCTTGGCCAAGGCCCGCTTGGCCTCATCATAGTACTGGCGCTGCTGGGTGAGGCTGGCAGCTTCGACACCGGCGATGCCGGTGGCGGTGAGAATCAGACAGGAAACTACAGAGAGAAAGCGACTGCGCATGGCATTTCCAGGAGAAGCAGAGGTATGGGGCAACACGGTCCGTGTCGTTGCATACCTCTAGCTTAGCGTTTCATCGGGGTGCGGTGAATGCCGTCGGGCCAGATGGACACATGTAGCAAAGATGCGCTTTGCCTGCGCCAGATGATGAGCAGGGGTGACATCTGTTGCGTCTGTGGAAACGGCAACAGCCGGCCGGCAACTCGGGTAGAATGCGCCCCCTGTTTCTGGAGATGCCCATGACCCTGCTCAAGTTTGCCGACGTATCCCTCGCCTATGGCGCCATGCCCCTGCTCGATGGAGTGTCCTGGCAGATCGCGCGGGGCGAGCGTGTGTGCATCATCGGCCGCAACGGCACCGGCAAATCGAGCATGCTGCGTCTGGTCAAGGGCGACCAGATGCCCGACGACGGCGAAATCTGGCGTGCACCAGGGCTGAAGATCGGCGAGCTGCCGCAGGAGCTGCCGCGCGCCGACGAGCGCACGGTGTTCGATGTGGTCGCCGAAGGCCTTGCCGGCGTTGGCGAATTGTTGGCGCGTTATCACCATCTGGCGCAGAACATTCACGGCGACGACGACCTCGAGCAACTGATGCACGTGCAGCAGGAGCTGGAAGCCAAAGACGGCTGGCGCCTGCAGCAACTGGTCGACAGCACCCTGAGCCGCCTGCAGTTGCCGGCCGACAAGACCCTGGCCGAGCTCTCCGGGGGCTGGCGTCGTCGCGTACTGCTGGCGCAGGCACTGGTGTCCGAGCCGGATCTGCTGCTGCTCGATGAGCCGACCAACCACCTGGACATCGGCGCCATCGCCTGGCTGGAAGAGGCGCTGAAAGACTTTGGCGGCGCCGTACTCTTCATTACCCACGACCGCTCCTTCCTGCAGAACCTGGCCACGCGCATCCTCGAACTGGACCGTGGCGGCCTGATCGACTGGAACGGCGACTACGCCAGCTTCCTGGTACACAAAGAGCAGCAACTGGCTGCCGAGGAAACCGCCAATGCGCTGTTCGACAAGCGCCTGGCCCAGGAAGAGGTGTGGATTCGTCAGGGCATCAAGGCCCGTCGCACCCGTAACGAAGGGCGTGTACGTGCGCTCAAGGCGATGCGTGCCGAACGCAGCGAGCGACGCGAGCGCCAGGGCAAGGCGAATATCCAGCTCGATACTGCGGACAAGTCCGGCAAGCAGGTGATGGTGGCGGAGAACGTCAGTTTCGCCCATGCCGGCGGACCCTTCCTGGTCAAGGATTTCTCCATGGTCCTGCAGCGCGGTGACCGTATCGGCCTGCTTGGCGCCAACGGTACCGGCAAGACCACTCTGCTCAAGCTGTTACTCAGCGACCTGCAACCGAGCAGCGGCAAGATCGAGGTCGGCACCAAACTGGAAGTGGCGTATTTCGACCAATTACGTCACCAGCTCGAGCCGGAGAAGACGGTAATCGACAACGTCGCCGAAGGCCGCGATTTCATCACTATCGACGGCCAGAACCGTCATGTACTGAGCTATCTGGGCGACTTCCTGTTCAGCCCGCAACGTGCCCGTACGCCCGTCAAAGCGCTATCGGGCGGCGAACGGGCACGACTGTTGCTCGCCAAGTTGTTCAGCAAGCCGGCCAACCTGCTGGTGCTCGACGAACCGACCAACGACCTGGACGTAGAAACCCTGGAACTGCTCGAAGAAGTACTGCTCAACTTCCCTGGCACCGTGCTGATGGTCAGCCACGACCGTGCCTTCCTCGACAACGTGGTGACCAGCACCCTGGTGTTCGAGGGTGAAGGCAAGGTGCGCGAGTACGTCGGCGGCTACCAGGATTGGCTGCGCCAGGGCGGCTCACCGCGCCTGCTCGGTGTGGGTGAAAGCAAGTCCGGCAAGGCCGAACTGGCCACGGCCATCGTCGAAGCGCCGGCCGCGGCCGCAGTGACTGCCGTGCAAGAGAGCGTCGAGCCGGCGAAGAAGAAACTAAGCTACAAGCTACAGCGCGAGCTGGAAGCGATTCCCGGGCAGATCGATGCCCTGGAGCAGGAAATGGCCGCGGTACAGGAGCAGGTATCCGATCCTGCCTTCTACCAGCAGCCGGTGCAGGTCACCACGGAAGTATTGGCGCGTCTCGAGGGCTTGCAGAAGGAAATGGACGAGTTGCTCGAGCGCTGGGCAGAGCTGGAAGGCTGACGAAGGAACGGACAATGGCCATCGAGTACCGTATTACTCTCGACGACAATCATCAGTTCAGCTACCGGATCGAGCTGAACCGCGAATATGACCCCGTCCAGGCGCAACAGGCCCCCGCCTGGACGCGCCTTGAACATCAGCAATGCAGCAATTGTCCGCTGAGTCGCGAGCAGTTCAGCCATTGTCCGGCAGCGGTCGATCTGCATCGGGTGATCGAGGATTTTCGTGGCCTGCCAGCCTTCAAGAAGGCCAGCGTCTGGGTGCGCACACCGGAGCGTGAGTACACCAAGCAGGTCGGCCTGGAGGAGGGCCTGCGTGCGCTGCTCGGGGTGATCATGGCCACCAGCGCCTGCCCGGTGCTGGCGCGCCTGAAACCCATGGCGCAGCACCATCTGCCCTTTGCCAACAATCAGGAATTCATCCTGCGCGCGGTATCGCTGTACCTGACGCGGCAGTATTTCAACATGCGCGAGGGGCGTCTGGCCGATTGGGAGCTGAAAGGGCTGGTGCGCCTGTTCCAGCAACTGAAGCTGGTCAATCAGGCTTTCTGGCAGCGCATTCACGACACCTGTGAAGGCGACTCCAACCTCAAGGCCTTCCTCACCTTCTTCTCGATGTCATCGAGCATGACGGTGTCGCTGGAGACCCAGCTGCAGAAGATTCGCCCGCTGGTCATGAGCGCGGGCGATTCGTTCGAGTAGGGCTGAAGCCAAAAAAGCTCGCCGCTGAAGCGCCTCCCGCGGGCAGAGCCAACGCGGCTACTGTGGGAGGGGCTTCAGCCGCGACGCGATCTCAAGCGCCTTTTTCGCCTTTCTTCAGGCGCACTGCGAGTACATCGCAGGGCGCGCCGTGCAGTACGTCATTGGCAGTCGAGCCCAGCAACAGCGCCAGGCCGTGGCGGCCATGGCTGCCGACCACGATCAGGTCGCAACCCTGTTCTTCGGCCAGTCGGTGAATTTCCTGGCGCGGTTGCCCGTAGGCCAGGTGACGCTGATCAGCGGTGAGTTCCGGGTACTTGCCGGTAAAGCTGTCCAGGCGCTCGCGTGCCTGCTCGAACTGTTGTTGCTGCAGCATCGACAGATCCATCGGCACGTCACCACCGAAGGCCATGGCCATGGGTTCGACGATATGCACCAGAGACATCTTGGCGCCACTGGCCTTCGCCAGCTTCTGCGCACGTGTCACGACAGGGTCGCATTCCTCGGTCAGGTCGACGGCGACCAGAATGTGCTGGTAGGGCATGGTGAAATCCTCCTTAAAGGGGGGCAAATGGCTCTGTCTCAAGTATGGCCCCATTGTGTGGGATAGGGCGACTGGTCGTGAAAAAGGCAAAGAAAAGCCCGGTGCTAGCACCGGGCAAGAGTTGGGCCAGGCAGGCCGGAAACATGGAGCATCAGTGTTGGCTGGTGGCGTACTGGGCGGCAACGGCTTCCAGGCCTTCGATGATGCTGTCGGAATACTTGCTGATCAGGAAAGGTACGGTGTTTTCGTTGTAGTTGCGCAGGGATTTCTCGATGTAACGCCATTTGGTGCCGATGGAGTTCAGGGCCGCATTGATCTCCGGGGTGTTCTGCTGGGCGGCGCTGAGGTTGTTCAGCTTGCTGGCGAATTCGCCAGCAAGCTCGTCGATGGCGCGTTCTTCGCCGCCGCCGAAGAAGCTGGCGCCGACCGAGGCACTGCGTGAAGCGTAGTCCAGAGCGATGTTCTGCATCAGCAGGCTCTGCTCACGGCTCTTCTGCGTCAGCTGCGGTACGCTGAAACCGCTTTCTTGCTGAATCTTCTGATACAGCTCCTGACCAATGGCCATGATGCGTTGGTTGTTCTCAGCCAGATCGGCGACGGGTTGCAGGTCGGTGAAACCCTGGCTGCGCATGGCTTCCATCAGTGCCTGGAGCCCGCTGCGGTAACTTTGCCAATTGGTTTGCAGCTGCGCGCGTAGCGCCTTGCTTGCATCGCCGGGCATTTCGCCCAGGCCGTCCAGGTGCGCTTGGCCTTCCTGAAGGGACTCGCCAATCATTCGCGCGTAGCGCTGATCGCCTTCCATGCCGTTATACATGTAGAAGTCGCCCAGACTTTTCTGGGTTGCCAGGCGCAGCTGGTGCAGACGCAGCAGATCATCGGCTGGCGCAGCGCTGAGCAAGGAGGAGGAGAGCGACGTGAAGACGAAAAGGAGCAGGGCGCTCAGGGGAAATGCAAGCGAACGGCGGCTCGACATTGGCGACTCCGTGTGGCCCATCGTGGGGCTCGATTTGTTTTTGTATTGCCCTCAGGTGGCGCTGTGCCAGCTGAAAGTGAGACGACTGTACCCGCAGCGGGGCGATTTGGCTAGGCGCCTCGGCGTGTCTATACCAAGCAGGAAAACCCTCGCAATGGTGCGTTATTGACGCTGTTTATCGGAGCCGGCTGGAAGCCACGAATGACCAGGCCTGCAGAAATCGTCGGGAAATCGACGAAAAGAGGCCAATTGACAAGTGCAGGCTTTTCCGTGAAGGTGTGCACACCCAAATCAAACGGGCGTATGAATTGAGCGTTTGCCTTGTTAGGCGCGCCATATGCAGCCCGAATATCGCGTCGGTGGGTGTGTCGTACCGATTGGGGCTATGCTCGTGCGGCGCTGCCGCGGGCTGGCCTGCCGGTTGGCTCCGATGTGTACTGTTCAGCTTCCATACCGTGGAGATCAGTTGATGATTTACGAAGGTAAAGCCATCACGGTTAAGGCTCTTGAGAGCGGCATCGTCGAATTGAAGTTCGACCTCAAGGGTGAGTCCGTCAACAAATTCAACCGTCTTACCCTCAACGAGCTGCGCGCCTCCGTCGACGCGATCAAGGCTGACGGTTCGATCAAGGGCGTGATTGTCACCAGTGGCAAGGACGTGTTCATCGTCGGCGCCGATATCACCGAGTTCGTCGACAACTTCAAACTGCCCGACGCAGAGCTGGTGGCTGGCAACCTGGAAGCCAACAAGATCTTCAGTGATTTCGAAGACCTCGCCGTGCCGACCGTCGTCGCCATCAACGGCATCGCCCTGGGTGGCGGTTTCGAGATGTGCCTGGCCGCCGACTATCGCGTGATGAGCGCCAGTGCCAAGATCGGCCTGCCGGAAGTCAAACTGGGCATCTACCCGGGCTTCGGCGGCACCGTGCGCCTGCCGCGTGTGATCGGTACCGACAACGCCGTGGAGTGGATCGCTTCGGGCAAGGAAAACCGTGCCGAAGACGCCCTGAAAGTGGGCGCCGTCGATGCCGTGGTCAGTGCAGACAAGCTGCAGGCCGCCGCTCTCGATCTGGTCAAGCGCGCCATCTCCGGTGAGCTGGACTACAAGGCCAAGCGTCAGCCCAAGCTGGAAAAGCTCAAGCTCAACGCCATCGAGCAGATGATGTGCTTCGAGACCGCCAAGGGCTTCGTCGCTGGCCAGGCCGGCCCGAACTACCCGGCTCCGGTCGAGGCGATCAAGACCATTCAGAAAGCCGCCAACTTCGGTCGTGACAAGGCGCTGGAAGTCGAGGCCACCGGCTTCGTCAAGCTGGCCAAGACCTCGGTTGCCGAGAGCCTGATTGGTCTGTTCCTCAACGATCAGGAACTGAAGAAGAAAGCCAAGCACCACGACGAGATCGCTCGCGACGTGAAACTGGCCGCCGTACTCGGCGCCGGCATCATGGGTGGCGGCATCGCCTATCAGTCGGCCTCCAAGGGCACCCCGATCCTGATGAAGGATATCCGTGAAGAGGGTATCCAGATGGGCTTGAACGAGGCTTCCAAGCTGCTCGGCAAGCGCGTCGAGAAAGGCCGCATGACCCCGGCGAAGATGGCCGAAGCCCTCAACGCCATCCGTCCGACCATGTCCTACGGCGATTTCGGCAACGTCGACATCGTCGTCGAAGCCGTGGTCGAGAACCCCAAGGTCAAGCAAATCGTGCTGGCCGAGGTGGAAGATGCGGTGCGTGAAGACGCCATCCTGGCCTCCAACACCTCGACCATCTCCATCTCCCTGCTGGCCCAGGCGCTCAAGCGTCCGGAAAACTTCGTCGGCATGCACTTCTTCAACCCGGTGCACATGATGCCGCTGGTGGAAGTCATCCGTGGCGAGAAGTCCAGCGAAGTGGCCGTGGCCACCACCGTTGCCTACGCCAAGAAGATGGGCAAGAACCCGATCGTGGTCAACGATTGTCCCGGCTTCCTGGTCAACCGCGTACTGTTCCCGTACTTCGGCGGCTTCTCCAAGCTCCTGGGCTTCGGCGTCGACTTCGTGCGTATCGACAAGGTGATGGAGAAGTTCGGCTGGCCCATGGGCCCGGCTTACCTCTCCGACGTGGTCGGCATCGACACCGGCCACCACGGCCGTGACGTGATGGCCGAAGGCTTCCCGGATCGTATGGCTGTCGAAGGCAAGACTGCCGTCGACGTGATGTACGACGCCAATCGCCTGGGTCAGAAGAACGGCAAGGGCTTCTATGCCTACGAGACCGACAAGCGCGGCAAGCCGAAGAAGGTCACCGACCCGGCTGCTTACGAGCTGCTCAAGTCCATCGTAGTCGAAGAGCGTGAAGTCACCGACGAGGACATCATCAACTTCATGATGATCCCGCTGTGCATGGAAACCGTTCGTTGCCTGGAAGACGGCATCGTCGACACCGCAGCCGAGGCCGACATGGGCCTGATCTACGGTATCGGCTTCCCTCCCTTCCGTGGCGGTGCGCTGCGCTACATCGATTCCATCGGTGTTGCTGAATTCGTCGCCCTGGCTGACAAGTATGCCGAGCTGGGCGCCCTGTACCACCCGACCGCAAAACTTCGCGAAATGGCCGCCAAGGGCCAGAAGTTCTTCGGTTAATCGTGCAGCGAACAGAGCGAGAGTAGAAATATGAGCCTGAATCCTAGAGATGCAGTGATCGTCGACTTCGGTCGTACCCCGATGGGTCGTTCCAAGGGCGGCATGCACCGCAATACCCGCGCCGAGACCATGTCCGCGCACCTGATCAGCAAAGTGCTGGAGCGCAACGCCAAGATCGACCCGGCTGAAGTCGAGGACGTGATCTGGGGCTGCGTCAACCAGACCCTGGAGCAGGGCTGGAACATCGCGCGCATGGCGTCGCTGATGACCCAGATCCCGCACACCAGTGCCGGCCAGACCGTCAGCCGTCTGTGCGGTTCGTCGATGAGCGCCCTGCACACTGCCGTGCAGGCGATCCAGACCGGCAACGGTGACGTGTTCGTCGTCGGCGGTGTGGAACACATGGGCCACGTCGGCATGATGCATGGTGTCGACCCGAACCCGCACCTGTCGCTGTACGCCGCCAAGGCGTCCGGCATGATGGGCCTGACCGCAGAAATGCTGGGCAAGATGCATGGCATCAGCCGTGAGGCGCAGGACGCCTTCGGTGAGCGCTCGCACCGTCTGGCGCACAAGGCCACCGTCGAAGGCAAGTTCAAGGATGAAATCATCCCGATGCAAGGCTACGACGAGAACGGCTTCCTCAAGGTGTACGAC
Organism: Ectopseudomonas chengduensis; assembly: GCF_900102635.1. GTDB lineage: Bacteria > Pseudomonadota > Gammaproteobacteria > Pseudomonadales > Pseudomonadaceae > Aquipseudomonas > Aquipseudomonas chengduensis. Next base: position 164,790 of record NZ_FMZQ01000014.1, on the reverse strand, counting down.
TTCGACGAAACCATTCGTCCGGAAACCACCCTCGAGAGCCTGGCTGCGCTGAAACCTGCGTTCAACCCGAAAGGCGGCACCGTGACTGCAGGTACTTCCTCGCAGATCACCGACGGCGCCTCCTGCATGATCGTCATGAGCGCCCAGCGCGCCCAGGATCTGGGCATCCAGCCGATGGCGGTGGTTCGCGCCATGGCCGTTGCCGGTGTCGATCCGGCGATCATGGGTTACGGCCCGGTACCGTCCACTCAGAAGGCGCTCAAGCGTGCAGGTCTGAGCATGGCTGACATCGATTTCGTCGAGCTCAACGAAGCCTTCGCCGCCCAGGCCCTGCCTGTGCTGAAGGACCTGAAACTGCTCGACAAGATGGAAGAGAAGGTCAACCTGCACGGCGGCGCGATCGCCCTGGGTCACCCCTTCGGTTGTTCCGGTGCCCGTATCTCCGGTACCCTGCTCAACGTCATGAAACAGAACGGCGGCACCTTGGGTGTTTCCACCATGTGCGTGGGCCTTGGCCAAGGCATCACCACCGTCTTCGAGCGCGTTTAAGCGTTAGCGGACAGAAACCGGGGCCCCGTGCCCCGGTTTTGCTTTTTACGGCTTTTTATTTCGGGAACCGCTCATGCAGTTGCAGCCAGGACTTTATCGTCACTACAAAGGCCCGCAGTACCGTGTATTCGGTGTGGCACGCCATTCCGAGAGCGAGGAAGAGGTGGTCGTCTACCAGGCGCTGTACGGCGAGTTTGGCTTGTGGGTAAGACCGCTGAGCATGTTCTGTGAAGAGATCGAAGTGGACGGCGAGCGCGTTCCACGCTTTGCTTTGATTCAGGCCGAAGTCAGCCCCATCGGCGCTTCGCAAGTCTGACTGCGCAGCTCCCTGCGCTTGACCTTCGCTTGGTCGCCACTATATATAGCGGGGCCTTAGAGGGCGTCTACAAATTGCTGCTCTCGGCCATGCTGCGTTGAAACCAGCCTCAAAATGCTCATGTACAGCTCGTACAGCGCGCTTTTTCGACTGTTTTCGCCTTGCCTGACCTTCGCTCGCTGCTTTGTAAACACCTCCGGCTTCGTGCCTTCTATATTTCGCAATTCAGGAATTTTCTGATCCATGGGCAAATCGCTGGTCATCGTGGAATCCCCGGCCAAGGCCAAGACCATCAACAAGTATCTGGGCAGCCAGTACGTGGTGAAGTCGAGCATCGGCCACATCCGTGACCTGCCTACCAGCGGCTCGGCAAGTGCCACCAAGGAGCCTGCCAAGCGCGGCAAGGCTGCTGCTGGTGAAGCGCCTGCGCTGTCGCCCAAGGAAAAGGCCAAACGCCAGCTGTTCACCCGTATGGGCGTCGACCCCGAGCACGGCTGGAAGGCCAAGTACGAGATCCTGCCCGGCAAGGAAAAGGTGATCGAAGAACTGCGCCGCCTGGCCAAGGATGCCGACACCATCTATCTCGCAACCGACTTGGATCGCGAAGGGGAAGCCATTGCCTGGCACCTGCGCGAATCCATCGGTGGTGATGACAGCCGCTACAAGCGCGTGGTGTTCAACGAGATCACCAAGAAGGCGATTCAGGAAGCCTTCTCCAAGCCGGGCGAGCTGGACATCAACCGCGTCAATGCCCAGCAGGCGCGGCGCTTCCTCGACCGCGTGGTGGGCTACATGGTCTCGCCGCTGCTGTGGGCCAAGATCGCCCGTGGCCTGTCTGCCGGTCGTGTGCAGTCGGTGGCCGTGAAGCTGGTCGTTGCACGCGAGAAAGAGATTCGCGCCTTCGTCCCGGAAGAATACTGGGAAGTGCACGCTGACCTCGGCACCGCGAAGAACGCCAAGGTGCGTTTCGAGGTAGTGCGCGAAAGTGGCGCAGCCTTCAAGCCGGTCAATGAAGCGCAGGCCATGGCCGCGCTGGAGAAGCTCAAGGCTTCCAGCTACAGCGTGGTCAAGCGCGAAGACCGCCCGACCAGCAGCAAACCCTCGGCGCCCTTCATTACCTCCACCCTGCAGCAGGCAGCGAGCAACCGCCTGGGCTTCGGGGTGAAGAAAACCATGATGATGGCTCAGCGTTTGTACGAAGCGGGCTACATCACCTACATGCGTACCGACTCGACCAACCTGTCGAACGACGCGGTAGAGATGGTGCGTGGCTTCATCGGCAGCGAGTACGGCGACAAGTACCTGCCGGGCAAGCCCAACCTGTATTCGAGCAAGGAAGGCGCCCAGGAGGCGCACGAAGCGATTCGTCCGTCCGACGTCAATCTGCGCCCGACCCAGCTGTCCGGCATGGAGCGTGATGCCGAGCGCCTGTATGACCTGATCTGGCGTCAGTTCGTCGCCTGCCAGATGCCGCCGGCCGAGTACCTGTCCACCAGTGTCACCGTGGCTGCTGGCGACTTCGAGCTGCGCGCCAAGGGCCGCATCCTCAAGTTCGACGGTTACACCCGTGTGCTGCCGCAGCAGAGCAAGCCGGGCGAGGACGACGTCCTGCCGGAAATGAAGGAAGGCGAGGGCCTCAAGCTGATCCAGCTCGACCCCAGCCAGCACTTCACCAAGCCGCCGGCGCGCTACTCCGAAGCCAGCCTGGTCAAAGAGCTGGAAAAGCGCGGTATCGGCCGCCCGTCCACCTACGCGGCGATCATTTCCACCATCCAGGATCGCGGCTACGTCACGGTGCACAACCGTCGCTTCTATGCCGAGAAGATGGGCGACATCGTCACCGAGCGTCTCGACGAAAGCTTCGCCAACCTGATGGATTACAGCTTTACCGCCACCATGGAAGAGCATCTCGACGATGTGGCCCAGGGCGAGCGCGAGTGGAAGCACCTGCTCGACGAGTTCTACGGTGATTTCAAGAAGAAGCTCGAAGTGGCCGAGGCGGGTGAGGGCGGCATGCGTGCCAACCAGCCGACGCTGACCGATATTCCCTGCCGCGAGTGCGGCCGGCCGATGATGATCCGCACCGCCTCCACCGGCGTGTTCCTCGGTTGCTCGGGCTATGCGCTGCCACCGAAGGAGCGCTGCAAGGCCACCATCAACCTGGTGCCGGGCGATGAGATCGCAGCCGATGATGAGGGCGAGTCCGAGTCCCTGGTGCTGCTGGGCAAGCATCGCTGCCCGATCTGCGCCACCGCCATGGATGCTTATCTGCTGGATGAAACCCGCAAGCTGCACATCTGCGGCAACAATCCCGATTGTAGCGGCTACGAGATCGAGCAGGGCCAGTACCGCATCAAGGGCTACGAAGGCCCGAGCCTGGAGTGCGACAAGTGCGGTAGCCAGATGCAGCTCAAGACCGGCCGTTTCGGCAAGTTCTTCGGTTGCACCAATGCCAGCTGCAAGAACACCCGCAAGTTGCTCAAGAACGGTGAAGCGGCGCCGCCGAAGATGGACAAGGTGGATATGCCGGAGCTCAAGTGCGAGAAGGTGGACGACACCTACGTGCTGCGCGACGGCGCATCGGGCCTGTTCCTCGCTGCCAGCCAGTTCCCCAAGAACCGCGAGACGCGTGCGCCGCTGGTGCTGGAGATCGTCCCGCACAAGCACGAGATCGACCCCAAGTACCACTTCCTCTGCGATGCCCCGCAGAAGGACCCCGATGGTCGCCCTGCGGTGATTCGCTACAGCCGCAAGACCAAGGAGCAGTACGTGCAGTCCGAGGTCGATGGCAAACCCACTGGCTGGCGCGCGTTCTACGATGGCGGCAAGTGGAAGGTCGAGGACAAGCGCTAGCGTTTGGTCACGATCTGCCGCGCGTCGGCCTGGCGTCGTAACAGCGGCGCCCTGAATGCCTGACGAGATGCGCGTCAGGCAGGGCAGACGCGCGTATCATGACCCGATCTGCTGTGGAGGTCGCCGTAATGGCCAAAGAAATCTATACCCGTACCAACCAGAAGATTTTCTTCGCCGGTATTGCCCTGGATAACTGGCGCAAGGCCGAAGCGTCCTTCGCGTTCAATGTGCAGGCGCTGGTGCAGGCCGAGCGAGAAGCCGCGCTGTTTCACCTGTACGGTGGGCTGCTCGGGCTGTGTCATGAGATTGCCGGTTATTACCGCATGAACGACGCTACGCCTTCGCGTGTCGAGGCCTTCGTGCAGCAGGCGGTGCTTGAGGGCTCGCCCAGCCCTGAGCTGGCCGAGTTGGTCGAATTGGCGCAGCAGCGCGAAACCTGGCTGGCCGAGTTGCTGGCGGCCTATGCTGCGCTGTTCCAGCCGCCGCGTGAGGAGCGCAAGGCCAAGGTCGATCCGTCCATGCCGCTGATCACCGCTGTCAGCGTTGGCGAAGAGCCGGCCGAGCTGAGCCTCGATGATGTCGATGCCTGGCGTCAGCAACTCAAGGCGCTGGTGCTGCGTTTCCGCGAAGGCCTCAGCGAGTGCTGATTGGGTTTAACTGGACCAGTGGGCTGGGGATGACCCCGGCTGACTGTTACAATGTCGTGTTTTTGCACAGAGACTGAGCCATGCCAACATCCTTCCTGGAAATCGTCGAACTGCCCGATGGGCGTATTGCCCTGCGTCGCGCAGAGGATGAAGAGGCGCTGGTGACTCTGGACTTCTCCGCTGATGCCAAGGCTTTTCTGCAGGGGCAGCACATCGAGGTGGCCAAGGCCATGCTCAATGTCGGCGTGCAGATGGCTGGCCGAATGGCTGAAGGCGATTTCAGTAGTGAAGAAGAAGGCTCGCGCGTTCTGCACTGAAGCCGCTACGGCTTAACGCAAACGGGGCTCCAATGGAGCCCCGTTTTCGTTGGTGGATCTTTAGCCCAGGCTGATATTCAGGCTTTGCGCCCCGCCGGCATTGGCGGCCTGCGCAAGGCGCTGGCGAGTGCTGTTCTCGACCGGATGCAGCCAACTGATCACGGTATGGCTGCGCCCGAGCTTCAGGGCTTCTTCCGCCAGTGCCAGGGCATTCTGCCCCTGCCGTGGATGCAGCAGGAGAATACGCTCACGGTTCAGGCCAGCTTCGCGCAGCCAGCTTTGCGTAAGGCTTGCTGGTGGTGCCACCAGGGTCAGCCAGCGCGCATCCTGGTTCTCGCTCAGCTCGCGTAGAATCGGGGCCAGCAAGTGCAGGCAGTGACCGGCAGCGCCACGCAGGGCCAGTTCGCTGAACGCCTGATCATCCTCGCTACGAGTGATGTCATTGGTCGCTAACCGTGGCTCGCTCGACGTTCCGGCAAGAAAGGCGTCGAAAAGGGGAAGTTGTGGGCGCTCGAACGACTGCTGCACGTACATGGTGTCTCCTCAGCGGCGGATTACACCGACGCTCAAACCTTCGATGACCAGATCCTGGTGTTCCAGGTCCACTTCGATCGGGGCAAACTCAGGATTCTCGGCAATCAGCCAGACCTTGTTGCCCTCGCGCTTGAAGCGTTTGACCGTCACTTCATCGTCGATACGGGCGACGACAATCTGGCCATTACGGGCTTCACGGGTGGTGTGCACGGCGAGCAGATCGCCATCGAAGATGCCGATGTCTTTCATGCTCATGCCGCGTACACGCAGTAGATAGTCGGCTTTGGGCTGAAAGAATGCCGGATTGATCTGGCAGGATTCCTCGACATGTTGCTGTGCAAGGATCGGTGCGCCGGCGGCGACACGGCCGATTACCGGGAGGCCCGCATCCTCGTTCGCGGCACCTGCCTCGAAGCCGGGAATGCGAATGCCGCGTGAAGCGCCTGGAGTCATCTCGATAGCCCCCTTGCGGGCGAGGGCCTTGAGGTGCTCTTCTGCGGCGTTGGGCGATTTGAACCCCAGTTCCTGAGCGATTTCCGCGCGGGTGGGTGGGTAGCCGTTGTCTTCCAGGCAGCGTTTGATGAAGGCGAGAATCTCGGCTTGGCGTGGCGTCAGTTTCAGCATGGCTGGGCTCTGTCTTTTTATACAGTGACTGGGATTATATACAGTAAGCGAGTCTTGGCAATGTCCATTTTTTGGATGCCTGCCGTCCGGCTTGTTACCCATGCCGGGTAATCTGCGTCTCTGCTTGTTGTAAGCTGTGACCAGCCGGCCAAAAGACGGCTCATGCGGCTTGACAATTCAGTGGGATGAAACGTATGTTTCAAACAAGTGTTTGTCAGGTGATAACTCATGGCTCAGTCGGAAACCGTTGAACGCATTCTCGATGCTGCGGAACAGCTGTTCGCGGAAAAAGGCTTCGCCGAGACATCGCTGCGTCTTATCACCAGCAAGGCCGGGGTCAACCTGGCTGCCGTCAATTACCACTTCGGTTCGAAGAAGGCGCTGATTCAGGCGGTCTTCTCGCGTTTCCTCGGGCCTTTCTGCGCCAGCCTGGAAAAGGAACTTGATCGCCGTCAGGCCAAGTCTGAAACCCAGGTTTCCCTGGAGGAGCTGCTCGAGCTTCTGGTCGAGCAGGCCCTGGCCGTTAAGCCGCGCAGCGGCAATGACCTGTCCATCTTCATGCGCCTGCTCGGTTTGGCCTTCAGCCAGAGTCAGGGTCACTTGCGCAAGTACCTGGAAGAGGTCTACGGCAAGGTGTTCCGTCGTTACATGCTGCTGGTGCATGAGGCTGCGCCGCGCATTCCGCCGCTTGAGCTGTTCTGGCGTGTGCACTTCATGCTTGGCGCCGCGGCGTTCAGCATGTCCGGCATCAAGGCGCTGCGGGCGATGGCCGAGACCGATTTTGGCGTCAACACCTCGATCGAGCAGGTGATGCGCATGATGGTGCCGTTCCTGGCTGCAGGCATGCGTTCTGAGACTGGGGTTGCCGACCCCGCCTTGGCTGGCGCGCAACTCAAACCGCGCAGCAAGACACCGAGCGCCGCGCCCAAGGTTTGACCTGACGGCAGGTGGGCTTGGCTTCGCCCTGCGGCCTGCTAAGCTAGCGGCCCATGTCCGATCTCGATTTACTCCATATCTCCATTGCCGACCAGGCGCTTTACGGCTTTCGTGCTGGGCGGCTGCTGCTGAGCTTGCCTGTCTCCACGGCGTTCAATGGGGTGGGTGAACTTAACGGTTCAGGCTGTACGCCGCGCGGGCTGCATCAGGTACGCGCGAAGATCGGCGCAGGTTTGCCTCTGGCCGCCGTATTGCGCGGTCGTCGCTGGACAGGGGAGGTGTGGTCACCTGAGCTGCACGAGCAGTTTCCTGGCCGCGACTGGATTCTCACCCGTGTTCTCTGGCTAAGCGGTCTTGAGCTGGGGCGCAATCGCCTGGGCGATGTCGATACCTTTCGCCGTTACATTTATCTGCATGGCACACCGGATACGGAACCCATGGGTACCCCGTTGTCCCATGGCTGCATTCGTTTGCGTAACGCCGACATGCTGGCGCTTTTCGAGCGCGTACCGCCGCACTGCAAGGTACGTATCGATGAGGCGCCCTGCCCGCAGTGGGCTGCAGACCAAGACTTCACGTAAGGAAATACACTCATGCAAGGCTCTTTGATGATGGACATCGCTGGCACCTGGTTGACCGCCGAGGATCGCCAGATGCTGCGCCAGCCCGAAGTGGGCGGTCTGATCATTTTTGCCCGCAATATCGAATCGCCGCGCCAGGTTCGCGAGCTGTGCCAGAGTATCCGTGCCCTGCGCCCGGATCTGCTGCTGGCGGTGGATCAGGAAGGTGGTCGGGTACAGCGTCTGCGCCAGGGCTTTCTGCGTCTGCCGGCGATGCGCGCCATCGCCGACAACGACAATGCCGAGGAGCTGGCCGAGCATTGCGGCTGGCTGATGGCCGCCGAGGTGTTGGCGGTTGGCCTGGATCTGAGTTTCGCGCCGGTACTGGATCTCGACCACCAGCGCAGTGCGGTGGTTGGCAGTCGCGCCTTCGAGGGTGATCCGCAGCGGGCCACCACGCTGGCGGCCGCTTTCATCCGCGGCATGCATCAGGCGGGGATGGCCGCTACCGGCAAACACTTCCCCGGGCACGGCTGGGCCGAGGCGGACTCTCATGTCGCCATCCCGCTCGACGAGCGCAGTCTCGATGATATCCGCGCTTGCGACATGCAGCCGTTCAAGCGTCTGGTGCACGAGCTCGATGCAGTGATGCCGGCGCATGTCATCTATTCTCAGGTTGACGAGCACCCGGCTGGCTTCTCCCGTCGCTGGTTGCAGGACATCTTGCGCGGCGAGTTGGGCTTCGAGGGTGTGATTTTCAGCGACGACCTGTCCATGGCCGGTGCCCATGTGGTCGGCGATGCCGGCAAGCGTATCGAGGCGGCACTGGCTGCGGGGTGCGATATGGGCCTGGTGTGCAATGACCGCGCTTCGGCCGAACTGGCGCTCAGTGCCTTGCAGCGTCTGCGAGTGACAGCGCCTGCGCGCCTCGAACGCATGCGTGGCCGTGGTTATGCCACTACCGAATACCGCCAGGTGCCACGCTGGCTTACCGCTGTGGCGGCCCTGAGAGCTGCACAGTTGCTCGACTGAGGATCTGCCTATGACTGTCTACGCCATTATCGGCGGCACCGGCCTGACCCAGCTGGAAGGGTTGACGATTCACGAAGCGCTGCCGCTGGATACCCCTTACGGGGCGCCCTCCGCCGATATCCTGCGGGGCAGTTACGCCGGGCGCGAAGTGCTGTTTCTCGCCCGCCATGGCCAGCCGCACCGGATTCCTCCGCATCAGGTGAACTACCGGGCCAACCTCTGGGCGCTCAAGCAGGCCGGCGCCAAGGCCATTGTCGCGGTCAATGCGGTGGGGGGGATTCATGCTGCCATGGGCGCTGGGCATTTCTCCGTGCCACATCAGATCATCGATTACACCTCCGGGCGTGCGCACACCTTTTACGAAGGCGATCTGGAGCACGTGACCCACGTCGATTTCAGCCTGCCGTACGACAAGCAACTGCGCGAGGCGTTGGTGGCGGCGCTGCGGGCCGAAAACGCGGCATTCAGCGATCACGGAATCTATGGTTGCACTCAGGGGCCGCGACTGGAAACGGCGGCGGAAATCGCCCGCATGGAGCGCGATGGCTGCGACCTAGTAGGCATGACCGGCATGCCCGAAGCGGTGTTGGCGCGCGAATTGGCGCTGCCCTATGCCTGCCTGGCGCTGGTGGTGAATCCGGCGGCGGGGAAATCCAGCGCGCTGATCACCATGGCCGAGATCGAGCGAGTGATCGAGCAGAGCATGGGGACGGTCAAGGCGGTGTTGGCACGCGTGCTGAGTAACTAGCTTCTCTACAAAGGCAGCGGTCAATGCCCGTCAGTCAGGCGTCGACGCGCCGAATCCGTAGGCGCGGCGCCCCGCCGCGAATCAGGGCGGAGCGCACTTGAAAAACTTCGCCCTGGGGCGAGGCTCCTACGCAAGGCTGGCGGCATCAGATTTCCGCTCAGAGCGGGCTGATGCGTACCAGTGCGCCCAGGCTGCCATGGTCCAGGTAGGTCAGGCTGTTGTCCTTCAGGCGCTGAGCCACTTTCATGTGCTCGCTGCTCTCGAGCAGGCCGTCGCCGCTGAATTGGTTGATCCACAGCTCCAGGTCCAGGTCGGCAAAGCGCTCCTGAGTAAAGCTCAGGGTGCCTTCGACCACTTGATGGCCGAAGCGCTCTTCACCGCTGCTGACGGCCACTCGGCTCGGCGAGCTGCCGATGGTCTGGCTCCAGGCCTTGTGCAGCAATACCTGATAACCGCTGCCCGGATTGAGCTTGGCCGCCTCGCCATCTAGCGTTGTCGGGCGTTCGTTGCCAGTGATCGGCAATGCTGTGCCCGCCCAGTCGTCCGGTGCCACCTTGGGGGCGAAGACGGGTTCGCCGGCCTGGCGGAATACCAGCAATTCGACCTGATAAAGACGTTCGGCAAAGGCGCTCGGTGCCAGCAGGCAGAGCAGCAGGGCGATCAGGTGCAATGGGCGCATGTGTGAGTCCTTCAGGTGGTGGGCGCGAGGCGCTCGAGCAGGGCTTCCAGGGTGTTGAAGCGTTCTTCCGCGCGCTCCATCGGCACCTGGATCTTGAAGACGGTGGCGCCTTCGAACTTGTAGCGTTTTGGCTGAGCCTGGATCAGTTTGATCAGGGTCAGCGGGTCGACGCAGGTTTCCGCGGCGAACTCGATTCGTCCACCCTGCGGGCCGGCGTCGACCTTGCTGATGCCGAGCTTGTCGGCCTGCAGCTTGAGCAGGGTCAGGCGCATGAGGTTCTTGGTCGGCTCCGGCAGCAGGCCGAAACGGTCGATCATCTCTACCTGAAGCTCCTTCAGACCGTCCTCGTCGCTGGCATTGGCGATGCGTTTGTAGAGGATCAGGCGGCTGTGCACGTCGGGCAGGTAGTCCTCGGGGATCAGCGCCGGTACACGCAGGTTGATCTCCGGGCCGCCGCCCAATGGCTGGTCGAGGTTCGGCTGCTCGCCTTTCTGGATAGCCTTGACCGCGCGTTCGAGCATTTCCATGTAGAGGGTGAAGCCGACCGCTTGAATCTGCCCGCTCTGGCCGTCGCCAAGCAGTTCGCCAGCGCCGCGGATTTCCAGGTCATGGGTGGCGAGGACGAAGCCGGCGCCGAGGTCCTGAGCGCCCGCGATGGCCTCCAGGCGTTTTTCCGCATCCGGGGTCATCTGCTTGCGCGGTGGCGTCAGCAGGTAGGCGTAGGCCTGGTGGTGGCTACGACCGACACGGCCGCGCAACTGGTGCAGCTGGGCCAGGCCAAACTTGTCGGCGCGGTCGATGATGATGGTGTTGGCGCTAGGCACGTCGATACCGGTCTCGATGATGGTCGAGGCCACCAGCACGTTGAAGCGCTTGTGGTAGAAGTCGCTCATCACCTGCTCGAGATCGCGTTCGCGCATCTGCCCGTGACCGATGCCGATACGCGCTTCGGGCACCAGCTCGGCCAGCTCACTGGCGCATTTCTCGATGGTCTTTACATCGTTGTGCAGGTAGTAGACCTGGCCACCGCGCAGCAGCTCGCGCAGCAGCGCTTCCTTGATGGTCGGCTTGTTGCTTTCCATGACGAAGGTGCGCACCGACAGACGCCGCGCTGGTGGCGTGGCGATGATCGACAGGTCGCGCATGCCGGCCACGGCCATGTTCAGCGTGCGCGGGATTGGCGTGGCAGTCAGGGTGAGGATGTCGACCTCGCTGCGCAGGGCCTTGAGCTGTTCCTTCTGGCGCACGCCGAAGCGGTGTTCCTCGTCGATGATGGCCAGACCGAGGTTGTGGAACTTGACGTCGTCCTGCAGCAGCTTGTGCGTGCCGATGACGATATCCACCTTGCCTTCGGCCAGTTGCTGCACGGCCTCGCCGACTTCCCTGGCGCTCTTGAAGCGGCTCATCACCTCGACCTTCACCGGCCAGTCGGCGAAGCGGTCGCGGAAGCTGTTGTAGTGCTGCTGGGCGAGCAGGGTGGTGGGCACCAGCACGGCGACCTGCTTGCCGCTGTGCGCGGCGATGAAGGCGGCGCGCATGGCCACCTCGGTCTTGCCGAAGCCGACGTCGCCGCAGACCAGGCGATCCATCGGCTTGCCGGCCAGCATGTCGGCGCGCACGGCATCGATGGCGGCCTGTTGGTCCGGGGTTTCCTCGAAGGGGAAACCAGCGCTGAAGGTGGCGTAGTCCAGTGCCGGGTCCTGGAAGGCGAAGCCTTCGCGAGCGGCGCGGCGGGCGTAGATGTCGAGCAACTCGGCGGCAACATCGCGCACCTGTTCGGCCGCCTTGCGCTTGGCCTTCTGCCAGACCTCCGAGCCGAGGCGATGCAGCGGCGCCAGGGCATCGTCACTGCCGGTGTAGCGGGCGATCAGATGCAGGCTGGCCACGGGTACGTAGAGCTTGGCTTCGTCGGCATACTGCAGGGCGAGGAATTCGGCGGCCTGGCCATCGAACTCCATGGTCACCAGGCCCAGGTAGCGGCCGACGCCGTGATCGATATGTACCACCGGCGCGCCTTCGCGCAGCTCGGTGAGGTTCTTGATCACGTTGTCGCCGCCTTCTCGGCCTTTTTCGCGGCGGCGACGCTGCATCACGCGCTGGCCGAACAGCGGGCTTTCGGCGATCAGTGCCAGGTCGTCGAGCAGCAGGCCTTCATCCAGTGGTGCGATGCAGATGTTGAGGCGTTCAGGGCTGGCGACGAAGGCCGGCCAGCCCTCGACTTCCCGGGGTTTGAGCTTGAGGCGGGCGAGCAGTTCCAGCAGCACTTCGCGGCGACCGGCTGATTCGGCGCAGAACAGCACGCGGCCTGGATATTCTTCGATAAAGCGGCGCAACGCCGCCAGCGGCTCGCCGGCCTTGGCCTGAATCGCCAGGTCGGGCAGGGCGCGTGCGTCAAAACGGGTCTGGCCGACGCCGGGCTCGATATCGTCCTGATTGACCACTACGCGCGGCCAGCTCTTCAGGCGGGCGAAGCAGTCCTCGACCGGCAGGAAAATGTCGGCAGGTGGCAGTAGCGGGCGCTCCGGGTCGACTCGGCGGTCCTCATAGCGGCTCCGCGCATCTGTCCAGAAATGCTCGGCAGCCTTTTCGATGCCGGGCAGGGAAAATACCTGGGTGTCGCCTGGCAGGTAGTCGAACAGGGTGTCTGTCTCTTCGAAGAACAGCGGCAGGTAGTACTCGATGCCGGCGGGGGTGATGCCGGTGGAAAGGTCCTGATAGATCGGGCAGCGACGGAAATCCACGTCGAAGCGCTCGCGGAAACGCCCGCGGAAATCGGTGACAGCTTTCTTTTCCAACGGAAATTCACGCGCCGGCAACAGACGGATCGACTCGACCTTGTCCACCGAGCGCTGGGTCTCGGGGTCGAAGGTGCGCAGGGTTTCGATTTCGTCGTCGAACAGGTCGATGCGGTAGGGCGTGTCACTGCCCATCGGGAACAGATCGATCAATGCGCCGCGCACGGCGAACTCGCCGTGTTCGTAAACGGTGTCGACGCAGCGGTAGCCGGCGGCCTCCAAGCGGCCGCGCATCTGCTCCACATCGAGTTTCTGGCCTACATCCAGCACCAGGCTGCCACACAGCAGAAAGCGCTTCGGCGCCAGGCGGTGTAGGGCGGTGGTGATCGGCACTACGAGGATGCCGCGGCTCAGCTGCGGCAGGCGATAGAGTGCTGCGATGCGTTGCGAGATGATGTCCTGGTGCGGCGAGAAGACATCGTAGGGCAGGGTTTCCCAGTCGGGAAAGTGCAGCACTGGCAGGTCGGGGGCGAAGAACACCAGTTCTTCCTGCAGCCGCTCGGCGCTCTGGCTGCCTTCGGTGAGTACCAGCGTGAAGCGTCCGGCATTGCTGGCCGCTTCGGCGATAGTTAGAGACAGCGCGGCGCCGGGCAGGTTACCCCACTGTTGTTTGCCGGCGCTGGCCGGTAGAGACGGAAGACGCAGTACGGACACGGGCGGCTCACGGTCGTGACGAAAGGCCGGGAATTGTAGCGGGGCTTGGTGGTCAATGTCAGTCGCGACAGGCGCGCATTGCTCATGCCCGCGCGCGCCGTCATAATGTAGCCCCTTTTTTCAGCCCCTACATGTGGAAGGTACTGCCCGTGACTCAGAAGCCCGACCAGTGTCTCGGTGAATGGATCGATCGTGAAGCCCTCGCGGAAGCGATGATTCCGCTGATTGGTCAGCTCTATCGCAACAACAATGTGGTGACCTCGATCTATGGCCGTGGCCTGATCAACCGTTCGGTCATCGACATCCTCAAGGCTCACCGTTTCGCTCGCCATCGCCTTGCCGATGAGGCTGAACTGTCGGTGCACGACACCTTCCCCATGCTCAAGGCCATGAGCGAGCTCAAGCTGGGCGCCGCCTCCGTGGACCTGGGCAAGCTGGTTGCCAAGTTCAAGGCCGAAGGCGCTGGTCGCAGCGTCGAGCAGTTCGTCAAGGACGAGCTGGCCGAGGTGGTCGGCAAGCAGAACGGTTCCGGTCGTGAAGGCACCGATGTGGTCCTCTACGGCTTTGGTCGTATCGGCCGCCTGCTGGCGCGCATCCTGATCGAGAAGACCGGTGGTGGCGACGGCCTGCGCCTGCGTGCCATTGTTGTGCGTAAGGGTGCCAGCAACGATCTGGTCAAGCGTGCCAGCCTGCTGCGTCGTGACTCGGTACACGGCAAGTTCAACGGCACCATCACCATCGATGAAGAGAACAACACCCTGACGGCCAACGGCAACCTGATCCAGGTGATCTATGCCAAGGACCCGAAGGAAGTCGACTACACCCAGTACGGCATCAAGAACGCACTGTTGGTGGACAACACTGGTGTGTGGCGTGATGCCGAGGGCTTGGGTCAGCACCTGGCCTGCCCGGGCGTCGATCGCGTCGTTCTCACCGCACCTGGCAAGGGCGCGCTGAAGAACATCGTGCACGGCATCAACCACAGCGAAATCACCGCTGAGGACAAGATCATCTCCGCGGCTTCCTGCACCACCAACGCCATCGTGCCGGTGCTCAAGGCGGTCAATGATCAGTACGGCATCGTCAACGGTCACGTCGAGACCGTTCACTCGTACACCAACGACCAGAACCTGATCGACAACTTCCACAAAGGCAGTCGTCGTGGTCGTAGCGCCGCGCTGAACATGGTCATCACCGAAACCGGCGCTGCTACCGCTGCGGCCAAGGCGCTGCCGGTTCTGAAAGGCAAGCTGACCGGCAACGCCATTCGTGTGCCGACGCCGAACGTGTCCATGGCCATCCTCAATCTGAACCTGGAGAAGGCCACCACTCGCGAAGAGATCAACGAGTACCTGCGCCAGATGGCCATGCACTCGGATCTGCAGAAGCAGATCGACTTCGTCAGCTCGCAGGAAGTGGTATCGACCGACTTCGTCGGTTCGCGCCATGCCGGCGTGGTGGATGCCGAAGCCACCATCGCCAACGATAACCGCGTTGTGCTGTACGTCTGGTACGACAACGAGTTTGGTTACAGCTGCCAGGTGGTGCGCGTGATGGAAGACATGGCTGGGGTCAACCCGCCGGCCTTCCCGCGTTAAGCGTCAAGGTTGCAAAAAAAACGGGAGCTTCGGCTCCCGTTTTTTTATGCCCGGAATCTGGCCTGGCGAGGTTGTCGAGTTGATCTCGGGCAGCATCGAGTTTGTTGCGCCCTGTTACCGAAAGGCCAAAAAAAGCAAGCGCTTGGGTGGTCAGTGCCGGGGGGCGTCTTTATAATCAAGCGGATTTTTTACCCAGGTTTGGCGCCTTCCTCCACGCCCATATCGTATCGGCGTGGTCGGGTCTATTAGACCTTCGGTAGCGCCGCCTGTCCTATAAAAAGCTTTCTAAATCAGTGGTTAGGCAAACCTATGATCAAACTAAAGCATGGGCTTGATTTGCCCATAACGGGTGCGCCGGCACAGCGTATCGAGGCCGCCAGGCCCGTACGCAGTGTCGCCGTCATCGGCTTCGACTATCACGGGATGAAGCCGACGATGGAAGTGCAGGTCGGTGACCGGGTCAAACTCGGTCAATTGCTGTTTACCGACAAGAAGACACCCGGCGTGCGCTATACCGCCCCTGCGGCTGGCGTGATCAGCGCCATCCATCGTGGTGAGAAGCGTGTCCTGCAGTCCGTTGTCATCGACATCGAAGGCGACGAGCAGGAAACCTTCAGCCAGTATGCTGCCGACCAACTCGACTCACTGAGCGACGAGCAGGTTCGCGAGAACCTGCAGCAGTCCGGTCTTTGGACTGCGCTGCGCACCCGTCCGTTCAGCAAGGTGCCGGCGCTGGATGCCGTACCCAGCTCGATTTTCGTGACTGCAGTCGATACCCACCCGCTTGCCGCCGATCCTGCGGTGATCATCGGTGAACATGCCGCTGACTTCGAAAACGGCCTGAAGGTTCTCGGTAACCTGGCCAAGATCTTCCTGTGCAAGGCCGAGGGTGTCAGCCTGCCGGGCGAGCATGTTGCCAAGGTGCAAAGCGAAGCCTTTGCCGGCCCGCACCCGGCGGGGCTGCCAGGCACTCACATTCATTTCCTCGACCCGGTCAGCACCAGCAAGAGTGTCTGGCAAATCGGTTATCAGGACGTGATCGCGGTGGGCAAACTGTTCACCACCGGCCAGCTGTTCGTCGAGCGTGTGGTTGCGCTGGGCGGTCCGGTCGCCGAGCAGCCGCGTCTGCTGCGCACGCGTCTGGGCGCCAACCTGGAAGAACTCACCGCCGGTGAGCTCAAGCCAGGTTTCAATCGTGTGATTTCCGGCTCGGTGTTCGGCGGTCGTACCGCTCAAGGTGCCTTCGCCTTCCTCGGCCGTTACCACAACCAGGTGTCTTGCCTGGTGGAAGGCAACGACCGCGAGATGATGCATTACCTGCGTGCCGGCGTTAACAAGCACTCGGTATTGAACATCTTCGTCTCCAAGCTGGCCGGTGCCAAGCTGTTCAACTTCACCACTACCACCAACGGCAGCCCGCGCGCCATGGTGCCGGTGGGCAACTACGAAGCCGTGATGCCGCTGGATATCCTGCCGACTCAACTGCTGCGCTATCTGATCGTTGGCGACACCGAGATGGCTCAGAAACTGGGTTGCCTGGAACTCGACGAAGAAGACCTGGCTCTGTGCACCTATGTGTGCGCCGGCAAGTATGAATATGGCCCGATCCTGCGGGACAACCTCACCCGCATCGAGAAGGAGGGTTAATCCGTGGGCATTCGTGCATTCCTCGACAAGATCGAGCACAACTTCGAAAAGGGCGGCAAGTACGAGAAGTGGTATGCCCTCTACGAGGCCATCGACACCTTCTTCTATCGTCCTGGCAGCGTGACCAAGACCACCGCTCACGTGCGCGACGGCATCGACCTCAAGCGCATGATGATCACCGTGTGGCTGTGCACCTTCCCGGCGATGTTCTTCGGCATGTGGAACACCGGCTACCAGGCCAACCTGATCTTCGCTCAGAGCCCCGAGCTGCTGGCGAGCCAGGAAGGCTGGCGTTTCGCCCTGATCGGCTCGCTGGCCGGTTTCGATCCGAACAGCCTGTGGGACAACTTCATCCAGGGCGCCGCCTACTTTCTGCCCGTCTACGCGGTGACCTTCATCGTCGGCGGCTTCTGGGAAGTGCTGTTCGCTTCGATCCGCAAGCATGAAGTCAACGAAGGCTTCTTCGTCACGTCCGTGCTGTTCGCCCTGATCCTGCCGCCGAGCATTCCGCTGTGGCAGGTCGCTCTGGGCATCAGCTTCGGTGTGGTGATCGGCAAGGAAGTGTTCGGTGGTACCGGCAAGAACTTCCTCAACCCGGCACTGACCGGCCGTGCCTTCCTGTTCTTCGCCTATCCGGCGCAGATGTCCGGTGATGCGGTCTGGACGGCGGTCGATGGTTTTGCCGGCGCCACTTCGCTAAGCCTGGCAGCCTCCGGCGGCATCGAGAACGTGATCAACAACGGCATCACCTGGATGGACGCCTTCGTCGGCACCATTCACGGCTCGCTCGGCGAGACCAGCACCCTGGCGATTGCCATCGGCGGCCTGGTCCTGCTGATCACCAAGATCGCCTCCTGGCGCATCGTCGTCGGCGTGATGCTGGGCATGATCGGCCTGAGCCTGCTGCTTAACCTGATCGGTTCCACCACCAACCCGATGTTCGCCATGCCCTGGTACTGGCATCTGGTAGTGGGCGGCTTTGCCTTCGGCATGTTCTTCATGGCCACCGACCCGGTGTCGGCGTCGATGACCAACACCGGCAAATGGATCTTTGGTGCTCTGATCGGTGTGATGGTGGTGCTGATCCGTGTGGTCAACCCGGCCTTCCCCGAGGGCATGATGCTGGCGATTCTGTTCGCCAACCTGTTTGCACCGCTGATCGACCACTTCGTCGTTCAAGCCAATATCAAGCGGAGGCTGGCACGCAATGTCTAGTCAAAAAGAATCCACCGTCCGCACGCTGACGGTGGCCGTGCTGGTGTGTCTGGTGTGCTCGGTGTTCGTCGCCGGCGCAGCCATTGCACTGAAGCCGACTCAGGTTGAAAACCGCCTGCTGGACAAGCAACGCAGCATCCTGGCCATTGCCGGCCTGGGTGAGGCGGGCATGTCCGGCGCCAAGGTCAAGGAGCTGTTCGACAGCACCATCACCGCCAAGCTGGTGGATCTGGAGAGTGGCAAGTTCTCCGATGCCTTCGACCCCATCACCTTCGACCCACTCAAGGCAGCCAAGGATCCGAAGACCTCCAGCGCGCTCAAGGGCAGTGAGGATATCGCCGGTATCAAGCGCCAGGAGCGTTACACCACCGTTTACATGGTGGAAAAGGACGGTGAAGTCGAAACCCTGATCCTGCCGGTGCGCGGCTACGGCCTGTGGTCGACCCTGCACGGCTTTATCGCGGTCAAGGGTGATCTCAATACCGTGGTTGGCATGGGCTTCTACCAGCACGGCGAGACTCCTGGTCTCGGCGGCGAGGTGGACAACCCGAAATGGAAGGGCCAGTGGCCAGGCAAGACCCTGTTCGACGACAACGACAAGTTGGCCGTACAGGTGGTCAAGGGCGGCGTAGATCCGCAAAGCCCGAACGCTACCCACCAGGTCGATGGCCTGGCCGGCGCCACTCTGACCAGTGTCGGTGTGGACAACCTGCTGAAGTTCTGGCTTGGCCAGAACGGCTTCGGTCCGTTTATCGCTAACCTGCGTGCAGGGGAGGCTTGATCATGTCGCAGCCGACTATTAAAGAAGTCCTGCTCAACCCGGTCTTCAACAACAACCCCATTGGCCTGCAGATCCTCGGGATCTGTTCGGCCCTGGCGGTCACCTCGAACCTGCAGACCGCACTGGTGATGTCTGCCGCGCTGACCCTGGTGACCGGTTTCTCCAACCTGTTCATCTCTATGATCCGCAGCCAGATCCCCAGCTCGATCCGCATGATCGTGCAGATGGTGATCATCGCCTCGCTGGTGATCGTGGTCGATCAGGTGCTCAAGGCCTACGCCTTCAGTCTGTCCAAACAGCTGTCGGTGTTCGTCGGTCTGATCATCACCAACTGCATCGTGATGGGTCGCGCCGAAGCCTTCGCCATGCAGAACCCGCCGGTGCTGTCGTTCTTCGACGGTATCGGTAACGGCCTGGGCTACAGCGCCATGCTGGTTGCCCTGGGCATCATTCGCGAGCTGTTCGGCGCGGGCAAACTGATGGGTTACGAGATCTTCTCGGTGGTCAATGACGGCGGCTGGTACCAGCCCAACGGCATGCTGCTGCTGCCGCCATCGGCATTCTTCCTGATCGGTCTGTTCATCTGGGCCATCCGTAGCTGGAAGAAGGATCAGATCGAGGCCAACGCTTACAAGATGGCGCCTCAGGTATCCAGCAAGGAGGCCTATTAATGGAACATTACATCAGCCTGTTCGTCCGTGCGGTGTTCGTCGAGAACATGGCGCTGGCGTTCTTCCTCGGCATGTGTACCTTCATCGCCATCTCCAAGAAGGTGGAAACCGCCATCGGCCTCGGCATCGCCGTGGTCGTGGTGCTGGGTATCACCATGCCGGTGAACAACCTGATCTACACCAATATCCTCAAGGATGGTGCGCTGGCCTGGGCCGGCCTGCCTGAGGTAGATCTGTCGTTCCTCGGTCTGCTGACCTTCATCGGGGTGATCGCTGCACTGGTACAGATCCTCGAGATGACTCTGGATAAGTACGTGCCGTCGCTGTACAACGCCCTCGGTGTGTTCCTGCCGCTGATTACCGTGAACTGCGCCATCATGGGTGGCTCGCTGTTCATGGTCGAGCGCGACTACAACCTGGCCGAAAGCACCGTCTACGGCATCGGCGCTGGCGTGTCCTGGGCGTTGGCGATTGCTGCGCTGGCTGGTATCCGCGAGAAGCTCAAGTACAGCGATGTACCGGCTGGTCTGCAGGGTCTGGGCATCACCTTCATCACCATCGGTCTGATGTCGCTGGGCTTCATGTCCTTCTCCGGCGTGCAGCTGTAAGGAAAGGATGAACAGATGAATTACGAAATCTTCCTCGCCATCGGCATGTTCACCGCCATCGTTCTCGCGTTGGTGCTGATCATTCTCGCTGCTCGCGCCAAGCTGGTTTCCAGCGGCGACGTGAACATCGAAATCAACGGCGAAAAAACCATCGTGGTCCCGGCTGGCGGCAAGCTGCTGCAAACCCTGGCCGACAACGGCATCTTCCTGTCGTCCGCTTGCGGTGGCGGCGGTACCTGCGCCCAGTGCAAGTGCATCATCGAGTCTGGCGGTGGCGAGATGCTCTCCACCGAAGAGTCGCACTTCACCAAGCGTGAGGCCCGCGAAGGCTGGCGCCTGTCCTGCCAGGCCGCGGTCAAGCAGGACATGAAGATCGAAGTGCCAGAAGAAGTCTTCGGCGTGAAGAAGTGGGAATGCACGGTGGAGTCCAACCCCAACGTCGCCACCTTCATCAAGGAGCTGACGCTGAAGCTGCCGGAAGGTGAAAACGTCGACTTCCGCGCCGGTGGTTATGTGCAGCTGGAATGCCCGCCACACACCGTGTACTACAAGGACTTCGACATCCAGGAGGAGTATCGCGGCGACTGGGACAAGTTCAACCAGTGGAAGTACGTGTCCAAGGTCGACGAGACCGTGATCCGTGCCTATTCCATGGCCAACTACCCGGAAGAGCGCGGTCTGGTGAAGTTCAACATCCGTATCGCCTCGCCGCCCCCCGGCAAGGACGATCTGCCGCCGGGCAAGATGTCGTCCTACGTGTTCAGCCTCAAGCCGGGCGACAAGATCACCGTGTACGGGCCCTTCGGTGAGTTCTTCGCCAAGGACACCGACGCCGAGATGGTCTTCATCGGTGGTGGTGCCGGCATGGCGCCGATGCGTTCGCACATCTTCGACCAGCTCAAGCGCCTGAAGTCCAAGCGCAAGATCAGCTTCTGGTATGGCGCGCGTTCCATGCGCGAGTCGTTCTACAACGAAGAGTACGATCAGCTGGCCGCGGAAAACCCGAACTTCCAGTGGCACCTGGCGTTGTCCGACCCACAGCCGGAAGACAACTGGAACGGCCTCAAAGGCTTCATCCACAACGTGCTGTACGAGAACTACCTGAAGGACCACCCGGCTCCGGAAGATTGCGAGTTCTACATGTGCGGCCCACCCATGATGAACGCCGCGGTGATCAAGATGCTGACCGACCTGGGTGTCGAGCCGGAGAACATCCTCCTCGACGACTTCGGCGGCTAACGCATGAGGTCTGCTGTACTCCAGCCCGTTATCGCTGTCGCCCTGGCGGCAGCCCTAACGGGCTGCTTGCATTCTGAACGGATCGAAGAGTTCGGTGGCCCGACCATGGGCAGCACCTATTCGATCAAATACGTCCGCAGTGAAGGTGTCGCGCCGCAAGCCGAACTCAAGGCGGCGACCGAGGCGATCCTCGCCGAGATCGATCTGCAGATGTCCACCTATCGCGATGATTCGCTAATCGAGCAATTCAACCGTGCGCCAGCGGGTACCTGCCAGGCCATGCCCAAGGGCGTGCTGGATCTGGTGCGTGCCGGCGATCGTCTGCACCAGGAGAGTCAGGGTTATTTCGACCTGACGCTTGAACCCTTGCTCGACCTCTGGGGTTTCGGGCCCAAAGGGCAGGGCGAGGCGGTGCCGGATGCCGAGCGTCTGGCCGAAGTGCGTCAGCGGGTCGGTCAGCAGCACCTGAAGATCGACGGCGAGCAGCTGTGCAAGGATGCCGATGTTCAGGTCGACTTCAACAGCATCGCGGCCGGTTATGCCGTCGATCTGATCGTCGAGCGTCTGGGCGAGTTGGGGGTCACCAGTTATCTGGTCGAGGCCACCGGTGAGCTCAAGGCGGCCGGCTTCAAGCCCGATGGCAGCCACTGGCGCATCGGTCTGGAAGCCCCGCGCGACGATCAGCGGGTGGCCCAACGCATTCTGCAGCTCGATGGTTACGGGATCTCCACCTCAGGTGACTACCGCAACTACTTCGAAGAGAACGGCCAGCGCTACTCGCATACGCTCGATCCGCTGAGCGGCAAGCCGGTCAACCACAAGCTGGCGGCGGTGACGGTGGCAGATCCATCGACCTTGCGCGCCGATGGCTTGTCTACCCTATTGATGGTGCTTGGACCGGATGCCGGCATGGCCTTCGCCGAGCGCAACGGTATCGCGGCGTTTTTCGTGACGCGTGAGGGCGAGGGCTTCGTCACACAGGGCACGACCGCATTCGAGCAGCTATTCGCTGCAGGAGATGAGCAATGACTTTTCTGGTTGTATTTCTGGCCATGATTCTGGTCGTCGGCATGATGGCCGTTGGCGTGATCATGGGGCGCAAACCCATCGCCGGTTCCTGCGGTGGCATCGCCAACCTGGGTATCGAGAAGGAATGCTCGATTTGCGGCGGTAGCCGTGAAAAATGCGAGGAGGTCAATCGCGACCAGAGCGAAGCGCCGAATACCGACCTGGCTTACGACGCGAGCAAGCGTTAAGCCGGGTGGTAGCTTTGAAAGCCGGTGGCTATTATCCGCTGCCGGCCCCGCCGAGGGTGCGCCACAAGCGCTCCGGCCTGATCTGAAGGAGTAAACATGGCGGTCTACAACTACGATGTGGTGGTGCTGGGCTCCGGCCCGGCGGGCGAGGGCGCGGCGATGAACGCGGCCAAGGCCGGGCGCAAGGTAGCCGTGGTGGACAACCGTCCGCTGGTCGGCGGCAATTGCACCCACCTGGGCACCATTCCGTCCAAGGCGCTGCGCCATTCGGTGCGGCAGATCATGCAGTTCAACACCAACCCGATGTTCCGCCAGATCGGCGAGCCACGCTGGTTCTCCTTCCCCGACGTGCTGAAAAGTGCGGAGAAGGTGATCGCCAAGCAGGTCACCTCGCGCACCGGTTACTACGCGCGTAACCGCATCGACACCTATTTCGGCACCGCCAGCTTCGCTGACGAGCAGACGGTCGAAGTCGTCTGCCTCAATGGTGTGGTGGAAAAGCTGGTGGCCAAACAGATCGTCATCGCCACTGGTTCGCGTCCGTACCGCCCGGCCGATGTCGATTTCCGCCACCCGCGTATCTACGATAGCGACACCATTCTCAGCCTGGGTCACACACCGCGTCGTCTGATCATCTACGGAGCGGGGGTGATCGGTTGCGAGTATGCCTCGATCTTCAGTGGCCTGGGTGTGCTGGTCGACCTGATCGACAACCGCGATCAACTGCTCAGCTTCCTCGACTCGGAAATCTCCGACGCCTTGAGCTACCACCTGCGCAACAACAACGTGCTGATTCGTCACAACGAAGAGTACGAGCGCATCGAGGGTGTGGAAAACGGCGTGGTCCTGCACCTGAAGTCGGGCAAGAAGATCAAGGCCGACGCCCTGCTGTGGTGTAACGGCCGCACCGGCAATACCGATCAGCTGGGCCTGGAAAACATCGGCATCGCGGTTAACAGTCGTGGTCAGATCCAGGTCGACGAGCATTACCGCACCGAGGTCAGCAACATCTACGCCGCCGGTGACGTGATCGGCTGGCCGAGCCTGGCCAGCGCCGCTGCCGACCAGGGGCGTTCCGCTGCCGGCAGCATCGTCGACAACGGCAGCTGGCGCTTCGTCGATGACGTGCCGACCGGTATTTACACCATTCCGGAGATCAGCTCGATCGGCAAGACCGAGCGTGAGCTGACTCAGGCCAAGGTGCCTTACGAGGTCGGCAAGGCCTTCTTCAAGGGTATGGCCCGCGCGCAGATCTCGGTGGAACCAGTGGGTATGCTGAAGATTCTCTTCCATCGTGAAACCCTGGAAGTGCTGGGTGTGCATTGCTTTGGCTATCAGGCCTCGGAGATCGTCCACATTGGCCAGGCGATCATGAACCAGAAGGGTGAAGCCAACAGCATCAAGTACTTCATCAACACCACCTTCAACTACCCGACCATGGCCGAGGCCTATCGGGTTGCCGCGTTCGACGGCCTCAACCGGCTTTTTTGAGCGGCTCCGGCCGGCGGCCTGAGCCGGTCGGGGAGACAGGCTGGGTAGTGGCTTCCGAGTGGCGCTGGCCGAATCGGGAGAGCTTCTAGCGTCTCAGGCGGCAGCAACGAAAAACCGGCTCTTGGGCCGGTTTTTTTCGTTCTCGGGCGTTGTGTTCGTAGCCCGGATGCAATCCGGGAATGCTCTCTGTCCAGCTCCCGGATTGCATCCGGGCTACGCGCGGGCTGCTCTGGCTTGCTCCCCTCTCCCGCTTGCGGGAGAGGGGCCGGGGGAGAGGGCGCTAAGGCTCAGCCGCGCAGCGTCTGCACCGCGATGCCGGGGAAGTCGGTGATGATGCTGTCGACACCGAAGTCGGCCAGGCGGCGCATCAGCGCCGGCTCATTGACCGTCCATACCGACACGTGCAGCCCTTGCTTCTGCGCCTTGAGCAGGCGCTCCGGGGTGCACAGCGTCCAGTTCAGCGCCAGCAGGTGGCAGTCGTAATGCGCCGCTACTTTCAGCGGGTCGAGCCAGGCGTACTCGGCAACCAGACCCAGTTGCAACTGCGGGGTCAGTTCGCGCGCGGCCTTGAGTACCTCCCGCGAGCTGGAGGTGATGGTGATCTGCTCACGCAAACCGAAGCGTTCGACGAGTTCGGCAATGGCCAGCACGGTGCGCGCGGCGCGCACTTTCGAGGCGCTTTTCACCTCCAGCTGCCAATGCTCGAACTTGCACTGCTGGAACAACTCTTCCAGGCGCGGAATGGGGCATGGGCGCACCCAGCCAGGGCCGCCCTTGCGCGCGTCGTACTTCACCAGTTCGGCGGCGTCGTGCTCGACCACCTTGCCGCGCAGGCCGGTGGTGCGCTTGAGCGTCGGGTCGTGGATCACCATCAGTTCGCCGTCGCGCGACAGATGCAGATCCAGCTCGCAGCGGTCGACGCCGTGTTCCAGGCAGCGCTGGAAACTGGCCAGGGTATTTTCCGGGGCTTCGCCCTTGGCGCCGCGATGGCCGTAGATGAGAGTCACTGTTACTCCTTGGCGGTGTCGAGGTGACGTGGCTGGTGATGGCGCACGCTGTTGATCACGTGATCGTATTCGAAATAGACGCTGAATTCGCGGTAGTCCCAGCGTGTGATCGGTGGCTGGCCGACGGGCTTGTGCTCTTCATCGGCCAGGCCGAAACGCTCCAGTACCGAACGCTTGGACTGGCCTTTGTGCGGCAGGTTGCTGGCGTCGAGATCGGCGCCCTGGCTGCCCAGGGGAATGGTCAGGGTATCGGCGAGTAGAGCAGCAGGGGCGAGCAGGGTGAAAAGCAGAGCGAGACGATACATGGCGGTTCCTTGGCGACTGTCATTCGCGGGCTTGGCGACGCTCCAAAGCCTGCTTTTGCAGGATATGCCGAGCCAGCAACTGGCGCTGTGCGTCGGTCAACGCTTCGAACTCGGTGCCTATCTCGAATTGGCCATCCGCGCGTTGGCTGCAGTGCACCACCTGGCCACGCAGCAGCAGGCCTAGGGCCTGGGGCATCAGCACCATCTTGATCGCCAGATGGCTGCCCGGCGCCACGGCCTGGGCGTTATTGAAGCTGATGCCGCCCTCGGACAGCGATACCTGGCGTGGCGCGCCGATGTCGCGCAGCAGGCTCTGCGCCACGGCCTGGCCAAGCAGGTCGATGCGCTTGTTGATCACCTTCAGGTAGTTGGCCAGGGTACGGTCGCGCTCAGTGATATGGCGCAGCAGATGCTGGGATTCGAAGTCCATCAGGTGCAGGTCGCTGAGCAGGTTGAACAGCGGCGATGGATCGTGAAGCGCGTCGCTGGCATGGGCTTCTGCCCCCGACAGCAGGCTGAATTCCAGTGCGATCGTATCGTCGATACGATAGTATTCGCGGCGATCATCTACATCGTTAGTCGACATGGCGAACCCATGAAAGCGGTGGTGGTCGAAGACCCTGTTGAAAGTCTCGCGAACTGGATGCGTGCCAGGCAAGCGTCGCCGAACAAGCCTCGGTTACGAATGGTAAACGAGCATTGCTCGCTTCGCTCGCCCCTTCGGGGCCACACTGAAGCGCGCTGGTCATAAGCGGCTTTCCAAGTGTCTTTAACGCAGCATGCCCGATACGCAGCAGACTTTGAGTTGCTTCTGAGTGTAAGGCTGCTGACCTGGCCCTGCCACAAGGACGTTTTTTCTTTCCCCCGAATCTCTCCGACATGTTCAGACCTCTGTTCGTATTCATCGGTACGCGCTACACGCGGGCCAAGCGTCGCAACCACTTCGTCTCCTTCATTTCCCTGACGTCCATGCTCGGCCTCACCCTCGGGGTGATGGTAATGATCCTGGTGCTGTCGGTGATGAATGGTTTCGACCATGAAATGCGCACTCGGGTGCTGGGGATGATTCCTCACGCCACGGTCGAATCGCCGACCCCGGTCAGCGACTGGCCGGCATTGGCGCGGCAGGTCGAGCGCCATCCGCGCGTCGAGGCGCTGGCACCCTTCACTCAGATGCAGGGCCTGCTGACACACGACGGCAAGGTGCAGAAGGTGCTGATCAATGCCATCGACCCCGAGCAGGAACGCAAGGTGTCGATCATCGACGGTTTCTTCCAGCAGGGTAATCTCGACAGCCTGCAGCCAGGTGATTTCGCCATGGTCATCGGTGACAAGGCGGCGGCCAAGCTGGGCCTGAAGTTGGGTGACAAGGTCACCTTCGTCGCGCCCGAGGTCACGGTGACCCCCGCCGGCATGTTCCCGCGTCTGAAGCGCTTTACCGTCACCGGCATTTTTCACGTCGGCGCCGGCGAGATCGACGGTGCACTGGCTCTGGCCAACATCAGCGATCTGGCGCGCCTGCAGCGCTGGAAGCCGGATCAGGTACAGGGCCTGCGCCTGAAGTTCGATGATCTGTTCCAGGCGCCGCGCAGCGCCTGGGAGATCGCCCAGACCCTCGACGGTGATTTCTACGCCCGCGACTGGACCCGCACCCACGGCAACCTGTACCAGGCCATTCGCATGGAGAAGACCATGATCGGCCTGCTTCTGCTGCTGATCGTCGCGGTGGCCGCGTTCAACATCATTTCCACCCTGGTGATGGTGGTGACCGACAAGAAGGGCGACATCGCCATCCTGCGGACCCTCGGCGCCACGCCGCGGCAGATCATGGCCATCTTCATGGTGCAGGGCACGGTGATCGGTGTGGTCGGCACCTTCATCGGCGCCGTGCTGGGGATTCTCGCAGCGCTGAACGTCAGCAGCCTGATCGCCGGCATCGAACGTCTGCTGGGCATCAAGTTTCTCAATGCCGATGTCTATTTCATCGATTACCTGCCTTCGCAACTGCAGAGCGCCGACGTGGTGATGGTCTGCACCGCGGCGTTGCTGCTGAGCTTCTTCGCCACCCTGTATCCAGCCTGGCGCGCTGCGCGTACCCAGCCGGCCGAGGCCCTGCGCTATGAGTGAGTCCATGAACCAGAACGCCATGAAACAGCACAATGCCGTGCTCAGCTGCCGCAACCTGAGCAAGCGTTACGAC
This sequence comes from Ectopseudomonas chengduensis, assembly GCF_900102635.1. Taxonomy (GTDB): domain Bacteria; phylum Pseudomonadota; class Gammaproteobacteria; order Pseudomonadales; family Pseudomonadaceae; genus Aquipseudomonas; species Aquipseudomonas chengduensis. Next base: position 137,528 of record NZ_FMZQ01000014.1, on the reverse strand, counting down.
GAAGGCCCCGAGTCGGTGGTGGTGCTCGATGGGCTCGAGCTGGAACTCTTCCCGGGCGAGCGCGTGGCCATCGTCGGCAGCTCCGGCTCCGGCAAGAGCACCCTGTTGAACATGCTCGGCGGCCTGGATACGCCCAGCGAAGGCAGCGTCTGGCTGGCTGGCGAACAACTGTCGGCACTGAGCGAGACCGCACGTGGTCTGCTGCGCAACCGTGCGCTGGGCTTCGTCTACCAGTTCCACCACCTGCTGGCCGAGTTCACTGCGCTGGAGAACGTCTGCATGCCGCTGTTGATCGGCAAGACGTCGATCAGCGAGGCGCGCGAGCGTGCCACCAAGCTGCTCGAGCGAGTCGGGCTTGGCCATCGCCTCAATCACAAGCCGTCAGAACTGTCCGGCGGTGAACGTCAGCGTGTGGCCATTGCCCGTGCCCTGGTCAACCGCCCGGGGCTGGTGCTGCTCGATGAACCCACCGGCAACCTCGACCAGCACACCGCTGAAGGCATCCAGGAGCTGATGCGCGAACTCAGCCGTGACTCCAACACCGCGTTCCTGGTGGTGACCCACGACATGCAGCTGGCACGCCAGATGGATCGCGTGCTCAGCCTGCAGGACGGCAAGCTGGTGACCCTCTGATGTTTCGTCCGCTGAGTATCTTTATCGGCGCTCGCTACACACGGGCCAAGCGCCGCAACCATTTCATCTCCTTCATTTCGCTGACTTCGATGATCGGCCTGGCGCTCGGTGTGCTGGCGATGATCGTGGTGCTGTCGGTGATGAACGGTTTCCAGAAGGAAATGAGCTCGCGCATTCTCGGCATGGTGCCGCACGCCATGCTCTACGGCGCCGAGCCGGTTGCCGACTGGCGCGCCCTGGCGGACAAGGCCATGGCCAATCCGCAGGTGCAGGCGGCGGCACCCTATGCCGAGCTGGAGGGCATGCTTTCGCATCGCGGGCTGATGCAGCCGATCCAGATTCATGGCATCGATCCGGCAGAAGAGGGCAAGGTATCGATCCTGCCTGAGCACATCCGTCAGGGCAGCCTGAACAATCTGCAGCCCGGTGAATTCGGCGTGGTGATCGGTGATATCACCGCGCGTCGTTTCGGCCTGCAGGTGGGCGACAAGCTGACGCTGATCATCCCTGAGCTGAGCAGCGCGCCTGGTGGCGTCACCCCGCGCATGCAGCGGCTGAACGTGGCGGCGGTGTTCAAGGTCGGTGCCGAGCTGGACAGCTCACTGGCACTAATCAACGTCGTCGACGCCGCTGCCATGCAGCGTCTGCCGGAAGGTACGGTGCCAGGTATTCGTCTGGCGCTGAAAGACCTCTACCAGGCGCCGCAGGTATCCAAAGCGCTGGTCGCCGAACTGGGCGCAGGTTATCGCGCCGATGACTGGACCCACACCCAGGGCAGTCTGTTCAGCGCGATGAAGATGGAGAAGACCATGATCGGTCTGCTGCTCTTGCTGATCGTCGCGGTGGCAGCATTCAACATCATCGCCACGCTGATCATGGTGGTCGCCGACAAGGGCGGCGACATTGCCATCCTGCGTACCCTGGGCGCCACACCGCGGCAGATCATGGCGATTTTCATGGTCCAAGGCTCGGTGATCGGCCTGGTCGGTACGCTGATTGGTACGGTGTTGGGTGTGCTGGCGGCGCTCAATGTCAGCGCCCTGGTGGCCTGGCTGGAATCGTTCGCCGGGCAGCAGGTGATGAGCTCCGATGTGTACTTCATCAGCAGCCTGCCGTCCGACCTGCAGTGGCTGGACGTGGCGTTGATCTGTTCGGCGGCATTGATCCTGAGTTTCCTCGCCACGCTCTACCCGTCATGGCGGGCGGCGCAGGTGCAGCCGGCCGAGGCGCTACGCTACGAGTGAGAACGAAAAAGCCGTCGACTTCGACGGCTTTTTCTTTTCAGCGGCGTTCCAGTCGGCGCTTTTCCTGACGCTTGCGCCAGCTACGCTGGACCCACCAGCGCCAGTAGAGCATGGTCAGCACGTAGCCCAGTATCGCGAGGATGACCCCCGCGACGACGGAACCCAGGTACAGTGGCTTCCACAGCACCGCTACCTCGGCCGTGATCCATTCCAGGCTCAGCGTCTCCGGCATGCGCACGGGCGGTGTCTGCATGATCCACGCGCCCAGTTTGTAAGTGCAGTAGAAAACCGGTGGCATGGTGATGGGGTTGGTCAGCCACACCAGGCCGATGGAAATCGGCAGGTTGGCGCGCAACGGGATGGCGACGGCTGCGGCGGCCAGCATCTGCATGGGCATGGGGATCATCGCCCAGAACAGGCCGATGGCCATGCCGCGGGCTACCGAATGGCGATTGAGATGCCAGAGATTGGGATCATGAATGAGTTTGCCGAGAAAGCGCAGGGACTTGTTACCCTTGATGCTGTCGGGGGTGGGCATGTAGCGCTTGAATAAACGACGCGGCATGAAGAGTCTCTGGGCAGGCAAAAGCGCCGATATTATGCACGGATTCAGCCTGGCCAGCGTTTCCATATTGTGACCAGAGGTGAGCGCTGGACGCGCTCGCCGCAGCTCGATGAGCAAGGAGAAACCATGCGAACAGGGATGTTGGCGCTGGCCCTGGGGCTATTGATGCTGCGCTTTCTGCCGAGTTTGCCGCCGGGCTGGCTGTTGCTGGTGGCGGTCGGTGCCGGCCTGGGGTTGCTGTTCTCGCGCCTCTATCCGTTGGGGTTCTTTCTGTTGGGGCTGGCCTGGGCCTGCAGTTCGGCGCAATCGGCACTGGATGACCGCCTCGATCCGCAACTCGATGGCCGCACCCTGTGGTTGGAGGGCCGCGTGGTCGGTCTGCCGGAGGTGTCCGATGGCGTGGTGCGCTTCCAGTTCGAAGAGGCGCACTCCCGACGTGCCGAGCTGCCGAAAAGGTTACGCCTGGCCTGGTATGGTGGGCCGCCGGTGCAGGGCGGCGAGCGCTGGCGGGTGGCGGTCAACCTGAAGCGCCCACACGGATTGGTCAATCCGCAGAGTTTCGACTACGAAGCCTGGCTGCTGGCCCAGCGCATTGGCGCTACGGGCACGATCAAGTCTGGCCAGCGGTTATCCGCCGCGACGGGCTTGGGGAGTTGGCGCGACGGCCTGCGTCAGCATCTGCTGGCGGTGCCGGCCTTTGAGCGAGAGGGCGCCATTGCCGCTCTGGTCCTGGGTGATGGCTCCGGTCTGAGTGCGAGCGACTGGCGCCTGCTGCAGCACACGGGCACGGTGCATCTGATGGTCATCTCCGGCCAGCATATCGCCCTGCTGGCCGGCTTTCTTTACGGACTGGTGGCGTTGCTGGCGAGAGTCGGCGCCTGGCCAAGGCGCTGGCCCTGGTTGCCCTGCGCCTGTGCGCTGGCCCTGAGTGGGGCTCTGGTCTACGGGATGTTGGCTGGTTTCGAGGTGCCGGTGCGCAGGGCCTGCGTGATGGTTGCGCTGGTGCTGCTCTGGCGCATGCGCTTTCGTCATCTGGGCGCCTGGTGGCCATTGTTGCTGGCCCTGCTCGTGGTGCTGCTACTCGAGCCATTGGCGTCCTTGCAACCGGGCTTCTGGCTATCGTTCTCGGCCGTGGCGATTCTCGCGTTGGTGTTCGGTGGCCGGCTTGGCGTCTGGGGTTGGTGGCGCGGGTTGACGCGTGCGCAGTGGACCATGGCCATTGGTCTGTTGCCGATGATGCTGATTCTCGGTTTGCCGGTCAGCAGTAGCGGGCCGCTGGCTAATCTGGTTGCCGTGCCCTGGGTGGGGCTGGTGGTCGTACCCCTGGCCTTGCTGGGCACTCTGCTGCTACCCGTTCCCGTGGTTGGGGAGGGCCTGTTGTGGCTGGCCGGCGGTGCGCTGTATCTGTTATTCGAATTGCTCAGCGTGATCGCGGCTTGGCTTCCTGCCTGGCTGCCCAGCAATCTGCCGCTCTGGGCCTGGCTACTGGCAGCGGCAGGCGCCTTGTTGCTCCTGCTGCCTGCTGGCGTACCGTTGCGTCTGCCTGGCCTCGCGCTGTTGTTGCCTGCATTGCTGTTGCCCACACAGCACCTGGACGATGGTCGTGCCGATGTCTGGGTGCTGGACGTGGGGCAAGGGCTGGCGGTGCTGGTGCGTACCCGAGAGCACAGCCTGCTGTACGACGCGGGGCCGCGCTTCGGCGATTTCGATACTGGTGAACGTATCGTCCTGCCTTCCTTGCGTGCGATGAACCTCAGGCGGCTCGACCTGATGCTGCTCAGCCATGCGGATAACGATCATGCTGGCGGTGCAGCGGCGATCAGGGCCGGCATGCCGGTGGCCCGGGTCATCAGTGGCGAGCCGCAGCGTCTGGCTAGGACGCTTGGCGCTGAGGATTGCGAATCGGGGCAAAGCTGGCAATGGAACGACGTGACGTTCAGGTTGTGGCAGTGGGACCAGGCCGTATCCGGCAATCAACGTTCTTGTGTATTGCAGGTTGAGGCGGCGGGTGAGCGCCTGTTGCTGACCGGTGATATCGATGTCCGCGCCGAACGCGCGCTGATGCAGACCGACTTTCCCCTGGCCTCGCGGTGGCTGCTGGCGCCCCATCACGGCAGTCGCACCTCATCCAGCCAGGCTTTTATCGATGCGGTCGGGGCGCAGCACGTGCTGATCACCCGCAGCCGCCACAATGCCTTTGGACATCCCCACCCGCAGGTGTTGGCGCGCTATCAGGCGGCAGGCGTCGAGGTGCATGACACGGCGTTGCGCGGTGCTCTGCATTTACGTCTGGGCGAACAGGTCGCGCCTCGCGGGTTGCGAAGCGAGCCACGTTTCTGGCGGGAAAAATGAGAACGGCGGCGGTCGGCGGGCGTTACACCCTGTGCTAGAGTGGCGCGACTTTTTCGAGGGGGATTCTCTACCGTGTGGGAACTGGTCAAAGCTGGCGGCTGGATGATGCTGCCGATCATTCTCTGTTCCATCGCTGCTGCCGGCATCGTTGCCGAGCGCCTGTGGACCCTGCGGCCCGCCCGCGTCACTCCGGCCAATCTGCTGGCTCAGGTATGGCGCTGGATCAAGGACAAGAAACTCAACAACCAGAAGCTCAAGGAGCTGCGTGAGGACTCGCCGCTGGGGCAGATTCTCGCCGCCGGCCTGGCCAACTCCAAGCATGGTCGCGAGATCATGAAGGAGTGCATCGAGGAGGCCGCTGCCCGCGTCATCCACGAGCTGGAACGCTACCTCAATGCCCTTGGCACCATTGCCGGCATCGCGCCGCTGCTCGGCCTGCTCGGCACCGTGCTGGGCATGATCGAGATCTTCAGCTCCTTCATGGGCTCGGGCATGGCCAATGCGCCGATGCTCGCCGGCGGTATCTCCAAGGCCCTGATCACCACAGCAGCCGGCCTGATGGTGGCGATCCCGGCACTGTTCTTCCACCGCTATCTGCAGCGTCGTGTCGACGAACTGGTAGTCGGCATGGAGCAGGAAGCGATCAAGCTGGTGGAAATGGTACAGGGTGATCGCGACGTCGACCTGGGTGAGGGCAAGGCGTGAAATTCCGGCGCAAACCGCGGGAGAACGTCGAGATCAACCTGGCCTCGTTGATCGACGTGGTATTCATCCTGCTGCTGTTCTTCGTGGTCACCACCACCTTCACCCGCGAGACCCAGCTCAAGGTCGACCTGCCCGAGGCAGCCAGTGGCACGCCGCCCGAGCAGACCGAGCTCAAGCAGGTCGAAGTGCTGATCGGCGCCGATGGCGCCTACTCGGTCAATGGCAAGGCGCTGCTGGAAAGCAACCTGAGCAATCTCATGGCGGCGCTGCAGAAGGAGTCCGACGGCGACAACAGCCTGCCGTTGATCATCAGCGCCGATGGCAAGACCCCGCACCAGGCGGTGATCACCGCCATGGACGCGGCCGGCAAGCTGGGCTTCTCGCACCTGCGCATCACCACGGTGGAAGCACAGGAAACCCCCTGAAGTGAGCGCTGCTGATCGCTTGCTCGAGGCCTGGTACCGCGGTCACCCGGCGCTGGCGCTGCTGCGCCCGCTGGAGTGGCTGTACCGTCGCGTGGTGCAGAGCAAGCGCACGCGTTTCCTGGCCGGCGAGGGTGATATCTATCGCGCCCCAGTGCCGGTGCTGGTGGTGGGCAACATCACCGTCGGCGGCACTGGCAAGACGCCGCTGATCCTCTTTCTCATCGAACACTGCCGCGCCCGTGGCCTCAAGGTCGGCGTGGTCAGTCGTGGCTATGGCGCCACGCCGCCGAGCCTGCCGTGGCGGGTGCGAGCCGATCAACCGGCCGCACAGGCCGGTGACGAACCGCTGCTGATCGTCCAGCGTACGGGCGTGCCCTTGATGATCGACCCGGATCGCAGTCGCGCCGTGCGTGCGCTGCTGGCCGAAGAAGCATTGGACCTGATCCTCTGCGACGATGGCCTGCAGCACTACCGCCTGGCGCGCGATCTGGAACTGGTGCTGATCGATGCCGCGCGCGGCCTGGGCAATCGCCGCTGCCTGCCGGCCGGACCACTGCGTGAGCCGGTCGAGCGCCTCGATGAGGTGGACGCGGTGCTGTTCAACGGCGCCGAGACCGATCGCGCCGACGGCTATGCCTTTCGCCTGCAGCCGACCGCGTTGGTCAATCTGCTCAGTGGTGAGCGCGTCGGCCTCGATCATCTGCCGCCTGGCCAGGCGGTGCATGCGGTGGCCGGTATCGGTAATCCGCAACGTTTCTTCAATACCCTCGAAGCGCTAAACTGGCGGCCGGTTCCGCACCCCTTCGCCGACCATGCCCAGTACGATGCCGCGCAGCTCAGTTTCGAGCCGTCGCTGCCCCTGCTGATGACGGAAAAGGATGCGGTGAAATGCCGGGCCTTCGCCGCCGCCGACTGGTGGTACCTGGCCGTCGATGCCGCGCCCACGCCGGCATTCGTCGACTGGCTGGATGGAGAGCTGGCCCGCCTCATACCGGGGTCCTGATGACCCCAGCAAGGATTCCACCATGGACCTTAAACTGCTCGACATTCTCGCCTGCCCGATCTGCAAGGGCCCGCTGCAGCTCTCCGAAGACAAGACCGAACTGATCAGCAAGGGCGCTGGCGTGGCCTACCCGATCCGCGACGGCATTCCGGTGATGCTGGAAAGCGAAGCGCGCACCCTGACCACCGACGAGCGTCTGGACAAGTAAATGAGCGCAGTCTTCACCGTCGTCATTCCTGCTCGTTATGCCTCCACCCGCCTGCCCGGCAAGCCGCTGCAGGACATCGCCGGCAAGCCCATGGTGCAGCACGTCTGGGAGCAGGCGAAGAAGAGTTCGGCCAGCCGCGTGGTGGTCGCCACCGACGATTCACGCATCGTCGAAGCCTGCCAGGCCTTCGGCGCCGAGGTGCTGCTGACCCGCGAGGATCACAACTCCGGCACCGACCGCCTGGCCGAAGTGGCCACCCAGCTCGGTTTGCCGGCCGACGCCATCGTGGTCAACGTGCAGGGCGACGAGCCGCTGATCCCGCCTGTGATCATTGATCAGGTGGCAGCCAACCTGGCGGCCAATCCGCAAGCCGGTATCGCCACCCTGGCCGAGCCCATCGAGGACGTCACCGCGCTGTTCAACCCCAATGTGGTCAAGGTGGTCGCCGACAAGAACGGCCTGGCCCTGACCTTCAGCCGCGCGCCGCTGGCCTGGGCGCGCGACGCCTTTGCCAAGAGCCGCGACGTGCTACCGGCCGGCGTGCCGTATCGCCGTCATATCGGCATCTACGCCTACCGCGCGGGTTTCCTGCATGACTTCGTCGCCTGGGGCCCGTGCTGGCTGGAAGACACCGAGTGCCTGGAGCAGTTGCGCGCGTTGTATAACGGCGTGCGCATCCATGTCGCCGATGCTCTCGAAGCACCGGCTGCCGGTGTGGATACCGCTGAAGACCTGGAGCGGGTGCGCCACCTGTTGGGGGCCTGATGAAGGTTCTGTTCGTCTGCCTGGGCAACATCTGCCGTTCGCCCACGGCCGAGGGCGTTCTTCGCCACAAGCTGCGTGCGGCGGGTCTGGATGATCGGGTGTTGGTGGATTCCGCCGGCACCGGCGACTGGCACGTCGGCAAGGCGCCGGACAGTCGCACGCGCCAGGCTGCGCTGCGCCGTGGCTATGATCTGTCCGCGCAGCGTGCGCGCCAGGTCGAGGCTGCCGATTTCCAGCGCTTCGACCTGATCCTGGCCATGGACCAGAGTAACCTGCGCAATCTCAAGGCGCTGCGTCCCGCCGATGCCCGTGCCGATCTCGATCTTTACCTGCGCCGATATGAGCTGGCGCTGGATGAGGTGCCCGATCCCTACTACGGCGGCGAGGATGGCTTCGAGCAGGTGCTGGACCTGATCGAGCAGGCCAGTAACGCGTTGCTGATCGAGATCAGGGGGCGCCTGTGAGTCTGAATCTGCAGAGCGACGTGTCGCTCAAGGCCTTCAACAGCTTTGGTGTCGATGTGCATGCACGGCGTTTCGCTGAAGCCCGCGATGATGACGATGTGCGCGAGGCGCTGAACCTGGCAAATCAGCAGGGCTTGCCGCTGCTGGTGATCGGCGGTGGCAGCAACCTGCTGCTGACCCGCGATGTCGAGGCGCTGGTGCTGCGCATGGCCAGCCGTGGTATTCGTATTCTGGAGGACGACGGCGAGCAGGTGCTGGTGGAGGCCGAAGCCGGTGAGCCCTGGCATCCGTTCGTGCAATGGAGCCTGGCGCAGGGCCTCAATGGCCTGGAAAACCTCAGCCTGATTCCCGGTACTGTGGGTGCCGCGCCGATGCAGAACATTGGCGCCTATGGTGTGGAGATCAAGGATCTGTTCGCCGGCCTGACCGCTCTGGATCGGCACACCGGCGAGCTGCGCGACTTCGCGCTGGAAGAATGCGCCTTCGCCTACCGCGACAGTCTGTTCAAGCGCGAAGCCGGGTGCTGGTTGATCCTGCGCGTGCGCTTCCGTCTGAGTCGCCTGGCTTCGCTGCGTCTGGATTATGGTCCGGTACGTCAGCGCCTGGCTGAGATGGGCATCGAGGCACCGACTGCAAGCGATGTCAGTCGAGCTATCTGCGCCATTCGCAGCGAGAAGCTGCCAGATCCCGCCGAGCTGGGTAACGCCGGCAGCTTCTTCAAGAATCCGGTGGTGCCATTCGAACTGGCCGAGCGCATTCGCGCCGAGCATGCCGATCTGGTCAGCTATCCGGCTGGAGCTGGCCTGGCCAAGCTGGCTGCCGGTTGGCTGATCGAGCGGGCAGGGTGGAAGGGGGCGCGTGAGGGCGATGCTGGCGTGCATCGTTTGCAGGCGCTGGTGCTGGTCAACTACGGCAACGCCACGGGCGCGCAACTGCTGCAGCTGGCGCAGCGTATCCAGGCCGATGTATTCGAGCGCTTCGGTGTTGAGCTGGAGATCGAGCCCAACGTGCTCTGATCTGTAGGCAGGGCGTGATCCGCTGCCTGCCGCTCCCGGATTGCATCCGGGCTACGCTTCTGCAGCGCCAGGCACGGAAATGAAAAAGGGGATGCCTAGGCATCCCCTTTTTACTTACCGCAGGAGGATCAAGCCTGAGGCTTGACCTCCTCCTTGTCGGCTTGCGTCTCTTCTTCCGGCTGCGCTTGCTCTACCGCTTCGCTCACGCTTTGCTCGCTGACGACAGAGGTGGCTTCGGCTTCAGCGACCGGCTCGACTACAGGAGCTGTTTCGACTACGGCGGCTTCGGCTTCTGCCGGGACGCTTACTTCAGCGACCGGAGCGGCGTCGACTGCTGGGGCAGCCTCTACAGCCGGGGCTGCAGCGGCGGCCTGTGCAGCTTCGCGCGCCAGGCGCTCAGCTTCACGCTGACGACGACGCACTTCGCGCGGGTCGTTCGGCGCACGGCCAGTGGCATTGGCCGGAACCGCTGCGGCAGCAGGTGCTTGCTCGACCGGTGCCGGAGCAGGCTCCTGGGCGACTTCGACAGTCGGCTCAGCTTGAGCGATCGGTTCGGCAGCGGGAGCTTCCACGACGACAGGGGCTTCGGCTGCGGCCGGTTCTGCCTCAACTGCTTTCTCTGCGACCGGAGCGGCTTCGACCACTTCACTCACAGCAGCCTCGGCTTGCGCCTCGACCGGTTGAACAGCTGGTGCTTCTTCAACCTGAACGTACGGTGCTTCGACGGCCGGTGCTTCGCTGACCGGAGCCTCGCTGGCAATGGCTTCGCTGCTGTCGACGCTTTCTGCAACCACGGCGGCGGCAGTACCCACGGCAACCGGGGTGACGGCCTGAGCGTCGTTACCGGCAGCTTCGCTGTTCTCGGCGCTCTCGATCAGGTTGCCATCGGCATCACGCTGACGTTCGCGACGATTGCTGCGACGACGCTGACCGCGGGAACGGCGACGCGGGCGCTCGCCATCGTTGCTGTCCTGCTCGTCGTCCTGCAGTTGCTCTTCGTTCGGCAGTGCTTCGTCCTGCAGGGCCTCGGTTTGCTCGGCACGCGGCTGACGCTCTTCACGCGGTTGACGCTGACGCTCCTGGCGTTCACCGCGCGGCTGGCGCTCGGCACGCTCTTCGCGTTGCTCGTTACCAGCATCGGCATCGAGTGGTTCACGCAGTTCACGCACGCGCTCTTCACGCGGGGCACGCTCTTCGCGCGGCTTGCGCTCACGGCGATTTTCCTGACCTTCGCGCGGCTCGCGTGGGGCGCGCTCTTCACGCGGTTGACGCTCTTCGCGAGGTTGGCGTTCTTCACGCGGTTCACGGGCCTGACGCTCTTCACGCGGGGCGCGCTCTTCGCGAGGCTTGCGCTCCTCGTCGCGGCGACCGCCGCGGTTGCGGCTCTGCTGACGACCGTTGCGACGCTCTTCGCGCGGCGGACGCTCGTTGCTCTTCTTCTCGACTACTGCAGGTTTGGCTTCTTCTTCCTTGCCGGCGAACAGGCTGACCAGAGACTTCACCAGGCCCTTGAACAGGCTCGGCTCAGTCGCTTTGGTCGGAGCCAGCGGTGCTTGCGGCTCGGCAGCGACCGGGGCGCTGCTGCGCGGTGCGGCCTTGATCGCGGCTTCCTGGCGAACCAGTGTGCGCGTGGCGGCGGCCGGCTGGGCGGCGGTTTCTTCGGTTTCCGCAGTGGCGGCGATTTCGTAGCTGGTCTGGCCGCTCAGGGCTTCCGGGTTGTCGTCACGCAGACGCTGCACTTCGAAATGCGGGGTTTCCAGATGATCGTTCGGCAGGATCACGATACGCGCACGGGTGCGCAGTTCGATCTTGGTGATCGAGTTGCGCTTCTCGTTGAGCAGGAAGGCGGCGACCGGGATCGGTACCTGAGCGCGGACTTCGGCGGTGCGATCCTTCAGCGCTTCTTCTTCGATCAGGCGCAGGATGGCCAGCGACAGGGATTCGACGTCACGGATGATGCCTTGGCCGTTGCAGCGTGGGCAGACGATGCCGCTGGTCTCGCCGAGGGACGGACGCAGGCGCTGACGGGACATTTCCAGCAGGCCGAAGCGCGAGATGCGGCCGACCTGAACGCGGGCGCGGTCGGCTTCCAGGGCTTCACGCACCTTCTCTTCGACGGCGCGCTGGTTCTTGGCCGGGGTCATGTCGATGAAGTCGATGACGATCAGACCGCCGATGTCGCGCAGACGCAGCTGGCGGGCGATTTCTTCGGCCGCCTCCAGGTTGGTCTGCAGCGCGGTTTCCTCGATGTCGCTGCCCTTGGTGGCGCGCGCCGAGTTGATGTCGATGGAAACCAGGGCCTCGGTCGGGTCGATGACGATGGAACCACCGGACGGCAGCTTCACTTCACGCTGGAAGGCGGTTTCGATCTGGCTTTCGATCTGGAAGCGGTTGAACAGCGGCACGCTGTCCTCGTACAGCTTGATCTTGCTGGCGTACTGCGGCATCACCTGCTGGATGAAGCTCAGCGCTTCTTCCTGGGCTTCGACGCTGTCGACCAGCACTTCGCCGATGTCCTGGCGCAGGTAGTCGCGGATGGCGCGGATGATGACGTTGGATTCCTGGTAGATCAGGAATGGGGCAGGGCGGCTGGTGGAGGCTTCTTTAATGGCGCTCCACAGTTGCAGCAGGTAGTCGAGGTCCCACTGCATTTCTTCGCTGGAGCGGCCCAGGCCGGCAGTGCGCACGATCAGGCCCATGTCGGCCGGAGCGTTGAGGCCATTCAGCGCTTCACGCAGTTCGTTGCGCTCTTCACCTTCGATGCGGCGGCTGATGCCGCCGGCACGCGGGTTGTTCGGCATCAGCACCAGGTAACGACCGGCCAGGCTGATGAAGGTGGTCAGGGCTGCGCCCTTGTTGCCGCGCTCTTCTTTCTCGACCTGGACGATGACTTCCTGGCCTTCCTTGAGCACGTCCTTAATGTTGACGCGGCCGCCTTCAGGGGCTTTGGAGAAGTATTCGCGGGAGATTTCTTTGAGGGGGAGGAAGCCGTGGCGTTCGGAGCCGAAGTCGACGAAAGCGGCTTCGAGGCTGGGTTCAACGCGGGTGATGCGGCCTTTGTAGATGTTGGCCTTTTTTTGTTCACGGGCGCCGGACTCGATGTCCAGGTCGTAGAGTTTTTGGCCATCTACCAGGGCAACACGCAACTCTTCAGGCTGAGTCGCGTTAATTAGCATTCTTTTCATGTGGTACCAATGGGTTCCGGGGCTAGCGGAAGCCACGTTAGGCACACACGACTCTCAGGGTCGGTGTCAGGCGCGTCAGAAACGGTCGTAAATCGTTCCACTGTCTAGCGACGGTCAGCCATTATCAGGCCGCGGTCGCGACGGACGTCTCCTGCTTGCTGTGGTGACAGAAAGCACTCAGTCAGGAAGAGGAATCAACTGGCGGTAGCGGACGAGATGAGGCGTCTTTGATCAAGCGATATGCTACGCAGTCCGACAGTTGTACATCTCCACCCTACACGTATCGCTGAAAATCGGGTGCCGCGCGCGGATTCCGCAGCGGTTGTCAGTTACCGCGACCGCCCGGTGGGCGAATCGCGCATCATACTCAAGGCTTTATTTCCGAAGTCTTCGTGGCCTTTTGCGGCCTTTCTAACCTGAAGAATCCGTCGGACGGCCTCACGTCCAAATACGTTTGCGCGGGCAGGGGATGGCAAGTTTGGCATTCATCCGCAAGCCAGGCCGCTTTTGGCGGCGTTCGCGACTATAGCAGCAATGATTAAGTGCTTCAATTCCATAAAAAATTGTTATGATTGCGCGATGACTACTCCTGCCTCTCCAACCTCCGGCGTTCAGCTGATCGAGGTTGCACCGGAACTCGCCGGCCAACGCATCGACAACTTCCTCAGGACACAGCTCAAGGGCGTGCCCAAGACCCTGATTTACCGCATTCTGCGCAAGGGTGAAGTGCGGGTTAACAAGGGGCGGATCAAGCCCGAGTACAAGCTCCAGGCTGGTGACGTGGTGCGTGTGCCGCCGCTGCGCCTGGCCGAGCGCGATGAGCCCGAGCCGCTGGCGCAGGGGCTGCTGCAGCGCCTCGAGGCCGCCATCGTTTATGAGGACAAGGCGCTGATCGTGCTGAACAAGCCGGCCGGTATCGCCGTGCATGGTGGCAGCGGCTTGAATTACGGCGTGATCGAGGCGTTTCGCCAGTTGCGTCCCGATGCCAAGGATCTGGAGTTGGTGCACCGCCTCGATCGCGATACGTCAGGCCTGCTGATGATCGCCAAGAAGCGCAGCATGCTGCGCCACCTGCACGAAGCGCTGCGCGGCGATGGCGTGGACAAGCGCTATATGGCGTTGGTGCGTGGCCACTGGGCGACCGCCAAGAAGCAGATCGCCGCGCCGCTGCTGAAAAGCAACCTGCGCTCCGGCGAGCGTATGGTCGAGGTGAATCCCGAGGGCAAGGAGGCGCTCACGGTATTTCGCGTGCTGCGCCGTTTCGGTGAGTTCGCCACGCTGGTTGAAGCCAGGCCGATCACTGGTCGTACCCATCAGATTCGTGTGCACGCCCAATATGCGGGTCATGGTATCGCCGGCGACAGCAAATACGGCGACGACGACTTCTCCCGCGAGATTCGCGAGCTGGGCGGTAAACGCCTGTTCCTGCATGCCTATGAGTTGCACGTGCCGCTGCCCGATGGTGGCGTGCTGAAGCTCGAGGCTCCGGTGGATGAGATGTGGGCGAAGACCCTGGAGCGTCTGAGTGCCTGATTATCAGCTACTGATTTTCGATTGGGACGGCACGCTGGTGGATTCCATCGGCCGTATCGTCGAGGCCATGCACCGTGCTGCCGATGTGGCGTGCGTGCCGCGTTGCACCGATGTCGCGGTGCGCGGGATCATTGGTTTGGAGCTGGGTGTGGCGATTCGCACGCTTTACCCGGAACTCGATGAGTCGCTGCGAATCGAAACCATCCGGCGTGCCTACAGCGAGCAGTATCTGGCGCTGGAAACCGAGCCGTCGCCACTGTTCGAGGGCGTGCGCGAGTCGCTCGAGGTCTTTCGTGATCAGGGTTATCGTCTTGCCGTGGCCACTGGCAAGGGGCGCAAGGGGTTGCATCGGGTGCTGGCTGACAAGGGTTGGCTGGATTACTTCGATATCACCCGTTGCGCTGACGAGACGGCGAGCAAGCCCGATCCGCTGATGCTGCATGAGATTCTTGCGCATTGCCGGGTGCAGCCCGAGCGCGCGCTGATGGTGGGGGATTCGACCTTCGACCTGCTGATGGCGCGCAATGCCGGGATGGATGCCGTGGCGGTAGGTTTCGGTGCGCAGCCGTTGTCGGTGCTGCGCGAGTGCTCGCCGCGTTTGGCGATCAATGAATTCAATGAGCTGCGTGCATGGCTGGAAGGCCGTCAGGCGCAGCGTCCTGCAGAGGTGAGTGAGCATGTCGGATGAGTGGAAGTCATCGTCTTCGTCGGGCGAGGATGCCAAAAGCTGGAAGTTGCTGGAGAAGGCACTGCTTTCCAGTGTTCAGGAGCAGCGTCGCTCGCGTCGCTGGGGCATCTTTTTCAAGCTGCTGACCTTTATCTATCTGTTCGGTGCGCTGGCGCTGGTGTTGCCGGTGCTCGACCTGAAAAAAGCCTCGACCACTGAGGCGCATACCGCGCTGATCGAAATTCGCGGCATGATCGCTGATCGTGAAGAAGCCAGTGCCGACAAGGTGGTGGGCAGTCTGCGCGCCGCCTTCGAGGACACCAATACCAAAGGCGTGATCCTGCGCATCAATAGCCCGGGCGGCAGCCCGGTGCAGTCCGGCTACATCTATGACGAGATCCGTCGTTTGCGCGGCGAATATCCGCAGACCAAGGTCTATGCGGTGATCAGTGATCTGGGTGCCTCCGGTGCCTACTACATTGCCAGTGCGGCTGATGAGATCTATGCCGACAAGGCCAGCCTGGTTGGCTCCATTGGTGTCACGGCGGCCAGTTTCGGCTTTGTTGAAACCATGCAGAAGCTTGGTGTGGAGCGCCGCGTTTATACCTCGGGCGAGCACAAGGCGTTTCTCGATCCGTTCCAGCCGCAGAAGGAAGAGGAAACTCGCTTCTGGAAAGGGGTGCTGGACACCACGCATCGCCAGTTCATCGAAAGCGTGAAGCAGGGGCGCGGTGAGCGTCTCAAGGCGGACGAGCATCCCGAACTGTTCTCGGGTTTGGTCTGGTCGGGTGAGCAGGCGCTGCAGTTGGGTTTGGTCGATGCGTTGGGTAGTGCCAGCTATGTGGCGCGCGAGGTGATTGGCCAGAAAGAGATGGTCGACTTCACTCAGCGTGATACGCCATTTGATCGCTTCGCCAAACGCCTGGGTACCAGTGTGGCGGATCGAATCGCGTTGTGGATGGGCTTTCAGGGGCCGACACTACGCTGATGTATACGAAGAAGGCCCGCGTAGCGGGCCTTCTTCATTGATGAATCAAGGAATCTCGACGCCTTCGTTCAGTAGCATGTCCACCAGGCGAATCAGTGGCAGGCCGATCAGGCTTGTAGCGTCCTCGCCTTCGGTGCTGCGGAACAGGCTGATGCCCAGTCCTTCGGACTTGAAGCTGCCGGCGCAATCGAAAGGTTGTTCTCGCTGCAGGTAGCGCAGAATCCTCTCGTCGCTCAGTGGGCGAAAGTGCACGGTGAAGGGCACGCATTCGACCTGGCATTTGCCGGTGTTCGAGTTGAGGAGTGCCAGGCCGGTGAGGAAGGTGACGCTGCTGCTACTGGCGGCGCGCAGCTGTTGCTGGGCTCTCGGCAGATCGTGGGGTTTGCCGAGTATTTGTCCATCGCCGAGTACGGCGACCTGGTCCGAGCCGATGATCAGATGCTCAGGATGGCTGGCGGCGAGGGCGCGGGTCTTTTCTTCGGCCAGGCGCTTGACCAGGTCGATGGCTGCTTCACCGGGCAGGCGGGTTTCGTCGATGCTCGGCGATTGCCAGGTAAAGGGCAGTTGCAGGCGTTCGAGCAGCTCGCGGCGGTAGGGTGAGCTGGAGGCGAGCAGCAGCGCGGGCATGTTCTCTTCCTTTATATAGGTGGGCGGGGAATTCTACTGATCGCTACCATTCGAAGACAGGCCGAATTTCCTTTGACAGCGGCAGGGTGCATCCCTAGAATGCTGCGCCTATGTTGAATGGGCCGATTCCACCTCACGTTGATCCGCGCAAGCTCGCCGACCGCGAAGCTACCCTCGAAGGGCAGCTCGAACTGGCCAGCCTGCCGCGTCTCTGCGACCCGCTATCCGATACGGTTGGCGCGGTGCAGGCGAAGTTTCATTTCGCCCGTGACGAGCAGAAAACTGTGGTTATCCGCAGTGAGCTCGAGGTTGAGGTCAAAATGGTCTGCCAGCGTTGTCTGGAGCTGGTCGCGCTACCCATCCGCAGCGAATGTGAATACGCCGTGGTTCGGGTTGGAGCGAACACTCAGTCCTTGCCTAAGGGCTACGACGTGCTGGAAGTGGGCGAAGAGCCGCTGGAGCTGCTTGGTCTGGTCGAGGAAGAGTTGCTTCTCGCCTTGCCCATCGTTCCTGCTCATGCCCCAGGTGATTGCCAGCAGCCGGACGGTCTCGATGAGCCCGAGCCAGGCGAGGACGAGGTATCGCGGTCCAACCCGTTCAGTGTATTGGCGCAGTTAAAGCGTGACCCAAACGTTTAGGAGTTAATGAATTATGGCTGTTCAGCAGAACAAAAAATCCCGTTCCGCCCGCGACATGCGTCGTTCGCACGACGCCCTCGAGGCCAGCACCCTGTCCGTAGAGAAGAGCACCGGTGAAGTTCACCTGCGCCACCACGTTTCTCCGGAAGGCGTGTACCGCGGTCGCAAAGTGATCGACAAGGGCGCTGACGAGTAATCCTTGTCTGCCTCGATCATCGCGATTGATGCAATGGGTGGGGACTTCGGTCCCCACTGCATTGTTCCGGCCTGCATTTCCGCGCTGGCCGAATTCCCCTCGCTGCATCTGGCCCTCGTCGGCCAAGCTCCCCTCATCGAAGAACAGCTCGCTCGCCAGTCCGGCGTCGATCGCTCACGCCTGCAGGTTCATCACGCCAGTGAAGTGATCACCATGGACGAGCGTCCGGCTCAGGCGCTGCGCGGTAAGCCCGATGCCTCGATGCGCGTGGCGCTGGAGCTGGTGCGCCAGCGCCAGGCGCATGCCTGCGTCAGTTCCGGCAATACCGGTGCGTTGATGGCGCTGTCGCGTTACGTGCTGAAGACGCTACCGGGCATCGATCGGCCGGCCATGGTTAGCCCGATTCCCACCGAGCGCGGTCACTGCTACCTGCTGGATCTGGGCGCCAACGTCGATTGCAGTGCCGAGCACCTCTATCAGTTCGCGATCATGGGCGCCGTGGCGGCCGAGACGCTGGGCGTGTCTCGGCCACGGGTCGCCTTGCTCAATGTCGGTACCGAAGACATCAAGGGCAATCAGCAGGTCAAGCTGGCGGCCAATATGCTGCAGCAGGCGCATGGGCTGAACTTCATCGGCTACATAGAGGGCGACGGCATGTATCGCGGCGAAGCCGATGTCGTGGTGTGCGACGGTTTCGTTGGCAATATCCTGCTCAAATCCAGCGAAGGCCTGGCCAAGATGATCACCGGGCGGGTCGAGAAGCTGTTCAGCGATGGGCTGTTTGCCCAGGCGATAGGTGCCCTGGCGATGCCGTTGTTGCGACGCCTGAAGGCTGATCTGGCGCCGGCGCGGCACAATGGTGCAAGTTTTCTCGGGCTGCAGGGCATCGTGGTCAAGAGCCATGGTGCGGCTGGCCAGGAAAGCTTTCAGAGCGCCATTCGCTGTGCGCTGCGCGAGGTGCAGGAGAATTTGCCGCAGCGACTGCATGGTCGCCTCGAGGACTTGTTGCTGTAAACTCGTCACGTTTTCAGGGCGTGACGTGCGGCGGAATGTGACCGCCGCACGCAGCCTGTCATCCAACTGTCAGTTTGCTGCGCCAGGCTCGCCTGGCGTTGGTTTTTCGACTCAAGGGACTTATTCATGTCTGCATCCCTCGCATTCGTCTTCCCCGGTCAAGGCTCGCAAGCCCTGACCATGCTTGCCGACCACGGTGCCCAGCAGAAGCTGGTGCTCGATACTTTCGGCGAAGCTTCCGAAGCGCTCGGCTACGACCTCTGGGCACTGACCCAGCAAGGCCCGGAAGAGCAGCTGAACCAGACCGACAAGACCCAGCCGGCCATTCTCACTGCTTCCATCGCCCTGTGGCGTCTGTGGCAGGCCGAGGGTGGTGCCAAGCCGGCTTTCGTTGCTGGTCACAGCCTGGGTGAATATTCCGCGCTGGTCGCTGCTGGCAGCATCGGTTTTGCCGATGCCGTGAAGCTGGTGGAGCGCCGCGGTCAATTGATGCAACAGGCCGTTCCTGCCGGGCAGGGTGGCATGGCCGCCATCCTCGGTCTGGAAGATGCCGACGTGCTGGCCGCCTGCGCCGAAGCGGCCCAGGGTGATGTGGTCAGTGCCGTGAATTTCAACGCCCCAGGCCAGGTGGTGATCGCCGGTAGCGCCGCTGCCGTCGAGCGCGCCATCGAAGCGTGCAAGGCCCGTGGCGCCAAGCGCGCCATGGCGCTGCCGGTCAGCGTACCGTCGCATTGCGCGCTGATGAAGCCGGCCGCCGAGCGTTTCGCCGAGTCGGTCGAGGCGCTGAGCTGGCAGGCACCACAAATCCCGCTGGTGCAGAACGTCAGCGCCGCCGTGGTGTCCGATCTGACCACCCTGAAGGCTGATCTGCTGGCGCAGCTGTACAGCCCGGTACGCTGGGTCGAGTCGATGGTGCGTCTGTCCGAACAGGGCGTGACCGATCTGATCGAATGCGGCCCTGGCAAGGTGCTGAGTGGCCTGAACAAGCGCTGCGTCAAAGGCATCAATACTCACAACCTGGATACCCCGGATGCTTTTGCTGCCGCTCGCGCAGCCCTGGCTTGAGCAAGGAGAACGAACATGAGTCTGCAAGGTAAAGTCGCACTGGTCACCGGCGCCAGCCGTGGTATCGGTCAGGCAATCGCTCTGGAACTGGGTCGTCAGGGCGCCATCGTCATCGGCACCGCGACCAGTGCCTCGGGTGCTGAGCGTATCGCCGAAACCCTCAAGGCCAATGGCGTCGAAGGCGCCGGTCTGGTGCTCGACGTGAGCAACGACGAATCGGTTGTCACCACCCTCGAACACATCCAGCAACATCTTGGTCAGCCGTTGATCCTGGTCAATAACGCCGGTATCACCCGTGACAATCTGATGCTGCGCATGAAGGACGACGAGTGGCATGACGTCATCAACACCAACCTGAATAGTCTCTACCGTCTGTCCAAGGCCGTACTGCGTGGCATGACCAAGGCGCGTTTCGGGCGCATCATCAACATCGGCTCCGTGGTCGGTGCGATGGGCAATGCCGGTCAGGTCAACTACGCTGCAGCCAAGGCTGGTCTGGAAGGTTTCAGCCGCGCGCTGGCACGTGAGGTTGGTTCGCGCGGTATCACGGTCAATTCGGTGGCCCCAGGTTTCATCGACACCGATATGACCCGTGAGCTGCCGGAAGGCCAGCGCGACGCGCTGCTGACGCAGATTCCGCTGGGCCGTTTGGGGCAGGCCGAAGAGATCGCCAAGGTAGTCGGTTTCCTGGCTTCCGATGGCGCAGGCTACGTCACTGGGGCTACTATTCCGGTGAACGGCGGTATGTACATGAGTTAAAAAGGGCGCCTCCGAATGCCCGGAGGCTCTCGAATGTGACGCGAGCCATCAGAAAACTGTCATAGTGGCTGTCTAAAATCCGTTATAAAGCTGCAACAGGTTTATAGACAGATCGTTGAAGTGTTCCTGGGGGCTCCCCGGCATTCAGCTTGAAATGCTAAAAACCCTTTCTATACACTTGGCCGCTACCAGCTGCCTGGATTTGTCCAATAGGAGTGAAAACAAGGTATGAGCACCATCGAAGAACGCGTCAAGAAAATCGTTGCTGAGCAACTTGGCGTCAAGGAAGAGGAAGTAACCAACAGCGCTTCCTTCGTTGAAGACCTGGGTGCCGACTCTCTTGACACCGTTGAGCTGGTGATGGCTCTCGAGGAAGAATTCGAGACCGAGATCCCGGACGAGCAAGCTGAGAAAATCACCACCGTTCAAGAAGCTATCGACTACGTGACTGCCCACGCGCAATAAGTCACCGTCAGCTTTCTGATCGAGAAAAGCCGCACTGCCCTCATCAGGCGTGCGGTTTTTCTTTACGTGCAGGGCGCATGTGGCGCCTGAGTAGAACAAGAGGAGATTGCTGTGTCGCGTAGACGCGTCGTGGTTACCGGTATGGGCATGCTGTCGCCACTGGGTAACGATGTGCCGAGCAGCTGGCAGGGCATTTTGGCCGGGCGCAGTGGCATCGGTCTGATCGAGCATATGGACCTGTCGGCCTACTCCACCCGTTTTGGCGGGTCGCTCAAGGGCTTCAATGTCGAGGAATATCTCTCCGCCAAGGAGGCGCGCAAGCTCGACCTGTTCATCCAGTACGGTCTCGCTGCCTGCTTCCAGGCCGTGCGTGATTCCGGGCTGGACATCACTGACGCCAATCGTGAGCGTATCGGTGTGGCCATGGGCTCCGGTATCGGCGGCCTGACCAATATCGAGAACAACTGCAAATCGTTGCACGAGCAAGGGCCGCGGCGCATTTCGCCGTTCTTCGTGCCTGGCTCGATCATCAACATGATTTCCGGCTTCCTGTCGATCCACCTGGGTCTGCAGGGGCCGAACTATGCCATTGCCACGGCGTGCACTACCGGCACGCACTGCATCGGCATGGCCGCGCGCAACATCGCCTATGGCGAAGCCGATGTGATGGTCGCCGGCGGCGCCGAGATGGCCGCCTGCGGTCTGGGCATGGGCGGCTTCGGTGCCGCGCGTGCGCTGTCGACGCGTAACGACGAGCCGACCAAGGCCAGCCGTCCGTGGGACAAGGGCCGTGACGGTTTCGTCCTCTCCGATGGCTCCGGCGCCCTGGTGCTGGAAGAGTTGGAACACGCCAAGGCGCGTGGCGCCACAATCTACGCCGAGCTGATTGGCTTTGGCATGAGTGGCGATGCCTTCCACATGACCTCGCCACCTGAAGATGGCGCCGGTGCGGCGCGCTGCATGGCAGCAGCCCTGCGTGATGCCGGTATCAATGCCGACCAGGTGCAGTACATCAACGCCCACGGCACGTCGACCTCGGCTGGCGACCTCGCCGAAGCCGCGGCAGTGAAGAGCGTGTTCGGTGATCATGCCTATAAGCTGGCGGTCAGCTCGACCAAGTCGATGACTGGCCACCTGCTTGGTGCCGCGGGTGCGGTGGAGGCGATCTTCAGCATCCTGGCGATCCGTGATCAGGTAGCGCCGCCGACCATCAACCTGGACGAGCCGGACGAAGGCTGCGACCTGGACTTCGTGCCGCATCAGGCCAAGGCCATGCCGATCGAAATCGCCCTGTCGAACTCCTTCGGCTTCGGCGGCACCAACGGCTCGCTGCTGTTCCGTCGGTACCACGGCTGATGCTGAGCTGGGTCAACGGCGCGCCCGGCGAGCAGTTGTCGGTTCGTGACCGTGGCCTGGCTTACGGCGATGGTCTGTTCGAGACCATCGCCGTGCGTGGCGGGCGCATCCCGCTGCTGGCGCGGCATATGGCGCGCCTGGCCGATGGTTGTCGGCGCCTGTCCATTCCCCTCGATCTGGTTCTCATTGAGCACGAGCTGCAGGCGTTCGCCGGGCAGCTGGGCGAGGGCGTGGCCAAGCTGATCGTCAGCCGTGGTGAGGGCCAGCGTGGCTACGCCCCGCCGCAACCCTGTCAGCCGCTGCGCATCCTGCAGGCGGCGCCGCTGCCGCAGTATCCCGCTGCGCATGCCGAGCAGGGCGTGCGTCTGTTTCCCTGTGAGACGCGTCTGGCCGAGCAACCGCTGCTGGCCGGGCTCAAGCACCTCAACCGCCTGGAGCAGGTGCTGGCTCGTGCCGAATGGCAGGATGCCGAGTGCGCCGAAGGCCTGATGCGCGACAGCAGTGGCCGGGTCATCGAGGGCGTGTACAGCAATCTGTTCCTGGTCATCGACGGCGGGTTGGTCAGTGCGCAGTTGTCACGTTGTGGTGTGGCCGGGGTGATGCGTGCGGAGATACTGCAGCAGGCGCAGTTGCTCGGGCTGTCTGTCGAGTTACGCGATGTTTCCTTCGACGAACTGCTGGATGCCGATGAAGTCTTTCTCTGCAACAGCCTTTACGGCATCTGGCCTGTACGGGCGCTGCAAGAGCGACACTGGTCGGTCGGGCCGCTCACCCGTAAACTGCAGGCCATCGTCTGCGACCTACTGAGTAAATAACTGGTGCTACGTAAGATCTTGGTGCTGCTTGAGTGCGGCGTGCTACTGGCTGCGCTGCTAGTCGTGGGTGCCGCCTGGCAGCAGCAGAGAGCGCTGGAGCAGCCTCTGCATCTGACTGAAGAAATGCTCCTGGAGGTGCCTTCCGGCGCCACGCCAAGCGGCCTGCTCAATCGCCTGGAGGCGGAGGGCGTGATCGACAACGCCTTCTGGTTGCGTCTGTACTGGCGCTTCAATCTGCGCGCGCCTGCCATGCACAGCGGCGAGTACCGCTTGCTGCCCGAATACAACGCCCGCGACATGCTCGGCCTGTGGCAGCGCGGTGAGGTGGTGCAGTACAGCCTGACCCTGGTCGAGGGCTGGAATTTCCGCCAGGTGCGCGCCGCTCTGGCTCGCCAGGAGCGTCTGGAGCAGCGCCTGGCCGATCTCAGCGATGCCCAGCTGATGGAGCGTCTTGGCCTGGCTGGGCAGAATCCGGAAGGGCGTTTCTTCCCCGATACCTATCGCTACGTGCGCGGCATGAGCGACGAGGACCTGCTCAAGCAGGCCAACGTCCGTCTTGAGAGCGTATTGGCCGAGGAGTGGCAGAAGCGCGCCGAGGGTTTGCCCTATCGCGAGCCTTACGACGCGTTGATCATGGCTTCGATGATCGAGAAGGAAACCGGTGTACCCGAAGAGCGCGGCGAGATTGCCGGCGTGTTCGTGCGCCGGCTGCGCATGGGCATGCGTCTGCAGACCGACCCCACCGTCATCTACGGTATGGGCGAGCGCTACAACGGCCGCATCACCCGCGCCGACCTGCGTACGCCAACGCCCTACAACACTTACACCATCGACGGCATGCCGCCGACGCCGATCGCCATGGTTGGCCGCGAGGCGATTCACGCGGCGCTCAACCCGCTTGATGGCACCACCCTGTATTTCGTCGCGCGAGGCGACGGTAGCCATGTGTTCTCCAACACCCTGGCCGAGCACAACCGCGCGGTGCGCGAATATCAGCTCAAGCGTCGCGCCGACTACCGCTCCAGCCCCGCGCCACGCGCGGCGGCCGAAACCGAATAAGGGCAACCCGTGACCGGTCTGTTTATTACCCTGGAAGGCCCGGAAGGCGCCGGCAAAAGCACCAATCGCGAATATCTGGCCGAGCGCCTGCGCGAGCAGGGCATCAATGTGGTGCTGACTCGTGAACCCGGTGGCACGCCGCTGGCCGAACGGATTCGTGAATTATTGCTCGATCCGAGCGATGAGCCGATGGCGGCCGATACCGAGCTGCTGCTGGTGTTCGCCGCCCGTGCCCAGCATCTGCAGCAGGTCATTCGCCCGGCTTTGGCCAAGGGCAGCGTGGTGCTGTGCGATCGTTTCACTGATGCCACCTACGCCTACCAGGGTGGTGGTCGGGGTCTTTCCAACGAACGTATCGCGCAACTGGAGCAGTTCGTTCAGGGCGAGCTGCGCCCTGATCTGACGCTGATTTTCGATCTGCCGGTGGAGATCGGTCTGGCTCGCGCCGCGGCTCGCGGTCGTCTGGATCGTTTCGAGCAGGAAGGCCGTGGCTTCTTCGAAGCGGTACGCCAGGCCTACCTGCAGCGCGCCAAGCAGGCGCCACAACGTTATCGCGTGCTCGATGCCGGGCAGACCCTGGCTCAGGTGCAGGCCGATATCGATGCTTTGCTGCCGAGCCTGCTGGAGGCCTGCCGTGGCTGATGTCTATCCCTGGCAACAAGCGCTCTGGCAGCAACTCGCCGGGCGTAGCCAGCACGCCCATGCCTACCTGCTGCATGGTCCGGCCGGCATTGGCAAGCGTGCGCTGGCCGAGCGCCTGATGGCGCGCCTGCTATGCCAGAGCCCGAATGGGCTGGATGCCTGTGGCAACTGTAAATCCTGTCATCTCTTGGTTGCCGGTACTCACCCGGACAACTACGTGCTGGAGCCCGAAGAGGCGGACAAGCCGATCAAGGTCGACCAGGTGCGTGAGCTGGTCGACTTCGTGGTGCAGACCGCGCAGCTCGGTGGGCGCAAGGTCGTGCTGCTGGAGCCGGCCGAGGCGATGAACCTCAACGCTGCCAACGCGCTGCTGAAGAGCCTGGAAGAACCCTCCGGCAATACCGTGCTGCTGCTCATCAGCCACCAGCCCAGCCGCCTGCTGCCGACCATCAAGAGCCGCTGCGTGCAGCAGGCCTGCCCATTGCCGAGCGAGGCGATGAGCCTGGCCTGGCTGGCCCAGGCACTGCCCGAACTGGGTGACGATGAGCGCGTTGATCTGCTGACCCTTGCGGCGGGTTCGCCGCTGGCTGCCGTACGCCTGCATGCTCAAGGTGTGCGCGAACAGCGTGCCCAGGCCGTGGAGGGAGTGAAAAAACTGCTCAAGCAGCAGATCTCCCCGAGCCAACTGGCGGAAAGCTGGAACTCATTGCCGCTGAATCTGCTCTTCGACTGGTTCTGCGACTGGGCGCAACTGGTGTTGCGCTACCAACTGACCAAGGATGAGCAAGGCTTGGGCCAGGCCGATATGCGCAAGGTGGTGCAGTACCTGGCGGACAAGAGCGCGCAGGCCAAGGTATTGGCGATTCAGGAATGGCTGCTCGCGCAAAGGCAGAAGGTGATGGGTAAAGCCAACCTCAATCGTGTGCTGCTACTGGAAGCCCTGCTGGTGCAGTGGGCCGCCTTGCCAGGACAGGATCGCGGCTGATTGGCGCGAGAGCCGGATTCGGCAGGGCGTCACATTCTGCTGGCTGCCTGCCACCCGGTTGTTTGCGCATGAGCATGAACAAGCCCTAGAATCAGCCATTAAGCAATAAACGCTAGGAATGCGCTGATGAGCCTGCCACCCAATCTGGGTCCCCGTAACGGAATTCTGTCCCTGACCATCAAGGACAAGTCCGTGTTGTACGCGGCCTACATGCCTTTCATCAAGAATGGCGGTCTCTTCATTCCCACCAACAAGAGCTACAAGCTCGGTGACGAAGTGTTCATGCTGCTCAACCTGATGGATGAGCCGGAGAAGATTCCGGTGGCTGGCAAGGTGGTGTGGATCACCCCTAAAGGCGCTCAGGGCAACCGCGCCGCCGGTGTCGGCGTACAGTTCAACGACGGCGATAACACCGCTCGCAACAAGATCGAAACCTACCTCGCTGGCGCGTTGAAGTCCGACCGCCCGACTCACACCATGTAACCCGCTGGCCGCGAGTTTACTGTCCTCGCGGCCGAAGCATCTCCCCCAAGCGTCCAGGCGCCTGCCACTTTCGATTACAATTCGGGCTTTCCCTTTGCCCGAGTTCTCCCGCTGTGCTGATCGACTCCCATTGCCACCTTGATCGTCTCGACCTCGCTGCCCACGGTGGCTCGCTGGATGCTGCCCTGGATGCGGCGCGCGCCGCCGGCGTCGGGCATTTCCTGTGTATTGGCGTCAGCGCCGACAACGCCGCCACGGTCAAGGGCCTGGCCGAGCGCTATGCCGATGTCGATTGCTCGGTGGGCGTGCATCCGCTGGATCTCGAGCCGGGCGCCGAACCGGCGCTGGACTGGCTACTGGGCGAGCTGGCGCACCCGAAGGTGGTAGCCATCGGTGAGACCGGTCTGGATTACCACTACGAATCTGAATCCGCTGCGCTGCAGCAGGCCTCCTTCCGTCTGCATCTGGAGGCGGCGCGCATCACGGGTAAGCCGGTAATCGTGCATACCCGCGAGGCTCGCGCCGACACCCTGGCGTTGTTACGCGAAGCGGCGCTGCCACAGGCTGGCGTGCTGCATTGCTTCACCGAAGACTGGGAGATGGCCAAGGCCGCGCTGGACATCGGGTTCTATATTTCCCTGTCCGGCATCGTCACCTTCCGTAATGCCGAGGCGCTGCGCGATGTGGCGCGCCAGGTGCCGGCTGACCGTCTGCTGGTGGAAACCGACTCGCCTTACCTGGCGCCCGTGCCGCATCGTGGCAAGCCCAACCTGCCGCAATACGTGCGTGAAGTGGCCGAGTACCTGGCCGTACTACGTGGCGTCAGCTACGAGAGCCTGGCCGAGCAGACCTCGAGCAACTTCAAGCGTCTGTTCCCGCTAGCTGGTGTGGCCTGAAACTATGGCGTAGCCCGGATGCAATCCGGGGGGGGGGCGGTAAATATTTCCCGGATTGCATCCGGGCTACGGTTCGCGCTTCTGTCATCAGACCAGGCAAAAAAAACCCGGACTCTGGGGGATGAATCCGGGTTAAGACCATTAGGAGTAAATCAAGGTACGCGGTCCACGGTACCTTGGCTGGCGGGGCACTTGGGGGGAGATGCCGCGCACCAGTAAGTTCCAGTATTAGCCATGATCAGCGAGCGTCCAGGCCAAAGCCTGAGTTTTTTAAACGGATTTGGAATACCGCGGACGCTGTTGAGTCCTCACCCTTTTGCCAGCTGGGTTAGCAGCCCCAGCGTTTCCTCGATCACTTGCTCTTGGGTGTAGAAGTGTGGCGAAAGCCTTACTCCCGGCCCACGCTGCACGCAGATCACCTGTTCCTCGCGCAGACGTTGATAAAGCGCGGGGTTGTTCCAGCCTGCCAGGCTGAAGTTGAGGATGCCGGCACGGCGCGCGGGGTCGAGCGGGCTATGAATCACCGCACCGGGTAATGCGCGAATACCGTCGTTCAGGCGCTGCACCCGTTTCTCCAGCAAGGCGCCGACCCGCTCCATACCCACTTCTTCGAGCAACGACAAACTCGCCTCTAGGGCGAAGGCGCCGAGCATGTTCGGGCTGCCGCATTCGAAGCGCCGCGCACTGCGGGCCGGTTGCCAGTCCTGGCGGGTGTAATCGCCGGCGTGCTCCAGCATGTGCCAGCCGTACTCGTTCAGTTTCAGCTGGTCGCGTACCGCACTGCGGCAATAGAACACCCCCAGGCCCTCCGGGCCGAGCATCCATTTGTGGCCGTCGGCCATGGCGAAGTCGCAGTTGTAGGCCTGGACATCGAAGGGCAGGGCGCCCAGCTGCTGGATGGCATCGATGCAGAACAGCACGCCATGCTGGCGGCAGCCGCGACCAAGGCGCGGCAGATCCAGGCGCAGGCCGCTGGCGAACTGCACGGCGCTGATCGACAACAGGCGTGTTCGCGGGGTGAAGGCGGCGAGCAGCGCTGCTTCCGGATCTTCGCCCTTGAGGCTGACCTCGACCACCTCCACACCCTGGGCGGCCAACGCCAGCCAGACGATGCGGTTGGAAGGGAATTCCTCGTCGCTGATGATCACCTGATCGCCGGCTCGCCAGTCCAGGCCGAATGCCACGAAGGACAGTGCCTCGGAGGTATTTTTGACCAGCGCAATATCACCGGTGCTTGGTGCGTTCATCAGACGCACAAGGCGTTCGCGTAGGCTACGCTCCAGTTTCAACCAGTCGGGATAATCACGTGCGCCGCTGGTCACGTTCGCTTCCGAGAACCGCCGCACCGCTTCAGCGCTGCGTTTCGGCCAGGGGGCGACCGCCGCATGGTTCAGATAGCGCAGTCCATTTTCCAGGGGGAACTCATCATGAAACACGTACATGGTCGGATGATCCGTGCAATTTGGCCGCATTTGGGCATAATAAGCGGCTTCGATTTTTGACCCCGTAGTCCCTTTATGCAGAAAGAACCCCGTAAGGTCCGCGAATTCCGTCGCCGCGAGCAAGAAATTCTCGATACCGCGCTGAAACTCTTCCTCGAACAAGGAGAAGACAGCGTTACTGTCGAGATGATCGCTGATGCGGTCGGTATCGGCAAAGGCACTATCTACAAGCACTTCAAGTCCAAGGCGGAGATCTACCTGCGCCTGATGCTCGACTACGAGCGTGATCTCAACGAGCTGCTGCATTCGGCTGACGTGGATCGTGACAAGGAAGCGCTGTCGCGTGCGTACTTCGAATTCCGCATGCGCGATCCGCAGCGCTATCGCCTGTTCGACCGCCTGGAAGAAAAGGTGGTCAAGGGCAATCAGGTGCCGGAAATGGTCGAGCAGTTGCACAAGATCCGTGCTTCCAACTTCGAGCGTCTGACCCAGCTGATCAAGGGCCGCATCGCCGAAGGCAAGCTGGAAGACGTGCCGCCGTACTTCCACTATTGCGCAGCCTGGGCCCTGGTGCACGGCGCCGTGGCGCTGTATCACTCGCCGTTCTGGAGCAACGTGCTCGAGGATCAGGAAGGCTTCTTCCAGTTCCTCATGGACATCGGCGTACGCATGGGTAACAAGCGCAAGCGCGACGCCTGATGCCTGGCATGTCGGCCACGGTAATGTGCCGTGGCTGACATAGCGATATACTCCGGTTCTTAACGAACTGGAGCTCTCAATGATCGTCGATCGCCAGGGCAGACGCTTTCGCAACCTCCGCGTCAGCCTGACCGCCGCCTGCAACTACGCCTGCACCTATTGTGTGCCGAACGGCAAGCGTCTGGTCGCCGCTCAGGACGAACTCTCCGCCGACGCCATGGCGCGTGGCGTGGCTTATCTGATCGAAGCAGCCGGCATCGAGCGCCTGCGCATCACTGGTGGTGAACCGCTGGTCAGCACGCGCCTGGAGCCTTTCCTGCGCCAGGTCAGCCAACTCGGTCTCGACGATATCAGCCTGACCACCAACGGCCAGTTGCTCGAGCGCAAGCTACCGCTGCTGGTCGAATGCGGTATCCGCCGTCTCAACGTTTCCCTCGATACCCTCGACGCCGACGCCTTTCGCAGCATCGCCCGCGGCGGCGACCTGGCCACCGTGCTGGCCGGCATGGAAGCGGCGCGCGAAGCCGGGATGAAGATCAAGGTCAACATGGTGCCGTTGCGCGGGCAGAACCTCGACCAGGTACTGCCGCTGCTGGAGTACTGCCTGGAACGCGGTTTCGAGCTGCGCTTCATCGAACTGATGCGCATGGGCCACCTGGCGCGTGACCCCAATGCCTTCAACCAGCAATTCGTCGGTCTGCCCGAGCTGCTCGAGCTGATCGGCAGCCGCCACCAGTACGTTCAGGCCAGCGCACCAGTGGACGCCACGGCGATGCGCTACGCCATTCCCGGTGCCGGTCATTTCGGCGTGATCGCCAACGAAAGCGTGCCGTTCTGCCGTACCTGCTCGCGTCTGCGCCTGTCGTCTACCGGCTGGTTGCACGGCTGCCTGTCGTCGAGCAACCGCCACTTCGTTGGCGACCTGCTGGACAAACCCCGTCACCAGGCCTTGCCGGCGCTGCAGCGGCTGCTGGTCAAGGCCCTCGGCGACAAGCAGGACCTGGCCTTCTCCGGCGGTGTCACCGTGATGAAGATCATCGGCGGCTGATGCTTGGGTTGGCTGTTCTGGAACGGCTTAGCTACGCAATCCTTTCTCGGCGACTGCCGACTGCTCTCTGAAAAAGAAAGCGGGTGCTTTTCATCAGGCTTTCGGTCCAGCCCAAAAGAAAGCCGCCCGAAGGCGGCTGCGAGCGTCAGGCGTATCGTCTTTCCAGGCGCCCGACGCTTGTCTCGTGATTACTTCTTCACTGCCTGCAGGTAATCCTTGAGGGTCTGCTCATCAGCTGATTTGACCGTCATGCCCTCCGGGCCGCTGCCGATGCCGGTGAATTGCTTGGCCGGCTCGCCGGTGGCTTTGAAGTCCTTCAGTTCCTGAGAGTTCTCGCGAAATACCCACAGACGGCCGTCCTCGATTTCGGTGACGAAGCCGGGCCTGTCGTACTGGCTGGCCAGCGCGGTGCCGGCGAAGAGGCTGGAGAGTATCAGGGCGGTCAGGGCGATCTTTTTCATCGTTGTGCATCCTAAGGTGTTTGGGGTGGGCACACCCTAGCGCAGGCTATGTGACTTACTTATTACATTATCCGTATATGCGTGTAACCAGATGTAAAAGCTGCCGAGCCCTCAGTGCAGGGCTCGCTCGTACCAGTTGCGACTATTGTTGACCATGCGTACCAGCCAGAGCATCACCGGCACCTCGATCAGCACGCCGACCACGGTGGCCAGCGCCGCACCGGAGTCGAAGCCGTAGAGTACGATAGCCACGGCCACGGCCAGCTCGAAGAAGTTGGATGCGCCGATCATGGTCGAGGGGCCGGCCACGTCATGGCTCACCTTGAGCGAGCGGTTGAGCCAGTAGCCGAGCGCGGCGATCAGCAGCGTCTGCAGCAGGATAGGCATGGCCAGAATGCCGATCACCAGTGGTTGTTCGACGATGGCCTGGCCCTGAAAGGAGAACAGCAGCACCAGGGTGGCCAACAGAGCGATGATGGAGAAGGGAGAGATTTTCGCCAGGGCCGCTTCGAAGGTGGGCTTGCCGCGCTTGAGCAGGTGGGCGCGCACGGCCTGGGCGATGGCCAGGGGGATGACGATGTACATCACCACCGAGAGCAGTAGGGTGTCCCAGGGCACCGGGATCGACGATACACCGAGCAGCAGGGCGACGATGGGGGCGAAGGCGAACACCATCACCAGATCGTTGAGCGCCACCTGGCTGATGGTGAAATTGGCGTTGCCATTACAGAGATTGCTCCAGACGAACACCATCGCCGTGCAAGGCGCGGCACCAAGCAGGATCAGCCCGGCCATGTAGCTGTCGAGCTGGTCGGCCGGCAGCCAGTCGGCGAACAGGATCTTGATGAACAGCCAGCCGATCAGGGCCATGGAGAAGGGCTTGACCACCCAGTTGACGAACAGGGTGACGCCGATGCCGGCTTTTTGCCCGCGCACTTCATGCAGCGAGCCGAAATCGATCTTCATCAGCATGGGGGTGATCATCACCCAGATCAGCACGCCGACCGGGATGTTCACCTGGGCAATCTCCATGGCGCCCACCGTCTGGGCGGCCTGCGGCGCGACCAGGCCGAGTGCCGTACCGGCCGCAATACAGAGGAATACCCACAGGGTCAGGTAACGCTCGAAGAACCCCAGGGGCGCGCCTGCGGATTGCTTCAGGTCGGTATCACACGCATTTGTCATCTTGGTTGCCTATCCTCGTCATGAGCGAATGGCCAAACATATTCGCTTTACTGTATATCTGCAAAATAATATATTCGCTCATGTGCATCCTTGACGGAAATCAACATGAGTCAGAAAAAGCGTGTCCTGTTCCTCTGCGTGGCCAACTCGTCGCGCTCGCAGATGGCCGAAGCGCTGCTGCGCCATACCGACTCCGAACATTTCGAAGCCTTCAGTGCGGGCACCGCGCCCACTGAGGTAGACCCGCGCACCCGCGATGCGCTGGAGCACCTCGGCGTTTCTACCGCCGGGCTGTTCAGCAAATCCGTCGAGCAGGTGGCGGGCGAGCCGTTCGACTATGTGATCACGCTATGTGACAAGTCTGCGCTGGAGTGCCTGGCGCTTCCCGGCACTGGCGAATACATCGCCTGGAACTTCGAGGACCCGGCGACCAGCTCGCAGAAGGACGCCTATCGCAAGACCCTGCACGAGATCCATGAGCGGATAAAGATGTTCGTGCTGATCAAGAGCAAGTCAGCCAGTGCTGCCAATGACGACATGACGCCCACCGAACTGTTCAAGTGCCTGGCCGATGAAACGCGAGCGCGTATCGCTATGCTCGTTACCCTCGAGCAGGAACTGTGCGTCTGCGAGCTGACCGCCGCGCTGGACGAGGCCCAGCCGAAGATTTCCCGGCACCTGGCGTTATTGCGCAGCAGCGGTCTGCTGGAAGATCGGCGCAATGGCCAATGGGTGTACTACCGCCTGCATCCGCAGCTGCCCGAGTGGGTCAGGGACGTGCTCAAGCGCACCCTGGACAGCAATGCCGAGTGGCTGCGCCCGGATGTGCAGCGCCTGTGGCAGATGCGTGACCGCCCTGGGCGCAAGCCCGCCTGTGACTGAGCGGCGAACCTCGTGAAGACCCTGTTCTGACCCCATTCCTGGAGCGACACCGTGCAAGACGACCTACCCAACGCCGACCTGCAACTGCTCGATCTGCCGACTGCGGACAAGCTCACCATCGAGTCGGCCTCGACCCACGCGCCGCGCATCCTGCTGCTGTACGGCTCCACCCGAGAGAAGTCCTTCAGCCACCTGATGACCGAGGAGGCCGCGCGCCTGTTGCAGCACTTTGGCGCCGAGGCGCGCATCTTCGACCCGCGCGGTCTGCCGCTGCCGGACGATGCGCCGGACAGTCATCCCAAGGTGCAGGAGCTGCGCGAACTGATGCAGTGGTCGGAAGGCCAGGTGTGGTGCTCCCCCGAGCGCCACGGCGCGATGACCGCCGTGTTCAAGGCGCAGATCGACTGGGTGCCGCTAGCCATGGGCGCGGTCCGCCCGACCCAGGGCAAGACCCTGGCGGTGATGCAGGTCTGCGGCGGCTCGCAGTCGTTCAACGTGGTCAATCAGTTGCGCGTACTGGGGCGCTGGATGCGCATGTTCACCATCCCCAACCAGTCTTCGGTGCCCAAGGCCTTCATGGAGTTCGACACGGAGGGCCGGATGAAGCCGTCCTCGTTCTACGACCGCCTGGTGGACGTGATGGAGGAACTGGTCAAGTTCACCCTGCTGCTGCGCGATCGCTCCGACTACCTGGTCGATCGCTACTCCGAGCGCAAGGAGCCGGCCGAAGAACTGTCCAAACGCATCAATCAGCGCGCCATCTGAGCGAAGGAACTGCCCACCATGACTCATCCATACGATGTACTGCACGTGCCCGGCCTGGCCGGCACGCTGATCTTCACGCCTTGCCCCGGCACCCGGGAAACCTCGCTGGAACAGGCGCTGTTGGCGCTCAAGCAGGCTGGGGCAGCGGGCGTGATCACGCTGATGCCCCACAATGAACTGGCCGCCAACGGCGCCGAGCAAATCGCCCAGCAGTGCCAGGCCCTGGACCTGGCCTGGTATCACCTGCCGGTGGCCGACGAACAGGTGCCACTGGAGGCGTTCGGCGAGGGCTGGCGGGCATCGCGCCAGGCAATTCTCGAACACCTGCGTGACGGTCGCTCGCTGGCCATCCACTGCAAGGGCGGCTCCGGGCGCACCGGCCTGATCGCCGCACGCATCCTCATCGAAGCTGGCATCGCGCGCAGTCAGGCCATCGCCCTGGTGCAAGCATTGCGGCCCAAGGCCATTCAGCATCCCGCTCACGTCAACTGGATCAACCAGTTCGGCGCGACCCACTGACAGAGGCATCGACATGACCATCAAAGTAGGCATCAACGGTTTTGGCCGCATCGGCCGTCTGGCCCTGCGCGCAGCCTGGGACTGGCCCGAAATGGAGTTCGTGCAGATCAACGACCCGGCAGGTGACGCCGCCACCCACGCGCACCTGCTCAACTTCGACTCGGTGCATGGCCGCTGGCAGCATGAGGCGGGCAGCGAGGGCGATTGCGTGGTGATCGATGGCAAGCGCATCAAGGTGAGCGCCAACAAGGCCATCGCCGACACCGACTGGAGCAGCTGCGACCTGGTGCTCGAGGCCAGCGGCAAGATGAAGACGGTCGCCGTGCTGCAGGGTTATCTGGACCAGGGCGTGGAGCGCGTTGTGGTCTGCGCGCCGGTCAAGGAGCAGGGCGCGCTGAACGTGGTGATGGGCGTCAACCAGCACCTGTTCGACCCGGCGCAGCATCGCATCGTCACCGCCGCGTCCTGCACCACCAACTGCCTGGCACCGGTGGTCAAGGTGATCCACGAGGCGCTGGGCATTCGTCACGGCTCGATCACCACCATCCACGACCTGACCAACACCCAGAGCATCCTCGACCAACCGCACAAGGATCTGCGTCGCGCCCGCGCCTCGGGTATGAGCCTGATTCCGACCACCACCGGTTCTGCCACAGCGATTGCCGAGATCTTCCCCGAGCTGCGCGGCAAGTTGAACGGCCATGCCGTGCGCGTGCCGCTCGCCAACGCCTCGCTGACCGACTGCGTGTTCGAGGTCGAGCGTGCCACCACCGCCGAGGAGGTCAACGCGCTGCTCAAGGCGGCCGCTGATGGCCCACTGAAGAACATCCTGGGTTACGAGGAGCGCCCGCTGGTGTCCATCGACTACCGCACCGATCCGCGCTCGTCCATCGTCGATGCGCTGTCGACCATGGTGGTGGCCGGCACCCAGGTGAAGATCTACGCCTGGTACGACAACGAGTGGGGCTATGCCAACCGCGCGGTGGAGCTGGCGCGCCTGGTCGGCCAGGCCGGCTGATTCGTAGGGTGCGCCGTGCGCACCAGCCAGCGCAGCGCATGGGAAGGACAGGTTTATGGGGCGTCCTTCCTGCTGCCTGGGACGAATCATCGGCTTGCCCGCATCCCTTCAGGGTGCACCATGGTGCGCGCGGCGCACCCTACGCTTGAGGCCAGCCCTCCGGCCGCTATAACGCCCGATCAGGAAATTACGCCATGCACGCCCTCGCACGACTCTCTCCGGAGATCCGTCAGTACCTCTTGGTAACCGGCAACTACTGGGCCTTTACCCTCACCGACGGCGCCCTGCGCATGCTGGTGGTGCTGCATTTTCACAGCCTCGGCTACACGCCGCTGCAGATCGCCGCGCTGTTTCTGTTCTACGAGATCTTCGGCGTGGTCACCAACCTGGTGGGCGGCTACCTGGGCGCGCGGCTGGGTCTGAACCGCACCATGAACATCGGCCTTGGTCTGCAGGTGCTGGCGCTATTGATGCTCACCGTGCCGGCTGCCTGGTTGACTGTGCCCTGGGTCATGGGCGCCCAGGCGCTGTCCGGCATCGCCAAGGATCTGAACAAGATGAGCGCCAAGAGCTCGATCAAGCTCCTGGTGCCGGACAGTCAACAGGGCACGCTGTACAAGTGGGTGACCATCCTCACCGGCTCGAAGAATGCGCTCAAGGGTGTTGGTTTCTTCCTGGGGGGAGCGCTGCTCGCCGTGCTCGGCTTCACCGGCGCGGTGCTGGCCATGGCCGCCGCATTGGCGCTGATCTGGCTGGCCAGTCTGGTGCTGCTGAAGAAGGATCTGGGCAAGGCCAAGGCCAAGCCGAAGTTCCGCGACATGCTGTCCAAGAGCCGGGCGATCAACATTCTTTCGGCTGCCCGGCTGTTTCTCTTCGGTGCGCGTGACGTCTGGTTCGTGGTGGCGCTGCCGGTGTACTTGAGCAGTGTGTTCGGCTGGGATTTCTGGCTGGTGGGCGGCTTTCTCGCCAGCTGGGTGATCGGCTACGGCATCGTGCAATCGCTTGCCCCGCGCATCACCGGCAAGCAAAGCGGGCATGTGCCGGACGGCCGCGCCGCATTCCTCTGGGCGGCGTCGCTGGCGGGGCTGCCGGCGCTGATCGCCTTGGGCCTGGGCGCCGGCTGGTCGGCGCAGGTGGTCTTGCTCGGTGGGCTGATGCTGTTCGGCGTGCTGTTCGCGGTGAATTCCTCGCTGCACAGCTACCTGATCGTCAGCTACGCCAAGGAGGACGGCGTATCGCTGGACGTAGGCTTCTACTACATGTCCAACGCACTGGGGCGGCTGATCGGCACCTTGCTCTCGGGCTGGGTCTTCCAGGCTTATGGGTTGGAGGCCTGCCTGTGGGTGTCCAGCGCGTTCGTACTGGCCGCCGCGCTGATTTCCATCGCCTTGCCCAGACACCGCGATACCGCTCGGCAGGCCTGAGGTCAGTGAAATGGCAAGGTGGACTTGAATAAGGCTGGCGCAGAACCTGCATCTACGCCTCATCCGCCGGATTTCCGTCACCGGCGAGGAGGATCGATTCATGCGTAACCTGCTTCTACTGGTGGCGCTGCTAGGCCTGACCGGGTGCATGAAGGTCAGCGATCTGGCCAGCGGCGCCGAGTACCACCTGCGCGATGCCGGGTTTCTCGACCACGGCCGTACCGAGCGCATGGCCTCGCGGCGCCTGCAGCAGGACTCCTTCATCTACATCGCCCAGGGCCACTTCGTGCCGCCGGGCCATGGCTACCCGCGGCCCAATGTGGTGGCCGAGGAGGCGTTCAAAGGCTTCGTCGAGTACTTCCCGCTGGTGCGCCGCGCACGTCAGCCGGCAGGCCTGGATGAAGCCATGGCCGAGGCGCGCGGGGCTGGCGCACATTATCTGTTGTATGCGCGTTTCGCCTACAGCGATGACCGCATCGGCACCCTGGAGGAGTGGGAGGATCAGGAGGCTGTGGATCGTCTCGGCACTGACCGGGCATCGATCCAGCTGATGCTGATCGAAACCAATACTCGCTTCCTGGTCGACACCGCGCGGATTCGCAGCCGTGGCGGATTCCTGACGTTCTACGATGCCCAGCCGCAGGACCTGATCGGCCCGCCGCTGCACGACTATGCGCGCAGCCTGCTGGGGGTTGGCCGCTAAGAATAGGGGCAATCGGCGCGCCGCTCTTGTGGGAGGGGCTTTAGCCGCGACAGGTGCCACGGTGTATCCTCTTCAGTCCCCGGCAAAATATGGACGAGGAGAGAGCATGAGCGATCCAGGCAAGGCCGGCGACCTGCTGGCGCAGATCCCCAAGGGCGAAGGCAAGGGCCTGCCACCTGTGCACCTGTGGAACCCCGATTTCTGTGGCGATATCGACATGCGTATCGCCCGCGATGGCACCTGGTATTACCTGGGCACGCCCATCGGCCGCAAACCCATGGTGCGGCTGTTTTCCACCATTATCCGCCGCGACGGCGACGACTATTTCCTGATCACGCCGGTGGAGAAGGTGGGCATCAAGGTAGACGACGCGCCTTTCGTTGCCGTGACCCTGCAGGTGGAAGGTGAGGGCGAAGCGCAGGTGCTGCGCTTTACCACCAACGTCGAGGACGAGGTCGTGGCCGGCGTCGAGCACCCGATTCGGGTGGAGATCGACCCTGCGACACTCGAACCCTCGCCCTATATTCTGGTGCGGCGTAACCTCGAAGCGCTGATTCATCGCAACGTGTTCTACCAACTGGTGGAACTGGCGGTGGAGCGCGAAGTGGACGGCAAGCCTTGGCTGGGGGTGTGGAGTGCCGGGCAGTTCTATCCCATCGGGCCGTCCCCGGTCTGAGTGGGCAATTCGGGATAAGCGCCGGTGCGCGCAGCGCACCCTGCGGGTTTGACAGGAGACGCAGATGGATGAGCATCGCATCGAAACCGAACGTCTGACGTTGCGCCCACCGCAGCCGGAGGATGCTGCCGAGGTGCAACGTCTGGCTGGTGATTTTCGTATTGCCGATGTCACCAGCAGCATTCCCCATCCTTATCCGCCCGAGCTGGCGCAGCAGTGGATAGAGCGCTGCGCGCAGGATTGGGCCAGTGGCACGGCGGCCAACTTCATCATCACCGAGTCGGCCAGCGGCAAGCTGGTCGGCAGCATGGCGCTCAAGGACATCGGCCGCGGCGAGGCCGAGGTAGGCTATTGGATCGGCGTGCCTTACTGGAGCCGTGGCTACGCCAGCGAAGCCTGCAATGCCCTGGTGGATTTCGCCTTTCAGCAACTGCGTCTGCGTCGCCTGCACGCCAGCCACCTGGCGCGCAATCCGCAATCCGGCCGAGTGCTGTTCAAGGCCGGCTTCCGCCATCTGGGCCTGGGCCACAGCCAGTGCGGCTGCCAGGGCAAGCTGGAGCCGGTCGAACTCTACGAGCGAGTTTCTGGCGAGTGACCTGAGCGGCCCTCAACGCACCCGATCGCGACTCTGTACCGCCAGGTCCAGCGCCTTCTGCATATCCAGCCGCGCCGAGCGACCCACGTCCTTGTCGCTCATCTTGTAGTTGCGCTCCGATGGCAGGATCGGCGCGGTCAGGTCTTCGGCGTCCATCGGTTCGAAGTCGTAATCACCGCCGATGGTCATGGCGCTGCGCCGTAGCAGCATGCGCACCTGTTCCGGCTGCAGACGCGGATTGATCGACAGCATGGCGGCGACCACACCGGTGACCAGGGGCGTGGCGTAGGAGGTACCGCAATGCACGTCGCCGGACGCATCGACCTCACGGGTTGAAGCGCGGGCACAGGCCGCGGCGATGATGTCGACGCGCATGTCGATGTTCGACGAGTTGCGTTTGACCACGTAGCTCGGGTCGTCGATATCGACCTCCTTTTCCTTGTTGCGCTGATGCCCGCCGACCACCAGCAATTGCTCGGTGATGAAGGAGGAGGGCAGGCGGTACTCGTCCCGACCGGAGAAGGACGAACCGTTGCCGGCGGAGTTGATCACCAGCACGTCCGGGTGTTCCTCGCGCAGCCAGAGGAAGAACTCCTCCAGCAGCTCTTCGTAGCCGCTCATGGCGATGCCGGAGCGCACCAGCGAATCGATCTCGTCGCCTTCGACGTTGCGCGTGCCGACGCGGTGGATGCCCCAGCTCCAGTTGAGTACGCGCACGCCGTCTTCCACCAGGTTCACCGAGGCTGCGATGTTGGCGGTGATGCCGGCGTCCGAGTTGCGCTCGACGATGACTTCGAAGCCCTGGCTGGCCTTGTCCAACCCGCGTAGGAAACCGGTGTTGCCGCCCTTGTCCCAGTGCGCGGCGAGAATCCCGGCCACGGTGCTGCCGTGGTTGTCCGGCTCGTCGGCATCACGCGCATAGACGCAGGTGCGCGGTTTGCCATCGGGGCAGGCGCCGAGGTAATCGGCGAAGTCGGGCGAATCGAAATCGACATTGCGCTCGATCACGCCGACGCGGATCGGTTCGGCCTCTATGGGCGTCTCGCCCGCCGGGATGCGTCGCTGGTAATAGTTCACCGCATCCATGAAGCGGTTCGCCGCCCATTCTTCGGAGTTCTTTTCCGGTTTGCGTGCTGGCTGGCGCGAGGCTTCGCGCTCTTCGCCGCGCTCCGGTGCGCTTTCTTCCACCACCACGGCATCGACGCTGGTTTCGTTGCCGATGCGCAGCACCAGCGCATCGCGCTCGGTCAGGTTCTTCACCGGCAGGCGCAGTTGGTAGACGTTCAGCGGTGGGATGGCGCCGACCACCTTGGCGTTGTACTTCTTCGCCAGGCGCCTGGCCTCGTCGAGGCCGTCGTGGCTTTCCTCGATCAGCAGACTGACCAGATCGACATAGGTGGTCAGGCCATCCATGTTCTTCGCCACTTCATCCGGGCCGGCAGCGAGCACATGGCTGCGATGCAGCGACAGCCACACTGGATTGCTGACGCGCGAGCCGTCCTCCAGCCACAGCGGCGCGCTGCGGTGTTCGGTGCTGTTCAACTGTAGGCGCAGGCCATCGCCAGTGCGCTTGACCGCTGAAGCGGGCAGGGTGTCGTCGCCGAGTCGCAGCCTGGGCAACTTCGCGCCAAGGCCACGCACCTGCATGCACCATTCCTGCTTTTCACTGGCGAGCAAGTCGCCGCAGCGCTGCAGGCTCTGGATGCGCAGCGGTTCCTGCGCGCTGGCAAGAGGGCTCAGCACGGCCATGACGAAAGCGGAGAGAAGAGCGCGGTTGGGCAGCATGGGGCAGGGTTTCCGTGACGATTGTCCTGCTTTTCCGACTGCCTTCGCCGCGCTTTGTTCAGGTTGGGAGGAAAGTGGCTGGTTCGCTCAGGCCACTGGAATCGCCGGATCGGCGGCTGCCAGGGCGATGGCGCGATCAGCGACCGGCGGGTAGATCCACAGGCTGTTGATCTGCTGCTTCAGCGTCTTGGCTTCACTGCCGATCAGTTTTACCTGGCGATCCCAGCCTTCGCTGTACACCGCACCCCAGGCACCGAGATCGAGGCAGGTCACGTACTTGGGCTGGCTGTAGGGCGTCGTCGCTACCCCGATCAATTCGGCTGCTGTGTTGTTGCCGGCGTGGCGACCCAAGGCGATGGCGTGCTGGCAGGACATCACGCTGAAGTTGCCGACATCGTCCGTTGCGGCGCGGGCGGTATCGCCTGCTGCGAAGATTGCAGGTTGACCCTGGACCTTGAGCTGGCTGTCGACCTGCAGTCGGCCTTGATGATCGCGTGGAGCACTGATCTGCTCGGTCAGTGCGCTGGCGCGAAAACCCACGGTCCAGATCACGGTATTGGAGGCGATACGCTGGCCGTCATCCAGGGTCACGCCATCGGTATCGACCGCCACCACCATGCGTCCCAGGCACCATTCGATTCCCAGTTCCCGCGACGCTTCGCTGATCGCTGGACGAATACCATCACCCAGCGCGGCGGCAATCTCTTCGCCACGATCGACCACTACCACGCGAATGGCGGCGTCATCGCCGAGCAGGGCGCGCAAGCGTGCCGGCATTTCCGTCGCGGTCTCGATGCCGGTAAAGCCGCCGCCGGCGACCACCACGGTATTGCGTGCGGTGCTTGGCGGACGCTCTGCCAGGCTCGCCAGGTGCTGCTCCAGGCGCACCGCCTGCTCGATTTCATCGACGTCGAACAAATGCGCCTCCATGCCCTCCAGCGCTGGGCGCATCAGGCGGCTACCCGAGGCCAGCACCAAGCGGTCGTAGCTCAGGCTCCCCGGCTTTCCGGCGGCGTCGCGATAGCTGACCTGCTGACGCGATGCATCGATACCCTCGGCCGTGCCCTGGACGAATTCCACACCCACGGCTGCCAGCAGCTCGGTGAGAGGCGCTTTCATGCTTTGCACATTCGGCTCGTAGAAGCGCGGTCGAATGCGCAGCTCCGGCTGGGGGGCGAGCATGGTCACGCCGATATCCGTTCGTCCGTGTTGATCGAGCAGGCGCATGGCACTGAGGGCGCTCCATACCCCGGCAAAACCACCACCGACAATCAGAATGCGTTGTTTCATCTGGTACTCCTGGCTTTGGCTCGTTTCGTTTGACGGAGCCATGCTAGGAGAGGAGCATTTCGGCAGATACGACATATACCCCCGAAATCATGCCAACTCGCCCGCGTACCGTTCTCTTCCTCGCCTACCCGCAAGTGGGTCTGCTCGATCTTACCGGCGCGCAGACGGTGTTCTGGGCGGCCACCAAGGCCATGCACGAACGCGGTTTGCCGGGTTACGAGCGCCTCACTGTCAGCCTTGCGGGCGGTTTGGTGGGCACTGCCGAAGGCCTGGTGGTGGATACCCAGCCGCTGGCAGAGGTACAACTGGCGCAGGTCGATACGCTGATCGTGCCGGGCGCGCCGGAAATCGAGCGGGCGGTGGCCGAATCGGCCGAACTGATCGCCTGGATCGCCAGCAACGCACGTCGAGTGCGGCGCACGGCCTCCGTATGCAGTGGCACCTTTCTGCTGGCTCATGCGGGTTTGCTCGAGGGTAAGCGCGCGGCGACGCATTGGGCGATGTGCGACATGCTCAAGGCGCGTTTCCCGGCCATCGAAGTGGACAACGACGCCATCTTTATCGAGCAGGGCGCAGTGTGGACCTCTGCGGGTGTCAGTGCCGGTATCGACCTCGCCTTGGCACTGGTCGAGGCCGATTGCGGGCGAGAGGTGGCCATGCAGGTGGCGCGTGAGCTGGTGGTCTTTCTCAAGCGTCCTGGCGGGCAGGCGCAGTTCAGCGAGCTGTTGCAGGCACAGGCCAAGGACACCTCGACCTTCGATGAGCTGCACCGCTGGTTGGGCGATCACCTGAGCAGCCCGGAGCTGAATGTCGAGACCATGGCCGAGCGCTGCCACATGAGCCCGCGGCATTTCTCCCGCCTGTACAAACAGAAGACCGGGCGCACGCCGGCCAAGGCAGTGGAAATTTTCCGCCTCGAAGCCGCGCGCAGGTTGCTGGAGGACTCCACCCGCAATATCGATGTTATCGCCAGGCAATGCGGCTTCGGTGACGAAGAGCGAATGCGTGCGACATTCCAACGTCATTTAGCGATTTCGCCGCGGGATTATCGAAGACGCTTCTCGCGCTGAAGGCTCTGCGCCGAAGGGGGATGGCATCGGCTCGGCAGAATCTGGTTATAGTATTACGTTCTCTTCAAGCCCCATTCGAAGCCTTCCATGTCCTCCAATCGTCTGCTCTCGATCGACGCCCTGCGCGGTTTGGTCATCCTCTTCATGTTGCTCGATCACGTTCGCGAAACCTTCTACCTGCACCAGCAGGTCGGCGACCCGATGGACGTGACCGCTACTGAGCCTGCGCTGTTCTTCAGCCGTACCCTGGCGCACCTGTGCGCGCCGGTGTTCATCCTGCTCACCGGGCTTTCGGCGTTTCTCTATGGCGAGAAGCAGATGAGCCGGACGGCGACCAGCGCCTTCCTGTTCAAGCGCGGGCTGTTTCTGGTGGTGCTGGAGTTCACCCTGGTCAACTTCGCCTGGACCTTCCAGTTCCCGCCCACGGTGATCTACCTGCAGGTGATCTGGGCCATCGGCCTGAGCATGCTGACGCTCTCCGTGCTGCTGTGGCTGCCGCGAACGCTGCTGGCCGTGCTGGGCCTGGCGCTGGTGGCGGGGCACAACCTGCTCGATGGGTTGCACTTTGGCCCGGAGTCGGCGCTGCACATTCCCTGGGCGATCCTGCATGACCGCGGCTGGATCGGGTTTTCCGACACGCTGCGCCTGCGCACGTCGTACCCGGTGCTGCCGTGGATCGGAGTGATTGCCCTAGGCTATGTGATCGGCCCGTGGTTCCGCTGGTCCAGCGCGCCCGAGCAGCGTCTGCAATGGTTGCGTCGCGCCGGTTTCGCTGCGCTGGCGCTGTTCGTGATGCTGCGCCTGCTCAACGGCTATGGCGAGAAACCCTGGGCCGTGGAAGAAACCGCACTGCAAACGCTGATGGGCCTGTTCAACATCACCAAATACCCGCCGTCGCTGTTGTTCCTGGCGCTGACGCTGGGCGTCGGCCTGTTGCTGCTGGCCTACTTCGAGCGCCGCAACGATGGGCGCATGGTGCGCACGCTGGCTGTGTTCGGCAGCGCGCCGATGTTCTTCTACCTGCTGCACCTGTACGTGCTGAAGCTGCTCTACATCGCCGCCTTCGCCATCTGGGGCGCGAACCAGGGGCATTACTTCGGCTTCGACTCGATGGGCTGGATCTGGGCTGCGACCGTGCTGCTGGCGCTGCTGCTGTTTGCGCCCACGCAGTGGTTCGCTCTGCTCAAGGCGCGGCGCCGCGACATTCGCTGGTTGAAGTACCTCTGAGAGCCTTTGACGTAGGGTGCGCCGTGCGCACCAACTGGCACCTCGAAAATATCCAGTGCGCACGGCGCACCCTACGTTCGCTCGGCATTGGCACGATGTCGTGCGCTGTAGGAGCCCGATTGCGGGCGATGGTTGGCTGACGCGATCGCCGGCAAGCCGGCTCCTACAGGTCGAGTTGCGGAGTCTTTCCGAGTGGCTCCGGCGTTACAGCTTCATGTTCACCGACAGATAGGCCGAGCGACCTGGGGCAGGGGAGAACATCGGTTGTTCGTCGCCAGCGGCCCAGAAGAAGTTGTCGAACCATACGTACTCGTAGTCGCGGTCGGTCAGGTTCTTCATCTGCAGGTCGAGGCTGGTGGTGGCCGATACCTGATAGCGCACGTTGGCATCGAGCACCGCGAAGCCGCCGTACTTGCCTTGCTGGTTCAGCTCGTCGATGTAGTAGTCGCCCTGGGCGCGGGCCGACAGGCCGAAGCGCCAGGCGTCGTTGAACTGGTAATCGACCCCGGCATTGCTGATGTAGCGCGGCGTGGAGAACACCTCCTTGCCCGCCAGCGACTGCCCACCAGCGGTGAACGCGCT
The DNA here is from genome assembly GCF_900102635.1 of Ectopseudomonas chengduensis. Lineage (GTDB taxonomy): Bacteria > Pseudomonadota > Gammaproteobacteria > Pseudomonadales > Pseudomonadaceae > Aquipseudomonas > Aquipseudomonas chengduensis. The sequence goes on along the minus strand of NZ_FMZQ01000014.1, from coordinate 93,404 downwards.
GACCACCTTGGCTTCCTGGATGGCGTGCGAGCCCCACACCGTCCACTGATCGTTCAGCTGTGCGGTGAGCTGCATGTCGATGCCGCGACGCTTGGTTTCACCCAGGCCGACGGTGGTGCCGGTGCTCGGCATGTTGGCCACTTCATCGGTAGCTTCCTGTTGCCACACGGCGATGCGCGCTTCCGAGCCGGCGAAGGGTTTGAACTTCACCCCCACTTCCTTGCCGGTGTTGATCGACGGTTTGTACGAAGCCTGGCCGGCGGTCATGTAGGCCGGTGCGGTGGACCCGGTGAGGATCTGGAAGGTGCGCCCCCAGTTGGCGTAGACGTTGATGTCCGGGGTGATGCTGTACACCACGCTGAGCTTGGGCTGTTCGATCCAGCCGTAGTCCTGCAGCTCGGCCTTCTCGCCGTTCATCAGCTCGGTATTACCGGAGAACTTGTCGACGCGGTACGCCGGGATGATCTTGAGCTGCTCGATGGGCTGGATGATCGCCTGGGCATAGGCGCCGGTGTTGTACAGCGTGTAGCTGTGGTCGTTTTGCGTGCGGGCCGGCGGCGCGTCGAAATCGGTGGGAATGCCGAAGTTGTAGCGGTAGCGGCGGTATTCGTTGTTCTGCTGCTCGTAGTTGATGCCGCCGTCGAGGGTCAGCATCTCGTGGGCGCGCCAGGTCAGGTTGCTCAGCACGCCAGTCTGGCGCTCTTCCCACTGGCGGCGCTGACGCGGGGCATTGCCGACCGGATAGCTGGTGAAAGTCACGGTGCGGTCATCGTCGTAGCTGTTGTAGTACAGCTTGTTGCTCAGGCTCAGGTCGTCGCTGAGCTGGAAGTCGGCATGCGCGCTGAGGTGCTTCATGTCGCGGTCGTCGCCATCGTTGGCATTCTTCTCCGGCGACTGCGAGCGGCTCGCGGCCAGCTCTTGCGCGGTGAGAAAACCCGGCTCCTCTGCCTGGTGGTGGTAGAGGCGGGCGATCACGCCGAGCTTCATGGTCTGCTCGTCATCGGTGACGAACCATTTGCCGCCCAGGGAATATTTGTTGGAGTTGCTGTGGTCGCGGAAACCGTCGGAATCCTGCTTGGCCAGAAAGTAGTTCTGCGCGAAGTTGCCTTCCTCGTGGCCGACGGCCAGCTGGAATTCGCGGGTGTTGAAGCTGCCGTAGGTCAGGCGGCCGTCGGTGTAGTTGCCGCCCTGACGGGTGGCGAAATTGATGTTGCCGCCGATGTTGTGCAGGCCGTAGCGCGGGTCATTGGTGCCGCGCACCACCTCGATGTAGTCGATGTCCAGCGGGAAGATCATGTCGATGAAGCGTTGGTTGCCGCTGTTGACGTTGCTCGGCACGCCGTCGATCAGCGTCTTGATGCCATTGATGTAGCCCTCGCCGTTGAAGGCGCGGAAGGTCACCTTGCCGGATTCGGCGCCCATGCGCGTCTCGGTCAGCTGGATGCCGGGCATCTGGCCTACCAGCTCCCAGCTGTTCATCACGTTCTTATCCTCGATCTTGTCACTGCCCATGATGTCGACCGAGCTCAGGATGCTATCGGTGCGCAGCGTGCCGCTGGCCTCGGGGGTGACGTAGACCGAGCCGAGCGAAACGGTGGAGTTGCCGGATGAGGCAGCGTGAATCTGAGTCGTGACCAGGGCGGTCATGACGGCGAGGGAGGCCGAAGTGGCTTTCATGGGTATTCCTAGCGTTGCGTTTTCTAAGTGAGGGGAGGGTGTTGCGCTGGTTTGCTGCGCGGGCTGGCGAGTCTCCTGGCGGCAGCGGGTTGTCCGGTCGGACGAATTATCTTCAGTTCAGACGTTATATCATAACAATTCTGGTGCGCTCGACCAGTTCGAAATCAAGCCACAGGGGCCGCAAAGGCTCTGGCTAGAGCCGTCTCAGATTGAGCAGTCGGCGCAACGGCCGATGCACAGTGGCCTGACCTGCACGAACGATTAGACGCCGGCCAGCTAATGGCGTATCAATATCAGGCGTCTTCCGCGTTTCTATCCAAACAGAATCACTATGCAGCCCCTGTGTTCGGTCAATGCGCCCAGCAGTGCCAATGATGAGCGGCTCGATGGCTTAGTGCGCCTGCTTGGCCGGTATTTCGACTCGGCCGCCGTGCTGGTTTCCGGTGCCGGCTTTGCGCGCCATATTTGGGCCAGCCCTGGCCTGAGCGATGTGGCGAAGATCATCGGCATCAGCGAAACCACGCCCACCACGCTCGTCTGGCCACTACAGGCGCAAACAGGCGCCCGGCTCGGCACGCTGTACCTGCATTTCGACCGGCCACATACACTCGACGCCAAACAGCGCGAAGCTCTGCTGGATTTCGCCGCCCTGGCCCTCGATCTACTGGCACGCGAGACCGACGAAGCCCTGCAGCGTCATGAGATCGCCGCCCTGCGCGATAGTGAACGACGCATGGCGCTGGCCATCGCCGGTAGTGGCACCGGTATCTGGGACCGTGACATCAGCAGCGGCGAGATTTACTACTCCAGCAGTTGGAAGGCGCTGCTCGGCTATGCCGACCACGAAATCGGCAATCGCATCGAAGAGAGCTATACCCGCGTACATCCAGCCGATCTCGACTACGTGCGCGCGACCATCCAGGCACACCTGGATCAGCGTACCGATGCCTATGAGGTGGAGCACCGTCTGCGTTGCCGCAACGGCCAGTACAAATGGGTGTGCAGCCGCGGCAAGGTGGTCGAGCGCGACAAGCATGGCAAACCGCTGCGAATGATCGGCACCACCACCGACATCACTGCCATGCGCCGCCTGTCCGAGCAGGTACAGCAGACCGCCACCCTGATGACCGACCTGACCAATGAAATCCCCGGCATGGTCTTCCAGGTCCGCCGGCAGAGCGATGGCAAGTACGCCGTTACCTACGCCAGCGCCGGCGCGCAAGCCATCTGTGGCCTCAGCGCCATGCAACTGATGCAGGACGCTGAGGCGCTGACCGCCATCGTTCACCCGGATGACCGCATGGTCTTCATCGATTCCCTGCAGCTATCGGCCGAGGAGTTGACGGACTGGTATCTGGAGTTTCGCGTGCAGGTGCCGGGGCGTGAAGTCGCCTGGTGCCAGGGTGAAGCCTGCCCGCGCCGCGAAGCAGACGGCAGCGTGATCTGGCATGGCTTCATGACTGATGTGACCGAACGCAAGCAGATCGAGGCCGAGCTGCAGGCCTTCGCCACCACCGACTTCCTCACCCAGCTCGCCAACCGCAGGCACTTCATGTGTCAGCTCGAGGCAGAGCTGGCGCGCCTGCAACGCAGCCCTGAACAGAGTGCGGCGATCCTGATGTTCGACCTGGACTACTTCAAGACCATCAATGACCGCTGGGGCCACGATGTCGGCGACCAGGCGCTGCGCCATTTCGCGGGAATTCTAAGCGGCCAGCTGCGCAAGACCGACACCGCCGGGCGACTGGGTGGCGAAGAGTTCGCTGTGGTGCTCAGCGATGCGAGTCTGGACAAGGCCATGCACTTCGCCACGCGCATCCAGAGCGAACTGGCCAGGGCGCCGATCCTGCATGCCGGGGAGCCGATCTTCCTCGCTGTCAGCGTCGGCATCTCATCGCTCAATGCCAGTGATGCCAGCGTCGAGGCCGCCCTGTCGCGCAGCGATATCGCCCTGTACTGCGCCAAGCGCGGCGGGCGAAATCGCATCGAGCATCATTGACGGCAGGCTGGCTCAAACACCAGCTAAAGAGGCGTGTCACTGCCAATGCCTGCTATGCAAAACCGACGGGCATTTGCGCTGCTTCTCAGGGCCGGCCCTCAAGCTCGCCAAACAGCCAGTCCTGAAAGCTGCGTATCTTCGGTAGCTCCGCACGTGAGCGCAGCAGGTTGAAGGTGTAGCCCTGCACCCTTGGTCCTCCCAGGCCAAGCGGTGCCACCAGTTGCCCACTGGCCAGCTCGCGTTGCGCGAGCAGCAGGCTTTCGAGGCAAATCCCCAAACCATCCACGGCTGCACTGATGGCCATGAACGAGCGATCGAAGCGTGGCCCGCGTGATATATCCAGCGGCACTTTGCGGTGCTGGCGCATCCAGTCGCGCCAACTGACCAGGCACACCTCGCTGTGAATCAAGGTGTGGTGACACAGATCCTCAGGTGCACGGATTGCGTGTTCCCCATGCGCAAGCGATGGCGCACAGAGCGGCACGATGGTTTCTGCGGGGAAGGGCAGCACCATGGTGCCAGCGGGTTGCAGCCGTTTCATGCCATAGCGGATATCGATGTCCACGCCCTGGGTCAGCAGGTCGGCAGGTGCCGGATACGAAGAATTCAGCCGCACGTCGATGTCCGGCTCCAACGCGCTGAAACGGGCCAGGCGCGGCATCAGCCACTGCGTGGCGAAACTGGGTGTGGAGTGCACGGTGAGGATGTCGCTTTTTGCGGTGCGCCCCAGCTCACGGGTGGCGATGTCGATCTTGGCAAAGGCCGCCGAGACCTCTTCCGCATACACACGGCCAGCATCGGTCAGTACCACTGCGCGGTGAACGCGATGGAACAGGCGAACACCAAATTGCTCTTCGAGCAGCTTGATCTGGTGGCTGACGGCCGAGGGGGTAACGAACAGTTCCTCGGCTGCGAGTGCGAAGGACGACAGTCTCGCCGCTGCTTCGAATGCCTGAATGGCCTTGAGGGAAACCCGGTTTTGCATGGCGTTTTCACATGAACTCAGTTCACCTATCTGCCTTAACTATTCGTTTGAGGTCAAAAAATCAAGCGAATACGCTTTGTCTCACTCGCCAAGCGTGCTGATTCAGCGCCCTTGGCAAGCCTGGAGAGGCTCTCTCCAATCGAGACATATGAGGCTCCGGCAGCATCCAGTGTCGGGCCATAGCAAGGAGAACCGCGTGCAGAACAATAATTCTTCCGTCCACGCCAAGGTTGCCGAAGGCGCCTATCGCATCCGCCGCTTCGCGCTGCAGATGGGCGAGGTCCAAGGCCAAGGCTACGTCGGTCAGGCGCTGGGTTACGCCGACGTGCTGGCGACCGCCTATTGCCATGCGCTGAACCTGCGTCCAGATGACCCAAGTTGGGAGGGCCGCGACCGCTTTCTGCTGTCCCACGGCCATTACGCCATCGCGTTCTACGCGGCGTTGATCGTGGCGAAGATCATTCCCGAGGACGAACTGGAAACCTACGGCAGCGATGACAGCCGCCTGCCCATGTCCGGCATGGCGACCTATACCCCGGGCATGGAAATGTCGGGTGGCTCGCTCGGCCAGGGCCTGCCGATTGCAGTGGGCATGGCGCTCGGTCTGCGTCTGAAGGGCAACCCGGCTTTCGTCTATAACTCGATGTCCGATGGCGAACTGGACGAAGGCTCGACCTGGGAAGCAGCCATGAGCGCGGCTCACCATGGCCTGGGCAATCTGATTTGCCTGGTGGACATCAATAACCAGCAAGCCGATGGCCCTTCGACCAAGGTGCTGGGCTTCGAGCCGCTCGCCGACAAGTGGGCCGCGTTCGGCTGGCATGTTCAGCGTGTCGACGGCAACGATCTCGCCGCGGTCATCGAGGCTTTCGACACCGCGCGCAATCTCACCGACGCCAAGCCGCGCGTGATCCTCTGCGACACCCTGATGGGCAAGGGCGTGCCATTCCTCGAAACCCGCGAGAAGAACCACTTCATTCGCGTCGACCAGGCCGAGTGGCAGCAGGCCCTCGATATTCTCGACCAAGCCCAGGGAGCTGCCCGATGAGCACCACCGCCAAGAAACCACGCCTGACCACCTCAGCGATGATCGCCTCGATTGCATCCGAAGGGCAGCGCGTACAGTCGGCCCCATTCGGCAAGGCCCTGGTCGAACTGGCCGCCAACCGCACGGAGATCGTCGGTCTTACCGCCGACCTGGCTAAGTACACCGACCTGCATCTGTTCGGGCAGGCCTACCCGGATCGCTTCTTCCAGATGGGCATGGCCGAGCAACTGCTGATGGCTGCTGCCGGCGGCATGGCCAAGGAAGGCTTCGTTCCTTTCGCCACCACCTACGCGGTGTTCGCTACGCGGCGTGCCTTCGACTTCGTGCACCAGGTAATCGCCGAGGAAAACCTCAACGTCAAGCTGTGCTGCGCGCTGCCTGGTCTCACCACCGGCTACGGCCCCAGCCACCAGGCCACCGAGGACATCGCGCTGATGCGTGGCATCCCCGGCATGACCATAGTCGACCCCTGTGATGCGCTCGATACGGAGCAGGCCGTGCCGCAGATCGCCGCGCACAACGGCCCGGTATACATGCGCCTGCTGCGCGGCAACGTGCCGCTGGTGCTCGACGAGTACGGCTACAGCTTCGAACTGGGCAAGGCCAAGATGCTGCGCGATGGCCGCGACGTGCTGGTGATCTCGTCCGGCATTCTGACCATGCGCGCACTGGAAGTGGCCAAGGCGCTCGAGGCGGACAAGGTCGATGTCGGCGTGTTGCACGTACCGACCATCAAGCCGCTCGATGTGGCGACCATCCTGCGCGAGGCAGGCCGCTCTGGTCGCCTGGTCGTGGTGGCGGAAAACCACAGCACGGTTGGTGGGCTTGGCGAAGCCGTTGCGACGGCGCTGCTAACTGCCGGTGTGATGCCGCAGTTCCGCCAGATTGCGCTGCCCGATGCCTTCCTCGATGCCGGCGCGTTACCGACTCTGCATGACCGCTACGGGATTTCCATCGAAGCGATGTCGGCCACTATCAAAGGTTGGCTCGGCTGAACGCAGCCCCCACGCCAAACCACATTTCCAAGCGCCGGGTGCCGGCGCTAATGCGAGGATCTTCTACATGAACAACGCTCTTCTTCTCGACGGCAAGGTTGCCATGATTTCGGGCGCGGCCTCGGCGCGGGGCATCGGCCTGGCTACCGCTCGCCTGTTCGCCAGCCATGGCGCCACGGTGGCCATTCTCGATCTCGACGAGGGTGCTGCCATTGAAGCGGCAACTGCCATCGGCCCGCAGCATCGCGGCTATGCCTGCAACGTGGCGGACAAGGACGCCTGCCTGCAGGCCACCGAGCGTGCCATCGCCGACTTCGGCCGCATCGACGTGCTTATCAACAACGCCGGCATTACCCAGCCGGTGAAGACCCTGGAAATCGATCCGGCAAGCTGGGATCGCATTCTCGACGTCAACCTGCGTGGCGTGTTGTACCTGTCCCAGGCCGTCATTCCGCACATGCAGGCGCAGGGCAGCGGCTCCATCGCCTGCATGTCGTCGGTGTCGGCCCAGCGTGGTGGCGGCATCCTCGGCGGCCCGCACTACTCGGCGGCGAAGGCCGGTGTGCTGGGGCTGGCCAAGGCCATGGCGCGTGAATTTGGGCCGAGCAACATCCGCGTCAATTGCGTCACCCCAGGCCTGATCCAGACCGACATTAGTTCCGGCAAACTCAGCGACCAGCAGAAGACCGAGATTGCCGCCAGTATCCCGCTCAATCGCCTGGGCAACGCCGAGGAAGTGGCCGGTGCCTACCTGTTCCTGGCCTCGAACCTGTCGGCCTACATCACCGGTGCGGTGATCGACGTCAACGGAGGCATGCTCATCCACGGTTGAGCAGCACCGGGTTGGCCACGTGCGGGCGCTGCCATAAGGTCCGCACGGACGACCTGCAATAAGCAAGACATGCAGACAATATCAATAAGAAACGCAAGGTAAAGCTCATGAAAAAGACACTGATTGCTGTGGCCGCAACCTTTGCATTGGCTACTGCCTCCACCAGTTGGGCACAGCAGGTGCTGCGCCTCTCCCATAACGCCGCGCCGGGCAATCCGAAGGCGGTGGCATCTCTGAAGTTCGCCGAGTTGGTCGAGCAGAAGACCGAAGGTCGGGTCAAGGTCGAGGTGGGCGGCAGCGCGCAGTTCGGCGATGACGTCGAATCGCTGACCAACATGCGCCTGGGCACCCTTGCTTTCAGCACCAACTCCCAGGGCAGCACTGCTGGCGTGGTGCCGGAGTTCAACCTGGTCGGTCTGCCGTTCCTGTTCCGTGATCTCGAACATGCCTACAAGGTGGTCGATGGCCCGGTCGGCGCCAAGCTCGACGAGGCAGCCAACAAGAAGGGGCTGGTGGTGCTGGCGCTGTGGGACAACGGCATTCGTCACACCAGCAACAACAAGCGTCCGATCGTGAAGCCCGAAGACCTGCAGGGTATCAAGGTGCGTACGCCGCCCGATGCCATGACCCTGGACATCTTCAAGGCGCTTGGCGCCAACCCCGGTCCGCTGGCTTTCTCCGAGCTGTACATCGCCCTGCAGCAGGGCGTGTTCGACGGTCAGGAAAACCCGCTGATGAACGTCTATTCCTCGAAACTCTACGAGGTACAGAAGTACATTTCGCTGACCGGGCACAAGTACGAGACCACGCCGCTGCTGGCCAGCAAGATGATCTGGGCCGGTCTGTCCAAGGCTGATCAGGCGGCGATCAAGGACGCCGCGATCGAAGCCGGCAAGCTCAACCGCGAGATGTCCCTGGCTGCCGATATCGAGTTGCGCACCAAGCTCACCGAAGCTGGAGTCGCGATCAACGAAATCGACCAGGCCACATTCGCTGCCAAGACCAAGTCGGTCTACGACAAGTGGTCGAAGCAATATCCCGAGCTGGTGGAACTGATCGTTTCGGAAGCAGGTAAGCAATGATGGCCGTCCAAACCTCCAGCAACGACTCGTTGCAGTCCGGCGCTCTGGCGCAGATGGCGAGGTGGGTGGACAACGCGATAGTGGCGCTCAGCGTGGTCGCCGTGATCACTGCGCTGGTGGTCATGTTCGTGGCCCTGATGGCCGAGGTAGTGGTTCGCTACTTGACCAATCAGGGCATGGGCTGGCCCACCGAGATGCCCAATATCCTGTTCCCCTGGCTGGTGATGGGCGGCATCGTGCTAGCTGCCCAACGCGGTCAGCACATCGCTGTCACTGCCATCCAGGGCTGGATTGGTCGAGGTGGCAATCGGGTGCTGCTGATCGGCCATCAGGCGTTGATCTGCGCCACTTTTTTCTACCTGGCCTGGGTGGGGCTCGATGTGATCGAGATCACCGGTGGCGAGATCTATCCGGTCACCGGAATCTCGGCCAAGTGGGCGTATCTGGCCATGATCGCTGGCTTCGTCGGCCTTGCCTTCACCGCACTCACCACGCTGGTTCACCTGCTGTATGCCGGCGATCCCCTGGCTGTTCGCGCACATCAAATCGAGGACGACGTATGACGCTCATGATGCTTCTGGTCTTCGCCGTGCTGCTGGCGCTGGCGTTGCCGGTCGGCTACGCGCTGCTGATCAGCTCGGGTATTGCGGCTGTCACCGTCGGCGGCATTCCCAGCGTGGCGGCGATCGTGAAGATCTTTCAGCCCACGCAGAGTTTCCCGCTGCTGGCGATTCCGTTCTTCATGCTCTCGGGCAGCTTGATGATGGGCGGCACGCTGGGCAAGCGGCTGATCGACTTCGCCACCATGCTGGTCGGTCGCTTCCATGGCGGGCTCGGCCAGGTCACGGTGGTCGGCTCGACCGTATTCGGCGGGGTGTCCGGCTCGGCCGTGGCGGAGGCCTCGGCGCTTGGCTCGATGCTGATTCCCTGGCAGAAGCGCGAGGGCTATCCGGGCGCCTTTGCCGCCGCCGCAACCGCGTCGTCAGCAACCATCGCCGGGCTGATTCCGCCGTCGATTCCGCTGATTCTCTACGCTGCCGTGTCCAACCAGTCGATTGCCGCGCTGTTTCTCGCCGGCCTGGTGCCGGGGCTGTTGCTGTGCGTCGGCTTCATGCTGACCTGCTACCTGTCAGGCCGTCTGCGTGGCTTCAAGCGGTTAGCCAGTGAGGTCACCTTGAAAGGTGTGCTGCGTGTGACCATTGCGGCAACGCCGGCACTGGCCATGCCAGCCTTCATCGTGATCCTGCTGCGCGCTGGCATCGCCACACCGACCGAGGTCAGCGTACTGGCGGTATTCTACGGTTTGATGGTGAGCATGCTGGTCTATCGCGACCTGACCCTGCGCCGCCTCTACGACGCGCTGGTGCACACCGCGATCACCACCGGTGTGGTGATGCTGGTGATCGCCGCCTCGAACCTGGTGGGCTATGTGCTGACCGTCGAGTCGGTGCCGACCGCCGTGGCCGAATGGACCGCACAAACCCTGAGTTCGCCGTGGATGGTCATCCTCATGCTCAACCTGATCATGGTTGTGGTCGGCATGTTCCTCGACCTGCCGGCGGCGATCCTGCTGCTGGGGCCGACCTTCGTCGCCATCGGCAACGCCATTGGTCTCGACCTGACCCAGCTCGGCATCATGATGGTGGTCAACCTGAGTATCGGCCTGTTTACACCGCCGGTGGGCACGACGCTGTTCATCGCCTCGGCGATTTCGCGCGAGAAGGTCGGGGCAGTGGTGCGCGAGCTTTGGCCGTTCTACCTAGTGGCGATCATCGTACTCGGCCTGGTCTCCTTCATTCCGGCTTTCACCCTGTACTGATCAGCGCAGCCCCGGCGCATGCTAGGGCTGCGCCATGCAAGGAATTCCCATGACTACGATTGCATTTGCCGGGCTTGGCTCGATGGGCCTGCCCATGGCCAAGAACCTGCTCGCCGCGGGCCACGTTGTGCGTGGTATCGATCTCAATTCTGCGGCGCTCGCCACACTCGCTGAGGCGGGCGGGGAGGCGGCAGCCGACGCTGCCTCTGCCGCCAGCGGTGCCGATGTGCTGATCCTGATGGTGGTCAATGCCGCCCAGGCCGAGCAGGTGCTGTTCGACAATGGCGCACTGGAGACATTGGCCGATCATGGCATCGTCTGTCTGATGGCGACCTGTCCACCCGCTGCCGTCGAGCGCATTGCCGCGCGGGTGAGCGCAGCAGGGCGCCGCTTCGTCGATGCGCCGGTGTCGGGCGGCACTGCGGGCGCCATCGCCGGTTCGCTGACCATCATGGCGGCCTGTGAGCGCACCACCTTCGAAGCGGTACAGCCGGTGTTCGAGGGCATTGGCCTGCGCATCTTCCATGTCGGCGAGCGAGCCGGGCAGGGCGCAACGGTCAAGGCCGTCAACCAGTTGCTGTGTGGTGTGCACATTGCCGTGGTCGCCGAAGCCTTTGCGCTCGCCGCCAAGGTCGGTGTCGATCTGCCGGTACTGCTGGAAATCATGGGTGGTTCGGCGGCATCGAGTTGGATGCTCAAGGATCGCGGCCCGCGCATGCTGCAGGCCGAACCCGAGGTCAGCAGCGCGGTGGACATCTTCGTCAAGGATCTGGGCATCGTCCTCGAAGCCGGGCGCGACGCGCAGGCTGCGTTGCCGATTGCCGCGGTGGCGCACCAACTGTTCCTCGCTACCTCCGGGCGCGGCGAGGGGCGGGCTGACGACAGCCAGGTGATCCGCAGCTACTACGCCCTCAACGGTACACCGACGCAAGGCTGAGTCGCCTAGCACCCTCTACTCGCCAGCGGCTAAGGTTGCCCCATGCTCGTGCAGATCGTGAGCATCGTTTTCCCCGTGTTCACGGTCATCGCGGTTGGCTACCTGTATGGTCGCAAGCATCGCCCGGACATGATCGCCACCAACCAGGTCAACATGGGCATCTTCGTGCCCGCGCTGATCTTTTCGGCGCTGGCGGGCAAGAGCGTCGATCTGGCCGAAGTGCAGATGATCGCTCTCGGTGGCCTGGTCATCGTGCTTGGCTCCGGCCTGCTCGGCTGGCCCATTGCCCGCCGGCTGGGCTATGCACCGAAAACCCTACTGCCACCGATGATGTTCAAGAACGCCGGCAACATGGGATTGCCGCTGTTGCTGTTCGCCTTCGGCGAGCAGGTGCTGCCGGCGGCGGTGGTGCTGTTTCTGGTAGAGAACGTCCTGCATTTCGCCATTGCCACCTGGTGGCTTGGGCGCAACGCCAGGGTGTGGGGGCTGCTCCGTGAGCCGGTGATCATCGCCGGAGTTGCCGGCGTGCTGGTGAGTATGTCGGGCATCGCGATGTGGCCGCCTTTTCTCTCCGCGATCAAGATCATTGCCGACGTATCCACGGGCCTGATGCTGTTTTCCCTTGGCGTGCGCCTGAACACTGCGCCCTTCGCGCAGTGGCGCATCGGCACGGTCGGTGCTGTGGCGACACCGCTGACCGGCATGCTGATCGCCTACCTGTTTTGCCTGGCGTTTGGCCTGTCGGATCGCGAGACGGACATCCTGCTGATCTTCGGCGCGCTGCCGCCGGCGGTGCTCAACTTCATGTTCGCCGAGCGCTATGCCCAGGAGCCGGAGAAGGTCGCGTCGATCGTGATCCTGGGCAATCTGGTCGCGCTGCTGTCCATCTCGTTGGCGCTGGCCTTGCGGCTGGCGTAGAGGCCTCGCACGAATGTCGTCGGTGCCGTCTCCGGGGTACCAGGGCCAGCCAATGGGAATTTGTTTATCCACTCTAATGACTGTGTCCCGGACCGGACTGCCACCTCTACGGGTTTTATGGATTCGCGGCGGTTGGTAATGGATAGATCACTTCATGCGTGTTCAAATCGCGAATCTCCGATTTGATGGTAATGGTCGAGACCTCACGTCCCGGCGGCCCGCTGATATCTTCGCCAGTAGAAAAGTCCACCACGTAGCGCTGTCCCGAGCGGAACTCGACATTCTTCGCACTAAAGCCACACTTTGCTCCGCCCGTACCCAGTGCATTTATGGATACCCAGTACCAGCTCAGGGAGTGTTTGCCTGGCGTCAGCCGTAGAGCCTGCTTGCCGGAAACATCGAGGATTGAGCGGCACCCGGCAGTTGCTGGCCATCTACAAGCGTGGCCAGCAGCAGACGGTGAAAAGGCACGCCCAGCGCGCGGTATCGCGTGGTTGCGAAGTACACAACGGGTGCGTCGGGGGTGTTGTTGGGCAGGTCATAAGGCGTCATCGTCTCCGGCGCCCAGTTCCCCTGGTAATCCTTGTCCTGATAGTTGGAGCAGGCCGTCATCAGACCGCGATCAGCAGGACGCCAGGCGGTTTGAAATGGGATAGAAATGAGGAACTGTGTATTGTTGTTCATGCTTCCTTGCTGAATTGGGCCGCGGCGGATTACGGGTCTAAAGCGGGTCCGTAAATTATCGGTATGACCACTCCGGCAGACTCGCTGACAGTTCGCGGCTGCAGCACAGCGAGGGGCCTGCCTTCAAAGAGGGCCTATCCTTTTACCCCCCTCAAGAAAACCTCGAGTGCTTCGTACTTCATCGGTTTGGCAAAGTAATACCCCTGCAACACATCGCACCTGCTGCCCTTTAAAAAAGCCGCCTGAGATTCGGTTTCAACACCTTCAGCGACCACTGTCAGGCTCAGGTGGTGGGCCATAGCGATAATGCCCTGAATGATTGCGGCATCGTGGCAATCCGTGCCGAGCTCCTGGATAAACGAGCGGTCGATCTTGATCTTGTCTATCGGCAAGCGTTTGAGATAGCTGAGACTGGAAAATCCAGTGCCGAAATCATCGAGAGCAATGCGCACTCCCAAAGCCTTGAGCCGGTGCAATGTGTCGATCGCTTGTTCAGCGTTATGCAGCAAAAGCGATTCGGTGATCTCCAGTTCCAACTGCTCACCACAGAGTCCGTGCTTCTCCAGGATGGTTTGGACAAATTGAACGAAATGACCACGCTGGAAATGGATTGGCGAAATGTTCACAGCCATCGAGATGCCAGTGATGCCTTGTTCGCCTAACTGGCGCAGTTGAGCGCAAGCCGTATCGAGTACCCAAAGGCTCAGCGGGATGATCTGGCCACTGTCCTCTGCCACTGGCACAAATACCGCTGGTGAGATAAATCCTCTTTGCGGATGCTCCCAGCGCAACAGCGCTTCGATCCCGGACACTCGCCCCGTACGCGTTTCTATCTGCGGCTGATAATGCAACTTGAGCGATTCAGTATCGATAGCCTTCTGTAGGTCGTTGCGTAGTCTCGCGTGTTCACAAACGCGCTCATTAAGATCGCTGGTGTACCACTGGAAATTATTGCGCCCTTGCTGCTTAGCTTTGTACATGGCCATGTCGGCCTGCTGAATGAGCTGCATCGGCGGCTCGGTATAACCATCGCTCAGGGTGATGCCAACACTTGCGCTCACGTGCAGGTCAATGCCCCGGATGCAGTAGGGCCTGGCTATGCCCGCCATCAGTCGTTCGGCCACCGATACAACGTCGTCATCACGCAGCAGGTTCGGCAGCAGAACGATAAATTCGTCGCCGCCCATGCGCACGATGGTATCGCCGGGACGAACGTGCTGGGCCATACGCTGCGCCACCTCAATCAGCACTTGATCGCCGAAATAGTGTCCAAGCGAATCGTTGATGGATTTGAATCCATCCAGATCGATGCACATTACCGCCAGGCGACGCTTGCGCCGGCGACTGGTGTGACAATACTCAATAAGCCGATCTTCAAGAGTTACACGGTTAAGCAAACCCGTCAGGCGATCATGGCAGGCGTTGAAGCTCAACTCGCGCTCGTAGTGCTTTTGCTCGCTGATATCCCTGACCACTGCGAATACCCCGACGATCTCGCCATTGACCCTGATCGGCAGGTTGGAAATGTCCATGGTCAACAACATGTCGCTCGCGTCGCGAAACCGTGCTTCGAAACGTTGGTGCTCTCCGGTGCAGGCTGCAGAGAAATGTCGACCTACCCGTTGCTGCTCCTCCTCGATCACCAGATTGACAAAGTGATGACCGATCAAGTCGCTAATGGTGTATGGCTTGAGCTTCAAACTTGCGGGATTCGCATTCTGGATTCTGCCGGCCAGATCGAGGGCGAATACCGGATTGGGGTTGTAGGTGAACAGTGAACGAAAACGTTGTTCGCTTTCCTCCAGGCTTCGGCCGTCACACTCACGGCGGATCGCAATGGCAGCCAGTTGGGCCGCGCAACCCAGTCGTTGAATCTGCGCCTCGTCCGGCTTATGGGTGCGGTTCTGGTAAAAGGCAAACGTACCTAACACGCGTCCTTGATGGGAGAGTAAGGGCATCGACCAGCAGGAGTGCAGGTTATGCCCCAGGGCCAGACTACGGAAACGCTCCCAGCTTGGGTCACGCGCGATGTCTTCGGTGACCACCAGCTCACGCCGGAACGCAGCGGTACCGCAGGTTCCCTCCTGTGGGCCAATGGCCATCCCATGAATCGCCTGGCTGTATTCAATCGGCAAACCGGGCGCCGCACCGTTAAGCAAACGTTTGCCTTCGGCATCAGCAAGCAGAATTGAACTGAAAATTTCGGGGGACTGTGCGTCCAACATCTGACAAATGGCGCAGAGTATTTCGTCCAGATGACGGTCGGTTGCGATCATGTCGAGGATGTCACGCTGCGACTCGGAAAGTGCCTTGCTGTTAACGCTCGTGAAACAAGTATTCATGCGGGATCTTGAAGACTCTCGATGTCATCCGATCTTTAGAGAGCCTGAAATAGTGAGCGATCGAGCACTTTCGACTAGCGCATCGGGAGCCTCTTTATAAGGGCACTGATCCAATCCAAAAAAGGCTCAGATCAGCTGCGGAAAACCATATCAGATGCGTCCTCTTTGGCTTCGCTGCTCTCGGTCTCGGTGCGCGTCAAAAATCGCTTGCGAGGGCAGTAGTTGAGTCGCCAAGCCACCCAACATTACTCGCTGGCGAGACGCTCACAAATCATCGGCGCTGCGGCATATAGGCAGGAGTAGTGGGAAAGCCCCCTCCATCCGCTCGACGCGCGCGTTGTTTGGGAGGCGCTCAGCCAGATACACCGACATACCGAAAGGCGACCAATTGTCCGCCGTGCCATGCCACAGGCAGACATTTTCCTCGCTTGGCTCAATCCGGCAACCTGACCTTCTTCTTCGCCCCGAACAGATTCCAGCTGGCCACGAACAGCGCCGCCACCAGTGGGCCGATCACGAAGCCGTTGAGGCCCAGCAGGGCCAGGCCGCCGAGGGTGGAGATGAGGATCAGGTAGTCGGGCATGCGGGTGTCCTTGCCGACCAGAATCGGGCGCAGGATATTGTCCACCAGGCCGATCACCAGTACGCCGAAGGCGGTGAGGATGATGCCTTGCACCAGGCTGCCGCTGAGCATCAGGTAGATGGCCACAGGCGCCCAGATGATGCCGGCGCCGGCAGCCGGTAGCAGTGACAGAAATGCCATCAGCACGCCCCACAGCAACGGGCTGTAGATGCCCAGCGCCCAGAAGATGAAGCCACCGAGTGCGCCCTGTACGGCGGCGACCACCACGTTGCCTTTTACCGTGGCGCGCACTACGCGGGTGAACTTGATCTGTAAACGCCGTTTGGTGGTGTCGGCCAGCGGGATGGCGGTGCGGATTCTATGCACCAGATCCCTGCCGTCGCGCAGCAGGAAGAACAGCAGGTACAGCATCACGAAAAAGCCGATGAAGAACTCGAAGGTGCCCTGGCCGATGGCGAATACCTTGGTGGCCAGGTATTGGCTGCCGGCCATGGCGCCGTTGGAGATCTGTTCGCGTAGGCCTTCGAGGTTGTTCATGCCGACACGGTCGAGCTGTTGCTGTATCGACGGCGGTAGCATCTGGATGAAGCGGGTGACGTAGGCGCCGGTATCCAGCTCGCCCGACTCGAGCTTCTGGTACAGGGCGGTACCTTCGGCCACCACGGCTGAGGTGATGAAGATCACCGGCAGAATCGCCACCAACAGGCAGATGATCAGCGTCAGCAGGGCAGTCAGGTTGCCTCTGCCGCCAGTGCGCCGCAGCAGGCGCTCCTGCAGCGGTGCGAACACCACGGCCAGGACCATGGCCCAGAACACCGCGCCGTAGAACGGCAGCAGTATCCAGAAGAAGGCGATGGTCACCAGAACGAGCAGGAGGATGAAGGCTTTCTGTTCGAAGGTTGGGCTCTGCATATCGGGATCGCTGGGAAGGGACATGTCAGTTAGTCTCCCGATGCTCTGGCAAAGTGCCGACAAAGTTGGACTGGGCTTGTAGCCGCGCGGCGGGGGGATTGACAGCTCTGGGATACTGGAAGGCGTGAGGACGATCATTCGACGGAGGCATGGCCATGCGTGACGAGGAAATCAAGGCGCTGTTCGACCAACAGGCGGCGGGCTACGACAAGCAATGGGCGGGGATGGCGCCGATTCGTGAGGCGCTGTATTTGCTGCTCGATGCGCTGTTCATCGACCTGCCGGCCGACGCGCGGATACTGTGCGTGGGCACCGGCACGGGGGCGGAAATCGCGCACCTGGCCGAGCGCTTTCCGGGCTGGCGATTCACCGCGCTCGACCCGTCCGGGGCGATGCTCGAGCTGTGCCGTCAGCGCGCGGAGCACGGCGGCTTTGCCCAGCGCTGCGACTTTCACGAGGGCTATCTGGATACGCTGGCGCCTGGGGCGGTCTATGACGGCGCTACCTGTTTTCTGGTGTCGCAGTTCCTACTCGAACCCGCGGTGCGTACCGCGTTCTTCGGCCAGATTGCGCAGCGCCTGAAACCCGGAGGGCTACTGGCCAGTGTCGACCTGGCGGCGGATATCCGGTCACCGGCCTACGAGGTATTGCTGCCTGGCTGGATGACGCTTATGGCTGAGGCCGGGGTCGATGCGCAGATGCTGGAGCGTGCGCGCGCAGCCTACGCCCGTGATGTGGCGGTGCTACCGGCGCAGCAGGTGGCTGGCATCATCCAGGCCGCCGGGTTCGACGCGCCGGTGCAGTTCTTCCAGGCCGGGCTGATGCATGGCTGGGTAAGCCGGCGCAAAGTCGATGCTTGAGTGGCTCTACTCGTGGCGTGAGCTGCTGTCGCGGTCGCGTGGGTAGTGGCGGTCGAAGGGCAAGGGTGGTAGCCAGGCTTCTCGGCGGATGGTCCAGAGTTCGTAGGTGGGGGTGAACTGGTTCGGTTCGTCCAGCGAGCCGACATTGACCTCGACCTCATCCCCCGAGCGTGCGAACACCGGCGAGCCGCAGCGCGGGCAGAAGTGGCGGCCGGCGTACTGGCCGGTTTCGCCCTCTACCTTTACCGCGTCCTGCGGGAATATCGCCGAGGTGTGAAAGAGGGCGCCGTGGTGCTTGCGGCAGTCCATGCAGTGGCAGACGCCGACCCGATAAGGCTGGCCGCTGGTTTCGAAACGCACCTGGCCGCAGAGGCAGCCGCCGGTGAAGTGGGGCATGGCGATGTTCTCCTGTTTCGTGTGCAGGGACTAAGAACATAGCAGGGGATGGTGTGATGCTCGCCAGTTAAGAGCAGGGCGATGACTCTGTAGGAGCCCGCTTGCGGGCGATCCTGATAAAAGCATCGCCCGCAAGCGGGCTCCTACGGTTCGAGATCCAGTTCCTGCTCGATCTTCGCCCATTCCGCTTTCAGTGCACGGCGCAGGTAGGCGATGAAGAGTCGGTCGCGCAGGCGGCGCAGGATGGAGCTCCGTCGCGCGGCCTGGGTTTGCTCGATGGTTTCGCTGAGCCAGGCGCTGTCGAAGCCTGTCCAGACCGGTGGGATGGGCGCGAGCATGTTGGAGTAGCACGCAGGAGCGACGTCCTCATAGAAGGCAGCTTTTACTGTGGCACGGCCGAAACCTGCCACCTGACGGGCGATGTATCCGTAGTCGACTTCGGTGTCGACGAATACGTCCGACAGCGCCGACCACAGATGGATGCGTTCTTCGCGGGTCATAAGCCAGGTCTGCTCAATGCTGCGTAATCAGTGGCGAGAATGTAATGGCTGGCGCGCATCCTGGCCATTGGCGCGGGCTGCTGCGAAGGCCTGGTGGGATGTATCATCGGGCACATATCTGCATGACTGAATCTGCCCGTGAGCGTCGGTCGTGCAAGCGCTGTTTTCGTATCCGTGGCCGTAGACGCGGCCCGCCATTCGCGAGTGATGACACGATGATCGAGGTTACCGAAGTTTCCATTGCCGAGCTGCGCGCGGCGCTGGAGTCCGGCCGCACCACGGCGGTCGAGCTGGTCAAGGCCTATCTGGCGCGTATCGACGCCTACGACGGCCCGGATACGCCGACCCGGCTGAACGCGGTGGTGGTGCGCAACCCTGATGCGCTGAAGGAGGCCGAGGCGTCCGATACACGCCGCGCCCGTGGCGAGACGCTGAGCCCGCTCGATGGCATTCCCTACACCGCCAAGGACAGCTACCTGGTCAAGGGCCTGACGGCGGCCTCCGGCAGTCCGGCGTTCAAGGACCTGGTGGCGCAGCGTGATGCCTTCACCGTCGAGCGTCTGCGCGCCGCTGGCGCCATCTGTCTGGGCAAGACCAACATGCCGCCGATGGCCAATGGCGGCATGCAGCGCGGTGTCTATGGCCGCGCCGAAAGCCCGTATAACGCCGATTACCTGACGGCGCCGTTCGCCTCGGGCTCGTCCAACGGTGCCGGTACGGCGACTGCCGCCAGCTTCTCCGCCTTCGGCCTGGCCGAGGAAACCTGGTCCAGCGGGCGTGGCCCGGCCTCGAACAACGGGCTGTGCGCCTACACGCCGTCGCGCGGGGTGATCTCGGTGCGCGGTAACTGGCCGCTGACACCGACCATGGACGTGGTGGTGCCCTATGCCCGGACCATGGCTGACCTGCTGGAAGTGCTCGATGTGGTGGTAGCCGACGATGCCGACAGCCGCGGCGACCTGTGGCGTTTGCAGCCCTGGGTGCCGATCCCGAAAGCCTCCGAGGTACGCCCCGCGTCCTACCTGGCGCTGGCGGCCAAGGCCGATGCGCTGAAGGGTAAGCGCCTTGGCGTACCGAAGATGTTCATCAACAAGGACGAGCTGGCAGGCACCAGCGAGAACCCGGGTATCGGCGGCCCGACGGGCCAGCGCATTCACACCCGGCCGACGGTAATCGCTCTGTGGGAAGCAGCGCGCCAGGCACTGGAGGCGGCCGGCGCTGAGGTGGTGGAAGTGGACTTCCCCTTGGTGTCCAACTGCGAGGGTGATCGCCCTGGTGCGCCAACCGTGTTCAATCGCGGCATCGTCACGCCGGAGTTCCTGCATGACGAGCTGTGGGAGTTGAGTGGTTGGGCCTTCGACGATTTCCTGCAGGCCAATGGTGATCCGAAACTCAACCGCCTGGCCGATGTGGATGGCCCGCAGATCTTCCCCCACGACCCCGGCACGCTGCCGAACCGTGAGGGCGATCTGGCGGCGGGCATGGACGAGTACGTCAACATGGCCAAGCGTGGGATCAAACCCTGGGACCAGATCGCCACGCTGCCTGACGGCCTGCGCGGCCTGGAGCACACCCGCAAGATCGATCTGGAAGACTGGATGGATCAACTGGGCCTGGATGCGGTGCTGTTCCCCACTGTGGCCGATGTCGGCCCGGCCGATGCCGATGTGAACCCGGCATCTGCCGATATCGCCTGGAGCAACGGTGTGTGGGTGGCCAATGGCAACCTGGCGATTCGTCATCTGGGTGTGCCGACTGTCACCGTACCGATGGGCGTGATGGCCGATATCGGCATGCCGGTGGGCCTGACTTTCGCCGGCCGTGCTTATGATGATTCGTCATTGCTGCAGCTGGCGGCGGCCTATGAGTCGACCGGCAGCAAACGCCTGATCCCGCCGCGTACGCCGGCGCTGGGGTGAGTGGAAGTCAGCTGATCGTGCTGTGTCGTGTGTAGGCGCGAGCGAACTGCTTTTCGCGAGCAGAGCTCGCTCCTACAAAGGCACATCGATTCAGCCCTATCCCCTGGCCCCTCTCCCGTAAACGGGAGAGGGGAGGCAAGCTGCGCTGGCTTAGCGGGAGGGGCTTTAGCCGAGACGGCTGTAGAGCTTGTCGCCGCTAAAGCGCCTCCCACGGTTTGTGGTGCTCCACAATTCAGCGCGTAGGGCGGGTTGCAACCCGCCATTGCCATTCTGGCGGGTTTCACCCGCCCTACGATGTATCGATCACCTGTGAATTGAAGAGGGGAGGCAAGCCGCGCTGGCTCAGTGGGAGGGGCTTTGGCCGCGACTGCTGTAGAGCTTGTCGCCGCTAAAGCGCCTCCCACGGTTTGTGGCGCTCCACAATTCAGCGCGTAGGGCGGGTTGCAACCCGCCATTGCCATTGCGGCGGGTTTCACCCGCCCTACGATGTATGGTTCACCTGTGATTGAAGAGGGGAGGCAAGTCGCGCTGGCTCAGTGGGAGGGGCTTTGGCCGCGATTGCCGTAGCGCCTGTCGCCGCTAAAGCGCCTCCCACGGTTTGCGGTGCTCCACAATTCAGCGCGTAGGGCGGGTGCAACCCGCCATCGCCATTGCGGCGGATTGCAGCCACCCACGAGATGACGCCCTATTGTTACTGCCGCAAATCCACCGCCGGTGCGCCTTGGCCGTCGAACAGCTGGCTCGGGGTGCTGGGCAGGATGCTGGGGCGGCCGTTGTCTGGGCCGCCGTTGCCGATGATGCGAATGTCGCTGTACTTCTTGCCCGACAGTGCAGCCAGGCCGGCGCCATCGCGGACGATGGTCGGCCGCAGGAAGACCATCAGGTTGCGTTTGATATGGGATTCGCGGGTGGAGCGGAACAGCCCGCCGAGCAAAGGAATGTCGCCCAGCAGCGGCACCTTGGAGATGGCCTGGGTGACGTCGTCCTGAATCAGGCCGCCAAGCACGATCACCTGACCGTCGTCGGCGAGGATGGTGCTCTTGATCGAGCGTTTGTTGGTCACCAGATCGACCGCCTGGGCGTTGAGCCCGGTGCTGGGGGCGATGGAGGAGATTTCCTGCTCGATCTCCAGGCGCAGGGTGGCGCCTTCGTTGATGCTTGGCGTGACCTTGAGGGTCACGCCGATGTCCTGGCGTTCGATGGTGGTGAAGGGGTTGCCGGCACCCGAGGCGTCGGTGGTGTAGGAGCCGGTCTGGAAGGGCACGTTCTGCCCGACGAGGATTTCCGCTTTCTGGTTGTCCAGGGTCAGCAGGCTCGGCGTGGACAGCAGGTTGCTCTTGCTGTTGGCCGAGAGTGCGGTGATCAGTGCGCCGAAGCGGTCGCTGCCGATGCCGATGATGGCGCCGTCGGGCAGGGTGAGGTCTTCCGGTATTTCCTCACTTTGCAGGATCTGCAGCACGCTGCCCACCGACAGACCGGTGCCGGCGAAGTTGACCCCGCCCAGGCCGCCCCTGCCGCCGCTGCCGCTGCGGGCATCCACGGCCCACTGCACACCGAGGGCGTCGGTGATGTCGCCGGAAACCTCGACGATGGCCGCTTCGACCATCACCTGGGCGCGCGGTACGTCGAGCTGACGCACGATATCTTCGAGGGTGGCGACCAGATCGGGCTCGGCCAGCAGCACCAGGGCGTTGAGACTCTCGTCGGCGCGGATGAGGATGTTCGACTGCCGGCCAGTGGTTTCGCTGTTTTCCTGATTCTTCAGGCCTTCGGAAATCTCGCCGAGGGTTTCGGCCAGGGACTTGGCGTCGTTGTGGCGCAGGCGGATCACTCGCGTATTGGCCGAGCGGCTGGTGGGGCTGTCCAGCGAGCGGGCAAGGTCGGCCAGTTTGGCGCGGGCGTCCGGCGGGCCGAGCAGAATCAGGCGGTTGGTGCGGGCGTCGGCCACCACCTGGGTGGCGCTGGTGCCCTTGGCCTGGCCGCGGGCGATGGCGGTATTGAGCACTTCGGCGGCGTCCATCACCCAGGCGTGCTGCAGGGTCACCACGCTGAAGTCCTGCGCGCCGCTGCGGTCGAGCTGCCGCATCAGGTCTTCGATGCGTTCGATGTTGGCGCTGCGGTCGCTGATGATCAGCGCGTTGGACGAGGTGACAGCAGCCAGATGGCCGTATTGCGGTACCAGTGGACGAACCAGCGGGATCAGCTCGGCCACTGGCGCGTGCTGCACCTGGATCAGGCGGGTTTCCAGGCGATCCGGCGCCGGACGGCCGGCGTCAGCTTCGGCCTTGGCCTCGGCGTTGGGCACGATGCGCGCCTGATCGCCCTGGGTCAGCACGCTGAAACCGTGGGTGGCCATCACCGAGAGAAACAGTTGATAGACCTCGGACAGCCCCAAAGGTGTGCTGGATATCACGTTGACCTGGCCCTTCACTCGCGGGTCGACGACGAAGGTCTGCCCGGTGATGCCGGCGACCTGATCGATGAACTCGCGGATGTCGGCGCCCTTGAGGTTGATGGTCCAGCTTTCTTCCTGCTGATTGGCGCTGGCCGGCACCTGCTCGATCTGCGCGAGCAAGGGCAAGGGGGCAGCGGCCAGGCCGGCGGCGAGGAGGGCGAGGGTCAGTCTGCTTCGGAGAACATGCATCGGTTCAGTCGCTTTCCATGAGCTGATCGGCGGGCGTTTCCTCTGGCAGGGTGCCAGAGGCTTCCATCTGTTCGCGCAGGTCTTGCATGCGCTGGCGCAGTTGTTCGAGGTTGTTCTGGTCGAGTTGATCGAGTTGTTCGACGGGGTCGTTGATCGTTTCTTCCGCTGGCGTATAGACGCTGTACTGGCCACTCTGCTGACGAGGGAAGGCCAGGCTTTCGCGGCGGCCGTTGCGCAGCAGTTCGACGCGGTCGGCATAGACGGCATCCAGGCGCACGCCGCTGTCCACCTCCATGCCGACGGTGTAACGCTGGGCGCTCTGGCCCTGGCGCTGAACCACCGCGCTGGAGCGTTGCGGGTCACTGTGAACGAAGCTGCCGAGCAGGGTCAGTTGCAGGTTGGTGGCCGGTGGCGGGCCGCTGTCGGCCTCGCGCGGGCTGCCGAACAACTGGGCGATGGGCGCCTGTGCGCGCTGTTGCAGATTTGGCGCAGTCTGACTGAGCGGTTGCTGCACGGGGCCGCGCACCAGGCGCAGCAATTCGGCACTCTGCCAGGCCAGACTCACGCTCAGGGCGATCAGCACGAGCATACCGATCAGGCTCGGGGCATTGTCCTTGATCCGCTGGGAAAGGGCCGAGGTGGGCAAAAGCATTACTCCGCAAACGACAGTCTAGTTCTTCTTATGTGCTGGGCGTCGCGCGCTGATCATAGCAGCCTGCGCGAGGTTGGCATCCCCCAAATAGGGTGGGTGTACAGTTACAGACGATGTGTTAAAGATAGTTGAATAAACGCACAAAAAGACCGTCCTAGAGGTAGCCATTGGGTCAAATAGCCAGATTAGGCTGTGCTACCCGAATAAGGTTCTGTTCTAAGGCCACGCATGAACACTTCGTTGCTCGAAATTCCGCTGCGCCGTCTGCCCTTCAGCTTTGCCAAGCGTCACGGTGTGGTGTTCGTCATGCAGGATGAGCGCGCCAGCCTGGCCCATCGCGCCGATTGTGACCCGGTGGCGCTGGCCGAGGCGCAGCGCTTCGCCGGGCGCCGCCTGCCGCTGCAGGTGTTGAGTGCGCCTGAGTTCGCCCAGGTGCTGGGTGCGGCCTATCAACACGATTCCGCTTCCATGCAATTGGCCGAGGACATCGGCGGCAGTTTCGATCTGGCCTCGCTCGCCGATCAGGTGCCGGAAACCGAAGACCTGCTGGAGCAGGAGGACGATGCGCCGATCATCCGCCTGATCAACGCCATCCTGGGTGAAGCGATCAAGGAAAACGCCTCCGACATTCACCTGGAAACCTTCGAGAAGCGCCTGGTGGTGCGCTTTCGCGTCGATGGCATCCTCCGTGAGGTGCTCGAGCCCAAGCGCGAGCTGGCGGCGCTGCTGGTCTCGCGGGTGAAGGTCATGGCGCGGCTGGACATCGCCGAGAAGCGCGTGCCGCAGGACGGGCGCATCTCGCTCAAGGTCGGCGGGCGCGAGGTGGACATTCGCGTGTCCACATTGCCCTCGGCCAATGGTGAGCGGGTGGTGCTGCGCCTGCTCGACAAGCAGGCCGGGCGCCTGTCTCTGCAGCACCTGGGCATGCGCGCCGAGGACCGCAAGCTCATGGAAGAGACGGTGCGCAAGCCGCACGGCATCCTGCTGGTCACCGGCCCCACCGGCTCGGGCAAGACCACCACGCTTTACGCCAGCCTGGTCAGCCTCAACGACCATACGCGCAACATCCTCACCGTCGAGGACCCCATCGAATACCACCTCGAAGGCATCGGCCAGACCCAGGTCAATACCAAGGTGGACATGACCTTCGCCCGCGGTCTGCGCGCCATCCTGCGCCAGGACCCGGACGTGGTGATGGTCGGCGAGATCCGCGACAAGGAAACTGCCGAGATCGCCGTGCAGGCTTCGCTGACCGGCCACCTGGTGCTGTCGACGCTGCACACCAACAGCGCCATTGGCGCCATTACCCGTCTGGTGGACATGGGCGTGGAGCCCTTTTTGCTGTCGTCATCGCTGCTTGGCGTGCTGGCCCAGCGTCTGGTGCGGGTGCTGTGTCCGTCGTGCAAGGAACCCTATGCGGCCGATGAGGCCGAATGCGCGCTGCTCGGTGTGCCGGCCAGTTCGCCGCCGACGCTTTACCACGCCCGTGGTTGCGCCCATTGTCATCAACAGGGCTATCGTGGGCGTACCGGCATCTACGAACTGGTGGTGTTCGATGAAACCATGCGCACTCTGGTGCACAGCCGCGCTTCCGAGCAGGACATGACCCGCCACGCCCGCACCCTGGGCCCGAGCATCCGTGACGATGGCCGGCGCAAGGTGCTGGAAGGGGTGACCACGGTCGAGGAAGTGCTGCGCGTGACGCGAGAGGAATGATGGCAAGTGGGATGTTGGCATTGGCTCTTGTGGGTGCGGCTTCGGGCGCGAGTTGGCGCAGATCGCGGCTGAAGCCGCCTCTACGGGAACAACCGGAGCGATTTGCCGATGGCTGCCTTTGAATATATCGCCCTCGACGGGCGCGGCCGCCAGCAGAAAGGCGTGCTGGAAGCCGATAGCGCGCGCCAGGTGCGTCAACTGCTGCGCGAGCGCCAACTGGCGCCGCTGGAGGTCAAG
The DNA here is from genome assembly GCF_900102635.1 of Ectopseudomonas chengduensis. Lineage (GTDB taxonomy): Bacteria > Pseudomonadota > Gammaproteobacteria > Pseudomonadales > Pseudomonadaceae > Aquipseudomonas > Aquipseudomonas chengduensis. Next base: position 67,667 of record NZ_FMZQ01000014.1, on the reverse strand, counting down.
GCCACGCGCAGCCGCGAGCAGGACAGTGGGCAGGCACGCCTGGGTTTTGTACGTGGCCTGTCGGCGCGCGACCTGGCGCTGGTCACTCGCCAACTGGCGACGCTGATCCAGGCGGCGCTGCCCATCGAAGAAGCGCTACGCGCCGCCGCGGCGCAATCCACCAGTTCGCGTATCCAAAGCATGCTCCTGGCGGTGCGCGCCCGCGTGCTGGAGGGCCATAGCCTGGCCGGCAGTCTGAAGGAATTTCCGGCCGCCTTCCCCGAGTTGTACCGCGCCACGGTGGCGGCCGGGGAACATGCCGGGCACCTCGGCCCGGTGCTGGAGCAATTGGCCGACTACACCGAACAGCGCCAGCAGTCGCGGCAGAAGGTGCAACTGGCGTTGCTCTACCCGGTGATCCTGATGTGCGCGTCCTTGCTGATCGTCGGCTTCCTGCTCGGCTACGTGGTGCCGGACGTGGTCAAGGTATTCGTCGACTCGGGGCAGACCCTGCCGGCGCTGACACGCGGGCTGATCGCCCTGAGCGACTGGGTCAAGGCCTGGGGGCTGGTTGCCCTGGTGGCGCTGATCCTGGCGGTCGTCGCCTTGCGCGCAGCCCTGCGTGACGAGGCGTTCAGGTTGCGCTGGCATCGATTTCTGCTGCGCATACCGCTGGTCGGACGGCTGGGGCGTGCCACCGATTGCGCGCGTTTTGCCTCGACCCTGGCGATCCTCACCCGCAGTGGTGTGCCGCTGGTGGAGGCGCTGGCGATTGCTGGCGAGGTGATCGGCAACCGGGTGATCCGTGGCGAGGTGCTGGTAGCGGCGCAGAAGGTGCGCGAAGGTGGCAGCCTGACCCGCTCGCTGGAGGCCACCGGCCAGTTCCCGCCGATGATGCTGCATATGATCGCCAGCGGCGAACGCTCCGGCGAGCTGGATCAGATGCTGGCGCGTACGGCGAAGAATCAGGAGAGCGACCTCGGTGCACAGATCGCTCTGCTGGTCGGCTTGTTCGAGCCGTTCATGCTGGTATTCATGGGGGCAGTGGTGCTGGTGATCGTACTGGCCATCCTGCTGCCGATTCTTTCTTTGAACCAAATGGTGGGATAGCAGGTGAGAAAATCTCAGGCGGGCTTCACGCTCATCGAAATCATGGTCGTGGTGGTGATTCTGGGCATTCTGGCGGCACTGGTGGTGCCGCAGGTGATGAGTCGGCCCGATCAGGCCAAGGTCACCGCTGCGCAAAACGACATTCGCGCCATCGGCGCCGCGCTGGACATGTACAAGCTCGACAACCACAACTACCCCAGCACCCAGCAGGGCCTGGAGGCGCTGGTGAGCAAGCCGAGCGGTAACCCACAAGCGAAGAACTGGAACAAGGACGGCTACCTCAAGCGCCTGCCCATCGACCCCTGGGGCAACCCCTATCAATACCTGGCTCCCGGCACCAAGGGCGCATTCGATCTGTATTCGCTTGGCGCCGACGGCAAGCAGGGTGGCAGTGACCTGAACGCCGATATCGGCAACTGGGATCTCTGACTCGACCATGCCGTCGTTCGCCTGTAGGAGCGAGTGTCGCGAGCGAAGCATGCGTCGTAGAAAAACTTCGCGAGCAGAGCTCGCTCCTACGTTGAAGGCGCAGCGCGGCTTCACCCTGATCGAACTGCTGGTGGTGCTGGTCATTCTCGGCAGCCTGATCGGTCTGGCGGTGTTCAGCACCGGTATCGCCGGACCGGCGCGCGAATTGCGCAGCGAGGCCGAGCGCCTGGGTGGGTTGATCGGTGTGCTGGTCGACGAGGCGGTGCTGGACAATCGCGAATATGGCTTGAGCTTTACCCGCGAGGGTTACCGGGTGCTGCGCTACGACCCGCAGCGCGACGAATGGCAGGCGCTGGATCGTCAGGCTCATCGCCTGCCGGAGTGGGCCGAAGTGACGCTTGAGGTGGAGGGCGAAGTGGAAGGCGAGGCCTTGACTCTCGGGGGCGAGGCCAGTGCTGATGCACCGCAGTTGCTGATCCTTTCCAGTGGCGAGCTGACGCCGTTTCGCCTGCGTATCGCCGAACGCCGTCGTGACGGCCTGCGTCTGCAACTGTCCAGCGATGGCTTCGGTCTGCCGCGTGTCGAGGAGCTGGGCACGGGGCGCGCCAGATGAGATCAGCGCGCGGCTTTACCCTGCTCGAAGTGCTGGTGGCCCTGGCCATCTTCGCCCTGATTGCCGCCAGCGTGCTGACTGCCAGCGCACGCAGCGTGCGCACGGCCAGCCAGCTTGAGAACAAGACCCTGGCCATGTGGGTGGCGGACAACCGACTGACCGAGCTGCAACTGGCCGACACGCCACCGGCTGATGGCCGCGACCAGGGCCAGGTGGAGTTCGCCGGCCGTCGCTGGTTGTGGCAGAGCGAAATTCAGGCCACCAGCGAGCCGGCCATGCGCCGCGTGACGCTGTGGGTTGCCGCCGAGGAGCGGGGCGCCAGGGGCGATCTGCGTGAGCGGGCGCAGGTCACGCTCAGCGGTTTCCTGGGGGCGCCACAGTGACCTGCCTCCCTCGTAGGAGCGAGCTCTGCTCGCGAATCCGTGGCGACGCCATTTCGCTCGCGACGCTCGCTCCAGCCCGTAGGATGGGCCGGGCGGCGCTCCGCTTCAGCCCACCAACAGCGGCCAGCCTTGGTGGGCTAAAGCCCACCCTACCAACTGGTGACCCTCAGCGGCTTTCTGGGGGCTCCATGATGTGTTGGAGCGCTCAGCGCGGCTTCACTCTGCTGGAGCTGCTGATCGCCATCGCCATCTTCGCCCTGCTGGGGTTGGCCACCTACCGCATGCTCGACAGCGTGCTCAGCGCCGATGCCGTCACCCGCGAGCACGAGCGTCAGTTGCGCGAGTTGACCCGCGCCCTGTCAGCCTTCGAGCGTGATCTGCGTCAGGTGACGGTACGGCCGATTCGCGATGCTTTCGGTGATGCCCAGCCAGCGTTGCACGGCGATCTGGCTGATGCCACGGCGCTGGAGCTGAGTCGCGTCGGCTGGCGCAACCCACTCGGCCAACCGCGTGCCGAGGTACAGCGGGTGCGTTGGCAGCTCAGTGGCGAGCAGTGGCAGCGGCGTTACTGGCGCGTGCTGGATCGCGCGCAGGACAGCACGCCGCAGATCCAGCAGGCGCTCGATGGTGTCGAGTCATTGAGCCTGCGTTATCTGGACAAGGACGGGCAGTGGCAGCCTGACTGGCCACCAGCCAATGCCTCTGGCGACGGTTTGCTCACCGAGCTGCCGCGCGCTGTGGAACTGCGCCTGCAGCATCGCCGCTATGGCGAACTGCGCCGTCTGCTGCGCCTGCCCGATCTGCCGGCGCAGAACGCTGCCGGCGTGCCGCCAGCGGATTCTAACGAGGTGCCGCAGTCATGAAGCGGCAGAATGGGGTGGCGTTGATCACCGTGCTGCTGGTGGTCGCCGTGGTCACGGTGGTCTGCGCCGGGCTGATCGCCCGTCAGCAACTGTCGATTCGCAGCAGCGCCAACCAGTTGCACGTGACCCAGGCCTGGCACTACGCCCTGGGGGGCGAGACGCTGGCTAAGGCGATGCTCGAGCGCGACTTGCGCCGTGGCGATCCACGTCAGCCGGTTGATCACCTGCTGGAACCTTGGGCCAGGCCGCTGACGTTCCCGCTGGATGAGGGCGGCGAGCTACGGGTACGCATCGTCGACCCCAACGGCCGCTTCAACCTCAACAGCCTGGTGCGCCAGGGGCGGCCCAACGAGCTGGCGGTGCTGCGCCTGCGCCGCCTGCTGTTGCGTCTGGGCATCGATAAACCCTATGCCGAGCGCTTGCTGGACTGGCTCGATAGCGACAGTGAGTTGCAGGGAGGCAATGGCGCCGAGGACGGCCAGTACCTGCTGGCGATACCGCCTTATCGCACGGCCAATCGCGAGATCACCGACGTGTCTGAACTGCGCCTGCTGCTGGAGATGGAGGAGGCCGACTATCGCCGCCTGCGGCCTTTCGTCAGTGCGCTGCCGAGCGAGGCGTTGCTTAACGTCAACACCGCCAGCGCGATGGTGCTCTCCAGCCTGTCCGATGGATTGACGCCGGATGCGGCCCTGGCATTGATCGCCGGGCGTGGTGACGAGGGGTATCTAAGCCCGGCCGCGTTCGCTGCTCAGCCTGCGCTCGCCGGGTTGGGCGAACAGGTGGTACAGGGGCTGGCGGTCGGCAGCCAGTATTTCGAGGTGTTCAGCGAGGTGAGCCTGGGTGAACGCCGGGTGGTATTGCGTAGCCTGCTGCAGCGCAGCAATGATGGCCAGGTCAGTGTCCTGGCGCGTGATCTGGGGCAGGGCGGTATGCCGCCACGGCCCATCGAGGAAGAACAAGAATGAACCCGTTATGGATTTTTCTGCCGCCTGAGGCGTGCCACGTGCTCTCAGCGGATCTACCCGTGCAGCGCGTTACGGCGGATGACAGTCGCGCCTTGAGCCTGGCCGAGGCATTGGCCGATTTGCCGGCACACTGGGAGCTGGTGCTGCCGGTTGAGGCGGTCACCGCCTGCGCTGTGCAACTGCCGACGCAGAAGGCGCGCTGGATGCGCCAGGCGCTGCCGTTCGCGGTGGAGGAACTGCTGGCTGAAGAGGTCGAGTTGATGCACCTGGCGCTGGGTGAGCAACTGGCCGATGGCCGTCACCGCGTCTATGCGCTGCGCGCCAGCTGGCTGCGCGAGCGCCTGGCTCTGTGCGCGGCGCAACCGCCGCAGGCGATTCGCGTCGATGCCGATCTGCTGCCACGCCAGGGCAGTCAGCTGCTCTGGTTACAGTCGCGCTGGTTGCTCGGTGGCGAGGTGCCCTGGCGCCTGGCTTTGCAGACTGAGGACTGGCCAGCGCTGGCAGGTCGTTGCCCATCGCCATGCATCGCCAGTGCGCCAGCTGGGCAGGTGCTGCCCGAGCCGGTGGATGAGGTGCATCTGCTGGAGGACGCGCATCAATGGCTGGTGCTTCAGGGCAACGGTGTCGATCTGGCTCAGGGGGAGTTCGCCCTGCGCCAGAGTGGCCACAGTTGGCGGCGTTGGCGCCCGCTGGTGGGGGTGTTGGCACTGTGCCTCGTGCTGCAGTGGGGTTTCAATTTCGCGCAGGGCTGGTACCTGCAGCGCGAAGCCGATGCTTATGCCGCGTCCAGCGAGGCGCTGTACCGTGAGTTGTTTCCTCAGGACAGCAAGCTGATCAACCTGCGGGCGCAGTTCGATCAACATCTGGCGCAGTCCACGGGCGGCGATAGCCCGGTGCTGGGCCTGCTGGCCGAAGTAGCGGCGGCGCTGCAGGCCGATGGCGCAGCGCTGGTGCAGGTCAATCAGCTCGATTACAGCGCGACCCGTGGCGATCTGTCTTTGCAATTGCAGGCGCCGGGTTTTGCCGAGCTGGAGCGTTTGCGTGAGCGTCTGGAGGAATCCGGCCTGTCGGTGCAGATGGGCTCGGCCAGCCGTGAAGCCGAGGGCGTCAGTGCACGCGTGGTGATAGGAGGATGATGGGCATGTCGAGGACGGGTTTGAGCGAAAGTGTGCAACTGCACTGGCAGCGCTCACCGCTGGCGCAACGCTGGCAAACGCTGCCGGCACGTGATCGTCTGGCACTCGTGGCGCTGAGCGTTTTCCTGCTGTTGGTGCTGTTCTATCTGGCGTTGTGGCAACCGGTGCAGCGTCAGGCTCAGGCCGCGCGTGCCGCGTTCGAAGAGCAGCGCGCCCTGTACGCCTATATGCAGAGCCGTGCGCCACAGGTGCAGGGGCGCGAGCTACAGCCACGCGCCAGCCTCGACCCGGCGCGTCTGCAGGGGGTGGTCACGGCAAGTGCGGCCGAGCAGGGCCTGGTGATCGAACGTCTGGATACCGAGGGCTTTGGCGCGGTGCAGGTCAACCTGCAGCCAGTGGCATTCGCCCAGTTGCTGCGCTGGATTCAGACGTTGGAGGGGCAGGGCGTGCGCATCGAGGAAGCAGGGCTGGACCGCGCCGAGGAAAACCGCGTGACTGCGCGCCTCAGCTTGCGTGTGGGCGATTGATCTGGTGCATTTATTGACAAGTACTCCCGTCACTCCCGCGCAGGGGGGAGTCCAGGCGGCCTCTGGGTTCCCGCCTGCGCGGGAATGACGGTTGCTCCATGAAGTAATGGCGCTTGTTTCGCGGGGTAACGACGGCTGTTGCATGGAATGTTCTCGCGGTGCGCGCGGCGCACCCTACGATTTGCATGGCGCCGCGGTAACAGCGCGCACCCGATTGGGCGGTTAGGGAACGTCGCTGCCCTGATAAGGTGCCGTCAGTGGCGCCATGGAATACTACGAAGTGGCTCCAACGCCCATGCTTCGGGCGTTATGCAGTTTATGGCCTGAGTATTGCTGCAGATATCTGTTTACCCTTTTCTGCTTGATCACTCCTTTTGCTGGCTGTCAATATCTGCCGCCGGCGCTTCCTGTGCTTCTGTAATTAGTTGTCGCATTGAGGAAATATCGCCTCATTGCCTGCCGCTAGAATGCCGCACACCCAGCCAAGGCCCCTTTGTCGCTCGTCCACCACGACAGCGCAGCACCGCCTTCTACAATCCATAAAAGGCCCGGGCCCCTCACTGCCATCGATGTCATACCCAATTCGAAGGAGCAAAGAATGAAGAAGATCGCACTGCTTGGCGCCCTGGCGCTGTCCCTGATGTCGCCCCTGGCCATGGCCGAGAAGCCGCTGCGCATTGGCATCGAGGCGGCTTACCCGCCCTTCGCGTTCAAGACTCCTGATGGCCAGATTGCCGGCTTCGACTACGACATCGGCAACGCCCTGTGCGAAGAGATGAAGGTCGAGTGCAAGTGGATCGAACAGGAATTCGATGGTCTGATCCCGGCCCTGAAAGTGCGCAAGTTCGACGCTGTGCTGTCTTCCATGTCGATCACCGAAGACCGCAAGAAGTCCGTGGACTTCACTGGCAAGTACTACGCCACGCCGGCCAAGCTGGCGATGAAGGCCGGTACCGAGATCAAGGACCCGCTGGTCGACCTGAAAGGCAAGAAGATCGGCGTGCAGCGCTCGTCCGTATATGACCGCTACGCCACCGACATCTTCGCCCCGGCTGGCGCCGAAGTCGTGCGCTACAGCTCGCAGAACGAAGTGTTCCTGGACATGCAGTCCGGCCGCCTGGACGCCACCCTGGCCGATTCGGTGAACATCGATGACGGCTTCCTCAAGACCGACGCAGGCAAGGGCTTCGCGTTCGCCGGCCCGGACTTCACCGACGTGAAGTACTTCGGCGAAGGTCAGGGCATCGCCGTGCGCAAGGGTGACAAGGCGCTGGCCGACAAGATCAGCGCCGCTATCCTGGCCATCCGCGCCAACGGCAAATACAAGGAAGTGCAGGACAAGTACTTCGACTTCGACGTTTACGGCGAGTAAGCGTCCCAGATAGATGAAGTGGCACTAACCTTTTGAGGTTGTGCCACTTTTTTCTTGGTTCTGCGGGGTCGTTAAATACCAATCTAGGTATTCAACCTGCGGCCCGTCGCGTGAGCGACATGAATTTTCTTTGTGCTAGGCGGCGCCTGGGGTGCCTGAGAGGTATTAGCGCATGCTTCAAGGCTACGGCTCGACCATTCTCGATGGTGCCTGGCTCACCCTGCTTCTGGCGCTGACGTCCATGGCAGTGGCGATCTTCCTCGGCCTGCTGGGTGCGGCCTTTCGTCTGTCGCCGATCCGCTGGCTGGCGGCGTTGGGTGATACCTACGCCACGGTGATTCGCGGGATTCCCGACCTGGTGCTGATCCTGCTGATCTTTTACGGCGGCCAGGACATGGTGAACCGTATCGCGCCGATGCTCGGCTATGACGATTACATCGACATCAACCCCTTCGTCGCTGGCGTGTTCACCATGGGCTTTATCTTCGGGGCCTACCTGTCGGAGACCTTCCGCGGTGCCTTCATGGCGATCCCCAAGGGGCAGGCGGAAGCCGGTGCGGCCTATGGCATGAGCGGGATGCAGGTATTCTTCCGCATTCTCGTGCCGCAGATGATCCGTTTCGCCATTCCCGGTTTCACCAATAACTGGCTGGTGCTGACCAAGGCCACCGCGCTGATTTCCGTGGTTGGCCTGCAGGACATGATGTTCAAGGCCAAGAGCGCGGCCGACGCGACGCGTGAGCCGTTCACCTTCTACCTGGCGGTGGCGGGGCTTTATCTGGTGCTGACCAGCGTTTCCTTGCTGGCGCTGCGTTTCCTCGAGAAGCGCTACTCGGTGGGTACCAAGGTGGCTGACCTATGATCTTCGACTATCAAATGATCTGGGAGAACCTGCCGCTGTACTGGGGCGGCGTGCTGGTGACCCTGAAAATCCTGCTGATCTCCCTGGCGTTCGGCCTCAGCCTGGCGCTGCCACTGGCACTGATGCGAGTGTCGAAATCGCCTTGGGTCAACTTCCCGGCCTGGCTCTACACCTACGTGATTCGCGGCACACCGATGCTGGTGCAGCTGTTTCTGATCTATTACGGGCTGGCCCAGTTCGAGTTCATTCGTGACAGCTTCATGTGGCCGTATTTCTCCAGTGCGACCTTCTGCGCCTGCCTGGCGTTTGCCATCAACACCAGCGCCTACACTGCGGAAATCCTCGCTGGCAGTCTCAAGGCCACGCCGCCCGGCGAGATCGAGGCGGCCAAGGCCATGGGCATGTCGCGCGGCAAGCTGTATCGGCGCATCCTCCTGCCTTCGGCGCTGCGCCGGGCGCTGCCGCAGTACAGCAATGAAGTGATCATGATGCTGCACACCACCTCGCTGGCCTCGATCGTGACCCTGATCGACATCACCGGCGCCGCGCGCACCGTCAGTTCGCAGTACTACATGCCTTTCGAGGCCTTCATCACCGCCGGCCTGTTCTACCTGGCGCTGACCTTCATCCTGGTGCGCCTGTTCAAGCTGGCTGAGCGCCGCTGGCTGGCCTACATGGCCCCGCGCAAGGCCTGATGCCATGACGATTCAAGAGAACCCGAACATGTACAAACTCGAAGTTCAGGACCTGCACAAGCGTTACGGCAGCCATGAAGTGATCAAGGGCGTGTCGATGGCGGCCAAGGCTGGCGATGTGATCAGCATCATCGGCTCCAGCGGCTCGGGCAAGAGCACCTTCCTGCGTTGCTTGAACCTGCTCGAGCAGCCGCATGCCGGCAAGATTCTGCTCAACAACGAAGAGCTGAAGCTGGTACCGGCCAAGGACGGTTCGCTGCGCGCCGCCGATGCCAAACAGCTGCAGCGCATGCGCTCGCGTCTGGCCATGGTGTTCCAGCACTTCAATCTGTGGTCGCACATGAGCGCCCTGGAGAACGTGATGGAGGCGCCGGTACACGTACTCGGCATGAGCAAGGCTGAGGCCCGCGACAAGGCTGAACATTACCTGGCCAAGGTCGGCGTCGCGCACCGCAAGGACGCCTACCCCGCGCACATGAGTGGTGGTGAGCAGCAGCGCGTGGCCATCGCCCGTGCCCTGGCCATGGAGCCGGAGGTGATGCTGTTCGATGAACCCACTTCGGCGCTCGACCCCGAGCTGGTCGGCGAAGTGCTCAAGGTAATGCAGGACCTGGCCACCGAAGGTCGCACCATGGTGGTGGTGACCCACGAAATGGGTTTTGCCCGCGAGGTGTCGAATCAGCTGGTATTCCTGCACAAGGGATTGGTCGAGGAGCGCGGTTGCCCGAAGGAAGTGCTGGCCAATCCGCAATCCGAACGGCTGCAGCAGTTCCTTTCCGGCAGTCTCAAATAATAAGAAGCTAGACTTCGCACTTAACTGGTGCGTTGAACCCATTGAATAGACACTAATGACTCCCCATCGAATCGGCTTTTTGTACTGGCCCGGCACCAAGGCCCTGACCCTGTCCCTAGCGGAGGAGGCCCTGCGTGTCGCCCAGCGCGTGCATCCGGAAGTGGTGTACGAGCTGGTGTTCCTCCAGGCCGAGCCGCTGGCTGCGGGTGACTGGCGTCTGCCGGGCGAGCCCTGGGCCGGACATCTGGAAGGGTTGGACAAGCTGTTCCTGCTCGCCGATGCGCCGCCAGCGCAGGTGTCTGCGGGGCTGGCGGCGGCGCTCAAGCAGCAGGTGCGTAGTGGTTGTGTGATTGGCGGGCTGTCTGCCGGGGTCTATCCGCTGGCTCAGCTCGGTTTGCTCGATGGTTATCGCGCGGCAGTGCACTGGCGCTGGCAGGACGATTTCGCCGAGCGTTTCCCCAAGGTCATCGCCACCAGCCATCTGTTCGATTGGGATCGCGACCGGCTGACTGCCTGCGGCGGCTTGGCCGTGCTCGATCTGCTGCTGGCGGTGCTGGCGCGCGATCACGGCGCCGAGCTGGCCGGTGCGGTGAGCGAGGAGTTGGTGGTCGAGCGCATTCGCGAGGGCGGTGAGCGTCAGCGCATTCCGCTGCAGAATCGCCTCGGCTCCAGCCACCCGAAGCTGACCCAGGCCGTGCTGCTGATGGAAGCCAACATCGAGGAGCCGCTGACCACCGACGAGATCGCCCAGCACGTGTGCGTGTCGCGTCGTCAGCTCGAACGTATCTTCAAGCAGTACCTCAACCGCGTGCCCAGCCAGTATTACCTGGAGCTGCGCCTGAACAAGGCACGGCAGCTGCTGATGCAGACCAGCAAGTCGATCATCCAGATCGGCCTGTCCTGCGGCTTCTCCTCGGGCCCGCACTTCTCCAGCGCCTACCGCAACTTCTTCGGCGCCACGCCGCGCGACGATCGCAACCAGCGCCGCAGCAACAGCCCCTTCGAGCTGACGTCGACGCCGGTCGAGCGCGGTTGATCCGTCTTGTGGGAGCGAGCTCTGCTCGCGAACCGGGGGGTAACGCCAAAGCTTCGCGAGCAGAGCTCGCTCCTACACTGCAGTAGCCCGGATGAAATCCGGGGCGATCGGGTGTCAGTCCCGGATTGCATCCGGGCTACGCAGGCAGGACTTTCGATACCGATCGGTCAGCTTGCGGAGAATTTTTCCAGCGGCGTGCTCCAGGCGGCGATCTGCGATTAAACTGCGCCTTTCCGACGCTTTCTGTCGCTTGGACGAAAACCCGCGGAAAACCTGGGGTGGCGCTGTAAGAAGTTGTCGCATGGCGACAATGCCGACCCCGATTCAGTCCCTACAATCCTTGCATCCCCTGTCGTTTCGGGCGCTTCGTCGCCTCTCTGCGGCCGGTATTTCTCATCAGGAGAGCTTTGATGTCCGTTCAGCACGATGCGGTGCAACGCGCCGATTTCGATCAGTTCATGGTCCCCAACTACGCCCCTGCTGCCTTCGTCCCCGTGCGCGGCCTGGGTTCGCGAGTCTGGGATCAGAGTGGTCGAGAGCTGATCGACTTCGCCGGCGGCATCGCCGTCAACGTGCTGGGTCACTGCCACCCGGCACTGGTCGCGGCGCTGACCAAGCAGGCCAATACCCTGTGGCACATCTCCAACGTGTTCACCAACGAGCCGACCCTGCGTCTGGGCAAGAAGCTGGTCGAAGCGACCTTCGCCGAGCGCGTGTTCTTCTGCAACTCCGGCGCCGAGGCCAACGAGGCAGCGTTCAAGCTGGCGCGTCGCGTTGCCCATGACCGCTTCGGTCCGGAAAAGCACGAGATCATCGCCGCTACCAACAGCTTCCACGGCCGCACTCTGTTCACCGTCAGCGTCGGCGGCCAGCCTAAGTACTCCGACGGTTTCGGGCCGAAGATCCAGGGCATCACCCATGTGCCGTACAACGACCTGGAGGCGCTGAAGGCCGCGATTTCCGACAAGACCTGCGCCGTGGTGCTGGAACCCGTGCAGGGCGAGGGCGGCGTGCTGCCGGCCGAAAAGGCCTATCTGCAGGGCGCCCGCGAGTTGTGCAACGCACACAACGCGCTCCTGGTGTTCGATGAAGTACAAAGCGGCATGGGTCGTACCGGCGAGCTGTTCGCCTATATGAATTACGGCGTGGTGCCGGACATTCTCTCCAGCGCCAAGAGCCTGGGTGGTGGCTTCCCCATCGCGGCGATGCTCACCACCACCGACCTGGCCAAGCACTTCTCGCCCGGCACCCACGGCACCACCTACGGCGGCAACCCGCTGGCCTGTGCGGTCGGTGAGGCGGTGCTGGATATCGTCAACACCCGCCAGACCCTAGACGGTGTGAAGACCAAGAGCGAGCAGTTCAAGACGCGCCTGCTGGCTCTGGGCAAGCAGTACGGTCTGTTCGAGCAGGTACGTGGCATGGGCCTGCTGCTTGGCTGCGTACTCAACGAGGCGTGGATGGGCAAGGCCAAGCAGGTGCTCGATGCCGCTACTGCCGAGGGTCTGATGATTCTGCAGGCCGGCCCGGACGTGGTGCGTTTCGCTCCGAGCCTGGTGGTCGAAGATGCCGATATCGACGAAGGCCTGGCTCGTTTCGAACGTGCGCTGAGCAAACTGACGGCCGCCTGAGTCCTTGCTGACTTGCTGCGGGAGGCGCTTCAGCCGCGACAATCGCCGCTGCGACTGCATGGATGCAGGAGGTAGAGCGAAGCAGGATGCCCGAGCCGAAAGCGCCTCCCACGGCTGTTTGCCCGACCCGGGCTATGAAATACCCTGTTTAGAAGGAGTGACCCATGCTGGTGATGCGCCCTGCGCAAATGGCGGACCTGGCCGAAGTGCAGCGACTGGCTGCTGACAGCCCGGTAGGTGTCACTTCATTGCCGGACGATGCAGACCGGCTGGGCGACAAGATCGCCGCCTCGGATGCGTCATTCGCCGCCGAGGTCAGTTTCAACGGCGAGGAGAGCTACTTCTTCGTCCTCGAGGACACCGAGAGCGGCCGCCTGGTTGGCTGTTCCGCCATCGTCGCTTCGGCGGGATATTCCGAGCCCTTCTACAGCTTTCGCAACGAAACCTTCGTGCACAACTCGCGTGAGCTGAAGATCCACAACAAGATTCACGTGCTGTCGCTGTGTCATGACCTGACCGGCAATAGCCTGCTCACCAGCTTCTACGTCGAGCGCCCGCTGGTCAGCAGCGTGTTCGCCGAGCTCAATTCGCGCGGCCGCCTGCTGTTCATGGCGGGTCACCCGGAGCGTTTCGCCGATGCCGTGGTGGTGGAGATCGTCGGTCACAGCGACGAGAACGGTGATTCGCCGTTCTGGGACGCGCTGGGGCGCAACTTCTTCGACATGACCTACGCCGAGGCCGAGCGTCTGTGCGGGTTGAAGAGCCGCACCTTCCTCGCCGAGCTGATGCCGCATTACCCCATCTATGTGCCGCTGCTCTCCGACGAGGCGCAGGAGGCCATGGGCCAGGTGCATCCGCGTGCGCAGATCACCTTCGACATCCTCATGCGCGAAGGCTTCGAGACCGACCACTACATCGACATCTTCGACGGTGGCCCGACCCTGCATGCGCGTACCTCGGGCATCCGCAGCATCGCGCAGAGCCGCCTGGTGCCGGTGAAGATCGGCGAGGCCGAGGCGGGCGGGCGCCAGTATCTGGTGAGCAACGGCCAACTGCAGGATTTCCGCGCCATCGTCGCCGATCTCGACTGGGTGCCGGGCAAGCCTGTGGTGCTCAGCGCACAGGTGGCCGAGGCCCTGGGTGTCGGCGAAGGCGCCAGCGTCAGGTTGGTAGCGGTTTAACAGGCTCTCTCCGGCTGGAGAGGGCGCCCTTCAAGGGCGAAGGAGAGTGCCGGCGGCGCTCTTGAGGAATCTGGAGGCTTTATGATCGTTCGTCCCGTGCGCAGTGCCGACTTGCCGGCCCTGATCGACCTGGCTCGCAGCACCGGCGCTGGCCTGACCACGCTGCCGGCCAACGAGGAGCGCCTGGCGCACCGGGTCGGCTGGGCGGAGAAGGCATTTCGTGGCGAGGCCGAACGTGCCGATGCCGACTACCTGTTCGTCCTCGAAGACGATGCCGGCAAGGTGGTGGGCATTTCTGCGGTGGCCGGCGCCGTCGGCCTGCGCGAGCCCTGGTACAACTACCGGGTCGGCCTGACCGTCAGCGCTTCTCAGGAGTTGAACATCCATCGCCAAGTGCCGACGCTGTTCATGGCCAACGACCTGACCGGTAACTCCGAACTGTGCTCGCTGTTCCTGCATGCCGATTACCGCACTGGTCTCAACGGCCGTTTGCTGTCGAAGGCGCGCTTTCTGTTCATCGCCGAGTTTCGCGAGCTGTTCGGCGACAAGGTGATCGCCGAGATGCGCGGCATGTCCGACGAGCGTGGACGCTCGCCGTTCTGGGAAAGCCTCGGTCGGCATTTCTTCAAGATGGAGTTCTCCCAGGCGGACTACCTAACCGGCGTCGGCAACAAGGCCTTCATCGCCGAGTTGATGCCCAAGTTTCCGCTCTATACCTGCTTTCTGTCCGAGGATGCACGCGCCGTGATCGGCCGGGTGCACCCGGATACCGAACCGGCGCTGGCCATGCTCAAGGCCGAGGGTTTCAGCTATCAGGGCTATGTCGACATCTTCGACGCGGGCCCGGCCATCGAGGCGGAAACCGCGAAGATTCGCGCCGTGCAGGGCAGCCAGAATCTGGTACTGGCCATCGGTACGCCGGGTGATGACGCCGAGCCGTTCCTGGTGCACAACCGCAAGCGCCAGGACTGCCGTATCACCGTTGCACCTGCGCGCCTGGCGGCCGGCACCCTGGTGGTCGATCCATTGACGGCCAAGCGCCTACGCCTTTCGGCGGGTGATCAGGTACGCGCCGTGCCGTTGGCGGCGCACCGCTGAGTTATTGGTTTTGCGTGGCGGCCCAAGCCGGCCGCCGGAAAATGCTGGGAGTGGTAAAACAAGATGAACACTCATTACATCGCAGGTCAGTGGCAGCCCGGTCAGGGCGAGTCGCTGCAATCGCTCGACCCAGTCAGCCAGGCCGTGCTCTGGCAGGGCCAGGGCGCCACCGCTGCGCAGGTCGATGCAGCCGTAGCCGCTGCGCGTGGCGCTTTCTCGTTGTGGGCGGCGCATTCGCTGGATGGCCGCATCGCCGTGCTGGAACGCTTCGCCGCCTGCCTGAAGTCGCGTGCCGACGAAGTGGCCCGGGCGATTGGTGAGGAGACCGGCAAACCATTGTGGGAAGCTGCCACCGAAGTGAACAGCATGGTGGGCAAGGTCGCCATTTCCATTCAGAGCTATCGCGAGCGCACCGGTGAGAAGAGCGGCCCGCTGGGCGACGCCACCGCGGTGTTGCGCCACAAACCGCACGGTGTGGTGGCGGTGTTCGGCCCCTACAACTTTCCCGGCCACTTGCCTAACGGCCATATCGTGCCGGCGCTGCTGGCCGGTAACTGCGTGCTGTTCAAGCCCAGCGAGCTGACGCCGAAGGTGGCCGAGCTGACGGTCAAATGCTGGATCGAGGCCGGGCTGCCCGAGGGCGTGCTCAGCCTGCTGCAGGGCGGTCGCGAAACCGGCGTCGCGCTGGCCGGCCATCCTGGTATCGACGGGCTGTTCTTCACTGGCTCCAGCCGCACCGGCAACCTGCTGCACGCTCAATTCGCCGGGCGCCCGGACAAGATCCTGGCGCTGGAGATGGGCGGCAACAACCCGCTGATCGTCGATCAGGTCGCGGATGTCGATGCCGCGGTGTACACCATCGTCCAGTCCGCGTTCATCTCGGCTGGCCAGCGCTGCACCTGCGCGCGCCGTCTGCTGGTGCCGCAAGGGGAGTGGGGCGACGCCCTGCTGGTGCGTCTGGTGCAGGTTGCCGGGCAGATCAAGGTCGGTCGTTTCGACGAGCAGCCGGCACCGTTCATGGGCTCGGTGATTTCCCTGCAGGCTGCCGCACAACTGATGCAGGCGCAGCAGGACTTGCTGGCCGGCGGCGCCACGGCATTGCTGGCGATGACCCAGCCGCAGGCGGGTGCCGCGCTACTGACGCCCGGTATTCTCGATGTCACGGCCGTGAACGACCGTCCTGACGAAGAATTCTTCGGTCCGCTGCTGCAGGTGATCCGCTACGACAATTTCGAGGCTGCCATCGCCGAGGCCAATGCCACCGTTTACGGACTGGCGGCGGGCCTGCTGTCGGACTCGAAGGCGCGCTTTGAGCAATTCTGGCTGCACAGCCGCGCCGGTATCGTCAACTGGAACAAACAGCTCACTGGCGCCGCCAGCACTGCGCCTTTCGGTGGCATCGGCGCTTCGGGCAACCATCGCGCCAGTGCCTACTATGCAGCGGATTACTGCGCCTACCCGGTGGCCGGGCTTGAGAGCGAAAGCCTGGCTTTACCCGCGACCCTGACCCCGGGAGTGACTCTGTAATGACCGCTTATGAGATGTCCGCTTTTGAAATGAATGTCGACGGCCTGGTCGGGCCGACTCACAACTACGGTGGGTTGTCCTACGGTAACGTCGCGTCGCAGAGCAACTGTCAGGCCGTGTCGAGCCCCAAGGAGGCCGCCAAGCAGGGGCTGGCGAAAATGAAGGCGCTGATGGACATGGGCTTCAAGCAGGGCGTACTGGCCCCGCAGGAGCGTCCGGACGTCGCCACGCTGCGCAGCCTGGGCTTTACCGGCAGTGACGCGCAGGTGATCCAGAAGGCCGCCAAGGGCGCCATGCCTTTGTTGGTTGCAAGCAGCTCGGCCTCCAGCATGTGGACGGCCAATTCCTGCACTGTCAGTCCCAGCGCCGACACGGCAGATGGCCGCGTGCACTTCACCGCCGCCAACCTCAACTGCAAGTTCCACCGCAGTATCGAGCACCCCACCACCAGTCGGGTGTTGCAGGCGATGTTCGCCAGCGAGAAGCACTTCGCTCATCACCCGGCGTTGCCGGCGGTCAGTCAGTTCGGTGACGAAGGTGCGGCCAACCACACGCGTTTCTGCAAGGGCTATGGCGACGCCGGTGTAGAGTTCTTCGTCTACGGCCGCAGCGCTTTCGACAGCCGCTATCCGGCCCCGCAGCGCTACCCGGCGCGGCAGACTCTGGAAGCCTCTCACGCGGTGGCTCGCTTGCATGGCCTGGGCAAGGCCGGGGTGGTGTTCGCCCAGCAGAATCCGGAGGTGATCGATCAGGGCGTGTTTCACAACGACGTGATCGCCGTGGGCAACGGCGAGGTGCTGCTCTATCACCAGGATGCCTTCTTGGGCACCGACAAGGTACTGGCCGAACTGGGTGAAAAACTGGCCCGGCGCGGCGGTAACTTCCAGGCCATCTGCGTGCCAGCTTCTGCCGTCAGCGTGCAGGATGCGGTGCGTTCCTACCTGTTCAACAGCCAACTGCTGACGCGCACCGATGGCAGCATGCTGTTGGTGGTGCCAGAGGAGTGCAAGAGCAACGCCAGCGTCTGGCGCTACCTGGAGCAACTGACCGCGAGTGGCGGGCCGATCCGCGAGGTGCGGGTGTTCGACCTCAAGCAGAGCATGCAGAACGGCGGTGGTCCTGCTTGCCTGCGCCTGCGTGTGGCGCTCAATGAGCAGGAGCTGGCTGCGGTCAATCCGGGCGTGCTGATGAGCGACGCGCTGCATGACACCCTGGTGGCCTGGGTCGACAAGCATTACCGCGACCGCCTCAGCGAAGCCGATCTGGCCGACCCGCAATTGCTCACCGAATGCCGCACGGCATTGGATGAACTGACGCAGATCCTTAAACTGGGCTCGGTCTATCCTTTCCAGATAGCCTGAACCTGACCTCGATTCCCGGAGATTTTATGAGCGACGCGCTGCAACTGATTCTTGAAGACAACGACGGTACCCAACTGGAAACCTCCTGCAGCCGCTTTGCCGTGGTCTGGCAGGGCAAGGAGCTGTGGGTCCAGGCCGTTGGCGATCAGTTGCTGATCGGTGTCGATGTGGAAGAGGGCGATACCGAGTACGTCAACCTGCTGTTGCGTCCGCAGGCCACCAACCTGGTCAGCCTGCAACTGGAGATGGAGCCGATGATTGCCGACGAGGATGATCATGTTCATGGCCCGGACTGCAACCACTGATTGAACCTGGTAGGGTGGGCCGGGCGGCGCTCCGCTTCAGCCCACCCTACGGAAATGCTGCGAACCAAGGAGTCCCCATGCTTGCCCTCGGCAAACTGCTTGAACTGACCCTGGCCGGCCACGAGCCGTCGGCGAAGATTCAACTGACGCCCGATGGTACGCGTCTGCGTTGGCTCGACGAAGGTGCGCTGGAGGTGACTCCGCCTGCAGCGCGCGACAATGGCCTTGACCTGCTGCTATCGGCCGGCGTCCATGGCAACGAAACCGCGCCAATCGAGCTGCTCGATCGTCTGCTGCGCGGCATCGCGCGCAATGAACTGCATCCGGCGGCTCGTATTCTCTTTCTGTTCGGCAATCCCGAGGCCATGCGCCGCGGTGAGCGCTATATCGAGCAGGATCTCAATCGCCTGTTCAGTGGTCGTCACGAGCAATCCAGTGGCTTCGAGGCTATTCGCGCCTGCGACCTGGAGCATCTGGCCGCCACCTTTTTCGGCAAGCAAACAGGCCGCACTCGCCTGCATTACGACCTGCACACCGCCATTCGCGGCTCGAAGATCGAGCAGTTTGCCCTCTATCCCTGGCAGGAAGGTCGCGCTCACTCACGGCGTGAGCTGGAGCGCCTGCGTGCTGCCGGCATCGAGGCGGTGCTGCTGCAGAACAAGTCTTCGATCACCTTCAGCGCCTACACCTATGCGCAGCTTGGTGCCGAGGCTTTCACCCTAGAGTTGGGCAAGGCGCGCGCCTTCGGTCAGAACGAGTTGGTCAACCTCGACCTGCTGGAGAATGCGCTGCACGCTCTGATCGAAGGGCGCGAAGTGATCAGCGGTGAGCCGACGCTCGATGGCTTGCAGCTGTTTTCGGTATCACGTGAGGTCATCAAGCACAGCGACAGCTTCCAGTTGCACCTGCCGGCGGATATCGAAAACTTCACCGAACTGGAGCCCGGTTACCTGCTCGCCGAAGACATCGCCGACAGTCGCTGGATGGTGGAGGAGAAGGGCGCGCGGATCATTTTCCCCAATCCCAAGGTCAAGAATGGCCTGCGCGCCGCCATTCTCATCGTCCCGGACGATGGTGCCGGCTTGCTGTAGCCCGGATGCAATCCGGGGATGACCGGCACATTTTCCCCGGATTGCATCCGGGCTACGGTGTCGGCAAGTTGCTTTATCGCGCAACTGTATCTTTCACCGTCTGTGCGACCTCTTTAGCATGAGCCTTTCGCCAATTGCCGGGAAAGCCTGTCATGCCCCTGATCGACCTGCGTAGCGACACCGTCACCCAACCCTCTGTTGCCATGCGCGAAGCCATGATGGCTGCCGAGTTGGGCGATGACGTGTATGGCGAAGACCCCACGGTAAACCGTCTGGAGGCCTGGCTGACCAATGAGCTGGGCTTCGCGGCGGCGCTGTTCGTCCCCACCGGCACCATGAGCAACCTGCTGGGCCTGATGGCTCATTGCGAGCGCGGTGACGAGTACATCGTTGGCCAGCAGGCACACACTTATAAGTACGAGGGCGGTGGTGCGGCCGTGCTCGGTTCCATCCAGCCGCAGCCGATTGAGGGTGAGGCCGACGGCTCGCTGGATCTGGCCAAGGTTGAGGCGGCGATCAAGCAGGATGACTTTCATTTCGCCCGTACCCGCTTGCTGGCCCTGGAAAACACCATGCAGGGCAAGGTGCTGCCGCTCGACTACCTGGCTGCCGCCCGCGAACTCACTCGCCGCCGTGGCTTGAGCCTGCACCTCGATGGTGCCCGCCTGTACAACGCCGCGGTCAAGCTCGGTGTGCCGGCGCGCGAAATTACCCAGCACTTCGACTCGGTCTCGGTATGCCTGTCCAAGGGCCTCGGTGCGCCGGTCGGTTCGGTGCTCTGTGGCAGTACTGCGCTGATTGCCAAGGCGCGGCGTCTGCGCAAGATGGTCGGTGGCGGCATGCGTCAGGCCGGGGTGTTGGCGGCGGCGGGGTTGTATGCCCTGCAGCATCAGGTTCAGCGCCTGGCTGAGGATCACGCCAACGCGGCGCGCCTGGGCGCTGCACTGACCGAACTGGGCTATAGCGTCGAGCCGGTGCAGACCAATATGGTCTATGTGCAACTTGGTGAGCGCGCCGGGCAGATCAAGGCCTTCATGGCCGAACGCGGCATCGCCGTCAGTGCCGCGCCGCGCCTTCGTCTGGTCACTCATCTGGATGTCAGCGCTGAGCAAATCGAGCGGGTGATCGAGGCGTTCGCCGCTTTTCGCTCTCATTGAGCAATATGCCGACAGTTCATAGCTGTCGGCTATCAACAAGGTACTAGCCGCGCGCGGTGGGCCCGATATAATGCGGCCCTTTGCAGACTGCGTGAAAACTACTGCGCTCGGTCATGCTGCGTTAAAAACCGGCTCAGAATGCTCATTTACAACTCGTAAACTCGTTTGCGAGCCCAGTGCGTTCTTCGCCGGTTTGATTCGCTGGCGCTCATCCTTCGGGCCAGCCTTTGGCTGTTACTCCCGTTGGTCGTGGCGCCTTGCCTGACCTTCGCTCGCTACGTTTTCACTTTGTCTGCTTCGCCGGCTTTGCCATGGCCGCCTGATTCCGTGGATATCCCTATGAAAAGCGCAGAAATCCGTGAAGCCTTCCTGAGCTTCTTCGAAGAAAAAGGGCACACCCGTGTCGCTTCCAGCTCGCTGATTCCGGCGAACGACCCAACCCTGCTGTTCACCAACGCGGGCATGAACCAGTTCAAGGACTGCTTCCTGGGCCTGGAAAAGCGCGCCTATACCCGCGCCACCACCAGCCAGAAGTGTGTGCGTGCCGGCGGCAAGCACAACGACCTGGAAAACGTCGGCTACACCGCGCGTCACCACACCTTCTTCGAGATGCTGGGCAACTTCAGCTTCGGCGACTATTTCAAGCGTGACGCCATTCATTACGCCTGGGAATTCCTGACCTCCGACAAGTGGCTGAACCTGCCCAAGGAAAAGCTCTGGGTCACCGTCTACGCCACCGATGACGAAGCCTACGAGATCTGGAACAAGGAAATTGGCGTACCGGCCGAGCGCATGATCCGCATCGGCGACAACAAGGGCGCGCCATACGCTTCCGACAACTTCTGGGCAATGGGCGATACCGGCCCGTGCGGCCCGTGCACCGAGATCTTCTTCGACCACGGCGAGCACATCTGGGGCGGCCCACCCGGTAGCCCGGAAGAAGATGGCGACCGCTACATCGAGATCTGGAACAACGTGTTCATGCAGTTCAACCGCACTGCAGACGGCGTGCTGCACCCGCTGCCGGCGCCGAGCGTGGACACCGGCATGGGCCTGGAGCGCATCAGCGCCGTGCTGCAGCACGTCAACTCGAACTACGAGATCGACCTGTTCCAGAACCTGCTGGCTGCCTCGGCCAAGGCCATTGGCTGCAGCAATGAAGGCCAGGCTTCGCTGAAAGTGGTGGCCGACCATATCCGTTCCTGCAGCTTCCTGATCGCCGACGGTGTCACCCCGTCCAACGAAGGCCGTGGCTACGTGCTGCGCCGCATCGTGCGTCGCGCTTGCCGCCACGGTAACAAGCTGGGCGCCAAGGGCAGCTTCTTCTACCAGATCGTCGCCGCCCTGGTGGCCGAGATGGGCGAAGCCTTCCCCGAGCTCAAGCAGCAGCAGGCGCACATCGAGCGTGTGCTGAAAACCGAGGAAGAGCAGTTCGCCAAGACCCTGGAGCAGGGCCTGAAGATCCTCGAGCAGGATCTGGCTGGCTTGAAAGGCTCGGTCATCCCGGGCGACGTGGTGTTCAAGCTGTACGACACCTACGGTTTCCCGGTTGACCTGACCGCCGACATCGCTCGCGAGCGCGAGCTGTCGGTGGACGAGGAAGGCTTCGAACGTGAGATGGAGGCGCAGCGCGAGCGCGCCCGCTCCGCCAGCTCCTTCGGCATGGACTACAACGCCCTGGTCAAGGTCGACGCCGACACCCGCTTCCTCGGCTACGAAGGCACCAGCGGCAGCGGCAAGATCATTGCTTTGTTCAAGGCCGGTGCTGCGGTCGACAGCCTCGCCGAAGGCGAGGAGGGCGTGGTGGTGCTGGATCAGACCCCGTTCTACGCCGAATCCGGTGGCCAGATCGGCGACTGCGGTTACCTGGAAAGTGCCGGCGTACGCTTCGACGTGCGCGACACCACCAAGGCCGGCGGCGCCTTCCTGCACCACGGTGTGGTGGCCAAGGGCGGCCTGAGTGTCGGCACCAGCGTCAAGGCTGAAGCCGAAGCCGGCGTGCGTCAGGCCACCGCGCTGAACCACTCCGCGACTCACCTGCTGCACGCCGCGCTGCGTCAGGTGCTGGGCGATCACGTGCAGCAGAAGGGCTCGCTGGTCGACAGTCAGCGCCTGCGTTTCGACTTCAGCCACTTCGAGGCGATCAAGCCCGAGCAGATCAAGCAGCTGGAAGACATCGTCAACGCCGAGATTCGCAAGAACTCCGAGGTCGAGACCGAAGAAACCGATATCGAAACCGCCAAGGCCAAGGGCGCCATGGCGCTTTTCGGCGAGAAGTACGGTGATCAGGTGCGTGTGCTGAGCATGGGCGGCGACTTCTCCGTCGAGCTCTGCGGCGGTACCCACGTATCGCGTACTGGCGACATCGGTCTGTTCAAGATCACCAGCGAAGGCGGCGTGGCCGCTGGCGTGCGTCGTATCGAAGCGGTCACTGGCGCAGCCGCGCTGGCCTGGCTCAATGGCGCCGAGGAGCAGCTCAAGGAAGCCGCTTCTCTGGTCAAGGGCAGCCGCGACACCGTGCTGGACAAGCTCTCGGCCCTGATCGAGCGTAACCGTCAGCTGGAAAAGGAGCTGGAGCAGCTCAAGGCCAAGGCCGCCAGCGCCGCCGGTAACGACCTGGCCGGTTCGGCCGTGGACGTGAAGGGCACCAAGGTGCTGGCTGCGCGTCTCGATGGTCTGGACGGCAAGGCGCTGCTGGCGCTGGTCGACCAGTTGAAGAACAAGCTGGGCAGCGCTGTGATTCTGCTCGGTGGTGTGTTCGACGAGAAGGTGGTGCTGGTCGCTGGTGTGACCCAGGATCTGACCGCCAAGGTCAAGGCCGGTGACCTGATGCGTCAGGCCGCGGCAGCTGTGGGTGGCAAGGGCGGCGGTCGCCCGGACATGGCTCAGGGCGGCGGCGTTGATGCCGGCAAGCTGGATGATGCCCTGGCTCTGGCCGCTACTCTGGTCGAGCAGGCTTCGTAACGAGCGAGAAAGCGGGGCCCGCAGTGCGTCCGGCGGGCCTTGGCAGTATGACCCGATGCGGGTTTAATGGGCGCCCTTCGAGGAATCAGGCGGCTTTTTGAAATGGCTTTGATCGTACAGAAGTTTGGGGGCACCTCCGTCGGCACCATCGAGCGTATCGCGCAGGTGGCCGACAAGGTGAAGAAGTTCCGCGAGAACGGTGACGACATCGTCGTCGTGGTTTCCGCCATGAGCGGCGAAACCAACCGCCTGATCGATCTGGCCAAACAGATCACCGATGGCGAGCCGGTTGCGCGTGAGCTGGATGTCATGGTGTCCACCGGTGAGCAGGTGACCATTGCCCTGCTGGCCATGGCGCTGATCAAGCGCGGCGTGCCTGCGGTGTCCTACACCGGCAACCAGGTGCGCATCCTTACCGACAGCGCGCACAATAAGGCGCGCATTCTGCAGATCGATGACCAGAAGATTCGTACTGATCTCAAGGCCGGTCGCGTCGTCGTCGTCGCCGGCTTCCAGGGTGTCGACGAGCACGGCAATATCACCACCCTCGGTCGTGGCGGTTCCGACACCACCGGCGTGGCTCTGGCTGCGGCGCTGAAAGCCGACGAGTGCCAGATCTACACCGACGTCGATGGTGTCTACACCACCGACCCGCGTGTGGTGCCCAAGGCCCAGCGCCTGGAAAAGATCACCTTTGAAGAGATGCTGGAAATGGCCAGCCTCGGCTCCAAGGTGCTGCAGATTCGTTCGGTGGAGTTCGCCGGCAAGTACAACGTCCCGCTGCGCGTCCTGCACAGCTTCCAGGAGGGGCCGGGCACCCTCATTACCCTTGATGAAGAGGAATCCATGGAACAGCCGATCATTTCCGGCATCGCTTTCAACCGCGACGAAGCCAAGCTGACCATCCGTGGGGTACCGGATATCCCCGGCATCGCCTTCAAGATTCTCGGCCCGATCAGCGCCGCCAACATCGAAGTCGACATGATCGTGCAGAACGTCTCGCACGATAACACCACCGATTTCACCTTCACCGTGCACCGCAATGACTACAACAACGCCCTCGGCGTGCTGCAGAAAACTGCAGACGAGCTGGGCGCCCGTGAAGTGGTCGGCGACACCAATATCGCCAAGGTGTCCATCGTCGGTGTCGGTATGCGCTCCCATGCCGGTGTTGCCAGCCGTATGTTCGAAGCCCTGGCCAAGGAGACCATCAATATCCAGATGATCTCCACCTCGGAGATCAAGGTGTCCGTGGTCATCGAAGAGAAGTATCTGGAGTTGGCGGTACGCGCTCTGCATACCGCTTTCGAGCTGGATGCCCCGGCCCGACAGGGCGAGTGATTCAACTGATTTGAAAGGCGCGGCTGGTTCCGCGCCTTTCGTCTTTTTGACTGGTACGTGGGAACTTTCTTTCTGCGCGCGCTGGTCAATACTTGGGTGGAGGCTTTCAGGCTTGATTTAGCGGGAAGCTGGCACCATTTTCTTTTTGCAGACTGTTGTCCTGAGAAATGTAATCCGTTGAGGAGAAAGGAATGCTGATTCTGACTCGCCGGGTCGGAGAGACCCTGATGGTCGGTGATGATGTGACTGTCACCGTGTTGGGTGTGAAAGGTAACCAGGTGCGCATTGGTGTCAATGCGCCGAAAGAGGTTGCCGTACACCGTGAAGAAATCTACCAGCGCATCCAGAAAGAGAAGGGTGACGAACCAAGCCACTAATTTTTCTACAAATTTTTGTTTGCAAACGGGGAAAACATGTTTATCATGCGCCCCGTGTTGCGGAGAGGTGGCCGAGTGGCCGAAGGCGCTCCCCTGCTAAGGGAGTACACCTCAAAAGGGTGTCGGGGGTTCGAATCCCCCCTTCTCCGCCATTATTCAGCGAGTCAGGCGTAAGCCTGGCTGGCGAATCAACCAGAGGTGATCTGGTATAAAAACACCAAACGGACTCATAGCTCAGCTGGATAGAGTACTCGGCTACGAACCGAGCGGTCGGAGGTTCGAATCCTCCTGAGTCCGCCATATTCAATGGC
>NZ_FMZQ01000014.1:0-42417 GCF_900102635.1 Ectopseudomonas chengduensis | reverse complement strand
AAAAGCGCCAAAGTGTGGACTCATAGCTCAGCTGGATAGAGTACTCGGCTACGAACCGAGCGGTCGGAGGTTCGAATCCTCCTGAGTCCGCCATACCCAAAGGGCCTGCAGCAATGCAGGCCCTTTTTCTTTGCGCATCATTTCTTCACGCAGCCGGCTTCGTCGAAACTGACCTGCCGGCTGCTGCCGCCTTTGCGTTTTTCGCGGTAGTGATAGCGCTGCTGCCCATTGCTGCTCGTGACTCTGTCCGGCTTGCCCAGGCTGCTTTCCACGTCGGCGCGGCTCATGCCGCGGCGCACTTCCTTGCGGATGATTGCCTGGCGCCTTTCGCTGCTGGTCAGCAGGTTGCCGCAGCCATCGTCCTGTTGGCCGACGATGACCACCTCGCCACTGCTTGCCGAGGCAGTTGTCGTACGTCGGCCTGGGTCGGCCAGGGGGATTGGCTTGCCGCTACTGGGCGTGTGGTTGCGCGCATCCTGCAGATGCTGCTGCTGATCGTCGGTGCAGCCGTGGCGGGTGAAGGTGATATGGCCGTCAGCGTCGACGCAGCGGAACACGCTGGCGGCCGAGCTGTCTGCAATAGGGTAGAGAAGCGCAGCGGCCAGTAGCGCTGCGACGTGCTGTCCTCGCATGAATCGTCCTCCGTGACGTTTGCCTGCTTCAGGTTAGACCGTTTTTTCGCGCTCGCCAGGGTGTCCTGGCGGGGAGCGCTGACGTCGCATAGCCAGGTTTTCATGCGAGATCGAAGTTTGTGATGCAAGCAGTTGTTCTTGCCGCGCTTTTGTCACGTACAAAGCTGTTTTGCGGTGTTATCATTCGCCGCGTCAGCCCCGCCGGGGCTTGTGGAATACCACCATGGACTTACCCAGTAGTTACTCAATACTCCCCTCGCACAATCGTGTAAGACCTGATTGATCCCCTCTGGCGTGCCCGCCAACTGGGGGTGGAGCGCGCTATGACTGAAGTAGAAGCCAAAAAGCCGCAAGAAAGCTTGCAGGATCGCCTGGCCCAGGTGATCGAACTACTGCATCGGCACAAACTGGTCGAAGACCTGACTCATCGTCAGGAAGGCCAGCATCACGACCGGGTCGAGAACCTGGTGCATCGTCAGAATCTCGTCGAGCTGCAGCGCAAGCTCGAAGATCTGCACCCTGCGGACATTGCCCACATCCTCGAAGCCTTGCCGCTCGACGAACGTCTGACCGTCTGGCAGCTGGTCAAGTCCGAGCGCGATGGCGACATCTTGCTGGAAGTCTCTGACGCGGTACGGGAAACCTTGATCGCCGACATGGACGATCACGAGATTCTCGCCGCTGCCAAGGACCTGGACGCCGACGAACTCGCCGACCTGGCGCCGGAACTGCCGCGCGACGTCGTTCATGAGCTGATGGAATCGCTCGACGCCCAGCAGCGCGAGCGTGTGCGTTCGGCCCTGTCCTATGAAGAGGATCAGGTTGGTGCGCTGATGGACTTCGAGATGGTCACCATCCGCGAAGACGTCAGCCTGGAAGTGGTTCTGCGTTACCTGCGCCGGCTGAAAGAGCTGCCGGGCCATACCGACAAGCTGTTCGTGGTCGATTACGACGGCGTGCTCAAGGGCGTGCTGCCGATCAAGCGCCTGTTGGTCAACGACCCGGACAAGCAGGTCGGCGAAGTCATGGCCGACGATCCGGTGAGTTTTCACCCGGATGAGGACGGTTATGACGCCGCCCAGGCCTTCGAGCGTTACGACCTCATTTCCGCCCCGGTGGTGGACAAGAACGGCAAGCTGATCGGCCGTCTGACCATCGACGAGATGGTCGACCTGATCCGTGAGGAAAGCGAAAGCGAAGTGCTGAACATGGCCGGTCTGCGCGAGGAAGAAGACATCTTCGCCTCGGTGTGGAAGTCGGTGCGCAACCGTTGGGCCTGGCTGGCTATCAACCTGGTCACCGCATTCCTGGCTTCGCGGGTGATCGGCCTGTTCGAAGGCTCGATCGAGAAGCTGGTGGCGCTGGCGGCGCTGATGCCCATCGTCGCCGGTATCGGCGGCAACTCCGGCAACCAGACTATCACCATGATCGTACGCGCCATGGCGCTGGATCAGGTCAGCACCGGTAACACCGCGCGGCTGGTGCGCAAGGAACTGGGGGTTTCCCTGATCAACGGCATCCTCTGGGGCGGCGTGATTGGTGGGGTGGCCTATTACCTGTACGACAGCTGGTCGCTGGGTGTGGTGATGACGGCGGCCATGACCCTCAACCTGCTGCTTGCGGCGCTGATGGGGGTGCTGATCCCCATGACCCTGGCACGCCTGGGGCGCGACCCGGCCATGGGGGCCAGCGTGATGATCACTGCCATGACCGACAGCGGCGGTTTCTTCATCTTCCTGGGGTTGGCGTCGATCTTCCTGATGTAGGTCGCTTCAGTTCATCAGCTCGACCAGCCGCCAGGTATCGAGAAAGGCCGTGACCCGGGTGATCCGGCCGTTCTCCAGCTGCATGTGCCAGGAGTAACTGTTCTCGTAGCGACTGCCGTCCTTGGCGGTCGCCTGGCCATCCCAGTGCACTACCACGTAAGGTCCCTGCGCCACGATCTGGCGGACGGTGGGCACGATGGGCGTGGCCAGTTTGTCAGTGATGGGTTTGACTGCATCTTCCATGAACGCCTCTCGCGTGGGGTAAGTCCCGGAGTACGGGCTGCTGCCGGCCACGACCCAGACGGCATCATCGGCCAGCAACTGGAAGATGCCGCCTTGGCCTGCGCGCCAATCATCGAAGGCTTTCTGAATCAGGGCCTGATTGGCCGCGGTGTTGTCACTTGCCCAGGCCGGGAGGCAGAGGGATGCGCTCAGTAGCAATACGGCGATGATCTTGTGCATGTTCATGGGCATTTTTCCTTGGCTGATGAATAGCGTTATTCGT
This sequence comes from Ectopseudomonas chengduensis, assembly GCF_900102635.1. GTDB lineage: Bacteria > Pseudomonadota > Gammaproteobacteria > Pseudomonadales > Pseudomonadaceae > Aquipseudomonas > Aquipseudomonas chengduensis. The sequence goes on along the minus strand of NZ_FMZQ01000014.1, from coordinate 39,514 downwards.
CTATTGGGTTGCTTTTGCGGCGCAGTACCATGCCGCCGTGGTAGAGCACGTCGTTGATGAATTCGCCATCGGTGGTAAACCCGGTGTCGTCGACGTAGTCGATGTGGTTGCCGGTGACGCGGTAGTTGCCCTGGTAGGCGCTTTCGCGATTGCCGCGTGCCTCGTCATAACGGCCGTTGGCCAATAGCTCATGGCGGACATGGCCGTCGTCCGTTACCCACATGCCTACGTAAGGATGCGGGTTCTCGGATTGCGCCATTGACACGCCGGGTAGCAAGGCGCCGCTGATCAGCAGTACCGCGACGGTGTTCTTCGCTGACATGGTGGTCTCCATCAATGGGGGCTGGCGGTTGGGCGCACGATCAGTTCGCTGACGTCGACGTCGTCGGGCTGTTCGACTGCATAGGCCACGGCGCGGGCGATGGCGTCTGGGGTGATGGCGACGCGACGGAAAGCTTGCATCGCCTCGCGCGCACTGGCATCGGAGATGCTGTCGGCCAGTTCGGACTCGACCACGCCAGGGCAGATGGTGGTGACGCGGATGCGCTCGCTTTCCTGGCGCAGGCCGTCGGAAATCGCCCAGACGGCATATTTGGTGGCGCAGTAGACCGCTGCTGTCGGCGATACGGCATGGGCGCCGATGGAGGCGATATTGATGACCTGGCCGCGTCCGCGTTCTTCCATGCCTGGCAGTACGGCGGCAATACCGTGCAGCACGCCCCTGATGTTGACGTCGATCATGCGATTCCACTCATCCACCTTCAGGGCATTGAGCGGCGACAGTGGCATGACCCCGGCGTTGTTGATGATCACGTCGACTGGGCCGTGCTGCGCTTCGGCATGCTCGACGAAGGCCTGCATATCGTGCAGTTGGCTGACGTCGAGGGCGCGGCAGGAGGCATGTTGACCTTGTGCCTGCAGTTCTTCTACCAATGCCTGCAGGCGCTCGATGCGCCGTGCACCGAGGGCTACCTGATGACCCAGGCTTGCCAGGTGTCTGGCGGTGGCTTCGCCGATGCCGCTGCTGGCGCCGGTGATGAGGATGACTTTGCTCATGTCGGTCTCCATTGCGTTATGGAGCGTCCATGCTAGGCAGGGGCCGGCCGGCTGCTAAGTCTCGTTACTCTTTCGATATTGCCTGTTTCTATTGAATGCTTCCTACAATGCCCGGGTATTGATAACGAGTCGAAAGCGGCGCATGAGCATGAATCCTGAGAGCATCAAGCGACGTATGGTCGAACTGATGCTGCGCCTGGCCCCCGAGGAGGGGTACACCGCGGCGCAGCTCGACGGGGTTACCTTCATGCGCTCCAATCGCTCGCTGCCGGTTACCCCGGCGCTGTACGAGCCGAGCATCGTGATCGTGATCCAGGGGCGCAAGAGTGGGCTGCACGACGGCAAACTGTATGTTTACGATGCGCAGCACTATCTGGTGCTGGCGCTGCCCCTGCCGTTTTCCATCGAAACCGAGGCCAGTGCCGAAGAGCCCATGCTGGGGGTGGCGCTGCGTGTCGACCCGCTGTTGGTGGCCGAGCTGGTCATGGATCTGCAAGAGCCCCAGCCCACTCAACCGGCAACGCTTTATTCCAGCCCGATGGATACGCGCTTGAGTGATGCCACGTTGCGCCTGCTGGAGGCCCTGGCTGACCCTGAGGAGGTGCGCCTGCTCGGCCCATCGATTCTGCGTGAAATCGTCTTTCGCGTGCTGCAGGGTGAGCAGGGCAATGGCCTGCGCGCGACCCTGGCGCAGAACAGTCATTTCGGTCGTATCGCGCGCGTCCTGCAGCGGATTCACCGGGATTATCAGCAATCGCTCGATGTGCCTTCGCTGGCCGAAGTCGCCAGCATGAGCGTGCCGACCTTCCATGTGCATTTCAAGGCGATGACCAGTCGCTCACCGCTGCAGTACCTCAAGGCCATTCGCCTGCATCAGGCGCGCCTGCTGATGATCCGCAACGACATGAGTGCGCTCAGCGCTGCGCAGCGCGTCGGTTATGAAAGTCCGTCGCAGTTCAATCGGGAGTTCAAGCGTCTGTTCGGGCGTACCCCCGGTGATGAGACGCGTCACTTCAAGACCCTGCTGAGGCTTGCTCCTGCCGTTGATACCGTGGTTCGCTCGGCATCCTGAGGCTGCGCTCGCCGGGCCTTTCTGCCTCTTTGGTAGTGGGTGCTGATAAACCACTACATAAATAGCCCGTTCGTCCCTTTTGGCGTTTGCTTCAAACGCTCGTTTCACGCTAAGGTTCGCCAGCTTTGCCCAGGTACTGACCCTGGGCGCTCCTAATCAATAATGAATGCAGCCCCTTAGCTGCTGGCCAAAGGAGCCAAGATGACCCCCAGTGAACTGCTGCTCGAGGGTGTCGAACTCATGCTGTTCGGCATGGGCTTCGTATTTGTCTTTCTGGTGTTGCTGGTGGGTGTGGTCAGTCTGATGTCACGTCTGATCGCGACCTTCGCTCCGCCCGCGCCGACCCCGGCCATTTCTTCTCCAGCACCTAGTGCCAGGTCGGCCAGCCATGGGCCGGACGCAGCAACACTGGCCGCCATCCAATCCGCTATTGCCCAGCACCGCGCGCGCCGCGGTTGATCAGGTTCAGAGGGAGCACCTGTATGACTGCCGTGAAACAAGCACTCGGAATCACCGATGTGGTGCTGCGTGATGCGCATCAGTCGATCCTGGCGACGCGTGTTCGTCTCGAAGACATGCTGCCGATTGCGCCCAAGCTCGATCAGGTCGGCTTCTGGTCGGTGGAGTCCTGGGGCGGCGCGACCTTCGATGCCTGCATTCGTTACCTCGGCGAAGACCCCTGGGAGCGCATCCGCGAACTGAAGAAGGCCATGCCCAACACCCGTCAGCAGATGCTGCTGCGTGGGCAGAACCTGCTCGGCTACCGCCACTACGCCGACGATGTGGTGGAGAAGTTCGTCGAGCGTGCGGCGGTCAACGGTGTGGATGTGTTCCGCGTGTTCGATGCGATGAACGATCCGCGCAATCTGGAAACCGCGCTCAAGGCCGTGAAGCAGCAGGACAAACATGCCCAGGGCACCATCTCCTACACCACCAGCCCGGTGCACACCTTGGATATGTGGGTCGACCTGGCCAAGCAGATCGAAGACATGGGCGCCGATTCGGTGGCCATCAAGGACATGGCGGGCATCCTTACCCCGTACACCGCCTTCGAGCTGGTGTCGCGCCTGAAGGCCAGCCTGGCGATTCCGGTTCACATGCAGTGCCACGCCACGGCGGGGCTGTCGTCGGTGGCCATTCTCAAGGCGGTGGAAGCCGGTATCGACAACGTCGACACCGCGATTTCCTCGCTGTCGATGACCTATGGCCATTCACCGACCGAGTCGGTGGTGGCCATGTTCCAGGGCACCGAGCGTGACACCGGGCTCAACCTGGAGCTGCTGGAAGAAATCGCCGCGTACTTCCGCGAGGTGCGCAAGAAGTACGCGAAGTTCGAGGGCAACCTCAAGGGCGTCGATTCGCGCATCCTGGTCGCCCAGGTACCGGGCGGTATGCTCACCAACATGGAAAGCCAGCTCAAAGAGCAGGGTGCCCAGGACAAGTTCGACCAGGTGCTGGCCGAGATTCCGCGCGTGCGCGAAGACCTGGGCTTCATCCCGCTGGTAACCCCCACGTCGCAGATCGTCGGCACTCAGGCGGTGATCAACGTGCTAACTGGCGAGCGCTACAAGTCCATCACCAAGGAAACCGCCGGCGTGCTCAAGGGTGAGTACGGCGCCGCGCCCGCGCCATTCAACGCCGAGCTGCAGGCTCGTGTGCTGGATGGCGGCGAGGCCATCACCTGCCGCCCGGCCGACCTGCTCGAGGCCGAAATGGACAAGCTGACCGCCGAGCTCAAGGGCATTGCCCAGGAGAAAGGCATCAAGCTGGCCGCCGACGAGATCGACGACGTGCTGACTTACGCGCTGTTCCCGCAGATCGGTTTGAAGTTCCTGGAAAATCGCGGCAATCCGGCGGCCTTCGAGCCGGCGCCGACCGGTAAGGAAACCCCGGCTCGCGAGGCCGGCAAGCCCGAGGTCTACACCGTCGAGGTCAATGGCAAATCCTTCGTCGTGCAGGTGAACGAGGGCGGCGATATCGAAGGCATCAAGCCCGGCGGTGGCGCAGCGAGCGCCGCACCGGCGGCGGCCCCGGTCGCAGCAGGCGGTGGCGAGCCGCAGGCTGCGCCGCTGGCCGGTAATATCTTCAAGGTACTGGTGCAGCCCGGCCAGGCTGTGGAGGAGGGTCAACTGGTGATCATCCTCGAAGCAATGAAGATGGAAACCGAGATCCGCGCCTTCAAGGCCGGCACCGTCGGTGCCGTCAACGTCAAGGTCGGCGATGCAGTGGCAGTGGGCGCAAGCCTGCTGACCATCGGCTGAGGGGCGCGTCATGGAAAAGCTGCTCAAGCTCTGGCAGAGCACCGGTCTGTACCATCTGGAGCCCGGTCAGGCGTTCATGATCGCGGTGTGTCTGTTGCTGATCTACCTGGCCATCAAAAAGGGCTTCGAGCCGCTGTTGCTGCTGCCCATTGGTTTTGGTGGCCTGTTGGCGAACATTCCGGTGGCCAACATGGCAGAGGGGGCGGGCTTTCTGCACCTGATCTACGAGGTAGGCCTGCCTACCAGTATCTTCCCGCTGCTGATTTTTTTGGGTGTCGGCGCTATGACCGATTTCGGGCCGATGCTGGCCAACCCCAAAACGCTGCTGTTGGGTGCTGCTGCGCAGTTCGGTATTTTCGGTACGCTGCTCGGCGCCTTGGCGCTGACTGCGTTGGGTATTCCCGGTATGGAGTTCACCCTCAAGGAGGCTGCCTCCATCGCCATCATTGGCGGTGCTGACGGGCCGACCTCGATCTTCGTGACCTCCAAGCTGGCGCCGCATCTACTTGGTCCTATTGCAGTTGCGGCCTATGCCTATATGGCGCTGGTGCCCCTGATTCAGCCGCCGATCATGCGTGCGCTGACCACCAAGGAAGAGCGCGCCATCGTCATGCAGCAACTGCGCCCGGTGGGGCAGACCGAGAAGATCATATTCCCCATCGTGCTGTGCGTTCTGATCGGGATGCTGCTGCCTGACGCCGCGCCGTTGATCGGCATGTTTGCCCTCGGCAATCTGCTACGCGAGGCCGGTGTGGTCGAGCGTCTGGCCGATACATCGCGCAATGCGCTGATCAATATCGTCACCATCTTCCTCGGCCTGACCGTAGGCTCCAAACTCTCAGCCGATTCCTTCCTGCAACTTAAAACCCTGGGAATTCTCTCTCTGGGCATGTTGGCTTTCTGCGCCGGCACTGCTGCAGGGGTGCTGATGGCCAAGCTGATGAATGTGTTCAGCAGCAACAAGGTCAATCCGTTGATCGGCTCGGCGGGTGTGTCGGCAGTGCCGATGGCGGCTCGGGTATCGAACAAGGTCGGCCTGGAGGCCAATCCGCAGAACTTCCTGCTGATGCATGCCATGGGGCCGAACGTGGCCGGGGTGATCGGCTCGGCCGTGGCGGCGGGGGTGTTGCTCAGTTTCGTTGGCTGATAGGCGCGGAGTTCGCTCCGCGTCTTTTCGTTGCCCATAAAAAAACCGGCTCAAGGCCGGTTTTTTTATTAGCTCGCCTCAGGCTTCTTCGGCGGCCATTTCCACATCGTGGGCAATCAGAGCGACCAGCGCGTTTTGCTGGCGGCGCGACAACTGACGAAAACGCTGCAGCAATTCACGCTCATGGAGGCTCAGTTCGGGGCTGTCGAGACGCAGACTGAGATCGTCATCCAGCGCACCTTCCTGAAGCATGCTTTGCTCCAGGCGGGCGATGATTTCCGAATTCATGCTGCGGTGATGGTTGCGTGCTACGTCAGCGATACGCTCACGCATGCCATCTGGCAAGCGAACGACAAATTTGTCAGCCGTGCGGCTGGAATAAATAGCCTGTTTCATAGGGCGCATACATTACCGGTTAGTTCAGGGAGCGATACTGGTAATCAGTGTCGAGATTGTCACCGGTTTGACCGTGTTTCGCACTAGCCGTTCAACCGGTATCGCGTTCTGCGTCATTACGACCCGAAGGTCATCTGAACAGTTCCTTGACGCCAAATACGTGTCGCATTGTGATCCAGGTGGCGGCTTTATGCCAGCACCGATTGTCTGAAATGCGTGGTATTCGGCAGAACTCATGTTGGTGCCTCGCTCAAACATCAAAGTTTCAAGTTTCGGTCACTCAATCGTCATCCCCGGTTCACGGGGCTGACACAGCTTGCGCCTACCTTGGTCTACACCAGAAGGCGCCAGCTAGCAGCCTTCTTATCGTTAATGATAGTAGAGGGCCAGCATATGAGCGCAGCGATTCGAGTCGACCGTCTGAACAAGAGCTTCGGCCGTAAACAGGCGCTGTTCGAACTGGCGCTATCGGTGCAGCCGGGCGAGATGGTGGCACTGATCGGCGCTTCTGGCTCGGGCAAGTCGACATTGTTGCGTCATCTCGCCGGGCTGGCGCGCGGGGATGCCGGCAGTATCGAAGTGCTCGGCCGTCCGGTGCAGGCCGATGGACGGCTCAATGGCGATGTACGCCGTCAGCGCGCCGATATCGGTTACATCTTCCAGCAGTTCAATCTGGTCGGTCGCCTCAGTGTGCTGCAGAACGTGCTGCTCGGCGGCCTGGGGCGCATGCCGCGTTGGCGCGGCAGCCTCAGTCTGTTCAATCCCGAAGAGAAGCAGCGTGCGATGCAGGCACTGGAGCGGGTAGGGCTGGCCGAGTTCGCCGCGCAGCGTGCCTCGACCCTGTCCGGTGGCCAGCAGCAGCGCGTGGCCATCGCCCGTGCGCTGTGCCAGCAGGCCGAGGTGATTCTCGCCGACGAGCCGATTGCCTCGCTCGACCCCGAGTCGGCGCGCAAGGTGATGGAGATTCTCGCCGACATCAACCGTCGTGACGGCAAGACGGTGGTGGTGACCCTGCATCAGGTCGACTACGCGGTGCGCTATTGCCAGCGCGCCGTGGCGCTCAAGGGCGGGCGAATTCATTTCGACGGCCCCACCGACAGCTTCAACCCCGATTTCCTCAATGACCTCTACGGCGGCGATCTAGACATCAGCCTGCTGCTGCCGCAAGGGCAGCGCCCACGGACCGTGGAGCGTCCGCTGACACTGGCCAAGGCCTGAGCTCAGCACCTCATTCGAAAAACCAACGCCAACTAGCAACAGGAGTGTGCTCCATGTTCAAACGCATCGGCCAGGTGCTGGCTGCCTCTGCGCTCGTCACGGGTTCCCTGCTGGGCTCGGCCCAGGCCGCCGAGGAACTCAACTTCGGCATCATTTCCACCGAGTCTTCACAGAATCTCAAGGCCATGTGGGATCCCTTCCTGGCCGACATGAGCAAGCAGACCGGCGTGAAGATCAATGCCTTCTTCGCCCCGGACTACGCCGGAATCATCCAGGGCATGCGTTTCGACAAGGTCGACGTGGCCTGGTACGGCAACAAGTCGGCGATGGAAGCAGTCGACCGTGCCGGCGGCGAGATATTCGCTCAGACCGTGGCAGCCAACGGCGCACAGGGCTACTACAGCCTGCTGGTGGCGCATAAGGACAGCTCGATCGACTCGGTCAAGGACATGCTCAAGAACGCCAAGTCGCTGACCTTCGCCAACGGTGACCCCAACTCCACCTCCGGCTACCTGGTGCCCGGTTATTACGTGTTCGCCCAGAACAACGTCGACGCCGGCAAGATCTTCAAGCGCTCGCTCAATGGCAGCCATGAGGTCAACGCGCTGTCGGTGGCCAACAAGCAGGTCGATGTCGGCACCTTCAACAGCGAAGGCATGGAGCGCCTGGAAGTGACCGCGCCGGACAAGGCCGCGCAGCTCAAGGTGATCTGGACTTCGCCGCTGATCCCGTCGGACCCGATCGTCTGGCGCAAGAACCTGCCGCAGGAAACCCGCGACAAGCTGCGCAACTTTTTCATGACCTACGGCGCCAAGCCGGAGGAGAAGAAGGTGCTCGAAGGTCTGCAGTGGGGCCAGTTCAAGGCTTCCGACAACGATCAGTTGCTGCCGATTCGTCAGCTCGAGCTGTTCAAGAAACGCACCGAAGTGGCCAACAACACCACGCTCAAGGACGCCGACAAGAAGGCCCAGCTCAAGGAGCTGGATGCCGAGCTGGCCAAGCTGGAGCAGCGCATGGCCGAACGTGAGAAGCAGGGCGGCGCCAGCGCCGGTTGAGCCTCGGAGCCGCCCCGCGAAAGTGGGGCGGCTCTTGAAACGCTCGCCGCTGAAGCGCCTCCCACAGGAACGAGAGTTACCCATGACCACACTGACCACCGCCATCCCGGCCACCGAAGCCAAGCGTAGCTGGGTGCAACTGATTGGCTGGGGCCTGTTCTTCGCCGTACTCGCCTGGTCCTGGCGGGGTGCGGAAATGAACCCGCTGGCGCTGGTGCGCGATGCCGGCAACATGGCCACCTTCGCCGCCGACTTCTTCCCGCCGGATTTCAGCAACTGGCAGCACTACCTCAAGGAGATGGTCGTCACCGTACAGATCGCTCTTTGGGGCACGGTGCTGGCCATCGTCTGCGCCATTCCGCTGGGCATTCTCTGTTCCGAGAACATCGTGCCCTGGTGGGTGTACCAGCCGGTACGCCGGGTGATGGATGCCTGCCGTTCGATCAATGAAATGGTCTTCGCCATGCTCTTCGTCGTCGCGGTCGGGCTCGGCCCCTTCGCCGGCGTGCTGGCGTTGTTCATCAGCACCACCGGGGTGCTGGCCAAGTTGTTCGCCGAGGCGGTCGAGGCCATCGATCCAGGTCCGGTCGAAGGCGTGCGTGCCACCGGCGCCAGTGCCCTGCAGGAGGTGATCTTCGGCGTCATCCCGCAAGTGCTGCCGCTGTGGATTTCCTACTCGCTGTACCGCTTCGAGTCCAACGTGCGTTCGGCCACGGTGGTCGGCATGGTCGGCGCCGGCGGTATCGGCGTGATCCTCTGGGAGGCCATACGCGGCTTCCAATTCGCCCAGACCTGCGCCCTGCTGATCGTGATCATCCTGGTGGTGAGCGCCATCGACATCCTGTCCCAACGCCTGCGCAAGCTCTTTATCTGAAGGAGAGGGGGCGCCTGCGTGCGCCCTTTTCAAACGATGAACTTGTCTAGACAAAGCGAACCGCTGTACCGCGAGCTGGCCGCCGTGTTGCGCGAAGACGTGCAGCACATGAGCCCGGGCGATTACCTGCCGGGCGAGATGCAACTGGCCGCGCGTTTTTCCGTCAACCGCCACACCCTGCGCCGCGCGGTGGACGAGCTGGTGCTCGAAGGCCGACTGCTGCGCCGCCAGGGCAAGGGCACCCAGGTGCTGGCCAAGCCGCTGGTGTATCCGGTGGAGGCGGGCAGTGCCTTCAGCCAGTCGCTGTCGGCGCTCGGCCACCGGGTTGAAGCGAAATTGATCGAGCGCCTGCGCCGTGGCGGCAGCAGCGAGGAGTGCCGCCACCTGCAATTGCCCGATGGTAGCGAGCTGATCGAACTGGCCACCCTGCGCCTGCTCGACGGCCAGCCGCTGAGCCTGATCCGTCACCGTTTCTGCGCCAGCCTGGCGCCACTGTTGGCCGACTACCAGGGCGGTTCGCTGCGCCAGTACCTGGCCGAGCGCGACCTGCCGCTGGCGCGCACTTTCAGCCTGATCGGTGCGCGTCTGCCCAGCCGCGAAGAAGCCGCGCACCTGCTGATGCCGCGCCATGCGCCGCTGCTCAGCGTACTCACCCTGTCCCGCGATCCCGCTGGTCGGGCGGTGGAGCTGGCGCAGTCCAGCAGCCGCGCCGACCGCTTCCAGTACCAGGTAGCGACCTGATGGAGACCCGCATGAACGACCTTGATCCGAACATCGCCGCGCGCCAGCGCTGGATGGGTGTGCTGGCTCGCGCCGGCGACGCTCTCGATGCCCATGAAGCGGCGCTGAAAGACAGCGCCTACCAGCTGATCCGCGCCCCCGAGGTGGGCATGACTCTGGTGCGCGGGCGCATGGGCGGCACCGGCAGCGCCTTCAACCTCGGCGAGATGACCGTGACCCGCTGCGTGGTGCGCCTGGCCGACGGCCGTACCGGCTACAGCTACCTGGCTGGTCGCGACAAGCGCCGCGCTGAACTGGCCGCCCTGGCCGACGCCCACCTGCAGGGCAGTGACCAGGCGCGCTGGCTCATTGACCTGATCGACCCCCTGGCCCGCCAGCAGCGCGAACAGCGACTGGCCCGGGCCGCACAGACTGCCACCACCCAGGTGGAGTTCTTCACCCTGGTCAGAGGAGAGGATTGATGACTACGCCGCACAGCTCGCACTGGCTGCAACCGGCTTTCGACGACCCGGTGCTGGACGCCCAGCTCAGCTTCCGCGCCGCCCTCGGCGCCCTGGCCGAACCGGGTCTGCCGCGCGCCATGGATCGCGCCCACGCCCTGGGTGACCTGGCCCCGGCCACCTATGGCCTGTGCCTGGCCTTTCTCGACAGCGACACGCCGCTGTGGCTGGCGCCGCGCTTCGATACGCCGCTGATCCGCGCCAACCTGGCGTTCCACTGCGGCTGCCCGATCGTCGCCGAGCGCGAGATCGCCCTGTTCGCCCTGCTCGATGAGCGCGAGTTGAGCGATCTGTCGGACTTCGACAACGGCAGCGAGCGCTACCCGGATCAGTCTTGCACGCTGCTGATTCAACTCGACGATCTGCACGCTGGCCCAGCCCTGCGCTGGCGCGGCCCGGGTATCAAGGACGTGCGCAGCGTCAGCCTGCCGTTGCCGGCCTCGTTCTGGCAGCAGCGCCAGGCGCGCAACGCTTTTCCCCGTGGCCTGGACTGCTTCTTCGCCGCTGACGGCGAAGTCATCGGCCTGCCACGCAGCACCCACGTGCTGATCGAAACCGAGGAGGCTGCCTGATGTATGTCGCCGTCAAGGGTGGCGAACGCGCCATCGACAACGCTCATCAACTGCTGGCCAATCGTCGCCGCGGTGATACCGCCGTCGCCGAACTGGGCGTGCAGCAGGTGCGTCAGCAACTGCCGCTGGCCGTGGCCCGCGTCATGAGCGAGGGCTCGCTGTACGACGAGGAACTGGCTGCGCTGGCCATCAAGCAGGCCGCGGGCGATCTGATGGAAGCCATCTTCCTCTTGCGCGCCTACCGCACCACGCTGCCGCGCTTCGGCGCCAGCGAGCCGCTGGATACCACGAAGATGCAGCTGGAACGGCGCATCTCCGCCACCTTCAAGGATTTGCCTGGCGGTCAACTGCTCGGCCCGACCTTCGACTACACCCACCGTCTGCTGGATTTCACCTTGCTGGCCGAGGGCGACTATCCGGCGCCGGAAGCAGCCGTTACCGCTGAGCCCAAGCCCTGTCCGCGGGTGCTGGATTTTCTCGCAGGCGAAGGGCTGATGGCCCGTGAGGCGGATGACGGCGCGCCAGTACCCGACATCACCCGCGAGCCGCTGGCCTTTCCCGCCTGCCGCGCCGAGCGCCTGCAGGCCCTGGCCCGTGGCGACGAGGGCTTCCTCCTGGCGCTGGGGTATTCCACGCAGCGTGGTTACGGACGCAACCACCCCTTCGCCGGGGAGATCCGCATCGGTGATGTCGAGGTGTGGATGACGCCCGCCGAACTGGGTTTCGCCGTACCGCTGGGCGACATCGAAATCACCGAGTGCGAGATGGTCAACCAGTTCGTCGGGGAAAGCGCCGAGCAGGCGCAGTTCACCCGCGGCTACGGCCTGGCCTTCGGTTACGCCGAGCGCAAGGCCATGGGCATGGCCCTGGTCGACCGCGCCCTGCGCGCCGGCGAGTACGGCGAGGAAGTGCAGGGCCCGGCGCAGGAGGAGGAATTCGTGCTGATGCACTGCGACAACGTCGAGGCCGCCGGCTTCGTCTCGCACCTGAAGTTGCCGCACTACGTCGACTTCCAGGCCGAACTGGAACTGATCCGCAAGCTGCGCCGACAGGCGTCGGCAGAGGAGAACCACTGATGAACCTTTCCACTGCAAGCGGCGTCCGCGAGGCGTCGGCCTACAACTTCGCCTACCTCGACGAGCAGACCAAACGCATGATCCGCCGAGGTCTGCTCAAGGCGGTGGCGATCCCCGGCTACCAAGTGCCTTTCGGCGGCCGTGAGATGCCGCTGCCCTACGGCTGGGGCACCGGTGGCATGCAGCTGACCGCCGCCATTCTCGGCCGTGATGACGTGCTCAAGGTGATCGACCAGGGCGCTGATGACACCACCAATGCGGTGTCGATCCGCCGCTTCTTCGCCCGCACCGCCGGCGTCGCCACCACCGAACGCACGGTGGAGGCCAGCGTGATCCAGACCCGCCACCGCATCCCGGAAACCCCGCTGTCGGCCGGGCAGATCATGGTCTACCAGGTGCCTATCCCCGAGCCGCTGCGCTTTATCGAGCCCAGCGAGCAGGAGACGCGGACCATGCATGCGCTGGAGGATTACGGCGTGATGCACGTGAAGCTGTACGAGGACATCGCCACCTTCGGCCATATCGCCACCGCCTACGCCTACCCGGTGACGGTGGACGAGCGCTACGTGATGGACCCGTCGCCGATCCCGAAATTCGACAACCCCAAGCTGGACATGAGCCCGGCGCTGATGCTGTTCGGCGCCGGTCGTGAAAAGCGCCTGTACGCGGTGCCGCCCTTTACCCGGGTGGTCAGCCTGGACTTCGAGGATCACCCCTTCGCCGTGCAGCGCTGGGACGAGTGCTGCGCCTTCTGCGGCAGCACGGAATCCTTCCTCGACGAGCTGATCGTCGACGACGCCGGCAGCAAGCGCTACGTCTGCTCCGATACCGACTACTGCCGCCAGCGCACCGAGGAGAACCTGCAATGAGCGCCGCCGAACGTCTGCAACCTGCCGTGGCAGCGGCCGAGCCGCTGTTCTCGGCGCGTGACCTGACCCGCCTGTACGGCCCGGACAAGGGCTGCCAGGGGGTGAGCTTCGACCTCTATCCCGGCGAGGTGCTGGGCATCGTCGGCGAGTCCGGCTCGGGCAAGTCCACCTTGCTCAGCCTGCTCTCCGGGCGCTGCCCGCCGGATCGCGGCAGCGTGAGTTATCGCGCGCGCAGTGGTCAGTGGCTCGACCTGTATAGCGCCAGCGAGGCCGAGCGGCGCACGCTGCTGCGCACCGAGTGGGGCTTCGTCGAGCAGAACCCGCGCGACGGCCTGCGCATGGCGGTGTCGGCCGGCGCCAATATCGGCGAGCGGCTGATGGCCCAGGGCGTGCGCCACTACGGCGAGCTGCGCGCCGCCGGGCTCGACTGGCTGAGCCAGGTGGAGATCGACCCGGCGCGTATCGACGACCTGCCACGCACCTTCTCCGGCGGCATGCAGCAGCGCCTGCAGATCGCCCGCAACCTGGTCTCCGCGCCGCGCCTGGTGTTTATGGACGAGCCGACTGGAGGGCTGGACGTGTCGGTGCAGGCGCGCCTGCTCGACCTGCTGCGCGGCCTGGTGCGTGAGCTGGACCTGGCAGTGGTGATCGTCACCCATGACCTGGCGGTGGCGCGCCTGCTGGCCGACCGCCTGATGGTGATGCGCCGTTCGAAGGTCGTGGAGGCGGGGCTGACCGACCAGATTCTCGACGACCCGCAGCATCCGTATTCGCAGCTGCTGGTGTCGTCGGTGTTGCAGCCCTGATGACGCCCAGCAATCGCCAGCCCGTAGCCCGGATGCAATCCGGGAAAACCGTGCCAGCCATCCCCGGATTGCATCCGGGCTACAGCTGCCCGCTTGCGCATGACGCGGGATGTAGGGCGGGTGTAACCCGCCACGGCAATGGCGGGTTGCACCCGCCCTACGGCCTGCAACCGTCAACCCGTAGCCCGGATGAAATCCGGGAAGCCCGTGCCCGCCACCCCCGGATTGCATCCGGGCTACGACAGCAATCGAGGTGTATATGAACAACCTGATCGAGGTCAGCAGCCTCAGCAAGACCTTCACCCTGCACCAGCAGAACGGCGTCGTCCTGCAGGTGCTGCGTGACCTGAATTTCGCCGTGCGCGGCGGCGAGTGCCTGGTGCTGCATGGGCAGTCCGGCGCCGGCAAGTCGACCCTGCTGCGCACCCTGTACGGCAACTACCTGGCGGCCGGCGGCAGCATCCGCATCCGTCACCAGGGCGCGCCGGTGGAGCTGGTCGGCGCCGAGCCGCGTCAGGTGCTGGCGGTGCGCCGGCAGAGTCTGGGTTATGTCAGTCAGTTCCTGCGGGTGATCCCGCGCGTCTCGACCCTGGACGTGGTGATGGAGCCGGCGTTGTCGCGCGGCTGGCCGCGCAGCGACGCCGAGGCGCGGGCCAAGGCCCTGCTGGCCCGCCTCAACATTCCCGAGGCGCTGTGGCAGTTGGCACCGGGCACCTTCTCCGGGGGCGAGCAGCAGCGCGTCAATATCGCCCGCGGCTTCATGGTCGAGTGGCCGGTGCTGCTGCTCGACGAGCCCACCGCCTCGTTGGACGACGCCAACCGCCAGGTGGTGCTGGAGCTGATCAACGAAGCCAAGGCCGCAGGCAGCGCACTGATTGGCATTTTCCACGACCGCACCGCCCGTGAGGCGGTGGCCGACCGTTACCTCGATATGAGCGCCGAGGCGGCGCAACCGGAGTACGTCTATGTCGTCTGAACAGATTCTCAGCAACGCCCGCGTCGTCACCGCTGAGCGGGAATTCCTGGGTAGCCTGCTGCTGCGTGACGGACTGATCGCAGCGGTGGACGAGGGCGCCAGCCGCCTGCCGCAGGCCCAGGATCTCGGCGGCGATTACCTGCTGCCGGGGTTGGTGGAGTTGCACACCGACAACCTGGAAAAACATATGAGCCCCAGGCCGGGAGTCGATTGGCCCTCGGCCTCGGCGGTGTTGACCCACGACGCGCAGATCGTCGCCGCCGGTATCACCACGGTGTTCGATGCGCTGGCCATCGGCGACATCAACCCGCGCGGGCGGCGCATGCAGCAGTTGCCGGCGATGATCGAGGCCATCGCTGCCAGCGAGGCGGCCGGGCAGACTCGCGCCGAGCACCGCCTGCACCTGCGTTGCGAGCTGTGCCACCCGGATGCCCTGACCATCTACCGCGACCTTGTGGAGCACCCGCTGGTGGCGCTGGTTTCGGTGATGGATCACTCGCCCGGCCAGCGCCAGTTCGCCAAGGTGGAGAAGTACCGCGAGTACTACATGGGCAAGTATCACCTGAGCTCGGCGGAGATGGAGGATTTCCTTCAGGAGCAGATCGCCAACTCGCACCAATACAGCGACCGCCAGCGCCGCGCCATCGTCGAGGACTGCCACGCCCGGGGCATCTCGGTGGCCAGCCATGACGACGCGACCCTGGCCCATGTGCAGGAGTCGGCCGGCTTCGGCATGGCCATCGCCGAGTTTCCCACCACCCTGGAAGCGGCCAGAGCCAGCCACGAGCTGGGGCTGAAGGTGCTGATGGGGGCACCGAATGTGGTGCGCGGCGGCTCGCACTCCGGCAATATCGCCGCCGCCGAACTGGCGCGCCACGGCGTGCTGGATATCCTCTCCAGCGACTACTACCCGGCCAGTCTGCTGCATGCTGCCTGGCTGCTCGTCGGGCAGGACAACGACTATGATTTGCCTGCGGCCATCGCCACCGTGAGCCGCGCGCCGGCCAGGGCGGCCGGACTGGATGACCGCGGCGAGATCCGCGTCGGCCTGCGCGCCGACCTGGTACAGGCCAGGGCCCATGGCCAGCAGCCGGTGATCCAGCAGGTGTGGCGCCAAGCACGAAGGGTATTCTGATGCAGGGCAGGTTGATCTATCTGATGGGGCCTTCGGGCTCGGGCAAGGACAGCCTGTTGCAAGCCGCACGTGCGCCGCTGGAGGCGCACGGCTGCCGTTTCGCCCGGCGGGTTATCACCCGCAGCGCGGAGTCGGTAGGCGAGGACGCACTGGGCGTCACCCCGGACGAGTTCGAGCGTCTGCAGGGCGAGGGCGCCTTCGCCCTGAGCTGGCGTGCCAACGGCCTGGCCTACGGCATCCCGCGTGAGATCGACGACTGGCTGAGCGCCGGGCAGGACGTACTGATCAACGGCTCGCGCGGCCATCTCGAGGTCGCCCGCCAGCGCTATCCGGATCTGCTGGCGATTCTTCTGCAGGTCGACGAGGCGGTGCTGCGCCAGCGCTTGCTGGCCCGTGGCCGGGAAACGCCGGAGCAGATCGAACAGCGCCTGGCGCGCAGCCGCAGCTTTACCCCTATGGGAGGCGCTTCAGCGGCGACTGTCGCGGCTAAAGCCCCTCCCACAGGGGAGTGCCTGGCAATCCTCGACAACTCTGGCCCCCTGCAACACACCGTCAGCCGCCTGCTGCATCTGCTCGACGAGGCCCGCCAATGCGCCTGACCCTGCTCGGCAGCGGCGATGCTCGCCAGGTGCCCGTGTACAACTGCAGCTGCCCGGCTTGTGATGCGGCGCGCGTGTATCCGGCGCGGCGCCGTGGCCCCTGTTGCGCGCTGATCGAATGCGGCGCGCAGCGCTGGCTGATCGACAGCGGCCTGACCGACCTTACCGAGCGCTTCGCGCCGCACAGCCTCAGCGGCATTCTGCAGACCCACTACCACGCCGACCACGCCCAGGGTCTGCTGCACCTGCGCTGGGGCCAGGGGCTGGTGATTCCGGTGCATGGCCCGGACGACCCGGAAGGGCTGGCCGATCTGTACAAGCACCCCGGCATCCTCGACTTCAGCCAGCCATTCGCCGCATTCGAGCGTCGCCAATTGGGCGAACTGCAGGTCACCGCGCTACCGCTGACGCATTCCAAACCGACCTTCGGGTATTTGTTCGAGGGGAAGGGGTTCGAAGGGCAGGGCCGGCGTATCGCCTATCTCACCGACACGGTTGGTGTGCCCGAGGCCAGTTGCGCCGAATTGCAGCGTGCACCGCTGGATCTGCTGGTGCTCGATTGCTCCACCGCGCCGCAACCCGTTGCACCACGTAACCACAACGACCTGACCCGCGCGCTGGAGGTCATCGAGCGGTTGCAGCCAACGCATGCAGTGCTGACCCATATCGGCCATGCCTTCGATACCTGGTTGCTGGAGCATCCCGAGGCGTTACCGAGTGGCGTGAGCCTGGCCAGCGATGGCCTGGTGCTTTGATCTTGGTGTAACCAAATATTTCGATTCGCGCGGCTTTGCCGTTACAGTGCAAAGCCTTCCGATTTCTCGCCCTAAGAACAGCATGAACACTCGTCGCATTACTCTGCTGCTGTGTACAGCCGAAACCCTGGGCATGGCCGGCTTTGCCCTGTTCGCCGCATTGTTGCCGCAGTTCCAGGCGCTCTGGGGGCTGAGCAATACCGAGGCGGGCTGGATCGGCGGCGGCTTCTTTCTCGGCTATATGCTGGCCGTGCCGGTGCTCACCGGCCTGACCGACCGCCACGATGCCCGGCTGATCTACCTGTGGGCCATGCTGCTGACGGCCGTGGCCAGCGCCGGCTTCGTCTTCGCCGATGGTTTCTGGTCGGCGCTGCTCTGGCGTGTGCTGGCCGGCATCGGTCTGGCGGGCACCTACATGCCGGGGCTCAAGGCGTTATCAGAACGCATCGACGGTGCTTCGCAGTCGCGCGCCATCGCCTTCTATACCGCCAGTTTCGGCCTGGGTACGGCGCTGTCCTTCACCCTGTCCGGCGAACTGGCCAAGCTCGGTGGCTGGCAGGTGCCGGCATTGCTCAGCGGCGCCTGCGCGTTGCTGGCCTGGGCGCTGGTGTACTGGGGGCTGGCGCCGAAACCGGTGGTGGCGCATACGCCGCGCAATCTGCTGGATCTGGCACCGCTGAAAAGTCGCGCGGTATTGGCCTACTGCCTGGCCTACGCGATGCACAACCTGGAGCTGTTCGCCCTGCGCGCCTGGCTGGTGGCCTTCGTGGTGTTCTCCGGGCATTTTCAGGGCGTCGATCCCTGGTTGTCCGGTACCTGGGTGGCGATGCTGGCAACGTTGATCGGCATGCCGTCGAGCATTCTCGGCAATGAGCTGGCGCTGCGTTTCGGTCGGCAGCGCTGGCTGATCGGCGTGATGTTCGCCTCTGCGCTGCTGGCAGTCGTGGTCGGCCTGGGAGCGGCACTGCCGTTCTGGGTAATGCTGGTGTTGGTGCTGCTTTACGCGGTGACAGTGACCGCCGACTCGGCTTCGCTGACCGCCGGGTTGGTCAGCGTCGCCCCGGCCAGCCACCGTGGTGCGGCGATGGCGCTGTATTCCTGCACCGGTTTTACCGGCGCGTTCCTCGGCCCGTTGCTGTTCGGCATGACCCTCGATGCCCTGGGCGATCAGCAGTTGCTCGGCTGGTGGGCAGCGTTCGCGCTGATGGGCCTGCTACTGACGCTGGGGCCGCTGGCGCTATGGTGGGCGGGCAAGGCACGCGAGGGCAGTGCTCGTTTGTAGATCAGGCATGCCTGCTGTGTGTCATGCCTTCATCCCCAGCGCTTCAGCCTTGCGCAGCCAGCTCTGGCGCTGTTCCTCATTGGACGGGCGAACCGGGGCGAATTCGCTCAGGCGGCGAGTCTTGATCCCGCAGAAACCGAGAATGGTGCGCACCATCTGCCGATGCGCCGGAGCGCCGTAGATCCAGCGGAAGTACCAGCGTGGCGTGTCCATGGTCACCAACAGGTCAGCGCTGCGCCCACTGAGGAGCTTGTCCCAGAGTTGTGAGCGGTTGCGATACTTGAAGGCGAAGCCGGGCAGGAACACCCGGTCGAAGAAACCCTTGAGCAGTGCAGGAATGCCGCCCCACCAGACCGGGTAGACGAACACCAGATGCTCGGCCCAGTGGATCAGACGCTGAGCTTCGAGCAGATCCGGCTCCAGATTCTGGCTCTGCTCGTAACCTTCACGCAGGATCGGGTCGAACTGCATCTCGCCCAGCCTGAGCTGGCGCACCACGTGCCCCTTGCTGCGTGCTCCCAGGCTGTAGGCCTCGGCCAGGGCGTGGCAGAGGCTGTCCTTCTTGGGGGTGCCGAGAATCAGCAGGATTCGTTTGCCATCGCCTTCCAGCGGTGTGGCGCCGCTCTTGCCTTCAGTCATGCCGCCCGGCTCCGAGCATGTCCTGTGGTCGTACCCATTGGTCGAATTCCTCTTCGTTCAGGTAACCAAGCTGCAGAGCAGCCTGGCGCAGGGTGCTGCCTTCGGCGTAGGCCTTCTTGGCGATTTCGGCGGCCTTGTCGTAGCCGATATGGGGATTGAGCGCGGTCACCAGCATCAGGCCATTCTCCAGGTGCGCGGCCATTTGCGTGGCATCCGGCTGCAGATCGGCGACACAATGCTGCTGGAAGTTGCGGCAACCGTCAGCGAGCAGGCGGATCGATTGCAGCAGGTTATGGATGATCACCGGCTTGAACACGTTCAGCTGCAGGTGGCCCTGGCTGGCGGCGAAGCTGATGGTGGCGTCGTTGCCCAGTACCTGGCAGGCGAGCATCGACAGCGCTTCGCACTGGGTCGGGTTGACCTTGCCGGGCATGATCGAGCTGCCCGGCTCATTGGCCGGCAGGCGCACTTCGGCGAAGCCGGCACGCGGGCCCGAACCAAGCAGGCGCAGGTCGTTGGCCAGCTTCATCAGCGCCACGGCCAGGGTTTTCAGGGCACCGGACAGGTGCACGAGAGGTTCATGGCCGGACAGCGCAGCGAATTTGTTCGGCGCGCTGGTCAGTGGCAGGCCAGTAAGCGCGGCCAGCTCGGCAGCGATGGCTTCGGCGAAACCGGCCGGCGCATTGAGGCCTGTGCCGACGGCGGTACCCCCCTGGGCCAGTTCGCAGACGGCGGGCAGGGCGGCACGAATGGCTGCTTCAGCGTGGCCGAGTTGAGCGACGAAGGCCGACAGCTCCTGGCCGAAAGTGATCGGCGTGGCGTCCATCATGTGTGTGCGCCCGGTCTTGACCAGGTTGGCGTGACGCTGCGCCTGCTCCTGCAGGCCGTCACGCAGCTCGGCCAGCGCTGGCAGCAGGCAATGGCGCACGCCCTGTACGGCGGCGATGTGCATGGCCGTGGGGAAGCAGTCGTTGGAGCTCTGCGCGCGGTTGACGTGATCGTTGGGGTGCACCGGGGTCTTGCCGCCACGGTTGCCGCCAGCCAGTTCGTTGGCGCGCCCGGCGATCACCTCGTTGACGTTCATGTTGCTCTGCGTGCCACTGCCGGTCTGCCAGACCACCAGGGGGAACTGCGTGTCGTGCTGACCGTCGAGCACTTCGTCGGCGGCCTGTTCGATCAGGCGGGCGATGTCCGCCGGCAACTCGCCGCTGCGGCTGTTGACCCGTGCCGCGGCTTTCTTGATCAGCGCCAGGGCGTGCAACACGGCCAGCGGCATGCGCTCCTGACCGATGGCGAAGTTGATCAGCGAGCGCTGGGTCTGCGCGCCCCAGTAAGCGTCGTTAGGGACTTCGATGGGGCCGATGCTGTCGGTTTCGGTGCGGCTCATGGCGTTCTCCGGGGCAATTGCAAGGTTGCTGGCAGTTTAGGTCGTGCCGCCGAAGACTGGTTCCACAACTTATCTATAAGGTTGATTGGAGCCTTTGAGCGGGCGACTACCAGCGGGCGTGGGTTTCACCCAGCCAGCCCAGCGCTCCGTCCACCGGTACGCGCTCGCCTTTAGGGCCGCGCAGCACGCCATCGTAATGACCGAAGCGCTGTACGGTGCTGGCGTGAAAGGGCCCGAGCTTGGGGCAGGCCTTGTGCAGTTGGCGGGGCGTGAAGCGCAGAGCCACGCAATCATCTTCGCTGTCCAGGCGCCAGGGGGCCAGTGGCGCCTGTGAACTGCGCTCGATATGCAGGGGGCTGTCGAGCAGTTGCACTTCACCGCCGAACCACAGGGAATTTTCCGACAGGCCGCTGTGATCGAGCCAGCCAGCACCGAAGTTGCCGGCGATGCCGCCCGCTGCAGCGAAGGCCGCGCGCTGCCAGTAAGTGTTCAGCGGCCAGACGCCGCGACCGAAGTCCAGTGCGGCGAAGCTCTGGCCCGGCACGCAGCTGTAATGCTGGCCGCCCAACTGCAGGCTGCCGGCGGTGGGCAGGCCGAGTTGCCGACTGGTGGCATGAAAGCCGCCATGTTGCAACGGCGCGACCAGATTGACCGATTGCAGATGGGCAGGACGCTGAATGTCCAGGGCCACCTGCAGGGGCTGGCCGCCTATATCCGGGGCGGCAGCGGTGAGGCGCAGGCGTCCGGGGTGCTCGTCGATGCGCAGTTGCAGGCGAGAGTGGCTGAAGGCGTGGCTCTCCAGCGGCAAGTCGGGCAGTTGGCAACCCAGAGCGAAGGGGCGGAACTGGGCATGGGCGACGGCCTGACCGGATTCCAGATCGAGAAAGTAGGCGGCGCCGTAGCCCAGGTAATCGAGATCGGCGAGGGTCAGCGAGAGCATCCACTGCGGAGTGGTGATGCACCAGTGATTCCAGCGCTTGCGCCGCCCGGCGTGACCATGCAGGGTACAGTCCACCTGCGGTCGATTGGACCAACCAATGGCCTCGTCCAGCAGTCGACCTTTGCTGTCGCAAAGCGGCTGGAGCGGAAGGGGCGCGTGTGAGGTGAGGCTGGTCATCGGGCACGTCCGTGTGTGTGCGCGGGCTGGCGATCAATTGCCGGCTCTTGAGGTGCGCACGCCTTGTTGAATAATGGGGAGGTCGCAAAGAATGCCGAGCCCAGCCGAGCATGAGCAAGTACTGGCATTTTGGCAACTGACCAGTGGGTGCGCCGGTCAACATGACGCGTGTGAGCCAGCGCACAACGCGCATCGCTTGAGGGATTTCCGCGCAGGGCACAAAATGCCGCCTTCGTAGTCTACCCAGACTCATTCACAACCTCTGGACGCTCTCCATGCTCCGTTTTTCCAAACTCTGCACCGCCGTTCTGCTCAGCGCGAGCGCATCCCTGGCCATGGCCGATGCTGCCAGTCACGCCGCCGATGCCGAGCGTTTTCTCAAGCTGGCCCACGCCGACAAGCTGACCGTGCCGGTGTACGGCCAGGTGCAGCAGATGTTCGCCCAGCGTTTCGCCGAGGCCCCGAACGGCAAGAAGGCGGTGCTTGAGAGTTATCAGGCCAAGGCCAACACCGCGCTGGACAAGGCCGTCGGCTGGGACAAGCTGAAGCCGGACATGGTCAAGCTCTACACCAGCAACTTCAACGAGCAGGAGCTCAAGGACCTGATCGCCTTCTACGAGTCGCCGCTGGGACAGAAGGTGCTGCAGAAGATGCCGACCCTGACCGCACAATCTGCACAGATCACCCAGAGCAAGCTGGAAACCGCCGTGCCTGAGGTGAACAAGCTGCTGGCCGACATGAGCAACGAGCTCGGCCTGCCGAAACAGCCCTGATGGAGCTCGAGATGTCCAAGCAAGACCTGATCGTCACCGCCCTGACGGCGCTGCAGCCCGAGTATCTCGATGTGCTGGATGAGAGCCATATGCACAGCCGCGGTCTGGAGACCCACTACAAGGCGGTGATCGTCAGCCCGGCGTTTGCCGGCCTGAATGCGGTCAAGCGACATCAGAAGGTCTATGCCACGGTCGGCGAGCTGATGGGGCAGATCCACGCGCTGGCGCTGCACACCTACACCCCGGAGGAGTGGGCGGCGCAGGGTGTGGCCCCGGCCTCGCCGACCTGCCGTGGCGGTCATTGATGTAGCCCAATCCGCGGCAGCGATCCTTTCCCGGATTGCATCCGGACTACGCGACAGGCTGTCGCGCCCTGTCGCCAACTTGCCCTGGCAATTCGCCGATTTGTTAGAATCCGCCCGCGCCGGCCCACGCCGGCGCTTTCGTTGAGATTCTCGATCTAGCGAGCTAGAGCCATGCAAGGCAAAAACAGGCGAGGAAGCGCAGTGTACTTTTGTACATGAGCATTCCAAGCCTGTTTTTAACGCAGCAGGGCCGACGCGCAGCTGATCGAGGGCCAGTCCGCCCTTTACGTGGGCGACTACTGAGAGAACTGTTCATGACCGACAAGATCGTCGTCGCGGCGTTGTATAAATTCGTCTCCCTGCCGGATTATCAGGCGCTGCGCGAACCCCTGCTGCAAACCCTGATCGATAACGACATCAAGGGCACCCTGTTGCTCGCCGAAGAGGGTATCAATGGCACCGTTTCCGGCACCCGCACCGCTATCGATGCGCTGCTCGCCTGGTTCCGCCTGGATGCCCGTCTGGCCGATATCGACCACAAGGAATCCTATTGCGATGAACAGCCGTTCTATCGCACCAAGGTCAAGCTGAAGAAAGAGATCGTTACCCTCGGCGTGCCCGGTGTCGACCCCAACCAGCGCGTCGGTACCTACGTTGAGCCGCAGGACTGGAACGCCCTGATCAGCGACCCAGAAGTGCTGCTGATCGATACCCGCAACGACTATGAGGTGGCCATCGGTACCTTCGAGGGCGCCATCGACCCCAAGACCAAGTCTTTCCGCGAGTTCCCCGAGTACATCAAGGCCCACTTCGACCCGAGCAAACACAAGAAGGTGGCGATGTTCTGCACCGGCGGTATCCGCTGCGAGAAGGCCTCCAGCTACATGCTCGGCGAGGGTTTCGAGGAGGTCTATCACCTCAAGGGCGGCATCCTCAAATATCTCGAGGAAGTACCGCAGGAGCAGACCAAGTGGCAGGGCGACTGCTTCGTCTTCGATAATCGTGTAACCGTGCGTCATGACCTGTCCGAGGGCGACTACGATCAGTGTCACGCCTGCCGCACGCCGATCTCCGTGGAAGACCGCCAGTCCGAGTTCTACAGCCCCGGCGTCAGCTGTCCACATTGCTGGGATTCGCTGCCGGAGAAAACCCGTGAGAGCGCCCGCGAGCGGCAGAAGCAGATCGAACTGGCGCGCCAGCGCAACCAGCCGCACCCGATTGGCCGCGACCCCCGCCAACTGAACGAGGCCTGACCCATGGCTAGCCGCCTGCTCTACGTGATGGACCCGATGTGCTCCTGGTGTTGGGGTTTCGCCCCGGTGGTCGAAGCACTGGCCGAGCAGGCTGCGGCCGCCGGCGTGCCGCTGCAGGTCGTGGTGGGTGGCCTGCGCCGCGATCAGGTGGCGATCGATGCGGCCGCGCGGGTGCGTTACCTGGGCTACTGGCAGGCGGTCAACGCCAGTACCGGGCAGCTGTTCGACTTCGAACGCGGGCTGCCCGAGGGGCTGGTGTACGACACCGAGCCAGCCTGCCGTGCGCTGGTCACCGCGCGCCAGCTCGATGCCGCAAGCGCCTGGACGCTGCTCAAGCTGGTTCAGCAAGCCTTCTACACCGAGGGTGCCGACGTCACCCAGGCCAGCGTGCTGGTGCAACTGGCCGAGCAGGCGGGCATCCCGCGCATCGAGTTCGCCGAGGCCTTCGACAGTCAGGCCATGCAGGAGGCGACTGCTGCCGACTTCACCTGGGTACAGGATCTGGGCATCGCCGGCTTCCCCACCTTGTTGGCGGAGCGCGACGGCCAGCTGGCGCTGCTGACCAACGGCTATCAACCGCTCGCGGTACTGGCGCCGCTGCTGGGCCGCTGGCTGGAGCGCGCTGCCAATGCCTGATCGGTTGAGCTGGGCAGAAATCCGTCGCCTGGCCCTGCATCACAAGAAAGCGCTGATCCTGGCCAATCTGGTCGCCGTGCTGGCGACCTTGTGCAGCGTGCCGATCCCGTTGCTGTTGCCGCTGCTGGTGGACGAAGTGCTGCTGCATGACGGAGACGCGGCGCTCAAGGTGATGGACAACTTCCTGCCTGCCGACTGGCAGACCGCAGCAGGCTACATCGGCCTGATGCTGCTGCTGACCTTGCTGCTGCGCAGCTCGGGGCTGATCTTCAACGTGTTGCAGGCGCGGCTGTTCGCCAGGTTGTCGAAGGACATTGTCTATCGCATCCGCATGCGTCTGATCGAGCGCCTCAAGCGCATCTCCCTCGGCGAGTACGAGAGCCTGGGTAGCGGCACCGTGACCACCCACCTGGTCACCGATCTGGACACCCTGGACAAGTTCGTCGGCGAGACCCTCAGCCGCTTTCTGGTGGCGGTGCTGACCCTGGTCGGCACCTCGGCCATCCTGATCTGGATGCACTGGCAACTGGCCTTGCTGATCCTGCTGTTCAACCCGCTGGTGATCTACGCCACCGTGCTGCTGGGCAAGAAGGTCAAGCACCTGAAGAAGCTGGAGAACGACAGCACGTCGCGTTTCACCCAGGCGCTGACCGAGACCCTGGAAGCCATTCAGGAAGTGCGCGCCGGCAACCGCCAGGGCTACTTCCTCGGCCGCCTCGGCGGGCGGGCGCGCGAGGTGCGCGACTATGCCGTTGCCTCGCAGTGGAAGAGCGATGCCTCCAACCGTGCCAGCGGCCTGCTGTTCCAGTTCGGTATCGACGTGTTCCGCGCGGCGGCGATGCTCACCGTGCTGTTTTCCGACCTGTCCATCGGCCAGATGCTCGCGGTGTTCAGCTACCTGTGGTTCATGATCGGCCCGGTGGAGCAGCTGCTCAGTCTGCAGTACGCGTTCTACGCTGCAGGCGGGGCGCTGACGCGGATCAACGAGCTGCTGGCACGCAAGGACGAGCCGCAGTACGACGGGCGCGTCGACCCTTTCAAGGGGCGCGACACGGTCGGTATCGAGGTGCGCGGGTTGACCTTCGGCTATGGCGAGGAGCCAGTGCTGGATCGTCTCGATCTGTCCATCGGCCCGGGTGAGAAGGTCGCCATCGTCGGCGCGTCCGGCGGTGGCAAAAGCACGCTGGTGCAGCTGCTGCTGGGCCTTTATACGCCACAGGCCGGCAGCATCCGCTTCGGCGGCAGCGCGCTGGAGGAGATCGGCCTGGACGGCGTGCGTGACAACGTCGCGGTGGTGTTGCAGCACCCGGCACTGTTCAACGACACGGTGCGTGCCAACCTGACCATGGGCCGCGAACGCAGCGACGAGGCTTGTTGGCAGGCGCTGCGTATCGCCCAGCTTCACGACACCATCGCGCAACTGCCGCAGGGTCTGGACAGCGTGGTCGGGCGCAGTGGTGTGCGGCTCTCTGGTGGGCAACGTCAGCGCCTGGCGATCGCGCGCATGGTGCTGGCCGAGCCGAAGGTGGTGATTCTCGACGAGGCCACCTCGGCGCTGGATGCGGCCACCGAGTACGCCTTGCATGAAGCGCTGGCGCAGTTCCTTGAAGGTCGCACCACGCTGATCATCGCCCACCGCCTCAGCGCGGTGAAACAGGCTGACCGCGTGCTGGTGTTCGATGGCGGCAGCGTCGCCGAGGATGGCGACCACCAGCAGCTGATCGCCGAAGGTGGCCTGTACGCCAAGCTCTACGGGCATTTGCAGCAGGGCTGAGGTGTCTATTCTTCGCGGCTGAAACTGCTCCTACGGGGGCAGTTAGGCATCTGTAATGTTGTAGGGCGGGTGCAACCCACCATAAATGAGTGGCGGGTTGCACCCGCCCTATGGATCTGAAGCCGCTTCTACGGGATAGGTAGGAGCGGCTGGGCGGCATTCCGCTTCAGCCGCGATGCTCTTTTGCGCAACCAATGTCCCCGGATTTCATCCGGGCTACACAGCTTCCTTGGCTGTCGCGGCTGAAGCCCCTCCCACAAGGTTGCGCCGCTGCAATGAACGGCTGCTCCCGTTCTGTGGGAGGCGCTTTAGCGGCGACGCTCTACCTCAGCCATGGCTCATCAGAGCCTCACTCAACTCCTCGAACAGTGTCTGCACCGAGCGCAAGGCCCGGCAATCCGGGCGGGTCAGCAACCAGAGTTCGGTGTCGCAGCCGGCCAGTGGCGGGCCGAGTGCCTTGAGTTCGGGGTGGGCGCGCAGCACGAAGTCGGGCAGGGCGGCGACACCCAGCCCGGCGCGGGCCAACTGCGCCACGGCGTACATGCTGCTGCAGCGGTAGCTGGGGGTGACGCCGGGCAACTCGCGCAGGCGCCAGAGTACCGTGGCGTGATCCGGCATCGCCTCGTCCGGGGCGATCCAGCTCTGCCGTGCCAGGTCGCTGCGATCCTGGCCATCATCGCGCGCGCAGACGAGGTAGTACACGCTGGCCAGGCGCCGCCCGACCAGATGCTCCGGCGGCTCGTTGGTCAGGCGCAGGGCCAGGTCGGCATCGCGCCGGCTGAGGTTGGCGAAGTCGTTGGAGGTCACCAGCTCCAGCGCCAGCGCCGGGTAACTGGGCATGAAACGCGCCATGGCCGGTAGCAGCAGGCTGCTCAATACTGCATCGGTGCAGGTCAGGCGCACCGTACCGCTGACTACCTGCTTGCCTAGCTCCAGCGCCACGCGTGCAGCATCCAGCGCCTGTTCGGCGCGCTCGGCCTGCTCGGCCAGGGCGCGGGCGGTTTCGCTGGGTTCGTAGCCGCGTCGGCTCTTTTCGAACAGCGCCACCCCTAGGGCGGCCTCCAGGCGGCGCACGGCGCGGAACACCGTGGACACGTCGACCTGCATCAGTTCTGCCGCGCGCGCCAGGGAGCGGCCACGCACCAGGGCGAGCACCAGGGAGAGGTCGGCATGGTCGATCTGATATTGCACAGCTGCAA
Organism: Ectopseudomonas chengduensis; assembly: GCF_900102635.1. Lineage (GTDB taxonomy): Bacteria > Pseudomonadota > Gammaproteobacteria > Pseudomonadales > Pseudomonadaceae > Aquipseudomonas > Aquipseudomonas chengduensis. The sequence continues at coordinate 12,041 of NZ_FMZQ01000014.1, read as the reverse complement.
TCTCTGCTTGTCTATTCGCCAATTATTATTGCGCTAGCGCCATCTTATAGTGGCAGGGAGACCGCCATGCAAGAGGGGATAGGCGTATGTACAGCAAGTGTCGAGTCAAGGTCGCTCTGGTGGGTGACTACAATGCGGCGATTGCCGCGCACCGGGCCATTCCCGAGGCGCTGCGCCTGGCCAGCGAGGCACTGGGTGTGGCGGTCGAACATGACTGGCTGGCCACTGACAGTCTCGTCGATGACGCCACCCTGATGGCTTACGACGGCATCTGGTGCGTGCCGGGCAGTCCCTACGCCGCCACCGAAGGTGCGTTGCGCGCCATTCGTTTCGCGCGCGAGCGGGGCGTGCCGTTCCTGGGCACCTGTGGCGGCTTCCAGCACGCGCTGCTGGAGTACGCGCGCAACCGCCTGGGCTGGACCGATGCCGAACACGCCGAGCTGTCGCCGCAAGCGCAGAATCCTCTGATCGCGCCCCTGAGCTGCGCCTTGCTGGATGTCAGCGAGCACGTGCATCTGGTTTCCGGCTCGCGCATTGCCGAACTCTACGGCGTACGTGAGATCAGCGAGCAGTACCTGTGCCGCTATGGTCTCGTCGATGCCTTCGTCGAGCCGCTGATGGCCCAGGCGCTGAAGGCCTCCGGGCATGACCAGGCGGGCGCGGTGCGTGCCATCGAACTGGAGGACCATCCGTTCTTTATCGCCACCCTGTTCCAGCCCGAGCGCGCGGCGCTGGAAGGTCGCCTGCCGCCGGTCGTGGCCGGTCTGGTCGGCGCCTGTGCGGTGCAATCGGTACACGAAGCGCATCTGCAGGCAGCCGTGTGATCGCCGTTACGCCTGAGCCACCTTATTACGTGGTGATGTTTACCAGCCAGCGCACCGAGGTGGATGCCGGCTACGCCGAGGCGGCACAGCGCATGCTGGAACTGGCCGCCCAGCAGCCCGGTTTCCTCGGCGTGGAGTCGGCGCGCAGCGATGGCCTGGGCATTACCCTGTCCTACTGGCAGAGCGAGGAGGCCATTCGTGCCTGGCGCGAGCACGCCGAGCACCGCGTCGTGCGTGAGCAGGGGCGAGCCGATTGGTACGCTGCCTTCGCCACACGGGTGGCCAAGGTGGAGCGTGCCTACACCTTCTTGCGCTCCGACTGAGTGCTAGCGGCAAGCCGGCAGACCGCTCTGTAAGGTTTCTTTTACGGTAAGCGGGGCGCTGCCTGCGTTAGCTGCCTGGCGTAACGAAAATTTGCCGGCGTTGCGCTTGGCTGCTGTGTCGAAGTGTCGCAAGCCATCTTGAGAGCGGGTCTGCGCTCGGTTGTCATGAGGTTGTCCGCAACGCATTCGTGCGGCTGCCATAACAATGACAATCAGGAGGCGAAATGACCGCCGTGGCCAAGATCGAGCAGCACAACCCCATCGGAACCGACGGTTTCGAGTTCGTCGAATTCACCGCACCGAATGCCGAAGGCATCGAGCAACTGCGCCAGTTGTTCACCGCCATGGGTTTCACCGAGACCGCCAAGCACCGCTCGAAAGAGGTCTGGCTGTTCCAGCAGAACGACATCAACATCGTGCTCAACGGCAGCCCCACCGGCCACGTGCGCGCCTTCGGTGAGAAGCATGGCCCCAGCGCCTGCGCCATGGCCTTCCGGGTCAAGAACGCGGCCCAGGCCGCTGCTTACGTCGAGCAGCAGGGCGCCAAGCTGGTGGGCAGCCACGCCAACTTCGGCGAGCTGAACATTCCCTGCGTCGAGGGCATCGGCGGCTCGCTGCTGTATCTGGTTGACCGTTATTCCAACGAGAGCGGCGACAAGAGCATCTACGACGTCGACTTCGAGTACATCGAAGGCCGCAGCCCGAATGACAACGCCGTCGGCCTGCAGTGCATCGACCACCTGACCCACAACGTGCGTCGCGGGCAGATGGACGTCTGGTCCGGCTTCTACGAGCGTATCGCCAATTTTCGCGAGATCCGCTACTTCGATATCGAAGGCAAGCTCACCGGCCTGTTCTCCCGCGCGATGACCGCGCCCTGCGGCAAGATCCGCATTCCGATCAACGAGTCGGCCGATGACAAGTCGCAGATCGAGGAATTCATCCGCGAATACCACGGCGAAGGTATCCAGCACATCGCCCTGTCCACCGACGACATCTACGCCACCGTGCGCCAACTGCGCGCCAACGGCGTCGACTTCATGACCACCCCGGATACCTATTACGAGAAGGTCGACACCCGCGTCGCCGGCCATGGCGAGCCGACCGACGTACTGCGTGAACTGAACATTCTGATCGACGGAGCGCCGGGCGATGACGGCATCCTGCTGCAGATCTTCACCAACACGGTGATCGGCCCGATCTTCTTCGAGATCATCCAGCGCAAGGGCAATCAGGGCTTCGGCGAGGGCAACTTCAAGGCCTTGTTCGAGTCCATCGAGGAAGACCAGTTGCGTCGCGGTGTGATCTCCGAGGAGTGATGCCATGAGCCGCCAATGGATTCGCTTTCCCCTGCGTGAAGGCGAGTGCTCGCGTCAGGCGCATTGCGACCTGCCGCAGGGCACATACGAGCGCGAGATGGGCCGTGAGGGCTTCTTCGGCCCCACCGCGCACCTGCACCATAAGCATCCGCCCACCGGCTGGATCGACTGGCAAGGCCCGCTGCGTCCGCATGCGTTCAACTTCAACAACATTCCCAGCGAGCGCGACTGCCCGCTGGCGGCGCCGCTGACGCTGCACAACGCCGACGTCAAGCTGCGCGTCTGGCGCACCCACGGCGCCATGCGCCATCTGGTGCGCAACGCCGATGGTGACGAGTTGCTGTTCGTCCATGAAGGCAGTGGGCATTTCTACTGCGACTTCGGCCATCTGCAGTACCGCGACGGCGACTACCTGCTGATCCCCCGTGGCACCGCCTGGCGCATCGAGGCCAGCACACCGAGCTACTTCCTGCTGATCGAGAACACCGACGGCGCCTATCAGTTGCCGGACAAGGGCCTGCTCGGCCCGCAGGCGATCTTCGACCTGGCGGTGCTGGAGCACCCGCATATCGACGACGCCTTCAAGGCGCAGCAGGACGAGAACACCTGGCAGATCCGCATCAAGCGGCGCGGCCAGATCAGCACCGTGACCTACCCCTACAACCCGCTGGACGTGGTCGGCTGGCACGGTGACAACACCGTGGTACGCCTTAACTGGCGCGATATTCGCCCGTTGATCAGCCATCGCTACCACCTGCCGCCGTCGGTACACACCACCTTCGTCGCCAACGGTTTCGTGATCTGCACCTTCACCCCGCGACCGGTGGAATCCGACCCCGGCGCGCTCAAGGTGCCGTTCTTCCACAACAACGACGATTACGACGAAGTGCTGTTCTACCACCGCGGCAACTTCTTCAGCCGCGACAACATCGAGCAGGGCATGGTCACTCTGCACCCCTGCGGTTTCCCCCATGGGCCGCACCCCAAGGCGCTGAAGAAGAGTCAGGAGGATCCGGCCACCTTCATCGACGAGGTGGCGGTGATGATCGACACCCGTCGTGCCCTGGAAGTGGCCGATGCCGCCAGTGCGGTGGATGTCGCCGAGTACGTCAATTCCTGGCGCGCGCCGGGTACACAAGGTTGAACCTGTAGGAGCCGGCTTGCCGGCGATCAGCGATCCCCGGATCGCCGGCAAGCCGGCTCCTACGCCAAGAACGGAAATCGCATATGAAACTCGCATCACTCAATCAAGGCCGCGACGGCGTGCTGATCGTGGTTTCCCGCGATCTGACCCGCGCCGTGCTCGCGCCGCAGATCGCCATCACCCTGCAGGCCGCGCTGGACGACTGGGCTGTCGCCCGGCCCAAGCTGGAGGCGGTCTATCAGCGTCTCAACGACGGCTTGGAAGAGGGCGCCTTCGCCTTCGATCAGGCCGCCTGTCACAGCCCGCTGCCGCGTGCCTACCATTGGGCCGATGGCAGCGCCTACGTCAATCATGTCGAACTGGTGCGCAAGGCGCGTGGCGCCGAGATGCCGGAATCCTTCTGGCACGACCCGCTGATGTACCAGGGTGGTGCCGATGCTTTCATCCCACCGCACAGCCCGATCCGCCTGGCCGACGAAGCCTGGGGCATCGACCTGGAAGCGGAGCTGGCGGTGATCACCGACGACGTGCCGATGGGCGCCACGCCGGCCGAAGCGGCCGGCCATATCCGCCTGCTGATGCTGGTCAACGACGTGTCGCTGCGCAACCTGATCCCCGGCGAGCTGGCCAAGGGCTTCGGTTTCTACCAGAGCAAGCCGTCGTCGAGCTTTTCTCCGGTGGCCATCACCCCGGACGAGCTGGGCGAAAGCTGGAAGGACGGCAAGGTGCATCGGCCGCTGGTCTCGCATATCAACGGCGCGCTGTTCGGCCAGCCGGATGCCGGCGTGGACATGACCTTCAACTTCCCGACCCTGGTCGCCCACGCCGCCAAGACCCGTCCGCTGGGCGCCGGTACCATCATCGGTTCGGGCACCGTGTCCAACTACGATCGCAGCGCGGGCTCGAGCTGCCTGGCGGAAAAACGCATGCTGGAAATCGTCGAGCAGGGCGAGGCGAAGACGCCGTTCCTCAAGTTCGGCGACCAGGTGCGTATCGAGATGTTCGACGCCGCCGGCCAGAGCATCTTCGGCGCCATCGATCAGGTGGTGGAAAAGTACGACGCTCGCTGATCGGTAGGAGCGGCTTTAGCCGCGATGTTGTTGGCACGTTCAAGATCTATCGCGGCTGAAGCCGCTCCTACAGTTTGCGTTTCGCGAGGAATCCGCAATGTTGAAGCTCTATGGCTACTGGCGCTCCAGTGCCGCCTACCGCGTGCGCATCGCCCTGAACCTCAAGCGCCTGGCCTTTGATTCGGTGCCGGTGCATCTGGTTCGCGGCGGGGGTGAGCAGCACGCGGCCGAGTACCGTGCGCTGAACCCGCAGGGTTTGCTGCCGTTGCTGGTGGACGAGGAAAACGGCGGCGTACGCATCGCCCAGTCGCTGGCGATCATCGAATACCTCGAAGAAATCTTCCCGGTACCGGCGCTGCTGCCGGCCGACCCGGCCGAGCGCGCGCAGGTGCGGGCGCTGGCGCTGCATCTCGCCTGCGACGTGCACCCACTGAACAACCTGCGTGTGCTGCAGTACCTGAGCAATGAACTGGGCGTTGCCGACGAAGCCAAGAACGCCTGGTACCGGCACTGGGTCGCGTTGGGCCTGGCGGCAGTGGAGGACGGCCTGGCGCCGTTCGACGGGCGCCTGTCGCTCGGCGAGCGGCCGGGATATCTGGAGGCCTGCCTGATTCCGCAGCTGTATAATGCGCGGCGTTTTAACTGTGACCTTGCCGCGTACCCACGCATTGTCGCCATGGCGGCGCGCTGTGAACCCCTGGAGGCCTTCCAACTGGCCGCGCCGGAGGCACAAGCCGACGCCCAGTGACACTTCGGCTTCAACCCAAGCCTTGCATTCCGCTGCGCCACAAGCGCGGCGGGTCCGATTCCGTCACAGATAAAAACAAACAGGTGACGCATGACCCGTGAAAAACCGAAGAACCTCTGGCTCTCGCGCTGGGGTTTCATCCTCGCTGCAACCGGCTCGGCCGTCGGCCTGGGCAATATCTGGAAATTCCCCTACATCACCGGCGAATACGGCGGCGGCGCCTTCGTGCTGATGTACCTGGCGTGCATCCTGGCCATCGGCATTCCGGTGATGATGACCGAGATCGCCATCGGCCGCCGTGGTCGCGGCAGCCCCATCGACGCCATCGGCCGCGTGGTACGCGAGAACGGCGGCAACCCGCTGTGGAAGGCGGTTGGCGGCATGGCCATGCTCGCCGGTTTCATGATCTTGTGCTTCTACGTGGTCGTCGCCGGCTGGGCCTTCGCCTATACGTGGAAGATGCTCGACGGCTCCCTGGCCGCCACCAGCGTCGAAGCACTGGGTGGGGTGTTCGAGACGCATAACGCCAATCCCTGGCAACTCGGCGGCTGGAGCGTGCTGGTGGCGCTGCTGACCCTGTGGATCGTCGCCAAGGGCGTGCAGAAAGGCATCGAAAACGCGGTGCGCTGGATGATGCCGGGCCTGGCCCTGATGCTCATCGCGCTGGTCGGCTATGCGTTCACCAGTGGCAGTTTCAGCGCAGGCTTCGGCTTCCTCTTCCACTTCGATGCCTCGAAGATCACCGGCGAAGCACTGTTGGCGGCACTGGGTCACGCCTTCTTCACCCTCAGCCTGGCCTCGGGCGCCATTCTCACCTACGGCTCCTACATCCCGGACGGTCAATCCATCGCGCGGACCACCTTCATCGTCGCACTCTGCGATACCTGCGTGGCGCTGCTGGCCGGTCTGGCGATCTTCCCGATCATCTTCGCCAACGGCATGAGCCCCAGCGCCGGGCCGGGGCTGATCTTCATGAGTCTGCCGCTGGCCTTCCAGCAGATGCCATTCGGCACCGCGTTCGGCGTCTTGTTCTTTGCCATGGTATCGATCGCCGCGCTGACCTCGGCGATCTCGATGATCGAGGCCAGCGTGGCCTACCTGAACGAAAAGCACGGTATCAGCCGCCTGCGCGCTGCCATCGGGGCCGGCGCGGTACTGCTGGTGATCAGCCTGCTGGCGATGCTGTCGTTCAACCTGCTGGCGGGCTGGACGCCGCTGGGCAAGAACTTCTTCGACTGGCTGGACTACCTCACTTCGCGCTGGATGATGCCGCTGGGCGGTATTTTCATGGTGCTGCTGGCAGGTTATGCGCTGCGCGGCGAAATCATGCGTGACGAGCTGGGCCTGCCTCCTGCGGGCTACGCGCTCTGGTTGTTCATGGTGCGCTACGTCAGCCCGGTGCTGATCATGGTGGTGTTCCTGCATGCACTGGGCTGGCTGATGTTCGACCCAATCGCGCAGTGGTACTGGATTGCCGGCGCCATCGGTCTGCTGGCGGTGGCCGGCGAAGTGCTGCGGCCACGAGTGATGCCGGTACTGACTGGCCGCTGAGTCGTTGATCACAGGTCGAGGCGCAGCTCTGTGAGGGGCTGCGCCTTTTTTATCGGCGAAAAATCGCCAGTAAATCGGCGCCAATAAGCGGATAGTTGCCGAGCATGGCCAGGTGTCTGCTTTTCAGGGGCTATGCTTAACAAAACCACTTGGCGAATTGCCAGTACTCAAGCTGGGCGCCTTTGCTGCCGATATATGGGGTTCGATTTGGCACAGCAGTTGCGTTGCCTTCCGACCAGGCCGCGTTCATGAGACGTGGCTTTATAAGAAGAACCTGGAGTTGTCCCCTATGTTTGAACCTGCCGCACGCCTATTCGCCAACCTTGCCGTCGGCAAGAAGTTATTCATCGGCTTCGGTCTGGTATTGCTGCTCACTGCAGCCATGACCGGCAGCGGCTTTCTCGCTGTACAGGCGGTGCTGCAAGGACATGCCCAGGTCGGCCAGTTGGCACAGGTCAACCAGGAGATTCTTCAGGCGCGTCGCCTGGAGCGCAGCTTCGCCATCGAGCAGACCCCGCAGAGTGCCGAGCTCGTGCGGGCCAGTTTGCTCAAGGTGCAGACACTGCTGGAAAAGCTCGCCCAGGACAGTTCTGGCGCCAGCTCGCGCAATCAGACCATGCAGCAGGCCGTGGCCGAGTACCTCAAGCAGTTCGATAACTATGTCGAGCAGCAGAACAAGGCGCGCGAAGCGCGGCAGGACATGCGCAGCGCCGCTGCCGAGGCGCGCGACCAGTTCGAGGTGATCGAGCTAGACATGTACGACGCGGTACGTGAACTGCGTCTGCAGGGCGACCGCCTGCGCGGCAGCGATCCGCTGACCCTGGCGGAAACCGCATCCGGTCTGAGCAAACGCATGCTCGATCTGCGTGGCCATGAAAGCCTGTACATCATCGACGGTTCGGCTGAGGCGCTGGAGGAATGGGAATACGTCAGCGAAGACCTGCAAACCGTGGCTCGCAGCCTGATGGTATGGCTCAACGACGACCAGAAAGGCGCCATTGACACCGCGCTGCAGGCGCTGACCTTCTACCAGCGTTCCTTCCTCTATTACCAGCAACTGCGCGAGCAGAACCTGGCCACTGAGAACGCCATGATCGAACGTGCGCGCTCGGTGGTGGACCTGGCCGAAGCGGCCCAGGCGGCGGCCGAGCAGAGCATGCTCGACGACAGCCAGCGCTCGCTGGTGATGCTCGGCATCATGGGTGCGGCCGCAGTGGTGCTGGGCCTGTGCGCGGCGTTGCTGATCACCCGCTTGATCGTCGCACCGCTGCGCCAGACCGTGGCATTCGCCCAACGCATCGCCGCAGGCGATCTCAGCCAGAACATCCCGCAGGATCGCCGCGACGAAGTGGGCCAGTTGCTGGCCGCCATGCAGGACATGACCCTTAGCCTGCGCACCCTGGTCGGACGCATTGGTGGGGGTGTCGGGCAGATCGCGGCGGCTGCCGAGCAATTGTCGGCGATCACCGCGCAGACCAGCGCCGGGGTGCAGACACAGAAGCTGGAAACCGAGCAGACCGCCACCGCCATGCACCAGATGGCTGCGACCGTGCAGGAAGTGGCACAGAACGCCGAGCAGGCCTCGCTGGCGGCGCGTGATGCGGATCTGGAAGCGCAGCAGGGTAATCGCGTGGTGCAGCAGGCGGTGGATCAGATCGACAGTCTGGCCAGCGAAGTGGAGCAGTCCGCCAAGGCCATCGCCGACCTGAATCAGGAAAGCGCGCGTATCGGCAGTGTGCTGGAAGTGATTCGCAACGTCGCCGAGCAGACCAACCTGCTGGCGCTCAACGCCGCCATCGAGGCGGCGCGTGCAGGTGAGCAGGGCCGTGGTTTCGCCGTGGTCGCCGACGAAGTACGCGCGCTGGCCAAGCGTGCCCAGGACAGCACCGAAGAGATCGAGAGCCTGATCGCCGGCCTGCAGCGCATGGCCAAGGGCGCCGTGCAGCAGATGGACAGCAGCCGCGACCTGACCCGCCGCACCGTCGAACTGGCGGGCGAGGCTGGTGACGCGTTGGGGCGCATCACCCAGGCGGTGAGTACCATCGAGCAGATGAACCAGCAGATCGCCGCCGCTGCCGAGGAGCAGAGCGCTGTGGCCGAGGCGATCAACGAGAGCGTCACCCGTGTGCGCGATATCGGTGAGCAGAGCGCTACCGCCACGGAACAGACTGCGGCCTCCAGCGCCGAGCTGGCGCGTTTGGGCGTCGAGCTGCAGGAGTTGGTGCGACAGTTCCGCACCTGATTCGGGCGAGCCGGGACGCCGGCCGCGGGCGGGCGTAGGGCGGACTCAGGAGCGTCAGCGAACAGTCCGCCGTCTTCGGTGCGGCAAAAGTCCTAACGGCGTACTGCTTCGCGAGTACGCCCTACAGCGCTCGCTCCCACATGTTCAGGTTCGGGCTGGACTGAAGCGCTGGCCCGAGATCGCAGGATGATAGAGCGGCTGGACCTTGTTGCCGGCTGGGTCCAGCAGGTGAAAGCTGCGCGCACCGTCGCCATGGTCGAAGGGCCGATCCAGTAGCGTCACCCCTTGTGCCTTGAGGTACTGGTACCAGGCGTCCAGCTCCTCGACGCTGTCGACGATGAAACCGTAGTGATCCACCAGCGCCACGCCGTGGCTCTCGGCATAAGCGCGGCCGAGCGACAGGTTGTCGTTGCCGCAGGTCAGGTAGACCAGGTCCTCGTTGGCGCGGTGCAGCAACTGCATGCCTAGCACGTCCACGTAGAAACGCTCGCACTCTTCCAGGTTGGGTACCAGCAGGGCCAGATGGCGTAGGCCATTGAGGCGCGATGGGCGTTCGAGCATCTTTTTACACTCCAATATGTATACAATTATTTTTCAAATATAAAACATAATGGAGGTTGCCGTGTACGTGCTATTGCTCAAGACCCAACTCAAGCCCGGCAGTTTCGGGGCGTTCATGGATGCCATGCGTGTCAATGCCGCCGCTTCGGTGCGCGATGAGCCGGGCTGCCTGACCTTCGACGTGATGCGTGACCGCAGTGATCCCGACCTGGTGTGGCTGTACGAGGTGTACGTCGACGAGGCGGCTTTCGAGGCGCATACGCGAACCGCGCATTTCCTCGCCAGCCGGCCGCTGGTGGAACCACTGATCGAGCGTCAGGAGGCTATCGAAGCCGATATGCTGGCTCTCAATCCATCGCGCTGAAGTGAGGCTGCCCGTTGCACCACTGGCCGTTCCGAAGGCTTGGCTCGGTCAGGCCGTGCCCTGTGCCATCTGCATATCCAGCACCCGGATATGCCCTGGCTCGGGATAGTGCCAGTGCACGTCCAGATCCCAGAAGCGCGCACCATAGCGGCGCTCCGGCTGCGGCTGCTGGTAGGCCGGGCGCGGATCCTGCGCCAGGCACTGCTCGATCAGCTCGACCAAGGGCTCACTCAGACGCAGCGCGTGTTGGCGCGCCAGGCGTAGCGCGTCATCCTGCCAGTCCACTGTAATCAGGGGGGGCGGTGCATCTGCCATATCGTTGCGCGCGTCGGCCACAGAATCGGCGTACGGCACGTAAGGCTTGATATCCAGTACCGGCGTACCGTCGAGCAGGTCGATGCCGGACAGGTGCAGGCGGCCTGGTTCCACTCGTTCCAGGCGTACCACGGACTGGCCGATGCCGTTGGGGCGATGGGTGGCGCGGGTGCTGAACACGCCTACCGCCTGGTTACCGCCCAGGCGCGGCGGGCGCACTTTCAGGCGCGGCTTGTCTTCCAGCGCCTGGTGAAAGAGAAACAGCAACCAGACATGGCTGACCTGTTCCAGGCCCTGCACGGCTTCGCCCTGATCGAAGGGGGGCAGCAGTTCCAGCACGCCGCGCGCGGCGGGCGCCAGGTGCGGCTGGCGAGGAATGGCGAATTTTTCCTTGAAGCAGGAGCGAACGATACCGACCGGAGAAACCAGATGCTGCATGGCGTCCTGCTTAGCGTCTGTTGACGGGAGCGTCGTGTGCCACGCGGCAGCCAGCATCGCGGAATGGGCCGGTGAAACGAATCCAGCCTTCACCAGGGCTGACCTGAGCGCAGGTCAGGTGGCCATCGATCTTGCTCTGCCAGAGAAAGAATGGTGCCGGCGCGGCGAAGCTGGGCAGGCTCAGGGCGAGCAGTGCGGTGAGCAGTAGGGTACGCATGATGGTGGTCTCCAGGGCGTGACGGACACAGCCTAACACGACCTCAGAAGCGTTCCTTATCGCCCAGATAGCGCCATTGCCCGACCGGCAACTTGGTCATGGGTACGCCGCCGATGCGGATGCGCTTCATGCCCAGCACCTTCAGGCCCAGCGCCGTACATATCTGCCGCAGCAGGTCAGGGGCCGGATTCTTCAGCGCGAAGCGCAGGCGCTGTTCGCTCTGCCAGCTGGCCTTGCACGGCGGGAACTGCGTGCCCTTGTGCAGCCAGCCTTTCTTCAGGCGCTCCAATGCGCTGGCGGGCACTTCGCCGGCTACTTCGACCAGGTATTCCTGCTCCAGCTTGGCGGCATCCTCGCGCAGCTTGCGTTGCGTTCGCCAGTCCTGGCTGAGCACTATCAGGCCGCTGGCACCGGTCTGCAGTGGCAGGCTCTGCTCCTGGCGCAGGAAGTGGCCATGCAGGACGCGTTGGGCGTGCGGGTCCTCTTCCCAGTGTCGTTCGCGCACCAGCAAGTGCTGCAACTGTGCGGCGTTGCAGCCAGTCGAGCCATGCACCAGCAGGGTGACGGGCTCCACGGGGTCAAGGCGGGCATCGGGGTGCAATTCGACGCGCTGATCCTCGACCTTGAACTGCGGCGCTTCGACCACTTGGCCGTCCACCGTCACCCAGCCCCCTGCGATGTAAAGATCGGCTTCACGGCGCGAGCAACCGAACAGTTCGATGACGCGTTTGGACAGACGGGTGGCTTCGCTCATGACTGGGCTCGACAAAAAGAAGGTCATTGTACCGGCAAGAAGCTGTGGTGCCGGGAAAGAAAAAGCCCCGCAGCATCAGACTGTGTGAAAACCTAGCAGTCTGAGAGCAAGCTGAAGACAATGCCTCCATCAGTCGATGGGGGCATTGTCGTTTATGGGCTACATCCAGGG
>NZ_FMZQ01000039.1 GCF_900102635.1 Ectopseudomonas chengduensis | reverse complement strand
TGCTTTATTTTCCGTTTTCTGAGGCGACTCCAACGTCAGAAAAGACCGTGCGGTCGACTTTTGATATTTCGTGCTGTCGCCTTCTGAAAGTGACAAAAGACCACTCTATTCTGACGACTCGGAGCGGCCTTGCCTGACGTCCGGTTAGGGTATAGCTCAATATGACACATGGCTGCAAATCGCTAATTTACCAACTATAAAGAGCTATGCTCTCAAGAAGCGGTTGCGCTAACCGATACAGTATAAATTAGGCCCCAAGTATTATTTTATTTGCACAAAGGTAATGATTATGTTTTTCAATAAAAGCAAACAACTGCTGGACACAGAAAATAAGCTCTCAGAACTACAGTGGCAGCTTGATTCAATAAATCGAAATGTCGCGGAAATCAGATTCAGGCCAGACGGGAGCGTAATCTATGCGAGCAATATCTTTCTAGAGATGCTTGGTTACAAACTCGAAGAAATAGCAGGGCAGCACCACAGAATTTTCTGCGAAAAGAATTATGCTAGCACAGCTGATTATTCGCGCTTCTGGCAGAAATTGGCTGACGGCCATCCTCAATCAGGTTTATTTAGGCGGCTGCGCAAAGACGGTAACTTAATATTGATTGAGGCTACTTATATTCCAGTTCAAAATCAAGATGGAAAAGTTATTGAAATCATTAAGATTGGCTCAGATGTCACTCAGAGAGAAAACGAGTTACTCTCACTAAGAGCCGTCCATGCAGCCATCTCCCGCTCGATGGCGGAGATCGAGTTCACACCTAACGGTGACATTCTGCATGCAAATGAGAATTTCCTCCGTGCTATGGGTTATCGCCTCAGCGATATCAAGGGTCGACACCACCGAATGTTCTGTTTCGATAATTTTTATCAAGAAAATACAAATTTTTGGCAGAGTTTAAAGGGAGGAACTTTTTTCAGCGGGCAATTTGAGCGCAAGACCGCATCGGGAGAGACCATCTATCTTGAGGCCACCTACAACCCCGTCGTTGATGAAGCCGGCCAGGTTGTGAAAGTGTTAAAATTTGCCACCGACGTCAGCTCGCAGAAGCATAAGGCTGATGAAATCCGTCAAGCCGCAGAGCTTTCCTTCACCACCGCCGAGGAGACATCTCAAATTTCCGTGCGGGGCATGGAGTCCCTTGCTAGTTCAATTGAATTATCTCAGAGCACACTTAATTTAATAAACGGTGCGGTTATTTTGATTACACAGCTAAATGCTCAGGCTAAAGATATCGAGAAAATTGTTACCACCATCCAAGGCGTGGCAGAACAAACTAACTTACTAGCACTTAACGCCGCAATTGAAGCTGCCCGAGCGGGTGAAACGGGCCGAGGCTTTGCTGTAGTAGCCGACGAGGTTCGTCAGTTGGCAGCTCGAACTAGCAGTGCCACCGTGGAAATCCAGAATGTGGTAACTGCTAACGGAAAGCTTACTCAGCAACTGAATATAGATATGAACAGCATCGCTAGAAGCGCCGAAGAAAACAACGATCAGATCGCAACTGTAACAACTATTATGCGTGAAATCAGTGACGGTGCAGACCATGTTGCCCGTACCGTATCGACGTTGTTCAAAGACAATAGCTAGTGTCCAGTTTTAGGCAAAATCAGGATCGGAACTTCGAGCCGCAGCGCTACAGAGCCAGAAGCCCAAACTTGGTGACGGCCATCGTGCTATGGAACACGATGTATCTGGAGCGCATCACTTGGGGCTGGTCGAGGCAAGTCGGTGGGCGGCGAGCTGCTGCAATACCTGTTGCCGCTGGGCTGGGAGCACATCAACCTGACTGGCGATTACGTCTGGCGGCAGAGCCGCAGGCTGGAGGTCGGGAAGTTCAGGCCGCTACGATTGCCCGGAAAACCTTAGCGTACGATTTTTTCCGAATTCTGCGGGCACCCCTTTTTTTAACAGCCGAACTGGAAAGGGAGGCTGAGCTGCTCAGTGATCACTTTATCCGTTGGCTGATTTACGCCGGCATGTTCGCTACAGGCACT
>NZ_FMZQ01000013.1 GCF_900102635.1 Ectopseudomonas chengduensis | reverse complement strand
ATGAAGTGCAGGTCGCTTTCGTCGTACTGCACGCAGTAGTCGCGTTCGGGATAGATATAACCGAGCTGGAATTGATAGGCGTCGCTCTGGATGCCGTGGTCTTCGAGGACCTGGCTGATGATCTGTGGCACCGTCAGGTGCTGGAAGATGCGCTGGTTGTAGCGGTGAGCCAGGTAGGCGAGTTGCGGCCGCAGGCTGATGCGGTAGCGGGTCAGGCGTTTGCCGGAGTCGCCTTGCGTGATGGCGTAGACCACGCCATGCACGCCTTTACCGGAGGGGCCGAAGGCCAGGTAGGCGGTCTGATTGATCAGCGCGTCGAGGTCGAGAGTGGCGTTCTGGCTGATCAGTTCGATGTCGAACCGATAGGGTTTGTTGAGCATTTCCCGGCCAGTGAACGCGAGCACCTGTAGATCGGTTTCGACGGCGGGGATGGTGAGGATGATATGCGCCTGGTTGGCATCCAGCATGGCGAGTTCCTTCCTTGAGATCCGGGCTGGGCAACAGGGTGCCCAGCCCGGTTGCTGGGTTCAATACTGGCGGGGCGACAGCATGACCTGGGTCACGCTAATCGCCCTGCCAGGGCAATGTCGCGAATGAGTTAGCGCTAGGGCGTCGGTCTGGACTCAGGCACAGGGTACAACCGGGCCATGGCACGCAGGTAAAGGGCAGCCGCCTCGGTGAGCAGGGCACTGGCTGCTGCCAGGGTATGGCGTGGTACCCGTGAGGCATCGCCGGGTGGTTGTTCGTCGAGCAATACCTTGATCAGCGCCTGTACGGCTTCCAGGCGCAGGGACGCCAGCTCGCACAAGGCATGCGGGTCGGTACGGTCGAGGCGATGGCGGTGATGAAGCGAGGTAGGCCGATCAGTCATGGCGCACCTCCACAGAGGAGAACGGTAATGGCCCAGGGCGGCGCCCTTGGGTAAAAGGGGGAAAGTGGCGCATTTTCCTTATGCTCCTTGGTTTGATTAAGGAGCCGCCATCCAGCCGTTGCTACACGGTAATGGAGGCGGACCGTACGGGGGTAGCAAACCGGCAACCAAGGGAACCGGCCAGGCCGAAGCCTGCCCCGCACGGCCCGCCATAAATGCACGAGAAAACAGCAGGCACAAAAAAGCGCCTGCTCTCGGCTATGGCGCTACCGCGCCCTGGTTGATTTCGAGTTGCTACACCCGGTCGCGGGATTGACCGCGACAGGGCAGACTCTAGCCCGGTTGACTAGCGCCAGCAACCCTAGCCTGCCTTTTTCCTGCCCCCAGCTCGCTTGCCGCTCGGGTCGGTGCTCTTTAGACTGGCGCCCTCCTCCGATTCATTAGCAGCGCCTCAATGCCCACTGCATTTCCCCAAGATTCCGTCGGCCTGGTCAGTCCCCAGGTATTTCGCTTCAGCGAACCCCTGGCGCTGGCCTGCGGGCGCAGCCTGGCCGAGTACGAACTGGTCGTCGAAACCTATGGCGAACTGAACGCCGCGCGCAGCAATGCGGTGCTGATCTGCCACGCCCTGTCCGGCCACCATCACGCCGCCGGCTACCACAGCCCGGATGATCGCAAGCCCGGCTGGTGGGACAGCTGCATCGGCCCCGGCAAGCCCATCGACACCAACAAGTTCTTCGTCGTCAGCCTCAACAACCTGGGCGGCTGCAACGGCTCCACCGGCCCGAGCAGCGCCAACCCGGCCACCGGCAAGCCCTACGGCGCCGACTTCCCGGTAATGACGGTGGAAGACTGGGTGCACAGCCAGGCACGCCTGGCCGATGTGCTCGGCATTGCCCAGTGGGCGGCGGTAATCGGCGGCAGCCTCGGCGGCATGCAGGCCATGCAGTGGACCATCAGCTACCCCGAGCGCGTACGCCATTGCCTGGCGATTGCCTCGGCGCCCAAGCTGTCGGCGCAGAACATCGCCTTCAACGAGGTGGCGCGCCAGGCGATTCTCACCGACCCGGAGTTTCACGGCGGGCATTTCCAGGAACAGGGCGTGATCCCCAAGCGCGGGCTGATGCTGGCGCGCATGGTCGGCCATATCACCTACCTGTCCGACGACGCCATGGGCGAGAAATTCGGCCGCGGTCTGAAGAGCGAGAAACTCAACTACGACTTCCACAGCGTCGAGTTCCAGGTGGAAAGCTACCTGCGCTATCAGGGCGAGGAATTCTCCGGCCGTTTCGACGCCAACACCTATCTGCTGATGACCAAGGCGCTGGACTACTTCGACCCGGCTGCCGCCAACGACGGCGATCTGGCCAAGACCCTGACCGTGGCCAAGGCGGACTTCTGCGTGATGTCCTTCACCACCGACTGGCGCTTCTCCCCCGCCCGCTCGCGGGAGATCGTCGACGCCCTGACGGCGGCGAAGAAGAACGTCTGCTACCTGGAAATCGACGCACCGCAGGGCCATGACGCCTTCCTCATGCCGATCCCGCGTTATTTGCAGGCGTTCGACAGCTACATGAAGCGAATCGAGGTATGAGCATGCGAGCGGATCTGGACATCATCCAGGAATGGATCGCCCCGGGCAGCCGTGTGCTCGACCTGGGCTGCGGCGACGGCGAGCTGCTGGCCTGGCTGCGCGACAACAAGCAGGTGGCCGGCTACGGCCTGGAGATCGACCCGGACAAGATCGCCCTGTGCATCGAGCGCGGCGTCAACGTCATCGAGCAGAACCTCGATCTCGGTCTAGGTAACTTCGCCAGCAACAGCTTCGACGTGGTGGTCATGACCCAGTCGCTGCAGGCGCTACACTACCCGGACAAGGTGCTGGCCGAGATGCTGCGTGTCGGCAAGACCTGCATCATCACCTTCCCCAATTTCGGCCACTGGCGCTGCCGCTGGTACCTGACGACGAAAGGTCGCATGCCGGTGTCGGACTTCTTGCCCTATACCTGGTACAACACCCCGAATATCCACTTCTGCACCTTCGAGGACTTCGAGCGTCTCTGTCACGCCCAGGGTGCCCGTGTGGAAGAACGCCTGGCAGTGGACCGTGACCACCGCCATGGCCTGGCAAGCCGCATCTGGCCCAACCTGTTGGGCGAGATCGGCATCTACCGCATCAGCGGCGCGGACCTGTCCGCCCACCGCGTTGCGGTCTGAACGAGGAGAACATCATGCGCCGCATCATCCCCTTCCTGATCGCCCTGTGCCTGGCCCTGCCGGCCGCCGCCGAGCGCAAGCAGAGCTTCGGCGACCTCGACGTGCACTACAGCGTGTTCAACTCCAGCTTCCTGCAGCCGGACATCGCCAGCGCCGCCGGCCTGGTGCGCAGCAAGACCCAGGGCGTGATCAATATCGCCGTGCTCAAGGCCGGCAAGGCCAGCACCGCGCAGGTCAGCGGCCAGGTGAAGAACCTGCTGGGGCAGAGCACCGCGTTGACCTTCAGGCAGGTCACCGAGAGCGGCGCCATCTATTACCTGGCACAGTTCCCCTTCTCCAGCCGCGAGATTCTCAGTTTCACCCTCGATGTGCGTCAGGGCGACAACACACACCGCATCACCTTCAACCAGGAAATGTTCCCGGATGACTGATGCCGCAGGCGCTGCCAGCATCTTTGCGTAGGAGCCCCGCCCCGGGGCGAAGCTTTCAGGGCCTGCCGTCCTGGTTCGCGGCGGGGCGCCGCTCCTACAGGTTCTGTAATTCAACGTTCAACTGACAGGCAATATCCGCATGATCGACCTCAAGGAACTGGTACTGGCCAGCCATAACGCCGGCAAGCTCAAAGAGTTGCAGGCCATGCTCGGCGATGCAGTACGCGTGCGTTCCATCGGCGAGTTCTCCAGCGTCGAGCCGGAAGAGACCGGCCTGTCGTTCGTCGAGAATGCCATCCTCAAAGCACGCAACGCCGCGCGCATCTCCGGCCTGCCGGCGCTGGCAGACGACTCCGGCCTGGCGGTGGATTTCCTCGGCGGCGCGCCCGGCATCTACTCGGCGCGCTATGCCGATGGTCAGGGCGACGCAGCGAACAATGCCAAGCTGCTCGCTGCCCTGAAAGACGTGCCGGACGCAGAGCGCGGCGCCCAGTTCGTCTGCGCCCTGGCCCTGGTGCGCCACGCCGACGATCCGCTACCGATCCTCTGTGAAGGCCTGTGGCACGGGCACATCCTGCACGAAGCCCGTGGCGAGCAAGGCTTCGGCTACGACCCACTGTTCTGGGTGCCGGAAACCAGCTGCTCCAGTGCCGAACTGCCTGCCGAACAGAAGAATCGCCTCAGCCACCGCGCCCGCGCCATGGCCCTGCTCAAGCAGCGCCTGGGGCTGGCATGAGCGATTCCGCTGGCGGGAGTTTCCTGCTCCCGCCCCTGGCGCTCTATATCCACATCCCGTGGTGCGTGCGCAAATGCCCTTACTGCGACTTCAACTCCCATGCTGCCGGGCCGACGCTGCCTGAAGAGGAATACGTCGACGCGCTGCTCGCCGACCTCGATATCGACGTGCAGCACGCCCATGGCCGGCCACTGAGCTCGATTTTCTTCGGTGGCGGCACGCCCAGTCTGTTCTCCGACCGCGCCCTGGGCCGTCTGCTGGAAGGCGTCGAGCGGCGCATCGCCTTTGCGCCAGACATCGAGATCACCCTGGAAGCCAACCCCGGCACCTTCGAGCAGGCCAAGTTCAAGGGCTACCGAAGCCTCGGCATCAACCGTCTGTCCATCGGCGTGCAGAGTTTCCAGGAAGCCAAGCTAAAGGCGCTGGGGCGCATCCACAATGGCGACGAAGCCATCCGTGCCGCCGATATGGCGCGTGCTGCCGGCTTCGATAACTTCAACCTCGACCTGATGCACGGCCTGCCGCAGCAGAGCATCGAAGACGCCCTGTTCGACCTGCGCACCGCCATCGCCCAGGCTCCCACGCACCTGTCCTGGTACCAGCTGACGATGGAGCCGAACACGGTGTTCTGGAGCCAGCCGCCCGAGCTGCCCGAGGACGATCTGCTGTGGGACATCCAGGAAGCCGGCCAGGCGCTGCTCGCCGCCGAGGGCTACGCGCAGTACGAGGTGTCCGCCTACGCCCAGCCCGGCAAACAGGCGCAGCACAACCTCAACTACTGGACCTTCGGAGACTTTCTCGGCATCGGCGCCGGCGCTCACGCCAAGCTGAGCACACCCGCAGGGCGCATCCAGCGCACCTGGAAAACCCGCCTGCCGAAGGACTACCTCGACCCGGCCAAGGCATTCCAGGCCGGCGAACGCCTGCTGGCAGCCGACGAGTTGCCCTTCGAATTTCTGATGAACGTGCTGCGCCTGACCGAAGGCGCGCCGGCCGAGCTGTTCAGCCAGCGCACCGGCCTGCCGTTGCAGCAACTCGAACAGGCACGCCGCGAAGCCGAACGCCTGGGCCTGCTGCAAGCCGATGAAACTCGACTGGTCGCCACGGCCAAGGGCCAGCTGTTTCTCAATGATCTGCTGCAGCAGTTCCTGGCCTAGTTCACCCACAGCGCCACGACAATCCGTTAGGCTTAGGCGCTTCGCTCGCGCAGCCCTGATGCCGCTGCGCTGACCGTTACGCCTGCCAAGGAGCCTGAATGGATCTGCTACTGGACCTGATCGTCACCCTCTCGCGCTGGAGCCGCAGCCACCTCGGCGATATCTCCCTGGCCATCATGGCCACCCTGCTGGTGCTGTTCGGCCCAGCCATCAACGCCTGGGTTCAACGCACCATCGGCAACCTCAATTTCGTCCTGCGTACCCTGCTGTTCGTGGTGTTCTGCGCGGTCGGCTACGGCCTGGCGATCGTCTTCCTCACACCCTGGCTGGCCAAGGGCCTGGCGCACTTCAACAACTACACACTGGCGCCGGTGCTGATCCTGATCTTCGCGGTCATCGGCATATTGGCCGACCGTAATTAGCCAGCCTGAAATGAAAAAGCCGCCTCAAGGGTTAATGCTGTTCACTTAAGGTTGCACACGTTTGGCTCCCCTCTCCCATTTATGGGAGAGGGGCTGGGGGAGAGGGCAGAAAACACCGCAAAACTGCCAGTTTCCCCCTCTCCCTAGCCCTCTCCCCGGAGGGGCGAGGGGACTGATCGAGCTCGACCGTTTCTTAAGTGAACAGCATTAACCTCAAGGGTGGCTTTCTCAGACTCAGTTACCTTCGCGGCGCAGCGCCTGCGGGGTGAAGTCGCGCGGGCTCAGTCGGGCGTTGAAGTCGTACATCTTCTCGTTGTTATCCAGGCCGTCAGCGAAGTAGCGGCCACCCTTGAGGTCGTAAATGGTCTCCAGGGTCGAGCCGAACATCGGCACGTCGTAGTAGCTGATCGGGTGGGCTTCCTGCAGACCGATCAGGTTACCGTTGCGGTCATACAGGTCGACGGCGAGGATCTGCCAGCTGTCCTCATCCAGATAGAAGCGGCGTTTGCCATAGGGATGGCTGAAGCCGGTACGCAGATCCGCCTCGACCACCCAGACGCGATGCAGCTCGTAACGCAACAGCTCGGGGTTGATGTGCTTGGCCTGCAGGATATCGGCGTAGGGAATGCCGCGCTGGTGCACGGCATAGCTGTTGTAGGGCACCAGCATCTCGCGCTTGCCCAACAACTGCCACTCGTAGCGATCCGGCGCGCCATTGTAGGAATCCACCTGGTCGGCGGTGGCCATGCCATTGGTGTCGGGCTGCAGGGTGTCGTAGGCAAGCATCGGCAGGCGGCGCACACGGCGCTCGCCACGGTTGAAACGCCAGGCCTTGCGAATCGCCAGCACCTGATCGAGGGTCTCCTGCACCACCAGCGCCGAGCCGGCCAGCTTGGCTGGAGCCACGACCTTGTACTTGTAATAGAACAGGGTGTTGTCCAGGTCCTGCGGGGCCACGCCGTCACGGCCGTAGACGAAGTAGATGTCGCGTTCGAGCTTGAGCAGGTTGTAACTACCGTTGCTGAGCACCGCCGCCTGATTGGTGGCCATGCTGATCTGATCGCCGCGATAACGCATGACGTGGTTCCAGATCGCCTCCTGACCGTTCGCTGGCAGCGGGAACGGCACGCCGGAGGCAGCCCCCTGAACGCCATTGCCACCGGCAATCAGCTCGGCATTGAGGGCGTTGAAGCGAGTGGCGTCGTAGATGCGTTGTGGCGCAGCCGCACTGCGCCGGGTTGGGAATACGCGCAGATAGAAGCTGGGATTCTGCTGCAGCAGGGTCTTGAGGCCGACCGGCAGCTGTTGTTCGTACTGCGCCAGGTTCTGGCTGTCGACCCGGTACAGCAGTTTGTCGTCAGCATAGGGATCAGGGTGATGCATGCCCGGCTGGTAATTGGCCGGCGGCGTGGCCAGGCCGCCCGTCCAGGCAGGGATGGTGCCACTGGCATTACCGGCACGCTCGCCGCCAAGTGGCGTCAGTTCCTGACCCAGGCGCGCGGCCTGGCTGGCATCGACCTTGGCCTGGGCCTGAAACGCCAGGGCAGTCAGCAGAAGAAGGGAAACCGATCTCAACACAATGCTCTCCTCGCGGCGCCTAGAAGCGGGGCCGCTATTGTCCGCGCCCCTTGTAGGTGCGCTTGTCTTTGTTGTGTTTGCGGTGAGGCGCCATCCTGGCTGTCGGGTTATCCCGATCTAATCGTGCATCCTGCCGGTTCTAATCAAACGCTTGTCGCTGGGTGAGTCATTCCTGACGCTGGAACTTCAGATCCCACACGCCATGGCCGAGACGCTCGCCACGACGTTCGAACTTGGTCACCGGGCGCTCCTCGGGACGCGGCACGTAGGTGCCATCGGCCGCCAGGTTGCGATAGCCCGGCGCTGCATTCATCACTTCGAGCATGTGCTCGGCGTAGTTCTCCCAATCGGTAGCCATGTGCAGCACACCACCGATCTTCAACTTGCTGCGCACCAGCTCGGCGAAAGCCGGCTGGACGATGCGGCGCTTGTGGTGCCGCGATTTGTGCCAGGGGTCGGGGAAGAACAGCAGCACGCGATCAAGGCTGGCATCGGCGACGCAGTCGCGCAGCACTTCCAGCGCATCGCAGCTGTACACGCGAATGTTGCGCAGATTCTGCAACATCGCGCCGCTCAGCAACGCACCGACGCCGGGTTTGTGTACCTCGACGCCAATGAAATCCTGCTCGGGCGCGGCAGCGGCCATCTCCAGGGTGGAGTGGCCCATACCGAAGCCGATCTCGAAGGTGCGCGGCGCGCTGCGACCGAACACCTGGTCGAAGTCGCGCAGGCCATCTTCCAGTTCCAGGCCGAACAGCGGCCAGCCCTTGTCCAGGCCGCGCTGCTGGCCCTCGGTCATGCGCCCGGCGCGCATCACGAAGCTCTTGATGGTACGGCGCTGGCGACCGTCTTCGGTCAGTTCGGGCTGTTGGGTATCGGTCATGCTGGGCTCTTGTCGAGTGTTTTACGACTCTGCGGGCTGAAGCCCTGCATTCAACGCAGCAGGGCCGACGCGCAGCAAATCGTCATCCTTAGTTGATCAGGCCAGTCAGCGGCGACGACGCGCTGGCATAAAGTTTCTTCGGCATGCGGCCGGCCAGGTAGGCCAGGCGGCCAGCCTCGACGGCGTGCTGCATGGCGCGCGCCATCAGCACCGGATTCTGCGCTTCGGCAATGGCGCTGTTCATCAGCACGGCCTCGCAGCCCAGCTCCATGGCGATAGTGGCGTCGGAGGCAGTGCCCACACCGGCATCGACCAGCACCGGCACTTTCGATTCCTCGAGAATGATGCGCAGGTTGTACGGGTTGCAGATACCCAGGCCCGAGCCGATCAGGCCGGCCAGCGGCATCACCGCGATGCAGCCGATCTCGGCCAGTTGACGCGCGATGATCGGATCGTCGCTGGTGTACACCATGACGTCGAAACCGTCCTTGACCAGCACTTCCGCGGCCTTGATGGTCTCGATGACGTTGGGGAACAGGGTTTTCTGGTCGGCCAGCACTTCCAGCTTGACCAGGTTGTGGCCATCGAGCAGTTCGCGGGCCAGGCGGCAAGTGCGCACGGCCTCGACCGCATCGTAGCAACCGGCAGTGTTGGGCAGAATGGTGTATTTGTCCGGGCTGATCACGTCGAGCAGGTTCGGCTCACCGGGGTTCTGGCCGATGTTGGTACGGCGCACCGCCACGGTGACGATTTCGGCGCCGGAGGCGGCGATGGCGTCACGGGTTTCGTCCATATCCTTGTACTTGCCGGTACCGACCAGCAGGCGCGACTGGAACGTACGACCGGCCAGGGTGAAGGGCTTGTCGCTGCGAACTTGGCTCATGGAAAACTCCTCGTGAGGTCAACCGCCGCCGATGGCGTGCACCACTTCCACCTGATCGCCTTCGGCGAGCTGGGTGCTGTCGTGCTGGCTGCGTGGAACGATGTCCTGATTGAGTTCGACCGCCACACGGCGCCCGGTCAGATCGAGGCGAACCAACAGGTCGGCGACGCTCTGGTTATCCGGCAGTTCGAAGGGTTCACCATTCAACTGGATACGCATGACGACTCGGTCACAACTGGAAAGAGGGCCGGCATTCTAGCCCGTTAACTGGCCACGACCAAGGCTAAAAGGCGCCATTCGTCCTCATTTCTGACGCCAGGGTCAGGTCAGCTTCCAGGCGCCTAGGCCCAGGCACAGCCAGCCAACGAGGAAGGCGACGCCGCCGAAAGGCGTGATGATGCCGAGCTTGCCGATACCGCTGAGGGTCAGCAGATAGAGGCTGCCGGAAAACAGCAGGATACCCAGCGCGAAGGCGCCGCCAGCCAGATTCACCAGCCGTCCGGGTGCATGCATCGCCAGCAGGCCGACGCCGAACAGGGCCAGCGCGTGGATCAGTTGATAGTGTGTGCCAGTCTGGAACATCGCCAGGTATTCGGCGCTTAGCCTGTGCTTAAGGCCATGGGCCGCAAAGGCGCCCAGGGCCACCCCGGTAAAGCCGGCGAAAGCGGATAACAGCAGCCAGAAACGAGCCATGGAACCTCCAGGTGAGATCGACGTGCACGCAGTTTAACCATTGAGCCTGGGGTCGAAATGGTTGTTATTGTCACACCTGCGCGCAATCGTGCGGCCGCTCGGGAATTTCCCCAGTGATTTTTTGTTTTAATAGCGCCACATCCGATCAATGCGAGACCCCATGCTCCGAGCCCTGACCCGCCGCCTGCTGAAACTGCTGCTCTGGCTGATGTTGGCCAGTGCGCTGCTGGTGCTCGTACTGCGCTGGGTACCGCCGCCCGGCACGGCCTTGATGATCGAGCGCAAGATCGAATCCTGGGGCAGCGAACAGCCCATCGAGCTGAAGCGCCAGTGGCGCCCCTGGAAAGAACTCCCGGATCACCTGAAGATGGCGGTGATCGCCGCTGAAGACCAGAAATTCGCCGAGCATTGGGGCTTCGACGTCGGCGCGATTCAAGCGGCGCTGGCACACAACCAGAGCGGCGGCTCGCTCAGGGGCGCCAGTACCCTCAGCCAGCAGGTGGCGAAGAACCTGTTTCTCTGGTCCGGACGCAGCTGGCTGCGCAAGGGCCTGGAAGCCTGGTTCACCGCGCTGATCGAAGTGCTCTGGCCGAAAGAGCGCATCCTCGAGGTGTACCTCAATAGCGTCGAGTGGGGTGATGGCATCTTCGGCGCCGAAGCGGCCGCACAGCATCACTTCGGCGTCGGCGCGCCCTACCTCAATCGCCAGCAGGCCAGCCAGCTGGCAGCGGTGCTACCCAACCCGCTGCGCTGGAGCGCAGGCCGGCCGGACGCCTACGTCAATCGTCGCGCCGCCTGGATTCGTCAGCAGATGACGCAGCTGGGGGGCAGCCACTACCTCAATCAACTCAAGCCGCAGCGCCCCGATTGGTGGCCGCGCTGGCTGTAAGCTAGCGGGTAGCGCGAAAAGCCTTGCGCGGGACGGCGTGCAACAGCTCGACCTCGTCGCCCTGCAGATGCACGGTCAGCCCCCATTGTGGATAGACCCAGGCCTGGCCTTCGGCCAGCTCCAACGTCAAGCGTGGCTGCCCGAGACTGGCAGCCAGGCGGTCGCTGGCCAGCGCTTGCGGGGCACTCAGATTGAGGCTGGCGATGGAAAAACCAGCCATCTGATCGACCAGTGATTGACCAAGGGCCTGCTCGCTATCACCGGCCTTGAGGCCTTGCGCCGTCATCAGACTGTCGCGCTGCTCCGCGCTCAACTTCAGCTCGGCTTCGAGCGACCACTCACCCTCCTCCCCTTCGAGTGGCGCACGATAGACAAGCCGTGCGCCGTCGAGGCGCGGCTCCAGCCACAGCTCGCCTGGCGCCACCGCCTGCACCTCACGCAGCATCAACTCATCTTCGGCCAGCGGCTGCAACAGCACATCACGCCACTGCTGCAGATTGGCCACCGGCTCAACCTCGGTACTGCGCATCAGCCAGGCGCCCCAGGCGAAGAACAGCACGGCCACAGCCACGAACACCAGCAGGTGCTGCGCTTTGAGAGGGGTCTTGTTCAAGGCAATTGCTCCAGACAGCAAAAAGCCGCACCAGGGTGCGGCTTTTCGGGGTAACGGCAGGCTCAGGCAGCAATACAGCCCTTGAGCTTGTTCATCGCGTTCTTCTCGAGCTGACGAATACGCTCGGCAGACACGTTGTACTTGGCGGCCAGGTCATGCAGCGTCGCCTTTTCCTCGGCCAGCCAGCGCTGGTAGAGAATATCGCGGCTACGCTCGTCCAGGCTTTCCAGCGCTTCGTGCAGGTTGCTGCTGGAGCTGTCGCTCCAGTCGGCATCTTCGAGCTGGCGAGCCGGGTCGTAGCGGTGGTCTTCCAGGTAATGCGCCGGCGACTGGAAGGCGCTGTCATCGTCGGCATCGGCTGCCGGGTCGAAGGCCATGTCCTGGCCGGTCAGGCGACTTTCCATCTCGCGCACTTCGTGCGGCTCGACGCCCAGGCTTGCGGCCACGGCAGTCACTTCATCGTTGTTCAGCCAGGCCAGACGCTTCTTCTGGCTGCGCAGGTTGAAGAACAGTTTACGCTGGGCCTTGGTGGTGGCCACTTTGACGATGCGCCAGTTCTTCAGGATGAACTCGTGGATCTCGGCACGGATCCAGTGCACAGCGAAGGACACCAGACGCACGCCCATTTCCGGGTTGAAGCGCTTGACCGCCTTCATCAGGCCGACGTTGCCTTCCTGGATCAGGTCGGCCTGGGCCAGACCATAACCGGAGTAGCTGCGGGCGATATGCACCACGAAACGCAGGTGGGCCAACACCATCTGGCGGGCGGCCTCGAGATCCTGCTGGTAAAAGAGATTTTCGGCCAGTTCACGCTCCTGCTCGGGCGTCAGCAGCGGAATGCTGTTGACCGCATGCACGTACGCTTCCAGGTTGGCGCCTGGAACCAGAGCATGAACAGGTTGCAAGGAAGTGGACATTCGAATCCTCCGATTCACAAAACTCATGCAGTGTAGCACTGCGCTATCTGATGCGGGGCCTGTGGATAAGTTCCCTGATAGATAGTCAATATCAACCAAAACAATGACTTGTCAGCTTGCGTTCAGCCTCGCCGAACAGCGCCCTAACGGGGTGCAAGTTCGTTCAGATGACGCGCCACCGCCAGCCAGGCGCCAATATAGCCCAACAGCACGGCGCCGAGCAGCAGCGAAAAACCGTCAGAAGAAGGTACGCCACCCAGCGCGAAATCGCTACCGTAAAGGCCGGCCAAACGTACTACAGCATCGTTCAACCAATCCAGCCCGAAGGCCAGCAGCAGCCAGGCGAAGATACCCGCGCCGAAGCCGTATAGCGCTCCCATATAAAGGAAGGGACGTCGCACGTAGCCATCGGTGCCGCCCACCAGCTTGATCACCTCGATCTCGGCGCGGCGATTCTCGATGTGCAGGCGGATGGTATTACCGATCACCAGCAGCAGCGCCAGGATCAGCAGCAGGCTGAGGCCGAAGACGAAACGATCGCCCAGTTTGAGGATCGCGGTCAGGCGCTCGACCCAGACCAGATCGAGCTGCGCCTGCTCCACCTTGGGCAGCTCCGCCAGGCGCTGGCGCAGGGCCTCGAGCTTGGCCTTGTCGACTTCCTTGGGCGTTACCAGCACCACGCCTGGTAGCGGATTCTCCGGCAGTTCCTTGAGCGCCTGGCCCAGGCCGGACAGCTGCTGAAACTCTTCCAGTGCCTGCTCACGGCTGATCCACTCGGCGTCGGAGACGTCATCCATCGCCGCGATCTGCTCACGTAGCGACTGGCCGTCACGCTCGCCGGCGGACATGTCGAGGAACAGGGAGATCTGCGCCGCACGCTGCCAGGAGCCACCGAGTTTCTCGACGTTGTCCAGCAGCAGCGACAGGCCCATGGGCAGGCTCAGCGCCACGGCCATCACCAGGCAGGTGAAGAAGCTGCCGATGGGCTGGCGCGCCAGGCGGCGCAGGCTGTCGACCAGACTGGCGCGATGGCTTTCCAGCCAGGCATGGAACAGCGTGCGGAAATCCGGTTCGTCCGCCGGGCCGTCGACCACCTTGTTGCGCGGCGCCGCGCCGACACGTTCGGCCGGTTGCGGCGTGGGCATCTTCGATGCACTCATCAGGCAGCCTCCCCATCACCGATCAGGCGACCACGTTGCAGGGTGAGCATGCGCTGGCGCATGCGCGCGATCAGCGCCAGGTCGTGGCTGGCGATCAGTACCGTGGTGCCCAGCTGGTTGATGTCTTCGAACACCCCCATGATCTCGGCAGCCAGGCGCGGGTCGAGGTTGCCGGTGGGCTCGTCCGCCAACAGCAAGGCCGGCCGGTGGACGATGGCGCGGGCGATGCCGACGCGCTGTTGCTGACCGGTGGACAGGTCACCCGGCGACTGCGCCGCCTTGTCGCTGAGGCTGACGCGCTCCAGTGCAGCACCGACGCGTTTGCCGATTTCCGGCTTGGACAGGCCGAGAATCTGCAGCGGCAGCGCGACGTTGTCGTACACGGTGCGGTCGAACAGCAGTTGGTGGTTCTGGAACACCACGCCGATCTGCCGGCGCAGGAAGGGAATCTGCGCATTGGTGATGGTCGACAGGTCCTGCCCGGCCAGCAGCAACTTGCCGCTGGTGGGCCGCTCCATCGCCAGCAGCAGACGCAGCAGTGTGCTCTTGCCGGCTCCGGAGTGACCGGTGACAAAGAGGAATTCGCCGGGGCGAACGCGGAAACTCAGTTCGTGCAGCCCGACATGGCCATTGGAGTAACGCTTGGCGACCTGCTCGAATCGGATCATCCGCGCTCACGCTCCTCGAAGAGTGCCTGGACGAAAGCCTGCGCCTGGAACGGACGCAGGTCATCGATGCTTTCACCCACGCCGATATAGCGAATCGGCAGACCGAACTGCTTGGCCAGGGCGAAGATAACGCCGCCCTTGGCGGTGCCGTCGAGTTTGGTCAGTGCCAGACCGGTGAGGTTCACGGTCTGGTTGAACTGCTTGGCCTGGTTGATGGCGTTCTGCCCGGTGCCGGCATCGAGTACCAGCAGCACCTCATGCGGCGCGGTTTCGTCCAGCTTGCCGATCACCCGACGGACCTTCTTCAACTCTTCCATCAGGTTGTCTTTGGTGTGCAGGCGCCCGGCGGTGTCGGCGATAAGCACGTCGATGCCACGCGACTTGGCGGCCTGCACCGCATCGAAGATCACCGAAGCCGAATCGGCGCCGGTGTGCTGAGCGATGACCGCAATGTTGTTGCGCTCGCCCCAGACCTGCAGTTGCTCCACCGCAGCGGCGCGGAAGGTGTCGCCCGCGGCGAGCATGACCTTCTTGCCTTCGAGCTGCAGCTTCTTGGCCAGCTTGCCGATGGTGGTGGTCTTGCCCACGCCGTTCACACCTACGACGAGAATCACGTAAGGCTGTTTGGCAGTGTCAATGACCAGCGACTGCTCGACCGGCTTGAGCAGGCTGACCAACTCTTCCTGCAGTGCCTTGTACAGGGCGCCGCTGTCGGCCAGTTCCTTGCGCGCCACGCGCTTGGTCAGGTTACCGATGATCGCGGTGGTCGCCTCGACGCCAACGTCGGCGGTCAGCAGGCGGGTTTCCAGGTCGTCGAGCAGGTCATCGTCGATGGCCTTCTTGCCGAGGAACAGGCTGGCCATGCCCTCGCCGAGGCTGGCGCTGGTCTTGGACAGGCCTTGCTTGAGGCGGGCGAAGAAGCTCGGTTTTTCCTGAGTGGCTGGCGCCGCGACGAGAGCTGGCGCAGCCACGACGGGTGCGGCCTCGACAACAGGCTCGGACACGACCGGCGGTTCAATAACGACAGGGGCGGCTGGTGGTTCGGCAGCCTGCGGTTCAGGCTGTGGTGCTGGAGCGGACGCGACCTCAGCCACTTCAGGCTCGGCTACCGGCGCAGGCTCAGGCGTCGGCGGCTCGACAGGCGCCTGGGTAACAGGTTGCTCGATGGGCGCAGATTGAGTCGACTCGACAGCGGTTTCTGCGGGTTTCTTGCGCCACCAACTGAACAGGGATTTCTTCTCTTCACTCATAGGCTGAGCCTGAGTATCGGCCTCAGCCGGTGGATTCTTGTCGTCTTTGGAACCAAACATGGGTCTTCTCAAAGGGGGGAGCAGTCATCGCAGGCAGTCGGTGCCGCGTGCCGCATCCAGAAAAATTCGCTTGCCAGGCATGTCCCGGGGCAACCGCCCGCACGGGCACATCAAAGGGCTTGCGCTGTACGAAACAGCCCGAGACTTTACCACTTTAGAGCGCTACCGCGCAGCGTTGCAGCCTGCCAGTTTCCTGCCGCTGATCAGGCGCCTGCGGTAATCGCCACCACCAGCGTGAGACCCGACAGTAGCGCGCCTAAAACCTATACAAAAGCTGTACAAGCTGATACACAGTTGTCGAACATCTTCCTCAGCTCATCCTTTGCGGGGTCGCAAGCATGCTTGTCCGCCTTACTTATGCCAGCCGCGCCAGCCATGGCATGTCTTCACAACTGATCCGCGATATTCTCGAAAGCTCGCAACGCAACAACCCGACACGCGGCCTCACTGGCATCCTGTGCTGTAACGCCGACACCTTTGTTCAAGCACTGGAAGGACCGCGAACGGCCATCAACGCGTTGTACAACCGTTTGGCAGAGGACAACCGCCACAAGGACCTGACGATTCTCGACTACGAAGAGATCCACGTCCGCCGCTACGCCAGCTGGAGCATGGGCTGGGCCGGCGCCAAGCAGGCCAACCGAGAACTTTTTCTGAAATACTCCTGCAGCGACCGCCTGGACCCTTTCGGCATGAGCGCCGAACAGGTCAATGGCTTGCTACTGGAATTGTCGGCAAGCGTGAGCACTATCAGCACCCCGATTATCGACTGAATCCAATTCGCTGCGACGCAGAACCTAATCGCTTGCGCCGATGTCCCAACGGCGGGCGGTGCCTCGTAGTATGGATGGGGTATCCTGACGCCCTCTTGTCAACGGCGGTTCGACCGCCTCGACCATCCAACAGGACGACACCTGAATGATTGTCACTGCACGCCGCGCCCTCGGTTTGATCATGGGGGTGCTCTGCCTGCCGCTGGCGGCGTTCGCCGCCGCGCCACAGCCAACCCACGAATTTACCCTCGATAACGGCCTCAAGGTCATAGTCCGCGAGGACCATCGCGCCCCCGTGGTGGTCTCGCAGATCTGGTACAAGGTCGGCTCCAGCTATGAGACGCCCGGTTCCACCGGCCTGTCCCACGCGCTGGAACACATGATGTTCAAGGGCAGCGGCAAGTTTGGCCCCGGCGAAGCCTCGCGCATCCTGCGCGAACTGGGCGCCGAGGAAAACGCCTTCACCAGCGACGACTACACCGCCTACTATCAGGTACTGGCCAGTGACCGCCTGGGCGTGGCGCTGGAGCTGGAAGCCGACCGCCTGGCCAGCCTGCAGCTGCCAGCAGACGAGTTCGCCAAGGAAATCGAGGTGATCAAGGAAGAGCGCCGCCTGCGCACCGACGACCGCCCGTCTTCGCTGGCTTACGAGCGCTTCAAGGCCATGGCCTATCCAGCCAGCGGCTACAGCATCCCCACCATCGGCTGGATGGCCGACCTCGACCGCATGCACATCGACGAACTGCGTGCCTGGCACCAGAAATGGTACGCACCGAACAATGCCACCCTGGTGGTGGTCGGTGACGTGACCGTGGATGAGGTCAAGAACCAGGTGCAGCGCTACTTCGGCGACATTCCGCGCGGTGAAGTGCCTACCGCCAAACTGCCGCTGGAACTGGCCGCGCCGGGCGAACGCCGCACCACGCTGTACCTCAAGACGCAGTTGCCGAGCCTGATCATGGGCTTCAACGTACCGGGTCTGGCCACCGCCGACACGCCGCGCCAGGTCTATGCCCTGCGCCTGGCCGCCGCCCTGCTCGACGGCGGCTACAGCGCACGCCTGTCCACCCGCCTGGAACGCGGCGAAGAACTCGTCTCGGGCGCCAGCGCCTGGTACAACGCCTTCACCCGTGGCGACAGCCTGTTCATCGTCTCGGCCACGCCCAACGTGCAAAAAGACAAGACCCTGGAGCAGGCCGAGGCCGGCCTGTGGCGCGAACTGGAAGAACTGAAGAAAGCCCCGCCGTCCGCCGCCGAACTGGCCCGCGTACGCGCCCAGGTGATCGCCGGCCTGGTGTTCGAGCGCGATTCGATCACCAGCCAGGCCACCAGCATCGGCCAACTGGAAACCGTCGGCCTGTCCTGGCAACTGATCGACCAAGAGCTGGCCGAGCTGGAGGCCGTCACCCCGGCCGACATCCAGCAGGCCGCACGCACCTTCTTCGTCCGCGAGCGCCTGAGCGTCGCCAACGTACTGCCCGAAGAGTCCCGCAATAAGGAGTCCCGCCCATGAAGACTGAGCACCGCCGCCTGGGCCTGCTCGGCCTGATCCTGTCCAGCGCCCTGGCACTGGGCGCCTGCGCCAACCTGTCCGACAGCACCGTGACTGGCGATGCCGCCAAGCTGCAGTCGCTGGCCGCACTCGACGGCAAGGCGCCAACCCGCCGCACCCTGGATATCCAGACCTGGCAGACCGCGCAAGGCGCCAAGGTGCTGTTCGTCGAAGCACATGAGCTACCGATGTTCGACCTGCGCCTGACCTTCGCCGCCGGCAGCAGTCAGGACGGCGGCGTGCCAGGCCTGGCCACCCTGACCAACGCCATGCTCAACGAAGGCGTACCGGGCAAGGACGTCGGCGCCATCGCCGCCGGCTTCGAGGGGCTCGGTGCCGAGTTCGGCAACGGCGCCTACCGCGACATGGCGGTGGCCAGCCTGCGCAGCCTGAGCGCGCAGGAGCAGCGCGAACCGGCACTAGCCCTGTTCGCTGAGGTGCTGGGCAAGCCCACCTTCCCCGCCGACTCGCTGGCACGGATCAAGAACCAGTTGCTGGCCGGCTTCGAGCTCCAGAAGCAGAACCCGGGCAAACTGGCCAGCCTCGAATTGTTCGAGCGCCTGTACGGTCAGCACCCCTACGCTCACCCGAGCGAAGGCACGGCACAGTCGATCCCGGCCATCACCCGCCAGCAGCTGCAGGCTTTCCATGCCCGTGCCTATGCCGCCGGCAATGCGGTGATCGCGCTGGTTGGCGATCTGTCGCGCGCCGAGGCCGAGGCCATCGCCGACCAGGTATCCGCCGCCCTGCCGCCAGGCCCGGCGCTGGCCAAGATCGCCCAGCCGCAGACGCCCAAGCCCGGCGCCAGCCATATCGAGTACCCGTCCAACCAGACCCACCTGATGATCGCCCAGCTCGGCATCGATAGGCGCGACCCGGACTATACCGCGCTGTACCTGGGCAACCAGATTTTCGGCGGCGGCGGTTTCGGCACTCGCCTGATGAGCGAAGTGCGCGAGAAGCGTGGCCTGACCTACGGCGTCTACTCCGGTTTCAGCGCCATGCAGGCACGCGGCCCGTTCATGATCAACCTGCAGACCCGAGCGGACTTGAGCGAAGGCACCCTGGCGCTGGTCAAGCAACTGCTCGCCGACTACCTGCGTGACGGCCCTACCCAGCAGGAACTGGACAACGCCAAGCGTGAGCTGGCCGGCAGCTTCCCGCTGTCCACCGCGAGCAACGCTGCCATCGTCGGCCAACTGGCCTCGATGGGTTTCTACGACCTGCCACTGAGCTATCTGGACGACTTCATGCGTGACGTGCAGAACCTCACGACCGATCAAGTGAAAGCGGCAATGGCCAAACACCTCGACCCCGAGGCGCTGGTGGTGGTCACTGCCGGCCCGACGGTGCCGCAAAAAGAGCTGCCGCCGCCCACCGAGCGCCCGGCCGAACTGCCCAGCGCGGTGCCGCACTGATGCGTGGTCGCACACAGCCAAAACCGGCCGCCAAGGCTCACGGCGGCCAGGGTCAGTTGCGCATCATCGGCGGGCAGTGGCGTTCGCGGCGCTTTGCTTTCCCCGACGGGCCAGGCCTGCGCCCGACCCCGGACCGGGTGCGTGAGACGCTGTTCAACTGGCTGGCGCCCTATGTCGAGGGCGCTTATGTGCTCGACCCCTTCGCCGGCAGCGGCGCACTGCTGCTCGAAGCGCTGTCGCGTGGTGCTGCCAGCGGTCTGGCCTGCGACCTCAACCCGGCCTCGGTGAGCGCCTTGCGCGGCCACCTGGCGACGCTGCAATGCAGCACGGGCGAGATTCATCTGGGCGATGCCCTGCAACTGTTGGCGCGTCCGGCGCAGCGGCGCTTCGATATCGTTCTGCTCGACCCGCCGTTCCACAAGGATCTGCTGCAGGACGCCTGCAACCTGCTGGAAGCTCAGGGCTGGCTGGCCGATGACGCCTGGGTCTATACCGAAAGCGAAACCGCGCCCTCAAGCCTGGGCCTGCCCGGCAACTGGCGCCTGCATCGCGAGAAGCACACCGGCCAGGTGCACTACGCGCTGTGGCAGCGTGGATGAAAGACTTCATCTACGCCCACCTGCCCTACCTGCTGCTGATCGCACTGGCGCTACCGGTATTGCTCAGCCAGCAGGAAATTGCGCTCAACCTGCAGCGCGCGATACCGCACAATCCCAACGCCGGCATCACAATCAGCCTAGCCAACCAGCGCATCGCCGCCCTGCTGGTTTTGGCCTGGTGCGCCTGGCGCATACTGCGCAAGCGTCGGCGCTAAGGCGCCGATATTGCGGCGAACCTGAAGGGGCGAGCACAATCCTCGTAAGTTGGCCAAGCGTAGGGCGGATCGGAACGCCGACCGCTCGTAGCGCCAGCGAACAGTCCGCCAGCCCATGCCAACGTATGCCCCCAAGAAAGCCCGCTCTCTGGCGCCTGTGCCATGAGGTCTCCAGCAACGGCGTACTGCTTCGCGAGTACGCCCTACATCGAGCCCCCTGAATCCGTGCTGCCAACGGCCGAATGCACCAATGACAACTGACTTTCGCCCCGCCTGGTGGCTCCCCGGCCCGCATCTGCAGACGCTGTGGAACCCCTTCTGCCGCAAGCCGCCGCAACTGGAACGGCAGCGCGAGCGGCTGTGGCTGGACGATGGCGATTTTCTCGACCTCGACTGGCACGGCCCGCATGACGCCCATGCGCCGCTGGTGCTGGTGCTGCATGGCTTGACCGGCAGCTCCAACTCGCTCTACGTGCTCGGCCTGCAGCAGGTTCTGGCCGCGCGTGGCTGGGCCAGCGTGGCGCTGAACTGGCGCGGCTGCTCCGGTGAACCCAATCTGCTGCCGCGCGGCTACCACTCCGGCGCCAGCGAGGATCTGGCATCGGCTGTCGCCCACCTGCGCGCGCAACGACCGATGGCGCCGCTATACACCGTCGGTTATTCCCTGGGCGGCAACGTGTTGCTCAAGTATCTGGGTGAGAGTGGCGAGCAAAGCCAGCTGCAAGCAGCGGTGGCGGTCTCGGTGCCGTTTCGTCTGGACCAGTGCGCCGACCGCATCGGTTTGGGCTTCTCGCGGGTGTATCAGGCGCACTTCATGCGTGAAATGGTCGCCTACGTGAACAACAAGCAGCGCCTGTTCGCCGATAGCGGCCAGGGCGAGCGCCTGTCGGTGCTGCAGCGCCTGGGCCCGCTGGACGGCATGCGCACTTTCTGGGACTTCGACGGACGCATCACCGCGCCGCTGCACGGTTTCGCCGATGCCCACGACTACTACCGCCGCGCCTCCAGCCGTTTCTACCTGGGTGAAATCCGCACACGTACGCTGATCATCCAGGCCGAGGACGACCCCTTCATCTTCCGCCACAGCCTGCCCGAGGCCAGCGAGCTGGCACCCGGCACCGAGCTCGAACTGCATGCCAAGGGCGGGCATGTCGGCTTCGTCGAGGGTAGCCCGCGCCGCCCCAGTTACTACCTGGAGCGGCGCATCCCTCACTGGCTGGACACACTCACCTGAATCAACTGGCGGCAGGCTGTTCCGGCATCGCCGAGGAGTGGTGCTTGAGGATTTTCCACTCGCCATCGACCTTCTGGTAAACGAAGGTGTAGCGCGCCTGCACCTGACGCACCGCATCACCCTGGGTCAGGGCGAAGGTGTAAACCCCCGAATCCACCGCTGCATCCGGGCCGATCTGGCGAATTTCACGCATGTTGATCGTGCCGACCGGCTTGGCCTGTAAGAAATGGTCGAAATAGTCCTTGATTGCCTCATGGCCTACGCGCACCCGATTCGATACCGTGGGCTGCAGCACGCCGTTGTCGGCGTACAAGGCAGCGACCTTGGCCGAGTCGCCAGTCTGCAAGGCGGCGTTCCAGCGCTCGAACAGGCCGGCGATCTGCTGCTCCTGCGCATTGCTCGGGGCGGTTGCCGTTTCCGTGTAGACATGAGGCGCATCGGCCGCCTGAACCAGCGGCACGGACAGGGCAAATACCAGGGCACAGCTGCTGAACAAGGGTTTCAACATGGTTGAATCTCCGACTATTGAAAGACGCCACCAGCATGCAGGCCGCCCACCGCAGACACATCGGCCAGGTGGAGGCGGCGGTCTATGCCAGGTGGCAGATGCCGGACGCGGTTCAATTTATTAGCCTGCGCCGTCGGTTGACGCGCCAAACCCTGGAGGTCCGGATGCAGCACACCCCACCTGACAGCGTACTGGCCCTGCGCGCCGATTACCGCCAGGCGGAAAGCCGCGCCGCGCGCCTGCGCCTGCTGGTCGAGAGCGGTCGCACCCTCAATGCGCTACCCGCCGCCGAGAGCGGTGCGCTGGCCCTGCAACGGGCCTGCAGCTTCTGCGCCATGGATGGTGGCGTACTGCTGCTCAGGCATGCCGATGGCAGCCCGAGCCGCAGCGCCGGTTTCGGCCCTGCCGCCTTGCAACAGCAACTCGCTACTTTGCCCTGGCAAGGCGCCGCCCAGGTGTTCGCAGCGCCGCTGCCGGAGGTTGCCCTGGCGCTCTGCCTACCCTTGCATGCGGCTTCGGGCGAAGTCTTCGGCGCCCTGCTGCTGGGCAACGCTAGCGCCATGCGCGGCCCCGACGCGGAAGACCTCGAAGCCTTGCAACTGCTCGCCACCCTGCTCGCAGGGCATCTGCACAACAGCCAGTTGCTGGCCGCACTGAGCCTGCGCGAGCGCAGCATGTCGGAGCTGGTACACCAGCAGATGACCGCCCAGGAGGACGAACGCGCACGGGTGGCCTATGACCTGCACGACGGCCTGGCGCAGACCCTGGCCGGGCTGCACCAGCGTCTGCAGGGCTTCGCCCAGCATCGCCAGCTGAATGACGAGTTGCGTGCCGCTCTGGCACCCATCCTGCAACTGGCGCAACGCAGCATGGGCGAGACGCGTCAGGCCATCAGCGGCCTGCGCCCCACCCTGCTGGATGACTTCGGCCTGGCACCGGCGCTCGACCGCGAACTCGACCGTCTGCGCAGCCAGGGTCGCCAGGTGCAGTGGCTGCGCCGCGATATGCAGCGCCTGCGCCCGGCGGTGGAAATCGCCCTGTTTCGCGTCGGCCAGGAGGCCATCAACAATATCTGCAAGCACACCGACAGCGGCGCGGTCAGCCTGGATCTGCACCTCGACGGCGATACAGCCCGGTTGCAGGTGGAAGATCGCGGTCCCGGCTTCGCCGCCGGGCAGAAGCAGCTGGCGGGTGAAGGCGGCATGGGCCTGGTGGCCATGCGCGAGCGCTGCCTGCTGCTCGGTGGCCAGTTCAGTTGTCATAGCCAGCCCGGCCAGGGCACGCACCTGCTGGCCAGCATTCCACACGCCCTGGCGGATGAGGAACACGCATGAACGAGCCGATTCGCCTGCTGCTCGCCGATGACCATGAAGTGACCCGCGCCGGCTTCGCCGCCATGCTCGCCGACTGCCCCGAATTCAGCATCGTCGGCCAGGCGGTGGACGGACGCCAGGCGCTGGAACTCTGCGAGCGCCTGCAACCGGATATCGCCATCCTCGACATCCGCATGCCCCATCTCAACGGGCTGGCCACGGCGCGCCTGCTGCGCGAACGCTTGCCGGGGATCAAGGTGCTGCTGTTCACCATGTACGACAGCCCCGACCACCTGGAAGCGGCGATCAGCGCCGGGGCCGTCGGCTACCTGCTCAAGGACGCCAGCCGCCAGGAAGTGATCGACGGCCTGCGCCAGGTGGCGGCGGGCCAGAGCGCGCTCAACGGCATGGTCAGCGCGCAGTTGCTGCGCCGCGTGGTCGAACGCAACCAGAGCGGCGCGGCCAACAGCGCGCTGACGCCGCGCGAGCGCCAGGTGCTCGGGCTGATTGCTGGCGGCTTCACCAACCGCGAGATCGGCGAAAAGCTGGGCATCGCCACCGGCACGGCCAAGGCTCATGTCGAACGGGTAATCGGCAAACTGGGGGTTGCCGACCGCACCCAGGCCGCCGTACAAGGCATCGCCCTGGGCCTGGTGGCACCGACGGAGCGCCAGCCGTGAAGAGCCTGTTCAGCCGCTGGACCGACCGCCCCCTGCGCAGCAAGAGCCTGGTGATCATCGCCCTGCCGCTGGCGGTGCTGCTGATCTCGCTGGTGCTGGTGTACTTCACCGAGCGCCAGACCTCGCGGGTCGAGGACGACGTGCGCCGGGCGCTACGCGTGCAGGGCGACGTACAGGCGGTGCACAGCCTGCTGGCCGAGGCGGCGGCCAGCGTACGCGGCTATCTGCTGATCCAGCGCAGCGACTTCCTGCCTTCATACCGCAGCGCCGTTGAACGAATCGACAGCACGCTGCGGCGCCTCGATAGCGACATTCGCGACCCGCAGATGCGCAGCAGCCTGGAACGCCTGCGCCCGTTGATCGTGATCAAGCTGGAAGGCCTGGAACAGCTCAAGACGCTGGCCAGCAGTGAAGACCGCGCGGCGGTGACGCGCATCCTGGTAGACAACAAGCATGTGCTCGATGCGCTGCGCCAGGAGATCCAGCAGATGCTCGAGCGCGAGCAGACCTTGCTCGACGAACGCAACGCCGAGGCCAGCGCCGTACGCTCGCGCATGCTCCTGGCCACCGGTCTGGCCGCCATGTTCGGCGTGCTCGGCGCGCTGTTCGCGGTGGTGCTGCTGTCCACCGGCATCGTCCAGCGGGTCCAGCGGGTCGAACGCAACGCCCGGCGCCTGGCACTGGGCCAGCCGCTGATTCCCCATGGCCCCGCAGCCGATGAGATCGGCCAGCTCGCCGCCAGCCTGGAGGAGGCCGGGCAACTGCTGGCCGAACGCGAGCGGGCCTTGCGCGACAACGAGGAGCGCCTGCGCCTGATCATCGACGGGGTCAAGGAATACGGCATCTTCGGCCTCGACCCCAGTGGCCACGTCACCTCCTGGAACACCGGCGCCGAGCGCATCAAAGGCTACAGCGAAGCAGACATCCTCGGCCGTCACTTCTCCCTGTTCTACCCGCCGCAGGCCCGTGACACAGCACCGCAGCACGCCCTGCAAGTGGCCACGCGCGAAGGCCGCTACGAGGAGGAAGCCTGGCGCCAGCGCCGCGATGGCTCGCTGTTCTGGGCCAACGTGGTGATCACCGCCCAGCGTGACGCCAGCGGCACCTTGCGCGGCTTCTCCAAGATCACTCGCGACATCACCGACCGGCGTAATGCCGAGGCCGCCCTGCGCACGGCCCGCGAAGAAGCGGAAAACGCCAGCCGGGCGAAAAGCGAATTTCTCTCGCGCATGAGCCACGAGCTGCGCACGCCGCTCAATTCCATTCTCGGTTTCGCCCAGTTGCTGGAAATGGACACGGGCACGCCGGCGCAACAGGCCCAGGTACGTCATATCCTGCGCGCCGGCCGGCACCTGCTGGGGCTGATCAATGAGGTGCTGGATATCGCCCGCATCGAATCCGGACGCCTGGCGATGAGCCCTGAGCCCTTGGCGCTGCGACCTCTGCTGCAGGAGGTCAGCCTGCTGCTGTCGCCACAGGCCGACAGTGCCGACATCCGCCTGCGCCTGCCAGACGACCTGGCAACAACACTCTGCGTGCAAGCTGACCGCCAGCGCCTGGTGCAGGTGCTGCTCAATCTGCTGTCCAACGCGATCAAGTACAACCACCCTGGCGGCCATGTCGAAGTACGGGTGCAGGCCGACAGCGACACCGTCACGTTGAGCGTGATCGACAACGGCCCCGGTATCGCCGCCGAGGACCTGGAACGTCTGTTCATCCCCTTCGAGCGCCTCGGCGCCGCGGCCAGCGAGGTGGAGGGCACCGGTCTGGGCCTGGCCCTGAGCAAGAGCCTGCTGGAGCAGATGGATGGCAGCCTCGGCGTGCACAGCACACCCGGTGAAGGCAGCACCTTTAGCCTGACGCTACCACGGGCTCAGGTACATGAAGGCCTGCTGCCGGCGCCGGCCGCGGCACCACCGCCTGCGGCCAGCGACATCGCCCCGCCGGAGCGGCCGCTGCGCGTGCTGTGCATTGAAGACAACCTGTCCAGCCTGGCGCTGATCGAGACCCTGCTGTCGCGCTGGCCGCAGGTGCAGGTGATTTCGGCCATGCAGGGGCAGCTCGGTCTCGACCTGGCCTGGCAGCACCGCCCCGAGGTGATCCTGCTGGATCTCGACCTGCCCGACCTCTCGGGCCAGGAAGTACTCAAACGCCTGCGCCTGCACCCCAGCAGCAGCGATACACCCGTGCTGCTGATCACCGCCGACGTCAGCGCCGGCACCCGGCGCGATCTGCAGCAGGCCGGCGCCACCGCGGTGCTGAGCAAACCCCTGCACGTACCGACCTTTCTCGCCGCCCTGCGCCAGCATCTGGATGTCGCCACGCCCACCCCGCCTCTCGGAGCCTGACCATGAACCACCCAGCGCCCGCCGACGATTTTCGCATCCTGGTGATCGATGATCAGCCCGCCAACCTTGAGCTGGTCGAACAACTGCTGGCCCGCGAAGGGCTGCACAACGTGCTCTGTTGCACCGACCCGGCGCAGGCTCTGGCGTTATTCAGCAGCTTCGAGCCGGATCTGCTGATTCTCGACCTGCACATGCCCGGCCTGGACGGCTTCGCCGTGCTCGAACAGCTGCAGCGGCGCATTCCCGCCGACGATTACCTGCCGATTCTGGTGCTCACCGCCGATGCCACCCGCGAGGCCCGGCTGCGCGCGCTGGCGCTGGGCGCGCGCGACTTCATCAGCAAGCCGCTGGATGCCATCGAGACCTTGCTGCGGGTATGGAATCTGCTGGAAACCCGCGCGCTGTACCGCCAGTTACGTCGCCTGCAACCCCACCAGCCGCCCTTGCGGGCCAGGCCAGTGGCGCTGGGCAACAGTAGCTGATCGCCTCAGAGCACCTGCTCCAGCGGCACATGCAGGCGGCCGTACAGCGCTTCGACCGCCTCGCGCGCGGCGGGGGCGATGTAGCCGCCCTCCAGCGCCAGCACCTGGTAGATGCCGCGGCGCAGCATGTCCTGGCTGAGGTTGTCCGGGCTGGCGCCAGCCGTGCAGAGAAAGCGCACCCAGGAGGTCATGATGATCCAGGCGTTGAGCGTCAGCGCCTCGATCTGCGCCGGGCTCATCAGCAGAATGCCGGCCTCGACGAAGCCCTGATAAACCGACTGCGCGCCTATCAGGCAGCGCCGGGCGAAAGCACGATAGCGCTCGGCCAGCTCGGCGTCGGATTCCAGCAGGTGCTCCAGGTCGCGGTGCAGGAAGCGGTAGTGCCACATCGCTGCCAGCAGCGCCTCCAGATAGAAGGTCTTGTCCTCCACCGTCAGCGCGCGGCCTTCGGGCAGGCGCAGGAAGCTGTCGACCTGCGTTTCGTACTGGGCGAACAGCTCGGCGATGATCATCTGCTTGTTGCGGAAGTGGTAGTACAGGTTGCCCGGCGATATGCCCAGGTGCGCGGCGATATGGTTGGTGGTGACGTTGCGCTCACCCTGGGCGTTGAACAGGGCCAGGCTCTCGGCAACGATGCGGTCGCGGGTCTTGGGTGGCGCCATAACGCAGCTCGATCTCGACTTCAAAAGTGGCAAAGGTACAGGCGAAACAGCCGAAGTGTTACCCCCCGATGCATCCCCCAGGCCCTGACAGGCCTTTGGTTAGGGTGCAGCGAGGGCGGCTGCGCGGCATCCTATTTGACACATTAGAGTAATTGCTCTAAAAATCCAGCTCAGTCTTTTCAAGCAGCCCGCTGGAACGTCGAGGAGAAACCCTATGGTCGCCGACATCGCCTACCTGCAGCACAGCCAACAGCAGATCAACCAGCTGGACGGCACCTTCGCCCTGCAGCGTGCGGCCTTTGCCGCCAATCCGATGCCGTCGGCCGAGCAGCGCATCCAGTGGCTGAAATCCCTCAGCGAGCTGCTGACCGAACAGCAGGATGCGTTGATCTCGGCGATCTCCGCCGACTTCAGCAATCGCTCGGCCGACGAAACCCTGCTCGCCGAACTGATGCCCAGCCTGCATGGCATCCATTACGCCAACAAGCGCATCAAGAAGTGGATGAAGCCGTCGCGGCGCAGCGTCGGCATGCAGTTCATGCCCGCTTCGGCCAAGGTCATCTACCAGCCACTGGGCGTGGTCGGCATCATCGTGCCGTGGAACTACCCGCTGTTTCTCGCCATCGGCCCACTGGTTGGCGCGCTGGCCGCCGGCAACCGGGTGATGATCAAGATGAGCGAATCCACCCCAGCCACCTCGCAGCTGATCAAGGATCTGCTG
Source organism: Ectopseudomonas chengduensis (assembly GCF_900102635.1). Taxonomy (GTDB): domain Bacteria; phylum Pseudomonadota; class Gammaproteobacteria; order Pseudomonadales; family Pseudomonadaceae; genus Aquipseudomonas; species Aquipseudomonas chengduensis. The sequence continues at coordinate 171,062 of NZ_FMZQ01000013.1, read as the reverse complement.
GCGCGCATCTTCCCCGAGGACCTGGTCAGCGTCGCCCTGGGCGAGGCAGAAGTCGGCATGGCCTTCTCCAAACTGCCGTTCGACCACCTGCTGTTCACCGGTGCCACCAGCATCGGTAAGCACGTAATGCGCGCCGCCGCCGAGAACCTGACCCCGGTGACCTTGGAGCTGGGCGGCAAGTCGCCAGCCATCGTTTCCGCCGACGTGCCGCTGGCGGACGCCGCCGAGCGCATCGCCTTCGGCAAGACCCTCAACGCCGGGCAGACCTGTGTAGCGCCGGACTACGTGCTGGTGCCAAGGGATCGCGTCGATGGCTTCGTCACCGCCTACCGCCAGGTGGTGCAGCGCTTCTATCCGCAGCTCAAGGACAACCCGGACTACACCGCGATCATCAACGAGCGCCAGCTGGCCCGCCTCAATGGCTACCTGCAGGATGCCGAAGCCAAGGGCGCGCGTATCGTCTCGCTGTACCCAGAAACCCAGGGCCGGCGCCTGCCGCAGAGCCTGGTGCTGGACGTAAACGACGAGATGAAGCTGATGCAGGACGAGATCTTCGGCCCGCTACTGCCCGTGGTGCCCTACGACCGTATCGAAGACGCCTTCGCCTACGTCAACGCGCGGCCACGGCCGCTGGCGCTGTACTACTTCGGCTACGACAAGCGCGAGCAACAGCGCGTGCTGCATGAAACCCACTCCGGCGGCGTGTGCCTGAACGACACCCTGCTGCACGTGGCCCAGGACGATATGCCGTTCGGCGGTATCGGCCCGTCTGGCATGGGCCATTACCACGGCCACGAAGGCTTCCTGACCTTCAGCAAGGCCAAGGGCGTGTTCATCAAGCAGCGCTTCAACGCCGCGCGGCTGATCTACCCGCCCTACGGCAAGGCGATCCAGAAGCTGGTCTACAAGCTGTTCCTACGCTGATCCACGCGGGCACGGCCCGTTCTACGCCTGGTGATAACAACAATGAACGACACCACCCTCCACGCGCCGCAGCTGTCGCGGCGCAGCCTGCTCAAGGTCGGCCTGCTGGGCACCGCGCTGCTCGGCACCGCCGGGCTGACCGCCACCTTAAGCGGCTGTTCGGCCAGCACGCCGGCCAGCGGCTACCTGATCCTGCGCAGCAGCGACCTGCCCTTTCTGCGCGCGCTGATCCCGGTGATGCTCGATGGCGCCGTGACCGCGCAGCAGATGCCCCAGGCCGTCGACGGCACGCTCAAGAGCCTCGATACCAGCCTGGCGCACCTGTCGCCGGAGATGCGGGGGCTCACCGTGCAACTGTTCGACGTGCTGGCCCTGCCCGTCACCCGCGGCCCGCTCACCGGCGTCTGGGGCAGCTGGGACAAGGCCAGTGGCGACGACGTGCGGCAGTTCCTCACCCGCTGGCAGAACAGCAGCCTGAGCTTGCTGCGCATGGGCCACGCCTCGCTGCTGCAGCTGGTGATGATGGCCTGGTACAGCCGCCAGGAAGCCTGGGCGCATTGTGGCTACCCCGGGCCACCTACGGTCTAGTTGTAGGAGCCGGCTTGCCGGCGATTGCTGGATCGCCGGCAAGCCGGCTCCTACCAGGGCTGCGCCGTCCATAACAACAAGAGAATTCGAAATGCCCGTACCCGATTTGTTCAAGCAAGGCCTGGCCAGGGGCTGGAAGACATACGACGGTTCGCGTCTGGAAAACGATCTGACGCTGGAAGCCGATGTCGCCATCGTCGGCAGCGGCGCCGGTGGTGGCACCACGGCGGAAATCCTCAGCGCGGCGGGTTACAAGGTGCTGCTGATCGAAGAAGGCCCACTGAAGACCAGCGACGACTTCAAGATGCAGGAAGCCGACGCCTACCCGTCGCTCTATCAGGAAGGAATCGGGCGCATGAGCAAGGACGGCGCCATCACCATCCTCCAGGGCCGTGCGGTCGGCGGTACCACGCTGATCAACTGGACCAGCAGCTTTCGCACCCCGCCACAGACCCTGGCGCATTGGGCAGAGGTGCACGGTGTGGCAGGGCATGATGAAGCAGCCATGGCGCCCTGGTTCGAGAGAATGGAACAGCGCCTGGGCGTTGCGCCCTGGGCGGTGCCGCCCAATGCCAACAACGAGGTGTTGCGCAGCGGTTGCGACAAGCTCGGCTATCACTGGTCGCCGATCCCGCGCAACGTACGCGGCTGCTGGAACCTAGGCTATTGCGGCATGGGCTGCCCGACCAACGCCAAGCAGTCGATGCTGGTCACTACCATCCCCGCCACCCTCGACGCCGGCGGCGAGCTGCTCTACCTGGCGCGCGCCGACAAGCTGCTGATCGAGGGCGACAAGGTGGTCGGCATCGACTGCCTGGGCATGGACGAGCGCTGCGTGGCGCCCAACGGCAAGCGCATCCGGGTCAAGGCGCGGCACTACGTGCTGGCCGGCGGTGGCATCAACACGCCCGGCATCCTGCTGCGCTCCAATACGCCCGACCCGCACCAGCGCGTCGGCCGGCGCACCTACCTGCACCTGGTGAACTTCTCCGCGGCGCAGTTCGAGCAAGTCATCAACCCTTTCTACGGTGCGCCGCAGTCGGTCTACTCGGATCATTTCCAGTGGGACGACGGCACTCGCGGGCGGCTCTCCTACAAACTGGAAGTGCCGCCACTGCAGCCGGCGCTGACCGCCACCCTGCTCGGCGACTTCGGTCGCAAGAATGCCCTGCGCATGGCGCAACTGCCGCACACCAACGTGATGCTCGCCCTGCTGCGCGACGGTTTCCACGAAGACAGCGCCGAAGGGCGCGTCGAGCTGCGGGGCGATGGCAGCCCGGTGCTCGACTACCAGATGACCGACTACACCTGGGATGGCGTGCGCCGCGCCTACCTGACCATGGCGGAAATCCAGTTCGCCGCCGGTGCCAAGGCGGTGATACCGACCCATGCCGATGCGCGTTACGTCGGCAGTTGGAAGGAGGCCCGGGACATGATCGAGAACCTCGACCTGGCGCTGTACCGCACCCGCCTGGGCAGTGCTCACGTGATGGGCGGCTGCGCCATGGGCGAGGATGCACAGCAGGCAGTGGTCGACAGCCTGGGCCGGCACCATCACCTGGCCAACCTGTCGATCCACGACGGTTCGCTATTTCCCACCAGCATCGGCGCCAACCCCCAACTGTCGATCTACGGCCTGACCGCCAAGCTTGCGACGCTGCTGGCCGAGCGGCTGAAAAGCCCGAGCTAGACGCCACTGCCCTGGCATGGGAGAACGCAACGCAGGCCGTGGCTTGGCCGCTGGCATGCGCTGCGCTACCATCCGACTCCTTTTCGACCCGCCAGGACGTCCCGATGAATCGAGTGTTATACCCCGGCACCTTCGACCCCATCACCAAGGGCCACGGTGATCTGGTCGAACGCGCCGCGCGCCTGTTCGATCACGTTATCATCGCCGTCGCCGCCAGCCCCAAGAAGAACCCTCTGTTTTCCCTGGAGCAACGCGTCGAGCTGGCCCGCGAGGTTACCAAGCACCTGCCCAACGTCGAAGTGATGGGTTTTTCGTCGCTGCTGGCGCACTTCGTCAAGGAGCAGAACGCCAATGTCTTCCTGCGCGGCCTGCGCGCGGTGTCGGACTTCGAATATGAATTCCAGCTGGCCAACATGAACCGTCAACTGGCGCCGGACGTGGAAAGCCTGTTCCTCACGCCATCGGAAAAGTATTCCTTCATCTCCTCGACCCTGGTGCGCGAGATCGCAGCCCTGGGCGGCGATATCACCAAGTTCGTCCACCCTGCCGTGGCCGACGCGCTGAACGAGCGTTTTCGCAAAAGCTAAGCAAGATCGACTTTTAGCAGGAGCCCCGCCCCGGGGCGAAGCTTGTCTGGCGAACCTCAGATTCGCGGCGGGGCGCCGCTCCTACAGTGAGCGGTGCCTAACTGTCCAGCCTCATGGCACAAGCCGCACCAATCCGGCACAATTGCGCCATTGTTGTCTGCCAGTGTCGAAGCCTGCGCCTCGACAGGAGTTGCCCCATGTCCCTGATCATCACCGACGATTGCATCAACTGCGACGTCTGCGAACCCGAGTGCCCCAACGGCGCCATTTCCCAGGGTGAGGAGATCTACGTGATCGACCCCAACCTGTGCACCGAGTGCGTTGGCCACTACGATGAGCCGCAATGCCAGCAGGTGTGCCCGGTGGACTGCATCCCGCTCGACGAGAACAATGTCGAGAGCAAGGATGAGCTGATGCACAAATACCGCATCATCACCGGCAAGGCCTGATTCTCCCCGGGAGGCCGCCGGTCTCCCGTTTCCTCCGCGCCCGTTCTGCCCTTCGCCTGAACAAGGCTGTTAAGCTTCCAGCCTCCTTCAGCCGCCCCTCGGTAGATCGCATGTTGCGCAAACTCCTGCTATCGACCCTGCTGCTCGGCGCCAGCCTGCTGGCCCAGGCAGCCCCGCAGCAACCCGCCATTGCCACCGCCCACCCTGCCGCCACGGCCGCTGCGCAGCAGATGCTCGACGCCGGCGGCAATGCCTTCGACGCCGCCGTCGCTGCCAGCGCTGCCCTGGCCGTGGTCGAACCCTACGGCTCAGGCCTTGGCGGCGGCGGCTTCTTCCTGCTGCGCACTGCCGGCGATACGCCAGGCTACGACTTCCTCGATGCCCGCGAACGCGCACCGCTGGAAGCCAAACCGAATCTGTATGTCCGCGATGGCAAGGTGCAGCGCGAGTTGTCGCTCAACGGCGCACTGGCTGCCGCCATTCCGGGGCTGCCAGCAGCATTGGTCGAGCTGGCGGAGAAGCACGGCCGCTTGCCGCTGAAAACCAGCCTGGCCCCGGCCATTGCCCTGGCCAACGAGGGCTTCGCGGTCGATCGTGTCTACCGCGAGCGCGCGACCTGGCGCCTGGCAGCGCTGCGTGACGATGCCGAAAGCGCCAAGCTCTTTCTCGACCGGGGCGAAATCCCCGCCGAGGGCCATCTGCTGCGTCAGACGGATCTAGCCACCACCCTGCAGGCGCTGGCCGAACATGGCCGGGAGGGTTTCTATAACGGCCCGATAGCCGAGCGCCTGATCAAAGGCGTGCGCCATGCCGGCGGTATCTGGACCGAGGATGACCTGCGTGAGTACCGTATTGCCCGCCGTGCGCCGCTACATTTCCCCCTGGAAGATGGCCGCGAGCTGATCAGCGCACCGCCGCCCTCGGCGGGCGGTATAGCCCTGGCGCAGAGCCTGGCGATTCTCGAACAACTGCCCTGGCGCGACGCCGAGCCCGTACAGCGCGTGCACTATGTGGTCGAGGCACTGCGCCGCGCCTACCGTGACCGGGGCCTGCTCGGCGACCCGGACTTCGTCAAGAATCCGGTCGAGCAACTGCTTTCGCCTGGGCATCTGGCTGTACTGGCCGGCAGCATCGACCCCGAACGCGCCACACCCAGCGCCAGCCTGCCGCCGGCCGGCACCTGGCACGAGGGCGACCACACCACCCACTTTGCCGTGCTCGATGCCGAAGGCAATGCTGTCGCTGCAACGCTGTCGATCAACCTGCCCTTTGGCGCCGCCTTCACCGTACCCGGCACCGGTGTACTGCTCAACGACGAGATGGACGACTTCGCCGCCGACGTACAGGGCGCCAACGCCTACGGCCTGACCGGCAGCCAGGCCAATGCGATTGCCGGAGGCAAGCGGCCGCTGTCGTCGATGAGCCCCAGCTTTATCGAGAGCAGCGACGAGTTCGCTGCCTTCGGCACACCGGGCGGCAGCCGTATCCCCAGCATGGTGCTGCTGTCGATGCTCGAGTACCTGGACGACAAGCCCATCGAGCGCTGGCCGGCGGTGGCGCGCTACCACCACCAGTTCCTGCCCGACGTGATCGAGCACGAGCCGGACACCTTCAACGATGAGCAGATCGCCGAGCTGCAACGACGCGGCTACGAACTCAAGCGCCTGGATCGGCAGTACGGTAATCAGCAGGTGCTTTTCTGGGACAAGGTCAGCGGCGAAGTGAAGGCCGCGAGCGATCCTCGCGGGATTGGCACAGCGACGCCTTGAAGCGCAGCGACCAAATGTAACCGCAGCCCGGATGAAATCCGGGGGTGTCGAGGCCTCAAAGCCCCGGATTTCATCCGGGCTACCAAACCTCAGGAAAGCCGGATCAGGCTCTCCTGCTCCTCACCAAACTTGCGCAATTCGCGGAACAGCGCCTGCTCGTTGCCCAGCATCAGCACGTTGCGCAGGCTCTGGAAAATACGGCTGACATAACCCAGGTCGTTCATCAGCGAGCTGGTCTGCAGGCCATCCAGACGGCCGTCGCGTACCTCGGCGAACAGGCGCTGACGAAACCTCGCATCGAAGCTCGCCGCCTGCTCATCCAACCAACGCAGGCGTGACTGCCACATTTCGTCAGGCATGTCCGAGCGTGCCAACTCACGCACCTCGTGCAGGGTGGTGAGCAAATGGCGACGCAGCTCCACATAGGCATCACGCACCGCCGAGGGTGGTGCGTCCAGATAATGGCCAAGATTCTTCTGCAGGTGCTTGGCGTCTTTGACCGCATCCACCAGTTGCAGCGCCGCCAACTGGCAACTGACCCAGAACTGCTGATGCGCTTCGTCCATGGGCAGTTCCATGCGCCCCATGAAGCTCAGCAGATCGCCATACACACCCTTGATATGGAATTGGTACAAGTGCTCCGCATCGAAGCCGCCCTGCGTGGGCTTGGCCTGCAGCAGTTGCTCATCCGCCCGTGCACGCGCCAACTGATCAACCGGCAGATAGAGTGCATGGCAGATCACCTCCAGGCTCAAGCGGCCAAGGTGCCCCAGCTCCTGCACCACCGCGCCGGAGGCGGCATCCACCGAATCCAACGCCCGTTCGTTGAGGTAGCGCGCACGAGTTCGCTCGGGCTCGGCGACTTTCTCGCTCGCCAGTTCGGTGATCAGTACCTGTGGCTCGCTACGTTCCGGCAGCCAGCGGATCAACAACTGCGCCAGACGCCCCTGCAGCGGCCAGAACAGCGCAACGCCCATGGCATTGAACAGGGTGTGGAACATCGCCAGTTGGATCAGGCTGTTTTCGCCAAGCCCCAGCGGTTCGGCCAGCGCGTGCACCAGCCAGGTCAGCGGCTCGAGCAGGATGAATGCCAGCACGCCAGTGACCACGTTGAACAGCACATGGGCCAGGGCAAGGCGCTGCCCGCTGCGGTTGCCGCCCAGCGAGCCGACGAAGCCGGTGGTCACACTGCTGCCGATATTGGAGCCAATGGCAATGGCCAGACTCTGGCTCAACTCCAGCTGACCGCCAGCCAACGCTGCGAGAGTCAGCATCAGGGTCGCATGGCTGGATTGCAGCACCACGGTGATGGCCATGCCTATTGCGGTGAACAGCAGCGCGCCGCGTAGCCCGCCTTCCTGGTATGCACTCATGTCCAGACCATCGCCAAAGCTGGCGAAGCCTTCCTTGATCTGATCGATCCCCAGGAAGATGAAGGCAACGCCTAACACGATACGCCCGGCCGCCTTGCTCTTCGCCCCGAAGAAACCGGCCAGCACACCGAACACCAGCAATGGCAAGGCCAGCGGACTGAGGCTGAGGTTCTGTCCCGCCAGCGCCAGCAACCAGATACCGCTGGTGGCGCCGAGGTTGGCGCCGAAAAGAATGGCGATGCCGCCCGCCAGTTGGATCAGCCCGGTGCTGATAAAGGCGATGGTCAGCAGCGACACCAGGGTGCTGGACTGCAGCAACAAGGTGCCGCCGACGCCGAACAACAGACTCTTGAAGGATGTCGAGGTGCTGCGCCCAAGTATCTGCTCCAGCTTGCTGCCCGCCAGTTGGCGCAAGCCCTCTTCCAGGCACTGCATGCCGAACAGGAAGATCGCCAGCCCGGCGCAGAGTTGCAGCCAGCCCTGGCTGAACCAGAACGAGGCGATCAGCCCCATTACCACCAGCAGCAATATCACCCAGCGCAGGTACTTCATCACTACCGCTTCTTCCTTTTCTCGGCGTTAAAACGTAACGGCCCCTCGCCTCGATGAGGAGGAGAGAGGCCGCGACAAGCAGTGCAGCGAATCAGTCTTGCTTGTAGCCGCTGCTGGTGCAGCCCAGGCAGCGTACGAAGGCTTCTTTGCCCGGCGCTACCACGAGGGACTGCGCTGCCTCGCCGACGTTACCGCCCAGCGCGGTGAACGGCAGGCTGACGATGAAGGCTGCAGCACCGATCGCAGTGGCGCCGATCAGCAGGGGGCGGGCGATGAGCAGATCACCAATCATGGCATAGCCCTTGGGCGCCTCGACGGTGTACAACGGATCACCACTGGCGTTCTGCTGAACCACTTCCGCTTGCGCCGATAGCGCCAGCAGGCCAGAGGTCAGCGCCAGGACAGCGGCGGAAGTGCGGAACGCTTTCATGGATCGATCCTTCAGATTATTCGGGAAAGTGCCAGTAACTATAACAGCGCATTGATAATTGTCAGCGTGACGGACGTCAATCGCCGTGAAAGGCATATTCCGGCTTTTTCGGTACGTATGGACGAAAGAACGCCAGCATGGCCGCCAAGTCGGCTTGCTCGTCACCTGTTGGCAAAAAGGTCGGGCCGATCACCACCCGTCGATTCTGGTAATCCAGCGCGCCCAGCACTATGGGTACGCCCGCGCCCAGCGCAATATGGTAGAAGCCCATCTTCCAGCGCTCGACCTTCTTGCGCGTGCCTTCGGGCGACAGCACCAGAATGAACTCGTCATGCTCGCGAAAGGCCTGAATGGCCTGTTCGACGGTGTTCAACTTGCGGTCCCGGCGAATCGCAATGCCGCCCCAACTGCGCATCAGGCCGCCGAAGGGCCAGCGAAAGATGCTGTGCTTGCCGAACCAGCGCGCGTTGAGACGCAGCACGAACTTCAGCGCAATGAAGATCACGAAGTCCCAGTTGGACGTGTGGTGGGCGCCGATGGCGACGAACTTGTCGAGCTTGGGCAACTCGCCCTCGATGCGCCAGCCCATGAGTTTCAGCACGCCGCGCCCCAGCCATTGGGCAGCTGGATTGCGCGGTAGATAGTTGCCGGACATCTAACACCTTCGTTTTTCTTATTTTTATGCCGTAGGGCGGGTGCAACCCGCCATTGAAATCCCGGCGGGTTTCACCCGCCCTACGACTCACCCATATCCAGCGGATCGTTATCTGCTCAGCGCTGGCACTTGGGACAGTAGACACTCGCCCGCTGGCCCAGCTTGACCTCACGTAGCGTGCTGCCGCAGACCTTGCAGAACTCGCCGCCGCGCCCGTAGGCGAACAGCTCCTGCTGGAAGTAGCCGGGCTGGCCATCGCCACCGACGAAGTCGCGCAAGGTGGTGCCGCCACGCTCGATGGCATGAGCGAGGATGCGCTTGATCTCATCGGCCAGGCGCAGGTAGCGCGCCCGCGAAATCGAGCCCGCCTCACGACGCGGATCAATACCGGCGGCGAACAGCGCTTCGGTGGCGTAGATATTGCCCACGCCGACGACCACGGCGTTATCCATGATGAAGGGTTTGACCGCCATGCTGCGCCCGCGCGACATCTGGAACAGGCGCTCACCCTCGAACAATCCGCCCAACGGCTCAGGGCCGAGCTTGCTGAGCAGCTCGTGGCGCAGCGGATCTTCGCTCCACAGCAGCGCGCCGAAACGCCGCGGGTCGGTGTAACGCAGCGCCAGGCCGGACTCCAGCTCGATATCCACATGCTCATGCTTGGCTGCGGCCAGGCCACACTCGACCAGACGCAGACTGCCAGACATACCCAGATGACTGATCAGACTGCCGACTTCGGCCTTGATCAGCAGGTACTTGGCGCGGCGCTCGACGCACTCGATTCGCTGGCCGGACAGACGCACGTCCAGGTCTTCGGGGATGGGCCAGCGCAGACGGCGCTCACGCACGATGACGCGGCTGACGCGCTGACCCTCGAGATAGGGGGCGATACCGCGGCGGGTAGTTTCGACTTCGGGTAATTCAGGCATGGCAATACAACAGGAAAACGGCGGTTCGCCACCTTAGCAGGAGCTGCGCAGCAAGCGGTAGGGTAAGCCGCCTACACGCTCAGTTGCACGGCGGCGCAACCCCACGAAGACTCAGAGCACCGCCAGATCGCGGATGCTTTCGCGCAGGTTCTCGAAGTCATACTCCGACAACCCCAGATACTCGAGAATCGGCTGCGCGATGTGCTGCCACTCCATGTCGATGGCCTGCCCACCCTGCACGCGATGCGTCTCGCAGATGTGCTCGGCCATCTTGAGAATGCCCAGCAGCGTCTTCAACTGAGCGTCACGCCCCGAGTCATCGCTGAAGATCGACAAGGCATTGTGGTGGTTGGCAATGACCTCGCAGAGGTGCTCCGGCAGGCGCCAGGAGCGCGCGGTGAAATAGCCGACCACGGCATGGTTGGTGGTCAGCAGGCGATTCTCGGTATCGACCACACGCCGCTCTTCACTGGCACTGGCGTAGGCCTCCTCCAGCACCTGCATGTAGTTGGGGAAGCGCTTGAGCATCAGCGGGATGCCGCAGTCGTGGAACAGCCCAAGGCTGTAGGCTTCGTCAGGCGAGTGATAACCGAGGCGCTTGGCCAGGGTCAGGCAGGTCATCGCCACGTCCTGGGCACTGTCCCAGAAGCGGTTGAGCACCAGGATCGCTTCGTCGGTCAGCTCGCCTTTGATCGACTGCGCATTGATCAGGTTGATCACGGTGTTGCAGCCCATCAGATTGACCGCCTGCTGGATCGAAGCGATGCGGTTGGCCAGGCCGAAGTGTGGCGAGTTGACGATCTTCAGCAGCGCGCCGGACAGCCCCGGGTCCTGACTGATCAGCTTGGCGATGCTGCGCAGATCGGGGCTGGGCATGATCTGTTCCATCTGCAGATCGACCATGATCTGTGGTTGCGGCGGTACGCTGATCCCCTGCAGGACTTGCTGGATCTGTTCGGCGGTAAGTTCGTAGGTCATGAAAGAGGGATCGTGCAGGGTGAGAAGTAGCGCACAGTCTAGCCAAAGCACCGACCTGCTCGCAGCCGACTTTTGTAAACGCCGGCCCCGTGTGCAAACCGCTATAATCCCGCTCTTTTCCCCGCGGAGCCCGAACTCATGTCTTCCCTGCCCAGTCTGCGCCTGAAAGCCAACGCCGACCGACGCCTGCGCGCCGGCCACCTGTGGGTCTACAGCAACGAGATCGATGTCGCCGCCACCCCGCTGCATGGTTTTGCCGCCGGGGACCAGGCTGTTCTCGAAGCCGCCGGCGGCAAGCCGCTGGGCATCGTCGCCATGAGTCCGAACAACCTGATCTGCGCGCGTCTGCTGTCACGCGACGTCAAGCACGTGCTGGACAAATCCCTGCTGGTGCATCGCCTCAACGTCTGCCTGTCGCTGCGCGAGCGCCTGTTCGACAAGCCCTGCTACCGCCTGGTGTATGGCGACTCCGACCTGCTACCGGGCCTGGTGGTCGACCGCTTCTTCGACATTCTGGTGGTGCAGCTGGCTTCGGCCACCATGGAGGCACACAAGGACGACGTGCTCGCCGCGCTGATCCAAGTGTGCAAACCCAGCGGCATCCTGTTCAAGAACGACTCCAGCGCGCGCGACGCCGAAGGTCTCGAACGCTACGTGGCGACTGCCTACGGCGAGGTGCCGGAGTGGGTAGCGCTGGAAGAGAACGGCGTGAAGTTCGAAGCACCGGTTATCGAAGGGCAGAAGACCGGCTGGTTCTATGACCACCGCATGAACCGCGCGCGCCTGGCGCCCTATGTCAAAGGCAAGCGCGTGCTCGACCTGTTCAGCTACATCGGCGGCTGGGGCGTGCAGGCCGCAGCGTTCGGCGCCAGCGAAGTGTTCTGCGTGGACGCCTCGGCCTTCGCCCTCGACGGCGTGGAACGTAATGCCACGCTCAACGGTTTCGCCGAAAAGGTCACCTGCGTCGAAGGTGACGTGTTCGCCGCCCTGCGTGAACTGAAGTCCGCCGAAGAGCGCTTCGACGTGGTGATCGCCGACCCACCCGCCTTCATCAAGCGCAAGAAGGACATCAAGAACGGCGAAGCGGCCTACCGGCGCCTCAACGAAACCGCCATGCGCCTGCTGAACAAGGACGGCATCCTGGTCAGCGCCAGTTGCTCCATGCACCTGGAAGAGGACAACCTGCAGAACATTCTGCTGACCAGCGCCCGCCATCTGGATCGCAACATTCAACTACTCGAGCGCGGCGCCCAGGGCCCCGATCATCCGGTACACCCGGCGATCAACGAGACCCGCTACATCAAAAGCCTGACCATGCGCCTACTGCCCAATAGTTGAGCAGCCTGCACCTGCCGAGTGCGTGTCGGCAGGTGCCCCTCACTTCCCGCGCTGTTACCTCCCCCCACACCCGCCTCGCATCTCTCCCAGCATCGACTAGGCTTGAACCTGCATAGCAGAGCGCTATCAGCCGGCCATCAGTCATCTGGCTTGCTTATTGCTTTTAGCTATCAACATAACGATCGCCTCCCACGAAGGGGGTGAATCGACTCAGAAGTTGGAGCCTTGGCCACGAGCTGACTCCACATTGCGGACAGCGGGGAGGACTATGACTGCGCAGGCTGGGAACGACGCGTTCCTGCGATTCACCAACGTCAAGAAGACCTACGATCACAAGACCCTGGTGGTCAAGGACTTCAACCTCAACGTGGCCAAGGGCGAGTTCATCACCCTGCTCGGCCCTTCAGGCTCAGGCAAAACCACCTGCCTGATGATGCTCGCCGGCTTCGAGGACGTAACCAGCGGCGAGATCCTGATCAACGGCCGCAACGTCACCAGCATCGCCCCCTACGCTCGCAACATCGGCATGGTCTTCCAGCAGTACGCGCTGTTCCCGCACATGACCATCCGCGAGAACCTGGCCTACCCACTGAAAATCCGCAAATTGCCCAAGGACGAGATTCGCGCCAAGGTCGAGGAGTACCTCGCCCTGGTCGAACTGCAGGCCTTCGGCGGCCGCTACCCCGCCCAGCTTTCCGGCGGCCAGCGCCAGCGCGTGGCCCTGGCCCGCGCGCTGATCTTCGCCCCGGACATCGTGCTGATGGACGAGCCGCTCGGCGCACTGGACAAGAAGCTGCGCGAGCAGATGCAGTTCGAGATCAAGCGCCTGCACGAGCAGCTCGGCTTCACCGTGATCTACGTCACCCACGACCAGACCGAAGCGCTGACCATGAGCGACCGCATCGCCGTGTTCAATAACGGCGTGGTGCAGCAATGCGCCGCGCCGCACGTGCTCTACGAACGCCCAGCCAACATGTTCGTCGCCGACTTCATCGGCGAAAGCAACAAGCTCTCCGGCGTGATCGAGGCAGTCGAGGCTGATCGCGTCCAGGTGCGCCTCGACGATGGCGGCCTGGTCCGCACGCTGAAAGCCAACTGCACCGAAGTCGGCCAGGCCACCACGGTGTCGGTACGCCCGGAAAAGCTCAATTTCACCGACCGCCTTGGCGCCGCCGGCAATCAGGTCAAGGCCCGCTTCGTCACCCGCCACTACGTGGGCGAATACATCCGCTACCACTTCGAAACCGCCAGCGGCAGCGAGCTGGTGGTGAAGAACCTGAACGACAGTTCAGCCCCGCAACTCAGCGCTCAGCAGGAAATCGCCCTCGCCTGGCTGCCGGAAGACAGCCAGGCGCTGGATCGATCGGAAGTGCCGAAGACGCTCTGACCCCACAACTAGTAGAAGCAAATGGAGCACAGCAATGGCTAGATCACTGACTACCAGCTTTTCCACCTTCGCCCTGGTGGCGGCATTGGGACTCACAGCGGGCAACGCCACGGCCCAGGACAGCCTCACCGTGGTGTCCTGGGGCGGCGCCTATGGCGCGGCGCAGAAAAAACACGTCATCGACCCTTACCAGGCAGAGTCCGGCGTCAAGGTATTGTTCGAGGATTACTCGGGCGGCGTCGCCGAGATCAAGGCCCAGGTCGAATCCGGCAACATTCAGTGGGATGTGGTCGACTTCGAGGTGATCGACCTCGAGCGCGCCTGCTCCGAAGGCCTGCTGGAAACCCTCGACCACAGCGTACTGCCGGCCGGCATCGACGGCACCCCGGCCGCCCAGGACTTCATCCCCGAAGCCCTGGCCAGCGAGTGCGCGGTGGGCAACATCGTCTGGTCGGTGGTGTTCGCCTACAACCAGAACACCATCGGCGGCACCAAGGCTGCCAGCATCGGCGACTTCTTCGACACCGCCAAGATTCCCGGCAAGCGCGCCCTGCGCAAACGCCCGCAGGTGAACATGGAATGGGCACTGCTGGCCGACGGCGTGGCGCCCGATGAAGTGTACGACGTGCTGGCCACCCCCGAAGGCCAGCAACGCGCCTTCGACAAGCTGGACAGCATCAAGAAGGACATCGTCTGGTTCGACTCCTGGTCGCAGGCGCCACAACTGCTCAATGACGGCGGTGCGGTGCTGGTGCAATCGGCCAACGGCCGCTTCTACGACGCCATCGTGCAGGAGAAGAAACCCTTCGAAATCGTCTGGGACGGCCACGTCTACGACCTCGACGCCTGGGCCATCGTCAAAGGCTCGAAGAAGAAAGACCTAGCTATGGAATTCATCAAGTACGCCACCGGCTCCAAGCCGCTGGCCGGCATGCCGGACGTCGCCTACGGCCCGACCCGCAAGTCGTCCATGCCGCTGGCAGACCAGACTGCGACGCCGCACCTGCCGACCGCTCACCTGGATAAAGGCATCCAGGCTGGCTCCGAGTTCTGGGCTGACTATGGCGAGTCGTTGGGTGAGAAATTCAACGAGTGGTTGTTGAAGTAAAGGCCATCAGCTCCCCTCTCCCACTTGTGGGAGAGGGGTTGGGGGAGAGGGTGAATCTGTCACCCTCTCCCCAGCCCTCTCCCGTAAACGGGAGAGGGAGCTACTGATCGACACTTGCTGTGCGCCCTGTTTTACGGAGTAACACCTTGTCATCCCTGACCACCAGCGAAGCTGGCCAAGCCGCCAGCGCCCGTCGCAAGAAGCGCGTCGCCGCCTTTCTGTTCGTGGTGCCACTGCTGCTGTTCATCCTCGTCACCTTCGTCGCCCCCATCGGGACCATGCTGTGGCGCAGCGTGTATCACCCGACCGTGGCCGAACTGATTCCGCAGACCCTGGCCGAGCTCGAACGCTGGGACGATCACAAGCAACTGCCGGACGAAAAAACCCTGCAGGTCTTCGCCAGCGAACTGCATGGCCTTAACCAGCAGCGCCTGTCCGGCAAGCTCTCCGAAGAACTCAACCGCGCCTATACCGGCATGTCCAGCGTGGTCAAAGCCACTGCCCGGCGCGTTGGCCGACTGGACGCCCAGGCGCTGCAAAGCCAAGGCGTGCAGACGCTGCTCGAGGCCCACCGCAACTGGAGCAAGCCCGAGCTGTGGTACGCCATCGAGCGCGCCGGCAAGGTCTACACCTACGACTACTACCTGACGGCTCTGGACCTGGAGATGCACCCAGACGAGGGCATCCAGGCGCGCCAGGACACCCAGATCTACCTGCAGCTGTATTCCAAGACCCTGAACATGGCGCTGGTCATCACCCTGCTCTGCGCCCTGCTCGGCTACCCGCTGGCCTACTACCTCGCCGGCCTGCCGTCGAACCGCGCCAACCTGCTGCTGGTGCTGGTGCTGCTGCCGTTCTGGACCTCGCTGCTGGTGCGTACCACCTCGTGGATCGCGCTGTTGCAGACCAACGGCGTGATCAACTCCTTCCTCATGGGCATCGGCCTGATCAGTCAGCCCTTCGAGATGCTCTATACCTCGTTCGCCACCGTGGTGGCGATGACCCACATCCTGCTGCCGTTCATGATTCTGCCGCTGTACAGTGTGATGCGCGGCATCGACCCCAGCTACATGCGCGCCGCACTCAGCCTCGGCGACAAACCGATCCCGGCCTTCGTCCGCATCTACTTCCCGATGACCTTGCCCGGACTCAGTGCCGGGGCACTGCTGGTATTCATCATCTCCGTGGGCTACTACATCACCCCGGCACTGGTCGGTGGCACCGACGGACAGATGATCAGCAACATCATCGCCTTCCATATGCAGCGCTCGAACAACTGGGAGCTGGCCGCCGCGCTGGGCTCGCTGCTGCTCGGGCTGATCCTGTTGCTGTACTGGGTGTACGACCGTTTCGTCGGCGCCAGCAATATCAAGTTGGGATGATGAGACGATGAAGATCCCCGCCTACTACGGCTTCTGGCACCACCTCGGACACTGGCTGCTCAAGGCCAGCTCCTGGCTGGTGCTGCTGTTTCTGATTCTGCCGATCCTGGTGATCGTGCCGCTGTCGTTCAACGCAGAGCCGTTCTTCAGCTTCACCGAAGGCATGCTCACCCTCGACCCCGAGGCCTATTCGCTGCGCTGGTACCGGGAGGTATTCAACGATCCGAAGTGGATACTGGCGATCAAGAACAGCTTCTTCATCGGCATCCTCTCGACCATCCTCGCCACCATTCTGGGCACCTGCGCCGCCATAGGCCTGGCCCGCGATGAGATGCCGTTTCGCCGCTTCATCACCGCCCTGCTGCTGTCGCCAATGATCGTGCCGCTGATCATCACCGCCGCCGGCATGTTCTTCTTCTACTCCAACCTCGGCCTGGCCGGTGGCTACCTGGGCGTGATCCTGGCCCATGCCGCACTTGGTACGCCGTTCGTCATTATCACTGTCACCGCCACCCTCACCGGTTTCGACTACAGCCTGGCACGCGCCGCGCTGAATCTGGGCGCCACGCCGATCCGCGTGTTCTTCGACGTGATCATGCCGCTGATCCGCCCCGGCGTGATCAGCGGCGCGCTGTTCGCCTTCATCACCTCGTTCGATGAAGTGGTGGTGATCCTGTTCATGGCCGGCCCACAGCAACGCACCATTCCCCGGCAGATGTTCTCGGGCCTGCGCGAGCAGATCAACCCGAGCATCCTGGCCATCGCCACACTGCTGATCCTGGTCTCCATCGCCCTGCTGGTCACCCTGGAACTGCTACGCCGACGTGCCGAGCGGATGCGCGGGATCGAAATACCGCATTGAGCCGTCACGGGCCTGCGCACGACCGGCAACCTTCCCCCGCCAGCCCTGCCGGGCGTAGAATCGCCCCATTCCCCGCCCGGCATCCTCCGGCGGGCCTGTGAGCCCTGGCCGCACGAACGGCGATCCCGTTTCGTCATGCAGCCCACACTACGCGGCGACCTGCCGCCCACCGACGCTCACCGCCTATACAACCGCATTAGCCGCAGGAATCCGTCATGCCCGATTACCGCTCGAAAACCTCCACCCACGGCCGCAACATGGCCGGCGCCCGCGCCCTGTGGCGCGCCACCGGGATGAAGGACGAAGACTTCAAGAAACCGATCATCGCCATCGCCAACTCCTTCACCCAGTTCGTGCCCGGCCACGTGCACCTGAAGGATCTCGGCCAACTGGTCGCCCGCGAGATCGAGAAGCACGGCGGCGTGGCCAAGGAATTCAACACCATCGCCGTCGACGACGGCATCGCCATGGGCCACGACGGCATGCTCTATTCGCTGCCGAGCCGCGAGATCATCGCCGACTCCGTGGAATACATGGTCAACGCCCACTGCGCCGACGCCATCGTCTGCATCAGCAACTGCGACAAGATCACCCCCGGCATGCTGATGGCCGCCCTGCGCCTGAACATCCCGGTGGTGTTCGTCTCCGGCGGGCCGATGGAAGCCGGCAAGACCAAGCTGGCCAACCACGGCCTGGACCTGGTCGACGCCATGGTCATCGCCGCCGACGACAGCGCCAGCGACGAGAAGGTCGCCGAGTACGAGCGCAGCGCCTGCCCGACCTGCGGCAGCTGCTCCGGCATGTTCACCGCCAACTCGATGAACTGCCTGGCCGAGGCCCTCGGCCTGGCCCTGCCGGGCAATGGCTCCACACTGGCCACCCACAGCGACCGCGAGCAGCTGTTCCTACGCGCCGGGCGCCTGGCGGTGGAGCTGTGCCAGCGCTACTACGGCGAGAACGACGACTCCGTGCTGCCGCGCAATATCGCCAACTTCAAGGCCTTCGAGAACGCCATGATGCTGGACATCGCCATGGGCGGCTCGACCAACACCATCCTCCACCTGCTGGCCGCGGCCCAGGAAGCCGAGATTGATTTCGACCTGCGCGATATCGACCGCCTGTCACGCATCGTGCCGCAGCTGTGCAAGGTGGCGCCGAACATCCAGAAGTACCACATGGAAGACGTGCACCGCGCCGGCGGCGTCTTCAGCATCCTCGGCGAGCTGGCTCGCGGCGGCCTGCTGCACACCGACGTGGCCACCGTGCACAGCCCGAGCATGGCCGACGCCATCGCCCAGTGGGACATCACCCAGACCCGCGACGAGGCCGTGCACCACTTCTTCAAGGCCGGCCCGGCCGGTATCCCGACCCAGACCGCATTCAGCCAGAGCACCCGCTGGGAAACCCTCGACGACGACCGTGCCGAAGGCTGCATTCGCAGCGTCGAGCACGCGTACTCCCAGGAAGGCGGACTTGCGGTGCTGTACGGCAACATCGCCCTCGATGGCTGCGTGGTGAAGACCGCGGGTGTGGACGAATCGATCCATGTCTTCGAGGGCAACGCCAAGGTCTTCGAGAGCCAGGACAGCGCGGTCAAGGGCATCCTCAATGACGAAGTGAAGGAAGGTGACATCGTCATCATCCGTTACGAAGGTCCGAAAGGTGGCCCTGGCATGCAGGAGATGCTCTATCCGACCAGCTACCTGAAGTCCAAGGGTCTGGGCAAGGCCTGCGCCCTGCTCACCGACGGCCGCTTCTCCGGTGGCACCAGCGGCCTGTCCATCGGCCACGCCTCGCCGGAAGCGGCAGCAGGTGGCGCCATCGGCCTGGTCAACGACGGCGACAAGATCCTCATCGACATCCCCAATCGCAGCATCAACCTGCTGGTCAGCGATGAAGAACTGGCCGCCCGCCGTGCCGAACAGGACAAGAAAGGCTGGAAGCCGGCCGCACCACGCGCGCGCAAGGTAACCACCGCACTCAAGGCCTACGCCCTGCTCGCCACCAGCGCCGACAAGGGTGCGGTGCGCAACAAGGCCATGCTGGACGGCTGATACCCGCCCCCTGCCTAAACTAAGCCCGGCCATGTGCCGGGCTTGGTCGTTTTATCGATAGCCACTACCATTTGCCCTCCGTCAGGTTGCCAGAGCCCCGTTCTTATGCCCAAGTCACCCGTCGCGTTTGAAGCCTTGCCGTATCACTTGCAATCGGTGCTATTCAACCTGGCGCCCTGTGTCATGGGGCAGAACAAAACCGCATTGCTCAAACACCTGCGCGCGCTCAACGTGCGCCTCTCCAGCTCACGGCAGCTTGATCACACCTGCTTCAGCGAGGTGGCCAAGGAACTCATCGCAACCGGCTGGCTAACCCAGGGGCAAAGCGACAGGCACACCTTGTTTGGCATCACGCCGAATCTACGCAACGAAGTACTGCTGCGTCTGTTCAAGTCAGAGGATCGCGTCGCATTGCTCAAGGCACATGTGCAACAGCTAACCCCGCTCGACACCTGGTCATCACCGTCCAGCAAACGGCTCATGGAGGAAGTCTGGCTGGCGATCATCGCTGACGATGCCGATTACCTGGCACAGGCGCTGGAGCAACTGGACGATGTGGTCCCCATCCATGAATCGCTGGAATGGCACCCGATCCGGCAGATGCTCAACGACGAAGCCGGGCAGACCCTCTTGGCCAGACTGTCCCTGCCGGTTCGCCAGCTACTGCTCGACGACCACCTGCAACTGGCCGCGATAGCCTGCTCACCGGCCGAGCAGAGCTATCGAATGGCCCTGCAGAGCCTGCAACAGCACAACGATATGGAGCTTGGCTTGCAGGTACTGCTGCACGCCCTGTGGCGCGGCGATCAGGCAACCCTCGAGCAGATGGCCCTTGAGACGCGCAGCCTGATGCATGTGATCATCAGCCTGTTCGCCAAGGGCGCCTTACGCGACATGCTGGCCGTGCTACGTGAGTGGATGGCCGATCTGCGCAAGCAGACCAAAAAGCGCAAGATCGACCTCCCGCCGACACTCAACGCGCTGTACTGCCTGGCGCTGATTCAGGAAAACGATCCCAAGCAGTTACCGACGCTCAAACAAGCCCTACAACTGGGCAGCAAACAGGGGTATGGCATCGCCTATCAGCTGCTGCTGAGTTTTCTCGACCTGCGCCAAGGCAGTCGACCGCCGCAGTTGCACAAACTGCCGCCACTGGCTCCGGGCCTGGATGGGTTGCTGCTCGGCCTGGCGCTGTACTGGCTGGATGAGCCGCTGGCCAGGCAAAAGGCTTGGCGTAACGCCTTGCAGGAACAGGCGCAGCAGCTATGTGAAAATGGCTATCGTTGGCTCGCCGATGAATACGAAGCGCTGATCAGCCGCCAATTCGGCGGCAGCGCGCCACTGCCTGATGGTGCGCTGCCCCTGGTAGACCTGTATCAGCGTCAGGAAAGCTGGCAACTGGCACTCAACGCACTGAGCCTGATCCGCTCACCGGCCAACCCGGTCAAGAGCGCCGAGCAACAAACGCGCCTGGCCTGGCTGCTCAGTATGAATCGCTACAGCGGCCTGACGCTCGAGCCCCGCGAGCAAAAACGCAACGCCAAGGGGCAATGGAGCAAGGGCCGCCCCGTTGCCCTCAAGCGTCTGCTCGAGGACGGCGACAGCCTGGACTTTCTCTGCGATCAGGACCGTGAGGCCAACCGCCTGATCCAGGTCGAGAGCAGCTATTACGGTGGTCGCCAGTACAGCCTGCCGGCTTCCCTTGCACTGCAGCGCCTGGTGGGCCATCCCCATCTGTTCTGGCAGGATGCGCCAGAGGTAAGGGTCGACGTCAGCCTGGGCGAGCCCGGCCTGCAGCTCAAGGAAAGCAAAGGCCAGATCAGCCTGCGGCTTCAGCCTGAGGGCATCGGCCACGGCGAGTTGCTGCTGGTGAAGGAAACCCCCACGCGACTGAAGATCTACCCAGTCAGCAAGGAGCTGCGGCAGATCGCCGAGATCATCGGTGACGGCCTCAACGTGCCGCTGTCAGCCAAGGCGCAACTGGTCGAAGCCATTGGCAGTATCGCCCCGTTGCTGCCCATCCACTCGGATATCCCGGAGCTGACCGCGCACGTCGAAGAGATAAGCGCCGATACCCGCCTCTACGCCCATCTACTGCCGTTGGCCGAGGGGCTGCGCTTGCAATTGCTGGTGCGGCCTCTGGCTGAAGGTGGCTGGTTCCGGCCAGGGCATGGCAGCGAGCGCCTGCTGGGTGAGCGCGACGGTAAAACCGTGCAAGTGGCGCGTAATCTCAAGCACGAACGCCAAGCCCTGCAACAGATCCTCGACGCCTGCCCAGCCCTGGCCAATGCCGACAGCGACGGTCAGGAGTGGCAACTGGAAAACCCGCAGGACGCCCTGCAGGTGCTCAGCGAGCTGCAGGCCATCGACGGCCAGCTACTCGAATGCGTATGGCCGGAAGGCGAGCGCATGCGCATCAAGGGCCGCAGCGAGATCCAGCACCTCAAGCTTGGCCTCAAGCAACAAGGCGACTGGTTCCAGCTTCAAGGCGAGCTGACCCTGGATGACGGCCGAGTGCTGCAGCTACGCCAATTGCTGGAGCTGCTCAAGGCCAGCCCTGGCCGCTTCATCACACTGGGCAGCAATGACTGGCTGGCCATCGGCAACAGCCTGCGCAAGCGCCTGGACGAACTGAGCCACCTGGCCGAACGGATCAACGACGATGGCCTGCGCCTGAGCCCGCTGACCACCCCGCTGCTCGCCGAACTGGCCGAAGAAGCCGGCGAATTCAAGGCCAGTCAGGACTGGCAGACCCACCTACAACGCCTGCAGTCCCTGCGGGATTATCAGCCAGCGGTGCCAAGCACCTTGCAGGCCGAACTGCGTGATTACCAGCAAGAAGGCTTTGCCTGGCTGGCACGCCTGGCACAGTGGGGCGTGGGCGCCTGCCTGGCCGACGACATGGGCTTGGGTAAAACCGTACAAACCCTGGCCCTGCTGCTGTTGCGCGCCGCACAAGGCCCACAGTTGGTGGTGGCACCGACCTCGGTGACGCTCAACTGGCAGGCCGAAAGCAATCGCTTCGCCCCTACCCTCAACATCCGCGACTACCAACACACGCGCACCCTGGACGGTCTAGGTCCACGGGATCTGGTCATCGTCAGCTACGGCCTGCTGCAACAGGATGCCGACGCATTCAGCAAACAGCCTTGGGTCAGCGTGGTGCTCGATGAGGCGCAGGCGATCAAGAACGCCCAGACCAAACGTTCGCAGGCCGCCATGGCCCTGCAGGCCGACTTCCGCCTGATCGCCACCGGCACCCCACTGGAAAACCACCTGGGCGAATTGTGGAACCTGTTCCGCTTCATCAACCCCAGCTTGCTCGGCAGCCAGGACAGCTTTGGCCAACGCTTCGCCACCCCCATCGAACAGGGCGATGCCTCGGCGCGGCGCGCCCTGAAGAACCTGATCCAACCCTTCATCCTGCGTCGCCTGAAAAGCCAGGTGCTCGATGAGCTGCCCGCGCGCACCGAAATCACCTACAAGGTGCCGCTGTCCGAGGCCGAAGCCCATCAGTACGAAGCCCTGCGCCAGCAGGCCGTAGACAACCTCAGCGCACCCGACGAAGAGCGCAGCCCGCTTCAGGTGCTGACCGAGATCACCCGCCTGCGCCGCTTCTGCTGCCATCCCTCACTGGTGATTCCGGGTAGCCCCCTGAGCAGCAGCAAACTCCAGGCCTTCGCGGAAATCGTCGAAGAGCTGCTGGACAACCGTCACAAGGCGCTGGTCTTCAGCCAATTCGTCGACCACCTGGACATCGTTCGCGCCTGGCTGGATAAGCGCGGCATCCACTATCAGTACCTCGACGGCGCCACCCCAGCCAAGGAGCGCCAGAAGCGGGTCAACGCCTTCCAGGCCGGCGAAGGCGAGATATTCCTGATCAGCCTCAAGGCCGGTGGCAGCGGCCTCAACCTGACCGCCGCCGACTACGTCATCCACCTCGACCCCTGGTGGAATCCGGCAGTGGAAGACCAGGCCAGCGACCGCGCTCACCGCATGGGCCAAAAACGCCCGGTGACCATCTACCGACTGGTTACGGAAAACACCATCGAGGAACAAATCGTCAGCCTGCACGCCCGCAAACGCGACCTTGCCAGCAGCCTGCTCGAAGGCGGCGAGATGAGCGGCAAGCTCGATGCCGATGCCTTGCTGGCACTGCTCAAGGGGCAGTGATGCGCATCGGCCTGATCGCCGACACCCACAACCTGCTGCGCCCCGAAGCGCTAGCAGCGTTGCAAGGCGTCGCTCACCTGATCCATGCCGGCGATATCGGCGGGCCGCACATTCTGGCCGATCTGGAACGCATCGCACCGCTGTCGGTGGTGCGCGGCAACAATGATCAGGACAGCTGGGCCGACGCCATCCCCGAGCGCCTGACGCTACGCTTCGGCGCCATCGCCCTGCATGTGCTGCACGACCTCAAGCAGCTGGATATCGACCCGGCAGCTCAGGGCATCGACGTGGTAATCGCCGGTCACTCGCACAAGCCGCTGCACGAAAAGCGCAACGGCGTGCTCTACCTCAACCCCGGCAGCGCCGGGCCACGGCGCTTCAAGCTACCCATCGGCGTGGGCATTCTGCATATCGAGGATGGCCGGGCACGGGCCAAGCTGATCACGCTGGAGGTCTAATGCGGGTGCTGGAATTGGTGGGCTGAAGCGGATCGCCGCCCGGCCCACCCTGCTCGATCGGGCATGGCTGTAGGGTGGGCTTCAGCCCACCAATCAAGACACCACGCTAGCAAGGCAGATGAAAGAGTCTCATCCACCCTGCTGTGACATTCGACCTTGAAAAACGCCATGGACGAAGCCATATAGGTAGACACGACCTTTCCGTGCCCTCCCCTTTTCCCGCCTGATGGAGAACTCCATGACCCTCGACGAGCTCAACGCCATCCCCGGCGTGACCGCCAAACCCGACGCAGCCACCGCCGACTTCGTCTACAACCACACCATGATCCGTGTGAAGGATCTGCAGAAGTCGCTGGATTTCTACACCCGCGTGCTGGGCTTCACCCTGCTGGAGAAGAAGGACTTCCCCGACGCCGAGTTCAGCCTGTACTTCCTCGCCCTGATCAATGACAAGTCGCAGATCCCGACCGACCCGGCAGCTCGCCATCAGTGGCGCAAGTCCATCCCCGGCATACTGGAGCTGACCTACAACTACGGCACCGAGAAGGACCCGGAATTCTCCTACCACAGCGGCAACAGCGACCCGCGCGGCTTCGGCCACCTGTGCGTATCGGTGCCGGATATCAAGGCGGCCTGCCAGCGTTTCGAAGACCTCGGCGTGGACTTCCAGAAACGCCTCACCGACGGCCGCATGCGCGACATCGCCTTCATCAAGGATCCGGACGGTTACTGGGTGGAGATCATCCAATTCACCGAAGTGATCTGATTCTCGCCTCCGCGAAAAACGAAACAACGAGGGGCTGCCTCCAGCGAGGCAGCCCCTCGTTCGTTGCGGGGTTCAGCTGACGCCGACGTAGCGGTCCGCCCGGTGATTGATCGCCAGCACCAGGTTGAGCATCACCGCCCCCAGTACCGAGAGCAACACCTTGTCTGGCGACACCACGAAGATCGCCGCCAGCACGATGCTCGCGTCGATGGCCATCTGCACCGCGCCCGCGCGCAGACCGAAGCGCTCCTGCATGTACAGCGCGAGGATGTTCACCCCGCCCAGGCTGGCGCGGTGGCGGAACAGCATCAGCAACCCCAGCCCCATCGCAGCCCCGCCAAACAGCGCGGCATAGAGAGCACTGAGGTGGGCGAAGGCGACCCACTGCGGGGTCAGTTCCGCCAACAGCGAAACCAGCAACACCGCGCAGCCAGTACGCAAGGTGAAGGCCCAGCCCATGCGCCAGATACCGAGCAGGTAAAACGGCAGATTGACCAGACAAAACACCAGACCGAACGACCAACCCGCCTGGTAGTTGGCGAGAAAGGCGATGCCGACGGTGCCGCCCGTCAGCAACCCGGCATGGGTGTAGAAGGCGATGCCTAGCGCCACCAGAGCGGTGCCGAACAGCAGGGCCAGCGCATCTTCCCAGAGTGGATGGCGCACGAAGAGTGCAGCGACGGCGTTCAGTTGCTCGTCGTCGGGCGATTGCTCAGACATATAAAGACCTGCATCAGGATGCACGAAAGAAAATGACGGCAGAGGCAAGGCAGTGGCCATCACCGCGCGCAGGGAAATCTGGCGGCAGAGATGGCCGGAAAGCTCGGCAGGGTTATGCGCCGCGGCGCTCCCACACTTCGAAGGCGTAAAACGGTGTCTCGGCCGAAGCCGGGTGCTCGACGCTGGAGGTCATGCGCCAGGTGACTTCGTCGACCTCGGGGAAGAAGGCATCGCCTTCGGGGTCGAGGCCGACACGCGTCAGGTACAGGCGATCAGCCTGGGCCAGGCCCAGCTCATAGAGCTGCGCGCCGCCGATCAGCATCAGTTCCTCGGCATCCTCTTCGCGCGCCCAGGCGTCGGCTCGTTCGATGGCCTCTTCCAGCGTCGCGAATACCTCGGCACCTTCCAGGGTCAGGCCCGCCTGGCGACTGACCACGATGTTGAGCCTGCCGGGCAATGGCCGACCGAGCGAATCCCAGGTCTTGCGCCCCATGATGATCGGCTTGCCGAGCGTCAGCGCCTTGAAATGCTTGAGGTCCGCCGGCAGGTGCCAGGGCAGCTGGTTGTCGCGACCGATCACACGGTTGTGCGCGAGCGCGGCGATCAGGGAAAGGGGTAGAGTCGTTTTCATGGCCGCGAGCATAGCAGAGCACCCAGCGGCCTCGCAGCCCACCTGTGGCCGAAGCAACGCTGTCGTCGTATCGTCACCTTCGCCGTTGCAGGCTAGCGGCTGAATCCACGAGCAAGGAGCTAGCGTCATGTCTAAATCACTATCTGCCTGGATATTGGGCGTCACACTGCTGCCACTGTCGGTCTTCGCCAGCCCGACTCCGGATAACGTCCAGGCCGCCATCGACTGGGCCCAGCAGCAACCCAGCGCCAGTCAAGCCCAAACCTGGCAGACCGCGGCGCCCCTGGTAATCGCTCATCGTGGCGCCAGCGGTTACGCGCCCGAGCACACCCTGGCCGCCTACGCGTTGGCGGCCTTGCAAGGCGCCGACTACATCGAGCCCGACCTAGTGATGACGCGCGACGGCCAACTGGTCGCCCGTCACGACAACGAACTGGGATTGACCACCGACGTGGCGCAGCGCCCCGAATTCGCTGACCGCAAACGCACCCAGAGCGTCGACGGGCGCAGCCTGGAAGGCTGGTTCAGCGAGGACTTCACCCTGGCCGAGCTGAAAACCCTGCGCGCCATCGAACGCATCCCGCAGCAGCGGCCGGGCAATACCCGCTTCAATGGCCAGTTCGAGATACCCACGCTGCAGGAGATCATCGATCTGGTGAAACGGCTGGAAGCCCTCCAGCAACGGTCCCTGGGTTTGTACCCGGAAACCAAGCACCCCACCCACTTCCAGCACCTCGACCTGTCCATGGAGAAACCGCTGCTGGCGGTGCTCGAACGCAACGGCTATGACAGCGCCGACGCGCCCGTTTTCATCCAGTCCTTCGAAGTGGATAACCTCAAGACACTGAGCAAACTGACCCCAATCCGCCTGGTGCAGCTGCTGTGGATAGAGGGCCAACCCTACGATCAGCAGGTACTGGGCAGTGACCTTGGCTATCAACAGATGATCACGCCAGAAGGCCTGAAAAACATCGCGAGCTACGCCGCCGGTATCGGCCCGGAGAAAGGCATGATCATCCCGCGTGATGCCGCCGGTAACCTGACCGCGCCGACCAGCCTGGTACGTGACGCCCATGCTGCCGGGCTCAAGGTGCACCCCTATACCTTCCGCGCCGAGAACGCCTTCCTGCCCACCAGCCTGCGCAGTGGCGACGTACCAAGTAATCGCGGCGACATCGACGCCGAGCTGCGTGCCTTCCTCGCCACCGGCATCGACGGCCTCTTCATCGACCAACCGGACATCGCCGTGCGGTTGCGCCAGCAGCGCTGATTAGCACCAAGGCGGATCAGGGGTTATCCTCAACCCCTGATCCGAACGACGAGACGCCGCGTGACAGACGCCTCCTCCCCCACGCCTTTCCAACGCCTCTGGCTCAGCGAGACCATTCGCCTGCGCGAGGAACACGCCGGCCCGCTCGAAGATGCCGAAGCCAATCGCCTGGCCCGTGCCGAGCACGGAGACCTGGCCGAGCGCATCCAGCATCGCGCCCTGTTTCTGGCCCGCCGTGACGGCCAGTGGCAAGCGCTGCTGCACTGGCTGCAAGGCGCCCGTCTGGCCGGCCTGCTGCTCGCCCTGCTGGCCTTGCTCAGCGGCTTTGGCCTGGCACTGGCCGCCTTGGGTGACGGGCGCCAACCCGTCAATGTGTTCTGGGCCCTAGGCAGCCTGCTCGGGCTCAACCTGCTGATGCTGCTTGGCTGGCTGCTGGGTCTGCTGCTGACCCGCGACCACCCTGGCGCGCTCGGTCGCCTGTGGCTGTGGCTCAGTGAAAAACTGGCACGCGACGCCAGCGCCGCGCAGTTGGCCCCGGCCCTGCTGCTGATGCTGCAACGCCAACGCCTGACCCGCTGGGGGCTCGGCCTGATGGTCAACGGCCTGTGGACGCTGGCCATGCTCGCGGCATTGGCCACCTTGCTGCTGCTGCTCGCCACGCGCCGCTACGGCTTCGTCTGGGAAACCACCATTCTTGGTGGCGACACCTTCATCGCCCTGACCCAAGCCATAGGCGCCTTGCCCGCGCTGCTCGGCTTCAGCCTGCCGGACATCGACGTCATTCGCGCCAGCGGCGATGCCGCCATCGCCAGTGAAGCGGCCCGGCAGAGCTGGGCCGGCTGGCTGGTCGGCGTGGTGCTGGTCTACGGCCTGCTGCCACGCCTGCTGCTGGCGCTGCTGTGCCTGTGGCGCTGGCAATCCGGCAAAGGCGCGCTGCGCCTGGATCTCGACCTACCGGGCTACAGCCTGCTACGCCAGCGCCTGCAACCGGACAGCGAACGTCTCGGTGTCTGCGACCTGGCGCCCGCCGCGCTGCATCAGCCGCAAGCCGGCACCAATTCCCAAGCTGGCAGCGGCGCGCTGCTGCTCGGCATCGAACTGGACGAGCGCCGCCCCTGGCCGCCCGCGCCGCTACCCAAGGGCGTGGCCGATGCCGGGGTGATCGACAGCCGCGAACAGCGCCGCCAGTTGCTCGAACAACTGACCCGCTTCCCGCCCGAACGTCTGGCCATCGCTTGCGACCCGCGCCGCTCACCGGATCGCGGCACCCTGGCGCTGCTCGGCGAACTGGCGCGTTGTGCGAGCGCCGCGCGCGTCTGGCTGCTACCGCCGACGCCCGGTGAGAGCCTGGACAGCGCGCGCCTGACGGACTGGCACCAGGCCCTCGACACCCTAGGGCTGACCCACGGTGATACGGCGCCGCTGAACTGGCTGGAGAGCGGACATGACTAGAGAGCCGCAGGCACACGGGCTTCATGTAGGAGCGAGCTCTGCTCGCGAACCATGGCAAACGGCAAAAGCTTCGCGAGCAGAGCTCGCTCCTACCTCGATGCACGCTCTGCTACCTCCTCGCTGCCTGATCGAGGCCACGGCATGAGCGCACCGCTG
This sequence comes from Ectopseudomonas chengduensis, assembly GCF_900102635.1. Classification (GTDB taxonomy): domain Bacteria; phylum Pseudomonadota; class Gammaproteobacteria; order Pseudomonadales; family Pseudomonadaceae; genus Aquipseudomonas; species Aquipseudomonas chengduensis. Next base: position 142,381 of record NZ_FMZQ01000013.1, on the reverse strand, counting down.
AAACTCGCCCTGGTCGGCCATACCAATGTCGGCAAGACCTCGCTGCTGCGCACCCTGACCCGCGACGTGGAGTTCGGCGAAGTCTCGCCGCGCGCCAGCACCACGCGCCATGTCGAGGGTGCGCGCCTGTCGGTGGATGGTCAGGCGTTGCTGGAGCTGTACGACACCCCCGGCCTGGAGGACGCCATTGCCCTGCTCGACTACCTGGAGCGCCTGGACCGTCCCGGCGAGCGCCTGGACGGCCCGGCCCGTCTGGCCCGCTTTCTCGAAGGCAGCGAAGCGCGCCAGCGTTACGAGCAGGAGGCCAAGGTATTGCGTCAGCTCATGGCCTCCGACGCAGGGCTGTACGTGATCGACGTGCGCGAACCGGTGCTGGCCAAGTACCGCGACGAACTGGCGGTGCTGACCATGTGCGGCCGGCCGCTGCTGCCGGTGCTCAACTTCGTCGCCAGCGCCAGCCATCGCGAAGGTGAATGGCGCGAAGCCCTGGCTCGCCTCGGCCTGCATGCCCTGGTGGCCTTCGACAGCGTGGCGCCACCGGAAGATGGCGAACGCCGTCTCTACGAAAGCCTGGCCCTGCTGCTGGAGCGTTCGCGCTCCCAGTTGCAGCGCCTGATCGAGGATCACGAAGCGCAGCGCCAGGCCCGTCGTCAGGCAGGCAACCGGCTGATCGCCGAGCTGCTGATCGACTGCGCCGCCTGCCGCCGCAGCGTCGCCGCCCAGCTGGTGCTGGAACAGGGCGCCATTTCTGAGCTGCGCGATGCGATTCGCCAACGCGAGCAGCGCTGCGTCGAGGCCCTATTGCGCCTGTATGCCTTCCGCAGCAGCGATGCCAAGGCGGCCGACCTGCCGCTGCTCGACGGCCGCTGGGGCGACGACCTGTTCAACCCGGAAACGCTGAAGCAGCTCGGCATCAAGGTCGGTGGCGGCATGGCGGCCGGCGCCGCCACGGGCGTCGGCGTCGACCTGCTGGTCGGCGGCATCACCCTGGGCGCCGCCGCAGCGCTGGGTGCGGTGATCGGCGGCAGTGCACAGACCCTGCGCAACTACGGGGAACGACTGAAGGGAAAACTCAAGGGCCAGCGCGAGCTGACCGTCGACGATGCTGTACTGCGCCTGCTCGCCCTGCGTCAGCAGCAACTGCTGGCCGCACTGAACGTACGTGGTCACGCCGCGGTGGACGCCATCACCCTCAACGCACCTCAGGAAACCCTGTGGCGCCAGGGCAAGCTACCGGCGCCACTTAACGTGGCACGGGCGCATCCCGAATGGTCATCACTCAACCCCGGCGCACGCCTGGAAGAGGCCGAACGCGCCGAACAGGTAGAGCGCCTGTGCAGCGACCTTTCCATGCAACCGGTGGGCTGAAGCCCACCCTACGCGATGAGTGATAGTTATCTGTAGGGTGGGCTTCAGCCCACCAATACCTACTCCCCAAACTCGCCATCACCATCATCCCGCCCACCCCAATCTGCAGGCAGGAGCCCGCGCCCGACATAACGATGGAAGCTCGAATAAGGCCAGTCGCCAACCTGACTCACCAGGCCGTGCTTTACCGGGTTGAAATGGATGTAGTCGACATGCCTTGCGAGATCCTCCTCATCACGGATGCGGTGCTCCCAGAAGCGTCTCTGCCAGACTCCCTTCTCACGCCTTCTGGATTTGCTGGCGCTGACAGACGCCATGGCGGGTAGAGCCCGAGAAAACTGGCTTTTGATCAATGCCCAACGCCGGGAATAGTCGCGGTCATCCTCAGGCAGTTCCCAAACAGCATGCAGATGGTCGGGTAGAACACAGATGGCGACGGTCTTGAACGGCATGCGCTTGCTGGCCTCGACGTAGACCTGGCGCAGCAGCGCAATTTCCTCCACCAGTAAGCGGGAACGACGATCAGCGAGAGTGACCGTGAAGAAGTAGGTTGCACCGGGAATCCGTTCGCGGCGGTAGTGGGGCATGGGCAGTCCTTTGCCTGTTGGGTGTCGGTGAAGGGGCCGGCGGCAACGGATTGGTGAATCGGTGGGCTGAAGCCCACCCTACAAGAAACGCCACCCGGCCCACCCTACATCCTAGTAGAGCTTCGTGACGCTGCCAGACCGTAGGGTGGGCCGGGCGGCGCTCCGCTTTAGCCCACCAGAGCCCACCCACTTCTATCTCACACTGCCACCGGCGCCTTGATATGCGGGTGCGCTTCGTAGCCGACCAGTTCGAAGTCCTCGAATTTGAAGGCCAGCAGATCCTTCACCTCGGGGTTGAGCTTCATGGTCGGCAGCGGCAGCGGCTGGCGGGTCAGTTGCAGATCAGTTTGCTCGATGTGGTTGGCGTACAGGTGGCAGTCGCCACCGGTCCAGATGAACTCGCCCGGCTGCAGGTTGCACACCTGCGCCACCATAAGCGTCAGCAGCGCGTAGCTGGCGATGTTGAAAGGCACGCCGAGGAAGATGTCTGCCGAACGCTGATAGAGCTGGCAGGAGAGCTTGCCGTCAGCGACGTAGAACTGGAACAGCGCATGACACGGTGGCAGGGCCATCTGCTCGACCAGCGCCGGGTTCCAGGCCGAGACGATCAGGCGGCGCGAATCCGGGTTCTTCCTGATCATTTCGATCAGCTTGGCGATCTGGTCGATGGACTCGCCATTGGGCGCCGGCCAGCTGCGCCACTGGTAGCCGTAGACCGGGCCGAGGTCGCCGTTCTCGTCGGCCCACTCGTCCCAGATGGATACACCATTTTCCTTCAGATAACGGATATTGGTGTCGCCCTGCAGGAACCACAGCAGCTCGTGGATGATCGAGCGCAGGTGACACTTCTTGGTGGTGACAATGGGGAATCCAGCGGCCAGGTCGAAGCGCATCTGGTAGCCGAACACGCTGTAGGTGCCGGTACCGGTGCGGTCTTCCTTGAAGGTGCCGTGCTCGCGCACGTGACGCATCAGGTCGAGGTACTGTTTCATCAGACGGCTCCTTGTACGGGCTGGCGCTTGTAGGCGTAGGCGATCAGGCCGATACCGCCGAGGATCATCGGCAGGCAGAGAATCTGGCCCATGGTCAGCCAGCCCCAGGCCAGGTAGCCCAGCTGGGCGTCCGGCACACGAACGAACTCGACGATGAAGCGGAACACCCCGTAGCACGCGGCGAACATACCGGACACCGCCATGGTGGGGCGCGGTTTACGCGAATAGAACCAGAGGATGGTGAACAGCGCCACGCCCTCCAGGGCGAACTGATACAGCTGCGACGGATGGCGCGCCAGTTGCTCAGGGTCGGTGGGGAAGACCATCGCCCAGGGCACATCGGTGGCCTTGCCCCACAGCTCGGCATTGATGAAGTTGCCGATGCGCCCGGCGCCCAGCCCGATCGGCACCAGTGGCGCGATGAAGTCCATCAGCTCGAAGAAGCTCTTGCCGTTGCGCTTGCCGAACCACCAGGTCGCCAGCATCACCCCGATCAGCCCGCCGTGGAAGGACATGCCGCCCTCCCAGACTCGCAGGATCTTCGCCGGCTCGGCGATATAGGCGGCAAAGTCATAGAAGAACACGTAGCCCAGACGGCCACCGAGAATCACCCCCATGGCCACCCAGAACACCAGGTCGGACAGCTTGTCCTTGGTCCAGGTAGCATCGAAACGCTCCAGCCGGCGCGAGGCCAGCCACCAGGCACCACCGATGCCGACCAGGTACATCAGACCGTACCAGTGGATTTTCAGGGGACCGAGGGCGATGGCCACCGGGTCGATCTGCGGATAAGGCAGCATCCAGGACTCCTTAAATGAAAAAACTCAGGCCCACGCTGAACAGCAGCAAGGCGAAAAGACGCTTGAGCAACAGTGGCGACAGGCGATGAGCCAGGCGCGCACCAAAACGGGCAAAGAACATGCTGGTCACGGCGATGCCCAGCAATGCCGGGAGATAGACGAAACCGACGCTCCATGGCGGCAGATTCGGATTCCCCCAGCCGGTAAACATGAAACTCAGCGCACCGGCAATGGCGATCGGCAAGCCACAGGCCGCCGAGGTCGCTACCGCCTGCTGGATCGGCACGCTGCGCCAGACCAGAAAGGGCACGGTCAGCGAACCACCGCCAATGCCGAAGATCGCCGACGCCCAACCGATCACCCCGCCGGCTACCGTCAGCGTCGGCTTGCCTGGGACACCGCGACTGGCCTTGGGTTTCAGGTCCAGCGCCATCTGCGCAGCAACGATGATGGCGAAGGTACCGATGATCTTCTGCAACCAAGGCCCCTGGATCAGCGCTGCGGTTAGCGCCCCCAGCGCTGCACCCAGCAGGATACCCAGAGTCAGCCAGCGAAACAGCGGCCAGCGTACCGCGCCCTTGCGGTGATGCTCGAGCAGCGAGTTGATCGAGGTAAAGATGATCGTCGCCAGGGAAGTGCCCACTGCCAGGTGAGTGAGGATTTCCGTTGCCAGACCCTGTGCGGTGAAGCTCAGCACCAGCACCGGCACGATGATCAGACCACCGCCCACGCCGAACAGGCCAGCCAGCACACCGGCAGCCGAGCCCAGTACCAGGTAGAGCAGCAGCTCCATAGACACCCCCAAAAACAAAGCGGCATGGTAGCGGAAATGCCTCCTCAACGGCACACGGATCGACGGAACGGTTGCCGCCCCTGGCTGAGCTCGCTAGCCTGCCAGACTCCGCCATAGGAGGAATGCGCATGTGCCTGATCGTCTTCGCCTGGCAGCCCGAAAGCCCGACGGTGCTGCGCCTGGCGGCCAATCGCGACGAGTTCTACGCGCGCCCCAGCGCCGCATTGAGTGAATGGCCGGATGCACCTGGCGTATTCGCCGGTCGCGATCTGCAAGCTGGGGGTACCTGGCTCGGCGTTACCGCGCAAGGCCGCTTCGCAGCGCTGACCAACATCCGCGATCCCAGGCAAAAAGCTGGCACGCGTTCACGCGGCGCGCTGACAGCCGACTACCTGCTGGGTCAGGAGTCGGCGCCGGCCTATCTCGACAGGATCATGCGCGATGCCACCGAATATGCCGGCTTCAATCTGCTGGTTGGCGATGCTCAACAGCTCTGGCATTTCAATTCTCAGGAAGGACAGCCCAGGCAACTAGAGAGCGGCATATATGGCCTGTCCAACGCCAGCCTCGACACGCCCTGGCCGAAGCTGCTGCGCGCCAGAGATGCGTTGAGTGAACGCATCGATGGGGTGGATGAAGACTTGCTTGAGATGCTGAGCGACAGCAGCCAGCCAGCCGATCACCTGCTGCCGGACACTGGCGTAGGACTGGCCACGGAGCGCCTGCTGTCGAGCGTGTTCATCGCCAGCGCCACCTACGGCACTCGCGCCAGCACGGTGCTGAACCTCAAACAGAATGGCGGCTGGAGCATCACCGAGCGCAGCTTCGGCCCACATAGCACCGTACTCGACGAGGTCGTCTTACGTCGGTAGCCCGGACGCAGTCCGGGAACACCGTACAAATCTTCCCCGGATTGCATCCGGACTACGCAGCGTTTCAGGCCTGGATATTGGAGGCTGGGTTGATCACTCGGCCCAGCCCCAGATTGCGCAGTGCCAGGTGCAGGGTGCTGTAGATCAGGTGCGGGTTGTCCATGGTCATCACCTGCCCCAGCAGTTCCGTGGCCTTGCTCTGGGTGACCTGACGCAGCAACCATTTCACCTTGGGCAGGTTGGTGGCGTTCATCGACAGCGAATCGAAGCCCATCGCCAGCAACAACACGGCAGCCGCCGGATCGCCGGCCATCTCACCGCAGATGCTCACTGGTTTGCCTTCGAGATGCGCGTCGTTGACCACTTTCTGTAAGGCCTGCAGCACCGCCGGGTGGAGGAAATCGTAGAGATCCGCCACACGCGGGTTGTTGCGGTCGACCGCCAGCAGGTATTGGGTCAGGTCGTTGGAGCCGACCGAGAGGAAATCGACCTGGCGCGCCAGTTCGCGGGTCTGATAAACGGCTGCCGGGATCTCGATCATCACGCCGATAGGCGGCAGTGGCACATCGGTACCCTCGTCACGCACCTCGCCCCAGGCGCGGTGGATCAAGTGCAGCGCCTCTTCCAGCTCCTGCGTGCCGGAAATCATCGGCAACAGGATGCGCAGGTTGTTCAGCCCCTCGCTGGCCTTGAGCATGGCGCGGGTCTGCACCAGGAAGATTTCCGGGTGATCGAGGGTCACGCGAATGCCGCGCCAGCCCAGGAAGGGGTTCTCTTCCTTGATCGGGAAGTAGGACAGCGACTTGTCGCCGCCGATATCCAGGGTGCGCATGGTCACCGGCAGCGGGTGGAAGGCCTGCAACTGCTCGCGATAGGTGGCCAGTTGCTCCTTCTCGCTGGGAAAGCGCTCGTTGACCATGAACGGCACTTCGGTACGGTACAGGCCGACGCCCTCGGCGCCGCGCTGCTGGGCACGTGCAACATCGGCGAGCAGGCCGGTGTTGACCCACAGCGGCATACGGTGGCCGTCGAGGGTCTCGCAGGGCAGCGCGCGCAGAGCATCGAGCCCTTCGGTGAGCTGGCGCTCCTCCTCGACAACCTCAGCGTACTGCTTGCTCAGCAGCTCGCTGGGGTTGGTGAAAACTTCGCCATGGTAGCCGTCGACAATCAGCTTGATGCCGTCGATCTTCGAATACGGCAGATCGACCACACCCATCACCGTGGGAATGCCCATGGCGCGGGCGAAAATCGCCACATGGGAGTTACCCGAGCCGGTCACCGAGATCAGACCGACCAGCTTGCCTTCCGGCACTTCGCCGAGCATCGCCGGCGACAGCTCCTCGCTGACCAGGATGGTGTTATCCGGATAGACCAGCGTGGTCTTGCGTTCTTCCTGCAGGTAGGCGAGCAGGCGCCGACCGAGGTCGCGCACATCGCTGGCGCGCTCACGCAGATAGGCATCGTCCATCAGTTCGAAGCGATTGACGTGGTCGAGCACTACCTGGCGCAAGGCGCCCTGCGCCCATTGGCCGGTACGGATGACCTTGCGCACCTCGTTACCCAGCGCAGCATCCTCGAGCATCATCAGGTAGACGTCGAACAGCGCGCGCTCTTCCTTGCGCAGCTGAGTGGCGAGTTTCTCGGACAGCTCCTGCATGTCCTCGCGTACCCAGCCGAGCGCCTTGTCGAACAGCTCCAGCTCCGCCGTGATGTCATCGACGCTGCGGTCTGGAACTACATTGAGATCGGCCGGGGGCAGCACCACGACAGCGGTACCGACCGCTGCCCCCGGTGCACCCGGCACGCCGACGAACTTGGCCTCCTGCACGCCTTTGCCCTGGCGCCCCAGACCGCGAATCGAGCCGGTTGCCTCGGCATGGGCGATAACGCCAGCGAGCTGCGCGCTCATGGTGACCAGAAAAGCTTCCTCGCCCTCGTCGAACTGGCGGCGTTCCTTCTGCTGCACCACCAGAACGCCCATCACCCGGCGGTGGTGGATGATCGGTGCACCAAGGAAGGAGGCGTAGCGCTCCTCGCCAGTCTCGGCGAAATAGCGGTAGCGGGGGTGACTGGCGGCGTCTTCGAGGTTAAGCGGCTCTTCACGGCTACCGACCAGGCCGACCAGGCCCTCGCTGGGGGCCATGCTGACCTTGCCGATGGAGCGCTTGTTGAGGCCGTTGGTGGCCATCAACACGAAACGATTGGTTTCCGCATCGAGCAGGTAGACCGAGCAGACCTGGCTGCCCATCGCTTCCTTGACTCGCTGCACGATGATCGACAGCGCCGCCTTGAGATCCTTGGCGGCGTTTACTTCCTGGACGATCTTGCGCAGCGTATTGAGCATGCTCGATTGGGGTCCGTATCAGTCGCGCACTATCAGGCGCGGGGCGAGTTCCTTGAGCGCGCGGCGGTAGACCTCGCGTTTGAATGTGACCACCTGACCCAGCGGGTACCAGTAACTGACCCAGCGCCAGCCATCGAATTCGGGCTTGCCGGTCAGGTCCATGCGCACACGGTCTTCAGCCCCCGTCAGGCGCAGCAGAAACCACTTCTGCTTCTGCCCGATGCACAGCGGCTGACTGTGCGTGCGCACCAGACGCTGCGGCAAACGATAACGCAACCAGCCGCGGGTGCAGGCGAGGATCTTCACATCCTGCTCTTCGAGCCCGACCTCTTCATTCAGTTCACGGTAAAGCGCATCGATCGGCGATTCACGATCATTGATGCCACCCTGGGGAAACTGCCACGCATCCTGGTTGATACGCCTGGCCCAGAGCACCTGGCCGACATCATTGGTCAGGATGATGCCGACATTCGGGCGGAAACCATCAGAATCGATCACGGCAAGCAACCTCGTACACGCAAGTTCCGGCATTGTTCCACAAAGCCGGCGACAGCAGCAACGCGGGTTTAGGCGCTGTTTGAAAGCCCTGGCAAAGCGGCTATTCTGGCGCGCCTTCCCTTTCTACAGAACAGGTAACGAACCGTGCGCTTGGCCCTTTTCGATCTCGACAACACCCTGCTGGCTGGCGACAGCGATCACAGCTGGGGCGAATTCGTCTGCCAGCGCGGCCTGGTCGACGCGGCCGAGTACCTGGCGCGCAACGATGCCTTCTATGCCGATTACTGCGCCGGCAAGCTGGATGTGGTGGCTTATCAGAATTTCAGCCAGGCCATGTTCGGCCGCCACGACATGGCGCAACTGGCGCAGTGGCACCGCGAGTTCATGGCCGAGGTGATCGAGCCGATCATCCTGGCCAAGGGCGAGGCACTGCTGGCCGAACATCGTGCCGCTGGCGACAAGCTGGTGATCATCACCGCCACCAACCGCTTCGTCACCGCGCCCATCGCCGAGCGCCTGGGTGTGGAGACGTTGATCGCCACCGAATGCGGTATGCAGGACGGCCGCTATACCGGGCAGATCACCGGCACGCCGTGCTACCAGGGCGGCAAAGTGACCCGCTTGAACGAATGGCTGGCAGAAACGGGGTACAACCTCGATGGCGCCTACTTCTACAGCGACTCGTGCAATGACCTGCCGCTGCTGGAGGCCGTGGCCAACCCGGTGGCGGTCGACCCGGACGAGGTGCTGCGCGCCACCGCCACCGAACGCGGCTGGCCGGTGATTTCGCTGCGCTGAGTGTGCGATGTCACCGGGGTGGCGTAGGAGCGGCTTCAGCCGCGAAACCTTTCATAGCGGCAATCGCGGCTGAAGCGGAATGCCGCCCAGCCGCTCCTACAGGCGAAAAGCAGGCGCAGCCGGTAAAACGTAGGGCGGTCTCGCGAGCGAAGCGAGCAGCCCGCCGATCTGCTTAGACCGGCTTGGCGCCCATCAGCGCCATGATGGCGATCAGCAGTACCAGAATCAGCCCGGCATAGATCAGGCACAGACGCTTCAGCGAAGTCGACGCCGGTGCATCACCCAGGGCACGCCAGACCGCCAGACGACCGGCCAGCAGCAAACCGAGCAGCATCATCAGCGCATAGAGAATGCTGCCCAGCAGCAGCCAGGTCTGTCCCAGCGGCCAGCCGGCGGTGTCCACCAGCCAGTAGCCGGTAACCGGCAGGCTCAGCGCCAGCACGGCGAATGCCGGGAAGCTGAACAGCAGGGTCACGCGCAGCTTGCGCGCCAGCACCGTCGCATCTCCACCGCGCTGCGCCTTGAACAGCATGACGCCATGGGCGATCAGGCCGAGCAGCAGCAACACGCCCGGGGCGCTGTGGAGAATACGGACCAGCAGATAGTGTTCCATCAGGGGCTTCCTTGGTTATCAGGCGATTACGTAGGGCGGGTGTAACCCGCCCTACGGTTCGAAGGCAGCTTTCAACCCAGAAACAGGCGATAAGCCGGGTTGTCGCTTTCATCCCAGTAGGGATAACCGATGGCATCCAGCGCCGTCGGCACCAGATGGCGTTCATCTTCAGGCACCTGCAGCGCCGCCAGTACGCGGCCATCGGCAGCACCGTGATTGCGGTAATGGAACATCGAGATATTCCAGCGCCCGCCCAGTTTCTGCAGGAAGTTGAACAGCGCGCCCGGCCGCTCGGGGAATTCGAAGCGCAGCACCATCTCGTTACCGACACCAGCGGCATGACCACCGACCATATGGCGGATATGCAATTTGGCCAGTTCGTTATCGGTCAGGTCCAGCACCGGGAAGCCCTGCGCACGCAGGCCCTCGACCAACGCCTGGCGCGGGTCATTCTCCGGATGGGTCTGCACGCCGACGAAGATGTGCGCTTCGCGGTCAGTGTGATAGCGATAGTTGAACTCGGTGATCTGGCGCTTGCCCACCGCCTCGCAGAAGGCCTTGAAGCTACCCGGCTGTTCGGGGATGGTCACGGCGATGATCGCTTCGCGCTTCTCGCCCAGCTCGGCGCGCTCAGCAACGTGGCGCAGGCGGTCGAAGTTGACGTTGGCGCCGGAATCGATACCCACCAGCACTTCGCCGTTGGCGCCCTGACGCTCGACGTACTTCTTGATCCCGGCCACGGCCAGCGCGCCGGCCGGCTCGGTGATCGAACGGGTATCGTCGTAGATGTCCTTGATTGCCGCACAGATTTCGTCGGTGCTGACGGTGATCACTTCATCGACGTGATCCTTGCAGATATCGAAGGTGTGCTGGCCGATCTGCGCCACTGCCACGCCGTCGGCGAACAGCCCGACCATCGGTAGCACCACGCGCTCGCCCGCCGCCATCGCCTGCTGCAGGCAGTTGGAGTCGTCTGGCTCGACGCCGATCACCTTGATTTCCGGGCGCAGGTATTTCACGTACGCGGCGATGCCGGCGATCAGGCCACCGCCACCGACCGGCACGAAGATGGCATCGATATGCCCCTGGTGCTGACGCAGCACTTCCATGGCCACGGTGCCCTGGCCGGCGATCACCAGTGGGTCGTCGTAGGGGTGGATATAGGTGTAGCCCTTCTCTTCCACCAGCTTCAGCGAATGCGCCAGCGCCTCGGGGAAGGCGTCGCCGTGCAGCACCACCTTGCCGCCCCGCGAGCGCACGCCCTGCACCTTCAGCTCAGGCGTGGTACGCGGCATGACGATGGTCGCCTTCACCCCCAGATGCTTGGCCGCCAGGGCCAGGCCCTGGGCGTGGTTGCCGGCCGAGGCGGTGACCACGCCGCGCGCCAGCTCTTCGGCCGAGAGTTGCGCCAGCTTGTTGTAGGCGCCGCGAATCTTGAACGAGTACACCGGCTGCAGATCCTCGCGCTTGAGCAGAATCTGGCTGCCCAGCCGCTCACTGAGCTGGCGGGCGGGTTGCAGCGGGGTTTCCACCGCGACGTCATAAACGCGCGAGGTGAGGATCTTCTTCACGTACTGTTCGAGCATGGTGATTTCGCAGGCGTTCGGGCTTTGAGAGGACTGCCGAGTCTACCCCAGCGCCGCGCCGGACGACCATACGAAACGCGTGGGTTCTGCTCCGTCAGCACAGCACTTGCGGCTATAATTCGCGCCTACTTCCCCCACCTTCCCAGGCATTTCCCCGCGATGAACCAGGATCAGCTGAAACAGGCCGTGGCCCAGGCCGCCGTCGACCACATTCTCCCGCGCCTCGACAGCAAGAGCATCGTTGGCGTCGGCACCGGCTCCACCGCCAACTTCTTCATCGACGCACTGGCCAAGCACAAGATGGACTTCGATGGCGCCGTCGCCAGCTCCGAAGCCACCGCAGCACGCCTGAAGGGCCATGGCATACCGGTCTACGACCTCAACAGCACCGCCGAGCTGGAGTTCTACGTCGACGGCGCCGACGAGAGCGACGAACGCCTGCACCTGATCAAGGGCGGCGGCGCCGCACTGACCCGCGAGAAGATCGTCGCCGCCGTGGCCAAGACCTTCATCTGCATCGCCGACGCCAGCAAGCTGGTACCGGTGCTGGGCGCCTTCCCGCTGCCGGTGGAAGTCATTCCGATGGCGCGCAGTCATGTGGCGCGCGAGCTGGTGAAACTGGGCGGCGACCCGGTGTACCGCGAAGGCGTGCTGACCGACAACGGCAACGTCATTCTCGACGTGCACAACCTGTCGATCACCGACCCGGTGAAGCTGGAGGCGGATATAAACGCCATCGTCGGCGTGGTTACCAACGGCCTGTTCGCCGCCCGCCCGGCCGACCTGCTGCTGCTCGGCACCGCCGAAGGCGTGAAAACGCTCAAGCGTTGAATCTGTGACCGGCACATCTTGTGGGAGGCGCTTCAGCGGCGATTGTCGCGGCTGAAGCCCCTCCCACAGAGTCCGTTGTTCCAACCACTCTGGTTTGCACAGTAGGTAGCCCGGATGCAATCCGGGGTAGATTCAGCGGAATTTCCCGGATTACATCCGGGCCACGGAGCCTGCCAATGCGCCGCCTACTCGAGCAGGCGGCGCAGTTCCTCGCTGATCGGCACGGGTTGAAAGGCACTGACCCGCGCCCGCCCGGTGTTGCCGATGGGCACCCAGATGCGCGAGAACAGCAGCGCCGCCAGGATTCGCGGAATCTGTCCCAGCACCTCGCGTAGATCACCCAACTGCCAGCCTGCCTGCAACATCAGCCAGTGCGAACGCGCATGCAGCCACGGGCGACGCTGGGTAAGAATGTGCGCCCGCTCCAGCCAGACCAACGCTTCGGCGCCGCGGCGAGCACGCAGTTCTTGTTGCGCCTGAGCGAAAGCCTCGTCGATGGCGACTTGTAGTTTCATGTTCATATCGTCCTCCTTCATTTGCGCAACAAGCGCAGGCCGTTGAACACCACCATCAGGCTCACGCCCATATCGGCGAACACGGCCATCCACATGGTCGCCTCGCCCACCAGGGTCAGGGCCAGGAAGATCGCCTTGATGCCCAGGGCCAGGACGATGTTCTGTACCAGGATGGCGTGGGTCTGCCGCGACAGGCGAACGAAGGCCGGAATCTTGCGCAAATCGTCGTCCATCAGCGCGACATCTGCCGTCTCGATGGCCGTGTCGGTGCCGGCGGCGCCCATGGCAAAGCCGATCTCGGCCTTGGCCAGGGCTGGCGCATCGTTGATGCCGTCGCCGACCATGCCGACCACCCTGCCCTGTGCCTGACGCGCCTCGACCCAGGCCAGCTTGTCGGCTGGCAACAGGTCGCCACGTGCCTCGTCGACACCGACCTGTTCGGCGATGGCCGCGGCGGTATGGGCGTTGTCACCGCTGAGCATGCAGGTGCGCACACCCAGCTCATGCAGCTCGGCGACTGCCTCGCGGCTGGTCTGGCGCACCGTGTCAGCGACAGCGAAGAGCATCAGCGCGCGCTGTTCGTCGCACAGCACCACCACGCTCTTGCCCTGGCGTTCCAGTGCCTCGAGGCGCTGCTCCAGTTGCGCCGAGCACAGCCCGAGGTCTTCGACCAGGCGGTGGTTACCCATAAAGAGAAGCGTGCCATCGATCCGACCTTTGCTACCCCGCCCGGGCAGTGCCTCGAAATCCTCGACATCGTGCAACGCCTGCCCCTGCGCTTCGGCACGCTGGGCCAACGCCCTGGAAACCGGGTGATCCGAGCGCGCGGCCAGGCTCGCCGCCCAGGTGGCGTGCAGCGGTTCATCCACTTCCAGCAAGTGCAGGCTGTCGGTCTGCACCGGCTTGCCATGGGTCAGCGTGCCGGTCTTGTCCAGCGCCAGCAGGGCCAGATGCCGCCCGTTCTCCAGATAGACGCCGCCCTTGATCAGGATGCCCTTGCGTGCGGCGGCCGCCAGGCCGCTGACGATGGTCACCGGCGTGGAAATCACCAGCGCACAGGGGCAGGCCACCACCAGCAGGACCAGGGCGCGGTAGACCCAGTCGAGCCAGGCGCCGCCCATCAGCAGTGGCGGAAATACGGCGACCGCCAGAGCGAAGGCGAATACTGCCGGGGTGTAGATGCGCGAGAACCGGTCGACGAAGCGCTGAGTCGGCGCGCGCGAGCCCTGCGCCTCCTCCACCGCATGGATGATGCGCGCCAGGGTGGTGTCACGTGCTGCCGCGCTTACGCGGAACTCCAGCGAGCCCGCCTCGTTGATGGTGCCAGCGAACACGGCGTCGCCCACACGTTTTTCCACCGGCAGGCTTTCCCCGGTGATCGGCGCCTGATTGACCGTCGAGCTGCCGCCGACCACCTCACCATCGAGGCTGATGCGCTCACCGGGGCGCACACGCACCACCGCGCCCAGCCCGATATCCTGCACGTCGAGCTCCTGCCAACTGCCATCGGCCTGCTGCACGGTAGCGCGCGGCGGCGCCAGATCCATCAGCCCGCGTATGGCGTTACGTGCCCGATCCAGCGAGCGCGCCTCGATCAATTCGGCCAGGGTGAACAGCACCATGACCATCGCCGCTTCCGGCCACTGACCGATCAGCACCGCGCCGGTCACGGCGATGCTCATCAGGGCATTGATATTGAGGTTGCGGTTCTTCAGGGCGATCCAGCCCTTCTTGTAGGTGTTCAGCCCGCACATCAGGATGGCGGCAACGGCCAGCAGTGCCACCAGCCAGTCGGGGCCGAGCCCGGCGAAATGCACGATTTCCGAAGCGGTTGCCACCCCACCAGCCAGCGCCAGTGGCCACCACGGTTTTTTTGCCGGTGCAGCAGCCAGCTGCTGCGCAGTGCGATCATTTTCGACCTGCGGGGTGAACCCCAGCGCGCGGATGGCCGGCAGCACCTGCGCCAGCATTCCCTCGTCATGACTGACTGTGAGCACGCGCTGCAGCAGATTGAAATGCAGACCGGCCACGCCAGGCAGGCGACCCAGCGCGTCACGAATCAGGCGCTCTTCCGTGGGGCAATCCATCTGCTCGATGCGAATACGGGTATTGCACGCGCCCGTCAGCGCGGCGTCCGCTGGCTGCGGCACGGCCTCGTGTTTGTGTCCAGCGTGATCGTGGACATGCTCAGGGTGAGCAAGTGGCTGTTGGTGCGAGTGATCGCAGCAGCGGCTCATGGCAAATCTCCGTCAGGTATCTATTGCCGAGTACACACCCTGTAGTCACTATAGGGTCAAGCACCTACGGAGCGATCCCATGAAAATCGGAGAATTGGCGAAAAAGGCCGGCTGCCGGGTAGAGACCGTACGCTACTACGAACGCGAAGGTCTGCTGCCGGCGCCCGCACGCAGCGAGGGCAACTACCGCCTGTACGGGGCACAGCACCTGGAACGTCTGGTGTTCATCCGCAATTGCCGGACGCTGGACATGACCCTGGAAGAGATTCAACGACTGCTGGCCCTGCGCGACCTGCCCCAAGAGAGCTGCGCCGGCATCAACAGCCTGGTGGACGAACATATCGAGCATGTTCAGGCGCGCATCGACAGCCTGCAGGCGCTACGTGATCAACTCACCGAGTTGCGCGACCGTTGCAACGGCCCCAAGGAGGCGGAAGACTGCGGCATCCTGCGCCAGCTCAACGTCAGCGGCGGTGTGCAACCGCTACCGGACGATGGCCATACCCATGTCGGCAAGAGCCACTCACATTGATGAACTACGCTTGCTGAGCATCGCTGCGGCATACCGCCGAGCGCTCAGGGAGAAATGAACATGTCTGGAAAGTTCGAGCTGAAGAAGGCCAAAGACGGCCAGTTCCACTTCAACCTGCTGGCGACCAATGGCCAGGTCATCCTCAGCAGCGAGATGTACAAGGCCAAGGACTCGGCGCTTAACGGCATCGAATCGGTGAAAAAGAATTCACAACGCGAGGGCGCCTTCGAGACCAAGACCTCGAGCAACGACAAACACTACTTCCTGCTCCTGGCCACCAACGGCCAGGTGGTCGGGCAAAGCCAGATGTATGCCAGCGCCGCCAGTTGCAAGAGCGGCATCGAGTCGGTGCAAAAAAATGCACCGAGCGCGGTGATCGACGACCAGACGAGTTAGTCGCCCTGCTTCCTGAACACATAGAACAGGTTCGGCTCACTGATCAGGTACAGGTTGCCGTCGTCATCCGTCGCTATCCCCTCGGCCTGCGGCACGCTGCGCTGCAGGCCATGCTGGCCACGTAACAGCGACAATGTACTGATCGGCTTGCCGTCGGCATTGAGTTCGATTACCAGGCGCGACTCGTCCGACAGCGCCAACAGATGGCCGGTCGCGGCGTCGAAGTCCAGGCTGGAAAGGTCGCGCACGAACAACCGCGCATCGCGCTTCGGGTCGGTATTGACCTGCAGCACCAGTGGCTTGCTCTCGTCGACATGAGGGAAGCCCAGCACCTCGAAGATGCGCACCGGATCGCGCTCCTTGGCCACCAGCAGGCGCTGGTTCCGTGCGTCGTAGGCCAGGCCTTCGAAGCCCTTGTTGCCGTTGAGGCCGATACCCAGGGATAGCTGCTGGAAATCGGCGGCATCGATCACACGACTGTCATCGTCGATACGCACCTTGACCAGACGCTGCTCGCGCTCATCGGCGATCACGTAGACGCCAGGCGCGATGTATTCGATGGCTTCAGGGTCGCCGAAGCCTTCGAGATCGATGCTGCGCTTGAGCTCGCCCTGCAGGCTGATCTCGATCACCTTGGCCGGCTTGTTGGTGACGCTGAACAGGCTGCGGCGATCCGGATCGTAGGTCAGCGCCGACACATCGCTGATATCGGCAATGGGCTTGGCCTCGATCACCACGCGGTAGTCGCCCAGCCACAGCGACTGATCACGCCACTGCGCACCATGCTGCCACTCCTGCACGGAGAACCAGGCTCGCTCGAACAGCCGATACTGCTGGCCCAACACGGCGCCAAGCAACAAGACGAAGAACAGCAGATAGAGCCAGGGGTTTATGGAGAGCAAACGACGCATGATGAATTTCTCTGACTACCACAGAAAAGCCCGCCACGGGTTTGACGTGGCGGGCAGCGGTGAAATCGCGATCAGTTGATCAGCTCGACGCGATCGACATCGATCTCATGACTATTGAGGTCCTTGTCGACTTCACCGGTCAGGCGCACCTTGGCGGTTTCAGAGACTTTCTGGCCCGGCCAGTCTTCGTCGTCGATTTCGACCTGGATGGTGCCGGTGGCGTCCTTGAACTCGTAGAGCTCATCCTGCAGGCGCTTGACGATCTGGCCTTCCAGCACAACATGGGTGTCGTCAGCAGTTTCCAGTGCAGCAGCCACAGTAGTGACCTGCGGGGTGGCGCCAGGGCCGGTGTAACCAGTGGCGAAAGCAGCGGTGCTGAGCAGCGGCAGAACCATCAGAGCGAGAGCGGTACGTTTCATGGCGTGAACCTCGTTGTTCGTAAGTGACGGGGCCAGATTAGTGCCGCTAGCTGAAGCCAGACTGAATCGCGGCTTAAGCCAAACTGAATCCGCCACGCCACTCAACTGGCATCTGGCTGCGCCTTGCTGAAGACGTAAAAAAGATTGGGCTCGGCGACGATATAGATGTTGCCCTCTTCGTCCATGGTCACGCCCTCGGCCTGCTTGATGCCCTGTTCCAGACCGTTGAGACCGCCGGTAAGGCTGAGAAAGCTGACCGGGTGACCGCTGCGATCCAGCTCCAGCAGCATGCGCGACTCGTCGGACAGCACCAGTGCGTGGCCGGTACGCGCATCGATACTCAGCGAAGAAATATCGCGCATTCCCAGATTGCCGTAGTTGAAAGGCTGCATCACGCCAGCAGCACCATCCTCGCCAGGAAAAGGCAGGCTGAACAAGCCCATCGGGCTACGCTCCTTGCCCAGCATCAGGCTGCTGCTGCGTGCATCCCAGGCAACGGCTTCGAAGCCCTTGTTACCCGCTTCGGCAAAGCCCAGGTCGAAGCCGGGGAAATCGGCCGCATCCAGCTCCAGGTCGTCGTCATGCAGGATAAAGGTGGTGAGCTGACGTCGACGCTCATCGACGATGGCCATGCGCCCGTTGTCCATCATCTCCACCGCTTCCGGATCAGCGAAGCCCTTCAACTGAATACGCCGCAACACCTCACCCTCACGCGAGAGTTCCACCAGCAGGGGATTCTTGCCCGTGACGGTGAAGAGGGTGCCGGTTACCGGGTTGTAGGTCAGCCCCGAGGTTTCATCTTGTTCCAGACCCGACAACGCCTTGGCCTGAATGACCGCACGGTAGCCAGGCAGCCAGACGCTGGACAGGCGCTCGACCAACGGCGTACGCCCCTCCTGCCACCAGAGCAGGGCGCGATCATCCAAATGCTGGGTTTTTACGACCGTGATCACGGCCAGCACGGCTATGCCGGACAACCAGTAACGGGGGCGAGAAAAGCGGGAACGGAGGGAGGGCATCGGCGACGGCTCGGCTGCTTGATGGCGATCCGACATCCGATGTCTGGAGGAGTTCCGCCGCCTGAAAAGGCGGCGGTCAGAGCTTATAGCACGGTACTGGTGAAACTACTGTGACCGACCAACTCCAGCACCAACTCATCGCCCTTGCTCAGCGCACCAACACCGACCGGCGTGCCGGTGAGGATCACGTCACCCGGCTGCAGGGCGAAGTGCCCAGCCATGTGCTGGATCATGCTGACGATGGGATTGAGCATGTCGCGGCTGTTGCCGTCCTGGCGGGTTTCACCGTTGATCACCAGGCGAATGCCGATATCGGCCAGGTCCTCGATGGCATCGCCGGGCACGAAGGGCGCCAGCACGCAGGCGCCGTCGAAGCTCTTGGCGATTTCCCAGGGATAGCCCTTCTCCTTGAGCTTGGCCTGCACGTCGCGCAGGGTCAGATCCAGCGCCGGGGCGAAGCCGCTGATGGCGTCACGCACTTCCTCAGCATCCGGCTTCTTCGACAGCGGCTTGCCGATCAGCACGGCGATCTCCGCCTCGTAATGCACCGAGCCGCGATCCTCGGGGATGACAAAGCCACCCTCTAGCGGCACCACGCAGGAGCCGGGTTTGATGAACAGCAGCGGCTCGGTGGGCACCGGGTTGTTCAGTTCGGCGGCATGCTCGGCGTAGTTGCGGCCGATGCAGACGACCTTGCCGAGCGGGAAGTGGACGGTGGTACCGTCGACATACTGGTGCTGATAGCTCATCACCGACTCCTGTGTTGTTCGTATTGTGGGCATCGCGGCTTGTGGCCGGTGCCGTACCTTAACCGACACATGGCCGGATACGAAAACGCCCGCTGTCAGGCGGGCGTCTGCGATCAGGCAAAGATCTTGCCGGGGTTCATGATGCCGTTGGGATCGAACACCGCCTTGATCGCTTTCATGCAGGCGATTTCTTCTGGCGAACGGCTGTAGTGCAGGTAGTCGCGCTTGGTCATGCCCACGCCATGCTCGGCACTGATCGAGCCGTTGTATTTCTGCACGGTCTCGAACACCCACTGGTTGACTACCGCGCACTTGGCGAAGAACTCGTCCTTGGACAGGTTATCGGGCTTCAAGATATTCAGATGCAGGTTGCCGTCACCGATATGGCCGAACCACACCACCTCGAAATCCGGGTAGTTGGCTTCGACGATGGCATCGATGTCCTTGAGGAAGGCCGGCACCTGGCTGACCGTGACGGAGATGTCGTTCTTGTACGGCGTCCAGTGGCTGATGGTTTCGGAGATATATTCGCGCAGCTTCCACAGGTTCTGCAGCTGCTGTTCGCTCTGGCTCATCACGCCATCGACCACCCAGCCCTGCTCGACGCAATGCTCGAAGGTTTCCAGCGCCTGGTTGGCCACTTCCTCGGTGCTGGCTTCGAATTCCAGCAGCGCATAGAAGGGGCATTCGCTTTCGAACGGTGCGGGGACGTCGCCACGGCCGAGCACCTTGGCCAGCGCCTTGTCGGAAAAGAACTCGAACGCGGTCAGGTCGAGCTTGCTCTGGAAAGCGTGCAGCACCGGCATGATCGAGTCGAAATCAGCGGTGCCGAGCACCATCGCGGTGAGGTTCTTCGGCGCGCGATCCAGGCGCATGGTCGCTTCGACCACGAAGCCCAGGGTGCCTTCGGCGCCGATGAACAGCTGACGCAGGTCATAGCCAGTGGCGTTCTTGATCAGGTCCTTGTTCAGCTCCAGCAATTCGCCGGTGCCGGTCACGACCTTCAGGCCGGCCACCCAGTTGCGGGTCATGCCGTAGCGAATCACCTTGATCCCGCCGGCATTGGTGCCGATATTGCCGCCAATCTGGCTGGAGCCGCTGGAGGCGAAATCCACCGGGTAATACAGGCCTTTCTCTTCGGCGAACAGCTGCAACTGCTTGGTCACCACGCCCGGCTGGCACACCGCCGCGCGGTCGTATTCGTTGAACGAGAGAATCTGGTTCATGTAGTCGAACGCCACCACCACTTCGCCATTGGCCGCGACCGCAGCCGCCGACAAACCGGTTCGGCCACCGGACGGCACCAGGGCGACCTTGTGCGCATTGGCCCAACGCACGATGGCCTGCACCTGCTCGGTAGTCTTGGGGAAGACGATTGCAGAGGGCGCCGGGGCGAAATGCTTGGTCCAGTCCTTGCCATAGGCCTCGAGGGAATCGGCGTCGGTCAGTACCTTGCCGGGTTCAACCAGGGTCTTCAGCTCTTCGATCTGGGCAGGGGTGGTCATCTACGGAACTCTCAAAGGATTCATGGTCGCCCTGAGAACCATTCAGGTCGCAACCGAGCATTGAAAAAGGCGAACATGCTAGCATACGCACCCCGTGAATCGAGCCATGCAGCGATCTGCGGGCGCCGGCTGAGTTTCTCAGCCCTTCCCTGACAACATCCCGTGGGACACAGGTACTCCGATGAGCAAGACCTCTCTGGACAAGAGCAAGATCAAGTTCCTTCTTCTCGAAGGCGTCCACCAGAACGCCGTGGACACGCTGAAGGCCGCCGGTTACAGCAACATCGAGTACCTCAAGGGCGCGCTGTCAGGCGAAGAGCTGAAAGAAAAGATCGCCGATGCCCACTTCATCGGCATCCGCTCGCGCACCCAGCTGACTGCCGAGGTCTTCGACTGCGCGAAAAAACTGGTCGCCGTCGGTTGCTTCTGCATCGGTACCAACCAGGTCGACCTGGACGCCGCCCGCGAGCGCGGTATCGCCGTGTTCAACGCGCCCTACTCCAACACCCGTTCGGTGGCCGAGCTGGTGCTGGCCCAGGCCATCCTGCTGCTGCGCGGCATCCCCGAGAAGAACGCCTCCTGCCACCGTGGCGGCTGGATCAAGTCGGCGGCCAACTCCTTCGAGATCCGCGGCAAGAAGCTGGGTATCGTCGGCTACGGCTCCATCGGCACCCAGCTCTCGGTACTGGCCGAGGCCCTGGGCATGCAGGTGTTCTTCTACGACACCGTGACCAAGCTGCCACTGGGCAACGCCACGCAGATCGGTGACCTGTACGAGCTGCTGGGCCTGTGCGACATCGTCTCCCTGCACGTGCCGGAGCTGCCGTCCACCCAGTGGATGATCGGCGAGAAGGAAATCCGCGCCATGAAGAAGGGCGGCATCCTGATCAACGCCGCGCGCGGTACCGTGGTCGAGCTGGATCACCTGGCCCAGGCGATCAAGGACGAGCACCTGATTGGCGCGGCCATCGACGTGTTCCCGGTCGAACCCAAGTCCAACGACGAAGAGTTCGAAAGCCCGCTGCGCGGCCTGGATCGCGTGATCCTGACCCCGCACATCGGTGGCTCCACCGCCGAAGCGCAGGCCAACATCGGCCTGGAAGTGGCCGAGAAGCTGGTCAAGTACAGCGACAACGGTACTTCGGTGTCCTCGGTCAACTTCCCTGAAGTGGCCCTGCCGGCGCACCCAGGCAAGCACCGCCTGCTGCACATCCACGAGAACATTCCGGGCGTGATGAGCGAAATCAACAAGGTGTTCGCCGACAACGGCATCAACATCTCCGGCCAGTTCCTGCAGACCAACGACAAGGTCGGCTACGTGGTGATCGACGTAGACGCCGAGTACTCCGACCTGGCGCTGGAGAAGCTGCAGCACGTCAATGGCACGATTCGCAGCCGCGTCCTGTTCTAAACCGGAGCTGCTGCGCGTCGGCGATACGGCGTTGGGAACAACCTCGGAGATGCTCATTTACTGACGTAAACTCCGCTCTCCTCGGTCGCTCCCGCCTTGTCTCGCTCTAGCTCGCGAGCCCCGGAGGTATGCAGAAATGAACAAAGGGAGGCTTCGGCCTCCCTTTTCTTTATCTGACGGGCAGACCTGTAGGAGCGAGCTCTGCTCGCGAACATGGGCCACTTCGCGAGCAGAGCTCGCTCCTACGACTCTAAAGCGCCGCCTTGTTCCAACCGCGCCAACTCGGCGGCCGCTTCGTCCAACTGCATTTCGTTGAACACCTTCACTCCAGCTCGTTTCAGCAGGGCAGCGGTCACGCCCTCGCCCGGCACTCGCACGCCGCTGAAGCTGCCGTCATAGTTTTCCAGATTGCCACACGAAGGGCTGCGCGCCTTCAGCAGTGCCAGGCGGATGTCGTGCTCGCGCACCAGCGCCAGCGCCTGTTCGGCGCCGTCGACGAACGCAGCCGTGACATCCTCGCCCTCGATCGTCAGTACTGGCAGCCGACCATCCAACACCGCACCACCCTGTCCATCGCGAATTTCCGCAGGCGGACGTGGCGTCGGCAGCCCACCCGCCACCTCCGGACACAGCGCCACCACCCGTCCTTCGTCCAGCCACCGCTGCAGCTGATCGAAGGGTCCGTGAGCACCACCGTCATAACGCACCCGATGCCCGAGCAGGCAGCGGCTGACCAATATCTTCTGCATCGCCCTCTCCATGACTGTCGCCAGACAGCCCACAGGCCTCAGAGTACCGCGCCACCCCGACGCCTGAACCAGCCGGTCAATGACAGTCGCTCGCGGGTGGCCGGCAGCACTTCGTGAGGCATCTCGGAAGATAGAAACAGCGCCAGTGTTCCAGCCTGAGGCAGTACGTCATGCTCCCGGCCATCGGCCAGATACAGGCGCAACGCCCCGCCCTGCTCGGTCTGCCAGTCCTCGTTCAGATAGAACACCGCCGACACCGTGCGGCGGTCGTCATCGCGAAAACGATCGAGATGCCGCTGGTAGAAGGCCCCCGGTGCGTAGCAGGCGAAGTGGCATTCGTAGTCTTCGAGCCCCAGATAGAGCGCCTGATTGAGTGCCTGACGCAAACCGTCCATCAATTGCAGATACTGGTCACAGGCTTGGCTCTGGCCAGGTTCCAGCCATTGGATGCGATCGCCGCGAATCCCTTCCCGCACCTGCTGCGCGCCCCCGCGCCCAACGCCGGCGGCATTGAGTTCGCCATTCTGTGCACGCGTGCGACACTCGACGGCCAGTTCGCGGGTCAGAACTTCTGGGGCGAACAACGCCCGTTGCGACCAGCCCTGGCTGGCAAGGTCGTCGATAAGGCCGGAAAAGAGGTCGTGCAGGCTGGATTCGGTCATGGCGGCGATTGTATCAGTGGCATGTCGTGACTCGACAAGCCTCCACCAGCCACCGAAAATAACCGGCCGCAACACCTGCGGCCGACCAGGAAAGTTTGCCAAGGAGTTCTCGATGCGCGTTCTGTTTGCCCTGTTGCTGATTGGCCTGACCTTGCCGGCCCTGGCAGACGACCACCTGCGCCTGTATCAGGCCGCCGGCTGGCCGCAACAGCGCGAACATTTCAACCAGGCGCTCGACGCGGCTCAGCAGCGCTACCGCAGCACTCTGCCACCGGCGGTGTTTCAGGCGCTGGTGGATAACAGCAATCGCCGCTTCGCTGCTGCCGCCATCGACCAGCGCGCGCAGCACAGCCTGCGCATGGAGCTGGCCGACCCGCAGCCGGCGCTGGCCTTCTTCGAATCCGCGCTGGGCCGCAAGATCGTTGCCGCCGAGACGCTGGCCACCCGTAGCGACCAATTGGCCAAATACGCCAATGGCCTGCCACGCACCGATGCCGATGCCACTCGCCGCCTACTGATTCGTCACCTGGCCCAGGCCATTCCGGCCAAGGAAGCGGGGGCTGAAGTCAGCCTGGCGCTGGCCGGCGTGGCAGCCGACAGCCTCAGCCAGATGATTCCCGGCCTGCTCGGCGGCAGTCAGGCTCAAGGGCTGCTCAATGGCCAGCGTGAGCGCCTGATGACGCAGATCGAACAGGATCTCGACAACACCCTGCTGCACGTCTATCGCGAGCTGAGCGACCCCGAGCTGGAGCAGTTCGTCGAATTCGCCCAGTCGGAGGCGGGCAAAGCCTATTACCAGGCCGCCCTACAGGCGCTGCGCGCAGGCCTTGCAGTAGGCATGAGCAGCAACGAGCTGGAGCCGGCGCCGCAGGGCATATAACAGCCTGTAGCCTGGGTTGAGCGCAGCGAAACCCGGGGCCATTTGATTAATGCCAGTCAGTTAAGCATCGACGCTGCGAATGTGTAGGAACGGCGCCCCGCCGCGAACCAGGGCGATGCGCAATTGAAAAGCTTCGCCCCGGGGCGGGGCTCCTACGAAAGGCCGCTTTTGCAACCTTATCTGATCGGTATTGGGCCATCTGATGGGTTTCGCGTTGCTCTACCCATCTACGATGCTCCTTGGTGCCGGTAGAACCTACGCCAATCGCTCGCGCAGAAAGTCGAAATAGTGCTTACGCAACGTCTCGTTCTCGTTCGCCAGGTGATGGCGGGCGTCTGCCAATCGCAGGATCTGCGGCTGATGGAACTTGTCCTGCAGCACCTCGAGGTTGTAGCGCCAGTCGACCGTCATGTCCGCCTCGCCCTGAATGATCAGCGGGCTGTGCGTGCTGCGCCCGGCCGCTTCGACATGCGGCACCCACTTGGCCAATGCCCCCACCCAGGCAGTCGGCAAGCTGCGCGGCTGCAGGGGATCGAGGTTGTGCACGAAGTCGATGAAGGTGGCGTCGCTGGAGTTCTCGCTGAAGCGCCGCGGAATTTCCCGAACGAAGGGACTGAGCATCCGATAGCTGAGCTTCGACCAGGCCCAGGCGCGCGGCCGCACCAGTGGTGCCAGGAGAATGCTCTGCCCGAGCTCCGGGCGCTTGCCGTCGGCGAGCAGATAATCCAGCAGAATCGCCCCACCCGTGCTCTGCCCACAGAGATGCCAGGGCTGCGGCAGCCCCAGCTCGCTGGCCTGCTCGAACAAGCCAGCCAGCACCTGCTGATACTCGGCGAAATCACCGATGCTGGCACGCGCACCGCTGGACAGACCGTGTCCCGGCAGGTCGCAGGCGAGCACGGCAAAATTCATACTCAGCGCCCAGTCGACCACATGTCGGTACAGGCCCATATGGTCGTAATAGCCGTGCAGCAACAGCAGGGTGCCCTGCGGCTCGGCCGGCGCCCACAGCTGCACGGCGATCTGGTAGCCGGCTGCATTGAAGCTGCCGAGACGGTTGTCCAGCCCGGCAAAGCGCGCGGCCAGGTCGAAACCGTAGAAGCTGCGATACGCCTGCAGCGCCGGCAAATCCAGGTGCGCTGCGGCCAAGGGTCGCAGCAGAGGGCGCAAGTGATCGGGCTGAAACGGCTCTGACATAGGGCTTTCCATAGGTTGCAGGATGCACGCGGACGATCCCGACGACATCTCCTCGAATGCTGCGATATTCAGCTGCCCGGCGCATCGTGGCAAGCTACACGCCCTTTTTACGCCCGGCCCGCCCATGCTCCGCCTGTCCCGCAAGAACCTGCTCATCGCCCTGCTCGCCCTGGCCTGGCTGGCCGGTATGGCGCTGGCTTACCGCTGGTTCGAAACGCGCTACCTGCGCACCTTCGACGAGCGCGCAGCGGTGTTCTCCGGCGCCGAACTGCAGCTACCCACTGAACTGAGCGGCCCCGGCGCGATCCGCCTGGTGCATTTCTGGGACCCGACCTGCCCATGCAATGTCGGCAACCAGCAGCACCTGTCCGAACTGATCGAACACTACACGCCACAAGGCGTGCAATTTCACGTCGTGCAGAAGCCCGGCAGCCAGGGCCGCCTGCCCGCCGAACTGGCCGCACTGCAACCCATCGATGAGCTGCCCGGCAGCACCAACCTGCCAGCCAGCCCTGCCGTAGCGATCTGGGACAAACAGGGCCAGCTGGCCTACTTCGGCCCCTACAGCGAAGGCCTGACCTGCAACTCGAGCAACAGCTTCATCGAGCCCATACTCGAAGCGCTGGCGGCCGGACGCAAGGTGAATGCCAGCAATACTCTGGCGGTGGGCTGCTTCTGTGAATGGGCCAAGCCGGGCAACGATTGACCCCGTAGGGTGGGTTAGCGGCGCCTCAGGTGAATCGAGGAACGCCGCGGAGGTGGAGCGTCGCGTAACCCACCAGGCGGTAGATCGCCTTACGCCGGCGGAGGGTTACGCCGCAGCTAATATGGCGAATCGACTGATAAGTACGACAAGCGGCTAACCCACCCTACGCGAGGGCCTCACCGCCAGTCGATCCGTGGCGCGATACCAGACCGCGCGGCGTCCCGCCCTGCCAGCGACGAAAGGCGCGGTAGAACGGCGACAGCTCGGCGAAACCGCAGGCGCGCGCCACCTCGCGTACACCCAGGCCCTGATCCAGCAGGCGCAGCGCGCGCAGGCGCCGCACCTCATCGTGCAGTGCGCGAAAACTGCTGCCCTGCTCGCTCAGCGAACGCTGCAAGGCACCGCGATTGCTGCCCAGCGCCAGTGCACAGGCCTCCAGGCTGCAGGTCGTACCACCCAGATTGACCTCCAGCCAGTAGCGCACCCGTGCCAGCAACTGGTTCTCCACCAACCCTGCCAACTGCTTCTCGGCTTCTTCGCTGAGCACCTCGAACAGCCGCGGGCTGGCGCTGCGCGAAGGCCGCGAGAGCAGCGCACGCGGCAGGATCAGCACGTCGTGCGGCCGCGAGAAACGGGGTTCGACACTCAGCAAACGGCGATGCTCGGCAAGCTTGCGCGGCGCCCGGTGGCGAAACTCGACGCCCATCAACGGCAACTCGCCGCCAGCGGCCGACGCCAGCATCTTGCTCAGCAGCACAGCCAGGCACTCCATCTGCTGACGCAGCGAGCCAACCTCGCGGTAGTTGAGATCGATCACCAGGTGCGCCTCGTCTCCCTGCTCCTGCAGTCGCGCGGCAAAACCGCCGGAGAGGATGTGCTGGAAGCGCACGAAGGCTTGCAAGCCCTGACGCAGGTCCCGAGCCGCCAGCAGCAGATAGCTGACCACATCCATCGGCCGTGGCTGCATGACCTCGCCCAGGTGCAGGCCGATATCGGTGTCACCGCTGATGCCCTCCAGCGCCTGCCAGAAGCGCGGCGCGTTGTCGTGCTCCTCGCGCGCTTCCAGCAACGGCGCCGCCAGGGCCACACCAGCGTAGGCACGACGGTAGGTGTCGGTCGGGTCGAGCCCCAGCGCCGCCAGGGCCTCGTAGAGCAGCCGACGCAGGGTCGAGGAATGAGTAAGGGCGACGAAGGCGTTATCGACCATGGCGATCTCTGGCAAATATTGACCATAGACTTTCAGCATTGAGGCATATGGTCAATGCCGCCGCCCACGCGCCTGAGCAAAATGCCTGCACGCTTGCCCCACAACAATAAGGATCGCTGGATGAAACGTTCCCTGACCGCCCTTGCGCTGGTGATTGCAGCCGCAGCTGGCGGCCTGACCTGGTACCTGCATGACAAGCAACCGCAACGCGATGGCGAGGTGGTACTCGGCGCGCTGCAGGCGCCGGTCACGGTCGATTACGACGAACGCGGCGTGCCACACATTCGCGCCGAGAATGAAGCGGACATGTACCGCGCCCTGGGTTTCGTCCACGCCCAGGATCGCCTGTTCCAGATGGAGCTGCTGCGGCGCCTGGCGCGCGGCGAACTGGCCGAAGTGCTCGGCGAAAAGCTGGTGCCCACCGACCGCCTGTTCCGCACCCTGGAAATAGGCCGCCACGCCGATGCCTACGCCGCCAGGCTAGATGCCGACAGTCCGTCCACCCAGGCGCTGCAGCACTATCTCGAAGGGGTCAACCAATACCAGGCCAGCCGCCCACGTCCGCTGGAGTTCGACCTGCTGGGCATCGAGCCACGCCCTTTCACCATGGCCGATACGCTCAGCATCGCTGGCTACATGGCCTACAGCTTCGCCGCGGCCCTGCGCACCGAACCGGTGATGACCCATGTCCGTGACGCCCTGGGTGCGGATTATCTCGAGCTGTTCGATCTCGACTGGCATCCGCAGGGTGTGCTCGGCACATCCCTCGCCGCCGGCGACTGGCAGGATCTTTCCGCCCTGGCCCAGCTCAGCAACAGCGCCCTGGAGGGCACCGGCCTGCCGCAGTTCGAGGGCAGCAACGCCTGGGCTGTTTCCGGCAGCCGCACCGCCAGCGGCAAGCCACTGCTGGCGGGCGACCCGCATATTCGCTTCTCGCTGCCGGCGGTCTGGTACGAGGCGCACCTGCAGGCACCCGGCTACGAGCTGTATGGCTACCACCACGCGCTGATTCCCAGCGCCATGCTCGGCCACAATCGCGACTTCGCCTGGAGCCTGACCATGTTCCAGAACGACGACCTCGACCTGATCGCCGAGCGCGTCAATCCGGATAACGCCAACCAGGTCTGGTACCAGGGCAACTGGGTCGACCTCGAACAGCGCACCGAAACCATCCGGGTCAAAGGTGTCGAGCCGGTGCAGATCACCCTGCGCCGCTCGCCGCACGGGCCGATCATCAACGATGCCCTGGGCCAGACCAGCGGCAGCACGCCGATCGCCATGTGGTGGGCCTTCCTCGAAACCGACAACCCGATGCTCGACGCCTTCTACCAACTAGGCCGCGCCGACAGCCTGGACAAGGCCCGCGCCGCCGTCGAGAAGATCGAAGCGCCCGGCCTCAATGTGCTCTGGGCCAGTGCCAGCGGCGATATTGGCTGGTGGGCCGCCGCCAAGCTGCCCCTGCGCCCGGCCGGGGTCAACCCGACCTTCATTCTCGATGGCGCCAGCGGTGAAGCGGACAAGCTCGGCTACCACCCCTTCAGCGCCAACCCGCAGGAAGAGAACCCGGAGCGCGGCTACATTCTCTCAGCCAACTACCAGCCCGTACCGGCCAGCGGCATCGAGATTCCCGGTTACTACAACCTGCCCGATCGTGGCCAGCGCCTGAACCAGCGCCTGAGCGACGCCTCGGTGAAATGGGATACGCAGAACAGCCAGGCGCTGCAGCTCGACCCCGGTACCGGCTACGGCCCGCGCCTGCTGGCGCCGATCCTCGACGAGCTGCGCGCTGCAGCGGCGACCGATGAGGAGCGCGCACTGGCGGAGCAACTGGCCGAGTGGAATGGCGACCATGCACTCGATTCCGTGGCCACTACCCTGTTCAACCAGCTGACCTATCAGCTTGCCCGCGAAGCCATGGCCGACGAGCTGGGCGAGATGTTCTTCGACAGCCTGCTGCAAACCCGCGTGCTCGACACTGCCCTGCCGCGCCTGACCGCCAATGCCGACTCGCCCTGGTGGAATCGCCAGGGCAGCGAACAGCGCGAAAGCCGCGCGCAGATCGTCGCCGACGCCTGGCGCGCCAGCCTGACGCATCTACGCAGCGTGCTCGGCAATGATGTCGAGGCCTGGAACTGGGGCCGCGGTCATACCCTCACCCATCAGCACGCACTTGGTCAGCAGCAGCCGCTGGCCTGGCTGCTGAACGTCGGCCCATTCGCCGCACCAGGCGGCCATGAAACGCCGAACAACTTCTCGCACAAGGTTGGCCCGGCGCCCTGGCCCGTGGTCTATGGTCCTTCCACCCGACGGCTGGTCGACCTGGCCGATGCCGACAAGGCGCTGGGCGGCATTCCCGTCGGCCAGAGCGGTGTGCCGTTCGACGCGCATTACGGCGATCAGGCGGCGCCCCATGTGGCCGTCAAGTATCAGCCACAGCACCTGAGCGAGGCAGACGTCAAAGCCAACAGCCAGGGCACGCTGAAACTGCTACCACGCTGAGCAACCATCCAGCGCCCCAGAACAGCGTGGTGCGCCAGCGGTGCATCACGCTGCACGCTGGTGCACCGTGGCGTCGCAACTGGCGCCGCAGCCCTCGCCAGAGGGCCTCAAACCCAGCGAAATAGCGCCTTTCCGTTGCGGTAATAAAATTGGCACACGCCCTGCATATGCTAAGGCAATCCCAGTTTCGGGGACCTTGGTACAGGCAGGCCGGGGAATCCCCTTCTTTATTCGACGCCACCGCGCGTCATGTGTAACGCGCCGCTGCTCTGCCAATGAGCACGGCGCCACCCGTTTCGGGGACCTTGGTACAGGCAGGCCGGGGAATCCCCTTCTTTATTTGGGACGCAGCGTCAGGCGCGCCCGCCAACGTCCATCCTCTTGCGCACCGCGCCACTCCCCGTCCAGCGGGCGGGGTGACACCAGCACCAGCAGCAGATCCCTTCCGTCGCGCTCCACGCGCCAGTTCACCAGGCCCAGCGGCAGTTTCAATTGCCCCTCACGCACACGCCCGTAGGCATCCGCGTAGCGATACACCAGGGCGCCGTCGACATGTTCGGCCTGCGCCTGTGGCTCACGATTGAACCAGAGCTGTAGTCCCTGCTCCCAGGCCTCGGCATCCTCGATACGCAGACGTGGTGGATCGAACACACGGCCGATCATCAAGCCGACGAGAAAGGCGATCAGCATCACCGATGCCACGAAACGCCAGCGCAAACGCGGCCGTGGATCTTCTGGCGGCGTAGAATGGCGCTCGTCCCAGCGCTCGGAGTGTTGCATGTTCCACGTCATCCTCTTTCAACCGGAAATTCCGCCTAATACCGGCAACATTATCAGGCTGTGCGCCAACAGCGGCTGCCAGCTGCACCTGATCGAGCCGCTGGGCTTCGAACTGGACGACAAGCGCCTGCGCCGCGCCGGCCTGGATTATCACGAATACGCCACCCTCAAGCGCCACCCGGACCTGCAGAGCTGCC
Source organism: Ectopseudomonas chengduensis (assembly GCF_900102635.1). GTDB lineage: Bacteria > Pseudomonadota > Gammaproteobacteria > Pseudomonadales > Pseudomonadaceae > Aquipseudomonas > Aquipseudomonas chengduensis. Next base: position 111,728 of record NZ_FMZQ01000013.1, on the reverse strand, counting down.
TCGACAGCCTTGGCCAGCCGCGCCTGTTCGCCTTCACCACCAAGGGCTCGCAGCCGTTCCACGAGATCGCCTACCAGCCCGGCGACGCGTTTCTGTTCGGCCCGGAAAGCCGTGGCCTGCCCGAGGACGTACGTAACGCGCTGCCGCCGGAGCAGCGCGTACGCCTGCCGATGCGCGCCGGTTGCCGCAGCCTGAACCTGTCCAATACCGTGGCCGTCACCGTTTACGAGGCCTGGCGGCAGAACGGCTTCGCTGGCGCCGACTAAGGCCGCGAGCGGACACAAAAAAGCGCCCCGAGAGGCGCTTTTTTCATGCAAGCGAACCGAGCACTTAGTGAGCAGTGGTTTCGCCGGCTTGCTGCATGCGCTGCAGCTCCTGAGCGTACAGCGCGTCGAAGTTCACCGGCGACAGCATCAGGGCCGGGAACGAGCCGCGGATCACCAGGCTGTCCAGCGCTTCACGGGCGTACGGGAACAGGATGTTCGGGCAGAAGGCACCGAGGGTGTGGCTCATCGAGGCCGCGTCCAGGCCCTTGATCAGGAAGATGCCGGCCTGCTGCACTTCGGCGATGAAGGCGACTTCTTCGCCGTTCTTGACCGTCACCGACAGGGTCAGCACCACCTCGTGGAAGTCACCTTCCAGGGCCTTCTGGCGGGTGTTCAGATCCAGACCGACGCTCGGCGTCCACTCCTGGCGGAAAATTTCCGGGCTCTTCGGCGCTTCGAAGGACAGGTCCTTGACGTAGATGCGCTGCAGGGAGAATTGCGGATTCTGCGAATCGTCAGCGGCTGCGCCGCTGTTGGCTTGCTCGGTCATGGCGTTTGCCTTCCTTAACGTTGAGGTTTCAAGCGGGGCTCTGCAGCAGGGCGTCGAGCTTGCCGGCGCGCTCCAGGGCGTAGAGGTCGTCACAGCCACCCACATGGGTGCTGCCGATCCAGATTTGCGGCACCGAGGTGCGGCCAGCCTTGCGGGTCATCTCCGCGCGGATGGCCGGCTGGCCGTCGACGCGAATTTCCTCGAAGTCCACCCCTTTGCCGGCCAGCAGTTGCTTGGCACGCATGCAGTAGGGGCACCAGTCGCTGGAGTAGACGACCACGCTGCTCATGTCACTTCACCAGCGGCAGGTTGTCGCCACGCCAGGTAGCGATGCCACCGGACAGCTTGGCGGCGGTAAAACCGGCTTTCTTCAGCTCGCGGGCGACGCTGCCGGCATGCTGACCCATGGCGTCGACGACGACGATGGTCTTGGCCTTGTGCTTTTCCAGCTCGGTGATACGTGCCACCACCTTGTCGTAAGGGATGTGCAGCGAATCGACGATATGCCCGGCGGAGAAGTCCTTCTGCGCGCGCACGTCGAGCACCACGCCCTTGTCGCTGTTGACCAGCGCGGTGAGCTCGCGGCTCGACAGGCTCTGCCCGCCCTTGCGCATTTCGGTGACGATCAGCAACACCAGCAGAACGGCGAACATTCCACTCAGTACGTAGTGGTTGATGATGAATTCAATCAGGTTGGCGAACATCTATATGGCCCAGGACGGTAAAATGCCGGCCAGTATACACAGCCCCACAGGTCGGCCAAACCCCGTCTGGCAGTGACGCGCCAGGCGCTTGGCCCTAAAATGCCGGGCTGTTTCCTTGCCCCCTCAGACGCAGAGCGAGCCAGTTCAATGAGTGCCACGCCAAAACCCTTGGTTCTGATCATCCTCGACGGCTTCGGTCACAGCGACAAACCCGAGTACAACGCCATCCATGCTGCCAACACGCCGGTCTACGACCGCCTGCGTGCTACCTACCCGCACGGCCTGATCTCAGGCAGCGGCATGGACGTCGGCCTGCCGGACGGGCAGATGGGCAACTCCGAAGTCGGCCATATGAACCTCGGTGCCGGTCGCGTGGTGTACCAGGACTTCACCCGCGTGACCAAGGCGATTCGTGACGGCGAGTTCTTCGACAACGCCACGATCAACCAGGCCGTGGACAAGGCCGTGGCCGCCGGCAAGGCCGTGCACATCCTCGGCCTGCTCTCCGATGGCGGCGTACACAGCCACCAGGATCACATCGTCGCCATGGCCGAACTGGCCGCCAAGCGCGGCGCCGAGAAGATCTACCTGCATGCCTTCCTCGACGGCCGCGACACCCCACCGAAAAGCGCACAACCGTCCATCGAGCTGCTCGATGCCACATTCGCCCGCCTCGGCAAGGGCCGCATCGCCAGTCTCACCGGCCGCTATTTCGCCATGGACCGCGACAACCGCTGGGACCGCGTCGAGCAGGCCTACCACCTGATCGTCGACGGCGCCGGCCAGTTCAACGCCGCCAGCGCCGTTGAAGGCCTGCAAGCCGCCTACGACCGTGGCGAGAGCGACGAGTTCGTCAAGGCCACCACCATCGGCACGCCGGTGCAGGTGGAAGATGGCGACGCCGTGGTGTTCATGAACTTCCGCGCCGACCGCGCCCGCGAACTGACCCGAGCCTTCGTCGAGCCTGGTTTCAAGGAATTCGAGCGCAAGCGTGCACCGCAGGTCGGTTTCGTCATGCTCACCCAGTACGCGGCGAGCATCCCGGCCCCCAGCGCCTTCGCTCCGGAAGCTCTGACCAATGTGCTCGGCGAATACCTGGCGAAGAATGGCAAGACCCAGCTGCGTATCGCTGAAACCGAGAAATACGCTCACGTCACCTTCTTCTTCTCCGGCGGCCGCGAAGAGCCGTTCGAGGGCGAAGAACGCATCCTCATCCCCTCGCCGAACGTCGCCACCTACGACCTCAAGCCGGAAATGAGCGCGCCGGAAGTCACCGACAGGATCGTCGATGCCATCGACAACCAGCGTTATGACGTGATCATCGTCAATTACGCCAACGGCGACATGGTCGGCCATACCGGCGTGTTCGAGGCCGCAGTCAAGGCCGTGGAAACCCTCGACCGCTGCGTCGGCCGCATCACCGAGGCGCTGGACAAGGTCGGTGGCGAAGCGCTGATCACTGCCGACCATGGCAACGTCGAACAGATGGAAGACGAGTGCACCGGCCAGGCGCACACCGCCCACACCTGCGAGCCAGTACCGTTCATCTACGTTGGCAAGCGCCCGGCGCGTATCCGTGAAGGTGGCGTGCTGGCCGATGTGGCGCCGACCCTGCTCACGCTGATGGGCCTGCCACAGCCGGCCGAGATGACGGGCAAGACCATCGTCGAGCTGCAATAAGACGCAAGCATCGTAGCCTGGATGCAATCCGGGGAATCTCCCCCCGGATTGCATCCAGGCTACGCGTCACGTTCGCTCTTCTAGCTGCTTGTGGCTTGCAGCTTGCCGCCGGTTTTTTAGGCATACTAAGCGCCATTCGCTACTCCGCCAGGTATCGCCCCGCCCATGCTTCGCATCCTTGCCCTGATTCTGCTCAGCAGCCTGATCGCTCCGGCCATCGCCGATCAGCGCGCCGATACCCAGCGCCAGCTGAAAGCGGCGCGCCAGGATGTCGCCGAGCTGAAGAAGTTGCTGGAGAAACTGCAGCAGGAGAAATCCGGCGTGCAGCAACAGCTGAAGAAGACCGAGACCGAGATGGGCGACCTGGAAAACCAGGTCAAGGAACTGCAGCGCGAGCTCAAGGGCAGCGAGCAGGAAATCCAGCGCCTGGATCAGGAGAAAAAAAAACTTCAGGGCGCGCGCACTGAACAGCAACGGCTGATCGCTATCCAGGCCCGCGCGGCCTATCAGAGCGGCCGCCAGGAATACGTCAAGCTGCTGCTCAACCAACAGAACCCGGAAAAATTCTCACGCACCCTCACCTACTACGACTACCTCAGCCAGGCGCGTCTCGAACAGCTCGCCGCGTTCAACGAGACCCTGCGCCAATTGGCCAACGTCGAGCAGGAAATCAACAACCACCAGGCCCAGCTGCAGGCGCAGAAAGCGGGCCTGGATGAGCGCCACGCCAAGCTCGCCGAAGCGCGCAAGGAACGCCAGCAGACACTGGCCAAGCTCAACCGCGACTTCGCCACCCGTGATCAGCGACTCAAGGCGCGCCAGCAGGAACAGGCCGAACTCGGTCGCGTACTGAAGACCATCGAAGAAACCCTGGCCCGCCAGGCGCGCGAGGCCGCAGAGGCGCGCAAGCGCGCCCTGGCCGCGCAGCAGGCAGAGCCGGCTCGGCCAGGCCAGCAGCCCAGCCAGCCAAGCGGCCCGTTGGTGACATCTGGTGCTGTCTACGGCGGGCCTTTCGCCAGCGCACGCGGCAAGTTGCCGTGGCCGGTCGATGGCCGATTGGTAGCACGCTACGGAACCCCTCGCGGCGGCGACGCTCGTACTAAGTGGGATGGCGTGCTGATCGGTGCGCCCGCTGGCAGTCAGGTACGCGCCGTGCATGGTGGTCGCGTGGTATTCGCCGACTGGTTGCGTGGCGCCGGTCTGCTGGTCATTCTCGACCATGGCAACGGTTATCTGAGCCTGTATGGCCACAACCAGAACCTGCTCAAGAGTGCCGGAGACGTGGTCAAGGCCGGCGATCCCATCGCCACCGTAGGCAGCAGCGGTGGCCAGGAAACATCGGCACTGTACTTCGCCATTCGCCAGAACGGTCGCCCGAGTGATCCAGCACAGTGGTGCCGCGCGCAGGGATAACCAAGTTTTTGAAAAACGTAAGCGAGGCAGGCAAGACAATACCGATGGCGGCCCCGCAAAAACGGCCGAAGAACGGACTGGGCTCGCATTCGAGTTTACGAGCTGTAAATGAGCATTCTGAGGCCGTTTTTAACGCAGTATTGCCAACGCAGGTAGTTTTCAGCAGCCTGGTGGCGCCTAATTTAACTAGGAGTTGTCTTCATGTCTCATCGCTTCCGCCCCACCTGCCTGGCCCTGGCCCTCGGGCTGCTGCTCGGCGCTCCAGCCCTGCACGCCGCCGAGCCTGCCCCCGCGCCGGCAGCAGCGGCGAGCGGCAAGGCTCCACTGCCGCTGGATGATCTGCGCACCTTCGCCGAGGTGATGGACCGCATCAAGGCAGCCTACGTCGAGCCAGTGAGCGACAAGACCCTGCTGGAGAATGCCATCAAGGGCATGCTCAGCAACCTCGACCCGCACTCGGCCTACCTCGAGCCGGAAGCCTTCGCCGAGCTGCAGGAAAGCACCAGCGGCGAGTTCGGCGGCCTGGGCATCGAGATCGGCATGGAGGATGGCTTCGTCAAGGTGGTCTCGCCCATCGACGACACGCCGGCATCGAAGGCCGGCATCCAGCCCGGCGACCTGATCGTCAAGATCGACGGCCAGCCGACCAAGGGCCTGTCGATGATGGAAGCCGTGGACAAGATGCGCGGCAAGGCCGGTAGCACGATCGAGCTGACGCTGGTGCGTGATGGCGGTCGCCCGTTCGATCTGACCCTGACCCGCGCGGTGATCAAGGTGCGCAGCGTCAAGAGCCAGATGCTCGAAGACGGCTACGGCTATCTGCGTATCTCGCAATTCCAGGTCAACACCGGCGAAGAAGTCGGCAAGGCGCTGACCAAGCTGCGCAAGGACAACGGCAACAAGAAGCTGCGCGGCCTGGTCATGGACCTGCGCAACAACCCCGGCGGCGTGCTGCAGGCGGCGGTGGAGGTCACCGACCATTTCCTCAAGAAGGGCTTGATCGTCTACACCGAGGGTCGCCTAGCCAACTCCGAGCTGCGCTTCAACGCCGACCCGGCCGATGCCAGCGAAGGCGTACCGCTGGTGGTGCTGATCAACGGCGGCAGTGCCTCGGCCTCGGAGATCGTCGCCGGTGCGCTGCAGGATCACAGACGCGCGGTGCTGATGGGCACCAACAGCTTCGGCAAGGGCTCGGTACAGACCGTGCTGCCACTGAACAACGACCGCGCGCTGAAGCTGACCACCGCCCTGTATTTCACGCCCAACGGCCGCTCGATCCAAGCTCAGGGCATCGTCCCCGACATCGAAGTGGGGCGCGCCAAACTCACCCGCGAGCAGGACAGTGAAGGCATCAAGGAAGCCGACCTGCAGGGCCACCTGGGCAATGGTAACGGCGGCGCTGATCGCCCGAGCAAGGCCGCACAGGCCGCACGCGCCGAGCGTCCGCAGGACGATGACTACCAGCTGAGCCAGGCACTGAACCTGCTCAAGGGCCTGAGCGTCACACGCGGCAACTGAGCCAAGCCGACCAGATAAGGCTCCCGAGGCACCTACCATAGGTGCCCCGGGAGCCGGCATCGCTACAGAATCGTAGGAGCCGGCTTGCCGGCGATGCTTTTCGCCAGCAACGCCGGATGGCTATCGATACGTCGGATCGCCAGCAAGCTGGCTCCTACAGGCTCATCTTCCTATGCCTCACTGACAAGCAGCAGCGTTTCCGCAGAGCACCGCAAAGCCGCCTAGTTCGCGCTATCGCACGGTTACAGATAATTCTCGGTAATGTCGTCGATGAAACCTTCGCTGCGCAGCTCATCCAGCGCCTTCTGCAGACGCTGCACCACCTCGTCCGGGGTATCCTTGTTCAGCGCCAGGTACAGCTCGGCATCCCTGAAACGCAGCACGGTATTGAGGCCGGTGACGTCTTCCTGCTTGGCCAGATAACGCCCCACCGGGTCGGTGGTGGCCCACAGGTCGATTTGCCCGCGCACCAGCTTCTTCACGTTCTCCTGGTCACGCAGGGCGTTGATTGGCTCCAGGCCCTGGCTCTCCAGGTTCTGGCTGACCGCATCGTTCTTGTAGGCACCGATGCGATATTTGGCAGCATCCTGCAGAGTCGACACCTTGATGTCGTTACCCGGCGCGGCGAGCAACACCCAGCCGGTCTTGGCGATCGGGCCGACCCATTTGAACAGCGGCTTGCGCTCTTCGGTATAGGTGGTGGAGAACAGCCCGTAGTTGGGTTTTTCCAGCGTCAGGCGATAGAGACGGTCCCAGGGGAAACGCAGGGTCAGGGTGTAGTCGATGCCGGCACGCTTGAACATCTCGCGCACGATGTCGGCACTGATGCCATCGATACCGTCGTCACGGGCGAAGTTCTTGTCGTCCACCGCCATGTTGAAGGGCGGGAAATTCTCGGTCAGCAGCACCACCTTGTAATCCTGGGGCAACTCCGCGTACGCGGAACCGCAGAGCATGAACAAGGTGACAAACAGGCTTTTCTTCAGAGTATTCAGCATAAGACGTACCGCTCGCATGATTTTGGTTATGGCTAGCGACATCCTTGCATGGGCCTGAGCCCGGTCATTGGCACTCAGTGGCTTTGCCATCCATGGCAAGCGACCGGCTCGTGGCCGGTCCCGTGTTCGGTGCTTACAGGTAGTTGTTCAGCGTCTCGTCGACAAAGCCTTCGGCGCGCATCTGATCCAGCGCTGCCTGTAGCTTGGCAACGATCTCGTCAGGCATTTCCTTGTTCAGCGCCAGGTAAAGCTCGGCACTGTCGAAGCGCAACACGGTGCGCAGACCGGAGACACCCTCCTGCTTGGCCAGGTAGCGGCCGGCAGGATCACCGGTGGCCCATAGATCGATCTGCCCGGACATCAGCTTGCGGGCATTTTCCTGGTCACGCAACGAGGTGCTGTGCTCCACACCCTTGTCGACCAGATATTCGGAGATGGCGTCGCCCTTGTAGGCACCAATGCGATACTGCTTGGCCTCATCCAGGCTGGCCAGGTTGATCGAACTGTCGCCCTTGGCCAGCATTACCCAGTCATCAGGACCGATCGGGCCAACCCACTTGAACAGTTGCTCACGCTCCGGCAGGCGCGCGGTGACGAATACGCCGTAGTTCGGTTTTTCCAGCGCCAGCTTGTAGATACGATCCCAGGGGAAACGCAGGGTCAGGCTGTACTTGACCCCGGCACGCTTGAACATCTCTCTGACCACATCGACGGCGACGCCATCGATATTGTCTTCCTGAGCGAAGTTCTTGCCGTTGATCGCCATGTTGTAAGGCGGGAAATTCTCAGTCAGCAGGACCACGCTGTAGTTCGGGTCCACTTCGGCGCGCACCGCGCCAGCGAGCGCCATAAGGGTGCCAGCGAACGCGATTAGCAGACGTTTGAACATGACATTTCTCTTTCTATGAAAAGGCAGACCACCTCAGGATAACCGCCACGCCCTCCCCGGCCCAGCGATTACTGGCAGTGTGCCTCAGTAGCGCGCCTCGATACTCCTCAACGCCCCCTCGGCCCGTAGCGAGTCCAATGCATTCTGCAACTTCTGCACCACCCTGAGGTCCTCCAGGCCCTTCTGGCGCGCGACGAAACGCCCCGCCTGATTGGAGGTCATCCACAAATCGATCTGGCCCCTTTCCAGCTTCTTGACGTTCTCGCTGTCACGCAACGCCGTCTGCACTTCCAACCCGCGATCGAGCAGGAACTGGGTCTTGGCGTCACCTTTATAGCCGCCGATACGGTAACGCCGTGCGTCGTCGAGACTGTTCAACTGGATCGAACTGTCACCCTTGCTGAACAGCACCCATTCGTTGCTGGCGATCGGCCCCACCCACTTGAACAGCCCTTCACGCTCTGCGGTACGCGCGGTGGAAAACAGCCCGTAGTCCGCATCGTCCAGCGTCTGCTGGTACACACGCTGCCAGGGGAAACGCAAGATCTGCTGGCACTGGACCTGGGCACGCTCGCACACCGCGCGCAGGATGTCCGAGCTGATGCCCGTCACGCCATCGTCACGGGCATAGTTGGTGCCGGCGACCGACATGTTGAAGGGGGCAGATTCTCCGTGAGCAGCACCAGCGGTTCAGCGCGCGCGAGGCTGAGGCCACACACCAGGGCCAGTATGGTCACGACGCGAAGAAGGAACATGAAGACTCCGTGTCGAAAATGCTCGGCAAAAGGCGCCCATCCACCGAGGACAGAAGGCTTGGGATTGGAAAATGGCGGGCAATGCTAGCTGCATCGCTGGCAGTTTGCCGTCGACTCGCCCGCAGCTTTGACCGATGGGCTCGGTCAGCAGGCCTTTCGCTGGGAAGGTGGCCGCCACTTCGAGCCGCGCAGGCGGCCCGAAGCGACAAGCGGATCAGCGCACCACGATACCGCGACTGGCCAGGTAGGCCTTGGCTTCCGGCACGGTGTACTCGCCAAAGTGGAAGATGCTCGCGGCCAGCACGGCATCGGCCTTGCCTTCGAGGATGCCGTCGGCCAGGTGCTGCAGGTTGCCGACACCACCAGAGGCGATCACCGGCACGCGCACGGCCTCGCTGATGGCGCGGGTCACACCGAGGTCGTAACCGCTCTTCACGCCGTCCTGATCCATGCTGGTGAGCAGGATCTCACCGGCGCCCAGGTCTTCCATCTTGCGCGCCCACGCCACGGCGTCCAGGCCGGTCGGCTTGCGCCCGCCGTGAGTGAAGATCTCCCAGCGGCCCGGCTCGCCCGGTGCGGACACACGCTTGGCGTCGATGGCGACGACGATGCATTGCGAGCCGAAACGCGCGGCGGCTTCGCCGACGAACTCAGGGTTGAACACCGCGGCGGTGTTGATCGACACCTTGTCGGCACCGGCATTGAGCAGGTTGCGAATGTCCTGCACGGTGCGCACGCCGCCACCGACGGTGAGCGGGATGAACACCTGGCTGGCCATGCGCTCGACGGTGTGCAGGGTGGTATCGCGGCCATCGACGCTGGCGGTGATGTCGAGGAAGGTGATCTCGTCGGCGCCCTGCTCATCGTAGCGACGAGCGATCTCCACCGGGTCACCGGCATCGCGGATGTTCTCGAACTTGACGCCCTTGACCACGCGGCCGTTGTCCACGTCGAGGCAGGGGATAATGCGTTTAGCCAGTGCCATACGGAGCTCCCGTAGGGTGGGTGCAACCCACCGATAAAGATTGCGTCAATTGCGGCGGGTTTCACCCGCCCTACGGTTCAACCCTTGAAGCTGTCGCAGAAGGCCTGGGCCTCGGCCACATCCAGGGTGCCTTCGTAGATCGCGCGGCCGGTGATGGCGCCGATGATGCCGGGCGAGCGCGCCAACAGCAGCTTCTCGATATCACCGAGGTTGTGGATGCCGCCGGAGGCGATCACAGGGATGCGGCTGGCGGCAGCCAGTGCAGCAGTGGCTTCGACGTTGCAGCCTTGCATCATGCCGTCTTTGGCGATGTCGGTATAAACGATGGCGGATACACCGTCAGCCTCGAAGCGCTTGGCCAGGTCGGTGGCCTGCACGCTGGACACTTCCGCCCAGCCGTCGGTGGCGACGAAACCGTCCTTGGCATCCAGACCAACGATGACCTTGCCGGGGAAGGCCTTGCACGCCTCGGCAACGAACTCGGGCTCTTTCACCGCCTTGGTGCCGATGATCACGTAGCTGACGCCCGCGCGCACGTAGTGCTCGATGGTCTCCAGGGTGCGGATGCCGCCGCCGATCTGGATCGGCAGGGTCGGGTAGCGCTTGGCGATGGCGGTGACCACTTCGCCGTTGACCGGCTGCCCTTCGAAGGCGCCGTTCAGGTCGACCAGGTGCAGACGGCGGCAACCGCCCTCGACCCACTTGGCGGCCATGCTCACCGGGTCATCGGAGAACACCGTGGAGTCTTCCATGCGGCCTTGGCGCAGACGCACGCAGGCGCCGTCCTTCAGATCGATAGCGGGGATAATCAGCATCGGTTGAACCTGCTCAAGTCTTGAAAACGAAAAAGAAGGGTCAGCTCTTTTCGAGCGCCCAGAGGTCGCTCTCGATGCTTTCGAACCTGTCTTTCAGGTGCGCCTGCACATCGAGAATCGCCTTGTTGTAATAGTGCGGCGCCAGCTCGCGGCTGATCTGGTCGAGGACTTCCTGCACTTCGAAGGTGCCCAGCTGCAGCTCAAAACGCTCATCGAGAAAGCGTTGCAGCATCAGCAGCGCGGCCTGCTCCTGGGCAGGCTCGAGCGCGAGACTGGGGACCTTGCTGCGGGCCATTACCAGCGCCCATCCCAGGCGGCGAAGTTCTGCAGCAACTGCAGGCCGTGGGTATGGCTCTTCTCCGGGTGGAACTGCACGGCAAAGCGCGAGCCTTCGGCCAATGCTGCGGCGAAGTCCTTGCCGTAGTGGCCGCGACCGACCACCTGCTGCGGCTTGCCGGCCTCGATGTAGTAGCTGTGCACGAAGTAGAAGCGTGCGCTGTCCGGAATGTCGTGCCACAGCGGATGCTTGACCGCCTGCGCCACTTCGTTCCAGCCCATGTGCGGCACCTTGAGGCGCTCGCCGTCCTCGCTCAGGTCCTTGCCAAAAAAGCGCACCTGACCGGGGAACAGGCCAATGCAGTCGACGCCGTCGTTCTCCTCGCTGCGCTCGAGCAGCGCCTGCATACCGACGCAGATACCGAGGAAGGGACGGTCGGCGCTGACTTCACGCACCAGCTCGTCGAAACCCAGGCGCTTGATCTCGGCCATGCAGTCGCGGATCGCGCCAACACCGGGGAACACCACACGATCGGCCTCGCGAATCACCTTGGCGTCCGAGGTCACCAGCACGCGGCCGGCGCCAACGTGCTCCAGCGCCTTGGCCACCGAGTGCAGGTTGCCCATGCCATAGTCGATTACGGCTACCGTCTGCATTTACAGGCAGCCCTTGGTCGACGGCATCTGCCCGGCCATGCGCGGGTCCAGCTCGACAGCCATGCGCAGCGCGCGACCGAAGGCCTTGAACACCGTCTCGATCTGGTGGTGGGTGTTGTGCCCACGCAGGTTGTCGATGTGCAGGCTGACCAGCGCGTGGTTGACGAAGCCCTGGAAGAACTCCTGGAACAGATCGACATCGAAGTTGCCGACCACCGCACGGGTGAACGGCACGTGCATCTGCAGGCCCGGACGCCCGGAGAAGTCGATCACCACGCGCGACAGCGCTTCGTCCAGCGGCACATAGGAATGGCCGTAACGAGTCATGCCCTTCTTGTCGCCAATGGCCTTGGTGAAGGCCTGGCCGAGGGTAATGCCGACATCCTCGACGGTGTGGTGGTCGTCGATATGCAGATCGCCCTTGCACTCGATATCGAGGTCGATCAGACCATGACGGGCGATCTGGTCGAGCATGTGCTCGAGAAAGGGCACACCAATATCGAAACGCGCCTTACCGGTGCCATCCAGGTTGATCGAGACCTTGACCTGGGTCTCCAGGGTGTTGCGCTCGACGAATGCCGTACGTTCGGCCATCACCAGCTCCACGAATTACTAACGGAAATAGGCCAGCATTATAGGCGTGCCGGGGCGGCAACGGCTACCGGCGATGGTCGGACGGGCAGAATCGAAAAAGCCCGCACAGGCACGAGGCCTGCGCGGGCTTTTCCCAGAAGCACGACGTTACTGGAACAGCACGACGGTCTTCTGCAGGGTGATCCACACACCCCAGGCCAGCGGAATACCCACCACCAGCCAGGCGGCAACCGCCACCGGCTTGCTCGACGGATCAGCCGACCACTCCAGCTCGCTCGCTGCCGGCGCCGACTTTTCGCCATGGGCGCGCTCGGCGGCCAGCTCGGCCTCGGTCATGAAGTACTTCGGCGCCACCGGACGCACCAGGGCGTTGCAGATGAGGCCCAGCACCAGCAGACCGGCAAGGATGTACAGGGTGATGTCGTAGGCTGCCGCCTTCTCCACACCGATGCTCAGCTGGTACTCGCGCAGGTAGTTGACCAGCACCGGGCCGAGCACACCAGCCACCGCCCAGGCAGTCAGCAGGCGACCGTGGATCGCGCCGACCATCTGCGTGCCGAACAGGTCGGCCAGGTAGGCCGGCACGGTGGCGAAGCCACCGCCGTACATCGACAGGATGATGCAGAACGCCAGCACGAACAGCGCGAGGCTGCCCAGCTGGCCGAGCATCGGCACCGCAGCATAGAGCGCGAAGCCCAGACCGAAGAACACGAAGTAGGTGCCCTTGCGCCCGATGAAGTCCGAGCAGGAAGCCCAGAAGAAGCGGCCACCGATGTTGAACAGGCTGAGCAGACCGGTGAAGCCCGCAGCGATAGCGGCGATCTCGACCAGTTGCGTGGAGCTGAGCTCGTTGAAGGCCAGGTCGACACCGATCAGCTTGCCGGCGAAGACCTCCTGCAGCAGCGGCGAAGCCATGCCGATGATGCCGATACCGGCCGACACGTTCAGGCACAGTACGGCCCAGACCAGCCAGAACTGCGGGGTTTTCCACGCGGTATTAACGTGCACGTGACCCTTGGTGATCATCGCGTTGTTGGCCTTGGCTGCCGGCGCGGTCCAGCCCGCCGGTTTCCAGCCGGTCGGCGGCACACGGTAGGACAGCGCGCCGCCCATCATGAAGACGAAGTAGATCACCGCCATGACCACGAAGCTCTGCCACACACCGACACCTTCAGGCGAAGCGAAGTGGTTCATCAGCATCGCTGCCAGCGGCGCACCGACCATCGCACCGCCACCGAAACCCATGATCGCCATACCGGTGGCCATGCCACGCTTGTCCGGGAACCATTTGATCAGGGTCGAGACCGGCGAGATGTAACCCAGGCCGAGACCGATGCCACCGATCACCCCCGAGCCCAGCCAGAGCAGCCAGATCTGATGGGTATAGATACCCAGCGCGGAAATCAGCAGACCGCCGCACCAGCACAGTGCGGAAACCACGCCTGCCTTGCGCGGACCGGCATGCTCCAGCCAGCCACCCCAGATGGCAGCCGAGCAACCGAGGAAAACGAAGAACAGGGTGTAGATCCAGCCGAGCATGGAAATCTGCCAGTCGCAGTTGCTGGCGAAGACTTGCTCGAAGAAACCCATTTCCGGGGCACAGGCCGTGGCAGCGGTGATACCGACCGCCTTCGACAGCGGCAACCAGAACACCGAGAAGCCATAGGCCATGCCGATACACAGGTGAATGGCGAGAGCGGCTGGCGGAACCAACCAACGGTTGAAACCGGGGCGCGCGATGATGCGCTCCTTGGACAGAAATGCAGGCTTCGCCACATCGCCGTCCAATACAAAGGCGTCAGTCATAGATAGGTCTCTTCTTTTAGTTACGAGCAAGCAAGGGCAATCGCATAGACTCGCCGAGGTAAAAGCTTGCGGAGAGTAGCACCGGGGCGCGACAAATCGCCGCGCAAGAAGTCAATTTTTATCAATTTATGCAGATTTTTTGCTTTTTACGCAAAAACCCAAAAGACTTCATCTATTGCGTGATAGATGGCGTCGATACCACTGCCAATCCGCGGCACGGCGCAGCTGCGGGGAACCGCTCGAACCTATTCCGATCCAAGCTCGAGCCAATCCCTGTTCAGCGCCTCAAGCAGGCGCCTGGACATGGCGGCATGACGCTATAATCGGCAGTCTTCTGCACACCGCCATTCCAGCTCTCGAAACCAAGGACCCGTTCATGAAAGCGTTAGGCAAGATTCTGGGCCTTTTCTTTCTCGGCTTGCTGCTGATCGTAGTGGCGCTGCTGTTCGCCTTGACTCATCTGTTCGACCCCAACGACTACAAGGACGAGATCCGCCAGATCGCCCGCGACAAGGCCAACCTCGAGCTGCAGCTCAGGGGCGACATCGGCTGGAGCCTGTTCCCCTGGCTGGGCCTGGAGCTGACCGACGCCACCCTGGCCAGCGCCGACACCCCGGACAAACCGTTCGCCGACCTGCGCATGATCGGCCTTTCCGTCCGCGTGATGCCGCTGCTGCGCAAGGAAGTGCAGATGAGCGACATCCGCGTCGATGGCCTCAACCTCAACCTGCAGCGTGACGATAAAGGCCATGGCAACTGGGAAGGCGTTGGCCGCCCGGCCCAGGCCAGTGCGCCACAGCAAACGCCCAGCGAGCCGGCGCCGAGCGAAGAAACGCCGCCAAGCCAGCCGAGTGACAAACCAGCCGGCCAGCCGGTCAAGCTGGATATCGACAGCCTGACCCTGAGCAACTCGCGCATCGACTACAGCGACGCGCAGAAAGGCCAGCAATTCACCGTCGAGAATATCGAGCTGAAAACCGGCGCCATCCGCGAAGGCGCCAGTATCCCGGTCAAGCTCAGTGCCTTCTTCGGCACCAACCAGCCAGTGCTGCGCGCACGCAGCGAGGTTGAAGGCCAGCTGCGTTTCGACCGCGCGCTCAAACGCTACCAGTTCGAAGACCTCAAACTGGCTGGCGAAGCCTCGGGCGAGCCGCTCAAGGGCAAGACCCTGAATTTCTCCGCCCAGGGCCAACTGCTGGTCGACCTGGCCGCCAACGTCGCCGAATGGAATGGCCTCAAGCTCTCCGCCAACCAGCTGCGCGCCCTAGGCGAGATCAAGGCACGTGAGTTGGACAAGGACGCGAAGATTTCCGGCGGCCTGTCCATCGCCTCGCTCAACCTGCGTGAATTCCTCGAAGGTGTCGGCGTCGAACTGCCAGCCATGCAGGCCAGCGATAGCCTCAACCAGTTCGAACTGGTCAGCCGCCTCAATGGGTCGAGCAAGGGCATGATGCTCGAAGAACTCAACCTCAAGCTCGACGGCAGCACCTTCAGCGGCAACCTCGGCGTCACCGACTTCGCCAAACAGGCCCTGCGCGCTGACCTCAAGGGCGACAAGCTCGATCTGAACCGCTACCTGCCGCCCAAAACCCAGGACAGCGCCGCTGCCGCACGCAAGGCCGAAGTCAAGGAAAGCATCGCTGACGCCGGCAAGGACGGCACCACCCCGCTGCCCAATGCGCCGACCCAGCAAGCCTGGAGCAGCGAGAAAGTGCTGCCGGTGGATCACCTGCGCAAACTCGACCTGCAACTGGCCCTCAGCCTCGCCCAGCTCACCTATGACAAGCATCAGCTCAGCGACGTCAACCTCAAGGCCAATGGCCGTGGCGGCCTGATCACCGTGGAAGAAGCGCGCGGCAAACTGCAGGGCGGCAGCTTCGTCGGTAATGGCCGCATCGATGTGCGCCAGGCCGAGCCGATGCTCAGTCTGGAACAGCGCCTGACCCGCATGCCGCTGGAACCGCTACTGAAGAAGGAAGATCAACCTGCCCCGATCAAAGGGCAGCTCGACCTCGACGCCAAGTTCAACACCCGTGGCAACAGCCAGAAGGAGTGGATCGAAGCGCTCAATGGCACCGCCAGCTTCGCCCTCAATGATGGCGTGCTGGTCGACGCCAATCTCGAGCAGCAGCTGTGCCGCGGCATCGCCACCCTCAACCGCAAGGCGCTGAGCAACCCGCCAACCGGCAAGGACACCCCTTTCCGTGAGCTTACCGGCAGCCTCAGCGTGCGCGACGGCGTCGCCCACAACCCCGACCTTAAGGCTCAGGTACCGGGCCTGGCAGTCAGCGGTAATGGCGATCTGGATCTGCGTGTGCTCGGCCTCGATTACAAGGTCGGCGTCACCCTCGAAGGCGACCAGCGCGAAATGCCCGACCCAGCCTGCCAGGTCAACGAGCGCTATGTCGGCATCGAATGGCCGCTGCGCTGCCGTGGCCCGCTGGAGCTGGGCGCCAAGGCCTGCCGCCTGGATCAGGACGGCCTCGGCAAGATCGCTGCACGCCTGGCCGGCAACAAGCTGACCGAGAAGTTGGAAGAAAAACTCGGCGACAAGGTCAGCCCGGATCTGAAAGACGCACTCAAGGGCCTGTTCAACCGATGAGTCCCGAGCAATTCAACGGCGCCGTACTGGCCTGGTACGACCAGCACGGGCGCAAGGATCTACCCTGGCAGCAGAACATCACGCCGTATCGCGTCTGGGTCTCGGAAATCATGCTGCAGCAGACCCAGGTCAGCACCGTACTCGGCTACTTCGACCGTTTTATGGCCGCGCTCCCCACGGTGCGCGACCTCGCCGAAGCGCCGGAAGACGAAGTGCTGCACCTGTGGACGGGCCTGGGCTACTACACCCGCGCCCGCAACCTGCAGAAAACGGCGCAGATCGTCATGCGTGAGCACGGCGGCGAGTTCCCGCGCAACGTCGATGCGCTCAGCGAACTGCCCGGTATCGGCCGCTCCACCGCCGGCGCCATCGCCAGCCTGAGCATGGACATGCGTGCGCCGATCCTCGACGGCAACGTCAAGCGCGTGCTGGCGCGCTACGTGGCGCAGGAGGGCTATCCGGGCGAGCCGAAGGTGGCCAAACAGCTGTGGGACGTCGCCGAGCGCTTCACCCCGCACGAACGGGTCAACCACTACACCCAGGCGATGATGGACCTCGGCGCCACCCTGTGCACCCGCAGCAAGCCGACCTGCCTGCTGTGCCCGGTGCGCAGCGGCTGCCAGGCCCATCTGCTCGGTCTGGAAATCCGCTATCCCATACCGAAGCCACGCAAGACGCTGCCGCAGAAACGCACCCTGATGCCGATTCTGGTTAACAATTCCGGTGACATCCTGCTCTATCGCCGCCCGACCACTGGCCTGTGGGGCGGCCTGTGGAGCCTGCCAGAGCTGGACGATCTCGCTCAGCTCGAAAGCCTCGGCCAGCAGCAACAGCTCACATTCGGCGCACGCCGCGAACTGGAAGGCCTGACCCACACCTTCAGCCACTTCCAACTGGCCATCGAACCCTGGCTGATCGAAACCACCGAGCAACCCAGCCGCGTGGCCGAGGTCGACTGGCTCTGGTATAACCTCGCCACCCCGCCGCGCCTGGGCCTCGCCGCCCCGGTGAAGAAGCTGCTGAAACGCGCGGCGCAAGCCATTACCGCTGGAGAACCGACATGACCCGCACCGTACAGTGCCGCAAATACAAACAGGAACTGCCCGGCCTGGATCGCGCGCCCTACCCCGGCCCCAAGGGCGAAGACATCTTCGCCAACGTTTCCAAGCAGGCCTGGGACGAATGGCAGAAGCACCAGACCATGCTGATCAACGAGCGCCGCCTGAACATGATGAACGCCGAAGATCGCAAGTTCCTGCAGACCGAGATGGACAAGTTCCTCTCCGGCGAGGAATACGCCCAGGCCGAAGGCTACGTGCCGCCAAGCGAATAAGCATGCCTGTGGGAGGGGCTTTAGCCGCGACAGGAACTGGTATTTCCACACACCAGCCGCCGGGCTCTCGATAGCGGTGCGCACGGCGCACCCTACCCCTCACGAACCTAAGCGCCCGAAATAATTAAATATTTTTCAAACCCGCGCTTGACACTGACCCTTCAAATCCGTCTAATAGCGCCCCGTTGGCCCAGGTAGCTCAGTTGGTAGAGCAGGGGATTGAAAATCCCCGTGTCGGCGGTTCGATTCCGTCCCTGGGCACCATGAATACCGAAACCCCCGATACCACTGGTGTCGGGGGTTTTCTGTTTCTAAACCTCCACGCTGCGTCCTTATGGTCGTACAAAGATGGACTTGGCGTCTCTTGCCCCGTAGCAGCGCAACCGAATAATCGCTATCTCGCCTCAAATACGGGTGAGCTCAGCGGCAAATACAGGTGACTTACCCTGTAAATACGAGTGACCTCCGAGCAAATGCAGGTGACCTCGGCGTAAATACGAGTGACCTCGTCAATGCATTGCTCAAAACATGAGCAGCACATTGATGACATGGTCGAGCTGTATTTGAACGACGTACGTTGATTGGCTCGTTTTGCATCTGCGCGACAAGCAACTGTAACCAGGCGACACCTGCGACCCAGCGACCCTCTATCGCCCGGCAAACGGCTTGGCGGTCACGGAAACGCTATGCTAGCTTGGCCGCCAGCCAGGACGGCCCGCCGTACGCCGGAGCGCATTCGAAGAAGAAGAGGACCCCACCCCATGGCCGAGGCGACGCCCGCGCTGGAAATCCGCAACCTGCACAAACGCTACGGCGATCTCGAAGTGCTCAAGGGTATTTCCCTGACGGCCAAAGACGGCGACGTCATCTCCATTCTCGGCTCTTCCGGCTCCGGCAAGTCCACCTTCCTGCGCTGCATCAATCTGCTGGAAAACCCGCACAAGGGTCAGATTTTCGTCGCTGGCGAGGAGCTCAAGCTCAAGGCCGCGAAGAATGGCGATCTGGTTGCTGCCGACAACAGGCAGATCAACCGCCTGCGCAGCGAGATCGGTTTCGTCTTCCAGAATTTCAACCTGTGGCCGCACATGAGCGTGCTCGACAACATCATCGAGGCGCCGCGTCGCGTACTCGGCCAGAGCAAGGCCGAGGCCATCGAGGTGGCCGAAGCGCTGCTGGCCAAGGTCGGCATCGCCGACAAACGTCACGTCTACCCCAACCAGCTTTCCGGCGGCCAGCAGCAGCGCGCGGCCATTGCCCGCACCCTGGCCATGCAGCCGAAGGTGATCCTGTTCGACGAGCCCACTTCGGCGCTCGACCCGGAGATGGTACAAGAAGTGCTTAATGTGATTCGCGCGCTTGCCGACGAGGGTCGCACCATGCTGCTGGTGACCCATGAAATGGGTTTCGCTCGCCAGGTTTCCAGCGAGGTGGTGTTTCTCCACCAGGGCCTGGTCGAGGAACAGGGGCCACCCGCCCAGGTATTTGACAACCCCAACTCGGCACGCTGTAAACAATTCATGTCCAGCAATCGCTAACACGGAGCAACATGCATGCAGAACTATAAGAAGATCCTGCTGGCCGCAGCCGCTACCCTGGCTTTCGGCACCAGCGCTGTCGCAGCTGACAAACTGAAACTCGGCACCGAAGGCGCCTACCCACCCTTCAACCTGATCGACGCCAGTGGCAAGGTCACCGGCTTCGACGTGGAAATCGGCCAGGCGCTGTGCGCCAAGATGCAGGCCGAGTGCGAAGTGGTCACCTCTGACTGGGATGGCATCATCCCGGCCCTGAACGCCAAGAAATTCGACTTCCTGATCGCTTCGATGTCGATCACCGAGGAGCGCAAGGCGGCGGTGGACTTCACCGAGCCCTACTACACCAACAAACTGCAGTTCATCGCACCCAAGTCGGCCGATTTCAAGACGGACGAAGCCAGCCTCAAGGGCAAGGTGATCGGCGCCCAGCGCGCGACCATCGCCGGTACCTGGCTGGAAGACAACCTGGGCAAGGTGGTCGACATCAAGCTGTACGACACCCAGGAAAACGCCTACCTCGACCTGGCCTCCGGCCGCCTCGACGGCGTGCTGGCCGACACCTTCGTCAACTGGGAATGGCTCAAGAGCGACGCCGGCAAAGAGTTCGAATTCAAGGGCGACCCAGTATTCGACAACGACAAGATCGGTATCGCCGTACGCAAGGGCGATCCGCTGCGCGAGAAGCTGAACGCCGCTCTGCAAGCCATCATCGAAGACGGCACCTACAAGCAGATCAACGACAAGTACTTCCCGTTCAGCATCTACTGATGACCTGAAGGCACCGCGCCGCCCATTGGGCGGCGCAGTTGCCCGAGCCCTCCGATGATTTTTGACCTCCACGGATTCGGCCCCGCCCTGGCCGCCGGCACCCTGATGACCATCAAACTGGCGCTGTCCGCGCTGGCTGTAGGTCTGGTGCTAGGCCTGCTCGGCGCGCTGGCCAAGACTTCGCCGTACAAGCCGCTGCAGTGGCTCGGCGGCAGCTATTCCACCATCGTGCGCGGCGTACCCGAACTGCTCTGGGTGCTGCTGATCTATTTCGGCACGGTTGGCCTGATGCGCAGCCTGGCCGACCTGCTTGGCGTCGAGAGCCTCGAGCTTTCGGCCTTCGCCGCGGGCACCATTGCCCTCGGCCTGTGTTTCGGTGCCTACGCCACCGAAGTGTTCCGCGGCGCCATCCTGGCGATCCCCAAGGGCCACCGCGAAGCCGGCCAGGCACTCGGCATGTCCAAGACACGTATCCTCTGGAAGCTGATTCTGCCGCAGATGTGGCGCATCGCCCTGCCCGGCCTGGGCAACCTGTTCATGATTCTGATGAAGGACACCGCCCTGGTGTCGGTGATTGGCCTGGAAGAGATCATGCGCCGCTCGCAGATCGCCGTGACCGCCAGCAAGGAGCCCTTCACTTTTTATATGGTCGCAGCCTTCATTTATCTGGGCCTGACCGTGCTCGCCATGATCGGCCTGCATTACCTCGAGAAGCGCGCCAGCCGTGGCTTCGTGCGGAGCGCCTCATGAGAAAGAACGCTGCCATCATCGCCTGGCTCGCAGCAGGCGTGCTCATCGCACTGGCGCTCTGGACGAGCCTCTCCAGCCTGAACTGGGCGGTGATCATCAAATGGCTGCCGCGTCTATCGCAAGGCGCGCTGCTGACCCTGGAGCTGGTGGCCATCGCGGTCGTTGCCGGCCTGATCCTCGCACTGCCGATGGGCATCGCCCGCGCCTCCAAGCACTGGTACGTGCGCGCCCTGCCCTATGGCTACATTTTCTTCTTCCGCGGCACACCGCTGCTGGTACAGCTGTTTTTGGTCTACTACGGCCTGGCGCAATTCGACGCCGTGCGCCAGGGCCCACTCTGGCCCTACCTGCGCTCACCGTACTGGTGCGCGATCATCACCATGACCCTGCACACCGCCGCCTATATCGCCGAAATCCTGCGCGGCGCCATCCAGGCCGTGCCACCCGGTGAAGTGGAAGCGGCACGCGCACTGGGCATGTCGCGAGCCAAGACCATGTTCTACATCATCCTGCCGCGCGCCGCGCGCATCGGCCTGCCGGCCTACAGCAACGAAGTGATCCTGATGCTCAAGGCCAGCGCCCTGGCCAGCACCGTGACGCTGCTGGAGCTGACCGGCATGGCGCGCACCATCATCGCGCGCACCTATCTGCCGGTGGAGATCTTCTTTGCCGCAGGCCTGTTCTACCTGGTCATCGCCTTCGTTCTGGTGCGCGCCTTCCGCCTGCTGGAGCGCTGGCTGCGCGTCGACGCCTGCCAGGGTCGCTAAGCCAATCGGGCGGCCCACTTGGCAGCCCGGTTCAACCAGACGCATGAGCGCCATGTCCGAGCCCATCCTTACCTCTGGCGATCTGCTCGCTCGCTTCCGGGCCCTGGACAGTTTTCTTCTGCAGCATCAGGCGCTCTGGCGACCTCGGCCGTTTCATCACCTGCAGCTGCCCTGGGAAACGGAGCTGGCGGAACTCGCTACCTGGCTGCGCAGCCGCTCCCTGGAGCAGGCTGAGGCCAGCGACAACAGCCCCTTCGCACTCTCTGCACCTGCGCCCTTTCCCGACCTGGCCCGCCAGGCGCAAGCTCTTAGTCAGTTGGGCGAAATTCCGAGTCTGAACAGTCCGCCGCGCGCGCACGCCTTGAGCGTCGATGTACCCGGCAGGAAGCTGGCGCAGATCCAGGCCTTTGCCAGCCACCTGCAGTTTCGCCAGCGCCCCGCGCACTGGCTCGACTGGTGCGCCGGCAAGGGCCACCTCGGTCGCTGGCTGACTCAGGATGACCAGCACCTGACCTGCCTGGAGCACGATCCAGCACTGATCGAGTCCGGTAGCGCACTGAGCAAACGCCTGGGACTGGCTGCCGCACACCTACGGCAGGATGTGCTTGCCGATGATTGCGACGAACGCCTGACGAAAGAACATACCCCGGTGGCCCTGCACGCCTGTGGCGACCTGCATGTCCGCCTGCTGCAACTGGCCAGCCGCAACGGATGCCCACAACTGGCGGTGGCGCCCTGCTGCTACAACCGCATCGCCGGCCTGCAGTACCAAGCCCTCTCGACTGCCGCACAAGCGTCCGCATTGCGGCTTTCACGCGACGATCTCGGCCTGCCATTGAGCGAGACCGTCACGGCAGGTGCCCGTGTACGCCGACAGCGCAATCAGTCGATGGCCTGGCGCCTGGCTTTCGATCTGCTGCAACGCCAGCTACGCGGCATCGATGAATACCTGCCAACGCCGTCGCTGCCCAGCGACTGGTTCAGCAAATCTTTCGCCCGCTTCTGCCATGACCTCGCCATGCTGCGCGACGTGCCACTACCCGGTGAGCAGGACTGGCCGGAGCTGGAAGCTCGCGGCTGGCAACGCCTGGCCGAAGTGCGCAATCTGGAGTTGCTGCGCAACCTGTTCCGCCGGCCACTGGAACTCTGGCTACTGCTCGACCGCGCCCTGTATCTGCAGGAACAGGGCTATAGGGTGAAGCTGGGCACCTTCTGCGATTACCAGCTGAGCCCGCGCAACCTGCTGCTGCTGGCCGAGCGCGCCTGAGTTGCACACAGAAGCTGTGGATAACTCTGTTGATCCTTTCTGGGCAAATGCTGCAAAGCCACTTGGGAATTGCCTCGTAGACATCTGATCATTTTTCGAACAGCCTTCGAAGCCCTAGCAAAAACAATAACTTGCGAAAAATCGTGATCGAATGCACAGAGCCGGTGCGCCACCGTCGCACGCGCCTTCTCTTTGTGCATAAGCCAGAAGCTTCTGATAGCCGAGCCCGGAAAAACCTGGCTCGAAGGTGGCTTTACTCAGGCCGATGAATGGATATAATGGCGGCCCTTCAGTGCCGGTATAGCTCAGCTGGTAGAGCAACTGACTTGTAATCAGTAGGTCCCGGGTTCGACTCCTGGTGCCGGCACCATCTAATATCAGGGCCTGCTTTCATGCAGGCCTTTTTTGTTTTTGCTCCTGCCCACATCCGTCGCTTGTTCATTGCACTTACCGCACTCGGCTCGTGGGTATGGCGAAAGGTTACATAGCGAGGTTATGAGCAGATGCGCATTCTTGTTACCGGCGGCGCCGGCTTCATCGGTTCGGCGCTGATTCGCCACCTGATCCAAAGTACCGAGCATGACGTACTCAACCTCGACAAGTTGACCTACGCCGGCAACCTGGAATCGCTTGCCCCCGTTGATGACAACCCGCGCTACCGCTTCGTCCAGGCGGATATCGCCGACAGCCCTGTGGTCGCGCAGACGCTGGCCGAGTTCCAGCCCGACGCCATCATGCACCTGGCCGCCGAGTCCCACGTCGACCGCTCCATCGATGGCCCAGCGGCCTTTATCCAGACCAATATCGTCGGTACCTATAGCCTGCTGGAAAGCACCCGCGCCTACTGGCTTGGCCTGAGCGCTGAGCGCAAGGCGGCCTTTCGTTTCCATCACATATCCACCGACGAGGTATACGGCGACCTGCATGGCGTCGACGATCTCTTTACCGAAACCACCCCTTACGCGCCCAGCTCACCGTATTCGGCGAGCAAGGCGGCGTCCGACCATCTGGTACGCGCCTGGCAGCGCACCTATGGTCTACCGGTACTGATCAGCAACTGCTCGAACAACTACGGCCCCTATCATTTCCCTGAAAAGCTGATCCCGCTGATGATCCTCAACGCCCTGGCGGGCAAACCGCTGCCGGTGTACGGCAATGGTCAGCAAGTACGCGACTGGCTGTACGTGGAAGACCACGCGCGCGCCCTGCTCAAGGTGGTCAGCGAGGGCAAGGTCGGCGAGACTTACAACATCGGCGGCCACAATGAGCAGAAGAACCTCGATGTGGTGCGCGCCATCTGCGCGCTACTGGAAGAGTTGGCGCCGCAGAAGCCGGCCGGTATCGCGCGCTATGAAGACCTGATCACCTATGCGCAGGATCGCCCGGGCCATGACCTGCGCTACGCCATCGACGCCGGCAAGATCGAGCGCGAGCTGGGCTGGATACCGCAGGAAACCTTCGAAACCGGGCTGCGCAAGACGGTGCAGTGGTACCTGGACAACCTCGACTGGTGCCGCCGCGTGCAGGATGGTAGCTATCAGGGCCAGCGACTCGGAGCACTCTAGAGCTCAAGACGTAGGGCGGGTACAACCCGCCAGCCAGGCAGCGGCGGGTTGCACCCGCCCTACGCATCGACAAGGAACATAGAAAACATGAAAGGCATCATCCTCGCCGGTGGCTCCGGCACCCGCCTGCACCCCATTACCCTCGGCGTGTCCAAGCAACTGCTGCCGATCTATGACAAGCCGATGATCTACTACCCGTTGTCGGTGCTGATGCTGGCCGGCATTCGCGAGATTCTGATCATCTCCACCCCCGAAGATCTGCCCAACTTCCGCAAGATGCTCGGTGACGGCAGCCAGTTCGGCATCGAACTGCAGTATGCCGAGCAACCTTCTCCCGACGGCCTGGCGCAGGCTTTCCTGATCGGCGAGTCGTTCATTGGTGACGACTCGGTATGCCTGATCCTCGGCGACAACATCTTCCATGGTCAGCACTTCACCGAGAAGCTGCTGCGCGCGGCCACCCACAATAGCGGCGCCACGGTCTTCGGCTACTGGGTCAGCGACCCCGAACGTTTTGGCGTGGTCGAATTCGATGCGGCTGGCAATGCGCTGTCGATCGAGGAAAAACCGGCACAACCCAAGTCCAGCTTTGCCGTGACCGGCCTGTATTTCTACGACAACGATGTGGTGCAGATCGCCAAGGCGGTCAAGCCCTCGCCACGCGGCGAGCTGGAAATCACCGACGTGAACAACGCCTATCTGGCCCGTGGCGACCTGCGCGTGGAGCGTTTCGGTCGAGGCTTCGCCTGGCTCGACACCGGCACTCACGACAGCCTGCTGGATGCCTCGCATTACGTGCAGACGGTAGAAAAACGCCAGGGTCTGAAGGTCGCCTGCCTGGAAGAGATCGCCTACCAGCAGGGCTGGATCGACCGCGAACAACTACTCGCGTGCGCCAAGGCACTGGGCAAGACCGGCTACGGTCAGTACCTGTACAAGCTTGCCGAGGAACTCCCATGAAGGTGATTACCACTGCATTGCCGGAAGTGCTGATTCTCGAACCTCAGGTATTCGGTGACGAACGCGGCTTCTTCTACGAGAGTTTCAACGCACGGCGCTTTGCCGAAGCCACCGGGGTAACCCGCGAGTTCGTCCAGGACAACCACTCACGCTCGGCGCGCGGCGTACTGCGCGGCCTGCACTATCAACTGCAGCAGGCCCAGGGCAAGCTGGTGCGCGTCAGCGCCGGCGAGGTCTATGACGTCGCGGTCGACGTACGCCGCAGCTCGGCGAATTTCGGCAAGTGGGTCGGCGTGCATTTGTCAGCCGAGAACAAGCGCCAGCTGTGGGTGCCGGAAGGCTTCGCCCACGGTTTTCTGGTGCTCAGCGAGTACGCCGAGTTCCTCTACAAGACCACCGACTACTACGCCCCGGCTCACGAGCGCTGCATCCGCTGGGACGACACGCAACTGGCCATCGACTGGCCGCTCGACGGTCTGTCGCCACAACTCTCGGCCAAAGACCAACAGGGCCTGAGTCTGACCGACGCCGAGACCTTCGCATGAAGATTCTGATCAGCGGCCATACCGGTCAGGTCGCGCGTGAACTGCAACTGGCCCTGAGCAAACACGAGCTGGTCAGCCTCGGTCGCCAGGCATTCGACCTGTCGCGCCCGGAAACCCTGGGCGACATCATCCTGCGCGAGCGACCGGCGCTGGTAATCAATGCCGCCGCGTACACCGCCGTCGACCAGGCCGAACAGGAACGCGAGCTGGCCTTCGCCATCAATGCCGAGGCGCCGCGTGCCATCGCCGATGCCTGCTTCGAACTGGACATTCCGCTGATTCACTACTCCACCGACTACGTCTTCGATGGCAGCAAGACCACGCCTTACCGTGAAGCCGATACGCCACATCCGCTGGGCGTCTACGGCGCCAGCAAGGCGGCCGGTGAACAGGCGCTGCGCATCAGCGGCTGCGATCACCTGATCCTGCGCACCAGCTGGGTCTATTCGCAATACGGGCGCAACTTCCTCTTGACCATGCAGCGCCTGCTGCAGGAGCGCGAAGAGCTCAGCGTGGTCGACGACCAGATCGGCGCGCCGACCTGGGCCGGCAGCATCGCCAGCGCCACCGCCGAGCTGATCGAAAAGTGGCAACAAGGACGCCAGCGCTGGGGTACCTACCACCTGACCTGCCAGGGCGAAACCAGCTGGTTCGGTTTCGCCAGCGCCATCGCCGAGCATCTGCGCGCGGCCGGCAGGCCTTGCGCCAGGCTGCGCCCCATCCCCAGCAGCGAATACCCGACGCCGGCGCAACGCCCGCTCAACTCACGCCTGGACGGCGAGCGCCTGGAACAAGCCTGGCAGATTCGCCTGCCGGACTGGCGCACGGCGCTGGACGCCTGCCTGCAACGCATGAACTGACGGTAGCGGCCGGCGCCCATCACCGGCCGCACACTTAACGTGCATAATGCGCCGATCATTTCTGCACGGTTTGCCATGAGCACGAACACTGCCACTCCCCGTCGCCTGCGCTGGCGCAGCCTCGTGCTGCTGGCGCTGCTGCTTGCGCCACTGCTGTGGCCCGTTCACTTCCTGGCCGAGCGCTACTACCGCGAAGTACTGATCGAGCAGAACCGGCAAACCCTCGATCTGTATGTGGCCAACCTGCTCGGTACGCTGCGTCGTTACGAGGTGCTGCCGCAGATTCTCGGTGATCTTCCAGGTGTACGCGCAGCCCTGCACGCGCCCGAAGACCCTGCCGCACTGGACACCGCCAATCGCCTGCTGGCGCGCATCAAGCGGCAGACCGGTGCCGACGTGATCTACCTGATGAATAATCGCGGCGTCACCCTGGCCGCCTCCAACTGGGACAAGCCCGACAGCTTCGTCGCCGGCAACTTCGCCTTTCGCCCGTATTTTCGTGAAGCGCTGGCCGGGCGCCTGGGACGCTTCTTCGGCCTGGGTACAACGTCCGGCAAGCGCGGTTACTACTTTGCCTACCCAGTGCACGAGGACGACCACAATATCGGCGCACTGGTGGTCAAGGTCGACCTCGACCACACCGAAACGCTGTGGGGCAACACGCCTGAACAGTTGCTGGTGACCGATACCAACGGCGTGGTCATCCTCACCTCGCGCCCGGACTGGCGCTTTCACGCCAGTCGCCCGCTGGACCGCGTCGAGCAATCGGCCATCGCCGCCAACCAGCCCTACCCGACCCAGGCGCCGCCCCTGCTCGATATCGATCCCAACGCCTGGCTGACACAAAGCCGCGCTCTGGAAGAAACCGGCTGGACGGTGAGCATTCTCGCTCCACGCATCCTCCTCGACCGCCCCGTGCGTAGCGCCGTGGCCGTCGGGGCGGCCGCGCTGCTGGCGCTGCTGTTGTTGCTGGGCCTGCTGATCCTGCGTCGCCGTCATTACCTGGAACGCATTGCTCTGGACGCTCGCGCCAAGGCCGAACTGGAGCAGCGCGTCGCCGAACGCACGCAGGATCTGGAGCTGCTCAACAGCCGCCTCAAGCAGGAAGTGCTCGAACGCGAGCAGGCCCAGCAGGAACTGGTGCGCGCTCAGGACGAACTGGTTCAGGCCGGCAAACTGTCGGCGCTCGGCACCATGAGCGCCAGCATCAGCCACGAACTCAATCAACCGCTGGGGGCGATCCGCAGTTACGCCGAAAATGCCAGCACCCTGCTCGATCACCAGCGCAACGACGATGCCCGTGCCAACCTCAAGCTGATCAGCGAGCTGACCGAACGCATGGCCTCGATCATTGCCCATCTGCGCGCATTCGCCCGCCGCGACCGCCATGCGCCGGAGCGCGTCGCCCTGCAACCGGCGCTGGACGATGCCCTGGCCCTGCTGGCCAAGCGCCGCCGGGCCATGGACGTAGAACTGATTCGCGACCTGCCGGATGCCACCCTCTGGGTTCAGGCCGGTGAGACACGCCTGCGCCAGGTGCTCGGCAATCTGCTTGGCAACGCACTCGATGCGCTGGTCGCCAAGGCGCCACCACGACGTATCTGGATCAGCCTCGAACATCAGGCCGAGCACCTCGACCTGCTGCTGCGCGACAACGGTCCCGGTTTCTCGGCCGAATCCCTGGCACGCGCACGTGAGCCCTTCTTCACCACCAAGACCAGCGCCCAAGGCCTGGGGCTTGGCCTGGCCATCTGCGACAGCCTGATCCGCGCACTGGACGGCGAGCTACTGCTGGCCAATCATCCCGAGGGTGGCGCACTGATCACCCTACGCCTGCGCCTGGCCGCTCCCGGCGTCAACCTGCAACCTTCCGAGGATCCTTCGCCATGACCAGCGACAGCGCCATCGACAGCCGCATTCAGGTACTGCTGATCGACGACGATGCCCATCTGCGCCAGGCGCTCAGCCAGACGCTCGACCTGGCCGGGCTCAAGGTGCTCAGCCTGGGCGATGCGCAGGGCCTGGCCGCACGCATTCCGGCAGGCTGGCCGGGCGTGGTGGTCAGCGATATCCGCATGCCGGGCATCGATGGCCTGCAATTGCTGCAGCAATTGCGCGAGCGTGATGCCGAGCTGCCGGTGCTGCTGATCACTGGCCATGGCGACGTGCCGCTGGCCGTACAGGCGATGCGCGCCGGCGCCTACGACTTCCTGGAAAAACCCTTCGCCAACGATGACCTGCTTGACAGCGTACGCCGCGCGCTGGAGCTGCGCCGCCTGGTGCTGGACAACCGCAGCCTGCGTATGGCGCTCAATGACCGCCAGCAACTGTCCAGCCGTCTGGTTGGCCAATCGCCGGCCATGCAGCGCCTGCGCGAACAGATCGGTGCGCTTGCCAGCATCGCCACCGATGTGCTGATCCTGGGCGAGACCGGCGCCGGCAAGGAGGTGGTCGCCCGCGCCCTGCACGATCTGTCCAGCCGCCGCGACGGCCCCTTCGTCGCCATCAACGCCGGCGCGCTGGCCGAATCGGTAGTGGAAAGCGAGTTGTTCGGCCACGAGGCCGGGGCCTTCACTGGTGCGCAGAAACGGCGCATCGGCAAGTTCGAGTTCGCCAATGGCGGCACCCTGTTCCTCGACGAGATCGAGAGCATGAGCCTGGACGTGCAGGTCAAATTGCTGCGTCTTCTGCAGGAGCGCGTGGTCGAACGCCTGGGTGGCAATCAGCTGATCCCGCTGGACATCCGTGTGATCGCCGCGACCAAGGAAGACCTGCGCCAGGCTGCCGACGCCGGGCGTTTCCGCGCCGACCTGTACTACCGCCTCAACGTCGCACCGCTGTCCATCCCGCCGCTGCGCGAGCGCGGCGAGGACGCCTTGCTGCTGTTCCAGCATTTCGCCGAAGGGGCGGCCGCCCGCCACGCCCTGGCGCCACGTGAACTGCAACCTGGGCAGCGTGCGCTGCTGCTGCGTCATCCATGGCCGGGCAACGTGCGCGAACTGCAGAACGCCGCCGAGCGCTTTGCGCTGGGCCTGGAGTTGGCACTCGACAGCAACGCGCCCAGTCTGCCGCCGGTCAATGGCGGGCTCAGCGAGCAGGTCGAAGCCTTCGAGCGCGCGCTGATCGCCGCCGAGTTGAGCCGTCCGCACGGCTCGCTACGCAGCCTGGCCGAAGCCCTGGGCGTACCGCGCAAGACCCTGCACGACAAACTGCGCAAACATGGCCTGACCTTCTCCGGCGTTGGCGGAAGCTCGCCAGAGGACTTCGACTAACTGGCGGCAAACCGCCAGCTTCATCGATAAAGACCGCCCCACAGCGAGGGGCGCCCTCAGACCAAGCGCCGCCAAAGCCCGTAGCCACGGGCTTTTCATGATGCATGGCATTCGCTCGCAGCAGACTGGCACAAGGGTTGCTCTAGGCTAGCCTCAAGCGAACCCACAAGCACAAGTCCAGGCCTCGCTGATGCCACCGGCGTTTTTCTCCAAGCCGCCTAGACTTGCTCTTGTCCGTTCGTTAGCAGCGCCACTGGCGCCAATGCGATAAACACAACAAGAGGAAGCATCCGCATGTTCAAACTGACTGCCAAGGCGCTGGCTTGCGCTCTGTCCCTGTCCATCGCTGGCGTGGTTCACGCTGCCGACCCGATCGTCATCAAATTCTCCCACGTGGTTGCCGAGCACACCCCGAAAGGTCAGGGTGCCGTGCTGTTCAAGCAACTGGCTGAAGAGCGCCTGGGCGACAAGGTCAAGGTCGAGGTCTACCCGAACTCCTCGCTGTTCGGTGACGGCAAGGAAATGGAAGCGCTGCTGCTCGGTGACGTGCAGATGATCGCCCCGTCCCTGGCTAAGTTCGAGCATTACACCAAGCAACTGCAGGTATTCGACCTGCCGTTCCTGTTCGACAACATGGCCGCAGTCGATCGCTTCCAGAACAGCCCCGAAGGCCAGAAACTACTGACCTCCATGACCGACAAGGGCATCACCGGCCTGGCCTACTGGCACAACGGCCTGAAGCAGCTGTCGGCCAACAAGGCGCTGCTGGAGCCGAAGGACGCCCGTGGCCTGAAGTTCCGCGTACAGGCTTCCGCCGTACTGGAAGAGCAGTTCAAGGCCGTGCGCGCCAACCCGCGCAAGATGAGCTTCGCCGAGGTCTATCAGGGCCTGCAGACTGGCGTGGTCAACGGTGCCGAGAACCCCTACTCGAACATCTACAGCCAGAAGATGCACGAAGTGCAGAAGTACATCACCGAGTCCAACCATGGCCTGCTGGACTACATGCTGATCACCAACACCAAGTTCTGGGACGGGCTGCCGGCTGACGTACGCGACGAGCTGAACAAGATCATCGCCGAGGTCACCGTCGAGGTGAACAAACAGGCTGACGCCCTCAACGAAGGCGACAAGCAGCGCATCCTGGAAGCCGGCACCACCGAAATCCTGACCCTGACGCCTGAGCAGCGCGGCCAATGGCGCGACGCCATGCAGCCGGTATGGCAGAAGTTCGAAGGCGAGATCGGTGCCGACCTGATCAAGGCCGCGCAAGCCGCCAACCAGCAATAAGGCCGGAGAGCCGGGTGGGCAGGGTGCAATTGCCCTGCTCCACCACGACGCCCGCAAAGGGCATCGAAACATGCAGCAACCGGTGAGCCGGCCCTCGGTTTGCCTTACGCCCTTTCCATTCGGGAGAACCGACCATGAACGCCTTGCGGCGCGTCTGGGAGCACTTCGAGGAAGGCTTTATCGCTTTCCTCCTGGCGGCCATGACGCTGATCACATTCGTCTACGTGATCCTCAACAACTTCTACACCCTGTTCTACTGGCTGGGTGATACCTTCGGCGGTAACGAGCTGCTGCTCGGCATCGGCGACGCCATTCTCGACATGGCCCAGGCGATGACCTGGAGCAACGCCCTGACCAAGGCCCTGTTCGGCTGGCTGATCTTCTTCGGCCTGGCCTATGGCGTGCGCACGGCCGGCCACATCGGTGTCGATGCCCTGGTCAAGCTGGCCCCACGCGGTGTACAGCGCGTCATCGGCGTGATCGCCTGCTCGGCCTGCCTGGGCTACGCCGGCCTCATCGCGGTCGGCAGCTACGACTGGGTCAGCACCCTGTTCAAGGCCGGCATCGGTGCCGAGGACCTCGGTCACTACGGCATCCAGCAATGGCATATCGGCATGATCGTGCCCTTCGGCTACGCCATGGTGTTCATCCGCTTCCTGGAAATCCTCGTGCGCATTCTGCGTGACCAGCAGACCGGCCTCGGTCTGGCGGATGAAGCCGCTGACGCCCTGAAAATCAATGAGCATGAGGAGCCCAAGCAATGACCGTTCTGTTCCTCTTCCTGCTGCTGTTTTTGCTGATGTTCATCGGCGTGCCGATTGCAGCCTCGCTCGGCCTGGCCGGTTCGATCACCATCATGCTGTTCAGCCCGGACTCGGTGCGCTCGCTGGCGATCAAGCTGTTCGAGACCTCCGAACACTACACCCTGCTGGCCATTCCGTTCTTCCTGCTGTCCGGTGCCTTCATGACCACCGGCGGCGTGGCCAAGCGCCTGATCGACTTCGCCAACGCCTGCGTCGGCCACATCCGTGGCGGTCTGGCCATCGGTGCGGTACTGGCGTGCATGCTGTTCGCCGCCCTGTCCGGCTCGTCGCCGGCGACCGTGGCCGCAGTCGGCTCCATCGCCATCGCCGGCATGGTGCGTTCCGGTTACCCGCAGGCCTTCGGCGCCGGCATCGTGTGTAACGCCGGTACCCTGGGCATCCTGATTCCGCCGTCGATCGTGATGGTGGTGTACGCCGCCGCCACCGAGCAGTCGGTGGGCAAGCTATTCATGGCCGGTGTGATTCCGGGCGTGATGCTCGGCCTGGTGCTGATGATCGCGATCTACATCGTCGCGCGCATCAAGAAGCTGCCAGCCCTGCCACGCGCCAGCTTCCGCGAGTGGCTGCGCGCCGCGCGTGAAGCGTTCTGGGGCCTGCTGCTGATGGTGATCATCCTCGGCGGTATCTACAGCGGCATGTTCACCCCGACCGAGGCTGCGGCCGTGGCGGCGGTATATGCCGGCTTCGTCGCCCTGTTCGTGTACAAGGATCTGAAGATCCGCGAGTGCCCGAAGGTGCTGCTGGAGTCCGGCAAGCTGACCATCATGCTGATGTTCATCATTGCCAACGCCATGCTCTTCGCTCACGTACTGACCACCGAGCAGATCCCGCAGCAGATCACCGCCTGGGTGGTGGATCTGGGTCTGCAGCCGTGGCAGTTCCTGCTGGTAGTGAACATCGTGCTGCTGATCGCCGGTGCCTTCATGGAGCCGTCGGCGATCATCCTGATCCTGGCACCGATTCTCTTCCCCATCGCCATGCAACTGGGCATCGACCCGATCCACCTGGGCATCATCATGGTGGTGAACATGGAAATCGGTCTGATCACACCACCAGTGGGGCTGAACCTGTTCGTCACCTCGGCGGTGACGGGTATGCCGCTGACGGCTGTGATCCGCGCGGCGATGCCCTGGCTGATGCTGCTGCTCAGCTTCCTGGTGATCATTACCTACGTGCCTGCCGTGTCGCTCGGCTTGCCGAACATGCTCGGCATGTAAGGGTTCAAACCTACGCTGTTTGGTACTCCATGTACCCACTCTGCCCGGCCTTTGTGCCGGGCTTTTTTTGCGCGAAATAATCTGATGAAAACTACTGTAGCCATTTGAGTGCGTGCACATTTCCACAGCAGTGCACACAAGCGCCTGTGGTCACGTAAAGTTACGCTCGATATCGCCAAGGAAACCGTCACATGATCAAGCGCAGCCTGAAATCCATCGTCACCACCTGGTTTACAGGCCTGTTGTCGTTGCTGCCACTGGTTCTGACTCTGGCATTGCTGGCCTGGATATTCAGCCTGCTCAATCGCCTGGTCGGCCCCTCGACCCTGATCGGCCAGCTGTCTGCCGCCCTCGGCCAACCGTTTTCCAGCAACAGTTACCTGGCCTATCTACTGGGTTGCCTGGTGCTGCTGGCCAGCCTCTACCCACTGGGCCTGGCCGTGCAACTGGGCCTGCGCCGGCCCCTGTCCTGGCTGCTCGACCGCACCCTGCGGCGCACGCCGCTGATCGGCAACTTCTATAACCTGGCCGACCGCTTCGTGGGCCTGCTGGACAAGAGCAAGAACCCGGACATCACCACCATGGCGCCGGTGTGGTGTTTCTTCGGTGGTGACGGCGCAGCGGTACTGGCTCTGCGCCCAAGCTCGGAGACGGTGGAACTGGAAGGCCGTGCCTACTGCGCCATCCTCATTCCCACCGCGCCGATTCCGGTCGGTGGCGGCCTGCTCTACGTACCGGAGACATGGATACGCCCCGCCGACATGGGGGTGGATCAGTTGACCAGCATCTATGTGTCCATGGGCCTCACGCCGCCTGGCAAGCGTAATGTCGAGCAGTTGCCTCCGGTGGTGATCAAGCCTTAGGGATGTTCTGAAAAAGCCATTTATCGTCACTCCCGCGAAGGCGGGAGCCCAGGTGACTCGTAGGTTCTGGATACCCGCCTGCGCGGGCATGACGGCTTTCTCGGCGTTTCCTTAGGCAAGCGGCAAGCTGGTGGTGGACTTGATCTCCGACAGCGCGACGATGGAGTTCACCTCCTGGATACCTGGCACCAGCGACAGCTTCTCGAAGAAGAAGCGCTCATACGCCTCGATATCGCGGGTGACGATGCGCAGCATGAAATCCACCGCGCCCATCAGTACATGGCACTCCAGCACCTCGGGAAACTCGCGCATAGCCTCGGCGAACTCGGTCAGGTTGGAACGCCCATGAGCGTTGAGCTTGACCTGAGCGAACACCTGCGTGTGCAGGCCGATGCGCTTGCGATCGAGCAGGGTGACCTGCTTGCGAATCACCCCCTCCTCCTTGAGGCGCTGGATACGGCGCCAGCACGGCGACTGCGACAGACCGATGCGCTCGGCGATCTCCGCAGTGGAGAGACCAGCATCTTCCTGTAGCAGGGCAAGAATGCGTTGGTCGTAAGTATCCAGCACGATGGACATAAAAAACCCCCAATACCCGATTAACAAGGCAAGTTTATCCATGAAACCTGGAATAACCCATAAAACCAGGCAGAACTTTTGCCGAATTAGGGCGGAAACTTAAGCAAAACCTGCCCGAGCTTCCGCCATGCCAGATACCACCCCGTTTCCGTCCGCCCATAACCGCCGCGATCCCTGGCAGGATCGCCCTGACGCCTGCGTTGAATACCAGCTGCGCACCGACGCCGAAGCCGACGTGATGTGCCGCCTGCTGGGGCTGTTTGCACAATTGCAGTTATTACCTGAGGCCTTGCACATGGAACGCCTGCAGGACGACCTGCATATCAGCCTGCGTCTGTCTGGCCTGTCGCTGCATCGCGCCGGCGTGCTGGCGCAGAAACTGCGCAGCCTGGTCTGCGTATGGGAGGTGACCTGGCAACACCTGGATCACAGCCTGGTCACGGAGGTGGCCTGAAGCGGCGACTCATCACGCATGGGCCTTCGCCCTTGTGCTGCTTTTCGGGCATCCTAGCCAGGCTGAAAGGCCGTTGAAAAACGGCCTGCTAACCTTGTTCAGGCCGACCCCGAGGAGCTCGCATGTCCGCCTTCACCGCTACCGCCCCTGACCGTGTACTGGACCTTGGCGACCTGCTGCGTGAGCTGGTGGCCCAGGGCCGGGTCGAGCAGGACGTGGCCGAGCAGTGCCTGGCGATTCGCCGCAGCTCACTGAACAACACCCAACATCCGCTGGAGTTCCTCGCCGCACAGCAGGTCAACGACCTGACGCGCCCGGGCAAGAAGCTCGACCTGGAAACCCTTACCGTCTGGCTGGCCGACTTCGCCGGCCAACCCTACCTGCGCATCGATCCACTGAAGATCGACGTGCCGGCCATCACCCCGTTGATGTCCTACGCCTTCGCCCAGCGTCACAAGATCCTCGCCGTGGCAGTGGACAGCGAAAGCGTCACCATCGCCAGCAGCCAGCCGCTGGTGCACAGCTGGGAGGCCAACCTGGTGCACGTACTCAAGCGCCCGATCAAGCGCGTGGTGGCCAACCCCAGCGATATCCAGCGCTTCACCACCGAGTTCTATCGCCTGGCCCGCTCGGTCAGCGGCGCCAATGCCACCGATCAAAAGATCAGCGGGGTCGGCAACTTCGAGCAATTGCTCAGCCTCGGCGCCCAGGATCAGGAGCCGGACGCCAACGATGCGCACATCGTCAACATCGTCGACTGGCTGTTCCAGTACGCCTTCCAGCAACGTGCCAGCGATATCCACATCGAGCCACGCCGCGAGCAGGGCACTGTGCGTTTTCGCATCGACGGCGTGCTGCATACCGTCTATCAGTTCCCTGCCCAGGTCACCATGGCGGTGGTCAGCCGCCTGAAGAACCTCGGGCGCATGAACATCGCCGAGAAACGCAAGCCACAGGATGGCCGGGTCAAGACCAAGACCCCGGACGGCGGCGAAGTGGAATTGCGCCTGTCGACCCTGCCGACCGCCTTCGGCGAGAAGATGGTGATGCGTATCTTCGACCCGGAAGTACTGCTGAAAAGCCCGGATCAGCTTGGCTTCTCTCCTGACGACCTGCGCCGCTGGGCCAGCATGACCAGCCAGCCCAACGGCATCATTCTGGTCACCGGCCCCACCGGCTCGGGCAAGACCACCACCCTCTACACCACCCTCAAACAACTGGCGACCGAGGAGGTGAACGTCTGCACCATCGAAGACCCGATCGAGATGATCGAAGGCGCCTTCAACCAGATGCAGGTGCAGCACAACATCGACCTGACCTTCGCCAGCGGCGTGCGCGCGCTGATGCGTCAGGATCCGGACATCATCATGGTCGGTGAGATCCGCGACCTGGAAACCGCCGAAATGGCGATACAGGCGGCACTGACCGGCCACCTGGTGCTGTCCACCCTGCACACCAACGACGCGCCCAGCGCCATCACCCGCCTGCTCGAACTGGGCGTGCCGCACTACCTGCTCAAGGCCACTATCCTCGGCGTCATGGCGCAGCGTCTGGTGCGTACCCTGTGCCCGCACTGCAAGGCACCCGTGCAACTGGACGAAGACACCTGGAACGGCCTGACCCGGCCTTGGAGCTCGCCATTGCCGACCCAGGCGCACCACGCGGTCGGCTGCCTGGAATGCCGTGAAACCGGCTATCGCGGCCGCGCCGGGGTCTACGAAATCATGCTGATCAACGACGCCATCAAGCCGCTGATCAACGCCGACACCGACCTTACCGCCCTGCGCCGCGCCGCCTTCAAGGACGGCATGCGCAGCCTGCGCCTGTCCGGCGCGCAAAAGGTCGCGGCCGGGCTGACCACCATCGAGGAAGTGCTACGCGTCACTCCACAGAGCGAGCAACGCTGATGCTCGTGCAGTCGAGATAGCGGTCGTCGACCAACAGTGGGTGCCAGGCGAACAGGTACTGGCCATCCTTGAGCTGCTCCACCAGCCCACGAATCACCTCCTGCTGTACCGCCGGACAGCCCAGGCTGCGCCCCATGCGGCCGTATCTCTGCGCCCATGTCGGCGCCACGTAATCGGCGCCATGGATCACCAGCGCACGGGCACGCGCCTGGTCATTGAAGCCCGGCTCCAGGCCATCGAGGCGCAGCGAATGCCCATGCCGGCCGCTGTAGCTTTCAGCACCGCGAAACAGACCCAGGCTGGACTGATGGCTGCCGGGCAGATTGGAAAAGCGCTCGGCGAACAGCTCGCCGGACTGGCGACCATGGGCCACGAACTCACGCTGCAGCAGACGCCTGTGCGTCAGATCGAAAACCCATAGGCGCCGCTCCAGCGAGGAATGCGAGTAATCGATCACCGCCAACCGCTTGGCTTCACCCGCACCTTCACGCTCGGCACACCGCAGCGCCTGTAGCGCACCGTGCAACGCACGTATTTCCAACTGCGGCGCTGCACGGTGCAGGGCATTCAGCAGCTCATCGGCCACGGCGCCCTGCCCTGCCAGCAGCAGAGCGGTAAGCAAAAACGCCATCAGCGAACGCGCAAACATGCCCTGGCTCCCACGGATGGCCCGGCATCTGCCCGCCTTGCGAAGGGGTCGGCGGCAGAGCCCAGGCGACTGTGCTTAGATTGATTGATCTGGCAATGGAGTCTATGCGATGTACACCGAAGGGCGATCAGCAAACAGTCTGAGTATGGGTAGCCGCGTCTTCCCATGATCACCTACCTGCAAAACTTGTCGTTCTGGGATTGGTTGGCCCTGGCCACCCTGCTGCTGATTCTCGAGGTGTTCGGCGCCGGAGGCTACCTGCTGTGGGTCGGCCTGGTGGCCGTCGCCGTCGGGGCACTGACCTACCTGTTCCCGGACCTGCCCTGGGTCTGGCAGTTTCTGCTGTTCGGCGCACTGGCAATGCTTTCGGCGCTGCTTTGGTGGCGTCATCAGCAGCGGGCGCGCAAGCTCAGCAGCTGATCGGCCTGGCAACCGGCCATCGCCAGCAAGGAACCACCAGCGGCTTACGCGACTCTTAGGATAGGAACCACCCTTAAGGAGTTTCCTCATGCGTGTAACGAGCCGTGCCGCACTGGCGTTCAGTGCCTGCCTGATCGCCCAGACCGCAGCAGCCGATGGCCTGCTGCGCGATATTCTTTCCTCGGGCGCAACCACCGCCTCGACCTATCTGACCTTCAAGGATCGCAAGCTGGTTGCGGCGGCCGAAGAGGATGCTAGCAGCTTCGTCGCCAGTAACGGCGAAATCCGCGGCCCACATCTGGAAGCGGCAATGCAGCAACTGCGCAGCGCCAACCCGCAACTGCAGGACGCCGACGATATGGCACTGGCCAGCGCCATTCTTGCCACCTCGGCAGCGCCAGCTGACAACCCACGCTGAGCCGTAACCAGTCGCCCAAAAAAAATGCCCGCATCCAAAGGGAGCGGGCATTTTTCGTTCAGTTTTTCGGAACATCAGGCCTTAGCAAGCCTCCCGAAAACCTCTCGCCTTACATCAGCGGCAGGGTGTAGCTGACGATCAGACGGTTCTGGTCAACGTCGGTTGCAGCATTGCCGCGCAGCACGCCATAACGCCAGCCCAGACCCAGCCCCTTCATGGCGCCGTCCTGGAACACATAATCAAGTGCAACGTCACGCTCCCATTCTTTTGCCTGAGTACCATTGGAGAGCTGAACGTTGGTGCCCTTCAGATAGGCTACCGAAGCCTTCAGACCCGGTACACCGAGGCCTGCAAAATCGTAGGTATACTGACCGAAGGTGGTGCGCTCACCGGCACGGGTGAAGCTGTGGGCCAGACGGTCGGTCAGCAGGTACACGCTGGAGCCGCCAGCACCTTCGTTGGCCAGGCTGTCATTGACCAGACTCCCTTGGTTCAGCTGGATGAAGTTGCTGTCCTCGGAAACGCGCTGATAGCCCAGCATGATCGCGTGGCTATGCAGGGTGTAGGTGAAGGCGGCGCTCCAGGTGTTGTTGTCGATCTCACCAGTGCCGTCACCGAAGGTGGTATTGGCGGAGTAGCCGCCAGCACGGCCGGCAGCACTGCCGTTCTTGCCATCAGAAGTGGTACGGAAGTAACGCAGATCAGTCTTCAGGCTGCCTTCGCCCAGCGCCAGGTTATGACCCAGACCAGCGAAATGCTGCTTGTAGTAGTCTTCCAGGTTGGCGTAGTAGTACTGCGCAGTCAGATCCTTGTTGATCTTCCAGTCACCACCGCCGAAGTAGAACTTGTTGGAGGCTTGCCTACCGCCATCCACGGCCAGACCGGTGCTGTTGCTCGAGGCACGGCCTACGGCGTGCTCGATCTGACCAGCGGTCAGGGTCAGGTTGTCGATTTCGTTGGAAGTGATCATGCCGCCTTCGAACATCTGCGGCAGCAGGCGACCGTCGTTGGAGGTCAGGATCGGCAGTTTCGGCATCAAGGTACCGACGCGAGCTTCGGTCTTGGAGAAACGAACCTTACCGGTCAGACCACCCTTGCTGAACTCGTCGACAGCACTGCCATCGCTTTCCAGCGGGAACAGTGCGCCCGGAGTACGGTCACGACCAGTCTTGGTAGCACGACCACCACCGTCCAGACGCACGCCCAGCATGCCGACAGCATCGACACCAAAGCCAACGGTGCCTTCAGTGAAACCGGACTGATAGTTGAGAATAAAGCCCTGGCCCCACTCGCTGGCCTCACCATTGTTGTTGGTGGTGTTCACGGTGTTCTGGTCGAAGTAGAAGTTGCGCATGGTCAGGCTGGCTTTGCTGTCACCGATGAAATCGGCGAAGGCGACTTGGCTCAGGCCCAGGGTGCTGGCGGCTACGGCCAGTGCCAGGGAGGTCTTTCTCATTATGTTTCTCTCCAGTGTGTTTAAGGTGACGCATCGTCCGGCGCAGACTTCGGCACGAAGAGGCAGGCCGGCACGAATGGGGCATACGCACCCACAAGCCGGGACAGGTATGAACCAGGCTCGAATGGATACGTGAAAAACTCAGGAAGAACAGAACAACGGCGAACGCAGTGCGGCGGCCGAAACAAGGCGGGCTGAGTGGTGCATGGTGAATGCTCTCTCGTCGTTGTTATTGTGCGCCGACATCCTGGCCGGCATCTGCCGGAGCCTATGCAGATAACGCGCCAGTTCCTGATAGCAGGCCTGCGAGGCCTCTAGAACAACAGGTTACATTTTTCCTGCAGCACAGTGACCATGTAATGACAATCAAGATAGGCAAATTTCCGCTTATGAGAACTTGCTCCCAGGCGGAAAATCGCCAGACCCTCAGCCCAGGACGATCTGATTCTTGCCTTGACGCTTGGCCATGTACATCGCTGCATCGGCACGTGCGTAGAGCGCATCGAGGCTTACATCAGTGGCCAGCAGACTGGTCAGCCCCTGACTGACGGTGATGCCGAAGCTGGTGCCCTCATGGCGAAAGCTGAGGCGTTGCACCTCACGCTGCAGTCGTTCAGCCACCTGCAAAGCCACATCCTGCTCACAGCCCGGGAACAGCGCCGCGAACTCCTCACCACCGATACGTCCGAACAGATCGCCGCGCCTCAGGGCATTGCTGCCGCAATGTGCCAGGCGTCGCAACACTTCATCGCCGATCTGGTGGCCGTACTGGTCATTGATCTTCTTGAAGTCATCGAGATCGAGCAACAGGAAGGCCAGCGGACTGCCGAACTTGCGCGCATGTTCGAACTCGCGACGTGCGCACTCGAAAAAGTGCCGCCGGTTGCTGCTCTGAGTCAGCACATCGGTGGTAGCCAGGCGATGCAGCTCGCCCTCCAGCCGCTTCTTCTCGGTGATGTCTTCGGCGATACCGACGATCACACTGCCGGGCTCAGCGCCCAGCCGAGGGCTGACGAAACACTTGTCGCTGAGCCAGCGCAATTGGCCATCAGCGCGAATGATGCGGTACTCGCGAGACTCCACCGCGCCGGTTTCCAGCACCTTGGCCAGGCTCTCGGCGGCGTAGTCGATATCGTCCGGATAGATGCTGTTGCGCCACTCACCATAGTCGGCCAAAAGCAGCGCGGCGGAACGACCGAAGATGCGCTCATAGGCAGGGCTGACATAGATCATCCGCTGCTCGTTCCAGTCGAAGGCCCAGAGCACGGCATTGACGCTACCAAGCAGGCTACTGAACAGTTGTTCGCGCGCACCCAGGCGCTCTACTTCAGCACGGCTGTGCAGTAGAGCCAAGGTCAGTTCTTCCAACTCGGAAACAGCGTTGCCTTGATCGTCCATTACAGCGGCCATCCGTCCTTCGCCTCGCATTGAAATGAGCATAGTGCGAGCTGTTGGACATACACAAAGGCCCGCCAGTTCGGCGGGCCTTTGCTTGTAACGAGCGGCGGTCAGGCAGTCGCGCTGGATGGTCGCAGCGAGTAGGTCTTGAGCTGCTCGGCAAACTCACGCAGCGACTGGATACCGCTGACCTCGGCCTCGTGTACCCACTGTTTCATGGCTTCGAGCATGTCGTGGCCGTTGCTGCTGGTCTTGACCCAGATCTGCTGCAGCGCCAGGCGCTTCTCGTAGATCACCTTGAGAGCCTGACTCTGCGCCAGCATATCGGCGATGTGCGCGTGATGCTGCTCTTCCAGCAGGCTCGGTTCACGCGACAGCAGACGTTTTGCACGACGGAAAAGGTGACGAACGGACTCGTCGGCCTTGGCCACTTCCTGCTTGACCAATGGCACGATCACCAACTTGCGGTACTGCGCCATGATCTGGAAACGGTTGTTGAGGATGGCCATGGCGGTGTCCATGTCCAGGCTGGCTTTGCCCTCGACCCGATGGGCGATGGGCGCGACACGCTGCACCTGAGCCAGGCCGAAGAAGCTGAACAGCTTGATCCAGGCCCAGCCCATATCGAACTCCCACTTCTTCACCGACAACTTGGCGCTGTTGGGGTAGGTGTGGTGGTTGTTGTGCAGTTCCTCACCGCCGATCAGGATGCCCCAGGGCACCAGGTTGGTGGCGGCGTCGCGGCATTCGAAGTTGCGATAGCCGACAGCGTGGCCAAGACCGTTGATGACGCCTGCGGCCCATACCGGAATCCACATCATCTGGATTGCCCAGACGGTCATGCCAAGTACGCCGAACAGCGCCAGGTCGATGATCGCCATCAACGTCACGCCGCCAATCGGATAGCGGCTGTAGACATTGCGCTCGATCCAGTCATCCGGGCAGTTCTTGCCATAGATACGCAGGGTTTCCTGGTTCTTCGCCTCTTCCTGATAGAGTTCGGCACCTTTGCGCAGCACGGTGCCCAGACCTTTGATGACCGGACTATGCGGGTCATCGACGGTTTCGCACTTGGCGTGATGCTTGCGGTGAATCGCGGTCCACTCGCGAGTGTTCTGACCCGTGGTCAACCACAGCCAGAAACGGAAGAAATGCTTGAGCGCGGGGTG
Source organism: Ectopseudomonas chengduensis (assembly GCF_900102635.1). GTDB lineage: Bacteria > Pseudomonadota > Gammaproteobacteria > Pseudomonadales > Pseudomonadaceae > Aquipseudomonas > Aquipseudomonas chengduensis. The sequence goes on along the minus strand of NZ_FMZQ01000013.1, from coordinate 68,957 downwards.
CAGTTCCAGTGCACGGTGCGCAGAGTAGCGGTGCAGATAGACAGTCACGCTGACGATGGTCACGTGTGTCATCAGCAAGGTCGCAGCCACCAGCTGCCAGACCGATAGGTCGAGTAAACCGTTGTACCACATGGGCGCTGTTGCCTCTTGAAGGGGGAACGCGGCTTGTCCTACAAGGACGAACCTGATCACATTATCCCTGACCCATGCCAGAAAACCAGTTGGTCTTTTAGATGAGAATGTTTCAGCAGTGAAGCATCTATACTGGCCAGCATTTACAGGGAGCGCTGCCGCTTGCCCATGCGTATCGACATCGCCGCCTTGCGTCTGACCCTGGGCTACCTCCTGCTCGCCGCTCTGTGGATTCTTCTCAGCGACCATCTGTTGACCGCCCTGGGCCTGTCCGTGACGCAGCAGGAGCGCGTGCAATCCCTCAAGGGCCTGTTCTTCGTCGCGCTCACCAGTTCGCTGCTCTACTTGGTGCTGCACCGCCATGCCCTGCAGTACCGCCGCGCACGCCTGGAACTGGCCAGTAACGAGGAGCGTCTGCGCCTGGCGCTGGATGCCACACGCGATGGCCTGTGGGACTGGGACGTGTCCAGACGCAAGGTATTCTTCTCCGAGGGCTACGCCAGGCTCCTCGGCCTCACTCCGCAAACCCTGGGCGATACCCGCGAAGACTGGGCCGCGCGCCTGCATCCGGATGACGTGGAGCGCGCGCTGCATGCACTCAATGCCGAGTTGAGTGAACAGCCCTACGAGAACCTCTACCGCCTGCGCCATGCCGATGGCAGCTATCGCTGGATTCACTCGCGCGGCCGCCTGCTGCGTGACGAAAACGGCCAACCGCAGCGCTTCATCGGCATAGCCAGCGACATCACCCAGCAACGCGCCATCGACGACAGCCTGCGCCAGGCCGCAGCGGTGTTCGATGCCACCCAGGAAGGGGTACTGGTTACCGATGCCGAACAAAGCATCGTGCACGTCAACCCTGCCTTCAGCCGCATCACCGGTTACAGCAGCGAGGAAATCCTCGGCCAGCACCCCAACCTGCTCAAATCCGGCCGCCACGACACCGCCTTCTACCAGAGCCTGTGGCACGCCCTGCAGAACCGTGGCGCCTGGAGCGGTGAAGTGTGGAACCGGCGCAAGAGCGGCGAAATCTACCCGCAGTGGCAATGCATCCGCGTCATCCACGACGAGCAGGGGCGCGTCAGCCATTACGTGGCGGTGTTCTCCGACATCACGGCGCTCAAGCGTTCGCAGCGTGAGCTGGATTATCTGGCCCACCACGATCCGCTGAGCAACCTGCCCAATCGCCTGCTGTTCACCGAACGCGTCGCCCATGCACTGGAGCGCAGCAAGATCGAGGAACTACGCGGCGCAGTGCTGCTGATCGACCTGGACCATTTCAAGCACATCAACGAAAGCCTCGGCCACAACGTCGGCGACCTGCTGCTCAAGGGCGTCGGTGAACGCCTGCAGCAGGATTTGCCCAGTGGCTGCACGCTGGCCCGGCTGGGCGGCGACGAGTTCGGCCTGCTCAGCGAAAATTGCGCCGACGCCGCTCAGGCAGCCGAGCTTGCACAGCGTCTGCTGCGCAGCCTGGAAACGTTCTTTCGCCTCGACGGTCACGAGCTCTACATTGGCGCCAGCATCGGCATCAGCCTGTTCCCCGAAGATGCCGATAGCGTCGAGCAGATCCTGCGTAACGCCGACTCGGCGCTGTTCAAAGCCAAGAGCAGCGGCCGCGAAGGCTATGCCTTCTATGTGCAGGAGCTGACCGACTACGCCCGTCAGCGCGTGGAACTGGCCAGCAGCCTGCGCCATGCCCTGGACAATGACGAGCTGCGCGTTTACTACCAGCCGTTGCATGACCTGGGTGACGGTAGCCGGGTAGGCATGGAGGCACTGGTGCGCTGGCAGCACCCGCAACGCGGGCTGATCGCTCCTGGCGAATTCATCCCGATTGCCGAGGACAACGGCATGATCGGCGCCATCGATACCTGGGTACTGGAGCAGGCCTGCCGCCAGATGGTGCGCTGGAACGCCGAGGGTTGTGGGCTGAGTTTCGTCGCGGTGAACGTCTCCAGCCGCCTGTTCAGCCGCGGTGAACTCGATATGAAAGTGGCGCAGGTACTGGCAGAAACAGGCCTGCCGCCCGAGCAGCTGGAGCTGGAAGTCACCGAGAGCGCCATCATGGAAGACCCGGATGCAGCGCAGAAACTGCTCATCAGCCTGCGCGCCCTGGGCGTGCGCCTGGCCATTGACGACTTCGGCACTGGCTACAGCTCCCTGGCGCGCCTCAAGCGTCTGCCAGTGGACAAGCTCAAGCTCGACCAGAGCTTCGTGCGCGGCCTGCCTGACGACCCGGAGGATGCCGCCATCGCCCGCGCTGTGATCGCCCTGGGTAAGAGCCTGGGCCTCAAGGTTCTCGCCGAAGGTATCGAACAACCCGCTCAAGCCGCCTTCCTGCGCGAGCTAGGCTGCAACTACGGCCAGGGCTACCACTTCGGCCGTCCGCAACCTGTAGCCAGAGCCGTCGACACCACTACGCTGAGCGAAGCGAAGGATAGCCAGTCCAGCACCAGGAGCTGAACATGCGCGTGCTGATTCTCGAAGACGATCCCTGGATCGCCGATCTGCTCAAGCAGATCGTACTGAGCCTGCGCCCCGGCGCTCGCGTCGACTGCCAAGTGCGCGTGGCAGACGCCATCTCGGCCTGGCAGCGCGAACCGGCGCAACTGGTGATCGCCGACTGGAACCTGCCGGACGGCAGCGGCACTCTTCTATTGCAGGCGGTACGCAGCCAGGACCGTGACGTGGCGCTGGTGATGATCACCGCGCGCGCCGATCGCAATAGCGTGCTCGAGGTGCGCGCCCTGGGCATCAACGCCTTTATCAGCAAACCCTTCCAGGTGCCCAAGGTGCTGGACTGCCTACGCAGCCTGTTACCCGACGATGATGAGCCTCACGTGGCGGCAGCCAACGACGAGGACTTTCTTCACCATCTCGCTGCCTTGCCCGACGAGGAGATCGATCTGCCATTGCGCGACGAACTCTTTCAGCAACTGCGCGACACCACGGCAGCACCCAGCACCCTGGAGCAACTCGGCGAACACTGGCAGCAGGACCCAGCCGTGCAGGCGCGGCTGATCGCTGCGGCCAACAGCAGCCTCTACAACAGCACGGGACAGCCCTGCGCCAGCCTGCCCGATGCCGTGCGCCGACTGGGCGCAGCCACCGCGCTGAACCTGATTCAGGGCCTGGCGCTACGCCCGGCAGCCAGCTTGCAGGACGCCGACCTGAGAACCCTGGGCCAGAACCTGCTGCAGGCGCAGTTGAACCTGCGGCACAAGGTCGATGCACTGGCCAAAGCCTGCCAGCTGGACCCGACACCCCTGCACAGCGCCGCCCTGCTACAACGCATGGGCGAGCTGGCCGTACTGCAGCAGGCACAGATCTGGCGCAACCGCGGTCTGCCGTTGAGCGAGGAACAAGTGCAACAAGCGCTGCGCCAATACAGCGGCGACCTGGCCAGCCGCCTCAAGGCAGATTGGCGTTTACCCATCGGGCTGCGTGAACTGATCGGCGCCTGTTACGGCCTGGCTCCCGGCAATGCGCGCCGTGAGCCGATTCTCATGCGCCTTGCCAGCGTCGAACTGCAGAGCGCCGATAGTCAGGAAGTACAGCGCCTGCGCCGCCTGGCCGGGCTGAGCTGAGGCGCGACGAATGAGTAAACCGAGGCTGGGTAATCGCTGGTTCGGTCAATTCAATGCCAGTGGCCGCGACGCCAGTGGCCGCGACGCCGGCCGCCGGGACGCCGGCCGCTGGATAGTCATCGGTGGCAGCCTGTGCCTGGCGCTGTTCTTCGCCTTTCTCGGGCGCCAGGCGCTGAACGAGCGCGAAGCGCTCTGGCAACTACAGATCAGCAAACAGGCAGACATCCAGCGCATGGCCCTGAACAGCACCCAGCATGGGCTGCAGGAACGCGCGCAGCTGCTGGCGGAAACCATCGCTGCCGATGCCTGGGTGACGGAGCTGGTGCGCCAGGCTCACGCCCTGCCGTCGAGCGATCTGCAAAGCCTGGCCAACATCCGCAGTCAGCTCTACACCCGCCTGGCGCCGCGCTGGCGCAACCTGCAGGCGCACCAGCCGTTTCGGCTGTACGTGCACCTGGCGCCAGACGTGAAGGTGCTGCTGCGCGTGCACGAACCCGAGCACTTTGGCGACCTGCAGATTGGCTGGCGCCCGATGGTGCTGGAAGCGCTGCGCAGCGCCAGAAGCCAGGCCGGTCTGGGCCTGACCCGCGGCAGCGTCGGCATGCGCGCCATTGCCCCGTTGCTGGCCGAGAGCAACAACGGGCCCCAACAGGTCGGCGCCATCGAAGTGGCAATGGGCGTGCTCGAGGATCTTGCCCAGCTGGACCGCGAGTTCGACAGCGGTGTGGCACTGCTGCTGCGCGACGACTTGCTGCTGAGTTCGGACAGCGGTGAAGAACTACGCGGCCTGGCTGGCGATACCCAGCGCTGGCAGTTGATGGATCATTCGCGGCCCCAGGTCCTGGCCTGGCAACAGCAACAGCGACTGCCCGCCCCGAGCGAGGGCGATAGCGTGCGCCTGCTGGACGACAGCGAACGTCATTATCTGGTCAATCAGGTGGCACTGAGTAGCTACCGGCAACGTCACGACCCCAGCGCAGAGCCACTGGCGGTCGCACTGATCTGGCACGACGTCAGCGATCAGTTCAATCTGCACCGCAGCGACAAGCGCTGGCTGGTAGTCAAGTGGCTGCTCGCCTGGTGCGGCGCCGAGGCCCTGCTGCTGGTTCTGCTACGCAGCACCCGGCGCAGCACGCAGCGCCTGATGCAGCGCCAGCAGGCGGCGTTGCGCGCGCTCAATGAGATCGCTGCGCTGCCCAGCCTGAGCCGCACCGAGCAACTGCGCCAGGCGCTGCGCCTGGGCGCCGAGCATTTCGGCATGCCGCTGGGCATCATCAGCCGTATCCAGGGCGAGCAGTACCAGGTGCTGGTACAGGTATCTCCCGACGACGCCCTCAGCGACGGCCAGCTGTTCGAACTGGGCGACACCTACTGCAGCCTGGCCTTGCAGCATAACGATGCGCTGGCCATCACCCATATGGCCGACTCGCCGCACAGGCACCACCCCTGTTATCGCCAGTTCGCCCTGGAAAGCTATATCGGCACCGCCGTGCGCGTGGGCGGCAAGCCATTCGGCACCCTGGCCTTCGCCAACCCCGAGCGACGCAGGCAGCCATTCGATGACGCCGACCGCGACTTCCTCGGCTTGTTCGCCCGCTGGGTCGGCGCCATTCTGGAACGCCAGCAGCAGGAGCGCGCCGTGCGCGCGGCACGCGCCTATCTGCAAGCGGTGCTGGACTCGGCCACCGGGGTATCGATCATCGCCACCGACACGCAAGGCATCATCAGCCTGTTCAATTCCGGCGCCGAACGCCTGCTCGGCTATAGCACCGAGGAGATGATCGGACTTCAGACTCCGGCGATGTTTCATCTCGCGGACGAAATCCAGACCCGCGCCGCCGAGCTCAGCGAGGTCGCCGGGCACCCGCTGGAGAGCTTCGAAGTCCTAGTACATAACGCCCGCGGCGGCGACCCGGAAACCCGCCAGTGGACCTATCGCCACAAGGACGGCAGCCTGCGCCAGGTCAACCTCACCGTCAGCGCCATGTTCGACGAGAGTAGCCAGATCACCGGTTTTCTCGGCATCGCCAGCGATATCAGCGAATTGCAACAGGCCACCCGCGCGTTGCAGAAGAGCGAGAGCCGCTTCCGCGGCCTGGTGGCCAACCTGCCTGGCGTGGTGTATCGCTGCGCCAACGACGCCGACTGGAGCATGCGCTACATCAGCGATGAAATTGCCAACCTCAGCGGTTACCCGGCCAGCGACTTCATCGACAACCAGGTACGCAGCTTTTCCAGCATCGTGCATCCCGACGACCTGGCCATCACCTACCGCATCGGCGAGGCCATCGCGCGTCAGGAAAGGTTCGAGCTCACCTACCGCCTGCGCCATGCCGATGGCCATAACGTCTGGGTGCGGGAGAAAGGCCGTGGCGAATACGACAGCCACGGCAGGCTGTTGTGGGTCGACGGTTTCATCTGGGACATCAGCGAACGCCAGGCCATGGAGGACGAACTGCGCCTGAGCCAACAGCGTTTTCTCAATGCCTTCAATACCGCGCCACAGGGCATGGCACTGATCAGCCCGGACGGCCGCTGGCTGGAGGTCAACGACGAGCTGTGCCGCATGCTCGGCTATGACCGCGAAGAGCTGCTGACCTCTACCTACCAGCAGGTCACCCATCCGGACGATCTCGATGCCGATCGGCAGAACGTCGCCGATCTGCTGGCTGGGCGGATCAACGCCTATCAGATGGAGAAACGCTACCTGGACAAGCAAGGGCGCACGCTGTGGGTGTTGCTCAGCGTGTCGCTGGTGCGTGACGGCGAGGGGCGGCCCGTGCATTTCGTCTCGCAGATTCAGGATTTCAGTGATCGTGTCGCTGCCGAGCGCGCGGTGCGCGAGCGCGAACATTACCTCAGTACCTTGCTCGACAACGTGGTCGACGCCATCGTCACCATCGATGAGCAGGGCCGCATCGAAACCTTCAACCATGCGGCCGAAGCGATATTCGGCTATCGCCAGCCCGAGGTCGCCGGTCAGAGCATCACCCAACTGGTTCCGCACCTGGCGGGCGACTTACTGCGGCAAGGCTGCGCCATCAACCAGATCGGCGAAATGGAAGGCCTGCGTCAGGATGGTGAATGCTTCCCCATGGAGCTGGCGATGTCACAGATCAGCCACCAGGGGCAGCGCCGCTTTATCGCGGTGATCCGCGACATCGCCGAGCGCAAGCGCACCGAACAGATGAAGAACGAATTCGTCTCCACCGTCAGCCACGAACTGCGCACCCCGCTCACCGCCATCGCCGGTTCGCTCGGCCTGATCAATGGCGGCGCCCTCGGCACCGTACCGGAAAGCATGCGCCAGATGCTGAGCATCGCCCACAGCAACAGCCAGCGTCTCAGCGCCCTGATCAACGACCTGCTGGACATGGACAAGCTGGTGGCCGGCAAGATGCATTTCGACCTGCAGACACGCGCACTGCAGCCACTGCTGGAACAGGCGCTGCTGCACAACCACCCCTATGCCGAGCAGCATCAGGTCGAATTGCGCCTGCAGGTCGAGGGCGACGCCCAGGTGCGGGTCGACGCTCAGCGCCTGGCCCAGGTGATGGCCAACCTGCTGTCCAACGCCGCCAAGTTCTCGCCAGCGGGCGCCAGCGTCGAGGTGCGCCTGCAGCAGTGCGGCGAGGTCTTGCGCGTCAGCGTAGCGGACAGCGGCCCCGGCATACCGGAAGCCTTCAAACCGCGCATCTTCAGCAAGTTCTCCCAGGCCGACTCCGGTGACACCCGGCAACAGGGCGGCACCGGGCTGGGGCTGGCCATCTGCAAGGAAATCATCGAACGCATGGGCGGCCATATCGGCTTCGACTCTTCCCCAGGCCAAGGTGCTAGCTTCTGGTTCGAACTACCGATCACAGGGAGCGCGTCATGAGCCAAGCCCCGATCCCCGCCAACGAGCAGGAGCGCCTGGCCGCCCTGCGCGCCCTGGAACTGCTCGACAGCCCGGCCGAAGCGATGTTCGACCACATCACCGCGCTGGCTGCGCAGATCTGCGACACCCCTATCGCCCTGATTTCGCTGGTCGATGCCCAACGCCAGTGGTTCAAGAGCCAGGTTGGCCTGGATGCCGAGCAAACCGCGCGCGAGCTGGCCTTCTGCGCCCATGCGGTGGCCGCCGACGCGCCCCTGGAAGTGGACAATGCCCTGGATGACGCGCGTTTTCGCGACAACCCGCTGGTCACTTCCGACCCGCATATCCGCTTTTACGCCGGCATGCCGCTGCACGACGGCCGGGGCCTGGCGCTCGGCACCCTGTGCGTGATCGACCGCCAGCCGCGCCACCTCGACAGCCACCAGCGTGCTCAGTTGCAGCACTTGGCACAGCTGACCGGGGAGTTGTTCGAGCTGCGCCTGCAGGCGCGCCGCCAGGCCGAACAGAGCGCCATGCACCAGGCCATGCTGGACAACGCCGGTAGTGCAGTGCTGGTGCTTGACCCACAGGGCCGTGTACTGCGCAGCAACCATGAAGCGCAGCAGCTGCTGGGCTATTCGCCCGCTGAGCTGGAGGATAAGTACCTGCCGCAGCTACTGCTCGAACCAGGCCAGTACGAACGCCTGTGCACCGCCTGCAGCAGCGGGCCGCAGAGCACCGAGGGGCAACTGCGCGCACGCAGCGGACAGCATCTGCCGGTGCGCCTGAATCTCTCGCCGATCCGCGCCGAAGGCCAGCCGCTCCAAGGCTACCTGCTGGTGGCCAACGATCTCAGCCAGCGCGAAGAGGCGCGCCTGCGCCTGCAGCGCATCGCCGCACAGCTGCCGGGCATGGTCTACCAGTATCTGCTGCGCGCCGATGGCAGCAGTTGCTTCCCCTATGCCAGCGCCGGAATCCGCGACGTTTACGGCTGCACGCCAGAAGAAGTCAGCGAGGATGCCGGCCCACTCCACGCCCGCCTGCATCCGGATGACGCGCCACAGGTGCACGCCGCCATCGCCCGCTCGGCCGCGAACCTGAGCACCTGGCATCAGGAATACCGCGTCCTGCATCCACTGCACGGTCCGCTCTGGGTCGAGGGGCGTGCCGCACCGCAGCGCCTGCCCGGCGGCGAAACGCTCTGGCACGGCTTCATCAGCGACATCAGCGAACGCAAGCGCGGCGAGCAATTGCAGAACGAGTTCGTCTCCACCGTCAGCCATGAGCTGCGCACGCCGCTGACCGCCATCGCCGGCTCACTCGGTCTGATCAACGGCGGCGCCCTTGGCGCGGTGCCGGAGCAGATGCAGCAGATGCTGGAAATCGCCCAGAGCAACAGCCAGCGCCTGCGCAAGCTGATCGACGACCTGCTGGACATCGACAAGCTGGTCGCCGGCAAGATGCGCTTCGATCTGCAGCCGTTGGCCCTGCGCCCGCTGCTGGAGCAGGCGCTGCGCAGCAACCAGCCCTATGCCGAGCACCACCGGGTGCAACTGCTGCTACTGCCGGGCATCGATTGCCAGGTATGTGCCGATGCCCAGCGCCTGGAGCAGGTGCTGGCCAACCTGCTGGCCAATGCCGCCAAGTTTTCTGCCGCCGGACAGAGCGTGGAGCTATCAGCCGTGCCCACGGACGGCTGGGTACGCATCAGCGTGCGTGACCAGGGCCAGGGCATCGCGCAAGACTTCAAGCCGCGCATCTTCAGCAAATTCGCTCAGGCCGATGCCGGCGACACCCGCCGCCAGGGTGGCACAGGCCTGGGCCTGGCGATCAGCAAGGAGATCATCGAACACATGGGTGGCCGTATCGGCTTCGACTCCGTGGAGGGGCAAGGCAGCACCTTCTGGCTGGACCTGCCGCAAGTCGGGGTGCAGCCATGAACGACAACATCACGCTGCGCCTGCAACTGCTCGGGCAGCTGTTCAGCCGCAACAATCTGCTGGCCTGGGGCGTGCTGGCGCTGGCGCTCGGCACGACGCTGCTGGCCTGGGACAGCTTGCGCCAGAGCCAGAGCGCGTCCGCCTCACGCCAGCTCGAGCTCCTTGCCGACGAAATCAGCGAGGCCATCATCCAGCGCATGCATAACCAGGAAAGCATCCTGCTCGGCGCCGCCGCCCTGCTCGATGCCAATAAAGAGGTCAGTCGCGACGACTGGCGCACCTACGCGCGTCGCCTGAACCTGGAAGAACGCTACCCAGGTATCCAGGGCCTGGGGTTCAGCCAGGTATTGCCCGCCGAACAGCTGCACGCCTTCGAAACCGAAATGCGTGCCGAGGGCTACCCCAACTTCCGCGTGCGCCCGCTTGGCAAGCGTACGCTGTACAGCGCCATTCGCTATATCGAGCCTTTCGCCGGACGTAATCTGGTCGCCTTCGGCTTCGACATGCTGTCCGAACCCGTGCGCCAGGCCGCCATGCTGAACGCCGCACGCAGCGGCCAGAGCCGGCTGTCCGGCCGTGTCACGCTGGTGCAGGAAACCCACGGCAAGGTCCAACCGGGTTTGCTGCTGTACACCCCGGTGTACCGGCACGGCCAACCGCTGGACACTCCCGAGCAGCGCCTGGCCGCGCTGCGTGGCTTTGCCTACAGCCCCTACCGTGCGCACGACCTGATGCACGGCATCCTCGGTGCACGCCAACGCGACCTGGAGTTCGAGCTCTATGCCGGCCCCGATACGGCTGCCGCCGACCTGCTTTACAGCAGCGCTGGCAACGCCATCGATACGCCTGCCGACACCCTGCGAGAGCTGGAACTGTTCGGCCAGCGCTGGTACCTGAACTTTCACTACGCCCCAGGCTTTCTCGATGCCGCCCATCGCGGCGAAGGCTCACTGCTGGCATTGGGCGTCTGCATCAGCCTGCTGCTGTTCTTCCTGATCAGCAGCCTGAGCCTGCGCCGCGAGCAGATACAGCAGTTGGCCGAGCGCATCACCGAACAGCTGCACCGCAGCGAAGAGCGCCTGGCACTGGCACTCAAGGGCGGCAATGACGGTTGGTGGGATATCGAGGTCAAGGCCGGCAGCTTCTTCGCCTCGGCCCACGGCTGGCAGATGCTCGGCTATCCGGAACAGGGCCCGCCGGGTTTTGCCGATGACCCCTGGGCCTGGGAAAACCTGGTGCACCCGGACGATCTGCCCGCAACGCGCGCTCGTCTGAAACATGCGCTGTCCACAGGCGCCAGCAACTTCACCATCGACTGTCGCCTGCTGCGTGTCGACGGCAGCGACCTGCCGGTGCTGCTGCGCGGCTACATCCAGCGCGACGACAACGGCTACCCGCTGCGCATCACCGGCACCACCATGGACCAGAGCGAGGCCAAGCGTATCGAGCGCCTCAAGAGCGAGTTCGTCTCCACCGTCAGCCACGAGCTGCGCACACCGCTGACCGCCATCGCCGGCTCGCTGGGCCTGATCAATGGCGGCGCACTGGGCACGGTACCGGAAAGCATGCGCACCATGCTGGGCATCGCCCAAGCCAACAGCCAGCGTCTCAGCCACCTGATCAACGATCTGCTGGACATGGACAAACTGGAAGCCGGCAAGATGCAGTTCGACCTGCAACCCTGCGCACTTGCCGCCCAGCTCCAAGAGGCGCTGGACAGCAACCAGGCCTACGCCGACCGCCACCAGGTCAAGCTGCGCCTGCTCGACTGCGTAGCGGCCCGCGTACGGGTCGATGCCATGCGTCTGCAGCAGGTGCTGGCCAACTTCATCTCCAACGCCGTGAAGTACTCGCCGCCCGGCGCCGAAGTATGCCTGCGCGCCGAAGGTCGTGGCGCTCGCGTGCGCGTCGAGGTCAGCGACCAGGGCCCAGGCATCGCCGCCGAATTTCGCCAGCGCATCTTCAGCAAGTTCTCCCAGGCCGACGCCAGCGACAGCCGCAGCAAGGGCGGCACCGGCCTGGGCCTGGCGATCAGCAAGGAGTTGATCGAACGCATGGGCGGGCAGATCGGCTTCGACTCGGTAGAGGGCCAGGGCGCCTGCTTCTGGTTCGAGCTGCCCACGCTGGCCGAAGCCGCCCTGCCCGCGGCCAGCGACGGCCGGCGCAGCCTGCTGGTGGTCGAGGACGAACCGGACATCGCCAACCTGCTGCGCCAGTTGCTGGAAAATGCCGGTTATCGCGTGCGTCTGGCTCACAGCCTGGGCGAAGCACGCGCCCGTCTGCGTGAGGAAATACCCGCCGCCATCAGCCTCGATCTGCGCCTGCCGGACGGCGACGGCATGCAACTGGTACAAGAACTGCGCGCCGACGCGCGCTATCGCGAGCTGCCGATTCTGGTGGTATCGGCCGCCTGTGAAGAGGGCCGCCTGGCACTGGACGGCGTGCCCGCGCTGGACTGGCTGAGCAAGCCGATCGACCCGCAGCGCTTGCTCGCCAGCCTTGCTCAGGCCTTGCAGAATCTGCCGCAGAGCCCACGCGTGCTACACGTGGAAGACGATCACGATCTGCGTATGGTGGTCGCCGAACAGGGCCGCGAGCTGGCCGAGTTCGTTCCCGCCGACAGCCTCGCCGAAGCGCGTCGCCTGCTCGCCGAGCAGCCTTTCGACCTGGTTCTGCTCGATCTCGGTCTGCCCGACGGCAACGGCCTGGAGCTGCTCGATGAACTGCAGAACCAGCTGCCAGGGCTACCGGTGGCCGTGCTCTCGGCCAGCGAGATGGATGGCCATGAATTGGCCGGGGTGAGCGCGGCACTGGCCAAATCACGCAATGATGGACAACACTTCCTGCACATGCTCAACCGCCTGTTACCCGCCAAGGAGACCCGCCATGACTGAGCTCAAGCGCATCCTTCACGTCGAGGACGACCCCTCGATCCAGGCCGTGGCCAAGGTCGCTCTGGAAGCCGTTGGCGGCTTCCAGGTGCTGAGCTGCGCCAGCGGCCAGGAAGCGCTCGATCAGGTACAAGGCTTCGCGCCCGACTTCATCCTGCTCGACGTGATAATGCCAGGCATGGACGGCCCGCAAACGCTGGAGAGGCTGCGCGAACTGGTGGATATCGGTGAGGTGCCAGTAGCCTTCATGACGGCCAAGGTCCAGCCCGGTGAAGTGGCCCATTACCGCAGCCTGGGCGCGCTCGACGTGATCGTGAAACCCTTCGATCCCATGCAGCTTGCCGCCCAGATCCGGCAGATCTGGAGCCGACGCCATGGATAAACACGACGGCAACGCCATTCCTCAGACCCTGCAGGAGCGCCTGCAGCAGCTCGGCCAGCAATTCGCCGAACGCCTGCACCAGGAGCTTCCGCAACTGACGCAGCAGAGCGAGCAACTGCTCGAGGCCGGCGACGAGCAGCGCAGGCACCTGTTGCAGGCGCTACGCGACCAGCTGCATCGCCTGGCCGGCAGTGCCGGCACCTTCGGTTTCGACCAGCTTGGCCAGCAAGCGCGGGAGCTGGAACAACAGGCCGAGCGCTGGCTGGAACATCAGCAACGCCTGCAGCACGAACTCGGCGAATTCATCGCGGCGCTGCAACGCCTGGGCAACCAGACCTCCAGCAACGCGGCACCCGGCGCAGTGCAGCAGCAGATACCACAGGCGCTACGTGGAGACACCGAGTCCCGGCTCATCTACATCCTCGAGAATGAAATAGCCGTAGGCGAAAACATGCGCCTGACCCTGAACAACTTCGGCTATCAGGCCGAGCACTTCAATTCCATCGCCGGTCTCGATGCGGCCCTGGAGCAGCAGATACCGGACGCGCTGATCGTCGACGTCAATCTGGCCAGCGAAGACTGCAGCGGCCTGGACTATGCCGCAGGCCTGCAGCAGCGCCTGGAGGTGCCACTGCCGCTGCTGGTGCTGACTCACCAGGATGACTTCGCCACCCAGTTGCAGGCGGTGCGGGCCGGTGCATTGGGTTTCTTCGCCAAGCCGGTGGACATTCCGCAGCTGGAAAGCCGCCTGGAACGCTGCTTCGCTCAGCAGAGCGGCGAGCCCTACCGAGTGCTGATCGTCGACGACGACCGCGATCTGGCCAGCCGCTACAGCCTGGTGCTGCGCGACGCCGGCATGCTGGTGGAAATCCTTCAGGACCCGGCGCAGATCTTCGAGCATCTGCGCGACTTCAATCCCGAGGTGGTGCTGCTCGACGTCAACATGCCGGACTGTACCGGCCCTGAGCTGGCGCAGATCATCCGTTGCAACGACGACTGGCTGCGCATCCCGATCATCTACCTGTCGGCGGAAACCGATATCGGCAAGCAGATGAATGCGCTGATCAAGGCCGGCGACGACTTCGTCACCAAGCCGATTTCCGACAACGCCCTAGTCGCCACCGTGTTCTCCCGCGCTCAGCGCGCACGTCTGCTGTCCAACGCCCTGGCGCGCGACAGCCTCACCGGCCTGCTCAAGCATGGCGATATCAAGGAGCAGGTGGCCATCGAGCTGGAGCGCGCGCTACGCAGCGGCGACCGCGCCAGTGTGGTGATGCTGGATATCGATCACTTCAAACGGGTCAACGACGAACATGGTCACGCCGCCGGCGACAACGTCATCCGCGCCCTGGCCAACCTGCTGCGCCAGCGCCTGCGTCGGGTCGACAGTCTGGGGCGCTATGGCGGCGAGGAGTTTCTCGCGGTACTGCCGGACTGCACCCCGCAACAGGCCAAGCAGATCGTCGACGAGATTCGCGAACGCTTCGCCGAGTTGCGCTTCATCGCCGATGGCGGCGAATTCTCCTGCACCCTGAGTGCCGGTATCGCCGGCACCGATGTGCACAGTGAAGCCGAGCAACTGCGCGAGCGCGCCGACAAGGCGCTGTATGCGGCCAAGCATGGTGGTCGCAATCAGGTGCAGGTGGCAGCGTCGGAAGAGCATCGCGGCTGAAGCCGCTCCTACACCAGCACCACGCTCCGTAGGAGCGGGTTCAGCCGCGATAGGAAATGAAGCCCCTAGGGATGCCACTCTTCACATCCACCATAAGCGTTCACCCTTATCAGGCCTCGGCGCGTTGCATCAGCTGGCGCTGACGCCACTCCATGAAGGTTTTCAGGAACAGGGTGAGCAGCGCCATGCACGCCAGCAGGCCGGCGGCAGTGAAGGCCGCCGCGGGCTTGTAATCGTTGTTGAGCTGGTCGACCAGCAGCGGCAGGGTCAGGGTCTGGTTGATGATGGTGCCGGACACCACCGACACCGCACCGAACTCGCCCACCGCGCGGGCATTGGTCACCACCACACCGTAGAGCAGCGCCCATTTGATCTTCGGCAGACTGATGCGACGGAAGATCTGCCAGCCGCTGGCACCCAGGCACATGGCAGCGGCTTCTTCGTCCTGGCCCTGGGCCTGCATCACCGGAATCAGAATGCGCGCCACATAGGGCGCGGTGACGAATACGGTGACCATGACGATGCCCGGCCAGGCGAACATCAACTGCATGCCGTTATCGTAGAACCAGCGGCCGATGAAGCTCTCCAGGCCGTAGACCACCAGATAACAGAGGCCGGCGACCACCGGCGATACCGCATAGGGAATGTCGACCAGCGTGGTCAGCAGTTTGCGCCCGCGAAAATCGTAGTGCGTCACGCACCAGGCCAGGCAAATGCCGAAGCACAGGTTCAGCGGCACGGTGATGGCGGCCACCAGCAGGGTCAACCCGATGGCGTGGAGCATGTAGTCCTCGCCGAGGTTGCTCCACAGCAGGTCAAGCCCACCAGCCAGCGCCTTGGTGAAGATCAGCGCCAGCGGCACCAGCAGAATCAGCGCCACCACCATCAGACCGAGGATTACCAGCGCCCACTGGCGCCAATCTTGGGGCTTTTTCATCGACCTTGCCGTTGCCATGCGAACAGACGTCCCTGCACGACCTGCAGGAGGAACAGAAGAGTCAGCGAGGCAAGCAGGATCACCGAAGCAATGGCCGCCGCCGCCGGGTAATTGAACTCCTGCAGACGGACGAAAATCATCAGCGAGCTGACCTCCGTCTGGTAGGGAATGTTGCCGGCGATCATGATCACCGCGCCGAACTCGCCGAGGCTGCGCACGAAGGCCTGCGAGCCACCGGTGACCAGCGCCGGGGTCAGAGTCGGCAGGATCACCTTGCGAAAGGTCTGCACGCGGCTGGCGCCCAGGGTGCGCGCGGCCTCCTCGTATTCCGAGCCAAGATCCTGCAGCACCGGCTGCACGGTACGCACCACGAAGGGAATGCTGGTAAAGACCATCGCCACCACGATACCGGCGTAGGCGTAGGCCACCTTGAAGCCCAGCCACTGGCCGATCCAGCCGTTGGGTACCAGCAGCGCGGCGAGGGTCAGGCCGGCGACCGAGGTCGGCAGGGCAAACGGCAGGTCGACCAGCGCATCGACGATGCGCCGACCAGGGAAGTCGTAGCGGGTGATGACCCAGGCCAGCAGCAGACCCAGCACCAGCACCGCCAGCGTCGAGTAGAAGGCCGCCGAGATGGTCACCTTGTAGGTCTGCACCACACGCGGATCGCTGATCGCGAACCAGTACTGCGCCCAGGTCATGTCGCTGACGTACAACAGCAGCGCCGACAGCGGCAACAGGATCACCAGCGACAGGTACAGCACGCTGACGCCGAAGCTCAGGCCGAAGCCAGGCAGCAGCGGAGTCTGCAGGAAGAACAGCGTCGGTTTACTCACGAAAAGCTCGGCTCTACAAATGCAGTTGGCCGCCAATAAGGCGGCCAACTGACCATTACGATGCTCGCGTAGGGCGGGTGTAACCCGCCACTCATGGCTGGCGGGTTACACCCGCCCTAACAGGCCGTTGAAAAACTACCTACGTTGGCAATACTGCGTTAAAAATGGCCTCAAAATGCTCATTTACAGCACGTAAACTGCGCTTTTTCGGCCGTTTTTGCCTTGTCTTGCCTGCCTCGCCTACGTTTTTCAACAGCCTGCTACGCCAGACCGGCGCGCTCAGCGCCCAGTCGCGAGAAGCTGGTCAAGGATACCACCGTTGTCGAAGTGCTTGGCGGTGATGTCATCCCAGCTACCGAGGATCTCGTTCGGGTTGATCAGGCGTACCGGTGCGAACTGCGCCTTGGTCGCCTCGACCACTTCCAGGTTGTGCACGCGGTAGTTGTAGCGGGTCAGCAGCTGCTGGATGTCCTTGCTGTACTGGAAGTCGAGGAAGGCCTTGGCCTGCTCGCGGGTGCCGCGCTCGTCGGCCACCTTGTCGACGATGGCCACCGGGAACTCGGCCAGCACGCTGACTTCCGGCACCACGATTTCCAGGTTGGCAGACTTGAACTCGTCACCCTTGGCGATGTTGATCACTTCCGACTCGAAGGTCAGCAGCACGTCGCCCTGGCCGTTCTGGGCGAAGGCCACGGTGGCGCCACGGCCGCCAGTGGGGAAGTTCTCGACGTTCTTCAGCAGCTTGCCGACGAAGGCCTTTACCTTCTCCTCGTCGCCATTGAATTTCTCGTTGGCGAACAGCCAGGCGCCCAGGTAACTGTAGCGGGCGTTGCCGGAGGTTTTCGGGTTGGGGAATACCAGCTTCACGTCGTCGCGAATCAGGTCATCCCAGCTCTTGATGTTCTTCGGGTTGCCTTCACGCACCAGGAACGCGGTGGTGCTGTAGTACGGCGAGGCGTTGTTGGGGAACTGCTTGGCCCAGTCTTCACGCAGCAGACCGCGCTTGGCCAGGATGTCCACATCGGTTACCTGGTTAAAGGTGACGACGTCGACCTTCTTGCCCTGGATGATGTCCTGCGCCTGACGCGAGGTACCGGCGAAGGACTGGATGATCTTCACTTCCTTGCCGCTCTGCTGCTTCCAGTGCTCGACGAACAGCGGATTGATCTCGCCGAACAGCTCGCGGGCGATGTCGTAGGAGGCGTTGTGGAACGGCGTGTCGGCAGCAGCATGGCTCAGCGAGCCAGTCAGCAGGGTGGCACTGGCCACACTGGCCAGGAGGATCTTCTTCAGCATGAGCGGCTTCCTTATCGTTGGCAGAGCCTGCAAGCAGGCGTTTTGATGGCGCGATTGTGGCGCAACGGTATATATCCGAAAAATACTATTTTCTTATCTGCTTATAACCAGATAAAAATCAACCACGCCATCAGACGAACCCGCCGCATAGGTGCGGCCAGGGAAAGACGGGGAAGCATACGGGAAGGAGCCGGAAGTGGCGAACAAGGAGGAGCGCGGGAAGTAACGGTGGCACCTTGCCCCGGCCGCCCCGAGGAGCGGCCAGGGTGGCGCAAGAGCGATCAGAGCTTGGCGATGGACACTTCGGTGGATTTCACGAAAGCGATCACTTCACTGCCCACCTGCAATTCCAGTTCGCGCACGGAGCGGGTGGTGATCACCGAGGTGACGATGCCGGCGGCAGTCTGCACGTCGATTTCCGACAGCACGTCGCCGATGACGATTTCCTTGATGCTGCCCTTGAACTGGTTACGCACGTTGATGGCTTTGATGGTCATGGTGTTTCTCCTGATGGTCCACTGATGTAGCCCGGATGCAATCCGGGGAATTCTTGAGCCGTCCCGGATTACATCCGGGCTACGGTCTCACAGCGCCCAACGCAATTGCGTGGGCAGAGGTGATACGGGGTCTGGTGGGGTCGGCAACTCCGGCTGTGCCAGCACCCGGTCGAGCACCCGCGCTTCCAACGCAGCCAGCAGCGGCGAGCCATGCGGACGCGGGCGCAGCAGTTGCACATCGAGGTCGAGGCCGATCTGACCGTCCTCGATGAGAATTACCCGGTCCGCTACGGCCACCGCTTCGGCGACGTCGTGGGTGACCAGCAGCACGGTGAAGCCATGCTGCTGCCACAGACGTTCGATCAGTTGCTGCATCTCGATGCGGGTCAGCGCATCCAGCGCGCCCAGCGGCTCATCGAGCAGCAGCAGGCGCGGCCGATGGATCAATGCACGGGCCAGGGCCACGCGCTGCTTCTGCCCGCCGGACAGTGCCGCCGGCCACTCATTGGCACGATCCGCCAGGCCGACCGCCGCCAGGGCTTCCTCGGCCTGCTTGCGCCAGTTGCCGGAAAGACCCAGGCCGACGTTGTCGATCACCCGCTTCCAGGGCAGCAGACGCGAGTCCTGGAACATCAGGCGAATGTCTTCACGCACCGCGTTGAGCGAGCCATTGCCGGCCAGCAACTGGCCACCGCTGGGCTGATCCAGACCGGCCAGCAGGCGCAGCAGCGTGCTCTTGCCACAGCCGCTGCGGCCGACCACGGCGACGAACTGGCCGGCCGGGATATGCAGGTCGATGCCCTTGAGCACCTGGCGCTCGCCGAAGGATTTCTCGATCTTCTCGATCGCCAGGGGAATGCCCTGACGAATGTTATGCAGCGCTGTCATTGCCCACCTGCCTTGACCTGATAGGCCGGATGCCAGCGCAGCCAGATGCGCTCAAGACCACGGGCGGCGACGTCGGCCAGCTTGCCGAGCACCGCGTAGAGCAGAATCGCCAGCACCACCACATCGGTCTGCAGGAATTCGCGGGCGTTCATCGCCAGGTAGCCAATGCCACTGCTGGCAGAGATGGTCTCCGCGACGATCAGCGTCAGCCACATGAAGCCCAGAGCGAAACGCACGCCAACCAGGATCGACGGCAACGCACCCGGCAGGATCACCTGACGGAACAGCGAGAAGCCGGACAAGCCATAGCTGCGCGCCATCTCCACCAGCGCCGGATCGACGTTGCGGATGCCGTGGTAGGTGTTGAGGTAGATCGGGAACAGCGTGCCGAGCGCGACCAGGAACACCTTGGCCGCCTCGTCGATGCCGAACCAGAGGATCACCAGCGGGATCAGCGCCAGGTGCGGCACGTTGCGAATCATCTGCACCGAACTGTCGAGAAAGCGCTCGCCCCATTTCGAAAGGCCGGTGATAAAGCCCAGCAGCAAGCCGATGCCGCCGCCAATGGCGAAGCCGATACCGGCGCGCTGGCC
The DNA here is from genome assembly GCF_900102635.1 of Ectopseudomonas chengduensis. GTDB lineage: Bacteria > Pseudomonadota > Gammaproteobacteria > Pseudomonadales > Pseudomonadaceae > Aquipseudomonas > Aquipseudomonas chengduensis. Next base: position 49,447 of record NZ_FMZQ01000013.1, on the reverse strand, counting down.
ACTGATCGCCAGGTGCTGCCAGATTTCGCCGGAGGCCAGCAGCGCCCAGCCGGCGGCGAGCACGGCGCTGGGCGCCGGCAGGATGCGGCTGGACAGCCAACCGCTGGCCACCGCCAGTTGCCAGGCGGCCAGCAGCCCCAGCGGCAAGGCCCAGGGCGCAGCGCGAAGAGCCAGTTTGTGAAGAGTCGTGTTGCTCATGGTTGCCTCGAAAAATTCTGTATCTCTGTCCCCGGATTGCATTCGGGCCACATCGGCCCTCTCCCCAACCCTCTCCCGCTTGCGGGAGAGGGGCTGGGGGAGAGGGTGCTTTTCAGTCCGTAGCCCGGATGCAATCCGGGGCAACCAGTGACTGCACCAACCTCAACTCGCCGAAGCCGCCTTCGGCAAAATGTCGCTGGAGATCATTTCGCCGAACGGGCTGACATAACCGCGACTTTCCGGACGCTGCGGCTGGGCTACGTCCAGATGCGGGAACAGCAGTTCGGCGACCCGGTACGACTCTTCCAGATGCGGGTAGCCGGAGAAGATGAAGGTGTCGATGCCCAGCTCCGCATACTCCTTGACCCGAGCTGCCACGGTCGGGCCATCGCCGACCAGCGCAGTGCCAGCGCCGCCGCGCACCAGGCCGACACCGGCCCAGAGGTTCGGCGACACTTCCAGGTTGTCGGTCTTGCCACCGTGCAAAGCGGCCATGCGCTGTTGGCCAACGGAGTCGAAGCGCGCCAGCGACGCCTGGGCACGGTCGATGGTGTCCTGATCCAGGTGGCTGATCAGGCGATCCGCCGCCGCCCAGGCTTCCTCATTGGTCTCGCGCACGATCACGTGCAGGCGAATGCCGAAGCGCACTTCGCGGCCCTGCGCAGCAGCCTTCTCGCGCACCTGAGCGATCTTCTCGGCCACCGCAGCCGGCGGCTCGCCCCAGGTCAGGTACAGCTCGACCTGCTCGGCGGCCAGATCCTGCGCCGCGTCGGACGACCCACCGAAATACAGCGGCGGACGCGGCTGCTGGATCGGCGGGTAGAGCAGCTTGGCGCCCTTCACCTGGATATGCTTGCCGTCGTAGTCGACGGTTTCGCCTTCCAGAACGCGGCGCCAGATACGGGTGAATTCGACGGAAGCCTCATAGCGCTCGGCGTGCGACAGGTGCAGACCATCGCCGGCCAGCTCGTCCGGATCGCCCCCGGTCACCAGATTGAACAGCGCACGGCCGTTCGACAGGCGATCCAGGGTCGCCGCCTGGCGCGCAGCCACGGTCGGCGAAATGATCCCCGGGCGCAGGGCAACGAGAAACTTCAGATTCTGCGTGAGCGGGATCAGCGAGGCGGCCACCAGCCAGGAGTCCTCGCAGGAACGCCCGGTGGGAATCAGCACGCCGCCATAACCGAGGCGGTCAGCCGCCTGGGCGACCTGGGCCAGGTAGCCGTGGTCGACGGCGCGCGCGCCTTCGGCGGTGCCCAGGTACTTGCCATCGCCATGGGTAGGCAGGAACCAGAAGATGTTGAGGCTCATGGAGTTGTCTCCTTTCACGAAAGCGTTGACGTAGCCCGGATGCAATCCGGGAAATACCGTGTGGCTGCCCCGGATTGCATCCGGGCTACGGGTTACTGGTTCTGCGCGACCTTGGCCGGCGGATTCCAGATCACGTCCTTGATGGTCAGCTGCTTGGGGATCAGCTTCAGCTCAGTGAAGGTATCGGCGATCTTCTGCTGCGCCTCGACCACCTCCGGGCTGATGAACTGCGCGCCGTAACCCTGGCGCTCGACGGCCTGGCGGGTGATTTCCGGGGACAGGCCGATCAGCGGCGCGACCTGGCTGGTGGCTTCGTCGAGGTTGCCCTTGACCCACTCGCCGACGCCGCGGATTTCCTCGACCAGCGTGCCGACCACCTGCGGGTTCTTCTCGGCATAGGTGCGGGTCGCCAGGTAGAACTGGTGGTTGTCCACCAGACCGCTACCGTCACGCAGGGTGCGGGCCTGCAATTGCTTCTCGGCGGCGGACTGGAACGGGTCCCAGATCACCCAGGCATCGACGCTGCCACGCTCGAAGGCGGCGCGGGCATCGGCGGGCGGCAGGTAGACCGGGGTGATGTCGCCGTACTTGAGGCCGGCGTCTTCCAGCGCGCGCACCAGCAGGTAATGCACGTTGGAGCCCTTGTTCAGGGCGACCTTCTTGCCCTTGAGTTCGGCCACCGATTTGATCGGCGAATCTTTCGGCACGAGGATCGCCTCGCCGGTTGGGGCCGGCGGCTCATGGGCGACGTAGAGCAGGTCAGCGCCAGCTGCCTGAGCGAACACCGGTGGGGTTTCACCGGTGACACCGAAATCCACGGAGCCGACGTTGAGACCCTCGAGCAGTTGCGGACCGCCCGGGAACTCCGTCCACTTGACCTCCACGCCCTGCTCGGCCAAGCGTTTTTCCAGGGTGCCCTTGGCCTTGAGCAGCACCAGGGTGCCGTATTTCTGATAGCCGATACGCAATGTCTCGGCTTGTGCATGAGTGATGGCGCCGAAGGAAATGGCCGCGGCAAACAGGGCGACCAGGCTTCGACGCAAAGTAATGGTGCGCATGGCGCTCTCCCTTTGCTGTGATGTCTTGGTTGGCTACCTGCTTGCCCGTTGGCGGGCGAGTAAGGCGGGGTGTTACAGATGGATCAGATACTCCAGCGGGCGTTCACCAGCCGGTCGTTGAGCAGGTTCGGGTCGATCGGCTTCGGCCGTCGCGCCAGGGCTGCGCCCAGTTGTTCCAGAGCCTCATCGAGACGTTCGCGCAACTCGTCGTCGATCTGCGCGGGCCTGTCCCCTTCCGGGTAGGCGATCTGCTTGTCTACGGCGAACACGCCGGAGAGCATTTCCTGCGCCTTCAGCGCGGCCAGCACCGGCTTGAGCGCGTAGTCCACAGCCAGCAGATGCGCCGGGCTGCCACCACTGGCCAGGGGCAGCACCACCTTGTGCGCCAGGGCGCGCTCGGGCAGCAGATCCAGCAGCACCTTCAAGGCACCGGTGAACGACGCCTTGTACACCGGCGTACCGACCACCAGGCCATCGGCGCTGGCCACCACAGCCTGCAACTGCTGCACCGCCGGGCTGTCGAAGCGGGCATGCAGCAGGTCCTCGGCGGGGAAATCCCGCACCCGCAGCAGGCTGACTTCCACCTGCTGCGCCTCCAGGCGCTGGCGGACGTAATCCAGCAGTACCTCGGTGCGCGAACGCACCGCAGGGCTGCCGGAGAGCAACACGACATGCATGGTGATTCCTTAAACGTTCTTGCGATCTCGCGAGCTAGAGCCATACAAGGCAAAACCGTACGAGGAGAGGTCGGAGTCGCGCTCGACTTTACGAGCTGCAAATGAGCAGTCCGAGCCCGGTTTTAACGCAGTAAGGCCGACGCGCAGCAGATCGCTCCTTAGCGGTTCGGCTGCGGCGTCAGGCGCAGATAGGGTTTGACCGCGCGATAGCCTTTCGGGAAGCGCTCGGCGATCTCGGCCTCGTCCTTCAACGACGGCACGATCACCACCTCTTCACCGTCCTGCCAGTTGGCCGGCGTGGCCACCTTGTAGTTGTCGGTCAGTTGCAGCGAATCGACGACGCGCAGGATTTCATTGAAGTTGCGCCCGGTACTAGCCGGATAGGTGATGGTCAGGCGCACCTTTTTGTTCGGGTCGATGACGAACAGCGAACGCACGGTCAGGGTGTCGTTGGCGTTCGGGTGGATCAGGTCGTAGAGGTCGGACACCTTGCGGTCGGCATCGGCGATGATCGGGAAGTTGACCGCGGTGTTCTGCGTCTCGTTGATGTCATCGATCCATTTGATGTGCGAATCCACCGGGTCGACCGACAGGGCGATGGCCTTGACGCCACGCTTGGCGAACTCATCCTTGAGCTTGGCGGTGAAGCCCAGTTCGGTGGTGCACACCGGCGTGAAGTCAGCCGGGTGGGAGAAGAGGATGCCCCAGCTGTCGCCCAGCCACTCGTGGAATCGAATGCGGCCTTCGCTGGAATCCTGTTCGAAGTCAGGGGCGATGTCGCCCAGACGGATGGTCATGATCGTGCTCCTTGGCAGTAGCTTGCGTGGCGCTCACTATGCTCAGGAACCAATCGAAATAAAAAGAATAAATAATGATTTATTTATAACCAAAAAGTTATTCGAGGAAGGTTCGTCATGTCCACCCCAAGCCTGCACAAGGTTCCCAGCGAACAGGTACCGATGGCGCTGCTGCTGGAGGCCGACCCCAGCCCCAGCGTCATCGCCCGCTATCTGCAGGAGGGTCATTGCGTGGTCGCATGCCTGGACGACGCGATCATCGGCGTCTACGTGATCAAGGCCATGACCGCCGATACCTGGGAACTGATGAACATCGCCGTGGCGCCCGAACACCAGGGTCAGGGTATCGGCGCCCTGCTGCTACGTCACGCCATCGACCAGGCCCGGCAGCTCGGGGCGCAGCGCCTGGAGCTGGGCACCGGCACATTCGGTCACCAGCTGACCTTCTACCAGCGCGCCGGTTTTCGCGTGGTGGCGGTTGAGCCGGATTATTTCCCGCAGCACTACCCCGAGCCGCTGTTCGAGAACGGCCTGCAGCATCGAGATCGTTTGCGCCTAGCCTTGGTACTTTAGGCGGGCTCGCGCAGGCGATAACCCACACCGGCCTCGGTGATCAGGTAGCGCGGCGCGGCCGGGTCGTCGCCGAGTTTCTGCCGCAGGTGGCCGACCACCACGCGCAGATAATGGCTGTCACCGACGTGGCTCGGCCCCCAGACATCGCGCAGCAGTTGCTGCTGGGTCACCACACGGCCAAGGTACTGGGCGAGCAGCGCCAGCACCGCATATTCCTTGGGCGTCAGGGCGATTTCGGCGCCGTCGAGGCTGACCCGACGATAGGCCAGGTCGATGCTCAGCGCACCACAGACGATGCTCGCCGGCAGCGCTTCGCGACCCTGGCCCTGGCGCAGCAGCACGCGCACGCGGGCGAGGAATTCCTGGATGCCGAACGGCTTGGTCACGTAGTCGTTGGCGCCGCCGTCCAGCGCCAGCACCTTCTCACCCTCGCTGGCACGCACCGAAAGCACCAGCACCGGTACCTGGCTCCATTCGCGCAGGCCGCGCAGCACCTGCTGGCCGTCGAGGTCGGGCAGGCCGAGGTCGAGCACGACGAGATCGGGGTTGTGCAGCGCCGCCTGGGCCAGGCCGTCTTCGCCGTTCGCCGCCTCCAGCACCCGGTAGCCCTGGGCACTGAGGGCGATGCGCAGGAACTTGCGAATCTGCGCCTCATCGTCGATCAGCAGAATGCTCGGCCCCTGGCTCATCAGTCTTCCTCGGCGGCTTGCGGTTGCGTGGTCAGCGGCAGGTGCAGGGTCAGGCTGGCGCCACGACCATCGAGGCCCTCGCCGACCGTGACGCGGCCGCCATGGGCACCGACCATGCCCTGGCAGATCGCCAGGCCCAGGCCCGTGCCCTGGCCGCCACGATCTCCTCGCGCTGCGGTATAGAACATGTCGAAGATCTTCGCCCGTTCCGCCTCGGGAATGCCAGGGCCCTGATCGGCGACGACGAAGCGCAGCTCCTGCGCGTCGTACTCCAGCGCCACGCGCAGGCGGCCAGCGGGCGGCGAGAAGCGCGCGGCGTTTTCCAGCACGTTGACCAGCGCCTGCTCGATCAGCGCCGCATGCACACGCAGCAGCGGCGGCTCCGGCGGCAACACGCATTCGACCTGCAACGGCGCGAGCACCGCGCGCAGGCGTTGCAGGGCGCTGGCGACGATATCGCTGGGCGCCACCCAGTCGCGCGCCAGCTTGAGCCCGCCATGGCCGAGGCGGGTCATGTCGAGCAGGTTCTGGATATAGCGGTCGAGGCGCTCGGCCTCGTCGCGGGTGCCCTCCAGCAGCTCGTTGCGATCCGCCGCGGGGATCGCATCACCCAACGCCAGCAGACTGTCGATGGAGCCGCGCATGGCGGTCAATGGCGTGCGCAGGTCGTGCGACACCGAAGCCAGCAACGCACTACGCAGCTCCTCGGTCTGCCCGTGCAGGCGCGCCGCCTCCAGCTCCTCGGCCAATTGCGCACGGGCCAGGGCCTGCGCCAGCGGCTGGCCCAGGGCGGCGACCAGGCGTCGGCGCCCGTCCGCCAGCGGCGCGCCGTCGACACGCTGCAGGCCGATCAACAGTAGCGGCCCCTCCTCGCCGCACAGCGGCCACCACCACCAGCGGCTGCTGGGCAGGGTGTCGGTGCCAAGTCCCGCTGGCTGCTCGTGCTGCCAGGCCCAGTCGGCGGCGGCGCGCTCAGCATCGGGCAACTCGGCGTGCAGACCGCCCTCATGCTGCCACTGGCCATCCGCCGAACGCGACAACAGGGTCAGCTGCATCTCGGCCCAGCCGCCCAGTTGTTGCTCGGCCACCGCCAGCACGGCCTGGCGGTCGGCGGCGACGGTGAGCTTGCGCGACAGCTCCAGCAGCGCCGTGGTTTCACTCTGCGCCTGACGCAGCGCCTGCACCTGGCGCCGCTGGCGGCTGGCCAGGTTGCCAGTCAGCCCGGCCATGAGCAGGAAGAACAGCAGGGTCAGCACGTCCTCCTGACGCTGGATCTGCATGGTCAGGGTCGGCGGAATGAACAGGAAGTTGTAGGCCAGGAACGACAGCCCCGAGCACGCCAGCGCCGGGCCCAGGCTGCTGCGCACCGCCACCAGCAGTACGGCGGCGAGAAACACCAGGGAGATGTTCGGCAACTCCAGCACCCGCGCCAGGCCGAGGGAGATCAGCGTGGCGCAGGCAGTCGCCAGTGCGGCCAGCAGGTAGTCGCGCCAGCGCGGGGCGATGCGCGCGCGACGGCCAGCCCGTGGCTGATCACCCGCCGCATCCAGCACGCTCACTTCCAGCCCGGCACCAGCGGCCAACAGACGCTCGCCGAGGCCACGACCGAACCAGCGCCGACGCAGGCGCCGTGTGCTGCTGCCGACCAGGATCAGGCTGGCGCGGCGCTCGCGGGCGTGGTCGAGCAGCGTGCGTGCCACCGAGTCGCCGTGCAGCGTCACCACCTCGCCACCGAGGCGCTCGGCCAGGCGCAGCGCGGCTTGCAGACGGCCGCGCTGGTCCTCGTCCATGGCGTGGCGGCCGTCCACGTGCACCACCGACCAGGGCAGATGACGCCGCTCGGCGACCCGGCAGGCATGGCGCACCAGGCGCTCGGCCTCGCCGTCGCCATCCACTCCCACCAGCAGTCGCCCGAGCACGCTGGGCGCGGCCTGGCCGAGCTGGCGGTAGCGTTGGTCGAGGTCGGCATCGACCCGCGCGGCAGCAGTCTGCATGGCCAGCTCGCGCAGCGCGGTGAGGTTGGTCGGCGAGAAGAAGGCGTCGATGGCCGCCCGCGCCTGCTCGGGCATGTACACCTTGCCGTCACGTAGACGCTCGAGCAGCTCACGCGGCGGCAGATCGACCAGCTGGATCTCGTCGGCTTCCTGCAGCACCCAGTCGGGCACGGTTTCGCGCACCTGCACGCCGGTGATATCGCGGACGCGGTCGTTGAGGCTTTCCAGGTGCTGCACGTTGACCGTGGTGTAGATGTCGATGCCGGCAGCAAGCAGCTCCTGCACGTCCTGCCAGCGCTTGGCGTGGCGGCTGCCGGGCGCATTGCTGTGCGCCAGCTCGTCGACCAGCGCCAGCTTGGGTGGGTCGGCGAGCAGGCCATCGAGATCCATCTCGCTCAGCTCCAGGCCGCGATACGGCAGGCGCAATGGCGGCTGTTGCGGCAGGCCCAGCAGTAGCGCCTCGGTCTCGCTGCGGCCGTGGCTTTCCACCACCCCGGCGCGCAGCGCCACGCCCTGGCGCAGTTGCGCATGGGCGGCCTGGAGCATGGCGTAGGTCTTGCCCACGCCCGGCGCCGCGCCGAGAAACACCTTGAGCCGGCCACGGCCTTCGCGGGGCAGGTCGGCGAGCAGCGCTTCGGCGCGTAGGCTGTCGTTCATCGAGCACTCGTCACTGGGAAGAAGTGGATGGATTGTCGACCAGCGCCAGGTTCAGAGCCAGCACATTGACCACCGCCGGGCCGAACAGCGGGCGCTCGGTGTATGCCTCGACCAGGCGCAGCAGCTCGGCCTCGGCCAGGCCACGGGCCTGGGCGATGCGCGGAATCTGCCAGGCGGCGGCTTCGGGCGACAGCTGTGGGTCGAGGCCGCTGCCCGAGGTGGTCACCAGTTGCATCGGCACTGGCGTGTCACCTGCAAGGCCGGCGCTGGCCTGCTCGATGCGGGCAAACAGCTTCGGATTGCCGGCCGACAGGTTGCTGGCGCCGCTGGCCACGGTGGCGTAGCTACCTGCCGAGGGGCGCGGCTGGAACCATTGATCGCCGTCGAAGGACTGGGCGATCAGGCGGCTGCCGCGTACCTGGCCGGCGTCGTCACGCACCAGACTGCCGGCGGCCTGATCGGGGAAGGCCACCTGGGCCACGCCGGTGACCGCCAGCGGGTAAGCCACGCCGGTGAGCAGGGTCATCAGCACCAGGGTGGCGATGGCGGGGCGGATAGAGTTGAGCATGATGAATCTCCGATATCGATTCTTTGCTTGTGTAGGAGCGAATTCATTCGCGATGGCCTTGCCTGCTTGCCAGCCATTTCGCGGATAAATCCGCTCCTACAGAACGTTCAAACAACGCACTTACACCCAGCCCAACCCCACCAGCAGCAGGTCGAGCAGCTTGATGCCGACGAAGGGCGCGAGCAGCCCGCCGAGGCCATAGATCAGCAGGTTGCGCCGCAACAGTTGGCCGGCGCCCAGCGCGGGGATGCGCACGCCGCGCAGCGCCAGCGGGATCAGCGCGACGATGATCAGGGCGTTGAACACGATGGCCGAGAGGATCGCGCTTTGCGGGCTGTGCAGCTGCATCAGGTTGAGCGCGCCAAGCTGCGGGTAGATGCCGGCGAACAACGCCGGGAGGATGGCGAAGTACTTGGCCACGTCGTTGGCCACCGAGAAGGTGGTCAGCGCGCCGCGCGTCACCAGCAGTTCCTTGCCCACCTGCACCACGTCGATCAGCTTGGTCGGGTCGCTGTCCAGATCCACCAGGTTGGCGGCCTCGCGCGCGGCCTGGGTGCCGTCGTTCATCGCCAGGCCGACGTCGGCCTGGGCCAGCGCCGGGGCGTCGTTGGCGCCGTCGCCGCACATCGCCACCAGCTTGCCTTCGGCCTGCTCGGCGCGGATGCGCGAGAGCTTCTTCTCCGGCGTGGCCTCGGCAATCACGTCGTCGACACCGGCCTCGGCGGCGATGGCGGCGGCGGTCAGCGGGTTGTCGCCGGTGACCATGACGGTGCGGATACCCAGGGCGCGCAACTCGGCGAAGCGCTCTCGGATGTCTGGCTTGACCACATCTTTGAGGTGGATGGCGCCGAGCAGGCGCCCGTCCCCGGCCACCAGCAGCGGCGTGCCGCCACTCTGGGCGATCTTCTCCACCTCGCGCGCCAGGGGCGCCGGCAGATCACTACGGCCCAGGCCGAGGTAGGCCAGCACGGCGTCCACTGCGCCTTTGCGATAAGCCACGCCACCCACATCAGCACCGGACAGGCGCGTCTCGGCGCTGAAGGCGATCAGCGTCATGCCGCTACGCTCGGGCACCTCCATCGGGTGCAGCGCTGCCAGGTACTCGACGATGGACTTGCCCTCGGGCGTGTCGTCGCCCTGCGAGGCCAGCAGCGCCGCCTCGGCCAGCTCCAGCGTGGTGACGCCCGGCGCCTTGACCATGGCGCTGCAGCGGCGGTTGCCAAAGGTGATGGTGCCGGTCTTGTCCAGCAGCAGGGTGTGCACGTCGCCCGCCGCCTCCACGGCGCGGCCGGACTTGGCGATGACGTTGAGGCGCACCAGGCGATCCATGCCGGCGATGCCGATGGCCGAGAGCAAGCCGCCGATGGTGGTGGGGATCAGCGTCACCAGCAGCGCCGCCAGGTAGATAAGCGGCAGATCGCCACCGGCAAAACGGGCGAACGGCTGCAGCGTGGCCACCACCAGCAGGAAGATCAGGGTCAGGCCGATCAGCAGGATATCCAGAGCCACCTCGTTGGGCGTCTTCTGCCGGCGCGCGCCTTCGACCAGAGCGATCATGCGGTCGAGGGTGGACTCGCCGGGGTTGGCGCTGATGCGCACCAGCAGCCAGTCCGACACCAGTCGGGTGTTGCCGGTCACCGCCGAGCGGTCGCCGCCGGACTCGCGGATCACCGGTGCGGACTCGCCAGTAATCGCCGCCTCGTTGACCGCCGCGACGCCTTCGATCACCTCGCCGTCACCGGGGATCAATTCACCGGCCTCGACCCGCACCACGTCGCCCTTGCGCAGGCTGCTGGCCGGGACGGACTGGAACTGCTCGCCGACCTGCTTGCGCGCCATCAGCCCCTGGCTGCCGGACTTCAGGCTGTCGGCGCGGGCCTTGCCACGGCCCTCGGCCAGGGCCTCGGCGAAGTTGGCGAAGAGCACGGTGAACCACAGCCACAGGGCGATCTGCACGCCCAGGGCGGTGCTCACCGCTGGGTTGGGGACGAAGCACAGCACGCTGGTGACCAGCGCCGTCAGCTCCACCACCAGCATCACCGGCGAGCGCACCAGTTGCCGTGGGTCGAGCTTGACGAAGGCCTGCTTGAGGGCCGGGCGCCACAGCGCGCCGAGGCCGGTCTGCGGCTGGCTGCTGGACGATTGGGCGCTGCGTTGCGCCGTTACGGGGGCATTCATCACGGTTTCTCCTTCAGAACGCCAGGTGTTCGGCCAGCGGGCCCAGGGCCAGCGCCGGCATGAAGGTCAGGCCACCCACCAGGAGGATGGTCAACGTCAGCAGCACGACGAACAGCGGCCCATGGGTGGGGAAGCTGTTCTGCCCCTGCGGCGCGGCGCGCTTGGCCGCCAGGCTGCCGGCAATCGCCAGCACCGGCAGGATGTAGCCGAAGCGCCCGAGCAGCATGGCCAGGCCGAGCATCAGGTTGTGGTAGGGGGTGTCGGCGGTGAAGCCGGCGAAAGCCGAGCCGTTGTTGCCGGTGGCCGAGCCGTAGGCATACAGCGCCTGGCTGAAGCCATGCGGGCCGGGGTTGCCGATGGAGGCCGCAGGGCCGGTGAAACTCACCGCCAGGGCGCCGAACACCAGCACGCCGACCGGCATCACCAGCAGCGTGGCAACCATCAGCCGTACCTCACGAGCTTCCAGCTTCTTGCCCAGATAAGCCGGCGTGCGGCCGATCATCAGGCCGGCGAGGAACACTGCGATCAGCACGAACAGCAGCATGCCGTAGAGGCCCGCGCCGACGCCGCCGAAAATAATCTCACCAAGCAGCATGTTGACCAGCGGTACCAGGCCGCCGAGGGCGCTGAAGCTGTCGTGCATGGCGTTCACCGAGCCGTTGGACGCCGCCGTGGTGGCCGTGGCCCAGAGCACCGAGGCGAAGCTGCCGAAGCGCGCCTCCTTGCCCTCCAACGAGCCGACCTGCTCGATGGGCAGCCCCGCCAGCGCCGGGTTCGGCTGCAACTCCGCCCAGGCGCAAACACCCAGGCCGATGACGAACAGCAGCAGCATGCTGGCCAGGATCGCCCGGCTCTGGCGCAGGTCACGCACGTAATGGCCGAAGGTGAACACCAGCGCCGCCGGGATCAGCAGGATCGACGCCAGCTCCAGCAGGTTGCTCAGCGCCGTGGGGTTCTCGAATGGATGCGCCGAGTTGACGCCGAAGAAGCCGCCGCCGTTGGTGCCCAGTTGCTTGATGGCGATCTGGCTGGCCGCCGGCCCCATCGGCAGGGTCTGCTCGCTGCCCTGCAGGGTGGTGGCCGAGACGTAGTCGCTGAAGTTCTGCGGCACGCCCTGCCACACCAGCAGCACAGCCAGCACCAGGCACAGCGGCAACAGGCCGTAGAGCACGGCGCGGGTGATATCCACCCAGAAATTGCCCAGGCAGTCGTTGGACTGCCGCGCCAAGCCACGGCACAGCACCACCAACACCGCCAAACCCACCGCCGGGCTGACGAAGTTCTGCACACCGAGCCCAATCATCTGACTGAAGTAACTGAGCTGCGCCTCGCCGCTGTAGGCCTGCCAGTTGGTATTGGTGACGAAGCTCACCGCCGTGTTGAACGCCAGTGGCAGGCTCAGTCCGGCGAGCTGCTGCGGGTTGAGCGGCAAGGCGCCCTGTAGCAACAGAATGCTCATCAGCGCCAGCAGGCAGACCAGGGTGAAGGCCAGCAGCGCCAGGGCGTAGCCGCGCCAGCTCTGCTCACGCTCCGGGTCGACGCCGGCCACGCGGTAGCACAGGCGCTCCACCGGCTGCAGCAACGGGCTGAGCCAGGTGCGCTGGCCCTCCATCACGCGGTAGAAGTAGCGCCCGAGAAAAGGTGCCGGTGCCAGCACCAGCAGGAGGAAGGCCGCCAGCAGCAGCCAGTCGTAGTCGTGCATGGCCGTCTCCTCAACCACGCCCGGCGGTCAGCAGCGCCGACAGCAGGTAGGCGAAGAGGCCGACCACCAGGATCAGCGACACACCATCGATTGCGTTCATGTGCAAAGCTCCACGATGCGGGGAATCCGCTCGCGAGCATTGTCGAAAGGCTGGCCGTAAAAATTCGATTGGCACCCCGCCGCCGGGGCGTAAAGAAATCGTATTGATGCAGTGGGATCAGCCCTGTGGAAGGCGCTTCAGCGGCGACTTGTCCAGGCCTAGCGGCTGTCGCGGCTAAAGCCCCTCCCACAAAAGCCCTGGCAGCGCGCTCCCGTAGGGTGGGTTAGCGGCGCAAAACACCGCTCAAACAGCCGCGCACCCACCTCAAGCGCCGCGTAACCCACCAAGCGCTCGCAAGCCCAACCACTCAACCCAACAACCGAACCGCCAAGCCCACCAGTGCACAGGCCACCAGCGTCTCAATCACCCCACGCTTGAAGCCCAGCAACGCCACGCCCGCACCGAGGGTAATCAACGCCGACACCCAATCGAACGTACCGGCGAAGCCCTCTGGCCAGAGCACGTGATAACCGAAGAACAGCGCCAGGTTGAGGATCACCCCGACCACCGCAGCGGTGATCCCGGTCAGCGGCGCTGTGAACTTCAACTGACCGTGGGTCGACTCCACCAGCGGCCCGCCGGCGAGGATGAACAGAAACGACGGCAGAAAGGTGAACCAGGTGACCAGCACCGCCGCCAACGCGCCACTGGCGAAGGCCGAATCGCCACCGAACACCGGCTGGCCAAAGGCACCAACGAAGGCGACGAAAGCCACCACCATGATCAGCGGCCCCGGCGTGGTTTCACCCAGCGCCAGGCCATCGATCATCTGCGTCGGCGTCAGCCAGCCGTAGTGACCCACTGCGCCCTGATACACATAGGGCAATACCGCATAGGCGCCGCCGAAGGTCAGCAACGCCGCCTTGGTGAAGAACCAGCCCATCTGCGTCAGTGTGCCCTGCCAGCCGAACGCCAGGGTTAGCAGGCCCATCGGCAACAGCCAGAGCAGCGCGCCGACCAGCAGGATCAGCGCCAGGCGGCTGGAGCGAAGGTGCGTGTGCGCCAGGCGCGTCTCGTCATCGATCAATGCCGGCGCATGCGCCCCGACCTTCTCGCCATGGCCACCACCGACCGCGAAGTGCTGCGGCGCCAGTCGCCCACCGATGTAGCCCACCAGCGCGGCGCCCAGCACGATCAGCGGGAACGGCAGCTGCAGGGCGAAGATGGCCACGAAGGCCGCCGCCGCGATGGCCCACAGCCAGATGTTCTTCAACACCCGACCGCCGATGCGCCAGGCCGCCTGCAGCACGATGGCCGTCACCGCCGGCTTGATGCCATAGAAGATCCCCGCCACCAGCGGCACATCGCCGAACACAAGATAGACCCAGGACAGCGCGATCAGGATCAACAGCGACGGCAGCACGAACAGCGCCCCGGCGATCACCCCGCCCCAGGTGCGGTGCATCAACCAGCCGATATAAGTCGCCAACTGCTGCGCCTCCGGCCCGGGCAGCAACATGCAGTAGTTCAGCGCATGCAGAAAGCGCCGCTCGGACAACCAGCGGCGCTTCTCCACCAACTCCTGATGCATGATTGAAATCTGCCCGGCCGGCCCGCCGAAGCTGATCAACCCCAGCTTCAGCCAGAACCAGAACGCCTGCAGCAAACTGACCGGGGCGGGACGCTCGGGGGACTCGGACATCGAAGGGCTCCAGCAACTGAAATCGACCGGCCACTATAGCTGCGAAACATGACAACCGCGTGACCCCGAACGAAAAATCACCAGCTCCAGGCAGCCCTTACCCCACCTGGGCTGGAAGAGTTTTCCCGCATCTTATCCACAGCACTTTCCCCAGATTTTGTGCACGACACCCGGCAACACGCCCCCGCCCAGCTCAGCAGTTGAAAACCCGAGCCAAGTGATTGATTAAAAGCGATATTCCGCCTGGCGATAACGCCAGTACAACGTCATTGGACAAAAATTGAACGGCCTGCCGTGACCCGCTTGGATGCTAGGCGCGAAGCGCTTTTTGCAAAGGTTATCCACAGTGGTGTTCACAGAATTTGTGGGTGGGTTTGGGAAGGTCTGGATCGCCGTTTCTCCAACGGCAAACCACTGGCATGGCATTTTGCCAACGGAACATGGACAGTGTGCCGATGGATGGACTAGGTTCTGGCTTGGTTCTGCTGGTGATGCGATCCAGCGGATTAGGCTTGTTGCCATTACTGTTGTTTTCTACCTTGGTACTGCGGCCACCACCAAGCGAAACAAGGGTCTGCGGGACGACAAGAAGGTTGTGTAACAGGTTTCGCAGGGAATGCTGCTTTATGTCTCCTAATTAATCGTTAGGAAACACTAGACAAAGAAGGAACTTTTATGAATCAGCAAATTATTGAACGTGCCATCCGTGAAAAATCTGTAGTGACTTTTAACTACGGCGGGCACTCTCGCCATGTGGAGCCTCATATACTAGGTGTAAACGGGGGCTCTCTCCAATTGCTTGGTTACCAAATAGGTGGTTCCAGCAGATCCGGAGGCCCACTGCCCGAATGGCGTCGATTTGAATTAGATCGGATCACTAACCTAAGTATCACAACTCGGAAATTCTCAGGCCGCAGGTCTTTCCCTTCAGGCAGACACAGTTCCTGGGATCGCAAAATAATTATTGTTGACAGTTAGTTATTACTAAAACTTGAAGCACTTTCTAGAAAGCGCCACCATAAAACCGTAACCACCTCGTTTTCAAAGAACCTTTACGCAAACATACAGGAAAGCCCAAATGAGCACTCAAGGAATTTTTAAAGGTTGGCTAAACAAAAAAGCGTACGGGTTCATTAAAATACCTGACGACTCTTCAGATATATTTTTACATATCACTCACGCTACAAATCCTTTGGAGCTCAGCGCTGGATGCCAAGTAGAGTTCGAAATAGATACCAGCGAAAAGAAAAGACAAGCAGTCAATGCGAAATTAATAGCGCCTCCTCACTACCCCCCACTGAAAGATAACGGCTCATCAAGAGTTCCATACAACAACAGCCATGAGCAACTCCAAGACTCAGAGCAAATAACTGATGAAACCTTAGAATCCGAAGAAATAGAAGAATTAGACACAGACGCAGTCAACAACGCATTACTTTCTGAAATATCTCGCTGGAAAAGGGAAGCAAAAAGCGAAGACAACACTCGATATTTTTGGCATGTCAGGGAAGTAGATCAAATCTCCCAAGGAGAAAAATGTTTCGTAATCGGCAGAAAGGGTTCAGGAAAAACAGCCATATGCGAGCACTTTAGTGCGTTATCGAGCCATGATGTATTTTCTGAAAAGCTCAGCTTTAAAAACTTCCCATTCAATGAGCTATACGACCATAAAAATGCAAAATACACCAAACCAAATCAATTTATTACCATCTGGAAATACCTAA
This sequence comes from Ectopseudomonas chengduensis, assembly GCF_900102635.1. Classification (GTDB taxonomy): domain Bacteria; phylum Pseudomonadota; class Gammaproteobacteria; order Pseudomonadales; family Pseudomonadaceae; genus Aquipseudomonas; species Aquipseudomonas chengduensis. Next base: position 33,579 of record NZ_FMZQ01000013.1, on the reverse strand, counting down.
TATACAGCTCAATTTGCAGACTGATGCTAAAAGACAATTCCGTTGATTTAGAAATCAGGGAGCAGCTATCTAAAATATATGATGACAAGGCACCACTGAGCCGTAGGATAGGGCGCTGGGTAAGCAAAGACTTTGGCTTTTCGCTTTTTGGATTATCATTAAAGATAACCAGAAGCGAAGACACTCACGAGCCAACCAACTGGATAAAGAACGTAGACTACCTAGAAGATCTATTGCTAAATCATGTTAGCGAAAGCAAATACTACATCCTCTTTGACGAACTTGATGAAGACTACAGAGACATTGTTGCAGAAGAACAGTTCGAACAATACACAGCATTAATAACAAGTCTTTTCAAAGCAGTCCAAGACATTAGGAGTATTTTTGGTGGAGGAGGCGCCAAAATCCTGCCGATTGTGTTCCTGCGTGACGACATATACGACCTAGTAAAGGACTCTGACAAAAACAAATGGGGAGATTTCAGGGTCGACCTAAACTGGGATGTAGAAAAAATCAAACGCCTCATTGCTTTTCGTATATCAAGGGCAATTGACCAAGACTGCAAGAACATTCTCCCATTTGATGCAGCTTGGGGTCGAGTATTTGGAGCGCGCCGAATTGGCGTAGGATCGAACAGACAAAAAAGCAAGATATCCACTTTTGAATTCATCTGTCGAAGTACTTTAATACGCCCACGAGACTTTGTCCTTTACCTCCAAAATTGCGCACAGCATGCAATAGAATCAAACGTCCAGATTGGACCAACCGTTGTGAGATACGTCGACAAAGCTTTCTCAAACTACTTGAGACAAGAATTAACTGATGAATTATTTGCTATCTTACCTGACATCTCCAACACCTTTGACACAATTTCACAGTTAAGAAAATGGAATTTTTCCATCCCGGAATTCGAGCAGGCATATCAACAGCGTGTAGAACAAGGATTCATCCAAGAGCGAAACGTAAAATTTGTTCTACAAATTCTTTTCCTATTCAGCGTCATCGGAAACAGCCCTCGCGGAGGACGTTATGTTTTTCGCTATCAAAACAGAGAAGCAAGATTAAATTATAATGAAAGGGTCGTTGTTCATAGGGGGTTATTTAAAGCATTGCAGATACTTTAGCTCCTAATAGCAAGGAGTCCAGGCAGTGCCCCAAAGAGGACAGATTTATTTACTGCACTTGCAACCAACAGAGCATAAAAAATTCGGTGCGCATGGCGCACCCTAGGATAAGAACGCCGATGCATCATGCGCGCGAGTAGCCCCTTCAGGAGGGTGAGCGGAATCGTCGCGGAAGAGGTTGAGCGGCATGGATGCCGCGAGAGCTGCGATGGGCCAGGGATGGCCCTTCGCAGCGGGCCTCTGGAGCGACGATGGAGCGAACGAACCCCGGCGAAGCCGGGGCCGGATGGCGGGGCGGGCGGTTTTGGTTACTTTTGCCAAGACAAAAGTGACTCGCCCGGCAGGGCGAAATCAACACGTCAGCGCGTAGGGCGTACCGGGACGCCGGCCGTTCGGAAGCAGTACGCCGATGATGTGTCGGGCGCAGGATCTAATCTCAGCACGGCCTGGCGGGCTGCTCGCTTCGCGAGCGAGGCCGCCCTACGTCAGCATGTAGCCTGGGTAGAGCGCCTTCAGCCGAATGACACGTTCGGTTTCATACCCGCCATAACCTCTGAGCCTCGCCCTGATAAAGCCCCCGGATTTCATCCGGGCTACAAAAGCCTGCGCGTGCGGCGCGGGCAAAAAAATCGGGCCTTACGGCCCGAAAAAGTACTCCACCTTGAAGAGTTCGTTTACAGCACGTGCGACTGGTACAGCTCGGTCAGGGCCTCGCCGCGCAGGTAGGCCAGTTCGGCCGAGCGGCGGTCGCGGGGGCGGGCCAGGGGCACGGCCAGTTCGCGTTGCAGGCGGCTTGGCGTGCCGCCGAGGATCAGCACGCGGTCGCTTAGATAAAAGGCTTCGTCGAGGTCATGGGTGACCAGCAGCACGGCGATTTCGTAGCGGGCAGCCAGCTCCACCACCAGATCCTGCAGCTTCATGCGGGTGAAGGCGTCCACCGCGCTGAAGGGCTCATCCAGCAGCAGCACCTGCGGTTTGCCGTACAGCGCACGGGCAATGGCCACGCGTTGTGCCTGACCGCCGGATAGGTGTTTGGGCAACGCCTCGCCACGCCCGTGCAAGCCGACGTCGCGGAGCAATTGTTCCACCCATTTATCATCCGCCACCCAGCCATCGGCGAAGCCGACGTTCTGCGCCACGCTGAGCCAGGGCATCAGCCGGGGTTCCTGGAACACCACGCCGATGCCGCTGCCACGCCCGAAGTTGAGCAGCGGGTTGAGTTCCAGCCCGCCCTGATAGTCCTGATCCAGCCCGGCGGCGATGCGCAGCAGGGTGCTCTTGCCGCAGCCGGAGGGGCCGAGCAGGCTCACTACTTCGCCGGCGGCCAGGCTCAGGCTGACGTCTTCGAGCACGCGCACGTCAGCGAAGGCCTTGTGGATATTCTGCAGTTTCAGCAGCGCACTCATGCTTCGCCCTCCCCACCCTGGTAACTGTCGCGCCAGCGCAGGGCGCGGGTTTCCCAGGCCTTGAGCAGGCTGTCGCTGAGTTTGCCGAACAGCGCCAGCAGCAGGATCGCGGCGATCACCAGATCCGGCCGCGAGGTTTCCCGACCGTCGCTGAGCAGGTAGCCGAGGCCACGGGTGGCGGCGATCAGTTCGGCGGCGACGAGGAACATCCAGCTCAGGCTGAGCGCCCCGCGCAAGCCGGTGAACAGGCTCGGCAGCGCAGCCGGCAGCAGAATGCGGCGCACCAGCGCCATCGGCGACAGGCCGTAGAGCTGGCCCACCTCCACCAGCTTGCGGTCGATGTTGCGGATGCCGGCGAGCAGCGCCAGGTACACCGGGAAGAAGGCGCCGAGGGCGATCAGCACGATTTTCGGCGTTTCGTCGATGCCCAACCAGAGCAGCAGCAGCGGCACCCAGGCCAGGCTCGGGATGGCCCGCAGCGCCTGGAAGGTCGGCTCCAGATAGGCCTCAGCGCGACGACTGAGGCCCACCCAGGTGCCGATGACGATGGCCAGCGCGGCGCCGATGGCAAAACCGGCGCCGACGCGCAGCAGGCTGGCGTTCAGATGCCGCCACAGCTCGCCACTCTGCGCCAGCAGGTATAGGGTTTGCGCCACCTGGCTCGGCGCAGGCATCTGGTGCGCGGGCAATACGCCGCTGCGCACCAGGGCTTCCAGCAGAGCCAGAATCAGCAGGGGCACCACCCAACCACGCAGGTCGGTCAGTGCCGGCCGCCAGCCTGGAAGCCGTTCGGCCCAGCGACCGATGACGAGGTTGAGCGCGCCCATCGGTCAGTTCCCCGCCTTGGCCACGTTGCTGCCGATCACCTGAGCGGCCAGTTGCGGCTGGATCAGTTGGTCGACCACCTGAGCGACGTCGGTGCCCGGACGCACCAGTTGCTCGTCGAGCAGGATGGGTGCAGAGGCTTTCAGCGCCTTGATGTGTTCGGCGCCCGGCTGCGGGTTGCTGAAGTCGGTGCGCGACAGTTGCAGCTTGGCCACTTCCAGCGGCAGTTTGGCTTCGTCGGCGAGCAACTGGGCCAGGGCATCGGGGTTGGCGATGGCCCACTGGCGCGCCTGCTCATAAGCGGCGATCACCTGCTTGATCAGCTCGGGCTGCTCCTTGGCGAACTTTTCGGTGACGCTGAGCACGCTGTAGCTGTTGAAGTCACGATTGCGGTACAGCAGGCGCGAACCAGCCTGCAGCTCGCTGGCCGCCATCAGCGGGTCGAGCCCGGCCCAGGCCTGCACGTCGCCGCGCTCCAGGGCGACGCGACCGTCCGGGTGTTGCAGGTGGACGATCTCCACGTCGTTCTTGTCCAGCCCGGCCTTCTGCAGGCTTTGCAGGAGGAACAGGAAAGGGTCGGTGCCCTTGGTGGCGGCGACCTTTTTACCCTTGAGGTCGGCCAGCGACTGGACGGGCGAGTCCTTGGGCACCACCAGCGCTGTCCACTCCGGGCGGCTGGCGACGTAGACGGTGTTGATCGGCGCGCCGTTGGCGCGGCTGAGCACGGCGGCCAGGCCGGCAGTGGAGGCGAAATCGGTGCTACCTCCGTTGAGGTATTCCAGCGAGCGGTTGCTGCCCTGGCTGAATGTCCATTTGACGGCGATGCCCTGCGGCGCGAGGGCTTTTTCCAACAAGCCCTGCTGCTTGAGCACCAGGCTGGTGGGGGCGTAGTAGGCGTAGTCCAGGCGGACTTCTTTCGGTGGTGCGGCATGTACGGCGGCTGGCAACCAGGCGGCGAACAGCGCCGCCAGGCCAACACGCAAGGCATTCTTCTTCATGGTCATCTCCTCGTGGATATATGGCCTTCCGGCCCGTTGGCGGGCCGGTCAGGAGATGTCACAACTTGGGTTACAGCAGGGTCAGGGTGTAACTCAGGATCAGGCGGTTTTCGTCGGCGTCGGTGGTGACGTTGCCGCGCTGGGTCGCGTTGCGCCAGGACACGCCGAGGCCTTTCAGCGGGCCGTCCTGCAGGGTGTAGTCGAGGCGGAAGTCGCGCTCCCACTCTTTCAGGTCACCGTTGGCGGAGTCGACGTTGTCACCCTTGAGGTAAGCGACGCTGGCCTTCAGGCCCGGGACGCCGAGTTTGGTGAAGTCATAGCCGTACTCGGCCAGCCAGGTGCGCTCGCCGGCGTTCTGGAACTTGCCGATCTGGCGGTCGGTGATCAGGTAGGACGAGCTGCCGCCGCCCTGGTTGAGGAAGGGGAAGGCGCTGTCGCCTTCGACCTGCTGGTAGCCCAGGCTGGCGAAGTGGCTGCCCAGGGTGTAGGTGAACAGCGCGCTCCAGGTCTGGTTGTCGACCTCGCCGGTGCTGCTGTCGCCAGCACGCCAGTAGCCGGCGCTGCGGTAGCCATCGGCACGGCCGGAGGCGCTGCCGTTCTTGCCGTCGGAGCCACTGTCGAAGTAGCGCAGATCGGTCTTAAGCGAACCCGGGCCGATCGCCCAGTTGTGCACCAGGCCGAGGAAGTGCTGTTTGTAGAAGTCTTCAAGGTTGCCGTAGTAGTACTGCAGCGTCAGGTCCTTGGTCAGCTTGTAGTCACCACCGGCGAAGTAGAACTTGTTGGTGTCGGCGTCACCGGTGGCGCCGGCGATACGCAGAGAGATGTCGTCGGTGGAGCTACGAGTCTTGGTGCTTTCCAACTGGCCGGCGGTCAGGGTCAGGCCGTCGATCTCGTTGGAGGTGATCTGCCCGCCCTCGAAGGTCTGCGGCAGCAGGCGGCCGTCGTTGAAGGTCACCACCGGCAGCTTCGGCAGCAGGGTGCCGAGGCGCGCCTCGGTCTTGGACAGGCGCACCTTGGCGGTCACGCCGGCCTTGCTGTAGTCGTCCACGGCGCTGCCGTCGCTGTCGAGCGGGAACAGCTGGCCTGGGGTGCGATCACGGCCGGCCTTGCTTGCGGTGCCGCCGGAGTCCAGCTTCACGCCAAGCAGGCCGATGGCGTCGAGGCCGAAACCGACGGTGCCCTGGGTGAAACCGGAGCTGTAGTTGAAGATGAAACCCTGACCCCACTCTTGCGCCTCGCCGTTGTTGTTGGCGGTGTTCTTGTTGTTCAGGTCGTAATAGAAATTGCGCAGGCCGATGCTGGCCTTGCTGTCTTCGATGAAACCGGCGGCGGTGGCCTGGTTGGCGATGGCGGCCAGCGTGACGGCCAAGGCCAGGGTGGATTTTTTCATGCTCGATGCTCCAAGTGCTTTGTGTGCTGTTCTGGGGTTGGCACTGCACAGGGGCTCGGCAGGACAGCGGACATGGCGCTGGTCTCGGCGGATTGGCATACGAACCTGGTCACGATCTGCTGCGCGTCGGCCATGCTGCGTTGAAACCAGGCTCAAAATGCTCATTTACAGCTCGTAAACTGCGCTTTTTCGCCTGATTTCGCCTTGCCTGACTCTAGCTCGCGAGACCGTGAACAGGTTCTAAGAGCCCCTGATTCGGGCCCGATGCGGTGGTCCGCTGTCGGCTGGTGGCTAATCTACGGAATACACACTAATCCCTAAAAAGAATTATTTTTCACTTTGTAGTAACTAAAAAGAATATAAGCCTGATCCCGATGCAATTCGGTCCGTAGGAGCCGATTCATCCGCGAATCCTGCGAGCCACTTCTGACGGCTTGCTTCGCCAGCCCGCACAGAGCCCCCGCCGCGCCTGACAAACTGGCCTTAGCTAATTCCTAAAAATTATTTAACAACTGCTTTTTATATCGACTAGCTTCTCTTCACCGGATCACCGGACTTCTTTTTCTAAACACTGAAGTACGCGTGATCCGCCGCAATCCCATGGCCGGCACGTGTTCGTATCGAGAGCCGCCATGTCCAACACTCATTCCAAACGCAGCACACTGATCGCCGCCTCGCTGGCCATCGGTCTGCTCGTCGCTCCGCTCACCGAGGCTGCCGAGCAACTGCGCATCGGCTACCAGAAATCCTCCACGCTGATCAGCCTGCTGAAGAGCCAGGGCACCCTGGAGAAGGCACTGGCCGACCAGGACATCACCATCAGCTGGCACGAATTCCCCAACGGTCAGCCGCTGCTGGAAGCGCTCAACGTCGGCAATATCGATCTCTCTGCCGATGTCGCCGACACCGTGCCGGTATTCGCCCAGGCCGCCGGTGCCGACCTCGCCTATTTTGCCCAGGAAGCACCCTCCCCCAGCGCGCAGGCGATCATCGTGCGCGAGGATTCGCCGATCAAAACCCTGGCCGACCTCAAGGGCAAGAAGGTCGCCGTGACCAAGGCAGCCGGCGTGCACTACCTGCTGATCGCCGCGCTGAACAAGGCTGGCCTGACGTTCAGCGACATCGAACCCGCCTACCTGACCCCGGCCGATGGCCGCGCCGCCTTCGAGAACCGCAAAGTGGACGCCTGGGTCACCTGGGAGCCCTTCCTCAGCGGCGCGCAGCAGCAGTTGCCGACGCGCATCCTCGCCGACGGCAAGGGCCTGGCCGACTACCAGCGCTACTACCTGACCAGCGCCAAGTTCGCCAAGAGCCACCCGCAGGTGCTGCAGACCGTGTTCGCCGAGCTGGTGAAGACCGGTGACTGGCTGCGCGCCAACCCGCGCCAGGCGGCTGAAATCCTCGGCCCGCTGTGGGGCAACCTCGACCCGGCCATCGTCGAGAAAGCCAACGCCAAACGCAGCTACCAGGTGCGTCTGGTACAGCCAGACAGCCTCGCCGAGCAGCAGAAGATCGCCGATGCCTTCTACGGCGCCAGCCTGCTGCCGACCTCAGTGGATGCCCGTGAAGTGAGCATCTGGAGCCCGCAATGAGCGCCGAGGCCCGCCTGCATCCCAGCCTGCGCGACGAACCGTTGTTCGCCGCGCACCTGTTCCCCGTGGACTTCGGCAGCCGCACGGCCAAGGTCGAACGCCTGGCCCGGCGCCTGGCGGCCAGCGCGGTGGAGCGTGATCGTGCTGGCGGCAGCGCCCAGGCCGAACGCGAGTTGATTCGTGAAAGCGGCCTGCTGACCCTGGCCGTGCCGCAGCAGTACGGCGGCCAGGGCGTGGCCTGGCCGGAGATCTACCGCATCGTGCGCTACCTGGCGGCGGTGGACAGCTCGCTGGCCCACCTGTTCGCCTTCCAGCACCTGCAGGTGGCGACCATCGTGCTATTCGGCAACCCCGATCAGCAGCGTCACTGGTTGACGCGTACGGTGCAGGAGCGCTGGTTCTGGGGCAACGCCACCAATGGCCGCGACACCGGCCTAAAGCTCAGCCCGCGTGAGGAGCATTACGAGCTCAATGGCAGCAAGTCGTTCTGCTCCGGCGCGCTCGGCGCCGATGCGCTGGTGATCAGCGCACCGCGCGGCAAGAGCCCAGAGGATCGCGTGTTCATCGTCCTGCCCAGCCAGCGCGAGGGGTTGGCGGTGAACAGCGACTGGGACGGCTTCGGCCAGCGCCAGACCGACAGCGGCACGGTGCAGTTCGAGCAGGTCTTCGTCGACGCCAGCGAGCTGCTCGGCCCGGTCGGCCCCAGCCCGCGTACCACCCTGCGCGCCTGCCTGTCACAGCTGATCCTCACCCAGCTCTACCTGGGCAATGCCCAGGGCGCGCTGGATGCAGCGCTGCGCTACACCCGCGAGCACAGCCGCGCCTGGCCGGCATCAGGCGTGGCCAATGCCAGTGACGATCCGTTTATCCAGCAACGCTACGGCGAACTGTGGCTGCGCTACCGCAGCGCCCTGCCCCTAGCCGAGCACGCCGCCCAGCGCCTGCAGAGCTCCTGGGAAAAACCGGCGCTGACCGCCGCCGAACGTGCCGAGGTGGCGCTAGCCATCAGCGAGGCCAAGGTGGTGGCGGTACGCGCGGCACTGGAGATCACCAGCCAGATCTTCGAAGCCATGGGCGCCCGCGCCACCAGCTCGCGTTACGGCTTCGACCGCTTCTGGCGCAACGTGCGGGTGCACAGCCTGCACGACCCCATCGACTACAAGGTGCGCGACCTCGGTCACTGGCTGCTCAGCGGCCAGGGGCCGCAGCCGTCGCTGTACGGCTGAGGGAGGTGCGTTCAACCGGGAATATGCATAGAAAAAAGCGGTATCTCGCTTCGATAAAGGCTGACTAGCCTGAAATCTGCCAACCTTAGAGAGGTCGTCGACAATGACTATCAAGACCCTGTTCGGCGCCGGCCTGCTGGCCGCCGCCACCCTGCTGCACACGCTGACGGCGCAGGCCGCCAGCGACTATCTGGTCAGTACCGACTGGCTGGAAAAGAACCTGAAAGATCCCAAGGTACGCATCATCGAAGTGAGCGTGGTGCCCGGCGTCTACGAGCGCGGGCATATCCCCGGCGCGGTGAACTTCGCCTGGCACAGCGACCTGGTCGACCCGGTACGCCGCGACATCGCCAGCCAGGAAGCCTTCCAGCAACTGCTGCGCAAGGCCGGGGTGAACGACGACAGCACCACCATTCTCTACGGCGACAACAACAACTGGTTCGCCGCCTGGGGCGCCTGGGTGTTCGACGTGTACGGCGTGGATAACGTCAAGCTGCTCGATGGCGGTCGCGCCAAGTGGGAAGCTGAAGGCCGTACTTTGGACAGCCGCGCCAGCACGCCGAAGGCTGGCAACGTCACGGTGCAGGCCGCCAACAAGGATCTGCGCGCCTTCCTGCCAGACGTGTTGGCCGCCGCGGAGAAGCGCAGCGACGTGCAACTGGTGGATATCCGCTCGCCGGACGAATACAACGGCAAGGTCTTCGCCCCGCAGGGCGTGCAGGAGCTGGCCGTGCGCGCCGGCCACGTGCCCGGCGCGGTGAACGTGCCCTGGGGCCAGGCGGTCGCTGCTGACGGCACCTTCAAGTCGGCTGAAGAGCTGAAGAAGGTCTACAGCGCAGTAGGTATCGATGGCAGCAAGCCGATCATCACCTACTGCCGCATCGGCGAGCGCTCCAGCCACACCTGGTTCGCCCTGAAGAAAATCCTCGGCTACGACGTGCGCAACTACGACGGCTCCTGGACCGAATACGGCAATGCCGTAGGCGTGCCGGTGGTGAACGTGGCGGGCACCGTCTGGGGCGGCAAGTAAGGTCTTGAACCGATCCAGGCGTAGGGTGGATCACGCCTCACCGATCCATCGCTATGAAGGCTGATGCCTCCTGTAGGAGCGGATTTATCCGCGAGTTTCGCGGCCGCAGCCGCTCCTACAAAACAAACGTCAGTCACGCACAACACGGCCCCGGCCTAAACACCGGGGCCGCTTTCGTCATTACGGTCAGCAAGGACAACCTATGACCGCCAGTATCGCCACTCCTCGCGCAACGCTGTCCATCGCTACGTCCGGCCTGCTCACCATCGCCCTGCTCGCCTTCATCTGGCAGCTGGCCGACGGCAGCAACGAAGGTCGCGCCTTCAGCTACTCGCTGGCCAGCGGCACGCTGTTCGGCCTGCTGCTGCAGCGTTCGCGCTTCTGTTTCTTCTGCGTCACCCGCGACTTCGTCGAACGCCGCATACCGGACGGCCTGCTCGGCCTGCTCGCCGCCCTGGCGCTGGGCACCCTCGGCTATCACGCGGTGTTCGGCGCCTTCCTGCCCGACCCCAGCGGCGGGCGCCTGCCCCCGGATGCCCATATCGGCCCGCTGAGCTGGGTTCTGGCTCTGGCCGCCACGGTGTTCGGCCTCGGCATGGCGATTTCCGGCTCGTGCATCAGCGCGCACCTGTATCGCCTCGGCGAGGGCAATTTCGCCTCGCTGGCCGCGCTGGGCGGCGCGCTGCTCGGCTTCGCCCTGGGCTTTTTAAGCTGGAACCCGCTGTATCTGGCCGCCCTGCAGGAAGCGCCGGTGCTCTGGCTGCCCGGCCGGGTTGGTTACGGCAGCTCGCTGCTGCTGCAACTGGCGCTGCTGGGTGCGCTGGCCGCCTGGCTGCTGCGTTATCGCCAGACGGGCTCTAGGACTGAAGCTCAAGGACTGTGGTCGCTGCTGTTCGGCGCACGCTGGCCGACCTGGGTCGGCGGTGTGCTGATCGGTGGGCTGGCGGTGCTGGCCTATTTTCGCGTCGCGCCACTGGGGGTGACCGCCGAACTGGGCAGCCTGGCGCGTACCGGCGCGGACAGCCTGGGCTGGCTGCCAGCACGCCTGGAGGGACTCGATGGCTTTTCCGGCTGCGCCACAGTGGTCAAGGAAACCCTGCTGTCGAACAACGGCCTGTTCGTCATCGGCCTGGTGATCGCAGCCTGGGCCAGCGCCCTGGCCGCCGGCGACTTCCGCCCCAGCAGCGGCGCACCCCGCGACTGGCTGCGCGGCCTGCTCGGTGGCGTGCTGCTGGGCTGGGGCAGCCTGCTGGCGTTGGGCTGCACGGTAGGCACGCTGCTGTCCGGAGTGATGGCCGGCGCGGTGTCGGGCTGGGTGTTCGGGCTGTTCTGCCTGGTTGGCATTGTGCTTGGGCTGAAGCTGCGAGCGCTGTTGCGCTTGGGCTGATGCACCTTCGTAGCCCGGATGAAATCCGGGGTCTTCTGCTGCAGGTTTCCCCGGATTTCATCCGGGCTACGGTTGCATCCGATCTGGCGCTGGGTGGGGGCGGTGCGCCCTACACGATTACCCCGTAGGGTGCGCTGTGCGCACCACGTCAAGCTGCGACACCAGCACTCAGGCCGCCTTGTTCGGCGACGCATCCTCGAAGCGGTCGACCCTGCGCAGGCTCTTGAAGCCGAGCATCCAGCCGCCAGTCACGGTCAGGGTGCAGGCGCAGCCGATCAGCGCCGCCGGCACCACGCCGAACCAGGCGGCGCTGGTGCCGGCGCGAAATTCGCCGAGCTCGTTGGAAGAGCCGATGAACAGCATGTTCACCGCGTTGACCCGGCCACGCATGGTGTCCGGGGTGGAGAACTGCACCAGCGAGGAACGGATGTACATGCTCACCATGTCCGCGCCGCCGGCCACCACCAGTGCGGCGAAGGACAGCCAGAACAGGCTGGACAGCGCAAACACCAGGTTGGCCACACCGAACAGCGCCACCGCGCCGAACATCACCAGGCCGACATGGCGGTTGAACGGCTTCATGCTCAGGTACAAACCGACCGACACTTCGCCGATGGCCATGGCGCTGCGCAGCAGGCCGAGCCCCGTCGGCCCGACTTCCAGCACTTTTTGGGCGTAGATCGGCAGCAGCGCGATCACGCCTCCAAGCAGCACGGCGAACAGGTCCAGCGAGATGGTGCCGAGGATGATCGGCCGCGTGCGGATGAAGTGGATGCCCGCGGTAAAACGCGCCCACGCGGTGGCTTCCAGCGCCTGCATCTTTTCCGCGTAGCGCACCGGTACCAGCGGTAGCAGTGCGGAGCCAGCAAGGAAGCAGGCAAGGCAGACCGAATAGGTCAGCCCGCCACCGCCGATGGCATACAGGCCGCCGCCGATCACCGGGCCGGAAATGGTCGCGCCACGCATGATCATGCTGTTGGCGGCGATGGCCGCGGCCAGGCGCTCGCGCGGCACGATCTGCGGCAGCAGGCTCGATAGCGCCGGCCCGGTGAAGGCGCGGCCACAGCCGTAGAGCACCAGCACCGCGTAATACCAACTGACGGCCGCTTCGCTCAGCGACAACCACAGCAGCGCCGCCGCACACAGGCCTTCGACCAGCCAGCTGAGCATGAGGATCAGCTTGCGGTCGTAGCGGTCGATGAGGTCGCCGGCTGGCATCAGCAGCACCAGCATGGGGATGAACTGCGCCAGGCCGACATAGGCCAGCGACAGCGGATCACGCGTCAGGTCGTAGACCTGCCAGGCCACCACGATGGCCTGAATCTGCACGGCGAACACCACCACGATGCGGGCGATGAGAAACGGCAGGAAACCGGGAAGTCGGTAAACGGAAACGGGAGCAGCGGACACGGCGAAAATCTCGAGGCAGAACCGGCCAGTGCCGGACGAGGTAAGCCGGCCAATCTACGGGAAAGCTCCGCCACGGGGCAAACCCAGGAACAGGCTGTTGCGCAGATCGCGCCCTGGACCGCGCGGTGGCGTCAGACACACGAGCGCCTTACTGGACAACGCCGGGTGCCGCGCCTGGTTCGGTCACTGTAGGAGCGCCGCCCCGGAACGAAGACGGATGCGACCGTATCGCAATAGTGAGTTGCCGGCTCCATTCGCCACGGGGCGCGGCTCCTACAGGTGTTGGCAGCGCGGGCGGATGCGGGAGGTCATTCCTCCCGCCAATATCCAGGCTAGACGAATGCCTGGTCGCCGAAACCACGCGGCAGACGCTGCGGGCCTGGCAAGGCAGCCAGACGCGCCTCCCAGGAAGTGCGCCAGTCGTTGACGGCGCGGGCGGCCTTTTCGCGGCGGGCGGCACGGCGCGCGGCATTGCGTGAGTTACGTCGAGCTTCGGTGAACACTTCGGTCTTGCGGCAATTGCGGCATTTGACCTTGGCCAGCTCGGTGGTGGCGGGCAGCTTTTCACCATGAGAGCCACAAGCGAGGTGGCCAGAGACTTTGTAGTGCGTAACCATCGCGTTATCTCCTTGATTGTGGGCACCCGGCTGCAGACAGCCGGTCTACACCCCTCAAGAAATGGGACTGTGCAAGCGGTACGCAGGTTCATTGGCTACCGACCAAGGGCCATGCCGCCTCTGGCCGTGCGCCCCGCCAAAGGGTTTTAATGCGCTCTTTTACCGGAACCTCACCATGCCCCTGAGCCCCGACGAACTCACGCAGATCAGCGCTCTCACCCTGGCCCATTACCAGAGCAGCGCCGAGGATTTTCGCGAGGGCACGCGCGACCATGACGTGAGCCAGAACATCGCCGCGCTGCTGCGCCATATCGAGGGCGAAAAGCCCTGGCGCATCCTCGATTTCGGCTGTGGCCCGGGGCGTGATCTGCGCACCTTCAGCGGCCTCGGCCATACCGCCATCGGCCTCGATGGCTGCGCAGAGTTCGTCACCATGGCTCGCGCCGACAGCGGCTGCGAGGTCTGGCAGCAAAGTTTTCTGGAGCTGGATCTGCCGGCCGGCCACTTCGATGGCATCTTCGCCAACGCCAGCCTGTTCCATGTGCCCGATCAGGAGCTGCCGCGCGTGCTCAGCCAGTTGCAGGCAGCGCTGAAACCAGGCGGCGTGCTGTTCAGCTCCAACCCGCGCGGCGAGAATCAGGAAGGCTGGAACGGCCCGCGCTACGGCAGCTACCACGACCTGGAACGCTGGCGCGCGCGGCTCACGGCGGCCGGTTTCGTCGAGCTGGAGCACTACTACCGCCCCGCCGGCCTGCCTCGCGACCAGCAACCCTGGCTGGCCAGCGTATGGCGACGAGTCGCTTAGCTCACCACCACAGGCATGCGTCGCCCTAGTCGAATACGGGCCGGAAAAAGCTGCGCTCGTAGCTGAGGATGCAACGTGTCTCTTCGGCGTAGCGAAAGGCCGCCTGACACTCGGCGTCGGCGAAGGAATCCTGACGATAGCGTTCGTATTCGGCCAGGCTGGGGAAGCTGAACAGCGCCAACGCCACGTTATTGGCCCCCTCGGACGGCAGGAAGTAACCGTGGTGCGTGCCGCCGAAGCGCTCTACCAAGGGAATCCACAGCTTCGCGTAGTGCTCGAAATCCTTGAGTTTGTAGGGGTCGACGATATAGCGCAGGTAGCAGGTGATCATGGCTGTCCTTCCTTGCGAGTGGTAAGCGACTAATGTTTTTTGAGCGACGGCAACAGCGCGGTGAGGATGCCAAGCAGCGGCAGGAACGAACAGATCAGGAACACCTCCTCGATACCGTGGATGTCCGCCAGGTAACCGAGCAGCGCCCCGCCGATGCCGCCGAAACCGAACATCAGGCCGAAGAACAGCCCGGCGATCATACCGACGTTGCCCGGCATCAGCTCCTGGGCGAAGACCACGATGGCGGAGAATGCCGAGGCGAGGATGAAGCCGATCACCATGCTCAGCACGCCGGTCCAGAACAGGTCGACGTGTGGCAGCAGCAGGGAGAACGGCGCCACGCCGAGGATGGAGAACCAGATCACCTGCTTGCGCCCGATGCGGTCGCCTATCGGCCCGCCGAAGAAGGTGCCAGCGGCCACCGCGCCGAGGAACAGAAACAGGTAGAGCTGCGAGCTGGCCACCGACAGGTCGAACTTCTCGATCAGGAAGAAGGTGAAGTAGCTGGTGAAGCTGGCCATGTAGAAGTACTTGGAGAACACCAGCAGCGCCAGGATCAGCAAGGCGAACTTCACCCGCCCGGATGACAGCCCGTGAGTAGCTACACCGCCCTGCTTGAGCTTGAACAACGTCAGGTGATGGCGATACCAGCGGCTCAGGCCGTACAGCACGACGATGGCAAAGGCGGCGAACAGGCCGAACCAGGCGACGTTGCCCTGGCCGTAGGGAATGATGATCGCCGCCGCCAGCAGCGGGCCGAAGGCGGTGCCGGCATTGCCGCCGACCTGGAAGGTGGATTGCGCCAGGCCGTAGCGCCCGCCCGAGGCCAGGCGGGCGATGCGCGACGCCTCGGGGTGGAAGGTCGAGGAGCCGATGCCCACCAGCGCCGAGGCCAGGAGAATCGCCGGGAAGCTGCCGACGAAGGCCAGCATGAGGATGCCGACCAGGGTGCACAACGAGCCGGCGGGCAGCAGCCAGGGCTTGGGATGGCGGTCGGTGTGGTAGCCCACCCAGGGCTGCAGCAGCGAGGCGGTGAGCTGGAAGGTCAGGGTGATCAGGCCGATCTGGGCGAAGCTCAGGCCGTAGTTGAGCTTGAGCATCGGGTAGATGGCGGGCAACACCGCTTGGATCAGGTCGTTGATCAGGTGCGCCAGGGCGCAGGCGCCGATCACGCGCATCACCAGAGGGCTGGCCTGGCTGGCGGGCGAGGCGCCGGCCAGGGTCGTAGCGGCAGGACTGCTGGGCATGCTTGAAGTTTCCGGACGAGGTGAGGAACGGCGCTATGCTAGGCTGCGCCCCATCGCCTGTCTCACGAAGACAGGGCAGCAACCCTCGCAAAAAAGGCATCCTCATGCGCTTAGCCGACAAGCTGCTGGCCGAGATCGACGCTTCCCCCTGGATGGTCAGCAGCAGCGCCACCGATTACCCGCTCAACGCCGTCATCGAGCCGCACTCGCACCGCAACAAGCACCAGCTGATCTATGCGATTTCCGGGGTGATGGTGGTGACCTCGGCGCTGAACCAGTGGACGGTGCCACCAAGCCGCGGCATCTGGATGCCCTGCGGCCAGGTGCACGCGATCCGCTGCATCGGCAGCGTGCGAATGCGCAGCGTCTTCGTGCGCCCTGACAGCCTGGCGGACATGCCCGCCGAGTGCCGCGCCGTGGCCATCTCGCCGCTGCTGGGCGAGCTGATCCGCGCCGCCGTGGCGATCAACCAGCCCTACGCCGACGACTCGCGCGAGGCGCGGGTGATGCGCCTGATCCTCGATGAACTGCGCATCCTGCCAACCCTGCCGCTGCACCTGCCGCAACCGGCCGACCTGCGCATCCAGCCGATCTGTTCAACGCTGCAGGACAACCCCGGCGACGCCTCCACCCTGGCCGACTGGAGCACCCGCCTGGGCTTGGACGAGAAGACCATCCAGCGCCTGTTCCAGAAAGGCACTGGCATGACCTTTGGCCAGTGGCGCCAGCAGGCGCGTCTGTTGCTGGCGCTGGAGCGCATCGCCCTGGGCGAGAAGATCATCGACATCGCCGGAGAGCTGGGCTACGACAGCCCCAGCGCCTTCGCCACCATGTTCAAGAAGCAGTTCGGCACCACGCCCAGCCAGTTCTTCAAGTGATGCAGGCCAGGCCCGTCAGCCACTTCAACAACCGCTATATACAAAAAAACATAACGATGTAGGATTGCGCATCCGGTCTGTCATCAGGATCGATTCCACGAGGAATCCTCATGCTCAAGCCTCTCAAGCGCAGCCTGTTTACCCTCGGCCTGATCTTCACCAGCGGCGCCATCGCCGACGAGGTCAAGATCGCCGTGGCCGCCAACTTCACCGCACCGATGCAGGCCATCGCGCCCGCGTTCGAGAAGGCCACCGGGCACAAGCTGGTGGCGTCCTTCGGCGCTACCGGGCAGTTCTATGCGCAGATCAAGAATGGCGCGCCTTTCGATGTGCTGCTCGCTGCCGACGACACGACGCCGGCCAGGCTGGAGAGCGAAGGTGCAACAGTGCCCGGCTCGCGTTTCACCTACGCCATCGGCAGCCTGGTGCTGTGGTCAGCCGATGCCAGCTACCTCGACGGCACGGACGCGGCGCTGAAGGCCGGCCAGTTCAGGCACCTGTCCATCGCCAACCCCAAGGCCGCGCCCTACGGCCTGGCCGCGATGCAGGTGCTGGACAAGCTGGGGCTGAGCGAGGCAGTGAAAGCCAAGCTGGTGGAGGGCCAGAACATCACCCAGGCACATCAGTTCGTCTTCACCGGCAACGCCGAGCTGGGTTTCGTCGCGCTGTCGCAGGTGTACAAGGACGGCCAGGTCAGTAGCGGCTCGGCCTGGATCGTGCCGGAGGCCATGTACGACCCGATCAAGCAGGACGCGGTGATGCTCAAGCAGGGTGCGAACAATCCGGCCGCCGTGGCACTGGTCGAGTACCTGCAGAGCGCGGAAGCGGCCAGGGTGATCGAATCGTTCGGCTATAAACTGCCGTAGCCCGGATGAAATCCGGGAGCCTCCTGACTGTGCCTGCCCCGGATTGCATCCGGGCTACGTTCGCCACCGGAACCTATACATGCCGCTGTCCAAGAATGACCTCGACGCCATCCTCCTGACCCTGGAGCTGGCCTCGCTGACCACCGTGCTGCTGCTGATCATCGGTACGCCGATTGCCCTGTGGCTGGCGCGCACCGACTCTTGGCTCAAGCGCCCGGTCGGCGCGGTGGTGGCGCTGCCGCTGGTGCTGCCGCCAACGGTGATCGGCTTCTATCTGCTGGTGAGCATGGGGCCCAATGGCTTCTTCGGCCAACTGACGCAGAGCCTCGGTCTCGGCACCTTCACTTTCACCTTTACCGGCCTGGTGATTGGTTCGATCTTCTATTCCCTGCCCTTCGTCGTGCAGCCGTTGCAGAACGCCTTCGAGGCCATCGGCCGCGGCCCGCTGGAGGCCGCCGCGACCCTGCGCGCCAATCCCTGGGACAGCTTCTTCAGCGTGGTGCTGCCGCTGGCCCGCCCCGGCTTCATCACCGCCGCCATTCTCAGCTTCGCCCATACCATCGGTGAGTTCGGCGTGGTGCTGATGATCGGCGGCAATATCCCCGGCAAGACCCAGGTGGTCTCGGTGCAGATCTACAACCACGTGGAAACCATGAACTACGCCCAGGCGCACTGGCTGGCCGGCGGCATGGTGGCGTTCTCCTTCATCGTTCTGCTGGCGTTGTACGGCGGGCGCAATGCTCGGATGAGGGCGCTGTGATGTTCGGGCTCGGCAAGGCACTGATACCTGCCATCCACGACGATGGGCGTATTCGCGCGCGCTTTCTGGTCAAGCATCCGGGCTTCACCCTGGATGTCGACCTTGACCTGCCCGGGCGCGGCGTCAGTGCGCTGTTCGGCCATTCCGGTTCGGGCAAGACCAGTTGCCTGCGCTGCTTCGCCGGGCTGGATCGCCCGCAGCAGGGCTACCTGCAGGTTGCTGGAGAGCTCTGGCACGACAGTGAGCGCGGTTTCTTTCTGCCGGCGCACAAACGCGCCATCGGCTACGTGTTCCAGGACGCCAACCTGTTCCCGCACCTGAGCGTGCGCAAGAACCTTGAGTACGGCCAACGGCGCATCCCCGCCTCGCAACGCAGGGTGGCGCTGGATCAGGCGCTGCAGCTGCTGGGCATCGGCCACCTGCTCGAGCGCATGCCCTCGGCGCTGTCCGGCGGCGAACGCCAACGCGTCGGCATAGCCCGCGCGCTGGTGACCAGCCCGCGCCTGCTGCTGATGGACGAGCCGCTGGCTTCGCTGGACCTCAAGCGCAAACAGGAAGTGCTGCCGTATCTGCAGCGCCTGCACGAGGAGCTGGACATCCCGGTGCTCTACGTCAGCCACGCCCCGGACGAGGTGGCGCGCCTGGCCGATCATCTGGTGCTGCTCGACGAAGGCCAGGTGCGCGCCAGCGGCCCGCTCAAGGAAATTCTGCTGCGCGCCGACCTGCCCTTCGCCAGCGACGAGGATGCCGAGGCCGTGATCGACGGCCAGGTCTGCGGTCATGATGCCGCCTACGATCTGCTGCAACTCAACCTTCCCCGCAGCGAAGCCTGCCTGCGCCTGCCCCATGCGGCGTTGCCCAACGGCCACTCGGTGCGCGTGAAGATCAAGGCACGCGATGTCAGCCTGGCGCTCAATCGCGCCGAGGATTGCAGCCTGCTCAATCTGCTGCCGGCACGGGTGGAAAGCTGGCAGGCGCTCGATGCGCAGATGCTGCTGACCCTGCGCATCGGTGATCAACGCCTGCTGGCGCGAATCACCCGCTACTCCTTCGATCAGCTGGGCATTCATGCCGGCCAGGCGCTCTGGGCGCAGATCAAATCGGTGTCGCTGCTCGCGCCGTAGGGTGCGCCGCGCGCACCGAGCACACGCAGATCTGTAGCTCCCACGCTCTGCGTGGGAGTCAAGGTAAGGGCGCTCAGCGCCCGTACGGACTGCTAGGCAAAAGCCAAACGGATGCAGAGCGTCCCAGGGTGCATTCCCACGCGGAGCGTGAGGAACGATCAGTCTCACGCAATACCCGGCAACTCCAGATGCTCCGGCCCGATCTCGGCATTGCCGGCCAGCAGCAGGGCGAAATGGATGACGTTCTCCAGCTCGCGGGTATTGCCCGGCCAGCGATGTGCCTCCAGCACGGACTGCGCCGCCGGACTGATCGACGGAATGGTCAGGCCCAGGCGCGAGGCATGGATGCCGAGGAAGTATTCGGCCAGCGGCAGAATGTCGCCGACCCGCTGACGCAGCGCCGGGAACAGCAACTGGCCGTCACACAGGTAGGCGTACAGGCGCTCATCGAAGGTGCCGGCGGCCACCGCGCGGGCCAGGTCGATGCTACTCGCCGCCACCAGACGCACATCCACCGGCAGCGCCTGGCTGGCGCCGACGCGATACACCTCGCGGGTTTCCAGCGCGGCCAGCAGCTTGCTCTGCAACGGCCGCGAGAGGTCGGCGATTTCATCCAGGTAGAGCGTGCCGCCATTGGCCGAACCGAACCAGCCGGCACGGCTACTGCCGGCGCCGACATGAGCACCGGCGGCATGGCCGAACAACTCGGCCTCGCCCCACTGCGGGCTTATCGCCGCGCAGCTCACCGCCACGAACAGGCCAGCGCGCTCACTGTGGCGATGGATATAGCGCGCCAGCAGCTCCTTGCCGGTGCCGGTTTCACCGAGAATCAGCAACGGCTGGCCATTGCCCGCCAAGGCTTCGGCACGCTCACGCAACTGGCGCGAACGCGCATCGACGAATACCAGCGCCTTGGCGCGGATGCTCAGCGGGCTCTTGTCCGAATCAGCGAAGGTCAATGGTGGTGGGAAACCAGGTGGAAGACTCATGACGTGAAGCTCCTGAGCCACACCTCGCCGGCGCAGCCTGTACGCGAATAAAAAATGCCTGGAGCAACTTTTAACCTTGCCCCGCAACGGCCCGAAGGGTGGCCGCCATGGATGGCCAGCCATAAAAAAGAGCGGGCGGCTGCCTGGCCCGACCCCGCTCCGAAAAGGTTGTCCCGCTATGAGGGGATCAGGCGCGCAAGCGCGACTGCTGTTCGATGCGGCTCTGCAGGCGATACAGATAGCCGAAGCCCTGCTCCCAGTAACGGTGCCCGGACTTCACGTTGATATGCCCGGCACCGGTCAGAATCGCCGCCTCGCTGCCCCAGGCCCGCGCCAGCTCCATGGCGCGCAGGGCGCTGGCCGCTGCGTCGTTGTCGGAACCCACCAGCAGGCTGGGAAAGGGCAGCAGATCACGCGGCATCGGCGCGAAATTCTGCAGTGCCTCGGGGCAGCCCGGCCGCTCGACATCGGCCGGCGCCACCAGCAGCGCGCCGCGCACACGGCGCAGCAGTTCGACCGGTGCCTGCGCGGCCCAATGAGCCACCGTCACGCAGCCCAGGCTATGGGCGATGAGGATGAGCGGACGCGGATCGTCGGCGACTGCCTGGTTCAACGCGGTGACCCAGTCGCCACGTTGCGGGTTGAGCCAGTCCTTCTGCTCCACACGCGCGCTATTCGGCAGGCTGCGCTGCCAATGGCTTTGCCAGTGTTCTTCGGGTGAGCCCTGCCAGCCCGGCAGGATCAGGTAACGGATTGCTTCGCTGCCCATGACGGCGCCTCCTTGAATCGAATGGCGTCAGTCTAGGCAGCACGAATAAATTACAAAAAGAATAAGAACTTATTTACTTATTCCAAAAACGCAATAAATCGCATCATGCCTCATATTTCCAAAAAGCATATAAATGTTCTTAAACAATATTTTTAAGAATATTTCCATCTCTCTACTATCCGCTCCACGCCAGCGTCGGTACTCCATACCGCCGCCATGGCGACCTATTCATAAGGAGCCTGGAAATGACCGCGACGCTGAGAAACCTCGAAGGCCAGGATGAAGCCAGCATCCTGCGCGAGATTCAGACCGCCCTGCATGGCCTGAAATTCGGCTCGGTGGAAATCACCGTGCACAACGGCCAGGTCGTGCAGATCGAGCGCAAGGAAAAGATTCGCCTGCAACAACCGAGTACCAAGAACAGCTGAAACATGATGCGGCCCGACTGGACCACCAGAGGGCTCGAGAAAGATCGCCCCGCCTGACACCCAATACGCCAACACAAGAATTTCACAGTTAGGAGCTGCACCATGTCCATTCGTCGTTTCGCCCTGGCCGCACTGGCCAGCGCCCTGATCGCCGGCCCGGTAGCCGCCGCACAAACCCTGCTCAACGTGTCCTACGACCCGACCCGTGAGCTCTACACCGAATTCAACGCCGCCTTCAACAAGCACTGGCAGGCCCAGGGCAACGAAGCGGTGACCATCCAGCAATCCCACGGCGGCTCGGGCAAGCAGGCCCGTGCGGTGATCGACGGCCTGCGCGCCGACGTGGTGACCCTGGCCCTGGCCGGCGATATCGACGAGCTGTACAAGCTCGGCAAGCTGATCCCGGAAAACTGGCAGGAGCGTCTGCCGGACGCCAGCACCCCCTACACCTCGACCATCGTGTTCCTGGTGCGCAAGGGCAACCCGAAAGGCCTGAAGGACTGGGATGACCTGGTCAAGCCGGGCGTGGAAGTGATTACCCCGAACCCGAAAACCTCCGGTGGCGCACGCTGGAACTTCCTCGCTGCCTGGGCCTATGCCCAGCAGAAGTACGGCAGCGAAGCCGAGGCCAAGGCCTTCACCGAGAAGCTCTACAAGAACGTCCCGGTGCTCGATACCGGCGCCCGCGGCTCAACCATCACCTTCGTCAACAACGGCATCGGCGACGTGCTGCTGGCCTGGGAGAACGAGGCCTTCCTGGCGCTCAAGGAAGAAGGCGGGGAGAACTTCGAGATCGTCGCGCCGTCGCTGTCGATCCTCGCCGAACCGCCGGTAAGCGTGGTCGATCAGAACGTCGACAAGAAAGGCACCCGCAAAGTCGCCGAGGCCTACCTCAACTACCTGTACAGCGAGGAAGGCCAGCGCATCGCCGCCAAGCACTTCTACCGCCCACGCAACCAGGCGGTGGCGGCCGAGTTCGCCAAGCAGTTCCCGCAGCTCAAGCTGGTAACCATCGACGCTGACTTCGATGGCTGGAAAACCGCTCAGCCGAAGTTCTTCAACGACGGTGGCGTGTTCGACCAGATCTACCAAGCCCAGTGATAAAACGGGTGGGCAGGGAATACTCCCTGTCCACCTTGGGCAATTGCAGGCGGCGGGCAGTGTTTTGGCTTGTCCGCCCTTTGCGTATTAAAGCGTTGCAACCCAAGCAGATAAGGACAGCCAATGTCTCGTCGTACTTCCCCCGTCATACCCGGCTTCGGGCTGACGCTGGGTTACACCCTGGTGTACCTCAGTCTGTTGGTGCTGATTCCCCTGGGTGCCATGTTCGTCCACGCTGCCCAGCTCACCTGGGATCAGTTCTGGGCAATCATTTCCTCGCCGCGCGTGCTGGCCGCCCTGAAGCTGAGCTTCGGCACCGCCTTTCTCGCTGCCATCATCAACGGCGTGATCGGTACCCTGCTGGCCTGGGTGCTGGTGCGCTACACCTTCCCCGGTCGCAAGATCATCGAAGCGATGATCGACCTGCCGTTCGCCCTGCCCACCGCGGTCGCCGGTATCGCCCTGACCGCGCTCTATGCGCCCAACGGTTTGATCGGCCAGTTCGCCACCACCCTGGGTTTCAAGATCGCCTACACCCCGTTGGGCATCACCCTGGCGCTGACCTTCGTCACCCTACCCTTCGTCGTGCGCACCATCCAGCCGGTACTGGCCGACATCCCGCGCGAAGTCGAGGAAGCCGCCGCCTGCCTCGGTGCCAAGCCGCTGCAGGTGGC
The DNA here is from genome assembly GCF_900102635.1 of Ectopseudomonas chengduensis. Taxonomy (GTDB): domain Bacteria; phylum Pseudomonadota; class Gammaproteobacteria; order Pseudomonadales; family Pseudomonadaceae; genus Aquipseudomonas; species Aquipseudomonas chengduensis. The sequence continues at coordinate 10,602 of NZ_FMZQ01000013.1, read as the reverse complement.
CCGCCACGTGCTGCTGCCGGCGCTGCTGCCGGCCTGGCTGACCGGCTTCGCCCTGGCCTTCGCCCGTGGCGTTGGCGAGTACGGCTCGGTGATCTTCATCGCCGGCAACATGCCGATGAAGACCGAGATCCTGCCGCTGCTGATCATGGTGCAGCTGGACCAGTACAACTACGCCGGCGCCACCGCCATCGGCGTGCTGATGCTGGTGGTGTCGTTCATCTTGCTGCTGCTGATCAACCTGCTGCAGCGCCGCATCAGCCGTTCTTAAGGAGCCAGGCATGTCATCTGCAACCCTGACGGCCAGCGCCGCCAACAATGCCGCGCGCCGCGGTAACGCCCTGGGCCGCCGCCTGCTGATCATTTCGGCCTGGCTGGTGTTCGCCTTCTTCCTGCTGCTGCCCTTGTTCGTGGTGGCGACCGAGGCGCTCAAACAGGGCGTCGGCGTGTTCGTCGCTTCGATCCTCGAACCCGACGCCATCAGCGCACTGAAACTGACCCTGCTCGCCGTGGGCATCGCCGTGCCGCTCAATCTGGTGTTCGGCGTGGCCGCCGCCTGGTGCGTGAGCAAGTATGAGTTTCGCGGCAAGAGCATTCTGGTGACCCTGATCGACCTGCCGTTCTCGGTGTCACCGGTAATCGCCGGTCTGATCTATGTGCTGCTGTTCGGCGCCCAGGGCTTCTTCGGCCCCTGGTTGCGCGAGCACGATATCCAGATCATCTTCGCCCTGCCCGGCATCGTCCTGGCGACCATCTTTGTCACCGTGCCCTTCGTCGCCCGCGAGCTGATCCCGCTGATGCAGGAACAGGGCACGCAGGAGGAAGAGGCCGCGCGCCTGCTCGGTGCCAACGGCTGGCAGATGTTCTGGCACGTGACCCTGCCCAATATCAAATGGGGCCTGATCTACGGCGTGGTGCTGTGCACCGCCCGGGCGATGGGCGAGTTTGGCGCAGTATCGGTGGTCTCCGGGCACATCCGCGGCTACACCAATACGCTGCCGCTGCATGTCGAGATTCTCTACAACGAATACAATCACGTCGCCGCCTTCAGCGTTGCCAGCCTGCTACTGCTTCTGGCGCTGTTCATCCTGCTGCTCAAGCAGTGGAGCGAATCCCGTATCAACCGCCTGAAAGCCAGTGCGGGCGAGGAATAAAACATGAGTATCGAAATCCGCAACGTCAGCAAGAACTTCAATGCGTTCAAGGCGCTGAACGAGATCAACCTGAACATCCAGAGCGGCGAACTGGTCGCCCTGCTCGGCCCGTCCGGCTGCGGCAAGACCACCCTGCTGCGCATCATCGCCGGCCTGGAAACCCCGGACAGCGGCACCATCGAGTTCCACGGCGAGGACGTCTCCAACCACGACGTGCGTGATCGCAACGTCGGCTTCGTGTTCCAGCACTACGCGCTGTTCCGCCACATGACGGTGTTCGACAACGTCGCCTTCGGCCTGCGCATGAAGCCCAAGGGTCAGCGCCCGAGCGAAGAGGTGATCAAGCGCAAGGTCCACGAACTGCTCGACCTGGTGCAGCTCGACTGGCTCGGCGATCGCTACCCGGAACAGCTCTCCGGCGGTCAGCGCCAGCGTATTGCCCTGGCTCGCGCCCTGGCGGTGGAGCCGCGCGTACTGCTGCTCGACGAACCCTTCGGCGCGCTGGATGCCAAGGTGCGCAAGGAGCTGCGCCGCTGGCTGGCGCGCCTGCACGAGGACGTGCACCTGACCAGCGTATTCGTCACCCACGACCAGGAAGAAGCCATGGAAGTGGCCGACCGCATCGTGGTGATGAACAAGGGCGTGATCGAGCAGATCGGTACACCGGCCGAGGTTTACGAGAATCCGGCCAGCGATTTCGTCTACCACTTCCTCGGTGACGCCAACCGCCTCTACGTCGGCAACGATCACCACGTACTGTTCCGCCCGCACGAGGTTGACCTGTCCAGCGAACCGAGCCCGGAGCACAAGGCCGGCGAGGTACGCGACATTCGTCTGCTCGGCGCGATCACCCGCATCACCCTCAAGGTCGAAGGCCAGGACGAGCTGATCGAAGCCGAGGTGGCCAAGGATCACGTCAGCCTGGACAACCTCGCCCGCGGCACCACCCTGTACTTCAAGCCCAAGGGCGGCAAGCCGGTCAGCGCCTCAGCCTAAAGCCACCCGTAGGAGTCGCGCCCCGCGACGAAAAGCTTCGCCCCGGGGCGGGGCTCCTACGCGGTGAAGCATTGGCACGCCTTAGTACGTAGGACGAGCTTAGGGTGGGCTTCAGCCCACCGCACAGAGCTCAACCTTTGTTTGGTGAGCTGAAGCCCACCCTACGGAGCCGCGATCGCCATGATCGCCCTACGCCCCTGCGGGGAAACCTGCAGCGCACGCGAACCCGTGCTGCGCCGCAGCCAGCCCTCGCCTTCGCACAGACCCAGCAATGCCGCGCCCAGCGCACCACCGAGATGCGGCTTGCGCTCGCTCCAGTCCGGGCAGGCACAGAGTCGCTGGCGGCGCTGACGGTTGACCTGGTGCAGATCGATCCCCAACGCCTGCAGCCCCTGCTCACCGCTTGCCGTCAGCTGCAGCGCACCGCCCCCCTCGCTCAGCCAGTCAGCTGCGCGCATGCGCGCGAACACGCCGACCGCCAGTTCGCCGGCCAGATGGTCGTAACAGGTGCGCGCCTCACGCATGGCCTGCGGCGTCCCGCGCGAGGCCGGCATCGCCCGTGGTTGCCGTGGCTGCGCGGCGAGCGCGGCACTGGCCAGGGCCTCGACCAGTTGCCCGACTTCCGGCCCGGCCAGGCGGTAATAGCGATTGCGCCCATGGCGCTGCTGAACCAGCAGGCCGCCTTCGACCAGCTTGGCCAGGTGCGCGCTGGTCGACGACGGCGACAGCCCCGCCAGCAAGGCCAGCTCGCCGGCCGGCCGCGCGCTGCCGTCCATCAGCGCCCAGACCATGCTGGCGCGCCCGGCATCGGCGAGCAACGCGGCAATCGAGCTGAAACCCGGTGCGTATTCCATAGTTCACCTCATGACGAAACATGGCGTGCAGCAAATGTGGATACTGGCAGGCAATTTCAGCCAGAGCCAGCCAGGGAGAAACCGATGCTCGCCGTGATCTTCGAAGTTCAGGCCAAGCCAGGCCTGCAGCAGGACTATCTCGACCTCGCCGGTGAGTTGCGCCCACTGCTCGCCGAGCAGCCGGGTTTCATCTCCATCGAGCGCTTCCAGAGCCTGACCCAGCCGGGGAAGATCCTGTCGCTGTCGTTCTGGCAGGACGAAGCCGCAATCCAGGCCTGGCGCCAGCGCGAAGAACACCGCCGCGCGCAGTCGGCAGGACGCGAGGAGGTCTTCAGTCACTATCGGTTGCGCGTGGCCCAGGTACTGCGCGACTACGGCATGCACGAGCGCGAACAGGCGCCGGCCGACAGCCGCGCGATCCACGATCAGGGGCAGCGCGATGACTGAGCACCTGCTCCTGATCCTCGTCACCTTCCTGCTCGCCGGCATGGTCAAGGGTGTGGTCGGCCTTGGCCTGCCGACCATCGCCGTCGGTCTGCTCGGTCTGGTGATGGCGCCATTGCAGGCCGCCGCGCTGCTGATCATCCCGTCGATGGTGACCAACATCTGGCAGCTGTGCGACGGTCGCAGTCCGCTGCCGATGCTGCGCCGGCTATGGCCGATGCTGCTGGGCATCCTGTGCGGCACGCTGCTGGTCGCCGCTCTGCTGCAAAGCCTCGACCTGCCCGGCGCCACCCGCTGGCTGGGCGTGGCGCTGGTGGTTTACGCACTGCTCGGCCTGGCCAAGGTGCACTTTCGCGTGGAGCGGATCAAGGAAGGCTGGCTGAGCCCGGTGATTGGTGCGCTCACCGGCGCGATCACCGCGGTTACCGGTGTATTCGTGATTCCCGCCGTGCCCTACTTGCAGGCCATCGGCCTGGAGAAGGACGATCTGGTTCAGGCCCTGGGGTTGTCCTTCAGCGTCTCCACCCTGGCTCTGGCGGCAGCACTCGGTCACAGCGGTGAACTGCTGCAACCGGCGGTGCTGGGTGTATCGGCCCTCGCCCTGCTGCCCGCACTGCTGGGCATGGCCGGCGGCCAGTGGCTGCGCAAACGCATCAGCGCGGAGCGCTTCAAGCGCTGGTTCTTCATCGGCCTGTTGCTGCTTGGGGCAGAACTGGCGCTGCGCGGTCTCTGAACCTGACCATCAAACGGCGGCAGCCTGCGAGTGCTTGAGGCCGAACCATTGCAGCTCGGCCAGCAGCGCCACCGCCAGCGCCTGGGCGATAACGAAGGCGTAGCCGAACAGGTTCGGCGACACCCAGCCGATCACCAGTACCAGCAGGCTGTCGATCACCCACAGCGCGTTGACCGCGATCACCGCCCAGATCGCCTGGCGGCTGATTTCGGCGCGGTTGGACAACCACACCAGCAGCGCCGCGAAGGGCAGCAGCGCGCTACCGGCGACCAGCAACAGCAGGCGCGGTAGTTCGAGGAAGGCGCCCAGCCAGCCGGCCGCCAGGACCAGCAGCAGGCCGGTAACGCCGCTGAGCAGACCATCGAGCAAGAGAGCATTGCGCAGCATCGGGGTGGGTTGCAGTGCGTTCATGATGAATCCTCCATAGGGACACCGGGGTGGTGCCTGGCCTACAGATTTCGCCGAAACGCGCGGGGCGTCGATTACCTGCCAGGTAATGGCCGGCATGACCTGACTGAACTATCGTGCTGACCATGAACAATACCCAGACCGCCGGCGCCCTGTTGCGCCAATGGCGCCAAAGGCGCCGCCTGAGCCAGCTCGACCTCGCCTGCGAGGCGGAGATCTCCACCCGCCACCTGAGCTTCGTCGAAACCGGACGCGCCCAACCCAGCCGCGAAATGCTGCTGCACCTGGCCGAGCAACTGGAGATTCCCCTGCGCGAGCGCAATCGCCTGCTCAGCGCCGCCGGTTTCGCCCCGCTGTACAGCCAGCACGAACTGAGCGACCCGGCGCTGGCTCCAGCCCGCCAGGCCATCGAACAGTTGCTCAAGGCCCATGAACCCTATCCGGCGCTGGCCATCGACCGACAGTGGAACCTGCTGGCAGCCAACGCCTCGGTCGGTGCCTTCCTCGCCGGCATGCCGGACTTTCTGCTCGGGCCGCCGCTCAATGTGATGCGCCTGTCGTTGCACCCCGAAGGCCTGGCACCACGCATCGCCAACCTCGCGTTGTGGCGCGCGCACCTGCTGATGCGCCTGCAGCGCGACGCCGAAATCAGCGGCGACGAAGCCCTGTTCAGCCTGCTCGATGAACTGCGCGGCTATCCGGCACCCGCTGAAGTCCCTGCGCCACCGAGCGACGCCGTGCTGGTGCCGCTGCAACTGCACAGCGAGCAAGGTGTGCTCAGCCTGATCAGCACCATCACGGTGTTCGGCACCCCGAATGACGTGACCCTCGCCGAACTGGCACTGGAGACCTTCTTCCCCGCCGACGCCTTCACCGCCGAGTACCTGCGCAATCTGGCGAACAGCACCTGAACGGTAGCGTTTTCCGACGAAATCACTCTTTCGGGTCATGCTCTGCAGCGCGTCACGCAGTAGTCTTGGCGCTGCGTCATTGACGCTGCCCACTGCATACCTGCTCAAAACAATAACAAGGAGCACCCCGGATGCGCTGTAAAGCACTGTTGCGCCATGCTTTTTTCTGGTCGCTCGGACTCTTCGTCGGGCTCTCGCCAATGGCCTTCGCCGAAGCCGTCAGCCCGCAGGAACAAATCCAGATACACGCCAGCCGCGCCACCAGCAGCCTGATGCTGTTACGTGGCGAAGGGTTCCAGAAGACCCATCAGCAGCGCCTGGAAGCCGACCTGGCCGCTCTGGCCGGTGCCATGCAGAGCCTGCCGCAGGGCAGCGCCGAACTCACCAGCGCCCATCAGGCCCTCGTTACCCAATTGCGCAACGGTGTTTCCTATGGCCCCGGTGACGAGAACGTACCCTGGCGCTTTCCCGAAGACCTCAGCCGCGCCCTGCGCGACTTCCTCAGCACGGCCCGTGCACTACCGGGGGCCGAAGGCCAGAGCGAGCTGGCGGCGAAGGTCGAGTACCTCAGCGTGCAATACCTCAGCCGCTCCTACCTGGGCACCTTCGAGATCGCTCGCGAGCAGCCCGGCACCTACCTCGGTCAGGACGAACGCCTGCTATTGCCGGCCATCGACAGCGAACTGCAGGCACTCAAGGATCAATCCGACCCGCAGGTGACCAAGCTGCAGACGCGCTGGAGCTATCTGCGTGCGGCGCTGGCCGACATGAACAGCCAGAGCAACACCCTGCAGAGCGTCTCCGGCCGCCCCTTTGCACCCATCACCGTGGATCGCCACGCACGCTCGATGACGGCTCAGTGGATGGCGATGTTCTAGAAAGGCTCGCGGCTAAAGCCCCTCCCACAAAACCGAGTGACCGAGGGAGGGGCTTCAGCCGCGACGAACAGCAGCACGTGCTCAGGCCAGCGCCTTCTTCTCGCGGATGCAGGTCGGCCCGGCGATCTCTACCACGGCATGCTCGACTTCCTTGCGCAGGCCGAGCAGAAAGGCCAGTTCAGCGACCACGAACAGCGGCCCGATCACCAGCCCCATGACGTCATCGACGAAGGCCGGCTTGCGTCCTTCGTAGTAGTGACCGACGAACTGGATGACCCAGCCGACCACAAACAGACCAATGCCTGCCGTCAGCCACAGGGCAGTGGAAGCGACCGCCAGGCTGGCACCGGCCCACAGGCACAGCCCCAGCAGCACGGCCATGAGCAGGCCAAAACGGGTGTCCAGGCGCAGGTAGAACCATGCCGACGCCAGCGCCACCAGCGTGGCAGGCGCCAGCCACAGGCCGGCAAGATGGAAACCTGGCCGCGACAGCAGCACGGCGACGGCCAGCACGATCATCGGGATGCCGATGAAATGACTGGCGATATTGCGCCGGTCGCGATGGTAGGCGGCATATTGCGCCAGGTGATCGACGAGGGTTTTCATTATTATCGTCCTCAGGTGTGAAACGGGCCCGCACATGATCCCTCCACCTTGGCTAGTCACACTGTCGGCTAGCCGACAATGGCAGGGAAGGCCGCACCGCCGCGCAACCTCACAGGAGCCGCCATGCCCGACCCCCGTCATTACCTCAGCCAGCTGAACCAGGGCCACTGGTTCGCCGCATTGCCCCCAGCGCTGAGCCAGGGCCTGCTGGACATGGCCCAGATGCAACGCCTGGATGCCGGCCAGCGGCTGTTTCGCCGTGGCGACAAACCCAGCGGGCTGTATGCGGTGGTCGAAGGTGCAGTGCGCATCGGCGCGGTCAGCGAAAACGGCAAGGAGGCATTGCTGACCCTGGTCGAGCCGCCCTACTGGTTCGGCGAAATTTCCCTGTTCGATGGCCTGCCGCGCACCCACGATGCCTTCGCCGAAAGCGCCAGCACCCTGCTGCTGCTACCCCAGCACGACCTGCTCGCGCTGCTCGAACGCGAGCCGCAGTACTGGCGCGACTTCGCCCTGTTGATGAGCCACAAGCTGCGTCTGGCCTTCGTCGCTCTGGAAGACATGAGCCTGCTGCCGGCCGCGCCGCGCCTGGCCCGACGCCTGCTGCTGATCGCCGAGAACTACGGAGAAAGCGAACCGCGCCGGGTGCTGCACCTGGCCCAGGAGCAGCTGGCGCTGATGCTCTCGCTGTCACGCCAGACCACCAACCAGATTCTCAAGGAACTGCAAGCGCAGGGCGTGGTGCAGCTCACCTACGGCGAGATCGAAATTCTCGACTTCGAGCGTCTGCGCCAGCTGGCCTCCTGAACCGCTGGCGTCCTGCCACTGTCCAATCTCTGTCGTTTTTCTTGCAGGAAGTACCGCACCGATGCCAGACAATGCCCCCGCTCCGCTGCCCGATGTGCTCGCCGGCCCGCTGCTGCGCCGCCTGGAGCCCGGCCGCCTGGTGCTGTGGCTGGTGGCCAGCCGTGAACTGAGCCTGCAACTGTGGCTGCAACCCGAGGGCCAGGCGCAGCAGACGCATGCGCTGGACGAACACTGCCAGCAACTGCCGCTAGGCCGGCACGCCGTGCTGCACCTGATCGACCTGCCGCTCGAACAGGCACTGCCACAGGACCAACGTATCGCCTACGACCTGCAGATCATCGACAGCGCGGGCGCGAAAGGCATGCGCGACTGGGCACCGCACCTGCTCTACGACGGCGCTAAGCACGCTGATTTCGTCCTGCGCTCGCGCGTCGACCACCTGCTCCACGGCTCCTGCCGCAAGCCGCACCACGCCGCTGCTGACGGCCTGCTCTGCGCCGATCGCCTGCTGGCAAGTCAGCCCGAAGCCAAGCAGCGTCCGGCGCTGCTGCTGATGAGCGGCGACCAGGTCTATGTCGACGATGTCGCCGGCCCATTGCTATGCGCCATTCACCAATTGATCGCCCGCCTCGGCCTGTTCGACGAGTTTCTCGAAGGTGCCGTGGTCGAGGACAGCCAGGCGCTGTATGGCCACCCGGTCGGCTACTACCAACGCGCCGAGCTGCTGCCGGCGGTGAAAAGCAACCAGACCCTGCGCGACAAGTTCTTCGGCGGTGTGGAGAAACCGGTCTTCACCAGCAGCAGTGCCGACAATCATCTGGTGACCTTCGCCGAGATGATCGCCATGTACCTGCTGGTCTGGTCGCCGCTGCCCTGGACGCTGATCAGCGAAGAGCAGCCAGCGCTGGACGAGGAACAGCGGCAGCGTTACGCCCGTGAGCGCGAACGCATCGACGCCTTCCGCCAGACCCTCGGCCAGGCCGCGCGGACGTTCGCCCACCTGCCGACGCTGATGATCTTCGACGACCACGATGTCACCGATGACTGGAACCTCTCCGCGCGCTGGGAGCAGACCGCCTACGGTCATCCGTTCTCCAAGCGCATCATCGGCAACGCCCTGCTCGCCTATCTGCTGTGCCAGGGCTGGGGCAACAACCCGGATGTATTCGATGAGCCGCTGCAGGCCTTTGCCGACCTGCTGCAGCAGCGTCAGAACCATCACTTGCAGGCCAGTGCGCAGGATGCGCTGATCGACCAGTTGCTGCATTTCGAGCAGTGGCACTACGTGCTGCCGACCACGCCCGCGCTGCTGGTGCTGGACACCCGTACGCGCCGCTGGCGCAGCGAAGGGCACCTGTCGAAACCCTCGGGGCTGATGGACTGGGAAGCGCTGTGCGACTTTCAGCAGACGCTGCTCGATCACCCCAGCTGCATCATCGTCTCGCCGGCGCCGATGTTCGGCGTGAAGCTGATCGAGGGCATCCAGAAACTGTTCACCTATGCCGGCCACCCGCTGATGGTCGATGCGGAAAACTGGATGGCGCATCGCGGTGCGGCCAGCGTGATGATGAACATCTTCCGCCACTCGCGTACGCCGGGTGATTTCGTCATCCTCTCCGGCGACGTGCACTACTCCTTCGTCTACCGCGTGAGCATCCGCCACAAGCGCGCCAGCCCGACCATCTGGCAGATCACCAGCAGCGGCATCAAGAACGAATTCCCGGCCGAGCTGCTGGACTGGTTCGATCGCCTCAACCGCTGGCTCTACGCGCCCTGGTCACCGCTCAACTGGCTGACCAAGCGCCGGCGCATGCGCGTCACCCCGCTGATCCCCGACCGCAGCCGCTCGGGCGAACGCCTGTGGAACAGCGCCGGCCTCGGCCAGGTGTTCTTCGACGAACAGGGCCGGCCCAAACGCATCCTCCAGCTCAACGCCGATGGCTCACCGCCGGCGACCTTCGTTGCCGAGCGTGAATCAGGCACGGCGACGGCACCACTGCTCGGGCATCCCGATCACAGGGCAACGCCGCGGGACGGCGGCGCAAGCCACCCGTGAGCCGAGCGCATACGCCAAAGCTCAAGGCCAAATGGCGCCGAAGCAGATGGCATGCGAATTGACGACAGTTGGCAGGATCGAAAAAGCAGGCGTTACTGAGGGGGCTCCGATTTGCTCAATGAACCCTCTGCACTCTCTAATCGGGTTCAAACTGCCGCCACAAGAATTCCTCTGATTCGGAGATTCCATTGAGCATTTACTCCTGCCTGTTAGAAACGCCATCCGTTCAGGTCTATCAAGCGCTTCGAGTTGGCTCTGGCCTTAGCGCAAAGACCGATGAGGCCGCCGCACGGGGCTTACCTAACAGCCTCTTTGCCGTGCAAATCCTGCATGGCGCCCAACCCGTGGGAATGGGCCGCGTGATCGGTGACGGAGGCTGTTTCTTTCAAGTCGTTGTAGTGGTCAACCCATCCCGGACAGTGGGTTAAGTTTTTCTTCGGCAGCGGCGGGCGGCAGCCCGTCGTTGAATTGATGTGGCCTGATCCAGTTGTAGCGGTGCATCAGGTAATGACTGATGTCCCGCTGAGCCTCCTGAGCTGTCAGGTAACCGGTCGGCGGAACCCACTCCGACTTCAGACTCCGGAACAACCGCTCCATCGGTGAATTGTCCCAGCAATTACCTCGACGGCTCATGCTCTGTTCCATCCGATATCGCCACAACCGCTGCCGAAACAGGCGGCTGGCGTACTGGCTGCCCTGATCGGAATGAAACAGCACCTGCTGCGGTTTGCCTCGTTGCTCGTAGGCCATATCCAGCG
>NZ_FMZQ01000011.1:146154-205110 GCF_900102635.1 Ectopseudomonas chengduensis | reverse complement strand
TCCGGTAAAGGCGTGCATGGCGTGGTCTACGCCATCACGCAAGGCGACTCCGGCAAACGCCTGACCCGCTACCGCATCAGCCTGCGGCCGCAACTCGCCTACCTGGCTCACCGCTACAACCAGCGCATCTTCCAGCACCTGACGGTGCCACAGATCATAAGCCAGGTCCTCGAAGACCATGGCATCCAGAGCGACGCCTATCAATTCCAGCTCGGTTATATCTATCCCGAACGCGACTACTGCGTGCAGTACGACGAAAGCGACCTGCACTTCATCCAGCGCCTGTGCGAGGAAGAAGGCATCAGCTTCCACTTCCAACACAGCGAAGACAGCCATCGCCTGGTGTTTGGCGACGACGCCAGCGTCTTCCCCAAGCTCGCTCCGCTGAATTACCAGCAGGGCAGCGGCCTGGCCGCTGATCACGAAGTGGTGCGCGCCTTTGGCGTGCGCCTGGAAACCCGCAGCACCCACGCCACCTGGCGCGACTATGACTTCGAGCAGCCCAAGCTGCAGATGGAGGCGGACTACCGCAGCGAGTTCAGCCCGGCACTGGAGGTCTACGACTACCCTGGTCGCTTCACCGACCGCACACGCGGCAAGCACCTGGCCAAACGTAGCCTGGAGCGTCTGCGCAGCGACTACGAACTGGCTGAAGGCCAGAGCGACGCCTACCTGATCAGCGGCCACTTCCTCGCCCTCGCCGGTCATCCGCGTGCACAGTGGAACGACCTCTGGCTACTCGATGAAGTCATCCACGAAGGCAAGCAGCCACAGGTACTGGAAGAGTCGGTGACCAGCAACACCCAGCCCGGTGATGGCTTCCAGCAGGGCTACCGCAACCGCTTTACCGCCACGCCCTGGGACATCCCCTACCGCCCCGCGCTCGAACATCGCAAACCCAAGGTATTGGGCAGCCAGACCGCCGTGGTCACCGGCCCGGCTGGCGAGGAAATCCACTGCGACCAATATGGCCGGGTGAAAGTGCAGTTCCACTGGGATCGCGAAGGCCTGGGTAACGACACCACCAGTTGCTGGCTGCGCGTGGCCTCCAACTGGGCCGGCGACGCCTATGGCGGTGTGGCCATTCCGCGCGTGGGCATGGAAGTGCTGGTCACCTTCCTCGAAGGCGACCCCGACCAGCCGCTGATCACCGGCTGCCTGTACCACGCCGAGCACGTGGTGCCCTACGACCTGCCGGCGAACAAGACCCGCAGCGTCTTCAAGACCCTGAGCAGCCCGGGCGGTGGCGGTTACAACGAATTTCGCATCGAAGACCGCAAGGGCGCCGAGCAGATCTACATCCACGCCCAGCGTGACTGGGACGAAAACATCGAAAACAACCAGAAGATCCGCGTCGGCAACGAGCGCCACGATACGGTCGAAGCCAACAGCTACACCGAACTTCAGGCCGAAGAACACCGTACCACCGACCTCGACCGCAAGGTGGAAGTGCGCGCCAACGACCACCTCACCGTCGCCGTCACCCAGCACAACAAGATTGGCACCGGCCTGTTCATCGAAGCCGGCAACGAGATTCACTACAACGCCGGCAGCAAGGTGGTGATCGACGCCGGCATGGAGCTCACCGCCGCAGGCGGCGGCAGCTTCCTCAAGCTTGACCCGAGCGGCGTGACCCTGAGCGGGGCGACGATCAAGATGAATTCGGGGGGAGGGCCGGGTAGTGGAACGGGATTAAAGATTTTGATGCCGGTGATTCCGTGGGCAGCCGATCAGGACAAGGCCGGCGCCAAGCCTGAACGGGCGCTGGCCAACGTACAGCTGCAGATCGCGCGCCAGGCCCGGGAACTGGGCGCCAGCCGCTGCCCGATCTGCGAAGCCTGCCGCGAGGGCATATGCGACCTACCGGCTCCGGCCAGGGATTCCCGCCCATGATCGCCGCCATCAAGACCGACGCCCGGCAATGCAAAACGCTATTCATATGGAGGTTCGCATGAAACGGCATGACGACCTCCAACTCGACGCCTCATCGAATCAGGCTCGCGAGTGGATAACAGGGCAGTTTTCCCTGCAGCGCGACCTGCTGATCGTCCTCGACCCTCTCGCCGAGCCAGATCCGGTCGTGGCACTATTCGGCGCTGGCCTGGCGCAGGATCATCTCAACCTCTACCTGGGTACGGAATTCGCCGACCTGGCGCCGGTCGCCCCCTGGCTGGCACGTCTGCCCGATGGCGAGTCGGACTTCATCGACGACCTGCTGGCCAATCCTCAGCGCAACTGGGGCTGGCTGGCCAGCGTCGAGCGCTTCGACCGGGAGCTGCTCACCCAGCACTGGCGGGAACGTATGCTGATCGAAAACGACGGCCAGCGTGCACTGTACCGCCTGCAGGACAACCGGGTGATAGCGCACCACCTGGCTCACTTGCCGCCCGAGGATATCTCCCTGCTCCTGGGCCCTCTTACCAGTGCCCTGTGCTGGGATGGAGCAGCCTGGAGCAGTTTCGACAATCCCGCTCCCGGCCCCTGCCTGCGGCCATTTCCGACCCCATGGCAGGAGATCGCCGAACGGCAACCCGTCGCCGAGCGGATCGTGCGTCACAACCTGCTGCAATGGCTCTGGCAACGACATGCGACCGACACCGCTCGGCTGGCGGACTCAGAACCGCTGGACGACTGGCTGGACGGGCAACTGGCCAAGGCCAAAAACTGGCAATGGCAATCCCCCGAGCAGGTACGTTTCCTCATTCGCCACCAACTGACTCCCGAACTGGCGTCGCACCCGGCCTGGCCGGCACGGGAGGGGGAAACGCCCGAGCAGCACTTCATCCGCTGCCAAAGCCTGATCGATTCCGCGGAGGCCTGACCATGATGCGGCACGGCAACCCCACCTGGCTGCTTATCGGCACACTGCCCTTCGCCCTCAGCGCCTGCAGCTCGCTCGCGCCGCTTACCGGCGAGCGTTTCACCTTGGAGGGCGAACTGCCGGCCGATTTCGCCCTAAAAGCCCAGGCCCATTACGACGTGGCCAATAATTGCAATGGCCGCAGCCAGGCCCGTTCCTTCGAGAGTGATTTCCAGAGCACACCGCAGCAATATCGTTTCAATATCCCCGTCAGTTACCGCGACGGACTCTGCGCAATGCGCCTGGGGCGGGTCGGGCTGTTTATCCATGGTCGCTATGGCGACAAGGACTGGCAGCGTACCTACGACAACGGCGGCCTGACGCTGGTAGAAACCCTGCCACCGGGAGCGCCGAGCTTCGGAGCCGATGGCACCGTGACCAAACAGGCCGAGTGCACATGGCTGTTTCAGCTCAGCAAAGCTCATTCCAGGCAAGGTCAAATTAGCAAGCTCCTTAACTGTAAAGGTGCAGGCGCCTATCTGGTAGCCGATGAACTGCCAGGTAAGACGGTTCGCCTAGATTTCCAAATGACTGGAGAAGAACGCCCTTACATGCGGGGCTACTGGATCAAGACCCCGTCAGGCTGGAAACCCTGTACCGGACGTTGGGGCACACAATTCGAAGAACTCTGTACAGAACCACCACAGTTTCGAACCTTCCAGATGAACGGGCAGGAATGCACCGTCTACCCCAACTGCACGGAGTGAATCAGGGATGAACAAGCCCATTATCCATGTGTTATGGCTGCCGCTGCTGGGGCTGTCACTGAGTGCCTGCAGCTCGCTCGCGCCGCTTACCGGCGAGCGTTTCACCCTGGAGGGGGAACTGCCGGCCGATTTCGCCTTGAAGGCCCAGGCCCACTACGACGTGGCCAATAACTGCAATGGCCGCAGCCAGGCTCGTTCCTTCGAGAGCGATTTCCAGAGCACACCGCAGCAGTACCGCTTCAACATCCCCGTCAGTTATCGCGATGGACTCTGCGAGATGCGCCTGGGGCGGGTCGGGCTGTTTATCCATGGTCGCTATGGCGACAAGGACTGGCAGCGTACCTACGACAACGGCGGCCTGACGCTGGTAGAAACTCTCCCACTGGGGGCGCCGAGCTTCGAAGCCGATGGTACCCTGACCAAGCAGGCCGAGTGCACATGGCTGTTTCAGCTCAGCAAAGCTCATTCCAGACAAGGTCAAATCAGCAAGCTCCTGAGCTGCAAAGGTGCAGGCGCCTATCTGGTAGCCGATGAGCTGCCAGGTAAGACGGTTCGCCTGAACTTTCGGGAAAACCCGGAGGAAGAGCCCTCTTATGATAGGCGTTGGATCAAGACCGATGCAGGTTGGCGCCCATGCCAGGGAACGGAATCATCTGATCGCTGCCAGAACCCACCTGCGTTCAAAACCTTCCAGATGAACGGGCAGGAATGCACCGTCTACCCCAACTGCACGGAGTGATCAGGGATGAATGACTCGACTAAAACGAACAGGGTGGAAATGCTGGATTGCCCCCTACGGGGAAATTGGGTCAGTTTCCGGCTGGTCGACGAACATGGCGAAGGAAACCCTTATGCCGGCCTGCCCTACATGCTGCATGACAGCCAAGGTCAACAGTACGAAGGAGCCTTGGACGAGGATGGATATGCGCGTGTTGAAAATATCTACTGCGGCCCATCGGTTCTTTCTCTTCTGACTGACTATCGTGGCGGTGACAAATGGTACGAACATTTTCTTGACCGAAAATCCTTTCAACTCCCTCTGACAGCCCTACAAGTCGCCGCCGAACATTCCCCATCCGGCCCTCGCAACCCCGATGGCAAAACCTACCTGGCGGAGGGACGCGCGACACGGGAAAACGCCCGTTTTCTGAGGGTGGAGGTCAGGGACTTCGTCGAGGCCAAGGAGCATCTGCCGGATGCCGACAGTGACTGGTGGCCACGCCCATCCACCGTGCTCAAGCAGAACGCTGGCCTGGCCGCCGAACGCACCGGCGTGGCACTGGCGCCCAACCTGCACCACCTGCTCGAAGTCAAGGCGCTGCGCGCCTACAGCCCGCTGCTGTCGCACGACAAGGCCTTCTGCGCGCTGAACGCCTATCACCTGGCGGTGATGAGCACCTTCGTCTACGCCCCCTTCGGCAAGGCCAAGCAGCCGAAGGAGCGCTATGTGTCGACAGCCCCGCCCTATACCCTCCAGGGCAGCATCGGCCATGTACTGCGCGAGCAGCTTGCACGCCTGGCCAGGCCCACGCTTTTCAATACCGCCAGCTACCACCTGCTCTGCGAGGAAGTACCCTACTCCAAGCGCCTGGAGGTCATGCCCCACGACCCCGAACGCTACAAGGCCGAAGCGGAAAATGGCTGGAACAACCCGGAGGACGTGCACTTTCTCTATGACGAGAAGACCGAGACGCAGGCCTTCATCACCCACAACGACAAGGTGCTGCTGATCTCGGTACGCGGCACCCAGGAAACCCCGGATATCCTGCGCGACCTGGATGCCCGCCAGGTGCCCTACGCCGAAGGGGTCGGCCAGGCTCACCGGGGGTTTTACGGCGCCTTCCAGGCGGCCAAGGTATTCGTCGAGCGCTATATGGAGGCGTTCTATACGGATGAACAGACCGTAATCGTTTGCGGACACAGTCTTGGCGGAGCCATCGCTCTGCTTTTAGCTGAGTGGCTAAGAACGAACTGGTCTCAGAATATCCAGCTCTACACCTTCGGCGCCCCTCGCGCAGGCGACCGCGCCTTCGTCCAGGCCGCCGCAGCCCTGCCGCATCATCGCTTGGTCAACCATAACGACCCGGTGCCCGCCGTGCCCTTCACCTGGATGGACGCCGAGTGGAAATTGGCCAGTGCAGGCACCGTGGCGCTGTTCAGCTCTCCGCTGCTGGGTATCGCACTGCTGTTGGGTGGCCTGCTCAATTTGAAGGGCGACCCTTACGAGCACCACGGCGAGCAACGCCACTTCGTGCCGCGCAAACCGGGGGCCGGAAGCGAGACAGCCATTCTCTGGCAACCCGGCTGCGCAATTCTCGATGAGCGGGCCTGTGCAAGCTATACCGGAGCCGTCGATCTGCAGGGCGACATGCCAAAGCGCATGTCGCTGGTGAACCAGGCATTCTCCGCCGCGGAACACTCCAGCGACGGCGGTTACAGCCGCGCCATGCTCACCACCCTGCTGCGCTGGCATGCCGGCGTGGAAAATCGCGAAGGTGCGCTGTTCTCTCCCGCCGAGATTCAGGACATCCACAACCTGATTCAGCGTGCTGAAGAACAATTGGCTAGCTGGCAACCACGCAGCTTCGTCGAATTCCGCCATGAAATCAGAAAGCGTCACGACACGCGCTTCTACAACAAATCCGATCTGCAGCTGAGGCAGATGTATAACGAGGGCATCACCCTGGCGCGAACCCTGGGCCGGCAACAGCGTGAAGCACTGGAGCGTGCCAAGATGCGCCTGCTAAACCAGGCAGAACGACCGCTGACCGCCCAAGACGTTTTTGGCGACTTGATCGAGAGAGAGGATCTGCATGAGCTGGTAGCTCAATGGCGCTCCCTGGATGAGAACCGAGAGGCAGAACAGCTGGCCAAAATTTCCAGCCCTCCAGCTCGCCAGTACGCATGACCGGTTTGCTCATCTCTCCTGAGGTCAGGCGCGAAAAAGAGGTAGACCGCAGCAGTGAAATGGTACGACTGACTACTCCGCCGGAGGGGAAGACCCTTGGATATTTCTGAGATACTTCCCCGTCATTCCATTCGATGCGAAATCAACCATGAACATCGGCCAAGCCGCCAAACACACCGGCCTCAGTGCCAAGATGATTCGCTACTACGAGTCCATCGACCTGCTGCCCCATGCCGGGCGGTCGGAGAGTGGTTATCGGCAGTACAGCGCGGGCGATCTGCACCGTCTGACCTTTATCAAACGCGCACGGGATCTGGGGTTTTCTCTGGAAGAAGTCGGCAAGCTGCTGGCGCTGTGGCAGGACAAGCAGCGCGCCAGTGCCGATGTGAAGGCGCTGGCCGAGGAGCATATCGCCACTCTTTCACGCAAGATCGCCGAGATGAGCGCCTTGCGCGATACGCTGGTGGATCTGGCGAACAGTTGCCAGGGCGATAGCCGGCCGGATTGTCCGATTCTGCAGGGCCTGGAGGAAGGAGTGAGTTGCGGCGCGGCGGGATGTTCGTCGCACCGTCAGCCGTAGGGCGGGTGAAACCCGCCAGACCGACAACGGCGGGTTGCACCCGCCCTACGTCAGTGGCGACGCCAGTTCTAAAGCCCTTCCCATGGCACCGGGAGCAGCGTGAGGATGTGCGCACGGCGCACCCTACGGAGCAGAGCTCGGCAAAAGCTTTATCAGCGCATCCAGGGCGGTATCGGTTCGGCGTCCTTGGGTTCGTCTTCGGCGTTGAGTAGCGCCTGCTTTTTCGCTTCCTCGGCCAGGGCGGCCTTGATCTCGCGCATCACCGCGTCGATGTCGGCAGCGTCCTCAGGCTCGGCGAACTCGCCGGTCAACGCCGTATCGGGCAGCAGTTTGCCAGCCTCGTACAGCGCCCACATTTCCTTGGCGTACTTGGTGTACTTGAGCTCCGGGGCAAACTGGCCGAAGTACTCGGCCATGTTGCGCACGTCGCGCTCGAGCATGCTGAAGGCGTGGTTGTTGGCGGCGGCGTCCACGGCTTGCGGCAGGTCGATGATCACCGGGCCCTCAGGGCCGAGCAGCACGTTGAACTCCGACAAGTCGCCGTGCACCAGGCCGGCGCAGAGCATCTTGACGATCTCCTGGATCATGAAGGCGTGAAATTCACGGGCGTCGTCCGGGTGCAGGTCGACGTCATTGAGCCGCGGCGCAACATCGCCCTCGCCGTCGCCCACCAGCTCCATCAGCAGCACGCCGTCGAGAAAGTCGTAGGGCTTGGGCACCCTCACACCGGCATTGGCCAGGCGGAACAGCGCGGCGACCTCGGCATTCTGCCAGGCCTGCTCCTGCTCCTTGCGCCCATACTTGCTGCCCTTGGCCATGGCCCGCGCCTGGCGGCTGCCACGCACCTTGCGGCCTTCCTGATATTCGGATGCCTGGCGGAAGCTGCGTTTGTTGGCTTCCTTGTAGACCTTGGCGCAGCGCAGCTCGTCGCCACACCTCACCACATAGACCGCTGCTTCCTTGCCACTCATCAGTGGTCGCAGCACCTCATCCACCAGGCCATCCTCGACCAGGGGTTCAATACGTTTGGGCGTCTTCATCGGTGTGGATCACGGGTCCTTTCTGACGGAGAAAATGATTATGGCGCCATCCTCGCATAGCCAGAGGCGTATGCCGACTGTTGATCATCATGCACTGACCAGATGACGCCTGAGCGCCTCGATGGCATAGCGCACTTTGGCCGGTTGCGCATCGCGCCGTGGCGTGACGATATGCAGACCGATAGGCTCGAGTTGCCAATCCGGCAACAGCGGCAACAGCTCGCCGCGAGCCAGCAGTTCACGGACTTCCGGCACCGGCTGCAGCGACACGCCCATACCCGCCAGCGTGAATTGGCGCGCGGCCAGGATGTTGTTGCAGCTGATGCGCGTCTCCAGCCGCAGGCGCTGCTGCACTCCACCGGGGCCAAGCAAGGTCAGGTGCTGGCTGCGTTCCAGATGTAGGCCGATCCAGTCGAGCTTGAGCAATTGCGACGGTTCGATTGGTAAACCGACGCGTGCCAGGTAGGCCGGAGCGGCGCACAGGATCATGCGCCAATCGGTCACGTAACGGGCCACCAGGCTGGAGTCCTCCTGGCGGCCGACACGGATGGCGAGATCAATGCGCGACTCGATCAGGTCGATCTGTTCATCGTGAAAGAACAGGCTCAGGCTCAACCCCGGATGAGCACTGAGCAACGGCGCCAGCGCTTCGCTCAGCAGTGGCCCGGAAAACCCGACCGGGGCGGCGACACGCAACTCGCCCACTGGCGCATCACGCTGCTCGGCCAGGCGCTGCTCCGCTTGCTCGGCCAGCTCGACTATCTGTCGGCAGCTTTCATAGAACTGCGCACCCGCCTCGCTAAGGGTCAGCTTGCGTGTGGTGCGGTGCAGCAGCGTGACGCCAGTGGCCTCCTCCAGTCGGCGTATCTGCTGACTGACCGCCGAAGCCGTCATGCCCATGGCTTCGGCAGCCGCGACCATCGAACCCTTCTGCACCACGGTGGCGAACAACGCCATGCGCTTGAGCTGCTCCATTATGAAGTCCCGCTTAATTATCCATGTGCATCAGGCCACTTTTTCCGGGGTTTATCCAGCAGCGATCATGTGTTCATCGTCACTATTGGAGATTATCCCAATGAGAATCGCACTGATCGGTGCCACTGGCTATGTCGGCGCGCCGCTGCTGCAAGAGGCACTGAGTCGCGGTCATCAGGTCACCGCGCTGGTACGCCAGCCACAAAAGCTGAGCGTACACCCGCAACTCACCGTCGTTGAGGCGGACGTTCACGACAGCGCAGCACTGACCCGGCAGTTGCACGGCCACGACGCGGTAATCAGCGCCTTCAACCCAGGCTGGGGCGTGGCGGAGATTCGCGAGCAGTTCATCGCCGGCAGCCGCTCGATCATCGCGGCGAGCAAGCAGGCAGGCGTCAAACGTCTGCTGGTGGTCGGTGGTGCCGGCAGTCTGTACGTCGCCCCCAACGTGCAATTGATCGATACACCGGACTTTCCTGCCGATTACAAGGAAGGCGCCGAAGGTGCGCGCCAGACGCTGGAAATCCTGCGCGGCGAACAGGATCTGGAGTGGACCTTTCTCTCACCAGCCGCACTGCTCGTTCCAGGCCCACGTACCGGCAAGTTCCGCCTGGGCCGAGACGAGTTGCTTATGAATGGCGATGAGCCGGGCAGCATTTCGGTGGCCGACCTAGCCGTAGCACTGCTGGACGAAGTCGAGCAGCCGCAGCACATTCGCCAACGCTTTACCCTGGCGTACTGAACCACGCCGCGCTGTCGCAACACGGCAGCTATCAGGAAAGACACAGCCCAAGAGGATTTTGCATGACCCTATTCAGCAGCAGTGCCTTCGTCGCTACCGATACCCCGGCGCGCTATATCAGCCGTCTGTGCAAACACTTCGCGCACAAGATTCCAGTCAGCTTCGACGAGCACCAGGGCCGTATCGAATTCGGCGCCGGTGTGGCGACCTTGAAGGCGGAGAACCAGGGCTTGCGCCTACAGGTGGAAAGCGCCAACAGCGAAGACCTGCAACGCCTGGAGGGTGTCGTCGGCAGTCACTTCGAACGCTTCGCCTGGCAGGAGGAGCTGACCCTGGACTGGCAGCCCATCTGACCCCTCAAAGCGCATCCAGCCGCGCGCGCAAACGGCGCAACACCGCCAGCGACTCGGGATTGTCGCCATGCACGCAGAGGCTGTCAGCCCGCAGCCGCAGCGGCTTGCCATCGATGTCGGCAAAGGACTCGCCGCTGGCAATGGCCAACGCCTGGTCCAGGATTCGCTCGGGATCATGGTGCACCGCGCCGCTGAGCCGGCGCGGCGCCAGTTGCCCATCTGACAGATAGGCGCGGTCGGCGAACGCCTCGAACATCAGCGGCACATCGGCCTCGTCGGCCAGACGCAGCTCCCGATCATTGTCAGCCAGCGCCAGCACCATCAGCGGCAGGCCCTTGCGGTAGCTGGCACAGGCATCGAGTACCGCGGTGAGCAGCGCATCATCACGAACCAGATCGTTGTAAAGCGCGCCATGCGGTTTGACGTAAGCCAGCTGACAGCCGCGCGCTCGGCAAAAGGCATCCAGCGCCCCCACCTGATACAGCACCAGCGCGCGAACCTCTTCCGGCGAGCACTGCAGATGACGCCGACCAAAGCCCTGCAGATCCGGATAGGAAGGATGCGCACCAATGCTCACGCCATGCGCCACCGCCAGCTCGACGCTGCGCGCCATGATCAGCGGATCGCCCGCATGGAAGCCGCACGCCAGGTTGGCCTGATCGATCAGCGGCATGGCCAGTTCATCGTCGCCCATGCGCCAGGCGCCGAAGCCCTCGCCCATGTCGCAGTTGAGAAGAATAGGGTTCATGCCGGCAGCTTAGAGCGCCTGGAAAGCCTGCGTAAAGCCCGAGCAACACTCGAGAATTAATCGCATTTACAAAATTTACACCTGCCTGCAGCCCAACCACCACGGCCTCTCCAGCCGGTTGCCATGCCCATCGATATCATCCGCAATTGAACCTTATATGCAAATCACTATCATCCCGGCCGTTTGCAACCGTTCCGCCTGCACCCTCTTACTGCCAGGAGTAGATCGATGTCCGCCCTCAATTCCCGCACCGCCTTGGCCAGCGCCATTGCTCTGGCCGCCAGTTTCGGCGCCCAGGCAAACGAGCCTATCGCCCTGGGCGATGTGGTAGTCAGTGCTTCCGGCTTCGAGCAGAAGATCACCGAAGCCCCGGCCAGCATCAGCGTGATCAGCCGCGAGGAGTTGCAGCAGAAGAGCTTCAGCAATCTCGCCGAGGCACTCGAGGATGTCGAAGGCATCGACGTACGCCAGGGCACCGGTAAGACTGGCGGTCTGAACATCAGCATTCGCGGCATGCCCAGCGAGTACACCCTGATCCTGATCGATGGCCGCCGGCAGAATGCAGCCGGCAACGTCACGCCCAACGGTTTCGGCGAAACCTCCACCAGCTTCATGCCGCCGCTGTCGGCCATCGAGCGTATCGAAGTGATCCGCGGGCCAATGTCGACCCTGTATGGCTCCGACGCCATGGGCGGGGTGATCAACATCATCACCCGCAAGGTCGGCAAGGAATGGGCGGGCTCTCTGACCCTGGATCATACCTATCAGGAGAACCACGACTTCGGCGATGCCAGCAAGGCCAGCCTGTATGCCAGTGGCCCACTGGTCGACAGCCTGCTCGGCCTGCAACTGCGTGGCAGTCTGTATGATCGCAACGCGTCGGACCTGAGCTTCGACAACGACAGCACGGTGAGCCGTCGCGGCGCCTCGCCGGTCGAGGGTCGCAACAATAACGTCGGAGGCCGGCTGACTTTCACCCCCCATGAGGATCATGACTTCGCGCTCGATATCGAACGCGGTCGCCAGGTTTACAACAACGACGATTGCCAGCTCGGCAGCCTCGACGGCACCAACACGGGCAACAGCGCCCCCACCACCGGCTGCGGCCCGACTGCTCCCCGCGCCAGCGGCTATAAGGAAGAGCTGCGCTTCGAGCGCGATCAGTACGCCCTCAGCCACACCGCACGCCTGGGCTTCGGCACCTGGGACAGCAGCCTGACCCACAGCACCACGGAAACCTTCGGACGCACCATCCCCGGCCGTAACGCCGGTGGCGATATCGGCCAGCCGCTGCCCTCCGCCCCCTGGGCCGTCGTCGGCGATGATCGCGAACTGAAAACCAGCAATCTGGTGCTCGACACCAAGCTGGTCGCCCCGCTGGGTGAAAGCCATATCACCAGCATTGGCGGTCAATGGTGGGAAGCCGAGATGACCGACAGCCTGGCGCAGAAGGATTACGAGCAAAGCATGTGGGCGCTGTTCGCCGAGGACGAATGGCGCCTGCGTGACGATCTCGCACTCACCCTCGGCGTGCGCTACGACGATCACGAAACCTTCGGCGGCCATGTCAGCCCGCGCGCTTACCTGGTGTGGAATACCACCGACAACTGGACCCTCAAGGGTGGTGTCAGCCGTGGCTATAAAACGCCCGACCTGAACGACCTGCACGATGGCATCAACGGCATCACCGCGCAGGGTCGCGCAGTCACGGTCGGCAACCCGGACCTCAAGCCGGAAACCAGCACCAGCACCGAGATTGGTGCCTACTTCGACAGCCTCGCTGGCTTCAAGGCCAATGCCACCCTGTTCCACAACAAGTTCAAGGACAAGATCGCAACGGGCCCGAACATCGTCGATCACCCGCTGTGCCTGGACAATCAGAACACCAACGGCACCCCAAACCCCGGCTGTGCGCCGTTGGTCAACGTCGATGAGGCCGTTACCCAAGGCCTGGAACTGGCCAGTAGCTGGCAGTTCGCACCGGGCTGGACGCTGTCGGGCAACTACACCTACACCGACAGCGAGCAGAGCAGCGGCGCCAACAAGGGCGCACCGCTGACCAACACGCCTCAGCACATGGCGCATGCCAAGCTGAACTGGAAGCCGACCGACCGCCTGAGCCTTTGGTTCTCCGGCGAATACCGGGGTGAACGTGCCCGCTTCCTGCAGCGCACGGCCAACCTGTCGGCCGCCGATCTGGCAGTCCATGAACAGGTCGGCGACCTCAAGGCCTACGAAGTATTCCACCTCGGCGGCTCGTTCAAGGCTTCGCAGAACGTGACCCTGAACGCCAGCATCTACAACCTGTTCGACAAGGACTTCCTCGACGGCAAGGTGTATACGGACAACAGTGGCAACCCGGCCTGGTCGTCCTATTACATCCAGAGCGGCCAGTCCACCACCGGCACCGTGGAAGAAGGTCGCCGCCTGTGGCTGTCGGCAGTAGTCGAATTCTGACTGTCACCCCACAACGCAAAACGCCAGCCCTGGGGCTGGCGTTCTGCTTTCTAGCAATTGCCGACCCTGCAGGTGGGAAGCCACACCACTGCAGTCATCAGCGGCAGATCATCGAGTAGTAAGTCGTAGCCAACTCGGCATGGCGCAAACATTGGCCGTAGAAGCCATCTGCCAAAGAACGTTCGTCTAGCGAGTGGCAGGACGCCAGATCACATCCGGCCCGATGCTGGCCAGGTCGGCGCAACCGGTCAGAGCCATGGCCACCTCCAGCTCCGCGCGCAGCAGTTGCAGCACATGCGCCACCCCGACCGCACCGGCCGCTGCCAAACCAAAGACGTAGGGCCTGCCGACCAGCACGGCATCCGCTCCCAACGCCAGCGCCTTGAGGATATCGCTGCCACGGCGAATACCACCATCGAGCAACAGTGGCATCCGTCCTTGCACAACTGCCGCAATTTCGGGCAGCACCTCGATGGTCGCTGGCAGGCCATCCAGCGTACGCCCGCCATGGTTGGAGACGATAAGGCCATCCACGCCCGCCGCCAGCGCCTGTTCGGCATCGGCGCCGCTCAAGATGCCCTTGAGCAGAATGGGCAAACGCGTCTGCTCGCGCAGCCAGGTGAGGTCGGCCCAGGTCGGTGCCGCGGCCAGCAGTGGGCCGCCCAGGAGCAGGCTACTGTTCTGCGGGTCGGCCTGCGCCTGCAAGGGTCGCATCCCACGCAGATTGACCGCCTCGACGCCCGCCGGCAGGGCGAAGCCGGCGCGCTGCTCGCGATTGCGCACGCCGTTGACCGGGGCATCCACCGTCAGCACCAGCGCCTGGTAGCCGGCGCTTTCTGCACGGCGGATCAAGGCCGCGGTGAACTCGCGATCAGGCTGGATATACAGCTGGAACCACAGCGGCGCCTGCGCCTGCGCCGCGATGGCTTCCAGCTCGACACTGGCCTGGGTGCTGACCACCATGCCCGTGCCCAGTGCAGCCGCCGCAAGTACGCTGGCCAACTCGCCATCGGGATGGGCGAGCTTCTGGTACGCCACCGGCGCAAGAAAGATCGGGTGGGCGAAATCCTGGCCGAACAGACGCAGGCGCGTATTGCCGCCGCTCAGGTCTTGCAGCACCCGGCTACGCAGGCGCAGACGCTCGAACGCCGCCCGGTTGTCCGCCAGGGTCAGCTCATCCGCCGCGCCGCCGGCCAGGTAGGCCCAGGCCTGTTCGCTCATGCGTTCGCGGGCATAGGGCTCGTAGTCGACGACAGCGGCGATGGTCGGCGGAATCTGCTGCAGCTTGGGCAATGGCATGCTGTTTCTCGGCGGGTCGGTGCGTGGAGGGCAACGTTCGATCAGGGCGATGGATCGAGCGCTCAGGTCTGCGTCCATTGCCGCAGCAGATTGTGGTAGATGCCCGTCAGCCGTATCAGTTCGGGGCTGTCAGGCACCTGCTGGCGCAGCGCCTGGATGCTGTCGTCGAGTTCCAGCAGCACACTGCGCTGCTCGTTCTGGCGCACCAGGCTCTGCACCCAGAAGAACGAGGCCATACGCGCACCACGGGTCACCGGTTCGACCCGATGCAGGCTGCCACTGGAATAGAGAACCAGATGGCCGGCCGGCAGTTTGATGCGCTGGTCCTGCACCACCAGTTCACCGCCTTCGTACTCGTCCGGCTCGCTGAAGAACAGAGTAGCCGACAGGTCGGCACGAATACGATGCGGCGTGCCCGGCACGCTGAATACCGCATTGTCGATATGGTCGCCGTAGGTGCCGCCCTCGGCGTAACGATTGAAACGCGGCGGCACCACTTTCAGCGGCAACGCGGCAGCCATGAAACGCGGATGCTGGGCCAGGCAGGCCAGGATGAAATCGCCCAGCTGCTGCGTCAGTGGATCATCCTGAGCGAGCTGCTGGTTGGCCTTGACGTTCACCGCCTGGTACCCAGCCGTCAGCCGGCCATCCTGCCAGTTGCCGCCTGCGAGCGCGGTGCGGCACTGCTGCAGCTGTTCGGCATTCAGCACGTCGGGAATGCTCAGCATCATGTTCGGGGTTCTCCAGGGCCAATCGCCGTTGCGAATGATTCTAAAGGGCTGCAGCACTCGGACAGAAGCCCGATCTGCTGTCGCCACCAAAATGAAAACGCCCCGAGAGCGCTGCAATCGGGGCGTTGTACCACTCAAGCGTGCTTAGAAGTGGAAATTGGTGCTCAGCGTGAAGGTACGCGGATCACCCAGCAATGCACGGCGGCCCTGCCAGTTGGCCGAACTGACGTATTCCTCATTGGTGAGGTTGTCGATGTTCAGGCGCACATCCACATTGGCATTGACCTCATAGCTGGCCATCGCGGCGAAGGTGGTGTAGCTCGGCACACGCCCGTAGCGACCATTGGCGACAATACGCTCGACGTCATCCGGACGCCCCAGGTAGGACGAACCAACGTGCTGGGCGCCCAGGCCCAGGGTCAGACCGACGGGCAGGCGGTAGGTCGTCCACAGGTTGCCGGAGACCTTGGGCGTGAAGGCCAGCTCGTCACCGTCGGTGCGCAGCTCACTGCCGTAGTCGCCACTGTTGGCACGACGACGCACGTCATCCAGATACGCGCTGTGCTTGCGCTCGCTGTCCATGAACACGATGCCGCCGAAGACATCCCAGTTGTCGGTGATCTTGCCACTGGCGCCCAGTTCCAGGCCTTTGACCACTTGCTCGCCATAGCCCTTGAGCGTGGCAGGTCCGGTCTGACCGACGTCAAGACCGGTGATCGCCACCTTCTTTTTCTCGGTGTAGAACAAAGCAGCGGTGGTCGACAGGCGGCTGTCGAAGAAGTCCCACTTGGTACCAATCTCGTAGTTGTGCGCCCGCACCGGATCGGCGCCCTTGATCAGCGCCGGCAGGCCCTGGTCAGTACGCGAGATATCCGAGTTGGACAGGTACGAGCCCGGCGGTTGGGTGGATACACCGTAGGCCGCGTAGACGCTGCCGTTGGGCAGCGGCTTGTACACCACGCCCAGCTTGCCGCCGAGGCTCAGCTCGGTGTCGTCGAAGTCGTCACCCGGTGCGGCACCACCAGCCAAGCGTTTGTTGCTGATGCTCGCCTGGTACTGCTCCAGGCGCAGACCACCGGTCACCTGCCACTGCGGGTTGATCTCGATGGTGTCGTAGACATAGAGCGCGGCGGTATCGACGTCGACCTTGGTGAGATCACGCGGGGCCAGAGCGGCCGGCACGCTGCGTTCCCAGTCCGGATCGAAGACGTTGACCAGCCCCGGCAGCGTCTGCGACGCGAAGCCCAGCGACTCGGACTTCTCGCGACTCAGCTCGAGCCCAGCCGACAGGTTGTGGCGCAGCCCGGCGGTATCGAACTGAGTGGACAGGTTGGTCAGGTTGCTCAGCGACGTATTGACGCGGTCATACTGCTGACGCTGTACGTTGACCAGCGCAGCATTGGCGTTGTTGTCGTCATCCAGTACGTGGGTGTAACGCGCCTGGCGGTCAACACGGGCCAGACGCGTCTGGTTGCTGATGGTGACGCCAGCGGACAGATCATGTTCGAGGCGGAACATCAACGCATCGCTGGTGGTGTCGTCGAAGTCGGACTTGAGGCCGAAGTACTTGTCGCGATCAGCCGACCACACCGAGGAATCGAGCGGGGTGTTAGCACCCTTGAGCTGGTCACGCAGAGTCACGCCGGCCACACCCAGATCCGGGCGGTCGTTCATCTCGACGTGCTCGTAAGCGACGATGGCGCGAGTGTCGGTGCCCAGACCGAAGGCCACCGACGGGGCGATACCCCAGCTGTTCTTCTCGGCGTGCTCACGGCCCGCGACACCGCTGTCCTCGACCAGCAGGTTGAGACGGAAAGCGCTGCTGTCGTTGATGATCTGGTTGGTGTCGAGCGTGGCACGGCGGCGCGGCTCGGAGTCGTACTGGTCGAAGCCGAAGCTGGCGCCGCCGGCGATGAAGCTTTCCAGGGTTGGCGTCTTGGTCACCTGATTGACGTAACCACCGGCGCCACCGCGGCCGTTGTCGGCTGCCGGCCCCTTGAACACCTCGACCTGCTCGACGTTGAACACGTCGCGGGTGTAGCTGCCATTGTCACGCGCACCGTCGATGAACAGGCTGCCGCTGGTGTTGAAACCACGCAGACTGAAGTTGTTGGTGCCGGTGGCGAAACCGTTTTCGCCAGCCTCGAAGCTGATGCCGGGAGTATTGCGCAGGACATCGGTCAGGGTGCGGGCGTTCTGCTGACGGAACAGGGTTTCCGGAATGACGTTGACCGTCTGCGGTGTATCGAGCAGTGCAGCGGTTTGTTTCGGCGAAGATGCCTTGTCGACCTTGAAGCCCTTGTCCTGCTGCCCCTGAACGGTTACGTCGTCCAGTTCGACTGCCGACTCCTGGGCCACGGCGAAACCGGACAGCAGGGCCAGGCTGACGGCCGAGGCCAGCAGACGACGCTGGGGGAAAGGTGCACGCTTGTTGTGTTTATCGCTCACGAGAGTCACTCCAGATGGAAACTGCGCGCGATAGTATTTGAGATTAAATCTTAATCAATCTTTGCGAATGATTTACATAAACTTGTTTGTAACAAAAATGTCAGCGCCTTTCCCCCTGTTCCAGATGGAGCGCTCTAGGTCGCTGATTCAGCCCAGGTGAGAGGCTCTGGGCAGAAATGAAAACGCCCACACGAAGTGGGCGTCTGTCACGCAGCATGGCAGGCATAGCACCTACAGGGTGGCCTCCGGCTACGGTTAAGGCTGCAGCGCCTTACAGGTAGTAGGATTTCAGCGGCGGGAAGCCATTGAATTCCACCGCGCTGTAGCTGGTGGTGTAGGCACCGGTGGACAGCCAGTACAGGCGGTCGCCGCTGGCCAGGTTCAGCGGCAGGCCGTACTTGTAGTTCTCGTACATGATGTCGGCGCTGTCGCAGGTCGGGCCGGCGATCACCACCTCTTCCATCTCGCCCTTCTTCTCGGTCCAGATGGGGAACTTGATGGCTTCGTCCATGGTTTCGATCAGACCGCTGAACTTGCCCACATCGGCATACACCCAGCGCTCGACCGCAGTACGCGACTTGCGCGCCACCAGCACCACTTCGGAGACCAGCACGCCGGCGTTGGCGATCAGCGAGCGGCCCGGCTCGAGGATGATTTCCGGCAGCTCGTCACCGAAGTCTTCCTTGAGGAAGCGGGTGATTTCTTCGGCGTAGGTTTCCAGGTCATTGGTGCGCTGGATGTAGTTGGCCGGGAAGCCGCCGCCCATGTTGATCATCTGCAGGGTGATGCCGTCCTCTTCCTTCAGACGCTCAAAGATCACCTTGACCTTGGCGATGGCGGCGTCCCAGACATCGATATCGCGCTGCTGGCTGCCTACGTGGAAGGAAATGCCGTAAGGCACCAGACCCAGTTGCTTGGCCAGGATCAGCAGGTCCAGGGCCATGTCCGGCTGGCAGCCGAACTTGCGGCTCAGTGGCCAGTCGGCACTGGTCGAGCCTTCGGTGAGGATGCGCACGTAAATCTTCGAACCCGGCGCGGCCTTGGCGATGTTGCGCAGATCGGCTTCGGAGTCGGTGGCGAACAGGCGCACGCCCTTGTCGAAGAAGTAGCGAATATCACGGGACTTCTTGATGGTGTTGCCATAGCTGATGCGCTCCGGGCCAACGCCGGTGGCCATCACCTTGTCCAGCTCGTAGATCGAGGCGATGTCGAAGCTCGAGCCCTTGTCACGCAGCAGCTCGATAATCTCGGTGGCCGGGTTGGCCTTGACCGCGTAGTAGATCTTGGCGAACGGGAAGCAGTTGCCCAGTTGATCGTAGGCATCGGCAATGATCTGCCGGTCGATCACCACGAACGGGGTTTCGTGCTGATCGGCGAACGCCTTCATGCGCTGGAAAGTGGCGGGTGCGTAGTAGTCTTCGACCTTGATCGACATGCTGGGGACTCCAATGGCAAAACCGGGAACACATTGATTCGGGCAGCAGAACCGCTTACAGGTTCCGCCACGTCTCGGGGCTGGCCGCTAAGCGCTGGCCTGAACGTCTGACAGTTTCCCCACTTTGGTTCGCCTACTTCCCAAGGCATGTCGCCGAGCATCACCGGTACCGACCATTCGGCGGCCGGCAACCTCTCGTCGTCAGTACTTGAGCCGGATGGATCGTTTCCAGCATGGACGTTCGGGCGCGGACTTTAAGACCATGCGCCCCTCAGATCAACCGGAAATTCTGCCTAATTTCATCTCGTTCCAGATATCACACAAAACGTCCTGAAATGCTGAACAGGCGGGGCTTTCAGCCAGTTTGGTGCAGCCTTGTTTCAGGGCCATTGCAGCACCGAGAACGCCCCCACTATTTCAGTACACGTCACGGCGATATCGACCTTCCTCGATCAGCTCCTGCACCACCTCGTCGCCAAGCAAGTCGCGCAACGCCGCATCGACGCCGCCGGCCATGCCCTGCAGGCTGCCGCAGACGTAGATCGCCGCGCCCTCGGCGAGCCAGGCATGCAGACGCTGGTGCTGCTCGCGCAGCCGATCCTGCACGTAGAGCTTGTCGGCCTGGTCGCGGGAGAACGCCAGATCCAGGTGCTTCAGCTCGCCGGCGGCCAGCGCCGCCTGCAGCTCGTCGCCACAGAAGAAGTCGCAGGCGCGGTTACGCTCGCCGAACAGCAGCCAGTTGCGTGTCTGCCCGGCCAGTGCCCGCGCGCGCAGCAACGAACGCAGCCCGGCCAGGCCGGTGCCATTGCCGATCAGGATCAGCGGGCGGTCGTCGTCCAGCAGATGGAAACCACTGTTGCGCCGCACCCGCGCCAGCACCTGCCCGCCTGCAGGCAGATGTTCGGTCAGCCAGCCGGAACCGAGGCCAAGGCGGCCGTCGACCTGGACGGCCTGGCGCACTATCAACTGCAGCACGCCATCGGCCGCCACCGAGGCGATGGAGTATTCCCGCGTGCCCAACGGCACCAGCGCATTGATCAACGCCTGGGCGTGCAAGCCGACCAGGTGAGCGAAGCTGTCCGGCAATTGCCGTTCCGCCAGGGCTTCGCTCAGGCTCATCGCCTGGCCATCAAGGGTCACCGGCTCGAGGCCGTCGCAGCCGTAGTGCTGCAGCCAGGCCTGCACCCTCGCCGGGGCGTGACGCGGGCGAATTTCCAGGATGTCGCCCGCCTGCCAGGTGCTCTGCGCAGGCGGCATCAGGCCGATGAAGAAAACCGGCGCCCCCTGGCTGCCAGGATTGAGCAGGCGCCGCTCGGCCAGCGGCCAGCTCTGCCACGGCGTCTCCTCGAAGCGAATCGGCGCGGCTCCGGTCAGCGCGCTCAGGTGCTGCTGCCAGCGCTGCAGCGCGGCCTGGTCGTCGCCATCGACCTCAATGCTGTCGAACAGACGCTGTGCACCCTGCAACCCCAGCCAGTCGTTGATGCGGCGGGCGAAACCGCAGAAATGCTGGTACTGCCGATCCCCCAGCGCCAGCACGGCGTAGCTCAGCTGTTCGAGCGGCAGCGAGCCGCCCAGCACCTTGCGCTCGAAACCCTGCGCGGCATCCGGCGCCTCGCCGTCACCAAAGGTGCTGACCACGAACAGCGCCTTGCGCGTCTGGCGCAGGCTGCCGGCATCGAGGCGCGACAGCGGCTCGACCCGCACCGGGATACCGGCGGCCTGCAACTGCCCGGCGCTCTGCCAGGCCAGTTGTTCGGCGAAGCCGCTCTGGCTGGCGAAGCCGACCAGCCAGCCTTCGCCTGAATCATCCGTTTTCAGCGTACCGCGCGCAGCCAGCGCCGCACGCTTCTTGCGCCGGCGATCCAGGTACAGCAGCCAGCCGGTAATGAAGAACAGCGGCATGGCCGCCGTGGCCAGCATCATCAGGATGCGCCCGGGCATACCGAAGTACTCGCCCACATGCAGCGCATAGATGCTGGTCAGCAATTGCGCCTTGAAGCTCTTGTCGACGTAGCGCTCATGGCGGCTGACTTCGCCGCTTTTCGGATCAATCTGGAACTGGTTGAAGGCGCGCACATGCTCGGCGCCATCGAGCATGTAGAAGACCGTCGCCGGCTGTCCGGCCACCGGAGGTAGGCGCAGATTCCAGGCGATCATCTTGGGCCCGGCGGTCTGCTGGATGCTCTGCCATACAGCATCGTAGTCAACTTCCGGCGCAGGACCGCTGGGTGCCTGACGTACGCGACGATCACGCTCACCGCGCTGCTCGAGCGGCGTATCGGAGAGCAGGCGCGTCAGCCCTTCGCGATACCAGTCATAGGACCAATACAAACCGGTGAGCCCGGCACACAGATAGAACAGCAGCACCCAGGTGCCGGCTACAGCGTGCAGGTCCCAATTGAAGCTACGGCCCTTCTTCTTCCAGTCCAGGGTCAGCCAGGTGCGCCAGCTCAGCGCCTTGCGCGGCCAACGCAGATAGAGGCCGGAGAGGCAGAAGAACAGCAGCGCCAGAGTGCTGGCGGCAGTGATCTGCTTGCCCACTTCGCCCATGGACAGGAAGCGGTGCAACATCAGCATCAGGTGGAAGAAGTCCTGGCCAACGGGCTCGGCAAGGACTTCACCGGTATAGGGGTCGAAGACGATGCGCGGCCCACGCCGCTCGCCCGGCGGGGGTACGAGGAAAGCGGTGCCAGGTCCGTCGTGGCGACCATCGACCCACAGTGCGGTGACACGATCTGCGGTAGCGGCCTCGATCTTCGCAGCCAGCTCACCTGGGGTGAGATGCCCCTGTGCGCTGGACTGGATCTGCCAGCGCTCGGCGTTGAGCGCCCGGGTGATCTCACCCTCGAAGCTGTAAAGGGCACCGGTGATACCCATGACGGCCAGCACCAGGCCTGCACTGATGCCGAAGAACCAGTGCAACTGGAAGATGATTTTCTTGAACACGACGGAGCCACCCTTGCCCTGACCCACTGCGACGGGCGGCCACTCTATATGGGAATAATTTTCATAACCATTCATTTACGCGTTATTTACGCATCTACGGCACGGCCCGGCAGCATCACCTACCGGCCCATCTGAAAACCGATAGCCGCTCTCCGCCAGAGCTCGCAGTTATCGGTATAATCCCGCGTTTTACGGGTGCCAAGGCACCCTCAACGACTCCATCCAGGCACATATTCATGACCACCCAGGCCGCCGAAGTCGCCAAGCGCCGTACCTTCGCCATCATTTCCCACCCGGACGCCGGTAAGACCACCATCACCGAAAAGCTGCTGCTGATGGGCAAGGCAATTGAGGTCGCGGGGACCGTGAAGTCGCGTAAATCCGACCGTCACGCCACCTCCGACTGGATGGAGATGGAGAAGCAACGCGGCATTTCCATCACCACCTCGGTGATGCAGTTCCCCTACCGCGAGCACATGATCAACCTGCTCGACACACCCGGCCACGAAGACTTCTCCGAAGACACCTACCGCACCCTGACCGCCGTGGACAGTGCGCTGATGGTGCTCGACGGCGGTAAGGGCGTCGAGCCGCGTACCATCGCCCTGATGGATGTGTGCCGCCTGCGCGATACGCCCATCGTCAGCTTTATCAACAAGCTCGACCGCGACATCCGCGACCCCATCGAGCTGCTCGACGAGATCGAGGCGGTGCTGAAGCTCAAGGCCGCGCCGATCACCTGGCCGATCGGCTGCTACAAGGACTTCAAGGGCGTCTACCACCTGAGCGGCGACTACATCGTGGTCTACACGCCGGGCCACGGCCACGAGCGCACCGAAGCCAAGATCATCCAGAAGCTGGATTCCGACGAAGCCCGCGCGCACCTCGGCGACATGTACGAGCGCTTCGTGGAAGAACTGGAACTGGTGCAGGGCGCCTGCCACGCCTTCGAACCCGACGCCTTCCTCAAGGGCACGATGACCCCGGTATTCTTCGGCACCGCGCTGGGCAACTTCGGCGTCGACCATGTGCTCGACGCCGTGGTCGATTGGGCCCCGCGCCCACTGCCACGCGCAGCCAACGAGCGCACGGTGGAGCCGACCGAGGAGAAGTTCACAGGCTTCGTGTTCAAGATCCAGGCGAACATGGACCCGAAGCATAGGGACAGGATTGCCTTTATGCGCATCTGCTCGGGCAAGTACACCCAGGGCATGAAGATGCGCCACGCGCGCCTGGGCAAGGACGTGCGCGTCGGCGACGCCCTGACCTTCTTCTCCAGCGAGCGTGAACACCTGGAAGAAGCCTACGCCGGCGACATCATCGGCCTGCACAACCACGGCACCATCCAGATCGGCGACACCTTCACCGAAGGCGAGAACCTGGGCTTCACCGGCATCCCGCACTTCGCCCCGGAGCTGTTCCGCCGCGTGCGCCTGAAGGATCCGCTGAAATCCAAGCAGCTGCGTCAGGGCCTGCAGGAGCTGGCCGAGGAAGGCGCCACCCAGGTGTTCTTCCCCGAGCGCAACAACGACATCATCCTCGGTGCGGTCGGTGTGCTGCAGTTCGACGTGGTCGCCAGCCGCCTGAAGGAGGAATACAAGGTGGAATGCGCCTACGAGGCGATCAACGTCTGGTCGGCGCGCTGGATCGAGTGCAGCGACGAGAAGAAGCTCAAGGAATTCAAGGACAAGGCCTACGAGAACCTCGCCGTCGACGGCGGTGGTCACCTCACCTACCTCGCCCCGACCCGCGTTAACCTGAGCCTGATGGAAGAGCGCTGGCCGGAAGTGATATTCCGCGCCACGCGTGAGCATCACTAAAGGTCTGCACGACTACTCGTTTGTAGGAACCGGCTTGCCGGCGATCATGGCGGACTAAAAAGCATCGCCGGCAAGCCGACTCCTACGAAGAACGCGGCCTTATCTGCAGGGCATCGTGCTCGCAGGTACAGAGCAGTCGCGTCGCAGCTGGCTCAGCCAACAGCCGCTCGGCAATTGCCGGTTCCAGTTCGGTACGTATACGGCGCGCCAGGGCCCTGGCTCCGAAGCGGATATCATGCTCGCGGCACAGCCAGGCGCGGGCGCTGTGCTCCACCTGTAGCGAGCGGCCCTGGCGCCCCAGGCGCTGATTGAGCTTGTCCAGTTCGATGTTCAGCAAGGCATCGAGCCATTGCTCATCGACACGTTCGAACACCAGTATGCGGTCGAGGCGATTGAGCCATTCCGGCTCGAAACGCTCGTGCAGCACCTGCTCCAGCAGCGCCGTTTCGCCTTTCGGAGCAAGCCCCAGCCAGCGCCGCCAACCACGGGTGAAACGCTCGCGGTAGCGCTGCGCCTGCTGCGCACCGACGTTGCTAGTCATGAAAATCAGGCTGTTACGGAAATCCAGGGTGCGACTGCCGGCAGTCAATGTAAGGCGGCCATGTTCGAGAATGCCGAGCAGGCTGCGCAGCACTTCGGGGCTGGCCTTCTCCAGCTCGTCGAACAGCACGATGCCGGGCCTGCCGAAACTGCCGGCGATGGCCTCGGCATCGAACAGCGTGGTGCCTTCCTTGCTACCAACGTAACCAGGCGGCGCACCGGTCAGAGCGGCGGCGTAGTGTTCCTGGGCCAGGGTGTGCATGTCGATGCGGCACAGGGCATCGACACGACCATGGATGGCCTGCGCCAGCAAGCGCACGATCTCGGTCTTGCCGACACCGGTCGGGCCCATGAACAGGTTGACCGCCAGTGGCCGCTCGCGCTCGCCGATATCGGCCTTAACCACCTTGAGCATGGCCTCGACCTGCGCCAGCACCGCGTCCTGACCGACGATGCGCGAATGCAGCAGGGCCATGACTGCCGTGG
This sequence comes from Ectopseudomonas chengduensis, assembly GCF_900102635.1. Lineage (GTDB taxonomy): Bacteria > Pseudomonadota > Gammaproteobacteria > Pseudomonadales > Pseudomonadaceae > Aquipseudomonas > Aquipseudomonas chengduensis. The sequence goes on along the minus strand of NZ_FMZQ01000011.1, from coordinate 180,035 downwards.
TCTCGAAGAGGAAACGCGATTGCAGCCGGGTCGCGGCGCCCTGCTCGATCAGGTGCTCGCGGTTGTGTTCGATCAGGTCGTTGGCGAAGGGCATAGACCGCCTCAGGTGTTGGAAAAGCTCGCGGCTAAAGCCCCTCCTACAACGGCGGTATCCCGTGGGAGGGGCTTTAGCCGCGACAGACGGAGGTTCAGGCCGTGCGTTCCTTGCCCGGATGTGGCAACTCACCCACGGGGCAGTCGGCCACGCCGATGGTCGAGCGGGTGAGTTTCTCCACGTCCTCCTGGGCCTTCTGCGCATCCAGCACCCAGGTGCGGTAGAACTCGAACGGGCAATCGGCCACGCCCTTGTCGCCATCACCGGAGTTGTAGACGCCGGTGTAGCCGCGATGCAGCAGCTTGAACAGGTGGTTCTGCGACTGGTCGTTGGCGCGCGCATCGCGGATCTGCGACACCGACAGCTGGGCGTACTGGATGCCCATTTCCTCCTCGCCGCACTCGCCCAGGGTGCGGCCGTCGAAGCCGATCAGCGCGGAGTGGCCAAAGTAGCTGTACACGCCATCGAAGCCGGTAGCGTTGGCCACCGCCACGTAGCAGTTGTTGGCCCAGGCCATGGTCTTGGCCATCAGCACCTGCTGATCCTTGGCCGGGTACATGTAGCCCTGGCAGCGCACGATCAGCTCGGCGCCCTTCATCGCGCAGTCGCGCCAGATTTCCGGGTAGTTGCCGTCGTCGCAGATGATCAGGCTGATCTTCATGCCCTTGGGGCCTTCGGAGACGTAGGTGCGGTCGCCGGGATACCAGCCCTCGATGGGGCACCAGGGAATGCACTTGCGGTAGCGCTGGACGATCTCGCCCTGATCGTTGATCAGGATGAGCGTGTTGTACGGCGCCTTGTGCGGGTGCTCTTCATGACGCTCACCGGTGAGCGAGAAGATGCCCCAGGTCTTGGCCTCGCGACAGGCGGCGGAGAAGATCGCCGTTTCCTCGCCAGGGATGGTGGCGGCGGTGGCCATCATCTCGTCCTTGTCGTACATGATGCCCATGGTGCTGTACTCGGGGAACACCACCAGGTCCATGCCGGGCAGGCCGAGCTTCATGCCCTTGATCATCTCGGCGATCTTGCGCGCGTTGTCGAGCACTTCGGCCTTGGTATGCAGGCGTGGCATCTTGTAATTGACGACGGCGACGCCGACGGTATCAGGGCTGCTGGAAATATCGCCGTGGCGCATGGCTGTATATCCTCCGGTGACTGCTTGTTAGTGGGAGCGGCTTCAGCCGCGAAATTCTCTATGTGTCGCCGTTTATCGCGGCTGAAACGGAATGCCGCCCAGCCGCTACTACGGGCACATCCGCGGCCGTCAGTGGCTGATCATCCACGGCCGTGCCGATGGGCTGGCCTTGAGGCCGTGGGGGTTGGCCTTGGTGCGTTCGACCGGCTTGCTCGGGCCGCAGCAACTGCAGCCAGCCGGGTGCTTGCGGTTGGCCTTGTATTCCTCGAGGCTCTGCGGCGCGTGGGCGCTGCGCTCGTTGGTTTCATGGGCGCGGCGCTGGCTGCCGGCCATGCTGGTCAGGCCCGGCGCGCTGAGGATCACCCGCTCGCTCGGCGTATCGCAGTACGGGCAGGCGCAAGCGGCGTCACGCTCGGCCATCGGCCGCAGCACGGTGAAATCGCCACAGCTCGGGCAGTCGTATTCGTAGATGGGCATGGCTGGTTCCTCGCAAAAGATAGGACGACGGCGCATTGTGGGAGGCGCTTTAGCGGCGATTGTCGCGGCTGAAGCCCCTCCCACAGGCGGGTACGCTCACTTGTCGTAGGCGATGGGCAGGTCGATGCTGCCGTCGAGGAACTTGGTCGGGCCGCTGGCGCTGGGGTTGATGTCGAACTCGAAGATATCGGTCGGCAGCCACAGCGTGGCGCAGGCGTTGGGGATATCGACCACGCCGCTGATATGCCCCTGCACCGGCGCCGAGCCGAGCAGCGAGTAGCCCTGGGCCGGCGAGTAGCCGAACTTGGTCAGGTAGTTGATGGCGTTGAGGCAGGCCTGTTTGTAGGCCAGGTTGACGTCCAGGTAGTGCTGCTTGCCGTCGTCGTCGACCGAGATGCCTTCGAAGATCAGGTAGTTGTTGTAGGTGGGCACGATCGGGCTGGGCTTGAAGATCGGGTTCTTGATACCGTACTTGGCCATGCCGCCCTTGATCAGCTCGACCTTCATGTGCACCCAGCCAGCCATCTCGATGGCGCCACAGAAGGTGATCTCGCCGTCGCCCTGGCTGAAGTGCAGGTCGCCCACCGACAGGCCGGCGCCATCGACATAGACCGGGAAGAAGATCTTCGAGCCACGCGACAGATCCTTGATGTCGCAGTTGCCGCCATGCTCACGCGGCGGCACGGTGCGCGCGCCGGTAGCGGCCGCCAGGTCGCGTGCCTCGCCCTTCATCTTGCCCATGTGCGCGGTGCTGGCGAACGGCGGGTTGGCCAGCGGCGGTACGCGGGTCGGGTTGGTGTCGATCAGTGCCTGCTCGCGCTTGTTCCAGTCGGCGAGCATCTTGTGATCTGGCAGGCAGCCGATCAGCCCCGGGTGGATAAGGCCGGCGAAACGCACGCCGGGAATGTGCCGGCTCTTGGTGAACATGCCCTCGAAGTCCCAGATCGACTTCTGCGCCGAAGGGAAATGATCGGTGAGAAAACCGCCGCCGTTGTTCTTCGAGAAGAAGCCATTGAAGCCCCACAGCATGTCCTGCTTGGCGCCGATATCGAGCAGCTCGACGATCAGCAGGTCGCCCGGCTGAGCGCCTTTCACGCCCACCGGGCCGGACAGGTAATGCACGGTGGACAGGTCGACGTCACGCACATCGCTGGCGTCGTCATTGTTCTTGATCGCACCGCCGGTCCAGTCGTAGGTCTCGAGAATGAAGTCATCACCCGGGTTGACCCAGCAGGCCATGGGAATGTCCGGGTGCCAGCGGTTGTGCACCTGTTCGTTATCGGTAGCAGCCTGGTTGAGGTCGACCTTGATCAGGGTATCGGTCATGACTGAGCTCCATAAGACCTGTGAGGAATGCCGGCCTGTGCCGGGTACGGAGCCAGTCTCGGACGCGTGGTGAAATCGGCCAATACGTTGGATGACGTATGCCCGCACAGCAGGATTAATGCGGCCTGCAGGCATATTTCGCAGGCGCGAAAAAGCGGCCGCTGCATGGAGAACACAGCGGCCGTAAAGCGGAAATCAATGGTGTAGCCCGGATGAAATCCGGGGACAGACCGAACCTTCGCCCCGGATTGCATCCGGGCTACAAGAGCGGGTCGTCACACCGACAGATAACGGCTGATGCTCGCCTCATCGACCTTGTCGCGAGTTTCCTCGACGACGAACTTGCCCTTTTCGATGACCAGAAAGCGGTCGGCGATTTCCATGGTGAAAGACAGCACCTGCTCGGACACCACGATGGTCAGATCGCGCATGTTGCGGATCTCCTTCAGGCTGCGGGCGATGTCCTTGATGATCGACGGCTGGATGCCCTCGGTCGGCTCATCGAGCAGCAGCACCTTGGGGTTGGTAGCCAATGCGCGGGCGATAGCCAACTGCTGCTGCTGCCCACCGGAAAGGTTGCCGCCCTTGCGGTGGCGCATCTCGAGCAGCACGGGGAACAACGCATAGAGATCGTCCGGCACCTTGCCACCGGCCGACGCCGGCAGGCCGGTCTGGATGTTCTCCAGCACGGTCATGCTGGGGAAGATCATCCGCCCCTGCGGCACGTAGGCGATGCCGCTTTCCACGCGCTGATGGGTTTCCAGTTTCGACACGTCCTTGCCGTCCACGCGAATCTGCCCGCCCCACTGCGGCAGGATGCCCATCAGGCTCTTGAACAAGGTGGTCTTGCCCATGCCGTTGCGGCCCATCACCGCGACGATTTCTTTCTTCGCCACGTCGAGGTTGAGCTCGTGGAGGATCTGGCTCTGGCCGTAGCCAGAAGCGAGGTTGCTGATCTGGAACATGTTTGTCACTCCAACATAGGCGGTGCGCACGGCGCACCCTACGATCTGATACCCGGGTGTAGGGTGCGCCGCGCGCACCGTTTCGTAGCCATGGCCATCAATGCCCCAGATACACCTCGATGACCTTGGGATTGCTCTGCACCGCCTCCATGCTGCCCTCGGCCAGCACCTTGCCCTGGTGCAGCACGGTGACGCGATGGGCGATGCTTTTTACGAACTCCATGTCGTGCTCGATGACCAGCACCGAGCGGCCCTGGCTGATGCGGTTGAGCAGATCGGCGGTGGCCACTCGCTCGCTGACGCTCATACCGGCCACTGGCTCATCGAGCATCAGCAGTTGCGGGTCCTGCATCAGCAGCATGCCGATCTCCAGCCACTGTTTCTGCCCATGCGAGAGCAGATCCGCCTGACGGTGCAAGTGATCACCGAGCATGATTTCCTGCGCCACCTGTTCGACCCGTTCGATCACTTCTTGTGTGCGCTTGAAGAACAGCGCGCCGAACACCTTGCGCCCGGCCGGGTAGGACATTTCCAGGTTCTCGAACACCGTCAGGTTTTCGTAGATCGACGGGTTCTGGAACTTGCGCCCGACGCCGGCACGAACGATGTCGAACTCGCGCATTTTGGTCAGCTCACGGCCGTCGAAATCGATACTGCCGGCAGTGGCCTTGGTCTTGCCGCAGATCAGGTCGAGCACCGTGGTCTTGCCAGCCCCGTTGGGGCCGATCACCACATGCACTTCGTTGCGGTCGACGTAGAGGTTGAGATCATTGACCGCCTTGAAGCCGTCGAAGGACACGGTCAGCCCTTCGATGGCCAGTACCGGCTTGGCGGCCTGAAAGCCTGCTGGGCTGTTCATGGCGTGGTCTCCAGTTCAGGGGTTGGCCGCTTGCTGGGGGCAACGGCAATGGGCTTTGGCGCAGCGGCCACCTGTGGCTTGCGCTGCAAGCGGGCCAGCCAACGCTTGCCGTGGCTGTCCCACAGCCCTGCCAGGCCATTGGGGAAGTACATGACCACGACGATGAACAGGCCGCCCATCAGGTACAGCCACAGCTCGGGGAAGCTCTCGGAGAAGTAGGTCTTGCCGAAGTTGACCAGCAAGGCGCCGTACACCGCGCCGAGCAGCGACAGGCGCCCGCCGACTGCGGCGAAGATGACCATCTCGATCGACGGTACGATGCCGACGAAACTCGGCGACATGAAGCCCACCTGCAGGGTGAACATCGCCCCACCGATACCGGCGAATGCCGCGCCGACGCAGAACACGAAGATCTTGAAGCTGGCCACGTCGTAACCGGAGAAACGCACCCGCTCTTCCTTGTCGCGCATCGCCAACAGCAGGCGACCGAGCTTGGACGCGATGATGAAACGGGCGATGAGAATGCAGCCGATGAGCAGCACCGCACTGACGAAGTAAAGAATCAGCTTGGCCTCGTCGCTGCGGATGTCCCAGCCCTTGAGCGTGCGCAGGTCGGTGATGCCGTTGACCCCACCGGTGAGCCCCTGCTGACCGATGATCAGCACGGTGAGAATCAGCGCGATGGCCTGGGTGACGATGGAGAAATACACGTCACCGACGCGGCGCTTGAACATCGCGATACCGATCACCAAGGCCAGCAATACCGGCACCGCCACTACCGCGATCAGGGTGAAGCTCAGGCTGTGGAAGGGCTCCCAGAACAGCGGCAGTTCGGTGATCTGGTTCCAGTCCATGAAGTCCGGGATGCCGGGGGTGGACTGGATCTTGGTGCTCTCCGGGTCGGATGCCTCGAGCTTGAGGAACATAGCCATGCAGTAACCGCCCAGGCCAAAGAAGATGCCCTGGCCCAGGCTCAGGATGCCGCCATAGCCCCAACACAGCACCAGGCCAACGGCGACGAAGGCGTAGGTCAGGTACTTGCCCACCATGTTCAGGCGGAAGGCATCCAGCGCCAGCGGGAACACCACCAGAATCAGCGCGGCGAGCAGCGCCAGGCCGATGGCGCCTTGCTTGCCGCCAAGCAGTTTGTCGAGTGTCGGATTCATGCTAGTGCCCTCAATTCAACAGTCCCGTAGGAGCCCGCTTGCGGGCGATGAACAGGTTTGCAATCGCCCGCAAGCGGGCTCCTACTTTTCATTTGCGCACCTTGGCCGAGAACAGACCTTGCGGGCGCAGCATCAGGATCAGCACCACGGCAGACAGGGTCAGCACCTTGGCCATCGAACCGCTGGTGAAGAACTCCAGTAGCGATTGCGCCTGGGCGATGCTGAATGCCGAGGCGATGGTGCCGAGCAGGCTGGACGCACCGCCGAACACCACCACCAGGAAGGTGTCGACGATGTACAGGGAACCTGCGGTCGGCCCGGTCGAACCGATGGTGGTGAAGGCCGCGCCCGCCACGCCGGCGACGCCACAGCCGAGGGCGAAGGTCATGCGGTCGACGCGCTTGGTATTGATGCCCACGGAGCGCGCCATCACCCGGTTCTGCATGGTGGCGCGCACCTGCAGGCCCCAGCGCGAGCGGTAGATCATTAGAAACAGCAGCGCGGTGAGCAGCAGGGTCAGGCCCATGACGAACAGGCCGTTGCGCGGAATGTCGATGGCCTCGGTCGGGTTCCAGGAACCCATCAGCCAGTCCGGCAGCGTGGCGCTGACCTCACGCGCGCCGAAGATCGAGCGAAAACCCTGCTGCATCACCAGAGACAGACCCCAGGTCGCCAGCAAGGTGTCCAGCGGACGCTGGTAGAGCTTGCTGATCATCGCCCACTCCACCAGCCAGCCGATGGCGCCGGCGATGAAGAACGAGAGGATGATCGCCAGGAAGAAGTAGTAAGGCCCGAAGGCCGGTGCGTAGCTGGACGTCAGCGAGGACACCACGAAGGTGGTATAGGCGCCGATGGTGAGAAACTCGCCGTGGGCCATGTTGATCACGCCCATCTGCCCGAAGATGATCGCCAGCCCCAGAGCCATCAGCAGCAGCACGCAGAACACGGACAAGCCGTTGAACCCCTGCATGGCTGCGATGGCGCCGAATTCCGATAGCCATTCCATGTCGATGGTCTCCAGAAGAAAAGAGAAAAGCCGGTAGGAGCCGGCTTGCCGGCGATTCATTGATCGCCAGCAAGCTGGCTCCTACGAGAGGGTGTTGCTTACTGGTAGCCTTCCGGGAAGGGGTTCGGCTCGATCAGGTCGGATTCGAACACCACCTTGAACTGACCGTCCTTCTGCACTTCACCGATGCGGGTCTTGCTCCACAGGTGATGGTTGTCGTGCACCTTGACGTAGCCTTCCGGCGCGGTGTCCAGCTCGATGCCCGGAGAAGCGGCGACCACCTTGTCGATGTCGAAGCTGCCGGCTTTCTCCACGGCGGCTTTCCACAGCCACGGACCGAGGTAGGCGGCCTGGGTCACGTCACCGATCACCGCGTCCTTGCCGTACTTGGCCTTGAAGGCTTCGACGAAGGCGGCGTTGTTCGGGTTGTCCAGGCTCTGGAAGTACTTCATCGAGGCGTAGAAGCCGGCCATGTTCTCGCCGCCGATACCCAGCAGCTCGTCTTCGGTGACCGACAGGGTCAGCAGGGTCTGTTTGTCGGCGGTGACGCCAGCGGCTTTCATCTGCTTGTAGAAGGCGACGTTGGAGCCACCGACCACGGCAGCGAAGACTACGTCAGGCTTGCGCAGCTTGATCTTGTTGATCAGCGAGCCGAACTGAGTGTTGCCCAGCGGGTAGTACTCTTCGCCGACGACCTTGCCGCCGAGCACGTTTTCGATGTGCTTGCGTGCGATCTTCATCGAGGTGCGCGGCCAGATGTAGTCTGAGCCGAGCAGGTAGAAGGTCTTGGCGCCCTTCTCCTTGGCGACCCAGTCCAGGCCCGCGAGTATCTGCTGGGTAGCTTCCTGGCCGGTGTAGATGACGTTCTTCGACTGCTCCAGGCCTTCGTAGAAGGTCGGGTAGTAGAGCAGGCCGTTCTCCTTCTCGAACACCGGCAGCACCGCCTTGCGCGAAGCCGAGGTCCAGCAGCCGAACACGGTGGCGACCTTGTCACCAACCAGCAGTTTGCGCGCCTTCTCGGCGAAGGTCGGCCAGTCGGAAGCCCCATCTTCCTGAATGACCTTGATCTGCCGGCCGAGCACACCGCCACTGGCGTTGATCTGCTCGATGGCCAGGCGCTCGGCCTGGATCGAACCGGTTTCGGAAATGGCCATGGTGCCAGTGGCCGAGTGCAGGATACCGACCGTGACCTCGCTGTCGGTCACCGCCAGGCCGGTGGTGTTCACCTCGGCGCTGGCCACATGGCTGAACAGGCTGGCGGCCAGCAGCGAGAGCGCTGCCGCCCCCGCCGCCAGCCGGCGCGGAAGAAGTCGAATCGGTTGAGAGTCCATGGTCGTGCTCCTGTGCTGGTTATTCGTGCCGAACCACGCCGGCTTCGCAGCTAGGATGCGTTTGCCCCTACGAGCGGGGTATACGCAGCATGACGTAAGGGCATACGTCATCTGACGTACAGCGCCCTGCGCCAGCCTGGTGCAAGCTCAGCGCAGAAAAACCAGGCAGACAGAAGCCCGCGCGCGCGGCAGAAGCCTCGCCGAGCCGGGGCATGGAAGTTGCACTTTCTACGCACCGTAGAAGCCTGCTTGCGGGCGATGCGTCCTTCCTGGTCACGCAGATCGCCGGCAAGCCGGCTCCTATAGGGACGCGCGACAGGGACGGTCTTACCCGATAACGTCAGCAGGACTTCGCCCGTGCAGCCAACCGGCACCCAGCGCATCATCAAGATCCGCCGCGACTACAACGCCTGGGTCGCCGACGAGACCATGGAGGATTACGCCCTGCGCTTCACGCCCAGGTCATTCCGCAAGTGGTCGGAGCTGCGCATCGCCAACACCGCGCTCGGCGCCGTGTCGTTCCTCGCCCTGGAAGCCATCGGCGGCGCACTGGCGCTGTCCTACGGTTTCACCAACACCCTGTGGGCGATCCTCGCGGTCAGCCTGGTGATCTTCCTCACCGGCCTGCCGATCAGCTACTACGCCGCCCGCTCCGGCCTGGACATGGACCTGCTGACCCGCGGCGCCGGCTTCGGCTACATCGGCTCGACCATCACCTCGCTGATCTACGCCAGCTTCACCTTCCTGTTCTTCGCCCTCGAAGCGGCGATTATGGCGCTGGCCCTGGAGCTGTACTTCAACATCCCGCTGGCCCTGGCCTATGTGATCTGCTCGATCATCATCATTCCGCTGGTGGCCTATGGCATCACCCTGATCAACCGCCTGCAGATGTGGACGCAGCCCGTGTGGCTGTTTCTGCTGGTGTTGCCCTACGTGTTCGTCATCGCCAAGAACCCCGAAGCCCTATCGGACTGGACCAGCTTCGCCGGCCGCGAGGGCGAACCCGGCAGCTTCAACCTGCTGCACTTCGGCGCCGCCTGCACCGTCGCCCTGGCCTTGATTACGCAGATCGGCGAGCAGGTCGACTACCTGCGCTTCCTGCCGGAGAAAACCCGCGCCAACCGCGTGCGCTGGTGGACGGCGCTGCTGCTGGCCGGCCCCGGCTGGATCATCCCCGGCGCGCTGAAGATGCTCGCCGGCGCCTTCCTCGCCTTTCTCGCCCTGCAGCACGAAATCCCCATAGAGCGCGCCGCCGAGCCGACGCAGATGTACCTGGTGGCCTTCAACTACGTGTTCGCCTCGCCGCAATGGGCACTGGCGGCCATGGTGCTGTTCGTCATAGTCAGTCAGGTAAAAATCAACGTCACCAACGCCTACGCCGGCTCGCTGGCCTGGTCGAATTTCTTCGCCCGCATCACCCACAGCCACCCCGGTCGCGTGGTGTGGCTGGTGTTCAACGTGGCCATCGCCCTGATGCTGATGGAGCTGGGCGTATTCGAAGCGATCGAGGAAGTGCTCGGCCTCTACGCCAATATCGCCATCGCCTGGATCGGCGCACTGGTGGCCGACCTGGTGATCAACAAGCCACTGGGCCTGTCGCCGAAATACATCGAGTTCAAGCGCGCGCACCTCTACGACATCAACCCGGTGGGCGTCGGCGCCATGCTGATCGCCTCCCTGCTCTCGGTGCTTGCCCACGGCGGCCTGTTCGGCGCCCTGGCGCAAGCGGCCTCGCCAGCCGTGGCGCTGGGCTCAGCGTTCCTGCTGGCGCCACTGCTGGCCTGGCTCACCGACGGGCGTTACTACATCGCCCGCGAACGCCAGCCGCACCTGCTCTACCCCTACACCGAAGCCGGCCAGGTGCAGTGCTGCCTGTGCAACAACCGCTTCGAAGAGCCGGACACCGCACACTGCCCGGCCTACGGTGCCCCCATCTGCTCACTGTGTTGTTCGCTCGACGCGCGCTGCGAGGATCGCTGCAAACCCAGAGCCCGCCTCAGCGATCAGCTCGACGACTTCATCGGCTGGCTCTTCCCGCGCGTTTCCATCCCGCGTCTGCACAGCCGCCTGGCGCAGTACCTGGGCCTGCTGAGTCTGCTGGTGCTGATGCTGTTCGGCGCCCTGGCGCTGATCTACAGCCAGGTCTCGCTGAGCCTGCTGACGCAGGAACCGGAAGTCCGCCAGACGCTCTACCAGGCTTTCCTCAAGGCCTTTCTGACCCTCTCGTTGTTCGCTGCCATGCTCGCCTGGTGGCTGGTACTGACCCGCGAAAGCCGCCGCGTGGCGCAGGAGGAGTCGGATCGGCAAACCCTGCTGCTGATGCAGGAGATCGAAGCCCACCGCAAGACCGACGAAGCCCTGCAGCAGGCCAAGGAAGCAGCGGAATCCGCCAACGCGGCGAAAAGCCGCTACGTCACCGGGCTGTCGCACGAATTGCGTACGCCGCTCAACAGCATCCTGGGCTACACCCAGATCCTGCAGCGTGACGCGGCCATGCCGAGCCAGCACCAGGATGCCCTGGCCACCATCCTGCGTAGCGGCTCGCACCTGCTGTCGCTGATCGATGGCCTGCTCGACGTGGCCAAGATCGAAGCCGGCAAACTGCACCTGGAACTGGCGGAAATTCCCTTCCCAGAATTCATCGACCAGATCGAACGCATGTTCACCCCGCAGGCAGCCGAGAAAGGCCTGCGCTTTCGCCTCGAATGCATCGGCCGCATGCCGGCGGTGGTGCGTGGCGACGAGAAACGCGTGCGGCAGATCCTGATCAACCTGTTGGGCAACGCCGTGCGCTTCACCGAGCGCGGCGAGGTGCGTCTGCGCGTGGGCTACATGCGCGAGACAGCGACCTTCGAGATCATCGACACCGGTATCGGCATCGCCCCGGAGCAGATCGAACGGATCTTCCAGCCGTTCGAACGCGGCGACCTGATGCGCCAGGACAACGGTGTCGGCCTCGGCCTGACCATCACCCGCATGCTCACCTCATTGATGGGCGGCGAGCTCTCGGTGCACAGCGAACCTGACCAGGGCACGCGCTTCCAGGTCCGCCTGTTCCTCTCCGAAGTGCGTGTGCCGCAAGCGGTGGTACACGTCGAGCACGACATCACCGGCTACCAGGGGGAGCGCCGTCTGATTCTGGTAGTGGACGATCACCTCGAACATCGCCGCGTGCTCGTCGGCATGCTCGAACCGTTGGGCTTCGAGGTGATCCAGGCCGCCAGCGGCCAGGAGGCGATTCGCCAGGTGGCGCTGCACAACCCGGCGTTGATCCTGATGGACCTGTCCATGCCGCAAATGGATGGCTGGGAAACCAGTCGCCTGATTCGCCGCAACACACGCTGCCAGGCGCCGATCATTGTCATTTCCGCCAATGCGTTCACCGACGACCGCGAACGCAGCATCGCCGCTGACTGCGACGACTACCTGGCCAAACCGGTGTACACCCCACAGTTGCTCGAACGCATCCAGCACCAGCTCGGTCTGACCTGGCTGCGCCGCACTCAGGAGCCGTTGCCGCAGCCTGAAGCCATCACATTGCCGGGCAACGACGACCTACAGGCGCTGCGCGAACTGGGCGCTCTGGGTTACGTGCGCGGCATCCAGCAACGCCTGGACGATATCGACCAGCGCGACCCGGCCTGCGCGGGCTTCACCGCCGCCTTGCGCCTACTGGTGAAGAACTTCCAGCTCGATGAATTCAATCGCCAACTGAAGGAGGCCGAACATGAATGCGCCGCTCCACCAGCCTGAGTCGTGCTCGCCCGCCAGCCTGTCGGCCGAGCGCGGCATCATCCTCATCGTCGACGACACACCGGACAACCTCGCCCTGCTCTCCGACGCCCTCGATGACGCCGGCTACATGGTGCTGGTCGCGCTGGACGGTGTAAGCGCTTTAGGCCGCATCCAGCGGCGCAGGCCCGACCTGATCCTGCTCGACGCGATGATGCCGGGGCTGGATGGTTTCGAGACCTGCCGGCGAATCAAGGCCGAGCCGAGCAGCGCCGATATCCCCGTGCTGTTCATGACCGCCCTGACCGACAGCGAGCACGTGGTGCAGGGCTTCGAGGCCGGCGGCATCGACTACGTGACCAAGCCGATCAACCCCGAGGAGGTGCTCGCCCGCGTCGCCTCGCACCTGCGTACCGCGCGCATCCTGCAGGCTGCACGCGCGGCGTCGAAACCCGTCAGCCTCAGCCTCGACGATGCTCCGGCGCATGCCAAGCTATCGGCGCGCTTCCAGCTCACCGAGCGCGAGGTGCAAGTGCTGCGCTGGGTAGCCTGCGGCAAGACCAACCGCGATATCGGCGACATCCTCGGCCTCAGCCCGCGCACGGTGAACAAGCACCTCGAGCATGTGTACGTGAAGCTCGGCGTGGAAACCCGCACCGCCGCCACCTCGGTGGCGCTGGCGGCAATGAGCGAACGGGGATGATATCCGTGTAGGGCGGGTGCAACCCGCCATTGCCGAACCGGCGGGTTTCACCCGCCCTACAGGATAAGTGAACGCGCGTAGGATGCGCCGTGCGCACCTGGGCAAAGGCGCTGGTGCGCGCGGCACACCCTGCGGATTGGTAATTGGCTTAGAGTTACCGCAACGCACCTGCTTCGGAGCCGCCATGCCCCATCCCAATATTGTCATTCTCACCGGCGCCGGTATCTCCGCCGAGAGCGGCATTCGCACCTTCCGCGCCGCTGACGGTCTCTGGGAAGACCACCGCATCGAAGAGGTGGCCACCCCCGAAGGTTTCGCTCGTGATCCGGCGCTGGTGCAACGTTTCTACGACATGCGCCGCGCCCAATTGCGTGATCCGGCCATCGCGCCGAATGCCGGGCACCTGGCACTGGCGGAACTGGAGGCTGCCTGGCAGGGCGAGTTTCTGCTGGTCACGCAGAACGTCGACAACCTGCACGAACGCGCCGGCTCCAAACGCTTGCTGCATATGCACGGTGAGTTGCAGTCGATTCTGTGCAGCAATAGTCAGCAGCGTTTTTCGCTCTTCGAGGACATGCCGGTCACGCAGGCGTGCGCCTGCTGCGGCCTGGTCGGCACCTTGCGCCCGGATATCGTCTGGTTCGGCGAGATGCCCTATCACATGGAGCGCATCTACGACGCGCTGGAGCAGTGCGAGCTGTTCGTCAGCATCGGCACCTCGGGCCACGTATATCCGGCGGCGGGTTTCGTCGAACAGGCACGTCGCGCGGGCGCGCATACGCTGGAGATCAATCTGGAGCCGAGTCAGGGCCATTCGCTGTTCACCGAGAAACGCTATGGCCCGGCCACCGAGCAATTGCCCCGCTGGGTGGCGGAGCTGTTGGCGGGTTGAGAGGGAACGTAGGGCGGGTGAAAACCGCCAATTGTCGAGCCGGCGGGTTACACCCGCCCTACGCTTATCAGCTGACTGCCCCTCTCCCGCAAGCGGGAGAGGGGCGACGAGCACCTACTGCACAGCGGCGTCAACAGGCGCCGCCGCTTCGGCTGGTACCTCCGGCTCCGGACTGAACACGCCGTTGATCCAGGCGTAATAGCCCAGCCCCAGCGCCAACAGCAGAGCGATGATCCAGGGCCATACCACCGGTTTGTTGGCATAGGGATCGCGCAGTGCACGGTCGCTGCCCTTGGGCAGTTCCGCCATCTGCGTCAGAGCAGTGCCGAAGGGAATGCTGATGCGCGCCTGGGCATTCACCGCCCAGCCGTTGCCGTCGAGGATCGGCCCCAGGCTGCGCCGGCGCAGCTTGAACCAGGCCAGCAGCATGGCCGGCCCGGAGATGGCCAGCAGCACGCAGAGAAACAGCAGCGGGATCTGCCACCAGACCAGTGACAGAATCCCCGTGACCACCGCGGCCAGCGCCGTGCCCAATGCGCCGACTGCGAGGCCGATAGCGGCGAAGATACCGGCGAATTTGGCGATATCGAAGGCCGGGGCAGGTGTGGCGGCTGGAGCAGACCCGGTTTCGCCGACCTTGGCGGCGGTCTTGCTGACCATGTCGGCGTCGCGACTGGCTGCAAGCTTCTGCACCTGATCGGACACCAACTTGGAAACGCGTCGATACGGCGACCAGAACGCCTCGCGAATGCTGATCGCATGCTGTACCACCTTGACCACAGTGGCATCCCAGTCATTACCGTCGCGGTCGTAGAACAGACCATGGCGACCGGCCTGCAGGTCGCCCTCGCTGCCGGCGGTCACCGCCGCCACGATGTTCAGCGCCTCCTTGCCACGCACCGGCTCGCCGCGACGGGCGCAGGCGCAGTAGAGCAGAAAGCACTCACTGGCCGCCGCCACCTTGGCATGCGCCTCGACATCACCGACCTCAACCACCAGCTCGCAACTCTTGCCGTCGATATAGAGCACGCCAGCCTGGAACACGGCCTTTTCCTGCCGCGAATAAAAGGCCTGGAAAGACACGAAGTTGCGCAGCAGTCGGACCAGGCCATGACGCAGGCGAATCAGCTTGTCCAGTTCGACCAGCCCGTCCGCCGCTTCGGCCACGGTCTTGTCCTCTGCCACCAGCGCCAACAGGCGCGCTTCGGCGCCCTGCTCCACCAGTTCGAGAATACGTCCGCGCTCAAGCACCTCGGCAATCGCCACTTTCGGCGTCTCGGCGCGCCAGGCCAGGTAGTTGCCGCACAGCGCGACCAGGTGCTGCCACTGCTCGCGCGACAGGCTGTCCTGCTCGCCATACACCGGCACCACCACACGCTGGCGGAATTCATCGACGGCGTGCTGCCAGGCCGGGTTGAGGCCCTTGCTCAGTGGTAGCTCGTCACCGTGTTGCACAGTTGCCAGAGGCAGGCCAGCCACCTCGCCGGCATCTGCCAGCGACAGCGATGCCAGACGCACCAGCTCCTCTTCCCTGGCGTTCATCAGGGCGGCTGCACGCGGGTCGAACTCGGCCATGGCCACGCGGGTGAAGTAATCGTCGATCTTGGCACGCACGGCACTCAGCGCCTCGACCGCCGCCACCGTGCCTTCACCGAAAGCATCCAGTCCCTGCTCGGCGGCACGCGCATGCCAGGCATGCAGCTGACGCGCCTGATCGAAGAAGGCGGCGATCTGTTCGGCGCCGATGGCAGGCTCGCCACTGCGGTCGGTCTGCGCCCCCAGGCAGGCGATGATGTCGGTGATGGCGGCCTTGAGTTCGGCATCGTCGGTAAAGGTTGCCGGTACCAGGCCGTCGCCGTTGGCCTCATGCGGCGGGAACAGCTTCGCCAGATCAGCGGTATCGGCAGGCGTCAGGCTCTCACTATCGGGCCGGCCGAGCACACCCAGCAGGCGCTGTGCAGCCAAACGCAGGCGCACACCCACGGCATCGTCGGTGAGCGACAACAACAGCAGCGGCCCCTCCTGGAACAGCACGGCCGGATCACGCAGGCGGGCCAGCGTCCAGTCGACCACATCGAGAATCTCCGGCGCGCGAATACGACCGTCATTGTTCAGGTCGATGTACTGCAGCATGCGCCGGTCCAGCTCCAGGTTGTTCACCGGGCAGGCCAGGCTGGCCCAGAGTTTCTGGTCCAGGCCGCGCAGGGCGGCGAGGTCGGCCGGGGTTTCCAGTTGCACCTGATCGAAGCCGCCGGCACGGAAGAAGCGCCAGCGATGCGCGAGAGCTTGAGTCATCTACAGAGGATCCTTTCTTTGTGGGGGCGACTGCGCCACGAAGCCAAAGGGGGCCATCGCAGCGCATCGGCGCACCGCCCCCTTCAACAGACTCCTACTTGTCCGGCGCTGTTCAACTCAGTGTAACCGAGGCAACGGACCCTGCGCTTATTGCGCCCCAACCGCCAGCGGCTGCGCCTCGGACTGCTTGATCAGCGCATAGAGCACGCCAGTGACCAGGCTGCCAGCGACGATGGCGAGCAGGTAGAGCAACGCGTGATTGATGGCGTTGGGAATCAGCAGCACGAACAGACCGCCGTGCGGCGCCATCAGCTTGCAGCCGAAGTACATCGACAGCGCGCCGGTCAGTGCGCCGCCGGCAATACTGGCCGGGATCACTCGCAGCGGGTCCTTGGCGGCGAACGGAATCGCCCCTTCGGAGATGAAGCACAGCCCCAGCACCCCGGCGGCCTTGCCAGCCTGACGTTCGCTCTGGGCGAACTTGCGCCGTGCCAGCACGGTAGCGATGGCCATGCCGATGGGCGGCACCATGCCGGCCGCCATGGTCGCGGCCATCGGCGCATAACTGCTCGACGCCAGCAGGCCGACGGAGAAGGCATAGGCCGCCTTGTTGATCGGCCCGCCGAGATCGACGCACATCATGCCGCCGAGCAGCACACCCAGCAGGATCGCATTGGTGCTGCCCATGCCATCGAGAAAGGCAGTAAGCCCTGCGAGCATGCCTGCTACCGGACTGCCAACCAGATAGATCATCACCAGCCCGGTGAACAGGCTGGCCACCAGCGGGATGATCAGAATCGGTTTGAGCGCCTCGACGCTGGCCGGCAGGCGCACCCAATGGGCGATGGCCTTGGCCGAATAGCCAGCAAGGAAACCGGCGATGATGCCGCCGATAAAGCCGGCCCCCAGCGAACTGGCCAACAACCCGCCGATCATCCCCGGTGCCAGGCCCGGACGGTCGGCGATGGAATAGGCAATGTAGCCGGCCAGCAGTGGCACCATCAGTTGAAAGGCGCTCTCGCCGCCAATCTTCATCAGCGCGGCGGCCAGGGTGCCCTCCTCCTTGAATGCCTCGATACCGAAGACGAACGAGAGGGCGATCAGCAGACCGCCCGCCACCACCATCGGCAGCATGTAGGACACGCCGGTGAGCAGATGCTTGTAGGGGCCGGTTTTCTCGCCACTACTGGCGACGGCCTTGCCCTCGGCTGGCGCGGCTTCGCTCAGCGGTCGCGCCTCGCTGAGCGCCCGTTCGAGCGTCTTTTGCGGATGTTTCAGTGCCACGCCGGTGCCACAGCGGTAGACCTTCTTGCCAGCGAAACGGCCGGTGTCCACCTCGATATCGGTGGCCAGCAGCACGGCATCGGCAGCGGCGATGGCAGCATCGTCGAGCAGGTTGCGCGCACCGACCGAGCCGCGGGTTTCCACCTGCAACTCGATGCCCATACGCTGCGCCGCCTGCTGCAGGGCTTCGGCAGCCATGAAGGTGTGCGCCACGCCGGTGGGGCAGGCGGTCACTGCGACCAGTCGGCGACGGCCGCTCGGGACAGGCTCGCTACTTTCACCATAGGGCTGAGCGCGCTCGGCGGCGTCACGCAGAAAACGCTGTGGGTCGGCCAATGCCTCGGCCGGCGAAGCCTGAAACAGACGCTTGCCGGCAAAACGGGCCAGCGGCAGCTCACCGGTCTTGACCACCAGCACCCAGTCGGCGGCGGCGATCTGCGCTTCGCTCAATGGCGAACCAATCGCGCGCGCGTCATGCACCTCGACACGGGTTTGCCAGCCCAGACGCTCGGCTGCGGCCTGCAACAAGCGCGAACACAGCACGCTGGTGACCTGGCCATTGGGGCAGGCGGTGACGATCAGCAGATTCATGGTGGGTGCCTCTTATTTTTCTAAAGGGTGCAATTGCACGGCCGCTTCGAAGCGGGCCAGTTGCTCGCGATCATGGATGCCGAAGCCGATCTGGGTGACTGCCTGCGCTGCCACCGCGGTGGCCAGGCGCAACGTACGCTCGGCCGGCCAGCCCTCGAGCAGGCCGTGCAGGCTGGCCGCCAGCAGCGAATCGCCGGCACCGACCGTGCTGGCGACCTCGACACGCGGCGGCGTGGCACGCAGGGCGATGTCCGGGCCATGCCAGTCGACACCGTCGGCACCACGCGACAGCAGCACGTGCTCGATACCCTGCGCACGCAGCATCTGC
Source organism: Ectopseudomonas chengduensis (assembly GCF_900102635.1). Lineage (GTDB taxonomy): Bacteria > Pseudomonadota > Gammaproteobacteria > Pseudomonadales > Pseudomonadaceae > Aquipseudomonas > Aquipseudomonas chengduensis. The sequence continues at coordinate 161,851 of NZ_FMZQ01000011.1, read as the reverse complement.
ACGGCGGCAGACAGGTCGCTGCCGCATACCTCGGCCAGCTCTTCTTCGTTGGGTTTGATCAGCCAGGGGGCGACGCCCAGGGCCGCCTGCAGGGCAGCACCACTGCTATCGACCGCCAGCGGCACGCCGCTGGCCTTGATCCGCCGCAGCAAGCCGGCGAACCATTGCGGGGTGACGCCACGCGGCAGGCTGCCGGCCACCACCACGGCGTCATGCCCGGCGAGCAGCGGCTCCAGCTCAGCCTCCAGGCGCTCCAGGTGCTCAGCCTCGACCTGCGGGCCGGGGCCGTTGAGGTCGGTGATGCAACCATCGGCCTCGGCCAGCTTGATATTGCTGCGCGTCTCGCCCGGCACGCGGACGAACAGGTCGTGAAAACCGCGCTTGTGCAGCAGACTCTCGAACGGTGCGGCATTGGCGCGGCCGAGAAAGCCGCCGACGCTCAGGCTGTGGCCAAGGTCGGCCAGCACCTGGGCGACGTTCAGGCCCTTGCCGGCGGCGTGGCTGCGCAGCTCATGGCAGCGGTTGATCGCGCCGGGCTGCAGGCGGTCGAGACGCAGGGTCAGGTCCAGCGCCGGGTTCAGGGTCAGGGTCAGGATTCGGGCCATCAGTGCATCTCCGCCACCAGCGCGCGCACGGCGCTGGCACTGTCCAGGGTCAGGGCGCGGTCAGCCAGGGTTCGCGCCTGGCGGCTGTCCAGCTCACGTACGCGCGCCTTGACCAGGGCAATCGAGCGCGGCGTCACGCTCAACTCGTCGACGCCCAGGCCGACCAACAGCGGCACGGCAAGCCGGTCGCTGGCCAGCTCGCCGCAGATGCCGACCCACTTGCCCTGGGCATGGGCAGCGGTCACGGTCATCTCGATCAAACGCAGCACGGCGGGATGCAGGCCATCGGCCTGTGCCGACAACTGCGGATGGCCGCGGTCGATGGCCAGGCAGTACTGGGTCAGGTCATTGGTACCGATACTGAAGAAGTCCACCTCACGCGCCAGCACCGGCGCCAACAACGCTGCCGAGGGCACTTCGATCATGATGCCGATCTGCAGGTCGCGTACTTCGATCTCTTCGCGCAGGCGCTGCACCATGTCACGCGCCGCGCGCCACTCCTCCACCGAACCGACCATGGGGAACATGATCCGCAGCGGGCGACCATCGGCCGAGGCGAGCAAGGCGCGCAGCTGGGTTTCCAGAATCTCCGGACGCTGCAGGCTCAGGCGAATGCCACGCACGCCAAGGAAAGGGTTCTCCTCAGCCGGCATCGGCCAGTACGGCAGGGGTTTGTCGCCGCCGACATCCAGCGTACGCACCACCAGCGGGCGCCCGGCGAGGGCATCAAGCACGCGCCGGTACTCGCGCTCCTGCGCGGCGTGATCCGGGGCCTGGGCATGCTCCATGAATACCAGTTCGGTGCGCAGCAGGCCCACCGCTTCCGCGCCCAGCTCCACCGCGTCGGCGGTTTCGCCGCTGGCACCGATATTGGCCGCCACTTCCACACGCACGCCATCGCGCGTCTGCGCATCGTTGAAGCGCGCGGCATGCGCCTGCTCGCGCCGCTGCTGCGCCGTCTCACGTTCATGCAACGCCTGGTCGCGCTCAGCTGTATCCGGGGCGATGCGCAGCAGGCCGCTGTCGCCATCGAGCAGCAGCGGCGTGCCTTGCGCCAACGCCAGCACGCCATCGCCAGCACCGACCACGGCGGGAATCCCCAGGGCCCGGGCGATGATCGCGCTGTGCGCGGTGGCGCCCCCCTGCGCGGTCAGGATGCCGGCCACGCGCTGCCGGTCGAGGCCAGCGACGTCCGACGGCACCACTTCAGCCATCACCAGGATGTACGGCTCGTTCGGCTCGCTGGGCAGCTCTACGCCACACAGATGCGCCAGCACACGGTTGCCGATATCACGCAGGTCAGCCGCCCGTTCGGCCAGCAGCGGGTCATGCAGCGCCTCCTGACGCTTGGCCGCGGCCTCGACCTCGAGCTGCCAGGCCGCTTCGGCGCTCGCGCCCTTGGCCAGGCGGGCGTCAACGTCTTCACGCAGCGCTGGATCGGCGAGCATGGCCAGGTGGGCACTGAAGATTTCCCGAATGCTCGCCACACCGGCGCCATCGACCAGACGCTGAATCTGCGCCGCGACAGCCGCCAGGGCTGCATCCAATCGCGCACGCTCCTGCTCGACTCCCTGACCTTGCTCGGCGAAATGAAACGCCGGCGGCGTACGCACCAGCGCCGGGCCGATGGCGATACCGGGCGAGGCACCGACCGCCTGCAGACGGCTACCGGCAACAGGGGCGACCGCTTCGACCGGTTCCAGCTGCGTCGCGACCTCGGGCAGCGCTTCATTCAGCGGCTCGACCGTTTCGCCCAGGCCACTTTCCAGCGCGGCGCGAATGGCCGGCAGCGCGCTGTCGGCAATCGCCGGTTCGGCGCTGAATTCGAGCATCTGCCCGCGGCGCGCGCCCAGTGCCAGCAGGCGGCTGAGGCTCTTGGCCGAGACCCCGGCGCCCGTATCGCCGAGCAAGCGCACACGGATCTCACCGGCGAAGTCCTGCGCCAGTTCGCTCAGCGCCTTGGCCGGACGTGCGTGCAGACCATGGGCATTGAGCAGCGGCACGCTGAGGCTGGGCCAGTCCGGCGGCACTTCACCGCCCAACGCCTCGATCACCTGGCGGCTGTCGCTGGCTTCACTGAACGCCGCCGCCCGACCACCGATCAGCACATCGCACAAACGCTCCAGCGCCTGACGGTGCGCCTCGCCCTGGCTGGCCAGGCAGAACAGACCGCGCAACGCCTCACCGCGAAAACTCAGCGGCTGCGCCGGGGTGACGAAAGCCAGCCCAGGCCGTTCGACGCTGGCCTCGCTGTGCAGCCACCACAGGCCATCGCCCAGCGGCAGCGGCTCGCCACGGGCCAGCCCCAGGGCGAAACCGCTACGGGCGCAGCCAGCCTGGCGCAACAGGCGCGCGCCCTGCCAGAGCAATTCGTCGAAGTCTTCGGCGGGCTGCGCCAGCGCCACCAGTTGACCGTCCAGTGCCAGCGCCTGCGGTGCGCCCTGCAGCAGTTCGAGTATCTGCGCCGGCTCGCGGGCTTCACGCAGCGCCTGGCTCAGGTCCCCCTCGCCGAGGGCACGGGTCAGCAGTTGCAGCAGGTGCAGGTGCTCGTCGGATTGGGCGGCAATGGCAATGGCCAGGTACACCTGCTGGCCGTCGCCCCAGTCCACGCCCGCGGGGAACTGGATCAGGCTGACGCCGGTGCGCAGCACCTGATCGCGGGTCTGCGGCGTGCCATGGGGGATGGCGATGCCCTGACCGAGAAAGGTCGAACCCTGGGCTTCGCGCGCCTGCAGGCCTTCGAGGTAAGCCGCAGTGGCCAGGCCGGCACTGGCCAGCGCATCGCCGAGCATGGCCAGGGCTTCGCCCTTGTTCGCCGCCGCCCGGCCCATCTGGATTTGGCTGGCATCGAGTTCGAGCATGGTGGTCTCCGGCTTGGATTCTTGTTCTGATTGAGAAGGGTGTTCACGGACTCGGCGCTCACTTACGCCACCCAAACACCTTCAAGACTAGCTGATGAATCGCACCGCTGAAACGTTTCATCAAACGCTGGCACCTTATCCGATAATGGGTAATCCTTGAAGCCCGGCCGTCGTCGAGTCGGTGTAGACTCGCCGCGCTCGCACGCTCGAAATCCTTTCCCTGCATGGTGCTGCGCCCGTGAAACTCAGCGACATCGCCCGCCTGGCCCAGGTCTCGGTGACCACCGCCAGCTACGTGATCAACGGTCAGGCCGAACGTCGGCGCATCAGCCCTGCGACCGTGGCCAGGGTGCTGGCCGTGGTCGAGGAGCATGGCTATCGCCCGGACCAGCAGGCCGCCAGCCTGCGCCGCGGGCAAAGCCGCTGCCTGGGTTTCATCCTGCCGGATCTGGAAAACCCCAGCTATGCGCGCCTGGCCAAGCTGCTCGAACAGAAGGCGCGCGCCGCCGGCTATCAGTTGCTGATCGCCAGTTCCGACGATGACCCGAGCAGCGAGCGGCAGTTGCTAGAGCTGTTCCGCTCACGCCGCTGCGAGGCGCTGATCGTCGCCAGCTGCCTGCCTGCGGACGATCCGCTGTATCCGGCCATCGTCGCCGCCGGCCTGCCGGTCGTGGCCGTGGACCGCGCGCTGTCGCCCATCCACATCCGCTCGGTGGTCAGCGACGACGAACAGGCCGGGCGCACCCTGACCGAAAGCCTGTTGACGCCCAAACCCCGGCATATCGCCCTGCTCGGCGCGCGCGCGGAGCTGGTCATCAGCCACGCGCGCGAACGCGGCTTCCGTTCGGCATTGAAAGGTTTCGACGGGCGTATCAGCGTCTATCACGGTGAGCTGTTCAGCCGTGCTTGCGGCTACCGACAGATGCAAACACTGCTGGAGGAAGTCGGCTCGCCGGATGCGCTGCTGACCACCGCCTACGTGCTGCTCGAAGGAGTGTTCGATGCGCTACGCGAACAGGGCAGCGAACAATGGCCTTCAGTGCGCCTGGCCACCTTCGGCGATACCCAGTTGCTGGATTTTCTGCCGCTGCGAGTCAATGCCATGAGCCAGCAGCACGAACGCATCGCTGAGCGCGTGCTGGCGTGGACGCTACGGGCGGTGGAACACAACGACTATCAGCCCGGCATCGAGGCCATCGGCCGCAGCTTCAAGGCCCGAGCCTGAATATTGGCCCTTGAGGGCGAGGCGGGTTGCACCCGCCCTACGCGCTGAGCGGATTACTGGCCGCCCTGAATTTTCTGCAGCAGCGGCGCGCACTGGCTCGGCTCATCGCCAGCGCTGGGGGCCACCAGCGCCAGCAAGCCGGCCGCCGGCGCCACCGCAACGCCCAGCGCTACCAGCCCAACACCACGCAGCGCCAGCGGCGTGGCCTGCACGCCTGGTGACGGCTCCTTGAACGTGCCGCGCACATACAGCGGCGAACGCAGGGAAAAGATACGAAAGCCCTTGGTCGCGGGCGTGATGGTGAAGTTCAGCCGCTCGTTGGCGAAGTTGGCACTGCCGTCGACCTTGATCACCGCATTGTCGGTGTCGATGACGAACAGCCGCGTGCTCATCAGCCCCTGCTTGATGCCGAGATCCGCTGCCGCGCAGTGGATCTTCACATCCTCGTCGCCGAACAGCCTGCCGACCAGGTAGTTGCCGACGTTCAGCCCGGCGATTTCCATCAGCCCGCGACTCACCGCGCCATCGTTGATCAGCATCTTCAACTCGCCATCGGCGCTGCCGAGCAAAGCGGCCACCGAGTTGCCACGGCCGCTGATGCGTGCATCGCCGTTGAGCTCACCGAGGCTGGTCTGCATCGGCGCGAAGGTGGGAAACAGCTGCTTGAGCTTGAGGTCACGCGCGCGCAGACGCATCTGCCCCTGCAACGGCGTGGTCGCACCATTGAGACGGATCTGCGAGTCGAACACACCGCCGGCCATGCCGAAACGCAGTGGCTCCAGACTCAGCATGCCGTCATTGAGCACCACATGGGTGTCGAGATCGGTGATCGGTAACTGCTCACTGTGCACGATGCGCTTGCCGACGAAACGCACATCGGCGTCCATCGCGCGCCAGCGGTCGGTGCGAAACTCGGAAACGGGTAGCGCCTTGTTCGCCGGCTGCACGTCCCGCTCGCCACGCGCGCGCTTGTCCGCGCTGGAGTCGGCGCCGATCAGCGGCGCCAGGTCACTGAACAGCAGTTGGTTGGAGGTCAGCCTCCCCGACAGTTTCGGCCGTGGCTCGCGGGCCACGAACGTCAGGTCGCCATGGATATCGCTGTCACCGATCTGGCCGTTGAAGCCGAGGTAGCGAAAGATCGCCCCATCGGCATCGTGCAGGTCAGCCTGCAAACGACCGTCGGTGCTGTACGGCGGAGTATCCGGCAAGGTCACGCCGGTCAGCGGATACAGATGACCGAGGCTGGCGCCGGACAGGCGCAAGCGCAGATCCAGAGCCCCCAGGTTCTGCGGATCGGTCAGACTGCCGGCCAGCACGATACGGGTCGCGCCAATGCGCAGATCGGCCTGCAACGGGAACGGCTGCGACGCGTCATGCAGCGCCAGCAGACCACCGACCTTGCCGCTGCCGGTCAACGGCTGGCCACGGAAGCTGCCCTTGGTCTGCCAGGCGAAAGCGTAATCCTGGGCGCTGGCATTGCTCTCGGTCAGGCGCTCGGCCGCGCTCTTGCCGACGATATCGGCGAATGGGATCGGCTCGCCCAGCGGCTGGATAATCGCCTCCAGGCGGGTATTGCTGACCTTGTCGTCGACCTTCACCTGCCCCCTGTCGAAGCCGATGGTGCCAATATCCAGCGTCCAGGGACTGGGCTGCTTGCTGTCGTCCGCCTCCTCCTTGCCCAGATCGAACACCCAGTTCGCCCGGCCATCGGCCAGGCGCTGCAGATCGGCGACCGGCGCGCCGAGTTCGATACTGGGAATGCTCACCGTTTTCCACAGCAGCGGCAGGGGCGACAGGCGTAAACGCACGCTGTCGAGACTGACGAAGGTATCGCCCTGCGCCCAGTCCGGATTGCCCAAGCGCAACTGCTCGGCAGCAAAATGGGGCCAGGGTAGCCAGGCGCTCAAACCCTGCTGACCGGCTTCACGCTGCCAGACCACGCGCAGATCGCCCTCGATGGCAAACGGCCGATTCAGGGCCGCAGAAACCTGTTCATTGATCAGCGGCCGCGCCCGATTCCAATCGAACAGCACCAGAAACAGCATCAACGCCGCCAGCAACAACAGGAAAACGGCGAACAATGCGCCTACAAACTTGCGTAAATGGCGCACCCAGCGACCTCCTTATTTCACTGCCCGAGTGAAACTCGTCCATGTCCATACGACTGAAAAGATTCGCCAACGCTCCCTTGCCCTGGCGTGAAAGGGGAAAATAGCCGATTCTGAACGCCCGCTGGTGAGCAGACCGATGCGCCTGATCGACACCCATACGCACCTGGACTTCCCCGACTTCGACGCCGATCGCGACGAAGTACTCGCGCGCAGCCACGCGCTGGGCGTGCAGCGCATGGTGGTGCTGGGCGTCTACCAGGCCAACTGGCAGCGGTTGTGGCAGCTGGTCGAAGAGGATGAGGGCCTGTACGCAGCCTTCGGCCTGCATCCGGTCTATCTGGACGATCACCGCCCAGAGCATCTCGATGAGCTGCGCGACTGGCTGGGCAAACTGGCCGGGCACCGCAAGCTGTGCGCCGTCGGTGAGTTCGGCCTGGATTATTACCTGGAACACCTGGATCGGCAGCGCCAGCAAGCGCTGTTCGAAGCGCAGCTGCGACTGGCCGCCGAGTTCGAGTTACCGGTGCTGCTGCACGTGCGCCGTGCCCATGCCGCGACCATCGCCACACTCAAGCGTTTTCGCCTGGCACGCGGTGGCATTATCCACGCCTTCGCCGGTAGCCATGAGGAAGCACGCGAGTACATCAAGCTGGGCTTTCGCCTCGGTCTCGGCGGCGCCGCCACCTGGCCGCAGGCCAATCGCCTGCGCAAGGTGGTGGCGCAGCTGCCGTTGGAGAGCATCATGCTGGAAACCGACTCGCCGGACATGGCCCCGGCCATGCACCCCAACCAGCGCAACAGCCCGGAATACCTGTCTGACATCTGTGCCGAGCTGGCAGCGTTGCGTGGCGTTACGGCCGAAGAGCTGGCTACGGCCAGCAGCCGTAATGCGGATGAGTTGTTCGGCTGGGCATAGACCGCACAGATGGTCAGGCAAATCGCCCTTCACGACCGTCCGTAGGAGCCCCGCCTCGGGGCGCATGTTTCCAGACCGTGTCGCCCAGATTCGCGGCGGGGCGCCGCTCCTACAGGGCCAACGCGACGGCCGCGGGAATGCTGTGGGAGGGGCTTCAGCCGCGACGACTACAAAAGCATCGCCACTGAAGCGCCTCCCACGCAGCGATCAGACCCGGAATGCGCCGATCAACTGCTTGAGACGCGTAACCAGCTCGCTCAGCTCGCGGCTGGCCTGCTCGGTCTGGCTGGCACCGGCAGCGGTACGCTCACCCGCGTGGTTGATCTCGACGATATTCTGGTCGATATCGTGCGCCACCGCCGTCTGCTGCTCGGCCGCCGCGGCGATCTGCTGGTTCTGGTCGACGATCATGCCCACCGCACCGAGGATGTTCTCCAGGGCCTGCTGCACCTTGGCCGACTGGCTGACCGTACCATCCGCCATCTGGTGACTGGCGTTCATCGCCTTCACCGCCGCCCCCACACCGCCCTGAAGCTTGGCGATCATCGCCTCGATTTCCTCGGTGGACTGCTGCGTGCGCTTGGCCAGATTGCGCACCTCGTCAGCCACCACGGCGAAACCGCGACCCTGTTCACCAGCCCGCGCCGCCTCGATGGCAGCATTGAGCGCCAGCAGGTTGGTCTGCTCGGCGATACCCTTGATCACATCGAGCACCTGGCTGATCGCCGCACTGTCGCTGGCCAGTTGGTTGATCACCGCCACCGACTGGTCGATTTCACCGGCAAGACGCTGGATCGCACCAACCTGTTGCTCGACCAACGCGCGGCCACTGACCGTTTCCTGATTCACGCTCTGCGCACTGCCTACCGCTGCGGCAGCGCTACGCGCCACCTCCTGGGCAGTGGCGGACATCTGGTTCATCGCCGTGGCCACCTGCTCGATCTGTGCACGCTGACCGGCCACCGCCTGGTTGCTCTCGCCTGAAACCAGCTCGACGCGATCCGCCTGGCCACCGACCTCGCCCACCGTATGCCCGACGCGCTCGATCAGGTCATGGATACGCACCACGGTCTGGTTGAACACCTGCCCCAGCTCGCCCAGCTCGTCTCGGCTCTGTGCCTGGAAGTTGGCCGTCATATCGCCTGCGGCAACCCTATCCATCACCTTGCCCAGATTTTTCAGGGTAGAGCGGGTGGAAACGTAGAAGCCGCTGTAGAGGTAGACGATCAACAGGAACACCACCACCAACGCCACCACCAGCAACACCATCTGTGCACGGTTCTCGGTCAGCCGCTCACTCAACTGGCTATCGAGGAACGCCAGCAGACCGTCGTTGAAGGCGTAGGTCTTGGCCATTTCCTGGCTGACCTGATCGTAGAACTGCGCCCAGGGCGTATCCAGGCTGTCGGCGATGATCACCTGATCCTCGAACAGCACGCCGCTGTCCTTAAGACTCTGGCGACTGGCTTCGGCCAGGCTGCCCAGCCCATTCTGCGCCGCGACGTTACCGGCCAGTGCCTCCTGCAGATTCAGGCCGTACTCGGCATGCAACTTCTCCAACTGCAGCAGCAGATCATCGAACTTGGTACTGGCCGCCGAATTGAGAAAACCCTGCCCCAGGGAATAGGCGCCGATGGCACGGCCTTGGCTGAGCACATTGGTGATCTGTGGGGTGACGTTGGTGATCAGCTCGGTAATCTGCCGCACCTGGCGTTGCGGGTCCTGGCTCAACCCCGCCTGGCTGGCCACCAGCTTGATGAAGACCTGGGAGGAGCCCAGCAGCTTCTCGACGATGACAGTCTTGCTCTGCAACGAGGTCTCGGCCTCCGCGCTTTTCAGCTCGGCCAGCAATTCATCGCGCTTGGCGACGAACTCCGCTGCCTGCTCGGCATCGCCGGTCACCGGCTGCAGGCCTTGCAGGCCGGCATTGAGCGACTGCTGCAGTTGATCTATACGCCCTTCCAGATCCCCCGCCTGACCGGACTGACCGATCATCGAGTTGATCTGCACCAGATCGTTGAGGCTTTCAAGATCGCGGCGCAGCTGCAGGCTGCTGCCGAGTAGCTCGAGGCTTTCCAGGGCAGTCTGGGTGCCGACGAACTGACGATAGGAGTCGCGCACCAGATAGAAGTTGGTGACGAGCATGGGCAGGAAGAATAAAACGCTGATCAGGCTGAACTTCATACCGAAGCTGAGGCGATTCATCAGCGCGATGGCCGGATACAACACGGTCTTCACTAGACGTCTCCAGTTGCCATTATTGTTATTGGTATCGCTTGGATCGCCGCCGAGCCTCTCACGGGCTGACAACGGCGTCCTGCGCAGCCCGACCTGTGGCGCGTGAATCTACGCGGCGAATACAGGCAGATAAAGTGACGAAAATCACCAAACAGGGTCGGCTACCGCCTCCTTATACCCCTTATCGACACGCGTCTCTGTAACTTAAGGTTAAATGCGCGCCCAGCGAATCCAGCTAAGGCCGTGTAGGAGCCCCGACTCGGAACGAATACTGTTTTGCCATTCGCCGCAGGGCGCAGCTCCTACAAAACCAGCACGACGAAACAGAGAGGCTCAGGCTCTCGATGGGCACTTCTAGATGAACAACACCCAGACCGCGTAACCGGCGTACCAGACCACCGCTGCACGAATCAGCAGTTGCCACAGCTGATCCAGGGTATTGACGCCTTCCTCGCCCATCACCGGCGGCGGCATCTCACCGGCCGCACGTCCGGCCTTGATCACCAGTTGCGCGGCAGAAATGTCCCAGCTCAGCAACTCATGCAGCAAAGCGCGGCTGACGGCGACGAAATTACCGACCAGCGCAAAACTGGAAGCCAGTACCCGCGCCGGCAGCCAATCGAAGGCGTGGCGCAGTTGCACGGCGCGCTCACGCAGAGCGGCTTGCTGTGCATGCTCGGCGCTCAAGGCCAACAGGCGATAAGCCAGCGCCGCCATGGGGCCGAGCAGCAGATACCAGAAGATAACGGCGAAGAAGCTCTGATAGGCCTGCCACAGCAGATGCCCCTGAACCTGCTGCAACAGTTCGGTGCCCTCCTCCGGCTGCAACGAAAGATCACGTTCAGCCACGTGGTAAGCCGCCTGACCGTCACCGCGCCGCCAGGCGTCGCGAAACGGCCCTAGCGCCGCAAGCAGATCACCACGCCCCAGGCTGTAGATCAGTACCAGCAAATGCACTGGAAATGCCAGCCAGCCATATGCCAGCGGCTTTAGGATCAGCAACAGCAGACCCAGCGCCAACACCGGCAACAGCACCAGAATGGCCAGGCACAGCCATGGGGCTTGCTGCAAACCGCCTTGTTGCAGGCGCTGCAGTTGCGCCAACCAGGGGCCGTCCTGCTGGATGCGCAGACGCCAGGCAGAAAATTTCTCGACCCACAGCACCAGCAGAATCACCAGAAAACTCATTGCTACCTCTCCTTCAATTCGGCGTGCAGACGCGACCAGTCGAACGCTGCCCCCGGGTCGGTCTTGCGCCCAGGCGCGATATCGCTGTGGCCACGGATACGCTGCGTCGACAGCGCCGGGTAGGCGTCCAGCAACTGTCGCGTCAGCTCGACCAACCTGGCGTACTGAGCGTCGGTGTAGGGCAGATCATCCGTCCCTTCCAGCTCCACTCCTAGCGAAAAATCATTGCAGTTGTCGCGCCCCTCGAACCAGGAAACCCCGGCGTGCCAGGCACGATCCAGACAGGAGACGAACTGCGTCAGCCCGCCATCACGCTCGATGAAGAAATGCGCAGAAACCTGCAGGGACGCGATCTCGGCGAAGAAAGGATGCTCGTGCACGGGCAAGCGGTTCTGAAAGAACGCCTGCACCTTGCCGGTGCCGAACTGCCCAGGCGGCAGGCTGATGTTGTGCATCACCAGCAGAGAGATCTCGCCACCGGGGCGAGCGTTGAAATTCGGCGATGGGCAGTGAGGGATGCCCTGAAACCAGCCAGTGGAAGGGTCGAGCTGCATGTGACACTCCTGAACGTGTCACCACTCTAGAGCAGGCGGCTACGGCGGCCAAGCGCGAGGCCGCAACAGGATGTGCAAAGGCGGGGAAAATCGAGGGAAACTCAGAAAAACTCATTCATCGTCACGCCCGCGAAGGCGGAAACCCAGGAAAACCGCAGGTTCTGAATTATCCCCCCTCAGACCAGCGCAAGCGCTGTTCAACGATAAAGCTGCTGTCCCGCCTGCGCAGCAATGACGTTTTTCAGAATATCCCGAGGATCACGCCCTGTAGGAGCCGCGCCTCGCGGCGAATCGATATCGAGCACGCCGCAGGATTTAAAAGCTTCGCCCCGGGGCGGGGCTCCTACAGACCAGGCCGTTGCCAGGCGCGAAGCGCTCCTGGCAACAATCAGCTGTGCTTCAGCTTGCGTAAGTTACCGATGACCGACTCCAGAGCGCGGTCGAACAGCAGCGCATCGTCAAGCAGGCGCACAGCGTTGCGGCGGAACTCCACCGCCAGAGCGTTGCGCGTCTTCTCCAACACCTTCATGCCGGTGCGATTGACAAACACGTACTTGCCAGTGGGTTTGATGATGGCCGCCAGCTTGCAACGCAGCTTGTGCTCTTCATCTTCCTGGATTTCCACCCAGCTACCCACACGCAGGCTGTCTACCTGCAGCAGCGCCTCGTCGTCGTCCGGAAGCACCACGTCCGGCTCCTGCGGACGGGTCTGGCCCGGCGCGAGCAGAATGATCTCTTCGACCACCTCGACCATCGCCGGAGCGTCCTCGACCTCTTCGGCCGCCGGCAGTTCCAGCAGTGGCAACTCGATGCCGGCTTCGCTCAGCTCGGTGTGCGCAGCGTCCTCGACAACGGCCGTCTCGGCTTCCGGGGCCGCGCGCTTGAAGCGCTGGAAAGCCTGTACATGCAGCACTTCCAACTGGCTGAAGAATTCGCTGGTAGAGAACGGATCGAACGCCGCACTGGCCATGCCTTCACGCAGCGCCTTGAGCAAACCAGGCACCAGCTCCAGCAAACGCAGACGCGCCTCGGGATCCTCGTGCGGGGCGACACTCCAGACCAGGTCATCCATGGTCTGCAGCGCAGCCTGCCATTCGTCCGACTCCACGCCATGCTTGAGGCAAGTGAGCATCAGCACCTTGCTCCAGGCTTCCTGCAGCAGCCGCACCACCACTTCCGGCAGGGTCTTGCCCAGCAGCCGCTCGTTCAGTGCATGTTCGACCTGGCGGCGGGCCAATTCGGCCTTCGCGCTGCCTTCCTCGGCGTCACGGGTACGCTGCTCCAGCAGTTCACTACGACGACGCTCATCGCCAGTGAACGCCATGAATTCGGCCAACAGCTCGGAGAAGATCGCCGGATCATCGACGAAATCGTTCAGCAGGCGCTGAACCACCTGTTCGATCTTCTGATAGAGGCTGTCACGCTGCGCATCGTCCTGGTCGACCCAACCCAGCGCGGCTGAGGCGATTTCGTTGAGCAAGCGGCGCGCCGGATGGCTGCCACGGCTGAAGAAGGTCTTGTCCAGCACCGCAACCTTGAGCATCGGGATCTGCAGACGGCCAATCAGTGCCTTGAGCGAATCCGGCAGGGTGCGGTCATCGAGAATGAACTCGAACAGCATCGATACCAGATTGATCACATCTTCATCGACCTCGCCAACCACCCGCGCCTTGCCACTCTTGGCACTGGCGCGCTCGAGCAATCGTTCGAGCTGGTCGCGAAGGTCGAAATCTTCGACGGTGACCTGCGCCGGGGCACGCTGCTGTATGTGCGATAGCAGGCGCATCAGGTCGCTGCTGGTGATCGGCATTGCATCGGCTGTCTGAGCCCGGCGCGGCATCGATGTGCCACGCACTTGCGAGAGCAGATCCTGCAGTGCGCCGAAGACTTCCTGCACGCCCTGATCAGCGCCTTCGAGCAAGGAAATGCCTTCCTCACCGGACGACTGGGCATAAGTGGAAGCTGCCGGGCGCTGCTGACGGCGCGGCGGTGCGGACTTCAGTTCAGGCAACACGCCCGCACTGACCAGCGCCTGATTGGCCTCGGCGTAAAGCATGTCGCAGCTGCCGAGCACGTACTTTTCGAACAGCTTGAGGATGATCAGCTTGACCTTGATCTCCACACCCAGGCTACTGCAGGCGTCGAGGAAGTATTCGCTGAGCAGGGTGGGGCCGAGCGGATTGCTCTTGTCGTCCAGCTTCTTGCTGATCACCGCATTGAGGCGCGTGGTGAGATGGCCCAACGCAACAGCGTCTCGGCTCATCACCTTGGCCACCATGGCGTCCAGCGCCACGGTTTCTTCCAGCTCGTCGTTCTGCACCAGGCTCAGGCTGTCGAACGACACCGCATCCAAGGCTGGCTGTGGTTTGCCGATTTCGTACTGATTGAGATTAGCGAAGGACTCGAACACCTTCTGCAGAAAGCCGCGCTCGATATTCTTGCGCTTCAGACGCAGGTCACGCATGGCTTCGAAGAAAGCATTCTGCTCGGTATTGCTGGTCGCCCGATCCGCCATCTCGAAGAGGGTATCGTCAGCATTGTCGAACAGGCTCTGCAGGTTCTGCTTGAGCTGTTGCGCCGCTTTGTCACGCACCTGAATCAGCGCCACGGGCAGTCTTCCTACCGGCGAAGTTGGCGATTGCTCTGCGGTCGCCTTGGTCAGGGGCACCACATTCGCGTCGGTCTTCATTCTAGTCTCCCGCAGACTGCCCGAACTCGAGCTTCCTGGTCTGCACAGCGTCAACCGAGCGTCGTCCGTAACGTCAAAGGCCTGGCGTCAATAATGAAAAAAGTAAAGCCATTATAGGGAGGCTGCGCGTCATACCAAGCCAATTTTTCCCACAGACATGACCCAGATCACAGATAGCTACACGCCACCTCCAGACGGTAGCCAATACACGACAGCCGTATCTCTACAGCCTAACGCTGACAGCCCTGTGACGCTGCCCCGCTGGTCGGGCCGCACAAGCCTCTTCTGACGCTGCACGCCGCAGCGAAATCCTTTGCCCTTCGATGGCTGCGAGCACACTCCAGCCCATTGCCCTGCCCCTGCCTGCCTCTATAATCGCCGCTCGTCTACACCGGAGCCGATCATGCCCAACCTGACCCTCGCCGACCTCAGCAGCGAAATCGAAGCCAACGTCCGCCGCGCCCTCGCCGAAGACATTGGCAGCGGCGACATCACCGCCCAGCTGATTCCGGCCGAGCGCCTGGCCAGCGCCCGCGTGATCACGCGTGAAGAGGCAGTGATTTGCGGCACCGCCTGGGTCGATGCGGTATTTCGTCAGCTCGACCCGCGCGTCGCAGTGCACTGGCAGGTGCAGGATGGTGACAAGGTAAGCGCCGACCAGACCCTGTTCCGCCTCGAAGGCCCGGCCCGCGCCCTGCTCAGCGGCGAGCGCAGCGCCCTGAACTTCCTGCAGACCCTGTCTGCAGTCGCCACCCGCTGCCGCCACTATGCCGACCTGGTTGAAGGCACCCAGGTAAAGCTGCTGGATACCCGCAAGACCCTCCCCGGCCTGCGCCTGGCCCAGAAGTACGCCGTGACCTGCGGCGGCTGCCACAACCACCGCATCGGTTTGTACGATGCTTTCCTTATAAAGGAAAACCACATCGCTGCCTGCGGCGGCATCGCCCAGGCCATCAGCGCCGCCCACCAGATCGCCCCGGGCAAACCGGTGGAAGTGGAAGTGGAAAGCCTGGAAGAACTGCGCGAAGCGCTGGAAGCGGGAGCCGATATCGTCATGCTCGACGAACTGTCACTGGACGACATGCGCGAAGCCGTGAGACTCACCGCCGGCCGCGCCAAACTCGAAGCCTCGGGCGGCATCAATGACAGCACCTTGCGCGTGATCGCAGAGACGGGGGTGGATTACATCTCGCTAGGGACGCTGACCAAGGATGTGAAGGCGGTGGATTTGTCGATGCGCCTGGCCTTGTAAGCCACCGACCCACTGTAGGAGCCGCGCCTCGCGGCGAATCGCAGCCTCACCGAAATCG
>NZ_FMZQ01000011.1:0-145468 GCF_900102635.1 Ectopseudomonas chengduensis | reverse complement strand
AATTCGCCCCGGGGCGGGGCTCCTACAATTTCAGGGCCGATGAAGGCATTGCGCGGGATGGATCAGCGAAGCGTAATCCGTCGTTACGCAGCCCACACCTGACACCAGAGACAAATCACCTCAAGCCATCTCGTGGAGCTCAAGCCAACCCACAAAACTGGAGGAAACCACGGCTAGCACCAACGATTGCGAACAGGCACGCCGGAGAATAGACTAACCAAGTTAGCTAACCAGGTGCTCCACCATGAAAACCGAGACCCCCACCAACAGCCCGAAAATGGTCAATATTCACGACGCCAAGACGCACCTGTCACAACTGATTCTCGATGCAAGCCAAGGCAGCCCGTTTATCATCGCAAAGGCAGGCAAGCCGATGGTGAAGGTCATCTCGATCAACCAGGAAAGCAAACCTCGCACCGGGATGCTGACTGGCGTTTTCAATGTGCCAGACGACATTGACACACCGTTTCAGAATGAAATCGAGTCGATGTTCGGCGCATGAAACTGCTGCTCGACACTCATATTTTACTCTGGGCCTGCGCCACCCCCACCTCACTGCCAACCGACGCGGCCAATCTGATCAACGACCGCGACAACGAACTGCTCTTCAGCGCTGCGAGCATCTGGGAGGTTGGCATCAAGCATGCCATGGGCAAGGCCCACTTCCACTTTGACCCGGCAGTACTCAGAAGAGCACTGCTCGATGCAGACTATCAAGAGCTGGCAATGACCGGGCAGCACAGCATTGCAGCCGCCGCTCTTCCACCTATACATAACGACCCATTTGATCGAATGCTGATTGCTCAGGCCACCACTGAAGGCTTTATATTGGTCACAAGCGATCTGGCCATAGCGAAGTACGCGGGTCCAATCAGGCACGTCAAGTAAGGACGATTCAGAACAGACCACGCACGCCATAAGCGGAAGCAGGGGAAATCGCGGCCTGTCCCTGGGCCCTATAAATCCCAGCTTGTTACACCAGAACTGGACTTCTGCATAGCAAGGCGCCCCCAGCCTTCACACGTCAAGGCAGCCACCACCCAGTAGGAGCCGCGCCTCGCGGCGAATCGATAGCAGGCTCACCACAAAACCAGCCGCCCACCTGTGCGGATATGACAACGTTTTTTCTGAGGGAAAAACCTCAATCCTCCCGCGCATCCTTCAACAGAATGCTTTTGGAATAATCGAGAAACTCATCCAGGTGCCGGGTAATGACCGCCACGGTAATCGGTAGCTGCAGCGCTTGGTACTCATGCACGGCGATATTGCGGTAACCGACCATACGCTTGAGCGCTTCAGCCAGTGCAACATCAATCCAACCTGCCCCAGCCAACAGCACGAAAACATCGCGCGCACTCTGTGGAATACCGAGACGCTCACGCCGAATCAAATGCTGCCCCATATCCAGGGCTGCCTCGCAAGCGCGCTGGATGTTCAGAATGGCCGCATCCTGCCGAGTAAAGTCCTCTGCAAAACTCGCCGGGTCGCGCTCATACTCCTCACGCGCACGCCTGACGCAACGCTCGATGCTTGCGGCCTTGTTCAACAACACATCATCGGCCATACACCCGCCCATCTCGCTCGATATCCCGTAACAGAGGCGCCCTGGCCCGATCCAGCTCAAGCTTCTCGCTCAACACAGCACACTCGAACAAACCGGGCTCGGGCCCCTCAGCCACCCACCAGTGCTCGCCTTTCACCAACACCTGCTGCTGCATCACGGTGGAAGCCCTGCGCAAATCCAGCAGGTCAACCGGACAACCCGCAATATCGGCAGCCTCGCTGGCAATCTCCCAGAGCACCAGTGGATCAACATAACCTTTTACCAATACAGCCAGATCGAGATCACTGCCTTCGTCTGCCGTACCCTGGACACGACTACCAAAGGCATAGATAGCCAGCAAACCATCCAGTCGCGAGCGCAGTAACTCGACCAGCACGACCTTATTCATAGCCAACCTCCGCATACACGCTTAGAAGTGTATCCCAACCGCTATAGCACCAAACAATGCCGAACCTACCGCCATGTAGACGACCGCTGCATGGCGGCAGGAAATAGAGCCAGGCCGGATGCCTGCAGGGCGGATTAGCCCCAGCCCCAAAAGCCGAACGCTCCATTCCAGGCGTCACGCAGATACTTCGGCAAACATCGTGGCCTGTAGCAAACGACTGATTAGACTTCGCCAATCCATCCTGAAAGCAGTCTTCGCCAAGCCGGTACCGAGCACACTTGAGTGGTCCCGCATTGAATCGCTATTTGTAGCGGCCGGCGCCAGAGCTATCGAGGGCAATGGCTCACGCGTGCGCTTCGAACTGAATGGCGTGGTTGGCACCTTTCACCGCCCCCCATCCCGACAAGGAAGCCAAGCCGTATCAGGTTCGCGATGCACGGGCCTTCCTTGAACAAGCAGGAGTTACCCCATGAATGCGCATGCAATGACTTACAAGGGCTATGCAGCCCGCATCGAGTACAGCGACGAAGACGGCCTTTTCGTTGGTCACATCGCCGGCATTCGCGACGTGGTGGGTTTTCATGGTGAGTCCGTTCAGGAACTTCGCACGGCATTCGAAGAAGCAGTGAACGACTACCTCGACACCTGCGCTCAGCTGGATCGCCCGCCGCAAAAGCCCTACTCCGGCAAGCTCAGCCTACGCCTGGGGCCAGAGCTGCACGCCACGGTCGCGGTAAAAGCCGAACTGGAGCACAAGAGTATCAACCAGGGGGTCGCCGACGTGCTGAGCCGCGAGGCACATGCGTAGGCCATAACCGTAGGGCGCATTAGCCGCAGGCGTAATGCGCCGAACGATGCAGACCTGCCCCCTTGCCCCCTACCCATCCCCCGGCACCTCAAGCCCGATATCACCCGCCCAATCAACCGGGTAAAGCCCCATCACCACATCACGGTGAAAGCTCGAATGGGGCCAGTCCGCCACCCGCCCCACCAGCCCGTGTTTGCAAGGGTTGATGTAGACATAATCTATATGCCGGCGAAAGTCCTCGTCATCACGCAGTTGATGCTCCCAGTAGCGCCGCTGCCAGATTCCCCGTTCGCCGCGACGCAAACGCGTCAGCGAGCGGTATTCATCGGAGGGCAACCCTCGGCAGAAAAACGTCTTGATCAGCCGCCAGCGCAACGGGTAATCCGCATCACCAGGCGGCAACGTCCATACGCAATGCATGTGTTCGGGCAGCACCACCCACGCATCGATAGTGAACGGATAATCGCGATGCACGCGCCGCACCGCATCACGCAACAGCTCGACATGCCGCAGCAACAGATCATTGCGGCGGCGTTGCAGCAGATTCACGGTAAAGAACCAGCTCGCCCCCGGCGCGAAAGCACGGCGATAGTTCGGCATCCTTGCCCCTCCAGAAACACCAAAAGGTCAAGCCTAGACGGCCACGGAAATAGCTCAAGCCCCGGCAACATCAGGTAAACCGTAGGGCGCATTAGCCACAGGCGTAATGCGCCGAACGAGAGCCGCACACCACAAACTCCAGAGAGCAAAACACCCCGCGCAAGGTAGGGCGTTCAGTGTTGCAATGGATATCGTGATTCGCGGTGAACGACGGATTACGCTTCGCTAATCCATCCTACGGAGTTGATCCGCCTTACCGGGTTACGGAGTTGATCCGCCTTACCGGGTTAATCCATCCTAAGTTGCTCCGCCTTACCACGTTACCCCGTATTTGCTCTCTCGATCAGAAGCAACCCGAGGGCATATAGGTAGGTTTCCAAGCACCAGCGCCGGACTCATCAAGGTTGCAGGTCCAGGTACCGTTTGCCGAGCGCAGGATGGCGATCCGTGCTCCTGCAACAACTGCACTGGCATTGCCACCGATGGTGACCTCCAGCGAGCCGGAGCCATCGGCCGCGAAGGTGGCGATATCAGCCAGAACCACCGTTGTCAGACTTGAAGCCGTGTAACCCAATTCAGCGTTGTTGATCGTATGCTGACCACGGCTTAGCGCCTCTTCAACCAAGCCTTTGTATTAACCCGGCAATTTAACAGGGCAAGTAGCGACCAATCTTTATATCCATAAGCCATTGAATTTAATGGTTTTTGTGAATGCTTGAGATGTGCTATTTGATTGCCGCGTTAATAAGCTGCAACTTCGGCATGAACCCGCTGTACTTGGGTCCGCGCCACATAGTCCTGGTAAATAGGGATCGCAATCGCCGCAAGAATGCCGATGATCGCAACCACGATCATCAGTTCGATAAGGGTGAAGCCTCGACTCCTACTCATAACCTGCACCTACACGATGACATTGAAACAACGCTCATCCAGACGGCGTTCGAAAAAGAATGCCCCGCACAAGGCGGGGCATTCTTTGTGGCAGCTCAAAAATGAGTCCTATTGCAACGGTTAGATTACAGCGGGCAACTAGTGGCAGTGTATTTGGTATCAATGCCAGCGGCTTGGCAGGTCCAGGAGCCGTTTGCGTCACGACGCCAAGTAACACTGCCCGGGCCGCTGCTCAGAGCTGTAGCCGCCTTGTTGCCGAAGGTGGCGACGATAGTCGCTAGGCCGGTGTTAGGGATTGTTACTTGTGGCACGCCAGTGTCAGCCGGAATCGGGTTGCCTTGAGTGGGGCCAACGAGGATGCTGGAGCCAGTAGCCTGCGGATCACAGTTGCCTGCTGCAATACCTACAGTCAGTTTGTTTTCCAAGATGCAGGCTTCGATAGCGGTCTTGATGGCACCTGATTCAGCAACAGCACGTTGAACCTGCGACTTGGCAACGTAGGTCTGATATTGCGGGATGGCGATGGCAGCCAGAATACCGATGATCGCAACCACGATCATCAGTTCGATCAGGGTAAAACCCTTTTGCGCTTGAGCTTTCATTCGTTAACTCTCCTAGAAATGGACAGGTCCAGCGACCTGAGCATCACAATGCAGCCGGCGTGCCAACTTTTCGAAGCAGGCCAGACGGCGATATTCAGCCACTCCATTACAGGCCACCACACCACCCACTGACACTAACTGACCTTTTTCGTCACCTGACAAACCGCGGTTTGGCAGGCGCCAGCATCTAGGCTATAAGGCAGGCATTGTGTGTGGAGCCCCCGATGAACGAAAGCGTATCCCTCTCCGGCCTGGCCAAGCAGATGGTGCTGGCCGAGCTGCTGGACGAAAAAGCCGCTCAACAGGCGCAACTGCAGGCGCAGCGCAACAAGCTGTCGCTGGTGACTTACCTGGTGCAGAACAAGCTGGTCAAGAGCCGCGCCCTGGCCGAACTGGCCTCGGAGCAATTCGGCGTTTCCTTTCTCGACCTCAACACCCTCGACAAGGAAAGCCAGCCACGTGACCTGATCAGTGAGAAACTGGTGCGCCAGCACCGCGTGCTGCCGCTATGGCGCCGCGGCAACAAGCTGTTTATCGGCCTCTCCGATCCGACCAGTCACCAGGCGGTGACCGATGTGCAGTTCAGCACCGGCCTGACCACAGAAGCCATTCTGGTCGAGGACGACAAGCTCGGCGATGCCATCGACAAGTTCTTCGACTCAGCCACCAGCGGCATGGAGGACCTGGCCGATGTCGACCTGGACGGCCTGGATGTTCAGGCCGTGGATGATGACAAGCAGATAAATGATGGCAACGCCGATGCTGACGATGCACCCGTGGTGCGTTTCGTCAACAAGATGCTGCTGGACGCCATCAAGGGCGGCTCATCGGACCTGCACTTCGAACCTTACGAAAAGAACTATCGCGTGCGTTTTCGTACCGACGGCATTCTGCATGAAGCGGCCCGCCCGCCCATTCAGCTGGCGCCGCGAATTGCCGCCCGCCTCAAGGTGATGGCCGCGCTGGATATCTCCGAGCGGCGCAAGCCGCAGGATGGCCGGATCAAGATGAAAATCTCCAAGACCAAGGCCATCGATTTTCGCGTCAACACCTTGCCCACGCTCTGGGGCGAAAAGATCGTGATGCGCATTCTCGACCCCACCAGCGCGCAGATGGGCATCGACGCACTGGGCTACGAGGAAGAGCAGAAAGAGCTGTATATGGCTGCCCTCAAGCAGCCCCAGGGCATGATTCTGGTGACCGGCCCCACCGGCTCGGGCAAAACCGTATCGCTGTACACCGGCCTCAATATCCTCAATACGCCTGATGTGAACATCTCCACCGCCGAAGACCCGGTGGAGATCAACCTGGAGGGCATCAACCAGGTCAACGTCAACCCCAAGCAGGGCATGGATTTTACCCAGGCGCTGCGCGCCTTTCTGCGTCAGGACCCGGATATCATCATGGTCGGTGAGATCCGCGACCTGGATACCGCCTCCATCGCCGTCAAGGCCGCGCAGACCGGGCATATGGTGATGTCGACCCTGCACACCAACAGCGCCGCGGAAACCCTGACCCGCCTGCGCAATATGGGTGTGCCATCCTTCAACATCGCCACCTCGGTCAACCTGATCATCGCCCAGCGCCTGGCGCGCAAGCTGTGCAGCAGCTGCAAGAAGGAAGTCAACGTACCCCGCGAAACCCTCCTGGCCGAAGGCTTCCCCGAGGACAAGATCGGCACCTTCAAGATTTATGGCCCCGTGGGCTGTGAAAACTGCAAGGGCGGTTACAAGGGCCGCGTCGGTATTTATGAAGTGGTTAAAAACACGCCCAACCTGCAGCGGATTATCATGGAAGAAGGCAACTCCATCGATATTGCCACGCAGATGCGTAAAGACGGCTTTAATGACCTGCGCACCTCCGCTTTGCTCAAGGCCATGCAAGGGGTTACCAGCCTTGAGGAAGTCAACCGCGTGACCAAGGATTAACCATGGCTGAGAAAGCTCTAAAAACCAGCGCATTCAAGTGGGAAGGCAAAGACAGACGCGGCGCCGCCGTCAAGGGGGTCATGAATAGTCAGAACCCCGCCTTGGTCAAGGCGCAACTGCGCAAGCAGGGCATCAACCCGACCAAGGTGCGCAAGGAATCCTCCCTGTCCTTTGGCAAGGGCAAGAAGATCAAGCCCATGGATATAGCCCTGTTTACCCGGCAGATGGCGACCATGATGAAGGCCGGGGTACCGCTGCTGCAGTCCTTCGACATCATCGGCGAGGGCTTCGATAACCCCAATATGCGCAAGCTGGTCGACGAAATTAAACAAGAAGTGGCGGCGGGCAACAGCTTCGCCACCTCGCTGCGCAAGAAACCCGAATACTTCGACGAGCTCTACTGCAACCTGGTTGAGTCTGGCGAACAGGCCGGCGCCCTGGAAAATCTGCTGGACCGGATTGCCACCTACAAGGAAAAGACCGAAGCACTGAAGGCCAAGATCAAGAAAGCGCTTAATTACCCCATCGCGGTGATCGTGGTAGCAGTTGTCGTCTCAGCAATTCTGCTGATCAAGGTAGTACCGCAATTCGAATCTGTTTTTGCCAGTTTTGGAGCCGAACTACCAGCCTTTACCCTTATGGTTATCGGCATTTCACAAGCACTTCAGGCATGGTGGTTTGTTGTACTGGCCGCACTGCTTGTGATTGGCTTTTCCTTCAAGGAGGCCCTCAAGCGCTCGCAAAAATTCAGGGATGCGGTAGATCGCGGGGTTCTGAAGCTGCCGATAGTCGGAGATATTCTCTATAAGTCCGCCGTAGCGCGCTTCGCCCGTACCCTATCAACTACTTTCGCGGCCGGCGTACCTTTGGTGGATGCCCTCGACTCGGTATCCGGCGCCACCGGGAATGTGGTGTTCAAGAACGCCACCAACAAGATCAAGGCTGACGTATCCACCGGTATGCAGCTAAACTTCTCGATGCGCACCACCGGCACCTTCCCCTCCATGGCCGTGCAAATGACCGCTATCGGCGAAGAGTCTGGCTCGCTGGATGAGATGCTCGACAAGGTGGCCAGCTTCTATGAAGCAGAAGTGGACAACATGGTCGACGGCCTCACCAGCCTGATGGAGCCCATCATCATGTCCGTACTGGGCGTATTGGTCGGCGGTCTGATCATCGCCATGTACCTGCCAATCTTCCAGTTGGGTGCCGTCGTTTAAATGCTCGTGATCGACTTCCTGGCCAGCCATGTGCTGGCCTTTGTTTTGTGTGTTTCGTTGCTGGGTTTGCTAGTCGGCAGCTTCCTCAATGTAGTGATCTACCGCCTACCGGTGATGCTGCAACGCGATTGGCAGAGCCAGGCACGCGAGGTGCTGGAGCTGCCGCCAGCACCGACCACTCAGACCTTCAATCTGATTCTGCCTAACTCCAGCTGCCCCAGTTGCGGCCATGAGATTCGTCCTTGGGAAAACATTCCGGTGATCAGCTACCTGTTCCTGCGCGGCAAGTGCTCGAACTGCAAGACGCCGATCAGCAAGCGCTACCCCATCGTCGAACTAACCTGCGGGCTACTTTCCGCTTACGTCGCCTGGCACTTCGGCTTTACCTGGCAGGCCGGGGCGATGCTGGTGCTGGCCTGGGGGCTGCTGGCGATGAGTCTGATCGATGCTGATCACCAGATTCTGCCGGACGTGCTGGTGCTGCCACTGTTGTGGCTAGGGTTGATCGTCAATTACTTCGGGCTGTTCACCAGCCTTGAAGATGCTCTGTGGGGGGCGATTGCCGGTTATCTGAGCCTGTGGTCGGTGTACTGGCTGTTCAAGCTGATCACCGGCAAGGAAGGCATGGGCTATGGCGACTTCAAACTACTGGCCATGCTCGGCGCCTGGGGTGGCTGGCAGATTCTGCCGTTGACCATTCTGCTGTCGTCGCTGGTCGGTGCGGTGCTGGGAGTAATCATGCTGCGCATGCGCGGCAGCGACTCCGGCACGCCGATTCCCTTCGGCCCTTATCTGGCGATTGCCGGGTGGATCGCCCTGCTGTGGGGCGATGTGATTACCGGCAGTTATCTGAAGTTCGCTGGGTTTTGAGTCAAAGAGCCACCCATAGTCGCCCAAGTTGTAGGAGCCCCGCCCCGGGGCGAAGCTTTTGAATTTAGCGCTGCCCCTCAGAACCATTCGCCGCGGGGCGCGGCTCCTACATAAGCTAAAGGCACACCAGTTCGCATCACATCGAAATCCCCCCTACAATCGCGGCCTTGAGCAATAACGAGGCTGCATTGGCGTTATGAAACCCTGGATACTCGGCCTGACTGGCGGCATCGGCAGCGGCAAGAGCGCGGTGGCGCAAGGTTTTATCGAACGCGGCGTGCACGTGGTGGACGCCGATCATGCAGCGCGTTGGGTGGTGGAGCCAGGGCGTCCGGCGCTGGCCAGGATCGTCGAGCATTTCGGCGCGGGCGTATTGCAAGCCAATGGCGAGCTGGACCGCGCCGCACTGCGCAAGCTGATATTTGCCGCACCCGAGCAACGCCGCTGGCTGGAAAGCCTGCTGCACCCGCTGATCGGCCAGGAGATCGTTCAGGTGCTGGCGCGCGCAGAATCGCCCTATGCCATTCTGGTGTCGCCACTACTGGTCGAGTCCGGCCAGCGGCAGATGACCCAACGCATATTGGTCGTCGACACACCTGCCGAGCTGCAGGTGCAACGCACCATCGCGCGCGACCAGAGTTCGGAAGAGCAGGTGCGCGCCATCATGCAGGCCCAGGCCAGCCGCGAAGAACGCTTGCGCCATGCCCACGACGTGCTGGTCAATGATCGTGATATGGCCTGGCTGGACGCCGAGGTCGAGCGCCTGCACAACTTCTATCTGACCCTGCGTGGAGGCCAGCCATGACCATTACCGTTCAATGCCCAACCTGTAGCGCACCCGTCGAGTGGAAAGCCGAAAACACCTACCGCCCCTTCTGCTGCGAGCGCTGCAAGCTGATCGACCTGGGCGCCTGGGCCGCTGAAGAGCATGCGATTCCCGGCAATGACCTGGAAGACGAGATGTTCAGCGGCGACCTGCCGACGCGCCCGCATTGATCCATCTCGCCCTGTAGGAGCCCCGCCCCGGGGCGAAGCTTTTTGACTTTAGCGTCGCCCCACAGCCATTCGCCGCGGGGCGCGGCTCCCGCACAAGCAGAATCGGGAACGTCAGGGGCGCATAAAGGCGTAGTCGCGGTCATCATCGAGGTTGTCGGCGAGAAATTGCAGTTCGTGCGCCAGCTCCTGGGAATCACGCAGCGCCCTGCTCCGCAGTACGACTTCCGATAGCAGCGCACGCAATGCCACGATAGGCTCATGACCCTGCACGTCGGCGTCATGCAAAGCGTCCTGAACAGTGCTTCTTGCCCAGCTGTGAACACTCATCTCAAGTACCTCGGAGGCGTTTCTCACAGCATGGCGGCAGGCCCGCTCCGATCATTGACGAAGATCAATCTCGGCCGCGCCATTCAACCGAGCAATACAACGCCATTCATGCGTCTCGATCGTTCTCCTTCCAGGGCGCCTGCAGGTAGCGGCTGCGATTGAAGGTTTCCAGCCAGTCCGGGTAGAACACCACCAGCGCGGTGACGATGGTGCCGTTGATAAAGGCTTCAGGGAACGCCACCAGCCACAGATAGCCGGCAAAGTCGTCCAGCCAGGGCGGCATGGGGAACAGCCCGTCCATCCACAACAAGGCAAGGCCGCCGAGCAGCGTCATCAACGTCGCCAACGCCGCTGGAAAGAAACCGCAGAAGAAGATGTAGACGAATAGGTTGCGCGGCTGTGCGCGCTCGACACGGATGGCGCACAGCTCGGTGACCAACACCGGGATCAGCACCAGTAGCACGCCGTTGATGCCGAGCGAGGCCAGGTCCATGCGACCGATAGCCAGCAGGCCAAGCTGCGCGGCCAGACCGGCGAGCACGGCCAGTGGCCAGTCGAGCAGCAACGTCACAGCGGTCATGCCGATGAAGTGATAGGAGAGCCCGGAGTCGAAATCGCGGCGCACCAGCCATAGCAGAAACAGCGCGAGCATGGTGCCGAACAGCAGATGCTGGCGGCGCAGGTCACTGAACAGTTCGACCCAGGGCGCCCGTGTTATCGCCCAGAGCAGCGCCAGCCCGTAGACCAGCCAGCCGCCCAACAAGGTGGAGAACGCCAGCAGGTTGGAAGCGATCATGCGCGCACACCCTCTCCTTCATTCATCGCCATGCCAGGGAGTCTACACCGGTACTCGGATTTGATTTTGCCGGCAGAGCAGTTGCCCTGCCATTGATCGACAACAGCCCAAAAAACCCAGCTGGATTTCCACGCTCACTGAAACGACTGGAGTTGCAGGCACTGGCATGCGGGTAAGCGCTGCGGCTAAGCTTCAGACATGGACGATTCCGATTATCTGCGCTTACTTACGCACCAGGCCGAACAAGCCAATGCCTTCCTCTCCAACGCCAAGAAATGGGAGCGTGAGCGTTGGGTCTGTCAACGCCTGCTACAAGCGCTGAACGTGCGCCATCACAGCGACGACTTCACGCCCAGCGGCCAGGAGCCGCCGGACGTGCTGTTTCGCGATGCCAACTTCGAAGTGTTTTTCGTGCTCGATGAAGGCCGGCGCCTCAATGACGAGTGGCGCGCCGAACTGGAGCGGCGCCGCAGCGCCTTTTCCCTGAGCCAGCTGGTACGCCGTGAAGCGCGCCCCAAACGTATTCCAGCCAGTGAGATGCAGACGAGGCTGGCGCCGACCCTGCGCAAGAAGGCGCATAACTACCGCGAGCGTGGCATCGACCTCGGCGAACTCGACCTGGTCGCCTTCGTCAGCCTCAAGCGCGCCGTGCTCGACTGCAACAGCCACTTCCCGCCCCCTACCGAATACCTGCGCCAAGGCTGGCGCTCGCTGTCCTTGGTTGGTCCGCGCTTTGCCCGTGTGCTGTTCGCTCACCCGGACGCGCCGGATTTTCTGCGGCAAAACCTCGGCCGTAGTCTGCTGTTCGACATCGGTATCGGCCTGTGAGCCCCTTGCAGGAATTGCTCGCCGACGTGCCGCAAGTCGGCCAGGTGCGCTGGATAGGGGTTCGCCCCAAGGCGCGCGAGGCGATGCTCGAAGTCGAGGCCGTGGAAGCGCGGCGTGAAGCCGGCCTGACCGGCGATCACAGCCGTCCCGGGCCACGCAATGCGCGGCAGGTCACGCTGATCCAGTGGGAACACCTGGCCGTCGTTGCCGCCTTGCTCGGCCGCGATGCACCCATGCCGCCCAGCGAGCTGCGCCGCAATATCGCGGTCGCCGGCATCAATCTGTTCAGCCTCAAGGGCCGTCGCTTTCGCATTGGCCAGGCACTGCTGGAAACCACCGGTTGGTGCCAACCCTGCGCCCGCCTGGAGGAACGCCTCGGTCACGGCACCTTCCAGGCCATGCGTGGCCATGGCGGCATTACCGCTCGCGTGATCGAAGGCGGCATCATCCGCCTGGAGGACACGGTAAGTGTGGAACCCCTCGAAACGATATCTGACCCGCAGGACAACGACGCTCGCCAAGGCTGGCGGGTACGCCTAGAATAGCCGCATTCAAGCAGAGGCCCGCCCATGACCAGTCGCCTGAGCCCCGAAGACCAACAGAAAGTCGACCAATACCTGAGCGCACCGCAGCATCAGGTTGAACGTCAGCCGTTTCGCGTTTGGCATCTGCTGGCGCTGGTCATGGTCGTGACCATTGGCCTGGGCCTGCTGAGCCGCTTGCTGAGTCGACTGGTGCTATGAGCTGCCTTGCGCTCGCCCTCTCGCACTCACACCGTCTTTTTCAAAGCCTTGTGAGCAATATCCATGTCCCATCGCATCGTGATTGTCGGCGGCGGCGCCGGCGGTTTGGAGCTGGCCACCCGTCTGGGTAGAAAACTGGGCAAGAGTGGCGCGGCCCGAATCATTCTGGTCGACGCCAACCTCACCCATATCTGGAAGCCCCTGCTGCACGAAGTGGCCGCCGGCTCGCTGAACTCCTCGGAAGACGAACTGAACTACGTGGCTCAGGCCAAGTGGAACCATTTCGAGTTCCAGCTCGGGCGCATGTCCGGCCTCGACCGCGCCAGTAAGAGCATCACCCTGGCACCGACGCTAGATGACGACGGCCAGGTACTGATGCCTGAACGCCGCATCACCTACGACAGCCTGGTCATTGCCGTTGGCAGCACCACCAATGACTTCGGCACGCCAGGCGCCGCTGAGCACTGCATTTTCCTCGACACCCGCGCGCAGGCCGAGCGCTTCCATCGCCGCATGCTCAGCCACTACTTGCGGGCGCATGCCAATGAAGGCGCGGATGGCTCGCAGATCGATATCGCCATCGTCGGCGCCGGTGCCACCGGGGTCGAGCTGGCAGCAGAACTGCACCACGCTGCCAAGCAGTTGGCTGCCTATGGCCTCAATCGCATTCGCCCTGAAGACATGCGTATCACCCTGATCGAGGCCGGGCCGCGTGTATTGCCAGCCCTGCCCGAGCGCATCGCTCGGCCGGTGCATCAGACCCTGGAAAAGCTCGGCGTCACCGTGCTGACCGGCGCCGCCGTCAGCGAAGTGACCGCCGACGGTCTGAAAACCGCCGACGGCAACTTCATCCCGGCCAGCCTGAAAGTCTGGGCTGCCGGCATTCGCGCCCCCGGTTTTCTCAAGGACCTCGATGGTCTGGAGAGCAACCGCATCAACCAGCTGCAGGTTCGTCCGACCCTGCAAACGACGCTCGATGACGACGTGTTCGCCTTCGGCGACTGCGCAGCCTGCCCGCAGCCGGGCACTGAGGGCCGCAACGTGCCGCCACGCGCCCAGGCAGCGCATCAGCAGGCATCGCTGCTGGCCAAGTCGCTACGTTTGAAGATCAGCGCCCAGCCGCTGCCGGAATATCGCTATCGCGATTACGGCTCGCTGATCTCGCTGTCGAGCTTCTCCGCGGTCGGTAACCTGATGGGCAACCTGACCGGCAGCGTCATGCTCGAAGGCTGGCTGGCGCGGGTGTTCTACGTGTCGCTGTACCGCATGCACCAGATGGCGCTGTATGGCGTACCACGCACCCTGCTGCTGATGCTCAGCGACCGCATCGGACGCAGCACCGAGCCGCGCCTGAAGCTGCATTGAAGTAGTGGCAGGCTACAGACTGTAGGGTGGGCCGGGCGGCGATCCGCTTCAGCCCACGTCGACCGCTGGTGGGCTAAAGCCCACCCTACGAGCTGAAGCGCCCGTAGGAAAAATGTTGGCATTCCCCTTTGCGAGACAGCCGATCGCCCGTGGTGCGTATGACGCACCTGTGCGAACCGGCCAGCGTGGCCGGGACAATGCGAGACGGCCCAGACCCGCGTGAGGCACAGAAACGAAAAAGCCCGCGCTAGGCGGGCTTGTTCGTTGTAGTGGTGGGTCGTGTAGGATTCGAACCTACGACCAATTGGTTAAAAGCCAACTGCTCTACCAACTGAGCTAACGACCCAAATATGGTCGGGGTAGGGGGATTCGAACTCCCGACATCTTGCTCCCAAAGCAAGCGCGCTACCGGACTGCGCTATACCCCGATAGGAAGTTGGCTCCGCGACCTGGACTCGAACCAGGGACCCAATGATTAACAGTCATTTGCTCTACCGACTGAGCTATCGCGGAACTTCGGTCTTCCAGCTCTGTTGCGCTTCGGCTTTCGCTTTACCGCTTCAGAGGCGCGCCATTTTACGTAGCAAAATTTCCCTGTCAACCCCTGCAAACTGCTTTTACGACAATGCTTTGCAGGCAAGCCATGGACTACTATATGTTTCATCGAACTGCGGCACGACGCAGGACGCGCCAGCCGACGACGCCAGTCAGGACAGTCCATGAGCAACCAGGACAAGCCCCCCATTCATCCCAAGGTGGTTAGCCTCGCCAGCCGCGGTATACAGCCGCGCTTCAGCGATCTGGTACAAGCCTGCCGCAAACTGGTGATGAACCGACTGGCGGAGCATCTGAGCGGTGTATTCGGCCAAGTCGATGACACCCTGTTCGAATGCGCCGAGAAAGCCGAGAACAACAAGGTGCAGACGTTGTTCTTCGACAACATGCGCGAGATCCGCCGCCAGCGTCCACAGATCGAGCGCAGCTACCACCAGGCCATCGCCAACAATTTTTCCGATTTCCTCGACGGCAAACTGCAGGATCAGACGCCGGCCGAAGTGGACCCCGAGCAATTGGCCCTGGTGCAGAACGAGGATTACGAAGAAACCCTGCAAGTCACCAATATGGTCAGCCGGGTCAAGGCACGCTGCACCCAGCCGCTATTCGCTCTGGAGCAGCGCCTGGCGCTGCTCAACAACGGCCAGAAGCTCGGCGAGGACAGCAACCCCTTCGGCCCACAGGCCATTGCCCAGGCGTTTCGCGATGCGCTGGCGCCCTGCCCCTTCCCGCTGCAGATCAAGACCATCCTCTACATGCTCTTCGATCGCCATGTGATGCAGAGCCTCGATTCACTCTATGGTGCACTCAACCAGCGTCTGATCGATGCCGGCGTGCTGCCCAACCTCAAGTACAGCGCGCAGATCAATCAAAGCGTCAGCCGTCCCGATGCACCTGCGCCAGAAGCCCCGCCCCCCCAACAGACAGCGGGCAGACCGGGTACGACGCCAGCGCCCGTAGAGCCGGCGCTGTTCGATCTGGATCTCAGCGCACCGCCGCCGAGCGATCCGGGCGCGCTGTTCAGCGGCCTGTCCAGCCTGCTCGGCGAACACCGCCAGAGCCACCCGGACGCGCCGCTGCTGGGCGGCACACGGAGCATCGTCAGCTTCTCACCGCGCCAGGCCAGCCGTACCTACAGCGCCAGCGAACTGCTTGCTGCACTCAATCGCATGCAACAGCAGTCGGCCCACGAACTGGCCCAGCGCCTGCATCAACCGCAAGCCGTTGAAGGCCTCAAGGCCGACCTGCAGCAGCAACTGGAATCGCACAGCAGCCTGCCGGGCGACAGCAAGGTGTCCGATCAGGAAGCCGACGTGATCGACCTGGTTGGCATGCTGTTCGACTTCATCCTCGATGATGAGAACCTGCCGGACGCCTGCAAGACCGCACTTTCGCACCTGCATACGCCCTATCTGAAAATCGCGCTGCAGGACAAGGCGCTGTTCACCCAACACCACCATCCGGCGCGACGCCTGCTCAACACCATGGCCCAGGCTGGCGTGCTTTACGGCAGCGAAGGTGACGAACGCAGCCTGCTGGCCAAGATGCAATGGGTAGTCGAACGGGTGATTCACGGCTTCAGCGGTGACCTGGGACTGTTCGACAGCCTGATCGAGGAGTTCAACGAGTATGTCGAGACCCTGCGCCACAAGGTCGAACTGCGCGAACGCCGCGCGGTCGAGGCGGCCAAGGGGCGTGATCGTCTACTGGGGGCTCGCGAGCAGGCGCTTGAGGTGGTTCAGCGATGCGTCGGAAAGCGCGACCTACCAACCATCATCCGCAACTTCCTCGAACTGACCTGGGCCGACGTCCTGGTGTTTGTCCTGCTGCGCCATGGCGAACAGAGCACGGAGTGGAAGCGCTCCTGCGAAGTGGCCGAACAGCTGGCCTGGAGCGGCACACCGCTCGGCGAGGCCGAGGTGCTGCAGTTGCAGGAACAGCGCGTGCCGATGCTCAGCGACCTGCGCAAGGGCCTGGAATTGCTCGGCGGCTACCATGAGGACGGTATCCGTCGCCTGCTGCAGGACCTGGTGGCCTGCCAGCATGCAGTCCAGGCCAAGCAGCCGCAGTTGGCCGCCCAGCTCAAACCTACCCTGCCAGAAAGTCCCCTGGGCGCCATGCTTGGAGAAGATGCCGACCTGGCTCGCCAGGCACCTTTGCGCAGCAAACTCTCGGCACGCGCACAAGCCCTGGCCAAGGAATTGGCCAGCGTCGAGTTCGGCACCTGGTTCGAGTTCGTCGAGGGCGGCAAGAGCCGCGTGCTCAAGCTTTCCTGGTTCAGCCCGACCACGCACAACTACATGTTCGTCGACCACAGTGGCCAGCGCGTGGCGATCAAACCGCTGACCCTGCTGGCCAGCGAGATGGAAAAGGGCCTGGCCCGAATCGTGACACCCGAACGCGCGGCGCCCCTGGTGGATCGCGCGCTGACTGCCATTTACCGTGTGCTACAGCGTTTCACTGGGCGCACGGCCGAACCCCGCTGAGGAATTTCCATGGAAGAGCGTCGTCAACACAGCCGCCATGGCACCGAAATGCAGCTGGAGGTCTTCGACCTGAACAGCGGCCAGCGCCTGGGCCGGATAGTCGACCTGTCTGCCGATGGTTTCATGCTGTTCAGCGACACCCCCCATACCGCCGACGCGGTGCTGGAATGCCGCCTGGTGTGCACCTCAGGTAGCGATGCGGTACAGGAAGTGCGCCTGGGCGCCGATTGCCTGTGGAGCCGCCCCGGCGCCGACGGCCAGCATTGCTGGGCCGGCTTTCATATCATCGATCTGGCCGAGGATCAGGCCAAGGCTCTAGAGAGCCTGCTGGCCAGGCTCTGAGGGCACCAAACCCACACCAACGAAAAAGCTGATGCCAATCAGATAAGCACTATAAGGCGGTCTTGCGTGGGAGCCCCGCCCCGGGGCGAAGCTTGTGGATTTGTGCTGAACGCGTGATCGATTCGCCGCGAGGCGCGGCTCCTACAGGTACGTAGCAATCTTTCGACCGACACATACTCCGAATGGGTAGGAGCTTTCGCCTCTTCCCCGGTTCGCGGCGGGGCGCCGCTCCTACAGATAGCCTGCGCCCTCAACGAAAACGGAGCCCGCGGGCTCCGTTTTTTCATCCCGGCGTAACACCGGGATATCGCATGGTGGGTTACGCGGCGCACTCTGCTCGTGAAACCAGCCAATTAAGTGCTTGGCGCCGCTAACCCACCCTACGCCAGCTTCTTGTAACGCACGCGGTGCGGCTGCGCGGCGGCATCGCCCAGGCGTTTCTTGCGATCGGCTTCGAACTCGGTGTAGTTGCCTTCGAAGAAGTTGACCTTGCCGTCGTCCTCGTAGGAGAGGATGTGCGTGGCGATACGGTCGAGGAACCAGCGATCGTGGGAAATCACCACGGCGGCGCCCGGGAAGTCCAGCAGCGCCTCTTCCAGCGCGCGCAGGGTTTCCACGTCGAGGTCGTTGGACGGTTCGTCGAGCAGCAGCACGTTGCCGCCCTGCTTCAGGGTCAGCGCCATGTGCAGGCGACCGCGCTCACCACCGGAGAGGTCCTTGACGAACTTCTGCTGGTCGGCGCCCTTGAAGTTGAAGCGGCCGACGTAACCGCGCGACGGCACCTCGTAGTTGCCGACCTTGATCATGTCGAAGCCATCGGAAATCTGCTCCCACACGGTCTTGTTGCCTTCGAGCATCTCGCGGCTCTGCTCGACGCTGGCGATCTGTACGGTCTCACCGATCTCGATGGTGCCGGAGTCCGGCTGCTCCTTACCGGTGATCATGCGCAGCAGGGTCGACTTACCAGCGCCGTTACCACCGATCACGCCGACAATGGCGCCTTTGGGGATGCTGAAGGACAGGTCATCGATCAGCACGCGGTCGCCGAAGGACTTCGACACATTGTGGAAATCGATGACCTTGTCGCCCAGACGCGGGCCAGCCGGGATGTAGATCTCGTTGGTCTCGCTGCGCTTCTGGAATTCCTGCGACTGCATTTCCTCGAAGCGCTGCAGACGTGCCTTGGATTTGGACTGGCGTGCCTTGGCGCCCTGGCGTACCCACTCCAGTTCGGCCTTCATCGCCTTGGCGTGCGACGCCTCGGCCTTGGCTTCCTGAGCCAGACGGTTGGCTTTCGATTCCAGCCAGCCGGAGTAGTTGCCCTCATAGGGAATACCGTGGCCGCGGTCGAGTTCGAGAATCCAGCCGGCGACGTTATCGAGGAAGTAACGGTCGTGAGTAATCGCTACCACTGTGCCGGGGAAGTCGTGCAGGAAGCGCTCCAGCCAGGCGACCGAGTCGGCGTCCAGGTGGTTGGTCGGCTCGTCGAGCAGCAGCATGTCTGGCGCCGACAGCAGCAGGCGACACAGCGCCACGCGGCGTTTCTCACCACCGGACAGGTGCTCGACCTTGGCGTCCCAGGCCGGCAGACGCAGGGCGTCGGCGGCGACTTCCAGCTGCCGCTCCAGGTTATGACCATCGGACGCCTGCAGAATGGCTTCGAGCTTGGCCTGCTCGGCAGCCAGGGCGTCGAAGTCGGCGTCCGGCTCGGCGTAAGCGGCGTAGACCTCGTCAAGGCGGGCCTGGGCCTGCTTGATCTCGCCTACCGCCTCTTCGACGATGTCGCGCACCGTCTTGCTCGGGTCGAGCTGCGGCTCCTGCGGCAGGTAGCCGACCTTGATCCCCGGCATCGGACGAGCCTCGCCGTCGATCTCGGTATCGACGCCAGCCATGATGCGCAGCAGCGTGGACTTACCGGCACCGTTGAGGCCCAGCACGCCGATCTTGGCACCTGGGAAGAATGACAGGGAGATGTCCTTGAGAATTTCACGCTTCGGCGGGACAACCTTGCTGACCCGATGCATGCTGTAGACGTACTGAGCCATGGAGAACCTGACTGGTGAGAATGAGGGCTGAGAATGGCGGGCCTTGCAGACACTGCGATAACGTTGCGAGTGACGAAACCGGCAACGCCGACAGTCTGACCATCTGCTGCGTGCCGGCCTGGCCGCCGTATTACCGGCTGCAGGCAGTTTTCACCAAGCCTGCAGCGGGGCGTTTGCAGAGACCTTAGCCGCTGCCGGAGCGAACGCCAAGTACCGCGCGGACAGTTCACGCGCGCGGCGCAAAACTACCGGAATGTGCGTGACAGGGCAAACCTACGTTCGTCGGCGCAGCTGGCACTTGGCCACGTTTGCAGGCATTCTAGCCGGCTCGCGCGAGCGCAGGCATGCCCGCGCGCCTCAACGCTTAAAATAGCCCAGCACTGGCTGCAGGTTCACAGAACGTGTCGACTCCCTCATCCCTGCCTTCCTCCTCCCCGGGCGAGTCGCGCGCAGCATTGCGCCGTGCCCTGGTGGTGCTGGTGCTGGCGATGCTGGGATTGCTGGCCTGGCAGCTGACTCAGGAATACCGCCAGTTGCTCGATAGCCAGAAGCAACTGAGTCAGGGTTACAGCGCCCAACTGGCCAAGCACCTGAGTCTGAACATGCGCCTCAAGGCGCAGGCGGGCCAGGCGATGCTACAAAGCAGCCCTGCGCGCGCTGGCGACGGCAGCGAATTGGTCACAGCATTGCGCAGCATTTTCCCGACCGTCAGCAGTGTGGCCTGGCTCGATGCCAACGGGCAGTTGCTGGCCGACAGCGCCAGCGAGTCGCGTGACCTCAGTTTCATTCGCAGCCAGCAGCAACGCAGCGGCGCGGAGCCCTATCACTTCGCTTTCAGCGCACTGGACGGCGGCGCGCTCTACCTGCTGCTGCGTCAGCCTGACGACAGTCACCGAGTATTGCGCATGCGCATCAGTGCGTTGCGCGGCTGGCTGCGCGAGCAGCACCAGAGCGAGCACGACTGGTTACTCGAAGATCTGCTCAGTCACCGCGTGATAGCGCGTGCCGATGACCTGCAACAGGCTGGCGGCATCATCGCTCCGGTTACTGCGGCAGAACAGGCACAAAGCCTGGAACTGATCACCCTGCCCGGCAGCGACTGGCAACTGCGCGCCCTGTTCGATGCAGAACGCGCCGGCAACGAGCTGATGCCGACCCTGGCCGGCAAGTTCCTGCTGTTCGCGCTGTGCAGCCTGCTTACCCTGCTGGCCCTGTACGGCCTGCAACGCGAGCAGCGCAGCCTGCAGCGCCTGAATAACGAAACACGCCGCTCGCTGCGCCAGGCCGCCAGTGCGCTCGGCGCCGTCGAAGAACGCATTCTGGTGACCCAGGCCGATGGCAAGGTGCGCTACCTGAACCCGCAGGCCGAAGCGCTGTTCGGGGTTCCCAGCGACGTGGCCGGGGAACTCCATCTGCTTGATCTGTTGCCCGATCTCGACCCGTTGCTGCTCAACAGCCCACAACTGAGCAGCGATCTGGGACCGGAGCTGATCAGAGTCGAAAGCGAAGGGCGCGAGCGACTGTTCGCCGTGACCCGTAGCGATATCAGCGAAGTCGGGCGTCATGCCGGTTACGTCTGGGTGCTGCGCGATGTGACCGATGAACAGCAGGCCATGCGCGTACTGCAGGAAACCCGCAGACGCTATCAGGACATCTTCGACGGCACCGGCGTAGCCCTCTGCGTGCTCGACCTCTCCGGCCTGCGCTGCCTGTTGCTGCAGCACAAGTTGCGCGATGCGGCGGGTCTGCAGCGCTGGTTGCAGGCCGATGCCGAGCATCAGCAACTGCTGGTCGAGCAACTGCGCATTACCGAGGCCAACCAGGTGGCGCTCAACCTGCTCGGGGTCAAGTCCACCGAACAGGCCTGGCAGCAACTGATCGACAACGGTCCGGTACAGCCGGACGACCTGTGTTACCGCCTGGCCGTGGCCGTGCTCGAAGGCCCCAACCTGATGGAGCTGGAAACCCAACTGGTCACCGCACAAGGCTTGCAGCGGCACGTCTGGCTGGTGCTGCGTCTGCCGGAAATGCTCCAGGACTATCAGGCCGTCACGCTGAGCATCAGCGACATTACCAGCCGCAAGCGCATCGAGCTGTCGCTGATCGAGCGTGAGCGCTTCTGGTCCGAAGTGGTTCGCTCGGTGCCCGACCTGCTCTACGTGCATGACATGCAGAACCGGCAGGTGCTGTTCAGCAACCACAGCCTCGGATTGCAACTGGGCTATAGCGTCAGCGAGCTCAAGGCGATGGCCGGCGACTTCTGGGAGCAGGTACTGCACCCGGACGACAGCGAATACTACTGGCGCATTCGCAACCTGCAGAAAGTGGTCGGCAACGGCCTGCTGCTCGAATCGGTGCTGCGCTGGCGTCACCGCAATGGCCAATGGCACTGGTTCAGCATCCGTGAGCAGGCTCTGGCGCGTGATGAGCGCGGTCGCGTCAGCCGGCTGATCGGCGTGGCCAAGGACATCACCGAGCAGATCGAGCGCAACCAGTCGCTGCGTGACAGCGAGCAACGCTACCGCCTGCTGGCGGAAAGCATCAGCGACGTGATCGTCTCCACCGATGACAGCCTGAATCTGAACTACGTCAGCCCGTCGGTGGAAGCCATGCTCGGCTACAACGCCGAATGGGTGACGGCCAACGGCCTGCAAGGCCTGGCGGCCAACCCGCAGCAGCTCACCGGCCTCTACCTGCTGCTCGAGCGGATTCGCGATTCGCTCGGCGAGCGTGACCGCCTCGAGCGTCTGCGCGAGGAGCTGCCGGATCAGCTGTTCGTGTTCGACTGCCTGCGCGCCGACGGCCACAAGATCCCGGTGGAGCTGCGCCTGGTGCTGATGTGGGACGAGAACGGTCGCTTCGAAGGCATCCTCGGCGTTGGCCGCGACATCAGCCAGCAACGCCGCGCGGAAAAAGACCTGCGCATGGCCGCCACGGTATTCGAGCACTCCACCGCAGCGATTCTGGTGACCGACCCGGCCGGTTACATCGTTCAGGTCAACAAGGCCTTCAGCCGCGTCAGTGGTTATTCCGCCGGCCAGGTGCTCGACCAGCTTCCAGGTATGCTCACCGCCGACCGCCAGCAGGCGGCGCACCTGCAGTACATCCTCGGCCAACTCAACCAGCGCGGCAGTTGGGAGGGCGAGGTGTGGCTCAAGCGCAAGGGTGGCGAAAACTTCCCGGCCTGGGTCGGCATTACCGCGGTGCATGACGAGGAAGGCGACCTGGTCAGCTATGTGTGCTTCTTCAGCGACATAAGCGAACGCAAGGCCAGCGAACAGCGAATCCATCGTCTGGCCTACTACGACGCCCTGACCCACCTGCCCAACCGTACCTTGTTCCAGGATCGCCTGCACAGCGCCCTGCAGCATGCGGATCGGCATGACGAATGGGTGGTGCTGATGTTCCTCGACCTCGACCGCTTCAAGCCGATCAACGATTCGCTCGGCCACGCCGCCGGCGACCGCATGCTCAAGGACGTGGCCGTGCGCCTGTCGGCCTGCGTCGACGGCGACGACACCGTGGCGCGCATGGGCGGCGACGAATTCACCCTGCTGCTGCAGCCGCGCGCCACCCGCGAGGGCGCATTGAATCGCGCCATTCATGTCGCCGAGCAGATTCTCTCCAGCCTGGCCCGCCCTTTCGTCCTCGAAGGCCGCGAATTCTTCGTCACCGCCAGTATCGGTATCGCCCTCGCCCCGCAGGACGGTAGCGAGCTGAGCCAACTGATGAAGAACGCCGACACCGCGATGTATCACGCCAAGGAACACGGCAAGAACAACTTCCAGTTCTACCAGGCCGACATGAACGCCAGTGCCCTGGAGCGCCTGGAACTTGAAAGCGATCTGCGCCACGCTCAGGAGCAGAGCCAGTTCGTCCTGCATTATCAGCCGCAGTTCTCCGGCGACGGCAATCGCCTGACAGGGGTCGAGGCGCTGTTGCGCTGGAGTCACCCGACACGCGGCCTGGTGCCGCCGGATGAGTTCATCCCGGTGCTGGAGGAGCTCGGTCTGGTGGTGCAGGTCGGTGAATGGGTGCTGGAGGAGGCCTGCCGGCAGCTCAAGGCCTGGCACGAGGAAAAGATCCGCATCCCCAAGATTTCGGTCAATCTGTCGGCCCGGCAGTTCGCCGAAGGCGATCTGAGCGCACGCATCGCCGCCATTCTGGACAGAACCGGACTAGCCCCGGCCTGCCTGGAGCTGGAGCTGACCGAAAGCATACTGATGCGTGACGTCGCCAGCGCGATGCAGACTCTCGGCAACCTCAAGCGTTTGGGCCTGTGCATTGCTGTGGATGATTTCGGCACCGGCTACTCGTCGCTGAACTACCTCAAGCAGTTCCCCATCGACGTTTTGAAGATCGACCGCAGCTTCGTCGACGGCCTGCCCGATGGCGAGCAGGACGCGCAGATCGCCCGCGCCATCATCGCCATGGCGCACAGCCTGAACATGATGGTGATCGCCGAGGGCGTGGAGAGCCAGGCACAACTCGACTTCCTTCGTGAACACGACTGCGACGAAGTGCAGGGCTTCCTGCTGGGCAGGCCCATGCCTGCACGTCAGCTCACCGCCCAATTCAGCGGCGCAGCGCTGTTCATCCTCAGTTGACGGGCGGGCCCTGGGCCCAACTCAGCATGAAGGCCATTTGTCAGGCTCATGACCGACCTTCATATGCCTGAATGCGACCTTTGCGGTAGAATCCGCCCCCTCTTTCTACCGCCCAGCTGATTTCAGGGGACCGCCATGTTCAGCCGTGATTTGACCCTCGCTCGTTATGACGCCGAACTCTTTGCCGCGATGGAGCAGGAAGCCCAGCGCCAGGAAGAGCACATCGAGCTGATCGCCTCGGAAAACTACACCAGCCCGGCGGTGATGGAAGCCCAGGGCAGCGTGCTGACCAACAAGTACGCCGAAGGCTATCCGGGCAAGCGTTACTACGGCGGCTGCGAATACGTCGACGTGGTCGAGCAACTCGCCATCGACCGCGCCAAGGAGCTGTTCGGCGCCGACTACGCCAACGTCCAGCCGCACTCCGGCAGCCAGGCCAACAGCGCCGTGTACATGGCCCTGCTCAACGCCGGCGACACCGTGCTGGGCATGAGCCTGGCCCACGGCGGCCACCTGACCCACGGCGCCAGCGTCAGCTTCTCCGGCAAGATCTACAACGCCGTGCAGTACGGCATCAACGACCAGGGCCTGATCGACTACGACGAAGTCGAGCGCCTGGCCGTGGAGCACAAGCCGAAGATGATCATCGCCGGCTTCAGCGCCTACTCGCAGGTACTGGACTTCCCGCGTTTCCGCGCCATCGCCGACAAGGTCGGTGCCTACCTGTTCGTCGACATGGCCCACGTCGCTGGTCTGGTCGCCGCCGGTCTGTACCCGAACCCGGTACCGTTCGCCGACGTGGTTACCACCACCACGCACAAGACCCTGCGCGGCCCGCGCGGTGGCCTGATCCTGGCGCGCAAGAACGAAGAGCTGGAGAAGAAGTTCAACTCCGCGGTATTCCCGGGCGGCCAGGGCGGCCCGCTGGAGCACGTCATCGCCGCCAAGGCGGTGTGCTTCAAGGAAGCGCTGCAGCCTGAGTTCAAGGCTTACCAGGCGCAGGTGATCAAGAACGCCCAGACCATGGCCCAGGTGTTCATCGACAACGGTTACGACGTGGTCTCCGGCGGCACCGAGAACCACCTGTTCCTGCTCTCGCTGATCAAGCAGGACATTACCGGCAAGGATGCTGACGCTGCCCTGGGCCGAGCCTTCATCACCGTGAACAAGAACAGCGTACCGAACGATCCGCGTTCGCCGTTCGTCACCTCCGGCCTGCGTATCGGCACCCCCGCCGTCACCACTCGCGGCTTCAAGGAAGACGAGTGCCGTCAACTGGCAGGCTGGATCTGCGACGTACTGGCCAACATCGGCAATGATGAAGTCGAAGGCCGCGTGCGTGAGCAGGTCAAGGCGCTGTGCGCGAAGTTCCCGGTATACGGCAACTGATACGCTGCCTGAAATGAACAAGCCCGCCAAATTGGCGGGCTTGTTTTTGCCGGGGATTAATCTCAGGCCGGCTGTTTCACGTAGCGCGCCAGTTGCGCGTCACGGCTCATCACCTCGAGCGTGGCTGCCAGCACCTGCTCACTGGTGGCGTCGGCTTTGCTGAAGATGCTGCCGAAGTTGTCGTGAGTGACCTTGGCGAAGTGCGCACGATCCTGAGCCTCCACGCCCAGCAAGGTAGCGTAGGCGTCCAGCGCTTCGCCCTGGCCCATGGCCATGTCTTCGGCAATCGAATCGAGCATGCCATTCATTGCCAGCATGGAGCGACCGTTGTAACCCAGCGCGCCGCTGGTATCGCAGCCGTTGGTACCGGAAGTCATACCGAAGGTGGCATTACCCGAGGTGCCGTTGGTAGTGGTCGCTAGAAAGTGCGGCGCCATGCCGCGCTGCCCTTCGAACAGCATGTTGCCCCAGCCGCAGCCATTACCGCCCGCAGCATCGGCAAACGCACCAACACTGGCCATGCTCAACAGACCGAAGACCAACCCTTTACCCAGCAGTCGCTTGCTCATATGTGTCGCTCCGCAATATTGAGTAATAAAAACTACACAAGGAGCTTTGGCGAAACTTGGCCACCTGTCAAACTGGTGTGTCTCAGCTGTGCGCTGCGACACAGCGGCAAAGCACGGGGCCGTCAGCCTTGGCTATAGTGATGTAAATCCTTCAGGAGTATGGGCATGAGTGAATCAGCCAACGAGCGTCGGCGCTTTCAGCGCATCGCCTTCGACGCCCCCACCGTCATCGCTCAGGGTGAGCGACAATGGTCGGCAGCTCTGCACGATATCTCTCTCAAGGGCCTGCTGATCAAGACCCCGCGCGACTGGAACGGGGACCCGAACCAGCCCTTCGAAGCCCTTATCGAACTGGGGGACGAAGCCAAGGTGAAGATGGAAGTGGTACTGACGCGCACCCAGCCGCAGTCGCTCGGCTTCGTCTGTCGGCATATCGACCTGGAATCGATCAGCCACCTGCGCCGCCTGATCGAGCTCAATCTTGGTGATGAGCAACTGCTGGAACGTGAACTGGCGGCATTGGGCGAAGACGACTAGGTTCTATACGAAAAGTCGTCGAGCGAAGGTCAGGCGAGGCAAAAACCGGTGAGGAAGCGCAGTTTACGAGTGGTAAATGAGCATTCCGAACCGGTTTTTAACGAAGCATCACCGAGCGCAGGCACTTTTCGTACAGAGCCTAGCAGTCAGTGGCGCAAGCAGGCAGCCTCTGCCTGTTCACGACGCTGGCGACGCGCCTGAATACGCTGCGCCTGACGACGCGCATCGCGCGACTCAATGGCCTTGGCGTCGAAGTTGAAAGCCCGGGAAAAGAAATCGAAGAACAGGAACATGATGGCGTCTCCTTCAGTGGATACGCCTTCATGCTGCGCGTCGATAGCCTGCTACTTATTGACCTCGGTCAATTTTCGACCCGCCCCACTCGCGGCAGAACGCCGCAGCCGATACAAAGACGTAGCTCGGATGGACCTGTAGGAGCCGGCTTGCCGGCGATGCTTTTATCGATGATCGCCCGCAAGCGGGCTCCTACAGTTGGTACATGTGCAGGTACAGCAGGAAGGGTTTTAGCCGCGACTTTAGTTACTCGAAAAGCGCATCCAGCGCCTGTTCCAGGCGCGTGACGGCTACTATCTGCAAACCCGGCGGTGCTTCCTTGGGGGCATTGCCCTTGGGCACGATGGCGCGCTTGAAACCATGCTTGGCCGCCTCCTTCAGACGCTCCTGACCGCTCGGCACCGGACGAATCTCGCCGGACAGACCAATCTCGCCGAACACCAGCAGGTCATGTTGCAGCGGCCGGTTGCGCAGGCTGGAGATCACCGCCGCCATCAGTGCCAGGTCGGACGCCGTTTCCAGCACCTTGACCCCGCCAACCACGTTGAGGAACACGTCCTGGTCATAGGTCGGAATGCCGCCGTGGCGGTGCAGTACCGCCAGCAGCATGGCCAGGCGGTTCTGATCCAGGCCCAGGGTGACGCGGCGCGGATTGCCCAGATGACTGGTGTCGACCAGCGCCTGCACCTCCACCAGCATCGGTCGCGAGCCTTCCCAGGTAGCCATCACCACACTGCCGGGCACGGCCTCCTGCGCGCGGGTGAGGAAGATCGCCGAGGGATTGGAGACTTCCTTCAGGCCCTTGTCGGTCATGCCGAACACACCCAGTTCGTTGACCGCGCCGAAACGGTTCTTCACCGCCCGCAAGAGGCGCAGGCGGCCATCGGACTCGCCCTCGAAATACAGCACGGTGTCGACCATGTGCTCCAGCACGCGTGGGCCGGCCAACGCGCCCTCCTTGGTGACGTGGCCGACGAGAAAGATCGCCGTGCCGCTCTGTTTGGCAAAACGCACCAGCAGCGCCGCACTCTCGCGCACCTGGGCAACGCCACCAGGAGCCGACTGCAGTTGCTCGGTGAAGATGGTCTGGATCGAGTCGATGACCATGACCTTGGGTTTTTCCTGGCGGGCGGTGGCGATGATCGACTCGATGCAGGTTTCGGTCATCACCTTGAGCTTGTCCTGCGGCAGATCCAGCCGCCGCGCACGCATGGCCACCTGCTGCTGCGATTCCTCACCCGTCACATACAGTGCCGGGAAACGCTGGGCGATGTTGCACAGGGTCTGCAGCAGGATGGTCGACTTGCCAATGCCGGGGTCGCCGCCGATCAGCACCACCGA
This sequence comes from Ectopseudomonas chengduensis, assembly GCF_900102635.1. GTDB lineage: Bacteria > Pseudomonadota > Gammaproteobacteria > Pseudomonadales > Pseudomonadaceae > Aquipseudomonas > Aquipseudomonas chengduensis. Next base: position 117,377 of record NZ_FMZQ01000011.1, on the reverse strand, counting down.
GCCATCGACCAGGCCGCCACCCAGCACCCGATCCAGCTCACCGGAAGCGGTGGAAAAACGCGGAATTTCCTCGACACTGACCTCAGCCAAGGTCTTGATATTGGCCTTGTCGCCGGCCCAGCCAGTGCGCCCGCTGGGCGTCGCGCCCTCGACCACGGTTTCCACCAGGGTGTTCCAGGCACCACACTCGCCACATTGCCCGGCCCACTTGGGAAAGGTGGCGCCGCACTCGGTGCAGCCGTACATGCGTTTTGCCTTGGCCATTGCGATCAATCCTGCCGCTGAACGAAGGCTGGAACGATACCGAACAACTGGATAAATTTACAGATCACAGCCACTCTGCCCGGAATGCCCATATGCAGATCCAACTGCTCCCCACCAGCGCCGAACAGCTGCCGCTACTGGCCAACCTCTACCAGTTCTACGCCTACGAAAGCTCGGACTGGGAGCAGGAGGACGTGGAGACGGACGGTCGCTTCTACATCCATCAACCCCACCTGCAGCGCTATTGGCAGGAGCCGGGCTGGAGTGCGCAACTGATACTGGTCGACGACTTCATTGCCGGCTTCCTGCTGATCGAACAGAGCGAGTTACCCGGTCTTGATGTACCGGAATTCGCCGACCTGTTCATCCTCAAAAAGTATCGTCGCCAGGGCATCGGTCGTGCCCTGGTACAGCAGGTAATGGGCGATGGTAGTCCCTGGCTGCTGCGTTTCTACCGTCAGGATGAGTTGGCCTGCGCCTTCTGGCAGCAGCTGTTGAACGAATGGCCCAGGCCGGCGCGCCCGGTGTGGACAGAAGAAGAGGCGGACGGGCTGCTCACTTATCTGATCAACCCGCCCGTGCATTGAGGCCTTTCGGCTCCGATGGCGAAGTCAAGACGAGATCCGGGAAGGCCGGTGCGCACGACGCAACCTACCGGTAGCGATCTCGTAGGGGGCGCCGTGTCTGCCGCATTTTCCGGGCATCAACCCCGACAGCCATTGCCACAACCGCAGCACTGACCTGCAGCGCGTTTGAGCTGGCGCGCCAACTCGTCCTTCATTGCCACACGGTCGAGTTTCAGCGCGCTGAGGGTGACGTCATCGAGCAACTCGATACCGTCCTCGATACGGCAGATGCGCTTGTCCAGCGCTTCGTACTCTTCGGCCTGGCGAGAGAACTGTTCATCGCTCTGCCGCAGACGCTGCAGTTCGTTGCGCAGTTCGGGGAAATCATGAACCAGCGGATGGTGGTCGACGTGCATGAGGAAGCCTCTGACAGGGAAGATGGCTCCAGCCTAGCGCTGCACGTCGACCGTTCATTTGATCCGGATCAAGCACTGCCCGCCTTGCGCAGCAGATCGGCGATCTCGTCCTTGAGGCCCACACGCTGCAGTTTGAGCCCCTGCAAGGTCAGGTCGTCGGCAGCCTCGCGACCGTCCTCTATTTCGTAGATGCGCTTGTCCAGCGCTTCATATTCGCCAGCCAGGCGAGGGAAGTGGGGGTGACTTTGCATCAGCTTGCGCATGACGTCGCCTTGCTGAGGAAATTCGCGGGTCAACGGGTGATGTTCAAGCGGCATGGAGGACCTCCCCAGATAGTGTCCCTTTAGCCTAGTCGAAGCTGGGCTACGTGCAGCCAGTGAAATATCGGCAGGCAAGACGTTGGGCAGTGAACGTCAACGGCGCCAGCATGACGAAATGAAATGTTGCAGCTTTTCTGCTTTTTCCAATGCACTTGCGCTAAATTGGCCGGCCCTTGGCCACCTACCCCTCTACATGACACTCCTGATAGCGTTCGCTGTCCTCTCCATCCTGGTTTCGTTCATCTGCTCCATCCTCGAAGCCGCCCTGCTCTCCCTCACGCCCAGTTACATCGCACAGCAGAAGGCCGAAAAACCTCAGTTGTACGAAAGGCTGAAAGAGCTCAAAGACAAGATCGACCAGCCGCTGGCGGCCATCCTGACCCTCAACACCGTGGCGCATACCGTTGGTGCGACCGGCGTTGGTGCGCAGGTGGCGATCGTCTTCGGTGACGGTTACCTGGGTATCGCCTCGGCGGTCATGACCCTGCTGATCCTGGTGCTTTCGGAGATTCTGCCGAAGACCATCGGTGCCCGTTACTGGCGCGCCCTGGCGCCCTTCCTGCCGGCCCTGCTGCGCTTCATGATCCTGCTGCTCAAGCCGTTCATCGTCATGTCGGACCTGATCATGCGCCTGTTCGGCGGCAAGGAGCCGGAGCACGACATTCGCCAGGAGATCAAGGCGCTGACCCTGCTTGGCCGCGAAGTGGGCAAGCTCGACGAAGACGAGCATCGGGTGATCAGCAATATCCTCGACCTGCACGAGATTCGCCTGCGCGACATCATGACGCCACGCATCGTCTGCGAATCCGCCGCACCGGATGAATCGATCGCCGCGTTCAAGGCGCGTGCCCGCGAGAGCCAGTTCTCCCGTTACCCGGTGATCGGCGAGGACGAATCGCCGCTGGGCGTGGTGTTCCGTTATGACGCCCTGGCGGCCGAGAACGATGGCGAACCGATCACCCAGATCATGAAGCCGATCAAGGTCGTGCCGGACAGCATGAACGTGGAAAACCTGATGACCCTGCTCATGCAGGAGCGTCAGCACATGTGCCTGGTGTACGACGAGTTCGGTAGCTGGCACGGCCTGGTGACACTGGAAGACATCATGGAAACCATCATCGGCAAGCCGATTCTCGACGAGACCGACGATATCCCCAACATGCGCCGTTTTGCCAAACGCCGTTGGGAACATCGACTCAAGGCGATCCGCGAAGACTGATCACCAGTAGTTCTCTACCGCCACCTGACCCGGCCGCCGGGTCAGGCTCAGATTCAGGCCGCGCACCTTCAGACGCTGACGAATGTCGTCGATCATCTGCGGGTTGCCGCAGATCATCACCCGCGAGTGCTCGGGGGTCAGTTGCAAGCCAGCGGCACGCTCCAGCTCGCCGCTGTCGAGCAAGTCGGTGATACGTGCATTCAGGCAACCCGGCGCTTGCTCGCGGGTGACCACCGGCAGGTAGGTGAGCTTGTGAACGAATTCGGCCAGGTGTTCCAGCTCGGCGAAGCTCCTGATCAGCGGCTGATAGGCCAGTTCGGTGAAGCTGCGCGCGCTGTACACCAGCACGATACGCTCGAAGCGCTGCCACACCTCGAAGTCCTGCAGGATCGACAAAAACGGTGCGATGCCAGTGCCACTGCCGAGCAACCAGAGGTCGCGGCCGTCGACGAAGCGATCCAGGGTCAGAAAGCCGGTCGCCATCTTCTCCACCAGCAAGCTGTCGCCAACGCGCAGTCGACTCAACTCGCTGGTGAATTCGCCGCCCGGCACCACGATGGAGAAGAACTCGAGAAACTCGTCATGTGGCGCGGACACCAGCGAATAGGCGCGCCAGACCACGCTGCCATCGGCTTTCTCCACGCCCAGACGCACGAACTGCCCGGCGCGGAAACGAAAGCCCGGATCACGGGTGGTGCGCAGGGTGAACAGGCTCGGCGTCAGGCTGTGTACCTCGAGCAGCGTCTGACGGGTGAACTTGTCTTCGCTGACGGTCATAATCGCCCCCTTCATTGAATACCTGTCCAGTCTGGCGCAATCGGCCAGCAACAAACACCGAAGGTTTGCATGCCTACTCTCGAAACTCCCTTCGCCAGCCTCGAACTGCAGCGTCAGCCGCACCAGGCGAACGAGCCGCTCCAAGCCTTCGACGCCGCCGACGAATACCTGCTCCATCATCTTCATGAGCATGGCATCGCACCAAGCAGCCGGGTGCTGCTGCTCAACGACAGCTTCGGCGCCCTCGCCTGCTCGCTGGCCGGACGCTGCCAGGTGACCAGCAGCGGTGACTCGCACCTGGGCTTTCTCGCCTTGCAGAAGAACCTCGCCAGCAACGGACTTAATGGCGATACGGTGACCTTTCTGCCGAGCTGCGAAACGCCGCAAGGACCGTTCGACTGGATACTGATCCGTGTGCCCAAGACCCTGGCGCTGCTGGAGGAGCAACTGATTCGCCTGCACGGCCAGTTGGCGCCGAATGCCCGCGTGGTAGCAGGGGCGATGATCAAGCACCTGCCGCGCGCCGCCGGTGATCTGCTGGAGCAATACATCGGCCCGGTGCAAGCCTCGCTGGCGGTGAAGAAAGCCCGCCTGCTGGTCGCCACGCCTGAAACCAAGGCGGCGCCGCACTCGCCCTACCCGACCCGCTATCGCCTGGACAAACCAGCGCTGGAGCTGGTCAACCACGCCAATGTGTTCTGCCGCGACGGCCTGGATATCGGCACCCGCGCCTTTCTTCCGCATCTGCCGCGCCACCTCGGCCGCGTGCGCGTCGCCGATCTCGGTTGTGGTAACGGCGTGCTCGGTATCGCCTACGCCCTGGGCAGCCCGCAGGCAGAACTGACGCTGGTGGACGAGTCGTATATGGCCGTGCAATCGGCGCAGGAAAACTGGCGGGCGGCCCTCGGTGATCGACCTGTAACGATCCGTGCTGGCGACGGCCTGGCCGAACAGCCCGCCGACTCGCTGGATATGGTGCTGTGCAACCCGCCCTTCCACCAGCAGCAGGTGGTCGGCGACCTCCTAGCCTGGCGCATGTTCCAGCAGGCCCGCGCGGCGCTGGTCACCGGTGGTGAACTGTGGATCGTCGGCAACCGCCACCTGGGCTACCACGCCAAGCTGGCGCGCCTGTTCCGTGGCGTCGAGCAGGTGGCAGCCAATCCGAAATTCGTGGTGCTCAAGGCGAGAAAGTGACCCGTTGATTGTAACGGCCGAAAAGTATCACTAAAGTGGCACTTTCATCTGCGCAGCGGGCACCGTCCATGAAAGTCGAGTTGGTCACCAACCTGAAGCGACAGGCCACCAAGATTCTGGCCGACCTTCACGAGTCCAAAGAACCTGTACTGATCACCGAACATGGGATGCCTTCGGCTTATCTGGTGGATGTCGATGACTACCAGTTCATGCAGAAGCGTCTTGCCCTTCTGGATGCTCTGGCTCGCGGAGAACGTGCCGTAATCGAGGGCAACACCCTGAACCATGAGCAGGCCAAGGAAAGGCTGAGCAAATGGCTGAAATAGTCTGGACGAACACCGCCCTCGAGCAGCTCGACGATCTCGCGCAATACATCGCCCTCGACAAACCGGATGCCGCGCGAGCACTGGTCAGAAGAGTCGTTGAAACAGTCTCACGGTTAGTGGATTTCCCCCTGTCGGGCCGTGTTCCGGATGAGCTTCCACACTCGGTGTACCGCGAAATCGTCGTCCCACCCTGCCGAATTTTCTACCGCTATACAGACACAACGGTTTTCATCATCCACATCATGCGAGAGGAGCGCGTGCTGCGCGCCCACATACTCAAATGAGCATCATAACGTCAGGGTAAACCGCGACAGCAACGCGCCCGGCAAGGCCATCGAGCCCGTCTGCCTAGCGCCGTAGGTGCCGCCTGGCAGCAGCAGCTCAGGTTCGCGGGTCAAGGCCTCCAGTTGCGGGCCGAGGAAGTCGAACAGCGAGTCGTCGAAACGCATGGTGTTGAGTGGTGCCTGGATCTGCCCATTCTCGACCCAGAAGGTGGCGAAGCGGGTCATGCCGGTCAGGCGTGCCGCGGGCAGGTCGGAGAAATTGCCGTACCACAGGTTGCCGATGTAGAGCCCGGTGCCGAGCCGTTGCAGCACGTCGGGCTCGTCCAACTCACCGCCTCGCATGTGCAAGGACAGCGGATATTCGCCACTGCATGCACCATTGGCGATCAGTCCATATTCTGCGGCACTGCGCGAGCTGACCAGGCGTTCACCAAGTCGCCCCTGGCTGATCAGGCGCAACGGCCGGCGTGGTCCTTCGGCGGTGAAGGCCGGCGCCAGGCCACCCTCGATACGCTCTTCCATTGTCACCAACGGGCTGAGCTCGGCCTTGCCGTTAAACAGACGCTGCAACGGGCTGCCACCCGACGCCAGCGCCTGCGCACCGAAGCCCCAGCAACACAGGCTGATCAGCTCTTCCAGCGCAGCCGGCGCCAGATAGGCGCGATAGGCCCCTGGCTGCAGCACCTTGGCCGGGCGCCCGAGAAACGCCAGTTGCTGTCGTGCACGCTCCAGCTTGCGAGCGAACGCCTGGGCGTCCCATCGCTCGCCGGCATAGGTGCTTTTCACCGCCTGACCGTTGTCGTGAAAGAGGCTGAACTCGAAATTGAAACTGCTTGCGGCATACCAGCCGAAGGCGCCCCAGGAACTGGCAAAGCCCTGGTACTGCGGTCCGACGGCCAGAAAGCCGACCAGATCCAGGCTCGTGGCCGCCGCAACGATCTGCTGTGCCATGGCCGCGCTATCCAGCCGCGCCGCTTCGCCCGCCAGCTCGCTGCGCCAGGCCTCACGGTTCACGCGCAGATAAGGGTCGTCACTCAAGGTTGGCAGCAGGCCACGCAGGCGCTGCACTATCTGCTGCAGGCGCGGCAAATCCTCGTCGAGCACGCCACTGAGCGCCAGTTTACTTTCGGCATGGCGCTGGCCCTGGTACAGCGACAGGGTGACGTAGACCTGCTGCACATCGCCGGCCTGGCGCACCTGGCCATGGTTGAAACGGATAAAGCTGGACACCTCGGCGCCGTAGGCCAGGGTGAAACCCTCCTCGCCCACGACTTGCGCCTGCAGGTGCTCCAGCAACGCACTGAAATGCTGACGTGCGTCCATCAGGCAGCCCCTCCAAAAACGTCGATATCGGCGAAGACGCAGGCCGGTGAAGCGTGCCCCACGCGAATCACCTGGTTGGGCTCGCCCTTGCCGCAATAGGGTGTACCCATCACCTCGAAAGTGCTGACATCGCCCACCGCGCGCAGGTTGCGCCAGAACCGCGAGCTGATGCCGCGGTAGTTGGGGTTCTTCACCACGCCCTTGAGTTCGCCGTTCTCGATCAACTGGCCCCATTCACAGCCGAACTGGAATTTGTTGCGCGCATCGTCGATCGACCAGGAGCGGTTGTTGCTCATCAGGATGCCGCGTTCGATGCCGCCGATCAGCTCGGCCTGGGTCTTGTCACCCGGCTCCAGATTGAGATTGGCCATGCGGTCGATGGGCGGCCGGTTCCAACTGCAGGCGCGGCTGTTGGCCACACCCGGCAGGCCGCTGCGCCATTGCGACAGCGCGCCGCCGAGCGGACGCTGGAGGATGCCATCGCGGATCAGGTATTCGCGCTGCGCCGGGCTGCCGTCGTCATCATGGCTATAGCTGGCCAGCTCGCCTGGCACGCCTGGATCGAAGGTCACGTTGAGCAGCGATGAGCCGTATGGGTAATGGCCGAAATCTTCCTGGCGAATGAAACTGGTACCGGCGAAGTTGCGCTCATCACCGAGGATGCGGTCCAGCTCCAGCGGATGACCGATAGACTCGTGGATCTGCAGGATCATCTGGTCCGGCATCAGCAAAAGGTCACGCGAACCGTTCGGGGTATTGGGTGCCAGCAGCAGCTGCAACGCCTCGTCGGCGATACGCGCGGCGCTGCCGATCACGCCCAACTGCTGCAGCACCTCGGCACCGCCCTGGCGCGCCAGATGCGTTCCGCCGAAACTGCGGCTCTGGCTGTCATGCTCGTCGCTAGCGGTGACGCCTACCTGCGGAAACACATAGCGCTGGGCACGGCGTAGGCAGGCACCAGCGCTGTTGAGGTAGATCTGCTCATGGCAGGTGAAGGTCAGCCCGACATGACTGTCGACCAGACGCGCATCCCGTGGAATCAGTGCCGCCTCCGCCATCAGCAGCTCGAACCAGTGGGCGGCGCCCGCCAGCTGCTGCTCGTAACCCGGCATCACATCGTCGCTTTGCTCAGTCGGGTACGACAGGCTGGCGAGATCCAGCAGGTTATGCCCGACCAGGGCACGGGCCATCAGCTCGGCGCGTTCCAGCGCGGCCTGCAAGCCGGCCTGACTGAGATCGCTGGTGGCCGCATAGGCTTCGACACCGGCGATACGCACGGTGAGCATCGCGCCGGCATCGTCGACCAAGGACGGCGCCTGCGCCACACGCCGGCGTACCCAGTAGGACTCCCGACTCTCGCGCACATGGCGCAGCGACCAGAAATCAGCGGTGGATTTCAGCGCGGCGAAGCGGCGCTGCAGGGTATCGCTGAGGGCGAACATCGGTCCTCCTTGGCTGGCGACGAAAGGAGACCAGTATGGGAACAAGCACGCGCCGGGATCAACCGCCGACCGGCAAGCAAAAGCCAGACGCCGTCCCGCTCCCGATCAGAAATCGACCGTGGCCGAGACCTTGAAGGTACGGGGCGCGCCCTGGGTCAGATAGCCACCATTGGCCGAGGCCCAGTAGTTCTCGTCGGCGACGTTCTCCACTATCGCGTTGAAGGTCACGGCGCGCTGGTCCAGACGGGTCTTGTAGCGTGCGCCCAGATCGACGCGGGTCCAGGCCGGTATGCTGTAGTCATTGGCGGTATCGACATACTGACCACCGGTGCGCAACAGCAGGCCATTGAGGCTCAGCCCCGGCACGCCCGGCACATCCCAGTCGGCGCCGAGGTTGAACTGGAATTCGGGCACCCCGACGGCCTGGTTGCCATCGTTGATCCCACCGGCCGTGCCACGCAGCTCGGCTTCGGTCCAGGTCGCCCCGCCCAACAGGCGCAACCCGCGGAGTGGCTCGCCGAACAGGCTCAGCTCGATACCGCGGTTACGCTGCTCGGCATCCACGCCGTAGTTGCCGTTGCCGTCGAGCACACCTTGCGGCTGCTCGATACGGAAAACGCTCAGGTTGCCCCCGAAGCGACCCCAGTCGAGCTTCACCCCCACCTCGGTCTGCTTGGAGCGGTATGGGGCGAACATCGTCCCGCGGTTGTTGGCGGCGTTGGGCGCGGTTGGCCCCTGCTGCAGCGACTCCACGCGGTTGGCATAGAGCGAGAGATACTCGGTGGGTTTGATCACCAGACCATAGGCGGGCGTGGTGATGCTCTTGTCATAACCAGGTGCACGAATCCCTGTGGCAGCAGCCCAAGTGTCGGCAACGATATTCTGACGGCGCAAACCAAGCGTCAGCAGCACACGATCATCGACAAAACCCAGGGTATCGGAGACAGCCAGGCTCTTGTTCTGCACCTTGGCGGTGGTATCCGGGTCATGCAGATCACCGGAGACGCTAGTGGCGGGAGGCTCTGCAATCGGCAGCGCTTCATACAAGTTACCATTGCCACGGCTACCAGCGGCGGTGGACTCGAAGGCGTTGCGCTTTTCCTGCCAGATACCGTTGGCCGCCAGATTGACCTTGTGGCTGACCGGGCCGGTCTGCAGTTCGCCACGCAGGCCGGTGGCCAGGCTCAGGGTTTCCTGATCGAGCGGCGAATACAGGCGGCCGATGCGGGCCGCGCCATCGGCACCATAGACGTAGTTGGAGGCGTACACGCCGTTCTCCCGCGTGTACTTGCCGCCGCCAATCAGGTAGGCGGTCCAGGACGGCGACAGATCGTACTCGGCGCTGAACATGCCATAGCTGTCTTCCAGCTGCGACCAGCTCCAGGGCTGCGCGTAGTTATGCGTGGAGTCAGGTGCCCGAGGCACCTTGCCATTCAGGGTTGAGGTCACACCAGTAGTGGTCAGGTAGACAACTGAACGCCCCTCGTTGACGCGCTGCTTCTGGTAGCCAAGATCTGCAGCCAGGCGCAGGCGCTCGCCGCGATAATCCAGAGCAACGGTGGCCAGGCTGAAACGCGAATGCTCGTCGTAGACGGCCGTCTCGCCTTCACGCTGCGCCAGGTTGACCCGTACACCGAAGCGGTTGTCCTCGCCGAACCGGCGCCCCAGATCGAGATGCCCGCCCACGCGGCTGGCGTTGGCGTAGTCCAGAGTGAAGCTGCGAGTCGGGGTGTCTTCGGCGCGTTTGGAGACCACGTTGATCGCCCCGCCGACGCCACTGCCGCCAGGCGCCACGCCGTTGATGAAGGCGTTGGCGCCCTTGAACACCTCGACGCGCTCCACCGACTCGGTGGAAATGATCTGCCGCGGCAATATCCCGTACAGACCGTTGAAGGCGATGTCGTCGCTGTACAACTGGAAGCCGCGAACGACGAAGACCTGCGAAAAGTTACCGAAGCCGTAGGACTGGCGCACACCCGGATCGCTGGCCAGCACGTCGGCCAGGGTCTGCGCCTGGCGCGTTTCGATCAGCTCGGAGGTGTAGCTGGAAAAAGCGAAGGGCACGTCCTGCATGTCCTGGTTGCCCAGCAGGCCGATGTTCGCGCCACGCGACACCTGGCCGCCGGCATAGCTGGCCGGCAGGTCGCGGCGACCATCGAGCTGACCGCTGACGGTGGTAGCGCCCAGCTCCAGCACATCGCTGTTATCAGGACGCGGGATCAGCGTGACGGTGCCGTCGGCGCCGATACTGAAAGTCAGGCCGCTGCCCTGCAGCAACTGCTGCAGCCCTTCGCCGACGGAATAATCCCCCTTGAGTGCCTGGCGACCACTGACCCCGCGAGTCAGGCTGGCGTCGTAGAGCAGGCGGATGCCAGCCTGCCCGGCAAAATCGGTGAGCGCCGAATCCAGAGGCTGGGCCGGGATGTCGAGCTCGACGGCCTGCACCTGCGCGGCAGCGAGACCGAGGGAAAGCGCGATCAATGTCGGAAGGAAGGGAATCGAACGCATGCGGATGTCCTGTGCTCTGCTGGCTATTCATGCGAAAAAGTCGCATTTGCAGAAACAGAAGACGAAGGTAATTCGCATTCCTGAACCGGAGCAGCAAATATTTCGAAAAAAGATTCGCGGCATCACCCAGTCGTAGCCCGGATGCAATCCGGGGCGTGGTGCACGTCCGGCAGTTGTCAGATTGGAAGATCAGCCGTCGGACGACACCAGCAGCACGCCCGGCAAGTGGGTCAGCTTGACCGGCAGAGCGGTCTCGATGGCGCGCAGTAAGGCCTGTGGATCATCCAGAGCGAATACGCCGGTGACCTTCAGCTCACGCGCCGCTGCATCGAGAAACAGCACCTGCTGTGCCTGCTGGCGCTGCAGCTCCTCGAACACTTCGGGCAACGGGCGATCACGGAATACCAGCCGCCCCCGTTGCCAGGCCAAAGCCCGCGCGGCATCCAGTGGCTGCAGTGATTGCAGACGACCACCACGCCAGGCGATCTGCTCGCCAGCCTGCACGGCTCGCTCGGTACCCTCGCTGTCACTGACCTGCACATGCCCTTCGCTGACCGCCAGCAACACCTGATCCCCCAGCAGGTTGACGTCGAACCGAGTCCCGGTGACGCGAATGCGCGCCTCACCGGCCTCGATCACGAAGGGGTGGACAGCATCGGCCGCTACCTGGAAATCGACCTGGCCGCGATACAGACGCACTCGGCGCTGACCGTCTGCATCGGCGTTCCAGTCAAGAGCGGTGGCGCCATTGAGCTGCAGCCGCGAGCCATCCTCGAACGTTATCTCGCGGATTTCTCCGGCCTGAGTACGTACATCGGCATGCCAGCCCGGCGGGGTCAACCACAGCGCCAGCAGCAGGCTGGCCGCACTAGCCAGTGGCAGCGGCCAGCGCCGCTTGCGTCTGTGCATGGCCTGCACGATGGCAGCGGGCCGCTCGACTTGGCCGAGCAGCGCCCACAGGTTTTCCGCTTCCGCCAGCGCCTTGGCATGCTCAGCACTGGTCCGGCGCCAGCGCTCCATCGCCGCGTGATCAGCGGCACTGGCCCGCCCGGAATTCAGCAGCACCAGCCACTCCCGGGCCTGGCTACCCAGATCAGCCTCAGTGGTCATCCATGCGTTCCTGGCAATATTCGAGGGCCTTGAGGATATAGCGTCCGGCCATGCTTTCCGAGACGCCCAGGCGCTCGCCGATCTCACGCTGGGTCAGGCCGTCCAGGCGATTCCACAACAGCGCCTGGCGCAGGTGTTCGGGCAATTCATGCATCAGGAGCTGCAGACGAGCCAGACGGCGACTGTCCTCGATGGCGCGTTCGGGGTCGGGGAGTTCGCTTTCCAGCGCTTCGTCGAGCGGTGCCGACTGCGGACGAGTCTGCTGTTGGCGATGGTGGTCGATGAGCAGGTTGCGAGCGATGCGGTAGAGAAAGGCGCGTACGTTACCGATCTCCTCGGTACGACGCCCCTGCAAGCGCAGCCAGGTTTCCTGGCGCAGATCGGCGGCGAGTTCACTGCAGCGTGTCTGCCGGGTGAAGAAGCGCAGCAGCTCCGGGGAATGGCGCCGGAACAGTTCTTCAGGAGGCAGTGGATCGACAGGCAGGGACACGAAGGGTTCTCGGTGCCGGGAAAACCCGAGAAAATATTACAAGCGCAAATGATTTTCAAATATATCCACTCGACCCTATTGGCCGAATGGACGTTGGCTGGATCGCCGGGCTCAGCCCGGCGTCCCCAACCCCGCCGCGCTCATGAACTGGCGCAACAGCCAGGCCACGATGCCCAGCGCGGTGACGCTGCAGGCCCAGATCAGCACCAGCCAACCCAGACGCTGCCACAGCGGTTTCTTCTCTTCGGTTTCGGTCATGGCCGTCTCCTAAGAACCTGATTCAAAGCCTCGCGAGCTAGAGCCATGCAAGGCGCAACGTGAGTAACAGCCTCCGGCTGGTCAAAGCAGGCGAGGACCGGTCGGAGTCGCGTTCGACTGTACAAGTGGTACATGAGCAGGCCGAGCCTGCTTTTAACGCCGCAGGGCCGACGCGCAGCAGGCTTTGGACAGGTTCTCAGTGATAGCCGTCATCCACCGTCACCTTGCCTCTAAACACGTAATAGCTCCAGGCGGTGTACATGAGAATGAAGGGAATGATGAACAACGCGCCCACCAGCATGAAGCCCTGGCTCTGCGGCGGTGCGGAGGCCTCCCAGATACTGATCGACGGCGGAATCACGTTCGGCCACAGGCTGATGCCCAGGCCGCTGTAGCCGAGGAAGATCAGCGCCAGGGTGAGCAAGAATGGCGAGTAGTTGGCGTTGCTGGCCACGGCCCGCAGCAGCGCCCAGGTGCACAGCAGCACCAGCACTGGCACCGGCATGAACCAGAACAGGTTGGGCAGGCTGAACCAGCGCTCGGCAATCGCCGGATGCTCGAACGGCGTCCACAGACTGACGATACCAGTCACGGCCAGCACCACGAATACCAGCGGGCGCCCCAGATCATGCATCTGCTGTTGCAAGCGACCTTCGGTTTTCATGATCAGCCAGGTGCAGCCGAGCAACGCATAGGCAGCGATCAGCGCCAGGCCGCAGAACACCGAGAATGGCGTCAGCCAGTCGAACGCTCCACCGGCGAAACTGCGATTGACCACCTCGAAACCGTCGATATAGGCGCCCAGTGCCACGCCCTGGAAGAAGGTGGCAGTCAGCGAGCCGCCGATGAAGGCCTTATCCCACAGATGGCGCTTGGCGGCCTTGGCCTTGAAGCGAAACTCGAAGGCCACACCACGGAAGATCAGCCCCAGCAACATCAGGATCAGCGGCAGATAAAGCGCGTCGAGTACCACCGCATAGGCCAGCGGGAAGGCGCCGAACAGGCCGGCACCGCCGAGTACCAGCCAGGTCTCGTTGCCGTCCCAGACCGGTGCGACGGTGTTCATCATCACGTCGCGCTCGCCGTCGTCACGGACGAAGGGAAAGAGGATGCCGATACCCAGATCGAAGCCATCCATCACCACGTACATCATTACGCCAAAGGCGATGATCACCGCCCAGATCAGCGGAAGGTCGATACCCATGTTCAGCTCCTCTCCGGCAAGGTGTCGGTTTCACCATCTTCCAGGCCTTCTTCGGCCGCCGACAGCGGACGCGCTGGCGTACGCGGCTGACCGGGCCCACCTTCGGACGTTTCCTTGCCCTCGTCGATCTTCGGCCCCTTGCGCACCAGGCGCAGCATGTAGCCGATGCCCGCACCGAACAGCACGAAATAGACCACCACGAACAGAGCCAGGGTAAAGCCCAACTGCGCCGCGCTATGCCCTGACGAAGCATCGGCGGTACGCATCAGGCCATGGATGATCCAGGGTTGGCGGCCGATCTCGGTGGTGTACCAGCCGGCGAGGATGGCGATGATCCCGCTCGGGCCCATCCACACCGCCAGATGCAGGAATGGCCGGCAGGTATACAGCCGCTCGCCGCGGCGCAGCCAGGTGCCCCACAGGCCGGTGAGGATCATCATCAGGCCCATGGCGACCATGATGCGGAAGGTCCAAAAGACGATGGTGGAATTGGCGCGGTCTTCCGGCGGGAAGTCCTTCAGGGCCGGCACCTGTTTATCCAGGCTGTGGGTCAGGATCAGGCTACCGAGCGCGGGGATTTCCACCTTGAAACGGGTTTCCTCACGTTCCATATCCGGCCAGCCGAAGAGGATGAGCGGGGTCGGCTCGTCACCGACATTTTCCCAGTGTCCTTCAATGGCGGCGATCTTCGCCGGCTGGTACTTGAGGGTGTTGAGGCCATGCAGGTCACCGATGAAAGCCTGTATCGGCGCCACCAGCAGAGCCATCCACAGCGCCATCGAGAGCATCTTGCGGATAGCCGGGTTGTCACGCCCGCGCAGCAGGTGCCAGGCCGCCGAAGCGCCGACGAAGAAGGCGGTGGCAAGGAACGCGGCGGTCGCCATATGCGCAAGGCGATAAGGGAACGACGGGTTGAACACCACGGCGAACCAGTCCACCGGAATCACCCGGCCATCGATGATCTCGTAACCCTGCGGCGTGTGCATCCAGCTGTTGGAGGCGAGAATCCAGAAGGTCGAGATCAGCGTGCCGATGGCCACCATCACCGTGGAGAAGAAGTGCAGGCCAGGCCCGACGCGGTTCCAGCCGAACAGCATGACGCCGAGGAACCCCGCTTCGAGGAAGAACGCGGTGAGCACCTCGTAGGTCAGCAGCGGCCCGGTGACCGCCCCGGCAAAGTCGGAGAAGGCACTCCAGTTGGTGCCGAACTGATAGGCCATGACCAGGCCGGAGACCACGCCCATGCCGAAGTTGACCGCGAAGATCTTCGACCAGAAATGATAGAGATCACGGTACAGGGTATTGCTGGTCTTCAACCAAAGACCTTCGAGCACCGCCAGGTAGCTGGCCAAACCAATGGTGATGGCCGGAAAGACGATGTGGAAGGAAATGGTGAAGGCAAACTGGATTCGGGCGAGATCAAGCGCCTCTAGGCCGAACATGTCACATCCTCATTCAGGGTTATTTCGGCCCCAGCACGCAAGCCGATCCATAGACTCCAGGTCTTGGAGTCAAACGAACTGAAATTGTTCTTATGGAAATGGAATGCAGTCGAGAAGCTGCTGAGTAAAGCGCGAAAAGGCGTACTGATCTGGATCAATGCGCACTAAAAGACTAGCCGCTAAAGGCATAACTAGCGCTGTGGTGATTTGCCGCGCGACAGGCCACCGCAGCAACCACTCATTGCAGGCGGTCATCGCGGCTAAAGCCCCTCCTACAGCCAGGCGGCGCACAAAAAAAGGGCGGCCACGCGCTACGCGGGCCGCCCGAATCACGGAGTTGCTTACATCGAGTGATCGCGATGACTTGCGACCACCCGTATTGGATTACCGCTCAAGGATTGCGGTCACACCCTGACCGCCTGCCGCGCAGATGGAGATCAGACCGCGCCCCTCACCGGCCACCGACAGCAGCTTGGCCAGGTTGGCGACGATACGCCCGCCGGTGGCCGCGAACGGGTGGCCGGCAGCCAGCGAACTGCCCTTGACGTTCATCTTGCTGCGGTCGATGGTCCCCAGTGCGGCGTCCAAACCCAGGCGCTCCTTGCAGTAGTCGGCGTCCTCCCAGGCCTTGAGCGTGCACAGCACCTGGGCGGCGAAGGCTTCGTGGATCTCGTAGTAGTCGAAGTCCTGCAGGGTCAGGCCGTTGCGCGCCAGCAGGCGCGGCACCGCATAGACCGGCGCCATCAGCAGGCCCTCCTTGCCCTGGACGAAATCCACCGCCGCCGCTTCGCCGTCGCGCAGGTAGGCCAGCACCGGCAGACCACGAGCCTTGGCCCACTCCTCGCTGGCCAGCAGCACCAGCGAGGCGCCATCGGTCAGCGGCGTGGAGTTGGCCGGGGTCAGCGTGCCGCGCGGTCCGCGTTCAAAGCAGGGTTTGAGGGTCGCGAGTTTCTCGGCGCTGATGTCCGGGCGTAGATTCTGGTCGCGGGTCAGACCGAGAAACGGCGTCATCAGGTCATCGTGCCAACCCTCGGCGTAGGCCGCCGCGAGCTTCTGGTGACTGGCCAGTGCCAGCTGATCCTGCTCGTCACGCGGGATGGCCCAGCGCTGCGCCATCAGCTCGCAATGCTCGCCCATCGACAAGCCGGTGCGCGGCTCGCCATTGCGTGGGATGTGCGGCGCCAGATGGCGCGGGCGAATCTTCAGCAGGCTCTTGATCTTGTCGCCGGTGCTCTTGCTGCGATTGGCCTCCAGGAGGATCTGCCGCAGCCCCTCGTTGACGCCAATGGGCGCGTCGGAGGTGGTATCGACGCCGCCGGCGATGCCGCAGTCGATCTGCCCAAGGGCGATCTTGTTGGCCACCAGAATCGCCGCTTCCAGGCCGGTGCCGCAGGCCTGTTGCAGGTCGTAGGCTGGCGTCTCCGGCGCCAGACGCGAGCCCAGCACGCATTCACGGGTCAGGTTGAAGTCCCGCGAGTGTTTGAGCACAGCCCCGGCCACCACCTCACCGAGGCGCTCGCCATGCAGATTGAAGCGCTCGACCAGCCCTTCAAGGGCGCTGGTCAGCATTTCCTGATTGCTCGCCCTGGCGTAGACGGTGTTGGAACGCGCGAACGGGATACGGTTGCCGCCTACGATGGCGACCCGGCGCAACTGGGTCATGTGGACTCCTTGCTGGTCGAGAAATCGAAGAAACCTGTGGCGAACTATTGCCCGTCAGCCGGTTCCCAGAAACATGAGACATACACTTTAGCCCTATGGTCGTACAGGCTAAACCTTGAATAGCCGCGAACATTGGCCGCCTCGCCGGCGCGTGAGGCAACAGAGTCAATTGCGCTTTGCCGACTGCCGCGTACAGTGACACGACTTTCGATTCGCCCGCAGGAGCCCTTCATGTCTGATCGTTACCTCGCCTTCGCCAATTCATCCACCGGCCGCCGCCTGGTTGGCGCCCTCGGTCTGCCGGCGCCTGTGCGCCTGGAACGCTGGATGGCCGGCCGCGTACGACCGATCGATGGCGCCCTGCTGTTCGGCGGTGAAGGCGACCTGGTCAAGGCCATCCAGCCTTTCGCCAGCAAGCTCACGGATCAGTTGTTCGCCGCGCGCGACGGCCAGTTCGACCTGCCCCGCTGGACCGCCGAGCACGGCCCCAAGCTCAAGGCGCTGGTCTTCGACGCCAGCCACCTGACCCGTTTCGAGCAGTTGATCGAGCTGCGCGATTTCTTCCAGCCCGCCTTCAAGGGGTTGGCCAACAGCCCTCGCGTGGTGGTGCTGGGGCGTGCGCCGGAGTCGCTCAAAGACCCGGTCGCCGCCAGCGTGCAGCGCTCGCTGGAGGGCTTTACCCGCTCGCTGGGCAAGGAGATTCGCCGCGGTGGCAGCGTGCAACTGCTCTATGTCGGCAAGGGTGGCGATCAGCAGCTGGAGGGCGCGCTGCGCTTCTTCCTCTCGCCGAAAAGTGCCTACGTTTCCGGCCAGGTGCTGCGTCTCGGCGCCTGCGGCGAACAGGTCAAGGACTGGACGCGCCCGCTGGCCGGCAAGAAAGCGCTGGTCACCGGTGCCTCGCGCGGTATCGGCGCGTCCATCGCCGAAGTGCTCGCCCGTGACGGCGCCGAGGTGGTGCTGCTCGATGTGCCCCAGGCAGCCGATGCGCTGCAGGCGCTGGCGGCGCGCCTGGGTGGGCGGGCCGTGACCCTGGATATCTGCGCCGACGATGCGCCGCAGCGCCTGGTCGAAGCCCTGCCCGACGGCCTCGACATCGTCGTGCACAACGCCGGCATCACTCGCGACAAGACCCTGGCGAAGATGAGCGACGCGTTCTGGAACTCGGTGATCGACGTCAACCTCAAGGCGCCACAGGTACTGACCCAGGCGTTGCTGGACGCTGACAAGCTGCACGACAACGGCCGCGTGGTGCTGATCGCCTCGATCAGCGGCATTGCCGGCAACATGGGTCAAACCAACTACGCGGTGAGCAAGGCCGGTGTAATCGGCCTGGCTCAGGCCTGGGCGCCGGCCCTGGCGAAGAAAGGCATCAGCATCAACGCGGTCGCCCCCGGCTTCATCGAAACCCAGATGACCGCCGCCATTCCACTGGGTATCCGCGAAGCTGGACGACGGATGAACTCGATGAGTCAGGGTGGCCTGCCGCAGGACGTCGCCGAGGCCGTGGCCTGGTTCGCCCAGCCGGGTTCCGGCGCAGTGACTGCGCAGGTGCTGCGCGTGTGCGGGCAAAGTTTGTTGGGGGCTTGAGACCGTTGCGAGGGTGGGCTGAAGCGGATCGCCGCCCGGCCCACCCTACTGCCAGAGCGATTCGTGTAGGGTGCGCCGCGCGCACCGAGGTCAACCATTCATCCGGCGCACCCTACGACGTCAGGTTTTGCCGCGCTTGCGAAATTCCACCGGCGTTTCCCCGACCCAGCGCTTGAACGCGCGGTAAAAGGTGCTCGGTTCGGAGAAGCCGGTACGCTCGACGATCACTTCGATACGCTCGTCGGTCTTGAGCAACAGCTCCTTGGCCAGGCGGCAGCGGTAATCGGTGATTAGGTCGTTGAAACGCACCCCGGCCATGGCCAGGCGCTCGCGCAAGCGCCGCGCCGGCATGTTCAAGCGCGCCGCCACCTGCTCCAGGGTGGCGCCGCCATCGACCAGCAGTTCGGCGATCAGCTCTCGCACCTGGCGCACCAGGTCCAGCCTCTCCACTTCCGCCAACTGCCGCCGCGCCAGCGACTCGTGCATGCGCAACAATTCCGGGGCGGCGTGGCGCGAGGCCTTGTCCAGCACTGCAGCGTCGAACAGCAGTGCACAGTCCTCGGCGCCCAGACGTACCGGGCAACCATAGACCGCCTGGTAGCGCTCAGCGGGCGCGCCCTCGGCATGCATGAAGCGCACTTCACGTGGGCGGAAATCGTTTTCGGTCAGTGCCGCGAACAGGCGGATCACCGCGCCGGCCAGCATCTCCGGAAAGTGCCGCGGCGTATCAGCTTCCAGTCCCAGGGTCAGCACGGCCACGTCGCCTTCCACATCCAGGCGCGCGCTGAGGGTGTCGGAGAGCAGGCGCACATAGCGCAGCGCGTGGCGCAGGCCAACGCCAAAGGTTTCACTGGAGAGAAACAGGTATTCCAGCAGCAGGCCATGGAAGGCGGGCAGGTGCTGCGCCAGGTACAGGCCGACATGCTCCTCGCCACACTCTTCGCTGGCGGCCTTCCAGAATGGCGCCTGGGCGGCATGAGGAAAGCGGCCAGCCGGCAGCCCACCAGGAGGCAGGCCAACGCGCACCAGCACGCGGTCAGGATCGGTTCCGCTGGCACGCAGGGCATCGATTACCGGGCGCATCAGCGCCACATCGTCGGTCAGATCACGCATGATTCCTGCTGTTCTTCTTATTAGTGAGCATTTTTCGTGAGCGGCGCCATCTTAGGGTCAGCGAGCCACCGCGTGCAAACCACGTCGCAGGTCGGATTGACTGGCCTGCACACAAGCTGGGCAGAACAGCCAATGCCAGTTTAGGTCTGAGGGTTAAGCTGCTGTCATTCATTCGCCAAGGAGTTCGCCAATGGCCATCGACTGGCTCGACCTCGATACACCTCCGGCTCTGCCCGGCCTGTTCCTACGCGCGGCCCTGCGTCGCAAGGTGACCGGCCGCCAGCTACCTAATATCGGCCTGCGCTGCCGCGTGGACGTGGCCCCCAAGCACCTGGCGCACTATCGCCAGGTCTGCGCCATCGCAGACAGTCCCTACCTGCCACCGGTCTATCCGCATGTGCTGGCTTTCGGTCTGCAGATGCAATTGCTCACCGACCGCCGCTTTCCGTTCCCGCTGCTGGGCCTGGTGCATCTGGAGAACCGTATCCGCGTATTGCGCCCAATGGGCGGGCTGGGGCCGTTCCAGATCAGCGTGCAGGTGACCGACCTGCAGCCGCACGACAAAGGCGCCACGTTCAGCCTGATCACCCGCCTGGAAGATCAGCTCGGCCTGCTCTGGGAAGGTGACAGCCGCATTCTCTGCCGCGCTCTGCGTCTCGACGGCCAGGCGCCGCTACGCGCCGAACAGCCGCCGCTGGAACTGATGCCACTGGCCGACTGGGCCGCCCCTGCCGATACAGGCCGGCGTTACGCGCGTGTGGCCGGCGATTACAACCCGATCCACCTCTACGCCGTGACGGCACGTCTGTTCGGCTTCCCGCGCGCCATCGCTCATGGTCTGTGGAACAAGGCGCGCAGCCTCGCGGCCTTGCACGCCCACCTGCCGCAGGCCGGCTACGTGGTGGACGTACGCTTCCAGAAGCCCGTGCTGCTGCCCACCCACATTGCTTTGCAAGCCAGCGAGCCTGGCGCCAGCGGCCAGTTCCGCCTGATCGGCGAAGGTGACACCCCGCATATGGCTGGGAGCTGGCAGCCGCTGGAAAACTGATCTCCACATCCTGTAGGAGCGCACAGGACATCTTGCAGCACGCTCCGTTCGAGCCGAAGCTATGCGGCTCGAACGGAGCCACACCATGAACCTCGCTGAACTCACCGCCCGCATGCACGCCATTCGCGATCACAACGATTGGCGCCGTTACCAGAGCCCGAAGAACCTGGCCATGGCCGCCAGCGTGGAAATGGCCGAGCTGGTGGAGATCTTCCAGTGGCTGAGCGAAGAACAGTCGCGCCAGCTGCCTACCGACCAGCTCGCCCACGCCGGGCAGGAAGTGGCCGACGTAGTGCTGTATCTCGTGCAGCTGTGCAGTGAACTGGGTATCGACATGAATCAGGCGGTGCTCGACAAGCTCGCCGACAACGAACGGCGCTTCCTCAAATGAGCGACCGCCACTTCGACGAACTCGCCACCCGTTTCGCCGAGAAGATCTATGGCGGCGCCAAGGGCGCCATCCGCCTCGCCGTGCTACAGGCAGATCTCGCTGAAGCGCTGCCGGATCGCCCGCTGCGCGTGCTGGACGTCGGCGCCGGCCTGGGCCACATGAGCCTGTGGCTGGCCCAACGCGGCCATCAGATCACCCTGGCCGAGCCCGCAGAGCCTATGCTCGAAGGTGCTCGCCAGCGCTTCGCCGAGGCAGGCCAGAATGCCACTTTCCTCCAGGCACCCTGGCAGGAGCTACTCGGCCAGTTGCAGGAGCCCTTCGATCTGGTGCTGTGCCACGCCGTGCTGGAGTGGCTGGCCGAGCCGGCAGCCATCCTGCCGGTGCTGCACCAGCTGACGGCCAAGGAAGGCTGGCTGTCGCTGGCCTTCTACAACAAGGACGCGCTGATCTACCGCAACCTGCTCAAGGGGCATTTCCGCAAACTGCGCAAGGAACACTTCGCCGGCGAGAAACAGAGCCTGACCCCACAGCAACCGGTCGACCCGCGCGAGCTGGCCACGCAACTCGCCGCCGACTGGCAGGTCGAAAGCCGTAGCGGCGTGCGCGTATTCCACGATTACATGCCGCAGCAATTCCAGGCCAAAGCCGAACTGATCGACATGCTGGAAATGGAGCTGGCGCACCGCCGCCATCCCAGCTTCGAGGGGCTCGGCCGCTACCTGCACTGGATCTGCCGACCACGTTGAGCGCGTTGGACGAAGCTGGCAGGCCGGCGTAGCCTGAAACCATCGGGGATGTCGCACGCGACCACGGAGACGACCATGCGCACCGCCATAGCCCTATTCATCTTGCCGCTGCTGGCCGCCTGCCAGAGTAAGAACCCCTACCAGGCCGAGTCGCTACCCATGCCACCGGCGCCGCCCGAAGCGGCCACGACCTTCGACCGCAGCGCCTACCCTGCCGCGCCGCGTGACTACGGCCGCTATCGCAGCTGGAGCTGGCTGGATGGCCGCGCGCCTGGCGGCGATCAGTTGGCCGACAGCGTCAGCGCCGGCCTCGACCAGTATGGCCTGCGTCCGGCGCTCAATGGCCCTGGCGACGTGCTGGTCAGCGCCCGTATCAGCCAGGAAACCCGTCTGCGCCAATATCAGGACAACGTCGGTGGCTACTACGGCACCGGCAGCCACTGGGACCGCCGTTACGGCGCCTACGGCAGCGTCCCCATCGTGCGCACTTACGAACAGAAAGTGGCCGTGGTACGCATCGAACTGATAGACCCACGCGACCGCCAGGTGGTCTGGTCAGGCAGCGGCGAAGCCATGGCCGGCAAGGACCAGGCGGCGCAGGCCGATGCCATGCGTGCGGCCATCCGCAGCGCGCTGAACGGCTACCCACCCTATTGATCGACAGCCCTGGAGAGCACCATGCGTAACCTGTCCTACCTGATCGCCGCGCTGCTCCTGAGCGGCTGTGCCAGCGTCAGCCTGGAGCGCGACTTCGACCCCAGTCGCGACTTCGGCGCCTACCGCAGCTGGAGCTGGATGGACGACAAGCTCGCCTACCAACCCGACGACGCACGCCTGAAGAGCGATATCACCGAAGCGCGAATCAGCCAGGCCGTCGCCGAGCAGCTCGAGCAACGCGGCCTGCGCCAGGCAGCTGACGGCAAGGGCGACCTGAAAGTGCAGAGCGTGCTGATCGTCGACGAGCGTCAGGACCAGATCACCACCCAGTACGGCGGTGGCTGGGGCGGCTATTGGGGAGGTTACTGGGGCGGCCCGGCCTTCACCGAAACAAGCCGTGTGGACTACAAGGTCGCGACGCTGCAGATCGACCTGTACGACGGCAAAGACGGCAAACTGGTCTGGCGCGGCAGCGGTGAACAGGTGATGCGCAGCCAGCCACCGACACCGGCAGAGCGCGAACGGGCGATCCGCGAAACCGTCACCCAGGTGCTCTCTCAGTATCCCCCGCGCTGAACAAGGACCGCCCCGTTTGAACGCAAACCTGCAACACCGCCCGGCCACGGCCACCGACCTCGGTGACGTGGTCGGCTTCCCGCAGAACGTCGATGAACTGTTCTTCTGCTACCCCAAGGCTATCTGGCCACTCAACGTCGGCCAGCTCGCTGCCGCCATTGCCGAGCGGCGTGAAAGCACCGTGGTGGAACTGGCTGGAAAAGTCGCCGGCTTCGCCAATTTCTACCAATGGCAGCACGGCGAATTCTGCGCCCTTGGCAACCTGATGGTGGCGCCCTGGGCGCGCAGCCAGGGCGTGGCTCAACACCTGGTGGAAGTGATGGAACAGATCGCCCGCGAGCGCTATAAGGCGCCGCTGATGAAGGTGTCCTGTTTCAACGCCAACGCTGGCGGCCTGCTGCTCTACACCCGTCTCGGCTACCAGACCGTTGGCATCGTCGAACGCCGTGCCCCGGACGGCAGCCGCGTGGCACTGGTGCAACTGGAAAAAGCCCTGCCGTAACGCCTCGCCCCATCCTCCCTTCCTCGCTGGAGTTACCCATGAACCACATTAGTGGCTGGCTACTGGCCCTGCCCTTTCTCGCCGGCGCTGTGCTGCCACTGCAGGCCGGCATCAACGGCCAACTCGCCCGCCAGCTTTCCAGCGTCTTCGCCGCCGCGCTGATCTCCTTTGCCGTCGGCAGCCTGGCGTTGCTGCTGATGACCCTGAGCCAGCGCGAGATGCCCGGGCTTGGTGCACTCAAGCAACTGACCTGGTGGCACTGGAGCGGCGGCCTGCTCGGCGCATTCTTCATCGCCACCGCCGCCTTCGCCGGGCCACGCGTGGGCGCGCTGCTGTTCATGGTGCTGGTGATCGCCGGGCAGCTGGCCATGGCCATCACCCTCGATCATTTCGGCTGGGCAGGCTTTCGTGAATCGCCGATCACCTTCGGCAAGGTGGCAGGCCTGCTGTTGATCGTCGCCGGTATCTGGATGATTCGGCGCGGCTGACGGGTGGTGGCAAGTACTGGCAAATCGACATCCTCGCGTTCACGAAAAGGCGCTATGCTCTGGCAAGCAGTTTCTGTGATCACAAACCTCCTGGAGAAGGTTCTGACGTCGCCTGCGACGGCCCGGAGGTGGCCGCCAGCGGTGGCAGGCCAAAAGAAATGACCGACGCCGAAGTACCGCGCCAACCCAATACCTTCGCCCTGTGGCGTGAAGTGGATGACACCCGCATCCGCACACGCCTGGGAGGTCTCTTCTACGCCCTCGCCTGGCTGCTGACCTGGGTATTCAGTGCGGCACCGGGCAGCCTGATGGTCAGCGGCGTGCTGGGCTGTACGGTATTCGTCGTACTCCTGGCTGCGCGCCTGCTGCACCGCCCCGATGGCCTCGACAGCCCTGAACAGTTGCAATGCTGGCTGGATCGTCACTGGGGTCTGATCCTCCTAACTTCGTTGTGTTGGGGCCAGGCCCATGCGCTGGCGGTATACAGCGACGCCTACAATGACTCGGAAATGATCGCCACCCTGGCGACGGTGGCCTTCGCCACGGCAATGACCTTCAACTTCGCCATGCGCCGAGGCCGCGCCCTGCTGGCGCTGGCCCTGCTCTATCTGCCGGGCCTGGCAGTGATGGCGCTGAATTGGCAGCAGAAGCATGCGATGCTGATCACCCTGACCTTCTATCTCAGCTATCTGATTCTGGTGCTGGGGCGCAATCAC
Source organism: Ectopseudomonas chengduensis (assembly GCF_900102635.1). Classification (GTDB taxonomy): domain Bacteria; phylum Pseudomonadota; class Gammaproteobacteria; order Pseudomonadales; family Pseudomonadaceae; genus Aquipseudomonas; species Aquipseudomonas chengduensis. Next base: position 92,748 of record NZ_FMZQ01000011.1, on the reverse strand, counting down.
CGTGAATACCGCGCCACTCTCGATCTGGAGCTAAAGCTGCTGGAGCAGCAGAGTCAGCTCGATCTGCTCAGCCGCACCGACAGCCTGACCCAACTGGGCAACCGCTATCAGTTCAACAACCTGTTCCCCAGCCTGGTGGCCAATGCGGTACGCCAGGGCGAGCCGCTGTCACTGGTGCTGATGGATATCGACTTCTTCAAGAAGGTCAACGACGAACACGGCCATGCCGGTGGCGACGCCTGCCTGAGCGCCTTCGCCGAACGCATGCGCAAGGTGTTCCGCCGCGATGGCGACGCACTGCTGCGCCTGGGTGGCGAAGAATTCGGCGTACTGCTGCCGGGCACCACCCTGGCCCAGGCGTGGGATCTGGCCGAGCACTTTCGCCAGGAACTTGAAACAGAAGGCCTGCTGCTGGCCGGCCAGCGCCTGGAGCTGACCACCAGCCTGGGCGTCGGCTGTTTCAGCAGCAGTCATGACGGCGACGCCGATGCCTTCTTCAAGCGCGTCGACGGGGCGCTCTACCGTGCCAAACGCGAGGGCCGCAACCGCCTGGTTGCGGCCGATCACTGAGAACGGACCTCAGGATTACAGCCTGAACTTGCCCATCTGCCCGGCCAGATCATCGGCCAGGCGGCTCAGGGTCTGGCAATCCTCACGGCAGACGCGCACCTCGCCGGCCGTGGCGTGAGCCAGGTCGGCGATGCCCTGCACGTTGCGGTTGATCTCCTCGGTCACCGAGCTCTGTTCTTCGGTCGCCGCAGCCACCTGAGTGTTCATGTCGCTGATGCGCTCGACCTGCTCGGTGATGGCACCCAGCGACTGCCCGGTGCGCTGACTGGATTCGACGCCGGTACCGGTGGCCGATTGCCCCGCGTGCATGGAGCTGACCGCCGTCTCCGCGCCCTGCTTGAGGCGCTGAATCATCTGCTGAATCTCGTCGGTGGAGGCCTGGGTGCGGCTGGCCAGGGTGCGCACCTCGTCTGCCACGACCGCAAAGCCGCGCCCCATCTCCCCGGCGCGCGCGGCTTCGATGGCCGCGTTGAGCGCCAGCAGATTGGTCTGCTCGGAAATACCGCGGATCACTGCCAGCACCTGATCGATCGACGCGACCTGCTCGGCCAACTCGGTCACCGCTCCGGCAGCGCTACCAATATCGGCGGACATGCGCTCGATATGGGCGATGGACTGGCCCACCACCTGACGCGCACTCTGCGCCTCGTCGCGCGCGCTGTGCGAGGACTGCGCGGCGTTGCTGGCGTTGCGCGCGATCTCCTGCACGGTCAGGCCCATCTCGTGCACGGCGGTGGCCACCATGTCGGTCATTTCCTGCTGTTGCACAGCACGCCCTGCGGTGTTCTCCACCACCCGCGCCACCTGACCGACTGCGGTACGCAGGCGCTCGCTGGTGGCCAGCACATCGCCGATCAGATCGCGCTGGCTGGCAAGAAAGCGGTTGAAGCCCCGCGCCAGGTCACCCAACTCGTCGGCCCGCGATTCATCCAGGCGTCGCGTCAGGTCGCCACCGCCGCCACCGATTTCCACCAGTGCCTGGGTCACCTGACGGATCGGCCGCACCAGACCGCGAGCCAGCAGCACCACCAGCCCCAGGAACAACAGCGCCACGGCCACGCCGATCAGGCTGGTCATCAGTAGCGCCTGCCGGGCCTCTGAGTAGACTTCGGCCTCGGGCACTTCGCTGACCAGCAGCCAGTCGATACTGGCGAACTTCTGCGCCACGGCGAGAAAGGTCTCGCCATCGCGCTCGAAACGTACCGCCCGGCTATCGCCTGCAAGCACCTGACGGCTGGCGTCGGCGCCGAAGAGTTCGGCGAGCTTGCCATTGCCGCTCAGCTCCGAACGCGGATGCACCTTGACGCCGCCCTGGCTGTCGATGAGAAACACCTGGCCGCGCTCGCCGAAGCGAAATTCGCTGATCATCTTCGACATGTCCGCCAGGTTGTAGCCCAGCCCCGAGACGCCGAGCGTCTTGCCACCGCGCTTGATGCGCTGGTTGATGAACAACGTGGGCAGCCGCGTGGTCTTGTCGATATCGATTTCCAGCACCCGGTCCCGGTCGCTGTCGACCAGGCGATAGAACCACTGGTTTTCAGCCTGACTGCGGTCGAGGGTGCGCATCAGCCCTTCACCGGTGGTGTAGTTGCCACTGGCCAGGGCGACGATGGAAGTGGTCATGGCGTTCTGCTGGGCACGCACGCCCTCCAGATAGCGCGCGAACTCGTCACGCCGGGAAACATCCTCGCCAGCTGCCAACCAGTCCTGCACCAGGCTGTTCTCGGCAATCGAGGCGTTGGCGGTAATGGGCGCAGTCAGCACCCGCTCCAGGTCGTTGCGGATCGCCAGCACCCGCGCCGGCAGCGCTTCTTCGATCAGGTAGCGCTCGGTCAGGCGATTGACCACCGCCGAGTAGATGCCGACGACGATTAGAATACTGGCCAACAGGGCAGCGCCCATGCTGAGGATCAACTGCCACTGAATACTGCGTTGCCAGAGGCGCATGGAGGCTTCTCCCGGTTATTATTTTGAGCTCGCCGAGCAATTGGATACAAAAATGTACACAAATTGCAAATCGGTTACCGTCAGATTTCATATCGGCGGCTCACGACCAAGCTTTATTCGCTACAGGCGGCATTATTTGCAGGGATGATCAGGCCTCAGGCCAGAGCGGTCGGCGCCCGCACACCGCCAGCGAGTCGCGTCACGGCCCGACGCTGAATTCCAGACGAGCGGTCTGACCACCCTCGTCGAGTACGCTCAGTTGATGCCTGCCGCTGTCGAAGGCATGGTTGAAGGGTGCATCCAGCGCGGTGTCACCCAGCGGTCGGCCATCGAGAAACCACCAGCGTCGGCCACTTCCCCCCAGCGCCGAAAGGCTGAGCCGCAGTGGCTCATGATTGCCTTGCGGGCGACGCAGACGATCACCATCGCGCACGCCGACGATGGACAGCGGCGCCACCTGGCTGCTGCGCGGGGGCGGGCAACTCGGATCGACGCTCGGCAAACGTGCCGTGCGCTGCTCACGACGTGGCAGCCAGGGCTCCAATGGCGCCGGCCACAAGGCCAGTTCACGCGCCTCGGCCCCGGCACAACCTGGACCAACGCGCCGCCCTTCGGCATTGAGCCAATAGCGCTCGCGCAGGCCACTACCCAACGGTTGATCGGCTGCCAGCAACGTGGGGGGCGTGGTGCCTTCCAGCGTCCAGGCAAAGCGCAGGCGCCGACAGTTGGGATCGTCCTTGCTCATCGGCTGCCCCAACGGCCAGCAGATGGCGGCCACGCCGACCTCGGCCGGCTGCGGGTCGGCCGGTGCAGCGATGCCGCGCTGGCTGTCGCGATTGACCAGCAGATCATGCACTTGCAGCAACAGCGGCGCGGCCGAGGCCAGACCGAACTGGCCCGGCACCGGGGTGCCGTCCGGGCGGCCGATCCAGATACCGATCAGATGACGCGGGCCAACGCCGATAGCCCAGGCATCGCGAAAGCCGTAGCTGGTGCCGGTCTTCCAGGCCAGGGTCGGGCGCTGCGCCAGGTAGGCGCGCGGGTCACGATCAGGCCGTGCCTGACCGCTGAGAATGCGCCGGATGATCCAGGCCGAACCTGGCGACAGCAGGCGCCGTTCGCGCAGCTCATCACCCGGCTGCAGGCGAGGCTTGGCCGCCATGCCACCGCGCGCGAAGGCGCTGTAGCCAGCCACCAGCGATTCCAGGCGCGAGCCGCCGCCCCCCAGGATCAGCGCCAGGTTCGGTTCGGCCAGCGCCGGCAGGCGAATCGGCACGCCGGCACTGCGCAGCTCGCCGGCGAAGCGCTTCGGCCCATAGGCTTCGAGCAGTTGCACGGCGGGCAGGTTGAGCGAGGTGGCCAGCGCCTCGCTGGCCGATACCGGGCCGATGAAGCCGGCGGCGAAGTTGCCGGGACGGTAGTCGCCATAGTGCCGCGGCACGTCCTGCAGCAGCGATTCGGAGTGAATCAGCCCGGCATCCAGGGCCATGCCGTAGAGAAAGGGTTTCAGCGTCGAACCGGGCGAACGCAGGGCGCGGACCATGTCGACATGACCGAAGCGCGAGGTATCAGCGATATCCACCGACCCAAGATAGGCACGCACCGCCATGCTCTCGTGCTCGACCACCAGAATCGCCGCCGAGGTGCGCTCGGGCAGGCGCGCGCGCCAGCCCAGCAGCAGATCCTCCAGGCGCAGCTGCAAACCGGCATCCAGCGTGGTGCGAATCAGCGGCGGACTGCCGGCGCGGTTCAACCGCCGCGCCAGCAAGGGCGCCAGGCTCGGCTCACGGCGCGGCGCGAGAAAAACCGGCTCTTCCAGCGCTTCATCCACCTGCGCCTGCGGCCACACCTGAAATTCGCCCAGGCGCCGCAGCACCTTGTCGCGCGCGGCCTGGGCGCGCTCGGGATGGCGGTCCGGACGCAAGCGGCTGGGCGCCTGCGGCAGTACCGCGAGCAACGCGGCGTCGGCACGGGTCAGTTGGCTCGGAGGTTTGCCCAGGTAACTCCAGCTCGCAGCCGCCACACCTTCAAGGGTGCCGCCGAAGGGCGCGCGGTTCAGATACAGGGTGAGGATTTCATCCTTGGACAGGTGCCACTCCAGCTGCGCGGTGCGCCACAGTTGCTTGAGTTTGCCGGGCAGGTCACGTCCGTGCGGGTCGAGCAGCCGCGCCACCTGCATCGACAGCGTGCTGCCGCCGGACACCACGCGCCCACCGGTGAGGTTCTGCCAGGCCGCACGGCCCAGCGCCAGCGGGTTGATGCCGGGGTGCTGGCGAAACCAGCGATCCTCGTAGGTCAGCAGCGCCTCCAGGTAATAGGGCGAAACTTCATCCGGCGTCACCGGATAACGCCATACACCGTCACGATCAGCGAAGCGCCACAGCGGCGTGCCGTCCTCGGCCAGCACCACACGCGCCAGATCATCCTCGGGCAGGGGTAGTGGAAAGAGTTGGTCGGCTAGCCAGATCAGGGTCAGGGGGAGCAGGAGGATTAGCAGCCAACGCTGCCAGCGTTTGAATGGCATGGTCAGTACAAGCTCCCGGATTCATCCGGGCTACGCAGACTGTAGCCCAAATGAATCCGGGATCGCTTTTAGCGCCCCCTCACCACCAGACTATCCGGCGCACTACCCAGCGCCTGCCAGCTCGGCCGGTACATGGACTCCACCTGCGGTGGTGGTACGCGATAGCTGCCAGGCGTCACCGCACGGGCCAGGTAGAGCAGGTGGGTGGTGCCATACTCCTCGACATCCACCGCTGCCACATAGCGATCACCACGGTATTCCTGGTGTTTGATCCGCGCATTCTGCATGGAGCCGCGCCATTCCTTGACGTTGCTGCCGGCGTCATCGAGGCTCGCGGCGCTCTGCGCCAGGTTCTGGTTTTCCAGCTCCAGGCCAGCCGGCAACAGGTCGACGACCAGCGCATCCGGTACGCGCTGCTTGGCCCGCACAGCCAAGTGCACCAGCACCAGCTCACCGCTGTCCAGACGCTGCAGATCGAGCGGACGGCCGTCCATGCCGAGGTACTCGCGCTCGATGCTGAGGTTCTCGCCACCGGCGCGTGGCGCCTGGCTCGGATAGCCGGACAGGGTCAGCTGCTGATACAGCTTGGTGCTGCCGGCATTGTTCACGCTCAGCGGTTCGGCCAGTTCGCCACGCTCCAGCTTGATACCGGGCTGCTGGTTGCTCAGCTCGAACTGGAAGGTGCCACTGGCAAGCGCAGCGCTCCAGGTCTGCTCCGGCTTGCCGAGAATGCCGCGACCGGCGAGGAACAGCGAATTGCGCTCCTGAGTCGACAGCCAGCGCTGGCCAGCCAGCTCATCGGCCAGGTTGAACAGACGCTGCTCGCGCTGACCGGCCGCCAGGTCGTGCTCCTCCAGCAGGGCGAGGATCAGCGCCTGGTCACGCAGCGGACTGCCGTAATCGGCCATCCAGCGCTCGCCATCGCGCTGCTGGATCAAGCCCTGATTCAACGCCTGCTCGGCACGCGGCGCATCACCCATCAGCTTCAGCGCCGCTGCCAGTTGCACCAGCGGCAGTCCGGAACGCGCATCGCTGCGGCGGTCGAACAGACTGCGCAGCGCACCCAGCGGCGCCTGTTGGCTGCGCGCCAGCACGTAGCCGGCGTAGGCCTGCACGGCGAAGCGGGTGTGGGCGAAGTCCTGGCTGTAGCTGGCCTCGATCAGGCTGCTCTGCTGCAGGTAGCGCAGCAGGCGATCACTGGCCTTCTTCAGTGCTTCCGGCGGTACGCCGAAGCCCTGCTCGCGAGCACGCAGAAGGAAATCGGTGACATAGGCGGTGAGCCAGTATTCCTCTTCGCTCTCGGCACTCCACAGGCCGAAGCCGCCGCTATGCCGCTGCATACCAAGCAGACGCTCGATGCCCAGCTCGATGCTCTTGCGTCGCTGCTCGTCAGGTTCACCCTCAAGGCCAAGGCGCTTGAGACTCGCGGCATCGGCGTAGAGCGACGGATAGAGGCCACTGGTGGTCTGCTCCAGGCAGCCGTAGGGGTACGCCTTGAGCGCACGAATCTGCTCGCCGAGGTTAAGCGGCGGTCGGCTCGACAGGGCCAGCACGGCCTCCAGCCCGGCAGGTTCGAACTGATTGAGGGTGCCCGCCGGCAGGCTCCACGGCTCGCCCTCACTCAGTACCGCGCGGAAGTGTTGCAACTGCGCCGGATACGCCGGGCGAATACCCAGTGTCCACTCGCGGCTGAAGTCGCCCAGCGTCTCGTTCGGCAGCGTCAGGCCCTGCACCTCGACATGGATGCGGCCCTGGCCCAGGCCGCCCTCGGCGCGTACCGGAATGCGCAAGGTGGTGCGCTCGCCATCCTTCAGGCTGATCGGCGATTCACCCTTGCCGAGCAGACGCAGCTGGCCTTCTACGTCCAGCTGCACATCGAGCTTCTGCTCGCTGCCGGACAGGTTGGTCAGGTCCAGCGCCAGGGTGGTTTCATCACCACCGGCGAGGAAGCGCGGCATCGACAGTTCGGCAATCAGCGGCGCGGCCACCACCGTCTTGGCTTCGGCCATGCCGAAGCGCTCGTCGCTCCAAGCCTGTGCCATCAGCCGCAGTTCGCCATTGAAGTCGGGGATATCCAGGCTGACTTCGCCTTCACCCTTGTCGTTCAGCTGCAGCGCATCGCTCTGCAGCGCGACGATCAGCACGCTGGTATCCGGGCGCTTGCCGCCGGCGGCAAGGCCGGCGTCACCGCCGAAGGCCAGGCTGGCGACACGCCCCTGCGCTTCGATCAGCTGCCCATAGATGTCCAGCTGGTCAGCGCCATAGGCCTTGCGCCCGAAGAAGTTGGCGAAAGGATCGGGTGTGGCGTAGCTGGTGATGTTGAGGATGCCCACGTCCACCGCGGCGACCAGCACATGCACCTTGTCGGGGATGCTGCCGTCGGCGTTGCGCGCACTGACCTTGACCTTCAGCGGCTGCTTCGGACGCATTTTTTCCGGCGCTTCCAGGCTCAGCGCCAGCTTGCGCGGAGCGCGCTCCAGTGGCAGGTGCAGCAGGCCGACGGCACGCTTCGGCGTGACCTGCGCCTTGCGCTCGCCAGGGCGAATCACCAGAGCACTGAGGTAGAGGTCGTGACGCGCCCATTTTTCGTCGATGGGCAGTTCGAAGGTCTGGCCTTCAGCCGGCACGCTGATTTCCTGCCACCACAGCGGACCGTCGCTGGACTCGACCAGCAGGTAGCCGTTGCCGGCAGCCGGCGGGGTGACGGTGATCTTGGCCACGTCGCCCGCGGCGTAGGCAGGCTTGTCCAGCGCCAGCTTGACCTGGTCCGGGCGCACCGCGCCGCCGTCGGCGTTGTCCTGCCAGCGGTAGCCGGCCCAGAAACGCAGGCTGCTGACCAGGCCGGTCTGGCCGTCCACCACCTCGACTCGGTACGGGCCCCACTCCACCGGGAAGCTGACCTTGGCGGTGCCGCCCGCGGCGACCTTCAGCGGCTCGTCGCTGAGGGTCAGGAATTTCTCGTTGTAGTTGTGACGCCAGCCTTCACCGTCAGAGAAGCTCCAGAAGTAGTCGCGACGCTCACGCACCAGGCGCACGTTGAGGCTGTCGGCCGCCAGCTTGTTGCCGGCGGCGTCGGCCACCAGTATCTCGAATTCGGCCAGGCTGTCGGCATCGACCTCCTCGCCGTCGAACAGCCCGCGCACACCCGGCAGACGCTCGGCGGGCCATACCGGCTGAATGATGCGGCGGGTAATCGGACGGCCGCCGGACTCCTGCAGGCTGGCCTGGAGGATCAAACGCAGCGGCGACTTGGCGTCGCCCCAGCGGTTTTCCGGGCGCAGCACGGCACGACCCTGGTCGTCGAGATTGATTTCGTCGAGCTCCTGGTCCTGACTCAGATCGGCCTCGGTGATGTCGCCGAACTGATAGCCCGGCAGGCTCGCCACCGCCTCACGCAACGGGCGCACGTAGAGCTGCCCGGTCAGACGATTGCCAGCGGCCGGCGCACCATAGAGGTAGCGTCCGGTCACCGCGAACTCGGCGCTGTCGCCCGGCGCGTAGGGCTGGTCCTGGCCCTTGAGCTCCAGGGCCATGCGCTCGGGCAGGAAATCCTCGACGAGAAATTCGTACAGCTGCGGGTTGCCGTCGCCCAGGTCGAGCAATAGCTGCCAGCGGCCGGTCGGGGCCTCTTCGGCGAGCGGCAGCTGGTATTGATAGAGGCCGTCATCGCCAGCATTCCAGACGAACTTGCGGCTGATCTGCTCATCCGGGCGGCGCACCTCGACGCTGACCGGCTGGGCCTTGACCGGGCTGCCGTCGGCATCACGCAACAGGCCGTTTAGCAGCACCGTCTCGCCGGGGCGATACAGATCGCGCGGGCCGAACACAAAGAACTGCAGGGCGTGCGCTTTCGGGCCGGTGATATCGAACTCGGCCAGGTCCAGCGCCGGCGTGTTCAGGCGCAGCAGGCTGGTCTGCTCGTCCTGTTTGGCCAGCAGCACCTGGGCCTTGGCAGGCAACGGCAGCTGTGCATGGCCAGCCGAATCGGTCTTGCCTTCAGCCAGCAGCGCGCCTTCACCATCGAGCAGCTCGAGCTGCACGCCGGACTGCGCCTTGCCACCTTCCAGCGCCTGGGTGAACACGTCGAGACGGTCGCGATAACGATGCGCGGACAGGCCGATATCACTCAGGGAGAACAGCGTCGCCGGCTGCGAGTAGCTGTAGCTGCCGGCCTCACGCATCACCGCCAGGTACACGCCCGGCTGCTTGAACGGATCCAGGCCGGCGATGGGCAGCAGCAAGGTTTCACGGGTGTTGCGCGCCGGGTTGAGGTCGAAGCGCCCGCCATAGACCAGATCGGCCATCGGCAGCAGTTCGCGCGCCTCCCAGGTATCCAGGTTGCTGGCCCGGCCCCAGCGGGACAGGAAACGCGGCAGCGCCTCGGGCTTGATGCGGAAGAACTCGACGTTGACCTTGTCGACGTTCAGCGCGATGACCGGCAGGCCTTCGGCCAGGCGGGTCGGCAGCAGCGAACCGCGGCTGGCGAAACCGACGCTGGCCTGCAGGTCGCGGGTTTCGAAACGGCTGACATGCTCTTTGGCGAGCTTGCCGCCATTGATCGACGTCAGGCCAGCATCGATGGTCAGCACCAGTTTGCGCTGCGGCTCCAGGTGGCGCAGGCGCAACTCGCTGAGGTTGTCGGTCAGTTCCCAGGCGCCGTCGACCTTGCCGGCAGTACTGTCGACCAGGTGCAGGCGCTCGGCGAAGGGCTGGTCGGGGTCCAGCGGGATGGAGAAGGTCACCGACAGCGCACTGGCGCCGTCGAGCTGCACCTCGGAGACGTCGACCACCTCCAGCTCGCGCCCGGCGTAGCGCTTGGCCAGCGCGTCGCGGTCGACCGCTGGCTTGGGCGCCGGTGGCTGTTGCGCAGCAGGGGCAGCGGGGGTCACCGTGGCAGGGGGTTCAGAAGAATCACAGGCGCTGAGCAGGGTCAGCACCAAGGCCAGAAGCAGTCCTTTGTTCGGCATTGCGGGCTCCGGAATCAGGGGGCGCAGAGACTATCAACTATAGCCGAGGCGCCCTGCCAACGACGAGCCGTGCAGACGAATTCGCCAAGCCACTCACAGTCCTGAGGCGATGTGCGACCACCCCGGTGCTGTGCCTATAATCGGCGCTTTGCCGGAGCCGCCCATGTCCGCCCTGCTCGATGCCTGGCGCCACACCCCGACCCAGCGCAAGGTCTGGGCACTGGCGGCGCCGATGATTCTCTCCAACCTCTCGGTGCCGCTGGTGGCGCTGGTCGACACCGCCGTGGTCGGCCACTTGCCGCATGCCCACCAGTTGGCTGCCGTGGCGGTGGGCGGCAGCCTCTACACCCTGCTGACCTGGGCCATGGGCTTCCTGCGCATGGGCAGCACCGGTTTCGCCGCCCAGGCTGCAGGCCGCGGGGATGGCAGCGCCCTGCGTCAGGTACTGGTGCAGGGGCTCGGCCTGGGTGTACTCCTGGCCTTGCTCCTGGGCCTGCTGGCTTTGCCCTTCAGTAATGCCGCACTGAGTCTGATGCAACCCTCGGCCGAACTGGATCAACTGGCGCGCCAGTATTTCCAGATCCGTCTGCTCGGCCTGCCCGCCAGCCTGGCGACCTATGCCCTGATCGGCTGGCTGCTGGGCACGCAGAGCGCCCGTGGTCCGCTGGCCATCCTACTGACGGCCAACCTGATCAACGTGGCGCTCGACCTGCTGTTCGTGCTCGGTCTCGAATGGGGTGTAGCCGGCGCGGCCTGGGCCTCGGTGATAGCCGAATGGAGTGGCGCCCTGCTCGGCCTGTGGCTGGCCCGCGGTGCACTCGCACACTATCCTGGCCGCCTCGACAGTAGCGCGCTGAAACGCTGGAGCAACTGGCGTCCGTTGCTGGCGGTCAACCGCGATATCTTCATCCGCACCCTGGCGCTACAGTTGGTGTTCTTCCTGATCACCGTGAAAGGCACGCGCCTCGGCGATGCCACGGTGGCGGCCAACGCGCTGCTGCTCAATGGCCTGACGCTGACCGCCTACGCCCTCGACGGCCTGGCACATGCCGTCGAGGCCCTTTGCGGCCACGCGCTGGGCGCGCGTGATCGCGCTGCGCTGCGCCGTTCGCTGCTGGTGGCCGGTGCCTGGTCGCTGCTGGCCAGCGCCGGCTTCGCCCTGTTCTTCCTTTTCGGCGGGCACTGGTTCGTCGGCATGCTCACCAATATCTCCGAAGTGCGCGAACTAGCGCTAAACTTCCTACCCTACCTCGCGCTGTTGCCGCTGCTAGCGGTGTGGAGCTACCTGCTCGACGGTCTGTTCATCGGTGCCACCCGAGCCCGAGAAATGCGCGACGCCATGCTGATTGCCCTGGCGCTGGCCCTGCCGCTGGGCTGGGCTCTGCAGGCGCTGGGCAACCACGGCTTGTGGCTGGCCTTTCTCGCCTTCATGGGGCTACGGAGCCTAGTGCTGGCTGGCTATGCTTGGCACTTGAGTCGTCGCGACCAATGGTTCCCCCCACTGCCAGCAGGAGAGACCGCCCATGCTCAGCGCTGAGCTGCCGCACAACGAAGTACAACGTCAACAGGCCCTGGAGCGCCAGGACCTGCTCGACACCCCGGCCGATCCCTACCTGGACACACTGACCCGTATCGCCCGTGAACTGTTCGCGGTGAGGACGGTGCTGATCAGCCTGATCGACAACGACCGGCAGTGGTTCATGATCCGCCAGGGCCTGGAACTCGCCGAGACCCCAAGGTGCATCTCCTTCTGCGCCCACGCCATCCTGCAAGACGACGCCCTGGTGATCGAGGACACCCACCTGGACTTTCGCTTCGCCGACAACCCGGTGGTGCTGCAATCGCCTTTTATCCGCTTCTACGCCGGCCAGCCGCTGCATGACGAAGACGGCCAGACCCTCGGCACCCTGTGCCTGATCGACCCGCAGCCGCGCGGCTTAGATGTCTGCGAGCGGCGCCAGCTGCGCGACATGGCACAACTGGTGGAGGGCTATCTGCGCCTGCGCCACAGCTCGCGCCAGGCCGAACAGCTGCGCGCAGCACTGAGTCGCGCGCAGCGCAAGGCCATGCTCGACGCGCTGACCCAGCTGTGGAATCGCGCCGGCCTGCTGCACTTTCTGCCCCAGCAGCAGGCCGCGGCCGAACGCACCGGCCTGCGCCTGGGCCTGCTGTTCTGCGACCTCGACCACTTCAAGCAGGTCAATGACCGCCATGGCCACGCCGCTGGTGATCAGGTGCTGTGGCAGAGCGCACGACGCCTGAGCGCGGCGGTGCGCCCGCAGGATGTGGTCGCCCGCAACGGCGGCGAAGAATTCGTGATTCTCGCCCTGGTACACGACAGCACCGAACTGCTGCAGATCGCCGAACGCATGCGCCTGGCCATCGCCGAGCCGGCCATGGAGCTGGACGGCGCCCAGTTGAGCCAGACCGCCAGCGTCGGCTGCGCCCTGCTGGCGCCCGGCGAAACCGCCGCCGACGCCCTGGAACGGGCCGACCAGGCGCTGTACCGGGCCAAGCGCGGCGGTCGCAATCGCTGCGAATTCGCCGCAACCGATAAATAACCCGCAAGGAGCACTCGATGGCCGCCGCACTCGTCGCCTATCTGCATTTTCTGGCGATCTTCGCCCTGTTCGCCCTGCTCAGCATCGAACACGTGCTGTTCAAGGCGCCGCTGGATCTGTCCCGTGCGCGCAGCCTGATGATCACCGACCTGGTCTACGGCATCTGTGCCGGTCTAGTGCTGGCCACCGGTGTCGCCCGCGTGCTGTGGTTCGGCAAGGGCGCCACCTATTACATGGGCAACAGCCTGTTCCATGCGAAGTTAGGGCTGTTCATCCTGGTTGGCCTGCTGTCGATCCTGCCCACGGTGGTGTTCATCAAATGGCGCAAAACCGTGAAGGCAGGTCAGGTGCCCGCGCCCAGCGCTCGGCAGGTACGCCTGGTGACCTGGAGCATCCGCATCGAACTGCTGCTGTTGCTGGTGATACCGCTGCTGGCGACGCTGATGGCGCGCGGTTATGGCGTCATTGGCTGAACCGAGAGACGCAAAGCATCGCCGCTGAAGCGCCTCCCACAGAGCAGCACCGTAGCCCGGATGCAATCCGGGAACGATGTCCGACGTTGCACCATCCCCGGATTGCATCCGGGCTACCGGAGTTGCCGCAGGCGGTTTACGACGCCAGGTAGGACGAGCGGGTCAGTCCCAGGCGCAAGGCATCGAGGAACTGCGTACGCTCGCGGGCGCTGATCTTGGCGCTGGCCACCTTGTCGCGGTAGTGGGTCATCAGCTCTTCCGGCGACAGGTGCACGTAGCGCAGCATGTCCTCGATGGTGTCGTGGGTCTCGATGCCGGCATGCACCACGCTGCCATCGGCGCCCTGGTAGATGTTCACCGAGTCGGTATCGCCGAACAGGTTGTGCATATCGCCAAGGATTTCCTGATAGGCGCCGACCAGGAAGATGCCCAGCACATAGTCCTCACCCTCGCGGATCTCGTGTACCGGCAGGCTGGTCTCGATCGACTGCTCGTCGACGTACTGACGGATCTTGCCGTCGGAGTCGCAGGTCAGGTCCTGCAGCACGGCGCGGCGCAGCGGCTCTTCGTCCAGGCGTGACAGCGGCAGGATGGGCAGAATCTGGCCGATGGCCCAGGTGTCCGGCAGGCTCTGGAATACCGAGAAGTTGCAGATGTACTTGTCGGCCAGCTTGTCGTTGAGCTCGTCGAGCACCGCACGGTGCGAGCGCTGACGCGCCTTGAGCTGGTTGTGCAGGCGACGGCAGATGGCGAAGTAACACTGCTCGGCCAGCGCCTTCTGCGCCAGGCTGAGCTTGCCAGCCGAATACTGCGCAGCCACTTCCTCGATGTAGTGGGTGGCGCGCCAGTAGGTCTCGGCGACCATTTCCGGGTCGCTGTCTTCCAGTAGTTCGATCAGCACCTGCAACACTTCCGGCTGCTCGACGCTGGCGTCGATCTCCGGCACCTTGTCGTTGTGCCGCTCGACGTCGGTGACCTGCACCAGCAGCACGGCATGGTGCGCGGTCATCGCCCGGCCGCTCTCGGAGAAGATGTGCGGATGGGGGATTTCCTGGCGGTCGCAGAACTCCTTGAGCATGTCGACCACGGCATCGGCGTAGTCCTGCATGTCGTAGTTGATCGAGCTGGCATTGCGCGAATGGGTACCGTCGTAGTCCACACCGAGGCCACCGCCGACGTCGATATGATCGACCGGCAGGCCCATGGCGCGAAGCTCGCCGTAGTAGCGGATGGCCTCGCGGAAGCCCTTGCGGTAGTCGGCGATGTTGGCGATCTGCGAACCCATGTGAAAGTGCAGCAGGCGGATGCCCTGATCCAGCCCGGCAGCGCGGAAGCGCTCCACCACCTGCAGGATCTGCGCTGCGGACAGACCGAACTTGGACTTCTCGCCACCGGTGTCGGCCCACTTGGAAGATGCCAGCGAGGACAGGCGCACGCGCAGGCCGATCTGCGGCGCGACCTTGAGGTCAGCGGCCTCCTCGATCACCAGGGCGACTTCCGACTCTTTCTCGATGACGATGAACACGTTGTGGCCGAGCTTCTGCCCCATCAGCGCCAGGCGGATGAACTCGCGGTCCTTGTAACCGTTGCAGACGATGGTGCCGCCCTTCGGCGCCAGCGCCAGCACGGCCAGCAGCTCGGGCTTGGAGCCGGCTTCGAGGCCGATGGAGACGTTCTGCGTGGCGATGATGTTCTCGATCACCGCTTCCTGCTGGTTGACCTTGATCGGGTACAGCGCGGTGTAACGGCTCTGGTACTCCAGGCGCTCGATACTGGCGTCGAAGGCACCGGTCAGGCGGCGCACGCGATCTTGCAGAATGTCCGGGAAACGCACCAGCAGCGGCAGCGACAGGCCGCTCTGACGCAGCTCGTCGACCTGCTGATAAAGATCGATGGGCTGGCTGTCCGGCCCATTGGGACGCACTTCGATACGTCCGGCATCGTTGATCGAAAAGTAACCGGCGCCCCAATGGCGAATGCCATAGACACTACGGCTATCGGCTACGGTCCATTGGCTGCCGTCGTCTTTGCGGGTGCGTCGTGCGGACATCGGGTTCTCCCATGAGAAAAGCCTGACCTTGCTGGCGGCCAGTTTAGAAATTATGAAAGCAAGATGACGTTTGCTCGGCGGTTGACCGTACTAACGTCATCGAAGTTTAGAAAAGGGCTTATCAGCCGCCGGACTTCTTCGCGGTAAACCCGCGTTTGCTCAGCTCGGCCAACAGCAGATCGACGTGATCACCCTGAATCTCGATCACCCCGTCCTTGAGTGCGCCGCCGGTGCCGCTGCGTTTCTTCAAGGCGCTGGCCAGCTCCTTGAGCGGCTCCTCGGCCAGCGGCACGCCGCTGACGGTGGTGACGGTCTTGCCGCCACGGCCCTTGGTCTCACGGCGCACACGGGCAATACCGTCGCCATCGGGAATGCGTGTCTGTTTGCAGATGCAGGCATCCACCGCCTGGTTGCAATCCGGGCAATGGCGACCGCCATCGGTGGAATAGACGAGACCGCTCAGGGCGGAGAATGAAGAGGCTTTCTTGACCACCGGCTTGTCCTCGTAGGGGTCAGGATAGCGACTGGCTGAACGGGTTCAGCCGCGAAGCCCCACTCAGGCAGGGGCAGCGCAAGCGGACAGACGTCCGCCGAAAAGGCCGCGCAGTGTAACGGCAAAGGCCGGGCTTGCTAAGACCAAATTTGCGTCATTGTGCGGCACTTTGGCGACGCCGTTCGCCATCGCGCACGGCACGCTCGAAATCCGCGACGCCGCTGGGTGCGCCGTGCGCACCAAGGCCCCCTGTTCGAGGTGAAGGCGCACCCTACGAGCCAAGCTCGACGAAATACAAGTGCCGACACAAACACCCTCTCCCGCCCTTCGGGCCCCCTCGGCTTGGGCATCCTGCGTCGCCCTACCTCCTGCATCCATGCAGTCGTCTCCCATAAATGAGAGAGGGACATCAGCTAGCCGCAAGCGGCCTGTTTATGTAGCGCTCCAGCGCCGCCAGCGAATCGGGGCAATAGGACAGACGATGGGTTTCTTCCAGCGCCTGCTCGACGCTGATAAAGCGCGCTTCCAGTACTTCTTCCGGCTGCAACACCAGCGGCGCATCGGATACCGCCGAATAGGCCATGCACCACAGGCGACTTTCCGGAGCGTCATAGAGAAAGTGCGCATGCTCGACCAGGTCGGCATCGACGATGCCCAGTTCCTCGGCCAATTCACGCTCAGCGGAGAGGCGGTAGTCCTCGCCTTCGAGCACCATGCCGCCGGCCGCCACGTCCCAGTAACCGGGATATAGCGCCTTGCTCAGGGTGCGCCGATGCACACACAGCAGACCGGCCGTGTTGAACAGGAGAATGTAGGTGCCACGCCCGATCAGCCGGCGCTCGCGCATTTCGGCCCGGGAAACACCACCCAGTGGCCGATCGTGTTCGTCAACCCAGGCCACCCGCTCGCGGTCGGAGGCAGCACGATGCGCCGCCTCCGCTGCCGAAATGGCGACCATCAACCCTGGCTCAGCAACTGACGCAGATCGATCATGCCGGCATTGGCGCGGGAGATGTAGTTGGCCATCACCAACGAGTGGTTGGCCAGAACACCGTAACCGCTGCCGTTGAGGATCATCGGGCTCCACAGGGTGGCCTGCGCGGCCTCCAGCTCACGAATGATCTGGCGCACACTGACGGTGGCGTTCTTTTTCGCCAGCACGTCGGCGAAGTCCACCTCGATGGCGCGTAGCAGATGAGCCAGCGCCCAGGCCTGGCCGCGAGCCTCGTAGAACACGTTATCGATCTGCAGCCAGGGCGTCTCGTAAACGCCGCCTTCACCAATCAGCCCGGACTCTTCGGCATCGCTGCCCACCTGCAGTTTCTCGTTCAGGCGCACCTGACCCACGCTGGCGGACAGCCGCTGGGACAGCGAGCCAAGACGTGTGCCGGCATCACCCAGCCAGTTGTTGAGGTTGTCGGCACGCGCATAGAACTGCGCGTTTCTCTGCGCCGGGTCGGCCAGACGAGCGAGGTAGCGGTCCAGCGACTTGATGCCCTCGCGATACTCGGACTCGGACGCCGGCAACGCCCAGCTCTTGTTGTCGAAGTGAAAACGCGGCTCGGCCTTGGCCAGGTCCGGGTCCTCGGTGGACTGCGACTGCGAACGGGCGAAGTCCTTGCGCAGCGCACGCGAGAAATCGCGTACCTGCACCAGCACGCCGTATTCCCAGCTCGGCATGTTGTCCAGCCACAGACCGGGTGGCGCAAGATCGTTGGACAGATAGCCGCCCGGCTTGTCGAGCAGCGTGCTGGCGACCTGCTTGAGGGTTTCCACCGAGGTGTAACCGGTGACCATCTGCCGTTGCGCCTGCTGCGCCGAATTCTGCGCATGCTGCTGGACCTGGAAGGCAGACGGTTCCTGACTCCAGTACCAACCGACCACCAAGGCGATCAGCAGATAGACACCGATCAGGCCGCCCAGAGCTCGGGCAATCAGGCTGCCGCCACTGCGACCGCCCCCTGAGGTCTTGGCGGCGCCGTCTTGCGAGTTCGTCGCGCGATTCTTCCAGTCCAGCATGGCAGTGTCCTTTTCAAGCGAATTCGAGTGTTCGACCACAACCCGACCAACGGGTTGCGACCTGCTACGCACTATAAGGCAAGCCCACAGCAAAACGCAGGGCAGAGGGGCAAACTTACCGCTGGTAAGGGAAAACTACATTTCTGTCGCTTATTCGACAGAAATACCGACGCCAATTGATCGACGGCAATGTCAGCGCCTCCAGCAAGTGATAGCATCAAGCCACCACTGACTTAACCACCTATAGAAGTCGGCCCATGACCGAGCACCCGGATCCCAGTCGAGATCGCCTCAAGCACCATTTCGCCCAGCGCGTGATTCACCAGGCACGCCAGGTGCTGGAAGTCTGGCAGCGCCTGCAACGCAGCGAATGGAACGATGCCGGCATGGCTGAGCTGACCGAGGCCAACCTGCGCCTGCTGCGTTACGCCGAGCGCTTCGAGCAGATCGAGCACGCGCAGCTGGCGCAAAGCATTGGCGTCAGCCTCGATGAAGTGGTGGAAAATCGCGGTCGCCTCAACAGCACGTTGATCGCCCGCCTCAATCAGGCCATGCAGCGCTTGTCGAGAACCGGTCTGCGTCATAGCGATGCCTTCGAACAGACCTTCCTGCCACCACTGCGCAAACCGGTGTACCTGGCCCTGCAGGATGCCCAGCGCGCCGAGCGTCTGGCCCAGCAACTGGATTTCTTCGGCCTGGCGGCGCAGGCCCTGAGTGATGAGCTCGCCTTCCGCGCCGCCATCAGCGAGCGCCACCCGGCTGCCATCGTCATGGACGTCGATTTCGCCGGCGCCGGTCTGGAACTTGCCAACTCGGTGCAAGAGGGTCTGGAGCAGAAGATTCCGCTGCTGTTCTTCAGCCACTGCGATACCGACACGCCAACGCGCCTGGCCGCAGTGCGCGCCGGTGGGCAGGAGTTCTTCACCGGTTCGCTGGACGCCTCCAGCCTGCTCGAACGTATCGAGGTACTGACCCACGTCTCGCAGTACGACCCGTACAAGGTGCTGATCGTCGACGACTCAAAGGCCCAGGCGACCCATACCGAGCGCGTGCTCAACAGCGCCGGCATTCTCACCCACACCCTGACCGAGCCGATTCAGGCGATGGACGCGCTGGCCGAATTCCAGCCAGACCTGATCATCCTCGACATGTACATGCCCGACTGCAACGGCACCGAACTGGCCAAGGTGATCCGCCACAACGACCGTTACGTCAGCGTACCGATCATCTATCTGTCGGCCGAGGACGACCTGGACAAGCAGCTCGACGCCATGAGCGAGGGCGGCGACGACTTCCTCACCAAACCGATCAAGCCACGCCATCTGATCGCCACCGTGCGCAACCGCGCGGCCCGTGCACGCAACCTCAAGGCGCGCATGGTGCGTGACAGCCTGACCGGCCTGTACAACCACACCCATACCCTGCAGCTGCTCGAAGACGCCTGCTTTCGCGCCCGTCGCGACGAGCAGCCGCTGGCCTTCGCCATGCTCGACATCGACCACTTCAAGAAGGTCAACGACACCTATGGCCACCCCATGGGCGACCGCGTGATCAAGAGCCTGGCGCTGTTCCTCAAGCAGCGCCTGCGCAAGACCGACCACATCGGTCGTTACGGCGGCGAGGAATTTGCCGTGGTGCTGCCCGATACCGATGAGCAATCAGCGCTCAAGGTGCTGGAAGAGATTCGCCAGCGCTTCGCCGAAATCCACTACCCGGCCCAGCCGCAGGACCTGTCCTGCACTTTCAGCTGCGGCATCGCCATGCTGCAACCGGGCCTGGATGGCAACGCACTGTCCAAGCGCGCCGACGAGGCGCTGTACAAGGCCAAGCACGGTGGTCGTAACCGGGTGGAGCTGTACGGGGATCGCACAATGCGCTAACCCACCTTTTCACACCATAAGCAGAATTATAAAATCCGGCGCATCACAACTAGCCGTACCCGGCTTCGGTCTTCTGCGCGGTCCTACATTCGGCGGCCATGCAGCCATAGCGAAGCGTTACGCCACTGGATTCGTGAAGCATCGAAAACAGCGGACTGTTTGCCAGGTACTGAGGCTCGCCCTGCTTGTCTAGCGCCAACATCTGACACAGGCATGCCCGAAGGCAGGGCCCACGTCGGAGCCCTTCATGCCGACATATTTAATTCAAGGAAGAATGTTCTCAGATGGCAATAATCAAGACCAACGACAATTTCGCACTGCTTACCAACATCATCGATGCCCTGAACTACAGCTTCAATGGCAACGCCAATAACGGCTATGTAGACGGCATCACGGGCGCCCTTGCCCTCCAAGCCTATCAGTTAGAGACCCGCAAGGTTTCCTGGGCCAGATTTGACGACTACAACCCATTCGTGGGAACGCCTGCAAACCTCTCGGCGAAAGTGCTCTATCGCTACGACACTACGAAACTGCTGGACGAGAATAAAAAACATATCGGCTGGGTCAACGGCTCCCGTGAGATCAAGCTGACCGACAGTAATCACTCATCCAGCTACAACAAGCTTTCCCTGAACGACAACTACGCGACGAAGAATATCGCCGGGCAGCCATTGTCCCAGACCACCATCAAGAACAACGCCAACGCAGACATTGCCCTTGCCCGGGGCTATGGCAGCGACAAGAGCCTGTCCATCACGAAAGCCAAAGCGAGCTATTCCAACAGCGAAACCTCGATAAACGGCAGTCAGACTTTTTCGGACACGATTAATTTCGTGGGGCAGGCCAACTACCAATCCACTGGTGCCCTGCAGACGCTCACCATCAACACCTACAACAAAACCCATAACGAGAAACTGACCGAAAAGAGCGGAGCGACCCAGACCACTTCTTCTTACTCCTACAGCCTCTCCTTGAGCAGCCAGCTAGGGCTGACCTACGACGCCCTGACTGGCACGTTCAAGCCCGGCAGCAAGCTGGACAGCCTCAAGTTCAATGGCCAGAGCCTCTATGCCGACGGCATGAGCAACTCCGGTTCCTATCAGGCTAGCGCCATGGCCCAAACCACCTTGGACGAGCTAGCTGATTACCTCTCATACCGGACTATTTCTCAGGTTGACCTGCTAATGGCCCTGCTGAGCGGCGACGACGTCATTACCGGCACCGACAAGCGTCATAACTGGCTCTTCGGTGGCGCTGGCAATGACAAGATCACCGGCAATGCGGGCTCAGACGAACTTTATGGTGGCGACGGCGATGACCAACTATTCGGCCTGGCTGGCGACGATCAACTATATGGTGGTGCCGGAAACGATCTGCTTGACGGCGGCAAGGGTCTCGACATCATGGTCGGTGGGGACGGCGACGACCTCTATGTCCTTGATGACATCCGCGAATTGGAGTGGATCAACCGGGATCACGAGAACACCTACCATGACGCTGGCAACGACACCCTGCGTATCACCTTCAAAGGTAGCAGCAACTCCGCTCCGGCAGTGATCGACCTGAGCGCGGTTAACCTGCTTGAAGTGGAAAACGTACAGATCGCCAGCAGCGGCCTGTTCGAGATAATCGGCAACGATGCCAATAACGTTCTCGATGCCGGCAAGACCGCCAGCATCCTTCGCGGCGGCAAGGGTAACGACACCTACCATGTGACTCACAGGGATGCTCAGGTGCACGAAAACGCCGGCGAAGGCTGGGACACGGTCATCTCCTCCGTTCACTTCACTCTCGGTGCAAATCTTGAAGAGCTTATCCTGACTGGCAGGGCTGCCCTAAACGGCACGGGCAACGCACTCAATAACATCCTGCGGGGCAACGACGGCAACAATATCCTCGACGGCGGCGCTGGTATCGATACCCTGATTGGAGGCAAGGGCAACGACACCTATATCGTCAGAAACATCGGTGACATCGTGGAGGAAAAAGACAAGGAAGGCACCGATACGGTCAAGGCCCATGTCAGCTACGAACTCACCGACCACGTCGAGAACCTGATTCTCGAGGGCAGCGACCATCTCGACGGCACCGGAAACGGGCTGAAAAACGTCATCACCGGCAATTCCGGCAACAACGTCCTCGACGGCAAAGGCGGTGTCGACAGAATGATCGGCGGCAAGGGCGACGATACCTATATCGTCGACCTGATCGTCAAGGGCACAGGTACCAAGGCCACGGTCGCCCTCGAAGACAGCATCGTCGAGAAGAAAGGTGAAGGCGAGGACACCCTGCAACTACGGGTCAGCCAGGATGTCCTGGACAAAATGGCGGACGCCAGCAAAGCCACCACCCTGATCCTCGGCGCTAACCTGGAAAACCTTGACGCCAGTGACACTCAAGACCTCTGGCTCAACCTGACCGGCAACGCGCTGAACAACGTGATCCGGGGCAACGCTGGCGACAACATCCTCAGCGGCGGTGCCGGTGACGACACTCTCTATGCTGGTGAGGGCGGAAAAAACGTGCTGATCGGAGGCGCCGGAGCGGACATCATGCATGGCGGCGCAGGCGACGACACCTTCCGCTTCACCTCACTCAAGGATCTCGGCATCGGCGAAGGCAAGCAGGATGTGATTCATGGTTTCAATGAGGCAGGAGTGGACAAGCTCGACTTCAGCGCGCTCAAGGGCTGGAGCTTCAAGGAAGATGGCGTTATCACTGGCACCAAGCAGCTCTGGGCCGCGCATGACGGCAGTGACCTGATCCTCTACGGCAACAGCAGTGGCAACCTCGACGCTGACTTTTCCATCAAACTGGTCGGTGTAAGCGCACTAAGCGTGGATGACTTCATCGTCTAGAACCTAACCAACCGCCGGCTCCATCCCCGATGGAGCCGGCGCGACAAAGGTGGCAAACTGCCCGGCCGCCGACCAACCCGCCACCAAGTTCTTCGCCGCCCCCTCGACGCTCCGGACTCCCACCATGCTGCGGTTATCGCAAACCGACCTTGAACGCACCCTGCTCGCCTGTCGTACGAGCTTTTTCGCGGTGGCGCTGTTCAGCCTCTTCATCAACCTGTTGATGCTGGTGCCCTCCTTCTACATGCTGCAGGTCTACGACCGCGCAGTGGGTAGTGGTAGCGAAGCCACGCTGCTGATGCTGACCCTGATCATGCTGTTTCTGATGATCAGCCTGGGCGCCTTGGAGTGGGTGCGCTCACGTATCATGGTGCGCGTGAGTACCCGCCTGGAAAACGATCTGGGCGCCCGCCTCCACGACGCAGGCTTCAAGCTGGCACTGGACTCGGGCGGCGTGAAGGCCACCACCCAGCCGCTCAGCGACCTCAATGGCCTGCGCCAGTTTCTCACCGGCAATGGTCTTTTCGCCTTCTTCGACGCACCCTGGCTGCCAATCTATCTCGCCGTGATGTTTATCTTCCATCCCTGGTTCGGCTGGCTGGGGCTGGTCAGCTCACTGCTGCTGATTGCCCTGGCCATGCTCAACGAACGCCTGACCCAGGCTCCCCTGCAGCAGGCAAATCGCGAACAGTTGCTCGCCACCGACCTTACCGGCAAGAGCCTTAACAATGCAGAGGTCATCGCGGCCATGGGCATGCTGCCCAACCTCCGCCAGCGCTGGCTACAGCAGGTGCACAAGGTTCTGCTTCTACAGAGCAGCGCCAGCGATCGTGCCGGCGCGATCAGCTCTCTGTCGAAAACCTTCCGCCAATTGGTGCAATCGCTGATCCTAGGCCTTGGCGCATACCTGGCGATCAACCATGAGATCAGCGCGGGCCTGATGATCGCCGGCTCAATCCTTCTAGGTCGGGCCCTAGCCCCCATCGATCAGATGATTGGCGCCTGGAAGGGCTTTATCGGCGCCCGCTCGCAGTACGCGCGCCTGCATGAGCTGCTGGCCAAGGTAGCGCAGGAGCCCGAGCCCATGCCGCTTCCCAGTCCACTGGGCAGCATTGCCGTAGAAAACCTTCACGCTGGTGCCCCGGGCAGCTCCCGGCCGGTCATCAGGAATATCAACTTTCAGGTCACACCGGGCACCGCGGTCGGCATCATAGGTCCGAGCGGCTCGGGCAAGTCGACCCTGGCGCGCGCACTACTCGGTATCTGGCCAGCACTGGAAGGGCATGTTCGCCTGGATGGCGCAGACGTTAGCCAATGGCGCCGCGAGGAACTGGGCCGTCACCTTGGCTATCTACCGCAGGACATCGAGCTGTTCGAGGGCAGCATTGGTGACAACATCGCCCGGCTGGGCGAGCTGGATGCCGAGGCCGTCGTGGAGGCGGCACGACTGGCAGGAGTGCACGAGCTCATCCTGCAACTACCGCAAGGCTATGACACCCGCATCGGCGCAAATGGCGGCGGTCTTTCTGGCGGACAGCGCCAGCGTATCGGGCTGGCCCGGGCACTATATGGAAATCCCAGGGTGCTGATCCTCGACGAGCCGAACTCGAACCTCGACGAGGCAGGGGAAAAGATGCTTGCTCAGGCACTGCAAAGCATGAAGCAGCGCGGTAGCACCCTCTTCGTCATCACCCACCGCCCCAATGTGCTGGCGCAGCTCGACAGCCTGATCGTGATGAACGCCGGCGAAATGCCCCTATGCGGCCCCCGCGACAAAGTGCTCAAACAGCTGCAGAGTAAGCCAGAGCCCGGCATCAGCGGCCCTCGGCTCGCCGACCCTCAGCAGCCGACATGAATAGTCCCATGACCCCTAGCCACACCCTCCCCCCATTGCCCATCGACGATAAGCCGATCCGGCGCCTGGGCTATGGCATTCTCTTCGTAACTTTTGGCCTGTTCGGCGGCTGGGCCACTCTGGCACCACTGGATGGCGCCGCGCTCGCCCCCGGGGTGGTTACGGTCAAGAGTTATCGCAAGACCGTGCAGCATTTGGAGGGAGGCATCGTCCATGCCTTGCATGTGCGTGATGGCGACCCGGTCCAGGTCGGCGACGTTCTTCTGGAGCTAGACGACAGCCAGCTCCGTGCAGAGTTCGAGATGGTGCGCAGCCAGTTGATCGCGCTATTAGCCCAGGAATCCCGACTGCAGGCCGAGCAGAAGACTCACGACGGCGCCTTGCCAGTGCCCGATTTCGCCCCCGGCGATCCCCGCATCCGGGAAGCGATGGCCAACGAGGAGCAGATTTTCCAGACCAGACGCAGCAGTTTGTCCGGGGAAGTAAGCATTTTTGAAAAAAACATAGTGCAGCTTGAGGCGCAGATCGAAGGCCTCCAAGCCATGGTCTCCAGCAAGCAAGAACTGGCCAGTTCCTATGCCGAGGAGATTGCCGATCTGCGCGCACTGCTCGCAGAAGGCTTCATCGACATCCAGCGCCTGCGGGATCAAGAACGCAGCTTGACACGCCTTCGTAGCGAAATTGCCGAGCATCGATCGGCAATGGCCCAAGCACGTTTGCGTATAAGCGAGACGAGGCTGCAGATTCTGCAACTGACCAAGGCCTTTTACAGCGAAGTGGCCAGCCAGCTCGGCGACACCCATACCCGCGTGCGGGATCTGCGCGAGCGCCTCGCAGCCATCCAGAGCCGGCTCGAGAGGACGCGGATCGTGGCGCCGGAATCTGGGATGGTGATAGGCCTGAGCGTGCACACGGTTGGCGGGGTGATCGGCGCCGGCACGCCATTGCTGGACATAGTGCCTGCTGAAGCGGAGCTCGTCGTCGAGGCACGCATAGCGCCAACTGACATCGACAGGGTAGCCATAGGCCGCAATGCCGATATTCGTTTCAGCGCCTTCAAGAGCAGCACCACCCCGGTGATCGAAGGACTACTGACACATATCTCTGCCGATCGCTTGATCGATACGGACACAGGTATGCCTTACTACCTCGGTCGTCTCGAGCTGACCGAAGAGGGCCGGACGACCCTCGGGGGGCTAACCCTGCTGCCAGGCATGCCGGCGGAAGTGCTGATCAACACGGGCGAACGCACGCTACTCAACTACTTGATGCAGCCTGCCGGCGATGCACTGGCCCGCTCACTGATCGAGGACTGAAGCGTGCGCACCTCAATATTCAAGCTATCGGTCCTTGGGCTCTGTGTTCTGACGCACACGAGCATCGCCATGGCCACCAGCACGCCCGTCGACCTATGGGACCTGTATATCGAAACCCGTAACGCGGACCCCAGGATACTCAGGGCGGGGGCGCTTGAAAAAAGCAGCGAAGGGCGCCAACGCGAAGCACTGGGCCGCCTGTTGCCGCAACTCGGCGGCAGCGCCAGCGTCAATCGCAGCCAGCGCGAGGACGACCTCGCCCGCAGCCACTACAACGGCCAGGCCTATTCACTCGGATTGAGCCAGTTGCTCTACGCACCCCAGGCGTGGCGCAGCTACCAGAAGTTCTCTGCCCTCACCAGACAGAGTACGTTCGAATACGAGGAAGCTCGCGTACAGGCGAGCATTGACCTCGCCGAGCGCTACTTTGCGGTATTAGCGGCAGAGGACGAGTTACGCCTGGTTCAAGCGGAACTGGACGCAACAGCACGCAACCACGTACGGACTGAAGCACTGTTTGCGAAGAAAATGGCCAGAGTCACGGATGTGCTCGAGCTTAAGGCCCGCGTGGACCTACTGAAAGCACAGGCCATCGAAGCGGCCAACCAGATCGAAATCGACCGGGAAGCAATTGCCGAACTGATCGGACGCTCTCTGGAACAGCCACTGAAACGGCTCGCCGCGCAGCCAGACTTCCTCCCACCGCAACAAAGCCAGGAATTCTGGGTCGAGACCGCTTTGCGCAGCAATCCGGCCCTGCTGGCGAGGGAGCAGGCACTGGACGCGGCGCATGCTGCACTGGGCGAAGCGAAGGCCGAACACCTACCAACCCTGGCATTGGACCTCAGCGCTCAGCGCAGCGATATCGGCTACGAAGGAACTGCAACGCCCCGCTCGGATACCTACGTTGCATCCCTGGGCGTGCAGATCCCCCTTTACAGTGGTGGCTCGACCCAAGCCAGGGTTGCCTCACTGCATGCGGAACTCGATGCGACTCAGCACGAACGCGAAGCCCTGCGCCGGCAGGTAGTACGAGAGACGCGCACGGCTTACCTCAACCTTGAGGCCAGCCTGAATCGCGTGACAGCCTTGCAGTTCGCCCTTGCCTCCGCCGAGCGCTCACGCACTGCGACCGAGCAGGCCTTCAGCTACGGGGTAATGAACGCCGTAGATGTCCTGAACAGCATCGAGATGGAGTTTCGCGCCAAACGGGATCTACTGCAGTCGCAATACCACTACATCACCAGCTTGTTAGTCCTGTATCGCTGGAGTGGGCGACTCAGCGATACCGACATACGCCAGGTGAACAGCTGGCTGACAGCCTCTCAGCCAAACCGATAGGTACTGGCGGCCCCGCAGAACGTGACGCATCTCACAGCGTCATCAGCCTGTAACCAAACCGCAATAAGCTCGCGGGCATCGTTCAGTCGTCGATCGAGCCCGTCATGCGCCTCAAGCTGCTCACCAACCTAAACACCCTGCTGCTGGTCACCGTCTGCGTTGCGCTGGCGGCGACGCTCTGGTGGTCGCAGCGCGCGTTGCAGCAACCGGTGCAACTGATGGAGCGCTACCTGACGCTGTCCCAGCAGTTCCAGCGCGAGGTGGCCGACAACATTCAGGCCTACCTGGCCGGTGGCAACGCGGTGCAACACAGCAGCGCGACCCAGGCCATCGACGCCTTCGACGAAGCCCTCGAACAACTGCCGCAACAATTGACCACCGAGCTGCGTCCAAGCCTTGAGCAACTGCGCGACTTCAGCGCCAATCAGCTGCTGGCGGCCGGCAAACTGGCCGGTGATCCGCAGGGGCTGCTGTTGCAGGCCGAACGCGAGATGCTCGCCGCGCTGGAACAACTGACCCAGTACGTCGCAGATGCCAGCAGCCCCGCCGCCGGTGACTACCGCAAACCACTGCAGGAAGCCGGTTCGCGCCTGCTTAGGCTGGCCCACGCCCGCGAACGCTTCACCAGCCAGGGTCGTAGTGAGCTGCTCGGCGACGTCGAACGCGAACTCAAGGCTCTTGCTCAACAGGCAGAGGCGCTGGATAAGTTGCCGCTACTCGGCGTGCAGCAGGCCGACAGCTCTGCCAGCGTCGGTTTCGCAGCACTGCTAGGCCTGGATGAAACACAGCAGGAACAACAGGCGCAGGATCGTGGCGTCGAGCTGAAACGCGAACTGAGCACCCTGGTACGCCGCTACCCCAGCGAACTGCAGCGCACCCGCGAGCTGGTCGAGCAACGTCAGCAACTGGCCGTAACCACCACCGAACGCGTGACCCAGGTGCAACAGGCACTGGCGGCGCTGGAGCCTCTGGTAAAAGGCGAATACGCGCGCATTCAGGGCGAGGTGCGGCTGATTCAAGGCCTGATGATCGGTCTGATCCTGCTGATCGCCCTGCTCATCGACCGCATCCAGCGGCGCCTGTCACAGGTACTCGAGCGCCTGGTACCGGCGCTGTCGCAATGGGCCAAAGGTGATTTCGCGACGCCGATCAGCATCAATTCCCGCACCCGCGAGCTGCGCGATATCGAAGATTCGCTCAATCACCTGCGCCGCTATCTGGTGGAGCTGGTCGCCAGCATCCGCGGCCACGCCGAGCATGTCGCCGGCTCCAGTCGCACCCTGGCCGACCTCAGCGGCGGCCTACATGGCGGAGCCGAACGCCAGGCCGGCGATACCGCCCTGATCCGCGACGCATTGAGCGAGCTGGAAGCGACCATCGGCCAGGTCGCCCAGGATGCCAGCCAGACCGCCGACGCCAGCCGCGACGCCGACCGCGCCCTGGTCCAGGGCCAGCAGGTCATCGGCCAGAGCCTGGAAGGGCTGCATGCCCTGGTCACCGAGGTACAGGGCAACGCCCAGGCCATCGAACGTCTGGCCGACGAGACCGCCACCATCGGCAGCGTGCTGACGGTGATTCGCGGCATCGCCGAACAGACCAACCTGCTCGCCCTCAACGCCGCCATCGAGGCCGCGCGCGCTGGCGAGGCCGGCCGCGGTTTCGCCGTGGTCGCCGACGAGGTGCGCTCACTGTCGCAGCGCACCGGCAGCGCCACCGCGGAAATCCAGGATGTCATCGGCCGCTTGCAACAAGCCGCGCATCAGTCGGTACAGGCCATGCGTGCCCAGGTCGAACACGCCGAAGCTACCGCGGGCAAGGCCGAAGCGGCCGATGGTGCACTGGACGAGATCGTCAGCGCCATACGCACCATCGCCAGCATGGCCGGGCGTATCGCCGAGGCCACCGCGCAGCAGAGCAATGCGGTCAGCGAGATTCGCGAACACGGCGAACGCATCCACCAACTGGGCGACGACAACCTCGGCCTGATCGCCAACGGACGCAGCGAGAGTGAACGCCTGCTGCACCT
The DNA here is from genome assembly GCF_900102635.1 of Ectopseudomonas chengduensis. Lineage (GTDB taxonomy): Bacteria > Pseudomonadota > Gammaproteobacteria > Pseudomonadales > Pseudomonadaceae > Aquipseudomonas > Aquipseudomonas chengduensis. The sequence goes on along the minus strand of NZ_FMZQ01000011.1, from coordinate 63,868 downwards.
GGGTGGCCAGTTGCACAGCGCCGTACAGGCGTTTCGCGTCTAAGCGCCTGCGACACGGCAGCGCAGGCTTGATCTGCACGGGAACTCGACAAGGCCGGCCTTCTCCAAGGTTCCGCTCATCTCCGGCAATCGACGCCCCGGCGCGGCGACGACGATACGGGTGAGCGCTTTCCGGTATCATGCCGCCACCTTTCGCCGAGATATTCGCCCGATGTCACTGCGTCGACTGCTGCTTCCCCTGCTTCTGCTCTGCCTGAGCCTGCCCGCCAGCGCCAACCTGTTCGACCAGCGCCCTGCCGCCTCGCCGATTGGCGCACCGCTGAACAACAGCAGCGATTTCCTGCCGGTGCGTGAAGCCTTCAAGCTGAGCCTGGTGAGCAGCGATGCACAGGCAGTGACGCTGCGCTTCGTCGCGGCCGAGGGCTACTACCTCTATCGCCATCGCTTCAATTTCAGCGTCGAACCGGCGGACCTGGTGCTCGGCGACGCCGAATTGCCAGCAGGCGAGGCCAAGCACGATGAATTCTTCGGCGATGTCGAGGTGTACTACGGCGTGCTGGATATCCGTGTGCCGCTGGACAACCCGGATAACCGCCCGCTGCGCCTGCAGGTCGGCTATCAGGGTTGCGCCGACAAGGGCCTGTGCTATCCGCCGGAAACCGAATATATCGAGATCGGTGATATGCCTGCCGCCACCAGCGGTGATGTGGCGCCGGTCGCGACAGGCTGGAACTGGAAAGAGCTGGCGCTGTTCTTCCTCGGCGGTCTGGCGCTGACCTTCACCCCCTGCGTGCTGCCGATGCTGCCGATCCTCTCCGGCGTGGTGCTGCGCGGCCAGTTGGGCGGCCTGCGCAGCCTGACTCTGTCGCTGGCTTATGTCCTGCCGATGGCCGCCTGCTTCGCCATTCTCGGCACGCTGATGGGGCTGTTCGGCGCGGGCCTCAATCTGCAGGCTCGCCTGCAATCGGCTTGGGTATTGGTGCCTTTCGCCGCCTTCTTCGCCTTCTTCGCGCTGGCCATGTTCGGCCTGTTCGAGCTGCGCCTGCCACGTTTCATCAGTGAACCGCTGGATCGCCTGGCAGGCAAAACCCATGGCGGCTCGCATCTGAATGCAGCCCTGCTCGGCGTGCTGTCCAGCCTGCTGGTCAGCCCCTGCGTCTCGGCACCGCTGGCCGGTGCCCTGCTTTATATCAGCGCCAGTGGCGATGCCCTGGGCGGCGGCCTGAAGCTGCTCGCCCTCGGCCTCGGCATGGGGACGCCGCTGGTGCTGTTCGCCGTTGGCGGTGGTGCGCTGCTGCCGAAAACCGGTACCTGGATGGTCACGGTGCGCAATGCCTTCGGCGTGCTGCTGCTGGCCGTTTCGGTCTGGCTGCTCGAGCGCGTGCTGCCGGGCAGTCTCAGCCTGGCCCTGTGGGGCCTGCTGGCGGGTGGCGTGGCAGTATTCCTCGGCGCGCTGGAGTTCGGCCCCAAGACGCATCGACAAAAGCTCGGCCAGATCGCCGGCCTGGCGTTGCTGGTCTATGCCCTGGCCGCCTGGGTCGGTGCCCTGCAAGGTGCGAGCGATCCGCTTAAGCCGCTCGGCCAGTTGCAGGCCGGTGCCAGCCAGAGCAGCGCCAAGAGTGGTGCCTGGCAAACCCTGAGCAGCCCCGCCGAACTGGACGCCGCACTGGCCGAGGCCAAAGCAGGCGGCCAGCCGCTGCTGCTGGATTGGTACGCCGACTGGTGCATCAGCTGCAAGGTCATCGAGCGCGAGGTGTTCGGCAATGCCGAAGTGGGCAGCAAACTGGCCGGCTGGCGCCTGATCCGCTTCGATATCACCGAAAGCAACGCCGCCCAGCGCGCCCTGCTGGACCGTTACAAGTTGTTCGGCCCACCTGCCATCCAGTTGTTCGCCGGCAATGGTGACGAATTGCTCGATCTGCGTGTCGTAGGTGAGGTCAATGCCGCCACCTTCGTAGGGCGCCTGGATCAGGCCAGCAACCGCCAGGCAGGTCGTTGAACGCTGGCAACGCGATCATCGCCGGTTCTTTGCGAATGCCCTGGCAACGACCGAAACCAACGCTATAGTCATATTTCTGCCGCAAACGGCAGGCATCGTGTCGACTATTGCTGACATCGCGCAGCTGCGGCATAGTCCTGCGCAGCCTGAACAACAAGGAACGCGACCATGGCCACCCTACTGGTGCTGCACGGCCCCAATCTGAATCTGCTGGGCACCCGCGAGCCCGACAAATATGGCGCCACCACCCTCGCCGAGATCAATCAGGATCTGGAGCAGCGCGCCCGCGAGGCTGGCCATCATCTGCTGTACCTGCAGAGCAATGCCGAGTACGAACTGATCGACCGCATTCACGCCGCAAAGGGTGAAGGTGTCGACTTTATCCTGATCAATCCTGCCGCTTTTACCCATACAAGCGTCGCATTACGTGACGCATTGCTGGCGGTGAGCATCCCATTCATCGAAGTGCACCTGTCCAACGTGCACAAGCGTGAACCTTTCCGCCATCACTCCTATTTTTCCGACGTTGCAGTAGGGGTGATCTGCGGCCTTGGCGCCAGCGGTTATCGGCTGGCCCTGGAAGCGGCACTCGAACAACTGGCCGGGCGCGCCTGACGCGTAGCCTGGTAGACAAGTCCTACCTCACCTCTGGGAGTTGACCATTCATGGATATCCGTAAAGTCAAGAAACTGATCGAGCTGCTGGAAGAGTCCGGTATCGACGAGCTGGAGATCAAAGAGGGCGAAGAGTCCGTACGCATCAGCCGTCACAGCAAGCAACCGGCCTATGCCCCGCAGCCGATGTACGCGCCTGCACCGGCTCCGGTCGCTGCGCCTGTCGCTGCAGCTGCTCCGGGCGCTGAAGCCGCCCCGGCTGCCGCCGCGAAACTGAACGGCACCGTTGCTCGCTCGCCGATGGTCGGTACCTTCTACCGCGCTGCTTCGCCGACCTCGGGCAACTTCGTCGAAGTCGGTCAGACCGTGAAGAAGGGTGACATCCTGTGCATCGTCGAAGCGATGAAGATGATGAACCACATCGAAGCCGAAGCCAGCGGCGTGATCGAGTCCATCCTGGTGGAAAACGGCCAGCCGGTTGAGTACGACCAGCCCCTGTTCACCATCGTTTGATGCCCGGGGAGCCTGCAATGCAGAAGCTGGAAAAAGTCCTTATCGCCAACCGTGGCGAGATCGCCCTGCGTATCCTGCGTGCCTGCAAGGAGCTGGGTATCAAGACGGTGGCCGTGCACTCCACCGCCGACCGCGAACTGATGCACCTGGGCCTGGCCGACGAGTCCGTCTGCATTGGTCCGGCAGCCGGCGCGCAGTCCTACCTGAACATCCCGGCGATCATCAGCGCAGCTGAACTGACCGGCGCCACGGGCATCCACCCGGGCTACGGCTTTCTCGCCGAGAACGCCGACTTCGCCGAACAGGTGGAAAACTCCGGTTTTGCCTTCATTGGCCCGACCGCGAGCGTGATCCGCCTGATGGGCGACAAGGTGTCGGCCAAGGAAGCCATGATCAAAACCGGCGTACCGGTGGTTCCCGGCTCCGACGGCCCGCTGCCGGAAGACGAGGAAGAAGCGCTGCGCATCGCCCGCGAAGTGGGCTACCCGGTGATCATCAAGGCCGCTGGCGGCGGCGGTGGTCGCGGCATGCGCGTGGTACACAAGGAAGAAGACCTGATCAAATCGGCCAAGCTGACCCGTACCGAAGCCGGTGCAGCGTTCGGCAACCCGATGGTCTATCTGGAAAAATTCCTCGGCAACCCACGCCACGTCGAAGTCCAGGTGCTGTCCGACGGCCAGGGCAACGCGATTCACCTGTACGACCGTGACTGCTCGCTGCAGCGCCGTCACCAGAAAGTGATCGAAGAGGCTCCGGCCCCGCTGATCGACGAGAAGGCCCGCGCCGAAGTGCTCAAGCGCTGCGTCGATGCCTGCGTCGAGATCGGCTACCGTGGCGCCGGCACCTTCGAGTTCCTCTATGAAGACGGTCGTTTCTACTTCATCGAGATGAACACCCGCGTTCAGGTGGAGCACCCGGTCACCGAGATGGTCACTGGTATCGACATCGTCAAGGAGATGCTCAGCATCGCCGCTGGCAACAAGCTGTCGATCAAGCAGGAAGACGTGAAGATCCTCGGTCACTCGGTCGAGTGCCGGATCAACGCCGAAGACCCGGACAACTTCATGCCCAGCCCCGGCAAGGTCAAGCATTTCCATGCTCCGGGCGGTAATGGCGTGCGCGTCGATTCGCACCTGTACAGCGGCTACAGCGTCCCACCGCACTACGACTCGCTGATCGGCAAGCTGATCACCTTCGGCAAGGACCGTGACGAGGCCATGGCCCGCATGCGCAATGCTCTTGACGAGATCGTGGTCGATGGCATCAAGACCAACGTGCCGCTGCACCGCGACCTGACCCGCGACAAGGGGTTCGTCAAAGGTGGCGTTAACATCCATTACCTGGAAAAGAAACTGGGTATGGACAAGCACTGAGTCCTGACTCACTGCATCACAGGGGCTGCCTTCGGGCGGCCCCTGTCGTTTCAGCGGCCGAACTGGCAAGCCGCCCGCCCCTTCAAGTAAGCTGCGCGGCCAAACGCGCGCCCTTCATGAGGTTTTCCATGCCCTGGTTACAAGTCCGTCTCGCCATCACTCCTGAGCAGGCAGAAACCTACGAGGATGCCCTGCTGGAAGTCGGCGCCGTATCGGTAACCTTCATGGACGCCGAAGATCAGCCTATCTTCGAGCCGGATCTGGGCACCACCCCGCTGTGGTCGAACACCCACCTGCTGGCCCTGTTCGAGGCCGACACCGACGAAACCGCACTGCTCGCCCACCTGCAACTGCTGTGTGGCGGCGCACTGCCGGAGCATCATGTCGAGCGCATCGAGGATCAGGACTGGGAACGCAGCTGGATGGATGGTTTCCAGCCCATGCGCTTTGGCCAACGCCTGTGGATCGTGCCGAGCTGGCACGCCGCGCCGCAGCCGGACGCGGTCAATCTGCTGCTCGATCCGGGCCTGGCCTTCGGCACCGGCACCCACCCGACCACCGCACTGTGCCTGGAATGGCTCGATAGCCAGAATCTGGACAACTGCAGCGTGCTCGACTTCGGTTGCGGCTCGGGCATCCTCGCCATCGCCGCCCTGCTGCTCGGCGCGCCGCAGGCAGCGGGCACCGATATCGACCCGCAGGCGCTGGAAGCCTCGCGCGACAATGCTTCGCGCAACGGCATCGATCCGGCGCGCTTCCCGGTGTATCTGCCTGCCGATCTGCCACAGCAGCCTGCCGACGTGGTCGTCGCCAACATTCTCGCCGGCCCGCTGGTTTCTTTGGCACCTCAGATCACCGCGCTGGTCAAAGGCGGTGGACGCTTGGCGCTGTCGGGTATCCTCGCCGAACAGGCCGAGGAAGTCCGCGCCGCTTACGCAAGTACCTTCGACCTCGACCCAACGGCCGTCAAGGACGGCTGGGTGCGCATCAGTGGCGTCAAGCGCTGAACCGCGCGCAGTCGTTGCGTTAGACTAGCTGCTTGGATTTTCCGGACCCGCGCATGAGCGAAAGCCACGTCACCCAGTGCCCCAATTGCCGTACCAGCTTCCGCGTCAGTCAGGCGCAGCTGGCTGCTGCCCATGGCGCAGTACGCTGCGGTGCCTGCCTGCACGTGTTCAATGCTGCCGAACAACTGTTCGGCCCGCGTGCCGCCGCACCTGCGCCAGCGGCAGCCAAAACGGTGAGCGCTCCGGCCACAGCCCAGCCCGACACACGCACCAAGCCGCCAGCGACCAAGCCCGCCGACGATACCCTGTGGATTCATGACGACCTCGACCTGGACAGCCTCAACCTCGATGAGGAACTGGCCAGACTGGAGGAGCAGGAACAGCAGTTGTCGCAGCAGTTCCTCGCACTGGAACAGGCCCCGCGATATGCCGAGAATTTCGGTAGCCGCGCGACGGACGAGCCCGACGACGCCCATGACGAAGCCTGGGCCGAAGCCCTGCTGCGTGACGAGCCGGTGAAGCGCGAGCGCGACAGCTTCGAACTGCAACCGACTGAAGAGCAACCTGAACCGATCACCGCACCTGAGCCCAAAGCGACCATTGAATTCGCCCCTCCCGCCGCGCCCCGCAAGCAGCAGCCCATCGCCGATGACCTCGACGACTCCGTTGAGCCGCGCCTGGGTGATCTCGATGACGAGCAGACCGAACCGGAGCACCAGGACGAAGACCTGCGCACGGCACCTGAAGAACCCAAGGTAGTGCGCAACGAGCCGGGGCTGCGCGAGGAACGTCTGTTCGAACTGGACGACGAACCCCTGCAACTCGACTGGCGCCAGCCACAGGGCACGTCATGGGGTCGCCTGTTCGGCTGGGGATTGCTCAATCTGCTGGCGGCTGGCGGCCTGCTGGCACAATACGCGGCCTACAACTTCGATGAGCTGGCACGCCAGGACCGCTATCGCCCCTGGTTCGAACAACTGTGCCCGAACATCGGCTGCACCCTGCCCTCGAAAGTCGACATCAGCCAGATTCGCAGCAGCAACCTGGTGGTACGCAGCCACCCGGAGTTCTCCGGCGCACTGATCGTCGACGCCATCCTCTACAACCGCGCCTCCTTCGCCCAGCCCTTCCCGCTGCTGGAGATGCGCTTCGCCGACCTGGGCGGACAACTGGTCGCCAGTCGTCGCTTCAAACCCAGCGAGTACCTGGCCGGCGAGCTGGCCGGACAGAGCGAGATGCCACCGCAGACGCCCATCCACATCTCCCTGGACATCCTTGATCCGGGCACCCGCGCGGTGAACTACAGCCTGAGCTTCCACTCGCCCGAGTAGTCTGGAGACGGCGCGACCCGTGGTCGCAGACCTTCCATCTAACTACTGGCGATAAGCCCATAGCTGTTCAGAATTTGTTCAAAACGACCTTTATCCGGTCATCCAGAGCGGGTATCATGCCCACCCTTTCGCGAGCACCAACCCACCGCAGTTTCCCCTGAGGACACAGTGGAGGGCGGGTGTTGATCGCCCTTTGTCTCAACTGCGCAACAACAAGCAGGGACGCCCCATGTCGGCCCCACGTATTGGCCCTTACACATTGCCCAATCGGTTGATCCTGGCTCCCATGGCCGGCGTCACCGATCGCCCGTTCCGCCAGCTGTGCCGCCGTCTCGGTGCCGGCCTGGTGGTCTCGGAGATGGTCACCAGCGATGTGCGCCTGTGGAATAGCCGCAAGTCCAGCCTGCGTTTGCTGCACGCCGGTGATCCCGAGCCACGCTCGGTACAGATCGCCGGTGGCGACCCGCAGATGATGGCTGACGCAGCACGCAAGAACGTCGAGTTGGGCGCGCAGATCATCGACATCAACATGGGCTGCCCAGCCAAGAAGGTCTGCAACAAGGCCGCCGGCTCCGCCCTGCTGCGTGACGAGCCGCTGGTACGGGAAATCCTCGACGCCGTGGTCGGTGCGGTGGACGTGCCGGTGACCCTGAAGATTCGTACCGGCTGGGACCGCCAGAACAAGAACGGCATTACCGTGGCGAAAATCGCCGAAGATGCCGGCATTGCCGCACTGTCCGTACACGGCCGCACCCGCGCCGACCTCTATACCGGCGAAGCCGAGTACGACACCATCGCCGCCATCAAGCAGGCGATATCGATTCCGGTGTTCGCCAACGGCGACATCGACTCTCCACAGAAGGCCAAGGCCGTGCTCGACGCCACTGGCGCCGACGCCCTGCTCATTGGTCGTGCCGCCCAAGGGCGGCCGTGGATCTTCCGTGAAATCGAGCACTACCTGCGTACCGGCGAAACCCTGCCGGCACCGAGCCTGCTCGAAGTGGAACGCATTCTGCTAGAGCACCTGGCTGCACTGCACGCCTTCTATGGCGAATTGATGGGCACGCGTATCGCCCGCAAGCATGTCGGCTGGTATCTGGCAACCCTGCCGGGCGCCAGGGAGTTTCGCGCCCAATTCAACCGTCTGGACAGTACGGACGCACAGTGCGCCCACGTTCGCGCGTTCTTCCGCGAACGGCACAACGATGGAAACGAGGTGGCCGCATGACGTTGATGACAGAGACCCTAGTGAGTGGAATTGCACCCGTGAGTGACAACACCAGCCTTAAACAGCACCTGAACACGCCGAGCGAAGAGGGCCAGACCCTGCGCGGCGCCGTGGAGAAGGCGCTGCACAATTACTTCGCCCATCTCGAGGGCGCGGACGTCACCGACGTGTACAACCTGGTGCTCACCGAAGTCGAAGCGCCGCTGCTGGAAACCGTCATGAATTACGTGAAAGGTAACCAGACCAAGGCCTCCGAACTGCTCGGTCTGAACCGCGGTACGCTGCGCAAGAAGCTCAAGCAGTACGACCTGCTGTAACCCTGAACTCCCGAAAAGGGCGGCCCGCATGAGCCGCCTTTTTTGCTGATATCCCCGCTCTGATGGATAGTGAAATGACCGACCAGACCACCCTTCTGCCCGTCCGCCGCGCGCTGATCAGCGTTTCCGACAAGACCGGTGTCCTCGAATTCGCTCGCGAACTGGCCGCCCTCGGTGTCGAGATTCTCTCCACCGGCGGTACCTACAAGCTGCTCAAGGACAACGGCGTAGCCGCAGTGGAAGTGGCTGACTACACCGGCTTCCCGGAAATGATGGACGGTCGCGTGAAGACCCTGCACCCGAAGATCCACGGCGGCATTCTCGGCCGTCGCGCCATCGACGGCGCAGTGATGGACGAGCACGGCATCAAGCCGATCGACCTGGTCGCGGTCAACCTCTATCCCTTCGAAGCCACCGTGGCCAAGCCTGATTGCGACCTGGCCGACGCCATCGAGAACATCGACATCGGCGGCCCGACCATGGTCCGCAGCGCGGCGAAGAACCACAAGGACGTCGCCATCGTGGTCAACACCGGCGACTACGCCGGCATCGTCGCCTCCCTCAAGGCCGGCGGCCTGAGCTACGCCCAGCGTTTCGACCTGGCGCTGAAGGCCTTCGAACACACCGCTGCCTACGACGGCATGATCGCCAACTACCTGGGCACCATCGACCAGGCGGCGGACACCCTGTCCACCGAAGGCCGTGGCGCCTTCCCGCGCACCTTCAACAGCCAGTTCGTCAAGGCACAGGAAATGCGCTACGGCGAGAACCCGCACCAGAGTGCGGCGTTCTATGTCGAAGCGAAGAAGGGCGAAGCCAGCGTTTCCACCGCCGTGCAGCTGCAAGGCAAGGAACTGTCGTTCAACAATGTCGCCGACACCGACGCCGCGCTGGAATGCGTGAAGAGCTTCGTCAAGCCGGCCTGCGTCATCGTCAAGCACGCCAACCCCTGCGGCGTGGCCGTGGTACCGGAAAACGAAGGCGGTATCCGCAAGGCCTACGACCTGGCCTACGCCACCGACACCGAGTCGGCATTCGGCGGCATCATCGCCTTCAACCGCGAGCTGGATGGCGAGACCGCCAAGGCCATCGTCGAGCGTCAGTTCGTCGAAGTGATCATCGCCCCGAAAATCAGCACTGCCGCCCGTGAAGTGGTGGCTGCCAAGGCCAACGTGCGCCTGCTCGAATGCGGCGATTGGCCGGCCGAGCGTGCTGCTGGCTGGGACTTCAAGCGCGTCAATGGTGGTCTGCTGGTGCAGAGCCGCGACATCGGCATGATCAAGGCAGAAGACCTGAAGATCGTCACCCAGCGCGCGCCGAGCGAGCAGGAAATCCACGACCTGATCTTCGCCTGGAAAGTGGCCAAGTTCGTCAAATCCAACGCCATCGTCTACGCCAAGAACCGTCAGACCGTGGGTGTCGGTGCCGGTCAGATGAGCCGCGTCAACTCCGCGCGTATCGCCGCGATCAAGGCCGAGCACGCTGGCCTGCAGGTGCAGGGCGCGGTCATGGCCTCGGACGCCTTCTTCCCCTTCCGCGACGGCATCGACAACGCGGCCAAGGCCGGCATCACCGCAGTGATCCAGCCCGGTGGTTCGATGCGCGACAACGAAGTGATCGCGGCGGCCGACGAAGCCGGGATTGCCATGGTGTTTACCGGCATGCGCCACTTTAGGCACTAAAATCGGCCGCACTGAAACCGGCATCTGCGTTGTTGCCCCAGGTTCCGCCAATGCTCATTGCCAGTCGGCAACTGCGCTTGTCGAAACCTGGGGCGCCTAGCATCTACCGGCTTCATCGCGACCTCGAATTTTGTAGAACGTAGCCCGGATGAAATCCGGGAACGCTCAGGAGAACCCCATGAACGTACTGATCATCGGCAGCGGCGGTCGCGAACACGCCCTGGCCTGGAAAGTGGCGCAGGACAAACGCGTCGAGAAGGTCTTCGTCGCCCCGGGCAACGCCGGCACTGCGGTGGAAGCCAAGTGTGAGAACGTCGCCATCGACGTGCTGGCCATCGAAGAGCTGGCCGATTTCGCCGAGAAGAACGTGCAACTGACCATCGTCGGCCCGGAAGCGCCGCTGGTCAAAGGCGTGGTCGATCTGTTCCGCAGCCGCAAACTGGACATCTTCGGCCCCACCGCTGCCGCAGCCCAGCTGGAAGGCTCCAAGGCCTTCACCAAGGATTTCCTGGCGCGTCACAAGATCCCGACTGCCGACTACCAGAACTTCACCGAGATCGAGCCGGCGCTGGCCTATCTGCGCGAGAAAGGTGCGCCCATCGTGATCAAGGCCGACGGCCTGGCCGCCGGCAAGGGCGTGATCGTCGCCATGACCTTGCAGGAAGCCGAAGACGCGGTACGCGACATGCTCGCTGGCAACGCCTTCGGTGAAGCCGGTTCGCGCGTGGTGATCGAGGAATTCCTCGACGGCGAAGAAGCCAGCTTCATCGTCATGGTCGACGGCGAGAACGTGCTGCCGATGGCCACCAGCCAGGACCACAAGCGCGTCGGCGACGGCGACAGCGGCCCGAATACCGGCGGCATGGGCGCCTACTCGCCAGCCCCGGTAGTCACCGCCGAAGTACACAAGCGCGTGATGGACGAGGTGATCTACCCGACCGTGCGCGGCATGGCCAGCGAAGGCAACGTCTACACCGGTTTCCTCTATGCCGGTCTGATGATCGACAAGGCTGGCAAACCCAAGGTCATCGAGTTCAACTGCCGCTTCGGCGACCCGGAAACCCAGCCGATCATGTGCCGCCTGGAAAGCTCCCTGGTGCTGCTGGTCGAGGCTGCCCTGGCCAAGGCGCTGGACAAGGTCGAAGCGACCTGGGATCCGCGTCCGACCGTAGGCGTGGTGCTGGCTGCCGGTGGCTACCCGGGCGACTACGCCAAGGGTGACGTCATCGAGGGCCTGGATGAAGCCGCCAAGCTCGACGGCAAGGTGTTCCACGCCGGTACCGCACTGAAGGACGGCCAGATCGTTACCGCTGGCGGTCGCGTTCTGTGCGCCACTGCCATCGGCGCCAGCGTTGCCGATGCCCAGCAGCAAGCCTACCGCCTGGCCGAGAAGATTCGTTGGAACGGCATGTTCCACCGTAACGACATCGGCTATCGGGCCATCGCCCGCGAGCGCGGCGAGGACTGATAAACAGGGTGCAGCCCGGTAAAAGGCGGCTTTTACCAGCAAAAAGCCTTAAAAATGCCTGGCTGCACCATGTTCCCGCGAGCAGATGCTTGGCTATAATCCGGCCACTCATTTAGAAGGATTTTGCCCGTGCGCCGGCTCAGGATTGCCATCGGACTACTCGCCAGCATGCTGTTTCTCAGCCTTGCGCTGACAGCCAGTGCGAACTCGGTCCCGCCAAGCGCGCACAGCTGGTCCTATCTGGTCGACGCCAGCGCCCGCCTGGGCCTCGAAGAAGTCCGCGCCCAGCGCCAGCAGTTCAAACCCCTCAGCAAACAGTCCTTTACTTTCCCGCCCAGTGATCACGCTGTCTGGCTGCGTGCGGAGTTCGCACCGCAGCAGCAACCCGCCTGGTTGTGGATATTCTCGCCGCGGGTGCAGTACCTCGATTACTACCTGCTGAGAGACGGTGTGCTGGAGCAGAATCTGCACACCGGCGAGGCCATGCCGCTGGATTCGCGACCGCTGCCGTCGCGCTTCTATCTGATGCCGTTGCCCAATGACGGCCAGGCCCGCGTCGCCTATGTCCGCCTGACCTCCAACCACCCGCTGATGACCTGGTTCAAAGTGATGGATCAGGCCGAACTGGTCAGCCTGGAAAAACCCGCCTATCTCTACGGCATGCTGTTCGGTGCTCTGCTGCTGCTGACCCTGTACAACCTCATCCGCTTCATCTACAGCCGCAGTGCCAGCGGCCTATGGCTGGCCGGGGTGAACATCGGCTTGGCCGTGTGCTCGTCGGCCAACCTCGGCATTTTCGCCCAGTGGCTACCCAGCCTGGGCTACAACCAGTCATTGATCGCCGACCTCTCCGCGCTGTTCGCCGCCTTCAGCGCCTTGGCCTTTGGCCTGAGCTTCATGCACGGCACCCCCGTGCAGCGCAGCCCACTCAACCGCCTGCTGCAGGGCAATGCCCTGCTGATACTGGTCTACGCCCTGTGTATCGCCGTCACCGGATTGTTCTGGTTCAGCTCGCTGGTCTACCTGCTGGTGGCCCTGAGTGCAATCAATCTACTGCTGGTGAGCAGCCGGCACTGGCGCGCCGGTTATCAGCCGGCACGCCTGATCACCATAGGCATGCTGGTGTTCAACCTGGGCTTCGGCTTCTTCGTGCCGGTGCTGCTCGGCTTCGATCAGCTCAATCCGGGCTGGCTGGTACTGGGCGTGTTCAGCGTTGCCACCCTGGCCGGCCTGATTCTCAGCGTGTCGCTGACCGAACGGCAGCGGCAGATCCAGCGCGACACCCTGCAGGAAAGCACCGCCCTGGCCGCCAGCAGCGCCGAGCTGAAGGCCAAGGCCGAGTTCCTGGCCAAGATCAGCCATGAGATCCGCACACCGATGAACGGTGTACTGGGCATGACCGAGTTGCTGCTGGGCACGCCGCTGTCGGCCAAGCAGCGTGACTACGTGCAGACCATCCACAGTTCGGGCAACGAGCTGCTCACCCTGATCAACGAAATCCTCGACATTTCCAAGCTGGAATCCGGGCAGATCGAGCTGGACGACGTGCAGTTCGATCTCGGTGCGCTGATCGAGGACTGCCTCGACATTTTCCGCGCCAAGGCCGAACAACAGCGCGTGGAGCTGATCAGCTTCATCCAGCCGCAGGTGCCGCGTGTGATCAGCGGTGACCCGACGCGCCTGCGCCAGGCCCTGCTCAGCCTGCTGGACAATGCCTTCAAGCAGACCGACGAGGGCGAGATCCTGCTGGTCGCCGCACTCGACAGCAGCGACGGCCAGCACCGCCTGCGCATCGCCGTGCAGGACAGCGGCCGACCGCTGCTGGCGGAAGAGCGCGACGCCCTGCTCAACGCCGAACTGCAGAGCCGCGACTTCCTTTCTGCCACCCGCCTGGGCGGGCGTCTCGGCCTGATCATCGCGCGCCAACTGGTACGCCTGATGGGCGGCGAGTTCGGCATCCAGGGCAGCGGCAACCAGGGCACGACCCTGTGGCTGACCCTGCCGCTGGACGCCGCCCGCCTGGAACAGCCGGAAACCGACCTGGACAGCCCGCTGCAGGGTGCACGCCTGCTGGTGGTGGACGACAACGACACCTGCCGCAAGGTGCTGATGCAGCAGTGCAATGCCTGGGGCATGCAGGTCAGCGCCGTGCCCTCCGGCAAGGAGGCCCTGGCCCTGCTGCGCACCAAGGCACACATGCGTGAATACTTCGACGCGGTGCTGCTCGACCAGGACATGCCCGGCATGACCGGCATGCAGCTGGCCGCCAAGATCAAGGAAGACCCGAGCCTCAATCACGACATTCTGATCATCATGCTCACCGGCATCAGCAACGCGCCGAGCAAGGTGATCGCACGTAACGCCGGGATCAAGCGCATCCTGGCCAAGCCGGTGGCCGGCTACACACTCAAGACCACCCTGGCCGACGAGCTGGCCCAGCGCCCCAACGACACCCCCGCCCAAGCCGCACCGACGCCGGTGAGCACACCACTGAACGTGCCGGCCGACTTCCGCATCCTGGTGGCCGAAGACAACAGCATCTCCACCAAGGTGATTCGCGGCATGCTCGGCAAGCTCAACCTCAAGCCGGACACTGCCAGCAACGGCGAGGAAGCCCTCAGCGCGATGAAGGCACAGCCCTACGACCTGGTGCTGATGGACTGCGAGATGCCGGTGCTAGACGGTTTCTCTGCCACCGAACAGCTGCGTGCCTGGGAAAAGAGCGAGAAGCGCCCGCGCACGCCGGTGGTGGCGCTGACCGCGCACATACTCAGCGAACACAAGGAACGTGCGCGTGCCGTCGGCATGGACGGGCACATGTCCAAGCCGGTGGAGCTGTCGCAACTGCGCGAGCTGATCGAGCACTGGATCGCCGAGCGCGAACTGCGTCGCCAGCGCGAGGTATCGTAGGGCGTACTCGCGAAGCAGTACGCCGCTGGATTTGCGCTGTGACGAAGAGCGGCGGACTGTTCGCTTCGCTACGAGCGGTCGGCGCTCCGATCCGCCCTACCTCAGTCCCCCCATCTCAAACGAGCGCCCCATGTCCGAGTTGTTCAGCCTGTACTTGAAGATGCTGGTGCTCTACAGCCCCTTCTTCGTCCTCTCCTGCTTTATCGGCCTCAGTCGCGGCTACACCCTCAAGGAGCGCAAGCGCCTGGCCTGGAAAGTGGCGCTGGCCACGCTGATCGCCAGCGTGCTGCTGTACCTGTTCGGCAAGCACATCTTCACCCTGTTCGGCATCACCATCGACGCCTTCCGTATCGGCGCGGGCTCGGTGCTGTTCATCTCCGCCCTCGGCATGGCCCAGGGCAAGTCGGCGGTGCAGACAGACAACGTGCAGCAGGACGTGACCATCGTACCGTTGGCCATTCCGCTGACGGTCGGCCCCGGCACCATCGGCGCCCTGCTGCTGATGGGCGCCAGCCAGCCGCACTGGGACGATAAGCTGGTGGCCGTGGCGGCGATCTTCCTCGCCAGCCTCACCGTGGGCGTGGTGCTGTACCTGTCCAACCAGTTCGAGCGCCTGCTCGGCGACCAGGGGCTGCAGATCGTCAGCCGTTTGATGGGCTTGTTCGTCTGCGCCCTGGCCGCGCAGATCATCTTCACCGGGGTGAAGAATTACCTGGTGCCCTAACGCCGCGATAAGCGTATGACCTGCCCCGGATTTCATCCGGGCTACGCCGCTGCTTCTGCACCATATGCTTGCAACAACGCTCTAGCTCGGTGCATTGCAACCAGCCCAGCCCTTTTCTCGCGCCTTATAAAACTTATAAGCAACTGAAAAATAAGGCTTTATAAGACCTGGCATCCTCATTGCTCTAGCGATTCCAACTTGGATACAAGATGGAATCTCTAAGCATGTCCAACGCACCTATCGCTTTCACCCTCGCGCAGTGGCAACAGGCTTACCGCGACGGCCAATCCCCTGCCGAACTGCTGCATGCCCTGCGCCGGGAACTGCGCACTGATGACAGCGCCTGGATCGCCCTGGCCAGCGAAGCGCAGCTCGATGCCCAGCTCGATGCCCTGGCAAGCGCGCTGGAAGGTGCAGCCGGCGATCTGAACAAGCTGCTGCTGTACGGCGTGCCCTTTGCCATCAAGGACAATATCGACGCCGCCGGCTGGCCGACCACCGCCGCCTGCCCCGAGTTCGCCTATCAGGCCCAGGCCGACGCTACCGTGGTCATGCGCCTGCGCGCCGCCGGCGCCATCCTCATTGGCAAGACCAACCTCGACCAGTTCGCCACCGGCCTGGTCGGCACCCGTTCGCCTCACGGCGCGGTGCCCAACAGCTTCAACCCGGCTTACGTCAGCGGCGGTTCCAGCTCCGGTTCAGCCAGTGTGGTCGCCCGTGGCCTGGTGCCCTTCTCGCTGGGTACCGATACCGCAGGTTCGGGCCGCGTGCCGGCGGGTTTCAACAATATCGTCGGGCTCAAGCCGACCAAGGGCTGGCTGCCCAACACCGGCCTGGTGCCGGCCTGCCGCACGGTCGACTGCATCTCGGTGTTCGCCCTGACCGTCAGCGATGCCCTGGCCGTGGCCAACATCGCTGGCGGCTATGACGCCGCCGATGCCTACAGCCGCAAGAACCCGAACAGCACCAAGGTCGGCATGCCGGCCCAGCCGCGCATGGCCGTGCCGGCCAACCCCGAGTTCTTCGGCGACAGCCAGAACCAGGCCGTCTATGAGGCGGCCCTGAGCAAACTGCGCGACCTGGGCGCCGAGCTGGTGGAGATCGATTTCGCCCCCTTCCAGCAACTGGCCGAGCAGCTTTACTACGGCCCCTGGGTCGCCGAACGCACCGTCGCGGTGGAAGGCGTGAACCCCGAACACATCAACCCGGTGGTGCGCGGCATCGTCGACAACGGCCACAAGTACAGCGCCTGCGACGCCTACAAGGCCGAGTACATTCGCGCCGAACTGAGCCGCGTGATCAACGACGCCCTGGCCGGCTTCGACGCCATGGTGGTGCCGACCTCGCCGACCATCCGCACCCTGTCCGAGATGGAGGCCGAACCGGTGCTGTTCAACAGCCAGTTCGGCACCTACACCAACTTCACCAACCTCGCCGACCTGTCTGCCCTCGCCGTGCCGGCAGGGCTGCGCGCCGACGGTCTGCCAGCCGGCATCACCCTGCTCGCCCCGGCCTGGCATGACCAGGCACTGGCAGCCTTCGGCCAGCGCTGGCAGCAGACTGTCGACCTGCCGCTGGGCGCAACCGGCAAACCGCTGCCCGCACAAGCCGCCAACGACAAGCCGGCGCCGGGCTGCATCCGTGTCGCCGTGGTCGGCGCACACCTCACCGGTATGCCGCTGAACTTCCAGCTCACCACGCGTGATGCAGTACTGGTGGAGCAGACCACCAGCACTTCCAGCTATCGCCTCTTTGCTCTGCCCGGCACTGTACCGCCGAAGCCAGGTCTGGCGCGGGTCGCCGAAGATGGCGCCGAGATCATCGTCGAGCTGTGGGACGTACCGCAGGCGCGCTTCGGCGAGTTCGTCGCCGAGATCCCGCCACCGCTCGGTATCGGCAACCTGGAGCTGGCCGACGGCCGCTGGGTCAAGGGTTTTATCTGCGAGCCCTACGCGCTGGATGGCGCCCGTGACATCACCAGCTTTGGTGGTTGGCGCGCCTATATCGCCAGCCTACACGCCGCCAAGAACTGAGGAAGGGATAGCCCAATGTTCCATACCGTACTGATCGCCAACCGTGGCGAGATCGCCGTCCGCGCCATCCGCACGCTCAAGCGCCTGGGCGTCAAAAGCGTCGCCGTTTACTCCGATGCCGACCGCAATGCCCAGCACGTACGCAACGCCGATATCGCCATCGCCCTGGGCGGCGACAAGCCGGCTGACAGCTACCTGCGTATAGACAAGATTCTCGCCGCTGCGCAAGAAACCGGCGCCCAGGCGATCTACCCCGGTTATGGCTTTCTCTCGGAAAGCGCCGAGTTCGCCGATGCCTGTGAAGCTGCCGGCATTGCCTTCGTCGGCCCGACTGGCGAGCAGATTCGTGAGTTCGGCCTCAAACACCGTGCTCGTGAACTGGCCGCCCAGGCCCAGGTGCCGATGGCGCCGGGTACCGGCCTGCTGCAAAGCCTGGAAGAAGCGCTGAGCGCCGCTGACAGCATCGGCTACCCGGTGATGCTCAAGACCACCGCAGGCGGTGGCGGCATCGGTCTGACCCGTTGCAGCGACGCCGCCGCACTGGAAAGCGCCTATGAAAGCGTCAAGCGCATGGGCGAGCAATTCTTCAGCGATGCCGGGGTGTTCCTCGAGCGTTTCGTCGATCAGGCGCGACATGTCGAGGTACAGATTTTCGGCGACGGCCATGGCCGCGTCGCCGCCCTCGGCGAGCGCGACTGCTCGCTGCAGCGGCGCAACCAAAAGGTGGTCGAGGAAACCCCGGCACCGAACCTGCCGCAGGCCACCCGCGAGCGTTTGCATGCCGCTGCCGTACAGCTTGGTGAGTCGGTCAGCTACCGCAGCGCCGGCACCGTGGAATTCATCTACGACGCCGCTCGCGACGACTTCTACTTCCTCGAAGTGAACACCCGCCTGCAGGTCGAGCACCCGGTCACCGAGATGGTCACCGGCCTGGATCTGATCGAGTGCATGCTGCGCGTGGCCGCAGGCGATGCGCTCGATTGGCCCGCGCTCGACCGCGCCCCGCAAGGCGCCGCAATCGAAGTACGGATCTACGCCGAAGACCCGCTGAAAAACTTCCAGCCCAGCCCGGGCGTGCTCACCGACGTGCACTTCCCGGACGACGTGCGCGTCGACGGCTGGGTCAGCACCGGCAGCGAGGTTTCGGCCTTCTATGACCCGATGATCGCCAAGCTGATCGTGCATGCGGGCACTCGCGCTGAGGCCATCTCCAAGCTGCAGAAAGCCCTGGGCGAAACCCGCCTGCACGGCATTGCCAGCAACCTCGATTACCTGCGCCAGGTGGTGGCCGACGAGCGTTTCGCCAAGGGTGAAGTGTGGACGCGTCTGCTCGACAGCTTCACCTTCAAGGCCAGCGTCATCGAAGTGCTGGAGCCCGGCACCTACTCCAGCGTGCAGGACTATCCGGGCCGTCTCGGCTACTGGGATATCGGCGTGCCGCCATCCGGGCCGATGGATGACTTCGCCTTCCGCCTGGCCAACCGTATCGTCGGTAACGCGGCCGAGGCCGCCGGCCTGGAATTTACCCTGCAAGGCCCGACGCTGCGCTTTCACAGCGATGCACTGATAGCCCTGACCGGCGCCGACTGCCCGGCCACCTTGGACGATGCGCCGGTGGCCTACTGGCAGCCAATCGAGGTCAAGGCTGGCCAGGTGCTCAAGCTGGGCCGCGCGCTCAGCGGCTGCCGCACTTATCTGGCCGTGCGCAATGGACTGGACGTGCCGCTGTATCTGGGCAGCCGCTCCACCTTCGCCCTTGGCCAGTTCGGCGGGCATGCCGGGCGCACCCTGCGTACCGCCGACATGTTGGCCATCTCCCAGCCCGAGTTGCCGGCCTGCACCACGCCAGCACCGGTCGCCCCGCCACAGGCGGCGCACCCGAGTCTGATCCCCAGCTACGGCACCATCTGGAACATCGGCGTGCTCTATGGCCCGCATGGCGCGCCGGACTTCTTCACCACTGAAGCCATCGAGGAATTCTTCGCCGCCGAGTGGGAGGTGCATTACAACTCCAACCGTCTCGGCGTTCGGCTTAGCGGCCCGAAACCGAGCTGGGCGCGGGCCGACGGCGGCGAAGCCGGCCTGCACCCATCCAACGTGCATGACTGCGAATACGCCATCGGTGCGATCAACTTCACCGGCGACTTCCCGGTGATCCTGACCAAGGACGGCCCCAGCCTCGGTGGTTTCGTCTGCCCGGTGACCATCGCCAAAGCCGAGCTGTGGAAGGTCGGCCAGGTCAAGCCTGGCGACAAGCTGCGCTTTCACCCCATCGGTTTTCAGCAGGCGCAGAGCCTGGAGCAGGCGCAACTGGGCAGCATCGAGGCACTGGCGGCGATCAGTGCAGTGACCCTGCCGGCGCCGTCGCTGCAACCGGACGCCACCGTTTCCGCCACCGTGCTGGCCGAGCTGCCGGCCGCTGGCAGCCGCCCTCGTGCGGTGTATCGCCAGGCTGGTGATGCCTACATCCTGCTGGAGTACGGCGACAACGTACTGGATCTGGCCCTGCGCTTGCGCGTGCATCTGCTGATGGAAGCGCTCAAGGCCGAGCCGCTGCGTGGCCTGGAAGAACTCGCCCCCGGCGTGCGTTCACTGCAACTGCGCTATGACAGCCGCGTGCTGCACCAGCGCACCCTGCTCGAACACCTGCTGCGTCTGGAGCGCCAGCTCGGTGATGTCGCCGAGCTCAAGGTACCGACCCGCATCGTCCATCTGCCCATGGCCTTCGAGGACAGCGCAACGCTGGCCGCCGTCGAGCGCTACCGCGAAACCGTGCGCAGCGAGGCGCCCTGGCTGCCGAACAACGTCGACTTCATCCAGCGCGCCAATGGCCTGGAAAGCCGCGAGGAAGTGCGCGACATCCTGTTCGACGCCAGCTACCTGATCCTCGGCCTCGGCGACGTCTACCTCGACGCGCCCTGCGCCGTGCCGCTGGACCCGCGCCATCGCCTGCTCAGCTCCAAGTACAACCCGGCGCGCACCTTCACCGCCGAGGGCACCGTGGGCATCGGCGGCATGTACATGTGCATCTACGGCATGGACTCGCCCGGCGGTTATCAACTGGTCGGTCGCACCCTGCCGATCTGGAACAAGTACGTGAAGAACGCCCAGTTCGAAAATGGCCAGCCCTGGCTGCTGCGCTTCTTCGATCAGGTACGTTTCTACCCGGTCAGCGAGGCCGAGCTGGATGAGTTCCGCGAAGCCTTCCGCGAGGGCCGCGCGCAGATTCGCATCGAGCAAAGCGAGTTCGACTTTGCCGCCCACAACCGCTTTATCGCGGACAACGCCGCTGATATCGAAGCCTTCCAGCGCCAGCAGAAAGCCGCCTTCGACGCCGAAGTCGAGCTGTGGAAGGACGATGATCCGAGCGCCGCACAGGCACTGAGCGCCATGGCTGATGACGACGCCGATGTGGACGGCCATCTGGTCGCCGCCGAGATGAGCGGCAGCGTGTGGAAGGTGCTGGTAGAGCCCGGCCAGCATGTGGAGGCCGGCACGCCGCTGCTGGTAGTCGAGGCGATGAAGATGGAACTGGCGGTGACTGCGCCGGTGGCCGGCACGGTCAAGTCGCTGCGCTGCGCCCCCGGCAAGGCAGTAACGCCGGGCGATGCTCTGCTCCTGCTGACCCCGAACGAGGCGGCCTGAGATGCAACTGGTCAGCCCAGCCAAGCGCGGCAAGGAGCGCCCGGAGAATCTCGCCGAGCGCATCTACCTGCAGCTCAAGGACGACATCTTCGAGTTTCGCCTGCTGCCCGGTGATCGCTTCAGCGAAGGCGAGATCGCCGAGCGCATGGCCGCCAGCCGCACGCCGGTGCGCCAGGCGCTGTATCGCCTGGAGCGCGAGGGCTATCTGGAGGTGTATTTCCGCAGCGGCTGGCAGGTCAAGCCGTTCGATTTCGCCCACTTCGAGGAGCTGTACGAGGTGCGCATCGTCCTCGAACTGGAGGCAGTCAAGCGCCTGTGCGAACGCCCCAATGGCGAGCTGCCGGATGCACTGGAACAGTTGCGTTGCACCTGGATGGTGCAACCCGAGCAGCGCCTGCAGGACGGCCGCGAAGTCTCGCGTCTGGATGAACGTTTTCACTGCCAGTTGGTGGAAGCCGCCGGCAATCGCGAGATGGCCCGCCTGCACGCCGAAGTCAGCGAAAAGATCCGAATTATCAGGCGCCTGGACTTCACCCAGGGGCCGCGCGTGGAGCTCACCTACGAGGAACACGCTCGCATCCTCGGCGCGATCCTGTCGCGTCGCTGCGAAGAGGCACAGCTATTGCTCAAGACCCATATAGAGGTCAGCAAAGCGGAAGTGCGCAAGATCACCCTGCACATGCTGCACAGCGCCCGGCAACGGGCACTGCCGGCGCAAGGGTGACGGTATGACCTTTGAATCACTGCCACCAATAAAAACGCTGTCCACTTAATCACGATTGTGAATGGAGATCGCACCATGCAACGTCGCAGCCTGATCAAGGCCTTTACCCTTTCCGCTTCCATCGCCGCCATGGGCCTGAGCTGGTCCATCCAGGCCGCCGAGACCATCAAGGTCGGCGTCCTGCACTCGCTGTCCGGCACCATGGCCATTTCCGAAACCTCGCTCAAAGACATGGCGCTGATGACCATCGACGAGATCAACGCCAAGGGCGGTGTACTCGGCAAGCAGCTCGAAGCGGTAGTGGTCGACCCGGCGTCGAACTGGCCGCTGTTTGCCGAGCGTGGCCGCCAGTTGCTGACCCAGGACAAGGTCGCGGTGACCTTCGGCTGCTGGACCTCGGTATCGCGCAAATCCGTGCTGCCGGTCTATGAAGAGCTCAACGGCCTGCTGTTCTACCCGGTGCAGTACGAAGGCGAAGAGATGTCGCCGAACGTCTTCTACACCGGTGCAGCGCCAAACCAGCAGGCCATCCCGGCGGTGGAATACCTGCTCAGCGAAGACGGCGGCGCCGCCAAGCGCTTCTTCCTGCTCGGCACCGACTACGTCTACCCGCGCACCACCAACAAGATCCTGCGCGCCTTCCTCAACAGCAAGGGCATCGCCGACAAGGACATCGAAGAGGTCTACACCCCCTTCGGTCATAGCGACTATCAAACCATCGTCGCCAACATCAAGAAGTTCTCAGCTGGCGGCAAGACTGCCGTGGTTTCCACTGTGAACGGCGACTCCAACGTGCCGTTCTACAAGGAACTGGCCAACCAGGGTCTGGAAGCCACCGAAGTGCCGGTTGTGGCCTTCTCCGTGGGTGAAGAAGAACTGCGCGGCATCGACACCAAGCCGCTGGTCGGCCACCTGGCGGCCTGGAACTACTTCCAGTCCGTGGAAAACCCGGTCAACGAGAAGTTCGTTGCCGACTGGAAAGCCTACGCCAAGGCCAAGAAGCTGCCGAACGCCGACACCGTGGTGACCAACGATCCGATGGAAGCTACCTACGTGGGTATCCACATGTGGGCGCAGGCCGTCGAGAAGGCTGGCACCACCGACGTCGACAAGGTGCGTGAAGCCATGGCCGGCCAGGAATTCGCAGCGCCGAGCGGCTTCACCCTGAAGATGGACGAGAAGAACCACCACCTGCACAAGCCGGTGATGATCGGCGAAATCCAGGAAGACGGTCAGTTCTCCGTGGTCTGGGAAACCGACGGCCCGGTTCGCGCCCAGCCGTGGAGCCCCTTCATCGAAGGCAACGACAAAAAAGCCGATACCCCGGTGAAGTCGAACTAAGGCAAAAGCCCCCTCTCCCGCAAGCGGCAACCACAGCTCGTCAATGGCTTGCAGTGCCGCTTGTCTCCCCTCTCCCGCTTGCGGGAGAGGGGCCGGGGGAGAGGGTCGCCGTAGCCCGGATGCAATCCGGGAAGCTCGCCCCGGACGTCATCCGGGCTACGCCAAGGACACCCTTATGCCCACTGCCCTTACCCGAATTCTCCTGAGCCTGTTGCTGTTGCTGCCACTGGCGGCGCAGGCTGGCGAGGCCGACGATTTCGTCGCTGCCAACGCCAGCAAACAGGCCAAACTGCTGCAGGACTGGGCCGCCGCGCCCAGCCCCGAGCGTATGCCGCTGTTGCAAGCCCTGCAGCAGGGCCGCGTCGGCAGCGATGCCGACAAACGCGCCTTCATCGAACAGGACGGCACCTGGCAGGCCGCCGATGGCGCAGCCGAGGCCAATGGCACGCCACGCAAACTGCGCCTGAACAACCGCCTGCGCGGCCTGATCGCCTTCGCCGTGGCCAGCCATCAGTTGCTCGATAATGATGCTGCCGTGCGCCTCGCTGCGGCCAAGCAACTGCAACGCAATACGCCGCCGGCACTGCTGCCGCTGCTGGAAAACCGCCTGAGCATGGAAGCCGACGAGAACGTGCGTGACGCCATTACCCTGGCCCTGGCCAACCTGCAGCTGGAGGCCAGCGACCCGGCCGTGCGCCTGGCTGCCGTGGAGCGTCTGGGCAAGACCGGCGACCCGCTGGCGCGCACACGCCTGCAAAGCCTGCTCGATGGCGAAGAAAGCGATGCCACCGTGCGCGCCGCTGCCGAGCAGAGCCTGGCCCAGGTGAAGAACAAACTGCTGATCGGCGAACTGCTCGGCCAGGCCTTCAGCGGCCTGTCGTTGGGTTCGATCCTGCTGCTGGCCGCACTCGGTCTAGCCATCACCTTCGGCCTGCTCGGGGTGATCAACATGGCCCACGGCGAGATGCTGATGCTCGGTGCCTACACCACCTACGTGGTGCAGCTGAGCTTCCAGCGCCTGGCCCCCGAATACCTCACGCTCTACCCGCTGGCCGCGTTGCCCATCGCCTTTCTGGTCACCGCCTGCATCGGCATGGCCCTGGAGCGCACGGTGATCCGCCATCTCTACGGCCGGCCGCTGGAAACCCTGCTGGCCACCTGGGGCATCAGCCTGATTCTGATCCAGCTGGTGCGCGTCACCTTCGGTGCGCAGAACGTCGAAGTGGCCAACCCGGCCTGGCTGTCCGGCGGCATGCAAGTGCTGCCGAACCTGGTGCTGCCGTACAACCGCATCGTCATCATCGGCTTCGCCTTGTTCGTCGTGGTCCTGACCTGGCTGCTGCTGAACAAGACGCGCCTGGGCCTGAACGTGCGCGCGGTGACGCAGAACCGCAACATGGCCGCCTGCTGCGGCGTGCCCACCGGGCGCGTGGACATGCTGGCCTTCGGCCTCGGTTCAGGCATCGCCGGCCTCGGCGGCGTGGCCCTGAGCCAGATCGGCAACGTCGGCCCCGACCTCGGTCAGAGCTACATCATCGACTCGTTCCTGGTGGTGGTACTCGGCGGAGTCGGCCAACTGGCCGGTAGCGTGCTGGCCGCCTTCGGCCTGGGCGTGGTGAACAAATTCCTCGAGCCGCAAATCGGTGCCGTACTCGGCAAGATTCTCATCCTCGCGCTGATCATTCTGTTCATCCAGAAACGCCCGCAAGGCCTCTTCGCTCTCAAAGGACGGGTGATCGACTGATGACCAGCGACCGTTATTGCGCCAACGGGCGTAGGGCGGGTGAAACCCGCCAGACAGACCGAACGCCATCACTGCAGCGGCGGGTTGCACCCGCCCTACGGGCTTAAAGGACGAGTGATCGACTGATGAATGCGATAAATCAAACGCTGCTGGCCCGCGCCAGCGCCAAGCTCGGCCCGAAGGTTTCCATCGCCGTCGGCCTGCTGGTGCTGGCCGTGCTGCTCGCCATGCCGTTGCTGCACCTGCTGCCGGCCGACCATGCCCTGCACGTCTCGGCCTATTCGCTGACGCTGGTGGGCAAGATCCTCTGCTACGCCATCGTCGCCCTGGCGCTGGATCTGGTCTGGGGCTACGCAGGCATGCTGTCGCTGGGCCACGGCCTGTTCTTCGCCCTCGGCGGCTACGCCATGGGCATGTACCTGATGCGCCAGAGCGCTGGTGACGGGCTGCCGGCCTTTATGAGCTTCCTGGCCTGGAACGAGCTGCCCTGGTACTGGTACGGCACCTCTAGCTTCCTCTGGGCGATGTGCCTGGTGGTGCTGGCGCCCGGCCTGCTGGCGCTGGTGTTCGGCTTCTTCGCCTTCCGCTCGCGGATCAAGGGCGTGTACTTCTCGATCATGACTCAGGCGCTGACCTTCGCCGGCATGCTCTTGTTCTTCCGCAACGAAACCGGCTTCGGCGGCAACAACGGCTTTACCGGTTTCACCCGCATCCTCGGCTTCGACATCACGGCGCAGGGCACCCGCGCCGTGCTGTTCTTCGCCACCGTGGTGTTGCTGGTGGGCAGCCTGTACCTGGGCTTTCGCCTGGCACGCAGCAAGTTCGGCCGGGTGCTCACCGCCCTGCGTGACGCCGAGAACCGCCTGATGTTCTGCGGCTACGACCCACGCGGTTACAAGCTGTTCATCTGGGTATTGAGCGCGGTGTTGTGCGGCCTGGCCGGCGCGCTGTACGTGCCGCAGGTGGGCATCATCAACCCCAGCGAAATGGCGCCGACGCAGTCCATCGAAGCGGCCGTGTGGGTCGCCCTGGGCGGTCGCGGCACGCTGATCGGCCCGCTGCTCGGCGCCGGTCTGGTCAACGGCATGAAGAGCTGGTTCACCGTGGCCTTCCCGGAATACTGGCTGTTCGCGCTCGGTGCGCTGTTTATCGTCGTTACCCTGTTCCTGCCGCGCGGCGTCGTCGGCCTATTGCGCAAGGAGAAGGATCAATGAAAGCCACTCCGGTCCCTGAAACCATGCTCGAAGCCGCCTTCGACCCCACCGGCCTGGCGCTGGACACCGGCAAGAACGTCGGTAAGGGCGTAAACGTCCGCCATGGCACCATCCTCACCCTGGAAGACATCAACGTCAGCTTCGATGGCTTCAAGGCGCTGACCAACCTGACGCTGTATATCGGCGTCGGTGAGCTGCGTTGCATCATCGGCCCCAACGGCGCCGGCAAGACCACCATGATGGACGTGATCACCGGCAAGACCCGGCCGGACAACGGCGTGGCCTACTTCGGCGAACAGTACGACCTCACCAGCATGAGCGAGGTGGAGATCGCCCAGGCCGGCATCGGCCGCAAGTTCCAGAAGCCCACGGTGTTCGAAGCGCTGACGGTGTTCGAGAACCTGGAACTGGCGCAGAAGACCAACAAATCGGTATGGGCCAGCCTGCGCGCCAGACTCAGCGGCGAGCAGAAGGATCGCATCGAGGAAGTGCTGACCACCATCCGCCTGGAAGCCTCGCGCAACCGTCCGGCTGGCCTGCTCTCCCATGGCCAGAAGCAGTTCCTGGAGATCGGCATGCTGCTGATGCAGGAGCCGCACCTGCTGCTGCTCGACGAGCCGGTGGCCGGCATGACCGATGCCGAGACCGAGTTCACCGCCGAGCTGTTCAAGTCGCTGGCACGCAAGCACTCGCTGATGGTGGTCGAGCACGACATGGGCTTCGTCGGCTCCATCGCCGACCACGTCACCGTGCTGCACCAGGGCAGCGTACTGGCCGAAGGCTCGCTGGAGCAGGTACAGAACGACGAGCGGGTGATCGAGGTTTATCTGGGTCGCTGAAAAGCCCCTCTCCCCCGGCCCCTCTCCCGCAAGCGGGAGAGGGGAGAAGGCTGGCGCTCCGTAGGGTGCGCCGCGCGCACCGCATGCTTAAGGACATCGATATGCTGCAAGTCCAACAACTCCACCAGTATTACGGCGGCAGCCACATCCTTCGTGGCTTGTCGTTCGACGTGAAGGTCGGCGAGGTCACCTGCCTGCTCGGCCGCAACGGCGTGGGCAAGACCACCCTGCTCAAGTGCCTGATGGGCCTGATCCCGGCCAAGGACGGCAGCGTGCAATGGGAAGGTAAGGCCATCACCGGCTTCAAACCGCACCAGCGCGTACACGCCGGCATCGCCTACGTACCCCAGGGCCGCGAGATCTTCGGTCGTCTGACCGTGGAAGAGAACCTGCTGATGGGCCTGTCGCGCTTTCCCGGCAGCCAGGCCAAGGCCGTGCCTGAATTCATCTACGAGCTGTTCCCGGTGCTGCGCGAGATGAAGCATCGCCGTGGCGGCGACCTGTCCGGCGGCCAGCAACAACAGTTGGCCATCGGCCGTGCCCTCGCCAGCCAGCCGCGCCTGTTGATCCTCGACGAGCCCACCGAAGGCATCCAGCCCTCGGTGATCAAGGAGATCGGCGCGGTGATCAAGAAGCTCGCCGCCCGAGGCGACATGGCCATCCTGCTGGTCGAACAGTTCTACGACTTCGCCGCCGAACTGGCCGACCAGTATCTGGTGATGAGCCGTGGCGAGATCGTCCAGCAGGGTCGTGGCGCGAACATGGAAGCCGAAGGCGTGCGCGGGCTGGTAGCGATCTGATGCGCAACGTAGGGCGGGTGCAACCCGCCAGAAATATCCGGGGGTGTCCATTGGTGGGCTGAAGCCCACCCTACGGCAAGCGAGCGATTTGTAGGGTGGGCGACGCCTCACCCGCCCACCAACCAGTTACTCGGCGAAATCCGCCCCCTCGCGCAGCAACTGGCGTTTCACGCTCTCAAGATGCAGGTGCGCGCTTTCGGCGTTGCCCTGCAGCATCTGCCGGCACGCCGCACTGGCAATCGCCGGTATCACCGCCTTCAACGGCCGACCGCTGGCCATGGCCTTGAGCTGCACCTCGGCAGCGCGCTCCAGGTAGTAGAGATCGTCCCAGGCTTCGGCAATGCTCGGCCCCAGCACCAGCGGGCCGTGGTTCTTCAGCATCACCACATCGGCATCACCTGCTGCCCGGGCGATGCGCTCGCCTTCGGCATAGTTCAGCGCAAGCCCCCGGTAGTCCTCATCCACTGCCAGGCGCTCATAGAACTTCAACGCGGTCTGCCCGGCCCAGACGAAGGGCTCACCCTCCAGCATGCACAGCGCCGTGGCGTTGGGCATATGGGTGTGAAAGGCTGCCGTAGCGCGTGGGTTGAGGCGGTGCAACTGGGCATGGATAAAAAACGCCGTCGCCTCCGGGCGGCCCTCGCCCAACACCACGCGCCCATCGAAATCGCAGATCAGCAGCGACGAGGCCGTGACCTCGGCAAAGGCCAGGCCATAGGGATTGACCAGAAACAGGTCACCACGCCCCGGCACCACCACGGAAAAGTGATTGCAGATGCCTTCACCCATACCGAGGCGTGCCGCCATGCGAAAGCAGGCGGCCAGGTCGATACGCGCCTGGGCGATCTCGGGGCTGTTCAGGCCCTCAGTGGACACCAGCGGAGCGGTGTTGATTTCAAATGCGTGGGCCATGGTTTCACTCCTGAAAACGGATGCCTCCAGCCTAGCCTGTGCACACAGGTCGCCTAGGGACAGTTGCCCGACGTCGGTGAGCCAGACGCGCTGACCCGGCCACTTCCGGTATCTGGCCCTACGGCCAACGGCCGCTTTGTTCCTAAGGTGCAGCCATCCGCAACGGCCAGCCCGAGGTCATCATGAGCACACCGATCAGCAACCAGTACGTCCACGATCTGGATCGCCAGCACGTCTTCCACTCCTGGTCGACCCAGGGCGCCCTCAACCCGCTGGTGATCGCCGGCGGCGAGGGCTGCACGCTGTGGGACTACGACGGCAAACGCTACCTCGATTTCAGCAGCCAACTGGTCAACACCAATATCGGCCACCAGCACCCGAAGGTCATCGCCGCCATCCAGGAACAGGCCGGCAGCCTGGTGACCATCGCCCCAGCCACCGCCAACCTGATGCGTGGCGAAGCGGCCAAGCGCATTCTCGCCCGCGCGCCGGCCGGTTTCTCCAAGGTGTTCTTCACCAACGCCGGGGCCGATGCCAACGAGAACGCCATGCGCATGGCACGCCTGTACACCGGCCGCGACAAGATTCTCTCCGCCTACCGCTCCTACCACGGCAGCACCGGCGCGGCCATCGTCGCCACCGGTGACCCGCGCCGTGTGCCCAACGAATACGCCCGCGGCCACGTGCACTTCTTCAACCCCTACCTGTACCGCAGCGAATTCAACGCCGCGAATGAGGAAGAGGAATGCGCGCGCGCCCTGCAGCACCTGCGCCGGGTCATCGAATGCGAGGGGCCGGGTGCCATCGCCGCCATCCTGCTGGAGAGCATTCCCGGCACCGCCGGCATTCTGGTGCCGCCGAAAGGCTATATGCAGGGCGTGCGCAAACTGGCCGACGAGTTCGGCATCCTATTGATCTGCGACGAAGTGATGGCCGGCTTCGGCCGCACCGGCGCCTGGCTGGCACTGGAACACTTCGGCGTGGTGCCAGACCTGATCGTCTTCGCCAAGGGCGTCAACTCCGGCTATGTGCCGGCCGGTGGAGTGATGATCTCCCAGCCGATCTGCGAGCACTTCGACAACCACTTCTTCCCCGGCGGCCTGACCTACTCCGGCCACCCGCTGGCCATGGCCGCCATCGTCGCCACGCTGGATGCGATGAGCGAGGAAGGCATGGTGGAGAATGCCCGTGATATAGGTGCCCAGGTGCTCGGCCCGGGCCTGAAGAAACTGGCCGAGCGCTACCCGATGATCGGCGAGGCGCGTGGTGCCGGCCTGTTCTGGGCACTGGAATTCGTCAGCGACGTACAGAAGAAGACGCCGATGCCGGCAGCGGTGATGCAGGAAATGAAGGCTGCGCTGACCGCGCGCGGGCTGCTCAGCTTCGTGGTGGAGAACCGCATCCATGTGGTGCCGCCGTGCATCGTCAGCGCCGCGCAGGTAAACGAGGCGCTGGCGATTTTCGATGAAGTGTTCGCCCTGTTCGCACCGCGCTTTGCCTGATAACCGTCGCGGCTAAAGCCCCTCCCACAGAGTCACGGAGCATTTGTGGGAGGGGCTTTAGCCGCGACCGCTCTTCACAACCCCGCCAACACCTCTCCCAGCTTCTGCACGCCAGGCCGAATGCGTTCGGCATCGATAGCATGGAAACCCAGACGCATGAAGTTGGTCGGCGCGGCACCCTCGCCAAGGAAGAACTGCGCCCCGGATTCGATCAACACGCTCTGCTGCGCCGCCGCCCAGGCCAGGCGCTGGGTATCGACACCGCGCGGCGCGGCCAGCCAGCAGGCGCTGGCACCCGGGCTACCCATCGGCTGGCAGTCGCTCAGGTCGCTGCGCAGCGCCTGGTAGAGCAGCTCGCGACGGCGGCAATGTTCCTCGCGAAAACGCCGCAGGTGCGCGTCGTAATGCCCCTGGGCGAGGAAGTCGGCGAGCATGCGCTGGTTGTTCAGCGGCGGATGGCGGTACATCAGCCGGCGCAGAGCGCGGAGCTCATCGATCAGCTCGGCGTCGGCGACCATGTAGCCGATCCGCAGCCCCGGCGAGAAGGCCTTGGACAGGCTGCTCAGGTAGATCACCCGGCCGCTGCTGTCGCTGGCCTTGAGCGCCGGCAGTGGGTGGTTGTCGAGGTTGAATTCGGCGTCGTAGTCGTCCTCGATCAGCACCTGGTCGTGCTCACGAATCTGCCGCAGCAACTGCTCGCGCCGTGCCGCACTCATCGCCACGCCGGTGGGCACCTGGTGCCCCGGCGTTACGTAGAGGTACTGGCAGTCATCCAGGCGCCGGTCCACCACCAGGCCCTGATCGTCGACATCCTGCAGGTGCACCTTGGCGCCGTGGATGTCGAATATGCTCGCCGCATCGCGAAAGCCAGGGTTCTCCACGCCAACGCGCACACCGCGCGCCATCAGCAGGCTGGCCAGCAGATAGAGCGCGTTCTGCGAACCGAGGGTCACCAGAATTTCGTCGGCACGCGCCCAGATACCGCGCTTGGGCAGCACGCGGGTGCGCAGTTGCTCGATCAGTTGCTCATCGTCACGGTCGAAACGGTCGCCCAGCCAGAGCTGGTCGCGCTCACCGCTGAGGTTCTTGCGTGATACCTCACGCCAGCGCTCCAGCGGGAACAGCTCGCTGATCGGCTGGCCGTAGATGAACGGGTAGGTGAAGCGGCTCCAGTTGCTCGGGCGCAACACGCCGTGCTTCAAACTGGGCTGCATACGAAAGCGCGCGGCCCAATCCGGGGCAGTGGCGGCGCTGCTGTCATCGGATGGTTCCGGCTTGCGCAGCGGCGTCATACGCAGCACGGCATCGGTCTGCCCGCAGTAATCGGGGTGCAGGTAATAGCCACTGCGCGGGCGGCTGACCAGGTAGCCGTTGTCGAGCAGGCTCTCGTATACCAACGCCACGGTATTGCGCGACACAGACAACTGCTGTGACAGCTTGCGGCACGATGGCAGCGGCTCGTCGGCCGGGAAACCGCCGCCAAGAATGGCCGACACCAGCGACTCGCGAAGCTGCTCCTGAAGGCCGCGCTGACGGTCGAAATCAAGATGGTAAAAGTGATCGATCATGGCGCCCTCCAACAGCCAAACAACCCTGTGATGTAGCAAGTAGCGCGCCACTGTCGCTGGCCAGAACAAAGGCCGGAACTGCCCCTATCGCCGGCTCGTCAGGCGTCTCTAAGGTGAAAACGAAACCGCCGCCGAGCGGCCTGGACAACCCTTGTCGACACCTCTGGAGCACGCCCATGAAGCCATCGAAAACCGATTCCAAACCCTTCGGCCTGCTGCGCAAGCTGGCCCTGGCCAGTTGCCTGGTCGGCGCCTCGCTGAGCGCCCACGCCGACCTCGACGACATCAAGTCCAAGGGCGTGATGACTGTGGCCACCGAGGATGACTACGCGCCGTTCAACTTCATCGTCGACGGCAAGCCGGAGGGTTTCCACAAGGAACTACTTGAAGACCTGAAGACCTATGCCAAGGCCCAGGGCTTCGATGTGAAGCAGGAAATCCTGCCCTGGACCGGCCTGCTCGCCTCGGTTTCGTCCGGCCAGTACGACATGGCCTTCACCGGCGCCCTGGTCACCGACGACCGCCTGCGCGTGTTCAACTTCGCCCCGCCCTTCGCCTCGGCGCAGCACTTCTACGTCAAGCGCGCAGGCGATGACAGCCTCAGCGATATCGCCAGCCTGTGCGGTAAGACCGTCGGCCTGCAGGCCGGCAGCGCTCTGCTCGCGCGCCTGCCGGAGCTGAAGAAGATGATGGCTGACAAGGGCTGCGAAATCGGCACCGTGACCGAATACCCGTCCTACCCCGAGGCTTACGCCGACCTGGCCAACGGCCGCCTGGACTACGTGAT
Organism: Ectopseudomonas chengduensis; assembly: GCF_900102635.1. GTDB lineage: Bacteria > Pseudomonadota > Gammaproteobacteria > Pseudomonadales > Pseudomonadaceae > Aquipseudomonas > Aquipseudomonas chengduensis. Next base: position 31,593 of record NZ_FMZQ01000011.1, on the reverse strand, counting down.
CAACGCGCTGATTTCGGTCAACGACTTGGTCAAGACCCGCGGCGACACCTTCGCCAAGGGCATCGCCGTGTCCGGTGACGGCTTCGCCGCCTGGCCGGTGCCCAAGGGCAGCCCCGAACTGCTGGAGTTCCTCACCGGCTTCATGACCGAAGTTCGCGACAGCGGCCGCCTGGCCGAGCTGCAGACCAAGTGGTTCGGCGAAGCCTTCCCGGCCATGCCCAAGGAGCCGATCACCAAGGTCGAGCAGTTCCACGAACTGGCCGGCATGTGACAGCGGGCCGAGGCCACCTCTCTGACATGGCCGCGTAGGGTGCGCCGCGCACCAGCGTCAACGTTGCCAGCGCTTCGGTGCGCACGGCGCACCCTACATGCTCATCGTCAACCCACTGCCGTCTATCAGGGCCAGCCCTGGCCCTGACCTTGCTTGGCACACCCCACCATTTTTCTAGGAGCCCGACATGAACGGACAAGCCTGGTTATTGCTGCTCGAAGGCGCCTGGACGACTCTGTGGATCTCCTCGATCGCCATCGCCCTGGGCGTGGTCATCGGCCTGGGCATCGCCCTGCTGCGCATGGCGCGCATTCCCTTCGTGGAGCAGGCGCTGGTGCTCTACGTCAGCCTGGCGCGCGCCACGCCGCTGGTCACCCTGGTGCTGTTCATCTTCCTCTCGGCGCCGACTTTCGGCCTGGCCATGGACCGCAACACGGCGGCAATCCTCGCCCTCACCCTGAATACCGCGGCCTTCAATGCCGAGGTCTGGCGCACGGCCTTCATCAGTTTCTCTCGTGAGCAGAAGGAAGCGGCGCTGGCCTGCGGCATGACCAACGGCGTGTTCTTCCGCCGCATCATGCTGCCGCAGATGATCACCAGCAGCCTGCCCGGCCTGGTCAACGAGATGTCCTTCCTGATCAAGAGCAGCCCGGCCATCGCGGTGATCGGCATCGTCGACCTGACCCGCGTGACCAATCGCATCAGCGCCGTGACCTACGAGCCGCTGCCACCGATTCTCGCCGCCGCCCTGCTGTACATGCTGATCATCGGCGTGCTGCTCAAGGTGCAAGCAATCGCCGAGAAGAAAGCCAACCGCCTGGCCATGTGAGGACGCGACCATGACCGAATGGAGCATCATCTGGGAGGCGCGCGGCGCCTTCCTCAATGGCGCACTCAACACCCTGATCCTGTTCGCCCTGTCGGTGCTGGCGGCCTTCGTCATCGGCTGCTTCAGCGTTTACCTGCTGGAGGGCCGCAACTGGTTGTCGACGCTGCTGCGCGGGGCGATCAACCTGATGCGCATGCTGCCCTTCCTGGTGCTGGCCTACCTGCTCTACTACGGCCTGCCGGCCCTGGGCATCAAGCCCAGCGCCTGGGGTGCGGGCCTGGTGGCGCTGGCCATCTATCACGCGGCGTACTTCGCCGAGATCCTGCGCGGCGCGCGCCTGGTATTGCCACTCGGTCAGGTCGAGGCGGCCAAGGCCCATGGCTTTCGTCCAGGCCGGCTGTACTGGCGGATCATCCTGCCGCAGTTGGTGATCCGCACCCGCCCGCTGCTCGGCAACCAGTTGATCTACGCGCTGAAGGACACCGCCTTTCTCACCATCATCACCGTGCAGGAACTGACCGCTGCGGCCAACTCGGTGCAAGCCACCTACTTCATCCCCACCGAGGCGTTCATCGTGGTCATCGCCCTTTACTGGATCATCAGCATCTGCCTGGAACTGGCGCTCAAATGGGCGAGCCGGTTCGGCGCTAAACGAGGTTTCGAACATGCCTGAGGCACCTGCGGTACAGATCGACAATCTTTCCAAGAGCTTCGACGGTATCGAGGTGCTGCGCGACATCTCGTTGACCGTGAACAAGGGCGAAGTGGTCAGCGTGCTGGGCTCCTCCGGTTCGGGCAAATCCACCCTGCTGCGTTGTATCAACTGGCTCGAAGAGCCGGATCGCGGCAGTATTCACATTGCCGGCCAGCGCATCGGCGTCGACGCCCAGGGCAAGCGCATGAACAACCGCGAACTGGCGGCGATTCGCGCCAAGACCGGCATGGTGTTCCAGAGCTTCAACCTGTGGCCGCACTTGAACGTGCTGCAGAACGTCATGGAAGCACCGATGCAGGTGAAAAAGATGCGCAAGGACGAGGCCCGCGCCATCGCCCAGACGCTGCTGGAAAAGGTCGGCATGGAACAGAAGGCCGAGGCCTTTCCCTACACCCTCTCCGGTGGGCAGAAGCAGCGCGTGGCAATTGCCCGCGCCCTGGCCATGAGTCCGGAGGTGATCCTGTTCGACGAGCCAACCTCGGCACTCGACCCGGAACGGGTCGGTGAAGTGCTGACGGTGATGAAGAATCTTTCCAGCGAGGGCTACACCATGATCGTGGTCACCCACGAAATGGAATTCGCTCGCGCGGTGTCGGATCAGGTGGTGTTCCTGGAAAAGGGCCTGCTAATCGAGAAATCCGCCCCGGAGAAGTTCTTCACCAATCCGGAAACCGAACGCGTGCGCAAGTTCCTCGAACTGTCCGCATGAATCCGCGGCCAACTGTGGAGCACGGCCTTTAGGCCAAGGTTTTACACTGGCGCACCGCACCAAAAGGACTGCTCGAGCTGCGCCCGATAGAGGATGCAGGAGCAGGCCATGAACCCTGATAGCAAAACGAGGTTATCCATGAGCAAGGTGGCATTCATCACAGGCGCGACATCCGGTTTCGGCCGCGCCACGGCACGACGTTTCGCCGAGGCCGGCTGGGCCCTGGTACTCAGCGGCCGACGCCTGGAGCGCCTGGAAGAACTGAAGGCCGAACTGCAGGACCAGGTGCCGGTGCATATCGCTGCGCTCGACGTACGTGATGCCGCCGCGGTGAAAGCGCTGGTCGACGGCCTGCAAGCCCCCTTCGACCGTATCGACGTGCTGGTCAATAATGCCGGTCTGGCGCTGGCCCCGGAGGCAGCGCAGAAGGTTGCCCTGGAAGACTGGCACACCATGATCGACACCAACGTCACCGGCCTGGTCAACGTCACCCACGCCGTGCTGCCCAAGCTGCTGGAAATCGGCAAGGGCACCAGCATCATCAACATCGGTTCGGTGGCCGGCGAATGGCCCTACCCAGGCGGCCACGTGTATGGCGCCACCAAGGCCTTCGTCAAACAGTTCAGCTTCAACCTGCGTTGTGACCTGGTATCTACGGGCGTGCGCGTCACCGACATCGCGCCGGGCATGGCCGAAACCGAATTCACCCTGGTGCGCACCAAGGGCAACCAGGCTGCCTCCGACGCGCTGTACGGCACCACCACTCCGCTGACCGCCGAAGATATCGCCGAGCAGATCTTCTACGTCGCCACCCTGCCGGACCATATCAACATCAACCGCCTGGAAATCATGCCGAGCCGCCAGGCCTGGTCGCCCTTCGCCATCGACCGCGATTGAAGAGCACACCTGATAAAGCTCACGTAGGGCGGGTGCAACCCGCCAGACCACCCATGTTTGATGATGCCCCTGCCCTACGCCCACAACACCCGCAACAGATTCCCCAGCGACAGCAGCACCAGCAAACCACCGACCAGCACCCGCAGCGAAAACGGCTGCCAGCGCGGGTGCAGCCATTGGCCGAGCAGGTTACCGGCCAACGCCGGCAATGCCAGTTCCAGCGCCAGCCGCCACAGCGCGCCGCTCAGCACACCCGCGACACCCAGTCCGATCAGCGCAGCGCCACTGCTGGCCAGGAAGAACAGCACTGCCGTACCGCGCAACTGGCGCGCATCGAGGCCACTGCGCAGCAGGTAGATCATCAAGGGCGGGCCGCCGGCCGAGGCCAGGGTGGTCGCCAGGCCGGATGCCAGACCCGCCAACCAGGCCATGCCCTGGCCCACCGGTGTGGCGACGGAGGGCCGCCACAACACCAACACGCCACCGCATAAACAGAGTACAGCCACCAGCGGCGCCATGATGTGCGCCGGCAGCCACAGCAGCAGCCAGGCGCCCAACGGCACCGCCTGCAGCATGCCGACCAATAGACGCCCCAGCACGCGCCCATGGACGGCGCGTAGCGCCGCCGGCCATAGCGTCACGCTGCAGGCCACGTCGAGAATCAGCGCCACCGGCACGGCTTCGGCCGGCGGCAGTCGCAGCATCAGTCCGAGCGCCATCAGCATGGCGAAACCGAAGCCGCTGTAGCCGCGCACCAACCCCGCGGCGAAGGCGATAAAGGTGAACATGGGCGCTCCACACGAATCGTACGCCCGACTCTAGAGCTGGCCAGGCGAGATAGGCAGAGCCAGATGCAGCACCGCGACTGGCCACAGGTGCAGGCAGGCGCAAAGTCGCACCGAATTGGTTCAGGGCACGCCTCTTGCTTGCCCACTCGGTCAACTATCCTGCGGAACCCCTGCCTTAACATGAATCTGCCTGCCGCCCTGTTCACGCCAAGCTGGTCTGCCGAGCTGGAGCTGGCCTACGCGCGCCACGGCGAACGCACCACGCCAGTGCAGAGACGCCACCTCGGCCCTCTTAGAGTGCAGAAGCACCTGTATGCCGAAGGCCCGGAGGTGTGCCAGCACATCATCGTCCACCCGCCCGGCGGCATTGCCGGCGGCGACGTTCTGGATATCTCGGCCCACGCTGGCGAAAACACCTGGGTGCAGCTCACCAGCCCAGGCGCGGCCAAGTGGTATCGCGCGGCCGGGGTCGCTCGGCAGGATCTGCGCCTGCGCGTCGACGCCGGCGCGACCCTTGAATGGCTGCCGCAGGAAACCATCATCTATGCCGGTGCCCAGGCCGAACTGCACACGCAGATCGACCTGCACGGCGATGCTCGTCTGTTCTACTGGGACATCGTCGCTCTCGGCCGACCCGCCGCCGACGAGCGTTTTGCCAGCGGCCACTTCCAGGCCGCGCTGGATGTCCGCCGTGACAGCAAACTGCTGTGGCACGAGCGCCAGCGCGTAAGCGGCGGCGACGGCCTGCTCGACTCGCCCATAGGCCTCGACGGCCAGCCGGTATTCGCCACCCTGCTGATCAGCGCCGATGTAGACAGTGATTTACTGGAACGCTGCCGGGAGCTGAAGATCGACGGTGTACGCGGTGACCTCAGCCAGATTTCAGGCCTGCTTGTAGCGCGCTGCCTGGCCAGTGAAGCACTCAAGGCGCGCGCCTGGTTGATCGAGCTCTGGCGCCTGCTGCGCCCAGCGTTGCTGGGGCGTGAAGCACGCCCACCCCGTATCTGGAGCACATGACGGCGGATGTAAAAAGCGACATCCGCCCTACCCCACGACGCATTCCGGCGATGCCAGGCATACGCCCCAATGGAGTAACACGATGGATCTGAGTCCACGCGAGAAAGACAAGCTGCTGATCTTCACCGCCGGCCTGGTGGCCGAGCGCCGCCTGGCGCGCGGAGTAAAGCTGAATTACCCGGAAGCCATGGCCTATATCTCTGCCGCCCTGCTCGAAGGCGCACGCGACGGTCAAACGGTCGCCGAATTGATGCACTTCGGCACCACCCTGCTGAGCCGCGATCAGGTGATGGAAGGCGTACCGGAGATGATCCCGGAGATCCAGATCGAAGCCACCTTCCCTGACGGCACCAAGCTGGTGACCGTACACCAGCCGATTGCGTAACTCATGAGTAATTCCATAGTCGACGCTGGCGAAGCCGACCTGCCCGGCATCCTCGCCATCTACAACGACGCGGTGCAGCACACCACGGCGATCTGGAACGAGACCCTGGTGGATCTCGCCAACCGCCGCGCCTGGCTGGCGGAACGCACTGCAGCGGGTTTTCCCGTGCTGGTCGCCCATGACGCCGCAGGCGAGGTAGTCGGCTACGCCAGCTACGTCACCTGGCGCACCATCGAAGGTTTTCGTCAGACCGTCGAGCACTCGGTCTACGTACGTGCCGACCAACGCGGCCAAGGCCTAGGCCCAGCGCTGATGCAGGCGCTGATAGAACGCGCCCGCGCCGCCAACCTGCACGTCATGGTCGCCGCCATCGAGTCAGAGAACGCCGCCTCGATCCGCCTGCACCAGCGCCTCGGCTTCGTTACCACCGGACAGATGCCCCAGGTAGGCCGCAAGTTCGGCCGCTGGCTGGATCTGACCTTTATGCAACTGATCCTCGGCGCCAAGGAGTGACCCCGTGGATGTGACCCTGCACCGCCTTGCCCCCACAGACTTTGCCGCTTACCAGCAAGGTCTGATCGCCCTGCTACTCGATGCGGTCGAGCACGGCGCTTCGGTGGGTTTTCTCGCCGACCTCGATGCCCAGACCGCTGCCGAGTATTTCGCTCAAGTGCAAGCTGCACTGCACGAGGGCTCGCTGCTGATCTGGGTGGCCCATGAGCACGGCCAGGTAGTGGGCAGCGTGCAACTGGGCCTGTGCCAGAAACCCAACGGCCTGAACCGCGCGGAAATCCAGAAACTGCTGGTACTGGGCGAGGCACGCCGACGCGGTATCGCCCGCCTGCTGATGCAAGCCGTCGAACAGGAAGCAGCGAGCCGCAAACGTGGCCTGCTCTACCTCGACACCGAAGCGGGCAGCGACGCGGAACAGCTCTATCGCCACCTTGGTTACCAGTGCATTGGTGGCCTACCCGATTACGCCTGCGGCCCGGACGGCACCTACCGGGCCAATGCCATCTACTACAAGACGCTTGCGAGGCCTTCACCATGATTCCCGGCCAATACCAGATTGCCGACGGCGAGATCGAGCTCAATGCCGGTCGCCGCACCCTGACCCTGTCCGTGGCCAACAGTGGCGACCGTCCGATCCAGGTCGGTTCGCACTACCACTTCTTCGAGACCAACGACGCCCTGCTGTTCGACCGTGCCAGTACTCGCGGTATGCGCCTGAATATCCCGGCCGGCACTGCTGTGCGCTTCGAGCCCGGACAGAGTCGTGACGTGGAGCTGGTTGATCTCGCCGGCGCGCGACGGGTGTTCGGCTTCGCCGGCCGGGTCATGGGTGATCTATAGCCCGTAGGGTGCGCCGTGCGCACCAGCAACGACACAGATAGCAACGGTGCGCACAGCGCACCCTACGAGGACTTCCAATGAAGATTTCCCGCCAAGCCTACGCCGACATGTTCGGCCCCACCGTCGGCGACAAGGTGCGCCTGGCCGACACCGACCTGTGGATCGAAGTGGAGAAGGACTTCACCACCTATGGCGAAGAAGTGAAATTCGGCGGCGGCAAGGTGATCCGCGACGGCATGGGCCAGGGCCAGCTGTGCGCCGCCGATGTGGTCGACACGCTGATCACCAACGCCCTGATCATCGACCACTGGGGCATCGTCAAAGCCGACGTCGGCCTCAAGGACGGCCGTATCGCTGCCATCGGCAAGGCCGGCAACCCGGATATCCAGCCGGACGTGACCATCGCCATCGGCGCGGGCACCGAGGTGATCGCCGGTGAAGGCATGATCCTCACCGCGGGCGGCATCGACACCCATATCCACTTCATCTGCCCGCAGCAGATCGAAGAAGCGTTGATGAGCGGCGTCACCACCATGATCGGCGGCGGCACCGGGCCGGCCACCGGCACCAACGCCACCACCTGCACCTCCGGGCCCTGGCACATGGCGCGCATGCTCCAGGCCGCCGACGCCTTCCCGATGAACCTGGGCTTTACCGGCAAGGGCAATGCCTCGCTGCCCGAGCCGCTGATCGAGCAGGTCAAGGCCGGCGCCATCGGCCTGAAGCTGCACGAGGACTGGGGCACCACCCCGGCCGCCATCGACAACTGCCTCTCCGTGGCCGACCAGTACGACGTGCAGGTGGCGATCCACACCGACACGCTGAACGAGTCCGGCTTCGTCGAAACCACCCTCGGCGCGTTCAAGGGCCGCACCATCCACACCTATCACACCGAGGGTGCTGGCGGCGGCCACGCCCCGGACATCATCAAGGCCTGCGGCTTCCCCAATGTGCTGCCGTCCTCGACCAACCCGACACGCCCGTTCACCCGCAACACCATTGACGAGCACCTGGACATGCTCATGGTCTGCCACCACCTCGACCCAAGCATCGCCGAGGACGTGGCCTTCGCAGAATCGCGTATCCGCCGCGAAACCATCGCCGCCGAGGACATCCTGCATGACCTCGGCGCGTTCTCCATGATCAGCTCCGACAGCCAGGCCATGGGCCGCGTCGGCGAGGTGATCACCCGTACCTGGCAGACCGCTGACAAGATGAAGCAGCAGCGCGGCCCGCTGCCCGAGGACGTACCCGGTAACGACAACTTCCGCGCCAAGCGCTACATCGCCAAGTACACCATCAACCCGGCGATCACCCACGGCATCAGCCATGAAGTGGGCTCAATCGAAGTAGGCAAGTGGGCCGATCTGGTGCTCTGGCGCCCGGCCTTCTTCGGCGTCAAACCAACGCTGATCCTCAAGGGTGGCGCCATCGCCGCCAGCCTGATGGGCGACGCCAACGCCTCGATCCCGACGCCGCAACCGGTGCACTACCGACCGATGTTCGCCAGCTATGCCGGCAGCCGCCATGCCACCAGTATCACCTTCATCAGCCAGGCGGCGTTCGAAGCGGGCGTGCCCGAACAGCTCGGCCTGCAGAAGAAAATCGGCGTGGTCAAAGGCTGCCGCGAGGTGCAGAAGACCGACCTGATCCACAATGGCTACTTGCCGAACATCGAGGTCGATCCGCAGAACTATCAGGTCAAGGCCGACGGCCAGTTGCTCTGGTGCGAGCCGGCCGAAGTGCTACCGATGGCGCAGCGGTATTTCCTGTTCTGACGAAAAAGCCGGGCGTCATGCCCGGCTTTCGTGGGTCTATCAGGACGCCTGTTTCATCTCGTCGTAGGCGTTCAGGTAATCACCAGCCAGTTGCTGCTTCTCCTTGTCGCGAAGCAGCTTGCCGGCCATCTGGAAGAAGGTGTGCTCTTCCTCCTTGAGGTGATGCTCGACCTTGTCCGCCAGCGCCTTGGCTTGCGCCAGCCAGCTGGGGCTGCTGGGGTCGGTTTCTTCCAGGTCCTCGATCATTTCGTCCATCTGGTGATGCTCGGCAATCGCGTGGCGCGACAGGTCGACGCCTGCGTCCTGCTGCATCAGGGGAATGTAGAAATGGCGTTCTTCGGCCACCGAATGCACAGCCAGTTCCTGCTTGAGCTGAGAGAACAAGGCGTGGCGCTCGGCGCTGTCGCCTTGGGTAGCGATCAGTTTCTGCGCCAGTTCGCGCTGGATGTCGTGGCTGATGCGTAAGGCTTCGAAAATCGTCATGCAAGCACCTCTTCCTGAGTCACGGTCGTAGTAGCACTAGACCAGCAGGAGGCGAATAGGTGCCGTACCGCTTGCTCAGCGCAGCTGACTGTCCTTGCTGCCACGACGGTTATAGGCGCTGAACGCCGCGCTCTCGCGGTCGTGCTCGGCCTGGCACTTCACGCACAGGCGCACACCAGGAATTGCCTGGCGACGGGCCTCGGGTATCACCGCGTCGCACTCTTCGCAATGATGCAGGCTCTCGCCTTTCGGCAGTTGACTGCGAGCACGCGCAACGGCGTCCTCGATGCTGCTGTCGATCTGTTCCTGCACTGCGTCGTCGCTTGCCCAACCACCTGCCATGTTCGACCTCCTCGCACTCTCCGAACAGATATGCGCCCGGAGAATGCGAAGTGCAAGTGCAGCCGGTCGCGACAGGCTACTCGCGCACTTCCATGAACTCCTTGGCCCAGAGGATGTAATCCTCGGGCATGGTGTACTTGTGGGTCAGCTCGGTGGCGTTGAGGTCGCACGGCTGGGCACCGCGCTGCTCACGCAGACAGTCGTAGGTGGCCTTGATCGCGGCGAAGTAGGCGGCGTGGCCGTTGACCACGATGCGCACGCCCAGGCGCGCCAGGCGTTGGTTGTCGCGCAGTTCGGGGTTGCCGTAGGTGACCAGCATCAGCGGCACCTTGAGGCCTGCGGCGATCTGCTCCAGGTGGGCGAAATCCTTGATCCCGACCAGGCAGATGCCGTCGGCGCCGGCAGCCTCATAGGCGCGAGTGCGGCGGATCACTTCGTCCACCTCCAGTACGCCGGCATGGGTACGGGCGATGATCGAGAGCTCCGGATCGACACGCGCCTCCAGCGCAGCGAGGATCTTGCCGACGCCTTCCTCGATGGAGATTAGGTCGGTGGACTTGCGACCGAACTGGGCCGGCAGCAGGGTATCTTCGATGGTCAGCGCGGCGACGCCGGCGCGTTCCAGCTCGACCACGGTGCGCATCACATTGAGCGCATTACCGTAGCCGTGGTCGGCATCGGCGATCACCGGCAAGCGCGAGACGCGGCCGATGCGCGCGGCCTGCTCGACGAATTCGCTGAGAGTGATCAGGGCGAAGTCCGGCGCACCGAGTACCTGCAGGGAGGCGACGGAGCCACCGAGGATACCGACCTCGAAGTCGAGATCGGCGGCGATGCGGGCGGACATGGGGTCGAAGACCGAAGCCGTGTGGTAGCAGCGGTCGGAAGCCAGCAGGGCACGAAAGGCACTGCGTAGCTCATGATGAGATGCACGTTGCAGGATGGGCATGGGGCGTATTCCAAAGTCGGTTGAATCGCTTTTTTCTCTTTTTAGTAATGGCGTAGACGTGACGAATGCTAGCGCAAGGCACTTGCTGCCAGCTTTCAAACGAAGCGCCGTGGTCGATAACCAGCAAATTATCGGCCAGCCAGCTCCGCGGGCAGGGCCGGGAAGAATCCGCCACCGGTCAGCAGGCCGTACGCCATCCACACGGCGACGGCCAGATAGAACAGGCGTGGTGCCCAGCTCGCCAACGCCTGCTGGCTTGCAGCCAGCTGCTGCGCCTGCAGGCGGGCGAAACGCAGCAGCGCCTCGCCTGGCCGGCCGGTCGCTTCGCCGGTATTGAGCACGCCGATGAGCATGGCTTTGCCATGAAAACTCAGCCCGTCGAAAGCGCGCACCAACGACTGTCCTGCGGCTACGCGTGGCGCCAGATTGGCGAAATCCCGCCGCAGCCGTGCATTGGTCACGGCATTGCAAGCACGCGGCAAGGCATCGAGCACCGGCATGCCCGCCTCCAGCAACAGCCCGAGACTGTCGCAGAAGTTCCGGATATCCGCCCGCCGCTGCAGGCTGCCCAATATCGGCAGGGCCAGCAGAAGATCGTCGAGTGGACCTGGCTGATCGCTTCGCCGCTGCTGCCAGCGCCGCCACAAAGCGCGCGCACCGAACAACAGCGCAGCCAGCCACAACACCGGCAGCAGAACGGCCGCCAGGTAACCTGCACCACTCAGGCTGCCAGCGACCAGAGAAGGCAAGGGCTTGACCGCCAGCGCCAGCAGCAAAACCCCGGCGGGCAGCAGAAGACGTGACTTCAATTCTGCGGCATGACGCGCCTGCTCATCGTAGCGCTGCGCCAGCTGCTCGTAGATATGCGCCAGCGCTCCGGCTTCTTGAGCGGCGCGTACCAGGCCGCTTTCCAGTGGCGTGAACACGCCACTCAACTGGCCGGAACTCGCCAGGTCGCGGCCGCCGCCGACCATCTGCCGCAAGCGCTTCACGGCGGCCTCGTGGCGCGTACCGAGATCCAGACTGGCCAGCGCTCGATCGATGGGCACACCGGCCCGCTCCATCGCACCAAGGTGAGCGAACAAGCCGGCGCGACTGCGCAGATCGAGAGTGAGATGACGACGCGACATGATCGGGCTCGGTGGATTTCAGCGCTCAGGTTAACCAGTCGTCACGCGAGGCGCTACGGCGCGATGGGGGGCATCGGCGCATGCGGCAGCCAGCGCCTGAGGATCGCTGCGAGGCTGCCGTCCTCATGCATCTGCTGCAAGGCGCGCTGCCAGCGCACCACACGCACCACCGAAGTCTGCGGGGAGAAGGCGATGTAATAGGCCGAGCGCATGAACGGCACGTGCGCGGTGACGTCCTGCGGCTTGAGATCGACAGCAGCCAGCTCGCCAGCCAGGGTCAGGTCTTCGGTAGCAATCAGGTTGACCCGGCCATGCTTGAGCATGGTCACCATCTGTTTCGAACTGGGCACGCCGTAGAGGTTGGTAAAGCCCCTCGCGCTGAGGGTCTCGAAGGTGTACCACTGCTTGGGCAGCGCCAGTGGCCCGCTGGCCGCGGCCTGCTCCAACGTGTCGATGACCAGGTCGCGCGACTTGAGCGAATAGAAGCTGGTGGTGCCGACCACGATGGGCCCGACCCACTGAAACCTGTTCTCGCGCTCAGGAGTGCGCACGGTGGAAAACAGCGCGACATCTTCCTCCTGTTGAGCCAGATGCAATGCTCGCGTCCAGGGCATCAGTTCGATCTGGCCGCTGTCGCCGGTGCGCGCCAGCAACGCTCTGACCACCTCGACGGAGAAACCGCTGGGCTCGCCCTCGCGCAAGAAGCTCATTGGCGGCGCATCCTCGGTGAGCAGACGCAACTGTGCCTCCACCGGAGCGCACAACACCACCAGCAGGACACACAGCCATCGATTAATACACTTGGCCATCACCGCCCCTCCCGCTTGCAGCCTAGCAAGACGTGGAGCGCCATGCAGCCGCTTCACTCGAGGCGCAGCAAATCGACCAACGTCCGCTCATCGGCCGCCGGAAGCCAGTGTCGATAGATCCGCTCCAGGCTGCCGTCATGACGCATCTGCTGCAGCGCCTGCTGCCATCGCGCGACACGAGCGGCATCCGTCTGCAGGGAAAAGGCGATATAGGAGTCATTGGGCATCAGGTCGAACTGCGCCTGCAGTTGCCCGGCATTCATGCCCTGTTCGGCAAGCATGCCGTCGAGGGTCAGGTTGTTGGCCAGCAGCAGCTTGACCCGGCCATGGCGAAACATGCGCAGCATGTCCTGAGGCGTCGGCACGCCATACAGGTTATCCAGCTCCTGTTCACGCAGCAGTTCGTAGCTGTACCACTGCTTGGGCACCGCAAGGGTGCCGAGCTGGCGCACGTCGTCCAGACTGGTGACTCGCAGCCCGGCATCCTTGTGCGTGTAGAAGCGCGTATAGCCTCGCGCGATCGGCCCGACCCACTGAAACTCGGCTTCGCGCTGCGCCGTGCGCACGGTGGAGAACAACGCGGTGTCGGCCTGATGACGAACCTGGTGATAGCCGCGTGTCCAGGGCACCAGTTCGATGCGCGCCCGCTCACCGGTACGGTGGATCAACTCTTCGACCACCGCCACAGCCATACCACTCGGCTTGCCATTCTCGAGATAGCTGAAGGGTCGATAGTCTTCGGTATACAGCCGCAACTCGGCAGCCGTCACGTGGACGCAGAAACTGCAGAACAACAGAGCTGCGAGCAGGTACTTCAGGTTCATTGCACGCCACCGTCTAGAGCGCGCCCTACAGCGAATTCAGGGCGGCCAGGACAAGGATCATAAACCCGCGCTCTGCCCATCACCAAGGCTGTTGCGGCGCGGTCATATCGGCCAATTCCCTGGCGGTCAGTACCCGTGGCTCGAGCAACAGTTGCAGGCGTGAAATGGCGCGTTCGCCACTCAGGGCCCGATGCACCAGGCGCACCGCATGATCGCCCATGGCCTGCGGCTGCTGAAGCAACAGGGCGTGAATCTGTCCTTGTCTCACGGCATCGAACAGCAGTTCGCCTCCGTCGAAGCCGACGAAGTCCACCGTACCGGCCTTGCCCAACTGGCGCAGGGCCGCCAGTGTCGCCCGGCTGCTGGTGCCATTGGGGCTGAACAGGCCGTCGAGCCTGGGCAACTGCTCGCTCAGGGCCTCGGCGATGCGCTGGCGGTCATCACCCAGGTAGGTGTCGAATACCACCTGCAGCCCTGACGCCTGTGCCGCCAGCAGAAAGCCGCGCTCACGCTCCTCGGTCGATTGCAGCCCGGGACGCAAACGCAACAACCCGACTCTGCCACCCTGCCCGAGACGCTCGGCCAGTTGTTGCCCGGCCAACTGACCTGCGAGGAAGTTGTCGGTCGCCACCAGCGCATAAGCGCCATCTCCCGCAACGCCGCGGTCGACATAGACGGTGGGAATACCTTCGTCACGCAAGGCCGCTATCCGGGTATCGATGGCATCGCCAGCCGGGGCGATGATCAGCGCCTTGCAGCCCTGTGCAAGCACGCGATCTATCAGTTGCAACTGCACCTCGACGCTGCCCTCCTGGGCCGGGCCGCGCGTATAGAGTTCCAATTGCAGATCGTCAGCGGTGCGTCTCGCGCCGGCTTCCAGCTCGCTCCAGAACGCCGATGTGCCGGCCGGCACCATACCGATGCAGTCCCGTGCCCAGGCCGGCACAGGCGTCAGGAAAAGAGCAGCCAGCAACAGGCAAATGAAAGGGATGATTCTTGGCATGTTCGACTCCCAGGCCCTGCCATCACTTTAGCATCGCCAGCCAGCTCTTCTCTCCTGTCGGATGGCTGTCGACTCATACTTTTTCACATTCAAAACCGACGGTCGGACTAGCCCTGGCGAGCCGGGCAGGCGATCATCGGCCTTCCTACGCAGACTCCAGCTACCATGACCGCCACTACTGACAGCCGTACCCCGACGCACAAGCCCCGCCCGCTGATCGACCTGGCCATCAGCATCCTGATTCCCTCGTTCATCCTGATGAAGCTCAGTGGCGAGCACCGCCTCGGCGCCGATGGTGCGCTGATTCTGGCCCTGGCGTTCCCGCTGGGCTGGGGTGCGTTCGAGCTGATCAAATATCGCAAATTCAACTTCATCGCCCTGCTCGGCCTGATCAGCGTAGCGCTGACCGGCGGTATCGGCCTGCTCAAGCTCGACACTCAGTGGCTGGCAGTCAAGGAAGCACTGATTCCCGGTCTGATCGGCATTGCCGTGCTGGTCTCCACCCGCACCCGCTACCCACTGATTCGCACCCTGCTGTTCAACAAGACGGTGCTCAATATCGACAAGATCCACGATCGCCTGGAGCAAGGCGGCCACGTCGAGCATTTCGAGACGCGCCTGATGCGCGCGACCTACTGGCTCAGCGGCACCTTCTTCTTCTCCTCGTTCATGAACTACGTGCTGGCCAAGTGGATCGTGGTCAGCCCGGCCGGCACTGAGGCCTTCAATGACGAACTGGGGCGCATGACCTTGCTCAGCTACCCGATGATCGCCATTCCCTCGATGGTCATGCTGATGGCCATCTTCTACTACCTGTGGAAGACCATTCACGGCCTGACCGGCCTGAGCCTGGAAGAGATCATGGCCAACAGCGGCCAGGAATCGCAGTCCTGAACCCCGCCGGCCCTGCGGCCGGCGTGCTCCTGTCATGCTGAGTCTGTCCGCCTATCCGGCACTGTTTCTCTCCGCCTTCGGCGCCGCGACGCTGCTGCCGCTGCAGTCCGAAGCCGTGCTGGTCGCCCTCCTGCTGGCCGGCCAGCATCCGCTCTGGGCCTTGCTGCTGGTGGCCACTCTGGGCAATGTGCTGGGTTCCTGGGTCAACTGGCTACTGGGCCGCTCCATCGAACACTATCGCGAGCGCCGCTGGTTTCCGGTCAGCCCGGCTCGGTTACAGCAGGCACAGGGTTGGTACGCGCGCTATGGGCGCTGGTCGCTGCTGCTGAGCTGGATGCCGGTGATCGGCGATCCACTGACCCTGGTCGCCGGCGTGATGCGTGAGCGTCTGTGGATATTCATGGCCATCGTCACCCTGGCCAAAGCGAGCCGCTACGCCGTGCTGACGGCACTGACCCTGACATGGATATGAACGTATCAGGACAACCACTGACACAACTACAAAGGGCAGTCAGTGTGCTTGGCAGTTGAGTACAGACTGCGCCTCCCTGATACTGCGCAGCGCGCCGCGCGGGCACGATCCGCCACCGGCCGTTGCACAATGGCCGGATGGCCGATGAACAGCTGCCTCCAACAGAGGCATGCGGCCCCATTAACTCGGGGCCTAGCGAGCGAGGAATTGCGGTGTCTGTCGTAGAAGCCAAACCAAAACTGAAGCGCAGCGACCTGATCTGGACGCTGATCGGACTCAGTGCCGTGGTGCTGTCTGGCTTTCTGCTGTATCGCGAGTTGCGCAATATCTCCCTCGACGAGATCAAGGGCAGCATCGAGGCGATCTCCCACATGAACTGGCTGCTCGCTGCAGCGGCCACCCTCGGCGCCTATTGGGCGCTGGCCTGGTACGACCGCATCGCCGTCGCCCACCTGGGCAAGCGCATCCCCTGGCGCTTCATCACCCTGTGCTCCTTCACCACCTACGCCCTGGCCCACAACATCGGTGCTTCGGTGTTCTCAGGCGCAGTCGTGCGTTACCGGGCCTACCGCAGCAAGGGCCTGACGCCACAGGAAATCGGCATCCTTATCGTTTTCTGTTCCTTTACCTTCGCCCTCGGCACCCTGCTCGCCAGCGGCTGCGTGCTGATCGCTCAGCCCGATCTGATTCACCGCGTTGCTGACGTCACACCTCTGGTCTCGGTGGTCATAGGCAGCGTCCTGCTGTGTCTGGTAGGCCTCTACGTGCTGGGCTCCTGGCGCCAGTTCAAACCCTGGACGCTGGGCAAGCTGCATGTGGAATATCCGCGCCTGCCCATAGTCAGCCGCCAGTTGTTGGCCGGCCCGCTGGAACTGCTCTGCGCCGCGGCGATCATCTATTTCGCCCTGCCAGCCGAAAATCACCCCGGCTATCTGGTGGTGCTCGGCGTGTTCCTCGCCTCCTTCTCTCTGGCGCTACTGTCCCATGCACCTGGCGGCCTGGGTGTACTGGAAGTGACCTTCCTCGCCGCACTGCCGGAGATTCCCGCTGCCGATGTGCTGGCCGCGCTTATCGTGTTCCGCGTGTTCTATCTGCTGCTGCCCTTCGCACTGTCACTGCTGGTAGTGCTGGGCTTCGAATGGACGCAGTGGAAGCGCAAGCGCGAAGAGAGCCTTGACCTACCGTCCTGACGGCTCGCCGTCGCCGCGCCACTGACATAGAATGCGCGGCCGTTTTTCATGGCCTGCGTTTCATGTCTTTCTCCACTCCCGCCCGCGCCTGCGGCATCGACTTCGGCACCTCCAACTCCACCGTCGGCTGGCTGCGCCCCGGCCAGGACAGTTTGCTGACACTGGAGGACGGCAAGATCACCCTGCCCTCGGTGATCTTCTTCAACACCGAGGAGCGCCGTCCGGTCTACGGCCGCCTGGCCCTGCACGAGTATCTGGAAGGCTACGAGGGGCGCCTGATGCGCTCACTCAAGAGCCTGCTGGGCTCCAAGCTGCTGAAAAGCGAAACCACGGTGCTGGGCAGCGCCCTGCCGTTCAAGGACCTGCTCGGCTTCTTTATCGGCGAGCTGAAAAAGCGCGCCGAGGCTCAGGCCGAGCGCGCCTTCGAGGAAGTGGTGCTGGGCCGCCCGGTATTCTTCGTCGATGACGACCCAGCGGCCGATCAGGAGGCGCAGAACACCCTGGTGGCCGTGGCGCACAAGCTCGGCTTCAAGGACGTGTCGTTCCAGTACGAGCCCATCGCCGCGGCCTTCGACTACGAGTCGAGCCTGGACCGCGAGGAGCTGGTGCTGATCGTCGATATCGGCGGCGGCACCTCGGACTTCTCCTTGGTGCGTCTGGCCCCTGAGCGCCACCATTTGGCCGAGCGCCAGGACGACATCCTTGCCACTGGCGGCGTGCATATCGGCGGGACCGACTTCGACAAGCAGCTGTCGCTGGCCGGGGTGATGCCGCTGTTCGGCTACGGTAGCCGGATGAAGAGCGACGCCTTCATGCCCACCAGCTACCACCTCAACCTTGCCACCTGGCACACCATCAACGCGCTGTACGCGCAGAAGACTCAGTTGGCCCTGCAGAACATGCGCTACGACATTGTCGACGCCACCGGCATCGACCGCCTCTTCGGCCTGATCGAACAGCGCGCCGGGCATTGGCTGGCGATGCAGGTGGAAGAGAGCAAGATCGCCCTGAGCGAACAGGAGGCGCGGCCCATCGACCTGTCGCGCGTGGAGCCGGGCCTGGTCGCCGAGCTGACCCGCCCGCTGTTCGAGAATGCCATCGAGCCGCTGCTCGAACGCATCCGCGCCAGCCTCACGCAATTGCTCGCCGATGCCGGAGTCAGCGCCGATCAGGTCGACACACTGTTCTTCACCGGGGGCTCCAGCGGCGTGCCGGCGCTGCGTCAGAGCGTGGCCGCCATGCTGCCCAACGCGCGCAGTGTGGAAGGCAATACCTTCGGTAGCATCGGCAGTGGCCTGGCCATCGAAGCGAAGAAACGCTACGGCTGAGCCGATTCTGTTTCCAAATGCTGCCCGTACGCCGCAGCATCGGTTACAGGGTCTAGGTTTACCCGGTGTTCCATCAGACCACCGGGTTATCGCCATGCTGAAGAAACTGCTGCTCCTCACCACCACACTTGGCCTGCTGCTGGCTGGTGCCATTGCCCAGGCCCACCATGGCTGGAGTTCCTACGACGCCGATCAGCTCCTGACCCTGGAAGTGCCGCTGCAGACCGTCAACTACCGCAACCCGCACGCCGACGTGAGCATCGAGCACGACGGGCGCACCTGGCAGGTGATCCTCGCCCCGATCAGCCGCCTGCAGGCCCGCGGCCTGCCGGAATCCGACCTGACCGCGGGCAAGACCGTGACCATAGTCGGCTACCCACGCAAGGACGGCACCGCGGAGATCCGCGCCGAACGCATCATCGTCGACGGGCGCACCATCGAACTACGCTAGATGGACAGCCTGATCGCCTGGGCCGCCTGGCTCGAAGCCACGGCGCTGGGCGAGCAGATGCGCAGCTCGGCACTGCTCTACCCGGCGGTCAACCTGCTGCATCTGCTTGGCCTGGTGTTGCTGCTTGGGCCCATGCTGCTGCTCGATGCGCGTTTGCTCGGCGCCGGCCGCAGTTTTCCGCTGGCAGCGGTGTCGCGCACATTGACGCCACTGGCGGTGGCCGGCCTGTTGCTCCTGCTGGGCAGCGGCGTCTGTCTGTTCGCCGCCGACGCCGGGCCGCTGGCAGTCGACCGTCTGTTGCAGCTCAAGCTGCTACTGATCGCCCTGGGTATTGGCAACGCTCTGTTGTTTCGTCGCCTGTGGAATGCCCGGCTGGGCGACTGGGATACGTACGCGCCGCTGTTCGGTCGAATGCAGGCGGCATTGTCGCTGCTGATCTGGCTGCTGGTAATGAGCCTCGGCCGCCTGCTGGCCTACTTCTAGCGCAGCGTGCTTTGCCTTATCCTGCGCGCCTTTGCCCCCCGAACAGGAATGCTCCAATGAAAGCCCAGCTGGAAGAACTGATCGCCAAGATAAGCTCCGGCTGCCTGGCCGAGGACGAGATCGCCCGTATCGCCGACGAGGCCACCCAGGCTTATGCCGACCCGGCCGCCTTCCTTGCCGCCAACCCGGACGTCAATTACGACGACGACTTCCCCATCCCGCTGGGCGAATGGGTGGTGGTCGGCAGCCTGCCGGAGACCGTGTTGTTCCAGGCCGACAGCTATGAAGAGCTGTTCCAGCGCATCACCGAGTCCTTCGGCCCGCAGGTGCAGTTCGTGCTCAAGGCCAAGCAACTGGCCAAGACCGAGCCGCTCAAGGCGCTCAACCGCATTCAGGTGCAGCTTTCGGCCCTGTCGCCAGAAACCGGCGGCTACGTACTGGTGGATTTCAGCGAACCATTGGACGACGAACTGCAGGCGGTGCTGGTGTACGCCAGCGACCTGCCGCGGGTGATGGAACTGGCGGTGGAAGTGGGCATCTATGCCGCGCCGGCGCTGAAAGCCTTGCAGGCAGAACAGGTTGGGGAATAAGCCCGCATAACCTGTAGGAGCCCGCTTGCGGGCGATTCGCAATGATCGCCGGCAAGCCGGCTCCTACAAGATCTACGGCAAAGCAGACCAACCACTCCCGGATTGCATCCGGGCTACAAGGCCCCGCGCAGCGCTTTCTCGAACAACGCGCTGTACTGCGCGGCGCTGAAGGCGATGGGGTTGGTGCCCGCCGAGGGATCGACTTCGGCCATGCGGCCGACCTGCTCGATGCGTGCATCGTCGATGCCGATTTCGCCCAGGCTGTGGGCGATGCCCACCTCGCTGCGTAGCGCCAGCACCCACTCCAGCACCGCATCGAAGCCGCCGCCCGGCAGCGCCAGGTAGCGCGCCATCTTCTCCATCTGCGGCTCAATGGCAGCGCGATTGGCCACCAACACGTAAGGCATCAGCACCGCGTTGAGCAGGCCGTGATGGGCGTCGTACAGCGCCCCCAGCGGATGGGCCAGCGCGTGCATCGCACCGAGGCCACGCTGGAAGGCGGTAGCGCCCATGCTAGAGGCCACCAGCATCTGCAGGCGTGCCTCGACATCCGTGCCCTGACTGACCGCACGCGGCAGGTACTGCTGCACCAGGCGCATGCCTTCCAGGGCGATACCCTCGGCCATGGGATGAAACAGCGGCGAGCAGAACGCCTCCAGGCTGTGCGACAGGGCGTCCATGCCGGTGGCGGCGGTGATCTTGGCCGGCAGTCCGACGGTCAGCTCGGGGTCGAGGATCACCAGAGCAGGCAGCATACGCGCATGGAAGATAATGCGTTTGATATGCGCCGTATCGTCGGTGATCACCGAGGCGCGGCCAACTTCCGAGCCGGTGCCGGCGGTGGTCGGCACCGCCACCACCGGCGCCATGCCGGCGACGTTGACGCGACTGGCGTTGTCGCCGATGTCCTCGAAATCCCACAGCGGCCGATCCTGGCCTACCATCAGGGCGATGGCCTTGCCGGCATCCAGCGCCGAGCCGCCGCCGAAGGCGATCACCCCATCGTGACCGCCGGCCTTGAACGCGGCCACACCGTCCATCACGTTGGCGCCGGTAGGGTTGCCCTTGATCGCCGAGAACAGCCCTGCCTTCAGCCCGGCGTCGCGGCACTGGCGCAGCGCCGCGTCGATCATCGGCAACGCCGCCAGGCCTGGGTCGGTACACAACAGTGGCGCGTGCATGCCGAGCAGGCGGCAGGCCTCGGCCAGCTCGGCAATGCGGCCAACGCCCACACGCATCGAGGTCGGGTAGTTCCAGTTCATGCGGTACTGATTCAGGTCCATGGCGTGCGCCTCACAGCTGAGTCTTGAAGTGGAAGGATTTTGGCCGGGTCAGTTGCTCGTAGCCGACCCGCGACAGGGTGCAGCCGCGCCCGGAGTGCTTAACCCCGGTCCAGGCCAGACCAGGGTCGAGGTAGTCGCAGCGGTTGAGAAACACCGTGCCGGCCTCGACCCGATCAGCCAAAGCCATGGCAGCGTCGGCGTCGCGACTGAAGATGGCTGCGGTCAGGCCGAACTCGCTGTCGTTCATCAGCGCCAGCGCTTCCTCGTCGCTGGCGACCTTCTGAATGCCCACCACCGGGCCGAAGGATTCCTCGGTCATCACGCGCATTTCATGGGTGACGTTGGTCAGCACCTGTGGTGCCAGGTAGGGGGTGCCTGGCGCATCCAATGGAAACTCGCCCGGATCGATATGCGCCTTGGCGCCCTGCTCGATCGCTTCGGCAATTTGCGCGCGGACGAAATCGGCAGCCTCGGCACGCACCAGCGGGCCCAGGGTGGTCTCAGGATCGTCCGAACGCCCCAGCTTGTACTGGCGCACCAGCGCCACGGCACGCTCTACGAATTCCTCGTACAGCGACTCATGCACGTAGATGCGCTCGATCCCGCAGCAGGACTGCCCGGAGTTGAAAAAGGCGCCGTCGATGGCAGTTTCCACCGCGTGCTGCAGATCGGCGTCGGCGCGGACGTAGGCCGGGTCCTTGCCACCCAGTTCCAACCCTACACTGATGAAGCGCCCGGCAGCAGCACGCTCGACCATGGCTCCGCCGGGCACCGAACCGGTGAAGGCAACGTGGTCGATACTGGGTGAGCGAATCAAGGCTTCGGTCTCGCCGTGGCTCAGGTGCAGGTACTGGAATACGCCTTCGGGCAGGCCAGCTTCGGCGAAGGCTTCGACCATGCGTTCGGCGCACAGCGGCGTCTGCGCCGAGTGCTTGAGCAACACCACATTGCCCGCCAACAGCGCAGGCATCACCGCGTTGACGGCGGTCAGGTAGGGGTAGTTCCAGGGCGCGATGATCAACGCCAGGCCCAATGGCTCACGGCGAATGAAACGGGTGAAGCCGGCCTTTTCCGGCAGGCGGATGTCGGCCAGCGAGCCCTCGGCGATATCCGCCATATGGCTGGCACGCTCGACGAAGCCACGTATCTCGCCAGCGGCGTAACGGATTGGCCGGCCCATCATCCAGCACAGCTCTTCGGCCAGTTGCGCCTCACGCGCAGCGAAGGCTTCGATGGCGCGCCGGCCGATAGCGATACGCTCGCGCAGCGGCGTCTGCTTCCAGGCCTGTTGCGCCAGCTCGGCCTTGGCCAGCGCTACCAGCACCTCGGGATTGGACGCCAGATGACGCTCGACGTAGACCGAGCCGTCGATGGGGGAAATGCATTGCAGCTTGCTCATAAGGTGCTCCAGAAACCTTGCCCATGTAGCCCGGATGCAATCCGGGACACTCGACGAAACCGCCCCGGATTACATCCGGGCTACGGACGGTGGAATCAGATGATTTCGAAGTAGCGATCCAGCTCCCAATCGCTGACATGGCGACGGTACTCACGCTCTTCCCATTCGCGGCTGGCGGCGAAGTGCTCGACGAAGGCATCGCCGAACAGCTCGCGGGCGGCCTGCGAGCCCTTCAGGCGCTGCGCAGCGTCCCACAGCGTGCGCGGCAACGCCAGCTCCTCGGGGTGCTTGACCGCATAGGCGTTGCCGCTGACCGGCGCGGTCGGCTCCCACTGCTGCATGATTCCGTACAGGCCCGAGCCGATGGCCACCGACAAGGCCAGAAAGGGATTGCCGTCGGCAGCGCCGAGGCGGTACTCCTGGCGCTGCGACTTGTCGCTGCCGGGGATCACCCGCAGCGCCGCGGTGCGGTTCTCCACACCCCAGGTGGCGTCGGTGGGTGCCCAGAAACCGGGGATCAGGCGCCGATAGCTGTTCAGGGTCGGCGCCACCATGCACAGGAATTCCGGCATCAGACGCTGCTGCCCCGCGAGAAAATGCCGCTGCAGCTTGCTCATGTTGTGCGCCTGATCGGGGTCGTAGAAGGCCGACTTGTCGCTTGCACGGTCGCGCAGCGAAACATGGATGTGCCCGCTCTGCCCCGGGTACTTGCCCGACCACTTGGCCATGAACGTAGCCATCAGCCCGTTGCGCTGGGCCAGTACCTTCATGAAGGTCTTGAACAGCGCGCCCTTGTCCGCCGCCGCCTCGGCGCGGTCATAGGCGATGGCCGCCTCGAGCACGCCCGGCCCGGTCTCGGTGTGCAGACCCTCGATGGGGAAGTCCATCGCCTCACCCATTTCGAGAATCTGGTGATAGAGCTCGGCATGCACCGAGTTGCGGATCATCGAGTAGCCGAACCAGTCCGGCGTGAATGGCTTTAGATCGCGAAAACCCTTGGCCCGTGCCGAGTCCGGGGTTTCATCGAACATGAAGAATTCGTACTCCAGCGCGGCATAGGGCTCGAACCCCATGTCCTGGCAGCGCTGGATCACCCGCCGCAACGTACCGCGCGGGCACACCGCCTCGGCCTGCTGATCGAACTCGGCGAGAAACAGCAGCATGCCGTTCTCGAAGGGAATCTCGCGGCAGGTATGCGGCAGGATGCGCACCGGTGCGTCCGGGTAGCCACTGTGCCAGCCGGTGTACTGGGCGTTGTCGTAGAGCTGATCCTTGACGTCCCAGCCGAGCACCACATCGCAGAAGGCGAAGCCGTGCTCAAGGGCGGAGAAGAACTTGCTGCGGCTCATGTACTTGCCGCGCATCACCCCATCGTTGTCGAACAGACCGACCTTGACGTGGCTCAGGCCACGCTCCTCGACGATGCGCCGGGCATCGCCCAGGGTCTTTACATCCCGTGGTTTGAACATGCTAACCCCTGTGTCTTGTTGTTATCGCGGGCGGGTTCAGCGAAGGGCTGGGCATCCATGACCGGCCAGGCAAGGCCGACGACGCACGAGCGCAGCACGACGCGTGTGACAGCGTCCGTTTCAGGCTCATAGAGTGTGGTACAGGATTGCCGGGATGGCAGGGAAGCGGCGGGAAAAATCTGGCTGGCGCGATGCTGTGCGGGATAGAACCGCGCCCGTACCGCTCGGTACGGGCGCTCTGGCTCACTCAAATGACATCAACGATAAGGCGCCCCGGCCTTGGCCATC
Organism: Ectopseudomonas chengduensis; assembly: GCF_900102635.1. GTDB lineage: Bacteria > Pseudomonadota > Gammaproteobacteria > Pseudomonadales > Pseudomonadaceae > Aquipseudomonas > Aquipseudomonas chengduensis. Next base: position 7,464 of record NZ_FMZQ01000011.1, on the reverse strand, counting down.
AGTGCGTTGTACTTCTTGAAGATATCCACCACCTTGGCGCAGCGCGGGCTGGTCTTGGCGATTTCGTCCCAGAACTTCAGCGCCTCGGCTTCCACCGTGGCCCATTCCTCTGCAGGGATGGAAGTCAGCTCAAGCTTGCCGCCCTCGACCCGCAGCTGCGCCTCGCCGCCCCAGTACCAGTGCTGGCGGTAGTAGTTGGAGCTATCCATGCACAGCTTGAACAGGGTCTTGAGGTGCTCCGGCACTTCCGCCCACTTGTCCGAGTTGGCGAAGTAGGAACCGCACCAGGCACCGGAGATGTTGTTGGTGAGGAAGTACTTGGTGACGTTGGCCCAGCCGACGGTGTAGTCCTCGGTGATGCCGGACCAGGCGATGCCGTCCAGCTCTCCAGTCTGGATCGCCACCTCGACGTCTTCCCAGGGCAGGGTCACCGGAATCACGCCGAAGCGGGCGAGGAACTTGCCGGCTGTGGGGAAGGTGAAGATGCGCTTGCCCTTGAGGTGTTCGAGCTTGGTGATCGGCTGCACCGTAGCGAAGTGGCAGGGGTCCCAGGCGCCGGCGCCGAGCCAGGTGACGCCCTTGACCTCGCCGTAGGCCTCGGCCCAGATCTCGTTGAGGCCGTACTGCTCGAACAGCACCGGCACGTCGAGGCTGTAGCGGGTGGCGAAGGGGAAGTAGCCACCGAACACCGAGACGTCCACAGGCGCGGCGATGGAGTCGTCGTCGCTCTGCACTGCGTCGATGGTGCCGCGCTGCATGGCGCGGAACAGCTCGCCGGTGGGCACCAACTGGTCGGCGAAGTACAGCTGGATCTCCATCTGGCCGTTGGCGGCCTTGTTGAAGGCGTCGATCGACGGTTTGATCACGTGCTCGGCCAGCGCCGGGCCGGCGTAGGTCTGCAGGCGCCAGGTGATCTTCTTCGGCTCGGCGGCATAGATGTGCGACGAACCGAGGCTAGCGGTGCCAACGGCACCGGTGGTGACCGCGGCGGTCTTGAGGAAATCGCGTCTCGTACTCATGCTGGTCTCTCCAATAGTGTCGATGCAGATGCAATACAACCGCTTATTGCCGCCGCGTGCACCGCGGCGGCCTCACCAGTGACCGGCAGGCGCCGGCTCGACTGCTGGCGCGCGGGGCGCGCCGATTTCCGAAAATCAGCCACCGTAGTGCAGCTGCGGTAGCCACAGCGCCAGCTGCGGGAAGATCATCACCAGGATCAGGGTCAGGATCATCACCAGCACGAAGGGGGTGACCGAGACATAGATGTCGCGCAGGCTCACCTCGGGCGGGGCCATGGCGCGCATGAGGAACAGGTTGTAGCCGAACGGCGGGGTCATGTAGGCGATCTGGCAGGTGATGGTGTAGAGCACGCCGTACCACACCAGGTCGAAGCCCAGCGCGCCGACCAGCGGGATGTAGAGCGGCGCGACGATGACCAGCATGGCGGTGTCGTCGAGGAACATGCCCATGATGATGAACGACAGCTGCATCATGATGAGGATCTGCCAGGGCCCCAGGTGCAGGCTGTCGACGAAGAAGCCCTCGATCGCACGCACCGCGCCGAGTCCGTCGAACACCGCGCCGAAGCACAGCGCGGCGAGGATGATCCACATGAACATGCAACTGATGGCCAGGGTCTTGCGCAGCGTCTCCTCCATCACCTGGCGGTTCAACCGGCGCTTGACCAGCGCCATCAGCATGGCGGCGGCGGCGCCGACCGCGGAGCTTTCCACCAGGCTGGTGTAGCCCAGCAGGAACAACCCGGTCATGGCGAAGAAGATGAACAGGGGCGCCAGCCCGGCGCGCAGCAGCAACAGCTTTTCCCGGCGGCTGACCTGCAACCGCTCGGCCTCGGCCAGGGGCGGGCCGAGCTGCGGCTGCAGGCGGCAGCGCACGACGATGTAGAGGGCGAACAGGCTCGCCATCAGCAGCCCGGGAATGGCCCCGGCCAGCCACAGCTGGCCGACCGGCTGACGGGCGATCATGCCGTACAGCACCAGCACCACGCTGGGCGGGATGAGGATGCCCAGCGAGCTGCCGGCCTGAATCACCCCGGTGACCATGATCTTGTCGTAGCCGCGGCGTAGCAGCTCGGGCAGGGCGATGCTGGCGCCGATGGCCATGCCGGCCACGCTCAGCCCGTTCATCGCCGAGATCACCACCATCAGGCCGATGGTGCCGATGGCCAGCCCGCCCGGCAGCGGCCCCATCCACACGTGGAACATCTTGTACAGGTCTTCGGCCAGGCCGGACTCGGAGAGCATGTAGCCCATGAACACGAACATCGGCAGGGTCAGCAGCGGGTACCACTTCATCAGTTTCATCGCCGCGCTGAAGGCCATCTCCGAGCCGCCGTCGCCCCACAGCAGCAGCGCCGCGGCGGCGGCGACGAAGCCGATGGCGCCGAACACGCGCTTGCCGGTGAGCAGCAGCAGCATCATCGAGGAGAACATCAACAGTGCGATCAGCTCGTAGCTCATCAGAGCGTCTCCCCACGGGCTGCGTACAAATCCTTGAAGAAGGTGGCGATGGCCTGCAGCAACATCAGCAAGATGCCGAAGCACATCACCAGTTTGATCGGCGCCATATAGGGCGACCAGGCCGAGTAGCTGGTTTCCTGGTATTCCAGGGCGTATTCGGTGGAGGAGACGCCGCCGATCAGCAGCATCACCAGGTAGAAGATCAGCATCACCACGGTGATCGCGTCGACCACAGCGCGGGTGCGCGGCGACCAGTGGCTGTAGGCCAGGTCCATGCGCACGTGGGCATCGAGCTGCATCGAGTAGGCGCCGCCGAGCAGGAAGTAAGCGACCATGAGGAACTGCGCGCTTTCCAGGGTCCAGATCGATGGCGTGAAGAAGGTCTTGCTGATGGAGGAGTACAGGAGCACCGCCAGCATGGCGAAGATCAGGTACATGGCGAAACGCCCGACCCTCCGGTTGAATGCGTCCACGACCCGGACGAAAGCTCTAATGCCCTTGCGCATGCAGTTTCCTGCTTTTTTGTTCGTTATCTCGTCAGCCTAGACGAAGATTCGCCAAAGCCAACCGCCCCGCCTGGCCATAGCAGGAAACGCGCCAGCCATTAACCGCCAGCGCTTCCACGAACAAAATCAAAGGCTTGGAAAGTACCGCGCTAGAGCCTCAGCGCTGCAGAAAGGCAACGAGCACCGCAACGGTGCGCTGCGGCTCCTCTTCCTGGGGCACATGGCCGAGGTCGTCGAACAGCACCAACTGGCTGTCGGCGATGTCAGCGGCGAAACGTTCGGCATTGCCCGGCGGAATCAGGCGATCACGCCTGCCCCAGATGATCAGCGTCGGCAATTGCAGTTCGCCGATGCGCTCGTGCAGCTCGCCACCGGGGGCCTGGGCGAAGCGCTGACGCAAGGCCTGACGATTGCCGGCACGCAGAGTCAGCTGGTAGTAACGCTCGACCAGTTCGTCATCGACTTTGTCTGGATCGCCATAAACATTGCGCACGCTCGACTCGATCATGCTGCGTGGCAACAGCCGGCTCATCACTGGCGCCAAGGCCGGAATGCCGACCAGACGAAAGCCTATCGGCACCGACTCGGCGTTGCGCGGATAGCCGGCGGCGTCCACCAGCACCAGACGCGCGCTGCGTTCAGGATGGGCCAGGGCAAAGCGCCAGGCCAACTGGCCGCCGAAACTGTTGCCGACCAGCACTACACGGCTCACCTGCAGATGATCGAGCAGACTGCGGAGAAAGCCTGTGTAGTGCTCGACGCGGTAATCGCCATCGGGAAATGGCCCAGTCAGGCCGAAACCGGGTAAGTCCAGGCTGATCACGCGACGCTGCTTGGCCAGCTCCTTTACCCAACCTTCCCAGGTGTGCAGGCTGGCGGAGGTGCCGTGCAACAGCAGGATGGGCTCGGGATCATCGCGCCGTCCCTGGTCACGCAGGTGCACCGACATTCCATTGATGTCGACGAACTGCGAAGGCGGTGGCGCCCAGCGCGTCTTGAGTTCGTCCAGCGAGCGATCCGGAGCCCAGTTGAGCGCGATGAAGGCGGCAAGGGTCAACCCGAACACCAACAGCAGGCCGAGCAGCACATGGGCGAGGCGTTTCATCTGGGCAGTCCTGAATGGATCGGAAGCGCGATGCTAGCCGGCCACCGCGAACACGCCTATCGCCCGGAAGAGGGAATCGCCTGGCGCAGCACTCAGAACCCCACCAGCAGCATCCACGCCGGCAGGGAAACCGCCGCCAGCAGCGTGGACAGCGAGATCGCCGCGCTGACGCTGCGGCTGTCTTCGGCGCTACGAGCAAAGGCCATCACGTTGACCCCGCTGGGACAGGCTGCGAGCAGCACCAGCACGCTGCGCGCCGTGTCGTTCAGGCCCGGCAGCTGGCCGCTGAGCCACCAGACCAGCGCCGGGAACAGCAGCAGCTTGGCCAACGCCACGCCCCAGGCCTCGCCGGTCGGGCGCAGGCGGTAACGCGACAGGCTGGCGCCGAGGACGATCAGCGCGCAAGGTAGTGCGGCCTGGCCGAGCCAGGTAATCGCCCGCCACAGGCTTTCCGGCACCTGCAGCCCGGACAGATTGAGCAACGCGCCCAATCCCAGGCCGATGATCATCGGGTTGGCCAGGTTCTTCAGCAACGCGCGCGTATCGACCCGCTCCTGGCTGCCAAAGGCGGCGTAGAAGCTGTGCAGGGAAAACAGCGTGAGGCTGTGGAACACCAGGATGGCGAAGACATAGAGCAGGCCGTCGTTGCCCATCAGGCTGGCGATCAGCGGGATGCCCACCAGCACGTTGTTGGAGAACGCCGCCACCAATCCCAGCGGCGTTGCCGTACCACGACGCCAGTGCGCCAACGCGTTGACCGTGACGAACACCAGCAGTACCGGCAGGTAATAGGCCAACAGCAACATTGGCGACAGACCTTCGGCCAGCGATGCCTTGGCGATGCCGGCGAACAGCAGCGTCGGCATGAACAACTTGAAGGTGATGTTGGCCAGACCGGCCGCCGACTCGTTGGTGAGCCACTGGCGCCAGCCGAGCAGATAGCCGAGAACGATCAGAGCGAAGATCGGCAAAATTGCCTGAGCCGCGAGCATTGCTGAGCCTGCCTCCAGGGAACTGCAAAAGAGGACGGATCGAGCACGACCCGCAAGGGTCGCCAAGCATACGCGCGCGCGGCATTCAGCGCGATGCTTGGCTAAACATTCGTCGCGACGCGTGACGACCGCCCACAAGCCCCGAAATAGAGCCTTCCGATCGAGTATTGAGGAGGTCGATGTTCACTATCAGGCCAGTCAAGTTCTTATCTGCGCTCATGTCCTCAAGAATTCACTCCGACGCCACTTATTACTCCCCAAGGAGACATCGACATGAAAGCTCAACTGACCCTCGCCACTCTGGCCCTTAGTCTGATCACTACCCACGTATTCGCCGCATCGAGCAGCGCGCCCTTCCCTCTGGTGGGCGAAGCCAAGGACAGCCAGGTACAACAGCAACCCATCGCACCGCTCGCCGAAGACGGCTCCGACCGCACGCCGGGCGCTCAACGCATCCAACTGACCGAGGGTGGCTATGAGCGCACCCCTGGTGCCCAGCGCATCCAACTGGTAGAGGGCGGCTATGAGCGTACTCCGGGTGCTCAGCGCGTTCAGCTGGCCGAAGGCGGTTATGATCGCACTCCCGGCGCGCAACGCCTGCAGCTGGCTGAAGACGGCTCCGACCGTACCCCGGGCGCCCAGCGCATCCAGTTGGCAGAAGGTGGCTACGAGCGCACCCCTGGTGCCCAGCGCATTCAACTGGCCGAGGGCGGTTCCGATCGCCTGATCAAGCAGCGTGGCCACACTGCCTGAGCCTTGGCGTCACCCCCCAAAGCCCGGCGCATCAGAGCGTGTGAAAACGCACTGACGCCAGAAAAATCCAACGCCCCGACTGGTTCGGGGCGTTGGTGTTTTTGATGCTTGGAAATGGAAAGCGGGATTTACCCCAACAGCTCGATCAACCGACGGGCACCCATCACATTGATGGCACGCTTCAGGTTGTAGGCGTTGACCGCCAGGGCCATTTCCGTCCGAGCGCCCTGCAGTTGTCGGAGCAGGAAGCGACCATTACCCAAAATCCATTGCTTCAGGTTGCCGAAGGGATGTTCGACGATGGAGCGGCGCCTGACCATCATCTCTGGATGCACCTGCATCCGCTGATGCATGCGCTCGAATGCGGCCTCATGGACATGCCGAGTCACGTGTCGACGTTTAGCCTTGGTGCAGCGTGATTTCAATGGACAAGCCGTACAGTCGCCGCGTACAGCATAAATGCGCTGTAGGCCGTTTACCTGCTTGAGCGGTAACCATTGGCCTGCAGGGCATTGGTACTGGTCGTTTTCTACGTCGTAGCTGAAGGCGCTGCGATCGAATAGCGGCGTGTCGTCGCCCTTGTTATTTATGCCCCGATTCTCCGGCACATAGGCCGCAATCCCAGCATCATCACACGCTTGAAACTGCTCACCATTGGAGTAGCCCGCATCGGCTGTAACCGTCAGCTCTTCCTGCGCCAGGATCGCCTGGGCAGCCTTGGCCATAGGTTCCAGTTGTTGGTTATCGCTGCCGTCCTGAGTGACAGCATGATGCACGATCAGCCCATGCTCGCCATCCACCGCGTTTTGCACGTTATAAGCCACGCGAGCCCCCTGGTGGGTACGCATCATGCGCGCCTCGCTCTCACCCACGACGAACTGCTCCAGCCCCTGTACCTCCATCAACGCCTGGGCTGTCAGGTTATCGGCATGTCGGCTCTCCAGCTGCTGCAGCGCAGCCTTGACCGCACTGCGATCAACCACTTCAGCCGCCTCACTGCGGTCAGCCTCGTCCAGTTCCGCCAGATAACGGGCGATCTGCGCCTCCAGCTTGGCTTGTTGGCGCTTGAGCTTCGTCAGGCTCAGATGCTTGCGTTGCGACGCTACCGCCTGAAACTTGCTGCCATCGATGGCCACGAGTTGCCCGCTGATCAGCCCCACCTGGCGACAGAACTGGACGAAGGTGCGGCAGGTCGCCTGAAAAGCAGCGCTGTTGTCCTTGCGAAAATCAGCAATGGTCTTGAAATCCGGTGCCAATCGGCCCAGCAGCCACATCACCTCGACATTGCGTTGGCACTCGGCTTCCAGGCGCCGGGAGGAGCGGATGCGCTGGAGGTAACCGTACAGATAAAGCTTGAGTAGATCCGCTGGATCATAGCCAGGACGTCCAGTCTTGAGTGGTTCGGCCTTGCTGAAACCCAGAGCCTGCAGATCCAGGCGGGCGACATAGGCCTCGATCACCCGTACCAGGTGATCCTCCGGCACCAGCTCCTCCAATGTGGGAGGAAACAGGCTGCTTTGCTGACGACCTTCGCCCTGGATGTAGCCCATAAACGACAATGCCCCCATCGACTGATGGAGGCATTGTCTTCAGCTTGCTCTCAGACTGCTAGGTTTTCACACAGTCTG
>NZ_FMZQ01000012.1 GCF_900102635.1 Ectopseudomonas chengduensis | reverse complement strand
TATTGATTAACAAGAAGTTTTTGAAGCGCTTCATCGCTGAAGTGGCGCGCATTCTACCGCCAGCAGAATGCGCGTCAAGCTTATATTTCAATTTTCTTTGGGTTCTCTCGAAAAAGGACGCCCGCTCTCTGTAATGCGCCCGCGACAGCGGAGAGACGCATCAGCAGCAACGCGCCACCGATCAACGCGTAAGCAAGCCACTCCCCCAGATCAGCCCGCACGACCCAGAGCATGTGTAACAAAGCCAGCAGCAAGATGGCGTAAACCAGGCGGTGCAGCGTCTTCCACTTACGGCCCAGCTTTCTGATGCTAAAGCGATTGGAAGTAACGGCCAGGGCAAGCAAGCCTATATAGGCCAATGTCCCCACGATTATGTAGGGGCGCTCGGAAAGATCGCGCAGCACCAGGTCCAGGCGCACCCCAGCGATAAACAGCACATAGCCGGAAAGGTGCAGCGTCACGTAGGCAAAGCACCACAGTCCCAGCTGTCGTCGCACGGCAATCCACCCACCCCAGCGCGTCAACTGCTGCAGCGGCGTCATTGCCAAGGTGATCAACAAAAGGATCAGAGCACCGAGCCCCAGGTTATCCACCAGCACCTTGCCGGGGTCAGGCCCCAGCAAATTGAAGACGGCGCAGTACAGCCAATACAGCGGCGGTACCGATGCAGCCAGGAATACGCCGACGCGCCAGAGCCTGTAGCGCATCAGTAGTACCTCGACAGATCCATGCCCGCATAGAGGTCAGCGACCTCCTCGTAGCCATTGAACATCCGCGTATCGATCACGTTGGGGCTGAACAACCCGCTGGGCAAACGTCGCTCGGTCGCCTGCGACCAGCGCGGATGGTCGACCTGCGGATTGACGTTGGCATAGAAGCCGTACTCATTCGGCGCGATACGCTCCCAGGTAGTCTTGGGCGCCTCACCCACAAGACTTATCCGCACGATGGACTTGATGCTCTTGAACCCGTACTTCCAAGGCACTACCAGGCGCAGAGGCGCCCCATTCTGGTTTGGCAAAACACGTCCGTACATGCCGACGGCCATGAAGGCCAACGGATGCATGGCCTCATCCAGGCGCAGCCCCTCGACATAGGGCCAATCGATCAGCGAGAACCCCGAGCGTTGCCCCGGCATGCGCTCACGATCGACCAGTGTCTCGAAGCGCACATAGCGAGCCGACGAGGTGGGTTCGACCTGTTTGAGCAGATCAGCCAACGGAAAACCCAGCCAGGGAATGACCATGGACCAGGCCTCGACGCAGCGCAGCCTGTAGATGCGCTCTTCGAATGCATGCGGTTTGACCAAATCCTCGATGGAGTAGCGCCCTGGCTTGCTCACTTCGCCATCGACCATCACCGTCCAGGGCTCGACCTGCAACTTGCCGGCATTGGCTGCCGGGTCGCCCTTTCCCGTACCGAACTCATAGAAGTTGTTGTAGTGCGTGGCGTCCTTGAAGGGCGTGATGCTTTCACCTTCAGCGGTTATCGCCTGCCAACGCGCCGCCGCCAGCTTCTCTTGAAACCAGCCCGGAGCCTTCGACGGCTCGACATCGGCGTAGACACCTGGAGTGTCAGCACTGGCCAGACCCGGCATGGCAGCCATGGCCGCCAGCGCCAGCGAGCCCTGCATCAGCTTGCGACGAGAGAGATAAACCGATTCAGGAGTGACTTCGGACTCGAGGGCCCGAGAGGAAGGAGGAACTCGGATGAGCATGGCGACTCCGCGACTACAGTTCGAGAAACGAACTGTAGACCACGGAGCAGAGAAGAAATTACAGCGTCAGGCAGATTTACGACGACGCAATTGCAGCAGGTACTGGATCGGACCGGAAGCCGCATAAGCGAGGAAGATCAGCAGCAGGATACGGGGTGGGTCGCTGAATACCACCGCGAATACCAGCACCACGGCCAGAATGGCTACGAAGGGTACGCGTCCCTTCAGGTCCAGGTCCTTGAAGCTGTAGTACTTGATGTTGCTGACCATCAGGCAGCCAGCAGCGGCAACGAGCAGCGCCACGGCGAAGGACATGTTGGAGCCCTTGATGCCGAAATCGCTGAATGCCCACACCGTACCGGCAACCACGCCTGCCGCAGCCGGACTGGCCAGGCCGATGAAGTAGCGCTTGTCGACGCTACCGATCTGCGTATTGAAGCGCGCCAGACGCAATGCAGCGCCAGCGACATAGATGAAGGCGACCATCCAGCCCACCTTGCCCATGCTGCCCAGCGCCCATTCGAATGCGAGCAGAGCCGGCGCCACACCGAAAGCGACCATATCGGAAAGCGAGTCGTACTCGGCACCGAATGCACTTTGCGTATTGGTCAGGCGCGCTACGCGACCGTCCAGACCGTCGAGCACCATGGCGACAAATACTGCGGCGGCGGCCACGTAGAAGTTGCCGTTCATCGCATTGATGATGGAATAGAAACCGGCGAACAGGTTGGCCGTGGTGAAAAGATTGGGCAGCAGGTAGATACCACGGTGACGCACCTTGCGCCCTTCCGCGTCCTGCCCTTCCTCTATGTGCTCGTCGATCGGCAGCAGGCTTTCCAGATTGTCGCCAGCCGGCTTTTGATCCTCGGGACCTTCACTCATGAACAGCACCTTGCAACGGGTTTGACGAATTTCGACCGGGACGACTGAACTCAGTTCGCCACTCAGCGAGCTGGCTTTATACCAGAAGCCTCGCCGCAGAATGAAAAAACGCGGCATAAAGCCGCGTTCTTTCGCACATCGCAGACCTTAGTTCTTGGCCTTGTCGACGATCTTGTTGGCAGCGATCCACGGCATCATCGAGCGCAGCTGCTCACCGATGACTTCGATACCATGAGCGGCATTGTTACGACGCTTGGCAGTCATCGACGGGTAGCCAGTGGCGCCTTCGCTGATGAACATCTTGGCGTACTCGCCGTCCTGGATGCGCTTGAGGGCGTTGCGCATGGCCTGACGGGATTCGGCGTTGATCACTTCCGGGCCGGTCACGTACTCGCCGTACTCGGCGTTGTTGGAGATCGAGTAGTTCATGTTGGCGATGCCGCCTTCGTACATGAGGTCAACGATCAGTTTCAGTTCGTGCAGGCACTCGAAGTAGGCCATTTCCGGCGCGTAGCCAGCTTCGACCAGAGTTTCGAAACCGGCCTTGACCAGCTCGACGGTACCGCCGCAGAGAACAGCCTGCTCACCGAACAGGTCGGTTTCGGTCTCGTCCTTGAAGGTGGTTTCGATGATGCCGGTACGGCCACCGCCAACGCCCGAAGCGTAGGACAGGGCGACGTTCTTGGCGTTGCCGGAAGCGTCCTGGTAAACAGCGATCAGGTCAGGGATGCCGCCGCCTTTGACGAACTCGGTGCGCACGGTGTGGCCCGGAGCCTTCGGCGCGATCATGATCACGTCGAGATCGGCACGCGGCACAACCTGGTTGTAGTGAATGGCGAAACCGTGGGAGAAGGCCAGGGTGGCGCCCTTCTTGATGTTCGGCTCGATCTCGTTCTTGTACAGCTGGCCCTGGAATTCGTCCGGGGTCAGGATCATGACCAGATCGGCAGCGGCAACGGCGCTAGCCACGTCGGTCACTTTCAGGCCATGAGCCTCGGCCTTGGCAACGGTAGCGGAGCCTTTGCGCAGGCCGATGGTGACGTCAACGCCGGAATCTTTCAGGTTGCAGGCCTGGGCGTGGCCCTGGGAGCCGTAACCGATGATGGCGACTTTCTTGCCCTGGATGATGGAGAGGTCGCAATCTTTGTCGTAATAAACTTTCATGTTCTTGGCTCTTTTGAATCGAAAGGGATGGGGTGCGAGGCACCGCGACGAAGACACCTTAAGGGATCCGCACCATTGCGTAAAATGATATATTTGCAACACAACATGCCGATATATGAAACATAAATGGACAGCCATTCCCTCCGGCTTTTTCTCTCCCTGGCTGACAACCTGCACTTCGGTCGCACCAGCCGCGAACAGCACGTCAGCCCGTCCGCCCTTAGCCGCAGCATCAAGCAGCTCGAGGACGAACTGGGCGCCACGCTGTTCGTGCGCGACAACCGCTCGGTGCGCCTGACTCGCGAGGGCCAACAGTTTCGCGAGTATGCGAGCGAGGTCATCAATGGTTGGCAGGCGATTCGCCAGACCTTCATGCAGGACCAGTTGAATCTGCATGGCGAGCTGTCGCTGTACTGCTCGGTTACCGCAAGCTACAGCTTCCTCTATGACATCCTCAGCAGCTTTCGCCAGGACTACCCACGCATCGAAATGAAACTGCATACCGGCGATCCGGCCAAGGCCGTCGAACGGGTGCAACAGGGACTGGAGGACCTGGCCATCGGCGCCCTCCCCGACAGCCTGCCGGGCGGAGTGGAATTCCAGTCGATCACTCGCTCGGAATTGCGCTTTATCGGCCCGCAGACACCACAACTGCTGAACGACGATCAACTGCAGCACCCGACCGCCGAGAGCTGGAAAGACGTGCCGATGATTCTTTCGGAGGAAGGCCTGGCCCGGACACGCACTGATCGCTGGCTGAAAAGCCACAACATCAAACCGCGCATCTATGCCCAGGTCAGCGGCAACGAAGCGATCGTCAGCATGGTCAGTCTGGGCTTCGGTATCGGGGTGGTGCCGCAGATCGTGCTGGACAACAGCCCGCTGACCGCCCGCATCCGTATCTATGATATCCAGCCACCGCTCACCGCTTATGACATTGGCCTGTTCGCGCTGGAAAAGCGCCTCAAGGACCCGCTGATCGCGGCCTTCTGGAATCGCCAGCGCTGAATGCCAGGCAATAAAAAGCCCCGCACCAGGCGGGGCTCTTTTTACCATGACGATCAGATACTCAGTACCTTGTCGCCGCGAGCGATGCCCGTGACACCACTGCGCACGGTTTCCAGGATCGATGCAGTACCGACAGCCTGAATGAAGCTGTCCAGTTTGTCGCTGGTACCGGTCAGCTGCACGGTGTAGACGCTGCTGGTCACATCCACGATCTGGCCCCGGAAGATGTCGGTAGTACGCTTGACCTCGGCACGCTGAGCGCCAGTGGCCTTGATCTTGACCAGCATCAGCTCGCGCTCGATGTGGGCGCTTTCCGACAGGTTGACCAGCTTGACTACCTCGACCAGTTTGTTGAGGTTCTTGGTGATCTGCTCGATCACCTCATCCTGTCCAACGGTGGTGAGGGTCAGGCGCGACAGCGTCGGATCTTCGGTTGGCGCAACGGTGAGGCTTTCGATGTTGTAGTTACGCTGGGAGAACAGACCAACCACGCGCGACAGGGCGCCCGGCTCGTTTTCCAGCAGCAGGGAAATGATGTGTCGCATCTTAGGTCCGCTCCGTCTTGCTCAGCCACATGTCACGCATCGCACCGTCTCTGATCTGCATCGGATAGACGTGCTCGCTGGAATCCACCGCGATGTCGAGGAACACCAGGCGATTCTTCAAGGCAAAGGCTTCCTCCAGCTTGGGCTTGAGGTCCTTCAGCGAAGTGATGCGCATACCGACATGGCCATAAGCCTCGGCCAGTTTGACGAAGTCCGGCAGCGACTCCATGTAGGAGTGCGAATAACGGCTGTTGTACTGCATGTCCTGCCATTGGCGGACCATGCCGAGGGTACCGTTGTTCAGGTTGACGATCTTCACCGGCAGGTCGTACTGCAGGCAGGTCGACAGCTCCTGGATGTTCATCTGGATGCTGCCCTCACCGGTGACGCATGCCACATCGGCTTCCGGGAAGTTCAGCTTGATGCCCATTGCGGCCGGGAAACCGAAGCCCATGGTGCCCAGGCCACCGGAGTTGATCCAGCGGTTGGGCTTGTTGAAACGGTAATACTGCGCAGCGAACATCTGATGCTGACCGACATCGGAGGTGATGAAGGCATCGCCCTTGGTCACGTCACACAGGGTTTCGATCACGGTCTGCGGCTTGATGATCGAACCGTCGCCCTCGTTGTAAGGGAACAGACGGCCGCTACCACGCCACTCTTCGATCTGCTTCCACCAGCTGGCAACGGTGTCCTTGTTCGGGGTTTCGCCGATTTCCTTGAGGATGGCGACCATCTCGGTCAATACGCTGTCCACCGGGCCAACGATCGGGATGTCAGCCTTGATGGTCTTGGAGATCGAAGCCGGGTCGATGTCGATATGAATGATCTTGGCGTTCGGGCAGAACTTCGCCGCGCCGTTGATCACGCGGTCATCGAAGCGCGCACCGACAGCCAGGATCACGTCGGCATGGTGCATCGCCAGGTTGGCGGTGTAGCTGCCGTGCATACCGAGCATGCCGATGAACTGGCGATCGGTACCCGGATAGCCACCGAGGCCCATCAAGGTGTTGGTCACCGGCAGGTTGAGCATCTGCGCCAGCTCGGTCAGCGGCGCAGAGGCGCCGCCCATGATCACGCCACCGCCGGAGTACATGACCGGACGCTTGGCGGCCAGGAGCATCTCGGCAGCCTTGCGGATCTGGCCGGAGTGGCCACGCACCGCCGGGCTGTAGGAACGCAGCTTGACCTTCTTCGGATAGACGTACTCGAACTTCTGGGTGGGATCACCCATGTCCTTCGGAATGTCGACCACGACCGGACCGGGACGACCCGATTCGGCGAGGTAGAACGCCTTTTTCAGCACTTCGGGGATTTCCGACGGGTGCTTGATGATGAAGCTGTGCTTCACGATCGGGCGGGAAATACCGACCATGTCGGTTTCCTGGAAGGCATCGGTGCCGACCATGGCGCTCGGCACCTGGCCGGAGATCACCACCATCGGAATGGAGTCCATGTAGGCGGTGGCAATACCAGTGATGGCATTGGTCGCACCAGGGCCAGAGGTCACCAGCACCACACCGGCCTTGCCGGTGGCGCGGGCATAGCCGTCAGCCATATGGGTCGCTGCCTGTTCGTGACGGACCAGGATGTGGGTCACTTCCGGTTCTTTGAACAGGGCATCGTAAATATGCAGGAGAGCACCGCCAGGGTACCCATAGATATGCTTAACGCCTTCGTCACGCAGGAAGCGGACGACCATTTCAGCGCCGGATAAAAGCTCCACGTTGTTCACCTCTTGAACGCCAGTATGCCACCCGCCAACGGGCAGCCCTAAGTAGGTCTTACTGTCAGCGGACACGCACGACGGTGATCGTGGATTCGGAACATCAGCTTGACGAGTAACGGAGCAGCCCATGGTCTTGCGGGGCCGACCCTCCCAGCGCGAGGTAACGCGTTGCGGGTGTCACGGTTCGGCGCGGGTAGCGCCTCTTTTCCCCGAGCTGGAGGACGCTTGCGGCGGACTCCACTACGGGGGAAGGCTGGATTGTTCGGGTTCGGCGAAGGCAAGTCAAGAGATGGCTGACCTATTATTCAACCTGCTGCTGTGACGCAGCGCAGGATGAAGATTGCCGGCTTTTGGTTATAGTAACCATCAGCACCGCCGCTCTCGATAAAGGAAACAGCATGCGCCACATGATTCTTACTGGCACCCTGATGCTCGCTTTGAGCACATCCGCCATGGCCAGCCAGGTTTACAAGTGGGTAGATGAAAAAGGCGTGACCCACTTCGGCGCGCAACCTCCGCAGGGCCAAGAAGCCACGACCATCAATACTGCCGCCCCGCCTCCACGACCTGCGCCAAGTGAGCCGGCGCCCAGTTTCGATGAGCAACTCGACCCTGAGCAGGCGGCCATCGACAAGAAGGTCAAGGAAGATGTGGCGAAGCAGGAAGCCGAGCGCAAGCAATACTGCGAGACAGCACGCACTAACTTGGCTCAGTTGGAAAACAACCCACGCGTCAGGATTGAAGACGGTGGCGAGCTGCGCCGTATTGGCGAGGATGAACGTCAGGAGCGCATCGCGGAACTGAAGAAGTCCATCACAGAAAGCTGCAAATAATGAACTACGCGCACGCCCTCAAGGCGTGCGCGTAAGCAGGCGGTCGAACTCGCCAAGCAGTTCGAGCAGCCGACGCGCAACGCGCGGCTGCTGCTGATAGACCATCTCCGCCATCGCCTGAATACCCGATACCGAGGGCAATGCTGCACCGGTTTCCAGCAGAACCTTCATACGCGGCAGAAAAATCCACTGCAGCCATTGCTCGAACGCCAGCGTATCTACACAGAACGGCTCCGGGCTGGCCAGGGCCTCGGCACTCGGCGCCTCCTCCTGCCACCAACCCTGCACACGTAACTCACGCTCGATCAGCAGCAGGTGTTCGGCCAGTGCGCTTGCACGAGCATCCATCAGAGATTGACTCGTGCGCGTTCACGGGCCTGGGCAGCACCAGCGGGATCACCCTGGCGCTCGCGGGCGCGGGCAATCAGATCCCACAGGCTGGCCTGCAGCGCCGGACGACCACTGGCTTGAGTCAGACCACGACGGGCCAGTTGCTCGGCCTGCGCTGCATCGCCCTGAGCCATACGTACCTCGGCAAGACGGTAGAGCACCTGCGGCTCACGCGGGGCGATGCGCTGGGCACGTTCCAGACTGGAGGCGGCGCCATTCAGATCGCCACCGCCCTGCTGCTGTTGAGCAGTGGTCAACAGCGCGAGAACCGGGCCATCCAGTTGCTCGTCAGCAGCCAGGCCGCCACCGCTGGGAATGCCGCTGGGCATGCTCGGTGCCGAGGAGCCGAAGCTGCCTTGGCTCGGCGCAGACGGCTGGCTGCTCACGGGCGGCTCGAAGGTCAGGCCGCCACTGGAGGTAATCGGCTGCGTATCGGTCTGCAATGGCGTCGAGACGGCACCCTGCGGCACCATCACAACAACACCGGAGTCCTCCTCAATACGCTGCGGCGCAGCTGCGGGGGTTGGGCTGGTCGACGGACCAGAACCACCCGACGATAGTGGAGAGCCGGCATCGATCACCGGAATCGAACCCTGCGGTACCGTGCTGCAACCACTCAACACCGCTGTTGCCAGCATAGTGGCAAGCCACTTCTTGTTCACATCCAATCCTCTTCAGGTAACACCGAATCACTCGATCCGGCCGTTATTCCAACCACCCTTTGACCCAGTCCATCACGGATTCGACCGGAGCCTGAATACCGCACGCGGAACCGGCGGCAGGTTCACTGCCGCGAATATAAGGCATCTGTACCGCATTCGGGCAGCCCGAAGCCGAGCCCAGACCAGTCTGACGATCCACCCAGGCCTGGGTGACGTTGTCCGGCATCGGCATATCCAACGGCAGCGGATCCGCCTTGCGCATGAACCCGGTCCAGACCTGCAGTGCACCGGTCGCACCGGTCAGCGGGGTCGGGCCATTGTCGTCACGCCCCAGCCACACCACCGACAGCAGATCCTGACTGAAGCCAGCGAACCAGCTATCACGCGAGTCGTTACTGGTCCCGGTCTTGCCCGCCAGATTCAGCGAACTGGGCAGTTGGCTGTAAACCGAGCGACCAGTGCCTTCACGCATGGTGCGCTGCATGGCGTTTTGCACCAGATAGATGGCGCCTGGATCGAAGCGCTGCTGGATCTGGAATGGATAACGACCGAGCGGCTCGCCATCGGCGGTCAGCACACTGCGAATGCCGCGCAACGGCGTATTGAAGCCACCGTTGGCCAGGGTCTGGTACATGCCCGCCACTTCCATCGGCGTCAGTGCCCCAGCACCGAGCAGCATCGACGGATAGGCCGGCCACTTGCGCTCGACGCCCAGTCGCTCGAGCGTCTTGAGCACGTTGGGCACGCCGATCTCCAGGCCGAGCTTGGCCGTCGACAGGTTGTAGGACTGCGCCAGCCCCTGATACAGGTAGATGGTGCCATGAGCCTTGCGGTCGTAATTCTGCGGCGTCCAGACCTGGCCATCCTGGCCCTTGATGGAAAACGCTTCGTCCTCCAGCCAACTGGTCAGGGTGTACTGACTCGGACGCTCCAACGCAGACAGATAAATAGCCGGTTTGATCAGCGAGCCAATCGGCCGCACAGCATCCAGCGCACGGTTGAAGCCGGCAAACCGCGGCTGACGGCTGCCAATCAATGCCTGGATTTCCCCAGTTTCAGGGTTGGTCACCACCATACCGGCCTGCACTTCATCCACGCCCTTGCGCCCGGCCAGGCGCTTGAGCGTCTCGGCCAGCGCCTCTTCGGCCTTGAGCTGCAGGATCGGATCGAAGCTGGTGAAGATGCGCAGGCCTTCTTCGGTCAGATCCTGCTCACGATAGTCTTCACGCAACTGACGCTTGACCAGATCGAGGAAAGCCGGGAACGAGCTGTCAGCCATGCTGCCGCGCGCGCTCACGCCAAGCGGCTTCTGTTTGGCTGCTGCTGCCTCCTCGGGGGTGATCGAGCCTTGCTCGGCAAGCAGATCGAGCACCAGATTGCGGCGCGCCAGCGCACGCTCGGGATTGCGCCGCGGGTTGAAGTAGGTGGGGCCTTTGACCATGCCCACCAGCAACGCGACCTGCTCCAGCTTCAGCTCGGAAACCGGCTGACTGAAGAAGTACTGGCTGGCCAGACCGAAGCCATGCACTGCGCGCTGACCGTCCTGACCGAGGAACACCTCGTTCATATAGGCCTCGAGAATCTCGCGCTTGTCGTAGTGCAGCTCGAGCAGCACCGCCATCATCGCTTCGGTGGCTTTACGCACCAGGGTGCGCTCGTTGGTCAGGTAGAAGTTCTTCACCAACTGCTGAGTCAGGGTGCTGCCGCCCTGCACCAGGCGCCCGGACGTGGCGTTGATCCACATGGCGCGGGCGATGCCCTTGGGCGACACGCCGAAGTGATCGAAATAGTCGCGATCCTCGACCGCCACCAGCGCATCGATCAGATAGGCCGGCACCTGATCCAGCTTGATCAGGATGCGATCCTCCTGATGCGCCGGATAAAGCCCACCAATCAGCATCGGCTCGAGTCGGGCTACCGCCAGGTTGCCGCCGTTGGCCTGGGTCAGACCGGCGACGTAATCGCCAGAAAAGCGCACACGCACCTTCTGTGACGGTTCGGCACCTTCATAGAACTGAAAGCCGCGACTGTGCAGTTCGATGTTGTTACCGGCCACCGACACTGCGCCCGGCCCGTTGACCGTGCTCTCGCGGCGGTAGCCCAGCGCATCGAGTTCACGCAGGAAATCGTCCTTGGCCAGCTTCTGCCCGACGAAAAGTTCGAGCGGCCTGGCGTAGACCTTCGCGGGCACCGTCCAGCGCTTGCCGGAAAACTTTTCCTGCACCACGGCATCGAGATAAACGGCAAAGCCGGCAAGGATCACCAGACCAACCAGACCGAGCTTGAGGCCCCAGGCAAACCAGGGACGCATACCGGACGAGCGGGATTTTTTGTTTGAGCGGGGGGAGCGTTTTCGAGTCATGGCGGGATTATACGCACTTTACATAGGGGCCAGCAGGCCGCCTGGATGGTTTGCAGAGCAGCTCACAGCGGCCATAATGCCCAGCTCGAACAGCGTCTAGAACAAGGATCGAACGTGAGCCAAGCCCTGATTGCCGCATTGCAGAACCCGGCCCTGTATCCGCATCCTGTGGATGGGTTTCAGGTCATTGAGACCCACATTTCCTGGGTTTTGCTCACTGGCCCCTACGCCTACAAGATCAAAAAACCGGTTAACTTCGGGTTTCTCGACTTCACCGAGCTCGATGCACGCCGTCATTTCTGCGAAGAAGAGCTGCGCCTCAACCAGCGCCTGACCCAGGATTTGTATCTGGACGTGTTGCCGATCGGCGGTAGTGAAGACGCGCCCAGTCTCGACGGCAGCACACCAGCCATCGAATACGCGCTGAAAATGCGCCAGTTCCCGCAGGAGCAACTGCTCAGCGCCATCCAGGCACGTGGCGAACTGAACGACGCCCATATCGACGCCCTGGCCGAGCAGATCGCCACCTTTCATCTGAACGCACCGAAGGTGCCGCAGGAACATCCGCTGGGTAGCGCAGAAGCGGTAATGGTTCCGGTGCAGCAGAATTTCGACCAGATTCGCCCGATGCTCAGCGAGCAGGCAGACCTGCAGCAACTCGATGCCCTCGAGGCCTGGGCCCAGTCCAGCTACGAACGCCTGCAACCATTGTTGAGCGAACGCAAGGCACAGGGGTTCATCCGCGAATGCCACGGTGATATTCACCTGGGTAACGCCGCTCAGATCGACGGTCGAGTGGTGCTGTTCGACTGCATCGAGTTCAACGAACCCTTCCGCTTTACCGACGTCACCGCCGATATCGCCTTCCTCGCGATGGACCTCGAAGACCGCGGCCTCAAATGCCTGGCACGTCGCTTTATCAGCGGCTGGCTGGAGCGCACTGGCGATTATGCCGCCTTGCAACTGCTGAACTTCTACAAGGCCTACCGCGCCATGGTGCGCGGCAAGGTCGCACTGTTTCGCCTGGGACAAGAAGAGAGTTCGGTACAACGGGCGGTGATCCTGCGCCAGTACCGCGCTTATGCTGCACTGGCGGAAAGCTACAGCGCCATTCCATCGCCCTTTCTGGCCATCACCCATGGCGTCTCGGCAGTCGGCAAGAGCCACGTAGCCATGCGCCTGGTCGAAGCACTGGGCACCATCCGCCTGCGCTCCGACATCGAGCGCAAGCGCCTGTTCGGCGAGCAAAGCGCCGAAGCCAAGGATCAGCTGGCCGCCGGTATCTACAGCACTGACGCCAGCCAGGCGACCTACCAGCGCCTGCATCAGCTGGCGCGTCAGACACTACTGGCAGGCTTCCCCGTGGTGATCGACGCAACCTATCTCAAGGCGGCGCAACGCCAGGCCGCCAGCGAAGTCGCCGAAGAGACCGGCGTGCCCTTCCTGATTCTCGACTGCCAAGCGCCGCAAGCCGTGATCGCTAGCTGGCTGGAACAGCGCCGCAGCGAGGGCCAGGACCCGTCCGATGCGACGCTGGAAGTGATCCAGGCCCAACAAACCAGCCGCGAGCCGCTCGACGATGAGGAGCAGAGCCACAGCAAGCGTGTCGATACACATGACAGCGCAAGCCTGGACAGCCTGGTCGAGCGTATTCGCCAGCGCCTGCCAGGGATCTGATCATCGCTCCAAGCGGTTAGCACGCCCTGCCAGGCAAACCCTGGCAGGGCTTCTATACTGCCGGTGAAGCCATCACCGGTATCCGCCATGAGTCAGCCACGCCAGCTTGATCATCCGCTCTACCACCTGCTGCACAACGACGATGTGAAAGGCTTCAATGCGCAGAAGCCAAAAGGCGTGGAGGTCGATCTGTCCGGTGGCGACTTTCGCGGGCTAGACCTGCGCAACATGGACACCGACGCCGTCAATTTCAACGACGCGTATTTCCGCGGGGCAGACCTGCGCGGCCTGGACTTCCGCAATGCCCAGATCGAAGGGGCCAGCCTGGCCCACGCGCAGATTTCTGGCGCCTACTTTCCAGCCGAACTGACCGCCGACGAGATTCTCATGTCGGTCAACTTCGGCACTCGCCTGCGCTATCGCACCAAGTAGCGCACTTCGAGCGACGACGCGAAGCACTCAGGCCATTGGCCGCTACACTTTCCGGCAGGCACGCCAACGTGAACCTTTCCCCCGCACGCATGGAGGCCCGATGAACGACGAACTGCAACACTTGAAGAACCTGGGCAAGACCTCGGCGCAGTGGCTGCACGCCGTAGGGATTCACAGCGCCAACGACCTGCGTCGCTACGGCGCTGTCGGAGCCTATCGCGCGGTCAGGGCGCGCGGTTTTCGTGCATCCAAGGTGCTGCTTTACGCCATCGAGGGCGCGCTGCTCAATGTGCATTGGAGTGAGCTCCCCCCCGCGCACAAAGCCGAACTGAACGGCAAGCTGGACGAAGCCCAGAGCCACAACAAGAGCTAGCTCACAACACCAGTGCAAGGTGATTTACTCGAAGAGCCGCACAGCCTATTGTTTCAGGGACCTTCGTGTGGTCAGCCAGTCCAGCCAGTTCAAGGAATTACGGTTATGTATTTACTCGGGGAGCAACCTGCCTACGCCGATCAGTTGATCAATCGCCTACAGAGTATCCCCACTCAGCTGCTGGAAGGGCTGCAACCCGCGGGTGAGCCACTGCGTCTGGAGCGTGTCGATGATCTGGCTCAGGTACTGCCTGGCAACCAGCTATTCATCATCGAGAACGGCCTGTTGCATGCGCTGGTCGATGAGCGCCCGTTGTTCTATCTGCAAGAGGGCGATCTGGTCGGCCTGCGCCAGGGCATCGACCTCCCCTCCTGCCGTTACAGCAGCGAAGAACCCATCAGCCTGATTCCCTACTCGCGCAGCGAAACGTTCCAGCACATCTATGCCAGCGAGCAGCGCCAGGAACAGTTCATTCAATATCTGATCGGCCATACCGCCCTACTGTCCGACGCACTGGCACGTTTGAAACAGCCGGAGATTCGTCCGGCGACTGGCTTCCAGCATTTCGCTGCCGGCGAGGAGCTGATTCATCAGGGCGATGAAGCTGACCACGTGTTCATCATCATCGAGGGCCACGCCGAGGCTTACGTCGACGGGCAGAAGGTCGGTGATGTGCAAAAGGATGAAATCTTCGGCGCCATGGCGGTATTCACTCGCGAGAAGCGCAGCGCCACGGTTGTCGCCAGCGAACCTTGCACGGTGATGGTGATTCCCAAGGAACAATTCCTCAGCCTGATGCAAAGCAACCCGCGCATCGCTCACAGCCTGATCGAGAGCATGGCACGACGCATCGACCTGCTGAACAAGGAAGTCACTCAGCTGCGCTTGCCTGGGGAATCCTGAGTCTCCATCCCACATCAGCGAACCCCGGCCCCGTGCCGGGTTTTTGCATTTATGAGGCCGGCAAAACTTTCTGAGAAAAGTTCTCAAAAGGGCGTTGACTATGTAATGAGAATTGTTATTATTATCTCAACTGGTCGCGAGATCAGCCGATAAGCTAAAGAGACCATTCAGTCGGACTCTTCAGATTATCTCCTCATCAGGCTAATCACGGTTATTGACCCGGCTCTTGCCGGGTCTTTTTTTGCCTGGACAAAAGTGCGTCATGCCGTCTCCACACGAAGCCCTTAGCAGGGTCTAGTCGTCGACCTGAGCCAGCCAGTCCGGCAAATTGAAATGCAGGCTGATGCGCGTGATCAGCCCGTGCTGGATCTCGAAGAAGGCGCCGACGCGCATCTCGTAACGCTGCCCGCAGGCCTCCGGCAGGCCATCATCAGTAGCCAGATACTCGCCGATAACGCGGTACTCGCAGGCCGCATGTCGCCCTTGTGGCTCGACCAGGATCACCAGCGACTCGATCATCTCGCGATAGCAATGCAGCTGCCGCTCCAGAAAAGCCGCGAAGGCGTCGCGCCCATGCTCGGTGAAACCCTGATTGGGCTGCAGAATCAGCTCGTCGCTGACCAGTGCCAGACAGGCGCGGATATCCCGATCATTGAGGGCGTTGAAATAACCTTGCAGCAGGTCGCGAACGTCTGTGGACATAGGTCAGGCTCCGAATCGGCAAAGCGCCGAGGATACCTTGCAGGCAGCCCACGAAAGGCGGCTAGGGTCGCAGTTTGGCGCAGTGATCCTGCTCCGGCTGCGCTGCCGTGAACCAGACGTAATCGGCCATAGTAGCGTCCACCGCACGGCCGACTTCGGCCAATATCAGCACCGCGCTGCCAGCCTGCGCGCTGAGGTCCGCCAGGTGCAAGGGTACGCCGAGATCCTTGCGCACATGAAAGGCGCCGGCCAGCAGCAGGCTTGGCTGTGGCGCCGCCAACAGAGCCTCGGCCATGCGCCGATCACGCTGTTGCTGTACAGCAAGCATCGCCGGCAACTGGCTGTCCGGCAGCAGGCCGCAGTGCGACTCACGGATATCCGCCAGCAAACGCTCCTGCACCTCGGCTGCACCAGAGCGCTCGCCCCCGAGCGTCGGGCGCTGGCGATAGATCTGCATGATCTCGGCACGATCCAGATTGGCCGCAAGCAAGGGGTAGGGCTGCCGCAATTGATGCATCACCAGCGGCCCGTAAAGCGACCAATCCCATCCAGGTTGCCAGGCCAGGGTATCGAACGGATCGGTAATCGCCTGCCCCGCGCGCGCAGCTGTCCGGGCCTGATCGACTTTGTTCTGCTGATCAGGATTGAGCATCTCCATCAACACGCTGCCCTGCGGGCGCAGCCTGGATAGCTCGCGCAATAGCCAAAGCTGCAGGGCATGGTGATCAGGATTGTCGTGCTGCTCACCGACCAGTACCCGCTCGGCCAGTGCCAGGCGATCCAGCAGTTGCTCAGGGTCGATAGTGCGTCCGCTGGCCAGATCGACGATACGCCCCAGATCAGCATGCTCATGCCCCAGCGGAGCAAGCGGTACCGGCAGCGGCAGCATCGGTCGGCTCTGGCAGGCAGCCAGCAGCATCAGACAGCTCAGCAGTACAGCTCGCATCGAGGGCTCCAACATTATTCAGCGTGCGATGATCAGCGGGTGGCCGCGTTCGGGATGAGTCTGCACCAGCACTTCCAGACCGAACACGGCCTGCAGGGGCTCGGCCCGCAATACTTCGGCAGGCGTACCCAGCGCATGCGCCCGGCCCTGCTCCAGCAACAACAGGCGATCACAGTAACGCGCGGCCAGATTGAGGTCATGGAGGATCACCAGCACCGCCGCGCCGGATTCGGCCAAACGACGAACCGCCCGCAGGCAGGTGTGCTGATGCAGCGGATCGAGCATCGAGGTCGGCTCATCAAGCAGCAGGATCTGCCCCTCGCCTCCCGGCCACAGCTGCGCCAGCACCCGCGCCAGGTGCACGCGTTGGCGCTCCCCGCCGGACAACGCCAGGTAGCTGCGCCCCGCCAGGTGAACAGCATCGGCTGCCTGCAGCGCCTGCTGGACGATCTGCGCGTCGAGCACGCGCCCGCTGTCATGCGGCAGACGGCCCATGGCGACCACTTCCTCGACACGAAAGGCGAAATTCAGACTGGAACTCTGCGGCAGGACGGCCAGACGTCTGGCCCGCTCCGGCCCGGCCCAATCATCGAGCGCGCGCTGATCCAGCGTCACCTGCCCGGCGCTGGCCGGCAGCTCGCCGGTCATCGCCGCCAGCAGGGTGCTCTTGCCCGCACCGTTGGGCCCCAGCACACCCAGCACTTCGCCGGGGTGCAACTGCAGATCGATGCCACTGAGCGCCACGCCCTGGCCGCGGCGGACTTCCAGCTGTTCAACCCGCAGCATCAGCTTCGCCCCCGCACCAGCAGATAAAGAAAGAACGGCGCGCCGATCAACGCCGTGACGATGCCAATCGGCAACTCGGCAGGTGCCAGTGCCAGGCGCGCGACCAGATCGGCCAGCAGCAACAGGCTCGCACCGGCAAGCGCGGATGCAGGGAGCAACAGGCGATGATCGGGGCCCACCAGCAGGCGCATCAGATGCGGCACCACAAGGCCGATGAAACCGATCAAGCCGGCGGCCGCCACCGCAGCACCGACACCCAATGCCGTGCAGAACACCAGCTCGCGCTTGAGGCGCTCCACATCGAAACCAAGGTGGCGCGCCTCCGACTCGCCCAGCAGCAGCGCGTTCAACGCCCGTGCCCGTCGCGGCAACCACAGCGCCACGGCCAGCGTGGCCAGCAACAGCGGCCAGAGTCGCGCGTAACTGGCGCCGTTGAGGCTGCCCAGGTTCCAGAAGGTCAGGGTGCGCAGGGTCGCATCGTCCGCCAGGTAGGTGAACAGACCGATGGCCGCCCCCGCGAGCGCGGTCAGGGCGATGCCCGCCAGCAACATGGTCGCCACATTGGTCTGCCCGTCACGTCGGCCCAGACGGTAGACCAACGCCGTGACCAGCAAGCCACCGACGAAGGCACAGGCCGACAGCAGATAGGGCGCGAAGGCTTCGGGTAAACCACCGAACGCGGCGCCGCCGACAATGGCCACCGCAGCGCCCAGCGCAGCGCCGCTGGAAACACCCACCAAACCGGGGTCAGCCAGTGGATTGCGAAACAGCCCCTGCATCGCCACGCCACAGAGCGCCAGCACCATGCCCACGGTCAGCCCGAGCAAGGTGCGCGGCATGCGGATCTGCGACAGGATCAGTTCGGCCTGCTGTAGCGATGCATCCGCCGTGAGAGGCAGGCCCAGCAGACGCAGTGCTGCACGCATGGTATCGCCCAGTGGCAGACTGACCGGTCCGAGCGCCAGCGACAGCCACAGCACGAGCACGAGCAGCAGGCCCAGTACGATGAACAATGGGCGCGTCGAAAAAGGTGAGGTCATGGCTCGCGCTTGGCTTCGGCTGTCGGAAATTGGCTGGCAGGATAAAAGCCTGCAGCGAGCATCGCCAGCCCATCCGGCACGCGCGGCCCAAGACCGCCGACCAGCAGGGTCGGGTCCAGCGCCAGTAAACGTCCCTCGCGCGCCGCGCGGGTACCGGCCAGGGCAGGATTCTGCTGCAGCAGGGCCTGCCTGGCCGCGTCACCCTCCAAGGCGCGATCAGCCACCACCACGACCTGCGGATCGAGCGCCAGCAGCGCTTCGCTGGACAACGCCTTGTAGCCGCTGTGACTGGCCAGATTGCGCCCGCCGGCACGGCTGATCAGCCAGTCGGCAGCGGTGTCGATACCACCAACCAGCGGACTGCCACCGGCATGACCGAGCAATAGCAACACACCGGGCGCGTCTTGGCTGCGCTGGGCCTGCTCGACCCACTGCTGCTGGGTCTGCAAGCGCGCCTGGTAAGCAGCGAAGGCGCGTTGCCCTGCCGCCTCATCACCGAGCAACTGGCCCAGCCGCTGCAGGTTGGCCTGCAGGCTGTCTAGCTCGGCTCGCGCAGTCAGGCGCTCGATGCGCACACCCGCCGCTGCCAGTTGCGCGAGCACCGGCGGCGGGCCCATTTCTTCACTACCCAGCAGCAGATCCGGGCGCAGGGCCAGAATGCCCTCGGCCGCCAGTTGCCGCTGATAACCGACGCTGGGCAGCTTGGTCAGCGAGGCGGGATGACGACTGGTGCTATCGACGCCCACCAGCTTGCTCTCACCGCCGAGCAGCACCACCCACTCACTCAGAGCGCCACCGGAACTCACCCAGCGCTGCGGCAGCGGCTCGGCCGCCAGCACCATATTGGGAAATAGCAGGACGGCCGCCAGGCCGCCCAGGATATTGGCAAGACGCATGATCTTGACTCCTCGAAGATGACATCGACCGGCCAGCCGTTGCAGGTGACCGGCACACTCGGCTCAGGCCAGCACAGGCAGTGACTCGGCGCGCTCGGCCATACCCGGCTTGCGCGCACCGAACAGCTGGACCACCAGCTCGCCCTCGGCATCGAAGGCCTCCAGACTGGTGATCACGCCGTCGATGCTGGGTTTGCGCACGCGCCACAACTCGACCACACCGCGCGTCTGCAGGTGCAGGTTGAAGTCGGGGTCAAGCACGTTGAACCAGCTGTCCATCCAGCGCAGGTTGTGCACCGGGCCGGTGTGGATCTGAATGCAGTGGCGGTTGCCAACGAACACCATGATCGGCACTTCACGGGCAGCGGCCTGCTCCATCAGCGCCGTCAACTCGGAGGTCGCCAACGGTTGCGCCCATTGCTCACCAGCCAGGCGCAGCGCCTGGGTACGGGCCACCTCATGCTTCTTCAAAAGAGCGAAGAAATGGTGGGTGTCCTGCAGCGTCGCCCAGCCCTCACGCAGCGCCTGACTGTCGATATCGGCGTCGACCTTGCGCAGCGGCGCAGCAGGCGGCGGCAACAACTGCAGCTCGGCGCTCTGCTCGCCAGAGAAGCGCTCGATCAGCGGCTGCCAGGCGCTCAGCTCACTACGTTCGGTCAGGTAGACCTTGTGCACGGCAACGCCCTGCTGGTCGAACACCTGGATGCTGCGCTGGGTGCCCTTGGCGGTTTCCTCGGCGATGGCGAACACGCTGGCCCAGCCACCGAGGAAAAGACGCAGGTCGATATCTGCCGACACCACCAGGCCCATCTGCCCGGATGCGGCAACACTCACCTCGCGGTACAGCCCCTTGCGCTCATGGACGCAGTGCTCGTTGCGGGTCAGCACCATCACATGGCCGAGCGCGCCGAGTGCCGGCAGCAACTCGGCCCAGTCCGGGCGCAGCCGTCGCGCATCGATACCCAGACGGCTAGCAGTCAGCTCGGCCTCGCTCACGCCCAGCTGTGCTGCCGCCTCGCGGGCGCGCAGACGTGGTTGTTGCAGACGCAGCGCCTGCCAAGCCTGGTAAAGATTGACCGCCTGAGCGGCAGCAGTTGGAGCGGTACTCATGAGAACAGTCCTTCCTCGCGGGCGATTGCCAGTGTCTTTGCGGTACAGACCTCAGGTCAGCGCCAACAAAACAGAGCAATAATCTACATGAGAATCACTTATATAGAGTAGTAATCCACCCCTAATCACTGTAACGCCGCCAACCTTGGGCATAGGCGTCGTACCCGAGCATGGATGCGCCCTCTTTCTTCTTGCGGGATAATCCGCCCCTGTTGCGGCGCTATGCGCCACCTTCTCCGGAGGGAGAAGATCATCAGAGGTCGCCACTAAGCGACTTCCACGCTAACGGGAAACCGCGATGATCCGCTTGTGCGCCCCACACGAACTGGCCGAAGGTCAGAGCCGGGGCTTCGTCATAGACCAGCTGAACCTGCTCGCCGTGCGCAGGGCTGGCCAGGTACATGCCTACCTCAACCGCTGCCCGCATCGCGGCATTGCACTGGAATGGCAGAAGGACGATTTTCTCGATGACAGCGGCAGCCTGATCCGCTGCGCGACCCATGGCGCGCTGTTTCTGATCGAGAACGGCGAATGCGTGGCGGGCCCCTGCGAGGGGCAGGCACTGCTAATGCTGGAATGCAGGGAAGATGCGAACGGAATCTGGATCGCCCCGTAGCGCCTACTCCAGCACCTCCAGCCGGCGAACCAGGGCGATCCCTTCGGGACTGAGTTCGGCGCCGTAGGCCAGTACCTCAACCCCCGCGGCTTTGGCCTCGCGCAAGCCGGCAGCGTAAGTCGGATCGATTTCCTCGGCAGCGCGCACGGCGCGGATACCGGAAAGGTTCACGCAATACAGCTGCACGGTCCGCACACCGGCACGCGCCAGCGCTGCCAGCTCGCGCAGGTGCTTGGCACCGCGCTGAGTGACAGCATCGGGAAAGGCCGCCACGTCGCTATCATCGAAGCCCAGCGTCACGCTCTTGACCTCGACATAGACCGGCCCGTGCGGGTAATCCAGACGAAAGTCGGCGCGGCTGTTCTCCACCCCGTAAGGCACCTCGCGCTTAAGCGCGGTAAAGCCGGCCAGTTCCGCGATCAGCCCGGCGCGCAGCGCCTCTTCCACCAGCGCATTGGCCCGCGCGGTATTGATGCAGGCCAGGCGCCCCTGCGGCGTTTCACTGATTTCCCAACTGCCCGGTAACTTGCGCTTGGGGTCATTGCTGCGGCTGAACCACACCCGGCACCCTTCGCTCATACAATTGAGCATCGAGCCAGTGTTGGCGCAGTGGATGGTCATCTGCTCGCCGCTGGCGGTCTCGATATCGGCGAGAAAGCGCTTGTAGCGGCGCAACAGGCGCCCTTCTTCCAGCGGCGGATCAAAGCGCATCGGGCTTCCAGCTCTTCAGGCCGCGGGCGATACGCTCGACCGCCTGCTGCAGGCGCTCGACATTCTGCGTGTAGGCGAAACGCACATGGTGCCCGGCCTGGTAACGGCCGAAATCCAGGCCCGGGGTGAAGGCCACATGCTCGGTTTCGATGAAGTGCCGGCAGAAAGCGAAGGCGTCGCCGCCGAAGGCGCTGATATCTGCATATAGATAGAAGGCACCTTCCGGCTCCACGGCGATACCAAAGCCCAGCTCGCGCAACGCCGGCAACAGGTAGTCGCGGCGTCGCTGGAATTCGTGACGACGCTCTTCGAGGATCGCCAACGTCGCCGGCTCGAAGCAAGCCAGCGCGGCATGCTGGGCCATGCTCGGCGCACTGATGTAGAGGTTCTGCGCCAGTTTTTCCAACTCAGGCACGGCCGCCTCGGGCGCGACCAGCCAGCCCAGGCGCCAGCCGGTCATGCCGAAATATTTGGAGAAGCTGTTGAGCACGAAGGCGTCGTCATCCACCTCCAGCACGCTCGGCGCGTCGCAACCATAGGTCAGGCCGTGGTAGATCTCGTCCACCACCAGATGGCCGCCGCGCTGCTTGAGGCAGGTCGACAGCGCCGCCAGCTCGTCCTTGTGCAGCAGGGTGCCGGTCGGGTTGGCCGGCGAGGCCACCAGCGCGCCGACGCTGTCCGAGTCCCAATGCCGCTCCACCAGCTGCGGGGTGAGCTGGTAACGCACGTCCGGGCCGACCGGCACCAGTTGTGCGGCGCCTTCGACCAGGCGCAGGAAGTGGCGGTTGCACGGGTAGCCGGGGTCGGCCAGCAGCCAGTGCTTGCCCGGATCGACCAGCAGGCTGGCGGCCAGCAGCAATGCGCCAGAGCCGCCCGGCGTCACCAGAATGCGCTGCGGGTCGACATTCAAACGGTAACGTTCGGCGTAGAAGCCTGCGATGGCTTCACGCAGCTGCGGCAGGCCGCGCGCGGCGGTGTAGCGGGTGTGCCCGGCGGACAGTGCGGCCTGCCCGGCGCGGATGATCGGCTCGGCGGTGGTGAAATCCGGCTCGCCAATCTCCAGGTGAATCACATCGTGACCAGCCGCCTGCAATTCGTTGGCACGCGCCAGCAAGGCCATCACATGAAAGGGTTCGATGGCGCGACTGCGCGCACTGTAGAGCTGGGCCATGGGTCTGTCTTCAGGGTTGCGAGGCGCGGATTCTAGCAGGGCAGCTTGAGCCCGCGGCAAGGTCACCAAAGCGCCGCTACGCTTACTGGCCAGTCACATGCAGATTTCGTTCACACCCGGGACAAGGCAGAGACAACCGGGAGTAGCGCGCCCCGATTCGATCTGGTAAGTTCGCCGGCTTGCAGTCGCAGGGCCGGACAAACGCCTGGCAATGGAATAACCTGCGCGATGGATTAGAAAGAGTGAGAGGCGTCATCCATGCCCACAAAAGAAAAAGCCAAAAGCACCAGCCAGCTGATTCGTGGTTTCGAGCCTTATCAAGAGAAGAAGGGCGAGGAATACATGAGCGAGCCGATGCGCGCTCACTTCACCAGCATCCTCAATAAGTGGAAGCTGGAGCTGATGCAGGAAGTCGACCGTACCGTGCACCACATGCAGGACGAAGCGGCCAACTTCCCGGACCCGGCCGACCGCGCCAGCCAGGAAGAAGAGTTCAGCCTGGAACTGCGCGCCCGTGACCGCGAGCGCAAGCTGATCAAGAAGATCGACGAGACGCTGCAACTGATCGAAGACAACGATTACGGTTGGTGCGACTCCTGCGGCGTCGAAATCGGCATCCGCCGCCTCGAAGCCCGCCCGACCGCGACTCTTTGCATCGACTGCAAGACGCTGGCGGAAATCAAGGAAAAGCAGATCGGTTCCTGATCTGACGACGGGGCGCTTAGGCGCCCCGCTCTGTTTCTGGCCTTGGCCCCATGAACACTGCCTATATCGGGCGCTTCGCCCCCACGCCCAGCGGCTATCTGCACTTCGGTTCGCTGGTCGCCGCCCTCGCCTCCTACCTCGATGCCCGCGCCGTCGGCGGTCGCTGGCTGCTGCGCATGGAGGACCTCGACCCGCCACGGGAAATACCTGGCGCACAGGACGCGATCCTGCGCACGCTGGAGACCTACGGTTTCGAGTGGGACGGCGAACTGGTGCGCCAGAGCGAGCGGC
Organism: Ectopseudomonas chengduensis; assembly: GCF_900102635.1. Lineage (GTDB taxonomy): Bacteria > Pseudomonadota > Gammaproteobacteria > Pseudomonadales > Pseudomonadaceae > Aquipseudomonas > Aquipseudomonas chengduensis. The sequence continues at coordinate 181,727 of NZ_FMZQ01000012.1, read as the reverse complement.
ATGCCGAATACACAGCAGTGATCGCCCGCCTGTTCAGTCAGGGCCTGGCCTATGCGTGCACCTGTTCGCGCAAGCAACTGGAAGGCTACGCCGGCATCTATCCGGGGCTCTGCCGTAACGCCTGCCATCCTGATCACGACGCCGCCATCCGCCTGCGCGTACCGGAGCTGGACTACCACTTCATCGACCGCGTGCAGGGCGAATTTCGTCAGCACCTGGGCCGAGAAGTCGGCGACTTCGTGATTCGCCGCCGTGACGGCCTGTTTGCCTATCAGCTCGCCGTAGTGCTGGACGATGCCTGGCAGGGCGTGACCGACGTGGTGCGTGGCGCCGACCTGCTCGACTCCACGCCGCGCCAGTTGTACCTGCAGGAGCTGCTCGGGCTGTCACAACCGCGTTATCTGCACGTGCCGCTGATCATCCAGCCCGATGGCCACAAGCTGGGCAAGAGCTACCGCTCGCCACCGCTGCCCGCCGACCAGGCCGGGCCTCTGCTGCTGCGTGCCCTGCGGGCGCTGGGCCAGCAGCCACCCACCGACCTGCAAGGCGCGGCACCTGCCGAGCTTCTGGCCTGGGGCATCACCCACTGGGACGCCACGCGCATTCCACGCAGCCGCACCCTGGCCGAAGCGCAATTGAAGTAGCCGTAGCCCGGATGCAATCCGGGAACGATGTGCAGGCCCCCTGGATTTCATCCGGGCTACGCGCCAGACAAGCTGGCTTCAAGTTTGTGGCTTGCGATGCGCGGCATCCTTTACCATCGCGGCATCTTTCGACGAGATGTCACATGTATATCTACCGACTGGTTCTGATCCTGGTAGTGGGGATCTACCTGTTCTCACCGGCCATCATGGACTGGTGGATCGACCCCAATGGCGCCTGGTATCGGCCTTATCTGCTGTGGCTGATCCTGATCGTCGTCACCTTCATTCTTCAGAGCCAACGCGATGCTGACGAGCTTTAGCCTGAGCGAACTGATCCTGATCAGCGCCGGCTATCTGCTGGTGCTGTTCGGCGTCGCCTGGGTCAGTGAACACGGCCTTATCCCCCGCTGGATCATCCGCCACCCGCTGACCTACACCCTGTCGCTGGGCGTCTATGCCAGCGCCTGGGCCTTCTACGGCACGGTGGGCCTGGCCTATCAGTACGGCTACGGTTTCCTTGCCAGTTACCTCGGCGTTTCCGGTGCCTTCCTGCTGGCACCGGTGCTGCTCTACCCGATCCTGCGCATCACCCGTACCTACCAGCTGTCATCGTTGGCCGACCTGTTCGCCTTTCGCTTTCGCAGCACCTGGGCCGGCGCACTGACCACGCTGTTCATGCTCATCGGCGTGCTGCCGCTGCTGGCCCTGCAGATCCAGGCGGTGGCCGACTCCATCGGCATCCTCAGCCGCGAGCCGCTGCAGGAAAAAGTGGCGCTGAGCTACTGCGGCCTGATCATCCTCTTCACCATCCTGTTCGGTGCGCGCCATATCGCTACGCGCGAGAAGCACGAAGGCCTGGTGTTCGCCATCGCCTTCGAATCGCTGGTCAAGCTGGTCGCCCTCGGCGTCATCGGCTGGTACGCGCTGTATCAGGTGTTCGGAGGCCCGCGTGAGCTGGAATTGTGGCTGGTGCAGAACCAGGCGGCGCTGGCCACGCTGCACACGCCGCTGCAGGAAGGCCCGTGGCGCACCCTGCTGCTGGTGTTCTTCGCCTCGGCCATCGTCATGCCGCACATGTACCACATGACCTTCACCGAGAATCTCAATCCACGCGCCATGGTCAGCGCCAGCTGGGGCCTGCCGCTGTTCTTGCTGCTGATGAGCCTGGCTGTACCACTGATCCTCTGGGCCGGTCTCAAGCTTGGCGCCACCACCAACCCGGAATACTTCACCCTGGGCCTGGGCATCGCCGTGAACAGCGAGGCGCTGGCGCTGCTGGCCTATGTCGGCGGCCTCTCCGCCTCCAGCGGGCTGATCATCGTTTCCACCCTGGCGCTGTCGGGCATGGCGCTGAACCACCTGGTGCTGCCGCTCTACCAGCCACCGGCCGAGGGCAACATCTACCGCTGGCTGAAGTGGACCCGCCGCACGCTGATCGCCTGCATCATCATGGCCGGCTACGGCTTCTACCTGCTGCTCGGCGCCCAGCAGGACCTGGCCAACCTCGGTATCGTCGCCTTCGTCGCCACCCTGCAGTTCCTGCCCGGTGTGCTCTCGGTGCTGTATTGGCAAACGGCCAATCGCCGCGGCTTTATCGCCGGCTTGCTGGCCGGCATCAGTGTCTGGGCACTGACCATGCTGCTGCCGCTGCTGGGCAACCTGGAAGGCTTCTACCTGCCGCTGTTCAACGTCATCTATGTACTCGACGACGCCAGCTGGCACCTCGCAGCCATTGCCTCGCTCGCCGCCAACGTACTGGTGTTCACCCTGGTGTCGCTGTTCACCGAGGCCAGCCCCGAGGAAAAGAGCGCCGCCGAAGCCTGCGCGGTGGACAATGTGCGCCGCCCGCAACGACGCGAGCTGGTGGCGGTATCGCCGCAGGACTTTGCCGCGCAACTGGCCAAGCCGCTTGGCGCCAAGACGGCACAACGCGAAGTCGAACAGGCTCTGCGCGATCTGCATCTGCCCTTCGACGAGAGCCGTCCCTACGCCCTGCGCCGCCTGCGTGACCGCATCGAGGCCAACCTGTCCGGCCTGATGGGGCCGAGCGTGGCGCAGGACATCGTGGAAACCTTCCTGCCCTACAAGTCCGGCAGCGAGGGTTATGTCACCGAAGACATCCACTTCATCGAAAGCCGCCTGGAAGACTACCAGTCGCGCCTCACCGGCCTCGCCGCCGAGCTCGATGCCCTGCGCCGCTACCACCGCCAGACCCTGCAGGAGCTGCCAATGGGCGTGTGCTCGCTGGCCAAGGATCAGGAGATCCTGATGTGGAACCGGGCCATGGAAGAGCTCACCGACATCCCCGCGCAGCGCATCGTCGGCTCGCGCCTGAGCACCCTGAGCGAACCCTGGCAGAGCCTGCTGCAGGACTTCATCGAACGCCCGGATCAGCACCTGCATAAACAGCACCTGGCGCTCGACGGCCAGATCCGCTGGCTCAACCTGCACAAGGCAGCCATCAACGAGCCACTGGCGCCCGGTAACAGCGGCCTGGTGCTGCTGGTCGAAGACCAGACCGAAACGCAGATGCTCGAAGACAAGCTGGTGCACTCCGAACGCCTGGCCAGCATCGGCCGCCTGGCCGCTGGCGTGGCCCATGAGATCGGCAACCCGATCACCGGCATCGCCTGCCTGGCGCAGAACCTTCGCGAAGAACGTGAGGCCGATGCCGAGCTGACCGAAATCAGTGGGCAGATACTCGAACAGACCAAGCGCGTCTCGCGCATCGTCCAGTCGCTGATGAGCTTCGCCCATTCCGGCAGTCACCAGCGCAGTGACGAGCCTGTTTGCCTGGCCGACGTGGCACAGGACGCCATCGGCCTGCTGTCGCTGAACAAACGCAACTTCGACATCCAGTTCTACAACCTGTGCGATCCGCAGCACTGGGCCTGTGGCGATCCGCAGCGTCTGGCCCAGGTACTGATCAACCTGCTATCCAACGCGCGTGACGCCTCGCCACCGGGCGGCGCCATCCGTGTGCGCAGCGAAGCCAGCGAACATACCGTCGACCTGATCGTCGAGGACGAAGGCAGCGGTATTCCCAAGGCGATCATCGACCGCCTGTTCGAACCCTTCTTCACCACCAAGGACCCCGGCGAGGGGACCGGCCTGGGCCTCGCGCTGGTCTATTCGATCGTGGAAGAGCATTATGGACAGATAACAATCGACAGCCCGGCTGACCCCGAGCGCCAATTGGGCACTCGAATTCGGGTCACCCTGCCAAGGCATGTCGAGGCGACGTCCGTAGCGATGTAAACAGCGAGAGAGAGGCTGCCAACGGCACCTCCGTGACCGTCGAGAGACCGAATTGATGCCACATATTCTTATCGTCGAAGACGAAACCATTATCCGCTCTGCCTTGCGCCGCCTGCTCGAACGCAATCAGTACCAGGTCAGCGAAGCTGGCTCGGTACAGGAAGCCCAGGAACGCTACAGCATTCCCACCTTCGACCTGATCGTCAGCGACCTGCGCCTGCCCGGGGCGCCTGGCACCGAACTGATCAAACTGGCCGAAGGCACCCCGGTGCTGATCATGACCAGCTACGCCAGCCTGCGCTCGGCGGTGGACTCGATGAAGATGGGCGCAGTCGATTACATCGCCAAGCCCTTCGATCACGACGAAATGCTGCAGGCGGTTGCCCGCATCCTGCGTGACCGCCAGGACGCCAAGAGCGCACCCGCGCCAGCTGCCAACAGCAACACGCGCAGTGGCAATACCGAGAAAATCGTCGACAACGCCAACGGCGAGATCGGCATCATCGGTTCCTGCGCGGCCATGCAGGAGCTCTATAGCAAGATTCGCAAGGTCGCCCCCACCGACTCCAATGTGCTGGTGCAGGGTGAGTCCGGTACGGGCAAGGAGCTGGTTGCGCGAGCCCTGCACAACCTCTCCAAGCGCGCCAAGGCACCGCTGATTTCGGTGAACTGCGCCGCCATTCCGGAAACCCTGATCGAGTCCGAACTGTTCGGCCACGAAAAAGGCGCCTTCACCGGCGCCAGCGCCGGGCGTGCCGGCCTGGTGGAAGCGGCCGACGGTGGCACGCTGTTCCTCGACGAAATTGGCGAGCTGCCGCTGGAAGCCCAAGCCCGTCTGCTGCGCGTGCTGCAGGAAGGCGAAATTCGCCGGGTCGGCTCGGTGCAGTCGCAGAAGGTCGACGTACGTCTGATCGCTGCTACGCACCGCGACCTGAAGACGCTGGCCAAGACCGGCCAGTTTCGCGAAGACCTCTATTACCGCCTGCACGTCATCGCCCTCAAGCTGCCAGCGCTGCGTGAGCGAGGCAGCGACGTGACCGAGATCGCCCAGGCGTTCCTCGTGCGCCAGTACACCCGTATGGGCCGCGAGCCGTTGCGCTTCGCTCATGATGCCGAGCAGGCGATACGCCATTACCCCTGGCCGGGTAACGTGCGCGAACTGGAAAACGCCATCGAGCGCGCGGTGATTCTCTGCGAGGGTACGGAAATTTCCGCGGACCTGCTGGGCATCGACATCGAGTTGGACGATCTGGATGACGAGGACTTCGGTCTGCCGGCGGCAGGCGGACAGAGCAGTGGCAACAGCCACGAACCTACCGAGGATCTGTCACTGGAGGACTACTTCCAGCACTTCGTCCTCGAGCATCAGGACCACATGACCGAGACCGAGCTGGCACGCAAGTTGGGCATCAGTCGCAAATGTCTGTGGGAACGCCGTCAGCGCCTGGGCATTCCGCGACGCAAATCCGGTGTGACCAGCGGCCCTTGACGCCATGGCCGCGGTGACATCCTGCCCGCACAGGGATTCCACAGGTTGTTACCGTTTCAATATCTCGTAACAAAGGCCGGGTCTATCGGTAACGAAAACCCGGCCTTTTTCTCCCCCACCGAACCCCCAAGATTGCCGCAAGCCCTTGATTTAAAAGGAATCGCAAAAACTGGCACGGCATCTGCTTTATCTCTGGCACAACAACAATAACAAGCAATGCCCTACACAATAAGAACAAGACGTAACGACTCCAGAACAACAAAAACAACAAGGTACGGAGGCGCAGCTAACTGATTCTTTTGGAGAGGAGTTGCCGCGAGGGGTTCGCCCCAGCGACCAGACTGAGAACAATAAAACTGCCTCGAGGCAGCGCCGGAACTGGTTGATTAAGGCAGCATCAGCGTCCAAAGAAATCCGTTTGCTATTGGCTCCCCTCTCTGGGGAGCACCCGGTAAGCCACGGCAAGCCGGGAAGGGCCGAACAACAAAAACAACAGGCCCTCAATAACAATAAAAACATAGCACGCACCAACTTGGGGGGGAGCTTCGGCTCCCCCAGTAGCTTCCGGTCCTCGGATCCCCGCCTGCCGCCCTTCTACACACCTTCTCCCGACACGATGCTAGAATCCGCAGCAATCATGCGGTCATCGTTTCGCATGCAGTTGAAAAACCTTGCCGAAGCAAACTGCTCTTAACGCCGTGATGCTCACGCAATTCGATTTTCAAGCGCATGCGCAGCAGGCCGACCACTACTCCAAACAGTGCATCCCATGCTGAAAAAGCTGTTCAAATCTTTCCATTCACCTCTGCGCCGTGCCCCACGTCCACGCAGCACTCCCGAAGTGCTGAGCAGTAGCCAACACCCGCTCAAGCGCAACGAGATCAGCCGTCACGCCATCAGCGTGGTCGAGCGCCTGCAGAAGGCCGGCTACCAGGCCTATCTGGTCGGCGGCTGTGTACGTGACCTGCTGCTGGATATCGACCCCAAGGATTTCGACGTGGCGACCAGTGCCACGCCCGAGCAGGTCCGCGCGGAATTCCGTAACGCCCGGGTGATCGGCCGCCGCTTCAAGCTGGTACACGTCCACTTCGGTCGCGAGATCATCGAAGTGGCCACCTTCCGCGCCAATCACCCCCAGGGTGATGAGGAAGAGAACAGCAATCTGGCGTCGCGCCACGAGAGCGGCCGCATTCTGCGCGACAACGTCTACGGCACACTGGAAGACGATGCCCAGCGCCGCGACTTCACCATCAATGCGCTGTACTACGATCCGACTCAGGAACATATCCTCGACTATGCCCGCGGCATGCATGACGTGCGTAACCATCTGGTGCGCCTGATCGGTGACCCGGAACAGCGTTACCTGGAAGACCCGGTGCGCATGCTGCGTGCGGTGCGCTTCGCCGCCAAGCTCGACTTCGAGATCGAAAAGCACAGCGCCGCGCCAATTCGCCGCCTGGCACCAATGTTGCGCGACATTCCCTCGGCGCGTCTGTTCGACGAAGTACTCAAGCTGTTCCTCTCCGGTTACGCCGAATACACCTTCGACCTGCTGCTCGAACACGACCTGTTCGCCCAGCTGTTCCCGGCCAGTGGTGCAGCGCTCAAGCAGAATCCGCAGTACACCGAGAAGCTGATCCGCCAGGCGCTGATCAACACCGACGACCGCATTCACGATGGCAAGTCGGTCACGCCGGCCTTCCTCTTCGCGGCGCTGCTCTGGCCTGCGCTGCCGGCCCGTGTACTGCAACTGCAGAACAAGGGCATGCCGCCGATTCCGGCGATGCAGGAAGCTGCCCATGAACTGATCGCCGAGCAGTGCCAGCGCATTGCAGTACCCAAGCGCTTCACCATCCCGATTCGCGAGATCTGGGACATGCAGGAACGCCTGCCGCGCCGCAGCGGTAAACGCGCCGACCTGTTGCTTGAAAATCCGCGCTTCCGCGCCGGCTATGACTTTCTCCTGCTGCGCGAACTGGCCGGGGAAGACACCGGTGGCCTGGGCGAATGGTGGACGGACTATCAGGACGCCAACGACAGCGAGCGTCGGCAGATGATTCGCGACCTCGCCAGCAAAGGCGAAAGCACCGGCAACGCGCCGCGCAAACGTCGCCGCAGCAACAACAATCGCCGTAAGCGCAGCGACGAAAGCGGCGGCGAGTGATGGAGCGGGTTTACATCGGCCTCGGCAGCAACCTGGCCGAGCCACTGCAACAGCTGCGCGCGGCCTTGCACGCCATCGCGCAGTTGCCACGCAGCCAATTACAGGCGCACTCGTCGTTCTACATCAGCGATCCCCTTGGCCCTGCTGATCAACCGCGTTACGTCAACGCCGTGGCGGCGCTGGATACCGAGCTGGAGCCCTGGCAGTTGCTTGATGCGCTGCAACGCATCGAGCAGGAACAGGGACGCGTGCGCAAGGCCGAGCGCTGGGGCCCGCGCACATTGGACCTGGACATCCTGCTGTTCGGTGAGCGTCTGATCGACGATGAGCGTTTGACCGTGCCGCACTACCACATGCAGGCGCGCCCCTTCGTGCTCTATCCGCTGGCCGAACTGGCCGCAGAACTGCAGCTTCCGGACGGCCGCAGCCTCAGTACCTTGCTGGAAGCCTGCCCCTTTACCGGCCTGGAACGCCTGGCCAAGTAGCCCAGCCGGCCTCTGCGGGACGGGCTTCAGCCGCGTCCCGACAAGCTCGCCGCTGAAGCGCCTCCCCTTGCGCAACCCGACATCCTGCGCATTGGCGGTAACGCCAGTAACAGAGCGGTAACACCTGCAATTGACTTCACGCCCCCCCATCAGGACTATAGGCGTCCCGTCGCCCTGCGCCGGGCGCACCTTTGATGCCAATCCAGGCCGGATTGCAGCCAGATAGAAGCGGTATACCGAGCCTGAGCGAGGACCTTTGAAATGCCTGACGTTACCCTGACCACCCTGCAGAGTCTCAAGCAGAACGGTGAAAAGATCGCCATGCTGACCTGCTATGACGCCACCTACGCCCATGCGGCCTGCCAGGCGGGTGTCGACGTGTTGCTGGTCGGCGACTCCCTGGGCATGGTCCTGCAGGGCCACGACAGCACCCTGCCGGTCAGCGTCGAGGAGATGGCCTACCACACCGCCTGCGTCAAACGCGGCAACCAAGGCGCACTGATCGTCACCGACCTGCCATTCATGGCGTACGCCACCACCGAGCAGGCTCTGCACAACAGCGCCAAGCTGATGCAGGCCGGCGCGCATATGGTCAAACTGGAAGGCGCCGGCTGGCTGGCCGAGCCTATTCGTCTGCTGGCCGAGCGTGGCGTACCGGTGTGCGCGCACCTGGGCCTGACCCCACAAGCGGTGAACATCCTCGGCGGCTACAAGGTTCAGGGCCGTCAGGAAGCACAGGCCCGCCAGATGCGCGCCGATGCCATGGCACTGGAGCAGGCCGGCGCTGCCATGCTGCTGCTCGAATGCGTGCCGAGCGAACTGGCTGCAGAAATTACCCAGGCAGTGAAGATTCCGGTGATAGGCATCGGCGCTGGCAGCGCCACCGACGGTCAGGTGCTGGTGCAACACGACATGCTCGGGCTATCGCTATCGGGCCGCGCACCGAAGTTCGTACGCAATTTCATGGAGGGGCAGAGCAGCATTCAGGGCGCTTTCAGCGCTTACGTACAGGCCGTCAAGGACGGCAGCTTCCCCGCCGCCGAACATGGCTTTTCCGCATGAACACGGTGAAAACCCTGCGCGAGTTGCGCGCAGCCGTCGCCCAGGCACGGGCCGAAGGCAAGCAGATCGGTTTCGTGCCGACCATGGGCAATCTGCACGCGGGTCACGTTTCGCTGGTGGAAATCGCCGCCCAGCGCGCCGACTTCGTGGTCGCCAGCATCTTCGTCAATCCACTGCAGTTCGGCGCCGGTGAAGATCTGGACAAGTATCCGCGTACCCTTGCCGCCGACCAGGAAAAACTGCTGGCAGCCGGCTGCCACCTGCTGTTTCACCCCGATGTTGCGGAAATCTACCCACACGGCATGGGTGACCAGACCCGCGTCAGCGTTCCCGGTGTTTCCGAGGGCCTATGCGGCGCCAGCCGTCCGGGGCATTTCGAGGGTGTGGCGACTGTGGTGACCAAGCTGTTCAACATGGTTCAGCCTGATCTGGCCGTATTCGGTGAGAAGGACTATCAGCAACTGGCGGTAATCCGCGCGCTGGTGCAGGACCTGAACATGCCGATCCAGATCATCGGTGCGCCGACTCAACGCGCCGAGGACGGCCTCGCGCTGTCTTCGCGCAACGGCTACCTCAGCGACGAACAACGCGCCGCCGCCCCAGCGCTGTATCGAGGCCTGCAAACGATTGCCGAGGAACTGCGCCGTGGCGCTCGCGACTACGCACGGCTTATCGAGACTACTCAGGCGCAACAGCGTACCGCTGGTTTCATCCCCGATTATCTGGAAATCCGCAATGCGGTGAATCTGCGTCCGGCCCAGGTCGACGACTATCACCTGGTGATTCTGACCGCCGCACAGCTGGGTAGCACCCGTCTGATCGACAATCTGGTGGTTGAACTGCCGCGCCAGTAGCTGCCTGCAAAGGCAGCCGGTTACACTCTCAAAGGCCCGGATCGATCCGGGCCTTTTGCTTTTGTGGATCAGGAGCTCCGATGGCCTATTACCAGCAGCCTCATGACGTCACCACCCTGCCCGCCTGGCAGGCCCTGCAGCAACATCGTGCCGAGATGGCCGGGTTCAGCATGCGCGAGGCCTTTGCAGCGGATACAAGGCGCTACCAGCGATTTTCTCTCGACAGCTGCGGGCTGCTGCTGGATTACTCGAAAAACCTGATCGATGAGCGCGGCCTCGAACTGCTGATTCAACTGGCCGAGCAGGCCGGTCTGCAGGAATCCATCGCCAACCTGTTCAACGGTGAGCAGGTCAATGCTTCGGAAGGCCGCGCCGCACTGCACACGGCTCTGCGTAGCCCGATTGGTCGCCGCCTGCTGGTCGACGGCCATGACATCATCCCCGAGGTCCATCGCGTCCTGAACCAGGTCACCGAACTGGTCAGTCGCATTCACAGCGGCCTGTGGCGCGGCTACAGCGAAAAACCGATCAAGGAAGTGGTCAACATCGGCATTGGCGGCTCCTTCCTCGGCCCGCAACTGGTTTCCGAAGCACTGCGTCCGTTCACGCAGCGCGGTGTGCGCTGCCACTACCTGGCCAATATCGACGGCAGCGAGTTTCGCGAACTGACTGCCCGCCTCGATCCGGAAACCACGCTGTTCATCGTTTCCAGCAAGTCCTTCGGCACCCTGGAAACCCTGAAGAACACCCTGGCCGCGCGCGACTGGTACCTGGCCATGGGCGGCCCTGAAGAAGAGCTGCATCGCCACTTCATCGCCGTGACCAGCAACCGCAAGGCCGCCATCGAGTTCGGTATCGGCGAAGAGAATATCTTCCCCATGTGGGACTGGGTTGGCGGGCGTTACTCGCTGTGGTCGGCCATCGGTCTGCCCATCGCCCTGGCCATCGGCGTATCCAACTTCAAGGAGCTGCTGGCTGGTGCCTACGCCATGGACCAGCATTTCACCCAGGCACCACTGGCCGAGAACATGCCGGTGCTGATGGCCCTGCTGGGTATCTGGTACACCAATTTCTGGGGCGCGCAAAGCCACGCGATCCTGCCTTACGACCACTACCTGCGTAACTTCACCAAGCACCTGCAACAGCTGGACATGGAGTCCAACGGCAAGAGCGTGCGCCAGGACGGTAGCGAACTGAACATCGCCACAGGGCCGATCATCTGGGGCGGCGTCGGCTGCAACGGCCAGCATGCCTACCACCAGTTGCTGCACCAGGGCCGTCTGCTGGTACCGGCGGACTTCATCGTCCCGGTCAACAGCTACAACCCGCTGTCCGACCATCACCAGTGGCTGTTCGCCAACTGCCTGTCGCAAGCCCAAGCGCTGATGCAGGGCAAGACGCGTGAGGAGGCCGAGGCCGAACTGCGTGCCAAGGGCATGCCAGAAGCCGAAGTACAGCGGCTGGCGCCGCACAAGGTGATTCCTGGTAATCGCCCGAGCAACATCCTGGTAATGAATCGCATCGCACCGTTCGAGCTGGGCGCGCTGGTAGCCCTGTACGAACACAAGGTATTCGTGCAGAGCGCCATCTGGGGCATCAATGCCTTCGATCAGTGGGGAGTGGAGCTGGGCAAGGAGATGGGCAAGGAGGTGTATCAGCGCCTGACCGGCCAGCTCGACAGCAGCGCATCGGATGCTTCGACCCAGGGCCTGATTGCCCATTTCCGCGAGCATCACCGCGGCTGATTCACGCTTCTCACGCTGCCCGGCCCAGCCCGCAGGGCAGCGTTCAAGGCTCCTGCACCTCACAAACACCTATCCCCCGAATATCCCCCCTTGAACCAAGCACCTGCTTGGGTGCACCCTTGTGATTGTTGCGGACAAACAATTACAAGGACCCCGCCATGTTCGAGATCACCCGTCACCCCGTGGCCGACGCGGTGCGCCAGCGTGCACACCTGGATAACGACGCCTATCTGCGCCTGTACCAGCAGTCCGTCGAGCAGCCCGATACCTTCTGGGCCGAGCAGGCCAAGGCCTTCCTCACCTGGTTCAAGCCCTGGGACCAGGTCCACAGCAGCGACCTGAAACAGGGCCGCGCCGAGTGGTTCAAGGGCGGCCAGCTCAACGTCGCCTACAACTGCATCGACCGCCATCTGCAACAGCGCGGCGAGCAGATCGCCATCATCTGGGAAGGCGACAATCCGGCCGAATCGGCGCACATCACCTACAACAAGCTGCATCACAACGTCAGCCGCCTGGCCAACGTGCTGAAAAGCCGTGGCGTGAAGAAAGGCGACCGAGTGTGCATCTATATGCCGATGATTCCCGAGGCGGCCTACGCCATGCTCGCCTGCGCGCGCATTGGCGCAGTGCATTCGGTGGTATTCGGCGGTTTCTCTCCTGATGCCCTGCGCGATCGCATTCTCGATGCCGATTGCCGTGCGGTGATCACTGCCGACGAAGGCGTGCGCGGTGGCAAGTACATCCCTCTGAAGGCCAACGTCGACAAGGCTCTGCAAAGCTGCCCGGACGTCTCCACCGTGGTAGTAGTCGAACGCACCCAGGGCGATGTCGCTTGGGTGGAAGGCCGTGACCTCTGGTATCACCAGGCGCTCAAGGAAGTCGAGGCTGACTGCCCGGCCGAGCCGATGGACGCCGAGGACCCGCTGTTCATCCTCTACACCTCGGGCTCGACCGGCAAACCCAAGGGCGTGCTGCACACCACCGGCGGTTACCTGCTCGGCGCGGCGATGACCCACAAGTACGTGTTCGACTACCACGAGGGCGACATCTACTGGTGCACCGCCGATGTCGGCTGGGTCACCGGGCACAGCTACATCGTCTACGGCCCGCTGGCCAACGCCGCCACCACCCTGATGTTCGAAGGCGTGCCCAACTACCCGGACGCCTCGCGCTTCTGGCAGGTGATCGACAAGCATCAGGTCAATACCTTCTACACCGCTCCCACGGCCCTGCGCGCGCTGATGCGCGAAGGCGAGGCGCCGGTCAAGGCCACCTCGCGTTCGAGCCTGCGTCTGCTCGGCACGGTGGGCGAGCCGATCAACCCCGAAGCCTGGGAGTGGTACTTCCATGTGGTTGGCGATACGCGCTGCCCCATCGTCGACACCTGGTGGCAGACCGAGACCGGCTCCATCCTGATCACCCCGCTGCCCGGCGCCACCGACCTCAAGCCCGGCTCGGCCACCCGCCCCTTCTTCGGCGTACAGCCGGTGCTGCTCGACGAGCAGGGCAAGGAGATCATTGGTGCGGGCGCCGGCGTGCTGGCGATCAAGGCCAGCTGGCCGAGCCAGATCCGCAGCGTTTACGGCGATCATCAACGCATGATCGACACCTACTTCAAGCCCTACCCCGGCTACTACTTCACCGGTGACGGCGCACGCCGCGACGAGGACGGCTACTACTGGATCACCGGCCGCGTGGATGACGTGATCAACGTCTCCGGCCATCGCATCGGCACCGCCGAGGTGGAGAGCGCGCTGGTGCTGCACGATGCGGTGGCCGAAGCCGCCGTGGTTGGCTACCCGCACGACGTCAAGGGCCAGGGCATCTACGCCTACGTCACCCTGATGAACGGCCAGGAACCGTCCGACGAGCTGAAGAAGGACCTGCTGGCCCTGGTCGGCAAGGAGATCGGCAGCTTCGCCAAGCCGGAGCTGATCCAGTGGGCGCCGGGCCTGCCCAAGACCCGCTCGGGCAAAATCATGCGCCGTATCCTGCGCAAGATCGCCTGCAACGAGCTGGAGAACATGGGCGACACCTCGACCCTGGCCGACCCGAGCGTGGTCGACAGCCTGATCGATCAGCGCCTCAACCGCTGAGCCTCGCGCCCGGCCTGAAAGGGCCGGGCGCGTCTTGTCTTGTGCCTGCCAAGCGCCGAAACTGCGCGCCATGGAAAGCCTACGTCGTCAGATCGAAAAACAGGTGCACAGCCTCACCGGCGCCTCGCTGGGCGTACTCGACCTCGACCAGCCGCGCGGTGATGCCGGCCTGTTCGGCCCCGAGTCGATGGTCTGGAAAGTCCACGCCGACTTCACCGCGATGATGGTCGGCGGCATCTCCGCCCTGCTCCTGCAGATGCTTCACCCGCTAGCGCTCGCCGGCGTGTGGGATCACTCCACCTTTCGCCAGGACATGCTCGGCCGCCTGCGCCGCACCAGCCTGTTCATCGCCGGCACCACCTATGGCGGCCTGCACGATGCCGAACAGTTGCTCGACAAGGTGCGCCGCATCCACCTGCAGGTGGTCGGTCATGCGCCGGATGGCCGTCCTTACGCCGCCAGCGATCCCGAACTGCTGACCTGGGTGCATGTCTCCGAGGTCAGCCAGTTCCTCGCCGGCTACCTGCGCTACGTCGACCCGCAGTTGCCGCAGGCCGAACAGGATCGCTACTACCGCGAAGTGGCGCTGATCGCCGAGCGCCTCGGCGCGCAGGACGTGCCCAAATCGGCGCAGGCCATCGCCGATTATCTGCAACGCATGCGCCCGCAGCTGCTCTGCGATGCGCGCACGCGCGAAGTGGTGCGCCTGCTGTACGACGCGCCGATGCCCAGCCTGCTCGCCAAGCCCTTCGGCGGCCTGATGATGCAGGCCGGTGTCGACCTGCTGCCGGACTGGGCCAGCGACCTGCTCGGCGAACACCAGGCCGCCTGGCGCCGCCCGCTGATCCGCGCCAGCGTGCAGCGTACCGCCAACCTGCTGCGCTGGGCCGTACGCAACAGCGCCGCGCAGCGCGCCCGTCGCCGTCTGTTGCCTGACTCATAAGGCGAGCGCTCCCTCGGGCAGCGGCTTTTCTTGATAAACTGCCACTCTTTCCTACCCCGAGATGCCGCGCATGCCCGCTCTTGATCAGGCGCTGCGCGCCGCCCTCGACGACCGTGAAAACCTGCTTAGCCAATTGCACTCGCAAGACACCTACTGCTATCGCCTGTTCCATGGCACGCAGGAAGGCGCGCCAGGCCTGACCGTCGACCGCTACGGTCCGCAGTTGCTGGTGCAGAGTTTTCATCAACCGCTTGAGGCCAGCGATCTGCACAGCATCGTCGGCAGTGTCGAAGCCTGTCTGGGGCAGCCGCTGCTGTTGGTTTATAACGACCGCTCCAAGGGCAATTCGCGGATCGATCGCGACCCGGCACTGTTCCTGGCCGACGATGCAGCACTGGAAGATATGGTCGGCCACGAATGGGGGCTGAATTACCGCGTACGCGGTCGTCATGCCGGACAGGACCCGCTGCTGTTTCTCGACCTGCGCAACGCCCGTGGCTGGATCAAAGCCAACAGCGCCGGCAAGTCCGTGCTCAACCTGTTCGCCTATACCTGCGGCGTCGGTCTATGCGCCGCAGCGGGCGGCGCACGCGAGGTGATCAACCTCGACTTCGCCCAGGGCAACCTCGCCGTGGGCCGCGAGAACGGCGCGCTCAACCCCGAATTGCCCGCCATGCAGTTCATCCAGTCCGACTATTTTCCGGCGATTCGTCAGTTGGCCGATCTACCGATCAGCAGCCGCCGAGGACAGAAACTGCCGAGCTATCCGCGCCTGCAACCGCGCCAGTTCGACCTGGTGTTCCTCGACCCGCCGGCCTGGGCCAAGAGCGCCTTTGGCACCGTCGACCTGCTGCGCGACTACCAGAGCCTGCTCAAACCGGCGCTGCTGGCCACTGCCGAAGGCGGCACCCTGGTGTGCTGCAACAACCTGGCAAAGGTGGAGATGAACGACTGGCGCACGCAAGTGCTGCGCTGCGCCGAGAAGCTCGGCCGCCAGGTGCAGGATTGCCAGGTCATCGCTCCTGCACCCGACTTCCCTTCGCAAGACGCCAAACCGCCGCTGAAAACCCTGATCCTGCACCTCTGAACCGGGACTTACGCGCAATCTCACTGCAGCGATAACGACCAGAACTGAACCGCCGTGCCATACTCCAAGTCGTCTCCTCGTCTGGATAGATGACGCCAAGCCATGCCCAAAGGACTGAAGCGCGCGCTGAGCGCACTGTTGATCACCGTTTTCCTCTACAGCCTGATCGGCTTTCTGATTCTGCCGGGCATCGCCCTGCGCATCGCCAATCAGCAGTTGGCGCAGTACGCCACGCTGCCGGCCTCGCTGCAGCGTGTGCAGCTCAACCCCTTCACCCTCGAGCTGAGCCTGTGGGGCCTGCGTATCGGCGAGAGTGGCCAGGAGCAGCTGAGCTTCCAGCGCCTCTACGCCAACCTGCAAAGTGACAGCCTGTGGAGCGGTGCCTTGCACCTGAGTGACGTCGAGCTGGACGGTGCGCGCACCGAAATACTCTTCGCCAAAGACGGTACGCTCAATCTCACCCAGTTGTTCCATCTGCCGGAAAGTCAGGCGGAACCCAAGACAGAGAGCAGCGAGCCCTTCCCGCTGCGCATCGACAGCATCCGTCTGCGTGAGAAGTCACTGCGCTTCCAGGACCTGCGCCCGAGCGAGGCCGTGGAGTTCGCCTATGACGCGCTCGATCTTAAATTGCACAATCTCAGCACCCTGGCCGGCGATAACGCCGAAATGACCATGACCGCCAGTGGCCCGCACGGCTCGCAGATCGACTGGCGCGGCCAGGTCAGCCTGACGCCCATCACTTCCAGCGGCAGCCTGAGCGTCAGCGATGGCCGCCTGAGCACCTTCTGGCCTTACGTGCGCGACGCACTGCCACTGGTGCTCAAGGAAGGCCAGGTCGACCTCAGCAGCGACTATCGCCTAGACCTCTCCAGCGGTACCGAGCTGCAATTGAGCAAGGTCAAGGTGCAGTTGGCCCCCTTCGCCATCGACGACCCGCAAGGCAAACCGCTGGTACGCCTGCAACGCCTGGATATCGACAACACCAGCCTCGACCTGGCCAAGCAGCAGGTGGTGATCGGCCAGGTGCGTAGCCAGGGCCTCGAAGCCTGGGCGGCGCGCGAAGCCGACGGCCAGCTGGATTGGCAGAAGCTGCTCGCCAAACCCGAAAGCGCCAGTAGCGAGACTGCCGAGCCAGCGTCGCAAGCCGGCGATAGCAAGCCCTGGCAAGTGCTGCTGCAGGATGTGCAGCTGCGCGACTACAAGGCTCACTTGGCCGACCGCGTGCCGCAGCAAGAAGTGGCGGTGGAGGTCGGCCCACTGAACCTGGATCTGAAGAATTTCGACAGCCTGGGCGACAAACCTTTCGACCTCAGGCTCGATAGCGGCCTGGGCAAACAGGGCAAGCTGCAGGCAGCCGGCAACGTACAACTGAGCCCGACCAGCGCTCAACTCAAGGTCGCCACCCAGGACATCGACCTGCGCGTGGCACAAGCCTACCTGAGCCCATTCATTCACCTGGAACTGCGCAGTGGCCTGCTCGGCAGCGACCTCGACGTGCAACTCAAGAGCACCGAACCGCTGGCACTTAGCGTCACCGGCAACGCCAAGGTCGATCAGCTGCATACCCTGGATACTCTGCGCGAACGCGATTTCGTGCGCTGGAAGCAATTAAGGGTGGGTGGTCTCGACTATCGTCACGGTGAAAGCCTGGCCATCGAACGCGTCGAGCTGGATCAGCCCTATGCACGCTTCGTGATCAACGAGGACCTGACCACCAACGTCAGCGAACTGATCGTACCGCAGCCGGCGACGCCGAACGAGAGCAAGGCCGATGCGGGCAAACCACTGGCTATCCGCATCGGTGGCGTAGCCATCAATGACGGCTCGGCCAACTTCGCCGACTTCAGCCTGACCCCCAGCTTCGCCACTGCCGTTCAGCAAATGAACGGGCGCATCGGTGTACTCGACAACCAGAAGCCGCAAGCCGCCAGCGTCGATATCCAGGGCAAGGTCGACCGATACGCGCCAATGAGCATCAAGGGCAAGCTGACGCCATTCGATCCGCTCAACAGCCTGGATATCGCTACCAGCTTCAAGAATGTCGAGCTGACCACCATCACCCCCTATTCCGGCAAGTTCGCCGGCTATCGCATCCGCAAGGGTCGCCTCAACCTCGACCTGCACTACCGCATCGAGAAAGGCCAGCTCAATGCCGAGAACAAGGTGCTGGTGGAGAACCTGCAACTGGGCGAGCGTGTCGACAGCCCGGATGCTGTCGACCTGCCGATTCGCCTGGCAGTCGCCCTGCTCAAGGACACCCAGGGCCGTATCGCCATCGAGTTGCCGGTACAGGGTGATCTTAACAATCCGCAGTTCAGCGTCATGCCCATCGTCTGGCAGACCTTGCGCAATCTGGTGTTGCGCTCGGCCCAGGCGCCGTTCAAGTTCATCGCCGGGTTGGTCGGTGGCAGCAATGTCGACCTCAGCACCGTGCCGTTCGTCGCCGGCTCTGCGGAGCTGCAGGGCGACGCGCGCCAGGCCCTGGACACGCTGGCCAAAGCGCTTGAGGAGCGCCCGAATCTGCGTCTGGAGGTAGAAGGCCAGGCCGCACAGAATGCCGACGGCCCGCTGCTGGCCGAGCAGCGCCTGCAGCGCGAATTTCGCGAAACCTGGTACAAGGTGCTGCAACGCCGTGGTGACAGGGTACCGGCCAGTCCCGATGAGCTAACGGTCGCTGAGGACGAACAGGCCGCCCTGCTCGAAGGCATCTATCGCACCCGCCTCAAGCAGCAGCCACCGGCCGGACAAAGAGCAGCGCCAGCAGAACATGCGCAAGGCGGTGCTGGACTCCTGGGCGCAAAGCAAGCTGCTGCTGCGCCAACTGGCTCAGCAACGCGCTGCAACGATCAAGGATTATCTGGTTGAACAAGGCGGGTTGTACGATGAACGTGTCTACCTGATCGATGCCAACCTGGGTGAGCCAGAAGCCGACGGTCGCGTGCTCACCACCCTGCACCTGGACAGCCAATGATCATGCGCAGCTTATCCATCATCACGCTCACTACCCTGGTTGCCGGCCTGATCAGCATCAGCGCGCAGGCCGACACGCTGCGTTGCGGCAGCACCCTAGTCAGCCTTGGCGACCGTCCGTTCGAGGTCGAGCGCAAATGTGGCGCGCCGGTGCACCGTGACCCGGTCGGCTACACCCTGGGCTCCTATGACCGTCGTGAGTACATGATCGAGGAATGGGTATACGGCCCGAGCAATGGCATGCTCAGCATCCTGCGCTTCGAGGGTAACCGTCTGACCGCCATCGAACGTCGTCGCGAACGCTGAACAGGAGGTTCTCATGCGCAAACTCAGCTGTCTGTTCAGCCTGCTCTGCCTGCCCCTGATGGCCGAGGCGTCCTCCACCTATCGCTGCGGTAGCGCCCTGGTCAGCAAGACAGCACCCACCGCAGAGGTGCTGAACAAATGTGGTGAACCTTCCAGCCGCGATTTTCTCGGTTACAAGGAAGTGGTCGATAGCTACGGTTTTCGCAACGAGGTGAGTGTCGAGGAGTGGGTCTACGGCCCGAAAAGCGGCATGTACCACTTTCTACGCTTCGAGGGCGGCCGCCTGACCGAAGTCCGCAGCAAGCGCGGTAGCTGACGTAACACTGCATGCAGGGCGCACGTTCCTGAAGCATCTCGAACACCCGGCACAAAAAATCAAGGCCCCGCCGGTCACACCGGCGGGGCCTTCGCGCATCCATGCCTGTCGCTATCCGTGCTGATCAGGCGTCCTGCCTGTAGCCATCCGTGCTGAAAATACATCCGTTTCTGAAACTGTCCGTACCTGTGGGCATCCTTACCCGGCAATCCGTGCTCAGAGCTTGTCGCTGAAATCGCGCAGCTCTTGCTGGGCCTTTTCCTTGGTCCAGCCGTAACGTTCTTGCAGCTTGCCGGCCAGGTATTCGCTGTGGCCCTCGGCGACGTCCAGGTCGTCATCGGTCAGGTTGCCCCAACGCTCCTTCATGCGACCGCTGAGCTGCTTCCATTTGCCTTTGATGATGTCGCTATTCATGGTCATTCTCCCAGTGACAGAAGGTGGGGCCGGGCACCAGCCCGGCCGGCTCGGCTATCAGTCAGCAGTTTTCAGGGCATCGGCGGACACGTCACGCACACCCTCGATTTCCTTGGTCTTGGCGATAGCCAGATCACGCTCGGCGTCGGTAGCGACCACGCCGGACAGGGAAACCACGCCCTGGTTGGTCTCGACCTTGATGTCCAGCGCGCTAAGGTTCGAGTCAGCGACGAAGGTGGACTTCACTTTGCTGGTGATCCAGGTGTCGGATACCGCCTGCTCGGCTTTATCCACAGTGTCATTGGCCGCCAGCATGGTCGGCTCTGCGGCGAAGGCTGCCGAGGCCAGCGACATGCTCAGCACGGCAGCGGTCAGGGTGGTAGCGGCAAAACGGTTGATTGGCTGTTTCATAATTCGACTCCTGTACATTCCAGACAATCTGCAAACCAACTCCTGGTTGCAGGTTCACCAGTACTGTTGCAGGGCCTGTGCCAGGTTTTTAAATTAAATTAAATACTTTAAAAACAAACACTTAAATAAAATCACCATTATGCTTTTGATTGCATTTCGCCGAGTCGCAAAAAAACTCTCGGGCAATTTGCATGATCCGATAACCGAGTGAACGCATGCATGCATCGCAGTCGCATCTCAGGTCGGCAATGACGAACCCTGACGATCGCGCACAAAAAAGGGCTCCCGTAGGAGCCCTCTCGTTCGAACAGGCGAACCGTGCTTAGACGCCAGAGGCCTCGGCAGCAGCTACATCCTTGATCGACAGCTTGATACGGCCGCGGTTGTCCACGTCCAGCACCAGTACCTTCACTTCCTGGCCTTCCTGCAGCACGTCGGTGACCTTCTCCACGCGCTGATCGCTCAGCATGGAGATGTGCACCAGGCCGTCCTTGCCCGGCAGGATGTTGACGAAGGCGCCGAAGTCGACGATGCGCTCGACCTTGCCGACGTAGATCTTGCCGATCTCGGCTTCTGCGGTAATGCCCAGAACGCGCTGACGAGCAGCTTCGGCAGCTTCTTTGGTTTCACCGAAGATCTTGATCGAGCCATCGTCTTCGATGTCGATCGAAGCCTTGGTTTCTTCGCAGATACCACGGATGGTCGCGCCGCCTTTACCGATGACGTCGCGGATCTTGTCCTGGTCGATCTTCATCGCAATCATGGTCGGCGCGTTGGCCGACAGCTCGCTGCGCGATTGGGCGATAACCTGGTTCATCTGGCCGAGGATGTTCAGGCGAGCTTCCAGCGCCTGCTCCAGCGCCTGCTCCATGATTTCTTCGGTGATGCCCTGGATCTTGATGTCCATCTGCAGCGCGGTGACGCCCTTGGCGGTACCGGCTACCTTGAAGTCCATGTCGCCCAGGTGATCTTCGTCGCCGAGGATGTCGGTCAGCACGGCGAACTTCTCACCTTCCAGCACCAGACCCATGGCGATACCGGCAACCGGCGCCTTCATCGGCACACCAGCGTCCATCAGGGCCAGGGAAGCACCGCAGACCGAAGCCATGGAGGAAGAACCGTTGGACTCGGTGATTTCCGATACCACGCGGATGGTGTACGGGAACTCGTCAGCGCTCGGCAGCATAGCGGCAACGCCACGACGGGCGAGACGGCCGTGGCCGATTTCGCGGCGGCCAGTGGCGCCCATGCGACCACACTCACCGACCGAGTACGGCGGGAAGTTGTAGTGCAGCATGAAGGGGTCTTTCTTCTCGCCTTCGAGGGTGTCCAGCAGCTGTGCGTCGCGGGCGGTACCGAGGGTAGCCACGACCAGCGCCTGGGTTTCGCCACGGGTGAACAGCGCCGAACCGTGGGTCTTGTCCAGTACGCCGACTTCGATGTTCAGGCCACGCACGGTGCGGGTGTCACGACCATCGATACGCGGTTTGCCGTTGACGATGTTCTCGCGCACGGTGCGGTATTCGATCTCGCCGAAGGCTTCTTTGACTTCACCGGCAGTAGGCTGACCTTCTTCGCCGGAGAACTTGGCCACGACCTGATCGCGCAGCTCGCCCAGACGCGCGTAGCGGTCCTGCTTGATGGTGATGGTGTAAGCCTGGGAAATCGCGTCACCGAACTCACCACGGATGGCGTTCAGCAGTGCGGTGTTTTCCGGCTTCGGCTGCCAGTCCCAGGTCGGCTTGCCGGCTTCGGCAGCCAGCTCGGCGACAGCCTGGATGACCACCTGGAACTCCTCATGGGCAAACAGCACGGCGCCCAGCATCTGGTCTTCGGTCAGCTCTTTGGCTTCCGATTCGACCATCAGCACGGCGTCCTTGGTGCCGGCCACGACCATGTCCAGGCTCGAAGCCTTGAGCTGCTCGTAGTTCGGGTTCAGCAGGTAGCCAGTTTCCGGGTGGAAGGCGACGCGCGCGGCACCGATCGGGCCGTTGAACGGGATACCGGAGATGGCCAGAGCGGCCGAGGTGCCGATCATCGCAGCGATGTCCGGATCGGTCTTCTTGCTGGTGGAAACCACGGTGCAGATGACCTGCACTTCGTTCTGGAAACCTTCCGGGAACAGCGGGCGGATCGGACGGTCGATCAGGCGCGAGGTCAGGGTTTCTTTCTCGGAAGGACGCGCTTCACGCTTGAAGAAACCACCCGGGATCTTGCCGGCAGCGTAGGTCTTTTCTTGGTAGTGCACGGACAGCGGGAAGAAGCCCTTGCTTGGGTCGGCAGTCTTGGCGCCGGTTACGGCGACCAGCACGCTGACGTCGTCGTCAACGGTGACCAGCACTGCGCCGGAGGCTTGACGGGCGATACGGCCAGTCTCGAGGGTAACGGTCGACTGACCGAACTGGAATTTCTTGATTACCGGGTTCACGGTGTTTTCCTTCTCTTTGTTGCCTTGGGGGAAATTGGAAAGAAGCGCGGGAGTCGGACCCGATGCATCCCTCGAAAAGCCAAAAGCTGGAAGCCCAGCGCCACGAGGTGAGGATCACTCCCCACTCGCGACGCCGAACTCCCAGCTTCCAACTTGTGCAGCTCGCGTCTATTAACGACGCAGGCCCAGGCGACCGATCAGGGCGCTGTAACGACTGGTGTCTTTACCCTTCAGGTAGTCCAGCAGCTTACGACGCTGGTTAACCATACGGATCAGACCACGACGGCTGTGGTGATCCTTACCGTTGGCCTTGAAGTGACCTTGCAGCTTGTTGATGTTGGCGGTCAGCAGGGCAACCTGCACTTCCGGGCTACCGGTATCGCCTTCAGCTTGCTTGTAGTCGTTAACGATCTGGGCTTTTTCTTCAACGCTGAGTGCCATGTTGGCTTCCTCTCATCTGGAAACTGCCGAAGCAGTCTCAATAGGCCGGGAATCGCTTCCCGTGTTTTAAAAAGAGGTATGACCGTGCCTACTAACAGCCACCCTCGCAGCACCTGATGACGACGTCGTCAGCATCAGGCCTTCAGCCATCTCGGCCGAACCGTTCGGTGCTACGCACCGGTATAAATCAATCGACGCGGGGCGATACGCCCATCGTCACTCACTTCACCGATGCCGATGAAGCGACCATTGTGATCCTGCACCCGCACCATGCCGAACTTCGGTGCTTCCGGCGCTCGCACCGGCTGCCCTTGCAACCAGTAGAACGCACTGTGCTCGGAGAACTGCAGCAGCGGCCAGTCCTGCAGACCGCTATCGGCCGGTAGCAGGAAGCGATCCAGCGCCTCGTTACCACCTTCGGCGTGTGCAGCCTCCAGTTCTTCCAGCGTCACGGTACGCGTCAGGTCGAACGGGCCGGCCTTGGTACGGCGCAACTCGGCGACATGTGCACCGCAGCCGAGCAACTGGCCGAGATCCTCGACCAGCGTACGAATATAGGTGCCTTTGCTGCAATCAACCGCCAGACGGGCCTGCTCGCCTTCGCAGGCCAGCAGTTCCAGGCGCGCAATAGTAACAGAACGCGCTTCGCGCTCCACTACTTCACCCGCACGAGCCAGCTTGTAGAGTGGCTGACCGTCCTTCTTCAAGGCCGAGTACATCGGCGGTATCTGTTTGATTTCACCGCGAAAACGCGGCAACAGCGCCTCAATCTCGGCGCGACCGACGGTCACCGGGCGCCGTTCGATAACATCGCCTTCGGCATCACCAGTGGTGGTGGTGACACCCAACTGAGCGACGGTCTCGTAGCCCTTGTCAGCGTCGAGCAGATACTGGGAGAACTTGGTCGCCTCACCGAAACACAGCGGCAGCACACCGGTGGCCAACGGGTCGAGGCTACCGGTGTGACCGGCCTTCTCGGCATTGAGCAGCCAACGCACCTTTTGCAGCGCGGCGTTGGAGGTGAAACCGTGCGGCTTGTCGAGCAGGATGATGCCGTCGACCTTGCGGCGAATACGTTTGACCTGCGCCACGCCTTACTCCTTGGAACCCGCGGTGTCGTCGTGCAGACGATCTTCCGCCACGGCACGCTCGATCAGTGCCGACAGGTGAGCACCGCGCTGGACGCTCTCGTCGTAGTGGAAGTGCAGCTGTGGCACGCTGCGCAGCTTCATCGCCTTGCCCAGCTGCATGCGCAGGAAACCGGCCGCGTCGTTGAGTACCTTGAGGCTCTCTTTGATCGCCTCGGCATCATCCTGCCCCATGACGGTGATGAAGACCTTGGCGTGACCGATATCACGACTGACGTCGACTGCGGTGATGGTCACCAGCCCCAGACGCGGATCCTTGACCTCACGCCGAATAAGCTGGGCCAGTTCGCGTTGCATCTGGTCGCCGATACGCTGGGTACGGCTGTAATCTTTGGCCATTTTCTACTTACCTTTACTTCGTCCGCTGCCTGTTCGCCAGCGGACTCAAAAGCGGCAAACGCCCGGCCGCGCGAATGCGGGGCCGGGCGTTGCGTGTTGCGACTCGCGATTACAGGCTGCGAGCCACCTGGACTTTCTCGAACACTTCGATCTTGTCGCCGACCTTGACGTCGTTGTAGCTCTTCACCGCGATACCGCACTCCATGCCGTTACGCACTTCGGCGACGTCGTCCTTGAAGCGACGCAGCGATTCCAGCTCACCTTCGAAGATCACCACGTCTTCACGCAGTACGCGGATCGGACGGTTACGGAAGACAGTGCCTTCGATGACCATGCAACCGGCAACCGCGCCAAACTTCGGCGAACGGAATACGTCACGCACTTCGGCGGTGCCCAGGATGTTCTCGCGAACATCGCTGCCGAGCATACCGGTGAGCGCCTTCTTGACGTCTTCGATGATGTCGTAGATGACGTTGTAGTAGCGCATGTCCAGGCCTTCGGCCTCGACGATCTTGCGCGCACCAGCGTCAGCACGGACGTTGAAGCCGAACAGCACGGCGTTGGAAGCCAGCGCCAGGTTGGCATCGGACTCGGTGATACCACCGACGCCGCCACCGACCACACGCACCTGCACTTCGTCGTTACCCAGGGTGCTGAGCGAGCCTTGCAGGGCTTCCAGAGAACCACGCACATCGGACTTGAGCACGATGTTGAGGGTTTTCTTCTCTTCCTGGCCCATGTTCTCGAAGATGTTTTCCAGCTTGCCGGCGTGAGCACGGGCCAGCTTGACCTCACGGAACTTGCCTTGACGGAACAGGGCAACTTCGCGGGCCTTCTTCTCGTCGGCGACCACGGTCATGTCGTCACCGGCATCCGGCGTACCATCGAGGCCGAGGATCTCGACCGGAATGGAAGGACCGGCTTCCTTGATCGGCTTGCCGTTCTCGTCAAGCATGGCACGCACGCGGCCATAGTTGACGCCAACCAGGACCATGTCGCCCTGACGCAGGGTACCGTCCTGAACCAGCACGGTGGCCACCGGGCCACGGCCCTTGTCCAGACGCGATTCGACCACCACACCACGACCCGGGGCCGACGGCGTGGCTTTCAGCTCGAGAACTTCAGCCTGCAGCAGTACGGCTTCGAGCAGCTCGTCGATGCCGGTACCCATCTTGGCCGACACGTGCACGTAAGGTGCATCGCCGCCCCACTCTTCCGGGATCACGTCGAGAGCGGCCAGGCCGTTCTTGATGTTATCCGGGTTGGCATCGGGCTTGTCGATCTTGTTCACCGCGACCACGATCGGCACGCCAGCCGCTTTCGCGTGCTGTACGGCTTCCTGGGTCTGCGGCATTACGCCGTCGTCAGCTGCAACGACCAGGATGACGATGTCGGTCGCCTTGGCACCACGCGCACGCATGGCGGTAAACGCAGCGTGACCGGGGGTGTCGAGGAAGGTGACCATGCCACGCTCGGTTTCCACGTGGTAAGCACCGATATGCTGGGTGATGCCACCCGCTTCACCGGAAGCCACCTTGGCGCGACGAATGTAGTCGAGCAGCGAGGTCTTACCGTGGTCAACGTGGCCCATTACGGTCACGACCGGAGCACGGGAAACGGCTTCACCTTCGAACTTCAGCGACTCGGCCAGGGAATCTTCCAGGGCGGTATCACTGACCAGCTTGACCTTGTGGCCCAACTCTTCGGCGATCAGCTGGGCAGTTTCCTGATCCAGCACCTGGTTGATGGTGGCCGGGGTGCCCATCTTGAACATGAACTTGATGACTTCAGCAGCCTTGACCGACATCTGCTGAGCCAGATCGCCCACCGTGATGGTTTCGCCAATGGCCACTTCACGCACCACCGGACCGGCCGGAGCCTGGAAGCCATGCTGGTTGCGCTTCTTCATCTTCGACTTGCCGCGGCCACCACGACGGAAACCGTCGCTTTCTTCATCGACGCTACGCGGAGCGACGCGCGGAGCCGGCGCCTTCTCCTTGGTCGCGGGGCGATGCTGGGTGTGCTTGCGATCGCGACGCTCATCTTCATCAGAGCGTGCCTTCTCGGGGCGACGCACTTCCTCTTTCTTGCGCTCGACTTCGACGACCGGAGCGGCAACCAGCGGCTCGCTGACAGGCGTCGGCGCAGCAACTGGTGCAGCGCCATCGGTCGCAGCAGCGGCAGGCTGACGCTTGGCTTCTTCGTCAGCCTTGCGCTTGGCTTCTTCTTCGGCCTTCAGGCGTTCAGCCTCGGCAGCGGCGCGCTGCGCTTCCAGCTCGCGCTGCTTCTCGGCTTCGATCTCTTCCGGGCTGCGCTTGACGAAGGTTTTCTTCTTGCGCACTTCAACACTGATGGTCTTACTGCCAGCAACGCGCAGGGTGCTGGTGGTCTTGCGCTGCAAGGTGATCTTGCGCGGCTCTTCGACCTTGTCGCCGTGACTGCTCTTGAGATGGGCCAGCAGGGCCTGTTTCTCACTATCGGTCACTACTTGTTCGGCACTGTCGTGGGACAGGCCAGCTTCACGCATCTGCTGCAGCAGGCGCTCAACCGGGGTGTCGACCACTGTGGCCAGTTCTTTAACCGTGACTTGCGTCATGCATCTTTCTCCTCGGCCGCAACCGCTTATTCGAACCAATGGGCTCGGGCGGCCATGATCAGCTTGCCGGCACGCTCTTCGTCGATGCCGTCGATGTCGAGCAGGTCGTCAATAGACTGCTCGGCCAGGTCTTCACGGGTAATCACGCCGCGCAGCGCAAGCTCTAGAGCCAGCGCCTTGTCCATGCCTTCCAGTTCCAGCAGATCATCTGCCGGATGGGCATCGGCCAACTTCTCCTCGTTGGCGATCGCCTTGGTCAGCAGACGATCCTTAGCCCGTGCACGCAGCTCATTGACGATCTCCTCGTCGAAGCCATCGATACTGAGCATTTCTTCCATGGGTACGTAGGCAATCTCTTCGAGACTGGTGAAACCCTCTTCGACCAGGACTTGAGCCAGTTCTTCGTCGACTTCCAGCTCGTCGATGAAGGACTGCAGGATGTCGCCGGTTTCTGCCTGTTGCTTGGCCTGAATGTCCGCTTCGGTCATCACGTTCAGGGTCCAGCCGGTCAACTGACTGGCAAGACGCACGTTCTGACCGCCACGACCAATGGCCTGGGCCAGGTTGTCTTCGCCAACGGCGATGTCCATGGCATGGGCATCTTCATCGACGATGATCGCAGCCACTTCAGCCGGCGACATGGCATTGATAACGAACTGCGCGGGGTTGTCGTCCCACAGCACGATATCGACGCGCTCACCGCCCAGTTCGCCGGAAACGGCCTGGACGCGCGAACCACGCATACCGATGCAGGCACCCTGCGGGTCGATACGCTTGTCCTTGGAGCGCACGGCGATCTTGGCGCGCGAACCCGGATCACGGGAGGCGGCCTTGACGTCGATCAGCCCTTCGGCGATTTCCGGTACTTCGATGCGGAACAGCTCGATCAGCATTTCCGGAGCGGTACGCGACAGGATCAGTTGCGGGCCGCGGTTCTCGGTACGAATTTCCTTGAGCAGGGCACGCAGCCGCACACCAACGCGGAAAGTCTCGCGCGGAATGATGTCTTCACGGGCCAGCAGCGCCTCGGCGTTGTTGCCCAGGTCGACGATGACGTTGTCGCGGGTGACCTTCTTCACGGTGCCGGAGATGATCTCACCCAGGCGCTCGCGGTAGGCGTCTACCACCTGAGCACGCTCGGCCTCGCGCACTTTCTGCACGATGACCTGCTTGGCGGTTTGCGCGGCGATGCGACCGAACTCGATGGAATCAACCTTCTCTTCGAGCACGTCACCGATCTTGGCGTTGGCCTCAACGGCCTGCGGCATGTCCTCGGTCACCTGGTAGGCCGGGTCCTCGAACTCGGACTCATCGACCACGGTCCAGCGGCGGAAAGTTTCGTAGCTACCGTTCTGACGGTTGATCGACACACGCAGGTCGACTTCGTCCTCGAAACGCTTCTTGGTGGCGGTTGCCAGAGCCAGCTCCAGCGCCTCGAAAATCACGCTGGCCGGTACACCCTTTTCGTTGGATACCGACTCAACAACCAGCAGTACTTCTTTGCTCATCGTACGCCTCGCCTTTCGCAATCCATTGGTTCTGCGCAGTCCGCTTCACGTTCACGCCATTGGCGCTATCTTCGTGAGCTGCCGTGCTACCTTCGCGCCATCTGTGTCGCTTGCGCTGCGCCGACAATCGACAGTCCAGCAGCGCCACAGAATCCGCATCTCAATCAAATCGGGGGATGATATTGGCCTTGTCGATCAGGTCGATCGGCAACAGATACTCGTGGTCATCCACCTGAACTACCACGTCCTGCTCCTCCACACCGCGAAGGAGGCCCTGGAAGTTACGACGCCCGTCGAAAGGCGAACGCAGCTTGATCTTCACCTGTTCACCGGCATGCGTCGCAAACTGTTCGAGAGTGAACAACGGACGATCCATGCCAGGAGAAGAAACTTCCAGTGTGTACTCCGAGGTAATCGGATCCTCGACATCGAGTACACCACTGAGCTGACGGCTGACGATTTCACAATCGTCGATCAGGATGCCATCGGCTTTATCGATATAGACACGCAGCAGCGAATGACGCCCCTGCGACAGGAACTCGATGCCCCAACATTGGTAACCGAGCGCCTCGATTACTGGGGCCAACAAGGCCTGCAACTGTTCTAGCTTGCTCGACACTTAACGGCCCTCGTGCATGCTGTGCAAATAAAAAATGGGCGAAACGCCCATCCCTTCAATCCGCCGTAAATACCAACGGACACTGTCTTTCAGCTAACAAAAAGCCCCTGAAAAGGGGCCTGCTGAAACTGGTTGCGGGGGCAGGATTTGAACCTACGACCTTCGGGTTATGAGCCCGACGAGCTACCAGACTGCTCCACCCCGCGTCAAAGCTGGGCCGGAATTATACGGCCACCCCCTGGCGAGGGTCAACCAAACACTCCAGCAACAAGAAAGCCCGCGAACTGCGGGCTTTCTTGAGTATGGTACCGAGGAGGGGACTCGAACCCCTACAGCCTATGGCCACTACCACCTCAAGGTAGCGTGTCTACCAATTCCACCACCTCGGCAAAACTGTTACTGCCCTGGAGCCTCCGGCACATCCGAAGCATCGGATGCTGGAGCTTGCTCTTCGAGCACCGGCACATCTTCGACAGCCGGTTTTTGTTGAACTTCCAGAACCGCTGGATCTGGCAGACCAACTTGAGTCAGTGCATCAGCTTTTTCTTTAGCAAAGAACGCTAAACCCAAGCTGGTAATGAAAAAAGCCGCGGCGAGTATACCAGTAAACTTACTCAGAAAGGTAGAGGAACCTTGGCTTCCGAATACAGTTGCCGAAGCACCCGAACCGAACGACGCACCCGCGTCAGCGCCTTTACCCTGCTGCAACAGCACCAGCACCACAATCCCGATCGCACCCAGCAGGTGCAGAACAACAATGACTGTTTCCAGCATTCTTCAGTTTCCTGCAGCGCGACAGATCGCACCGAATTCATCCGCATTCAGAGAGGCTCCACCCACAAGCCCCCCATCGATATCCTGCATGCCGAACAACTCGGCTGCACTGACGGCCTTCACACTGCCGCCATAAAGAATTCTCAGCCCACTCGCGACACCAGCATCGAGCTGCGCAACTTGCGCACGGATTGCTGCGTGCACTTCCTGAGCCTGCTCGGGCGTAGCGGTCAACCCGGTACCAATGGCCCATACAGGCTCATAGGCCACTACGGCGTTTTTCAGCACATCGACACCCAGCGCGCCGATCACTGCGGCCAACTGGCCACCCACTACACCCAGCGTTTTATTCGCTTCACGTTGCTCGCGGGTCTCCCCCACACAGAGCACGGGAGTCAAACCTGCAGCCTGTACCGCTGCAAACTTGCGCACGACCACTTCGTCACTTTCACCCAGAATCAGGCGACGCTCGGAGTGACCAACAAGCACCAGCTCACAACCGCCGTCGACCAACTGACTAACTGCCAGCTCACCAGTCAAGGCGCCCTGCTCTACTTGTGCCGCACAATCCTGCGCTCCAACCTTCACCGCTTTACCATTCAGGCCTTCGACGACCTGAGCGATATGCAGACTGGAGGGAAACACCGCAACATCGACATCAGCAGGCAGTACCTGCTGACGTACACCTTCGATCAGCTCTGCGACGCTTGCGCGGGTACCGTGCATTTTCCAGTTACCAGCGACCAAGGGGCGACGCATGTTTTACCTCGTCGATCAAAGAGGGCGCAGATGTTACCCAAGAGCACCCTCGGTAGCAAGCGCAATCAAGCACAGACTTCGGCAACAATCTTAGCCAATTCATCGGCATAGCCGCGAACCGAGCTTTCCTCGTCACCTTCGACCATCACCCGCACCAGCGGCTCGGTGCCGGACTTGCGCAGCAGCACTCGACCACGTCCAGCCATGCTCTCGGTCACCCGCGCGCAGGCTTCCTTCACCGACGGATGCTCGAGCGGATCGACAGCGCCGGAGAATCGCACATTGACCAGCACCTGCGGACACTTCTTCAGATCGCTGCGCGCATCAACCAGGCTCTGACCGCGGCGCTTGAGCGCCATCAAAACCTGCAGGGCCGCAATAATCGCATCGCCAGTCGTGGTGTGCTGGAAGCACACCAGGTGCCCGGAATTCTCGCCACCGAGCTGCCAGTTGCGCGCCAACAATTCAGCGATCACATAACGATCGCCGACATTGGCGCGAATGAATGGGATGTTCAGATCGGCCAGAGCCAGTTCCAGCCCGAGATTGCTCATCAGCGTGCCGACCACACCACCACGCAGCCGCCCACGCTCCTGCAGATCACGCGCAATGATGAACAACAGCTCATCACCATCGACCACCGCACCATATTGGTCGACCATCAGCACACGATCAGCATCGCCATCGAAGGCGATACCCAGATCAGCCTGCTGTGCGACCACTTCAGCCTGCAACGCGGCAATGTGCGTGGAACCGCAAGCATCATTGATATTGAGACCGTCGGGCTGCGCCGAAATGACTCGAACCTCCGCACCCAGCTCGCGAAACACGCTAGGCGCGACCTTGTAGGCAGCGCCATGGGCGCAATCGATGACGATCTTCAGGCCTTTGAAGCTGGTGCCACTGGGCACACTGCCCTTGCAGAACTCGATGTAGCGACCGGAGGCATCGTTGATCCGCGAAGCCTTGCCGATCCCGGCGGACTCCACCACGGTCATCGGCTGATCGAGCAACTCTTCGATCATCGCCTCGACATCGTCCGGAAGCTTGGTGCCTTCGCTGGAAAAGAACTTGATGCCGTTATCGTCATGCGGATTGTGCGAAGCACTGATGACGATACCGGCATCGGCCTGGAAAGTGCGCGTCAGATAGGCAATCGCCGGCGTCGGCATCGGCCCGAGCAGTTGCACGTCCGCACCTGCGGCAGCCAGCCCCGCCTCGAGGGCGGACTCGAACATGTAGCCAGAGATACGCGTGTCCTTACCGATCAGGATGCGGCACTTGCCCTGCTTGCGAAACGCCATGCCAGCCGCCCAACCGAGCTTGAGCATGAAATCCGGAGTAATTGGAAACTGGCCAACGCGACCACGAATACCGTCGGTGCCGAAGTATTTTCTAGCCATAACGCTTTCCTTGTTATTGCGCCGCTTCAACCGCAGCGATCATGCGCACCACGTCCACCGTTTCGGCGACATCGTGCACGCGCAGAATATGTGCGCCTTTGGTCAAGGCCAGAGCAGCCAATGCCAGACTACCGTAGAGGCGACCACCAACCTCGTGACCAAGCACCTTGCCGATCATGCTCTTGCGTGAGACACCAACCAGCAAGGGCCGCCCCAACGCAGAGAGCTCACTCATGCGCTTGAACAGGGCGAGATTGTGCTCCAGGGTCTTGGCAAAACCAAAGCCCGGATCGAGCAGGATCCGCTCAGCGGGAATACCGGCTGTCGCGCAGGCAGCCATGCGCTCGACGAGAAAATCACGCACCTCAGCGACGATATCCGGATACTGCGGATCATCCTGCATGTTGCCGGGCTCGCCGCGCATATGCATCAGACACACCGGCAGACCAGTATCTGCCGCCGCATCCAGAGCACCATCACGTTGCAACGAACGCACATCATTGATCAGCCCCGCGCCCAGCCTTGCACTTTCGCGCATGACTGCGGGCGTCGAGGTATCCACGGAAATGATCACGTCGAGCTGACGGGCGATAGCTTCGACCACCGGCGCAACCCGCTCCAGCTCTTCGGTCGGAGAAACGGCCCGGGCGCCTGGGCGGGTGGACTCACCGCCGATATCGATCAGCGTCGCACCTGCGGCGACCATCTGCTCGGCGTGACGCAGCGCAGCATCGCGCGCCGTAAAGCGCCCACCATCGGAGAAAGAATCAGGAGTGACATTGAGGATGCCCATCACCTGCGGACGGGACAAATCAAGAAGCCGGCTACCACAGGGTAGCCGGCTCAGGTGTTGCACTTGAGACATATGAAACCTTAGTGCTCGGCCGCCGGCCCACCAATGGGCTTTTCAGAACGATCTGGCTCGTCGACCTTGGCCTGCGGAGCACCGGAGTCACCGCCACCATCCCAGCCGCGTGGCTCACGAGGCTCGCGGCCGTTCATGATGTCGTCGATCTGCTCGGCGTCGATGGTTTCGTACTTCATCAGCGCTTCGGCCATTGCATCGAGCTTGTCACGGTTCTCTACCAGCAGTTTCTTGGCCGTGGCGTAGCATTCATCGATGATGCGACGCACTTCCTCGTCGATCTGCTTGGCAGTCTCGCCGGAAACGTTGCTGGCCTGGCTGCCCATGCTACGACCGAGGAAGACTTCACCCTCTTCTTCCGCATACATCAGCGGGCCCAGCTTCTCGGAAAGCCCCCACTTGGTGACCATGTTCTTGGCCAACTGCGTGGCACGCATGATGTCGTTGGAGGCGCCGGTGGTAACGCCATCGAAACCCAGGGTCATTTCTTCGGCAATACGACCACCGAACAGCGAGCAGATCTGACTGGTCAGCGCGCGCTTGCTCAAGCTGTAGCGATCCTCTTCCGGCAGGAACATGGTCACGCCCAGAGCACGACCACGCGGAATGATGGACACCTTGTAGACCGGATCATGCTCGGGCACCAGACGACCAACGATGGCGTGGCCCGCCTCGTGGAACGCGGTGTTGAGCTTCTCCTTGTCGGACATGACCATGGTCTTGCGCTCGGCGCCCATCATGATCTTGTCTTTGGCCAGCTCGAATTCCTTCATTTCCACCACGCGCTTGCCGGCGCGGGCGGCGAACAGCGAGGCCTCGTTGACCAGGTTGGCCAGGTCGGCGCCGGAGAAGCCCGGGGTGCCGCGGGCGATCACCGCCGGCTGCACGTCGTCGCTCATCGGCACCTTGCGCATGTGCACCTTCAGAATTTGCTCGCGACCACGAATATCCGGCAGACCAACGACCACCTGGCGGTCGAAGCGGCCAGGACGCAGCAGCGCAGGGTCGAGAACGTCCGGACGGTTAGTGGCAGCGATGACGATGATGCCGTCATTCATCTCGAAACCGTCCATCTCCACCAGCAACTGGTTGAGGGTCTGCTCACGCTCGTCGTGACCGCCGCCCATGCCGGCGCCACGATGGCGACCCACGGCGTCGATCTCGTCGATGAAGATAATGCACGGCGCGTGCTTCTTGGCCTGATCGAACATGTCGCGAACACGGCTGGCACCAACACCGACGAACATCTCAACGAAGTCGGAACCGGAAATGGTGAAGAACGGCACTTTCGCCTCACCAGCCACGGCTTTGGCCAGCAAGGTCTTGCCGGTACCCGGCGAGCCAACCATCAGTACACCACGCGGGATGCGACCGCCCAGGCGCTGGAACTTGCCCGGATCGCGGAGGAATTCCACCAGCTCGCTGACTTCTTCCTTGGCCTCGTCGCAACCGGCGACATCGGCGAAGGTGGTCTTGACCTGATCTTCGGAGAGCAGACGCGCCTTGGACTTGCCGAAGCTCATCGGCCCGCCCTTGCCACCAGCACCGCCCTGCATCTGGCGCATGAAGAACATAAATACGGCGATGATCACCAGAATCGGGAAGCTGGCGACCAGCAACTGAGTCCAGATGCTCTGCTGCTCAGGCTGCTTGCCTTCGATAACCACGTTGTTATCCAGCAGATCGCCGATCAGGCCTTCATCCTGAATAGCCGGGCGAATGGTCTTGAAGCCCTCACCATCGGTACGCTTGCCGGAGATCACGTAACCATCGACGGTAACGCGCTCAACGCGCCCTTCCTTCACCTGCTCGATGAATTGCGAGTAGCTCAGGGTCTGCGGCTCGCTCGGACTGGAGAAGTTGTTCATCACGGTAACCAGCACCGCCGCGATGATCAGCCACAGGATCAGATTCTTTGCCATGTCGTTCAATTAGCTACCCTCTGAAGCAGGCCTCGTGGCGAAGCGGGCTTCCCATGACGACCAATGATATACCGACTAACTTACACCAAACGCCCGCGTCCCGCAGGCACCGTCTGTAACCCTTTATGAGGTTTCTGCGACTGAGACCGACAGGGCGGACACCAGTTTCAACTCACATCCCGCGAAAACCGCGCGCCAACAGATATTGCTCACGGGAGCGATCGCGTGAGGACAGCGGCTTGCGCATCTGCACCTTGTCGAACGTCTCGCGCACCTGCTTGTGGTAAGCGTCGAAACCTTCACCCTGGAAAATCTTGATCAGAAAATCGCCACCTGGACGCAAGACACGCCCGGCCAGATCCAGCGCCAGCTCGCACAGATACATCGCACGCGCCTGATCGGCGGTTCTTACCCCACTCATATTGGGGGCCATATCGGAAATAACAAGGTCCACCGGATTTTCGCCGATGGCCTCGAGAATCTGCGCGAAGACCGCGTCATCGGTGAAATCACCCTGAATGAA
Organism: Ectopseudomonas chengduensis; assembly: GCF_900102635.1. Classification (GTDB taxonomy): domain Bacteria; phylum Pseudomonadota; class Gammaproteobacteria; order Pseudomonadales; family Pseudomonadaceae; genus Aquipseudomonas; species Aquipseudomonas chengduensis. Next base: position 146,158 of record NZ_FMZQ01000012.1, on the reverse strand, counting down.
GGTGACATCAGGAATGCTGTCCATCTCCAGGATATCGGAGGCGATCAGCCGCCCTTTGTCGCCGATCACTCGACTGGTGACCTGCGACCAGCCACCTGGCGCGGCGCCAAGATCGACCACGGTCATGCCCGGGCGCAGGATGCGATCCTTCTCCTGGATCTCCAGCAACTTGTAGCTGGCGCGCGAACGATAGCCGTCTTTCTGCGCCATCTTCACGTAGGGATCATCGAAATGTTCTTTCAGCCAACGCTGGCTGGTCTTGGAACGTGCCACTGAAACCTCTGACTCAACGGGTCATGAATAACTGCGCGGGCTCGGGTAAGATAGGCGCCGTTTTCCAGACCGAATTAGGTACTAACGATTATGCCGCTCACTCAAGAGCAGAAGAAACAATTCAAATCTATCGGCCACCACCTGAAACCTGTATTGATCGTGGCTGACAATGGTTTGACCGAGGGCGTGCTGGCCGAACTGGACCGCGCCCTGAACGATCACGAGCTGATCAAGGTACAGCTGCGCCTCACCGAACGCGAGGATCGCCAGGCCGCCATTGTAGCCCTGTGCGAGAGCGGACGCGCTGAACTGGTCCAGTCGATTGGCAAGGTCGCCCTGCTCTATCGCAAGAACCCCAAGCCGAATCGCAACCTGTCCAACGTTATTCGTTACCAGGGTTGAGGCGCATCCATCGCGATCACGGGCAGGCATGGCGTGCCCTGATCGCGAATGAATTCGCGTCTGAAAGCGTCGTTAGCGCCTGACTGGCGCCCCAGGCACAGGCTGCAGCACCAGCAACAGCCCACAAAATGCCATCACCAGATAGCTGAAGCGCAGCCAATACTCGACCTCGGGCCAGTAGCGCAACACAGCGAAGTAGCTCAGGGCCATGGCCGCAACGGTCAGCAGTAGTTGCCCACGTATATCCCGCAACAGACTCGACAGACCTTCACTGCGCAGCAAGGCAAAAGCCTGCAGCGCAACGCATACCGCTGTCAGACCGACCAGTAGCGGCACCAGCCGCGTGGCTATCTCCTGCACCAGCAGAGGCGCCAGACCGCTTTGGCCGATGGCCGGCAGAATGACGAACTGCAACAACCACAAGCCGCCCACCCAGAGGGTCTGGGCCAGCTGCCAACTGACGGCAGCCGCCCGAGACGGTTGTTGCGGTTTAGATATGACGGACTTCGACAATCTCGTACTCGATCAGGCCACTGGGAGTCTGCACCGCAACCACATCGCCTTCATTCTTGCCAATCAAGGCACGGGCGATAGGCGAGCCGACGGAAATCTTGCCCTGCTTGATGTCGGCTTCGTCCTCGCCAACGATCTGGTAGGTCACGCTTTCGTCTGTCTCGACGTTGGCGATTTCCACCGTGGTGCCGAAGATCACCTTGCCGGTGTGCTCGATGGTGGTGACATCGATGATCACCGCGTTCTGCAGACGACCTTCGATATCACGCACACGCGCTTCGACCATGCCCTGCTGCTCACGCGCGGCGTGGTACTCGGCGTTTTCCTTGAGATCACCCAGCTCGCGGGCTTCACCGATGTCCTGACTGAGTTTCGGGCGAACCACCTTGGTCAGGTGCGCCAGCTCTTCTTCCAGGGCGCGAGCGCCCTGAACGGTCATTGGATATTTGATCATGCCTTGATTCCTGCATGCAGATCCTGCAGCCGGCGCACAGTCTTCTCCGGGCCGAACTTGAGCGCTTCACAGACCGCCTGACCAGCCGCGATGGTGGTGGTGCAGTAGATCTTGTGCTGCAGGGCGTTACGACGGATCGAGTAGGAGTCAGCGATGGACTGACGCCCCTCGGTGGTATTGATGATCAGGGTGACCTCATCATTCTTGATCATGTCGACGACATGCGGACGGCCTTCAGTCACCTTGTTCACTCGACGAACTGGCAGACCAGCAGCCTCGATCACCTTGGCGGTGCCGGCAGTGGCAACCACTTCAAAGCCCAGCGCGATCAGATCACGGGCGACCTGAACGGCTTCCGGCTTGTCATCTTCACGTACGCTGATGAACGCGCAACCGGAGTTCGGCAGGATCTCGCTGGCGCCCAGCTGGGCCTTGGCGAAGGCTTCGCCGAAGGTATCACCGACACCCATGACTTCACCGGTGGACTTCATCTCCGGGCCAAGGATCGGGTCGACGCCTGGGAACTTGGCGAAGGGGAATACCGCCTCCTTGACGCTGAAGAACGGCGGGATGATTTCCTTGCTGTAGCCGGCTTCGGCCAGGCTCTTGCCAGCCATGACGCGCGCAGCCACCTTGGCCAGCGACTCGCCGACGCACTTGGAGACGAACGGCACGGTACGCGAGGCGCGCGGGTTCACTTCGATGACGTAGATGTCCTCGCCCTGCACGGCCATCTGCACGTTCATCAGACCGACCACGCCGAGCTCCAGGGCCATTTTCTTGACCTGCTCGCGGATCTCGTCCTGGATGTGCATCGGCAGCGAGTACGGCGGCAGCGAGCAGGCGGAGTCACCAGAGTGCACGCCGGCCTGTTCGATGTGCTGCATGATCGCGCCGATCACCACGGTTTCGCCGTCGCACACCGCATCCACGTCCACTTCGATGGCGCAGTTGAGGAAGCGATCGAGCAGCACCGGGCTGTCGTTGGAGACTTTCACCGCTTCGCGCATGTAGCGCTTGAGTTCTTCTTCCTGGTAGACGATTTCCATCGCCCGGCCGCCCAGTACGTAGGACGGACGCACCACCATCGGGTAACCGATGTTCTTCGACAGGGCCAGGGCTTCGTCTTCGCTGCGCGCAGTGGCGTTGGCCGGCTGACGCAGGTTCAGGCGCTGCACCATCTGCTGGAAGCGCTCGCGGTCTTCGGCGCGGTCGATGGCCTCAGGGCTGGTGCCGATGATCGGCACGCCTGCTTCTTCCAGCGCGCGGCAGATCTTCAGCGGGGTTTGGCCGCCGTACTGGACGATGACGCCTTTCGGCTGCTCGACACGGACGATTTCCAGCACGTCTTCCAGGGTCACTGGCTCGAAGTAGAGGCGATCGGAGGTGTCGTAGTCGGTGGAGACAGTTTCCGGGTTGCAGTTGACCATGATGGTCTCGTAACCGTCTTCACGCATGGCCAGCGCGGCGTGCACGCAGCAGTAGTCGAACTCGATGCCTTGGCCGATACGGTTGGGGCCGCCCCCGAGAATCATGATCTTCTCACGGCTCGACGGATTGGCCTCGCACTCTTCCTCGTAGGTCGAGTACATGTAGGCGGTGTCGGTGGCGAACTCGGCGGCGCAGGTGTCCACGCGCTTGTACACCGGCAGCACCTTGAGCTTGTGGCGATGGGCGCGCAGGCTCTTCTCGGACACACCCAGCAGCTTGGCCAGGCGCGCATCGGAGAAGCCCTTGCGCTTGAGCTTGAACATCAGGTCGCGGTCGATGGCCGACAGACCAAGGGTCTCCACAGTCGCCTCGTCCTTGATCAGATCTTCGATCTGCACCAGGAACCACTCGTCGATACGGGTCAGCTCGAACACTTCGGCGACGGTCTTGCCGGCGCGGAAGGCATCGGCCACGTACCAGATGCGGTCGGCGCTGGGCACGGTCAGCTCGCGACGCAGAGTGCTTTCAGCCTCCGGGTCATTCAGGTCGAGCTTCGGATCGAAGCCGGCAACGCCCACTTCCAGACCGCGCAGGGCTTTCTGCATGGACTCCTGGAAGGTACGGCCGATGGCCATGACTTCGCCCACGGACTTCATCTGGGTGGTCAGGCGGGCGTCGGCTTTCGGGAATTTCTCGAAGGCGAAGCGCGGCACCTTGGTCACTACATAGTCGATGGCCGGTTCGAACGACGCCGGGGTACGCCCGCCGGTGATGTCGTTGGACAGCTCATCGAGGGTGTAGCCGACAGCCAGCTTGGCGGCGATCTTGGCGATCGGGAAGCCAGTGGCCTTGGAGGCCAGAGCCGAGCTGCGCGATACACGCGGGTTCATCTCGATGACGACCATGCGCCCGGTGTTCGGGCAGATGCCGAACTGCACGTTGGAGCCGCCGGTCTCCACGCCGATCTCACGCAGCACTGCCAGCGAGGCGTTACGCAGGATCTGGTATTCCTTGTCGGTCAGGGTCTGTGCCGGCGCGACGGTGATCGAGTCACCGGTGTGCACACCCATCGGGTCGAAGTTCTCGATGGAGCAGACGATGATGCAGTTGTCCTTCTTGTCACGGACCACCTCCATCTCGTATTCCTTCCAGCCGATCAGCGACTCGTCGATCAGCAGTTCGCTGGTCGGCGACAGGTCGAGACCGCGGGCGCAGATTTCCTCGAACTCTTCACGGTTGTAGGCGATGCCGCCACCGGTACCGCCCATGGTGAAGGACGGGCGGATGATGCACGGGAAGCCAACCTTCTCCAGCACGCCGTACGCTTCTTCCATGTTGTGGGCGATGCCGGAAACCGGGCAGGCCAGGCCGATGTCCTTCATCGCCTTGTCGAAGCGCGAACGGTCTTCGGCCTTGTCGATAGTGTCGGCATTGGCACCGATCATCTCGACGCCGAACTTCTCCAGCACGCCGTGCTTTTCCAGGTCCAGCGCGCAGTTCAGCGCGGTCTGGCCACCCATGGTCGGCAGCAGGGCGTCGGGGCGTTCCTTCTCGATGATCTTGGCCACAGTGGCCCACTTGATCGGCTCGATGTAGGTGGCGTCAGCCATCGACGGGTCGGTCATGATGGTGGCCGGGTTGGAGTTCACCAGGATGACGCGGAAACCTTCTTCCTTCAGCGCCTTGCACGCCTGAGCGCCGGAGTAGTCGAACTCGCAGGCCTGGCCGATGACGATGGGGCCGGCGCCGAGGATCAGGATACTTTTGATGTCTGTACGTTTTGGCATTTTTTCTCTCTCGAATCCGTAGGTCAGTCGGCGGGCTTAGCGGCGCTTGGCCATGGCTTCGATGAAGCGGTCGAACAGTGGCGCCACGTCGTGCGGCCCTGGGCTCGCCTCGGGGTGCCCTTGGAAGCTGAAGGCGTCCTTGTCGGTGCGCTCGATGCCCTGCAGGGTGCCATCGAACAGCGACTTGTGGATCGGCCGCACATTGCTCGGCAGGCTGCTTTCGTCCACAGCGAAACCGTGGTTCTGGCTGGTGATCATCACCACACCGCTGTCGAGATCCTGTACCGGGTGGTTGGCACCGTGGTGGCCATGACCCATTTTCAGGGTCTTGGCGCCGGAGGCCAGAGCCAGCAGTTGGTGGCCGAGGCAGATGCCGAATACCGGAATATCGGTTTCCAGAACGTCCTTGATCGCCTGGATCGCGTAGTCGCACGGCTCGGGATCGCCAGGACCGTTGGAGAGAAACACGCCATCAGGATTGAGCGCCAGCACGTCGCTGGCCGGAGTTTGTGCCGGCACCACGGTCAGGCGGCAGCCACGCTCGACCAGCATGCGCAGGATGTTCAGCTTCACGCCGTAGTCATAGGCGACCACGTGGTAAGGCAGCTCGCTGGCCGGAATTTCCGGGTGGCTGTCGGACTGCAGGTTCCAGGTGCTTTCGCGCCACTCGTAGCGCTCGGTGCAGCTGACTACCTTGGCCAGGTCCATGCCCTTGAGGCCCGGGAAGCTGCGTGCCAGCTCCAGTGCTTTCTCTTCGGTGGCGTCGTCACCGACCAGGATGCAGCCATTCTGCGAACCCTTTTCGCGCAGGATGCGGGTCAGACGGCGAGTATCGATACCGGCGATGGCGACGGTGCCATTGGCTTTCAGGTACTCGTCCAGCGGCTGCTTGTCGCGCCAGTTGCTGGAAATCAGCGGCAGGTCGCGAATGATTAGGCCAGCGGCCCAGACGCGGTTGGACTCGGCATCTTCCGGGGTGGTACCGGTATTGCCGATGTGCGGGTAAGTCAGGGTAACGATCTGCTGGGCATAGGATGGATCGGTAAGGATTTCCTGATAGCCGGTCATGGCGGTGTTGAACACCACCTCTCCGATCGTCTGGCCATCGGCCCCGATGGAATCGCCGCGAAAAATGCTGCCGTCAGCAAGGGCCAAAATGGCAGGTTTGGGGGCTGGCTTAGTCAAGAAGACCTCCGTCTCGATCAAGGCTTGAAGCAAACGCAGGTTGTAAAAAAGCGGGATGACGTGTGAAGGTCATCCCGCTTTTTTATTTGAGCCATTCTGCGTAACTTTTAGTGGACACACTAAAACAGGAAGCTTACAGGAAAACCCTTTTTCGGTCCACCCGGTAAGACGCCTCAGTCACACATTCACATCAACGCAAGCCCAACACGTCCTGCATGTCGTACAGAGCGGCATCACGCCCCTGCAGCCACAGCGCCGAACGCACCGCGCCCTTGGCGAAGGTCATGCGGCTGGAGGCCTTGTGCGTGATCTCGACACGCTCGCCATCGGCGGCGAACAGCACGGTGTGGTCACCCACCACGTCACCGGCACGCACGGTAGCGAAACCAATGGTCTCGCGCTCACGGGCTCCGGTCTGACCTTCGCGGCCATACACGGCGACTTTCTGCAGATCACGCCCCAGTGCATCGGCAACCACTTCGCCCATGCGCAGTGCTGTACCGGACGGTGCGTCGACCTTGTGCCGGTGGTGGGCTTCGATGATTTCGATGTCCACATCGTCACCCAGCACGCGAGCAGCGGTATCCAGCAGCTTCAGGCAAAGGTTGACGCCGACACTGAAGTTGGCGGCAAAAACGATGGGGATCTGCTTGGCCGCTTCGCTCAGCTGCTGTTTCTCTTCCACGGTGAAACCGGTGGTACCGATGACCATAGCCTTGCCCGCCTGGCGACAGACCTCCAGGTTCTTCAGGGTCACCGACGGATGGGTGAAGTCGATCAGCACGTCAAAATCGTCGACCACTGCGGCCAGATCACCCACCAGGGTCACACCTATCTTGCCCAGCCCCACCAGCTCACCGGCATCGGCACCGATCAGGCTGCTGTCGGCGCGGTCGATGGCGGCACGGAGCTTCGCACCCTCGGCCTGACTGACGGCCTCGATCAGGGTCTTGCCCATACGCCCGGCGGCGCCCATCACTGCAATACGTTGCATAACATCAGCTCCAAGCTGCGGGCCTCAAGCTGCAAGCCAAGCGCAATACCCTCTTGCCGCTTGTGACTTGCCGCTTGACGCTCAATTAAACGTCGCCGAAGAAGCGCTTCACGCCCTCGAACCAGCCACTGGCCTTGGGCGAGTGGGAATCGTCACCCTGCAGCGACTTGCGGAACTCATCGAGCAGTTCGCGCTGACGCTTGTTTAGGTTGACCGGCGTTTCCACCGCGACCCGGCACATCAAATCGCCAGCCGCGCCACCACGAACAGGGGCCACGCCCTTGCCACGCAGACGGAACAGCTTGCCGGTCTGCGTGCCTTCGGGGATCTTCAGCTTGACCCGACCATCGAGGGTCGGCACTTCCAGTTCGCCACCCAGCGCCGCATCGGCAAAGCTGATCGGCACTTCGCAGTACAGATGCTTACCATCACGCTGGAAGATCGCATGTTCACGGACGTTGACCACCACGTAGAGGTCACCGGCCGGGCCGCCATGCGTACCGGCCTCGCCCTCGCCGGACAGGCGAATGCGGTCACCAGTATCGACACCTGGCGGCACCTTGACCGACAGCGTCTTGCTCTCTTCCACGCGACCCTGACCGTGACAGCTGCCGCAAGGGTCGGTGATCATCTTGCCGCTGCCATGACAGCGCGGGCAGGTCTGCTGCACGGAGAAGAAACCCTGCTGCATGCGCACCTGACCGATACCACCGCAAGTGGTACAGGTGACCGGGCTGGTGCCCTTCTTGGCACCCGAGCCATCGCAGGTCTTGCAGCCGACCAGGGTCGGCACGCGGATGGTCACGGTGGTGCCGCGCACCGCTTCTTCCAGATCCAGCTCGAGGGTGTAGCGCAGATCCGAGCCGCGCTGGGCACCACCACGCGAGCCGCCGCGAGCACCGCCAAAGAAGTCGCTGAACACATCACCGAAGATATCGGAGAAGTTGGCGCCGCCGAAACCGGCCCCACCACCGCCACCCATCTGCGGGTCGACCCCAGCGTGGCCGTATTGGTCGTAGGCCGAACGCTTGGCCGCGTCAGAAAGTACTTCGTAGGCCTCGTTGGCCTCCTTGAATTTCTCTTCGGAGTCTTTGTCGTCCGGGTTGCGGTCCGGGTGATATTTCATCGCCAGGCGCCGATAGGCCTTCTTCAGCTCGGCTTCACTAGCGCCGCGCTCGACCCCCAGGATCTCGTAATAATCACGTTTTGCCATAGTTGTGCTGCACTCTCAAATTCGTGAGTTCCAGATACGCCGACGCGGGAGAAGGCTCCCGCGCGGCGAATCCTGCCCGTCGCGAGCGACGGTGGAGCGTAAAGAAGAGGCGGCCCGCCGAGCAGGCCGCATCCCTTACTTGTTCTCCTTGACCTCTTCGAACTCAGCGTCGACCACGTCGTCACCGGCATCCTTGGCGTCGCCAGCATCAGCCTGGGCGGCACCGCCCTGCGGCTGCTCGGCATACATCTTCTGCGCCAGCGGCGTGGTGGCTTCGGACAGTGCGTTCATCTTGGCCTCGATGGCGGCCTTGTCGTCGCCTTTCACGGCCACTTCCAGTTCGCCAATGGCTTTTTCGATGGCCGCCTTCTCGTCGGCAGTGGCCTTGTCGCCCGCCTCGGTGAGCATCTTGCGGGTGGCGTGCACCAGTTGATCGCCCTGGTTACGTGCCGTGGCCAGCTCTTCGAACTTGCGGTCTTCCTCGGCGTTGGCCTCGGCGTCACGCACCATACGCTCGATTTCGTCATCGGACAGGCCGGAGTTGGCCTTGATCACGATGGACTGCTGCTTGCCGGTGGCTTTGTCCTTGGCGGACACATGCAGGATGCCGTTGGCGTCGATGTCGAAGGTCACTTCGATCTGCGGCACGCCACGCGGAGCCGGCGGAATCTCGGCCAGGTCGAACTTGCCCAGCGACTTGTTCTGTGCGGCCTGCTTGCGCTCACCCTGCAGCACGTGAATGGTCACGGCGCTCTGGTTGTCATCGGCAGTGGAGAACACCTGCGACTTCTTGGTCGGGATGGTGGTGTTCTTCTCGATCAGCGCAGTCATCACGCCGCCCATGGTTTCGATACCCAGGGTCAGCGGGGACACGTCCAGCAGCAGTACGTCCTTGACGTCACCGGCCAGAACGGCGCCCTGAATGGCAGCACCCATGGCGACGGCTTCATCCGGGTTGACGTCCTTGCGTGCTTCTCTGCCGAAGAACTCGGTCACCAGCTTCTGCACCAGCGGCATGCGGGTCTGACCGCCGACCAGGATCACGTCGTTGATCGAACCGACATCAATACCCGCATCCTTCAACGCGATACGGCAAGGCTCGATGGTGCGCTGCACCAGGTCTTCGACCAGCGATTCGAGCTTGGAACGGGAGATCTTCACGTTCAGGTGCTTCGGACCGGTAGCGTCTGCAGTGATGTACGGCAGGTTGACGTCGGTCTGCTGGCTCGAGGACAGCTCGATCTTGGCCTTCTCGGCAGCTTCCTTGAGGCGCTGCATGGCCAGCGGGTCGCCCTTGAGGTTCATGCCGGTTTCTTTCTTGAATTCGTCGACGAGGTAGTCAATCAGACGAATATCGAAGTCTTCACCGCCGAGGAAGGTGTCACCGTTGGTGGCCAACACTTCGAACTGGTGCTCACCATCGACTTCGGCGATCTCGATGACCGACACGTCGAAGGTACCACCACCCAGGTCATAGACGATCACGGTGTGGTCGCCCTTGGCCTTGTCCATGCCATAAGCCAGCGCAGCCGCGGTAGGCTCGTTGATGATGCGCTTGACGTCCAGACCGGCGATGCGACCAGCATCCTTGGTGGCCTGACGCTGGCTGTCGTTGAAGTAGGCCGGAACGGTGATGACCGCTTCGGTGACTGGCTCGCCCAGGTAGTCCTCGGCGGTCTTCTTCATCTTCTTGAGAATTTCAGCCGAGATTTGCGGCGGCGCCATCTTCTGGCCGTTCACTTCAACCCAGGCGTCACCGTTGTCAGCCTTGACGATCTTGTACGGCACCATCTGAATGTCTTTCTGCACGACTTCTTCGTCGAAACGACGACCGATCAGACGCTTCACCGCATACAGGGTGTTGTGCGGGTTGGTCACGGCCTGACGCTTGGCCGACTGGCCCACGAGGATTTCACCGTCGTTGGCGTAAGCGATGATGGACGGCGTGGTACGAGCGCCTTCGGCGTTCTCGATTACCTTGACGTTGCCATTTTCCAAAATAGAGACACAGGAGTTGGTGGTCCCCAGGTCGATACCGATAATTTTGCCCATGAATGTTCTCCCGAAACTTTGATTTTTCCGTCGCCTCGTTTCTCGGGCGCCGGCAGCACTAAAACGCTTGACTTAAAAATGGGGTCGTTACTGCTGATTTCAAGCCTGCTCGTCGATACTCGGCGGCGGCGTGGTTGGTGCCTTGCTGACCACGACCATGGCCGGGCGCAGCAGGCGACCGTTGAGCAGATAGCCTTTCTGGAACACCTTGAGCACCGAGTTCGGCTCGGCGTGGATGCTCTCTTCCATGGCCATGGCCTGGTGATGCTCCGGGTTGAACGGCGCACCATGCGGGTCGATGGCTTCCAGGTTGTAGCGAGCCAGGGTGTCGTGGAACAGCTTGAGGGTCAGTTGCATGCCCTCACGCACGGCCTTGATCGACACATCGTCAGGGCTGGACAGCTCCAGGCCGCGCTCCAGACTGTCGATTACCGGCAACAGATCGCCGGCGAACTTTTCCAGCGCAAATTTGTGTGCCTTCTCTACATCCTGCTCCGCGCGACGACGCACGTTTTGCAGGTCGGCAGCCACGCGCAGCGACTGATCCTGTGCAGCGGCCAGTTGCTCTTCCAGCGTTTGCACGCGAGCAGCCAGGTCGTCACCAGGCGCCACAGCTTCTGCTGCCTGCGCCTCGGAATTCTGCGTATCCAGGGTCTGTTCGTCAGCCATGCCTTTCTCCTCTCGAAAAAACTGGCGCGATACCGACTCGCGCTCCTGCCGCCTATATGGAGTCAATTCCACAGCTTTCAAGGGGCAATAGGGAGGATTGCCAGAGAAAGAAAAAACACTGTATAAATAACCAGACATCAATTCGGGAGCGTTCGCCATGCTGGTGCACCTGTCCATTCACAACTACGCCATCGTCGACCACCTGGATCTCGAGCTGGATGCCGGCATGAGCGCCATCAGCGGCGAGACCGGCGCGGGCAAATCGATCATGCTCGACGCCCTCGGCCTGTGCCTGGGTGATCGCGCCGACAGCGGCGTGGTACGCCCAGGCGCAGACAAGGCTGACATTCTCGCCAGCTTCGACCTGGCGGACATTCCCGAAGCCCGCACCTGGCTCGCCGAACGGGATCTGGACAACGACGGCCCGTGCATCCTGCGCCGGGTGATCACCGCCGAAGGCCGCTCGCGCGGCTATATCAACGGCAGCCCCTGCCCGCAGGCCGACCTCAAGGCCCTTGGCGAGCTGATCATCGATATCCATAGCCAGCACGAGCATCAGTCGCTGCTCAAGACCGACACCCATCGCCGCCTGCTCGACGAATACGCCGGCAGCCAGGACCTCGCGCGCCAGGTGCAACTCGCCGCGCAACGCTGGAAGCAGACACGCAACGAGCTGGAGCGCATCTCCAGCCAGGGTGACGAACAGCGCGCCCGCCACCAGTTGCTCAGCTATCAACTGGAAGAGCTGGAAAATCTGGCGCTGGGCGACAACGAACTGGAACAGCTGGAACAGGAGCACAAGGCGCTGAGCAACGCTGAAGCGCTACTCGCGGCCTGTCGCCAGGTGCTCGATCTGTGCAGCGAGAGCGATGCCGGCAACGTGCTCTCCGCGCTGACCGCCAGCCTCAACCGCCTGGGCGCCTTTGGCGGCCAGGGCGGCGCCTTGAACGAAGCCAGCAACCTGCTGGCCAGTGCGCAGATCCAGGTCGAAGAAGCAGTCGGCGAGCTGAATCGCTTCCTCGATCACTTCGACGCCGACCCGGAGCGCCAGCAACTGCTCGAAGAGCGCCTGGACACCATCTACACCCTGGCACGCAAGCACCGTATTCAACCAGCCGAACTGACTGCCCTGCAGCAACAGTTGTTCGAAGAGCTTGAGAGCCTGAATGCCGACGACCAGGCCAGCGAACGCCTGGCTGAGGAGCTGACCGCCTATGAACGCCATTATCAGGAAAAGGCAGTCGAGCTCAGCGCGCTACGCAGCAATGCCGCCGAACGCCTGGCCGCTGCAGTGGAGCAGGAAATGCAGGCGCTGGGCATGCCTGGCGGTCGCTTCAACATCCAGCTCCAGGCCATGAGCAGCGAAGAGCCACATGCCAGCGGCCTGGAAACGGTGGAGTTCCTGGTCAGCGCCAACCCTGGCCAGCCGCTACGCGGCCTGGCCAAGGTGGCCTCGGGTGGCGAGCTGTCACGCATCAGCCTGGCGATCCAGGTGATCACCGCACAAACCTCGCGCGTACCGACCTTGGTGTTCGACGAAGTGGACGTCGGTATCGGCGGCCCGACCGCCGAAGTGGTCGGGCAACTGCTGCGCCGCCTCGGCGAACGCGGTCAGGTGCTGTGCGTCACCCACTTGCCGCAAGTCGCCGCGCAGGGCCATCAACATCTGTTCGTGCACAAGCGGCGCGGCGAAGATGCCACGTCTACCGCCGTGAGCAAGCTGGACGAGAGCGGCCGCGTCGAGGAAATAGCCCGCATGCTCGGTGGCGTCGACCTGACCGAGGAATCCCTGGCTCACGCCCGCAAGATGGTCACCAGCGCCCAGGCCGCCTGAAGCGACGTAGCCCGGATGCAATCCGGGAGCACCAAGTCACCCGAATTGCATCCAGGCCACGACAAAGCAAAAAGGCGACCCGAGGGTCGCCTTTTTGATTGCCGCAGAAGAATCAGCTCTTCTTGCGTACGTACAGCACCAGATTGTGGTCGACCAGCTCGAAACCGTGTTCCTTGACGATCTCCTTCTGGCGCTTCTCGATCTCGGCGTCGAAGAACTCGATCACTTCACCGGAGTCGACGCAGACCATATGGTCGTGATGGCCGCTGTCAGCCAACTCGAATACGGCATGGCCGCCATCGAAGTTGTGACGCACCACCAGGCCGGCCGCTTCGAACTGAGTCAGCACGCGGTACACGGTGGCCAGGCCAACGTCCTCACCCGCCTCCATCAGAGCCTTGTAGACATCCTCCGCACTCATATGGCGGTGCTCGGCGTTGTCGAGCATTTGCAGGATTTTGACTCGTGGCAGAGTCACCTTCAGTCCAGCTTTGCGCAGTTCGTTATTTTCAACCATGGTCTGCTTTCTCATGGATGCTGCTTCGCAGCACCCTTCAATACGGGTATGATCCGGGGTTCAAGTTGCCCAAGATAGTGGAAGTCACCCTCCGATGCAAAAAACCAAGCTCTTGCTGACCAGCCTGTCGCTGACCGGGCTCTTCGCACTCGCCGGTTGTTCATTCCCCGGGGTTTACAAGATCGACATTCAACAGGGCAATGTCGTGACACAGGACATGATAGACCAGCTGCGCCCGGGAATGACCCGACGCCAAGTGCGGTTTATCATGGGCAACCCGTTGATCACCGACACCTTCCATGCCGATCGCTGGGATTATCTGTACAGCATCCAGCCCGGCGGCGGTCAGCGCCTGCAGGAACGCGTCAGCCTGGTATTCGACGGCAGCGACCAACTGGTTGGCCTGGCCGGCGACTTCATGCCCGGCGTCAGCCGTGACCAGGCAATCATGGGCCAGACTAGCGACACCAGCAGCGCTCAGCCGCAAGCCCAACCGCAGGATGAAACGCCGCCCGCCCCCGGCTCGCTGCTGGAGCAGATTCAGCGCGAAGTGGACCAGGTCGAGACCGTTCCGGTCCCTACGCCCGAGCCGCTGGACACCGATCCGCAGTAACACATGCACACAAAAAAGCCCGGAGCGAATCCGGGCTTTTTCATATCTGCCGTCTTACGAGCTGACGGGTCAGCTCGACTCCTCGCCTTCTTCCCTGGCCTTGGCTTTGGCCGCACGCTGCTTGCGCACTTCCTTCGGATCGGCGATCAGCGGTCGATAGATCTCGACACGCTCACCCTCCTCCAGCACTCGCTCTTCCGGCTTGCCTACCGCCTTGCCAAAAATGCCCAGCGGCGCCTGGCTCAGATCCAGCTCCGGAAAGAACTGCTGCATACCAGAACGCAGCGCGGCCTCGCGCACCGTAGTGCCGGCCGGTACGGACAGACGCAGGAGCTTCTGCCGTTCGGCAAGGGCATAGACCACTTCGATGGCAATACTGGGTTTATCCATACAGCTGCTTGGCTCGCTGGCAGAAGGCGTCGACCATGGTATTGGCCGCCTGATTGAACAGCGGACCCAGCGTGGCACGCACCAGTGGCCCAGCATAGTCGAAGGTCAGGTCCAGGCTGATCTTGCAAGCCTTGTCACCCAGCGCCTTGAACTCCCAGACGCCATGGAGACTGGTAAAAGGCCCTTCCTGCAGGTTCATCTCGATACGCTGCCCAGGCAGCAGCACGTTACGCGTGACGAAGCGCTGGCCGATGCTGCCCTTGGCCACCTCGAGGCTGGCCAGCATGTGTGTTTCGCTGACCTCCAACACCTCACTGGCGCGGCACCAAGGCAGAAACTGTGGGTAACCGGCCACATCGTTGACGAGATCAAACAGTGCCTGCGCCGGGTACGGCAACAATGCCGAACGCTGGATTCGAGTAGCCATTTACTTGCTCAGCTCCGCAATGAACACGATCAGCACGCCGATTGGCGCCACTACGCGAATCAGCCAGAGGGCCAGATTGAACAGCAGCGGGCTTCTGATGGACAACTCTTCACGCACAGCATCACGGCTCAGCACCCAACCAGCAAACATGGCGAAAGACAGACCGCCCAGCGGCAGCAGGATACGGCTGGTGAGGTAGTCGATGCTGTCGAAGAACGTCTTGCCGCCCTCGGCACCCCACTGCAACAGATGGAAACCGTCCTCGGCGAAGACGAAGAACTTGGTCTCGGCCCACAGGTTGAACGACAGCACCGTGCCCATCCCCACCAGCCAGCACAACAGCGCCAGCGCGGCGGTTACCTGCGCACGACTGCGCCCGGTTTTTTCGACGAAGTAAGCCACGGCCGGCTCCAACATGGAGATCGACGAACTCCATGCGGCAACAGCCACCAGCACGAAGAAGATCAGCCCCATCACCTGACCGAAAGCGATATTGCCGAAGGCAATCGGCAGGGTGACGAACATCAGCCCCGGGCCACCGCCCGGCTCCAGGCCGGCGGCAAAGACGATGGGGAACAATGCCAGACCCGCCGTCAGCGCCACCAGGGTATCGAGCAGACCGACGGTCAGCACCGTGACGCCGATCGAGGCCTTCTTCGGCATGTAGGCGCCGTAGACCATGATCGAGCCCACGCCCACGCTCAGGGTAAAGAAGGCATGGCCCATGGCCGCCAGAATGCCGTCCTGCACCTTGCTCGGATCGAAATGGAAGAGGAAGTCGAAACCTTCGCGGAAATGCCCGGTGGTGAAGCTATAGCCCAGCAGCACCAGCAACAACACGAACAGCAGCGGCATCATGATGCGCAGGCTGCGCTCCAACCCTGCTACCACCCCCTTGGCGATGACGAACGCAGTGATCAGCATGAACAGGCTGTGCCACAGGGTCAGTCGCCACGGATCGGAGGTCAGACCGCCGAACGCCGCACCTGCCCCATCGGCGCTGATGCCGGTGAAGTCACCACGGCCCATGCCGATGATGTAATCCAGCGACCAACCGGCCACCACGCTGTAGAAGGACAGGATCAGTAGCGCGGCGACCATCCCCATCAGCGCAGCCAGCGACCAGTGCTTCGAGGCTCCGGCTTCGATCGCCAGGCTCTTCATTGCATTGACCGGACTCTGCCGGCCGCGGCGGCCGATCAGGGTTTCCGCCAGCATGATCGGCACACCCACCAGGGCGATGCAGAACAGGTACATGACGACGAACGCACCGCCGCCGTAGACCCCGGTCATGTAGGGGAATTTCCAGATATTGCCGAGACCGACAGCCGAGCCGGTCGCCGCCAGAATGAACACCCAGCGACTGGTCCAGGCACCATGAATCGAAACTTTGTCGCTCGCCATTGCGGCCAAGACCCCATACTGCGGGAAAAAAGATCGCGCATTGTCGGAGATTCGCGGCATGGGCTCAAGTTTGGCTCGGTAAAGCCCCATGGCGCAGGCGCGGACGACTCCCTATAATGCGCGCCCTATGGCTAAGCAAAAGAAACATCCCCAAGGCACCATCGCGCTGAACAAGAAGGCGCTGCATGACTATTTCATCGAACACAAGTTCGAGGCCGGCCTGGTGCTGTCCGGCTGGGAAGTGAAGAGTCTGCGTGCCGGCAAGGCACAGCTGGTCGACAGCTACGTGCTGCTCAAGGACGATGAGGCCTGGCTGATGGGCTGCCACATCACGCCACTGAAAACCGCCAGCACCCATGTCATCGCCGACCCGACCCGCACGCGCAAGCTGCTGCTGAACAAGCGCGAGCTGGAAAAGCTGTTCGGCTCCGTGCAGCAGAAGGGCTACACCGCCGTGGCGCTGTCGCTGTACTGGAAGCAGCATCTGGTCAAATGCGAAATTGCCCTGGCCAAGGGCAAGAAGGACTTCGACAAGCGCCACACCGAGAAAGAGCGTGACGCCGACCGTGAGGTTCAACGTGCGATGCGCAGCAAGGGCAAGGACGACTAAAAGCGGCGACAGGCTGCAGGCAAAGTTGGCGTAGGGCGGACTCAGGAGCCCAAGCGAACAGTCCGCCATGCCAGACCTGGCACCACAACATTCCGTTGGGACTCAACAGCGTATTGCTTCGCCAACGGATCGCCGCCAGTCACGCCCTGCTCCAGTACAGCCTGTAGCGCCTACAACCCCAGTCGGCGCTGCGCACGCGCCACGCGCTGGGCTTCCAACTGCACTTCCGACAGCACCTCCTGCACATAATCGATATGCTGATTGGAGAGCTCGCGGGCGTCCTCCGCGCGACCTTCGATGATCGCCTGGTACAGCGCGCGGTGCTGCCCGATCAGCATGTCGCGGGTCTCTTCGCGCTGGGCATACATGCCACCGATGTTGGTCACCACGTTGCGCTTGAGCAGATCGAACAAGCCACGAATGGTGTGCAGCAGAACAGCGTTGTGGCTGGCCTCGGCAATCGCCAGGTGAAAACGCGCATCGGCCGCACCCTCCTCGGCGCGAGTCACCTTGCCGACTCGCGCGTAGCAATCCTGCAAGGCTTCGAACGCTTCGGTGAGGCGCTGGCGATCGATATCGGTGGCTCGCCTGGCCGCGTAGTAGGCGCAGGAGCCTTCCAGCGTGTGACGAAATTCCAGCAGATCGCGCTGGGCGTCTTCCTTGTGCTCCAGCAGTTGCAACAGCGGGTCGCTGAAGGTCGAGCCGAGTGATTCGGCAACATAGTTACCGCCGCCCTGGCGACTGACCAGCAGCCCCTTGGCCACCAGTTTCTGGATCGCCTCACGCAGGGACGGACGAGACACACCGAACTGCTCGGCCAGCGCACGTTCTGCAGGCAGCCTCTCACCGACACGCAAGGTGCCCTCGAGAATCATGGTTTCCAGTTGCGCGACGATGTCATCAGAGA
Source organism: Ectopseudomonas chengduensis (assembly GCF_900102635.1). Lineage (GTDB taxonomy): Bacteria > Pseudomonadota > Gammaproteobacteria > Pseudomonadales > Pseudomonadaceae > Aquipseudomonas > Aquipseudomonas chengduensis. The sequence goes on along the minus strand of NZ_FMZQ01000012.1, from coordinate 128,483 downwards.
GACGACGCTGCCGCACCTGACCTACTTCCATTACCCACATCTCCATTGGTTTGACCAAGCCGATGGCCTCACAGGGCAAGCCTATAGCGCCCCTCCTCGCTGAACAAGCAAGCACTCTACGACCAAAGTCTTAGCCTCTCGATTTGACAGCCTATTGAGCAACTTTTAACCTGAGCCCGCTATCTTGTAAATTGGTATTACCAATTTAACCAACAAGAACAACAAACCATCGAGGTCACGCCATGACAGCCCTACGCGCTGCAAGCCTGTTCGATCACGCCTCATCCCTGCCGCGCCAGTTGTGCGCTCGTGTGGAGTAAGACCCAATGTCCAACGGAATTCTCGCCCTGCTGGCGTTCTCGCCGATTCTGCTCGCTGCCGTGCTGCTGATCGGTCTGCGCTGGCCGGCCAAACACGCCATGCCTCTGGTTTACCTGGTGACTGCTGCTGTAGGCCTGTTCGCCTGGGACATGACCTTCAACCGCGTACTGGCCTCCACCCTGCAAGGCTTGCTGATCACCCTCGGCCTGCTGTGGATCATTTTCGGCGCCATTCTGCTGCTGAACACCCTCAAGCACTCCGGTGGCATTACCGCCATTCGTGCCGGCTTCACCACCATCAGCCCTGACCGCCGCATCCAGGCGATCATCATCGCCTGGTTGTTCGGCTGCTTCATCGAGGGTGCCTCAGGCTTCGGTACGCCAGCGGCCATCGCGGCTCCGCTGCTTGTCGCCATCGGTTTTCCGGCCATGGCCGCGGTGTTGATGGGCATGCTGGTACAAAGCACACCGGTATCCTTCGGCGCCGTCGGCACACCGATCATCGTCGGTCTCAACACCGGCCTGGACACCGCCACCATCGGCGCACAGCTGGTCGAGCAAGGTTCGTCCTGGGCGCAGTTCCTGCAATTGATCACCGGCCAGGTGGCGATCATCCATGCCATCGTCGGTGTGGTCATGCCACTGGTGATGGCGATGATGCTGACCCGTTTCTTCGGTCAGGAGAAAAGCTGGAAAGCCGGCCTGGAAGTGCTGCCGTTCGCCATTTTCGCCGGCCTTGCATTCGTCCTGCCGTACGCGGCCACCGGGGTGTTCCTCGGTCCGGAGTTTCCCTCGCTGCTGGGCGGCCTGATCGGCCTGGCCATCGTCACCAGCGCCGCGCGCTTCGGTTTCCTGGTACCGAAGAAGACTTGGGATTTCGCCCCGGCCGACAAATGGCCGAGCGAGTGGCTGGGCAGCGTCGAGATGAAACTGGACGAACTGACTGCCAAACCGATGAGCGCACTGCGCGCCTGGCTGCCCTATGTGCTGGTCGGTGCCCTGCTGGTGATCAGCCGCGTGTTCCCGGAAGTGAGCAACGCGCTGAAGGCGGTGGTGGTGAACTTCCCCGACCTGCTCGGCGAAGCCGGCGTCAGCGCCAACTTCCAACCCCTGTACCTGCCGGGTGGCATTCTGGTCGCCGTGGTCCTGGCCACCTTCTTCCTGCATGGCATGAAGGCACGTGACCTGGGCAAGGCGGTGAAGGAATCCTCCAGCGTATTGCTCAGCGCCGGCTTCGTGTTGCTGTTCACCGTGCCGATGGTGCGCATTCTGATCAACTCCGGCGTCAACGGCGCCGAGCTGGCCAGCATGCCGATCCTCATGGCGCGCTGGGTGGCCGACAGCGTTGGCGGTATCTATCCGCTGCTGGCCCCGAGCATCGGTGCCCTGGGTGCCTTCATCGCCGGCTCCAACACCGTCAGCAACATGATGTTCAGCCAGTTCCAGTTCGGCGTGGCCAGCAGCCTGGGTATCTCCAGCGCGCTGATCGTCGCGGTCCAGGCCGTTGGCGCCGCCGCCGGCAACATGGTGGCGATCCATAACGTCGTCGCAGCTTCGGCTACCGTTGGCCTGCTCGGCCGCGAAGGCAGTACTCTGCGCAAGACCATCTGGCCGACGCTGTACTACCTGCTGTTCACCGGCATCATCGCGATGGTCGCGATCTATGTGCTGGGTGTCAGCGATCCGCTGATGCCCCACTGATCGACTGGTAGTGCCCGCCCCGACATCGTCGGGGCATTTGCCGTAAGGCTACGCTTCCCCTTTTCAGCAACAGGATGAGCCCATGATCATTTCTGCCTCGACCGACTATCGCGCCGCCGCTCAACGCAGGCTGCCGCCCTTCCTGTTCCATTACGCCGATGGCGGCGCCTACGCCGAGCACACGCTGCGCCGCAACGTCGCCGACCTGTCGGACATCGAACTGCGCCAGCGCGTGCTGAAGAACATGTCCGAACTGGACCTGTCCACCGAGCTGTTCGGCGAAAAGATGTCGATGCCGGTAGGCCTGGCGCCAGTCGGCCTGACCGGCATGTTCGCTCGCCGTGGCGAGGTGCAGGCAGCCAAGGCGGCAGCGGCCAAGGGCATTCCCTTCACCCTGTCCACCGTGTCGGTGTGCCCGATCGAGGAAGTGGCCCCGGCCATCGACCGGCCGATGTGGTTCCAGCTCTACGTGCTGAAAGACCGCGGCTTCATGAAGAACGCACTAGAGCGTGCCAAGGCCGCCGGCTGCTCGACCCTGGTGTTCACCGTCGACATGCCCGTGCCCGGCGCCCGCTACCGCGATGCCCACTCCGGCATGAGTGGCCCGAACGCGGCGCTGCGCCGCATGCTGCAGGCCATGACTCACCCGCAGTGGGCCTGGGATGTCGGCCTGAAGGGCAAACCGCATGACCTGGGCAACATCTCTGCCTACCGCGGCAACCCGACCGGCCTGGCGGACTATATCGGCTGGCTGGGCGCCAACTTCGACCCGTCGATCTCCTGGAAGGATCTGGAATGGATCCGTGATTTCTGGGACGGCCCGATGGTGATCAAGGGCATCCTCGACCCCGAAGACGCTCGTGATGCGGTGACCTTCGGCGCCGACGGCATCATCGTCTCCAACCACGGTGGTCGCCAGCTCGACGGCGTACTGTCCAGCGCCCGCGCCCTGCCGGCCATCGCCGATGCGGTCAAGGGCGAGCTGAAGATCCTCGCCGACTCCGGCATCCGCACCGGCCTCGACGTAGTGCGCATGATTGCTCTCGGCGCCGACACCGTGCTGCTCGGCCGCGCCTTCCTCTACGCCCTGGCCGCAGCCGGTGGCGCTGGCGTGAGCAACCTGCTGGATCTGATCGAGAAGGAAATGCGTGTGGCCATGGTGCTGACCGGCGCCAAGTCCATCGCCGAAATCACTCCGGATCTGCTGGTAATGGAGCGTTGAGCCAATGACTGCTGCCGCCTCCATCACCCGTGACGCCCTGCTGGCGCAGATGCGCCAGATCGTCGGAACCAGCCACGTGCTGACCGACGAACAAGCCACACGGCGTTTCCGCAAGGGCCACCGTACGGGTGAAGGCAACGTGCTGGCGGTGGTGCGCCCAGGCTCCTTGCTGGAGCAGTGGCGCATCCTGCAGGCGGCAGTAGCGGCCGACCGCATCGTCATCATGCAGGCGGCCAACACCGGCCTGACCGGCGGCTCCACCCCCGACGGTGCCGATTACGACCGCGAGATCGTGCTGATCAGCACCCTGCGCATCACCGGCGTACAACTGATCAACGATGGCGAGCAGGTGGTGTGCCTGCCCGGCGCCACCCTGGATCGCCTGGAACAGGCCCTGGCGCCGCTGAACCGCGAGCCGCATTCGGTGATCGGTTCGTCCTGCATCGGTGCCTCGGTACTCGGCGGCATCTGCAACAATTCCGGCGGCGCCCTGGTGCGCCGTGGCCCGGCCTATACCGAGCTGGCGCTGTATGCACAGGTTAAAGATGACGGTTCGCTGGAACTGGTCAACCACCTGGGGATCGAGCTGGGCAACGATCCGGAGGAAATCCTCACCCGCCTGCAGAACGGCGACTACACACCGCAGCAGGTGCGCAACGAAGAGACGGCAAAGGCCTCCGACGCGCGCTACGGCGAGCACGTGCGCGACGTCGATGCCGACACCCCGGCACGCTTCAATGCCGACCCGTCGCGCCTGTTCGAAGCCTCCGGTTCGGCCGGCAAACTGTGCCTGTTCGCGGTGCGCCTGGACACCTTCCCGAAAGAGCCGAGCACGGTGTTCTATATCGGCAGCAACGACCCGCACGATCTGACCGAAGTGCGCCGCCACCTGCTGGCCGAACTGCCGCGCCTGCCGATTGCCGGGGAATACATCCACCGCACCGCCTTCGACATCGGCGAGAAATACGGTAAGGACACCTTTCTGGTGATCGACAAGTTCGGTACGTCCAAGGTGCCGGCTGCCTTCGCCATGAAGAGCCGGGTCGACGGCTTCTTCGAACGCTTCGGCCTGCGTGGCGTGACCGACAAGGTGATCCAGGCCCTGATGAACCTGCTGCCCAGCCACCTGCCGCCACGCATGCGCGAGTACCGTGACCGTTTTGAGCATCACCTGCTGGTGCGTGTCTCCAACGACACGCTGGAACAGACCCGCAGCTTCCTCAGCGAGTATTTCACCGGCAGTGACAGCGGTGCCTATTTCGAGTGCGATGCCGATGAGGGTCGCAAGGCCTTCCTGCATCGCTTCGCCGTGGCAGGCGCCGCGATCCGCTACCGCGAGGCGCACCGCAGCAGCGTCGAGGACATCCTCGCCCTGGACATCGCCCTGCGCCGCAACGACCGCGACTGGGTCGAGACGCTGCCGCAGGAGATGGAAGAGCAGATCATCCACAAGCTGTACTACGGGCACTTCTTCTGCCACGTGTTCCATCAGGACTATATCGTCAAGAAGGGTAATGACCCGCTCGCCATGGAACATGCCATGTGGAAGCTGCTGGACGAACGCCGCGCCGAGTACCCGGCCGAGCACAACGTTGGGCATCTGTACGTGGCCAAGCCGGCGTTGGCCGGCTTCTACCGCGAGCTCGACCCGACCAATACCTTCAACCCCGGCATCGGCCACACCTCGAAGAAGAAGCATTGGGGTGGTTGTTGCTAAGAGGCTGAGCCGCTATTACGGATGTGGGAGGGGCTTCAGCGGCGACGGTCGCGGCTGAAGCCCCTCCCACAATAGCTCCGCTGCACCGTAGCCCGGATGCAATCCGGGCAAACCTGACGCCGACTCCCCGGATTTCATCCGGGCTACAAAAACAAAGGCCCGCCAATTTGGTGGGCCTTTGTGTTGACGCGGCAACCGATCAGGCGAAGACGATCTCCTCGCCATCGACCTTGGCATGCACCATCGCGCCCGGGGCGAAATCGCCGGCGAGTATCTGTTGCGCCAGCGGGTTCTCGATCCAGCGCTGGATCGCACGCTTGAGTGGACGCGCGCCGTACACCGGGTCGTAACCGACGGCGATCAGCTTGTCCAGCGCCTCCGGGGTCAGCTCCAGGCTCAGCTCACGCTCGGCCAGACGACCACGCAGACGCTGCAACTGGATCTCGGCGATACCGGCGATCTGTTCACGGCCCAGCGGCTCGAACACCACCACCTCGTCGATACGGTTGATGAACTCGGGACGGAAGTGGCTGCTCACCGCATCCATCACTGCCGCGCGCTGCGCTTCCTTGTCGCCCACCAGCTCCTGGATCTGCGCCGAGCCAAGGTTGGAAGTCATGACTATCACGGTGTTCTTGAAGTCCACAGTGCGGCCATGGCTGTCGGTCAGACGGCCGTCCTCGAGCACCTGCAGCAGCACGTTGAACACGTCCGGGTGGGCCTTCTCCACCTCGTCCATCAGCACCACCGAGTAGGGCTTGCGACGCACCGCCTCGGTCAGGTAACCGCCCTCTTCATAACCGACATAGCCTGGCGGCGCGCCGATCAGGCGAGCGACGCTGTGCTTCTCCATGAACTCGGACATGTCGATGCGCACCAGCGCCTCCTCGGTATCGAAGAGGAACTCGGCCAGCGCCTTGCACAGCTCGGTCTTGCCCACCCCGGTCGGGCCGAGGAAGAGGAACGAGCCGCTCGGCCGGTTCGGATCAGCCAATCCTGCACGGGAGCGGCGCACGGCGTTGGCCACGGCCACCACCGCCTCGTCCTGGCCGATCACCCGCTGGTGCAACAAGCCTTCCATTTTCAGCAGTTTCTCGCGCTCGCCTTCGAGCATCTTGCTCACCGGAATACCCGTCCACTTGGAAACGACTTCGGCGATCTCCTCGTCGGTGACCTTGCTGCGCAACAATTGGTTCTCAGCCTTGCCGTGCTGGTCGACCATCTGCAGGCTGCGCTCCAGATCCGGAATGATGCCGTACTGCAGTTCGGCCATACGTTGCAGGTCAGACTTACGCCGCGCAGCCTCGAGATCGGCCTTGGCCTGCTCGATTTTCTGCTGGATCTGCGCCGAACCCTGTACCTCAGCCTTCTCCGACTTCCAGATTTCCTCCAGGTCGGCGTATTCCTTCTCCAGGCGGGCGATATCTTCCTTGAGCTTTTCCAGACGCTTGAGGGCCGCGTCGTCGTCTTCCTTTTTCAGCGCTTCGCGTTCGATCTTCAGCTGGATCAGGCGGCGATCCAGGCGGTCCAATTCTTCCGGCTTGGAGTCGATCTCCATGCGGATGCGGCTGGCGGCCTCGTCTATCAGGTCGATGGCCTTGTCCGGCAACTGGCGGTCGGTGATGTAGCGATGGCTGAGCTTGGCCGCGGCGATGATCGCGCCGTCGGTGATGGTCACGCCGTGGTGCACCTCGTAGCGTTCCTTGAGGCCACGCAGGATAGCGATGGTGTCCTCCTCGCTCGGCTCGTCCACCAGCACCTTCTGGAAGCGGCGCTCCAGTGCGGCGTCCTTCTCGATGAACTGGCGATACTCGTCCAGCGTGGTGGCACCGACGCAGTGCAGTTCACCACGGGCCAGGGCCGGTTTGAGCATGTTGCCGGCATCCATGGCGCCCTCGGCCTTGCCGGCACCGACCATGGTGTGCAGCTCGTCGATGAACAGGATGATGCGCCCTTCCTGCTTGGAGAGTTCGTTGAGCACCGCCTTCAGGCGCTCCTCGAACTCGCCGCGGAACTTGGCGCCAGCGATCAGCGAGCCCATGTCCAGCGACAGCAGACGCTTGTCTTTCAGGCCGTCGGGCACTTCACCATTGATGATGCGCTGGGCCAGGCCTTCGGCAATGGCCGTCTTGCCCACACCGGGCTCGCCGATCAGCACCGGGTTGTTCTTGGTGCGGCGCTGCAGCACCTGGATGGTGCGACGAATCTCGTCGTCACGGCCGATCACCGGGTCGAGCTTGCCCTCTTCGGCACGCTTGGTCAGGTCGACGGTGTACTTGTCCAGCGCCTGGCGCGACTCCTCGACGTTGGGGTCGTTGACCGCCTGGCCGCCGCGCAGGTTGGCGATGGCATTTTCCAGGGCCTTCTTCGACACGCCCTGGCCGAGCAGCAGCTTGCCCAGCTTGGTGTTCTCGTCCATGGCGGCAAGCAGCACCAGCTCGCTGGAAATGAACTGGTCGCCGCGTTGCTGTGACAGGCGGTCGGCCTGGTTGAGCAGACGCGCCAGATCCTGCGACAGGTTGATGTCGCCGGTGGGGTTCTGCAACTTGCCGAGCTGATCCAGCTCGCGGGTCAAACCTTGGCGCAGGCTATTGATGTCGAAGCCGACCTGCATCAGCAGCGGCTTGATCGAACCGCCCTGTTGCTCGAGCAGCGCCTGCATCAGGTGCAGCGGCTCGATGGCGGCGTGGTCCATGCCCACCGCCAGGGATTGGGCATCGGAGAGTGCAAGTTGCAGCTTGCTGGTCAAACGATCGATACGCATATATGTCCTTCCTCCAGAGTGGCGAGCCGGGACAACATCCCCGAAAAAAGAAACTCGCTGAGATGCAGACTAGATAAGGACGATTACGCCGTATTCAAGACGTGACGACTTGATCCAGATCAGCGCCAGATCACCTGCTGCTCCAGCGGAAAGCGCAGGCGCGGGTTGTAGACGCCCTTCTCGCCCTGGCGCCCGACGGCCAGCAGCATGATGGGGATGGCCTGACGCGGGATCTCCAGCACACGACGCAGGCGCGGCTCGTCGAAGCCTTCCATCGGACAGGTGGCATAGCCATGGCTCTGGAAGGCCAGCATCAGGTTCTCCGCTGCCAGCGCCGTCGACTTAACCGCCCACAATCGCATGTCAGCCTTGCTGTTGGGCTTGCGCATCAAGGGTTTGCGCACACCCATCAGTCGCACCAGCTGACGCTTGAACAAACCCAGCAAGCCCAGCGGCCCCTGGTTGTACTGGAACGGCGCGGTCTTGCTGTAGAAACTGCGGATGCGCGCCGGCACCTCGGCCTCCGGCCAGTAATCGATGACGTTGCGGCAGGCCTGACGCCAGGTGTCCGGGCGCGCCAGCACGGCGATGATCAAAGGTGCACGGGCGGCGTTCTGGCTCATGCATACCGGGTGCAACTGCGCCAGCAGCGCCGGATCGCGAATCACCTGAAAACTCCAGGGCTGCAGGTTGCAGGAGTTTGGCGCCAGCACGGCCAGCTCCAGGCAATCGCGAATCACCGCGTCCGGCACCGGTTCGGGGGTGAAGCGGCGTACCGCGCGGCGACTTTCGATCAGCGCGCGCAGTTCGGCCGGCGAAGCCATGGCGGGTGTTTGCTCGTTGAGAAAGCTGGTCATGGGCGCACTCCTCGGCAGTCGCCCGATTAAGCAGCCGGGCGACTTTGCGAACAAGAGGATGGGAGGAAATGGCCGTGGATTTGGCTGATCAGCCTCACCTGCGCCTCTGATCGAGACGCAGGAGCCAAGACCTAGAGGCCGAGCGATTTCTCGATGGACTGGATCAGTGCAGGATCATCCGGCGTGGTGCGCGGCGAGAATCGCGCCAGCACGCGGCCATCCTGGCCGACCAGAAACTTCTCGAAATTCCAGGTGATATCGCCCGGAAACTCGGCGCCCTCGCCCGCCAGCAGGCGATACAGCGGGTGGCGACCTGGGCCATTGACCTCCAGCTTGCTGCCCAGCGGGAAGGTCACGCCATAGTTGAGGCTGCAGAACGAGCGGATCTCGTCCTCGCTGCCCGGCTCCTGACCGGCAAACTGGTTGCAGGGCACCCCGAGCACGGTAAAGCCATTGCCCTTGTACTGCTGATAGAGCTTTTCCAGCCCCGCGTACTGAGGCGTCAGGCCGCACTTGGAGGCGACGTTTACCACCAGCACCACCTGGCCCTTGTAGGGCGCCAGTGGCAGTTCCTGGCCATCCAGCGCGCGTAAATTGAGATCGTGAAAGGCACTCATGACGAACTTCCTCAGCGAATTCAGTGCAGCGGGCGCACGGCCCGATGAATCATCAAAGCGGCTGTGCATGAGCAAGCCGCCATGCATAAAAAAGGCGCCCTAAGGCGCCTTTTATCGCAAGCTTGAGCTTAGCAGCGGTTGAACCAGTGAGAACGACCGCAAGTCGCCTGACAGGCAACTTAGTGGTGGTGACCACCTTCGCCATGGATATGACCATGAGCCACTTCTTCTTCGCTGGCGTCACGCACGCCTACGACCTTGACCTTGAAGTTCAGGCGCTGGCCGGCCAGCGGGTGATTGCCGTCGACGGTCACGTCGTCACCGTCGATATCGCGGATGGTAACGATCTGCATGCTGCCGTCCGGGCCCGAAGCGTGGAACTGCATGCCCACTTCCAGGGTGTCGACGCCTTCGAACATGGCGCGGCTCAGAGTCGCGACCAGCTCGGCGCTGTATTCGCCGTAGGCTTCTTCCGGCTCGACGGAAACGTCCAGCTCATCGCCAATCTGCTTGCCAACCAGGGCCTTCTCGAGACCGGCGATGATATTGCCGGCACCATGCAGATAGACCAGCGGCGCGCCGCCACTGGAGCTGTCGATCACCTCACCGGCATCGTTGGTCAGGGTATAGTCGATGGAGACGGCCTTGTTGGCGGCGATCAGCATGGGGAGACCTTTTGCGAAAGATAAATGAACGGGCAAGTTTAACCAACGCCAGCCTGGATTGCGACCCGAGCCCGGACAAACGGGCCGTGCGCATCGTTGATTTTCGTCAGGACGACGACGGCGACTGGGTGGCAGTCTTGTCTTGCGGCCATACTCAGCATGTACGCCACCGACCACCCTGGCAGAATCGGCCCTGGGTACTCGATCCCGAGCAGCGCCAAGTCAGGCTGGGAAGCCTCTTCCCCTGTGGCTGGTGCGCCATGGATCGGTCGCACGATGAATCCAAGGAAGTCTAAATGTCTGCACGCAACATTCTGGTGATCAACTGCGGCAGCTCGTCGATCAAGTTCGCCTTGGTCAACGAAGCGCAGGAAACCTTCATGCTCAGCGGCCTGGCCGAGCGTCTTGGCAGCCCCGAGGCGGTGCTGCACTGGCAACAAGGCGAACAAAAGGACAGCCTGGTCCTGCCGGGCGCTGACCACCGCCTGGCCCTGTCGCATCTTCTACCTGTGGTACAGCAGGCCGCAGCCGGTGAGCTGCACGGCATCGGCCACCGCGTGGTGCATGGCGGCGAGCACTTCTCCGGGGCCTCTCGTCTGGACGCCACCAGCCTGCAAGCGATCCGCCAGGTCGCGCCGCTGGCCCCGCTGCATAACCCGGCCAATCTGCAGGGTATCGAGGCGGCGATGAAGCTGTTCCCGGAGCTGGTCCAGGTGGCGGTGTTCGATACCGCCTTTCATCAAAGCCTGCCCGAGCACGCCTACCGCTACGCCGTACCGCAGGCGCTCTACGCCGAACACGGCGTGCGCCGCTATGGCTTCCACGGCACCAGTCACCACTATGTCAGCCGCCAGGCCGCGCAGATGAGCGACCTGGCGTACGACGCCAGCAGCTGGCTGGTCGCGCACCTTGGCAATGGCAGCTCCACCTGCGCCGTGGAAAATGGCCATAGCCGCGACACCAGCATGGGCCTGACACCGCTGGAGGGCCTGGTGATGGGCACACGCAGCGGCGATGTCGACCCCAACCTGCACGGCCACCTGGCACGCACCCTGGGCTGGAGCCTGGAGCGGATCGACAGCATGCTCAACAAGGACAGCGGCCTGCTCGGCCTGTCCGGCCTGTCCAACGACATGCGCACGCTGGAGCAGGCCCGCGAACAGGGCCATGCCGGCGCCACCCTGGCCATCGAGGTGTTCTGCTACCGCCTGGCCAAATCGCTGGCGGCGATGAGCTGCGCACTGCGCCGCCTCGACGGGCTGATCTTCACCGGCGGTATCGGCGAAAACTCGGCGCTGATCCGCAGCAAGACCGTGAACCATCTCAGCCTGCTCGGGCTGCAGCTGGATGCCCAGGCCAACGTCCGCTGCGTACGCGGCGTCGCTGGTGCCATTCATGCCGACGGCCACCCGCGCGTGCTGGTGGTACCGACCAACGAAGAGCGGCAGATCGCCCTCGACACCCTTGCCCTGCTCGACTGAGGCTTTTTCATGCATACCTTCTTCATCGCCCCCACCGGTTTTGGTGTCGGCCTTACCTCCATCAGCCTCGGCCTGGTCGGCGCGCTGGAGCGCAGCGGCCTCAAGGTCGGTTTCTTCAAGCCCATCGCCCAGCCACATGCCGGCGATCTCGGCCCGGAGCGCTCCAGCGAGCTGATCGCCCGCACCCACGGTCTGAACTCGCCCAAGCCGCTGCCGCTGAGCCATGTCGAGCGCATGCTCGGCGATGGCCAGCTGGATGAACTGCTGGAAGAGATCATCAGCCTCTATCAACAAGCGGCCGCCGACAAGGACGTGGTCATCGTCGAAGGCATGGTGCCGACGCGCCACGCCAGCTACGCTGCACGAGTCAACTTCCACCTGGCCAAGAGCCTGGATGCCGACGTGATCCTGGTCAGCGCGCCTGAGGACGAGAGCCTCACCGAGTTGTTCGATCGTATCGAAATCCAGGCCCAGTTGTTCGGCGGGCCGAAGGACCCGAAAGTGCTCGGCGTGATTCTCAACAAGGTGCGCAGCGAAGATGGCATCACGGCCTTCGCCGAGCGCCTGCTGGAACTCTCACCGTTGCTCAAGAGCCAGGATTTCCGCCTGCTCGGCTGCATTCCCTGGCAAGACGAACTGAACGCACCACGAACCAAAGACATCGCCGAGCTGCTCGGCGCACGCATCCTCAACGCTGGCGACTACGAGCAGCGGCGCATGCTCAAGATCGTGCTCTGCGCCCGTGCCGTGGCCAACAGCGTGCAGCTGCTCAAGCCGGGCACTCTGGTGGTAACGCCGGGTGATCGGGACGACATCATCCTCTCCGCCAGCCTAGCTGCGATGAACGGCGTGCCGCTGGCCGGGCTGCTGCTGTGCAGCGACTTTGCCCCCGATCCGCGCATCATGGAGCTGTGCCAGGGCGCCCTGGCCAGCGGCCTGCCGGTGATGACCGTGAGCACCGGGTCCTACGACACCGCCACCCACCTCAACCGCCTGAACAAGGAAATCCCCCTGGATGACCGCGAACGCGCGGGCAAGGTCTCCGACTTCGTCGCCAGCCATATCGATCACGACTGGCTGAGCGCCCGTTGCGGCACGCCGCGCGAGCTGCGCCTGTCGCCACCGGCGTTCCGCTACCAACTGGTGCAACGGGCCAAGGCGGCCGCCAAGCGTATCGTCCTGCCCGAGGGCAGCGAGCCGCGCACCGTGCAGGCGGCGGCCATCTGCCAGGCGCGCGGCATCGCCCGCTGCGTGCTGCTGGCCAAGCCGGAAGACGTGCACGCAGTGGCCCGCGCGCAAGGCATCGAGCTGCCGGAAGGCCTGGAAATTCTCGACCCGGACCTGATTCGCGGTCGCTACATCGAGCCGATGGTCGAGTTGCGCAAGGGCAAGGGCCTCAACGCACCGATGGCCGAAGCACAACTGGAAGACACCGTGGTGCTGGGCACCATGATGCTGGCACTGGACGAGGTGGACGGCCTGGTGTCTGGCGCCATCCACACCACCGCCAATACCATTCGCCCGGCGCTGCAGCTGATCAAGACCGCACCAGGTTACAACCTGGTGTCCTCGGTGTTCTTCATGCTGCTGCCCGACCAGGTGCTGGTCTACGGCGACTGCGCGGTGAACCCTGACCCCAACGCCGAGCAGTTGGCCGAGATCGCCCTGCAGAGCGCCGCCTCGGCGCAGGCCTTCGGCATTCCGCCGCGCGTGGCCATGCTCAGCTACTCCACCGGTGATTCAGGCAGCGGCGAAGAAGTGGAGAAAGTGCGCACCGCCACTCGCCTGGCCCGCGAGAAACGTCCCGACCTGCTGCTCGACGGCCCGCTGCAGTACGACGCCGCGGCCATCGAAAGCGTCGGCCGGCAGAAGGCGCCGAACAGCCCGGTGGCCGGTCGCGCCACGGTGTTCGTGTTCCCTGACCTGAACACCGGCAATACCACCTACAAGGCAGTGCAGCGCAGTGCCGAATGCATCAGCGTCGGTCCGATGCTGCAGGGTCTGCGCAAGCCGGTGAACGACCTGTCGCGCGGTGCGCTGGTCGATGACATCGTCTATACCATCGCTCTGACGGCAATCCAGGCGGCCGATCTGCCGAGCTGAAGCCAGGCAGGACCTAGGGTGCGCCGCGTGTTCAGCCGGCGCACCAGGAAGGACGCCCTCGTTCGCCGGTCAAAAAAGCCGGTGCGTATGGCCTACCCTGCAAGCCAGTGAAACCAACGGGTCACCACTGGCACTTGTAGGTCAGTGCACAACCGTTACCCTTGGCGCCGAACCAGCTCGCCGCACGGAACGCCGCAGCTCTTTCGACTGATACGGGGCGCAGAGAAAGCCCCCTTCTCAGGCTGCCCGCCGGGCGTGCAGCCTGCTTACGGAGGCGTTTGCCCGATGCTGCACTTTCTTCCCGCGCCGCTGCGCGGCCTGATCGCGAGCCTGCTGCTGGCTCTCAATACCCTGTTCTGGTGCTGGCCGCTGTTCTTCGTCGCCCTGCTCAAGCTGCTGCTGCCGTTCGCCCCGATCCAGCGCGCGCTGCGCTTCGTCATGCACGGCATCGCCGAAAGCTGGATCGGCATCAACAAATTCTGGATGCGTCTGGTCGGCCATATCGAATGGAACGTCCAGGGCCTGGAGCGTTTCGATACCCGTCACTCCTATCTGGTGACCAGCAACCACCAGAGCTGGGTGGACATTCTGGTGCTGCAGTACCTGCTCAACCAGCGCATGCCGCTGCTGAAATTCTTCCTCAAGCAGGAGCTGATCTGGGTGCCGGTGATCGGCCTGTGCTGGTGGGCGCTGGAGTTTCCATTCATGAAGCGCTTCAGCAAGGAGTACCTGGCCAAGTACCCGGAAAAGCGCGGCCAGGACCTGGCCACCACGCGCAAGGCCTGCGCACGCTACAAGACCAACCCCGTGGCGGTATTCAACTTCCTCGAGGGCACCCGCCTGACCCCGGCCAAACATGCGCAGCAGCAGTCGCCATTCAAGTACCTGCTCAAGCCCAAGGCTGGCGGCATCGCCTTCGTGCTCGATGCCATGGGTGAACAGCTGCACGCCATCGTCAACGTCACCATTCACTATCCCCATGGCGTACCAGGCTTCTGGGACCTGCTCTGCGGGCGCCTGGATGCCGTGCAGGTGATTTTCAGGCAGGTCGACATTCCGCGCGAATTCATCGGCCGCAACTACGATCAGGACGACGACTACCGTCTGGCATTCCAGCAGTGGGTCAATCGCCTGTGGGAAGAGAAAGACGCGGAGCTCGCCAGCCTTCACCAGCAAGCCTGAAGCGTCACCGCCGCTTCATTCACCACGCGGCAGGGGCAACTTGCTCCAATCCAGCTGCGCCGGCACCTGCATCGCGGTGCCGGCCGACACACCCGGCGCCACCAGAAAGCCCTGCATGATGTTGCAATGGTGCCGCGTCAGCCACTCGCGCTGCGCCTGAGTTTCGACGCCCTCGCACGATGACCTCCAACCCCAGATGATGGCCCAAATCGATGATGATGCTGACCACCGCGGCGTCACGCGGTGAGTCGAGCATGTTGGAGACGAACAGACGGCCGATCTTCAGCGTGTCCAGTTCGAAATGACGCAGATAAGCCAGTGACGAGTAACCGGTGCCGAAGTCATCGATGGCGATCTTCACCCCCAGCTCAAGCAATTGATCAGGCGGGTTTCTTCGAGCAGCGGTATGAACACGTTCGGCGCAACGGTACCCACGACACGATGCTGCCAGCGCAGCAAGGCCTCGAAGCCGCGCAGGCGGCCGCTATTGAGATGGAGCTGGGGCTGATAGACCAGCACGAAGTCATCGTTCTCGATGGCGTGACGCCACCGGCCCACTCAGGCTGGCATCACCGCTCTCAAGGCTGCGCTCAATGGCCTGACGACGGATCGCCTCGCTGAACATGTCGAAACCAAGTACGCGCCGGTTACGCCAATCCAGAGGACTGACGTAATCGATGGGCAAGTAGTACTCGCGCTCCCCCCTCGGGAAACACCTGATAATCGAGGTGCTCATCCGCTTTCAGCTCGGCTCGGCTCGAAAATCGTCCAACTGCGCGTGGCTCAGGTAGCGCGACCAGGCGACGGCCTGTATTCCCGGATAACGATCCTGCAATTGCAGCTGATCCAGTGCCCGCTCCCACTCGATGGGAGAAACCCGGTCACTCCCGTTCATCAGCCCCGAAACGCCACGCAGGACCATTTCATAAGCCTGCATGCGCGCCATCACTCGCTGACCAATATCCTGCGCCTCAAGCGCAAAGCGATGCTGACTATCTTCCCGCTCACGTTCCTGCAGGGTATTCCACTGCCAATAAATCAACCCACCCAGCCCGATAAACAGGCCAAGTGCAGCCAGCAGCGGTATCCAGGGCCTTGGCGTCCACTCGACAGCTCTGTCGTCCATTCGCGCTCCCTCGGTCATCCAGAACCAACGCACACGGGGCATCCGCGCGCGGACATCACAGAACCACAGCAAGCATTCTAGTCAGGTTTTGAATGAGTGGCCTTTGACCACAAAGGACACGACGGGCGGTCACGAAGGTTGTCGGAAACGCCCTCTAGCGCCTCGCCGAAAGACGTCAGCAACAGTGCTTGTCAATCAACATGAAAAAGCCTCCCAGAGGGAGGCTTCGTTCAACGCAATGCGGCCTTAGAGCGGACGCAGGTTGATCTCGACGCGGCGATTTTGCGCGCGCCCCGCTTCGCTGGCGTTGCTGGCAATCGGCTGGCTCGGCCCGGCACCGTATGCGGAGATGCGCTGACCCGGCACACCATTGGCGGTCAGGTAGTTGGCCACGCTTTGCGCACGACGCTGCGACAGGCTCTGGTTCAGCTCCAGGGAGCCGGTGTTATCGGTATGACCGACGATGTTCACGCCGTTCTTGTTGAACTCCTTGAACACCAGCACCAGCGAATTGAGGGTCGGGTAGAAGCTGCTGGAGATATCCGCCGAGTTGCTGGCGAAGGTGATATTGCCCGGCATGATCAGTTTCAGATCATCGCCGTTGCGTTGCACCTGCACGCCAGTGCCCTGCAGGGTCTGGCGCAGCTTGGCCTCCTGGGTGTCGACATAATAGCCGTAACCACCACCGGCGGCGCCACCGACGGCCGCACCGATCAGCGCGCCTTTGGTGCGGTCCTTTTTGCTCGAAGTTGCAGCGCCGATCACCGCACCGGTCGCGGCGCCGATGCCGCCATAGATGCCGGCTTTGCCGGCCTGGCTCTCGCCGGTGTAAGGGTTGGTGGTACAGCCGGCCAGCAAGGCCATGAGCGCAGTGGCTGCGATCAGATTACGCCTGGTCTTCATAACTTTTCCTTAGGATTTCTTCTGGTATCGGGCAGACATGCCGCAGCCTTCGAACCGCCAAGGCGCGGTGAAGTTCCGCCCAAGCTTATCAGCCCGGGCGGATAGGGACTGCGATCCAGAGCAGTTCTGCCCCGTACACGCGCGTTACTGCATACCTGGCAGCGGTCGCAGTATCACTTCGACACGGCGATTCTGCGCACGGCCTTCAGCGGTGGCGTTGCTGGCTACGGGCTGATCCGGCCCCATACCACGGGTACTCAAGCGACTGGGGTCGACACCCTGCGCCAACAGATAGTCGGCCACGCTTTGCGCGCGACGCTGCGACAGCTCCATGTTGTAGCTATACGAGCCGGTGCTGTCGGTATGCCCGACAACCTCGATGCTGTTCTGGTTGTACTGGCGGAAGGAATTGGCCAGGTTGTTCAGCGGCTGATAGAAGCTGCTGGCGATCTGCGCCGAGTCGGTAGCGAAGGTGATGTTGCCGGGCATGATCAACTGAATCACATCGCCTTGGCGCTGCACCTCGACGCCGGTGCCCTGCATGCTGCGGCGCAGTTCCTCTTCCTGCTTGTCGGCGTAGTAGCCATAACCTGCCGCTGCGGCACCGGCCACGGCCGCGCCGATCAGCGCGCCCTTGCCGCGGTTGTCATGGTTGATCAGCGCACCGGCAGCCGCGCCGGCCAGCGCACCGATACCACCGTAGGTGGCGGTGCGGTTGGAGCTCGGTGCGCTCTGATCGTAGGGGTTCTGCGAGGCGCAACCGCCAAGCAGCAGCGCAGAGGTGCAAAGGGCAATAACAGGCAGGCGAAACATGAAGGCGTCTCCATGAACGGTGGGTGATGGCTCTTTGAGTCATCACGCCGCCATTAGTGCCCTCTCACGCGCGAATAAAGGGGTTCTCGCGCATCTCATCGCCCAGGCGAGTGTCCGGGCCATGGCCGGTAACCACGGTGGCATCCTCGTCGAGGCTGTACAGGCGCTGCTTGATCGAACGCTCGATGGTCGCGTAATCACCGCCCCACAGATCGGTACGGCCGATACCGCGACGGAACAGAGTGTCACCGGCGATCAGCAGCTTGGCACCCTCGAACCAGAAGCTCATCGAACCCGGCGTGTGCCCTGGCGTATGCAAGGCCACGCCGCAGCCACAGGCCAACTCCTCGTCATCGGCCAGCCATTTGTCCGGTGCCGGCACCGGCGTGTAAGGCACACCGAACATGCTGCACTGCATCTCCAGATTGTCCCAGAGGAACTGATCCTCCTTGTGCAGGTGCAAGGTGGCGCCGGTCTTCTCCTTCATCTGCCCCGAGGCAAGGAAGTGATCGAGGTGCGCATGGGTGTGGATGATGCTCACCACCTTGAGGCCATGAGCCTCCAGACGCGCCATGATCAGATCGGGATTACCACCTGGATCGACCACGATGGCCTTCTTGGTAATCGGGTCGCCGATGATGGTGCAGTTGCACTGCAAGGGGCCGACAGGGAAGGTTTCGCGGATTAGCACGGATTTACTGGTCATGAGGTAGAACCTGGAGTGATCGATGACTCAATCTTGGCACAGCGAGATTGACTCCCTCCAGCGACCATCGAACCCGCCCGCTGGAACACCTGAAGCAGCAAAGCATGTACATTTGCCATCACTGAACACGGCCGGCCATAGCAGCGCGGAGTGAGCCGCAGCTTTGCAAGGAACCTGGAGTAATGGACAAGAAGTCGCTTTCCGAGCGGGACATCTGCAGCAAGTACATAGCACCAGCCATCGCCAAGGCCGGCTGGGACATGCAGGGGCAGGTACTGGAAAGGTTTGGTTTATGGCCAGCGTAAAGAACTACTCCAATAACTACCCAAGTGTGTCGAAAAAATCGCGGTAACCCAGACTGGTGGGATAGTGAGACTAACGGGTTCTCCACCCGAGTCGAGAACGAGTCCGCCTAGAGCTCCGGTGCAAAATATCTGGATGCCTGCAGCAAATGGCGTAACTCTTCGCCCGAGACAAGTGCATTATCTCAAGCCGCCTGCATAGCGTATTTGCCGAAGGAGAGCTGGGATTCCATGTAGTAATTGCAAAAAATGCAACAACTGCGACCGACGACAATACCTATCAGGTCGAGCTTTTCAAGCTTGTGCCGTGCTATCGGTCAGTTACTGGTTCAACTCCTGGAAATGCACACGCTTTCACCAAGAGGCCACAGGCTCTGAATCTGAGCCCATCATACTTTCAGGTAAGGTAGGCGCTTATCAATCGTGAAGGTTTGCCTCCTCTCGTGACCCAGACCTATCCAAAGCCCTGGAAAAGCTACCAGGAGCAGCTCGACCAACTAATCGCTCGCGGCATGACCGTCACGGATAACGCCAAAGCATTGGATTACCTGGAGCGCATCGGTTATTACCGGCTAAGCGGCTATTGGTTTGCCTTCCGTGAGCGGACAGAATTCTGCTGCCCTCTCGATCCGCATAGCGGGAAAAAGCCCAAAAAGGTCAAACAAGACCGGCTACCGCTCGATGACTTCCGCCCAGGTACAACCTTCCAGAATGCTGTAGACCTATATGTGTTCGATAAGAAACTGCGGCTGCTCGTGCTGGATGCACTGGAACGCGTTGAAATAGCCCTGCGTGTCGACATTTCTCATAGCCTGGGGAAACACCACAAGTTCGCCTACCTGCAACCGGAGCTGTTTCACGAGAGCTTCTCCAGCAAGCTGGATGGCCAAACAGGCTTGACCAAACACCATGGCTGGCTGAGCAAGCATGCGGCGCTGATCAGCCGCTCCAAAGAAGATTTCATACGCCATAACAAAGAAAAGTACGGCCTACCGTTGGCCGTGTGGGTGGCGTGCGAGGTTTGGGATTTCGGCACACTGTCGACGCTATTCGACGGCATGACCGAAGCGGATCAGGACGCTATTTCGTCGCAGTACAACATCAGCAATGGCCGCATTTTCGCCAGTTGGCTGCGCAGCCTGAACTACCTGCGCAACGTATGCGCACACCACAGCCGGCTGTGGAATCGCAACATCGTTGATCAGCCGAAACTGCCGCCAGTGGCTCAAGTACCTTCATTGGCAACGTTTCATAGCGATCCTCAGCGGCAGGCGCGCCCGTTCATGCTGCTGTGCATGACCCAACATCTGATGAAAATCATCAATCCCTCATCGAGCTGGGGGGTTCGACTGAAAGCGTTGCTGGAAAATGACTTCCCAGACCTGGCTCACCTGGATCTTGGGCTGGATCGGATGGGCGTGGACGATGGCTGGAAGGCGAGAGACTGGTAAATCGCAGGCAATAAAAAACCCCTGAGCAATCTCAGCGCCGGAGCGCATCAACCGACAGGGGCCGTGTTGCTGACGATTATTAGGCAGCTACGCCATTGCGTCAACTGCTGCCTGGCGCCACCTTAATCTCACCGCGCCGACATTCCGCTGCACACCTGAGAACTGCAGTCATCCATACAGACCTCGCCTCATTCCTCAGCGCGGTAATCGCCGGGCAGTTTACCGGTCCATTTGCGGAATGCACGGCGGAAGTTGGACGGGTCGCTGAAACCCAGCAACTGGGCGATTTCATACAGCGGCAAATGCGTGGTGGTCAGGTACTGCAGGGCCAGGCGCTTGCGCACGTCGTCGAGCACCTGCTGGTAGCTGGTACCCATCTGCGTCAGGTGCCGGCGCAGGCTACGGCCGCTGGTGTGCAGGGCGCTGGCGGCGCTTTCCAGGTCGGGAAAATCGCCGGGGCGCGCCAACAACAGGCGTCGCACCCGTGTGAGCAGGCCGTCCTGCACATCGAGACTGGCCAGCAGCGCTTCGCACTGTTGCTCGCACATCTGTACCGTGGCCGGGTTGGCCAGTGCCATCGGCCGTTGCAGGTAGTGCTGGGGCAAGCGCAGCCAATGAAAGGGCTGTTCGAACTGTGCGGCCACACCGAACACCTCGGCATAGCGCTCGGCGTAGTCTGGTGCAGGATGAGCGAAGCCGACGGCCAAGCCCTGCAACTCTTCCCCCAGGAGAAAGCGCGCAATGGTATGGATGCTGGTCAGCAGGCCTTCGGCGGTAAAGCGCGATTGCGGCCCCATGGGGAAGGACTCGACGGCGCGTAATTCCATGTCCTCGCCCTGCTCCACCAGCTCCAGTTCGAAGGACAGACCGAGCACGCGATAGTACTTCAGGGCGAACTGCAGCGCCTTGCCCAAATTGGCGCTGGACAGCACCGCGTAGCCAAGAATGCCGTGGGTAGAGACGTTCAGGCGCTGGCCCAGCACCAGGCCAAGCGCCGGTTCGCCGCACCGCTCCAGCGCAGCCTGAGTCAGATGGTGAAAGTCGATAAAGGACAGGCGGGCATTGGGACTGCCAAGCACTTCTGGGCGTACGCGCGCGGCGGCAAACAGTTCGGCACGTGCCAGACCGAGCTCTTCGGCCAGCGCCAGCAATGCCTCGGCGTAGGCAACGGGAACCAGTTCGGCGGTGAAGTTGAGGGTTTGTTTCATGAGTTCGTTGTTCTGGCGACTGGCCGTAAATGACCTTCCCGATTGCGAACCTTAGCTCAGCGAATCCATGCTCGCTGCCCTGCTGCTGCCCCAACTTTCTGCTGGAATAACGCACTGGCCGGATATGACTGTCACCTTGGCTGTTACGAACCTGTGCCTAGCGGTGCATGACGCCCATAGTGGGAACCAGTCAAATAGCGCAATGGAGTTCTCATGGCCAGCACTACACCGGAAGGATTGCAGATTCGTCCCAGGCACATGGATTTCGATCTGCCCAACCCGCTGCCGCGCCACTGGAACGGCGGCGACGCCTTCAAGACCCATTTGTTCGATGCCATGTCGGTGTTGTTTCCCGATGGCGAGCGGTTCTTCATCGATTCGGTGCGCCAGTTCCGCGACCGCATCGACGACCCGGTGCTCAATGAACAGATTCGCGGCTTCATCGGCCAGGAAGGCCATCACAGCCGTGAGCATCTCGAGTACAGCCAGCGCCTGCGTGACCTGGGTTACGACGTCGAGCGCATCGAGAAACGCGCCCGGACGCGCATCCGCTACACCCAGAAGAAGTTCTCACCACAACGCCAGCTGGCCGCGACCGCGGCGCTGGAACACATCACCGCGATCATGGCAGATGGCTTGCTGAGAAATGACGCGTACATGGCCGACGCTCACCCGGCCTTGGCTCGCCTGTGGCGTTGGCATGCGCTCGAGGAGACCGAGCACAAGGCGGTGGCTTTCGACGTTTACAACCAGGTATGCGGCAGCCGCAAGCTGCTGCGCCGGGCGATGCTCATGGGCACCTTCTTCTTCGTGCTCGACACTACGCGCGGCCTGGCGCACATGCTCAAAGTGGACGGCCTGTTGTGGAACTGGCGCGTGTGGCGCGACGGCATCCGCTGGATGTGGGGCAAGGAAGGCGTGTTCCGCCCGCTGATCAGCACGTATCTGGACTTCTTCAAGGACGGCTTCCATCCCTGGAAGCACAACAACCTGGATCTGCTGTACGCCACTCGCGAGGAGTTTGACGGTCCCCCGCTGATTCAGGCCGGAGCCGCCTGAAACGCGGCACCTGCCACGTAATACAAACAAGCCCGGAATCTGTCCGTAATCCTGTTCACTTAAGGTTGCACACGTTTGGCTCCCCTCTCCCATTTATGGGAGAGGGGCTGGGGGAGAGGGCAGAAAACACCGCAAAACTGCCAGTTTCCCCCTCTCCCTAACCCTCTCCCCGGAGGGGCGAGGGGACTGATCGAGCTCGACCGTTTCTTAAGTGAACAGCATTACGGAATCTGTCCGGGCTTGTTTCGTGGCCCGGATTTTCTCTGGGCCTTTCCAGGGCAAACTCAACCCAGCAGAAATCTCATTGCATCGGCCGCGCTCTGCTCGGGAATCTCTTCCATGGGAATGTGCCCGACACCGGGGTAGACCTTGACCTGAATGCCCGGCAAATCGCGCTGCCACAACGGCACGTGCCTGGGTGAGATCCAACGATCGCGATCGCCCCACATCAGCAGAGTTGGCACTTTGATCAGCGCGACCCGCTCTGGCGTCGTGTGCAGCTCTTCCTTGTTGACCTTCAACAGCACACGGAAGATATCCATCATGCCGCGGCGGTTGCCTGGGCGCCGCGACAGGTCGTAGTAGCGGTCGACCACGCCTGGTTTGATTCGCCCTGGCTCACCGTACACCTCCTTGATGCCCTGGGCGATCAAGGCGCGCGGCATCCACATCGGCATGGCGACAGTCGCACCGGGCAGCGCGGCCGCAGCGATCATCCACGGCACCTTGTGCATGGGATAACCGGCCGGGTCGATCAGCACCAGCTTGCCGACGCGCTGCGGCTGAGCCAGGGCGAAGTTCCAGGCGATATAGCCACCAAGGGAGTTGCCGGCGATATCCGCCTTGTCCACCTGCAGGTAATCGAGCAGTTGGCCAAGCACGTGCATCATGCGCTCGACCGAATAGACGCCGTCGCGCGCCGGACCAGTGAGGCCGAACCCCAGAACGTCGAAGCGGATGATGCGGTAATGCGGGGCGAAAGCCTGCACCCACCCGTCCCAGGTGTGCAGCGAAGCGACCACGCCGTGGATCAGTACCAACGCCGGTTTGTCACGGCTGCCTTCGTCACGGTAATGGACATTGAAGCCGTCAATCTCGACATAGCGAGAACCCTGAGCAGCATTGCCATAACGCGATTTCAGGCGTTCCAGTGGCAGAGACCCGAAGCCCAAACGGGCAAAGCCTGCAGCCAACGGCGGTTGCAGAGACAGTCTATTGGCAGACATGCGCTATACCTCGACACTTGCAGTAGGTATCCGCGATCAGAGCATGAGTAGAAGCCAAACACCGCCCAACCTAGGTTGAGCCAAGCACCGTCTTGATCGGCTGCTGCAACGCCCAGATCAGCGCAGTAGACCGAGGCCCTTGGCCCGCGCCACCGCCTGTGTACGCCGCTCGACGCCAAGTTTGCTGTTGATGTGACGGGCGTGGGTCTTGACCGTGTGCAAGGAGATGAACAGACGCTCGCTGATCTCCTGATTGGAACAGCCACGCGCGATCAACTGCAGCACGGCCAACTCGCGGCCACTGAGTTTTTCCGTCAGGCCGCCCGCCTCTACGACCACCTCCTCGTCCGAATCCCCACTGCCTGGCAACTGCGCGAGCAGTGCTTCGCGCAGCGGACACGGCGGACGCAACTGCAGACGCTCGCGCAGCCAGCGCGGCTGATGCTGCAACAGCTCGATGAAAGGCAGCAGCGCACCGCCCTGCGCGAGATCCAGGCAACTGTCGAGCTGCTGCTGTGCCTCTCGCTCTCGCCCGGTCTGCTTCAGTAACTGGGCGAGCTGCGCCTGCGCCGCCAGGCCGACCAAGTGACCGCCCAGCCCCTGTGCACGCTGCAGCAACGCACGCAGACGGCGCTCCGCATGCTCCAGCTCGCCCTGCAAACGCTCCAGAGCCGCTTGCTGCAGATCGATATGCAACGCCAGCTGCGGGTGAAACTCCGGCGCCAATGCTCGCCCCTGCTCACCATAGGTTTCCGCCAACTGAGGCAACCAGGCGGCAGCCAACTCGACCTGTCCTTGCCGCAGCCACAGCTCACATTTGATCAGCGTGATCATCGCCAGGTAATAGATCGCCGGCACATCCCAGACATGCATCAAGCGTTCGGCCTCACCCAGCAGGGCAAACGCCTCGGCTGGCCGTCCATCACGCCCTTCCAGGCTGGCCAGCACGCAATAGCCAATCAACGCACCGACGTCGCGGCAAGCCCTGGCTTCGGCAATCCCCACCCGTAAGCGCTCCACGGCCTGAGGCTGCAGACGCAAACTAAGCAGATAGCCCTCATAAATCGTCAATCGCGCCCGCACCGAGTAACTACGCTGTGCCGGCAAACGCTGCACCAGCAGCAATCCCTGGTGCACCTCCTCCTGCGCGCGCAGCACCTCACCACGGGCCTGCAGTACGCGGGCGCGCTCGTAATGGGCAAGCGCCTCGAGCAGAGGATTGTCGATACGCTGCGCCAGCTCCAGGGCGTCGCGGTTCAGTCCACGCGCACGCCACAGATCGCCACGCACCATGGCCAGGTTGGACAACGTCGACAGGCACATGAAGTGCGGGCCATAACGCTCCGCCGGTAAACCGGCCAAGGCCTCGCTGCATTGCAGTTCGGCACGCACACCATCGCCACGGCCACGGGCGATGACCCCATCGAGCGCCTGCCATTGCGCCAGCAGGCTGCGCTGGGTGGCAGGCTCGGCAGCCGGCAGGAAGCGTGCGAGCTGATCAAGCAACTCCTGTGCGGCATCCAGCTGGCAGGCCAATGCCAGTGCCCAGCCATAGAGCATGATCAGTCGTGGTGTGCTGGCCAGCAGATCGTCCGGCAGATTGGTTTTCCAGCGCAGCAGCATGGCGATGTTCTGTTCCGCCAGCATCTGCTCCTCGGACAGGTTCTGCACCAGGCTGGCGGCCACGTCGGCCTGCCCTGCCAGCAGCGCCTGCTCGATGGCGGCATCCAGCATGCCCTGCGCGGTGAACCAGCGACAGGCGCGCAGATGAGCGCTACCGTGCGAACGACTCAGTCCGTCGGCAGAGCGCGCATTGAGCAGGTCGGAGAACAGGTGGTGATAGCGAAACCAGCGCCCCTGTTCATCAAGCGGCACCAGAAACACCTGATTGGCCTGCAGATGACGGATAATCGCGGCACTGTCATGGCTGTCACGAACCGCATCGCACAGCTCAGCGCAGAAGCGCTCCATGCAGGCGGTGTCATAAAGGAACTGTTGCACTTCGGCGGGCTGTCGCTCAATGACTTCCTCGAGCAGGTATTCACGGATCAGCCCTTCACCGCCGTGCAGTTGAAGCGCCTCGCCAGCTTCCGCCAACTCCTCGACAGCCAACAGCCAGAGGCGTAAACCAGCGATCCATCCCTCACTGCGCTGCAGAATCCCGCTGACCTGCTCCTTCTCGAGGCGCGCGCCCTGACTTGCCAACAGCGCGTCGAGCTCGGCAGCCGTCAGACGCAGATCCTGCTCGTTGAGCTCCAGCAACTGTCGCGACAGACGCAGGCGCGCCAGGTGCCAGTCAGGCCGCTGACGGCTGGTGACCAACAGCAGCACACCAGGGGGTAAATGGTTGAGAAAGAATTGCAGACAACGATCCAGCACCGGCCCCTGCGCCAGATGGTAGTCGTCCAGCACCAGCAACAGCGGTTGACCATCATCGAGCTGCTGGGTCAGCTCATCAAGTAAACCGTCGAGCCACTGCTCGAATGCGAAGGGTTGGTGGCGCTGGCGCATCTTCAACAGCCCGAGCGCTTCCTCGCCGAGGCCAGGGTAGAGCTGCTGCAGCCCGTTCAGGAGACGCTCGAGAAAGCGCCCCGGATCATGATCGCGCTCGCTCAGCCCGAGCCAGAGGCTGTGCCAGTGATTAGGTAGTCGCTCGCAGAACTCTATGGCCAGTGAGCTTTTGCCAAAACCTGCTGGCGCACTGACCAGCAGCAATCGCCCTTGCAGACCCTCTTCAAGACGCTCACACAGCCTGGCCCGCGGCATATGTCCTGCCGGCAGTGGCGGGCGATAGAAACGCGCTTCCACCGGTGTGGCCGGCGTGTAGGGAAAACCTGGCAAGCGGGGGAGATCTGTCATCGGCCTATTCTTGGAAGTCTTCTATATGCATCGGCGGGCTCGATCTGAACCCAGCCTAGCGACTTGCAATAGCCATTTGAAGCGCCCGCTACAGTCCGTAACGAAAAAGCCGGCACAAGGCCGGCTTCATCGTGTTGCCTGAGGCAGGTTTTAGCGAACGCCAGCCTGACGCAGAGCCGCCGGGGTGAAGTCGCTGCCCGAGGCCTTATAGTTGAAGTCGTAGGCTTGTTTCTCCTCGTTCTTCATACCCAGGGCCAGGTAGCGACCGGACAGCAGGTCGTAAAGGGTTTCCACGGTGTACCACGGCACTTGCTTGTCGTAGTAGTACTGGGCATGCGCCTCAGCTACGCGCCACAGGGTGCCACGGCCATCGTAGTGGTCGATCAAAGCAGCTTGCCAGGTGTCCTCGTCGATGTAGAAGTCACGCTTGGCATAGATGTGGCGCTCACCCGACTTCAGGGTCGCAGTCACGTGCCATACACGGTGTAGCTCGTAACGAGTCAGGTCCTGGTTGATATGGCCAGCCTTGATGATGTCGGAGTACTTCAGGCTGGGCGAATCGAGCTTGTAGGCGTTGTAGGGGATATAGATCTCCTTCTTGCCTTCCAGTTTCCAGTCGTAACGATCCGGCGCACCGTTGTACATGTCGAGGTTGTCCGAGGTACGCAGGCCGTCAGCTGCGGTGCCCGGGCCATCGTAGGACACCTGCGGCGCACGGCGCACGCGACGTTGACCGGCGTTGTACAGCCACGCCAGACGCGGCTCTTTCACCTGATCGAGCGTCTCGTGTACCAACAGTACGTTACCAGCCAGACGCGAAGGCGCAGTCACCCGCTGTTTGAAGTAGAACAGCACGTTGCTGGACTTGCTCGAGTCGTAATCAGTCAACGCATCGCGAAAGACGAACTCGTCCTGGAAGTAGACCAGCGAGTAGGAACCGTTCGCCTGCGGAGTCGCCTGGGTCACCAGACGACGCACGCTGCCACCGCGGTAGCGGGTGATGTGGTTCCAGATCACTTCCAGACCGTTCTGCGGGATCGGGAAGGGGTTGGCGGTCTGGAAGTTCTCCAGGCCGTTGCCACCTTCCACCATATTGGTGTTCACCGCGTTCTGCTTGGTCGCCTCCAGCACCGCAGCCGGCAGGCTGGCCGAACGGTGAGTCGGGTAGACCGGCATCTTGTAGCTTTCCGGGTAGCGCTTGAACATCGCCAGCTGGCCGGGAGTCAGCTTGTCCTTGTACTGGTCGACGTTCTGCGCGGTGATGGTGAACAGCGGCTGCTCGTTGGCGAACGGATCGGCCAAAAAGCCACGCGGATCGACCGCACCGGCGTTGGCCGGCAGACCGCCAGTCCAGGCTGGGATCGACCCATCGGCATTGCCTGCCATCTCGGCGCCTACCGGAGTCAGGGTGTTGCCCAGCTTCGCAGCCTCGTCAGGCGACACTGCCGCCATCACGCTGGTCGCCAGCAGAGACAGGGTCAGCACGCCGGATTGCAACAGGTTTTTTTTCACGTTCATCTGCATAGTGTCCTTATTCCTCGTTCGCATTTAGAAGCTCACGCCGAAGCTGACGGCCAGGAAGTCGCGGTCGACCAAAGTGTTGTAGTCGCCGCCGAAGAAGTTGGTGTAGGAGAGGCTGGTGGTGTAGGTGTTCTGGTATTCGGCATCGAGTCCGATGCTGATGGCCTTGGCGCCTTCGTTGAACACCGGCCCATAGCCGTCCACGTCATGGGACCAGGCTACATTCGGCTTGAGGTTGATACCGGCGAACACGTTGTTGTAGTCGAGGATGCCACGCGCCCGGTAGCCCCAGGAGCCGGAGGTGTAGAAGCCATGCCGGCCGTTCATGGCGATGGCGCTCGCATCGTTGTAACCGCCGTAGATCGCATCGCGGCCATAACGTACCTTGTCCAGGCTTTCCAGGCCACCGATGCGGGTGTAGCCGATCTCGCCGACCAGGGTCATCCGCTCGGCGCCGAGTACCTGATCGATGAAGTGGGTGAAGGTGGTCTGCAACTGGGTGACTTCCTTGCGGTTGTAACCTCGGTGCGCCTGCCCGGCCTGGGCCAGCGCCGCCGATACGTTGCCGACGGCCAGCGCACCGCCGATGCCGCTGGCCAACCAGCCGGTAGTGTCGACTGTATTGATCTGCAGCGGCATGTTCGGCCGGTAGCTGATCTCGCCCTGCCACGCGGTGCCGGTGGGCAGGGTGGTCGAGAAGCTGGCGCCATACAGGCGGATGTCTTCCGGGTAGTCCAGGAAGTAGCTGCCGGTTCCCAGCAGGCCCAGGGAAACGAATGGCGTCTGGAAAGCCGCCGGAAGACCTCCCGCGGTAGTCGCGATGGCGGCAATGGATGCCGCATCGGCATTGATGTAGCTCACGTTCGGCGTGCGGCTATGGTAGTTGAGCGCATACAGGCCGTATTCGGCCTCGTCGCCCAGCCAGCGCAGGGCCACGCCCCACTGGCCGCTGTCGCGCGCATCGTTGTCTCCGGCACGGCGCAGCATGACACCCTCGGAGCTGCCGGCGGCTCCCACGGCGCCCAGGGCGCCGGCCAGTCCCGCGGGATAGCTCTGCACATGGTAGTTGCTGGCACAACCATCCTGCAGCACGTCGACGGCGAAGAAGGTACCGCAGTTGTCGACGACCGTCTGGTCCCACTCCAACTGGTAGAAGGCCTCGGCAGACAACCGGTCGGTCAGACTCTGAGCCACATAGAGCATATTGACCGGGATCAGGCCTTCCTTGACCTCGGCACCTGGGCGGCGGAAGGCGGCGACGTCGACCGGGTTGATCGCGTTGATGCCGTTGATGATGAAGGTGCTCTCACCCCAGCTCACCACCTGCTTGCCCAGACGTACCGATCCAGGCTGGTCACCGATCGCGTAGTTGTGGTAGATGAAGGCGTCGAGAATCTCGGCCCCCGATGACTGTGCTCCCTCCTTGCGGTTGCTATCGCTGATGTCCTTGAAAAGGCGGCTTTCGTCCTTCAGTTCGAAGTCATACCAGTACTTGCCGCGCACGAATACGCCGGTGTCGCCGTATTTAAGTTCAAGATCGTGGATACCCTTGAAGATCTTCGAGAAGGTCTCGCCGCGCTTGAAGTTCAGGCGGCCGTCGTCACCGGTCTGGGTGAAGCCGGTACCGCCATTGGACGAACCGATCAGGTCACGATCCCGTTTGGCGGTCGACCAGCTCGCCCCCACCGACAGCGACGAATCGAACTGCCCTTCGATCTCACCGATATTGAAAGTGACGCCGAATGCCGGAGCGGCAAGGGTGGAAGCGAGGCTGACGGCCAGCGGCAGTTTTGCCAGGCGCCAGTAGGGTTTTGTTTTTGTTGTCATCGACGCTACTCCATGTGTTTTTTGTTATGGATGCTTGGACTATAGCCAGCAGGTGGTACTGCTTGATCCCTCGAAAGTGTGATTTGCAGCCCCCAGCCACTCTGGCTCGCAGGTTTCAGACCCTGCCCCTAGCCAAGCATGGACGTGAAACAGCAATTAGCAAGCCAAACGCTTGTTTGACTGAGCGGTCACTTTCACCGCCCAGTCAATTCGCACCTCACAGCGTGGACAGGAATGCGCTGCCAGCCTCCTGCCACTGGGCGATTTCCACGCGGATGCGCTTCTTGTCCAGTTTGCCGACACTGGTCTTGGGAATTTCAGTAACAAGCGCGATCTGCGTGGGAATCGCCCACTTGTTGATGTGGCCCTGCTCGACGAAGGGTTTGAGGTGCTCCTTCAGGCCCTTGGCATCCAGCCCGTGCTCGTCGCGCAGCACCAGGAGCGCGAACGGGCGTTCACCCCACTGCGGGTCCGGCACGCCGACCACGGCCACTTCACGCACGGCCGGGTGCCGGCTGATCAGGTCCTCCAGTTCCAGGGAAGAAATCCACTCGCCGCCGGTCTTGATCACATCCTTGATGCGATCACGAATCTCGATGAAGCCCATGCCATCGATGGTCGCCACATCGCCGGTATGCAGCCAGCCGTGGGCCCACAGTTCCTCGCCCTTCTCCGGCTCGCGGAAATAGCCCTGCGTCAGCCAGGGCGCGCGCAGCACCAGTTCGCCTTGCGACTCGCCGTCACTGGGCAGCAGCTTACCGTCCGCATCCATGATCGCCGCCTCCACCAGCGGCACCGGAATGCCGGCCTTGATCCGGTAGGTGGTGCGCTCGTCCTCGCCGCCGGCGCGCAGCTCCTCATTGAGGTAGGCGCAGGAAATCAGCGGACAGGTTTCGGACATGCCGTAGGCGGCGGTGAGCTGGATGCCGCGCGCCTTGGCTGCCTCGTACAGCGAACGGTTCAGCGCGCTGCCGCCGATGATCATCTTCATGCCGCCGAAGTCATGGCCCTGCGCGCCTTCGGCATTGAGCACCATTTGCAGGATGGTCGGTACGCAGTGGGAGAAGTTGACCTTCTCTTCCTTGATCAGCCGGCAGAGCATGTCCGGCTCGTAGCGCCCCGGGTACACCTGCTTGACCCCGAGCATGGTGGCCACGTACGGCACGCCCCAGGCGTGCACATGGAACATCGGCGTGATGGGCATGTAGACATCGTCGTTGCCCAGCAGACGGATGCTGTCCAGGCCACCCATGGTGGTCGCCATCGACAGGGTGTGCAGCACCAGTTGCCGATGAGTGAAGTACACGCCCTTGGGGTTGCCGGTGGTGCCGGTGGTATAGAAGGTAGTGGCTACCGAGTTCTCGTCGAAGTCGGCGAAGTCGTAATGCGGGCTGGCCGCCGCCAGCAGGCTTTCGTACTCGCCGACAAGGTTCGGCAGGTCGGCCTTCTTGTCCTCCCCATCGGTCAACAGCAGGGTCTTCTCGACAGTGGTCAATTGCCCGGCAATACCGTTGTACAGAGGCACGAACTCGCTGTTGACCAGCGCGAAGCGGTCTTCGGCGTGGTTCATGGTGTAGAGGATCTGGTCCGGCGACAGGCGAATGTTGATGGTGTGCAGCACCGCGCCGAGCATGGGGATGGCGAACATGCACTCCAGATAGCGGTGGCTGTCCCAGTCCATCACTGCCACGGTGTCACCAGCTTTCACCCCGGCCTCGCTGAGCACGTTGGCCAGACGGGCGACACGTTCGTTGAAGGTGGCATAGCTGTAGCGCAGCTTGTCGCGATAGACGATTTCGCGGGTCTTCTCATAGCGGCTGCCGGATAGCAGCAGACGCTTGATCAGTAGCGGATAGGCATGAGCGTTTTCGGCGGAGGGGATCAGTCGGGTCTGCAGCATGAAGTCACCTTGAGGCACGCTAGGAATAGGTATGCAGCGACTCTAGAGCGGCTCACGCAGCGCTAAATCAGCCCAAAGAATGATTTGCCACGTGACCCTATGGCCACTTTTGGTCACAGGCTAGAATCGAGACAATCAGCCAGTTCTGAAAACGGCTGCACCAAGCCAAACTCTCGTTAGAGGTAACACCATGTCCGATATCGTCATCGTCAGCGGCGCCCGCACTCCCATGGGCGGTTTTCAAGGCAGCCTGGCCAGCGTGCCGGCCGTCGATCTGGGTGCTGCTGCCATTCGTGAAGCAGTCAAGCGCGCCGGTATCGAGCCAGCCGACGTGCAGGAAGTAATCATGGGCTGCGTGCTGCCCGCCGGCCTCAAGCAAGGCCCGGCGCGCCAGGCGTCGCTCAATGCCGGCCTGCCATCTGCCACCGGCTGCACCACCATCAACAAGCTGTGCGGCTCGGGCATGAAGGCGGTGATGATGGCCTTCGATTCGCTGAAGGCCGGTAGCAACCAGGTCATGGTCGCCGGCGGCATGGAAAGCATGTCCAACGCGCCCTATGTGCTGGAAAAGGCCCGCACCGGCCTGCGCATGGGCCATGGCGAGATCAAGGACCACATGTTCCTCGACGGCCTGGAAGACGCGCGCACTGGCCGCCTTATGGGCTCCTTCGCCCAGGAAACGGCCGACCAGTACGGCATCACCCGCGAGGAAATGGACGCCTATGCCATCGAATCGCTGCGCCGCGCGCAGGCGGCGATCAAGGACGGCTCGCTGGACGCGGAGATCGTCCCGGTCACCGTCACCTCGCGCAAGGGTGAAGTGGTGGTCAAGGATGATGAACAGCCGCTGACGGCCAACCTGGACAAGATTCCTGCGCTCAAACCCGCCTTCAAGAAGGACGGCACCATCACCGCCGCCAACGCCAGTTCTATTTCCGACGGCGCCAGCGCACTGCTATTGATGACTGCTGATGAAGCCGCCAAGCGCGGTCTCAAGCCGCTGGCCAAGGTGGTTGCCCATGCGACCCAGAGTCAGGACCCGAGCGAGTTCACCCTGGCCCCCATCGGCGCCATGGGCAACCTGCTGAAGAAGACCGGCTGGAGCAAGGATGAGATCGATCTGTTCGAGATCAACGAAGCCTTCGCCATGGTGACCATGCTCGCCATGCGCGAGCACGGCCTGGATCACGCCAAGGTCAACGTCTTCGGCGGTGCTTGCGCCCAGGGCCATCCGGTCGGCTCCACCGGCTCGCGGATCATCCTCACCCTGATCAATGCCCTGCAGAAGAAAGGCGGCAAACGCGGCGTCGCCTCGCTGTGTATCGGCGGCGGCGAAGCCACGGCAGTCGCCATCGAACTGCTGTAAGCCAGCCCATCACCCAAGAGCCCCGCAGTTGCGGGGCTCTTTGGTTTAGCGCATTTCGCTCAGCGCCAGTTTCACACCGATCCCCACCAGCACCGCGCCCATCAGCCGGTCGAACCAGTGCCCCATGCGGGCAAAGCCGGCGCGCACACGTTGCTGGCTGAACAGCCAGGCCACCAGACAGAACCAGAACGCCGTAGCCAAGGCCAGATACAGGCCATAGCCGGCCTGCACCAGCACCGGGGTATGCGGGTTGATCACCACGGTGAACAGCGACAGGAAGAACAGCGTCGCCTTGGGGTTCAGGCCATTGGTGATGAACCCCGTGACGAAAGCACCACGGCCGCTGCGCTCGCCTGCTGCCAGGTTCAGCTCGGCGCTGGCCGGGTCGGCTGGGCGGGCGCGCAGCGCCTTGATGCCGATGTACAGCAGATAAGCTGCCGCCAGCCATTTAAGCGCATTGAACAGGACGATGGACTGCGACACGATCAGGCCGATGCCGAGCAGTGAATAGGTCACGTGGACCAGAATCCCGCTGCCCACACCGAAGGCTGTGAACAAGCCGGCGCGGCGACCATAGCCGACGCTTTCGCGCACGACGATGGCGAAATCCGGCCCGGGGCTAGCCACTGCCAGCAGGTGAATAAGGGCAACGGTGAGAAATTCGGTCCAGTACATGGTGGCTCCGCAGCGACGGTGAAGGTCTGGTAGGCTCGCCAATCTACTCTTGCGACCCTCCTGCGAAAAGGTACAGCTGATGAGCAACAGCCCACGCGCCGTGTTTCTCGACCACGCCTCCCTCGACCTTGGCGACCTCGACATGCAACCGCTGCATCAGGCCTTCGCCGAGCTGACCCTGCACGCACACACGCGTCCGGATCAGGTCGCCGAACGCCTGCAAGGCGCTCAGGTCGCCATCAGCAACAAGGTGCCGTTGGACGCCGCCACCTTCGCTGCCTGCCCAGAGTTGAAACTGGTTCTGGTAACCGCTACCGGCATCAACAACATCGACCTGAAAGCCGCCAGCGCCCATGGGGTGACCGTCTGCAACTGCCAGGGCTACGGCACGCCATCGGTGGCGCAACACACCCTGATGCTGCTGTTGGCCCTGGCCACGCGCCTGCCCGATTACCAGCGCGACATCGCCGCCGGCCACTGGCAGCAGGCCAGCCAGTTCTGCCTGCTCGATCACCCCATCGTCGAACTCGAAGGCAAGACCCTGGGCATGCTCGGCCATGGCGAACTGGGCGGCGCCGTTGCACGCCTGGCCGAAGCCTTCGGCATGCGCGTACTGCTCGGCCAGTTGCCCGGTCGCCCGCCCCGTGCCGATCGCCTGCCGCTACACGAACTGCTGCCGCAGATCGACGCCCTGACCCTGCACTGCCCGCTCAACGAACAGACGCGCAACCTGATCGGCGCGCAGGAACTGGCGCTGATGAAACCGCGCGCCTTCCTGATCAACACCGCGCGTGGCGGCCTGGTCGACGAACAGGCACTGGCCGATGCCCTGCGCAGCGGTCATCTGGGCGGCGCTGCAACCGACGTACTGCTGCAGGAGCCACCGAAGGACGGCAACCCGCTGCTGGCCGCCGACGTTCCCCGCCTGATCGTCACCCCGCACAGCGCCTGGGGCAGCCAGGAAGCGCGCCAGCGCATCGTCGGCCAGGTCGTGGAAAACGCCGCTGGTTTCTTCGCCGGTGCGCCGCTGCGAGTCGTCGGGTAAGCTGCGCAGCTTTTTTAGGGAGCGACGGGCCAGCGCTGCGCTGCAGCAGCGATGCCCAGGTTTCGCGAGCCGAGATCGCTCCCGTACCTCTTACTTTTCCGCATCACAGATTTCAGGAAGCACCATGGACCCGCGAAGCGAAGTTCTCCTGCGCCAGGCCGAGCTGTTCAGTGGCGAGCTGTTACTGGCCGGCCTGCCGGCTGACGACCTGCTTGGCGCCCTGCCGCAGGCACATGGCTGGAACTGGCATGCGGGCGATCAGGCACTGCTCACCGCACGCTTTGCCGGTCGCAGCCACTTCGACACACGCCTGCCGGAAGGCGACTACCGCGCCGCTGTGCTGTTCCTGCCCAAGTCACGCGAGCTGACCGATTACCTGCTGCAAGCGCTGGCCTCGCGCCTGGCAGGCAAGCCGCTGTACCTGGTCGGAGAAAAACGTGGCGGCATCGAGCGCGCGGCGAAACAGCTGGCCGCCTATGGCAAGCCGCGCAAGCTCGACAGCGCGCGACATTGCCAACTCTGGTGCGTCGAGGTGGATCAAGCACCAGCAGTACCCGATCTGCATGCCCTGGCACAGAGCTACCCATTGCAGTTGGCCGACGGCGCACTGGAGATCGTTACCCTGCCCGGCGTATTCGCCCATGGCCGCCTGGATCGCGGCAGCGCATTGCTGCTGGAGCATCTGGATGACCTGCCCAGCGGCCACCTGCTCGATTTCGGTTGCGGCGCCGGCGTGCTCGGCGCCGTGCTCAAAAAGCGTTACCCAGATAGCGAGCTGAGCCTGCTGGATGTCGACGCCTTCGCCCTGGAAAGCAGCCGCCTGACCCTCGCGCGCAATGGCCTGCCAGCCAACCTGATCGCCGGCACCGGCATCGAATCGGCACCCGAGGGACTCAGCGCCATCGTCAGCAACCCGCCGTTCCATCAGGGCGTGCATACCGACTACCAGGCCAGCGAGAACCTGCTGAGCCAGGCGGCTCGCCACTTGATAAAAGGTGGCGAGCTGCGTCTGGTGGCCAACAGCTTCCTCAAGTATCCCCCCCTGATCGAGCGTCATCTCGGCCCCTGCCGCACCCTGGCAGACGCCGATGGATTCCGCATCTACAGCGCCCGACGCTGAATTGGGGTTGCTCCCAACGCGGCGCTTGGGCACAATTGCGCCCGTCCTAGGGGAGTAGTCTCCCGCGAGCGCCCTGCTCGCCCGGTATACGTCAACACACTTGCTCCGCAGAGCATGGCGTATACGACCCAAGGCCTACATAGAGAGGCCTGCGGTTTGACAAGACCTATGACACGCACAACCTATACCCGGGGCGGGAAGGTCGTTCGTGTCATAAGCCGTGTCGACCCGCCCCCTGTAGGAAACCTGATGCTGGAATCGCTGTTCGTCCCCACCCTGATCGTTGCCCTCGCCGAAATCGGTGACAAGACCCAGTTGCTCGCCCTGCTGCTGGCCGCCCGTTTTCGCAAACCCTGGCCGATCATCTGGGGCATAGTCGTCGCCACCCTGGCCAACCACTTCGCCGCTGGCGCCGTCGGTAACTGGGTCGCCGGTTTCTTCTCCCCCGCCACTCTCAGCTGGATTCTCGCTGCCAGTTTCGTCGCCGTGGCGGCCTGGACCCTGGTACCGGACAAACTCGACGACGACGAAGCATCCGGCCTGAAGAAATACGGTCCCTTCCTCACCACGCTGATCGCCTTCTTCCTCGCCGAGATGGGCGACAAGACCCAGGTTGCGACCGTGATGCTGGCCGCGCAGTACCCGCACTTCATTCTGGTGGTGGTCGGCACCACACTGGGTATGTTGATCGCCAACGTACCGGTGGTCCTGGCGGGCAATTTCGCAGCCGAACGCCTGCCGCTGACCCTGATCCGCCGCCTGGCCGCCTGCGCCTTCGCCGCGCTGGCAATCTATGCCGGCTACCAGGCGCTGAAGCTGAGCGGCCTGATCTGACGAATCACTGACGTCAACGAGCCGGCATTTCGGCCAATCCCAGCCCCCTCCTCCCTGCTGCTAAAGTGCCTGCCACGTCACATGGAGACGGCCTGCAGCCGGGAGGACAGCATGTCATTGGATGATCGCAAGAAGGTGGTGTGCCAGCACATCGACCTGACCTGGAACAAGGGGCGCCTGGCGCTGGCTGAACAACTGCACAGCCGCGATTTCCTCTACAAGAGCTCGTTCATTGGCAGGCCGCTTGGCAGCGCCGGCTTCGTGCAGATGGTGCAGGACATCCGCCTTGCAATGCCGGACCTGCAAGTGGTGGTCGAGGAGTGCATCGCCGAAGGCTACAAGGTGGTGACCTGGAGCACCCTGATCGGCACCATCCAGAAACCCGCACTGGGCTACCCGCCCAGCGACAAGGTGCTGAGCATCTCGGCCATGGCGTTCTGGACGCTCACCCCCGGCAACGAAATCCAGGAAATCTGCACCATGTTCGACATGGAAAGCTTCCGCGCTCAGTTGGGTCTGCAAACCCGTCCACTTGCCGAAACCGCCCTGCCCTGAAACGCAAACGGCGCGCCGTGAACCATCACGCCGCGCCGTTTCCTGGCCCCAAATTAACGCCCGGCCTTGGCCTGCTCGTACAGCGGCATCACCTTGGGGATCGCCGCCTGCAGTGAGGCGATACGGCTGCTGGACGACGGGTGGGTACTCATGAACTCGGGCGGTGCACCACCACCGGCGGCCTCCATCTTCTGCCACAGGCTGATGGCCGCATTCGGGTTGTAGCCCGCGCGGGCGGCCAGCTCCAGGCCAATCAGGTCGGCCTCGTTCTCGTTACTGCGGCTGTTGGGCAAGGTCAGGCTGTACTGCACCACCGTATCCGCCATGGCCATCCCACTCTCGCCCAGTCCGAGCAGGGCACTGGCGCCCTGTTTGGCCACCTGAATACCGTAGGCCTTGGACATCGCTTCACGGCTGTGCTCACGCAGGGCATGCGCCATTTCGTGGCCCATGATCGCGGCGATTTCATCGTCAGTCAGCTTCAACTGCTCGATGATGCCGCTGTAGAAGATGATCTTGCCGCCTGGCCCGCAGTTGGCATTGAGCTCTGGGCTCTTGATCAGATTGACCTCCCACTGCCAGTTGGCAGCATCCGGACGAAAGCGCGGCGCCTGCGGAATCAGGCGATCGGCGACGGCCTGCAGGCGTTTGGCGTTGTTGCTGGTCTTGTCCAGCACGCCCTTGCTCGACGCCTCGCTCAGCGTCTGCTGATAGGACTGCGCGTACATCTGATTGACTTCGTCGGCTGACAGCATGCTGAACATGTACTGCTTGCGCTCCACGCCAACCGCACCACCACTGGTGGTATTGACGGCCTGACACCCTGCCAGCAGCACGGCAGCAGCCAGGCCACTCAGATATAGAACCTTGCTCATCGAGCCTTCTCCTTGAATCGGACGCCCTATGCTAGGCCGCCCCCGTGGCACGAGCAACCGCGTCACTTGCGCGATAGCCGTGCGCCATCTTTGCTAAATGCAACAGCAGCCAGATGCTCCGCATCAGCCTATTAAGGTTTTCCCCTGTCACGGCCGATAGCCCGTAACAGGACACACTGCGCTCGGGAGCTCCCATGAAGTTCAAGTCGATCCAGTTTTCCGTCGCATTCCTCGCCGGGGCCAGTGTGCTGGCAGTGGTCGTGGCATTGGTGCTCTACGCCCTGTTCGCCAGCGAACGAACCCAGAACCTGGTGCAGCAACGCACCCAGGTCCTGCTCGAGCAGGTCATCGAGCAGCGTCTTTCCTCGCTGGCGCAGGCCCAGGTCAGCGAAATCCAGCGAGAACTGGAAGCGCCCCTGCAGATCACCGCCGACCTGGCGCGCGTCAACGCCATGCTCGGCATGACCGATGCCGGCGGCAGCCCACTGCTCAGCATCAGCCGCGAAGAACTGGCCAACCTGGTGCGTGAAACCACGGCGCAGAATCCCAAGTTGCTCGGCAGCTACCTGGGCTGGGAGCCAAATGCCTTCGACGCCAGCGACGATATCTACGCCGGCAGCAAGGAGAATGGTTACGACGGCACCGGCCGCTTCCTGACCTGGTGGTACCGCAATGCCGATGGCAGCCTCGGCGTCGACGCCATCGGCTCGACCGAGAGCGAGGAGTTGCTGCCGACCGGCGTGCGCGCGGGCGAGTACTACCTGTGCCCCAAGGAACGCAAACGCCCCTGCGTGATTGATCCAGCCCCCTACGACGTCGGCGGCAAGATGACCATGCTCGCCTCCTTCACCTCGCCAATTCTGGTCAACGGCGAGTTTCTTGGTATCGCCGGGGCTGATCTGGCGGTCAATTTCATCCAGGAACTGTTGGTCAAGGCCGACGCCCAGCTCTATGGCGGCGCTGGCGAGATCGCCCTGATCGCCAGCAATGGCCGTATCGTCGCTTCGACCCAGGCACCGGAAAAGCTCGGCGAGCCCGCTACCGAGCTGCTCGACGCCAACGAACTGGCCAACCTGAGCAGCCTGCAGCCCGGCATGCCGAAGTACGACGTGCATGTCGAGGACGATCCCGCCGACAGCCATATCGAGCTATTTCTCAGCTTCACCATCGGCCAGACCGACGCTCGCTGGGTGCTGATGCTGGTACTGCCGCTGGATACCGTGATGGCAGACCTGCGCCAACTGCAGGCTGAGCTCGTCACCCAACGCGACGGCGACACCCTGGGCATGACACTGGTGGGCTTGCTGATCGCCGGCCTGGGTCTGCTGGTGATCTGGTTCGTCGGCTACGGCATCGCCCGCCCACTGCGGCAGATGGTCGGCATGCTCGATGACATTGCCAAGGGCGACGGCGACCTGACCGTGCGCCTACAGGTCGACCGTACGGACGAGCTGGGACAGATCGCTCAAGGCTTCAATGCCTTCCTGGCCAAACTGCAGACGATGATCGCCTCCGTGGTGACCTCGGTGCAGCAGGTCAGCGACTCCTCCGAGCACACTGCCGACATCGCCATCCGCACCAACCAGGGCGTGCAGAAGCAACTGGCCGAGATCGAACTGGTGGCCACGGCGGTACACGAGATGACGGCCACCGCGCAGGACGTCGCGCGCAACGCCACTCATGCTGCCGAGGCGGCCAACCACGCCGACCGCGCGGCCAATCAGGGCAAGCAGGTGGTGCAGGAAACCTCCACCGCCATCGCCGCCCTGGCCAGCGAAATCGGCCGCGCCGTGGGCGTGGTGCAGAACCTGGCCAAGGACAGCGAGAACATCAACGCCATCCTCGTCGCCATACGCGGCATTGCCGAGCAGACCAACCTGCTCGCCCTCAATGCCGCCATCGAGGCAGCCCGCGCTGGCGAACAAGGTCGAGGTTTTGCCGTGGTCGCCGACGAGGTACGCAACCTGGCACAGAAGACCCAGCAAGCCACCGAAGAAATCCAGAACATGATCCAGCAGTTGCAGCAGGGCACCCGCGAAGTGGTCAAGGTGATGGAGCAGAGCCAGAGCAAGACCGACGACAGCGTGGAGCACGCCAACCAGGCCGCTCAATCGCTGGAGTCCATCACCCAGGCGGTGTCGGTGATCAATGACATGAACACGCAGATCGCCAGCGCAGCCGAGCAACAGAGTGCGGTAGCCGAAGACATCAACCGCAACGTCACCAATATCGGCCAGGTCGCCAACGAGGTGGCCAGCGGTGCCGACGAAGCCAGCCAGGCCAGCGCCCAACTGACCAAGCTGGCCGAACAGCAACGCAGACTGATCAACCAGTTCAAGGTGTAAGGGACTTCATCAGGTAGGGTGCACCGCGTGTTCAGCCGGGGCAGCCCCTCGACACCCTGCGCAGGCTCAAGCCGGAGTGAGGCACTCCGGCGCATCCAGCTGCGGATCGTTGACCAGCGTTGCCAGCGCGCGCTCACGCAGCGCCATCTGCGGCTTAAGCAGTAGCGCTGCCAGTTGCTCGGACGGCGTGTCGTTGCTCAACCACAACGCCTGTTCGTGCTCACCGAGAATCAAGGGCCGCCGCAGCGTGGCAGCCTCCTGAGTGATCAGCGCCACGCTCAGGTACTCCTGCCCGCCCACCGGATAAAGCTCCCACAACGCCGCGAAATACATCAGCGGCTCACCGTTGCTCATCCAGTAAGGCCGCTTGCGCGCGCCCCCGCGCCACTCATAAAAGCCATTGGCCGGCAGCAGCGCACGACGCTGGCGAAAGGGCTCACGGAACATCGGCTGCTCGGCCAGGGTTTCGGCGCGGGCATGAGCCGGGGTCTTGGACAGATCCTTGAGCCAGGCCGGCGTCAGCCCCCAACGTGCCGCAGCCGCCTGCGGCCCTTGCTCGCCAGCACGCAACATCAGCACCTGACCGTTGGGCGCCAGGTTCCAGTGCGGCTTCTGGTCAGCGGGAAAGCCGGGCAACGCCGCAAAAGCGGGCGACCAGCGGAACAGGGCATAACGTCCACACATGAAACGACTCGACAGGCAGGGGGCGCGTCAACAGAGCAACACGCCCTGAAAGGACTCTGGCTCATCGCCAGGCACAGGTTGCGCCGCATTGTACTCAGCGATCAGCATCCGTGCCTGCTCGGCGTAGTCATCAGCGACGACCAAACCGAGCAGGCCGCATGCCGGCAACTCCCCCACCGCACCGACCAGATGCTGACCGAGCAGGTGCGCCTCGACGCCCTCACTGGCCAGCATGTCCACCAGCATCTGCCCTTCCAGCAGGTTTTCCGGCTCGTAGATTCGTTGCATCAGTCGTTCTCCCCGCGAACGTCCAACTCCCACTCGGTGCCGTCCGTACGCAGCTCGAACTCGATCGGCCGGCAGCACACCGGACAATCTTCGATGTAGGACTGATCACCACCCGACAGATCCAGCAGCGCTTCGGCCGGCTCACCGCAATAGGGGCAATAATACGTCTCGCTTTCCAGCATCGCGGCCTCCTTGTGACTTGGCGTTATAATCGCCGGTCTACTGCTCACCCTGTTTAAGCAGACCCCCTTTCAACCTTAGCCGTTCTAGAACAAGAGAGCATGATGGGCGCATTCGATGCCATCCGACCCTATGCCGATGCAGAAGTGCGCCCCGTACTGGCGCGCCTGCTCGCCGACCCGGCGTTTCTCGGCACCCTCACCCGTTTTCGCTTCCCGCGCCTGGCCGGGCCACTCGGCTGGCTGCTCAAGCCGCTGATCGCCGCGCGGCTGCGCAGCGAGTTCGCCAGCATCGATTCGGTCTCCAAGCTGCAGGAAAAGATCGAGCCCTATATCGATCGCACCATCGAGCATGCCAGTGATGGCATCAGCTACTCCGGCCTGGAACACCTGCAACCGGGCAAACCCTACCTGTACCTGGCCAACCATCGCGATATCGTCATGGACCCGGCCTTCGTCAACTACGCCGTCTACCACGCCGGCCTGCAGACGCCACGTATCGCCATTGGCGACAACCTACTGCAGCGCCCCTTCGTCAGCGACCTGATGCGCCTGAACAAGAGCTTCATCGTGCACCGCTCGATCAGCGGGCGACGCGAGAAGCTGGCGGCCTATCAACTGCTCTCCGCCTATATCAACCATTCGATTCGCGAAGATGGCGAGTCGATCTGGATCGCCCAGGCCGAGGGCCGCGCCAAGGACGGTGACGACCGTACCGACTCGGCCATCCTCAAGATGTTCCACATGAGCCGCAAGGACGAACCGTTCGCCGAGGTCATCGACTCGCTGAACCTGATCCCGGTGTCGATCAGCTACGAGTACGATCCCTGCGACCTGGCCAAGGCCCGCGAACTCTGCGTGCGCGCCGCCACGGGCAGCTATACCAAGGCGCCGGGCGAAGACGACGCCAGCATCGCCCTGGGCATCACCGGTTACAAAGGGCGCGTGCATCTGCACTTCAGTCCGCCTGTCGCCGGCCTGGAGGACACCAAGCAGCTTGCCCAGGAGATGGATCGTCACATTCTCGGCCAGTATCGCCTGTTCCCCGTGCACTACCTGGCCTACGCCATGTGGGAAGGCCGCGAGGCCGAGCTGAACGTGCCAGCAGCAAGCGACGTATTCGATGCCGCGGAACTGGCCAAGGCCGAAGCGCAGTGGAACAAACGCCTGGCCGCCTGCAGCGCCGAAGAAAAGCCGTTCCTGATCCTGCAGTACGCCAATCCGGTGCGCAATCAGTACCGGATCAAGGCGGGTCTGCCTCTGTAAGAAGCCCGCGCTACAAACGAAAACGGCAGCCATCAGGCTGCCGTTCTCGTTTATCGCTCAGGCATCAAAGCCGCGTGCTGAGCCAGGACAGCAGCAGGGCTGCGCCCAGGCATATGGCCCCGAAACGGTAGAAGAAGCGGTTGATGCGCACAGTGCGCTCATCCTGTGCTTCGCTTTCGTCCAGCTCACCCTGAGCCAGCACGCGCGCCATACCGCGCTGCTCACGCAAGCGGGTCATCAGACACAGCCAGGCTCCCGCTAACGCGAAGAACAACGCCAACGAATTCACCGCTCCGGCCGGATGGGCGAGGAACAGCGACCACAACATCTGCAGCGACATGCAACACCTCGAGAACAGCATGGTGCAGCAACCCCGCCACCGCACCAGAATGGGGATTTCGGCCGAGAAACGGTGCGTCTCGACCCTCAAAAAGTCGTCGCGCAGTGTACTGAACTAGCGCTTTTATAAGGTTCGTTTCCGACGAACGCAGCCTGCTATCCCGAAATCGTCTGAAAACTGTCATATGCCTGGCCTAGGGTTTGTATCTCCAATAGTGACCAAACAGTCACGACTGTTGCTGGAGCCAAACCTCAACGTCCCTGGAGGACCTGCCATGCTTAATTCACAACCGCTGGATCGCGATTACCTGATCGACTCGCTGGATGAAGTGGACGCCGTGGTCGACGAACTCTCCTTCAATGTACAGGACCAGCATTGGCTGGTGTACTGCGCCCTTGGCGGCCACGAGCATTACGACCTGCCGGACATCGACAACCGCACCGGCATGAGCCTGCCGGAGTTCTACGCCGAAGCGGCATGAAAACCCAGGACAAATGAAAACGCCCCGCAATGCGGGGCGTTTTTCGTGGTGACGCTAGAAATTACTGCAGTAGAACCTGGCCAATGGTCGGGTCCTTGAACGCACGGGTCAGCGCGTCGCTGAGCACATCACCCACCAGCTTGGTGTTGGTCTGCTGGTTCGGTGCGCTGCCGAAACGCTGATTCAGCGAAGCGCCGTAGCGGCCGGTGTAGCGGCGGCTACCGCCCTGCACGTCAGCGCGAATGGAAGCGGAGATATCTGCCTCGGTGACATACATACCCTCTTTAGGCGACTGATACTTCAGTTCCGCCAGGGTGATGGTCAGTTGCGGCGCGTTGTAGGCGTTGGCCGACGGGGTGAAGCCGAGCAGACGCACAGCAGCCTCGGCCTCAGCCTGCAGCTTGGGCAGCACATACTCGGGGCTGACGCTGATGGAACTGGTTTCCGGATACAGACCACCGCGGGTGCCAAGCACAGGCGAAGGACGGCCATCAACCACGCGCACCACCACCGGCTGGCCCTGACCCACGGGAGTCAATGAGCTGGTGAGCTTGGGTTGCGGGGTGAGTTGCTGAGGGCTGAGGGCGCAACCGGCCAGAGTCAGGCTGGCGGCAGCAAGCAAGGCGATCAACGCACGGTGCAGCATGCTCATCTCTCCGAGTGAGGTAAAAGTGGCCGGCAGTATACCCAGCGCGGCCTGAGGCCGACAGTGGTGCAGCATAGGACCGTCAGCACAGCGTTGCGGTTCCTGTCATCAGCCTGTCACCACGCCCTGGCATAAAGATACCCGTCATCACGCTGGAGCCTTCACCATGCTATTGCGCCGTCTGTTCAGCCGTGCTCGCCCGATGCGCCATTTTGCCCTGATCGATGGAGAGGGAATTTGCCGCGCCCTGCGACAGATGCAGGAACACCCGAGCCAGGCTGACTGGGTGGAAGTTCGCGAGCCGAGCATCTCCTGGCTGGGTTCCCCCTTGCCCGCCAGTGCCCGGATCACCCCGGTCGTCACACACGCACCAGCCGCTCGCCCGTTGGCGGCCTGACCGGTGGAAGAATAAAAGTCACGCAGGGGCGATCAAT
Source organism: Ectopseudomonas chengduensis (assembly GCF_900102635.1). Taxonomy (GTDB): domain Bacteria; phylum Pseudomonadota; class Gammaproteobacteria; order Pseudomonadales; family Pseudomonadaceae; genus Aquipseudomonas; species Aquipseudomonas chengduensis. Next base: position 83,820 of record NZ_FMZQ01000012.1, on the reverse strand, counting down.
TTCCCCTCATTCACCGTTATAATCGCGCCCCGATTATAAGGACGTCTCCTGATCGGGCCGCACGACCTCGCCGATGCAACGTCATCGCCCCGCCCCAGAGAGTCGCCCACTTCGAGCTGCCGCTTCCGGTCAGCCGCTTTCAGCCCATATGCAGAGCCGATAGCAGCCATGCATTGCATGATTTGCACGGGCAAAAGCGCGCCGAGGCAGTCGAGCTTTTGAGGTTCACCGCTCCAAAAGAGCGTGAAAAAAACGGTTTTTACAAACTTCACAAGAGTGTGGCGAACAGATGAACAGTTTTGCGTCCGCAAATCCCAGCCTTGACCCTCCCCGCCGAACGACAGGGCATCACGCCTGAGTCTGCCGGTATCGCCCTGAAAGGCCGAACGGCCGTCCGTCTGGTGCAGTTTTTCTTGGAGAGAGGTTAATGGCGCATAACGATTACCAAAGCGTAGATGTGGTGCTGGTTGGCGCTGGCATCATGAGCGCGACCCTGGGCGTACTGCTCAAGGAACTCAACCCCGGCATCACGCTGGAAGTGGTAGAGCTGCGCGAGTCCGGCGCAGTGGAAAGCTCCAACCCCTGGAACAACGCCGGCACCGGTCACGCCGCGCTGTGCGAGCTGAACTACACCCCGGAAGGCGCGGACGGCAGCATCGACATCAAGAAGTCGGTGAACATCAACGCCCAGTTCGAGGAGTCCAAGCAGTTCTGGGCCTACCTGATCGAAAAAGGCGCGATCAACTCGCCGAAGACCTTCATCAATCCGGTCCCGCACATGAGCTTCGTGCGCGGCGAAAGCGGCATCGCCTTCCTCAAAAAGCGTTTCGAGGCCCTGCGTCAGCATCACGCCTTCACCGAGATGGAGTACACCGAGGACCGTGGCACCATCGCCGAGTGGGCGCCACTGCTGATCCCGGGCCGCGATGCCAGCGAACCGCTGGCGATGACCCGTGTGCAGGCCGGCACCGACGTCAACTTCGGTGCGGTCACCGAGCAGATGCTCGCCTACCTGACCACCCAGCCCGACGCCAAGGTCACCTGCAACCAGAAGGTCACCGACCTCAAGCGCGACGGTGAAGGCTGGCTGGTGGACATCAAGGACACCCGCTCCGGCGCCACGCGCAAGCTCAAGAGCAAGTTCGTCTTCCTCGGCGCTGGCGGCGGCGCACTGCCGCTTCTGCAACTGTCCGGCATCCCCGAAGGCAAAGGCTTTGGCGGCTTCCCGGTGAGTGGTCAGTGGCTGCGTTGCGACAACCCTGAGATCGTCAAGCAGCACCAGGCCAAGGTCTACAGCCAGGCTGCCGTGGGCTCGCCACCGATGTCGGTACCGCACCTCGATACCCGCGTGGTGGATGGCAAAAAATCCCTGCTGTTCGGCCCCTACGCCGGCTTCACCACCAAGTTCCTCAAGCACGGCTCGTTCCTCGACCTGCCGCTGTCGGTACGCCCCAACAACCTCGGCCCGATGCTGGCGGTGGCGCGCGACAACATGGACCTGACCCGCTACCTGATCAAGGAAGTGATGCAGTCCGAGGAGCAGCGCCTGAACACCCTGCGCGGCTTCTACCCCGAAGCCAAGGCAGAGGACTGGCGCCTGGAAGTCGCTGGCCAGCGCGTGCAGATCATCAAGAAGGACAGCAAGAACGGCGGCGTGCTGCAGTTCGGCACCGAACTGGTGGCTGCAGCCGACGGTACCATCGCCGCATTGCTCGGCGCCTCGCCGGGTGCCTCGGTCACCGTGTCGATCATGCTCGACCTGATTCGCCGTTGCTTCCCCGAGCAGGCCAAGAGCGACGACTGGCGCAGCAAGCTGGACGAGATCTTCCCGGCCATGGCCGATGTTCTGTCCAGCGACGCCGCGCGCTACCACGAAGTGCAGACGCAATCGAATCAGCGCCTGCAGCTCGACATCCCCAGCGCCTGATCGTCACGCACAAAAAACCGCCCTTCGGGGCGGTTTTTTTATAGGTGTTGATCGGGTTACGGCTGACCCCAAGGCAGGATCGGAATGGCCGTCACCGCATTCTGCGGGCTACCCTCGATCACCCGGTCGCTGTAGACCAGATACACCAGGGTGTTGCGCTTGCTGTCGAAGAAACGCACCACCTGCATGGTCTTGAACACCAGCGAAGTGCGCTCCTTGAACACCTCCTCGCCGTCCTTGAGCGTGCCCTTGAATGCAATGGGACCGACCTGGCGGCAGGCAATGGAAGCCTCGGCCCGATCCTCGGCCAGGCCCAGACCACCCTTCACCCCGCCGGTCTTGGCACGCGACAGGTAGCAGGTCACGCCCGATACCTTGGGGTCATCGAAGGCCTCGACGACGATCTTGTCGTTCGGCCCAACCCATTTGAATACCGTCGACACCTCGCCGATGGTTTCGGCCAGCGCCAAGCTGGGCAGCATCAGCAGGCTCAGCACATATCCCTTGAACAGACGCATACATGCTCCTTAGACGAGGATCAGATTGTCGCGGTGCACCAGCTCCGGCTCATCAACATAGCCCAGCAGCTTCTCGATGGCGTCCGACGGCTGGCCGATGATCTTCTGTGCTTCCAGCGCGCTGTAGTTGACCAGGCCACGGGCGATCTCACGGCCGTCAGGCGATACGCAGACCACCATCTCACCACGGCGGAAGCTACCCTGCACCGCCTTCACCCCCACCGGCAGCAGACTCTTGCGATCCTGGCTCAGCGCCTTCACCGCACCGGCGTCCAGCACCAGGGTGCCACGGGTCTGCAGGTGGCCAGCCAGCCACTGCTTGCGCGCCGCCAGCAAGCCGCGCTCGGGCGCCAGCAACGTGCCCAGACGCTCGCCCGCCTTGAGCCGCGCCAATACCTGCTCGATGGCACCGCCAACGATCACCGTATGCGCGCCGGAGCGCGCAGCCAGACGCGAAGCACGCAACTTCGTCTGCATGCCGCCACGGCCCAGCGCACCACCGACGCCACCTGCCACGGCATCCAGTGCCGGATCATCGGCGCGGGCTTCGAAGATCAGCTCGGCATCGGGGTTGTGGCGCGGGTCGGCGTTGTACATGCCGTCGCGGTCGGTGAGGATCACCAGCAGATCGGCTTCCACCAGGTTGGCCACCAGCGCGGCCAGGGTGTCGTTGTCGCCGAAGCGGATTTCATCGGTGACCACGGTGTCGTTCTCGTTGATCACCGGGATCACGTCGAGATTCACCAAGGTGCGCAGGGTGCTGCGCGCGTTGAGATAGCGCTTGCGGTCGGAGAGATCGTCGTGCGTCAGCAGCACCTGTGCGGTACGCCGGCTGTGCTCGGCAAAGCTCGACTCCCAGGCCTGCACCAGGGCCATCTGGCCAATGGCGGCAGCGGCCTGCAGCTCGTGCATCGCGCTAGGTCGGCTGGTCCAGCCCAGGCGGCTCATGCCGGCTGCCACCGCGCCGGAAGATACCAGCACCAGTTCCACGCCCTGCTCACGCAGCGCGACCATCTGCTTGACCCACACCGCCATGGCCGCACGATCCAGGCCACGCCCGTCGGCAGTCAGCAGCGCGCTGCCGATCTTCACCACCCAGCGCCGCGCGCCGGTCACCTTGTCACGCATGATCTTCCAACCTTAGCCAGAAAGTGATGGGGTCCACCCCACCTACAAAAACGCCGCAATTAAGCGGCGTTGGAAATTTGCTTAATCCCGGACGTAAATGATTTCCGGGCCATCGTCGTCTTCTTCGTCGAGGAAGTCATCGTCCTCGTCGATATCGTCGACACTGCGCACACCGGATTTACGCAACGCACGCTGATCGTCCAGCGCCTGCAGACGGGCACGCGCCTCGTCTTCGATGCGCTGATCCAGCTCGGCCAGCTCCTCGGCGAATACCGGGTCCTCGGCGATGCGCTCGGCACGCACTTCCAGGTAATGCATGATGTCGCGGCTGATGCGCTCGGTGCCGTCGCGGCTGATGGCCGAGACCACGTAAACGGGGCCCTGCCAGTTCAGACGGGCAACGATATCGGCCTTGCGCGCCTCACGCTCGTCCTCGGGCACCTGGTCCATCTTGTTCAGCACCAGCCAGCGATCGCGCTCGGCCAACGCCGGGCTGAAACGGCCCAGCTCGTCGATGATCACCTGCGCAGCCTCGGCCGGATCGCTCTCGTCCAGCGGCGCCATGTCCACCAGGTGCAGCAGCAGGCGGGTACGCGCCAAGTGCTTGAGGAAGCGAATACCCAGGCCGGCACCGTCCGAAGCGCCTTCGATCAGCCCCGGGATGTCGGCAACGACGAAGCTCTTGAAGCGATCGACGCTGACCACGCCCAGGTTTGGCACCAGGGTGGTGAAGGGGTAATCGGCGACCTTCGGCTTGGCCGCGGAAACGGCGCGAATGAAGGTGCTCTTGCCGGCATTGGGCAGACCGAGCAGACCGACGTCGGCCAGCACTTTCAGCTCGAGCTTGAGATCACGCGACTCGCCCGGCTTGCCCGGCGTGGTCTGGCGCGGCGCACGGTTGGTACTGGACTTGAAGCGGGTGTTGCCCAGGCCGTGCCAGCCGCCCTGAGCGACCATCAGGCGCTGACCGGGCTTGACCAGGTCACCAATCACTTCCTGGGTGGCCACGTCGATCACCGTGGTGCCGACCGGTACCGGCAGGATCAGGTCCTCGCCCTTGGCGCCGGTGCAATCGGTGCTGCCGCCCTTCTCGCCATTCTGCGCGTTGAATTTACGCGTATAGCGGTAATCGATCAGGGTGTTGAGGTTGGCGTCGGCCTCGAGGAATACCGAGCCGCCGTCGCCACCGTCGCCGCCGTTGGGGCCGCCCTTCTCGATGAATTTCTCGCGACGGAAGGCCATCATGCCGTTACCGCCGTCACCGGCTTTTACAAAAATCGAAACTTCGTCGACAAATTTCATGGATACGCCTCCCGCAAGCGCTGCGGGTCAACAGAACAACGTAAAGGCCCTTGCCGGATGACCCCACGCAAACAGCGTGGCGTTACGGGTGATCGGGCAAGAACCCAAGGATACAGAAACAAAAAAGCCCCGTCCTACGGACAGGGCTTTTCCAGCGCGTAGGCGATTAGGCCTGAACGACGCTCACGTAGCGACGGCCGAAAGCGCCCTTCACTTCGAACTTGACCACGCCTTCGACTTTAGCGAAGAGGGTGTGGTCTTTGCCCATGCCCACGCCGAAACCGGCATGGAACTCGGTGCCGCGCTGACGAACGATGATGTTGCCGGCCTTGATGACCTGACCACCATACATTTTCACGCCAAGGCGTTTACTTTCGGAATCGCGGCCGTTACGGGTAGAACCGCCAGCTTTTTTGTGTGCCATGAGTCAATACTCCTATAAAGGATCGGGGCCGACGAATCAGGCCTGGATACCGGTGATTTTGATCTCAGTGAACCACTGACGGTGGCCCTGACGCTTCATGTGGTGCTTACGACGGCGGAACTTGATGATACGCACTTTATCGTGACGGCCTTGCGACACGACTTCGGCAACCACTTTAGCGCCGTCTACGACCGGAGCGCCGATCTGAACGTCGTCGCCATTGCCGATCAGCAGAACGCGATCGAAAGTCACGGCTTCGCCGGTAGCGACTTCGAGCTTCTCGATCTTGAGGAATTCGCCTTCGGTGACTTTGTATTGCTTGCCACCAGTAACAATTACTGCGTACATGGTAAATCTCCGTTGATCCTGCTCACCCAGCGCTTTAGAAAAGTCGTTATTGGCTGGCATGGCTGCTTGGGGCCGGAAGTGACACCCTTGCAATTGCGTAAGGCAGGGAAATGCCCAGGGGGAAGTTCAGGGTGCGCGATTGTACGCAAGCGCCGAACGCTTCGCAAGGGGCGTCAGTGCTTGCCTTGACAGCCCCTACCCCGCCACCTAGCATGCCGCGCAACCTCAAAGGAGCACCAGTCGCCGATGCAACCCCAGGCTTTCTACCGCGTGGTAGCGGACGATTTCACCGCCGTCGATGGCATCATTCGCCAACAGGTGGTTTCCCGCGTGCCGCTGGTGGAAAAGATCGGCGACTATATCATCTCCGCTGGTGGCAAACGTCTGCGCCCGTTGCTGGTGCTGCTCAGCGGTCGCGCGCTGGGCTACCAGGCCGACGACCTACGCCTGCTGGCCGCCACCATCGAGTTTCTGCACACCGCCACCCTGCTGCATGACGATGTGGTCGACATGTCCGACATGCGCCGCGGGCGTAGCACCGCCAACGCCCAGTGGGGCAACGCACCGAGCGTGCTGGTGGGCGACTTCCTTTATTCACGCTCGTTCGAAATGATGGTCGAGCTCGGCTCCATGCCGGTGATGAAGATTCTCTCCCACGCTACCCGCGTGATCGCCGAAGGCGAAGTGCTGCAGCTGTCCAAGGTGCGCGACGCCAGCACCACGGAAGAGACCTATATGGAAGTCATTCGCGGCAAGACCGCGATGCTGTTCGAGGCCTCGACCCACAGTGCCGCCGCCCTGGCCGGCGCCAACGAGGCGCAGCGCGAAGCCCTGCGTACCTTCGGCGACCACCTGGGTATCGCCTTCCAGCTGGTCGACGATCTGCTCGACTACAAGGGCGATGCGGTCGAGCTGGGCAAGAACGTCGGCGACGACCTGGCCGAAGGCAAACCGACCCTGCCACTGATCTACACCATGCGTGAAGGCACCGAGGAACAGGCCGCCTTGGTACGCCGCGCGATTCAGAAAGGCGGTATCGAAGACCTGGAAAGCATCCGCGCCGCCGTGGATGCCGCTGGCGCTCTGGAGTACACCGCACAACTCGCCCGCGACTACGCCGAACGCGCCATTGCCTGCCTGGAAGTGCTGCCGGCCGGCGAATATCGCGATGCACTGATCGAGCTGAGCCGTTTCGCCGTGGCGCGCACGCACTAAGCCCGACGAAATCGAGACAGGTAGCCCGGATGCAATCCGGGGCGGGTTTACGGGATATGACCATTCCCGGATTACATCCGGGCTACGGGTTCGCGATACACGGCACCGCCACAAACAAAAACGCCCCGAACCAGTCGGGGCGTTTTGCGTTCAGGCCTGGCGGATTACAGACGCAGGCCGCCGTCCAGCTCCAGAATGCGACCCGTGTAGTAGTCGTTTTCCAGAATGTAGGCCACCGAATGGGCGATCTCGGCCGGCTTGCCCATGCGCTTGAGCGGAATGCCCGAAGTCATCTTCTCCAGCGCTTCCGGCTTCATGCTGCCGGTCATTTCGGTTTCGATGAAGCCCGGCGCCACACCCGCGACGCGGATGCCGTAACGCGCCAGTTCCTTGGCCCAGACCACGGTGTCGGCAGCCACGCCCGCCTTGGCTGCGGAGTAGTTGGCCTGGCCCATGTTGCCGGCACGGGAGATCGAGGAAATGTTGACGATGGCGCCCTGGTTGCCCAGCTCAATCATCTTCGCCGCCACTTCACGGGTGCAGAGGAACACGCCGGTCAGGTTGACATCGATCACCGCCTGCCACTGCGCCAGGCTCATCTTGGTCATTTCGCCATCTTTCACGCGGATGGTCAGGCCATCGCGCAGGATGCCGGCGTTGTTGACCAGACCGTTGATGGCGCCGAAGTCATCGGCCACCTGGGCGACCATATGGGTCACCTGCTCTTCATCGGCGACGTTGCACAGGTAGCTGCGGGCATCGCCACCGGCGGCCTTGCAGGCAGCCACGGCTTCGTCGAGTTTTTCCTGGTTCAGGTCGACCAGTGCCAGCTTGGCGCCCTTGGCCGCCAGGTACTCACCCATGGCGCGGCCCAGTCCCTGGCAACCGCCAGTGATGATGATGACTTTGTCTTTCAGTTGCATCGCTTTATCCCCTCAAGGTGCAGCATTTACCGACCCCGCTGATGCCCGCTAACCGCTATGCTAGGGCGTCTGTCCGTTTATTGGGAATCTGTTCGCGGTCTTGCGAGCTAGAGCGATACAAGGCAAAAACAGGCGAGGAACGCTCGGAGTCGCGCACGACTTTACGAGTTGTAAATGAGCATTCCGAGCCTGTTTTTAACGCAGTAGCGCCGACGCGCAGCTGACCGTGAACAGGTTCCTACGGATTCTTTGCGAGGAGCCATATAGGTGAGCGTTAAAGCCGGCAAGCATGCACGAGAATTGCTGCTCAAGGAATACCGTGGCGTGCTCAGCACCCACTCCAAGGCCATGCCGGGTTTCCCTTTCGGATCGGTGGTGCCCTACTGCCTGGACGCCGAGGGTCGCCCACTGATCCTGATCAGCCGCATCGCCCAGCACACCCATAATCTCGGGCAGGACGCCAAATGTTCGCTATTGGTCGGCGAACGTGGCGCAGAGGATGTGCAGGCGGTCGGCCGCCTCACTTTGCTCGCCGAAGCACGACAGTTGCGTGACGAGGACGAAATCGAAGCGGCCGCACAGCGTTATTACCGCTTTTTCCCCCAATCGCGCGACTACCATCGGGCGCATGATTTCGATTTTTGGCGGCTGGAGCCGGTGCGCTGGCGCTTCATCGGCGGCTTCGGCGCCATTCACTGGCTCGACCAGGTGGCCCTGGCCAATCCTTTCGCGGCGGACGGCAGCGAAGCGAGCATGGTCGAGCACATGAACGACGACCACGCCAGCGCCATCGCCCATTACGTCGAACTGGCCGGCCTGCCGCAACACGAACCCGCGCAGATGGCCGGTGTCGACAGTGAAGGTTTTCATCTGCGCATCGGCCAGAGCCTGTACTGGCTGCCCTTTCCCGCACCCTGCAGCAATCCCGGCGCCGTGCGCCAGGCGCTGGTGCAACTGGCCAGAGCCGAGAGCTGGCCGACCAATGGCGAGTCTTCAGCTTGAATTAAGCGCGAAACGCCATATTTAACTTCTACGGGAAGCCCGTCTTCCGCCAAGGACACTTCGACTCATGCGCGTGTTTCTGTTCCTCTTTCTGCTCTTTCCCATCATCGAGCTGGCCCTGCTGATCAAGGTCGGCAGCGCCATAGGCGTGCTGCCCACGCTGATGCTGGTGATCGGTACCGCGGTTCTCGGCAGCGTGCTGCTGCGCGTCGCCGGGGTGGCCACTGCCTGGCGCGCCCGCGAAAAACTCTCGCGTGGTGAGCTGCCCGAGCAGGAAATGCTCGAAGGCCTGCTGATCGCCGTCGGCGGTGGCCTGCTGCTGCTGCCGGGTTTCATCAGCGACATCTTCGGCGTGCTCTGCCTGCTTCCCTTCACCCGCCGCCTGCTGGTGGGCAAGATCCGCCGCCGCGCCGAGGAGCAGGCCCTGCGTCAGCGCGCCTTCTTCGATGACCAGGCCGCCCGCACCGGCAAGACCAACCCCAACGTGCTCGAAGGCGAGTACGAGCGCCGAGACTGATCCCTACAGCACCTGTAGGAGCCGGCTTGCCGGCGATCTCTCTCTGGCTGATCGCCGACAAGCCGGCTCCTACGCAAAGTCGTCAGGCTGCGGTGCTTACCGCGAGTGCTGCCCCCTCTGAAACGCAAAAAATTTCATCCCCGCCCCTTGAAATACCCTTGCTCGCCCACATGTAGCAGTCACCGCAAGGTGCCTGCCCGCTGAGGCAGTCCGACTTTCGCGGTGCGCCCAGCGTGCCGCGCCCGGCCTCGCCGGATTTTACAAACCCGCCGACCATTCAAGAGTCGGCAAGTTGGCCATTCAATTGTTAGGAGAGATCGACAATGAAGCTTCGTCCTCTGCATGACCGCGTCGTGATCCGTCGCAGCGAAGAAGAGACCAAAACCGCAGGCGGCATCGTGCTGCCGGGTTCGGCCGCCGAGAAGCCGAACCAGGGTGAAGTCGTTGCCGTCGGTACCGGTAAGGTTCTGGATAACGGCGAAGTCCGTCCGCTGGCCGTCAAGGTCGGTGACAAGGTGGTATTCGGCCCGTACTCCGGCAGCAACACCGTCAAAGTCGACGGCGAAGACCTGCTGGTAATGGGCGAGAACGAAATCCTCGCTGTCGTCGAAGCCTGATTCCCACGAATCTCCGTTTAACCTTCAAGAATTTGAGGACTGATCAACATGGCTGCTAAAGAAGTCAAGTTTGGCGATTCCGCCCGCAAGAAAATGCTCATTGGCGTCAACGTACTGGCCGACGCCGTCAAAGCCACCCTCGGCCCGAAAGGCCGTAACGTGGTGCTGGCCAAATCCTTCGGCGCCCCGACCATCACCAAAGACGGTGTGTCGGTTGCCAAGGAAATCGAACTGAAAGACGCCTTCGAAAACATGGGCGCCCAACTGGTCAAGGACGTTGCGTCCAAGGCCAACGACGCTGCTGGTGACGGCACCACCACCGCTACCGTTCTGGCTCAAGCCATCGTCAACGAAGGCCTGAAGTCCGTCGCTGCCGGTATGAACCCGATGGATCTGAAGCGCGGCATCGACAAGGCCACCATCGCCATCGTTGCCCAACTGAAAGAACTGGCCAAGCCGTGCACCGACACCAAGGCCATCGCCCAGGTCGGCACCATCTCCGCCAACTCCGACAGCTCCATCGGTGACATCATCGCCGAAGCCATGGAAAAGGTCGGTAAAGAAGGCGTCATCACCGTTGAAGAAGGCTCGGGCCTGGAAAACGAACTGTCCGTCGTAGAAGGCATGCAGTTCGACCGTGGCTACCTGTCGCCGTACTTCATCAACAAGCCGGACACCATGGTTGCCGAGCTGGAAGGCCCGCTGCTGCTGCTGGTCGACAAGAAGATCAGTAACATCCGCGAACTGCTGCCGGTGCTGGAAGCCGTTGCCAAGGCTGGCCGTCCGCTGCTGATCGTGGCTGAAGACGTCGAAGGCGAAGCCCTGGCTACCCTGGTCGTCAACAACATGCGTGGCATCGTCAAAGTCGCTGCCGTCAAGGCTCCGGGCTTCGGCGACCGCCGCAAGGCCATGCTGCAGGACATCGCCATCCTCACCGGCGGTACCGTGATCTCCGAAGAAGTTGGCCTGTCCCTGGAAAGCGCCACTCTGGAGCACCTGGGTAACGCCAAGCGCGTCGTGCTGAACAAGGACAACACCACCATCATCGATGGTGCTGGTGCCCAGGTCGACATCGAAGCCCGCGTTGCACAGATCCGCAAGCAGGTCGAAGAAACCTCTTCCGACTACGACAAAGAGAAGCTGCAAGAGCGTCTGGCCAAACTGGCTGGCGGTGTTGCCGTGATCAAGGTTGGCGCTGCCACCGAAGTCGAGATGAAAGAGAAGAAAGCCCGCGTTGAAGACGCCCTGCACGCTACCCGCGCTGCCGTGGAAGAAGGCGTGGTACCTGGCGGTGGCGTGGCCCTGGTGCGCGCTCTGCTGGCAATCGACGAGCTGAAAGGCGACAACGAAGACCAGAACGTCGGTATCGCTCTGCTGCGTCGCGCTGTAGAAGCGCCGCTGCGTCAGATCGTTGCCAACGCCGGCGGCGAGCCGAGCGTAGTGGTCGACAAGGTCAAGCAGGGTTCGGGCAACTTCGGCTTCAACGCCGCGACCGACACCTACGGCGACATGATCGAGATGGGTATTCTCGACCCGGCCAAGGTCACCCGTTCGGCCCTGCAAGCTGCTGCTTCCATCGGCGGCCTGATGATCACCACCGAGGCCATGGTTGCCGAAGCGGCTGACGACAAGGCTCCTTCCATGCCTGATATGGGTGGCATGGGCGGTATGGGTGGCATGGGCGGCATGATGTAAGCCACCCGGCTCCTTAGCAGTACCAAGAACCCCGCGCCAGTCGCGGGGTTTTTTTTGGCCTGCCATCCATGGCGGCCACCCTGAGGGCCGTCGCTACGCGACGTTAAAAATTTCTCCCGGAAATTTTTTATGCCCGACGAAAAGCGATACAGGCCGAAAAATCCGATGACATTACCGATGGACTCGGGAACGTTGTTTGCTTATGTTTTGTTACAACCCTGAACGACGTAGTCCCCGTTCACGAGACGAGTGCTGCGCACACCTCCAATAGAAGAACAAAAATATGGCCCTTTGCAGTACAAACGAGATTCCTCAGCAGGTATTCCAATACTGGTGGCAACAGCAAGGTGATTGGGTCGAAGAGCCCAACGCTCGCCGCGGCGGCAAAAGTGGCGTGCAGCGCCTGCTGGATGAAACCGGCGTGCTCTACGCCAAGAAACAGATCGGCCATATCTACCGCAGCCTGCTGCACCCACAGGGACGCCCGACCGTACTGCGCGAACGCAGTGCATTGCTGGCCCTGGACGCACTCGGCGTGCCCGTTCCCAAGCTGATCTACTGCGGCGTTGAACGCGACCCACAACAGGGCTGGCGGGGCCTGCTGGTGACCGCCGAGCTCGAAGGCTTCATGGACATCGAAAGCTGGTACGCCAAAGGCGGCCGCGAAGCCTGTGGTGAAGCCGTACACACCGAGTTGCTGCAACTTGTTGGCGCGACTCTGGCGCGCATGCACCTGGGGCGCTGGCAGCACGGTTGCCTGTATGCCAAACATGTATTCGTTAACGTTGCCGGCGAAACGCCGCAGGTTGCCCTGCTGGATCTGGAGAAAAGCCGTCGCCGCCTGACACGCGCCCAGGCCGCTCAGCACGACCTGCCTCAACTACGACGCCACAGCCCCTGGTCCGACGCCGACTGGCAGCAACTGCTGCAGGGCTATCGCCAGATCTTCGCCGATGGTGCCAAAGGCCTCGGCACGGCTATTGCCTGAACAAACGACTGCCGGCCCAGGGCCGGCAGTGTTTTTCCCGCAACACCTCGCTCCATTCGCATCACCCCCACCAGGAAGTGGCTCTACCTTGCACCTTTGCGCTGGGTAGCAAGCAGAGCTGCAGGCGACTGCAACTGCCAGGGCCGGCTGTTACAGGGGGCCTTAACGGGCACCTAAGGTTACGTCGATACGTTACCCGCAGCATTGTTGAACCAACCGACAAGGCCCGTGTCCCAGCACAGCCCCGGCTGGTGCCAGCTACGCGCTAAGACCGTTCGTCGCATGAGACGACGACAAGGCAATGGGTGATCTAGGTTTAGCGAACAGCGTTTGGCAGCGCTTTCAAGGGGTTAGCAAAATGAAATTAGAAATAGCACGAGGTTTGTTCCTGGGCCTCGCCCTCAGCGTAACGGCAATCGCCGCCGCAGCCTGGCAGGAGCCCGGCCCACGCGTGCTGGAAGCGCAAGCCTGCACCGCCGCAGAGCCCTGCCCCACCGCGCCTTTGCGCAAGCAAGTGCAGCCCGCCGCCAAACCCGATGCCAACCTGCTGGTGCTGATGTTCGGCCTCAGTGGCGCGATGAAGGGCGAGCACTAAGCCACACCCATGGTCACCCCTCGCCCAGCGGGCTGACCTGCATCAGCAGGTGGCCCGCCAGGCGCTGCCTCTTGGCGCTCACACCCGTGCAGCTCGGCACCCGTTCTGCTCCTCGATACTCCTATTACTCGCTCATGCCTCTGGCCCCACAGGCTACATCCCTGAAAATGTCCGCATAGTGGCGTTTTAGAGCCTCTCGTTCAGTTTTGATTAAGTAAGAATCTTTATCGTTGCCCTGGAAGTGACCGAACGGTCACAGGCGTTTGGCTGGCAGTCGAGAACGTCACCGATGAAAATCACAGGAGATGCAACGATGAACTCAACCGCTTCCCGAACCGGCAACACCCTGCGCCCCGTCACCAAGGACAACGCGCAGGCCGCCCTGCAACAACTGCTGCAGGGCTTTCGGCGTTTCCGCCAGAAGGTCTACCCGCAGCAGCAGGCGCTGTTCAAGCGTCTGGCCTCGGCGCAGTCGCCCAGCGCAATGTTCATCACCTGCGCCGACTCGCGCATCGTGCCGGAGCTGATCACCCAGAGCGACCCCGGCACTCTGTTCGTCACCCGTAACGTGGGTAACGTGGTACCGCCCTACGGACAGATGAACGGCGGCGTGTCCACCGCCATCGAGTACGCCGTACTGGCGCTCGGCGTGCAGCACATCATCGTCTGTGGCCATTCCGACTGCGGCGCGATGAAGGCCGTGCTCAACCCGGCCAGCCTCGACGGCATGCCAACCGTGCGCGCCTGGCTGCGCCACGCCGAGGTGGCGCGCAGCGTGGTGGCGGACAACTGCAATTGCGGCAGCGCCCACGAAACCCTCGGCGTGCTGACCGAAGAGAACGTAGTGGCCCAGCTCGACCACCTGCGCACTCACCCTTCCGTCGCCGCCCGTCTGGCCAGCGGCCAATTGCAGATCCATGGCTGGGTCTACGACATCGACAGTGGCGGCATCCGCGCCTATGACGCCGCCTCGGGGCACTTCCTCGCGCTCGATGGCGACGAGCAGCCCTGCGCTACCCCGCAACCGCGCTACGCCAGCGTCTGATCCACCCATTTCCCTGAGCCTGCGCCCCTGGATGGCGCGGGCATGGGCTGCTTTTGCCCGTAGATCGGGCAAGGAGAGATATTCATGACTGTATTTCGCACACTGCCACGGGACGCGCTGGCGTCCGTGGTGGTCTTTCTCGTCGCCCTGCCGCTGTGCATGGGCATCGCCATCGCCTCCGGCATGCCGCCGGCCAAGGGACTGATCACCGGCATCATCGGCGGTCTGGTGGTCGGTTTCATCGCCGGCGCGCCACTACAGGTGAGCGGCCCGGCTGCCGGCCTCGCCGTGCTGGTGTTCGAGCTGGTGCGTACTCACGGCATGGCTGCGCTAGGCCCGGTGTTGCTGCTGGCCGGACTGATCCAGCTGGTCGCCGGCACCTTGCGCCTGGGCGGCTGGTTTCGCGTCACCGCGCCGGCGGTGGTCTACGGCATGCTCGCCGGCATCGGCATCCTTATCGTGCTGTCGCAGGTGCACGTGATGATCGATGCCGCGCCCAAGGCCTCCGGCCTGGACAACCTGCTGGCCTTCCCCGGCGCCGTGCGTGATGCGCTGAGCCTGCTCGGCAGCAACGCCATGATCGCCGGTGCAGTGGGCCTCGGCACCATCGCCAGCATCTGGCTGTGGGAGCGTTTTCGCCCGGCACCGCTGCGCTTTCTACCCGGCGCGCTGGTCGGCGTGACGCTCGCCACTCTTGCCAGCCTGTGGCTGACACTGCCGGTCAAGCGCGTCGAGCTGCCGGCCAATCTCGGCGATGCCATCGACTGGATCACCCCACAGGGCCTGGCCAGCCTGGCCGATCCGCAACTGCTGATCGCCGCCCTAGCCTTGGCCTTTATCGCCAGTGCCGAGACGCTGTTGTCTGCCGCCGCCGTCGATCGCATGCACGATGGCCCGCGTGCGCGCTTCAACCGCGAACTGTCCGCCCAGGGCATCGGCAACATGCTCTGCGGTGCAGTCGGCGCCCTGCCGATGACCGGCGTGATCGTACGTAGCTCGGCCAACGTGCAAGCCGGCGCTCGCGGCCGTGCCTCGACCATCCTCCACGGCGCCTGGCTACTGGCCCTGGTCGCTCTGCTGCCCGCCGTGCTGCAGAGCATCCCGGTGGCCAGCCTCGGTGCGGTACTGGTGTACACCGGCTGCAAACTGGTCGACCCCAAGGCCATGCGCAACCTCGGCCAGTACGGCCGTGCCCCGGTGTTCATCTACGCCGCCACGGCGCTATGCATCGTCTTCACCGACCTGCTGACCGGCGTGCTGGTGGGCTTCGCCCTGACCCTGCTGAAACTGGTGTGGAGCGCCTCGCGCCTGCGCGTGAAACTGGTGCCCACCGGCCCGAACAGCGCCGAACTGCGCATGAGCGGCGCCGCCACCTTCCTCCGCGTGCCACAACTGGCCAAACTGCTGGCCAGCGTCGAGCCAGGCACCCGTTTGCACCTGAGCCTGGCGCGGGTCAGCTATATCGACCATGCCTGCATGGAACTTCTGGAAGACTGGGGCCGCTCCGCCCGCGCCCAGGGTGGCGGATTGGAGATCGTCGAAGGCGCGGCGTTGAAACGCCGCGTGGAAGGTCGGCAGCGCACGGCACTGGCCTGAGCGCCTGACGGCGGCCTCCACAGCCACCTGCTCGACCTGATGGCAAAGGCACCTGGCAACTGAGCAGCTGCAACGCCTGATCCAACGCAAAGCGCCATAGCCTTTCGGGCTATGGCGCAGAGCCATCATTTCGCAGTAAGGTCGGTGCATCGCCCTAGCAAGGATGCACCATGGCCAACAAGCCCTCCCCCTCCCGCCAGCACAAACACCTCGCTGTTTTGATCGATGCGGATAATGCGTTGGTCGTTATCGCTGAAGACTTTATTGAATCCGATAAAACGGTGGACAAGCTACGCGTTGCCCACACTACAGACTAAATGTTGGCATGGTAAATTTCTGAAAAATTATTTCTTGCCGGTATTCTCGATCTCAGCAGATCCGAAAATAAATGGTGGGTTGTGGTACCTAGGAGTAAAAGTGTCGATGCTTATAACTTCCTCATCCAAGCATTAATTTTCCAGCGTGGGGGCGGGGCTTGTCGAATATTAATATAATGCTTGATTTTCTTTAAATAAAGAGCTCAGAAATGGCCAGAAATGACACTATACTGATAGATTCTCTTTTGCAGCAGATGCAAGAGAAAACTCCAGGGGACATAGGAGATATATTTGAAAGATTTGCATTGGATCAAATATTAAAAAGTTATGATCTTTCTACGGAAGAGATCGACTTCGGATGGACTGATGGTTCGCTAGATGGGGGGATCGATGGATTCTATATATTAATTAATGGACGACTTTTAACGGATTCTACGGACTTTTCCTGGCCTCGAAGCGGAGCAGAAATACAGGTTTATATTATAACCTGTAAGCATCATGAGACTTTTCAGCAGTCCCCCCTTGACTCACTATTAGCAACAACGCAAGACATTTTTGATTTATCACTTACAAACTCTGAGTTATCCGGCAAGTACTCTGCCAAGATCAAGCAATGTCGTGACTTGTTTGTGACCGCATTTAAGCAGCTTTCACTTTTACGCCCAACGATTGTATTCGATATCGTATATGCGTCAAGGGGTAATGTAGATCTACTTGGTACTAGCATAAAGGCCCGAGCAAACCAATTAACAAGCTTGCTGAATTCCTATTTCAGTGCCTCGACATCCACCTTTACCGCATTGGGTTCAGCCGAGCTGGTCGAACGTTATCGCCAAGTTCGAAGTTTTGCACTAGATCTACCAGTCCAAGAATGCCTCACTGCAGGTCAGGAAGGTTACGTGGTACTTGCCAAACTGAAAGATTATAGTGCGTTTGTGCAAGACGAAAAGGGAAATCTAAGGCGATACCTATTTGACTCTAACGTGCGAGCTTACCTTGGAGTAAATCTCGTAAACGCTGATATTCACAATACACTCAATGACATCTCGGCACCAAATTTTTGGTGGCTTAACAATGGTGTCACAATTTTGGCAACCAGTGCGTCGATCGTAGGGAAGACTCTAAAGCTTAGAGACATTCAGATCGTTAACGGGCTCCAAACAACAGAGTCAATTTATAAACATTATACGTCCTCTTCGAAGTTGGAGAGTGATTCAAGAACCCTCCTCGTCAAAGTTATTGTTTCTCAAGATGAGTCGATCCGCGATCAAGTTATTCGCGCGACAAACAACCAAAGTTCTGTCGAGCCAGCCGCACTCCATGCGACCGAAAAAATTCAACGTAGCATTGAAGAGATCTTGATCCGGCATGATTGGTTCTATGAGCGGCGGACCAATTTTTATAAGAACGAAGGGAAGCCTGAGAATCGCATACTTTCCCCTCTGACTATTGCTGCAGCATCTACTGCCTTGCTTCTTAAAAACCCTGTTAGGTCATCAAAGCTGAGGCAAAAGCATTTGCGAACAACAGAGGCTTACCAATCCGTATACTCTGAATCATTCCCTATGAATGCATGGCCGGTTATAGCGGCTTTGATTCGCTATTCTGAATTATCGATAATAAAGGCGCAAAAATCCAAGCGTGGACCTTATTCGGGAATTTTATCTGCGTGGCGGGGTGTATTGGCTTATATTGCAGCAGTTCGCTCTATAGGAACCTACTCTTATCAACATCGAGATCTAATATCAATGGATCTGTCGAAAGTTACAGAAAAATTTATGGATGAGTGCTGGGCAGTGATTAGCCAAACTACGGGGCGCAAAAAATCTGCAAGGCTCACTGATGCAATGATGTTAAGTATTGCTAATGCTGCTGCAATAGCATGGGGCATCAAAGGCGATTGGACCGATGGGAGGCGGGAAATCCAACGTCCGATAAAGAACATTGAACCCGACTATACGGAAAGTGAGGATTTCTTGACTTCTGTTCATAATTTACTGCCACCACAGCCGTGGAAGCCTGGTGTCCACATGATTGTTGCAGAAAAACTTGACGCAAAGCCTCTTAGAGTAAGCAGGGCTATCAAAACTCTTATTAAGCGAGGGGCTTTAATGGAGCAGGTTGATGGTGTCGTCTTCGATGCTAATGGAAATGAAGTTTTTCGCGATCTAGACCGCTAACTGTACTACTTAAATGGCTGGTGGTTCTGTAAGCGTTAGCCGCCACCTAGCAAGTAGGGTGGACAACGCGAAGCTTGTCCACCCTATCCTGCGGTGCAACGATCTATCAGTCCTGCACCAATTGCCCCGTTCAGAAGGCCGAACGGAATCGTTGTGTAGAGGGTTGAGCGGCATGGATGCCGCGAGAGCCGCGATGGGCCAGGGATGGCCCTCCGCGGCGGGCCCTCGGAGCAATGATGGAGTGAGGGAAGTCGAGCGCAGCGAGACCCGGATGGCGGGGCATAGCGTTTTTGCTTACTTTTTTGGCGTTTGAAAAAAGTGAGTCGCCGTAAGGGCGAAACCGTAATTTCAGATAACGAATGTGCGGCGTCGGAGTACAAAAGCCAAGAGCGCCCTCTCCCCTAGCCCCTCTCCCGCAAGCGGGAGAGGGGAATTGATCGCTGTTCCGTCAGCAATCTCGGTTGGCTGAAAGATTTTCGCAGCTGAAGCCGCTCCTACAGATTTGGGTGGCTTCGGGTCGTGGCTGAAGCCCCTCCCACAAGAACGTGGCGATACCAGCGGCCTTGCCTTCACGCCCCCACAATCAACCGCTCGATGATCTCCCGCCGCTCAGGATGCTCCGGCACCCGAATCCCAAACTCCTCGCGCAGAACCTTCAGCACCTCATCGACACTCTGCAACTGCACCCGCTCACTCGCCTGCCCCAGGCGGTGGATGGCGAAGCTGCCATTGTTCAGCGTCTTGCGCAGGTCTGGCCCGGTGCGGGCGGCGATCATCTGGCCGCGGAAAGGCGAATCCGGGTGGGTGCACACGTACCAGTTACCCACCACGTAATCGATATCCGCCACCTTCTGCAGATCGAACACGTACATGGCTCGCCAGCTACCCGCCACCAACGCGCGCAGGGTGTAGGTGCCATCCACCAGCGTCAGGCGATAGGGCTCATGCGGTGTGGACTGCTCGGCCTCATTGTCGAGCAGCAGTGGACCGGTCGGCACCATGCCGCCGAAGCCGACGTCGGTGATGTAGCGCACGCCACCCAGGGTCACCAGCACCAGCATATGGGTGCGCGCCGGCAGGGCATCCTCCGGCCCGCCCATCACAACACGCCCGGTCAGCCCGCGCGCGTCGAAGCCCAGCGCCTGCAACAGCAGCAGGTACAGACGGTTGAGTTCGAAGCAGTAGCCGCCACGGCCCTGACGCAGCAGCTTGTCCTGGATCGCGGCGGGTTCGACCTCCACCGGCACGCGCAGCATGCTCGCCAGGGTTTCGAAGGGGAACTCGGCGGTGTGCCGCGCCTGCAGCTCGCGCAGGGTGTCGAGGGTCGGTGGCGGCGCCGACGAGTAACCCAGGCGCTCGAGGTATGTGTGTAGATCCAGCATGAATGGCTCGGTCATCGTGCATCTCCCTTTTCTACCTGCCGGCTGTTTTACCAGAGGCCGTGGATAGACGATATGCAACGAGCCGCGTAGCGAGCTTGAATCAGCGCTTTCGGTTTGCGGCAGCCGGCACACACAAACCGGCACAAATGCGCCAATCTATCGCTCACCGCACGAGCTTGCCCGAGGACTCCATGATGTACCTGCGCCATTGCTGCACCCTTTCCCTGTTACTCACCCTTGGCGGCTGCGGCGCCGGTGAGACGGCCGCTACGGCGACACTCCAGGCTGAGCAGGCCAAACAGGCTCAGCAGCAGATGGAGCAGCTCAAGCAACAGATCGACCAAGCCAATGCGGCGAACACTCAGCGCCTGCAGGAGGCCATCGATCAGGCGCAGTGAACGGCGTCTCCAGCGGAGCGCTGCTTGCAACGAGCAACGCGCCGCCTGACAACAAAAAGGCCGATCTAGTGATCGGCCTTTTCATTCAAAGCAGCAGCTCACTCAGCCATTGCTGGGGAAGGCGAACTGCGCCGCTTCGTGGCTCTTGCGTGCCGGCCAGCGCTGGGTGATGGCCTTCTTGCGGGTGTAGAAGCGCACGCCATCCGGGCCGTAGGCGTGCAGGTCACCGAACAGCGAGCGCTTCCAGCCGCCGAAGCTGTGGTAGGCCACCGGTACCGGCAGCGGCACGTTGACGCCGACCATGCCCACTTCGATCTCGTCGCAGAACAGGCGCGCCGCTTCACCGTCACGGGTGAAGATGCAGGTACCGTTGCCGTACTCGTGATCGTTGATCAGTTGCATGGCCTCTTCCAGACTGCCGACGCGAACAATGCACAGCACCGGGCCGAAGATTTCGTCGGTGTAGATGGTCATGTCCGGGGTCACCTTATCGAACAGGGTGCCGCCGACGAAGAAGCCGTTCTCGTTACCCGGCACCACCAGACCACGACCATCGACCACCAGCTTGGCGCCCTGCTCGACCCCGGCGTCGATGTAGCCCTTGACCTTGTCACGCGCAGCAGCGGTGACCAGCGGGCCCATGTCCAGCCCGCAGGAGGTGCCGGCACCGATTTTCAGCGCCTGGATCTGCGGGACGATCTTATCCACCAGCGCGTCAGCGATCTGGTCGCCCACGCACACGGCCACGGAGATGGCCATGCAACGCTCGCCGCAGGAGCCGTAGGCCGCACCCATCAGAGCGCTGACAGCGTTGTCCAGGTCGGCATCGGGCATCAGCACGGCGTGGTTCTTGGCGCCGCCCAGGGCCTGCACGCGTTTGCCGCGCTTGGTGCCTTCGCTGTAGATGTATTCGGCGATGGGGGTCGAGCCGACGAAGCTCAGGGCCTTGACCTCGGGCGCTTCGATCAGCGCGTCGACCGCGTCCTTGTCACCGTTGACCACGTTCAGCACGCCCTTGGGCAGGCCGGCCTGGTTCAGCAGCTCGGCGATGAACAGGGTGGAGCTGGGGTCGCGCTCGGACGGTTTGAGGATGAAGCAGTTGCCGCAGACGATGGCCAGCGGGTACATCCACAGCGGCACCATGGCCGGGAAGTTGAACGGGGTAATGCCTGCCACGACACCAATGGGTTGCAGGTCGGTCCAGGCGTCGATGTTCGGGCCGACGTTGCGGCTGTATTCGCCCTTGAGAATTTCCGGGGCGGCGCAGGCGAACTCGACGTTCTCGATACCGCGCTTGAGTTCACCGACGGCGTCCTCAATGGTCTTGCCATGCTCAGCGCTGATCAGCGCGGCGATTTCGTTCTCGTTCTGCTCCAGCAGTTGCTTGAAGCGGAACATGATCTGCGCGCGCTTGGCCGGCGGGGTGTTGCGCCAGGCCGGGAAGGCGGCCTTGGCGGCGTCGATGGCCAGTTGCATGGTGGCGCGATCAGCCAGGCCGATGGCGCTGGTGGAGTCGCCGGTGGACGGGTTGTATACCGGGGCACTGCGACCGTTGCCGGCAACGCGCTCGCCGTTGATCAGGTGAGGGATATGGCTCATGGGGAAGCTCCTAGACGTAATTATTGTGGGTAGGAGCCGGCTTGCCGGCGATCCGTTTTACAACATCGCCCGCAAGCGGGCTCCTACAGAAATGGGTGCGCTCGCTCTTAATCCAGCTTGTTCAGCACGTCGCCGACGGCGTTGAAGACGCGGTCGAGGTCTTCCATCTTGGCGTTGAAGGTTGGGCCGAACTGCAGGGTGTCGCCACCGAAGCGCACGTAGAAGCCGGCCTTCCACAGGGCCATGCCGGCCTCGAACGGACGGATCACCGCGTCGCCATCACGCGGGGCGATCTGCAGGGCGCCAGCCAGGCCACAGTTGCGGATATCGACGATGTGCTTGGTGCCCTTCAGGCCATGCAGCGCGGCCTCGAACTTCGGCGCCAGCTCGGCGGACTGCTGGATCAGGTTCTCGCGCTTGAGCAGCTCCAGCGTCGCCAGACCGGCGGCACAGGCCACCGGGTGCGCCGAGTAAGTGTAGCCATGGGTGAACTCGATCATGTGCTCCGGCGACGGCTGCTGCATGAAGGTGTTGTAGATCTCACTGCTGGCGATCACCGCACCCAGCGGGATGGCGCCGTTGGTGATCTGCTTGGCGACGTTCATCAGGTCCGGGGTGACGCCGAAGAACTCCGCGCCGCTCCACTTGCCCATGCGGCCAAAGCCGGTGATCACTTCGTCGAAAATCAGCAGGATGTTGTGCTGCGTACAGATCTCGCGCAGGCGCTGCAGGTAGCCCACCGGCGGCACGATGGCACCGGCCGAGCCGGACATCGGCTCGACGATCACCGCAGCGATGTTGGAGGCATCGTGCAGTTCGATCAGCTTGAGCAGTTCGTTGGCCAGTTCCACGCCGCCGGTCTCGGCCATGCCCTTGGTGAAGGCCATGCCCGGTTGCAGGGTGTGCGGCAGGTGGTCGGCGTCCATCAGTTGGCCATACATCTTGCGGTTGCCGCCGATACCGCCAAGGGCAGTGCCGGCGATGTTGACGCCGTGGTAGCCACGGGCACGGCCGATGAAGCGAGTCTTGGACGCCTGGCCTTTCAGGCGCCAGTAGGCCTTGGCCATCTTCACCGCGGTGTCGGCGCACTCGGAGCCGGAGCTGGTGAAGAACACATGGCTGAGCTCACCCGGCATCAGATCGGCGACCTGCTCGGCCAGCTTGAACGACAGCGAATGGCCGTACTGGAAGCCCGGCGAATAGTCGAGGGTGCCGAGCTGCTTGGCCACGGCTTCCTGGATTTCCTTGCGCGAGTGACCGGCGCCGCAGGTCCACAGGCCGGACAGGCTGTCGTAGATCTTGCGGCCCTGATCATCGACCAACCAGCTGCCTTCGGCACCGACGATCAGACGCGGGTCGCGCTGGAAGTTGCGGTTGGCGGAGAACGGCATCCAGTGCGCATCCAGCTTGAGCTGGCTGGCCAGGGACGGGGTTGCGGTCTGCGGCATGTTCATTGGAGGAGCCTCGCACTCGACGGTGTCGTGGGAGGGGCTTTAGCCGCGAAGATCGACAGCAATCGCGGCTGAAGCCACTCCTACAAGGGAATTGAATCAGTTGCCAGCAAAGGTGCCACGGGCATAGAGTCAGTAAAACAGCACTCTTCTTATCTTCAGTTCAAGGCTTACTAAACAAATGAGCAGCCGCCGTCCCGATCCGCTGGCCCAGGTCAGCGACTTTGAAATCCGCCTGCTCAAGCTGTTTCGCAGCGTGGTGGAATGTGGCGGTTTTTCCGCGGCGGAAAGTGCCCTGGGGATTGGCCGCTCGGCCATCAGTCAGCAGATGAGCGACCTCGAACAACGCCTCGGCCTGCGCCTTTGCCAGCGCGGCCGCGCCGGCTTCGCCCTGACCGAGGAAGGCCGCGAGGTGTACCAGAGCACCCTGCAACTGCTGGCGGCGCTGGAGAGCTTTCGCACCGAGGTCAACGGCCTGCACCAGCACCTGCGCGGCGAACTGAATATAGGCCTGACCGACAACCTGGTGACCATCCCGCACATGCGCATCACCAATGCCCTGGCGCGCCTCAAGGTGCAGGGGCCGGACGTACGCATCCACATCCGCATGACGCCACCGTCGGAAGTGGAACAGGGCGTGCTCGATGGTCGCCTGCATATCGGCGTGGTGCCGCAGGTCGGCGCCCTCTCCGGTCTGGAATACCAGGCGCTCTATGACGAGCGCTCGCTGCTCTACTGCGCGGTCGGCCACCCGCTGTTCTACGTCGATGATCTGCAGCTCGAGGACGAAAGACTCAACGCCCAGGAGGCCATCGCCCCGACCTTTCGCGTGCCGCCCGAGGTGCAGAGCCATTACCAGGCGCTCAATTGCACTGCCAGCGCCTCGGACCGCGAGGGCATGGCCTTTCTCATCCTCACCGGGCGTTATATCGGCTACCTGCCCGACCACTACGCCCAGGCCTGGGTGCAGCAGGGTCGCCTGCGCGCGCTCAAGGCGTCCACTCGCTACTACGACATCAACCTGGCAGCGGTGACGCGCAAGGGCCGCCGCGCGCACCTGGTGCTGGAGAGTTTTCTCGACGCCCTGGCCGAAGCCTGAGCCCGCACCATGGCCGCGCATGCCGAGCCAGCGCGGTGCATTGCGGACATGACAAGACTGCCGGACGCGAGCAGATCAGGTATCTGTACCCAATGAAAAGCATGCTGCTGCGCAGAACTCCAAAAAACTGATCACATGGACAGCTTCTTGCATAAGGGCGAGCGCCCTCTGCTGCGAGAACTCGCCATGACCACCGAATCACCGACATCGTCCGAACTGCTCTACGGCCTGGACGACCGCCCTGCGCCGTTGCCGGCCTTCTTCGCCGCGCTGCAGCATGTACTGGCCTGCTTCGTCGGCATCGTCACCCCCACCCTGATCATCGGCGGCGTGCTCGGCCTGCACGAACAGTTGCCCTACCTGATCAGTATGGGCCTGATGGTGTCCGGCGTCGGCACCCTGATCCAGGCGCGCCGCCCGTTCGGCATCGGTGCCGGGATGATCTGCGTGCAGGGCACCAGCTTCGCCTTCCTCAGCGCCGTGCTGGCGGCAGGCTTGATGGTCAAGGCAAGCGGCGGTAGCCCGGACGACATACTGGCGATGATCTTCGGCGTGTGCTTCTTCGGCGCCTTCATCGAGATGGTGCTGAGCCGCTTCATCGGTCGTCTGCAACGTGTCATCACGCCGCTGGTGACCGGTATCGTCATCACCATCATCGGCGTCAGCCTGATCAAGGTGGGCATCACCGATGTCGGCGGCGGTGCCAAGGCGGAGAACTTCGGCGCACCGGTCAACCTGGCTCTGGGCGCCCTGGTGCTGCTGACCATCATCGTGCTCAACCGCCTGAGCAATCCCTGGCTGCGCCTGTCGGCCATCGTCATCGGCTTGCTGGTGGGCTCGCTGGCCGCCTGGTTCAGCGGTGTGCTGGTGCCCAAGGCGTTACCCGAATTGCCGCTGGTGAGCGTGCCGATCCCGTTTCGCTACGGTTTCGACTTCGACTGGATGGCCTTCGTCCCCGTGGCGCTGATCTATCTGATCACCGCCATCGAAACCACCGGCGACCTGACCGCCAACTGCATGATCTCGAAACAGCCGATCAACGGCCCGCAGTACCTGCAACGGATCAAGGGCGGGGTGTTCGGCGATGGCGTCAGCTCGCTGATCGCCGCCGTTTTCAACACCTTTCCCAACACCACCTTCAGCCAGAACAACGGGGTGATCCAGCTCTCCGGCGTGGCCAGCCGCCACGTTGGCTACTACATTGGCGCCATCTTGCTGATCCTCGGCCTATTCCCGGTGCTCGGCGCCATCCTCCAGCAGATTCCCAAGCCGGTGCTGGGCGGCGCTACCCTGGTGATGTTCGGCACGGTCGCCACCGCCGGCATTCGCATTCTCGCCCAGGCGCCACTGGACCGGCGCAGCCTGCTGATCATGGCCACCAGCTTCGGCATCGGCCTCGGCGTTTCCAGTCAGCCGGACCTGCTGAGCCAGATGCCCACGCTGGTGCAGAACGTATTCGGTTCGGCAATCACCAGCGGCGGCCTGACGGCCATCCTGATGAACCTGCTGTTGCCGCTGGAATCAGCCAGCGCGAGCACGGCTGGACAAGAGCAGGAAACCTGAGGCGTCCAGGTGCACGGGCGCCCGCCCGCGCACAAAGCTGGTGCACAAGCCCGGCGTGAGGGTATTTCCTGCCATTTTTCCACGACTTGCGCTTGTCACCCAGGCGGCGCTGGGGTATCAGTGCAAACGCTCTGCCCCAAGATCAGCCCGGAATCGCCCCATGACCTTCGAAGTCCCCGCCCACAGCGCCCACGACAAGCCCGCCGGGCGCATTCGCCAGAAGAACGAAGAAGCCATCATCAAGGCTGCCGAGGAAGAATTCGCCCGGCACGGCTTCAAGGGCACCAGCATGAATACCATCGCGCAGAACGTCGGCCTGCCCAAGGCCAACCTGCACTACTACTTCAACAACAAGCTGGGCCTGTATCTGGCGGTATTGAGTAACATCCTCGAACTCTGGGACAGTACCTTCAACAACCTGACCGTCGACGATGACCCGGCCGAAGCGCTGGAGCGTTACATCCGCGCCAAGATGGAATTCTCCCGGCGCCAGCCGAAGGCTTCGCGCATCTTCGCCATGGAAGTGATCAGCGGTGGCGACTGCCTGTCGCAGTACTTCAACCAGAACTACCTGGACTGGTTCCGTGGCCGTGCCGCCGTGTTCGAAGGCTGGATCGCCGCTGGCAAGATGGACCCGGTCGACCCGATCCACCTGATCTTCCTGCTGTGGAGCAGCACCCAGCACTACGCCGACTTCGCCTCGCAGATCTGCCGCGTGAAGCAGAGCTCGCGCCTGACCAAACAGGACTTCGAGCAAGCCTCCGATCAACTGGTGCAGATCATCCTCAAGGGCTGCGGCCTGACGCCTGCTGCCAAAGCCTGATGGCGTTCACCCTGCTCGGCCCTTGCCAATACCGCGAGGAGATTCGCAAGAGCCGCTTCATCGCCCTCGCCGCGCCGATTGCCAGCGCGGCCGAGGCGCAAGCCTTTATCGATAGCCACAGCGACCTGGCCGCCTCGCACAACTGCTGGGCGTGGAAGGTCGGCAACCAGTACCGCTTCAACGACGACGGCGAACCGGGCGGCACGGCTGGCAGGCCGATACTCGCCGCCATCGAAGGGCAGGACTGCGATCAGGTGGTGGTGCTGGTGATTCGCTGGTACGGTGGCATTCAGCTCGGCACCGGCGGCCTGGCCCGCGCCTACGGCGGTAGCGCGGCGAAATGCCTGCAGGCTGGCGAGCGCCGTGAACTGGTACTGCGGCAGCCCTTCACCTGTCATTTGCAGTTCGCCGAACTGCCGCTGTTCAAGGCGCGTCTGAACGAGCTGGACAGCCTGATCGAGAGCGAGGATTACGATGCCACCGGCGCAAGTCTGCACTTGGCCGTCGCGCCGGCAGAGCACGCCGCGCTGGAACGGTTGCTGGGCGATATCAGCCGTGGCCGCGCGAGCCTGAAAGCGCCATGAAGCGAACGACCGCTGCCCTGCTGCCGCTGCTGTGGCTCGCCCTGTCGGCCCACGCCGAAGTACAAGAGCAGTTGCAGAAGCAGTACTACGACCTGCAGGTAGCGTCCGGAGAGTCCCTCAGCCGCGCCATCAACCAGGCCTCACCGATTCGCCAGAACGGCCAGATCTACCACGCCTACACACGCTGGCAGGTGCAATGGAACTTCTGGTGGCGCGAACAGCGTGATGGTCGCTGCCAGATCGACCTCACCCGCACCCGGTTGAACGCAACCATCACCCTGCCCCGCCTCGGTGGCGGCGACGCACAGCAGCGCCAGCGTTTCGAACAGTACCTGGGCGCACTGCGCGAACATGAGCTGGGCCATTACCGCATCGGCCAGGCGGCGGCGGCCGAGATCGACGCGGCGCTGCTGGCGACACCTGAATACCCCAGTTGCACCGAGCTGCAACAGCAGGCCAACCGGCGCGCCAATGCCGCGCTGCAACGGCATGTCGAACATGAACGCCGTTACGACCGCGACACCGGTCACGGCCGCAGCCAGGGCGCCTGGTTGACGGAATAACACTGCAGCAAAAATGTAGGAGCGGCGCCCCGCCGCGAATCGTGCCTGGACGCACTCGAAAAGCTTCGCCCCGGGGCTGGCCTCCTACAGGGGATTGCCGTGCCAGGCTTATCGGATCGGCATTCGCTATGCTGATCTTCTTTCTCATCCGTAATGGAGCCTGACATGACTGCCTCCCGATCCATCCTGATCATTGGAGCCTCACGTGGCCTCGGCCTTGGTCTGGCCGGTGAATTCGCCGCCCAGGGCTGGGCCGTGACCGCCACCGTGCGCAGCGCCGCGCAACAAGCGCCGCTGCAGGCACTGCCCGGCGTGCGCGTAGAGCAACTGGAGATGACCGATCCGGACAGCCTCGAGCAGTTGGCCAACCGCCTGAGCGACCAGCAGTTCGACGTCATCTTCGTCAATGCCGGGGTCGCCGGCCCCGAGCACCACAGCACTGCACAGGCCAGCGCCGAGGAAATGGGTCAGCTGTTCCTGACCAACGCCGTCGCCCCGCTGCGCGTGGCCGAGCGCCTGCTGCCGAACCTGGCCGCCGGGCACGGGCTGATCGTGTTCATGAGCTCGATCCTCGGCAGCATCGAGGCGGGTGCTGGCCTGGGCATGCCGCTATATGGCGCCAGCAAGGCCGCACTCAACCACCTCGTGCAGTGCTTCGTGCGCACTCAGGACAACCCAAAACTCGGCGTAGTGCTGATGCATCCGGGCTGGGTACGCACCGACATGGGCGGCGCCGACGCCCCGCTGGATATCGACAGCAGTTGCAAGGGCATGGTCGAACAGGTCAGTGCTGCCGTCGGCCGGCCAGGCCTGAGTTATCAGGACTTCGAGGGCAATCCTTTGCCCTGGTAAAAACGCTCAAACCGGGCTGCTCGCAGAAGCTAGCCCTGGTAGCCACAAGTAGTGATTTCTGGTGCCCCCCGGATTACATCCGGGCAACGGTCGCGGCTAAAGCCCCTCCCACAAGAGCAGCAGCTGTTTGTGGGAGGTGCTTAAAGCCGCGCACGCGCGAATACGGTGCATTGTGCGCAGCGCACGGAGAGACGCGCACCAATGGCAGGCATTGCAGTGCGCTCGGCCATAGGCGAGAGCCCATAAAATGGATTTTCTGACTCACTGGCCAAGTTTTTGCTTTATCCCCGCTCAGTCATGTTCATGAGCGCTTCCCATGTCCGCCCCACCCGCTTCTCCACGCCTGCAGCTGACAGCCATCAGCAAGCAATACCCCGGCTGTCTGGCCAACGACCGTATCGACCTGACCATCGCCCCCGGTGAGATCCGCGCCCTGCTTGGCGAGAACGGCGCCGGCAAGAGCACGCTGATGAAGATCATCTACGGCGTCACTCAGCCCAGCAGCGGCGAGATTCGCTGGCAGGGCCAGGCCTTGAAGATGCGCGATCCGGCCATGGCGCGCGGCCTGGGTATCGGCATGGTGTTCCAGCATTTCTCCTTGTTCGAGACCCTGACCGTCGCCGAGAACATCGCCCTGGCCATGGGCGCGGGCGCCGGTACGCCGAAGCAACTGGAGCCGAAAATTCGCGAGGTGTCGCAGCGCTACGGCATGGCGCTGGAGCCGACGCGCCTGGTGCATAGCCTGTCCATCGGTGAGCGCCAGCGCGTGGAAATCGTCCGTTGCCTGATGCAGGACATCCAACTGCTGATCCTCGACGAACCGACCTCGGTGCTCACCCCGCAGGAGGCCGACGAACTGTTCGTCACCCTGCGCCGGCTGGCCGCCGAGGGCTGCAGCATCCTCTTTATCAGCCACAAGCTCGGCGAGGTGCGCGCGCTGTGCCAGAGCGCCACGGTACTGCGAGGCGGGCGCGTGTCCGGCCATTGCGTGCCGGCCGAGTGCAGCGACCTGGAGCTGGCGCGGCTGATGGTTGGCGATGCCGAGGGGCTGGAAAGCAGTTACCCGAAAGTCAGCGGCGGCCTGCCACGGCTGCGTGTAGATGACCTCAGTTGGCACAACCCCGATCCGTTCGGCTGCTCGCTCGAACGCCTTCGCCTGGAGGTGCGCAGCGGCGAGATCGTCGGCATCGCTGGCGTAGCCGGCAATGGCCAGGACGAATTGCTCGCCCTGCTCAGCGGCGAAACCCGCCTACCGCGTGGCGAACGCGAGCGGGTCAGCATAGATGCCACGCCGGTGGCCAATCTGCACCCCGATGCACGGCGCGGGCTGGGCCTGGCCTTCGTCCCCGCCGAACGCCTCGGCCATGGCGCCGTGCCGGAGATGAGCCTGGTGGACAACGCCCTGCTCACTGCCTTCAGTCAGGGACTGGTCAAGGGCGGCCTGGTGCAGCGCGGCAAGGTACGCGCGCTGGCTGAAGAGATCATTCGCCGCTTCGCGGTGAAAACGCCGGATGCCGACACGGCGGCGCGCAGCCTGTCCGGCGGCAATCTGCAGAAATTTATCCTTGGCCGCGAGATTCTGCAGAACCCGAAACTGCTGGTGGCCGCGCACCCGACCTGGGGTGTGGACGTCGGCGCCGCTGCGGCCATCCACCGTGCGCTGATCGCCCTGCGTGATGCCGGCGCGGCGATCCTGGTGATCTCCGAAGACCTCGACGAGCTGTTCCAGATCAGCGACCGCATCGGCGCGCTGTGCAGCGGGCGCCTGTCGCCGCTGGCCGAGACGGCGCAGGTATCCACCGTGGAAGTCGGCCGCTGGATGGCCGGTGAATTCGATCAACCCGCCGCCGCTGCGGCCTGCTGACGGAGCCCGTCATGCTGTTATCCCTGGAACCGCGCGGCCAGGAGTCGCGCCCCATGCTCTGGCTGTCGCCGCTGTTGGCCGCCGTACTGACGCTGGTGAGCGGCGTACTGCTGTTCACCCTGCTCGGCCATGACCCGCTGGAAACCCTGCACACCCTGCTGATCGCCCCGGTCAGCGATTGGTACGGCGTGTCCGAACTGCTGGTCAAGGCGCTGCCGATCCTACTTTGCGCCCTCGGCCTGGCAGTGGCCTACCAGGCGCGCATCTGGAACATCGGCGCCGAAGGCCAACTGCTGATCGGCGCCCTCGCCGGCAGCGCCATGGCCCTGCAACTGATCGACTGGGACAGCCGCTGGGCACTGGCCTGGGTGGTGCTGGCCGGCACCTGCGCAGGCGCAGCCTGGGCCGGGCTTACCGCCTGGCTGCGCACGCAGTTCAACGCCAACGAAATCCTCACCAGCATCATGCTCAACTACATCGCGTTGAACCTGCTGCTGTTCTTCGTGCATGGGCCGCTGAAAGACCCGGCCGGCTTCAACTTCCCCGAGTCGGCGATGTTCGGCGATGCCAGCCGCCTGCCACTGGTCAGCGAGGATGGGCGCCTGCATGGCGGCCTGTACCTGGCGCTGCTGGCCCTGGTGGCGGTGTGGATGCTGCTGCACAAGAGCTTTCTCGGCTTCCAGATCAAGGTGCTCGGCCTGGACAGCCGCGCCGCCGGTTTCGTCGGCTTTCGCGAGAAGCGTCTGGTGTGGTTCGCCCTGCTGGTCAGCGGCGCACTGGCCGGTATGGCGGGTGTAGGCGAAGTGGCCGGGCCGATTGGCCAACTGGTGCCGCAGGTCTCGCCCGGCTACGGCTATGCAGCGATCACCGTGGCCTTTCTCGGCCGCCTCAATCCGCTCGGCATTCTGTTTGCCAGCCTGCTGATGGCACTGCTCTACCTGGGCGGCGAGAACGCGCAGATGAACCTCAACCTGCCGCAGGCGATCACCCAACTGTTCCAGGGGATGATGCTGTTCTACCTGCTGGCCTGCGACGTGCTGATCCTCTACCGGCCACGGCTGAAGTGGAAATGGGCGAAGCGCAACACCAAAAACAACACCGAGGCCATGGCCTGACAAAGAACCTGTAGGAGCGAGCTTGCTCGCGATCCCTGCCGACACTGATCGCGAGCAAGAACTGGTCGTCTCCCCTCCCGCCTACAAAGCTATACGCATAGGAAATCCCCATGGATCTCGATCTGTTGACCAATATTTTCTACGCCATGGTGCGCACCGGCACGCCACTGCTACTGGTGGCCCTCGGCGAGCTGGTGTGCGAGAGGAGCGGCGTGCTCAACCTCGGCCAGGAAGGCATGATGCTGTTCGGCGCGGTGATCGGTTTCATCGTCGCCTTCAGCACCGGCAGCCTGTGGCTTGGCGTGTTGCTGGCGATTGCCGCCGGCATGCTGCTGTCGCTGCTGTTCGCCGCCGTGGCACTGGGCTTCAACGCCAACCAGGTGGCCACCGGCCTGGCCCTGACCATCTTCGGCGTGGGTCTTTCCACCTTCGTTGGCGCCGCCTGGGTCGGCAAGCCGCTGTCCGGTTTCGAGCCCATCGTCATTCCGCTGCTGTCTGACATCCCGCTGATCGGGCGCATGCTGTTCGCCCAGGATGTGCTGATCTACCTGTCCTTCGCCCTCTTCGCCCTGGTCGCCTGGGTGCTGCTGAAAAGCCGTATCGGCCTGATCATCCAGGCCGTCGGCGAGAACCCGGACGCCGCCAACGCCATGGGCCTGCCGGTGCTGCGCGTGCGCACCCTGGCAGTATTGTTCGGCGGCGCCATGGCCGGCCTGGCCGGTGGCTACCTGTCGCTGGCGTACACACCTATGTGGGCGGAAAACATGACCGCCGGGCGCGGCTGGATCGCCCTGGCGCTGGTGGTGTTCGCCAGTTGGCGCGTCTTGCGCGTGCTGCTCGGCGCCTACCTGTTCGGCCTGGCCAGCATCCTCCATCTGGTGGCGCAGGGTATCGGCCTGTCGATCCCCTCGAACCTGCTGGCCATGCTGCCGTATGTGGCCACCATTGTGGTGCTGGTGCTGCTCTCGCGTGATGCGATCAAGACCCGGCTGTATGCGCCGGTATCGCTGGGCCAGCCATGGCAGCCGGGGCATTGATTCGCCCATGAATCGCGGCTGAAGCCGCTCCTACAACAGGCGACGCACATCCTGTAGGAGGGGCTTCAGCCGCAACAGGCTTGTTGCCCCTGACTCCAGAGTCAGCTATCTTCCCCGCACGTCATTTCCGACGCACCTGGATCAGCAGACAGGGTCAACACTGAGCTGGCTTACCTGACATCAACCTCAGAGGAGCCTGCTCATGGCAGCTACCCGTATCTGGATCAAGAACCCTCTTGCCATCTTCACCGCCAACGACCTGGACGCTTCCGGCGGCCTGGTGATCGCGGATGGCCGCATCGCCGAAGTGCTCAGCAAAGGCCAGCAGCCTTCAACACCCTGCGAGCAAACCTTCGATGCCCGTGAGCACGTGGTGCTGCCGGGCCTGATCAACACCCACCATCACTTCTACCAGACCCTCACCCGCGCCTGGGCGCCAGTGGTCAATCAGCCGCTGTTCCCCTGGCTGAAGACGCTCTACCCGGTGTGGGCGCGCCTTACGCCGGAGAAACTGGCGCTGGCCAGCAAGGTGGCCTTGGCCGAACTGCTGCTGTCCGGCTGCAGCACAGCCGCCGATCACCATTACCTGTTCCCCGGCGGCCTGGAAAATGCCATCGACGTGCAGGTCGAGGCGGTGCGCGAACTGGGCATGCGCGCCATGCTCACCCGTGGCTCCATGAGCCTGGGCGAAGCCGATGGTGGCCTGCCGCCGCAGCAGACGGTGCAACAGGGCGAGGTGATCCTGGCCGACAGCCAGCGCCTGATCGGCCAGTACCACCAGCGCGGCGACGGCGCGCAGATCCAGATCGCCCTGGCGCCCTGCTCGCCCTTCTCGGTGACTCAGGAAATCATGCGCCAGAGCGCCGAACTGGCCGAGGAGCTGGACGTACGCCTGCACACCCACCTGGCCGAAACCCTCGACGAGGAAGACTTCTGCCTGCAGCGCTTCGGCCTACGCACAGTGGATTACCTGGACAGCGTCGGCTGGCTCGGCCCGCGCACCTGGCTGGCCCATGGCATCCACTTCAACCCCGAGGAAATCATCCGCCTCGGCGCCGCCGGCACCGGCATCTGCCA
This sequence comes from Ectopseudomonas chengduensis, assembly GCF_900102635.1. Taxonomy (GTDB): domain Bacteria; phylum Pseudomonadota; class Gammaproteobacteria; order Pseudomonadales; family Pseudomonadaceae; genus Aquipseudomonas; species Aquipseudomonas chengduensis. Next base: position 50,076 of record NZ_FMZQ01000012.1, on the reverse strand, counting down.
TTGCCCCAGCTCCAACATGCGCCTGGCTTCGGGCATCTGCCCCAGTGTCGAGTTGGAAGCTGCCGGTGCGCCGCTGGGCCTGGGTGTCGACGGCTCGGCCTCCAACGATGCCTCGAACATGATCCTCGAAGCGCGCCAGGCGCTGTACATCCAGCGCCTGCGCTATGGCGCCGAGCAGATCACTCCGCAACGCGTGCTCGGTTGGGCCAGCAAGGGTTCGGCGAAGCTGCTGGGGCGCAGCGATATCGGCGAATTGGCGGTGGGCAAGCAAGCCGACCTGGCGCTGTTCAAGCTCGACGAGCTGCGCTTCTCCGGCAGCCACGATCCACTCTCCGCGCTGCTGCTGTGCGGCGCCGACCGCGCCGACCGGATGATGATCGGCGGCACCTGGCGCGTCATCGACGGGCAGATCGAGGGGCTGGACGTGGCGCAGCTGATCGCTGATCACCGCCAGGCAGCGAAGCAGTTGGTCAACGCCTGATCCTGAACCGTAGGGTGCGCCGTGCGCACCGAAAAACTGCCGGTGCGCACGGCGCACCCTACGGTTTGCAGCAGGGCAATCGCACCACAACGCAGCATCTGCACGGCCATCGCACCAATAGCGCTCCACACCATTCTCCGCTCTTGCCCGCAAAGGCTTTCAGTAAGGCTATCTGTCTTGTTGGTCAGCTTTTTGCAGTCAGGGGATCAGCCAACCAACGGCCACCCCAACACCAAGACTGGAGCTGCACCCACCATGCACAAGAAGAGCAAGAAACCGCTGCTGCGCACCCTCGTCGCCGCCCTGGGCTTTGGCGCCATGCTCAGCGCCTCCGCCGCCGATCCGCTGAAGGTCGGCTTCGTCTACATCGGCCCCATCGGCGACCATGGCTGGACCTACCAGCACGAACAGGGCCGGCAGATGCTGATCAAGGAAATGGGCGACAAGGTCACCACCAGCTTCGTCGAGAACGTGCCGGAAGGCGCCGACGCCGAGCGGGTGATCCGCAACATGGCCAAGGGTGGTTTCGACCTGATCTTCACCACCTCCTTCGGCTACATGAACCCGACCATCAAGGTGGCCAAGCAATTTCCCAAGGTGACCTTCGAACACGCCACCGGCTACAAGCAGGACAAGAACGTCGGCACCTACCTGTCGCGCTCCTATGAGGGTCGCTACGTTGGCGGCTTCCTCGCGGCGAAGATGACCAAGACCAAGAAGGTCGGCTACGTTGCCTCCTTCCCGATCCCCGAGGTGATCCGCGATATCAACGCCATCCAGCTGGCGCTGGACAAGTACAACCCGGGCACCGAGATCAAGGTGGTGTGGGTCAACACCTGGTTCGATCCGGGCAAGGAATCCGATGCCGCCAACGCGCTGATCGACCAGGGCGTGGACGTGATGTTCCAACACACCGACAGCCCGGCGCCGATCCAGACCGCCGAGCGCCGTGGCATCTACTCCGTAGGCTACGCCTCGGACATGGCTCACTTCGGGCCGAAGGCCGTGCTCACCTCCATCGTCAACGACTGGGGCCCGCACTACGTCAAATCCACCCAGGCTGTGATCGACGGTACCTGGCAGCCGCAGGATTTCTGGGGCGGCCTGGCCGAGGACACCATCGAGCTGCCGATCAGCGACCTGGTGCCGGCTGACGTGAAGAGCGAGGCCGAGCAGATCATCGCCGACATTCGCAGCGGCAAGTTCCACCCCTTCACCGGCCCGATCAAGGATCAGAGCGGCGCGGTGCGCATTGCCGAAGGCGCAAGCGCGACCAATGCCGAGCTGGCCTCGATGAACTACTACGTGGAGAACGTGAAGGCCGAGATACCGAAGTAATTGGCTGGCGGGTTACACCCGCCCTACGGTCTGTAGGGCGGGTGTAACCCGCCACCTGGCAACTACCGATGCCGTCCCTGCACTGCAGAACCGCATCAAGGGGATCTCATCCGAGATCTCTTTCCGCTGCCCTGGGTACGAGAAGACTCGCAGCAACGCCCACCCGAGGCTCAACATGAACGCATTACCCATCATCGACATCGCCCCTCTCTACGCTGACGACGCTTTGGCCTGGCCTGCCGTGGCCGATCAGATCGACCGCGCCTGCCGCGACTGGGGCTTCTTCTATATCGTCGGCCACCCCATCGGTAGCGAGCGCATCGACGCCCTGTTCAGTGCGGCGAAGCACTTCTTCGCCCTGCCTGCCGACGACAAACTCAAGATCGATATCACCCAGACCGCCCACCACCGCGGTTACGGTGCCATCGCCACCGAACAGCTCGACCCAAGCAAACCGAGCGATTTGAAGGAAACCTTCGACATGGGTTTCCACATGCCGGCCGATCACCCCGAGGTGCTGGCAGGCAAACCACTGCGAGGGCCGAATCGCCACCCGGATCTACCCGGCTGGGCCGAGCTGATGGAACAGCATTACGCCGATATGCAGGACCTGGCCAAGACCCTGCTGCGCGCCATGGCCATGGCGCTGGACATCGAGCACGATTTCTTCGACGCGCGCTTTCATGAGCCGATCAGCGTGCTGCGCATGATCCACTACCCGCCGCGCCACACCGCCACCAGTGCCGACCAACAAGGCGCCGGCGCACACACCGATTACGGCTGCATCACCCTGCTCTACCAGGACGATGCCGGCGGCCTGCAGGTACGTGCACGCGATGGCGAGTGGATCGACGCGCCGCCGATTGCCGGCAGCTTCGTGGTCAACATCGGCGACATGATGGCGCGCTGGAGCAACGATCGGTACACCTCGACGCCGCACCGGGTGATCAGCCCGCTGGGGGTGGATCGCTACTCCATGCCGTTCTTCGCCGAACCGCATCCCGACACGCTGATCGACTGCCTGCCGAACTGCTCCAGCGCGGACAACCCGGCCAAGTACACACCGGTGACCAGCGCCGCGTACCTGCTGTCGAGGTTCGCCGATACCTATGCCTATCGGCGCGAGGAAGCGCAGGGCTGATGATGGCTCCCACGCTCTGGCGTGGGAGACCAGCCAGGGACGCTCTGCGTCCTTCAGACGCAGAGCGTCTGCAAGGGCATTCCCACGCAGAGCGTGGGAACGATCAGTCCACCCTATGCAGCTGGCTCGCCAGCGCAGCACAATCCTGTCCCACCGGTTAAACTTTGCCAATTACAAAGCCTGACAACGAGAACCGACCATGCCCGAATGGCTGAACGCCCTGCCCAAGGCCGAACTGCACCTGCACCTGGAAGGCTCGCTGGAGCCCGAGCTGCTGTTCGCCCTGGCCGAACGCAACCAGATCGCCCTGCCCTGGGCCGATGTCGAGACCCTGCGCGCGGCCTATGCCTTCAACAACCTGCAGGAATTTCTCGATCTGTATTACGCCGGCGCCAACGTGCTGCGCACCGAGCAGGATTTCTACGACCTGACCTGGGCCTACCTGCAACGCTGCAAGGCGCAGAACGTCATTCATGTCGAACCCTTCTTCGACCCGCAGACCCACACCGACCGCGGCGTTCCCTTCGAGGTGGTGCTGCGCGGTATCCAGCAAGCGCTGCTCGACGGCGAGAAGCAGCTGGGCATCAGCCACGGGCTGATCCTCAGCTTCCTGCGTCACCTGCCCGAGGACGAGGCCTTCAAGACCCTGGAACAAGCCATGCCGTTTCGCGATGCCTTTATCGGCGTTGGCCTCGACAGTTCGGAGAAGGGCTTCCCGCCGCGGCTATTCGAGCGGGTGTTCGCCAAGGCACGCAGCGAAGGCCTGCACGCGGTGGCGCATGCCGGCGAGGAAGGCCCACCCGAATACATCTGGGAGGCGCTGGACCTGCTCAAGATCAAGCGTATCGACCATGGCGTGCGCGCCATCGAAGACGAACGGCTGATGCAGCGCATCATCGACGAGCAGATCCCGCTGACCGTCTGCCCGCTGTCGAACATCAAACTCTGCGTGTTCGAGCACATGGGCCAGCACAACATCCTCGAGATGCTCGAACGCGGCGTGAAGGTGACGGTGAACTCGGACGACCCGGCCTACTTCGGCGGCTACGTCGGCGAGAACTTCGCCGCCCTGCACGAACACCTGGGCATGACCGAAGCCCAGGCCAAGCGCCTGGCGCAGAACAGCCTGGATGCGCGCCTGGCCTGAGCAAGAGCATCGCCGCTGAAGCGCCTCCCACAGTACCCACGCTCCGTGGGAGGGGCTTTAGCCGCGACTGTACGCTCAGTGTTCCTGCAGCTTGCGCCGCTTGCCAGTCACCATCGACAACGGCAGGTTCTCGCGCAGCCGATAGCTCTCAAATAGCGCTGCAGCGATATGCAAGCCGACCACCGCCATGAGGCCGTTGGCACAGAATTCGTGGATTTCCAGCGGCAGATCCGCGCCCCAGAAATAATCGACTTCCTCCATCAGAAAGCCGGTCACGCCCAGACCGAGCATCAGCGTCATCATCAGGAGCATCACCAGCGCGCCCAACGGCGAATGCCCCAGACGGTGATAGGGCTGACCGGCAATCAACGCACGCAAATGCGCACCAAGGCGTGCCGGGGTCGGCCAGAAATCCGCCCAGCGCGCCGCCGGCGTGCCGACGAAACCCCATACCAGGCGGATCGCCAGCCAGGCCACGGCGTAGTAGCCGAACCAGCGATGCCAGTCTTCGCCCTCTTCGGTAAAGAAGTAGTTGGCCAGGAAAGCGCCGGCCAGGGACCAGTGGAACAAGCGCACCACTGGGTCCCACACGCGCACGGTCGCGGCGCTCATCAGCCTTCTACGTTGCTTTTGACCGGCTTGCCGCTGACCGGATCGAAGTAAATCTCGACCTTCTTGCCGTCCTTGTCGAAGCCGTATATTTCGTAGCAGTTGCCACCGGTAACCTTGAACTTGTTGATCTCGTAGCCCTGGGCCTTGAGGTCGGCCTGGAACTTGTCCTGATCCTGCCACTGCGACTTGTCGGCAGTGGTGCATTCGGTGGCGGCGAAGGTCAGCGGGCTGGCCAGAGCCAGAGACAGCAGAAGCAGTTTGCGCATGGTGTAGTCCTCTCGGTGCAGGGGAAAGTGTGTCTGCGGGGACTACTCTGGCGCCTGAACCTTAAGACTCTATTAGCGCACGCAAAATCGTAGCCCGGATGTAATCCGGGAAAGGTGGCTACCGTGCCCGGCCAAACGTAGGAGCCCGCTTGCGGGCGATCCGCATTGTGCAAGCGCCAATCGCCCGCAAGCGGACGCCTACGAGAGGATCGCTACGCTTCGTAGCTCCGGGCTAGCTAAGGCTTAGAAGTCGAAATCGACCTTGGCCCACAAGGTACGGCCCGGCTCGTCGATACGCGTTTCGGCCGGGAAGCCGAAGCCAGCGTCGCCAGCCAGGTTGAGGTGTTCGGCGTAGTTCTTGTCGAGCAGGTTATCCACGCCGGCGCTGAGTTTGACCTGTTGGCTAACGCGGTAAGCGCCATTGAGCGAGAGCACGCCGAAGCCGGCGCTGTCGCCGAAGTCCTGCCCCACCACGTTGCCGCGCCCTTCGGCGATGCGCCCCTGGCCATCGACCACACGCCACAGGGCACCGACGCTCCAGTCGTCACGCTGGTAGGTCAGGCCCAGGCGCGCTTCCAGCGGCGGCATCTGCGGCAGCGCTTCACCGTCGCTGCTGTTCTTGCCCCAGGCGTAGGCCAGGGTCGCGTCGGCCTTCCAGTTGGAGTCGAAGGCGTAGGCCACGCCCAACTCGCCGCCCATGATGCGCGCGTCGACGTTGTCGGCCTGCGTGCTCATGCCACGGTAGTCGAACAGGATGTAGTCGCGGATCTGCCCGACATAGGCCGAGGCCCAGGCCTGCAGCTTGTCGTCCTGGTACTGGATGCCGATATCGAGCTGGGTGGTCTTCTCCGGTTTGATGCCATCGAAGGCGTTGTCCGCGTCGGCCGGGCCATTGAGGCCGGCGGAGAACAGCTCCCAGTAATCGGGGAAGCGCTGCACGTGGCCGATGCCGGCATAGACGGTGGTCGGCGAGTCGGACAGGTCGTGCTCGTAGCGCACGAAACCACTGGGCAAGGTATCGGCGCGGGTCTCGCCCGCCGTCGGGTTGGTCGTGGTCATGCCCATCATGTCGCTGAAGTTCTGCCGGTAGTCCTTGGCCGAGGCGCGATCCAGGCGTGCGCCAGAGATCAGCCGATCACCCTCGGCCAGGCTCCAGGTGGCTTCGGCGAACACGCCGTAGTTGTGCATCAGCGCGTCCTTGTCCCAGGGGAAGCGATCAGCGTCGACATAGGGCATGCCCATCATGCCGCCGCTGGAGCTGCGCTGGCGGTGTTCGCTGCGCTGCGCATCGACGCCGGTGATCAGCTCGACGTCGTCCCACTTCCAGGTCGCGGCCAGGCGTGCACCGAGGGTTCGACGGTCGACCTGCGCCGCCATCGGCCCGGCCATCATGCTGCTCGGGTCCGGCACGCGCAGGCGGAAGTTGTCCATGATGTGGTCGGCGTAGTTGTAGTAGACCTTGGCCTCGACCTTATCCAGCACGCCACCGAGGTTGCTGCGCTCGATGCGCAGGCCGAGGCTTTCGCGCTTGAACTGAGTGCCGTCCATGCCACGACCACCGTAACGCGCTTCGCCATCGCCACGGCCAGCCGTGAGTTCGATCAGGGTATCGGCATCCGGCGTCCAGCCCAGGGCCACGTCGCCGTTCCACTTGTCCCAGCGCGAGGCGATGGTGTCGCCGTCACCGTTGTCGTAATCGTCCGACTGCGAGCGGTTACCCATCACCCGCAGGTAGCCCTGCTCGCTGCCCACGGCGCCATCCAGGGTTCGGTCGAAACGGCCATTGGAGCCGGCCAGCACGCTGGCATGCAGGCGCGCGCCCAGCTCACCGAAACGCTCCGGCTCGCGATCGAAACGCACCACCCCAGCGGACGCGCCCGGCCCCCAGATCACGGTTTGCGGGCCCTTGGTAACGGTCAGCCGATCAAAGGTTTCTGGCGAGATGTAGGAACTGGGTGCGTCCATCCGCCCCGGACAGGCGCCGATCATCTGCCCGCCATCGGTGAGCAGCAGCAGGCGCGAGCCAAACAGGCCGCGCAACACCGGGTCACTGTTGCTGCCACCGCTGCGAATCGCGGAGAAACCGGGAATGGTCTTGAGGTAGTCGGCCGCATCGCTGGCCGGTACCGGCTGGCGTGGATCCTTGGGGTCGGCCACCACGGTCAGCGGCGAGCTTTGCTGGATTGCCGTGATCACCGTGGGCGGCAGTTCGTGCACAGGCTCCTCGGCAGCCTGCAGGGCAGTCATGGAACACAGGCCGCAGGCTACGGCCAGAACGGACAGGGGAAAACGAGCGCGCACGGAAACGGCGCCCGAAACGAAGGAAACGGACATGCGGATACCTGAAAAGTCGATTGGCGAAGAGGCCTGGTAACGGCCTCATGGGAGTGGTGACTTCAGGTGCGCATGGCGGTGCACGTGACAGCGCATGAGGAAAGTTGGCGCCCGGCAGCGGTCGCTCAGGCAACCTCAGGGTGGTATCGCGAGATAACTCCAAGCGGCTCGCGAGCACCGAGCCATTGTCGGCCAGCACCGGACAATGCGAGAGCAGCGAGCAGTAGCCGCAGGCATCCACCTGCAACACTGGGCTGGAGCTGCTCGTTGGGGCCGGCACGCTGCCCGCCCCGTCATGACAGCCAAGCTCGTTCAGCCAGCGCCAGTCAGCCGGCTCGGCACGCAGTTGCGACGCCAGTGGCGCCAGCACGATAAGGACGAACGCCAGCAGCCCAAGCTGGGCGGCGAGCGTGCGCCTGCGTGCCGTGAACAGCATCAGTGCTGGTGCTTGCCTGCATCATGACCGGCAGCATGATCATGGCCTGCCGGCGCATCTTTCTGCACGGCGACCTCAACCTCGACAGCACCGGCTTTCTCGAAGTTGAGGGTCAACGGGAAGCGCTCACCGTCCTTGGCCTGCTGCTTCAGGTTGAACAGCATGACGTGATAGCCCATGGGCTCGAACTTCACCTCGCCATCAGCGGGGATGGCCACGTCCTGCACCTGCTGCATCTTCATCACGCCATCGGCATGCACATGCTCGTGCAACTCGGCCTTGCCGGCCACCGGGGTGCTGACACTGAGCAGACGATCGGCTTCGCTGCCCTTGTTGTGGATGACGAAATAAGCGGCAGCAGTCGGCGCCACCGGCGGCATCTCGCGCGACCAGGGGTGGTCGATATGCAGTTGACCGGCTTCGTACTCGTGGGCCTGCACCAACAGCGCCGGCAGCAGCAGGGTGAGGCCGAGCAGGGTTTTCTTCAGGGTCATGGGGTGTTGCCTCCTGGTTTGGAATCGAATCATGGGTCGAGCCTATAACGTCTTGCGACGATCAAACTGTTCACTCATGCCAGCGGCCGGGTCGATGGCCGCAGTTGGCGAAAGCGCGAGAGTAGCCAGTCAAGAACGAAGACCAGCAGCAGCGAAGCGCCGACCAGCGGGAAGATCACACCGAGCACGATCATCACGCCGATGGCGGTCTTCCAGCGCGGCAGGTCGTGGCGCAGCGGCGGTACACCGAAGCGTCCGGCCGGGCGGCGTTTCCACCACAGCACCAGGCCGCTGACGGAGCTGAAGATGATCAGCAGGCAGATCGCCGCCATCAGCAGTTGGTTGGCCAGGCCGAACAGCTTGCCTTCGTGCAGCATCACCCCGGTTTCCACGGTTTTCGCCACCGGGCCGTAGTCCTGCCAGCGCACGTCTGCGAGTACCGCACCGCTGTATTGATCGAAGTGCAACGTGGCATCGTTGCGTGGATCGTCGGCGAACAGGGCGACGGTGTAAACGCCCTGCTCGCCCTGGGGCAGGCTGATGCTGTAACCAGGCTGGACACCGCGCTCGGCGGCGCTATCGACCACATGCTGCAGCAGGCTGGTGGAGGCCGCTGCGGCCCGATGCCCGGCATGGCCGTGATGCGCGGCATGCGGGTCGGACGCGGGCAGCGGCGTGACTTCCACCGCCCAGGCCACGGTTTGCTGGCTGCTGCTGTTGAGGCTGCCGGTCAGTTGCCCGGACTTGGGCACGTCATCCCACATCGCGGCGGGAAAATGATTCCAGGCACCGGCGAACTGCGCGCCCCAGTAGCCCGTCCAGGTCATACCGGTGAGCAGCATGAACAGCAGCAGTGCGCTGCCCCAGAAGCCGGTGACCGCATGCAGGTCGCGCCACCACAGGCGCCCCCCTGCGCTCAGACGTGGCCACAACACACCCGCCCCGCTGCTGCCGCGCGGCCACCAAAGGTACAGGCCGGATACCACCAGCACGATGCCCCAGCCAGCGGCCAGTTCGATCAGCCGGTCACCAACGGTGCCGATCAGCAGATCACCGTGCAGCTTGCGCACCACCGCCTGCAGATTCCACAGGGCGTCCTGGGCGCCGAGAAGGCTGCCGTTGTAGGGATCGACGAACAGGTTCAGCTCCTGGCCGCCCTGATTGATCACGAACTGCGCACTGCGATCCTGTACAGCGGGCGGCAGGTATTTGCTGACCGTCGCCTGCGGATAGGCTTCGCGGACGATAGCCAGTTGCTGATCGGCACTGAGGCGCTGCTCGGCGACCGGCACCTGCATCAGGTCGGCGTACATCCAGGCGTCGAGCTGCGGTTTGAACAGGTAGATGATCCCGGTGATCGACAGCAGGATCATGAACGGGATGACGAACAGCCCGGCATAGAAGTGCCAGCGCCAGGCCAGGTTGTAGAACGAGGTGGACTCACGCATGACAGGTGCCTCCATAAGGGGTTTCATGAAAGGGGTTCACTACGACCTTCCTTCGTTTCGCAGGAGCGTGCTTCTGCGGCTCGGTACTCCTGAGCGACGCAAACGTCGCCATCCCAACACTGTGCCGCTGAGGCAGATCACCAGACCGCCAAGGCTGAAGGCGATGATCAGAGCTTCGCGCAGCAGCGGGCGTTCCAGCAGCGGCGGCCAGTCCCAGCTATGCAGCAGGTTGAACAGCCAGCGGCCGACGCGCTGGCGCTGGTCATGCCGCGCGATCATCTCGCCGCTGGCCGGGTCGAGGTAGACCCAGGTCTGCTCCGGGTCATCGAAGCGCACCCGCAGCACCGGCAGCGGTCGGTTCTGCGAGCCGTACATGCTTTGCGCATCGCGGGCGAAGTAGTAGGTATCGAAGCGCTCCAGCCACTCGCTTTGCAGTGCCACATCCGGCGCCATGAGGTGGGCCGTATCGAGCAGTTGTTCGCGGGGCAGCTGACGCAGCAAGGTCTCGCCGTGCAGCATGCGGCTCTCGCCGGTCGCAGCTCGTGCCACCAGATAGGTGCGGCCATCGAGGCGACGCCATTCCACCTCGACTACATCCAGCTCCGAGCGCAGCCGTCGCAGTGCGCGGCTAACCGAGAGCGAAACGTCCGCTGCCCGTAGCGCGCCGCCCTGCATCAACGCAGCGTCGAGGCGTGAACGGCTGTCGGTGGTGCCCCAGGGCCGCATGGACATCAGGCCACTGAAGATCCACGCCATCAGCACAACGCCGAACAGCAGGCCGCCGATATGGTGCCAACGCCACCAGCCGCCGGAGTAAGGGCTGCGGGAGCCGTTGCGATAGGGTTTGCGAAAGCGCCAACGCATCAGGCCAACCACCATGCCCAGCACGGCCATGGCCGTGCCCAGCAGGGACAAACCGATCACCAGTACGCGCCAGCCATTGTCGAAACCGAAGCCACCGCGTAGCGGATAGAGCCAGTGGAACCAGGCACCCAGCCAGTTCCAGCGCCGCTCCTGCAGGCTGGCGTCACGCACCACTTCGCCAGTTCTGCCCGACAGGTAGAGCCAGGTACGCTCGGCATCGCCCAGCTCGACCAGATGCAACGGGCGCTCGGCATCCAGCGCACGCGAATGCGTCCAGACGTCCTCCTCGAACTGGCCGCGATAGCGCAGCGGCACATCGCCGGCATATTGCCGAGCGCCAGCCAGCGCCCAGGCTTCGTCGGCACGTTGCAGCGGCTCACCGCTACGCGCATTCAGGGTCACGCGGCGCCCGTCGGCCAACTCCAGCAGATAGAACGGCTGGCCGCCCAGACTGCTCAGACGCAGGCGCCGCAACGGCAGCTGTGCCCATTGCGCCGGCACCTCGGCGCAGCAGCTCGCGGGCAGTGCCGGTAGATGCCCGAGGCGCTCACTGCCGGTCAGCTTGGGGTAGCCGACATACAGCATCACCACCCCGGAGACGAACCACAGCGCCATCAGCAGGCACAGGCCGATACCCAGCCAGCGATGCCAGAGGTACAGCTGGCGTTTCAGCGCCATCAGTAACGCCATTGCACAGCCACTTCCAGGCTGCGCGGCTCGCCCAGGTAGTACTGGGTGTTGCTCTGGTGGATGAAGCGGGCGTAGGTCTCGTCGGTGAGGTTGCGCAACCGCGCGCTGAGCTCGGTGTGAGTATCCAGGTCGTGCTTGAGGAACAACCCGTAGACGGTGTACGACGGCACCCACATGGTGTTGGCGGTGTTGGCATAGACCGAGGAGACATAACGCGCATCGGCCCCCACCTGCCAGTCCGGTGCAACGTCGTAGGTCAACCAGAGGTTGGCCACGCGCTCGGGGATGTTCACCGGGTTCTTGCCCTTGCGCGATACCGCCACACCGCCGACGTTTTCGTTGAACTCGTCGTATTCGGCACGTACCCAGGCGAAGTTACCGGCGGCGAGCAACTGCGGGGTGATCTTGAACGAGGCGGCCAATTCGACACCGGTGGAGGTCTGCTGCCCGGCCTGCTCGGTGGTGTTCGGCACACTGGAAGACGGCACCGAGATGTTCTTGCGCACGATGCGGTACGCCGCCGCCGTCGCCGAGCCGCGACCATCGAGGAAGTCGAACTTGCTGCCCACCTCGATCTGGCGGCCGGTGCTCAGGTCGAAATCGGCGACCTGGGCGACCGAGGCGCTGGTCAGGGTGCCGCCTGGCGGTTCGGCCGAGGTGCTGTATTGGGTGTAGAGGCTGACGGCATCGGTGAGGTCATAGACCAGACCGACGCGTCCGGTGAAGGCATCCCAGCGGCGATCCAGCTCGACGCGGGTTACATGTTCGACCACCTCGAAGTCGATATGGTCGTAGCGCAGCGCGCTGATCAGCGCCAGGCGATCGGTCAGCCGGGTACGGTTCTCGACGAAGGCCGAGGCGGTATCGGTCCAGGTGCTGCGACCCTTTGTACGCGGGGCGTCCATGCCGGGGATGTCGAGAAACTCGCCTGGATCGAAACCGTTGGGGTCTACCGTGTCGAAGTTCGCCGAGATCGACAGCGGGTAGTTGGTCTGCTGGTTGCGGCTGTACTCCAGACCGAAGGCCCAGTCGCTGGCCAGACCGAACAGATCGCCGGCATGGGTCAGCTCGAAGCGGTCGCCATTGACCTCCTGATCATGGCGCTGACGGTAAGCAGCAGAACGGGTCACCTCGGTATTGGCGGCGTTGTAGCGATAACGCTCGAGGTTGCGGTAATCGCGCTGGCCCTTGTAGTGGTAGAAGGTGTTGCGCAGCTGGGTGGCGTCATCGAGGCGGTAGTCGGTAATCGAGCGCAGCCAGCGGGTGCGTTGCTCGTAGCGGCCGTCCTCGACGTTGTAGTTGTTGAAGCGGTTGTGCTTGTCGATACGCAGCTTGCCACTCAGTGGCTGCAACACCGGCGAGCCCCAGTACGGGCTGTCTTCCTGCTCCTCCAGGTACTCGATGGCCAGGGTGTGGGAGAGCTGGTCGTTGATGTCGCTGAGCAGGGAGAAGGCCAGGTTGCCGGCCTGGTTTTCCTGGCGGTCGATATAACCGTTGGTGTGAGTGCGGCTGTAATCCAGGCGCGCGTAATGCCGCGGACCGTCGCCCTCATTGAGCGCCTGATTGACGCCGATGGCGGTTTCCCAGGTGTCGTAGCGCGAGTAGCTGACGCGCCCTTCCAAGCTGTCCTTATCGCGGCTGGCGAGCTTGGTGATGTAGTTCAGGCTGCCGCCAACCGCGCCACTGCCATTGAGGAAGGACGACGGCCCGCCCAGCAGTTCGACGCGATCATAGATCCAGGCGCCAACAGGACGCGCCGAACCGCCGTATTGCAGGTTGATGCCATTGAACAGTTGGCCGATCTGTGCGCCATTGAAACCTCGATAGGCCACGTAGCCGCCCCAGCCGGGTGGTGCCGAGGCGTTCACGCCGGGCAAGGCATTGGCAGCATCCTGAAAGTTGCGTACGCCCAGACGCTCCATGGTCGCCCGATCCGCCACGCTGACCGAGGCCGGATTTTCACGAGCGCTGAGGTTGAGGCGCGAGCCACTCTCGATGGTTTTGTCCAGGTTGATGCCAGTAGCCTCGTCAGGCTCTGCAGCAACGGCAGATACGGTGCTGGCAGGCAGCGTCAAGGCGTCATCTTGCGCCCAGGCAAGGGAGGTGCTGCAGGCGAGCAGCGCCAGGGTGGTCATACGAAACATGTAAGGCTTCCAGGCTTTTGTTCGATAAGCCCGCACGCGACCTAGCCTCAAAGCCAGGTTTAACGGGCGACTTCAGAGCGCAGGAAGCAGGAAGGGAGAAGCGCGGGGATTGGCGGGAGGCCAGCGATAGCGGGTAAGACGGGGAATATGCAGGGCCGCCAGCGGACGCACACGTTCGGCCACGAGCAGGCCGAGCAGCCCGAAGAATGCCGCCAGGATGAGCGCACTGAACAAACTGGCCAAGGCGCAGCCCGTACCGGTAGCCGGGTTGGGCGCAACGATGCCGGAGCCGTCGAGGTCGGCGCCGGCGCCGAAGTTGCCATCGAACGAGCAGTACTGGCCATCCAGACCGCTGAGCTGCATGCCGGCCATCTGGCCGTGGCTGATCGCGCAGACGAACGCACTGAACAGGATGCTGAAGTACAGCACCCAAGCGGTCAGTGAGCGGTCATTGCGGGCCAGTTTCATGGGGCGCGACTCTAAACAGAGGATGGCAGCGCGACACTGCGGTGCGTTGCCGCAGGCACTGCGTACGAGAGTCTAGCAGGGCTTGCTGGCTTTATCGCATCAAGTGCTAACGCCATGGCGCAGCGTCCAGCAAACGCTGGCAGCGCAGTTGCACGAATTCGCGCAGCAGATGCACCGCCTTGCTCAGCTGAGCACGGTGCGCACACACCAGATACAGGGGCGTCGGCTCGCCCAGCCAGTTCGGCAGCAGCACCTGCAGGCGCCCTTCGCGCACGTCTTCGGCGACATCCAGCCAGGACTTGTACACCACACCCCGCCCGGCCACGGCCCAGCGCCGAGTGACATCGGCATCGTCGCAGACCCGGTCACCCGCGACGTTCATCAGTACCTCGCGCTTGCCATCCTGAAAGCGCCAGCGATCATACGCTCGGCCATGCAACATATAGAGCAGGCAGTTGTGCTGATGCAGCTCCTCCACGCTGCGCGGCGAACCGTGCCGGGCGAGATAGGAAGGTGAAGCGCAGAGCACCCGACGATTGTCCGCTGCCACCGGCAGTGCCACCAGGCTGGAATCCTCCGGTGCGCCGTAGCGCAGGGCGATGTCCACCGGCTCACGGAACAGGTCGGTCACCCGGTCGGCCAGCAGCAGACGCAGCTGCAGTTGCGGATGCTCGTCCTGGAACGCGTCGAGCCAGGGCAACAACGTATTGCGCCCCAGATCCGACGGCGCCGATAGCTGCAATACACCGCAAATCCCCTCCTGGCTGCCGACCAGTTGCTGGCGCCCCTCCTCGAGGCTCTGCAACGCCAGCCGGGCATGCACCAGATACAGCTCGCCCTCGGGCGTCAGGCGCAGGCTGCGCGTCGAACGCGCCAGCAGGCGCACCTGCAGCTGCTGCTCAAGACGCTTGAGGGCCGCGCTGGCCACGGCTGGCGAAACATCCAGCAGCCGCGCCGCAGCGGACAGGCTGCCGGTTTCGGCAGTTCGCACGAAGAGTTGCAGGTCGTCGAAACGCAGCATGGCCGCTCACTTTCAAAATAATGATGAAAGAGACTCTATTACCCGCTTCTTTTTCTTTCCACACAAATAAAAGAGCATGGCTTCAATTACCTACCGGAGCCCGCCATGACCACTGCTCTCACACTGATCGCCACCATCAAGGCCCTGCCTGGTCATGCCGAGGCGGTGGCCGCAGGCCTGCAACGTCTGGTCACTGCAACCTGCGCGGAGCCCGGCTGCCTGCAGTACGCGCTGCACCGCAACAAGCTGGACCCGCACCAGTTCGTGATGATCGAACAATGGCGCGACGCCGAGGCATTGGACCAGCATCGTGCAGCGCCGCACTTCCTACACTTCACCAACGCATTCGGCGAGCGGCTTGCGGGTATCGATCTGCTCCCGCTGCAACCCCTTACCTGATTTCTCACAGAGGACCATTTCCATGAAAGCCGTCGCTTACTACCAATCCCTGCCTGCCGACCATCCCGAAGCACTGCAGGACGTGCAGCTGGCCGAACCCACTCCGGGTGCACACGATCTTCTGGTCGAGGTTCGGGCCATCTCGGTCAACCCGGTCGATACCAAGATCCGCCTCGGCGTTACGCCGGAGAATGGTGCCGCCAAGGTGCTGGGCTGGGATGCAAGCGGCGTCGTCAAGGCCGTGGGCAGCGAAGTCACTCTGTTCCAGCCCGGCGACCGGGTGTTCTACGCCGGCGCCATCGACCGTGCCGGCGCCAATAGCGAACTGCACCTGGTCGATGAACGCATCGTTGGCCATATGCCGGGCAGCCTGTCGTTCGCCGAAGCTGCAGCCCTGCCGCTGACTGCCATCACCGCCTGGGAACTGCTGTTCGAGCGCCTGCAGGTTGCCGAGGGCTCGGCCGATCAAGGCCAGAGCCTGCTGATCGTCGGCGCCGCCGGTGGTGTCGGTTCGATTCTCACCCAACTGGCGCGCAACCTGACCGGCCTGACCGTGATCGGTACTGCCTCGCGCCCGGAAACCCAAGCCTGGGTCCGTGATCTGGGCGCACATCATGTAATCGATCACAGCAAGCCGCTGAGCGAGGAACTGGCGCGCATTGGCATCGGCCAGGTCACCCATGTCGCCAGCCTGACCCAGACCGACCAGCACTACGCGCAACTGGTCGAATCCCTGGAGCCGCAGGGACGCCTGGCGCTGATCGACGACCCGCTGCAACCGCTGGATGTGATGCAGCTCAAGCGCAAGAGCCTGTCGCTGCACTGGGAGCTGATGTTCACCCGTTCGCTGTACCAGACCGAAGACATGATCGAGCAGCATCGTCTGCTGGAGCGGGTCTCCGATCTGGTCGACGCCGGCGTGATCAAGACCACCCTCGGTGAGCATTTCGGCACCATCAATGCCGCCAACCTGCGTCGCGCTCATGCGCTGCTGGAGAGTGGCAAAGCCAAGGGCAAGATCGTGCTCGAAGGGTTCTGAGGCGCGATGATGTGGTGGGCCGACCCAGTCACGTTTCCTTCGCGGTACCGCTTATCGCGAAGCGGCCATCACGCTGGTCGGCCATTTGATTTAGATCAGAAAAAGGTCATGCAAGCGAACTATCCTGATTGTCCCCAACAAGCACCGGCGACTCGTCGCAGCTTAAGGAGGTGGTTCGCATGAAAGTTCTCGTTCAGCCGCGTGATCAGGGCGGCGAATGCCTGTGGCAGGTACGACTGGATCAACATTGCGTGAGTTTTCGCAGCGAAGAGGAGGCCCGCCAGTTCGCCGCCAGGCTCGAAGCCCGCTTGCGCGCGCCACACAAGCTGCCCGACTGGCCCGTGCAGCGTCAGGCGGGCTGAATCTCAGCCTTGATAGCAATGTCGTAGGGTGCGCTGCGCAGCGAAAAAACGGGCTAGCCCCTGGAGCGCACAGTGCACCCTACTTCTCGCCTGACGCCTGACTGACCGGCATCAGGCGCAACGCCGGACTGCGCAGCATGTCCAGCACGGTATCGACCAGCGCTGGCGCCTGCTGCGCGAGGTCGAAGTTGGGCACCAGCAACCAGTTGGACTCGATACCTTCCATATAGGCATGCAGACAGACGGCAGCCCGCGCGCAGTCCAGGTCGCTCGGCAACTGGCCCTTGTTGACCGCGTTGCTCAGCGCTTTGGCGATGCGCTGATCACACTCAATGCTCAGCGCCTGCATGCGCTCGCGCAGGCCGAGCAGCTCACCGGTGTATTCGCACTTGTAACGCAGGATGTCGTGGGTGCGGTGGGTCTGCGGCTCGCAAGCGAGGCGCGTCAGTGCCTTGATCAGCAATTCACGCATGCAGCCCAGCGGGTCAGGCTCGTCCTCGCTCTCGCTGGCACGCGCCAGTTCCTCGAGCGGCAGGCGCAGACGTTCGAGCATCGCCTGAAACAGATCGATCTTGTTCTCGAAATGCCAATAGATGGCGCCGCGGCTGACGCCGGCTTCTTTCGCTACCTCGGCCAGAGACGCACGGGAAACGCCCTGGGCATGGAACACCCGCTCGGCGGCATCGAGTATCTGCACCCGCGTCGCCTGCGCTTCCTCTTTGGTTCTTCTGGCCATCTGTCACCTACTGTCGCATTGCCGTAACCCTTCGGTAAGGAAGGACGGGCGAGAGTATGCAGGCAGCTTTAGGCATTTACAAACATTCACGTACGTAAGTATATTCCTGCATCGATTTTTTCCCTGCCTTCGTCCCCTTCGCGCCCCTTGGGCCATGATTCGATAAAAACGAGGTTCTCAGATGCACTCGAAGCCAGCCTTCGCTGTCTTGGTTTCCGCCATCGCCGTGGCAATGCTCAGTCTCACCGGCTGCCAGGAATCCAGCGCCCCACAGACCCAGCAAACCCCGCAAGTCGGAGTGGTCACGCTCGAAGCCAAACCCTTTGCACTGACCAGTGAAGTGCCGGGGCGCACCAGCGCCTATCGCATCGCCGAGGTGCGCCCACAGGTCAACGGCATCATTCAGAAGCGCCTGTTCACCGAAGGCAGCGAGGTCAAGGCGGGCCAGCAGCTGTACCAGATCGACCCGGCCACCTACGAAGCAACGTTCAAGAGCGCGCAAGCCACGCAGCTTTCCGCCAAGTCCCTGGCTGATCGCTACAAGCTGCTGGTTGCCGACAAGGCCGTCAGCCAGCAGGCCTATGACGAAGCCCGCGCTGCCGGTCTGCAGGCCGATGCCGCACTGGAGCAGGCGCGCATCGACCTGCGCTACACCAAGGTGATGGCGCCGATCAGCGGTCGCATCGGCCGCTCCGCGGTGACCGAAGGTGCACTGGTCAGCAACGGTCAAGCCAACGCCATGGCCACCATCCAGCAGCTCGACCCGATCTACGTCGACGTCACCCAATCGAGCAAGGAACTGCTGCGCCTGCGCCGTGACCTGGCCGAGGGCCGTCTGCAGAAGGCCAGCGACAGCGCCGCCAAGGTCGCGCTGAAACTGGAAGACGGCAGCCGCTACGCCCATGAAGGCACGCTGGAGTTCTCCGAGGTGGCAGTGGACGAAAGCACCGGCTCGGTGACCCTGCGCGCGGTGTTCCCCAACCCCGATCACCTGCTGCTGCCGGGCATGTTCGTGCATGCCGAGCTGCTCTCCGGCGTCAAGCAGAACGCCATTCTCGCCCCTCAGCAAGGTGTGACCCGCAACCAGCGCGGCGAACCCACGGCGATGGTGGTGGGTGCAGACAACAAGGTTGAACTGCGCGTGCTCAAGGCTGATCGCACCGCCGGCAGTGCCTGGCTGGTAGAGGAAGGCCTGAACGAAGGCGACCGCCTGATCACCGAGGGTCTGCAGTTCGTACAGCCTGGCGCCGAGGTCAAGGCCGTGCCGGCCAGCAACGTCAAGACCGAACAGCCTGCCCAAGACGCCGAACAAGCCAGCGGCCAGGACTAACGGAGAAGTACTGAATGTCCAGATTCTTTATCGACCGGCCGATCTTCGCCTGGGTGATCGCCCTGGTGATCATGCTGGCGGGTGGCCTGTCCATCCTCAAGCTGCCGATCAACCAGTACCCGAGCATCGCGCCGCCTGCCGTTGCCATTCAGGTTTCCTACCCGGGCGCCTCGGCGCAGACGGTGCAGGACACCGTGGTGCAGGTGATCGAGCAGCAGCTCAACGGTATCGACGGCCTGCGCTACGTCAGTTCGTCGAGCAACTCCGACGGCAGCATGGAGATCATCGTTACCTTCGAACAGGGGGTGAACCCGGATATTGCCCAGGTTCAGGTGCAGAACAAGCTGCAACTGGCCACCCCGCTGCTGCCACAGGAAGTCCAGCAACAGGGCATCCGTGTGACCAAGTCGGTGCGTAACTTCCTGATGGTCATCGGCGTGGTGTCGAAAGACGGCAGCATGACCCGTGAGGACCTGTCCGACTACATCGTCTCCAACCTGCAGGACCCGATCTCGCGGACCAAGGGCGTCGGCGACTTCCAGGTGTTCGGCGCGCAGTATGCGATGCGCATCTGGCTCGACCCGGCCAAGCTCAACAGCTTCCAGCTGACCCCGGTTGACGTACGCAGCGCCATCCAGGCGCAGAACGTGCAGATCTCCTCCGGCCAGTTCGGCGGCCTGCCGGCGGCGCCGGGCAATCAGCTCAACGCCACCATCATCGGCAAGACGCGCCTGCAGACCCCGGAAGAGTTCCGCAAGATTCTGCTCAAGGTTCAGCCCGATGGCTCCCAGGTGCGTCTGGGTGATATCGCCAAGGTCGAGCTGGGCGGCGAGAACTACGCCATCAACGCGCAGTTCAACGGCCTGCCGGCCTCCGGTCTGGCGATTCGTCTGGCCACTGGTGCCAACGCCCTGGACACCGCCAAGGCGGTGCGTGAAACCATCGCCAATCTCGAGCCGTTCTTCCCGGCCGGCATGGAAGTGGTCTTCCCCTACGACACCACACCGGTAATCTCGGCCTCCATCGAAGGGGTGGTGCACACCCTGTTCGAGGCCATCGTGCTGGTGTTCCTGGTGATGTTCCTGTTCCTGCAGAACCTGCGCGCCACCATCATCCCGACCATGGCGGTGCCGGTGGTACTGCTCGGCACCTTCGGCATACTTGCCGCGTTCGGTTTCTCCATCAACACCCTGACCATGTTCGCCATGGTCCTGGCCATCGGCCTGCTGGTGGACGATGCCATCGTGGTGGTGGAGAACGTCGAGCGGGTGATGCGCGAGGATGGACTGTCGCCCAAGGAAGCGACGCGCAAGTCCATGGGGCAAATCCAGGGTGCATTGGTGGGTATTGGCCTGGTGCTCTCGGCAGTGTTCCTGCCGATGGCGTTCTTCGGCGGCTCCACCGGGGTGATCTATCGGCAGTTCTCCATCACCATCGTCTCGGCCATGGCCCTGTCGGTACTGGTGGCGCTGATCTTCACCCCTGCCTTGTGCGCCACCCTGCTCAAGCCCATCGACAGTGACCACCACGAGGCCAAACGCGGCTTCTTCGGCTGGTTCAACCGCACCTTCGAGCGCGGCAGCAACGCCTATCAACGTGGCGTGGCGGGCATGATCAAGCGCAAGACGCCGTACCTGCTGCTGTACCTGGTGATCGTCATCATCATGGCCTGGATGTTCACCCGCATCCCTACCGCCTTCCTCCCCGAGGAAGACCAGGGCGTGCTCTTCGCCCAGGTGCAGACGCCGTCCGGCTCCAGTGCCGAGCGCACCCAGGTGGTGGTCGACGAGATGCGCCAGTACCTGCTGGAGGACGAGGCGAGCACGGTCAAATCGGTATTCACCGTCACCGGCTTCAACTTCGCCGGCCGTGGTCAGAGCTCCGGTATGGCCTTCATCATGCTCAAGCCTTGGGGTGAACGTCCCGGCGCCGAGAATGGCGTAGCCGCACTGGCGCAACGTGCGCAGATGCACTTCTTCAGCTTCCGCGATGCGATGGTGTTCGCCTTCGCCCCGCCGGCGGTGATGGAGATGGGTAACGCCACTGGCTTCAACTTCTTCCTGCAGGATCAGGCGGGTGTTGGCCATGAGGTGATGAACGAGGCACGTGACAAGTTCCTGCAACTGGCCAACCAGCACCCGGTGCTCGACAGCGTGCGTGCCAACGGCCTGCGCGACGAAGCGCAGTACCAGTTGCTGATCGATGACGAGCGCGCCCGCGCCCTCGGCCTGTCGCTGGCGGACATCAACAGCACCCTGTCGATTGCCTGGGGGGCCAGCTACGTCAACGACTTCATCGACCGCGGTCGAGTGAAGAAGGTCTACCTGCAAGGCGTCTCCGACGCGCGCATGAGCCCGGAAGACCTGAACAAGTGGTACGTGCGCAACGACCAGGGCCGCATGGTGCCGTTCAGTGCTTTCGCCAGTGGCGAATGGACCTATGGCGCACCGAAGCTGGCGCGCTACAACGGCGTGTCGGCAGTGGAAATCCTCGGTGCTCCGGCGCCCGGCTACAGCACTGGTGATGCCATGGCCGCCGTCGAGGAAATCGCCTCGCAGCTGCCACAGGGCGTCGGCTACTCCTGGACCGGGTTGTCCTACGAGGAGCGCCTGGCAGGCTCGCAGACCACTGCACTGTTCGTGATCTCCGCCATCGTGGTGTTCCTGTGCCTGGCAGCACTGTACGAGAGCTGGTCGATCCCGTTCTCGGTGATGCTGGTGGTGCCGCTGGGGATCATCGGCGCCTTGATGTTCACCGAGCTGCGTGGCCTGTCCAACGACGTGTTCTTCAAGGTCGGCCTGCTCACCACCATCGGTCTGTCGGCGCGTAACGCGATCCTTATCGTCGAGTTCGCCAAAGCCCAGTACGAACAGGGCATGACCTTCGCCGAGGCGGCCATCGAAGCCTGCCGCATGCGCTTGCGCCCGATCATCATGACTTCGCTGGCGTTCATCCTCGGCTGTCTGCCGCTGGCCATCGCCAGTGGTGCCGGCGCCGGCAGCAAGCACGCCATCGGTACCGGGGTGATCGGCGGCATGCTCAGCGCGATGATCCTGGCGATCTTCTGGATCCCACTGTTCTACGTCGTGGTCTGCTCGATTTTCGAGAAGAAGCGCCCCGAGCCGACCCGTGAAAACGAGAAGGAGGTACTGCAATGAGGCAGTCCCTGTTGTCCCTGGCCGTGGCCGCCGCACTGCTCAGCGGCTGCAGCCTGATTCCCGACTATCAGCGCCCTGACGCTCCGGTGGCCGCCGACTGGCCGCAAGGCGAAGCCTATGGCAGCGCCGCCAGCGAAGGCAGCCGTGCGGCGGCCGACCTGCAATGGCGCGAGTTCTTCCGCGACCCGGCGCTGCAGCAACTGGTGCAGGTGGCACTGGAGAACAACCGCGACCTGCGTGTCGCTGCGCTGAACGTCGAAGCCTATCGCGCGCTTTACCGCATCCAGCGTGCCGACCTGCTGCCTTCGGTTTCCGCCGACGGCGCCGGCACTCGCCAGCGCCTGCCTGCCGATCTGAGCCAGACCGGTGAAGCCCGTACCAGCGGTCAGTACAGCGCCACCCTGGGCGTCAACGCCTGGGAGCTGGACTTCTTCGGTCGTATCCGCAGCCTCAGCGAGCAGGCTCTGCAGCAGTACCTGGCCACCGAACAGGCCCAGCGCAGCACGCAGATCAGCCTGGTCGCCAGCGTCGCCAACGCCTACCTGCAATGGCAGGCGGATCAGGCGCTGCTGCAACTGACCCAGGACACTCTGAAGACCTTCGAGGAAAGCTACCAGCTGACCCAGCGCAGCTTCGACGTCGGTGTCGCCGATGCCCTGGCCCTGAGCCAGGCACGCAGCTCGGTGGACAGCGCCCGCGTCAGCCTGGCGCAGTACCAGCGCCTGGTCGCTCAGGATCGCAACGCCCTGATTCAACTGCTCGGCACCGGCCTGCCGGCCGACCTGCCGCAAGGTCTGGCATTGAACGCCGAACTGCTGGAGCAGGTACCGGCTGGCCTGCCCGCCGACCTGCTGCAGCGTCGCCCCGACCTGCTGCAGGCCGAGTACCAGCTCAAGGCGGCCAACGCCAATATCGGCGCGGCGCGTGCGGCGTTCTTCCCCAGCATCAGCCTGACCGCCAATGCCGGCACCGCCAGCAGCCAGCTGTCCGGTCTGTTCGACGGCGGCTCGGGTACCTGGCTGTTCCAGCCGCAGATCAGCCTGCCGATCTTCAACGCCGGCCGTCTGCGCGCCAACCTCGACTATGCCGAACTGCAGAGTGACATCCAGGTCGCGCAGTACGAGAAAGCCATCCAGGTGGCCTTCCAGGAGGTCGCTGACCGCCTGGCTGCGCGCACCACCTACCGCCAGCAACTGGACGCCCAGCGCGCCCTGCTGGAAACCACCGAGACCTATTACGACCTGGCCGAACGGCGCTACCGCACCGGCGTGGACAGCTACCTGACCCTGCTCGATGCCCAGCGTCAGCTGTTCAGCGTGCGCCAGCAACTGATCGCCGACCGCCTAGCCCAGCTCAGCAGTGAAGTGGAGCTGTACAAGGCCCTGGGTGGTGGCTGGAGCAATACGGGGAGCAACGCCCCACAAGGTTGACCGCGCGTAACCCGCTTCAAGGACGACCTTATCCAACGCGCCGCCCCCGCAGTCTTTGCGGGGGCGTTTTTTTGGTTTTTCACACAGTTTGGGGAAAGTGCGGGTTGACACCGGACTGGCATGTTTGTGTGCGTATCGCTTACTGACTTGGCACTATCCATTACCGAGTCCACTGAGCGTTTGGGTTGCGCCCCTTACGGGCGCCACACCTTTCTTGCTTGCCCAAGAAAGGTGTGCCAAAGAAGGGCACCCCGACATCCGGGTTTCGCTACGCGAAACGTCCCTCGCTCCGGCGCTGCTCCGGGGGCCGGCTTACAAGGGCCATCCATGGCCCTTTAAGCCTTTCGCCGCATCCATGCGGCTCGCTCCCCTACGCAACACCTCCGCTCGGCCTCCTGAAGGGGACCGGGCCGCGAGCTTGCGAAATCTCCGGAAGATCAAAGTCGGTAGCGTTTGGTTTTTGCTCTTGAAGCGCGATCTCACAGACGACGCCCAAATCCCCTTCAGGAGGCCGAGTGGAATCGCCGTGGAAGGGGTTGAGCGGCATGGATGCCGCGAGAGCCGTGATGGGCCAGGGATGGCCCTTCTCGGCGTGCCCGTGTAGTGGTGATGGAGCGAGGGAACCCCGGCGCAGCCGGGGCCGTATGTAGGGGTGTGTTTCTTTGCTTACTTTCTTTGCACAAGCAAAGAAAGTGAGTCGCCCGTAAGGGGCGAAACCCATCAGATCAGACGACACGCTAACGGATAGTGCCAAGTCATCGACAGCTAACACGTAGTTGCCAGTCCGGTATCAAGCGTATCTCCCCACGAGAATCTTTTTTATTCGGCCCGACGTGCGCTTGCCAGTGCAGTCAGAGTTCGGACTTGAGCGTCTCGAACGCTTCCTCGAGATAACTGGCCACGGGCTTGGGCTGACCCAGCTGCTCCTGCCAGGTCTGGATCGCCAGGCGCATGGCGCCCAGAGACGCCATGGCCACCACGCGCAGGGTCATGCGCCGCTCGGGTTGGCGCCATACCTCACAGAGCGTGGCGAACAGTTGCCTCTCCTGCTCGGCGTAATACGCCTGCTTGCGCGCCAGCAGCGACTCGCTGGAGCGCATCAGGCGGTCGATGGCCGCCATCTGCTCGGTGGTGTAGCGGGAAATATGACTCACCAATACATCGCGCACGGCGTCCAGCGGCGCGATATCCGGCGACACCTGCAGCAGCTCGCTATGGATGCTGGCCCAGCCGGCCTCCTGCCAGGACAGGATGACGTCATCCTTCGACTTGAAATAGGAAAAGAAGGTACGCCGCGAGATACCCGCCTCGGCGGCGATCGCGTCGAGCGTGGTGCTTTCGTAACCATTTGTGAGAAACAACTGCAGCCCGACTTCGGCGATACGCTGCCGAGTGGCCCGGCGCTTGCGCTCTCGCAGGCCTTCGGCAGGTGCATGGCCCTCGGGAGGGAGAGATTCGGTCATTCCAATAGCCTATTGCGATAATTGCACTGAGTGCACTAATGTTTGCACCCAGTGCAATTATTAATGCATTCAGATTAACGCCCCATTCTGAGGCAAGGCAACGATCATGGCCAACTGGACCACTTCCGATATTCCCTCGCTACACGGTCGCACCGCCGTCATCACCGGCACCGGTGGGCTCGGCTTCGAAGACGCAAAAGCCCTGGCCGAAGCGGGAGCGCGGGTGATACTCGCCGGCCGCAACCCTTCGCGTGGCGCGGCTGCCGTCGAGCAGATCCGCCAACTCAATCCGGGCTGCGACGTCTGCTTCGAGCAGTTGGACCTGGCCAGCCTCGATTCCATCGACGCCTTCGCCAAACGCCTTGGCGACTCCGATGGCCACATCGACCTGCTGATCAACAACGCCGGGGTGATGACGCCGCCGCAGCGCCAGGAGACGGCCGACGGCTTCGAACTGCAGTTCGGCACCAACCACCTCGGTCACTTCGCCCTGACCGCCCAGCTGTTGCCGCTGCTGCGCAAGGGCGACCAGCCGCGCGTCGTCAGCCTCTCCAGCATCGCTGCCAGGCAAGGCGCCATCGACCTGAGCGACCTGCAATCCACCCGTGGCTACAAGCCGATGGTCGCCTACAGCCAGTCCAAACTGGCCTGCCTGATGTTCGCCCTGGAACTGCAACGCCGCAGCAACGCGGCTGGCTGGGGTATCCGCAGTATCGCGGCGCATCCGGGTGTGTCACGTACCGAACTGCTGCCCAATGGCGCCGGCAAGTGGAGCGCAGCCGGCAGTGCCCGGCGCCTGCTCTGGTTCCTGTTCCAGCCAGCGGCTCAGGGCGCGCTGCCGACGCTGTTCGCCGCGACCGCCCCGCAAGCTCAGGGCGGCGCCTACTACGGCCCGAACAGGCTGAGCGAAACCCGCGGTTACCCCGTCCTCGCCAGAACGCCGCTGCAGGCAATGGACCTGGGTATGGCCAGACGCCTGTGGAACGAATCCGAACGCCTCACCGGCATGTCATTTCCCGCCGCGCCTTTGCGGGTCACCAAGCCCTACCAACTCTTTCCATAGCCTGAACAGCCGCCAGGGAATCCGCACCACGATGAACTCGACTCTGAAATACCAAGCCAGCAACGACGACCTTGCCGACTTCGTCGCACAACCACGACGCAGAGGCTGGAAGATGCTGGCAAGCGCATTGCTGGCCATGCTGGCCGTGTCGAATACGGCCACGGCCAACACCACCGAAGCAGAGGAGCCAGCCTACGAAATCAGCGATTTCGACTGGCTCGATCAGACCCGCTCGCGCGCCGTTCCGGTACGCCTTTACTGGCCGGCCAACGTGCAGCCAGGCGCCAGCGTGCCGCTGGTTGTGTTCTCCCATGGCATCGGCGGCTCACGCAAGGGCTACAGCTACCTCGGCAAGCACTGGTCGAGCCACGGCGTCGCCAGCCTGCACGTGCAGCATGTCGGCAGTGATTCCGCGCTGTGGCGGGGTAACCCGTTCGCCGTGGTGGAGCGCCTGCACGATGCCGCTCAGGAAAGCGAAGCGATGGCCCGTGCCAGCGATGTGAGCTTCGCCCTCGACCAGATGCTTTCCGCAGCGACAGGGAAGATGGGCGCTGCGGTCGACCCACAACGTATCGTCATCGCCGGGCACTCCTACGGCGCCAACACGGCGCTGCTCACGGCAGGGGCACAGGTGGTCAGGGATGGCCAGGTCATCAGCTACCGCGACCCTCGCTTTGCCGCCGCGGTGATCATCTCGGCCCCGCCGTTCTATGGTGAAAACAACCTGGCAGCGGTGCTCGGCCAGGTTTCGGTACCGACCCTGCATGTGACCGCCACCGATGACGTGATCCAGATTCCGGGTTATCGCTCTGGCGCGGATGACCGCCTGGCAATCTACGATGCGGTGGCCAACCCGACCAAATTGCTGGCGGTATTTCGCGATGGCTCCCACAGCATCTTCACCGATCGCTCGTTCACCGGCGGCCCCTCGCTCAACGCCAAGACCAAGGCAGCCACGGCCGACCTGAGCCTGGCTTTTCTCGACCTGGTATTTCGCGGCGATGGCGCGGCACTGACGCAGTGGCGCAGCGACTGGCAACCCATCCTCGCTCAGGCTCGGGGCATGGACACCGCATCAGTCACAAGCCGACAACACGCCGTCAATAACTGAGACCTCGCCGCTCAGCCCAACCCCGCCAACAGCTGCGCGCAATCCTGCGCGTGCAGCCCGGTCAGTTCCGGCCAGGGGTTGTCCGGCAGGTTGACCAGCACGCTGCGCGCACCGGCGGCCTGGGCGCACTCCAGGTCGAAGCGGTAGTCGCCGACCATTACCAGCTCACGCGGCGTAACGCTCCAGCGCTCGGCCAGGTGCAGCAGCCCACCCGGATGCGGTTTGGGTGGAGCCTCGTCGCGGCCAAGAATGTCCGCCCTGGCAAAGCAGTCATCCAGGCCGATGGCCTGCAATGTCAGCAACGCCAGCGAGTGAGCATTGCGCGTGAGGATGCCGAGCTGGCAGCCACGCTCGCACAGGGTGCGCACCAGCTCGATGGCGCCCGGCGCCGGGCGCGAGGCCACCGCTAGTTCGCGCTCGTGCTCGAGCAGCCAGGCATGCTTGGCCGCGGCCTCCTCTGCCGGTAGCGCCGCCAGGTGATGCAGGATGTCCTCCTCCTGGGGAATGCCCAGCGCCCGCTTGATCGCCGGGAAATCATGCACTGCCAGGGTCAGGGTGCCGTCCATATCGAACACCCAGTGACGTGCTTCGCGCAGTGTTCTCACTTCCAGTCCTCACGCACGCGCGTCAGACCTTCCTGGGCTGCCGAGGCCACCAGCTCGCCCTGGCGGTTGTAGATGCTGGCGCGGGAGAAGCCGCGGGCGTTGCCGGCCCAGGGGCTGTCCATGGCGTACAGCAGCCAGTCATCCATGCGCAGGTTGCGGTGGAACCACAGCGAATGGTCGAGGCTGGCGACCTGCATGAACTTCTGGAACACCGACACGCCGTGGGGCTGCATCGAGGTGGTCAGCAGGTTGAAGTCGCTGGCATAGGCCAGCAGGTACTTGTGCAGTTGCGGGTCGTCCGGCAGCTCGCCGGCGGCGCGGAACCACACGTACTTGACCGGTTCGCAGGGCTGCGGGGCAAAGGGGTTGATCAGAGTGACCGGGCGAATTTCGATCGGCTTGTCGCTGGTCAAGCGCTCACGCATGCGCTCGGGAATCATCGGCGCCACCATGCGCGCCAGCTCGGTTTCCGACTTCAGGCCCTCGGGGCCGGGAACGTCCGGCATCTGGTTCTGGTGATGAAAGCCTTCCTCGTCGTACTGGAAGGACGCACTGCAGAAGAAGATCGGCTGGCCCTTCTGCACCGCCACCACGCGGCGGGTGCTGAAGCTGCCACCATCGCGGGTGCGCTCGACCTGATAGACCACCGGCAGGCTGGCATCGCCCGGGCGCAGGAAGTAACCGTGCATGGAGTGCACGTGGCGCGCCTCCTCGACCGTCTGGCTGGCGGCGGAAATGCATTGGCCAAGCACCTGGCCGCCGAACAGCTGGCGAAAACCAAGATCCTGGCTGCGGCCACGGAACAGGTTTTCCTCGATCTGTTCCAGGCTCAGCAGCGCGACCAGATCGTCGAGTACCTGGGTCATGGAGTCTCTCCTTGTGCAGGGGTTGGTAATCGCGGTTGGGAATAGGCCGGCAGGGACGTCAGGCGTTCATCCCATACAGCGCGGCCAAGGGTGAAATGGTAAAGACTTTGCCAGCCGCTGTCGGCATCGCCGAGCAATTCCCGCAAAGCGTCGTCGAAATAACAACCGATGCCAGTACCCGAAAGCCCGGCCGCCTCGGCTTCCAGATAGAGCAACTGACCAATCTGGCCACATTCCCAGTAGAGCCGTGGATAACGCCAGGCGCCATCCGCCACGGCGCGCTCCACCCGTGCCAGCATGGCCAAGGCGACACAGCCGTCGGCGGCAATGTCCTGGCCGCAGCTGAGAAACCCCGCCAGACTACGCGCATCGCCTTCAAGCAGACGATACAGCGGCAGTTCCTCGTCCACCCGCTGCCACAGGTAATCCTCGCGTAGCGGCTGCACACCGCTGCCCGTGCGATCCAGCCAGTACAGGCCAGGCGCAACCCCCTGCACGCGATGGATGAACAGCAGCAGGTCGATCTCGCTCGGCTCACCAGTCACGGCGAACGGTACTGGTGACTGCTGCGGCATCAGGCGGCGCAGCCAGGCCAGCAGCAGTGCAGCCTGAATACCGCTGCGGCCGTCCATGCTTTGCGCACTGCGCCGGCGATGCAGGATGGGCCTCAAGGGCAGGCCGGGGTTGTCATTGCGAACACCAGCAGCATCTACGCTCCAGGCGGCGCGAGGACGTGCCGGCGCACGGCATAGCCCATGTATACGCTGCAACTCGGGCCAGTGGCGATACTCACGGGACAGGCGATTGGGCGCACCGCTCCGCTCAAGCTGTGCCAACGCCGTCAGCAGGGTCTCGGGCAGCGCAAACTCCAGCTTCTGCGCCGGACCTATCCATAGCAGACAGTCGCCGTGTTCGGCCTCGTGAAAGCCCTCATCATCCAGCCCCAGCAGGCCGTCCAGACGCACTTCGGCCACGCCGTGGAGCATACGCACCTGCCAGCCCTGCACGCTGGCGGCGATGGCCAGCGCCGCCAGGGCGTGCCCCAGATCGTGCTGGCAATAACGATAAGCCCGCTCGCCGTACTTCCAGGCTTCGCGCCAGACAATGCTGCTCAGGCCGAGGAGAAAACCGCCCGGCGGCAGGCAGTCGGCAAGTTGCTGGCAGAGCGGCGGCGGTAGTTCGCTACGTACCTCCAGGGCATGGACATCCGGCGCGTAGTGGGCCAGCACACCGTCCTCATCCACGATACCCGGCGGCAGCAATAGATAGGCTTCTGTCGGGTGCAGATTGCCGGATGACGGATTGACCCGCAGCGCCCAGCGGCTACCGCCAGCCTCTTTCCAGGCGGAAATGGCCAGGCTGTCGTACAGCAGTTGCGAGACGCTGGCTCGATTCAATGGTGCGGGCGGCGTCTGCGGTCCGGCGAATGCAACATCGTAAGCCGGCCCCTCTTCCAGCGGGCGGTGGTACAGCTCGATCAGCCGGGCACCGTCGTAGCGACGAAACGGTGCCGGCTGAGTCGCCCAATCCAACTGCCCCGGCCCCGGTGCGAAGCGCTCGGGGGCGTGTTTGCTGAGCTGGTGATAGGCGAGCACGTCCGTCATCGCTGCGCCTCCCACTGCTCGCAGCGTATGCGGTAGAGCACGTGCGGCTGCAAGGGATGACCAGACGACACGCGCGGATGGAGAAAATCGCCGCTCTCGTCGCGCTGCATGCCGATGCTACGCATCACCGCCTGCGATGGCAGGTTGGCCGGCACGGTGAAACTCAATACCTCGTCCAACCCAAGCTGCTCGAAGGCCACGGCCAGTGAAGCGCGCGCCGCCTCACTGGCATAACCCTGACGCCAGTGCGCCCGCGCCAGACGCCAGCCGATCTCCACAGCCGGTACGAACAACGCGTCGAAGCCGACCTGTGCCAGCCCGGTGACACCGATCAGCTCGCCCGTATCGCGCCGCTCCAGCGCCCAGAAGCCAAAGCCGTGCTCATCGAAATGCGCCCGGATGCGCGCCAGCAGTTGTGCGCTCTGCTCGGCGTCCATAGGCGCGGGAAAATGGCGCATCACCTCGGCATCGGCATTGAGTGCGACCAGCGCCGGCAGGTCACTGTCGCGCCAGACACGCAGCAAGAGGCGCTCGGTGGAGGTTTCGATCAGGGGCATGGCGATTGTCTCGATTGGCTGCGACCATATGGCGTCGACTCGATGACACTTATTGTATGCCGCATACAGCCCGCCCTTCGCGGCCAGGCCTCCTTCCTCATGGAGAAATTCCGCCCGCTGCGTGATCACCTGGGTGACCGCGGCCTGAGCACCGATGCCGAGCTGCATCGGCCCGAACTGTCTCCGGCCGAGGCCCTCGCCCTTCGACTACATCGCTTGCTACATGGCTGGCGAGCTGTCATACGAGAACCCGCGCAGAAAAGATCTGGCAAAGCCAGGCATAACGGACGACGACAGATAGCATGTACCACGGAGAAAAATTCAACGCCTGGAGCCACCTGATCGGCGCCGTTCTGGCGGCCATCGGTGCGGTATGGCTGCTGGCACTGGCCAGTTCCACGGGCGACCTGTGGAAGATCGTCGCAGTGGCCATCTACGGCGTCACCCTGCTATTGCTGTACAGCATCTCCACCCTCTACCACAGCATGCGCGGCCCGGCGAAACGGGTGATGCAAAAACTCGATCACCTGTCGATCTACCTGCTGATTGCCGGCAGTTACACCCCGTTCTGCCTGATAACCCTGCGCGGCCCCTGGGGCTGGACCTTGTTCGGCATCGTATGGAGCCTTGCGCTGATCGGCATGCTGCAGGAAATCAAACCTCGCTCCGAAGCACGCGTGCTGTCGTTGATCATCTACGCGGTGATGGGCTGGATCGTGCTGGTGGCGGTAAAGCCCTTGATCGCCGCCCTGGGTATGACTGGCTTCAAATGGCTGGCGGCTGGTGGCGTGCTCTACACCGTGGGCATCATCTTCTTCGCCTACGACAGCCGCTTTCGCCATTGGCATGGCATCTGGCACCTGTTCGTCATGGCCGGCAGCCTGCTGCACTTCGTGGCGATCCTGCTCTATGTGCTGTGATGACTTTCTTGCGCCGATTGAAAGACGTTCAACATGGCCAGTCTTTTTCGCCTTTGCTGATAAAGCCACACTGAGCCTCACTGCCTGCCGGCCTCAGGGTGAATGTTCGCCGCTATTGATCACCGAGGCAGCCGCAACGGCGGATAACGCTTGTATAGCGCATTCGCCCTTCCCAGCGCACCACAGGACACCTGCAATGACGTCTCTTTCTCGCCCCATCCGCCGTGCGGCCAGCGCCACACTGCTGGCTCTTTCCATACCATTGTTCAACCCGGCCCTTGCTGCCAAGGTCGGCGACCTGGAAGTGGTCGCCGAACTGCCTATCCGCCCCGGCAACGTCGCCCCCAGCGCGGACAACCGGGTGTTTGC
This sequence comes from Ectopseudomonas chengduensis, assembly GCF_900102635.1. Taxonomy (GTDB): domain Bacteria; phylum Pseudomonadota; class Gammaproteobacteria; order Pseudomonadales; family Pseudomonadaceae; genus Aquipseudomonas; species Aquipseudomonas chengduensis. The sequence goes on along the minus strand of NZ_FMZQ01000012.1, from coordinate 18,180 downwards.
CACCGTCCATCCCTTCGGCGCGCCCGCTGCCGCTCAACTGATCGAAATCACCGGCCGCGACAGCTACAAACCCTGGCCTACCAGCGCGGTGCAACGCGGCACTGCCGCTGCCAATGATGCACAGATCGATACACCCCTGGGCATCGCCATCGATGGCAAGAACCGCCTGTGGATAACCGACATGGGCCTGAACCTGGGCAAAACCCGTCTGTGGGGCTTCGATGTTGCGACTGGCGATGAGCTGTATCGCATCGAACTGCCTGCCGATATCGCGCCCAAAGGCAGCTTTATCCAGGACCTGGCCGTGGACGACAAAGAGGGCTGGATCTACCTGGCGGACATTGCCAACCCTGGCCTGATCGTCGTAGAAATCAGCAGCGGCAAGACACGGCGTTTCAGCGGTCATGCCGCGCTGCAAGCCGAGCCCGACGCCAGGATGGTCATCGGCGGCGTGCCGATTCAGTTCCAGGGCAAGCCTGCCAACGTGGCGGTCAATCCGATCACCCTGTCGGCCGACCATGCCACCCTGTACTTCGGCGCCATGAACGGCAAGACCTGGTACTCATTGCCCAGCAAGTTGCTGCGTGACGGCGCCAGCGACGAGCAAATCGCGGCCGCCATCCAGCGAGTCGGTGCCAAGCCGGTTTCCGACGGTGCCGCCACCGACGCCAAGGGCCGGCATTTTTTTACCAACCTCAACGACAATGGCATCGACCTGCTAGATACCGATGGCACGCTCAAGCCGCTGGTACGTGATGCCCGACTGGACTGGCCGGACAGCGTACATGTAGGTCACGACGGCTGGCTGTATATCTCGGTCAATCAGCTGTACAAAACCCCGGCCTTCACCGGTGGCGCCGACAGCGGCACACCGCCTTATCGCGTGATGCGCGTGTGGCCGGGAGAATAAGCGACCCCACTATCAGTGCTCTGACGGTTTGATCGCCGATTGCACCACTTGAGTCGCTGCCCACCAGGCCACGCCCACAGCGCTGACACTAGCCAGTACTGTGGGCCAGGCTCGGAGCAGGTTTCGATCAGGGGGCATGGCGATTGCCTCGATTGGCTGCGACCATAGGGCATCGATTCGATGAGCACTGCCTGTATGCCGCTACCGCTGGTCTACCACGAGGATTACAGCCCGCCCTTCCCGGCCGGGCACCGTTTCCCCATGGAGAAATTCCGCCTGCTGCGCGATCACCTGGTCGACAGCGGCCTGACCACCGATGCTGAACTGCAACGTCCCGAGCTGTGCCCGGCAGAGATTCTCGCCCTGGTTCACTGCCCGGACTATATCGCCCGCTACATGGCCGGTGAGCTGTCATACGAGGACCAGCGCCGCCTCGGCCTGCCCTGGAGCGATGCCCTGGCACGACGCACCGTGCGCGCCGTGGGCGGCTCGCTACTGACCGCCGAACTAGCGCTGCATCACGGCCTGGCCTGCCACCTGGCTGGCGGCACGCACCACGCGCACTACGACTTCCCCTCCGGTTTCTGCATCTTCAACGACCTGGCGGTGATCGCCCGCTACCTGCTCGAAGCTGGCCGCGTGCACCGCGTACTGATCTTCGATTGCGACGTGCACCAGGGCGACGGCACCGCGCGGCTGCTGGAAGACGAACCGGATGCCGTGACCGTGTCGCTGCATTGCGAGCAGAACTTCCCGGCACGCAAGGCGCAGAGCGACTGGGATATCCCCCTGCCACGCGGCATGGGCGACGAGAATTACCTGAAGGTGGTGGACGACATCCTCAACTACCTGCTGCCGATCTACCAACCGGACCTGGTGCTCTACGATGCGGGCGTCGACGTGCACAAGGACGATGCCCTGGGCTACCTGCAACTCACCGACGCCGGCCTGGCCGCGCGTGACGAAGCCGTGCTGCAGCATTGCCTGGGCCGCGATATCCCGGTACTCGGGGTGATTGGCGGTGGCTACTCCAAGGACCACGCCGCCCTCGCCCGCCGCCACGGTATCCTGCATCACAGCGCGGCAAGGGTTTGGGCTGCGCGCGGGTTGGGTTGACCAGCACGTCTGGCGACACCTCGGCATAATCGCGTTTTGTCACTTCATGGAAATAGCGTGATGGACGATTCATTCGAGCTGAACAAGGCCAACTGGAACGAACGCGCCGCCCTGCATGCGGACTCACCCGACTATCAGGTGCAGAAGTTCATCGACTCTGCCGAACACCTGTCCGATGTCGTGCGCTTCGACTTGTATCGCCTCGGAGATATCCGCGGGCTGGAAGCGCTCCATCTGCAATGCCATATCGGCACCGACACCTTGTCGCTGGCTCGCCTGGGCGCGCAACTCACCGGCCTGGATTTTTCCTGTGCCTCGCTGGAACAGGCCCGCCGCCTGGCTGAGGCCTGCCAGCAGGGCATCCACTTTGTCGAAGCCTCGGTCTACGATGCGGCGCGGGTGCTCGGCGAGCAGCGCTACGACCTGGTCTACACGAGCATCCGTGCCCTCAACTGGCTACCACGCATCGATGATTGGGCACAGAACGTCGCGGCCCTGCTCAAGCCGGGAGGGCGGCTGTTTCTGCGCGAGGCACATCCCATCCTGCTGAGCCTGGACGAGACCTGCGAGGATGAATTGCGCATCGCCCATCCGTACTTCGAACACCGCGAGCCACTGGTCTGGGATGACGAGCAAACCTACGTGCAGACCGAAGCGACGCTCACAGCCAGCGTTACCCACGAATGGAATCACGGCCTGGGTGAGATCATCTCGGCCCTGCTGCGTCACGGCATGACGCTCACCGCGCTGGAAGAACACGGCTGCCTGCCCTGGGAAGCGCTGCCCGGACAGATGCAGCTAGGCGCTGACGGCGAATGGCGTCTGCGTTCACGGCCCGAGCGCCTGCCGCTGAGCTACACGCTGCAGGCCGTGAAGAAACGCTGACGAGCCGAGCCTTGGTTAGCCGGCCAGCACCTTGTCCAACGCCTGCTCCAGGGTCATCACGGTACGCCCGATATTGCCCAGCTTGTCCAGCCCGAACAGGCCCAGGCGGAAGGTCTGGAAGTCCGCCGGCTCGTCGCACTGCAGCGGCACGCCAGCAGCGATCTGCAGGCCGACGGCGGCGAACTTGGCGCCGGTCTTGATCTGCCCGTCATCGGTGTAGCAGACCACCACGCCCGGTGCCTCGAAGCCCTTTGCGGCGACGCTCTTGAAGCCGTGCGCTGCCAGCAGCGCACGCACCCGGTCGCCAAGTTCCTGCTGTTGCTGGCGTACACGGTCGAAACCGAGAGCCTTGGCTTCCAGCATGGCATCGCGAAAACGCGCCAGGGCGTCGCTAGGCATGGTGGCGTGATAGGCATGGCCGCCCTGCTCATAGGCCTGCATGATCTGCAGCCACTTCTTCAGATCGCAGGCGAAGCTGCTGCTCTGAGTCGCTTCGACGCGCGCCTGCGCCGCATCGCTCAGCATCACCAGGGCGCAGCACGGCGAGGCACTCCAGCCCTTCTGCGGGGCGCTGATCAGCACATCGACACCACAGGCCTGCATGTCCACCCACAACGTGCCGGAGGCAATGCAATCAAGCACGAACAGGCCGCCGACGGCGTGCACCGCGTCGCTCACCGCGCGCAGGTAGTCGTCCGGCAGAATCATGCCCGAGGAGGTTTCCACGTGCGGGGCAAACACCACCTGCGGTTTCTGCTCGGCGATGCTGGCCAGCACCTCCTCCAGCGGCGCCGGGGCGAAGGCCGCCTGTGGGCCGTCCGCGACCGGACGCGCCTTGAGCACATGGGCCTCGGCGGGAATCCGGCCCATCTCGAAGATCTGCGTCCAGCGGTAGCTGAACCAGCCGTTGCGCAGCACCAGGCACTTCTGATCGGTCGCCAACTGCCGCGCCACCGCCTCCATGCCGTAGGTGCCGCTGCCGGGCACGACTGCCGCGGCATGGGCGTTGTAGACCTGTTTCAAAGTGGCGGAGATATCGCGCATCACGCCCTGGAACGACTGCGACATATGGTTCAGCGAGCGGTCGGTGTAGACCACCGAATATTCGAGCAGGCCATCAGGATCGATGTCGGGGCAGATTTGGGACATAACGGACTCCAGCCAAAAAGGTTCGACCAGAACCTGCACTAACCCTGTGCAAATGACAAGGCCAGGGAGCACTCGGGTAGAATGCGCAGCCTTTCTCCTGCCGCTCACCGCCATGACCACAAACACCCAGCCCAATGTTCATCACGTCGCCATCATCGGCGGCGGCCCTGCCGGGCTGATGGCTGCCGAAGTGCTGGCTCAAGGCGGCGTGCGCGTGGAGCTGTTCGATGCCATGCCCTCGGTGGGGCGCAAGTTCCTGCTGGCCGGCGTCGGCGGCATGAACATCACTCACTCCGAGCCCAAGGACACCTTCATCGGCCGTTACGGCGAGCGCCAGGCCGAAGTCGCGACGCTGCTGCACGAGTTCGATGCCGATGCCCTACGCACCTGGATTCATGGCCTGGGCATCGACACCTTCGTCGGCACCTCCGGCCGCGTATTCCCCAGCGACATGAAGGCCGCGCCGCTGCTGCGCGCCTGGCTGCGCCGCCTGCGCGAACTGGGCGTAACGATCCACACGCGCAGCCGCTGGCTGGGCTGGAACGCGGACGGCAGCCTGCGTATCGCAGGCGCAGATGGCGAACGTGCACTGGCTGCAGATGCCTGCCTGCTGGCACTGGGCGGCGGCAGTTGGGCGCGCCTGGGCTCCGACGGTGCCTGGGTGCCCCTGTTGCAGGCACGCGGCATCGAAGTGGCAGCTCTGAAGCCAAGCAACTGCGGTTTCGAGGTCGCCAACTGGAGCGAGTATCTCAGGGAGAAATTCGCCGGTGCGCCGCTGAAGAACGTAGCGCTGAGCCTGCCTGGCCAGGCGCCTCGCATCGGCGAGTTCGTGCTGACTGCAGGCGGCATCGAAGGCAGCCTGGTGTACGCCTTTTCCGCCGATATCCGCCGCGCCATCGAGGCTGACGGCCAGGCCGTGATTCACCTCGACCTGTTGCCGCAGATGCCATTGGTCAAGCTGCAGCAGGCGCTAGCCAAGCCACGCGGCAAGCACTCGATGGCCAAGCACCTGCATCGCCAGGCCGGGCTGGACGGCGTTAAGGCTGCCCTGCTGCGTGAGCTGGCGCCGGCTGCCGCATTTGCCGAACCAGCTGCTCTGGCGCCCTGGATCAAGGCGCTGCCGATCACCCTGCTGCGCCCCCGGCCACTGGACGAAGCGATCAGCAGCGCTGGCGGCGTCCCCTTCGCGGCGCTGAACGAAGGCCTGATGCTCAAGGCCCTGCCCGGCGTGTTCTGCGCCGGCGAGATGCTCGACTGGGAAGCGCCCACCGGCGGCTACCTGCTCACCGCCTGCTTCGCCAGCGGGCGGGTGGCGGCACAGGGAGTGATTGCATACCTTGCAGGAGCGAGCATCGCGAACGAATACAGGTAACAGCTGTAGGGTGGGCCGGGCGGCGTTCCGCTTCAGCCCACCAAGACTGGCCGCTGTTGGTGGGCTGAAGCCCACCCTACGGACTGGCGGGTTGCACCCGCCCTACGCCTGAAAAACCGCTGTGCCCTCACATGGGCTGCGTCTATGCTCAGAATTGGCGCTTCCCACACAGGTAATTCCCCGCCGTGATCCCGCTGTTGGTCTGCGATGACTCCAATATGGCGCGCAAGCAACTGATCCGCGCCCTGCCGCCGGAATGGCCGGTTTCCCTCAGCCAAGCCAACAACGGCGAGGAGGCGCTGGCCTTGATCCGTCAGGGGCTGGGCCCGGTCATGCTGCTCGACCTGACCATGCCGGTGCTCGATGGCTACCAGACCCTGGCCGCGCTGCGCGCAGAAGGGCTCAGCAGCAAGGTCATCGTGGTGTCCGGCGACGTGCAGGAAGAAGCCGTTCGCCGCGTGCGTGAGCTGGGCGCCCTGGCCTTCATCAAGAAACCCGCCGACCCCGAGATCCTGCGCCAGACGCTGATCGACCTGAAGCTGTTCGACCCGCAGGCCACGCCAGCGGCACAGGCCCAGGCCGCTGCGCTGTCAGAACTCAAGGTCAGCTTCCGCGATGCCCTGCGCGAAGTCAGCAACGTCGCCATGGGCCGCGCCGCCGCGTTGCTGGCCAAGGTACTGGGTGTATTCGTGCAGTTGCCGGTGCCGCAGGTGAATATCTTCGAAGTCAGCGAGCTGCACATGACCCTGCTCGACGCCCAACGCGGCGAGCGCTTCAGCGCCATCTGCCAGGGTTTCATCGGCGAGGCCATCGCCGGAGAGGCGCTGCTGCTGTTCCATGACTCGGAAGTGGACGACATGGCGCGCCTGCTCGGCTGGCAGCCGGAGAACGAAGCGCAAACCTCGGAGATGTTGTTGGATCTGGCCAGCATTCTGATCGGTGCCTGCCTGGCCGGCGTCGCCGAGCAACTCGACCTGCGCTTCTCCCAGGGCCACCCGCAGTTGCTCGGCCAGCATGCCAGTCTCGACCAGCTGATCCAGGTCAACCGCCAGCGCTGGCGCAAGACCCTGGCCGTGGAGATCAGCTACAGCCTGGAAGGCCATGCCATCCACTTCGACCTGCTGTTGTTGTTCACCGAAGATTCGATCAAACGCCTGACCGACAAGATCGGCTACCTGATGGAGTGAGGCGATGCCCGCACAGATCGATATCAAGGAAGTTCACTGGCTGCTCGACATCGTGCAATGCATCGACGTCGGCGTGGTGGTGCTCGACCGCCAATACCGCGTCGAAGTGTGGAATGCCTTCATGGAGAACCACTCCGGGCTGGGGCCGGACCAGGTACAGGGGCGTTCGTTGTTCGAGCTGTTCCCGGACATTGACCGCCCCTGGCTGGAGCGCAAGGTGGAAAGCGTAGTGCAATTGGGCACCCGTGCCTTCAGCCTGTGGCAGCAACGCCCCTACCTGATGCGCTTCAAGAGTTACCAGCCGATCACCGGCCAGGCCGATTTCATGTACCAGAACGTCACCCTGCTGCCGCTGGCCGGCCAGCCGGTGGAGCATGTGTGCCTGGTGATCTACGATATGACCGCTGCAGCTGTGGCGGCACTGGCGCAACCGGCTCGATAAAAACGCCTTAGCCCGGATGCAATCCGGGGCCGGTGCCAGGTGCTCCCGGATTGCATCCGGGCTACGGTTCTGACGAAAAAGGGATTTACATGCTGCGCAGCGTTGAACTGAAAACCTTCGTCCCGGCACGGGACTTCGCCCTGAGCATGGATTTCTACCAGGCCATGGGCTTCAAGCGCGGTTGGTCGGACGAACAGATGGCCTATTTCAGCCATGGCGAGCACTGCGCCTTTCTGCTGCAGAACTTCTACGTGAAGGAACAGGCGGAGAACTTCGTCATGCACCTGCTGGTGGAAGAAGTCGATGCGTGGTGGCAGCAGATTCAGGCAGCCCGCCTGGATGAGCGGTTCGGCACGCGACTGATCGCGCCGCAGGATCAGCCCTGGGGCATGCACGAGTTCATGGTGTTCGATCCCAGCGGCGTGCTGTGGCGAATAGCGCAGAATAGTTGAGAGCAATGGCGGGGTGCCCCCGCCCTACGAGACGACTGCGGCGTGCCGTAGGGCGGGTGCAACCCGCCAACAGAGATTCCAACTACTTCTTGCCACCCTTGGGCTTGCTGCCAAAACTTGGCACCTTGCGCACCGCCTTGGCCTTGGGCTTGGCGTCCTCTTCCTCGAACCAGCGGCCGAGGTGAATATTGCCCCTGCCGCCGCTCTTCGCGGTGCCCGCACCGGGGATCAGCTTCTGCTTGGGTTTCTTCGGTTTTTTCAGCACCTGGCCACCGACCGCCGTCAGCGGTACGCGGTGATCGGGGATGAAGTCCGGCTCATCGACACGCTTGATCAATTGCTGGGTCAGGTTCTCGATCGCCGCCAGTTGATCCACCTCGTCAGCGCAGACCAGGGAGATCGCCTCGCCCGTACTGCCGGCGCGGCCGGTACGACCGATACGGTGCACGTAGTCTTCGGCGTTGATCGGCAGGTCGAGGTTGACCACCAGCGGCAGGTCATCGATATCCAGGCCACGCGCGGCCACGTCGGTGGCCACCAGAATCTGCACCTCGCCAGCCTTGAAGCGTTCCAGTGCGCGCAGGCGGCTCGGCTGTGGCTTGTCGCCGTGAATCGAATCGGCTGACACGCCCATGGCCAGCAGCTCCTGTTCGAGCTGATCGACTCCCTTGCGGGTCTTGGCGAACACCAGCACCTGGCCCCAGCGTTTTTCCTGCAGCAGGTGCAGGAACAGCTCGCTCTTGCGCTTCTTGTCCACCGGGATCAGCCATTGCTTGACGGTCTTGGCAGCAGCGTTGCGCGGGCTCACTTCCACCGACAGCGGGTCGCGCAGCAGCTCGCCGGCCATCTGCCGGATGGCATCGGAAAAGGTGGCGGAGAACAGCAGGGTCTGGCGCTTTTTCGGCAGTGCACTGAACAGCTCGTCCAGCTCGCGGGCAAAACCCAGGTCGAGCATGCGGTCGGCCTCATCCAGCACCAGGGTCTGCAACTGGGAGAACTTCACCGCGTTCTGCCGATACAGGTCGAGCAGTCGCCCCGGCGTGGCCACCAGCACATCGACGCCCTTGCGCAGCTTCATCATCTGCGGGTTGATGCTGACCCCGCCGTACACCGCATAGCTGGTCAGCGGCAGGTGCTGGCCGTAGCTCAAAAGGCTCTGCAGCACCTGCTCGGCCAACTCGCGGGTCGGCGTCAGCACCAGCGCGCGCACGCTGTTGCTGGCGACCTGCGGGCCTTCCAGGGTCAGGCGCTGCAGCAGCGGCAGGGCGAAACCAGCGGTTTTGCCGGTGCCGGTCTGCGCCGCGGCCATCAGATCACGGCCCTTGAGCACGGCCGGGATGGCCTGGCTCTGTACCGGGGTCGGGGTCTGGTAGTCGAGTTCGGTGAGGGTGCGCAGCAGCGGCTCGATCAAACCGAGGGAGGCAAAGGTCATGGAAGGTAACCGAAGGAAGTAGGAAAGCTGGCGCGTAGTTTACCCGTTCGTGCCCGTAAAGCACCGCTCTGTAGCCCGGATGTAATCCGGGAATAGCGGCCCCCGGATTGCATCCGGGCTACAACGGCTAAGCCGCGGCCAATAGCGCACGCACCTTGGCGGCGGAGAGGTTCTGCAACTGGCAGAGAAAGGCATGATCGGCCTGGTGCCGGCCATGGCGCTCGCGCAACAGACCGAACAGGTGCAATGTCAGGTTCGCTGCCATTTCGGCATCGGCCAGGGCGCGGTGAGCGCGGCCGGTGTCCGGCAGACCGGCCCAGGCGTTGAGGTTGCCCAGCTTGTGGCTCGGCGCCTCGGGCAGCAGACGGCGCGACAGCAGCAGTGAACAGGCGAAGGGCTGCGCACGACGACGGCGTACGCGCGCCAGTTCGGCATCCCAGAACTTCTGGTCGAAGGACGCGTTATGCGCCAGCAGCGGCCTTTCGCCGATGAAGTCGGCCACCTCGTTCATCACCTGATCCGACGGCGGCGCCTTGCGCAGCATGGCGTTGCTGATACCTGTGAGCTGCTCGATGAATGGCGGCACCCAGGCGCCGCTATTCATGAGGCTCTGGTAGCGGTCGACGATGCACCCGTCCTCGATGATCGCCACGCCGATCTCGGTGGCCCGCGCCTGGGTCGGCGACACGCCAGTGGTTTCGAAGTCGATTACTGCAATGGATTCCACGTAAAACCTCAGAACTTCAGTGATTGCGCAACAGAAGGTCACCTTCGATGGGCACGTACAGACTGGCGGCACGGATCAGCGACTGCGCCGTCAGCCCCGGCGCGCCATAGGCGATGGCCTCGACGCCACGACTGCGCACGCGCTCGAGCAGCAAGTCGAAATCACCGTCACCGGAGGCCAGGACGATCTCGTCGACCCGCTCGACCGCGTCGAGCACGTCGATGGTGATGCCGACATCCCAGTCGCCCTTGGCCGAACCGTCGCTGCGCTGGATGTAGGGCTTGAGCTTCACGGTGAAGCCCAGCTTGCGCAGGATCTGCTGGAACTGCTGCTGCTTGGCGTCGCCGCGGTCGATGGCATAGGCGTACGCCTCGACGATTACGCCACGGCGGCTGACCTCGGCCCACAGCACGCTGTAGTCGAAGTGGCAGCCATAGACCTGGCGCACCGTGTAATAGAGGTTCTGCACATCGGCGAATACGGCGATCTTCTTCACCGGGAGTCCTCGGGGGCGACGAAGGCACCAGTATGCCAGAGCTGGGCCGCGGATGCGGCCGGGGCTGGCCCAGGCGTGGCGCAGCCCCTATCCTTGGCGCCATGACGCCTCTACAACAGCTGTGCCAGCGTAACCTCGACCTGCTCCAGAGCCAGGGAATCAGCCACCGCCTGGTCGAGCATGAGCCGGTGCTGGATTACCCCACCGCCCATGCCGTGCGCCAACGTTTCGGCCTGCTCGGCGTGGAGAGCAAGAGCCTGTTCCTGCGCACCGGTGCTCAGCGCTACGCCATGCTGATCAGCCTCGAGGGCGCTCGCGCCGACTGGGCCAGGCTCAAAGCGCTGCTCGGCAGTCGCCCGCGCATCGCCAGCGACGAGGAGCTGATCGAGCAAACCGGCTGCGTACCGATGTGTGCCTGTCCGTTCGGCCATGACGCCGGCATCACCCTGCTGATCGACCGCGCGGTGCTGGCCTGCGACTTCCTGCTGTATTCACCCGGCCCACCCGAACTGACCCTGGAAGTGCCCGGCAGCGAACTGCCGCGTCTGCTCAAGGCGCAGCCCAATGCGCAGCTGGAGTACTCTTGAACCCATTCGACTGCCCCGGCGAACGGCCAGAGCGCCCACGCCCTCACACCTGGTAACCTGCCGATGAAGCCTCTGTCCGTCCTGCGCGACGCCTGGTTTTTCTCCAGCCACAACCTGCTGGCCATTGCCCGCCTGACCCTGCCGCTATTGCTGCTCGAAGCCATCGCCCAGACGATCCTCGCCGCCCAGCTCGGCGAAGGCGCCAACCCGGCCTATGGTGTGCTGCTCGGCATTCTCTTCTACCCGCTGTATGCCGCACCGCTGATTCTCTTCCTGCATGCACGCAGCATCGGCCAGACGCCCGGCAACGCGCAGCTGTTCGCGGCCGGCCTGCAACTATGGCCGACCTTCGCCCTGATGACCGGATTGAGCACCCTGGCAATCATGCTCGGCCTGTCGCTGTTCATCGTGCCGGGCATCTGGATCATGATGCGCCTGGCCTTCTCCGAACTGATTCTGGTACTGCGCCAGGAGCCGCCGCTACGCGCGTTGCAGGCCAGCTTCACGTTAACCGAGGGGCGCTTCTGGCCGGTGTTCACCTGCCTGGCCAACGTGCTGGTGCCATTGTGGCTGCTCGACTGGTGGACACAGCCAAGCCAGAGCGACACCCTGCTATGGGTGCTGCATCAGACCGGCAACGGCTTCCTGCAGTTGTTCGCCATCGTGGTGCTGTTCCGCCTGTTCATGCTGCTCGAACCGCAGCAGGCGGCGAATAGTGATAACAGCGACTAGGCTTGCAGCTTTGGCCAGTGTAAGGAGAGCGCCATGAGCGAAACGAACCCCAGCATCCTGTCCCACGTGTCCATCGGCACCAACGATTTCGATGCCGCCAGCGCCTTCTACGCCAAGGTGCTGGCCACCCTCGGTTGTCGGGAAATCATGCGCCATCCTGGGGCGGTGGCCTTCGGCCGCGATTACCCGGAGTTCTGGGTGCAGACGCCAATCAATGGTCAGCCGGCGACCCTCGGCAACGGCAGTCACTTCGGCTTCGTCGCCCCGGACAAGGCCTCGGTGCATGCTTTTCACGAGGCAGCTTTGGCAGCCGGCGGCCAGGACGAAGGCCAGCCAGGCCCACGCCCGGACTACGGCGAGCCCTACTACGGGTGTTTCGTCAGGGACCTCGACGGTCACAAGATCGAGGCGGCTTACTGGGATATGGAGCTGATGTACGAGCTGTACGTCGAGCCGCACGAGCATGGCTGACACGGCACTAGCAAGCAGGCCTTTGAAAAACGTAGGCGAGGCAGGCAAGACAATACCGATGGCGGCCCCGCAAAAACAGCCGAAAAACGGTCGGAGTCGCGCTCGACTTTACGTGCTGTAAATGAGCATTTTGACTGGGCTCGCACGCGAGGCTGTTTTTAACGCAGTATTGCCAACGCAGGTAGTTTTCAAAGGTCTGCTATTGATGCGCAACCACCGTTTGATAGCGCCGTGCCGCTCGCGCTACCCAGCCCTCGCGTAGCAGGGTCTCCAGCGCCGCCGCAAGCTGCGGCAGACGCTCCAGGCGCTGACGGGAAAAGCCGATATAGAGTTCGGTGCGCGCCTCGGGACGGTAGGCTGCCTTGACGATGCGACCGCCCAGTTCGGGGGTAAGCAAGGCGTAGTCGACCTGACAGTCGGTGCCCACCAGTACGTCGATGCGGCCACGTGCGAGCATCTGCAGCAACTGGCTCTCGTTACTGACACCGACCTTGTTCAACTGCTGATCGCCATCGAACCGCTGGAACTACACCGACTCCAGCACATGGCCGATGCGCAGCCCGCGAAGTTTCTCGTAGCTATCCAGGCGCGTGGCCAGCGCCGGATTGGCGTAGAAACGCGGCGAGCAGGCGTAGTACGGCGCCTCCAGATACTGGATATAGCGCTCACGCTCCACCGTCCTGGCCAACCCGGTCATCAGATCGGCCTTGCCCTGCTCCAGCGCAGCCAGACCTCTCGCCCAGGGCGCGCGCTCCACCTCGAAACGCAGCCCATAGCGCCGTGACAGTTCGGCCAGCAGATCGATATCCAGCCCCTGCAACTGACCGTTCTCGTCCTCCATGCGAAAGGGCGGCCAGAGGTCGGTCATCACCCGTAGGGGTTCGCCTTCGCCAGCCCGGCACAGAGGCGTCAGAATCAACAGTGCGAGTAGCCAAAGACGCATCAATTGCGCCCCGAACGCTGTGGCCGCAACCCGGAAAGCCGCGGTAGCAACACCCGCTCGAACAACCTCGGGAAGAAGCGCGCCAGCACCCGGGCGCGCCAATCGACGTTGGACAACACCAGCAGCCGCCGACGCTTGAGTGCCCCATGATAGATGGCCTCGGCGACATCCTGCGGCGAGGCCACCTTGCCCATCGCCAAGGGCGGTTGGGCAGCCACCGAGCCGTCACCGACCAGAGCGTTCTTGCGCAGGTCGGTCGCGGTAAAACCTGGGCACACCAGCATCACGTTCACACCCGAGCCCTTGAGCTCAAAGCGCAGCGTCTCGAACAAGCCATGCAGCGCGTGCTTGCTGGCGTTGTAAGCGCTGCGATAGAGCAACGGCGCGATACCCGATAGTGAGCTGAGGACGATGATCTGCCCGCCGCGGGCAATCAGGCTGGGCAGCGCTGCCTGGGTGCAGTAGAGCGCGCCGAAATAGTTGACCGCCATGACCCGCTGGAACACTTCCAGACTGGTCTCGGCGAAGGTGCTGCGATGAGTGATGCCGGCATTGTTGACCAACACATCGATACCGCCGAAACGTTCCACCGCCAGCGCCACCGCGCGCTGCACCGCCTCGGCGTCAGCCACGTCGCAGAGCAGCCCCAGCGCCTCGGCGTTGTGATGATCGGCCAGGTGCTGCACCAGGCTGTCCAGCGCTGCCTGCTGCAGATCGAGAATCACCAGGCGCGCACCAGCCTGGGCCAGGCGCATCGCCAAGGCGCGACCGATGCCGGCACATCCACCCGTGATGAGTACGACCTTGCGGTCGAACACCTTGTTGGCGAATACCTTGCGATACATGCGTTGCTCCCGCTACCCTGGCCTCGGCGACACTACAACCTGTTATGGCTGCCATCGCAACAGGGCGGCGTGGCTGTGTGCTTGCAGCCACAGAAAAATACCTGTTCGGCGCGCTCGGCATGGTACTTCAGTGGCGTCAGTCCGCTGCCCTTGTGGCTGCCATCGCAGAATGGCTGGCTGGCGCTGCGCCCACAACGGCACCAGAAATAATCCCGACCGGCCTCCACATCCACCGCGTAGGGGCCACGCTGAGCGATCAGCGGCTGGTTCATCGCAACCTCCCGGCAGGATCGCGCATGCCTGGGCCGACAGGCCGCAGTCAGGTATCCTCGCCTCCTTCCAGCATAGTCGCCCGTTTCGCCATGTCCCTGCCTCGCCCGCTTCGCCTGCTCCTGCTCATTGTGTTGCCATTGCTCGCTGTGCTGATTGCGCTGGTGTACAGCCTGACCTGGCGCCCGCTGCCCCATGAAGAAGCAGCCGTGTCATGCAGCGGGCAGGTGGCGCAGCTGCAGCCCGGCCAGGCACTCAAGCTGATGACCTGGAACGTGCAGTACCTGGCCGGCAAGCGCTACGTGTTCTGGTACGACCTGCCCGGCGGCGATGGACCGGACGAGCGCCCGAGCAGCGCCGACCTGGCCGTCACCCTGGATGAAGTGGTGCGCGTGCTGCGCGACGAACAACCGGATGTCGTACTGCTGCAGGAGCTGCACGACAAGGCCAAGGCCAGCGACTACCAGGATCAGCTGGCCCTGCTGCAAGCGCGCCTCAGCGACCTTTACCCCTGCAGCACCGAGGCCTTCTACTGGAAGGCCGGTTTCGTTCCGCACCCGCGCATCCTCGGCAGCGTCGGCATGAAACTCGGCACCCTCAGTCGCTTCCAGATCGCCCGCGCCGAACGCCTGCAATTGCCCATGCTCGAGAGCGACCTGCTGAGCCGTCAGTTCCAGCTCAAGCGCGCCTTGCTGGTCAGCTACCTGCCGATTCGTGGTGGCGACGAACTGGTGGCGATCAACACCCATTTCGATGCCTTCGCCCAGGGCGAGGACACCATGCAGCGCCAGGTGGAGATGACCGACGGCCTGCTCCAGCAGCTGCAAACCAGCGACAAAACCTGGGTGCTGGGCGGCGACCTCAACCTGCTGCCACCCGGTCAGTTCCAGCCTCTGCCGGAGGATCAACGTAGCTGGTACGCCGCCGACAGCGAACTGCAGGACCTGGCCCGTCGCTACCCGATGATCCCCAGCCTGCAACAGGCCAGCGGCGCACAGCAGGCGCAGTGGTACACCCATTACCCCAACGATCCAGCCGCCAGCGGCCCGGATCGCACCCTCGACTACCTGTTCTACAGCCCACGCCTGACCCCGCTCGCCAGCCAGGTTCGCCAGCGCGATACCTTGGCGATCTCCGATCATTTGCCGGTGATCGGTCGCTTTTTCCTGCCAACTCAGGAATAAACCGTGCAGGACTGGACAAATCCACCGCGACTTGTCCATGCTCGTTAGGCACCACTCGATAACAACGAAAAGACGGCGAAGAGCCGCGATAACCGGATGCCAAGACGCTTCTGCCTGATATTCATCGCCCTGCTATGGCTACACGCCGCTCATGCTGCCGAGGCCAGGCAACGCGTTCACGTGGGTTACTACGAGTTTCCGCCCTATTCCTATACCGACGCGCAAGGCCAGCCCAGCGGCTCAGGCCTGGAGCTGGCCGCTCGCCTGCTCGACGAAGCGGGATACCAGGCAGACTTTCGCTCCTACCCCGGCGCCCGCCTCTACAGCGGTCTGCTCGACGGCAGCATACATATCTGGGCCGGCGCCTCAGGCAAGCCGGAGCTGGTCGAGCACACCCTCGAAGGCAAGCACCTGCTGGGGGAGATCACCCTCAACCTGTATTTTCGCCACGACACACCTGCACCGCGCATTCCGGATGATCTGCAGGATCGTGGGGTGATCCTGATCACCGGCTACAGCTACTGGCAGGACGTCAATCAATGGCTGACAGATCCGGCGCGCAATATCACTCATCACCGTACCGCCAACCACACCTCGGCCCTGGAAATGCTCCAGCGCCGACGCGGTGACTACCTGCTGGACTATGAGGCCCCCGTCGAACAGGCCAAACGCACACTGGGCATGGGTGAACTGCCCTTCGTCGAGGTACAGCGTCTGCCGCTGCGGCTGATCTATTCGCGACGTGCGCCTGATGCCGAGCGCCTGCGCGATGATCTGGACCGGGCCTATCAGCGCTTGCAGGATGCCGGCGAGGATCTGCAGCTGTACTGACCCTTCAATCGCCGCGCAGCCTGGCCAGCGCACGCTCCAGGCTGGCGTGCGACAGCTCGCCCAGGTGACTGCCGACCTGCCGGCCCTCGGCATCGTAGAACAGCGTGGTGGGTAACGCCCGCGAGCCCACCAACTGACCCAGCTGCACCTGCTCGTCGAGCAGCAGATTGTCCAGACTCAGTTGCTGCGCGGCGAGGAACTCACCCACCAGCGCAGCACTTTCCCCCTGATTGACGAACAGGATGGTGATAGCAGCCTCACGCTGCTGCGCCTGCATCAGCACCGGCATCTCACGTCGACATGGCGGGCACCAGGTGGCCCACAGGTTGACCACCAGCGGCTGGCCGGCGTAGTCACGCAGGTTCACCGGATTGCCCTGCATATCCCGCACCTGCAGATCAGGCAGTCGCGTGCCCTGCTCCAGCGCATGCAACAGCAGGTTGCCACCCAGCCACAGCGCCAGACCGACGCCCATCGCCACGCCCATCGCCACGCCCAACGGCCGGCGCAATTGTGCCTGGCGCCAGAGATACCAGACGCCCAGCGCAAGTCCCGCGAGCACACCCGGCCAGGCGATGAAGCCGCCATCACGGATATCCACCACCCGCCACGGCTCATCGCGGAAATACTCGGCATACACCAGCACGAACGCCAGCCGCGCCACCAGCAACCCCAGCATCAGCATGCGAAACAACTGACTTTCCGGATTGCAGCCGTGGCGACGACCGATCAACCAGCCAACCAGTGTGGCCAGCAGCAGGCTGCCGAACAGCAGCACATGGGAAACACCAAGGGCCAAGGGCCCGACGTCCAGGGTCAGCATAGACTTCTCATTTTCTCGGTTTGGCCCGCGCGGTGGGTTCGGCAATCAGCGGGTCGTCAGGCCAGTAGTGGGTGGTATCAAATTACGTTCCATCGATTGACACCGCCCAATCGCCCGTAATCCCTACCTATGATGCTATTTCGGCGACTCTCCATTGACCGTCAAACTCAACCCCATTGATTGACAAAAAATGACGCCAATCAAGAGGAGGTTTGACAGATCTACCAGAGCACGTCAGGTCTTACAGCACAAAATGTTTGACACCCACATTCGACGCATTAAGCCCGGAAGCAGCGTTAACGTGCGGTTTGTGAATCATTACGCAGACGTACCAAAGCAGAAATCCTCTCGACATCGGGCTCACCTTGGACCGGTCAGAGCTTAGATCTTGGCATGTGAAAGGTGCCTGAAAATTAAATCGGATTCCTTGCTCGAAGGTCGTTGCTGGATCGATGGACACTCTGAGGGCAACAACAACCCACGCTAACCCCGAGGTAAATCCATGATCCGTAAATCCGCTTCAACTGGCTGGTCTGCACTAAAAGACTCCTATCACCTGCAGCAGGCTCGACAGAACTTCCCTGAGCCCGACTACCTGAACGCTCTTGCCCAGGCGATCCAGGAGGTAAAACCTGAAACCTGCTTCCGTGATGCCATGCGCGAAGCTATCGCCATCGACGATTACACTCTAGGCGTACTCGGCGGTCAGGAGCTGGGCAAACGCACTCGCGCCATTCTCGAAGCGCTGCCTGTAGCGGCTCCAGCCTACTAACCACTCACGGTCTTAAGCTATGAACGACAAAGGAGCACAAAAACTCGCTGATGGAGAGCTGGCCCGAAAGGGTCGTGCTCTCCAGAGCATCAAGGACATTCTCGGCCTTGATGATCGGGCGTACCAAGCGTTCCTCGAAGGTTTAACAGAAGCGGAGCGAGCCACATACGATTCCGAAGTCGACCGGTACATCGAGCTCTGCACCATCATGTCAGGCGTCTATCTTCAGTGGTCGAGCCAACTGCTGCTCACAGCTCCAGAGAGCGTAGAGTCCGAAAGCACCTATCAATCGAGCTTGATCGCGCCGATGGGGGCCGTTCTACTAAACGCCGTTGAGAAAAGCTCTGGCAACCCGATTCCGCAACATCTACGCAGTGCTGCGGCCCAGATTTCAAAGCTGGCCGCAGCAAAGAAGCGTTACCTCTCCGAGCTATACAGCCAGCTCCGTCCCGATGAGAAATGTCGTTTTCAGAAGACGACCGCACCATCTGACTGGATGTAACGCCTGGTGTGCATACGGCTCCTGACAGCCCAATATCAGGAGTCGTCTGCAC
>NZ_FMZQ01000037.1 GCF_900102635.1 Ectopseudomonas chengduensis | reverse complement strand
CTTATCCACAGTTGCTGGTAACAAAATCAGCAATCCGCCCTGGGTCAAATTTCAATCGGCAGGGTGGGTCAATTTTCCATCAGCGCCAACACCCCCTTCCAAAAATGTCAGATCTCACCCCCCAGTCTACCGACACGGGTGAGGTTTTCTCAGCCGCTTCCAGCATCCGTTCGTCGCCAGAAAAGCGAAATCAGATTGACGATTTATAAAAATGATGTATAAATTAAATCGTCAATCAAAAATGCTGAGGTGCCTCATGGACTCGCAAAGATCAATCCACGCATTAGTCGACACCCTGGCCGCCACCCTAGAAAAGGTCCCAGAAGTAGCGGGTGGATCGGTGCGCGTGCTGAAGCTACTAACGAATGTGTTCCAGCAGTGGTCTGAAGAAAAGACTAAGGAGAACCTTGGATCCTTGACTGATGCGGAGCTTCTCCAAAAGCTTGCTGCCAGTGGCTCTGTGGCCGGCGCTTTAAGCACTAGGGAAACCCGAAAACAAGCTCGGCGCGTAGCCGCCAAAATCGAGTTCTTCGAACGACTCAAGGATTTTGGAGGAGTACTGAAAAGTCAGGCGATAGCCAGCGCTTTGGGTACGACAAGACAAACTATCAACAACCATGTGAAGAAAGGCACGCTAATCGCGATCCAGGAAGGAAACGATTACCTCTATCCTGCCTTCCAACTTGTTGGAGACGAAAAACTTCCATACTTGGAGGAAATTTTAGGCCTGATGAAAAATGTCAGCGCAGAAGCTCAATGCACATTTTTCCTAAACCCGATTGCTTTCAGCAATGGGCAAGTAGAATTACCGTATGTAGTACTGAAAGACGGAGTTAATGAGGAACAGTTGAATGTTATCAAGCGGGAAGCTGCTCTCTTCATGAGCTCAACTCCTGCTTAAAAAGCAGCGCACCCAAAAGTGGGGCGCTGCGTGAATGGTATCGGAGCTTAAGAGCAAATCACCTGATAGCCGAGGACTTCTGTCATAATTTCCTCAGCATCAATGCTGTCACCTTCAAAGCCTTCCGGAAGTTCTCCTTTGTACTCGAACTCCGAAAGCCTTTTCATCTCAACGGTCTTCACCGTTGTGACCTCACCTGGAGCCGTCCACAATGCATAGCAGCTGTGGCCGTCCGGGTGATGACGTGACTCATAAGCGATTCCATCAAAAGGGTTGCCTGGCAACCTGGCCACCGCTGCCACAATTTCTTGCGTAAGCGCATAGTCAGGGCCGGTCACTTCGTCCACCGTCCGGTTCATTTTGGACAGACATAGCTTTAGATCCAGCAGCCTCAAATCTCTGGTCGTCTCAACCACACACATATCTCTTGTCTCGAGATCTGTGGTATTAAGTACGATGCCTAGCCCTTTCGACGCCTTTGGCCGAAGCCTTCCGAACGTCTCGGCCAACGCCCCGCTGGGGTGTTCCGCCCCATACCAGATCCCAATTTGTTCCTTAGGATCGTTAAACCTACCCAGTTCTTCAGGCTTTTTAGGGCATCCGTAGTACTCAGCATTTTTATGCCCAGAGCCCTGAACCCTGTAGGAAGTCGAGCCGCCCGGAAGCGGTTTAACGCTCAGCTTACCATTAGAGTGCAGCTTTTGAACCAGTTGCTCGGTTTGATTAATATCGTCGTCGCCTGTAACCATTCTGAATCACCTCGTTAAAGAAAGTTTGTGTCATAAGCTCACCATTCAAAGGTTTCTTACGAAAAGGACGCTGGAATTCCAGCGGCGTCGACACATGTCGAGCGCTCGCGGATTCTAGCAGAGCAAACCTCAAGGTAAACAGTATTTATTAAACTCGCACACCAACGAGCCAGGCACAGAGAATAGTTCGCAGGAGATACGCACCCAATGGATTGGATAGACAAGTATTTGTTCGGCCTGACGACACCCGAAAGCTTCGTTCCTCTACGCTATTACCATCCATAAGATGATATTTAATACTAAATTGAATGCCCTAGAATCTTATAAACCAAACAAATAATAGTTTGCCTCCGTAGGCTAGTATTGCGAGCACTGCGCCTATCTGAGCATTTGAGTTGGACTAACCCGTTCCCGTGCTTGTAGCCGTTCTAAGATCACGTCTTCTGGCCTCGCCACATCACAGACCAGAGGAGTCCTAGCAGCCCTGTCGCGAGACAAAGAGAGACTTGTTACCGGCTAGATTCAGGGCCAATACTGTTGCTGCTGACCGAAAACTGACCCAGTAGAGGCTGTTCTGCCGACTGAAAACTGACCCAGGTGTTCAACTGCTTCTGCTCAATTTTTGAGCAG
>NZ_FMZQ01000001.1 GCF_900102635.1 Ectopseudomonas chengduensis | reverse complement strand
CCCTGGATGTAGCCCATAAACGACAATGCCCCCATCGACTGATGGAGGCATTGTCTTCAGCTTGCTCTCAGACTGCTAGGTTTTCACACAGTCTGGCATGCCGGGCTTTTTTATGCCTTTCACGCGAGTCACGCCGTTCCTGTCGCGGGCAAGCGGTAGATCCAGATGCGCTGCAGCACGGTCGCGAACTGCCCCCACAAGGTGCCGCAGTTGTAATGCTGGCCATAGCGCTGGGCAATCAGGCGCACCTCACGCGCCAGCTCGGCATAGCGCCGCGCCGGCAGATCGGGGAACAGATGATGCTCGATCTGATGGCTGAGGTTGCCGGTCAGAATATGCAGCAGCGGCCCACCGGACAGGTTGCTCGAGCCGCGCAGTTGGCGCAGGTACCAGTGCCCACGCGTCTCCCCTTCCAATACTTCGGGTGCAAACACCGCCGCCTTCTCGGTGAAGTGACCGCAGAAGATCACCAGAAAGGTCCACAGATTGCGCAGCAGATTGGCCACCAGGTTGCCGGTCAGTACGGCCAGTACATTGGCGCCGAGCAGCAGGGCCAGCAGCGGAAACGCCAGATAGTCCTTGCCCCACTGCCGCGCCAGCTTGGCGCCGAACTGACGCGCTAGCGGCCTTACTTCCTCCTTGCTGATGCGGCCTTTCACCAGCTTGTCCAGGCGCAGGTGCTGGATAGCCACGGCGTACTGGAAAAGCAGCGCCTGGATCGTCACCCACAAGGGTTGCCAGCGGTAGAACGGCTTCCAGCGTTGCTCGGGGAACAGGCGCACCACGCCATAGCCGACGTCATCGTCCATGCCCAGCACGTTGGTGTAGGTGTGATGCACGTGGTTATGCGTATGCCGCCAGAAATCGGCGGGCCCGACGATGTCCCATTCGTATTGACGACCGGCGAATTCTGGATCGTTCATCCAGTCATACTGGCCGTGCATCACGTTGTGGCCCAGCTCCATGTTCTCGAGAATCTTGCCCAGCCCCAGCAAGAAGGTACCGAGCAGCCAGGTCGGCGGGAACCAGCCGAACATCAGCAGCCCACGGCCACTCCAGCAGCACAGGCGCACCACACCACGCACACGGCGGATATAGCACGCATCGGCCTCGCCCAGATCAGCCAGGGTGCGCTGGCGCAGAGCGTCCAGCTCCTGACCGAAGGCTTCGAGTTCGGCAGGGGTCAACTCACGATCAGGACGATTGCTCACAGGTCGATCTCCACATCCCCATGCGGGGCGCTGACACATAGACGGATGGGCTGCCCCGGCTCGGCGAACAGCTCACCGCTGCGCAGATCGCGCACCGTGCCGGCCAGCAGCAGGCAGGTGCAGCTGGTGCAGATGCCCTGGCGACAGCCATGGGCCGGGCGCAGACCGCTGGCCTCGGCCTGCTCCAGCAGACTGACATTGCCGTTGCCCGAAACCTGCTGGCCGCTGCGCGCAAAGCGCAGACGAACCTCTCCGGTATCGGCCTCAACCAGCACCGGCAGCGGGCTGAAGCTTTCCGCCTGCAGGCTGGCCCCGCGCCCGGCGTCGCGCCACCAGCCGCACGCCTGCTCGACGAAACCACGCGGGCCACATATCAACAGATGCTCGCCCGGCAGCGCTGCCAGTTGTTCGGCCGTCAGGCGGCCACCCGCCTCACCGCTGAAGGCCCAGCGCACCTGAAAGTTGGCATGACGCGCCGTCAATGCCTGCAGCTCTTCGGCAAAGGCCTGCTGCCCCTGGCGACGCACCTGATGCAGCAGCGTCACCGGCGCAGAAAAGCCACGCGCCAGTGCATCACGCAACAAACCGAGCAAGGGCGTGATGCCACTGCCAGCCGCCAGCAGCAACACCGCATTCTGCTCCTGCGGCCAGGCGAAATCGCCGAATGCCTGACCCAGCTCGACCACCTCCCCCACCTCCAGATGATCGAGCAGCAAATTGGACAGGCGCCCGCCCGGCTGGCGTTTGATCGCAAGCTCGATGCGCCCGTCGGCAGCCACCGACGTCAGGCTGTAACTGCGCCCGTGACGCACGCCGTCCTGCTCCAGATACAGCTGGACATGCTGCCCGGCTCGCCAGCCCCGCGCATTGCCATTGCAGCGCAGCTCAAGTGCCAGCATGTCGTCGGCCACCCAGCGGCGCGCCTCGACCCTGGCGAATACGCGGTTGAGGCGCAGTGCCGGGTGTAGCAGGCGCAAGCACAGATCGACATCCGCCTCACGCAACCAACCGGCCGCACAGAGCCGGCGCAGCGGTTGCAAGCCGCGAGCGACATGCCGCGCCAGTGACAGGGAAAGCAGAGCCATGAATAGATTCCAGTAAACACTTGTGCACAAGGCTGACAGATAGCCTGCATTTCAGTCAACAGTCGTTCACCGAACTGCATCCGCGCGGTTCGACGCTAGCGCCGCGCATTTGCTAGAGTGCGGCATCGCTCAACGACCCCGATCTCGCATGACGCCACGCGCCGAACAGAAGCAGCAGACCCGCCAGGCCCTGATGGACGCCGCCCTCACCCTGATGGAGAGCGGCCGCGGCTTTGGCAGCCTGAGCCTGCGCGAAGTGACCCGCGTCGCCGGCATCGTGCCCACCGGTTTCTATCGCCATTTCGCCGATATGGACGAGCTGGGCCTGGCGCTGGTGGCGGAGGTGGGCGAAACCTTCCGTGCGGCGATCCGCCAGGTGCGTCGTCACGAGTTCGAAATGCGCGGCATGATCGACGCCTCGGTGCGTATCTTCCTCGCCGAAGTGGCTGCCAATCGCGCTCAGTTCCTCTTTCTCGCCCGCGAGCAGTACGGCGGTTCGCAACCGGTGCGCCAGGCCATTGCGGCCCTGCGCGAACGCATCACCAGCGACCTGGCCGCCGACCTCAAACTGATGAACCGCATGCCGCACCTCGACGATGCAGCGCTCGACGTGGTGTCGGATCTGGTGGTAAAGACGGTGTTCGCCACCCTGCCCGAACTGATCGATCCGCCCGCTGAAACCTTGCCGGCGCACCTCACGGCAGAGGCCAAGGTCATCCAGCAACTGCGCTTCATCATGGTTGGTGGCAAGCACTGGTTGGGCCTGGGTAAGCCATCCGAGCAAAGCGCACCACAATCGCGCACGAACAGCGAAAACGCACCAAATAAATCCTGACCGCTCTGCCAAGTTATCCACAGAGCGCCTGAACGCCCCTTCCTGCGCCACTCTTCGGCCTTGGCAAGCCACTTGCACTATTTCCGGGCACATTGCCCCGGAATAGATACGCATGCTGGTGATCCACTCCCGAATCGCGCCACAGGCTGCTGCGGACGCCGAACTGGAACTGACCTTCGAAGCCCGCAGCAAAAGCCGCCTGCGCTGCTTCACCACGGCGGGCGAGGAAGTCGGCCTGTTCCTCGAGCGCGGCCAACCGGCACTGGCCGATGGTGAGTTTCTGCTGGCCAAGGACGGACGCATCGTACGCGTGCGCGCCAAGGCCGAGCCGCTGCTGCATGTCACCTGCGTCAGCCCCTTTGAGCTGATGCGCGCCGCCTACCATCTGGGTAACCGCCATGTCGCCCTGCAACTGGGCGACGGCTGGCTGCGCCTGCCAGACGACTACGTGCTCAAAGCCATGCTCGAACAGCTCGGCGCCACCGTCGAAGCCATCCAGGCGCCCTACCAGCCCGAGCATGGCGCCTATGGCGGCGGTCACCATCACTCTCATCACGGAGACGAGGAATTCAATTACGGCCCGCGCCTGCACCAATTCGGTGTACGCAAATGAGCCGGGCCACGTCGACTGCGCGCACCGAGGCCAGGGCATGAAGCCGGCCTGGGCGTTGCTGCGCCTGGCCAGCCCGCAGTTGCCCATTGGCGGCTACAGCTACTCGCAAGGCCTGGAATGGGCCATCGACAGTGGCCTGATCACTGATGCCGCAGGCGCCGAGCGCTGGCTGGTCGATCAGCTCACGCTCAACCTCGCCCGCTTCGAAGCACCGCTGCTGCTGGCTCACTGCCGCGCTGCACACGAGGGTGACTGGCCGCACCTGCAGGAACTGGCCGAACGGCACCGCGCCAGCCGCGAAACCCGCGAACTGGCCCTGGAAAGCCGGCAGATGGGCTACTCGCTGCGGCAACTGCTCGAAGGCCTGCCCGAGCTGGACGAGGCCGCGCGCGAACTGCTCGCAACCCTTCACGAACCGGGCCTGGCCCTGGCCTGGGCGCTGGCGGCACGCGCCTGGCAGATCAACCCGGACGATGCCCTGGCCGCCTGGCTGTGGGGCTGGCTGGAAAACCAGCTGGCCGTCCTGATGAAAGTGCTGCCGCTGGGCCAGCAGGCCGCCCAGCGCCTGACCAGCCGCCTGCTGCCAACGCTCGAGGCCGCCCAGCAGCAGGCCGCCAGCCTTTCTCCCGAACACTGGGGCAGTGCCGCCTTCGGCCTGGCCCTGGCGAGCATGGCGCACGAACGCCAGTACTCGCGTCTCTTCCGCTCCTGACGAGGAACATCAGCACATGAACAGCCAACCTCTGCGTGTCGGTATCGGCGGCCCGGTCGGTTCCGGCAAGACCGCCCTCACCCTGGCCCTGTGCCGCGCCCTGCGCGAGCGCTACAACATCGCCGTGGTCACCAACGATATCTACACCCAGGAAGACGCCCAGTTCTTGGTGCGCAACGAGGCCCTGGAGCCAGAGCGCATCATCGGCGTGGAAACCGGCGGCTGCCCGCACACCGCCATCCGCGAAGACGCCTCGATCAACCTGGAGGCCGTGGAGCAGCTCAACCGCCGCTTCCCCGGCCTGGATCTGATCATCGTCGAGTCCGGCGGTGACAACCTGTCGGCCACCTTCAGCCCCGAACTGTCCGACCTGACCCTCTACGTGATCGACGTATCCGCCGGCGACAAGCTGCCACGCAAGGGCGGACCGGGCATCTGCAAATCCGACCTGCTGGTGATCAACAAGGTCGACCTTGCCCCCATGGTCGGTGCCTCGCTGGAGGTGATGGAGCGCGACACGCTGAAGATGCGCGGCGACAAGCCCTTCGTCTTCAGCAACCAGAAAGTCGGCCAGGGTCTCGACGAGATCATCGCCTTCATCGAACGCCAGGGCATGCTCACGGCGGCCTGATTCCCCATTCAAGGAGATACTCATGAATCTGCGCAAAACCCTCTACGCCATCGCTCTGTTCTGCACCCCGGCGCTGGCCTTCGCCCACCCAGGGCATGGCGATTCCGGGATCATGGCCGGCCTGGCCCACCCGGTGTTCGGCCTGGATCACCTGCTGGCGATGTTCGCCGTTGGCCTGTGGGCCGCGCAGCAGAGCGGCGCAGCACGCTGGGTACTGCCGGTGACCTTCGTTGGCGCCATGCTGGTCGGTGGCCTTCTCGGCTTCGCCGGGGTGGAAATACCGCTGATGGAAACCGGCATCGCCGGCTCGGTGCTGGCCTTCGGTCTGCTGGTAGCCGTGGCTGCACGTCTGCCGATGGTGGTATCCGTTGCCCTGACCGCCCTCTTCGCCCTCACCCACGGCGTCGCCCACGGCCTGGAGCTGCCGGACCTGGCCAGCCCTTTCGGTTATGCCATCGGCTTTATCGTCGCCACCGCCGCGCTGCACGCCATCGGTTTCGCCCTGGTGCGCTTTCTGCCGCAAGCAGCCGCACCGCTGGTACGCATCGCTGGCGCTGCGTCGGCCGCCACCGGCGTCTGGCTGCTGGCCAGCTAAGCGCCGGCAATCGGTAGGGTGCGCCATGCGCACCGATGTCGACTCGTCGTGGACACCGCAGTGCGCGACGCACCTTACCGACCGCCACCACAGCACTTGCCAACGCCCCTGCGCTGGGGCACAAAGTCCCGAACCGCTTTCGAGACCCGGCCCATGCTGCGCTTCACCCGATTTCTGCTCGTCCCACTGCTGCTGATCGGCATCATCGTGCTGGTACTGACGCTGACCAGCCGTCAGGCGAGCATGCCTGCGGTGCTCGAAGACCTCGGCGAACGCCCTCTGGTGATCGCCCATCGCGGTGGCAAGGGGCTGTGGCCGGAGAACACTCTGTTCGCCTTCGAACGCGCCACTGCCCTCGGCGTCGACATGCTGGAGATGGATCTG
This sequence comes from Ectopseudomonas chengduensis, assembly GCF_900102635.1. Lineage (GTDB taxonomy): Bacteria > Pseudomonadota > Gammaproteobacteria > Pseudomonadales > Pseudomonadaceae > Aquipseudomonas > Aquipseudomonas chengduensis. Next base: position 1,006,979 of record NZ_FMZQ01000001.1, on the reverse strand, counting down.
CACCTGAGTCAGGACGCCAAGCTGGTGGTGATCCATGATGAAACCCTGGAGCGCACCACCAATGGCCAGGGCCCGGTCGCGCATTTCAGCCTTGCGGAGCTGCAAGCGCTCGATGCCGGCTACAAATGGACGGCCGATGGTGGCCAGAGCTATCCCTACCGTGGCCAGGGTACGCGCATCGCCGCGCTGGAAGAGGTGTTCGAGCACTTCCCATTGATCCCCAAGGCGCTCGAAATCAAGGTGCCCGACGTCGGCATGGAAGCTGTGCTCTGCGAAATGCTGGCGGCTTATGACCAACTCGATCGGGTCATCGTCGGCAGCTTTCATGAGCGCAGCCTCAAACGCTTTCGTGAGCTCTGCCCGGAGGTCGCCACCTCGGCGGGGCCGGTTTCGGTGCGCCTGCTGCTGGCGCTCAATTGGCTGGGACTGAGCGACCTGCTGTCGCCCTCCTATCCAGTGCTGCAGATTCCTCCCCAGCACAGCGGCCTGACCCTGGCCACCCCGCGCCTCATACGCAATGCACAGACGCGTGGCTTGCACGTACAGCTGTGGACGATCAACGAACAACCGGAAATGCGGCGATTGCTGGAAATGGGCGCCAACGGTCTTATCACCGACTACCCGGATCGCGCCTTGCAGCTGCTCGGCCGCTCGACACAGCTCGGCGCGCTGCAGCCACAATGATGGCGAGCAACTCGCCACTTGCTTTTAGAGCCCGCCCGACAGGCGCTTGATGGCCTTGCCACCAGCTTATCCACAGACCTGCCAACAGAATCCGGGGATAACCAGCTTTGCCCACAGAGCGGCCGGCGAAAATGCTGGACAACTCGACCCGCCTTTGCTTTCGATCAAGCCTTCAAAGGCGCTGATCAAAAAACCAGCAAAGCGCTGAAAGGCCCGTCTTATGAAGCCCTCAGCAATGCTTACAGCGCTTACCAACAAAACTATCCACAGACATCGTGGACAACCTACAACCGCCCGAAAAAGCCCTTCTAAATTGTCAACCCCCTGTGCACAAAGGAAAAATTCCGTTGCTCAAATATTCGTCAGCACGGCCTGAACGACGCACGGCGAGGTCAGCAGAGGAGCACCACCAGCTTACCCACAGAGATACCCACAGACCCCGTGGAAAACTTTATTATCAGTGTCTGGCACGCCGCCTGCTATGAACATCAGGCTTCCCTGCCTCCACTTGTAAGGACACTCCATGTTCAGCTTCTTCCTCGCCGCCATGCTCCTCGGCTTCGTCTTCAACGCCGCGCCGGGTGCCGTGTTCAGCGAAACCCTGCGCCGCGGACTGCGTGACGGCTACAAACCGGCATTGTTGGTACAGATCGGCTCGCTGGTGGGCGATGCCACCTGGGCCGCCCTGGGCCTGACCGGCCTGGCGCTGCTGCTCGACAGCGCGCAGATTCGCTATCCGCTGACGCTGGCCAGCGCGCTCTACCTGGCCTGGCTCGGTTATCAATCACTGCGCGACGCCCATCGCCCGCCGCAACCCAGCGACGATGGTCAGGTCGCCGCCGGTAGCGCATTCGCTGCGGGCGCTACGCTGTCGCTGACCAACCCGCAGAACATCGTCTACTGGGCCGCCATGGGCGGGGCGATGGCCGCCATCGGCGTTGCCCAGCCAACGCCGACGCACCTGGCGGTATTCTTCGCCGGCTTCATGGTTTCTTCACTGCTCTGGTGCTTCATCTGCGCCGGTCTGGTGGACTGGTTTCGCCGCGCCGCTTCGCTGCTCTGGCACCGCCTGACTTACGCAGCCTGCGGCGTGGTGCTGCTGGGTCTGGCCGGGATGAGTGCGATGGAGCTGGTCTGAGCGAACCGCGACTATCGCCATCATCGAAACAATCTAACGGCGCGGCGCCAGCAACGGGACTAGCCTGAACCACATGTCCCTGCGTCAGGAAGCCGCGCCATGTACCTCAATGATCTGCTCAAGCAATTGCTCGCCAGTTACGCCTGCGCCACCTGCGGCATTGATACGCGGCACTGATACTTGGTGCGAGCGCAGCGGCTGGTTACCCTTGGCTCATTTACCCAAGGAGTCGTTGCATGTCCCTGCGTAGTGTCTGTGTCTTCTGTGGTGCCAGCCCTGGCGCCAGTCCCGTTTACCGCGAGGCTGCCGAAGCGCTCGGCCAACACCTGGCCGAACGCGGCATTCGCCTGATCTATGGCGGTGGCGCCGTCGGCCTGATGGGCGTGGTCGCCGATGCGGCGCTGAACGCCGGTGGCGAGGTGATCGGTATCATCCCGCAAAGCCTGGAGCGCGCCGAGATCGGCCATCGCAACCTGACCTGCCTGGAAGTGGTGGACGGCATGCATGCACGCAAGGCGCGCATGGCCGAGCTGTCAGATGCCTTCATCGCCCTGCCCGGCGGCCTCGGCACCCTGGAAGAGCTGTTCGAGGTATGGACCTGGGGCCAGTTGGGTTACCACGCCAAACCGCTGGGCCTGCTGGAGGTGAACGGTTTTTACAGCAAACTCGGCGACTTCCTCGATCATCTGGTCGCCGAGCGCTTCGTTCGCCCACAGCACCGCGAGATGCTGCAGATCGCAGGCAACCCGCAGAACCTGCTCGATGCCCTGAGCGAATGGCGCCCCAGCGCGGCGCCGAAGTGGGTGGATCGCGCGCCCGTCTGAACCTGTACGCAGACATGTAACACAATGCTACGCTCTGCGGCTTCTCTCTCTCACGGAAGCCGCAACATGGCCGGAAGCAGCCTGCTCGCCCTGATCGACGACATCAGCACGGTACTCGACGACGTCGCCACCATGACCAAGATCGCCGCGCGCAAGACCGCCGGCGTACTGGGCGACGACCTCGCGCTCAATGCCCAGCAGGTCACCGGCGTCAAGGCGGATCGCGAACTGCCGGTGGTCTGGGCCGTGGCCAAGGGCTCGCTGGTGAACAAGGCGATTCTGGTGCCGGCTGCGCTGCTGATCAGCGCCGTGGCGCCCTGGCTGGTGGTGCCCTTGTTGATGCTCGGCGGTCTGTTCCTCTGCTACGAAGGCGCCGAGAAGCTGCTGCACAAACTGCTGCACAAGCATGAGGATGACGAACAACAGGCACACCTGGAAGCCATCGCCGACCCTGCCGTCGACCTGGTGGCATTCGAGCGCGACAAGATTCGCGGCGCCGTGCGTACCGACTTCATTCTCTCCGCGGAGATCATCGCCATCACCCTGGGCACCGTCGCCACTGCCAGTTTCCTCAATCAGGTGCTGGTGCTCAGCGGCATCGCCCTGGTGATGACCGTCGGCGTCTATGGCCTGGTGGCTGGCATCGTCAAGCTCGACGACGCTGGGCTCTACCTCAGCCAGCGCACCAGCGCCTTCGCCCAGGCCTGCGGCCGCGGCATCCTGCGCCTGGCCCCCTGGCTGATGAAGGCATTGTCGGTGATCGGCACAGCGGCCATGTTCATGGTCGGCGGCGGCATCCTCAGTCATGGCCTGCCGCCTGTGGAAAGCGCCGTACATCTCGCCGCCGAATGGGTCGCGCGTGATGCCGGCCACCTGCTCTCGGCGGTGGTGCCGACGCTGCTCAATGCCCTGCTGGGTGTCGTCGCCGGCTTGCTCAGCGTACCGCTGGTCAATCTGGCCACACGTCTGTGGCAGACCCTGCGCAAACCGCAGTCCGCTTAAGAACGCTCACTTTCTCATCAATCGTCTGCGCCCCTTGTCGGGCGCAGTCGAGGCCGGGTTCCCCCAAGCTTATCCACAGCTTGCTCCACGGCTTTCGTGGATAACCGGCCTGCGCCTTTCCAGGCACGTGCAGAAACTTTGACTTCTCGCTCAAGCAATTCATTTCAAAGCATTTTTCAGTGGCAAGGAGGTGGCCTGGGCAAAAGCTGACCAGATACCCAGAAAGCCCGCGGAAACAGGCCTCGAGCGGGCATTGCAGAGCTTCCCCACAGAACTATCCACAGCTTTTCTGTATAACCAGGCGTGGCGTTCGGTCGCATCCATAAGCGCAGGCAGCTGTGCGAGTCTCTTCAGACCTGACCGGGTTATCAGAAACTGGAGGAATCAAGATGCTGCGTAACGTTGCCCTGCTGGCGCTGCTTGGACTCGCCAGCACACCGCTTCTGGCTGCCGAATGCGCGGTGGATGTCGAGTCGACCGATCAGATGACCTTCAACACCCAGGCCATCTCCGTCAGCAAGAGCTGCAAGACCTTCACCGTCAACCTCAAGCACACCGGCTCGCTGCCCAAGACCGCGATGGGCCATAACTGGGTGCTGAGCAAGACCGCCGACATGCCCGGCGTGGCTACCGACGGCATCTCTGCCGGCCCGGACGCCAGCTACCTCAAGGCCGGCGACGAGCGTGTGATCGCCCATACCGATCTGATTGGCGGTGGCGAAAGCACTTCGGTGACCTTCGATGTCAGCAAGCTGGCGGCAGGCGAAGACTACAGCTTCTTCTGCTCCTTCCCTGGCCACTACTCGCTGATGAAAGGCAGTCTGGCCCTGGTCGACTGAGGCCGCCACAAACCATGGGAGATGCGCCTGTCGCGCCCTCCCACGAACCTCATCCCAGCGGCAGCACCGTCACCTGCACTTCCGGGTCGTGGCTGCCGCCCCCCAGAATCACCCCACGCAACGGCGACACGTCGGAGAAGTCCCGGCCCCAGGCCAGGGTGATGTGCTCCAGTGCCGGACGCACGTTGTTGGTCGGATCGAAATCCACCCAGCCCTGCCGCGGGCAATACAGCGACACCCAGGCGTGCGAGGCATCCGCACCGATCAGGCGCGGCTGGCCGGGCGGTGGCTGGGTCAGCAGGTAGCCGCTGACGTAACGCGCCGCCAGGCCACGCGAGCGCAGGCAGGCGAGCATCAGGTGGGCGAAGTCCTGGCAGACCCCACGCTTTTCCTCCAGTACCTGCAGCAGCGGCGTCGCCACCTGAGTGGCTTCGGCATCGAAACTGAATTCGTCGAAAATCTTCTGCATCAGCGCCTGGCACGCCTGCAGCAGCGGGCGCCCCGGCGTGAAGCAATCGTCGGCGTAGTCGGCGAACACCTGCTTGAGGCGCACATAGGGCGACTCGAAACGGTAGCGTGCCGCCTCCAGCAACGCAGGCTCCATCCGTTTACCGCTGTAGCTGAGCGCGGCGCACGCGGCCTCCCAGTTCGGCGAGTCGTCCAGCTCCAGCGGCGCACGCGTGAGCACCTCGACGCGCAACCGTGCGCTGACGCTTAGCTGCTCGTGCGGGCGCTCGAACACCAGGCGAGTCAGCGGGTTGCCGAACACGTCCAAGCCGTCGCGGCGCTGGCAGGGCTGTGGGTCGATGCGCAGCTCCTGCTCGTGGCAGCGCTGCCAGGGACAGTCACGCGGCCACAGGTGCGCCAGCTGCTGGGCCAGGGAAACCGGCGCCGAGTAACGGTAATGGGTGTCGTGAAGCACCTGATACAGCGCGCTGCTCATGAGGATTGCGTCCGCTGGCTGACATCGACATGGGCGAAGAAGCGCAGCCCGAGATGATCGGAGACCGCGCCAGCGGCCTCGCTGATGGCCACCAGCAAATCGGCCAGACCTTCGAGCACCGCGCGGGTACTACCGGGGCCGAACAACGGGTTTTCCAGGCTGGCCAGGCTGAAGGCGGTGAGCTGCTGTTCCAGATAGACCAGGTAGCGCTCGGCTGGCAGCTCGAAACGTTCGTTGAGCCCTTCCAGCGAGCGCAGCAGTGTACGCATCTGGAAGATCACGGCATGCGGGTTCTGCTCATCGAGCAGCAACAGGTCGAGCACCGGAATCAACTGCGCCGAGGCCAGGTAACGGGTGCGATAGGTGATGCTGCTGTTGCCCAGTTCCAGCAGCCATTCCAGCGCCGACTGGTCGGTGGCCGAACCGCTGCGCAGGAAGCCGGCGAAGCTGTCGCAGAGAAACTGCAAACGCTCGATATAGCGGCCGAGCATCAGAAAGCGCCAGCCGTCGTCGCGGGTCATGTCGTCGAGGGCGAAGCCCGACAGCGCCGCCAGCGACATCAGCAGGCGGTTGAGAAAATCCAGCAGTTCACCGAAGTCGGCCGGTTGGCCTTCAAGCAACTGCGCCTCGCGCTGCAATTCCACCAGCGCCTGCCAGTTGGCCTGGGACAGCTTGCCGCGCACACTGCCAGCGGCCCACTGCAAGCGCTGCAGATTGGAGCGCAGGCTGGCCGGCCAGTCGCTGCCCAGCAGCGCCTGCAGCAGACGCTCGGCCAGTTCACCTTCCTCGGGATCTGCCAGCAGTCCCAAATCCTGCGCCAATGCCAACGCGCTCTGCAGCGCCTGCGGGTCGTCATCATCATCGACGTAGCGCGCCAGCATGATGCGCAGCAGGCGCGCATTGCCCTCGCAGCGCTCGGCGTAACGACCGAACCAGTACAGGTTCTCCACCACGCGTGAAGGCAGGAAGGGGTCGCTGCGCACCAGGTCGGCAGTACCCAGGGTGCGTTGCGTCTGCCAGGGCTCGCCGCCGCTCTGCCGCGTGCCGAGCACCCAGGTGTCCTTGCTCGCCCCGCCGCGCTGCATCGACACCACCTCCGCATCGGCCTCGGCGGCCGCGCGAGTCAGGCCTCCGGGCATCACCCGGTAGCCATCGGCACTGGCCACGGCAAACACGCGCATGCCGATGGCCCGCGGCTGCAAGCCGCTGCCATCCCACACCGGTGCCTGCGACAGCTTGGCCCGCGCTTGCGCGACATAGGCGTAGGGGCGTGCCTGCAGCCGTTCGGCCAGCTTGGCGCGCTGCGCCTCGTCCAGGTCACGACCGAACACCGGCGTGAAGCTCTGCGAGGGGAACGCCGGACGCACCAGCAACTGGTCGAGTTTCTCCAGCGCCTCGTCCAGCACCGGCGGCTCACCGCACCACCAACTGGCGATGGACGGCAGCAGCAGCTCCTCACCCAACAGGTGCTCGCTGATCGCCGGCAAGAAACCGGGCAGGCCGGGCGACTCCAGCACGCCGCTGCCCAGAGCATTGGCCACCAGCACGCGACCACGGCGCACGGCTTCGAGCAGGCCGGGCACGCCGAGGGCGGAATCGGTGCGCAGCTCCAGCGGGTCGCAGTAGTCATCGTCGAGGCGGCGCAGCACCGCGTGCACACGACGCAGGCCGGCCAGGGTCTTGAGGTAGAGGGTGGCATCGCGCACGGTGAGGTCGCTGCCTTCGACCAGCGGGTAGCCGAGCTGACGCGCCAGGTACAGGTGCTCGAAATAGCTTTCGTTGAAGCGCCCCGGCGTCAACAGCACCACCAGCGGCGTCTCGCCACCGCTCGGCGCCTGGCGTGCCAGGGTGTCCTGCAGGGTGCGGAAGAAGCTGGCCAGATACTGCACGCGCAGGTCGCGGTACAGCTCGGGGAAGGCGCGGGAGACGATCTGCCGGTTCTCCAGCGCATAACCGGCACCGGAGGGCGCCTGGGTACGATCGGCGGTGACCCACCAGCGCCCGTCCGGCGCCCGCGCCAGATCCACCGCATACAGGTGCAGCCAGGTACCTCCAGGCGCCTGCATGCCCTGGCAGGGCCAGAGGAAGTTGTTGTGGCCGAACACCAGCTCGGTCGGCAGCAGGCCTTCGGCGATCAGCTTCTGCGGGCCGTAGAGATCGGCCAGCACGCGGTTGAGCAGGGTCGCACGCTGCGCCACGCCGGCAGCGATCTGCTGCCACTCGTCAGCCGGTATCAGGTTGGGCAGCAGGTCCAGTTCCCACGGTCGGTCGGCGCCGTCGGGGTCGGCGTAGACGTTGTAGGTAACGCCGTTTTCCTGGATCTGCCGCGCCAGCATGGCCTCGCGCTGCGCCAGGTGCTCCGGGCGGCTGCGTGCCAGTTGTTCATAAAGGCGGCGCCAATGCGAGCGCACGTTGCCCTTGGCGTCGAGCAGTTCGTGGTAGGCACCGTTAGGCGGCGGGTAATCGGCTAGCAGGTCGTGCATGGCAGGCTCGGCAGTGGCAAGGCGGTGCGGCGTGATGCAGTTTGATACCGCATCCGTGGGAGGCGCTTCAGCGGCGACAGGTCGCGGCTAAAGCCCCTCCCACAGATGGAATCGACGTCAAACGCGACGCAGATCCAGGGTCATCGGCAGTTCATTATTGTCTATCGGCTGCATGACAGGGCGCTTGCCGGGGCTATGGCCCAGGCGGAAGAAGCGTGCCAGGCGCCGGCTCTCGGCCTCGTAGGCGTTGACCGGCAGGCTGTCGTAGTTGCGACCGCCCGGATGCGCCACATGATACTGGCAACCGCCCAGCGAGCGCTGCATCCAGGTGTCGATGAGGTCGAACACCAGCGGCGCGTGCACGCCGATGGTCGGTTGCAGGCAACTGGCCGGTTGCCAGGCGCGGAAACGCACACCACCGACGAACTCGCCGACCTTGCCGGTCGGGCGCAACGGCACCGGCACGCCGTTGCAGGTCAGCACGTAGCGATCCGGCGCCATGCCGTTCACCTTCACCTGCATGCGCTCCAGCGACGAGTCGACGTAACGGACGGTGCCGCCGACTGCGCCCTCCTCGCCCAGCACGTGCCAGGGCTCCAGCGCCTGGCGTAGCTCCAGATCGATGCCCTTGACCACGAAATCGCCGGCTTTGGGGAAACGGAACTCCAGATGCGGGGCGAACCATTCGCTGCGCAGGCGATAACCGAAGCTGCCCAACTCCTGCAGCACATCGGCGAAATCCTGCTCGACGAAATGCGGCAACAGGTAGCGGTCATGCAGTTCGGTACCCCAGCGCACCAGCTTCGCCGGGTGGTAGGGCTCTTGCCAGAAACGCGCGATCAGCGCGCGCAGCAGCAGTTGCTGGGCCAGGCTCATCTGCGCATGTGGCGGCATCTCGAAGGCACGCAGTTCGAGCAGGCCAAGGCGACCGCTGGCCGAATCCGGCGAGTACAGTTTGTCGATGCAGAATTCGGCGCGATGGGTGTTGCCGGTGACATCCACCAGCAGGTTGCGCAGCAGCCGATCGACCAGCCAGGGCGGGCAGTCGCGGCCCGGTTCGGGCATCTGCGCGAAAGCGATCTCCAGTTCGTACAAGGCATCGTTGCGCGCCTCATCCACGCGCGGCGCCTGCGAGGTCGGGCCGATAAACAGACCGCTGAACAGGTAGGACAGCGACGGATGGTTGTGCCAGTAGCTGATCAGGCTGCGCAGCAGGTCGGGGCGGCGCAGGAAAGGCGAATCCCCCGGCGTGGCGCCGCCGAGGACGAAGTGGTTGCCGCCGCCGGTGCCGGTGTGGCGCCCGTCGATCATGAACTTCTCGCTGGACAGGCGCGACTGCCGCGCTGCCTCGTAGAGAAATTCGCAGCGCTCGACCAGCTCATCCCAGCTTGCGGCTGGGTGGATGTTGACCTCGATCACCCCCGGATCGGGGGTGACACGGAAGTACTGCAGGCGCGGGTCCAGCGGCGGCTCGTAGCCTTCCAGCAAGACCGGACACTTGAGCTCGGCAGCCACGGCCTCGATGGCCGCGACCAGCTCCAGGTAGTCTTCGAGATGGCTCAGCGGCGGCATGAACAGGTACAGGCGCCCCTCGCGCGGCTCGGCACAGAGCGCGGTGCGCACGATACCGGCAGCCGATTGCCCACTGGCCGGACGCGCGCTCTGCGGGCCGGCACTCGCGCCGCGCCAGACACCGCGCAGCTGACGCTGGATCTGCGCCGGGCTGGGCAACGGCGGCAACGCCTGACTGGGGTCGACCGGATTGACGTAGGGGTAGTCGGCCTGACTGACCCAGGGCAGCGAATCCAGCGGCAGGCGATAGCCCAGCGCCGAGTCACCGGGCAGCAGGCGGCAATGTTCGTCGCGCAGGAACCAGCGCCCGCTCTGCCAGCCCTCGCCCACCACCTGACGCGCCAGTGGCAGCACGTGACCAACCACGGCATCGAGGCCCTGATCGAACACCTTGCGCAGACGCTCGCGCTCGAGCGGGTCGCTCAGGCGTGGATCGTCCGGGGTGACGTTGTCCGGCAGCTTGCGCTCGCGCCACAGGTAGTAGAACCAGTCCTCATAGGCCGGGAAAACGTTGCCGCCATCTACACCCAGATGCGCCGCCAGAGTAGCGAGAAAGCGCGAGGCCGTTTCTGCCGTAGCGCCATAACCGCGCTTCTCATCGGCCAGCAGCTTGGGGTCGTGCCACAGCGGTTCACCATCGCGGCGCCAGAAGCAGTTCAGCGACCAGCGCGGCAACTGCTCGCCGGGGTACCACTTGCCCTGGCCGAAATGCACCAGCGCCTTGGGCGCGTAGTGACTGCGCAGGCGATAGAACAGGTCGGCAGCCAGGCGGCGCTTGTTCGGCCCCAGTGCGGCGGTGTTCCACTCGTCGTCATCGGGGTAATCGAGGGCGACGAAGGTCGGCTCGCCGCCCATGGTCAGGCGCACGTCGTGCTTGTGCAGGTCATCGTCGATCTGCCGGCCCAGCGCCTGGATCGCCTGCCACTGCGCCTCGCTGTAGGGCTTGGTGACGCGCGGCGCCTCCCACACGCGCTCGACGCTCATCAGGTGCTCGAACTCCACCTCGCACTCGTCCAGCCCGCCGGTGATCGGCGCCGCCGAGGATGGCTCCGGGCTGCACGCCAGTGGAATGTGGCCTTCGCCAGCAAACAGGCCTGAAGTCGGGTCGAGACCGACCCAGCCGGCGCCAGGCAGGTACACCTCGCACCAGGCATGCAGGTCGGTGAAGTCCTTGTCGGTGCCGGATGGGCCGTCGAGGGCTTTGACGTCGGCAGTGAGCTGAATCAGGTAGCCGGAGACGAAGCGCGCCGCCAGGCCCAGGTGACGCAGCAGCTGCACCAGCAGCCAGGCCGAATCGCGGCACGAACCGGCGGCCAGCTCGAGCGACTGTTCCGGCGTCTGCACGCCCGGCTCCATGCGGATCAGGTAGCGGATGTCGGCCGACAGACGCTGGTTCAGCTCGACCAGAAAATCGATGCTGGGAACCGGCTCGCGGGAAATGCCGGCCAGGTACTTAGCGAACAGCGGCGTGGCCGGCAGCTTCACCAGATAGGGCGCCAGCTCGCGCTGCTCGCCCTCGGTGTAGGCGAAGGGAATGCGCTCGGCATAGGGTTCGAGGAAGAAGTCGAAGGGGTTGAATACCGCCATCTCGGCGACCAGGTCCACCTCGACCTTGAACTCGCGGGTCTTCTCGGGAAACACCAGGCGCGCCAGGTAGTTGCCCTGCGGGTCCTGCTGCCAGTTGATGAAGTGCTGGCCCGGTTCGACCTTCAGCGCGTAGGAAAGGATACGCGTGCGACTGTGCGGTGCCGGCCGCAAACGTACGACTTGTGGCCCAAGGTTCACCGCACGGTCGTAGCGGTAGTGGGTGACGTGGTGCAGCGCGACATGAATCGACACGGCGGCCTCCTGCTAGCCTGGACGATACTCAGTGCAGCGCAAGACTTATGCCAGGGCTCAGACCACGCGCCAGCTAGGCCGGCCAGACAGCCCACGCACCAGAAGCAGGCCGTGCGCGCACCAGAGTCGACATCATGCACCATATGGATGCGCAGTTACGGCCAATTTGCCGGGCCCGACTTCTGCCGTAGACTGCGCTGACTTCATGCAAGGACGTATGCCATGCCGCGCCACAGCCCTATTTCGACCCTCCTCGGCCTGCTGTTCTTGGCGTTCAGCCCACTACTCTGGGCCGACGACCCGCTGCTCGATTCACCGACTCCCACCGCCACCCAACCCGGTGAGCGCCAGGTGCGCGGCGTGTTGCGCGCGCAAAACCAGGCGGTACTGTCCAGCGAACTGCCTGGCCGCATCATCGAAATGCCGTTCAGCGATGGCCAGGACTTCAACAAGGGCGACGTTCTGGTGCGCTTTGACTGCAGCGCTTACCAGGCCCAGCTCAATGCGGCCCAAGCCGCCACTCGCGCCACCCGTGAAGAGCTGAACCACAAGAAGCAGTTGGCCGCCCTCAATTCGGTCGGCCGCTTCGAAGTGGCGCTGGCCGAGGCTCGGCAGGCCCAGGCCCAGGCGGAAACCCAGGTGTATCAGGTACAGGTGAAGCGCTGCAGCGTCGTCGCTCCCTTCAATGGCCGTGTGGTTCTGCGCCGCGCGCAACCCCACGAAAGCGTGGCCAGTGGCACCCCACTGCTGGATGTCGTGGATAACGGCACGCTGGAAATTTATCTGCTGGTGCCGTCCAGTTGGCTTAGCCGCCTGCAGCCGGGCCAAACCTTCGACTTCACCCCCGACGAAACCGGCAAGCCGCTCAAGGCCACGGTCAAGCGCCTGGGCGCGCGTATCGATGAGGGCAGCCAGACCCTTCTGCTGATCGGCAACCTGTCCGACGATGCCAAGGGCCTGCTCGCCGGCATGAGTGGCACGGCCCAGTTCCAGGTGGCGGAATGAACGCACCGCTGCCCAGCACGGCCGAACGTGTATTTGCCCTGTTCCTCGGGCTCGAGCAACAGGCACGCAAGGCCGGTGATACCGAGCAACTGGCCTTCGCCATGGTCAATGACGGGCAGGCACTGTTCGGCTTCCGCCACGCCGCCCTGCTGATCGCCGGCAGGGTGCAGGCATTGACCGGTATCAGCGTGGTGGAGGCGCATGCACCGTTCGTGGCCTTCGTCGAACGCGCCACCTCGGCCTTGCTCAAGCACGGCCGACTGGGTGAGGGCCACAGCGTCGACCCTGCCCAGTTGGACGAGCAGGCCCGCGCCGACATGAACGACCTGTCCGCCCCTCATGCCTATTGGCTGCCGCTGAAAAGCCGCAGCGGCGAAACCTTCGGCGGCCTGTGGCTGGCTCGCGACACCCCCTTCAGCGAAGCGGAGCAATCATTGCTCAGGCAGTTGGCCGATACCTACGCCCACGCCTGGCTGGCGCTGCAACCGCACAAGCCCTGGCGCATGCGCTGGCCGCGCAAGAAGCTGCTGGCCGTCGCGGCAGCACTCTCGCTCCTGCTGCTGATCCCGGTACGCCAGTCCGTACTGGCGCCCGCCGAAGTCGTCCCGTTGGGTGGCCGGGTGGTCGCCGCGCCGCTGGACGGCGTGATCGCCGAATTTCTGGTCAAGCCCAATCAAAGCGTCGCCGCCGGTGACCTGCTGGTGCGCTTCGAGGCCACCAGCCTCAAGGCCCAGGCAGATGTAGCCGAACGCGCCCTGGGCGTGGCCGAGGCCGAACTCAAGGCCAACAGCCAGCGCGCCTTCGCCGATGCCGAATCCAGCGCCCGCCTCGACCTGCTGGCCGCACGCGTCGAACAGAAACGCGCCGAACGCGACTATGCCAGACAACTGCTGGCTCGCAGCGAGGTACGCGCCGAGCGCTCAGGCATCGCCGTTTTCGCCGACGCCGAACGCCTGACCGGCAAGCCCGTGCAGACCGGCGAACGGCTGATGCAGATCGCCGACCCGAGCCAGGCCGAGTTACGCATCGAGCTGCCGGTGGGTGACGCCATCGCTCTGCAGCCGGGCGCCGAAGTGGCGCTGTTTCTCGACAGCGACCCACTCAATCGTCATGAGGCCCAGCTGGAGCGCTCCGCCTACGAAGCCCAGACCACCGCCGCCGGGCAATTGGCCTACCGGCTGGATGCGCGCTTCATCGATACCCCACCACGTGTGGGGCTGCGTGGCACTGCCAAGCTGTTCGGTGATCGTGCGCCGCTGGCCTATTACCTGCTGCGCCGGCCCCTGGCCGCGGCCCGCCAGAGCCTGGGTTTCTGATGCTGCCTGCCCTGCGCCCCGATCTGCAGCTTTCACCGGCGGCGCCTGGCCTCGACGGCGCTCCGCAATGGACGCTGGCCGACCCGCTACGCGGTCGCTACTTCAAACTCGGCGCCGCCGCCGTGCGCCTGCTGCGTCACTGGACACTGGGCGAACCGCAGCGCGTATTGGCGGCCGCCAATGCCGAGCCTGGCCTGCCCTTGGGTCAGGCCGAACTCGAGGACATGCTGCGCTTTCTCAGCAGCCATGACCTGATCGCCGCCCTGGACGAAAACCAGCGTGCCAGCTACGCGATGAAAGCCGCCGCCCAGCGCCAAAGCCCGTGGAAGCGGGTACTGCATCAATACCTGTTCTTCCGCATTCCGCTGTGGCGGCCCGACCCCTTCCTCAATCGCGCCTGGCCCGTGCTCGAACGCCACGGCCCCTGGCTGCTGCGCTGGGGCCTGCCGCTGGTCTTTGTACTGGGATTGTTTCTGGTGATGCGCGATTGGCAGCGCTTTCTCGCCACCTTCCCCCACCTGTTCAGTCTCGGTGGCGCATTGGCCTTCGGCATCGCGCTGACCTTCGCCAAGCTCTGTCACGAGTTCGGCCACGCCTTCATGGCCAAGCGCGCCGGCTGCCGGGTACAGAGCATGGGATTGGCGTTCATGGTGCTGCTGCCAATGTTCTACACCGACGTCAGCGACGCCTGGCGCGTGCGCGACCGGCGCTCGCGACTGCTGATCGGTGCAGGCGGCGTGTTCGCCGAACTGCTGTTGGCGGTGCTGGCACTGCTGGCCTGGTCATTGCTGCCGGATGGCCCCTTGCGTACCTCGGCCTTCATGCTGGCCAGCGCGACCTGGATCACCACGTTGGTGATCAACCTCAATCCCTTCATGCGCTTCGATGGCTACTTCCTGATCAGCGATCTGTGGGGTGTGGATAACCTGCAGAACCGTGCATTCGCCCTGTGTCGCTGGCGCCTGCGCGAAGCCCTGTTCGGCTATGGCGAACCGGCACCGGAACCCTGGTCGCCAAGCATGACCCGACGCCTGCTGATCTGGGGCTACGGCTCCTGGATATGGCGCGCAATCCTGTTCCTCGGCATCGCGCTGGCGGTCTATCACCTGTTCTTCAAGGTGCTCGGCATCTTCCTGATGGTGGTTGAACTGCTGTGGTTCATCGGCCTGCCCATCTGGCGTGAACTGGGTGAATGGTGGCAACGCCGCGAACAAGCCGACTCGCGCAAGGTGCTGATTACCGGCCTGAGCCTTGGCGCGGTACTGCTGGTGCTGATCGTGCCCTGGCGCAGCTCGGTGGAAATACCTGCGCTGCTCGAAGCCTCACGCACCAGCGCCCTGCATGCGCCGGTGGCCGCGCGCTTGAAAGCCGTGCACGTGCTGGACGGGCAGAGCGTGGCAGCCGGCGACCTGCTGCTGGAACTGGATTCACCCGACCTGGACTCGCGCCAGGCCATCGTTCGGCGCGAGACCGAAATTCTTCAGTTGCAACTGCGCCGCCAGTCCGCACGCAGCGAAACGGCGGCCGATGCGGGCATCCTCGAACAACGCCTGGCCGAAGCAGTAGCCGAATACCGCGGCCTGGCCGCCCAGCGTGAGCGCCTGCAGCTACGCGCAGCGCAGGCTGGCGTGGTACGCGACCTGCAACGCGACCTGAGCGCGGATCGCTGGCTGCACCCTGGCGAATCACTTGCCCGCATCGTCGAGCCGGGGCTACGCCTACGCGGCTATCTGGCCGAAGAAAACCTCTGGCGGATCGAAACGGGCAGCGAAGGGCGCTTCATCACTGACGACCCAGCACGCCCGGCGGTGAAAGTGCGCCTGGACGAAGTGGACGCCACCGGCGTCGCCTATCTGGAACTGGAAGCGCTCAGCTCGGATCACGGCGGTCCCATCGCCGTACGCCGTGACGCACAGCGCCGCGCGGAACCTGTGCAAGCACAGTACGGTGTACGTCTGACGCTATTGGATAACGACATCCATCCCGATCACCCACTGCGCGGCGTGGTGATACTGGACGGAGAGCGGCAGTCGCTACTCGGCGCGGCCTGGCGGCGGATCGCGGCGCTCGGCGTGCGCGAAAGTGGTTTTTAACACAAGGATGCAACATGAGCCTGGACGCTTTACCACGATGCTCCCGATTGCCACTGGCGCCTCGATTACCCGCACTGCTGGAGGCACTCGGGCGGATTCCTGACGACGCCTGGCAGCATCACTTCAATACGGGTTATTACCAGGGTGAGTGGAGCGGCGTCGCACTGATCACCCCGGAGGATGCCCTCCTGCCACTTGCCCCAGGGCAAGGTGCACCGGTGCCTACCGACTGGTGGCAGGAGGAACAGGCCTGGCACCAGGTGCTCGCGCTGTTCCAGACCAGCATCCGCAGCGCGCGGCTCCTGCGCCTGGGGGCCGGCGCTCGCATTCACGAACACTGCGACCCCGACCTCGGCCAGCCCGGTGGCGACCTGCGCCTGCATATGCCACTACTCAGCCCTGCTGACGTGGAGTTTCTTGTCGATGGCCTGCAGGTGCCCATGAAGGTGGGCGAATGCTGGTTCATCGACCTGTCACGGCCACATCGGGTGGATAACCCGGGGCCCGGCGCGCGCGTGCATCTGGTGCTGGATTGCCAACCCAACGCCTGGTTGCTGCAACAGGTGGCAGCCGGGCTGCCGGATACGCCTGCACTGCAGCCCGGGAGGGCAGAGCTGGCCTTTGCCGCCTTCCGCAAGCATGTGGCGCAGGACACAGCTCTCGCCGCACGCCTGCGCACCCTGGGCGACGCGCGTGACTTCCAGGCCGAGGCCGTGCGCCTCGCTGCGGCGTTGGGGCTGACCTTTTCCGAAGCCGAGGTAAAGGCTGCCATGCGCCGTGGCAGGCAAGCGTGGAGCGAACAATGGCGAGCGTGAATACCGAGCAAGACTTCAGCGGCTGGCTACCGATCCGCGCCTGGTTTCAGAAAGGTGAATGGCGCCTGGACTGGTGCTGGTTCGGCGAGCAACGACTGACCCGGCCCTTCTTCCGTGACGATGTCGATCACGCGTTGCGCCTGCCCTTCAATCAGGCCTTCCGCCGGGAGACAGACCTCCAGGCGTTGCTGGACTGGCAGGCCGTAAGCCCTGGTTTGCCGCCCACAGCGCTGATCTTCCACGCCTCGCGCTGCGGCTCGACACTGATGGCGCAGATGCTGGCGACGCTGGACGACAACATCGTGCTCTCCGAACCACCACCGTTGGACAATCTGCTGCGTGCGCACCGGCTGGATCCCAAGGCGACGCTTCATCAACCCGCCTGGCTCGCGGCGCTGGTATCCGCCTACGGGCAACGACGTCAAGGCAACGAGCAACGGCTGTTCATCAAGCTCGATGCGTGGAACGTGTTCGAGGCCCCCTTACTGCTGGCGCTTTACCCCGAAGTGCCGCGTGTTTTCCTCTATCGCGACCCGCTGGAGATCGTCGTTTCCCAACTACGCCAACCGGGCATGCACCGCGTGCCAGGGTTGCTGGGATCATCCGCACTGGATTTACCTGCAGAAGAAGCGCTGCGCATGACTCCCGCCGAGTACACCAGCCGCACGGTCGGCGCGATCCTCCGGCAAGGGCTGGCGCTTTGCCAACAGCATGGCGCGGTAGCGGTGAACTATCAGGAGCTGCCCGATGCCTGTTGGGGTCGATTGGCCTCGTTGTTCGACGTGCACGACGCACATCTGCCACGGCTGCGCGAGACCGCCGGCTTCGATGCCAAACAACCGTCGCAATCATTCACTGCCGACAGCCAGAGCAAACGCGAAGCTGCCGACGAGGGCCTCCGCGAAACCGTGGAATACTGGGCGGGCAAAGCCTATAGAGCGCTTGAACAATGGCGAATGACAAAGCAAGAGCATGAAAGTTCCAGCAGAAGTTAAATAACGCGTCTACCGTCTATCCGGATGGTGGCGATTGACCCCGGACTTCAGCTAACCTCCGACCTGTAAGTCGCATAGTGGCAAAACAAAACGAACCGGTTCCGGCTCACGCCGCGGTAGCACGGAAGCAAAAAGGACACCCACACCATGCGTTCCCACGAATTGCATCTTCGGCCTGCCGAGGAGACTGATCTAAACTTCCTGCGCAGGCTTTATGCGAGTACCCGGGCTCAGGAAATGGCGCTCAGCGGTTGGGATCAACCCGTCATTGATGCCTTTCTCGCACAGCAGTTCGACGCCCAGCACCGCTATTACCAGGAGCATTATCAGGGCTCCGACTTCTCCCTGATTTGCCACGGTGACCTGGCTATCGGCCGCCTCTATATCTTCCGCGGTCCGACCGTGATCAACCTCATCGACATTTCGCTGCTCCCCGAATGGCGGAGCAAGGGAATCGGCACCCGCTATCTGGCTGCACTGGTCGATGAAGCGGATGCAGCAGAGAAGTCGATGCGCCTGTTCGTCGAACCCACTAATCCGGCCAAGCGCCTGTACGAGCGTTTTGCCTTCAGAGCCAGCGGCTCCAACCATATCTACCTGCAGATGCACCGCGAAGCCGTGCCCGCTCTGGCGGTACCGGCATGAGCCAGGTGCCCAGCCTCGAGGACTTCGAGCGCCACCTCCAGCAACCCTGGCAGCTATGCTGGGACGAGGGTGAAGGTGTGACCATCACCCTGGTGGAGGCCTATGAAGGCGTGGCGATGACTGCCCGCTACCACTGTTACAGTGCAATTTTTGCCCAGCCCGAGGGGCTCCAGCTGCCCCAACACTGTTATCGGCTGCGCAGCCCGGAAGGTGGTGAATGGGAGGCGATGCTCACCCCCATCGGCCCGGATGAGGAAGGCGACCGGCATCTGCTGCAGGCGCTGTTCCATGTAAAGCGGCCAAAGCCGGCCGAGTCCCTGCTCTAGAACAATAAACACCAGTGCCGCATACGCGGCTGCATCAAGGAGAGATAGGTAATGAGCGATCCATTCATGGGCGAGATCCGTATGGTGGGCTTCAACTTCGCCCCCCGGGGCTGGGCGACCTGCCAGGGACAGATCATGGCCATCCAACAGAACTCGGCACTGTTCGCGCTGCTGGGCACCACCTACGGTGGCAATGGCCAGACCACCTTCGGGCTGCCGAACTTCTCCGGGCGTAGCCCGGTTGGGCAAGGCACCGGGCCTGGCCTGGCACCGGTCACAATCGGGGAAGTGGCGGGCGCAGAGAGCGTTACGCTGAACGTCACCCAAATGCCGATCCACCAGCCCGTCGCTCAATTCACCGGCCAGGCCAGTGCCGTGAGCCTCACGGGTTCCAGCGTCGACGTCGCAACTGGTACGCCAGGTGCCATGGCGGTGCCCACTGCAGGAGCTACGGTGTACCTGTCGAACACCACTGCCAGGTCCGGCCCAACCGCCGTGACCATCAATGGCCTGTTCACCTCAACCGCCCCGGATGCCACCAAGGCCAGCCTGGGCGGCGTTCACGGGCAGGGTTCAGTCATTCCCCAGGGAACCGTGACTGTATCGCCTGTTGGTGGCAGCCAACCGATCGGCATCCGCAATCCCTATCTGGGCACCAACTTCATCATTGCGCTGGAAGGCATCTTCCCGTCGCGTAACTGAGTGATCGAGCCGACTCGTGTATTCGGGTCGGCAGGCAACTACAAGGGGAAGGCCGATGGAGCCTTCCTCTTCTTGAAAGTGGTAGGAGGTGCTCCATGTTTTGGAAGAAGACTGCTCCCGTAAGAACTGCGGCCAATCCCGCAATGTCCGCTCTGGCGATGGCTCTGGAGCCACGGATGATGTTCGACGGTGCGGTCGCAGCCACTGCGGTTGAGGTCGCGGATACGCAGACTGCGGATGCCCAGCCGACAGCGGATACTTCTTCCAGCCATGACAACCTAGCGGCGACGCCGACAGGCACTGCCGACAACCGTCAGGAAATCGTGTTCGTCGACGGGCAAGTCCAGGACTACCAACAACTGTTGGCGGGCATAAAGCCGGGCACCGAGGTGGTGGTGCTCAACCCCACAGGCGATGGTCTGAAGCAAATCAGCGACTACCTGGCAGGACGCATTGGCATCGATGCCATCCATATTGTCAGTCACGGGCTGCCCGGGCAGGTGACGCTTGGCAGCCTTACCCTCGATAAAGCGGGCCTGGACGCACGTGCGGCGGACCTTGCGCAGATTGGGCAGAGTCTCGATGCCGATGGCGACATTCTCTTCTACGGCTGCGATGTTGGTAGCGGCGCAGCTGGGCAGGCATTCGTCAACCAGATAGCCCAACTCAGCGGCGCGGATGTAGCCGCTTCCAACGATGCAACCGGTTCTACCTCTCAAGGCGGTGACTGGACGCTGGAGGTCACCAGTGGCTCGATCGAGGCAGTAATACCGTTCTCGGCATCGGCCCAACAGGCTTTCAGTGGCAAGTTGTTCGCGGGAACACTCAATTTCAGCGGCCCAGATACGACCATTGGTACGACGGTTAGGGATGGTGACGCCAACTCTACTGACATTCCCGGTGTAGTGATCGAGATCTACTCGGCAAACTCAGGCAATACCAACAGTAATTCTACGTGGGATTACTACAGTGACTTATTCGGTCCAAACTCTGACGGAATCGTCGATAGCTCTGGTGACGGAACGCCGAGAATTATCATTCGCAGCCAGAACGGAGCTGATTTCTCCTTCACCGGTATCAAAATCGTTGACTACCTGGGCGCTCATCCGCAAATCACCTTCGAAGCCTTCCGTGATGGCGTCTCGCTGGGCAGCGTGACGCTGGCGACCGACAGTCTCAATTACATATCCGACTTCACTCAGTCAAACGGGCTGACCGCGTCGATCTTCCAGAACGTCGACGAGATTCGTATCTCGGATCCCTCTTCCGGCGATGGCAATTTGTATGTCGCGCTCGACAACATTGGCTTCGCCGATGTGCCCCGCCCCGCCCTGGTGTCGGCAACGTTCTCCGACAACAACCTGAAGGTCGGCGAGACCTCCACCGTCACCTTCACCTTCAACATGGCGGTGACTGGTTTCACCACTACCGACCTGACCGTGCCCAACGGAAGCATTAGTGGATTGAGCAGCTCCGATGGCGGCCTGACCTGGACCGGCCTGTTCACGCCCGATGCAAGTGTCACCGACAGCACTAACGTCATCACCGTCGACCTGAGCGGTGTCACTGGAGTCAGTACCTCCCTTGCAGGTATCGGTACCGCCAACTCCAGCAACTACGCCATCGACACACTGGCCCCCAGCGTCACGTCGGTGACTTCCAGCACCGCCAATGGCACCTACAAGGTAGGGGATGTGATCTCCGTACAGGTGAACTTCGCTGAGAGCGTCACCGTCACCGGCACACCGCAGCTGACGCTGGAGACCGGTAGCACTGACCGGGTGGTGAACTACGCGAGCGGCTCCGGCACCAACAGCCTGACCTTCACCTACACGGTGCAGGCGGGCGACAGCAACGCAGACCTGGACTACATAGGCACCAATGCCCTTGGGCTCAACGGCGGCACCATTCGCGATGCCGCCGGCAACGACGCCACCCTGACCCTGGCAGCACCAGGCGCTGCGGGCTCTCTGGGGGCCAACAAGGACATCGTGATCAACGCGGTGCCAGCTATTTCCAACCTCAATGGCGACAGCGTGGCCTGGGCCGGTGCCGGTAACATCGTGGTACTGGATGCAGGCGGGAACGCCCTGTTCAGCGACACCGAGTTCGGCGCGCTCAACGGTGGCAACGGCAACTGGGCCGGAGCCAGCCTGACGATCCAACGCAACGGCACAGCACTAGGCAGCGACGTGCTGGGCTTCGACACCGCCGGCGCGCTGTTCAGCATCGATGGCAGCAACCTGCAGTCGGGCGGGCAGACCTTCGCCACCTTCACCAATGTGGGCGGCGTACTGACCATCACCTTCACCAGCAGCGGCACGGCAGCGACCACTGCACTGGTCAACGATGTGGCACAGCGGGTTACCTACCGCAATGACACGCCGGCGGGTGACACCACCATCCGCTACAGCCTGAATGACGGCACCAGCACCGTCACCGCTGATGTCGTAGTCACCAGCGACATTATCTACGTCACCAATACCAACGACACGGCGACCATTGATCTCAGCAACGGTGTGAGCTTCAGTGAGGCCGTTGCCATCGCTGCAGCCGATGTCACCGGCAGCCAAACCATCGTCTTCGCCAGCAACCTGGCCGGCCAGGCACTGAACCTCAACGTCGTTGCTCTGAACGAAAGCCTGACCTTCGACATGACCCGGGCCAACGGCCTGACGCTGACCGGCGGCACCATAACCCTGGCCGGCGGTACCACGCAGGTCTTCAACGTCGGCTCGGGCTATAGCGCGACGATTTCCAGCGTGATTGCAGGAACCGGTGCCCTGACCAAGGCAGGAGCGGGTGAACTGACCCTCTCCAACAGCAACACAAACGCCGGAACCACCACTGTCTCTGGCGGCACTCTGGTGGTCGATGGCAGCACCAGTAGCGCCACCACGGTGGGCACCGGTGCGACCCTGGCCGGCATCGGGACTCTGGGCGGCGACGTCACCGTGCAAAACGGCGGCACCCTGTCCCCGGGCAGCTCAGGCGCCGGCACCCTGACCGTCAATGGCAACTTGACCCTGGACTTCGGCAGCACCCTGGCGCTGGACATCAACGGCACCACCGCCGGCACCGGCTATGACCGGGTGGTGGTCAACGGAGTCGTCGACGTATCCGGCGCAACCCTGGCAGTCAATCACGGCTACGCGGCCGGCAGCGGCGACAGCTACACGGTGATCGTCAACGATGCAGCCGACGCGGTAGTCGGAACCTTCAGCGGCATCAGCGAAGGCGGAAAATTCAATACGGCGGGTAACGGCACCGAGTTGACCACCAGCTATATCGGTGGCACCGGCAACGACCTGACCCTGACCGCCCCCATCGCCCCGACCATCACCAACGTATCGTCCAGCACCGCCAACGGCACCTACAAGATCGGTGATGTCATCACCGTCAACGTGCAGTTCGACTCGGCAGTGAACGTGACCGGCATCCCGACGCTGACTCTGGAGACGGGCGCCACCGACCGGGTGCTCAACTATGTGTCTGGCTCGGGCACCAACACCCTGAGCTTCAGTTACACCGTGCAGGCGGGCGACAGCTCCGCCGACCTCGACTACGTCTCCAGCTCGGCTCTGAGCCTCAACGGTGGCAGTATCCGGGACGGCGCCAACCAGTCCGCCATTCTCACCCTGGCAGCCCCCGGCGCGGCGGGCTCCCTAGGCGCCAACAAGGCCCTGGTGGTCGACGGTGTGCGTCCGACAGCCACCAGCATCACCCTGAGTGACACGGCTCTGCGCATCGGCGAGACCGCCACCGTCACCATCACCTTCGCAGAGAGAGTGGTTGGGCTGGATACGGCGGACTTCACGGTCGCTGGCGGTACGCTCACAGGCCTGAGCAGTGCCGACGGCGGTCTCACCTGGACCGCCACTTTTACTCCGGATAGCAACCTCTCCGACGCCACCAACGTCATCACCCTGGACAACACCGGCGTCATGGATCTGGCGGGTAACATCGGCAGTGGCTCCACCGACTCGGTCAACTACGCCATTGACACCCAGCGCCCGACAGCCAGCATCGTGGTCACCGATACCGCGCTCAGGGCTGGGCAGAGCACCACCATCACCATCACCTTCAGCGAAGCGGTAGTAGGGCTGACCACGGCGGACTTCAGCGTGGCCAACGGCACCCTGAGCAACCTGAGCACCTCGGACAACATCACCTGGACGGCAACCCTGACGCCGAGTTCCAACGTCACAGACACCACCAACCTGGTCACCCTGGACAACACCGGCGTGCAGGACACGGCCGGCAATGCTGGCGTCGGCACCACCGATTCCAACAACTACGCCATCGACACCCAGCGCCCGACGGCCGGCATCGTGATCACCGATACCGCGCTCAAGGCAGGGCAGAGCACCACGGTCACCATCACTTTCAGCGAGGCCGTGACCGGGCTGACCACGGCGGACTTCAGCTTGGCCAACGGCACGCTCGGCAACCTCAGCAGCAGTGACGGCGGCATCACCTGGACGGCGACCCTTACGCCTGACGCCGACGTCACCGACGCTACCAACCTGATCACTCTGGATAACACCGGTTACACCGATGCCGCCGGCAACACCGGCACCGGTACCACCGACTCCAACAACTACGCCATCGACAGCAAGGCACCGGCAATCACCTCTGTCGGCGTGCCGGCCAACGGCACCTACGTGGCGGGTGACGCCCTCGACTTCACGGTTAACTTCGACGAAGCCGTAACCGTTGATACCACTGGCGGCACACCGCGACTGGCGATAACCCTGGACACCGGCGGCACCGTCTACGCCAACTACCTGAGTGGCTCGGGCAGCACCGCGCTGGTGTTCCGCCTGACCGTCGCCAATGGCCAGCAGGACAGCAACGGCATTGCCGTCGGCACCAACCTCCAGAGCAACGGCGCGACACTACGTGATGCCGCCGGTAACGACACTGCGACGACTCTCAACAACGTCGGCGCCACCAGCGCCGTGCTGGTTGATGCCGCCCCACCACAGGTGACAGGCATCGCCCTCGACGGCACATCGCCCACCACCAATACCACCCTCGGCTTCACCGTTACCTTCAGCGAAGACGTCAACGGCGTCGATCTGGCCGACTTCGCGCTGTCCACCACCGGCAGCGCCAGCGGTACCCTGCTCTCGCTGGTACAGATCGATGCACGCACCTATCGCATCACCGTCGGCGGCGTGACCGGCCAGGGTACGCTTGGCCTGTCGCTCACGGCCGCTGGTAGCGGCATCGTTGATGCCGTCGGTAACGCCCTGCAGAGCAACTTCTCCAGCGCCGGCTACACGCTGGGCGGGCTCAATACCGGCGATCCGGAGTTCCGCGCCAACCCGACGCCCAACGTACCCACTACACCGACCGCACCACCTCAACCCAATGTGCCCGGCGCGCCACCCTCCAGCACCACCTCGCCACTGTTGCCGCCGCCACTGTTCGAGCAGCCGACTCTCGGTAGCGGCGTACCCACAGTGGGCAACATCTTCATCAATAACGGTGCGCTGGCGCCCAGCTTCATCGCCCAGGTCTTTGCCAGCAGCGACAGCGGTGCCGGCAATGGCAGCGGCATTGGCTTCCTCGGCTTTGGCGGGGGCGACGGCGGCGTGTTCGGTACCAGCAGTTTCTCCAGCATGTTCAACAAGGACGTACCGCTGGAGTCAGGCGAAATCCAGCTTCGCTGGGGGACTTCCAGCGGCAATGGCCTGGGCGGGGGAGAGATTCTCGGAGCACCGACTCTGAGCCAGCAACTGCAGGAGATCGGTGAAAGCGAACAACGCCAGATAAGAGAGCTTGCCTGGGCGTTGGGAGAAATTCCGTTGCAGATGCCACAAGCGTAATCGACAAAACAGATAAGAATCGAATGAGTGCCGTACCAGGGGGCGGCCCAAGGATGAGCAAAGCAGCGAAATTTTTCAGTATCAGTGTACTGGCGCTAGCCGTTGGCGGCTGCGCGGTGACCAGTCAACCCATCGACCGCAGCGTCAGCGAGCAACGCGCGCAGCAGGATCTGGCGACCATGTTCAAGGATCAGGAGCCGCTCAGCGGCCCACTGACCTTGCACGAAGCCATGGCCCGCGCGGTGAAGTACAACCTCGAGGCGCGCCTGAAGGTCATGGAGGAAGCCATGGCTCAGCGCCAGGTCGACCTGGCCACCTTCGACATGCTGCCACGCATGGCGCTGTCCGCCGGCTATGCCGGACGTAACAACGTCAGCGCCTCCAGCAGCCAGAGCATCGAAACCGGCACCCAGTCTCTGGAGCCGTCCACCTCGCAGGACCGCGACCGTGGCGTGGCGGATCTGACCATGGTGTGGAACGTGCTGGACTTCGGTGTCAGTTACGTCAGTGCCAAGCAACAGGGTGACCAGCGCCTGATCGTGCAGGAGCGCCGGCGCAAGGTAGTGCACACCATCATTCAGGATGTGCGCTCCGCGTACTGGCGTGCCGTGGCGGCCGATCGTCTGCTGACTCAGATCGACAGCCTCATGGCCCGCGTCGCCCAGGCTCGCGACAACAGCCAGCGCCTGAGCGAACAGCGCATCGGCGATCCGATCCAGGCCCTGAGCTATCAGCGCGCGCTGATCGAGGCCACTCGCCAGTTGGAAGAACAGCGCCGCGCCCTGTCGCTGGCCAAGACCGAACTGGCTACCCTGATCAACCTGCCACTGGGCACTCAGGTCGAACTGGCGCCTGACGCCGGTTATCAGATGCCGGAACTCAAGGTGGCGCTGGACACGCTGGAGCAGGAAGCCCTGGCCAGCCGTCCCGAACTGCGCGAGCAGGATTACCAGGCGCGCATCAGCGCCGCAGAAACACGCAAAGCCATGCTCCGTCTATTGCCAGGCCTGGAGTTTTCCGCCGGCGGGCACTACGACAGCAACTCGTTCCTGGTGAACCAAAGCTGGGCCGACTACGGCGTGAAAGTCACCTGGAACCTGTTCAATGTACTCTCCGCGCCAGCCGCCATCGATGTTGCCAAGGCCGGCCAGGAGGTCGCCGATGCGCGGCGCCAGGCCATGTCTATGGCCATCCTCGCCCAACTGCACGTTGCCAACGCCAACTTCCGCGAAGCCCAGCGCCAGTTCCAGACCAGCCAGCAACTGGCGGGGCTGGATGGGCAAATCGTCGAGCAGTTGCGCAATCGCTACCAGGCCCAGGGCATTGGCGAGCTGGAACTGATCCAGGGTGAGCTGAACACACTACAGGCGGATCTGCGCCGCGACCTGGCCTACGCCGAACTGCGTAACAGCTATGGCCAGCTATTCGCCAGCGTCGGCCTCGACCCGCTGCCCGAGAGCGTCGCGTCCGACAGTGTTGCGGACATCGCCGCGGCTCTCTCCAGTCGCGAAGCGCAGTGGCAGGCAGGTCAGCTCTAGTCTGTCAGCACTCGCCATCGAGACTGGCGATCCAGCGGTCGATCACCTCCAGCCCTTCGCGGTGGGAGGTGGAGCGACCCAGCTCGGGCATCATGATGCTGGGATCGGTGCTGTGCAGGCGGAAGCTCAGCACCGACTTTTCCGGCGCACCGGGATAAATGTCCACCAGGCGATCACCGGAGCCCTTGCCCGCGGCCACTGGTTGCTTGCACAGACCATAAGCGATGCTCAGCGGCGTAGCCGGATCGAGATACAAACCTGAGGTACGCCCCGGCCCTTCAGGGTTATGGCAGTGCGAGCAGTTGGCATCCAGATAACTGCGTGCCTGATGCTCCAGCCCCTCCCCTTCACGCGGTGCGCCCCACAGGGCGTTGCGTGGAACGCTGGTCATGTCAGCCGGAACACCTTGCAGAAAACCGATACCCTGCCAGTGCAGCAACTGGTTGGCCGCGCCATCGGCGTAGACGAAATCCTTGTTCAGATGACGCGCCTTCGGCCCCAGCGGCTGTACGCCCTTGCCCGCCTGCTCCTCGTGACACCCCGCACACTGGTTGGCATCGGGCACCTGATAGTCGACCGCCAGCACCTCGCCAGTTTCATCATGCAGTTGCAGATCGAAGCTGGCGCCTGCCCAGTCCAGCGTGGCCTCGCGTTGCGCCTCGTCCCAGACGTAAGGAAGGGCGACCCAACCCTGCTCCTGGCGCAGCAGAATGCGCGTCTCGATCAGCCGTACCCGCTTCAGTTCCACCGCCTCGGCATCGCGCTGCTCGCTGCGCTGCAACCGGCCCTGGGTATCGATCGGGTAGTAGAAGGTTTTGCTCAGCACGGTGCCAACGGGGTAATCGAAACGTGCTTCGGCATAGCGAGCATGGCTCCCTTCGGGCAGCCAGATCGTACGCAGCTTGTGCGCATAGTCGGTGAACAGCGGCGTATTCAGATCATAAGGCTGTACACCTTCGACCGGCTGCAACTGGCCGTCACGCTGTTGCAGCACACCCCAGGCGCTGAGCTTGTGCGGATAGTCTTCACTGCTGGGCAGATACAGGGGCGTACGCGCTTGCTCACAGGCGCCGAGCAGCACAGCGGCAATCAACAGCCAGGCGTGCTTCATGCTTACTCACCTACCTCGGCCAGAGCTGCACGCAGCTCGACGGCAGGAAGACGGGGCAGCTCGCAGCGGTGCGGCGTTATGTCAGTACTGATGTTCTTGTAGCCGCCGGGGCCGTCGACGTTGACGATGCCGGCATCGCCATTGTCGATGCAGATGGCCAACTCAGCCGGCAGCTTGCCATCGACCAGCTTTTCGGGGTTCACGTAGCCGTCCCAGAGGATGTCCGGCAGGCGGCCATTGAGACCGAACTTGGTCAGCCTCAGCGCTTTCAGCTCGAGGTTATCGGGGCTGTCGCCACCAGGTCCGAAGCGGTTGCCATGGATATGAATGGCCTCCGGGTAGGGATCGAAGTCCGCCTCGGTGGAGAGGTCGGTGTAGCCGGTGCTGAAGTAGCTGCTGACGATGACGTTGGCGGTGCGGTGGTCGCCAATATCATTATCGAAGATCTCCACCTTGTCGTTGGAGTTGACCAGCACGCCAGAGCCCGCCGGGACACTGGCGACCGGCGTGCCCTTGTGGCCGAAGTTCTTGTGGTTGTTGCTCTCGACCTTGTTGCGATAGACCCGCGTGGTGTGACCTGGCTGCGGCAGGTTGGGCATGTTGAACACCAGGATGCCGCCGGTATTGCCGATGGCGACATTGTCATAGACGTCGGCGCCGATGGTGTTCTCGATCTCGATGCCCGCGACGTTGCGCTCGGCACGGCTATTGCGCACCACCACGTTGCGCGACTGGCCGACGTAGATGCCGGCGTCCGAGGCAGCGATGGCCACCACGCCGTCGATCAGCACATTCTCGGTCTGTACCGGATAGATGCCATAGGCACCATTCTCGGTAGCCGGGCCATTGGTCCACTCGGTGCGCACGCGACGGATGATGATGTTCTGGCCGCCAACCACCTTGAGCGCATCGCCCTTGGTGTCCTCCAGCGCCAGGTCCTCGATGGTGAAGTCGGAAGCGTTCACCAACAGCCCTTCGGCGCCGGACTTCTGGCCCTTGAAGTTGAGGATGCTCTGATCCATGCCGGCACCGCGCAACGTCACGCCACTGACCTTGAGACTAAGACTGCGGTCGAGCTGCCAGGTGCCGGCGGGAATCTCGATTACCTCACCCGGCTTGGCCTTGATCAGCTGCGTCTGCAGTTGCTTCTGAAAGTCGAGACTGGCCACGGGCGGCGCTTCGCTCTCCCCGCATGCTGTCAGCAGCAAGGACAGAGCAATAAACGAGGGGGCGGCAAGGCGCATGATGGGAGCTCCACTGTTGTTTTTATATTCTGGAACTATAGTGCCAGAAAATAGACAAGCCAACCCTCACAAGCTGCGCCATGAAACCAAGGGAGATGCTTGCAGCCCCTATCGGCAAGCAACAGACTACGAACACTTCCGCAGCCCAAGGACAGGCCGCCATGCACACCCTTGAACGCATCTATCCCTTGAAGATGGATGATCGCCTGGCCGCCGACCTGGCCACTCTCGAGTTGCACATGCAGCGCTACGAATTCGCCAGCGACGCGCTGACAGGCTCGCGCGTGCTCGATATGGCGTGCGGCTGCGGATATGGCAGTGCATTGCTGGCCGAACGGCATCCGGACAAGCAGATCACCGGTATCGACATCGATCCCGAAGCCATTGCCTACGCGCAGGCGAATTATCAGCGACCCAACCTGCGCTATCAGTGCGCCAATGCCGAAACCTTCGCCGACAGTTCAGGCTTCGACAGCATCGTCAGCCTGGAAACCATCGAGCATCTGCCAGACCCGCTGCGCCTGGCAGAAAACCTCGTACGACTGCTGGCCCAGGGCGGCCGTATCATTGCCTCGGTGCCGACCACACCGACACTCGACGGCAACCCGCACCACCTGCATGACTTCAGCCCGGCCAGCTTCGCGCGCCTGTTCAGCCGCCATGGGCTGCACCCGCATGAGCGTTTCGAGCAGATCCAGCGCTGGGAGTTTTCCGGGCTGTTCAAGAAGTCAGCGAAAAAGGAGGTACGCCAACACCGCTCGGAAGGTGTCGGCAATGCCGTACTGGCGTATTACCGCAGCCACCCGTTTTACCTGTTCAGGCGCTTGTGGTCGATCCTGCGCTATGGCCCGAGCAATCGCTACCTGACCTGCCGTTTCAGCACGGATTGAGACAAGCCGCACGTCACGGCGACGGTGGTGGGCTGAAGCCCACCCTACGAGGCGCTGGCTAGGGCTTCTGCAACGAAAAAGCCAGCACAGTGCTGGCTTTTTCGTGAGTGCTGCTGATGATTCAGCGCGGTACTGCGGGCTTCTTCCCAGGCTTCTTGCCCTTGCCCTTGCCTTTGCCAGCGCCAGCACGTTCACGCGCGGCTTGCTGGTTACGCGCCTCAGCCGCCGCCTTGGCCTGCTCACGCTTGTCCCAGGGCTTGCTGCCGTCGCTGGCACGAGGCGGTAGCCCCGTGTGCTGAGTGAGCATCTTGCCTGCATTACCCGCCTTCTTGCTGCCGACCGGCGTGGAGTTCTTGCGCCGGGCGCTCTGGTACTCGTCGCTCTGCGGCTGGTAGGTGGGGATCAGTTGATGCTTGCCATTGCCGATCAGATCGCTACGGCCCATGCGCTCCAGCGCTTCACGCAGCAGCGGCCACCCTTTCGGATCGTGATAGCGCAGGAAGGCCTTGTGCAGGCGACGCTGCTGCTCGCTCTTGACGATCTCGACGCCGTCGCTCTTGTAGGTCACCTTGCGCAGCGGGTTCTTGCCCGAGTGATACATGGCCGTGGCGGTGGCCATCGGCGACGGGTAGAACGCCTGCACCTGGTCAGCACGGAAACCGTTGCGCTTGAGCCACAGGGCGAGGTTCATCATGTCCTCGTCGGTGGTGCCCGGATGCGCGGCGATGAAGTAGGGGATCAGGTACTGCTCCTTGCCCGCCTCCTTCGAGTACTTCTCGAACATCTGCTTGAAGCGGTCGTAGCTGCCGATCCCCGGCTTCATCATCTTGTCCAGCGGGCCACGCTCGGTGTGCTCCGGAGCGATCTTCAGGTAGCCGCCAACGTGATGGGTGACCAGCTCCTTGACGTACTCCGGCGACTCCACGGCCAGGTCATAACGCAGGCCAGAAGCGATCAGGATCTTCTTCACCCCCGGCAGCGCACGGGCCTTGCGGTACAGCTCGATCAGGGAGGAGTGATCGGTATTGAGGTTCTCGCAGATACCGGGGAACACGCACGACGGCTTGCGGCAGTGCTTCTCGATCTCCGGGTCCTTGCAGGCGATGCGGTACATGTTGGCGGTCGGCCCGCCGAGGTCGGAGACCACGCCGGTGAAGCCGGGCACCTTGTCGCGCATTTCCTCGATCTCGCGGATGATCGACTCGTGCGAACGGTTCTGGATGATGCGTCCCTCGTGTTCGGTGATCGAGCAGAAGGTGCAGCCGCCAAAGCAGCCGCGCATGATGTTCACCGAGAAACGGATCATCTCGTAGGCCGGGATCTTCTCCTTGCCATAGGCCGGGTGCGGCACGCGCGCATAGGGCATGCCGAACACGTAGTCCATTTCCTCGGTAGTCATGGGGATGGGTGGCGGGTTGAACCACACGTCCACCTCGCCATGCTTCTGCACCAGCGCGCGGGCGTTGCCCGGGTTGGTTTCCAGGTGCAGCACGCGGTTGGCGTGGGCATAGAGCACGGGGTCGTTGCGCACCTTCTCGAACGACGGCAGACGGATCACCGTCTTGTCGCGGGTCATGCGCGGGCTGTCGAGAATCTGCACCACCTTGGCTTCGTTGGGGTCTTCGACCTCGCCTTTGGCCTGCTCGATGGCACAGGCTTCGGTGTCCTGCGTATTGACGTAGGGGTTGATGATCTTGTCGACGCGACCCGGACGATCGATACGGGTGGAGTCGACCTCATACCAACCTTCGGGCGTATCACGACGGATAAAAGCCGTACCGCGTACATCGCTGATGGTTTCGACCTGCTCGCCACGCGACAGGCGCTGGGCGATCTCGACCACCGCGCGCTCGGCGTTGCCGTAGAGCAGGATGTCGGCGGTGGCGTCCATCAGAATCGAACGGCGGACCTTGTCCTGCCAGTAGTCGTAATGGGCGATACGGCGCAAGGATGCCTCGATGCCGCCCAGCACCACCGGTACGTGGCTGTAGGCCTCCTTGCAGCGCTGGCTATAGACCAGGCTGGCGCGATCCGGGCGCTTGCCGGCCAGGCCGCCGGGCGTATAGGCGTCGTCGGAGCGGATCTTCTTGTCGGCGGTGTAGCGGTTGATCATCGAGTCCATGTTGCCAGCAGCGACACCGAAGAACAGGTTCGGCTCGCCGAGCTTCATGAAGTCGTCTTTGCTGCGCCAGTCCGGCTGGGCAATGATGCCCACGCGAAAACCCTGGGCTTCGAGCAGACGACCGATGATGGCCATGCCGAACGAAGGATGATCGACGTAGGCGTCACCGGTGACGATGATGATGTCGCAGCTGTCCCAGCCGAGCTGATCCATCTCTTCCCGGCTCATCGGCAGGAAGGGCGCAGGCCCGAAACACTCGGCCCAGTACTTGGGATAGTCGAACAGCGGCTTGGCGGCTTGCATATTTTTTGATCAATGGGCTATCACGAGGGGCGCGGATAATAGCACAAATATTGACCAAACCAGACTGTTGCACTGGGTTTAATACCGCCTGCACGCACTGCGACGAACGCTCAAGCACGCGCCTGGCTCACTGGTCCGGGCATCGACTCTGGCGCAGCACCGACCTGGGCAAAGAAAGGACAGAAAAATCAGACATTTTCCCGCAGTAGCCATACGCCATATTTGTTTTCGTCCGATAACAATCCTGTGCATATACTCAAGCTACTCGGTCAGCCGACTCCAGGACATCTATGCTGCAGCGCTTCGCCTTTCTGCTCGCTCTTCTGTTGGGACTGTCGACCACAGGCCTGGCGGCGGCGTCCGTGGTGCTCACCGACGCCAGCAGCGGTATGCCGCTCAATGCGCATATCGAACTACTGGAGGACGACCAGGGCACTCTGACCATCGATGACCTTGCCGCCCCTGAGCAGCAGTCGCGCTTTCAACCGGCTAATGGCCGTGCCAGTGTCGGCCAGAGCCTCAATCCCTGGTGGATCAAGGTCACCCTGCAACGCGATATGCGTGCCCCCGCCCACTGGGTACTGGAAGTGGGCTCGGTGACCCAACTCGACCTGCAGCTCCATCAACCCGACGGCCAGGGCGGCTGGCTGGTGCGTCAAGCCGGCGAGCGCATCGCCTTCAGCGAGAACCGCGACCACCCCTACCGACGCATGGTGTTCGACCTACCAGCCCTGGGTGAACAGCCAACGACCTTCTACCTGCGTGCCTTCGACCCGGCGGGCAACTCCTTCCCGCTGCGCATCTGGCAGCTCGACGACCTCACGCAACTGGCCACCCGCGAGAATCTGGCGCTCGGCGTCATCTACGGCGTGGTCTTCGCACTGCTGCTGTACAACCTGTTCATCCTCATCTCGCTGCGCGACAAGGCCTATTTCTGGTATGTGCTGACCACCGCCGTCGCCCTGCTGTTCATCATGAGCATGACCGGTCACGGCGCGCAGTACCTGTGGCCGAACCACCCGGTGCCGGCTTGGCTCGACCGCATCACCTTGCCGTCGTTGTGGGGCCTGTTCGCCAGTCGTTTCACCCAGACGCTGCTGCAAACGCGCGTTTACGTACGCTGGGCGCATCATCTGTTGAACATGGCCTGCGTGATCTACCTCATCGCCATCGTCCTGACCCTGTTCGATCAACGTTACCTGGCCGCCTGGGCCATCGCCCTGCTGTCTCTGACCAGTATCCCTGCCGCCCTGGGCAGCGCCGTGATCCGCTGGCGCCAGGGGTTCTTCCCCGCGCAGCTGTATCTTTACGGTTATGGTCTGGTCCTGGGCAGCGTCGCCATCCTGTTGCTGCGCACCACCGGAGTGCTGCAACCGGCTGAATGGAACGCCTACGTATTCCCGCTGGCCGTGGCAGCCGAATCGATCCTGTTCTCCTTCGCCCTGGCTTATCGCATCCAGATCCTCAAGCAGGAGCGCGCCGTTGCCCTGCAACAGGCAGACCGTGAGAAAACCGCTCGCCTGGCGCAACTGCAGGCCAGCGCCGATGAACTGCAAGCAGCGGTGACCGCACGCACCGCCGAGCTGGCCGCGACCAACGAACAGCTGCGCGACCGCGAGCGCGAACTGCAGCACGCCGCCTTCCATGACTCGCTGACCGAACTGCCCAATCGACGCTATCTGGTCGAGCGTAGCGAGTCGGCCCTGGCTCACGCC
Organism: Ectopseudomonas chengduensis; assembly: GCF_900102635.1. GTDB lineage: Bacteria > Pseudomonadota > Gammaproteobacteria > Pseudomonadales > Pseudomonadaceae > Aquipseudomonas > Aquipseudomonas chengduensis. The sequence goes on along the minus strand of NZ_FMZQ01000001.1, from coordinate 973,001 downwards.
GAGCGGCACAAGGAGAGCGTGGCTTTGCTGCTGATCGACCTGGATCACTTCAAACCGATCAATGACCGTTTTGGTCACGCAGCCGGTGACCTGATGCTGCAGGTGGTCGCCAAGCGCCTGCGCGAGCACGTTCGCGCAGGCGATGCGGTTGCCCGCCTGGGCGGCGATGAGTTCGCCGCTCTGATCTGCGGCAGCGATGCCGAAAGCCAGGCCAGGGAGATCGCTGAACGCCTGCTGGCAGAACTATCCGAGCCCGTGCACTACGGCGCCGAGCGCCTGCGCGTGACCATCAGCATCGGCGTAGCGCTCTATCCGCGCCATGCGAAGAACTTCACCGGGCTGTACAAGGCGGCAGACATGGCCCTTTACCGGGTAAAGGAACTGGGTCGCTCCGGTTCGCGCGTGCATGGCGACGATGGCGAGCTCAGCGAACAGGCCTGCCTGGAGCTGGACGTACTGAAAGTCCCGAGCGGGCTGGCCTGATCAGCCGATATAGCGCCGAGGCACCCGCGCGGTGACCTTGGTCAGCAACTCGTAGCCGATGGTGCCGCACGCCGTGGCCACCTCATCCACCGGCAATTGGCTGCCCCACAGTTCCACCGGCGAATCGATATCGGCCTCGGGCAGATCCGTGATATCCACCGCCAGCATGTCCATCGACACCCTGCCCGCCAACCCGGCACGCTGCCCCTCGACCAGCACCGGCGTGCCGCTGGGCGCATGGCGCGGATAACCATCGGCATAACCGCAACTGACCGTGGCAATACGCGAGGGCCGCTCGGCCACCCAGGTCGCGCCATAACCAACACTCTCACCGACTGCCACCTCACGCACGGCGATCACCCGCGCAGCCAGGGTCATGGCTGGTTTCAGCCCCAGTTCGCGTGCACTCAGCTCGGCGAACGGCGTAGCGCCGTAGAGCATGATGCCGGGGCGCAGCCAGTCCATATGCGCGGCAGGAATGGTCAGTACGGCCGCCGAGTTGGCCAGTGAGCGATGATTGAAATCCATATCCAGCAGATCGAGAAAACGCTCGACCTGCTGTTCGGTCAGCGGATGGCCGCGCTCGTCGGCGCAGGCGAAATGGCTGAGCAGGTTGAGCTCGGCGACCTGCTCGGCGTCTTCCAGCCGCGCATGCCACTGACGCAGGCTGGCGGCGTCGAAACCAAGGCGATGCATGCCGGAGTCGAGCTTGAGCCAGACATTGAGCGGACGCGCCAACTCAGCGGCAACCAGCGCCTCGGCCTGCGCCGCGCTCTGCACCACCAGATCCAGCCCCAGTTGAGCGGCGATGGCGTATTCACTGGCCTCGAAGCAGCCCTCGAGCAGCAGGATGCGCGCCTCACCATGCATGGCGCGCACCTCGGCCGCCTCCTCCAGGCAGGCCACGGCAAAGCCATCGGCAACCTCGTGCAGCGCCGTCACCACCTCACGCACGCCATGCCCGTAGGCATTGGCCTTGACCACGGCGAAGGCCTGACGCCCGGGCGCGCAGCGCTTGGCGACGGCGTAGTTATGAGCGATGGCGGAAAGGTCGACGATGGCGGCAAGCGGACGCATGACAGAAGGCCTGAACGAAAAACGGGCGCCCATCTTAACCGCTGGGCGCCCGTTTTCATTGATCTAGAGCGTAGCCCGGATGCAATCCGGGGGCTTCTGCGCCGAGAGCCCTGGCTGAGAATCTCATTCGTCGTCGAACTGGTAGCTACCCGGCGCCAGGTTCTCGAAGCGCGAATACTTGCCGAGGAAGGCCAGGCGCGCGGTGCCCAGCGGGCCGTTACGCTGCTTGCCGATGATGATCTCGGCCACGCCCTTGTACTCGGTCTCGGGGTGATACACCTCATCGCGGTAGACGAACAGGATGATGTCGGCGTCCTGCTCGATTGCACCGGACTCACGCAAGTCGGAGTTGATCGGGCGCTTGTTAGGGCGCTGTTCCAGACCACGGTTGAGCTGCGACAGGGCGATGACCGGGCAATTGAATTCCTTGGCCAGCCCCTTGAGCGAGCGCGAAATCTCGGAAATCTCGTTGACCCGGCTGTCGCCGCTGGAGCCCGGGATCTGCATCAGCTGCAGGTAGTCGACCATGATCAGGCCGATCTCGCCGTGCTCGCGCGCCAGACGTCGCGTGCGCGCACGCATCTCGCTCGGGGAAATACCGGCGGTATCGTCGATGAATAGCTTGCGATCATTGAGCAGGTTGACCGCACTGGTCAGGCGTGGCCAGTCATCGTCATCGAGCTGACCGGCACGTACCTTGGTCTGGTCGATACGCCCCAGCGAGGCGAGCATACGAATCACGATGGATTCCGACGGCATCTCCAGCGAGTAGACGAGAATCGCCTTGTCGCTACGCATCAGCGCGTTTTCCACCAGGTTCATGGCGAAGGTGGTCTTACCCATCGACGGACGGCCGGCGACGATGATCATGTCAGCAGGCTGCAGGCCACTGGTCAGGTTATCCAGATCGTCGAAACCGGTGGACAGGCCGGTGATCGCGTCACCGTTGTTGAACAGCGTGTCGATGCGGTCAATGGCCTTGACCAGAATGTCGTTGATACCCACCGGCCCACCGGTCTTGGGGCGGTCTTCGGCGATCTGGAAGATCAGGCGCTCCGCTTCGTCGAGAATTTCCTCGCCAGTGCGGCCTTCTGGGGCGTAAGCACTGTCGGCAATCTCGTTGCTGATGCTGATAAGTTTGCGCAGCGTGGCGCGCTCACGAATGATCTGCGCATAGGCCTTGATGTTGGCCACCGACGGCGTGTTCTTCGCCAGCTCGGCGAGATAAGCCAGGCCACCAACCTGCGATAGCTGCCCTTCCTTGTCCAACTGCTCGGACAGGGTCACCACGTCGAAGGGCTCGTTACGCTCGGCCAGCTTGAAGATGGCGCGGAAGATCAGCCGATGGTCATGGCGATAGAAATCGACATCCGACACACCATCGAGCACGCGCTCCCAGGCATTGTTGTCGAGCATCAGGCCACCGAGCACCGCCTGTTCCGCCTCGATGGAGTGCGGCGGCACTTTCAGGGCGGCAGTCTGCAGGTCGTATTGCTCGGGAATGCTGATGTCGTTCATAGGCTCGGGGAGAAAATGCTGCGATAGAAAAAACAAAGGGCACGGATCGCAGAGCGATACCGTGCCCGATTGTCAGCAGACCTACGCTACAGCGCAAGCCCGCTTGGCGGCTACTTGATTAAGCAGCGACCACAACCACCTTGACGGTGGCTTCGACGTCGGTGTGCAGGTGCACAGCTACGTCGTATTCGCCAACCTGGCGAATGGTGCCGTTCGGCAGACGAACTTCAGCCTTGGCCACTTCAACGCCGGAGGCGGTCAGGGCGTCAGCGATGTCGTGGGTGCCGATGGAACCGAACAGCTTGCCTTCATCGCCAGCGGTGGCGGTGATGGTGACTTCCAGTTCAGCCAGCTGAGCAGCGCGAGATTCAGCGGAAGCTTTCTTCTCGGCAGCAGCTTTTTCCAGCTCGGCGCGACGTGCTTCGAAAGCAGCAACGTTGGCTTCGGTGGCAGCGGTGGCTTTGCCTTGCGGCAGCAGGAAGTTACGGCCGTAACCGGCTTTAACGTTCACTTTGTCGCCCAGGTTGCCCAGATTGGCGATTTTTTCCAGCAGGATGACTTCCATTTGGGTCTTACCTCTTAACTTTTAACCTTCACCGTTCGCAGAGCCCGGGCCGTTCTTGCGCGCCAGGCGACCGCGAAAATCAAACAGACTGTCGACGATGGCCAAGACCACCAGTAACGGATAGATCAGCTGCATGAACAGCAGGAGCGTGATGTACATGCCCACCAGCCAGAAGCGAGCGAGCCCACCCTTCTCCACCAGACCGTGCACCAGGGCGATCCCGGCGAACAGCAGCGGCACACTGCACAGCGGCGTGAGCATGGCCAACTGCGGCCCCAGATTGGGACCTAGCATCATGCCCGCCAGCAGCAACAGCGCCTGCGGCAGCGACAGTCTCAGCGCGCGAAACTCGCGACCAAAACCGCCAGGGTTGTACAACACGGCCTGCCAGTAACGCCCAAGGATCAGGCTCAGCAAGCTCAGAATCTGCAGCAAGGCTGCCAGCAGTCCGGTCAGCACCGGTGCGATCAGTGCCTCGAGACGCTCGCGTTCACCCACCGACAATTGCTGGTGAGCCCCATCGAACATGGTTGGCAGCAGCTTCTGCAGCTCACCAGCCATGGCCGCGATGGGTTCGCGGAACACTGCCCCAAGGACAAATCCATACACCAGACCCAGTGCCACACTGCTCAGCAGTATGCGGTTCCAGGTCCAGTTGGCGCGCAACAACAACGCCAACCCCAGCGCGCCGACCAGCACCAGCAAGGTGCGCGGTTCGCCGAAATACCACCAGGCAATCGCCGGTAGCATGGCCCAGGCCAGGATGCCGATGGCATCACTGGCTCCACGCCGCAACAGCACCAGGCTGCCAGCGGCGGCACTCAACCAGAACAACAGCGGCATCGCTGCCGATCCCACCACCACGAGGGTGGCCTGCATACGGCCGCGCATGATGTATTCAGCCAGGGCGCGCATGCGATCTATTCCTTAACTCTTGTCGACTGTCCGGTCTCAGCGGCCGTGGCTGTCGGTGTAGGGCAGCAGGGCCAGGAAGCGGGCGCGCTTGATAGCGGTGGCCAGCTGACGCTGATAACGAGCCTTGGTACCGGTGATACGGCTAGGAACGATCTTGCCGGTTTCCGAGATGTAGGCTTTCAGGGTGTTGAGATCTTTGAAATCGATCTCTTTCACGTCTTCAGCGGTGAAGCGGCAGAATTTACGACGACGGAAGAAACGTGCCATGTGATTGGCTCCTCAATAGATCCGTGGATTACTCGTCAGCGTTGTCGCTGTCGTTGCTGTCGCTGTCATCGCCGTCGTTGGATTCGGCGTTTTCAGGACGTTCACGACGCTCGCGGCGCTCACTGCGGTTTTCTTCGGCCTTCAGCATCTCGGACTGGCCAGTGACGGCCTCGTCGCGACGGATGACCAGGTTACGGATCACGGCGTCGTTGTAGCGGAAGTTGTCTTCCAGCTCGGCCAGGGCCTTGCCGGTGCACTCTACGTTGAGCATCACGTAGTGGGCTTTGTGGACGTTGTTGATGGCGTAAGCCAGCTGACGACGGCCCCAGTCTTCCAGGCGGTGAATCTTGCCACCGTCTTCTTCGATCAGCTTGGTGTAACGCTCGACCATGCCGCCGACTTGCTCGCTCTGGTCCGGGTGAACCAGAAAGATGATTTCGTAATGACGCATAAATGCTCCTTACGGGTTGTAGCCTGCCAACTAAGGTGGTCAGGCAAGGAGTGGGTTTTCTCGTGATGAGCTTGCCAGGCGGTAGGCGCGAAAAGGCCTGCCGTCACGGCAAGGGGCGCCATTCTAGAGAAGCCCCCTGCCGCACGCAAGACGAATTGGCGATTATTTGAGCAGTCAGCCCTTGCGCTGGGCCTGACGCTGGCGCACCGCCTCGAACAGGCAGACACCGGTAGCAACCGAGACGTTGAGACTGCTGACACTGCCGCCCATGGGCAGCTTGACCAGGTAATCGCAATGCTCGCGGGTCAACCGGCGCATGCCCTTGCCCTCGGCCCCCATGACCAGCACCGTTGGCCCGGTCATGTCCTGCTGATAGACCTCCAGCTCGGCCTCACCGGCCGTACCAACCACCCACAGGCCACGCTGCTGCAACTTCTCCAGACTGCGCGCCAGGTTGGTCACCGCCACCAGCGGAATCACCTCGGCAGCACCGCAGGCCACCTTGCGTACCGTGGCGTTGAGGGTGGCCGATTTGTCCTTGGGCACGATCACCGCCAACGCGCCGGCGGCATCTGCCGTGCGCAGACAAGCCCCCAGGTTGTGCGGGTCGGTCACGCCATCGAGCACCAGCAGCAAAGGCGGGCCTTCGCAGCGATCGAGCAACTCTTCGAGCATCGCCTCGCCCCAGACCTGACTGGGACTGACATCGGCAACCACACCCTGGTGCACACCCTCGACCCAGGCATCCATCTCACGGCGCTCGCACTGACCCACTTTCACGCGAGACTGCGCAGCCAGCTCCAGCAAGGGCTGCACCCGAGGATCACTGCGACCATCGGCCAGCCAGACCTGCTTCACCCGTTTGGGGTGATGACGCAGCATGGCCTCTACGGCATGTACGCCGTAGATCTTTTCCAGATCACTCATGACTTGGCCTTACGCTTGCGCGGTTTACCGGCAGCTGGCGGGGCACTTTCACCACGCCCGGAACCTTTGCGCGCACCGCCGGCCGGCTTGCTCGCCGACTTGCCGGCAGCACCTTTGCCACTCGCACCCTTGCCAGCCTTGGCGCCAGCCAACAGCGCCTTCTTCACGTCCCGGCTTTTCTGCACGTCGGTATTGCCCATGCCGCTCGGTTTGCCGCCGCGACGCGCATCATCACCCTTGCCGGCCTTGTCCTGGCTCAGCTCGAAGTCGATCTTGCGCTCATCCAGATCGACGCGCATCACCTTGACCTCGACGCTATCGCCAAGACGGAAGCTGCGGCCGCTGCGCTCGCCGGAGAGGCGATGGTGAACCGGGTCGAAGTGGTAGTAGTCGGCCGGCAGCGCGGTCACATGCACCAGACCCTCGACGTAGATGTCGCGCAGCTCGACGAAAATGCCGAAACCGGTCACGGCAGTGATCACACCGGCGAACGTCTCACCGACACGATCCTGCATGAACTCGCACTTGAGCCAGTTGACCACGTCGCGCGTCGCTTCGTCGGCGCGGCGCTCGGTCATCGAGCACTGCTCGCCGAGCTTTTCCAGAGTCGCTTCGTCGTACGGATAGATACGCGCCTTGGGCATGACCGCCGCACCAGCACGCTCCACGTGCTTGGTGTCGCGCTTGGAGCGGACCACGCTGCGAATGGCACGGTGCACCAGCAGGTCGGGGTAACGACGGATCGGCGAGGTGAAGTGGGTATACGCCTCATAATTGAGGCCGAAGTGCCCTTCGTTCTGCGCGCTGTACACCGCCTGACTCAGCGAACGCAGCATCACGGTCTGGATCAGGTGATAGTCCGGACGCTCACGGATGCTTTCCAGCAGGCGCTGATAGTCCTTGGGTGACGGACCATCCTTCGACTTGCCACGCTGCAGCGACAGCCCCAGCTCACCGAGGAAGGCCTTGAGCTTCTCCAGGCGCTCCGGCGGCGGGCCATCGTGCACGCGATACAGCGACGGGATCTCGTGATCCTGCATGAAGCGCGCGGTGGCCACGTTGGCGGCCAGCATGCACTCCTCGATCAGCTTGTGCGCATCGTTGCGCTGGGTCGGACGGATCTCGTCGATCTTGCGATCGGTGCCGAAGATGATTCGCGTCTCCTGCGTCTCGAAGTCGATGGCGCCACGCTCGTGACGAGCGGCCACCAGTACCTGATACAGCGCGTAGAGCTGATTGAGGTGCGGCAGGACTTCCTTGTACTCGCTGCGCAGGGACTTGCCCTCGCTGCTCTTGGGATCTTCCAGCATCAGGCTGACCTTGTTGTAGGTCAGGCGCGCATGGGAATGGATCACTGCCTCGTAGAACTTGTAGTCGACCATCTGGCCGCTCTTGGACATGGTCATTTCGCAGACCATGGCCAGGCGATCGACATGCGGGTTGAGCGAGCACAGGCCGTTGGATAGCTCCTCCGGCAGCATCGGCACGACGCGCTCGGGGAAATACACCGAGTTGCCGCGCTCGACCGCCTCGGCATCCAGGGCGGAGCCGACCTTGACGTAGTGCGAGACGTCGGCGATGGCCACGTAGAGCTTCCAGCCACCGGAGAACAACTTCCAGCGACTGCTGTTCTTCTCGCAGTAGACCGCATCGTCGAAGTCGCGGGCGTCTTCACCATCGATGGTGACGAAAGGCAGATGGCGCAGGTCGATGCGCTTCTCCTTGTCCTTCTCCTCCACCTCAGGCTTGAGCTTGCGCGCTTCCTTGACTACCGCCTCGGGCCAAACGTGCGGGATGTCGTAGCTGCGCAGCGCCACGTCGATCTCCATGCCCGGCGCCATGTAGTTGCCGATCACCTCGACGATGTCGCCCTGCGGCTGGAAGCGCTGCGTAGGCCAGTGGGTGATCTTGATCTCGACGAACTGGCCGATGCGCGCACCGGCAGTGCGGCCCGGGGTGACCAGTACTTCCTGCTGGATCTTGGGATTGTCGGCGACGACGAAGCCGATGCCGTTCTCTTCGTAGTAGCGGCCGACGATGCTCTCGTGCGCGCGCTCGATCACCTCGACGATGCCGCCTTCACGACGGCCACGGCGATCGAAACCTGCCACCCGCACCAACGCCCGATCACGATCGAACACCAGGCGCATCTGCGCCGGGCTGAGGAACAGGTCGTCACTGCCGTCATCCGGCACGAGGAAGCCGAAGCCATCACGATGGCCACTGATGCGACCGCAGATCAGGTCGAGCTTGTCCACCGGGGCATAGGTGCCACGACGGGTATAGATGAGCTGACCGTCGCGCTCCATGGCGCGCAGTCGGCGTCGCAGTGCCTCGAGCTGATCGTCGGTATGCAAACCGAACTCTTCGACCAGTTGTTCACGACTGGCAGGCGCGCCGCGCTCGGCCAGATGCGAAAGGATCAGCTCACGGCTGGGGATGGGGTTGTCGTATTTTTCCGCCTCGCGGGCGGCCTCGGGATCGAGGGATTGCCAATCGGCCATGTAAGGAGGATTACCTGTGCTTATCTATAAAGGTGTATGCCATCTGCCTATTGAAGCGCGAAAACGTCATTCAAGGCAGCTTTTCCGGCGACAATAATTTTTTTGGGGTCAGGGGTTTACAAGGTAAATGCCCGCCCGTATAGTTCGCGCCCACAGCGTCGAGCAGACGTTGTAACACGAAGCAGATGATGATTCATCGGTTTCTGTGCCCAGGTGGCGGAATTGGTAGACGCGCTGGTTTCAGGTATCAGTGACTTAACGGTCGTGGAAGTTCGAGTCTTCTCCTGGGCACCAAATTTCGTGAAGTGGTTTGATAGCCCACTTTGCAAATAAACGGATGCAACGCTCCGTGTCGGCAACGACGAACATTGCTGTAGTGCCCAGGTGGCGGAATTGGTAGACGCGCTGGTTTCAGGTATCAGTGACTTAACGGTCGTGGAAGTTCGAGTCTTCTCCTGGGCACCAAATTTCAAAAAACCGAGCCAATGGCTCGGTTTTTTATTGCCCACGAAAAAGCGCGCCACCTCGCAGGGTGCGCCGCTGCGCGCACCCGCCAAGACCTTAGAGCAGCGAGGTGCGCACAGCCCTCTACACCTTGAACTGCCCCAGACTGGCCTTGAGCTGCGCTGCCAACTCATCCAGCGCTCGCGCGTTGCCGGCAATTGCCGCCACCGCCTCGGCCGCACGCTGCGCTTCGGCATGGATGGTTTCGACACGCCCGCGTACCGCTCCAGCTCCGTCCGCCTGATGTGCCGCCGCCTGAGTCGCTGCATTGATGGCGCCATGCACTTCATCCACCGACTGCTGCACCGACTGCTGTAGACGCGCACTGTCACGCAGCACCTGCAGACCTTCACTACCTTGCGCGCCCGCCTGGGCGATGGCGGCAACCGCCTCCTGCGCACCCCGCTGCAGAGCAGCGATATGGGTCTGGATATCGCCGGTTGACTGCTGAGTCTTGCTCGCCAGCGCACGCACCTCGTCAGCCACCACGGCAAACCCACGCCCACTCTCGCCAGCGCGCGCGGCCTCGATGGCGGCATTGAGCGCCAGCAGGTTGGTCTGCTCGGCGATGGACTGAATCACCGTCAGCACCACCTCGATCTGCTCGCTCTGCTTGGCCAGCCGCTCGATCACCGCCGAACCATCGGCCACCCGTGCCACCAAGCCCTCGATCAGCGTGGACAGACGCTGAGCGATAGCCGCGTTCTCGTGCGCCGCCTGGCGGATGGTGTCGACGCGCTGCAACGCGTCCTGCATGGCCTGGCTTTCCGCCTGCGCCTCGTCGGCCATCTGCTCCAACGCCTGCAGACTGCCCGCCACCTCATCGCGCTGCCGGCCGGCCGCGGCCTCGGCCGCCACGCCGCGCTGAGTCAGGCTGCGAATCTGCTCACCAGTGCGCAACGCCACCTCACCCGACTCACGCACGATGGGTTGCAGCTTGGCGATGAAGCGATTGACTGCATCGGCCATCTCGCCGACCTCGTCCTGACTGTCGATGCTCACGCGCCGCGTCAGATCGCCCTCGCCCGCCGCCAGATCATTAAGCGCCGCACTAAGCAGGCGCAAGCGACTCAGCACTCGCCAGCCCAACACAAGGGCGACCACTAGCATTGCCAGCGCCCCGACGATCAATAGGCCGAGGGCGATGTTCCAACGCAGTGAATCCGCCGCCACGCGTACCGACTCACCACCGTTGCGCGCCATTTCCTGGGTGTAGCGCTCGGCCGACTGCAGGCGCTCACGTAGCGCACCGGTCGCCTCTTCGGAAGCACCTGCCAGGCTGCTATCGACCAACTCACCGGCACCATTGACCAACGACGCAAAGCGGCCGTCGAGCGCGGCCAGCTCCTTTTCCACCACATCCAGTGACAGGCCCATCTGCACCTTGCCGATACGCGAGCCCATTGGATTGATATCAGCCTCGACCACATAAACACGCGGATCGCGCGAAGCCGCATCCACCAGTTTCTCCAGCGGCGAGTCACCCTGCCCGGCAGCGACGAGTTCACGCACCTGCGCGTTACTGCGATTGAAGTTGCGCGTCAGGCGCTGACCATCGGCGTCATAGATGATGGCGAACAGCACCGCCGGATCCTGCTGGGCGATTCGGGTAAGTGCAGTGAGCGCAGGAATATCCAGATCCCAGATCGACTTTGGCGCCACCCCGGCCAGCAATTGCGCCAGCGCCTGGCCGGACTGCTTGAGATTGCCCTCAAGCACCACACGCAGTTGCGCCTGCTCACTCTTCAACTGGCCAGAAAGCCCTTCGCCCAGGCGAGTGCGGGTACTGCTCGCCAACGCCGCAAGGCCCTGGCTCATCTCGCGCTCAGCCATGTTCAGTTCTTCGCCAAGACGGCGACTCTCACCACCCAGGCGCTGCGCCAGATCCTCGACCATGCCATCGACCGAGGCGCGCATCAGCCAAACAGCCAAACCGACCTGCACCAACATGGCCAGGCCAAGCGCGACGAACACCGGGCGCAACAAACGGCTACGCAACATGGAAACGATGGCGAACACTGGGGACACTCCTCAACAACCGTAATAGCTATAACGGCGACTTCCGGGATTTATTGAATATAAGCAAAGCGCATGCCCAGCTCCCCTGCAGGAGCACCCCTAAGGACGGGCACAAAAAAGCCGCCCGAAGGCGGCTCCTGTGCGACTCGAGAGCATCTCGATCAGGCAAACGGATGACGCAGTACGATGGTCTCGTTGCGATCCGGCCCGGTAGAGATGATATCGATCGGCGCACCAACCAGCTCTTCCACACGCTTGATGTAGGCACGCGCAGCGGCCGGCAGGTCTTCCAGGGTCTTGGCGCCCAAGGTGGATTCGCTCCAGCCGGGCATTTCCTCGTAGACCGGCTGCAGGCCGATGTAGCTGTCGGCGTCAGTCGGTGCATCGATCAGCACCTGACCGTTGGCGTCCTTGTAGCCGGTACAGATACGGATGGTTTCCAGACCGTCGAGTACGTCCAGCTTGGTCAGGCACAGGCCGGAGATGCTGTTGATCTCGATGGCGCGACGCAGGATCACCGCATCGAACCAGCCGCAACGACGCGCACGACCAGTGGTGGCGCCGAACTCGTGACCACGCTTGGCGAGGAAGGCACCGACATCATCGAACAGCTCGGTCGGGAACGGGCCGGAACCGACACGGGTAGTGTAGGCCTTGGTGATACCGAGGATGTAGTCCAGGTACAGCGGACCGAAACCGGAGCCGGTAGCAATACCGCCAGCAGTGGTGTTGGAGCTGGTCACGTAGGGGTAAGTACCGTGGTCGATATCCAGCAGCGAACCCTGGGCACCTTCGAACATGATGTCCTTGCCCTCACGACGCAGGTCATGCAGCACGGCAGTGACGTCAGCCATCATCGGCTTGAGCAGCTCGGCGTATTCCATGCATTCATCCAGGGTTTTCTGGAAGTCGATGGCCGGCTCTTTGTAGAAATTGACCAGCTGGAAATTATGGTAATCCAGCAGCTCGCCCAGCTTGGCGGCGAAACGCTCGCGGTGGAACAGGTCACCGACGCGCAGACCGCGACGCGCGACCTTGTCTTCGTAGGCCGGGCCGATACCGCGACCGGTGGTGCCGATCTTGGCATCGCCACGGGCCTTCTCGCGCGCCTGATCCAGCGCCACGTGATAGGACAGGATCAGCGGGCAGGCCGGGCTGATACGCAGGCGCTCACGCACCGGTACACCCTTCTCTTCCAGCTTGGTGATTTCGCGCATCAGAGCATCGGGAGCGACGACCACACCGTTGCCGATCAGGCACTCGACGCCAGCACGCAGGATACCGGACGGAATCAGGTGCAGGACGGTCTTCTCACCGTTGATCACCAGGGTGTGGCCAGCGTTGTGACCGCCCTGATAACGCACGACTGCAGCGGCCTGCTCGGTGAGCAGGTCGACGATCTTGCCCTTGCCCTCATCACCCCATTGGGTGCCCAGGACGACGACATTCTTACCCATAAACTTGTCCTCTTCGCGCAAGCTTCGATGCCGGCCGCGGGCCGGCGAAAATGAATTCAGGACGCCAGGGGCGCCACCTGCCAACGTCCATCGCGCAGCGTCAGCAGGCGATCACAGCCTGCTTCGCGCGCATCCGCCTCGCTCTGCCCGGGCAGCGCCTGTACCACGCGCTCGCCCTCACCACGCAGACGACGAACGGCCTGCCACAGATAGAGGTCATGATTGTCCGGCGCCCAGACACCGCTGACCGCCTCATCCACACGCATGTCACCCAGGGTTACCAGGGTCTTCAGGTCGGTGGAGAAGCCAGTAGCCGGGCGCGCACGACCGAATACCGCGCCGGTATCGTCATAACGACCACCCTGAGCGATGGCACCGCCCTCACCCGGCACAAAGGCCGCGAACACCGCACCGGTGTGATAGTTGTAGCCGCGCAACTCGCCCAGGTCGAAGTACAGCGGCAGCTCCGGATAACGCAGCTCCAGCGCATCGGCGATGGCCACCAGCTCATCGAGCGCAGCGTGCACCGCATCCGGCGCCTCGACCAGAACGGCCTGGGCCAAATCCAGCACTTCCCGGCCGCCACACAGCTCGGCGAGCGAACGCAGCATGCTGCCCAGGCCCGCCGGCAACGCGGCGGTCAGGCTCTCGATCTCATCCATGGCCTTGCGCTGCAGCGCATCGAACAGTTGCTGCTCGGCCTCACCGGACAGACCGGCGGCACGCACCAGACCACGGTAGATGCCGACATGACCGAGATCCATGTGCACGTCCGGCACCGCAGCCAGCTCGAGGGTCTCGACCAGCAGGCTGATCACCTCGATATCGCTGGCCGGACTGGCGTCGCCATAGAGCTCGGCACCCAGCTGGATCGGGCTACGCGAGGTAGTCAGTGCACGCGGCTGCGCATGCAACACGCTGCCGGCATAGCACAGACGGCTCGGCCCCTCACGGCGCATGGTGTGCGCATCGATGCGCGCCACCTGCGGGGTGATGTCGGCACGAAAGCCCATCTGCCGACCGGACAGCGGATCGGTGACCTTGAAGGTACGCAGGTCGAGATCCTGGCCGGCGCCAGTCAGCAGGGATTCCAGGTACTCGATATGAGGGGTGACGACGAACTCGTAACCCCAACGTTGGAACAGATCCAGCACCTGACGGCGTGCCGCCTCGATGCGTGCCGCTTCCGGCGGCAGTACTTCTTCGATGCCATCTGGCAGCAGCCAGCGGTCTACCGTTGCCATTTCGCCATTCCCCTCTCGATCCGGGCGGCACAAGCCTTCAGTGAAGCAGATATAGAAGGGCCGTACCCAGCAGCATGCTGGCCAGCCCCATAAGGCGCAGTCGGCGGTCGGGCAGACGAGCTGCCTGCATGACCGCTCCGCGCCAATGGCGCGGATAGAGGAAGGGCAGGATGCCTTCCAGCACCAATACCAGACACAGTGCGATGCCGAGTTCCTGCCACATGATTCCCACAGACGCAAAAAAGCCGGGATTTTCCCGGCTGCCGCATGATACCACGTTTTACCTTGCGGTCACCCTGGCGACGCATCGCGCCGCCAGGGTTGCCGATCAAGGCCTGGATTTTTCCAGGTAGCGGAAGAAATCGCTGCCCGGGTCCAGCACCAGCACATCACGCTTGTCAGCGAAGCTTTCGCGGTAAGCCTGCAGACTACGGTAGAAGGAGTAGAACTCCTGATCCTGACCGAAGGCGTTGGCGTAGATGGACGCAGCCTGGGCATCACCGTCACCGCGCAGCTCTTCAGCTTCACGATAGGCTTCAGCCAGCAGTACGCGGCGCTGACGATCGGCGTCGGCGCGAATACCTTCGGCCAGCTCACGACCCTTGGCGCGGTGCTCGCGCGCTTCACGCTCACGCTCGGTGCTCATCCGCTCGAACACGCTGCGGTTCACTTCGCGCGGCAGGTCGATGGCCTTGACCCGCACGTCGACCACTTCGATACCCAACTCACGCTCGGCGGCGCGGTTGAGGGTCGCAGTCACGTCGGCCATCAGCGCATCACGCTCACCGGATACCGATTCGTGCAGGGTGCGCTTACCGAACTGGTCACGCAGCGATGCTTCCAGACGACGCGCCAGACGCTCATCAGCGACCTGCTTCATGCCCGAGGTGGACTGATAGAAGCGCTCGGCATCCTTCACTCGCCACTTGGCATAGGCATCGACCATCAGCGCCTTCTTCTCCAGGGTCAGGAAGCGCGAGGACGTCGAATCCAGCGTCAACAGACGACCATCGAAGATACGCACCTGGTTGACGTAGGGGATCTTCACATGCAGGCCGGGCTGCACATCAGGCTGAACCACTCGCCCGAACTGCAACAGCACCGCACGCTCGGTCTGCGCCACGATATAGAAGCTGTTCCACGCCACCAGGGCCACAACCACGGCCACGATCAGGCCGATCAGGGACTTGTTGTTCATCAACGGCCCTCCCGGGTACGCAGGTTACGCTGCGACATATCGCTGCTCAGCGGCACGGCCGGATCACGCGCTGTCGAATTGCTGCTGTTGGCAGAGCTGGAGGAAGAAGCACCACCACGGCTGTCGATCATCTTGTCCAGCGGCAGATAGAGCAGGTTGTTCTGCCCCTTGTCACCGGTGACCAGAACCTTGCTGGTGTTGCTCATCACTTCCTGCATGGTGTCGATGTACAGACGCTCGCGAGTGATCTCGGGCGCCTTGCGGTACTCGGCGACCAGCTTGGTGAAACGATCAGCCTCACCCTGGGCGCGAGCGATGACTTCATCACGGTAACCGTTGGCCTCTTCCAGCAGACGCTGGGCCTGACCACGCGCTTCCGGAATCACGCCGTTGGCGTAGGACTCGGCCTGGTTCTTCTCGCGCTGCTCGTCTTCACGGGCACGGATCACGTCGTCGAAGGCTTCCTGAACCTCACGCGGCGCCGCAGCGCTCTGGATGTTCACCTGAGTGATGGTGATACCGGTGCGGTAGTTGTCGAGGAAACGCTGCAGGCGCTCACGCACCTCGCTGGCCATCAGTTCACGACCTTCGGTCAGCACCTGATCCATCTCGGTGGAACCCACCACATGGCGCACGGCACTGTCGGTAGCGTGCTGCAGGCTGACTTCCGGCTGCTCGACGTTGAGCACGAAGTCCTGCAGGTTGCTCACCCGATACTGCACGGTCAGCGGCACTTCGATGATGTTCTCGTCTTCGGTCAGCATGGCGCCCTGCTTGCTGTAGGCGCGCTCACGAGTGACGTTTTCCTGGAACTTGCGATCAATTGGCGGGAAATAGATATTCAGGCCCGGACCAACGGTCTCGTGGTACTTACCGAAGCGCAGCACCACGGCCTGCTCCTGTTCGTCCACCACGTAGATCGCGCTGTACAGCCATACCACCGCCAACAGGCCGAGGCCGACGAACAGCAGGCCGAAGCCACCGCCGCCACTGCGACCAGAGTCGTCGTCACCACGTTTCTTGCCACCGCCAAACAGCCCGTTGAGGCTTTCTTGCAGCTTGCGGAACGCTTCGTCGAGATCCGGCGGCCCCTGCCGGCCACCGCCTTTGCGGCCGCCCCAAGGGTCTTGATTGTTCGAGTTGCCACCCGGCTCATTCCAAGCCATAGCGTTCTCCGTACTAATAAAGCGAAGGCGCGCCCACGGCGCGCCGGCCAATGCTACCCAAAGCCCTATGGTGACAGCAAAGCCACCGTCCCAGGCTTTATTGCAAAGTATGTTGCTCGATGAAGGTTTGAGGCTCCAAACCTTCGCGACTCACCAGGCGATTGAGCTCGACTCGCGGCAAACGTACCGCCAGTAAGCTGCGCCCCAACTCGTCATGTTCTTCGCTCTGCACCGCCCCCAACGCGAAGAACTGCGCACGCAGTCGCCCCAAGCGTTGCGGCAGCTGCAGCGTGGCGACGAACAAATCTTCGCCCAACAACTCCGCCACTGCTTGACGCAACAGCTCAAGACCACGCCCCTCACGGGCCGACAGCCAGACACGCAGCGGCTTGCCATCAGCATCGCGCTGGATCTGCGGCTCGACACCATCCAACAAATCCAGCTTGTTGTATACCTCGAGCATCGGCAACTCGTGTGCGCCGATCTCCTTGAGCACGTTCTGTACCTGCTCGATCTGCGCCATACGCTCGGGCTCATGGGCATCGATCACGTGCAACAGCAGATCGGAGTTGCTCGACTCTTCCAACGTGGCGCGGAAGGCCTCGACCAGCTTGTGCGGCAGGTGGCGAATGAAACCCACGGTGTCGGCCAGCACGATCGGACCCAGGTCGTCGAGCTGCAGACGCCGCAAGGTCGGGTCGAGCGTGGCGAACAGCTGGTCAGCCGCATAGACCTCGGAGGTGGTGAGCGCATTGAACAGCGTGGACTTGCCGGCGTTGGTGTAACCCACCAGGGAAACCGAAGGGATATCCGCGCGCCTACGCCCACGGCGCGCCTGCTCGCGCTGACTGCGCACCTTCTCGAGCTTCTGCTTGATCTGGCGAATACGCACGCGCAACAAGCGGCGGTCGGTTTCCAGCTGGGTTTCACCCGGCCCACGCAGGCCGATGCCCCCCTTCTGCCGCTCGAGGTGGGTCCAGCCACGCACCAGGCGCGTACTCATGTGATCGAGCTGAGCCAACTCGACCTGCAGCTTGCCTTCATGAGTGCGCGCACGCTGGGCGAAGATATCGAGGATCAACCCGGTACGATCGAGCACACGACACTCGAAGGCGCGCTCGAGGTTGCGCTCCTGGCTCGGTGTCAGGGTGTGATTGAAGATGACCAGATCGGCCTCGACGGCCTTGACCTGGTCGCGCAGCTCCTCGACCTTGCCGCTGCCGATAAGGAACTTGGCAGTCAGACGACTGCTGGGCACGCTAAAGAAAGCGACCATGTCGGCGCCTGCCGACATGGCCAATTCCTGGAACTCCTGGGGGTCTTCGCTCGCCTCGGAGTCTTGGCCTTCCAGATGAACCAGGATGGCCCGCTCACCGCCCTCATGACGCTCGAAGAACAATGCAGCCCCCTATCAGGCGTTACCTGGCTCACCATCGGCCTGCTCTGCATCGCCAGCACTCGGCAGGCGCACCGGACGGCTGGGTACGACGGTGGAAATGGCGTGTTTGTAGACCATCTGGCTGACAGTGTTCTTCAGCAGGATGACGAACTGGTCGAAGGATTCGATCTGGCCCTGCAGCTTGATGCCGTTGACCAGATAGATGGAAACAGGGACGCGTTCCTTACGCAGGGTATTCAGGTAAGGGTCTTGTAGCGAATGCCCTTTTGACATGTGCCGCACTCCTTTCGAGGATCAATTTCAATAATTTTAGTAGGTAAACAATGGCTTCAGGCCGCCCCACCCCCAAGGATAGACGACCAGCGGCAAGGTCTCATTTCAATATGGAGACGCTTTCCAGGTATTTCAAGGCGCGAGACAGATTGTCGCAGGCCAGGCTATCGAGCCAATGCAAGTTCTCCCAACCGCGTAGCCAGGTGAACTGACGCTTGGCCAATTGCCGAGTGGCGATGATGCCCCGCTCGACCATATCGTCCCGGGACAGCTCGCCATCGAGGTATTCCCATACCTGGCGATAACCCACCGCCCGTATAGACGGCAATCCCGCGTGCAAGTCACTTCGTCTACGCAGGGCTTCGACCTCTTCCACGAAACCCTGTTCCAACATCACCCGAAATCGTTGAGCGATGCGGTCATGCAAAACCTGACGCTGCGCTGGTGCGATAGCAAGCTGAGCAACAGTATAGGGTAATTGCCCAGTGCCTGATGTGCCCGCATCGGGATTTCCTGCAGCCTGGCGCAGGCGATGCTCGGTCATGCTCAGGCCGCTCACGCGATAGACCTCAAGCGCCCGGGTCAGACGCTGCGGATCGTTGGGATGGATGCGCGCGGCGGACTCTGGATCGACCTCAGCCAGCTCCCGATGCAGCGCCTCCCAACCTTCGGCTGCAGCCCTTGCTTCCAGCTCGGCGCGGATGGCCGGGTCGGCGCTGGGCATATCGGCCAAGCCCTCCAACAGCGCCTTGTAATAGAGCATGGTGCCGCCCACCAGCAGCGGAATACGCCCACGTGCGGCGCTCTCGGCCATGGCAGCCAGGGCATCGGCGCGAAATTCCGCCGCCGAATAACTCTCGACCGGATCGCGAATATCGATCAACGCATGGGGAAATTCGTCCAGAACGACTCGCTCGGGCTTGGCCGTGCCGATGTCCATGCCGCGATAGACCAGCGCCGAATCGACGCTGATCAGGTCACACGGCAATACGCGCGCCAGCTCCAGGGCCAGATCGGTCTTGCCGGCGGCAGTCGGGCCCATCAGGAAGATTGCAGGAGGAAGCGAAGACATCAATATGGCTCGAAACACGAAGACGGGCGCCCCTGACTCAGGGCTTCATTCAATTACTGACCACGCATGAACAACTTGTCTAGCTGATCCATGCTCAACTGCGTCCAGGTCGGACGCCCGTGGTTGCACTGGCCGCTGCGCTCGGTCTGTTCCATATCACGCAGCAGGGCGTTCATCTCGGGAATGGTCAGGCGCCGGTTGGCGCGCACCGCACCATGGCAGGCCATGGTCGCCAGCAGCTCGTTGAGATGTGCCTGGATGCGGTCGCTGGTGCCGTACTCGAGCAAATCGGCCAGCACGTCACGCACCAACTGGGTGGCCTCAGCCTGTTTGAGCAACGCCGGAATCTGGCGAATCGCCACGGTTTCCTCACCCAGGCGCTGCAGCTCGAAGCCCAGGCGCTGGAACCACTCGCCATGCTCCTCGGCGCAATCGGCTTCGCGCTGGCTGAGGGCGATGGACTCCGGCACCAGCAAGGGCTGACCACGCAAGCCTTCACTGGCCATGGCGTGCTTGAGCCGCTCGTAAGTGATGCGCTCGTGCGCGGCGTGCATGTCCACCACCACCAGGCCCTGAGCGTTTTCGGCGAGAATGTAAACGCCTTTGAGCTGCGCCACTGCGTAACCGAGTGGCGGAATATCGCCCTGCTCCTGCGGCATCGACTGAGCCTGAGCGCTCGGCAGCGGCGAGAAGTACTCGCGATACGCTGCCTGGGCTTCGCCAGCGGATACGCCGGGATTAACTGCAGGCTGCTGGTACCCGGCACCACTGCCGCGCCAGGCCGGCTGCAGGCTGGGAGCCGGGGTTTCAAGAATGCTGGCAGCCAGACCCATTTCGCCCTGCGGGCCAAATTCTCCGGCAGCCAGGCCGCTCGGGCGCGCCATGGGTGAGATGGCTGCCGGAGCCGCCACCTGATCTTCCGGGCGCACATCGGCCAGGGCGCGATGCAGGGTGCCGTAGAGGAAGTCATGGACCATGCGGCTGTCACGAAAACGCACTTCATGCTTGGTTGGGTGAACGTTGACGTCCACCGTCGACGGATCGATTTCCAGAAACAGCACGAAGGTCGGGTGCCGGCCATTGAACAGCACGTCGCGATAGGCCTGGCGCACCGCATGGGCCACCAGCTTGTCGCGCACCATGCGGCCGTTGACGTAGAAATACTGCAGATCCGCCTGGCTGCGGGAGAAGGTCGGCAAGCCGACCCAACCCCACAAACGCAGGCCACCACGCTCGATCTCGATGGGCAGCGCCTGCTCCAGAAAAGCCGGTCCGCAGACAGAAGCGACGCGGCGCGCACGGCTGATTTCGTCGCCAGCCTCGTGCAGGGCGAACACGGTCTTGCCGTTGTGACGCAGATGGAAAGCCACATCGAACCGCGCCAGCGCCAGGCGCTTGATCACCTCCTGCAGGTGATCGAACTCGGTCTTCTCGGCACGCAGGAACTTGCGCCGCGCCGGGGTATTGAAAAACAGGTCACGCACTTCCACCGAGGTACCCACCGGGTGCGCAGCAGGCTGCACGCGTGGCTCCATGTCGCGGCCTTCGGTTTCCACCTGCCAGGCTTGGTCGGCGTCGGCGATACGCGAGGTCAGGGTCAGGCGCGATACCGAGCTGATCGACGCCAGCGCCTCGCCACGAAAGCCCATGCTGAGCACGGCCTCGAGATCTTCCAGCTCACGAATCTTGCTGGTGGCATGGCGCGCCAACGCCAGCGGCAGGTCGTCCGGGGCGATACCGCCACCATCGTCGCGCACCTTGAGCAGTTTGACACCGCCCTGCTCGACTTCGACATCGATACGCCGCGCACCGGAGTCCAGGCTGTTTTCCAGCAGTTCCTTGGCGACCGAAGCCGGACGCTCGACCACCTCGCCCGCAGCGATCTGGTTGGCCAGGCGCGGGCTAAGCAAATGAATACGGGACATGACACTCACTACTGGGCTGCCAGCGCTGTGGCGGGTATCTGCAATGTCTGGCCGACCTTGATCACGTCACCATTGAGCTTGTTGGCACTACGCAGGGACGCCAGGCTGATCTGGTAGCGCTGGGCGATCAGCGCCAGGCTCTCGCCGCGTGCCACCACATGCTCACGCGGACCCGCAGCGATCTTGCCTTCATCACGCAGCCAGGCAACGTAGGTGCCAGGCGGCGGGTTCTCATGGAAGAACTGCTTGACCCCGGTGGTGATCGAACGCGCCAGCGCCTGCTGATGGCTGGCGGTATGCAGTTTCTTGGCTTCGTTGGGGTTGGAGATGAAACCGGTCTCAACCAGAATCGAAGGAATATCCGGCGATTTCAGCACCATGAAGCCTGCCTGCTCGACGCGCCGTTTGTGCAGCGGGGTGATGCCGCCCATGTTCGACAGCACCTTCTGCCCGACATTGAGACTGGAGGACAGCGAAGCGGTCATCGACAGATCCAGCAACACGCCGGCGAGCATCTTGTCCTTGTCGTCGAGACTGACATTGCCGGCGCCACCGATCAGGTCGGACTGGTTCTCGGCGTCGGCCAGCCAGCGCGCCGTCTCGGACGTGGCACCCCGCTCGGACAGGGCATAGACCGAAGCGCCGAACGCCGAAGCCCGCGGCGCCGCGTCGGCATGAATGGACACGAACAGGTCTGCGCCTTTCTTGCGCGCGATCTCGGTGCGTTTACGCAGCGGAATGAAATAGTCACCGGTGCGCACCAGTTCGGCACGGAAGCCCTTTTCGGCATTGATCTGCCGCTGCAACTCTCTGGAGATGGCCAGGGTCACGTTCTTTTCGTACTGCCCCTTGACCGGCGACAGCGCACCCGGGTCCTCGCCACCATGGCCGGCATCAATGGCGACGACGATATCGCGCTTGCCATTAGGCACAGGCGTCAACTTCGGTGGTGGCTGGGTTGGCGTGACCGGCACAGGAGGTGCGCTGGCGGCAATGCTGGGCGTCTGCGTGGCGGGGGGCGCACTGCCCTGATCGAACAAATCGACCACCAGGCGATGGCCATATTGCTGATTAGGCGCGAGGGTAAAGCTCTTTGGCGACACCGGTGCCGACAAATCGATGACCACTCGCAGGTCATCGGCGCTGCGCTGGGCCGAGCGCACACCGGTGATCGGGGTATTGGCCAGCGAAAGTTGCTCGAGACTGGTAGCCAATTTGGCGCCACTGACGTCGATAACGATGCGATCAGGTGCGGCAAGGGTGAACACGCTGTGCTGTACCGGGCCAGACAGATCGAAGACCAGACGGGTATTGTCCGGGGCACGCCACAGACGCACGCTCCGTATATCGGAGGCAGCCAGGGCCTCGGCAGCCAGGGCCGCCAACAACACCCCCACAGCTGTAACCAGCGCGCCTATGCGCATAACCAACCCCATCGTTTCTTATTCATTCCTTGCTGCTCAGGGCATTGCACCAGGCCTCCCCTCGAGCCCCATGCCCCTGCAGCAACAGCGAACGGCCGCTCGCTTGAGGGCTAATGGTAATGTCCAGGTCGGGCTTTGGCAAAACGCCCGCGCCACGCTGCGGCCATTCGATCAGGCACAAGGCATCCCCCTCGAAGTAATCGCGGATGCCGAGAAACTCCAATTCCTCAGGATCGACCAGACGATAAAGATCGAAATGAAAGGCGCGCATGTCGCCAATTTCGTAGGGTTCGACCAGGGTAAAGGTCGGACTCTTGACCGCACCAGCATGGCCCAGGCCGCGCAGAATGCCGCGTGAAAGGGTGGTTTTGCCGGCGCCCAGATCACCATGCAGATAGATGATGCCCTGCCCCCCACTGATCTCGGCGATCCGCGCCCCCAGAGTCAGCATTGCGGCTTCGTCGGCCGCTTCGAGTTTCACTTCACACAAGGACACAACTCCTCCAATAACTGACGAATGGTGCAGGGCAGATCACCGGCAGCCAGCCCGCGCCCCTGCGCAGCCAGCACCTCACCGGCCCGCGCATGCAGCCATACCGCCAGGCAGGCCGCATCATACGCTGCCATGCCCTGCGCCAGCAGCGCACCGATCAATCCTGCCAGAACATCACCCAAGCCGGCTCCCGCCATCGCCGGATGGCCGCGATCACACAGCGCCAGACGCCCATCCGGTGCTGCGACCAGGCTGCCTGCGCCCTTGAGCACCACCACCAGACCAAAACGTTGCGCCAGGGCCCGCACGGCAACCGGCCGATCAGCCTGCACGCTTGCGGTATCGATACCCAGCAAACGCGCCGCTTCGCCCGGATGCGGCGTGAGCACGCCCTGATCAGGCGCGGCGACCTGGCCGGCAGCCAGCAGATTGAGCGCATCGGCATCCCAGACCTGAGGCATATCGAGACCACAGACGCCAGACAGCAAACTGCGCGACCAGGCCCCCTGACCCAGGCCAGGCCCCACCACGCAGACATCGGCGCGCTCGGTGAGTGCCAACAGCTGATTGGCCGACGCCACCGCCGCACACATGATTTCAGGCCGTCGCACCAAAGCGGCCGCGACATGCTCGCCTCGTGTCGCCAGTGACACCAGGCCAGCGCCGACACGCAGGGCACTGTCGGCACAGAGCAGCGCAGCGCCGCCCATTCCCAGATCGCCACCGATCACCAGCAGGTGACCGAAGTGGCCCTTGTGCGCCACCGGCGACCGAGCCGCAAGGCGCGGCAGATTGGCCGGATCGAGACGCTGCGCCACGCTGGGCGCCTGGGCCAATAGCCGGGCATCGCCTTGCAGATCGTCGAACTGCAGCTCGCCGCACAGCTCCGGGCCAACGCCCGTCAGCAGGCCGAGCTTGAGGGCGATGAAGGTCACGGTCAGATCGGCGCGCACGGCCACACCAAGACGCGCGCCGCTATCGGCGTGCAAACCAGAAGGAATATCCACCGCCAGCACCGGCAAGCCACTCTGGTTGAGCATGCGCATCGCCTGGGCATAAGGCTCACGCACCGCACCAGCCAGCCCCGTGCCGAGCAACGCATCGACCACGATGCCAGCCAGTGGTGCGCATTCGCTCCAGGGCAGCACATCGACGCCCGCCCTTCGCGCCTCGGCGCAGGCCTGCTCAGCATCGCCACTCAGAGCAGCGGGCTCACCCACCGCCAGCACGCGCACGCGCCAACCGGCACGCTGAGCCAGAGCGGCAATCAGGTAGCCGTCACCGGCATTGTTACCACGCCCGGCCAGCACGGTGATTTCGCCAGCATCCGGCCAGCGTCTGCGCAAGGCGCGCCAGGCTGCGTGGGCGGCGCGCTGCATCAACTCGAAACCGGGCGTGCCGGCGGCGATCAACTGCGCATCCAGCGCACGCACCTGTTCGGCACTGTGCAGGCTCAACGGTAAAGAGGCTGGTAGTAGATGCATGGCTCGCTCACCACGGATGTCTGGCAGAATTATACCTACGTCCATCGCCTGCGCCCGCCCATGTCCGATCAAACCCTCGACCTCAACGCTCTGGCCCTGTCCATCAAGGACTGGGGACGTGAGCTGGGCTTTCAGCAGGTCGGCATCACCGATGTCGAGCTGGGCGAACACGAGGCGCACCTGCAACGCTGGCTGGCAGCCGGCTATCAGGGCGAGATGGAGTACATGGCCGCCCACGGCAGCAAGCGCTCACACCCGGACGAACTGGTACCTGGCACCCTGCGCGTGGTGTCGCTGCGCATGGACTATCTGCCCGGCGACACGCAGATGGCCCAGCGCCTCAAAGAGTCGGAGCAGGCCTACGTATCGCGCTACGCTCTGGGCCGCGACTACCACAAACTGATCCGCAAGCGCCTGCAACAGCTGGCCGAACGCATCCAGCAGCAGATCGGTCCGTTCGGCTACCGTGCCTTCGTCGACAGCGCCCCGGTGCTGGAAAAGGCCATCGCCGAAAAAGCCGGTCTCGGCTGGATCGGCAAGAACACTCTGGTGCTCAACCGCAAGGCCGGCAGCTATTTCTTTCTCGGCGAACTGTTCGTCGACCTACCGCTGCCGGTGGACGCCCCACACGCCAGCGAGCATTGCGGACGCTGCACCGCGTGCATGGATATCTGCCCTACTGCGGCCTTCGCCGGGCCCTACGTGCTGGATGCCCGGCGCTGCATCTCCTACCTGACCATCGAGCTGAAAGGCTCGATCCCCGAAGAGCTGCGTGCGCCCATCGGCAACCGCGTGTTCGGCTGCGACGACTGCCAGATCGTCTGCCCCTGGAATCGCTTCGCTCGCCCCACCGAGCAGGGCGACTTCCAGCCGCGCCACGGCCTGGACAACAGCGGCCTGGCCGAGCTGTTCATGTGGACGGAAGAGGAGTTTCTCAGTCGCACCGAGGGTTCGCCGCTACGCCGCGCCGGCTACGAGCGCTGGCTGCGTAACCTGGCGGTCGGCCTGGGCAACGCGCCCTCCACCATCCCGGTACTACAGGCTCTGCAGGCGCGCCGCGAACACCCGTCGGAGCTAGTGCGCGAGCATGTCGAGTGGGCACTGGCGCGACACGGTGCTCTGTAGCCCGGATGAAATCCGGGAATGGCGCCGCCCGCTTCCCCGGATTGCATCCGCGCTACGCTACTCGCACGGCACGCGGGACGCGCCGGAGTGGCTCATTTACACCTTGAGGAAATGCTCACGGTAGTGGCGCAGCTCGGCAATGGACTCGCGAATGTCATCCAGCGCCTGGTGGGTGGCGGTTTTCTGAAAGCTGTCCTTGACCGCTGGCGCCCACATGCCAGCGAGGATCTTCAGCGTCGACACGTCCAGGTAGCGGTAGTGGAAGTAGGCTTCCAGGGCCGGCATGTACTTGTAGAGAAAGCGGCGATCCTGGCCGATGCTGTTGCCGCAGATGGGTGACTTGCCCTTGGGCACCCACTGTTCGAGGAAGGCGATGGTCTGTGCTTCGGCCGCCGCCGTGTCGATCTTGCTTTCGCGTACGCGCTGGGTCAGGCCGCTCTGGCCATGGGTGCGGGTGTTCCATTCGTCCATGCCGGCCAGAGCTTCGTCGCTCTGGTGGACGGCGATCACCGGGCCCTCGGCCAACACGTTCAGCTCGCTGTCGGTGACGATGGTGGCCATCTCGATGATCACATCGCGTTCCGGCTCCAGCCCGGTCATTTCCAGGTCGATCCAGATCAGGTTGTTGGGGTTTTGCATGGTTAGGCTCCTTGGCTCAGGCGCCAAGTCTAGCTGATCTCGGCACCCTTCATGTGCCAGAGAAACAGGGACGTTTGCCGCCCCTCGTTGATCTCGAGCTCGCGATCAGCCGGCACGCCCGGAATCTCGAAGGTGTTGCTGATCAGCCAGCTATGGGCGTGCATCTCGACTTGCGCCTTGGCCCACAGACGCGGCATCGGCACGGGCGAGAGAAAGCAGTAGACGACATCGAAGTCGCCGAGCTCGACCTGCCACAGACTCCGATAACGAATGCTGCAGTTCTCCTGCAGCAGGCAGCGTAGCCAGGCGAAAACGAAGAGCAGCGGCGCCGTCTCGACACCGACGAACTGCCCGCGCGGAAACCGTCTGGCCAGCTGTAGCACCGTGCCAGCAGTACCACAGCCCAGGTCGACGAAGCGCAGCGGCGGCTCGCGTTCGCTCAAGCACTGCTGCAGACGCTGCTGCGCCTTGCGCCCACTCAGGTAGAGCGGCACCTGTTCGCGCAGACTGTTCCAGTTGACCAGTAGCAGCAGGACGAAACCCAGCAGGAACAACCAGGCCGGTAAATCGGCGCGCTGCATCACCAGCAGCGCGGGCAGAAACGCCAGATTGATCCACAACCACCAGCGTGACAGACCCAGGCGCCAGCCGATCCCGGCGGCCACAACACCTTGCAGCAGCGCCACCGAAAACAACGACATGCGCCAGGGCAGCAACGCCAGCAGATAGACCAGCACCACCACCAGCGCCAAGGCCAGACCTTGCGCCAAAAGAGCGCGCAATAACGGTAGCCGCAGCACCGTTCGTTCCTCGCCTGCCGTCATTCCCGACCTCTGTTCCTGACAGCCGAATGGCCGCCGAGCGCTCATGCTAAACTCGCCGCGATCAACACTCCACTATCCGGATGCTCCATGGCCAAACGCCAACTCAACCGCCGCCAGAACTGGCGGATCGAAAAGATTCAAGGCGAGCGCGCCGCCCGCGCCGCCAAGCGTGAATCACGGGCAATGGAAGCACTGGAAGGCGGTGACCTCGGCCCGGAACAGACCGGACTGGTAATCGCCCATTTCGGCGTACAGGTGGAAATCGAAGGTTTGCAGGGCGAGATGGCCGGCCAGGTGTTTCGCTGCCACCTGCGCGCCAACCTGCCGGCACTGGTCACTGGTGACCAGGTAGTCTGGCGCCCCGGCAATCAGGGTGACGGCGTCATCGTCGCGCAACTGCCGAGAAACAGCGAACTGTGCCGCCCCGACATCCGCGGCCAACTCAAGCCGGTGGCGGCCAACGTCGACCAGATCGTCATCGTCTTCGCGCCGCTGCCCGAGCCGCACGCCAACCTGATCGACCGTTATCTGGTTGCCGCCGAGCACGCGGGCATTCGCCCGCTGTTGCTGCTGAACAAGGCCGATCTGATCGATGAGCAGAACCAGGTAGCGCTGGACGCGCTGCTCAAGGTCTATCGTGAGCTCGAGTACCCGCTGCTGGAAGTCTCGGCCCATCAGGGCGATGGCATGGAGCAGCTGAAACATCGCCTGAACGGAAACGTCAGCGTATTCGTCGGCCAATCTGGCGTAGGCAAATCATCCTTGGTCAACAGCCTGCTGCCCGGTGTAGATACGCGTGTCGGCGCGCTGTCGGAGTTGACCGGCAAGGGGACGCACACCACCACCACCGCACGGCTTTTCCACTTTCCCGGTGGCGGTCAACTGATCGACTCCCCAGGCATTCGCGAATTCGGCCTCGGCCATGTCAGCCGCGATGACGTGGAAGCGGGCTTCATCGAATTCCACGACCTGCTCGGGCGCTGCCGCTTCCGTGACTGCAAGCATGATCGCGAACCCGGGTGTGCGCTTTTGCAGGCCCTGGAAGACGGCCGCGTGCAGCCGCAGCGCATGGCCAGCTACCGGCACATCATCGCCAGCCTGCCGGAAGACGATTACTGATTATTAAGTTGATCGAACTGCAAGGCGCCTTCTTCGAAGATATTCAGGCGCTGCTGCAGTTGCTCTGGCGCTAGCGGTTCACTCGCCGCATCCGCCGGAGCCTCGCCTGGCGCGGGCGCAGTGCCTTCCTCGACGCCTTGTTCGCCCTCGATGGCGCGCTGCGCCTTCTTGGTCAGCACGACGATATCGATGCGCCGATTGACCGGGTTGAACGGATCCTCACGATCGAACAGCGCCGACGAGGCATAGCCGACCACCCGCGCCACCTGCTCGTCCGGGTACCCGCCCGCCACCAATGTGCGCCTCGCGGCGTTGGCACGGTTGGATGACAGCTCCCAGTTGCCGAAATCGCCGCGCCCTACGAACGGTTTGGCATCAGTGTGACCGCTGATGCTGATCTTGTTCGGCACCGCGCGAATGGTGTCGGCCATGGCCAGCAGGATGTCTTCGAAATAGGGCTGAAGGTTGGCACTGCCGAGGGCGAACATCGGTCGATTCTCGGCGTCCATGATCTGGATGCGCAGGCCATCCTGGGTGATTTCGAACAGTATCTGGTCCTTGAAACGCTGCAGCTCGGGATTCTCTTCGACCTTGTTCTGCAGCTCCTGCAACAGCAGTTCCAGACGCTCCTGCTCCATCTTTTCAGCCAGGGTTTCGATCTGATCGGTGCTGACGCCGGACTCATCCGGTTGACTCTCCGGCGTCTCGGAGATGTCAGGATTAAGGGTGCGCTCGGGCGCTGGCGTAGGCGTGCCGCCCAGGTCGATGGCGTATGGACTGGCACTCTCGGTGAAACCGATCGGGTCCTGGAAATAGCCGGAAATGGCTTTCTTCTGTTCCGGAGTGGCCGATGTCATCAGCCACATGACCAGGAAGAACGCCATCATGGCGGTTGCGAAGTCGGCAAAAGCGATCTTCCAGGCACCGCCATGGTGTCCGCCAGCGGTCTTCTTGACCCGCTTGACGATGATAGGTTGGTTATTTTCCATGGCTTAGCTGCCGCGCATGGCCTGTTCGAGCTCGCTGAAGCTCGGACGATGCGCCGGATACAACACCTTGCGCCCGAACTCTACGGCCAGGGTCGGCGGCATGCCCGAGGCAGACGCGACCAGGGTCGCCTTGATCGCTTCGTAAAGGTTCAGCTCTTCCTTGGCGTCATGCTCCAGCGCGTTCGACAGTGGGCCGAAAAAACCGTAGGAAGCGAGAATGCCGAGGAAGGTACCGACCAGAGCAGTACCCACCTTCTCACCGATCTGCGCGTTGTCCGCTTCTGCCAGGATCGACATGGTGATCACGATGCCCAGCACGGCCGCGACGATACCCATGGCCGGCATGCCGTCGGCGACCTTGGCCACGGCGTGCGCCGGGTGCTCAACTTCCTCCTTGAGGCTGGCCAGTTCCATGTCGAACAGGCCTTCGAGTTCGTGCGGCGCCATGTTGCCGGAAGACATGATGCGCAGGTAATCGCAGATGAACGCAGTCATCCGCGCATCCTTGAGCACACCGGGATACTTGCTGAAGATCGGACTGGCGTTGGGATCTTCGACGTCTGCCTCGATGGCCATCATGCCCTCGCGGCGACTCTTGTTGAGGATCTCGTACAGCAGTTTGAGCACTTCGAGGTAATAAGCGTGGGTAAAGCGACTGCCAAACATGCTCAGCGATTTCTTGAAAACCTGCATGAACATGCTGCCGGGGTTGGCCTGGAGGAATGCACCCAGCGCCGCGCCGCCAATAATCAGAACCTCGAAGGGGTGGACCAATGCCATGAACTTCCCGCCCGAGAGTATGAACCCGCCGAGCACACAGCCAAAGACGACAATGATGCCTAAGATTTTTACCATGGAGTAAACGCTTGTAGTGCCTAGTGGACGGGTTATTAAAAACAACCCTTCTAATTATCGGAGCTTATACGCCAGACTATAGCCAGTTATGGTCAAAAGCCAGTTCGACTCGAGCCAATATGCCGACGTCAAAGTCTCTGCCACGCACTCTGGACGCCTGGGTACAACATCTGGGCAAGTTGCCACTGCCTATCGAGCAGCAGCAGCATTTGCGCCTGCGTCGCATCCTGGGAGACAGTCGCCGGACCTGGCGCGAAATTGCCGAGGCGATAGAGTCCAGCCCCTCTTTCGCCCTGCAGGTACTGCGCGAGGCAAACCAATCGAGCAACAGCCTCAGCGATCCAGCCGAGAGCGTCGAAACTGCGCTGTCGCGCCTGGGCCTGAGCCGCTGCGAAGCCCTGCTCAGCCAGGCGCCTGCCCTGCCAGAAAGTGACATCCCTCTAGCATTCAAGCAGATTTTGCTGATCAGTCAGCATGCCAGCCAACAGGCTCGTGGCCTGTTCGGTGCTCGCCTGGCGCGTCTGTGGAATGAACTGCACGGCTGCAGCCTGCTGTTTCTCTCACCCATCTGGCCATTGCTGTGCGCCCATCCGCAGCTGTTCGAGGCCTGGGAGCAACGCGTGCTGCTCAAGGGCGAACGGCCCGCTGCTGTCGAGAAAGAGCTGCTCGGCGTCACCTTGATCCAGCTGTGCGTCAAACTGGCCGAGCGCTGGCGACTGCCAGAATGGATCGTGCGCGGCTACCGCCTGCTCGAGCGTGATCGTCGCCAACTGGTCCGGGCGCTGCACATCGCTCGCGACAACGAGCATCCGCTGCATCAACAGCAGATGCTCGACGCCGACATCCCCCTGCGCCACTGGCTCACCCATCCGAGCAACTGCGTGCTGCTGGCCAACGGCTTAGCAGTATCCGCCCACCACGCCTGGGATACCGCGCACAGCCTACGCTGGCAACGCCTTACCGGACTTTACCTGCAGATTCCTCTGAATGAGCTGCAACAGGAAGTGCACCAGCACGCCGTGAGCAGCGCACGCCTGATTCACGATCACGCACTCTGGCACCCGGCCCAGGCACTGATCTGGCCGTGGGACGCCCATCGCCTGAAGCCAGCCGTCAGCGCCGCAGCGCCACCCAAGCGCGATGACCTTGCCATCTGGCGCCAGCACTGTGCACGCCTGCTCGCCGAACCCAGCACCTTTGCCAACGTGCCGCAGCTGACTGCCTGCGCCCGCGACGCCTTGCAGGCCTGCGGCCTGAAGCGCGTGCTGCTGCTTCTTGCTGATCGCCAGCACACCCGCCTGCTAACCCAGCAACAGGCGGGGCTCAATGCCAGCGCGGCCACCCTCAGCCTCGACCCGGCACAAAGTCAGGTATTGAAACGCCTGCTCAGCGCGCCAGGACAACTGCGCCTGACGCCCAGCAACGTGGCGCAGTTTTCGGCACTGCTGCCGGGCAACCTCAAGGCCCTGTTTCCCAGCGAGCATCTGCTGCTGCGCTCTGTGGCCAATAACGGTCGGGTGGTGATGCTGGTCGTGGCCGACCAGGGCGGCCAACCGCTCAATGACGTCTGCCTGCAGGCGTTCGGCAAGACCGTGCAGTGCATCGAGCGCGCGCTGGGCAGCTTTTCCAGGCGCGGGCGCTGAAGCGCTCTGTTTCCGCTACAATCGACCTCTTTTCATTCAAGGAGGCCGTCATGTCCGCCTTCGACAACTTGCCACTGGTGATCGAGCCAGCCCAACTGGCCAAACGCCTGGATGCAGCCGACCTGATCCTGCTCGATCTGAGCAGCGCAGCGCGCTACGCCGCCGGCCACATCCCAGGTGCGCGCTGGGTGGATGCCAAGCGCACGCAACTGGGCCTGCCGCCCGCCCCCGGCCTGCTACCCGAGCGAGCGCAGCTCGAAGCGCTGTTCGCCGATATCGGTCATCACGCGAATGCCGTTTATGTGGTCTACGACGATGAGGGCGGCCCCTGGGCCGGTCGCTTCATCTGGCTGCTCGACGTGATCGGTCATCAGCGTTACCACTTCCTCAATGGAGGTCTGCAGGCCTGGATCAGCGATGGCCTCGAGCTGAGCCAG
This sequence comes from Ectopseudomonas chengduensis, assembly GCF_900102635.1. Lineage (GTDB taxonomy): Bacteria > Pseudomonadota > Gammaproteobacteria > Pseudomonadales > Pseudomonadaceae > Aquipseudomonas > Aquipseudomonas chengduensis. The sequence continues at coordinate 941,005 of NZ_FMZQ01000001.1, read as the reverse complement.
GAGGAGCCCGCAGTAACCCGCACCGAGGTATCACTGACGCTGAGCGATGCCCCCACCGCCACCCGCGAGTACCTGCAGTCGCGCCTGGATGCCGCCGACCTGGCCATCTGGGACGTGCGCGGCGCAGACGAATACCGCGGCGAAAAACTGAGTTCAGCGCGTGGCGGGCATATCCCCGGCGCCACCCATTTCGAGTGGACCGCCGGCATGGACCTGCAACGCGGTATGCGCATTCGCACGGATATCGCCGAAGTCCTGCAAGGTCTGGGCATCACGCCCGACAAGGAAGTGATCACTCACTGCCAGACTCACCGTCGCTCTGGCTTCAGCTACGTGGTGGCCAAGGCACTCGGCTATCCACGCGTGAAGGCCTATGCCGGCTCCTGGTCCGAGTGGGGCAACCTGCCCGACACGCCCATCGAACGCTGAGTCCGTCGACCATTCAGTTGCACCCGGCCTGGCCACGCCAGTGTCGGTTCAGAACCTTCAAGGAAACACGATGAAACAACGTCTTTTTATCCTCAGCCAGTACCTGCTGCCTCATCACCTGCTGTCGCGCCTGATCGGCTGCATTGCCGAATGCCGTATTGGCTGGCTGAAGAATCCGCTGATCTCGTGGTTCGCCAAGCAGTACCAGGTCAACATGAGCGAAGCGCAAGTCGAGGACCTGCGTGCTTACGAACATTTCAACGCGTTCTTCACCCGCGCCCTGAAAGACGGCGCGCGCCCGCTGGACGAAACCCTCGGCGCCATTCTCAGCCCGGCCGACGGGGCGATCAGCCAACTCGGCGCCATCGAGCACGGCCGCATCTTCCAGGCCAAGGGCCACAGTTTCAGCGCTGTCGAACTCCTCGGTGGCGACGCCGAACGCGCAGCGCCGTTCATGGGTGGCCAGTTCGCCACCGTGTACCTCTCACCGAAGGATTACCACCGCGTCCATATGCCGCTGGGCGGCACGCTGAAAGAGATGGTCTACGTGCCGGGCCGCCTGTTCTCGGTCAACCAGACCACCGCAGAAAACGTGCCGGAACTGTTTGCCCGCAACGAGCGCGTGGTCTGCCTGTTCGACACCGAACGCGGGCCGATGGCCGTGGTACTGGTGGGCGCGATGATCGTGGCCAGCGTGGAAACCGTATGGGCTGGCCTGGTCACGCCCCCCAAGCGCGAGCTGAAGAGCACACGCTATGACGCGCAGGCACGCGGGCCGATAGAACTGGCCAAGGGCGCAGAAATGGGCCGCTTCAAACTGGGCTCTACTGCCATCGTCCTGTTCGGCCCGAATCAGGTGCAATGGGCTCAAGAGCTGGGCGCCGGCAGCGCGGTGCGCATGGGCCAACTGATGGGCACCGCTCAGGACTGAACCGTTGAGAAAAGGAACCCGCATCTCGACCGTTCGGTCATAGATCCGTACTCTGGCGAGGCAGGCCGTCCGCGCGGATGGGCTGCCAGCACAGGCAGATACTGCTAGAGTTCGCAAGACTATTACTAGAGCCGCTTGGTATTGCGTGGCCGGAGTATCCGAGTTTGATGGATAGACAGAGTACCCACCTTCAACTGTTGCGCGTTCCCACGCCGAGCAAGCAGAGCCTCAGTTTCTGCGACGGCAGCCCCCGTGATCTGAAACGCTGGATCGCAGGCCTGCCCAAGGCGAACATCGGTGAAACTGCACGTCAGTTGTATCAGAGCCTGGTGGAACTCAATCAATTCCTCACCCCTTCGGAAAATCGTCTGCAGTTGCTCGAGTTGCTGCGCCCGGAAGTCAGCTTCGTCTGCCAACACTTGGAGCGTCACTTTCTCAACCAGGCCATCGTTCTCGACGAGCGCCCGCGCAAGGTGGCCAACCTGTGCCAGGCGCTGCAGAACCACCTGGCTGTCGGCTACAAGCTGATCATTTCCCGCGTGATCGCCCGCAGCGGCAAGGATCGCGACCAGCTGCTCGCCGTCTCCCTGCAGCGCGCCAGCCACAGCCTGTGCAGCCCGCTGATCCGTGCCAGTCAGCTCTACTGCCCGGTTCCGGAAGGGCTCTGGCTGGAGCTGCACCAGCTCTATCAGATTGCCTGCGAGCAGCGCCTGCAGCGCCAGGTCATTCGCGACCCGCTGGCACGCCATACTCAGGGCCTGAGCACCGAGCAGACCTACGTGACCGCACTGCTACTCGGCTGCGCGCGCACCAACCAGATGCGCCAGAACGGCATCGCCCGCCTGGCGGAAGCACTGGAGCCCTGGAGCGCGCAGGTCAAGCTGCAGCCAGGCGACCATGCCGACAGCCTGTTCGTACTGGCGCCGCAGATCGACGGCCCGCCACGCTACAAGTCCTTGTACCAGAGCAGCGAATTGCACAACCTGCTGGGCATCGATACGCAACCGCTGGTCGATGCCATCAAGGAGTATCTGGAACTCCCGGAAGAAGAGCGCAGCAAATCGCGCCTGATGATTCCGGAAGGCATCACCCTCGATCTGCTGCAGCATGTTGCCGCAGCCTGGGGCGACATCGCCGAGCGCACCTTCCAGCGCACGCCGGGGCAAGGCAGCCTGACCCTGTGCATCGGTATGACCGCGCTGCATTTCTTCCTCTCCGGATGCTGCTCGTTCGCTGAAGTACTCAAACGTCCGGTCGAGCTGGGCGCTGCGGTATTCAAGCCTTCCACGGGCGAGCCTGATGTCTGGTCCAACGCCTTCGATGCCCAGCGCAATGCGGCTGACGAAATCCACTTCGAAGAGATTCAGTACACCAAGGTAACCCCCGGTGAACAGGCGCAGCCTGAGAACAACGGCGAGAGTTACCCGACCTTCCCCCTGCCCATCGTCAATCACAGCCCAGGTGGCTATTGCCTGTCCTGGCCCAAGGACGTCCCCAGCCAGCTGCAGGCCGGTGAACTGCTGGGCGTACAAGACAACCCCAGTCAGGGCTGGAGCGTGGCCATCGTGCGCTGGATTCGCCAGGTGCGCGGCGGCGGCACGCAGATGGGTATCGAGCTGATCGCGCCGCACGCACGCCCCTGCGGCCTGCAACTGCTACGCAAAGCCGAGCAGAACAGCCAGTACCTGCGCGCCCTGCTGCTACCGGAAATCAGCGCCATTTCTCGTCCCGCCAGCCTGATCACCCCACGCCTGCCATTCCAGGAGGGCAGCAAGGTCCTGATCAACGACCACGGCGAAGAACACCGCGCGCTGCTGACCCGCAGACAGGTCAGCACCGGCAGCTTCAGCCAGTTCGAGTATCGCCGCGTAGGCGAAGAGGAAGGTGCGCCCGGGACACCGGTCACAGCCTCGCAAAGCCAGAAGCCTGCGGGGGAGGAAGATTTTGACTCGCTCTGGAAGTCGCTGTAGGCTCCGGCGAACTCACCATTTGTCGCCTTTTCGCGTCCGTTCGGCGCGGTAATGACCCCTCTATGGCCATCGAAAAAAAAACCATCCGCCTGCTGATTCTCGAAGATTCGCAGAACGAAGCAGAGCGCCTAGTCAGTCTGTTCCGCAACGCCGGGCATGCCACTCGTGTGCATCGTCTGACCTCCAGCGAAGACCTGGCAGAGACACTGCAACAGACCTGGGACCTGCTGATCTGCGCAGCGAGCAGCGAGCATCTCGATCCTGGCGAGGCGATCAGTGCCATCCGCCGTCAGGCCAAGGACATCCCCGTCATCCAGCTGGTCGAGGAGAATGACTCCGAGATCATCACCGAAGCCCTGTTGTTCGGCGCGCAAGACGCCCTGCCGCAAGGCGAGGACGAGCGCCTGGTGCTGGTGGCCAAGCGCGAGCTGGCCAACCTCGAGGAACGTCGCGCCCGCCGTGCCGCCGAAGTGGCCTTGCGCGAAGCGGAGAAGCGCTGCCAGCTGCTGCTGGAAAGCTCGGTAGACGCCATCACCTATGTCCACGACGGCATGCACATCTACGCCAACCGCGCGTACCTGGAGCTGTTCCGCTACGAAGATGGCGAAGAGCTCGAAGGCATGCCGATGATCGACCTGATCGCCAGCGCCGATCACGCTGCGTTCAAGGATTTCCTGAAGAACTACCAGAGCGCCGAAGGCAATGCCGAGCTCAATTGCCAGGGCGTACGCGCCGATGGCAGCAGCTTCGCCGCGCAAATGACCTTCTCCCCTGCCACCTATGATGGCGAACCGTGCATTCAGGTGGTGATCCGCGCGGAAACCTCCAATGCCGAACTGGAAGAAAAACTGCGCGAGATCAGCAGCCAGGATCTGGTCACCGGCCTGTTCAACCGCAACCACTTCCTCGAGCTGATGGACAACGCCGCCGAGCGCGCCGTCAACACCGGTCAACCCTCGACCCTGGCGTACATCCGTGTCGACCGCTATGCCAGCATGCAGGGCGAGATCGGCCTGGCCGGCATCGACCTGCTGCTGACCGACCTGGCCGGCCTGCTGCGCGCACATTTCCCGGCGGATACCCAACTGGCCCGCTTCGGTGACGACGTGTTCGCCGCCCTGCTCCCGGGCCAGACGCCCGAGCAGTGCCAAGCCAGCCTGGCGCCCCTGCTGAAGAAGGTCGAAGCCCACCTGTTCGACGTCAGCGGCCGCACCGCGCAGACCACGCTGTCGGTTGGCGTTGCCGGCCTTAGCGAGAAAACCGCCAAGGCGCAGGAAGTCCTTGATCGCGCGCACCGCTGCGCCGACGAGCTCAGTGACGGCAATGCCATCAAAGTGTTCAACCCGGCCGATGAACTCGCCGCAGCAGCCAACCGCGGCAGCCTGCTGGCGATGGTGCAGCAGGCACTGGAGAACAACAGCTTCCGACTGCTGTTCCAGCCGATCATCAGCCTGCGTGGCGATGCTCACGAACACTACGAAGTGCTACTGCGCCTTCTCAATCCGCAGGGCGCAGAGGTGCCGCCAATGGAATTCCTCGCCGCCGCCAAGGATGCCGGCCTCGGCGAGAAGATCGACCGCTGGGTAATCCTCAACTCGATCAAGCTACTGGCCGATCACCGCTCCAGAGGCCATAACACCCGTCTGTTCGTACACCTGTCCAGCGCCAGCCTGCAGGACCAGACGCTGCTGCCCTGGCTCAGCGTGGCACTCAAAGCCGCGCGCCTGCCGTCGGACTCGCTGGTGTTCCAGTTCAGCGAACCGGACGCCATCGCCTACCTGAAACAGGCCAAGGCGCTGACCCAGGGCCTGGCGGAACTGCATTGCAAGGTGGCCTTGAGCCAGTTCGGCTGCGCGCTGAACCCATTCAACACGCTCAAGCACCTGCAAGTGGACTTCGTCAAAGTCGATGGCTCGTTCTCCCAGGACCTGAGCAATGCAGAGAACCAGGAAGCGCTGAAAACCTTGCTCAGCAGCCTGCATGCCCAGGCCAAGCTGACCATCGTGCCCTTCGTCGAAAGTGCCAGCGTACTGGCCACGCTGTGGCAGGCCGGGGTCAACTTCATTCAAGGCTACTACTTGCAGGGCCCGAGCCAGTCGATGGACTACGACTTCTCGGCTGGCGACGAATAAATCCCACGGACGAAAAAGCCGCCTGAACAGGCGGCTTTTTTATATCCGACGCAACACCGGGGCTTATTCCTGCCCCTCACGGTCGCGAAAGCCGAGCAGATAAAGAACGCCGTCCAGCCCCAGGGTGGAGATTGCCTGCTTGGCCGATTGCTTGACCAGCGGCTTGGCGCGGAAGGCCACGCCGAGACCGGCCAGCCCGAGCATCGGCAGGTCGTTGGCGCCATCGCCGACGGCGATGGTCTGCTCCAGCTGCAAGCCTTCCTTCTGCGCCAGCTCACGCAACAGATCGGCCTTGCGCTGCGCGTCGACGATGGGCTCGACGGCCACGCCGGTGACCTTGCCGTTCTCGATCTGCAGCTCATTGGCGAACACGTAGTCGATGCCCAGCTTGGCCTGCAGCTGCTTGGCAAAGTAGGTGAAGCCGCCGGAGAGAATCGCGGTCTTGTAGCCCAGGCGCTTGAGTTCGGCGAACAGCACCTCGGCGCCTTCGGTCAAACGCAGGGACGCCCCGATCTCTTCCAGCACGTCTTCCGACAGGCCCTGCAGCAAGCCCAGACGCTCCTTGAAGCTGGCGCGGAAATCCAGCTCGCCACGCATCGCGCGCTCGGTGATCTCGGCCACCTGCTCGCCAACACCGACAGCCTTGGCCAGCTCGTCGATCACCTCGGCCTCGATCAGCGTCGAATCCATGTCGAACACCGCCAGGCGGCGGTTACGGCGGAACACCGAGTCGCGCTGGAAGGCGATATCGACGTTGAGCTCCTGCGCCACACTGAGGAACTCGGCGCGCAACGCCGCCGGGTCGGCCGGTTCGCCGCGCACGGAAAACTCGATGCAGCCCTTGCCCTGTTCGGCCGGCATATCCAGCGGCATGCGCCCGGAAAGGCGGTCGATGTGATCGATGTTCAGACCGTACTTGGCGGTGATCGCGCTGACGCGCTGCAACTGCTCGGCGCTGACCTTGCGCGTCAACAGCGTCACGATATGGCGGGCCTTGCCCTGGCCACCGACCCACTGGCGATAGTCGTCTTCGGAGACCGGGGTGAAACGTACCTGCTGATCGAGCTCATAAGCGGTGAACAGCAGGTCCTTGAGCACCGACTGGGAGCGGCCGTTGTCAGGAATCTCGATGAGGATGCCGAACGACAGGGTGTCGTGGATTACCGCCTGGCCGATATCGAGGATGTTCACCCCGCCCTGAGCCAGCACGCCGGTAATAGCTGCGGTAAGTCCGGGGCGATCCTCGCCGGTGATATTGATCAGGACGATTTCGCGCAAGACGCACCCTCCAAGGCAAACGATTGAGGCAGGCAAGCGGCGAATTGGCCACTGACCGACGAAAAGGCGCACATTCTACCCAGTTTCCCGCCAATCCGGGCAGCCATGCGCTTTGCCCGCCCCAGGGCGCTCGCTATACTGCGCGGCAACTTCAGTCGACAAGAGCCGTGCTCTGTGAACCGGCCCGCGCCCGTCAAACCCGATAACTTCTTCATCCTGATCTTCCACGCGCTGCGTCAGCGGCGGGTGCCTCTGGTGCTGCGCATCGCCAGCCACAGCCTGCTGCTGGTGGCCTTGGCGATGGTCATCTATGCATGGGTCATGGGCATGCAGTTCAAGCAGGCCATGCAGCAGCAGGCCGATGCACTGGGTCAGGCGCTGATCACCCAGACGGCGGCCTCGGCCACCGAACTGCTGGTGTCCAACGACATCCTCAGCCTCAACGTGCTGCTGAACAACCTGGCGAAGAACCCGCTGGTGGCCCATGCGGCCATCTACAGCGTGGACAGTCGCATCCTCGCCGAAGCCGGCGCGCGCCCGACACGCAGCGTGCTGGGTGAAACCGAAGGTTTGTACTCCACCTCCATCACCTTCCAGGAAGTGATGGCCGGGCAGTTGCGCATCAGCCTGGACATGAGCCAGTTCCAGCAACCGATGACCATCAGCCTGCAGAGCATGGGTATTCTCAGCCTGATTCTGCTAGCCCTGACCCTGTCGCTGAGCATGCGCCTCGGCCGGCATATTTCCACCCCACTGCTGCAGATGCGCCTGTGGTTGCGCGACCCGGACGACCCTGCGCCAGGCGCCGGACGCAACGACGAGATCGGTGACCTGGCGCGTCAGCTGCAGGCGCGCCTGGTTCCGGAAAAACCGGAGCCCGAGCCGGAACTGGATGACGAACAGCTGCTTGATGACAGCGAAGACTATCTGCACGAAGAAGACGACGAGCGCTTCGACGAGCAGGAGGAGATCGCGGCCGAGCATGCTGCCTTAGATGAAGCGGACATCAGCGATGAGTATGGCGATGACGAGCCGCTCAAGCCCTGGCCTGACACGATAGAGCCGGATGACCCATTTGCCGACCTGCGTGACGAGTCCGAGGCGCCTGCACCGGTCGCCAAGGCTCCGCGCCCATCGCAGGCCAGCGCCGTACTGGCCATTCAACTCGGCGCCCAGGAGCAGCTGCGCCGTCTGCCGCGCACGCGCCTGCTGGACCTGCTGGATCGTTATCGGGGTTGCCTGGAACAGGCTGCTGCGCTCTATCAGGGTCAACTTCATACACTCAAGGACGGCAGCAGCCTGATGCTGTTCCACGAGCGCGAGTGCAGCGAGGATTACCTGACCCACGCGATCTGCTGTGGCGAGCTGATGCGCGCTCTCGGCCATGCCCTGCAGATCGAGGTCGCCGACAGCGGCATCACCCTGCAACTGCAGCTCGGCCTGACCCTGGGCAGTGATCTGGAAGAGCTGGGTCAAGCCGACCTGCTGCTCAGCGACAGCGCCCTGGACGCCCTGGCCTTGTCGCAACACAGCCGCAATCTGCTGCTGGTCGAGCAACGCGTCGCGCAGGATGCCCTGGCCCGCCAGCGCGCCCGCATCCGCCCAATTGCCAGCCCGGAAGGGGCCAGCTGCGTGGAGCGCCTGCTCGATCCTTATCCCGCCCTGCTGGAGCGGCAACTGACGCGCATGCGCGACAGCCGAGTGTGAAAACGGCGCAGCCCATGTAGGGCGGCTGCAACCCGCCAGACGGCCAACGGCGGGTTACACCCGCCCTACGCGCTGGCCAATGCGCGCCGCTGCGGGGGTTTCACACCGTAGCGCTGCAGCCAGTCTTTCCAGCGAATCCGCTCGTCCCGCACCAGCCAGCCATCCTGTTCGGCAAAGCTCTCCGACAACCATACCCCTCGGGTGCTGGCAGGCAGCAGCTCGCCCTTGCGCAGAGTGAACAGCCCACCGCTGGGCACGCCGCGCTGCAATGCCAGCAGATAGATATCCGGCCGGCGACGCTCCAGACGCGCCACCAGGCGGCCGTCTTCCAAGCATTCATCGACGTGGAACAGACTCAGCTGACGGGCATCACGTGGCAGCTCCAGGCTCAGGTCATACACCAGCTGCAAGGATGCGGTAGGCAGATGCACGTAGGCGCGCGGGCGCTCGAGCAAGGTCAGGTTGCCGCACTGCACGGGCCGCGCGGCGCCGGACAGCGGGCTGAGGCGAAAGTGACTCGACTCGCGATAACGCAGCGCGCCCTGATAGGGCGTGGGCAACCAGGTATCGGCGAAACGCCCGCTCAGCCAGCCATCGGCGCTTTCCAGCAGGCACTCCTCGGCGACTTCCTGAATGGCGGTGAGCAGCGGCAGATTCAACTCGTGCGCCGGTACATAGCCGGAAATCAGCTTGAGCACGGTATCGCCACGATCCGGCCGCCGCTGACGCACTAGCAACCAGTAATCACGGCCATGCAGGCGCAGGGTCAGACGCACCGAGACGCCGAGGTTGGCCAGCTCGACGGAAAACCGCGAGCTGTCCGCCACCTCGACCGGGCGGCGGCGTTCGAGCATCTGCTGGAAATTCAGCGGCTGCCCGAGGCTCTGGTAGCTCAGGCCATCAGGGCCGGCTTCGACGAACAGCGGCAGGGTCTTGAAGTTACTCGGGTCCTTGCGGATCAGCGTACGCGGCATCTCGACTCCTTGTTCCGGCTGGGCGTGAGGCGGCTCGGCAGCCAGCGCTCACGCGAGGGTCAGGTTGAAGCAAAAACCGCTCAAGGCTGCCCCAAGCCGACCACCCAGTACAACCCAAGGCTGTAAGAGGACGTGACCGGGGACCTCAGCGGATGCCCTGTAAAACCGCCGCCACAGTCGCGACATTGGCCGCCAGGTGCGCGGGCGTGATGGTGCCGACGATGGCGCTGCTGACGCCCGGATGCGCGAAGATCAGCTCGAAGCTGGCGCGCACCGGGTCGACACCATCGGCCAGGCAGGCATGCCCGCTGGCCAGCGCCTTCTTGATCAGGATGCCCTTGGCGTGACTGGCAGCGTAGTCCAATACCGGCTTCTCGCCCTGCTCACTCAGGTTATAGGTGACCATGGCGCAGTCGCCTTGTTCCAGCGCCAGCAGCCCGCCCTCGACGGTCTTGCCGGAAACCCCGTAGGCAAGGATCTTACCCTCACGCTTGAGCTCGGCCAGCGTCTCGTACACCCCTGTTTCACGCAGCACGGCAAGATCGTTGCCGTCGGAGTGCACCAGCAGCAGATCGATACGGTCGGTCTCCAGGCGCTTGAGGCTGCGCTCGACCGAGAGGCGAGTATGCGCGGGGGAGAAATCGAAGTGCGATCGGCCCTGCTCGAACTCCTCACCGGTCTTGCTGACGATCACCCACTCATCACGCTGGCCACGCAGCAGCGGGCCGAGGCGCTGCTCGCTGATGCCGTAGGCCGGCGCGGTATCGATCAGGTTGATGCCCAGCTCGCGGGCCTGCTGCAACAAGGCCAGTGCCTGTGCATCGTCGGGAATGGTGAAGCCGTTGGGGTACTTGACGCCCTGGTCGCGGCCCAGCTTGACCGTGCCCAGACCCAGCGGCGAAACCTGAAAGCCAGTGGAGCCCAGCGGACGATGCAGCTCGTGCAATGTACTCATGGCAGTAACGCGTCCCACACCGGTTGCCCCAAGGCTGGGCGCGGCAATTCGGGCAATGGCATATCAGCGGACGGCTGCAGATTATCGCGCTGCAGCGTGGCCAGTACGCGATCAGCGAAATCCGGCGCCAGCGCCAGCTTGGTCGGCCAGCCCACCAGCAGGCGCTGTTGCTCGGCGAGAAAGGCATTGTCCGGACGCACCAGGCCCGACTGCGCGGGCTCGGCGCGATCCACACGTAATGTGGCCCAGCGAGTCTGACTCTGGTCGACCCAGGGCAGCAGCGAGGCCATCTCCTTTTTCGCGGCCTCAATCTGCGCCGCCTCGTCGCGGGCGACGCCATCGGCTTCGGCCAGATCGCCGCCGAGGTACCAGACCCATTGGCCATCGGCCGCCGGATGGGTGGTGACGGTGACCCGAGGCTTCGGCCCGCCACCAAGGCAATGGGCGTACAACGGTTTCAGCGCCGGCCCCTTGGCCAGCACCATATGCAGCGGGCGCAACTGCTGCGCGGGCTGCTCGACGCCCAGGGCGGCGAGCAGATCGGCATTGCCGGCACCGGCACTGAGCACCACACGCTGCGCACGAATCTCGCGACCATCGACGATCAGCCCGCACAGCTCAGCGTTTCCCTGCAGCGGTTCGATACGCTCGGCGGCCAGCAGGCTGTCACCCGCCAGCTCGGCCAGGCGTGCGATCAGGCTCGGCACATCGAGCACCAGCTCGGCGAGGCGATAGACCTTGCCCTTGAACTTCGGATGCTGCAGCGCCGGCGGCAATTGCTCGCCCTTGACCTGATCGACGCGGCCGCGAACGGCCTTGCTGGCGAAGAAGCTGGTGAGGTTGCCGGCCAGGGTGCCGGGCGACCACAGGTAATGCGCGTCGGAAAGAATGCGCACACCGGACAGATCCAGCTCGCCGTTACCGGCCAGCGCCTCGCGCCAGCGGCGCGGCATGTCGGCGATGGCCTCGGAGGCACCGGTCAGCGCGCCATGCAGGGCGTATTTGGCGCCACCATGGATGATGCCCTGCGACTTCAGGCTCTGCCCGCCGCCCAGGCTGCCGCGCTCCACCAGAACGGTGGCGAAACCCTGCTGACGCAGGCGCGCATTGAGCCAGAGGCCGGCGATACCGCCGCCGACGATCAGGACATCGGTGCTGAGAGACTGGGACATGAACGGGCCTCGGCGAAAAACAGGCGCGCAGTATAACCCGCCAGCTCCCTCACCCGCGGCCCATCAGTGCCCGGTCGATTGCGAGAACAGCTGAATCACCACCACGCCACTGACGATCAGCCCCATGCCGAGCACGGCCGGCAGATCGAGCTTTTGCTGGTAGATGAACATCGCCGCGATGCTGACGAGAACGATGCCCAACCCCGCCCAGATGGCGTAGGCGATGCCCACCGGGATGGTGCGCACCACCAGAATCAGCATCCAGAAAGCGATCGCGTAACCGCCGATCACCAGCAGCAGCGGCAAGGGTTTGTTGAAGCCGTCGATAGCCTTCATCGAGGTGGTGGCAACCACTTCGGCCGCGATGGCAATGGCGAGATAGAGATATCCGGGCATGATGGCGACTCCTGAAAGATGAGCGCAATTCTAAGTTCTTCCATGATGGGATAAAGTCATTACCTATCTGTATTTGAGATAGGTCAGCCATGAACTGGAATCTCGATCAACTGCAACTATTCGTCCGTACCGCCGAGAGCCGATCCTTTTCTGCTGCAGCTCGGCAGACCGGACGCGCGCAATCGGCGGTCAGCACCGCCATCGCCCTGCTCGAAAGCGATCTCGGCGTCACCCTCTTCGAACGCAGCAGCGGTCGCCAGCCAGAGCTGACCGAGGCAGGCGCGGCGCTGCTGGAGCAGGCCCGCAGCGTGTTGCAGCAGTGCGAGCGCCTCGATGGTCGCGCGCTGGGCCTGGCACGTGGCGAGGAGGCGCGCCTGCGTCTGGCGCAGGACGAGGCCATGCCTTACCAGCCGGTGCTGGCCAGCCTGGAAGCCCTGGCGGCTGCCTTTCCCCTGCTTGAAGTGCAGCTTTCCAGCGGCGCCCAGGGCGACGTGGCGCGCAAGCTGCTGCAGCATCAGGCCGATCTTGGCCTGCTGTTTCATCACGAACAGATGCCACGCGCGCTGGAAAGCCAGCGCCTGGGCACCATCGAGATGGTCACGGTGTGCAGCCCGCACCACCCGCTGGCCGAACTCGACAGCGTGGAACGTCGCGACCTGGCCGAACATCGCCAACTGCTGATGACGCCGCAGGACAGCCAATACCCCGGCGGCGAGCAGATCAGTCCGCTGGTATGGCGCGCCGACAGCTTCTACGTGATGGCCGAGCTGGTGATACGTGGCGTTGGCTGGGCCTGGCTACCCCGCCATGTAGCGCAGTACCCGACCTACCAGGGTCACCTGCAGGAACTGCGCAGCGACTGGGCGCCACTACCACTGGTAGTGGAGCTGGTCTGCCGTCGCGACGGCGCGCTCGGTCCTGCTGCCAACTGGCTGGCCGACTGCCTGGCGCGTGAACTGCTGCGCCCGCAGGCATGATCACGCTTCCAGAGGATGACCGGCGGCGATAAGCTGCGCCCCCATGAACAGACTCCTCTACACCCTGCTGCTGCACCTGGCCCTGCCCCTGATTGCCCTGCGTCTGGCCCTGCGCGCACGCAAGGCGCCGGCTTATGCCCGGCGTATCAATGAACGCTTCTCCCTCGGCCTGCCGGCAATGAAACCTGGCGGCATCTGGGTACACGCGGTATCGGTCGGGGAAAGCATTGCCGCCGCGCCGATGATTCGCGCATTTCAGGCACGCTATCCCGAACTGCCGATCACCGTGACCTGCATGACACCGACCGGCTCCGAGCGCATCCAGGCGCTGTTCGGTGAAAGCGTGCAGCACTGCTACCTGCCCTATGACCTGCCCTGGGCTGCCGCGCGTTTTCTCGATCGCGTACAACCACGTCTAGCCGTGGTGATGGAAACCGAGCTGTGGCCGAACCACATCCATCAGTGCGCCAAGCGCAACATTCCCGTAGCCCTGGCCAATGCGCGCCTTTCCGAGCGCTCGGCACGCGGCTATGCGCGCTTTGGCAAACTCACCGCACCAATGCTCGGCGAACTGTCGCTGATCGCCGTGCAGACCCAGACCGAGGCGCAGCGTTTTCTCGATCTCGGCGCTCGCCCTGGCTGCGTGGAAGTCACCGGTTCGATCAAATTCGACCTGAAGATCGACGCCGAACTGCTGCAACGCGCAGATGCGTTGCGCCAGCAATGGCAGGCAACGACTCGACCTGTCTGGATCGCTGCCAGCACCCATGCCGGCGAAGACGAGATCGTCCTCGCCGCCCATCGCCAGTTGCTGGAGACGCGACCGGATGCACTGCTGATTCTGGTGCCACGTCACCCCGAACGCTTCAACTCGGTCCATGAACTGTGCATCAGTGAAAGGCTGACCACTCGCCGCCGCTCCACGGCTGAAGCCGTGCAAACCAGCGACCAGGTGCTGCTCGGCGACACCATGGGTGAGCTGCTGTTTCTCTACGCGCTGGCGGATATCGCCTTCGTCGGCGGCAGCCTGGTGGCCAATGGCGGCCATAACCTGCTGGAGCCGGCAGCACTGGGCAAGCCGGTGCTGAGCGGCCCGCATCTGTTCAACTTCCTGGAAATCGCCGCACAGTTGCGTGAAGCCGGCGCCATGAGCGAAGTGGAAAACGCCATGCAGTTGGCGGACAAGGTTGCGGCGCTGCTGAACGAACCGAGCGAGATGCTGCGCATGAGCCAGGCCGGCCTTAGCGTGCTCAAGGCCAACCAGGGCGCGCTGGAGCGCTTGCTGGAGGGCTTGCAGCGTCTTCTGTAGCCCGGATGCAATCCGGGACAAGCATCACGCAGGCAATTCCCCGAATTGCATCCGGGCTACGACTGATTTAGCTCGGCTCAAACACGGGTAGCGCACCGCCAACCAGATCGGTGCACGCAGCGCGCTACGTGGTACATCGCCGAAATGAAAAGCCCGACGCGAGTCGGGCTTTCTGTTTGCTGCGAACGCCTCAGAAATCCTGATTGTTCTGCAGGCGATCTTCGGCGGCAGAGGCCAGATCTGGCGGCAGGAAGTCCTTGTCCGGGTTGTAGTCCGGCTTGAGGAAACTGCCCAGCGCTTCCAGGTCAGCTGGGCTGAGGGTGCCGGCCGCCTGCTTCAGGCGCAGGTTGTTGAGGATGTAGTCGTAGCGCGCGTCGTTGTAGTTGCGCACGGCGCTGTACAGCTGACGCTGGGCGTCGAGCACGTCGACGATGTTGCGGGTACCTACCTGATAGCCGATCTCGGTGGCCTCCAGCGCGCTCTGGTTGGAGATGATCGACTGGCGACGCGCCTGCACGGTTTCCACGTCGGTGTTTACCGCGCGGAACAGGTTGCGGGTGTTCTGCACCACCTGGCGACGCAGGCTCTCGCGCAGTTGCTCGGTCTGGCCCAGGCGCTGATAAGCCTCACGCACCTGCGAGCTGGTCAGACCGCCGCTGTACAGCGGGATGTTCAATTGCAGACCGATGGAACGCTGCGACACGTCACCGCTGTAACGCGGCGCACCAAAGGAGCCGGAATTGGTGAACCCCAGGCTGTCGTTATCACCCTGCTGATAGCTGGCCACGGCATCCAGGGTCGGCGCATGACCGGCCTTGCGCTGGCGCAGGTTCTCTTCGGCAGCCGTCACAGCGTAAAGGCTGGCCTGCAGGTTGAGATTCTGCGCCGCGGCGGTGTCGACCCAGGCCTTGGCATCATTCGGCGTCGGCGCCAGCACCGGCAGGGTGTGGACGATCCCCTCGACGGCCAGATAATCGCGGTTGGTCAGGGTCACAAGGGCTTCGAAGGCGTCATCCACTGCGCGCTCGGCGAGCAGGCGATTGGCGCGGGCGGTGTCGAAACCGGCCTGGGCCTCGAGCACATCGGTCTTGTCGGACAGACCGACATCGAAACGCTCGTTGGCCTGGTCCAGCTGACGCTTGAATGCCGCCTCTTCGGCCTTGGTCGAAGCCAGGGTGTCCTGCGCACGCAGCACGGCGAAGTAGGTTTCGGCACTCTGCAGAATCAAATTCTGCTCAGTGGCAGACAACTCCAGCGAAGCCTGCTCGCTGGTGGCCTCGGCAGCCTGCAACTGGAACCAGCGGTCGGCACGGAACAGCGGCTGACTGAGGTTGGCCTGATAGACCAGGCCACTGCGCGAGAGGGTCACGCTGGGCGAATCGACCTCGGTACGCGTGTCGCCGTAATTGGCACCAGCGGACAGGTTGGGCAGCAACCCTGCACGCGCCTGCGGTACGACTTCGCGGCGCGCCTGATAATCGGCGCGCGCGGCGGCGATATCGGCATTGTTCTTCGCCGCTTCCTGATACACGGTGACCAGGTCGGTCTTGCTCGACAGCGAGGCCTCTTCGGCCTGAACCAGAGCCACCGAAGCGGCGGCCACGGCGATTGCCAGGGATAGTCTGCGCAACATGATGGATGTCGATCCTTGAATAGGCGGTAATCGGCAAGGCTACGGGTCGCCACAGTCGGGGGTCAAGCGCGCCATGGACGGCATCAGTCTAGCTGGCGGCAAGCTATGTTGCTCGTCGGGAACAATCCGCCACCAGTAGCGCGAGCAGTCGCTTTCCGACGCACGGGTCGATATTTATTGACCGCCGAGTTGGTTTTCTCCCACCAGCTTGTTTAGACTGCCCGAGTTCTTGTCGGGGTGCCCCAAATGCGGGGCTGAGATTGGCAGCTGCCGGATCCCGTTGAACCTGATCAGGTTAAGGCCTGCGTAGGGAACAAGATGTCCTCGCCAGCGTACCGGCGAGTCCTCTCGGCACCGCCCACGGTGTATCTCGCGCCCTTCGTCCGCTCAGGTTCCAACTCCGACATCTATCCCGGAGAGAGCCTTGATGAGCACACAACAACAAAAGAACCTGAGCGAAAGCGCCCAGGTCGACCAGCAGTCGGTACAACCCTTCCCCCGTTCGCAGAAAGTCTACGTACAAGGCACACGAGCGGACATCCGCGTGCCGATGCGCGAGATCAGCCTGGACGTGACGCCGACCGACTTCGGTGGCGAGATCAACGCCCCGGTCACCGTCTACGACACCTCCGGCCCCTACACCGACCCGAACGTCAGCATCGACGTGCGCAAGGGCCTGGCCGACGTGCGCAGCGCCTGGATCGAAGACCGCGGTGACACCGAGAAACTGCCGGGCCTGTCCTCCGAGTTCGGCCAGCGCCGCCTGAACGATGCCGAGCTGACCAAGATGCGCTTCGCCCACGTGCGCAACCCGCGCCGAGCCAAGGCTGGGCACAACGTCAGCCAGATGCATTACGCCAAGCAGGGCATCATCACGCCCGAGATGGAATACGTCGCCATCCGCGAAAACATGAAGCTGGCCGAGGCGCGTGAAGCCGGTCTGCTCAACGAACAGCACGCAGGGCACAGCTTCGGCGCTGCCATCCCGAAAGAGATCACCCCCGAGTTCGTGCGCAGCGAAGTGGCTCGTGGCCGCGCCATCATTCCGGCCAACATCAACCACGTGGAGCTGGAGCCGATGATCATCGGCCGCAACTTCCTGGTGAAGATCAACGGCAATATCGGCAACTCGGCGCTCGGCTCGTCCATCGAAGAAGAAGTGGCCAAGCTGACCTGGGGCATCCGCTGGGGTTCGGACACGGTGATGGACCTGTCCACCGGCAAGCACATCCACGAAACCCGCGAGTGGATCATCCGCAACTCGCCGGTACCAATCGGCACCGTGCCGATCTATCAGGCGCTGGAAAAAGTCGGCGGCATTGCCGAAGACCTGACCTGGGAGCTGTTCCGCGACACCCTGATCGAACAGGCCGAACAGGGCGTGGACTACTTCACCATCCACGCCGGCGTACTGCTGCGCTATGTGCCAATGACTGCCAAGCGCGTTACCGGCATCGTTTCGCGCGGCGGCTCGATCATGGCCAAGTGGTGCCTGGCGCACCATAAAGAGAACTTCCTCTACACCCATTTCGAAGACATATGCGAAATCATGAAGGCCTACGATGTCAGCTTCTCGCTGGGCGATGGCCTGCGTCCGGGCTCGATTGCCGACGCCAACGACGAAGCGCAGTTCGGTGAACTGGAAACCCTCGGCGAACTGACCAAGATCGCCTGGAAGCACGATGTGCAGTGCATGATCGAAGGCCCTGGCCACGTGCCGATGCAACTGATCAAGGAGAATATGGACAAGCAGCTGGAATGCTGCGACGAGGCTCCGTTCTATACCCTCGGCCCGCTGACCACCGACATCGCACCGGGCTACGACCACATCACCAGCGGCATCGGCGCAGCGATGATCGGCTGGTTCGGCTGCGCCATGCTCTGCTACGTCACGCCCAAGGAGCACCTGGGCCTGCCGAACAAGGATGACGTGAAGACCGGCATCATCACTTACAAGATCGCCGCGCATGCCGCCGACCTGGCCAAGGGTCATCCGGGCGCGCAGATCCGTGACAATGCCCTGAGCAAGGCGCGCTTCGAGTTCCGCTGGGAAGACCAGTTCAACCTCGGCCTGGATCCTGACACCGCCCGCGCCTTCCACGACGAGACGCTGCCGAAGGATTCGGCCAAGGTGGCACACTTCTGCTCCATGTGCGGGCCGAAGTTCTGCTCGATGAAGATCACCCAGGAAGTGCGCGAGTACGCCAAGGAGCAGCGCATCGACGCCGTCGATCTGGATGCCGAGCAAGGCATGCAGGCCAAGGCCGAGGAATTCAAGGCGCAAGGCAGCCAACTCTACCAACGCGTGTAGCAGGCAGTCATGGAAGCTTGATCTGGCAGCGCTATGCTCGCTAGTGTGACAGGTAACGGGCCGCATCAGGCCGTGTGAAAACGTAGCGTGCGAAGCTCAGGCAAGGCATAGAACGGCGAAAAGCGCAGTTTACGAGTTGTAAATGAGCATTTTGAGCCGTTTTTTAACGCAGCATGAGCGAGCGCAGTAGTTTTCACACAGTCTGAGCTTGGCCCGTTACGACTATCTGGGGAGTTGCCATGGGCAAAGACGACATCGACATCATCGAGCGCGAGAACTGCTTTCGCGGCTTCTACCGCCTCGACCGGATCAAGCTGCGCCATCGCCAGTTCGCCGGCAACATGGGCCCGCAGCTGACCCGCGAGCTGTTCGTGCGTCACGACGCCGTGTGCGTGCTGCCTTACGATCCGCAGCGCGACGAAGTGGTGCTGATCGAGCAGTTTCGCGTCGGTGCCATGGACAAGAGCGCCAACCCCTGGCTGCTGGAGCTGGTCGCAGGTCTGATCGACAAGGACGAGGAGCCCGAGGAGGTCGCGCGTCGCGAAGCCATCGAGGAAGCCGATCTGCCCCTGACGTCGCTGTGGCCGATCACCCAGTACTACCCTTCGCCGGGTGGCTCGGACGAGCGCGTGCATCTGTTCGTTGGTCGCTGCAGCAGTGAGGGTGCCGGCGGTGTGCATGGCCTGCCTGAGGAAGGCGAGGACATCCGGGTACAGGTGATGCCCCTGGAGGATGCCCTGGCCGCTGTGCGCGACGGGCGTATCGACAACGCCGCCAGCATCATCGCCCTGCAATGGCTGGCGCTGAACCGCGACGAAGTGCGGGGGATGTGGTCGTGAATCTGCTACGCGAGCGCTATCGGGTCGACCTGGTCGAGCTGCAAGCGGCTTGCGAGGCCAACTACGCGCGCCTGATGCGCCTGCTGCCGAACATGCGTGAGCACACGGAAAGCCGCCGCGTGGCGCTGAGCCAGGGTGAGCATCTGCTCGGCGTGCTGGCGCTGGACGTGTTGGAAAGTTGCCCCTACACCACCACCCTGTGCGTGCGCCAGGAACACAGCCTGCCCTGGCTACCGGTGCCGCAGCTGGAAGTGCGGGTCTATCACGACGCGCGCATGGCCGAGGTCGTCAGCGCAGAGAACGCACGTCGCCTGCATATTCGCTACCCCTACCCCAACGCGGCGATGCATCAACCGGACGAAAAGAGTCAGCTCAACCTGTTCCTCGGCGAATGGCTGAGCCATTGCCTGGCCTGCGGGCATGAACCGCAGCCGGTGATGTAAGGCGGCGATCAAGCTTTTCGATGCCTGGCCGATAGCGCGGCGTCGTATTGTTTGGGCGGCCCGCCCTGCCTGACGACTGTCGCGAACGATGGCAAAAAGCGCTTCTGGCGTTTTTTCTGTGACCTGCGTCCGCTTCCCGGGTTTTCCCTTTGCTGCGGCAACCACCATAATTCACCCGATTGCGCCCTAGGAGATGGTCTTGCCGAGCCTGCCCACCCAATCCACTGATTCCTCGGTACTGCTGGTGCAGTTGTCCGACAGTCACCTGTTCGCCGAAGCGGACGGCAAGCTGCTGGGCATGGATACTTGCGACAGCCTGCAGCGGGTGATCGAACGGGTCCTGCAGGAACAGCCGCAGATCGACCTGATTCTGGCTACAGGAGATCTTTCGCAGGATGGCAGCGAAGCGTCGTATCAGCGTTTTCGCCAACTCACCTCAGCCATCGACGCACCAACCCGCTGGCTGGCCGGCAACCATGACGAAATCCCTCCCATGCAGGCCGCCTGCCAGGGCAGCGAGCTGCTGGAGCCGGTGATCGACCTTGGTGCCTGGCGCATCGTCATGCTCGATTCATCGATCCCCGGCGCGGTGCCCGGTTTTCTTGCCGACAGTCAACTCGAACTGCTCGAACGCGCCCTCAGCGAAGCGCCGCAGCGCCATCACCTGATCTGCCTGCACCACCATCCGGTCTCCATCGGCTGCAAGTGGATGGAACCCATCGGCCTGCGCAACCCCGACGCCCTGTTCGCCGTGCTCGACCGCTACCCGCAGGCACGCACCGTGCTCTGGGGGCATATCCATCAGGAGTTCGACCAGCAGCGCGGTAATCTGCGCCTGCTCGCCTCGCCTTCGACCTGCGTGCAGTTCGCGCCGGGCAGCGAGGTGTTTCAGGTGGACAGCGAAGCCCCCGGCTATCGCTGGCTGCGCCTGCATGCCGACGGCAGGCTGGACACCGGTGTATCGCGCGTCACCGGCATCCACTTCGAAGTGGACTACAGCGTCAAGGGTTACTGACATACCCCCAATCAGCTTGAAGCTTGCAGCTTGAGGCCCCGGACGAGTAGCCTCCCGCTCCATGACCGCATCCATCCTCTATATACACGGCCTGAACAGCTCGCCAGCCTCGCACAAGGCCAGCCAGTTGAGCCGCGCCATGGCCCACCTGGGCCTGGAAAACCAGTTGCGCGTACCTGCCCTGCATCATCATCCGCGCCAGGCCATCGCCCAGTTGCAGGCGCTGATCAGCGAACTCGGGGCGCCGGTGCTGGTGGGCAGCTCCCTGGGTGGCTACTACGCCACTTACCTGGCCGAACAGCATGGACTCAAGGCGCTGCTGATCAACCCGGCCGTGCAGCCGCACCTGCGTTTCGACGGCTACCTGGGCCCACAGAAGAATTACTACAGCGACGAGACCTGGGACCTCACCGAGGATCACGTCCACGCGCTGGCCGAACTCGACGTTGCAGCGCCGAACGACCCGGCGCGTTACCAGATCTGGCTACAGACCGGCGACGAAACCCTCGACTACCGTGACGCCGAGCGTTACTACCGCGCCTGCGCCCTGCGCATCCAGGCCGGGGGCGACCACGGCTTCCAGGGCTTCGCCGAACGCCTGCCGACACTCTTCGCTTTTGCCGGCATTAACGCCACACTTTGGCGCGATACCGACTTTTCCGCATTCAATTGACGACCAAGAGACCCTATGGCCCAGCAGAACGCCTATAACGCAGACGCCATCGAAGTCCTTTCCGGCCTCGACCCGGTGCGCAAGCGCCCGGGCATGTACACCGACACCACACGCCCCAACCACCTGGCCCAAGAAGTCATCGACAACAGCGTCGACGAAGCCCTGGCCGGGCACGCCAAGTCGATCCAGGTGATCCTCCACGAGGATAATTCGCTGGAAGTGCTCGACGATGGCCGTGGCATGCCGGTGGATATCCACCCGGAAGAAGGCGTACCGGGCGTCGAGCTGATCCTTACCAAGCTGCATGCCGGCGGCAAGTTCAGCAACAAGAACTACCAGTTCTCCGGTGGTCTGCATGGCGTCGGCATCAGCGTCGTCAATGCCCTGTCGACCCGCGTGGTGGTCACCGTCAAGCGTGACGGCAACGAATACCAGATGAGCTTTGCCGACGGCTTCAAGGCCAGCGAGCTGGAAGTCATCGGCAGCGTCGGCAAGCGCAACACCGGCACCAGCGTGCATTTCTGGCCGGACGCCAAGTACTTCGACTCCTTCAAGTTCTCCATCAGCCGCCTCAAGCATGTGCTCAAGGCCAAGGCCGTACTCTGCCCGGGCCTGAACGTCAGCTTCGAAGACAAAGCCTCGGGCGAGAAGGTCGAGTGGCATTACGAGGACGGCCTGCGCTCCTATCTGGTCGATGCCGTCAGCGAATTCGAGCGGCTGCCGGCCGAGCCCTTCGTCGGCAGCCTGGCTGGCAACAAGGAAGCCGTGGACTGGGCCCTGCTGTGGCTGCCTGAAGGCGGCGACGCGGTGCAGGAAAGCTACGTCAACCTGATCCCCACCGCGCAGGGCGGCACCCACGTCAACGGCCTGCGCCAGGGCCTGCTCGATGCCATGCGCGAGTTCTGCGAGTTCCGCAACCTGCTGCCGCGTGGCGTGAAACTGGCCCCGGAAGATGTCTGGGAACGCATTGCCTTCGTTCTCTCGATGAAGATGCAGGACGCGCAATTCTCCGGCCAGACCAAGGAGCGCCTGTCCTCGCGCGAAGCCGCCGCCTTCGTCTCCGGTGTGGTCAAGGATGCCTTCAGCCTGTGGCTCAATGCCCATCCGGAAACCGGCCTGGCGCTGGCCGAACTGGCCATCAGCAACGCCGGCCGCCGCCTCAAGGCCGGCAAGAAGGTCGAGCGCAAGAAGATCACTCAAGGCCCGGCTCTGCCCGGCAAGCTGGCCGACTGCGCGGGGCAGAACCCGCTGCGTTGCGAGCTGTTCCTGGTCGAGGGTGACTCCGCCGGCGGCAGCGCCAAGCAGGCACGCGACAAGGAGTTCCAGGCCATCATGCCGCTGCGCGGCAAGATCCTGAACACCTGGGAAGTGGACGGCAGCGAAGTCCTGGCCTCACAGGAAGTACACGATATCGCCGTGGCCGTCGGTATCGATCCCGGCTCCAGCGACCTGAGCGGGCTGCGCTACGGCAAGATCTGCATCCTTGCCGACGCCGACTCCGACGGCCTGCACATCGCCACCCTGCTCTGCGCCCTGTTCGTGCGTCACTTCCGCCCGCTGGTGGATGCCGGTCACGTCTACGTGGCCATGCCGCCGCTGTACCGCATCGATCTGGGCAAGGAGATCTTCTACGCCCTCGACGACGCCGAGCGCGACGGCATCCTCGACCGCCTGGTGGCCGAGAAACGTCGCGGCAAGCCACAGGTCACCCGCTTCAAGGGCCTCGGCGAGATGAACCCGCCGCAGCTGCGCGAAACCACCATGGACCCCAACACCCGACGTCTGGTGCAACTGACCCTGGATGATTTCGAAGGCACCCGCGAAGTGATGGACATGCTGCTGGCGAAAAAACGCGCCGGTGATCGCAAGAGCTGGCTGGAAACCAAGGGCAACCTGGCCGAGGTACTGGCCTGATGCGTAATCACCTCCTTGCACTCGGTCTGTTGGCCGGCGTCGCGAACGCCGAGCCAGTGGTGCTGGAAGAGCTCAAGCTGGAGGCCGAATACCCGGTGACGGAAATGCCGGGCGGCAACCTGTCCGGCCTGGCCCTGTGCGGCGAAACGCTGTGGGCGGTTTCCGACCGTGACGACGACCGCCTCTATCAACTGCACAGAGAGGAAGGGCTGCTGCGCGCCGAAGCAGAAACCTTCGTCGCCCCCGAACCGCCCGAGAGCGCCCTGCCCTGGGGCCTGCGCATGCGCAACTGGGTGGCCGGCCTGGTACGCGGTGGCGCACTGGATTTCGAGGGCCTGGCGTGCGACGCACAAGGCAACCGTTACCTGATCAGCGAAACCCGCGCCGCCGTGCTGCAGGTGAGCAGCAACGGCAATGCGCAGTGGCTCAACCTGCCCAGCGGACTGGTGCGCCAGGCTCGCGCCAGCGGCATGCTGCTGCACTTCAACCAGGGTTTCGAAGGCATCGCCATCGATCCGGCCGGTGATCGCCTGTGGCTGGCTGCCGAACAGCGCCGCCGCGGCCTCACTGTACTGCATCGTCGCGGCAGCGGCTGGCGCTGTACCGGCGGCTGCGTGCTGACCAGCGAAAGCGGTGACGAAGCGTCGCCCGAAGCGCTCGGCGGCCATATGGCACCACGCGACTTCTCCGGCCTGGCCTATTTCGGTGAAAAGCTCTTTACCCTTGAGCGTCAGGCCCACCGTATCTGCCGGCGCACACTGAGCGACGGTGTCGCGGAGATCTGCTGGTCCTTCGCCAGCGAAGCCCTGAGCGAACCACGCCGCTACGCACCGGACTACGGCATGGCCGAAGCGCTGTGGATCGACAAGGATGGCGCCTGGATCGGCGTCGACAACGGCAGCCAGACCCGCGCCGATGGCGAAGAGCGTCCCATCGTCTGGCGTTTTGCCGCGCCCAAGGGCGGCTGGAGCCGGCGCCCGTGAGCGAACAGACGCCGGGCCGTCGTGCCGGACGAGTGATGTTGGTGCTCGCCTGGGGCGCCGGCCTGCTGCTGGCCACGCACTTCTTCGGTAACTGGGAAGATCGCCAGCGCAACCCCAACCAGACACCGCAGTCGGTGCATGGCGATGGTTTCGTCGAGGTGAGCCTGGCCAGCAGTCGTCAGGGTCACTACCTGGTCAATGGCCAGATCGATGGGAATGACGTGACCTTCCTGCTCGACACCGGCGCCACCCAGGTGGCAATACCCAGCGCGGTGGCCGAGCGTCTTGGCCTGCAACGCGGCGCGCCGATCATCATCAGCACGGCCAACGGCCGTGCCACCGGGCATCGCACACGTCTGGACAGACTGCGCCTGGGCGATATCGAACTGCGTGACGTCGCCGCACTGATCGCCCCAGGCATGGACGGCGACGAAGTGCTGCTGGGCATGAGCGCCCTGAAACAACTCGAATTCAATCAGAAGGGCGGCACCCTGGTGCTGCGCCAATCAACCTTGCAATGAGGCCCGCATGAGCGAATCCCTCGATTTGAGCCTGGAAGGCGTTGAACGCCGGTCCCTCGCCGATTTCACCGAGCAGGCTTATCTCAACTACTCCATGTACGTGATCATGGATCGCGCCCTGCCGCACATCGGCGACGGTCTGAAGCCGGTGCAGCGGCGCATCGTCTACGCCATGAGCGAGTTGGGCCTGGACGCCGACTCCAAGCACAAGAAATCCGCGCGTACCGTCGGTGACGTGCTCGGTAAGTTCCACCCGCACGGCGACAGCGCCTGCTATGAAGCCATGGTGCTGATGGCGCAGCCGTTCAGCTATCGCTACACCCTGGTGGACGGTCAGGGCAACTGGGGTGCACCGGACGATCCCAAGTCCTTCGCCGCCATGCGCTACACCGAAGCGCGCCTGTCGCGCTATTCGGAAGTGCTGCTCTCGGAACTCGGCCAGGGCACCGTCGACTGGGTACCCAACTTCGACGGCACCATGAACGAGCCGGCGACGCTGCCGGCGCGCCTGCCCAATCTGCTGCTCAACGGCACCACCGGCATCGCCGTGGGCATGGCCACCGACGTGCCGCCGCACAACCTGCGCGAGGTAGCGGCCGCCTGCGTACGCCTGCTGGACGAGCCGGGCGCCACGGTCGAGCAGCTGTGCGAACACATTCAGGGGCCGGACTTCCCCACCGAAGCCGAAGTCATCACGCCCAAGGCCGATCTGCTGAAGATCTACGAGACCGGCCGCGGCTCGGTACGCATGCGCGCCGTCTATCGCATCGAGGACGGCGATATCGTCGTCACCGCCCTGCCGCACCAGGTGTCCGGGGCCAAGGTACTGGAGCAGATCGCCGCGCAGATGCAGGCCAAGAAGCTGCCGATGGTCGCCGACCTGCGTGACGAATCCGACCATGAGAACCCCACGCGCATCGTCATCATCCCGCGCTCCAACCGCGTCGATGCCGACGAACTGATGACCCACCTGTTCGCCACCACCGATCTGGAATCGAGCTACCGGGTCAACACCAACGTCATCGGCCTCGACGGCAAGCCGCAGGTCAAGGACCTGCGCACCCTGCTGACCGAGTGGCTGGTGTACCGCGTCGGCACCGTGCGCCGTCGCCTGCAGTTCCACCTGGACAAGGTGGAAAAGCGCCTGCACCTGTTGGAAGGTTTGCTGATCGCCTTTCTCAACCTCGACGAGGTGATCCGCATCATCCGCACCGAGGACCAGCCCAAGCCGGTGCTGATGGAGCGCTTCGGCCTCACCGACGTGCAAGCCGACTACATCCTCGACACCCGCCTGCGCCAACTGGCGCGCCTGGAAGAGATGAAGATCCGCGGCGAGCAGGACGAACTGGCCAAGGAACGCGAGAAACTGCTGGCCCTGCTCGGCAGCGAAGCCAAGCTGAAGAAGCTGGTACGCAAGGAAATCATCGAGGACGCCGAGAAGTACGGCGATGACCGCCGCTCGCCGATCGTCGCCCGCGCCGAGGCCAAGGCCCTCTCGGAAACCGAGCTGATGCCGACCGAGCCGGTTACCGTGGTGCTCTCGGAAAAAGGCTGGGTGCGCTGCGCCAAGGGTCACGACATCGACGCCACCGGCCTGTCCTACAAGGCTGGCGACGGCTTCAAGGCCGCCGCGCCGGGGCGCTCGAACCAGTACGCGGTGTTTATCGACTCCACAGGCAGGAGCTATTCGCTCGCCGCCCACAGCCTGCCGTCGGCACGCGGCCAGGGCGAACCACTGACCGGTCGTCTGACGCCACCACCAGGGGCGACCTTCGAATGCGTGATGCTGCCGGAAGACAGCGCCCTGTACGTCATCGCCTCCGACGCTGGCTACGGCTTCGTGGTCAAGGGTGAGGATCTGCAGGCCAAGAACAAGGCGGGCAAGGCGCTGCTGACTCTACCCAACGGTGCCAAGGTGGTCGCACCCAAGCCAGTCAGTAACCTGGAAGACGACTGGTTGGCCGCGGTGACTACCGAAGGTCGCCTGCTGCTGTTCAAGGTCACCGATCTGCCGCAACTGGGTAAAGGCAAGGGCAACAAGATCATCGGCATTCCCGGCGAGCGCGTAGCCTCGCGTGAGGAATATCTGACCGATCTGGCCGTGCTGCCCAGCGGCGCCAGTTTGGTTTTGCAGGCCGGGAAGCGTACCCTGACACTCAAAGCCGACGACCTCGAGCATTACAAGGGCGAGCGCGGCCGCCGCGGCAACAAGCTGCCGCGAGGATTCCAACGCGTCGACCAACTGCTGGTGGAATAGCGTCGGTAACACGCCCCGTTCGTCCGGGATATCCGCGCTACCAGCCAGCAGGCAAGGCTGGAGTCGTAGCGCGGTTTGACGGATGATACGCGCCCCGGGTCATGCACAAATGACCCCACAGCATGATATGGGATCGATATGCAGCTGCCCCAGAAGCGGCTGCCTGGAATTAATGATGACTGTAGTACGCCCTATGGCGCTGCTTCTGACCACGCTGCTCGCATTGAGTGGTTGCAGTCTGCTGCAGCAGAAGCCGGTTCCCCTTTACCAACTTGACAGCGGCCAGGCCGTGACGCCGACCAAGGACAATGGCGTGACCGTGCTGGTCGGCCCGATCAGCGTGGCCGACTACCTGCGCCAGCAGAATCTGCTGCAGCGTCAGGCCGACGGCAGCCTGGTCGCAGCTCAGGACGCTCGCTGGGCCAGCGGCCTGGCCAATGACATCGACCAGCAGATGCTGCGCCAGCTGGCCTGGCGCCTGGACAGCCAGCGCCTGGTTCTGGCGCCGGCGGCACCAGGCTTCAGTGCCGATGCACAGGTCATGCTGACCATCACCCGCCTGGACTCCGGGCCAACCCAGCCGGCCGTACTGGAGGCGCAATGGCGCCTGCTCGACCGCCGCGGGCAGCTACGCGACAGCCGTCTGATCCGCCTGGAAGAGCCGCACAACGGCCCTCTGGCCGAACAGGTCAAGGCGCAGAGCACCCTGCTGCAGCGCCTGGCCGCTGAACTGGCGGTGGCCATTCAACCCATCGCTGCAGCCGAGCCTACCCCCGAGCCGCCGCGCAAGAAGCCTCCAGTGGCCAAAGCCAAACCGCAGGACCCAGCCGCTGCCGGGCCGAAGATTCCGGTGGCGGAACCGATCAAGATCGATACGGAAGTCTTCCGCTTCTAAGAGAAAGCCCGCAGATGCGGGCTTTCTCTTGTAGGGTGCACCACGTGCACCAAGCTCGCGGCGGATTGGATTACCTTGATTACTTGAGCTCGCTGGAACTCTTGCCCAGCAGGCGCCGGGCGACGATCAGCAACTGAATCTGCTGGGTGCCTTCGAAGATATCGAGAATCTTCGAGTCGCGCGCCCACTTCTCCAGCAACTCATCCTCACCGTAGCCCAGCGCACCGGCCAGCTCCACGCACTTGAGCGTCACCTCGCTGGCCACACGCCCGGCCTTGGCCTTGGCAATCGAGGCCTCTTTCGAATTGGGCAACTTGTTGTCAGCCATCCAGGCAGCCTTCAACGTCAACAGACGCGCGGCCTCCCATTCCGCCTCCAGGCGATACAATGTGGCCTCGGCATGGGTAACGCTCAGCAGTGGCTTGGCGTAATCAAAGCGGCAACCGGCCTTGCTCAGCAATTCACGGGTACGCTCCAGCGCCGCGCGCGCCACGCCGACCGCCATGCCAGCAACCAGCGGCCGGGTGTTGTCGAAGGTTTCCATGACCCCGGCAAAGCCCTTTTGCACGTCGATCTCGGCGTTGCCCAGCAGGTTGGCCGCCGGCACCCGACAATCGCTGAGGCTGATCGAAGCCGTATCGGATGCCTTTATCCCCAGCTTCTTCTCCAGACGTGTAATCGTCATCCCCGGCGTGCCCTTCTCCACTACAAAGGACTTGATCGCCGCACGCCCCAGACTTCTGTCCAGCGTGGCCCAAACCACCACGGCATCGGCGCGCCCGCCGGAGGTGACGAAGATCTTCTCGCCGTTGAGGATGTAGTGGTCGCCATCCTTTACCGCCGTGGTGCGAATCGCCGCCGAATCCGAACCACAGCCCGGCTCGGTAATGGCCATGGCCGCCCAGGTCTTGCCGAACCGCGCCTGTTGCTCGTCATTGGCCACCGCAGCAATGGCCGCGTTGCCCAGCCCCTGACGCGGCATGGCCAGCAGCAGGCCGACATCGCCCCAGCACAGCTCAATCACGCCGAGCAGCGCAGCCATGTTGCCACCATTCTTGATGCCTGCCTGCTGCTCACGTGCTGCCCCACGCTTGCTGGCCGAGCCGGCACCGACGGCGTCGGGCGAGCCCTCGTTCATGCCGTCGAGCAGCGCGGCGAGCAGGTCCAGCTCCTTGGGATAGGCGTGCTCGACCTGGTCGTACTTGCGCGAGATCGGCCGGAAATAGTGCTTGGCCACCTGCTGCGCCTGCTGCTGCAGGCCGCGGAATTTCTTCGGGGTTTCCAGATTCATGGTTGCCTGCCTGTTCAGAGATGAAGGCCGCCAGCGAGCACCGCCAAGCTGCGCAGGTCGCGATACCAGCGCTCGACCGGGTGCTCCTGGGTAAAACCATGGCCACCGAGCAGCTGCACCGCGTCGGAGCCGATCTTCATCGCCTTATCCACGCAGAGCAGGCGTGCCAGGTACGCCTCACGGCGAAACGGCAGACCAGACTCTGCACGGGCGCAGGCACGCCAGAGCAGCAGGCGCATGGCGTCCAGCTCGATGGCGATGTCGGCCACCATGAAGGCCACCCCCTGGCGATGACTGATCGGCTCGCCGAACGCCTGGCGCTCGTTGCAGTAGGTCGTCACGTAGTCCAGTGCCGCCTGCGCCGTACCGACTGCAAGGGCACAGAATGCCAAGGCCGAATAATCGAGAAAGGCCGGAAAGTCGAAGCCATCAGCTGCCAGACGGCAATCGCTAGAAACCTTGACGCCTTTCAGCTCAATACGTGTCAACCCACAAGCCTTGAGCCCCATGCCCGGCTCGGCACGGCGACAGACACCTTTGCTCGCCGCATCGACGATAAACAGCGCCGGGCCATCAACTGCCTGCGCGCTTACGATCAATCGACTGGCAGCCAGACCGGCGATGACCAGCGCCTTCTCCCCATCGAGCAGATAGTGCTTGCCGCGCTTGCGCGCCCGCGTCGCGGGTTGACCAGCATCGGTCAATACGCCGGGCTCTGTTACCGCCAACGCGAAGCCTGGCGCGCCCTGTTCACTGACGAATGCCGGCAACCAGGCAGCCTGCTGCGCAGAGCCTCCCCAGCGCCGAATGCAATTGGCAGCAGACAGCGGCACCAGCAAGGCCGCGGCCAGAGAAAAGTCGCCCTGCGCCAGGCTCTCGGCGATCAGCGCGTTGCTGAGCACGGTGCACTCCCCAGCAAGACCACCTTGCGCTTCGGCAACACCATAGTGTGCCAGGCCCAGTTCATGCGCCTGATTGAGCAGTGCCGCAGGCACGTGAGCCTCGGCGTCGGCCCCGTGCGCAGCCGGGCGCAGAACCTCCAGCGCGAAGCTCTGGAGCATGTCCACCAGCATCTGCTGTTCTTCGGTCAGTGACAGATCAAACAGGTCGTCGGCCGCCGCGCGCGGCTTGTTGCTGGTGCCGCCGGCGGCCAGGCGAAAACTGGCGCGGCTACCGCTGTAGACGAGCTTCTCGAAGGATTTGCGTACCTTGAGGCGGTCTGGCCAGTCGGCCTGGGCCAGCTTGCTCAGTACGCTCAGGGCCTGGCCCTGGGTATCGACGATCATGGCATCTCGCTCCACGTGAGAGATGCCATCGATGATGCGCTGCCGACTGACGCACGCCTATGACCCTCAAGACGCGGCGCGGCGGCAATCGGGTCAAGCCATCGCCAGGGAAACGTACTGGCTGAGCAAGACCTGCGCCTTGCTCAGCCAGCCGTCATTTGCTGCGAATCTTCTCGACGATAGCGGTGGTGGAGCTGTTTTCCACCAAACCGAGCACACGCACTTCGCCGCCATAGGCCTGGACGATATCGGCACCTACCACCTGATCGATACCGTAGTCGCCGCCCTTGACCAGCACATCCGGCTGCACCTGCTTGAGCAGGCGCTCGGGCGTGTCTTCACCGAAGCTCACCACCCAATCCACCGCCCCCAGGCCGGCGAGCACTGCCATGCGCCGGTCGACGGCATTGATCGGACGCCCCGGACCTTTCAGGCGGCTGACCGAGCCGTCATCGTTGATCGCCACGATCAGACGATCCCCCTGCGCGCGCGCTTGCTCCAGATAGGTCACGTGGCCGGCGTGAAGGATGTCGAAGCAGCCGTTGGTGAAAACGATCTTCTCGCCATGGGCGCGGGCGTCGTCAATGGCGATCAGCAACTGATCCAGGCTCAGTACGCCCCGCTCGGAACCTTCTTCACGCTGTACCGCGCGACGCAGCTCGGGTGCGCTGATGGCGGCAGTGCCCAGCTTACCGACAACGATGCCGGCAGCCAGGTTGGCCAGGGCCACCGCCAGCGGCAACTCTTCGCCCGCAGCAATGGAAGCTGCAAGGGTAGAAATCACCGTATCGCCTGCGCCGGTGACGTCGAACACCTCGCGAGCACGGGCTGGCAGGTGCAGCGGGGCGTGATCCGGGCGCAGCAGGGTCATGCCGTGCTCGCCACGGGTCACCAGCAGGGCCCCCAGCTCCAGTTCGCGCATCAGCGTGGCACCCTTGCTGACCAGCTCGGCTTCATCGGCGCAACCGCCAACGATAAGCTCGAACTCGTGCAGATTGGGGGTGATCAGGCTGGCGCCACGGTAGATGGAAAAGTCCTTGCCCTTGGGATCGGCCAGCACCGCAATGCCCTTGTTGCGCGCGGCCTGGATCAGCACCTGATGATTCTGCAGCGCACCCTTGCCATAGTCCGATAGCACAAGCACCTTGATCCCATCGAGCAACGTATCGACCTCACGCGCCAGGGCGACGGTGTCGGTGTTGAACGGTTCCTCGAAGTCCATACGCAGCAGTTGCTGGTGACGGCTCATCACCCGCAACTTGACGATGGTCGGCTGGTCGTCGAGGCGCTGGAAATGAGTTTCCACGCCGGCGCCATTCAGGCTGTCGCTGAGGCTTTCGGCGGCTTCATCATTGCCGGTCACGCCAACCAGCAAGGCCCGCGCACCGAGTGCGGCGATATTCAGGGCTACGTTGGCAGCACCGCCGGGACGATCCTCGATCTGGTCGACACGCACCACCGGAACCGGCGCCTCCGGAGAAATCCGCGAGGTGCCGCCATGCCAATAGCGATCGAGCATCACGTCGCCTACCACCAGAACGGCGGCTTGGTCATAGCGGGGCATGGTCAGCTTCATGGGAGCTCCAGAGCAAAAAATGGAGAGGATAATAACATGGCCACTCAGTCAACCCGAGCATCCCTATCGGGTAACGCGCGCACCCAGAACAGCTCATGACGACGTACTGCCTTGCGGAAGAAATCATCCTGGCCGACTTCGGGCCAACGCCGCCCAGCCAGTACCCACTGAATTAAGCGACGAAGGCGTTTTTTGAGAGGCAATGGCGTCTGCAAATCATGCTGCATGGCCAACGCCTGCGCCTTGTCCATCCGCACAGAATCTTTCAGAAGCGGGCTCCACAGTCCATCGATCGATAGGCCTGTATGGCAAGGGGGCAACGATATGCCATTGCCAACAGGCCCCATGGGCCAACGATCATTATCATATAGGTGATTGGCATAGAGCAGACGCACCTCAGGGCTCCATTCACTCAGGGCAACTGCCTCGTCGAGAAGCTTGCTGGCCTGTATATGATCAGGGTGAGGATCAAGTTCCGGATGAGGTAGAACCACTACCTCAGGACGAAAAGCAACAAGCAGAGTAGCCAGATCACCAACAAGGTTCCGCCACGATGGCACTCCATCGAGATCGCCAGGCAAAGTAATAGGATTGAAACGGCGCACACTGCGTATATCCGACTCACCCGACTCCAGAGACGGGAAAGCCTGCTCTGGAGCCGAGGCCATGGGCGTCAGCTGAAGACAATAGTACCCCAACTGCACACACCTGCTTGCAGGCACGCCCCCCCACAGCGGAACAGCCAGGCTACTCCAGCTACGCAGGCGCCCCTTGAGACGGGCCGCCGCGGCCCTGTCGAGGCCCATGCGTGCATAGTTATGAGCCTCGATTTCACCTTGAGTGAGCGTCACAATGCAGGCCTCATCACTTCGACTATAGAGACCAAAGGCAGCAAGCTCGGCATCGTCCGCATGTGGCGCAATGACCATCACGCGTCGCATTGCATAATCGGGGTTTGAAAATGCGTATAACCGTACTTCAGTCGAGAGCCGGCAAAACCGCGTACGCAATCGCAGTTTTCCGCTTTGCAGCTCGGGCAACAGACCAGAAATATTGAGGTAACGCCGACCACGCGCGCCCTGCTCGAAATCCTGCCTGTCAAGTATTGCCTCAGCACAGATCAGAATATGGGGGTCTAGCCAGCGTCCCAGCCAGGAACTATGGATGGATACTTCAAGAATGAGCGTGTCCATCGCATTCGTAAGATCGACTGTATCCAGAGCTATCCGCCCCTTGCTCAATGTCCCGGTAGCGACTTGGCTCGAAGCAGGAAATGAATACTGATAGTCGTCTCGCGGCGAGTAAAAGAGATGGTCAGAGAACCAAGCCTCGTGAGCAATCCAAGCCAAGAGTAGAAGTACTGGCAGACTACTCCAGCCAGCAAACCAGTCCAGCGCCACCATAATCGGTAACGCAACAGCCATAGTAATGCGCTTGTTGCGCCGATGACGGCGCAACAGTCCTTGCTTACGTGTTTCCATTTTTTATGTCCGAAACGCGGCAACCCTGCTGCACCAACGATCCTTGTACTCTCGATCGGCTCTGCCGAAAGAGTAGCGCAATGCCTTTCCTTGTTGTCGAGCGTCAGACCATGCAGCTTGAGTATTGATGAAGCTCAGGACACTGCCCGGACTGAGGTGTTGAGCACGAGGGTCGACTCCGCCATTGATGTACTCGTAACTGAGCCAGTTTGGCGACTCAACCCTGTACAACACCTGAACAGCAGTAGGAACACCATCCAAAATCAGCAGGGAGCCTTGAAGCAGCTCGCGCAACAACGCAAATACTTCACTCAGATGGCCTTTCCCCGGCACGGGAAAGCCCCAGCGTCGCTCGAACAGTTCGGTATAGATAGCGGCGAAGTCATCTGGAGCGAACTCGCCCACAGAGCGTACTGTACCGCCGGCCTCCTCGAACAGGCGTAGCTCACGCCTCTGGTTATAGCGAAACTTCTTCGAAAGCTCCTCAGGGGCTCGTGCCATCGCCAACTGCTCTTTCTGCAGACGAAGCCCTGGAAAAACCACCCGATTAAGTTCGGAGATGTAGCTCACCTCATGCCGCAACGGTGCTCGTGCGTCCACAGCGGCAGGGAGAATGATTTCAGCATTGCCAAGGTCAAAGAGTTCACGCTGCCCTTTGCTCTTCAGAACCTTGCGCGAAAGTGCGAGGTAGCGCCCCCATGTAGGAATGGCAGCCTGAATTTCGCCCCCAACAAAGTATCCGAGGTAACGCACGGGTATACCGGCAAGGCCAGAAAGCCGCTCGACCACTAGCGGGTGGGTAATGACGCTCCCTCCGAATCGAGCCCAGGCTAAAGCATAGTCCGCGGCCTCGATCACGTCCCAGCCACGCTCCCTCCAGAAACGCAGATAGCCCAGCATCAAGTATCCTGCTCGATTGAATTATCAGTGCCAGCGTCTTCAAATTGCGTGGAATGCAAGCGAGCGTAATATCCATTACGCTCCAACAACTCGGCATGACTGCCGCGCTCGACGATCTGCCCCTGGTCCATCACCAGAATCAGATCAGCCTTCTCGATGGTGGTCAGGCGATGCGCGATAACCAAAGTGGTGCGGCCCTGCATCACCTGATCCAGTGCGGCCTGGATATGCCGCTCGGACTCGGTGTCGAGCGCCGAGGTGGCCTCGTCGAGGATCAGCACCGGCGCATCCTTGAGCAGCGCCCGGGCGATAGCCAGGCGCTGGCGCTGGCCGCCGGACAGCAGCACGCCGTTCTCGCCGACCAGGGTGTCATAGCCTTGCGGCATCTTCTCGATGAACTCGGCGGCATAGGCATCGCTCGCCGCCTGCTGAACGGCTTCGAGCGGTGCGCCAGCCAGGTCGCCATAAGCGATGTTGTTGCGCACCGTGTCGTTGAACAGGGTGACGTGCTGGGTAACCAGGGCGATATGGCGGCGCAGGTTGCGCAGGGTGTAATCCTCCACATCCACCCCATCGAGCAGGATGCTGCCCTGCTCGTGGTGATAGAAACGCGGAATCAGGCTGGCCAGGGTCGACTTGCCGCTACCGGAACGCCCGACCAGCGCCACCATCTGCCCCGGTTCGGCGACGAAGGAAATATTGTTCAGAACGGGCTTTTCCGAGCCGGGGTAGCTGAAACTTAGCTCCTTTACTTCCAGTCGGCCGCTGACGCGCTCGCGCTCCTGAGTGCCGCGGTCGACCTCCGGCTCCTCGTCGAGCTGCTCGAAGATGCTTTCGGCACCTGCCACACCTTTCTGGATGGTCGAGCTGACCTCGGACAGTTGACGAATCGGCTTGGGCAATAGACCCGCCAGAGTGATATAGGCCACCAGATCACCCGCCGAGGCATCACCACGCAGCCACAGGACAAGAAACATCAGCACAGCCATGGCACTGTAGATCACCAACTGCAGCGAAGGCGTATAGACCGCGTTAGTCTTGACCATCTTCAGCTGCTTGAGCTTATTCTCCTCGCTGGCACCGAGAAAGCGCTGTTTCTCGTAATCCTCACCACCAAAACTGCGCACCACGCGGTAGCCCTGGATGCTCTCGGAGGTGACGTGGGTGACATCACCCATGCTGGCCTGGATCTTCTTGCTCTGCTTGCGAAATTTCTTACTGGTGCTCGTCACCATCAGACCGATGACAGGCAGGATAGCCACCATCACCAAGGTGAGCTTCCAGTTCATCCACAGTAGCGTGGCAAAAAGGAACACTACGGTCATCCCTTCACGCACCACGACCTTGATCGCATCGGTAGCAGCACCGGTTACCATGGTCACGTTGTAGGTGATGCGGGAAATCAGGTGACCGGAGTTGTGACTGTCAAAATAACGGTTGGGTAAGGTCAGCAGATTGTTGAACAAAGCAATACGCAGATCCTGTACCAACCCCATGGAGACCTTGGCAAGATAGTAATTCCCAAGAAACGAGCCGATACCCTGCCATAGCGCGATCAGAACGATCAGTAACGGCACTGCCTGCAACAGCTTTAGTTCAGCAAGCCAGGGCGCATGCTCAAGCACCCAAGGCACTCCAGCAAACAGACCGGCGTCGGGATTGCTCAGCCCGTCGACAAAGAACTTGAGCATGTACCCCAGCATCGGCTGGGTAGAAGCGAAAATTAGAAACCCGACGAGACTGATGGTGAACAGTCCCCAGTAGGGAACTACGTAGCGCAACAATCGCAGATAGACTTTCAGGCTCGATTGTTGGGTAGGATTGGCCATTCAGCTCGTCTCACAGGCAGGATTAGCAAGAGGCGATTGTACCAGCACTGCCTATTTAAGCGCCCAGGCGCATCAGAAGTTTTGCCATCATAGTGGCATTCAGAGGCACCAACTCGTAGACGCCACATCAAAATGCCACTACGATGATCTGTTATGCCCCAATACAGCGAAGCCGCTCGCACCTCAGTAGACAAGGACCCCCAGTAGTGATCTCTCACGGATGGATGAGCAAAAGCAAGCATCACGCCCAGCAGCTCCAGAACACAACTCTTTACGCGACAGATACAGAGACTGGAAAGTCATTGAAAAGCCTCTGGCCGCAGATCAGGGAATTGCTCTCAAAGCGCCGTAAAACGGGAGAAAAGCGGCTTGCACGCCCCCTCACCCGAGAAACAGCAAGCGCGCTTTTCATCAAGGCATCCACAATAGACAGCATTCCTGCGCGAATCAGAACAACGCTAGGGATCAGGCGCCGATCAGGCCTATATGATTGGGTTCTTGAAGAGCTAAACAATCACGCAGAAGCGCAGAAGCGAACTACGCTGGTTCCCAAATTGCTTGGCTACGGCCTGGTTCGCCAGCGTAGCGGTTTGGTTACCGAGGTGTTTTTGAATTATGAAAATCTAGCCGACTGGCTTGATGGCTTCGACTGGCTGCAGCAAAACCCATCGCAGGCCAATTCATTCGCAGAAGCCTGCCTGGAACTGATCACACAACTCAATCAGTCAGGTATCTACCACCTAGATCTTTGGGCGGGGAACGTCATGATTCACGAGGGCAATCTTGAAGACCTGAAGGTGATTGACCTGGAAAATTGCTACATTGGTGACAACCCTCACTCCAGTGAAACGCTGGGCTTTCAGTTTGCTTTCTTGTACCAGCATCAGCTACACGACTTCATAAGCGAGTCGCTCTATGATCAGCTTGTAAGCACGCAACTTGCCAGACTTAAAGGCATTGAACAATCTCGTTTTCGACTCTTCTATGATCACTTCAAGCACCACGGCGCAGATCGCAAGGAACGTCACCTCATCCCCAAAACCGGGCAGCTAGAGAGACTCAAACCAGCACACTGAGCCAAGGCCGGCTTTCGGGCTCTGAGGACCGACAAAAGACAAGGCACGATCAGTGGCCTAAGCGGACAATTTTACGTACCCTAGCAGGCTAAATTTTCATGCCTGCCATACGCGAACACTCAAGACAGCACGAGTGACGAAAACTTGGCAGGCGTAAACATCCAGCATTAGAAAACGATTGATATGACCACCGCTCAGCCACTAACGCAAGAGGCATTCCAGAAGCTAATTCAGGGCGCAGAGAGCATTGAAGAAGATAGCCACGGCCCGAAGGTCTATCGTTTTGAAAATGGCGAATATTTGAAGGTCTTCAGACGCAAGCGCTTACTGTCATCCGCCCTACTGCGCCCCTACTCGCAACGCTTCTGGGAAAATGCATCACGATTAGAAGAGCTAGGTATACCCACGGTGCAACCTCTACAGTTGTTCAAGCTGGCAACAGCAGGCTGGACTGCGATCCACTACAAAGCACTGCCGGGGGAAACACTGAGGGATCTGTTCACTCAGCATGGAGAACTTTCAGCCTCCCTGTTTGAACAGCTAATCGAGCTGTTCAAAGATCTGCATCGCAAGGGTATCTACTTTCGCTCGCTACACCTAGGCAACATCGTTCGCACACCCGAAGGGCAACTGGGCCTGATCGATATCGCCGACCTACAGTTTCTTGCAGGCCCACTGTCCAAGGACAAGATCCGCCGTAATCTTGCCCACTTCGAGCGCTACCTCAAGCATAACGGGCTAGCCGACTTCCCC
Source organism: Ectopseudomonas chengduensis (assembly GCF_900102635.1). Lineage (GTDB taxonomy): Bacteria > Pseudomonadota > Gammaproteobacteria > Pseudomonadales > Pseudomonadaceae > Aquipseudomonas > Aquipseudomonas chengduensis. The sequence goes on along the minus strand of NZ_FMZQ01000001.1, from coordinate 903,099 downwards.
TTCGACACCCTTGCAAACCGCGTAAGCCAGCCCTAAACAACGTCACCAAATCGTGAAAGGCCCATGATGGGGCTGCTATCAAGCAGACGCCCCCTTCATACCCGTGCCAACTTTGCGCAAGACAGCAAAATGCAGGGCAATAGGTATCCAAATAATGAACCAATGCTCCTTGGGCCTCGACATAAAGGCACTACCTTCGGTCATACCGGCCATGAAGCCATATACAAGTAACACCGAGCTGATGATCACCAAGCCCGACGACCTGTAACGCCAAGCCTGGGAGAAGCCGTAGACATAGAGGCTCAGCCACATCACTCCTCCTGCCAGACCAGTCTGGTAGATGACCCCCAGCGTCAGGTTGTGAGTATCCGCCAGCAAGTAATCAAGGTCCGGCAGGTAAATATCAATGGAGGCGTCATAGCCATGGCCCAGCCACAACACAGGCAAGGTCTGACGCCAAGCGTCCTGCCATATGAACGGACGATACGACAAGCCCCGCTCCAGGGGGTTGTAATCCACCCCCCAGAAACCCAACATGATCGCCAGCGATACCACCGCCGCCAAGACAATTACACGACGATCTCCCAGCAGAAGCACCAGCCAACCCACACAGACCAGCAATGCCAGCAACGGTGTACGCGACCCGGTCAGGAACAGCAAGCAAAGCAACACAACGAACATCGACAGCTTTACAGCGAAGTACCGCCGACTGGTAACCAACGCCCCCATCACCATCACCGTGAAAAAACCATACACGTGCGTGGTCAGCAAAGGATTGTATAGTGCCCCCATGCCCTCCAGGCGCTCAGGCCTGTTCTCATCCATGCCATACATGAGCATGGTGATCAGAGCAAAGAGGCTTGCAAAAACGGCAGCCAGTGCGACGCACTGCACCAGCCGGCGCATATCGTGTTCCGCCATCGCCCCCACAGCTAGCAACAACATCAGCACATAGAGCGGCTGCTTGAGCTTGGAGTAATTCTGCTCGGGAGACCAAGACAACGAAAGCATCACATACAACGAAAAAACCAAGAAAAGAACCAGATAGGGCTGACGCAACTGATGCAGAAAACGCACTGGCGATACTAGCGCGACCAACAGCGTCGGCAATGCCAACGTGGCGTAATAAAGCTTGTGGTAGAGCGAGCGATCACCGATCCAGAACATTCCGGTCAGAAACGCCAGAAGCGCAAGAGGCGCCCAGTAGCCCACATAGCCGTTGTAAATCCGCTCTCGCCAGCCCGCCAATGAAACTTCCCCCTAAACCGATCACTGAAGCGGTTGCCCGTATCAGAAAGCAACCGCTAAACACCCTTGAGTCAGGCAAACAGAAGGCGCAATGCGCCACGTACCACCTTGGCATTCCAGTAACGCACCGGAATCTGACGAATCAGCTCACGTGCCAGGGGCTTGTCGCGATTTGATGCTTTGAGAAACATAGAAACCAGATAACGCCGTGTCACCGCCTCGTAACTTGGATGATCAGAGAAACAGGCATAGGTCTTGAGCATATTGTCAGTCATAAAGCGTAAATGCTTATAGGTATTACTCTCGTGCTTACGGTAGTCAGCCAGTACCTCGCCCAAGATATCGATGTAAAAGCCTGCCCGAAGGATCTTTAGACAAATGTATACATCCTCGAGCCGGATATCCGGATCGAAGCCTCCTACGGCCTCGAGCGCCTCACGACGAAACATGAGCGTAGCTGCTTGTGGACCAGGTTTGCGATCGAGAAAGAGATCATCGAAGTCCAGGCGGCGGAACGGCAAGTGACGTAGCTTCTGTTCACTGTCAGGAAATGGATTGCCCTGCGCATCGATAAAATCGATGTTTGCCGAGCAGATACCTACTTCCGGCTTATCGTGCAGATACGCGACCTGCTTGGCGATACGCTCAGGACGCATGATGTCGTCAGAACCAAAGGGCACGATAATCGAGCCCTTGGCGCGAACGATAGCGGCGTTGAGAGTACGACTCAGCCCCTGATTGGACTGCCGCTGGAAATCGAAATCGTACTCCGCCTGCAATACACGGATACGCTCAACACTGTCGTCCTTGGAACCATCGTCAACAACCAGCAACTCGATGTTCGGATAGCTCTGTGCCAGAACACTACGGATGCTGGCTTCAATGTACGGAGCATGGTTATAGGAAGCGATGATCACCGAAACCAGGGGCTTCCCGGTTAAATCGTCGTGTTTGGGATTATCACTCATAAACCGAGACGCCACTCAAAACATAAAAAAGAACCGAGGCAACAAAACCTCTTGCTTTTACCTGAACCAAGAGAACCAACCCTTACTTAATGTGGATGCCCGCAACGGCAGCGCCATCGCCTCAACGATCTTCTGGCCGATCATCTGAAAACTGTATTGCCGCTCAGCGAGCAACCTTCCCGCGTCAGCAATACGTGCGGCCAACTGAGGATCGTTACGCAGCAGAGACAACTTCTCACGCAACTCTGCAACGTCACGATAGAGCACAAGATTCTCCATATCTCGAAATCCCAGCGCAGAGTTTTCCCTGTCTCCTTGATCGTAGGCCAACAAAACACAGCCACAGGCCATGGCCTCGAAATTCTTGATCATGTACTCCCCCATACCGACGTCTGCACTGACGAAGAAGCGGATTCGATTCAAGGTCTCGCAGTACTCTTCGCCCGAGCGGGTCTTGGTCACCAGGAGGTTCTCAACCTGCCCCAGCTCGTCCAGCAGCGCTTTACGCCCTGAGTAGGCGACACTCTTGGTGCTGCCGACGAACGCCAGCTCGATGTCCCGCTCTCGCTCCCGGTAGGAAAGCAGCGTCTGATCGTAGCCCTTGGGTACAAATACGGCATCGAATCCTTCGTCTTGCAGACGCTTGGCCACATCCGCGCCCGAACTAATGATCCGCACCCAAGGCATGCGCCGATAGTGCGCACTGAACAGACCGGTGTATTTGCAGGGAATGTAATTCTGGTACGCGTCGTGCTCCAAAATCACCAGATTCGGCACGGTACGAATGAAACGCCACTGACGCATTTCCTTCTTGAAGCGCAGGAAAAACAGGATGCGATCATAGCGCGCAGTATCTACGTGCTTGTGAAAATAACCCCGCAGATCGGCCTGCTCGTCGCTGCTCAACCAGCGAATATCGCACTCGCACTGCGCAGCGATACCGTCGTACAGGCGATCTAGAATCGCGCGCTGCTCTTTCTGCACCAGGAACAGGACTTTCAATAGGACTTCCCTAAGAGCTATTGACGCTTGATCTCAAGCGTATGAATCAGTGAACCAATTTGAAAAGCCGCTCGAGTGCTCTATTAGAGCGGATACAAAACAGCCACAGAAATTGAAAAAATCGTTCTCACTCAGAGCATGTAGCCGATCATCATCACGATAAAGGGCCGAAGCGAACTCAATGCAATCAACCGCGTCCCACTTAACAGCCCAAAATCGACATGGGCCTCGAATGATGCATGAAGCACCAGGGTCAGAGCAAAACCATCGCTTTTCGTCTCGACTCAATCACGCAATCGCATGAGCACCGGCCACGGCAGACTCCAGAACGCCTTAAACGCAGCCTGGTCGGAAAAATGCTCCTGCAGACGCTGAGTCATACGTGCAGCGCATGCAGCACGGGCTATTCCGTCAAGCCTGGCGACACGCTGCAGTGCCAAAGCCAAACCATCCGTATCCCCCAATGGGAATAACTCACCGACACCATCGACGACCTCACGACCACCACCACAATCCGTACAAATAAGCGGTAGGCCAGCGGCCATAGCCTCAACCAGCACCATGCCGAAAGGCTCGTGATCAGAGGTCAGAGCGAAACAATCAAACGCACGGAGATAACGCCGGCCGTTGGTAACCTGACCGAGAAAACGAACTTGCTGCTCAATACCCAGCTCGGCAGCTAGCTCTTTTAAAGTCTTCTCTAGCCGACCGCTACCCATGATTGCCAGCAAACTGCCGGCAGGCAATCCAGGCAAAGCCTGAGCGAAACCACGAATCAAGGTCGCTTGATCCTTATCCGGATGCAGGCGGCCAACATTGCCTACGACCCAAGCACCAGCCGGCAATTTCAACACTTCGCGAGCGAAGTCGCGGTCATGAAGCTGGGCTTGAACAGCCTCGATATCCAGACGGTTATATAGCGTAGAAATACGCGACGCATCCCAGCCCGGTAGACTGGCACGAATGTCATCACGCACAGCATCGGAAACGCCTAACAACCACAGGCGTGCTTTGAAAAGGCTGGCGAACAGCCTACGCGAGAAGCGCTGATAGTCGCCAAACGCATGGTGTACACCAATCACTGGCAGGGTGCTGCCCAACAACGCGACATAAATCGGCTTACCTCGGTGGGCAATACACAGCTTGAAATTACGCGTGGCAACCAAGCGACGCATATCTCGGATCGCCGCAAGCTTGAGACCCCGTACATCAGCACTCGTGTAATCAAGGAAAATCACCTCGTCCGAAGCTGAGCCAAGCCGGACGATTTCACTCGGTTTTCCTGTCAGATAGACAGTACACACCTTGTAGCCTGTATCAGCGAACAGGGCGGCGTACTGTCGTGCACAGTCCAAAAATGGACCGTCATAACCATGGCAGAACTGCAGAACCCAGCGCTGCCGCTGGTCAGCAGCCTGTTCAGACGTTGTCATACCAATCCTTGCCGTCCTTGACCACGAGCACGTCTTCCATGATCAGGTACTGCAGGTCCGAACCGTAGAACATGTTCAGCGCGTCGGTCGGCGAGCAGATCATCGGCTCGCCGCGACGGTTTAGCGAGGTGTTCAGCGACACGCCGTTGCCGGTGAGCTTCTCCAACTCCAGCATCAGGTCATACCAGCGCGGGTTGTATTGACGCTCCAGTACCTGGGCGCGCGAGGTGCCGTCTTCATGTACCACTTCGCTGACGCGCTCCTTCCACTCCTCGTTCACCTCGAAGGTGAAGGTCATGAACGGGCTCGGGTGGTCGACCTTGAGCATCTTCGCTGCCACAGTATCTAGCATCGACGGGCAGAAGGGTCTCCAGCGCTCACGGAATTTGATCTGCTCGTTGATGCGATCAGCCACGCCCGGAATACTCGGGCAACCGATGATCGAGCGACCACCGAGGGCGCGCGGACCAAACTCCATACGTCCTTGGAACCAGGCCACGGGGTTGCCGTCGACCATGATCTTGGCGATGCGCTCGGGGGTATTGTCGATGCGCTTGAACACCGGCTTGTTCGGGTGCTTGGCGCAGGCGGCGATGACCTCCTCGTTGCTGTACGAGGGGCCGAGGTAGACGTGCTCCATCTTCTCCACCGGTACGCCGCGCTTGTGCGAGACGTAGGCAGCAGCACCAACGGCGGTGCCGGCGTCGCCAGAGGCCGGCTGCACGAACAGTTCCTTGACGTCATCGCGGGCGATGATCTTCTGGTTCAGCTTGACGTTCAGCGCGCAGCCACCGGCGAAGGCGATCTTGCCGGCTTCCTTGAGGATGTCGCCGAGGTAGTACTCCATCATCTGCAGCGCCAGCTTCTCGAACAGCGCCTGCATGCTGGCCGCGTAATGGATATAGGGGTCATCGGCGATGTCACCCTCGCGCTTCGGGCCGAGCCATTCGATCAGCTTGGGCGAAAAGTAGTAGCCCTTGCCCTTCTCTTTGTAGCGACGGAAACCGATGACGTTGGCGTACTCGGTATTGATGATCAGCTCGCCGTTCTCGAACTTGGCCAGACGCGAGAAATCGTACTTGGCGGCGTCACCGTAGGGTGCCATGCCCATGACCTTGAACTCGCCATCGAGCATCTCGAAACCCAGATACTCGGTGATCGCACCGTAGAGGCCACCGAGCGAATCCGGGTCGTAGAACTCCTTGATCTTGTGGATCTTGCCGTTCTCGCCGTAGCCGAAGAAGGTGGTGGCATACTCGCCCTTGCCATCGATGCCGAGGATCGCGGTCTTCTCCTGGAAGCCCGAACAGTGGTATGCGCTGGAAGCGTGGGCCAGGTGATGCTCGACCGGCTCGATCTTGACCTTCTTCAGGTCGAAACCGAGCTGCACCAGGCACCACTCGATACGCTTCTTGTAGCGTTTGTAACGGCGGTTGCCGAACAGGATGGCATCGAGGGCACGATCAGGCGCATAGGCGTAACGCTTGGCATACTGCCAGCGGGCCTTCTCGAAGATGCTGATGGGAGCAAAGGGAATCGCCACCACGTCGACGTCGGACGGTTTGATCCCGGCTTGTTCCAGGCAGAACTTGGCCGATTCGTAGGGCATGCGGTTCTTCGCGTGCTTGTCGCGCACGAAGCGCTCCTCTTCCACCGCCGCGATCAGCTTGCCGTCGATGTACAGCGCAGCGGACGGATCGTGACTGAGGGCGCCGGACAGGCCGAGAATGGTCAGTGCCACAGGTTTGAGCCTCTAATTCGGGCAGGTGCCAGGCACCTGCGGTAAACGTTGGTTGAGCAACTGGTGCAGGGTAGAGTCCGCCGGCCAGTTGCGCAGAAAACGTGCGCGATCGCGGGCATAGGCCCTGGCGAAGCTGCGCGTGCTGCGATGCTGCCGCATGGCATCCAGATCGATCAGCGACCAGGTGTCCAGCGCATCATCCCAAAACAGATTGTGCCCCTTGAAATCACCGTGGCTGATGCGTTCGCGCAGCAAGGCAGCGAAAAGGCGATCAAGCGCCAGCAGTTCGTTTTCCGGTGGCGTAGCCTGCGTGTATGCCTCGAAACGCGCGATTATATCCTGCCCGCCGCAATAGTCGGTAATCAGGTAAGCGCGACCGCGTAGCCAGCACCAGCGCCGCTCGAGCACGGCCAGCGGCGTTGGCGTGGCGATGCCAAGCAGTTGCAGGCGATTACCCTCACGCCAGCTGTGCCAGGCGCGACTCGGGCGCCAGAAGCGCTTGAGCCAGTGCAGCCAGTTCTTCACGTTGTAGCGTTTGACCACCAGCGGACGGCCCTCGAGCTCGACATGCGCAACCGTAGCACTGCCTCCAAGTTTCAAAGCCTGTCCGCTCGCCAGCGCAACATCCGGAGCCTCCAGTATGGGCTCCAGGCTTGCTGCGCACTCGCGGCGCACCACACGCAGGCCAAAGGCCCCAATACTCGCGGAAAACAGGCTGCAATCGCGCGCGACCTTGCTCAGATAATCGCGCAGCCGCCAGCGTCTCACTTTACTCACTTCGACCAGCAGCGCTTCCAGCGGCAGTGCATGCTCACCATTGGCCAGCAGGTAGTGGATCAGCAACTCTTCGATAAAGGGATCTAACTCCGCTGGTAACTGAGCAAAGAACACACCAAGGTTTTGCAACACCCGTGCACGCGACAGCGGCTGTCCCGCCTGTTCGACCTGCACACCTCCCCCATCGATAAGAAACAACTCGCCGTCCTGCCGCAACAGGTTGTCCAGGTGCAGATCAGCCTGCCAAAGACCCCGCGAGTGCATATGTCCGATAACTGCTAGAGCCTCGCCTAGTACTGCCTGCTGGGCATCAGCCAGTAGCGGTAAACGCTCGACGTTCCGCCAGGCCTGCCAAAGACTCTCGGCCTTTTCCAGGTATTCGAACAGCAGCCAACCACCTACCCCATCAATGAAACCCTCGGATAGCAATGCCGGCGAGAGGAGGTTCTGCTCGACCAGAAGGCGCGCGCCTCTCAGCTCACGCTGAAAATGACGCTCTGCCTTCGCCCCTACCAGCAACTTGGCCAGCACCGAACGACCGCGCCAGCGCGCCAGGCCAACGTAACGCTGCCCCGGCAATACACGTAGTAGAGACTCCAGCTGCAATGCGTCACCGTCCAGCTGCAGCGTTAGCGGTAGCGAGGGAGCCCGCCCCGCATGAGAAAGTTGCTCCAGTTGCATCAGCGCGACTCCTTATGTGATCGACGCGCGCCCAATAGTGCAAACCAGTGCTCCAGCCCCACTTCGCTACCGAGATAGGCTGCCAGTAACTTACGTATATCTGCTGCTTTCCAGACTCCGGCCCGACGCAGCAACGGCTCTAGATCTTTGATCCGATCACGCTTACCAAATAGCAAAGGACGAGTTTTTTCCAGGTCGATCAGTTGCGCCTGAAAACCCGCAGCGCCTTCGCGCAGAAAAATGTGCTTGGGGTAAAAGCAGCCGTGTACCTGCCCTGCCTGGTGCAGGCAGCGCGCTAGCTCGCCACACGCACGGAGAATGCCGGATCGATGTACCTCTCCCAATCCTGGCCACTGCATCAACCAGTGTTCGAGATCCTGCCAACCATCCAGCGCACGGGTCAGCAGCACGGCACGCTGCTCGCCAGAGAAACGGCGCTGTGCGAATAACGCTGCCTGCAGTGAAGGAATGCCCAACACAGAGTAGCGTTGGATATTGCGAAACTCGCGAGCGAAGGTAGGCTCACCAAGCGGACGGAGCAGACTACGCGTCAAGTGATTGCTCTGCCGCTTGAGGTAATAGGCAGCGTTATCCAGCTCAAGCCGATAGACACTACTCCAACCACCACGCTCGGTGTTGGGCTCATCCACCGCCTCCAACTGCAGGGCCCACAGTGCGTCGAAGCTGGCCAGACCGTGACGCTCCAGCAATGCACGATCATGCGCCGCAATAAAATCGGTCACTCCCTGCCCTCGAAGAATTTCAGGATACGTCGCACACGCTGCTTGTCACTCTGACTCAACCGAACACGGCCACGATACTGCAGATAAAAGCGCAACCGCTGCGTGCGTGAAAGCACCCGCTTGGCCACTTTGTCCAGACAGGCTAGATCTTTGATGATGCGGTAATGCAACAGCGGCCCCCACCAGAAGCTGCCGGTAGGGCAATCGATAAAAAACAGCTTTCCCGCCTCGTTAACCAGCAGGTTGCGCCACTTCAAATCATTGTGGGTGAAATGATGGTCATGCAAGGTACGGGTGTGCTGCGCCAATTGCTGACTGATACCTGCAACCCAGTGTGGATTGGCAAGCCGAGCATCTCCATGACTGGCCATCTCAGCCATATCACGTGTGTTTTCCAGCTCACGCGTCACTAAAGCCCCGCGTATAAATGCTCCGCCTCGTCGCTCCAGCCCATGCGCTACGATAGGCGCGGTCGGAATACCCCATTTGGCGAACAACTTGAGGTTCTGCCACTCCGCCTTGACTCGCGGGCGCCCAATATAGTGACGCAGTCCCTTCCCCGCTCCCCAGTAACGCTTGACGTAGTAGCGAACACCGGAAATTTCTACTCGAACGACCTCGGACAATGGATCAGAGGTCAGGCGCTCACCTTCGAGCAGAAAAACCGCTTCCAAGCTATCAAAAGCGCTCAAAAACAGCGGATCGCCATCAACCTCATGCTTCCAAGCTGACATGGTTATCGCCTCACCAGCGTGGGAATTTCCCGCAGAACGCGGCTCAACGGAATAAACGGTCGCCAAACAGTTTTTCCCATCCACTTGAAGGTGAACAGCGGATTAATAACCCTATTGAGAGAATTGAAACCAGGCCGCCAAGTAAAGTCCAAACGACGTCGAGTGATGGTGAAGGTTCGCAGCCCCAATAACGAACCCAAATGTCCACCACCCGAATCATTGCTGATCACGATGGAGCAGCTACAGAGAAAATCCACCAGTCCCTTCAAGTCAGTGAAAGCATGTACGGTGAAACCCTCATACTGCGCTTGCAATGCATCCCTTTCGGCAGGAGTGCCGACAAACTCGACCTGCCACCCCTTAGCAACCAAACTCCTAGCCAGACGCCGATAGCCACGACTCGAATAATTCTTTTTGGCATGCGGCGTCGTTGGGAAAATCGCGATACGAGATCCAGCATCACCTACCACAGCGGGCAGGAATTGAAACCCCATCAGAGGAGTAGCCGGGTCAAGTCCCAGCACTTCCTCAGCATAGAGATCGATCCACTGCACCATGGTTTTTCCAGCTTTCGGATCGCGGCAAATGACATTGTGGGCAGCAGGAATTAGAACCCCATCAATTAACACGGAACGTTGATCGAGCTGAAATCTGGCCGGAAGCTTCTTACCAGATAAGTAAGCAACGTTACTCAATGACAACAGTTCAACTCCGGCTTGAGACGCCTTGATCAGCCAGTCGATGTAGCAAATCACCAGATCATTGCTTTCAGCCAGCGCAGCAACATCTGGCTGCGTCTCTCCAATGATCTCTAGGCCTGGTAAATACTCGCGCACGGCCGACAAAGAAGCAGAGACGACCGTGACCTGAGCACCGGCGGCCTGCAGACGCCAAGCAAGGCGTAGAAACAAGGTTGTGTCTCCCAGAGCCGAGCACGACACCACCGCCACTTTCATCCCCGCACGGATAAATGTCTTCTCTCCCGACATTTACAGTCGACCTCCATAACGTTGTTTACGCTCATACAGTTTCGCCGCCTTGCGCTCCAGCCAGGCGAGCAGAGTCGCTTCCTCGCGCAGTACCTGACGCAATGGACGCTGGAAGTAGGTGCGCAGAAAGCGCAACTTGTCGCGGCGAGTCAGGCCGATATCCAGCACCGAGAAATACAGAGCGGCCAGGTCCTTGTCACGCCAGCGGCGGGGCACTGTGTCTCGCACCTGGGCGCGGTGCAGGTCGATGACCGACAGGCGCAGGTCATCGGCCTGAATCGGCCGATCGGTGTGCAGCAGGAAATGGCAGATATAGCAGTCGCGGTGGTTGACCCCGGCGCGGTGCATGTTGCCGGTCATCTGCGCCACTTCGCGGATCAGCGCCCACTTGAGCGAGGCCTTCGGCGGTTGCTGCGCCCAGTTGAGGCTGAGCTGCTCCAGATCTACGGTCGGCGCCAGCTCTTCGGTGACGATGAACGAGTGCTGACGCGCCGGATTGCTGCCGCGCTCGCCGTAGGCCACGGCGGTCATGGTCGGCACACCGACCTCGGTCAGGCGGGCGATCGCCTGCCACTCCTGTGCGGCACCGAGCACCGGCGCCTTGGCCGTGAGCAGGTTCTTGGCGATTTCTCCCCAGCCGATGCCACGGTGGATCTTGACGAAGTAACCGCGACCGTCGACCTCGGTGCGCAGGGTGCGACGCCCTTCCAACTCGCGATAGACCTGGCCCTGCAGCGCCTCGACGGCCTCAAAGGCATCGCGACCCGCCCACAGGCTCTTGAAGGGTTCGGCAAGAATCAGCTTCACGCGCGTCTCTCCGCGAGGATCACGTCGGCGGCCTTCTTCGGCATCGAATACAGGTCGGCGCTATCGGCATAGAGCAGGCCGTTGCGGCTCCAGAAAGCGCGGCGCTCAGGGTCGGCCAGCATATCGGCCAAGGTACGGTTGAGATGGTTCTGCTCGAAGGGGCTGGGCAGCACGCGGCCGCAATCGGCATCGGCGATGTAGTGGGCGTAGCCGCAGACATCGGTGACCAGTACCGGCAAGCCGGATACCAGCGCCTCCAGCAGTACGGTGCCGGTGTTCTCGTTATAAGCCGGATGGATCAGTAGATCGGCACCGAGCAGGAAGCGCGGAATGTCGCTGCGCCCCTTGAGTATCTGCACCTGATCGGACAGACCCAGCGCCTTGATCTGCAGCAGGAAGGGCTTGGGATCGTCCTGGCCGATGGCGATCAGCCGGGTGCGCTTGCGCAGCTCGCGCGGCAACGCGGCCAGCGCCTTGAGACTGCGATCCAGACCCTTGGTCTTGAAGCCGGAACCAATCTGCACCAGCAACAGGTCGTCGTCGGCCAGCTTGAACTCGCGACGGAACTCGGTGCGAATCTCGGCGGCATTGGCCGGCGCGCGGCGGTCAAAGGCAATGCCGGGCGGCAGCAGGTGGAAACGCTGCAGCGGGGTTTTGTAGTGTTTGATGAATAGCGGCTGCTGCACCTCGGAGATCATCAGAATCTCGGTCTTCGACTCCGGCGCGAACACCGCGCGCTCGTAGTCGGCGAAGTGCTTGTAGCGGCCCCAGCGGCGGTAGATCGGGTTGCGCAGGGTCTGCGCCTTGTCCTCGAAACAGCCGTCGGCGGCATAATAAACATCCAGGCCCGGCATCTTGTTGAAGCCGATCACCCGGTCGACCGGGTCGCGTTTCAAATCAGCCTGCAGCCAGGCGCTGAATTTCTCGTTGCGGCGATGATTGAACAGCGCACGCACCGGTGCCACGCGCACATCGAAACCGCCGGGGTTTTCGCCCTCCCAGATCGGCGTGTAAACACGAATGGCATGGCCACGTGCCTGGCATTCGAGGGCGATACGCATGAAGTCGCGCTGCAGCCCGCCGAAGGGGAAATATTTGTAGAGAACGAAGGCCAGTTGCATAGCCGCTCCTTAAAGGGTGCCGGGAGGCGCGAGCAGCAGCGCCTCCAGTTCCAGGCCGACGCGCTCGGCGCCGAGGCCGTCGAAGCAGGGCTGGTCACGATCACCGCTGCCGGCGTTCGGGCCGCTGGCACACAGGTGAATCTGGCTACGACCGTAGGCACCCACCTTGCCGGGCAACGTCGGGCCATACAAAGAAATATTGGGTACATCCAGTGCAGCAGCCAGATGGCCAAGCCCGGTGTCGACGGAGACGCAGGCGCTGGCACCGGCGATCACCTTGGCCACACCGGCCAGATTGAGCTTTGGCAGTACCGCCGCATGCTGAAGACCGCTGACGATACGCTCGGCACGCGCCTTTTCCGTCTCGTTGCCCCAAGGCAGACGCACGGCCCAGCCCAGCTCGTCCATGCGTTCAGCCAGCGCACGCCAGTCGGCTTCCGGCCAGTGCTTGCTGGCCCAGGTGGTGCCATGCAGGAACACCAGATACGGCTGCGCGGCGGCATCCATCATCGCCGCACGGTTGAGGCCGTAGTCACCGCTGCCGGACGGCAGCGTATAACCGAGTGCCTTGGCGAACAGCTGGCGCACACGCTCCAGGGCATGCTGATCCTTGGCCACCGCGAAGCGGCGGTCGTAGAAGCGACTGGCCAGCGGCTCACGCGCCGAGTCGCGATCCAGCCCCGCTACCGGTGCCGACACATAACGGGTCAGCCAGGCGCTTTTGAGCAAGCCCTGGGCATCGATCACCAGGTCATAGCGGGTCTCGCGCAGACGCCGCTTGAAGCGTGCCCATTCGCCGCTACGCCAGGTGCGCAGCGGATGCTTGCGCCAGCGGCGAATGGCCACCGGGATCACCTGGGACACGGCTGGATGCCAGGCGGGAATCTCGGCGAAGCCTTCCTCCACCACCCAGTCGAAGCGGATACCAGGAATGGCGCGGGCGGCATCGGTCAACGCCGGCAGGGTATGCACCACGTCGCCCAGCGAAGAGGTCTTGATGATCAGTACCCGCAAATCAGTCGCCCTCGACCAGGGTCAAGGTTTCGCCGACCAGCCGATCCAGTGCCTCGATCACCGGGCGCGGCTTGAGTTCGCGCAGGCAGTTGTAGTGACCAAAACGGCAGGTTCGATCGAAGCAGGGGCTGCACTCCAACCCCAGGCGAACGATCTCGACGCGATCGGCCAACGGCGGGGTGAAACCTGGCGAGGTGGAGCCGTAGACCGCCACCAGCGGACGGTTCAGCGCCGCTGCCACGTGCATCAGCCCGGAGTCGTTGGACACCACCGCAGTGGCCGCCGACATCAGGTCGATGGCCTCGGCCAGGCTGGTCTGCCCGGACAGGTTGCTGACTTCCTCACGCAGCCCCGGAATCAGGCGCATGCGAATATCTTCGCCGCCGGCATGGTCGTTCTTCGAGCCAAACAGCCAGACCTGCCAGCCCTCGCGAATCTTGATCTCGGCCACCTTGGCATAGTGCTCGGCCGGCCAGCGTTTGGCCTCGCCGAATTCGGCGCCGGGACACAGCGCCAGCACTGGGCGATCCAGCTGCAGTTCGAACTTGGCCAGCGCGGCATCACGACTGGCTTCATCGATCACCAGACGTGGCTGTGGATAGGGCTGCGACAACGCAGCGCCGGGCTCATAGGCCAGCGCCATGAAGCGCTCGATCATCAGCGGATAGCTGTCCTTGTCCAGCGTACGAATATCGTTGAGCAAGCCATAGCGCATCTCGCCCTTCCAGCCGGTGCGCTTGGGGATGCCGGCGAACCAGGGCACCAAGGCGGACTTGAGCGAGTTGGGCAGCAGGATCGCCTGGTCGTACTGACCGACCAGCGACTTGCCGATGCGCCGGCGCGTGGCCAGGTCGAGCACGCCGTGGCCCAGCGGCAGGCTCAGCGCGGCGCGCACCTCAGGCATACGATCGAGGATCGGCCGGCTCCAGTCCGGCGCCAGCACATCGATCTCGCACTCGGGATGGCGCTGTTTCAGACACTGGAACAGCGTCTGCGCCATCACCATGTCGCCTACCCAGCTTGGCCCAACGATAAGTATCTTCATATCTTTTCCAGAAACGACCGGGGAGGCTCAGAGCCCGCCTGCAATCAGCTGCGCGTCGGTCATGCGTCGTTGCAAAAGGGTCTTGGGCGTTCATTTACCGCAGTAAACTCACGCCCTCGCCCCTGTTGCGCCTAGCCTGACGCTAACTCGCAAGATTACCGGCGGACTCTTGAGGCCTCCCCGTCGAGCCTTCGAGCAATCGCTTACTTGACCAGCGTACGCCATTCGGCGTGGCCACCGGTTTTGCCGGTGACCAGGTCGAAGTAGGCTTTCTGCAGCTTCTCGGTAACCGGACCACGGCGGCCGGCACCAATCTTGCGACCATCCACTTCACGAATAGGCGTGACTTCAGCGGCAGTGCCGGTGAAGAAGGCCTCGTCGGCGATGTACACCTCATCACGGGTGATGCGTTTCTCCACCACCTTGATGCCGTGTTCTTCAGCCAGGGTCAGGATGGTGCTGCGCGTGATGCCGCTGAGACAGGAGGTCACTTCCGGGGTGTACACCACACCGTCCTTGACCAGGAAGATGTTCTCGCCCGAGCCTTCGGCCACGTAGCCTTCCGGATCTAGCAGCATGGCCTCGTCGGCACCGCCAGAGATGGCTTCCTGCAGGGCCAGCATCGAGTTGATGTAGTTACCGTTGGCCTTGGCACGGGTCATGGCGATGTTGACGTGGTGGCGGGTGTAGGAGCTGGTGCGCACCTTGATGCCGGCTTCCAGCGCCTCTTCGCCCATGTAGGCGCCCCAGTGCCAGGCGGCGACGACCACATGCACCTTCAGGCCAGCGGCGCGCAGGCCCATGCCTTCGCTGCCGAAGAACACCATCGGGCGCAGGTAGGCGCTTTCCAGACCATTTTCACGCACGGCGGCACGCTGCGCTTCGTTGATCTCTTCCTTGCTGAAAGGGATCTGCATATTGAAGATGTGCGCCGAATCGAACAGGCGGTCGGTGTGCGCCTGCAGGCGGAAGATCGCGGTGCCGTCCGGGGTGTTGTAGGCGCGCACGCCCTCGAACACGCCCATGCCGTAGTGCAGGGTATGGGTCAGCACATGGGTGTTGGCTTCGCGCCACGGCACCAGTTTGCCGTCGTACCAGATCACGCCATCACGGTCGGACATCGACATCTTGCCTGCTCCTCAAATTCGCTTCACGGTTCGATCAGTAGGTGGGGCCTCAGGCCCCATTGTTCAACTCAAGCCCCAGCTCACGCCACAGGCGCATCACGGCGCGGCGCTCATCCTGGAACTGATCACCCGGCACCACCCCAGGCTGCTTCTGCAGCGCCTGGCGATGGGCAGCCGAGCGATAGATCTTGTAGACCTCACGCAGCAATGCCGCATCCTCGGCGCTCATCAGACCGACCCGCTCCAGACCTTCCAGAATGCGGATGTTATCGGTGAACTCGAGTAGCTGCGGGTGTTGCCACGACCAGGCCAGAGCCGCGTATTGCACCATAAATTCGATATCGACGATACCACCGGCGTCCTGCTTCAGATCGAAGGAAGACGTGGCCTCGAAGGCATTCGGCGCCGTTCCGGCTGCGGTATTTTTGTTGCCAAGGTTGTCGCGCATCTTCGCGCGCATCTCGCTGACCTCGACGCGCAGTGCCCCGATATCGCGCTGACGACCGAGCACCTCGGCGCGCACGCGAGCGAATTCGCCGGCCAGGCGTGAACATCCCACCAGCACCCGTGCGCGCACCAGCGCCTGGTGCTCCCAGGTCCAGGCCTCGTTTTCCTGATAGCGCTGGAAGGCGCCGAGCGAGCTGACCAGAAGCCCGGCTGCGCCCGATGGTCGCAGGCGCATGTCCACCTCGTAGAGCGCGCCGGAGGTGGTCTGGGTGGTCAGCAGGTGAATGATGCGCTGGCCCAGACGGGTGAAGAACTGCGCGCCATCGATGGGCTTGGCGCCGTCGGTCTCGGCCTGCGGGTCGCCGTCATGAATGAACACCAGATCCAGGTCCGAGCCATGGCCGAATTCCAGGCCACCGACCTTGCCATAACCGACGATGATGAAGTCCGGGTCGCACAGCGTGCCATCGGCACGCTGCGGGCGACCATGACGCTGCACCGTATGCTGCCAGGCCAGCGCCAGCACCTGATCGAGAATTGCCTCGGCCAGCCAGGTCAGGTAGTCCGACACCTTCATCAGGGGCAGCGTACCAGCGATTTCCGACGCAGCCACGCGCAGACTGTGGGCCAGCTTGAAGTGGCGCAGCGCCTCCATCTGCTGCTCCAGATCCTCCTCGGGAATACGGATCAGCCGTTCGCGCAGCTCGGCGGCCAGCTCCGGCGCCAGCGGCGGTGAATACAGCCGTCCTTCGTTGAGCAGCTCATCGAGCAACAGCGGATAGCGGGCGATCTGCTCGGCAATCCAGGGACTGGCGGCACAGAGAGTGATCAGACGCTCTAGCGCGCCTGGGTTTTCGCTCAAAAGCACCAGGTAGGCCGAACGCCGTGCGACCTTCTCCACCAGCGGCAGCACCCGCTCCAGCACCAGATCCGGCTTGTCGTGCTCGACGGCCTGCGCCAGCAGCCTTGGAATGAAAGCATCCAGACGCTCACGACCGAGGCGCTGCATGGCGCGCACCTGCGGCCCGTTGCGCAGATCCCCCAGACGCCGACAGGCTGCGTCTGGCTCGATGAAGCCCGCCTCCTGCAGCTGCAGCGCGGCAGCCTCGTCGTCCAGTGCCCCTTGCCATAAAGGCAGCCACTCGGCGCCAACGCAGGCCTCGCCAGCATCCGACTCATCTTCGTCAGGATCGGCGATCACCTGCTGGAAATGCCATTCGATGCGGCCACGCCAGTGCATCAGGCGCTCATGAAAACTCGCCCAGTCAGCGAAACCCATGATCGCCGCCACACGCGCCTGATCCTGCGGGTCGGCCGGCAGCATCTGCGTCTGCCGATCACCGATGCCCTGCAGAGCATGCTCGGCATAACGCAAGAACTCGTAGCCTTCCTTCATCTCCGCAACCACGGCAGGCGGCAGATAACCCTGCCCCTCCAGCGTGGTCAGTACCTTGAGCAGCGGCCGCTGCTGCAGGCTGAGGTCGCGCCCGCCGTGAATCAGCTGGAAGGCCTGGGCGATGAACTCGATCTCGCGAATGCCGCCGGCGCCGAGCTTGATGTTCTCGCTCATGCCCTTGCGCCGCACTTCCTGCTGGATCAGCAGCTTCATCGCGCGCAGCGCCTCGATGGCGGAGAAATCCAGGTAGCGGCGATAGACGAAGGGGCGCAGCATCTCCAGCAGTTCGGCACCCGCGGCCTGATCGCCCCCCACCACGCGCGCCTTGATCATGGCGTAGCGCTCCCAGTCACGGCCCTGGTCCTGGTAGTACTGCTCCAGCGCATTGAAGCTGAACACCAGCGCGCCGCTCGAGCCATATGGGCGCAGGCGCATGTCGGTGCGGAACACGAAGCCGTCGACGGTGATCGCATCCAGCGCCTTGATCAGCTTCTGCCCCAGACGGATGAAGAACTCCTGATTATCCAGCGGGCGCTTCACACCCTCGGTCTCGCCACCTTCGGGATAGCCGAAGATCAGGTCGATGTCCGAAGACAGGTTGAGTTCGTGCGCACCGAGCTTGCCCATACCGAGGATGACCATGTGCTGCGGCTGGCCGCTGCGCCGCCCCACCGGCGTACCGAACTGCGCGCAATGGCGCGGGTACAGCCAGTGATAGGCCAGATCGATGCAGGCATCGGCGAGATCGGACAGATCGCGACAGGTTTCACCGAGCGCCGCCTGGCGACTGAAGTCGCGCCAGATGATGCGCAGTTGCTGGCGATTGCGAAAACGCCGCAGGCAGCGTCCCAAGGCATCCTCATCGGCACACTCGGCCAACTGCGCCTCCAGTTGCTGGCGCAGCTCGCCCGATGTCAGGCTGCGCTCCAGCTCACCGGACTCCGCCAGCGCGACGAACATCTGTGGATCACGCTGAGCCTGCTCGGCGACGAAATCGCTCAGCGCCGACACCTGCCGCCAGACATTGCGGCGTTCTTGCGGCCAGGCGGCGACATGTTCAGCCAGAGCTTGATGTTCGGCCAAAGCGGTTTGCAGTGACTGTTCGGCGCGTTCGGCCAGAGAGACAAGAGAAGGGGGCAACTCGACCAGCAACGGCAGGCTCATGGTCTATCCTTTTGGCGGACTGCCGGACGCACGGTGCAATCGCCCGCAGCCCCGCTCCAGCGGGGCACGCGCGGCCGGCGGTGCCGCGGATTGTAGTTTTACTACGAAAGAATTGTATCCAGAGGGCTGAATCCGTCGTCGAAATGTAGTAAAACTACAAGCGGCCGGTCCTACCCCCGGTAAATCCAAGAATTTCAACTCGCCCGCCCAAAAAGCCGGTGAGACCCAACTGGCCTCCGATTCTGGAAGCCTTTCCGCCCTGGAGCAAGCCATGCAAGACCTCGATCCGATCGAAACCCAGGAATGGCTGGACGCCCTTGAATCCGTCCTCGACCGTGAGGGTGAAGACCGTGCCCATTACCTGATGACCCGCCTGGGCGAGCTGGCCACCCGTAGCGGTGCGCAACTGCCCTACGCGATCACCACGCCTTACCGCAACAGCATCCCGGTAACCCATGAAGCTCGCATGCCCGGCGACCTGTTCATGGAACGCCGCATTCGCTCGCTGGTGCGCTGGAACGCCCTGGCCATGGTGATGCGCACCAACCTGGACGACCCGGATCTGGGCGGCCACATTTCCAGCTTCGCCTCCTCCGCGACGCTGTATGACATCGGTTTCAACTACTTCTTCCAGGCCCCGACCGACGAACACGGCGGCGACCTGGTGTTCTATCAGGGCCACGCCAGCCCTGGCGTCTACGCCCGCGCCTTCATGGAAGGCCGCATCAGCGAAGACCAGATGAAGAACTTCCGCCGTGAAGTGGATGGCAAAGGTCTGTCGTCCTACCCGCACCCCTGGCTGATGCCGGACTTCTGGCAGTTCCCCACCGTGTCCATGGGCCTCGGCCCGATCCAGGCGATCTACCAGGCCCGCTTCATGAAGTACCTGGAAGCGCGCGGCTTCATCCCGGCCGGCAAGCAGAAGGTCTGGTGCTTCATGGGCGACGGCGAGTGCGACGAGCCGGAATCCCTCGGTGCCATCTCCCTGGCTGGCCGCGAGAAGCTGGACAACCTGATCTTCGTCATCAACTGCAACCTGCAACGCCTCGACGGCCCGGTACGCGGCAACGGCAAGATCATCCAGGAACTCGAAGGCGTGTTCCGCGGTGCCCAGTGGAACGTCAACAAGGTCGTTTGGGGTCGCTTCTGGGATCCGCTGTTCGCCAAGGACAAGGACGGCGCCCTGCAGCGTCGCATGGACGAAGTGGTCGACGGTGAATACCAGAACTACAAGGCCAAAGACGGCGCCTACGTGCGCGAAAACTTCTTCAACACCCCGGAGCTCAAGGAGATGGTCAAGGATCTCTCCGACGACGAGATCTGGAAGCTCAACCGTGGCGGCCACGACCCGTACAAGGTCTACGCAGCCTACCACCAGGCCGTGAACCACGGCGGCCAGCCGACCGTGATCCTGGCCAAGACCATCAAGGGCTACGGTACCGGCGCCGGTGAAGCGAAGAACACCGCGCACAACACCAAGAAGGTCGATGTCGACAGCCTGCGTCAGTTCCGCGACCGCTTCGACATCCCGGTCAAGGACGAAGACCTGGAAAACCTGCCGTTCGTGCGCCCGGAGCCGGGCAGCCCCGAGTACAAGTACCTGCACGAGCGCCGTAACGCGCTGGGTGGCTTCGTACCGCAGCGTCGCCAGCAGAGCTTCAGCATCCCCACCCCGCCGCTGGATACCCTCAAGGCCATCCTCGACGGCTCGGGCGACCGCGAAATCTCCACCACCATGGCTTTCGTGCGCATCCTCGCGCAGCTGGTCAAGGACAAGGAACTCGGCCAGCGCATCGTCCCGATCATCCCGGACGAAGCCCGTACCTTCGGTATGGAAGGCATGTTCCGTCAGCTCGGCATCTACTCCTCGGTGGGCCAGCTGTACGAGCCGGTCGATAAAGATCAGGTGATGTTCTACAAGGAAGACAAGAAAGGTCAGATCCTCGAGGAAGGCATCAACGAAGCCGGCGCCATGAGTTCCTTCATCGCCGCCGGCACCTCGTACTCCAACCACAACCAGCCGATGCTGCCGTTCTACATCTTCTACTCGATGTTCGGCTTCCAGCGCATCGGCGACCTGGCCTGGGCCGCTGGCGACAGCCGCACCCGTGGCTTCCTGATCGGCGGTACCGCCGGCCGTACCACCCTCAACGGTGAAGGCCTGCAGCACGAAGACGGTCACAGCCACATGCTGGCAGCGACCATCCCCAACTGCCGCACCTACGACCCGACCTACGGCTACGAGCTCGCAGTGATCATCCGCGAAGGCATTCGCCAGATGACCGAAGAGCAGCAGGACATCTTCTACTACATCACCGTGATGAACGAGTCGTACCAGCAGCCGGCCATGCCGCAAGGCGTGGAAGACGGCATCATCAAGGGCATGTACCTGCTCGAGGAAGACAAGAAGGAAGCCGCACACCACGTGCAGCTGCTGGGTTCCGGCACCATCCTGCGTGAAGTCGTCGAAGCAGCGAAGATCCTGCGTGACGAGTTCAACATCGGCGCCGATGTGTGGAGCGTCACCAGCTTCAACGAACTGCGTCGCGACGGTCTGGCCGTGGAGCGCAGCAACCGCCTGCACCCGGGCCAGAAGCCCAAGCAGACCTACATCGAGCAGTGCCTGAGCGGTCGCAAGGGCCCGGTCATTGCCTCTACCGACTACATGAAGCTGTTCGCCGAGCAGGTTCGTCAGTGGGTTCCGAGCAAGGAATACAAGGTCCTGGGCACCGACGGCTTCGGCCGCAGCGACAGCCGCAAGCAGTTGCGTCACTTCTTCGAAGTGGATCGCAACTGGGTCGTGCTCGCCGCCCTGGAAGCCCTGGTCGACCGCGGCGAAATCGAAGCCAAGGTGCTGGCTGACGCCATCGCCAAGTTCGGTATTGACGCCGACAAAGCCAACCCCCTGGACTGCTAAGGAGCGTAGCGATGAGTGAATTGATTCGCGTACCCGACCTCGGCGGTGAAGGCGAGGTGATTGAACTGCTGGTAAAGGTCGGCGACCGTATCGAAGCCGACCAGAGCGTACTGACTCTGGAGTCCGACAAGGCCTCCATGGAAGTGCCCTCGCCCAAGGCCGGCGTGATCAAGGAAATCAAGGTCAAGATCGGTGACCGCCTGAAGGAAGGCGACGAGCTGCTGGTGCTGGAAGTCGAAGGTGCTGCGCAAGCGGCGCCTGCGCCGAAAGCCGCAGCCGCACCTGCCGAAGCGCCGAAAGCAGCCGCTCCGGCGGCGGCTCCTGCACCTGCCGCGACCAGCAACAGCGTACAGGACGTGCATGTGCCGGACATTGGCACTGACGGCAAGGTCAAGGTCATCGAAGTCATGGTCAAGGCCGGCGACACAATCGAAGCTGACCAGTCGCTGATCACCCTGGAGTCCGACAAGGCCTCCATGGAAATCCCCTCGCCGGCTGCCGGCGTGGTGGAAGAAGTGCTGGTCAAGCTGGATGCCGAAGTCGGCACCGGCGACCTGATCCTCAAGCTGCGCACCGCTGGTGGCGCAACCGCCAGTGCTGCGCCGGCTCAAGCCGCTGCACCTGCTGCTGCGCCTGCCGCCGCACCTGCTCCCGCTGCCGCCGCCCCGGCTGCTGCTTCGGTGCAGGACGTGCACGTGCCGGACATTGGCACCGACGGCAAGGTCAAGGTCATCGAGGTCATGGTCAAGGCTGGTGACAGCATCGAAGCCGACCAGTCGCTGATCACCCTGGAGTCCGACAAGGCCTCCATGGAAATCCCCTCGCCGGCTGCCGGCGTGGTGGAAGAAGTGCTGGTCAAGCTGGACGCCGAAGTTGGTACTGGTGACCTGATTCTCAAGCTCAAGGTCGCGGGCGCTGCACCGGCCGCAGCGCCAGCGCAAGCCAGCCAGGAAGTGCACCGCGTACCGGAAGGCGCCGCACCGGAAGTGGCCGCAGAAGTACGCGCCATCGCCTCGCTGTCGGCTGCTGCCGCCGAAGTCGCCAACGCGCCCAAGCGTGATGGCGCCAAGGTGCATGCCGGTCCCGCCGTGCGTCAGCTGGCTCGTGACTTCGGCGTGGAACTGGCAGATATCGCCGGTACCGGCCCGAAAGGTCGCATCCTCAAGGAAGACGTGCAGGTGTACGTCAAGGCGATGATGCACAAGGCCAAGGCCGCACCGCAGGCGACTGCCGCTGCTGCCACCGCTGGCGCCGGCATCCCACCGATCCCGACCGTGGACTTCAGCAAGTTCGGCGAAATCGAAGAAGTGGCGATGACCCGCCTGATGCAGGTCGGCGCTGCCAACCTGCACCGCAGCTGGCTCAATGTGCCACACGTGACCCAGTTCGATTCGGCCGACATCACCGACCTGGAAGCCTTCCGCGTCGCACAGAAGGCCGTGGCCGAGAAGGCTGGCGTCAAGCTGACCGTACTGCCGCTGCTGCTCAAGGCCTGCGCCCACCTGCTCAAGGAGCTGCCGGACTTCAACAGTTCGCTGGCCCCGAGCGGCAAGGCGATCATCCGCAAGAAGTATGTGCATATCGGCTTCGCCGTCGATACGCCGGACGGCCTGCTGGTGCCGGTGATCAAGAACGTCGATCAGAAGAGCCTGCTGCAGCTCGCGGCTGAGGCCGCCGCCCTGGCGGAGAAAGCGCGCACCAAGAAGCTTTCGGCTGATGACATGCAGGGCGCCTGCTTCACCATCTCCAGCCTCGGCCACATTGGCGGCACCGGCTTCACGCCGATCGTCAACGCGCCGGAAGTGGCGATCCTGGGTGTCAGCAAGGCGACCATGCAGCCGGTGTGGGATGGCAAGGCCTTCCAGCCCAAGCTGATGCTGCCGCTGTCGCTGTCCTACGACCACCGAGTGATCAACGGCGCTGCCGCCGCACGCTTCACTCAGCGTCTGTCGCAGCTGCTGGCCGATATCCGCACCATCCTGCTGTAAATCGTTTCGAGCACGCCACGCTCGCATCCTCAACCCCGCCCATTCAGGCGGGGTTTTTTTTGCTTTCTTTCAGAGCGGTGTGAGGCCTCTCAGCCCTTCTGCACATTGCGAATCAGAAAGCTCAGCGCCTTGGCCAACTCGCCCGCGCCCTGGTGATCACGCACGATGCTCAGCAACGGGCTGCCATCCGCCGGGTTGAACAGCACACAGCGGATACCGCCGGTCGGACACTCGTAGCGGATGAACGGATCGATACCGAACACCGCAACACGCTGATTGCGCACCGAGATGGCGGTGCCCTGCGCGCCACGACTCTCCTCACGCAGGATAAGCTCCCCGGCATTGCCGACATTGAAGCGATACAGCAGGTCCTGCCGCTGCGCCTGGCCAACCTGGTAACCCGCGCGCAGGGCGTAGGTTTCCAGCAATGCATTGCTGTGCGCGAGCAACGCATTGCGCTCGTTGTCGGTCAGATAAAGACGCTTGAGCCCGTCCAGATAAGCAGCCTGCTCGGCACCCTGCAGCGTCGCCGCATCATCGGCGCCGGCAACCGCGGGTATGGCCGTAAAAAGTGCTCCGCCAAGCACCATGGCCATGAGTTTTCTTGTCAGTCTCGCTTGCATGATGCACCCTTGCCGAACGCTATAGTGAAGTAGGCCTGAGCCCTAGCCTCCGTCCGTGCCGCTGCGCCCTCTGGCAGCAGCGGCCCTGTACTGAGAACGGATGCCTCGCCTGGTCAGCATACTGGAAGCCCGCCGCCCAATGAAAAGCCATCCCGATGCCAGCGCACGCTCGGCAGCCGAGGTTGTGACGCAGTTGCCAGTGCCCTCGCGGCTCGGCATGCTGCGTTTCGAGCGCTTGAACGAGCCAAGCTGGGCACTGCTGTTTCTCGACCCGGCCTGCGAACGCCAGCTAGGTATCAGCGCCAGCGATCTCTGCGCGCTGGTGGATGCCCCCTACGCCAGCCTGATGGAGCCCGAGGCGCGCTATCGCCTGCACGACGCCATCCAGCAGCAACTGCTGCAAGGCCCGCATTACCTGGTGCGCTACACCCTACATACCCCGCAAGGTGCTCTGACCCTGCTGGAGATGGGCGAACCCTTCAAACAGCGCAACCGCCAGTTGCTGCGCGGCTATCTGCTGGTAGCGGACGAGAGCCTCGATCAGTTCGCCCCTGCCGAACAGGAGCTGTACACGCAGAATCAGCAACTGCGCAGCTCGCTGCAGCAATATCAGCGCACCCAGAATGACCACCTGCAACACCTCGCCCGCTCACGTACCCAGCAGCAGCTGATCGTGCGTCTGGCGCGCCAGCGCTACACCTCCAGCGACCCTCAGCAGGAAGCGGCCGAACTGATCACCCAGGCCGCCTGCGAGGTCTACGGTGTCGCTCGCGCCGGCATCTGGAAGCTGGGCAGTCATCACCTGGATTCCGTGTCGCTGTACCGCCGCGACCTGGACCGCCACGAACAACTACCGTCGATAAACGCACGTAATTTCCCGCAGTACCTGCAAGCACTGCACAGCGGCCGCGCCATCGACGCGCACGACGCCCAGCACGATCCGCGCACCTGCGAACTGGCCGCCAGCTACCTGCAGCCGCTGGATATCTGCTCGATGCTCGACGCCAGCATACGCATCGAAGGCGAAGTGGTCGGCGTGCTCTGCCTGGAGCACATCGGCGGCCTACGCACCTGGCACGCCGACGAGATCGCCTTCGCCGGCGAGTTGGCCGATCAGTTCGCCCAGGTGCTGATCAACCAGCAGAAACGCAGCGCCACCAGCGCCCTGCATCTGTTCCAACGCGCCGTCGAACAGAGCGCCAGCGCCTTTCTGCTGGTCGACCGCGACGGCCGGGTGGAGTACGTCAACCCCAGCTTCACGGCCATCACCCTGTACAGCAGCGACGAGGTCTGCGGCCACCGTCTGTCCGAGCTGCCGGCGCTGAACAACCTCAGCGACCTGCTGTTCGATGCCGGTTCGAGTCTGGCCGAGCACAGCAGTTGGCAGGGCGAGTTCCGCAGCCGACGCAAGAACCTGGACCCCTACTGGGGCCATCTGTCGATATCCAAGGTGTATGGCGACGATGGCGAGCTGACCCACTACATCGGCATCTACGAAGACGTCACCGAAGCCAAGCTGGCACAGCAGCGCATCGAACGCCTGGCCTACACCGACAACCTGACCAACCTGGGCAATCGCCCCTCGTTCATCCGCAGCCTCGAACAACGCTTTGCTCAGAATACGCAGCAGCCGCTGGTCCTGCTGTTGGTGGACATCGACAACTTCAAGCGGATCAACGACAGCCTCGGCCACCAGACCGGCGACAAGCTGCTCTCGGCCCTGGCCCGGCGCCTGCGCAACAGCCTCGGCGCCAAGGGCACACTGGCACGCTTCGCCAGCAACGAGTTCGCCATCCTGCTCGACGGTTGCGATCAGGACAGCGGCCTGCGCGTCGCTCATCAGGTGCTGCAGACCCTGGACAAGCCGCTGTTCGTCGATAACCAGTTGATCAGCATCACCGGCTCGCTTGGCCTGGCCCTGGCACCGGAACACGGCGACGACCCGCAGACGTTGATGAAGCACGCTGGCCTTGCCCTGCACAAGGCCAAGGCCAACGGCAAGCATCAGGTGCAGCTGTTCACCGAAGAGCTCAATGCCGAGGCCAACTACAAGCTGTTCGTCGAGAACAACCTGCGCCGAGCCTTGACCCAAAGTGAGCTGGAGGTGTTCTACCAGCCCAAGCTGTGCCTGAAAAACGGCCAATTGCTGGGTTTGGAGGCGCTGCTGCGCTGGCACCATCCGGAAAAGGGCATGATCCGCCCTGACCAGTTCATCAGCGTCGCCGAGGAAACCGGACTGATCATTCCCATCGGCAAGTGGGTAGTGCGCCAGGCCTGCCGCATGAGCAAGCAGATCGCCGCCATCGGCATGGGCGAACTGCAGGTGGCGATCAACCTGTCACCCAAGCAGTTCTCCGACCCCGATCTGGTCGGCTCCATCGCCGCCATCCTGCACGAAGAACAGCTCGACCCGCGCCTGCTGGAACTGGAGCTGACCGAGAGCCTGCTGCTGGAAGCGACCGAGGACACCCGCCACCAGCTCGGCCGTCTCAAGAGCCTGGGCCTGACCCTGGCCATGGACGACTTCGGCACCGGTTATTCCTCGCTCAGCTACCTGAAGAAATTCCCCATCGACGTGATCAAGATCGATCGCAGCTTCATCAAGGACATTCCCGACAATCAGGACGACATGGAGATCACCTCAGCGGTGATTGCCATGGCCCACAACCTCAAGCTCAAGGTGGTCGCAGAAGGCATCGAAACTGGCGCCCAGCTCGGTTTCCTGCGCCGCCAGCAATGCGACGTAGGCCAGGGCTACCTGTTCGACAAGCCGATTCCCGGCCGCGAACTGATCGACAGCCTGCGCCGCTACCCCTGCCGGCCACAGGCCGACCAACGGACGTAATACGCCTCACTGCGCGTAGTCCACTACCTACCCACTTCCAGGAGACCGCCATGGTTCTGCGTTCCCAGATTCTCGTTAACAAGGATGTCCTGCCGACTGCCGAGCAGGCCTTGCCCGGCCGCACAGAGGCGATGCCAGTAGCGGACACTCATTACGTCAACGGCAACCCGATCAAGGCGCCCTTCCCCGCCGGCCTGCAACAGGCAGTATTCGGTCTCGGCTGCTTCTGGGGCGCCGAACGACGCTTCTGGCAACAGCCTGGCGTGTTCAGCACGGCGGTCGGCTATGCCGGTGGCCTCACGCCCAACCCCACCTACGAGGAAGTCTGCTCGGGCCTGACCGGACACACCGAAGTGGTACTGGTCGTGTTCGATCCGCAGCAGACCAGCTTCGAAGCGCTGCTCAAGGTGTTCTGGGAAGTGCATAACCCGACCCAGGGCATGCGCCAGGGCAACGACCAGGGCACCCAGTACCGCTCGGCGATCTACTGCCAGGACAACGCTCAACTGAGCGCCGCCAAAGCCAGCCAGGCACGCTTCCAGGCTGAGCTGGACAAGGCCGGAGTGGGCAGCATCACCACTGAAATCGCCGAGGCGCCGACCTTCTACTACGCCGAGACCTACCACCAGCAATACCTGGCGAAGAATCCGGGCGGCTATTGCGGCCTCGGCGGAACAGGCGTATGTCTACCCCCTGAATCTTGAGCACGGGTAACGGGTCGTGGAGCTGAGCAGCATTTCCAGCCAGGTATCGAGTCAGGCATCGGCGCAGATCTCCGCGCAGATGTCGCTTCTGCTGCTGCGCAAGACGCTGGAGCTGCAGGCCGCCAATATCACCGGGCTGGTGCAGTCAGCTGCACCGGTCAGCGCCCCCAGCAATCCGCCCAACCTGGGCAACAGCATCGATGTGATGGCCTGAACAACTAATGCCTTCAGGCCATCAGCCGGACTAAACTGCGGGCAATTAGCCATCGATTGACGAGCCCGGCATGCCCGCCACTCTCCCTACCATCACCCCCGATCAGCTTTGCGTCGGTCTCTACGTCCATCTGGACCTGAGCTGGTGGGAGCATGATTTCGCCTTCAGCAATTTCAAGATCAAGGACGAAGCGCAGATTCGCGCCTTGCGCGCGCTCAACCTGAAGCAGCTGCGCTATGACCCGGCGCGCAGCGACTGCCTGCCCGCGCCTCTCGTCGACAGCGTCACCACCCCTCCTGTAGAAGAACCGCCGGTCGATCCGGAAAGTCAGGCACGCCAAGAACGCGTGGAGAAACTGCGCCACCTGCGCAGCCGCCTGGCCGAGGTGGATCGCCGCTTCATCGAGGCCAGCCAACGCATCAAGACGCTCAACCAGACCCTGCGCAGCCGCCCGGAAGACGCCATGCGCCAGGCCGGCGCCATCGTCAGCGAGATGGTCGAGACGCTGCTCGGGACGCCTGGCGTGGTGCTGCATGGCATCACCGGCAAGGCGGCCGAGGACAGTTACTTCCATGCCCTCAACGTCACCGTGTTGTCCCTGCTGCTCGGGCGCCAGCTCGGCCTCGACAGCGAGGCCTGTCATAGCCTCGGCCTCGGCGCCCTGTTGCACGATATCGGCAAGCTGGAAGTACCGAGCAAGGTGCTACTCAAGCCCGAGCCGCTGACCCGCCCGGAGCAGCAATTGCTGCAAATGCACACCGATTTCGGCCTGCGCATGGGGCAGAAGCTGATGCTCGATGACGAGGTGCTGCGCATCATCCATGAACATCACGAGCACTGCGACGGAAGTGGTTATCCGCGTGGGCTGCGCGAGGCCGCTATCGGCCGCCTGAGTCGTCTGGTGGCCATCACCAACCATTTCGACGGGCTGTGCAACCCGCTCGACCCGCGCCAGGCGCTGAGCCCACACGAAGCCCTAGCGCTGATGTTCAAGCAGCAGCGCGAACAATTCGACGAGGTGGCGCTGAAGGCCTTCGTTCGCGTGATGGGCATCTACCCGCCGGGCAGCCTGGTGCAGCTGGAAGATGAGCGCTATGCGCTGGTGCTGGGCATGAACCCAACTCAGGCGTTGAAACCGACGCTGATTCTCTACGACGCCGACATTCCCAAGCAGGAAGCCCTGATCGTCGATCTCGCCCAGGAGCCAAAGCTCGCCATCGCCCGCAGCCTGCGCCCCTCGCAACTACCGCTGGAGGTGCTGGAGTACCTCAGCCCGCGGCGCAATCTCAGCTACCACATCGAGCCCAACCACAAGCCCGCTTGAGCCCCTTGTAGCCCGGATGCAATCCGGGGATCGGGGGCCACGGCTCCCGGATTTCATCCGGGCTACGCGCTTATGACTTGCCGCTTGGCGCTTCCTCGATCAACCAATCCAGGCGCCAGCCGCCCTGGCTCTGGCCAAGCACATCGGCCAGCCAGGGCAGCAGCTGCTTGAGTTCGTCCTCCAGGCCCCATGGCGGATTGCTGATCACCAGACCCGAGCCGCTCAGACGCGTGGCGTCGTCCGGCGCGTGCACGTAGAGCTCAGTGCGCAGCAGCTTGGGCGCGGCGCTCTTTTGCAGATCGCGGTAGAAGCGCGCCAGCTGTCGCTCATCCTTGATCGGGTACCAGATCGCCACGATGGCCTGGCGCATACGCCCGTGCGCTTCGTTCAAAGCCTCGACGCAGCGCTGCAGCTCATCGGCCTTCTCGAACGGCGGGTCGATCAGCAGCAGCACGCGTTTCTCGCGGGTCGGCATCAGCGCCCGCGGCACCAGCCAGCCCTCGCCCAGGTGCACAGCGACGCGGCGATCGCCGCGCATATTGTCCTTGAGCAGGCGGCCATCCTCGGGGTGCTTCTCGTTGAGCTGCAGACGATCCTGCTCACGGCTGAGCAGCCGCGCCAGTTCGGGCGAGCCGGGGTAATAGCGCAGCTCGCCATCCGGATTCATCGCCCGCACCACCTCCAGATAGGCCTCCACGGCATCCGGCAGGTGCTCGGCCTGCCACAGGCGTGCGATACCCTCCAGGTACTCGCCGGTACGGCTGGCCGCATCGCCATGCAGGTCGTACAAACCGAGTCCGGCATGACTGTCGAGGTAGGCGAAAGGTGCCTCCTTTTTCGACAACAGGCTGATCAGGCGAGTCAGCACCAAATGCTTGAGTACGTCGGCGTGGTTGCCGGCATGGAAGGCGTGGCGGTAGTTCATGGAGGTCTCCGAAGCGGTCGCCAAGTTTACCCGTTGGAAGGGCTTTACGCGCGCATCAGCTCCAGCAACAAGGCCAGCGGCGGGTGCTCACCGGCGTCGCGACGACGTACCAACAATGTAGTCGTTGCGCCAAGCTCAGGGGCGATGGCCTGGTATTGCACCAGATGCACACGCGGGTGACTGTCGAGCAGGCTGCGTGGCAACAGGCCGATCCCCATACCGGCAGCAATGCCGGCAAAGATCGCATCGATGGAGCCATAGCTCTGCCGCGCCGCCACCTGCAAACCACGACTGACGGCCCAGCGCTCAAGGCGCTCGCGGTAATGGCACCCATCGGGGAAACCCAGCAGAGTCTGCGGTCGACTCTCCAGTTGGGTGCCATCCTGCTCGGGCGGCAGCACCAGCATCAGTTCCTCCTGCCAGATGGGCAGGCAGTCGAGCTGAGGATGCTCGAACGGCCCGCCGATCAATCCGCCGTCCAGTTCTCCTGACAACACCCCCTCGACCAGTCGCCGGCTCGGCCCGGTGCTGAGTTGCAGGTTCACTCGCGGAGCCCGCTGGTGGAAAGCCGCCAGCAGCTCAGGCAAACGCACCGCGGCGGTGGTTTCCATCGAGCCCAGACGCAGATCGCCGCTCCAGATATCTTCCTGCACGCTGCGCCAGGCCATCTGGCAAAGCTGCTCCAGATGCTCGGCATGGGGCAACAAGCGTTCGCCGGCCGCAGTCACTCGCAGACGCTGCCCCTGACGCTGAAAAAGCCGGATGTCCAGTTGCTGCTCCAATTGACGAAGGCGCGCCGAGACGTTCGACGGCACGCAGTGCAGGCGCACGCCGGCGGCGCTCAGCGAGCCCTCCCGAGCCACGGCGAGAAAATAACGCAGCAGCTGCGGATTGAGTCGTTGCCAGGCATCCATGACATTCACCAAAAGTGAAAATAGAACGCAATATTTTTCACTAACCATCAAGCAACGACAATGACTAAGGTGGGCAGCACGAACGGAGACCCTATGCCCAGACTCGACCGCGCCCACCTCACTGCCCTGCTCGCCGCCGCACTGGCGCTGGTGGTCGTCCACGCGCTGGGCCGTTTCGCCTTCACCCCCTTGCTGCCACTGCTGCTCGACGACGGCCTGTTCGATCTGGCCCAAGGCGCCCAGTTGGCGACCTGGAATTATCTCGGCTATCTGCTTGGCGCCCTGCTTGCGCTGTTCATGGCCAACCCGCGCGGCCTACGCCTGGGCTTGCCGGCCGCCTTGCTGGTCAATGCCGGCCTGACCCTGGCCCAGGTGTTCACCCACGACGTCGACCTGCTGGCCGCCCTGCGCCTGGCCAACGGCGTCAGCAACGGCGTGGTCTTCGTGCTGGCCCCGGCCCTGGTGCTGGAGTGGCTTGCCCTGCGCCAGGCCACGGCGCTGAGCGGCCTGGTCTATCTGGGCTTGGGTGGCGGCATGTTGCTGTGCGGCCTGCTGGTGGCCATAACCTCATGGCAGGGACCGATGCGCTGGCTGCCGATCGCGCTGTGCGCCCTGCCTCTGGCGCTGTTTTGCGCTCCGATGCTGAGGCGCCTGGCGCGTGATCTGCCCGACAAGCCACCCGCGACCGCCCGTAGCGCATTGTTCGGCAGCCACAACCTGGCGTTGCTGATGGCCTATCTGGGAGCAGGCCTGGGTTACATCCTGCCATTGACCTTTCTGCCGGCCCTGGCTCGCGAACAGCTGCCCGCCGGTCATCCGCTACTGGTCGGCAACTGGTGGTGGACGGCGCTCGCCTGCCTGCTCTCGGCGACGCTGTGGAATCATGCCGGCGCCTGGCTGGGCGATCGTCGTGCCCTGCTGGCCAACTACCTGCTGCAACTGCTCGGCGTGACGATGCCGATCCTGCTGCCCGGTCCCTTTGGCGTCATGACCTGTGCGCTGCTGGTCGGAGGGACCTTCCTCGGCACCGTATTGCTGACCCAGCGCCTGGCCCGCGCCCTCAACCCGGACCAAGGCTTGCGCCTGGCCGCCCTGCTGATCAGTCTGTACAGCGGCAGCCAGTTGCTCGGCCCCTGGCTGGTGCAACACTGGACTGCCGCCGGCCATAGCCTCACGAGCAGCTTCCTTATCGGTACGACGGCATTGCTCTGGGCCGTCCTGTGGGCCTGGCAGGTGTCCGAACCACGATCCCATGCTGAAATGGAGCCATCCCATGTCTCTCACCGCCCTGCTCAACACTGACCTGCCCCTGATCCAGGCGCCGATGGCCGGCTCGCAGGATCATCGCCTGGCCGCCGCCGTGTGCCAGGCCGGCGGCCTCGGCTCGATTCCCTGCGCCATGCTCACGCCTGCCGCCCTGCGCCAGGAGCTGCAGGCGATGCGCGAGCTGACCGAGCGGCCGTTCAACCTCAACTTCTTCAGCCATGTGCCGCCCGAGCCGGACGCGGCCCGCGAGGCTGGCTGGCGCGAAACGCTGGCGCCCTACTATGACGAGTTGGGCGTAGACCCGGCGAGCATTGCCGGCGGACCCGGACGTTTGCCGTTCAACGCCGAAGCGGCCGCGCTGGTGGAGGAATTTCGCCCGGCGGTGGTCAGCTTCCACTTCGGCCTGCCGCAGCCTGACCTGCTGGAGCGAGTACGCCGCAGCGGGGCGAAGATCCTCTCCAGCGCCACCACCCTGGACGAAGCGCTGTGGCTACAGGAACGCGGCGTCGATGCGGTAATCGCCCAAGGACTGGAAGCCGGAGGCCATCGCGGGCACTTTCTGGATTTCGACCTTAGCCGCCAGCTCGGCACCTTCGCCCTGCTGCCGCAACTGGTCGATGCCCTCGACGTACCAGTGATCGCCGCCGGCGGCATCAGCGATGCCCGTGGCGTGACCGCAGCCATGGCCCTCGGCGCCGCTGGCGTGCAGGTCGGCAGTGCTTATCTGTTGTGCCCGGAAGCCACGACCAGCGTCCTGCACCGCGCAGCACTGCAGAGCCCTGCGGCGCGCCATACCGCACTGACCAACCTGTTCAGCGGTCGCCCGGCACGCGGCATCGTCAATCGCCTGATGCGCGAGCTGGGGCCGCTGAGCACGCAGGCGCCAGCCTTCCCCCTGGCCACTGCGGCCATCGCTCCGTTGCGCGCGGCGGCCGAGGCGCGGGGCAGCGGCGACTTTTCACCGCTGTGGGCCGGGCAGAACGTCGCAAGTTGTCGGCCCATGCCTGCCGCCGAGCTGACCCGTGAGCTGGCACAGAGCCTCGGTCGTTCGACATGACAACTGGCACTCTCGCGCAGGCTGGAGCCTAGGCTCCGCCAATTTCCTGGGTTCCCGCGTTCGCGGGTATGACGGTCAACTGATGCCGTAGGGCGGGTGCAACCCGCCATTACCGGAGTGGCGGGTTGCACCCGCCCTACTCATATCGGCCAACCAGTGACTATCACCGCCGATGATGATGCTGGGCAGTCAGGCGGCAGACTGCCTAGACTCGGTCGATCATCTGGAGGCCCGTTCCATGTCCGAGACCCTGCTCAGCTCCCGCAACCTGGCGTTCGAACTTTATGAAGTGCTCGACGCCGAAGCACTGACCCAGCGTCCGCGCTTCGCCGATCACAACCGCGAGACCTTCGATGCGGCGATCAGCACCGCGCGCGGTATCGCCGAAGAGCTGTTCGCCCCGCACAATCGCAAGAACGACGAACACGAACCGCAGTACGTCGACGGCGGCGCGGTGCTGATCCCCGAAGTCGAGCCCGCCCTGCGTGCCTTCCATGAAGCCGGTTTCCTCAATGCCACCCGCGATTTCGAGCACGGCGGCATGCAGCTGCCCAACCTGCTGTCACAGGCCTGCTTCGCGCATTTCCAGTCAGCCAATATCGCCACCAGCTCCTACTCGATGCTGACCATGGGCGTGGCCAACCTCATCGAGGCCTTCGGCAGCGAGGAGCAGAAGTCCCGCTACCTGCAGCCGATCATCGATGGCCGCTTCTTCGGCACCATGGCGCTGACCGAACCGCACGCCGGCTCGTCGCTGTCGGACATTCGCACCAAGGCCGAACCGCACGCCGACGGCAGCTACCGCATCAAGGGCAACAAGATCTTCATCTCCGGCGGCGACCAGCCGATCTCCGAGAACATCGTGCACATGGTGCTGGCCAAGCTGCCGGATGCACCGCCCGGCGTTAAGGGCATCAGCCTGTTCCTGGTGCCCAAGTTCCACGTGGGCGACGACGGCTCGCTGGGCGCGCGCAACGACGTGACTCTGGCCGGCCTGTTCCACAAGATGGGCTGGCGCGGTACTACGTCCACCGCGCTGAATTTCGGCGACAACGGCGAATGCGTCGGCTACCTGGTGGGCAAGCCGCACGCCGGCCTCTCCTACATGTTCCAGATGATGAACGAGGCGCGCATCGGCGTCGGTATGGGCGCGATCATGCTCGGCTACGCCGGCTACCTGTATTCGCTGGACTATGCGCGCAACCGTCCGCAGGGCCGTCAGCCCGATGGCAAGGACCCGAGCAGCCCGCAGATTTCCATCGTCGAGCACGCCGATGTGCGGCGCATGCTGCTGACCCAGAAGGCCTACGTCGAAGGCGCCTTCGACCTCGGTCTGTACGCCGCACGCCTGTTCGACGACACCCACACCCTGGAAACCGCCGAAGAGCGCACCCGTGCCCTGGAACTGCTCGACCTGCTCACGCCCATCGTCAAATCCTGGCCCTCGGAGTTCTGCCTCAAGGCTAACGAGTTGGCCATCCAGATCCTCGGCGGCCACGGCTACACCCGCGAATACCCGGTGGAGCAGTACTACCGCGACAACCGCCTCAACCCGATCCACGAAGGCACCCACGGCATCCAGTCGCTCGACCTGCTTGGGCGCAAGGTTTCGCAGAACGGCGGCGCAGCACTCAAGCAACTGCTCAAGCTGATCAACGACTGCTGCCAGCGCGCCAGCGCTCATGAATCGCTCACCGCCCTGCGCCAGCCGCTGGAGCAGCTGTTGGCACGCCTGCAGGCAGTGACCCTGGCGCTGCTCGGCGATCTGATGAGCGGCAAGGTCAATCAGGGCCTGGCCAACTCGGCGCTGTACCTGAAGGTATTCGGCCACACGGTGATCGGCTGGCGCTGGCTGGAACAGGCGATTCGCGCCGAGCAAGGCCTGGCCCGCAGCGACAATGCCGAGGAGCAGGCCTTCTATCGCGGCAAGCTGCAGGCGGCGCGCTACTTCCTGACCTGGGAGGTGCCGAGCTGCCACCACGAGCTTGCCATTCTCGAGGCTCGCGACGACACCTGCCTGGGTATGCAGGATGCCTGGTTCTGAGGTCGGCGAGTGCGCTCCGAGGCGTCTTGCGACAGGGCGCCTCGGGGCGATTTAGAAAAATGTAATAACCTTTTTGACAGCGGTACGAAGGCTACGGTTAGAATCCCTGGCACGCGCCATGCATAGCGGCGCCCCCGATGACCCAGCCAGGAGTACGCGCCATTGGATGCCAGCGCCATCAATAATCTGTTCTTGATCGGCGCAATGCTGGTAGCAGCCAGCATTCTGGTCAGCGCGTTCGGAACACGTTTCGGCATCCCCATCCTGGTGATTTTCCTTGGTGTCGGCATGCTGGCCGGCACTGACGGCCCTGGCGGCATCATCTTCAACAACTATCCCCTCGCCTATCTGGTCGGCAACCTGGCGCTGGCAGTGATCCTGCTCGACGGCGGCATGCGTACGCGCGTTTCGACCTTCCGCGTGGCCTTGTGGCCATCGTTGTCGCTGGCGACGCTCGGTGTGGTGATTACGGCCGGCCTGACGGGCCTGGCGGCCGCATGGTTGTTCAATCTGACGCTGCTGGAAGGTTTGCTGATCGGCGCCATCGTCGGCTCCACCGACGCGGCGGCGGTCTTTTCCCTGCTTGGCGGACGCGGCCTCAACGAGCGGGTCAGCTCCACACTGGAAATCGAGTCCGGTAGCAACGACCCGATGGCGGTATTCCTCACCGTCACCCTGATTGCCATGCTGTCCAGCGGCCAGACCGGCTTCAGCTGGGATCTGCCGATCCAGCTGCTGCAGCAGTTCGGCCTTGGAACGTTGCTCGGCCTGGGTGGAGGCTGGTTGCTGCTGAAGCTGATAAACCGCATGGAGCTGGCCACCGGCCTGTACCCCCTGCTGGTGGTCAGCGGCGGCCTGATCATCTTCGCCATCACCACTGCAGTGGGCGGCAGCGGCATCCTGGCCATCTACCTGTGCGGCCTGCTGCTGGGCAATAGCCCCATTCGCTCGCGCCACAGCATCCTGCACATGCTCGACGGCCTGACCTGGCTGGCGCAGATCGGCATGTTCCTGGTCCTCGGCCTGTTGGTAACGCCGCACGAGTTGCTGCCCATCGCCCTGCCGGCGTTGGCCTTGGCGCTGTGGATGATTCTCTTCGCGCGGCCGCTGTCGATCTTCCTCGGCCTGCTGCCGTTTCGCGCCTTCCATGACCGTGAGCGAATCTTCATCGCCTGGGTTGGCCTACGCGGCGCCGTGCCTATCATCCTCGCGGTATTCCCGCTGATGGCCGGCCTGCCCAACGCGCAGCTGTTCTTCAACGTGGCGTTCTTCATCGTGATCATCTCCCTGCTGCTGCAGGGCACCAGCCTGCCGCTGGCCGCCAAGCTGATGCGCGTGACCGTACCGCCGGAGCCGGCCCCCGTGTCACGCGCCGGCCTGGAAGTGCACCCGACCAGCCAGTGGGAGCTGTTCGTCTATCGTTTGGGCGCAGAAAAATGGTGCATCGGCGCGGCCCTGCGTGAGTTGAACATGCCGGAAGGTACCCGCATCGCGGCGCTGTTCCGTGGCCGCGAGCTGCTCCACCCGTCGGGTAGTACGCGTCTGCAAGCTGGCGACCTGCTCTGCGTGATCGGTCACGAACACGATCTGCCGGCACTCGGCAAGCTGTTCAGCCAGGCGCCCAAGCGCGGCCAGGACCTACGCTTCTTCGGTGATTTCGTGCTGGAAGGCGACGCCGAGCTGAGCGCAGTCGCGGCGCTCTATGGTTTGAAGCTCGACGAACTGGAAGGCAATCAGCCGCTGGGCCGCTTCATCGCCCACGAAATCGGTGGCGAACCCGTCGTCGGCGACCAGGTGGAGTGGCAGGGCCTGACCTGGACGGTCGCAGCCATGGAAGGGAACAAGGTGCGCAAAGTCGGCGTCAGATTCCCCGAAGGCACGCGCCCAAGCCCTGGGCTGCACTTCTAGCAAACGGTAGAAAACTACCGGCTGATACTCTGCTAGCATCAGCTTCACGCGCGGGCCACAGGGCCCGCGCGTGCGTTGTGCCGCAGGTATTTTCAATCGCCATCGCTCACTCAGTAGATCAATCGACCATGTCTCTGTTGCGCCTTTCCCTTACTGCCATTGTGTTTACCCTGTGTCTCGGTGCCGCGCAGGTATTTGCCGAGGAGCCCCCAAAAGCCGAAAGCGTGCAGCAGAGCCTCGACGGCCTGGCAGACCGCAAGCTGCCGGAAGCCGAGCAACTGGCACTGAAGCAGACGCTTGAGCAGACCCTGCGCATGCTGCAGGACCGCCAGACCGCCGATCAGCGCCTGAGTGACCTGCGCAAGCAACTGGACGACTCGCCGCGCCTGATCAACGAAGCCCAGCGCGAGCTGAGCCGACTCAAGTCCAGCCCGGAAGTACCGATCGCCGAACGTCACGCGCGCACCAGCCTGGCGCAACTGGAGCAACTGCTCACTGACCGTTCCAACCAGCTTACCGAGTGGAACAAGGCGATCATCGAAGCCAACAGTCTGGTCATCACTGCACAGACGCGCCCCGAGCGCGCGCAAGCCGAGATCAGTCAGAATCAGGCGCGCAGCCAGATCATCAATGATGCGCTCAAGACCGGCCGCTATGACGGCAAGCCCCTGAGCCCGGAGCGCCGTGACCAGTTCAATGCAGAACTGGCACTGCTCGCAGCGCAAACGCAACTGCGGCGCCAGGAACTGGCAGGCAACAGCCTGCTGCAGGACCTGGGTGGCGCCCAACGCGCCCTGCTTGAGGAACGCATCAACCGCGCCGAACAGGAGCGTCAGGCACTGCAGAGCCTGATCAATGATCGACGCCGCGCTGAGTCGGAGCAGACCGTGGCCGAGCAGTCCCTGGAAGCTGAACGCGCCAGTTCGGACAAGCTGCTGGCCAAGGAGAGCACCCTCAACCTAAAGCTCTCCGACTACCTACTACGCGCAACCGACCGCCTCAACAGCCTGACCGAGCAGAACCTGCAAACCCGCCAGCAACTGGACAACCTCAATCAGGCCAACCAGGCGCTGGACGAGCAGATTCGGGTACTGCAGGGCAGCCTCCTGCTGTCGAAGATTCTCTACCAGCAGAAACAGGCGCTGCCGAAGCTCAAGCTAGAAGACGGCTCGCTGGCCGACGAGATCGCCGACATTCGCCTCTACCAGTTCGAGCTGAACAAGCAGCGCGACGAGATCAGCGACCCCGCCCGCTACGTGGAGAACCTGCTCAGCGGTCAGCCGAGCGAGGAGGTCACCCCGGAACTGCGCAGTGCACTGCGCGAGCAGCTCAACACCCGGCGTGAATTACTCGACCGCCTCAATCGCTCGCTGAATGCGCTGCTCAATGAATCGATCACCCTGCAGCTCAATCAAAAGGAGCTGCAAAGCACCGCCAGTAGCCTGCGCGCGACTATCGATGAGCAGATGTTCTGGATTCCCAGTAACAAACCCCTGGATCTCGAGTGGCTGAAGACCGCGCCCCATCATCTCGAGCAGCAACTGGCCGATATGCCCTGGGGCATGGCCATCAGTGAGCTTGGCGCCGGCCTGTTCGAGCGTCCGCTGGTGTTCCTGCCGCTGATTCTGCTCTGCGCCCTGATTCTCTGGCGCCGCCAGTACCTGTTCAACAAGCTCAGCGCCCTGCATAGCGACATCGGCCACTACAAGCACGACAGCCAGCTGCATACACCGATGGCACTGGGGCTCAACGTCATCCTTGCGCTGCCGGTCACACTGTTCCTGGCGCTTTGCGGTTATGCCCTGCTGCACGATGCACGCGGGCAGAACCTCTATCTGGGTGCCGCACTCTATGAAATGGCGGAAGCCTGGCTGGTGTTCTACACCCTGCACCGCATTCTTTCCCCGGATGGCGTGGCCATCCTGCACTTCCACTGGCCACCGGCCAACGTTGCCTTCTTCCGTCAGCATCTGCGCCGCCTGGGCCTGGTGGTGATGGCGCTGGTGGCCGTGGTGAGCATAGCCGAACACCAGCCGGCAAGCCTGGCCAACGACGTCATCGGCATCGCCGTGGTCCTGAGCTGCTACGCCCTGATGGCCTGGCTGCTGTTCCATCTGCTGTTCAGCGCACCGCTGCGCGAGAACACTTCCGCCTTGCGCACCGGTGTCGGCGTGCTGTTCAACCTGCTGCCGCTGGCGCTGATCGGTGCGGTCGCCTTCGGCTACTACTACACGGCGCTCAAGCTCACCGACCGCTTGATCGACACCCTTTACCTGCTGATCATCCTGCTTATCGTCGAGGCCACGCTGGTGCGCGGTCTGAGCGTGGCGGCACGGCGCCTGGCCTATCAGCGTGCCTTGGCCAAACGCCAGGCACAGGCCAAGGATGGCACCGAGGGTGAGGCGGTGATCGAGGAGCCGACGCTCGATATCGAGCAGGTCAACCAGCAATCGCTACGCCTGATCCGCCTGGCCCTGCTGGGCGGCTTCCTGGTTTGTCTGTACTGGGTCTGGGCCGACCTGATCGGCGTTTTCACCTACCTCGATACGATCAATCTCTACGAGTACAGCAGCGGTACCGGAGACAACGCGACGCTGGTGCCCATCAGCCTGATGGACGTGATGGGTGCGCTGATCATCGTCGCCATCACCGTGGCTCTGGCGCGCAACCTACCGGGCCTGCTCGAGGTACTGGTGCTGTCGCGCATGCGCCTGGCGCAGGGCAGCGCTTACGCCACCACCACCCTGCTGTCCTACGTGCTGGTAGGTATCGGTATCGTCACCACCCTGTCCACCCTGGGGGTGAGCTGGGACAAGCTGCAATGGCTGGTGGCCGCGCTGTCAGTGGGTCTGGGCTTCGGCCTGCAGGAAATCTTCGCCAA
This sequence comes from Ectopseudomonas chengduensis, assembly GCF_900102635.1. Classification (GTDB taxonomy): domain Bacteria; phylum Pseudomonadota; class Gammaproteobacteria; order Pseudomonadales; family Pseudomonadaceae; genus Aquipseudomonas; species Aquipseudomonas chengduensis. Next base: position 863,052 of record NZ_FMZQ01000001.1, on the reverse strand, counting down.
CTTCATCTCCGGCCTGATCATCCTGTTCGAGCGCCCGGTGCGTATCGGCGACGTGGTGACCATCGGCAACCTGTCCGGCACAGTGAGCAAGATCCGTATCCGTGCCACCACCATCACCGACTTCGACCACAAGGAAATCATCGTTCCGAACAAGACCTTCATCACCGGCCAGTTGATCAACTGGTCGCTGAGCGACACGGTCACCCGCGTCACCCTCAAGGTCGGTGTCGGCTATGGCTCGGATCTCGATTTGGTGCGCAAGCTGCTGCTGCAAGCGGCGCAGGAAAACCCTAGAGTGCTCAAGGAGCCATCGCCCATCGTCTACTTCCTCAACTTTGGCGAAAGCACGCTGGATCACGAGCTGCGCATCCACGTGCGCGACCTCGGCGACCGCAACCCGGCCACCGACGAGATCAACCGCTTCATCGAGCGCGAGTTCCCGAAGAACGGCATCAACATCGCCTTCCGTCAGGTCGAGGTGTATGTGAAGAACCTGGAACACGGCGAGCAGAAACTCGATCAAAAGGATCTGGCCAAGGCCGCAGCTGCTGGGGCCGCCAGCCTGCAGCAACCACCCAAGCCGCCCGCGGCGCCATGAGCAGTCAGGAACCCTGGTGAAAAGTCTCGATACGCTGAGCTTCGACAACCGCTTCGCTCGCCTCGGCGATGCGTTCTCAACCGAAATACTGCCCGAACCGATCGAGCAGCCAAGGTTGGTGGTGGCAAGCGAGTCAGCCTTGGCTCTGCTCGATCTCGCCACTAGCGAAGCACAGCGCCCCGAGTTCGCCGAACTGTTCGCCGGACACAAACTCTGGGAGGAAGCCGAACCGCGCGCCATGGTCTATTCCGGGCACCAGTTCGGCGGCTACACCCCGCGCTTGGGCGACGGTCGCGGGCTGCTGCTGGGCGAGGTGGTCAACGAGGCCGGAGAGCACTGGGACCTGCACCTCAAGGGCGCCGGCATGACGCCTTACTCGCGCATGGGCGATGGCCGCGCAGTACTGCGCAGCTCGATCCGCGAATTTCTCGCCAGCGAACACCTGCACGCCCTCGGTATCCCCAGCTCGCGCGCGCTGTGCGTGACGGGATCGAGCACGCCGGTGTGGCGCGAGAAGCAGGAAAGCGCGGCCATGGTGCTGCGCCTGGCGCAGAGCCACGTGCGCTTCGGCCACTTCGAATACTTCTACTACACGCGCCAGCACGAGCACCTGAAGACGCTGGGCGAACACGTCATGGCCTGCCACTTCCCGCAGTGCCTGGAACAGGACGAACCCTGGCTGGCGCTGCTGCGCGAAGTGATCGAACGCACCGCCGCGATGATCGCCTACTGGCAGGCCTATGGCTTCTGCCATGGTGTGATGAACACCGACAACATGTCGATCCTCGGCATCACCTTCGACTACGGCCCTTACGCCTTCCTCGACGATTTCGACGCCAACCACATCTGCAACCATTCCGACGACACCGGCCGCTACAGCTTCAGCAATCAGGTGCCCATCGCTCACTGGAACCTCGCCGCACTGGCCCAGGCGCTGACGCCCTTCGCCGCGGTCGAACACTTGCGCGAGGCCTTGGAGTTGTTCCTGCCGCTGTACCAAGCGCACTACCTCGACCTGATGCGCAAGCGCCTGGGTTTCACCAGCGCCGAGGATGAGGACGAAGCGCTGATCCAGCGGCTGCTGCAACTGATGCAGCAGGGCAAGGCCACCGACTACACCTTGTTCTTCCGCCACCTCGGCGAACAGGCGCCAGCCGAGGCACTGAAAATCGTGCGCGAGGATTTCGTCGACCTCGCCGGCTTCGACGCCTGGAGCCGCGACTACCTGGCCCGTTGCGAACGCGAAGGCGGCGAACAGGCCGAACGCCAGGTGCGCATGCATTCGGTCAATCCCAAGTACATCCTGCGCAACTACCTGGCGCAGCAGGCCATCGAAGCCGCCGAACAGGGCGACTATGGCCCGGTACGCGAGTTGCACGCGGCGCTCTCGCGCCCGTTTGACGAACAGCCGGACATGCAGCGCTATGCCGAGCGCCCGCCACAGTGGGGCAAGCACCTGGAGATCAGCTGTTCGTCGTAGACGAGGGTGGACGCCTGAACCTTGGGTGCACCGCGTGCACCAAGCGCCCGCTGACCGCGCAGGATAAATCCACCACCGCTGACGGCGGTTGCACTCACACGACCCAACTGGCCGGCGCAGGTGAGTGATAACGCGCCAGCCAGCGGAGCCGGATGCCTTATTCATTAAATCGAAAAGGCATATAAACCTTTCCAAACATTCTTAGACTATCTAATACAAGCCCACTATCTTGGCGCCCTGCCAGGCCGCCCCGGTGCGCGCCCGATACCTCACACGAGATTCGACGCTAAGGATGCTCATGCCCTGGGACTCCCTACCCTTGCTATTCGTCGGCGCCCTGCTGATCTGGGTGCTCTATGCCTTCGTCCGCGAAAAGTGGAGCCCGGACATCGTCGCAGCCATCGCCGTGGCCGCCTTGCTGGTCAGCCAACTGCTGACGCCGGGCGAAGTGCTCAGCGTGCTGTCCAACTCAGCCCCCGTGACCATCGCCTGCATGTTCGTGCTCTCCGCCGCGCTGGAGCGCACCGGCTGCATCGACGCCCTCGGCAATTGGCTGGGCAATCTGGTCGGCACCAGCCCGATTCGCGTGCTCACCGGCCTCACCGTCACCGCGCTGGTGGTATCGGCCTGCCTGAACAACACGCCGGTGGTGGCCATCCTCACCCCGGTGGCCATCGCCTTGGCGCGCCGCGCCGGCACTCTGCCGTCGAAACTGCTGATTCCCCTGTCCTACGCCACCATTCTCGGCGGCACCCTGACCATGATCGGCACCTCGACCAACATCCTGGTCGACGGCGTCGCACGCAAGGCGGGCATGGCGCCCTTTGGCATCTTCGAGATCACCGGCGTCGGCCTGATCATGGCCGCCTTTGGCATGCTGTACCTGCTGACCATAGGCCGCCACCTGCTGCCGGAACGCGAGACCCTGTCGCGCCAGCTGCGCCCGGATCTGTCGCGCACCTTCATGACCGAACTGCTGGTACCGCACGACTCACCGATGATCGGCAAGACCCTGCACGACGCCAACCTCAACGGCGGCAGCGGCCTGCAGGTGCTCAAGCTGTTCCGTGAAGAGCAGGAGCTGACCGAACCCGGCGCCGACACCCTGCTGGCCAGCGGCGACCGCCTGGTGCTGCACGGCCAGGTCAAGGATGTGGTGGAGCTGCGTGAGAGCGGCCACCTGAGCTTCAACCGCGGTGACGCCTTCGAGACCATCAGCAGCCACGACGTGATTCTCGCCGAGGCCATCGTCGGGCGTAACTCACGCTATAGCCACCGGCCGATGCGCGACCTGGACCTCACCGCGCGCTACGGTATCGCTGTGCTCGCCGTGCATCGCCAGGACGAGAACGTGCAGGGCAACCTCGATGATTTCGAGCTGCAATTCGGCGACGTGATGCTGGTCGAAGGCACGCCAGCGCAGATCAAACGCTTCGCCGATAACGGCGAACTGATCAGCCTCAACGCCGTACAGGAGCGCGCCTTCCGCCGCGACAAGGCACCCATCGCCATCATCGCTACCCTCGCCGTGATGTTGCTGGCCGCCTTCGGCGTGATGCCCATCGAAGGCCTGGCGATCATCGGCGCAGTGACGGTGCTGGCGACCCGCTGCCTGGACGTGGAGGACGCCTACAAGGCTGTCGACTGGAAGATTCTCAGCCTGATCTTCGGCATGCTGGCGATCAGCATCGCCATGGACAAGGTCGGCCTGGTCAAGCTGATGGTGGAGAACGTCATGGGCTGGCTGCCCTGGGCCGGACCGCTGTTGATGTTGAGCTTCATCTATCTGTTCACCTCGATCTTCACCGAGGTGCTGTCGAACAACGCAGTGGCCGTACTGGTGACCCCCATCGCCATCGGTATGGCGCAACACCTGGGCGTCGACCCACGCGCCTTCGTGGTCGCAGTGATGTTCGCCGCCAGTGCCAGCTTCGCCACGCCCATCGGCTACCAGACCAACACCTTCGTCTACAACGCCGGCGGTTACCGCTTCACCGACTTCATGAAGATCGGTATTCCCCTGAATCTGCTGCTATGGGGCGTGGCCACCCTGGTCATCCCCTGGTTCTTCCCGCTGACCCCGCTCTGACTTGATATCCGCAGGCGCTGGCTCCATTTAAGGCACATGACCCACGGAGCATCGCCTCATGTCCGATCCGCTGCTGATTCCCTGCCCACACTGCAACGGGCTCAACCGCATTCCCGCCGAGCGTCTGCATGACGCCCCACGCTGCGGCCGTTGCAAGAGTGAAGTGCTGCCCGCTGCGCCCATCACGCTCACCCAAGCCAACTTCGCCAGCCAGTTGAAAGGCGACCTGCCATTACTGGTGGATGTCTGGGCCAGTTGGTGCGGCCCCTGCCAAGCCTTCGTACCGACCTTCCAGCAGGCAGCCGCACAACTGCAGGGACGCTGCCGTCTGGGCAAGCTCGATAGCGAGGCCAACCCGAACCTGGCCGGGCAACTGGGCATCCGCTCCATTCCCAGCCTGATACTGTTCAAGGGCGGCGTCGAAGTCGCCCGCCAGAGCGGCGCCATGCCGCTGCCGCAACTGCAGGCCTGGCTGCGCCAGCAGGGCATTTAGGATGCACCTATAGCCCGGATGCAATCCGGGGATAGCCGGTCCGCGATTTCCCGGATTGCATCCGGGCTAAGTGCCTGGTGCTCTTGAGCGCTTCGGTCAGTCGCCACGGGCGCTGCGGTCAATTGCAGCGCGCTATCCGCCCCTTAGTCTGGCAAAACGTCCGCTCAAGGAGTTTCGCCATGCCGCTGCCCGTGGAAATCGCTCGTCAGCTCACCGAAGAACAGATCGCCTTCGTCAAACGCAGCGGCCTCAAGGCCGAGGTCCTCGAGCCTGGGTTCATACGCCTGCGCATGCCCCTGCAAGGCAACCAGAACCATATCGGCAGCATGTACGCCGGCGCCTTGTTCACCCTCGCGGAAATACCCGGCGGCGCGCTGTTTCTGACCAGCTTCGACGCCCAGCGCTTCTATCCCATCATCAAGGAAATGAACCTGCGCTTTCGTCGCCCGGCCACGGGCGACATTCAGGTCGAGGCGCGCCTCTCAGCCGAGCAAATCGCCCAGCTGGAAGAACAGGCCAACCAGCAGGGCAAGGCCGAATATCTGCTGGCGCTGCAACTGACCGACGGCAGCGGCGAAGTGGTCGCAGAAAGTCGCGGGTACTACCAATTGCGTTTACGCTGAATGACGCCGCTGCCTGCATTCGCAATCGGTAACAGTCTCCGACCTTGCCATAGGTCAAAAGAGCGGCTATCTGAACAGGCACAATAAAATTGCCGAGGGGTATCGGCAGGAGAGCCGTCACCATGTTCAAGCACATTCTTATCGCCCATGACCTGCGCGACACCGCTGACATGGCGTTGTGCCGCGCCACCCAGTTGGCGCAGCAGCACAACGCCCGCCTGAGCATCCTGCATGTGCTCGACCCCAGCCAGAGCAGCGAACAGCACGAAAAGGCGCGCCAAGCGCTGGACCGCAGCCTGACCCGATACGCCCCTCCTGGCACCGAACTGCGCATGCTCAGCGGCAAACCTTCGGAAGTGGTGCTGCAACAGGTTCAGGACAGCGGCTGCGACCTGCTGGTGCTGGGCGGGCACCACCAGCGTCATGACTTTTTCTCCGGCACCAGCCTCGATCGCATCGCCCGCCGCTGCACCGTGCCGCTGCTGCTGGTAGCGCGCAACGACTCCCATCCTTATCAGCGGGCGCTGGCCGCCATCGACTTCTCCCTGTGCGCCTGCAGTGCCCTCGGCCAGGCCTATCGCCTGCTGCCCGGCGATGCCGAGTTGCACGCTCTACATGTATTCGAACCGGACAAGGGCACCCCGCAGCAGGTGGAACTGCAACTGCAGACCCAGCGCGGCCTGATCGATCAGCTGTTGCAGGACGAAGCGCAAAGCCTGCCGCCTGGCGGTCCGAAGCTGAGCCACGAAGTACTGCAGGGCGGCATCCTGCGCAGCCTGCAAGAGCAGATCAAAACGCGTCGAGCAGAACTGCTGGTGCTCGGCAGCCACGGCCGCAGCGCCTTCTCCCAGGCACTGCTGGGTAGCCTGGCGCAGCATTTCCTGCACAAGGCGCCTTGCGACGTGTTCGTGGTGCGCTAGTCCGTGCGGTCAAAGAGCCGATAACCCATTACTCATTCAGGGCGGCCGTTCGGCCGCCCTTGGCACTGCGGCAACACACCCGCCATCCGACCAGAGGCATAGACGGCCAGCAGCCGGCATCCAGATTCCCCCTCGATGCCAGGGCACAGCATCATAGATGCCAATTAGCCATCATCCTTGTAGAATCGCCCCGCCTAATGGCCAAACCGATGCATACAAGGAGTAGTTTCATGAGTATGGAAAAGACCTTCAGACTGGTCGCCGTTACCTTCCTGCTGGCGCTTTGCGTTGGCTGCGCAACGAGCCGTTCCGAGATCGATGTGAAAGTTCCTTCACTGGAGCTGGCCGCTAACCCCGAAGCCGGCAAAGGCAAGAAGGTGTACATCAGCACAGTCGATGAACGTGTTTTCGAAATCAAGCCTGACCAGGCCGACATCCCGTCGCTGAAGAATGCGGAAACGACTGACCGCTCGATCACCGAGCGGGCCGTTGGTCGCAAGAGAAATGGCTACGGCAAAGCGCTTGGCGACGTTCTGCTGCCATCTGGACGCACCGTTTCCGCCCTGGTCGAAGAGTCCGTGGCCTCTGCCTATCGGCAAGCCGGCTATGACGTGGTGACAGAGCCCAACGCCGCTGGCGCTACCGAGGTGAAGGTTCGCGTCAAGGAGTTCTGGTCATGGTTTTCGCCGGGCTTCTTCTACGTGACGGTGAACAACAAGTCGCGCCTGAACATCGAAGCCGCAGGCCAACCGAACATGGAGATCGTCACGCTGAAAAGCGATGGCATGCAAGCCGTTACCGACAGCGACTGGAGAGCCATCACCGAAGCTGGCCTCCGGGAAATCGCTCAAGAAACCGCCAACAAACTCTGATGCATCAAGCTGAAACAAGAACGCCCCGATAACATCGGGGCGTTCTTGTTTGGCAGGCGTTGAAAGCTATTACTCAAGCCGCCCAGGAGGGCGTCAATCAGCCGCGTTCAGCAGGTCGTGCAGCTCGACGAACTGCTGCGTCAGCTTGTGCCGTGCATCCAGATGGATCAGCGGCGTGCATACCTGGTGCGATTCGCGCATCTTCACCGAGCTCATCAGGTTCACCGGCAGCACCGGCAGGCCCTCGGCGACCAGCTCGTCCAGCAACTGCTGCGGCAAGGTCGCGCGCGGCTGGAACTGGTTGACCACGATGCCTTCCACCTCCAGACCATCGTTATGGTCCTCCTTCAACTCGTCGATCTCGGCCAGCAGGCCATACAGGGCGTTGCGCGAGAAGCTGTCGCAGTCGAAGGGAATCAGCACACGGTCGGCCGCAATCAGTGCGGAAACCGTATAGAAATTCAGTGCCGGCGGTGTGTCCAGGTAGATGTGGTCGTAATCTTCGGCCAGTTCGTCGAGCAGTTTGCGCAGCTTGTTGATCTTGTGTTTCTGCTCCAGCTTCGGCTGCAGCTCGGCCAGCTCGGCCGTGGCGGTGACCACATGCAGGTTGTCGAACGGCGTCTCGTAGATATCCACCTTGCCCTTCTTGGCAAAAGGCCCGGAAGCCAGGGTCTGCTTGAAGAAGTCGGCAATGCCCATGGGAATTTCCTCGCCGGTGAGCCCGGTGAGGTAGTGGGTCGAGTTGGCCTGGGCATCCAGGTCGATCAGTAGCGTACGGTAGCCCTGCGCCGCACTGACCGCGGCGAGATTACAGGCGATGCTGGACTTGCCCACGCCCCCCTTCTGGTTGAACACCACACGTCGCATCGCCGCTCTCCCTGATCTGGAATGGTCCGAATTTTATGCAAAGCCCATGACAAGCACGAGACGTAGGCCACATCGCCATCATCCGCCCATCAGAAGAAGCTGCGCAACATTTGCACAGCGCCGCGTGCATCTAGATAATGCCCGCCCGAACAGATACCGGCACTATGCCATGGCACTGACTGACGCCGCCTCTTTCAGGCGCCCTGTCGTGCCGACCAGTATGCCCGGAGTGGCGAAAAGCCTCGTGCTATGAATTTCCAGATCGAAGGATTGCGCGCCTGGGCCCCCGGCCTGGAGTCAGAGGATGATTGGCGTGCCTGGTGCAACGCCCCCACGGTCGTGCCTGACGACCAGCAGCAGCCGGACGTGAGTTTCCTACCCGCCATGCAACGGCGCCGCCTCAGCCGGCTGGCGCGGATGCTGTTCCATGTCGCCTGGCCACTGGCCGAAGGGCAAGGCCCTCTGCCACTGGTGTTCGCCTCTCGGCATGGCGAAACCCCACGCACACTGGCGATTCTCAACGAACTGGCGAAGGGCGAACCACTGTCGCCCACCCAATTCAGCCTTTCGGTGCATAACGCCATCATTGGCTTGTGGTCGATCCTGCGCGAAGACAACAGCGAAATGACTGCCATGGCTGCAACCGGGGATGGTCTGGAACAGGCCATGCTCGAAGCCAGCGGGCTACTCGCCGAAGGCGCCCCCGCGGTTCTGCTGGTCATTGCCGAAGAGTTGCCGCCCGAGCTCTACAGACCCTATATAGATGACGTACCCTTCTCCTACGCGCTGGCTCTACTGTTGAAACCGGGCAAAACCTGGACCTTGAGCCTCGCACCTGCCGAATCCGGCTTACCCGCCGCCTGGCCACACCCCCTGAACCTGCTGCGCGCCTTGCATGGCGGGCAGCGAACGCTGACTCATTACTGGAAAGACCGCCAATGGACCTGGTCACGCAACGAGGCCTGAGCCCTTACAGCCCGCCTTATGCATGGAGGCTTGTCGCCACCGCAATGAGCTTCGCCCTGTTCGGCGTCGGCGGTGTGCTGCTGCGCGTGCTGGTATTCCCGCTGCTCAGCCTGCTGCCAGGCGACACTCAGCGTCGGCGTACCCGAGCGCGCGCGGTGGTCAGCCGCACCTTTCGCCTATTCGTCGAGTTCATGTTCCGCACCGGCGTACTCACCTATGAGGTCGAGGGTGCAGAACGCCTGGGCCGCCCGGGGCAGATGGTGATCGCCAATCATCCCTCGCTGATCGATGTGGTCGTGCTGATCGCTTTCATCCGCGATGCCAACTGCGTGGTCAAGCAAAGCCTATGGGAAAACCCCTGCATGCGCGGGCCGATTCGCGCCGCCCAGTACATCAGCAACAGCGGCAGCATGGACATGCTTGACGAAGCTGCCGGCGCCCTGCAAAACGGCGAAACCCTGATCATTTTCCCCGAGGGCACTCGTACCGTACCTGGCAGCAGCCCGGAATTTCATCGTGGCGCCGCCGCGATTGCCGTGCGCGGCGCCAGCCTGGTGACCCCGGTGGTCATCAGCGTGACGCCCACGACGCTGACCAAGGCCGAGCCCTGGTACAGCATTCCGTCGCGCCGTTTTCACTTTCGGCTGCGGGTCGGGGAGGATATCGAACCACGCCAATTCACCGAGCAGGCGCCATTGCCGATAGCTTCGCGCAAGCTCAACGACCATCTGCACCAACACTTTATGAAGGAGCTCGCCTCAGATGAGCGATCTGCAACTTGAAATCAAGAACCTGATCATCGATGCCCTCGGCCTCGAGGACATGAGTGCCGATGACATTGGCGCGGAGCAGACTCTGTTTGGCGAAGGGCTCGGCCTGGACTCGGTGGACGCGCTCGAGCTGGGGCTGGCGATCCAGAAGCGTTTCGGCATCAAGATAGACGCTGAAGCCAAGGACACGCGCAAGCACTTCGCCAACGTCGCGAGCCTGGCTGCGTTCGTTTCCGCCCAGAAAGCTGCCTGAGGATTTCACCGATGCAAAGCCGTGAAGAAATCTTCGCCACCCTGCGTAGCGCCCTGGTGGAGCTGTTCGAGCTGGAGGCCGAGCGTGTGACCCTGGACGCCAGCCTGTATGAAGACCTGGAGATCGACAGCATCGATGCAGTCGACCTGATCGACCATATCAAGCGCCAGACCGGACGCAAGCTCGCCGCCGAGGAGTTCAAGAGCGTGCGCAGCGTGGGCGATGTGGTCGAGGCCGTGTATCGCCTGATCAATGACACGCCTCAGACCCAAGACTGACCCCATGGCTCGCCTGTTTGGCCTGCTGTTGCTGATAGCCGGCGTGCTCTACCCGTTCGCCGTCTATTACGGCCTGGAGCATTGGTCGCCGCGTGTGTTCGCCGCGTTGCTGGGCGGCCTCTGGCTGGCCCGCGCCCTGACGGCGCGTCGCCGACCGGGCGGCCTGTGGCTGGCCGTGGCGGCGTTGGTGTTCTGCCTGCTGCTCGGTGTCGCCAACGAACCGGTGCTGCTGCGCTGGTACCCGGTGCTGCTCAACCTGATGCTGCTGGCGCTATTCGGCCTTAGCCTGAAGTTTGGCCCGCCGCTGGTGGAACGCATGGCGCGCTTGCGTGAGCCGGAGCTGCCGGACGTCGCCGTGCGCTACACACGCACCGTCACCAAGGTCTGGGCCCTGTTCTTCCTCGGCAATACCGTCCTGCTGATGGCACTGGCAATGTGGGCACCGCTGTCCTGGTGGACGCTCTACACCGGATTGATCTCTTACGGCCTGATCGGCCTGTTGTTCGCTGGCGAATGGTTGATCCGCCAGCAAGTAAGGAAACACGAATGACCTGGCTGCCCCTCACCGATCTGCTGCTGGCGGCTCAGCCCGAGCGTCAGGTTGCCCTGTATCCAGCCCTGAATCATGCGGCGTTGCGTGAGCACGCCCTGCGCCTGGCCGCCGCCCTGCAGGCGCGCGGTGTACAACGCGTAGCGCTGTATCTGGAAGATGCTGCCGAGCTGGCCATCGCCCTGCTCGGTGCCTGGCGTGCCGGCGTACAGGTTCTGCTGCCCGCCGATGCCCAAGTGCAGACACGTCAGCGCCTATCAGCCCAGGTCGACCTGTGGCTGGACGATCTGACCGAGTTGGATGCCGAGCCGCTGCCAGGCGCACGCCTGCTGCCTGAGCATTGCCGAGTGACCCTGTGCACCTCCGGCTCCAGTGGCGAACCCAAGCTGATCGACAAGAGCCTTGCGCAGCTGGCCAACGAGGTCGAGGCATTGGAGCGGTTGTGGGGTCAGAACCTCGGCCAGGCCACCATCCTCGGCAGTGTCGCCTGCCAGCATATCTACGGCCTGCTGTTCCGCCTGCTCTGGCCGCTATGCGCCGGTCGCCCTGTGTATCGCCGCGCCCTGCCATTCCCTGAAGATCTGCAGCAGGCGAGCCTGGCTATCGCCAGGGGCAGTGCAAGCGTAGCGAGCGCAGTAGCTTGCACCGCCCCTGGCTTCGCCTGGGTCGCCAGCCCGGCCTTGCTCAAACGCATGGGCGACAACCTCGACTGGTCGGCACTGAGCTGCGTGAAACAGGTATTTTCCTCCGGTGGCGCGCTGCCCAGCGAAGCGGCCGAATCCCTGCACGAACGCCTGGGCCAGTGGCCGACGGAAATCTACGGCAGCTCGGAAACCGGCGGTATCGGCTGGCGCCAGGGCGACACAGCCTGGCAGCCGTTCCCAGGCGTCGAGCTGAGTCTCGATGAAACCGGCGCCCTGCGCATCGCTTCGCCGTACTTGCCAGCCGGGCATATCGAACAGAGCGCGGATGCCGCCGAGATCGGTGCTGACGGCCGTTTCGTTCTGCGCGGGCGCCTCGACCGCATCATCAAGCTCGAGGAGAAACGCATCTCCCTGCCCATGCTCGAGCAGGCGCTGATCAGTCATGACTGGGTAACCGATGCCCGCCTTGGCGTGATTCAGGAAGGCCGAGCCTTCCTCGGCGCCGTGCTGGCGCTGAGCCCGAACGGCGTGCATGTCCTGCGCAATCAGGGCCGTCGTAGCGTGACCGAAACCCTGCGCCGGCACCTGGCCGAACACTGCGAAACCATCGCCCTGCCGCGCCGCTGGCGTCTGCTGCTGGAGTTGCCCTACAGCAGCCAGGGCAAGCTGGCGCAGAGCCAGATCGACGCCCTGCTGGCCGCGCCACGCCCGACGCGGGTGGAGCCTGTCAGCGCCGAACAGCGCGACGGCGAATGGCTGCTGCAACTGCAGGTGCCACTGGATCTCGCCCATTTCACCGGCCACTTCCCGCAGACGCCGGTGCTGCCAGGCGTGGTGCAGGTGGACTGGGCCCAGCAGCTGGCGCGCCAATTGATCATCGACCTGCCACCGCGCTTCGCCGGCATGGAAGTGCTGAAATTCCAGCAACTGGTGCGCCCCGGCGACACCCTGCAGTTGTCCCTGCGTTTCGATGCCGAACGCGGCAAGCTGTATTTCGCCTATCGCAATGGCGAGGCAGCCTGTTCTTCCGGGCGCATTCTGCTGGAGCCGGCCCATGGCTGAGCCAGGCTTCAATCCCTGCGCGGTGATCCCGGTGTACGACCACGAGCGGCCATTGCCCGGTGTGGTCGGGCAACTGCGCCGCGCCAGCTTGCCATGCCTGCTGGTGGATGACGGTTCCAACGCGACCTGCGCGGCGGTAATCGACGAACTGGCGCAGCAGCCGAATATTCACCTGCTACGCCTGCCCAGCAACCAGGGCAAGGGCGGCGCGGTAATGGCCGGTCTGCGCGAAGCGGCGCGCCTCGGTTACAGCCATGCCCTGCAGGTAGACGCTGATGGTCAGCACGATCTGAGCACTCTGGATCAGTTCATCGCCGCCGCTCGCGCTCATCCGCAAACCCTGGTCTGTGGTTATCCGCAATACGATGCGAGCGTGCCCAAGTCGCGCCTCTACGCGCGCTACCTGACCCACGTCTGGGTCTGGATCAACTGCCTCTCGCTGCAGATCCGCGACTCCATGTGTGGTTTTCGCATCTACCCGCTGCCGGCTACCCTGGACCTGCTCGATACGGTGAAACTCGGCCGGCGCATGGACTTCGACACCGAGATACTGGTGCGCATGGCCTGGCGCGAGCAGCCCATGCACTGGCTGCCGACCCGTGTGCATTACCCGGCCGATGGCCTCTCGCACTTTCGCCTGTGGCACGACAACCTGCTGATCTCCGGCATGCACGCCCGGTTGTTCTTCGGCATGCTGCTGCGCGCCCCGAGGATTCTATGGCGCAGGCTGGTCGCATGAGCGCTGCCGAGCACACCGATCACTGGGCTCGGCAGAAGGAGCGCGGCAGCTTTCTGCTGATGCGCTTCACCGTCGCTGCCGCGCGTCTGCTCGGACGCCGCCCCCTGGTGCCGCTGCTGTATCTGATCGTCCTGTATTTCTACATCTTCGGCCGCAGCGCGCGGACCAGCATCCATCAATACCAGCACAACCTGGCGAACTGGGGCGCACGCCCCGATCTGCGACCCAGCCGCCGTTCGGTGCTGCGTCAGTTCCTGGCGTTCGCCGACAGCCTACTGGACAAGCTCGACGTGTGGAACGGCCGTCTGCCCTTGCAGGAACTGCAACTGGTCGACCCCGGCAACCTACGCGATACCTTGCATGACGGTAGCCGCGGAAGGCTGCTGGTAGGTGCTCACCTGGGCAACCTGGAGGTCTGTCGGGCACTGGCCGAGCTTGGCGAGCGGGTGCGCATGAATGTACTGGTACACACCAAGCACGCCGAGCGCTTCAACCGTCTGCTGGGCGAATCTGGCGCTAGCCACCTGCGCCTGATTCAGGTCAGCGAACTGGACCCGGCAATCATGCTGCAGTTGGCTGAGCGCCTGGAGCGCGGCGAGTGGCTGGCGATCGCCGGCGACCGCGTGCCGCTGCATGGCGGACGCAATGTCACGGTCGACTTTCTTGGCCAGCCCGCCGCCTTCCCTCAAGGTCCGTGGTTGCTGGCCGGCCTGCTGCAATGCCCGGTCGGGCTGATGCACTGCCTGAAGATCGACGGGCGCTACCAGGTGCGCCTGGAACATTTCGCCGATGCGGTGAGCTGGAAGCGCAGCGAGCGCGACCAGGTGGTTCACGGCTGGGCACAACGTTACGCGCAGCGCCTGGGCGAACACTGCCTGGACGCACCGCAGCAATGGTTCAACTTCTACCCTTTCTGGAAGCGAGATGACGACATACCAGCCTGAGCCGGTGATCTTCGGCGAGCGCGCCCTGACCATCGAGAACATCGTAGCCCTGTCGCAGCGCCAGGCCCGCGCCCAGTTGCAGGACGATGCCGCCTACCGGGAAAAGATCGCCAAGGGCGCGCGCTTCCTCGACACCCTGCTGGACAAGGAAGGCGTGATCTACGGCGTGACCACCGGCTACGGCGACTCCTGCGTGGTCGCGGTGCCGCTGCATCAGGTCGAGGCGCTGCCCAAGCACCTGTTCACCTTCCACGGCTGCGGCCTGGGCAAACTGCTCGACGCGCCGAGCAGCCGCGCCGTGCTCGCTGCCCGCTTGCAGTCGCTGTGCCACGGTGTTTCCGGCGTGCGCGTGGAACTGCTGGAACGCCTCCAAGCGTTCATCGAGCACGACGTGCTGCCCCTGATTCCTGAAGAAGGCTCGGTCGGCGCCAGCGGCGATCTCACCCCGCTGTCCTACGTCGCCGCCACCCTCAGCGGTGAACGCGACGTGCTGTACAAGGGCGAGCGGCGCAGCGCTGCCGACGTGCACCGCGAACTGGGCTGGACGCCGCTGACCCTGCGCCCGAAAGAAGCCCTGGCGCTGATGAACGGCACCGCCGTGATGACCGCCCTGGCCTGTCTGGCCTATGCCCGCGCCGACTACCTGCTGAAGCTGGCGACGCGCATCACCGCGCTCAACGTGATCGCCCTGGAAGGCAACCCGGAGCACTTCGACGAGCGCCTGTTCGCCGCCAAACCGCACCCGGGCCAGACCCAGGTCGCCGCCTGGATTCGTCAGGATCTGGCTGTCGAAGCACCGCTGCCGCCACTGCATCGCCTGCAGGATCGTTATTCGATCCGTTGCGCGCCGCACGTGCTTGGCGTGCTGGCCGACAGCCTGGGCCTGCTGCGCCAGTTCATCGAGATCGAACTCAACAGCGCCAACGACAACCCATTGTTCGACGCCGAGACCGAGCGCACCCTGCACGGCGGGCATTTCTATGGCGGGCATATCGCCTTCGCCATGGACAGTCTGAAGAACCTGGTGGGCAACGTCGCCGACCTGCTCGACCGTCAGCTCGCCCTGCTGGTGGATACTCGCTACAACCATGGCCTGCCGAGCAACCTGTCCGGCGCGCCGGCCGCAACGGCGATGATCAACCACGGCTTCAAGGCCGTGCAGATCGGCGCCAGCGCCTGGACTGCCGAAGCGCTGAAGAACACCATGCCGGCCAGCGTGTTCTCGCGCTCCACCGAGTGCCACAACCAGGACAAGGTGAGCATGGGCACCATCGCCGCACGCGATGCCCTGCGCAGCCTGGAGCTGACCGAGCAGGTCGCCGCTGCCACGCTGCTGGCCGCCAACCAGGGCGTGTGGCTGCGCGAGCAGGCCGGCAAGCAGGACATCCCCGCGCCACTGGCTGCCATGCGCGAGCAACTGGCCAGCGACTTCCCACCGGTGATCGAAGACCGCGCGCTGGAAGGTGAGCTGCGCCTGTGCCTGGAACGCATCCGCACCCAGCACTGGAGGCTGTATGCGTAGCAAGGGCGTATTGCAGGCGGAAATCGAACTGCAGGTGCAGTTCTATGACGTCGACATGATGGAAATCGTCTGGCACGGGCACTACGTCAAATACTTCGAGCAGGCGCGCTGCGCGTTGCTCGACAAGCTCGACCACAACTACCGGCAGATGCGCGATTCCGGCTACGCCTGGCCGGTGATCGACCTGCAGGTGCGCTACGTGCGCGGCGCGCAGTTCGGCCAGCGCATCATCGTGCGCGCCGACCTGGTGGAGTGGGAAAACCGCCTGAAGATCAACTACCTGATCAGCGATGCCGAAACGGGCGAACGCATGACCCGCGGCAGCACCGTGCAGGTGGCCGTGGAAATCGCCACGCGGGAAATGCAGTTCGCCTCGCCACAGGTGTTCATCGATGCCGTGCAGAGGGCCATCGCGTGAAACGCCTGCTCAGCGCCGCACTGGCTGGCATCGGCTGCGTAGCCCGGATGCAATCCGGGAGAAACCTCATTGCCCGCTACATTTTCCGGATTGCATCCGGGCTACTGCTGGCGAGCACAGCCCAGCTGGCGCTGGCCTTCGACCTCGACCAGCTCAGCGAGCAGCTTGGTGAGCCCGAGGTGGTGCGCGGCAGTTTCATCCAGGAAAAGCACCTGCGCGCCCTGCCGCAACCGTTGACCAGCCGCGGCACCTTCGTCCTGGCCAAGGATCATGGCCTGCTCTGGCTGCTGCAACGCCCGCTGCAGCAGGACTACCGCATCGACGCGCAAGGCATCGCCCGGCGCAGCGAGCAGGGTTGGCAGTTCGTCGCCCAGCAAAGCGCCACCGCACAGCAGAACCGCCTGTTCCTCGCGGTGCTCAAGGGCGACAGCAGCGGTCTGCGTCAGGATTTCGAGCTTAGTTTGAGCGGCACAGCCGAGGACTGGCAGCTCGATCTGACACCTCGCAGCGTCCTGCTCAAGCAGGTATTCAAGGCCATCGTCATCAATGGTGGTGAGCTGGTGCAGCGCATCGAACTTCAGGAAACCCAGGGCGACAGCACCGTGCTGCGCCTTGAGGACAATCAGGCCGACCAGTCCCTGAGCGATGCGGAGCGACATGACTTCCAGAGTTGAATACTGGGGCTCACGGCTGTTCCCGCTCGCCCTGCTGCTGCTCGTTGTCGTTGCTGCCTGGCAGTGGCGCGGCGGCGCGCCCATCTCCGCCAACCTGCTGGAGCTGGTACCCAACGGCACGCCGGACGTACTCGAGCAGCAGGCCGTGCAACGCATGCAGGAGCCGCTCAACCGCGAGCTGCTGGTGCTGATCAGCCACCCGCAGCGCGAACAGGCACTGGCGCTGGCTGCCGAACTGGGCACACGCTGGCAGCAGCAGGAGCTGTTCGAGAGGGTGCAGTGGGATCCGCAAGCCGACCTGTCCGGCATACGCCAGCAATTGCAGGATCAACGCCTGGCGCTGTTGCCGGCTGCCGACCGTCAATTGCTGATCGACAACCCGGCCGCCTTCGTCGAGCGGCGTGTGCAGGATCTGTTCGACCCCTTTCGCAGCCAGGGTGTAGTCGCCACCAACGATGACCTGCTCGGCCTCAGCACCCTGGTGGAGAAAGGGCTTCCCCACCAGCACAATGTCCAGGTCGATCTCAGCGGCGCGCTGATCGCCGAAAGCGAGGGAACCACCTGGGCCCTGCTGCGCGCCCGCACCAATGCCGACGCCTTCGACGGCAACCTGGCGCTGGCCGTGAACGATCTGGTCACCCAGGCTCGCAACGAGGTGCAGGCAGGCGGCGGCCAATTGCTCGCCAGCAGCGGACTGCTGTATTCCGCCCACGGCCAGCGCGAAGCTACTCGCGAAATCAGCCTGATGGGCAGCATCGCCAGTGCCGGCGCCCTGCTGATGATGCTGCTGGTGTTTCGCCGGGTACGCGTACTGCTCGCCTTCATTCCCGCAGCCATTGGCGTGCTCGCTGGGCTCACGGCCTGCGTCGCGGTGTTCGGCCATGTTCATGTGATGACTCTGGTGCTGGGCGCCAGCCTGATCGGCGTGGCCATCGACTACCCTCTGCACCTGCTGTCGAAAAGCTGGACGCTGCAACCCTGGGATAGCTGGCGTGCCCTGCGCGCCACGTTTCTTGGCCTGACCCTCGGTCTGCTGACCAATGTCATCGGTTATCTGGCCCTGGCCTTCACGCCGTTCCCGGCACTCAAGCAGGTGGCGATCTTTTCCGCCGCCGGCCTGCTCGGCGCCTACCTGAGCACGCTGTTTCTGCTGCCTACGCTGCTCGGCAAGGCCGCGCTCCGTCCCTGGCAAGCGCCGCATGCTCTGGCACAGCGCCTGCTCGACCAGCGCGAAGCCTTGCTGCGTAAACTGCCCACACCCTGGCTACTGTTGATCTTCGTCCTATTCTGCGCCGGTGGCCTGTTGCAGCTCTCGCACAAGGACGACCTGCGTCAGTGGGCCAGCGTGCCACCGCAATTGCTGGAGCAATCGAAAACCATCAGCCAGATCGTCGGCATGCAACCGACCAGTCAGTTCTTTCTGTTGCGTGCCGACGATGAGGAGCAACTGCTGCAACGCCAGCAGTCTTTGAGCCAGCGCCTGGACAAGCTGGTGGAACAAGGCCAGTTGAAGAGCTACCTGGCACTGAGCCAACTGATGGCGCCAGCCACCCAGCAGGAGGCACTGCGTCAAGCCGTGGCACGACTGCCGAGCCACAGCGCCGCGCTCAGCGAACAGGGCATCCCCGCCGATGCCATCGCGCGGGAGGCGCAACAGCTGCAAACCCTGCCGACGCTGAACATCGACCAGGTGCTCGCCGCGCCGCTCAGTGAGCCCTGGCGACCACTCTGGCTAGGCAACGCCGATGATGGCCAGGTCGCCGGTCTGATCAGCCTGCAAGGCTTGACCGACAGCAATCTACTTGCCGCCCAGGCCGAAGGGCTCGACGGGGTGAAGCTTGTCGACCACCTCGGCGAACTCAATCGCCTGTTCGCCGCCACGCAAGTCAGCGCCGCCGAGCTCAAGCTGGCCTCCTGCCTGTTGATCTTCGCCGTGCTGTGCATCTTCTTCGGCGCACGCGGTGCCGCTCGCGTACTGGCGGTCTCTCTATTGGCCGCACTGGCCAGCCTGGCCAGCCTCGGCTGGCTTGGCCAGCCCTTGACCCTGTTCAGCCTGTTCGGCCTGCTACTGGTCACCGCCATCGGCGTGGACTACGCCATCCTGATCCGCGAGCGGGTCGGCGGTGCGGCCACCAGCCTGCTCGGCACACTGCTGTCGGCGCTGACCACCTGGTTGTCGTTCGGCCTGCTGGCCGTTTCCAGTACGCCTGCGGTGAGCAACTTCGGCCTGGCCATCAGCATCGGCCTGGCCTTCAGCTTCCTCCTCGCCCCCTGGGCGGGCGACGCGCAAGCAAAGGATAAGCATCCATGACGGTCGCCCTATTCTGGTTGCTGGCCCTGGCCATCTACGCACTGGTCGCGGTCGTCGGTGGGCGCCGCCTGATTCCCATCGTCGGCCAGTTGCTGGTGGCGGCACTCGCCATCCCTGCACTGCTGTTGCTGTGGGCCGAGCCGCACTGGCAACTGAACGCCAACGACCTGCTCGCGCCCGACTGGCTGAACCTGGCCTACGGCCTGTGCTTCGCGCTGCTGCTCGGCTATATCCTCAGCGACGTGATCGACCTCGATCTCAGCCCGGCCTGCGTGAAGATCGCCCTGCCGAGTTTTCTCGTGCCGATGCTGGCTGGCCTGGCATGCTCGCTGTGGCTACTGCCCGGCGAGCGCGGCTGGCTGAGCGCGGTGGGCATTGGCCTGCTGTTCTCCATCACCGCCATCCCGGTGCTCTATCTGTTCCTGCAGAGCATCGGCTACCCAGCCGCCGCTACCAAACGCCTGCTGCATGCGGCGATTCTGATGGATTTCATGTGCTGGAGCCTGTTCGGCCTGGCCCAGGGCAGCAGCCAGCCCGCGACACTGCTGTGGCCGCTGCTGGCAGCACAGCTGCCCCTATTGCTGCGCGCAGTCAGACTGAATCACCCGTCGTTCTATAGCCTGCCGTTCTTCGTCCTGATGGTGTTGTTCCAGCAACTGGGGCTGAACGCGCTGGTGTTCGGCATCGCCTACATGCTGTGTCTGAGCTACCTGAAGCAGCCTTTCGTCCTGCCGTTGGCACAGCGTCACTGGAAGCTGTTGATGAATGGCATCGCGGTGCCGCTGATTCTCACTTACGGCGTCCTGCGGGTAGATTTCCATGGCCTGGATCAACATCTCTCCTGGCTGGTCTTGGGTACCCTGCTGGCGCTGCCGGTCATCAGCAAGGTGCTTGGCAGTTGGCTGGGCCTGCATTGGGCAGACCCGGCCGCGTCGGCGCGGATCAAATGGCGTGAAAGCCTGCTGCTGAACATCCGTGGCCTGACCGAAATCGTGTTCCTCAACCTGCTCTTGCAGCTCCAGCTGATTGATTCAACGGTGTACTTCGGCCTGCTGCTGATGAGTCTGTTCTCTACTCTGTTTCCCGCCCTGCTGGGCCGGCACACCGTCAATCATGAAGCGAAAGCCCGCTATGAAATCTCCTGAACTCGAACAACGTCAGATCGTCGTCATCGGTGCCGGCCCGTCCGGCGCCATCGCCGCCGCCATCCTCAAGCGCCAGGGCCACGACGTACTGCTGCTGGAGCGCCAGCGCTTCCCGCGCTTTTCCATTGGCGAAAGCCTGCTGTCGCATTGCCTGGACTTCGTCGAAGAAGCCGGCATGCTCGAAGCCGTCCAGGCCGCAGGCTTTCAGACCAAACATGGCGCCGCGTTCGCCTGGGGCGATCGTTACACCAGCTTCGACTTCCGGGACAAGTTCACCGAGGGCAAGGGCTCGACCTATCAGGTGATCCGCGCCGACTTCGACAAGCTGCTGGCCGACGAGGCCGAGCGCCAGGGCGTGGAGATTCGCTACGAGGAGGAAATCTTCGCCGCTGATTTCTCCGGCGACTGCCCGCGCCTGTCGGTTCGCCGCCTGACCGACGGCCACGAGTACCAGGTCGAGTGCGCTTTCGTTCTCGACGGCAGCGGCTATGGTCGCGTGCTGCCACGCCTGCTCGACCTCGACACGCCATCGGCCTTCCCGGTACGCCGCGCGGTGTTCACCCATATAGAGGACAACATCGACCCGGCCTCGGGCTTCAACCGCGAGATGATCCTCATCACCACCCATCCGACCCTGCGCGACGTGTGGTTCTGGACCATTCCGTTCAGCAACGGCCGCTGCTCGCTGGGCGTGGTCTGCGCGGCTGAACACTATGAGAACTACCCGAAGGATCTCGACGCCTGCCTCAAGCAGTTCGTCGCCGAAACCCCTTCGCTGAGCAAGGTGCTGGGCAACGCCGTGTGGGACACCCCGGCACGCGAGATCAATGGCTACTCGGCCAACGTCAAGAGCCTGCATGGACCAGGTTTCGCCCTGCTGGGCAATGCCGCCGAGTTCCTCGACCCGGTGTTCAGCTCTGGCGTGACCATCGCCATGCGTTCGGCAAGCATGGCCGCCGGGCTGTTGCATCGTCAGCTGGGTGGCGAAACGGTGGACTGGGAAAACGAGTTCGCCATCCCCCTCAAACGCGGCGTGGATACCTTCCGTGTCTACGTCGAAGGCTGGTACGAGGGTTCCTTCCAGGACGTGATCTACTACGAAAAAGCTTCCCCGGAGATTCGCCGCATGATCAGCTCGATCCTTGCCGGCTACGCCTGGGACAGCAAGAATCCCTATGTTTCCGAACCACGCCGACGCCTGCGCGTGCTGGCCGAGCTGTGTTCCCAACCCTGACAAGGACCGTCGATGAACGCCCTGCGCCCCGTCTCGCCCACCTACGTCGAAGAAACCCGCTTCGGCTTCTGGTTCCTGCAGAGCCATGTGTGGCAACACCATGTGCTGCGGGTTGCGATCAACGATCTGGTGCGCCTGACCGGCGGCCCGCTGCCGCAAGCGCCGGTACTGCTCGATGCCGGCTGCGGTCAGGGCCGCTCCTTCGGTCTGCTCAACGCCGCCTTCGCACCGGCGCGGATGATCGGTCTCGACGCCGATCCGCACAGCCTCGAGTGCTCGCACCGCGAGGCCGAGCGCCTGGGCCTGAAGGTCGAACTGATCGCCAGTGACTGCGCCTCCATCGACCTGCCCGACGCCAGCGTCGACCTGCTGTTCTGCCATCAGACGCTGCATCATCTGGTGGAGCAGGAGAAAGCCCTGGCCGAGTTCTGGCGCGTGCTCAAACCCGGTGGCCGTCTGCTACTGGCCGAATCGACCAAGTTCTACATCGACACCTGGGTGATCCGCTGGCTGTTCCGCCATCCGATGCACGTACAACGCAGTGCCGAACAGTACCTGGACATGCTGCGCGACCAGGGCTTCCAGTTCGACGATGCCAGCGTTTCCTACCCCTATCTGTGGTGGAGCCGGGCCAAGGACTTCGGCCTGCTGGAGCGCTGGGGGCTGATGCGGCCAAAACCCGTCGGCCAACGCGACGAAACGCTGCTCAACGTAGTGGCGTGCAAACCGTGATGCCACGCATACTCCTGCTCGTCGCCAGCCTGCTGCTGGGCGCCTGCGCTGCACGCACCCCTGTGCCGTCAGTGGCCCCGGCATTGGTCGCAACGCTGCCGCTCACCCTGCAGATCCAGCGTGAACAGGCAGACGTGCGTCAGGACTGGCTACTGGTGATCCAGCAGGAGGGTCCTGCCCTGCGCTGGTCGCTGATGGACCCGCTCGGTATCCCGCAGGCGCGCCAGCTACTGGATGCCGGACAATGGCGCAACGACGGCCTGTTGCCACCCAACACCGAGGCCCGCGAGCTGTTCGCCGCACTGCTGTTCGCCCTGACCCGCGCCGACGCGCTGCCGGCTTACCCGGCTGGCAGTTGGCAACAGGAGAACGATGAGCGGCGCCGACTCGCGCCAGACTGGACCATCGATTACCACGGCCCTGTGGATTTCACCCTTGGCAAAACCGGCCTGAACTACCGGATACGCGCACTGAACCTGGAAGAAAGCGACTGATGCCCCGCTCCCCAACCCCCGGCTACCTCAATGCACTCGGCCTGCTCTGTGCACTCGGCGAAGGCAAGCAAGCCGTGGCCGATGCGCTGTTCGCCGGTGACACCTCGGGCATGCGCGCCGAAGAGGGCTGGGTCAACGATCGCAGCCTGACGGTAGGCGCCGTGCACGTCGATCTTCCCGCCATGCCTGCAGATTTCGAGGCCTCCCACAGCCGCAACAACCAGTTGCTGCTGGCCGCTGCGCAACAGATCGAGCCCGAGCTGCGCGCAGCCATCACCCGTTTCGGCGCGCAGCGCGTCGGCCTGGTGCTGGGCACCAGCACCTCAGGCATCCGCGAAGCGGGCGAGCATATCGCGCACCATCTCAACGAAGGCACGCTGCCCGCCGAATACAACTACGCCCAACAGGAAATGGCCGCACCGGCTAACTTCCTCGCCGACTGGCTGGGCCTGACTGGCCCGGTGTACTGCCAGTCCACAGCCTGCACCTCCAGCGCCCGTGCCATGCTCAGCGCTCATCGCCTGCTCAGTCAGGGTCTCTGCGATGCAGTGATCTGCGGTGGCGTCGACAGCCTGTGTCGCCTCACCCTGAATGGCTTCTCGTCGCTGGAGGCGGTTTCGGCCGAACCCTGCAATCCGTTCTCGGTGAACCGCCACGGCATCAATATCGGTGAGGCGGCGGCGTTGTTTCTGATGACCCGCGAGCACGGCCCCATCGCCTTCTTCGGCGGTGGCGCCACCTCCGACGCCCACCATATCTCCGCACCGCACCCGGAAGGCCTCGGTGCCCGTGCAGCCATGGAGAAGGCGCTGGCCAACGCCGGCATCGCCGCCAGTGAAATCGACTATCTCAACCTGCATGGCACCGCTACGCGGCATAACGACGTGATGGAGAGCAAGGCCGTGCACGCCCTGTTCCCCACGGGTCTGCCTTGCTCCTCGAGCAAACCTATGACCGGCCACACCCTGGGCGCCGCCGGCGCGCTGGAAGCTGCCTTCTGCTGGCTGACCCTGAGCCAATACAACCGCGACGGCCTGCTGCCACCGCACCTCTGGGATGGCCAGCACGACCCCGAACTGGCGCCCCTCCAACTCGTCCGGCCTGGCGACCGCCTGGCACGTGACCAGGGCCGCTACCTGATGAGCAACTCCTTCGCCTTCGGCGGCAACAACGTCGCACTGATCCTGGGAGATGCCCCATGAGCCTGTGGCCCGTCGCCGAACTGGTGCCCCACGCGGGCAACATGGTGCTGCTCGATGAAGTATTGAGCTGCGATAGCGAAGCGATCGAGGTACGCCTCGTCGTACGCCCGGACGGCCTGCTCAGCGATGCCGACGGCAACCTGCCAGCCTGGACCGGCATCGAGCTGATGGCGCAGGCCATCGCCGCTTTCGCCGGCGTCCAGGCCAAGCGCGCCGGTTTGCCGGTGGAACTGGGTTTTCTGCTAGGCACGCGCAAGTACGCCTGCAACGTCGAGTGTTTCCCCGCTGGCAGCGAGCTGCGCATCCGCGCCCTGTGCTCGCTGCAGGACGACAACGGCATGGGCGTGTTCGAATGCCATCTGCAAGGCCCTGACATCCATGCCGAAGCCCGTCTCAATGTGTTCCGCCCGCCGCAGCCGGCGGTCTATCTACAAGAGCAGCAAGAACAATCCCATGACTGAAAGCACTTCCGCCCCCACCGTTCTGGTCACCGGCTCCAGCCGCGGCATCGGCCGCGCCATCGCCCTGCGCCTGGCGCGCTCGGGCCATGACATCGTCCTGCACTGCCGTTCGCGCCGCGATGAGGCCGAAACCGTGCAGGCGCAGATCGCCGAGCTGGGTCGCCAGGCGCGCATCCTGCAGTTCGACGTATCCGATCGCGCCGCTTGCCGCGAGGCGCTGGAGGCCGATGTCGAGCAACACAGCGCCTACTACGGCGTGGTGTGCAACGCCGGCCTGACCCGTGACGGCGCCTTCCCGGCGCTGTCCGAGGAGGACTGGGATCAGGTGCTGCGCACCAACCTGGACGGTTTCTACAATGTGCTGCACCCGCTGACCATGCCGATGATTCGTCGCCGCGCACCAGGTCGTATCGTCTGCATCACCTCGGTGTCGGGTCTGGTCGGCAACCGCGGTCAGGTCAACTACAGTGCGTCCAAGGCCGGCGTGATCGGCGCTGCCAAAGCCCTGGCAATCGAACTGGCCAAGCGCAAGATCACCGTCAACTGCGTAGCACCTGGCCTGATCGATACCGAGATCCTCGACGAGCTGGTCCCGGTGGACGAGATTCTCAAGATGATCCCGGCCGCCCGCACGGGCACCCCCGAAGAGGTAGCCGGTGCGGTGAACTTTCTGATGTCCGACGAGGCGGCGTACATTACGCGCCAGGTTCTCGCGGTGAATGGTGGTTTGTGTTGATGAAACGTGTAGTCGTCACCGGCATGGCCGGTATCACCTCGCTGGGCAGCGACTGGCCAACCATCTCGGCCGCGTTCAAGGCCGGCAAGAGTGGTATCCGGCGCATGGACGAATGGGACCGCTTCACCGAGCTGAACACCCGTCTGGGTGGGCCGGTGGACGATTTCGTCCAGCCCAAGCACTGGAACCGCAAGCAGACCCGTAGCATGGGCCGGGTGTCCAAGCTGGCCGTGTATGCCGCCGAACGCGCCATGGAGCACGCCGGCCTGCTCGGCGATCCGTGCATCGCTGACGGGCGCATGGGTGTAGCCTGCGGCTCGTCCACCGGCAGCACCGAGGAGGTCAAGGCCTTCGGTAACATGCTGCTGAACTCGGTGGCGGACGGCCTCAATGCCAACTCCTATATCCGCATGATGCCGCACACCACGGCGGCCAATATCAGCATCTTCTTCGGCCTCAAGGGCCGCCTGATCCCGACCTCCAGCGCCTGCACCAGTGGCAGCCAGGGCATCGGCTACGCCTACGAGGCGATCAAGTTCGGTCGCCTGAAGATGATGCTCGCCGGTGGTGCCGAGGAGCTGTGCCCGACCGAAGCCATGGTCTTCGACGCGCTGTACGCCACCAGCCTGAAGAACGACGCGCCACACACCAGCCCGCGCCCCTACGACAGCGGCCGTGACGGCCTGGTAATCGGCGAAGGCGCCGGCATCCTGGTGCTCGAAGAGCTGGAGCACGCCCTCGCCCGCGGTGCCACCATCCATGCCGAGATCGTCGGTTTCGGCTGCAACTCCGACGGTCAGCACGCCACCAAGCCGGTGCAGGAAACCATGCGCGGCGCCATGCAGCTGGCACTCGATGACGCCGGCCTGGAACCCTCGGCAATCGGTTACGTCAACGGCCATGGCACCGCTACCGAACAGGGCGACGTCGCCGAGACCCTGGCCACCAGCAGCCTGTTCGGCGCACAGATGCCGATCAGCTCGCAGAAGAGCTACCTCGGCCATACCCTGGGCGCCTGCGGGGCGCTGGAGTCCTGGTTCAGCATCGAGATGATGAATTCGGACAGTTATGTCTACACCCTGAACCTGGACGAAATCGACCCGGCCTGCGGTGAGCTGGACTATCTGCGCGGCGAGTTCCGCCAGATGAGCCATGAATACGTGATGAACAACAACTTCGCCTTTGGTGGCGTGAACACCTCGCTGATCTTCAAGCGCTGGCAATGACCTTCAACTGACAAGGAACATGGATGATGTCTCGTTTCACTCGATTTGCTCTGATCGTTGCGTTGCTGCTGGGCGTCGCAGCCTGTACGTCAAAGCCGGTGATGAACATTGAGAACCGCACACCCACTTCGGCGGCCAGGAATGAGGATGATATGCGTAGGGCTATTCTCGCCGCGCTGCAAAGCCGCCAGTGGACGGTCGAGCGTGCCGACCGGGGCAACATCATGGCGTTGATTCAGCGACGCAGTCACCAGGCCGAGATCACCATTCCCTACAGCGCGTCGAGCTATTCGATCCGCTACCGCGACAGCCAGAACCTTGGCTACAAAGACGGCAAGATCCATCGCAACTACAACAAGTGGATCCATAATCTGGATCGCAGCATCCAGCAGGAACTGAACAGGGCGTCCTTCTAGCAGGTGCCTGGTTGGTAACGGCCTGTTCATCAGTGCTACAGGCCCAAGCGCAGCAGACGTTGAACGAGCTTTTACATACAGTGATATTCAAGGAGATAACCATGCAAGCAAAAATCTGGAGCACTGCCGCACTTCTCTCCGTCGCCCTGATGCCCGGCCTCAGCCAGGCGCGCGACACCGCTCACTTCCTCGACTTCCAGTCGGTGGTCAACGAAGCCACCCAGGCTGGTCGTCTCGACGGTTCAGTGAAGTTCTACCTGAACAAGACCCCGGCTGGTGCTCAGATCATCAACGCCAACGTCACCACCAGCCAGAAGACCAACGCCTTCAACAAGAGCGATGAGGAAGCCTGCAGCTGGGTTCTGCAATCGGCCCTGATCAAGTTGCAGAACGCTGCCAAGGCCGCCGGAGCCAACGCAGTGGTCGACCTGGCCAGCAACTACAAGAACAAGGAATACCGTGACGACAGCAAATACGAATGCCATGCCGGCGCCATCATGGCCGGTGTCGCGCTGAAGGCCAAATACGCCAAGGTGAAGTGACACCAGCGGCACTCACGCAAAGGCCACCGTCGAGGTGGCCTTCTCACGCAAGGAAGCCCTCTCCCATGTCGAAACTACGCATTGCACTGCTCTTGCTCGCAACGGTAACCCTACTAGGCGGTTGCACTGCTACCCGGGTCACGCCACTAAAGGCGGCGGCCGACCAGATGTGTATCGAAGAGAACCCAAAAGTTCAGGTCAACGACTTCGTGCCCGTACTGCAGGAAGGCTTCGCACGGCATGGAATCCAGACGCAGATCTACTCGCAGATTCCCAGAGCAGACTGCCCTTACGTGGTGACTTACACCGCCCGCCGCTCCTGGGACATGGCGCCGTACCTATCCACCGCCGAAATCACCATCCTCGGCCCGCGGCGCCAGACACTGGCCAAAGCCAACTATCACCTGCGCGGCAAGGGCGGCCTGTCGCTGATGAAATGGCAAGGCACCAAAAGCAAGATAGACCCGGTCATCGACGAGCTGCTGGCCAGCGCACAGTTGAGCAGCGCAGCCCCACCTCCCGCACAGACCCACTCGACAGCCGAGCCACGCAAGAGCCTGGATGAACGCGTGCGTGAGCTGCAGCAGCAAAAGCTCGGCTATGAGGATTATCAACGCGCCTATCGGCAGCTTCTGCTGGAGCACCAGAGCGGACAATAGAGCAGCTGAGCGCTGAGATCTCAGAGCACGAGTGGCAAGAACATCCAGCTACGCCCCATATACTCGCGGTAGGCCTCGCCGAAATAGGCCAGGCACTCGCGCTCCTCACAACGCGCGGCACACCACAGCAGCACGCTGGAGAGCACTGCCAGCAACACGATCAGCATATCGATACGCTTGAAAGCGATGCCCCAGGCCAGCAGCAGCAACGAGCAGTACATGGGGTGCCGGATGTAGCGGAAGATGCCGCCCGTCACCAGCTGCGACGTGCGTTCGAAAGCAAATAGCTCATCATCCTGGCGCTGCTCACCGGCCTGACCAAAACGGCGCATCTGGTACACGCCAGCGAACAGCACTGCCAGCGAAAGACTCAGCAGCACCCAGGATATGCGCTGATGCAGTTCACCCCGGTCGCCGAACCAGAACGGCGCATTGAGTACCAGCATCAGCGCCATCACCTCCCACGCAAGAAAACGATAGAACCCGTGACTGCGTGGATTGCCCAGGGTGCGCCATGAAATTCCCACCAGCAATGCGCTGAGCGCCACAAAAGCCACCAACTGCCAGATCGTCACTGCATCCTCCCTCTATCCCTGCTCTGATACACTGCGTCGCCCGTATGCACCGACCGACCGCCATGGATCGTACCCAACTGCACACACTGCTGCCGCACCAGGGCGACGCTCTCTGGCTGGATGCATTGGTCGATCATGACAGCCTCAATATCCGCGGACTCAGCGCCTGGCATCATCTCGACAAGCTTGGCGAAAATGCCTCGCCTTGCCTGCTGTTCGAGGCCGCAGCCCAACTTTGCGCCGCACATGGTGCCCTATACGGCGAAGCGGATGCCATTGAAATGGCCCTGGTCGGCAAACTTTCCCAGCTCAATCTGCACCCGGTCACACGCTGTGCAGAGCCGCTGCTGGTCAGCGCCCAACAGGAGGCGTTGAGCCCCGCCGGCGCACTCTACGCCTTTGCCATACAGGCTGGCAGCCAAATGCTGCTGGACGGCAAACTGCTGCTGGTACTCGTCCGTGCTTGAGTTACGTGACGTCAGTTTTCGCTACCCAGGTGCAGACGCTTCGGCTCTGCAAGGCATCGATCTGCAGCTAGAAGAAGGCCAGTGCCTGGGCCTGCTCGGCAGCAATGGCGCAGGCAAGACCACACTGCTCGCGCTGCTTAGCGATACCCTCACCCTGCAGCAGGGCGCTATTCGTTGGGATGGCCCGCGTAGTCTGGGCCTGGTGCCGCAGCAACTGGCGTTCTACGCCGAGCTCACGGTCGCCGAAAACCTCGCGCTGTTCGCCGATCTGTACCGCCTGCACGGCGCCCAGCGCCGCCAACGCCTGGAGCTGTGCATCGCCAGCTGCGCCCTCGAAGACAAGCTGTCGCGCCGCGCCGCACGCCTGTCCGGTGGCGAGCAACGTCGTCTGAATTTCGCCATCGGCCTTTTGCAGCCGGCGCGCCTGTATCTGTTCGATGAAGCCACAGTCGGCGTCGATGCCGGCAGCCGGCAACTGCTGCTCGATGCCGTAGAGCGACTCGCTGCGCAAGGCCATGGGGTGATCTACACCAGCCACTATCTGGACGAGGTCGAGCGCGTGGCTGGGCGCATCCTGCTGCTGCATGAAGGCAAGGTACGTCTCGATGTCGACAAGCAGCAGTTGCTCGATGGCGGCCACGGCCTGTTGCTGGAATGGCCGGAGCAGGTTCCCGCCGGTTTTCAGCAACTGCTCGACCAGCTGCAACTGAGCGCCGAGACGCTGCCCGACGGCCTGCGCATCGGCAATCTGGACAGCCAGCAATTGCTGGCGATCACCCAGTTCCTTGCCACACAGCCGAGCCCACCGAGCCTGCTGCGCTTTGGCCGGCCCTCGTTGGAGCAGCTCTATCTGAGCCTCAACGGAGGCCGCCTGTGACCCCGTTGCTGGCGCTGGTGCGCAAGGAATGCCTGCTGCTGCTACGCGACCCGCATGCGCTGGCGGTGCTGTTCATCATGCCGATCCTGTTTCTCGTGCTGATGGCCGCCGCGCTGTCCAACTACCTGAGCGACCAGCCGCCGCCCCTCGACCTTGTGCTCGCGGCTCCGCAGCACAGCGAGGCCAGTGCGTTCTTCCAACAGGCCTTGCAGGAGCAACTGCCAGGCAGCCGGGTGCTCGTCAGCAGCGACGAAGCTCTACCGCACATCATCCTTGCCGATGACTTTAGCGAGACGCTGCTGGACACGCCGCACACAGGCCCCGCACTGACCTATCCCGCGCGCGTCGACAGTCAGACCCGTCAGCGCCTGCGCGCCGCGGTCAACATCGCCCTGGCCCAGACCCGCCTGCTCGCCTACCTGGAAGACAGCGACGCACTGCCGCAGGACATGGACGCAGAGCAGCGCCTGCAACTCATCCGCCAGCGTACCCAAAGCCAGCTCAGCGAGCTGCAGGTGCTGGCCAGCGGCGAGCTCAGCGGCAAGGCCAACGCCAGCCAGTTGAGCGTGCCAGCCTGGCTGATCTTCGGCATGTTCTTCGTCGCCCTGCCGATGGCCGGCGGCTTCCAGCGCGAACAGCAGAGCGGCGCGCTGCTGCGCTTCCGCGCGCTGGGCCTGAGCCCTGCCACCCTGGTGCTGAGCAAACTGCTGCCCTACCTGGTGATCAACCTGTTGCAGTTCGCCCTGCTGCTGGCCATCGGCGTATACGTGCTACCGCTGCTCGGGCTGAGCGGCCTGAGCCTTCCCGGTTCGCCACTGCCATACGTGCTACTGGCCCTGAGCCTGAGTCTGGCCGCCTGCAGCCTGGGCCTGTTGCTGGCCGCCCTGGCGCGTAGCAGCGAACAGGCGTTGCTGCTTGGTGGTGGCCTCAATATCATCCTCGCCGCAATCGGCGGCATCATGGTGCCCAAGAGCGTGATGCCCGAGGCCATGAGCCAACTGGCAGAAATCTCGCCGATGAGCTGGGCGCTGGACGCCTTCCTGACCCTGCTGGTGGGCCAGGGAACGCTCGCCGACATCGCCCCTGACTGTGCCCGTCTTCTGCTGTTCGCCATCCTGCTGGGCGGCGCCGGGCTTTACCTGTTCCGCAAACGAGTGCAGCAAACGCAATGGACCACACACTACTAGAACAAGAACTCAAGCAATTGCTGATCCGTGAGTGCGACAAGGAAGACGACATCGACTGGCAGAGCATCGCCGATGACGAGCCGCTGTTCGGTCAGCAGAGCCGCATCGCCATGGACAGCCTCGATGCTCTGCAGGTGTCCCTGGCCCTGCAGCAGCACTATGGCGTTCGCATCGAGGGCGCCAAGGATGGACGGCGTATTCTCAACAGCATCGCCAGCATTGCGGCCTTTATCAGGCAGCAGCCGTGACACCCATCTACCTCCAGCGCGGCGCCCTGCACAGTGCGCTGGGTGTCGAGCTGCGCAGTGCTGGCAATGCGCTGCGGCAAGGCTCACGTGCGCTTCCCAGCTCGTTCCTGTTGCACGAATTGCAGCAACCGCGCGCCTATCTGAGCGTCGCCGACAGCGGCGAAAGCCGCGACCAGCGTTTTGATCGCCTGATCGGCGAGACACTGGGTGAACAGCCGCAAGACCTGAGCGACTGCCTACTGATCGTCGCCAGCACCAGCCTCGACATCAATGACCTGGAAACGCTGGTGGCAAGCGAAGGCGGCTTTCGTTCGGAGCATTCGACGACACTCGACCTGCTGGCCCGCACGCTACAGCAACGCTGGGGCTTCGCTGACGCCTTCACCCTCAACACTGCCTGCACCAGCGCCGCCAACGGCCTGCTGTATGGCGCACGGATGCTCGCCGCCGGCCTCTACGAACGTGTACTGGTACTGGCCTTCGAGACACCCAGTGCCATCGCCCAGCAAGGATTCGGCGCACTCGACCTGACCAGCCCGAGCGGCGCCTACCGGCCCTTCCACCCTGAGCGCGACGGTCTGATTCTTGGCGAAGCCTATGCCGCCACGCTGCTGGCACGGGAGCCCGGCGAGGCGCCGCTGGCGAAGCTGCTCGGCGGCTTCAGCGCCTGCGACACCAGCAACCTGACCACCACCTGCGAGGACGGCAGCCATATCGACTGGGTGATGCGTGAGGCCCTGCGCAGTGCCGGTGTCGACTCCGGGCAGATCGGCCTGGTGAAGCTGCACGGCACGGCCACAGGTGCCAATGACCGTGCAGAGAGTAATGGCGTGCGCCTGCTGTTCGGCGACGCGCTGCCGCCGCTGTGCGTACTCAAACCCTGGCTCGGCCATACCCTGGGCGCCTGCGGCCTCAGCGAAACTTTGCTGCTCGTGGAAAACCTCGCCAGCCTGCCAGGTGTGGACTACGCCGCCGAAGCCCTGCTGCCACTGAATGGCGCACCACTGACCATCGAGCCAGACAGCCTGCTGCTGGCCAACTTTTTCGGCTTCGGCGGCAACAATGCCAGCCTGGTACTGCAGCGCTGCACGGGAGAACAGGTATGAAACCGGTCATCGCCGCTTGCAGCGTTCGCGGAGATGCAAGCTGCTCCGACAAGGATCTCAAGACCGCTCTGGGCCAGTGGCTGGCTGCCCCGCCACGGCGCATCGACCGCCTGATCCTGCAGGCCCTGCTCTGCACGGCGCCATTGAAAGCCCAGGTACATAGCCGCTGCGGCCTGTACCTGGCGTCGCAGCATCCGGCCCGCGCCACCATGGGCGCCTTGCTCGATGCTGTTTGTGTGCATCAGCGCCAACCCAAGCCCTTCGAGTTCGTCAACAGCGTGAGTAACGCTGCCGGCTTCCACGTCGCCTCACAACTCGGGTTGGAAGGTCCAAATCTTTTCATCGGCGCAGGTCCAAACGTCTGGAAGCAACTCCAGGCGCTGGCCGCCCTGGATCTCGGCGACGGCCTGGTCGATCAGGCGCTGCTGGTGGTGATCGAGGAGAACGGGGACTTTCAGGCACAGGCGGTGTTGGTCGAAGCGCCCACGAAAGCACAGGACTTTGCCGGGCTGACGGCAGGCATCGAAGTCCTGCATCTGCAGCTCTAGCCTGACTTATCGATGGCATTGGTGGGCTGAAGCCCACCCTACGGGGGCTGCAGATGCGGTTCGGTAACTGTAGGGTGGGCTTCAGCCCACCGCGGCCAGCCTCAACCCTTGCGCTTGGCCCAAGCGCCCAACTCTCTCATCAATGCCCGCTCCTGATCGGCAATCGTGCGCAGGCTGTCGGCAATCGGCCTGAAGTCCGGTGCCTCGCCCTTGCTGCGGCTGGCACGCACGCAGGCCGAGGCGAACTGGCGCCAGTCGTCGCCCACCGAGGTGAGCCGCACCGAAGCCTCCTGCAGGCTGGCGTCACCGATCTTCTCGCCGGCCTCCTGCAAAAAGCTGGCGTACATGAAGCGAAAGCCCGCACCGCCGGTGCCGATCTCTTCCTGCATGCGCACGATATGGGTCAGGTACAGGCGGTTGTACTTGGCCTGAGCAGGGTCGAGCGCCTCAACGCATTTGGCCAGGTGCTGGATGCCACGAATACCGATCCATGGCAGCGGCATACCGTCGAGGATGCGCGAGGTGGACAGCACGCTCTGGCGGATCAGGCGCTCCCAATCCTGCTCCGACGACACATCGTCGAGGTAGTACATCAGGCCCTTGGCCGCCAGCGCGCCCTTGGCGAAGCGTGCTTTCTGCAGGTCGGCGCTGGCGCAACGCACCGGCGCCTCGAACACCGGGTCGCTGAGCAGGTACTCGTCGCCGTCGCGCCCATACGCCAGCAGGTTGTGCGCATTGAAGTGAAAACGCATCTCCGGCGGGAAATACGGCAGCCAGAATACCGAACTTTGCAGACCGGCCAGACGACCGCTGTCGAGCGCCGCATCCAGCGCCACGCGGCCCTGCTCGGGATTGGAGAAGGTGCGACTGGTCAAACGCACGCCGAGGCGCTTGCTCAGGGTCTTGATCAAGTGCCGTGGCGGCATGCGGTAGGCAATCAGCGGCATGCCACCGATCTTGACGATCGGCAGGTAGGCGAAGGCCAGACCCGACGCCAGGCCGAAAGCCATCGGCTCGCTCATCGGCAAACCGGCGTGGGTCAACAGGCTGGCCATGACGCCACTTTCGCAGTGGGCGCTCTGACGGTGCTGGAACGCAGTCATGGCAACTCTCTCTGGTAGCGACGCAACTCGTCGATGGTCAGGCCAAAGGCCTCGGCGTAGCGCGCCAGCACGGAGGTACTCAGGCGGCGATAGATATCTGGACGGAAATGCCGACGCACGCGCCATTGCCACAGACCAGTGATCTGCGCCAGCGCCGGCTCATCCATACGGTAGCGGTACATCAGGCATTTCAGAGGTGATAGCTCGCCGCGCTGCCAGAGCGCCAGGGCCTCGGCCTCCTGCGCCTCCAGCTCGGCGACGGCCAGTTGCGTGGCATAGGATTCAGGCTCCCAGCCAACGCTCTGTGCGCCCTGGTAATGACCGCCCTCATCGACGGCATAAAGCAATTTGCTGTGCCCGCCATAGGCGGAGCCGGGATCCTGCGGAACTTCGTCAAGCTTCATCGCCGACCACCGTCAGGTGCATGAACGCACTGGAAAAGCGCCCGCTTTCGGGCACGTAGCAGAGCAACCTCTGGCCGCTGCGCAGGTGCCCGCCATTGAACAGCTCTTCAAGGATGATGAAAATCGACGCCGCACCGGTGTTGCCCTTGCTGGTCAGGTTGGTGAACCAGCGCTCCATCGGGATCGGCAGGTCGACATTGGCCAGACCCACGGCCAGCGGCTCGCGGAAGAACTCCGAGGAGTAGTGCGGGAGGAACCAGTCGATGTCAGCCACGCGCAGCTCGCGGCGCGGCATGATGCGCCGCAGCGCCTCTTCCACGGTGTACTTGACGATGTTCTCGTTGAGCAGCTTGACGTTCTGCTTGATCGCCATCACCGACTGCTTCGCACGCTGATCGGCGTCGTAGCGGCTCCAGCCGCGCAGGGTGTCGTCCTGCATGTCGGCACCGGCATACATGCAGGGTGGCATCTGGTCGGCGAACGAGAGGATGTCCAGCCAGTCGATGCGCAGGCTAAGACCGCTCTGATTAGGATGATCCTGCAACAGCACGGCGCCAGCGCCATCGGACAGCATCCAGCGCAGGAAGTCCTTCTCGAAGGCGATCTCCGGGTGGCTCTCCAGCTCGTCGACGCGGCTCTCGTACTCGGCGTTGAAGTTGCGCGCCTGCATCAGCGTCGAGGCGACCTCAGAACCACAGGCCACGGCAGTACGGCTCTCGCCACTGGCCACGCTCATCCAGGCGTATTTCAGCGCCGTCATCCCGCACAGGCAGATGCCGGCAGTGGTCGCCACTTCGCAGGAGGGGTTACCCAGTTCACCGTGCACCATCACCGCGTGGCCCGGCATCACCTGATCCGGCGAAGAGGTGCTGGCTACCAGGCAGTCGAGCTGGTTCAGCTCGAAACCCTCGCCCTGCAAGCCGCGTATCGCTTCGGCACTGAGCTGCGCATTGCTCATGCTTGGCTCGCCGGTCGCCGGGTCGATGACGTAGTGACGCTGCACAATGCCGTTGCGACGCAGCACCAGCTTGCGCGCGCGTGACGGCTTGCCGCCGACCATGCCCAGGCGCGCTTCCATCTGCTCGTTGTCCACGGGCTCGTGCGGCAGGCAGGCGCTGATGCGGTTGATGAATACAGGGGTTACCACGGTCTTACCTCAGGTCACATCACTCGCCGGACGGGCCGGCAAAGTAGGCCTTCTCTCGCTGGATACGCGCCTTGAACAGCGGCGCCAGCAATTTTTTCAACAGCGCGGTGATCGGCACCACGGTCAGAATCAGGCAAATCAGAAATACGATATA
Source organism: Ectopseudomonas chengduensis (assembly GCF_900102635.1). Taxonomy (GTDB): domain Bacteria; phylum Pseudomonadota; class Gammaproteobacteria; order Pseudomonadales; family Pseudomonadaceae; genus Aquipseudomonas; species Aquipseudomonas chengduensis. Next base: position 827,316 of record NZ_FMZQ01000001.1, on the reverse strand, counting down.
CAACACCAGCCCAGCGCCGCGTCGGCGACTCTGCTGCGGGCCGAGCGCCGACAGCAGGCGGCTCCACAGGGTGAAACTACGGTTGCCGACTTTTTCGCTGGCGATCAATTTCTCATCTACTTTCACAGCCCCCAAGCCGGCGAGCATCGGTGCTTCGATAGGCAGCTCGTCAGCGAGCAGCCGACGCGCCATAGCGTCGCCGAAGCGGCTGGCCGCCGCCAATTCCCGTTCGTCGATACCGGCACGCGGCACCCAGCTATAGGGCTTCTGCCGGCCGGTGAACATCCACAGCGGCGTAGCCAGGAAGCTGGCAGCCGTACCGCAGGCATCGGTCAGCACCACGTTGTCTACCAGCTTCGCGCCAAGCGCCTGTAGGCGCGCCTTGACCTTCTCCTGCGCCATTAGCCACATGTTGCGGCAACCGATCAACGTGACCACCGGCGTATCCTTCAGCAGGCGAGCCGCCTCAGGCGAGGCGAGAAAGCTGGTGCACGGCAGCGAGGGCGAGAGGAACCAGACCTGATAGGCCAGGATCACCAGGTCATAGCGCTTGTCGGCATCCACGGCGAGCGGCAGCAACGGCTGCGGCTTCATCAGCACGGTTTCCGGGAAGATGCGAAAGAACCCGAGAAAGGGCCAGGGAAAGGGGAAAGGTTCGGCCGGCTGCAGCGTCAGGAAATCCACCTGGATGTCGTCGCACTCGCGCAGCGGCGCACAGACCGATTGTGCCAAGCGGTCTAATTGGCCAGTCTGAGAAAAATGGACGACTAAAACATGACGCATTCGCGGCGCATTCCCTGCAAAATGCGCAAATTATGCCACAGAGAATTCTTCAAACCGTAACCCGCCTGTGCCAACTTTGCCTATTGGTTCCGCTACTCGTTTGCCAATCGCTCCGGGCAGGCGATCTGCTGATCGAGGTGGACGGCAAGCAGGATCAGGCAAATCTCTATCTGGCGCTGGTGCCAGCCGACCAACAGGACTGGCAACCCAGCCTGCGCGAACTGCAGGGAACGGAAACGCCACTGCTTATTACCGACCTGCCGCCCGGTCGCTACGCCGTGCAGGTGTTTCAGGACAGCAACGGTAACGGCCAGCTGGATCTCAGCCCGCGTGGCATCCCGTTGGAGCCAGTGGGTTTCTCCGGCAATCCATCGCTATTCGGCGGCAAACCAAAACCCAGTGAAAGCCTGTTCGAGCACAGTGATACGGACAGCGTGATCAGTGTGCGACTGATTCCACCGCGCAAAAAGAAGGAGCGCGTGGCACCCGTGGCACCACGCGCTGGGGATCGCTAGCGGCCAGGCAAACTGGCCTGGCCGCCCGGCCGCGGCTTGGCTTATTGGTGATACTGCGCCGACAACTCATGTACAGCCTCGAAGAAGGCGCCTGCATGAGCCGGGTCGACTTCCGGGGTGATGCCATGGCCAAGGTTGAACACATGGCCGCTACCAGCGCCGTAGGCGGCCAGGATGCGCGCCACCTCGGCACGAATCGCCGCCGGCTTGGCGTACAGCACCGCCGGATCCATGTTGCCCTGCAGGGCAACCTTGTCTCCGACACGGGCGCGGGCGCTGCCGATGTCGCACGTCCAGTCCAGACCCAGCGCTTCGGCGCCGGTGTCGGCCAGGGATTCCAGCCACAGACCACCGCCCTTGGTGAACAGGATCACCGGCACACGACGCCCGTCGTGCTCGCGGATCAGGCCATCGACGATCTTCTTCATGTAGGCCAGGGAGAACTCCTGGTAGGCCGCCGCCGACAACGAGCCACCCCAGGAATCGAAGATCTGTACCGCCTGCGCACCGGCCAGGATCTGCCCGTTCAGATAAGCGGTGACCGACTGCGCCAGCTTGTCGAGCAGCGCGTGCAAGGCTTGCGGGTTGTCGTAGAGCATGGCCTTGGTCTTGCGGAAGTCCTTCGACGAACCGCCTTCGACCATGTAGGTGGCCAGCGTCCACGGGCTGCCGGAGAAGCCGATCAGCGGCACGCGGCCATTGAGTTCACGGCGAATGGTGCGCACGGCGTCCATCACATAGCCCAGATCCTTCTCCGGGTCGGGCACCGACAGCGCCTCGATATCGGCCAGGTTGCTGACCACTTTCTTGAAACGCGGGCCTTCGCCAGTCTCGAAGAACAGGCCCTGGCCCATGGCATCGGGAATGGTGAGGATGTCGGAGAACAGGATCGCCGCATCCAGTTGCGGGTAGCGATCCAGCGGCTGGATGGTGACCTCGCAAGCCAGCTCCGGGTTCTTCATCAGGCTCACGAAGTCGCCGGCCTTGGCCCGGGTCGCGCGGTACTCCGGCAGATAGCGGCCGGCCTGGCGCATCATCCAGATCGGCGTGACATCCACAGGTTGCTTGAGCAGGGCACGCAGGAAACGGTCGTTCTTCAGGGCGGTCATGGCAGAGTCCTAGAAAAAAGTGCGGGCATTTTCGCAGACCCCAAAACAAAAGGCACGGCGGGTGCCGTGCCTTTTGTCCATCGCGACGATATGCCGCGACGATTCACCAGCTGCGATAGGGCAGAAACTTGCCGTTGAGCACGATCTGTACACGGTCACCCTTGGGGTCGGCGACGCGGGAAATGTCCATGCTGAAGTCGATGGCGCTCATGATGCCGTCGCCGAATTCTTCGTGGATCAGCTCCTTGATGGTCTCACCGTAGACGTTGATCATCTCGTAGAAGCGGTAGATCAACGGGTCGGTGGGCACGGCCTTGTCCCAGTGCTTGTGCGGGAAGGCCTGCAGTGCGGTGGAGACCTCCACCGGCAATTCGAGCATCTCGCACAGGGCATCTGCCTGCGCCTTGGGCATGCTGTTCATGCCCAGGCAGGCGGAGGTCGTCCACACCGGCGACATGCCGATGCCCTGGCCAAGTGCGGCCCAGTCCAGGCCAAGGCGCTCTTTGGCGGCGGTGATGGTGATGCGCATCTGTTGCTTATCCATGGTGAAACTCCTTCACAGTGGTCAGAGGTACGACCCTGGCGGCCGCTGCCGGCTCGTCCAGGGCGGGGTTGATTTCGGGCGGGAAGCCTTGCTCGTCGGCCACGGTGCGGCCGCGCAGCTCGTGCGAGCGGTTCACCAGAAAGTCCACGAGGTGGTTACGGATGCGGTAGTACGCCGGGTGATGAATCACTTGGTCGCGCTGCCGTGGCCGTGGCAGGTCGATGCGCACCGACTCGGCGATACGTGCCTGCGGGCCGTTGGTCATCAGCAGGATGCGGTCGGAGAGCAGGATCGCCTCGTCGATGTCATGGGTGATCATGAACACCGTCTGCTTGGTGGCGCTCCAGATCTTGATCAGTTCGTCCTGGATCACCCCGCGGGTCAGGGCATCCAGCGCACCGAAGGGTTCATCGAGCAGCAGCAACTGCGGCTGGGTGGCGAAGGCGCGGGCGATGCTCACGCGCTGGCGCATGCCTCCGGACAGCTGCGCCGGCTTGCGCGCCTCGGAGCCGCCCAGGCCGACCATTTCCAGGTACTTGCGGCTGTGCGCACGGCGCTGCTCCTTCGACCACTGCGGGAAACGCGCACGCACGCCGAACTCCACGTTCTCCAGCGCGCTGAGCCAGGGCAGCAGGCTGTAGTTCTGGAACACCACGCCGCGTTCGAGGCTGGGCCCGGCGACTTCCTTGCCGGCCATTTCCAGCGTGCCTTCGCTGAAACTGTCGAGTCCGGCCAGGGCATTGAGAATGGTCGACTTGCCGCAGCCGGAGTGACCGATGATGCAGACGAACTCGCCCTGATCAAGACCGAAGCTGACGTCTTCGAAGACCGTCAGCGGCTCGCTGCCGGGTTGCGGGAAGCGTTTGGCCAGGCGTCGGGCATCGAGAAAATAACGGGACATGACATCACTCCTGGTAGCTGACGAGACGGGCGACGCTGCCCAGCAGAAGGTCGAGCAGCATGCCGACCACGCCGATCATCAGAATCGAGAAGATCACGCTGGCCAGATTGAGGTTGTTCCACTCGTTCCACACGTAGTAGCCAATACCGGTGCCACCGACGAGCATCTCGGCGGCGACGATCACCAGCCAGGCGATGCCCACCGAAATACGCATACCGGTAAGGATGGTCGGCATGGCGGCGGGCAGGATCACGCTGAACGCCGTGCGCAGCGGGCTCAGCTCATGGGTGCGGGCGACATTGATCCAGTCGCGACGCACGCCCGCCACCCCGAAGGCGGTGTTGAGCAGCATCGGCCACACCGAGCAGATGAAGATCACGAAGATCGCCGAGGTCTGCGAATCCTTGATCACGAACAGCGCCAGCGGCATCCAGGCCAGCGGCGAGATCGGTCGCAGGATCTGGATGAAGGGATTGAGCGCGCGGTACATCAGCGGCGACATGCCGATGACGAAACCGACCGGGATCGCCACCAGCGCCGCCAGCAGATAACCGGTCAGTACCCGGTACAACGAATGTGCGAGCTGGATGCCGATGCCCTTGTCGTTGGGCCCGTTGTCATAGAACGGCTGGCTAAGCTCGGCATAGGCATGCGCCAACACCACCGAAGGCGGCGGCACGCGGGCCTCCTGCTCGGCCTCGCCCATGAGCAGGGCGTATTCGTCATCGGCACTGACTGCCGCGCTGGCGGGCACTCGGCAGAGCACCTCCCAGATGGCGAGTAGCAGCACCAACAGCAGCGCGGAGAGGATCGCCGCGCGCAGGGAAATGGACGCTTTCATCACGACCTCCGCATGGCGAAGCTGGCCAGGTAACCGTCCGGATCGGCCGGATCGAAGGGTTTGCCCATCACGCTGAACGACTTGTAGGCATCCGCCGGTACCGGCAGACCGAGCTCTTTCATCACCTTGCCGGCGTCAGCCGCGAGGAACACCCGCTCGGCAATATTGCGGTAGTCGACATCCCCCTGCAGATAGCCCCAGCGCTTCATCTGGGTGAGGATCCACACCGCCATCGACTGCCAGGGGAACGGATCGAAGTCGATGCGCTGCGGCTCGTCATGAATGTTGCCCAGGCCATCGGCATAACGCCCGCTGAGCACCTGCTGCACCACCGGCACCGGCTGGTTGAGGTAGTTGCGAGTGGAGATCGCCTCGGCCACCGCCTTGCGGTTCTCGGCCTTGGAGGAATACTGCGTGGCATCGATCAGCGCATGCAGCAGCGCGCCATAGGTGTTGGGATTCTCGCTGGCGAAGCGCTGGCTGCAGGCGAAGGCGCAGCACGGATGGCCCGGCCACAGCTCCTTGGTCAGCAGGTGGATGAAACCGACCTTCTCCCACACCGCGCGCTGGTTGAACGGGTCCGGCGAGAGGAAGCCATCGAGGTTGCCGGCACGCAGGTTGGCGACCATCTCCGGTGGCGGCACCACGCGAATCTGGATGTCGCGATCCGGGTCCAGGCCATGCTCGGCGACGTAGTAGCGCAGCAGGAAGTTGTGCATCGAGTATTCGAACGGCACACCGAAGCGCATGCCCTTCCACAGTTTCGGATCGCGCTTGTCCTGGTGCTGCATGCCGAGCACGATGGCCTGGCCGTTGACGTTTTCCAGCGCCGGCATGACGAAGGGCGTCTGCGTCGAACCCAGCCCCAGGCTGATGGCCAGCGGCATCGGCGAAAGCATGTGCGAGGCGTCGTATTCGCCGGCCAGCGACTTGTCACGCGCCACCGCCCAGCCAGCGGTCTTCACCGTTTCGACCTCCAGCCCGTACTTGGCGTAGAAGCCCATCGGCTCGGCCATGATGATCGGCGTGGCGCAGGTGATGGGCACGAAGCCGATCTTCAGCTTGGCCTTTTCCAACGGACCAAGGCTGTCCTTGACCGCCGCCTTGACCGCATCCAGCGGGATCATGCTGCCCAGAATCGCCGCCGCGACACCGCCACCGATCATTCCCATGAAACTGCGCCGGGAGAAATCGTTATGGCCGAACACACCACGCACGATGGCGTTCTCCACCGCGCGATCGAGCATGGCCTCGCTGTCATCGGGCAGCGCAGCGGCACTCGGCGTGCAACGCTGGCAAGCACACCCGGCGGCATGGGAAAGCTCGCTGTCGGGGCTGAATGGATCGTCCAGGCTGTTGACGCTCATCGTGATCACTCCTGCGATGGCCTGCCCCAGATTGGTGAGGCGGGCGCTGACTGGGCTGGGCCATTGCTGGCCGGTTCATGTCAGCTATTGCAGGAGCTATACCAGTTCAAAAACATATATAAGCAATTGAAAAATATAGATTTTTAATAAAATCAATAAATACGAAATATCGTTATTCGCGAGAATTCGTCAGATTAAAAAACGATATCTCGTCAACTGGCACGCCCTTTGGATAACGACCTGAAAGGCCAATCCCGAGAGCGCCGCGATGCCCGATCCCAATGCCGCCAGTCAGTTGTTGCTGCAACACATGCAGAGCGCCAGCCTGGTCATCGATCCAATCGACGACCGCATCCTGCATGCCAATCCAGCCTGCTGCGCTCTACTCGGCTGGCCGCTGGATGAACTGCTCGCACTGCGCGCCAGCCGTCTCTGGGCGCATGACCTTGGGGCACTGGTCACCTTCACCGAAGAGGTGCAGGTGCGCGGCAATGCCTGGCGTGACGGCCTCGGATTGCTGCATCACGATGGCGAACGCCTGGAGGTGGAAATCGAGGGCAGCCGGCTGACGCGTGACGGCACTACCCTGCTCGGCCTGCTGATCCAACAGCGTCGCCGCCTCGACGCCCTGCGCGGGCTGGCCGAAGCCGAGCGCTATCAACGTCAGGGACTGCTCGAATGGCAGGGCGTGGAACGCATCTTCCGCCAGTTCGAGCGGCAGAATCAGCTGATCCTCGGCGCCGCTGGCGAGGGCATCTACGGGGTCAACCGTAATGGCGAGACCACCTTCGTCAACCCGGCGGCCGAGCGCATTCTCGGCTGGCGCGCCGACGACCTGATCGGCCACAACATTCACGACCTGATTCACCACCACCATCCCGACGGCAGCACCTACGACGGCCATACCTGCCCGATCTACGCCGCCTTCAACGACGGCGAGGTGCATCAGGTGGCCGACGAGGTGTTCTGGAACAAGGACGGCAAACCGATCCCGGTGGATTACACCAGCACGCCGCTGCGTGACGACGGCGAACTGGTCGGCGCCGTGGTGGTGTTTCGTGACATCAGCGAGCGCCTGGAGACCGAGCGCCGGCTGCGCCAGGCACTGAGCGAAGTGCAGCAGCTCAAGCAACGCCTGGAGCTGGAGAATGCCTACCTGCAGGAGGAAATTCGTGGCGAGTACGCCCAGCACGACCTGGTCGGACGCAGCGCTGCCATGCAGCAGGTGATCCGCCAGATCGAACTGGTCGCCCCCACCGGTGCCAACGTGCTGATCACCGGCGAGTCAGGCACCGGCAAGGAACTAATCGCCCGCGCCATTCACGACAACAGCGGACGCAGCCGCCGCCCACTGATCCGGGTGAATTGCGCAGCGGTACCCCGTGAACTGTTCGAGAGCGAGTTCTTCGGCCATATCCGCGGCGCCTTCACCGGCGCGCTGAATGACCGCGTCGGGCGCTTCGAATTGGCCGATGGCGGCACGCTGTTTCTCGACGAGGTAGGGGAAATCCCTCTGGAGCTACAGAGCAAGCTGCTGCGCGTGCTGCAGGAACAGCAACTGGAGCGGGTCGGCGACAACCGTACCCGCCAGGTCGACGTGCGCGTGATCGCCGCCACCAACCGCGACCTGCGCCAGGAAGTACGTGCTGGCCGCTTCCGTGAAGACCTGTACTTTCGCCTCAACGTCTTCCCCATCGAGTCGGCGCCACTGCGCCAGCGCCCGGAAGACATTCCGCCGCTGGCCCAGCACTTTCTCAGCCGCGCCTGTCGCCAGCTCAACCGCCCTGAGCCCAGCCTGCGCCTGGCCGACATCCAACGCCTGCAGGCCTATTCCTGGCCGGGCAACATTCGTGAGCTGGAGAACCTGATCGAGCGCGCGGTGATCATTTCACCCGGCACCCGGCTGCGCCTTGATCTGCCCAACGACAGCGGTAACGACGCGCCGTCACAGCCACAGGTGGAACAGGAAATGCGGATTTTCACTCAGGGCGAGCAACGCCGGCAGATGCGCGAAAACCTGATCGCAGCACTGAAGGCCTGTGCGGGCAGGATATCGGGGAAGGACGGCGCGGCGCGGTTGCTGGAGCTGAAGCCAACGACCCTGCGCTCACGCCTGGAGAGTTTCGCCATCGACCCGCGCGACTACAGACCACATAGGTCGCAGCCGCGCAGGTACGAGACGAGTCAGACGCCGAGGTAGTCGAGGATGCCTTCGGCGGCGTTGCGGCCTTCGAAGATCGCCGTCACCACCAGGTCGGAACCACGCACCATGTCGCCACCGGCGAAGATCTTCGGGTTGCTGGTCTGGTGCTTGAACTGCGACTGCTCGGGCGCCACGACGCGGCCTTGGCTGTCGGTCTGGATTTCGAACTGCTCGAACCAGGGCGCCGGGCTCGGGCGGAAGCCGAAGGCGATCAGCACGGCTTCGGCCGGGATAATCTCCTCGGAACCCGGGATCGGCTCGGGGCTGCGACGGCCACGGGCATCGGGCTCACCGAGACGGGTCTCGACCACCTTGATGCCTTCCACCTTGTCTTCACCGACGATGGCTATGGGCTGGCGGTTGAAGAGGAACTTCACGCCCTCTTCCTTGGCGTTCTTCACTTCCTTGCGCGAGCCCGGCATGTTCTCTTCGTCACGGCGGTAAGCGCAGGTCACGGCCTTGGCGCCCTGACGGATCGAGGTGCGGTTGCAGTCCATCGCGGTGTCGCCACCACCCAGTACCACGACGCGCTTGCCCTTCATGTCGATGAAGTCTTCCGGCGACTTCTCGAAACCCAGGTTGCGATTGACGTTGGCGATGAGGAAGTCCAGCGCGTCGTAGACGCCCGGCAGGTCCTCGCCCGGGAAGCCGCCCTTCATGTAGGTGTAGGTGCCCATGCCCATGAAGACGGCATCGTACTCATCCAGCAGTTGCTGCATGGTCACGTCCTTGCCGATCTCGGTGTTCAGGCGGAACTCGATGCCCATGCCGGTGAAAACTTCACGGCGGCGGCTGAGTACGGTCTTTTCCAGCTTGAACTCGGGGATACCGAAGGTCAGCAGGCCACCGATTTCCGGGTTCTTGTCGAACACCACCGGGGTCACGCCGTTGCGCACCAGCACGTCGGCACAACCCAAGCCGGCCGGGCCGGCACCGATTACCGCGACGCGCTTGCCGGTCGGTTTGACCTTGGACATGTCCGGGCGCCAGCCCATGGCGAAGGCGGTGTCGGTGATGTACTTCTCCACCGAACCGATGGTCACCGCGCCGAAGCCGTCATTGAGGGTGCAGGCACCTTCGCAGAGGCGATCCTGCGGGCACACGCGGCCGCAGACTTCCGGCAGGGTGTTGGTCTGGTGCGAGAGTTCGGCAGCGGCCAGGATGTTGCCTTCCGAGACCAGCTTGAGCCAGTTGGGAATGAAGTTGTGCACCGGGCACTTCCACTCGCAATACGGGTTGCCGCAGCCCAGGCAGCGATGCGCCTGGTCTGCAGCTTGCGCCGGCTTGAAGTTGTCGTAGATCTCGACGAACTCCTTCTTGCGCTGACGCAGCAGTTTCTTCTTCGGGTCTTTGCGCCCGACTTCGATGAACTGGAAGTCGTTATTCAGACGTTCAGTCATTGCATTACCTCATCAAACCACTTCAGGCGCATTCTTATTGCGGGTTGGCACGGGTGCTGGACAGCAGCGACTTCAGACTGGCCGCTTTCGGTTTCACCAGCCAGAACTTGCGCAGGTAATCGTCCAGGTTTTCCAGCAGGTTCTGCCCCCACTCGCTACCGGTTTCCTCGACATACTCGGCGAGAACGCTTTCCAGGTGGCTGCGGTAAGCCTCCATCGCTTCATTGTTGATGCGTTGGATTTCCACCAGCTCGTGGTTGACGCGGTCGTAGAAGCCGTTGTCCATGTCGAGCACGTAGGCGAAGCCGCCGGTCATCCCCGAGCCGAAGTTGTAGCCGGTCTTGCCCAGTACGCAGACGAAACCGCCGGTCATGTACTCGCAGCAGTGGTCGCCAGTGCCTTCCACCACGGCATGGGCGCCGGAGTTACGCACAGCGAAACGCTCACCCGCGGTGCCGGTAGCGAACAGCTTGCCGCCAGTGGCGCCGTACAGGCAGGTGTTGCCGATGATGGCGCTGTCCTCGGTAGCGAACGGGCTGCCGGCAGGCGGGGTGATGACGATCTTGCCAGCGGTCATGCCCTTGCCCACGTAGTCGTTGGCGTCGCCTTCCAGGCGCAGGTGCAGACCACCGGCGTTCCACACGCCAAAGCTCTGCCCGGCAGTGCCCTTGAAGCGGAAGGTGATCGGCGCGTCATTCATGCCCTGGTTGCCATGCACACGGGCGATCTCACCGGAAATGCGCGCACCGATGGAACGGTCGCAGTTGCCGATGTTCAGCTCGAACTCACCACCGGTCTTGCCGGCGATGGCGTCCTTGGCCATGTCCACCATCTTCTCGGCCAGCAGGCCTTCGTCGAACGGCGGGTTCTTAGGCACCTGGCAGAACTGCGGCTTGTCAGCCGGGATATGTGCGCTGGCCAGCAGCGGCGACAGATCCAGATTGCCCTGCTTAGCGGTTTCGCCCGGCAGCACTTCGAGCAGGTCGGTGCGGCCGATCAGCTCTTCCAGGCTGCGCACGCCCAGCTTGGCCAGCCACTCACGGGTTTCCTCGGCGACGTAGGTGAAGAAGTTCATCACCATCTCGACGGTGCCGATGAAGTGATCCTTGCGCAGCTTGTCGTTCTGCGTGGCCACGCCGGTGGCGCAGTTGTTCAGGTGGCAGATGCGCAGGTATTTGCAGCCCAGGGCCACCATCGGCGCGGTGCCGAAGCCGAAGCTCTCGGCGCCGAGGATGGCTGCCTTGATTACGTCGAGACCGGTTTTCAGACCACCGTCGGTCTGTACCCGCACCTTGCCGCGCAGGTCGTTGCCGCGCAGGGTCTGGTGGGTTTCGGCCAGGCCCAGCTCCCACGGCGCACCGGCATAGCGGATGGAGGTCAGCGGCGATGCGCCAGTACCACCGTCGTAACCGGAAATGGTGATCAGATCGGCATAGGCCTTGGCCACACCGGCAGCGATGGTGCCGACACCGGCTTCCGCCACCAGCTTGACCGACACCAGCGCCTTCGGGTTGACCTGTTTGAGGTCATAGATCAGCTGCGCCAGGTCTTCGATCGAGTAGATGTCGTGGTGCGGCGGCGGCGAGATCAGGGTCACGCCCGGCACTGCATAGCGCAGCTTGGCGATCAGGCCGTTGACCTTGCCACCCGGCAACTGGCCGCCCTCACCGGGCTTGGCGCCCTGGGCCACCTTGATCTGCAGCACTTCGGCGTTGACCAGGTATTCCGGGGTCACGCCAAAGCGGCCGGTGGCCACCTGCTTGATCTTCGAGCTTTTGATGGTGCCGTAGCGGGCCGGGTCTTCACCGCCCTCACCAGAGTTGGAACGGCCACCCAGGCGGTTCATCGCCTCGGCCAACGCCTCGTGCGCCTCCGGCGACAGCGCGCCAAGGGAGATGCCTGCAGCGTCGAAGCGCTTGAAGATCGACTGCAGCGGCTCGACTTCGTCCAGGGAAATCGGCGTGGCGGACTCCTTGACCTTGAGCAGGTCGCGGATCATCGACACCGGGCGGGTGTCGACCAGCTTCGAGTATTCCTTGTACTTCTCGTAGTTGCCTTGCTGCACGGCGTCCTGCAGCGTGCGTACCACGTCAGGGTTGTAGGCGTGGTACTCGCCGCCGTAGACGAACTTGAGCAGGCCGCCCTGCTGGATCGACTTGCGGTTGTTCCAGGCCTCGAAGGACAGCAGCTTCTGCTCGCTTTCGATGTCGACGAAACGCGCGCCCTGGATGCGGCTGGCCACGCCACGGAAGCACAGCTCGGTGACTTCATCGGCCAGACCGACGGCCTCGAACAGCTGCGCACCACGGTAGGACGCGACCGTGGAGATACCCATCTTCGACAGGATCTTCAGCAAGCCCTTGGAGATGCCCTTGCGGTAGTACTTGAACACTTCGTACAGATCGCCCAGCACTTCGCCGGTACGGATCAGGTCGCCCAGCACTTCGTAGGCCAGGAACGGATAGACCGCCGAAGCACCAAAGCCCAGCAGCACGGCATAGTGGTGCGGGTCACGCGCGGTGGCAGTTTCCACCAGGATGTTGCAGTCGCAGCGCAGGCCTTTCTCGGTCAGGCGGTGATGCACGGCACCAGTGACCAGCGCGGCATGCGCCGGCAACTTGCCAGGAGCGATGTGACGGTCGGTCAGCACCAAGAGCACCTTGCCGGCACGCACGGCTTCCTCTGCCTGGTCGGCCATGTTGCGCACGGCCGCTTCCAGACCCAGCGACTCGTCGTAGTTCATGTCGATGACATGACGGTCGAAGCCCGGGCGATCCAGGTTCATCAGCGCGCGCCACTTGGCAGGCGAGATCACCGGGCTGCTAAGAATCACGCGGGTAGCGTGCTCCGGCGACTCGCTGAAGATGTTGCGCTCAGCGCCCAGGCAGATTTCCAGGGACATGACGATCGCTTCGCGCAGCGGGTCGATCGGCGGGTTGGTGACCTGCGCGAACTGCTGGCGGAAGTAATCATAAGGCGAACGCACGCGCTGGCTGAGCACGGCCATCGGTGTGTCGTCCCCCATGGAGCCGACCGCTTCCTGGCCCTGTTCGCCGAGCGGACGCAGCACCTGGTCACGCTCCTCGAAGGTGACCTGGAACATCTTCATGTACTGCTTGAGCTGATCCGGGTCGTAGAAGGCCGAACCGTGGTCGCGATCTTCCAGCGTCGCCTTGATGCGCTGAGCATGCTTGCGCAGCCACAGCTTGTAGGGGTGGCGCGACTTCAGGCGGCTGTCGATGGACTCGGTGTCCAGCACCTGGCCGGTTTCGGTGTCGACGGCGAGGATCTGCCCCGGGCCGACACGGCCCTTGGCAATGACGTCCTCAGGCTGGTAGTCCCACACGCCGATTTCCGACGCCAGGGTGATGTAGCCATTCTTGGTGGTGACCCAGCGCGCCGGGCGCAGACCGTTACGGTCGAGCAGGCACACGGCATGGCGACCATCGGTCAGTACCACGCCGGCCGGGCCATCCCAGGGCTCCATGTGCATGGAGTTGTATTCGTAGAACGCGCGCAGGTCGGCGTCCATGGTCTCGACGTTCTGCCAGGCCGGCGGAATGATCATGCGCAGGCCACGGAACAGGTCGATACCGCCAGTGACCATCAGTTCGAGCATGTTATCCATGCTCGAGGAGTCGGAACCGACGCGGTTGACCAGCGGGCCCAGCTCGTCGAGATCGGGAATCTGCTCGTTGGCGAACTTGGTGCGACGGGCCTGCGCCCAGTTGCGGTTGCCAGTGATGGTGTTGATCTCACCGTTGTGCGCGAGATAACGGAAAGGTTGTGCCAGCGGCCACTTCGGCAGGGTGTTGGTGGAGAAGCGCTGGTGGAAGACCGCGATGGCGGTCTGCAGGCGCTCGTCACCCAGGTCCGGGTAGAACTGCTGCAGGTCCGCCGGCATCATCAGACCTTTGTAGATGATGGTCTTGTGCGAGAAGCTGCAGATGTAGTGGTCGCTGTCGTCGGCATTGGCGACAGACGAGCGACGACGGGCGCTGAACAGCTTGATGGCGAATTCCTGGTCGCTCAGACCTTCACCGCCAATGAACACCTGCTCGATCTGCGGCAGGCGCTCCAGCGCAAGCCTGCCCAGCACGCTGGTGTCGATCGGCACCTTGCGCCAGCCCACCAGTTGCAGGCCGGCCGCGAGGATTTCGCGGTTCATGTTCTCGCGCGCGGCTTCGGCCTTGGCCGAATCCTGATTGAAGAACACCATGCCCACAGCATATTGCGCAGGCAGTTCGACGCCGAATTGCTCCTGGGCGATGGCACGCAGGAATTGGTCGGGCTTCTGGATCAGAAGACCACAGCCATCACCGGTCTTGCCGTCGGCGTTGATACCGCCGCGGTGAGTCATGCAGGTGAGGGCCTCAATAGCGGTATTGAGCAGGTGATGACTAGGCTCACCTTGCATATGGGCGATCAAGCCGAAGCCGCAGTTATCCTTGAACTCATCAGGACGGTACAAACCTGCTTTCATAGGGGAAACTCTCACCAGGCTGCCTAGACCTCAGGCAAATTACTTTCTAATTCAATTACTTAAACCCGAAAAGCGGGCACGGGCCAGCTTTGCATAGGCAAAAGGGAGGTCATTGTACATATCCACCCATGGCGTCACAAATTTTCGTGACGAGGGGGTGAAAGTTTATGTCGCAAAAACGAAGGATAAGACCGCAAGGTCGTGCTAACGACTAAGCGGTCATCTTGGGACAGAGCGTCTAACGGCTCATTTCCTGCTGGATACTGCCCAGCGTACGAGGCCAGGGCTTACCGGCCTGCAGCTTGGCCGGCAGCGTTTTCACGGCCGCCTGAGCGGCATCGCGACTGGAGAAGCTACCATAGGTCAGCACGTACAGCGGCTGCCCCTGGTGGACCTTCTTGAAGTAACGGTATTCGCTGCCACCCTCACGCACCAACGCCTGAATATTAGCCTCCGAACGCGACCCGACCACCTGCAAGGCATAGCGGGACGCGGGCTGCTGCGCGTACCAGTTGGTCGCCGCCCCACCTGAGGCCACAGCCGGAGCCGGCGCGGGAGCAGGAGTCGCTGGCTTCGGCGTAACAGGCTCAGGCTGCTTGGCAGGTGCAGGTGCAGGTGCAGGTGCAGGTGCAGGTGCAGGTGCAGGTGCAGGTGCAGGTGCAGGTGCAGGTGCAGCAGTGATTGGAGCCGAAGGCGGAGTGACTGTCGAGGGCTCAGGCGACGCTGGCGGCTCAAAGTTATCCAGTTCTTCACCCGCCGCCTCAGCCAGAGGCTGGCGAATAACGGCTTGCGATTCTCCCACAAGCGGCAATGGCAGCGGCTGACTGGCGCCTGCGAATTCAATGGCTGGCGCGCGACTTTCCGCAGCAGGCGCTTGCGCCGGCTCTTCAGCTTCTACAGGCGGCGCGGAGGACTGCAAAGGTAGCGACGTGTTGCTAGCCACCGGCGCCGGCGGGGCGGACTCGCGCCCCTGCATGAACCAGGCAGCGGCAACACCCACCAACACCACGGCCAGCGCCAACAGATGCTTCTTCGGCAGAGCAAAACCACCGCCCGCACCACGCCCGGCCGAGCGCTGCGCGAGCATCTGCTCAACCAGCAGTTCACGCGCCTCCTGATTGATTGCCCCAGGCCAACCCTGAGAACGGAGATGAATGTCCTCGATCTGCTCTTCGGTCAACAGATCGATACTCTGACCGGCCCCATCGAGCCGCTGCGCCAAATAGTCTCGCGTCTCTTCTTCGGCGTACGGCTGAAGCTCAATCGCGTGATAACACTCCTCGCCACCTGCCAGCGCCTCCAAGCGCGCCAACAGATCCTGCTCGGCAAACAGAAAGATGTGCGGGCGCCCCTCGGCATTACCTGCAGCAAGCGCCAAAACGCCTTTCAATGCCGCGTCATCCAGTTGATCAGCGTCGTCGACCAACAGATAGACCTCCTGCCCGGTCAACGCCAACTGCCCTACCTGCGCCAGAATCGAACGCACATCGGCCTGAGCAATGGACAACCCCTGAGCGACCTGGCGCAGAAGCGCCTCGCTACCGGTGACACCCTGCGCGACGACAATGCTCTGCACCGCCTGCTTGTTGGTACTGGCCACCAATGCCTGACGTAGCAGCGTCTTACCACTACCTTCGGGACCAACCACTGCGAGCAACAGCTGGCTGTAACGTGCAAGGTGATGCAATTGCCCCAGCACTGGCTTGCGCTGCGCCGGGAAGAACTTGAAGCCAGGTACGCGTGGCGCAAAGGGGTCGTGACTGAACTGGTAATGCGCCAGGAAAGCTTCGTCAGCATGCAAACTGGTCATGGATCACTCTTCAAGAGTTGGACGACAGAGCCAGCGCTACGTAATCGCTACGCAGCGTGGCGTCGAGAATTTCACGCGGGTAGTCGGCAGTCACTACAGCCTCACCCAATCGTTTGAGCAACACGAGACGCAGCTGACCATCGAGCACCTTCTTGTCCACTGCCATATGCTCGAGGAACTGCGCAGGCGTCATGTCCTGCGGCGGCACCACCGGCAGCCCGGCAGCCTGCAACAGACGTACACCTCGGTCTCGATCCGCCGCCGACAGCCAGCCCAGGCGATAGGACATTTCCAGCGCCATCACCGTTCCAGCGGCAACGGCCTCGCCGTGCAGCCACACGCCATACCCCTGCTCGGTCTCGATGGCATGCCCAAAGGTGTGGCCGAGATTGAGAGTGGCACGCACTCCCGACTCACGCTCGTCCGCAGCGACGACACGCGCCTTGGCCGCACAGGATCGCTCGATAGCTTCGGTAAGCGCCTGCTGATCAAGCGCACGCAAGGCCGGCATATTCTGCTCCAGCCATACCAGGAAGGGCTCATCGCAGATCAGGCCATACTTGATGACCTCGGCAAGGCCAGCCGACAATTCGCGAACGGGCAAAGTGTTCAGACTGCTTGTATCGATCAGAACGGCCTTGGGCTGATAGAAGGCACCCACCATGTTCTTGCCCAGTGGATGATTGATGCCAGTCTTGCCGCCCACCGACGAATCGACTTGCGAAAGCAGGGTCGTCGGGACCTGGATGAAATCGACACCTCGCTGATAACAGGCCGCAGCAAAACCCGCCATATCACCGATCACACCGCCACCAAGTGCCACGACAGTGGTGCGGCGATCATGTCGAGCGCTCAGCAGACCATCGAAGATCAGTTGCAAGGTTTCCCAGTTCTTGAACGCCTCACCATCGGGCAGCACCACGGTGGTGACGCTGTAGCCCTCGAGCACCTGCAGCAGTGTTTGCAGATACAGCGGCGCGACGGTGTCATTGGTCACGATCGCCACCTGCCGACCAGCTATGTGCTGCGCGAGCAGCTCAGGGCGGGACAGCAGCCCCTGACCGATATAAATGGGATAGCTGCGTTCAGCGAGATCGACGTAAAGAGTCTGCATGAGGCCCCCAGGATAAAAAGGCCACTAGGATAGCGCAGTTCGCCCCGCGCTTTAACGGGGCGACAAGGCTTCCAGACGCGACAGAATTTCCTGAACCACCATACGCGGCGGACGCTCGTCCGTCTCGATGATGATATCGGCGACCTCTCGATACAAAGGATCACGCATGGCCATCAGATCCCTGAGCACCTGAGCCGGATTGGCCGTGCGCAACAACGGACGATTACGGTCACGCGACGTGCGGTCGATCTGCTGCTCCACCGAAGTGTGCAAGTAGACGACTCGGCCACCAGCATGCAGCGCCTGGCGATTCTCCGGACGCATAACCGCACCGCCACCAGTGGCCAGCACAAGGCCGTCCTGCATCGAGAGCTCGGCGATCACCGCCCGCTCGCGCTCACGAAAGCCCTGCTCACCCTCGACATCGAAAATCCAGGGTATATCGGCACCGGTGCGCTGCTCGATCTCCTTGTCGGAGTCCTTGAAAGACAAACGCAGTTCTTTGGCAAGCAAACGCCCGATGGTGCTCTTTCCAGCTCCCATCGGGCCCACGAGGATTACATTCCGCACTTAGGTCATCGGTTCACAGCAATGGCTTGGTTGTTCATGATGCGCGGAGTGATGAAAACCAGCAACTCGGCTTTGTTGTCCCGAATGATATCTCGACGGAACACACGCCCCAAGAACGGCAGATCACCCAAAAATGGTACTTTCTCGACGGCACTCGTCTGGGTATTGGAGAACACGCCCCCGATGACGATGGTTTCACCATCATTGACCAACACCTTGGCGTTGACCTCGTTCTTGTTGAGCGGAGGGACACCGTTGACCAGATTTGCGAAATCAGGAGCATCTTTCGTGACCTTGACCTCCATGATGATGCGATTATCCGGAGTGATCTGCGGAGTGACTTCCAGAGCCAACGCAGCCTCTTTGAATGACGTAGTGGTCGCGCCACTCGAACTGGCCTCCTGATAAGGAACCTCCTGCCCTTTCAAGATCTTTGCCGTTTCCTTGTCAGAGGTAACCACTTTCGGCTGCGATACGATCTCGCCGTTGCCGGTTTTCTCCATGGCAGACAGCTGAAGATCAAGAACGATATTGCTGCCCAAATAACCTATAGCGATACCAGATGTGCTGTTCTGCACGCCCATGTCAACGAAGGGCAAGTTGGCAAGGCCATCGTCCACCGTGGTATTACCAATCGTGTCGGTACCCAAAAACTTACGCTGCCCAGTGTCTTCATCGAAAATCTGCGCGCCATCTTTGCCACTGACATCCCATCGGCCATTACGCACCGATCCCCCCCAGCGCACGCCAAGAGCCTTGTCATAATCGACGTTGGCCTCAACGATACGCGCCTCGATCATGACCTGCCTGACCGGGATATCGAGTTGAGCAACGATGCGACGCAACTCGTCCAGTCGCTCCTGAGTCTGGTACGCGATAATGCTGTTGGTACGATCATCGACGGTGATGGAGCCACGGCTATCAGGTGTACCGTCGGCACTGGTGACCGACTGAAAGAGCTTGGCCATATCGGTGGCCTTGGCGTAGTTCACTTGGATCAGCTCGCGACGAAGAGGAGCCAGCTCGGCAATCTGCTTCTGCGACTCGAGCTCCTGCCGCTCACGAGCAGCTATCTCGTCTGCCGGAGCCACCAGCAAGACGTTACCAATCTGGCGCTTATCCAGGCCTTTGGTCTTCAACACAAGGTCCAGCGCCTGATCCCAAGGCACATTCTGCAGACGCAGGGTGATGTTGCCAGCGACAGTGTCACTCGCCACCAGATTCAGATCGGTAAAATCGGCGATCAACTGCAGGACAGAACGCACATCGATGTCCTGAAAATTGAGCGATAGTTTCTCACCGGTATAGGCGAATCGCTCAGCATTACGACGCTCGACATCGTCCTGGCTAAGCGGCTTTACACTCAGAGTCAGCTTGTTCTCGGTCTGGTAAGCCAGGTAATCGTATAAACCAACTGGTTCGATCACGATACTGGTTTTTTCTGCGCTACCCGTGGCACTAACGAACTGTACCGGCGTCGCAAAATCCTTCACATCCAGGCGCACACGCAGGGATTCAGGCAGCTCAGTTTTGGCAAAGTCCAGACGAATCTTCCCGCCCTGCTCTTGGATATCAGGGCTCACCGATGCATCGGAAAGGGTAATGACAATATTACCCTCGCCCTGCTCGCCACGTTGGAAGTCGATATTGCTGATTGCTTTCGCCTGCGGCCCATAGGTTTTCTTGGGCGGAACAGCCGCTACCGAAACAGGCGCCGAGGCAGAGGGCCGCGACGCGACGGCAGAAGAATCACCAACCAGAACATACAGATCATTACCCTCAACTCGGGTGCTGTATGGCGCCAGACTGGTGAGATTGACGATCAGGCGGGTACGGTCCTTGGCCTCGACAATGGTAACGCTACGCGCATTGCCGACGCCCAGTTCACGATTCTTGGAGCCGAGCTTGTTCGACACTCCCGGCAGATCCAGAGCGATACGCGCAGGCTGCTCGATGGTATAGCCGCGAGGAGCCGTCACCGGCTCATCGAAGGAAAGCTTCAGCTCAACTCGATCACCAGGCAAACTGGCGACATTCAAATCCTGAAGATTGGCCGCCAATACCGCGGGCGACAGCAGCGCCGCCAGCAGAGCGACGCTAAGACGCGAAAGAGAGCTGTTCATTTTCGTATCCCGTGTGGCAGACAGATTATTTATATTCATTTCTCACCCCGCCCCGTCAGGAGCGCTCCTTCAAGGAAAGGCTGCGTGGTCGCTCAAGCCAGCCACCTTCGCCATCTGGGACAATTTCCATAACATCTATCTTGGAGTCATCGATCACGAGAATCTTGCCGTGGTTACGCCCAAGAAAGTCGCCTACTTTTACACGATGAACACCACCCGCACCGTTAACCAGAGCGAATAACTGGTGATCGTTTCTCAACGTGCCAACCATCTCGAATGTTTCGATGTTGAACCCTTCGAGGAATTGCTTGACACGACTTTCATCAGGCTTGATCTCTGGCGCCCCTTTTTGTCGGGTGACGACATCGATTTTAACCGGGGGCTGAAACGGGCTACGTAAAGACGCAGCACGATAGGTGAAGCTTTCATATGGCTGAAAAGTCGGCAGCGGCTCAATAGCGCCTTTAGGCTTTGCGCGCACTTCATCCATATAGATACGCAAATCGGAAAAATCACCACCGACGCCGCACCCGGCCAGAAGAGAAAACCCCGCCACCAGAACCAAACGAGAGAAACTCATTGTTGAGCCCCCTTATCATTGTAGCGATAGGTCTTGGCCATGATCTGCATGTTCAGGCGACTGGAGCTTTCAGCACTGACGGGTGCCAACTGGAAGTCATGCAAGGTGACGATACGCGGCAGGCTGGCAACACCACTGACGAAGGTCGCAAGGTCGTGATAACCGCCGGTAACTTTGATCTGGATCGGCAATTCGATATAGAACTGCTGAGCCACTTCCGGCAACAGCTTGATCTCTTCAAACTCCAAGCCACTACCCAAACCGGTACGGGTAATATCTTCCAGCAAACCCGGAACTTCGGTATCGCTTGGCAACTGACGCAAAAGAGCGCCAAAGGATACTTCCATCTCCTGCATCTGCTCCTTGTAGGCCTCAAGGTTCGCCGCCTGAAAAGCTTTGCTGGAGAACTGCTCCTTCAGCGTCACCTCTTCTCGCTGACGCTGCTCGAGCATGCTTTGCAGATCCTTGAGGTGAAAGTTGTAGCCCAACGCCAGAACGATAATAAGCAGTAGCAGGGCCGCAATGAATTTGACCGCACTAGGCCAAGACCCAACATTGTTCAAATCAAGATCATTGATATCAATGCTGCGCAGGCTGTCCAAGGAATCTTTAATACTCATTGCACCGCCTCCGCTTTTTCTTGATCAGGCTGTGTCTGCTGCACCGTCAACTGAAACACATTCGCCTGATCCAAAGCCCCCGCAGTAACGGCTTTGACTTCAGTCAGATTGGGAGCGGTTAACCACTCAGAACCATCCAAGTTACGCATCAGATTCGAGACGCGATTATTCGATTCAGCCGCACCAATAATGGCAATGCTCTTACCCGCCATTTTCACATTGGTGAAATACACACCGTCCGGCAGCGTTCTCACCAACTGGTCGAACACACGACCGATAATTGGCCGGTTACCCTGCAAGTCTTGAATGATCTTCATGCGTTCCAACAATTGCTGGCGACGCGTTCTCAACTCACTGATTTCCTTGATACGCGCATCGAGAACTGCGATCTCCTTCTTGATGAAGTCATTTCGCGCATTCTGGTTACTGATTGCCGCACTGAGAAATTGATCACCCAGAAACACCAAACCAGCTGCCACAACGAGGACACCGACAAGGCTTACCAGAAACCGCTGCTTGCGCTCCTCGCGCAGCTGTTCACGCCAGGGAAGTAGGTTAATCCGCGCCATCAGTCGAAACTCCTCATCGCCAGACCACAGGCAATCATCAGTGCCGGCGCATCACTGGCCAGCGCACCGGCGTTGACCTTGCTGCTCAGCGCCATATCGGCAAAGGGATTGGCCACTAGCGTCTGCGTACCGATCTTCTGCTGGATCAGCCGATCGAGATCAGGAATGGACGCGGTACCGCCGGCCAGGAGGATGTAGTCGACATCATTGAATTGCCCGGCGGCGAAGAAGAACTGCAGCGAACGCGAAACCTGCTGAACGACAGCTTCTTTGAACGGTTGCAAAACCTCACTGTCGTAGTCATCTGGAAGACCACCTTGCTTCTTGGCAAGACCAGCTTCCTCGACCGACAGGCCGTAGCGGCGCTGGATTTCCTCGGTCAGTTGCTTGCCGCCGAAAAGCTGCTCGCGGGTGTAGATGGTGCGGCCATTGTGCAGAACACTGAGCGTGGTCATCGTCGCGCCAATATCCACCACCGCGACGGTCAACTCATCGTGACCACCACCCAGCTGCGCCTCCAGCAGGCCGTAAGCGCGTTCGAGGGCATAGGCCTCGACATCGACCACTTTCGCGGTAAGTCCTGCGAGCGCGAGGGCTGCCTCGCGGACTTCCACGTTCTCCTTGCGGCATGCAGCCAGCAGCACCTCTACCCGCTCGGGGTTACGCGGCGCCGGCCCCTGCACTTCGAAATCGATGGCGACTTCTTCCAGAGGGTAAGGAATGTATTGATCGGCCTCGATCTTCAGCTGGTTTTCCAAGTCGTCCTCGGAAAGACCCGCTTCCATTTCGATGGTCTTGGTGATGACAGCCGAACCCGCCACAGCAACCGCGGCCGTCTTGACGCCGCTCTTGGCCTTGGCCAATACGCGAGAGAGCGCCTGACCGACCCCCTCCAGCTCGGCGATGTTCTTCTCTACCACTGCGTTAGGCGGAAGCGGCTCGACTGAATAAGCCTCTACCTTGTAGCGGCTTCCCGAGCGACTCAGTTCGAGGAGCTTGACCGAAGTCGAGCTGATATCGATCCCCAGCAGCGTATTCGCTTTCTTAGTGAAGAGCCCTAGCACGACCGTTTTCCTATTGGCATCCGCGACTTACGGACTATTTATGTTTTTCCACATTAAATATCAGTCTTGACAGAAGCGCAAATGGCTCCCCGGGAAAAAAAACGCTTATAATGTGATCAGCTTTTCCCTTTTAGCCTCGGCTCCTGCTTAACTCATTCTTTTACTTGGAATTCCGAACATTTTGATACGCCTGCTGAAGTTCATCTGGTGGTCTTGCGTTGCCGTTTTTTGTGGGCTGTTGCTCAGTTTCAGCGGCGCGTTTCTTTATCTTAGCCCGACCCTTCCTTCCGTCGAGTCGCTGCGCCAGGTACAGCTGCAGATTCCTCTGCGCGTCTACAGCAGCGACGCCAAGCTGATCGCCGAGTTCGGCGAGATGCGCCGCTCGCCCATTCGCTTCGACGAAATCCCCAAGGAATTCATCAGCGCTTTGCTGGCTGCCGAAGACGATAATTTCGCCAATCATTATGGCGTCGATGTGACCAGCCTGATGCGCGCTGCCACGCAATTATTGAAAAGTGGCCAGATTCAGAGCGGTGGCAGCACCATCACCATGCAGGTAGCGAAGAACTTCTTCCTCACCAGCGAGCGCAGTTTCTCGCGCAAGGCCACCGAAATTCTTCTGGCCTTGCAGATTGAGCGCGAGCTGAGCAAGGACGAGATTCTCGAGCTCTACGTCAACAAGATCTACCTCGGCCACCGCGCCTACGGCATCGAAGCTGCCGCACAGGTGTACTACGGCAAATCGATCCGTGACCTGAACCTGGCACAGATGGCCATGATCGCCGGCCTACCGAAAGCTCCCTCGCGCTACAACCCGCTGGTCAACCCGACCCGCGCCAAAGAGCGCCGCGACTGGATTCTCGGCCGCCTGTATCGCCTGGGCCGTATCGATCAGGCTAGCTACGAGGAAGCGCTTGCCGAGGTAGTCGATGCGCGTTATCACGTTCCCACACCAGAATTGAGCGCTCCTTATATAGCCGAGATGGCACGTGCGGAAATGGTCGGACGCTATGGCAGCGAGGCTTATACCGAGGGCTTCAATGTCACCACCACCGTGCCTAGTCATTTGCAGGAAGTGGCCAACACCGCCCTGCGTGACGGACTGATCGCCTATGACCAGCGCCACGGCTATCGCGGCCCTGAGAGTCGCCTGCCGGGCATGACCCGCGAAACCTGGCTGACCGAACTGGCCAAGTTCCGCAGCATCGGTGGCCTGGAGCCAGCAGTGGTTAGCCAGGTAGAGAAAAGCGGCATTCTGGTACTGACCCGTAACGGCGAAGAACAAGCGGTGTCGTGGGACAGCATGAAATGGGCACGTCCTTTCCTCAACACCAACAGCCTCGGACCGCGGCCGCAGCAGCCCGGCGATGTCACCCAGGTCGGCGATATCGTTCGCGTGCAGCGCCAGGAGGATGGCAGCCTGCGTTTCACCCAAGTCCCCGCTGCGCAGAGCGCGTTGGTCTCCCTCGACCCATACAGCGGCGCCATTCAGTCACTGGTCGGTGGGTTCTCATTCGATCAGAGCAACTACAACCGTGCCGTGCAGGCCAAGCGCCAGCCGGGCTCGAGCTTCAAGCCCTTCATCTATAGCGCGGCTCTCGATAGCGGCTACACCGCAGCGACGCTGGTCAACGATGCGCCGATCATCCTCTCCGACGACTACCTGTCGCAGAAGTGGCGCCCGAAGAACGACAACAACACCTTCCTCGGCCCGATTCGCATGCGTGAAGCGTTGTACAAGTCGCGCAACCTGGTTTCCATCCGCCTGCTGCAGGACATGGGCATCGACCGTAGCTTGCGCTATATCGAGCGCTTCGGCTTCGCCCCGCAGGATCTGCCGCGTAACCTGTCACTGGCACTCGGCACTGCCAGCCTGACCCCCATGGAAATCGCTGAGGGCTGGGCCGCCTTCGCCAATGGCGGTTACAAGATCGAGCCGTACCTGATCGAACGCATTGATGACCGCAACGGCAAGCCGCTGTTCCGCGCCAATCCGGCCCGCGTGCCAGGCAGCGCACCGACCGAGGAGAATGCCAACCTGACGGTTAACGCGGCCGACGATCTGCCCCTGGAAGAACCCAAGGTAGCCGAACAGATCATCGACGAGCGCACCGCCTACATCATGACCAGCATGCTGCAGGACGTGATCAAGCGCGGTACCGGCCGACGTGCTCTCGCCCTTGGCCGCAATGACCTGGCCGGCAAGACCGGCACCACCAACGAGTCCAAGGACAGCTGGTTCTCTGGCTACAACGCCGATTACGTAACCACCGTCTGGGCCGGCTTCGACCAGCCGGAGAGCCTGGGCCGCCATGAGTACGGCGGCACTGTCGCGCTGCCGATCTGGATGAACTACATGGGCGCAGTACTCAAGGATCGCCCCAACCATCTGCCCAAGGAACCCAAGGGGCTACTGACGCTGCGCGTCGACCCGATCAGTGGCCGCGCTGCCGCACCCGGCACACCGGACGCCTATTTCGAACTGTTCAAGAGTGAAGACTCGCCCCCTCCGATGAGTGAGTTCGAACCTGGCATGGGTGTTCCTGGCAGCCCGCTACCGGCCGACGAGATGGCGCCGATCGACTTGTTCTAGGATAAGGCTCAGGCGACAGCAAGCGTCGCCTTGAGCCGAATCACAGACAATAAAAAACCCGCCGAAGCGGGTTTTTTATTGCTCGGCCGATCAGCCGTTGAACACTTCATCCACCGATTTCAGCGGATAGTGCTTCGGATAGGGCAGGGTCGCCACACCGGATTCGATGGCAGCCTTGGCCACGGCATCGCAAACCACGGTGATCAGACGCTGGTCCATCGGCTTCGGAATGATGTACTCGCGACCGAACGACAGTTCGATACCGCCGTAGGCGTCGCAGACTTCCTGCGGTACCGGCAACTTGGCCAGGTCACGCAGCGCCAGGGCGGCGGCGATCTTCATTTCTTCGTTGATGCGAGTAGCGCGCACGTCCAGAGCACCGCGGAAGATGAAGGGGAAACCCAGTACGTTGTTGACCTGGTTCGGGTAGTCGGAACGACCGGTAGCCATGATCACGTCGTTGCGCGTCTCGTGCGCCAGCTCCGGCTTGATTTCCGGGTCCGGGTTGGAGCAGGCGAAGACGATCGGGTTGGCCGCCATGCGCTGGAGATCTTCCGGGCTCAGCAGGTTGGCGCCGGACAGACCGACGAACACATCCGCGCCGTCTAGCGCATCGGACAGAGTGCGACGATCGGTCTCGTGAGCGAACACAGCCTTGTACTGGTTCAGATCATCGCGGCCAGCGTGAATCACGCCCTTGCGATCGATCATGAAGATGTTCTCGACCTTGGCCCCCATGCTCACCAGCAGCTTCATGCAGGAGATGGCGGCAGCACCGGCACCCAGGCAGACGATCTTCGCCTCTTCCAGGGTCTTGCCGGCGATTTCCAGGGCGTTGAGCATGCCGGCAGCGGTGACGATCGCAGTGCCGTGCTGGTCATCGTGGAATACCGGAATGTCGCACTGCTCGATCAGCGCGCGCTCGATCTCGAAGCACTCGGGGGCCTTGATATCTTCCAAGTTGATGCCGCCGAAGGTGATGGAGATGCGCTTGACGGTGTCGATGAAGGCCTGCGGGCTTTCCGAATCGACTTCGATATCGAACACATCGATACCAGCGAAACGCTTGAACAGCACGCCTTTACCTTCCATCACCGGCTTGGAGGCCAGCGGGCCGAGGTTACCCAGGCCGAGGATGGCGGTGCCATCGGAAATAACGGCTACCAGGTTGCCTTTACCGGTGTAACGGTAGGCCAGCTCGGCATCACGAGCGATTTCGCGAACCGGCTCAGCGACACCCGGACTGTAGGCCAGCGACAGGTCGCGGGCAGTAGCAGTGGCTTTGGTCAACTCGACGCTCAGCTTACCGGGGCGGGGCTGGGCGTGATATTCGAGAGCGGCAGTTTTTAGATCTGACATAGTGGCATTTCCGCTTTTGTTGGCTGTTGAACGGGCAGGCGGCCGAGGATACGCAAGTTGTATACACCTGCACAAGACCGTTCGGTCGCGATTGAAGCGCCGCGCTAGCGCAGCGTTTTCAACCACTCGCCAGGCCGCGGCTCACCGCTTGGGTAGAGCCCGTTGAGCAGACGCAACTGCGCCTCGCCATCGACTGGCAGCGGCGAATTCTTGGCCAAAGCGGAGATACTCTGCCCTGCCTTCGCCCTTACCAGGTGCAGGCGCACTGGCTCGGCCAGCTTGCGTTCGGCCGCCTTGAGCGGCCGGTAACTGCGGATAACCTCAAGGAAACGTTGATCCTCGGTTTCCAGCGAGGCACGTCCTTTCACCGCTGCCACGAAAAGGTAAGCGTTGTCGCCGCGATAGATTACCGCCACGCGACGCGCCGACTGCCCCTGCAACACCGCCGTATAGCCCTGCAACGCACCAAGGCGCAGCTCCTCGCCGGCCACCAGACGCTGGTTGCCGACGCGTTGGCGCAGAAATTCGGCGGGCGACAGACGCTTGTCCGCCGTCTCCAGGGTCATGGCGATGAAAGCCTGCTCATCCGGGGTGTGGCCGATCAGCACATCGGGGCGATTGACCAGTTGCCAGCCCTGCGGGTAGGTCAGGGTGAAGTCCAGCTCGCCGTGATAGAAATTGCGCCCACGGCGAATACCGCTGGCGGCCGAATCGCCGAACACCAGGCCGTCGAGCATCTGCAGGAAATTGTCGCGGCCCACTTCCTGATTGCCGCCCACCAGCGCACGCGCAGGACCGATCACCTCCTGCAGACGACGATCATTGTCCGGGTGGGTGTCGAACAAGCCGTGGTAGCCACCCGCCGCGGGCGCTTCGCCGCGCTTGGCTGCCTGCTCGCGGGCGAAATCTTCCTGCGCCTTGAGCACCTTGACCACTTCGATCATCGCCTGCGGATCGTAGCCACCACGCGCCAGGTATTGCGCGCCCAGACCATCGGCCTCCAACTCCATGTCGCGCCCGTAGCCGCGCACGAACGCATTACCCATGGCGCTGGTCAGATCCCCCACTGCGCCGACACCAGTACCGATAGCCGCAGCCTGCCCGAGCAAGCCCCAGGCCGTGGACTGACTTTGCTGGCGCACACTATGGCGGGCCGTGACGTGACCCACTTCGTGACCCAGTACAGCAGCCAGCTCCGCCTCGGAATTCAGATAAGCGAGCAGGCCACGATGGATATAGATGTAGCCCCCCGGCAAGGCGAAGGCGTTGACGTCCGGGCTGTCCACCAGGGTGAAAACGTAGTTGAGCTGATTGCGATGGCTGCTGCGTGCTACCCGCTCGCCGACGCGCTGAATATAAGCCTGCAGTTTGGCGTCCTCATAGCGCGGGTATTGCTTGAGGATTTCCTGGTTGTAGCGCGCCCCGAGCTCCAGCTCCTGGCGCTCACTCATCATCACGAAGTCGTTGCGACCCGTGGCAGGATTGACCGCGCAACCTGCCAGCCAGCTGCAGATCAGGCACAACATCAATGCACGCATCATGGCAACACCTCCAGCATCGCCGAATGAGTAAGCGGCAGCATCCAGCGCGCCTGCCCGGACTTCAAGCCACCGCGACTCTGGCGATCGATGACCCAGCCCCGCGCCTCCACCCGTTGCCCTTCGAGCCGCTGCAACGCGCGCACGTCGAACTCGCCGAGCAGCTCAGGCGCCACGCGCAATACCCGACCACCATCGAGATCGATCCAGAGGCCACCGCGATTGCGTTGCACGCCTGCAACCCGCCCGCTGAGCAAGGCGAAGCCGCCACTCTTTAGTTGGCCAGCCGTCTTCACTTGCTCGGTGCGCCACACACCCAGACGTTGACGCCGAGCCTGGCGCTCGGCCTGTGCCTGACAACTCACGAGTACGCTATTGGGCGCCACGGCGACCATGAACCCAAGGCCTTCACCTAGCAACTGCGCTTCCAGATTACGCCCCTGACGGTCGTAAAGGTGGGCCAGGGTACGACCGTAACGGTCCTTGCGCTGCTCGCCGTAGAGCAGGCCGACACGCCCATCACTGGCATCGACCAGTGCCTGCAGGCGACGTTTGGACTGCACGGCGAAGGGCTCGTCACTGCGTCCCTTGCGCCCCAGCTCAGGTGCGTTGATGCCGATCAGGCGAATGCTGCGCCCATCGGCCAGGCGCACGGTGTCGCCATCGACCACCTGGCGCACCGCAACCTGAACCAGATCTGCGCGTAACGGACAGAAGGCCTGAGCCAGATCGACACAAAGCAGAGAAACGAAAAAGGCGCCCACCAGGGACGCCTTTTTCAGTATCACGGAGTGGCGCATGCCAGATTCCGTTTTCGTTCGGTCGCTTACTTGGCGCCGAATACGCCGAAGCGCTGCTTGAAGCGATCGATACGGCCGCCGGTGTCCAGCACTTTCTGCTTACCGGTGTAGAACGGGTGGCACTCGGAGCAAACGTCGAGGCTCAGGTTCTTGCCCAGGGTGGAGCGGGTCTTGATCACGTTACCGCAGGAGCAGGTAGCGTCGATTTCGACGTAGTTCGGATGGATATCGGCTTTCATCGTGCTTTCCTCGGGGTAGTCGTGCCGCCACCCGACCAATGTCAGGCACCGCACAGAAATAGGCCGCGCATCTTACCAGAGACGCAGACCGATGCAAGCCACGCAAGGCGCCGGTCGTCGCGTGTTAAGATCGCCGGCCTGTCAATGGAGCTTCTGGCTTGCCCAACCTGATCCTGCGCCTCGCCCTGCCCTCGCCGCTGCGCCGCCTGTTCGACTACCTCGCCCCCGCCGGCGTGTCGCGCAGCGCCTTGCAGCCAGGCGCACGCCTGCGCGTGCCCTTCGGCCGGCGCGAGATGATCGGCGTGCTGGTGGAAGTCGACAGCCAGAGCGACGTCCCGACGGACAAGCTCAAGCCCGCCCTGGAATTGCTCGACGCCCGCCCACCGCTGCCGGCGTCGCTGTTCAAGCTGTGCCTGTGGACGGCGCAGTACTACCAGCACAGCCTCGGCGACACCCTGAGCTGGGCCTTGCCCGTGTTGCTGCGCCAGGGCGAGCCCGCCGAAACCCGCCAGGAGCGTTACTGGCTGGCCAACAAAGGCGCCAGCGTCGACGACCCACGCCTGGCCCGCGCACCACGCCAGCGCGACGCCCTCAAGGCACTGGCGCAACACCCGCACGGCGTGGCCCACAGCCTGCTCAGCCAGCTGCAACTCAACCGCGACAGCCTGCAATTGCTGCATGAGAAGGGGCTGGTACGGGTCGAGGTGCGCCGCACCCAGCCGCATGCCAAGCCGGCGCACTGGCTGGCACAACCGGAATTGCCGCTGAATGCCGAGCAACGCGCCGCGGTGAATGCCGTGGCGTCAGGCTGGGACCAGTTCAACGCCTTTCTACTGGCGGGCGTCACCGGCAGCGGCAAGACCGAGGTCTACCTGCAACTGATCCACCAATGCCTGGAGGCCGGCAAGCAGGCGCTGGTGCTGATCCCCGAGATCAACCTCGGGCCGCAGACCTTCGACCGTTTCGCCCGCCGCTTCAACGCGCGCATCGCTCTGCTGCATTCGGCGGTGAACGACCGCGAGCGCCTCGACGCTTGGTTGGCGGCACGCGATGGCGAGGCCGACATCATCATCGGCACGCGCTCGGCGCTGTTCACGCCAATGAAGAACCCGGGGCTGATCATCGTCGACGAAGAACACGACGCCTCCTATAAACAGCAGGAAGGTCTGCGCTACCACGCCCGCGACCTGGCGCTGGTGCGCGCCCGCCAGGAAGACGTGCCCATCGTCCTCGGCTCGGCCACACCCTCGCTGGAAAGCCTGCACAACGCCTACACCGGCCGCTATGCCCTGCTCAAGCTGACACAGCGCGCCGGCGGCGCCAGCCAGCCGCGCTTTCTGCGCCTGGATGTGAAGAGCCGGCCACTGGACTCGGGCATCTCCGGCCCGATGCAGCAGGCCATCACCCAGACACTCGCCGCCGGCCAGCAGGTGCTGGTGTTTCTCAACCGCCGCGGCTTCGCCCCGACCCTGCTCTGCCACGACTGCGGCTGGCTGTCCGAATGCCCACGCTGCGACGCACGCATGACCGTGCACCAGCGCTACCAGGAACTGCGCTGCCATCACTGCGGCCACGTCGAGAAGCAGCCGAGCAATTGTCCAAAATGCCAACACGTCGACCTGCGCCCGGTCGGCGCCGGCACCGAACGCGCCGAAGAGCGCCTGGCGCTGCTGTTTCCCGACTACCCGGTGCTGCGCGTCGACCGCGACAGCACCTCGCGCAAGGGCGCCATGGATCGCCTGTTCGCCACCATCAACAAGGGCGAGCCGTGCATCCTGGTCGGCACCCAGATGCTCGCCAAAGGTCACCACTTCCCGCGGGTGACGCTGGTGTCGATCCTCGACGCTGACGGCGGCCTGTTCTCCGCCGACTTTCGCGCCAGCGAGCGCATGGCGCAGTTGATCGTGCAGGTTGCCGGTCGCGCTGGCCGCGCCGAGGAACCGGGCAAGGTGATCATCCAGAGCCACCTGGCCGACCATCCGCTGCTGGTGCAACTGACCGAGCAAGGCTACTTCGCCTTCGCCGAACAGGCGCTGAGCGAACGCCGCAGTGCCGGTCTGCCACCATTCTGCCACTTGGCGTTGCTGCGCGCCGAAGCGCACAAGCCTGGCCAGGCCGAGAGTTTTCTCGATGAGGCCTGCAGCGAGGCCGAACATTTGCTGGGCGAACTGGGTCTGACCGGCATCGAACTGCTCGGACCGGTGCCCGCACCGATGGAACGCCGCGCCGGGCGCTTCCGCGCGCAACTGCTGCTGCAGGGCAATGCCCGCGCGCCACTGCACCGGCTGCTCAACCGCTGGTTGCATGCACTGGAACAGATGCCTAGCGGCCGTGCGGTACGCTGGTCGCTGGATGTCGATCCGATCGACCTTTTCTGAACCGCATGCCGGCTTTATGTAGAAACGAGCGGCGCTAGCGAACTCCGGCAGTCCGTAGGGTGGGCCGGGCGGCGTCCCGCTTCAGCCCACCAACAGCGGTTAGCGTTGGTGGGCTGAAGCCCACCCTACCCACTACCCACGGAAACGCGGCACGCTTTTCCTTGCCGCTTGTGGCTTGCAGCTTGCTGCTGCTCTTATAATGCGCAGTTTTCGATCAAAGCCCCAAGGCAACCCGAGCCGAACATGAAAGACAGCATTCGCCACCTGATCCAGCAAGCCCTCGACCGCCTGACCGCCGAAGGCGTGTTGCCTGCGGGCCTGACGCCGGCCATCCAGGTGGAGAACACCAAGGACAAGAGCCACGGCGACTTCGCCAGCAACATCGCCATGATGCTGGCCAAACCCGCCGGCATGAAGCCGCGCGACCTGGCCGAGAAGCTGATCGCTGCCCTGCCAGCCGACGAGCAGATCACCAAGGTGGAAATCGCCGGCCCCGGCTTCCTCAATTTCTTCCAGAACAGCGATGCCCTGGCTCAACGCCTGGAAGCTGCGCTGGCTGACGCCAAGCTCGGCGTACGCAAGAACGGCCCGACGCAACGCGTGGTGGTCGACCTGTCGGCGCCCAATCTGGCCAAGGAAATGCACGTCGGCCACCTGCGCTCGACCATCATCGGCGACGGCGTGGCGCGCGTACTGGAGTTCCTCGGCGACACGGTGATCCGCCAGAATCATGTCGGCGACTGGGGCACCCAGTTCGGCATGCTGCTGGCCTACATGCAGGAAAACCCGGCCGCCGCCGAAAGCGAACTGGCCGACCTGGAAGGTTTCTACCGCACGGCGAAGAAGCGCTTCGACGAATCCCCTGAATTCGCCGACCGCGCCCGTGAGCTGGTGGTCCAGCTGCAGGCCGGCGACGCCGAGTGCCTACGCTTGTGGCACCGTTTCAACGACATCTCCCTGTCGCACTGCCAGGCGCTGTATGACCGTCTCGGCGTCAAGCTCTCCATGGCCGACGTCAGGGGCGAGAGCGCCTACAACGACGACCTGCCGCAGGTGGTCGCCGACCTCGCCGCCAAGGGCCTGCTGACCGAAGACAACGGCGCCCAGTGCGTGTTCATGGACGAGTTCAAGAACGCTGAAGGCAAGCCGCTGCCGCTGATCGTGCAGAAGGCCGGCGGCGGCTATCTGTACGCCACCACCGACCTGGCAGCCACCCGCTACCGAGCCAACGTACTCAAGGCCGACCGCGTGCTGTACTTCGTCGACCAGCGCCAGGCCCTGCACTTCCAGATGGTCTTCGCCTGCGCACGCCTGGCCGGCTTCGTCCCGGCCAGCATGGAAATGGAACACATGGGCTTCGGCACCATGAACGGCCCGGACGGTCGTCCGTTCAAGACCCGCGACGGCGGCACCGTGAAACTGGTGCAGCTGCTCGACGAAGCCGAGCAGCGCGCCTACAGCCTGGTCAAGGACAAGAACCCGGAACTGACCGAGGACGAGCTGCGTCAGATCGCCCGCGTGGTCGGCATCGCCTCGGTGAAGTACGCCGACCTGTCCAAGCACCGCACCAGTGACTACAGCTTCAACTTCGACCTTATGCTGAGTTTCGAGGGCAACACCGCGCCCTACCTGCTGTACGCCTACACCCGCGTCGCCAGCATCTTCCGCAAGCTGGGCAAGGGCGTTGATGAAATCGGCGGGCAGATCACCCTGGTCGCCGATCAGGAACAGGCACTGGCTGGCAAACTGGCGCAGTTCAACGAGCTGCTCGGCAATGTGGCCGACAAGGGCACGCCGCACATGCTGTGCGCTTACCTGTACGACATCGCCGGGCTGTTCTCCAGTTTCTACGAGAACTGCCCGATCCTGACTGCCGAAGACGAAGCCACGCGCAACAGCCGTCTGCGCCTGGCGGCCCTCACTGGCCGTACCCTCAAGCAGGGCCTGGAGCTGCTCGGCCTGGAAACTCTGGAGCGGATGTAAATGGCAGCGCGCAAGAAACCGGCGCCGAAACGCGGCGCCAGTCGCTATCAGGCCCCGGCGAAGAAGCCCGTACCGGGCTGGATCTGGCTGGCCTGCGGCCTGGTGGTCGGTGGTTTCTTCATGTTCCTGTTCAGCCTTGAACCGGGCCGTGACGAGATCAAGCGCGACAAGGGCGAGCAGGTGCGCAGCACCAAACCCGAACCGAAACCGACGCAGCCCGAGCCGGCCAGGCCCAAGTACGACTTCTACACCCTGCTGCCGGAGTCGGAAGTGATCCTGCCGCAGGCACTGGAAGAAACGCCGCCCCCCGTGCCCGAACAGAAACCGGTCACCCCGGAAGAGGCTGCGAAGATCGACACCGCTCGCGCCGAAGCTGCGCTCAACGGCCAGGTGCCGCCGCCTGCGCCGCCGGTACTGGCCAGCGCGCCCGTCACCACGCAGTTCTTCCTCCAGGCCGGCTCGTTCCGCAAGCGTGACGATGCCGACACTGTGCGCGCGCAGATCATCCTGCTCGGCCAGAACGTACGCGTGGAAACTGGCAAGGTGCGCGACGAGACCTGGCACCGGGTTCTGGTCGGCCCCTTCGCCAGTCGCGAGCAACTCGCGGCCGCGCAGAAGACCCTGGCAGCCGGCGGCTTCAGCAACCTGCTGTTACAGCAGCGTCAGGTCCGCTGAGTCGACTGCAAGCTGCGAGCGAATTAGGGGCTAACTGGCAACAATACCGCGTGGAGCAAGCTCTGCTCGCGAAGCTTTTGCACCGGCTCGGCTCGCGAGAAGTGCTCGCTCAACTTCCGTGCCTTAACGTTGCCTAGGCTGGCGGGATGGCATTTGTGCAGGGTCAGGCGGAATGGCGAAATCGCCGCAGCGACTGCACCACATCCCGCCCGCATGCTCTACGCATCCTGAGCGACCACAGCGTGGGCAGTTACTCTCACCAGCCCCACTGGGAAAGTCTGGAACAACTGAAAGGGATACAGTCCAATGTCCTCCCTGCTCCTGAACTGGCCTGAGCAGGTCGTAGGTTTTGAGCATATCCAACAGGCCTGTATGGCCGTAAGTCTGGGGCGAGAATGATGGATCGGTACGTTTCAGGTATTGCCCAAGCGCTCCCAGACTCACCTTTCCTTCACTGGTGTCGCTTGTAAGCAACGCCACAGCATCTACTACAAAACGTGGCCGGCGCTTGACTGGGGGTTTAACTGGCTCTGGCTTCGCTACCTCGACCTTCGCCCCCAGATCGACTTGACCGCCCCCCTTGTCAATGTCCTCACTCGGAATAACCTGCACTGGCACCGGACGTGCCCATTCGAAGAATTGGTCGCTGGCATTACGCAAGGCATCCGGCGTTTTTGCCTCACCAACAATACAAACGGTCGCACCACGCTCACGTAGCTTGCGGCACAAGTAAGCGAAGTCGGAGTCGGAAGTAACCAGGCAGAAAGTGTCAGCCCGCTGATCGAATAACGCCTCGAGAGCATCAAGAGCCAAGGCAATGTCTGCAGTATTTTTCCCAGCAGCATACTGATACTGCAAGCAGGGGGTGAATGCCTGATGCACCAAAGCATCCTGCCATCGATTACTCAGGGTCGTGTGATTACCATAACCCCGTCGCAAGACCACTCGCCCAAATTGCGCTACAACACGCAAGGCATGTTCCAGAATATCTGGCGAGACATTGTCGCAGTCCACCAGTACAGCCACACGCGCCTCATGCGCCCCCTGATATGCACTCATCCCTAGCGTTTCCCCTGTCAAATCGGATTACGCAAGATCTTAACGAACACGCACAACATCCGCCCAATGATCTTCAGCCAGCAGCTTCAGCAACCTGCTGTTACAGCAGCGTCAGGTCCGCTGATCGCCGTTTGATCCGCCGCCGGTTGAAAATCTGCGGCGGGCACCCCATCTGAGTTTCCATCAGGGCAAGTTCGCCCCGCAGCGTGGAGATTCACCCTTGACCACCATCGTTTCAGTGCGCCGCCACGGCAAGGTCGTGATGGCAGGCGACGGCCAGGTTTCCCTCGGCAACACCGTCATGAAGGGCAACGCCAAGAAGGTGCGCCGCCTCTACCACGGCCAGGTGCTGGCCGGTTTCGCCGGTGCCACCGCCGACGCCTTCACCCTGTTCGAACGCTTCGAAGGGCAACTGGAAAAACACCAGGGTCATCTGGTGCGAGCCGCCGTCGAGCTGGCCAAGGACTGGCGCACCGACCGCAGCCTGAGCCGCCTGGAAGCCATGCTGGCAGTGGCCAACAAGGACGCATCGCTGATCATCACCGGCAACGGCGACGTCGTCGAACCCGAGGAAGGCCTGATCGCCATGGGCTCCGGTGGCAACTTCGCCCAGGCCGCAGCCCGCGCCCTGCTGATGAAGACTGACCTGTCCGCCCTCGAGATAGCGCAGACTGCACTCGGCATCGCCGGCGACATCTGCGTGTTCACCAATCATCACCAGACCATCGAGGAACTGGACGCCCCCGAGTGAGGCCTATCTAAAAACTACCTGCGTTGTCATCGCCGCGTTGAAAACAGGCTCGGAATGCTCATTTACAACAGTAAAGTCGACCGCGACTCCGACCGTTCCTCGCCTGTTTCCGCCTTGCGCTGACTGCCTCGCCTACGTTTTTAGAGAGCCCCAAGCGTCCATTTTTTTCATAGATTCGATAGCGAGCCAAATTCCATGTCCATGACGCCCCGCGAGATCGTCCACGAACTCAACCGCCATATCATCGGCCAGGACGACGCCAAACGCGCCGTCGCCATCGCCCTGCGCAACCGCTGGCGGCGCATGCAGCTGCCGGCCGAACTGCGCCAGGAAGTCACGCCGAAGAATATCCTGATGATCGGCCCCACCGGCGTCGGCAAGACTGAGATCGCCCGTCGTCTGGCCAAGCTGGCCAATGCGCCGTTCCTGAAAGTGGAAGCCACCAAGTTCACCGAGGTCGGTTATGTCGGCCGCGATGTCGAATCGATCATCCGCGACCTGGCCGATGCAGCGGTGAAGATGCTCCGTGAGCAGGAAATCACCAAGGTCCGCCATCGCGCCGAAGATGCCGCCGAGGAGCGCATCCTCGATGCCCTGCTGCCACCCGCGCGCCAGGGTTTCGGCGACGAGCCGGTGCGCAGCGAGGATTCCAATACCCGTCAGCTGTTCCGTAAGCGCCTGCGCGAAGGTCAGTTGAACGACAAGGAAATCGACATCGAAGTGGCCGACTCGCCCATGGGCGTAGAGATCATGACCCCACCGGGCATGGAAGAAATGACCAACCAGCTGCAGAACCTGTTCTCCAGCATGGGCAAGGGCAAGAAGAAGAGCCGCAAGCTCAAGGTCGCCGACGCACTGAAACTGGTGCGCGACGAGGAGGCCGCGCGCCTGGTCAACGAGGAAGAACTCAAGGCCCGCGCCCTGGAAGCCGTCGAGCAGCACGGCATCGTTTTCATCGACGAGATCGACAAGGTCGCCAAGCGCGGCAATACCGGCGGCGCCGATGTGTCGCGTGAAGGCGTGCAGCGCGACCTGCTGCCGCTGATCGAGGGTTGCACGGTCAACACCAAGCTGGGCATGGTCAAGACCGACCATATCCTGTTCATCGCCAGCGGTGCCTTCCACCTGAGCAAGCCCAGCGATCTGGTGCCCGAACTGCAGGGCCGCCTGCCGATCCGCGTCGAGCTCAAGGCGCTGAGCCCGCAGGACTTCGAGCGCATTCTCAGCGAGCCGCATGCCTCGCTCACCGAGCAGTACAGCGCACTGCTGCAGACCGAGGGTTTGAACATCGAGTTCGCCGAAGACGGCATCAAGCGTCTGGCCGAGATCGCCTGGCAGGTCAACGAGAAGACCGAAAACATTGGCGCCCGTCGCCTGCACACCCTGCTCGAGCGCCTGCTGGAGGAGGTGTCCTTCAGTGCCGGCGATCTGGCAGGCCAGCAGAACGGCGAACCGATCCGTATCGACGCGGCTTACGTCAACGGTCACCTCGGCGAGCTGGCACAGGACGAAGACCTGTCGCGCTATATTCTGTAAACCCCGTAGCCCGATCTTGTAGCCGGTGGCCGGCGTCATTCTGTAGGAGCGGCTGGGCGGCATTCCGCTTCAGCCGCGAAATTCGCGGATAAATCCGCTCCTACAGGACGGTGCAATCACTCAACGGGGCGTTGTGCCTAAAAAGATCACGGAAATCAGCCATGCCCATCCCCAGCGCGATCAAACTGCACAAGGCCTCGAAAACCCTGGAACTGCGCTACGGCGAGCAGAGCTATTCGCTCAGCGCCGAGTTCCTCCGGGTGCACTCGCCGTCGGCCGAGGTGCAGGGGCATGGTAAGCCGATTCTGCAGACCGGCAAGCTCAACGTCGGCCTGGAGCGCATCGAACCGGCCGGCAACTATGCACTGAAACTGTGCTTCGACGACGGCCATGACAGCGGTCTGTACACTTGGGAATACCTCTACGAACTGGCCACCCGGCAGGATCAACTCTGGGCCGAATACCTGACGCAGCTCAGTGCTGCAGGCCAATCCCGCGACCCCAACGAAAGTGTCGTGCGCCTGATACTCTGAACCGCACGCACACCTCGTCGCAGAGCGCTCGCCTTCCTATCCCGACTCATTACCCGGTAGTTAGAACGATTTTTCTAAACTATCGCGGCATACTCTCGCCCCATCGATCAGCTTGCCTAACGGCAAAAACTCGGGTAACCAAGGAACTGGCAGGTTCCCTGCATTTGGCCCAGCCAGATGCAATGCATGACGCGGACCCGATCCGCACCCGGCAACCCGAGCAGTACCTGGCCCCTGTTTCGCCGCGAGCGCAGCCGGTACGTGACTCAGGACAATGGAGCGTCGCAGATGAGTGATAAGAATAACGAAGACTTGAAACGCCAGGCCTCGGAAAACACCCTGGGACTCAACCCGGTGATTGGCATCCGCGGCAAGGATCTCCTGACCTCTGCCCGCATGGTGCTCTCCCAGGCACTCAAGCAACCCTTCCACAGCGCCAAGCACGTCGCCCATTTCGGCCTCGAACTGAAGAACGTCATGCTCGGCCAGTCCGCACTCAAGCCCGAAGACGGCGACCGCCGCTTCGCCGACCCAGCCTGGAGCCAGAACCCGCTGTATCGCCGCTACCTGCAAACCTACCTGGCCTGGCGCAAGGAGCTGCATGACTGGATCGAGCACAGCTCGCTGTCCGAGCAGGACGCCAGCCGCGGCCACTTCGTGATCAACCTGATGACCGAAGCCATGGCGCCGTCCAACAGCATGGCCAACCCGGCAGCGGTCAAACGCTTCTTCGAAACCGGCGGCAAGAGCCTGCTCGACGGCCTCTCGCACCTGGCCAAGGACATGGTGCACAACGGCGGCATGCCCAGCCAGGTGAACATGGAAGCCTTCGAGGTAGGCAAGAACCTGGCCACCACCGATGGCGCCGTGGTGTTTCGCAACGACGTGCTGGAGCTGATCCAGTACAAGCCGATCACCGAGAGCGTGCACGAGCGCCCACTGCTGGTGGTGCCGCCGCAGATCAACAAGTTCTACGTCTTCGACCTGTCGCCGGAAAAGAGCCTGGCGCGCTTCCTGTTGCGCAGCCAGGTGCAGACCTTCGTGGTCAGCTGGCGCAACCCGACCAAGGCGCAGCGCGAGTGGGGCCTGTCCACCTACATTGAGGCGCTCAAGGAAGCCATCGACGTCATCTGCGCCATCACCGGCAGCAAGGACGTCAACATGCTCGGCGCCTGCTCCGGCGGCCTGACCACCGCGTCCCTGCTCGGTCACTACGCAGCGCTTGGCCAGCAGAAGGTCAACGCCCTGACCCTGCTGGTCAGTGTCCTCGACACCCAGCTCGACACTCAGGTGGCGCTGTTCGCCGACGAGAAGACCCTGGAAGCCGCCAAGCGTCGCTCCTACCAGGCCGGCGTGCTGGAAGGCAGCGATATGGCCAAGGTGTTCGCCTGGATGCGCCCCAACGACCTGATCTGGAACTACTGGGTCAACAACTACCTGCTCGGCAATGAGCCGCCGGTGTTCGACATCCTCTACTGGAACAACGACACCACGCGCCTGCCGGCCGCGCTGCATGGCGAGTTCATCGAGATGTTCCGGACCAACCCACTGACCCGCCCGGGCGCGCTGGAAGTCTGCGGCACACCGATCGACCTGAAGCAGGTCACCTGTGATTTCTTCGTCGTCGCTGGCACCACCGACCACATCACCCCCTGGGATTCCTGCTACAAGTCGGCGCACCTGTTCGGCGGCAAATGCGAGTTCGTGCTGTCCAACAGCGGCCATATCCAAAGCATTCTCAACCCGCCGGGCAACCCCAAGGCGCGCTACATGACCAATAGCGCGATGCCGCTGGACCCGAAAGCCTGGCAGGAAAGCTCGACCAAGCACGCCGACTCCTGGTGGCTACATTGGCAGACGTGGCTGAGCGAACGCTCGGGCGAAACCAAGAATGCTCCACGGGCGCTGGGCAACAAGAAATTCCCGGCTGGCGAAGCCGCACCAGGCACCTATGTGCACGAACGCTGATTTTCAGTCTCAACCGCAGTGGCACCGGGAAGTGCCGCACGCCACGACGGTCTGACCGGCGTGGAACCAGGTAACCCCTGGTAACCCTGGAGGCGGCCCGGACGGCCCTCTCCAGCGCTCAACTCCACAGGGGCTGCGCCTATGCCGCAACCATTCGTATTCCGCACCATAGATCTCGATGGGCAGACCATCCGCACCGCGGTGCGGCCGGGCAACAGCCAGTTGGTGCCGCTGCTGATCTTCAACGGCATCGGCGCCAACCTGGAACTGGTGATGCCCTTCGTCGCCGCCCTGGACCCGGAGCTGGAAATCATCGCCTTCGACGTCCCCGGTGTCGGCGGTTCCTCCACGCCGGCCACGCCATACCGCTTCCCTGGTCTGGCCAAGCTGGCAGCGCGCATGCTCGATTACCTCGACTACGGTCAGGTCAATGCCATCGGCGTGTCCTGGGGCGGTGCCCTGGCGCAGCAGTTCGCCCATGACTATCCCGAGCGCTGCAAGAAGCTGATCCTCGCCGCCACCTCGGCCGGTGCAGTGATGG
The DNA here is from genome assembly GCF_900102635.1 of Ectopseudomonas chengduensis. Classification (GTDB taxonomy): domain Bacteria; phylum Pseudomonadota; class Gammaproteobacteria; order Pseudomonadales; family Pseudomonadaceae; genus Aquipseudomonas; species Aquipseudomonas chengduensis. The sequence goes on along the minus strand of NZ_FMZQ01000001.1, from coordinate 786,767 downwards.
TGCCGGGCAAGCCCAAGGTGCTCTGGCGCATGGCCAGCCCGCGGCGTTATGTGCAACCGTCCTACGGTGTACGCATCGCCCCGGACATCTATGGCGGAGCCTTCCGTCGCGACCCCAAGCTGGCCATGGCGCATGCGAGCAAGGTGCGCTCGGGCGGCAAGATGGGCTACTACTGGCAGCTGTTCGCCGGCCTCGGCTGGACCAGCATCCACTGGCTGCACAAGATCCGCCAACCGACCCTGGTGATGGCCGGCGACGACGACCCGCTGATTCCGCTGATCAACATGCGCCTGCTGGCCTGGCGCATTCCCAACGCCGAACTGCACGTGATCGACGACGGCCACCTGTTCCTGGTGACCCGCGCCGAAGCGGTGGCGCCGATCATCATGAAGTTTCTCGAAGAGGAGCGGCACCGTGCGGTGATGCACCCGCAGCCCACACCCGTACGCCAGCACTGATCGCACCAGCTTGGTGCGCATTGTTCTGCGTGCTCGACAAAGGGGCCGCTCAAGGCTTCTTGTTTTTTCGACGCGGCGCTCTGGAATGCACTTCCCGCGCGCCTGGTACAGGGCTTGCTGCACACCCTGCACAAGTACAAGGTGCGTGTCAGGCAGTCCGCGCCATGCAAAGTCTCTAGACGGTTTGACGACGGAGTGTTGCCCCATGCGAGACAAGTCGAACCCGGCTTCACTGCCGGCACCTGCCAGTTTCATGAACGCCCAGAGCGCGGTGGTGGGCGTGCGCGGTCGCGATCTGTTGTCCACCATGCGCCTGCTGGCCGCCCAGGGCCTGAAGAACCCGCTGCGCAGTGGACGTCATCTGCTGGCCTTCGGCAGCCAGCTTGGCCGGGTGCTGCTCGGCGATACCCTGCACAAGGTCAATCCGCAGGATGCGCGCTTCGCTGATCCGACCTGGCACCTCAATCCCTTCTACCGACGCAGCCTGCAGGCCTATCTGGCGTGGCAGAAACAACTGGCTGCGTGGATCGACGACAGCGACCTGTCGGCTGATGACCGCGCCCGCGCGCGCTTTCTCGCATCGCTGATGAGCGACGCCCTGTCGCCCTCCAACAGCCCGCTCAACCCGCAGGCACTCAAGGAGCTGTTCAACACCGGAGGCAGCAGTGCCTTCAAGGGTTTGCGCCATCTGTTCGACGACCTGCTGAACAACGACGGCCTGCCCAGCCAGGTCAGCAAACACGCCTTCGAAGTCGGCCGCAACCTGGCCTGCACCCCCGGCGCGGTGGTGTTTCGCAACGAGCTGCTGGAGCTGATCCAGTACAAACCGATGAGCGAAAAGCAGTACCTGCGCCCGCTACTGATCGTGCCGCCGCAGATCAACAAGTACTACATATTCGACCTGTCCAACGACAAGAGCTTCGTCCAGTACGCGCTGAAGAACGGCCTGCAGACCTTCATGATCAGCTGGCGCAACCCCGACCCGCGCCATCGCGAATGGGGCCTGTCGAGCTATGTGCAGGCCGTCGAGGAGGCCGTCGATGCCTGCCGTGCCATTACCGGCAGCAAGGACGTCAACCTGCTCGGTGCCTGCGCCGGCGGCCTGACCATCGCCGCCCTGCAAGGGCACCTGCAGGCACGCCGCCAACTGCGCAAGGTTGCCAGTGCCACTTACATGGTCAGCCTGCTCGATAGTCAGATCGACAGCCCGGCGATGCTCTTTGCCGACGAGGAAACCCTTGAGTCGGCCAAGCGCCGCTCCTACCAGCAAGGCGTGCTGGACGGTCGCGACATGGCCAGGGTATTCGCCTGGATGCGCCCCAACGACCTGATCTGGAACTACTGGGTCAACAACTACCTGCTCGGCAGGCAGCCGCCAGCCTTCGACATCCTCTACTGGAACAACGACAACACGCGCCTGCCCGCTGCACTGCATGGCGACCTGATCGATTTCTTCAAACACAACCCGCTTAGCCGCGCGGGTGCGTTGGAGGTCTGCGGTACGCCGGTGGATCTGGCCAAGGTCAACGTCGATAGCTTCAGCGTGGCCGGCATCAACGACCACATCACGCCCTGGGATGCGGTCTATCGCTCGACCCTGCTGCTTGGCGGCAACCGCCGCTTCATCCTGTCCAACAGCGGGCATATCCAGAGCATTCTCAACCCGCCAGGCAACCCCAAGGCCAACTACTACGAGAACACCAAGCTCACCTCCGACCCACGTGCCTGGTATCACGACGCCACGCACCAGCAAGGCAGTTGGTGGCCACAGTGGCTGGAATGGATGCAGGCGCGCTCCGGCGCGCAACGCGAAACCCTGATGGCGCTGGGCAACCAGAACCATCCACCGATGGAGGCAGCGCCCGGCACCTACGTGCATATCCGCTGAAGCGGCATGCCAAGTGCAAACAAAGCCCAGGCGGCATGCTCGCCCCTCATCCGGCGCTTCGCATCACCTTCTCCCTTGGGAAGAATGGCATTAGCGGTGCCGCCACACGACTTTCACGGCAAAGGGATGGCCGGCTGCACGCCGGCCGGTTATCGTCAGTCCTTCGCGCCTAATTGAACAAGAAGCCAAGGATGAAAACCCGCGAGCGCATTCTGCAAACCGCCCTGCAGCTGTTCAACGAGCAGGGCGAGCCCAACGTTTCCACACTGGAGATCGCCAACGAGCTGGACATCAGCCCGGGCAATCTCTACTACCACTTCCATGGCAAGGAGCCGCTGATACTGGAGCTGTTCGAACGCTTCCAGAGCGAGATGGCGCCTTTGCTCGACCCGCCAGCCGAAGCCCAGCTGGACGTCGAGGACTACTGGCTGTTCCTGCACCTGATCGTCGAGCGCCTGTCGCAGTACCGCTTCCTCTTCCAGGATCTGTCCAACCTGGCCGGGCGCCTGCCAAAACTGGCGCGCGGCATTCGTCACTGGCTGAACGCGCTGAAACGCACGCTGGCCTCGCTGCTTGCCCGCCTGATGGCCGACGGCCAACTGAACAGCGGCACCCAGGCGCTCGGCCAACTGGTCGAGCAGATCACCCTGACCCTGCTGTTCTCCCTCGACTATCAGCGCATCCTCAACCAGGAAGGTGAAGTGCGTCTGGTGGTGTACCAGATCATGATGCTGGTGGCGCCGCACCTGAACCAGCCCTCACGCAGCACCGTCGAGCACTTGGCGCAGCGCTACCTGGAAGCCTGATGCGCAGCCGTGCGCACGCCAATGACACGCTGGGAATGTAGGGCGGGTGCAACCCGCCAGAGCGCAAATGGCGGGTTACACCCGCCCTACAAAGCCGAGACGCATCCACGGTTGATGCGCATGGCCCGCCCTGCGAGCAGAAACGCAAACGCCCGGCACTAGGCCGGGCGCTTGTGATCCCGAGAAACTCAGGACGGGGTGGCTGGAGTTGCCGGGGTGGCAGCCGGAGCCGGTGCAGCGGCCGGCGTTGCGGCGGCGGCCGGAGCCGGTGCCGGTGCAGCCGGTTTCGGCGCAGCTGCCTTGGGCGCTGCCGGTTTCTTCGCAGCCGGCTTCTTCGCTGCAGCAGGCTTGGCTGCTGGCTTGGCTGCCGGCTTGGCGGCGGCCGCTGGCTTGGCAGCGGGTTTCGCTGCGGCCTTGGCTGCCGGTTTCGCCGCAGGTTTAGCTGCCGGCTTGGCGGCTGCAGGTTTCGCGGCAGCCGGTTTGGCTGCTGGCTTGGCTGCAGCTTTGGCAGCAGGCTTGGCGGCCGGCTTCGCAGCAGGTTTGGCAGCTGCTTTCGCAGCCGGCTTGGCGGCAACCTTCGCGGCAGGTTTGGGCGCAGCTTTGGCAGCAGGCTTGGCGACCGACTTGGCCGATACGCCAGTGATTTTCTCCAGCTGCTTGGTCAGGCTGTCGACCTTGTCATTCAATGCCTTGACCTCGTTGCGGCTGGGCACGCCCAGACGCGAAATGGCATTGTTCAGACGCTTGTCGAAGGCCTCTTCCAGCTCACCCCATTTGCCGATTGCCCTGTCCTTGACCTCATCGACCTTGGACTTGGCGGAACCGACCTTGGAACCGACGCCGGCTTTCACCGCGCCAACCTGTTTGTCGACTTCGCTCTTGGCCTGCTTTTCAGCCTTCTCGCCGTCCTTGACCAGCGTGTCGAACAGCTTGGTGCCGTCCTTGCTGACCTTGGAATAAGCGCCCAAGCCTGCCAACCAGATCTGACGCGAGTATTTCTCGACCTCGCCGATCCAGGAGCTGGTCTGTTTCTCGGTTTTCTTCTTAACAGCCATCCTGATCTCCTTATTTGGTACGCGCGACATGCTCGAGCAACGCGCTCAGCTCATCCAGCTTAGCAGAGAGTGCTTCAACATCCTGCTTGGACGGAATGCCGATACGGTTCAGAGCGGAAGCCACACGAGTATCGAAAGCCTTCTCGATCTTGTCGAGCTGAACTTCGACCTTGCCTTTAACACTGGTGACATTGCTGTTGACCGACTGCTTGACCGATTCGATCTGGCTGTTGGCGGCTTCTACCTGCTCGTCGACCAGCTTCTTGCCTTTGCTTTCGACGCCTTCACCGGCCTTGACCAGCTCCTTGAAGTATTCAGCCCCCTCGACACCCGCCTTGGCGTAAGCGCCCAGGCCAGCGAGGTAGATCTTGCGGGCATAGCCCTTCACGTCGTCGAACAGACCGGCTTTGTCTTCGACCACGGCTTCTACTTTTTTCTTCACGGCAACTTTCGACATGGTGCACCTCACGCGCTTTGACAGTTAGCGGAAACGCCCACGGAATGCAGGCTTGGGTACACCCTAAGGAGAAAAATTAGAAATCGCATACTAGGAACAGGCGACAGCATGCATGTTCCATGCGACCCAGTGGCGGCGGGCACAGCGCACCCTACTGGCTTGCCGCTGCTCTCAGGCCAGCGATTTGTCCAGCACCTGCTCGATCTCGCGCTGGATCATGCCGCCCATGGGCGACAGCAACAGCCCGAGCTTGAGCTCCACACGCACAGTGTCTTCACCCACCGCGATGCTGCCGTCGGCACCGCTGCGCTTGAACTCCAGGGTGTCGCCGTTCCAGCGATAGCGCACGTCGTACTCGCTGGCCAGGCGCTCGGCCAGGCGTTCGGCCTTCTCGCGGGCGGCCTCGCGACCGAGGGAATGGGATCGTTCGACACGAATACGGGACATGGCAACTCCTTGAACTGGCGGCGTGCCGCACGGCTGCGGCATGAGGTCACATCACTCTACCAGCCCATCGGGCGAGCGGGCACCCAGGCAAGACAAAGGCGCCAGGCGCCTTTAGAATGGTGCGGTTTTCTACCCGGTGAGAGCGACATGAGCGATCCACGCAAGGCCCAGGAGCAGGAACCCACCACCCACTTCGGTTTCCAGGATGTGCCGGAAAGCCAGAAGGCGGAGAAAGTGGCCGAAGTCTTTCACTCGGTGGCGGCCAAGTACGACCTGATGAACGACGTGCTGTCCGGTGGCCTGCATCGCCTGTGGAAGCGCTTCACCATCGAACTGTCCGGCGTGCGCACCGGCAACCGCGTACTGGACATCGCTGGCGGCACCGGAGACCTGACCCGCAAGTTCTCCAGCATCGTTGGTCCGACCGGGCAAGTGGTGCTGGCCGACATCAACGACTCGATGCTCAAGGTCGGTCGTGACCGCCTGCTCGACAAGGGCGTGGCCGGCAACGTGCAGTTCGTCCAGGCCGATGCCGAGAAGCTGCCGTTCCCCGACAACCATTTCGACGTGGTCACCATCGCCTTCGGCCTGCGCAACGTCACCCACAAGGAAGACGCCCTGCGCTCGATGCTGCGCGTGTTAAAACCCGGCGGTCGCCTGCTGGTTCTGGAGTTCTCCAAGCCTGGCAACCCGCTGCTGGCCAAGGTCTATGACACCTACTCGTTCAGCTTCATGCCGCTGGCCGGCAAGTTGATCACCAACGACTCGGAAAGCTATCGCTACCTGGCCGAGTCGATCCGCATGCACCCGGATCAGGAAACCCTCAAGGCGATGATGGTCGACGCCGGCTTCGAGCGCGTCACCTACCACAACATGACTGGCGGCATCGTCGCCCTGCATCGCGGCATCAAGCCTTAATGCTCATCACGGGCTTGCTGGCGGGCGTCGAGGCGGGCCTCAACCGCGCCCTGCGCCTCGATGACACGGCCTTGCCGCGTCTGCAGGCACTGAGTGGCAAGGTCATCGCCGTACAGTGCCAGAGCCCGGCACTGGAGCTGTTCATTCTGCCCAGTGGTGATGGTCTGCAACTCGCCGCACAGTGGCATGCACCCGCCGACTGCACGCTCACCGCACCTGCCGCCAGCCTGCTGCGCCTGGCCCTGAGCCGCGAGAAAACTGCCGTGCTGCATCGCCCTGAGGTATCGCTCGATGGCGACAGCGCGGTGCTGCTGCAACTGGCCGGCATCCTGCAGGATCTGGAGCTGGACTGGGAATACGAAATCTCGCGCTGGCTCGGCCCGGTGGCCACTACCCTGCTCGCCGGTCACCTGCGCAGCCGGGTCAATCTCGCCAGCCACGGCGCCACCAGCCTCAAGCAGAATCTGGCCGACTACCTGGCCGAAGAATCACGCACCCTGGTGGGCCAGCGCGAAGCCGATGCGCGTTTCGCCGAGCTGGATCAACTCAAACTCGCCCTCGACCGCCTGGAAGCACGCATCGAGCGCCTCACTTCTGCCAATAAGTCCGACGCATGAAGCTGCTTGCCGTTCGCCGCCTGTTGCGCATCCAGCGCGTAGTCATCCGCTATCAACTGGACGAGATGCTCTTCGAGCTACCGCTGCCATTCTGGCTGCGCGCGCTATCCTGCCTGCTGCCCTGGCGCTGGCTGCCGCGCAAGACGCTGGCGCTGTCGCGCGGCGCACGTCTGCGTCTGGCGCTGGAAGACCTGGGGCCGATCTTCATCAAGTTCGGCCAACTGCTGTCCACCCGCCGCGACCTGCTGCCGCCGGATATCGCCGATGAGCTGGCGCGCCTGCAGGATCAGGTACCGCCCTTCCCGGAAGAGCAAGCCATCGCCCTGATCGAAGCCCAGCTTGGCGCCCCGGTGAGCGAGCTGTTCGCCCGCTTCGACAGCCAGCCCCTGGCCTCGGCCTCGGTGGCTCAGGTGCATGCCGCGCAGCTGAAAAGCGGCGAGCAGGTGGTGGTCAAGGTGGTGCGCCCGGGCCTCAAACCGGTGATTCGCCAGGACCTGGCCTGGCTGTTCCTGATCGCCCGTATCGCCGAGAAAGCCTCGGCCGATGCCCGCCGCCTGCGCCCGGTAGAAGTAGTCAGCGACTACGAAAAAACCATCTTTGATGAACTCGACCTGCTGCGCGAAGCAGCCAACGCCAGCCAGCTGCGGCGCAACTTCGACGGCTCGCCTCTGCTCTACGTACCGCAGGTGTACTGGGACCTGTGCCGCCACCAGGTGCTGGTAATGGAGCGCATCTACGGCATCCCGGTGACCGACCTGGCGACCCTGGCCGACCAGCGCACCGACATGAAACTTTTGGCCGAGCGCGGCGTGGAGATCTTCTTCACCCAGGTGTTCCGCGACAGCTTCTTCCACGCCGACATGCACCCCGGCAACATCTTCGTCAGCACCCGCACGCCGTGGAGCCCGCAGTACATCGCCATCGACTGCGGCATCATCGGCAGCCTCACCGACGAAGACCAGGACTACCTGGCGCGCAACCTGATCGCCTTCTTCAAGCGCGACTACCGCAAGGTCGCGCAGTTGCACATCGACTCGGGCTGGGTACCGGCCGACACCAAGGTCAACGAGTTCGAGGCGGCGATTCGCACCGTGTGCGAGCCGATCTTCGAGAAGCCGCTGAAGGACATCTCCTTCGGCCAGTTGCTGCTGCGCCTGTTCCAGACCGCCCGGCGCTTCAACATGGAAGTGCAGCCGCAACTGGTGCTGCTGCAGAAGACCCTGCTCAACATCGAAGGCCTCGGCCGTCAGCTCTATCCGGATCTGGATCTGTGGAGCACCGCGCAGCCCTTCCTCGAACGCTGGATGCGCGAGCGCATCAGCCCGCTGCATCTGCTGCGCAACCTGCAGCAACAAGCCGAGCAGGTGCCTCACCTGTCACAGATCGCCCGCGACACCCTGGAACGTCTGCAGCAGCCGGTACAGGTCCAGACCAGTGCACCACGCGACCACTGGACACTGCGCCTGCTTGGTGCGGCACTGATCGGCGCCGGCACCATGCAAGGCCTGGCACCACTGCTGGCCACCTGGCCAGCCTGGCTGATGGTCGGCGGCGGGCTCTATCTGGTGCTGCGCCGATAGCCAGTTGGCTGCGGCACTGGCACACTTGGGGAATTCACGGGCCGAGGCCCGGCGTAACAGATACGGAATACCGATGAACGATTGGCTCGACGAAATCCACTGGAACGAAGATGGCCTGGTGCCGGCCATCGCCCAGGACTACCAGAGTGGCCGCATCCTGATGATGGCCTGGATGAACCGCGAATCCCTGGCCCTCACCGCCAGCGAACAACGCGCCATCTACTGGTCGCGCTCACGTGGCAAGTTGTGGCGCAAGGGCGAGGAATCCGGCCATGTGCAGAAACTGCACGAACTGCGCCTGGACTGCGACGCCGATGTCATCGTGCTGATGGTCGAACAACTGGGCGGCATCGCTTGCCACACCGGTCGCGAAAGCTGCTTCTATCGGGTATACGAGAATGGCGGCTGGAAAACCGTCGACGCGGTGCTGAAAGATCCGCACGCCATCTATGCAGGACACAGCCATGAGTGACACCCTGAGCCGCCTGGCCGAGGTGCTGGAGTCGCGCAAGGGCGCAGCGGCCGACAGCTCCTACGTCGCCAGCCTGTATCACAAGGGTCTGAACAAGATTCTGGAAAAGGTCGGCGAGGAATCGGTGGAAACCATCCTCGCCGCCAAGGACGCCGCCGCCAGCGGTGACTGCAAGGACCTGATCTACGAAACCGCCGATCTGTGGTTCCATAGCCTGGTCATGCTCGCCGCCCTCGGCCAGCATCCCCAGGCTGTGCTGGATGAACTGGATCGCCGTTTCGGCCTCTCCGGCCACGCGGAAAAAGCCGCGCGACCGCAATCCGAATAAACCTTCATTACGGAGTACATATCATGGGCTTTGGCGGTATCAGCATCTGGCAACTCCTGATCATCCTGCTCATCGTGGTCATGCTGTTCGGCACCAAGCGCCTGAAAGGCCTTGGCTCGGATCTGGGCGACGCGATCAAGGGTTTCCGCAAATCGATGGATAGCGGCGAAGCTGAAAAGCCAGCCGTGGAAGAGCCCAAGGGCCAGACCATCGACGCCCAGGCACGCAAGGTCGAAGAGCCAGCGAAGAAAGACTAAGCCATGTTCGACATCGGTTTTACCGAGCTGCTGCTGGTCGGTCTGGTGGCCCTGGTGGTGCTCGGCCCCGAGCGCCTGCCAGGCGCCGTGCGTACGGCCAGCCTGTGGATCGGCCGGATCAAGCGCAGCTTCAACTCGATCAAGGCCGAGGTGGAGCGCGAGATCGGCGCCGACGAGATTCGCCGTCAGTTGCATAACGAGCGGATTCTCGAACTCGAGCGGGAAATGCAGGCGATGAAGCAGGACATTCTCGGCACCGGCAAAAGCGACAATCCGCCAGCGGAGAACAGCGCCAAATCGACTGCCGACACGGCCCCGAGCGTTCAGGACAAGAATCCCCAGCCATGAGCAATAATCCACAAGCCGACCAGGAAATGCCTCTGGTCTCGCACCTGGCCGAGCTGCGTACTCGTCTGTTGCGCTGTGTAGTGATCATCCTGCTGATCTTCGCCGGCCTGTTCTACTTCGCTCAGGATATCTACGCCCTGGTCGCTGCACCGTTACGCGCCTATCTGCCAGAAGGCGCGACGATGATCGCCACAGGGGTCGCCTCGCCGTTCCTGACGCCATTCAAGCTGACCCTGATGTGTGCGTTGTTTCTAGGCATGCCGGTGATCCTGCACCAGATCTGGGGTTTCATCGCGCCGGGGCTATACACCCATGAGCGACGCATCGCGGTGCCGCTGCTGATTTCCAGTATCTTCCTGTTCTATGCCGGCATGGCCTTCGCCTACTTCGTGGTGTTCCCGATCATGTTCGGCTTCTTCGCCAGCGTGACCCCGGAAGGCGTGGCGATGATGACCGACATCGGCCAGTACCTGGATTTCGTCCTGACGCTGTTCTTCGCCTTTGGCGTGGCCTTCGAGATCCCTATCGCTACCTTCCTGGTTATCTGGGTAGGCCTGGTCGACGTAGCGACTTTGCGCAAGAGCCGCCCCTACGTCATTGTCGGCTGCTTCGTGGTCGGTATGGTGCTGACGCCGCCGGACGTGTTCTCGCAGACCCTGTTGGCCGTGCCGATGTGGCTACTGTTCGAAGCCGGTGTACTGGCTGGCGCGCTGGTCAAGCGCAAGCGCGACCAGGAACAGGCCGAAGAAGAAGCCAAGCCCGAAGACCAGCCACCCGCGCCGCTGCCGTGAACCTGCTGCTGCTGGAGGACGCCGACTTCGTCGGTGGCGAGCGGGTACGCCTCAGTGGCAGGCGCCTGAAACATCTACATGAAGTGCATCGCGCCGAGACCGGTGATCGCCTGCGCGTCGGTCATCTTGGCGGCCTGATGGGCGAAGGCCGACTGATCGCCCTGGATGCCGAGCATGCCGAACTGCATGTCAGTCTCGACCAGCCGCCACCGGCCAAGCTACCGCTGACCCTGATCCTCGCCCTGCCCCGCCCGAAGATGCTCAAGCGCGTGCTGCAGACGGTCAGCGCCATGGGCGTGGCGCGCCTGGTATTGGTCAACAGCTACCGGGTGGAGAAGAGTTTCTGGCAGACACCGTTTCTCGAGGCCGAGGCCATTCGCGAACAGCTGATCCTCGGCCTGGAGCAGGCGCGCGACACGGTGCTACCCGAAGTAAGCATCGAGAAGCGCTTCAAACCCTTCGTCGAGGATCGCCTACCGGCCCTGGCGGCCGGCACACTTGGCCTGACCGGCCACCCCGGTGATTACCCGGCCTGCCCGCGCGCCGTCGAGCAACCGGTGACCCTGGCCATCGGCCCGGAGGGCGGCTGGATTCCCTACGAAGTCGAGCTGCTGCGCGAAGCAGCAGGCCTGCAACCGGTGCAGCTGGGCGAGCGCATTCTGCGGGTGGAGACGGCCGTGCCGGCGTTGCTGGCCAGATTGTTCTAAACGCGAACGAGCAACCTGTAGGAGCGAGCTCTGCTCGCCAAGCGTTCGAGTCGCCAGCATTCGCGAGCAGAGCTCGCTCCCACAAACTACCGCTATACCTCAAGCAGAAAGGTCACCGGCCCATCGTTGACCAGGTGCACCTGCATATTGGCGCCGAAGCGTCCGGTGGCGACCTGCGGATGCTGGGCTCTGGCCATTTCCACCAGAGCATCGAACAGCGCAGCCCCCTGCGCGGGTGGCGCAGCGCTGGAGAAACTGGGGCGCATGCCGCTTTTGGTGTCGGCTGCCAGGGTGAACTGCGAGACCAACAACAGCCCGCCTTGCACGTCCGTCAGCGAGCGATTCATCTTGCCCGCCTCGTCGCTGAACATGCGGTAGTTCAGCAGCTTGTGCAGCGCGCGGGACAGACTGGCCTGATCGTCCTGCGGCTCGATGCCGACCAGCGCCAGCAGGCCCTGATCGATGCTGCCCACCACCTCGCCTTCGACCTCCACCCGTGCACCGCTGACGCGCTGGATCAGCAGCTTCATGCATCCTCCGGCGGCAGGTCGAGCAGGCGCCGGGCCATCTGTTCGGCAGCGCGGATCAGCGCATCGGTGATACCGGGTTCCGCCGCCGAGTGGCCGGCGTCACGGATGATCTGCAGCTCGCTGTTGGGCCAGGCCTGGTGCAGCGCCCAGGCGTTGTCCAGCGGGCAGATGGCGTCGTAGCGACCGTGCACGATGATGCCCGGCAGATGGGCGATCTTCGGCATGTCACGGAGCAGTTGGTTAGGCTCGAGGAAGGCGTCGTTGACGAAGTAGTGGCACTCGATACGGGCGATGGACAGTGCCCGATGCGCCTCGCTGAAGCGCTCGACCACCTGGGTGTTGGGACGCAGGGTGGCAGTACGCCCCTCCCAGGTCGACCAGGCCTTGGCCGCATGCATCTGGGCGATCTGGTCGGTACCCGTCAGGCGCTTGTAGAAGGCCTGCATCAGGTCGCCGCGCTCCTCGACCGGGATGGGCGCCACGTAATCCTCCCAGTAATCGGGGAACAGGCGGCTGGCGCCTTCCTGATAGAACCAGCTGAACTCCTGCGGCCGACACAGGAAGATGCCGCGCAGGATCAGTCCATGCACGCGCTGCGGATGCGCCTGTGCATAGGCCAACGCCAGGGTCGAGCCCCAGGAGCCACCGAACAGCACGAACTTGTCGATACCCAGATGCTCGCGAATACGCTCGATATCGGCGATCAGCGCCTGGGTGGTGTTGTTCTCCAGACTCGCGTGCGGCGTCGAACGGCCACAGCCGCGCTGGTCGAAGGTGACGATGCGATACAGGGCGGGATCGAAGTAACGGCGGCTGGCAGAATCGCAGCCGGCACCGGGGCCGCCATGAATGAACAGTACCGGCAACCCATCCGCAGAGCCGCTCTCGTCGATGTACAGCACGTGCGGTTGCTCGACCGCCAGTTCATGGCGAGCGTAGGGTTTGATCTCCGGGTACAAAGTCTGCATGGTTGGCTCCTGTTGGCTGGGCTACAACTGCCGTGTTCCACTCTGCCCGGCATCATAACCATGAAAAGGAAGTTCAGCATGTCGATGCGTCATCTGGCTTGGTCGCTGTTTATGTCCTTCACCCTCCTGCTCGCCGGCTGCGGCGGCGGTGACGACCCGCAGGCCGCTCTGGAGGCGGCCGTTCAGCAGTTGCAGGACAACATCGAGGCCAAGAGCACCGGTGCAGTGCTGGAGCAGTTGCATGGCGACTTCCTCGCCCGCCAGGAGCTGGACCGCGAATGGGCCAAGCGCACCATGACCCTGCTGTTCCTGCGCCACAAGAACATCAAGGTCATCGCACTGGGCAAGAACAGCTGGATCGACGCTGCGATCAGCAGCAAGGGCTATACCGAAGCTCAGGTAGGCCTGAGTGGCGCCGAGGGGTTGATCCCCGACAGCGCGCGGCACTATTCAGTGAAGCTGGAATGGTGGCTCGACGGCAGCGAATGGAAGCTGGCGCGCCTGGATTGGGAGTGAAAGCGTAGCCCGGATCAATCCGGGAAATCCCGGTAGACATCCCCGGATTGCATCCGGGCTACGGGCGAGCGCTGGATCAATCGGCCTGACGCCAGATCAGGTCCGAGGTAACGTAGCCCTGCTCGCGCGCGACGCTGAGCAGCTTGTCGCGGGTTTCCTGATCCACTTCAGGGGTGCGCGAGAGCAGCCAGAGGTACTTGTGCTCCGGGTGACCGACCAGTGCCACGCGATAGTCCTCGTCGTGGTAGATCACCCAGTAGTCGCCCTTAATCGGCAGCAGCTTGCTGGCCCAGTTGTCGAAGCGCACCCACAGCTTGTCGGTTTGCCCTTCGACCTGAGGCTCGGCGACGCCCTTGGCCTCGATCCACTCACCGTCCTTGTCGCGGCAGCGGTTGGTCACGTCGATGCGGCCATCGTCACGCAGACCGTAATGCGCTTCGGACTGCACGCAGTTGCGCTGGAAGAACATCGGCAGGCGCGCCAGCTCGTACCAGGTGCCCTGGTAGCGCTGCAGGTCGACCTGCATGGTCTGCGGTGGCGGTTTGGGGATGCTGCCGGTACCGGAATTGGCGCAGCCGGCCAGGGCGAGAATGGCGCTGGCGATTAGGATCGAACGCATGGAAGCTCCTGTTTACTTGAGTCCCTTGCCGGAGAACAGCATGACCTTGTCCCCGGCGTACTGGACACTGATATAGGCCTTGTCGTCGCCCCAGGTGCAACTGGTCATCCCCAGTGCGCCGGCACACTCACCGGGCGCGCCGAGCAGGTTTTCCACTTCCTGCTTGCTCATACCGGCCTTGAGCTTGGAGTAGTTTTCCTGATTGACCTTGCTGCAGGCGGCGAGCAGGCAACAGGCGAGCAACGCGACGATACGCATCGACATGATGGGTAAAACTCCTGATGGGAAGGTGCCAGCAAGCTTGGCATAGCCGACGACGACTTGCCCGCTTGGAGTTCAGAAACGCGAGCCGGGTTCCCGCAGGAAGGCCTGTTCTTCGTCAGTGCAGCCGCGACCGAGAATCGCATTGCGATGAGGAAAGCGACCGAAACGGGCAATCACCCGCTGATGACGCTCGGCAAAATCGAGGAAATTGGCGAACAATGGCCGCTCATCGACAGCTGCTTCGCTCAGCAGATCAGCAAACAGCTCGACCGCGCGGTCCTGCAAGGGCAGATCTTCGGCGTGCTCGAAGACCAGATAGGCAAACACCCGCTGGATCGGCGTCAGCCTAAGGTCCCAGCCACGCTCAAGGCCCTCCTGCAGCAATGGGCGAGCCCGGCTGTCGCCGGCAAAGGCCCGCGGCGTATCGCGAAAGATCATGCGCGGCAGTTGATCGAGCAGGATCAGCTGTGCCAGCCAACCCTGCGGGTCGTCCGTCCAGCCTTGCAGCTCGCCAGCCAGTGCCTGCTCGACCAGGGCGCCGAACCGCGCCTCTGCCTCACGATCCTGGCTGTCGCGCTTGCCGAACCATAAACCCTGGCGCGCTGCGGCGACTTCGGTAGCGCTGCCTTCGGCACCGAACCACCAGTCGAGCAGCGGTTGCCAGGCGCTCATCAGTTGCGGTGGTAGGCGGTGATACGCAGCACTTCTTCCTTGGAGCCGAGGAATACCGGCACGCGCTGGTGCAGGGAAGTGGGCTGGATATCGAGAATGCGCTGGTTACCGTCGGTCGCGGCGCCGCCGGCCTGTTCGATGATCATCGACATCGGGTTGGCCTCGTACATCAGGCGCAGCTTGCCCGGCTTGTCCGGCTCGCGGGCATCACGCGGGTACATGAACACACCACCGCGGGTGAGGATACGGTGCACGTCGGCCACCATCGAGGCGATCCAGCGCATGTTGTAGTTGCGCCCCAGCGGCCCGGTTTCACCGGCCAGCAGCTCGGAGACGTAACGCTGCACCGGGGCTTCCCAGTGGCGTTGGTTGGACATGTTGATGGCGAATTCCTTGGTCGACTCCGGCACCTTGATGTTGTCGTGGGTGAGCACGAAGCTGCCGAGTTCACGATCCAGGGTGAAGCCTTTTACGCCATCGCCCAGGGTCAGCATCAGCATGGTCTGCGGGCCGTAGATGGCGTAGCCGGCGGCAACCTGCTGGGTGCCCGGCTGGAGAAAGGCTTCCTCGCCCAGGTCGCCGGTTTCACCGTTGCGCTCGGGGCTGCGCAGCACCGAGAAGATGGTGCCGACCGAGACGTTGACGTCGATATTGCTGGAGCCGTCCAGCGGGTCGAATACCAGCAGGTAGGCACCTTTGGGGTACTTGCCAGGGATCTGGTAGGCGTTGTCCATTTCCTCGGAGGCCATGCCGGCCAGGTGGCCGCCCCACTCGTTGGCTTCGAGGAGGATTTCGTTGGAGATCACGTCGAGCTTCTTCTGCACTTCGCCCTGCACGTTTTCGCTGTCCAGGCTGCCCAGCACGCCGCCGAGGGCGCCCTTGGACACCTGGTGGCTGATCGCCTTGCAGGCCCGCGCCACGACTTCGATAAGGAAACGCAGGTCGGCCGGGGTGTTGTGGCTGCGAGTCTGCTCGATCAGGTAGCGGCTCAGGGTGACGCGGGACATGGACGGCTCCGGAAAGGGGAAAAATCGCGCGCAGTTTAACCCGAGTCGCCACGCAATGCTGCCTGCCGGGATGGATGGCTGAGATCGGCGCCTGCCAGCAGCCCGCAAACACGATTGCGCCCGTCGCGTTTGGCCTGGTACAGCGCAGCGTCGGCAGCCTGCAGCAGCTCGTCGAGTGCCTGCCCCTGCTCAGGCCAATGGGCCAGGCCGGCAGACAGGGTCACACGCTGGTCGCCGCCACGGGTGGCGACATCGCGAGTCGCCAGTTGCGCGCAGATGCTCTGCAGGCGCTCGCTGGCCTCGCGCGGATCGCCGCCCGGCAATATCAGCAGAAACTCTTCGCCGCCGATACGAAACACCGCATCGGTGCTGCGCAGGTTGTCCAGCAGGTGCTGCGCGACGGCCTTGAGCACGTCGTCGCCGACCAGGTGGCCGCATTCGTCGTTGAGGCGTTTGAAGTGATCAAGATCGATCAGGGCCAGCGCCAGTGGCAGGTTCTCGCGCTGTGCCCTGGCCAGCTCGCGCTCGAAGAACTCATCCAGATAACGACGGTTGTACAGCCCGGTCAGCGGATCGCACAGGGCCTGCTCGCGCAGTTGCTCGTGCAGGCTGGAGATGGTGCGCAGACGCTCCTCACTCAGCGCCAGCGCCTCGGCCAGCTTGAGTTCACTGAGGTGACGCTGGGTCACGTCACGGATATAGAGCATATGGCCGAGCAGGGTCGGGCCATGGCGGGTGGCGCGCTGGATGGCGCGCACACGCACCTCGTAGTAGCGCGCGGCGCTGGTCAGCGTCAGCGGCAGGTCCTGCTCGGGGCCGTTGTGCTCTTGCAGCAACTGCTGCAGATCGGCACCGAAAACCGGCCACTGCTGCAACTCGGTGCCTTGCCATCCCGATTGCAGGCCTGCCAGTTTCAGCGCCGCCGGGTTGGCCTCGATCACGCGCCCACGCGGGTCGATCACCAGCACCGGATCGAGCAAGGCTTCGAGCAGCAGATGACGGGCCACCGGCAACAGGTCGAACAGGCGCACCCCGACGATCAGCCAGGAGAACGCCATCAGGGTGAAGGCGAAACTGAAGGGCGTCGGGTCGAAGCCGAACAGCGTCCAGCCGAACCCCACATAACCGATATTGGCCACCCAGGGCACCGCGGTGACCAGCACGAAGGCCAGATAATGGCGGCGATGCAGCCCCTGACTCAGCGCCGCGGCACGCGTCACCACGCCCATGCAGAAGGCCATGAACAGGTAGACATAGACGGCGGTGGCGTAGAACAGCGGGCCATGCTCGTAGCGCACCGGCGCACCCAGGCTGGCGTCGACCGGCGCACTGCCAGCCCCGTAGAACAGACCATGCCAGGGGTTGCTCAGCGCCAGCCCCCAGACCAGCAGCGGCACCAGGCTCAGCCCGAGGATGCTGCTGCGTGCCAGAGGCGCGCGCATGCTGTTGACGTATTGCCAGAGGAAGACCGCCCAGAACGTCGGCGTGGCAACGATGCCGGGCCAGGCCATGCTGGCCCAGAACATCTTGCAGTCGGCGGCGAAGAAGCTCATCTCAAGAGCCGCGGCGCCCATCCACCACAAGCTGGCCAAGTGCAGAAGGATAAAGCTGTCACGCCCCGGGAAGTCGCGCTGCCGGGTCACCCAGTGCGCCAGCAGGATCACGCCGAGGCACACCAGCAGCGTCACCAGCACAGGCGCCGAGAAACTCCAGCCGGAAGCCATGCAGGCCTGCATCAGCGACTCCTCCGCATTCCCGGCGAAGCAGTGCGTGAGTCGCATACGCAAGCGACACGAGGCGACTGGGCGATGACGCGAATCGAAATACGCAAGGGCCTTCCTGACCTTCAATGCTGGATTGGCGCGGGGTGCCTAAGATACTGCAAAAGCCCTGCCGCATCTGGGCTTTATTGGCCCATGCCTCTCAGGCGTCTGGTGGGCGACGCAGCACACTGGCGGCCATCGCCGCCAGCAACCCAATTCCCACCAGCAGTACAGCCCAGAGTCCCCAACGCTGCCAGTCCTGACCGGCGCCAGCTTGTGATTCGACCGCAGCGGCAAGCGGCTCGACCAACTCGGCACGACCAAGGCTGACAAGTCGTTCAGGCTGATAACCGGGGATCAGGGTGTGCAGCGGCAATGCTGCCGACTGCGCACTCGGGCTACCCAGCGCCAGCCGATAGGGCGGCTCGCCACGGGTGAGAAATACCAGTTGCGTGGCGCGTAGCGCTACCTGCATGCGAGGCGTATCCGCGCCCAAGCCGCTCCCTCGCGCATCCACCTGCACGCGCAGCTGGCGCACCGGCCAACCAGGCAAGGCCAACTCATCGTTCACCACTTCACGCCCAGCCTCAGGCAGACGATAAAGCACCCCGCTTGTCAGCTGGCGCCAGGCACCCTGGTCGCTGCTGCGCGCCTCGAAGCGCAGTGGCGCCAGCGTGTTGCTCTGTTGCAGTTCGACCCGCAGTCGCTCCAGAGGCAATGACAAGGGCAACTGCCACTGGTACTGCCCCTCAGCGCTGGTCTGCGCCGGCATGGGCTCGGACCACACCAGCGGCGCAGCCTGATGAGCCTGCCGCTGACTGCGCAAGGTAACGGCCTGCAGTTGCGGGGCCCGGGCTGGGTTGCTCCACAGCAGACGCAGATAACGGGCACGCTGCCCAGGCAGTTCGACCTGACGCTGATCGATACGCTCATCGGCGAAGCTCAGACGCGCCACCTGCCCGTCTCCCCAACTACGCCAGTGCTGCAGGTCGTCACTGGCCTCGATGCTGAAGCGCTGAAATCCTTCCTCTGCCCCACTCCAGTCCAGATTCAGACGCACCAGCGGCGCATCGATGACGCTGGCATCGAGCAACCAACCGCGCAGTTGCTGCTCGCTTTCGGTCGGTGCATCGCCGCGAAGTTCGATCAGCGTGCCAGTGGTGCTGCGCTCGACGCGCAGCGCAGGCATTTCCTGGGCATCGGCGCGGCCCCGCAACGGAAACCAGCGCACACCATGCTCCTGTTCCTGCTGCACGGTCTCGCTATGCCCCGGAATCAACGCGTAGGCCTGCATCTGATCATTGCTGTCGAATACGCGTAGATCGCGCAAATCACCATGTCCGGCGGCGAGGTGAGCAGCGAAGGGCAGCTCAAGGCGATACCAGGGGCCCTCACCAGCGAGTTGCAGGGCAGCGCTGTGCCGATAGTCCTGAGGTGTCTCACTGGCCTGACTAAGTGCACTCAGCGACAACCCCAGGAGCAGGCCCCAACGGATGAGTTTCATACGGCAGACTCCTGTTCCTCAGCAGCCGACTTTTCGGCCTTGCGCGGCGGCAGCGGGGCGAAATAGCCCACCACCAGCAACAGCACACCGACCCCGATGAACGAGACGATGCGCTCCAGGCCACCACGGTTGCCCAGCTCGACGAAGAACAATTTGGCTACCACCAGGGCGATCAGCGCAGCACCTAACAGCCACAGCTCGCGGCGTACGCGTAGATGCCCAAAGAGCATCAGCGCCAGGGCGATCAGGGTCCAGACGATGGACAGCCCGGCCTGCACCAGCATCGAATCGAACAACGCTGACGTCTGCCAGGGCACACCACCCCAGTGGTGCGCGGTACGCATCACCATCACCGTCAGCAGGGCAAACAGCGAAACACCTGCGACGCCCTGCACCACTTGCTGTGCACGCGCAGGTTGCAGGCCCAAGCGCGGCAGCGCATCACGTGCCCAGACAAACAGCGCGCCCAGGCACAGCAGCAAACCCAACTCCAGTGGATTGAACAGCGGCAAATAAGGCAGCGGATCGCTATCACCGGCGCTATTGGCATTGGCCAGCCAGAACCAGGCGAGCATCAATGCCGCCAGAGGCGCCGCTGCCCACAGCCGGTATTCACGCTCGAACCCAGCCACCGGCCAGGGTAGGCGACGTGCCTGCGCCATTACCCAAAGGAAAGCGGTCGGCAGCAACGCCCAACCCAGCCAGCGCCAGGCGTTGTAGTGGTCGGCCAGGCTCAGCAGCAGATAGCGCAGCTCCAGCGCCAGCACGCCGATCAGCAACCAGCAGCCGAGCACATGGGCGACGCTGGCCGCCCTGCTCGGCAGTAGATCGCCCAGGGACCACAGGATAAGCAGATGCACCGCGATCACGGCAGCCCAGCCCAGCCAGCCGAAATTCGCGGCTGGATGGTAAAAGGGATGCCAGGCGTGGATCAGGACCAAGCCCGCAACCGGTGCCAGCAGGCTGCATAGCACCGCCAACTCGCGCCAGCGGGTGCGTAATGCCAGCAGCATCCAGAGCAGCGCCGACGAGGCCGCCAGCACTAGCAACGCACTGGCTTGCAGATTCGGCGCCACGAAGCGCAGCACCTCACTGGCCAAAGCCAGTGCCCACCAGGCCGCCCCCCAGGCCAGCAACAGCTGGCCCAGGCGCTGCAGACTGACGCCATCGATGCCCGTATCACGGCCGCTACGCGCCAGCCCCTGCAGGCGCCAGGCGCCGATCTGCGCAGCCAGGCCGAGCACAGCGGGGGTCCAGAAGCCGGTGTGCGCCAGCGGCGACAAGCCCTCGCCACTGATACCCGACAGCAGCAACGGCCCAGCAGCAAGGAAGGCCAGGCCAGCGAAGACCTGCAGCGCCAAGCTGAACAGGAACGCCGCGCGCTGCTGCAGATACAGCGCCAGCCACAGAATCAGCAGGCCCGTGCCGCCCCACACAGCGGCAGCCGCCACCCAGGGCAGGACGAACAACACCGCCAGGTTGATAAATACCAGGCCTACCAGCATCACCATCGACAAGGCACCGAGCAGCCGGCGGTTCTCGCGGATCTGCGGATCGCGCGCCGCCAGTAGCATGCCGGCGATCAGCCCCAGTCCCACCATCGACGCCGCCAGCAGGCCGAACCAGCCAGCACTGAAGCCGCCACGGCCAAACAGCGAATCCAGCGCCATCTGCCCGAGGAACAGCAGACCACCGAGCAACTGGATGGCGAAGGCGCTGTAGACGAAACTTGGCGCGGCGATACGCAGGCCGACGAACAAGGTCGCAAGGCCTGCCAACGCCCAGGCGATGGCGGTGCCGGGGGCCTCGAACAGCAGCGGTGCGATCAGATAGACAAACGCCAGCCCGGCCAACCCCAACCAGGGCAGCAGGCGGTGTTCCCAGGCGTTGGCCGCCTGCGGCGCCTGGCGTAGCTGCCAATAGCTGAACAGCAACGCCGCACCGAGCATCAGCGCGCCCAGCGGCGAGCCGTCCAGCAGGCTGCCATAGCCATGCTCCAGACCACTGACGAAAGCCAGTGCCGCGCCCACCTGCAGCAGCAGGGCGAACGCACGCGCCAGCGGCCGTCCCTGACGCAGACCCAACCAGAAGATACCGGCGCCTTCCACGGCCCAGGCCGCCGCCGTCCAACGGGCATCGAGACCGAGCGGAATGGCCAGACTGGCGAATACCACACCGAGCGCCAGACAGGTTTCCACCAGCAGCAGTGCCTGCTCGCCAGCACGCGCCTTGAGCACCCGCGTCAGCAACAGA
The DNA here is from genome assembly GCF_900102635.1 of Ectopseudomonas chengduensis. Classification (GTDB taxonomy): domain Bacteria; phylum Pseudomonadota; class Gammaproteobacteria; order Pseudomonadales; family Pseudomonadaceae; genus Aquipseudomonas; species Aquipseudomonas chengduensis. Next base: position 765,542 of record NZ_FMZQ01000001.1, on the reverse strand, counting down.
TAGAACAGGCCCAGGCCGAGGGCGCTGAACGCCGCGGCGAACTCGATATGCCGCACCAATGCGACCTGCAGGCCGAAGCCGATCAACGGCGGACCGAACAGCGTGGTGGCATCGACATAGTCGCCACGCCGTAGCGACCAGCGCAGCAACTCGTCACGCGCCTCGGGCGCATTCGCCGCGTCATGCAGGGTGCGGCGGGCGAATAGCAGGCCGATGGCCACGTACATCAGGAAGAACAGGATCAGGAATGGCTGAGTGCTGCCCAGCAGTTCCGGCGTGTAGGAACGCAGCCCCCACGCGAAACCGATGCCAAAGGTGCCGACGAAGCCGATCAGGTTGAGCAGGCGCCAGGCCTTGAACCAGGCGATGGCAAAGATGCCGGCATTGAGCAGGGCGAAATAGGAGAACAGCGCGACATGGTTGCCGCTGCCGGTGGAGGTGAGGATTGGCGCGGCGAAACCACCGAGCGCCGCCGCAGCGGCCAGGCCAAGGGCGTTCTGCTGCACGGCGAGAATCGCCGAGAACAGCGTCACTGCCACCAGCAGGCCGAGGGCCATGCCCGGATCGAGCAGCGGGTGCAGGCGCATGGCGGCGAACACCGTCAGGTACAGCACGGCGATGCCGGTGCCCTGCAGCACCAGGGCGTAACCGGGATTGCGCCGGCGCAACCACCAGCCCAGGCCGAGCAAGGCCAGGGCACTGGCCGCCACGCCCATGTAGCGCAGCTCGACCGGGACCTCGACGCCTTCGGTGGCGTAGCGCAGGAGGAAGGCCAGACCGAGGAACAGCAGTACCACGCCAACCCGCAGCACGGTGTTACCGCCGAACAGCCAGGCCTTGGCAGCAGCAATACCACGCTCGACCAGATTCGGCTCGCGCGGCGTTTGCTCGCGCCAGGGGCTTTGTTGCGCTGCCGATTGCGGCTGGTAAGCAACCTGAGCAGCCAGTGACGCAGGTTCTGCGACAGGCTGCGATGTTTCGATCTCAGGCAGCGGATCAAGTGTCCAGTCCAGCTCGGGCTCTTCAGCAACGACCGGCTCGGGCTGGGCCTCGGGCGCGGAACTGGCGACAGGGTCAGCAGACGCGGGAACCGACTCAGGTTCGCTTCGCTCGCCCTGCTCGACCTTGACCAGGCGCTCGTGGATGGCACGCGTGCCGTGATCGAAGCGCTCGGCGAAGTCCTTGAGCTGCGCAGTCAGCTGCGCATTGCGCGTCTCCAGCCCTTGCAGACGCAGCGCCTGGCCCAGGCTGAGGCCGATCAGCCCGCCAAGAAGCGCACCTGTGACCGATTCGCTAGCGCCCACGCCGAGCACCAAACCGACCAGCATGAAAATCCATTGCATGCGTTATGTCCCAATCCTGAGAAAGAAGTCGCCTCACGTTCCTGCTGGCCGCCCGAGACGAGCCACAGTATAGGAGCCGCGCCGACCCACACCCAGAGAGACGACTGCCAAGCCGTTCACAGGCACAACGCAAAGCGATCAGCCGCCAGCCGGTGCTTCACAAACGCCACGCGCCCGCTATCATCGCCGCCCCGTGACCGTAGGGCGGACTCGGGAGCGAAGCGAACAGTCCGCCGCACAAGACAGGCCTACCCGAGCATCATGATAAAACCCCGCCTGATAGCCGCTGCAGAGATCGACCGCCTGGAAACCTGGGCCAAATACACGGCAGACATGTGCCATAGCTGCATGTCCACCTGCTGCACCATGCCGGTTGAGGTGCGCCTGAACGATCTGATCCGCCTGGAGCTGGTGGACGAGTTCGAGCGCAGCGAGCCACCGAAGAACATCGCCAAGCGCCTGCAGAAGGACGGCATCGTCGAGCGCTTCAACCAGAAGTCGGGCATCTTCACCCTGATCCGCATGTCCAACAACGACTGCCTGTTCCTCGATCGCAAGACGCGCCTGTGCACCGTCTACGACAAGCGTCCGGACACCTGTCGCCATCACCCCAAGGTCGGTCCGCGACCGGGGTATTGCGCGTACAAGCCAAAGTAGTCGAAAAGGTGCCGGGCGAATCTGGCGTCCAGCTCGCCTGATATACCGAGTTCGCCGCGGGGCGCGGCTCCTACGCAAGCACGAGCAGCCCCGCCGACCTGTAGGAGCCCCGCCCCGGGGCGAAGCTTGCTAGCGGCGCAGGCCTATAACCCGGCCAACGCAGACCGGCTGTGGCAATCCCTGATGCTCGCTGGTCAGCTGCGCGACCTTGTCGGCCACCTGAGCGTCAAACTGCGCCGCGCGGCCGGCGGCGCTGTCGATATTCATCAGCATCTGCTCGCTTTCCGCCAGGCTGGCGTCCTCGCCAGGTCGATACAGCGCATGGTGGATATGCAGGCGTTTGGCGTCATGCGCCAAAAGCTGCGTACGCACTTCCACCGGCTCACCCTCCTTCACCTCCGCCAGGAAGTTGAGGTGACATTCCAGGGTGTACAGGGTGTGCCCGGTACGGACGCGGCCGGCTTCGTCCAGGCCCAGCACGTCCATCAGCGCATCGGTGGCGTGGCTGAAAATCAGCAGGTAGAAGGCATCGCGCAGATGGCCGTTGTAGTCGACCCAGTCGGGGGCAACACCGGTGCGGTAGGTGGTAAGTGGTTTGTTGCACATTTCAGTGTGACTCCTGAAGCGGCCCTCTTCCCCAGCCCCCACTCTGTGCCCCAGCTCTTCGCAGAGCTCAGGTCGCAACAGCGGGCGAAGCAGTGCTTCGCTGTTCCCGCTTTTGCCCCATAAATGGGAGGGGGGAGCTAGCTCGGAGCGGCTGGATATTCTGGCGTAGGGTGCGCCATGCGCACCGGGAGTGACTCGGTTACTCGGCGAACTCGAAGCCATGCTTGGCCTTGGTCTGGCGGATCGCCTCCAACACCGCCAGCAGGCAATCGTCGCGATAGCGCTCCAGGGCATCCAGGCTGCGTTCGCCCTGCTGCTCGGCAGTGCCCTCGACCACCGCGTCGATCAGCCCCTCGGTCAGCTCCGGCGCCTCGAGGTACGTCCAGGGCAGCTTCAGCGCCGGGCCGAACTGGGCCATGAAGTGACGCATGCCGGCCGGGCCGCCGGCCAGGGTGTAGGTCAGGAAACTGCCCATAAAGGACCAGCGCAGGCCGGCGCCGAAGCGGATCGCGTCGTCGATCTCGCCGGTGGTCGCCACGCCGTCGTTGACCAGGTGCAGCGCCTCGCGCCACAGCGCCTCGAGCAAGCGGTCGGCGATAAAGCCCGGCACCTCCTTGCGCACATGCAGCGGGCGCATGCCCAGCGATTGGTAGACCTCGATGGCGGCCTGCACCGCCTCCGGGGCGGTCTTCGCACCGCCCACCACCTCCACCAGCGGCAGCAGATACACCGGGTTGAACGGATGGCCGACCACGCAGCGCTCGGGGTGTGCGGCATCGGCGTAGAACTCGCTGGGCAGCAGGCCCGAGGTGCTGGAGCCGATCAACACATCGGGACGGGCGGCGGCGCTGATCTTCGCGTGCAGCTCGCACTTGAGCTCGAGGCGCTCGGGCGCGCTCTCCTGGATGAAATCGGCATCGCGTACGCAGTCTTCGATGGTGCTGACGAAGCGCAGGCGATCCAGCGAGGCGCCGGGGGCCAGGCCCTGTTTTTCCAGCGCCGGCCAGGCATTGGCCAGACGCGTGCGCAATGCAGCCTCGGCGCCAGGCGCCGGGTCCCAGGCGATCACGTCGAGGCCATGAGCCAGGGCACGGGCGATCCAGCCGGCGCCGATGACGCCGGTGCCAAGAGCGGCGAAGGTCTTGATATCGGTAACGAAGGACATGGTGGGTTCCTTGCGGGTGTAGCCCGGATGCAATCCGGGGATGGCAGGTGAAATTTCCCCGGATTGCATCCGGGCTGTCGCGGCTAAAGCCCCTCCCACAAGCGCGGCGCGAATCGGGGGGGCCGGGCGGCGCTGCGCTCTAGCCGCGGCGTTTGAGCTTCATCTTTTCCCGCCCCTCGGCCGGGGTCAGGGCGCGGCCGCCGAGGCGTTCGATGATCTCGATGGCGCGCTCGACCAACTGGCCGTTGCTGGCGTGCACGCCGCGATCCAGCCAGATGTTGTCCTCCAGACCGACCCGCACGTGGCCGCCGAGCAGCATGGCCTGGGCGACCATGGGCATCTGCATGCGGCCGATGCCAAAGCCGGCCCAGGTGATGCCAGGCGGCAGGTTGTCGGCCATGGCCTTCATGGTCGTGGTGTCGGCCGGCGCGCCCCAGGGGATGCCCAGGCACAGCTGGATCAGCGGGTCGTCCAGCAGCCCTTCCTTGATCATCTGCTTGGCGAACCACAGGTGGCCGGTGTCGAAGATTTCCAGTTCGGCCTTCACGCCCAGCTCGGTGATGCGCTTGGCGCCGGCGCGCAGCTGCGCCGGGGTGGAGACGTAGATGAAATCGCCGTCGCCGAAATTCAGGGTGCCGCAGTCCAGGGTGCAGATTTCCGGCAGCAGTTCTTCGACATGCGCCAGGCGGGTGATTGGCCCTACCAGATCGGTGCCGGCGCCGAACTCCAATGGCTGCTCGCCCCGGCCAATCTCCAGATCACCGCCCATGCCGGCGGTGAGGTTGATGATCACGTCGGTATCGCTTTCGCGAATGCGCTCAACCAACTCGCGGTACAGCGCCACGTCACGGCTGGGCTTGCCGGTCTGCGGGTCGCGCACATGACAGTGGGCGACGGTAGCGCCGGCCTTGGCCGCCTCGATGGCGGCGGCGGCGATCTCCTTGGGCGTGACCGGGATCGCCGGGTGCTTGCCGACGGTGTCGCCAGCGCCGGTCACCGCGCAGGTGACGATAACCTCGTAATTCATTTTCGACTGTCCTTTCCAGAGGCGAACGAGTGCCGACGGCTGAGCCGCAGGCGTTGTGCAAAGAGGGAAATTGGCGCCGAATAAACCGGCGCCGTGGTATCAGTTGCCGGCGACCAGCGCGGCGTTGGCGGGCTTGCCGTCCAGCGTGGTGACGCCATCGAGCCAGGTCTCGACCACCTGCGGGTTGGCCTTGATCCAGTCGCGCGCCACCTGTGCTGGCGCCTTACGATCCATGATCGGCTGCATCAGCTCGGCCTCCTGCGCGCTGGTAAAGCGCAGACTGGTGAGCAGGCGGTTGGCGTTGGGGCAACGCTCGGCGTAGTCCGGCGCGGTGACGGTGGACACCGTGGCGGCTCCATCGTTGGGGCCGAACACGTCGTCAGTGCCGGTGAGGTAGGTGACCTGCATCGACAGGTTCATCGGGTGCGGTTTCCAGCCAAAGAACACCACCGGTTTCTCGTTGCGTACGGCGCGGCCAACGGCGGCGAGCATGCCTGCTTCACTCGACTCCACCAGTTTGAAGCCACCCAGACCGAACTGATTGGAGTCGATCATTTTCTGGATCGCCGTATTGGCGCCCGAACCGGCTTCGATGCCATAGATCTTGCCGTCCAGCTCGTCCTTGAATTTGGCGATGTCGGCCAGGGTCTTGAGGCCCTTGTCAGCGGTGTAGCTGGGTACGGCGAGCACGGCCACGGCGTCATCCAGCGACGGCTCGGCCGCGACCTTGACCGCACCAGCGTCGAGGAAGGGTTTGATGTTGTCGTCCATGATCGGCTTCCAGTAACCGAGGAAGGCATCGATCTGCCCTTTCTGAATACCGGCGAAGATGATCTGTTGCGACGCCTGGGTCTGCTTGGTTTCGTAACCGAGGCCCTGCAACAGTTCACTGGCGACGGCGGTGGTGGCGACCACGTCGGTCCAGCCGACGGCGCCGATGCGAACGTTCTTGCAACTGGCGTCGTCGGCCAGCAGGGAGGTACTGAACAGGCTCAGGGTGCAGCACGCGGCAAGCGCGGTAAGACCTTTCATCTGGGTGCTCCTCATCGTGTCACAGCGGTTCTATTTCGTTTTTCTAGAGGCCTGCCAGCGGGCAGAACCCCCACCGTGCTCGGGAATCTTCGTCTCCCGATGAAACCACCTTACGCTTCGATTTCACGCCTCATTCGCACTTGAGCGACTATCTATTGACCTATACCGACTTTCTGCTTGCATGAAAGCCATGCTGGCCCATTAATCTTTCCGATATGCCCGTAGCCCGGATGCAATCCGGGAATCCGCCCCCGGATTGCATCCGGGCTACCTGCCACCCTGCACCGGCGTCTTGACCTGTATGCCTCAGACCTTCTGCTTCCTGCTGCTACCCGGCTTTTCCATGATGGGCCTGATGTCGGCCATCGAACCGCTGCGCGTGGCCAATCGCTTTCGTGGCGAGCTGTATCGCTGGCGCCTGCTCAGCCAGGACGGCAATGCCGTGCAGGCAAGCAACGGCATGTCGCTCAACGTCGACGACGGCCTGGAACTGCCCGCTGACACCCAGGCGCTGTTCGTGGTCGCCGGCTTCGAACCGCTGGCCCACTACGACCACCATCTGGCGCATTGGCTACAACGGCGCGAACCGGAACTGGCAGTGCTCGGCGGCATCGACACCGGCAGCTTCGTGCTGGCCGAGGCCGGGCTGTTCCAGCACCAGCGTCTGACCCTGCACTGGGAAGCCATCGATGCCTTTCGCGAGCGCTACCCGGCGTTGCTGGTCACCCAGGAGCTGTTCGAGATCGACGGTAAACGCATCACCAGCGCAGGGGGCACCAGCAGCCTCGACCTGATGCTCGGCCTGATCGGCCAGGAACACGGCGAGCCGCTGGCGGTGCAGGTGTCCGAACAGTTCGTGGTCAGCCGCATCCGCACCCGTCTGGATCACCAGCGCATGCAGGTGGCCAGTCGCTACGACCTGCACAACAAGAAGTTGGTGCGGGTGGTCGGCGAGATGGAGCGCCAGTGCGAGCAACCGCTGTCCACCGAGGCGCTGGCCGAGTTGGCCGGCATCACCGTGCGCCAGTTGGAGCGGCTGTTTCGTCATCATCTGGATACCACGCCTTCGGCCTTCTACCTTGACCTGCGGCTGGACAAGGCGCGCCAGTTGCTGCGCCAGAGCGATCTGAACGTGCTGGAGGTGGGCCTGGCCTGCGGCTTCGATTCGGCCTCGTACTTCTCGCGCTGCTACCGCAAGCGCTTCGCCGTCAGCCCCAGCCAGGATCGTCACGAACGACCAGGCAGCTAGGCCAACCGTAGCCCGGATGCAATCCGGGGCCAGGCGCCACAGATTCCCCGGCTTGCATCCGAGCTACGCGGTAACGGGCGAAACGCTGGCATATCCGTTCGCGACCTCGGCTTGACGCTTTCGGCAAACCCTCAGTCGTTTTTGCACCGGGTCGCCCTGCCCCCCAGGGATAAGCTCTCCCCAAAGCGCCGACGACCGACTCGGTGCATCCGTTTAGGGGACAAGCCTGATGAGCCCAGCCGAATTGCACGCCGACAGCATCGTCATCGACGGTCTGATCATCGCCAAGTGGAACCGCGAACTGTTCGAAGACATGCGCAAGGGCGGCCTGACCGCGGCCAACTGCACCGTGTCGGTGTGGGAAGGTTTCCAGGCCACGGTGAACAACATCGTCGCCAGCAATAACCTGATCCGCGATAACAGCGACCTGGTCATCCCGGTACGCACTACCGCCGACATCCGCAAGGCCAAGGAGCAGGGCAAGACCGGCATCCTCTACGGCTTCCAGAACGCCCATGCGTTTGAGGACCAGATCGGCTACGTCGAGGTGTTCAAGCAGCTCGGCGTGGGCATCGTGCAGATGTGCTACAACACCCAGAACCTGGTCGGCACTGGCTGCTACGAGCGCGACGGCGGCCTGTCCGGCTTTGGTCGCGAGATCGTCGCCGAGATGAACCGCGTCGGCATCATGTGCGACCTGTCCCACGTCGGCTCCAAGACTTCCGAGGAAGTGATCCTCGAGTCGAAGAAGCCGGTGTGCTACTCGCACTGCCTGCCGTCGGGCCTGAAGGAGCACCCGCGCAACAAGTCCGACGAGGAGCTGAAGTTCATCGCCGACCACGGCGGCTTCGTCGGCGTGACCATGTTCGCGCCCTTCCTGGCCAAGGGCATCGACTCGACCATCGACGACTACGCCGAGGCCATCGAGTACGTGATGAACATCGTCGGCGAAGACGCCATCGGCATCGGTACCGATTTCACCCAGGGCCACGGCCAGGAATTCTTCGAGTGGCTGACTCACGACAAGGGTTACGCCCGCCGCCTGACCAGCTTCGGCAAGATCGTCAACCCACTGGGCATCCGCACCGTGGGCGAGTTCCCCAACCTCACCGAGACGCTGCTCAAACGCGGCATGCCCGAGCGCGTGGTGCGCAAGGTCATGGGCGAGAACTGGGTGCGCGTATTGAAGGACGTCTGGGGCGAGTAAGCCCCTCCCAACCCAATCCTGGTAGGAGCGGCTTCAGCCGCGATCCGTCCCGCAGGGACGGCGTGCCCTGAAGCTTCGCGGCTGAAGCCGCTCCTACGGTTCAAACTCTGGAGTTTCCGTATATGGCTACCCACGCCCCCGAAATGCCCATCGCCGTCGACGACGAAACCGGCGTCTGGACCACCGACGCGCTACCGATGCTCTACGTGCCGCGTCACTTCTTCGTCAACAACCACATGGGCATCGAGGAAGTGCTCGGCGCCGACAAGTACGCCGAGATCCTCTACAAGGCCGGCTACAAGTCCGCCTGGCACTGGTGCGAGAAGGAAGCCGAGTGCCATGGCATTTCAGGCGCTGCGGTGTTCGAGCACTACATGAAGCGCCTGTCGCAACGCGGCTGGGGTCTGTTCGAAACGCAGAAGCTCGACCTGGAAACCGGCCATGCCGAGGTCAAGCTCAAGCATTCGGCCTTCGTCTACGTGTACGGCAAGGTGGGTCGCAAGGTCGACTACATGTTCACCGGCTGGTTCTCCGGCGCCATCGACCAGATTCTGGCCGCCAAGGGCAGCCCGATCCGCACCGTCACCGTGCAGGAGTACAGCGGCGCCGAAGAGGGCCATGACGACGGCCTGTTCGTCACCCGGCCACTCTGAGTCACCCATAAGAAATCCGTGGGAGCGGCCAGCGCCTCCCACAACGCTAGAGCGCTTACCGTGAGGATGCCGTAATGGCCTTCGAAGCAATGTTCCAGCCGATCCAGATCGGCAAGCTGACCATCCGCAACCGTGTGCTGTCCACCGCGCACGCCGAGGTCTACGCCACCGACGGCGGCATGACCACCGAGCGCTACGTCAAGTACTACGAAGAGAAGGCCAAGGGCGGCATCGGCCTGGCGATCTGCGGCGGCTCGTCCGTTGTCGCCATCGACAGCCCGCAGCAGTGGTGGAGTTCGGTCAACCTGTCCACCGACCGCATCATTCCGCACTTCCAGAACTTGGCCGACGCCATGCACAAGCACGGCGCCAAGATCATGATCCAGATTACCCACATGGGCCGCCGCTCGCGCTGGGACGGTTTCCACTGGCCGACCCTGATGTCGCCGTCCGGCATCCGCGAGCCCGTGCACCGCGCCACCTGCAAGACCATCGAGGTCGAGGAAATCTGGCGGGTGATCGGCAACTACGCCCAGGCCGCCCGCCGCGCCAAGGAAGGTGGCCTGGACGGTGTCGAGCTGTCCGCCGTGCACCAGCACATGATCGACCAGTTCTGGTCGCCGCGGGTCAACAAGCGCACCGACGAATGGGGCGGCACCTTCGAGGGCCGCATGAAGTTCGGCCTGGAAGTGCTCAAGGCCGTGCGCGCCGAGGTGGGTCCGGATTTCTGCGTCGGCATGCGTATCTGCGGCGACGAATTCCACCCGGACGGCCTGTCCCACGAGGACATGAAGCAGATCGCCGCCTACTACGACGCCACCGGTATGCTCGATTTTATTGGGGTAGTTGGATCAGGGTGCGACACCCACAACACCCTGGCCAACGTCATTCCGAACATGAGCTATCCGCCGGAGCCCTTCCTGCACCTGGCGGCCGGGATCAAGGAAGTGGTCAAGGTGCCGGTGCTGCACGCGCAGAACATCAAGGACCCGAACCAGGCCACGCGCATTCTCGAAGGCGGCTATGTCGACATGGTCGGCATGACCCGCGCGCACATCGCCGACCCGCACCTGATCGCCAAGATCAAGATGGGCCAGGTCGACCAGATCAAGCAGTGCGTCGGCGCCAACTACTGCATCGACCGTCAGTACCAGGGCCTGGACGTGCTGTGCATCCAGAACGCCGCCACCAGCCGCGAGTACATGGGCCTGCCGCATATCATCGAGAAATCCACCGGACCGAAGCGCAAGGTGGTCATAGTCGGCGGCGGCCCGGCCGGCATGGAGGCGGCGCGCGTCGCCGCCGAGCGCGGCCATGACGTCACCCTGTTCGAGAAGCAGGCCAGCCTCGGCGGGCAGATCAACCTGGCCGCCAAGGCGCCGCAGCGCGACCAGATGGCCGGCATCACCCGCTGGTTCCAGCTGGAACTGGCGCGCCTGAATATCGACCTGCGCCTGGGCACCGCGGCGGACGCCGCGACCATCCTCGACCTGCGCCCGGATATCGTGGTGCTGGCCAACGGCGGCCACCCCTTCCTCGAGCAGAACGAACACTGGGGTTCGGCCGAAGGCCTGGTGGTGAGCAGCTGGGACGTGCTCGACGGCAAGGTCGCGGTCGGCAACAACGTGCTGGTGTACGACACCATCTGCGAGTTCACCGGCATGTCGGTGGCCGATTTCATGGCCGAGAAAGGCGCCAAGGTGGAGATCGTCACCGACGACATCAAGCCGGGCGTGGCCATCGGCGGCACCAGCTTCCCCACCTACTACCGCAGCCTGTACCCCAAGGAAGTGATCATGACCGGCGACCTGATGCTGGAGAAGGTCTACCGCGAGGGTGACAAGCTGGTCGCCGTGCTGGAGAACGAATACACCGGCGCGAAAGAGGAGCGGGTGGTCGACCAGGTGGTGGTGGAGAACGGCGTGCGTCCGGACGAATCGCTGTACTACGCGCTCAAGCAGGGCTCGCGCAATAAGGGCCAGATCGACGTCGAAGCGCTGTTCGCGATCAAGCCGCAGCCGTGCCTGAGCGAGTCGGGCGACGGCTACCTGCTGTTCCGCATCGGCGACTGCGTGGCCCAGCGCAACACCCACGCGGCGATCTACGACGCGCTGCGGCTGTGCAAGGACTTTTAAGCCCACACACGGACGGCCCCCTCTCCCTAACCCTCTCCCCGAAGGGAGAGGGAACTGGTTCGGCGTAACTCTTTCGGTCCCGCCAAGGAGACCAACCGATGTTGAACACCCTACTCCCCATCCTGCTGTTCGCCGCCCTCGGCCTGGCCGTGCTCGGCGCGGCCAGGCGCTTTCTGATGTGGCGCCGCGGCCGGCCGGCCAAGGTCGACTGGATCGGCGGCCTGCTGAAGATGCCGCGTCGCTACCTGGTGGATCTGCACCACGTGGTCGAGCGCGACAAATACATGTCCAAGACCCACGTCGCCACCGCCGGCGGCTTCGTCCTGGCCGCCGTGCTGGCGATCCTCGTGCACGGTTTCGGCCTGCATAACCGCATCCTCGGCTTCGCCCTGCTGGCGGCCACGGTGCTCATGTTCGTCGGCGCCCTGTTCGTCGCCAAGCGCCGGCGCAACCCGCCGAGCCGGCTGTCGAAGGGCCCGTGGATGCGCCTGCCGAAAAGCCTGCTGATGTTTGCGGCGAGCTTCTTTATCGCCACCCTGCCGGTCGCCGGGATTCTGCCCGAGAATTTCGGCGGCTGGATTCTGGCCGCCGTGCTGGCCGTCGGCGTGGCCTGGGGCGTGTCCGAGCTGTTCTTCGGCATGACCTGGGGCGGGCCGATGAAGCATGCCTTCGCCGGCGCCCTGCATCTGGCCTGGCACCGCCGCGCCGAACGCTTCGGCGGCGGTCGTTCGACCGGCCTCAAGGCGCTGGACCTGAACGACCCGAAAACGCCGCTAGGCGTGGAAAAACCCACCGACTTCACCTGGAACCAGCTGCTCGGCTTCGACGCCTGCGTGCAGTGCGGCAAGTGCGAGGCGGCCTGCCCGGCCTTCGCCGCCGGCCAGCCGCTGAACCCGAAGAAACTGATCCAGGACATGGTCATCGGCCTGGCCGGTGGTAACGACGCCAAGTTCGCCGGCAGCCCCTACCCGGGCATCCCGCTCGGCGAGCACAGCGGCGGCCCGCACCAGCCGATCGTCGACCTCAATGGCAAGGCGCTGGTGGAGGCCGAGACCCTCTGGTCGTGCACCACCTGCCGCGCCTGCGTCGAGGAATGCCCGATGATGATCGAGCACGTCGATGCCATCGTCGATATGCGCCGTCATCTCACGCTTGAGAAGGGGGCAACCCCCAACAAGGGCGCCGAGGTGCTGGACAACCTGATCGCCACCGACAACCCCGGCGGCTTCAACCCCGGCGGCCGCCTGAACTGGGCCGCCGACCTCAACCTGCCGCTGCTCGCCGACAAGGGCGAAACCGATGTGTTGTTCTGGGTCGGTGACGGCGCCTTCGATATGCGCAACCAGCGCACCCTGCGCGCCTTCGTCAAGGTGCTCAAGGCTGCCGACGTCGACTTCGCCGTACTCGGCCTGGAAGAGCGCGACAGCGGCGACGTGGCTCGCCGCCTGGGTGACGAAGCGACCTTCCAGCACCTGGCCAAGCGCAATATCGCCACCCTGGCCAAGTACCGCTTCAAGCGCATCGTCAGCTGCGACCCACACAGCTTCCACGTGCTGAAGAACGAATACGGCGCGCTCGGCGGGCACTACGAAGTGCTGCACCACAGCACCTTTATCGACGAGCTGGTGCGCAAGGGCGCGCTGAACCTCGGCCAGAGCAAGGCGAGCAGCGTGACCTACCACGATCCCTGCTACCTCGGCCGCTACAACGGCGAGTACGAAGCACCACGTTCGGTACTCAAGGCCATCGGCATCGAAGTGAAGGAAATGGAGCGCTCGGGCTTCCGCTCACGCTGCTGCGGCGGCGGTGGCGGCGCGCCGATCACCGACATTCCCGGCAAGCAACGCATCCCCGACATGCGCATGGTCGACATCAAGGAAACCGGCGCCGAGTTGGTGGCCGTCGGTTGCCCGCAGTGCACCGCGATGCTCGAAGGCGTGGTCGCCCCGCGCCCGGAGATCAAGGACATAGCCGAGCTGGTCGCCGAAGTGCTGATCGAAGCCACCGAGGTGGCGGCAAAAAAGCCACTCGCCAAGCGTGAACTGGCGGAGGTGCAGTGATGAAGCAACTGCATACAGCGACGGACGTAGGGCGGGTGCAACCCGCCAGCACCTGTCCGGCGGGTTGCACCCGCCCTACGCAAGCGCCTGACCAGGAGATCGCAGCATGAGCGACATCATCCGCCGCGACCCGCGCGCCGAGTGGATCGCCCGCAACCGCCTGCACCCGCTGCATGCGGCCATGCAGAGCCAGGATCAGACCAGCTGGATGGGCCCCGATGGCATCATCCGCAAGAACCCGCACGCCATCGCCGCCGGCTTCATCGGCCCGGCCGGGCTCAAGCGTATCGACCGCAGCGGCGCCCAGCAGGGCAGCGCCGGCAAACGCAGCAGCGCCAGCGTCGAGGTGCAGCTGCCGCTGCATGTGGTCGAGCAACCGGCCTTCCACGTCTGCGTGGTGCCGGACATGGTCGGCGGCCGTCTGTCCAGCCATGACAAGGACCTGCTCGGCCTGGCCCGCAAACTGGCCGGAGACAACGGCGCGGTGGTCGCCGTGGTGTTCGGCGAGGACAAGGAAAGCACTTTCGACACGGCTGGCGTCGACCGCCTGCTGCGCATCGCAGGCGATGCCTTCGACGGCTACGCCCCGGAAGCCCGCGTACTGGCGCTGAGCGCCGTGGAAAGCCAACTGGCACCGCGCTACTGGCTGCTGCCCGACAGCCGCACCGGTGGCGGCGAGCTGGGTCGGCGCCTGGCCGCCAAGCTTGGTGAGCGCCCGGCTACGCGCGTCTGGCAGGTCGCTGGCGAGCAGGCCATCGGCCGCGCCGGCAGTGGCCAGCAGGATATCCAGCGCGCCCTGCCCCGCCTGATCCTGGCCGCCGCCGAATGCGCCGAGCCGGTCAGCGAAACCCGCCATGAAGCTCGCCTGCTGGAGCTGGGCGAGAAGGTCGCCCACAGCCTGTCACGTATCGAAGATCTCGGCCCGGTGGCCGTGGACCCCGCGCAGATTCCCATGGCCGAAGCCGAGTTCATTCTCTCCGGCGGCAACGGCGTGAAGGATTGGGAGCTGTTCCACCAGGCTGCCATCGCCCTCGGCGCCACCGAAGGCGCCTCGCGCGTGGCGGTGGACGACGGTTTCATGCCGCGCAACCGTCAGGTTGGCGCCACCGGTACCTGGGTCACCGCCCGCGTCTACCTGGCCGTCGGTATTTCCGGCGCCATCCAGCACCTGCAGGGCATCGGTGCCTGTGACAAGGTGGTGGCGGTGAACATGGACCCCGGCTGCGACATGATCAAACGTGCCGATCTTTCGGTGATCGGCGACTCGGCAGCGATCCTTGCGGCGCTGATGGAGCGCGTCGCCGCCTGGCGCCAGGAAGGAAAACGTGATGCGGCGTAGCCCGGATGAAATCCGGGTTCACCACCAGCTTTCCCGGATTGCATCCGGGCTACGGGGACACCATGACTGATCTGAATATCGTCGCCCTGGTCTCGGTCGGCGCCCACCCGACCTCGGGTCGCCCGCGCCGCGCCGAACAGGACGCCCGCGCGGTCGAGCTGGGCCTGCGTCTGGCCGGACAGAACCTGCAACTGCTGCATGCCGGCGACCCACAGGCCGAAGCCCTGCGCGGCTACCTGGGCATGGGTCTGGAACAGCTCGATGTGCTGGAACAGCCCGAAGGTGCCGATGCCCTGCCGCTGCTGGTCGACTATCTGCAAGGCAGCCGCACGCAGCTAGTGCTCACCGGCAGCCAGGCAGAAACCGGCGAAGGCTCCGGCATGCTGCCGTTTCTGCTGGCCGAGCGGCTGGGCTGGCCGATGGTGGTCGGCCTGGCGGAGGTCGAGAAAGTGGAGAATGGCGTGGCCCAGGTGCTGCAGGCGCTGCCGCGTGGACAGCGGCGCCGGCTCAAGGTACGCCTGCCCTGCGTGGCCAGCGTCGACAACGCCGCTCCGGTCGCCCGCCAGAGTGCCTTTGGCCCGGCACGGCGCGGGCAGATCGAAGCCCACGAGGTGACGGTGGTGGACGACTCGCTGCTGGCCGAAGCCAGTCTGCAGCCGGCCAAGTCACGGCCCAAACGGCTCAAGGTGATCAAGGCTAAAACGGGCGCGGAACGGATGAAGGCGGCCACGGCCAAAGCCAGTGGTGGTGGCGGCCAGGTGCTCAAGGATGCCTCGCCACAGGAGGGCGCAGAGGCTATCTTCAAGCTATTGATCGAAGAAGGGGTTCTGCGCTAACCGAGGTTTGAAGACCAACTGCGCAGCGCCTGCCTCGCCACAAGGAGCCACGACCATGATGCATGCCGATCTGATCGACCAGGAAGACTTCCGTGAGCGCCTGATCGCGCTGGGCCTGAGCATTCCACCAGGCGTCACGCCCGAGCAGGCCTGCGAGCTGGCTGTCAGCGGCCTCAGTGCCGAGCGCGCCGTGGCCCTGCGCCACCTGGTGGAAGAACTGCTTGGCGGCAGCGCCACCCTGCTGCCCAACGTACGCGAAGCCATCAGCCGCCATCTGCTGCCAGCGCTGGTGCCGAAGCCTGCTTCGGCTTGATCGATCCCACGGCGCACCCTACGCGCGGAGATCAGCCGTAGGGTGGGCTTTAGCCCACCACTCTGTTTGCGTCCGACCTCGTGGATTTTGCGTGGTTTTGGTGGGCTAAAGCCCACCCTACATCCGGCGCAGACGGCTTTAGCTGCGACTCCAAATAAAACGGGGCGCCACTGGCGCCCCGTTTTCATTGCCGCTCGATTCAGATGCGTACGCTGGCGAAGGTCGACTCGCCCTGGGCACGGTTGAGCGCCAGCACCGCGCTGGAATTGACCTGATGCTCGGGGATCGGCAGCAACATCACCAGGTTGTTGCCCTGCTGACCGGCGCGCTCGTCGCGTGGCGGAATGCCAAAGTACTCGCGGTAGCACTTGGAGAAATGCGGGGTGGAGACGAAACCGCAAACCGACGCCACCTCGATGATCGACATGCTGGTCTGCTTGAGCAGCTGGCGTGCGCGGATCAGGCGCAGCTTGAGGTAGTAGCGCGACGGCGAGCAGTGCAGGTACTTCTGGAACAGGCGCTCGAGCTGGCGACGGGAGATGTCGACGAAGCAGGCCAGCTCGTCGAGATCGATCGGCTCCTCGAGGTTGGCCTCCATCAGCGCGACGATTTCCTGCAGCTTCGGCTGGTTGCTGCCGAGCATGTGCTTGAGCGGCACACGCTGGTGATCCTGCTCGTTGCGAATGCGCTCGTAGATGAACATCTCGGAGATGCCGGCGGCCAGTTCGCGGCCATGCTGCTGGCCGATCAGGTGCAGCATCATGTCCATCGGCGCGGTACCGCCAGAGGAGGTGTGGCGATTGCGGTCGATGGAGAACAGGCGAGTGGTGATGGCCGCACGCGGGAAGGCCTCCTGCATCGAGGCCAGGCACTCCCAGTGCACGCTGCAGTCGTAGCCATCGAGCAGACCGGCCTTGGCCAGCGCCCAGCTGCCGGTGCACACCGCACCGAGCAGGCGCCCCTGGCGCGCCTGCAACTGCAGCCAACTGACATGCTCACGCTTGACGCTGTGCTGAATATCCACGCCACCACAGACGATCACCGCATCCAACGCCGGAGCACTTTGCATGGCAGCGTCTGGAGTGATCTGCAAGCCATCACTGGCGCAGACCGGCAGGCCATCATGAGTCAGGGTATGCCAGCGAAACAGCTCCTTGCCGGAAAGCTGGTTGGCCATGCGCAGGGGCTCTACCGCCGAAGCCAGGGAAATCAGGGTGAAGTTGTCCAGGAGCAGGAAGCCGATGGACTGGGCGACACGGTTCTGGGGTTGCGCCCCTTGGCTGAACTGCGACATTGATGGAACCCTCTCACGCTAAGCACGGTGTGAGCCCAATTAGAAGTGGGCCTCTGTTTTATCCTGGCCAGGTTTGAAAACCGGGCGGCTATGCATCTCTACGCAAAGGTCATGCCTAAATTGATCAAGCGTTCAATAAAAACTGAACCTTCAATACATGGCGCGCCAGACGGACTCCTTGCCCCTGCTTTCAGGGTTTGCGAAACGCTCTCAAGGCCTCTTTGCGCAAGGCTTTGAGCATTTCGGTAGCACAGACTGAGCGGCCTGCTACGGCGTCTCTGGCTGTCAGTAACGGACGAGCGGTAACAACAGCGACCGCTCGGTCACACCTGAGGAAATCGATACCCGCAAGCGTCGCACCAAAAGCTCGCGAAGCGGCGGCTTTGCCAGAATCGCTGCACCAGCAAAGGTCACCGCTCGCTGGCGTGCCAGCCGCCAGGAGCACATGGAGAAGAACATCCTGACGAATCCGCAACAGGTTCGCGATGATCCAACTTTCGCCAGCGCGCCCAGCTCTCCAACCGACTCATGCATATCCAATCGCGCCGCGGCGAACCGTCCGTGTCGAGGTCTTTTCTCGGCATGCCGGTGTCGTTTCTCGCTCAGGGGGCGGCCCACCTCTTGCTGTGAAATAGCCAACCGCCCGCTTCAGGAATCTTCCAGCGGCTCCAGCCGCCCGAACAGAGGCACACCCCATGAACAGATTTGCTCGCTGGCTGCTCGTGATCGCCCTCACCTCCTCCACCGCCCTGCACGCCACAGAAGCCGAGCGCTGCGAGCTGGTGCGCCTGAGCGATGTCGGCTGGACCGACATCACCATGACCACCGCCGTTGCCCGTCTGATACTGGGCGAGATCGGCTATCGCACGCAGATACGCCGCCTGTCGTTGCCCGACACTTACCGCGGATTGTCCGAAGGCCAGTTGGACGTGTTCCTGGGCAACTGGATGCCGGCCCAGAGTGAACTGGTGCAGCCTCACCTGGACAGCGGCAGGATCGAGAAGCTGCACACCAACCTGCCGACAGTGCGTTACACCCTGGCGGTACTGACGCCAGGCTACGAGGGCGGACTGAAGGATTTCGCCGACATCCATCGCTTCAAGGAGGAACTCGGTGGGCAGATCTTCGGCATCGAACCGGGCAACGAAGGCAACGAGATGGTCAAGGGCATGATTCGCGACAACACCTTCGGTCTGGCAGGTTTCAGCCTGGTCGAGTCGAGTGAAAGTGGCATGCTCAACCATGTCGAGCGCGCTCAACGCCTGGGCAAATGGGCGGTATTTCTCGGTTGGGAACCGCACCCGATGAACGAACGTCTGAAGATGAACTATCTGGCCGGTGGTGATGATTATTTCGGCCCCAATTACGGAGCGGCACAGGTCAACACAGTGGCACGCGGCGGATTGAGCGCGCAGTGTCCCAACCTGGCTCGGCTGTTCCGCAACATGACCTTCACCATCGCCGCAGAAAACCAGTTGATGAGTGCCGTACTGGAAGGCAATACCAACCGCCGCCGCGTAGCCAAGCAGTGGATCGAAGACAACCCGCAGATGATTGCGGCCTGGCTGGAAGGCGTGACCCGCTATCAAGGTGGCCCTGTCAGCAAGGTGTTCGACGTATCACTGGCAGGAAATGACTGATAAATTCGACGAAATAGCCGAGAAAAACCAATAAAAATGGCAGATAACAAAGACAACCTGTTAGCTCGAAAGGGTTTTCCATCGTCTTGTCGAGAATCACGCCCAGGCTCGCGACATGAACCAGGCGTGACCAACAGGTCATATTGCGCCGCCTTTCGATTTTTCAGCGACTTTCGGCACTACAGCACCTTTCTCTGTAAATTTTTTTCAACATCGCCGCAGCCCCCGCGCTACGCCGCCTGCGCCTCGCTTGAAGGGCTGAAAACCAGCACCGGCGCGGCTTTCAGCCTTGGCCAAGGGACGAAAAAGTCTGTTAAGGTTTTTAAAGCACGTTCTCGAAAGCGCTTCTCGGCACTCACACCGAGCGCTATTCGAAACGACATCACGCAGTGCTTTCAGGAGCCCGAAAAACGGCGAGAACATGGAAAAACACAGGGTGTGACGGGCCATGTCGTCGCCCAACACGTCAGGGTCGCAAACCGATAATTGCGCAGACCCCAAGACTATATCGTTGAGTCAGCCGATGACGTCGCTGCCGCTTCCCGAGGGGAACGGCAGACTGGGGCTCACCGCCCCGGACCGAAGAACATACAAGCGCTGGCCCACCATCGATAGGGCGCCAGCCCAACAAGAAATTTCGGATGTACGCATGCGCCAGGACGACGCATGAACCCCCAAGGGAATGGGCTTCGAAACACTGCCAGAGGGTTTGGAAAGCGGTTTGCAGCACGGCAAGACAGTGGTCACTCATCAACAGGTTGCATCGACGCAGCGGGCAGTTCTTGCCACCCGCCGCGTGCGCTGCAGCGTGCCCGAGCGCCACACTCGACGCCCGCCGCGAAACGTTCGCCAACCTCGAAACTCAGCAAACACCCACACAGGTATCAGAGGCCTGACACAGCTGATCTACGCTTCGACGATGCGTGCCCAGCCGTGCCAGCGTGAACTGGATGCCGATTGAAGGGGAAACGTCCCATGCAGTCTGGAAAGATCGTGGTCGAACACCTGTACAAGGTTTTCGGCCCCAACCCACAAGAAGCCATCGACCTGCTCAAGGAAGGCTGGAGCAAGGAGAGGATTCTGGCCGAGAAAGGCGCCGTGATCGGCGTCAGCGATGTGTCGTTCAGTGTCGAAGAGGGCGAGATCTTCGTCCTCATGGGCCTGTCCGGCTCTGGCAAATCCACTCTGATCCGTCTGATCAACCGCCTGGTCGAACCCAGCGCCGGTGACGTCTACATCGATGGCCAGAACGTGGCCAAGCTGCCGCAATCGCAACTGATCGACCTGCGCCGACGCGACATGAGTATGGTCTTCCAGTCCTTCGCCCTGATGCCTTCGCGCAGCGTGCTGGATAACGCGGCCTTCGGCCTGGAAGTGGCCGGCACCGGCCGCAAGGAGCGCGAGAAGCGTGCCATGGAAGTGCTCAAGCAGGTTGGCCTGGACACCTTCGCTCACAAGTACCCACACGAACTCTCCGGCGGCATGCAGCAACGTGTAGGCCTGGCCCGCGCGCTGACGGTCAACCCGTCGATGATCATCATGGACGAGGCGTTCTCCGCCCTCGACCCGCTCAAGCGCCGCGAGATGCAGGACGTGCTGCTGGAGCTGCAGAAGACCCATCGCCGCACCATCATCTTCGTCTCCCACGACATCGAAGAAGCCATGCGCATCGGTACCCGCATCGGCATCATGGAAGGCGGCAAGCTGATCCAGGTCGGCACCCCGCAGGAGCTGATCGAGAAGCCGGCCAACGAGTACGTGCGCAACTTCTTCGACACCGTGGACACCAGCCGCTACCTCACCGCCGGCCAGCTCAAGGCCGACAGCGTGCCGACCTACGTGCACAACGGCAGGGCGCCGGACGCGGCGAAGATCTGCAAGGAACTGCAGGCGCTGGACAAGCACTACGCGTTCATCGTCGACGAGGACAACCATTTCCAGGGCTCCATCAGCCTGGAGAAGATCGCCCTGATGGTCGACGGCGACGAGCCCAGACCACTCGAAGCGGATGCGCTCAAGCAGGTGGTGCCGGTACCCGAGGACATGCCGCTGGAACACGTCATCACGCGCCTGGTGGACAACGAAGGTCCGATCCCGGTGGTGGACGCCGAAGGCCATTACTGCGGCGCTATCAGCAAGGGCCGTCTGCTGACCCGACTGCAGGGGGAATCCCATGAGTGACAAGAAACTCGACCTGGGTAGCTGGGTCAACGACGTCGTCCAGCACCTGCTGGACAACTACAGCGGTGCCTTCGACAGCATCGGCAAACTGGTCAGCGGTTTCTCCGAAGGCATCGAAGCCTTGCTCATGCTGCCGCCGGCCTGGCTGCTGATCGCCATCTTCGTCGCCCTCGGTCTGTGGCGCATCGGCGCACGCTTCGCGGTATTCACCGCCGTGGCGTTCATCCTGATCGTCATGACCGGGTTCTGGGAACAGACCGTGGTCACCCTCGGTCTGACCTTCTCCTCGACGCTGATCAGCCTGCTGCTGGGCATCCCGCTGGGCATCTGGGCGGCCAAGAGCGAGCGCGTGGCGACCATCATCCGGCCGATCCTCGACTTCATGCAGACCATGCCGGCGTTCGTCTACCTGATTCCGGCGGCCATGCTCTTCGGCCTTGGCCGCGTGCCCGGCATCATCGCCACGGTGATCTTCGCCATGCCGCCGGCGGTGCGCCTGACCAGCCTGGGCATTCGCCAGGTGAACAAGGAAATCGTCGAGGCCGGCCAGTCCTTCGGCTGCACCAGCCGCCAGCTGCTGTTCAAGGTACAACTGCCCAACGCCATGCCGTCGATCATGGCCGGGGTCAACCAGACCATCATGATGGCCCTGTCGATGGTGATCATCGCCTCGATGGTCGGCGCCGGTGGCCTGGGTAACGATGTACTGGCGAGTATCCAGCGCCTGGACATCGGGCTAGGCTTCGAAAGCGGCATGGCCGTGGTGCTGCTGGCGATCATTCTCGACCGCATCACTGAAAGCTTCGGCACCAAGCAGACCGCCCGCGGCGGCATCTTTGCCTGGTTCAGCGGCAAGCTGCAGCGCCAGTAAACATTTTTTCACTTCACAGGGAACCGCAGATGAAAATGATCAAGACCACTGCCGCCATCGGCCTGCTGTCCTGCGCACTGATGCAGGGCGCCATGGCCGCGGAGCCGGCGAGCTGCAAGCAGGTGCGTTTCGCCGAGATTGGCTGGGCCGACATCGCCGCCACCACGGGTGTGGCCATGACCCTGGTTGAAGGTCTGGGCTACCAGCCGCGCAAGATCATGGCCTCGGTACCCATCGCCTTCACCGGCGTGAAGAGCGGCCAGGTCGATGTGTTCCTCGGCTATTGGGCGCCGTCGATGGACGCGGTGATCGAGCCATTCCTCAAGGACGATGGCGTCAAGGTACTGCCCAAGGCCAACCTCGAGGGTGCCAAGTACACCCTGGCCGTGCCGACCTACGCGGCCGAAGCCGGCCTGAAGAGCTTCCAGGACATCGCCAAGTTCAAGGATCAGCTGGGCGGCAAGATCTACGGCATCGAGCCGGGTAACGATGGCAACCTGCTGATCGACGGCATGATCAAGAACAACCAGTTCGACCTCGGCGGCTTCCGCATGGTCGAGTCCAGCGAAGCCGGCATGCTGGTGCAGGTATCGCGGGCAATCAAGAAGAAAGAGCCGGTGGTTTTCCTCGGCTGGGCGCCACACCCGATGAATACTCAGCACGACATCACCTACCTGTCCGGTGGTGACGACGTGTTCGGCCCTGACTACGGTGCGGCCAAGGTCTACACCGTGGTACCGCCGGATTACGAGGCGCGCTGCGCCAACGTCGGCAAGCTGCTGAACAACCTGCAGTTCACCGTCGATATCGAAAGCCAGCTGATGGAAAAGGTGCTGGAGAAGGAAAACCCGCAGAACGTCGCCAAGGAGTGGATCAAGGCCAACCCGGCGATCCTCGACCAGTGGCTGAGCGGCGTGACCACCTTTGACGGTCAGGACGGCGTTGCCGCCGTGAAGAAACACGTCGGGCTGTAACAGGCCACGACCCGATTCGGGCTCGAACCTCAGGGTTCGAGCCCGGAAACCTCCTCGTAAACCACTAGCGGCTGCTTTCTGGCCGTGACGGGGAGGCTTTGCCCGCGAACCGGCAATCTGCTGCGCAACACGGATTCGCAAGGCCCGCAATGAGAACGAGCCAGTCAACGATCTTGCAACTGCCACTCACTGATGGAGCACAACAAATATGCGCGTTTTCAAACACCTCTGCCTCGGCGCTGCCGCCCTGGCCATCGGCATGGGCAGCGCCCTGGCCGCCGACAAACCTACCCTGAAGATCGGCTACGTCAACGGCTGGGACGACAGCGTCGCCGTCACCCATGTCGCCGGTGAAATCCTGCAAAGCAAACTCGGCTACACGGTCGAACTGAAGCCGGTCGAACCCGCCATCATGTGGCAAGGCGTGGCCCGTGGCGACCTCGATGCCACCCTCTCCGCCTGGCTGCCGGCCACTCATGGCGAGTATTTCGAGAAGCTCAAGGACAAGGTGGAAATCCTCGGTACCAACTACTCCGGCGCCAAGATCGGCCTGATCGTGCCGGACTACGTCGAAGCCAAGACCATCGAGGATCTGGAGAAATACGCCAAGGACTTCGACGGCAAGATTACCGGCATCGACGCCGGTGCCGGCGTGATGCGCCGCACCGAAGACGCCATCAAAGAATACAACCTGGCCAGCATCAAGCTGATGCCGAGCTCGGGCCCGGCCATGGCCACCGCCCTGACCCGCGCCGAGAAAGCGCAGAAGCCGATCGTGGTCACCGGCTGGATTCCGCACTGGATGTTCGCCAAGTGGAAACTGCGCTTCCTCGAAGATCCGAAGAAAGTCTTCGGCGACGACGAGCGTGTCGACACCGTGGCCAATCCTGAGCTGAAGGGCAAGGCCGCCGACGCTGCCGCCTTCCTCAGCAAGATTTCCTGGAGCGGTGAAGAAGTCGGCGCGGTGATGCTGGCCATCCGCGAAGGCGCCAAGCCGGACCAGGCCGCCAAGGACTGGATCGCTGCCAACCCGGAGCGCGTGGAAAGCTGGCTGAAGTAAGCCGCACTCGCTGCACGCCATCGAAGCGGGCCTCTGGCCCGCTTCGTCGTTTTGCGAGGCCACGTGCGCGCCACGGTTACCGAGGATAAGGCGGTGCGCATGGCCAAGGTGGCCCCGCGACGCCCTGCGGAATCGGCGCCACGCCCCCACTCTCCCACCTCGTTTGATTGATCGAACGATCAAAATCCGCCTAGACTCCGGCCCAACTTCCCCCGCTGGAGACACCCATGCCCAAGGTCGGCATGCAGCCCATTCGTCGTTCGCAGTTGATTGCCGCCACCCTGGAAGCCGTCGACCAGGTTGGTATGGCCGATGCCAGCATCGCCTATATCGCCCGCCTGGCCGGGGTCTCCAATGGCATCATCAGCCACTACTTCAACGACAAGAACGGCCTGCTCGAAGCCACCATGCGTCACCTGATGCAGGCGCTCAGCGATGCGGTGGGCGCACGCCGTCGCGCACTGCGCGAGGACAGCCCGCGTGCCCATCTGAAGGCGATGATCGACGGCAACTTCGACGACAGCCAGGTCAGCGGTCCAGCGATGAAGACCTGGCTGGCGTTCTGGGCCAGCAGCATGCACCAGCCTGCCCTGCGCCGCCTGCAGCGGGTCAACGACCACCGTCTCTATTCCAACCTGTGCGGCCAGTTCCATCGCGTGCTACCGCTAGATCAGGCACGCTTCGCCGCCCGCGGCCTGGCCTCGCTGATCGACGGCCTGTGGCTGCGCGGCGCACTGTCCGGCGAAGCCTTCGACACCGAACAGGCACGCCGCATCGCCTACGACTACCTCGACCTGCAGTTGAACAAAGCCCGCTAGCCTGTCGCGAAGGCGCATCGGGGGCGGTGGTCCATTTTTGAGTTTGGTGGGCTGAAGCCCACCCTACAGCCCACCCAGGCCAATCTACGGGCTGCGGGCAACGCCTCGTAGGGTGTCGCGGGGCCACCTTGGCCGTGCGCACCGGCCTCCCCCGCATCCCCAAACGTCCCGAACGGAAATTGCACACAGCCGAAGCGGCGCCAAGGACAAGTGGCGCCCGCCATGTCGCTTTTGGTCACGCCGGGTCGTTTTTATTGATTGATCGTTCAATTTAAATAAAATAGGCTGTTCTCCAAGCAGATTGCCAAGTGCAGAGGACAGCCCATGCCCCGTTTCGCCGAACAGCAGCTCTACATCGGTGGCCAGTACGTCGCCGCCAGCAGTGGAGAAACCTTCGACAGCATCAACCCGGCCACCGGCGAGGTGCTGGCCAAGGTGCAACGCGCCAGCCAGGCCGACGTTGACCGGGCCGTGGCCAGCGCAGCCGAAGGGCAGAAGGTGTGGGCGGCGATGAGCGCCATGCAGCGCTCGCGCATCCTGCGCAAGGCGGTGGACATCCTCCGTGCGCGCAACGATGAACTGGCTGAACTGGAGACCCTCGACACCGGCAAGCCACTGTCGGAAACCCGCTACGTCGACATCGTCACCGGCGCCGACGTGCTGGAGTACTACGCCGGCCTGATCCCGGCCATCGAGGGCGAGCAGATCCCGCTGCGCGAAACCTCCTTCGTCTACACCCGCCGCGAGCCACTGGGCGTGGTCGCCGGTATCGGCGCCTGGAACTACCCAATCCAGATCGCTCTGTGGAAATCCGCACCGGCCCTGGCTGCCGGCAACGCAATGATCTTCAAACCCAGCGAAGTCACCTCGCTGACCGCACTGAAACTGGCCGAGATCTATACCGAGGCCGGCCTGCCAGCCGGCGTGTTCAACGTGCTCACCGGCAGTGGTCGTGAAGTCGGTCAGTGGCTGACCGAGCACCCGGGCATCGAGAAGGTGTCCTTCACTGGCGGCACCGTCACCGGCAAGAAAGTCATGGCCAGCGCCTCCAGCTCCAGCCTCAAGGAAGTGACCATGGAGCTGGGCGGCAAGTCGCCGCTGATCGTCTTCGAGGACGCCGACCTGGACCGCGCCGCCGACATCGCGGTGATGGCCAACTTCTACAGCTCCGGCCAGGTCTGCACCAACGGCACCCGGGTGTTCGTGCCGCGCATGCTGCAGGCGCGCTTCGAGGCCAAGGTACTGGAGCGAGTCAAACGCATCCGCCTCGGCGATCCGCTGGATGACGCCACCAATTTCGGCCCGCTGGTGAGCTACGCGCACATGGACAGCGTGCTCGGCTACATCGAGAAGGGCCGCAGCGAGGGTGCACGCCTGCTGATCGGCGGCGCGCGCGTCAGCGACGGTGAGTACGCCAAGGGCGCCTACGTCGCGCCGACCGTATTCACCGACTGCCGGGACGACATGACCATCGTGCGCGAGGAAATCTTCGGCCCGGTAATGAGCATCCTCATCTACGACAGCGAAGAGGAAGTGATCCGCCGCGCCAACGACACCGACTACGGCCTGGCCGCAGGCGTGGTGACGCGCGACCTCAACCGCGCACACCGGGTGATCCACAAGCTGGAAGCCGGCATCTGCTGGATCAACACCTGGGGCGAGTCGCCAGCCGAAATGCCGGTTGGCGGCTACAAGCAGTCCGGTGTCGGCCGCGAGAACGGCCTGGTCACCCTCGGCCACTACACCCGCATCAAGTCGGTGCAGGTCGAACTCGGCGGCTACAGCTCGGTGTTCTAAGCACCGGTGTCTGTGGGAGGGGCTTCAGCCGCGACCCATTTCGCGGCTAAAGCGGTTCGCCGCCCGGCCCGCCCACGAATTGAATCACCGCCCCGTAACCCGGATGCAATCCGGGAACAGTCACCGCGTTTTCCCGGATCACAGCCGGGCAACAGGAGGAGCCATGACCCAGGAATTCGACTACATCATCATCGGCGCCGGTTCGGCCGGTAACGTCCTGGCCACCCGGCTGACCGAAGACGCAGACGTCAGCGTACTGCTGCTGGAAGCCGGCGGCCCCGACTACCGCCTCGACTTTCGTACCCAAATGCCTGCCGCCCTGGCCTTCCCGCTGCAGGGCCGGCGCTACAACTGGGCCTACGAGACCGACCCCGAGCCGTACATGAACAACCGCCGCATGGAATGCGGACGCGGCAAGGGCCTGGGCGGCTCATCCCTGATCAACGGCATGTGCTACATCCGCGGCAACGCGCTGGACTTCGACAACTGGGCCACGGCCAAAGGCCTGGAAGACTGGACCTATCTCGACTGCCTGCCCTACTTCCGCAAGGCGGAAAGCCGCGACATCGGCCCCAACGATTACCACGGCGGTGACGGCCCGGTCAGTGTGACCACGCCCAAGGCCGGTAACAACCCGTTGTTCCACGCCATGGTCGAGGCCGGCGTGCAGGCCGGCTATCCGCGCACCGATGATCTCAACGGCTATCAGCAGGAAGGCTTCGGCCCGATGGACCGCACCGTGACCCCGGAAGGCCGCCGCGCCAGCACCGCGCGTGGCTATCTGGACCAGGCACGGGCACGGCCGAACCTGACCATCATCACCCACGCCACCACCGACCGCATCCTCTTCGATGGCAAGCGCGCCAGTGGCGTCAGCTACCTGATCGGCAACGCCAACGATGCCACCGAAGCCCGTGCTCGCCGCGAAGTGCTGCTATGCGCCGGCGCCATCGCCTCGCCGCAGATCCTGCAGCGCTCCGGCGTCGGCCCCGCCGCGCTGCTGCGCGAGCTGGACATCGCGCTGGTACACGAACTGCCTGGCGTCGGCCAGAACCTGCAGGACCACCTGGAGATGTACCTGCAGTACGCCTGCACCCAGCCAGTGTCGCTGTACCCGGCACTCAAGCTGCTCAACCAGCCCGGCATCGGCGCGCAATGGCTGTTCGCCGGCAACGGTATCGGCGCCAGCAACCAGTTCGAGGCCGGCGGTTTCATCCGCACGCGCCCGGAGTTCGCCTGGCCCAACATCCAGTTCCACTTCCTGCCGGTGGCGATCAACTACAACGGCAGCAACGCGGTCAACGAGCATGGCTTCCAGGCTCACGTCGGCTCGATGCGCTCGCCCAGCCGCGGGCGTATCCAGCTCAAGTCGAAAGACCCGCGCCAGCACCCGAGCATCCTCTTCAACTACATGAGCGCCGATCAGGACTGGCAGGAATTCCGCGACGGCATACGCCTGACCCGCGAGATCATGGCGCAGCCGGCACTCGATCCTTACCGTGGGCGTGAAATCAGTCCTGGCGAGCATGTGCAGAGCGACGCCGAGCTGGATGCCTTCATTCGCGAGCATGCGGAAACGGCTTTCCACCCGTCCTGCTCGTGCAAGATGGGCGAGGACGACATGGCGGTGGTCGATGGTCAGGGCCGCGTGCACGGCCTGCAGGGTTTGCGCGTAGTGGATGCGTCGATCATGCCGGAGATCATCACCGGCAACCTCAACGCCACCACCATCATGATCGCCGAGAAGATCGCGGATCGGATTCGCGGGCGCCAGCCATTGCCGCGCAGCAATGCGCCCTATTTCGTCGCGGGCGAACGCCCGGTGCGTGGTACGCCGCTGCGCAGCCAGCAAGACAGGTTAGTCGGGTAATTCCTGGCGGATCATCCAGTGGCCCTCGGGCGGCATCAGCCGGCCGAGGTCGAAACGATCCAGTGAGTCGGCGTCGAGCATTTCGATCTGCGGGCTCACCAGTTGCGGCAGCTTTTCGCCCTGCAGGCCACGAACGGCCAGGTCCAGGGCGATGCGCGCCTGAATCACCGGTGAGTCGGTGGGTGCAGCCAGTACCTGCCCCTCGCGAATCTGCTCCAGCACCCGCTCGGTGGCATAGAACGACAACACCTGCGTCTCAGAACCGATATTGCGCACCAACTGCGCGGCGAAGGCCGCGGCTTCGGCATTGGCGATCAGATAATCGAGACGTGGATGCTGCTTGAGCAGCTCCCGCGTCAACTGCGCCTGACTACTGCGATCCACTGGGGCATAACCACCATGGGCCAGGGTCACCCTGGTGCCAGGCAAGGCATCACGCAGGCCGCGCTCGGCATCCTGCACCCAGCCAGCATCGGCCGGGCCGGGTAGCCAGCCGACCTGAATCGGCCGCCCTTCACTGACACGTACCAGATACTTGAGCGTGGCACGCGTCATGTCGGCGAAGTCGACCCGCGAATGCGCGCTGAGCCCCGGGCATTCCAGGCGATTGACCAGATCGATGACCGGCCGACCGGCCTTGATCTGCACTTCTGCTGCGCTGCACAGGTCATAGGTGTTGATACTGGCCACGACGAAGGCATCGGCGCCCTCGGCTACACAATGCCCGAACTGCTCCACTTGCACATCGGCATGCTCGTAGCCACCGGCTTCGTAGATCCCCAGGCGCACGCCAAGACGTCTGGCTTCCTGATCCAGCCCCCAGGCCACGCCCCACCAGTAGCGATCCTTGCCATGGGGCAGCAGCGCACAGATACGCCAGGGCTGGCTGGCCGCTGGCAAAGGCCGGTAATCCAGCATGCGGCCATCGGCACGTACCGGATAAGGGAACCACTCGGCCGCCAGCAGCGACTGGCAAGCCAGCGAAAGCCACAGAGTCAACCAGCGCATGACGCCGTCCTTAGCCCTTGCGGGGCGATGTGCCAGTCACCCCAGCGTAGCACCACCTCGGACACCTGCTTACACGTTGGCAACCCGCAGTTGCCCGGGCTCGATCGGCGGCCTAGAGTGGAGCGCACAGACCATGAGAACAGCATGACCAACCCCACCCTGCTCGACCCCAGAACCGCCCGCCTGCTGCCCTGGATAGTCGCCATCGCCTTCTTCATGCAGACGCTGGATGGCACCATCCTCAACACCGCATTACCGGCCATGGCCGCCGACCTCGGCGAAAATCCATTGCGCATGCAGTCGGTGGTGATCGCCTACATGCTTACCGTGGCCCTGCTGATCCCGGCATCGGGCTGGATCGCCGACCGCTTCGGCACGCGGCGCATCTTCTTCGGCGCCATCGCCCTGTTCAGCCTCGGCTCGCTGCTCTGCGCACTGTCGGAGTCGCTGAGCATGCTGATCGGCGCACGGGTCATCCAGGGCCTGGGCGGCGCGCTGATGATGCCGGTCGGGCGACTGGTGGTGCTGCGCGCCTATCCGCGCTCGGAGCTGGTACGGATCATGAGCTTCATCACCCTGCCCGGCCTGCTCGGCCCGCTGATCGGCCCGAGCCTCGGTGGCTGGTTGGTGGAAGTGGCCAGCTGGCACTGGATCTTCCTGATCAACCTGCCAGTGGGACTACTCGGCTGCTGGGCAGCATTGCGCCATATGCCCGACCTGCGCGGCCCTGAGCGCAGCCGCTTCGATACCGTCGGTTTTCTGCTGTTCGGCGCCGCCATGCTGCTGATCACCGTAGCCCTGGAAGGGCTCGGCGAACTGCACCTGCCGACCATGCGCGTGGTGCTGCTGTTGCTCGGCGGCATGGCCTGCCTGGCCGCCTACTGGCTACGCGCCGGGCGCATCGAGCAGCCATTGTTCGCACCCAAGCTGTTCCACACCCGCAGTTTCGCCGTGGGCATCATCGGCAACCTGTTCGCCCGCCTCGGCAGCGGCGCGCTACCTTTTCTCACGCCGCTGCTGCTGCAACTGGCGATGGGCTATTCGCCGGCCCAGGCCGGCATGAGCCTGATTCCGCTGGCACTGGCGGCGATGGCAGCCAAGCCCCTGGCCAGGCCGCTGATCGAGCGCCTCGGCTACCGCAACATCCTCACCAGCAACACCCTGCTGCTCGGCGCCCTGATCGCCAGCCTGGCCCTGGTCGACGCACAAACCTCGACCTTGCAGCTGATCATCCAGCTGAGCCTGATCGGCGCCTGCAACTCGCTGCAGTTCACCGCGATGAACACGGTAACGCTGATCGACCTGGACAACCGCGACGCCAGCAGCGGTAACAGCCTTCTGTCGGTGGTGGTACAGCTGGCGATGGGCCTTGGCGTTGCATCGGCGGCGGCGCTGCTCAGCGGTTTCAGCCGCGAGCTGGGCGACAACGGCCATGTGCTGGAGGCGTTCCAGGCGACCTATCTGTGCGTTGGCCTGCTGTCGATGCTGGCGGCGGCGATCTTCCTGCAACTGGACACGAAAGATGGCCGTAGCGGGCGCAATATCGAGGTTTCAGCGGACGAATGAGCGGGCCTGCTACACTGCCGGCCTGTTTCTTCACCCCCGAGCTCTTGCCGTGACCGCTACTGCCTTCGCCAGCCTGCCCATTTCTAC
Source organism: Ectopseudomonas chengduensis (assembly GCF_900102635.1). Taxonomy (GTDB): domain Bacteria; phylum Pseudomonadota; class Gammaproteobacteria; order Pseudomonadales; family Pseudomonadaceae; genus Aquipseudomonas; species Aquipseudomonas chengduensis. The sequence goes on along the minus strand of NZ_FMZQ01000001.1, from coordinate 734,754 downwards.
CGCCATGCAGGCCAATCTCGCCGCCATCGGCTATGCCGAGATGACGCCCATCCAGGCCGCCAGCCTGCCGCTGATTCTCAAGGGCCGCGACCTGATCGCCCAGGCCAAGACCGGCAGCGGCAAGACCGCCGCCTTCGGCATCGGCCTGCTGCATCCGCTCAACCCGCGCTATTTCGGCTGCCAGGCCATGGTGCTGTGCCCGACACGCGAACTGGCCGATCAGGTGGCCAAGGAAATCCGCCGCCTGGCCCGTGCTGCCGACAACATCAAGGTGCTTACCCTCTGCGGCGGTGTGCCTTTCGGCCCGCAGATCGGCTCGCTCGAGCATGGTGCGCACGTGATTGTCGGCACGCCGGGACGAGTGCAGGAGCATCTGCGCAAAGGCACGCTGAAAGTCGATGGGCTCAATACCCTGGTACTCGACGAAGCCGACCGCATGCTCGACATGGGCTTCATCGACAGCATCAGCGAAATCATCGAGCAGACCCCGGCACGCCGTCAGACTCTGCTGTTCTCCGCCACCTATCCGCCCGCCATCGAACAGCTTGCCGCACGTTTCTTGCGTAGCCCGGAGCGGGTCGAAGTGGAGGCGCAGCACGACGACGGGCAGATCGAGCAGCGCTTCTACGAAATAGCGCCGAGCCAACGTATGGAAGCGGTCAGCACCCTGCTGCGGCATTTCCGCAAGCAACCGACGGTGGCCTTCTGCGCCACGCGCCAACAGTGCGACGAACTGGCCGCACAGCTGGAGGCCGAGAAGATTTCCGCCGCCGCGCTGCATGGCGATCTGGAACAGCGTGATCGCGATCAGATTCTCGCGCTGTTCGCCAATCGCAGCCTCAGCGTGCTGGTGGCCACCGACGTCGCAGCACGCGGCCTGGATATCGCCGGTCTGGAAATGGTGATCAACGTCGAGCTGTCGCGTGATGCCGAGGTGCATATCCATCGCATCGGCCGCAGTGGTCGCGCTGGCGAGAAAGGCCTGGCACTGAGCCTGGTGGCCCCGGCCGAAGCCGGTCGCGCCCAGGCCATCGAAACCCTGCAAGGCAAGGAACTGGCCTGGTACCCATTGCCCGCGGCCAAGGCGACGGGTGAGCCGCTGCTGCCGCCGATGCACACCCTGTGCATCGGCGCCGGACGCAAGGACAAACTACGCCCCGGCGATATCCTTGGTGCCCTGACCGGCGACGCCGGGCTGCCCGGTAGCCAGGTCGGCAAGATCGCCCTGTTCGACTACCAGGCCTATGTCGCCGTCGAACGCGACGTAGCCCGCCAGGCGCTCAAGCGCCTCACTGAAGGCAAGATCAAGGGTAGAACGCTGCGTGTGCGTCTATTGTAAGGCTGATATAAAGAATCAAACGGCCTGGGCCGGAGTCACCCATGCGCAATATTCTGGTCATTGAAGACAGCCCACTGGTACTGAAGATCCTCGAGCATCTGTTCCGTCAGGAAACCGATCTGGAACCGATCTTCTGTGCCTCACTGGCAGAAGCGGAAGTCATGCTGGAGACCTCTGCGGCGCTGTTCTTCGCCGCCATCGTCGACCTGCACCTGCCGGACGCACCGGACGGCGAAAGCGTCGATCTGGTGATGCGCTACCACCTGCCGTGCATCGTGCTCAGTGGCAGCTACAACGAACAGCGCCGTGACGATCTGCTGATGAAAGGCGTGGTCGACTACGTACTCAAGGAAAGCCAGCATTCCTACGAGTACGCCTTCCGCCTGCTGCACCGGCTCGATCACAACAGCCATATCAAGATTCTCATCGCCGACGACTCTGCGGCGCAGCGTCACTACATTCGCCACATCCTCGAGCCACATCACTACCAGATCATCGAGGCCAGCGACGGCAAGGAGACCCTACGCCAGCTCAATGAGCATCCAGATATCGACCTGCTGGTGCTCGACCATGCCATGCCCGGCGTCAGCGGTTTCGAGCTGGTCAAGCTGCTGCGCCAGAAACTGCGCCTCAATGACCTGATCATCATCGGCGTGTCCGCCGACCCTAAGGGCTCGCTCAGTGCGCAGTTCATCAAGCACGGTGCTGACGATTTCCTGCGCAAGCCCTTCTGCCCTGAAGAACTGAACTGCCGGGTAATGTCGACCCTGGAGCGACGCGACCTGTTGCGCGCACTGAAGAAGGCCGCGCAGTTCGATGCCCTGACCGGCCTGAACAACCGCCGCGCCTTCTACGAACAAGGCATGCAGATACTGCAGAAGGCGCAACGGGAAAGTCGCGAGGTCAGCGTGGCGATGCTCGATCTCGACCACTTCAAGCAGATCAACGACGGCTTCGGTCATGCCAGCGGCGACAGCGCCCTGGTGGTGTTCGCCCGGGCGATGAGCAATGCCTTCCCCGACATGCTGCTGGGTCGCCTGGGCGGTGAGGAATTTGCCCTGCTGACCCTGCATGGCGCGGATCATGTGGCTCAGGCACTGGATAAACTGCGCCGGCAATGCGCCGGCCTGCATTACGCTGTCGGCGCGCCCGCGCTATCGTTCAGCGCAGGCCTCTATCAGGGTGAACCCGAGGACCTGGAAAGCCTGCTGCATGAAGCCGACATTCGCCTGTACCGGGCCAAGCAACAGGGCCGTGCCCGCACCGTACTGGCCTGATCAGGGGCTGTGGCGCTGCAGCGTCGCGGCATAACTGCCGTCGTCGCTCATGGCCTGAATCGCCGCATCGAAACGCCTGGCAATGTCGCGATGCTGGGCCAGACTGCGCCGCACCAGGATGTGCAGGCCGTTCTCACTCAAGGGCTGCGGCAGGAACTCCAGTTCATCGCGGATGGCACTCAGCTTGTTAGCGAGCAGGTGGCGCGCGACCAGCTCATCCTCCAGCGCCAGCTGCACGCGCCCGGCATGCAGCATCCGCGCGGCGATTTCGAAACTGCCGACACCAACCTTGAGCAGCTGCGGATCGCTGTCGAACTCCCTGGAATAGGCATAGCCCCTGACCACCGCGATGTTGTGCGGGTAGAGATCGGCCAGGGTCTCGAACTGAATGTCGCTCCCTTTGCGCCGCATGAAGCGGATACGGTTGACCAGATAGGGCTGGGAGAAATAGCCATACTCGCTGCGATCAGCGCTGTACCAGGCGTTGATCAGTACATCGTAATCGCCACGCTTGAGCCCCAGCACCGCACGCTCCCAGGGCACCTCCACGTAGCTGGTGGTGTAGCCGGCACGGGTGAGCGCCTGCTCCACCAGATCACTGGCCAGACCTTTGCCGGGCAACCGTTGATCATTGAACGGCGGCCAGGGGTCGGCCACCAGGCGCAACAGCTCGGCCGAGGCCAGTGCCGGCGACAGCAGCAAGAGCAATAGCCAGGCACGCACTGCGGGCATTGGTGGCGATCCATCCGAAATGATCAGTTCTAGTGATAGCAGGCACAACGCCACTCGTCACTGTCTCATATCTGAGACAGTCAGACGGGCGTTATACGCTTGCCAGCCACACCGCGACAGAAGCGTCGGCCCAGAGCGGCTTCGGGTAAACTTCAGCGGTTTTCGCGCAGCGCTGGCTGCGTCAGCGATTCACCTGAGGACATTTCGTGTTGCAAACCGACGTACTGATCATCGGCGCAGGCGCCGCCGGCCTGATGTGCGCAGCCACCGCCGCAGCCCGTGGCCGCCGCGTGCTGGTGCTCGACCATGCCAACAAGGCCGGCAAGAAGATCCTCATGTCCGGTGGTGGGCGCTGCAACTTCACCAACCTGTACTGCGAGCCGAACAACTTCCTTTCCGGCAACCCGCACTTCTGCAAGTCCGCCCTGGCGCGCTTCACCCAGTGGGACTTCATCGGCCTGGTGGCCAAGCACGGCGTGCCCTACCACGAGAAGAAGCTTGGCCAGCTGTTCTGCGATAACAAGTCCAGCGACATCCTCGAATTGCTGCTGGCCGAATGTGCCGAGGCCGGGGCACAGATTCGCCTGGACACGGCAGTACACAGCATCGAAAAAACCGCAGGCGGCTTCCTGCTGCAAAGCGACCTCGGCGAAGTGGCCTGCCAGTCACTGGTGATCGCCACCGGCGGGCTGTCGATCCCGACCCTCGGCGCCACCGGCTTCGGCTATCAGGTGGCCAGGCAATTCGGTCACGAATTGCTGCCGACCCGCGCCGGGCTGGTGCCTTTCACCATCACCGACCCGCAGCTCAAGACGCTGTGCACGGAGCTTTCCGGCACCTCGGTGGAGGACTGCAGGGTGAGCTGCAATGGCCAGAGTTTCGTCGAGAACATCCTCTTCACCCACCGCGGCCTATCCGGCCCGGCGATCCTGCAGATATCCTCCTACTGGCAGCCGGGCGATACCGTGCACATCGACTTGCTGCCACATATCGATCTGCCCGAATGGCTCGCTACCCAGCAGCGCGAGCGTGGCAACAGCGAGCTGAAAACCCTGCTGGCCGAACTGTTCACCAAGAAGATGGCGACCCTGCTGGTCGACAGCTGGTTCAGCAACAAGCCGCTCAAACAGTACACGCCCGGTGAGCTCAAGACGATTGCCGAGCGCCTGTCCGACTGGCAATTGGTGCCGGCCGGCACCGAAGGCTACCGCACGGCGGAAGTGACCCTGGGCGGGGTGAATACTGATGAGGTGTCATCCAAGACCCTGGAGTCGCTCAAGGTACCGGGGTTGTATTTCATCGGCGAAGTGCTCGACGTCACTGGCCACCTGGGTGGCTTCAACTTCCAGTGGGCCTGGGCGTCGGGCTACGCCGCCGCGCAATACGTCTGAGGCTAAAATATTGCGCCCCATTTGACGGTGCAGCGGGAACTGCCGACGCGGCGCAGACTCTGCTATGAACAGCAGATGCAACGCTGCAATCACAGGGACGACGCCGCTTCATGACTCTCGAACAAGGCCTGATTTTCGTCATTCTCGTTGCCAGCATGGGCTTGTTCATCTGGGGCCGCTGGCGCCATGACGTGGTAGCGCTGGGCGCGCTGTTGGCGTGCGTGATCGTTGGTCTGGTGCCCGAGCGCGAGGCCTTTGCAGGTTTCGGTCACCCGGCGGTGATCACCGTCGCCTGCGTACTGGTGCTCAGCCATGGTTTGCAGCGCACGGGGGCGGTCAGTCGACTGGCCCAACGACTGCTGCCCAGCGGCGCTGGCGTGCTGCTTTCCATCGCCGCATTGACCGGCCTGGGCGCGCTGCTCTCGGCATTCATGAACAACGTCGGCGCCCTCGCCCTGCTGATGCCCATCGCCCTGCAGATTGCTGCACGCCTGGAGCTGCCGCCGGGGCGCGTGCTGATGCCGCTGGCCTTCGGCACCATCCTCGGCGGCATGACCACGCTGATCGGTACACCGCCGAACCTGATCGTCTCCAGTTTTCGCGCCCAGCATGGCAGCGGTCCCTTCGCCATGTTCGACTTCAGCCCGGTCGGTGTCGCCGTGGCACTGGCCGGCGTGCTGTTCATCGCCCTGCTCGGCTGGCGTCTGGTTCCCAAGCGCGAAGTGGGTAACGCCGCCAGCTTCGACACCGGCCATTACCTGACTGAGGCGCGGGTCAAGGCAGGCGGCAAGGCCCAGGGCAAGACCCTGCGCGAAATCGAGCAGTTGCTCGACGAGGCCGACGCCCAAGTGGTGGCCATGGTGCGTAACAAGCTGCGCCTGACTGCGCCCAACCCGCGGCGTGTACTGCAGGCTGATGATGTGCTGGTGATCGAGGCCGACCCGCAGGAACTGGGTGAAGTACTCGGCCAGCTGGACCTGTTGCTGGAGGCCGAGCGCGAAGCCAAGGAGGCCGAACAGAAAGAGGACAAGGAGGGTGAAACCGAGAAGAAAGCCAGCAATGACGAAGACCGCGCCATGCAGGAACTGCTGGTCAAGCCCGACTCGTCACTGATCGGTCGCTCTGCCAGCAGCACCCGTTTGCGCAGCCGCTATTCCATCAACCTGCTGGCTATCTCCAGGCAGAGCCATCGCTCGATCAAGCGCCTGCGCTCGACCCTGATCCAGAGCGGTGACGTGTTGCTGATGCAGGGCAGCGCCGAGGATATCGGCGAGTTCGCCAGCGACTATGACTGCGTGCCGTTGGCCGCACGCGCCATCAACATTCCCGATCCGCGGCAGGCCAATCTCGCGCTCGGCATCATGCTCCTAGCCATCGCTGCCGCCGCCTTCGGCCTGCTCTCGGCCGCGATCGCCTTCGCCTGTGGCGTACTGGCCTACATGCTGCTGCGTCTGGTGCCGCTGCGCGCCGTCTACGAGTCCATCGACTGGCCGGTGATCGTGTTGCTCGGGGCTTTGATTCCGGTGGCCGGTGCGATGTCCGCCACGGGCGCAGCCGATCTGCTGGCACGCCTGCTGATGGAGAATCTGGCACAGGGCAACGCCATCATCACCCTGACCCTGTTGCTGGTGGTGACCATGACCCTGTCGGATTTCATGAACAACGCGGCGACTGCAGCTGTGATGTGTCCCATCGCGCTGAGCGCCGCCAGCCAGCTCGGCGTCAGCCCGGACTCGCTGCTGATGGCCGTGGCCATCGGCGCCTCCTGCTCGTTCCTCACGCCCATTGGCCACCAGAACAACACCCTGATCCTCAGCCCTGGTGGTTTCCGCTTCGGCGACTATTGGCGCCTGGGCCTGCCACTGGAAATCCTCGTGGTGCTGGTCAGTGTGCCCATGCTGCTGTGGATCTGGCCGCTGTAATCCGCCATTCACGAGCTTGGGGTGATGCCGAGCACCACATCGAAGCGAGCGACCTGCTCGTCGCTCTGCCCGCTCACCGGCACGAAGGGCACGACCAGCAGTTCGCGCAAGCGTGGGTCGCGGATGGCGTTGAGCAGGCCATCGCGCTGATTGAGCGGCTCGCCGTGCACATAACACTGCGTGGCGAAACGCGGCATGCCGGGCAGGGTCACCGCCAGATGGATATGCGGTGTACGGCCGGGATAGGGCACCGGGCGGATGGTGCGAAAACGGTAGCGCCCATCGGCAGCCGTAGTGAAACGGCCATACCCCTGGAACCCGGGGTCGAGCCTCTGGCGGTCACCGCCGCGACTGTGCAGATAGATACCGTTGGCATCCACTTGCCAGATTTCCACCAGCGCCCCCGCCAGTGGCCGGCCGCCCGCATCGAGGATCGAACCGTGCAGTTGCACGCGAATTCCGCGCGCCTCTGCGGCCTGACCGTCGACTCGCACCAGGTCGTTGTCGCGGTCCAGCGGTAGTTGGTCGGGGTAGAAGGGGCCCAGCGTCTGGCGCGGCGTCAGCAACCGCTCGGCCAGCGCCAGTGCCGGGCTGACCAGCAACGCGCCGCCAGCGGCGAAGAGGAGATGACGACGGCTGGACATGGTCTTTTTCCTCCGTAGCGCGCGGCCCAGGCGGCCCCGCGACACGCTATGACAGATGTTCCAGCACCCCTGCGGCCGATTGAAAGGGCAGGCCGTGGGCCTCTGCCACGCTGCCGCAGGTGATCACGCCCCTGGCCACGTTGAGCCCGTTCAGCAGGTGCAGGTCATCCTGCAAGGCGCGGCGTGTGCCCTTCTGGGCGAGCGCCACGACGAACGGCAAGGTGGCGTTGTTCAGCGCCAGGGTCGAGGTGCGTGCCACCGCGCCGGGCATGTTGGCCACGCAATAGTGCACCACATCATCGACCACATAGGTTGGCTCGGCATGGGTAGTGGCGCGGGAAGTCTCGGCGCATCCGCCCTGGTCGATGGCGACATCCACCAACACAGCGCCGGCCTTCATCTGCCGCACCATGTCCGCAGTGATCAGCTTGGGCGCGGCAGCTCCGGGAATCAGCACCCCACCAATCACCAGATCGGCCGCCAACACCTGCTCGCGCACCGCTGCGCGAGTGGAGTAGAGCGTGGTGATGCGATTGCCGTACTGGGCATCGAGCCGGCGTAGCGCGTCGACGCTCTTGTCCAACACCGTGACATCGGCACCGAGGCCGACTGCCATGGCCAGGGCATGACTGCCGACCACGCCGCCGCCGAGAATCACCACCTTGCCCGGCGCCACACCTGGTACGCCACCCAGCAATACGCCACGTCCGCCGCGGGCCTTTTCCAGGCAGCCGGCGCCGGCCTGGATCGACATGCGCCCGGCCACTTCCGACATCGGCGCCAACAAAGGCAGGCGGCCCTGCGCATCGGTCACCGTCTCGTAGGCGATGCAGGTGGCACCGCCGGCCATCAGCTCTTCGGTCTGCGCCCGATCCGGCGCCAGGTGCAGGTAGGTGAACAGCGTGTGGTGGGCTCGCAACCTGGCGCGCTCCACCGCCAGAGGCTCCTTGACCTTGACGATCAACTGCCCCTGCTGGAACACCTCGGACGAACTGCTGGCGATCTGTGCGCCCGCCTCGAGGTAATCCTCGTCGGCGAAACCGACAGCGGCACCGGCATGGGTCTCGATCCAGACCTCATGGCCGAGCGCCGTCAGCTCGGCCACCGACTGTGGCGTGAGGCCGACTCGGTACTCGTGGTTCTTGATTTCCTTGGGTACGCCGATTCGCATAACCATCTCCAACCATTGCGGGCCAACAGTCTGAAGTCTAGGAAAGCGTGAGCCAGCTCACAGGAAATTCCACGAGAAATTTCGTCCGTCCGTCACTGCCCGAACAGCAGGCGCCGCGCCTCTGCGGTGAGCAAGGCCTGCGGATCGGCGTTCACCTGTTCTACCAGCGCGTAGGCACGCTGCACCGCAGGGCGTGCATCGATGCGTTCGAGCCAGGCAGCCATGTTGGGGAAGTCCTCCAGTTTCTGCTGCTGCATCTTCCACAGTTTGGCCCAGGGGTAGATGGCCATGTCGGCGATGGAATAATCGCCCGCCACGTAGTCGCGCTCGGCCAGCTGGTGGTCCAGCACGCCGTAGAGGCGCGCGGTTTCCTTCACGTAGCGGTCGATGGCATACGGAATCGGCTCCGGCGCGTAGCGCACGAAGTGATGGTTCTGCCCTGCCATCGGGCCAACGCCGCCCATCTGCCAGTACAGCCACTGCAGCACGGTGAAACGCGCGCGTGTCTCGCGCGGCAGGAACTGCCCGCTCTTGTCGGCCAGGTACTCGAGAATCGCCCCGGACTCGAACAGGGCGATGGGCTCACCGCCATCGGCCGGCGCATGATCGACGATGGCCGGAATGCGGTTGTTCGGTGCGATCTTGAGAAACTCCGGCGCGAACTGCTCGCCCTTGCCGATATGCACCGGAACGATGCGGTAGTCGAGCCCGGCCTCCTCGAGAAAGATGCTGACCTTGTGGCCGTTGGGCGTGGTCCAGTAGTACAGGTCGATCATTGGTTTTCCTCCACGTGGATCGCGGCCCGCTTGACCGGGCCGTGAGTCGCTTCATACGTCTGCAGGATGCGCGCGAACCAGGCGCCCAGCGCCGAATCCTCGGCCCAGGGTTGCGCGCCCAGGCACCAGGCCCAGAACAACATGCCAGCCAGCAGGTAGTCACAACCGCCAGGGGCATGGCCTTCGAGGAAGGGCTGATCACGCAGCCACATTTCCAGCGGCGCCACGCCTTCACGGAACAACCGCTCACCGCCCTGCGGATCGGCGAACGCCTCCAGGCTCATGCCCAGCGCCTTCTCCCGGCTACTGCGGAAATACTCGCGGTCGGCCGGGTCGATCACCTGCCAGACCCGCGGAATCAGCAACTTCAACAGCGGCACACGCACCATATGAAAGCTCAGGCGCTCGACCAGGCGGGCGCGCTCGGCAGCCAGCGCGCCACCGAGCAAGGGACGTTGTGGATAACGCTGATCGAGGTGGGCGAAGATCGCCAGACTGTCATGCACCGTTTCACCTTCGTCGATCAGCACCGGCACCAGTTTCTGTCCGGAAAAAGCGATCAAATCCTTGTCAGTGAAACGTGTCGGCCGGCTCTGCCAGTCCAGTCCCTTGTGCGCCAGCGCCAGACGTACGCGCCAGCAGTAAGGCGAGAACACCAGCTCAGGATCGGCGCCGCATAACTCGAACAATTCCCGCATATCACCCCCATTAAAAACCGATCAGTCCAGAATCAAGCGAACAAAGACCAGCGCCGGATTGCTCAGGTGCAGTCCAGGCTGGTCATCACCACTGTAACGGTGGCGCGGATCGAATCCGCAGGCACTGCGGATTTCACCTGGGTGCGCAGCCCGCTCATCACACATTGCAGATAACTGGCGCGAGCCGCGAGGTCCCTGCCGTTGCTCAACTCCCCGCAGGCCACGGCGCGTTCGAGCGCCTGTTCGAAGACCTGGCAGATACCCGCGGTGGCCTGTCGCAGAACCGGCACCAGCGCCGGCTCCGACAAGGAGAATTCATTGGCCACGTTGACCAGCATGCAGCCACGCGGCACGCCGTCAGGGCCATCATCTTCGAGCACACTGAGCAGGCGCTCGCGGATGAAAGCGAGCGGCGAGGCACTGGCGTCAAGCTGCTCCAGCAACAAGGCTCGGCGCTGCGCTACGTAGCGGCTGAAGGCAGCGACGAACCAGGCCTGCTTGCTCGGGTAGGTTTGATACAGGCTGCTCTTGGACAACCCGGTGGCCGCCTGCAGGTCCTGCAGCGACGCGGCTTCATAACCGCGTTGCCAGAACAGCTGCATGGCGTTTTCCAGGGCCCGGTCCGGGCAGAAGCTCTTGGGGCGTCCACGTGTCGTCATGCGCTAAATTTAGAACCGATCAGTTCTAAATTCAAGCCTTGGGCTCCTTCAGATCGACGATGCCGCGCAACAACTCCACCGGCAGCGGAAAGACGATGGTCGAGCTCTTGTCACTGGCGATATTGCTCAGCGTCTGCATATAGCGCAGCTGCATGGCGCCGGACTGGCGGCCGAGCATCTCGGCGGCCTGCATGAGCTTTTCCGAGGCCTGCAGCTCGCCCTCGGCGTGGATCACCTTGGCCCGCCGCTCGCGCTCGGCCTCGGCCTGCTTGGCGATGGCGCGGATCATCGACTCGTCGAGGTCGACGTGCTTGATCTCGACGTTGGCCACCTTGATGCCCCAGGCGTCGGTCTGCGCGTCGAGCACCTGCTGGATGTCGAGGTTGAGCCGCTCGCGCTCGGCGAGCATCTCGTCCAGCTCGTGCTTGCCGAGCACCGCGCGCAGGGTGGTCTGCGCCAGCTGGCTGGTGGCGACGTGGTAATCCTCGACCTGGATGATCGCCTTCTGCGCGTCGAGCACGCGGAAGTAGACCACCGCGTTGACCTTGACCGAGACGTTGTCGCGGGAGATCACGTCCTGGGTCGGCACGTCCAGCACTATGGTGCGCAGGTCCACCCGCACCATCTGCTGCAAGCCGGGCACCACCAGGATCAGCCCCGGGCCCTTGACCCGCCAGAAGCGGCCGAGCTGGAACACCACGCCGCGCTCGTACTCGCGCAGGATGCGAAAGGCCGAGGCGAGCAGGGCCAGGACGATGATCGTCAGCGAGAGAAAACTCAGTTCGAAACCCATCAGTGACCTCCTTGGGGCGGCGGTTCATCCACCGCGCTGACCTGCAGTTGCACGCCCTGGCGTGCCGTCACCCGCACCCGCTGCCCGGGCCGCAGCGGCTCGCTGCCCTGCACCTGCCAGCGTTCGCCCTGCAGCGCCACCCAGCCGCTGCAAGGATCCTCGGCCTGCACCGCGGCGACCGCCACCAGGCTGCCGACCAGGCCGCTGTCGCCGGCCACCTGCTGGCGCCGCCTGGCCTTCAACGCCATGCCGAGGATGGCCAGGATCAGCCCCGCGCTGGTCAGCGCCAGGGTGACGATCAGCGCCAGCGGGATGCCGAAGCCCGGCACATCGGTGTCGATCAGGATCAGCGCGCCGAAGACGAACGCCACCACGCCGCCGATGCCGAGCACGCCGAAGCTGGGCAGGAAGACCTCGACGGTGATGAAGGCGATGCCGAGCAGGATCAGCGCCACCCCGGCGTAGTTCACCGGCAGCAACTGCAGGGCGTAGAGGGCGAGGATCAGACTGATGCCACCGAGCACGCCGCCGATGCCGCTGCCCGGGTTGGAGAACTCGAAGAACAGGCCGTAGACGCCGATCATCATCAGAATCAGCGCCACGCTGGGGTTGGTGATCACCGCCAGCAGGCGAGTGCGCCAGTCCGGCGCATGGCTGATCAAGGGCGCACCGGCGGTAGCCAGGGTGACTTCGACGCCTGCAGCTTGCAGGGTCTTGCCGTCCAACTGGCGCAGCAAGTCGCTCAGGTCCTTGGCCAGATAGTCGATCACCTTCTGCTCCAGCGCCTCTTCGGCGGACAGGCTGACCGCCTCGCGCACTGCCTGCTCAGCCCACTCGGCATTGCGCCCGCGCATATTCGCCAGACCACGAATGTAGGCGGCCGCATCGTTGACCTGCTTGGCGGTCATGGCATCGGCCGAGCCCTTTTCGCCTTGCGCGGGCTTGTCCGTCTCGCCCTTGTCAGCCCCCTCTGGTTTGCTCGGCGAGCCCGGCATACCGATGGCCACCGGCGTGGCGGCGCCGAGGTTGGTACCCGGCGCCATGGCAGCGACATGGCTGGCATAGAGAATGTAGGTGCCGGCGCTGGCCGCCCGCGCACCGCCTGGGGCGACGAAACTGGCCACCGGGATCGGGCTGGCAAGGATCGCCTTGATAATGGCGCGCATGGAGCTATCCAGGCCGCCTGGCGTGTCGATCTCGATCAGCACCAGTTGCGCACCCTCGTCCACCGCCTTGGCCAGACCGCGTACCAGGTAGTCGGCACTGGCCGGGCCGATCACCCCATCCACCTGCAAGCGCACCACCGCGCCCGGCGCCGCACTCGCCCCCACCGAACCGCAGAGGATCAGAGCACACAGACACAGACGCAACCAGCCAGGCAACACGTTCGACTCCCAGGCCCCCAGTGATACCGGACAGGTGGCGGAGGGCCTTTATTGAGCATAGTCCATGCTCCAGCGGGTCCCGCGACAGGGCTGGCGGATGTGCTACAGGGGATGTACGGGTGCGCCAGCAGTTGCTCGCTGCAGGAGCGGACTTTTCCGCGAGACGGACGACGAAATCGCAAAAGGCGCCAGGCCAAACAGATTGCCGGCAGACAGATACCCAACGGCCAACCAGTTCCGGTAGGCTGCTCAGATCGTTTCCGACCAGACTCCCTATGCCCCGCCCTCGCCTCCGTCAATCACTGCGCCGCCTCTGGGCGCTGGACAAGTTCAGCGCCAGCCTGCGGGTATTCATCGCCCTGGCCGGAGCCCTGGCGCTATGCGGGTGGCAGGGCTGGATGCATGGGCTGATCCCACTGTTTCTCGGCATCATCGCCAGCGCCCTGACCGAGACCGACGACAGCTGGCAAGGCCGCCTCGGCGCAGTGCTGGTCACCCTGGCCTGCTTCAGCGCGGCGGCCTATGCGGTGGAATTCCTCTTCCCTTATCCCTGGTTGTTCGTCATCGCCCTGGCCTTTTCCGCCTTTTGTCTGACCATGCTCGGCGCACTCGGTGAACGCTTCGCCACCCTGGGTTCCGGCACCCTGATCCTCGCCGTGTACAGCATGATCGGCGTCGAGCAGCGCGGCGGCGTCGCCGGCCTGTGGCTGGAGCCGCTGCTGCTGGTGGCTGGAGCCGCCTGGTACGGCCTGCTATCGGTGATCTGGCACGCGCTGTTCGCCCATCAGCCGGTACAGCTCGCCCTGGCCCGGCTGTTTCGCGAACTGGGCAAGTACCTCAAGCTCAAGGCGGCGCTGTTCGAACCCGTGCGCCAGCTGGATGTGGAGCAACGCCGCCTGCAGTTGGCCCAGCAGAATGGCCGCGTCGTCTCCGCACTCAACGCGGCCAAGGAGATCATCCTGCACCGGGTCGGTGGCGGTCGACCGGCGCCGAAGGTCAATCGCTACCTGAAGCTGTACTTCCTCGCCCAGGACATTCACGAACGCGCCAGCTCGTCGCACTACCCTTACAACGAACTGGCCGAAGCCTTCTTCCACAGCGATGTGCTGTTTCGCTGCCAGCGCTTGCTGCGCCTGCACGGCGAAGCCTGCCAGCGCCTGGGCAGCGCCATCGAGTTGCGCCAGCCGTTCGAATACCGCGAGCTGTGCAGCCAGGCCCTGGAAGACCTGCATGCCTCGCTCGACCACCTGCACCTGCAAAACAACCCGGCCTGGCGCCGCCTGCTGCGCTCGCTCGGCGCCCTGGCCGGCAACCTCGCCAGCCTCGACCTGCTGCTCGGCAGCGCCAGCAACCCCGACGCCCTGGCCGATGAGCAGGACAGCAGCCTGCTGGATCGCGAACCGCATTCGTTGCGCGAGGTCATCGAGCGCATCGGCCAGCAACTGACCCCCACCTCGCTGCTGTTTCGCCACGCGCTGCGCCTGTCCATTGCTCTGGCCGCCGGTTACGGCCTGCTGCACCTGATTCATCCGACCCAGGGCTACTGGATTCTGCTGACCACCCTGTTCGTCTGTCAGCCGAACTACGGCGCCACGCGTCTCAAGCTGGTGCAGCGCATCGTCGGTACCCTGATCGGCTTGGGGTTAGGCTGGGCATTGATCGACCTGTTCCCCGACCCACGCATCCAGGCCCTGTTCGCCGTGGTCGCTGGCGTCGCCTTCTTCGCCACACGCAGCACGCGCTACACCCTGGCCACGGCGGCGATCACCCTGCTGGTGCTGTTCTGCTTCAACCAGATCGGCGATGGCTATGGCCTGTTCCTGCCGCGCCTGGTCGACACCCTGCTCGGCGGCATGCTGGCCGGGCTGGCGGTGTTCCTGATCCTGCCGGACTGGCAGGGTCGGCGCCTGGGGCGCATGTTGGCGAACACACTGAGCTGCAACAGCGCCTACCTGCGGCAGATCATCGCCCAGTACGCACACGGCAAGCGTGACGACCTCGGCTACCGCCTGGCCCGACGCAACGCGCACAACGCCGACGCGGCTCTGTCCACCACCCTCGGCAACATGCTGATGGAGCCTGGCCACTTCCGTAAGGACGCCGACCTTGGCTTTCGCTTTCTGGTGCTGTCACACACCTTGCTCAGCTATCTCTCCGGGCTTGGCGCCCATCGTGGCGAGCAATTGCCGCAGGCGGCCCAGGCACAATTGCTGGAACAGGCCGAAGCGCTGGCGAGCAGCCTCGATGAAATCGCCACCGGCCTGCGCGGCGAGCAGCCGCTGGCCATCCATAGCGATGAAGAACAGGCACTGGCGCAAAGCCTGGAGCAGATTGCCGACGACGTCGACGAACGCCAACGTCTGGTGCAGACGCAACTGGCGCTGATCTGCCGCCAGCTGGCGCCGCTGCGCACCTTGGCCGCGCATCTGCAGAAGGATCGCCACTAGCAGGCTCATGGGGCTTTCTGCCACTATCTGACGACGCCTAGCTCCCAGGCCTTGCCTATGCCAGCCAACCGACACACCACCCTCGCCTACCTGGTCTCGTTGCCGGGTCTGCTGCTGGTGTGCAGTCTGCTTTTGGCCAGCCAGATTACCCTCGCCAGCACGCGCCTGGGTGACAGCAGCGCAGCACAGGATCTCTACGGCCTGGTCGACTTTCTCGCCGATCCCCAGAGCGCCCTGAGCCTGGACGACGTTCGCGCTGTCGATGCCCCTTTCCAGCCCTCGTTGAACCGCCGTGACCTCAGCTTCGGCTATGTGCCGGGGGTGATCTGGCTGCGCCTGGCGCTGCAATCGGATGCCCAGCAAACACGCGTCTGGCGCCTGGAACTGAATTACGCCTCGCTGGACGAGGTGCGTCTATACGACATCGGCGCCGATGGCGTGCGCGAGTCGCGCAGCGGCGACACCGTGCCCTACGCGCAGCGCAGCGTCGGCCATCGCAACCCGGTATTCGAGATCGCGCTGCAACCCGGCGAGCAGCGCACGCTGTACCTGCGCGCCGACTCGCGCGGCAGCATGACCCTCAGCGGCGCACTGATGTCTTCGCGCGATTTCGAGCAGCACAGCCAGAACGGCTACCTGGCGCATGCCATCTACTTCGGAGTGCTGATCGCCTTGGGGCTGTACAACCTGCTGCTGTTTCTCGCCCTACGCGAGCGGCCTTTCCTCAATTACGTGCTGTTCATGTTCGCCTTCGCCCTCAGCGTGCTGTCGCTCAATGGTCTTGGCGCGCAGTATCTGTGGTCCGAAGCGGCGCCCTGGAGCAACCGCATGCTGCCGGTCAGCCTGACGACGGCGGCGCTGCTGTCGGTGGTTTTTGCGCGCAGCTTTCTTGACACCCGCCAGTGGCTGCCACGCTGGGACAAGGGCCTGCTGATGCTGTCCATCGCCATCGGTGCGGCCGTCTTGGCCAGTGTGCTGCTGCCACTGCAGCGCGCGCTGCAGCTGATGTCGCTGACCGGCCTGATCGCCACCCTGACGCTGCTGGTCACCAGCTTCGTCTGCATTGGCTACCGAGTGCCCGGTGCTCGCCTGTTCGCCCTGGCCTGGCTGATGCTGCTGACCGGCGCGGTGCTGCTGGCGCTACGCAACTTCGCCCTGATTCCGTCGAACTTCATTACCCTGTACGCCATGCAGATCGGCTCGGGGCTGGAGATGATCCTGCTGTCCTTCGCCCTGGCGGCACGCTTCAACGAGCTCAAGCGCCAACGCGAAGCCGCGCTACAGCTCAACGAGCAGATCCTCGCCAAGCGCGTCACCGAACGCACCCAGGCCCTGGAACAGGCCAATCAGCGCCTCAGTGAGCTGGCCCTGCAGGACCCACTGACCGGCCTGCCCAACCGCACCGCCCTGCAGCAACACCTGGAGCAGGCACTGGCGCGCAGCCAACGCCGCAACGAACTGCTCGCCGTGATGCTGATCGACCTGGACGGTTTCAAGCCGATCAACGACCAGCACGGCCACGGCTACGGCGACCTGGTACTGGCCGAAGTGGCGCAGCGCCTGCGGCAATACGTGCGCGATACCGATCTGCCTACGCGCCTCGGCGGTGACGAGTTCGTGGTGATCTGCGAGAGCGTGCAATCGGCCGAAGATGCGCACGACCTGGCCAAACGTCTGCTGGAAGGGCTGGATACGCCGATGTACCTGGAAGATCGTGCCGTGCGCGTCGGCGCCAGCATCGGCATCGCCCTGAGCCGCGGCGCCGACGATGCCACCATGCTGATTCGCCTGGCTGATGCCGCCATGTACCGGGCCAAGGCCGAAGGTCGCAACCACGTGCAACTGGCCACCCAATACCTTTGAACAGGGGCCGCAGCCTAGTGCCCGTCAGTTAACTATCAACGCAGCGAATGCGTAGGAGCGGCGCCCCGCCGCGAATCAGGGCAACACGCACTTGCAAGCTTCGCCCCGGGGCGGGGCTCCTACACAAGGCCGCCTTGGAAGCCCTACCCGATCAGCGTCAGGCCGTCGTCTCTTCATCAACTCGAACCCGATAGCACACCATGGACAAGAATCTGCTGCTGCAAGACGTACTCAACCATCTGCAGACCGACCTCGAACAGGCCAGCCTCGCCGCCCTCAGCGCCCACGAAGCGGCCACCCACGAAGAGAACGTCGCCGAGAACAAGTACGACACCCTGGGCCTGGAGGCCGCCTACCTGGCCAGCGGTCAGGCGCGCCGCGTCGAAGAACTGCGCCAGACCCTGATCACCTGGCGCCAATTGCGCCCGCGCCCCTTCGATATCGAGCAGGGTATCGAGCTCGGCGCGCTGGTTCAGCTTGCGACCGAGGATGGCCACGAACAATGGCTGTTCCTTGGCCCACCAGGCGCCAGCATGAAACTGCGACTGGCCGACCAGACCATCCAGGTGCTCGGCAATACCGCACCGCTAGGGAAATTGCTGCTCGGCAAGAGGCCCGGCGACGAGATAAGCCTGCCAGTAGGGAGTCGGCAGCAGGTTTTCGAGGTGCTGGCAGTCATGTAAGCGGAACTATCTGAGCTAGGGTTGGTAATTAGCGATGAACACCATGCCTAGCGAGAGCCAATACCATGGAAAATCCAGTCCACAGCCTGCCAGCCCTGTTCAAGCAGCTCGGCCTGCCTGACGATGCCGCCAGCATCAACGCCTTCATCAGCACCCATTCACCACTGCCAGATGCCTGCAAACTGTCCGAGGCTCCGTTCTGGACGCCGGCGCAGGCCGCGCTGCTGCGCGAAGAAATTCTTGAAGACGCCGACTGGGCAGAAGTAGTCGATCAGCTCAACCTGCGCCTGCACGGCTGATACCGCGCCTGGCATCAAATACCGGGTCGGACGCGTAGGGTGCGCCGTGCGCACCGTTTTTCCCTATCGCCGAGGCATCGGTGCGCGCGGCGCACCCTACGAACTCATCTCGCGCCAGGTCAGGTACATGCGCAGGTCGAATTCGATCTGCGCATAGCCCGGCAACATGTGGTCGCACAGCTTGTAGAAGGCCTTGTTGTGCTCGCTCTCTTTCAGGTGTGCCAGTTCGTGCACCACGATCATCTGCAAGAAGGCCGGCGCGGCGTCGCGAAACAGCGAGGCAACGCGAATTTCCTTCTTCGCCTTGAGCTTGCCGCCCTGCACCCGCGATACCGCCGTATGCAGGCCCAGCGCGCGGTGGGTGAGGTCGAGTCGATTGTCGTAGAGCACCTTGTCGATAGCCGGCGCGTTCTTCAGGTGTTCCTGCTTGAGCGCCATCACGTAGCCATACAGCGCCTTGTCGCTCTGCACTTCATGCCGGCCCGGATAGCGCTGCGCCAGGTAGTCACCGAGCCGATCATCGGCGATCAGCTGACGAACCTGCTGCTGCAAGGCGACCGGATAACCCTGTAGATACTTCAACGCTACGATCCCACATTCATCAGGACCGCCAGTGTAACGGATGCGGCATTACTCGCTGGGCACCACACGCAGCAGACGCCCCTCTGGGTTATCGGTGAGCAGATAGAGCGCACCATCCGGCCCGCTGCGCACATCGCGAATCCGCTCGCCCAGCTCTTCGAAGAGGATTTCCTCACCGGCCAGCATGCCGTCGCGCACACGGATGCGGCGTACGCTGCGCTCGGCCAGGGTGGCCGCGAACAGGTCGTCCTGCCACTCGGGGAACAACTTGCCGCGATACAGGGTCAGGCTCGACGGCGCTATCGAGGGTGTCCAGTGCAGCAGTGGCGCGGTCAGCCCCGGCAGCTCGGTGTAGGGGCTGACGCGCGCACCGGTGTAATCGATACCGAAGGTCGCCAGCGGCCAGCCATAGTTGTTGCCGGCCTCGATCAGGTTGAGCTCGTCACCCCCGCGTGGGCCGTGCTCATGGCTGTACAGGCGATTGTGCTCGGCATCGAAGAAGATGCCCTGCACGTTGCGGTGGCCGAGGCTGTAGATCTCCGGCGCCGCGCCGTCCTGGCCGATCAGCGGGTTGTCCTGCGGTACGCTGCCGTCACGGTTCAGACGCACGATCTTGCCCAGGTGGTTGGCCGGGTTCTGCGCCTCTTCACGCCAGTCGAAACCGTCGCCCAGGGTCAGCACCAGGGTCTTGTCGGCGAGAAAGGCGATGCGCCCACCGTAATGCGCGGCACCGGCCTTGAGCGGCTGGGCGGTGAACAGCACTTCGAAGTCGTGCAGTTCGTCATCCACCAGGCGGGCACGCGCCAGACGCGTGTTGTTGGCCTCCAGCGAGCCGTGCGCGTAGGTCAGGTAAAGCCAGCGGTTGTCGCTGTAGTCCGGGTCCAGCGCCACTTCCATCAGCCCGGCCTGGGCAGCGATGAAGACCTCGGGCAGGCCCGCCAACGGCTCGGGATCGACACTGCCGTCGGCTTCGATGATGCGCAGTCGCCCGACACGCTCGGTGACCAGCATGCGTCCGTCCGGCAGGAAGGCCACGGCCCAGGGATTCTCCAGCCCTTCGCTGAAGGTTTCGATGCGGTAATCCAGGGCCAGCAGCGGCGTACTGACGAACAGGGCGCAGAGCATCAACGCGCGGGTGCTTCTCAACATGGGCAACGCCTTGTCACAGAGAATCGGAAGAAGTTGGCTGCGCCCGGTAGCGCACCCGCCGACCGAGCAGACCGAACAGCAGCGCACCGACGCTGCCGCAGGCCATCAGCCCGAGCGTGCCGAACGGGCTGCGGTCGGCGGCGATCAGCGTCGGCATCGGTGCCAGCGCATTGGCCAGCGCCAGCGCCGTCCAGATCGCTGCCGCGCCCGCCAGCACGAAGATCAGCCACCGTAGCGACGGCATGCGCCGCGCCAACCAGGCAGCCAGCGGCAGGGCGAACAGAAAGCCCAGCGCACTGAGCAGGGCGAAGGTCGGCGCGAAACCGAGCAGATCGAGGCAGGTGGTGCCAACGCGCACATCCAGCGGCATCGGTGCACCGAGCGCCTGCAAGGCGGCGAGGTTGGTCTGGGTCTGGAAGATCGAGGCAAGCAGCGAGGCCAGCAACACGGCGAGGAGGAAAGCGAGCAACAGACGTGGCTTGCTGGACATGGGGGGCAGTTTCCCGGAACGACAGTGCGCGAATTATGGCGCACCCCACCCACCGTTATGCCCCAGGTGTTTTACAGGGTTTTACCTGCGGCAAACCTGGGGCGATCGAAAACGGCGGGGATCGAAAGCCCAATGATAACGACTTTATATTGGCGCCAATAAAACGACATACGGTCGTCACGCTTTCGCCCCGACTGCCGTTATAAAGCGCGCCACGAGCGCACTCGCTGCTCGTGACAGGCAGCCCTGCCACCCTTCTAGCTCGCGTGTCACACGCTGGAACGCCAAGTAAACCGTTACTGACTCCTGGATGAGATGTGCCCCCGACTGAAGTTTCCGTTTTTCAGGAGCTTTGAACATGATCGAACTCGCCATGTGGAACCTCAGCATTCCAGTCGGCGTCCCCGCGACCACCATCGAGACCCGCGTTCTGGCCGGTGGTTATCAGGATCACTATTTCCAGTCCAAAGATGGCGCCATCTTCTTCTGGTCACCGGTCAACGGCACCACCACCGAAAGTGCCAGCTATCCGCGCAGCGAACTGCGCGAGACCTACGCCGACGGCAGCCTGCGCAACTGGACCTACCCCGGCGCCGACCATTTCCTGCGCGCCGCGCTGAGCGTCAGCCAGGTGCCGTCGACCGGCAAGATCGTCATCGGCCAGATCCATGCCTACAAGAGCTCGCTGCCGCTGCTCAAGCTGGAGTACCAGTACAAGACCAAGACCGCCAGCGGCAACATTGTCGCCAAGGTACGCATGACGCCGAATGCCGAGATTCAGACAGTAACCGTGGCCAGTGGCATCGTGCTCAATCAGGCGTTCAGCTATGCGATCAACCTGAAGCCCGACGGCACCCTGGCGATCCAGCTCGACAGGACCAACTGGAGCACCCGCCTGGACTCCTCCTGGGCGGCCAAACCGCTGTACTTCAAGGCCGGCGTCTACACCCAGGACAACACCGGCTACGAGACCGAAGCCGGCGCTGCGCGCTTCGACCAGCTGAGCATCGAGCATCGCGCGTTGCTCAGCACAGCGCCCTGAGCCGCAAACGCCAGGCATGAAAAAGCCGCGACGCTTGCGCAGTCGCGGCTTTCGGCTGGTCCAGGCGGGCGTTGGCCCGCGCCGGATCAGTTGACCTTGGCGTTCAGCTCGCCGCTGGCATAGCGCTGGTACATACCTTCCAGGGAGATCGGTTTGATCTTGGAGGCGTTACCGGCAGTGCCGAAGGCTTCGTAGCGAGCGATGCAGATGTCACGCATGGCGACGATGGTCTTGGCGAAGAACTTGCGCGGGTCGAACTCGCTCGGGTGCTCGGCCATCATGCGGCGGATGGCACCGGTGGAGGCCAGACGCAGGTCGGTGTCGATGTTGACCTTGCGCACGCCGTGCTTGATGCCTTCGACGATTTCCTCGACCGGCACACCGTAGGTTTCCTTGATGTCACCGCCGAACTCGTTGATCACCTTCAGCCATTCCTGCGGCACGGAGGAAGAACCGTGCATCACCAGGTGGGTGTTGGGGATGCGCTTGTGGATTTCCTTGATACGCTCGATCGACAGCACGTCGCCGGTCGGCGGCTTGGTGAACTTGTAGGCGCCGTGGCTGGTGCCGATGGCAATCGCCAGGGCATCGACCTGGGTGCGCTTGACGAAGTCAGCGGCTTCCTCCGGGTCGGTCAGCAGTTGGCTGTGATCCAGCACGCCCTCGGCGCCGACGCCGTCTTCTTCACCGGCCATACCGGTTTCCAGGCTACCCAGGCAACCCAGCTCGCCTTCCACGGACACGCCGCAGGCGTGGGCGAAGGCCACGGTCTGCTGGGTTACGCGGACGTTGTAGTCGTAGTCGGCCGGGGTCTTGCCGTCTTCCTTGAGCGAGCCGTCCATCATCACCGAGGAAAAGCCCAGCTGGATGGAGCGCTGGCACACGTCAGGGCTGGTGCCGTGGTCCTGGTGCATGCACACCGGGATGTGCGGGAATTCTTCGATGGCAGCCAGGATCAGGTGGCGCAGGAAAGGCGCACCGGCGTACTTGCGGGCACCAGCGGAGGCCTGGACGATGACCGGCGAATCGGTCTTGTCGGCGGCTTCCATGATGGCGCGCATCTGCTCGAGGTTGTTGACGTTGAAGGCCGGCACGCCGTAGCCGAATTCGGCGGCGTGGTCGAGCATCTGGCGCATGCTGATAAGTGCCATGGTGTTTCTGTCTCCCGGTTTGGAGGTCGTTAATCGTGCAAGCCTGCCGCAGGGGCAGGCGTTGTTCAAGTTTCCTGAAGCTCGGGCATGCCCACAGCTCTTGTCTCGGCGTCGCCGAGGATGTTACGGGGCCTTGCAGCCGCGGCCTATCAGGTCATCGGTCGCCGTCCAGTAGACCAGGCCTTCCTCACCCTTGGTGTGGAAGGACAGACGCCCGTCACTGTACAGCGCGCCAGATCCTGCCGGCTCCTGAGTCAGACGATAGACGATGTCGTCACCGCCCAGGCGCACATCCACCTGGTCGACGCTGCCGTTGGCGAAGCGCCACAGCACTTCGGTCTGGCTGTCGCATACCCAGCGATTCCATTGCTCCGGCGCCGCCGGCTGGCTGCTGCAGGCCGCCAACAACGTGGCGGCGACAGCAAGCCCCGCCAGTCTGATTCCGCTCATTGCCTCTCCTCGTCAGCAACGCTGTTCCGGTGCCGCGCCAGTGGGTTGACCACTGCTTTGCTCGACACGCTGATCATCCTGAGTGGTCGGGGTTTCGATCTGCGCCGGGCTGAATACCTCGCAGGCCGCCTCCCTTCCTGCGCCGGCACAACCGGCCAGCAACATACCAATCACGCTCAATGCGGCTAACTTGTCCATGACATGACTCCTTGTACGATGATCCGGTTTTCTACAGACCACCCGTTCACGTCAGGGTTTAATCCGCGGCGGGTGAAGGACTCTCCCTCACCCTAGCCGGTGTTTATTGCGCGCGTTGCTCCAGCGCTTGCACGGCCGGCAGCACCTTGCCTTCGACGAACTCGAGGAAAGCGCCGCCGCCAGTGGAAATGTAGGAAATCTTCTCGGCCACGCCGTATTTGTCGATGGCCGCCAGGGTGTCGCCACCGCCAGCAATGGAGAACGCCGGGCTTTCAGCGATGGCCAAGGCCAGGGCCTTGGTGCCGTTGCCGAACTGGTCGAACTCGAACACGCCGACCGGGCCGTTCCACAGGATGGTCTGCGAAGCCTTGAGCATCTCGGCAAACATCGCCGCAGTCTGCGGGCCGATGTCGAGGATCATGTCGTCTTCAGCCACGTCCTTGACCGCCTTGACGGTGGCGGAGGCCGATTCGGCGAATTCCTTGGCCACCACCACGTCAACCGGCAGCGGTACGCTGACCTTGGCCGCGATGGCCTTGGCGGTGTCGACCAGATCAGCCTCGTACAGCGATTTGCCCACCGGCAGGCCGGCAGCAGCGAGGAAGGTGTTGGCGATGCCGCCGCCGACGATCAGCGAGTCGCAGATATCGGCCAGGGAGTTGAGCACGTCGAGCTTGGTCGACACCTTGGAGCCGGCGACGATGGCCAGCATCGGCCGCGCCGGCTTGTCCAGGGCCTTGCCCAGCGCATCCAGCTCGGCAGCCAGCAGCGGGCCGGCGCAGGCGACCTGGGCGAACTTGGCCACGCCATGGGTCGAACCCTGGGCGCGGTGAGCGGTACCGAAGGCGTCCATCACGAACACGTCGCACAGGGCAGCGTACTGCTGGGCCAGTTCGTCAGTGTTCTTCTTCTCGCCCTTGTTGAAGCGCACGTTCTCCAGCAGCACCAGCTCGCCGGCCTTGACCTCGACACCACCGAGATAGTCCTTGACCAGCGGCACGTCGCGGCCGAGCGCCTTGCTCAGGTAGGCGGCGACCGGCGCCAGGCTGTCTTCCTCGCTGTAGATGCCCTCTTCCGGGCGGCCCAGGTGCGAGCAGACCAGCACGGCAGCGCCCTTCTCCAGCGCCAGCTTGATGGTCGGCAAGGAGGCGAGGATACGCGCGTCGCTCTTGACCACACCGCCCTTCACCGGGACGTTGAGGTCTTCGCGGATCAACACGCGCTTACCAGCGAGGTCGAGGTCGGTCATCTTCAGAACGGTCATGGATCAGTCCTTCACAAAGGCTGGTTGTACAGGGGAAGTGGATACAGCGAGAAAATGTTCGGCGACATCGAGCATACGATTGGCAAACCCCCACTCGTTGTCGAACCAGGCCAGCAGGTTGACCAGGCGCGGGCCGGACACGCGGGTCTGGCTGCCATCGACGATGGCCGAATGCGGGTCGTGGTTGAAGTCGCAGCTGGCGTGCGGCAGCTCGGTGTAGGCCAGCAGCCCCTTGAGCGGGCCACTTTCCGCCGCCTGACGCAACACGCGGTTGATCTCTTCTGCGGAGGTGTCGCGCGCAGTCTGCAGGGTGATGTCCAGGCACGAGACGTTGACCGTCGGCACGCGGATGGCCTTGGCCTGGATACGCCCGGCCAGTTCCGGCAGCAGACGCTCGATACCCCGCGCCAGACCAGTGGACACCGGGATCACCGACTGGAAGGCCGAGCGCGTACGGCGCAGGTCTTCGTGGTGATAGGCATCGATCACTGGTTGGTCGTTCATCGCCGAATGGATGGTGGTAATGGAGACGTACTCCAGCCCCACCACCTCATCGAGAAGTTTCAACAGCGGAACGCCGCAGTTGGTGGTACAGGACGCATTCGACACCAGACGCTCGGCACCGCTCAGGCACTGCTGATTGACCCCGTAAACCACGGTGGCGTCGATATCCGCCTCGCTGGCCATCGGCTGCGACAGCAGCACGCGCGGCGCACCGGCTTCGATGAAGCGTTGCGCCTCGGCACGGGTGACGTACTGCCCGGAGCACTCGAGCAGCAGATCGATGTCCAGCGCTGCCCAGTCAATGGCCTCAGGCTCGCTCTGGCGCAGCACCTTCACGCAGTCGCCGTTGATGTGCAGGCAGTCGCCATCGACCTTCACCTCGCCGGGAAAGCGCCCGTGGGTGGAGTCGAAGCGGGTCAGATATTCGATGCTGGCCTGATCGGCCAGGTCGTTCAGCGCGACGATTTCCAGGCTCGCTGAATTGCCACGCTCGTGCAGCGCGCGCAGCACGCAACGGCCGATGCGGCCATAACCGTTGAGGGCGACACGATAGGGGCGATTGGACATAAGAGGTCTCGTATGAACCTAGGGTGGATCGCGCTTCATCGATCCACCGGGCGCTGTAACGGTGGATGAACAGGGCGCCAGTTACGCGCCCCGATCCACCGCTACAGCGTCGTTCTCAACTCAGGCGTCCAGCAGTTCTTCGGCAGTGGCGACGATGTTGTCGACGGTGAAGCCGAAGTGCTCGAACAGGGCCGGCGCCGGGGCCGACTCGCCGAAGCTGGTCATGCCGATGATGCGACCTTCCAGGCCCACGTACTTGTACCAGTAGTCGGCGTGCGAGGCCTCGATGGCGATGCGCGCACCGACCTGCAGCGGCAGCACGTCCTGCTTGTAGCCGGCGTCCTGAGCGTCGAACACGCTGGTGGACGGCATCGATACCACGCGAACTTTATGTCCGGCGGCGGTCAGTTTGTCGTACGCGGCCACGGCCAGACCGACTTCCGAACCGGTGGCGATCAGGATCAGCTCCGGCTCGCCGACGCTGTCCTTGAGCACGTAGCCACCGCGCGCGATGTCAGCCAGCTGCTGGGCATCACGCGGCTGGTGCGGCAGGTTCTGACGGCTGAACACCAGGGCGCTCGGACCGTCGGCGCGCTCGATGGCGTACTTCCAGGCCACGGCGGACTCCACGGCATCGGCCGGGCGCCAGGTGTCGAGGTTCGGCGTGCCACGCAGGCTGGCCAGCTGCTCGATCGGCTGGTGGGTCGGGCCGTCTTCGCCGAGGCCGATGGAGTCGTGGGTGAACACGTACAGCACGCGCTTCTTCATCAGCGCGGACATGCGCACGGCGTTGCGCGCGTATTCCATGAAGATCAGGAAGGTCGCGCCGTACGGCACGAAACCGCCGTGCAGGGCGATACCGTTCATGATCGCGCTCATGCCGAACTCGCGCACGCCGTAGAACATGTAGTTGCCGGACGCGTCTTCAGCGGAGACGCCCTTGCAGCCCTTCCACAGGGTCAGGTTGGAGCCGGCCAGGTCGGCCGAACCACCAAGGAACTCCGGCAGCAGCGGGCCGAAGGCATTCAGCGCGTTCTGGCTGGCCTTGCGGCTGGCGATGGTCTCGCCCTTCTCGGCGACATCCTTGATGTAGGCAGCGGCCTTCTCGGCGAAATCGGCCGGCAGTTCACCGGCGATACGGCGCTTGAACTCGGCAGCCAGCTCGGGATGGGCAGCGGCGTAAGCGGCGAACTTGTCGTTCCAGGCGGCTTCGGCGGCAGCACCGGCGGCCTTGGCGTCCCACTCGGCGTAGATCTCGGCCGGGATTTCGAACGGGCCATGGTTCCAGCCCAGCGCGGCACGGGTCAGGGCGATTTCGTCGTTGCCCAGCGGCGCACCGTGGCACTCTTCCTTGCCCTGCTTGTTCGGCGAACCAAAACCGATGGTGGTCTTGCAGCAGATCAGGGTCGGCTGTTCCACGCTCTTGCGCGCGGTCTCGATGGCCATCTTGATCTCTTCGGCGTCGTGGCCGTCGACGTTGCGAATCACCTGCCAGCCGTAGGCTTCGAAGCGCTTCGGCGTGTCGTCGGTGAACCAGCCCTCGACTTCACCGTCGATGGAGATGCCGTTGTCGTCGTAGAAAGCGATCAGTTTGCCCAGGCCCAGGGTGCCGGCCAGCGAGCAGACTTCGTGGGAAATGCCTTCCATCATGCAGCCGTCGCCGAGGAACACATAGGTGTTGTGGTCGACGATGTTGTGGCCTTCACGGTTGAACTGCGCGCCCAGCACCTTCTCGGCGATGGCGAAGCCGACGGCGTTGGCGATGCCCTGGCCGAGCGGGCCGGTGGTGGTCTCGACACCCGGGGTGTAACCGTATTCCGGGTGGCCCGGGGTACGGCTGTGCAGCTGGCGGAACTGCTTGAGGTCTTCGATGCCGAGGTCGTAACCAGTCAGGTGCAGCAGCGAATAGATCAGCATCGAGCCATGACCGTTGGACAGCACGAAGCGGTCACGATCGGCGAAGTTCGGGTTGCTCGGGTTGTGCTTGAGGTAGTCGCGCCACAGCACTTCGGCGATGTCCGCCATACCCATGGGGGCACCGGGGTGGCCGCTGTTGGCTTTCTGCACGGCATCCATGCTCAGGGCACGAATGGCATTGGCTCGCTCACGACGGCTGGGCATCGCTGAATCTCCTACGGGGGCTGCTTCTGAATGAAGGGGGCGAAAAAAGACGCCTATTTTCGCCCAGCCGGCCCCCATGGGGCAATGACAGATGGTCGTAGAGACCAAATCAGCCCGCCTGCTCGCTCAGAACGCTCACCGCCGGGCTGCCCGGTCCGCCCAGACACGGTGCCTGAAACAACTCGCCATGCCAGACGCCGGCGAGCGTGCGACTGAACACCAGCGTCCAGACCGCCGCCAGTTGCACCGCCAGCAGCAGACCGATGAAGGTGAACAGGCTCAAACCGGTCACGGCCTGCAGCTCGAAGGTGGCCAGGGCGAATACCCCCAGCGGAAAGGTAAAACCCCACCAGCCGAGGTTGAACGGCATGTTGTCGCGGATGTAGTGGCGGGTGAACAGTGTGGCGATCACCAGCCACCACAGCCCAGCGCCCCACAAGGCCAGGCCGCCGATCAGGCCGAGATCCCGCGCCAGCTCGGCGGCGCTGACCAGCGGCGTACCGGCAAAAGCCAGCGGTGCCGCCTGGCCCATGCTGAGCAAGCCCAGACAGCCGGTAGCCAGCGGCCCCAGCGGCAGCCAGCTGGTGGCGGCGAAATCGGTATCCGGCAATTTGTGCAGGGCCAGGCGCAGCAACACCAGAGTGATCAGCGAGAACGCCAGCGACAGCGACAATCCCCAGAGCACGAAACCGGCGACCAGCAACTGTTGCGCCGCCTCGGCCGCCAGATGCGGCGCCAGCGCCCCTGCCGTGCTGGCGGCGACCTCCGGTGCGACGATAGGTAGCAGCCAGACCGCGGTGAGTTTCTCCAGCGCATGATGCTGGCGGGTGAACATCAGATAAGGCACAAACAAGGCGCCGAGCAGCGCCAGCGCCGCATCCAGCCACCACAGCGCATGGGCCAGCGCGTAAATCCCTTCGCCCCAGCGCGGCACACCGAATAACAGCAAGCCCTTGATCAGCACCGCCAGGCCCATGGGAATGGCGCCAAGGAACATGGACTGCACCGGATGCAGCAACATCGGCCAGATGGTTTCGCGAAACAGCGCCAGGCGCAGCAGAAACAGCAGGCTGAACAGCGCGAACAGACCGACTGCGACAAACCACAGCCCCTCGGCAAGCATCGGCAATCCCGGCAAAGGCCAGGGTAGATGAGCGATCACCAACGCCAGCACACCGGTGCCCATGGTCACGGCGAACCAGCTGGGAGTGAAATGGCGAATGAAAGCCAGGGGCTCGGGTAAACGGCTGAAGGGGCGCGGCATGAGTCGGGTGGTCCCGTGACATGAGTGATGGCGCAAGGGTAAGAATTGGCTTGCCATATGAAAAATACATATTCAGCATTCGATACATACCTTTCATTTATGCATCAACCATGAACCTGCACCATCTCAAGGTCTTTCTGGCCGTGGCAGAAGCCGGCAGCATCAGCGCCGGCGCCGAGCGCCTGCACATCAGCCAGCCTGCCGTAACGCGGGAGATTCGCGACCTCGAAGCCAGCCTCGACCTGCGCCTGTTCGATCGCCAGCCACGCGGCGTGCAACTGACCGAAGGTGGTCTGCGTCTGCACGACTATGCGCGGCGCATCTTCGCCCTGGAGCGCGCCGCCGAACGCGACCTGCGTGACTTCGCCCAACTGGAGCAGGGCGAGCTGCATCTGGGCGCCAGCGCCACGCTCGGCGCCTACCTGCTGCCGCCCCTGCTCACCCGTTTTCGCACTCTGCATCCGCAGATATTCGTCAGCCTGGAAGTCAGCAACACCGATGTCGTGACCCGACAACTGGACGAAGGCCGCATCAGCCTGGGCTTCGTCGAAGGCTCGTTCGCCCAGGCCGACTACGCGCATCGCCTGCTGGCGCGCGATGCCCTGCTTCCGGTGGCATCGCCGCTGCACCCGCTGGCCAGGGCCGAGCGCCTTGAGGCCCGCGACCTGCAGGCGTACCCGCTGTACATGCGCGAACCCGGATCCGGAGCTCGCGCCAGTATCGAGCAGGCCTATCGCGATAACGGATTGGAGCCACAGGCCGGCATGGCCATCGGCAGCACCGAAGCGCTCAAACGCCTGCTCGCCGACGGCCAAGGCATCGCCTGGCTGTCGCAGCGGGTGGTCGAACGTGAACTGGCCAGCGGCGAACTGCAGCGTTTGGCAGTACAGGACCTGCAGATCGAGCGTGAACTGCATGTGCTGTGGCGGCTCGGTACCAGCCTGAGCCCGGCTCCCGCCGCTTTTCTGCAACTGAGCCAGGCGCCAGGCTAGCCCCAATACCAATATCAAAACTTTTTGATATTGGTATTGCTGTATGAAAAATGACCGACTAGACTGCGCCCCCATGACCCTGCGCGCACCCCAGTTGGATTTCGACCCCTGCGACGAGCTCGCCGCCCTGTGCAAGGCCGGCGGTGATCCGTTGCGCCTGAACGTGCTGCGCACCCTGAGCAACGATTCGTTCGGCGTGCTGGAACTGGCGCAGATCTTCGCTATTGGCCAGTCGGGCATGAGCCACCACCTCAAGGTGCTGGCCCAGGCCGGCCTGGTGGCCACGCGCCGCGAGGGCAACGCGATCTTCTACCGCCGCGCGCTGCCCAATGGCCGCCTGCACGCCGCCCTGCTGGACGATATCGACGAACTGCCATTGCCTGGCGATGTGCAAACGCGCATTGCCGCCGTTCATCTGCAACGCGCCACCGTCAGCCGCGATTTCTTCGCGCGCATGGCCACCAGCTTCCAGGCCCAGCAGGATCTGATCGCCGGTTTACCGCAGTACCGCGACAGCCTGCTGGCCCTGCTCGACGCCTTGCATTTCGCGCCAGACGCCACGGCGCTGGAAATCGGGCCTGGCGATGGTGCCTTCCTGCCCGAGCTGGCGCGGCGCTTCGCCCGGGTCACGGCACTGGACAACAGCCCGGCTATGCTCGAACTGGCCAGCCAACGCTGCGCCGCCGAGGGCCTGGATAACGTCGAGCTGAAACTGGCCGATGCGCTAGAGGACGCGCCAGTCACGGCCGATTGCGTGGTGCTGAACATGGTGCTGCACCACTTCGCCACGCCGGCCGAAGCCTTTCGCAAGCTGGCCGCCTTGGTCGCCTCCGGCGGCAGCCTGCTGCTCAGCGAGCTGTGCAGCCACGACCAGAGCTGGGCGCGCGAAGCCTGCGGCGACCTGTGGCTCGGTTTTGAGCAAGAAGACCTAGCGCGCTGGGCGACGGCCGCCGGCCTGACGCCCGGCGAAAGCCTCTACATAGGCCTGAAAAACGGCTTTCAGATTCAATTACGGCACTTTGCCAAACCCGATGCGCACAGCGCCTTCAGCCTCCGGCAAGAAAGGAACCGATAGATGAGCGAATATTCCCTGTTTACCTCCGAGTCCGTGTCCGAAGGGCATCCGGACAAGATCGCCGACCAGATCTCCGATGCGGTGCTCGACGCCATCATCGCCCAGGACAAGCACGCCCGCGTGGCCGTGGAAACCCTGGTCAAGACCGGTGTGGCCATCGTCGCCGGCGAAGTGACCACCAGCGCCTGGGTCGATCTGGAGCAGATCGTCCGTGACGTGATCTGCGACATCGGCTACACCAGCAGCGATGTCGGCTTCGACGGCGCCACCTGCGGCGTGCTCAACATCATCGGCAAGCAGTCCCCGGACATCAACCAGGGCGTCGACCGCGCCAAGCCGGAAGATCAGGGTGCCGGCGACCAGGGCCTGATGTTCGGCTACGCCAGCAACGAAACCGACGTGCTGATGCCGGCACCAATCCGCTTCTCCCACGCCCTGGTCGAGCGCCAGGCCGAAGCCCGCAAGTCCGGTCTGCTGACCTGGCTGCGCCCGGACGCCAAGTCCCAGGTCACCTGCCAGTACGAGAACGGCAAAGTGGTCGGCATCGACGCCGTGGTGCTGTCCACCCAGCACAGCCCGGACGTCTCGCTGGCCGACCTGCGCGAAGGCGTGATGGAGTTGATCATCAAGCACGCCCTGCCGGCCGAACTGCTGCACAAGGACACCCAGTTCCACATCAACCCGACCGGCAACTTCGTGATCGGCGGCCCAGTGGGCGACTGTGGCCTGACCGGACGCAAGATCATCGTCGACTCCTACGGCGGCATGGCCCGTCACGGCGGCGGCGCCTTCTCCGGCAAGGACCCATCCAAGGTCGACCGCAGCGCCGCCTACGCCGGCCGCTACGTGGCCAAGAACATTGTCGCCGCCGGCCTGGCCGAGCGCTGCGAGATCCAGGTGTCCTACGCCATCGGCGTGGCCCAGCCGACCTCCATCTCGATCAATACCTTCGGCACCCACAAGATCGCCGAAGACAAGATCATCAAACTGGTGCGTGACGTGTTCGACCTGCGCCCGTACGCCATCACCAAGATGCTCGACCTGCTGCACCCGATGTACCAGGACACCGCTGCCTACGGCCACTTCGGCCGCACCCCGCAGTCCAAGACCGTCGGCGAAGACAGCTTCACCACCTTCACCTGGGAGCGCACCGACAAGGCCGCCGACCTGCGCGCCGCTGCCGGCCTGTAAGAAAGCCCCTGAAAATGAAAAAGCCCCGCCAGAGCGATCTGGTGGGGCTTTTTCGTGCCTGAGGGCTTATTTGCCGAACATCGAACTCAGGCCCTTGAGTGCATCCTTGGTGGCATTCAGCTGGTCAGGTGCGGCAGCCTGAGTGGAAGCATCGGCCTCGGCGCTGAGACGCTCAAAGCCACCATCGAGCGCAGCCAGGTTTTCATTGGCCTTGTCGTTGCTAGCCAGTGCTGCCAACTGCTTGAGCTGAGCCAGACCGTCCTGATTGGCAGCCATCTGCTCCTGACATTTGGCCTGGATCGAGGCGACCTCGGCAGCGTGAGCAGGCAGAGCGGCGAAAGCCAGAGCGGCGAAACAGGCAACGGAAACAATACGCATCAGTGAAGACCTCTAAGGGTTGAGGCCCGGCTGTCCATGCGCCCACCGCCGGGCAAATCCATTTGTTTGGGGGTTGAAAAGGCGCGCGAATTTATCACCCAGATAGCCAGGCAACAAGAAAAAACCGAACAATATCCGAGATTTAGCTGCCAAGGCTGAGCGAATACCCATCCAGCTGCTAGGCTCGGTGAGTACCTTTGAGCAAGGAAGCTCCGCGATGAAACTCGCCCTGCTGCTATTACTCCTTCCGCTGGCTGC
Source organism: Ectopseudomonas chengduensis (assembly GCF_900102635.1). Taxonomy (GTDB): domain Bacteria; phylum Pseudomonadota; class Gammaproteobacteria; order Pseudomonadales; family Pseudomonadaceae; genus Aquipseudomonas; species Aquipseudomonas chengduensis. Next base: position 701,999 of record NZ_FMZQ01000001.1, on the reverse strand, counting down.
CCAGGCCACCCCCTGCCCCGACTGGCCCGCCAGTCGCGCCAATTCCGAGCTCGCCGCACTCAGTCAGCAGATAGCCGAGTGGGACGACGCCTACCATAACCACGGCCGCTCGCTGGTGGCTGATGAAATCTATGACCAGGCCCGCGAGCGCCTGCAATCCTGGCATCGGTGCTTTCCGACTGCCCGCACGGCATTGGCCGACCCTCTGGCTGGCAGCAGCGGGACGATCGCGCACCCGGTGCCGCAGACCGGCCTGCGCAAGCTCAACGATGCGGCAGTGGCGGAGTGGATCAACAGTCGCGACGATCTGTGGATTCAGCCCAAGGTCGACGGTGTCGCGGTCACCCTGGTCTACCGAGACGGCGTGCTGCGACAAGCCATCAGCCGTGGCGACGGACGCCTTGGCCAGGACTGGACAGCCCGCGCGCGGCAGCTACCGGCCATTCCCGCACGCCTGCAGGAACCGCTCGATGCCGTGTTGCAGGGCGAGCTCTACTGGCGCCTGGACGGCCACGTGCAAGGCCGCGACGGTGGGGTTGGCGCCCGCGGCAAAGCGGCAGGTCTGATGGCGCGACAAACGCTCGACCAGCAACAGGCCAGTGCCATCGGCCTGTTCGTCTGGGATTGGCCGGATGGCCCGGCGAACATGTCTGAGCGCCTGCAAGCCCTGCAGAGACTGGGTTTCGGCGACAGCCTGCACTACACCCAGCCCCTGCGGAACGCCAAGGAAGCCCGCAGTTGGCGCCAACGCTGGTTCGATCAGCCACAGCCGTTTGCCAGCGATGGTGTGGTCCTGCGTCAGGGCACGCGGCCATCCGGAGCGCGCTGGCAGGCAGAAGCGCCGCACTGGGCGATTGCCTGGAAATACCCGGCCGGCCAGGCGCTGGCCGTGGTGCAGGCGGTGGATTTCAGCATCGGCCGTACTGGACGTATCACGCCGATCCTGCGTTTGCAGCCGGTCGACCTCGACGAGCGGCGCATCAGTCGGGTCGCTCTCGGCTCGCTGCAAACCTGGGAGAAGCTGGACATACGCCCCGGCGATCAGGTGGCGATACGCCTGGCCGGCCTGACCATTCCACGCCTCGACCAGGTGATCTGGCGCAGCCCGGAGCGTGCAATAGTGCACGCTCCCGATCCCAATCGATACCACGCCCTCAGTTGCTGGCGACTCAGCAGCGAATGTCAGCAACAGTTCCAGGCACGCCTGAACTGGCTCGCCGGCAAACAGGGGCTGAACCTGCCCGGCGTGGGACCGGGCACCTGGAGCACGCTACTGGCGGGGCAGAAACTGGAGGGTCTGCTCGATTGGCTGGCACTCGATAGCGAACACCTGCAACAGCTGCCCGGTATCGGCCCACGGCGCGCCTCGCAGCTGCAGCAGGCCTTCGCCCAGGCCCAGCAGCGCTCACTGCAGCAATGGCTGCAGGCGCTCGGGGCACCAGCCGGTTTCCAGCTCGGCGCGAAGGATGACTGGGCCACGCTAGTGGCTCGCAGCCACGCCGAGTGGATGCAGCAACCCGGCATGAGCCAGAACAGCGCCGAGCGCCTGTTGGCGTTCTTCAGCCACCCGGAGGTTCAGCGCCTGGGCGTGCAACTGCAGGAGGCCGGCACCGTCGGTTTCCTGCCGCAGGAAAATTCACCGCGCGGTTGACCCAGATCAGCAGATGGCTCAATCCGGTCGAACCTCGCGCAACAACCAGGGTCACTTCGAAGTAGACCTTCACGAGGACAGACCATGATCCGTCAAACCGCTTTGCTCGGCCTGCTGCTGGCCGCCAACCTGAACGCCACACCGCTTCTGGCCGCCGAGGGCGATAGCGGCTGCGCCGTCAAACGCCAGGTGCTCCAGGAGAAGATCGACGCAGCGCACAAGAGCGGCAACTCGCGAGAGCTGGATGGACTGCAACGAGCACTGGGCAATGTCGATGCCCATTGTGATGACGCTTCGCTGCACAAGGAGCGCCTGGCCAGCGTCAAGGAAGCCCGGGAGGAAGTGCAGGAGCGCGAGATGGATCTGCGTGAAGCCATGGCCAAGGGCGATCAGGAGAAGATCGCCAAGCGTCAGGCCAAACTGGCTGAGGCACGCGCCGAACTGCAGCAGGCCGAGGCCGAAGCACGCGCCGATCAGTAAGCGCGAAACGCCTTGTGGCACGCCTCGCAACTGTCCTCGACGGCCTGCACAGCCGGCTCCAGCTCGGAGCGACGTAGCGGCGGTGCGGTCGTGGCCTGTACCAGTGCGGCAGTAGCCTGCTCCAGATCACGCGCCATCTTCTGGAACTGCTCCTGGCGCTGCCAAACCTCGGCATTGGCCTTGCTGCGCTCGTCGTCCGCCACCTCGGGGAAATGCTGCCAGGGCTCGTGCGACAGGCGCTCCAGCTCGCCAGCACCGCTGATGAAAGCCGATTCATCGTAGGGAATGCGGCCGCGCAGCATCCCACCGAGGTCTTCGCTGACCTTGAGCATCTCCTTGAACGCTGCCTGACGCATGCCCAACGGCGAGTTGGGGTCGACCCCTCCACAGGCGGCCAGGGTCAGGCAGACGCAGGTGAGCAGCAGGAGTTTCTTCAGGGTCATCGACACGACTTCCGGGCGACAAGGGGCCGCCAGTATCGCGGCTCGCCCCGGTCGGGCCAAGCGACCTCTTGTCACAACAGCTGTCGTTTGTATGCGTTGGTCAGCCAGGGTTCAGGTACGGAAGCGCCCCAGTTGGCTGTTGAGTTGCTGCACCTCGCCCTGAATCTGCGCACTGACCTGCACCACGCTCTCGGTCTCGCCCTGGCTGCGCTCGGCCAGGCTGGAGATGTGCGTTACCCGCTGATCGATCTCCTGCGCCACCTGGCTCTGCTGTTCTGCGGCCGTGGCGATCTGCGCGTTCAGGACATTGATGCCATCCACCGCCCCGACGATGGTCTCCAGCGCCTCACTGGCCTGACGAATGTGCTGAAGGTTGCCGTCGGCCAGGGCCGCGCTGCGCTGCATCGCCAGAACCGCATCACGCGCACCGCCCTGTAAACGCTGGATGATCGCCTGGATTTCACCAGTCGATTGCTGGGTGCGACTGGCCAGGGTGCGCACCTCGTCGGCGACCACGGCGAAGCCACGCCCTGCCTCACCGGCGCGTGCGGCCTCGATGGCCGCGTTGAGCGCCAGCAGATTGGTCTGCTCGGCGATGCCGGTGATCACTTCGAGCACCTTGCCGACACCACCGGTTTCGGCCTCCAGGCGCTGTACCTGCTCGCCACTGCGCTGCAGCTGTTCCACCAGTTCGGCGATCTGCGCGGCACTACGCTGCACCACCTGCTTGCCGCTCTGCGCACAATCATCGGCACTGCGTGCCGACTCGGCTGCATGGGCAGCGTGACGCGCCACCTCAGCCACGGTGGCGCTCATCTCGTTCATCGCGGTGGCGACCTGATCGAGATCCTCGTACTGGCGCCGCACACCATCGCCCGCCGACTGGGCGGCGCCGACCACATTGCCGACATGCTCTCCGGTACGCTCGCCGCTGCGCTTGACCTCCGCCAGCAAGCCACGCACCTGCTCCTGCATGCGGTTGTAGCCGGCGAAGATGCGGCCGATCTCGTTGTCACCCTGACGACCGTCCAGGCTACGCGTGAAGTCGCCGGAGCCGACCCGGGTCAGCGCCCCCTCCACCGCATTGAGGTTGTGCATCAGCGGGCGCAGGCCGAACTGACGGCCCAGCACCACCAGCGCCAGAATGCCCAGCACGCAACCGAACGCCAGCCACATCTGGCGGCGCTGGCTGCCTTCAGCGTGCGCCGCCATCAAGCCGACAGCCTGGTTCATCTCGCGCAGCAACTCGACCGACTGCTGCTCCAGGGCCTTGAGGTCGACTGCCGCATCGCCCGCAACCACACGCTGCAACTGCGTACGAAAGCCCTGCCAGAGACCACCGACCTTGTTCATCTGCGCCTGGACGCTGGGCTCGGCGATGGCACTGATATTGCGCGCCGCGTTGCCACTCAGCAGGTCGCGATGGGCGGCGTCGAACTGCGCCATGGTGGCTTCCAGCGTCGCTGCAGGCAGGACGCCTTCACGCAGCAACAGCGCCTCCTTGGTCATCTTCTGGCTGAGCATGCGCTGCGCGCCGGCAACATTGATGGTCTCCGGCGATACCGACATGCTCAGGTACAGTGCCACCGAGGCGACCACCGCGAGCAGAAACATCAGCGCATAGGAAAACAGAAATTGCTGATTCAGCGTGCGCAGGCCGATGGCACAGAGCAAGCGGTCGAAAAAGGCAGTGGCGGACATGAGAGGCTCCCTGGCAGACGGCGGGGACCCCGCCAAATAACCGGGAGCAAGCAAGAACGTGGCCAGCGGCCAGCCGCCCTACAGGCTGATTGACCTCATAAAACGCACCAGAACGGCGCAATGACTGATCAGTCACGCGCCTTTCTAGCTCATCGTCACAGCCAGCTGCAGATATCGACTAGGCGGACACCACGAACAGCGCCGCGATCAGCCCCATCCCGGCGAACCACACCAGCGAGCGCACAGGCCCCCAGCCAGCCAGATAGCAGATGAAATACAGCACACGGCTGACGATGAATGCCACGGCCAGTTGGTCGAGCAGCCCCTGCTCGGCACCGCCGGCCTGGTGGGCGATGATCACCGCGGCAGCGAACGCCGGGGTTACCTCGAAGCCGTTGAGCTGGGCGTTGTTGGCGCGCTTGCGCCAGCCCTCCAGGGTACTCAGGAACGCACGCGGATCCTGATTGGCGCGCGGCCCGTAGCCGGGGCCAAGGAACTTGGCTGTGGCAGTACCCAGATAGGGCAGAAAGATGGCGATCAGCACGCACCAGTAGGCGAGGGTCATGGAAGCTCCGCAGCTTGGTAATGGAGTGCGCAGCTTGTCTCGACCAGTAAAGAGCGTCCATGGCCAGCATCGCCCAAGTCGATGGCGATTCGGCCAATCATGCCGCCAGCTTGCCCTCTGCCAGCGCCACGGAGGCCGCGAGCATGGCGCGCAGCAACACCGCGCAGCCGGCAGCCAGATCCGTCGGTGCGGCATTCTCGATTTCGTTGTGGCTGATGCCTCCCTCGCACGGCACGAAAATCATCCCGGCCGGGCCCAGCTCGGCGAGGAAGATCGCGTCATGGCCGGCACCACTGACGATATCCATATGCGACAAGCCCAACCCGGCGGCCGCACCGCGCACCGCCTCGATGCAACCCTGGTCGAAATACAGCGGCGGGAAGTCCGCGGTCGGCGTCAGTTCGAAACTCAGGCCGTGCTTGGCACAGGTCGCCTCGATCACTCCACGCACCGCCTCGATCATCGAATCCAGGCGTTCCGGCTGCAGATGGCGGAAGTCCAGGGTCATGCGCACCTCACCGGGAATCACATTGCGCGAACCGGGGTAGGCCTGCAGGCAACCGACCGTGCCGCAGGCATGCGGTTGATGCTCCAGCGCCACCCGATTGACCGCTGCGACCACGGCCGCAGCGCCGACCAGAGCGTCCTTGCGCAGGTGCATCGGCGTCGGCCCGGCGTGGGCTTCGACGCCCTTGAGAGTGAGGTCGAACCACTTCTGCCCGAGCGCACCGAGCACCACGCCGATGGTCTTGCCCTGATCTTCGAGAATCGGCCCCTGCTCGATATGCGCCTCGAAATAGGCGCCCACCGCATGGCCGCTAACCGTCCGGGGCCCGGCGTAGCCGATGGCGTTCAGCGCCTCGCCGACACTGATGCCCTCGGCGTCGCGTTTGGCCAGGGTTTCTTCAAGAGTGAACTTCTCGGCGAACACCCCGGAGCCCATCATGCACGGGGCGAAACGCGAGCCTTCCTCGTTGGTCCACACCACCACCTCCAGCGGCGCTTCGGTCTGTATGCCCAGGTCATTGAGGGTGCGCAGCACCTCGACGCCGGCCAGTACGCCGAAGCAGCCGTCGAACTTGCCGCCGGTGGGTTGGGTGTCGATATGGCTGCCGGTCATTACCGGCGCCAGCGCAGCGTTGCGTCCGGGGCGGCGAGCGAAGATATTGCCGACGCCATCGACAGTGACGGTGCAGCCAGCCTCCTCGCACCAGCGCACGAACAGGTCGCGCGCCTGGCGGTCGAGATCGGTCAGCGCCAGGCGACAAACGCCGCCTTTGACGGTGGCGCCGAGCTGCGCCAGCTCCATCAGCGATTGCCACAAGCGCTCACCGTTGACGTGCGGCTGGCTGGATTGCAGAACCTCGGTGGCAGTGTTCATGGTCATTTCCTCGGCCTCTCTGGTTGTCTGTGACGCGGGACGCGTCTGCTGGATCGCTTCGCGGGCAAGCCCGCTCCTACACCGGTGCCTTGGCCACCACCGGCCTTGCGCTGCGCAGGCTGCACAAGCCGAAATAGATCAAGCCGCCCAGGAAGGAGCCGGTAAACCAGCCGTAGTCGTAGAACCAGCTGAAGGCGCTGCTACCGAGCGACAGCAGAGTCAGCGCCACCGGCACGGCGAAGGCGGCGAAACCGATCCAGTTCCACGCCGGGTAGACGTCATCGCGGTACAGCCCGGCCAGGTCGAGTTGCTGTTTCTTGATCAGGAAGTAGTCGACCACCATGATCCCGGCAATCGGCCCGAGCAAGCTGGAGTACCCCAGCAACCAGTTGGAGTACACGCTCTCCAGGCTCAGCTCGGAGACCAGCAGCCCTAGCTTTTTCAGCAGCTCATGGCCCATCAGCCCCAGGCCGATCAGGCCGGTGAGGATCACCGCCTTGGTGCGGTCGATCAGCTTGGGGGCGATGTTCTGGAAATCATTGGTCGGCGAAACGATATTCGCCGCCGTATTGGTCGACAGCGTGGCAACGATGATCAGCGCCATGGCCAGGGCGACCCAGCCGGGGCTCTGGATATGGCCGATCAGGCTGACCGGATCTGCCACCGTCTGCCCCACCAGACCTTCCGAGGCGGCGGTCATCACCACACCGAGCGCAGCGAAGAGGAACATGGTCAGCGGCAGACCGAAGATCTGCCCGAGAATCTGGTCCTTCTGACTTTTCGCGTAGCGGCTGAAGTCAGGGATGTTCAGCGACAGAGTGGCCCAGAAGCCGACCATGGCGGTCAGCCCGGCGAGAAAGTAACCGGTGACGCTGGCACCCTCGGGGCGATTGGCCGGCTGCGCCAGCAACTCGCTCATCGACACGTTGGGCAACGCCCACACCAACAGACCGGCACCAACCAGCACCAGCAGCGGTGCGGACAAGGTTTCCAGCAATTTGATCGACTCGGCGCCGCGCAGCACGATCCACAGGTTAAGTGCCCAGAAGATCATGAAACCGATCACCTCGCCGGTGCCACCGAGCGCCTTCCAGCCCTCGAAGATCGAACCCAGCAGCAGGTGGATCGCCAGGCCGCCGAACATGGTCTGAATGCCGAACCAGCCGCAGGCCACCACGGCGCGGATCAAGCAGGGCACGTTGGAACCGAGTATGCCGAACGAGGAACGCAGCAATACCGGAAAGGGGATACCGTACTTGGTGCCGGCAAAGGCGTTGAGGGTCAGCGGAATCAACACCACGACGTTGGCCAGCAGGATCGCCAGCAGCGCCTCGCCTACCGACAGGCCGAAGTAGGCGGTGAGCACACCGCCCAGGGTATAGGTGGGCACACAGATCGACATGCCGACCCACAGCGCGGTGATGTGCCACTTGTTCCAGGTGCGCTGATGCACCTTGGTCGGGGCGATGTCATGGTTGTAGCGCGGGCTGTCGAGTACGTCGCTGCCAGCGTTCAGCTCATACAAGCCCTCCCGCTCGGTCACTTCCGATCTGCTCTGTTGCATGGGCCTCTCCAGTATTTTTCTGATTGTTAGCGCATCGGGCTAATTCGATGGCCGGAGTTCAGTAGCCGGCCAGCACGGGGGCAGCGCCACTCAATAAGCGTGCCGCATTCCCCGGCTGGGCCTGCATCCTGCCTGCTTGAACACATTAAGCATCTGATCTGAAAACGTTTTATCTGAAGCCACAGGCGTCGCCAGCAGACGCCATCGACAGACTCGTGACGGCTTGTCCTGTCAGTCAGGATTCAAACTGGTGCAAGCGATTTTTTTTCGCCGCCCAAGGCCGCGCCATGCCAGGGCACAAGCGGCTGATTTTCCATGAGAAATCTTGACCATATTGGCATTCTGTCAAGTGCGTCAAAATGGTGAGAGCCCTCCCCATTTTGGTGATTTTTAGTTTTTATTGTTAACTTTCAATAACTTAAATATAAAATAATTGATCAAAAAATAATCTTGCCCAATCCAATTACTGCAACTAGATTCAATTCCTGTCAACGCTGACAGGAATAGACACCTACCCTCGTCAGCGCCAAAAAGCCAAGAGCCGACATGCATCGGCCAGCCTGCGAGGAACCCACCATGTCGCTGTTGATCCGTGGCGCCACCCTGGTCACCCATGAGCAAAGCTACCGCGCCGATGTGCTCTGCGCAGACGGCCTGATCCAGGCCATCGGTAACGATCTCGACGCCCCGGCCGGCTGCCAGGTGCTCGACGGCAGCGGCCAGTACCTGATGCCCGGCGGCATCGACCCGCACACCCACATGCAATTGCCCTTCATGGGCACGGTGGCCAGCGAGGACTTCTTCAGCGGCACCGCCGCAGGCCTGGCCGGCGGCACCACCTCGATCATCGACTTCGTGATTCCCAATCCGCAGCAATCCTTGCTCGAAGCCTTCCACACCTGGCGCGGTTGGGCGGAGAAGTCCGCGTCCGACTACGGTTTCCACGTCGCCATCACCTGGTGGAGCGACGAGGTCAGCCGCGAGATGGGCGAGCTGGTGGCAAAGTTCGGAGTCAACAGCTTCAAGCATTTCATGGCCTACAAGAACGCCATCATGGCCGCCGACGACACCCTGGTGGCCAGCTTCGAGCGCTGCCTCGAACTGGGCGCCGTGCCCACCGTGCATGCGGAAAACGGCGAGCTGGTCTATCACCTGCAACAGAAACTCCTGGCTCAGGGCCTAACCGGGCCGGAAGCGCACCCGCTGTCGCGGCCTTCCCAGGTCGAAGGCGAAGCCGCCAGCCGTGCCATCCGCATCGCCGAGACGCTGGGCACGCCGCTGTATCTGGTGCACGTCTCGACCCAGGAAGCCCTGGACGAAATCACCTATGCCCGCGCCAAGGGTCAGCCGGTGTACGGCGAGGTGCTGGCCGGCCATCTGTTGCTGGACGACAGCGTGTATCGCCACCCCGACTGGCAAACCGCCGCCGGCTACGTAATGAGCCCGCCGTTTCGCCCGCGTGGGCATCAGGAGGCGCTGTGGCGTGGCCTGCAGTCGGGCAACCTGCACACCACCGCCACCGACCACTGCTGCTTTTGCGCCGAGCAGAAAGCCGCAGGGCGCGATGACTTCAGCAAGATCCCCAATGGCACGGCAGGCATCGAGGACCGTATGGCGGTGCTCTGGGATGAAGGCGTCAACAGCGGCAAGCTGTCGATGACTGACTTCGTCGCGCTGACCAGCACCAACACCGCGAAGATCTTCAATCTCTACCCGCGCAAGGGCGCGCTGCAGGTTGGCGCCGATGCCGACCTGGTCCTGTGGGACCCGCAAGGCACACGCACTATCTCGGCCAAGACCCATCACCAGCAGGTTGACTTCAACATCTTCGAAGGCAAGACCGTGCGTGGCGTGCCCAGCCACACCATCAGCGCCGGCAAGCTGGTCTGGGTCGATGGCGACCTGCGCGCCGAACGCGGCGCCGGCCGTTATGTCGAGCGCCCGGCCTACCCGGCAGTGTTCGACCTGCTGAGCAAACGCGCCGAGCACAGCCGGCCGACGGCCGTCGAGCGCTAAGCCGCTACACAGGCACCCCACTACTTCGCCACACCGGCCCGCAGAGGCCGGATGGCCGCTTATCCGCTGTTAACTGCCGAATAAAAGCCACAAAACCGTGAGGCAATAACCGTGATAGACACCCTCAGCCATTTGCCGCGACCGGATGCCGGGGCGGCCGAACTGGCCGATCGTTTCAGCGATCTGGCCCCACCGCTCACCGCCCGCCAGGCCGCACTGGAAAGCGCTCGCTGCCTGTATTGCTACGACGCACCCTGCGTGAATGCCTGCCCCAGCGAGATCGACATCCCCTCGTTCATCCGCAATATCAGCCACGAGAACGTTCAGGGCGCGGCCGAGAAGATTCTCTCGGCGAATATCCTCGGCGGCAGCTGCGCCCGCGTCTGCCCCACCGAGATTCTGTGCCAGCAAGCCTGCGTGCGTAACAACGCGCAGGAATGCGCGCCCGTGCTGATCGGCCCTTTGCAGCGCTATGCCATCGACAACGCGCAGTTCAGCGAGCACCCGTTCCAGCGCGCCCCGGCCAGCGGCAAGCGCATTGCCGTGGTCGGTGCAGGGCCGGCGGGTTTGTCCTGCGCTCATCGCCTGGCCATGCACGGTCATGAAGTGGTGATCTTCGAGGCACGCGAGAAAGCCGGCGGCCTCAATGAATACGGCATCGCCAAGTACAAGCTGGTCGACGACTTCGCCCAACGCGAAGTGGAGTTCCTTTTGCAGATCGGCGGCATCGAGATCCGCCATGGCCACAAACTGGGCGACGACCTCAGCCTCAGCGAGCTGCACCAGCAGTTCGACGCCGTATTTCTCGGCATCGGCCTGGCGGCCAGCAAACGCCTTGGCCTGCCGGGCGAAGAGGCGCCGGGGCTGCTCGCCGCCACCGATTACATCCGCGAACTACGGCAGAGCGATGACCTGACGCAACTGCCGGTGGCCGAGCGCTGCATCGTCCTCGGCGCCGGCAACACCGCCATCGACATGGCGGTGCAAATGAGCAAACTCGGTGCCCGCGACGTCAACCTGGTCTATCGCCGGGGCTTCGAGGAAATGGGCGCCACCGCACACGAACAGGACATCGCCAAGGCCAATCAGGTACGCCTGCTGACCTGGGCACAGCCGGACGCGGTGCTGTTGAACGATCAGGGTCAGGTGCGCGGCATGCGCTTCGCCCGCACGCGTCTGGAGAACGGCCGCCTGCAAAGCACCGGACAAACCTTCGAGCTGGCCGCAGACGCCATCTTCACCGCCATCGGCCAGGCCTTTGACGGCCAAGCCCTGAACGACCCGCTGGCCCGCGAACTGAAGCGCGAAGGCGAACGCATCTGGGTCGACGCCCAGCTGCAAACCAGCGTGCCAGGCGTGTATGCCGGCGGCGACTGCACCGCCCTGGGCCAGGACCTCACCGTACAAGCCGTGCAGCACGGCAAGCTGGCCGCCGAGGCCATCCACTCTCACCTGATGCTCAATGTGGAGGCCGCATAAATGGCCGATCTATCCATCGAATTTGCCGGAATCAAGGCCCCCAACCCCTTCTGGCTGGCCAGCGCGCCGCCCACCGACAAGGCCTACAACGTGGTCCGCGCCTTCGAGGCCGGCTGGGGCGGCGTGGTCTGGAAGACCCTCGGTGAAGACCCGGCAGCGGTCAACGTGTCGTCACGCTACTCGGCGCACTTTGGGGCTGACAGAAGCGTCCTCGGGATCAATAACATCGAACTGATCACCGACCGCTCGCTGGAAATCAACCTGCGCGAAATCACCCAGGTGAAGAAGGACTGGCCGGACCGCGCGCTGATCGTGTCCTTGATGGTGCCCTGCGTCGAGGAATCCTGGAAAACCATCCTGCCACTGGTGGAAGCCACCGGCTGCGACGGTATCGAGCTGAACTTCGGCTGCCCCCACGGCATGCCCGAGCGCGGCATGGGCGCGGCGGTCGGCCAGGTACCGGAATACGTGGAGATGGTCACCCGCTGGTGCAAGACCTATTGCTCGCTGCCAGTGATCGTCAAGCTGACGCCGAACATCACCGACATTCGCACCTCGGCACGCGCCGCCCATCGTGGCGGCGCCGATGCGGTGTCGCTGATCAACACCATCAACTCGATCACCAGCATCGACCTGGAGCGCATGGTCGCTCTCCCCATCGTCGGCACGCAGAGCACCCACGGCGGCTACTGCGGTTCAGCGGTCAAACCCATTGCATTGAACATGGTTGCCGAGATCGCCCGCGATCCGGAAACCCGTGGCCTGCCGATCTGCGGTATCGGTGGCATTGGTAGCTGGCGCGACGCGGCGGAGTTCGTGGCGCTGGGTTGTGGCGCGGTGCAGGTGTGTACGGCGGCCATGCTGCATGGCTTTCGCATCGTCGAGGAGATGAAAGACGGCCTGTCGCGCTGGATGGACAGCCAGGGCTACGCCAGCCTGCAAGATTTCTCCGGGCGCGCGGTGGGCAATACCACCGACTGGAAGTACCTGGACATCAACTACCAGGTGATCGCCAGGATCGACCAGGACGCCTGCATTGGCTGCGGCCGCTGCCATATCGCCTGCGAAGACACCTCGCACCAGGCCATCGCCAGCCTGCCCCAGGCCGACGGCACGCATAAATACGAGGTGATCGACGCAGAGTGCGTGGGCTGCAACCTGTGCCAGATCACCTGCCCGGTGCAGGACTGCATCGAGATGGTGACTCAGGACACTGGCAAACCCTTCCTCGACTGGAACCACGACCCGCGCAATCCGTACCGCGTGGCCAGTTGAAAATAGCTCGCGGCTAAAACAGTTCGCGGCTAAAGCCCCTCCCACGGGATAGTAGTGCTCTTGTTGGAGGGGCAGAGCGACGCACTGCTTTAGCCGATGGGGTGAGCAAAGACAAAGACCGTGGGAGGGGCTTTAGCCGCGACAGGCAGCGACTGCGATTACGGCTCCAGCCCGATCCCACGCAAGATCACACTGGTCACCGTCTGCACCGCTCGCTCGAATTGCGGCTCGGAGAGCGCCTGGTGCTCGTTGAGCACCGCCACCTGATGGCTGAAGTCGGCGTAATGCTGGGTCGAGGCCCAGATCATGTAGAGCAGCGCCGACGGCTCGACAGCCAGGATGCGCTTGCCCTCGACCCACTGACGGATCTTCGCCTCCTTCATCTTCGCCCAGTCGTACAGGCCCTCGTCGAGGGTGACACCGAGCACCGGCGCGCCATGGATAATCTCGTTGGCCCAAACCTTTGAGCCATACGGCCGACTGCGCGAGTGGTTCATCTTGGCGCGAATGTAGCTGCTCAATACCACGCGCGGGTCATCGAATACCTCGAAGCACTGGGCATCCTGCTTCCACACTTCGAGCAGATCGAGCAGCACGGCGCGATACAGCTCGTCCTTGGTGCTGAAGTAATAGTGCAGGTTCGAACGCGGCAATTCGGCCTGCTCGGCGATATCGGCCATGGCAGTGCCGCCGTAGCCTTTCTCGGCGAAGACCTTTTCAGCGGCCAGGAGAATCTTCTTGACGTTGCGACGGCGAATTTCGATTTTGTGGTTGGCCATGGCCGATCCGTTGCGACTAGACCTGCCAAGGCTACCACTGGCGATACCGACGGGGCGACGGAAAGCCTTGGGCTGCACGCCGCACGCAGCTATAATCCGCCAGCTTCAAACGACCGGCACAGCTCCGGTCGCTCCCGCCACCTGTCCGAGGGGCGCTGCAGCAGGGCAACCTGTCAGGCTCGGATGGGGCGTTAACCATACGCATCAACGGCGCCCATTCGCAGACAACGAATGGAGAGCTTTCATGAGCGCTTTCAACGACTACAAGGTCGCCGACATTTCCCTGGCCGATTGGGGCCGCAAAGAGCTGATCATCGCCGAATCCGAGATGCCGGCACTGATGGGCCTGCGCCGCAAGTACGCCGCTAGCCAACCGCTGAAAGGCGCGAAGATCCTCGGCTGCATCCACATGACCATCCAGACTGGCGTGCTGATCGAGACGCTCACCGCCCTGGGCGCCGAAGTCCGCTGGTCCTCCTGCAACATCTTCTCCACCCAGGACCAGGCCGCTGCCGCCATCGCCGCTGCCGGTATCCCGGTGTTCGCCTGGAAGGGCGAGACCGAAGAAGAGTACGAGTGGTGCATCGAGCAGACCATTCTCAAGGACGGCAAGCCGTGGGACGCCAACATGGTGCTCGACGACGGCGGTGACCTGACCGAGATCCTGCACAAGAAATACCCGCAGATGCTCGAGCGCATCCACGGCGTCACCGAAGAGACCACCACCGGCGTGCACCGTCTGCTCGACATGCTCAAGGCCGGCACCCTGAAAGTCCCGGCGATCAACGTCAACGACGCGGTCACCAAGAGCAAGAACGACAACAAGTATGGCTGCCGTCACAGCCTCAACGACGCCATCAAGCGCGGCACCGACCACCTGCTGTCGGGCAAGCAGGCGCTGGTCATCGGCTACGGTGACGTAGGCAAGGGCTCGGCGCAGTCGCTGCGTCAGGAAGGCATGATCGTCAAGGTTTCCGAGATCGATCCGATCTGCGCCATGCAGGCCTGCATGGACGGCTTCGAGCTGGTTTCGCCGTACAAGAACGGCATCAACGACGGCACCGAGGCCAGCGTCGACGCTGCACTGCTGGGCAAGATCGACCTGATCGTCACCACCACCGGCAACGTCAATGTGTGCGACGCCGGTATGCTCAAGGCCCTGAAGAAGCGCGCCGTGGTGTGCAACATCGGCCACTTCGACAACGAGATCGACACCGCCTTCATGCGCAAGAACTGGGCGTGGGAAGAGGTCAAGCCGCAGGTGCACAAGATCCACCGCACCGGTGCCGGTACCTTCGATCCGACCAACGACGACTACCTGATCCTGCTGGCCGAAGGCCGTCTGGTGAACCTGGGCAACGCCACTGGCCACCCGAGCCGGATCATGGACGGCTCGTTCGCCAACCAGGTGCTGGCCCAGATCTTCCTGTTCGAGCAGAAGTTCGCCGATCTCTCGGCCGAGAAGAAGGCCGAGCGCCTGACCGTGGAAGTGCTGCCGAAGAAGCTCGACGAAGAAGTGGCGCTGGAAATGGTCAAGGGCTTCGGCGGCGTGGTCACCCAGCTGACCAAGCAGCAGGCCGAGTACATCGGCGTGACCGTGGAAGGCCCGTTCAAGCCGGACGCTTACCGCTACTAATGCGTAGGGTGGGTAAGCCCCTGGCTTATCCACCGCCGACTTCCCGCAAGGTGGATGGAAAAACGCCATCCACCCTACGTCTCCAAGGCTAGAAACCCTATGAGCCAAGAACGCCGCTACAGCTTCGAGTTCTTCCCCACCAAGACCGAAGCCGGGCATGAAAAACTGATGGACGTGGCGCGCCAGCTGGCGACCTACAACCCCGATTTCTTCTCCTGCACTTACGGCGCCGGCGGTTCGACCCGCGACCGCACCCTCAACACCGTGCTGCAGCTCGATGGCGAGATCAAGGTGCCCACCGCCCCGCACCTGTCCTGCGTGGGCGACAGCAAAGCAGAGCTGCGCGAGCTGCTGAACCTGTACAAGAATGCCGGCATCAAGCGCATCGTTGCCCTGCGCGGCGACCTGCCATCCGGCATGGGCATGGCCAGCGGCGAGCTGCGCTACGCCAATGAACTGGTCGAGTTTATCCGCACTGAAACCGGTGATCACTTCCATATCGAAATCGCCGCCTACCCGGAGATGCATCCGCAGGCGCGCAACTTCGAGGACGACATCGCCAACTTCGTACGCAAGGCCAAGGCCGGTGCCGACAGCGCCATCACCCAGTACTTCTTCAACGCCGACAGCTATTTCTACTTCGTCGAGCGCGTGCAGAAACTGGGCGTGGACATTCCGGTGGTGCCGGGCATCATGCCGATCACCAACTACAGCAAGCTGGCGCGCTTCTCCGACGCCTGCGGCGCTGAAATCCCACGCTGGGTACGCAAGCAACTGGAAGCCTACGGCGACGACGCCGACAGCATTCGCGTCTTCGGCGAACAGGTCATCACCGAGATGTGCGAACGCCTGCTGCAAGGCGGCGCGCCCGGTCTGCACTTCTACAGCATGAACCTGGCTGGCCCCAGCCTGGCCATCTGGAACAATCTCAAGCTGCAGCGTTAGCAGGCCGCTTACTCACAGGCTGCCCACCCTGGGCAGCCTGCTCGCTTCGCCCTCCCGCCTTGCCGCCGAAGGATCGCCCCTCATGCTCAAACGCACCAAGATCAACGCCTCAGTCAGCCCCAAGGGCAGCCTGGAAACCCTCTCGCAGCGCGAAGTTCAGCAACTGCGCGAAACCGGCTCCGGTAGCGTTTATCGCCTGTTTCGCCAGTGCGCACTGGCGATCCTCAACACCGGCTCGCACAGCGACAACGCCAAGACCATCCTCGAGGCCTACCCGGACTTCGAAGTGAAGATTCACCAGCAGGATCGCGGCATCCGCCTGGAGCTGATCAACGCGCCGGCCGACGCCTTCGTCGATGGCGAGATGATCGCCAGCACCCGCGAGATGCTGTTCAGCGCCCTGCGCGACATCGTCTACACGCAGAGCGAGCTGGAGAACAAGCGCATCGACCTGGACAGCTCCGAAGGCATCACCGATTACGTCTTCCATCTGCTGCGCAACGCCCAGACCCTGCGCAGCGGCGTGGAGCCGAAGATGGTGGTGTGCTGGGGTGGCCACTCGATCAGCACCGAGGAATACAAGTACACCAAGAAGGTCGGTCACGAGCTTGGTCTGCGCGGCCTGGACATCTGCACCGGCTGCGGCCCGGGCGTGATGAAGGGGCCGATGAAGGGTGCCACCATCAGCCACGCCAAGCAGCGCAACCTCAAGGGCCGCTACCTGGGCCTGACCGAACCCGGCATCATTGCCGCCGAAGCGCCGAATCCGATCGTCAACGAGCTGGTGATCCTGCCGGACATCGAGAAGCGCCTGGAAGCCTTCGTCCGCGTCGGCCACGGCATCATCATCTTCCCCGGCGGCGCCGGCACTGCCGAAGAGTTCCTCTACCTGCTGGGTATCCTCACCCACCCGGACAACCAGGACCTGCCCTTCCCGGTCATCCTTACCGGCCCGAAGAGCGCCGGGCCGTATCTGCAGCAGCTGCATGACTTCATTGGAGCGACCCTCGGTGAGGCCGCCCAGCAGCGCTACCGCATGATCGTCAACGACCCGGCCGAAGTTGCCCGCGAGATGGCCGTCGGCATCAAGGCCGTGCGCCAGTTCCGCCGCGAGCGCAACGACGCCTTCCACTTCAACTGGTTGCTGAAGATCGACGAAAGCTTCCAGCACCCGTTCGAGCCGACCCACGAAGCCATGGCCAGCCTCAACCTCACCCGCGAGCAGCCGTTGCATCACCTGGCCGCCAACCTGCGCCGCGCGTTCTCCGGCATCGTCGCGGGCAACGTCAAGGAGAACGGCATCCGCCTGATCGAGGAGCACGGCCCCTACGAAATTCGCGGTGAAACCACCATCATGCGCCCGCTGGATCGCCTGCTGCAGGCCTTCGTCGAGCAGCACCGCATGAAGCTGCCGGGCGGCAGTGCCTATGAGCCCTGCTATCGAGTAGTCGACTGAGGCTGCGCAAGACGCACTTTCACGGCACCCGCAAAATCGCTAATCTGGCGCGATGTCATTATTCCAGCGCCAGATTATCACCACTCTTTTACTGTGCTGTTGCGCCTTCGCCGCCCGCGGCGAAACGCTGCGCCTGGTCACGGATGCCTGGGCGCCCTACGTCTACGAGGAAGACGGCCAGGCCGCTGGCCTCGACTACGAGATCACCCGCGAGGTGCTGCAGCGCCTGGGGGTAAAGCTGGACCTGCAGTTCCTGCCGTGGAAGCGCTGCCTGCTGGAGCTGGAACTAGGCAATGCAGACGGCATTCTGGATATTTTCCATCTGCCCGAGCGCGAAGCGAGCATGCTCTTCGTCGAAGAGCCGCTAAGTGACGTCGAACTGGTGCTGTTCTACGCACGTAACCGCCCCTACCCCTATGAGAGCCTGAAAGACCTGCGCGACCTGGTGATCGGCATCTCGCCAGGCTACTGGTACAACGACGAAACCTTCCGCAATTCGCCCTTGTTCAGTCGCGAAGAGGCTCCGACTCACGAGGCCAATCTGGGCAAGCTGATCCGCCACCGCGTCGATCTGGTCATCAATGACCGTCGCGCCGGCCTCTACCTGACCACCCAGATGGGCTTGCAACAGCAGGTCGACTACAACCGCAAGGCGGTCGGCCACGACCGTCTATACCTCGCGCTGCGTCACGACCCTGCCCTGGCTAGCCTGGCCAAGGACTTCGCTGACGAACTGCGCCGCTTCAAGCGCGAACCTGCCTATGCCCAACTGCAGCAGCGCTACGCCAACCCTGATCGGCTCAAGCCGTGAACCAACCGACAGGCTGGTAGCTGCGCAAGGCTTCAGCTCTGTTATACTCGGGGCTTCCCGCCAGGCTTGCGCCCGGATGCTAGCTCCCAGAAGCCAGCAGTACCGGACGGGATCACGCCCCCACGTGTGATTCAAGCCAGGCTCTACACCCCCAGGGCCACGCCCTCACTTAGTACAGGATTGCTCATGTCCTTTGCCTCCCTCGGTCTCTCCGAGGCTCTAGTCCGTGCGGTCGAGTCCGCCGGCTACACCCAACCCACTCCGGTGCAACAGCGGGCCATTCCCGCCGTGTTGCAAGGTCGCGATCTCATGGTGGCGGCCCAGACGGGTACAGGTAAGACGGGCGGTTTCGCCCTGCCGATCCTCGAACGCCTGTTTCCGGGCGGTCATCCGGATCGCGAACAACGTCACGGCCCGAAACAACCTCGCGTGCTGGTGCTGACACCCACTCGCGAACTGGCCGCCCAGGTGCATGACAGCTTCAAGGTCTATGCCCGTGATTTGAAATTCGTCAGCGCCTGCATTTTCGGCGGCGTTGGCATGAACCCGCAGGTCCAGGCCCTAGCCAAGGGGGTCGACGTACTGGTGGCCTGCCCTGGTCGCCTGCTCGACCTGGCCAATCAGAAAGCCATCGACCTGTCTCATGTCGAAATCCTCGTGCTCGATGAAGCCGACCGCATGCTCGACATGGGCTTCATTCATGACGTCAAGAAGGTGCTGGCCAAACTGCCGACACAGCGCCAGAACCTGCTGTTCTCGGCGACCTTCTCCAAGGACATCACTGACCTCGCCGGCAAGCTGCTGCACAACCCCGAGCGCATCGAGGTCACGCCGCCAAACACCACGGTCGAGCGCATCGAACAGCGCGTGTTCCGCCTGGCTTCCAGTCACAAGCGCGCCCTGCTCGCCCACCTGATCACCCAGGGCGCCTGGGAACAGGTGCTGGTCTTCACCCGCACCAAGCACGGCGCCAACCGCCTGGCCGAGTACCTCGACAAGCATGGTCTGCCGGCTGCCGCGATCCATGGCAACAAGAGCCAGAACGCGCGCACCAAGGCCCTGGCCGATTTCAAGGCCAACCAGGTACGCATCCTGGTGGCCACCGATATCGCCGCACGCGGCCTGGATATCGACCAACTGCCGCACGTGGTCAACTTCGAGCTGCCCAACGTCGAGGAAGACTACGTCCACCGCATCGGCCGTACTGGCCGTGCTGGCCGTAGCGGCGAGGCCATCTCGCTGGTCGCGCCGGACGAAGAGAAGCTGCTGAAAAGCATCGAACGCATGACCAAGCAGAAGATCCCCGACGGCGACCTGCTGGGCTTCGATGCCAGCACCGTCGAGGCCGAGCGCCCGGAAACCCGCGAACCGCGCCAGCCGCGCGGGCAGAAGCCGGCCAAGGCGCAGAACGCCCAGGGCGGCGACAAGCCCAAGGGCGAGCGTAACAACGGTGGTCGCAGAGACAAGGGCAAGGACAGCGGCAAGGATCAGAAAGCCAAGCCGCAACAGCAAGGCCAGGGCCAGAATCGCCGTGGCCAGCAGCCTCGCAACCAGAGTCGTGGCGCTGCGCCGGCTGTTCCACCATTGCCTCCGGATCGCGACCCGGAAGAGTTCCTCGACGACGAAATCGATAATTTCGGCAATCGAGCCGATTACGTACCGGTGCAGAACAAGCCGCAAGGTCGCGGTCGTCGCCCAGGCGGCGGGGCTGCAGGTAATGGCGCGGCTCCAGGCCAGGGCCAGAAAGCCAACAGCAACAACAGGCAGCCGCGCAGTAACGCAGGCGGCAACCCAGGCACCCCCGGCAAGAATCGCCGTCAAGGTGGCCAGGGTGGTCAAGGCCGTAACGGCGGCGGTCGTGGCCGACCGGCGGACGGTCGTATCACCTCGCTGGATCGCGACGAGCTGCCACGCGCCGAAGCGGCCGTGCGCAACCCGCGCGAAAAGCAGCCAATCATCGTGCACAAGGGCTCGCGCCTGGATCGTTTCCCCAGCGCTGAGCAGCTCGACGAGCTGAGCAACAGCACTCGCCCACGCAGCGAGAAACCGGCGCTGCTGACGCGTAACCGCGAAGAGTAAGCTGCCGCGCTAACGAAAACGCCGCCCATTGGGCGGCGTTTTTCATGGTGCGCTGGCGTGTCCGTTGCGTAGGGTGCGCCGTGCGCACCGATGACCCGCCTCGCCCCTTTTATTACTGACGAACACCTTCGACCGAAATGATCAGCTCGACGGTTTGCGAAGCCGGGCCGAGATCCATGGAAATGTCGAAGTCCTTCAGCGTCAGGGTGGTGGTGCCTTCGAAGCCTGCGCGGTAGCCGCCCCACGGGTCCTTGCCTTCGCCAATGAACTTGGCAGCGATCACCACCGGCTTGGTCACCCCGTTCAGGGTCAGGTTGCCGGTCACGTCAGCAGTGCCTTCGCCAGTGGACTTGACCGAAGTGGATTCGAAGGTGGCAGTAGCGTGCTTGCTCGCATTGAGGAAGTCGGCACTGCGGATGTGCTTGTCACGCTCGGCGTGATTGGTGTCGACGCTGGCGGTCTTCAGGGTCACGTTGACCTTGCTCGCCTCGGGGTTGGCGGCATCGAAGCTGAACGTGCCGTCGAAGTCCTTGAAGGTGCCGTACAGCCAGCTGTAGCCCAGGTGGCTGATCTTGAAGTTGACGAAGGCGTGCTGGCCTTGCTTGTCGATGGCGTAATCAGCCGCCACGGCCTGGCCGCCGATAAGAGCGGAGCCCAGAACCAGTGCAGCGAGGGCATTCTTCAACATGGGGTGTTCTCCTTGCGAGGTTGTCGATCTAGATGGGCATGAGCCCGGTTATGAATTGCTTCAGCGCCCGAACATCCGCAGCAGGGTGCTGTCGCGGTCGATGAAATGGTGCTTGAGTGCTGCCAGGCCATGCAGACCGGCGAAAATCACCAGCCCCCAGGCCAGGTATTCGTGAATCGCCCCAGCAATATCTTCCTGTTGCGCGATACCCGTCAGGGTCGCCGGCACACTGAACAAGCCAAACACCTCGATACCACGGCCATCGGCGGTGGAAATCAGGTAGCCGGAAATCATCACACCGAAAAGGCCGAGATAGAGGACGCCATGACCCAGCTTGGAAGCCAGGCGCGTGAGCCGGCCATGGCTGGCCAGGGCTGCCGGCGCAGGATTGAGCTGGCGCCACAGAACACGCAGCAACATCACGGCAAACAGCAGGATGCCGATGCTCTTGTGCAGGTCAGGTGCACTCTGGCGCCACGGGTCGTAGTAGCTGAGCCCCACCATCCAGAAGCCGAGGGCAAACAGACCGAACACGACCAACGCCACCAGCCAATGCAGCACGACGCTGACCAGACCATAACGAACAGAGGTATTGCGCCATTGCATGGGAGGCTTCCCTAATTCAGTTCCGAGCAAGACTAACGACAAATATATCGATTTAAAGCGGAAAATTTCGCTATGAAACATCGAGAAATGCGATATTTCATTTCAACTTCCTTTCGCCGACCAGTTTAGTTCAACGCGCTCGTTGCAGAGTTCATCAGCAGCAGAACGGACGGTGCACTGCACCAGACCAGCGGCAGCGAGCACGTCTCACTGGCGGCTTCTGGTAGGCTGTGCCGCCGAACCCTGGGAGATTTCGCATGAGCCTGAACGACCACTGGATGCAACGCGACCTCGACGTGTTGTGGCACCCCTGCACCCAGATGAAGGATCACGAGCGCCTGCCACTGGTGGCGATTCGCAAAGCCTCAGGCGTATGGCTGGAGGACTTCGACGGCAAGCGCTACCTGGACGCGGTCAGCTCCTGGTGGGTCAATGTGTTCGGCCACGCCAACCCGCGCATCAACGCGCGCATTCGCGATCAGTTGGATAGTCTCGAGCACGTGATGCTCGCCGGCTTTACCCACCAACCGGTCATCGAGCTGTCCGAGCGCCTGGTGCAGATCACCCCGGCTGGCCTGAACAAGGTGTTCTACGCCGACAACGGTTCCTCAGGCATCGAGGTGGCGTTGAAGATGAGCTTTCACTACTGGCTCAACAGCGGCCAGGCGAGCAAGAAGCGCTTCGTCACCCTCAGCAACAGCTATCACGGCGAAACGGTCGCAGCGATGTCGGTGGGCGACGTGTCGCTGTTCACCGACACCTACAAACCCCTGCTGCTCGACACTATCAAGGTGCCCAGCCCGGACTGCTACCTGCGCCCCGAAGGCGTGAGCTGGGAGGAACACTCGCGCCTCATGTTCGCCCATATGGAACAGACCCTGGCCGAGCATCATCATGAGGTCGCAGCAGTGATCGTCGAGCCGCTGATCCAGGGCGCCGGCGGCATGCGCATGTACCACCCGATCTACCTCAAGCTTTTGCGCGAGGCCTGCGACCGCTATGGCGTGCACCTGATCCATGACGAGATTGCCGTCGGCTTCGGCCGCACCGGCACGATGTTCGCCTGCGAGCAGGCCGCCATCACCCCGGATTTCCTGGTGCTGTCCAAGGCACTGACCGGTGGCTACCTGCCAATGGCTGCGGTGCTGACCACCGATGAGGTCTACAGCGCGTTCTACGACGACTACGCCACTCTGCGCGCCTTCCTTCACTCGCATACCTACACCGGTAACCCGCTGGCCTGCGCCGCTGCGCTGGCGACCCTGGACATCTTCCGTGATGACGATGTGATCGAGCACAACAAGGCCCTGGCGGCGCGCATGGCCAGTGCCACCGCGCACCTGGCCGAGCACCCGCATGTGGCCGAAGTGCGCCAGACCGGCATGGCCCTGGCCATCGAGATGGTGCAGGACAAGGCCAGCAAGACCGCCTACCCCTGGCAGGAACGGCGTGGCCTGAGCGTCTACCAACACGCATTGGAACGTGGCGCGCTGCTGCGCCCACTGGGCAGCGTGGTGTATTTCCTGCCGCCCTACGTCATCACGCCCGAGGAGATCGATTTCCTCGCCGAGGTGGCCAGCGAGGGCATCGATATCGCCACACGCGAATCAGTCAGCGTGGCCGTGGATAACCGCTTTCCCGATCATCGCGATCCGGGTTGAGCGAGCCATAAGCGAAGCCCGGTGGGCACGGCGCACCCTGCGAAAACGCGGCGCCCTTGCCGTAGGGTGCGCCGTGCCCACCAGCGCTTTAAACTTGCCGCTTCGAACTTACCGCCTGCAGCTACCCTTATGCGTCTATCCCGCTTCTTTATCGATGCCCCGCTCTCCCTCGGCCAACACGACCTGCCCGAGGCGCAGGCCCATTACATCAGTCGCGTGCTGCGCCACGCAGTGGGTGACGCCGTGCAGTTGTTCGACGGCAGCGGCCAGGAATACCTCGGCGAGCTGATCGAAGTGGGCAAGAAGAGCGTGCGCGTCGAACTGCGCGAAGCCATCGCCGGGATGAGTGAATCCCCGCTGCGCATCCACCTCGGCCAGGGCCTGTCGCGCGGCGAGCGCATGGACTGGGCCATCCAGAAAGCCACCGAGCTTGGCGCCAGCGAAATCACCCCGATCGTCTCGGCGCGCTGCGAAGTACGCCTGAAAGACGAACGCGCCGACAAGCGCATGGCCCACTGGCGCCAGGTGGCGATCAGCGCCTGCGAGCAATGTGGCCGCTCAGTGCTGCCGTTGATCAACCCACCGCTGGAACTGGCCGCCTGGCTGCAGCAGATCGAAGCCGACCTTAAGCTGGTGCTGCACCCGATCGCAGCTCCCCTGCAAAGCCACGACAAACCGAATAGCCTGGCCTTTCTGGTCGGCCCGGAAGGCGGTTTGAGCGAAGCAGAAGTGGACCAGGCAAAAGCCGTCGGCTTCCATGCCGCCCGCCTGGGACCACGCGTTCTGCGCACGGAAACGGCCCCCGTGGTGGCCCTGAGCGTCGCCCAACAGCTCTGGGGCGACCTCCAGGCGTAAAATGTCGCCTTGGCGTAACAAAATGTGACCTCAAGAGATTGCAAGACCGGCAGTCTTTGTCATGCTCTGCGCGCCGCTCGCGCGACCCGCTCACCAGCAACCTGCGCGCGGCCGAGGCCGGCGCCCCGCAGCGTCGTTCCTCTTCCAATAACAAATCAACGGGCTTCGGCCCCGCCCAAAAGGCGGCCGCATGCCCAGGAGCATTGCATGAACGAACTGGTCTCGACCCTGAACGGTCTGGTCTGGAGCCCGGCGCTGATCTATCTATGTCTTGGCGTTGGTCTCTACTTCTCCCTGCGCGGCCGCTTTCTACAGGTTCGCCACTTCAAAGAAATGATTCGCCTGATGTTCACCGGCAAGACCGATGAACATGGCATCACCTCCTTCCAGGCACTGACCATGACCCTCGCTGGTCGTGTCGGTACCGGCAACATCGCCGGTGTAGCCACTGCGATCACCTTCGGTGGTCCAGGTGCCGTGTTCTGGATGTGGATGGTGGCGTTCCTCGGCGCCAGCTCGGCATTCGTCGAGTCCACCCTCGGTCAGGTCTACAAGGAAAAGCTCAACGGTGAATACCGTGGCGGCCCGGCCTTCTACATCGAGCGTGGCCTGGGTCTGAAGTGGTACGCCTGGCTGTTCGCCGTAGTTACCGTGTTCGCCTGCGGCCTGCTGCTGCCGGGTGTACAGGCCAACTCCATCGCTTCCAGCGCGCAAACAGCCTTCGGTATCGACCCGAACGTCACAGCGGCGGCACTGGCCGTACTGATCGGCCTGATCATCTTCGGCGGCGTCAAGCGTATCGCCCACTTCACCCAGGTGGTCGTACCGTTCATGGCGCTGGGCTACATCCTGGTAGCGATGGTCATCATTCTGCTGAACATCAGCCAACTGCCGGACGTCATCGCACTCATCTTCAAGAGCGCCTTCGGCCTCGAAGCCGGTTTCGGCGCCATCGTCGGCATGGCCATCCAGTGGGGCGTCAAGCGCGGTGTCTACTCCAACGAAGCAGGCCAGGGTACCGGTCCGCACGCTTCGTCGGCCGCCGCGGTCAGCCATCCGGCCAAGCAGGGCCTGGTTCAGGGCTTCTCGGTCTACATCGACACCCTGTTCGTCTGCTCCGCCACCGCCTTCATGCTGCTGATCACTGGTCAGTACAACGTGCAGGCTCCGGATGGCAGCGCGATATTCACCGGTATCGCTGGCGTAGCCGCAGGCCCGGGCTACGTGCAGACCGCGATGGAGAACATGATGCCCGGCTTCGGTAACGCCTTCGTCGCCATCGCCCTGTTCTTCTTCGCCTTCACCACCATCCTGGCGTACTACTACATCGCCGAAACCAACATTGCCTACATCAACCGCAAGGTGAAGCGTCCCATCCTCACCCTGCTGCTGAAGTTCGGCATCATCGCGGCTACCGTGTACGGCACCGTACACACTGCCACCTTCGCCTGGGACCTGGGTGATCTCGGCGTCGGCCTGATGGCCTGGCTGAACATCATCGCCATCCTGCTCATGCACAAGGTCGCCTACAAGTGCCTGAAGGACTACGAGCAGCAGTTGGACGAGGGCAAGGACCCGGTCTTCCACCCGGAGAAGCTCGGTATCAAGAATGCCGACTACTGGGGCACCAGCACCTCGGAAGAGAACCTGACTATCGAGAAGGGCGAAGTGCAGCAACCGCAGCGCTGATAGCTGCACCGCAGTAACGAAAAAGCCCCGGCCAATGCCGGGGCTTTTTCATGGGCGAGGTGATCGCGCCGGGTCTCGGTTCAGATCAGGCCAGCATCGGCGAGCAGTTGCTCCAGTGCAACCAGATCAGGAATACGCACCACCTCCTCACCAACGCGCGCTGCGCCCAGCTCCAGAGGCGCCAGCTCGGCATCGGCGCCTTGCAGCTCACTGCCGACCTTCAGCGAGCGCGGAATACCCTGCACCAGCAGCGCGATGAACTTGACCTTGGGGCGACCGCCCAGGGCATTGATCACCGCAACGCGGGCACCACTGGCGACATGCGCCTGGCCGCCGCTGGCGGCCTCGAAGGAGAGCAGCGGCAAGCGCAGATCACGCCAGGCGATCTGGCCGAGAAACCAGTCGGGAGTGCCTTCAGTGACCTGCGGCGCGCGATAGGGGATCAGCTCCGCCACCGCCACGTTAGGCAGCAGCAGGGTGCGGTCGGCCAGAGGCACCAGCAAGCCGGTGAGACTGGCGGCGCTGTTCTGGGTGACGACGGCTTGGCTCATTGAAACGTCCTCAACTGCAATGTTCGGCGAGGTGATTGACCAGCGCCACGGCCAGCTCACGCGGGTCGGCACTGAAGCTGCTGTAACCGCCTTCGCGCAGGCTGTCGGGCATGCTCGGACTGGCGCAGCTGTCGGCGCGCTGGGTCCAGATCAGGCCACCCTGGCGTTTGACGTAGGCGGCGGCGGCGCTGCCATCGCTGCCCATGCCGCTGAACGCGATCACCCCACACTGGGCACCGAACTGCTGCGCCAGGTTGAGCATCATCTGATCGATGGAAGGACTGTAGGGCTCCGGCCAGCCGCGTTCGGCGATCTGCATCGCGCCGTCTTCGGCAAAGCCCAGCTCGTTGCTGATCGGCACCACCACCACCTCGCCACAACGCACCGGGTCGCCATGACGTGCCGAGTTGACGTGCCACTGACTGTGCCGACCGACCGCCTGCGGCAATGCCGCCTCGAAACTGGCGTCGATGTGTTGGGCATAGATGAAGCCGATGGGCAGGCCGCCAGGCAGGGCATCGAGAAATGCCTTGACCGCCGCCGGACCACCCAGCGAGGCAGCCAGCAGCCATACCTGACGGGCCGGCTCGCCAGCTTTCAGCGGCGTATTGGCCAGTGCTTGCGGCAGCTCCAGACGCGCCGGACGCTGCGCTTCGTCGAGCAGTGCCTGCAGGCTCGGCCCGACCGCCTGGGTCGGATCGCCGACCAGGCGCTTGAGCTTGCCGAACAGGCTGCGCTCCCAACGCGGGTAGTTCTCCGAATGGCGCTCGGGGGCATGGCCCTCGCCGAACAGCACCGGGGCGCTGACACGCTCAAGCAGGCTGTCGACCAGCGGCGAATCTTCCGACTGGGCCAGGTCCACCAACCACAGGTCGGTCTCGCAGGCTGCCAGCTGCTCCTCATCGAGCCGCGCCGGGTCGCTGTTGAGCACCACCTGATAACCACCACCGGCCAATGCCTGCTGCAACACATGGCGCTGCAGCGAGGTGTCGGCGATTACTGCGATACGCGCGGAGGTTTTGTCTGTCATGTCCGTTTGACCCGATGGCTATCCACCAGTTGAGCGATGGTGTCGAGCAGCAAGGACTCCTGATAGGGCTTGCCGAGGTACTGATTGACGCCGATGGACATGGCCCGCTCGCGGTGCTTCTCGCCGGTACGCGAAGTGATCATGATGATCGGCAGATCCTTGAGGCGCTCATCGTGGCGCACCAGCGTGGCCACCTCGAAGCCGTCCATGCGCGGCATCTCGATGTCCAGCAGCATGATGTCGGGCCTGTGCTCCTGCAGCTGGGCGATGGCATCGACCCCATCCTTGGCGGTGACCACGTTCATGCCATTACGCTCAAGCAGACGGCTGGTGACCTTGCGCACAGTGACCGAGTCGTCCACCACCATGACCAGCGGCGGCCGGTCAGCCTCGACCTCTTCATTGGCCGCAGCCTGACGCGAAGCCAGACGCGGCATCAGTTGATTCTGCAGATGCGCATGCAACACACGAATGGTCGCCAGCAGATCGAGAATCACCACCACGCGGCCGTCACCGAGGATGGTTGCACCGGAGATCCCGTGCACCCCGGCGAACTGCGGGCCGAGGCTCTTCACCACGATTTCGCGCGAGCCGGCCAGGCTGTCCACCTGCACCGCCACGGCGTGCTCGCTGGAACGCACCAGGATCACCGGCAGCGGCAGGCTCTGGCCCACCAGCTTGGGCTGCTGACCGTTGTTCAGCAGATCACCCAGGTACTTCAGTTCGTAGGCCTGTCCGGCGTACTCGAAACGCGGCGCGTCGGGCGCGTAGTAGGCCTCCAGCTCGAACGGCGACACCCGCACGATACCTTCAATGGTGTTCAGCGGGATGGCGTACAGGTCCTCGCCGGAGTACACCATCAGCGCGCGGTTGACCGACACGGTGAACGGCAGGCGGATGGTGAAGCGGGTGCCCTGGCCGACGGCCGAATCGATGCTCATCGAGCCGCCGAGCTGCTTGACCTCCGAATGCACCACGTCCATGCCGACGCCGCGGCCGGAAATCTGCGTGACCTTCTCGGCGGTGGAGAAACCGGCCTCGAGGATGAACTGGAGGATCTCGTGATCGGTCAGGTCGCTGTCGGCATCCATCATGCCGCGCTCGATGGCCTTGCGCCGCACCGCGTCGAGGCGGATGCCGCCGCCGTCGTCGTCGAGGGTGAGGACGATGTCGCCGCCCTCGCGACCGAGGTTGAGGCGGATGGTGCCGGTTTCCGGCTTGCCGACGTCGCGGCGTACAGCGCTGGGCTCGATGCCGTGGTCGACGGCATTGCGCAGCATGTGTTCCAACGGCGCGACGATGCGTTCGAGCACGGTGCGGTCCATTTCCCCGTCGGCGTTGCCGACGACGAACTCGACCTGCTTGCCCAGCTCACCCGCCACCTGACGCACGATGCGGCGCAGACGCGGCACCAGACGATCGAACGGCACCATGCGGGTGCGCATCAGACCTTCCTGCAGCTCGGTGTTGACCCGCGCCTGTTGCAGCAGCAAAGTCTCGGCGTCGCGGTTCTTCGCCGCCAGGGTTTCCTTCAAGTCGAGCAAGTCCGAGGCCGACTCGAACAACGCACGGGACAGCTGCTGCAGTTGCGAGTGGCGGTCCATCTCCAGCGGGTCGAAATCTTCATAACCGGCGCGTTCGGCCTCGGCCTGATAGCGACTGAGAATCTGCGCCTGGGTCTCGGTGTCGAGACGGCGCAGTTGGTCACGCACGCGGTCGATGGTGGCTTCCATCTCGCTCAGGGTGAAGCCGACATCGCTCACCTGTTGCTCGACACGGCCACGGAAAATCGAGGTCTCACCGGCCAGGTTGACCAGCCCTTCGAGCAGCTCGGCCGGTACCTTGACCAGCTCCTGTGGCGCGCGGCGGGATGCCGCCTCCAGCGCTGCCTCCTGCGCACGCTGCACGAACGGCAGCACCTTCGGTGCCTGCAACTGGCTCGGCACGTCACTGGCAGCAATGATCGGGTTGAGCAGATTGTTCGCAGGCGCCGCGGCTGATTCGGTAACCACTGGCTCATCGCCGAGGCTGGCACTGAGGCGCTGGCGCAGCACATCGAGCTCGTTCTGCAGCCCTTCGAAACCGGACTGCACATCGAGCAGCAGACTTTCCGGCCAGGGTGCCCCCTGCTGCAGCGCCTCGCTGAGATGCTGCTCCAGGTCGTGGCTCAGATCGCCAAGGCGCTTCTGCCCGGCCAAGCGTGCACCGCCCTTGAGGGTGTGCAGCGTGCGCAGCATCTCGTCGATGGCGCTGACATCATCACGTTGTTCTTCCCAACGCCCGATCGCCGCCTCCATCGCTTCGAGTAGGTCATCGCCTTCTTCCAGGAAGATATCGAGGATGTCGCTGTCAGCCTCTTCGGCTTCATCGCTCTCGACCACAGCCCTGAGTTGGACCGCCGACGGCATGCTCAGCTGCTCGTCAGGGTTGGCACGAAAGCGCTTGATCGTCTCGATCAGGGCATGGCCCTGCGGCACCGCGCGCTGACCACGCACGGCTTCAAGCATCTCGGCCAAACGGTCGTGGCAGGCCTGCAGCAGGGTAAACAACTCCTGACTGGCTCTCAGGCGACCGCCACCGAGCCCCTCGTAAAGGAATTCCAGCTCATGGGCCAGATCGCCGATTTCACGAATCTCGGCCATGCGCGCACCACCCTTGAGGGTGTGCAGATCACGCTGCAGGGCTTCCAGCTCCAGACTGTTGTCGACATCGCCCATCCAGCGCTGCAGAGCGGCACCGGCACTGTCGATGATGTCGAAACCTTCCTCGAGGAAGATTTCCACCAACTCGGGATCGCGCTCTTCATGCCAGTTGGCCAGCGTGCCTTGTGGCTCTGGCTCTGGCTCTGGCTCTGGCTCGACGATAGCCTCGGCCAGCGGCGGCAGTTCATCTTCGGGCAACACCAGCTCGACTTCGTCGATCAGCGGCAACCCTGCCTCAGGCTCTGCCTGTGGCGCTTCGTCGAGCACGATTTCGTCTTCGACCAGTGCCAGAGGCGGCAGCTCGACGCTATCGGGCTCCACCGTTTCGATCGGTTCGACGAGCTCGTCGTCCAGCACCGGTTCCATCTGAGCCACTGCGGCCGACAGACTCTGCGGCATGCCGCCCTGGCGGAACTGACGAATTGCCTGAATCAGGTCGTCACCAGAGACCAGCGGCTGGCGGGCCTGCAACTGATCAAGCATCTGCGCCAGGCGATCATGGCTTTGCTGCAACAGGCTGCCCAGCGCCGGCGAATAGTTGTAACGGCGGTCGACCAAGCCCTCGTAGAGCGACTCCAGTTCGTGGCCTAGATCGCCAATCGGGCGAATCGCGGCCATCCGCGCACCACCCTTGAGGGTGTGCAGGTCGCGCTGCAGGGAGGACAACGGCATGGTGTTGTCCGGCTCACTGAGCCAGCGCTCCAGCGCCTGACCGGCGCTATCGAGAATATCCACAGCCTCTTCGAGGAAGATCTCGACCATTTCCTCATCGAGGTCGGCGTCGACAGGGCTGAAGCCCAGTTCGGCCTCGGCCTGCAGTTCCAGGCCAGCGTCCTCGACGATTGCCGGTTCGGTGGGCGTCTCTTGCCACTGCACCGGCTCGGCCTCAGCTTGCTCCAGCTCGGCAGTGGCCTGGTCCAGCTCGATGATTTCCAGGCCCTCGACGCCAGGCGCCAACAAGGCCAGGGTATGCGGATCGATGGCTTCGCTGAGCAGCTCACGCAGCGCCTGTACGCGCTCGGGTTGCGGGCTGACCTGCAAGGCCGCAGCGACCTGATCCATCATGCCGATCAGCGCTTCGTGAGCCTTTTCCGCTTCGTCGAAAAAGCGTTCGCTGACGGCCAGGCTGCCTTCCTCGACGGCACCATAGAGATCCAGCAGGGCCTCGCAGAGCTCGTCGATCTGCGGCAGCTCGGCCATTTCGGCGCCACGACCGAGCGTGGTCAGCTCTTCCAGCAGCGCAGACAGCTCCTGGCGCTCGGACGGATGCTCGCGCCATTTACGCAGCAGGTCCTCGGCATCCAGCAAGATGTCCATGCCTTCGGCGAGGAAGATGCTGATCATCTGCGGATCGCGGCTTTCACCGCTCTGTGCCATGCGCTCGTCTTCGGCGTTGGCGAGACGTTCCTGATGCAGCGCCTGGACGCGGGCAAGGAATGCATCGGCGCCGGGAATAGGTGCCAGAGGCTGAGTCTCGAGATTGTCGAGACCGATACGGAACACGCCCTCGGCGCTGCTCAACAACTCGGCGGCCGCCAGATCCACCTGAATCAGGTTGGTCTTGAACTCCTTGACCAGCTTCTCCAGCGGCGCAGCGATTTCTGCCACCGGCAGGATGCCGGCCATATAGGCACTGCCCTTGAGGGTGTGCAGCGCACGCTGCAGGTCGTCGGTGACTGGCTGCGGCAGCTCCTGGGCGCAATCGGCGAGAAAGCCCACCAGGGTATCCAGATGGGTTTCCGCCTCGTTGCGGAAGATTTCCAGCAACTGTGGGTCAAGGGGCTCACCATTGAGAGACTCGCTATCGAGCGGTTGGTCGGTGACCGACTCGACCTGCTCGACGACCTCGGTAGCGTCGTCAACGCCCACGGGCTCGGCTACCTGCTGGGCGGCCGGGGCGTCAGATTTTGGGGGCGTCAGCCCCTTGGCCAGGGCATGCGCGGTGGCCGCCAGTAGATCGACATCGTCACGCTGACGCTGAGCCTTGGCGGCGAACTCGTCGACCAGCGCCGGCATCAGCGCCACTACGTCGAGCACTACCTGCTGCACCGGTGCACTCGGTTCGATGCTGCGGTCCAGCACGCGGTTGAGCAAATTTTCGATGGACCAGCCCAGCTCGCCGATGATCAGCGCGCGAACCATGCGGCCGCTGCCCTTGAGCGTGTGGAAGGCCCGACGCACTTCGATCAGCGCGTCCTTGTTATCGGTATCGGCCTGCCACTGCGGCAGGTATTCGCCGATAGTTTCCAGCACCTCGCCGACTTCTTCGATAAAGACTTCCAGCAACTCTTCATCCACCGGCTCTTCATCGGCAGGCGGCGGCAACAGGCTCGGCGGCACATCGGCGGCAGGCGGATTGATCGCCTGTACCGGTGCGGCCATCACGTCAGCCATTGACAGCGGCTTCTCTGCCACTGGCTCCTCGACCTGGATGTGCGGCGCGCTGGGCAGCTCGACTTCCGGCAGTTCCAGATCGGCCAACTCCAGCTCGTCCCACTGATTCGCTTCGGCCAGTTGCTCCAGGCTCAGCTCTTCGAGCTCCAACGCCGGCTCGGCCTGGGCGTCGAACAACGGTGCGGCGATGATCTCTTCGCTCTGCGTACTGGGCAGCTCTTCGAGCTCGCCCAGTTCGAAGGTGAAGGTCTCGGCGCTCTCGCTCACTGCCGGCAGGTCAGGCTCGATGTCGACCAGCTCCAGCTCGGCAACGGCTTCGTCAGGTGCATCGACCGACTCGAAGGCCAGCGGCTCGAGCTCGGCGAGGGGCTCTTCGAGCTGTTCGTCCTCGGCGCCCAGCAGTTCGATTTCCTGCAGCGGGTCAGCCAGCGGCGCCAGGCTTTCCTCCTGCGGTTCGACGCGATCGAGAATCGACGGTTTTTCCTTGAGCGGATAACCCAGTGCTTCCAGGCTCTCCTCGGCGACGTCGAGAATCAGGTCGCCCTGGGTGCCATGGTCCTCGGCCAGACGCTCGAGGTAATACTCGACGCTGGTAATGGCGTCTGCCAGGGTGTCCAGGCTCTGCCAGTTGGGCACGGCCTTGCGCGCCAGCAACTGTTCCTGAATGTAGCGGTTGCAGGCGTTGAGCAGGTCGGCAGCGCGCTGCAGCGGAATCATCGCCAGGCCGCCACGAACCTGCGTCAGCAGGCCGGGGACACGTGCCAGATGCTCGTGGTTCCACTGCGAGGCGATGAACTCGATGATCGCGTCCTTGGCCTGTTCCAGACCGTTGCGCGCCTCTTTGATCACCAACTGATGAATCTGCGCCACATCGGTGGTGGGCAGGTGGCTCTGTTCGTTCTTGCTGTCGTCGCTCGGCCCGACCATGCCGGCCAGCGTCGCCTCGACGTAGAGCAACGCACCGGCGACGTCCATCAGCACGGCATCGTTGGGCTCGCGCTGACCGAGGGACAGGCCGTGAATGACGTCAATCTGGTCGAGAATGACCTTGCGCGGCTGGCCGAAACCGAGCACTGCGAGGGTATCGGCGATCTGCTTGAGCGGCGCCAGCAGGGCGTCCAGCTCACTGGGTTGACTGCGATCACTGCGCACGAACAGGTCCAGGCTGTCCTTGACCCGCACCAACTCTTCGCAGAGAGCCGCCACCACAGAACGCATGGCATCACGGTCAGGACCTGCCAGACGGGCACGTTCCTCATCCACCACTTCGTTGTCGGGCAGCGCTTCGTCGAGACGATACTGTTCCTTCAGGGCGCGAATACGCGGCGACTGCGCCGGCGCTTTGGCCACATAGAACAACAGGTTCTTGGTCAGTTCGTCGCTAGCGGGCTGGTTGATGCCATCGGCACCCTGCTCGACCAGACGCTTGAGTTCCTTGTCGACCTGACGCAGCAAGGTACGCACCGAGGTACCGTTGACCACACTGCCGTTGGCCAGACCTTCGACCATACCGGAAGCGATCTGCCACAGGCCGCCCAACGGGGCGTCCTTGCACAGCGTTTCCAGACGAGCGAAGACGCGCGCCATGTAACCGAGATTGGTCGCCAGGTCCTGATTGCGGATCACGCCGACCAGGGCCATTTGCAGCATCTGCCGCAGCTTGCGCAGCAGCACGGGAAGCTCGGCGGTACGCAGGCGCGCCAGGCTATCGGACGGCAACGCCGGCAGGCGTGCGGACATGTCCGGAGAGAACAGGCTGGTTTCCGACAGCAGCTTCTCACCACGGGCGGCGCGCAGGTCGTTGAGCAGCGGCAGCACGACCATGGGCAGGTCGCGGCGAGCGGTCTGGATGCGGTCGAGGTACACCGGCAGTTGCAGAATGGCCTGCATCAGCACTTCCAGGGCTTCGCCCTGGTTGGCCACGCGACCTTCCATCAGTGCCTTGGCCAACTGCTCCATTTCCTCGGCGAGCAGAGCCGCGCCGTAGAACTCGACCATCTGCAAGGTGCCGTGAACCTGGTGCACGTAGGTCAAGCAGAAGCGCATGCGCGTAGGGTCCTGCGGGTTCTCGACGAACGCCTCCAGGGCTTGCCGCGCCTGCTTCAGGGTTTCCCCGATCTCGCCTTTGACCCACTCCAGGGCGACATAATCATGCCGATCACCCATAGCCACTCCACTCATAAACTTGGCCTTATCCCTTGCGGGTAAACGCCAGAACTCGCTCGTCGGCCACCGGCACCAGTTGCGGGTGCTGCCAACCGGCTACTTCGCCCACGCCCACGACCAGCAGGCCACCCGGCGCCAGGCTTTCGGCCAGGCGATTGAGGATGTCGCGGCGACGCCAGCGGCGGAAATAGATCAGCAAGTTCTGACAGAAAATCACATCCATGCCGGACATCGGCGCCTTGGCCAGTTCCAACACATTGAGCTTGGCGCAGCACACACGCGCGGCCAGGCTCGGTCCCACCTTGAAGCGTCCATCGGCCTGGGCGAGAAAGTAGCGCTCGCGCAGCTCGTCACTCACCTGCTCCAGGCGTCGCGCCGAGTAGCACGCCTCGCGTGCCTTGCTCAGTGCGCCCTGACTGATATCGGTACCGGTCACCGCGAAGTGTTCGGGCAACTCGCTGCCTTGCAGAACCTCCGCGGCCTGAATCGCCAGCGAATACGGCTCTTCACCACTGGAGCAACCCACGCTCCACAATTCCCAGGGTTTGCCCAGGCCCGCCGCCAGACGCTCCTGCAGGTACTGCGAGAGCACCTCGAAGGACGGTGGATGGCGGAAGAAGCGGGTTTCCTGCACGGTCAGACGATCCAGCAGGGTCGACCACTCCACCGCGCCACGCGGCCCGTCGGTGACCTGACGGTAGTAGCTGGCGTAATCCGTAACGCCCAGTTCGCGCATGCGCGCACTCAGATTGGTCTGCAGAAAGGCGCGCCGCTGCTCGCTGATCACCACACCGGTACGCGCCTCGAGCAGCGTCTGCCAGTCGTGAAAATCGGCTTGCGACATATCGGCCACCGGGCGCAATGCCCAAACGCCCGCTGACTGCATACCTTCGCCCTGAGTCATGGCTGTGTAGCGAAGGCTGCCGCCAGCCTCCGCACTCCTTTATCAGGCGTCTGGCAGGGTGAAGCCGGACACCGACTTGCGCATCTCACTGGCCATCTTGGCCAGGTTACCAATGCTCTTGGCGGTGGCGGTGGTACCCGAGGACGTCTGCGAGGTGATCTCCTGGATCACGTTCATGGTGTTGGAAATGTGACCGGCCGAAGAGGCCTGCTGACGGGCGGCGTTGGAAATGTTCTGGATGAGGGCCGCGAGGGTTTTCGATACCTTCTCGATCTCTTCCAGTGCCACACCGGCGTCCTGCGCCAGGCGAGCACCGCGAACCACTTCGGAAGTCGTCTGCTCCATGGAGATAACGGCTTCGTTGGTGTCGGTCTGAATGGTTTTTACCAGCGCCTCGATCTGCTTGGTCGCCGCCGAGGAACGTTCTGCGAGGCGTTGTACCTCGTCCGCTACCACGGCGAAGCCGCGGCCCGCATCACCGGCCATGGAGGCCTGGATCGCGGCGTTCAGTGCGAGGATGTTGGTCTGGTCGGCAATGTCGTTAATCAGGCTAACGATGTCACCGATCTCCTGGGACGATTCACCGAGGCGTTTGATCCGCTTCGAGGTGTCCTGGATCTGCTCACGGATGTTATCCATGCCGGTGATGGTGTTGTGTACGACTTCGTTGCCCTTGTTGGCGATGGCTACGGAACGTTCCGCTACCGCGGAGGATTCCGAGGCGTTCGCCGATACCTGGTCAATCGACACGGCCATCTCGTTGATCGCTGCGGAGGCACCGGCAATTTCCTGCGCCTGGTGCTCGGAAGCTTCGGCCAGGTGCATCGCCGTGGCCTGGGTTTCCTGCGCAGCACCGGCTACCTGAACGGCGGTCAGGTTGATGGTGGCTACCAGGTCCCGCAGCTGGTCGATGGAGTAGTTGATGGAGTCGGCGATGGCACCGGTGAAGTCTTCGGTTACCGTCGCGGCCACGGTCAGGTCACCGTCGGCGAGGTCGGCGATTTCGTCGAGCAGACGCAGAATCGCCGCCTGGTTACGTTCGTTCTTCTCGGCGGTCTCGGCCAGACGACGGTTGGTCTCACGCACCATCACCAGACCGATGAGGATGATCGAACCCAGCGCCAGGGCACCCAGCACGTAGCCAAACAGGGTATTGATGGCACGGCCCGAGGCCAGGTCTTCGAAACCGACGGCCAGCTCGGACGCCTTGTCCAGCAGGGTCTGCGAAACGGTGAAGATGGAGCTGGCCGATTCACGCACCTGGAACAGTTCCGGCGAGGTCTCGAGAATCTCGTCCACCGAACCGGATACGAATTCGAACAGCTCGGAAATCTCGGCCAGACGCTCGAGAGCCTCCTCGTCGGTCACCTGGCTGATTTCCATCGCCGCGTTGCCTTCGAGCATGGCGGCCAGTACTCGACCGAACAGGCTGGCATCACGACCGAACATGTCGGCGGCCTGTACCGAGTCTTCGTCACCGGCCAGTACCTTGTTCACCGAACCGAGAATACGCTCGGCCAGCAGCGACTGACGCTGGGCCACAGAGACCTGGGCAGCCGGCGCACCGCTTTCCAGCAGGATGTCGACCACTTCCTCGTACTCGACCTGCAATTGCGGAATGGTTTCCGCCAGGGTGGCGGCTACCTGGTGCAGCGACAGTACGGTCTGCTCACTGGCAATAATGGCGTCGGTGTTCTGCCGCAGGCTGTCCCAGTCCTGCTGCACCGCAGCCATCTGCGCTTGCACCGAAGAAGGTGCCGGAGGCAGGCCGGTATTGGCATCACCATCGGTCAGGTAACTCCAGCGCCGCTGGAAGTCGTTACGCGCTGCACGCAGCAGGCCGAATGCCTCTGCCTTGCCCGCCGCAGCCTCAGTGGCGTTGTTGGCGATACGCTGGGACAGTACGCGCAGCTCACCGGAGTGGCTGATGTACTCGGTATCGTAGTTGGACTGGGTGTTGATGTAGGCGAAGTTCGCGAACAACAGCACGATGGAGACGATAAGCACGACGAACAGCGCCGCGATCAGCGTGCTACTGCGTGCTCCGACCAACAAATTACCTGCATTGAATTTTTTCATTTTCTGGCCCCCGCCTGGACCGACCGCACTACGGTTCCCATGTAACGCCAAAGAGCCGGCAAAGCCGGCCCAACCGAAAATCTACTGATAGGACACATCGAGAAAACCCGGATTGGTGGTCAGCGCATGAGGGCTGAACACCAACCAGGGTTGTTCTCGTTGAAAGACTCCGTGGATAAACGGCGCAATGCTCGCC
The DNA here is from genome assembly GCF_900102635.1 of Ectopseudomonas chengduensis. Classification (GTDB taxonomy): domain Bacteria; phylum Pseudomonadota; class Gammaproteobacteria; order Pseudomonadales; family Pseudomonadaceae; genus Aquipseudomonas; species Aquipseudomonas chengduensis. Next base: position 664,217 of record NZ_FMZQ01000001.1, on the reverse strand, counting down.
TCGAGAGGCGGCAGTTGTTCTGAAAATGCATCCACGGGAAAATGTTGCATGCCGAAAACCTCGTCGACGGTAAGGCCAGCGAAGATCTCCTGGTGGTCCACCACCAGCACTCGCCGCAGCTTGCGCAGCGGCGACAGTTCATTACCGAAGAACCCGCACAGGTCCATGATCGGCAGCAGCCGGCCACGCACGTTGGCCACCCCTTTGACCCAGCCCTTCACACCCGGCAGCAGGGTGTAGCGCGGCTCGTGCAGCACCTCTCCCACTTCCCCCATCGGCGCGACGAAAAATCGCTCGCCCATGCGAAAGCCGATGCCGCTCCAGCTCTGCACCGCCGCCTGTTGCGACGGCAGGCCAGCCGCCAAGACCCGGCAACGCTGGTCAATCTCAAGGAGAATCTGGAAAGGAGTCTGCGCGGACATGCCAGCCTTGGCCTTCTTTTTATTTAGTACACGGACAGCACGGCATCAGCCGGCCAGTACCGCATTGAGGGTCTTCAGCAAGGTATCTTCGTCGATCGGCTTGGTCAGGTAGTCCTTGGCGCCTTGGCGCTTACCCCAGACCTTGTCGGTTTCCTGATCCTTGGTGGTGACGATGATCACCGGAATGTGGCTGGTCTCGGCGTCCTTGGTCAGCTGACGCGTCGCCTGAAAGCCGTTGAGGCCGGGCATGACGATGTCCATCAGCACCGCATCGGGCTTTTCCTGGCGAGCCAGAGCCACGCCGTCAGCGCCGTTTTCCGCCTTGAGTACCTGATGCCCATGTTTTTCCAGCATGGCGGTCAGCTTGTACATCTCGGTCGGGGAGTCATCAACAATCAGAATTCGAGCCATGGTGTTTCCCAATACAGAAGTGGCGTACGGCGGTCAGGCCGGAACGTCAGGAGGCTTGTTCCACCGGGGTGAAGTCGGGCACGTGAGCCTTGATGGCACCGAGCAGCTCTTCCTTGCTGAAAGGCTTGGTCAGGTACTGATCGGAGCCGACGATACGCCCCTTGGCCTTGTCGAACAGACCGTCCTTGGAGGACAGCATGATCACTGGCGTGGACTTGAAAGCACTGTTGTTCTTGATCAGGGCGCAGGTCTGATACCCATCGAGACGCGGCATCATGATGTCGACAAAGATGATGCTGGGATGCGTGTCGGCAATCTTGGCCAGGGCATCGAAGCCATCGACCGCGGTGATGACATCACAACCCACTTTTTTCAGCAGAGTTTCAGCGGTGCGACGAATCGTTTTCGAATCGTCGATCACCATCACTTTCAAACCCTCGGTATGCTGTTCCATGTTCGCCCTACCATCGCCTCGGTGAGTCGTTATATTTGCGTTATCAGTATGCCTGAGGCCCAGTCTTCGATGGGGCTTGACCCAATCGTCGGGCCTTTTTAGCACACTCTCCAGATGCAATCTATAAGCCTGCCAGGGCAGCTCCGCCCTTGACCGCGCGGCCCGGCCGGCGCCACCCTGACAGCCATTGTTCGGCGCGGCCAGCCCGGCCTTCGCCCTTATCCCACGGAGTTTATCCCCCATGAGCCTTCGCCTCGGGATCGTCATGGATCCTATTGCCAGCATCTCCTTCAAGAAGGACAGCTCGCTGGCCATGTTGCTGGCCGCTCAAGCACGCGGCTGGTCGCTGTTCTACATGGAGCAGCAGGATCTCTATCAGGTTCGCGGCCAGGCCCGTGCCCGCCTGCGTTCTCTGGAAGTGTTCAATGATCCGCAGCGCTGGTTCACCCTTGGTACGGAACAGGACACGCCGCTCGCCGAACTGGACGTGATCCTGATGCGCAAGGACCCGCCCTTCGATAACGAATTCGTCTACTCCACCTACCTGCTTGAGCAGGCCGAGAACGACGGCGTACTGGTGGTCAATCGGCCGCAGAGTCTGCGCGACTGCAATGAAAAGTTCTTCGCCACCCAGTTTCCCCAATACACACCAGCGACTCTGGTAAGCCGGCGTCCCGACATTGTGCGCCAGTTTGCCGATGAGCACCGTGACATCATTCTCAAACCCCTTGATGGTATGGGTGGATCGCAGATATTTCGCCACCGCGAAGGCGACCCGAATCTCTCGGTGATTCTGGAAACCCTGACCCTGCACGGCCACCAGCAGATCATGGTGCAGGCCTACCTGCCGGCTATTAAGGACGGCGACAAACGCATCCTGATGATAGACGGGGAACCGGTACCCTATTGCCTGGCACGCATTCCGGCTGCCGGGGAGACCCGCGGCAACCTGGCCGCCGGCGGCCGCGGCGAGGCGCGCCCGCTGACCGAGCGCGATCGCGAAATTGCCGCAGCAGTCGGGCCTACCCTACGCGAAAAGGGTCTGATCTTCGTCGGACTCGATGTGATTGGTGATCATCTGACAGAAATCAATGTCACCAGCCCGACCTGTATCCGCGAGATAGATGCCGCATTCGACACCCGTATCGGCGAACAACTGATGGACTGCATTGCGCGCAAACGCGGGTTAAAAGCTTGACGCAGGTGGCAGCCTGGCGCCCGCAACTTGCAGGCGCCTACTGCTACCCGGCAGACTGCGCGATATTCGAAAGCAGACCCGATACGCGATGAACGCAGCAGCCTCCCCACCGACCGCTTCCTCCGCCAACGCCCGACCGGCGGACCGCCTGGGATTCACCCTGTTTCTCGCGGCAGCACTGCACGCGGCACTGATCCTCGGCGTCGGCTTCACCCTGGAGTCGCCGCCGGAAATCAGCAAGACGCTGGAAATCACCCTGTCCACCTTCAAGAGCGAAGAGAAGCCCAAGGAAGCGGATTTCCTGGCGCAGGACAACCAGCAGGGCAGCGGCACGCTGGAACACACTGCAGCACCCAAGACCACCGAACAGGCGCCCTTTCAGGACAGCGAGGTGCGCAAGGTCACCCCGCCCGCCACCCCGCAGCAGCCTGCCACCAGACAGGAAGCACCCAAGGCTGCAGTCGCCACACGCGCACCGCAGCAGCAGAAAACCCCGGTCAAACGCGAAGAAGCCAAACCGGTTCCTGAGACCCGACCGGCGCCAGTGTTTGACTCCGCTCAGCTGTCAGCCGAGATCGCCAGTCTGGAAGCCGAGCTGGCCCAGGAAGTTCAACAGTACGCCAAACGCCCGAAGATCCACCGCCTCAACGCCGCCTCGACCATGCGCGACAAGGGCGCCTGGTACAAGGACGAATGGCGCAAGAAAGTCGAACGCATCGGCAACCTCAATTACCCCGACGACGCTCGTCGCCAACGTATATATGGCAGCCTGCGCCTGTTGGTATCGATCAACCGTGATGGCTCGCTGTACGAGGTACAGGTGCTGGAATCTTCTGGCCAGGCGGTGCTCGACCAGGCCGCACAACGCATCGTGCGCCTGGCCGCGCCCTATGCGCCCTTCACCGGCGACCTGGCCGATATCGACCGCCTGGAAATCATCCGCACCTGGCGCTTCGAGCGCGGTGATCGACTGTCGAGTAATTAGCCAACCCTGACATCGGTGCGCACGGCGCACCCTGTGAAGTGGCGCCAGCAGCCTGGGTGAAATCCGGCAAAGCGCTGCTCACGCTTGTAGCTTGCCGCCTGTCGTTCCAAACTAGGCGTCATGAAGAAATCAGCCCCCACTTCGCTCAAGCACCACTTCCTGATTGCCATGCCGCACATGGCCGATCCGCACTTCGCGCAGACCGTCACCTACCTGGTCGAACACAACGAGCAAGGTGCGATGGGCCTGGTGATCAACAAGCCCAATGGCCTGAATCTGGCTGACGTGCTCGAACAACTACGCCCTGACGAAGAGCCGGCGGCGTTGTGCCACAGCCTGCCGATCTTCGCCGGTGGCCCGGTACAGACCGACCGCGGCTTCGTCCTGCACCCCGCTGGTCCGCAGTTCCAGGCGACCCTGGAGCTGGGCGAGCTGGGCCTCTCCACCTCGCAGGACGTATTGTTCGCCATCGCCGACGGCAGCGGCCCGGATCGCTACCTGATCACCCTTGGCTACGCCGGCTGGGATGCCGGGCAACTGGAAGCCGAACTGGCCGACAACGCCTGGCTGACCTGCCCCGCCGACAGCAACATTCTTTTCGATCTGCCGTTCGACCAGCGTCTTAACGCCGCCGCCGCACGCCTGGGGGTCAACCTCAGCCTGCTGACCTCGCAGGTCGGGCACGCCTGATGAGCGACAAGCCACTGCGCCTGCTGCTGGGTTTCGACTATGGCACCAAGCAGATCGGCGTCGCCGTCGGCCAGGTGATCACCGGCCAGGCCCGTGAGCTGTGCGTGCTCAAGGCACAGAATGGTGTGCCGGACTGGAACCGCGTCGAAGCGCTGATCAAGGAGTGGCAGCCGGATGCCGTGGTAGTTGGCCTGCCGCTGCACATGGACGGCACGCCCAGCGAGATGAGCGCCCGCGCCGAGAAATTCGCCCGCCGCCTCAACGGCCGCTTCAACCTGCCGGCCTACACCCACGACGAACGCCTGACCACCTTCGAGGCCAAGGGCCAGCGCCTGCGCGAAGGCCAGAGTGGCGGCTATCGCGAGCGCCCGGTCGATGCCATTGCCGCAGCCTTGTTGCTACAAGGCTGGCTAGAGGAAAACTGCACGGTCTGAGAGCTACCTGCGTTGCCGATGCTGCGTTAAAAACAGGCTCGGAATGCTCATTTACAACTCGTAAACTGCGCTTCCTCGCCTGTTTTTGCCTTGCCTCGGCGACCTCGCTTACGCTCTCAGAAGCTGTTCATATTTGGAGTTTCGCCATGCTACCCAACCCCAACGACCTGCTGCCGGCCATGGCCAGCGCCCTGACCCAGCACCTCAACCAGCGCCAGATCAGCGAGCCGCGCTTCATCGGCATCCGCACCGGCGGCGTCTGGGTCGCCCAGGCCTTGCTGCAAGCACTAGGGCGTAACGACGCACTGGGCATCCTTGATGTGTCGTTCTACCGTGACGATTTCACCCAGAACGGCCTGCATCCACAGGTGCAACCATCCGAGCTGCCATTCGAAATCGAAGGCCAGCACCTGGTACTGATCGACGACGTACTGATGAGCGGGCGCACCATCCGCGCCGCGCTGAACGAACTGTTCGATTACGGCCGCCCAGCCAGCGTGACCCTGGTCAGCCTGCTCGACTTGAACGCCCGCGAGTTGCCGATCCGCCCCGACGTGGTCGGCGCCACCCTGTCGCTGGCCGCCAGCGAGCGGGTAAAATTGTCCGGCCCCACGCCGCTGACCCTCGAACTCCAGACGCTCGCCAACTGAGACTCCCTGCGATGACGCCACTCGCCGCCAAGCGCCCGCTGCAACTGAATGACCAAGGTCAGTTGCGCCACTTCCTCTCACTCGACGGCCTGCCCCGCGAGCTGTTGACCGAAATCCTCGACACCGCCGACTCCTTCCTCGAAGTCGGCGCGCGGGCCGTGAAGAAAGTCCCGCTGCTGCGCGGCAAGACCGTGTGCAACGTGTTCTTCGAGAACTCCACGCGCACCCGCACCACCTTCGAGCTGGCCGCCCAGCGCCTGTCGGCCGACGTCATCAGCCTCAACGTCTCCACCAGCTCCACCAGCAAGGGCGAGACACTGTTCGACACCCTGCGCAACCTCGAGGCCATGGCCGCCGACATCTTCGTCGTGCGCCATGCCGACTCCGGCGCCGCGCACTTCATCGCCGAGCACGTGTGCCCGAACCTGGCGATCATCAACGGCGGCGACGGTCGTCACGCGCATCCGACCCAGGGCATGCTCGACATGCTCACCATCCGCCGCCACAAGGGCGACTTCGAGAACCTCTCGGTGGCCATAGTCGGCGATATCCTGCACTCGCGGGTGGCGCGCTCGAACATGTTGGCGCTGAAGACCCTGGGCTGCCCGGACATCCGCGTGATCGCGCCAAAGACCCTGCTGCCCATCGGCCTGGAAGAAAGCTACGGCGTGCGCGTGTTCAGCGACGCCAATGAAGGCCTCAAGGACGTCGACGTGGTGATCATGCTGCGCCTGCAACGCGAGCGCATGCAGGGCGGCCTGCTGCCCAGCGAGGGCGAGTTCTACCGCCTGTTCGGCCTCACCGAACAGCGCCTCAAGCTGGCCAAGCCGGATGCCTTGGTGATGCACCCGGGCCCGATCAACCGTGGCGTGGAGATCGAGTCGGCAGTGGCCGACGGCCCGCAGTCGGTGATCCTCAACCAGGTCACCTACGGCATCGCCATCCGCATGGCCGTGCTGTCCATGGCCATGAGCGGGCAGAACGCCCAACGTCAACTCAACGCCGAGGAGGCCAACTGATGCGTACCGCAATCCTCGGCGCCCGCGTGATCGACCCAGCCAGCGGTCTGGATCAGGTCACTGACCTCTATATAGATGGCGGCAAGCTGGTGGCCACTGGTCATGCACCCTCTGGCTTTATCGCCGACCAGACCCTCGACGCCCAGGGCCTGATCGCGGCGCCCGGCCTGGTCGACCTGTCGGTGGCCCTGCGCGAACCCGGCTATAGCCGCAAGGGCAGCATCGCCACGGAAACCCTGGCCGCAGCGGCCGGTGGTGTCACCAGTCTGTGCTGCCCACCGTTCACCAAGCCGGTGCTGGATACCTCGGCGGTGGCCGAGCTGATCCTCGACCGCGCCCGTGAAGCCGGGCACACCAAGGTCTTCCCCATTGGCGCACTGAGCAAGGGCCTGGCCGGCGAGCAGCTCGCAGAACTCGTTGCGCTGCGCGATGCCGGCTGCGTGGCCTTCGGCAATGGCCTGGACAACTTCCGCAGCAGCCGTACCCTGCGTCGCGCGCTGGAATATGCGGCCACCTTCGACCTGCAGGTGATCTTCCATTCGCAGGATGCCGACCTGGCCGAAGGCGGCCTGGCGCATGAGGGCCCGACCGCCAGCTTCCTCGGCCTGGCCGGCATCCCGGAAACCGCCGAAACCGTGGCCCTGGCCCGCGACCTGCTGCTGGTGGAACAGAGCGGCGTGCGCGCGCACTTCAGCCAGATCACCAGCGCCCGCGGCGCCGAACTGATCGCCAACGCTCAGGCGCGCGGCCTGCCGGTGACCGCCGATGTGGCGCTGTACCAACTGATCCTCACCGACGAGGCGCTGATCGACTTCTCCAGCCTCTACCATGTGCAGCCGCCGCTGCGCTCGCGTGCCGACCGCGATGGTCTGCGCGAAGCGGTGAAGGCCGGGGTGATCTCGGCTATCGCCAGCCACCACCAGCCGCACGAGCGCGATGCCAAGCTGGCACCCTTCGCCGCCACCGAGCCGGGCATCAGCAGCGTGCAACTGCTGCTGCCGCTGGCCCTTAGTCTGGTGCAGGACGGCCTGCTGGATCTGCCGACGCTGCTGGCGCGCCTGTCCAGCGGCCCGGCAGCCGCACTGCGTCTGCCGGCCGGCTCGCTGCGCGTCGGCAGCGCTGCCGATATCGTGCTGTTCGATGCGCAGGCTTCGACCGTCGCCGGTGAGCAGTGGTACTCCAAGGGCAGCAACTGCCCGTTCATCGGCCATTGTCTGCCCGGTGCGGTGCGCTACACGCTGGTCGACGGGCATATCAGTTACAAGGGCTGAGCCACCACGGGCCCGCTACCTAGCGGGCTCGCTTTTCGCAGGGCGTACCCGGCTTTGGCTTCCTGAGTCGCTCTACCTCCTGCATCCATGCAGTCGTCGCGAAGCAGTACGCCGCTTTGTGGTGCCGAGTCTGGCTTGAGTCGGCGGACTGTTCGCTTCGCTCCTGAGTCCGCCCTACTCTCCCCGTCCATCCGCGGCACACACCGCACTCGCGACGACATTGGACGAATGAGTGACTCGGCGGTCATGATCCACGTCAGGTTAGGCAGCCGAAATTTTCCAAATGCCACCGCCCTATGACCCCGCTCGCGCCCAGAGGCGCCGGCCTGGCGTCGCGCTGGCCTTGTTCAGGAGCTTTTGATTTATGTCGCGCTTACCTGTGATCGTGGGTTTTGGGGGTTACAACGCAGCCGGGCGCAGCTCCTTCCACCATGGCTTCCGTCGCACCGTGCAGGAGTCGCTGGAACCCCAGGCGCGCCAGGAAACCCTGGCCGGGCTGGCGCAGATGATGAAGCTGGTGCGCGTGGTCGACGGCCAGTACCGCGATCAGGACGGTCAAGCACTCAGTCTGGCGGAGATCGAAAGCCGCTACGCCAAGGAGATTCTGGCCGGCACCCTCGTGCGCCGCCTAGAAAAGCAGCACCTGGATCCGGACGCGGCCCACTGGCAGAAGAGCATCAGCGTCGCCCCCGCCAATGGCGCCAGCCTGAGTTTCATCACCCAGCGCAAGCAATTGCCCGAGCCACTGCCGGCCAACTGGTCGGTCGAAGAGCTCGAAGGCAACGAAGTACGCGTCACCCTGCATGACAGTTGCGAATTCAAGGTCGACAGCTATCGCCCGCTGGCAGTGAAATCCGCCGGCCAGTTGCCCACCGGCTTCGAGCCGAGCGAGCTGTACAATTCGCGCTTCCACCCGCGTGGCCTGGCCATGACCGTGGTCGGCGTCACCGACGCCCTGCGTTCGGTCGGCATCGACTGGCAGCGCATCGTTCAACATGTCGCACCAGACGAAGTCGCCGTGTTCGCCAGCTGCATCATGAGCCAGCTCGACGAGAACGGCTTCGGCGGCATGATGCAGTCGCGCCTCAAGGGGGGCCGCGTCACCGCCAAGCAACTGGCCCTGGGCCTCAACACCATGCCGGCGGACTTCATCAACGCCTACGTGCTCGGCAGCGTCGGCACCACCGGCAGCATCACCGGCGCCTGCGCCACCTTCCTCTACAACCTGCAGAAAGGTATCGAGCAGATCGCCTCGGGCAAGGCGCGTGTGGTCATCGTTGGCAGCAGCGAGGCGCCGATCAACCAGGAGTGCATCGAGGGATACGGCGCCATGGGCGCGCTGGCCACCGAAGAAGGCCTGCGCCAGATCGAGGGCAAGAGCGACGTGGATTTCCGCCGCGCCAGCCGCCCGTTCGGCGACAACTGCGGCTTCACCCTGGCCGAAGCCTGCCAGTTCTTGGTGCTGATGGACGACGAACTGGCCCTGGAGCTGGGTGCCGATATCCACGGCGCCGTGCCGGATGTGTTCATCAACGCCGATGGCTTCAAGAAATCCATCTCCGCCCCCGGCCCGGGCAACTACCTGACCGTGGCCAAGGCCGTGGCCAGCGCCGTGCAACTGCTCGGCCTGGACGCCGTGCGTAGCCGCAGCTTCGTCCACGCCCATGGCTCCAGCACCCCGGCCAACCGCGTCACCGAGTCGGAGATTCTCGACCGCGTCGCGGCTGCCTTCGGTATCGAGCAATGGCCTATCACGGCAGTGAAGGCCTTCGTCGGCCACTCCCTGGCCACCGCCAGCGGCGACCAGGTGATCGCAGCCCTCGGTGCCTTCAAGTACGGCATCGTGCCGGGCCTGAAGACCATCGACGCAGTCGCCGGCGACGTGCATCAGGATCACCTGAGCCTGTCCACCGAAGACCGCAAGGTGGGTGAGCAGGCGCTGGACGTGGCCTTCATCAACTCCAAGGGTTTTGGCGGCAACAACGCCAGCGCCCTGGTGCTGGCACCGCACGTGACCGAGCGCATGCTGCGCAAGCGCCACGGCCAGGCCGCCTTCGACGCCTACCTGGCGCGCCGCGAGAGCACCCGTGCCGCCGCTGCCGCGTACGATCAGCTTGCCCTGCAGGGCAAGTTGGACATCATCTATAACTTCGGCAACGACATGATCGACGACCAGGCGATCTCCATCACCACCGAAGAAGTGAAGGTGCCGGGCTTCGACCAGCCGTTGGTGTTCAAGAAGGACGCGCGCTACAGCGATATGCTCGATTGAGCCTGTCGCGTTCCCGTAGGGCGGGTGCAACCCGCCAATAACGGCGGGTTTCACCCGCCCTACGATTAAAGCGCCCGCGCCAGCTCGATCAACTCTCCACGCCACTCGGCGGCAGCCGGCAAGGCCAGGAACGAGGGGTTGAGGAAGGTTTCGCGCGCCTCGTAGGTCAGCACTTCGCCAGCCAGGTTCAACACCTCGCCACCGGCCCCTTGCAGCACGCCCTGCGCCGCAGCGGTGTCCCATTGCGACGTAGGCGCCAGCCGCGGGTAGCAGTCGGCATTGCCTTCGGCCAGCAGACAGAACTTCAGCGAGCTGCCGATATTGGCCAGCACCGGCTCACCAAAACGGGCGGCCAAACCGGCGAGCAGGGTTTCTTGGGCTGCACTGGAGTGACGCTTGCTGGCCACCAGGGTGAAGCCCTGAGCGGGCGCCAGACGCACACTGATCGACTGCTCCTCACCCGACACGTCGCTGCGCCAGGCGCCCAAACCGGCCCCACCGTAATAGCAGCGCCCGCTGGCGGGAATGCCAACCACGCCGAAGACCACGCGGCCACGCTCGATCAAGGCGACATTGACGGTGAACTCTTCGGAACCGGCGATGAATTCCTTGGTGCCATCGAGCGGATCGACCAGCCACCAGTGCGTCCAGGCGGCGCGCTCGGCCAGCGGGATATCGGCGGCCTCTTCCGACAGCACCGGCACCTCCGGCGCCAGCGCCTGCAGGCCATCAAGCAGGATATGGTGCGCAGCCAGGTCGGCAGCGGTCACCGGCGAGGCATCGGCCTTCTCCGTCACTGCCACACCGCTGCGCCAGTACGGCAGCGTCGCCGCGCCCGCCGCACGAACCAGTTCGATCACCTGAGGAATATGGGGGTGGCTCACAGGCTGAATTCTCCGCGCTGAGTCAGCAGGTCGCGCACCAGATAAAGAGCAGCCAACGCACGGCCTTCGCTGAACTGTTCGTGCTGGGCCAGGCTGGATAGCTCGCGCAGGCTGATGCGGTCGACCCGCATCGGCTCCGGCTCGTCACCGGGCAGGCGCTCCTCGTACAGATTGCGCGCCAGCACCACCTGAATCTTCTGGCTCATGTAACCGGGCGACAGGCTCAGTTCGGTGATGTACTCCAACTCGTGCGCGCCGAAACCGGCCTCTTCCTTGAGCTCGCGGTTGGCTGCCACCAATACGTCCTCACCCGGCTCGATCAGGCCCTTGGGCAGCGACAGCTGGTAGTCATCTGTGCCCCCGCAGTATTCCTCGATCAGCACCGCGTGCTCGGCGTCGAGCATCGCCACCACCATCACCGCGCCATAGCCGACGCCCTTGCCCACCAGACGCTCGTAGGTCCGCTCGACGCCATTGGAAAAACGCAGCTGCAGCTCCTCGACGCGGAACAGACGGCTGCTGGCGACTATTTCACGGGCGAGAACCGTGGGTTTTTGACGCATGGAACGACTCCTTAGCAGGTCGTTGAAAACTACCTGCGTTGGCAATACTGCGTTAAAAACGCCCTCAAAATGCTCATTTACAATCGTAAACTCCGCTTTTTAGGCCGTTTTTGCCTTGTCTTGCCTGCCTCGCCGACGTTTTCAACGGCCTGCTAGCGTGACCTGGCGGGTTATCATACCGCGGCTTTTCCGATTATCCCCGGCGCAGATTGCACGTTCGCGACGCAGGCCGGTAGATTCACGACCTTCGAGCGCAAGACGACCCCATGCCCCCACTGCCCTGGCACCAGATCGACACCGTCCTGCTGGATATGGACGGCACCCTGCTCGACCTGCACTTCGACAACCACTTCTGGCTCACCCACCTGCCGCAGCGCTACGCCGAGCACCATGGCGTCAGCCTGGCGCTGGCCCAGGCCGAGCTGCTGCCGCTGTTTCGCCAGCATGCCGGTACGCTGAACTGGTACTGCACCGACTTCTGGAGCCGCGAGCTGCGGCTGTCGATCCGTGACCTCAAGCGCGAGGTCGCGCACCTGATCGCCCCGCGCGCGGATGCCGAGGTCTTTCTGCGCGCCCTGCGCGAGGCCGGCAAGCGCGTGGTGCTGATCACCAATGCGCACCGCGACTCGCTATCGCTGAAGATGGAACGTGTCGAACTGGCGCCCTGGTTCGAGCGCCTGATCAGCTCTCACGATTATGGCTTCCCCAAGGAAGATCAACAGTTCTGGTTCGCCCTGCGCCAGGACGTCGACTTCGACCCCGCGCGCAGCCTGTTCATCGACGACAGCTTGCCGATCCTGCGCAGCGCCGGCCGGTTCGGTGTCGCCCATCTGCTTGCCGTGCGCCAGCCAGACAGCCAGGCCGGGCCTAAAAATACCGAGGAGTTCGCCGCAGTGGAGGACTACCGGGAGTTGGTACAGGAACTATCTGCGACGTCCTCGTTGTAGGAGCCGGCTTGCCGGCGATCCCGGATGACGATGATCGCCGGCAAGGCCAAGCGCCCCCGCAGCACCTCAGCGCGGGTTTATTCGGGAATGCGCAATACCTGCCCCGGATAGATCTTGTCCGGGTGACTGAGCATCGGCTTGTTGGCCTCGAATATCTTCATGTAGGCATTGGCATTGCCGTATTCAGCCTTGGCAATGGCGCTCAGCGTGTCGCCCTTCTTCACCGTAACGAAGCGCGCTGCGGGGGCGGGCGTGGTCACGCTGATCTGGTCATCGACTTCACCGACACCGGCCACGTTGCCCAGCGCCAGGAGGATCTTTTCCTTCTCTTCCTGGCTGGCCACTTCGCCACGGGCGATGACCTTGTCACCTTCGACACTGACCTCGATGTTCGGGTTGCCCAGGCCAACCTTGGTAACGTGGTCCTTGAGTGATTCGGCGGCCTGCGCCTCCTGCCCCACCAGCGACTCCCAGAGCTTGACCCCGGCGTCTTTGACAAAGGCAAACAGACTCATGGCGATTCCTCTCGTTCCTTGTGAAGGACCGGGCAAAGCCCCCGGAGACCAAAGTCTAGTTCAGGAAACACCCCTGATTAGCATCCGCGCATTAGAATCCGAGCAAACCAGGAGCCCCCATGGACATAAAGCAGCTGAAATTTCTCATCGCCCTCGACGAGACCCGCCACTTCGGTCAGGCCGCCGCCCGCTGCCACGTGACCCAGCCGACGCTGTCCATGCGCCTGCGCCAACTGGAGGACGAACTGGGCCTTGAACTGGTGCGCCGCGGACAACGTTTCGAGGGTTTCAGCGCCGAAGGCGAGCGCATTCTGGCCTGGGCGCGCAGCCTGCTGGCGGCGCAGGATGGCCTGCTTGCCGAGGCAGCCGCCTGCCGTGGCCATCTGGTCGGCACCCTGCGTCTGGGTGTGGTGCCGCTGGCCAGTTTCGACCCGATGCGCCTGATCAGCCTGTTCGCCGAGCGTCACCCCGGGCTGCGCTTCCAGCTGCACGCGCTGAGCAGCGATCAGATTCTGGAGGGACTGGTACGTAATCAGCTCGACCTCGGCCTGTCCTATCTCGACCGACTCGACCGCGAGCACTTCGCCAGCCTGGAACTGGCCGAAGCACGCATGGGCCTGCTCTACGATCAGCGCCACTTCCACTTCGTCAGCAGCAGCCTGCGCTGGGAGCAGTTAGCCAACTTGCCCCTGGGCCTGCTCTCCACCGGCATGCACTTTCGCCAGTCCATCGATCACAGCTTCCGTGCTCGCGGCCTCAGCCCGCAGGTACGCCTGGAGGCCGATGCCGTGCACCACCTGACTCAAGCGGTCAGCGCCGGGCTGTGCTGCAGCGTCATGCCATTACCGGCCGACGGTGCACCGACCGACGGTCATCTGCGCCTGCTACCCATCGAGGACGCTCATACCCTGGCACCTCAGGGCCTGATCATGCGCCGCGGCGCCCCTGCCTCACCGCTCGCGCAAGCCTGTTTCGAAGAGGCACGAGAGTGGCTGGCGAACGCTTGATAGATTTGCTCGATCAACACATCAAAGCCAACGATTAGACGCTCCCCGCCCATGGGCCTAGGCTTAGCTGTGTCAATCTGTCACAGAGCGCGCCTCGATGGCCAAGCCAGCCGCCCAGCCGCACATTGCCAGTGCCTATACCTACGCCGAACTCGGTGACGGTCGCGCGCAGCACGCTGCACTGGCCGAAGAATGTGCCCTGGCGATCAGCTACAACGACCTGAACCAGGCGGTGATGATGGTTTCGCCCCATCACCTGGAAGATTTTGCCGTCGGCTTCAGTTTTGGCAACGACCTGATCAAGTCAATCGACGACATCTATGACATCCAGTTGCGCGGCCTCGGTGACAGCCGCGAAGCCCGCTTGCAGGTCAGCAGCCGTGCCTTCTGGGCGCTCAAGCAGCAACGCCGGCAAATGGCTGGCACCAGTGGTTGTGGCCTGTGCGGTGTGGATGCACTGGAACAGGCGCTACCGGCCCTGACCGCCCTACCCGGCGCAGCATTACCGCCACTTGAACATCTCACCGGACTGCGCGAGCGCATCGGTGAGCAACAACAACTGGCACGCCACAGCGGCGCGCTGCATGCCGCCCTGTTCATCGATGCCAGCGGTGAGATTCGTCTGTGCCGTGAAGACATCGGTCGCCATAACGCCCTGGACAAGCTGATCGGCGCCATCGCCCGCGAACGTATCGACACTCACGGTGGCTTCGCCCTGGTCACCAGTCGCTGCAGCCTGGAACTGCTGCACAAGGCAGTACGTGCCGGCATCGGCACCCTGGTGAGCCTGTCCGCCCCTACCGCCCTGACCGTGGAGTGGGCGCGGCGCCACCGCCTCAACCTGATCCACCTGCCCCATCACAGCACGCCGCGGGTCTACAGCCCCGCGCCTGACGAAGAAGAACGACCATGAGCCTGCAACCCGTCAATCCTCGCTATAAGCCCTACAAAGGCCCAGCCGCTGGCTGGGGTGCACTGAACGCCGTGACCCGCTTCTGGCTGGACAGCAAGCAGCCGTTCAAGAACCTGCGCGCGCTGCTCAAGACCAACCAGAACGGCGGCTTCGACTGCCCCGGCTGCGCCTGGGGCGATTCGCCCGAGGACGGTCACATCAAGTTCTGCGAGAACGGCGCCAAGGCGGTCAACTGGGAAGCCACCAAACGCCGCGTGGACCCGGCCTTTTTTGCCCGCTACACGGTCAGCCAACTGCGCGAGCAGAGCGACTACTGGCTCGAATACCAGGGCCGCCTGACCCACCCAATGCGCTATGACGCCAGCACCGATCGCTACACGAAGACCACCTGGGCCGAAGCCTTCGCCCTGATTGCCAGGCATCTGAAGGCGCTGCCGAGTCCGGATCACGCCGAGTTCTACACCTCCGGCCGGGCCAGCAACGAGGCGGCATACCTCTACCAGTTGTTCGTGCGCGCCTATGGCACCAACAACTTCCCCGACTGCTCGAATATGTGCCACGAGGCCAGCGGCGTCGCCCTCGGCCAAAGCGTGGGCATCGGCAAGGGCAGCGTGACTTTCAACGATTTCGAGCATGCCGACGCCATTTTCGTCCTCGGCCAGAACCCCGGCACCAACCACCCGCGCATGCTCGAACCGCTGCGCGAGGCGGTCAAACGCGGCGCCCAGGTGGTCTGCTTCAACCCACTGAAGGAGCGTGGCCTGGAGCGCTTCCAGCATCCGCAACACGCGCTGGAGATGCTCACCAACGGCTCCGAGCCGCTGAACACCGCGTTCTTCCGTCCGGCCCTGGGCGGCGACATGGCCGCCATGCGCGGCATCGCCAAGTTCCTCCTGCAGTGGGAGCGCGAGGCGCAGGCCAAGGGTGAAGCAGCGGTGTTCGACCATGCCTTCATCGCCGAGCACACCGATGGTGTCGAGGCCTACCTGAAGCTGCTCGACGACTGCAGCTGGGAGGCGCTGCAGGCTCAGTCCGGCCTCAGCCTGCAGGAGATCGAACAGGCGGCGCGCATGTACCGCCGCGCCGAGCGGGTCATCATCTGCTGGGCCATGGGCATCACCCAGCACCACCATTCGGTGGCCACCATCCAGGAAATCGTCAACCTGCAACTGCTGCGCGGCAACCTCGGCCGCCCCGGCGCCGGCCTGTGCCCGGTACGTGGACACAGCAACGTGCAGGGCGACCGCACCATGGGCATCAACGACCGCCCGCCGGTCACGCTGCTAGACGCCCTGGAAAAGCGCTTTCAGTTCAAGGTACCGCGCGAGAATGGCCACAACACCGTCGAGGCGATCAACGCCATGATCGACGGCCAGGCCAAGGTATTCATCGGCCTCGGCGGCAACTTCGCCCAGGCCACGCCGGACAGCCCGCGTACGCACAAGGCGCTGCAGAGCTGCGAGCTCACCGTGCAGATCAGCACCAAGCTCAATCGCAGTCACCTCACCGTCGGCCGCGACGCGCTGATCCTGCCGTGCCTCGGCCGTACCGATATCGACCTGCAGGCCAGCGGCCCGCAGGCGGTGACGGTGGAAGATTCGTTTAGCATGATCCACGCCTCCTACGGTCAGCTCGAACCGCTCTCCGGCAGCGAGATGCGTTCGGAGCCGGCCATCGTCGCCGGGATCGCCAAGGCCACTCTGGGCAACCACCCGGTGGACTGGGGCGCGCTGATCGCCGATTACGACCGCATCCGCGAGCTGATCGCCGACACCATCCCCGGCTTCCAGGATTTCAACCAGCGTGTCGCTCACCCCGGCGGCTTCTACCTCGGCAACTCGGCCGGCGCGCGCCAGTGGAAAACGGCATCCGGCAAGGCCAATTTCAAGGCCAATGCGCTGCTCGACGACCTGCTGCCCCCGCAGGTGCGCGAAAGCGGTGAGACGCCGGATCTGATCCTGCAGACCCTGCGCTCGCACGATCAGTACAACACCACGGTGTACGGCCTCGACGACCGTTATCGCGGCGTGCGCGGGCAGCGCGATGTGCTCTTCGCCAACGAGGCGGACATCCTGCGCCTGGGCTTCAAGCCCGGTCAGAAGGTGGACATCCGCTCGTTGTGGAACGATGGCATCGAACGCCGGGTGAGCAGTTTCACCCTGCTCGCTTTCGATATCCCGGCCGGCCAGGCCGCTGCTTACTTCCCCGAAGCCAATCCGCTGGTGCCGCTGGAAAGCGCCGGCGTCGGCAGCAGCACACCGACCAGCAAGTTCGTCGCCATCCGCCTGCAGGCTGCCAGCGGCGGCAATCTGCTGGGCAGCAGCGCAACCAGCTGACCGGCGGCCAGGAACCTCGTACAGAAATCGCTGGTCAATGGCATAACGCTCGCCATCTGGCGGTTTCTGTTATCGAGGTGTCCATGAAGTCTCTGCAACTCTTCTTTCCCTTGGCCTGACTAGCGGCGGTTTTGCCTTTGCCGGCAATACCGAGGCCGGCCTGGGCGGCGCACTAGGTGGCGCAGTGGGTGCGATGGTTGGTCAGCAGGTCGGTGGCAACACTGGCGCTGCGGTCGGTGCCGGTCTCGGTGGCGCTGCCGGCAGCATGGTCGGCGCGGATCGCCGCAGCCGTACTGAAGCCGCCATTGGCGGCGCGCTGGGCGCAGCCGGTGGCAACGTCGTCGGGCAGCAGGTTGGTGGCAACACCGGCGGCGTGGTCGGTGCGGCAGTCGGTGGCGGCGCCGGTGGCGCACTGGGCAACTACATGGGCAATGCCAGCTATGACGATGACCGTCGCGGCAAGCATCACCGCCACTACCATGGCAAGAAACACAAGAAGCACCACAAGCACTGGCGCCGTCACTGACGGATGCCTGGGGTCTGTTGGCATTTCGACGCAAGCCGTGCGCGAAACGGCAACAGACCCTAGCCCATGCGCTCGTCATCCGAACGTTGGGGTGACCTAGCAGCTTATGCGCCGTGCCGCCGACACAGTCTGAACAGCGCGACTGGCCTGGCAGCCCCTGGCTGCGCTAAGCTGTCGCCATGACCACGCCATACCTGATCCCGCTCCAGACCAGCAGCACGGACGCCGCCAGCGGCCTGCGCATCGGTGGCGACTGGACGCTGGCCCATTACAGCCGACTCGAACCTCAGGTCCTGGCCCTGCGCGAACGCCTGCACGGCCGGGAAAACATCGACCTCGACGAACTGGCCGCACTGGATACCGCCGGCGCTGCGCTGCTGGTGGAACTGCTGGGTTGTGAGCGCCTGCGCCAACTGGCGCAACAGGACAGCCTGAGCGCCGAGCGCCGCGCCTTGCTGCTGGCAGTGGCAGACACCATGGCGGGCACTCAGCAGGTACAGGAACACGCCACACCTTCGGCACTGCGCGAAGTGCTCGGACATATCGGCGAGGCGGTGGAAGGCACCTGGTGCCAAGGCCGGGAACTGCTCGGCTTCATGGGCCTGACCCTGAGCGGCATGCTGACGATCCTGCTGCGCCCGGCGCGCTGGCGCCTGACCTCGCTGACCGCTCATCTGGAACAGTGCGGCCTCAACGCCGTGCCCATCATCGCCCTGTTGACCTTTCTGGTGGGTGCCGTGGTGGCCTTTCTCGGCGCCACCATCCTCGCCGACTTCGGTGCCACCATCTACACGGTGAACCTGGTGGCGTTCTCCTTCCTGCGCGAGTTCGGCGTGCTGCTCACCGCGATTCTCATGGCTGGGCGCACCGCCAGCGCCTTCACCGCACAGATCGGCTCGATGAAGGCCAACGAGGAGATCGACGCCATCCGCACCCTCGGTCTGAGCCCCGTCGAGCTGCTGGTGCTGCCGCGGGTGTTCGCGATGCTCATCGCCCTGCCGATCCTGACCTTCATCGCCATGCTCAGCGGCATGCTCGGCGGCGCGCTGGTCTGTGCACTGAGCCTGGACATCTCGCCGACCATGTATCTGTCGATCCTGCAGGACAGCGACCTGCTGCAGCACTTCCTCGTTGGCCTGCTCAAGGCACCGATCTTCGCTTTCCTGATCGCCCTGATCGGCTGTCTGGAAGGCTTCAAGGTCAGCGGCAGCGCACAATCGGTGGGCGAGCACACCACCTCGGCGGTGGTGCAGTCGATCTTCGTGGTCATCCTACTCGACGCCCTGGCGGCGTTGTTCCTGATGGAGATGGGCTGGTGAGCCAGGAGACCATCATCGAGGTACGCGACCTGTGCAACCAGTTCGGCACACAGGTGGTGCATCAGCATCTGGACTTCGACCTATATCGCGGCGAAATACTTGGCGTGGTAGGCGGCTCGGGGACCGGCAAGTCCGTGCTGCTGCGCAGCATCGTCGGCCTGCGCCAGCCCAATGCCGGCACCGTACGGGTGTTCGGCGAGGAACTGCTGAGCCTGCCGGCCGAGCGGCGCTCGCAACTGGAACGGCGCTTCGGCGTGCTGTACCAGCGCGGCGCTCTGTTCTCCTCGCTGACCGTCAGCGAGAACATCGCCCTGCCGCTGATCGAACACGCCGGCCTGTCGCGCGCGGCAGCCGAACGCCTGGCCAGGGTCAAGATCGCCCTGGCCGGCCTGCCGCAGGACGCCGCCGACAAATACCCCAGTTCGCTGTCCGGCGGCATGGTCAAGCGCGCCGCCCTGGCCCGCGCCCTGGCACTGGACCCGGACATCCTGTTTCTCGACGAGCCCACCGCCGGCCTCGACCCGATTGGCGCGGCGGCCTTCGACCAGTTGATCCGCACCCTCAGCGACAGCCTGGGTCTGAGTGTATTTCTGGTCACTCACGACCTGGACACGCTCTACAGCATCTGCGACCGGGTCGCGGTGCTGGCACAGAAGAAGGTGCTGGTGGCCGACCGCCTGGACGTGGTGGCCGCCACCGACGACGCCTGGATTCAGCAATATTTTCACGGCCCGCGCGGACGCGCGGCTGCACAGGCCGCCACCGCGGCAGGGAGTCAATGAATGGAACCCAGAGCCCATCACGTGCTGATCGGCCTGTTCACCGTGCTCACGGTGGGCGCCGCGCTGCTGTTCGCCCTGTGGCTGAACAAGGCCGGGGCCGATCGCGCCTTCACCGATTACGAGGTGATCTTCAACGAGGCGGTCAGCGGCCTGTCGCAGGGCAGCGCGGTGCAGTACAGCGGGATCAAGGTCGGTGACGTGATCAGCCTCGGCCTCGACCCGGACGACCCGCGCACGGTGCGCGCGCGCATCCGCATCGTCGGCCATACACCGATCAAGCAGGATACCCGCGCGCGTCTGTCGATCACCGGCATCACCGGCCTGGCGGTGATCCAGCTGTACAGCGGCAGCCCGGAAAGCCCGCCACTGGAAGGCAAGGATGGCCAGCCAGGCATCATCATCTCCGACCGTTCGCCACTGTCCCGGCTGATGGCCAATGGCGAGGACCTGGTGGTCAATATCACCCGCCTGCTCAACCGCGCCAACCGCATGCTTTCGCGCGAGAATGCCGAGCGCGTCTCGCGCACCCTGGAGAATCTGGAGCAGGCCACCGCCGGCCTGGCCGAGCAACGCGGCGAGCTGAGCGAAGCCCTGCAACAGGCTGGCGCTGCCACCCGCGAGGCGGCCGAACTGATGCGCACCGCCAACCGCCTGCTCGACGGCCAGGGCAGTCAGGCGCTGGACAATGCCGAGCGTCTGATGGCCTCGCTGGAACGCAGCAGCCGCAGCATCGAGCAGTTGCTGGAAAGCAATCGCAGTGCGCTGGACAGCGGCATGCAGGGCCTCGGCGAGCTGGGCCCGGCGATTGGCGAACTGCGCGATACACTCGGCGCCCTGCGCAGCTTCTCCCGCCGCCTGGAGCAGGACCCCACCGGCTACCTGCTGCGCAACGACAGCATCAAGGAGTTCCAACCATGAAGCGTCTGTCCCTGCTGCTGGCCGCTGGCCTGCTCAGCGCCTGCTCGATCCTGCCGCAGAGCGAACCATTGGATATCTACCTGCTGCCAGGCGCCGCGCTGCCGGCGCAAACTCAGCGCGTCGACTGGTCGTTGCGGGTCAACAGCCCGGTCAGCAACCAGCTGCTCGACGGCACGCGCATCGTCGTGCTGCCTGAGCCCGGTCGGGTCAACACCTACCAGGGCGTACGCTGGAGCGAACGCACGCCGCAGCTGCTGCGTGGCCGCCTGCTGGACGCCTTTCACGATGACGGTCGAGTTCAGGCATTGAGCAACGAAGAGCAGCGCCTGCAGGCCGATCTGGAGCTGGTCAGCGACCTGCGCAGCTTCCACAGTCAGTATCGCGACGGCCGCCCCGAGGCGCTGATCCAGCTCGACGTGCGCCTGGTCGATGCCCGTGATCAGCGCATCCTCGCCAGCCGCCGCTTCAGCGTCAGCCAGTCGGCGAGCGATACGTCGATTGCTGCAGTAGTGAAAGCCTTCGGCCAGGCTGGCGATCAATTGTCCCGCGAGCTGGTGGACTGGACGCTGGCCGAAGGGCAACGCGCTAACCCGTAGGGTGCGCCGCGCGCACCGAATCCCGAGCGCCGATGGTGCACACAAGCTGGCCAGGTAGCCCGGATGCAATCCGGGGCATCGCGACCCGTATTCCCCGGATTGCATCCGGGCTATGGGACTTACCTTTGTAGGAGCGAGCTCTGCTCGCGAAGCCCTTTGCCGCAGCAATATTCGCGAGCAGAGCTCGCTCCTACAGGCCCGTCAACCAATCGCGCACCTCGGCGTAGGGGTACTCTTCCAGCGCAGCGAAGCCAGCCAACTGACGCGCCTTGAGCTTGGTGAACAAGGGCGTGGTCACGCCGCAGAGAAAGCGCGTCAGGCACTCTTGGCTCGGCCTGCAGCCGGCATGCTGCAGGTGCTTCTCGATGAAGGCGGCGCACAGCGCCTGGGCATCGCGACCATTCAATGACGGCAGCTCGGGCGGTTGCGGCAAGCTGGCTACGCGGCCCTGACACACAGAACAATGCCCGCAGCGCTCGGGCGCGTGCTCGTCGCCGAAGTACAGCGCCAGGCGCCGGCTCAGGCACTCGCGGCTCTCGAACAAACCGAGCATGGCCTGGATACGGGCGATTTCGCTGGCCTCGTGGGCGCGGAAGTGCGCGTACAGATCGGCCGCCAATGCTTCGACCTCGAAGTCGCCATCGAGTACGGCGTAGACCTCGGTCATCTGCTTGCTTTCCAGCTCCAGCCAGCCCTTTTCCTGGAAGTAGTCCAGTGCCTTGACCACCCGCGCGCGCTCGGCGCCATGGTCGCGATACAGCAGGTCGAAATCCAGGGTGCTCCAGGTGCGGGCGCGGCGCGAACTGGCCAGAATGGCCTCGACGAACTGGCGCCGCTCGCCCTCGAACTGCGCCAGCAGGGCCTCGTCCTCCAGCAGCAGCTTGAAGCGATACTCGGCGAAGTAGGCATAGCGCGGCGCGATGATGCCGCGTAGCTCGAGCTGCACCAGCAGGGTCTTGAGCGGCAGCGCACGGATATTGCTCAGCTCCGACAACTGGCCCAGCATCAGCTCCCACTGCCCGCCCGTGCCGACCGCCCGCAGGTCATCGAGCACGGCACGAATCCCGTCGAGTTCCGGCGTATCGCCATAGACGAAGTTTTCCAACACGCTGAGGCCGTCGCGGCTGGCCAGCACCAGGCAGTCCGAAGCCTGACCATCACGACCGGCGCGACCGATCTCCTGGCTGTAGTTTTCCACCGACTTGGGCAGGTCGAAGTGCACCACGTTGCGGATATCGCGTTTGTCGATGCCCATGCCGAAGGCGATGGTGGCGACGATGCATTCCAGCTCGCCAGCCATGAAACGCCGCTGGATCGACTCGCGTGCCTCATGCGCCATACCCGCGTGGTAGGCGCTGACCGCCAGGCCGTCTCGCGCCAGGCGCTCGGCGACCTGCTCGGCGGTCTTCTGCTGGGTGACATAGACGATACTGGCCTGACCGCGCCGCGGCGCCAGCCATTGCTGCAGGCGCTGCGCCTTGGCGGAGCCTGCCACCGGCTCGACCAGCAGATTGAGGTTGGGCCGGTAGAAACCAGTGGTGACCACGTCCGCCTCGGCGATGGCGAATTTCTCGCGCATGTCGGCAATCACCTTGGGCGTGGCCGTGGCAGTGAGCAACAACACTTGAGCGATGCCGAACTGACGCTGATAGTCGGGCAGCTTGAGGTAGTCGGGGCGGAAGTTGTGGCCCCACTCGGAAATGCAGTGCGCCTCGTCGACCACCAACAGCGAGATCGGTACCTGAGCGATGAAATTGCGAAAGCGCTCGTTCTTCAGGCGCTCCACCGAGATCATCAGGATCTTCAGCTCACCGCTGCGCGCGCGATTCATCACCTCGGCAGTCTGCTCGCGGCTCTGCGCCGAATCGATGCTGGCCGCGGCAATGCCATGGGCATGCAGGAAGGCCAGCTGGTCCTGCATCAGCGCCAGCAAAGGCGAGATCACCAGGGTCAGGTGCGGCAGATGCAGGGCCGGCAACTGGTAGCACAACGACTTGCCCGATCCGGTGGGAAAGATCGCCGCCGCCGAACGGCCGGCGAGCACGGCACTGATCACCGTTTCCTGGCCAGGACGCAGGTGATCGAAACCAAAGACACGCTTGAGGGTGGACATGCGCTGTCACTCCATTGACCGCTGAATGGTCCCTGACCATAACGCGGTTCGGTAGGGCGCGCCATGCGCAGCGACGTATTGCAGTGCGTAGGGCGGGCTCAGAGGGTGTTTACAAGATAGGCGAACGCAGGCAAGACAAGGCGAAAACGATCGAAAAAGCGGAGTTTGCGTGCTGTAAATGAGCATTTTGAGATCGTTTTCAACGCAGTATTGCCAAGTACAGCCATTTTGTAGACACCCTCTCAGGAGCGCCAGCGAACAGCCCGCCGGATCATGCCAGGCTCGGCCTCGCAACCTGCACCTAGCGCAGCAATGGCGTACTGCCTTCGGCGAGTACGCCCTACTCCGCGGCGTGCATCCTAGTAGGGCGGGTGAAACCCGCCACGCTGGCCACGGCGGGCCTCACCCGCCCTACGCTGTACGCAGCCTCCAACAACGACAAAGCCGCCCGAAGGCGGCTTTGTCAGAGAGCGCGGGTCAGCTTACAGCTGCGGGCCGGCGTTCTTGATCGCTTCGCTGACATCGAACTTCTGGAAGTTGTCGATGAACAGCTTGGCCAGGCCCTTGGCGGCTTCGTCGTAGGCGTTCTTGTCTGCCCAGGTGTTGCGCGGGTTGAGCAGGTTGGTTTCGACGCCCGGCACCGACTTCGGCACATCCAGGTTGATGATCGGCAGGTGCTCGGTCTCGGCACCGATCAGCGCACCGCTCTGGATGGCGGCAATCACACCACGGGTAGTGGGGATGTTGAAACGCTTGCCGACGCCATAGCCACCGCCAGTCCAGCCGGTGTTGACCAGGTAGACCCTGGAGCCGAAAGCGTTGATGCGCTTGATCAGCAGCTCGGCGTAGACGCCGGCCGGACGCGGGAAGAACGGCGCGCCGAAGCAGGTGGAGAAGGTCGACTTGATACCGCCGCCCGAGCCCATTTCGGTGGAACCGACCAGCGCGGTGTAGCCGGACAGGAAGTGGTAGGCCGCCTGCTCGTTATTGAGGATCGACACCGGCGGCAGTACGCCGGTCAGGTCGCAGGTCAGGAAGATCACGGCATTCGGCTCGCCGCCCAGGTTCTTCTCGCTGCGCTTCTCGACGTACTCCAGCGGATAGGCCGCGCGGCTGTTCTGGGTCAGGCTGTCGTCGGCGTAGTCCGGCACGCGGTTTTCGTCGAGCACGACGTTTTCCAGCACGGTGCCGAACTGGATGGCTTTCCAGATCACCGGCTCGTTCTTCTCGGACAGGTCGATGCACTTGGCGTAGCAACCGCCTTCGACATTGAACACCACGCCTTCGCCCCAACCGTGCTCGTCGTCACCGATCAGGTAACGCGACTCGTCGGCGGACAGGGTGGTCTTGCCGGTGCCGGACAGACCGAAGAACAGGGTGACGTCGCCTTCTTCGCCAATGTTGGCGGCGCAGTGCATCGGCAGCACGTCTTTTTCCGGCAG
The DNA here is from genome assembly GCF_900102635.1 of Ectopseudomonas chengduensis. Lineage (GTDB taxonomy): Bacteria > Pseudomonadota > Gammaproteobacteria > Pseudomonadales > Pseudomonadaceae > Aquipseudomonas > Aquipseudomonas chengduensis. The sequence continues at coordinate 639,550 of NZ_FMZQ01000001.1, read as the reverse complement.
CAGGAAGTTCTGCACGGAGAACATGGCTTTCTTCATTTCACCGGCGTAACGCATGCCGGCGATCAGCACTTTCTTGGCGGCGAAGTTGATGATCACGCAGCCATCGGAGTTGGTGCCGTCACGCTCAGGCACGCACTCGAAGTTGGCGACGTTGAGGATCTGCCACTCGGCCTTGCCAGCCTGGTTGTAGGTGGTCGGGTTGATGAACAGCTGACGGCCGAACAGGTTCTGCCAGGCGGTCGCGGTGGTCATCTTCACCGGCAGGTAGTGCTCTTCGGCAGAACCTACGTGAACGTGGGAGACGAAGTGCTCCTGGGCGTTGTTGAACGCCACGACGCGATCCCACAGGGCGTCGAACTTGTCGGCCGGGAACGGACGGTTGATGGCGCCCCAGGCGATCTGCGCCTCGGTGCTCGGCTCCTGAACGATGAAGCGGTCGGCCGGCGAGCGGCCAGTGCGATGACCGGTACGTACGACCAGCGCGCCGTTGGCGGCCAGTTCCCCTTCACCACGGCGAATGGCTTCTTCGACCAGTTGCGCGGCGCTGATGTCGGTGTACACGGCGTTGTTGGCTTGCGTCATGAGGGTCCCCGTCGGCCGCTGGCCGAGTCTTCCGAACGTTGTGTAGCACAGGGGCAACTGCACTACACGGTAAAAAAGTCGCGGGAGTATGCCAGAAAAGCGAACTGCTTGGCAGCCTCCGATCTGATAGAGAACGGCTATCGTTCAGAAAAGTTCATCAATGCCGTGTATGCGACGGCGCCTCGCTACCAGCACCAGCGAACAGCTGGGCGATATCGGCAGCGTCGAAGGCATAACGCTCGTTGCAGAACTGGCAATCGATCACCACGCTGCCACCCTGCTCGGCCAGCAACAGTTCGGCATCGGCCTGGCCGAGGCTGGCCAGGGCGCTGGCCGAACGCTCGCGCGAGCAGCTGCAACGGAACTGCAGCGGCTGCTCGTCGAACAGGCGCACATTCTCTTCGTGGTAGAGGCGATGCAGCAGGGTCGGATTGTCCAGACCGAGCAGCTCTTCGGCGGTCAGGGTATCGGCCAAGGTCAGCACGTGGTTCCAGCTTTCCTGGCGCGCCTCGGGCTCAGTCTGATGATGCGCTGGCAACTGTTGCAGCAACAGGCCGCGCGCACGCTGGCCGTCGGCCTTGAGCCAGAAACGGGTCGGCAGCTGTTCGGAGCTGGCGAAATAGTTGGACAGGCACTCGGCCAGGTCGACGCCTTCAAGCTCGACGATGCCCTGGTAGCGCTGGCCCCGGGTCGGATCGATGGTGATGGCCAGCACGCCATTGGGCATCAGGCTTTGCAGATCGGCATCGGCGCCGATCTGCTCGGCTTCATAGCGGGCGATACCGCGCAGTTCACGGGCGCTGGAGCATTCCACCATCAGCAGTGACAGCGGGCCTTCCGAACGGGCCTGCAGCACCAGCAGACCATCGAACTTGAGGGTACCGACCAGCAGGGCGGCGGCGGCCATCATCTCGCCGAGCAGTTGCGCCACTGGCTGCGGGTAGGCGTGCTTGGCCAGCACATGAGCGTAACTTTCGCGCAACGCGACCATTTCGCCCCGCACGTCGGTGTCGTCGAAGAGAAAGCGTTGACTGAAGTCGTTCATGGCGGCTGGCCCAGGGTCTGTAAAAAGGCTGGCGATTTTATGCACAAACGCCATCACATCCAAGGCCCGACCGTCATGTGCACCTGCTCACACAGCAAGAGCCAGCCCCTGAACCTCGACTGAACGGCCGCACTGCTGCCCTTGTACTGCCGCCAGCACTGCCTATCATCCGCGCGCCTTGGGTAAGGCTTGTCACATATTTGCAGAGGGATCTTCCATGTCGAGCACGTTCATCAATCGTCACTGGCAGCCACGCGCCATGCTGGTCTGCCATGTCGCAGCTATCGTGCTGCTCGTCAGTTGGCTGTGGCAGCCCACTCGCGAGTTGTGGGACGCCTTCGACCTGTGGCTGTTCACGCTGCTCAACGATCCAGTACATGCGGGCGGCCTGTGGGCACACGTCTGGGCCATCGGCAGCATGCGCCCAGTGGATGCGGGTGTCGGGGTGGTGATGCTGGCAGTGATGCTCAAGGCCGATCTGATCTTCACCGGTGCCCAGGTGCGTCGGGCCCTGTTCGCCTTTCTCATTGCTCTGACAGTCATGCTGCTGATGCGCGTACTGTTCGCCGATCTGGTCGAATACATGGGTTGGCAGCATGCCAGTCCGTCGCTGGTGGTAGAAGGCAGCGCACGTCTGACCGAGATGTTCCCGGCTTGGGAAGAGCGCTGGGACCTGAAGGACAGCGCCAGCCGCAGCTTCCCCGGTGACCACGCCTCGGTGCTGCTGATCTGGGCCTACTTCATGACGTTCTTCGCCCGCAGCTGGCGCCTGCTGCTGGTCTGGGCGATTACCGTGATCGGCATCCTGCCGCGCCTGGTGGCCGGTGCCCACTGGGGGGCGGATGCCTTCGTCGGCGGCGTATTCCTCAGCCTGCTGGCCCTGGCCTGGAGCTGCTACACCCCGCTGGGTTATCGCGCCAGCGAATGGCTGGAGAAGATTACCCTGCCTATTACCTCGCGCCTGGCCAATCTGCCTCTGCTGGGCCGCATGAGCATCGTCAGCGGGCGCTGAACCGGGTAGCCCGGATGCAATCCGGGAGGGTCGATATGATTCCCCGGATTTCATCCGGGCTACAAACAACGCGACTCGCTCCCACAGGCTTGCGCCTAATCCTCATCCGCCCAGGGGTGGCGCAGACCACCTGCCTGCTGTTCGTTGAACTGATGGATCTGCCGGCGCTGCTTCTTGCTCGGCCGACCATCGGTCTGCATACCCACGGCGCCAGCCTTGCGCATCGCCGCAGCCTGCTCGCGGCGAGCGATACTTTCTTCCGTCTCGCGATACAGCAGTTGCGCCTCGGGCGCGCCGCGGCGGACGCAGGATAGCGCCAACACGACCACGGTGCGTTCATCGAAACCGGTGCGCAGCACGTATTCGTCGCCGATCTTCGGTTCCTTGCCCGGCTTGCAGCGCTCGCCACGATGATGGACCTTGCCTCCTTCTATAGCCGCCTTGCACAGGGCACGTGTCTTGAAGAAGCGTGCCGCCCACAGCCATTTGTCCAGGCGGATCTTGTCGTCGTCTTTTTCGCTCATCTCACTCTCTGAAGGGTTCAGGTATTCGCACGCACGGCAGATGCAGTTGTCACACGACACAACTAGAATGCGCGAAATCATAGGCTTTGTCGGCCGCAGGGGACACTCTCACCTTGAAGACTTTCGACCAGCTCAGCGTGATCGGCCTGCGTGAGTGGATCAATCTGCCAGAGCTCGGCATCATCGGCCTGCGTGCCAAGATCGACACCGGCGCCAGCACTTCGAGCCTGCACGCCAGCGATATCCAGCCGTTTCAGAAGGACGGCGAGGACTGGGTGCGTTTCACCGCCTACCTCGGCACCCAGGTGCAACGCCGTCATCGCTGCGAGGCGCAGATGGTCTCGGTCAAACGCATCAAGAGCTCCAACGGCCAGGCGCAGAGCCGCTACGTGATCCGCACGCACCTGGCCCTCGGCGATCGTCTGTGGCCGGTGGAGTTCACCCTGGCCTGTCGCAAGACCATGCGTTATCGCGTACTACTCGGCTCCAAGGCGCTGATCACCGGCCAACTGGTGGTCAATCCGGCACTCAGCTATGTGCAGGACAAACCCTCACTCTCCTCGTCCCTTCCAGGTGCCCAATGAAGATCGCCGTGCTGTCGCGCAACCCGCGCCTGTATTCCACCCGCCGTCTGGTGGAGGCCGGCCAGCAACGGGGCCATGAAATGGTGGTGATCGACACCCTGCGCGCCTACATGAACATCGCCAGCCACAAACCGCAGATCCACTATCGCGGCCAGGCCATGGACGGCTTCGATGCGGTGATCCCGCGTATCGGCGCCTCGGTGACCTTCTATGGCTGCGCGGTGCTGCGCCAGTTCGAGATGATGGGCGTCTACCCGCTCAACGAGTCGGTGGCCATCAGCCGCTCGCGCGACAAGCTGCGCGCCTTGCAACTGTTGTCGCGCAAGGGCATCGGCCTGCCGGTGACCGGCTTCGCCCACTCCCCGGACGACATTCCCGACCTGATCCAGATGGTTGGCGGTGCACCGCTGGTGATCAAGGTGCTGGAAGGCACCCAGGGCATGGGCGTGGTACTGGCCGAAACGCACAAGGCGGCCGAGTCGGTGATCGAGGCCTTCCTCGGCCTCAAGCAGGACATCATGGTTCAGGAATACATTCAGGAAGCCGGCGGCGCCGACATTCGCTGCTTCGTGGTCGGCGACAAGGTGATCGCGGCGATGAAGCGCCAGGCAAAGGCCGGCGAGTTCCGCTCCAACCTGCATCGCGGCGGCAGCGCCAGCCTGATCAAGATCACCCCGGAAGAGCGCATGACCGCTGTACGCGCAGCCCGCGTGATGGGCCTGAACGTTGCCGGGGTGGACATCCTGCGCTCCAACCACGGTCCGCTGGTGATGGAAGTGAACTCCTCGCCCGGCCTGGAAGGCATCGAGACCACCACCGGCAAGGACGTCGCCGGGATCATCGTCGAACACCTGGAAAAGTACGCCGAACCCGGGCAGACCCGCACCAAGGGGCGCGGATGAGCCCAGTGTTCGACGGTCGCCTGGCGCTGATCGCGCCGGCCTCTGCCATCGCCGAAGACGTGCTCGAGGCGACCCTGGCGCAGCTCGACGTGCTGGGTATCCGCTACCACCTGGGCCAGCACGTGCGCGCCCGCCATCGCTACCTGGCCGGCACGCCGGAGCAACGCCTGGAAGATCTGCACCAGGCCTTCAGCCTGCCGGATATCAGCGCCGTCTGGTGCCTGCGTGGCGGCTATGGTTGTGCACAACTGGTGGCGGATATCGACTGGGCGCTGCTGCGCCTGGCCAGCCCGCGCCCGCTGATCGGTTTCTCCGATCTGTCGATTCTGCTCGAAGCCTTTGCGCAGCAGGGTCTGCCAGCCATTCATGGGCCGGTGGCCACGGCGCTCGGCCATCAGGTGCTGTCGGCGCCCGGCGGCCAGCGTGAACGCCTGGCCTCGATGCAGGCGCTGTGGAGCCTGCTCAAGGGCCAGCACCGGCAACTGCCACTGCGGCATATCAGCGGCCCGCAACATGTCATCGAGGGCACCTTGCAGGGCGGCAACCTGACGGCCCTGGCCAGCGTCTGCGGCACCCATGCCGAGCTGCGTCTGGCCGAGGATTCGATCCTGATTCTGGAGGACGTCGGCGAGCCCTACTACCGCCTGGAGCGCAGTCTCTGGCAACTGCTGCACAGCTTCGCCGGCAAGCGCCCGCGTGCGGTGTGCCTGGGCAGTTTCACCGACTGCCCGCGGCGCGGCGTGCACCATAGCCTGGAGCAGATCATTGCCGAATACCTGGCGCCGCTGGGCATCGCCCTGTACGCCGACCTGCCGAGCGGGCATGGCGACAGCAACTTCCCCTGGCCCTACGGTCAGCAGGCGCGACTGAGCGCTAGCAGCCTGAGCTGGTAGGCCACCTCAGCGCTGGCGCGACTGCATCCAGGCGAGAAACTCGGCCTCGACCATCGGTTTGCCGAACAGATAACCCTGCCCGAGGGCACAATCCTGCTCACGCAGCAGCGCCAGCTGGCTGTCGTGTTCGATACCTTCGGCCACGCACTCCAGGCCCAGGTTGCGCGCGATCATCAGGATGGTCTGCACCAGCATGCGCCCACTCGCTTCACCGTCGAGATCGGCGACGAAGCTGCGGTCGATCTTCAGCCGGTCCAGCGGCAGACGTTTGAGGTAAGTGAGCGACGAGTAGCCGGTACCGAAGTCGTCGATGGCGAAGCGCACGCCCTGCGCCTTGAGCTGCTGCATGTTGCCGATGCAGCGCTCGACATCTTCGAGTAACACGCCCTCGGTGATTTCCAGCTCCAGCGACTGGGCCGGCACGGCGTGATCACGCAGGCACTGCTCGACACGTTCCACGCAGCCAGCCTGACGCAGTTCACGCGGGCTGAGATTGACCGCCAGCACCAGTTGCGGCCATTGCGCCTGCCAGCGCGCCAGCGCCGCACAGGCCTGCTCCAGCACCCACTGGCCAATGTCCTGGATCAGCCCGGTTTCCTCGGCCAGGGGAATGAACTGATCCGGACCGATCTCACCACGCTCTGGGTGCATCCAGCGCAGCAACACCTCGGCACCCGCCACGCTGTTGTCAGCCAGCATCAGTTGCGGCTGGAACACCAGCTGCAGTTGCTGGCGCGCGATGGCCTGGCGCAACTCGCTCTGCAACTGCAGGCGTTGGTCGATGGCAACCTGCATCTCCGGGGCGAAGAAATGCAGGGCATTGCGCCCGGCATGCTTGGCCCGGTACATGGCGGTATCGGCCTGCTTGAGAATGTCCGAGGCCTGTTGCAGGCCCAGCGGGTGCAGGGCGATGCCGATACTGGCGCTGATCGCCAGCTCATGGCCGTCGATCAGGCAACTGCCGTGCAGGCCGCGCAGCAATTTCTCGCCCACTGCTGCGGCCTGCTCGGCAACCGCTTGCGGTTCATGGCCCAGCGCTTCGAGCAGCACCACGAACTCGTCACCGCCGAGACGCGCCAGGGTATCTTCAGTGCGCAGCTCACGAGCCAGGCGTGTGGTCACTTCGACCAGAAGGGCATCGCCAACCAGATGACCGAGGCTATCGTTGACCGTCTTGAAGTGATCCAGATCGATGAACAGCAGCGCGCCCAGGCTGCCCTCACGATTCTCGCGATCCATGGCGTGCTGCAGGCGATCGAGCAGCAGGCGGCGATTGGGTAGGCCAGTGAGCTCGTCGCTGTAGGCCAGGCGCTCGATCTCGCGCTGGTAACGCTGACGTTCGGAGATATCGGTGACGCTGGCGCGAATCAGCAGGCTCTCCCCTGGCATGCGCACCAGGCGCACCTCGCAGGGCAACTGGCGACCGCCGCTGTCGCGATGGCTCCATTCGAACACCGGCGCATCACCGGCAATGGCGCGGCGCAGGAAGGCCTTGCCGGCGCGGGAGGACAGCCGACCATCAGCCTGACGCAGCGGGCTGATGCTTTGAATCGAGCGGCCGAGCAGCTCATCGCGGCGATAACGAAACAGACGCAGGGCGTTCTCGTTGCACTCGACGATGCCGCCCTCCGGGTCGAACAGCAAGATCGCCTCAGGCGCGTGCTCGACCAGTGTTCGGTAGCGCGCCTCGGCCTCACGCCGCGCACTGATGTCCTCGACCAGCAGCAGGAACAGCGTCTGCCGGCCACCACCACCGCGCACGGCGCGCAGGCTGACACGGGTGAAGACCACCAAACCATCGGCACGCAGAAAGCGCTTGTCCATCTCGAAGCCATCGCTGCTACCCAGCAGCACCTGCTCCACATGGGCCTGCTCGATCGGCAGATCGTCCGGGTGCGACAGCTGCTGCCAACTGCAGGCGAGCAATGCGTCTCGACTGCGGCCGAGGATGCTGCACAGCTTCTGGTTGACCTCCTCCCAGCCAAAGCTCTGGGTGGTCAGTGCCATGCCGATCAGCGGCGCCTCGAAGAACAGGCGCAGCCGCTCGTCACGCTCGCGCAGTTGCGACTCGGTGCGTTTGCGCTCGCTGATGTCCTGCACCACGCCATAGATGCGCACCAGGCTACCGTCCTGATTGCGCTCGGCCATGCCACGCAGGCGCACCAGGCGTCCGCCCAGACGCGCGGCCAGGCGCACCTCGATATCCAGATCATCCATCCCGCTCAAGGCTGCCTGCAGGGTCTGCATGATCAGCGTCTGGCTCGGCGTGTCGAAGTAATGCAGCGCCTGCTCGAGATTCGGCGGCCCAAGATGAATGTCGCGTTCGACGATGCGGTAGCAGCCATCGCTCCAGAACATGCCGTAGTCGCTGATCTCCAGCACCCAGCCGCCCAGGTTGGCGATGTCTTCGGTCTGGCTGAACAGATGGCTCTGACGCAGTAATTGCGCACGCTGCAGCTCGACCTTGGCCGCCAGCTCGACACGCTCGGTGACATCATGCTGCAGCCCGACGAAATGGCTGATGCCCTCCCCGTCGCGCATCGGCGCCAATACCACCTCGTTCCAGAACGGCTTGCCGTCCTTGCGATAGTTGCGCACCACCGCGTGGCCACTGCGCCCTTCTCGCAGGGCACGGCGCAATGGTTGCAGCTCCAGTTGGGCGCGATCCTGGCCGAGCAGGAAACGGCAGTTGCGCCCCAGCGCCTCCTCGGCGCTGTAGCCGGTTATCTGGCTGAATGCGGCATTGCAGTACACCAATGGCGTATCGACCTGGCGCGCATCGGCAATGGTCACGCCAAGCGGGCTGGCCTCCATCGCCAGGTTGGCACGGGCCAGTTGCTGCTGCATCTGCGCGCTGCGCGCCAGCGCCTGACGCAGATCGCTGAGCGCCCGGCCCACCAGCAAGGTGGCGCCCATCAGCAGCATGACGGCGAAATGCAACTGGCTACGCTGCAGATCCAGCTCACCGAAACTCGGACTGCCGCGCAGTAGCGGTAGCGGCAGGGTCGCGGCGTACACCAGCAGCACCCCATACAGAGCACCGGCAAAGGCGTGCCGCAGCGCCAGTACCAACATGCTCAGGCCAAGCAGCGGTAGGGCGAGCTGAGCCGGCAGGCTGGCGCTGAGCAGCATCAGCACCAGAAATACGCCTGTCGCCAACAGCCAACCACCTGGCGAACGACTGATGCTCAGCGTCGGCGCGCTATCTACCAGCGGCTCGCGGGTCCAGCCGCGCGCCCGCAGCAGCGGGGTGCCGTACGCCAGCACAGGCGCCGTCAGGGCGAGCATATTGATGGTGTCGCTCAACCAGATCGCCAGGCTGTCCTGCGCCCACTGCTCGCTGGCCTGAAAACCGGTCAGCCAGAGGTTGCTCTGCAAGCCGAGCGCCACCAGGGCACTCGGCATCAACACAGCGAAGGCAAAAAATCTCAGCAGATCGCTCAAACGTCCCAGGGCAGGATCGAAAGGCTGACGCCGCAACAGCCACCAGCCCAGAGCAACGGCAGTGGTTTCCGGCAGGCCGTAGAGCGGCGCCCACGCCCAGGGCAGACCCCAGAGCGGCACGCTGATCAGGGCATTGAGGTACAACGCAGGCAGCACCCGCGGCCCCCACCACAGGCACAGGGCAAGGCCGAGCACCAAGGGCAGGTAACACAATGCCACCCCGTCATTCAGACGGGTCGCCAGGGAAATCCAGGTTGCCAGATGGAAAATCGGCAGCGGCAGCCACCAGGTCCAGTTGGGCAAGCGGTCGGGGAAGGCGGCGGGCATGCAGGCCTCGAGTTGATGCGCTGGCACAGCATAGCCCAGCGCCAGAGCGCTTGGAGCATATTGCCAGCACCCTGACCGTCGTCAGGACGGTCGGTCGTCAGCTACACCGCGTCGCGCGGCAACAGCAGGCCGAGCGGCAGGCGCACCCGCGCCTCAAGGCCGCCACCGGAACGGTTGCGCAACTCGACGCTGCCACCATGCAGAGCTGCGATGCGCTTGACGATGGCCAGACCCAGACCGGTGCCACGCCCGCCACGCGCCCGATCACCGCGAATGAAGGGGTTGAAGATGCTGTCCAGCTCGGCCGGATCGATACCGTTGCCACGGTCCAGCACGCTCAGCACCACATAAGGTGCGTTGTGGTCGCCGGCCAGGCTGGCGACCACCTCGACAGCATCACCACCGCCATGATTGAGAGCGTTCTCCACCAGATTGGTGAGCAGGCGCTTGGTCGAGACACGGCGCAGCGGGAAAGGCGGGATCGGTTCCAGGCACAGGCGCACGCGCTCGCCGTTCTGGTTATAGGGTGCCAGGGTTTCGCGCACCAGTTCGGAGAAGTCCAGCTCCTCCACCGGCTCGTCGCGCCCGTCACGGATGAAGGCGAGAAACTGATCGAGGATGGCGTCCATGTCCTCGATATCGCGCACCATGTCCTCGGTCAGTTCGGAATCGTTGTCCATGAATTCCAGGGCCAGGCGCAGACGCGTCAGCGGCGTGCGCAGATCATGAGAAACACCGGCCAGCATCAGCTCGCGCTCGCGCCCGGCCTGCTCGACGTCCTCGGCCATCTGGTTGAAGGCGCGGTACACCTCGGTCATCTCGCTTGGCGTATCGCCCACCGGCAGGCGTACGCTGCGCCCCTGGCCTAGCTGGCGAGCGGCATAGACCAGGCGCTTGAGCGGCGCATTGAGCTGGCGCACGAAGATCCAGGCGGCGGCCGTGGACAGCAGGCCGATACCGAGGAACCAGCCGAGCACACTCCAGATGCGCTGGCCGCGCAGCGGATGCGGATACATCGGCACCCGCACCCAGCCATCGCCGAGACTCGGCGCCCGCACCCACAGCGCTGGCGGCGTGGTCGCGCGCACGCGGGTTTCGGTATCCGGGCCGAGCTCGGTTTGCATCTGCCGCTGGAAGATTTCGCTGTAGGGCCAGTGCTGTTCACTGGCCGGTACCTTGTCCCGCGGGATGCGCTTGAGCCCGGCGGCCTGGGCGATATGGTCGCGATCATCGGGATTGGCTGCCCAGTAGGCGCGCAAGGTCAACGCCGCACCGTGGCTGTACTGGCGGTCGACCAGCACGTCCTCGTTCATCATCAGGTACACCAGGGTCAGCGCCTTGGAGAACAGTACGACCACGAGCACCAGCCAGAGGGTGCGGGCGAAGAAACTTTGCGGGAACCAGTAGGGGGCTTTCATCAATACACAACCGTAGGAGCGAGCACAGCTCGCGAATCGAAACAACGTTTTCGCGAGCAGCGCCCGCTCCTACATGTCACTTGTTGCCGTCGGGCACGAACACGTAGCCCACACCCCAGACAGTCTGGATATAGCGCGGCTTGGACGGATCCGGTTCGATCAGGCGGCGCAGGCGGCTGATCTGCACATCAATGGAGCGCTCCAGCGCGTCCCACTCGCGGCCCCGGGCCAGGTTCATCAGCTTGTCGCGGGTCAGCGGTTCGCGCGCATGTTGCACCAGCGCCTTGAGCACGGCGAACTCGCCGGTGGTGAGCATGTGCACCTGCTCACCCTTCTTCAGCTCGCGGGTGGCCAGGGACAATTCATACTCGCCGAAGCTGACGCTCTCGTCTTCACTGCCCGGCGCACCCGGTACCACCGGCGCCTGACGACGCAGCACCGCCTTGATCCGCGCCAGCAACTCACGCGGGTTGAACGGCTTGGCCAGGTAGTCGTCGGCGCCCAGCTCCAGGCCCTGGATACGACTGGACTCATCGCCCTTGGCGGTGAGCATGATGATCGGCATCTGGTTGCCGGCTTCACGCAAGCGGCGGCAAGCAGAGAGACCGTCTTCGCCCGGCAACATCAGGTCCAGTACCACCAGATTGAACAGTTCGCGCGCCAGCAGACGATCCATCTGCTCGACGTTTTCCACTGCGCGAACCCGATAGCCCTGCTCATCGAAGAAGCGCTCGAGCAAGCGGCGCAGACGGGCGTCGTCATCGACGATGAGGATCTTCTCGCCTTCGGCGACAGGGGCAGCGGACTGGGTCATGGCGTCTCCTTGGACAGCCGTACTGAGGACGGCAAGTGGCGGCATTATCGCTCAGGCGCATGGGTGGGCGCTCTAGCCATTGTTAGCAGATTTTTCCCCAACGGTTCGCAGCTCTCGCGAATGCGGTGTTTATAATGCGCCGCTTTCGTGTCTGGCCAGCATCTTTGCGGCCGCCCTGTCGCTTCAGTGGGTAGTTTTTATATGGACAGCATCAACAACCGCATCGCCGATGAACTGGGCGTGCGCCCGCAACAGGTTGCCGCCGCCGTGGCCCTGCTCGATGAAGGCTCCACCGTGCCCTTCATCGCCCGTTACCGTAAAGAAGTGACCGGTAGCCTCGACGACACCCAGCTGCGCCACCTGGAAGAGCGCCTGCGCTACCTGCGCGAGCTGGACGAACGCCGCGTGGCGATCCTCGCCAGCATCGAGGAACAGGGCAAGCTGACGCCCGAGCTCAAGCGTGAGATTGACCTCGCCGACACCAAGACCCGTCTCGAAGACCTGTACCTGCCGTACAAGCAGAAGCGCCGCACCAAGGGCCAGATCGCCCTGGAAGCTGGTCTTGGCGAGCTGGCCGATGCGCTGTTCAACGATCCGAATCTCGCACCGGAACAGGAAGCCGAGCGCTTCATCGACGCAGAGAAAGGCTTCGCCGACGTCAAGGCGGTGCTCGAAGGTGCCAAGTACATCCTCATGGAGCGCTTCGCCGAAGACGCTGCGCTGCTCGACAAGCTGCGCAGCTTCCTCAAGGACAACGCCACCCTCAGCGCCCGCCTGGTGCCGGGCAAGGAAAACGAAGGCGCCAAGTTCAGCGATTACTTCGAGCATGACGAAGCGCTCAAGGGCGTGCCGTCGCACCGTGCGCTGGCGATTTTCCGCGGGCGCAACGAAGGCATTCTCAGCGCCAGCCTGAAGGTCGGCGAAGAGCTGCCCGGCGCCATGCATCCGTGCGAGCTGATGATCGGCGAGCGCTTCGGTATCAGCGCGCAAGGCCGTGCCGCCGACAAGTGGCTGGCCGAGGTGGTGCGCTGGACCTGGAAGGTCAAGCTGTACAACCACCTGGAAACCGACCTGCTCGGCGAGCTGCGCGAGAAGGCCGAGGACGAGGCGATTGCCGTGTTCGCCCGCAACCTGCACGACCTGCTGCTGGCCGCCCCGGCCGGCCCGCGTGCCACCCTGGCGCTCGACCCGGGCCTGCGCACCGGCTGCAAGGTGGCCGTGGTCGATGCCACCGGCAAGGTGCTGGAAACCGCCACCGTCTACCCGCACGCGCCGCGCAACGACTGGGACGGCACCCTGGCCATCCTCGCCAAGCTCTGCGCCAAGCATGGCGTCGACCTGATCTCCATCGGCAACGGCACCGCCAGCCGCGAGACCGACAAGCTGGCCGCCGAACTGATCAAGAAAGTACCGGGCCTGAAACTGACCAAGGTGATGGTCTCCGAGGCCGGCGCCTCGGTGTACTCGGCCTCGGAACTGGCCGCTCGCGAATTCCCCGATCTCGACGTATCCCTGCGCGGCGCAGTAAGCATCGCCCGACGCCTGCAGGATCCGCTGGCCGAACTGGTGAAGATCGACCCGAAATCCATCGGCGTCGGCCAGTACCAGCACGACGTGTCGCAGCTCAAGCTGGCGCGCAGCCTGGACGCCGTGGTCGAGGACTGCGTGAACGCCGTCGGCGTGGATGTGAACACCGCCTCTGCCGCCCTGCTGGCACGCATCTCCGGCCTCAATGCGACCCTGGCGCAAAATATCGTGCAGTACCGCGACGCCAACGGCGCCTTCGCCTCACGCGCCGAGCTGAAGAAGGTGCCGCGCCTGGGCGACAAGACCTTCGAGCAGGCTGCCGGCTTCCTCCGCGTGATGAGCGGCGACAACCCGCTGGACGCCTCCGCGGTGCACCCGGAAACCTACCCGCTGGTCGAGCGCATCGCCCAGGACACCGGCCGCGACATCCGCTCGCTGATCGGCGACTCGGGCTTCCTCAAGCGCCTCGATCCGGCCAAGTTCACCGACGAGCGCTTCGGCCTGGTCACCGTCGGCGACATCCTCAAGGAACTGGACAAGCCCGGCCGCGACCCGCGTCCGGAGTTCAAGACCGCCGAGTTCCAGGAAGGCGTGGAAACCCTCAAGGACCTCGAACTGGGCATGGTGCTCGAAGGCGTGGTGACCAACGTCACCAACTTTGGCGCCTTCGTCGACATCGGCGTGCATCAGGACGGTCTGGTGCACATCAGCGCGCTGTCGGAGAAGTTCATCAAGGACCCGCACGAGGCGGTCAAGGCCGGCGACGTGGTCAAGGTCAAGGTGATGGAAGTGGACATCCCGCGTAACCGTATCGCCCTGTCCATGCGCATGGGCGACACCCCCGGCGAGAAAGTCGAGGGCGCGCGTGGCGGCCAGTCGCGCGGTGGCAACCGTGGCGGCAATAGCCCACGCAGCGAACGCCATTCCAGCCAGGACAAACCGGCCCCTGCCACCGGCGGCATGGCCGCCCTGTTCGCCAACGCCAAGCAGTTGAAGAAATGAACATGACCGACAACACCGACAACGTAGGCGCCAGCAGCGCCTTTTCCCGCCTGCTCGGCCTGGAGATTCTCCAGGTCGGCGGCGGCGAGGCGCGCGTGCGCCTGACCCTCACCGACGAGCTGCGCAACCTGCACGGCAAGCTGCACGGCGGCGCGCTGTTCTCGCTGATCGACACCGCCATGGGCCAGGCCAGCCACAGCCTGGGCGATGGCGGCCCGAGCAGCGTGACCCTGGAGTGCAAGATCAACTACATCCGTCCGGTGTCCGAGGGCAGCGTGCTGTGCCACGCCAAGGTGCTGCACGCCGGGCGCCGCACCCAGGTGGTGGAGGCCGAAGTGCTGCAGGGCGACAAGCTGGTCGCCAAGGCGCAAGGCACCTTCGCCTGCGTGTAATCGCCTGCGCTCGGTCTGGTCTAATCTGGCAAACCGTTCGCCCCTTGCAGAGTGCAGGGGCGATCCCCATATTGTGGCGACTGCCCAGTTAGGAATTGCATCTTGAGCGATCTTCTCTCCCGCCGCCTGGCTCAGCTCGGCGAGCCGGCCAACCTGTCCCTGCTGGGTGAGTGTCTGCACGGCATCGAGCGCGAATGCCTGCGCGTCGATCGCGACGGCCAGCTGGCCCTGACCCCGCACCCGCAGGCGCTGGGCTCGGCACTGACCCATGCGCAGATCACCACCGACTACTCCGAGTCGCTGCTGGAGTTCATCACCGGCACCGCCAATGATCCAGCCGCCACCCTCGCCGAACTGGACAGCATCCACCGCTTCGCCTACGACAAGCTCGATGGCGAACTGCTGTGGAGCCCGTCGATGCCCTGCGCCCTGCCGGACGAGGAGACCATTCCCATCGCCCGCTACGGCAGCTCCAACATTGGCCGTCTCAAGTACGTGTATCGCAAGGGTCTGGCGCTGCGTTACGGCAAGACCATGCAGTGCATCGCCGGCATCCACTACAACTTCTCCCTGCCCGAGGGGCTGTGGCAGCTGCAACAGCAGAGCGAAGGCAGCGAGCAGAGTGCGCGTGACTATCAGTCGGCGCGCTATATCGCATTGATCCGCAACTTCCGTCGCTACAGCTGGCTGCTGATGTACCTGTTCGGTGCCTCGCCGGCGCTGGACAAGGGCTTCATGCGTGGCCGTCCGCACCACCTTCAGGAACTGGACGCCAGCACCCTGTACCTGCCCTACGCCACCAGCCTGCGCATGAGCGACCTGGGCTACCAGAGCAGCGCGCAGTCCGGACTGACCCCCTGCTACAACGACCTGGCCAGCTACACCGACAGCCTGCGTCTGGCAGTCGGCACGCCCTACCCGGCCTATGTCGCAGCCGGCATCAAGCGCGGCGACGAGTGGCTGCAGCTGAACACCAACATCCTGCAGATCGAGAACGAGTACTACTCGAGCATCCGCCCGAAACGCGTCACCTACAGCGGCGAGCGCCCGATCCAGGCGCTGATGAGCCGTGGCGTGCAGTACGTGGAAGTGCGCTGCCTGGACATCAACCCCTTCCTGCCGCTGGGCATCGACGTGGCGCAGGCGCGCTTCATCGACGCCTTCCTGCTGTTCTGCGCACTGGAAGACAGCCCGCTGCTGGAAAACGGCGAGTGCAGCAGCTGCACCAGCAACTTCCTCAAGGTGGTCAAGGAAGGGCGTCGTCCCGGCCTGCACCTGCACAGAGGCAACCAGCAGGTGGAACTCAAGGTCTGGGCCAGCGAACTGCTCGAGCGCATCCTGCCGCTGGCCGAACTGCTTGATCGCAGCCAGGGCAGCAGCGTGCATATCGAGGCGTTGGCGCAGCAGCAAGCCAAGGTCGCGGATGTGGAAATGACGCCATCGGCCCAGGTGCTGGCGATTCTGCGTCAGGGCAAGAGCTTCACCGAGTTCGCCATGCAGCAGAGCCTGCGCCACGCCGAATACTTCCGCGGGCAACCGCTTAGCGCGCAGCAGCAGCAAGCCTTCGAACAGGCCGCCCACGACTCGCTGGCCGCGCAGGCAGAGCTTGAAGCGCAGCCCAAGGGTGATTTCGATGCTTTCGTCGCGGCCTACCAGGCGAGCATTCTGGCTTTGGCCGTGTAAGGCGGCGAACCGTCGACTGCGTCACAAAGCCAACCAGCGGAGCAAAAGCCAGGATGGGCGGCCACTCCCCTGGCCGCCCGGCCAGCTAGCATTGCCGGGTAAAGGACGATAGACGAGCAGCGCCCATGGCCGATGACGCCACGCCGCAATGGAGCCTGGAAAGCCTGACCAAGGCCTACCAGCAAGGTTATATGGCCGGCCTTACTGGCCAACCCAGGACCCGCCAGCCCTACCCTGAGGAAATCCCCGCTGCGGCCTGGGAGGCCGGCTGGGACGACGGCTTCGAGCAGATGCGCCTGCAGCAGCACAGCGCCTGAATCCTGAACGCACCCAGGGATTGCGCTGGTGGAGATGTAGCCCGGATGAAATCCGGGGGCATTCTAGCTCGCTCTCCCGGATTGCATCCGGGCTACATGCTCGGCCTTGGCCTCCTGCATCGCTCCAGTGTAGGAGCGGCGTCAGCAGCGAAACTCGCGGATAAATCCGCTCTACAGTTGCGGCCTGCTCTCGCCCCTCCTACAACGTCTTCTCGAACACCTTGGAATTGCGCTGGTAGTTGTACAGCGACGCCCGCGCGGTGGGCATGCGCTCGACGCTGCTCGGCTCGAAGCCGCGCTCGCGGAACCAGTGGGCGGTGCGGGTGGTGAGCACGAACAGGGTCTTGATCCCCTGCGCCCGCGCCCTGGCCTCGATCCGCTCCAGCAGCTCGTCACCACGACCGCCGTGACGGTAGTCGGGATTGACCGCCAGACAGGCCAGTTCGCCACAGTCGGAATCGGCGATGGGATACAGCGCCGCGCAGGCGATGATCAGCCCCTCGCGCTCGACGATGCTGAACTGCTCGATCTCGCGCTCCAGCACCTCGCGCGAACGACGCACCAGAATGCCCTGCTCTTCCAGCGGGCTGATCAACTCGATCAGGCCGCCGACATCTTCGATGGTCGCCTCACGCAGGGATTCGAACTGCTCCTGCGCCACCAGCGTGCCGTTGCCGGTGCGGGTGAACAGCTCGCTGAGCAGCGCGCCATCGGTGGCATAGCTGACGATGTGGCTGCGCTTGACGCCGCCCCGGCAGGCCTCGGCCGCGGCATCGAGCAATTCACCCTGGTAGTTGCTGCCCAGGCGCGTCAGATGCGCCGGCACCTGCTGCGGGCGCAGCTCACGCACCAACCTGCCCTGCTCGTCGAGCAGACCGTCTTCGGCGCCGAACAGCAATAGCTTGTCCGCGCCCAGGTCGATGGCCGCGCGGGTAGCAACGTCCTCACAGGCCAGGTTGAAGATCTCCCCGGTGGGCGAATAGCCGAGCGGCGACAGCAGAACAATGCTGCGCTCGTCGAGCTGGCGATTGATGCCCTTGCGATCGATACGCCGCACCTCGCCGGTGTGGTGATAGTCGACGCCATCGAGCACGCCGATCGGCCGCGCGGTGACGAAGTTGCCGCTGGTCAGGCGCAGGCGCGAGCCCTGCATCGGCGAGGCAGCCATATCCATCGACAGGCGTGCTTCGATGGCGATGCGCAACTGGCCGACGGCGTCGATCACGCATTCCAGGGTCGGTGCGTCGGTGATGCGCAGGTCACGATGGTAATGCGGGATCAGGCCACGGGCAGCCAGGCGCGCCTCGATCTGCGGGCGCGAGCCGTGTACCAGCACCAGGCGCACGCCAAGGCTGTGCAGCAGCACCAGATCGTGAACGATGTTGGCGAAGTTCGGGTGGGCAACGCCTTCACCCGGCAGCATGACCACGAAGGTGCAGTCGCGGTGGGCGTTGATGTAGGGCGAAGCGTGGCGTAACCAGGTGACGTAGTCGTGCATGTAGAGATCCGTAGCGTCCAGACGTAGGGCGGGTACAACCCGCCATGAGCGATAGGGCGGGCTCGGGGCGGGCTCTCATCGTCGTTGCACGTCTTCACTCCGCGTCAGGCAATAGTGTTGGATCAACTGGCGCAGCAGCGCCACAGTGGGTTCGATGCGCGCCAGCTCCAGGTGTTCCCCGGGCTGGTGGGCGCAGTCGATATCGCCGGGGCCGAGCACCAGGGTCTCGCAGCCAAGTTGCTGAAGATAAGGCGCCTCGGTGCCAAATGCCACCGCTTGCGCGCTGTGCCCGGTCAGACGCTCGGCCAGGCGCACCAGCTCGGCATCGGCAGATTGTTCGAAGGGCGGTACGGCCGGGAAGAGCGGGCCGTAGTCGATGCGCACCTGGTGCTTGAGCGCCAACGGCTGCAACTTGCCGCGAATCGCCTCACGCAGCTGCTCCGGGTCCATGCCCGGCAGCGGGCGCAGGTCGAACTCCAGCGCACACTGGCCACAGATGCGGTTGGGATTATCGCCGCCATGGATGCAGCCAAGGTTCAGCGTCGGTTGTGGCACACCGAACTGCGGGTTGTTGAATTCGCGCTGCCACTGCGCGCGCAGGCCGCGCAACTCGCCCATCACGTCCTGCATGGCCTCCAGCGCACTGCGGCCAAGCGCCGGGTCGGAGGAATGGCCGCTCTGGCCGAGAATATCGATGCGCTCCATCATCACGCCCTTGTGCAGGCGGATGGGCTTGAGGCCAGTCGGCTCGCCAATCACCGCCGCACGGCCAAGCGGCCGGCCGGCATCGGCCAGGGCCCGAGCGCCGGCCATGGAGCTCTCTTCATCACAGGTGGCCAGGATCAGCAGCGGCTGCTTGAAAGGCTGATCGAGCAGCGGCCGCACAGCCTCGATGGCCAGGGCGAAGAAGCCCTTCATGTCGCAACTGCCAAGACCCACCCAACGGTCACCGACCTCGGTCAGCTTGAGTGGGTCGCTCTGCCACAGCGCGGCATCGAAGGGCACGGTATCGCTGTGCCCGGCCAGCACCAGACCGCCGGGACCGGAGCCATAGCTGGCGAGCAGGTTGAATTTGCCCGGAGCGATCTGCTGGGTTTCACAGGTAAAACCCAGGTCACCCAGCCAGGCGGCGAGCAGCTCGATAACGGGCGCGTTGCTCTGATCCCAATTGGGCTGGGTACAACTCACCGAAGGCGCTGCGATCAGCGCGGCGAACTGCTCTCGAAAGGACGGCAAGGGCATCGGTGCTCTCCTGGGGCGGAGCTCCATAATAGGAGCATCCAACCTCAGGGGAAACCGTCAGGGCGGAATCAGACCCCGCCGAACAGCGCGCGCAGAATGAAGAAGAAGATGATCGACAGGATCGCACCTGCCGGCAGGGTGATGATCCAGGACAGGAAGATCTTGCCGATCATGCCCAGGTTCAGCGCACCGATACCGCGCGCCAGACCAACGCCGAGAATAGCGCCGACCAACGTGTGGGTGGTGGAAATCGGCAGACCCAGACCGGAGGCGCTGACCACGGTGGTGGCGGCAGCCAGCTCAGCGGCGAAGCCACGGCTGGGGGTCAGCTCGGTGATTTCCTTACCGATGGTGGCGATTACCTTGTAACCGTAGGTGGCCAGACCGACCACGATACCCAGCGCACCCAGCAACAGGATCCAGCCCGGCACAACCGACTTCTCGCCTGCAGCCAACTCACCGCCGCTCTGGATCACGCCGACGATGGCAGCCAGCGGGCCGACAGCGTTAGCCACGTCGTTAGAGCCGTGGGCGAAGGCCATGGCGCAGGCGGTGAAGATCATGAGCACCGCGAACACTTTCTCCACACTGGAGAAATGGAAGGCCTTGTCGGCCTCGACATCGACATGGATGCGACTGAGCAGGGCTACACCGATCAGCATGACCAGCACACCGATACCGATCGAGAGCATGAAGCCCTCGGTGCTGGAGAGATTCAGACCGACGTGCTTGAGGCCTTTGGTCATGGTCATCAGCGAGATCACGAACCCGGTGATGAACATGTACAGCGGCACATAGCGCTTGGCGTTCAGGAAGGGATTATCGGTGTCGATGATCAGCTTCTGCACGCTGACGAACAGACAGAAGGAGATGATCCCGGCCAGCATTGGCGTGACCACCCAGCTGGCAACGATGGGGCCGACGCCGTCCCAGTGCACAGCGTCCACCGATACGCCGACGGCAGCGAAGCCGATGACCGCACCGACGATGGTGTGCGTGGTAGATACCGGCCAGCCGCGCGTCGACGCCACCAGCAGCCAGGTCCCCGCTGCCAGTAGCGCAGACATCATGCCCAGAACCATGAGGTTGGGGCTGATCATGTTGGCATCGACGATGCCGTTCTTGATCGTTTCGGTCACCTCACCGCCGGCCAGGTAGGCGCCGGCGAACTCGAAGACCATGGCGATGATGATCGCCTGCTTGATGGTCAATGCACGCGAGCCAACGGATGTACCCATGGCGTTGGCTACATCGTTGGCACCGACACCCCAGGCCATGAAAAAACCGAAAAGGCAGGCAAGCACGAGCAGAATCAGCCCGTAGTCCGCAATCAGAGACATAAATTAGTTTTCCGTAGATCCCAGAAAGGACACTGGCGCTTAGCGCGCCAGCAGTTGTTCCAGTCGGTTGCCCACTCGTTGGGCACGGTCGGCGACATCGCCGACCCAGTCGATGATCTGATAGAGGAACATCACATCGACCGGGGGAAGGTCCTTCTCCAGCTTGAACAGGTTGCGGCGCACCTCGATTTGCAGGCGATCGGTATCGTTTTCGATCGAACCGAGCTCCTCGATCAGGGTTTCCACCAGCACCGCTTCACGGCCGGCGAAACCGGTCTCGAGCAGCTCGTCCAATTCGTTCATCGCTTTCAGCGCCTGGGCGCTGGCGTCCACGCTGCGCTGCACGTATGTGCGCATCAGCGGCTGCAGCGGCTGCGGAATGGCCATCTGGCGGCCAAGCATCAGGCCGGCGATGTCCTTGGCACGGTTGGCGACTTTGTCCTGTACACTGAGCAGCTCAAGCAGGTCCGAACGCGGTACCGGCAGGAACAGGCTCTTGGGCAGGTGCAGGCGCACGCTTTTCTTCAGCTTGTCGGCCTCGTGCTCCAGCCGGGACATCTCCTGTTGCACCTGTTCTACCTTGGCCCAATCCTCGGCCATTATGGCCTCGAAGAAGGGCACCAGGTTCGCCGCGCACTCGTGGGCCTTGGCGATATGCTGTTGCATGGGGCCGATGGGTGAACGACCGAACAGGCTGACAAAGGGATTGATAGGCATAGGGTAAGCCCCCGTTTTGAGAAGGCCGCAAGTATAGGGACCGGCTTCGTCATTCGCCAGCGCGCGTCATCGGTCTGTCACATTTTCATAAAAGGCGTCATAGCTCTCCACCATGGTCAAAGAAACCGAAATCAAACTGCGCGCCAGCCGCGCCACCCTGGCAGCCCTGCGCGAACACCCGCTGCTGAAGAAGCGCAACAAGAGTGGCTGGCAGCGCGGCGAGCTGTTCAATCAGTATTACGACACCCCGGACCGCGAGCTGGCCAGCGCCAAGGTCGCCCTGCGTCTGCGCCGTGACGGCGAGCAGTTCATTCAGACCCTGAAGAGCCGCGGCCAGAGCGTCGCCGGCCTGTCCGAACGCAACGAGTGGGACTGGTACCTGAGCAAGGCCAAGCTCGACCTGAAAAAGCTCGATGACAGTTGCTGGCCGGCCAGCCTGGCCGAACTGGACAAGAAAACCCTGCAGCCGCTGTTCACCACCGATTTCGTCCGCGAGAAGGCCGAAATCGCCTGGGGCCGCGGCAAGGCCAAGGTAGTCATCGAGGCCGCGCTGGACCTGGGCAAGGTCATCGCTGGTGAGGGCGAAGAAGAGATCTGCGAGCTGGAGCTGGAGCTGCGCCAGGGGGAACCCGCCGCGCTGCTGGAGCTGGCCTGCGAGTTGGCCGCCGAGCTGCCGCTGATGCCTTGCGACATCAGCAAGGCCGAGCGGGGCTATCGTCTGTTCGATGCTGGCAGCTACAACCTCAGCCTGCCAGCACCCGAGCTGCAGGGCGAGATGAGCCTGGACGACGCTTTCGCCGCACTCGCCTGGCACCTGCTCGGCGCCAGCCAGCGCCTGGCCGAGCAGTATCGCTGGAATGGTCACTGGAGCCTGTTGCAGCAATGGCTGGAGCAATTGATCGACCTGCGCGCCCTGATCGCCAGCCTCGGCCAGGCAGCACCGCGTGCCAGCTCGCGGGAACTGCGCGAAGCACTAGATGCCCTGCTCGACGATTGGCGTCCGCGCCTGGCGGCCGGGCAGCACGATGACAGCATGCGGCGCAACGCTCCCGCGCTGTTCGCCGCCGAACTGGATGGCTGCCGCTGGGGCCTGCTGTCGCTGAAGCTGTCGCATTGGCTGCTGCAACGCAGCTGGACGGCAGAGCGCAACAATCGCGGCAATCGCCAGGGTAACGCAGCCCTGGGCAACTGGCTGCCGACTCTGCTGAACGAAGAAGGCACGGCCCTGCAACTGCGCCGCTACCAGCAGCAACCGGAAGACCTGGCCGAGCAGATGCCACGCCTGGAGCGCCTGCTGGTCTGGCTGCGCCTGGCACGCGGGGTGCTGGAAGTGCCCGAGGTCGACCGCCTGTATGGCGAGCTGAACAAGCTGTACGAACTGGCGCAGCAGGAGCTGGACGACGAGCAGCGCCAGCTGCGTGCGACTCAGACGCAGATCGTGAGCAGCCTCAAGGCCTGGAAGGCGTTGGTGAAATAGCGGCTGGGCAGGCACAACATTCGCGGCTGAAGCCGCTTCTACAGATTGCTGCACAACGCCCCGATCAGTGACACCATGAAAAACGGGCCCCGCGGGGCCCGTTTTGCTTTCAGCCAGAAGCTCAGTTGCTACTGGTGCTGCGACGGCTGTCGACGACCTGCTGCCAGGACGGATTGGTGGTCTCGTCCATGGCCTGCTGCATGGCCTTCTTGCGTTTTTCCTCGGCGCGATGGGCGAAGAACCAGGCCAGGAAGGTGGCGAACGACACTGCCAGCAGGATCAGGCTGGCCACCGCGTTGATCTCCGGCTTAACCCCCAGGCGCACGGCGGAGAAGATCTCCATTGGCAAGGTGGTCGAACCCGGACCGGAGACGAAGCTGGCCAGAACCAGATCGTCCAGCGACAGGGCGAAGGACATCATCGCCCCTGCTGCCAGCGACGGCGCGATCATCGGCACGGTGATCAGGAAGAACACCTTCCACGGCCGCGCCCCCAGGTCCATGGCCGCCTCTTCGATGGACATGTCCAGTTCACGCAGACGCGACGACACCACCACCGCCACATAGGCCGAGCAGAAAGTGGTGTGGGCGATCCAGATGGTGGTCATGCCACGCTGCATCGGCCAGCCGATCAACTGCGCCATCAGCACGAACAGCAGCAGCAGCGACAGGCCGGTGATCACTTCCGGCATCACCAGCGGTGCAGTGACCAGGCCACCGAACAGGGTGCGCCCCTTGAAGTGAGTGATGCGGGTCAACACGAAGGCCGCCAGGGTACCCAGCGCCACCGCCGCAATGGCGGTGTAGCAGGCGATTTCCAGCGAGCGCATCACCGAGTTCATCAGCTGGGTGTTGTCCAGCAAACCGACGTACCACTTCACCGACCAGCCGCCCCACACCGTTACCAGCCGCGAGGCGTTGAACGAGTAGATGACCAGGATGACCATGGGCAGGTAGATGAAGATCAGGCCAGCCCAGAGCATGATGCTGGAGAAACTGAAACGCTTCATGGGCGGCCCTCCAGCTCTTTCGCTTGGTTACGGTTGAACAGGATGATGGGCACGATCAGGATCGCCAGCATCACCACCGCCAGGGCGGACGCCACCGGCCAGTCGCGGTTGTTGAAGAACTCCTGCCACAGCACCTTGCCGATCATCAGGGTCTCCGGGCCGCCGAGCAGTTCGGGGATGACGAATTCACCGACCACCGGAATGAACACCAGCATGGAGCCGGCGATGATGCCGTTCTTCGACAGCGGCACGGTGATCTTCCAGAAGTTGTTGAAGTTGCTCGAGCCCAGGTCGGAGGCGGCCTCCAGCAGGCTGAGGTCGTGCTTCACCAGGTTGGCGTAGAGCGGCAGGATCATGAACGGCAGGTACGAATACACGACGCCGATATAGACCGCGGTGTTGGTGTTGAGAATCTGCAGCGGCGTATCGATCAGACCAATGCCCATCAGCAGGCTGTTGAGCAGGCCGTTGTTGCCGAGAATGCCCATCCAGGCATAGACGCGGATCAGGATCGCAGTCCAGGTCGGCATCATGATCAGCAGCAGCAGTACCGTCTGGTGCTCTTTCGGCGCACGCGCGATGGCATAGGCCATCGGGTAGCCGATCACCAGGCAGAGCAAGGTGCTGAAGAAGGCGATCTGCAGCGAACCCAGGTAGGCCGACAGGTACAGTGCATCTTCGCTGAGGAAGATGTAGTTGCCGAAATTCAACAGTAGCGTCAGCTTGTTGTCTGCCCACTGGTAGATTTCCGTATAGGGCGGAATCGCCACGTCGGCTTCGGCGAAGCTGATCTTCAGCACGATGATGAAGGGCAGCAGGAAGAACATGAACAGCCAGAGGAAGGGTATGCCGATAACGGCATGCCGCCCAGTGGGCAGATAGCGCGCCAGTTTGCTCGGTTTCATGATTGCAGTACCACGCCGCTGTCGTCTTCCCAGTACACCACCACCGGATCGTCCCAGGTCGGGCGCTTGCCGCGGCGCTCGGCGTTGGCGATGAAGCACTGCACGATCTGCCCGGAAGTGAGCTTGACGTGGTACACCGAGTGACCACCGAGGTAGGCGATGTCGTGCACGTGGCCACGGCTCCAGTTGTACTCGGGATGCTCGTGGTCATCCGGCAGCGCGGTGGCCATCAGCAGTTTTTCCGGGCGCAGGGCGTAGCTGACGGACTTGTTCTCGGCGCGAGTACTGACGCCGTGACCGATGTAGATCGGCTTGTCCAGATGCGGGCAGTCGATGATCGCGTGGTCGACCTCGTCGCTGGTGATCTGACCATCGAACAGGTTGACGTTGCCGATGAACTCACACACCAGGCGGCTGGTCGGCGTCTCGTAGATATCAATCGGGCTACCGGTCTGGGCGATCCAGCCCAGGTGCATGATGGCGATGCGCTGGGCCATGGTCATGGCCTCTTCCTGGTCGTGTGTCACCATCACGCAGGTCACGCCGACACGCTCGATGATCTCCACCAGTTCCAGCTGCATCTGCGAACGCAGCTTCTTGTCCAGCGCGCCCATCGGCTCGTCGAGCAGCAGCAGCTTGGGGCGTTTGGCCAGGGAGCGGGCCAGGGCCACGCGCTGACGCTGACCACCGGAGAGCTGGTGGGGCTTGCGCTTGGCGTACTGGGTCATGTGTACCAGCTTGAGCATCTCGGCCACGCGCTCTTCGATCTCGGCCTTGGGCAGCTTGTCCTGCTGCAGGCCGAAGGCGATGTTCTGCGCCACGGTCATGTGCGGGAACAGCGCGTAGGACTGGAACATCATGTTGATCGGCCGCTGGTAGGGCGGCATGTCGGTGATGTCGACGCCATCGAGGATGATGCGCCCTTCGGTTGGACGCTCGAAGCCGGCGAGCATGCGCAGCAGGGTCGACTTGCCGGAGCCGGAACCACCCAGCAGGGCGAAGATCTCGCCCTTGTTGATGGTCAGCGAGACGTCGTCGACGGCCACCGTCTCGTCGAACTTCTTGGTCACCCGATCGATCTTGACCAGCACCTCTTTCGGTGTCTGATCCCCCTCGAGGGCTTTTTTGTAGGCGCTGGAGGCAACAGCCATTTAGGAAAACTCCCGGAAGATTGTGCCCGACCCCTGCGGCCGGGCAGGAACGATTACTGACCCGACTTGACCTTGGTCCAACTGCGGGTCATCAGGCGCTGCACGCGAACCGGCAGCTCGGCGGAGATGTACAGTTTGTCCAGCACCGCTTGTGACGGGTAAACGGAGGGGTCGTTGCGCACCTCCTCATCCATGAATTCATCCGCCTTGGTATTGGGGTTGGCATAACCGACGTAGTCACTGACTTCGGCGATCACCTCGGGCTCGAGGAGGAAGTTGATGAAGGCATGCGCCTGCTCGGCGTTCGCCGCGTCGGCGGGAATGGCCATCATGTCGAACCAGAGGTTGGCGCCTTCCTTGGGAATGCTGTAGGAGATTTCGATGCCCTTGCCAGCCTCGTCGGCACGGTCGGCGGCCTGCAGGATGTCGCCGGAGAAACCGGCAGCCACGCAGATGTTGCCGTTGGCCAGATCACCGATGTACTTGGAGCTGTGGAAGTAGGTGACGTAGGGGCGCACTTCCAGCAGCTTGGCCTCGGCCTTGGCGTAGTCGTCGGGGTTGGTGCTGTTGGGGTCCAGGCCAAGGTAATTGAGCATGGCCGGAATCATTTCATCACCGGAATCGAGGAAGGCGACGCCGCACTGGCTGAGCTTCTTGATGTTCTCGGCTTCGAACAGCACAGCCCAGGAATCGATCTCTTCGATGCCGAGCACCGCCTTGACCTTCTCGACGTTGTAGCCGATGCCGTTGGTGCCCCACAGGTAGGGCACCGAATACTGATTACCGGGGTCGTTGGTTTCCAGCTGCTTGAGCAGCGCCGGATCGAGGTTGTCCCAGTTGCTCAGCTTGCTGCGGTCGAGCGGCTGGAAGGCGCCGGCGCGAATCTGCTTGCCGAGGAAATGGTTGGACGGCACCACCACATCGTAGCCACTGCGGCCAGCGAGCAGTTTGCCTTCGAGGGTTTCGTTGGAGTCGAAGACGTCATAGATCGGCTTGATGCCGGTTTTCGCCTCGAACTTGGCCAGCGTCTCTTCGCCGATGTAATCGCTCCAGTTGTAGATGTGCACCTTGGGTTGGGCCAGGGCCACACCACAGACAGCGGAGGCCGCCAGGGCGATCAGAGACTTGGGCAGGGTAACTCGCACAGTATCATCCTCGTTATTGTGTGCCGCCCGAAAAAGGCGCGGCACTTTATAGGAAAATCTTCCGCCGATCAGCGTCCGCTCTTGATTCTTGTCCAGTCGCGGGTCAGCCAGCGTTGCACCTCGGGCGTACGCTCCTCGGCAACGTAGAGTTTGGCCATGACCTCCTCGCTGGGATAAACGCCCGGGTTCTCGCGCACGCTCTCGTCGACCAGCTCGGTGGCCTTGAGGTTGGGGTTGGCGTAGGCGACGTAGTCGCTGATCTTGGCGATCACGTCGGGGCGCAGCAGGTAGTTGATGAATTCGTGGGCTTCGGCGACGTTCTTCGAGTCCTTGGGGATGGCCAGCAGGTCCGCCCACATGGCGGTGCCTTCCTTGGGAATGATGTAAATGATCTCGTCACTACGGCCAGCCTCTTCGGCGCGGTCAGCGGCCTGCAGCACATCGCCGGAATAACCGAAGGCAGCACAGATCTCGCCGTTGGCCAGATCGGAAATGAACTTGGAGCTGTGGAAGTAGGTGATGTAGGGACGCACCTTCATCATCTGCTCGAAGGCTTTTTCGTAGTCTTCGCGCTTGGTGGTATGCGGCGACATGCCCAGGTAGTTGACCGTCTGCGGCAGCACTTCGTCGCCCGAGTCGAGCAGGGCAATGCCACAGGAGGCGAGTTTCTCGGCGTATTGCGGGTCGAACAGCAGCGCCCAGGAATCCAGCGGGATGTCATCGCCGAGCACGGCACGGGCCTTGGTGGCGTTCAGGCCGATACCGTTGGTGCCCCACAGGTAAGGCACCGAGTATTCGTTGCCGGGGTCGCCCGCGGCCAGGTTTTCCATGATGGTCGGGTCGAGATTGACCAGATTCGGCAGCTTGGTCTTGTCCAGCTTCAGGTAGGTGCCGGCACGCACCTGCTTGGCCAGGTAATGGTTGGTAGGCACCACCACGTCATAGCCGCTCTGGCCGGTAGCCAGCTTGCCATCGAGGGTTTCGTTGGAATCGAAAACGTCATACACCACCTTGATGCCGGTCTCCTTCTCGAACTCGGCGATGGTGTCCGGCGCAATGTAGTCGGACCAGTTGTAGACCTTGACCACACGGTCGGCGGCCTGGGCAACAGACATACCAATGGCAGCGGCGATCAGGCCGGCCAGCAGGGTAGAACGACGCATAACGTTTCCTCTTCTCGCGATTTGGGTACCTGGCGGGCGAACCCGCCAGGCGGCGTTGCTTCGTTGCTTAGCGACCGGACTTGATCTTGGTCCAGCTGCGGGTCATGTTGCGCTGCACCGCCGGCGCCAGGTCCGGGAAGGTGTAGATCTTCTTCAGCACTTCCGGAGTCGGGTAAACGCCCGGATCGGTGCGCAGCGCCTCATCGACCAGCGGCGTGGCTGCGGCGTTGCCGTTGGGGAACTGCACGTAGTTGGTGATGTTGGCCATCACCGCCGGCTCCATCAGGTAGTTGAGGAACACGTGTGCAGCTTCGACGTTCTTGGCGTCGGCCGGCACTGCCAGCATGTCGAAGAAGGAGCCCGCGCCTTCCTTCGGAATGTTGTAGCCGACTTCCACGCCGTTCTTCGCTTCTTCGGCGCGCGCCTTGCTCTGGTAGATGTCACCCGAGTAGCCGATGGCGACGCAGATATTGCCGTTGGCCAGGTCGGAGATGTACTTGGAGCTGTGGAAGTAAGCCACCGAAGGACGGATGGAGAGGAACAGTTCCTCGGCCTTCTTCAGCTCGTCAGCCTTGCTGCTGTCCGGGGCGTAGCCCAGGTAGTGCAGAGCGGCCGGGAGAATTTCGGTCGGGGAATCGAGGAAGGAAACGCCGCAGGCCTTGAGCTTTTCCATGTTCTCGGGCTTGAACACCAGATCCCAGGAGTCGACCGGCGCGTCTTCGCCGAGCACGGCCTTGACCTTCTCGACGTTGTAGCCGATGCCGATGGTGCCCCACATGTAGGGGATCGAGTACTGGTTGCCCGGATCGCTCGGTTCCAGGGCCTTGAGCAGGTCCTTGTCCAGGTTTGACCAGTTCGGCAGCTTGGACTTGTCCAGTTTCTGGAACACGCCAGCCTTGATCTGCTTGGCCAGGAACGGGTTGGACGGCACGACTACGTCGTAACCGGAGCTGCCGGCCAGCAGCTTGGCTTCCAGTACTTCGTTGCTGTCGAAGACGTCGTAGACGACCTTGATGCCGGTTTCCTTCTCGAAGTTGGCCAGGGTGTCTTCGGCGATGTAATCGCTCCAGTTGTAGACATGCAGCACCTTGCTGTCAGCCTGAGCAGCGCCTGCCACGGCCGCGGTCAGGGACAACGCGAGAAGGGTCTTGCCGAATGTTTTCATGCGTACAGCTCCTGTTGTTGTGTCGTTATTCCAGAGGTCGCGCAAGCCGTTCGAATCAGGCTGGCTCGTGCACTCTGGCGCAGTCTGGCAAGGTCATGGCACCGCTGACAACTTTCCGTGACTGCGGGCTTTCAGACCGACAGGTCACGCAGGGTCAGATCCAGGCACTTGCGTGCTTTCTCCACCAGCTCATCCACTTCCGCCTGGCTGATCACCAGTGGTGGCGCAATGATCATGGTGTCGCCCACGGCGCGCATGATCAGACCGTTATTAAAGCAGTGGCCGCGGCAGATCATGCCTACCGCCTTGTCACCCGGATAACGTGTGCGCGTCGCCTTGTCCTGCACCAACTCGATGGCACCAAGCATGCCGACGCCGCGCACTTCGCCCACCAGCGGGTGATCCGCCAGCTCACGTAGACGACGATGCAAATATGGTGCCGTTTCTGCTTTCACCCGCTCGACGATGCCTTCTTCCTTTAGAATGCGCAGGTTCTCCAGGCCCACCGCTGCCGCCACCGGATGCCCGGAATAGGTGAAGCCGTGGTTGAAATCGCCATGTGCCTCGATCACTTCGAACACCTTGTCACTGACGATCAGTCCGCCCATCGGCACGTAGCCCGAGGTCAGGCCCTTGGCGATGGTCATCAAGTCAGGCTTGAGGTCGTAATACTGGCTGCCGAACCACTCGCCGGTACGACCAAAACCGCAGATCACTTCGTCGGCGACGAAGAGAATGTCGTACTTGGCGAGGATTTCCTTGATGCGCGGCCAGTAGCTGTCCGGCGGAATGATCACACCACCAGCGCCCTGGATCGGCTCGGCAATGAACGCCGCGACATTCTCTTCGCCCAGTTCGAGAATCTTCTTCTCCAACTGGTCGGCGGCCCAGATGCCGAAGGCTTCCTGGCTCATGTCGCCACCTTCACCGAACCAGTACGGCTGCGGGATATGAGCGATGCCCGGGATCGGCAGGTCGCCCTGCTCGTGCATGAACTTCATGCCGCCGAGGCTGGCGCCGGCCACGGTGGAGCCGTGGTAGCCGTTGTCGCGGCTGATGATGATCTTCTTCTGCGGTTGGCCTTTGCACGCCCAGTAGTGGCGTACCAGGCGCAGCATGGTGTCGTTGCCCTCCGAGCCCGAACCGGTGAAGAACACATGGTTCATGCCGGCCGGCGCCAGCTGGGAGATGGCATGGGCCAGCTCCAGCACCGGTGGATGGGCGGTCTGGAAGAAGGTGTTGTAGAACGGCAACTGGCGCATCTGCGTAGCGGCAGCTTCGACCAGCTCCTCGCGACCATAGCCGACCGCCACGCACCAAAGACCGGCCATGCCATCGAGGATCTTGTTGCCCTCGCTGTCCCACAGATGCACGCCTTTTGCCTCGGTGATGATGCGCGGGCCCTTCTCGGCCAGCTGCTTGTAATCACTGAACGGCGCCAGATGGTGAGCCTGGCTCAGGGCCTGCCAGTGCGCAGTCTTGGGGTTGTTCGCTTGCTTGTTCATTACCACACCTTCTTCTGTGAACGCGGCCGGCTCACGGACTCTTGTAGAGTGGGCCGGGCGGCGATCCGCTTCAGCGCGCTCAAGTAGGGTGGGCCGGGCGGCGATCCGCTTCAGCCCACCGAATCGGCCTGCAATGGTGGGCTAAAGCCCACCCTACACCTGCGCCGGAACTACACCGACAGCAGAAGGAACTCGCGTTCCCAGGAGCTGATCACGCGCTTGAAGTTCTCGTGCTCGGCACGCTTGACCGCGACATAGCCACGGATGAACTTCTCGCCGAGGAATTTCTCGGCGTCCTTGCAGGCTTCCATACGCTCCAGGGCGCTCTCGATGGTCACCGGCAGGCGCAGATTGCGACGCTCGTAACCGCGACCCTTGACCGGTGCGCCGGGTTTGACCCCGCCGACCATGCCCATGTAGCCGCACAGCAGGGTCGCCGCCAGCACCAGGTAGGGGTTGGCATCGGCACCTGCCAGTCGGTTTTCCACGCGGCGGTTCTGCGGGCTTGCCTCAGGTACGCGCAGGCCTACGGTGCGGTTCTCCTCGCCCCATTCCACGTTCACCGGCGCCGAGGTATCGGGCAGGAAGCGGCGGAACGAGTTGACGTTCGGCGCGAACAGCGGCAGCAGCTCGGGGATATATTTCTGCAGCCCCCCGATGTGGTGCATGAACAGCTCGCTCATCGTCCCGTCTTCGTTGGAGAAGATGTTCTTGCCGGTTTTGATGTCGACCACACTCTGGTGGATGTGCATGGCGCTGCCAGGCTCGTCGGTGATCGGCTTGGCCATGAACGTGGCCGCCACATCATGCTTGAGCGCGGCCTCACGCATGGTGCGCTTGAACACCAGAATCTGGTCGGCCAGGTGCAGTGCATCGCCATGACGGAAGTTGATTTCCATCTGCGCCGGGCCTTCTTCGTGGATCAGGGTGTCCAGATCCAGGCCTTGCAGTTCGCACCAGTCGTACATGTCTTCGAACAGCGGGTCGAACTCGTTGGCCGCATCGATGGAAAAGCTCTGACGGCCGGTTTCCGGGCGGCCGGAGCGGCCAACAGGTGCTACCAGCGGGAAGTCCGGGTCGCTGTTGCGCTTGGTCAGATAGAACTCCATCTCCGGCGCGACGATGGGCTTCCAGCCCTTCTCGGCGTACATCTGCAACACCTTCTTGAGGATGTTGCGCGGCGACAGTTCGATAGGGTTGCCCTGCTTGTCGAACGTATCGTGGATCACCATGGCGGTGGGCTCGATGGCCCAGGGCACGACGAAGACAGCGTTGGCGTCCGGACGGCAGAACATGTCGATGTCCGCTTCGTCCAGCAGGTCGTAATAGATGTCGTCCTCGACATAGTCGCCCGTCACGGTCTGCAGCAACACGCTCTCGGGGAGGCGCATGCCTTTCTCGTCGAGAAACTTGTTGGTCGGCGAGATCTTGCCGCGGGCAATGCCGGTCAGGTCACTGATCAGGCATTCGACTTCGGTGATTTTGCGTTCTTTCAGCCAGCTCGTGAGCTGGTCTAGCTTGGTACTCATAGAGACCTCAGGGTTGTAGAACCAGCTTGAGTTATAGCGGGTTCAGCGTTGCCCCGCCTTCTCCCTGCAAGCCTCACCAAAGGCCTGAAAGAAGGCGAGATATTCGGGTGGATGCTACTAGGGGTGCGGCACCTCCGACACCCGGCATTTCACTCCACCGAAATAAAATCGCTCACCCTTTCTCACGAGCCCCGAGCCGTCTAGCTCGGGGCATTGCGCTAACCCAGCGAAACCCGCGAGTGGGCGGTGCGCTGCAGAGCAACTGCCAGGGCGCACGCCAGGGAGCGTTGCGCAGCCACGTACGCTATCGTGCAGGGTATGGAATGAGCGAACAGCCTGACGAGACAGGCCGCGCGACGCAGAGGCCGCAAAGGAGAGATGTTGCTGCGTTGCAGCGGTCATGCTCATGACTGATCCGGCCCATATGATGAGCGGGCTCGCCTCGTTGATGAGGGAAGAGGTCGCGTGACCGATGGTCCTAGTGCAAGCGCTGACGCCGATGGCCGGCAGGCAAAACATGAGACACCCGTATTATTGCTGTTATGGGTTTGAACCGAGCTTAGCCTTGTTCATTTTTTTACACAATAGCTCTGTAAAAAATTGAACACACCCCACTGAGCAACCTGAAAGATCAACGCTTGGAGCCCGCTGAAAGGCCTTGGAATGCCCCAAAAATGGCCGCCACGCCCCACTACAGGGCATCATTGGGCCAGCTTGACAGTAAAGTGCGTTTCGGATTGACTCACACCCATGCAGTCGCATGATTGATATATTTAACAAAAAGGTGTTGCATCATGTCGGTACCCCCGCGTGCCGTTCAGCTTAACGAAGCGAACGCGTTCCTCAAGGAACATCCCGAGGTCCAGTTCGTCGACCTTCTTATTGCAGATATGAATGGCGTGGTGCGCGGCAAGCGCATCGATCGAAACGCTCTGCACAAGGTGTACGAGAAAGGCATCAACCTGCCGGCCTCGCTCTTCGCCCTCGACATCAATGGCTCCACCGTCGAGAGCACCGGCCTTGGCCTGGATATCGGTGACGCCGACCGTATCTGCTTCCCCATCCCCAATACCCTGTGCAACGAACCCTGGCAGAAGCGCCCCACCGCGCAGTTGCTGATGACCATGCACGAGCTGGACGGCACGCCTTTTTTCGCCGACCCGCGCGAGGTATTGCGCCAGGTGGTGCAGAAGTTCGACGAACTGGGCCTGCGTATTTGCGCAGCCTTCGAACTGGAGTTCTACCTGATCGACCAGGAGAACGTGAACGGCCGGCCGCAGCCGCCGCGCTCGCCGATCTCCGGCAAGCGCCCGCATTCGACCCAGGTGTACCTGATCGACGACCTCGACGAGTACGTCGATTGCCTGCAGGACATGCTCGAAGCGGCCAAGGAGCAGGACATCCCGGCCGACGCCATCGTCAAGGAAAGCGCCCCGGCGCAGTTCGAGGTCAACCTGCATCACGTCGAAGACGCCATCAAGGCCTGCGACTATGCGCTGCTGCTCAAGCGCCTGATCAAGAACATCGCCTACGACCATGAAATGGATTCCACCTTCATGGCCAAGCCCTACCCGGGCCAGGCGGGCAATGGTCTGCACGTGCACATCTCGCTGCTGGACAAGAAGACCGGCAAGAACATCTTCGCCGCCGACAACCCGCTGGAGAACCAGCCGCTGCGCCACGCCATCGGCGGCATCCTCGACACCATGGCCGCGAGCATGGCCTTCCTCTGCCCTAACGTGAACTCCTACCGCCGCTTCGGCGCGCAGTTCTACGTGCCCAACGCGCCGAGCTGGGCGCTGGACAACCGCACCGTGGCCGTGCGCGTGCCCACCGGCAGCGCCGACGCCGTGCGCATCGAACACCGGGTGGCCGGCGCCGACGCCAATCCCTACCTGATGCTGGCGTCGATCCTCGCCGGCATCCACCACGGTCTGACCAACCAGATCGACCCGGGCGAGCCGATCGAAGGCAACTCCTACGAGCAACTCGAGCAGAGCCTGCCGAACAACCTGCGCGACGCGCTGCGCGAGCTGGACGACAGCGAAGTGCTGAACAAGTACATCGATCCGAAGTACATCGACATCTTCGTCGCGTGCAAGGAAGCCGAGCTGCAGGAGTTCGAGACCACCATCTCCGACCTCGAATACAACTGGTACCTGCACACCGTGTAACACCGAGAAAGCCGGCCGCAGAAGGCCGTGTAAAAACGTAGCGAGCGAAGGTCAGGCAAGACAAAAACAGGCGAAGAAGCGCAGTTTACAAGTGGTAAATGAGCATTCTGAGCCTGTTTTTAGCGCAGCATGGCCGAGCGCAGTAGTTTTCACACGGCCTGACAGAGCCGGCTTCTTTTTGCCTGCTAACTACTGCCTGCTCTGGCGCTCCGCACCAGGGCCAGCGGTTCGCCGTACGGCGACTGCGCTGACATGCATCAAACCCCGGCGAACAAGACCGCCGGATACTGTTGCTTTGATCAATCGGGGAGTTACTCATGCAACGCGCTCTTGCCGCCATCCTGCTAGGCCTGAGCTGCGGCCTGGCTCAGGCCGCCGACAGCATCCGTGTCTACAACTGGAACGATTACATCGCGCCGCAGGTGCTGGAGAACTTCACCCGCGACACCGGCATCGAAGTCGAGTACCACACCTTCGCCAGCGCCGAAGAGTTGGCGCAAGTGCTGGAAAGCGGTCAGCCCATCGACATCGCCGTACCCTCGCACAACGACCTGCCAGGGCTGATCGCCAGCGGCCGCATTCGCCCGCTGGATTTCAACCTGCTGCCCAACCGCACGCACCTGGACAAGCAACTGCTGAGCAAGCTGGCTGCGGTCGACCCGCAGAACCAGCACGCCGTCCCCTACTTGTGGGGCGCGGTTGGCCTGGCAATCAATACCCCCCGAGCCGAGGCCGCCTATGGTGGCCCCCTGCCGGACAGCTGGAGCTTGCTGTTCGACGCCGAACAGAGCAAGCGCCTGGCCAGTTGCGGCATCAGCGTGCTGGATGCGCCGGATGAAACCCTGTCGCTGCTGCTCAACTACCAGGGCCGCAGCCTGGCACGCAGCGCCCCGAGCCGCGTCGAGCGCGCCGGAGAGATACTCGACGCCCTGCGCCCGAACCTGCGCTACGTCGACAGCGAACGCTATATCGAAGATCTCAACAGCGGCGACCTGTGCCTGGCCATGGCCTGGATCGGCGATGCCCTGGCCGCAGCCCAGGCCGGCCAGCCAGTGCGCTTCGTGGTACCGGACGAGGGCTCGGTACTGTTCGTCGACAACCTGGTGATTCCCGCCAACGCCAGCCGCCCCGATCTCTCTCACCGCTTCATCGACTACCTGATGCAGCCGCAGGTGATCGCCCAGATCACCGCCGAGACGCTCTACCCCAACGGCAATGCCAGCTCTGCACAGTTCATCGACAGCGCCCTGCTGCAGCAGCCCGGCCTGTATCCGGATCAGGACACCAAGCGCCGCCTGTATCCACTGGAGGTTCTCTCGGAGAAACATGCCCAGGTACGCAACAACGTCTGGCAGCGCTTCCGCGACGGCAGCTGAGCAGATGGCGAGGCTTGCCTCGCCAATACCGCCTGACGTCCAATAGCACCTCGCCCACCGAGGAGCTCACCATGTCGCGCCCCGCCAGCACCCGCAAACCGCGCGCCAGCAGCCAGGCACGTATTGCCGTGATTCTCGCTGCAGCACGCGAACTGCTGGCCGAGCAAGGCGTGGCCAATCTGTCGATCTACACCGTGGCCGAGCACGCGAAGATTCCACCCTCCTCGGTCTACCACTTCTTCGCCAGCGTACCGGCCCTGCTCGAAGGGCTGACCGCGGACGTGCACGCAGCCTTTCGCGCCTGCCTGCAGGAACCCGTCGAGCATGCCAGCCTGAACACCTGGCATGACCTGTCGCGTATCGTCGAACAACGCATGCTGGGCATCTACGCGCGCGACGCCGCGGCGCGCCAGTTGATCCTCGCCCAGCACGGCCTGGCCGAAGTCACTCAAGCGGACCACCAGCACGACATCGAACTGAGCCGCCTGATGCAAGCATTGTTCGAGCGCCACTTCCCCCTGCCGCAATTACCGACGGATATCGATGTATTCGCCCTGGCCATGGAGCTGGGTGATCGCGTCTACGCACGCTCCGTGCAACTGCATGGCGAAATCACACCACGCCTGGCCGAGGAAGGCATGCGCGTTTTCGATGCCTACCTGGGCCTGTATCTGCCGTCCGCGCTGCCAAAGAGACCTGCGCCGCTGGCGTAATCCCCGTGTAGAGATCGCCAGGCCACCGAAGCCAAGCCCCCAATTCCTCGCCCCATAGTTGATTGGCGCACACGGAGCCGCTGCGTCGCATATGGATTTAATTCGATAAAAATCGCATTAATTTCGCCAAATCGACCAAAGCACCTTCTAATGCCGATATTTATCGGATATAAATCGAACATCCCGCCCTGGTCGATGTTCAGCCACGGCACTCTGAATGGGCCGCCGGAGCGGCCTGCGAACGAGCCAAGAGGTGCTTCATGTCCCGTATCGTTACCGTCGCCGCGACCCAGATGGCCTGCTCCTGGGATACCCCCGCGAACATCGCCAACGCCGAGAGGCTGGTGCGCCAGGCGGCAGCCCAGGGCGCCCAGATCATCCTGATCCAGGAGCTGTTCGAGGCGCCCTACTTCTGCCAGAAACCGAACGCCGACTACACCCAGCTGGCCACCACGGTGGCAGAAAATCCGGCCATCCAGCACTTCCAGAAGGTCGCTGCCGAGCTGCAGGTGGTGCTGCCGATCAGCTTCTTCGAGCGCGCCGGCCGCGCGCGCTTCAACAGCATCGCCATCATCGATGCCGACGGCAGCAATCTCGGTATTTATCGGAAAAGCCATATCCCGGACGGCCCCGGCTACCACGAGAAGTACTACTTCAATCCGGGCGATACCGGCTTCAAGGTCTGGGACACCGCTTATGCCCGCATCGGTGTCGGCATCTGCTGGGATCAGTGGTTCCCGGAATGCGCGCGCAGCATGGCGCTGATGGGCGCGGAAATCCTCTTCTACCCGACCGCCATCGGCAGCGAGCCGCATGATGCCAACATCAGCTCGCGCGATCACTGGCAGCGTGTGCAGCAGGGCCATGCCGGCGCCAACCTGATGCCGCTGGTGGCCAGCAACCGCATCGGCCGCGAAGAACAGGACGGCTATGACATCACCTTCTACGGCAGCTCGTTCATCGCCAACCAGTTCGGCGAGAAGGTCGAGGAGCTGAACCAGACCGAGGAAGGCGTGCTGGTGCACAGCTTCGATCTGACCGAGCTGGAGAAGGTGCGCACCGCCTGGGGTGTGTTCCGCGACCGCCGGCCGAACCTATACTGGCCGCTTTCCACGCTCGATGGTGAAACCCCATCCGAATGAACGTAGCCCGGATGCAATCCGGGGCTTTTTCTCACGACTCCCCGGATTGCATCCGGGCTACAGGTGAAACATGACCACGCTGAACACCACGCCACGCGCCGATGGTTTCCACATGCCCGCCGAGTGGGCACCGCACAGCCAGACCTGGATGGTCTGGCCCGAGCGCCCGGACAACTGGCGCAACGGCGGCAAGCCGGCACAGGCCGCCTTCGCCGCGGTGGCCAAGGCCATCGCCCAGTTCGAACCGGTGACCATCTGCGTGTCCGCAGCGCAGTACGAAAATGCCCGCGCGCGCCTGGACGACGCCAACATCCGTCTGGTGGAAATCACCACCGACGACGCCTGGGTGCGCGACACCGGCCCGACCTTCGTCACCAACGCCAGCGGCGAAGTGCGCGGAGTGGACTGGGCCTTCAACGCCTGGGGCGGCTTCGACGGCGGCCTGTACTGGCCCTGGCTGCGTGACGACCAGGTGGCGCGCAAGATTCTCGAGATCGAAGGCTGCAAGCGCTATCGCACCGAAGGTTTCGTGCTCGAGGGTGGCTCAATCCACGTCGATGGCGAAGGCACCCTGATCACCACCGAAGAGTGCCTGCTGAACAAGAACCGCAACCCGCACCTGTCGCGCGAAGAGATCGAGGCCGTGCTGCGCGAGCACCTGGCCATCGACACGGTGATCTGGCTGCCCGACGGCCTGTACAACGACGAGACCGATGGCCACGTCGACAACTTCTGCTGCTATGTGCGCCCAGGCGAGGTGCTGCTGGCCTGGACCGACGATCAGAACGATCCCAACTACCCGCGCTGCCAGGCCGCCATGCGTGTGC
This sequence comes from Ectopseudomonas chengduensis, assembly GCF_900102635.1. GTDB lineage: Bacteria > Pseudomonadota > Gammaproteobacteria > Pseudomonadales > Pseudomonadaceae > Aquipseudomonas > Aquipseudomonas chengduensis. The sequence goes on along the minus strand of NZ_FMZQ01000001.1, from coordinate 601,006 downwards.
TGGAAAGCGCACGCGACGCCAAGGGCCGTCAGCTGACCGTGCACAAGATGCCGATCCCTGGCCCGATCCACGCCACCGCAGAAGAATGCGCGGGCGTCGACATCGTCGACGGCAGCCAGGAGCGTAGCCCGGAGGTTCGCCTGGCCGGCTCCTACGTCAACTTCCTTATCGTCAACGGCGGCATCGTCGCGCCGAGCTTCGATGACCCGAAGGACGAGGAAGCCCGCGCGATTCTGCAGCGCATCTTCCCCGAGCATCGCGTGGTGATGGTGCCGGGCCGCGAGATTCTGCTCGGTGGTGGCAATATCCACTGCATCACCCAGCAGCAGCCGGCGCCGCAAGGGCGCTGAACCATGTAGGGCGGGCGTAACCCGCACCGCTGCTGGCGGGTTTCACCCGCCCTACATCTATGAACGCCCGGCACATGCTGGGCGTTTTCGTTAGCGCCAACTCACTCGAACGGCTGCGGCCGCGGCGTATCGTTGTTCGACGGCGGCAGGATCGGCAGGGCGAAGCTCGGCTGCTCGCCGGTCAGGGTCTTGAGAAAGGCGGTGATCTTGCCGATCTCCTCCTCGCTCAGCTTACGACCCAGCTGCAAGCGCGCCATGATGTCTACCGACTCCTCCAGCTTCCAGTAGGCGCCGTCGTGGAAGTAGGGATAGGTCAGTTCGACGTTGCGCAGGGTCGGCACCTTGAACTTGAAGCGGTCGGCGTCCTTGCCGGTCAGGCCAGCCACCCCCTCGGCCGGATTGCTGGTTTCATAGGGTTCGACCAGCCCCATCTTCTGGAACGAGTTGCCGCCCAGCGCCGGGCCGTTGTGACAGGCGACGCAGCCGATGGACTTGAACAGCTCGTAGCCCTCCAGTTCGGTCTGGGTAATGGCCTGCTGGTCGCCCTTGAGCCATAGGTCGAAGCGCGAATTGGGTGTGACCAGGGTCTTTTCGAACTCGGCGATGGCGTCGGTCACTTCATCCAGGGTGATCTCGTCGGTCTTGTACACGACCTTGAACGACTCGCGGTACTGCGGGATCGAGCGCAGCACGTCGATGGCGAGAATGTGAGTGAAGGCCATCTCCATCGGGTTGGCGATGGGGCCGGCAGCCTGTTCCTTGAGGTCGGCAGCGCGGCCGTCCCAGAACTGCGCGAGGTTGAGGCTGGAATTGAGCACCGTGGGCGAATTGATCGGCCCTTGCTGCCAGTTATGACCGATGGAGCTCGGCAGGTTGTCACTGCCGCCCATCGACAGGTTGTGGCAGGAATTGCAGGAAATGAACCCCGAGCGCGACAGGCGCGGGTCAAAGAACAGCTGCTTGCCCAGTTCGACCTTGGCCGGATCGGTGATCTCGGCCGCTGCGATAGGCTCGACGGGTTCGTTGCCCGGTACATTGGCCCAGGCGCTGGCGCCCAGGCACAACCCGGCCATCAGGCTCAGAGTGCGCATGTGTGTATCTCCTCAGGTATTGGCTGTTCTGGTTATGTCCTGACCATGCCCAGCGCAAACCCGGGGCGACTTGATCTACATCAAGCCGCACATGCATGCCACCTCAGTGGATATGTTTCATTTCATTTTGCAGGTGTTGATACCCAGCAGTGGATACGCCGGGCAGAAGCGCAAGATGCCGGTCGCCAGTGGTAACACACCGATCCAGCCCCACAGACCGATGACACCGGCCAGGCTCAGTGCGATAAGAATCAGGCCTGCGGCGATGCGCAGACTGCGCTCGAGCGTTCCAACATTGGCTTTGATCGAGGCTCTCCAGGTCAACGTCCGCGCCGGCCTTCCAGCGCAGTAAAGATCAGCATCCCGGCGAGCATCGCCGCGACGAACAGCAGGGCCTGCCAGTGCCCGGTCAGCAGGATGGCAACGGCCGGCCCCGGACAGATGCCAGCGATACCCCAACCGACGCCGAACAGCAGGCTGCCACCAATCAGGCGAGCATCGAGGTCACGACGCGTCGGCAACTGCATGGCGCCGCCGAGCAGTGCCCAGGCGCGCCGTTGCGCCAGGTGCAACGGCAACGCCGCCACGCAGATGGCACCCACCATCACCAGGGCGAGAGACGGGTCCCAGTTACCGGCCAGATCGAGAAAGGCCAGCACCTTGGCCGGGTTGGCCATACCGGCCAGCAGCAGGCCGAGGCCGAACAGTAGACCGGCTAAGAATGCGCTCAGTCTGGCCATGTTCAGCCCCCCAGAAGATGACGTAGAACAAAGACCGTGGCGAAACCCGTGGCCATGAAGCACAGGGTGGCCAGCATGGAGCGCGGAGATAGACGCGAGATGCCACATACGCCATGGCCGCTGGTGCAGCCAGAGCCGTAGCGCGTGCCGATGCCCACCAGCAAACCGGCGCCAATCAGCGACAGCGCGCCGCCATCGAAGCTGATCGCTGGCAAGGCGCCGAACAGCCCCCACAGCAGCGGCGCCAACAGCAGGCCGAGGAGGAAAAATGCCTTCTCGCCGCGCCCTTCTGCGCCTGGCTGCAGAAGGCTGCCGAGCAGACCGCTGATACCGGCCACGCGGCCATTGGCCAGGGCAAAGATGGCGGCGGCCAGACCGATCAGCGCGCCACCGGCCAAGGCCGTCCAGGGGGTGAAGCTGGCCCAGTCGATGCTCATTGCTGGCCCCCGCAGAACAGCCGATACAGGGTTTCGATCACGGCCAGCGCCGCCGGGCTGCTGATGCGATAGAAGATCTGCTTGCCGTCGCGACGGGTTGCCACCAGCCCTTCACGACGCAGCACGGCCAGTTGCTGGGACAGCGTGGGCTGCTGGATACCAAGCAGCGCCTCCAGCTCACTGACGTTGCGCTCACCCTGCGACAGCTGGCAGAGCAGCAGGAGGCGATCAGGGTTAGCCAATGCCTTGAGCAACTGCCCGGCAGCGTCGGCATTGGCACGCAGCTGCTGGATATCGATGGGTTCATCCATGGGACACCTTCACTCCAAACAATATGTATTTTTATATATTGTATTTTGAATAAGTGTCAGCCCAACTGACCAGCGGTTAAGGAGGGGATTGAACAGGCCTTACAGGAGCGCGCCTATCTGCATCAATCGATGCATGCACAATCGTGGGAGGGGCTTTAGCCGCGACAAGAGCTCGCCGCTGAAGCGCCTCCCACAAGGGGTATCGTCACTCCCCGGATTACATTCGGGCTACCACTGACGCCCTACAAGCGAATTCATTAGCGGAGCCCAGAAACGCAGAAACCCGCCGTAGCGGGTTTCCGGGTCGAGGCCAGATGAATCAGGCGTCGGCGTCAGCAGCAGCCTGATAGGCTGCCGCGTCCAGCAGCTTGTCCAGCTCGCTGGCATCGCTTGGCTTGAGCTTGAAGAACCAGCTGCCGTACGGATCGCTGTTGACGCTTTCCGGACTGTCGGCCAGTGCTTCGTTGATGGCGATCACTTCGCCGCCAACTGGCGCATAGATGTCGGAAGCAGCCTTGACCGACTCCACCACGCCAGCTTCCTGGCCGGCGTTCAGCTGCTTGCCAACTTCCGGCAGCTCGATGAACACCACGTCACCAAGGGCTTCCTGGGCGTGGTCGGAGATGCCCACGGTCACACTGCCGTCAGCCTCCAGGCGCGCCCACTCGTGGCTGGCGGCATAACGCAGATCGGCGGGGATATTGCTCATGTGTCTTTCCTCGTAAGCGATGACGGCAAGTGGGCCGTCAGGACAATTTAGCAGGCCGCGGCGCCAGGGGAAGCCAGCACCGCGACCTGATGATTCAGATAAGAGTTTTACCGTTGCGCACGAAACCTGGCCTGACCACCCGCACCGGGAACCACTTGCCGCGGATCTCCACCTCGGCACGATCCCCAGTGGCTGCAGGCACCCGTGCCAGCGCGATGGATTTGTTCAGCGTAGGCGAGAAGCTGCCGCTGGTGATCTCACCGTCACCGATACCTTCGACGCGCACCACCTGGTGTGCGCGCAGCACGCCACGCTCCTCCAGCACCAGGCCAACGAGCTTGCTCGGGCAACCGGCGGCGCGCTGCGCCTGCAGCGCCGGGCGCCCGATGAAGTCGCGCTCGGCTGGCTCCCAGGCGATGGTCCAGGCCATATTGGCGGCCAGCGGGCTGACCTGTTCATCCATGTCCTGGCCGTAGAGGTTCATACCCGCCTCGAGGCGCAGGGTGTCACGGGCGCCAAGGCCGATAGGCGAAATACCAGCACCGACCAGGTCGTTGAGGAAGGACGCCACCTCGGTCACCGGCAGCACGATTTCCAGGCCATCTTCACCGGTATAACCGGTACGCGCGATGAACCAGTCCCCCTCGGGCAGGCCCTGGAATGGCTTGAGCTCGTGGATCAGTGCGGCACGTGCCTGGCTCAACAGTTCGGAAACGCGTGCGCGCGCCTTCGGCCCCTGAATGGCGAGCATGGCCAGATCGCGACGCTCGCGCAGTTGCACATCGAAATCGCTCGCCTGGGCATGCATCCACGCCAGGTCCTTGTCACGGGTACCAGCGTTGACCACCAGGCGGTAACCCTGCTCGGTGAGGTAAACGATCAGATCGTCGATCACCCCGCCCTGCTCATTGAGCATGGCGCTATACAACGCCTTGCCGGGGCTCTCCAGGCGGGCCACGTCGTTGGCCAGCAGACGCTGCAGGAAGGCCTTCGCCTGACTGCCGCTCACGTCCACCACGCACATGTGCGAGACATCGAACACGCCGCACTCGCGGCGCACCTGATGATGCTCCTCCACTTGCGAACCGTAGTGCAGCGGCATGTCCCAGCCGCCGAAATCCACCATCTTGGCCCCCAGTGCCAGGTGCAGGTCATAGAGGGGGGTGCGCTGTCCCATGGGTTATCTCCTTCCGGGCTTGGCGAAGCGATTCAGACCCCCGAGAAGCTAGCTGCGTTGCCATTGCTGCGTTGCAGCCAGGCTCAAAATGCTCATGTGCAAAAGCACACTCCGCTTTTTCACCTGCCTGCGCCTTGCACTGGCGGCCTCGCTTACGCTTCTCGGCACGTCCGCCGGGTTACCCCGGCTCGCGAATGGCGCGCATTGTAGCCGCATGCGTCCGGGGGGTCATCCTGGCTTCAGGTCGTAGGGCGGGTGCAACCCGCCATGCCCCGACACTGGCGGGTTGCACCCGCCCTACATCGTTGTCTTGATCAACCGAAACCGCGGGCCGAACGGCGGATCAGCAGGATCACCGGCAACAGGCCGACCAGCACCAGGGTCAGCGCCGGCAGCGAGGCGCGCGCCCATTCGCCTTCGCTGGTCATTTCGAATACCCGCACCGACAGGGTGTCCCAGCCGAACGGGCGCATCAGCAGGGTCGCCGGCATTTCCTTGAGCACATCGACGAATACCAGCAGCGCAGCCGACAGGGTACCCGGCAGCAGCAGTGGCAAGTAGACCTTGAAGAACAGCCCGAAGCTGCCAACGCCCAGGCTGCGCGAAGCCTCCGGCAGGGAAGGACGGATACGCGCCAGGCTGGTTTCCAGCGGCCCGAACGCCACCGCCATGAAGCGGATCAGATAAGCCACCAGCAGCGCCGCCAGGCTGCCCAGCAATAGCGGCTTGCCGGCACCGCCCAATGCCGTGGACAGCGGAATCACCAGTTCACGATCCAGAAAGCTGAACGCCAGCATGATCGCCACCGCCAGCACCGAACCCGGCAAGGCATAGCCGAGGTTGCCCAGCGCCACACCGAAACGCACGCCGCGATTCGGCGCCTGACGCCGGGCAAAGGCCAGCAGCATGGCCACGCTCACCGTGATCAGCGCCGCCATGCCACCCAGATAAAGGGTATGCAGAATCAGCCCGGCGTAGCGCTCATCGAGATCGAAGCGGCCGCGTTGCCAGAACCAGGCCAGCAGTTGCAGCAGCGGGATGACGAAGGCACAGGCGAACACCAGGCCGCACCAGGCGCTGGCGGCGACGGCCTTCCAGCCATGCAGGTGGTACAGCGCCTTGCCCCGCGGCCGCTCGTTGGCTGGCCGCGCGGCGCCACGCGCACGGCGCTCGCCATAGAGCACCAGCGCCACCGCCAGCAGCAGCAGGCTGGCCAGCTGGGTGGCACTGGTCAGGCTGTAGAAGCTGTACCAGGTCTTGTAGATCGCCGTGGTGAAGGTGTCGAAGTTGAAGACCGACACCGCACCGAAATCGGCCAGGGTTTCCATGATAGCCAGGGCCAGACCGGCGCCAATGGCCGGTCGCGCCATCGGCAGCGCCACCCGCCAGAACGCCTGCCAGGGGCTCTGCCCGAGCACCCGCGCTGCCTCCATCAGGCCCTTGCCCTGGGCCAGAAACGCGCCACGGGCGAGCAGGTAGACGTAGGGGTAGAAAACCAGCACCAGCACGATGATCACACCACCGGTGGAGCGCACGCGCGGCAAGCGCAAGCCGCTGCCGAACCATTCGCGCAGCAGCGTCTGCACCGGGCCGGCGAAATCCAGCAGGCCGACGAAGACGAAGGCCAGGACATAGGCGGGAATGGCGAAGGGCAGCATCAGCGCCCAGTCCAGCCAGCGCCGACCCGGGAACTCGCAAAGGCTGGTGAGCCAGGCCAGGCTGACGCCCAGCAGTGTCACGCCCACACCGACGCCAATCACCAGCGTCAGCGTGTTGCCAATCAGCCGCGCCATCTGTGTCTGCCACAAGTGCGACCAGATCTGCTGATCCACCTCATGCCAGCTCAGCAGCAATACCGACAACGGCATCAGCACCAGAACGGCGACGGCAAGGACGATGGGGTACCAGCGACGCTGGACGGGATGCGGCACGCGGATTCCTCGACTACGCAAATGACGACGCCCCGGCTAGGCGGGGCGTCGCAGTATAACGGCAGCGCTGTGCTCGTCGATGATCGTTCCCGCGCTCCGCGTGGAAATGCAGCTCTCGACGCTCCAGCGTCAGAAGCCAATAGGCCGGGGCGTCACTGGCGACGTACCCACGCCGAAGCGTGGGCGCGATCCCCTTTACTGCCAGCCGGCGCGATCCATCAGCATGGTCGCTTCAGCCTGACGCTTGCCCGCCACTTCGGTAGCGATCGAGTCAGCCTTGAAGCTGCCCCAGGCAGCCACTTCATCGGACGGTGCGACCGCCGGGTTGGCCGGGAACTCCTGGTTGACGCCAGCGAAGATGCTCTGTGCCTCCGGGGTGGTCATCCACTCCAGCAGCTTCTTGGCCTGCTCGGCATGCGGTGCATGCTTGGTCACACCGGCACCGGCCAGGTTGACGTGCACGCCACGGTCGTCCTGGTTCGGCCAGAAAGGTTTGACCTTCAGATCCGGCTGCTGCTTGTGCAGACGGCCGTAGTAGTAGGTGTTGGTGATGCCCACGTCGCACTGGCCGGCGTCGATGGCCTGCAGCAGCGCGGTGTCATCCGGGAATACGTCGGTGGCCAGGTTGTTGACCCAACCCTTGACGATCTCCTCGGTCTTCTCGGCGCCATGGGTTTCGATCAGGGTGGCGGTCAGCGACTGGTTGTAGACCTTCTTGCTGGTGCGCAGGCACAGGCGGCCTTCCCAGTTCTTGTCAGCCAGGGCTTCGTAGGTGGACAACTCTTCCGGCTTGACGCGCTCGGTGGAGTAGAAAATGGTCCGCGCGCGCAGCGACAGGCCAGTCCAGCTGTCGGTGCTGGAGCGGTACTGGGCGGGGATGTTGGCGTCGATCACGTCGGACTTGGTCGGCTGCAGCACGCCTTCCTGTTCGGCCTGCCAGAGGTTGCCGGCGTCGACGGTAATCAGCAGGTCAGCCGGGGTGTTGGCACCCTCGGCCTTGAGACGGGCGATCAGCGGGGCTTCCTTGTCGGTGATGAACTTCACCTTGACCCCAGTCTTCTCGGTGTAGAGATCGAATACCGGCTTGATCAGCTCGTCGATACGGGCGGAGTAGACCACCACTTCATCAGCAGCCTGAACGGCGGTTGCCAGGGTGCTGAGGGTGAATGCAGCGAGAAGCGCGTTGCGAGCCTTCATGGGACCAGCCTCTTGTGGGTGAGCAAAGTGGCTGAATAGTAGTGAATGTTATTTGCCTTCTCAACGTAAACAGCGAGACGACACGCAGCAGTTATTACAAGTTGCGTCAGCTCAGGCTCGCGCCAGTTCCGGCAGGTCGCCGGCCAGCCCAAGCGCCTGACGCACGAACAGCGCCTTGGCCTCGGCCTGGCCGTCGACCAGGTCGAGACCGACGTTGCGCAGCAGGCGCAGCGGCAACGGGTCGGCCTGGAACAAGCGCTGAAAACCTTCCATCGCCGCCATCATCGCCAGGTTGTGCGGCATGCGCCGACGCTCGAAACGGCTCAGCACGCGCTCATCGCTGAGGTGCTCACCGCGTTCAGCGGCATGCAGCAGCACCTCGGCCAGCACGGCGGCATCGAGGAAACCCAGGTTGACGCCCTGCCCCGCCAGCGGATGGATGGTGTGCGCAGCATCGCCAATCAGCGCCAGCCCAGGCTCGACATAACGCTTGGCATGACGCTGGCGCAGCGGGATACACAGACGACGGTCGGCGTGCAGCACCATGCCCAGGCGCGATTCGAAAGCCTTGCCCAGTTCGACGCAGAAAGCCTCGTCGTCCAACGCCATCAAGCGCTCGGCTTCGACCGGCACAGTCGACCAGACGATCGAGCACCAATGCTCGCCGGCAGGCCCTGCCAGCGGCAGGAAGGCCAGTGGACCATCGTCGGTGAAGCGTTGCCAGGCAGTGGCCTGGTGCGGTCGCTCGCAACGCACGCTGGTGACGATGGCATGGTGCAGATAATCCCATTCGCGCGTGGCACAGCCGGCCAGGCGACGCACCGCGGAGTTGGCGCCGTCGGCCGCGACCAGCAGCGGTGCGCGCAGTTGGCGACCATCGGTAAGCGTCAGCAGCCAGTCATCGCCGGAGCGGCGCAGCTGCTCCAGGCGCGCGCCAGGCAACAGACCGATCTGGCTGTCGTGCAGCCTTTCGAGCAGGGCATCCTGCACCACACGATTCTCGACGATATGGCCAAGCGTCTCGGCATGCACGCTGGCCGCAGCGAAGTGGATGCTGCCGGTGCCAGAGCCATCCCAGACGCGCATCTCGCCGTAGGGGCTGGCACGCCGAGTGGCGATGCCCTGCCAGGCGCCCAGGCGTTCGAGAATGCGTTGGCTGGCCATCGACAGCGCGCTGACACGCGGCTCGAACGGCGCCCGGGCATCGAACGGCGCCACGCTCAGCGGGCTGCCGTCGACAATCAGGATATCCAGACCGCAGTGCTCCAACGCCAAGGCCAGGGTACTGCCAACCATACCGGCGCCGACGATGATCAGATCCGCTCGCATATCACTCCTTAAACCCCAGGTTGCGCTGTGCGCATCATGACTCCCTATAGGTGCGCACAGCGCACTCTGCGGAGCTGATCATAGATTGCGGGTTCCCATGCCCATGGCCTGACGGGCGAACCAGCGTTTGGCCGGCGGCAGCAGGTCGAGGCCGAGCAAACCCAGGTTGCGCCCGGCAGTCAGCAGCGGCTGCGCGTTGCTGAACAGGCGCGTCACCTGGTCGGAGAAGCCGACGGTCATTTGCTGATCGAGCTGTTGCCTTTGTTGGTAACGCTGCAGGGTGGCGAAATCGCCCAGTGTTGCCTCGCTATCGATAAGCACCTCGGCCAGCGCCAGAGTATCGCGCAGCGACAGGTTGTAGCCCTGGCCGGCGATGGGGTGCAGGCTGTGCGCGGCGTTGCCCAGCACCACCAGATGCGGACGCACCTGCTCCTGCGCCTCGACCAGGCTCAGCGGATAGAGATGCCGCGCACCCACCTGGCGCAAGGCGCCCAGGCGATAACCGAAGGCCTGCTGCAACTCGCTGAGAAAACTGGCCTCACTGGCGCGCAACAGACGTTCGGCGTCAGCCGCGGCGCGCGTCCAGACCAGTGCGCAGCGGTTATCGCTCAAGGGCAGCAGCGCCATCGGGCCGTCATCGGTGAAGCGCTCGAAGGCCTGCCCGCGGTGCGCCTCCAGCGGGCTGACGTTGGCAATCAGCGCACTCTGCCCATAAGGCTTGCTGCTGACGCCGATACCAAGCTGCTCACGCAGGCCGGAACGCCCACCATCAGCGAGAATCGCCAGGTCGCAGTCGAGGCAGGTTTCGTCGTTCAGGGTCAGGCGATAGCCGTCGTCGAGACGCTGCATGCCGACCACTTCGGCCGGGCAACGCCACTCGATCACATCCGCATCCAGCGCCTGCCACAGACAATGGCCGAGCCAGGCGTTCTCAGCTACGTAACCGAGCGCCGGTACGCCTTCCTCGATGGCCTGCAGGCGCGTGGCGCCGAAGCGGCCGCGGTCGGAAACATGAATCTGCTGAATCGGCTCGGCCCGCTGGGCAATGCTCTGCCACAGGCCCAGGCGCTCGTAGATCAACCGGCTGCCATAGGAGAGCGCGGTAGAGCGCGCGTCATAGCTGGGCTGGTATTCGCTGCCCGGGGCGAAGGGTTCGATCAGGGCGATGCGCCAACCACGCTGACGCGCCGTGTCCTGCAGGGCCAGTGCCAGGCTGGCACCCACCAGGCCGCCGCCGATAATGGCCAACTGTACGCGTGACATGGGCTCAGGCCGCCTCGGTGCGCGCGGCCGCCATCAATGCCTCGATCTCGGCAACGGTCTTGGGCACACCGTTGGTGAGAATCTCGCAGCCCGTCTTGGTCACCACCACGTCGTCCTCGATGCGCACGCCGATGCCGCGCCATTTCTTGGCGACCTTGTCGTTGTCAGGGGCGATATAGATGCCTGGCTCGACGGTCATCGCCATGCCGACCTCCAGCACGCGCCACTGCCCGCCGACCTTGTAGTCGCCGACGTCATGCACATCCATGCCCAGCCAGTGGCCGGCGCGATGCATATAGAAAGGCTTGTAGGCTTCGCTGGCGATCAGCTCGTCAACATCACCCTCGAGCAAGCCCAGCTCCACCAGGCCGGCAGTGATCACCCGCACGGTGGCCTCATGGGCCTCGTTCCAGTGCCGGCCTGGAGCAATGAACTTGAATGCCTCCTCGTTGGCCTTGAGCACCAGCTCGTAGATGGCCTTCTGCTCGGGCGAGAACTTACCGCTGACCGGGAAGGTGCGGGTGATGTCGCTGGCGTAGCAGTCGATCTCGCAGCCGGCGTCGATCAGCACCAGATCGCCGTCCTTGAGCGCCGCGTCATTCTCGCGGTAGTGCAGGATGCAGGCATTGCGGCCGGCGGCGACGATGCTGCCATAGGCCGGCATCTTCGCCCCACCCTTGCGGAATTCGTAGTCCAGTTCGGCTTCCAGGTGATATTCGAACAGGCCGGCGCGACTCGCCTGCATGGCACGGATATGAGCGCGCGCACTGATCTCGGCAGCCTCCTTCATCACCTTCACTTCGGCGGCCGATTTGTACAGGCGCATGTCGTGCAGCAGGTGGTTGAGGGCGACGAATTCGTTTGGCGGCATGGCGCCCTGGCGCGCCTTGGCGCGGATGTGGTTGACCCACTCCATCAGCCGATGATCGAACTCCTGATTGCTGCCGATGGCGTAATAGACACGTTCGCGGCCTTCGATCAGCCCCGGCAGGATGTCGTCGATATCGCCAATGGGGAAAGCATCGTCGGCGCCAAACTGGCTGATCGCACCGTCCTGGCCGGCACGCAGGCCATCCCACAACTCGCGCTCGGGATCACGCTCGCGACAGAACAGCACATATTCACCGTGCTCGCGCCCAGGGATCAGCGCCATCACCGCTTCCGGCTCGGGAAAACCGGTGAGGTACTGGAAATCGCTGTCCTGACGGTAGACATGCTCGACGTCACGGTTGCGGATATACACCGGCGCCGCCGGCAGAATGGCGATGCTGTTGGGTTCCATCTGCGCCATCAGCGCCTTGCGCCGACGGGCATATTCGGACTTGGGGATGCTGATCAAGGCAGGCTCCGACGAAAAATCAGTGCAGGGAGGGTTTGGCAGCAGGCGCCGCAGGTTTGGCGCACTCGGTGAACAGCAGCAGCGGCGCGACACGCAAGTACTCCATCACCTCCATGTAGTCGCTCTCGCCATCCTCCGATTCTTCCAGTGCACTCTGCACCTGGGCGATGGCGGAGAGATCCTGCAACACTTCCATGGCCTCGGCACTCAGTGCTCCGTCGCGAGCGGTCAGGCCGAAGCCACCGAGGAAGCCCTGACACCACTGACCCAGAGCGACCGCGCGCTGCGCCAGCGGGGTTTCGTCATCCGGCAACAGCAGCACCACGGTGACGTCTTCGCTGCACAGCTCACCCTTGACCATTTCCTGCAGGCCGATCAGCGCCTGACGCACGTTGTCCTGCGGCTCGCCACCGAGCAGGTCGGCCGCGTCGAGCAGCCAGGCATCGGCGTCGAAGCCAGCGCCCGCACAGCTGCGACCAAGCAGCAGGCCGTGCAGTTCGGCAGGGGAAACGGAATGCCCGGCGCTGTTGAGCAAAGCGGCGAAGGCGGCGTAGGGAGAGCTTGGAATCGACATAGATAGCTAGGCGCCAGGCGGCGCAATCTCTAGAATGGAGGCCTCGTATCCTAGCACCGGCAGACGCGCCAAGACCATCCGAGGCCGCCGGAGTGATGCCGTCATCTGCATCACACCACTGCTATCCGTGGTTTGACCCGTAGCCGGGACAGGCCTATATAGTCCAGCCATTCCCTCCCATAGCGAGAGCCCATGGAAGACGCCGATCTGCACGCATTGACCGCCAAGCTGGAACTCTTGATCCAGCGTGTCGAGCAGCTAAAGGCTCACAACCGACTCCTGCTGGCGAATGAACAGGCCTGGCGTGAGGAACGCGCCCATCTGATCGAAAAGAACGAAATGGCCCGGCACAAGGTCGAATCGATGATTTCGCGCCTTAAAGCCCTGGAGCAGGACTCATGACCCAGTCGAATACCGTGACCGTCCACATTCTGGACAAAGAATATTGCATCGCCTGCCCGCAGGACGAACGCGCCAATCTGGAAAGTGCGGCTCGCTACCTGGACGGCAAGATGCGCGAGATCCGTACCAGCGGCAAAGTGATCGGTGCCGACCGTGTCGCCGTGATGGCAGCCTTGAACATCACCCACGACCTGCTGCACAAGCAGCAGCGCCTGGATCAGGACGCCAATTCCACCCGCCAGCAGGTGCGCGATCTACTCGATCGTGTCGACCATGCACTGGCCGACGATCCGAGTTCCTGAGTACCGCCATGCCTGCCAGTTCGTCGCAGGCCGCCCCGCAGACCCTCTGTTCGGGTATACTGGGCGCAACTTCCTGGGGTGTGCGCCAGTCGGTGATGTCCCTGAGCCGATACGCACAACCACGGGGGTTGCACGTTGGGGCCGGTGTGCATGTCCGCCTGACGGAAAGCCTTAACGCCTCCTGCAACCTCCACCTTGAACTTTCGGGTTCAAGGGCTAAACCGACAGCGGCACGCCGGGAAGTCATCATTTCCAGCAGTGACCTTCAGCGCTGCTACCCGCCTCGTTCGAACCTCCTTTCATGACTACGCCCGCCACTCTCAGTCGCCCGCAACTGCGCCGCGTGCTGCGCCAGCGTCGACGTGCACTCAGCCGCAGCCAGCAACGTCTTGCCGCGCGTAACCTCTATCGTCAGTTGGCACAAAGCCCGCAGTTTCGCCGCGCCAGGCACATCGCCCTGTACCTGCCCAACGATGGCGAAATCGACCCAAGGCCTTTGCTGGCCGCCGCACACAAGCGCGGCAAACACACCTACCTGCCGGTGCTCAGCGCCTGGCCGCGCACCAAGATGGTGTTTCAGCGCGTCAGCCAGCACGAGAAACTGGCGGGCAATCGCTTCCGCATCCTCGAACCACGCACGCAGCCCAAGCGCCAACGCAAGGTCTGGGCACTGGATCTGGTGCTGCTACCGCTGGTGGGCTTCGATGATCGCGGCGGGCGCCTGGGTATGGGCGGCGGCTTCTACGACCGCAGCCTGGCTTATCTGCGCATGCGCAAAAATTGGCACATGCCGACACTACTGGGCCTGGCGCATGAATGTCAGCGCGTGGAAGAACTGGCGATGGCCAGCTGGGACGTGCCCTTGCAGGCAACGGTGACGGACAAGGCGTGGTATTGAATCGAAAGATGCGGCACCGCGTTCCCTGCGGCGCTTACGCTGGCAGTCCGCGAATCAGGGCTGCTGCGTTACATTGATCGGAGCTTCGCTCTGGCGCTCCCAAAGGCTCTGGGTGTAACCCGTGGTAACCACGCCCAGACTGAACAGTACGACGAGAACCCACAAAAGATCTGGCTTGCGTTTCATCTATTGCCTCCCCCTTCAAGGCAATGCGCGCGTTGGTCGCGCGTTATTGTTGTGTGCAATACGACGGCGCCAAGCGTTAAGCCGGGCATTTTCCGTCAGCGCCAAGCACTGTGCAATTTCCGGCGCCAACCGGCCGTCGGAGATATCCCTCAAACGAGCGTCCGCTTACGGACAGACCTGCAGGAGCAAAGTTCATGCCTTATTGGCTGATGAAGTCCGAACCCGATGAATTGTCCATCCACGACCTGCAACGACTGGGCAAAACGCGCTGGGATGGCGTACGCAATTACCAGGCGCGCAACTTCATGCGCGCAATGAAACCGGGCGATCTGTTCTTCTTCTATCACTCCAGCTGCCCGCAACCCGGCATCGCCGGCATTGCACGTATTGCCGGCGAGATCTACCCGGACCCCACCGCGCTCGATCCGCAAAGCCATTATCACGACCCCAAGGCCAGTACCGAGAAGAACCCCTGGAGCGCTCTGGACGTCGAGTTCGTCGAAGCCTTCGACGAGGTGCTGGCGCTGCAGCACCTGAAGAACAATCCGCTACTGGCCGAACTGGCGTTGGTACAACGTGGCAGTCGCCTGTCGGTGATGCCGGTGAGCGATGCCGAATGGACAGCAATTCTCGCCATGCGTTGAGTCGCATGCGGCACTGTGCTATCACCACACAGAGCTTAGGAGTTTTTCCATGCCGGCATCCTCCCCCTGGCCGGCGCGACTTGCGCTGGCATTCCTGTTACTGGTGCTGAGCGGCGCCAGCGTTCTGCTTTGGCGTCAGATCGAGGCCGTACAGCAACAGCGTGTCGATGAGCGTATCGGCTACCAGGCACGCAGCCTGGCGCGTCAGCTGGAGAGCACGCTGCACCTGGAGGTGGCCAGCCTCGAACGCATCGCCCGCTTGTGGAACAGCCTGGGCCGCCTGCCGCATGCCAGTTGGGGGGAGGAGGTGGAGCGCGTACTGCAAGGCTTTCCCGCCTATCAATCCATCCAGTGGGTCGGCGACGATCTACGCATGCGCTGGCTGCTACCGGTGGCCGGCAACGAAGCGGCGCTGAATTTTCGCCTGTACCCGGAGCACCCCAATTACCCACTGGCGATGGAGGCTCGCGAGAGCGGCGAACAACGTTTCTCCAACAGCTTCGATCTGGTCCAGGGCGGACGCGGCTTCGTCCTCTACACACCGCTGTACCGCGAACATGACGGCACCAAGGTGTTCGACGGTTTCCTCCAGGGCGTATTTCGCGTCGAACCGCTGATGCTGCAGTTGCTCACCCAGATCGATCGCGAAGCCTTTAACCTCGAACTGCTGGAGAACAGCCACAGCCTGTTCCGTCATGGCGCAGCGGACACCGATATGCGACACAGCCTGCAACTGGGCCTGAGTCTGCTCAACAACCAGGACTTCAGTCTGCGCCTGAGCCCCACCGAGCAACTGCTCGACCAGCTCGAGTCGCCCTTGCCCGGCGTGGTGCTCGGCGCCAGCCTGGCGATCAGCCTGCTACTGGTCGCCGCCCTGGCCCTGGCCCTGGAGAACAGCCGTCGTGCCCATGCCCTGCAACTGGCCAACCGCCGCTTCAAGCTGGAGGCCGAACGCCGCGAAGAGACCGAGCAGCGCCTGCGCGAGAACCGCGAGCGCCTACAACTGGTGCTGGACCTGACCGACTCCAGCCATGACGGGCTGTTCATCTTCGACAGCGGCACCCGCGAGCTGCTGCACATGAATCAGGCCACCTACGCCACGCTCGGCTATCGCCCTGAACAGTTCGCCGAGCTGCTGCGCGATGATCCGGAGAAACTCCTGCCAGGCTTCCACCGCTGGCTGGAGCAGGCGCGCCAGGCGCAGCGCGACAACCTCTCGCGGATATTCCAGCGCGAGCTGATCCGCCGCGATGGCAGTCGCCAACCTGCCGAAATCAACACCCAACTGGTGCAGTTGCATGACCGCGAATACCTGATCGCCGTTTCCCGCGACAACAGCGAGCGCCTGCAACTGGAAGCGCAACTGCAGCGCCTGTCACAGCTCGACGGCCTGACCGGGCTGTACAACCGCCGTTACTTCGATCAGCAACTGCTCGCCGAATGGCGCCGCCTGCGCCGCCTCGACGCGCCCCTGGCGCTGCTGATGCTGGATATAGACCACTTCAAGGCCTACAACGATGCACTCGGCCACCTCGCCGGTGACGATGCCCTGCGCAGAGTCAGTGCAGCCCTGCGCGACAGCCTGCAACGCGAAGGCGATACGGCCTGCCGCTACGGTGGCGAGGAGTTCGCGATCATTCTCGCCAACACCAATCAGGAGGGTGCCGAGCAGGTCGCCGCGCGCGTCCATGCAGCCATCGCCAGCCTGGATATCCATCACCCGGCCAGCCCGTTCGGCCAACTGACCCTGAGCATCGGTATCACGGTGGTCGACCCAGTGAGCGACGAACAGCCAGGCGAACTGCTCGCCCAGGGTGATCAGGCGCTGTATCGTGCCAAGCATGAGGGTCGCAACCGAACCTGCCTGTGGCAGCCCCCCGCGCTTGACCTGCATCAAGGCCCCTGAGGCGCATCAGGCAGACAATGGAAATGTCGTGAAAGCCTCCAGCCATGGGGCGCTACAGGGAAGCCGAGATGACCAACGCAAAACGCCGCCTGCCCTATCTGTTCGCCGCCAGCCTGGCCTTGCTGGCGGCCGCAGCCTGGTGGCAACTGCGCCCGGCGGGGCTGGGCGAGGGTTTCGCCAGCGGTAACGGGCGCATCGAAGCCACCGAAGTGGATGTGGCGACCAAACTCGCCGGGCGCGTCGCCAGCATCGAGGTCGACGAAGGTGACTTCGTCGAGCCCGGCCAGATTCTCGCGCGCATGGACACCCAGGTGCTCGAAGCCCAGCTGGCCCAGGCCCGTGCCCAGTTGCGCCAGGCAGAGAATGGCCAGATCACCGCCGCCAGCCAGATCAGCCTGCGTCAAAGCGAAAAACTTGCCGCCGAGGCCGTGGTGCACCAACGCCAGGCTGAGCTGGATGCCGCGCGCAAACGTCACGCGCGCAGCGCCACGCTGGTCAAGCGCAACGCCCTGCCTCAGCAGACTCTGGATGACGATCTGGCCCGCCTGCAGAGTGCCGAGGCCGCGCTGGCCGCCGCCCGCGCTCAGGTCAGCTCGGCCGAGGCCGGCATAGCTGCAGCCCAGTCGCAGGCCATCGAAGCGCAATCGGCGACCGAAGCGGCCCGCGCCAGCGTCGAGAGGCTGCAGGTGGACATCGACGACAGCCAGCTCAAGGCTCCACGCGCCGGCCGCGTGCAATACCGCGTCACTCAACCCGGCGAAGTGCTCGGTGCCGGCGGCAAGCTGCTCAACCTGGTGGATCTGACCGACGTCTACATGACCTTCTTCCTGCCCGAGCGCCAGGCTGGCCGCGTCGCGTTGGGCAGCGAGGTGCGCCTGGTGATCGACGCCGCGCCGCAATACGTGATCCCGGCCAAGGTCAGTTATGTCGCCAGCGTCGCCCAGTTCACGCCGAAAACCGTGGAAACCGCCAGCGAGCGCGAGAAACTGATGTTCCGGGTCAAGGCGCGCATCGACCCCGAGCTGCTGAGCAAGCACCTGCAGCAGGTGAAGACCGGTGTGCCCGGCATGGCCTACCTGCGCCTCGACCCTGAGGCTGAATGGCCTGCACATCTGGCGATCAAGGTTCCGCAATGAACGCGCCGGTCGCACGCCTGGCTGGCGTCGGCCTGCGCTATGGCCAGACCCACGCCCTGCAACAGGTCGACCTGGCCCTGCCAGCCCGCTGCATGGTCGGCCTGATCGGCCCGGACGGCGTCGGCAAGTCCAGCCTGCTGGCGCTGATCGCCGGGGCGCGCAAGCTTCAGGAAGGCAACATCGAAGTGCTTGGCGGCGATATGGCCGATGCCCGCCATCGTCGCCGCGTCTGCCCGCATATCGCCTATATGCCGCAGGGCCTGGGCAAGAACCTGTATCCGACGTTGTCGGTGTTCGAGAACCTGGATTTCTTCGGTCGCCTGTTCGGCCAGGACGCCGCCGAACGCGAACGGCGCATCGACGACCTGCTGCGCAGCACCGGCATGGCGGCCTTCCGCGAGCGCCCAGCGGGCAAGTTGTCCGGCGGCATGAAGCAGAAGCTCGGGCTGTGCTGCGCGCTGATTCATGACCCGGATCTACTGATCCTCGACGAGCCGACCACTGGCGTCGACCCGCTGTCGCGCAACCAGTTCTGGGAGCTGATCGCGCGCATCCGCACGCAGCGCCCGCAGATGAGCGTGCTGGTGGCCACCGCCTACATGGAGGAGGCCGAGCGCTTCGACCATCTGGTGGCGATGGATGCCGGCCGCGTGCTGGCCGAAGGCAGCCCGGCGGAACTGCGCGCACGCACCAACAGCGTCAGCCTGGAGCAGGCCTTTATCGCCCTGCTGCCCGAGGAACGCCGCCGCGGCCATCAGCAGGTGGTCATTCCACCCCTGCAAGACAGCAACGAGATCGCCATCGAAGCCAAGGGCCTGACCATGCGCTTCGGCGATTTCATCGCGGTGGACTCGGTATCGTTCCGCATCCGCCGTGGCGAGATCTTCGGTTTTCTCGGCTCCAACGGCTGCGGCAAGAGCACCACCATGAAGATGCTCACCGGCCTGCTACCGGCCAGCGAGGGCGAGGCGCTGCTGTTCGGCCAGGCAGTCGACCCGCGCGACATGGCCACGCGCAAGCGCGTCGGCTACATGTCCCAGGCGTTCTCCCTGTATGGCGAGCTGACGGTTCGGCAGAACCTGGTACTGCATGCCCAGCTGTTCCATGTCCCGGCCGAGGAGATCGAGCCGCGTGTGACGCAGATGGCCGCACGCTTCGACCTCGGCGAGGTCATGGACATGCTCCCCGAACGCCTGCCCCTGGGCATCCGCCAGCGCCTGTCGCTGGCCGTGGCGGTGATCCACAAGCCGGAGATCCTGATCCTCGACGAACCCACCTCGGGGGTCGACCCGGTCGCCCGTGACGGCTTCTGGCAACTGATGCTCGACCTGTCGCGCCAGGACGGCGTGACCATCTTCATCTCTACCCACTTCATGAACGAGGCGCTGCGCTGCGATCGCATCTCGCTGATGCACGCCGGCAAGGTACTCGACAGCGACACGCCGCAAGGCCTGATGGAAAAACGCGGGCTGGACAGCCTGGAAGCCACCTTCATCGCCTACCTGCAGGAGGCCGTCGGCGTGCAACCGGTCAGCGAGGTGCCGCCACTGGAACAGGCGCCACCCGCGCAGCGTCAGCGCTTCAGCCTGCGCCGCCTGCTCAGCTACGCCCGCCGCGAGGCGCTGGAGCTACGCCGCGACCCGATTCGCGGTGGCATGGCGCTGCTCGGCACGGTATTGCTGCTGTTCATCATCGGCTACGGCATCAGCCTCGATGTGGAAGACCTGACCTTCGCCGTGCTGGATCGCGACCAGACCACCACCAGCCAGGAATACCACCTGAACCTGTCCGGATCGCGCTACTTCCTGGAGAAAACGCCGCTCTCCGATTACGACGAGCTGGAACGACGCCTGCGCAACGGAGACATCAGCCTGGCGGTGGAGATTCCGCCGAACTTCGGCCGCGACCTCAAGCGCGGCGCCAGCCCGCAGATCGGCATGTGGATCGACGGCGCCATGCCGACCCGCGCAGAAACCATCAAGGGCTACGTGACCGGCCTGCACCAGCACTACCTTAGCGAGCTGGCGCGGCGTTCGCCGCAGCCGCAAGCAGCCAACGCCGCCGAGTTGGAAGTGCGCTATCGCTACAACCCGGACGTGGAGAGCCTCAAGGCCATGGTGCCGGCAGTAATTCCGCTGCTGCTGATGCTGATTCCGGCGATGCTCACGGCCCTCGGCGTGGTGCGCGAGAAGGAACTGGGCTCGATCATCAACCTCTACGTCACCCCGGTCACCCGCCTGGAATTCCTGCTCGGCAAGCAACTGCCCTACATCGCCCTGGGCCTGTTCAACTTCATCCTCCTGGCGCTGCTGGCAGTCACCGTGTTCGACGTGCCGCTCAAGGGCAACCCGCTGACCCTGCTGGCCGGCGCCCTGCTCTACCTGGCGTGCGCCACAGGCCTCGGCCTGCTGATGTCGACCTTCACCAAGAGCCAGATCGCCGCGGTCTTCGGCACCGCCATCGTCACCCTGCTGCCGGCCATCCAGTTCTCCGGACTGATCTACCCGGTCGCCTCGCTGGAAGGCGCAGGCGCGGTGATCGGCCAGCTCTACCCGACCTCGCAATTTCTGGTGATCAGCCGCGGCATCTTCTCCAAGGCACTGGAGCTGCAGGACCTGGCCGGCTACTTCGCCGCCCTGGCACTGACCATCCCGCTGC
Source organism: Ectopseudomonas chengduensis (assembly GCF_900102635.1). Classification (GTDB taxonomy): domain Bacteria; phylum Pseudomonadota; class Gammaproteobacteria; order Pseudomonadales; family Pseudomonadaceae; genus Aquipseudomonas; species Aquipseudomonas chengduensis. Next base: position 580,426 of record NZ_FMZQ01000001.1, on the reverse strand, counting down.
TGACGCTGCTCAGCGCCAGCCTGCTGCGCAAACAGGAGGTCTGATGGAACGCCTGGCCAATATCCTGCACCTCGGCATCAAGGAGTTGCGCAGCCTGCAGCATGACCTGGCGCTGGTACTGCTGATCCTCTGGGCCTTCAGCATGGGCGTTTACTCGGCCGCCACCAGCATGCCGGAGAGCCTGCACAACGCCGCCATCGCCGTGGTCGACGAAGACCAGTCGCAACTCTCAGAGCGCCTGATCCAGGCCTTTCAGGAGCCCTATTTCCGTACCCCGGAACGCATCGACCTGAGCGAGATGGATCGCGGCATGGATGCCGGGCGCTACACCTTTACCCTGAACATTCCGCCGAACTTTCAGCGCGACGTGCTCGCCGGTCGCAGCCCGGCAATCCAGCTCAATGTCGATGCGACGCAGGTAAGCATGGCCTTCACCGGTGCCGGCTACATCCAGAACATCGGCGCCAGCGAAGTGGCCGAGTTCGTCCGCCGCTACCGTGGCGAGCTGCAGCAGCCGGCCGAACTGGCGCTGCGCATACAGTTCAACCCCAACCTGACGCGCGCCTGGTTCGGCTCGGTGATGGAGGTGATCAACCAGATCACCATGCTGTCGATCATCCTCACTGGTGCGGCGCTGATCCGCGAACGCGAGCATGGCACCGTGGAACACCTGCTGGTGATGCCGGTGACGCCACTGGAAATCATGCTGGCCAAGGTCTGGTCGATGGGGTTGGTGGTGCTGGCGGCTGCAGCCCTGTCACTGCTGCTGGTGGTGCAGGGATGGCTGCAGGTGCCGATCGAAGGCTCCATTGCTCTGTTCCTGGCCGGGGCGGCGCTGCACCTTTTCGCCACCACCTCGATGGGCATCTTCTTCGGCACGCTAGCGCGCTCGATGCCGCAACTGGGCCTGCTGATCATCCTGGTGCTGCTGCCGCTGCAGATCCTCTCCGGCGGCACCACGCCACGCGAGAGCATGCCCGAGCTGGTGCAGCAGATCATGCTGGCGGCGCCGACCACTCACTTCGTCGCGCTAGCCCAGGCCATTCTCTATCGCGGTGCGGGGCTGCCCATCGTCTGGCCCTATATGCTGGCCATCGCCGGCATCGGCGCTCTGTTCTTCGTCGCGGCGCTGAGCCGCTTTCGCAAGACCCTGGCGCAGATGGCCTGAACAACATGTAGGAGCGGCTTCAGCCGCGAAAATCACGCTGCTGAAGCCGCACCCTTTCACTGAATAATCAGATTGTTGAACAGCAGGTCTTCGACGATGGGCTTGCCCTCTTCGCCATTGATCGCGTCCTGCACCTGCTTCAAGGCCTCCAGGCGCAGGTTCTCACGGCCATCGGGCGCGTTGATGATCTCGCTGGTCTGCGCCGAGAACAGCATCACCATCTGATGGCGGATCAGCGGTTCATGCTGCTTGAGCTTCTCCTCGGCCTCGGTGCCGGTCACCCGCAGGGACACATCGGCCTTGAAGAACTTCAGACGATTGCCTTGATCCGCCAGGTTGCCGATCAAGGCTGGCGTCAGGTTGTGATAAATCGTCGCAGGAGCCTCCTCCTTCTTTTCCGAAGAGGCCAGGGCAGGCAGGCAGATCGACAGGCTCAGTAGCAGGGCGGTCAACAGTTTCACGTTCGGCACTCCATCGGGGATGTGCCTAGCATAGCCATCCACAGGCCTGCACCCAAGTCCGGCGCTTATGCCGACCTATCAGGCATCGGCATGCTCGTTGACCCCCGGCGGGCGCTTTCTACACTGCATGGCACCCTGCAAGAGGAATGACCTTGATGAAAGCCCTGCTGTGCAAAGCCTTCGGCCCCGCCGACACCCTGGTACTGGAAGACCTGCCAAGCCCCGAACCGAAAAAAAACGAGGTGCTGATCGAGGTGCAGGCCGCCGGGGTCAACTTCCCCGACACGCTGATCATCGAAGGCAAATACCAGTTCAAGCCGCCCTTCCCCTTCGCCCCGGGTGGCGAGGTAGCCGGTGTGGTCAAGGCCGTCGGCGAGAAAGTCAGCCATCTGCGCGCGGGTGATCGGGTCATGGCGTTGACCGGTTGGGGAGGCTTCGCCGAAGAGGTCGCCGTGCCGGCCTACAACGTGCTACCGGTGCCAAAGAGCATGGACCTGACCACCGCGGCGGCCTTCGGCATGACCTACGGCACCTCGATGCACGCCCTCAAGCAGCGCGCCAACCTGCAACCGGGTGAAACCCTGCTGGTCCTCGGCGCCTCCGGCGGCGTCGGCCTGGCGGCGGTGGAAATCGGCAAGGCCATGGGCGCCAAGGTCATCGCCGCGGCGAGCAGCGCCGAGAAACTGGAAGTGGCGCGCAAAGCCGGCGCCGATGAGCTGATCAACTACAGCGAGCAGAGCCTGAAGGACGAGGTGAAGAAGCTCACCGGCGGCCAGGGCGTGGACGTGATATACGACCCGGTGGGCGGCACGCTGTTCGAAGAAGCCTTCCGCAGCATCGGCTGGAACGGCCGCTTCCTGGTGGTGGGCTTCGCCGCCGGCGGTGGCATCCCGGCACTGCCGGCCAACCTGCCGCTGCTCAAGGGCGCATCCCTGGTCGGCGTATTCTGGGGCTCATTCGCCCAGCGCCAGCCGCAGGACAACGCCGCGAATTTCCAGCAACTGTTCGCCTGGCATGCCGAAGGCAAGCTCAAGCCGCTGGTGTCGCAAACCTTCCCGCTGGAGCGTGGTGGCGAGGCCATCGATGCCCTCGGCCAGCGCAAGGCGGTGGGCAAGGTGGTGGTGACTGTGCGTTAGCAGTGCGTAGGGCGGGTGCAACCCGCCGAATCAATCAGTGGCGGGTCGCACCCGCCCTACCACTTTTTCGTTCAACCTCGCGGCGCGTAGGCGAACACGTCGGCGCGCATCTGGTGCGCGTCCATCCCCGCTTCGACCAGTGCATCGAGCGTGGCGTAGACCATCGCTGGCGAGCCGCTGGCATAGACGTGCAATGCCTTGAGATCCGGGAAATCCTCGCGCACTGCTTCGTGCAACAGGCCGCAACGACCCTGCCAGCCACACTGGTCGCTGACTACCTGATGCAGGTGCAGATTATCCAGCTGTTGCCACTCGGCCCAATGTGGCAGCTCGTAGAAATCCTCGGGCCGACGCGCGCCCCAGTACAGATGCACTGGGTGAGCGAAACCCGCCGCGCGGCAGTGCTCGATCAGGCTGTGCATCTGGCCCATGCCAGTGCCGGCAGCGATCAGCACCAGCGGCCCATCGGGCAGGTCGGCGAGGTGGGTGTCACCGTAGGGCATCTGCACGCGAGCCATGCCGTTGCTGCGCAGATGCTCCAGCAGGGCAATGCTGCTGTCCTCGCGGGCGAGGATGTGCAGCTCCAACTCACGCCCGGCGTGCGGCGCCGAAGCCAGGGAGAAGGCCGCCATCTCGTCATCCGGGCGCTGCAGCAGCAGGTACTGCCCGGCGTGATAGCGCGGCGCCTTGCCGGCCGGGGTGCGCAGACACACGCGGAACACATCGCCACCCACGGCCTGGCATTCGGTTACCTGGCAGTTCAGCTCGCGCACCGGCAACTCACCCGGCGCCAGCACGCCATCCCAATGCAGCACGCAGTCTTCCAGCGGCTCGGCCAGGCAGGTGAACAGCTCGCCGTGATCCAGCTCGGCGCCGTTCTGCCGCACGCGCCCTTCCACCAGCAAGGCGGCGCAGATATGGCAGTTGCCGTTGCGGCAGCTCTGCGGACAGTCGTAGCCCAGGCGCCGGGCGCCATCGAGAATGCGTTCGCCCGGATGCAGCGCGAGGGTGACGCCGGAAGGTTGCAGGGTGACGTTCATCAATCGATTCCCAGCTCGCTCCACAGCGCGTCGATACGTGCCACCACGGCTGGATCCTTCTCGATGGCGCGGCCCCATTCGCGGGTGGTCTCGCCCGGCCACTTGTGGGTGGCGTCCAGGCCCATCTTCGAACCCAGGCCGGAGATCGGCGAGGCGAAGTCGAGGTAGTCGATCGGCGTGTTGTCGATCATCACCGTGTCGCGCTTGGGGTCCATGCGCGTGGTAATCGCCCAGATCACGTCATTCCAATCCCGTGCGTTGATATCGTCGTCGGTGACGATAACGAACTTGGTGTACATGAACTGTCGCAGGAACGACCACACACCGAGCATTACGCGCTTGGCGTGGCCCGGGTACTGCTTCTTCATGGTCACCACTGCCATGCGGTAGGAACAGCCTTCCGGCGGCAGGTAGAAATCGGTGATCTCGGGGAACTGCTTCTGCAGGATCGGCACGAACACTTCGTTCAGCGCTACGCCGAGGATCGCCGGCTCATCTGGCGGCCGGCCGGTGTAGGTGCTGTGGTAGATCGGATCGCGGCGCCGGGTGATGCGCTCGACGGTGAACACCGGGAAGGTGTCGACCTCGTTGTAGTAGCCGGTGTGGTCGCCGTACGGACCTTCCGGCGCAGTCTCGCCCGGATGGATCACGCCTTCGAGCACGATCTCGGCACTGGCTGGCACCTGCAGTTCGCTGCCACGCGCCTTGATCAGCTCGGTGCGATGGCCGCGCAAGAGGCCGGCGAAAGCGTATTCGGAGAGGGTATCGGGCACTGGCGTCACGGCGCCGAGAATGGTCGCAGGATCCGCGCCCAGCGCGACGCAAACCGGGTAAGGCTTGTCCGGGTGCTTCTGGCACCACTCGCGGTAATCCAGCGCGCCGCCACGGTGGCTGAGCCAGCGCATGATCACCTTGTTGCGACCGATCACCTGCTGGCGGTAGATACCGAGGTTCTGTCGCTCCTTGTTCGGGCCCTTGGTGATGGTCAGGCCCCAGGTGATCAGCGGCGCCACGTCGCCCGGCCAGCAATGCTGGATCGGCAGTTTGCCGAGGTCGACGTCATCGCCTTCCTCGATCACTTCATGGCAAGGCGCATCCTTGACCACCTTGGGCGCCATGGAAATGACCTTCTTGAAGATCGGCAGCTTGCTCCAGGCATCCTTGAGGCCCTTGGGCGGCTCGGGCTCCTTGAGAAAGGCCAGCAGCTTGCCGATCTCGCGCAGCGAGGACACCTCTTCGGCGCCCATGCCCAGCGCCACGCGCTTGGGCGTACCGAACAGGTTGCCGAGCACTGGCACATCGAAGCCGGTGGGCTTTTCGAACAGCAGCGCCGGGCCGCCCTTGCGCAGGGTGCGGTCGCAGATTTCGGTCATTTCCAGAACGGGCGATACCGGGGTCTGGATGCGCTTGAGTTCGCCGCGCTTTTCCAGTTCACGGATGAAGTCGCGCAGGTCGCGATACTGCATGCAGGAGCCTCGTGTCGGACAGGCAAGAGTCGGCCGCAAAGTTTAGCGCCGAAGTCGGGCTTTCAGAAGGCTTGAAAGCTTCCAGATACGACAAGGCCGGGTTTCCCCGGCCTTCTGGCAAGCCACAACGCTTATTTGCGCTTCATCGACAAGAAGAACTCGTCGTTGGTTTTCGTGGCCTTGAGCTTGTCGATCAGGAACTCGATGGCGGCAATCTCGTCCATCGGGTGCAGCAGCTTGCGCAGAATCCACATGCGCGACAGCTCTTCCTCACCGGTCAGCAGCTCTTCACGACGAGTCCCCGACTTGTTGATGTTGATGGCCGGGAACACACGCTTCTCGGAAACACGGCGATCGAGGATCAGCTCCATGTTGCCGGTGCCTTTGAATTCCTCGTAGATCACTTCGTCCATCTTCGAGCCGGTTTCCACCAGCGCGGTGGCGATGATGGTTAGCGAGCCGCCTTCTTCGATGTTACGCGCAGCACCGAAGAAGCGCTTCGGCTTCTCCAGGGCGTGGGCGTCGACACCACCGGTGAGTACCTTGCCGGAGCTCGGGATCACAGTGTTGTAGGCACGCGCCAGACGGGTGATGGAGTCGAGCAGGATGACCACATCCTTCTTGTGCTCGACCAGACGCTTGGCCTTCTCGATCACCATTTCGGCGACCTGCACGTGGCGGGTCGGCGGCTCGTCGAAGGTGGAGGCGACCACTTCGCCGCGCACGGTGCGCTGCATTTCGGTCACTTCTTCCGGGCGCTCGTCGATCAGCAGAACGATCAGGTGGCACTCGGGGTTGTTGCGGGTGATGTTCGAGGCGATGTTCTGCAGCATGATGGTCTTGCCCGCTTTCGGCGGAGCGACGATCAGGCCGCGCTGGCCCTTGCCAATCGGCGCGCAGAGGTCGATCACACGGCCGGTGATATCCTCGGTGGAGCCGTTGCCGGCTTCCATGGTCAGGCGCTTGTTGGGGAACAGCGGCGTCAGGTTCTCGAACAGGATCTTGTTCTTGGCGTTTTCCGGACGGTCGAAGTTGATGCTGTCGACCTTGAGCAGAGCGAAGTAACGCTCGCCTTCCTTCGGCGGACGGATCTTGCCGACGATGGTGTCACCGGTACGCAGGTTGAAACGGCGGATCTGGCTGGGCGAGACGTAGATATCGTCAGGGCCAGCCAGATAGGAAGAGTCGGCACTGCGCAGGAAGCCGAAACCGTCCTGGAGGATCTCCAGCACGCCGTCGCCGGAAATCTCCTCGCCGCTTTTGGCATGCTTTTTCAGCAAGGCGAAGATGATGTCCTGCTTGCGCGAACGAGCCATGTTTTCCTGGCCCATTTGTTCGGCCATGTCCAGCAGTTCGGCAATCGGCTTTTGCTTGAGTTCGGTCAGATTCATAGGAATGACGTGATCATCGAGAGGAGAAGAAAGCTGTTAGCTTGAGAGGCCGCGCCGCAGAGAAGGCGACAGGATCGCGAACGAGTTCGTATAGGAGTGAATCGGCGACGGCGTGCAGAGAGCTGCATGGAGGATGCAGCGGAGTCGAATTTAACACCGTGAAAAAACAGCGTCTAGCCCCGAAAACGAAAAACCCCGCAAATTGCGGGGCCTCTTCCAGAGCGACTTGCCTCAGAGCGGTAGGGTGGGCTTCAGCCCACCAGCACGCCAACTGCAACCAGCTCGGTGGGCTAAAGCCCACCCTACTTCTTCAGCCCCCTCAGATGTTGCTGTCGAGGAAAGCAGCCAGCTGCGACTTGGACAGCGCGCCGACCTTGGTCGCTTCGACGTTGCCGTTCTTGAACAGCATCAGGGTCGGGATACCGCGCACGCCGTACTTCGGCGGGGTTTCCTGGTTCTCGTCGATGTTCAGTTTGCAGATCTTCAGCTTGCCTTGGTATTCCTTGGCGATCTCGTCGAGCACCGGTGCAATCATCTTGCACGGGCCGCACCACTCAGCCCAATAGTCGACCAGAACCGGACCTTCAGCCTGGATGACGTCCTGGTCGAAGCTGGCGTCGCTGACGTTGGTGATGAATTCGCTCATGAGGAGTCTCCGTGATTCGGAAGCAAAAAAGTGGCGCCATCATAGCCCGGCTTGAGTGACACCGAAAGGCACTGACGATTGAGCCTTTCAATAGTCGCCAATGTAGGCCTCAATCGCCCAGCGTGGTGAAGGCGATGCCGGTGCGCAGTGCGGCGGCGCGGATATGCTGCTGCATGGCCTTTTGCGCCGGGCCGGCGGCATGCCGGGCAAGGGCCTTGATGATCTTGCGGTGCTCCTGCCAGGTCTCCATCGCTCGCTCCGGGCGGATGAACGGCAGCTTCTGGCTTTCCAGAAAGATATCGGCGCTGGAGGTGACCAGGGCGAACATTGCCTGATTGCCGCTGGCTGCGAGTATGCGCTGGTGGAACTCGAAATCCAGCCGGTTGGCCTGCTCGAAATCACCGGCACGCAACTCGCGGCGCATCTGCTCGACGTTGTCCTCGAGGATATCCAGCTCCTCAGCGGTCATCACACCGGCCGCCAGGCCGCAGGCGAAGCCCTCCAGAGCGAAGCGCAACTGAAAGGTATCGGCCGCCGATATCTGTGCAGCGAAGGGCCAGGCGAAAGCGCCGGCCGCCTCGGCCTTACTCGCCTCCTGCACGAACACACCCTTGCCAGCCTGCACGCTGACCAGGCCCAACGCGCTGAGCGACGACAGCGCCTCACGCAGCGACGCACGACTGACACCAAGGCGCTCGGCCAGATCACGCTGCGACGGCAGTGCGTCGCCAGGGCGATAGCCCTCTTCCTCGATCAGGCGACGGATTGCCTGCAAGGCGTATTCGGGTACCGCGCGGGGAGCAGAAGCATTCATGACTGTTCGGGCCGGTCAGTCCAGTAAAGCCGCCTTTGTAAGGCCATAAGCATATTTCAGGCAAGCGACGCCCCCTTGTGGACCAGCTCAGCGCACGAACGCACCGAGATGGCTCAGGAATGCTTCTGACCATTCGGTCAGCTACGTCAACTGTTCAGACCAGTAAGACCTTGTTTCCACTCGTCTGAGGCGATGAAAGCCCTGATTTCATTGAACTTGGCACAGGCGATGCACTGCAGGAACCAAGCAAAACGCTTCAGTTTTCATTCACCAGGAGTTCGACATGCGCAAATTTCACCGCACCCTGCTGGGTACCCTGTTCGCCGCCCTGGCCTTCGGCGCCAGCACCGCTCACGCCGATGCACTCGAAGACATCAGCAAGGCTGGCGTACTGAAAGTCGCCGTACCGCAGGATTTTCCGCCGTTCGGCTCGGTTGGCCCGGACATGAAACCGCGCGGCCTGGATATCGATACCGCACAACTGCTGGCCGACAAGCTGGCGGTGAAGCTGGAGCTGACCCCGGTCAACAGCACCAACCGCATACCCTTCCTCACTACCGGCAAGGTCGATCTGGTGATCTCCAGCCTCGGCAAGAACCCCGAGCGTGAAGCGGTGATCGACTTCTCCGCTGCCTACGCCCCCTTCTACCTCGGCGTGTTCGGCCCGGAAGACGCCGCCATTGCCAGCCTCGATGACCTGAATGGCAAGACCATCAGCGTCACCCGTGGCTCCATCGAAGACATCGAGCTGAGCAACGTCGCTCCGAAAGGCGCCACCATCAAGCGCTTCGAGGACAACAACTCGACCATCGCCGCCTACCTCTCCGGCCAGGTCGAGCTGATCGCCAGCGGCAACGTGGTGATGGTGGCCATCTCCGAGCGCAACCCCAAGCGCGTACCCAGTATGAAGCTCAAGCTCAAGGATTCGCCGGTGTACGTCGGCGTGAACAAGAACCAGAGCGCGCTGCTGGACAAGGTCAACACCATCATCGCCGACGCCAAGGCCGACGGTAGCCTCGAGTCGCTCAGCCAGAAGTGGCTGAAGCAGCCGCTGCCGGCCGGCCTCTGAGCCGCGCGGAGAGCTGAGCCATGGCGTATCAGTTCGATTTCGCCGCCGTCCTGCAGCACAGTGATCTGCTGCTGCAGGGCGCGGCCTTCACCCTCGGCCTGACGGCGATCGGCACCCTGCTGGGCGTCGGTCTCGGCATCGTCGGGGCGATACTGCGCGCCTGGCGCATCCGCCCGTTCGACCGCATTTTCGGCGTCTACGTGGAGCTGATCCGCAATACGCCGTTCATCGTCCAGCTGTTCTTCATCTTCTTCGGCTTGCCCTCGCTCGGCGTACGTCTGAGTGAATGGGAGGCAGCCATTCTGGCCATGGTGATCAACCTTGGCGCCTACTCCACGGAGATCATCCGTGCCGGCATCCAGGCCATCCCGCACGGCCAGCTCGAGGCTGCCAGCGCACTGGCCATGAGCCGCTTCGAGACGTTCCGCCATGTGGTGCTGCGCCCGGCGCTGGGAAAGGTGTGGCCGGCCCTGTCGAGCCAGATCATCATCGTCATGCTCGGTTCGGCGGTGTGCTCGCAGATCTCCACCGAGGAGTTGTCGTTCGCCGCCAACTTCATCCAGTCGCGCAACTTCCGCGCCTTCGAAACCTACCTGCTGACCACCGCGCTGTACCTGATCATGGCCATCGGCATTCGCCAGTTGCTGGCCTGGGTCGGCCGCCGCTTCATCATGGGAGCCCGCTGATGGACTTCACTCTCTGGGACATCCTGCGCAATCTGCTCACCGGCCTGCAGTGGACGCTGCTGCTGTCGCTGGTGGCGTTTGTCTGTGGCGGCATCGCCGGTCTGCTGGTGTTGCTGGCCCGCCTGTCGCCGTTATCGGCGCCGCGCATCCTCGCCCGTGGCTATATCGAACTGTTCCAGGGCACGCCGCTGCTGATGCAGTTGTTCCTGGTGTTCTTCGGTATCGCCCTGCTCGGCATCGACGTATCGCCCTGGCTGGCCGCAGCCACCGCATTGACGCTGTTTACCAGCGCCTTTCTCGCCGAAATCTGGCGCGGCTGCGTCGAGTCGATCAGCCGTGGCCAGTGGGAGGCGTCCGAAAGCCTGGCCATGAGCCGCCTGGAAACTCTGCGCCACGTAGTCCTGCCACAGGCGCTGCGCATCGCCGTGGCACCTACCGTCGGTTTCTCGGTGCAGGTGGTCAAGGGCACCGCGGTGACCTCGATCATCGGTTTCACCGAGCTGACCAAGACCGGCAGCATGCTGGCCAACGCCACCTTCGAGCCGTTCATGGTCTACGGTTTCGTCGCCCTCGGTTACTTCCTGCTTTGCTACCCGCTCTCGCTCGCTGCATACCGCCTGGAAAGGAGGCTGAATGTCACTGCTTAACGTCACCGCCCTGCACAAGTATTACGGCGACAACCACGTACTCAAGGGCATCGACCTCAAGGTCGAAGAAGGCGAAGTGGTCGCCATCATCGGCCGCAGCGGCTCGGGCAAGAGCACCTTCCTGCGCACCCTCAACGGCCTGGAGTCGATCAACGACGGCGTGATCGAAGTCGACGGCGATTACATCGACGCCGCCCGCGCCGACCTGCGCAGCCTGCGGCAGAAAGTCGGCATGGTGTTCCAGCAGTTCAACCTGTTCCCGCACCTGACCGCCGGCGAGAACGTCATGCTGGCGCCACAGGTGGTGAAGAAGACCTCACGCGGCGAAGCCGAGAAAACCGCCCGCCAGATGCTCGAACGCGTCGGCCTGGCGGAGAAATTCGACGCCTACCCCGAACGCCTGTCCGGCGGCCAGCAACAGCGCGTGGCCATCGCCCGCGCCTTGGCCATGTCGCCCAAGGTGTTGCTGTGCGACGAGATCACCTCGGCGCTCGACCCGGAGCTGGTGAATGAGGTGCTGGCGGTGGTCAAGCAGTTGGCCAGCGAGGGCATGACCCTGATCATGGTCACCCACGAGATGCGCTTCGCCCGCGAAGTGGGTAACAAGCTGGTGTTCATGCACCATGGCAAAGTGCATGAGATCGGCGACCCGAAAGCGCTGTTCGCTGCCCCGCAGACCGAAGAGCTGCGCAACTTCATCGGCTCGGTGAACCTGTGAACGCCATGACGCCGCTGCCATTACGCATCGAACCACTGACTCGCGAAGCCTTCGCGCCGTTCGGCGACGTGATCGAAACTGCCGGCGCCACGGCCTTCCCGATCAACGCCGGCACCACCACTCGCTACCACGATCTGGTGCAGGTGGAGCTGGCCGGTGAGGCGCCGCGCCCCCTGGTCAACCTGTTCGAAGGTAAGGCCTGGCACGCACCCGTCGAGATTCGCATGCTCGAACGTCACCCGCTGGGCAGCCAGGCGTTCTACCCGGTGGATGGCGGGCGCATGCTGATTGTCGTCGCGCCGCCCGGCGAACTGGATGAGTCGCAGATCCGCGCCTTCATCAGCGCGCCGGATCAGGGCGTGAACTACGCTCGCGGCACCTGGCACCACCCTTTACTGTGCCTGCAACACCCCGGCCGCTTCCTGGTGGTGGACCGTGGTGGCGACGGCCATAACTGCGACGAGCAGATGCTGAGACAGCCACTTAGTGCGCTAAACCTGCCCTGATCACAGGTCTAGACCAGTTTCATGCGACATCCGTATGCGTTGGCTCATGCGCTCAGTCGTGGCACGATGGCGCGGAAATCGAACGAGATGCCGTAATCATGCCTAACGCCCCTGCCGAGAGTTTTCCCCTGATCGCTGCCATCGACCTGGGGTCGAACAGCTTTCATATGGTGCTGGCCAAGGCCGACAATCACGAAATTCGCATCCTCGAGCGCCTCGGCGACAAGGTCCAACTGGCCGCGGGCCTGGACGACGAGCGCCAGCTCAGCGAAGAAGCGATGCAGCGCGGGCTCGACTGCCTGCGTCGTTTCGCCCAATTCACCAACACACTGCCGGAAGGCGCTGTACGCATCGTCGGCACCAACGCCCTGCGTGAGGCGCGCAACCGCGCGGTGTTCATCCGCCGCGCCGAGGAAATTCTCGGCCATCAGGTCGAGGTGATTTCCGGCCGTGAAGAAGCCCGTCTGATCTACCTCGGCGTGTCCCACAGCATCGCTGACACCCCCGGCAAACGCCTGGTGGCCGACATTGGCGGCGGCAGCACCGAGTTCATCATCGGCCAACGTTTCGAGCCGCTGCTGCGTGAAAGCCTGCAGATGGGCTGCGTCAGCTTCACCCAGCGTTATTTCAAGGACGGCAAGATCACCCCGGCGCGCTATGCCCAGGCCTACACCGCTGCCCGTCTGGAACTGATGGGCATCGAGCAGAGCCTGCGCCGCCTCGGCTGGGAAGATGCCGTCGGCGCCTCCGGCACCATCAAGGCCATCGGCCTGACGACCAAGGCTGCCGGCCTGAGCAATGGTGAGATCACGGTCGAGGGCCTGGCCTGGCTCAAACGCAAGCTGTTCAAGCTCGGCGAAGTGGACAAGATCGACCTCGACGGCATCAAGCCGGACCGCCGCGGCATCTTCCCCGCCGGCCTGGCGATTCTCGAAGCCATCTTCGATGCCTGCGACATCCAGCGCATGAGCCACTCCGAAGGTGCTCTGCGCGAAGGCGTGCTGTACGACCTGCTCGGCCGTCACCAGCACGAGGACGTACGCGAACGCACGCTGTCGGCGTTCATGGAGCGTTACCACGTCGATGTCGATCAGGCCGCTCGGGTCGAGGCAAAGGCGCTTTCAGCGCTGGACAAGGTTGCCAATGATTGGGGGCTGACCGACGACTGGCATCGTGAACTGCTCAGCTGGGGCGCCAAGGTGCACGAGGTGGGTCTGGATATCGCCCACTACCAGTACCACAAACACGGCGCCTACTTGATCGAGCACTCCGACCTGTCGGGTTTCTCGCGTCAGGATCAGCAAATGCTCGCCCTGCTGGTGCGCGGCCACCGCCGTAATATTCCCAAGGACAAGTTCGCCGACTTCGGCGAGGAAGGCGTGAAGCTGATGCGCCTGTGCGTGCTGCTGCGCTTCGCCATCCTCTTTCACCATATTCGCGGCACGCAGAGCATGCCCGAGGTGCAGTTCAAGGTCGGCGACAACAGCCTGGAAATCGTCTTTCCTGAAGGCTGGCTGGCCGCCAACCCGCTGACCTTGGCGGACTTCGAAGCTGAAGCCGAGTGGCTCAAGCGCATCGACCTGACGTTGAGCGTGCGTTGATACCCCGGTGCGCATGGCGCACCCTACGGACGTGGCTCGACCTGTAGGGCGGGTGAAACCCGCCAGGACCGTAAAGCTCTCTCTCCCGGCCTGATCGCCAGCGATCAGGCGCTCATCGGCGCAGGAAGCAGTGCTTCCAAAAACGCGCCTCTTCGCCCCATAAATGGGAGAGGGTCATCAGATGGCCGCAAGCGGCCTTTTTAACGCGTCACGATCACTGGTGCGGTGAGTTTCTCCAGCAAGCCGGACTGCGCGCTGCGCGGGTTCTGGTTGCCGGTGGGCTGCTGGCGCAGGTAACGACCATCGGACTGCAGCACCCAGGCCTGGGTGTTGTCGGTCAGGTAGCTTTCCAACTCCTTCTTTACGCGCATGATGAGCTTCTTGCCCTCCACCGGGAAGCAGGTCTCGACACGCTTGTCGAGGTTGCGCTCCATCCAGTCGGCGCTGGACAGGTAGATCTTCTCGTCACCGCCATTGAGGAAGTAGAACACCCGCGTATGCTCGAGGAAGCGACCGATGATCGAGCGCACCTGGATGTTGTGCGACACCCCGGCGATACCCGGGCGCAGGCAGCACATGCCACGCACCACCAGGTCAATCTTCACCCCGGTCTGGCTGGCCTTGTACAGCGCGCGGATCACCTTGGGGTCGGTCAGCGAGTTGAACTTGGCGATGATGTGCGCCGGCTTGCCTTCGGCTGCAGCTGCGGTTTCCTTGGCGATCAGGTCGAGCAGGGTCTTCTTCAGGGTGAAGGGCGCGTGCAGCAGTTTCTTCATGCGCAGGGTCTTGCCCATGCCAATCAGCTGGCTGAACAGCTTCGACACGTCCTCGCCCAGAGCCACGTCGGCGGTGAGCAGGCTGTAGTCGGTGTACAGCTTGGCGTTGCCGGCGTGGTAGTTGCCGGTGCCCAAGTGTGCATAGCGGACGATCTCGCCGTTCTCGCGGCGCAGGATGAGCATCATCTTGGCGTGAGTCTTGAAGCCGACCACACCGTAGATCACTACTGCACCAGCGGCCTGCAGACGGCTGGCCAGGGCCAGGTTGGACTCTTCGTCGAAGCGCGCACGCAGCTCGATCACCGCGGTGACTTCCTTGCCGTTACGCGCTGCCTCCACCAGGGCGTCGACGATCTCCGAGTTGGCACCGGAGCGATACAGCGTCTGTTTGATCGCCAGCACGTGCGGGTCTTTCGCCGCCTGGCGCAACAGGTCGACCACCGGGGTGAAGGACTCGAAGGGGTGCAGCAGGAGGATGTCCTGCTTACTGACCACGCTGAAGATGTTCTCGGCGTTCTGCAGCAGCTTGGGGATCACCGGAGTGAACGGCGCGTACTGCAGCTCCGGGTGGTTATCCAGGCCGGTGATGCTGAACAGCCGGGTCAGGTTGACCGGGCCGTTGACCTGGTACAACTCGCTCTCGGTCAGGCCGAATTGCTTGAGCAGGTGATCGCGTAGGTGTTTCGGGCAGGTGTCGACTACCTCCAGACGCACCGCATCACCATAGCGACGGCTGAACAGCTCGCCGCGCAGGGCACGCGCCAGGTCTTCGACGTCCTCGGTATCCACCGACAGGTCGGCGTTACGGGTCAGGCGGAACTGGTAGCAGCCCTTGACCTTCATGCCCTGGAACAGGTCATCGGCATGAGCGTGGATCATTGACGAAAGGAATACGTAGTTGTCGCCGGGCCCGCCGACGTCTTCCGGGACCTTGATGATACGCGGCAGCAGACGCGGCGCCGGGATGATGGCCAGACCGGAGTCGCGACCGAAGGCATCGACACCCTCCAGCTCGACGATGAAGTTCAGGCTCTTGTTCACCAGCAGCGGGAAGGGGTGCGTCGGATCAAGGCCGATAGGCGTGATGATCGGCGCGATCTCGTCGCGGAAGTAGCGGCGCACCCAGGCCTTGAGCTTGGTCGTCCAGTAACGGCGGCGGATGAAGTTAATGTTGTGCTTGGCCAGCGCCGGGAACAGCGTGTCGTTGAGAATGGCGTACTGGCGCTCGACCTGCTCGTGCACCAGCTCGCTGATCCGCGCCAGCGCCTGGTGCGGCTGCAGGCCATCGGCGCCGGCCTGTTCACGGGCGAAGTTGATCTGTTTCTTCAGGCCGGCGACGCGAATCTCGAAGAACTCGTCGAGGTTGCTGGAGAAGATCAGCAGGAACTTCAGGCGTTCGAGCAACGGATAGGACTCGTCCAGCGCCTGTTCCAGCACGCGGATGTTGAACTGCAACTGCGACAGTTCACGGTGGATGTACAGGCTGCTGTCATCCAGGCTGGGGATCGGGGCCGGCGGCGGAGTTTCCACCACTGGCGTCTCGGCGACCACCTCGGCCTGAGGCGGGTTGTTGTCGAGCACTTCGCTGTTGAGTCCTTCGCTGTTCATCGCTGGGTTCCTGAGAGCGTCATCGCCCTTGTTTTAGCAGTTCTGCCGCCCGTACGGCGAAATAGGTGAGGATGCCATCGGCACCGGCACGTTTGAAGGCGGTGAGTGACTCCAGTATGACCGCCTCACTCAGCCAGCCGTTCTGGATCGCGGCCATGTGCATGGCGTACTCGCCACTGACCTGATAGACGAAGGTCGGCACCTTGTAGGCATCCTTGACCCGCCAGAGGATGTCCAGATAGGGCATGCCGGGCTTGACCATGACCATGTCGGCGCCTTCGGCCAGGTCGGCCGCCACTTCATGCAGCGCCTCGTTGCCGTTGGCCGGGTCCATCTGGTAGCCGAGCTTGTTGCCCTTGCCGAGGTTGGCCGCCGAACCCACCGCGTCGCGGAACGGGCCGTAGTAGGCGCTGGCGTACTTGGCCGAGTAGGCCATGATGCGCACATTGACGTGATCGGCCAGCTCCAGCGCCTCGCGGATCGCCTGCACACGGCCATCCATCATGTCCGACGGCGCCACCACCTGGGCACCAGCCTCGGCATGCGACAGCGCCTGCTTGACCAGCGCATCGACGGTGATGTCGTTCTGCACATAACCGGAGTCGTCGAGAATGCCGTCCTGGCCGTGGGTGGTGAACGGGTCGAGAGCGACGTCACTGATCACACCGAGCTCGGGGAATTTTTCACGCAGGGCGCGGATCGCGCGCTGGGCGATACCGTCCGGGTTCCAGGCTTCCGCCCCATCCAGGGACTTCTTCTCCAGCGGGGTAACCGGGAACAGCGCCAGCGCCGGAATGCCCAGCGCCACCCAATGTTCGGCTTCCTTCAGCAGCAGGTCGATGGACAGGCGTTCGACGCCCGGCATCGATGGCACGGCTTCACGGCGGTTTTCGCCGTCGAGGACGAACACCGGCAGAATCAGATCATCGACGCTCAGGCGATTCTCGCGCACCAGGCGACGGGAGAAATCGTCGCGGCGATTGCGACGCAGGCGGGTGGCGGGGAACAGACGATTGGCGGGGGTAACGCTCACGGCAGACTCCAGAGCCCGCACGAGCGGGCCAGTGTGACGGTTATAAGCGACCATTATGACCAAATGATGACGGCCAAATGACCGCGTGCGACGGCGAGTCGCACAGCCAGTCGCGCATTGTGGCATGACGCGCCACCTTCCGGCCTCCTCGTGGTCAGAGTAGTCTTCAGCACCTGCATCGATGAGCTCACGGCATGCTCCAAGACCTGATCCGCCAGTTTGGCTACCCGGCACTGGTACTCGGCACCTTCCTCGAAGGTGAGGTATCCCTGCTGCTGGCCGCCTACATGGCCGTGCGCAACGTACTGGAGATCGAATGGGTGGCGCTGTGCGCCTTCCTCGGCACCTTCGCCAGCGATCAGCTGTGGTACTACCTTGGCCGCCGTCACGGCCGCGCGCTGCTAGAACGCAAACCGCGCTGGCAACCGCTGGGCGAACGTGCCAGCGCGCTTATCAAGCGTTACCCGGATCTGTGGGTGCTGTGCTTTCGCTTTCTCTACGGCCTGCGCACGGTGATGCCGCTCACCATCGGCCTGTCCGGCTATTCCTGGCGCCGCTACCTGCTGCTCGACGCCATCGGCGCCGGTGTCTGGGCCGGCGGCATCAGCCTGCTGGCCTACAGCCTGGGCAATGCCATGGGCGGCCTGCTTGAAGAACTGCGCAACTACCAGGTCATCCTGCTCGCGGCCGTGGTGCTGCTGCTTTCCCTCGCCTGGCTATACCGGTGGCGTCAGCGCCGGCGCGGCTGAGCCGCGCGCCAGCCAGATACCCATCAGCGCGTAGGGCGTACCGGGCGGCGATCCGCTCGCCGCAGGCAGTACGCCGCTGCAGCTTCACGACTCATGTGGATATCAGGTCATGCGCCAATGTGCGGACTGTTCGCTTCGCTACGAGCGGCCGGCGTTCCGGTCCGCCCTACGCGCGGCACCAGCCACAATCCAAGCATGCTGACTAGGCTGTAGCCGATCAGCCAGGCCCAGGCGGTGGCATCCAACGTCAGCATGCCGAGTTCGCCGGCCAGCCAGAATGCCGGCAGGTTGATCGCCAGACGCAGGCACTCCAGACGCCAGGCATGGCTGCGGTTCTCCAGCCACATGCCGATGCTGTACAGGCCCAGGGCCATCCACAGACAGGCCAGCAGCACGGCGCCGGTGGCCAGCGCATCGCCCTGCGCCAGCAGCCACACGACGGCCAGCAGGTAGCAGACGAACTGCAGCAGCGCGTAGACCTGCGCGCCGCGCCCCAGCGGTACCTCGAACTTGCGGAAATGGCTCAGGTCCGCCTTGGCCTGCGGGTAACGCGCCGCGACGTCGGCCGGGCGCCAACCGGTAGGCATGAACCAGATGCGCAGCTTGTCCCACCAGGAACTGGCGCGCCTGGCATCACTCCATAGCCCGGCGTAGACCTGCAGGTTGGCCCACAGCGGGTTCCAGCTGGCCAGCGGCACGGTCACGCCGAAGACCACCGGTTCTTCGTCGAGCTCCTCCTGGAAGGTGCCAAAAATTCGATCCCAGACAATGAACACACCGCCGTAATTGCGATCCATGTAGATAGGATTCTGTGCATGATGCACGCGGTGGTTGGACGGGGTGATGAACAGCCACTCGAACCAGCCCAGTTTGGGGATATGCCGGGTATGCACCCAGAACTGATACAGCAGGTTCAGGGCGGCAACGCTGAGGAAGACCAGCGGCGGTACACCGACCACGGCCATCGGCAGATAGAAGATCCAGCCGAAGATGAAACCGGTGCTGGTTTGCCGTAACGCGGTGGAGAGGTTGTAGTCCTCGCTCTGGTGGTGCACCGCATGGGCGGCCCAGAGCACATTGCGCTCATGGCCCAGGCGGTGGTTCCAGTAGTAGCAGAAATCGTAGAAGACGAAGGCGAAGAGCCATACCCAGAGACTGCTTTCGGACAACTCGAACAGCGCCAGCTGCTCCCAGGCGAAGGCGTAGGTCAGCAGGACGACCACCTTGGTGAGAATCCCGATGGCCTGGGACAGTACGCCGGCACTGACGCTGTTAAGGGCATCGGCCAGGCGATAGGTGCGCATGCCGCGCCAGCGGTCAGCGAGCAATTCCAGGCCGATCAGCAGGAAGAAGAAGGGCATTGCGTAAAGAACGTAATTCATGACTGCACCATATCGTTGTACTTGTGTCGGGAATGAGCTGTTATTCATCCTATGCGCAGCTTCGTCAGGCTTCGCGGCGGCAAATGACAGTCCGAGTGGCATTTGGCGACAACCCCAGCATTGGTAATACCCGCGCCCGTTTCAAGGTCGCGTCTTTCCTCACCAGGAGTCGAGCATGAGCAAGAAAGTGGCAGTGATTCTGTCCGGCTGTGGCGTCTACGATGGCGCCGAGATCCATGAAAGCGTGATCACCCTGCTGCGCCTCGACCAGCGTGGTGCCGAAGTCCAGTGTTTCGCCCCTAACGTGCCGCAGCTGCACGTGGTCGATCACTACAGCGGCGACGAGATGAACGAAACACGCAACGTGCTGGTGGAATCGGCGCGCATCGCCCGCGGCCAGATCAAGGACGTCAAGCTGCTGCACATGGCAGAGTTCGACGCGCTGATCCTGCCCGGCGGCTTCGGCGTAGCGAAGAACCTCTCCGACTTCGCCACCAGCGGCGCCGGCTGCACCGTGCAGCCTGACGTGCTGGCGGCTTGCAAGGCGTTCGTCGATGCCGGCAAGCCGGTCGGCCTGATGTGCATCGCCCCGGTACTGGCGGCGAAGATCTTCGGTGCCGGCGTGGTCTGCACCATCGGCAGCGATCATGACACCGCCGCCGCCCTGACCCAGATGGGCGCCGAGCACCATGAGTGCGAGGTCAGCGATATCATCGAAGACAGCCAGCGCAAGCTGGTGACTACACCGGCCTATATGCTCGCCCAATCCATCGCCGAGGCAGCGTCGGGCATCAACAAACTGGTCGACCGTGTGTTGGAGCTGGCGCACCACTGATTTTCAGGCGTCGGCATGTGGCGTTGCGCCTGAATTGACGCTGGGGTCCCGTGGGGTGGGTTGGGCGGCGTTCCGTTTTAGCCCACCTTGATTGCCATTGGTGGGCTGAAGCCCACCCTACGGGCAGGAGTCTTGAACTTTGTAGGGTGGGCTTCAGCCCACGCTCATCGATACTGAAGCTGAAGCGGAACGCACCCGAATCCTCCCACAGGAGTCAGGCCGATCCGGCCAATGCTCAGGGCACTCCTGCATTGCCTCTGGCCAAGTCTTGCGCGGTACTGCAGCGTGGCGACAGGATTTCCCGGAGCCCCTGCCATGTCCCAGCCCTTCGTCCTCAGCCCCGACCTGCAACAGGCGGTGGCCAGTTTCTTCCAGCGCATTCCCTTCAATCAGGTGCTCGGCATCGAGCTCGATGAGCTGAGCTCCGAGCGGGTGACCATGCACCTGCCGATGAAGCCCGAGCTGATCGGCAACTTCGTTCACGGCATCCTGCACGGCGGAGTGATTTCCTCGCTGCTCGACGTCTGCGGCGGCGCCATGGCGCTGATCGGCGCCTTCGCCAACCACCAGCACCTGCCGCCAGCCGAACGCATGAGCAAGCTGTCCAAGCTCGGCACCATCGACCTGCGCATCGACTACCTGCGTCCAGGCCGCGGCCAGCGTTTCACTGCCACGGCCACGCCACTGCGCGCCGGCAACAAGGTGGCGGTGATTCGTATGGAGCTGCATAACGACGAGGGCGTGCTGGTGGCGGTTGGCACCGGCACCTATCTGTGTGGCTGACGGAGTCCGCCATCCCCGGATTTCATCCGGGCTACAACGCTGAAAATGGGTTTGCCATACGCCCCGTAGCCCGGATGCAATCCGGGGCAGCTAACGACTCAAACGCGTGAGAATCCGATCCAGCGCATTGGCGAAGGCCTGCCGGTCCTTCTCCGAATACGGCGCCTGGCCACCACCCACCTGGCCCTGCTCGCGCAGGTCGGTGAACAGATTACGCACCGCCAGACGCTCGCCCATGTTGCGCTCGTCGAACTCGCGACCACGCGGGTCGAGTGCGGCGACGCCCTTCTTCACCAGGCGGTCGGCCAGCGGCACGTCGCTGCAGATCACCAGCTCGCCGGGCACCGCGTGTTCCACCAGATGATCATCGGCCGCATCCGGCCCGCTGGGCACCACGATCAGTTTCACGCAGGCGAAGTTCGGCCGCGCCACGGCCTGCCCGGCCACCAGCACCACTTCGAAACCCCGCTTGAGGGCGAACTTGACCACCTGATCCCGCGCCGCCCGAGGGCAGGCGTCGGCGTCGATCCATACGCGCATGCAGCAACTTCCGCAGAGAAACCAGCGCCCAGTATGCCAGCAGGCGCGAGGCTCAGGCCTGGTAGAACGGCTCGCAGCGCTCACGCACGGCGCGCGACAGGTTGTCCTCGGCCAGTTCGATCAGATCCAGCTCCACCTCGTCCGGCAGCAGCTCGGCTACCAGCGCAGCCAGGCGACGCTGACCACTCACGTCGGCGCCGGAAATTGCCAATAGCAGCCGCGGCTGCGGACCGATGGCTGGATCACGCAACGCAGCGAGAAAGGCCTCACGTATGGCAAGTTGGGCACAGGCCGCTGAGAGTGCCTGCTCCAGGGTGGGGTGACGCAATACAGCCAACGCCAGATCGGGGCTGTCGGCGTAGTGAGTGGAATGGATCGAGGAAGACATGCGCGCACTCGGCAGAGGAATTGGAAGCAGCCTAGGTGCACTGAGACCAGCTGTCGTAGCGGCGGTTCACGCTATGACACAACGAGGACGGGCAAAGCTCGCCCTCGTTCAAACCTGAGTAGGCTAGGCCTGCTCGACCATGCGCCGACGCTCCCCTAGCAGGCTGCGCCCGTACAGCAGGGCGATACCGACCAGCGCCAGGCCCTGCGCCGACAGGCTCCAGGCATCGGCATGAATGCCCAGCCAGTCGAACTCGAAGAAGGCCACCGGACGCGTGCCGAGCACGCCGGCCTCCTGCAACGCGGCCACGCCATGGCCAGCGAAGACCACGGAGAGCACGCATAGCAGCACTGCGTTGACGCCGAAGAAGGTTGCCAGCGGCAGTTTGCGCGAGCCGCGCAGGATCACCCAGGCCAGGCCGATCAGCAGCACCAGCGCGGCAGCGGCGCCGGCCAGCACCGCACCGTGCCCGGCAGGGCCGGCCTGCAGCCAGAGGGTTTCGTAGAACAGGATTACTTCGAACAGCTCGCGATACACCGAGAAGAACGCCAGCACGGCGAAGCCGAAACGGCCACCACCGCCGACCAGGCTGCTCTTGATGTAATCCTGCCAGGCCGCAGCGTGGCGACGATCATGCATCCACACGCCGACCCACAGCAGCACTACGCTGGCGAACAACGCCGTGGCGCCCTCCAGCAGCTCGCGCTGGGCGCCGCTGATGTCGATCAGGTAGGCCGCCACCGCCCAGGTCGCGACACCGGCCAGCAGCGCCAGCCCCCAGCCGATGTGCACACTGCGTACCGCCTGCTGCTGCCCGGTATTGCGCAGAAAGGCGAGAATCGCCGCCAGCACCAGAATCGCCTCCAGCCCCTCGCGCAGCAGAATCAGCAGACTGGCGAAGAAGCTCAGGCTGTCGTCCATGGCGCCATCAGCCAGCAGCGCAGCGGACTTGTCCAGCTCGACCTTGGCCCGCTCCAGTGCCTGGGCAGCCTGCGCGACGCTGGCACCATCCTGCAGCGCCTGCCGATAGGCCATCAGGGCGCGCTCGGTGGTCTTGCGCTGCGCGGCATCGAGGTTGTCGAGAGCGCTTTCGACCAGTTCGAAGCCTTCCAGATAGGCGCCTACGGAGAGGTCATAAGCCTGCTCGCGATCACCTTCGCGATAGGCCTGCAGGCTGCGCTCCAGGGTCGAGCGGGTGTAACCGATGAGCTGCTGCGGACCACGCTGCTCCACTACCGGATGAGCACGCAGGGCGCGGAACGCGGCGACATCGCCGCCGGTGGCGGCGATCTCGGCAGGCGTGCGCCCTGCCAGCTCGTTCATGGCAAAGCGTGTCTGGCTCTGCGCCGGTGCTGTTGTGAAACCGGCGATGTAGGCAGCCAGATCCCAGCGTTGACGCTCGTCGAGCTGATCGGCGAAGGCCGGCATATCGGTGCCTTCGATGCCCAGACCGAGGGTGTTGTAGAGATCGTAAAGGCTCAGCCGATCCAGACGCGCGGCATCACGCAGATTGGCCGGTGCTGGCTCCAGGCCGATACCGGCAGGTCCATCGCCCAGGCCGGTGTCGCCGTGGCACACCGAGCAGTGCTGAGCGTAGAGCGGCGCGCCGCGTTCCGGGTCCGGCGTCAGCACTGGGCTCTGCACCACCTGATAGAGCTCGGCCAGACGTGCGCCCAGTTTGCGGGCGGCGCCAGCAACCTCCTCGCCCGGCTGGCGCTGAGCAATTGCCTGACGCAGATTGCTGACGCCCTGCTCCAACTCGGCGCGGCCGGCCTGAGCGGGCAAGGCGACGATCAGGCCCTGCAGTACATCGAGAAACTCCAGTTGCTCCTGATATTCACCGGCATCGATAACCTGACCGCCCGCAACGGTGGCCGGGTAATCAGCGCCGATGTAACCGATCAGGTGCAACGCCTGTGCGGCACCGTCGAGGGGCTCGCCAATGGCGAGAAAGCTCAGGCTGGCCAGCAAAGGCAGCATCAGCCAGGAAAGAGAGAAGCGAAAGCGGGTCATTAATGCATCCCAAACGAGAATGGGTGGCATTAAATTGTTGCTGGCCTAACGATTGAGCACAAGAAGAATATGAAATATTCAGTAACAAACTGCCGAGCGGAACCTGAAAGACTGCCTTGCCCGCACAGGCGGGCATTCAGAACCTGCGAATCACCTGGGCTCCCGCCTTCGCGGGAGTGACGATGAATGGCTTTTTCAGAACATCCCTGGCAAACGCCATCGGCCAGCGTTGAACGATAGCGAACGAGACTCAGACTGCCGCGCGCTTGACCGTCGCCAACAGGCCGGCCGCAGCTGCGAACAGTGCGGCGAAACTGCGATTCATCACCCGCTGCTGGCGAGGTGTGCGCAGCAGGCGCAGCACTCGCGAGGCAAGGCCGGTGTAACCGGCCATGACGATCAGATCGACGATGATCATGGTCACGCCCATGACCAGATACTGCGCCACCAGCGGCGCATGCGGATTGATGAACTGCGGCAGCACCGCGAGCATGAAGACGATGGCCTTGGGGTTGCTGAAGTTGACCAGAAAGCCACGCAACACCAGGGTCAGCGGCCGGCCGATAGGACGCTCGGCCGCGCCGGCATCCAGATCGCTGGGCAGGGCGACCCACTGTTTGTAAGCGAGGAACACCAGATAGGCCACGCCGAACCACTTGATCAGGCTGAAGGCCAGGGCCGAGGCCGCCAGGACGGCGCCTACACCCGCGGCGACGATGGCGATCTGCAGCGCCAGACCGAGCTGCAAGCCGAGCGCGTTCCAGTAGCCGCGCCAGAAGCCGTACTGCATACCGGCCGACATCGAGGCCACGGCACCAGCACCCGGCGACAGGCTGATCACCCAGCAGGCGACGAAAAAAGCGAGCCAGGTTTCGAGAGCCATGGCGTGATACCTCAGGAAAGAAAAACGGGAGCAGGCGTTAAAGCCTACTCCCGTCCGATCAATCCGGCGAGCCCTTGCGCAGTTGCACCGGCTCACTCGGTTCCTGCTTGCGCATCCGCCCGCGCAGGCGGATGTTGATGGCCTCGACGGCGAGAGAGAAGGCCATGGCGAAGTAAACGTAGCCTTTCGGCACATGCACATCGAAGCTCTCGGCGATCAGCACGGTACCGACGACGATCAGGAACGACAGCGCCAGCATCTTCAGGCTCGGATGCTTGTCGATGAACGAAGCGATGGTGCTGGCCGACAGCATCATCACCAGCACCGAGATGACGATGGCGGCGACCATCACCGGTACGTGCTGCACCAGGCCGACGGCGGTGATCACCGAGTCGAGGCTGAACACGATGTCGATGATGGCAATCTGGATGATGATGCCCATGAAGCCGTAACTCTTCTTCGGTGCATCCTGGCCGCCCTCTTCCGCACCTTCGAGGCTGTGGTAGATCTCCGCCGTACTCTTGAACAGCAGGAACAGGCCCCCGAAGAACAGGATCAGGTCGCGCCCGGAAATCCCCTCACCGAAGACATGGAACAGGTCAGTGGTCAGGCGCATCACCCAGGTGATCGACAGCAGCAGCAGGATGCGCGTCCCCATGGCCAGCGCCAGGCCGAAGAAGCGCGCCCTGGGCTGCTGCTCGGCCGGAAGTCGGCTGACCAGAATGGAAATGAAGATGATGTTGTCGATACCCAGAACAATTTCCAGGGCGGTCAGAGTCAGGAACGCGACCCAAATTTCCGGGTTGCTGAGCCATTCCATTCGGAGTTACTCCAGCGAGGGGTTAGGTTGTGTAGGAAAAGTGACTGGCGACGACGGCCACGCATGGCCGCGGCGTACAGGCACCTTTCGTACAGACCCTAGGTTGCGCGATGCTTCTCGAAGTACGCGAGCTCAGCGCCAGCGCCGTACCGACTTCTGGAAGAACAGACTGTTGGGCACCTGGAGCAACGCGCCGGCCGCGTCTTCGCTGAGATCCTGCAGAGTGGTATAGAACAGATTGATGGCAATGACCCGGCCTTTGACGCCCGGTTTGTCGGCACTGTCGATCACCTCGACCGTATCGCCGATACGGAACGGCCCCATGGTGAAGATCAGCAGCGCGCAGAACATGTTCGACAGCACGCTCCAGATGGCGAAGAACGCCACCGCGGCGACCGCGGTGAAACCGGTCAGCGCCGTCCACAGCACGGTCGCGGAAACACCCAGCCGCTCCAGCACCATGAGCAGAGCGCTACCCATGATCAGCCAACGCACCAGCCCGCGCAGCGGCTGCAGCACCTCTGCCGGCAGCAGGCTGTAACGCGCTCCGAGGCGGCTGATGGCACGGGTGAGAATGCGCTGGGCGATCCACGCCAGCAGGATGATCAGCAGTACCTGGCCGGTGCGAATCAGTGGGTCGCGCCAGGCCGCCAGCAGTTCAAGCTGTTCCATTACTCGGCTTCCTCCAGTTGCTGCTGCAACGCCTCCAGGGTTTCCAGCGCCAGCAGCCAGGCTTCCTCCAGCTCGGCCTCGCGGGCCTTGAGCTGCGCCTGTTCGGCCAGACGCTGGCGCAGCTCATCCTTGCGCGCGGACTCGTACAGACCGCTGTCGCCCAGCTGGGTTTCCACGGTGGCGAGCTTTTCCTGCACCTTGCCCAGCTCCTGCTCGAGCTTGTCGGCCTGCTTCTTGTGCGGCGCCAGTTGCTGACGCAGCGCGGCGGCGGCCTGGCGCTGGGCGCGCTTGTCGGTCTTGTCCGCCGCCCCTTCAGCCGGTGCGCTCGGTGGCGCCTGGCGCTGCCGGTAATCGACCAGCCAGCGCGCGTAATCGTCCAGATCGCCGTCGAACGGCACCACCCGTCCTTCGGCAACCAGCAGGAATTCATCGGTGGTGCTCTTGAGCAGATGACGATCGTGCGAGACCACCACCACAGCACCGGCGAACTCCTGCAGGGCCATGGTCAGGGCCAGGCGCATTTCCAGGTCGAGGTGGTTGGTCGGTTCGTCGAGCAGCAACAGGTTGGGCTTTTCCCAGGCGATCAACGCCAGGGCCAGGCGCGCCTTCTCGCCACCGGAGAAATTCACCACCGGCTCGTCACAACGCGGGCCACGGAAGTCGAAGCCGCCGAGAAAATCGCGCAAGGTCTGCTCGCGCTCGCTGGGCGCCAGACGTTGCAGATGTAGCAGCGGGCTGGCCTTGTCGTCCAGTGAATCGAGCTGATGCTGAGCGAAGTAGCCGATCACCAGGTTTTCGCCGCGGGTCAGGCTGCCACCGAGCGGCTGCAGTTCGGCCGACAGGTTCTTGATCAGCGTCGACTTGCCCGCCCCATTGGGGCCAAGCAGGCCGATGCGCGCGCCGGGCACCAGGCTCAGCTTGACCTGCTGCAGCACAGTTTTGTCGCCATAACCGAGGCGACCTTCGCTGAGGCTGAGCAGTGGCGTGGAGATCTTGTCGGCTTCACGGAAGACGAAGTCGAAGGGCGAGTCGACATGCGCCGCGCTCAGCTCTTCCATGCGCTCCAGGGCCTTGATCCGGCTCTGCGCCTGACGGGCCTTGGTGGCCTGGGCCTTGAAGCGGGCGATGTACTTTTCCATGTGCGCGCGCTGCGCCTGCTGCTTCTCGTACGCCTGTTGCTGCTGGGCCAGACGCTCGGCACGAGTCCGCTCGAAAGCCGTGTAGCCGCCGCGATAAAGGGTCAGCTTGCGCTGTTCGACATGGGCGACGTGGTCGACCACTGCATCGAGAAAATCGCGGTCATGGGAAATCAGCAGCAAGGTGCCGGGGTAGTTTTGCAGCCAGCCTTCCAGCCAGAGAATGGCGTCCAGATCCAGGTGGTTGGTCGGCTCGTCGAGCAGCAGCAGGTCGGACGGGCACATCAGCGCCTGGGCCAGGTTCAGGCGCATGCGCCAGCCACCGGAGAAGTCGCCGACGCGGCGATCCATCTGCGCGTTCTCGAAGCCCAGGCCGGCCAGCAGCTTGCGCGCGCGGGCGTCGGCGGTGTAGCCGTCGGCGCTGTCCAGCTCGCTGTGCAGGCGAGCGATGGCCGCACCATCATGCGCCTGCTCGGCGACGGCCAGTTCGGCCTGCACGCGGCGCAGGTTGTGATCGCCGTCGAGCACGTAATCCACCGCCAGCCGATCGAGAGTATCGACCTCCTGACGCATATGGGCGATGCGCCAATCACCGGGCAGCAGGCAATCGCCGGCATCAGGCGTCAGCTCGCCACGCAACAGGGCGAACAGGCTGGATTTACCGGCGCCATTGGCACCGATCAGGCCGGCCTTGTGACCGGCGTGCAGGGTCAGCTCGGCGCCTTCGAGAAGACGCTGCGGGCCACGCTGTAGAGTGAGGTTCTGGAGTCGGATCATAATGGCGGCGGAGTCTACCAAATCGCCCCGGAGGCCGCGTGCAGGATCTGTGGAATTTCGCCCTCGAACTCTACGCCAGAGCAGGCGTGGAACAGGCCTGCCTGGAGTTGCAGGACACAGGCAGTGACGTTTGCCTGCTGCTGACCGGTGCCTGGTTGCAGCGGCGCGGTGTGCGCTGCCTGGATGAGCGCCTGCAAGCACTGCAGCAAGCGGCTGCCCCCTGGCAACGCGAGGTGATCGCGCCTTTGCGTCAGGTACGCCAGGACTGGCGCGCGAACGCAAGCCAGGATGCGGAACTCGCAGCCTTGCGTGAGCAGGTCAAGAAACTGGAACTGCAGGCCGAGCGGATATTGCTCGATCGTTTGCAGGCGCTGGCCGAGAACTGGCCAAACGAGGCAGGCGGAGACGATTGGCTGATTCGCCTGGCCGGAGGGGACAGCGCCGCGCTGCAGGTGCTACGCGGCGCCGTTGATCACCCTTAGGAAGCGCTCGGAGTACCCGGGGCGGTGGCCCCATTGGTGGCCGCAGGAGCAGCAGGGGCTGCCGCAGCAACTGGTGCGGCAACTGCCTTGGCAACTGCTGGCTTGGCCGGAGCTTTCTTCGCCGGGGCCTTGGCAGCGGCTGGTTTCTTCACCGCAGCCGGCTTGCTGACCGGTTTGCTCGCGGGTTTTGCAGGCGTGGCCTTGGCAGCCGGCTTAGCAGCGGGTTTGGCGACCGGTTTACTGGCTGCTGCGGGCTTGGCGGGTGCTTTTGCTGCAACAGGCTTGGCTGCCGGTTTGGTGGCTGGCTTGGCGGCAGCGGGCTTGGCGGCAGCTTTCGGCGCAGCGGGTTTTGCCGCAACAGCCTTGCTGGCAGTTGGCTTAGCCGCAGGCTTGCTGGCTGCTGCCGGTTTCGCTACTGGCTTGGCGACGGGTTTGCTCGCCGGTTTGGCAGCAGCCGGTTTGGCCGGGGCCTTCTTCACTGGTGTCTTCGCAGCAGCAGGCTTCTTCGCCGCGACCGGCTTGCTGGTCGGTTTGGCGGCCGGAGCAGCGGCTTTGGCCTCACGTACATCCAGCGCCTTACCAGCGGCTTCCTTCACTTTGCCTACGCCCTGTGCCAGCTTCAGGCTTTCCTGGGCATCACGCTTGAGCTGGGCGATGTAGGTGCGGGTTTCGCTCTGGCTGGCCTTGAGCGAGTCGAGCAGCTCCTCCAACTCGGCGACTGCGTCCTTCGCCTTGGCTTGCGCCTTGGCCTTGCCGGCAACAGCAGCGTCCTGCAGCTTGCTGCGGGCCTTGTGCAGTTTTTCCTGCGCCTTGCCGCGCTGCTTCTCCAGCTTGGCGAGCAGTTTCTCGGCGTCGATCAGCGCTTGCGAGCAGGCATTTTCCAGGTGTTCGAGCAGGCTGGCAGACAGTTGGTGCAGCAGGTGCAACGGGGTAGTGATGGACTTCTTCTTGGCCGACATGGCGCGCCTCCAGGCGGATGTGAACGCGCCCATACTAGACGCAGCCGCGAGGGCTCGCCATAGGCCTTTTGGCGAGCCGAGCAGATGCCGAACCACGCTGGCATAATCGCCAAAGCCTTTTGCCGTTTCAGCGCACGCTGCGGCGCCGCGTAACCTCAACAGCCCCTAAGCATCTTGATCGGGAGACACCGTAATGAGCCGCGCCGTACTAGCCGCCCTCGCTATCTGCTGCAGCCTGGGCGTACAGGCTGACCAGCACCAGCAGGATCTGGCCTACAGCCTCGGCGTGCGTCTTGGCGAGCGTCTGCACGACGAGGTGCCAGACCTGCCGCTGAGCGAGCTGCTCGAAGGCTTGCGCCGGGCCTACGAGGGCAAGCCCCTGCGCCTCGACGCCAGCCGGATCGAGCAGCTGCTCGATGAGCACGAAGCGCGTATCGAAGCCTCGCCACAGCGCCAGAGCAAAGCTATCGAAGCCGAGCAGCGTTTTCTCGCCGAGCAACGTCGCCGCCCAGACGTGCGGGCACTGGCCAACGGCGTACTGGTGACCGAACTCAGCCCTGGCAGCGGTCCCATGCCCACCGCTCGCAGCCGAGTACAGGTGAGCTACCGCGGCGAACTGGCGGACGGCAGCGTCTTCGACGAGAGCAGCACACCGCAGTGGTTTCGCCTGGACAGCCTGATCGGCGGCTGGCGCAGCGCACTGCTGCAAATGCCGAAAGGCGCTCACTGGCGCCTGGTGATTCCATCGGATCAGGCTTACGGGGAGGAAGGTGCGGGCGACCTGATACCGCCCTATGCGCCACTGGTATTCGATCTACGCCTGCTCGACGTAGCCGACTGAAGGCTAGCCTGCCGGCCTGATGCCGATCCGATCAGAGCGGCCTTGCGTAGGAGCCCCGCCCCGGGGCGAAGCTTTTCAAGTGCGTTCAAGTGCGCACCGTCCTGATTCGCGGCGAGGCGCCGCTGCTACAAACTTGATGCGCCGACGCTTAACTGACTGGCGTCAGCCTGACGGCCCGGAGTGTTCCGGACCATTGCCAGCAAGGGCTCAGAGCGCTTCGGCGGCCTGTTCCTGATGAGCGTTGTGCAGCACTTCGATCAGGCAGTCTTCCAATTCGAAGCGCTCGTGCAGCAACTGCCCCAGATGATTGAGCTCTGCCACCAGCGACGTGCTGTCGCGACAATCGCCATTGTCGCAGTGGTCATTGAACGCCAGCGCGACCGCCGTAATGGCTTCGATACGCGGGTAGATCTGCTTGGCCAGTTCCAGACCACGCTGGTCGTTGAAGGCCTTGGCCTCGTTGGTCAGTTGCTCGTAGACCTCGAAGTGACCAGCAGACACGTAGTCCACCAGCAATTCGCAGAAACCCTGCAGAGGCTCACAGTTGATGGCTGGCGCCTGCGGCGCCTTGGTGAGGGCGGTGTAAGCCAGCACAAGTTCGCGGCGTTCACCCAGCCAGCGATCGATCAGCTGGTGAACCCCACCCCAACGTTCCTGTGCATTCTGGCAACTCTCAAGCATGATAAACCTCGCTTCCCTTATCGATAATGCCTGTTATACGTCCGCTCCCGAGACGTTTTTCTGTCAATCGGTGCTTGGCCTTGGGAAGGCAACCGCAAAATGGCATTTTTCCGGCGGTGCGTGCGAGCCAGATTATGCTCGTGGGCACCCACCATCAAGGCATCGCCGTGAGAAAGTTTCATACGAGCGTTTAATCTCGAAGCCACGACCCGCGTGGCTTCGTGCAATTCGCATTCTCAATTGCGACGCAGCAGCTGGAACAGGCAGAAACCGAGCATGCCGACGAAACCGAGCAGGCTCCACTCGGGGATGCTCATGCCAAACAGCGTCCACTTCACCTCAGCACAGTCAGCGCTGCCCTGGAACACCAGGCGCACGATGTCCTGCATCGGCAGGGCTTCCATCATGAACTCGAGGCTGGGCAGACAGGCTTCGAGCTGATCGGCCGGTACGCTCTGCAGCCAGATCTGCCGGCCAGCGGTAGCGGCGCCAGCGCCGGCGAACAGCAGTGCCAGCACCGCGTAGATGCGACGACCGAGACTCCCCGGCCCATGGATAGCAGCGATCAGGCAGACCACGCCGAACAGAATCACGCAGATTCGCTGCAGCACGCACATCGGACAGGGTTCCAGGCCGACGACATGTTCCAGGTACAACGCAGCCGCCATCAGCAGTACGCAGCCGATGAATGCCAGGAAAAACAGAGGACGCGGGCTGGCCAAGTGCATGGTGGCTCCGGGAGGGAAATCGAGGGCAGTACGGTAGAGGAAAGCGAGGGCGCCTTTCAAGGCGCCCCATGACTCAGAGCAGGCTGTTCATCATGCCCGAACGCCCCTCCGTCCGTACGGCGAGTGCGCTGCGGCAATCAGCCGCATCCATTCAGGCTGTCACGCCCTGCGGTTGCGGCAGCGGTGGCAAGCCCTGATGCAACAGGCCGAGGCTCTCCAGCAACAGCTGATTGCTGCGTTCCAACTCGCCCAATTGCGCCAGCAGACGCGCCAGCTCGGCGCAGGTTTCCGGGTGGCGCTCGAGCTTCAGACTGGTCTCGAAATAGTCTCGCGCCTTGCCCCACAACTGGTTCTGCAGGCTCAGACGGCCCAGGGTCAACAACAGGGCAGGATCCTGCGGATGCTGCTTGAGCCAGAGTTCGGCCGTTTGCAGCTGACGCGCCGGGTCGGCGCCACGCAGCACACCGTAGAAGCGCGCCAGACGGCTGTCGTAACCACGTTTGAGCGCGCTGCGCAGCACTTCCTCGGCTTCTTCCTGCGCGCCCAGTCGACGCAGTTGCTCGACATAGGTGGCGATCAGCTCAGGCTCCTGACGCAGTGGCGCGGAAAGCTGCTGCCAGGCTTGCGTCAGCGGCTGAAGTGCAGTTTCGCCATGGCCCTGGCCAGCCAGTCCGGCATCGGCCAGGCGACCACGCCAGGTTTCGCGCTCCAGTTCGTCGAGTTCTGCGGCGGGCAGCGCCTTTTCCTTGCGCAACTCGGGCAGCAAGCCAAGCAGTGCCGACCAGTCCTGGCGCTGCAGATACAGACGCTGCAACTGACGCAGCACCAGGTGATGGCCTGGGTGGCGCTCACGCATGGCCTGCAGGGTTTCCAGCGCCGCGTCGCTGTCGCCGCGGTTACGCTGCAGCTCGGCGTGGGTCAGGGCAATCGCCAGTTCGGCCTGGGGTTGCTTGTTCAGTGCGCGTTCGAGCAATGCGTCGCTCTGCTCGTGATCGCCAAGCTTGCTGGCAGCCCGAGCAGCGCCGAGGTAATACATCAACGGCTGACTGTCGGCTTCGGCGGCACGGGTCAGTTGACGCTGGGCACGCGCCCAGTGACCTTCGGCCAGGTCGAGCATGCCCTGCTCGGAAGCCAGGCGCACACGGCGGTTGCGATGCAGACGCGACCAGGGGTTGGCCAGCCGTGTCGAGCTGAGCAACAAACGCAGTGTCCACTTGATCAGGTAGTACAGCGCCACCACGACCACCAGCAGGCCAAGGAATGCCCACAGGCCGGACTGGTAGCGAAAGCCCTGGTAGGCGAACAGCACATAACCGCGGTCGGCCTCGATGGCCAGACTGAGCAGATACAGCCCGGCGGCTATGGCCAGCAATAACAGGAGCCAGATCAGGCGTCTCATTGCGCCTCCCCGGCCGCCGCGGCCCCCTGCCGACGTTGCGCCTGTTTACGTTGCAGGTAGGCCTGCAGCGCATCGAGCGAGTCGCTCAGGTCCGGCACCTTGACCTCGATGCTGGCATCGGCCAGCTCGCCGAAGCGCTGGCGCAGGGCGCGACTGTCCGGGTTGTCTAGGTTGAAGTGGGCATCGAGGATTTCCTCGGCCTGTTTCAGCGACTGCTTGTACACACCGGTCTGACCATGCAGTGCGGCCCACTGCGCCTGTTCCAGCGCCAGCGACAGACTCAGGCGCACCTGCGACAGGCTTTGCCCGGACAGCAGCGGACGCACGTTGCGATCGGCGTCGAACTCGATACGGAAGTACTCCGAAAGCTTCTTCGCCCACTCGCTCCACCAGGCACTGCCGTCGCCTTCGGCTGCCAGGTCGGAGAGCACGTCACCCTGCCCTTCGAAGGTCGGCGCCAGTGGATTGAGGGTAGCGGCCTGCTCACGCAAGGCGCCCAGCTGCAGGAACAGGCCAACGCGATCCGGGCGCTCGGTGGTGCGCAGGGCTTCGAGACTACGGCTGAGCTGCTCGCGGGCGGCGAATGCGGCAGGGTCGTCCTGCTCGCGGAGGATTTCATCGGCGGCCAGTACCAGCGCTTCGGCGCTGGCCACATCCTGCAATGCCGACAACCGCAGGGTTGCCAGACGCAGCAGGTGCTCGGCTTCATCAAGACGCCAATCCTGGCGGCTACCATCGAGCACGCTTTCCAGGCGCTGGCTCATGCGCTGCTGATCGCTCTGCAGATTGGCCAGCAGGCGACGGCGCTCGTCCAGCTCGGCCGCACTGGGCAGGGCGGACAGACGCGAATCGAGGCGTTGGGCCAGCTCATCCACTTTCTTCGCACTGTCGTCACGGGTGCGCTGCAGGTCTTCGGCCTGCTGCAGGTCCCTGCTCTGCATTGCATGCAGTTGCCACAGGCTCCAGCCGCCAGCACCGGCGCCAGCCAGGCCAATCAGCAGGGCGAATGCGGCAAGGCCGCTGCCACCGCCACTGCGTGGTGCCTTCACCGGTGGCGGTGCAGGTGTGGGTTTCACGGCTTCGCTGGCCGGTTTTTCTTCTGGCGTGTTCGGGGTGGATGCTTCGCTCACGTATCCGTCCTTTTAGAGGGCGGCAGCCGGAAACTGCTCCAAAGCTGCCTGCAAGGCCGCGGCACTGGCGCCGCGACAGTCCACAACGATCTGGGCACCCGCAGCGCAGGCCTGTTCGGCGACGCGCGGGCTGGGTACGAACAAGGGTAGCCGAGCCAACGCCGGCCAGTCATCGCCGGCTAGCTGCAGCAGATGTTCGAAACCCTGCCCACTGCTGACAACCAGGCCATTCAGGCGTTCCGCTCGCACTTGTCGGCTCAGCTCGCCCGGCGCGTAATGCGGCAGTACGCGGCGATACAGTGGCAGATAGTCGACGCTCACACCTTGGCTACGCAAGCGCTCGGCGAGGAATTCTCGGCCACCTTCGCCACGCAGGATCAGCACGCGCGGTGCAGGTGCCGCGATGGCCTGCTGCAGTGCAGGCAGAGCGAGCAACGCCTCACTGTCATCGCCCGAATCGGGAAAATGCACGCTTAAGCCTTGCTCGGCGAGTACCGCAGCGGTAGCCGCACCGACACTGAACCAGGGCAGATCAGGCGTCGGCGCCCCATGCTGCGCCAAGAGCTGCAGGCCAATTCGGGCTGCCGGCTTGCTGACCACGATCACCGCGCAGTAACGCTGCAAATCGGCAAAGGCGCTGCGCTGCTCGAGTGTCTCATCCAGCGTCTCGATGGCCAACAGCGGCATGCAGTGGCTGACGACACCCTGCGCAGCCAGGGTCTGCGCCAGCGCCGCACAATCCTCGGCAGGACGCGTCAGCAACAGGCGCCAAACGCTCAAGGGTGACCGGCCTCACCATAAACGGCCTGGAGAATGGCGTCAGCCCCCTGCGCCAGCAGCGCCTCGGCGACACGCACCCCCAGAGCCTCGGCATCGCTACTGGCGGCGCGATCTTCGGCGCGCAGCAACAGGCCGCCGTCAGGTTGGCCGACCAGGCCGCGCAGCCACAGCTGGTCATCTTCGAGCAGGGCATAGCAGGCGATAGGGACCTGGCAGCCGCCATTGAGGTGCTTGTTCAGCGCGCGCTCGGCGGTGACACGTAGCGCGGTGTCACGGTGATGCAGCGGCGCCAGCAAGGCATGCACGTCGCTGTCGGCACTGCGGCATTCGATACCCACGGCGCCCTGGCCGCCGGCCGGCAGGCTGTCCTCGGCGCTGATCGAGCTGCGGATGCGGTCTTCGAACCCCAGGCGAATCAGGCCAGCGGCGGCAAGGATGATAGCGTCGTACTCGCCGGCATCAAGCTTGGCCAGGCGGGTATTGACGTTGCCGCGCAGGAACTGGATTTTCAGATCGGGCCGGCGCGCCAGCAGCTGGGCCTGACGGCGCAGACTGGAAGTACCGACCACGCTGCCGGGCAGCAGCGCATCGAGGCTGGCATAGGTGTTGGAGACGAAGGCGTCGCGCGGGTCTTCACGCTCGCAAATGCAGTACAGGCCCAGCCCTTCGGGAAAGTCCATCGGCACGTCCTTCATCGAGTGCACGGCAATGTCGGCCTCGTTTTCCAGCAGTGCGGTTTCCAGCTCCTTGACGAACAGCCCCTTGCCACCGATCTTCGCCAGCGGCGCGTCGAGCAGCTTGTCGCCGCGGCTGACCATGGGCACCAGACTGACCTTCAGACCGGGATGAGCCTGTTCCAGGCGGGCTTTGACATGTTCGGCCTGCCACAGGGCCAAGGCGCTCTTACGGGTGGCGATGCGAATTTCGCGGGACATGAGGCAATTCCAGAAAACCGATTGCCGCGAATCATAACAGGCTCGCCCGACGCCGGCGGAAGGAGGCGGCCATAGGCCGCAGCCGGCGACCCGCTATAGCGACTGCATCATCTTGCGCACACCGGCCACATGGCGGCGACTGACCACCAGCGAGTCACCCTCGAGCCCCTTGAGGAACAGTTGAAAGTGCCCGAGCGGGGTGCGCTGCAGGCGCTCGATACGCTCACGCGCCACCAGCGCATTGCGGTGGATGCGCACAAAGCGGTCACCGAACTCGTCTTCCAGCGCCTTCAACGGCTCATCCAGCAGGACTTCACCGCCCTCGTGACGCAGGGTGACGTATTTGTGGTCGGCGATGAAGTAGACCACGTGATCCAGCGGAATCAGCTCGATGCCCTTGCGGGTACGGGCACTGATATGGGTACGCGGGCCACCGCCAGTCTCCGCTGCGGGACGAGTCAGGGCGGCCAACTGCACACGATTGGGCCGCTCGGCCTTTTTCAGCGCTTCGCTCAGGCTCTCAGGCCGCACCGGTTTGACCAGATAGCCCACTGCACTGACCTGGAAGGCTTCCAGAGCGAACTCATCATGCGCCGTGCAAAAGATCACCGCTGGCGGCGCTTCGCGCTCGCACAATTTGGCAGCCACCTGCAGGCCGTCGAGGCCGGGCATGCGGATATCCAGCAGGACCACATCCGGCTTGAGGCTATCAATCAGGGTCAGGGCTTCCTCGCCATTGCTGGCAGCGGGCTCCAAGACCCGGTAACCCTCGAGCTCACCGACCATGCGGCTCAGGCGCTCGCGGGCAAGGGGTTCGTCATCGACGATCAGGACATTCATATTGCTCTGGCTTCCTGCGTGAGTCTCGCACAAGGATAGCGTAGACAGCTGTAGTGACGGCCGTCACGGCGCTCCACGCTGAGACTCGCGCGCGGCCCAAAAAGTGCCGCCAGGCGCGCATCGATATTACTCAGCGCTTGCTGCGTTCCCCGTGACGGATGCTGCTCGCCCCGCTCTTCATACGGATTGCTGACACACAAGCTGAACACACCATCCTGGTAATCCGCCTCGACCCGCACCAGGCCGCCTTCGATACGCGGCGCGATGCCATAGATCAGCGCATTCTCCAACAGAGGCTGCAGGGTCAGCTGGGGAATCGGCAGATCCTCCGGCACACCTTCTACCTCCCACTGCAACTGTAGTCGCTCGCCGAGCCGATAGTGCTCGATCGATAGATATCGTTTCGCCAGTTCCAGTTCCTCCTTCCACGGCACCAGCGTGCCAGGTTTGGCCAGGCTGGCGCGAAACAGATCGGACAGATCCAGCACCGCCTGCTCGGCCTTGTAAGGATCGAGCGTGACCAGGCTGGCGATGCTGTTGAGGCTGTTGAACAGAAAGTGCGGGCGAATCCGCGCTTGTAACGATTCGATCCGCGCACGCAGCTCGGCCTGCTCCTGCCGACGCCATTGGCTCTGCAGATAGAAATAGCGTAGCAGCAGTGCGGACATGATCAGGCTGATCAACGCATGACGCAGATAAAGATTCACTTCACCACTGCGCGGCAGCGGCCCACCCAGCTCGTAATAGTCGGCCACCGCCGTACAACCCAGGGTCAGCAGCACCACCAGCGCGCAGCACAGCCCCCCAGCCAACGCGGGACGCAGACGTGCCAGCAGCGGCCGCAAGCGGCAGAGCACAGCAGCCGACAGCAGCACGATCCACTGCACGAACAGTGAAGTCAGGGCCAGGCGTACCCAGTCGAACCCCGGCGTCATCGGTTCGGCGAGCACCAATACCAATACCAGCAACTCGGCCAACAGCACCATGCTCAGCAGCGCTTCGGGCTGACACAGTTCCGGGACGAAGAAGTCGTCGATAGCGGCGTTGTATTTGTTCTTGGTAGAGGATTGTCTGTGCATCGACGCAGTTTCCTTGTCGCCCTGCGAGCCGGCAAGCCAGACGGCCCCAGCCGGACAAAATAAAGCACCGAAATGCCGCCTTCAGGGCAAAATTGTGAAGCAGCCGACAACGCCATCGAACGCCCAACGGCGAACGCGCCCCGGCGAAACGCCTGCCGACCCTGTTATTATCGACGCACTTTGTCCGCCATGCCGGCCGCCGACGCGGCCGCCCGATCCAGAGCCCGAACCAGAGCAAGTGCCATGAGCAGCGAAAAAACCAACCAATCCTGGGGCGGCCGCTTCAGCGAACCTGTCGACGCCTTCGTCGCCCGCTTCACCGCCTCGGTCGAATTCGACAAGCGCCTGTACCGCCACGACATCATGGGCTCCATCGCCCACGCCAGCATGCTGGCCAAGGTCGGCGTCCTCAGCGATGCCGAGCGTGACGCCATCATTGATGGGCTCAAGCAGATCCAGGGTGAGATCGAAGCCGGCCAGTTCGACTGGCGCGTCGATCTGGAAGACGTGCACATGAACATCGAAGCGCGTCTGACCGACCGCATCGGCGTTACTGGCAAGAAGCTGCACACCGGTCGTTCGCGCAACGATCAAGTGGCCACCGATATCCGCCTGTGGCTGCGCGACGAAATCGACCTGATCCTCGCCGAGATCACTCGCCTGCAGCAGGGCCTGCTGGGATTGGCCGAAGCCGAAGCGGACACCATCATGCCGGGGTTCACCCACCTGCAGACCGCCCAGCCGGTGACCTTCGGCCATCATCTGCTGGCCTGGTTCGAAATGCTATCGCGCGATTACGAACGCCTGGTCGACTGCCGCAAGCGCACCAATCGCATGCCGCTGGGCTCGGCCGCACTGGCCGGCACCACCTATCCAATCCAGCGTGAAATCACTGCACAATTGCTGGGTTTCGACGCCGTTGGCGGCAACTCGCTGGACGGTGTATCGGATCGCGACTTCGCCATCGAATTCTGCGCCGCCGCCTCCCTGGCGATGATGCATCTGTCGCGCTTCTCCGAAGAGCTGGTGCTGTGGACCAGCGCCCAGTTCCAGTTCATCGACCTGCCGGATCGCTTCTGCACTGGCAGCTCGATCATGCCGCAAAAGAAGAACCCGGACGTGCCCGAGCTGGTGCGCGGCAAGACCGGCCGCGTGTTCGGCGCCCTGACCGGCCTACTGACCCTGATGAAAGGCCAGCCGCTGGCCTACAACAAGGACAACCAGGAAGACAAGGAACCGCTGTTCGACGCCGCCGACACCCTGCGCGACAGCCTGCGCGCCTTCGCTGACATGGTCCCGGCGATCAAGCCCAAGCGCGAGATCATGCGCGAAGCGG
This sequence comes from Ectopseudomonas chengduensis, assembly GCF_900102635.1. Classification (GTDB taxonomy): domain Bacteria; phylum Pseudomonadota; class Gammaproteobacteria; order Pseudomonadales; family Pseudomonadaceae; genus Aquipseudomonas; species Aquipseudomonas chengduensis. The sequence goes on along the minus strand of NZ_FMZQ01000001.1, from coordinate 541,492 downwards.
CGCTGCGCGGTTTCTCCACCGCCACCGACCTGGCCGACTACCTGGTGCGCAAGGGCCTGCCCTTCCGCGACTGCCACGAGATCGTCGGCCACGCGGTCAAATACGGCGTACAGAGCGGCAAGGACCTGGCCGAGATGAGCCTGGACGAGCTGCGCCAGTTCAGCGACCAGATCGGTGATGACGTATTCGCCGTGCTGACCCTGGAAGGCTCGGTCGGCGCACGCGACCATATCGGTGGCACGGCGCCAAATCAGGTGCGTGCGGCGGTAGCGCGCGGTCGGGAACTGCTGGCTAGCCGCTAAGCGACTTCTCGGAGAAAACTGGGGAAAAGGAGTTCCCATGGCAGAATTGTTGCTGCGCGGTTTGGCGTTAATTGCCGAGATCGCGCTTGAAATCATCATCGGCTATGTCTTCTACACCACCGGCTGGCTGGCACTACGACTTTTGACTCTGGGCCACTACCCGAATCTGCCGCTGCGCGTGGCCGACCCTATGGGTTCACGCAGCGCCTGGGTCGCCACGTTCGGTTTTCTCTGCCTGGTTGGCCTGCCCCTGACGTGGCTCACCGTCACTTACAGCTGAACACTGCCGCGAGACATTCCATGGCTATAAATATCCGCCCTGCCACCCCTAACGACGCCGAGCTGATACTGCGCTTTATCACCGACCTGGCCATCTACGAAAAGGCCGAGCATGAGGTGAAGACCGACGCGGCCGGCATCCGCGACAGCCTGTTCGCCGAAGGCAGCACTGCCCACGGTCTGATCTGTGAGAACGACGGCCAGCCCATCGGCTATGCCGTGTACTTCTTCAACTACTCCACCTGGCTGGGCAAGCACGGCCTTTACCTAGAGGACCTCTACGTCAGCCCCGAGGCTCGCGGACTGGGCGCCGGCAAGGCGCTGCTGCGCCATCTGGCACAACTGGCCGTGGCGAGGGGCTGCGGTCGCTTCGAGTGGTCGGTGCTGGACTGGAACACCCCGGCGATCGACTTCTACGAATCCTTCGGCGCCCGTCCGCAGAGCGAATGGACGACCTATCGCCTCACCGGCCAGGCCTTGCTGGACTTCGCCGCAGGCTGAGCAAGCCAGCGTCTGGCCAGGGCAACACCTCTGGCCTAAGGTAATTACACCTCCACCTGCTCCAGACCATCATGCGCACACTCCTTGCACTGCTCAGCGTTATCGCCCCGGCACTGACGGCGGCGACACCGGTCACCATTCCCGTCAATGCATCCTGGCATATGCAGCTCGATGGCAAACTGCAAACACCCAATCGCCTGGTCTATAACATCGACCTGTACAACACGCCCAAGCAAACCATCACCAATCTCAAGGCGGGTGGCCGTATCGTCATCTGCTATTTCAGCGCGGGCACCTGGGAAGACTGGCGCAGCGACGCTCAGGCCTACCCCACGGCGGCGCTGGGCAAAGCATTGCCTGATTGGCCTGGCGAGCGTTGGCTCGACTATCGCCGTGACGATGTACGCCAACTGCTCGCCAAACGCCTGGACCTGGCCGTCGACAAGGGCTGCGACGCAGTCGATCCGGACAACGTGGACGGCTACAGCAATGACAATGGCCTGAGCCTGACGGAAGCCGAGCAAATAGACTTCAACCGCTGGCTGGCCAGCGAGGCGCACAGCCGCGACCTGAGCATCGGCCTGAAGAATGCCGTAGAACTGCTGCCTGAGCTTGGCGACTACTTCGACTTTGCCATCAACGAGAGCTGCTATCGCTACAACGAATGCGACGGTTACAGTCACATGCGCAGCCAGGGCAAACCGATCTTCATCGCCGAATACCGCACCCTCAATACGAGTCTTTGCAGTCGAGCCGCGAACTCCGGCTTTCGTCTGCAATTCTTCAAAGTCAGCCTGAAGGGCGTTGGCGTCCCCTGCGACTGAGCCTGGGCCAGAACACGAGAGAAACCATGAGTCAAAACAACGAGCAAGAAGACGAAGACTTCGCCGAAGCCACCCTGATTCAGGCTATCGAAAACCAACTGGAAAGCGGTGAGCCCGCTGCAGCCAAGGCGGTTTACAACAAGCTGACGCTGGTCGGTTACGAGCGCGAGGAGATCCTCGAGCTGATGGCGCTGGTTCTGGCCCATGAAGTCGACGCCATGCTGCGCGAGGATCGCCCCTTCGATGGCACCTGGTATGAGCAGGCCCTGCGCGCCCTGCCGGAGCTGCCGGAAGAAAACTGAGCAAGGATTGATCCAGGCCACTGGCCGGACTGGCAAGCAGATTACTACTGTCACTGCCAAACCCGACCAGGAAGGCACCGTCCTCGATGGCCTGTCAGTCGACTCGAACTCTCGCTCTGCTTGTCTTCACGCTCTGCTTGAGCGGAGCGTGCATTGCTCGAGCCGAAACGCCGCGTATTGGTGCTGAGGATGACTGGCACCCTTACACCGCTCTGCGCAATGACAGGATCGAGGGCATGTCGGCAGACATAGTCCGCGCCGCTTTCAGTGCCAGCGACACGTCCGTCGAGCTGACGCCGTACCCCTATTCGCGCTGCATGGAGCTGGCGCGCTCAGGCAGCCTGGCAGGCTGCTTCAACACCACACCTGACGCGCACATCCGCGCGAAGTTCCTGTTACCGCAGGAGGTGCTGTTCAGCGACGATATTTTGCTCTGGGGCCATGCAGGGGACGCGGCAATAGATGACCTGGACGCCATCCGTGGCAAACGCGTGGCAGTCACCATCGGCTATACCTACGGCGAGTACTTCGACAGCTATGCAGATATCCAGCGCATTGCGGTACGGCGCGATATCAATGGCTTTCGCATGCTGCAGCGCGGGCGCGTGGACTACGTCATCGCCTTTCGCGGCACCACCGACGCACTGCTGCGCGACAACCCCGAACTGGTCGGCCAATTCAAGGCGCTGACCAGGGTGCATCGCCCGCGACTCTACTTGACCTTCTCCCGCCGCCACCCGCGGGCTGCTGCCTTGCTGCGCGACTTCGACGCAGGCATGCGACAGATCAGGCAGGATGGTACCTATCAACGAATTCTCGCCAACTGGCAGCTCAGCGATGGGCAGAGCGCGGCACATGGCTCTACACTGCAAGAGCGCCATAACAACAAGACGGAGTCACCATGAAGTCATTCACCGCTGACCTGATCGACGAGCTGGAAATCCTCGCCCTGTACAACCTGGACAATCATCAGGAGGGGCTAAAGGTGCACAACAACGCCTCATTCAAGGCGCAAGGCGCCATCACCCGTCTTCACGAAAAAGGCCTGGTGAGCCAAGCCGACGGCGGCTATCTGACCAGCCTGGGCATCGATGCCGCCGAGCATGCGCAAGCCCTGTTGACCATTCTCTCGACCCGTCAGACCACCTCCGCTTAATCTCGGTTGCCCGCCGGCCGCCCTTAAGGGAAAGGCGCGGCGGGCGATATAGCGTCAAAGGCACTGCACTGGCGAGCCTGCCGCTGATAGGCTTGCCGGATCTGCAGTAGAGTTCGAGCATGACGCGCACGCAGGAAATACGCCCCGATATCGATGACGGCATCGACCGCAAGGTGCTGGCGCAACTGCGCGCGCGCTTTCTGCAGATCAATCAGGGCCGCCTGCAGCGGGCCATGGAGGCGCTGTCCACACGCCAGCAACTGGTCCTCAAGCTGTTGCCATTGCTGCTGCACGTCAATCATCCACTGCTGCCTGGCTATGTCTCGGCCAGCACACCGGCCGGCCTCAGCGGCTTCGAGCCGGATGATGCCAGCCTCGCCGAAGTCCAGCGACTGACCCGCTCCTTCGTCTACAAACCGCGTCGCGGCCAGGGCGCTGCGCCGCTGCATGGCCTGTTCCTGATGGGCAGCCTGGGCACCGTGGCGCAGGCCGAACAGAGCGATATGGACCTGTGGTTATGCCACTCGCCCAACCTCACGGCGCAGGAACTGCAGGACCTGCGCAAGAAGTGCGACCAACTGGAAAGCTGGGCTGCCACTCAGGGCGCCGAGGTGCACGTCTTTCTGGTCGACCCGCAGCGCTTCACCCAGGGCGCGCGTGAGGCGCAACTGACCTCCGACGATTGCGGCACCACCCAGCACTATCTGCTGCTCGACGAGTTCTACCGCACCGCCATCTGGCTAGGCGGTCGTACGCCGCTCTGGTGGCTGGTGCCGGTCTACGAGGAAACGCGCTATCACGACTACTGCCGCATCCTGCTGAGCAAGCGTTTCGTGCGCGCCGAAGACGTACTGGACCTCGGCAACCTGGCGCATATCCCACCGGAAGAGTTCATCGGCGCCGGCATGTGGCAGCTGTACAAGGGCATCGAGTCGCCCTACAAGTCGGTGCTCAAGCTGTTGCTGACCGAGGTCTACGCCAGCGAGCATCCCCAGGTCGAGTGCCTGGCGCTGCGTTTCAAACGGGCGGTGTTCGAAGGCCGCCTGAACCTCGACGAACTGGACCCCTACATCGTCGTCTACCGTCGCCTGGAAGAGTATCTGAGCGCGCGCGGCGATCAGGAAAGGCTGGAGCTGATTCGCCGCTGCCTGTACCTGAAGGTCAACAAAAAGGTCAGCCGCCCACCGACGCGCGGCCGCACCAAAAGCTGGCAGCGCCTGCTGCTCGAGCGCCTGACGGCGGAATGGGGCTGGCACAGCCGCCAGCTCAACGTGCTCGACAGTCGCAGCCAGTGGAAAGTGCGCCAGGTCGCCGCCGAGCGCCGCGTGCTGGTCAACGAACTGACCTACAGCTACCGCTTTCTCTCGCAGTTCGCCCGCACTGCCGAGACCGGCAGTTCACTGAACAACCGTGACCTCAACGTGCTGGGCCGGCGCCTGTATGCAGCCTTCGAGCGCAAGGCCGGCAAGGTGGAGTATATCAACCCCGGCATCGCCCCGGACCTGGCCGAAGACACCCTGACCCTGGTCCAGCACCCCAGCCCCGAGGCGCCCAACGAATACCAGTGGGCGCTGTTCAACGGCAGCCTGGGCGCCCAGGAGTGGAGCGACTTTGCCCCGCTAAAGCGCTCGCGCGAACTGATCGAACTGCTCGCCTGGTGCCATCGCAACGGCGTGATCGACAGCAGCACGCGCCTGTCGCTGCACCCAGGCAGCAGCGACCTGACCGATTTCGAACTGTCCAACCTGATCGCCAGCCTGCAGCAAAGCTTCCCCTTGCCGCAGCCCAGCGTCGAAGAAGCCGCCCTGCTGCGTGCCAGCATCCCCAGCCAGGTGCTGTTGCTGGTCAATGTCGGGGTAGACCCGCTCAGGCAGCACAGCCAGATGAACGTGCACATGACCACCGGGCGCACCGATGCGCTGGGCTATTCGGGGGTGCGCGAGAACCTGGTACTGACCCTCGATCAGGTGGTGCTCAACAGCTGGAACGAACTGCAGGTCAGCCGCCATGACGGCACCGACGCCCTGCTCGACTGCCTGCGCGATCTGCTCAACAGCTTGCCGATCGGCGGCCCGCAACCCCAGGTACAGGTGCGCTGCTACTGTCGTAATCGCGCCCAGCCGATTGCCGAACGCGTCGACGAGTTGCTGCGCGACCTGCTCAACACCTATGCCGAAGGTCGCCAATCACGCTATCTGGTGCAGGTACGTCAGCATTACCACGTGTTGCAGCTGACACCCGGCCAGGTCAGCCACGCTGCTCTGGGTGATCTGCCAGCGTTGCTGGAGCACCTAGGCGCCGAGCAGGAGCTTTACAGCCCTCTGCATCTGGACCGCTATGCCCTCGATGGCGACGACCTCGCGCTGATCCTGCCCATGGGCCGCCCACAGTGCATCCAGGTGTTCTATCGCGTGCACGAAACCAGCGGCGAAGCGGAACTGACCCTGCTCGATGAACGCAATGCACTGTGGCGCCGGCGCCTGCCATTTCGCGATGAGCAGAGCCTGCTGACGCCGATCCATCGTTTCCTGCAGTCATTGCTGTATCGGCGCAATGCCATGCTGCCGCTCGATGGTGCCGACAACCAGCCGCCGCTGGAAATTCTCTACTACCAACTGCTGCCGGCGGCGCCATTACGCGCTCAGCGCCTCGAGCGCAGGCCGGCGCCCGAGGCGCAGGTCAGCCACCCGTTCTACGATGTGCAGGCCATCGTCGAGCCTGGCGACGGTCGCCAGCGCCACGTCACCCTGTACTGCAACCATCGCGAATTCTCAGAGCTGGAGTACGGCCGCGAGCTGTATCGCGCCGTGGCGCAGCACATCCTCGCCCAGCGTGCCGGCGGCGAACGCTATCCCTGCTACATCACCGACCTCGACCTGTCCGCCGTGCTGGCCGGGCAACAGGCGCAAACGGTGCATTACCTGCACTCCAAGAGCGGGCTGGAAGATGCCCTCAATACGGCGCTGCAGCAGGTCTAGCCCTTCATCGGCGCATCCGGATTGTTCAGTGCATAGAGGTAGCAGCCGCCCATGCTGTGGTTGGCGGCGACACCTCCGTAACTGGCGGTGAAGGTCACCGGCAAGCCCAGGTGCTGATAGAACCAGCGATCACTGTCCGCCGGTGGCACCTCGGGCACCAGGTCGCTGTCGTTGACCAACCGGTAAGTCGGCACGGCCAGCCCATTGTAATAGCTGGCGAACGCCGGGGACGCCAGACGCGGGCTGGCAAAGTTGTAATGCTGCAGCGGCAATGCAGGCCAGCGCTGCAGCAGATCCGGCACCACCAGCGTACTCAGGGTGCTGCCCAGGCTGTGACCACAGGCCCAGAGCCGCGCCTGCGGCTGCAAGCCGTCCAGTGCCAGCAGAGCCTGGTCACGCAACGAGGTGTAGAGTTTCAGAAAGCCGTCGTGCACCAGACCCGCCCCAGCCTGCCAGGGGTAGTCGCGCTGATCCAGGTCGAGGTCATCGAGCCAGTCCTGCACCGACTCGGTGCCGCGAAACACCAGGTAGCAATCACCCTGCGGATCCCGCGCGGCGAAGCCGAAGGGCTCGGACTCATTGAACACATGCCACTCGCTGAGCACGCTCCAGATCGGCGCGGAAAGCTGCCAGCCTTCCAGATCAGGCTGTTGCCAATGAAAGTGCTCGGGCGAGCGCGGGCACTGCTGCGCCAGCCATTGCTCGTACTGGTCGTAGGCGGCCATCAGCAGCTCGGCGCACAGCAAGGCGCGCGACAATTGGTAGGACGGCGGGAAATACAGCGGCAGACTCGGCATGGCGAGGCCTCCTTGCCATTAGCGGAAACCTCACTCTAGCCCAGCCTGGGGAAAGGCGTCAGCGGTCGTATTCGCCCGCTGCTTCCGGCTGGTATTCGACTTCCAGCAGGGTCAATTTGAGCTGCTTGCCGCCCGGCGCCGGCCAGTCGATGTGCTGGCCGACGGACAGACCGAGCAAGGCGCTGCCGACTGGCGCAAGGATGCTGACCTTGCCTTCGCCACCGGCATCCTGCGGGTAGACCAGGGTCAGGTGATAGTCCTTGCCGCTGCTCTCCTCGCGGCAGTGCACGCGCGAGTTCATGGTCACCACACCGGCCGGCACCTCGTCGTGCCCCACCACTTCGGCACGATCCAGCTCGGCCTGTAGCGCTTCTGCGCCAGGGCCGAACTCGTCCAGGCTGTCGAGCAGGCGCTCCAGACGCTGCAGATCGAGGCGAGTAATGGTGATGGTCGGTGAGCTGTTCATGATGCCGGGCGGACTCCTTGCGTAAACCGTAAAAAAGCAAAACCCCGCCCGAAGGCGGGGTTAAGCTGAATGTTCTGTCGAACCCTAACACAGCCGGACAAATAAACAAGACTGCTGGGTCAACGGCCCTGCTGGCGCTGTTGCAAACGCTGCTGCGCCGCCTGGCAGATCAAGCGGCGGCGGGCATTATCGGCCGCGCTCCAGTCAAGAATCTCCTGCAAGGTGCGGCCACAGCCCAGGCACTCATCGCGCTCGTCGAGGCAGCACTGGCGCCGACAGGGTGATGCCAGCGGCGCTTCGCTCGGCTCAGAGCTCATCGAACTCCAGCTCGGTGCCGCATTGCTCAAGGGTGATGCGCACCAGCATCTCGCCCAGTTGCTCGTCACTGGTATCGCAGATCCAGCGCCCTTCGGCCTCGTCATAGTCGAAATGGAAACCACCGGAGCGCGCGGCCAGCCACAGCTGACGAATCGGCTCCTGACGGCTGAAGATCAGCTGGCTGCCGTTATCGAAGCGCACCGTCAGCACACCGGCGCTGTTTTCCAGATCGACGTCCAGGCCGCTGTCGTCGAAGATGTCCTCCACCGCCTGCTGGGTGGCATCGACCAGGTCGTGAAAGCGGGCTTCGCTCAGGCTCATTGGGGTGTCCTCACTAGATGCAGCGACTGCAGAAAAATTAGGCGAAAACGCAAAACCAGGCTAGCGGCCTAGGCGCAAAGGTGGCGACGGTACTCGCCCGGACTCGTTCCCGTCCAGCGACGAAATGCGCGCGCCAGCGAACCCGGCTCGCTGAAACCGACCAGAAAGGCGATTTCCGCCAGTTCCAGTGTGGGGTCGCGCAGGTAGTGCAGCACCAGTTGCTGGCGGGTTTCGTCGACCAATTGGCTGAACGACAGCCCGCCCTCACGCAAGCGCCGCTGCAAGGTCCTTGGGCTTAGCGCCAGAGCAGCGGCGATGGTCTCCAGATCAGGCCCTTGCTCCGGCAACTGGCGCGCCAGCTCCAGACGCGCGCGATCGAGCACGCTGTAGCCCTGATTGAGCTCGGCCAGCAGGCGATCGGCGTAGGCATCGAGCATGCCACGCACCTGAGCATCGGCCTGGTTCAGCGGCGCCGCGAGCAAACGTTTGGGAAAGATCAGGGCATTGTCGGGTTGATCGAACAGCACCGGGCAGCGAAAGATGCGCGCGTGCTCAGAGGTATCCGCCGGCGCCGGATGCTGGAAGCGCACCTCGGTCGGCGCAATATCCAGGCCGCTGATCCAGCGTCCAAAACTGACCCAGCCGGCCAGGGTTCCTTCACTCAGCTGGCGCTGCTGCTGCGCCAGCAACGGCTGCCAGCTGTGGGCGACCAGCGGCTCGCTGTCGGGCCGAGCGGGCTCGTCGTCGAGCACGACCAGCCCCAGGTTGCCAACCAGCGAGGCATAGCGCGCCTGGCGATGCAGCGCGTCAGCCAGGGTTGCGCAGCTCATGATCAGGTAACCGAGCACGCCGTAATAACCCGGCCGTACCGATTCCCCCAGATGCAGGCCCAGATCCGGGTCGCCAGTCAGGCGCACGCCTTCGCCCAGCAGCGTCAGGTAAGCACTGGCCGCGATGCGCTGATCGCGCTGGCTCAGGGCTTCAGGACTGAGCTGGGCATGGGCGAGCAGCGCGTCGGCCGCCACCCCCTGGCGCTGCAGGTGTTCGATAAGGCCTTGCAGGTAGGCTACCGAGACCGAGCCGGCCAGAATCGCGGGATTGTCCATCAAGGCTCCTCGTTACTCGCCGCATGCTAACCCAAGCCGGCACGAATGCCTTCGGCACACACGCCAGATGCAGACGCAAATCGAGCCAGCGCCCCGCCAGGCGGGCGCCGGGCGCATAGGCAAGGTGGCAGGGGGTCGGTATACTCCGGCGCAATTCACGCTTATTTTCAAGGACTGTCCCATGAAGCGACTGACCCTCGCGCTCCTCGCCGCCGTTTGCCTGCTGGCTGGCTGCGGTCAGAAAGGCCCGCTGTACCTGCCGGGCGACGACAACGCCGGCAACAGCCGAGACCGTTTCGAACTCTGACAGGAGCTGCCCCATGGAAGCCTTCAACTACCGCGACGGTGAGCTGTTCGCGGAAGGCGTTGCCTTGTCCGCGCTGGCCCAGCGCTTCGGCACGCCCACCTACGTCTATTCCCGCGCACATATCGAAGTGCAGTACCGCGCCTATGCCGATGCCCTGGCCGGCATGCCGCACCTGGTCTGCTTCGCGGTCAAGGCCAACTCCAACATCGGCGTGCTGAACGTGCTGGCACGCCTCGGCGCCGGCTTCGACATCGTTTCCAGCGGTGAGCTGGAGCGCGTCCTGGCCGCCGGTGGCGAGCCGAGCCGCATCGTCTTCTCCGGCGTTGGCAAGAGCCGCGACGACATGCGCCGCGCGCTGGAAGTCGGTGTGCACTGCTTCAACGTCGAGTCCAGCGTCGAGCTGGAGCGCCTGCAGAAGGTAGCTGCCGAGCTGGGCGTCAAGGCGCCCGTCTCGCTACGGGTCAACCCGGACGTGGACGCCGGCACCCACCCGTACATTTCCACCGGCCTCAAGGAAAACAAGTTCGGCATCGACATCGAGCAGGCCGAGGCGGTCTACGCCCGCGCTGCCGAGCTGCCGAACCTGGAAGTGATCGGCGTCGACTGCCACATCGGTTCGCAGTTGACCACCCTTGAACCCTTCCTCGATGCCCTGGATCGCCTGTTGCTGCTGGTCGACAAGCTGGCCGCGCGCGGTATCACCATCAAGCATCTGGATCTCGGTGGTGGCCTTGGCGTGCAGTACCGCGACGAGCAGCCGCCGCTGGCCGGCGACTACATCACCGCCGTGCGCAAACGCCTGCAAGGTCGCGACCTGGGCCTGGTGTTCGAACCGGGCCGCTTCATCGTCGCCAACGCCGGCGTGCTGCTGACTCAGGTGGAATACCTCAAGCACACCGAGCACAAGGACTTCGCCATCGTCGATGCGGCGATGAACGATCTGATCCGCCCCGCCCTGTATCAGGCGTGGATGGACGTGTCGCCGGTGCAGCCGCGTGAAGGCGAGTCGCGTAACTACGACCTGGTCGGACCGATCTGCGAGACCGGCGACTTCCTGGCCAAGGATCGTCAGTTGGTGCTGGCCGAGGGTGACCTGCTGGCCGTGCGCTCGGCAGGCGCCTATGGCTTCGTCATGAGCTCCAACTACAACACCCGCGGCCGCGCCGCCGAGGTGCTGGTGGATGGCGAACAGGCTTATGAAGTGCGTCGTCGCGAGACAGTCCAAGAGCTCTATGCCGGCGAAAGCCTGCTGCCGGCCTGAGGGCGACGTCATGCTATTGCGCTTTACCAAGATGCACGGCCTGGGTAATGACTTCATGGTCCTCGACCTGATCAGTCAGCACGCCCACGTGCAACCCAAGCATGCCAAACAATGGGGCGACCGCCACGTCGGCGTCGGTTTCGACCAACTGCTGATCGTCGAGCCGCCGAGTCACCCGGATGTCGACTTCCGTTACCGCATCTTCAACTCCGACGGCTCGGAAGTTGAGCAGTGCGGCAACGGCGCGCGCTGCTTCGCCCGCTTCGTGCTGGACAAGCGCCTGACCACCAAGAAGGTCATTCGCGTCGAGACCAAGAGCGGCATCATCGAGCTGCGCGTGCAGAACGATGGCCAGGTCTGCGTCAACATGGGCGCACCGCGCCTGCAGCCGGAACAGGTGCCGTTCCAGGCCGACCAGGCCGCGCTGACCTATCGCGTCGACGTCGAGGGCCAGAGCGTCGAGCTGGCCGTGCTGTCGATGGGCAATCCGCATGCGGTGCTGCGCGTCGACAACGTTGATGACGCACCGGTGCATACGCTCGGGCCGAAGCTGGAACACCACCCGCGCTTCCCGCAGCGGGTCAATGTCGGCTTCCTCCAGGTGCTTGACCGCAAGCATGCGCGCCTGCGCGTGTGGGAGCGTGGTGCCGGCGAAACCCTGGCCTGCGGCACCGGCGCCTGCGCGGCGGCCGTTGCGGCCATTCGCCAGGGCTGGATGGATTCGCCCGTGCAACTGGAACTGCCAGGCGGCAAACTGTCCATCGAATGGGCAGGCGAGGGTCAGCCGGTTATGATGACCGGGCCCGCTGCCCGCGTATACGAAGGACAGGTTCGCCTATGACCGACCAGCAGGATTCGCCCAAACCGCTCGATTCGGAAACGGTCGCGGCCTATCTGCGCCTGCACCCGGAGTTCTTCATCGACCATGAAGAACTGATCCCCGAGCTGCGTATTCCGCACCAGTCCGGCAACGCCGTGTCGCTGGTAGAACGCCAGGTCAAGCTGCTGCGCGAGCGCAACATCGAGATGCGCCACCGCCTTGGCCAGTTGATGGACGTGGCGCGCGACAACGACCGCCTGTTCGACAAGACCCGCCGCCTGGTGCTGGACCTGCTCGATGCCGGCAGCCTCGAGGAAGTGGTCGGCGTGGTCGAAGACAGCCTGCGCCATGAATTCCAGGTGCCCTTCGTTGGCCTGATCCTGTTCAGCGACAACAAGCTGCCGGTCGGTCGCTCGGTCAGCTCGGCCGAGGCACATCAACAGGTCGGCGGCCTGCTCAGCGGCGGCAAGACCATCTGCGGCGTATTGCGCCCGCATGAGCTGGAGTTTCTCTTCGGCAAGGAAGACGCGCCGCAAGTCGGCTCCGCCGCCGTGGTCAGCCTCAACCATCAGGGCCTGCATGGCATTCTCGCCATCGGCAGCGCCGACCCGCAGCACTACAAGAGTTCGCTCGGCACCTTGTTCCTCAGTTATATCGCCGAAGTACTGGCCCGCGTACTGCCGAGTTTCGCCACGCCGCTGCGCTCGGTACGCTAGCAGGCCGTTGAAAAACGTAGGCGACGACTGCATGGATGCAGGAGGTAGAGCGAAGCAGGAAGCCCGAGCCGAGGCAGCCAGTGCAATACCGATGGCGGCCCCACAAAAACAGCCGAAAAACGACCGGGGTCGCGTCCGACTTTACGTGTTGTAAATGAGCATTTTGACTGGGCTCGCACGCGAGGCTGTTTTTAACGCAGCAATGGCAACGTAGGTAGTTTTTCAACGACCTGCTAGGTCGTGTAGGGTGGATGACGAAGCTCATCCACCATTGGCCCGTTCGGAAGCCGACACGTGACACTTGAAGCCCACCTCGACGCGTACATCGAACACCTGCGCCGCGAGCGCCAGGTGTCGACGCATACCCTCGACGGCTATCGGCGTGATCTCGGCAAGGTGCGGGCATTCTGCGAAGCCGAAGGCCTGAGCGACTGGGCCGGGCTGGACACACGCAACCTGCGCCGCCTGGTCGCCCGCCTGCATCAGCAGGGCCTGGCAAGCCGCAGCCTGGCGCGCCTGCTCTCGGCCACCCGCGGCCTCTATCAATATCTGTTGCGTGAAGGCCTGTGCCGTCACGATCCGGCGACCGGCCTGAGCCCGCCAAAACGCGAGCGCCGCCTTCCCCGCACCTTGGACGCCGACCGCAGCGCGCAACTGCTCGACGGCGCAGTCGAGGACGACTTCATCGCCCGCCGCGATCAGGCCATGCTCGAGCTGTTCTATTCCTCGGGCCTGCGCCTGTCCGAACTGGTAGGGCTCGATCTCGACGGCCTGGACCTGCCCGCTGGGCTGGTACGGGTGCGCGGCAAGGGCAACAAGGTGCGCGAACTGCCGGTCGGCAGCCTGGCGCGACAGGCACTGGAGCAATGGCTGCCGCTGCGCAAACTGGCCAACCCTGGAGACGGCGCGGTATTCATCAGCCAACAGGGCCGCCGCCTCGGGCCGCGCGCGGTGCAGCTGCGCGTGCGCCAGGCCGGCGTACGCGAGCTGGGCCAGCACCTGCATCCGCATATGCTGCGGCACAGCTTCGCCAGCCATATGCTGGAGTCTTCGCAGGATCTGCGCGCCGTGCAAGAGCTGCTCGGCCACGCCGATATCGCCACCACGCAGATCTACACCCACCTGGACTTCCAACACCTGGCCAGTGTCTACGACCAGACCCATCCACGTGCCAAGCGCAAAGGCGGCTCCGAATGAGCATTAAACTGATCACCTTCGACCTCGACGACACCCTGTGGGACGTCACTCCGGTGATGCAGGATGCCGAAGCCGCCCTGCGCAATTGGCTGGCCCTGCATGCGCCGCGCCTGGGCGCGGTGCCGGTCGAGCATCTGTGGGCGGTCCGCAGCCGTCTGCTCGACGCCGAGCCGATGCTCAAGCATCGCCTCAGCGAGCTGCGCCGGCGCATTCTGTTTCACGCCCTGGAAGACGCCGGCTACCCGCACAACGAGGCGCAGACGCTGGCCGAAGCGGGATTCCAGGTCTTTCTCAGCGCCCGCCATCAGGTCGAACTGTTCACCGAGGTACATCCGACGCTGGAGGCCTTGGCCGAGCGCTTCATGCTCGGCGTGATCACCAATGGCAATGCCGACGTGCGGCGCCTGGGTCTGTCGGACTACTTCCAGTTCGCCCTGTGCGCCGAAGAACTGGGCATCGGCAAACCCGACCCGAAACCTTTCCGTGAAGCCCTCAGCCGCGCAGGCGGCGTGGCGGCCGAGCGCGCCGTGCATATCGGCGATCATCCCAGCGACGATATCGCCGGTGCTCAGGCAGCCGGCATGCGTGCGATCTGGTTCAACCCGCAGGGCCGAGCCTGGGAAGGTGAGACGACACCAGACGCGCAAATCAGCAGCCTGGCAGAGCTGCCCGCGTTGCTGGGCAGTTGGATGCGTTAATCCAGCCCCCTTGTAGGAGCCCGCTTGCGGGCGATCAGGACGACCGCAAGTGGATCGCCCGCAAGCGGGCTCCTACGAGATGCCGGCGCGGGCATACTGCGCCCCCCGTGATCTGCGCCGCCCCGGATTGCCGCCAGGGATGGCGGACACAAAAAACCCGCCACAGGGGCGGGTTCCTTGTAGCTAGCCGTCCTCAGATGGGGCGGCTGCCGTATTTGCTGTCGGGCTTCTTGGGTGGGTCGGCGACCACATTGGGCTCCACCTCCTGCACCTTGCCACCACGGGAGAGAAACTCTTCCATGGCACGCGCCAGGGCATCGCGCTCCTTCTGCTTGGCTTCGATGCTGGGCAGCTCATCGACTTCAACGGCTTTGGCCTTGCTCTTCTTGCCGCTGGCTACGACCGCACCATCGCCTTCATCGTCGCCGCTGTCGCCGTCATCGGCAGCAGCCAGCTCCTCACCATCGTCCTCGTCAGCCCCGTCCAGATCGTCTTGTTCCAGGTCTTCGTCGCTCATGTTCAACCTCATGACTTGCGAAAAGCAGGTTAGTTATAGCCCAGTCGCGCGATGTACACCGCTCGACCGGAAAAAATTCAAATAGCCTCACCATGCAAGGTCGCCACCACTCGCCGAGCACCGCCATGATCGCGATGCTCACCAAGGTAGATCCCCTGCCAGGTACCAAGCGCCAGCCGTCCCTGCTGTATCGGCAGCTGTAGCTGAAAGCCCAGCAGACTGCCCTTGAAGTGCGCCGGCAAATCATCCGGCCCTTCGTAATCGTGCTCGTAGCCCGCCTCCCCCTGCGGCACCAGACGGTTGAAGAAGCGCTCGAAATCGCGGCGCACCGCGGGATCGGCGTTCTCGTTGACCGTCAGCGATGCCGAGGTGTGCTGCAGCCACAGATGCAACAGACCAACACGTACCTGCGCCAGTTCCGGCAATGCTGCCAGCACTTCTTCGGTCACCAGATGAAAACCGCGCTCACGCGGGCGCAGACTGATGATGCGTTGCTGCCACATGCCGCTCTCACTCTCGATGACTCCAGCGCGCGCATTCTAGCGTGCTGCCAGAAAAAACAAAGGGCGCCCGAAGGCGCCCTTTGCGATTTACCGGAGGATCACTTGTTGGTGAATTCCGGGTAGGCCTCCATACCGCACTCGGCGATATCCACACCTTCGTATTCTTCTTCTTCGCTGACGCGCAGACCGATCACCGCCTTGATGATGCTCCAGACGATCAGGCTGGCGATAAATACCCAGGCGAAGATGCTGCCGATACCCAGCAACTGAGCACCCAGCGAAGCATCGCTGTTGGTCAGGCAAACAGCCAGCAGACCCCAAATGCCGACCACACCGTGTACGGAGATGGCACCAACCGGATCGTCGATCTTGACCTTGTCCAGACCGAGGATGGCGAACACCACCAGCACACCACCCACGCCGCCAATCAGAGTCGCCTGCAGGCCGCTCGGGGTCAGCGGTTCGGCGGTGATGGCCACCAGGCCAGCCAGGGCACCGTTGAGCGCCATGGTCAGGTCAGCCTTGCCGAACAGGATGCGGGCAACGATCAGCGCGGCAATCAGGCCGCCGGCGGCTGCCATGTTGGTGTTGACGAACACCTGGGCAACGGCGTTGGCGTCTTCGATGGTGCTCATCTTCAGCTGCGAGCCGCCGTTGAAGCCGAACCAGCCCATCCACAGGATGAAGGTGCCGAGCGTCGCCAGCGGCAGGTTGGCACCCGGGATGGCGTTGACCTGGCCGTTGGCGCCGTACTTGCCTTTACGTGCACCGAGCAGCAGCACACCAGCCAGAGCAGCGGTAGCACCCGCCATGTGAACCACACCGGAGCCTGCGAAGTCGAGGAAGCCTGCTTCGTTGAGGAAGCCCGAGCCCCATTTCCAGAAACCCTGAACCGGGTAGATGAAGCCGGTCATGACCACGGCGAAAGCCAGGAAGGCCCACAGCTTCATGCGCTCGGCAACGGCACCGGACACGATCGACATGCAGGTCGCGGCGAACACCACCTGGAAGAAGAAGTCCGAACGGGCCGAGTAGTAAGGTGCATCGTCGCCACCGGCTAGTACCGAGTCGACGCTGTTTTCGTCACCGATCAGGAAGCCCAGGCTCGGCAGGATGCCGCCTTCCGGGCTGGAGTACATGATGTGGTAGCCGATCACCAGGTACATGACGCTGGCCACGGCATAGAGCGCCACGTTCTTGGTCAGGATCTCGGTGGTGTTCTTGGCACGCACCAGGCCGGATTCGAGCATGGCAAAACCCGCTGCCATCCACATCACCAGGGCACCACAGATCAGAAAGTAGAAGGTATCGAAGCCGTACTGCAATGCAGTCAATGCTGTGTTATCCATTTTTCACCTCTTGCCGCGCTTTTGTAGTGCGCTGTTCGGTTGAAACGTCCAGGTTGGCTCAGGACGCGTCCGCATGCTTACAGGTCGTTGCCACGCTCGTTCTGGATCACCGGAACCCCTGCGCCGTGAGGCGACCAGGCATTCCCATCACTAGGCCGAGCGCAAGACCAAAGAGGGTCTGGCACAGCAGAGCGGCGAAGACATCGCCGGCTCCGGCTTTGGCCCTCGAAAACAGCGTAAAGCCAGAATTCGAGGACAAAAGGGCTCCTAGCCCTGCGAAAGTTCGCAGAGTCATGGGTTTACTCCTGGGGCGTGGGGTTCGGAGGCTTGTTAGATCGCGTCGGTATCGGTTTCGCCGGTACGGATACGAATCGCCTGTTCCAGGTTGACTACGAAAATCTTGCCGTCACCGATCTTGCCGGTGTTGGCAGCCTTGGTGATGGCCTCGATCACGCGATCGAGCTGATCGTCAGCGATGGCCACGTCGATCTTCACCTTGGGCAGGAAGTCGACCACATACTCGGCACCGCGATACAGCTCGGTATGACCTTTCTGGCGGCCGAAGCCCTTGACCTCGGTGACGGTAATGCCCTGCACGCCGATCTCCGACAGCGACTCGCGCACGTCGTCCAGCTTGAACGGCTTGATGATGGCAGTGACTAGCTTCATGAAACTTTCTCCCGTGTAAGGTGGACTTGCCCCAGGAATTGCGAACCCGGCTCAAGTCTAAGCGCAGTGTCTGGCTTTTGTAATGCACCGACCGCTCCAGCCTGGCGTGGTCGATACCCACCAACCGCTCCCGACGAAGCACTCCCCCGCTTCGCCTGCAGCACCAGAACTGCATCGGTGCATGCGTCGCTGGGGTCTAAGCAGAAAGCTTGCCAGCTCACGCAAAAGCGCTATCTATCAAGCCTTTAACAGCTTCCAGCCACGGTGACCGGTCATTCACGTCGAATGCAGCGCACAAACTTGGTGCATAGGCACATTGAGTAATGCTCAAAAATCGTGCAATCAGTGCTAGACCTCCCCGCCGGAGGCTGCGTGCTACACTGCCGACCGTCTGTTTACGGAACCTGATCATGCTGCCGCCGAAAGCCTTGCTCGACACTCTCAGTAGCCACGCCTCGCGCCTTTTCAGCGGCGACAGCCCGCTGCCTCGCGCCGAACTGGAAGCGCAGTTCAAAGCCCTGCTACAGAGCGGTTTCAGCAAGCTCGATCTGGTCAGCCGTGACGAATTCGACAGCCAGATGGTGGTCCTGGCCCGCACCCGCGCTCGCCTCGAGGCGCTGGAAGCAAAGGTCGCCGAACTGGAAGCCAAGCTCACCGCCGCAGACTAAGGTTATGTTGTAGGAGCGGCTTCAGCCGCGAACAGGCTTCGCGGCTGAAACCGCTCCTACAGGCACTGCACCCCACTTGATCAAGGAGCGATCATGTCCCTGGCCATCGTTCACAGCCGTGCCCAGGTCGGCGTCGAAGCACCGGCTGTCACCGTCGAAGCGCACCTGGCCAACGGCCTACCCTCCCTGACGCTGGTGGGCCTGCCGGAGACAGCAGTCAAGGAGAGCAAGGATCGCGTGCGCAGCGCCATCCTCAATGCCGCCTTCGAATTCCCCAGCAAACGCATCACCTTGAACCTCGCGCCCGCCGATTTACCGAAAGACGGCGGCCGTTTCGATCTCGCCATCGCCCTGGGGATTCTCGCGGCCAGCGGCCAGGTGCCGGCTCAATCCCTGGACGAATGCGAATGCCTGGGCGAACTGGCGCTGTCCGGCGCGGTGCGTCCCGTGCAGGGCGTATTGCCGGCAGCCCTGGCCGCGCGCGCAGCCGGGCGCACCCTATTGGTGCCACAGGCCAATGCCGAAGAGGCCAGCCTGGCCTCAGGGCTGAAGGTAATCGCCGTCGAGCACCTGCTGCAGATCGCCGCGCACCTCAACGGCAGTGCTCCTCTCGAACCCTACGCCGCCCAAGGTCTGCTCAGGCAGAGCCTGCCCTATCCGGATCTGGCTGAAGTGCAGGGCCAGTTGGCCGCCAAACGTGCGTTGCTGGTGGCCGCCGCTGGATCGCATAACTTGCTGCTCAGCGGCCCACCCGGTACCGGCAAGACGCTGCTCGCCAGCCGCCTGCCCGGCTTGCTGCCGCCTCTGGACGAGAGCGAGGCCCTGCAGGTCGCCGCCATCCATTCGGTAGCCAGCCATCTGCCGCTGCAGCACTGGCCGCAGCGCCCCTTTCGCACGCCGCACCACAGCGCCTCCGGGCCGGCATTGGTGGGGGGTGGCAGTCGCCCGCAACCTGGTGAAATAACCTTGGCCCATATGGGCATCCTGTTCCTCGATGAGCTGCCGGAATTCGATAGGAAAGTGCTGGAGGTGCTGCGAGAACCGCTGGAAAGCGGCCACATCGTCATTGCCCGGGCACGCGACAAGGTACGTTTCCCCGCGCGTTTTCAACTCGTTGCCGCCATGAACCCTTGCCCTTGCGGCTATCTGGGCGACCCGAGCAACCGCTGTCGTTGCACACCGGAGCAGATCCAGCGTTACCGCGCCAAGCTGTCCGGGCCACTGCTCGATCGCATCGACCTGCACCTGACGGTCGCCCGCGAAACGACGATATTGAACGCCCCACCGCAAGATGGCGAAAGCACTGCGCAGGCGGCATCCAAAGTGGCGCGGGCACGTGAGCGACAACTGCAACGTCAAGGGACGGCCAATGCCTTTCTCGACTTGCCCGGCCTGCGCCAGCACTGCGCCCTGAGCGGCGCGGATCGTCAGTGGCTGGAGAGCGCCTGCGAACGTCTCGGCCTGTCGCTACGCGCCGCGCACCGAGTGCTCAAGGTGGCGCGCACACTGGCAGACCTGGCGGAGCAGCAGCAGATCAGCCGTGAACATCTGGCCGAAGCGCTGCAGTATCGCCCCGCCGCGGGATGAATCAGCGGAAGCGCTCGACCTCCTGACGCAGTTGAGCGGCCAGGCGATCCAGCTCGCGCGCGGTATCGGCCAGGTTGGCCACCACTTCACGCTGCTCGCCATTGGCCTGGGCGATGCTCTGCAGGTTGGCGCTGAGCACGGTTGCAGTGCTGCTTTGCTCGCTGGTAGCGGTGGTGATGGCGGCGAATTGCTCGCCGGCCTCGGCGCTCTGCTCACTGATCTGCGCCAGCGCCGCAGCCACCTTGGCGTTACGTTCCAGGCCATCCTGCATCAATTGTCGGCCGTGCTCCATGGTGGCGATGGCGCTGCTGGTCTCGCTCTGGATGCTGCCGATCATGGTGGAAATCTCGTTGGTCGCCTCACGGGTGCGTCCAGCCAGGTTGCGCACTTCGTCGGCGACCACGGCAAAACCGCGGCCCTGCTCGCCGGCACGTGCGGCTTCGATGGCAGCGTTGAGCGCCAGCAGGTTGGTCTGGTCGGCGATCGCCGTAATGACGCTGACGATACCGCCGATCTCCTGGGAGCGCTGGCCGAGGCCGTTGATGGCCGTGGAGGTTTGCTCAAGTGCTTCGGCGATCTGCACCAGCGCTTCGGAAGCCTGATCCATCGAGGTACGCCCGATGCGGGTTTGCTGGGCATTGTCGCTGGCCAGGCGTTCGGTGCTGCGCATGTTGTCGGCGATGTTCTGCGAGGTGGCACTGAACTCCTCCACCGCGCCGGCCATGCTGCTGATCTCGCCGGATTGCTGGTCGATGCCCTGATAGGCGTCACGTGACAGCGTGGACATCCCTTGCGAGCGCGCGCTGACATCCTGAGCGGCGCTGCGAATACCCGCCACCATGCTTGCCAGCGCCTCGCCCATGCGGTTGAAGCTGCGCGCCAGCTCACCGATCTCATCGCCGCTGGACTGCGCCATGCGCGCACCAAGATCACCGGCACCGAGCGCCTGCGCCTGCTGTACCAGATCGCCCAGCGGGCGCAGTTTGCGTCGCAACAGCCAGACCACGGCGATCACCGCCAGCAGCAGGGTCAGTGCACTGCCAATCGCCAGCTGGGTACCGACACGCCAGGTGACGGCCTGAATTTCCTCGCGCGGCATGCTCGCCAGCACCATCCAGGGTCCGCCGGCAAAGGGCATGGCGACACTGTAGAACTCATTCTGGCCGTCGTTCCAGAAACCGCCGTCCCCCGAGTGAGCGATCAGCTCGCCGAGGGCTGCCGGTAGTGTATCCAGAGCGCCAGTGCCAGCGGGCTTGACCAGCCACTTACCCTGCTCGTCGAGCAGGGCAAGTGAGCCCGTTTCGCCAATCCGAAATTCGCTCAGTTTTTTGAATTGCAGCTTCTGCGCATCGGTGTAGTCGAAGCCGACGAACAGCACGGCAATGACCTGCCCACTGCCATCACGCACGGGGGTGTACTGGGTCATGTAGTTGCGGTCGAAGAGCAAAGCCCGGCCCACGTAATTCTGCCCGGCCAGCAGGCGCTGATAGGCCGGGTGCTGGTGATCAAGCGCCGTTCCCAGAGCACGAGTGCCGTCCTGCTTGGTCAGCGAGGTGGTGATGCGGATGAATTCGCTACCGTCACGCACGAATACCGTGGCCACACCCGCAGTCATGCGCGTGAAGTCATCGACCTCGGTGAACTCGTTGTTCAAGCGCGTAGCCCCCAGGTAAAGCGCAGGTGTCTGCAGGCTGCCGACACTCACACGCTCGTCACTGCGCACCTGCAGCCCTGTACTGAAGCGCTGTTCGAACAATCCAGCCAGACGCTGCGTGCTCTCACGCAGGCTGCCATGGAAGGTTTCGAGCTGGTCGGCCAGCAACCCCGCCTCGCTGCCCAGGTGCTTTTCGCGAGTGACCAGATTGGCCTCGTTGAGTGAGCGCAGGGCAAACAGGGTGCTGACGCTGATCAGCAGCACCAGCACCAAAGCCAGCATGGCAGCCAGTTGCAGGGCTATACGAGAGCGAGGAGGATTCATGAGGACTCCAGGTGTGCGCCCATGGGCATATGGGCAGATAACTCAGGCAATTTCGATACCACCTAGTCGTCATATGACTCGGCGAAAGGGCGCGAGGATACTTGAGCACTCAGCTCGGTCAATATCAAAGCGCCATACGGTCGTCATTTATTATCAAAACAGCGTGACGGAGTGATGATTGATAGGTTTCATCGATCGCTCAATAGATGATGGCACTCATAACTAGAGAGAGCAGCCTGGCCACACTACAGTCGACCTGCCCGGTCTTGGATGGCCGTCAGCGCCCTGAGCGCTGGCCATGACCGTTCAGCGCAAACGCTCGACCTCGGGCAGTGCCAGCGCGGCGACCTCCGCCAGCAAGTAGTCACGCAAACGCTGCAGTCGTGTCTGCGCACGATGTCCACGCGGCCACACCATATAGTAGCTGTCGCCACTGAATACCGCCGTCGGCCAGGGCACGCCTAGCCGGCCGGCATTCACGTCCTCGGCCACCATCAGCAGATCACCAATGGACACGCCATAGCCGCGTGCCGCCGCAACGATGCCCAATTCGAGCATGTCGAACAGCTGCCCGGTCTTCAGCGGCACCTGTTCGATCAGGCCTGTAGCCTGCAACCAGCGCCGCCAGTCGCGACGATCCGGCGTCGGGTGCAGTTGCTCCGCCGCGCGCAGCCGCGCCAGCGACCAGGGGCCGGCCTCAGAATCGCCGGCAGCGCACACCGGAATCAGCCATTCCTCGAACAGCAGCACGCTCTCCCACTCATCTGGAAACTGACCATCAGACAGCAGCACCGCGCAGTCGAAGGGTTCATGGCGGAAGTCGACCTTGTCCACGTCCATCCAGGCACTGGTGAGCTGCACTTCGCTATCCGGGTTGGCCAGACGAAAGTGCGACAGGCGCGCCAACAGCCAACGCATGGTCAGGGTCGAAGGTGCCTTCAGGCGCAGCACCTCATCATCGGCGAGCAAGACAGCGCTGGCACGCTCCAGTGCATCGAAACCCTCACTCAGCCCCGGTAGCAGGGCGCGGGCCGGATCGGTCAGGTGCAGGCTGCGACCGCGGCGCTCGAACAGACGGCAGGCGAAGTACTCCTCCAGCGTGCGGATATGCCGACTCACCGCGCTCTGTGTGATGGCCAGCTCTTCGGCGGCGCGCGTGAAGGAGGCATGCCGGGCTGCGGCCTCGAAGGCGCGCAGGGCGTAAAGCGGTGGCAAACGACGACTCACCGCATCGGACCATGAGTTTTAATCATGCCTGGCATGGCTATTTTCCTTTTGTGAGCAATCGACAAGAACCACAGAATAGCGGTCATTGCTCATCTCCTGACAGACAGGAGATGCTCCCCCTACCGAAGTTTTACTCATCATGAAGAATTCCCTTGCCCACGAACTGGGTGCGCTGCTGCGCCTGGCCGGCCCGCTGATCTCCGCACAGCTGGCCCACGCGCTGATGATTTTCACCGACACGCTGATGATGGCCATGCTCGGCCCGCAGCAGTTGGCCGGCGGCGCACTGGGTGCCACCTGCTATTTCATCTTCTCGATCTTCTGCACCGGGGTGATCGCCGCGGTGGGCAGCCTGATCGCCATCCGCCATGGCGCGGGCGATCCGCGGGGTATCACACGTCTGATCCAGAACGGCCTGTGGCTGGCCATGCTGCTGGGCGTAGCCAGTGCGCTGTGCCTCAACAGTCTAGGCCCGCTGCTGCCGCATCTGGGTCAGGACCCAGGCGCGGCCAGCCAGGCCATGGAGTTCCTGCGCCCACTGTCGCTGGCCCTGCCTGGCTACCTGTGCTTCATGGCGCTGCGCGGCTTCACCAGTGCCATTGGTCACCCTGGCCCGGTGATGGCCATCAGCATCGCCGGCACCATCGCCAACTTCGTCATCAACTATGCGCTGATCAAGGGCTGGTTCGGCCTGCCCAGCCTGGGCCTGACCGGCATCGGCATGACCACTGCCCTGGTCAGCAGCGCCATGGCACTGGCATTGGCACTGTACATCCTGCTCTCGCCGACCTATCACCGCTACAAACTGCGGGGCGGTGTGGGCCGCCCACAAGGGGCAGAAATGCGCGCCCTGCTGCGGCTGGGCCTGCCCATTGGCGGTACCTACGCCGCCGAGCAGGGGCTGTTCACCTTCGCCACCCTGTGCATGGGCGCGCTTGGCAGTGTGCAACTGGCGGCACATCAGATCGCCATGCAGACGGTGGCGCTGGCGTTCATCGTGCCGCAAGGGCTGTCCTATGCGGTGACCTTCCGCGTCGGCCTGCATTACGGTGCCGGGCATCTGCACCTGTCGCGCCTCAGCGGCCATCTGGGCATGGCCCTGGGAGCGGCGTTGATGCTGCTGTTTGCCCTGCTGTTCTGGCTGCTGCCGGAGTGGATCATCGGTCTGTTCCTCGACCGCCACGACCCGGCGTTCGCCAATATCGTCACCCTCGCGGTCAGCCTGCTGGCGATCGCCGCCTGGTTCGAGCTGTTCGATGGTTTGCAGAGCATCGCCATGGGCGCGATCCGCGGGCTGAACGACGGCCGCACCACCCTGCTGATCGGTCTGACTGGCTACTGGTGCGTGGGCGCACCGCTGGTCTGGCTGTTCGCCTTCGCCCTTGGCTGGGGCGCACAGGGCGTCTGGTGGGGCCTGGCTGCCGGCCTGGCGGTAACGGCGAGCGGTCTGGTGTTGGGCTTCCAGTGGAAAACTGCGCGCCTGCAGCGGCCACTTGCGGTAGAAGGCGAGACCTGCCTGTCGTAGCCCGCATGCAAGCCGGGGTCGTGTGCGGCATATTCCCTGGCTTGCGTCCGGGCCAGGATCAGCCGCCGCCGAGCAGCGGCTGGCGCAGGCCGAACACCAGAAAGCGTGCCAACTCCGCCAGAGGTATGGCCTTGCTGATCAGGTAGCCCTGTACCTGATCGCAACCAAACTGGCGCAGCATGTCGAGCTGCTCGATGTTCTCCACCCCTTCGGCCACCACCTCGAGATTGAGGTTGTGCGCCAGATTGATCATCGCCCGCACCAATTGGCGATTCTCGGCACGCTCGCCCATGCCACCGACAAAGCTCTTGTCGATCTTCAGCAGGGTGATCGGCAGGTTGTTGAGATGAACGAAAGACGAGAAGCCGGTGCCGAAGTCGTCCAACGAGAAACGCACGCCGAGCCGCCCAAGCGCCAGCATGGTCTGCTGCACCTGATCGCTGCGGCGCATCACCGCGGTTTCGGTCAACTCGAACTCCAGCCACTGCGCATCGACCCCGCGTTCTTCGATCAGGCGGCTGAGGGTCGGCAGCAACTGGCTGTCCTGAAACTGGCGGAACGACAGGTTGACCGCCATATGCAGTGCCGGCAGGCCGCGCCCACGCAGCCACTGCATATCGCGCAGGGCACGGGAGATGACCCAGTAACCGAGCGGTACAATCAACCCGGTTTCTTCGGCCAGCGGTACGAATTCATTGGGCGAAAGCAGCCCACGCTCGCTGTGCTGCCAGCGCACCAGCGCCTCCAGGCCGACGATGCGCCCGCTCTTCAGGCACAGGCGGGGCTGATAATGCAGCTCCAGTTCGTCACGGCGTAGAGCGCGGCGCAGCTCGCCTTCCAGATCGGCCTGGCTGCGTGCGCTGCGGTTCAGGCGTTCATCATAGACATGAAACACGCAGCCTTGCTGATTCTTGGCCTGTTGCATGGCGATATGCGCGTGCCACAGCAGCGGGTCGGCGCCCTCGCCCGCACGGGCATGCGCCAGGCCAAGGCTGCAACCGATCAGCAGACTCTCGCCATCCACCCAGTAAGGCTCACCCAATACTTCGGTGACGCGCTCGGCGAGGTGCTCCACGCGCTGCGGATCGCGGCGTGCATCGAGCAACAGTGCGAATTCGTCGCTGCCCAGACGCGCGATCTGATCGCAGGGCTGCAGCAGCCCCTTGAGCCGCGCCACCACCTGCAGGATCAGGCGGTCGCCGGCCTGGTAGCCGAGGGCATCGTTGGCGTGACGGAAGTTGTCCAGATCGAGGTGACCCAGCACCAGGCCACGGCCGCCACACTCGGCCAGGCGCGCCGCGAGCAGAGTCTGGAACCCCTGGCGATTGGCGATGCCGGTCAGGGGGTCCTGTTCGGCCAGGCGCTGCAGGGTGTGCTTGAGGTTGCCCTGTTCGCGCACGTAGCGCAGGCAACGGCGCAGCACGTCGAGGTTGAGGCTGCCGCGCACCAGCCAGTCGCTGACACCGGCAGGTTCTTCGACTGGCTCCTCGTCGAGCAGCAGGACGATGGGCAAGGGGCACTGATGGGGTTCGGGAAGACGATCCGGGGTACTCAGCAGCAGACCGCTGGCGTGATCATCGAACAGGTTGCTGGCCGCTTCCCATGACGGCGCGGTAATCAGCGGGGATGGGCTGCCCAGGGCGCTCAACTGCTCGCGCAACAATTCGGCCCAGTCCGGCGTTTCCGCCAACAGGACCAACCGCAAGGGTTCGACGAGCGTGGACAAGCAACCTCCCCCAATGACCACAAGAATGATGGCGAATCGCGTCGCCTTAACGCGCCGTAATCGGCGTCTAATCAATCACATCCGTGCGAAAGGTAGTGCAGATCCTGAGGTATAGCCAGTAAACCGACAAGTGGGACCAGAGTACTGGAATAAAGTGATTAACCAAGTGCATGGCTATGCAATTTCGTGCGCTAGGCCACAGTTCCGGACGGTCGCGGCAGAAGTCGCCAGGCCTGTTAAAATGCGCGGCCCTTTTTCTGCGAACGATCCCATGTCCCGACTGAACCCCCGGCAACAAGAGGCCGTGAACTACGTCGGCGGCCCGCTTCTGGTGCTCGCCGGTGCCGGTTCCGGCAAGACCAGCGTGATCACGCGCAAGATCGCCCACCTGGTGCAGAACTGCGGCATCCGCGCCCAGCACATCGTCGCCATGACCTTCACCAACAAGGCCGCGCGTGAGATGAAAGAGCGCGTCGGCACCCTGCTCAAGGGCAGTGAGGCGCGCGGCCTGACCGTGTCCACCTTTCACAACCTGGGCATGAACATCATCCGCAAGGAATACGCGCGCCTGGGCTACAAGCCCGGCTTCTCGATCTTCGACGACGGCGACATCAAGGCGCTGCTCAGCGACATCATGCAGAAGGAGTATTCCGGCGACGACGGCGCCGATGAGGTGAAGAATCTCATCGACAGCTGGAAGAACGACCTGATCCTGCCCGACGAAGCCCTGGCCAAGGCGCGCAATCCCAAGGAGCAGACCGCCGCCATCGTCTACCTGCACTACCAGCGCACGCTCAAGGCCTACAACGCGGTGGACTTCAACGACCTGATCCTGCTGCCGGTGAAGCTCTTTCAGGAGCACGCCGACATCCTCGAGAAATGGCAGAACCGCATCCGCTACCTGCTGGTGGACGAATACCAGGACACCAACGCCAGCCAGTACCTGCTGGTGAAGATGCTGGTGGGCATGCGCAACCAGTTCACCGTGGTCGGCGACGACGACCAGTCGATCTACGCCTGGCGCGGTGCGCGCCCGGAAAACCTGATGCTGCTCAAGGAGGACTATCCGTCGCTGAAAGTGGTGATGCTGGAGCAGAACTACCGCTCCACCAGCCGTATCCTCAAATGCGCCAACGTGCTGATCGCCAACAACCCGCACGTGTTCGAGAAGCAGCTGTGGAGCGAGATGGGCATGGGCGACGAGATCCGCGTGATCCGCACCCGCAACGAAGACGCCGAGTGCGAGCGCGTAGCCCTAGAAATCCTCACCGAGCACCTGCGCACCCAGCGCCCGTACAGCGAATTCGCCATCCTCTATCGCGGCAACTACCAGGCCAAGCTGATGGAGCTGAAACTGCAGCACCACCAGATTCCCTATCGCCTGTCCGGCGGCACCAGCTTCTTCGCCCGCCAGGAGGTGAAGGACCTGATGAGCTACTTCCGCCTGCTGGTCAACCCGGACGACGACAATGCCTTTCTGCGGGTGATCAACGTGCCGCGCCGCGAGATCGGCTCGACCACCCTGGAAAAACTCGGCAACTACGCCAACGAGCGCAAGATCAGCATGTACGCCGCCGCTGGCGAGATCGGCCTTGGCGAGCATCTCGATGCGCGCTTCACCGAGCGCCTGCAACGCTTCACCCGCTGGATGGATCGGGTGCGCCAGGAGTGCGCGCAGAACGATCCTATCGCTGCGATTCGCAGCATGGTCATGGACATCGACTATGAGAACTGGCTACGGCAGAACGCCTCCAGCGACAAGGTCGCCGACGCGCGCATGGGCAACGTCTGGTTCCTCGTCGACGCGCTGAAGAGCACGCTGGAGCGCGACGAAGACGGCGACATGACCATCGAAGACGCCATCGGCAAGCTGGTGCTGCGCGACATGCTCGAACGCCAGCAGGAAGAGGAAGAAGGCGCCGAGGGCGTGCAGATGATGACCATGCACGCCTCCAAGGGTCTGGAGTTTCCGTCGGTGTATATCATCGGTTTCGAGGAAGAGATTCTCCCTCACCGTTCCAGCATCGAGGCTGACACCATCGAGGAGGAGCGGCGCCTGGCCTATGTCGGCATCACCCGCGCCAAGCGCAACCTGGCGCTGACCTTCGCCGCCAAGCGCAAGCAGTACGGCGAGGTGATCGACTGCTCGCCGAGCCGCTTCCTCGACGAACTGCCACCGGAAGACCTGGTGTGGGAAGGCCTGGAAGAGGCGCCGGTGGAGGTCAAGGCGGCACGCGGCAACGATGCCCTGGCCAATATGCGGGCGATGCTCAAGCGCTGAGATCATGGCTGACTGGTGTATGGTCGGGTTATTCGGTGGGCTGAAGCCCACCCTACAGACCTGAAGCCCAGGTCTTGCTGTCTGGTGGGCGAAAGCGGATCGCCGCCCGGCCCACCCTACCCCGCTCTTACACAACGTAGGGTGGGCTTCAGCCCACCACTTCAACTGGCACCCTCTTCATATTTGCCAGTCAGAAGAGAACATCGTTCAGAAACAGGGACTGAAACCATGCGCACTTTCACGCTCGACCTCGATGCCCTGATTCAACTGATCAATGGCCGTGAGCAGCAGGAGAACTGGCTGGATCTGGAAAGTGGTAGCGTTCTGACCCTGCCTGCGGAAGATCACTACAGCGACGAGCGCCAGCAGATCGAACTCGATCCCGAGCGCTACAGCCAGGTGCCCAACCTCGACGTTCCCCAGCGGGTGGCCATGCGCGAATCCTTCCTGTTCACCCTTGACGATGTGCATGCCCACCCACTGCTCAGCGCCGCGCTGACCGGGCGCAGGCCGCTGCGCGCGTTCGACTACGAGATCGAGGCCTTTCCAGCGATTCGCGAACAGTGGCAGGCCTACGAGATCAAGCAACTGCGCGAGTACGTCCTAAACTGGCTCTACGAACTGGGCATCGAGCCCGCACCGGACAAGCTGCCGCTGGATACGCGTGGCATTCCCAGGGATATTCTGCGGCGGCTGAGTAAGAGCGCCTGAGCGGAGCACACCCGGATTGCATCCGGGCTACAGTTGGCAATGGCTAACAACCTGTCCAAGCGGTCAACTGGCCACAACTGTCGGGCAGGCTACGGTTTCACTACACAATGCAGGGCATTTTGAGCGAAAATCCGCAGCTTTTCTGCTCAACCAGAGGATCGACCGTGGAGTCGTTGAAACAGAAGATTTGCAGCGAAGGCATCGTGCTGTCCGAGCATGTACTCAAGGTGGACGCCTTTCTCAACCACCAGATCGATCCGCGCCTGATGCAGGAGATCGGCCACGAGTTCGCCCAGCGTTTCGCTGGCCAGGGCATCACCAAGATCGTCACCATCGAGGCCTCGGGCATCGCTCCGGCGGTGATGGCCGGCCTCGAGCTGGGCATTCCGGTGATCTTCGCGCGCAAGTTTCAGTCGCTGACGCTCAAGGACGACCTGCTGATCTCCAAGGTGTTCTCCTTCACCAAGCAGACCGAAAGCACCATCGCCATTTCCGCCCGTCACCTGACCGCCGCGGACCGCGTACTGGTGATCGACGATTTCCTCGCCAACGGCCACGCCGCCAAGGCGCTGATCGACCTGATCCAACAGGCCGGCGCCCAGATTGCTGGTATCGGCATCGTCATCGAGAAATCCTTCCAGGACGGCCGCAACCTGCTGGAGAGCGAAGGCTACCGCGTCGAGTCGCTGGCCCGTGTTGCCGCGCTGGAGAACGGCCAGGTACGTTTCCTCGACTAAAGACGGTGCACGGCCTCGCGCGCTTTAGGACGCGGCGGTAGCCTGCAGGCCCGCCAGCAGCAAACGCTGGTAGAGGGCTTCACGCACCCCATCCGGCGCCTCCAGACTCATGCGCCGCAGATGCTCGGGGTAGATGGCCGGCTCGGGCGCTTCGAGCGTGGCCTTGCCCAGTTCCAGTATTTCGGTCAGGCGCAGCTTGCTCTTGAGCCAGCTCAGCGCCCGCACCAGATCCTGCTCCACCGTACTGAAGTCGCTGCCTAGCGGATATTCGGCGAACAGCGGCGAATGCTCAGTACGCAGCGCCTGCAGGCGTTCGGGCAAGTTGTTGCCGAAGCGCTCATCGAGCCGGAAATCCGCCGGCAGCTTGCCGGCCTGCTGGGCCTGCTCGATCAGCCCGTTCTGGAAGCGTGAATCGCTGATCTTGAGCAGCGCCTCGATCACCTGCGCGTCGGTCTTGCCACGCAGATCGGCGATGCCGTATTCGGTCACCACGATATCGCGCAGGTGCCGAGGGATGGTGGCGTGGCCATAGTCCCAGACGATGTTCGAATTCACCTCGCCGCCTGATTCGCGCCAGCTGCGCAGCAGCAGGATCGAGCGCGCATCCTCCAGCGCATGGGCCTGGGCGACGAAGTTGTATTGCCCGCCTACGCCGCTAAGCACCCGACCGTCCTCCAGTTGATCGGCCACGCCTGCGCCGAGCAGGGTCATGGTGAAAGCCGTATTGATGAAGCGTGCATCACGGCGCTGCAGACGCTTGAGTTCCTCTTCACCGTACAGCTCGTTGATATAGCGGATGCCGGTCATGGCAAAGCGCTGCCGTTCGCTGTCATCCAGCTCGCGCAGACGCCGGTAGAAGCTTTCCGGGCCGAGGAAGAAACCGCCATGCAGCACCACGCCGCCCTGTGCGCTGCCGAGGCAGGACTGCAGATGAGCCTGCGCCTGAGGATCGCTCAGGTCAGCCGCGACTCGGCTACCGTCAGGCAGGTGTAACTCGCCCTTCTCCAGCCGGATTTCGCCACGCAGCATGCCGCTATCGCGCAGCCAGGCCAGATCGCTTGGCTGCAACTTCGTCGGCAGCCCCGCGTCGACCAGCGCCTGAACGCTGTGTGGCCGGCCCTTTTCATCCAACGCGCCACTACAGGCCAGACGCTGCAGACGCAGATGCGGGTAGACCCGACGCCGCAGCAGACCGGCCTCGGCCAGTGCCAGCAAACCGTTGACGAACATTTCGCTGCAGCCATAGAGGCCCTGATCGAGCGGTTCGAGACCGCCACTAGCGGCGATTTCCCCCGCCCACTCATCAGCATGCAGCGCCTGTAACAGTGCGCGGTAGCGGGCATTGTCGTCCTGCCTGGCCATCAGCGCCGACGCCAGGGCATCACCCATCGCACCAATGCCGATCTGCAGGGTGCCGCCGTCGCGCACCAGGGTGCTGGCGAACAGGCCGATGCAATGATCCTGCAGGGTCACAGGCATGTTCGGCGTGGAGAACAGCGTGGTGCACTCGTCCTCGCCGATATGGATATCGAAGGTATCGCGCGACACCTGGGCATCGCCGGCCATGTAGGGCAGATCACTGTGGATCTGAGCGACGCTGAGCACGGTCTCGCCAGCCTTGCGGCGCTTGTCCAGCAGTGGCAGCAGATCGAGGGTGACGTCCGGGTTGCAGCTCAGGCTGAAATGCTCGGGCTGCGCGGCGTCGACGGCGACCAGTTGGGCGACCAGATTCAGGCCCTTGGCATTGAGGTCGCGGGCGACATGGCTGTAGTTGCTGCTGATGTAGTCCTGCTGCGCCGGCTCGCACTCGAGCAGGCTGCCGGGCTGGAAGAAGAACTGCTCGACGCGCACGTTGGCCGGTAGGTTGCCGCTGTGCAGATCGGCGAGAAAATCCAGCTCGGGATAATCGCCGTAGACCCGGTCGACGAAAGGTTCGAGAAAGCGCCGCTGCAAGTCCTGGCCGGCACGCGGACGCGCCAGGCACAGCGCGGTGTAGATGGTCAGTTGCCGCTCGGGCATCTCCCGCACCCGTGCATACAGCGCGTTGACCCAGCGATTGGGCTTGCCCAGGCCGAGCGGTAAACCCAGATGAATCGGCCCGGCGATCTCGCTCAGTACGCGGTCGACGGCTTGTTCGAGGGTACAGGTGTGCGGCATCTGACGCTCCTCGCGACATCCATGACGAATGCAGCTTGGACTGTGTAGCCACCGGCATGGTTGCATGCCGCCGCCAGAAACGAAAAAACCGCCCGGAGGGCGGTTTTTCAGGGAAGAGACAGGTCTTACAGACCGGACATCTTCTTGATCGCTTCACGCAGTTCGTCGTCCGAGCAATCAGCGCAGGTGCCTTTCGGCGGCATGGCGTTGATGCCGGAGATGGCCTTGGCCAGGATGCCGTCGAGACCGCCCTGGTGGTCGGCACGCTCTTTCCAGGCAGCGGTGTCGCCGATCTTCGGCGCGTCCAGCACACCGGTGGCGTGGCAGGCATTGCAATGCTTGGCGATGATGTCGTCAGCGGTGCGTGCACCACCACCGGCGGATGCGGCGACGGTTTCGACGCCCTTGCACTCTTCGCCCATGATGCACACCTCGCCTACAGGCTTGAGGCGCTCGGCGATAGCTTCATCGGTCGTGGCCTGAGCAGTCACTGCCCACAGGGCCAATACGGCAGCCGGTACTGCCAGCATTTTCTTCATCAGATTCACGGTACACCCTCTTCGTGGCTAGTCACGCCCGCGGCCACGGTTTCGCGAGCGGGCGACAGTATAACGGCAAGCAGGCCAGGCCGAAACAACCCATATTGTCGCAGGGTTATTGATCAGAAGTTCGCTGGCGTCGTGGCACTGATCAACCGCGCCGGTACATCGAACGGATTGCGGAAGCGATGCGGCTTGCTGCTTTCGAAGTAATAGCTGTCGCCCGGTTCGAGGATGAACACCTCGTTGCCAACGGTCAGCTCCAGCTTGCCCTCGACCAGCATGCCAGCCTCTTCGCCTTCGTGGGCGTACATTTCGTCACCGGTGTCGGTGCCGGCCGGGTAGGTTTCGTCGAGGAAGGAAATGGCGCGACTCGGGTGGGCCTTGCCAATCAGCTTCATGGTGATGGCGCCACTGCAGATATCGGTCAGTTCGGCGGCACGATAGACCACCTGGGTCTGGTTCTCCTGCTCCATGTCGAGCGAGAAGAATTCCACCAGCGACATGGGAATGCCGCCGAGCACCTTTTTCAGCGAACTGATCGAGGGGCTGACACTGTTCTTCTCGATCATGGAAATGGTGCTGTTGGTGACGCCCGCCCGCTTGGCGAGTTCACGCTGGGATAGGCCTTTGAGCTTACGAATCGATTGCAGTCGAACGCCGACGTCCAATGCTGGAATCCCCCTTGGGATAAGAGACGGAAAAGTGTCCGTATCATGGCATAGCGTTCGGAATTTACAACACTTGCGTTCACCCTTCGCCTACACGGCAAGCTCAGCCCCCGAGATAGAGCAGCGGTACCCGCCGCAGGTTGCAGAAAATCTGATAGGGAATGCTACCAGCCGCCATGGCCACGTCGCTGGCCAACACCTGCTTGCCCCATAGTTCGACATGGCTGCCAAGGCCGGTCTGTGGCAGATCGGTCAGGTCCACGGTCAGCATGTCCATCGACACGCGGCCGATCAGGCGGGTCAGTTGACCGTCCACCATCACTGGCGTGCCGCTCGGCGCGTGGCGCGGATAGCCGTCGGCATAGCCCATGGCGACCACACCGACGCGGGTCGGCCTTTCGGCGACGAAGCGCGCGCCATAACCCACCGGCTCGCCGGTCGGCAGTTCACGCACACTGATGACCTTCGACTCAAGGGTCATCACCGGCTGCAGGCGCGCGGCCTGCTCCTGAGCCTGTTCGAACGGCGTGGCGCCGTACAGCATGATGCCGGGGCGCACCCAGTCGCTCGGCACCTGGGGCCAGCCAAGCACGGCCGGCGAATTGCGCAGGCTGACCTCGGCGCTCAGGCCTTCGCGAGCCTGCTGGAACACCGCCAACTGCTCGGCCGTGCGCTCGCACTCGGGCTCGTCGGCGCGGGCGAAGTGGCTCATCAGCACGATCTTGCTGACCTTGCCGCTGGCCAGCAGGCGACGATAGGCATGCTGATAATCGGCCGGGTGCAGGCCGACACGGTGCATGCCGCTGTCGAGTTTGAGCCACGCGGTCAGCGGCTTGCTCAGTTGGGCCTGCTCGATCGCATCGATCTGCCACTGCGCATGAATCACGCACCACAGGTCATGCTGGTCGATCAGCGCCAGCTCATCAGCCTCGAAGAAGCCTTCGAGCAGCAGGATCGGCGCGCGAATGCCCGCTTCGCGCAGTACCAGCGCCTCTTCGATGCAGGCCACGGCAAAGCCGTCGGCCTCGGCTTCGAGTGCCTGCGCACAGCGCACCGAGCCATGCCCGTAGGCATCGGCCTTGACCACGGCCAGAGCACGGGCGCCGCTCAGTTCGCGGGCCAGGCGGTAGTTATGACGCAGGGCATCGAGGTCGATCAGGGCACGGGCAGGACGCATGGTCGTTTATCTCTCAATCATTCGCTGAGGCGACGGTTTTTCGTAGCCCGGATGAAATCCGGGGTCATGCCGACAAGTCGCCATTCAAAAAAAACCCGGCGGGGGAGCCGGGTGAAAAGCCAACACAAAAAAATTCCGGGAGAATTTTTTGACGTCGCTTGCGACGGCCCGGAGGGTTGCCGCCATGGATGGCAGGCAACAAAAAGCTGTGGCCGCCTCAGACGGCAGCCACCACGCACATTTCCACCAGCACTTCGGGCTTGTACATCTTCGCCTCGACGCAGGCGCGGGCCGGTGCATGGCCGTCGGCGACCCAGGCGTCGTACTCGGCGTTGAGGCCGTCGTAGTCGGCCATGTCCTTGAGGAAGATGGTCAGCGAGAGAATCTTGCTCTTGTCGCTGCCACCTTCGGCCAGCATCTTGTCGATGTTGGCCAGGGTCTGGCGGGTCTGCTCGCGGATGTCACCGTCGAAGTCATCAGCCAACTGGCCGGCGAGGTAAATCGTGCCGTTGTGGATCACCACTTCGCTGTAGCGTTTGGCCACATGCAGGCGCTGAATCGACATAAAGCTAAAGCTCCTTGAATTGCGAAAGCGCGAAGGCTATCAGGTGCGCAGTGGCTGCGGTGCAGCTTGCACTTCGCGCGCCTTGCGCGAGTAACGCGAGATATCCAGGCCGTCGGCGCTGATCTGCGGGCGCTTGTTGGCCATCAGGTCGGCGAGCAGGCGACCGGAGCCACAGGCCATGGTCCAGCCCAGGGTGCCGTGGCCGGTGTTGAGGAACAGGTTGCGGAAGGCGGTGCCACCCACGATCGGTGTGCCGTCAGGCGTGGCCGGACGCAGGCCGGTCCAGAAATCGGCGCGTTGCAGATCGCCGCCTTGCGGGTAGAGGTCGGCGGTGATCATTTCCAGGGTTTCGCGACGACGCGGGTTGAGCGACAGGTCGAAACCGGCGATCTCGGCCATGCCACCGACGCGGATACGGCCATCGAAGCGAGTGATGGCGACCTTGTAGGTCTCGTCGAGAATGGTCGAGGTCGGCGCCATGTCGGCGTTGACGATAGGCACGGTCAACGAATAACCCTTGAGCGGATACACCGGCGCACGCACGCCCAGCGGCTTGAGCAGTTGCGGGCTGTAGCTGCCGAGAGCGAGCACGTAGCGGTCGGCGGTTTCCAGCTTGCCGTCGATCCACACGCCGTTGATACGGTCGCCCACGGCGTCCAGGCGCTGGATGTTCTGGCCGAAACGGAACTCGACGCCGAGCGCCTTGGCCATGTCCGCCAGCTTGGTGGTGAACATCTGGCAGTCGCCGGTCTGGTCGTTGGGCAGGCGCAGGGCACCGGCCAGCTTGTGTTTGACACCAGCCAGGGCCGGCTCGACGCGAGCGATGCCATCGCGGTCGAGCAGCTCGAAGGGTACGCCGGAGGCTTCCAGCACGGCGATGTCCTTGGCAGCGGCATCGACCTGGGCCTGGGTGCGGAACAGCTGGGTGGTACCGAGCTGACGGCCTTCGTAGGCGATGCCGGTCTCGGCGCGCAGCTCGTCGAGGCAATCGCGGCTGTACTCGGACAGGCGCACCATGCGCTCCTTGTTGATCGCATAGCGGCTGGCGGTGCAGTTGCGCAGCATCTGCGCCATCCACAGGTACTGGTCGACGTCACCAGTGGCCTTGATCGCCAGCGGCGCGTGTTTCTGCAGCAGCCACTTGATGGCCTTCAGCGGCACGCCCGGGGCGGCCCAGGGCGAAGCGTAGCCCGGAGAAACCTGGCCAGCGTTGGCGAAGCTGGTTTCCAGCGCCGGGCCGTTCTGACGGTCGACCACCACCACCTCGAAACCCTGACGGGCGAGGTAGTAAGCACTGGCGGTACCAATCACACCGCTGCCGAGAACCAGAACACGCATGTTTTTCTCCCCGCCGCGCCCAAGGCGCGTGCGTTACAGGCCATTGTTGTCGATGGGCGCAGTATAGGAAGAGCCGTGCAGTGCTTTTCACCATATACACAGCTATATTTGGCGAGAATTCTTGGCAAAAAGCCGTTTTGCAGAGGCGGATTCCCCATGAGAACCCAGCATCAAAGCCGTCGTGAACTGGACAAGATCGACCGTAACATCCTCCGTATCCTGCAGGAGGACGGGCGCATCAGCTTCACCGAACTGGGCGAGCGCGTGGGCCTGTCGACCACGCCCTGCACCGAGCGCGTACGCCGCCTGGAGCGCGAGGGCATCATCATGGGCTACCACGCCCGCCTCAACCCGCAGAACCTCAAGGCCAACCTGCTGGTGTTCGTCGAGATCAGCCTGGACTACAAGTCCGGCGACACCTTCGAGGAATTCCGCCGTGCCGTGCTCAAGCTTCCGCACGTGCTGGAATGCCACCTGGTATCCGGCGACTTCGACTACCTGGTGAAGGCGCGCATCAACGAGATGGCCAGCTACCGCAAGCTGCTAGGCGACATCCTGCTCAAGTTGCCGCACGTGCGTGAGTCGAAGAGCTATATCGTCATGGAAGAGGTTAAGGAATCGCTGGCCCTGCCGGTGCCGGAGTGAGCCTGTAGGAACGGGCTCTGCTCGCGCCTACAGGGTGGTTGTCCTCACCACGCTCTGCGTCCACCTGCGGCAAGTCGTGGCGCGGAGCGCCACCGCAGGGGCTACCACGCAGAGCGTGGGAGCCATCAGCCTAAGACGGCGACTGAAGGGCCACGCGGGGCTCAACCCAAAACCATGTAGACCGCCACTGCCACCATCAAACCACCGAAGACAAAGCCCTGTATTCGTAGGGATTGGTCTGATGTAAACCGTCCGAGAATCACTTGCCCGCCATATATCCAGGGAAAGTGACAAATGATCCCCACCAGCAGGAAAGCTCCGGTCAGCACCGCCACCTGCGGGCCCAATGCTCGATCCGGCCGCAGGAACTGGGCAAACATCACTGCCACCATCGAGTGGATCTTGACGTTCAGCAGCACGGCAACGATGCCGCTGACCATCCCCATGCGCTCCACCGTCTGGGCCTTCTTGCCAGGTGCGGCAGAGCGGAAGAATCCCCAGGCCAGATACAGTACATAGGCCGCCCCCGCCCACAGCATCACCTTATGACTTTGCGGGTACTGCAATAGCAGCGCCCCAAAACCGAGCCCATAAAGCAGGCATAACAGAACATTGCCGATTTCAAACCCCAGCCAGAACGGGCCGGTGCCCTTCAACCCGAAACGCGCCCCGGACAGCGCCAGCACCGTGTTCCCTGGCCCAGGACTGATCACCATCGGCACCGCATACCCGAGAAAAACCGCGACAAGCTCCGGCGACATCACAACCTCCCATTTCCTAATCGATTTCAGGGAGTTAACCGGCGTTTGCAGCAGCGGGGAAATGATCTAATCTCGGGCATTGGATAAATATAGCTAATGGAAGACCCATGCGCCGTCTGCCGCCACTGGGGGCCGTCCGCGCGTTCGAAGCTGCCGCCCGCCACCTGCATTTCACCCGTGCTGCCGACGAACTGGCGGTGACGCAGGCCGCCATCAGCCATCAGGTGCGCCTGCTGGAAGAGTGGCTGGGCCAACCGCTGTTCGAGCGCCGTGGCCGGGTGCTGGCCTTGACACCCACCGGAGCCACCTACCTGGCTGAGCTGACCCCGGCGCTGGAACGTATCGCTGCCGCCAGCGCCACTGCTCGCCGCCCGGCCAATGGCCCAGTGCGGGTAACCGTTCTGCCGTCGCTTGCCGCACGCTGGCTGGTGCCGCACCTTCCCGCCTTTCAGGCCGCCCACCCAGAGATTGACCTGCAATTGACCACCACAGCCGACCTGTGGGACGGCAGGGACACTCGCTTCGACCTTGGCCTGCGATCCGGCCCCGGTGGCTGGCCCGGCCTGAACAGCGCCCTGCTGGCCACCGAAACCCTGACCCCGCTGTGCAGCCCAGCCCTACGCGAGGCCCTGCCCGCTTCCTGCACACCACCAGACCTGCTACGCCATCGCCTGCTGCACGACACG
Organism: Ectopseudomonas chengduensis; assembly: GCF_900102635.1. GTDB lineage: Bacteria > Pseudomonadota > Gammaproteobacteria > Pseudomonadales > Pseudomonadaceae > Aquipseudomonas > Aquipseudomonas chengduensis. Next base: position 503,126 of record NZ_FMZQ01000001.1, on the reverse strand, counting down.
CCGAAAGGGAATTGGGGGCGTTGGTTCAGTGCCGCCGGCTACCCGGATCTACCGGTGCCAGCTGGACTGAACCTGACCGATTCCGCCATCGCTCTTCAGGCCGCCGCCGATGGGCAGGGCGTCGCACTGGGACGGCTGTTTCTGGCTGCGGCAGACCTGCGCGCCGGGCGGCTGGTGATGCCCTGCCCGGAGCAGCGGATCTCCAACGACTATGCCTACTGGCTGGTCTGGCCGCCACGCCATGACGCCAACCCGGCCATTACCGCCGTCAGGGACTGGATACGCTCTACTGCACAGTCTGAAAACACAGGGGCAGAACAGGCTTAAAGTAGCTGGTCGTTAAACCAATGGACCGGTGCAGCACACCTCCCCAGCAGGGTGAGGCTCGTGCCGTCCCCTACACCAACCGCTGCCGCGTCGTGGCGATCAGGCGGTGTACCTGACGCTCGACCGCAGGCGCGATCGGCTGCTCCGGTCCACGGGCATGTGGGCAGGGGAGATTGGGTGTGGTGCCGAACAGGCGGCAGATCAGCGGGCGCTGGTCGTACACCTCGCAACCATTGGGCCCCAGGTGCACGCAGTTGTACTCGGCCAGCGCCGCGTCATGCTCGGCCTCGCTTTTCACCGGCAGGCGCGCCAGCTCCTCGGACGAAGCCGTGACCGGCCCGCAACAATCGTGGCAACCGGGCACACAGTCGAAGCGCGGGATCTGGCGGCGCAGGTGGTCGATCTTGCGGTCGGTGCAGCTCATGCTCGGGCGCCCTGATACGAAGTTGGCAGTTTACAGCGCCCCAGCAAACCAGGCGTAGCCCGGATGCAATCCGGGAACTGTTGCGAGAGCGTGATGCGCACGACCTTGGCGATCCCGCGACACCTAGCGGGAAATCCCGCTTTTTTCCGCTGGCCTCTTGGCGCCGGACGGATCACGCGCTTATGCTGCGTTGAATTTTCCACACAACAAAATCAGGATTTCGCACATGAACGCCCGCGTTCACCAGCCCGTCCACAGCCCGCAGCATGCCGCTTCCTATTACGCCGCCAGCGTCAATCGCCAGCAGGCCTACCCGCCCCTGGGCGGTGAGCTGCAGGTGGACGTGTGCATCGTCGGTGGCGGTTTCAGCGGCCTGAACACCGCCATTGAGCTGGCCCAGAAAGGCCTGTCGGTGGCGCTGCTGGAAGCGCGCAAGATCGGCTGGGGCGCCAGCGGGCGCAACGGCGGGCAGCTGATTCGCGGCGTTGGCCATGATGTCGAACAGTTCGAATCGGTGGTCGGCAAGGACGGCGTGCGTCAGTTCAAGCTGATGGGCCTGGAGGCGGTGGAGATCGTGCGCGCACGCGTCGCCCAGTACCAGATCGATTGCGATCTGACCTGGGGCTACTGCGACCTGGCCAACAAGCCGGCGCACATGGAAGGCTTCGCCGAAGACAAGGCCGAGCTGGAAAGCCTCGGCTATCGTCACGAACTGCGCATGGTGCCGAAGGAGCGCATCCATGAAGTGGTCGGCTCCGACAACTATCACGGTGCCATGATCGACATGGGCTCGGGCCACCTGCACCCGCTCAACCTGGCGCTCGGCGAAGCCGCTGCCGCCCAATCGCTCGGCGTGCAGCTGTTCGAAGACTCTCCGGTGACACGTATCGACTACGGCAGCGAGGTGCGCGTGCACACCGCCAATGGCCAGGTGCGCGCCAAGTACCTGGTGCTGGCTTGCAATGCCTACATCAACGGCCTCAACCCGACCCTCAGCGGTAAGGTGCTACCGGCCGGCAGCTACATCATCGCCACCGAGCAACTTTCCGAAGAGCAGGCGCGGCAACTGATTCCGCAGAACATGGCGCTGTGCGACCAGCGCGTGACAGTCGACTATTACCGACTCTCCGCTGACCGCCGCCTACTGTTCGGTGGTGCCTGCCACTATTCCGGGCGCGATCCGGCCGATATCGCTGGCTACATGAAGCCGAAGATGCTCAAGGTGTTCCCGCAACTGGCCGATGTGCGCATCGACTACCAATGGGGCGGGATGATCGGCATCGGCGCCAACCGCCTGCCGCAGATCGGCCGACTCAAGGATCAGCCCAATGTGTTCCACGCCCAGGCTTATGCCGGGCACGGCGTCAACGCCACGCACCTGGCCGGCAAGCTGCTCGCCGAGGCCATCGCCGGCCAGGAAAGCCGCGGCTTCGACCTGTTCGCCCAGGTGCCGCACATGACCTTCCCCGGCGGCAAACACCTGCGCTCGCCGCTGCTGGCACTGGGAATGGCCTGGCATCGATTGAAAGAGCTGCTGTAGTGCCGTGATCGATGAGGCGCCGTTGATTGCGGGCGCTCAATATGGAAGTAGAACCAGACACAACGCAACCGCTGCGTAAATCACACCAGTGACTTTGTTGAGCGCGGCTTTGTTGTCTAAAGCCGCACGCGCCTTGTGGGCGAGAAACATGTACCCGCCATAGATCGACAGCGAAATGACCATCGCCGTCAGACTCAGGGCAACAGCCTGGATGGTGTACGAAAAATATGGACTGATGAAACTGGGGTAGATGAGCAGGCTTGCCAGCCACCCCTTGGGGTTGGTCAAGGAGACGAGAAACGAATCGGCAAACATCTTCCTTTGGCTCGACATTTCCGTCTTGGCGTCGCTTGATCCGGACGTCGTGAAGAAGGCCCCGAACGCGAGGGAGGCAAGATAGATCCCCCCGCCCCAGCGCAAATAAGTCAGCACCCAACGGTTGTCTTGGATAAGCAAACCGACGCCCAACAGCACCACGATAGCGTGGACGGCTGTCGCCAATCCAAAGCCGAATGCGCCGGGCAACGTTGCTCTGACTCCGTGCTTGAGCGCCTGCGCAACCGCAAACGCAACGTTCGGCCCAGGCACGGCAACTGCGCCCGTGAAGGCCGCAGAAAACAACAACAGCAAATGCCAATCCATAAAACCACCAAAGCCGTCTCACTACCCAGGCTCAAATGCAATCCGGGCTTACAGCCTCCATAACGGCAGTCCCCGAAAACTGGTGCGTACCCCACCGCAGAGCACCGACATGTATCCGTGTCGGGCGCTAGGACGTGACCTTGCGCTGCTCGGAAACCAGGCGCACCGCCAACCCGGCCAGCACACCGCCCATCACGTAGCGCTGCGCGACCAGCCAGCGTGGCCTGCCCACCAGCCACGCCGACAGGCTGCCGGCGAACAGTGCGATGAGCAGATTGACCGTAAAGCTGACGCTGATCTGGGTCAGCCCGAGCAGGATGCTCTGCTGGAATACCGAGCCATGCTCAGGCGATACGAACTGCGGGAAGATCGACAGGTAGAACACGGCGATCTTCGGATTCAGCACATTGGTCAGAAACCCCATCAGCAGCAGCCGCGAGGGTGGGTCTGCTGGCAGTTGCCGGGCTTCGAAAGGTGATCGTGCACCGGGCCGGACAGCCTGCCAGGCGAGATAAAGCAGGTAGGCTGCCCCCGCCCATTTGAGCAGGTCATAGGCAACGGGAATCGCCAGAAACAGGGCCGTGATGCCCAGCGCCGCGGCAAACATGTGCACGACAAAGCCCAGGATGACACCCAGCAGCGAGATCACGCCGGCCTTGCGCCCCTGGCAAATGGAGCGCGAGATCAGGTAGATCATGTTGGGGCCCGGCGTCAGCACCATCAGCAGCGCTGCACCGGCAAACAGCAGCAAGTCGTTCAGCGGAACCATCAAGATCTCCCAGTCTCAACCTGGCAGGGTCTCATTCATAACGTCCAGAACGGTCGACTCGCCTCGCGCTCGGCCTGGGCGCGGCTGAGGCCGATGTCGCGCAGTTGCTGGTCGTTGAGCTTGAGCAGCACGCGACGAGTGTTCAGGCGCCGCCAGAAGGCCGGCCAGTCGCGGCCGAAGTAGCGAACCTCGCCCTTGTGCCTCGTAATCCGCACGGCCTCACCTAGTGCTACGAAATCTGTATTGCTGAACCCGGTCATGGCTGTTCTCCCGTTGTCTTCTGTCATGGGAGATCAGAATGCCGTCAGAAGAAAAGTCATGACAGATCCAAAAAACTCTTATTAACTCCATACAGATTCCGCACATTTTCCCCTGAATGGGAATTTTCGCGCTGATCTGTACTGGTCTCAGTTAATACACCCTGGACGAACCGGACGACTGCCATGACGCTCTATCTGAATCTGGCCGAACTGCTCGGCACCCGCATCGAGCAGGGTCTGTACCGCCCCGGCGACCGCCTGCCGTCGGTACGCAGCCTGAGCCAGGAGCACGGCGTCAGCCTCAGCACTGTGCAACAGGCCTACCGTCACCTGGAGGACATGGGCCTGGCCTCGCCGCGGCCGAAGTCCGGCTACTTCGTACCGCTGGGGCGACAAATGCCCGCGCTGCCGCAGATCAGTCGCGCGGCGCAGAGGCCGGTGGAAGTTTCGCAGTGGGATCACGTGCTGGAGCTGATCAGCAGCTCACCGCAGCACGACATGCTGCAGCTGGGCCGCGGTCGTCCGGACATCAGCGGCCCGACGCTGAAACCGCTGCTGCGCAACCTGTCACGCCAGGCGCGTCGGCAGGACCCGGACGTGCTCACCTATGGCGGCATTCGCGGTGACATCCGCCTGCGCGAACAGATCGCCAGGCTGATGCTCGACTCCGGCTGCCAGCTGGAGGCCGAAGATCTGGTAGTCACCACCGGTTGCCACGAGGCGCTGTCGGCGGCGGTGCGCGCCATCTGCCAGCCCGGCGATATCGTTGCGGTCGACTCGCCGAGCTTCCACGGCGTGATGCAGGCGCTCAAGGGCTTCGGCATGAAGGCGCTGGAATTACCCACCGACCCGCTCACCGGAATCAACCTCGACGCCCTGGAAATGGCCCTGGAGCAGTGGCCGATCAAGGCCATCCAGCTCACGCCCAACTGCAACAACCCGCTTGGCTACATCATGCCCGACGCCAACAAGCGCGCCCTGGTCGCCCTGGCGCAGCGCTTCGACGTGGCCATCATCGAGGACGACGTCTACGCCGAGCTCGCCTACAGCTACCCACGCCCGCGCAGCATCAAGTCCTTCGATGAGGACGGCCGCGTACTGTTCTGCAGCTCCTTCTCCAAGACCCTGGCGCCGGGCCTGCGCGTCGGCTGGATCGCTCCAGGGCGCTATCTGGAGCAGGTGGTACACATGAAGTACCTGGGCACCGGCAGCACCGCGCAGCTACCGCAGCTGGCCTTGGCCGAGTTCCTCAAGGACGGGCACTACGAACCGCATCTGCGGCGCATGCGGGCGCAGTACCTGCGCAGCCGCGACCTGATGGTGGATTGGGTCAGCCGCTATTTCCCGGCTGGCACCCGGGTCAGCCGCCCGCAGGGTAGTTTCATGCTGTGGGTGGAGATGCCCCAGGGTTTCGACAGCCAGAAGCTCAACCGCGCCCTGCTGCCGCACAAGATCCAGATCGCGCCGGGCAGCATCTTCTCGGCGGCCGGCAAGTACCGTAACTGCATCCGACTCAACTACGCCGAGCCGCCCAGCACAACGATCGAAGCGGCGGTGAAGCAGATCGGCGCGACCATCGCCGAGCTGATCGAAGAGGCCGACCTGCAGCACACGCAGGATCTCGGGCAGTGGCGCTGAGCCGGTTCAGGAACGCGCCGCTTCCATCTCGCTGAAGGCCCCGCGCTTGCTCGCCAGGATGATGAACACGAAGGCGCCAGTAGCCATCATCAGCGGCAGCGCATGGCCGCTCAGCCACTGGCTGACGGCACCTGTGGTGAGTGGCCCGATCAGGCAGCCTAGGCCCCACAACTGGGCGACATGGGCATTGGCGCGCACCAGTTCGTCGTCGCGGTAACGCTCGCCGATCATGATCAGCGACAGGGTGAACAGACCGCCCGCGCTGGCACCGAAGGCCACCAGCACCGGCCAGATCACTGGCGTATGCAACAACGGCGGAATCGCCAGGCTGGACACCAGCAGCACGATGCCGCAACCACGGAACAGCAACTGCCGCGACATGCGGTCAGCCAGCCAGCCGATGGGCAGCTGCAGCACCGCATCGCCGACCACCACCACGCTGACCATGAACAGCGCCACCTCCTGAGTGAAGCCCTGACGCAGCCCGTAGATCGGTAGCAGGGTCAGCATCATCGCTTCGAAGGCAGCGAACAACATCACCGCCCAGGCAATCGCTGGCAGCTTGCGGCAGAACACCAGCAGGCCGCGCCCAGAAGCGCTGTGCGCATCCACCTTGGGTGCGCCGGTACGCCCTAGCAGAACCAGCGAGCCGCCGATCAGCAGGCACACGCCCGTCCAGAAACCGGCATCGGTGGCCGTACCGAGCGCCGTCAGCAGCAGCGGGCCACTGAGCTGACTGAGGGCATAACCGGTGCCGTACAACGCCACCAGGCGACCACGCCACTTCTCCACCGCCAGCTGGTTGATCCAGCTTTCACCGAGGATGAACACCACGGTCAGGGCCACACCGATGAACAGGCGCAGCCCCACCCAGACCGCGTAGTTCTGCACCAGCGCCAGCCCCGCCACCGATATCGCACCCAGCAGCAGACACAGCTGCATCAGCACGGTGGTGCCCAAGCGCGCCGCCAGACGCCCGGCCAGCAACGCACCGAGCAGCACGCCGACAGCCGGAGTCGCCGCCATCACGCCGATGGCGAAGGAGTCGTAGCCCCAGCTTTCCAGGCGCAGCGAAACCAGCGGCATGGTCACGCCCAGTGCCAGACCGATGCTGATGACCGCCGCACAGACGGCGAAATAGGTGCCCCAACGCATTGCCAGACTCCTTTATGTCGTGGCTCTGAAACAAAAAATGCTCCGACCCTGTGTTGCCTGCGCGGCTTGGAGCAAGGCGTAGGGTGCGCCGTGCGCACCTGGGCTTACCACCCACCTCTGCTCAAGGTGAGAAATGGCTGGTGCGCGCGGCACACCCTACGAATCCAGGCCATCGCACGCTCGGTGGCAACGGCTGGATCTCATACGGTATTGATCCATAACCAAACAAAACGGCCGGACCTCCCTAAGGAAACCCGGCCGCAGGTGTGGCTCACAGGGAGCCGGCCCCGAAGGGCGGACCTCAGGAGAGCCAGAAGACTCTCCTTCAAAATAGATTTCCGGCCAAATTCAGCGCCGAAAAAGATCTTCTGGCCTAAGGCCAGACAAGGCGCCCCGGAGCTTTCAAGCGCAGCGTACTGCAGTACGTGAGCATTGAAAGCGAGGACGCAACGCCGTATGGCCGACGACCAGGAGATCGCCCCGCTGCCGCTACAGTTTGATCCAGGTGGACTTCAGCTCTGTGTACTTGTCGAACGCGTGCAGCGACTTGTCGCGGCCGTTGCCGGACTGCTTGAAGCCACCGAACGGCGCGGTCATGTCACCGCCATCGTACTGGTTGATCCACACGCTGCCGGCGCGCAGCGCCTTGCCGACCAGGTGGGCACGCGACAGGTTGCTGGTCCATACCGCTGCAGCCAGGCCATAGATGGTGTCGTTGGCGATGGCGATGGCCTCGTCCTGGTCATCGAAACCAATCACCGACAGCACCGGGCCGAAGATCTCTTCCTTGGCGATGCGCATGGCGTTGTTCACGCCGTCGAAGATGGTCGGCTCGACGTAGGTGCCGCCCGTTTCTTCCATCACGCGCTTGCCGCCGGCCACCAGCTTGGCGCCGTCGTCATGGCCGGCCTGGATGTAGCTCAGCACATTGTTCATCTGCGTGGTGTCGACCAGTGCACCGACGTTGGTCGCCGGGTCCAGCGGGTTGCCCGGCTTCCAGGCCTTGATCGCCTCGACCACCATGGGCACGAAGGTGTCCTTGATGGCGTTCTCCACCAGCAGGCGCGAACCGGCGGTGCAGACTTCGCCCTGGTTGAAGGCAATGGCGCTGGCAGCCGCTTCGGCAGCGGCCTGCAGGTCCGGCGCGTCAGCGAAGACGATGTTCGGGCTCTTGCCGCCTGCTTCCAGCCAGACGCGCTTCATGTTCGACTCGCCAGCGTAGATCATCAGTTGCTTGGCGATCTTGGTCGAACCGGTGAACACCAGGGTGTCGACGTCCATGTGCAGAGCAAGGGCCTTGCCGACGGTGTGGCCGAAGCCTGGCAGCACGTTGAACACGCCCGCCGGAATGCCGGCCTCGATGGCCAGCTGGGCGATGCGGATACCGGTCAGCGGCGACTTCTCGGACGGTTTGAGGATGATCGAGTTACCAGTGGACAGCGCCGGGCCAAGCTTCCAGCAGGTCATCAGCAGCGGGAAGTTCCACGGCACGATGGCGGCGACCACTCCGACCGGCTCGCGGGTGACCAGGCCCAGCTCGTCATGGGCGGTGGCGGCGACTTCATCGTAGATCTTGTCGATGGCCTCGCCGCTCCAGCGGATAGCGTTGGCGGCGCTGCCGACGTCGATGCTCAGCGAGTCGCTGATCGGCTTGCCCATGTCGAGGGTTTCCAACAGGGCCAACTCCTGACCATGCTCTTCGATCAGCTCGGCGAAGCGGATCATCACCTTCTTGCGCTTGGCCGGGGCCATGCGCGACCACACACCGGATTCGAAGGTGGCGCGGGCATCCTTGACCGCCACGTCAGCGTCAGCCTGGTCACAGCTGGCCACCATGCCAAGCAGGCGGCCGTCGACCGGGCTGATGCATTCGAAGGTAGCGCCAGACTCGGCGGCGCGGTACTCACCGTGTACGAACGCACGGGTTTCGATGGTCAGGGTCTTGGCACGCTGTTCCCAGTCGGCACGAGTCAGGCTAGTCATTCCGGCATCCTCTCAATGGGTGGAAGCGGCGTCCGCGAGGGCGCGCACTGTCAATAATTCTGCAAGGCCAGATCGCTGGCCAAATCCTGTCTGACACACTAAACCAGAGGGCTGTGGCTTTTCAATATTTTTGACATAGACCGGCAAAAGCCCTTGTCATGTTCGTTTTTTTAAACATAGACTGTTGCCACGACTTTCCCGCGAAGGCCCTATGGTCGCGCGGTTGCCGCCACCGACACCATGGAACAGCCAGATGAACATCGAACAGATCGTCGACTTCGCTCAGGCCGGCACGGCCGCCGAACACTATCGCCCAGCGCCGGAAAAAGTGCTCAAGGGCGACCCGGAGCAAAGCGTGCGCAACCACTACAGCAGCCCCTGTGGTCAGTTCAGCACCGGCATCTGGGAAGGCGCCGTGGGTCAGTGGACGGTGAGCTACACCGAGCACGAGTACTGCGAGATTCTCCAGGGCGTGTCCGTGCTGCGTGACGCCGACGGCAACGCCAAGACCGTACGCGCCGGCGACCGCTTCGTGATTCCTGCCGGTTTTTCCGGCACCTGGGAAGTACTCGAGGCCTGCCGCAAGGTCTACGTGATCTTCGAGTCCAAGTAAGCACCTGATCCCGAGCCTTACGGACTGGTTCCGGGCTCACCGAATCCTGTTGTTGCTTGTCACCCTTTGGCCCGCCTAGCGCGGGCCTTTTTCTGCGCATCAAAAGCTTCAGCGCACGAGCGCCGCTGCCGAGGCGGTCGAACGCATCGTTCCGGAAGTCAGCGCCAGCAGCGCGAACAGGGCAATGGCGTAATCCATGCTCAGCCAACTCGCCAGCCCGCCAAACACAGGAGCTCCCAGCGTCTGGCCGATGGCGATACTGAGAAAGGCGACCGTCAGCCCGGTCGCGGGCCGTTCAGGCAGCGCCGAAACACCCCAGACCAGATAGATGCCACTCAAGGTGATGTAGGCCGCACCAAACAGCGCGCCGCCTACAAGCACCATGGTCGCCGTGCTGCCAATACCGACCAGGACGATAGCGAACGCCAATGCGCCCAGACACGATCGATGCGCCCGGTCGACACCCAGCTTGGCGATCAGGCTGCCAGCACCTGCGCCAGCGATGCCGGCGACGCCGATGACCATCCAGAGCAACCCCGCCCCGGCGCCTTCCCAGCCCAGACGCCACGACACGATCTGGCTGCCGAACGACCACAGCGCCGTGCTCGCTGCGCCCATCAGCAAAGAAGCGACCACCAGGCGCCTGAGCGCCGCACTGAACGGAGGTCGACCGGCATCAGCCTGACTGCGTGAGCAGGCCGTATGCGGGACATGGCGAGCTGCCAACACCGCGAGCACACATGCCGTAGCAGCGAAGACGCCGTAGGCCAGGCGCCATTCACCGCCGATCATAAGGGCGACGGGAGCGGACAGGATCACACCGGCACTGGTGCCGGCATTGATCAGGGTATTGCTGGCGTCCTGCCGCTGTGGCTGAACGATCACAGCCACAGCGGCCGCCATGGGCGGTGACGCCAATCCAGTACTCACACCGGCCAACAGAACCGCAGCGGCAAGCCACGCCGCAGAAGGCGCCAGGGCAATACCCAGCATGCCCAAGGCCGCAATCAGCGCGGCCACGACGGCAACGGTACGCGCCCCCATGCGTTCGGTCAGCTGCGCGGCCACGACGATGGCAAGGCAGTAGCCCAGAAACGAGCCACCGGCGATCAGCCCGCCCATGGCATCCGTCAGGGCGAGATCCGCATCGATCTGCGGCAGGAACAAGCCGAAGGCGAAACGAGCAAAGCCGTAGCACACGGCGATCAGGCCGAAGCCCGTTGCGCCGAGATAGAACTCACGACTCATGCCCGCGCCCGTTCGACCAGCGTCGTCGCCGCCCTGCGCGCGGTATCCACCGCCGCTATGCCGCGATAACCGGCAGCGGCTGTCGCCCCCTCGAAGAGCACGACGATTTGCTCGATCAGCTCATCATCCACGCCAGGGCCCATTTGCCGGGCGAGGATCTGCCCAACCGTTTCACTGAAGCGTGCCTTGTACGCGGCGACCGCTTCGGTGATTTCCGGCACGGCGCTGCCGATCTCACCTTGCGCGCGCAGGAACAGGCATCCACGCGCCCCCTCTTCACCCATCCAGCCTGCCAATGCATCGAACAGCGCCTCGACGCTGTCTACCTCAAGACGTTGCAGGAAGCGCTGGCCACGGGTCATCAGCACCGCCGCGATGAGTTCATTCTTGCTGCCGGCGTGCTTGTACAACGTCCGGCTGGACATGCCGGCGGCCTGGGCCAGGCGATCCATGCCGGTTGCGTTGAAGCCGTGACGGTCGAACAGATTTTCGGCTGCAGATATGAGCTTCGTGTCTATATTCATGAAGACCAAGGTAAAACGATCATTTTACCCCGTCAACCGAATAGCCAATTTCAGGCAAAAAAAGACCCGCACAAGGCGGGTCTCTTCATGAGCACGCAGGCGCGTGCCCAGCTTCCGGCTCAGGCCAGTTCGTCGAAGCACTCGGCGACGATGGCGATGCCTTTTTCCAGTTGCGCGTCAGGAATGGTGACGGGCATCAGGAAACGGATGACGTTGTAGTAGGTACCGCACGACAGCAGGATCAGGCCCTTGTCGCGCGCACGGGCGACGATCTTGCCAACCAGCTCGGCAGCTGGCTTGCTGTGGTCGCCGCCTTCGAACAGCTCGATGGCGACCATCGAGCCCAGGCCACGCACGTCACCGATCACCTTGTGCTTCTCGGCGATGGTCTTCAGGCCCGCCTTGAGCTTCTCGCCCACGGCTTTGGAACGCTCCAGCAGCTTCTCTTCATCGAACACCTTGAGCACGGCCAGGGCCGCGGCGCAGGCAATCGGACTACCGGCATAGGTGCCACCCAGGCCACCGGGGGCAATGGTGTCCATGATCTCGGCCTTGCCGCACACGCCGGAAATCGGGAAGCCGCCACCAACGGACTTGGCGAAGGTGGTCAGATCCGGCACCACGCCCAGTTGCTCGGTGGCGAAGAAGGTACCGGTACGGCCGGCGCCGGTCTGCACTTCGTCAGCGATCAGGAGGATGCCGTGCCGGTCGCACAGAGCGCGCAGGCGCTGCATGAAGGCCGGGGAGTTGACGTAGAAACCACCTTCGCCCTGCACCGGCTCGATGATGATCGCGGCAATGTCCTGCGGCTGCGCGTCGTTCTTGAAGATGCGCTCGATGCTGGCGATGGACTCGTCCTCGCTCACACCATGCAGCGGGCACGGCGCCTGGGCGCGGTACACACCAGCAGGCATCAGACCCATGCCGGCGGAGTACGGCACCACCTTGCCGGTCAGCGACAGGGTCATCATGGTACGGCCGTGGTAGGCGCCGGTGAAGGCGATCACGCCAGCGCGGCCGGTGGCAGCACGGGCGATCTTAACGGCGTTTTCCACGGCTTCGGAGCCGGAGGTGACCAGCAGGGTCTTCTTGGCGAAGTTGCCCGGCACGCGCTTGGCGATCTCTTCGCACAGCTCGATGTAGGGCTCGTAGGCCAGCACCTGGAAGCAGGTGTGGGTCAGCTTGGTCAGTTGCTCCTGAACGGCAGCGATCACCTTCGGATGCAGGTGGCCGGTGTTCAGCACGGCGATACCGCCGGCGAAGTCGATGTACTCGCGGCCTTCGACGTCCCATACGGTGGCGTTCTCGGCGCGCTCGGCGACGATCGGGTGGATCTGGCCGACACCGCGCGGTACGGCGGCGGCACGGCGTTGCAGCAGGGATTCGTTGGTCTTGCTCATGGTGTCCTCATGGTCGTCCCCGGCGGGAGGTCGGTTCAGCATGCGATGATCGACTGAACCGAGCCCGCGAGGGACTCAATAGGGTTACGACTTACAACCGGGGCGCCGCACGCTCTTTCGCACCTTGCCCCGTCTTGGAAACCAGCAGATTTCCGAATCAGATGCCGCCCAGGCACATGTACTTGATCTCGAGGTAGTCCTCGATCCCGTACTTGGACCCTTCGCGGCCCAGGCCGGACGCTTTCACGCCGCCGAACGGCGCGACTTCGTTGGAGATCAGGCCGGTGTTGATACCCACCATGCCGTACTCCAGCGCCTCGGCCACGCGGAACACGCGGCCCAGATCACGGGCATAGAAGTAGGACGCCAGGCCGAACTCGGTATCGTTGGCCATGGCGATCACTTCGGCCTCGTCCTTGAAGCGGAACAGCGGCGCCAGCGGGCCGAAGGTCTCTTCCTTGGCCACAGCAGCGGTTTTCGGCACGTCGAGCAGAATGGTCGGCTCGAAGAAGGTGCCACCCAGGGCATGCGGCTTGCCGCCCAGGGCCAGCTTGGCGCCTTTGCCCACGGCATCCTCGATATGCTCCTGGACCTTGGCCACGGCCTTCTCGTCGATCAGCGGACCGGTGGTGGTGCCGTCTTCCAGACCGTTGCCAATCTTCAGCTTGCCCACGGCAGCGATCAGTTTCTCGGCAAAGGCATCGTAGACGCCGTCCTGCACGTAGATGCGGTTGGCGCAGACGCAGGTCTGGCCGTTGTTGCGGTACTTGGAGATCAGCGCGCCTTCGACTGCGGCATCCAGGTCGGCGTCATCGAAGACGATGAACGGTGCGTTGCCGCCCAGCTCCAGCGACACCTTCTTGATGTCCTGGGCGCACTCGGCCATCAGCTGACGACCGATCTCGGTCGAACCAGTGAAGGACAGCTTGCGCACGATGGGGTTGCTGGTCAGCTCGCCACCCACTTCACCGGCGCTGCCGGTGACCACGCTCAGCACACCTTTCGGAATACCGGCGCGCTCGGCCAGCTCAACCAGGGCCAGGGCGGAGAACGGGGTCTGCGAAGCGGGCTTGATCACCATGGTGCAACCGGCGGCCAGCGCCGGGCCGGCCTTGCGGGTGATCATCGCGGCGGGGAAGTTCCACGGGGTGATGGCTGCGGTGACGCCGATCGGCTGCTTGATCACGATCAGGCGCTTGTCCGGCTGATGGCCGGGGATCACGTCGCCGTATACGCGTTTGGCTTCTTCGGCGAACCACTCGATGAAGGAGGCGGCGTAGGCGATTTCACCCTTGGCTTCGGCCAGCGGCTTGCCCTGCTCCAGGGTCATCAGGCGGCCCAGATCATCCTGGTTTTCCATCAGCAGTTCGAACCAGCGGCGCAGCTTGTTCGCACGCTCCTTGGCGGTCAGCGCACTCCAGGCCGGCAGCGCCTTCTCGGCAGCCTCGATGGCGCGGCGGGTCTCGGCGCGGCCCATCTTCGGAACGTGGCCGATGATCTCGCCAGTGGCCGGGTTGTTCACGGCAATGGTCTGACCGCTGTCGGCGTCCAACCACTGGCCATCGATATAAGCCTGTTGGCGCAGCAGCTGGGGGTCTTTCAGTTGCATGGCAGTCTCCTTCAGTTCCGACACCCGGGCGTCGGCGTAAGTCGTTGGAGTCACGGGCAGAGCCCGCAAGGCCGAAAAGGAGCCGTGCGGGACCTGGTAATGGATTCAGAGCCGTTGAACGTGCGAGGGTTCAGAATGACTGAACACGCCGTTTGAAATCTCAAACGAATCCTAGGATCGGCAGGGGTAAAGGGCAATAGGTGGCCGGGCAAAAACCTTAAAATAATGGCAGAAACTTCTGAAATACAGGTTCTGGCAGCCAGAAAGTGTAAAGTCCGTTCTGAATAATGCACACTCATGCAGAATGGACGCTAACCGCCGAGATGCGTATGATTGCGCCCCGCAACGCACTCGTAGCTCAGCTGGATAGAGTACTGCCCTCCGAAGGCAGGGGTCGTGGGTTCGAATCCCGCCGAGTGCGCCATTTTAGAAGCCCGCCAGTGTGCGGGCTTCTGCGTTTTTGTTGCCCACAGACGCAAGCGTCTTATAGCGTTGGGCGTTCTGCGGTAGTAAATGCAGCTACACGCCAAACCCCTTGGTAGTGAACATCGTTTACGGATGAACCGGAGGTGAGTGGTTGATATGGCAAATAGCGACCTGATTCTCTACAGCACGGAAGACGGCCTGGCGCAGTTCTCGCTGCGAGAAATGGATGGTCAGGTCTGGTTGACGCAACTGGAAATGGCTGAGCTCTATCAGACCAGCAAGCAGAATATCGGCAAGCACATTCAAGCCGTTATCACTGATGGGGAGCTGGCTGAAGAGGCAGTTGTAAACCAGAAGTTTACTACTGCCGCCGATGGCAAAGATTACCTGACCCGCCTCTACGCACTGCCGATGATCATTGCCGTGGGCTACCGCGTACGCTCCACGCGCGGCACTCAGTTCCGCCAGTGGGCCACTCGAACCTTGGGTGAGTACCTGCAGAAAGGCTTCGTGATGGACGACGCCCGACTGAGGGAGCCGCGCTGGGACTACTTCGATGAACTGCTCAAGCGCATCCGTGACATACGAGCCTCGGAGAAGCGTTTCTATCAGAAAGTGCGTGACCTCTTTACCCTGGCCGAGGATTACCGCGCCAACGAGCAGGACACTGCCAAACTGTTTGCCGAAGTGCAGAACAAGCTGTTCTTCGCCGTTACCGGTCACACTGCAGCCGAGCTGATCGTGAGAAGAGCCGATGCCAGCGAACCCAATATGAACCTACTCAGTTTCAAAGGTGACCGGGTGCGAAAGGCCGACGTGGTAGTAGCCAAGAACTACCTTGACGCCGAAGAACTGGAACAACTCAACCGCCTGGTCGGTATGTTCCTGGATTTTGCCGAGCTACGTGCAGAACAGCGCAAGCACCTGCAACTCGCCGACTGGCGGCAATACATCGACAGTTTCATGGCCTTCAACGAACAGCCACTGCTGCGTACTGCTGGCAACGTCAGCCATGAGCAGATGAAACAGGTGGCACATGAACGTTACGAGCAGTTCGACCAGCAGCGCCGCAGCGCCGAAGCCCTGGCAGCCGACGCTCAGGAGCTGGCAGCCTTGGAGCGCTTGGAAAAGCGCCTGAATGCAAAGAAAAAATCCAAGTGACCGAATACCCGCTCGCGCGATCTGGGTGTTAGAGCCTGAACCTGGAGCAACTGCATGCGCTGCTAGTCACGGTCGCCGGAGTTCAAGGCCGAAGCCGTCAGGCAGGTAGTTGAGCGTGGATGTTCAGTAGCAGAAATCGCCGCACGCCTTGGCGTCTCTACTCACAGCCTCCACAAGTGGGTAAAGGCTGTCACGCCCGATAAGTCGGAGAGGCAGGCCAGTGAGTTACTGGAAGCTAAGAGTGAAACTCTGCGGTTACGGGCCCAGATGCGCCGCCTTGAAGAAGAGCGGGACATATTAAAAAAGCCGCGCGGTACTTTGCCAGGGCGCCCGAGTGAAGTACCGCTTCATGAACGAGCATCACCACCAGTACGCAATTACCACGATGTGTCGGGTGCTGCGGATTGCTCGTGCCGGGTTCACCTGTCTCAGATCGTGAGCAGGAAAACAGCCGACTGCTGAAACTAATCCGCGACTCCTATGCGGCTAGTCGTGGTGTTTACGGTGCACTCCGGGTCTTTGGCGACCTACGGGAGGCTGGGTAACGGACATTACCTATATCCGTACTTGGCAGGGCTGACTTTACTTGGCCGTGGTGGTGGACCTGCATGCACGCAAGGTCGTTGGCTGGTCAATGACCGACGCTGGCCCGAGAGCTGGCTCTGGACGCATTGCTCATGGCCCTTTGGCGGCGTAAACCCAAGGAGCGCGTGATCGTTCACTCCGATCAAGGTAGTCAATATGGCAGCGATGACTGGAAGCGCTTCTGTGCGGCCAACAACCTGGGGCCCAGCATGATCCGGCGCGGTAACTGCTGGGATAATGCGGTGGCCGAGTCTTTTTTCAGCAGCTTGAAGAAAGAACGCATTCGCAAACGCATCTATAAAACCCGCGACCTGGGCAGGGCTGATGTGTTCGACTACATCGAAGTGTTTTACAACCGAACCCGCCGCCACAGTCACTTGGGTGGTGTCAGTCCTGAGGCATTTGAACGTGCCTCATTATGAGGTCGGGAAATGTCTACCAGAGCCGGGGTAGTCCAAGATCGAGCAGGCCAAGGCTCAGGTACGTGCCAAGGTCGAGCCCCCGTTCCGGGTGATCAAGCGGCAGTTTGGGTACACAAATGTACGTTTCCGGGGGGCTGGTGAAGAGCACCACGCAGTTGGTCACGCTGTCGAACCTGTGGATGGTGCGTCGGCATTTGCAGACGAATGCAGGAGTGGTGTGCCTGTGATGCGGGAAATGCTTGCAGCGAGGTCGTCGTGGCGGCCAGAAACACCGAAATGAGTGGGCGATCTGATCATTTTTGATCGGTTTTCTGCTTTCAAAATCGGCGGAGGCTGAAGTTGGCCGGAAATACAGGGTTACTTCAGATATTCCTTAACGCTGCGATTTGAGATGCGGGTGGATCTACGCTCTGGGGCAAGCAAGAGCGGGGTTTATGGAGGACGTTTGCGAACCATTACCGGCGTTGCGCCGGAGTTGCGACATTACGACGTGGATGTTTGATGCTTATGGATTAGGAGAAAACAACGGGGGGCTTTATGCCCTGCCTTGATCGTGGAGAAGACTTCGCTGTGGATAAATTATAACTTTTTACTCTGATAGTAAGATTCGGAAAGATATTGAAATTCTTCATCTACATCTTTCAGGAGTGCCGTGTTTGATATTGCAAGGAGCACCTGCTGTATTTCTTTCTTTTGGCTTTCGCCATGTAGATTGCCTGCATTAATTTCTGATAATGTCTTTTGGATTCTTTCAAGTGAACGCCATTGAAATTGGTTGATATCTGTTTGCCATTTGAGCATTGCATCGACCTTTTGTTTTATTGCTTGCAGGCTTAGGTTGCGTTGAAGTTTTTCAGACTCTGTTCTTTCTTCAATGTCTTCGACGCTGTCAGCGGTGAGTAAGAAATGATTCTGCTGTTCGGCAGCTCTTAGATGTTCTTTTAGAACTCGAAGTTCGTGGTTTTGCCCTTTTTTTGTCAGCCCCGTGTAGTCTTGCTTCACAACGTGAACCTCCCACATCTTCACCCCAATTCCTTTGCTCAACATAGCGAGCAGGGCCGTTGCGTTGACGATCTCACCTTTGTCGCCAGAGTAAAGTTTCAATATCTTTAATCGGAGGTCTATCTGGTAGCCTTCCGCAAAAGCTATTAGTTTCTGGGCGCAAATGTGACAAGGGGATTTCGTCAGTTTTAACGTGACGGGAAGCTTTCGTGCGGCTATAGCGTATGGGACTCTAAGCTCCATCATTACTGGGCTGTCCCATACTTCGTCCCACGCAGACATGAAGAAATCTTCGCAATGGTTTCCGGTCTGCGGGACGGTGTTCGGTATTTTGTAGGTCACGGTGCTGCCACCAGGGTTGTTGCAGAAACGTCCAAATATATAACCGCCTACCTTCGTCAAACCGACAACAAGCGTTTGTGAGTCGTTTAGAGAGAAGGCGTTGGCTGTGCCGCCCATACTAATGGGGTCGAATATGTATCCGGTTTTTATAATTGATGTTTTATCTGCTTGGCATTCGGCAATCGACTCGGAATACACTGTCCCATATTTTCCGACTGGCATATTAAATTCCCTTTGACTTTGTCTACGCTCATCCGGCGAATGGCCTGGCGATGAAAAGGTAGACAGGGATCGTCAGAGTTGCCAGTCAAGGCAACTATTAGCAACTCCTTTCCCTCTGTCCGCTTCGTTTTCCACGGGGCATCGTCGACTGACATTGCGTCTTGAACAGCCACCGCCGCCCTCCTAGCGGCGAAGGCTTTGGCAATCCACCTCGCACCCGGCCCATGCCGAGCTTTTTCGTTATGGGAGACGTAAGCGCTCCATAAACCCCACCCTTGCTTGCCCCAGAGCGTAGATCCACACGCATCTAAAATCGCAGCGTTAGGCGTGGAGTTCCGCAGCAGCAAGGCTTCGTAGTCTTCCACACACGTGGCGCCGGGGAGGCGTTCGAGGACGTGGCACAGCCAAGCGTAAGGCTCCTGGCCATTGGCCTTGGCGGTTTCGATCAGGCTATAGATCTGTGCGCTGGCGGTGGCTCCTTGTGGGGTGTCGCTGAACAGCCAGTTCTTGCGCCCAATGACGAACGGGCGAATGGCATTTTCGGTGCGGCTTGTCCGGCGACCTGCGGTTTGGTCTTGGCCAACCAGGCTTTGAGTTTTACCAGTAGCGGCAGGCTGCGCTGTTGGCGGGCGGCCAGGCGTTCTTCGTCGCGGGCGGCGTTTAGGTCGAGCTCGATGCCGTAGAGCTTTTTGATGAGGTTCAGCACCATGTCGGCGTGACCAGTTTTGCCCTTGGGCTGCACTTTCTGGACGTCGACGAATTTGCGCCGGGCATGCGCCCAGCAGCCCAGACGCTCGATGCCATCTTGCGCCGCTACGGCGTTGTAGCCGGCATAGTCGCCGGTCATCAGGTAGCCGCGATGGGTTCGAATCCCACCGAGGTACCACTTAAGAAGCCCTCCACTGTGCGGGCTTTTTCGTTTTCCTAGTTCCTTCACGGCATACTCTGGGCGCTCTAAACCCTGAGCATCGGCGCCGGGCAATGGAGAGAAATACGCGTGGACATTCTGCCGCTGATCGCTATCGCATCCGTGGTGTTCTTCATCTATTCATGGCAACGCTCGAGGCGCAGGCCACATCCGGGCAAAAGAAGGCGCAACAGCCTGAATGGGCAGGATTCCATCCCTGGATACGGTGACGGGGGCTTCGATTCAGGCGGAGGGGGGCGACTGATCCGTCGTCCTTATCTCAAATCACCCCCAAGGTCAGCGCCTTCAAGGTTGCCGCCGCGCGCGTCGAACACTGCAGCTTGCGGAACACGCTCTCGACATGGGTGCGCACCGTGCTCGGGCTGATGCCCAGGTCACGCGCCACTTCCTTGTTGCTGGCTCCGCTGCTGATGCGTTGCAGAATCTGCGTCTCGCGTTCGCTGAGCAGGCCGTTGCCGGGTTTGCTGACCAGCGGCGCCTGCTCGCCATGCGCGGCGCTGATCACCGCCTGGCAGGCGCGCGGGTCGAAGCGCCCCTGCTCGGCTTCATCCAGCAATACGCGGGAGGCCTGCTCATCGCTGAAGGCAGCGCGCCAGGGGCGTTCGCCACGCAGCGCCAGCCAGGCCAGTGCAGTGCTCAGCAGACGGTGTTCGATCTGCAGGGAGTCGCCACTCAACGAGCGGAAATAGCCGCTGCCATCCAGGCGTTCGTAGGCATGCGCGGCCAGTTGTCCGGCTTGGTTCAGGCCACCGATCTGGCTGCAGGCGCGGTGCGTCCAGTAGGGCACCAGGCGCACCGCTTCGAGATCACCATCGAGCAGTGGGCCGGGCGTGCTCCAGATTCGATTGGGCACGGCCGCCCGGCCCAGGCCATGGATCAGCGCGGCCTTGGCCAGCATGTCGAGGCGATCTTCGGGCAAGCCCCAGAGCCGCGCAGCGTCGCGCACCAGGCTCGCGGCCTGGCGTGAATAGCCGGCCAGCCAGGGCAGCTTGAGGTCGATCACGTCACCCACCAGGGTCAGGGAAACCTCCGGCCCGCTGGCAGGCTGCACGCCCTCGGGTGTGCGCAGCGCTTGCAGCCAATCCGCTGCATGGCCGCTGAGCAGGTCGACGAGTTCAGCGGGATAACGACGATCACCCTGCGCGCCGATCCACTCCAGCGCCGCGTCCAGGCCGTGGGCCCGCGAGAGGATTTCCAGATCGCCAGCCAGCACCACGTGGTAAACCACCTGCGGAATATCGGGATGACGCAGGCCCAGCGGTCGGCCACTGCCGTCGAAGCACTCGAAGATATGGCGCAGACCTCGCTCGACCTCCACACCCAGCGCCAGGGTGCGGGCGATATCGCCGGCGATCTCGCAATGCACCTGGGCCAGCGGCGTGGTGCGCAGCATGGCACGTTGGCCGGCGGCATCGAGGGTTTGCGCGAGCATGGCGCGGCGGCCGCCGACGTCGTCACCGAGCAGATGCATGAAGCCATCGGCGTTGGCGGTACAGCCGGACCAGCGCAGCAGCGCCACCTGCCGGGCTGCATCGATTTGCGCCTGATCACCGCCACCGGCCTGCACCAGCCATTGCGCCAGACGCGCGGTACGCCGCGACTGATCGATGGGCTGGCCCATGCTCAGATCGCCGACCATGGCCAGTGCCAGCATGACGTCTTCCAGCGCGACGGCGTCATTCACCTTGCAGCTCTCCTTTATTTGCAGGCCTCGGATAAACGACCGATACCGGGACACCGGCGCATTATCGACACTGAACTCCCCCAAGCACAGGAGATTCAATCATGTTCAATACCAAGCCGCTGATCCTCGCCCTCGCCATCGCCAGCCCCTTCTTCGCAGTCAGTACCCAGGCCGCCGACGCCAAGCCTTCGGTAGTTATCGTTCACGGCGCCTTCGCCGACGGTTCCGACTGGGCCAAGGTCGTGCCGCTGCTGCAGGATAAGGGCATCAAGGTTACCGTGGTGCAGAACCCGCTGACCTCGCTGGCCGACGACGTCGCCGCCACCCAGCGCGTGCTGAACAACCAGGACGGCGACGTGGTACTGGTCGGCCACTCCTGGGGCGGCACGGTGATCAGCCAGGCCGGTAGCGACGACAAGGTGCGCAGCCTGGTCTATGTCGCGGCTTTCGCGCCGAATGCGGGCCAATCCACCGGCGAGCTCTACGGTGGCTATCCCACCGCGCCGGGCTCGAGCCAGATCGCGGCCGACAAGAACGGCTTCCTCTACCTGACGCCGCAGGGCATGGCCGCCGACTTCGCTCAGGATCTGCCTGCCAAACAGACGGCGATCATGACCGCCACCCAGGGCCCGATCCGCGCGGCGGCGTTCGATGAGCGCACCAGCGTCGCGGCCTGGAAGCAGAAGCCGTCCTGGTACCTCGTCGCCAGTGACGACCGCATGATCGTGCCGCAAATGCAGCGCGACTTCGCCAAGAAGATCGGCGCGCAGACCACCGAGGTCGCCGCCAGCCACGTACCGCAGCAGTCGCGCCCGAGCGATGTAGCCAAGGTGATCATCCAGGCAGTGGAGAAAACGCAGGCTGCCGCTAAATAAAGATTCGGCCTTCAGAATGAAAAATGCCGCACCCTCACGGGTGCGGCATTTTTCGTTGCAGCGCTGTGATCAGCTCAGCGCATCACGGCTGTGCACGCCGTCGACCAGGCGCTGGATGCCCAGCGGGTTGGCGTTCTGCAGCGCCTCCGGCAGTACCTCGTCCGGGTAGTTCTGGTAGCACACCGGGCGCAGGAAGCGGTGGATGGCCAGGGTGCCGACCGAGGTACCACGGGCGTCGGAAGTCGCCGGGTACGGGCCGCCATGGACCATGGAGTCGCACACTTCCACGCCAGTCGGGTAACCGTTGAGCAGCACGCGGCCGGCTTTGACTTCCAGCAGCGGCAGCAGGTCGCGGAAGGCGGTGAGGTCTTCACGCTCGGCGATCAGGGTCGCGGTCAGCTGGCCGTGCATGCTCTGCAGGGCACGGGTCAGCTCGGCGCTGTCGGCGACTTCGACGACGATGGTGGTCGGGCCGAAGACTTCTTCCTGCAGCAGGTGGTCGCCTTCGAGCAGCATGCTCACGTCGGCCTTGAACAGCTGCGGCTGCGCCTGGTTGCCGGCCTGCTCGTTGCCCGCCAGGTGAGTGACCTTGGCATGGCCTTTGAGCTGCGCCACGCCACCGGCGTAGCTGCGCAGGGTGCCGGCGTTGAGCATGGTCTGCGCAGGCTGCGCGCCCATGGCATCGGCCAGGCCGGCGACGAAGTCACTGAACTCGGCGCTGCGAATGCCGATAACCAGGCCTGGATTGGTGCAGAACTGACCACAACCCATCACCACCGAACCGGCCAGTTCCTTGGCCACGGTGGCGCCACGCGCCTTGAGGGCGCCCGGCAGGACGATCACCGGGTTGACGCTGGACATCTCGGCGAACACCGGGATCGGCTGCGGACGGGCAGCGGCCATGTCGCACAGGGCACGACCGCCTTTCAGCGAACCGGTGAAGCCAACAGCCAGGATGGCCGGGTGCTTGACCAGAAGCTCGCCGACACCGCCGCCGAAAATCATGTTGAACACGCCTTTGGGCATGCCGGTTTTCTCGGCCGCGCGGATCACCGCATCGGCCACGCACTCGGCAGTGGCCATGTGGCCACTATGCGCCTTGAACACCACCGGGCAACCGGCGGCCAGGGCCGACGCGGTGTCGCCACCAGCGGTGGAGAAGGCCAGCGGGAAGTTACTGGCGCCGAACACGGCGACCGGGCCGACACCGATCTGGTACTGACGGATATCCGGGCGCGGCAGTGGCTGACGATCCGGCAGGGCACGGTCGATGCGCGCACCGTAGAAGTCACCACGACGCAGCACCTTGGCGAACAGGCGCATCTGGCCACTTGTACGACCACGTTCGCCCTGGATGCGGGCAGCCGGCAGTGCGGTTTCGCGGCAGACAAGGGCAACGAAGTCGTCACCGAGGGCATCGATCTCGTCGGCGATGGCCTCGAGGAACTCGGCGCGGCGCACGGCCGACAGGTTGCGATAGATCGGATAAGCGGCGGCAGCAGCCTGGGCGGCAGCGTCGACTTCTTCCGGCGTGGCCTGGATGAAGGTGTACGGCAGCGCTTCACCGCTGCTGGCGTCGAGGCTCTTGTGCTCGACGGTGCCGGCGGCGCGGCGCTCACCGCCGATGTAATTGTGGCCAGTCAGACTCAGCATGGTGTACTCCTGTCAGGAGGGACGGCAGCGCCGCCCCGGGACAATGAATGAGGCCTCGACCTTTTGGGTCGAGGGGTGACAACTCTACTTCAGTTGTCAGACATATGATAAGTGATAACTTCAAAATTCGTCCCTTGTGAGGGCACAATCCGCAATCTGCCAGGCGGATTTTCGACCCGACAGCAACGCCGCCGGGCCTGACAGCGGCTTAAAGCTGGCGTACACCACCGACCTTCACCTCTGGCGCATGCACGCTGATCCCATTGCGTAACGGTTCACCCAGCGCATCGAGGCTGACCTCGAAGGTATCGCCCGGCTGCGCCTTGATGCCATCGGCGAACGACAGCGTCGCGGTACCGAAGAAGTGCACGTGCACATCGCCGGGACGCAGGAACTGGCGGTACTTGAAGTGGTGGTACTCGAGGTTCTCCAGGCTGTGGCACATGTTGTCCTCGCCGGAGAGGAACTCCTTCTCCCACAGCACCTGGTCGCCACGGCGGATACGGCTGATGCCGGACAGGTGACGCGGCAGCTCGCCGATCAGCATTTCCGGGCCGAAGGAGCAGAAGCGCAGCTTCGAGTGAGCCAGGTACAGGTAGTTCTTGCGCTCGACCACGTGATCGGAGAACTCGTTGCCCAGCGCGAAGCCGATGCGATAGGGCTGGCCATCGTCGCCAATCACGTAGAGGCCTGTCAGCTCAGGCTCCTCACCGAAATCTTCGGCGAAGTCCGGCACCGGGAAGTCCTCGCCGGGGCGAACCACGATGCTGCCATCGCCTTTGTAGAACCACTCCGGCTGTGCGCCTTCGCTGCCTGAGGCCGGGCGACCGCCGGCCATGCCCCACTGGAACATCTGCATGGTGTCGGTGAGCTTGCCTTCGGCCTGCTGCGCCTCGACCTGCTGGTGCATCTTGTCGCGGGTGGAGGCGCTGCCCAGATGAGTCAAGCCAGTGCCGGACACCAGGCAGTGCGCCGGGTCGGCGTGATCCAGCGGAGCCAGCACGCGGCGCTGCTCGATCAGTTCGGCATAGACCGGACCAGGCTCGACGCCCAGGCGCTCGATCTCGGCGATCAGGCCATGGCCGTTGCGAATAGCCTGCAGCGCCAGCTCACGGGTCGTGGCCACGCCCTTGACCACGCTGACGCGCGCCTCACCGACGACGCCGACCTGACGCTGGCCCTGCTCGTTCTCAAACTGAATCAGCCGCATTGCACCACTCCTGCCGTTTTCTGTTGTTCTTGTGCGTCGCGATTGCGACGTTGCTGGCCGGCACTTTAAAAACTGCCCGCGGTGCTGCCTAATGAAAGCTTCTGATTAGGTGATAACTTTTCGTCATCCCCATGCTGCCACCGCTGACCTACATCGTTTCCCGCCTGCGTATTCGCCAGCTGCGATTGCTGATCGCCCTCGACGAACTGGGCACGCTGCATCGCGCGGCCGAGCGCATCGCCATCAGCCAGCCGGGCGCGACCAAGGCGTTGCACGAAATCGAGACGACCTTCGGTACGCCGCTGTTCACCCGTTCGGCACAGGGCCTGCAGGCCAATGACCTGGGCCGCTGCGTAATCCGCTATGCGCGGCTCATCCACTCGGACCTGGCCCACCTGCATGAGGAAATGCAGAGCATCCTGCAGGGCCATGGCGGCCACCTGGCGATCGGCACCGTCGCCGGCTCGGTGCCGCTGGTACTGCGCGCGCTCACCAGCCTGCGGCAGATGCAACCGGACATTTCCGTGCAGATCGTCGAAGACATCAGCCCGCGCTTGCTCAAGCTGCTCGACGAAGGCCGCCTGGATCTGGCCATCGCCCGTACCAGCGGCAGCCAGCACCCGGACGACTACGAATGCCTGAGCCTGCATGCCGAACGCCTGGTGCTGGTGGCCGCGCCGCAGCACCCGCAACAGGACAACCCGGCACTGAGCCTGGCCGACCTGAGCGGTTACAGCTGGGTGGTCTATCCCACGGGTACACCAATGCGCACGGTGCTGGAGCGCGAGTTCGGCGAGGCGGGCCTGGAGTTCCCGCGTTATCCACTGGAAACATCCTCGACCTTCACCATGCTCAGCCTGCTGCAGGAAGACCCACAACTGGTGGCGGTGATGCCCTACTCCATCGCCTGTTCCAGCGAGGACTTTGGTCTGCTGCGGCGCCTGCCATTGGAACTGCAGGCACGCAACGAACCCTGTGCCATCGTCCATCGCCGCGGCAGCAGCCTGTCACCGCTGGCGAGCCTGTTGCTGGAACATCTGCGCAACGAGCAACAGGCGCTGGCGGAGGACTAGGACGCACGTAGCACGGAGCAAATCCGGGCTACCAGAGCGCCTTCGGCAGTCGCTGCAAGTAGCCGATCAGGCGCGCTGACGGCGAGTCAGGTTGTCGATGAAGGCCAGCAGGCCGAAGGTCCAGGGCGCCAGCGCACTGCTGTGCTGCACGCGATTATGCAGCGCGCCGAGCTGGCGACTGCTGATGCTGACCAAGTCACCCAGTTTGTGAGTGAAGCCGTTGCCGGGTTGATCGCGATCTTCGGTCGGGGCGAACAGCGTACCCAGATACAGCAGGAAGCCATCCGGGTACTGGTGGTTGGCATTGAGCGTCTGACCAACGATATCCAGCGGGTCGCGACTGATCTGGTTCATGCTGCTGCGGCCCTTGAGCACGAAACCATCATCGCCTTCGACGCGCAGGTCGACTTCGGCGTTGCGCACGTCGTCGATGCTGAAGCTCTGGTCGAACAGACGGATGAACGGGCCGATGGCGCACGAACCATTGTTGTCCTTGGCCTTGCTCAGCAGCAGCGCACTGCGCCCCTCGAAGTCGCGCAGGTTGACGTCGTTGCCGAGGGTCGCGCCGAGCACCTGCCCGCGGCTGTTGACCACCAGTACCACCTCGGGCTCCGGGTTGTTCCAGGCCGAGCCAGGATGAATGCCGATGTCCATGCCGCTACCGACGGCCGCCAGCACTGGCGCCTTGGTGAAAACCTCGGCATCCGGGCCGATGCCCACTTCCAGGTATTGCGACCACAGTCCCTGCTCCTGCAGCAGTGCCTTCAGGCGCATGGCATTTTCCGAACCGGGGACGACACTGCGCAGGTTGTCACCAATCACCGCGCGCACCTGGCCGCGGATTTCTTCCGCACGCTGCGGATCGCCGCCGGCGCGCTCTTCGATCACGCGCTCGAGCATGCTGGCCGCGAAAGTCACGCCTGCCGCTTTGATCACCTGCAGATCCGCTGGCGCCAGCAGGCTTGGCAGGGCGGCATTACGCTCGCTGCCGCTGTTGGCCAGCAGCTCGGCGACACTGCACAGGCGCTGAGCGCGGCAGTCATGCACGCGCATGGCCAGGTTTTCCAGCTCGCACAGGCCGGCCAGGGTGGGTGACAACGAGCAGAGGTCGAACACACCATCTTCATGCAGCAGCACAGGGACCGGCCCGGCCAGGTCGCCTGGCAGCCAGATGCGCGCGATCAGGGTGCCGGCAAGGCCATCTTCGGGAAGCGTGTTTTCGGGGGTGAGGATCAGGGGGCGGGCCATGGGCGGACTCTTGAATTGTTGTTGGGAGGCGACCGCACAGCACCCCAAATGGATGCCCGGCCGCTGCTGTGCGACCATAGCCAAGCGTTCGTGCACTCGACCAATGACGAATCGTCAACGCCCGATACACACTGGTTATCGCACCGCCTCACAGGGAGTTCCGTAGTCGTGAGCCTGAACAAGCTGCCCACCCTGCATAACTGGCTGCGCCTGCGCCATCTGCAGCTGATAGAAACCCTCGCCGACACCGGCAACATGCACGCCACGGCTCAACAAATGGGGTTGAGTCAGCCAGCGGTGAGCAAGATGCTGCGCGAGATCGAGCAGATGTTCGACTTCGCCCTGTTCGACCGCCAGCCACGCGAGCTGGTCGCCACCGAACTCGGCCTGACGGTGATCGCCTATGCCCGGCGCACGCTCAACGACTGCCAGCACTTCGCTCAGGAGCTCGATACCCTGCGCCAAGGCGGCTATGGCCATCTGCGCGTCGGCGCGATCTTCGCCGCCACTGCCCAGGTCGTGCCGAAAACCCTGCTGCAGCTCAAACGCCAACGCCCGCTGCTGACCATCGAGTTGGTCGAGCACACCAGCGACTACCTATTGCAGATGCTCCTGCACAAGCAGCTGGACCTGGCCATCGGGCGCTTCACCGAGCCGCGCCAGCAGGAGCATTTCAGCTATCAGGAAGTGGCTAGCGAACCCTTCCTGCTCTGCGCCGACCCAGCTCACCCGCTGGCCCGCGAGGCGACGCCGAGTGCCCGTGATCTGGAGCAGTGGCCGTGGGTGGTGTACCCGTCCAACACGCCCCTGCGGCGCATGATCGAACAGGCCTTCAACGACGCCGGCATCCGCTTCCCGCTCAACCGGGTGGAAACCGCCTCGGTGCAATCGACCCTGCACCTGCTGCACCACAGCCAGGCGCTGGCGCTTCTGCCGGAGGCCATCGTCCTGCAGCAGGTGGCACTGGGGCAGTTGGTCCTGCTGCAACCACCACTGCAGACGCCATCGCTCGGCTATGGCCTGCTGCGACGCAAGGACGAACCGCTGTCCGCCAACGCTATGCAGTTCTACGAGGCGCTGCAAAGCGTGCTCGACAGCCCCAGATAACCCCTCGTTATGGGCTGATTACTAAGCCTCATTAGACAGCCCGGTTTGTCAGACAATAGTGTGCAGGCCATGCCCAACCCTCTGACACGGGCTATCGCGACCGAACTGCTGCAGTGACGGCGCGATCACTGACAATAATTTCAATAGGTGACATCCATGCTTTCCACCCAGGCTGGCGCTGCGCGCCGCACCCTCAAATCCCTCCTGCTGTCCGCCCTGCTGGTCTCGCCCATGGCCATGGCGGCTTACCCGGACAAGCCCATCCAGCTGATCGTGCCCTGGGCTGCCGGCGGTGGCAGCGATGCGGCGGCACGTGGTATCGCCGCGGCCCTGGAGAAAGAACTGGGCGTCACCATCAACGTGGTCAACCGTGCGGGCGGCAACGGTGTCGTCGGTCACAGCGTGATGGCCACCGCCAAGCCGGACGGCTACACGCTGGGTTTCATCACCGGCGAGCTGAACATGATGCACTGGCAGGGTCTGACCAAGCTGACCTACAAGGACTACACCCCGATAGCCATGACCAACTATGACTATCCGGGCGTGCAGGTCGCGGCAGATGCGCCGTACAACAGTGTCGGCGAGCTGCTGGAAACCATTCGTAACGAACCCAAGGGCACCATCAAGGCCTCGGGCACCGGCCTGGGCGGCATCTGGCACGTGGCCTTCGCTGGCCTGCTGCTGGAGCAGGGTATCGACCCGCAGAAGATCACCTTCGTGCCGAGCCAGGGCGCAGCGCCGGCCATGGTCGAACTGGCGGCCGGCAGCATCCAACTGGTACCGACCTCGGTACCGGAAGCCCGCTCGATGATCGATGCCGGCAAGGCCAAGGGCCTGGCCATTCTCTCGCCCGAGCGCAACCCGGCCTTCCCGGACATCCCGACGCTCAAGGAGAGCCTCGGCAGTGACTACTCGCTGGGTGAATGGCGTGGTATCGCAGGGCCCAAGAACCTGTCGCCGGAAATCGCCGCCACCCTCGAAGCGGCGCTGGAGAAAGCCTACAAGTCCGACATGTATCAGGATTACATGCATAAGCTGGGCTTCGGTGCGGAGTGGCGCAACACCGCCGACTTCAACGTCTTCCTTGAGGAAAACAACACCTACATGGGCGGCATCATCGAAAAGATCGGCATGAAGAAGTAAGCCCGACCTTCGATACGGCGCCCCTTCGGGGTGCCGTTTGCCTTTACTCGGTTGTATGAGAGTTCATCCATGAAAGACCTTCTGTTCGGTCTGATCTTCATCGCCCTGGGTCTGGGTGTATGGCTGATGGCCCGCGAGTTTCCGGTAGTGCCCGGCATGCAGTACGGCGCCGACTTTTTCCCCACGCTGATCGCCATAGGCATGGCTGCTGGTGGGGTATTGCTCAGCTTCAACGCATTGCGCCAGCTGCGCACGGAGGGGGTCGGCGACAACTCCGGCTTTGGCCTGCCGTCACTGGCTGTGCTACTGCCTTGCGCACTGGTCGTGGCCTACATCTACCTCAGCGAAATCATCGGCGCCGCCCCGATGATGCTGTTGATCATGCTGATTCTGCTGATCCAGCGTGGCGTACGCCTGATGCCATCTCTGGTCATCAGCCTCGTGGCCACCGCGGTCATCAGTCTCTCCTTCGGTCACCTGCTCAAAGTTCCCTTGCCCGTCGGGCCCCTAGGTTTCTGAGGAGCCACCCATGAACGAGTTACTCGACGGCATTCTGCTCGTCTTCAATTTCCAGACGCTGCTGGTGATCCTGCTGGCCGCGCTGTTCGGCGTTTTCGTCGGAGCCATTCCGGGCCTGTCGGCCACCATGGCCGTTGCGCTGCTGGTCCCGATCACCTTCGCCATGGAGCCGACCGCGGCCATCGCCGCCATTATCACCACCGCGGCCATGGCCATCTTTGCCGGCGATATTCCCGGCACCTACCTGAACATTCCGGGTACCCCCGCCTCCGCCGCCTACGTGGCCGACTCAGCAGCGCTGGGCCGAGCAGGGCGTGCACGTGAGGCGCTGGGCCTGAACGTCACCTGCTCGGTGATCGGCGGCCTGACCGGCACGCTGGTACTGGTGATGATCGCCCCGTCGCTGGCCGAGTTCGCGCTGAATTTCAGCTCCTTCGAATACTTCTGGCTGGCCGTGCTCGGCCTGGGCAGCGCGGTGTTCATCTCCACCGGCTCGGCGGTAAAAGGCTTCCTGTCGCTGATGGTCGGCCTGCTGCTGGCCACGGTCGGCCTGGACATGGTCACCGGCGCGCCGCGCTTCACCTTCGATGTGCCCGATTTGATGGGGGGCATCAACTTCATCCCGGTGATGATTGGTTTCTTCGCCATGTACGAGGTGATGAAGCTCTATTCCATCCCCCGCGACAAGGCCAACGCGCAGGACGCGACGCAAACCATCGCCCCCCAGCATGGCAGCGTCTTCGGCTTGGTGCCGACGCACCTCAAGCGTTACTGGAAGAACGTGATCCGCGGTAGCAGCCTGGGCGCCTTCATCGGTGCCTTGCCTGGTGCCGGCGCCGATATCGCTGCATGGATCTGCTATGCCGTCAGCAAGAAGCGCTCGAAAACGCCTGAAGCCTACGGCAAGGGCCATGTCGAAGGCCTGGTGGACGCGGGCTCGGCGAACAACGCTGCAGTGGCCGGTGCGTGGGTGCCGGCGCTGGTGTTCGGCATCCCGGGTGACTCGATCACCGCCATCGTCATTGGTGTGCTGTACATGAAAGGCATGAACCCAGGGCCGACCATCTTCATGGACAACAGCGCCATGGCTTACGGCCTGTTCACCGCGTTCTTCGTCGCCAACCTGATCATGTTGCCGATCGGCTACCTGGCGATCCGCAGTGCCCATGTGTTCGCCGTGACGCCGACACGCGTGCTGATGCCGATCATCCTGTGCTTCTGCATCGTCGGTGCCTTCGCCATCAACAACAGCCTGACCGACGTGTGGATCATGCTGGTCTGCGGCATCGTCGCCTACCTGATCGCCACCGCTGATTTCCCCATCGCCCCGGCGATTCTCGGCCTGGTGCTGGGCAACATTCTCGAAACCAACTTCATGACCTCGATGATCAAGGCCGACGGCAATCTGCTGGCCTTCGTCGAGCGTCCGATCAGCATCGGTCTGG
Source organism: Ectopseudomonas chengduensis (assembly GCF_900102635.1). GTDB lineage: Bacteria > Pseudomonadota > Gammaproteobacteria > Pseudomonadales > Pseudomonadaceae > Aquipseudomonas > Aquipseudomonas chengduensis. The sequence goes on along the minus strand of NZ_FMZQ01000001.1, from coordinate 471,949 downwards.
CCCTGCTGGTACTGCTGGTGGCCCTGTTCCCGGTACTCGCCAAGTACTGGCGCATGCGCTACCCACGCGCCCTGCCCCTGTCCAAGGAAGCCATCGAATGAGCCGCATCGCCCCCGAACAACTGGAACATTTCATCCAGCAACTCTTTCTCGGGGCTGACGTCAGCCCCGAGGTCGCCAGCGTGGTCAGCCGGGTGTTGGTGGAAGGCGACCTGCTCGGCCACCACACCCACGGCGTGAAACTGGCCCAGGGTTATCTGCGCGATCTGCGCAGCGGCCACGCCAAGGGCCAGGCCGCCAGCCTGCAGGTCGTGCGCCAGAGCCCGGCGGCGGTGCTCTACGACGCCGACTACCTGCTCGGCCCCTACTGTGTCGAACAAGCGCTGGACTTCACCGCCCAAGCCGCCCGCACCTTCGGTATTGGTGTGGCGACCATTCGCCGCTCGCACCATATCGCCTGCCTGGCCGCCTACCTGCAGCGCTACACCGAGCAGGACCTGATCCCGCTGGTGCTGACCTCCGATCCGGCCGTGGCCTCGGTGGCGCCGCACGGCGGGCTGGACCCGGTGTACACACCGAACCCGCTGGGCATCGGCATTCCCACCGGGGAGAAGCCGATCCTCATCGACGTCAGCATGTCGACCATCACCAACGGCCTGGTGAACAAGACCCACCAGGCCGGCGGCCAGCTGGAACATGCGGCGCTGATCGACCAGGACGGCCAGCCGACGCGCGACACCACGACCTTCTTCGCCACGCCGCCGGGCGCCATCCTGCCCCTGGGCAGCCTGGAGTTCGGCCACAAGGGCTTCGCCCTCGGCACCCTGGTGGAAGCGCTGACCGCCGGCCTGGGCGGCTTCGGCCGCAAGGACGGGGTCAAGCAATGGGGCGCCGCCGTCACCGTGCTGACCTTCGACCCGGCCTTCTTCGGCGGCGTCGAGGAGTTGAAAGCGGAGATGGATCACTTCGTCGCGGCCTGTCTGGAAAGCCGCCCGCGCGTGGCGCAGAGCCCGGTGCGTATGCCTGGCCACGCCGGTATCGCGCGCCGGGCCAAGGCCTTCGAGCAGGGGCTGGAGCTGCCGGAGGATGTGCTGGCGGCGTTGCGCACCGCGGCCAGCGAGGCCGGCAGCGATTGGCCGTTCTGATTGCTCCGATCGGTTAAACAAACGCCGCGATGCCCTTGCCGGGTCGCGGCGTTTTTTATGGACTTGTGCCCCCTGTAGCAGCGGATTTATCCGCGAATTCGGTTCTCCGTCCGACCGTTCCTACGCAAGCTGAATCGGCGCATCGACACCTAATGCGTAGCCCGGATGCACTCCGGGAGTGGCTTGTCGGGCAATGGTTTGCCCCGGATTGCATCCGGGCTACGAAAACATGAAGGTCAGTGGAATAAAAAATAGCCGGGAGCTATTTTCGACGTAGTGGGCGACGCCCCCGAAAGGGTGGCTACCAAGGATGGCAGGTCATAAAAAGCTGCCTCGCACCTGCAGATTCGTGGGTGGGTGCGAGGCAGTTGGAAAACTAGCGACGAATGGCTTCGGCCAAGCCGCGCCAGACGGGATCGTGGATCAGATCGGGCGTCAGTTCCTCCAGGCTGCTGCAGCCCAGCAGCCCCAGGGAACGGTCCATCTCGCTACGCAGGATCTCGATCGCGTGGCTGGCCCCCGGGCCTTTGCCCGCGGCCAGGCCATAGAGACCCGCACGCCCCAGGAACACCCCATCGGCGCCCAACAGACGGGCCTTGAGAATGTCCGTGCCGCGGCGGAAACCACCATCTAGGAACACGCTAACGCGCCCCTTGAGCTGCCGCACGATACCGGGCAGCACCTCCATGGCCGACACTGCGCCATCGAGCTGGCGACCGCCGTGATTGGACAGCACCACGCCATCGACGCCGTACTTGAGTGCCTGGGGCGCATCGTCCGGATGCATCAGGCCCTTGACGATGAGTTTTCCGGGCCACAGGTCGCGCAACCAGGCAATGTCCTGCCAGCTCAGGGTGGCGTCCAGCTCCTGGCCGATGGCACTGGCCGCGCCTTTCACCGAGTCCTGTCCTGGCTTCAACAGATTGCCCAGGTTCTTGAAGCGCGGCACGCCATGGGGTACCAGCACATCCCAGACCCAGCCTGGATGGGCCGCGACGTCCAAGGCATTGCGCAGGTCGAGCTTCAGCGGCCGGCTGTAATTGCGCCGGTCCCACTCACGATTGCCGAGGATCGCACTGTCGGTGGTGACCACTATGGCCTCCAGTTCCAGCGCCTTGCAGCGCGCCACCAGATCAGCAACGTGCTGGCGGGTGCGGTACAGGTAAATTTGCATCCAGGCACGCACCCCGTCGATGGCAGCGATCTCTTCGATGGCGACGGTGGAAGCATTGCTCAGCACGAAGGGAATACCGGCACGGGTGGCCGCCTGGGCCAGGTGCCAATCACCACGATCGGTCAGCAGGCCGTTGAAACCAGTCGGGCCGATCAAACAAGGCATGCTCGATGGACGCTCGAAGAAATGACACCCCAGATCGCGCTGGCCAACATCGACCAGTGTGCGCGGCTGCAGGGTGATGCCCTCGAATACGCTGCGGTTACGCCTGAGCGTCACCTCATCGTCGGCGCCGCCCTCGACATACTCGAAGGAAAAGTTCGGCAACCGGCGGCGCGCCATCTCGCGCAACTCGTCAATATTCTGCGCACGGCGAAAATCGCGCCCTGGGTACAGGCGTCGTTGCATATTCAAACCTCATCTCGTTCAGGTACGGGGCGACAGGCGCCGCCCAATGTTCAACGCTGCCAGGCCACCACGTTCTGGCGCTGCTCACCCAGGCCACTGATGCTCAGGCGCATGCGGTCGCCGGGCTTGAGGAACTGCGGCGGCTGCATGCCGGCGCCGACGCCCGGAGGCGTGCCGGTGCAGATCACGTCGCCCGGGTTGAGCGTCATGAACTGGCTGATGTAGCTGACGATCTCGTCGATGGAGAAGATCATCGTGCGGGTGTTGCCGTTCTGCCGGGTCTCGCCGTTCACACTCAGGTGCATATCGAGATTGCGCAAGTCGGTGATTTCGTCAGGCGTCACCAACCAGGGACCGATGGGAGCGAAGGTGTCGCAGCCTTTGCCCTTGTCCCAGGTGCCGCCCCTTTCGAGCTGATAGGCACGCTCGGACACGTCGTTGACGATGCAGTAGCCGGCGACATGCTCCAGCGCCTGCTCACGCTCGACGTACTGCGCCTTGCGCCCGATGACGATGCCCAGCTCCACTTCCCAGTCGGTCTTTTCCGAGCCACGCGGAATGATCACGGCGTCGTTGGGACCACAGATGGCGCTGGTAGCCTTCATGAACAGCACCGGCTCACTGGGCACCGGCAGGTTGGATTCCTTGGCGTGGTCGGCGTAGTTCAGCCCGACGCAGATCAGCTTGCCGATGTTGGCGATGGGCGTACCGATGCGCACGCCATCCTCGACACGCGGCAGGCTGAGTGGGTCGAGTGCGCGCAGTTCGTCGAGCGCCTTGGGGTCGAGCGTACGCGGGCTGATGTCGAGCACGTGCAGCGACAGATCGCGCAGGCTGCCATCGGCGGCGAGCAGCGCGGGCTTCTCCTGACCCGGCGGGCCGTAGCGCAGCAGTTTCATGCCTTGTCCTCTTGCGGGCAGGCGCTTACGCGCACGCCGTTGATCTCACCCAGCACGTCGAACAGGCGCGGCACGTACTTGTCGCCGTGACCGAGCGCCTTGGCCAGCATGAAGGTCTGGTACACCGCATCGGAAACGATGCCGGTGGTCGGCGTCAGCTTGGTCAACTCGGTGTAATAGCGCATGTCCTTCTCGCAGTTGGCCAGGGCGAACTGCTGCCCGGAGTCGTCACCGTGCAGGACGTAGGGGATGATCCGCTCGAAGGTGCGGCTGTAGCCGCCGCTCATGCTGCAGATCTCGGCGAATGCGGCCAGGTCGATGCCATTCTTCGCCGCCGTGCAGAATGCCTCGGCGAGGATGGTGGCGTTGCCCTGGGAGATGAAGTTGTGGATCACCTTGGCCTTGTGCCCCGAGCCCAGCGGGCCGAGGTGATGGATGGTCTCGGAGAAGCACTCGAGCACCGGACGCACCCGCTCCAGCACGGCGGCATCGCCGCCGGCGAGCACGTTGAGGCGCCCGGCCTGGGCATCCTTGGGCGTGCGGTTGACCGGCGTGTCGAGGTAATGCCCACCGCAAGCGGTCACCTGTGCAGCCAGCTCGGCGGTGCGATTCGGATCGCCGGTGCTGCAGTCGACCACGATCTGCCCCGGACGCAGACCGGCCAGCACGCCCTGCTCGCCAGCCAGGGTGCGACAGACCTCGGCCGTGCCCGGCAGGCACAGCAGCACCACGTCGACGGCACGGGTCAACTCGGCGGCATTGGCGAACTCGCGCGCGCCCTTGCCGACCAGGTCATCGACCGGCTGACGGTTGCGGTGTGCCATCACCCCCAGGGCGAAACCCCGTTTCTGGATGTTGGCGGCCATGGCGTGGCCCATCAATCCGAGGCCGATGAAACCGACATTGATAGCGGTCATGAGCGTTTCTACCTTGAGTGCAGGCGCAGCGGCCGCCGTGCGACGGCCGAGTGCAGGAGGGGATTACTGGGCGTTACGGACCTGGGCAATCTCGGCGTTCATTTCGGCCATCAGCTCAGGACCATACTCAGCCACCAGCTTCTCGACGGTGGGACGCACCTGCTCACGCATGCGCTCGATCTCCGCCGGAGCGACCTCGTTGATCTGCATGCCGTACTTGGCCAACGCTTCGCGAGAACTCACGGCCATCTCGCGGGACACCTTGCGCTCGTAAGCCTGGGCCTCCAGCGAGGCGCTGCGTACCAGCTCACGCTCGGTCTCGTTGAGCTTGTCCCAGGTACGCTTGCTGAAGATCGCGACCAGCGGATCGTAGAAGTGGCCGGTCAGCGACAGGTACTTCTGCACTTCGTAGAACTTCGAGGTCTCGATGGCCGCCAGCGGGTTTTCCTGGCCATCCACGGTGCGGGTTTCCATCGCGGTGTACAGCTCGGTGAACGACAGCGGTACAACGCTGGCGCCCAGCGCGCGGAAAGACTCGATGGCGGTGGGGATCTGCTGCAGACGCAGTTTCAGGCCCTTGAGGTCCTCGACCTTCTCGACCGGATGCTTGCTGTTGGTAACGTGGCGGAAGCCATGGTCCCAGTAGCCCAGGCCGATGATGCCGTGCGGCTCCAGAGTAGTGAGCAGGTTCTGCCCGGCCGGGCCATCGAGCACTGCGTCGACTTCTTCGGTGTCCTGGAACAGGAACGGCAGACCGTACAGGGCAAAGCCCTTCTCAATGCCGGACAGCAAACCCGGGGTGACCAGCGTCATGTCGACGGTGCCACCTTGCACCGAGGAAATCACCTGCGCATCACCACCGAGGGTGCCGCTGGCGAACACCATCACCTTCATCTTGCCGCCACTCTTTTCCTTGATAATCTCGGCGAACTTCTGCGCGCCAAGGCCATGCGGATGGTCCTTGGCCTGGACGAAAGCGATCTTGAAGTTGTGACGGTTGATTTCCTCGGCATGCACCGCCGCCGACAGCAGCATCGCGGATGAGCACAGCAGTGCAGTCAGCGCTTTGGGGATGAATTTCATGACTACGTCCTCTTGTTTTTATGTGTGCCGTTTCCGGCATGGATGTGGGCGGGAAAAGCCCTGGGCACAAGCCGCCAGGGAACGGCCTGTACGCAATCTGGGGGTCAGAACAGCCACTGCGCTGGAACCAGCAGCAGTTGTGGAAAGGCCAGCAACAGGCCAATCACCAACAGTTCGGCAAGGAGGAACGGCAGCACACCGCGCGCCGTAGCCAGGAAGTCGATCTTGGAAACCCCGGCCACCACGTTCAGCACCAGGCCGACTGGAGGGGTGATGAGGCCGATGGCGCAGGTCATGACGAAGATCACGCCGAAGTACACCGGGTCGATGCCCGCCTCGACCGCGACCGGCATCATCACCGGCGCCAGGATCAGGATGATCGGCGACATATCCATGGCCATACCGATCACCACGATGATCGCCACGATCAGCAACATCAGCAGGCGCGGACTGTCCATCAGTGGCTCGAGCACCTCGACCACCGAGCTCGGCAGGTCGGCGACGGTGATCATCCAGGCGGCGACCATCGCCGAGGCCACCAGGAACATCACCATCGAGGTGGTCAGCACCGAGGACAGCAGCACCTGGTACATGCTCTTCCAGGTCAGCTCGCGGTAGATCACCAGCGATACGAACAACGCATACACCGCCGCCACCACGCCGGCCTCGGTCGGGGTGAAGATGCCGGCGCGCAGCCCGACCAGGATGATCACCGGCAGCAGCAGCGCCCACACGCCCTCGTAGAAGGCCTTGAGAATCTCCTTCAGCGGCGCGCGCGGACGGGTGATCAGGGTTTCGCGATTCGAGACCAGGTACCAGGCGACGCACAGCGACAACCCCATCATCAGACCCGGCGCGATGCCAGCCAGGAACAGCTTGGTGATCGAGACGTTGGCGGCCACGCCGAACAGGATCAGGCCGATGGACGGCGGCAGCACCGGCGCGATGATCCCCGAAGCGGCCACCAGACCGGCCGAGGTGGCGCGGTCATGACCGACCTTGACCATCATCGGCACCAGCAGCGCAGCCAGTGCGGCAGCATCCGCGGCAGCCGAACCCGAGAGGCTGGCCAGCACGCAGGCCGCCAGGATGGTCACGTAACCGAGGCCGCCCTTGATGTGCCCAACCAGCGCGACAGCCATGTTGACGATGCGCTTGGACAGGCCACCGGCGTTCATCAGCTCGCCGGCCAGCATGAAGAAGGGCACGGCCATCAGCGGAAAGCTGTCCGCTCCGTTGACCAGCCCCTGGGCGACGATCTGCGCATCGAACAGGTCCAGGTGATACATCATGGCCAGTGCACAGAGGATCAGCGCATAGGAAATCGGCACGCCAATCGCCATGGCGCCCAGCAGGGAAAACACGAAAATCGCGATGATGATCATCACATCACTCCGTTCTTATTATGTGGAGCGCACCGCCCGTGGCAGGTGCAGGCCAGCGGGCGTACTACTGATGAATCTCGGCGGAGAGGTCCGGACGATGGATGTCACCGCCCATGGCCAGCCGTGCAATCTCGTAGAGGTGGATGGCGCAGGCCGACAGGCCGAAGAACACGCCCGTGCCGTAGAACAGGCCCATCGACCAGCCGGTGACCGGTGACGGCATGCTCCAGTTGATCTGCACCTGCTGCCAGCTACCCCAGAAGAACAGCCCCGAGCAGGCCAGCATCAGCAGCTGCGAGAGGATCAGACAGCCGCGCTCGCCCCAACTAGGCAATGCTCGCAAGGCCAGGTCGACGCCCATGTGGCCACGCTCACGCAGCAGGATCACCGCGCCCAGAAAGGTCAGCCAGACGAAGGCCCAGCGCGAGACTTCCTCGGACACCAGGATGCTGTCGTTGAAGGCGTAGCGCAGCACGACGTTGCCGAATACCAGCACCACCATGGTGATCAGGCAGATGATCCCCAGCACCTTGAGCAACGTGAAGTAACCCTCGATGAGCTTATGCATGACGCGCGCCCCATCGACGGAAGGCAGGGAAAACCGGACAGGGAAACGGCTGATTGCCGACGCGCCCCGAGAGATGGCAACGGTCCATCAGGAAGGCCTCACATTGTTGTTTTTGTGGCTGCCGAGCAGCTGTGTGGCAGTGACACTAACACCGTAAATTATTGCGTGCAATGTTCATTTTTGTCAGTATCTTGGCCAGACGATCACAACAACAACGAGAACGCGCCATGCAACTCATCAGCAACAGCCAGACCGTGGTTATCCTCAGCGACCAGGATTCCGTAGCCGTCGCCCGCCGTGCCCTGGCGCGTGGCAGCCGTATCGAAAGCCTTGCCCTGGACGCGCTGGACGACATCCCCGCCGGGCATAAGATCGCCCGCCGCGCCATCGCTGCCGGCGAAGCCGTGCTCAAGTACGGCCAGGTCATCGGCGTCGCCAGCCAGGACATCGCCGCCGGCGCCCACGTGCACACCCACAACGTGTCGATGCCGCAGAGCCACGCCAACAACCAGCTGCCACCGCCCATCGAGCGCACGCCGGTACTGCCACCGGAACAGCGCCGCCGCTTCATGGGTTATCGCCGTCCGGATGGCCGCGTCGGCACACGTAACTACATCGGCATCCTGTCCACGGTGAACTGCTCGGCGACCGTGTCACGCGCCGTGGCCGCGCACTTCAACGGCTCGGAGTTGCTCAAGCGCTACAACATCGACGGCGTGGTGGCGCTGACCCATGGCAGCGGCTGTGCGATCAATACCGAATCGGAAGGCTTCAAGTTCCTCGAACGCAGCATTTGGGGCTATGCCTGCAACCCCAACATCGCCGGCGCGCTGGTGATCGGCCTGGGCTGCGAGACCAACCAGATTTCCTCGCTGATGAAGCGCTACAACATCAGCGAAGGGCCGAACTTCCGCGTCTTCAATATCCAGAACGCCGGCGGCACCCGTGCCAGCATCGCCCGCGCCATCGAACAGGTGACCGAGATGCTCGACGCCATCGGCCGCCTGGAACGCACCTCGGAAAGCGTCGAGCACATCATGGTCGGCATGCAGTGCGGCGGCTCCGACGGCTACTCCGGCATCACCGCTAATCCGGCGCTGGGCTATGCCGCCGACCTGCTGGCCCAGCACGGTGGCACCGCGATTCTCAGCGAAACGCCGGAAATCTACGGCGCCGAGCACCTGTTGATCGCCCGAGCGATCAGCCATGAAGTCGGCCAGAAACTGCTCGACCGCCTGACCTGGTGGGAGGAGTACACGCGCATCAACGGCGCCGAGCTGAACAACAACCCCTCGCCGGGCAACAAGGCCGGCGGCCTCACCACCATCCTGGAGAAATCCCTCGGCGCGGCGGCCAAGGGTGGCACCAGCTCGCTCAACGGCGTGTACGAGTGGGGCGAGCCGATCACCGAGCGCGGCTTCGTGTTCATGGACAGCCCCGGCTACGATCCGGTGTCGGTGACCGGCCAGGTGGCCTCCGGCGCCAACATGATCTGCTTCACCACCGGGCGCGGTTCGGTATCCGGCTTCAAACCCGCGCCCTGCATCAAGCTGGCCACCAACACCGAGATGTTCCGCAAGCTCGAAGAGGACATGGACATCAACTGCGGCGGCATCGTCGACGGCGAACTGAGCATCGCCGAAGCCGGGCAGAAGATCTTCGACATCCTCATCGAGATCGCCTCGGGCGAGCCGTCCAAGAGCGAGCTGTACAACTACGGCGACAACGAGTTCGTGCCGTGGCAGGTGGGCGCGGTGACCTGATCGTCAGACGCTGAAGGAATGAAAAACGGCCGGGCAATCCCGGCCGTTTTCATTGCTGACGTACATCTGTGATGTGTTACCTCGTAGGAGCCCACTTTCTCTGCCGGCACCTCGATCGCCCGCAAGCGGCCTCCTACGGCAACAGCGGCGTCTACGCGTCGATCCGCTCCAGATAGGGCACGGCAGCGATACGGTTATGCTCACGGAAGTACGCCATGCGCTGTTTGACCTTGCGCTCGGCGATTACCAAGTGCTCTTCCATGCTTTGCGCAGCCAGGTCAGGGCGGCCGGCCTGCAAGTTCTCGAAAATGCTCAAGTGCTCGCGGAAGAAGGGCTCTTCATCGGGGAAATAGCTCTTGTCCAGCAGGATATGCTTGCCCGATAGCAGCAGCGAGTGGGTGCGGCGCAATATCTGCAGCATCTGCCGGTTGGGGCAGCAGCCGAGCGTTTCGATGTGCAGGTCGCTTTCCAGGTCGTCGAACTGGCGACTGTCCATATCCGGGTAGAGCGCCATGGCCTGATGCAGACGCTCGATGTAGACCTCGATCCGCTCGGGCTCGATGAACTCCGCGGCGCGCACCAGCACGTAGGGCTCCAGGCGCCGGCGCACTTCATACAGTTCGCCGAGTCGTTCCTCGTCCCACTGTCCGAGCTGCCAACGGGAGCGCTCGTCGCGCTCGACCAGGCCCATCAACGACAGGCGTGTGAGCACCTGGCTGGAGACCGTGCGGCTGATGCCGTAATGGCGTGACAGCTCCAGCTCATTGATGCGGTAGGTGCCGAACAGCGACTGATGCAGCAGGTCGCGCTCGATCTGGTCATAGACCGCCTTCCAGCTTTCCGTCTTGCGCGGAGCCTGAGCGCGATCATCCGTCAGTTTGAAATCGCTCGCCTCCAGCTTGCGCCGCAGCACCTTGCCAGGCTGCGCCCCGACCAGATAACCACGGCCGTCGAACGTACAGACCAGACCTGCCTGATGCAGGTTGAGCAGCGCCTGGCGCACAGGCGAACGGCTCACACCGAACAGATCCGCCAGGGGCCCTTCGAGCAGCAACGTTCCCGACTTGAGGCGACCTTTACGGATGCTCGTTGCGATGAGTTCGAACAGCTGATCGTTGAGATGCTTCTTCATTATTGTTTTCGGGTCATATGTGGGAAGGGGAAGAACCGCAGAGCTCCATACCCCGCAATACTCCTACAGATGACAGCCTCATACAAAACAGCTTTTGCATGCAATGTTCTTTATCGACAACTCGTTGCACCGTGACGACATGCGCAACCCGATGTGCACGCCCTCACAACGGCGCACCCGGTGATCACCAGTGCCTCGAAACCGTAGGCGCAAGCAGCCAGTGAGGCAGATCACAACCTGATCAACATCCGCGACCTGTCGCTGCTGCGTTCGACCAGTACCGACCAGACCAACGCGGCGAGCCAGGAGCTGTCGGTCACAACCAGTTGATGAGGTGCTTTCGGTTGTGACCCGACAGCAAGCCCCTGTTTCAACCTGAGCTCAAGGGCACTCACGGTCACTCTCGAACTCGCGTCAGGCCAAAGGCGACTGAAGTCGCTTAGCGGCTGAGCATGAAGGTTTCGAACTCGAGATCGTCCAGCGCTTCGTTGAGACGATACAACCCCAGGAGTACGCACAGCAGCAGCGACAGGGTGAAACCGTAGCCGAAGAACGTCGGGCCAAGCATCTGGCTGAACAGGGTCAACGCACCGTTCGCCAGGACGAAGAGAACGCAGAGTTCGAGGACGATGGCGCGCTTGTCCAGATAGAAGAACACGTTGAGCAAGGCCATGAACACCACCTGAATGCTCACGCCGATCACGTCGATATAGAACAGCGGCAGGTAGTAGTGCGAGATGCCCAGCCAGGACAACAACTGCGGCGCGAGCAGAAACAGCAGAACCAGGGTCAGCCCCTGCACCTTGCAGATCTCCATCAGGCCCTGGCGAATCGCCAGGATCATCTGTTCCTTGAGCCAGCCGATGTGCTGCAGGGTTTCCCCGCCGCGGATCGCGTCATAGACCCGCTCGTACCACTCGGCGAAGTCGGTTTCGATACGCACCAGGAACACCGCCATGCCGGGGATGATCGACAGGTAGGCGAGGAAGATCGGCAGGTCATAGAGGATCGATGCCCGCAATGGGCCGATCACGGCTTCGGAAGTCGAGGGGTTGAACCAGAAGATGAACTTGTCGATCCAGATGCCCAGGTTGTAGCACAGCCCTGTCAGCAGCAGGCTGCCGAAAACCTGACGACGCTTGAGGAAATCGAACGCGACCAGGCGCTCGGCCGGGTACTCGCGAAGGATGTCGAAGAGGAAGATGAACAGCAGGCTGGAGTGACCGATCAGCAGACCCAGCAGCAGGCCGTCGATATTGAGAAAGCGCAGCAGATAGGCCGAGGCGACCATCAGCGAGTAGCCGAGGAACATCACCCCGAGGATGCGGTTGTAGGCCTTCATCCCGGACAGGAAGATGATCACCAGCCACAGGTTGCACAGCACCACGAAGTTGGCCATCACCAGCAGGCGATAGGAAAACGACTGATCGAACAGCAAGCCCAGCACACAGATCGCCAGCAGCCCCGAGACAATAGTCACCAGCAGCAGTATGCCCACCAGGTTGGGCAGGATCAGGTCCAGGCGCCGTTCGAACAGCCGATCGGAAACGAAGCGGGTGAAGAACAGCTGCAGCCCGCCGGTGAGGATCAACGACGTTGCCATCAGGTAGGTCACGGTGACCAAGAACTGACCGATCAGCGTTTCCGGCAGCACCGCCCCCAGGCTCAGCACGCCGATGAGCATCACGCTGATGATCGACAACACCCACGGGCCGGAACTGATCAGGCCGGCATACAGGTAGGCGCGCATCGTCGAGGTGTAGGAGTCCTTGGACAGGATCTTCCTCAGTTCAAAGCCTATACCCGCCATTACGCGCTCTCCGTGCCTTCGCGATACAACTCGCGATAGCGCGCGAGCATCAGTTCTTCGGTGTAGTAACGTCGCACACGCTCCAGGCCGACGGCCTGGGCCGCCTTCCAGCGCTCGGGATTGCGTAACAGCGAGAGGATGGCGCGCGAGGTGGCCTGCGGGTCGGCGATGGCCACTACCTCCCCCGCCGAGCCGAGCTGGCGATCTTCCTGCGTGGAGCCTTCGACCAGCTCGCGACACGAGCCGACATCACTGGTCACCACCGGCGTGCCGGCGGCCCAGGCCTCGAGCACCACCAGCGGCTGCGCCTCGCTGATCGACGTCAGCACCATAACGCCCAGCTGCGGTACGACTTCGCGCACCTGGCGGAAGCCGAGAAAACGCACCTTGTCCTGCAGCCCCAGGCTGGCCACCAGGCTATGGCACTCGGCCGCGTAATCCGGATCTTCTTCTTCCGGCCCCACGATCCAGCCCTCGGCTTCGGGTATGACGCTGACCACACCACGGATGGCGCGGATGAAGGTTTTGACGTCCTTGATCGGCACCACTCGCCCAACCAGGCCGGCCACCGGTGGCACGCCTTCTGGCCGGCTGAGCAGCGCCTGATCCCAACTGGCCAGATCGATGCCATTGGGGATCACCCGCGTGCGCTCCTCGGGAGCGCCATCGAGAACCTGACGCCGCCTGTTGCCCTCGTACAGCGCGATGATGGAGTGTGCGGATCGGTAGGTGATCAGCCCGATACGCTCGAAGAAGCGGATCCACAATCTGCGGATGTAGCTGACCTCCGCATCGAGGCCGGTGCTCAGGCGCTCGTCGGGGCTTTCGGCGATCCAGCCCGCCTGCGCCAGATCGATCTTGCGTTCCTTGGTATAGATGCCGTGCTCGCTGAGCAGGTAATAACAGCCCCAACGGCGCTGCAGGACGCTGCCCAACATGCCCGCATACCCAGTAGAGATGGAATGCAGCATGCGCGCGCGCGGTAGCGTTCTGGAAACCTCAGCGAGCATGAACAGCGGCGCCTGCATGGAGCGCAGCGTCCAGAAGTAATTGACGAACGACGGATCAGCGCAATGCTGGGTATAGCCGTCGACGATGGCATCCCAGCTGGCACGACTTTGCAGGAAGGCCTCACGGCCGATGCGCCCGGCAGCCAGGGTATCGACGAATGCATCGCCCTGCTCAGCGCTGGGTTCCTCCGGGTTGTGCAGGAAACGGTGCACATCCAGCATCAGCTCGGCCAGCTCTGCGCTCGCACGGGTACTGGTGGTGGGAATCGAACTCCAGGAGTCTTCGAGGAAATGCTCCTGAATGTGCACCACGTTGTCCGGGATGGCGTAATGGCGCTTGCCGTAGGCCTCCTTCTGACCGCCGATGAACAGCACCGAGAAAGTCAGCTCAGGCAGCCCCAGGATCAGCTGGTTGATCCAGCTCGACACGCCCCCGCGCACATAGGGCCAGGTTCCCTCGAGCAACAGGCAGACATCGACGCTCTGCACGTCGGGAACAGCGGATTTCTCACTCATAACCAGTATCTTGCCAAGGCCGCGAAGGGGGGACGTTGCAACAGCTCGGCCGGCATCGTCGCCAGCATGTCTGGAATTTCCTCATAGCGTTGACGCAAAAACGCGATCTCAGCCCGATATGGCGCCAACTGCACCGCATCCATCCCGGCCTGCGCCGACTGGTCGAACTGCGCCAACGCCTCATCGAGATTGCCCTGTTCCATAGCGATGCGCCCGGCCAGCAAGTGCAGCTCGCCACCCGAGTTGCCTTGCAGCGCCGCCACCACATGGCTCCAAGCCTGCTGCAGCACGTGCTCCAGAACACTGCCCTGAGCCAGGCCGACATAGGCAAGTTCCCAGTACCAACGCGCCAGTTGCCCATGCAGGGCGAACTTGCGATCCGTGCTGGCGCTCTCCATATCTGCCAGAGCGCGTTCGATACGCTGGTTGATTCGGCTTTCACGCTGATCGAGCATCGAGTAGGCCAGCAAACGCACATCGTCAGATGGATCGCGCAGCGCCAGCTTGAGAATCGGGATGGCCTCCTTGCTGCGCATGCGTCGTGTGGCGAAGATCGCCGTCAGGCGCTGGTCGGGGTCACGCGCATGACGCAACACGTCCTGAAGGCCGCCATCGCTGAACATCAACTCCTGCTTGCGCTCGCGCGGCCGGAAAGGCAGCTCGGGAACGGCGGTCGCCTCCCAGGACTGCACCTTGCGCTTGCGCGGCAAGTAGAGGGCCGGAAACAGCGCCAGCGCTACGCCGATCATGCCGATCAAGGGGATGAAGAATGAGACGCTGAAAATGAACAGCAGGCTCCAAGGCAAGGGGTAACGATAGCGGCGCGGCAGCAGCAGCCAGATCCCGGCAGCCAGCATCGCACTGCCCAGGCCATGCGCGGAGGCATAGAGCAACGCGGCCTGATGAATCGGGAGATCGCTGACCGCACTGGCCCAGCTCCCGACCTCGAGCAGCGCAGCGCCGCTAAACAGCCACTTGCTGATCATTCAATGCGCACTCGTTGAAGAGGAAGTGTCTCAATGCATCCCGCTCATCACCGCCCTCGAACAGGAACTGATGCGTCTGTATGCCCAGCGAATCAAGATCTCGGCCCTGGCCAAAGCGTTCTGCGAAAAGCTGCCGGATACGCACCAGGTATCCCTGCGCGCCCTCACCCGAGGTCAGCGGCAGCAGCACCAGCACCAGGCGACTGCCGCGACCGTTGATGACCTTGAGCTGGACATCAAGACCGCGCTGGCTGCCTTCCAGCAGACGCTGAACCTCTTCTCCATTTTCCTCGGAGAGTTCGAACGCATACAGGCTGGCCGGCAGGTCGTGGTCGCGCGCATCGGACAGCGAGCGCTTGAGCAATTGCGAGTAGTGCTGGGCATCGGCATCTGGCAGTTGCAGAGCCTGCGCATCGCTCATCAACAGATCGGCAATGTGCCCGGCGAGAATCGCCAGCAGGCTGAAACTGCGTTCGTGGAACATGAAGAACGGCATCTGCTGAATCGCCAACACGGCCAGAATGCGGTCTTCGGTATCGATCAGCGGCACACAGACCTGCAACGCGGAATGCCGGGCGCCTTCGCCACGATCCAGCACCTCGGAGCGCACACTGACCAACTCACCGCGCTGCAGGCACTGGCGTAACAGCACATCGTTGCCGTTCAGCTCGCCCATTTCTCCCAGCGTGGCCAAAGGTCGAGGGTCGACTTGAGTGTTGTCCGTGACCCGATAGAGCCCCGCCACTCGCAACGAGCCGTATTGGGCAAGCAGGGAGATGACCGTATCAGCCAGGGTCTTCAGGGCGTCGCGATCACCAGGCAAGGCACGCAGCTGTTCGCGAAGGCTCAGGAGTGAGCTGCGCAGACTCTGGTCGTTGCCCGCTACGCGTTGCTCCAGGCGATCATGCGAGATACGCAGGATATGGTGGGAACGGGTGAACTCATCGAGCCGCAGCTGGCGATACTCGTTGGCCAGACTGAGCCGCTCGAGGCGGCGTTCCCAGATGTCGCGGAACTCTCCGACCAGCATGCTGCAGAGCAACATGCCGACGATGAAGGACGCCGGGATGTCCAGATAGAGCGCCCACCCCGACAGCCGAAACACGAACAGCGCAGCAATCAGCAATGCGGCGCTGAACAGCCCCTGCAGGAATCCGTAACGAACGCCGAGCAGGATCGGTACGAGAATCATCCAGGGGAACGACGCCACCACGAGCAGGGGGTCGTCCGGCGATAGCCAGTAGCCGAAACCTAGGGCGAGGAGGCTCAGCAGACAGGTTTCCCACCAGGAAACACGGCCACTGGCCCTCGGCGCAAGAATGAAATCCTTGTGGGCAGACTGCATCGTCATTACTCGAAGTCGAGGTTACCGACCAGCTCACGCAGCACCTTCTGCGCCGCCCCCGCCAGACTCTCGCGCGACCAACCCGCACGGGCGCCGCTCGAGCTCCAGACCACGCGGCCGGTAGCCGGCTCCAGCACCTGCAGGCTGACGCCCACAGCGGGTTCGCCATCGAGGCCATTCTTGTACTGCCACTCCTCGACGCTACCGGTGATCACGTAAGCCAGACGCTGTTGGCGCGCCCAGTCGAGAGCCTGGATCTGGCGCTCACGATCGTCCTGCAGCAACAGGTCCTGACGCGGCGCCTGGGGATACATGAGCGGACGCACGCCCTCTTCCGCCAGAATGCTGATCAGGATCTGCTCGGCGCGCTCACCGGCCTGCGGAGTCTGGGCGTAGTTGATCAGTGGCGCGACGCCCCAGGAGGCGTTGCGCGGCAGCGTCTGGCCACTTTCGCGGGTGAAGCTCGAGCACCCGGTCGCGAGTGCTGCAATGACCACCAGGGTCAGGCAACGGATGATTTGCATCGTCATTCCTCCTTTGAGAATCCTTGCTTAGCGCCCAAAGCGGGTGCTGTAGGTAATACCCATGGACCCGCCGGCATCACCCTCTCCACCACGGGGAGCGGATTGATAGCCGAGGGTCACAGCCAACTCGTCATCACCGAACAACTCGACGCCAACGCCCAGGTTGATGCCGTAGTTGAACTGCTTTTCCGTCCACTGCCAGCCGGCAATGGTGTCGACCATCCAGGTGAACTGTGGACGGGTTCGATTCAGTGCGCCGGGGAAGCCTCGGCGCCAGGTGCTGGCGACGTACACCTGGCCGTAACGATCCTGCATGAGCTCCTCGCCCAGGATCGTCGCCCCCAGCGTGGTATCGAAGGGTATGTAGGCACCTCCGTTCGCGCTCAGAAGCTCACTGGGAACCTCGCTCTCGACACTGTTCTTCTGGTAATCGAGGCCGGTACGCAGGAGCCAGGAAGGATCGTCGAAGAACAGCATGTGCCCCCACTCGACGGATACGCCATTGCCAGTGCCGAGCGCATCGCCGCTTCTCGAGCTGTAGCGGCTGTGCGTGATCGACCAGCTCAGCTGGTCACGCGCGGAAAAGCCGTGCTGACCTCTCAGGCCCAGGCCGTCACGCATACCCAGGGCGCGCAACAGCCCGGTGTCATCGACCTGCCGGTGCCAATCCACGGCGATGCCCAGTTCGTCGCGCGAGCTCAGACGCCAGGTCCGCTCGACGCCCAGGCCATGGCGATCATCGTCATCGCGCAGACTGCTGTCGAGGTACAGGCTGAGGTCGCCATCGGACAGCTCTCGACGGGTATGCAGCTTGAGATTGCGCTCGTTGCCCATCACCGCGCTGTCCAGGTTGGCGCTGTCATAGCGCATCTGGTCGAGTTGCAGATCGGCATACCAGTCGTCGCCCAGATTGCGCGCGACGCGCAAGCGAGGCCCGGAGATATCCAGGTCGCCGAAGTCCATCTTGTGCCAACCCAGCTGGATACCCTGCGGTGAGCGTTCCAGCATGCCGGTAGCCTGATAGAGCAGTTGCTGGCGAATGGACACCGGCTGCTCGTCACCCTGGGCGCTGAGCGCAGTGGCCAATGCCTCGCCGTCATGCCCCAGGCGAGCGAGAACCTCGACCTGATGTGCTACGTCCAGGCCACCGCGCTGCAGAAGACGCTGCATCTGTTCACGGTTATCGCTGCGTAGCGCCTGCTGAATCTGATCGTAATTGCCAGGTTCAAGGCCGCGTGCAGCCCCCCAAGCCAGCCAGTCGTCCTTGAGCGCCGCCTGGTTGCCCGCGTCCAGCCGCTCGAGGAAATGTTCGAACCAGAGTTGCAGCGTCGCCTGCTCGCCGTTCCACAACTGCCTGGCCTGCGCCAGCGAAACCAGCGAGCCCTGGCTACCCGCGAGCAGGCGCAGGTACATGGCATAACCTTCCGGCGTTGCGATGATGCGCGTGCGGTCCATATCCTTGAGCAATTGACGACGCAGGCGCCAGGCCAGGTCGGCATAACCCGCAGCCTCGGCAGCATCGGCGTAAGCAGCCAGCGCCAGACGATCTGATGGATTGGACTTGAGGTGTTGACGGAACCAGAGCAAGGCCTCGCCTGTGTTGTTGAGCATCATGTGACCGGTCGCATAGGGCAGCCACAAACGACTGTCAGCCACAGCCCGTGAGCGCCATTGCGGCAGCAGCGCGGCGAGGACATCGCGCTGCGCGTTGTCGATGTAGAACCAGAGCATGCGCTGACGCACCAGGTTGTCTTCCGGGAACTGGGCCAGGGCCTGCTTGTAGAACGCGCTGGCCTGCTCGTATTGCCCGTCCTGGGCGGCGAGCGCGGCACGGGCGAGCCAGTACTGCGAACTGCCACGGCCCGCTGGCGACTGCTCTGCCTCAGCCAGCAGCGCTCTGAGCGTATCCCAGTCACGCAAGGTCTCGGCCAGCTGCAATGCCACGGTCAACCGCGCAACTCTGCCGGTACGCCGCCAACTATCGACGAGGACCTGCAGGGCACGGCGCGGCTCTTTGTCCCAATAGATCCTTATCAGACGATCTTCATCATCCCGGCCCAACGGCACGTCGAGGCTGACCAGACGCTCGTATGCCGCGCGAACGTCGGCATCCCGCTCGAGTTTCCAGGCAAGGTCAGCGCGCAACTGCCAGTATTCGGGATCATCCACCTTGCTCGCATCCACGTCGGTCAGTACCGCCCAGGCCTGATCCGCCTGAAAGAGGTTCCAATGCACCTTGGCCCAGCGGATACGATCTTCGGTGGTCAGGCTCGTGCGCTGAGCCATGCTGGCCCAGAGCTCAGCCTCCTTGTCGAGCTGCTGGGTGTTCTCTAGCAGCATGCGCAGGCGCTTGCGAGCAAACAGATGATTGGGGTAGCGCTGCAGATAAGCCCGTAGCCAGGACTCCGCATCTTCAGGAGTGCCACGGACCTCATGGCTGTATACCAGCGTGTCCACTTCCTGATCCGTCATCTGCCGCTGACGGTCGATGGCCGAGAGCGTACTGACCACCTGATCGAAATCGAACAGCTGCAATGCGTAGCGCCAGACGCGCTCACGCATTGCCGGGTCTTCCTGATGAGCGAGCATCTGTACCCAGTAGTTCAATGCCTGCTGGGTATGCCCGGTCCATTCTGCCAGGCGTGCCAGTTCAGCCATCAACTCGAAATCATCGGGAGCCTGCGCCAGCAGTTGCGGCCCGAGCTGCCAGGCACGCTCGATGGCACCGGATGCCAGACTGAGGCGGAAATCGGCATTGAGTGCCCGATGATCATCGGACTTCAGGCTCAACCAGTGCTGAACGAAGCTCTCGGCAAGATCGAAGCGCTGCGCCGCCTGTGCAGCGTCCACACCTTCGGCAAGCCAATCCAGCGATTGCTGCTCGGCATTCAACTCACCAAGATGCTGTGCCAGCAGCTCCGCGGCCTGCGCGGAGTGGTTTGCAGCGCGCAAGGCATTGAATGCCTCACGCAGGTGCTCGACACGCTTTTGCGCATCCGGCTCCGCCGCGGCCAACTGCAGGTAGATTTGCGCAGCGCCACTTTGGTCATTGTTCGCCAGGCTCCACAAAGCGGCTTCGCCCAGCCAGTGAGTGCGTCGCGCGGCATCACGCTCGGCGAGCGCCTTGTAGGACGTCACGGCCACATCCAGGCCACCGATCTCCAGCGCGTAACGCGCCGTGCGCTCCAGCATGGAGTTATCCAGGTCAGCGATGTTCAGCGCCCGCAACTCCTCGATCAGCTGCGCACGCTGCGCCTCGCTGATACCGTTCGGATCGGCCTGAGCCCTGAGGATATCCAGCATCACCACATAGAACGGGGTAATGGCCAAAAGGCGGCCTTGCAGCTGTTCGAGGTACTCGCGGGCACGCTTGAAGTCACCGACCTGAATCAACTGATCGATCAGTCTCAGCCGCAGCTGGTCATCCTCGGGGTGTGCCTTGATCAGCAGTTCGGTATAGCTGATGGCCACAGCGTCAGGCGCCGTATCTGCGGCCGGAAGGAATACATCCTCGCTCTTGTAGGACAGGGCCAGCAACGCAATCACGAAGAGCGCGACAAGCACGATCATCCATGGGTTGAGCAGGCGCGTTTGGCGCTCACGTTTACTGGTTGCAGATAAGCTTTCCATCTCTCACCCGCTTCATTGGCAACTCGAAATGCCAGATACCCTTGTCAGCCTTCGCCTGAAAGCGACTGCCCCCCACCTGTACCTGACACGCCCTGTCCGAGCGAACGCTGAACGTCAGCGGGAACTCTCCCTCGAAGGAAAACGTGACGTTTCTGTCATCGTTGTAACGCCAGGCAGTCAGCGGGATGTTGGCCTCCTCCAGAGACGGACGCGGATCACGCGTTTCGCGCAGCGCCAGCACCGCCTGAGGCCCGCTGAGGTGCACGTAACGTCCCTGCGGCAGATCTCGCACACCCGCAACCCCCACGGAGCGCGACAGATCGGGCCAGCCCAGAGCCGGGTCGAGACGCAGCGTACGCATGCCCACCAGCCCCCTGACCAACCACGCGCCATCGCTGCGCTTGGCCAGGCTCGCTCGGTAGAGGCCTTCTACGCGCTGGATGTAATCGCTCATCCACAGCGACAGCGGCTGGCTGTCGACCATGGCCTGATAGGTCTGCTTCATCACCCGAATGGAGGCCTGCTTGGTACCCGAGTAGAAGTGGTAATACAGGTGAAAGCCACGCAGGCGGCGCGGGCTGTCGGTCAGCGCGAAGGTTTCCTGCACACCACGGAAGCCGTAGTAGGGCCCCGTCCATAGATTCGTATAGACGTTCTCGTTGATCACCGGCGCGTAGAAGTGCAGGCCTCCGGGGGTCGGACGAATCAATGGATAGAGGCCGGTCAGCGAAGGGTAGGCATTGGTCAGAACCGTGTTGCCGCCGTTGACGTTGGGCAGACCGCTGTCATAGGCCAGCTTGAGCGTCTCGGCACTGGGCATGGCATCACCCGACCAGAAGATCATCTTCACCGGCTTCTCAGGCGTGGTCAGGCGCTGGTTGATGTAGTCGCGTGCGCCCACGACCTCGCGCTGCATGTCCAGCGTCTTGTAGCCTGGAATGGCCATCATGTAGCCGTACTGCGCCTCGAAGTCCTCACGTTGCGACGACTTCTCCGGCTGCCAGAAGAACGGGTGACTGAAGGTGTGGCTGGCGACTTCGACCTTTGGGTCGGCAAAGATCTTGCGGGCGATCGGCTCCAGCTCCCGAGCCAGGTGCGGATACATGCCCTTGGGGCCGACCTCACCTTCGATCACCGACACCGAAGTCAGCAACGGATAGGGGGTGATGAAATCATCCAGTACCTGGATACCGGAGTAAGGCGTACCAGTTACCTCGGCGCGGGAAACGAAACCATCGCCATCGAGGTGCACGGTGGCGATCCGTCGGCCGTTTTCCGTCGTCGTGTCAGGTCTGGGGATGGGAGGCAAGGCGAAGGCGCGCTGGAGGAAAGCGAAGGGGTCGACGATCCAGCGACGGTGATCCAGCCCCTCTTCGAATACATAGGGCGTCAGCACGTATCCGCCCCAACTGCCCGTGGCGACAGGGACATAGCGCCTTTCACCACTACGCAGAGCCACAGCGGCCTGGGTCACGTCAGGATTGGTAACCGTCAGCGCGGGCAGCTCCCGGGTACGCAAGCGCATGGGTGCCTCGAACCCACCGACCAGCGCCGCATCATGCGATTCCAGCACGGCGTCATCGGCAATCGGCTGCGACAGGGTGCGAATACCAAGACGGCTGAGCAGGCTGTCGTTGTCCAGCGGCAGACCGGAAAAGAAAGCCAGCGGTACCTGTTCATCGAGCCGCTTGTTCAGCCAATCCTCGAAGATGTCGCGCTTCTCCGGGGCACCACTGGTCATCCAGACCACGACGCCGGCATACAGTCCCTTGAGCGAACGTTGCGGCAGCGACGCGTCGGCAGGCCAGTAGTCGACACGATATCCCAGGTACTCGAGCAGCCCGCCAAGATAGATATGGCCCGGGTTGTCCTCGAGCTCACCTTCCCGAGGGTCATAGACCAGACCGATACGCCGTGGCTGGACCTCGATGGAGCTCACCCCCAACGCATTCAATTCAGGCGACGTGATGTAGGGAATGAAGCCCTCACGAACCAGGCGAGCGGCAAGCTCGCGTGACTCCTTACGCTGCTCTGGCGGCAGGTACTCGATCGCCACGACCGGAATGCCTTTTGACCGTGCGTCATTGAGGTGCGGCAGCAACCAGTCGCGATCACGCTGCGGCACCTGGCGATAACCGCCCCCTGCAGCGTCCCATCCTGCATACAGGGACTCTACGGCCACGGCAGAAGCGACGCCCGGCAGCTCGGGTAGAACATCGAAGCCGCGATTGAAGAACAACTTGAGTTCGGGCTCGCAGCGATGCATCTGCTGTAGAAGACTTTTCAGGGCCAGGCGCTGCGGTTCCTGAAAAGCTTTGGGTTGGAGATGGAAACTGTCCAGCGTATCGAGAAAAACGCCGTCGTAACCTTGCCCTTTCAGAGCACTGGCTCGGCCAAGGAGATAGTCGCGCCAGGCGGATGCATCGAGATCCATGACCTGACTGTTCCAGGCACTGTTTCTGATGCTGCTGGCAGCGTCCTTCAAGCCGGCCGCGGTGAGATCACCATGGTATTCACCGACCGACAGGTAAGCGAACACCGTGCGGCCCTGGGCCTTGAGATAAGCGAGGTCGGAAGCGGAGACATGTCCGGGTTCAACAACCACCCACTCGAACTGCGAAAGCTCGGGGAGCGGCGGCTCATCGGCGTACCAGAAAGCTACGCTGGAGGGCTGGGCAAGTGCTGTACTAGCGAAAAACGCAACGGCCAGGCTGAAAAGCCCGGCTATTCCATTTGAGAATTTCAACTGATCAACCCACTGAACTGAAAAGCGCTTGCACGCCTACTTCTCTCAGAAACCTCTGGCGAGGTGTCCCCCCGTCACTTGCTGAAACTCTAGTCGACCCCTGGACTTTGAGCACAATCGTGACGCTTATATGTATCGGCATTGAATCAGCACGACCAATAAACTGTCAATTTTCCGATATGCAGCTCAGACAGGCGGCATTTGCACCCAGGAAAAGTCAATTAAATGACTAAAACGGAGCAATATGCGCGCCGGAATAATAGCTTTTTGGCATCACGCCAAGCAACCTTGCGCCAGAGACTCGACAATCCTCGCCTCGCCATTGCAACGCAGAGGTGAAACTCACTCCCTCAGCACTGCCGAACTCTCACACCGGCGCACTGGCCTGCATGGAGGCGCGCTGGGCGAAGGTCTGCTGGAAGGCGGCCAGGCCAGGATGAGCGGCGCGCCAATCGAGATCGGAGAAGCGGAAGTCCAGGTAGCCCAGCGCGCAGGCGACGCCGATCTGCCCCAGGTCGAGCGGGCCCTGTAGTCGTTCGACTTGGCGTTCCAGCTCCGCCAAAGCCCGCTGGATCTTACCCAGCTGCCCCTCCAGCCAGGCTGGCCATTGCAGCTCGGTGGGTCGTGCGGCGCGCTCGTATCGCGCCAGCAGTGCCGCGTCCATCAGGCCGTCAGCCAGTGCCGCCAGGCGCAGCACCTGCCAGCGCGCAGCACCGTCCGGTAGCAGCTTCGGACCTTGATGCAGGGTGTCGAGGTATTCGCAGATCACTCGGCTGTCATACAGCGCCTCACCGTCGTCGCTCAGCAGTACTGGAATCTTGCCCAGCGGGTTGAGGGAATTGACCCGCTCGTTGAGCGTGGTGGGCAGCACGGCGGTGTCGAGCAATTCGATTCGGTCCAACAGGCCGGTTTCTGCAGCCAGTACGCGAACCTTGCGAGCGAAGGGTGAGGCAGCGGCGTAGATCAGTTGCATGCGCGTGTTCCTGTGTCGTGTTGTGAGAAAGCCGGTCGAAGCCTTAGGCTGTGCGCCACCTCAACCGGCGTGAATGTCCCCATGGTCATCGAGAAAAAGATCAACACGGCGTCCGTGAACCTGAAGTCGCTGGATCCGCTCGACCATAGCCTCGAGCTGCTGCACTTCGGCTTCCGTGGCCTGACGGTGGCGGCCGACCGCTTTCTCGAAGCGCGTGGGCTGTCCCGTGTGCACCACCGTATTCTGTATGTGATCGCCCGCGTCGATGCAATCAGCGTCGGTGAACTGGCCATAACCCTGGGCGTCAGCAACCAGGCGCTGCATCGCCCGCTGTCGCATCTGTTCGAGCAGGTGCTGGTGCAGTACACCCGCGAACCGGGCCGGCATCGCTTCAAGCTGCTGGCACTGAGCGAGGCAGGCTCGGCGCTGGAAGCCGAAGCCACCGAGCTGGAGCGGCGCACCCTGCGTGACGCCTTCGCCACCACCGACGCCGACGGTCAGGACGCCTGGCGCCGGGTGATGTTGGCGCTGGCCGAACAGCTCAACTGAGTACGCTCAAGTGATGCGCTCGCGCACCACGATGCACTTGGTCAGCGGCTGAATCAGCGCCTGCGGCGCATCCTCCCAGCCCACCACCTGTGGATTGACCAGCAGGGGATCACAGCAGCCGCTGTGCACCAGATCCAGCACCTTGGGAATATGCTGCTGCACGCTGCAGGCACCGACCGAGAAGGTGACGTCGCGCAGGTACATGTCGAACAGCGGAATCTTCGGGTCGTCGAAGATGATGCCGATGCACGAGCAATGCCCGCCGGGTGCCAGCGCCAACAGGCCACGGCGCAGCGCCTGATGATCACGGGTAGCGGAGATAACCAGGTCATAGCTGCGGTCGAGATCGCGCCCTGCCAGATCGACACCCGCGCCGCTGCGCGCGGCAAGCTGCTGGCGCAGTGGATGCTCATCGAGGTAGTCGACGCTCGCAGCTCCCGCGGCACGTGCCATCTGTACGGCCAGTACACCAAGACTTTCCGTGCCGCCAACCACCAATACACGGGCATCCTGCCGTGTGGCCAGCGGCCGGCTGGCGGCCACCCAGGCATCGGTGAGGTTGTCGCTGGCGCTGGACACGGCCACGGGGTCGAGCCCGGCCGGCAAGGGCACCAGCATGGCGTCGGCGAACGGCACCAGCACCATTTCCGAGAACAATCCACCCCAATGCCCGCCTGCCGGCACACCGTAAGCGGCCATGCGCGGCACCGAGGTACAAGCACTGGAGCGCCCGGCCAGGCATTGAGTACAGCTGCCGCAGGCGATCTTCCAGGGCACCGAAACCAGATCGCCACGGCGCAGGTTACGCACGGCCGACCCGACTTCCAGCACCTCGGCCACACATTCATGGCCCAGCGCGAAGGGCGGCTTGAACGGCGTGGTGCCAGCGATCAGGCGACGATCCAGATCACAGGAGGCCGAGGCGATGGGCCTGACCAATGCACTGGCCGCAGTAGCAAGTTGTGGATCGGGCGCCTCGACCCAGGCCAGTTGGCCGGGGCCCTGAACCATAAGCTCCTTCATGCCTTGGCCGCTCCGATGACGAAGGTGGTGGTGGCCTTGGCGCACAGCTTGCCCTGCGCATCGAGGATCTGCGCGTCGCAGATCGCCAGACTGCGGGTGCGCTCGACCACCCAGCCGCGCACCTGATAGACCTCGCCGGGGCGCAGCGGACGCACGTACTTGACGTTGAGATCCACTGTCGAGTGCGGCACGTCCACCTCCAGGATGGAGAACAGCGCCAGCGCCGCGGCGCCGTCCAGGCAGGTGGCGGCGAAACCACCATGCACGGCGCCAGCCGGGTTGAGATGACGCTGATCCGGACGCCCCTCCAGGGTGATGCTGCCCGCCTCCACCTGCACCGCATGGATACCCATGGTCTCGCCGATTGAGGGCGCCGGCAGTTCGCCGCGGATCAGCGCTTGCAGGGCCTTCAGGCCGGAGGTCACGGGCAGCGAAGCGAAATCGTTCATGGCGGTACTCCTCAAAAAGAGACAATTCTCGGCGCAGGCATTGCCTGTACAGATGCAGGACTGTTCTTACGGTAGTGCCTGCTCGGCATTCACATCAACACTATTGAAGTGACAAACGACCGGGCATTTCAGACAGCGCGCCATCTGCCACCAAAGTCGCACCGAGCGATCACCGCTGACCGGCGTGGATGCGGCACAATCAGCCATCGCAGGAAAAGGACAGGCCCATGCTGATCGATGAAGAACTGACCCTGAAAAAGCTGGAGGTCTTTCTCGCCTTCATGCGCAGTGGCAACCTGGCGCGTGCCGCCAACGAGTTGCAGACCAGCAACGTCAGCGTGCACCGCGCCATCCATTCGCTGGAAAGCGCGCTGCGCTGCCCGCTGTTCAAGCACGAGGGGCGCAACCTGATCCCCCTGGAAAGCGCCTATGTACTGGAAGAGAAAGCCCAGAAGCTGATCCAGGACGCCCAGGAGATGGTGCGCCTGACCCGCGAGGCGGCCGGCTTCGGCGCCGAGCGCTTCAAGCTCGGGGCGCTCTACTCGCTGACGGTGAAGACCGTGCCGCAACTGATCATGGGCCTGAAACTACGGCGCAGCGAGCTGAACATCGACCTGGTGCTCGGTTCCAACGTCGACCTGCTGTACAAGCTGAAGAACATGGAGCTGGACGCCATCCTCATCGCCCTCGACGACAGCGTCAGCGACCCGGATTGCGAGCAACTGGCGCTGTTCTCCGACGACATTTTCCTCGCCGCACCCAACGACTCGCCCTTCGCCGATCACGCCGAAGTGGACCTGGCCGATCTGCGCGATTCGACCTTCATCACCCTGACCCAGGGCTACGCCACCTTCCGCGACGGCGAGCGCGTGTTCAAGCAGGCCGGCTTCGAGCCCAAGGTGGCGATGCAGGTGAAAGACATCTTCACCCTGCTCAGCATGGTCAGTTCCGGCGTCGGTTATGCCCTGCTACCGGGGCGCGTGGCGGCGGTATACGAGAACCGCGTAAAGCTGATCCCGCTGCAGGCCAAGTACCACTTGCAGCAGCATATCGGCGTGGTCTTTCTCAAGGCCAAGGAACGCGACCCGAACCTGCTGGCGCTGCTCGCCGAATGCCGGATGTATAGCCGGCAATCTTAGGAGCCGAGAATGAACTTACCCGCAGGCGTGGCACGGCTGTAGGAGCCGGCTTGCCGGCGATCAGGGCAAGAGTATCGCCCGCAAGCGGGCTCCTACATGATCGCGGGGGTATAGAAAAAGCCCGCCACAAGGGCGGGCAAAGGTCAGCCCAGAAGGCCTCGCATCAGAAAGTAGAGCAACGATGGGCCGAGCAGGCAGCCCAGGGCGGTGTAGAACGCCGCGGTCAGACAGCCGTAGGGCACCAGCTTCGGATCGGTCGCAGCCAAGCCGCCGGCCACGCCGCTGGAGGTGCCCATCAGGCCGCCGAAGATCACCGCGCTGCGCGGATTGTTCAGGCCGATATAGGGCGCAATGAAGGGCGTCGCCACCATCACCAGAATCGCCTTGATCAGGCCGGCAGCAATCGACAGCGCCATCACGTCGGAGCTGGCGCCGATGGCTGCACCGGTTACCGGGCCAACGATATAGGTCACCGCGCCGGTGCCGATGGTGGTCAGACTGACCACGTCGGTGTAACCAAAGGCCATGGCCACCCCGACACCCGCCACGAAGGAGGCGAAGACGCCGACGAACAGCGCCAGCACCCCGGCGAAACCGGCGCGCTTGAGCTCCTCGACACTGACACCGAAGCCAGTGGCGACGATGGCGAAGTCACGCAACATGGCACCACCGAGCAGGCCGATGCCGGCGAACAGCGGAATATCCACCAGGCCTTTCTGCCCGCCGGTGTAAGCCCCGCCGATATAGGACAGCAGCAAGCCAAGCAGGATGGCGATGGCCGAGCCGTGCAGGCGGCCCTTGGTGAACTTGTCGGAAATCCAGTACGACACCCACATGGTGATGCCGATGATGGCGAAGCCGCTGAGCAGGCCGTAGCCGGTAATGACCTTCATCAAAGATTCGTACATGGCAGTCACCGTGGCGCTTTGTTCAGGGAGGGGGCTACGTCGGTTTCAGGCTTCTTTTGCCCGATGCGGCTCAGTGCGGGGACCAGCGCAAAACCGATGGCGACGGCAGCGGTGCCAGCGAGAATCGCCATCGGGCCGCCTTTGAGGGCACCGTAGACGTTCTGCTGGGCGGCCATGGCGACCACGATGGGGATGTAGATGGCGCTCCAGAACTCCACGCCCTGTTCCGACTTGCCGGTTAACAGGCCGCGCTTGCTCAGGTAACTGCCGAGGAAGATCAGCAGAATCATGGCGATACCGACACCGCCAACGTTGGCGGGCACGCCGATGAGTTTGCCCAGCAGTTCACCGATAAAGATGCCTGCCAGGGTGCAGAACGCCAGGAAGGCGACACCGTAGATGATCATTGTTGTTGTCCTCGTCTTACGTATCGAAGTTGTTGTTTTTGTGCTTCGGTAAACGCTACGGCTCAGCGGTCGCGGCTTACCTCCTGACGCAACATGGCGTCGAGTGTATCCAGACGTGCGCCCTCGAAGGCGATTGCCTGGCCGGCATCGAAGACGCGCCGGGCGAGCCCGGTCAGCACGCCACCGGGCGGGAGTTCCAGGTGCAGACGCACGCCGCGCTCATAGGCGGTAACGAGGGTGGCCTGCCAGTCGACGACGCGGCTCATGTTCATGGCCAGGTCATCGCGCAAGATTTCGGGATCACGGATCAGGCGCGCCGAGCTGCTGCTCAGGTAGCGCACCTGCGGTGTACACAGCTTGACCTTGGCGAACGCAGTGGCCAGTTCGCGGGCCGGCTCATCGAGCAGTTCGCAGTGCGACGGCACGCTCATGGCCAGGCGCTTGGCCATACCGGCGCCAAGGGTGCGAGCGCGCTCGGCCACGGCTGCCATGGCGGCATCGCTGCCAGCGATCACCAGCTGGGTTTCAGCGTTGATATTGCCCAGGTACACAGGGCCTTCGGCTTCGGCCAGCAGGCGTTCGACGCTGGCCTGGTCGAGGCCGAGAATGGCGGTCATGCCATGGCCACTGGGATAGGCGCGCTGCATCAGCTCGCCACGCAGGGCGACCAGGCGTACGGCATCGGCAAACTCCAGCGCGCCGGCCACCACGGCAGCGGCATAGGCGCCGATGGAAAGCCCGGCGACATAGTCCGGGTGATGCCCGCGTTCGCTGAGCAGGCGTGCGGTGGCGACGCCGGCGATCAGCAGGCAAAGCTGCACGGCACGGGTGTTTTGCAGCGCTTCTGCCGAATCCAGCAGGCGTACGTCCTCGTCCAGCGCCGCGCTGGCATGCTCGATACAGACCTGCACCACCGGCGCATCGGGCAATGCCTGCAGCATCCCAGGCTGCTGCGCGCCCTGGCCGGGGAAGGCCCAGAGCGTGCTCACGCCGCCACCTGCTGCGATTGCCAGGGGTCGCTGACCAGCAGCGGCCCGTTCTGGGTTTTCAGCAACACGCGTGGCGCCTCGCTGGCCCATTCACGCAGCGCCACGGCGCCGTAAGGAGTTTCCAGTTGCAGGTCGATACGCCCCGGCGCCTCGTCCAGCACGGCACACAGTGCACGCGCCCAGTCGCGGGGCAACTGATGAGGGGTTCGTAACGACAGGTCGAGATCGCTGTCCGGGTGTGCGGCGCTGATGCCGCTGGCCAGTTCGAAGCCCAGACTGCCGGTTACGCCCCAGGCCAGGCCCAGGGCATCGAAACGTGGTGCCAGTTGGCTCAAGGCACGCAACGCCGGCCAATGCGGCCGGGCATGACTGCGCCAGCGCCCGGCCCTGGCCACCGCCTGCGGGCTGACCAGACGGCTGATCTCGCTCACACGCATCCAGGTGGCATGCCGCTGTTCACGCGCGGTGCCACGAATACCCACCGCGACCCAGCCGGATTCAGCCGGCGCACGGCGCACCACCACCGGCACATGCCCGCCCAGGGCGGCACGAGCCCAGGCCGGCGCCTCCTGCGGCAGGTGCTCAGGGCGCAGGCCCCAGAGCAGATCATGTGGACGGGGTGTCGGGTGCATCGACCTTTCCTCTGTAGGGTGCGCCGTGCGCACCGGGCTATCGAAAAACTCTCTGGTGCGCACGGCGCACCCTACGGTGGCCGTTCACACCCTGTTCACCACTGCGCGCGCAAGGCCTCGCGCACCTGACTGGAAGCCGCGCGGTTGGCGGCGCCCAGGCGGTTGCGCAGGTCGCGCGGGCTGCCGGCGATGTCGGCCAGAGCGCGGCTCAGGGCGTCCTGCACGCGGGCCAGATCAGCACGGGTCGGCTGCGTCACCTGCTCGACATCGAGCACATCCGCGAGCAGGCCGAGCGAGGCGTAGCTATCCAGGTCGTAGGCCATCGGCGGCACGCTGGCAGCCAGCACCTCCAGCTCGTCGACGCTGCGCAGGGTGATACGCGCGGCGGCGGCCTTGCCCATGGCATGCACCATCACCCCGGCATCGCGCAGGGCGATCAAGCGGTTGGCCTGATAGCCGTGGGCGAGGAAGGCGCCGGACATGGCCTTGCCCACCAGCAGGCCGATCACTGCATGCCCGGCCAGACGAGCACGGGCGTAAGCGTCCACCGCGCCGGCCAGCGCCTGGTGGATGCCATAGGCTTCCTCACGGCGGCCGTAGGCCTGGCTCGGCACGTCGACGATGGCGATCAGCGCACGTTTGTGGGGGTTATCGCGATCCGCCTCGATGGCTTCGTCCACCGCCTGTGCCAAACCCCAGCCTTCGAGCAGGCCAACCTCGCCATTGCGGGCGCGGGGGAAAGGATTGTTGGCATCGGCGATCACCGCCAGATAGCGCACCGCCTGGCCAGCCAATTCACCATCGGCCACGCGCAGCGAAGCAGGCAAACCTGGTTGCGGCTGGGCATCGCCGGCCAGCGCCTGGAACCAGTGCAGGCCACGTTGTTCCTGTGCAGTTGTCATGTTCATGCTCCCTGGTAGGCGCTGCGCACGGCAGCGGCATCGGCCTGGACGGCGGTGTCGACAGCGCGCAGGCGCTGCAGGAACCAGGCGTGGTGACGGCTGCGTTCCAACGCGGGTTTACCCTTGGCGAACAGCCCATGCAGCTCGCTGCGAATGGCGTCGACGTCATCGGCTACATAGCCATCCACCAGACCGCTGGCGTGGCGCTGCTCGCCGCCGGTCAGGCTCCAGATAAAGGGACGGTCGCGCGAGTCGTACTCGTCCAGCCCGGCCTCCTGTTCGATCACCTGCGGGCCGTTGAGCCCCAGACGCGCCTCGCGGGTCACCAGCAGGTAGCTGCACAGCCCGGCGGCGATGGACATGCCGCCGAAGCAACCGACCGGGCCGGCGACCAGGCCGATCACCGGCTGATACTGGCGCAGCTCGACGATGGCAGCCTGTATCTCGGCGATGGCCGCCAGGCCCAGGTTGGCTTCCTGCAGGCGCACGCCACCTGTTTCCAGCAGCAGCACGGCGCGGGTCGGCGTGCCGGCCTTGTTGTCTTCAGCCGCCAGTTCCAGGGCGCCGGCGATTTTCGCCCCACCCACTTCGCCGAGGCTGCCGCCCTGGAAGGCACCTTCGATGGCGATCACCACCGCAGGCTGACCGTCGATCAACCCCTTGGCCACCACCACGCCGTCATCGGCCTGCGGCACGATGCCCTGCTTGGGCAGCCAGGGCGACATCAGCCGGGCGAAGGGGTCGAGCAACTCACGGAAACTGCCGGCGTCGAGCAGCGCGCGAGCCCGCTGACGAGCACCCAATTCGGTAAAGCTGCGCTGCGCCAGCAAGCGCGCAATGTTCTGATCAGCCATGGTTCAGTTCCTCCAGGCCTTGCTCCAGGCGCAGGCGCACCACACCCGGCGTGGCGCCGAAATCATGGATGGCGATGTTCAGCGCGGGCAGCTGCTGCTCGCGGAACATGCGTTCGAACAAAAGTTGCCAGCGCGGCGCGCTGCCGTTCACCGAGGTCACCACCTGGATCGCCAGGGTGCCGGCCTGACCGGGTTCGAGCAGTACTTCCAGGTCGCCGGAGCCGACGCAACCCACCAGCGCGCGACCTTGGGCCGGTTGCCCGGCAGGAAATTGAAAAGACAGGGTTTCCATTTCACAGACTCCCAAGCTGCGCCGGCAGGTCATGCTGCAGGCGGTCGAGGAACAGGGTGGCGGCGAGCAGATCGGCAGAGCCGCCAGGCGAGGCGCGCAGGCGCAGCATGTCGCGTTCGAGGTCGCGCAAATGGCGACGGCCGTCGAGGCTGGCGCAGCCGCCGGCAGCGAGCACCGCGCGAGCACCGCTCTGCATGCAAGTCAGTCCGGCCATACCGGCGCGGTAGAGCACGCAGGTGTCGGCCAACTGGGTCATGATCGCCAGCAAGGCATCGAGACGGGCGTTCTGCTCCCCTGCCCCGGCAGCGCGGCTGCGCGCCAGTTGCGGCAGCGCCTGCTGGATCACCGCGGGGAAGCCAAGCTGCGCTTCCTCACGGGCGCCATGCACACCGTACAGACGGCAAACCTGCGCGCCATGGCTGTCGCCAGTGACGGGCGCGGCGCGGTCATTGAGCAGGGCCAGGCGTGCGGCGCGTACGGCGACCTGCTCTGCTGCCAACTCGCGGGGTTCGAGTGCAGCAGCAGCACTGAGCAGACCCAGCGCCCAGATTGCGCCGCGATGGGTGTTGACGCCGCCAGTGACGCGCAGCATCTCCACCTCACCTTCGCGACCAATGCGGCCTAGGTCTTCACGCAGGTGTAAATTGATCTCGCCACGTTGCTGCGCGGCCTCGGCCATGGCCTTGAAGCTCGGCCACAGGGCCAGCGCCGAGGCGTGCATCAGGCCCAGGTGCAGGTCGGTGTGCGCGCCGCTGCCACGCCGGTCGACCAGACCCGGCTTGGGCGACAGGTCGGCCTCGTCGATCAGCGCGTCGACGGCCAGGTCGGCCAGCCAATCGCCCAGGGACAGCGAGAGCTCTGGCTGAATTGCATTCAGTGCATTCATCACCAGCTCCTGAACTTGGCGGGCGGGTTGTACAGGCCGCCCGACCACTCGACCAGCTCGGCGATGCTTTTGGCTGCGAGCAGTTCGCGGCTGGCGTCGGTGCGGCGGATGCCGAGGTCTTCGGGCAGGGCGATCAGCCCTTCGCGGCGCATGCGCGCGGTTTCTTTCGGGTCATGACGCAGGCCGATGGCGGTGACGCCGGCGACCGCGGCGATCATCGCCTGGCGCTCTTCCAGGGTGCGTGCCTTGTACAGGTAGGCGATGCCTTCCTCGGTGAGCAGGTGGGTGACGTCGTCGCCGTAGATCATGATCGGTGCCAGCGGCATGCCGACCTTCTTCGCCACGTCCACCGCATCGAGCTGCTCGACGAAGGTGGGCTTGCCGCCTTCCTGGAAGGTCTCGACCATCTGCACCACCAGCTTCTTGCCACGCTCGAGCAGCGGCGCTTCGCTGTCGCCCGGGCGCATGTCCAGCCAGGCAGGCGTCGAATGACGCCGACCACGCGGGTCATGGCCCATGTTCGGCGCGCCGCCGAAACCGGCCAGGCGGCCACGGGTGACGGTGGAAGAATGCCCATCGCCGTCCACTTGCAGCGTGGCGCCGATAAACAGGTCGACCGCGTACTGCCCGGCCAGCTGACACATCATGCGGTTGGAGCGCATCGAGCCGTCGCGGCCGGTGAAGAACACGTCCGGGCGCTGGGCAATGTAGTTCTCCATGCCCAGCTCGGTGCCGAAGCAGTGCACGCTTTCCACCCAGCCGGTCTCGATAGCCGGGATCAGCGTCGGGTGCGGGTTGAGCGTCCAGTTGCGGCAGATCTTGCCCTTCAGGCCCAGCGACTCACCGTAGGTGGGCAGGATCAACTCGATGGCGGCGGTATTGAAACCGATACCGTGGTTGAGCGACTGAACCTTGTGTTTTTCGTAGATACCGCGAATCGCCATCATCGCCATCAACACATGTACCGACGTGATATGGCGCGGGTCGCGGGTAAACAGCGGCTCGATATAGAACGGCTTGTCGGCCACCACCACGAAGTCGACCCAGGAGGCGGGAATGTCGACGCGCGGCAACTCGTCGACGATCTCGTTGACCTGGAAGATCACGATGCCGTCGCTGAACGCCGTGGGCTCGACCAGCGCCGGGGTGTCCTCGGTGCTCGGGCCGGTGTAGATGTTGCCGTGGCGGTCGGCCTGAAAGCCGGCGACCAGGGCGACGTTGGGGATCAGATCCACCAGCAGGCGCGAGTACAGCTCGATGTAGGTGTGGATAGCGCCGACTTCCATCTGCCCGTCTTCGAGCAGTTGGCCGATGCGCAGGCTCTGCGGCCCGGCGAAGGAGAAGTCGAGCTTGCGGGCGATGCCGCGTTCGAACAGATCGAGATGCTCGGCGCGGCTGACGCTGGGCATGATCATGTGCAGGTCGTGCAGGCGGCCCGGGTCGGCCTTGGCCAGCGAGCGGGAGAGAAAGTCCGCCTGCTTCTGGTTGTTGCCTTCGAGCACCACGCGATCGCCGGGGGCGATCAAGGCTTCGAGGGCCGCGACGATCTTGTCGCTGGGCAGGACCACGCCATCGGCGAGGTTGCGCACCTGATCGAGTCGCCGGGCTTTTTCAGCGCGACGACGCGACCACTGCGGCGGTGGGGATATTGTTGTTGTCATTGAAGACTCCACGAGTTCCGCTGTCGTGGAGGCACATTAGGAGCGTGACCCTCGGGTCATCAATCAAGCAGCTCGCGCTATCGTTACGCTCAGGTTAACGATTGCTCAAGCACGGGCGTCAGCGGGATCATCCAGCGTCGAACGCGCGGGCGTCCTGGCTACCTCCAGCCGATCACGGCCGCGTTGCTTGGCCTGGTAGAGCAGCTTGTCGACGCTGTTGAGGAAGTCCAACGGGCGGTCGTGGGCGCCCGGCACAATGGTGCCGACACCGAGGCTGATGGTGAGCAGGGACGACACCGACGAGCGCTCGTGGGCAATGCGCTGCTGGCGTACCTGCTGGCGGCAGCGCTCGGCGATATGGCGGGCAGCGGCCTCGTCGGTCTCCGGCAGCACCAGCACGAACTCCTCGCCACCGAAGCGTCCGACAAAATCCCGTGGCCGGCTGGCCGCGCGGCTCAGCGCCTGGCCGACACTCTTCAGGCAATCGTCGCCCTGGATATGGCCATAGTGGTCGTTGAACTGCTTGAAGTGATCGATATCCAGCAGGATCAGCGACAGCGGCTGCTGGGTGCGCTGGGCATTGGCCCATTCGCTGGCCAGCACCGTGTCGAACATGCGCCGGTTGGCGACGCCGGTGAGACCGTCCTTGTAGGAGTATTCCTCCAGCTGCTTCTGCAGGGTCAGCAGCTGTTCCTCAGTCTTCTTGCGCTCGCTGATGTCGAACATGAAGCCGATCAGCGAATCCACCTCGCCGTTGTCGTCGCGCACCACGTGCACCACGTCGCGAATCCACACGTAGTCGCCAGCGGCGGTCAGCGCACGGTAGTCAGCCTCATGATCGACGCCGTTCTGCGATTGCGCGACGCAGAATTGCACCACCTTCTCGCGGTCGTCCGGGTGCATGCGTGTCGCCCAGTCTTCGGCGCTGACCCAGCTGGCCTGCGACCAGCCCAGCAGCGTCTCGATCTGCGGGCCGATGTAGGCGAAGGTCATGGTCTTCCAGTCGATCTTCCAAGGGATCGCCCGGGTGGACTCGAGCAGGGTCTTGTAGACGGCGCTATCGTTTTCTACGGCTTCGCTCATGGTGGCCTGGCATGAAGGGAGGAAGACTTGTCCTTATACACCAGCCGGTGGACGCAGGGATGCGCAGATCGGACCACCTGCGGAACTTCCCCGGAATGCGCGCCGGTTCATGAAACCAGCCTTGTGCCGGCAATCCCCATCCGCAAGAATGCCGCCCCCTGCCATTGACTGCACGGTCACGGGCAGCATGCCAACAATAACCGGGCATCGACCCGGTAGTCCCCAACGAGGCTAGGCCGACGTCCTTCGTCAGGTCGAATCTTGCAAGCCATCCCGATCCGTACCCAGGCCCGCCACACTCGGCGCCGGCCTCGGCTCTGCGTTTTCCGTAAAAAGGTGTGTCGATGTTCAAGACCTCTCTGGCGGCGGCTTTCGCCGCTCTGCTGTGTTCCGCGCCGGTACTGGCCGAGCCGATCCTGATCAAGTTTTCCCACGTGGTGGCCGAGGACACTCCCAAGGGCAAAGGCGCCCTGCTGTTCAAGCAATTGGTGGACGAGCGCCTGGCCGGCAAGGTGAAGGTCGAGGTATACCCCAACTCCAGCCTGTTCGGCGATGCCGACGAACTGCAGGCGCTGCGCGACAACAAGGTGCAACTGCTGGCACCGTCGCTGTCGAAATTCGAGCAATACACCACCCAGTTGCAGGTGTTCGACCTGCCGTTTCTGTTCGATGACCTGGAGGCGGTGAAGCGCTTCCAGAAGCGCGAGAAGAGTCGCGAGCTGCTGCGCTCGATGGCCGGCCACAACATCTATGGTCTGGCCTACTGGAACAACGGCATGAAGCAGCTCTCGGCCACCCGTGCGCTGCACACCCCGGCCGATGCCGCCGGCCTGACCTTCCGCATCCAGCCGTCGGCGATTCTCGAACAGCAGTTCGCCCGCGTCGGCGCCAGCAGCCTGCGCCTGCCTTTTGCAGAGACCCAGGCAGCGCTGCAGGCCGGCCGGGTACAGGGAGCGGAGAATCCCTGGTCCAATATCGTCAGCCAGCAACTTGGCGCGCTGCAGCCTTATGTCACTGAAACCGAGCATGGCGTGCTGAGCTACATGCTGGTGAGCAGCTCCAGCTTCTGGATCAGCATTCCCTATCAGGTGCGGGTGCAGTTGGAGGCAATCATCGATGAGGTCACCATGGCGGTGAATCTCGAGGCCGAAGCGCTCAATGCCCGTGATCGCCAGCGTCTGGTCGCCGCCGGCAATCAGGTCGTCAGCCTCAACAGCGAACAACGCGCGGCCTGGCGTGCAGCGATGCAACCGCTGTGGCAGGAATATGAGGGCAAGATCGGCAGCGATGTGCTGCGCGCGGCGCAGACGGTCAACCGGCGCTGACCGCCCTCTGCCAACGACCTGCAACAAGCGCTACAAGGCGCCGTTGCAGGTCGACAGGCACTCAGGCCTCTTTGGCCTGCAGGCCCGCGTACAGGCGGGTCAGTTCGTTGAGATGGCGGAACAACGAATCGGTGCTGATGGTGATGGCAGTACCGACGAAACCCTGACTGGCGTGCAAGTCGATACCCTTGAGGGTGAAGCCCCAGTTCGCCCGAACCCGACGCTGGGTCGCAGCAATTTCCTCGCTCGGTGCACCGCGGGCTTCCAGCTCCTTGAGGATGGTTTCGAAGTCGCTCACGGCCTTGTCCAGCTTGGCGTCCAGATCCGGTGCCTGCACTTGCCAGGACTTGGCCATGTAGAGCATGGCAATGCGCTGGGTCTGCACGCGCGCCCAGCCGGTGCGGTGCACCGATGCGCCCATGGCGCCCAGGTGCTTGCCCATCAGGTCACTGACGGTCTGCGTCTGCTGCAGCAGTTCCTCACTGGTGGCGAGCATCTGGGCGGCCTTGGCCTGCTCCGGCTTGGCTTCCAGCTGCTGACGGTAGGAGGCCCAGGTGCCATCGATCCTGGCCAGCGCGGCCTTGATCTCGGCAGTCGGCGCGTAAGCGGTCAGTGCCTTGTGACTGGCATCGAAACGCTCGATGGTTTCCTGCAGCTGACGCTGGGCGGCATCCACGCGCACATCGGCACCCAGCATGAGGTAGTTCTTGGCCATGCGCTGGGTCAGCGAACGCTGCAGGCCCGTCATGTTCATGGCTTCGGAATCGCTCAACTGCGCCAGGCTGGGCACGCTCACCAGCGCGGTACAGGCGAGCAGGAGGAGAGTCAGGTACTTCTTCAACACGTCGGTACTCCAAAATTCGAGAACAAGGCAATGCACCGGAAGCACAAGCCACCGGAACGGGTTGAACCCTTTGAATGCGGGGTTTTTATTGGAATGCGAGAGGGCAGATATGACGGGCGCCGGGCCCACATCCTGCGGAGAGGGGGCGATGATAGCTGTTAAAACGCCATCATTCTGTGCGACCAGTCAAAAAGCGGATCGATGGTCAAATCAGCTGGCTGGCATCAGGTTCGGATGTCCTTTTCCAGTAAGCCAACAACCCGGCAGCAAACATGCCTGCGCTCGACGGCCGGCCGCGCTCGAATTAAAAAAGCCGTCAGTCGCCAAAAAAAGGGGGAGGGCGACCGACGGCTGAGGAGAGGAAAACCATCAGGACAACAGGCTGACCACGCTGGAACGACTGATATTGGCCTGGGCCACCACGGTCTGAGTCACCGCCGCGTAGCTGCTGGGGCTGCGCCGCATCAGGCTGAACACTTCACCGGCAAAATCCTTGGCCCACTCACGCTCGTTGTGATCGGCATGACGGGCGAGAAAGTCGCGAATTTCTTCCTGACGATGGCTGAGTTGCTCACGCAGCGTGCCAATCCGGTCCAGCGCCGCCACCACTTCGTCCAGTGCTCGGCGCAGCTCGCGGGCACCATCGAGGCGCGCCGCCTCGGGCAGGCGCAACATCTGCTCCTCGTGACTGACCACGACCGCCTGAGCCTGGCTTGCCAGCTTGCCTTCGCCCTGCACGCGCAGTTCGCCCTTGAGCTGCTGCCATTCGCTCTCGCGGGCGCTGAACTTGAGCGCCCCGCCGTGATCGACTTCAGCGCGGATGCCCGCCGGACCCAGGCCGGCGTTGAAACGCCGGAGAATCTGCTGCTCGCTCAAACCCTCGTCGAGCACCACCGCCAGCGGCTCGGCCAGCTTGCGTCCGGCGCTGAACAGCAGAGTTTCCTTGCCGGCCTGCTGCACCGCGGCGATGGAGTCCAACCCCTGCAAACTGAAGCGGCTGCGCACCGGCTCGCTGAGACGCAACTTGAAGCTGGCATCCAGGGTTTCGCCGGAGCGCTGGCTGCGTTCGGCGAGCAGCTTGCGCACCTGCTCCAGCTCACGCTTGATGCCGTCGCGTTCCCCAGCCTGGGCATTGCTCAACTCGCGACTGAGACTGAGCTTGAGCTGGCCGAGGCGCCCGGCCAGTTCGCCGAGGTAACTGTCGGCCGCCTGCATCGAGGTCAACTGCTGGTTGAGCTGCAGGTTGAAGGTGGCACTCTTGCCACGCGGCGGTGGCACCGGCTCAGCGGGCAGCTGCTTGCGCTGGCGCTGCAGGGACTGCTCGCCCTGCACCGGACGGCGCGCCTGCGGATCGAGCGCGGTGACGACCGGGAGCTGTGTATCGACCTTGATCACCAATGTCACTCCTTACAGCAGGCTGAACAGCGACATCTCATTGATCTTCAGGTAGGTCTTTTGCGTCGCGCCAAGAGCCAGCTGGTAGTTGTTCAGAGCAATGGTGGCGCCAGCATAGTCCAGCTGCGATAGCTCGCCTTCGATCTTCTGGTTGACCAGCGACACATCCTCGTTGCTGTCATTGAGCAGGCTCAGGGCATTCTGCCGGCCGCCCAGTTCAGTGACCGAGCCGAGAACGCGGCCATGCGCATCATCCAGGGCGCCGAGGGTGTCGGTGATCTGTTGGCGTACGGCCGGATCGGTGGCGTCCAGCGCCGGGTCCTGCAGGGTGTTGATCAGGGCACGCAGCTCGTTGAGCATGCCCACGCCTGCGCCGAAGACGCTGGCCGCGGTGACGTTCTCATCGACCAGCACGCCGTTGGCCACGGCAGCCTGACGGTGCTTGTCGTTGCCGGTCAGGCTGTAGGTCTGGGTCGCGGCATCGAAACTCAGCGCCGGGGTGTCACTCAGGGTGCCGGAGAACAGGTAGCGGCCCTCTTCGTCGCGCACGTTGGCGAAGCTGACGATGGTGTCTTCGATGATCGACAGCTCACCGGCCATAGCGGCCAGGTCTTCGCTGGTGTTGGAGCCGTTGGCCGCCCACAGCAGCAGATCGCGCACGTTGAGCATGGCATCGGAAGTGGACTTGAGGTTGGCTTCCTGGGTCGACAGGCTGCCGGAGACGTTGGCGATGTTCTTGCGAAACTGCTCCAGGCTCGCCTCTTCACGCTGCACGCGCAGCACCCGCACGCTGGCAATGGGGTCGTCCGACGGCAGCAGGATGCGCTTGCCGGTGGCCATCTGCTGCATCAGCTTGCCCAACTCGGCAGAACTGGTGTTCATCGAGTTGTGCATCAGCGAAGTGATCTGCGAGTTGGTGATGCGCATCATGGCTGAATCTCTCTGGAAAGCGCGTCAGAACGCGGCAAGCATGTCGTCGAACAACTGGTTGGCGGTGCTGATCACCTTCATGTTGGCCTGGTAGGCCTGCTGGTAGGTCATCAGATTGACCGCCTCCTCGTCCAGGCTCACGGCGCTGACGCTGTCGCGCTGCGATTGCGCCTGCTGGGTCACGGCGGTGGCGGACTTGAAGTCGGCCTGGTTCTGCCGACTGTCGCTGGCCACCTGGCCAAGCAAGCCGGCATAGGCGTCATTGAGGGTGACCTGGCTGCCACCCAGGGTGATGGTCTGGTTCTTCAGGCCGAGCAGGTCCAGCAGCACCTCGTTGTTGCCGGTCTCCCCCGCCGCCGAGGAGAACGCCAGCTGTTCAGCGGTCAGCGGCTCGATACGCAGCAGTGCGGTGGTACTGGTGGGGTCGTAGACGAACAGCGGCTGGCCGGGGTTGCCATCGAGGTCGAAGCCGGTAGCCAGCACGTCGTTGACCATCTGCGCCAGCTGACTGGCCATGTCGTGCAGGGCCTCCAGGTTTGGTCGCAGGCTGTTGTACTCGACATCGTAAAGGCCGCCGAACGCGCCGCCGAAACCATCCTGACGCAAGGGGAAGCTGGTGCCGGCGAAGGCCAGGCTGACTTCCTGCTCACCCGTGGCGGTCATCGCCACCTTGAGCTGGCCGGCGGTGGGGCCGGCCACCAGCGGCTGACCGTTGGCCAGGGCGACGCTGACCGAACCGTCCGGGGTCTCGTTGACGCGCAGCTTGGCGAACTGGCTGAGCTCGCCGATCAGGCTTTCACGGTGATCGCGCAGTGCGGTGCTGTCACCCTTGACCGACTCGGTCTCGACGATCTTCTTGTTCAGCAGCGCAATGTTCTCGGTCAGGCCGTTGATCTCGGTGGCCATGGCGGTGCGCTGCTCCTGCAGTGCCTTGACCTGCGCGTCGATGTTGCTGCTCAGGCCATTGAAGCGCTGCGCCAGGTTACCGGCCTCGCTGATGATCTGCTGACGCAGGGCGATGGAGCCCGGTGTGGCGCTGGCTTCACTGAGCGCCGCGAAGAACTGGTCGAGGCCGGCACTGATGCTTGAACCGGTACCGGACATCAGCGCTTCCAGCGCGGTCAGGTACTGCTGCGAGGCGCCGTAGAAGTTCTGCTCGGTGGTCGCGCGCCATAGCTGCTGGTTGTGGAATTCGTTGGTCATGCGGCGGATGCTGATCACCTCGACCCCGCCGCCGACGCTCAGGCCGCCCTGCCCGGCCAGCGACCCGGTGATGGTCTGCAGACGGCTGAAACCGGGCGTATTGACGTTGGCGATGTTCTGCCCGGTAGTGGCCAGGGCCACCTGGCTGGCACGCACACCGCTGTAGGCGATCTGGTTGAGGATGCTCACGGCTTAGGACTCCTGACGCTCGAAGCGCATCGGCTGAGCGAAGGCCGCCAGACGCGGCGCTCGGGCGTCGTCGGCAGCGAATTGGGCTGTTACTGAAGACAGGGCGACGGAATCCTCGGCGGACTTAAATTCATCGCGCGCCAATACCTGCTTGCCGGCGACGGCACCGAGCAGCAGACCACTGTCGGCACTCAGGGCACTGGCCAGCTGCTGGCGGGTCTGCGCGCTGAGCGAGGTCTGTTGCTGCACGTCGTCCTTGACCGGTATTTCACGGCTGGCCAGGTCGCCGAGAATCTTGCGCGTGTAGTCGCGGGTTTCCTGGAAGGGGATGCGCTCGATCCAGGCACCGGTGGCGATCTCGCCACTGCGCGGGTCGCCATTGACCTTGAGCCACTCGTCGACGCGGCCGGGGCCTGCGTTGTAGGCGGCCAGCGCCAGCGCCTGATGACCGTCGTAACGCTGCAGCATCTTGTCCAGGTAGGCACTGCCCAGACGCTTGTTGTAGTCGGCGTCGCTGGTCAGGCGGGCTTCGTTGAATGGCAGGCCGAGCTCGGCTGCCATCTCCCGCGCGGTGTCCGGCATCAGCTGCATCAGGCCGCGCGCGCCCTTGGGCGATACGGCGTCGACACGACCGGCCGACTCCTGCTGGATGACCCGATCGACCAGAGCGAGAAAGCCCGCCGAGCTCTTGTCCCAGACCTTGCCCAGGCCGTCGACGCCACGCTGCCAGGTCGCGCGCAGCGGCTCCAGCAGACTGCTGGAGGAACGCTGCGGCAGCTCCGCCGAACGGGCAGCGGCTGCGGCCGCTTGCAGATCCACTGCGCTATCGCCACCGCCGGACAGTTGCTTGACCAGCATGTCGGCGATGCCGGTCTGCTTGCGCCCGGCCAGGGTTTCAGCCAGCACCTCGTCGTAGAAGTCGCGCATGGTGTCCATCTCGCGGCTGCGCATCGGATTGCCTTCGGCGAGCACGTCGCTGGCCTTGCGCATCTGCTTGAGGATCTGCTGCAGGAACAGCGCCTCGAACTGCTCGGCGGCGGCCTGCAACTGCTGCTCGCGGGCGGTGCCGATGCCGTCGGCGCTGCCGCGATGGCTGTTCATGTGTTGGGCGAGGGAAACGATGCTCATGGCTCAGATCACGATCAGTTCAGCGTTGAGGGCACCGGCCTGTTCCAGCGCCTGGAGGATGCTCATGACATCGTCCGGGGTGGCGCCGAGGCTGTTCACGGTGTTGATGATGCTGTCCAGGCTGGCGCCATCGGGCCACTTGAACATGGCGTTCTTGTCTTGGCTGACGGCGACGTCGGAGCGCGGCACCACGGCGGTCTGGCCACCGGAGAAGGCATTGGGCTGGCTGACCTGGGGGTTCTCGCTGATGGTCACGGTCAGCGTACCGTGAGCCACCGCCGCGGCCTTGACGCGCACGCCCTGGCCAACCACCACGGTACCGGTACGGCTGTTGAACACCACACGCGGCCGTTCGCGGCCCTCTTCCACCTCCAGCCCTTCGAGCATGGCCATGAAGCCGATGCGCTGGGTGCTGGTGATTGGCGCGCGAATGGAAATCTTGGTCGAGTTCAGGGCACTGGCGGTGCCGCTGCCGAAGCGGCCATTGACCGCCTCGACCACCTTGGCAGCAGTCTGGAAACTGGGCTGGCGCAGGTTGAGCATGACCTCGTCACGCGTACTGAAATCGCTGGGGATCATCCGTTCGACGGTGGCGCCGTTGGGCACGCGACCGCTGTTGGCAGAGTTGATCGCCACGCTGGAGCCGCTCTGCCCGGTGGCATTGAGGCCACCAACGACGACAGCGCCCTGGGCCAGGGCATAGGTCTCGCCATCGACCCCCTGCAGCGGGGTCAGCAGCAGTTGGCCGCCGCGCAGGCTCTTGGCATCGCCCAGCGAAGCGACGGTGATGTCCACGGTCTGCCCCGGGCTGTAGGACGGCGGAATTTCCGCGGTCACGGTCACCGCCGCGACGTTCTTCAGCTTGGGGTCGACGTTCGGCGGCAGGTTGATGCCGAACTGCTTGATCATGTTCGCCACCGACTGGCTGGTGAAGCGCACCTGGTTCTTGTCACCGGTACCATCCAGGCCGACCACCAGGCCATAGCCGATCAACTGGTTGCCGCGAATGCCTTCGATATCCACCAGATCCATCAGCGGCACGGCCTTGGTCGACAGCGGCCAGGTCAGGAGCAGGGCGAC
This sequence comes from Ectopseudomonas chengduensis, assembly GCF_900102635.1. GTDB lineage: Bacteria > Pseudomonadota > Gammaproteobacteria > Pseudomonadales > Pseudomonadaceae > Aquipseudomonas > Aquipseudomonas chengduensis. The sequence continues at coordinate 428,068 of NZ_FMZQ01000001.1, read as the reverse complement.
GAGTGAGCGTTTGATCATGATCCGGGCCTCAGAGCGGGAACAGCGGGCTGGTGAAGAAGCGCGTCAGCCAACCGGCCGAGTTGCTGTCACTGAGCACGCCGCGACCGGCGTAGGAGATGCGCGCGTTAGCCACGTTCTGCGAGGACACCTGGTTGGCGCGGTTGATGTCGTCCATGCGCACCAGGCCGACCAGACGGATGTATTCATCGCCCTGGTTCAAGCGCAGCGCCTTCTCGCCCTTGATCAGCAGCGTGCCGTTGGGCAGCACCTGATGCACGGTCACGGCGATGGAGCCGCGCAGGGTGTTTTGCTGCGAACTGCGCGCCGAGCCATTGAAATCACGCTCGGCTTCGGCGGAGCTTTCCAGGCGGTCGTAGGTCTTGCCCAGCACCGTGGGAATACCGACGGATACGCCCGAACTCTTGCCAAAGCTGGTACCGGCGCTCTTGCTCGACTGGGTGGACTCGTCGAGCACCACGGTGAGGATGTCGCCGACCCGCACCGCACGCTTGTCGCCGATCAACGAGCCGCTGTAGCCACTGCGAAACAGCCCGCCACCGGTGCTCGGCGGCACGCTGTAGTCCAGTTGCAAGGGTTCGTAATGGCTCGAGTCTTCGTCGGGCAGCATCTCGTTGAAGCTGGCGCAACCACCCAGGGTCAGCAGCAGAGCGAGCGGGATCAGGCGCTTCATGGCAATCACACGGTCTGGTTGAGGAACTGCTGCATGCCCGACGCAGCGTCGAGCACCTTGGCGTTGGCCTCGTAGGCGCGCTGGATGGAGATCATCGCCACCATGGCCTCGACCACCTGCACGTTGGAGCCTTCCAGCACACCCTGCTTGATATTGCCCAGGCCTTCTTCACCCGGCACGCCTTCGACCGGCTCGCCGCTGGCCACGGTCTCGCGGTAGAGGTTGCCGCCGAGGGCTTCGAGACCGCCCGGGTTGGTGAAGTTGACCAGGGTGATCTGCCCCAGCTCCGAGGGCAGGCTGTCGCCGGCCAGCACGGCGGTGACGATGCCATCGCTGCCCACGGTGAAGCGGCTGCTGCCGGCCGGCACTTCGATGGCCGGTGTCAACGGCAAGCCCTGGGAGTTGACGATCATGCCTTCGGCATTGAGCTGCAGCTGGCCGTTCTCGGTGTAGTAGATGTCGCCATTGGGCGCCTCTACCTGGAAGAAGCCGGCGCCGACAATGGCCAGGTCCATCGGCTGGCCGGTGGTCTGGATGCTGCCTTCGGTGAACACCTTCTGCGTACCGGCCACGCGTACGCCGCTGCCGAGCTGAATGCCCGACGGCACGGTATTGACCTCATCGGCCTGCGCACCTGGTTGCAACTCGATGGCGTAGAACAGGTCCTCGAACACCACACGGTCGCTCTTGAAGCCGTTGGTGTTGACGTTGGCCAGGTTATTGGCCACGGCGCTCATGGCCTTGTCCTGGGCGGCCAGGCCGGTCTTGCTGACCCAAAGTGCGGAACTCATGTGCTGTCTCCTTTGTACTGGTAGCCCGGATGCAATCCGGGGAAATCGTTCCCGGATTGCATCCGGGCTACTCGTCGTGTTCGGTCACCCGTAGGGTGGGCTTCAGCCCACCTGGTTCATTCGGCAATGGTGGGCTGAAGCCCACCCTACAATCGGAATGCTCAACTGCCGCGAATCATCCGGTTGCCGGCTTCGGACAGGTCCTCGGCGGCCTTCATCATCTTTACCTGGGTCTCGAACAGGCGGTTCAGGCTCATGGTCGCCACCAGTTGATCGATGGCGCCGACGTTGCTCGCCTCCAGGTAACCAGAGACCAGTACCGGCGCTTCCATGTCTTCGGCCGGTTGGCCGTCGGTGCGTGCCAGCAGACCGCTGGCATCCTTGCTCAGGTCGGCGGCATCGACATCCACCACGCGGATGCGATCGACCTCGGCGGTGACGAAATCGCCACGCGGGATCACCGATACGGTGCCGTCGCGCCCGATGTGCAGGCTGTCGTACTCGGGCAGCACGATGGGGCCGCCCTCGCCCAGCACGGCGCGGCCGTTCAGGGTCAGGCGCAACTCGGCATCGACCTGCAGCGCGCCGTTGCGCGTGTAGCGCTCGGCGCCTCCATCACCTTCGACGGTGAACAGGCCGCGGCCCTGGATCGCCACGTCGAGATCACGGCCGGTGGCCATCAGCGCGCCGGGTGCCAGGTTGACGCCGTTGTTCTTCACCCGCGCCAGGTGGCGGCTGTCGTAGCCATAACCTTCCACGGTGACGGCTTGGGCTTGCTCCAGGTCGGCACGAAAGCCGGGGGTGTTGACGTTGGCCAGGTTGTTGGCACGCACCGTGAGCGAGCTCATGGTGCGGCTGGCGGCGGTCATTGCGGTGTAACCGAGACGGTCCATGGGTCAGCCTCAGATCGCGCCGAACAGCACTTGGGTGAGTTCCTTGTTGGTGGTCAGCACCTTGGTGTTGGCCTGGTAGTTGCGCTGACCCTCCATCAGGCCGACCAGTTGCTGGGTCAGGTCGACGTTGGAGTTCTCCAGCGAACCGGCCACCAGCGCGCCGAACGGGCCGACACCGGGCACGCCGATCAGCGCGGCGCCGGAATCGGCGGTCTCCACCCAGGCAGTACCGCTGATGTTCTTCAGGCCGCCGGCATTGGCGAAGGTGGCCAGCGCCACCTGGCCCTGCAGCATGCGCTGGCCGTTGCTGTAGTTGGCGTAGACCATGCCGTCCTTCTCCACCGACAGGCCGGTCTGCTCGCCCGCCGCATAGCCGCTGGCGCGGTTGGTGGTGACGACGAAGTCGGAGCCGTACTGGCTGGAGTTGCTGTAGTCGATGGCGATCGCCATCGGGTCGACGCCCGGCAGGGCGAAGCCGACGTTGACCGGGCCGACCGGCGCGGTGAGCGTACCGTTGGTGCCGAAGGTCAGTGCCTGCGGGCCGCCGACGGCGGTGTTGCCCTGGTAGTAATAGGTGTCCCAGGTGTTGTCGCCAGTCTTCACGAAGTACTGGGTAAGGGTGTGTTCCTTGCCCTGGGAGTCGAATACCTTGGTGGTGTAGGTGGAGTTGTAGGTGTTCACGTCCGCCGGATCGAACGGTGCGGTGGCCGGCACGGTCTGGTTGGAGTCCAGGTTCATGACGAAGGCCAGGGTGTCGGTGGCGCGAGCCGGCAGGTTGGCGTTCTGCAGTTGCAGGTCGCCCATGGCGCCGACCAGCAGGTTGCCGGCGGCGTCCACCGGATAACCCTGCAGGGTCTGCCCGGCGGCGTTGACGATGTTGTTGTTCTTGTCGGCGCCGAACACGCCGGCGCGGGTGTAGCTCAGGTCGCCGTTGGTATCACGGGTGACGAAGAAACCACCGCCGGAGATGGCCAGATCCAGGCTGCGTCCGGTGGTGACCAGAGAGCCGCCCTGGCTGATGCTCTGGGTGGTGGCCAGTACTTCCACGCCCATCGCCTGGCTGTCGGCGTAGATGCTGCCGAACTCGGTACGCGAGGACTTGAAGCCGGTGGTGCCGGCGTTGGCGATGTTGTGGCTGATGGTGTTGAGCTGTTCGTTGACGGCGCTGAGGCCGGTCATGGCGATGTTGAAACTCATGGCGACTGGACCTTTGAATTGAACGAGTAGGAGGGTTCAGAGCAGACCGGCGGTCTGCGTCTGGCCGAATTCGGTGATGTTGTAGAAGGGCACGGAGCCGACGCCGATGACTTCCAGTACCGGCCCCTCGGCGCTGACGCGCACCTGGGTGACGCGACCCGCCACTTCGACCTTGGGGTACTCGCCGCTGTCGCTCTTGACCTCGACCTTGTAGCTGCCCGGCGCCAGGCCCAGCGCCTTGGGGTCCAGCTCGAAGGGCACGCGCCCCGGCGCCTGGGAACCGAGGTCGATTTCCTTCTTCACCCCATTGCTGTCGGTGACCACCAGGGCCAGCTTGCCGGCGGCATGCTCCAGGTTGATCTCGCCCTTGACCTTGTCCGCGCCCAGCTCCAGCTGCTCGGTCGCCACCTTCACTTCCTGGCCGACCAGGCCAGCGGCGGTGAGGGTCTGCAGGTTGTCCAGCAGCACCAGGTTGCTCTTGCTCAGCGAGGCCATGTTTTCCAGGCTCTTGACCTGGCTCATGGCGGCGAACTGGTTGAGGAACTCGGTACTGTCCACCGGTTTGGTCGGATCCTGGTTCTGGATCTGCGCGACCATCAGGGTGAGGAAGTTGTTTTCCAGCTGGGTCGCGTCACTGACGTTGACCGACTGCTTCACCGCCTCGTCGATGCTGTAAGCGGGATTGTTCTGGCTATTGTTGCTGACCGTGGTCATCAGGATTCTCCGAGCTTGAGCAGGCCCTGCTGCATGCTTTTCAGGCGATTGAGCACTTCGACGCTGGTCTCGAAGCTGCGGGTGGCCGACATCATGTCGGTCATCTCTTCGATCTGATCGATGTCGGCGTAGAACACGTAGCCCTGGTCATCGGCCAGGGGATTGTCCGGCTCGTAGCGGCGCACCGGTTCGCGACCGGCGGTGACCACATCGAGCACCTGCACATGGGCGCCGCCCATGCCCACGCTGCGGGTCAGCTGGTCGTTGTTGTAGACGGCAGCGAACACCGGCTTGCGTGCCTGGTACACGTCCTCGGCGTTGGCCGCAGCCGAGTCGGCGTTGGCCAGGTTGCTGGCCACGGTGTTGAGGCGCACGGTCTGTGCATTCATCGACGAGCCGGCGATGCGGTAGATGGAGTCGAAAGCCATGATCAGCGCCCCTCGATGGCCTGTTTCAGGCCCCTGAATTTCATGCTGAGAAAGGTCAGGCTGGTCTGGAAGTCCATGCTGTTCTTGGAGAACGCGGCCTGCTCCACACTCAACTCGACGCTGTTGCCGTCCTGCGACGGTTGGGTCGGTACGCGGTACTTGAGATCCGCGCTGCTGGCCGCGAAGGCCTGCTGCGGATCGACTCGCTGCATCTCGCCAGCGAAATCGATGTCACGGGCGAGAAAGCCTGGCGTGTCTTCGTTGGCCAGGTTGGCAGCGAGGATTTCGCTGCGCTGCATGCGCAGTTCGAGCGCTCGCGAATGCAGGCCCACCACGTCATCAATCCGTATACTCATTTACCGGTACCCTTAACCCAAGGTTGTGCCCAGGTGCCTTCAGCACAAAGCGTGCCCAACCCAGAAGAGAGCCGTATCACATTGATTTTCAAGGTATTCACAAGATCGAAAGACAGCTTCCGCGTCGCCGTCCTTCCGCATCGAAGCGCGGCCTGGGGGAAAAGCGGAAAGGTTTTTTCCGCCTACGCGTCGACGCTTTTCCTCCTTGCTCTGCTGCCGCTGAGCGCTGCGCACGGCGAGACCGATGCCGCCAGCCAGATCGATCAGGCCGTGACCGCCCATATGCAGCAGATGCTGGCCGAGGAAGCCAAGCGCCAGGCCTGGCAAGGGCAGCGCCACAGCCTCAATATCACCCTGCTCAATAGCGCCGAACGCCTGCCGACCTGCACCCAGGCACTGGGCGTGACGGTCGCCAGCGATGATCCCTCGCCCCTGTCACGTCAACGCCTGGAGCTAAGCTGCGCAGATGCGCCCGGCTGGAGCGTCACGGCCCTGGTACAGGCCAGTGTGTTCCTGCCGGCCGTGCATGCCGCACGCGTGATCGAGCGCGGCCAGACCATCGCCGCCGAACAGTTGCAACTGCAGGAAGTGAACGTCGGCAGGGCCTCTCGCGGCTTCTATAACAACCTCGACGAAGTGGTCGGCCAGGGCGCCAAGCGCCGCGTGCGCGCCGGCCAGTTGATCGCGCCGAACCTGCTCACCGCGCCCCTGCTGATCCGCCGCGGCCAGCAGGTGACCATCATCGCCAGCCAGGACGGCATCTCCGCGTCGGCCACCGGCGAGGCGTTGGCCAACGGCCGCGAGGGCGAGGTGATTCGCGTGCGCAACCTCGGCAGCCAGAAGGTGATCGAGGCGCAGGTAGTGGAAGAAGGGGTGGTGACCAGCACCTTCAGGTAGGGTGTCATGCCACGTGGGAGGCGCTTCAGCGGCGAGCGGGTCTAGCGGGTCGCGGCTAAAGCCCCTCCCACAAATATGTAGGGCGGGTGAAACCCGCCACCGTCATCAGGCGGGTTTCACCCGCCCTACGCCCAGCCCTCCAAGCGCATGGTGGCTCGCACCAGGCGCTGCTCTTCCTGCTCGATCTCCTGCAGGTTGTCGCGAATGCTGTGGATATGGTCGCGCGCGGCGCGCTGCGCCTGTTCCGGCAGGCGTTCGATGACCGCGTGATACAGCCGTGAATGCTGACGGTCGATCTGCCGTTTCTGCGCCGGGCGGTGGTAGAGGTTGTTCACCGAGGCGAATACGGTGCTGAGCATCAGATCGGTCAGCGACTGCAGGGTGTGCACCAGCACCGGGTTGTGCGAGGCCTCGCAGATGGCCAGGTGAAAGGCATGGTCGAGGCGCGCATGTTCACGCGGGTCGACCGGATTTTCCTGTGCATGAGCCGCCAACATCTCTTCGTAGCGCCGGGTGAGCAGGACGAAATCCGCCTCGGTGCCACGCAGCGCCGCCAGGCGCGCCGACTCGCCCTCGAGCAGGCCGCGCACCTCCAGCAGGTCATACAGGGTGCGCGGCTGCGAGTTGAACAGATGCATCAGCGGGCTGGCGTCGCGCTCGCCACTAAGCTTGGCCACCCGTGAATCGCGACCCTGGGCGGTGTCGATGATGCCGCGCCCGCGCAGTACCTTGAGCCCTTCACGCAGCGCCGAACGGGAGATGCCCAGCTTTTCGCACAGGCGCCGCTCCGAAGGCAACGGCTGGCCCACCTTGAGTACGCCATCGACGATCAGTCGCTCGATACGCTCGGCCACCACGTCACTCACCTGGCGTCGTGCGACGCCCTGCTGCCCGTCCATTCGCCACCTCCGCAGAACTGGTCGTACCAATTTTTAAAGACCACCTTAGATCTTCTGGACGCCAGCATGCAAGCCACGCCGAATAAGACCTTAGACCTATCCCGAGCGAAAGCCTGACGAAAGAAACTGGTCCTACCAGCACCAAAGAGAATGGACGTAAAAATGCAGGCGGCCTAAACATGCAGGCCAAGGTCGCGGCATGACCGCCAATAACAACAACGTCCACGATTGAGCCTGCCATGAGCATTCTGTATGACGAGCGTGTCGACGGCGCGCTACCCACGGTCGACAAGGCCGCCCTGCTGGCGGAGTTGCGCCAGTGCCTGCCCGACCTCGACATCCTGCACACCCAGGAAGACCTCAAGCCTTATGAGTGCGATGGCCTGTCCGCCTACCGCACCACCCCGATGCTGGTAGTGCTGCCCGAGCGCATCGAGCAGGTGCAGCAGTTGCTCAAGCTCTGCCACGCCCGTGGCGTGCCGGTGGTGGCGCGCGGCGCCGGTACCGGTCTGTCCGGCGGCGCACTGCCGCTGGAGAAGGGCATCCTGCTGGTGATGGCGCGCTTCAACCAGATTCTCGAGATCAACCGCGAAGGTCGCTTCGCCCGGGTACAGCCCGGCGTGCGCAACCTGGCGATCTCCCAGGCCGCGGCACCCTTCGACCTGTATTACGCCCCTGATCCGTCCTCGCAGATCGCCTGCTCCATCGGTGGCAACGTCGCCGAAAATGCCGGTGGCGTGCACTGCCTGAAGTACGGCCTGACCGTGCACAACCTGCTCAAGGTCGACATCCTCACCGTCGAAGGCGAATTCATGACCCTCGGCAGCGACGCCTTGGACGCCCCCGGCTTCGATCTGCTGGCGCTGTTCACCGGCTCCGAAGGCATGCTCGGCATCGTCACCGAGGTGACGGTCAAGCTGCTGCCCAAGCCGCAGGTAGCCAAGGTGCTGTTGGCGGCCTTCGACTCGGTGGAAAAGGCTGGCCGCGCGGTGGGTGACATCATCGCTGCCGGTATCATCCCCGGCGGCCTGGAAATGATGGACAACCTGGCCATTCGCGCCGCCGAAGACTTTATCCACGCCGGCTACCCGGTGGAGGCCGAAGCCATCCTGCTCTGCGAGCTGGACGGCGTGGAAGCCGACGTGGCCGACGACTGCGAGCGCGTGCGCGGCGTACTGGAAAAGGCCGGCGCTACCGAAGTGCGCCTGGCCCGCGACGAGGCCGAACGGGTGAAATTCTGGGCCGGGCGCAAGAACGCCTTCCCCGCAGTCGGGCGCATCTCGCCGGACTACTACTGCATGGACGGTACCATCCCACGGCGCGAGCTGCCGGGCGTGCTGCGCGGCATCGCCGAGCTGTCCGAGGAGTACGGCCTGCGCGTGGCCAACGTGTTCCACGCCGGCGACGGCAACATGCACCCCTTGATCCTCTTCGATGCCAACGTGCCTGGCGAGCTGGAGCGCGCCGAGGCCATCGGCGGCAAGATCCTAGAACTCTGCGTCAAGGTCGGCGGCAGCATCACCGGCGAGCACGGCGTGGGTCGCGAGAAGATCAACCAGATGTGCGCGCAGTTCAACAGCGACGAAATCACCCTGTTCCACGCGGTGAAGGCGGCGTTCGACCCCAGCGGCCTGCTCAACCCGGGCAAGAACATTCCCACCCTGCACCGCTGCGCCGAGTTCGGCGCCATGCACGTGCACCACGGCCAACTGCCCTTCCCGGAACTGGAGCGTTTTTGATGTCGCATGATTTCGACGCCAGCGCCGCGCTGCTGGAACAGGTCAACCACGCACTGAACAGTGCCACACCGCTGCGCATCCAGGGCAGCGGCAGCAAGGCCCATCTGGGCCGTGCCACCACGGGCGAAGTGCTGGATACCCGCCTGCATCGCGGCATCGTCAGCTATGACCCCACCGAGCTGGTGCTCACCGCCCGCGCCGGCACCCCGCTGGCCGAGATCGAGGCGGCGCTGGAGGCCAACAACCAGATGCTGCCGTGCGAACCGCCGCACCTGGGTGATGGCGCCACCCTCGGCGGCATGGTTGCCGCCGGGCTGTCCGGCCCGCGCCGGCCCTGGGCCGGTTCGGTGCGCGATCAGGTGCTCGGCACCCGTGTGATCACCGGCCAGGGCAAGCTGCTGCGCTTCGGCGGCGAGGTGATGAAGAACGTCGCCGGCTACGACCTGTCGCGACTGATGGCCGGCAGCTTCGGCTGCCTCGGCCTGCTCGCCGAAGTGTCGCTCAAGGTGCTGCCCAAACCGCGCCAGGTACTCAGTCTGCGCCTGGAAGTGGACGCTCTGCACGCCCTGAACAAGCTCGCCGAATGGGGCCAGCAGCCGCTGCCGATCAGCGCCGCCAGCCACGACGGTGCGGCGCTGCACCTGCGCCTGGAGGGTGGCCAAGGCTCGGTTCAGGCCGCGCGCCAACGCCTCGGTGGCGAAGAGATCGACAACGGCTACTGGCATGAACTGCGCGAACAGCGCCTGCCGTTCTTCAGTGCCAGCGGCACGCTCTGGCGTCTGTCGCTGCCAGCCAACAGTGGTCTGCTCGACCTGCCCGGCCGCCAGTTGATCGACTGGGGCGGCGCGCAGCGCTGGCTGAAAACCGACGCCGATGGCGAACTGATCCAGCGCGTAACGGCCAAGCTCGGCGGCCATGCCACCTGCTTCGCCGCCGGCCAGGCACAACCTTTCCAGCCGCTGGCTGCAACGCTGCTGCGCTACCAGCGCCAGCTGAAGAACCAGCTCGACCCCCAGGGTATTTTCAACCCTGGCCGCCTATACGCCGAGGTATAAGACGTGCAGACCAATTTGAGTGAACAGGCCAAACGCCTGCCGCGCGCCGAGGAAGCCGAACGCATCCTGCGCTCCTGCGTGCATTGCGGCTTCTGCAACGCCACCTGCCCGACCTATCAGTTGCTCGGCGACGAGCTGGACGGCCCGCGCGGGCGCATCTATCTGATCAAGCAGATGCTCGAAGGCAACGAAGTCACGGCCAAGACCCAACAGCACCTGGATCGCTGCCTGACCTGCCGCAACTGTGAAACCACCTGCCCCTCCGGCGTGCAGTACCACAATCTGCTGGATATCGGCCGCGAAGTGGTCGAGCAGGCGGTGCCGCGGCCACTGAACGAACGCCTGCTGCGTCAGGGCCTGCGTACCGTGGTGCCACGGCCGGCGCTGTTCAAGACGCTGACCCAGACTGGCCTGGCCCTGCGCCCGCTGCTGCCGGCCGCGCTCAAGGCCAAACTGCCGCGCGAGATTCGCCCGGCCAAGCCACGTCCGACGCAGCAGCACACGCGCCGCGTGTTGATGCTCGAAGGCTGCGTGCAGCCGGGGCTGTCGCCCAACACCAACGCCGCCACCGCGCGCGTGCTCAATCGCCTGGGCATCAGCGTCACACCAATCCGCGAGGCCGGCTGCTGCGGCGCCGTGGACTATCACCTCAATGCTCAGGAAGCCGGCCTGCAACGCGCCCGACAGAACATCGACGCCTGGTGGCCGGCCATCGAGGCCGGCGCCGAAGCCATCGTGCAGACCGCCAGCGGCTGCGGCGCCTTCGTCAAGGACTATGGCCACCTGCTCGCCAGCGACCCGGCCTACGCGGCCAAGGCGGCGCGGGTCAGCGCCCTGGCCAAGGACCTGGTCGAAGTGCTGCAAAGCGAGGCACTGGAGCAGTTGCAGGTACGCGCCGAGCAGCGCCTGGCCTTCCATTGCCCCTGCACCCTGCAGCATGCACAGAAGCTCGGCGGCGCTGTTGAAGGCGTGCTGACGCGCCTCGGTTTCGGCCTCACTGCCGTGCCGGATAGCCATCTGTGCTGCGGCTCGGCCGGCACCTATTCGCTGACCCAGCCGGCGCTGTCACGCCAGCTGCGCGACAACAAGCTCAATGCCCTGGAAAGCGGCAAACCGGACGCCATCGTCACCGCCAACATCGGCTGCCAGACCCACCTGGACGGCGCCGGGCGTACGCCGGTAAGGCACTGGATCGAAATAGTCGAAGAGGCCATGGCGTGAAAGCCTGAACCCTCTCCCCCGGCCCCTCTCCCATAAATGGGCGAGGGGAGAAAAGCCAAGAATGAGGTATGCCATGCAACACAAAGCCGTACTCAGCCAGAACGAAGTTGCCCAGATCCTCCAGGCAGCCCGCAGCGAAGCGCAGCAACAGGGCTGGGCTGTGGCCATCGCCGTGGTCGACGACGGCGGTCACCCGCTGGCCCTGGAACGCCTCGACGGCTGTGCGCCCATCGGCGCCTATATCGCCACCGAGAAAGCGCGCAGCGCCGCCATCGGTCGCCGCGAAACCAAGGGTTACGAGGACATGGTCAATGGCGGGCGCAACGCCTTCCTCAGCGCGCCGCTGATTACCTCGCTTGAGGGTGGCGTGCCGGTGCTGGTGGATGGCCAGGTGGTGGGTGCCGTGGGCGTGTCCGGGGTCAAGGCCGAGCAGGATGCGCAGGTGGCCAAGGCGGGTATTGCGGCGCTGTAAGCGCTGACGCACGCGCCCAGCGGCGAAATGGATCTGAAGAGCTTCGCCCCGGGGCGGGACTCCTACAACACATTGATTGACCCGCACCACCATGGGCGGATGCAGACAGGAGAACAGAAAATGACCGAACGCGTGCAATGTCAGCGCCTGCAGGTAGCCGCCGAGCTCAAGCAATTCATCGAAAGCGAAGTGCTGCCCGGCAGCGGGATCGAGGCGGCAGCCTTCTGGAGTGGTTTTGACGCGCTGGTGCATGACCTGGCACCGCGCAACCGTGCCCTGCTGGCCGAGCGAGACCGTCTGCAGACCGAACTGGATGCCTGGCATCGCGCCAACCCCGGCCCGATCCGCGACATGAACGCTTACCGCGCCTTCCTCGGCGCCATCGGCTATCTGCTGCCGCAGCCGGAGAAGGTCAAGGCGACCACCGCCAACGTCGACAGCGAAATCGCCACCCAGGCCGGCCCGCAACTGGTGGTGCCGGTAATGAATGCACGTTACGCGCTCAACGCTGCCAACGCCCGTTGGGGCTCGCTGTACGACGCCCTGTACGGCACCGACGCGATCAGCGAAGAGGGTGGTGCGAGCAAGGGCCCGGGCTACAACGAAGTACGCGGCGCCAAGGTGATCGCCTTCGCCCGCGCCTTCCTCGACCAGGCCGCACCGCTGGCCAAGGGCTCGCACGCTGACGCCAGTGCCTATGCCGTGGTCGCCGGCCAGTTGCAGGTGACCCTGAGCAGCGGCGCGCAGACCTCCCTGGCGCAGCCGGAGAAGTTCGTCGGTTTCCAGGGCGAGGCCGCCACGCCGAGCGCCGTGCTGCTGAAAAACAACGGCCTGCACTTCGAGATTCAGATCGACGCGGGCAGCCCCATCGGCCGCACTGATGCCGCCGGTGTGAAGGACGTGCTGATGGAAGCGGCGCTGTCGACCATCATGGACTGCGAGGACTCGGTGGCCGCCGTCGACGCCGCCGACAAGGTAGTGATCTATCGCAATTGGCTGGGCCTGATGAAAGGCGACCTGGCCGAGGAGCTGGACAAGGGTGGCAAGCGCATCACCCGCCGCCTCAACCCCGATCGCACCTACACCGCTGCAGATGGCAGCGAACTGAGCCTGCACGGTCGCTCGCTGCTGTTCGTGCGCAACGTCGGCCACCTGATGAGCAACCCGGCCATCATCGATGGCGAAGGTCATGAGATTCCCGAGGGCATCCTCGATGCGGTGATCACCAGCCTGATCGCCCTGCACGACCTGCAGCGTCGCGGTAACTCGCGCACCGGCAGCGTCTATATCGTCAAACCAAAGATGCACGGCCCGTTCGAAGTGGCCTTCGCCAACGAGCTGTTCGGTCGCGTTGAACAGCTGCTGGGCATGCCGGCCAACACCCTGAAGATGGGCATCATGGACGAGGAGCGGCGCACCAGCGTCAACCTCAAAGCCTGCATCGAGGCCGCCAGCGCGCGGGTGGCCTTCATCAATACCGGTTTTCTCGACCGCACCGGCGACGAGATGCACACCGCCATGGAAGCCGGCGCCATGCTGCGCAAGGGCGATATGAAATCCAGCGCCTGGATCCAGGCCTACGAGCGCAACAACGTGCTGGTCGGCCTGGCCTGCGGGCTACGCGGCAAGGCGCAGATCGGCAAAGGCATGTGGGCCATGCCGGACCTGATGGCGGCCATGCTCGAACAGAAGATCGGCCACCCGAAAGCCGGCGCCAACACCGCCTGGGTGCCGTCGCCGACCGCCGCCGTGCTGCACGCCCTGCACTACCACAAGATCGACGTGCAGGCGGTGCAGAGCGAGCTGGAGCTGATCGACCTGGCCAGTCAGCGCGACAGCCTGCTGAATGACCTGCTCAGCGTACCGGTCAGTGCCGAACGCCCCTGGAGCGCCAGCGATATTCAGCAGGAACTGGACAACAACTGCCAGGGCATCCTCGGTTACGTGGTGCGCTGGGTCGAGCAAGGCGTCGGCTGCTCCAAGGTGCCGGACATCCACAACGTCGGCCTGATGGAAGACCGCGCCACCCTGCGCATCTCCGCCCAGCACATCGCCAACTGGCTGCACCACGGCGTGGTCAGCGAGGCCCAGGTACGTGAGACGCTGCAGCGCATGGCGCAGGTGGTCGACGGACAGAATGCCGGCGATGCGGCCTACCGCCCGATGGCACCGAACTTCGAGCAATCCCACGCCTTCCGCGCCGCCAGCGACCTGGTATTCAAGGGCCGCGAGCAACCGTCCGGTTACACCGAGCCGCTGCTGCATGCCTGGCGTTTGCGCTTTAAAGAGGAGGTCTGAACATCTCACCGATCATGTAGGAGCGGCGCCCCGCCGCGAAGCTGGAGAAAAGCTTCGCCCCGGGGCGGGGCTCCTACACAAGGGGGTTAACAACCGTGGATGGCTATTGATGCCTTCACGGAGCAGTAGCAAGCCCTGACGGTTTCTGACCGTCGGGGCTTTCGAGCATGAGCGCGGCGGCTGCCGTCGCAGCTCACGGAAAGGTCGGTGCCGTGGTGCCCGGCCCTTCCAGATGCGTGGCGCCGGGTGTCCCCGGAAAACTGTGGTTCACAAGAAAAAGAAGGAACCAACCCATGAGTCAAACGCTGCTGTCCATCCTGGCCTTCGTGCCACTGGTGCTAGCGGGTGTACTGCTGATCGGCTTTCGCTGGCCGGCCAAGTACGCGATGCCGCTGGTGTTCGTCCTCACCGCCCTGATCGGCCTGCTGGCCTGGGACATGTCCCTCAACCGGGTCATCGCCTCCAGCCTGCAGGGGCTGATTCTCACGGCCTCGATCCTGTGGATCATCTTCGGCGCGATCCTGCTGCTGAACACCCTCAAGCACTCCGGAGGTATCTCGGCGATCCGCCGGGGCTTCTCCAATATCAGTCCGGATCGCCGCGTACAGGCGCTGATCGTCGCCTGGTTGTTCGGTTGTTTCATCGAGGGCGCCTCCGGTTTCGGCACCCCGGCTGCCGTGGCCGCACCGCTGCTGGTAGCCCTGGGCTTCCCGGCACTGGCCGCGGTGGTACTGGGGATGATGGTGCAGTCCACACCTGTCTCCTTCGGTGCGGTGGGTACGCCGATTCTGGTGGGTGTCGGCGCCGGTCTGGATAGAACCGGCATCACCGAACAACTGGTGGCCACCGGCAGCACCTGGGAAACCTTCTTCCACCTGATCTACTCGCGGGTGGCCATCACCCACGGCCTGATCGGCCTGCTGATGCCGCTGATCATGGTGATGATCATGACGCGCTTCTTCGGCAAGAATCAGAGCTGGAAGGAAGGCCTGGCCATCGCGCCGTTCGCCATCTTCACCGCCTTCGCCTTCTCCCTGCCGTACATGGCCGCCGGCGTGTTCCTCGGCCCGGAATTCCCCTCGATGATCGGCGCCCTGGTTGGCCTGGCCATCGTGGTGCCGGCCGCCAAGGCCGGCTTCCTGCTGCCAAAGGAAACCTGGGACTTTGCCGATCCCAAGGACTGGCCGTCCGACTGGATGGGCAAGATCGAGATGAAGCTGGATGAGGTGGCCGGCAAGGCGCCAATCTCGGTGCCCATGGCCTGGGCGCCCTACCTGCTGCTGGCGGTGTTCCTGGTCATCTCGCGTATCTTCCCCGAGGTGAAAGCGGCGCTGATGAGCCTGAGCTTCGGCTGGAAGGACATCCTCGGTGAGACCGGCGTATCCGGCACCATCGAGCCGCTGTATCTGCCAGGGGGCATCCTGTGCATGGTGGTGCTGGTGACCTTCTTCCTGCACCGCATGCGTTTCTCCGAGCTCAAGGCGGCAGTGGGCGAGTCGAGCAAGACCCTGCTCGGCGCCGGCTTCGTGTTGATCTTCACCATTCCCATGGTGCGTATCCTGATCAACTCGGGGGTCAACGGCAGCGATCTGATGTCGATGCCGGTGGCGATGGCGCAACTGGTGGCCGACAGCGTCGGCGGCGTGTATCCGTTCTTCGCCCCGGCGGTCGGCGCCCTGGGCGCCTTTATCGCCGGCTCCAACACCGTATCCAACCTGATGCTGTCGCAGTTCCAGCTCAATGCTGCCGAGCTGATCGGGGTATCCGGAGCGATGATGGTGGCCGTGCAGTCGGTCGGTGCCGCGGCGGGCAACATGATCGCCATCCACAACGTGGTAGCGGCATCGGCGACCGTTGGTCTGCTCGGGCGTGAAGGCATCACCCTGCGCAAGACCATCCTGCCGACGCTCTACTACCTCGCTGCAGCCGGCTTGATCGCGCTGGTGGCGATGTACGGCATGGCACTGACCGATCCGCTGATGACCAGTCGCTGACTCTGACGGGTCGTGCACTGTGCGACCCGACTTTGGTTGGTCCCTGGCTGGTGGCGAATGCCACCGGCCGGCTTGGCGCGTCAGTACAATTGCGGTAGCTTGCGTCGCGCAACACCGTGAGATTGGCCTGAGGTTTTTATGAAAAAGTGGCAATGCGTGGTCTGTGGACTGATTTACGACGAGAGCCAGGGCTGGCCGGATGACGGCATCGCTCCCGGCACCCGCTGGGAAGACGTGCCGGAAGACTGGCTATGCCCTGACTGCGGCGTCGGCAAGATGGATTTCGAGATGATCGAAATCGGCTGATCACGCCTGGTTTTCAAAAAACGGCGACCCTCGGGTCGCCGTTTTTATTACATCAATCGCGCCTACTGAATAATCACCAGCCTTGCATCCGGGCTACGAAGCCGAACCAACATCACAGCAGCACCCTGCCAAGCCCGCGCCAGAGCCTTCGCCGCGATTGCTGGAGAAAAATCTTCAGCGCCATTTAATCAGCGCCAGAAGCCGGTCGCCCTTCACTTACAGCAGGCAATCACAGCCAGCTTCACTCAACTGAAGGAATATCATCATGGCTCTGTCGATTCATACCAACTACTCCTCGCTGATCACCCAGACCAACCTGGGCAAGACCAACAACGCCCTGGGCACCAACCAGCAGCGTCTGGGCACTGGCTTCCGCATCAACTCCGCTGCCGACGACGCCGCCGGTCTGCAGATCGCTACCCGTCTGAACGCCCAGTCCCGCGGTATGGACGTGGCCATGCGCAACACCAGCGACGCCGTATCGCTGCTGCAGACCGCCGAAGGCGCCTTCAGCGAAATGACCGATATCGTTCAGCGCATGAAAGACCTCGCCACCCAGTCCTCCAACGGCACCAACGCCCAGGCCGACCGTGACGCCCTGCAAGCCGAATACGACGAGCTGGGTAAAGAGCTGGCCAATATCATGACCAACACCAGCTACGCTGGCGACGCCCTGTTCGGTCTTGACGGTGCTACCGGCAAGTTCGGTGCCGCCGCCGTGACGTTCCAGATCGGTGCCACCACTGCCGAAACCCTGGAGCTGGACGCTACTACCCAGTCCGCTGCCCTGGGTACTGCCCTGGACGGCCTGTCCAGCAACTACACCACCCCAGGCACTGCCGGTACTGAAATCGCCGACGCCGCTGGCGCCAACGCCATGATTGATACCATCAACACCGCTCTGGACGACATTGGTGCCATGCGCGCCGCCTTCGGTGCCAACATCAACCGCCTGAACCACACCGCCAACAACCTGGCCAACATGAAGGACAACACCGACATGGCCAAGGGTCGCATCATGGACGCCGACTTCGCCAAGGAAAGCGCCAACATGAGCAAGAACTCCATGCTGATGCAGTCGGGCATCTCCATGCTCAAACAAGCCGGCCAGATGCCGGGCATGGTCATGTCCCTGCTGGGCTGATCCCGCGTCATCCAGGCGCAAAGGATTGCGCCGATCCCTCCCAACGCCCCGCATCCGCGGGGCGTTTCTTATGGCCAGCGGCCACCTCTGCATCCCACCTCATCAGGCGCATTGATCAACTGTCATCAAGCTCAGACATGATCGATACGGCTTCGGCGAATCTCGGCGATATCGTCGACTTCGCCCACAGACTGGCTAGTATTGAGTGAGCGCCCCCAGCGAACGGCAACCTGCTTCCAGCAACAAGCAGCTGGCACAAGACTTGCCAGTGCATTTCTCTGGCGCCAGAATGCCGACCGTCTGTCGCCGGGAAATTTCCCGCATGGAATTGCCGCTCGCCTCAAGGACCGCATGAACACCAGCCCCGAAACGCCGCTAGCCGAGCCGGAAAGCAACATTGCGTGCCTGATCATCAGGACCGGCCGCAGCGATTGTTATGCGCATTTCTACCCGGCGCTGTATCAGCTGACCCTGGTGAAGAGCGGCATCGAAGAGAAGATCGATCTGGGCTACTCCGGCAGCCGCCTGCTCGAGCGTTTACTGCGCGAGCCTGGTGAAGTGGTCTCGCGCGAGGAACTGATGAGCCACGCCTGGGCCGACCGGGTTGTCGGCCAGGGCAGCCTCAACCAGCAGATCTACACCCTGCGCCAGGTACTGGGCGACGAGAAGAGCCGCGAGATCATCCAGACCCTGCCGCGCCGTGGCTACCTGCTGAACCCCAACTATCTGGTCTATCCACCGAGCATCGACGACATCGGCGCAGTCAGCGAAGCACTCGATACACCGACGCCACAGCCAGCCTTTCTGCGCCACCACAGTCGTCAGCGGGCATCCTGGCTGCTTCTGCTGAGCCTGTTCAGCATCATCGGTATCGCCTTGTTCACGGCGCTGTACACCATCAGCCAGCCCAAGGACCTGCACAGCAGCGAAATGAATCTGGGCTCACTGCAGGTGCGCTACATCGATCAAGACCCACAAAGGCTGCAGCAGCTGATTCTGCAGACTCACGGCCTGACCAGCCGGCTTACGGTACTGGCCAGCAAACCGGCCAACCTGATACTGAGCCTGCGCGGCGGCTTCTATGAACTGCTGTGCTTGCAGGTCAACGGTGGTGCACGCTCGCTGATGTTGCACGAAAGCCAGCTTAATCAGGTGGCCGACGCCCAACTGAGCAGGTGTCTGCCATGAGCCAGGGCAAACAGTGCGGCATCAGCGGCGGCTGGTTGCTGACCATGCTCGCCACGGCCTTGGCGATGCTGCTGAGCATGCTCGTGCTGTGGCTGAACTTCATCTCCAGCGCCGAGCTCGACGGTCGTTACCAGTCCACCGGTCAGGTTCATCTGAGCAATGGCCAGGTGTTGGAAATCAGCCACAGCCTGCAGGTCAACCATGGTCGTTTCTATGCCATGACCCGGCAGGGCGACAGCATCCTGGAGACGTCGGGGGTGGTGGAGTACGGTTTCCTCGGCAACTACCGGCTGCGCGTCGAAGACGGTCAGGTCACCGGGCTGGCCAGCGAAGTCGACGACGAACTGGTGTTCAACCTGCTCTACGGCCGACACAAGGGTTCGACCATTCGCCTGACCAGCCTCGATGGCTGTCTCTATGCGCTGGAGACTCGGCAGATCTACTGCCCGGCGCGCAATCTGTAGAGCGAAGCTGGTCACGACTCAAGACTCCGGCGCGCTGAGCTGCGCCCCCTCGGCACGGTATTCCACACGCACCTGGGTCTCGCCGAACAACTCGCGGTACAGGCCTTCGGCCTGACTGGTCAGCAACAGCAGCTCGATACGCCGGTTGGCGCCGTTCTCCGGATCACTGGGTAACAAGGGCATGCCATCCGCCTGAGCAGCGACCTGCAGCACGTTGCCACTCGGCAGGCCAGCCTCGACCAGCACGTTGCGGGCACGCAGCGCGCGGTCGCCGGAGAGGTTCCAGTTGTTGTAACCACCAACCACGCCGCGATAGGGCATGGAATCGGTGTGGCCGCTGATGATCAGATGGTTTTCCACCCGCGCCAGAATCCCAGCCAGACGCTGCAGCAGCTTTTCGAAGTGCGGATTCAGGTGGGAACTGCCGCGGTTGAACATGAAGCGCTGCGAATCGTCCTTGATCAGGACGCGCAAGCCCTGCGGTACCACCTGCACTTCGATGTTGGCCTCAGCGTCCAGTTGCAGCGCCAGCGCCTCCATCAGCTTGGCCAGATCCTGCATCTGCTGCGACTCGGCATAGTGTGGCCGGCGGGCGGGTCCCGGCTGGCCATCGCCCTGTTCAGCACCCGGATCTTCCTCGGGCGTGCGCGCCTGGTTTTCCCGGTCCTGGCGCGGGCTGACCTGCACCGGCACCCCATCGAGATCCAGCGGCGTGGTGCTGGTGCCGTCGAAGATGCCGGCACCACCATCGACCAATGGATTGTTCAGCTGGTCGGCATTGGCGCGGCTGGCGTCCTGGGTCTGCGGCTGGATGATCCACAGCACCATGAACAGCGCCATCATGGCCATGGTGAAATCGGCGAAGGCTACCTTCCAGGCACCGCCATGCCCGTCGTGGCCACCCTTCTTGCTACGACGCTTGATGATGATTTCATGGCCTTCACCGGCACGCGGTTTCATGCCGCGTCCCTTTCATCTTCGTAACGGTTGACCCAGATCTCCAGCTGCTTGAACGCCGGTTTGACGTCCTGCTCGATCAGCTTGCGCCCGGCGTCCACCGCCAGCAGGGTGGGCTTGCCGGCAACGTGGGCGACCAGGGTGGTGCGCACGCACTCGAGCGCCGACATCTCGGTCTTGATGCACTGGCCCATGGCGCTGGACAGCGGATCCATCACGCAGTAGCACATGAAGATACCGAGGAAAGTGCCCACCAGCGCGGCGGCGACGTGGGCGCCGATCTCGGCCACCGAACCACCGATGTTGCCCATGGTGATGACGATGCCGAGGATCGCCGCGAGGATGCCGAAGCCCGGCATGGCTTCGCCGATCTTGTGCAGCGAGCGCGACGGCTGCATCAGCACATGCTCCATCGCCTCCAGCTCCTGCTCGAGGAAGCCTTCGAGTTCATGGGCGCTGATCTTGCCCATGGCCATCAGGCGGAAGTTGTCGGCGATGAAGGCCATCAGGTTCTTCTCCTGACGGATCAGCGGGTACTTGGCGAACAGCTCGCTCTGCTCGGGCTCCTCGATATGCGCGTCGAGCACCTTGAGGCCGCCGACATCGACCATCTCCAGCAGCTCATAGAGCAGCATCAACAACTGGCGCTGGAATTCCTCGCCACGTTTCTTGTAGACGAACACGCCTTTGATCTGATGCAGCATCTCGATCAGCACGTCCTTGGGATTGGCCACCACCAGAGCACCAAAGCCCGCCCCGACGATGATGATCACCTCGGCCGGCTGCCAGAGCATGGCCAGCTCACCATGGGCCATGACGTAGCCACCGAGCACGCAGGCGACGATGATCAATGCACCTAATAACTTCTGCACCCTAGCCTCTCTCGTTCAGGTAGCGACTGGCCTTGGCGATCGCCTGCTTGCTCAACTGGCAGACGCGCGCGTCGCTCAGCTCCAGCACCAGGGCGATTTCCTTGAGGCTCAGCTCATGTTGGTAGTAAAGGGTCAGCACCAGTCGTTCGCGCTCGCTGAGCTGGCTCAGCGCCTGGGTCAGCAGGCGCTCCTTGAGCACGCGGTCCTCGACCGCACTGCTGCCACAGGCGAAGCCCTCGTGGCCGTTCTGCAGCAACTCATCGAGGCTTTCGATCGCTTCGCAGGCATCGGCCTGGAGAAACTCCTGATAATCCTTGGCACTGATTCCGGTCGCCTGGAGGATCTCTTCCTCCTGCGGCACACGACCCAGTTGCCGCGCCAACTGGCGGATGGCGTCGCGGATCTTGTGGGTCTGCTGGCGCACCTGACGCGGCCGCCAGTCCTGACGGCGCAGCTCATCGAGAATCGCGCCACGGATGCGCAGCGCGGCGAAGCGACCGAACTGCTCGTCCGGTGTGCCATAGCGGCGCAGGCATTCGAGCAAGCCCATCAGACCAATCTGCTCCATGTCTTCGCGGTCGAGTACCTGGTTGGCCTGCAACGCCAGCTGACTGACGATGCGCTTGACCAGCGGCAGGTACTGCAACAGCCACTTCTGCTCGGCCCCAGGGGCGAACAGCGCAGCCCCGCCCTGTTCGGCGGCGTAGCGATAGTCAATGGCGCAGTTGGCGTTCATGGCAAAGGTACCTACTGGACGATCAGTTTGCTGACCAGCACATTGGCGAACGGCATCGCCAGCTTCTTGCTGGCGAAGTCATCGAACAGCGCGCTTTCCAGCGTGCCCTGCAGCTCTGGAATGGGCATGCCACGCAGCTTCTCGAAGGTCATGGCAGACAGGTGGGCGACCACCGAATTGCGCACCATCGGGTCGATCTGCTCGAGCTTCTTCGGATCGGTTTCGAGGTCGGCCTGCAGCACCAGGTCGAGTACGAAGTAGTGCTCGCGGTGCTCGCCCTTGAGGCTGACGATGACTTTCTCGATGGGGAAGAAGCGGTATTCGCTGTTGGCTTCCTCCACTTCGCTGCCGGCATTGCCAGCAGAAATGCCGAGCACGGCCTGGCCGGTCTGCATGGACTTGAGCGTGGCGTAATTGAAGATGGTGCCGCCAACCACCACCAGGGTGTTGAAGATAACCAGCAGCAGGAGGACGCGCGGCATTGTCATGACTACTCTCGATTCACTAACGGGAAATTAAACGGTGACCAGCACATCGCTGGTCGATTGCGCGCCATTGCGCTCGCCACCGGCGGGTAGCGCGACGGCAGCGGCCACCTCATCCTCGACGAGCCAGCGCTGGGCCTGCGCCTGTTGCTGCTGACGACCGCCCTGAGCATCGGCGGAGACCTGCACATTGACCTGCACGAAGTTCTGCCCGACCAGCTCCTGACGTAGGCGCTCGCTGGTCTGCTGCAACAGGCGGGCGACATCGGCGTTGGCGGCCGAGAGCTGCACGCTGAGGCGGCCGGACTCATGACTGAGGAAAATTTCCAGGCTGCCCAGCTCCGGCGGGTCGAGGCGGATGGTGGCGTTCTGTATGCGCTGGTTGATCTGCAGCTCCACATGCTCACGCAGGCTGGCCAGCATTTGCTCGCCCCACTGCGTCTGTGGTGCATGCAGCTTGAGCGGACGCTCGGCCGTCAGCGGCGTAGCAGTTGCGGCGGAGGATGTTGCGCTGCCGGGAATGGTTTTATCTGCGTCCGTGCTGATGCTCGGCAGGCGTTCGAGATCGCTCGTCTCGATGACCTCGGTCGCCATGGCCGGCGCCGCAGTCTGTATCGCGATCTCGGCTGCCATCTGCGGTATGGGCGCCGCTACCTGGGGTGACAACGGTTGCTGGCTGAGCGCTGGAGCACTGGCGCTGTGCGACGGCTGAGCTGGCAACTGCTCACGCGGCTGTAGCTGCGGCTGCGGCTGGCCGAGGAGCTCGGCAGGCAACGCGGCAGCCTGCTCGACTTGCTCCGAGCCGTCCTGATGCAGCGGTTCATGCAGCACCTGCTCAGGAGTTTCACGCGCCTCGATATGCACCGCCTGCTGGTCCAGCATGCTGGCCAGCCACTGCTCGGCATCCGCTTCGCTGAGGGTGACCTTCACGGCAGCGGCCTCTTCACTCAGCGGTACCCCTGGCTCGGCGGCGATGAAGCCCTGTACGGCCAGTTGCAGATCGAACGACGCAGTCTCACCGCCAGTGCCCAGAGCCTGGGAAAAGCCGGCCGGCAAAGTTTGCACCGCGGAGTCCGTCAGGTTCACCTGAGCATTGGCATTGATCGCTTGCAACACCTTTTATCTCCCACCCTGATACAGATCGACGCGCATGTAAGCGCTGCGCCCTTCGGCGTATTCCAGGTGCGTCAGCAGTAGCCGACGCACCCGCTCACACTCTTGCGCGCAGGCGATGCGCGCCTGTCCGTGCAACTGCTGCAGATGCCGCTTGGCCTCGCGCACTTCGTCGCTCAGCGTCGGTAGCCCGGCCAGCAGCTGCAGGCACGAGCGGATCAGCGCATCGATCTCGCCGATGCGCGTCCAGTCGCCCTGCTCCAGCGCCTCGGCCAGCTGGCCATGCAGGTGCTGCAGGGCGCGCAGTTCACTTGCGCGTTGCATTCACGCCTTCCCAGCCTTCGCGCAGCACACCGAGCAGGCCGACCACTTCGTCCAACCCCTCCAGCGACAGGCTCACGCTGACATCGGAGAGGCGATAGATGCAGTAGTCGTAGAGCCGCGCCAGACCCTGCACCAACTCGCCGCCGTTCTCGTAATCAAGGGCCCCATTGAGACCGCCGAGGATGTTCAGGCATTTCTCCAGGGACTGGCCCTTCTGCTGGTAACGCTTGGCCTCGATATGACCACGGGCACGCGCCAGCTCGTCGAGCAGGCCGTCGAACAGCACCAGCACCAGCTCGTAGGGCGAGGCCGCAGCGGCGCGCGCCTCGAGGTCCACGGTGCGATAGCTGTCGTAACTTTCGTTGAGGTTGTAGGCACTCATCAGAACATTCCGTAGGTCTGCTCCATCGCCGCCATGGTCTGCATGAGACCGGTGTACTGACGGAGATAGCGGCTGTAGTAGGAGTCGTACTGCTTCTGGATGTTGTCGAACTGCTGATCGACACGGCGCAGCTGGGTGTTGAGGGTGTCCTTACGATTGGTCAGCAGGCCGCCGGCGCTGCTGGTGTAGACCGCCAGGTTCTTGTCCAGGGTGTCGAGCAGGTTGCCCTTGTCGGTGAACAGCTTCTCGAAGCCTTCCGGGTTGGCTGCCACGGCCTTCTCGAAGCGGGCGTTGTCGATGGTCAGCTTGCCGTTGCGGTCGGCGACGATGCCGAACTCGTTGAGGCTCACACCGCCGAACGAGGTGCGCACCAACTGGTTGAGCATGGTCTCGATGGCGCGCACGCTGGCATCGCCAGCCAGAGGCCCGCGACCACCACTCTCGCTACCGCTGGAGGTGAGCGAGTCGAAACTAGTCATCAGCGCATTGAAGGCGCTGACGAAGGTTTGCGCCTTCTCCTTGGTGGCTTTCTGGTCCTGGCCGACTTCCATGGTCAGCGGCGCGTCACCGCTCTTGTGCGCCTTGTTGAAGGTCAGACTGACGCCATCGATGATGTTGTCGAAGGTGTTGCTGGTACTGGTCAGCTCGATACCGGTCTCGCCACCCAGACGCACGATGGCGTCCTTGGCCACGGACAGCTCCTGCCTGCTGGCCACCGCACCTTCAACCGCGGCATTGCCACTGGCGCTCAGGCTGATGGCCTGGTCGGCGCCAGTCTTCTCGCTGGTCAGCACCAGGTTGACCTGGCCATTGCTGCGTACCAGGGTCGCCTTGACGCCATTGTTGTCGCTCGCGCCGTTGATCGCTGCGGCCAGCTCATCGAGCGTGGCGACGGCTCCGAGGTCGACATTGAACGCGTCGCCGCCCTGGCCGATGGTCAGGCTGCCACTGCCGAGGTCGCCGTCCTGCAGCCCTTGCAGGGCAACCTGGCTCTTGCTGGCCAATTGCTGAACGAAAAAGTCGTAACTGCCGGCCACGGCCTTGGAGCCCACTGTAGCGCTGGCATAACCTTCCTGGCTGAAGCTCGCACTGTTGACCAACATGCTGCTGCCGGCCAGCTTGAGACCGCTGGCGGCAGTCTTGAAAGCCTTCAGGGCGGTATCCAGGCTGGTCAGGGCACTGAGCTGCGCCTTGTATGCGGCCTGGTTGCGGTTGGCCTTGGCCAACTGGCCCTGAATTTCGTATTGGGCCAGTTGGGTCGCCATGCTTTGCACGTAATCTGAATCGATAGCCATAGTCGGACACCCGTTTTCCTGTGAGATAGCAATAGCGGTGCCAACAGCTGAAACCCTTGATTTAGAGGGCTCTAGGCGTTCCGCCAGGTGAAAGATCCTTTCCGCTTGCACACTGCTGAACGACGAGCGGAAGGCCAACTTCCGCCTGCGTCGCGCTGGTGGCGGACGTACCGATTACAAAGGCGACAGCACAGGGGGGTGACTTAAGGAAAACGCCGCAGAGAGCGGGCAAACCACAGCATCAGCGGTGACGCGGTGCGCGCAGCGCACCCTACCGATGGCACCAGCCCCGTCCGCGGTACACGCATGCCCCGTAGGGTGCGCCATGCGCACCGGCGCCACTGCGCAACAACGGAAACACCAGAAATGCGCGAGCGCGCGACAGTGTTGCGGCGGGATATCCGCAGAAGGAGCGTAGCCGGCAGGCCTTGCCGAGCTATTCGCCGCCGACGGCGAAGTTCGGCAGGCTGTTGACCGGCTGACGGAAGTTGAAGGGAATGGACTCGACGGCCAGACCGACGTTGCGCTGCACCACGAAATGCAGGTGCGGGCCGGTGCTGTTGCCGGTGTTGCCGGAGCGCGCCAACAGGCTGCCGGTTTCCACCCGCTGGCCTTCACGCACGCTGACCGAGCCCTTCATCAGGTGCAGGTAAACGCCCATGGTGCCGTCGTCATGCAGGATGCGCACGAAGTTGCCGGCCGGGTTGTTGCCGCGGCCGCTCTGCTGGTTCTCGGTCTTGACCACCACACCACCGCGCGCGGCGACGATGGGCGTGCCCTCGGGCATGGCGATGTCCACTGCATAGCGGCCCTTGGGCGTGAAATGACTGTAGGTGCCGTTGGCGCCCTGGGTCTGACGGAACGGACCGCCACGCCAGGGCAACGGATAACGATGGATGCTCGGCTGCAGGCGCGGATCACCGAGGGCGTAGCGCAACCTGGGTTTGTAGCGCAGCGGTTTGCTGGCGTCCTGCGCGGTGAGGGTAGCCAGGCGGATATTGCTGCGCGGTGGCAGCACCCAGCGAATCGGTTTGTCCGGCGCGCCGATGGCGTTCTGTACCTGTTCCAGCCGCAGTTCGATTTCCACCGGCGCATACAGGTCATTGCGAATCAACAGGGTCTCGCCGGCTTCGTGCTTCTTGGTTTCCAGCTTCACCTGGTTGTCCAGGCGCTCGACCATGCGGTCGTTGAACACGAACACCTGCGCGCCGGGCGCAGCCTGATCGCTATAGGTCACCACGCCGTTCTTGTCGACGTACTTGTAGATGGTCAGCGCAGCGGCCTGGCCGCAAAAGACCAGCAGACTGCAGAGAATAATCAGACGCCCTAGCATAACGACTCGGATCTTATGGCTTTTTGATATCCGGGTTAGCAAGACTAGCAGCGCAGCACGGAGTGCGCGAGACACCGACCGTCAGGCTGTGAACCGGCTCACCGCCATTGGTCGGCATGGCGCCCTGGATTGCACCCGGGCTACGGGTTGGCAGGCCCAGCAGCGTGTCAGCGAGGAAGATAACGGCGTAAGCCGAGGCAATGCGTAGCAGAAGATGGTGCGGGGACAGCGCCGGGCGACCCGCGCCACCCAGAGCCTCGGAGCAGATACAGATGATCGCTGTCGTGACACTACGCGCCGGGGCTGAAATGCTTCTGCGCGGTGCCACGGGCGATCAGCCGCGACAGGTAGTCGAGCTTCTGCGGATCGCGGTCGACGAAGCGAAAGGTCAGTTGCAGCCATTCGCTGTCGGGTTTGGGTTCGAATGCCGCCACCGCGTGCAGGTAGCCATTGAGCCGCGCGGTTTCCGCTGCTTCGCCCTGTTCCAGGTCGAGCACTGCACTCTCCAGCACCTGCGGCAGCTGCTCGGTGCGCTTGACCACCAGCAGTGCCTCCTTGAGGCTCAGCGCCTTGATCACGCAGGCCATGCTGCCCGCCGGTAAACGCAGCTGACCCTGGCCACGGCCGGCCGGCGACTTGCTTGCGGCGGCCGGGGCAGGTGCGACACTCGGTGCCGCAGGGGCGGCAGCTGCCGGGGTTGGTGCACTGGTCTTTACCACCTCGGCCTTGCCACCGGTGAGTGCGGCCAGCGAGTCGTTGGCGAAGCCACCTGTGCTCAGCATCTTCGACGGCGCGCTGGACATCAGCGCCTGCAGCTTGCCAGCGCGTTGCAGGGCCTTTTTGACCTTGGTCACCAGCTGTTCGTTGGAGAAGGGTTTGCCGATGTAATCGGAAACACCGGCCTGGATAGCCTGCACCACGTTCTCCTTGTCACCACGGCTGGTCACCATGATGAAAGGCGTGGTTTTCAGGTTGTCCTGCTCGCGGCACCAGGTCAGCAGCTCGAGGCCGGACATCTCCGGCATTTCCCAGTCACAGAGGATCAGGTCGACCACCTGACGGCTCAACATCTGCTGGGCCTTGCGGCCATTGATCGCTTCCTCGATCTGTACGCCGGGGAAATTATCGCGCAGCCCTTTCTTGACCAGATCACGGATAAAGGTCGCGTCATCCACCACCAGCACACTGACTTTGCTCATCGGCCACTCCTGTACGAATGGCGGTAAGCATAGTCATGGCCAGTGGCCTAAGGCCAACGGAAAACGCCGGACGTGCAACAAATCGCGCAAACGAAACGGCCCGGGAAGTCCCGGGCCGTCGGCACGAAGCAGGCGTCAGCCGTTGGACTTGCCCTCGACCTCTTCACGCATGCGGGTCAGGCCGATATGGCGCACATCGGTACCACGCACCAGGTAGATCACCAGTTCGGCGATGTTGCGCGCATGATCGCCGATGCGCTCCAGCGAGCGCAGCGCCCAGATCACATTGAGCACGCGGGAGATCGAACGCGGATCTTCCATCATGTAGGTGACCAGTTCACGCAGCGCAGTCTTGTACTCGCGGTCGACGGTCTTGTCGTGCTGGGCCACGGCCAGGGCCAGGTCGGCGTCGAAACGGGCGAAAGCGTCGAGAGCGTCCTGCACCATCTTGCGCACCTGGTCGCCGATGTGGCGGATCTCGACGTAACCCTTGGGCGCCTCGCCTTCCTCGCTGAGTAGGATGGCGCGCTTGGCGATTTTGGTCGACTCGTCGCCGATGCGCTCGAGGTCGATCACCGACTTGGAGATGCTGATGATCAGGCGCAGGTCGGAGGCCGCCGGCTGGCGGCGGGCGAGGATGCGGATGCACTCCTCATCGATGTTGCGCTCCATCTGGTTGATCTGGTCGTCGATCTCGCGCACCTGCTGGGCCAGGCCGGAGTCGGCCTCGATCAGCGCGGTGACGGCATCGTTGACCTGCTTTTCCACCAGGCCGCCCATGGCCAGCAGGTGGCTGCGCACCTCTTCCAGCTCGGCGTTGAACTGCTGGGAGATGTGCTGGGTAAGGTTGTCTTTGTTGATCATGTTTCGCTCCGCGAAAGCTGCCGGCTTGGATGGCCATGGTGCGAACGGCGCACCCTACACGTTGAGTTTCAGCACTAAGGCCCTTGGAAAATGCTCTCTGGCGCGAAGGGCACGCGCTGACAGTACGGCGCCCGACAAAGCCAGGAAGTATTTGCCATGGCCTTAGCCGTAACGACCGGTGATGTAGTCTTCAGTCTGCTTCTTGGCCGGGTTGGTGAACAGGGTATCGGTGTCGCCGAACTCGATCAGCTTGCCCATGTACATGAACGCGGTGTAGTCGGAAACGCGCGCCGCCTGCTGCATGTTGTGGGTGACGATGACGATGGTGTACTTGCTCTTGAGCTCGTAGATCAGCTCTTCGACCTTCAGCGTGGAGATCGGATCGAGCGCCGAGCAAGGCTCGTCGAGCAGCAGCACTTCCGGCTGCACGGCCACGGTACGGGCGATTACCAGACGCTGTTGCTGACCGCCGGACAGGCCGAGGGCCGAGTCGTGCAGACGGTCCTTGACCTCATCCCACAACGCGGCGCTCTTCAGTGCCCATTCCACCGCCTCGTCGAGTACGCGCTTGCTGTTGATGCCCTGGATACGCAGGCCATACACCACGTTCTCGTAGATGCTCTTGGGGAAGGGGTTGGGCTTCTGGAACACCATGCCGACGCGACGGCGCAGTTCGGCCACGTCCTCGCCCTTGCGGTAGATGTTGCGCCCGTCGATGTTGATCTCACCTTCCACACGGCAACCGTCGACCAGGTCGTTCATGCGGTTGAA
Organism: Ectopseudomonas chengduensis; assembly: GCF_900102635.1. Classification (GTDB taxonomy): domain Bacteria; phylum Pseudomonadota; class Gammaproteobacteria; order Pseudomonadales; family Pseudomonadaceae; genus Aquipseudomonas; species Aquipseudomonas chengduensis. The sequence goes on along the minus strand of NZ_FMZQ01000001.1, from coordinate 398,990 downwards.
GGTACGCAGCAGGGTCGACTTGCCGCAGCCGGACGGGCCGATGAAGGCGGTCACGCGCTGCTTGGGAATATCCATCTTGACGTCGAACAGCGCCTGCTTCTGGCCGTAGTACAGGTTCAGACCCGGCACGGCGATGGCCGTGGTCTCGTTGGCCAGGCTCAGGCTCTGCTTATCACGGCCGAGGGCGGCCAGATCGATACCGTGGGTATGGGTTTCGTGTTGCATAAACTCACTCCGTTCGTAGCTACAAGCTGCAAGCTGCGCACCGGCGGTGCGCGACTCGTAGCTGCGTTAGTGATCCAGCGCCTTGTACTTCTCGCGCAGGTGGTTACGGATATAGACCGCAGTCAGGTTGAGCAGGGCGATAACGATCACCAGCAGCAGCGCAGTGGCGTAAACCAGCGGACGCGCGGCCTCGACGTTGGGGCTCTGGAAGCCGACGTCGTAGATGTGGAAGCCCAGGTGCATGATCTTCTGATCCAGGTGCAGGTAAGGGTAGTTACCGTTGAGCGGCAGGGTCGGTGCCAGTTTCACCACACCCACCAGCATCAGCGGCGCCACCTCACCAGCGGCACGTGCCACGGCCAGGATCAGGCCGGTCATCATCGCCGGGCTGGCCATCGGGATGACCACCTTCCACAGCGTCTCGGCCTTGGTCGCGCCAAGCGCCAGCGAACCTTCACGTACTGCACGCGGAATACGCGCCAGGCCTTCCTCGGTGGCGACGATGACCACCGGCAGGGTGAGGATCGCCAGGGTCAGCGAGGCCCACATCAGGCCCGGGGTGCCGAAGGTCGGCGCCGGGGCGGACTCGGGGAAGAACAGCTGGTCGATCGAGCCACCCAGCACGTAGACGAAGAAGCCCAGACCGAATACGCCGTAGACGATCGACGGTACGCCGGCCAGGTTGTTCACCGCGATGCGGATCACCCGGGTCAATGCGCCCTGATGCGCGTATTCGCGCAGGTAGACCGCGGCGATCACGCCAAATGGGGTAACGATCACCGCCATCAGCATGACCATCAGCACGGTGCCGAAGATCGCCGGGAAGATACCGCCTTCGGTGTTGGCCTCACGCGGCTCGTCGCTGACGAATTCCCACAGCTTCATGGCATAGAAGCCGAGCTTGTCGACGATGCCCATGGCGTTCGGGCGGAAGGCGCGGACGATCTTGCCCAGTTCGATTTCGGTCTGGCGTCCATCGCTGGCGGCCAGGGTCACGCTGTCGCGATTGATCTGCTGGGTCAGCGCCACCATGCGCTCTTCGAGCACCTTGTACTCGGCATTCAGTGCATCGCGACGGGCATCCATGTCAGCCTGGGCAGCGGCGTCCAGCTTGTCCTGCAACTGCAGCTTGCGGCCTTCCAGACGAATGCGCTCCAGGCCATGGTTGATACGGCCGATGTCCTTCTTCTCCAGACGCACCAGCTGTGCGTGCAGGTCGTCGACGCGATCCAGGCGCTCCTGCAATGCAGCCCAGGCCGCATCGCCCTCAGCGACCACCTGGCCACTTTCCTTGACGTTGACCAGGTTGCCGTAGAAGTTGCCCCACTCGCGGCGCTCCAACACGGTGATGCCGGCCGGCTTGCGCGGGTTGCTCAGCCACTCGCCAACCACCCAGGTGAAGTCGGCACCGAACAGCTCGCGGTTACCCACCTTGAGCAATTCGCGGGTCATGAATTCGCCACCTTCGGCCACCGGCAGGCCGGCTGCGGCGAGACGTGCACGTGGCACTTCCTCGACCTGCACCACCTCACCCAGCATCACCCGGGCTTCCTGGCCAGGCACCTGGTAGTCAGCTTCGAGAATATCTGCCGGCCAGAAGTGGCCGAGGCCGCGAGAGGCAATCACTGCCAGCAGACCGAGGGTCATGATGATGGCGATGGCAACGGCGCCTCCGCTCATCCACACGCCTGGGGCGCCGCTCTTGTACCAGGATTTCAGGTTGTTCTGTTTCACGGACATATACCTTCCAAAACCTTAGAGCGACGAATACTTGGTGCGTAGGCGCTGACGAATCAGCTCGGCCAGGGTGTTCATCACGAAGGTGAACAGGAGCAACACCATCGCCGCCAGGAACAGCACACGGTAGTGGGTGCCGCCAACTTCCGACTCGGGCATTTCCACGGCGACGTTGGCCGCCAGGGTGCGCATGCCTTCGAAGATATTCATGTCCATGATCGGCGTGTTACCGGTAGCCATCAGCACGATCATGGTCTCGCCCACCGCGCGGCCCATGCCGATCATCAGCGCCGAGAAAATGCCCGGGCTGGCCGTGAGAATCACCACGCGGGTCAGGGTCTGCCAGGGCGTGGCACCGAGCGCCAGGGAACCGAAGGTCAGGCTCTTGGGCACGCTGAACACGGCGTCTTCGGCAATCGAGTAGATGTTCGGGATCACCGCGAAGCCCATCGCCAGGCCGACCACCAGAGCGTTGCGCTGGTCGAAGGGGATGCCCAGGTCGTTGGACAGCCACAGGCGCATGTTGCCGTCGAACAGCCAGTTTTCCAGATGCCCACTGATCGCGATGGAGAACCAGCCCACAGCGACCACCACCGGAATCAGCAGTGCCGCTTCCCAGCCTTCGGGAACACGGTGGCGGATGGACTCAGGCAGCTTGGTCCAGAGGAAACCGAACAGCAGGATGCCCACCGGTGTCAGCAACAAGAGGCTGAAGATGCCGGGTAAGTGGTTCTCCAGAAACGGCGCGAGGAACAGGCCGGCGAAGAAACCGAGAATCACCGTCGGCAACGCTTCCATCAGCTCGATCACCGGCTTGACCTTGGTGCGCATGCGCGGCGCCATGAAGTAGGCGGTGTAGATCGCTGCAGCCACGGCCAGCGGCGCAGCCAGCAGCATGGCGTAGAACGCCGCCTTGAGGGTACCGAAGGCCAGCGGCGACAGGCTCAGCTTGGCTTCGAAGTCGGTGTTGGCGGAAGTGGACTGCCAGACGTAGTCAGGCTCCGGGTAGCTTTCGTACCAGACCTTGCCCCACAGCGAGCTCCAGGAAATTTCCGGGTGCGGGTTATCCACCACGAAGCGCTGCAGCTTGCCGTCCGACTCGACCAGCACACGACTGGCACGCGGCGACAGGGCGGCGATGGCGCTGCCTTCGGCGACCTGCTCCTTGAGCAGGGTGCGGTGCGCGGTGCTGTGGAAGATGCCCAGGCGCCCGTCGGCATCCAGGGCCATGAAGCCTTTGCGGCGCTCTTCGGGAAGGATCTGGGTGATTGCGCTGTCGCCGAGCTGGAAGCTGCGGATCGACTGGAAGGTGGACTTGCCATCCTGATCGCGCACCATGAACCACTGCTGGATGCCGCCCTTGGCGTCGCCGATCATGATCGAGATGCCACCGAGCAGACTGGTGGCGCTGGTCACGCGATTGGAACCGCCCTTGAGCAGTTCGTAGCGGCCATTGAGGCCACGCTTGCGCAGATCGAAAACGTCGGCACTGGAATCGCCGTTGAACACGTACAGCCACATCTGCCGCGGGTCGAGAATCAGCTGACTGATCGGCTCGCCGATCTGCGGCAGGTTGATGCGCTCCTCGCTGACACTCACCTCGCCGGTGAACAGGTTCTCTTCGCGAGCGAGGCTGATCAGGTGCAGCTCGTTGCCCGTGGAGCCAGCCAGCATCAGCGTGCCGCTGTTGAGATTGACGGCGATGTGCTCGAGCGGACGCCCCTGCGGATCGACCTCGATCGGTGCTTCACCGTAGGGGTATTCGATCTGCGGCGCGATGGCCCGTACGTTATCCGGGTAGGTGATCTTGTAACTGTGCTGAATGATCAGCGCTTGGCCGTTGGACAGGCCCAGTACCACGCGGCGCGTACCCGGCTGATCCTGACCGACGGAGGCGACGCTGACGCCTTGCGGCAGTGGCAACTGCAGGCGCTGCAGGGCTTCGCCACTCTTGAGCTCGAAGAACTGCACGGCGCCGGAAGTATCCAGGCGCATGGCGACCTGGTTCTGCTCTTCCACGGCGAGAAGCAATGGCGCCTGGGCCTCGGCCAGCCAGGCCGGTTGCTGAGCCTTGCGCGACTCGAGCTCGGCGCCCTGGAACATGGGCAGCACGACATGGGCGAGGTAGAAGAAGATAAGGGTGATGGCACCGAGCACCGCCAGACCACCGATGGAGACGTACCAACGCGCCATGCGGTCCTTCAACGCGCGCAGACGGCGCTTGCGTTGCAGGGCGGGCGTGTTGAAGTCGATCCCTAGAGGGTTCTGCGAACGGTTCATGGATTCGTTTGCCAAGTCATTCATGCGAGAAGTCTCTGCGCGGGCTTGATTGCAGCGCATACGGCTGCCCAGGCTTGTCAATTTAGCGGGCTTGTATGACAGAAAGATTACAGTCTACTGACATGACAAAGCCCGCCACCCATGGGGTGGCGGGTTCGTCGAATGGCCTCGCTAGCTAGAGCCAGGCCATCAGGCTGGAAGCCTTACAGACCCAGGTCCTTCATCGCTTTATCGGCGACCTTGGACGGCAGCGGGATGTAACCATCCTTCATCACGACTTCCTGGCCCTGCTTGGACAGCACCAGCTTGATGAACTCGGCATCCAGCGGGCTCAGCGGCTGGTTCGGCGCCTTGTTGACGTAGACGTAGAAGAAGCGAGCCAGCGGGAACTTGCCAGCCAGAGCGTTCTCTTCCGACGCCTCGAAGGCTTCACCGCCCTTCTTCGACAGCGGCACGGCGCGGACGCTGGAGGTCTTGTAGCCGATGCCCGAGTAACCGATGGCGTTCAGGGTGCTGGAGATCGACTGGACAACCGAAGCCGAACCCGGCTGCTCGTTGACGTTGGACTTGAAGTCGCCTTTGCACAGGGCTTCTTCCTTGAAGTAGCCGTAGGTGCCGGATACCGAGTTACGACCGAACAGCTGCAGCGGCTTGCCTGCCCACTCGCCAGTCAGACCGAGGTCACCCCAGGTCTTGATGTCCTTGTCGCCACCGCACAGGCGGGTGCTGGAGAAGATCGCATCGACCTGCTCGATCGACAGCGACTTGATCGGGTTGTCCTTGTGTACGAACACGGCCAGGGCGTCGATGGCAACCGGAACGGCGGTCGGCTTGTAGCCGTACTTCTCTTCGAAGGCCTGGATTTCGCTGTCCTTCATCGGACGGCTCATCGGGCCCATGTTGGCGGTGCCTTCGGTCAGCGCGGGTGGCGCAGTGGAGGAACCAGCGGCCTGGATCTGGATGTTGACGTTGGGGTAGTTCTTCTTGAACTCTTCTGCCCACAGGGTCATCAGGTTGGCCAGCGAGTCGGAACCGACGCTGGACAGGTTGCCCGACACACCGGAAGTCTTTTCATAGGTCGGCAGAGCCGGGTCGACGGCGGCTACAGCAGATACGGCGCTTACGCCAGCGGCGGCGAAAGTCAGGGCCGCCATCAAACGCTTCAGTTTCATGCCTTGCTCCTAGCAGGATAGTGTTGGATGGAACTGGCCCAAGTATCTGCAGGCCACGTGACCACTCTATGAAACGAATGTGACAGTTAAATGAACGTCGACGAGTTTCGGTTGCGGCAGAGAGAGAAAGTACTTCGGATGGTTTGGGGGAAGTGCGGGTCATACTGAACTGGCAGGTTGTGTGCGTATCGCTTACTGGCTTAGCACTATCCGTTACCGCGTGCGCTGAGCGTTTGGGTGGCGCCCGTAAGGGGCGAAACCCAAACGTTCAGACGACGTGCTAACGGATAGTGCCAGCACCGAAAGCACACACTTATTTGCCAGTCCGGGCTACTCAGACCCAATAAAAAGCCCCCGCACGCAATGCGTGCAGGGGCTCGTAACAGCGCCGCAGTGGTTACTGCATGTTCTGCTTCAGCGCCCGCATGCGGTCGTGGCAAGCCCGCACCTTGGGCATCTCCACGGCCAGCAGCACGCGAACATCATTGTCCGCACTTTCCAGCGCATCTTCGAAGGCATGCAAAATGCGGTCTTCCGCTTCCTCCAGCTGCGCGACGTAGGTGGCGTCCTCATCCTTGGCCAGGGTCGCGCGGGTGTCGGCGTAGAACTGGCGCAGTTTGCCCAGCATGGTGCCGCCAGACGCCGGCTCACTCTGGTTGGCCGCGACCTTGACGCTCAAGGCGTCGATCACTTCGGTCTTGGCGCGCACCATGTCGCGGAACAGCGCCTGCAGGCGGATGTCCTTGACCTCTTCGTGGGCATGCTCGTAGAAGCGCTTGCCGTCACGGGTGATTTCGATCAGTTCGTTGAGTTGTGCGGTCTTGCTGCTCATGGATTCACTCCTTGGCGATGGGACTTGCGGGTTGATGGCCATTCCAGTGGCCGGGATTGCTTGAGATTCAACTGCTGATGCGCAGGGCGTCGGCATCGACGCCACGCACACCGCGGATATTGCGGGCGGTCTCGACTGCCAATCGCTTCTCGGCACTGCTCAGCACACTGCCGCGCAGACTGACCAGGCCGTCGTCGGTGCTCACCGTAATGTTCATGGCGTCCAGATTGCGGCTGTAGAGGAAACTGGCCTTGACCTTGCTGGTGATCCAGCTGTCACTGATGTTCTCGCGCGCTTCGTCGAGTGTGGTTTGCACTTCGCTGCTACTGCTGTCGGCAGTGCTGATGCTGAGGTGGTTGAACACTTCGCGCACGCCATCGGTATTGGCTGCCAGCTGGCCTGCCAACTCCTTGGCCGCCGGCGTCTGCGCATGACCACTGAGGGTGATGTTGCCGGTTTCGCTCTTGACCTGGATGTCCAGGCCGCGGGTGTTGCTGTTCCACAGCAACTTGGACTTCACCGTGGCGGCGAGGCTGGCGTCCTCAAGGCGCTGCGCCATGCTCGGCGCATCGCCCTCGACCGCGTCACTGCTGACCTCGATGCGATTGTCCACCGAATCGATGCCATCTATGCTCAGCGCCACCTGCTCGGCCAGCTCTTTCTGAACATCGTTCTCGACCTTGCCGTTGAGGGTGGCCGCGCCATCCTCAACGTCGATATCGAGCTTGAAAGGGTTGAGATGCCGGTTGAGCGCGAAGGCTGTCCAGATCGAACCTTCCTGGCGGGCCGCATCCAGCTGTGCTGATAGCTGACCTTCGGCAGCGTGGCTGGCCACAGGCGTCAGGCCGAGCATCAGCGCGGTGCCGGCGGCCAGTAACAAAGGCTTGAACGGGGGCATGAGTTCACTCCTGTTCGTGAGACGATACAGGCAATATCGCAAGCCCCGTGCCAGTCAGAAGAAATTAAAATTCCCTTTTAAAACAAATATTTATCAACAATAAAGGCACCCTGCCTGCATGCAGGGTGCAGTATCGGCACAGTCGAGCCGTGCAACTTGCATGGTTTTTACCTGACTAAGCTGCATTGACCCGTCAGATGGAGCACATACATGGCAGTTGCAGAGCAAACCAGTGGACGCATTCTGCTGGTGGACGACGAAGCGGCAATCCTGCGTACCTTCCGTTACTGCCTTGAAGACGAAGGCTATGACGTCGCCGGTGCCAGCAGTGCGACTCAAGCCGAGGCGCTGCTGCAGCGACAGGTGTTCGACCTGTGCTTTCTCGACCTGCGCCTGGGCGAGGACAACGGCCTGGACCTGTTGGCGCAGATGCGCATCCAGGCCCCCTGGATGCGCGTGGTGATCGTCACCGCCCACTCGGCCGTGGACACCGCGGTCGATGCCATCCAGGCCGGCGCCGCCGACTATCTGGTCAAACCCTGCACCCCCGATCAATTGCGCCTGGCCGCCGCCAAGCAACTGGAAGTGCGTACGCTGGCCGCACGCCTGGAAGCTCTGGAAGGTGAGGTACGCAAGGCCAAGGACGGTCTCGACTCGCATAGCCCGGCGATGATGGCGATTCTGGAAACCGCACGGCAGGTCGCCGCTACCGACGCCAACATCCTCATTCTCGGCGAATCCGGCACCGGCAAGGGTGAGCTATCGCGTGCCATCCACGGCTGGAGCCGCCGTGCCAAGCGCACCTGCGTGACCATCAACTGCCCGTCACTGACGGCCGAGCTGATGGAAAGCGAGCTGTTCGGTCACGCCCGCGGCTCCTTCACCGGTGCCAGCGAAAGCACCCAGGGCCGCGTCAGTCAGGCCGACGGTGGCACCCTGTTCCTCGACGAGATCGGCGACTTCCCGCTGACCCTGCAGCCCAAGCTGCTGCGCTTCATTCAGGACAAGGAGTACGAGCGCGTCGGCGATCCGGTGACCCGGCGTGCCGATGTGCGCATCGTCGCCGCCACCAACCTGGACCTCGACGAAATGGTGCGCGAGGGCCGCTTCCGCGAAGACCTGCTGTACCGCCTCAACGTCATCACCCTCAAGCTGCCGCCGCTACGCGAACGTCACGAAGACGTGATGGGCCTGGCCGAACGCTTTCTCGCCCGCTTCGTCAGCGACTACGGGCGCCCGGCGTGCGGTTTCAGCCCCGAGGCTGCCGCCGCCCTGCAGGCTTATCACTGGCCAGGCAATATACGCGAGCTGCGCAACGTCATCGAGCGCGCCAGCATCATCTGCCAGAGCGACGTCGTGGAGGTTAGCCATCTCGGCCTGGGCGGCAACGGCGAAGCGCCGAACAATGCCGTGCGTGTCGGCGCAGCGATGAGCCTCGAAGAGCTGGAAAAGGCGCATATTGCCGCCGTGCTGGCCAGCAGCAACACCCTCGACATGGCGGCCAAGACGCTGGGTATCGATACCTCGACCCTCTACCGCAAACGCAAGCAGTACAACCTCTGACCACGGGATTTCCATGAAGCTGTCGATGAAGCTTCGCACGCGACTGTTCCTTAGCATCTCCGCGCTGATCACCGTTGCACTGCTGGGCCTGCTGCTCGGCCTGTTCAGCGTCACACAGATGGCGCGCAGCCAGAGCGACCTGATCCAGCGCGGCTTTGACGCCGTGCAGATCGGCCAGAAGTTGCGCCAGCACCTGGGCGACGAACTGATCGTGCTGATCGCTCAGCAGCCCGATGCGCAGCGCCTCGAAGCCATCCGCCAGTCGTTCCGCGCCACCTTCGACGAAGGCCTGAGGGCCAACCTCGGCAAAGACTACGCCAGCGGGCTGGAGCAAGCAGCAGCGCTTTACGACGAGATGGAACAGGCTGCCAGTAGCGCGATGCCGGACGGCCAGACACCCCATAACCTGGGTGCTCACAAACCCTTCACCGAGGCCTTCCAGCGTCTGCGCAACCATCTCCTGGAACAACAGGATCAGATCGTCGACTGGGTCATCTCGGCCGAGAGCAAAGCGGGCGAGCGCTCGCAACTGATCGCCGGGTTGCTGGTGCTCATCGGCCTCGCGGTATTGGCGATCGGTGTACTCACTGCCCACGGCATCGCCCGCCGCTTCGGCGCCCCCATCGACATGCTGGCACGAGCCGCCGACCAAATCGGCCAGGGCAAGTATGACGTGGTGCTGCCAGTATCGCCGGTGCTCGAACTGGCCGTGCTGAGCCGCCGCTTCGGCCTGATGACCGAGGCGCTGCGCGAATACCACTCGAGCAACCTCAACCAGTTGCTCAGCAGCGAGGGGCGTCTGAAGGCAGTGCTCGACAGCATCGATGATGGCCTGGTCATTCTCGACACCCAGGGCAGCATCGAACACGCCAATCCGGTGGCGCTGCGCCAGCTGTCCTGGTCGGCCGAAATCGTGGGCCAGCCCATCGGCCCGCTGTTGCCCGAGCATGCGGTGGACGAGGCGCTGCGCCGGGTGCTGGCAGGCGAACTACTGCAGGAGCCACCGGCCGACCTGCAGATCGAACGCGACGGCGAGACCAGACTGCTGGCCTGGGCCCTGACCCCGGTACAGGTGCGCGAGGGCGGTAGTGCGGGGGCGGTGATGGTGCTGCGGGACGTCACCAAGCAACGCGCCTTCGACCGGGTGCGCAGCGAGTTCATCCTGCGCGCCTCCCATGAACTGCGCACGCCGATCACCGGTATTCATATGGCTTTCAGCCTGCTGCGCGAACGTCTCTCACTGCCGTCAGGCGGACGCGAGCAGGAACTGATACGCACCGTCGACGAGGAGATGCACCGCCTGGTGCAGTTGATCGACGACCTGCTCAACTTCTCGCGCTACCAGAATGGCGTGCAAACCCTGCAGCGCCGCCCCTGCGACCTAAGCGAAATGATCCAGCAGCTGTCTCAACGTTTTACCGAGAGAGCCGCGGAGCGCGAGGTGACGGTGCTTTGCGAAGTCCACGAGCCCCTGCCGCAGCTTGAGCTCGATGCCGCGCAGCTGCAGCGACTGCTCGATAACCTGACCGACAATGCCCTGCGCTACAGCAACCCGGGTGACAAGATACGACTACAGGCGCGTCGCCATGGCGAACAGGTGATCGTCAGCGTGCAGGACGAAGGCGAAGGGATCCCCTTCGAACAACAGGCGCGGATCTTCGAACCCTTCGTTCAGGTCGGCAGACGCAAGGGTGGCGTCGGCCTCGGCCTGGCGCTGGCAAGGGAGATCGTGCAGTTGCACGGCGGCCAGCTGAGGGTTCATTCGCGCCCAGGCGAAGGCGCCAACTTCTATTTCAGCTTGCCGGTCTGAGGTAGACGACCGGGGTAACGGCCTGTTCACGCGCAATAAAAAACGCCACGGTCTTCGTGGCGTTTTCTTGTTTCCTTGGCGCGGGATCAGCTTCAGCGCAGCACCGGGTCGAACTTGATCCGGCGCCCGGCCATCAACGCGACCAGAAAGCCCGCACCAAAGACGACGCTGCCACCCTTGAGCAGCAGGGCGATACCCTCGTCCAGAGCGGGGCTCAGCCACAACACCGCCAGGCTCGACAGGGTCATGATCAACAACAGGACGGCACTTCTGGACATGGCAGGACTCCTTGTCGGTCAGAACACCCAGCGCGGGGTGCTATTGGCAGGGCGTGGCTCACGGTTGGCGGTATCGGTGTCGCCCTCGTTGGAGATGCGCAGCCACTGCGCATCGTCGCCGATGGCTCCGACAGCGCGGGAGGGCTGGGCACGCAGTTCGGCGGAGCCTTCCTGCTGTGCAGCAGCGCGCGATTGCCACACCGGCGAGTTGGAAAGGGTGAACTCGGCCGTTTTCGCAACGGCTCCGGCCGAACCACTGAAATCTTTGGCGTAAGCCCCGTTGACCAGCAATGCAGCGACGCAAAACAGGCTCACTCGGACGATGTTCATGACGCTTCTCCATCAGCAGGTCAGTCGGGGGCTTACATGACTGATTCTGCAGCGCTCATGCCAACATCAATTTCTATAAAATATCCTTATAAATCAATTACTTAAAACAAAAATCGGCACCTTGCGCCATGCACTTTGCAAGATGCATGAATTACGACACGTGCAATTTGCACGATCAGCTGCGTAGTGGCAGCAGGATGCTGAAACAGGAGCCTTCGCCGAGGCGACTGCTGAGCTCGATGCGACCGTCATGGGCCTGGACGATCTGCTCGCTGATGAACAAGCCGAGCCCAAGCCCTTGCGCGACGCTGGTTCCGGAGACGCGCTCGAACTGCTCGAATACCCGCCGCTGATCGGCCTCGGAGATGCCCAGGCCCTGGTCACGCACCTCGGCGCGGGCCATATCGTCCACCACCCGCACACGCACCGACACAGGTTTACCATCACCGTAGCGCAGGGCGTTGGTCAGCAGGTTGGCCAACACCTGCTCGATGCGGAACTCGTCCATCATCACCGGCGCCGGACCCTCGACGTGCAACTCGATATGGCTGCCGGTATTGGTGAACTGCGCGGCTAGGCTCTCCACCACGTTGCCAGCCAGCACGCCGAGGTCGCCGGGTTCTGGACGTACGGACAGCTTGCCGGTGCGAATGCGCGAAACATCCAGCATGTCGTCGATCAGGCGGCTCAGGCTGCGGATCTGCCGCTCGTCGCGGCTGACCATCTCCTGCAGCTTTTCCGGGCTGAAGGCATCCATGCGCCCCTGCTCCAGGCGCAGCCGGCGCAGTTGCACGTCGAGGATCAGACCGTTGAGTGGCGTGCGCAGCTCGTGCGAGGCGATGGACATGAACACGTCGCGCATCTGCACCGCTTTCTGCAACTCGCCCTGAGTCTCGCGCAGCTCGGCGAGCAGTGCCTCCTGCTCACGACGCGCCGCCTCGACCACCTCCAGTTGCATGCTCAACGCCTTGCGATGGCGGTACAGCTCGACGAACATCGCCACCTTGCTGCGCACCTCGAAGGGCGACAGCGGCTTGTGCAGGAAGTCCACCGCACCGCTCTCGTAGCCGCGGAAGGCGTAGTCCATGTCGCGGCCGACCGCGCTGACGAAGATGATCGGGATATGCTTGGTCTTCTCCGTGCCGCGCATCAGCTCGGCCAGTTCGAAGCCGTTCATGCCCGGCATCTTGACGTCGAGAATGGCCAGGGCGAACTCATGCTCGAGCAGCAGCGACAGCGCCTCGTCGGCGCTGCTGGCCTGGAACACGGTGCGGTCCTCGCTCTGGATCAACGAACGCAGCGCCAGCAGGTTTTCCGGCAGGTCGTCGACGATCAATACCTTGGCTTCAATCTTCCTCAGCATGGCAGGGCATCCAGTTCGGCCAGCAGCAGGCGCATGGCATTGATAGACAGGAGAAAATCCGGTTTCAGCAGGGCCAGCGCGGCATTCGGCATGGTGGGCACCTGCGCGTCGGCAGGCTCCTGCACCAGCGTCAGGCCGCCCGCCTGTTTGATCGCCAGCAGACCGGCTGCGCCATCCTCGTTGGCGCCGGTGAGCAGCGCGGCAGCCAGCTGCTCGCCATAGGCGTCGGCAGCGGACTCGAAAAGAATATCGATCGATGGCCGGGAGAAATGCCGCGGCTCCTCACGACTGAGGGAGAAGCTACGATCGGTTTCGATGGACAGGTGGTAACCGGCGGGCGCCACGTAGACCACGCCGCCACTGAGGTACTCCTTGTCCTCGGCTTCCTTGGCAGGTAGCTTCAGGCGGCGCTGCAGCAGATCGGCCAGCAGACTGTCGCTGCGATCGGGCTGATGCAGCAGGCAGACCACCGGCAACCGGTAGTCCGGCGGCAGGTCTTCGAGCAGGCTCAACAGCGCCTCGACACCACCGGCCGAGGCGCCAATCAGCAGGGCCTGCAGCGGCGCACGCACCTGGCCGCGGAGGTTGATCCGTTGGCTGCTCATCGCTTGCGGAAAATCCGCTCGGGCCGCGACACCGCTTCGAACTGCCGGGCATAGGCAGAGAAATCCAGACTTTCCTTGCTGCCCAGACCGAGAAAACCGCGGTGGCAAAGGGAGTCGTGGAACAGGCCAAGTGCACGGTCCTGCAGGTCGCGGTTGAAATAGATCAGCACGTTGCGGCACGACACCAGATGGGTTTCGGCGAACACGCTGTCGGTGGCCAGGCTGTGATCGGCGAAGGTCACGTTGGCGCGCAACGACTTGTCGAACAGCACCCGATCGTAGGCCGCCGAGTAGTAGTCGGAGAACGCCCGCTTGCCGCCGGACAGCTGGTAGTTCTGGGTGTAAGTGCGCAGGTTGTCGAGGGCGAAGATGCCCTGCTCGGCCTTCTCCAGCGAGTGCGGATTGATGTCGGTGGCATAGATCATGGTGCGTTCCAGCAGGCCTTCCTCGTGCAGCAGAATAGCCAGGGAATACACCTCTTCGCCCGTGCTGCAGCCAGCCACCCAGACCTTCAGCGAGGGATAGGTGTGCAGCAGCGGCACCACCTGCTCGCGCAGGGCGAGGAAGTATTCGGGGTCGCGGAACATCTCGCTGACCGGGATGGTGAGGTACTGCAGCAGCTGCATGAACGCCTGCGGCTCGTGCAGGATACGCGCCTGCAACGCCGAGATGGTCGGGCAATCCAGCTGAGTCTGCGCCTGACGCACGCGGCGCTTGAGCGAGGCTTTCGAGTAGTCACGAAAGTCGTAGCTGTAGCGCAGGTAGATCGCCTCGATCAGCAGGCGCAGCTCGATTTCGTCAGGCATCACAGACGCTCCAGCTTGGGCATCCATACGCGGATCAGGGAGAACAGGCGATCCAGGTCGATGGGTTTGGCCAGGTAATCGTTGGCGCCAACCTCACGGCAGCGCTCCTGGTCATCCTTCATCGCCTTGGCCGTCACCGCAATGATCGGCAGGTTCTTCCAACGGTCTTCCAGACGAATCTGCCGGGTGGCTTCGTAGCCGTCCATCTCCGGCATCATCACGTCCATCAACACCAGGTCGATGTCTTCGCGCTCGCGCAACTTGTCCAGTGCTTCGAAACCGTTGCGCGCGACTTCGACCGTGGCGCCCTTCTGCTCCAGCGCGCTGGACAGAGCGAAGATGTTGCGCACGTCATCGTCGACCAGCAGCAGGCGCCGGCCCTCGAACAGCTTGTCGCGGCTGCGCGCGGTCTTGAGCATGCGCTGGTGCTCGCTGGACAGCTCGGCCTCGACCTTGTGCAGGAACAGGGTGACCTCATCCAGCAAACGTTCTGGCGAACGCGCGCCCTTGATGATGATCGAGCGCGAGTACTTGAGCAGCTCGGCTTCCTCGTCGCGGGTCAGGTTGCGCCCGGTGTAGACGATCACCGGCGGGAAGGAGCAGATGTCCTCCTCGGCCATGCGCCGCAGCAGCTCGTTGCCCTGCATGTCGGGCAGCTTGAGGTCGATGATCATGCAGTCGAACACCGTGTCGCGCAGCTTTTCCAGCGCATCGCCAGCCAGTGCGACGGCGGTGATCTCGATGTCTTCGTCGCTGATCAGGCGGGCAACGCTGTCGCGTTGCAGCGGGTCGTCCTCGACCAGCAGTACACGCTTGACCTGCTGATTGAGCTTGGCCTCGAGCCTGCCGAAGACTTCCTTGAGCTGATCGCGGCTGGTGGGCTTGAGCGCATAGCCAACCGCCCCCAGGTGCAGCGCGGCCTCGCTCTGATCCTCTACCGAGACCACATGCACCGGGATATGACGGGTCTGCGGGTCGTCCTTCAGCCGTTGCAGCACACCGAGGCCTGAGCCGTCGGGCAGGCGCATGTCGAGCAGGATGGCATCCGGGCGGTACTGCCGCGCCAGCTCCAGGCCTTCATCGGCGCAGGTAGCCACCAGGCAGGCGTAGCCCAGTTCGTGAGCCAGATCGAAGAGGATGCGGGCGAAGCGTACTTCGTCCTCGACCACCAGCACGCGACGGCCGCCACGCTCGTCGAGGTGCTCGCGGTCATCGGCGAAAGGCGCTGGCGCTCGCGGCATCGCCGGGGCGGCAGCGACAGCGGCGACCGGCAGTGGCGGCTCAGCCACCACCAGAGGCGCGGCAATCGGCTGGCTCGGGGCAGCGCCCTCGACCAAGCGCTCGGGCAGCAGCAGGGTGAAGGTACTGCCCTCGCCCGGCACGCTGCTGACCGTGATCGAGCCTCCGAGCAACCCGGCCAGGTCACGCGAGATGGACAGCCCCAGGCCGGTACCGCCATAACGGCGATTGGTGGTGCCATCGGCCTGGCGGAAGGCCTCGAAGATCGCCTGCTGCTGATCCGCAGCGATGCCAATGCCGGTATCGCGCACGGCGAAGGCCAGGTAATGGTCATCCTGCCGCGATACGCTGAGAGTCACGCCGCCGCGGTCAGTGAACTTGAAGGCGTTGGACAACAGGTTGCGCAGGATCTGCTCGGCGCGCTGGCGGTCGGTGAACAGCACCTGCGGCAGCTCGCCCTGCTGTTCGATCTCGAAACTCAGGCTGCGCTCGCCCGCCAGCGGTACGAACACATCCCGCAAGCCTTCGAGCAGGCTTGCCAGCGGCGTGCGCTCGGGGCGTATCTCGAGCTTGCCGGCCTCGACCTTGGCGATGTCGAGAATGTCGTTGATCAGGTTGAGCAGATCGTTGCCAGCCGAGTAGATCGACTCGGCGAACTTGACCTGTTCGTCGTTGAGGTTGCCGTTGCCGTTTTCCGCCAGCAGCTTGGCCAGAATCAGCGAGCTATTGAGCGGCGTGCGCAGCTCGTGGCTCATGTTGGCAAGGAACTCGGACTTGTAGCGGCTGGCGCGCTGCAGCTCCTCGGCACGCTCTTCCAGCTGCGCCTGGATGCGGCCGAGGGTGGTGTTGCGCTGGTCCAGCTCGTCGCGCTGGTCGGCCAGTGTCTGCGCCTGCTCGGAGAGCTTCTCGTTGGTCTGCTCCAGCTCGGCCTGCTGGGTTTCCAGGTGCGCCTGAGACTCCTTGAGCACGCGCGCCTGCTGCTCCAGCTCCTCGTTGGCGGCACGCAGCTCTTCCTGCTGGGTCTGCAGTTCCTCGTTGAGTTGCTGAGTCTGGCCGAGCACCTCTTGCAGACGCTGGCGATAGCGCGCTGCTTCAAGTGCCATCCCGACATTGCTGGCGATGGCCTCGAGGAACTCGCGCTCACGCGGCTCCAGTACACGCATGAAGGCCAATTCGACCACACCGTTGACGCGATCTTCGGACTGCAGCGGCACCAGGGCAACGCTCACTGGCTGGCCTTCGCCGAGACTCGAAGCGACCTTGATGTAATCCGCCGGCAGATCATCCAGACAGACCAGACGACGGCCACGAGCAGCCTGTCCGATCAGCCCCTCACCGCGGTAGAAATGCTCCTTGAGGCTGGCGTCCTCGCTGAAGCCATAGCCGGCAACGCGCGTGAGGTCGCCTGTCTGAGCATCGCGCAGATACAGGGCGGCCACCACGCAATTGAGATACTCGGCGAGAAACTCAAGGGAGCGATCGGCCAATTCCTGCACCTGCGGCTGGCCGAGTAGACGCTCGGCCAGCAGGGTCTGGCCGCCGCCCAGCCAGGCACGGCGACGCTGCTCATCGGCGTAATCGGACTGCTTGGCCATCGCCAGTGAATAGGTCTGCGAGAGATTCATCAGCTCACGGCGACCGAACAGCGCCAACAGGGCACTGAACAGGATGCTGATCACCAGATAGATGCCAGCCCCCCAGAGCGTGGTGCTGCTTACTTCGGTATTGCGCTGCCGCCGCAGCTCGCGTTCGCTGTTGATGAAGGTGTCGAGCTCACGGCGCATGCCATCGGTGAGGTTCTTGCCACGCCCGCGCCCAACTTCAGCCAGATAATTGCCACCGTCACGGCGGCTGCCTATGACCTCCTGGGCGAACAGATCCCACTGCTCCTGCAACGCCAGCAGGCGTTCGAGCCGCTGCACCTGTGGCGGGTTGTCGCCGACCATGCCGATGAGCTGCTCGGTCAGCGGACGATACTTGCCGCGCGCCTGCTCGTAGGGCGCGAGGTAGTCCTCGTCACCACTGAGCAGGAAGCCGCGCATGCCGGTTTCCAGGTCCAGCGTCAGCTTGTACACCTCGCTGGCTCTGTTGAGCACCTGGTCGGTGTGCTCGACCCAGCGGATCACATTGAGCAGGTAGCCGATCAACAGCGCGAAGAACAGCGCGCCGACCAGCCCCAGGCCGAGCGGCAGCCCGACGTTACGGTTGAGAATCCGGCGAAACCCTTTTTCGTCCATTGCGGACTCATTCGACATTGGGACGTCCATTCGATGATTGTCTCGCTTGTTCTTATCTGTCCGGGGAAGGCGTATGGCACACTGACCGCGCACCGACTCCGAAGTTTGCCAAACATTCGCGCATTCTGCGCGCTGAAACAGAGAGCCCCATGACCGAAATCGACTGCGCCAGTACCAAGACCATCCTGTTGGTCGAGGATGACGATGTCGTACGCCAACTCACCGCTGAAGTCCTCGGGGAGTTCGGCTATCGCGTCCTTGCCCTGCGCGACGGGCACAGCGCCCTGGAACGGCTGCGCAGCGAACAGCACTTCGATCTGCTGATGAGCGACATCGGTCTGCCCGGGATGGACGGACGCGAACTGGTGGAGGCCGCGCGCCAGTTGCGACCGACCCTGCCGGTGCTGTTCGCCAGCGGCTATTACGAACGCGAACTGCTCGAAGAGGTGCGCGCCCGCGACAGCGCGGCAGCCACCGAGAGCATCGTAAAACCCTATGACTTCAAGCTTCTTGCTCAACGATTGAGCGAACTGGCGGGCTGACGAAGCGGCATCTAGGCTGATTGCAGGTCCCTGGACAGGAGAGTCCGCCGATGCGTTACGCCAACCCGCTTTGCCTGGCTCTACTCACTGCGCTGCTGCTCAGCGGCTGCGCCAGCCAGACCACCAAACCCACACAGTTCTCCGGCTACCTCGCCGACTACTCCCAGCTTCAACCAGCCACTTCAGCCACTGGCGCACCGGTGCTGCGCTGGATTTCGCCGCAGTTCAGGAGCGAGCGCTACACGGCGGTGTATGTGGAGAAGCCGACCTTCTATCCAGAGCCAGTTCCCAGCGATCAGGTCAGCGCGCAAACGCTGGAAAGTGTCCGTGATTATCTGCATCAGGCGTTGATCCGTGAGTTGCAGGGGCGCATGACGGTGGTCAAAGAACCGACCATGGACAGCCTGGTACTGCGCAGCGCGATCACCGGCGTGACGGTTTCCACCGAAGGGCTCAAGGCCTATGAAGTGATTCCTGTCGCCCTGGTACTCGCTGCGGCAACCACAGCCGCAGGCACCCGTGACCGCGACAGCACCATCTTCATCGAGCTGGAGGGCCTCGATGCCCGCACCAGCGAACCGGTGCTGCGTGTAGTGCGCAAGGGGCACGGCCTGACGCTGGAGAACAGCAGCACGCAACTGACCCTGGAAGATCTCAAACCGGTGCTGGACGTCTGGGCGCGTGATGCGCGTGATTTCCAACCTGGCCCACGCTGATCGACCTGCCAGTACAGCAACCGTAGCGCAGCACCATGCTGAGCAGATGATCGGCTATCAGGCGGATCGATAGCACTTGCCGCACTCGGCTTCAGGCGTGAGGCTCAGGAAAAACGCCAGCCGAGGAACGTGCATGCCCAGCATCAACCCTGCCCGCGAGGATCTGCTGGCGTTCGCCGAGCGCATGCCCAGTGATACGCCGATCCTCATGCTCAATCTGCTGCGCTTCAACAGCCAAGCTGCGTATGGCGCAGACAGTCCCCACGCACCCTGCAGCGGGCGCGAAGCCTATGCGCGCTACAGCCGCACCGCGCTGAGCAAGGTCCGTGAAGTGGGTGGTGAGGTGCAGGTGATGGCAGACGTCCACCTGGCTTTGATCGCACCGAAGCAAGAGCAGTGGGATCTGCTTCTGCTGGTGCGCTATCCCTCGTCAGCAGCCTTTTTGAGCATGCTCGCGGACCCCGAATACCAGGCCGCCATCGTTCATCGCAGCGCAGCGCTGGCCGACTCTCGGCTGATCGGCACCACGCCTAGCTGAGCTCTATCCTGCCGCCTGCAGATTGAGCACCAGCAACCGCGCTGCAGTTTCGGCATCCGGCTGGCCGTCGTAGTTGGCCGGGCGATACTTCATCTGGAAGGCGGCGATGACATTGCGCGTCGCCTCATCCAGCTCACCGTGCTGCGGCACCGTGTAGCCATTTTGCGCCAACTGCTTCTGGAACCACTGCACGCTGGGCAGACTGGTGCTGAACAGCGCCTGTTGGCGCGCCACGGCGTCCTCGTTCGGCCAGGGCACCAGGCCCTCATCGGCCAGACGCTTCCAGGGGAACAGCGGGCCCGGATCGACCTTGCGCTGCGGCGCCACATCGCTGTGCGCGATGATCGAGCCCAGCGGTAGCTGGTGACGCTTGACGATGTCCTTGAGCAGCACGATCAGGGTGTCGATCTGCTGCGGCGCGAAAGGTTGCCAGTAGCGCCCCGCTGGCGTCTGGTAGTAGCCCTGATTGACCAGCTCGATGCCGATGGTCGAAGCGTTGAGCCAGGTGCGCCCCTGCCACTCGCTGACGCCGACGTGCCAGGCGCGACGGTTCTCGTCAACCAGGCGGTAGACGGTCGGCGGTGCATCACCGATCAGGTAGTGGCTGCTCACCTCGGTCTGCGTCAGCAGATCGAGCGAGCGTTGCAGGTCAGCAGAGGTGTAGTGCAACACGACGTATTGCACCCGGCTGTTCTGACCGGTCGCGGTGTGACTGTCATCGATACGTAGACCACCGGTGCAACCGGCAAGCAGAACAAGGACGAGGGCAAGGCAAAGAGACTTCATGCGTGACCGAATACGCTCTGCAGGTTGTCCAGCAGCATGTCGACGCTGAGCATGATCAACAGCATGCCCATCAATCGTTCTACCGCCATCAACCCGCGATTACCGAGAAAACGCTGCAGGAACGAAGCCTGCAACAGAATGAATGCCGTCGCCGCCCAGGCCAGGATGACCGCCAGGTAGAGCTCCCAGAGCGGCCCGGTGTGGGTGTTGCGCAGAGTCATCAGCACCGCAAGCGCTGAAGGTCCGGCGACCGCCGGCGTGGCCAACGGCACCAGCATCGGCTCGCCATCCGGCACGTCGCCGAGCAGGCCCTGCGGGCTGGGAAAGATCAGGCGCATGGCGATGACGAACAGGATGATACCGCCGGCAATCGCGGTTGCCTCGCGTGACAGCCCGAGGCTGGTGAGGAATTTGTCACCAAAGGTGAGGAACAGCAGCAACAGGCCAAGGGCGAACAGCAGTTCGCGCGCGGCGATCCACAACCGTCTGCGCGGCTCGACGTTCTTCAGCGCGGCAATGTAGATGGCGATATTGCCGAAAGGGTCGGTGACCAAAAAGATCAGCACGGCAATGCTGAAGATGTCCATGGGCGTCTCCGGTGGCTAGTGCGCATAGTCTAGGGCCTTAGGGGGTCGCCTCGCGAGTCGGGGCCACGGTCAGATTCGAGCATCTTCAGCGCGCGTGGAAATTTTATGACCATTAGCGCCGTAATGGTTCCAGGAAACAACACTCGAAAAAATGTATACAAAGTAGTAGCCAATGTGGCAACAAAATGTCTACATTGACCGCACAAGAACAACAGCGAGTAGCTTTCCCATGACCTCCACCACCCAGCGCCCCGAGGACGAGAACCTCGGCCTCGGCTCCAATCTGCTCTACGGCCTGCAGCACGTACTGACCATGTACGGCGGCATCGTCGCGGTACCCCTGATCGTCGGCCAGGCGGCCGGTCTGTCGCCTGCCGATATCGGTCTGCTGATCGCCGCCTCGCTTTTCGTCGGTGGCGCTGCCACTTTGCTGCAGACCATCGGCTTGCCGTTCTTCGGCTGTCAGTTACCGCTCGTGCAGGGCGTGTCGTTCGCCAGCGTCGCCACCATCGTGGCGATAGTCGGCGCCAATGGCGGTGAAGGCGGGCTGCCGGTGGTATTCGGCGCGGTGATAGGCGCAGCGGCGATCGGGCTGCTGATCACGCCGATCTTTTCCAAGATCACCAAGTTCTTCCCGCCGCTGGTGACCGGCATCGTCATCACCACCATCGGTTTGACGCTGATGCCTGTCGCCGCGCGCTGGGCCATGGGCGGCAACAGCAGTGCAGCTGACTTCGGCAGCATGGCCAACATCGGCCTGGCCGCCTTCACCCTGACCACCGTGCTGCTGCTGAGCAAGGTCGGCAGCGCCACCATCTCGCGCCTGTCGATCCTGCTGGCCATGGTGATCGGCACTCTGGTGGCGGTGGCATTCGGCATGGCCGATTTTTCCAAGGTCAGCGAAGGGCCGGTGCTGGCCTTTCCGGCACCGCTACATTTCGGCATGCCGGTGTTCGAGGTGGCAGCGATCATCTCGATGCTGATCGTGGTGATGGTGATCCTGGTGGAAACCTCGGCCGACATCCTCGCCGTCGGCGACATCATCGACACCAAGGTCGACTCCAGACGCCTCGGCAACGGTTTGCGCGCGGACATGATCGCCAGTGTCGTTGCGCCGCTATTCGGCTCCTTCACCCAGAGCGCCTTCGCCCAGAACGTCGGCCTGGTTGCCGTGACTGGCGTGAAGAGCCGCTACGTGGTCGCCACCGGCGGGCTGATTCTGGTCACCCTCGGCTTGCTGCCGATCATGGGCCGAGTGATCGCCGCAGTGCCGACCTCGGTGCTTGGTGGTGCCGGCATCGTGCTGTTCGGCACCGTTGCCGCCAGCGGCATCCGCACCCTGGCCAAGGTCGACTACCGCAACAACATGAACCTGGTGATCGTCGCTACTTCCATCGGCTTCGGCATGATCCCCATCGCCATGCCCAGCTTCTACCATCACTTCCCGGCCTGGTTCGAGACCATTTTCCACTCCGGCATCAGCTCGGCGGCGATCATGGCGATCCTGCTCAACCTGCTGTTCAACCATTTCACCGCCGGCAACTCGGATCAGCAGTCGGTATTCGTCGCAGGCACCGAGCGCAGCCTGCGCTACCGCGACATCGCCGCCCTGCACGATGGCGACCACTTCATCGGCGGCAAGCTGTACGACGCTCAGGGCAACGAGGTGCCGCTGCAGGAGGAGGACGATCACGCGCCACGGGCACGAACCGCTGGAGCAACCAGCAGGGACCCGGCCGAGGCAACATCCTAGAAGGAGTGAGTGGTTCGTACGGGAGCCGCGGCGCCTGCCGCTGCGGCTCGACGTAGACGGGATCAGGCAGCCTGTTCGACTCGGTTACGCCCCGCGCCCTTGGCGCGATATAGCGCCTGGTCGGCACGTTCGAAGGTGACCTCGGTCGCCTCGCCATTGCGAAACTCGGCGATACCGGCGGAGAAGGTGATGGTCACCGGCTCACCCTTGAAGTGGAACGGGCAGGCCTCGATTGCCGCGCGCAGGGTTTCCAGAAGCTGGACACCTCCCTCCAGCGGCGTTGCAGGAATCAGCAGAACGAACTCCTCGCCACCAAAACGGGCAATGAAGTCGGTCTTGCGCAAACGCTTGCTGAGCTCCCCGGCGATGATCTTCAGCACTCGATCACCTGCCAGGTGGCCGTAGCCGTCGTTGATCCGCTTGAAGTGATCGACGTCCAGCACCGCCAACAACAGCTGGCCGCCATAGCGTTGGCGACGAGCAACTTCCAGGTCGAGACGCTCGCTCCAGGCGGCACGGTTGGGCAACCCAGTCAGGGGGTCCAGCAAGGACTTCTGTCGCTGCTCCTCGATATGCTCGCGAAATTGCTGCGCTTCCTGCTCCATCTCGGCGACACGCTTGACCAGGCCCTGCAGCCGCTCGGCCACGTCGTCTTCACTGCTGTCGCGCTGACGCTGATGACTGCTGACACTTTGCAAGAGCCCTTCCAGGCGCTGTTCCAGAGCCTGCTTGAGCGATTCCAGATCGGCAGCTTCCTGCACGCTGTTCTGCAGATCGCTGACCTGATCCCGCAGTTGCTGGTTGAAACTGCGCGCATTCTCCACTGACGCGCTGTAGCCCTCGTGCGCCTCGCTGAGGGTTTCGATGAAGGCAGCCAGGCGCTCGTTGAGTTGCTTGAGATAGCCGGCAAACTCGCGCTGGCCGCTATCGGTGACGGCAAGCACCAGCACGGCCAGATCATCCAGCACCGGCACCAGCTCGTACCAGTTGAGATTGCCCTCGAGTCGCAGGCGCAGCGCGTCACCTTGCGGCAGATGGCGCGCCGGCAGCTCGAGCTCGTCGAGCAGGCCACGCAGACTGCTGGCGATATGCGGCGCCACCGCGCTGTATCCAGGTTCGCTGCTGGGCAATGAAAACGGGCTGTCGTCGGCACCCTCCTGCCGCACCAGCCCCGGCGGCAGAGGCAGGCTATCGAGCACGGGCGAAGCCTCGTGGGCCTGATGCTGGGCCGGCGCGCTAATCACTCTGGCAACACGGGGAGGCGACTCGTTCGCTACCGCGACGGTGGCAGGCGCGGATGCTGGCGTTGGCGTTGGCGCTGGCTCTGGTGCGGGCTCCTCGATAACGCTAGCGACCTCAGCAACACGGTCCGGCGCATCCTCATTGCTTTCGCTGGTCTCGCTGCGCGAGCCGAACAGGCGCTGAAGCAGGCCTGGTTGTTCCTGCGCCGGAGCCTGCAGAACGGTCAGCGCCTGGCCCTGCAGATTACTCAGCTGGCTGAGCAGCGCCGGCAGCAGGTACTGGTGTGCGGTGGCATCCTGCAACTGCTTGCCCAGTGATTTGAGTGCCTTGCGCACCTCGCGGGGCGGTTGCAGACGCTGTAATTGCTCGATCAAGCCAGCCAACGCAGTCGCAGCCTCTGCGGCACGCTGCTGACGGCGCTGCTCGGAATCCAGCACAGCCTTTTCCAGACGCGGGATAAGGCCGCCCAATGCAGCGTCCATATCGTCGCGGCGAAGAATTTCGCGCATTTCCTGCATGCATTGATCGACCGCCTTGTCCGCGCCCTCGGCGGCCAGGCTGCTGCGCACCAGCCCCCGGCGCAGCAGATCCAGGCGCAACTCCCAACCGCGGTCGAGCTTCTCCTGCTGTTCCAGGCTGCTCAGGTACTTTTCTTTCCAGCGTTGCGCGTCATCGCTCATACGGCTTACTCGGGAGATGGCGTCTTCAGCATAGGCATTTGCGCAGCATTCTGTGCTTCCGGCAGGCGGATTTCCACGGCCACGGGAAGGTGATCGGAAATCGGCTGACTGAGTACATCGACGCGCCCCAGCTCGAGCTCGGAACTGATCAGAATATGATCGAGGCAGCGCTGCGGTCGCCAGCTGGGGAAGGTCGCTTCGACCTGCGGCGCGATCAGGCCGAGGTCGCGCAACGGGGAGCTCTCCAGCAGGTCGACAGCATGGGTGTTCATGTCGCCCATCAGCACCAGGTGGCGAAACTCGCTGACACGCTCACGAATGTAGGCCAGTTGCCGCGTCCGGGTGCGAGCTCCCAGCGCCAGATGCATCATCACCACGCCCAGTGCATGCTCACCCTCGCCCAAACGCAGGAAGATCGCACCACGCCCAGGCGGGCCGGGGAGCGGATGGTCTTCCAGCAGAGAGGGACGCAAACGGCTGAGCACACCGTTGCTGTGCTGGGCGAAGCGCCCGAGATTGCGATTGAGCTGTTGGTACCAGAAGGGAAAGGCCCCCTGCTGGGCCAGGTACTCGACCTGATTGATGTAGCCCGAACGCAGGCTGCCACCATCGACCTCCTGCAAAGCCACCAGATCGAAGTCGGCGAGCAGATCACCGATGCGCTGCAGGTTGCCGGCACGCCCTGCATGGGGCAACAGATGCTGCCAGCTGCGGGTCAGGTAGTGATGATAACGCTGGGTATTGATGCCGACCTGGACGTTGAAACTGAGCAGACGCAACAGGCCGTCGGCTGGCCAGTCGCTCTCGGGCGAGCAGTGCGGGTTGATCTGTGGATCGCACAGACCAACCGCACGTGTCTTTCGCCAGCGGCGCAGCATGCTTCGCGCCTGCGGCCGCTTAAAGCGCCTCGCGCTCCTTGGCGATCAGGTGGTCAGCGACCTGCAGGGTCTGCTGTGGGCCACCGGCCGAGCCCAGGTCGAAGCGATACTTGCCACCGACAACCATCACCGGTACGCCAGTGATCTGGTAGGCCATGGCCAGTTTCTTGGCCTTTTCCATCTGGCCTTTGACGGCGAAGGAGTTGAAGGTCTTGAGGAAGGCATCACGATCAACGCCCTGGGTGGCGACAAAATCGGCAAACTCTTCGGCCGAAGCCAGCTTCTTCTTCTCCTGGTGGATGGCGTTGAACACGGCGTCATGCACCTTGTGCTCGACCTTCATGCTTTCCAGGGTGATGAACGCCTGACCATGCACGTTCCAGATGCCACCGAACAGCGCCGGCACGCGGACGAAGTTGACGTCTTCCGGCAGCTTCTCGACCCAGGGGTTGAGAGTCGCTTCGAACTGATAGCAGTGCGGGCAGCCGTACCAGAACAGCTCCACCACTTCGACCTTGCCAGGCTTGGACACCGGCACCGGGCTCTTCAGCTCGACGTACTGCTGGCCAGCCACCGGCTCGGCATGAGCAGTGATACCGAACAGACTGCTGAGGGCCAGAGCGGCGCCGAGAATCAGGTTACGCATGGGGTACTCCTTGGTAGTAGGCATCGCCTCGTGGCGAATCGCTAGTAAGACCGGACGACACGAGGCAGGTTCCGGCCATTGTAGCCGCGGCGCAAATGAAAAAGGGTGGCCGTAGCCACCCTTTGTCTTGCCAAAAGCAACGATGGTCCGTCAGTGCAGGCCCTGGATGAAGCTGGATACAGCTTCGATATCCTTGTTGCTCAGTTTGGCAGCGATGGCGCGCATGATCATCGCGTCGCCGTCGTTGGTGCGATTGCCTTCGCGGAAGTCGGTCAGCTGCTTGGCCACGTACTGAGCGTGCTGGCCGCCCAGGTGCGGGAAGCCGGCAGCGGCCAGGCCAGCGCCGTTGGGCGAATGGCAACCGATGCAGGACGGCATGCCCTCTTCCAGCTTGCCGCCACGGAACAGTGCTTCACCACGCTCGACCAACTTGGGATCGGCGGCACCAACGCTCATCTTCTGGCTGGAGAAGTAAGCGGCGATGTCAGCCATGTCCTGTTCGCTGAGGTTGTCCAGCATGCCGGTCATTTCGACCACCGGACG
Source organism: Ectopseudomonas chengduensis (assembly GCF_900102635.1). Lineage (GTDB taxonomy): Bacteria > Pseudomonadota > Gammaproteobacteria > Pseudomonadales > Pseudomonadaceae > Aquipseudomonas > Aquipseudomonas chengduensis. Next base: position 372,704 of record NZ_FMZQ01000001.1, on the reverse strand, counting down.
GGCACCGGACTTGATGTCGTGCAGCTGCTTGAGCAAGTAACGCTCGCCCTGACCGGCCAGCTTGGGGAAGTTTGGTGCAGGGCTGTTGCCATCGGCGCCATGACAGGCACCACAGACAGCGACTTTGCCCTGACCGGCTTCGGCATCGCCAGCAGCCTGTGCCACGCCAGTGAGGCCCAGGGTCAACAGCAGACTCACGAGTACTTTGTTCATCAGCTAATCCAATTACGGCTAAGAGAGAAAGGGTTATCGAGCGGGCTTACTCACTCGGTCATCAGCTTGATGACCGCCTGGTAATCCTCGGCCGAGCAGTCCATGCACAGGCCGCGCGGCGGCATGGCATTCAAACCATTGGTAACGCTCTGCACCAGTGTATCCATGCCCTTGGCCAGACGCGGCTCCCATGCGGCCTTGTCGCCCTTCTTGGGCGCCGTGGGAATCTGGCCGTTGTGGCATACACCACAGGAACGGTCATACACAGCTTGCGGATCCTGAGCAGCATAGCCGTTGAACGACAACATCATAACGGCAGCAGCAAGCAGCATTTTCTTCATCAGATCAACCTCATCAGGGTTGGGAACGTCCTGCTTTCTATCGAGCAGAGATTTAATCGCTCCCGGCAATTGGGTTCCTGCGGGTGGGACAAAGCGCACACAAAATCTGCGGCATTATATACTGGCAACACTGAAACGGAAACGACGCCCCCTGCCGCCCCCTCTGGGGCGCAGCAGGTGCGCGGAAATGTCGCAAGCCCTCGAACCACTGAACAGGAATCGAGGCATCCACCGGATACCCCCATGCTCCCGAAAAATCCCATCATCGGTCTGTGCCAGCAGGCCAGCTTCCTCATCAGCGCCGCCAAGGTCGATCAGTGCCCCGAGGACAGCGGCCTGGAGGTGGCCTTCGCCGGCCGCTCCAACGCTGGCAAGTCGAGCGCGCTCAATACCCTCACTCACGCCAGCCTGGCGCGCACCTCGAAAACACCGGGACGCACGCAGTTGCTCAATTTCTTCCGCCTGGACGACGAGCGTCGCCTGGTCGACCTGCCCGGCTACGGTTATGCCAAGGTACCGATCCCGCTCAAACAGCACTGGCAGAAACATCTGGAAGCGTATCTGGGCAGCCGCGAGAGTTTGAGCGGCCTGGTGTTGATGATGGATATCCGCCATCCGCTGACCGAGTTCGACTGCATGATGCTGGACTGGTCGGTAGCCAGTGGCATGCCGCTGCATATCCTGCTGACCAAGGCCGACAAACTGGCTTTCGGCGCAGCGAAGACCACCTTGCTCAAGGTGCGCCAGGAAATTCACAAGCAGTGGGGCGAGGCCATCAGCATCCAGCTGTTCTCGGCGCCTAAGCGCATGGGCGTGGAAGAGGCGCAGATGGTGCTGGCAGGTTGGCTGGATCTGTTGCCGGAAGAGGATGAGGAAAGCGCCGAGGAATAAGTCGTAGGGTGCGCTGTGCGCACCTGGATCGTAGGGAGTATTCGGTGCCCACTAAGGAACAGCAGGAGCGGGCCCCAACCTCTCCCGGAGGGAGAGGTTCATCAGAATGCGGCTAGCGGCACTTTTCTATAGGCAAAAAAAACCCCGAGCTTCGTATGGGGAGGGAGAAGTTCGGGGTTCAAGGTCTGAACCGCTAGGGCGGGGTTCAGATGTCTGCCAACACTTAACACAACAAAGGAGCATTGAAGGGCTTAACGGCCATTCATGAACTCTGACCGGGTGGGTTTGCAGAAAGTTCATCGCCGTCTTAAAAACCATTTGCAATAAGAAAGCGCCTTTTGATTCCCTGAAACCCAAAAGCTAGAGCGGCCGCGGCTCTATGCCGCGGCGACGAGCCTCAATGCGCCTCGTCCCAATTGGCGCCGACGCCGACTTCCACCAGTAGCGGTACATCCAGGTCGGCGGCGCCACTCATCAGGCTCTTGAGTTTGGCGCTGACCTCGTCGATCAGTTCCTCACGCACCTCCAGCACCAGTTCGTCGTGCACCTGCATGATGATGCGTGCATCGATGCCGCTGTCCTGCAACCAGCTGTCCACGGCGATCATGGCGCGCTTGATGATGTCCGCAGCCGTGCCCTGCATCGGCGCATTGATCGCCGCGCGCTCGGCGCCCTTGCGCATGGCCTGGTTCTGCGCGTGGATCTCCGGCAGGTACAGGCGACGGCCGTAAACTGTCTCCACATAACCCTGCTCGGCGGCCTGCGCGCGGGTGCTTTCCATGTAGGTCAGCACGCCGGGATAGCGGGCGAAGTAACGATCGATATAGGCCTGCGCCTCCTTACGTTCGACGTCGATCTGCTTGGCCAGGCCGAAGGCGCTCATGCCGTAGATCAGACCGAAGTTGATGGCCTTGGCCTTGCGCCGCTGATCGCTGCTCACCTCTTCCAGTGCCACACCAAAAACCTCGGCAGCAGTGGCCCTGTGCACGTCCAGATCATGGTGGAAGGCATCGAGCAGACCTTTGTCCTTGGCCAGGTGGGCCATGATGCGCAACTCGATCTGCGAGTAGTCCGCGGCCATCATCTTGTAGCCCTTGGGCGCCACGAAAGCCTGGCGGATGCGCCGGCCTTCGGCGGTGCGGATCGGGATGTTCTGCAGGTTCGGGTCGCTGGAGGACAGGCGGCCAGTAGCGGCGACCGCCTGGTGATAGCTGGTATGGATACGCCCGGTGCGCGGGTTGATCTGCTCCGGCAGCTTGTCGGTGTAGGTGCTCTTGAGCTTGCTCAGGCTGCGGTACTGCATCAGCACCTTGGGCAGTTCGAAGTCCTGCTCGGCCAGTTCTGCCAGCACCGCTTCGGCGGTGGAGGGTTGGCCCTTGGCAGTCTTGCTGATCACCGGGTAGCCGAGTTTTTCGTAGAGGATCACGCCGAGTTGCTTGGGCGAGGCGAGGTTGAATTCCTCACCGGCGATCTCGAACGCCTTGCGCTCCAGCTCCACCAGTTTCTCGCCCAGCTCGACACTCTGCTCGCCGAGCAGCTTGGCATCGACCAGCGCGCCGTTGCGCTCGATGCGCGCCAGCACCGGTACCAGCGGGATTTCGATGTCGCGCAGCACTTTGGCCAGGGACGGCACAGCTTCGAGGCGTCCCCACAGTTCCTGATGCAGACGCAAGGTCACGTCGGCATCCTCGGCGGCGTACGGGCCGGCCTGCTCCAGGGCGATCTGATCGAAGGTCAGCTGCTTGGCGCCCTTGCCGGCGATGTCCTCGAAGCGGATGGTGCTGTGGTTCAGGTACTTCAGCGCCAGGCTGTCCATGTCGTGACGGGTGGCGGTGGAGTCCAGTACGTAGGATTCGAGCATGGTGTCGAAGGCCACGCCCTGCACCGTGATCGGCGTGCTGGCATTGGCCAGGACGTTGATGTCGTACTTGGCGTGCTGGCCCACCTTGGCCTTGGCCGGGTCTTCGAGGATCGGCTTGAGCGCCTTGAGCACTGCGTCGCGATCGAGCTGCTGCGGCACGCCCATGTAGGAATGCGCCAGCGGGATATAGGCCGCCTCACCGGCCTTGACCGCGAAGGACAGACCAACCAACTGCGCCTGCTGGGCATCAATGCTGGTGGTCTCGCTGTCGAAGGCGATCAGTTCTGCCTGCTCCAGTTTCTTCAGCCAGGCATCGAACTGCGCCTGCTCCAGTACCAGCTGGTAATCACCGCTGCTTGCCGATGCGGGTTCAGCGGCCTCTTCGGCGGTTTCACCAGTCGGCTCGGCGAACAGATCGCCAGCCGGCGCAGCAGCCTTGGCCGCCAGCGCCTTGTTCTGACGCAGCAGGTCGTCCAGCCAGTTCTTGAACTCCAGCTCGCCGTAAAGCTCCACCAGCGCGGCCTGATCCGGTTCGCCGGGATGCAGCGACTCGATCTCGATATTCAGCGGCACGTCGGTCTTGATGGTCGCCAGCTGATAGGACAGGTAAGCCATCTCGCGGTGCTCTTCGAGCTTGGCTGGCAGGCCCTTGGCGCCACGGATCGGCAGCTCGGGCACCTTGTCGAGGTTGGCGTAGAGCACGTCGAGGCCGCCGCCGATACCAACCAGCAAGCCCAAAGCGGTTTTCTCACCGACACCAGGCACACCCGGAATGTTGTCGACCTTGTCGCCCATCAGCGCCAGGTAGTCGATGATCAGCTCAGGGCCGACACCGAATTTCTCCTTTACGCCATCGGCATCGTAGACGCTTCCCGTCATGGTGTTGACCAGCGTAACGTGCGGGCAGACCAGCTGCGCCATGTCCTTGTCACCAGTGGAGATGACCACGTCGCGCTTTTCCCCGGCCGCTTGCCGCGCCAGGGTGCCGATCACGTCATCGGCTTCAACCCCTTCGACGCACAGCAGCGGCAACCCCAGGGCGCGCACGCTGGCGTGCAGCGGCTCGACCTGCACGCGCAATTCGTCCGGCATGGATGGCCGATTGGCCTTGTACTCGGCGAACAGCTCGTCGCGGAAGGTGCCGCCCTTGGCGTCGAAGACCACGGCAAAGGGGCTGTTCGGGTACTGCTTGCGCAGGCTCTTGAGCATGTTCAGCACGCCCTTCACCGCTCCGGTGGGCATGCCCTTGGAAGTGGTCAGCGGCGGCAGGGCGTGGAAGGCGCGGTACAGATAAGAGGAACCGTCGACCAGAACGAGGGGAGCTTGGCTCATGCGCGGGATCAACCTTTTCGGCGGGTGCAGCGGTAGAATGGCTGCATCGGTGAACAACGAAGGAGCAAGATTACCATGGGTACATTGAATCGCCTGATGCTGGTCGGCCTGTTGGCCTGTGTCCCCCTTGCTGCTCACGCCGAAGATCCGGTATCCGGCGACCCGGATGTGACCATCCGCCAGGACGGCGACCGAACCATTCAGGAATACCGGGTCAATGGCTTCCTCTACGCCATCAAGGTCATCCCGAAGAACGGTAAACCCTACTTTCTCGTTCGCGCCGATGGCAGCGACGGCAACTTCGTACGTTCGGACGATCCGGACATGCTGATCCCGTCCTGGGAAATCTTTAGCTGGTAAGGCAATTAAGGTCTGATATGTCGGTATTCACCCCCCTGGAGCGTCATGAGCTCGAAGTCTTCCTGGCTCCCTATGGGCTTGGCCGGTTGCGTGACTTCCAGGGCATTGCTGCGGGCAGCGAAAACAGCAACTTCTTCGTCAGCCTGGAGCAGGGCGAATATGTCCTGACCCTGGTCGAACGCGGCCCGGTGGCCGACCTACCGTTCTTCATCGAATTGCTCGACGTGCTGCACGACGCCGGCCTGCCGGTGCCCTACGCCCTACGCACGCAGGACGACGAGGCATTGCGCACCCTGGCCGAGAAACCGGCGCTATTGCAGCCCCGGCTGTCAGGCAAGCATGTGCGCGATGCCAACGCCCATCACTGCCAGGAAGTGGGTAGCCTGCTGGCGCGCATTCACCTGGCCACTCGCGAACAGCCGGTGGAACGTCGCAGCGACCGCGGGCTGGATTGGATGCTCGCCGAAGGTCCGAGCCAGGCGCTGAAGCTTGATGAACAGGCGTTGCCGCTACTACGTGATGCACTGGCCGAGATCGCCGAACTGAAGCCGCGCATCCTCGCTTTGCCGCGGGCGAACCTGCATGCCGACCTGTTCCGCGACAACGTGCTGTTCGACGGCAACCACCTCGCAGGGGTGATCGACTTCTACAACGCCTGCTCGGGGCCGATGCTCTACGACCTGGCCATCACTCTCAACGATTGGTGCTCGAACGAAGACGGCAGCCTAGATGGCGCTCGCGCCCGTGCGCTACTCGGCGCCTATGCGGCTCTACGCCCGTTCAGCGCTGCCGAAGCAGAGCTGTGGCCAGCCATGCTGCGCGTGGCCTGCGTGCGTTTCTGGCTGTCACGTCTGATCGCCGCCGAGTCGTTCGCCGGGCAGGAAGTGCTGATTCATGATCCTGCCGAATTCCAACGGCGCTTGGCACAACGTCAGCAGGTCAACCTGCCCCTGCCGTTCGCACTTTAGGACACGCCCCGTAGGGTGCGCCGTGCGCACCAATACCGTTGAGCGCCCGCCGGTGCTCGCGGCGCACCCTACAAGCCCAAACTCAGGGCCGTAGCCCGGATGAAATCCGGGAAACTCTGTGCCATACAGCCTTGATGGTGGTGGTTCGTAGGCACACCCAAGCCGATCAGCTACCCGAAACCAGGCCCGGCAACTGCTCGGCCAGCTTGGCGTTGTTGATCGGCGCACGGATGAAGCCGCGCTGGGTGCCATCCGGGCCGATGATCACCAGATTGCCGCTGTGATCGACGGTGTAGTTTTCCTTGCTGGTGTCAGCCGGGATGTAGGGGATGCTTACCGAGTTGGCGAATTTCTGCAGGGTTTCCTCTTCGCCGGTCAGGCCCTTGAAGCCCGCATTGAAGAAGCCCAGGTACTTGCTCAACTGCTCCGGCGTATCACGATGTGGGTCGACGCTGACCATCACCACGCTCAGCCGTGCGCGAGTTTCTTCGGGCAACTGGGTCTGCAATTGGCGCAGTTGAGCGAGGGTGGCCGGGCAGATATCCGGGCAGAAGGTATAACCGAAGAACAGCAGCTTCCAGTCACCCTTGAGCTGATCAACCGCAACGTCCTTGCCGTCCTGATCGACCAGGCTCAGCGACGGCAGGCTACGGTTCTGCGGCAGCAGGACGATACCGGCATCGAGCAGCGCCGCCGGGTCGCCCTGGCTTTTACTGCTGAGCACCTTGTTGACGGTAAGCCCCAGCACCAGGGCCACGATTGCGACAAGAACGAAAACCGTTGTGTGGGTACGAGTCATGAAATCCCTTAGCTAGCTTTTGCAAACCGTCTGCCACGCCACAGCTTGCTAGATGTTCAACAGCAGATAGTGATCCGCGAGCAGCGCGATAAACAGCAGGAACAGGTACCAGATACTGTACTTGAAGGTATTGATCGCGGCGTGCGGTTTGCTGTCACGGTACAGCACCCAGGCCCAGTGCAGGAAGCGGCCGCCCAGTAGCACGGCGCAAACCAGGTACAACGGCCCGCTCATGTGGATGGCGTAGGGCAGCAGGGTCACCGCGAACATCACCAGGGTGTAGAGCAGGATATGCACCTTGGTGTAGTGCTCACCGTGGGTCACCGGCAGCATGGGGATGTCGGCCTTGGCGTATTCGGCCTTGCGATGGATAGCCAGGGCCCAGAAGTGCGGCGGCGTCCAGGCGAAGATGATCAGCACCAGCAGCAGCGGCTCGGCACTGAGGTGGCCGGTAACAGCGACCCAACCCAGCAACGGTGGAGCAGCACCCGCCAGGCCGCCGATCACGATGTTCTGCGGCGTGGCGCGCTTGAGAAAGCCGGTGTAGATCACCGCATAACCGAGCAATGAGGCCAGGGTCAGCCAGGCAGCCAACTCATTGGTGAACACCATCAGCAGGCTCATGCCGGCGATGGCCAGCAACAGGGCGAAGGTCAGCGCCGCCACCGGCGAGACACGCCCGGCGGTGACCGGACGCTTGTGTGTGCGCGCCATGATCGAGTCGATGCGCCGATCTACCACATGGTTGACTGCAGCTGCCGCGCCGGCACACAGGCCGATGCCGAGGTTGCCGAACAGCAGCACGGTCCAGGGCACACCGGCACGGGTAGCGAGGAACATGCCGACCAGCGAGGTGATCAGCATCAGCATCACCACCCGCGGTTTGGTCAGCTCCAGATAATCGCGCCAGGTGGCGTGTTCGGAGTGAGCTCGCAGCATTGTCGCCATGGCATTGCTCCTTGATTCGTTATTTACCGGCCTTGAACCAGACCGTTGGAAACCAGAGTCGTGCGCCTGCCCGCCAGATCAGATGCTTCACGAGCCGCCGCAGAAACAGCCCTCAGGCGATAGTTGATCAGCACCATCACCAGCAGCAGAGCAGCGCCACCAGCGTTGTGCGCCACCGCCACCAGCAGCGGTAGATGGAAGATCACGTTGCTGATACCCAGGCCAACCTGCACAGCCAGCGCCAGCAGCAGCAGACCGGCCAGGCGCGGCAGCTTGGCAATGCGCAACTTCCAGGCCAGAGCCAACAGCGCCAGCGTTACCAGCAGCGCTCCGATGCGATGGCTCATGTGAATGGCGGTGCGCGCGTCACTGTCGAGCTGTCCGCCCAGGTAGTTGGGGCCGATGTGCTGGGTCAGGTGAAAGCCCTTGCCGAAATCCATAGCAGGCCACCACTCGCCGTGACAGGTGGGCAGGTCGACGCAGGCGACAGCGGCGTAGTTGGAACTGACCCAGCCACCGAGGGTGATCTGCCCGATCACCAGCAGCAGGCATGCCGCCGCCAACGTGCGCAGGCGCCCCGGCAACTGCAGCGGGGCGAATCGTCCAGACAGGCGCAAGGTGAGCAAGGTCAACAGACTGAGCGTGGCGAAACCGCCGAGCAGGTGAGCGGTGACCACCTGCGGCCATAGCTGCAGGGTGACCGTCCACATGCCGAAGGCGCCCTGCAGAATCACCAGCGCCAGAATCGCCAGCGGCAACTTGAGCGGCTGAGTTGGCTCCGCACGACGGCGCACGGACAGGGCAGCAATAGCGAGGATCACCAACCCCAGTGCGCCGGCAAAGTAGCGATGGATCATCTCGTACCAGCCCTTGGCAACCTCTACCGGCGCCTCGGGAAAACGCGCTTCGGCGATGGCCTGCTTGTGCTCGCTCATCGGCACGCCGAGAAACCCGTAGCAGCCTGGCCAATCCGGGCAACCCAGACCGGCATGGGTCAGTCGGGTGTAGGCGCCCAGCAGCACCACCACCACGGTCAGGAGGGTCGCGAACAACGCTAGACGGTAACCGGGCTTGTGCATGTCTACTCCTTGGGCACTGGGCCTTACGCTCTGTCGATATGGACAGAGCGTGGCGTCAACCGATCAGGGAAATTTTCAGCAGGTAGCGCAGATCATCGAGAATGGCCTTGCCCTTGCTGCCGGCCGGATAGCGCAGCACCAGATTGCCGTGTGGATCGACCAGCCATAGCTGTGCCCCCGGCACTGCCTCAGCGGCCTTGTCGTAGGCCTGCAGATCCAGCTGATAGCGTCCAAGTTGCGGGTACTCGCGCTTGAGCGTGGCGTCATAGTCGGCCGGCAATGGCTCGGCCAGCGCCAGGCCGTGACTGGCGCGGGCAGTCTCGCGATTGAGGCCAATCTGGATCTGCCGCGCCAGGTAAACCAGCTGCTGACAGTCGGCCTCACAGGCGCCCGGTGCTGTCACCAGAATCTGCCACAGCGGCTCCACCTCCCCCTGCACGCCGAGATCGGCAAGGGTGCGCCCATCGCCGATCAGCACACCGTGGTAGCTGCGCGTCTCTGGCACCCAGAAGCGCCACTGGTACATGGCGCTGGCCAGGAACATCGGGCCGATGGCGATGGCCAGGATCAACAACAACTGCAGGCGACCACGCCCCTTGCGCGGCGCCTCAGGCATGGCGATGGCTGGGTTCATGACGATGCTCCCGTGCATTGTGAATTCCAAGATAAATGAACAGACCAAGCAGCGCGGCAGCCAGAGAGAACCACTGCACCGCATAGCCAAGATGTTTGCTGGGGCTCATGGCCACGATTGGCCAATCGACGCGATAACTGGCCGGCCCGGGCTCCAGACGCACCTCGAAAGGCAGACCACCACGACCCAGCTGGCGCCAGAGACTGTCGGCCTCGACCTGCGTGATCAGTCGCGGCCAGCCTTCGGTCGCCGCACCGGAGCGCAGATTGAAACCACCAGAGGGCGCGACATAGACCCAGGCAGTGAGTTGCAGCACGCCGTCAGGGCTATCGAAAGGTGGCGCTGTGCGCCGATCCGGCCAAGGCAGCCAGCCGCGATTGAGCAACACCCAGAGACCGCTGGACTGATCGTAGAAAGGCTGCAGCAACTCGACACCGGCATGGCCATCACGGATACGGCTATCGAGCAGCAGGCTGTGCTCGCTATCGAAGTGCCCACGCAGTTGAACGCGGCGGTAGGCAGGATCACGCATGGGCTCAAGCTGCTCGAGGCTGATCGGCTCGGCCGTCCGCCGTGCCTCGAAGCTGGCCAACAGCTGGCGCTTCTCATCGCCACGCTGCAGCTGCCAGAAGCCCAGCCAGAGCAACCCCGGCAGCAGCAGGGCAACCAGCACGCTGGGCAACCAACCGGGACGGAAGGCGCTCATTGCGCCCTGCCGATACGGTCTGGGTTGCTGGCTATACTGCAATGCATCACGTCAATCCCCCGGAGTCTCACATGCTCAAGGCCGCGATCGTCCTCATGCTGCTGGCAACCATCGCCAGCCTGTTCAGCGGCCTGTTCTTCCTGGTCAAGGACGAAGGCCATGGTTCCCGCGTGGTCGGCGCGCTAACTGTCCGTGTCGGCCTGACCGCTATTACCGTTGCCCTGATCGCCTGGGGCTTCTACTCAGGGCAACTGGTCTCTCACGTTACCTGGTAGCCCCCGCTACAGTACGTAGACGAAGATGAACAGGCCGAGCCAGACCACATCGACGAAGTGCCAATACCAGGAGGCGGCCTCGAAGCCGAAGTGCTGATCGGCGTCGAAGTGCCCACGCATGATGCGCACCAGCATCACGATCAGGATGATGGTACCGAGCGTCACATGCGCACCGTGAAAGCCGGTGAGCATGAAGAAGGTGGCGCCGTAGATGCCTGAGCCAAGCGTCAGCCCAAGCTCGGTGTAGGCCTCGATGTACTCCTCGACCTGAAAGAACAGGAATGCCAGGGCCAGCACGATGGTAGCGGCCAGCCAGGCCTTGAGCGGGCCACGGTGGTTCTTCTTCAGAGCATGGTGGGCAAAGGTGATGGTGACGCTGGAGGACACCAGCAAGATGGTGTTGACCAGCGGCAGATGCCAGGGGTCGATCACCCCGCTCGGTGGCGGGAACAGCTTGGAGTCGGGGTTCTGCAACATCGGCCAGCTGTATTCGAAACCGTCCCAGAGCATGTTGGCCACGCCCTTGTCACCTTCGCCGCCGAGCCAGGGGCCGGCCCACATGCGGATGTAGAACAGGGCACCGAAGAAGGCGACGAAGAACATCACCTCGGAAAAGATGAACCAACTCATGCCCCAGCGAAAGGAACGGTCCATCTGCGCGCTGTACAGACCGCTGCGGCTTTCCTTGATGACGTTGCCAAACCAGCCGAACAGCATCCAGGCCAGGATCAGCCCGCCGACGAAGAAGATCAGCGGCCCGTTGGAGCCTTCACGCCCCGCCGACAGATCGTTGAACCAGGTGCCAACACCGTAGAAGCTGACCAGCAGACCAATGGTGGCGACGATGGGCCACTTGCTCTGCGCCGGTACGTAATAGTTCTCGTGACTTTCGTGACTCGACATTGTTGTTCTCCTTATGGAGCCTGTGCCACTGGCGGTTTGCGCGCGGTGATATCGAACAGGGTGTAGCCCAAGGTCAGGTGCTTCACGTCCTGCGGCAGGTCGCGGTCGACGATGAAGCGCACCGGCATTTCGATGCGCTCGCCTGGCTGCAACACCTGCTGGGTAAAGCAGAAACACTCGGTTTTGTGAAAGAAGGCCGCCGCCTTCGAAGGCGATACGCTGGGTATCGCCTGCGCGCTCATCGGCTTGTCGCTGGGGTTATAGGCGACGAACAGCATGTCGCGCGCCTCACCCGGGTGAACCAGGATCTCGTCGGCCTGGGGCCCGAACTCCCAGACCATGCCGGCGGCGTTGGTGGCGAGAAACTGCACGCGCACCTGGCGCTGCTCATCCACCATTTGCTCGCCCTGGTAGGCCCCTGCCGTCTTGCCGTTGATGCCGAAGACCCGGCACATGGCGTCGTAGAACGGCGGCAGGACGAAGATGCCGAAGCAGAACATCACCACCACCACGAGCAGCAGACGGGTAACCAGGCGACGAGTCGCGATGACCTCGCTCACGGCAGACCTCCTATTTCACTTCCGGCGGCGTGCTGAAGGTGTGGTAGGGCGCCGGTGAAGGCACCGTCCACTCCAGGCCTTCGGCACCGTCCCAGGGTTTCGCCGGGGCCGGCTTGCCGCCGCGAATGCACTTGATGACGATGAACAGGAACAGCAACTGAGTAGCCCCGAACATGAACGCGCCGATACTGGAGATCATGTTGAAGTTGGCGAACATCATGTTGTAGTCGGGGATACGCCGCGGCATGCCAGCCAGGCCAACGAAGTGCATCGGGAAGAACGCCAGGTTCATGCCGATGAAGCTCATCCAGAAATGCAGCTTGGCCAGGGTTTCGTCATACATGTGGCCGGTCCACTTCGGCAGCCAATAGTAGGCCGAGGCGAAGATGCCGAAGATTGCGCCAGGCACCAGCACGTAGTGGAAATGCGCCACCACGAAGTAGGTGTCGTGGTACTGGAAGTCCGCCGGCGCGATGGCCAGCATCAAGCCGGAGAAACCACCGATGGTGAACAGGATGACGAAGGCCACCGAGAACAACATCGGCGCCTCGAAGGTCATCGAGCCCTGCCACATGGTGCTGGCCCAGTTGAACACCTTCACCCCGGTGGGCACGGCAATCAGCATCGTCGCGTACATAAAGAACAGCTCACCAGTCAGTGGAATGCCGACGGTGAACATGTGGTGCGCCCAGACGATGAACGACAGGAAAGCGATCGCCGCCGTGGCGTAGACCATCGAGGTGTAGCCGAACAGCGGCTTGCGCGCGAAGGCCGGGATGATCGAGCTGACCGCGCCGAAGGCGGGCAGGATCATGATGTACACCTCGGGGTGACCGAAGAACCAGAACACGTGCTGGAACAGCACCGGATCCCCACCGCCAGCAGCATTGAAGAAGCTGGTGCCGAAGTGGATGTCCATCAGCATCATGGTCACGCAGCCAGCCAGTACCGGCATCACCGCAATCAGCAGAAACGCGGTGATCAGCCAGGTCCAGACGAACAGCGGCATCTTCATCAGGGTCATGCCGGGGGCGCGCAGGTTGAGGATGGTGGCGACCACGTTGATCGCCCCCATGATCGAACTGATGCCCATCAGGTGCACGGCGAAGATGAAGAAGGTGGTGCTCTCCGGCCCGTAGGTGGTCGACAGCGGCGCGTAGAAGGTCCAGCCGAAGTTCGGCCCGCCGCCTTCCATGAACAATGTCGAGACCAACAGGCCGAAGGCCGCCGGCAAAAGCCAGAAGCTGAAGTTGTTCATCCGTGGCAGGGCCATGTCCGGCGCGCCGATCATCAGCGGGATCATCCAGTTGGCGAGGCCGACGAAGGCCGGCATCACCGCACCGAAGACCATGATCAGGCCGTGCATGGTGGTCATCTGGTTGAAGAATTCCGGCTGCACGATCTGCAGGCCCGGCTGGAACAGCTCGGCACGGATGACCATGGCCATCGAGCCGCCCAGCAGAAACATGCAGAAGCTGAACCACAGGTACATCGTGCCGATGTCCTTGTGGTTGGTGGTCAGCACCCAGCGCATCAGGCCCTTGGCCGGGCCATGGTGGTGGTCAGTATGACCGTGGTCGATCACTGCACTCATGTCCTTACTCCTGCGCCTTGGAGAAATCGAGAATGTCCTTGGGCGTGACCATGTCACCGACATTGTTGCCCCAGGCGTTGCGCTCGTAGGTGATGATGGCGGCCAGGTCGACCGGCGACAGCTGCTTGCCGAAGGCGGCCATGGAGGTACCCGGCTTGCCTTGGTAGACGATGTGGATATGCCCCTCGGCCGGCCCGGTGGCGATGGCCGAGCCCTTGAGCGCCGGGAACATCGGTGGCAGACCTTCACCGGTAGGCTGGTGGCAGGCTGCGCAAGAGGTGTTGTAGGCCTTCTCACCACGCGCCATCAGCTCTTCCATGGTCCATTCCTTGCTGGTCAGCTCACGCTCAGCGGCGGCAGCCTGCTTGCGCTCGGCCAGCCAGGCATCGAAGTCTTCCTTGGACTTGGCCTCGACCACCACCGGCATGAACCCGTGGTCCTTGCCGCACAGCTCGGTGCACTGACCACGGTAGATGCCGGGCTCCTCGATGCGCGTCCAGGATTCGTTGATGAATCCTGGGATGGCGTCTTTCTTCACTGCCAGTGCCGGTACCCACCAGGAGTGAATGACGTCGGCGGCGGTGATCAGGAAGCGCACCTTGGTGCCCACCGGCACCACCAGCGGCTCGTCGACTTCCAGCAGGTAGTGTTCGCCCTTGGCTTCGCGGTTATTGATCTGCGAGCGCGGCGTGGTCAGGTTACTGAAGAACTCGACATCCTGACCCAGGTACTTGTAGTGCCACTTCCACTGGTAGCCAGTGACCTGAATATCCAGCTCGGACTCGGAGGTGTCGTAGATCTCGATCAGCGTCTTGGTCGCCGGGATCGCCATCACCACCAGAATGGCCAATGGCACCACGGTCCAGAGAATCTCGACGGTTGTGCTTTCGTGAAAATGCGCGGGTTTCTGGCCAGTGGAGCGGCGGTGCATGATCATCGACCAGAACATGGCGCCGAACACGATCACGCCGATCACAACGCAGATCCAGAAAATGGTCATGTGCAGATCGAAAACGGAGCGGCTGACGTCGGTTACACCGGGCGCCATATTGACCGTCCACTGCGCGTGCGCCGAGCCTAATGCCAGCCACAGCAGGAGGCCCATCCAGACTCGTGGATGTCGCATCATTGCGGGTTCCCCTTGATTGTTCTTGTTATCCCGCCGGCTGAGCCTGCGGCTAAGGGATCGACTGCCATAGAGCGACAAGGCGGAATCACTGTCCGCGTACCGCGCTCAACTGCTGGCGACTACTGCCGAAACCTCTCCGTGCCTGAGCTCGTCCGGTTCCATCAGGTACTGCCTTTCGAACTCGAGTATAGACGGGGAGTTGCACCTGGCAACGTACGCGCAAAAATCGCCGAAGGCGCGCAAGCCTTGTGCTAAACGCCCCGGCTGACGCGGGGTGTAGCCGTTCTGACACAGGCATTTATAGCCAACTCGCATAAGTATGAAAAAGTTATGACAATCGCGTCTTAGCCGACTGCCGGAGCCGGCTAAGGTTCACGTCCATGTCCTGAAATGTAGGAGCCGTCATGAACACCGCCGCCCTTCGTCAATTGATCACCCAGGCTCGTCAGCAGGAAAGTGGCAGCCAGGCTCTCTCGCGCTTCCTGCAGGCACAGCTGGAGCGCCTGCACCCGTCCATCCGTCTACCGGAGGATGATGCGCCTGGGGCACTGACCGCCTTCGTCATCGCCTATATCGAGGAGGTGCCGGACGTGCTCGACGCTGCTGCCGAAGTAGCGCGCGAAGCAGGAATCGAGGCTGCCGTGAAACCGGTGCTGAAGATCGCCGAGCATTTCTTCCTGCAGCCACCAGCGCTGATGGAGGGTCACGAAGGACTCGAAGGCCTGCTCGACGAGGCCTATCTGGCTCATCGCCTGGTGGAAGAGGTCAATGACCGCTACATCGCGCACCTCGGCCAGCCGCTGATCCCGCTGGACACCACACGCGCCAACCTGATCGCCCACCAGTTGATTGGCGAGCCCTTCGCCAACCAGCTCGACGAAGCGGTGCATCATGCCTTGGCCGGTATGCTCGATGACGCCAGCTTCGACCAACCCTCGGTGCAGGCCTACCGCGAGCGCCTGGCGGCGCCGGATACCGCCTCGGCCTGGCGGCGCTGGCCCTGCCTGTCGCAGCAGTTGGGCGTGGAGCTGCAACTCAAGGCGTGATCAGCAGCAGGATCAGAGTCAAGGTCAGCAGCGAGCCGAGGGTAGAGAACAGGATCGCCCGCGACACCAGCGCCGCCTGGCGCTGGTAGTACTCGGCGAGCATGAACGGCCCAGTGCCCGTTGGCAGCGCGCTGAGTAGCAACGCGGCGTGCGCCCAGAACGGCGGCAGGTCGAGCAGCACGAAGGCAATGAACCAGGTCACCAGCGGCTGCAAAACCAGCTTCAAAGCCACCAACGGCCAGGCGCCTTCGCTCGGCCCGCTCTGCCGCTGCGCCAGGAACAACCCCAGCGACACCAGTGCGCAGGGCACCGTGGCGGCGCCGAGCAGGCGCAGAAATTCGTCCAGCGCCGTGGGCATCTGCACGCCACCAAACGCCCAGGCAGCACCAAGCAATGGCGCGACCACCAGCGGGTTTTTCAGGAGCGCCATGACCACCTGCACGATGGCGCCGCCCAACCCCTTCTTACTCTGCAGGCCTACCTCGATGCACACCACCGCCAGGCCGAACAGCACGCACACCACCAGCAGCGAGGCGATCAGCGCGGGCGCCATACCGTCCTCACCCAGTACCAGCACGCACAGCGGAATGCCGATATAACCGGTGTTGGCATAACCGGCACTGAGCCCATCGATGCTGGCGTCAACCAGGCTGCCAGTGGTTTTCCAGCGATACACCAGCGTGACCAGAAACACCGCGAGCATGCCGCCGGTAAAGGCAAGCAAGAAACCGGGCTGCCAGATGTGTGCCCAGTCGGCCTTGGCCGTAAGGCTGAACAGCAACGCAGGCAGGCCGAGCCAGACCACGAAGCGGTTCATTTCCGATGCGGCAGTCTCTCCCAGGCGATTGGTTCGCCGGCAGATGAAGCCAACCAGGATCAGGCCGAAGATCGGCAGCAGGACGTTGAGAACGGTGGACATCAGGCTACGCCGTCGACAGGAAGAGGCCGAGACTAGGGCGCAGAACCGTGCAGAGCAAGCCGCGCGCTGTGATTCGTGTCCGTCACTGGGCGTCTAGCTCAGACCTGCCGGGCAATGCCCGACGCCCTCGCGAGCCTGAGCATGCAAGCGTTGTTGAACGAAATTCTCGATGAAGTCCGCCCACTGATCGGCCAGGGCAAGGTGGCCGACTACATTCCCGCACTGGCCAGCGTGGTGCCCGATCAACTGGGCATCGCCGTGTATGGCAACGACGGCCAGGTGCATGTCGCCGGCGATGCCCGCACGCCTTTCTCGATCCAGAGCATTTCCAAGGTGTTCAGCCTGGTCCAGGCCATCGGCCACAGCGGCGAAAGCATCTGGCAGCGCCTCGGCCACGAGCCGTCCGGGCAGCCGTTCAACTCGCTGGTGCAGTTGGAGTTCGAGCGTGGCAAGCCGCGCAATCCGTTCATCAATGCCGGCGCCCTGGTCATCTGCGACATCAACCAGTCGCGCTACGCCGCACCGGCGCTATCGATGCGCGACTTCGTCCGGCGCCTGTCGGGCAACCCCGAAGTGACGGTGGACAACCATGTCGCCGAGTCGGAGTACCAGCACCGCGCGCGCAACGCGGCCGCAGCCTACCTGATGCAGTCGTTCGGCAATTTTCACAACGAAGTCGAGGCGGTGCTGCGCAGCTACTTCAGCTGCTGCGCGCTGCGCATGAGCTGCGTCGACCTGGCGCGTGCCTTCGGCTTCCTGGCCAATGAAGGTTTCTGCCAGCACAGTGGCGAACAGGTGTTGTCGCCCCGCCAGACCAAGCAGATCAACGCCATCATGGCTACCAGCGGCCTGTACGACGAAGCCGGCAACTTCGCTTATCGCGTCGGTCTGCCGGGCAAGAGCGGCGTCGGCGGCGGCATCGTCGCGGTGGTACCAGGGCAGTTCAGTGTCTGTGTGTGGTCACCGGAGTTGAACGCCGCAGGTAACTCCCTGGCCGGGATCAAGGCGCTGGAGCTGCTCAGCGAGCGCATCGGCTGGTCGGTGTTCTGATTCGATAGGGTATGGTCGCAGCAGGCCGCGCCGTCGTGCGGCCACTGACGAAAAGACCAGGAGTGCCCATGTCGATGCCCGAATACCACATGTTCGCCGCTGCGCCCGCGCCGGTCGCACCGTTCTCCCACGCCTGCGAAGCCGATGGCTGGGTATTTATCACCGGCCAGTTGCCCATCGATCCAGGCAACGAAGCGGCGCCGCTGCCCGAAGGCATCGAGGCGCAAACCCACAAGACCTTCGACAACCTGCTGGTAGTGCTCAACGGCCTGGGCCTGGGGTTGGAAAACGTGGTCTCGGCGCGCGCGTTCCTCACTGACTTCTATAGCGATTACGAGCGCTTCAACGCGGTTTACGCCAGCTACTTCCCCGAAGGCAAACGCCCGGCGCGCACCTGCATCGGCACCACCGGGCTGGCGCGGCACGCGCTGGTGGAGATCGATTTCATCGCTCGCCGGCCATAGGGCCTGTTGAGCTTTTGTAGGAGTCGCGCCCCGCGACGAATGCGGTGTACACCCTCGATTTCACTGAGTGGCAACAATCGCTTCGCCCCTAGGCGGGGCTCCTACAGGTGTGCGCTATGGCCTGCACAGGGTTGCAACGACCCTTTTACAAACCACAGACGCTGCCGTCGCTACGCGGGTCCGCAGCGCCTTCGAGAACGCCGCTGGGGTGGCGTAGCAGCGCGCCAGCGTGGCCCATGGTGTCGCTGAAGGCTTCGTCCAGCACCTCGATCACATGGCCGGCGGCGCGCAATTGCTCGATCAGCTCGGCGGAGAAGCGATTCTCCAGCTTGAGACTGGTGCTGACGTCGCCCCAGGTGCGCCCCAGCAGCCAGCGCGGCGCGGTGATGGCGGCCTGCAGGTCGCTGCCCAGACGATAACGGCTGAACAGCGCGGCCTGGGTTTGCGGTTGGCCTTCGCCGCCCATGGTGCCGTAGCTCAGCACGCGGCCGTCGTCGAACAACGCCAGCGCCGGGTTGAGAGTGTGGAACGGCTTGCGTCCAGGCTCCAAGGCCTGCAGCGCGGCCGGGTCGAGGGAGAAGCTGATGCCGCGGTTCTGCCAGGCCACGCCGCTGGACGGCAGCACCATGCCGGAGCCGAACTCCCAGTACACACTCTGGATAAAGCTCACCGCGCGGCCTTCGCTGTCGATGCAGCCCATCCAGATGGTGTCGCCGGGGGAGGTCGGGCGCGGCCATTCCAGGGCGCTGTCAGGGTCGACCGCCGCCGCCAGAGCATCGAGGTTTTCCGGGGCGAGGAAGCCTTGCGGGTCGGCCGGCACGCGGCGCGGGTCGGTGACCACACGATCACGGATCATGAATGCCTGTTTGGTCGACTCGACCAGGCCATGCACATGGGCGAAGCCTTCGGCCTCGACGACCTTGAGGCGCTCGAACACGCCGAGGATCAGTAGCGAGGCCAGACCCTGGGTTGGCGGTGGCATGTTGTACAGGGTGGCGTCGCCCAAACGCACCTGCAGCGGGGTAACCACCTGGGCCTGGTAGGCCTGCAGATCGGCCAGGCGCAGCGGGCTGCCCAGTTGTTCCAGCTCGGCAGCCATGCGCGTAGCCAGCTCGCCTCGGTAGAAGTCATCCAGGCCTTTTTCTGCCAGGTGCGCCAGGGTGTCGCCCAAAGCCGTCTGCTTCATCAGGCTGCCTTCGGCGGGCACCTGACCATTGTTCAGATAGACATCGGCGAAACCCGGCACGTCCTTGAGTTCATCGAACTTGACCCGCGTCAGATGCGCCTGGCTGCGGCTGACAACGATACCGTTGCGCGCCTGGCCAATAGCCTCGGCGAGCAAGTCGCGCAGCGGCAGCGGCGTACCCCATGCGGATGCCACTTCCAGAGCCTTGGCCCAGCCGCCGATGGTCCCGGCGACGGTAAGCGCGGCCGTCGGACCACGGCTGGGGATCGCCTCCAGGCCAGCGTAGAACGCGCGATCAGCCAGGGCCGCGCTGCTACCGCAGGCGTCGATGGCCACCGGGGCCTTGCCCGGCTCGTGGATCAGCCAGAAGCCGTCACCGCCAATAGCGTTCATGTGCGGATAGACCACCGCGATGCTGGCAGCCGCGGCGACCATGGCTTCGACAGCGTTGCCGCCTGCCTTGAGCACGTCACGGCCGGCCTGGGCGGCCAGGTGATGGGGGGCGACGAAAATGCCGCGGGTGGCGTGGGTACTTTTCAGCATGATCGTTCCTCAGAGGGCAAAGGCGCCAAACAGCATGCGTACTGCTGTAAGGGCCAAAAACAGGGCAAACAGACGGCGCAGCAGGCGCGCGTTGATGGCATGGGCGATGCGTGCGCCCCAGGGCGCGGTGAGCATGGTCACCGGCACGATCATCGCCAGGCCGAGCAGGTTGACATAGCCCAGGGTGGCCGGTGGCAGGTTGTCCGCACCCAGGCCGTTGATCAGGTAGGCCAGGGCGCCGGGCAGGCTGATCACCACGCCCAGGGCGGCGCCGGTGCCCACGGCAATGTGCATGGGCGTGCGGCAGGCATTGAGGATCGGCACGCTGAGGGTGCCGCCGCCAATGCCCATCAGGGTCGACAGGCTGCCGATGAACACCCCGAGCACACTGGTACCGGCTGTGCCGGGCAGCCCGTCGCGCAGGCTCAGGTTGCGCTCGACCGCCATGTTCAGCGCCACCAGCAGGGCGATCACAGCGAAGATCGCCGCCAGCACCTGGCCGCTGAGATAGCCGCTTAGCAACGCACCGATCAGCACGCCGATCAGGGTGCCGGGTATCAGCGGCTTGAGCAGTTCAGGCTTGAGCCCGCCGCGCTTGTAGTGCGCCCTGGCGGAGATGATCGAGGTCGGCACGATGGCCGCCAGCGAGGTGCCGACCGCCACGTGCATACGTACTTCAGGATCAATGCCGAGCAGGGTGAACAGGTGATACAGCACCGGCACGATGACGATACCGCCACCGACGCCGAGCAAGCCGGCGAGAATGCCGGCCACCGCGCCGGTCAGCAGCAGAGCGCTGACCAGCCCGGCCAGCCACAGCGGGCTGTAGGCAGAGAAAAATTCCATAGGCGTTCTCTTATGTGAGGGTTACCAGCCGATTGCCTTAGGCAGCCAGGTCGCCAGGGTCGGGAAGGCGAACACCAGGGCCACGGCGAGCATTTGCAGCGCCACGAAGGGCAGTGCGCCGATGTAGATGTCCTTGGTGCTGATGCCTGGTGGTGCCACGCCCTTGAGGAAGAACAGCGCCCAACCGAACGGTGGCGTGAGGAACGACATCTGCAGGTTCAACGCCACTAGAATCGCCAGCCAGACCATGTCGGTGCCATAGCCCATGAATACCGGCAGGAACATCGGCAGGGCGATGTAGGAGATCTCGATCCACTCCAGAAAGAAACCGAGCACGAACAGCAGCACCATAAGGAACAGGATCGCGCCCAGTTCGCCGCCCGGCAGCAGGCTGAACAGATCATGCACCAGGGCTTCGCCGCCCAGGCCGCGGAAGGCCAGGGAGAACGGCTGCGAGCAGAGCAGGATGAGGAAGATCATCGCGCTGATGCTCAGGGTGCCGTGCAGGGTCTGCTTGAGGGTATCTCGGTTCAGACGTCTGGCGCAGCCGGCGATGACCAGCGCGCCAAGTGCACCGATGGAGGCCGCTTCGGTCGGCGCGGCCAGGCCGCCGATGATCGAGCCAAGCACACAGACCACCAGCAGCAGCGGCGGCAATACCGATTTGGCGATGTTCTGCCACAGCTGTTTGCGGCTGATCAGCGCGCGCTCCTCGGCAGGAATCGCCGGCACCCACTGCGGGCGCAGCCAGCCGAGCAGCAGCATGTAGACGATGTAGACGCCGGCCAGCATCAGGCTGGGAATAAAGGCGGCGGCGAAGATCGAACCCACCGACTCGCCGAGAATATCGGCCAGCAGAATCAGCACCAGGCTCGGCGGAATGATCTGCCCCAGGGTGCCGGAGGCGCAGATGGTGCCGCAGGCCACGCTGGGTTTGTAGCCGCGGCGCAGCAGCACCGGCAGGGTCAGCAGGCCGATGGTCACCACGGTGGCGCCAACGATACCGGTCGAGGCACCGAGCAGCACGCCGACCAGCACGATGGCCAGGCCCATGCCGCCGTTGAGGCCACCCATGGCTTGGCCAACCGTCTCCAGCATGTCCTCTGCGACCCTGGATTTCTCCAGCATCACCCCCATGAAGGTAAACAGCGGAATCGCCAGCAGCGTGTAGTTGCTGACCACGCCAAACATGCGCGCCGGTAGCAGGCTGAACAGCATCGGGCCGAAACCGATCAGGCCGGCGGCGAAACCGGACACAGCCAGGGAGATGGCCACCGGTACGCCGACCATCATCATCGAGAAAAAGGCGAGCACCATCAGGATTGCCAGCCATTCATTGGGGCTCATGGCAAGGCCTCCTCAGGTGTCGGGTTGGATGCGAGCAGGCTCTTGAGGGCACGCAGGGTGTCAGCAATGCCTTGCAGGGCAAACAGGGCAAAGCCCAGCGGCAGAAAGGCCTTGACCAGAAAGCGATGGGGCAGGCCGCCAGGGTCCGGCGAGCCTTCGCCAATGGCGTAGGACTGCATCATGTAATGCCAGCAGACCCAGGCCAGGAACGCGCCGATCAGGCAGGTCGCCAGGGCACTGAACAGATCCACCGCAGCCTGGGTGCGCGGCTGGAACTTCTCGTAGATGAAGTCCACCCGCACATCGGCACGGTGTTTCAACACGTAGGAGATGCCAAGCAGCGCGATGGGCGAAATCAGAAACCATTCAAGCTCCTGCAACGCCACCGGGCTCACGGAAAAGCCATAGCGGATCAGCACGTTGGCCGACACCAGCAGGACCAGCACCAGCACGCAGCCGCGTGCCAGACTGCCCAGGGTCTCGACCAACTGCTCGATGCGGTTGATCACGGCATGCATCGCCTCACACCCCCAGGTCCATGAAGCCTTTTTCGCCGGTGGCCGACCAGCTGCTGTACTTCTTGCGGAACGCCATGAAGTGATCGTGCACTTTGCGTGTTGCCGGGTCGGCGGCAGCCATGCTGGCGAGGGTGTCGTTGGTCACCTCGCGCAGGCGGGTGATGATGTCGCCCGGCAGCGGCTTGGCGATCACACCTTCATTGGTCACCAGGTCTTCCAGGGCATCGGCGTTGACCGCATCGGACCATGCCAGGCTCTCGGCATTGCAGGCCTGGGCGCAGATGCGCACGATGGCTTGCAGGTCGGCCGGCAGGGTTTCCCAGGCCTTCTTGTTGATGATCAGCTCGGTGACGTTGGTCGGCTCGTGCCAGCCGGTGGTGTAGTAGTTCTTCGCGGCTTTATGCAGGCCCATGCGGCGGTCCTGATAGGGTCCGACGAATTCGGCAGCATCGATCACTCCGCGCTCCAGCGCCGGGAAAATCTCGCCGCCAGGCAGCAGCCTTACCGCCACGCCCAGTTCGCTGTAGACCTTGCCGGCCAGGCCCGGCACACGCATTTTCAGGCCCTTGAGGCTATCGACGTTTTCCAGTGGCTGACGGAACCAGCCGGTCATCTGGGTGCCGGTGTTGCCCATGGGCATCGGCACCAGGCCATGGGGCGCGTAGAGTTCTTCCCAGAGTTGCAGCGCGCCGCCGTTGTACAACCAGGCGTTCATGCCCTGGGTATTCATGCCGAAGGGCACGGCGGTGAAGAACTGCGCGGCGGGGATCTTGCCGGCCCAGAAGAAGGCATTGGCGGCGTTCATTTCCACCATGCCACTGGACACCGCATCGAAGCCTTCCAGCGCCGGGATCAGCTCGCCAGCAGCGAAGTGCTGAATCTTCAGGCGGCCATTGGACATGGCCTCGACACGCTTGCAGAAATCGGTCGGGCTGCCCGGCCCCTGCACATAGAACGGCGAGCCGGGCGCGTAGGCGTTGGTCATCTTCCAGTTGAAGGTTTTCTCGTTGGCAGTGGCGATGCCCGAGGCACCCAGGGTCAGGCCTGCGCCTGCGGCAACGGCTCCAGCACCGAGGAATTTACGACGGTTAAGGCTCATGGGGCGGTCTCCAGTTACACAGTGGCTCCGATCAGCGGGATGGCCTATCGGATGTAAAGTGGTCTGGAAGCCCTAGAGCAACACGCGTGCCAGTAGAAAAATATATATAACTTATTGTTTTATAATGACTTATCTATTTTTTGAAGAATATGGCCGTTAGCCAGACTGCACAAAAAATAAGCACCTCTGGGCTGTCGCTTGCGACGAATCGTCAATACGCCACGGGTAATGAATACATTTGTCAGCAGTGCCAAACCATTTGCATACGATCGGTCCGCTGACCTTGCCTTCAACTGACGAATGTCAGTTATGCACTAGATGAGCGCACTGAGCGCTTTTTTAAGGCGCCGACGCTTCCGGAACAGTGAGAAATAGCTCGATGTATCAGGATGTTACAGGCGAGCACCGCCACGACGGTGCTTCACCCGCGTCATCAGTGCCTTGCAGTCAACCGTGAGAATCTCCGGGTGGTTGAAGATATGCTCGCGCACGAAAGCATCGAAGGTCTCGTAGCTGTCGGTCAACGTGTGGATGTGCAGGCTTTTCAGATCACTCATGATGTACAGGCTGACCACCTCCACGGTAGCCGAGAGTCGCTCGGCGACGGCTTCGATAGCATGCGGCGCGACAGTAAGATCGACGAAGGTGGAAATACCCTTGCCGAGCTTTTCCGGATTCACCACAGCGGTGAATTTCTCGATGACGCCGGTATCGACCAGGGCCTGTACCCGAGTGCGTGCGTGGGCTCTGGATATATTGAGCTGGCGAGCGATATCGGCAAAAGAGGTGCGCGAGTCCTTGATCAGGATATTCAGCAGAGCGTTGTCGAGCTTGTTCATGGCTGTCAGCTTGAAGACGAGGGGGCACTGGCGATGCGCAATGCATGCCAACCTCCCTCTCTCGCCCCCACCTACAGCAGCTTGCGGTACTGCACGAATCCCGAGCGCTCACCGATGCGCTCGTACAGCAGCTTGGCCTGGCTGTTGCTCTCGTGCGTCAGCCAGTGCACCCGTGAACAGCCGGCAGCACGCGCCTGCTCGTAGACATGCTGGATCAGCTGACGACCAACGCCGCCACTGCGCTGGCCCTTGGCGACGAACAGGTCCTGCAGGTAGCAATAGTCACCGGTGGTCCAGGTCGAGCGGTGGATGACCCAGTGCACCAGGCCAATGGCCTGGTCACCCTGCCAGGCCAGGGCGGCGCCCATGGGCTCGGCGGGGTCGAGAAAGCGCTGCCAGGTAACGGCGCTGGTCTCGGCTGGAATCTCGGTCATATAGAAGCGCTGGTAGCCCTGCCACAAGGGCAACCAGGCTTCGTGATCGGCAGCGACTACAGGGCGAATTTCGATGCTCATCGTCCTTCCTCTGTTCGGGCAGGTGGATCAGTCGCTCATCTCACCACAGAGATCGCGCGCCAGCCAGTGTTCAACCTCAGCTTGTGGCAAACCGGCGCCGAGCAGGGCGAACAGCTTGCCCAGTGCCGCCTCGCGGGTCATGCCGCCACAGGACACCAGGCCGACCTCGGCCAGACGGCTGCCGGCCGCATACACACCGAACTGCACATGGCCTTGCGGGCACTGACTGATTGCCGCCAGCACCACACCGCGCTGATGCGCCTCACGCAGCACGCTCATCAATTGCGCATCGCCGGCCGGGCCGGTGCCACTGCCGTAGCACTCCAGCAGCAGCCCCTGCACGCCGCTGGCCAGCAGAGCTTGCAGTTGCCCGGCCTGCACCGCCGGATGCAGTGGCAGCACGGCAAGATTGACCGGCTGGCGCGGCTGGCGGAAGTCGATCCGCGCATCGACCGAGGCCCGTTCGGCCTGACGCTGACGCGGCAGTACCTGGAAGGCATCGAAAGCGTCGCTGCGCAACTTCGAGCAACGTGCGCCATGCAGCAGCTGGCCGTTGAAGTAGAGGTGCACGCCAGGCGCGACGCCGCGATACAGCGCGCGCATGGC
Organism: Ectopseudomonas chengduensis; assembly: GCF_900102635.1. GTDB lineage: Bacteria > Pseudomonadota > Gammaproteobacteria > Pseudomonadales > Pseudomonadaceae > Aquipseudomonas > Aquipseudomonas chengduensis. The sequence continues at coordinate 347,133 of NZ_FMZQ01000001.1, read as the reverse complement.
GCCGAACAGGTTGGGCCAGGCATCACCGCCATCGACACCGGCCGGCTGCATGGCGCCGGTCAGCACCACCGGCACGTCGAGGCCGAGCAGCAGGAAGCTCAGCGCGGCGGCGCTGTAGGCCAGGGTATCGGTACCATGCAGTACCAGCACGGCGTCGTGGCCATGGGTCTGCACGGCGGTGACGATCTCGTCACGCAGCGCCAGCCAGTGGCCGGTGTTCATGTTGGCGCTGTCGATCAGCGGCAGCAGCTCGCGGAAGGTCCATTGCGGCAGCTCGCTGGCGTTCTCGCTGGCTTGTTGGGTGCGCATGCGCGCCTCGAAACCCGAGGCCGGCGCCAGGCCGTCCGCGCTCATCTGCATGCCGATGGTGCCGCCTGTGTACAGCACCAGGAGTTTTTCTGGGGTCGCCATGGGCTCTCCTCACAAATCACGGGTCTGCGCGACATTCGCAACGTCGCTTACGACTGCCCGAACAATGGCTGCCAAAGCTGGCAGGCAAGAAAAAGGGGGCCTTGCCCCCTTCTTCCATCTGAGTCAGATCAACGCTGGTAGACGCGATCACCGATTTCCGCCTGGTCGGCGGTTTTACCCGGCTGCCCCCCCCAGACGGCAGGGTCGAGGTCCAGATCAGCGAACTGCTTGGCATCGAGTACCGGCGACTCAACACCTGCCTTGATCTGGCTATCGTAGTCGCGCATCAGGCGCAGGCCCACCTTGAACAGCAGCGCCAGGGCAATCAGGTTGCAGATCGCCAGCAGACCCATGGTCACGTCAGCGAAGGCGAACACGGTGCCCAGATCCTGCACCGAACCCCACAGCACCAGGCCGACCACCAGCACGCGGTAGATCATCACCGGGCCGCGCTTCTGGCTGAAGAAGCCCAGGGCGTTCTCACCCAGGTAGTAGTTGTAGATCAGGGTGGTGAAGACGAACAGCAGCAGCGCCAGGCTGACGAACACCCGGCCCCACTCGCCGACCACGGCCGCAACGGCGCTCTGGGTCAGCACCACACCGGCCTGTTCCATGCCCGGCTGATACACGCCGGACAGCAGGATGATCAGCGCGGTGCAGCTGCACAGGATCAGGGTGTCGATGAATACGCTGAGCGACTGCACGATGCCCTGCGCAGCCGGATGCTTGACCTCGGCGACCGCGGCCACGTTCGGCGCACTGCCCAGGCCGGCTTCGTTGGAGAACAGGCCGCGCTTGACGCCCATGATGATGGCCGCGCCGATGCCACCAGCGAAGGCCGGCTCGAGGCCGAAGGCGCTCTTGAAGATCAGGGCGAAGGTGGCTGGAACTTCGGTGATGTTCAGACCGATCACCAGCAGCGCCATGCCCAGGTAGGAGAACGCCATCACCGGCACCAGCACGTCGGCGAACTTGGCGATGCGCTTGATGCCACCGAAGATGATCAGACCGATCACCACGGTCAGGGCAATGCCACTGGCCAGGGTCGGGATACCGAAGGTGTCGTGCAGCGAGCTGGCGACGGTGAAGGACTGCACGGCGTTGAAGCCGAAGCCGAAGGTCACCAGCAGCAGGATCGATACGACGATACCCAGCCAGCGCTGACCGAGACCATGCTGAATGTAGAAAGCCGGGCCGCCGCGGTAGCCGCCATCAGCCTCGCGACGCTTGTACAGCTGCGCCAGCGAGCACTCGAAGTAGCTGGTGGCCATGCCAACCAGGGCCACGACCCACATCCAGAAGATGGCGCCCGGACCACCGAGCATGATCGCCACCGATACACCGGCGATATTGCCGGCGCCCACGCGGCCAGCCACCGAAAGCATCAGCGCCTGGAACGAGCTGAGCTGGCCCGGCTGACGCTGGAATGCCTCGCTGAAGATACGGAACATGCTGCCGAAGTAGCGGAACTGGACGAAGCGTGAGGCGATGGTGAAGAACAGGCCAAGGCCGATCAGCATCACGATCAGCAGCTTGCTCCAGATGAGGTCATTGAGAAGATCGAGCATGGAGGCTTTCTCTCTTGTTGTTCTGAATGGGAATGCGCCGCGCCGGGCGGGTGGCGCAATCTTTGGTGAAGGCGCCGCGCGGGACAATTTCGCAGGTCGCGGCGATCTGATGCGAGTTGATGCTAGAATCGCGTCATTCGCATCAGCTGGAGCGGCCATATGTCCGATTCCCTCGGCAGCAATCTGAAATTGCTTTGCAGCCATTACCGCTCGATTGCCGAGGTATGTCGCAAGCTGGCGATCAACCGCGCGCAGTTCAACCGCTACCTGGCCGGGCAGAGCCGACCGACCACGCACAACCTCAAGCGCATCTGCGATTTCTTCGGTGTAGAACCCTTCGAGCTGGCCATGCCGGCCGAGCAGTTCACCCGCCTGATCGGTGCCCGCAGCGGCGATGCGCAGCAGCAAAGTGGCAACGACCCGCTGCTGGACCTGTTCGCCCCACTGCGCCGTCAGGCCAGCCCGATGGAGCGCTACTGCGGCTACTACTTCGAATACTCCAACTGCATGTCGGTACCGGGACACGTACTGCTGTCACTGGTGCACCTGCGCGAGGAGCGCGGCAACTACCTGTTCGAGCGCCAGGAACGCCAGGAGCGCCAGGAACCCACACGCGGCGGCAGTGAGGACTGGGTGCGCTGTCGCTACCTGGGCACGGCGTTCTTCCTGCAGGACCGCCTGTTTCTGGTGGACTACGAGTCGCTCACCGGCAACGAAATGAGCCAGACCATCCTCATTCCCAGCTTCAAGAGCCGCATCATCCGCCTCAATGGCATCAAGACCGGCGTCTCCAGCGGCGACCGCCGCACACCAGCCTGCACCCGCGTGGTCTGGCAGTACCTGGGCAACGAGATCAACCGGGTCAACGCCTATCGCCAGTTGATGCTCTACGCCCCCGACGACCCGCGCATCGACGACGACATCCGCCAGCGCCTGGGCGGCGCGCAGCTGCGTGCTGGGTTGTTCGAGATGGAGTAGGGCGTTACCCCCGCAGCGCCTCCAGGCGCTGCCTCTGCCGCCCCGCTTCATCGAAGTTATCCACAGCCAGCCAGCGCTCGAAGGCCTCGCGGCATGCCGGCCATTCCCCGTCGATGATGGAGAACCAGGCGGTGTCACGGTTGCGGCCCTTGCGCACCATATGTTGACGGAACAGCCCTTCCTGGCTGAAGCCGAAGCGCTCGGCGGCGCGCAGCGAGCGGGCATTGGCCGCATCGCACTTCCATTCCAGGCGGCGATAACCGAGATCGTCGAAGGCGTGGCGCGCCAGCAGATAGACCGCCTCGGTCGCGCCTGGGGTACGCTGCATCGGCGCGCCGAAGGCGACGTGGCCGATCTCGATGCTGCCGTCCTGCGCGGTGATACGCAGGTAGCTGAACAGCCCCAGGGCGCGGCCGCTGGCCAGGTCGACCACCGCATAGAACAGCGGATCACGGCTCTGCGCATTGCCGGCCAGCCAGGTATCGAAGGCGCCTCGCTCGGTGAAGGGACCGTAGGGCAGATAATCCCAGAGCGCCGGGTCCGGCCCCTGCAGCGCGCGCCACAGATCATCGCCATGCCGCGTGACATCGAGTGCTTCGAGACGCACGAAACGGCCTTGCAAGGTGCGCTGGTCCGGTGTGGGACGGGGTTGCCAGTGAGCGAGATCACGCGTCATCAGAAGAGCTTCCTGTACTGGATGAAACCGGAGCGGTCGCCGATGCGGTCGTAGAGCATACGCCCCTGGTAGTTGCTTTCCTGGGTCAGCCAATGCACGCGGCTGGCACCGGCAGCGCGGGCCTCGGCGTAAACGTGCTCGATCAGCGCGCGGCCGATGCCACCACCACGAATGTGCTCGGCGACGAACAGATCCTGCAGGTAGCAGTAGTCACCACTCGTCCAGCAACTGCGGTGATAGATGAAGTGCACCAGACCGACCGCCTCGCCGTCCTGCCAGGCCAGGGCGGCGTGCATCGGCTCGGCCGGGTCGAGAAAGCGCTGCCAGGTGAGGGCGCTGGTCTCGGTTGGGATCTCGGCCTGGTAGAAACGCTGGTAAGCCTGCCAGAGCGGCAACCAGGCGGCGTGATCGGCAGCGGTGATGGGGCGAATGTCGAGCATGATGGCCTTCCTTCGGTGATCAGTCGGTGGGATTCATCTGCGCCGCCAGTTCGTGGTCGCGCGGGTTGTTGGACGTTGCCAGGCCGGTGCGCACGCCGGCCTGATCGCTGGCTGAGCGGTTCTGGCTGAGCTTCCATTTACCTTCGAGTCGGCGAATCGGCAGGGCGAAGCCGACGATGGCGCGCAGCATGGCGTCGATGTAATCGCGCGGCGCATCGCTGACAGCCCAGGGCTGCGGGCGCCCTTGTTCGTGACGGTCGCTGAGGCGGCTGACCAGTTGCAGCAGGCGCTCCGGCTCGTCGAACACCTCGGCCCGGCCCCAGGCATGCACGGCGATGTAATTCCAGGTCGGCACCACCTTGCCGTGCTCGGCCTTGGCCGGGTACCAGCCAGGGTGCACGTAGGCGTCCGGCCCACTGAACACAACCAGCGCCTCGGCGCCGCTGGCCAGGTCACGCCAGTGCGGATTGGCGCGGGCGAAGTGGCCGTACAGGGTGCCGAGCTCGCCTTCGCCAGGTTCAAGCAACAGCGGCAGATGGCTGGCTTGAAGGCCCTGTGCGCCAGCGCTGGTCACGATGGCCAGTCCACTGGCCTGTATCTGCACGTGCAGGCTGGGCAGATCGTCCTGGCGAAAGGCGGCGGGGCAGTACATGACGTTTTCTCCTGGCGTGATGGGGCCATGCTAGGCAGGATATTGGCCTGACGTAAGGTCCATTACCGACGACTTTGATAGAGCCAATCTACCCATCATGAAACGCTCGCCCGCCTTGCCATTCGACCTTTCCGGCATTCATCTGCAGCCCGGTCAGGGCCTGGCGCGCCAGCTCTACCAGGCCTTGCGCGAGCGCATCCTCGATGGCCGCCTGGCCAGTGGCACGCGCCTGCCGGCAAGCCGTGAGCTGGCCACCCTGCTCGGCATCTCGCGCAACACCGTGACCCGCGCGCTGGACCAGCTGTATGCCGAGGGCTACGTGGCCGGGCGGGTCGGCGATGGCACCTACGTCGCCGAGCTGACGCGCCATCGACCTGCCCCGGTGGCAGCCGTCGCCCCGGCAGCGGCCAGCCCGGCAATGCAGCTGTTGCACAACCATCACCTGGCGATGCCCGCCGCGGGCGCACCGCGCGCCTTTCGTATCGGCGTGCCGGCTTTCGACCTGTTCCCCTTCGAGACCTGGGCACGTCTGCAGGCGCGCTTCTGGCGCAAACCCTCGCTGGCACGACTCGGCTATGGCGACCCCGCTGGCGACCTGCAGCTGCGCGAACTCATCGCCGCCTACCTGCGCAACAGCCGCGGCCTGACCTGCGAGGCGCAGCAGATATTGATCACCTGCGGCTCGCAGCAGGCCATCAGCCTCTGCGCGCAATTGCTGATTCAACCGGGCGACCGTGTGGCCATTGAAAACCCCGGCTACCGCGCGGCGGGCCATGCCTTCGCCGTGGCCGGCGCGCAGCTGTGCGGCGTGCCGGTGGACCATGACGGCCTGGACGTCGACGCCCTGCAGCGTCTGAACGATTGCCGGCTGGCCTATGTCACGCCCGCGCACCAGTACCCCACCGGCGTCACCCTGTCGCTGCCGCGACGCCTGGCCTTGCTGGAGTGGGCCAAGCGCGTGAATGGCTGGATCATCGAGGACGACTACGACGGCGAGTACCGCTACAGCGGCACCCCGCTCGCACCGCTGGCAGCTTTGGACGAGCAGCAGCGGGTGATCTACATCGGCACCTTCGGCAAGCTCGCCTTTCCCGCACTGCGCCTGGGCTATATGGTGCTGCCGCCCGCGCTGGCCGAAAGCTTCGCGAGGCGCCAGGCGCTGGAGATACGCCACTCGGAGGTCGGCACCCAGGCAGTGATGGCCGAATTTATCGCTGCCGGGCACTTCCAGCGCCATGTGCGGCGCATGCGTCAGGCGGCGCGCAGCCGCCGTGACGCCTTGCTCACGGCCTGGCCGCAGGCGATTCCCGGATGTGCGCCGTTGCCGGCCGTGGAAGCCGGTCTGCACCTGAGCATCAGGGTCGAGAGCCTGGCCCGTGAGCGTGAGCTGATCGGCGCCGCCCGCGCAGCCGGCATCGAGATGAACCCCTTGAGCGACTACTGGCTGCCCGCCAGTGAAACGGCTGAGGACGCCCGCGCCGGGCTGGTGCTGGGTTTTGCGGCGGTGCCCGAGGCGCAGATCATCGAGGCGGTGCAGACGCTACGTCGGGCCTGGAGGCTGTAACGCAGGCCAATCGGCGGTACGCGCGGCGCACGCTACGGCAGCCACCCTTGAATGGCAGACAAAAAACTGCCGGGAGCAGGTTTTGACGTCGCTTGCGACGGCCCGAAGGGGGCGCCTCTAAAAACGTTGGCGAGGCGGTCAGCGCAATACCGATGGCGGCCCCGCAAAAACAGGCGAAAAACGGTCGGAGTCGCGCTCGACTTTACGTGTTGTAAATGAGCATTCTGAGCCTGCTTTCAACGCAGCGATGACAACGCAGGTAGTTTTTAGAGGCGCCCAAGGGTGGCCGCCAGGGATGGCAGGCCACAAAAAAGGGATGGCCGAGGCCATCCCTGAAGGTTGAGGCTGGTGAAGGCCTCCTATGAAAGCGGTTGCTCAGGCAGCGTTGTCGCTGTTGTAGATCTCGCGATCCAGCTCCTTCTCGCTGCTGCCCACCAGGGTGGTGGTCATCAGGTCGCCGGCGACGTTCACCGTGGTGCGCGCCATGTCGAGGATGCGGTCGATACCGGCGATCAGCGCCACGCCTTCCAGCGGCAGGCCGACCGAGGTCAGCACCAGGCCGAGCATGATCAGACCGGCGCCGGGCACACCGGCGGTGCCGACCGAAGCCAGGGTGGCGGAGAGGATGATCATCAGGTACTGACCGGCATTCAGGTCGATGCCGAAGGCCTGGGCGATGAACAGCGCCAGCACGCCCTGGTAGATCGCGGTGCCGTCCATGTTGATGGTGGCGCCCACCGGCAACACGAAGCCGGCTACGCCCTGCGACACACCGAGGTTCTTGCGCGCGCACTCGATGGACACCGGCAGGGTGCCGGAGCTGCTCGAGGTACTGAAGGCCACTGCCAGCGCCGGGGCGATGCCGCGGAAGAAACGCAGCGGGCTGAGACGCGCCAGGCCGCCGATCAGACCACCGTAGATCAGCAGCATATGGGCGATGCTGGCCAGGTAGATCACCCCGATCACCCCGGCCAGCGGCAGCAGCACCTCGATGCCATGGGAGGCGACCACACCGGCGATCAACGCGAACACGCCGATGGGGGCGAAGCGCATCACCAGGTCGGTGAGTTTGTAGAACACCTCGGCCAGGCTGTCGAAGAGACGGACCACCGGCGCAGCCTTTTCGCCAACCAGATTCATGCTCACGCCCAGGGCGATGGCGAAGACGATGATCTGCAGGATGTTGCCTTCGGCGAAGGCGGTCACCGGGTTGGTCGGTACCAGGCCCACCAGGATCTGCACCAGCGAGGGCGCCTGCTTGGCCTCTTCACTGCCGCTGACAACCATGTTCATGCCTTCACCGGGGCTGAACAGGGTGCCGAATGCCAGGCCGATGCTCACCGCGAAGGCAGTGGTGATCAGGTAGATGGCGATGGTCTTGACGCTGATGCGGCCAAGCTTGGCGCTGTCGCTCATGGCGGTGATGCCCGCCACCAGGGAGACGAACACCAGCGGCACGATGAGCATCTTGATCGCGTTGAGAAACAGCGCGCCGACCGGCGCCAGCCCCAGGGCGAGACTCTTGAACAGCATGCCGACGACCACACCGAGCACCAGGCCGACGAGGATCTGCTGCCACAACGGCACGCGCGCAAGGAAGGAAGAGGAAGCGGTGTTGCTCTGACTCATGTGGTTGTACACCCGGATTGTCGTTGTTGTGGGGCCGTCTGCGCGGCCTTCAGCGGTGCCGCCCCATGAACAGGCTCGAGGGCGGAAATGAACACGCCGCCCAAAGGGGCGGCGCGTGTCATTCGATCAATCAGCCCTGCAGCGGAACCAGGCGCGGGGCAATCATGTTCTCGGGGCGCAGGATGTCGGCCAGGGTGGCCTCGTCCAGCAGCTGCTCTTCGCGCACCAGCTCCAGCACACCGCGCCCGCTGTCCAGAGCGACCTTGGCGATGCGGGTGGCGTTCTCGTAGCCGATGTAGGGGTTCAGCGCGGTGATCAGACCAATGGAGTTTTCCATCAGTTCACGGCAGCGCGCCTCGTTGGCGGTGATGCCGTCGATGCACAGCTCGCGCAGCATATCCATGGCGCGGGTGAGCAGGCGGATCGAGTCGAAGATCTTGTAGGCGATCAGCGGCTCCATCACGTTCAGCTGCAGCTGGCCACCTTCGGCCGCCATGGTCAGGGCCAGGTCGTTACCGATAACCTCGAAGGCCACCTGGTTGACCGCCTCGGGGATCACCGGGTTGACCTTGCCCGGCATGATCGAGCTGCCCGGCTGACGCGCCGGCAGGTTGATCTCGTTGATGCCGGTACGCGGGCCACTGGAGAGCAGACGCAGGTCGTTGCAGATCTTCGACAGTTTGACCGCGGTGCGCTTGAGCATGCCGGAGAACAGCACGAAGGCGCCCATGTCGCTGGTGGCTTCGATCAGGTCGACAGCCGGAGTCAGCGGGTGACCGCTGATGATCGCCAGGCGCTTGACCGCTAGGGCCTGGTATTTCGGGTCGGCGTTGATGCCGGTGCCGATCGCGGTACCGCCCAGGTTGACTTCGGTGAGCAGGGTCGGCGCCAGCAGTTTCAAGTGCTGCAGGTCTTCACCGAGGGTGGTGGCGAAGGCGCGGAATTCCTGGCCGAGGGTCATCGGCACGGCGTCCTGCAGCTGGGTGCGACCCATCTTCAGCACGTGGCCGAACTCCAGACCCTTGGCGGCGAACGACTGGATCAGCTTGTCCAGCGCACCGAGCAGGCTGTCGTGGCCGAGCAGCAGGCCGAGGCGGATGGCGGTCGGGTAGGCGTCGTTGGTCGACTGCGCCATGTTCACGTCGTTGTTCGGGTGCAGGTGCTGGTACTGGCCCTTCTCAAAGCCCATGGCCTCCAAAGCGATGTTGGCGATGACCTCGTTGGCGTTCATGTTGGTCGAGGTGCCGGCGCCGCCCTGAATCATGTCGACCACGAACTGCTCGTGGAACTCGCCCTGGATGATGCGTGCGCAGGCGGTGCTGATCGCCGTGTGCTTGGCGGCGGACAGATGACCCAGTTCGCGGTTGGCGTCAGCCGAAGCCTGCTTGACCATGGCCAGGCCGATCACCAGCTTCGGGTAATGCGACAGCGGCACGCCGGACAGGCGGAAGTTCTGCACGGCACGCAGGGTCTGGATGCCGTAATAGGCATCGGCAGGGACTTCGAGGGTGCCGAGCAGGTCTTTTTCGACGCGAACAGATGCAGCAGAGGACATGATAGCGATGGCTCTTGGGAAATGCGGCGAGTGCCGCGATGCCCATAGAATAGGGGCCCCGACCGTCTCGCTACCAATGCCGTTACTTGCTGCCCTATGCACAATCGGCATAATGTCGATGTGACTGCGGGATAGCGGCAAACGTAGGGTGGGTTAGCCGCATGCTGCCATTGCCGAACATCACGTCGTTCGAGACGCGGTGTAACCCACCATCGTCTGGTGGGTTACGCGACGCACCACGGCAGTTGCGTCTGCCGGACCGCGTTCAGCGTCGCTAACCCACCCTACGCCTCGTGCAAGCCTCGGGAGCCTGCGATGAACCTGGAAACCAAATGGCTGGAGGACTTTATCGTCCTGGCCGCCACCCGCAGCTTCTCCCAGGCCGCGGAAAAGCGCTTCGTCACCCAGCCGGCGTTCAGCCGACGCATCCGCAGCCTGGAAGGCATGCTCGGCCTGACCCTGGTCGACCGCTCCTGCACGCCCGTCGAACTCACCGAGGCCGGCCGGCTGTTTCTGGTCACCGCGCGCAGCCTGGTCGAGCAGCTCGGCGAAGTGGTGCGCCACCTGCACAACCTGGAAGGTCAGCAGGGCGAAATGCTGTCGATTGCTGCCGCCCACTCGCTGACCCTGGGCTTCTTCCCGGAATGGATCGCCCGCCTGCGCCGCGAAGGCCTGCCCCTGACCACCCGCCTGGTGGCGACCAACGTCGGCGAAGCGGTGCATTCACTGCGTGAAGGCGCCTGCGACCTGATCCTTGCCTACTACGACCCCGACGCGGCGCTGCAGATGGACCCGGCAATATTCCCCTCGCTGCACCTGGGCGCGACCTCGATGTTGCCGGTGTGCGCGGTGAGCGAATCCGGCGCGCCGCTGTTCGACCTCGACGGCGGGCAGAGCGTGCCTCTGCTGGCCTACAGCGCTGGCGCCTTTCTCGGCCGTTCGGTCAACCTGCTGCTGCGCCAGCGCGCCCTACGCTCGACCACGGTGTACGAAACCGCCATGGCCGACAGCCTCAAGAGCATGGCCCTGCAGGGCATGGGCGTGGCCTGGGTGCCACGGCTGTCGGTCACCGCCGAACTGGCCCGCGGTGAGCTGGCCATCTGCGGCGGCGAGCACTGGCAGATCCCCCTGGAAATCCGCCTGTACCGCTGCGCCCTGGTACGCAAGGCCGCGGTGCGTTTGCTCTGGCGCAAGCTGGAGACGGGGGAGGTGGGTGGCTGAGCGCCCTGCGGGTAAGGCATTCGCGGCTGAAGCCGCTCCTACAGCTTGTGCGGTGTTCCGTAGGAGCGGCTTCAGCCGCGAGCTTTCAGGGCCGCTCACTTACCCGACTTGATCGACGTCCAGGCGCGCGTACGCACCCGCTCGATCTTCTGCGGCAGCGGCTGCACCACGTACAGCGACTTCTGCAGCTCCGGCGTCGGGGTCAGGTCGTGGTCGTCGGCGATTTCCGCGCCCACCAGCTGCATGCCCGGCACGTTGGGGTTGGGGTAGCCGAGAAAGTCGCTGATCGGCGCGATCACCTTGGGTTCGAGCAGGTGGTTGATGAAGGCATGCGCCTCGTCGACGTTCTGCGCGCTCTTGGGGATGGCCCAGGTGTCGAACCAGATCGGCGCGCCTTCTTTCGGCAGACGCCAGTTGATCGTCACGCCATTGCCGGCTTCCTTGGCGCGGTTGGCGAACTGGTAGAAGCTGCCGGAGTAGCCGATGGCCACGCAGATGTCGCCGTTGGCGATGTCGGTCATGTACTTGGCGGAGTGGAAGTAGGCCACGTAGGGGCGCACCTTGAGCAGCAGTTCGGTGACCTTGTCGTAGTCGGCCGGGTTGGCGCTGTTGGGGTCGAGGCCCAGGTAGTGCAGGGCGATGGGGATGATCTCGGTGGGCGAGTCGAGCATGGCCACGCCGCAGGATTTGAGCTTCTCCATGTACTCGGGCTTGAACACCAGGTCCCAGCTGTTGACCGGCGCGTCGTCACCGAGCGCAGCCTTGACCTTGTCCGGGTTGTAGCCGATCAGCACGGTGCCGTACATGTAGGGCACGCCGTACTGGTTGCCCGGGTCGTTCTTCTCCAGCAGGCCGAGCAGCACCGGGTCGAGGTTCTTCCAGTTGGGCAGCTTGGACTTGTCCAACGGGGCAAATACGCCGGCCTTGATCTGGGTTTCGAGGAACTGGTTGGACGGGATCACCAGGTCATAGCCGGAGTTGCCGGTGAGCAGCTTGGCTTCCAGCGCCTCGTTGGTCTCGAAGGTGTCCCAGGTGATCTGGATGCCGGACTCCTTCTGGAAGTCCTTGGGCACCTCCGGGAGGATGTAGTCGGCCCAGTTGTATACGCGCAGCTCCTTGGCCTGCACCGCGCCGCTGAGCAGGGTGGCGCTGCACAGGGCGACGCCGAGCATCTGTTTGATGGCTTTCATCGTTTCTCACCCCTGAAATGTTGCTCTTGTTTTGGCAGATTTGATCGCCGATCAGGCGCCTTCGAAGCCTTCCAGCACGTTGACCGCGTTGACGCCAATGGCCTCCACGGCGTAGCCGCCTTCCATGATGAACAGCGTCGGCAGGCCCAGCGCGGCGATGCGTCGGCCCATGGCCAGGTAGTCCGGGCTGTCGAGCTTGAACTGCGAGATCGGATCTTCCATGTAGGTGTCCACGCCCAGCGACACCACCAGCACCGCGGCGCCGTAGTCGGCGATGCGCTGGCAGGCCTGTTCCAGCGCGGCGTTCCAGGTGTCCCAGGAACTGCCCATGGGCAACGGATAGTTGAAGTTGTAGCCCTCGCCGGCGCCCTCGCCCAGTTCGTCTGCATAACCGAGGAAGAACGGGAACTCCTCGGCCGGATCGCCGTGGATGGAGGCGAACAGCACGTCGCTGCGCTGGTAGAAGATGTCCTGGGTGCCGTTGCCGTGGTGGTAGTCGACATCGAGGATGGCGACTTTCTTGCGGCCCTGGTCGAGGAAGGCCTGTGCGGCGATGGCGGCATTGTTCAGGTAGCAGTAGCCGCCCATCAGGTCGCCGGCGGCATGATGGCCTGGCGGACGACACAGGGCGAAGGCGCTGTGGGCGCCGTTGGCAATCTCCTGCTGGGCGCTGAGCGCGACCTGGGCAGCGCTGTAGGCGGCCTGCCAGGTGCCGGCAGTGATCGGCGCGCCGCCATCGAAACTGTAGTAGCCGAGCTGGCCGTGCAGGTCATTGGGGATCATCCGGCGCAGGGTGCGCGCCGGCCAGGTGAAAGGCAGCAGATCGCCCTTGCCGCCCTGCTCCTGCCAGCGCGCCCAGGCGCCCTTGAAGAATTCCAGGTAGGCCTTGCTGTGGATGCGCTCGATGGGCGCCAGGCCGAAATCCTTGGGCGCGCGGACTTCGCCGAGCTGGCGAGCCTTGACGCGCGCAAGGATGTGGTCGGCGCGCTGCGGCTTCTCGAAGCAGGGCATCAGCTGCCCGTCGATCAGCTCGCATTTGCCATGGTGCAGGTGGTGGTCGTCGCTGTAGTAGGTGAGCATGCAAAGCGCTCCAGGCTCGTTGTTGTGCCTGCATTGTTCGCCCGCTGGCAGCGAATCGAGAACGCTGGCAACGGCCAAAAGGGGATCGAAATGGCCAAAAAATGGCCGAGAGCGATTTTTTAACAGCGCGTAGCGACGCTGCCCGCCGGGTCGCCGCCAGGGAGGGTAGGCCATGAATCTCCCCACCACCCGCGGCAGGTAAATGTAACAACCCGTGATGCTTAAGCTTTCCTTAAGCCTGGCGGCCGATGGTGGCAACCTGCCTGGGGCCAAGCCCCTTACCATCAGCCACGCCAAAGGATGCCGAGCATGTCGACACCGGCCCGCCGCCCCGTTCGCGCCCTGACGATGCTCGCACTGCTTGCACTATCCAGCGCCGCACTCGCTGATACCGACTGCGCTCGGCAAGACCGCAGCGCCTGGATGCCCGAGTCGCAGTTCCGCGAGCAGATGAAGCGCCAGGGCGTGCAGATCACCAAGTTCCGCATCACCCCCGGCAATTGCTACGAGATCTATGGCTTCGATGCCAACGGCCGCAAGCTGGAGATCTACTACGACCCGGTCGATGCCCGCCCGGTAGAAGAAGTCGCCAGCTCGCACCTGGCTTCGCCCAGACACCCCTGAACCACCGAACATGACCTCGACCCTCAAGACATGCGCCCTGCTGCTGGGCGCTGCCACGGTGTTCGCCTGCGCCTGGTTCGGCGCTGGCCCACACGCGCTGGCGCCCTTCGCCAGCCAGCTAACGGCGCCAGCCGATGCGTCACCGGCCATGGCCGCGCACTTCGCCTCCTCCGATCTGGAGGATTTCGTCCATTCCGCCTCGATCACCGGCTTGCCCGGCGGCGATCTGATGGCAGCCTGGTTCGCCGGTACTCGCGAAGGCGCCGCCGACGTACAGATCCGCGCCGCGCGCTTCGATGCCAGCAGCGGCCAGTGGAGCGCCGAGCGTGTGCTGGCCAGCCGCGAGTCGACCCAGCGCGCGGTCGGCAAGCACATCCGCAAGCTGGGCAATCCGGTGATCAGCCTGGCGCCGGACAACCGCCTGTGGTTGTTCTACGTCTCGGTGTCGCTCGGCGGCTGGGCCGGCAGCGCGGTCAATGCCATGGTTTCTGACGACCTCGGCGACACCTGGTCGGCGCCCCGGCAACTGGTCACCAGCCCCTTTCTCAACATCAGCACCCTGGTGCGCGCCGCGCCGGTGTTCCACACCGACGGCAGCATCGGCCTGCCGGTGTATCACGAGTTTCTCGGCAAGTTTCCCGAGTACCTGCACCTGAGCGCGAACGGCGAAGTGCTGGGCAAGTACCGCATCGGCAAGGGGCGAGATTCTCTGCAACCGACCGTGGTGGCGCTGGACGAACGCCGCGCCGTGGCCCTTTTGCGCTATGCCGGCGAGGAGCATCACCGCGTGCTGGCCAGCTACAGCGAGGATGCCGGGCGCAGCTGGAGCCATCCGCAGCCGGTGGAGCCGAGCAACCCCAACTCGTCCCTGGCGGCGGTCGGTCGCCCGGACGGCAGCTTGCTGGTGGCGATGAACGACCTCGAAGACGGGCGCTTTCGCCTGACCCTTTATGCCACCGACGCCAACCTGGCCAACTGGCGCACTCTCGGCGAGCTCGACGAAAGCCCCAACCCCTGGGGCGAACCGATTGCGCAAGACGAATTCCCGGCCGTGGTCAGTGAAAAATTCCGCGCCAGCGGCGGCAAGCCGGAGCAGCAGGCGCAGTTCCTCGAACGAGTGAGCGCGCGCATGTGCAGCGCCGAGGGCTGCACCTTCGATTACGAATATCCCTACTTCACTCGTGACCGCGAAGGCGCCTACCACCTGGTGTATTCGTGGAACGACATGTTCATCAAGCACCTGAGCTTCAACGAGGCCTGGCTCTCGGAGCGCCGCCCACATGACTGATTTCTGGCTGCCGCATCTGGCCTTCACCCTGCTCGCATTCCTGATCTTCGCGCGCCTGACGCGCACTGCGACGCAGCGCGGCATCCTGCTGGCGGGTTGCCTGCTGCTCAGCCTGGTGCCGGTCCAAGGCATCAGCCTGGCACTGCAGTTGCGCACTTATATCGGCGACCTGTCGGTGGCCAGCCTGGTGCTGCTTGGCTGGGCGACGCTATGCCGTTTTGGCCTGTCGCACGCCGGTGCCCGTGATCGCCTGGCCAGCCTGGCGCTGTTCGCCGGCCTGGCCGTGCTGCTCTACCCGGCGGCGTTGGGCCTGAGCTATGCCGACCCGTACCAGCTGGGCTTCGAACCCCGGCCCATGTTGTTGGTGCTGGGCCTGTTGTGCGCGGTGCTGATCCTCCAACGCAGCTGGCTCGGCGCACTGACATTGGTGTTGGCGACCCTGGCCTTCGCCCTGCGCCTGGGCGCCTCGGAAAACTACTGGGATTACCTGATCGACCCCTACCTGGCCCTCTACAGCCTGGGCGCGTTGCTGAGCGCCGCTGTGCGCTGGCTGCTGGCCCGACCGACAAGGAAACTCGCATGAGCTGGCTGAAATCACGCCGCCTGCATTACCTGGCAGGCCTGACGGCGCTGCTGTTCGTACTCTTCGCCGCCCTGCGCGGGCTGTTTCTGCTGGGCTTTTCCGCTGTCGAAAGCATCAGCGAACCGGATGTGCTGCCCACGCTCGGCATCGGCCTGCGCTTCGACCTGCGCCTGGCCCTGCTGCTGATGCTGCCGGCAGGCATCCTGCTGGCCTTGCCCAGGCTGCGCCTGGCGCGCTTTCGCGCGGTGCGCTGGCTGCTGCGCGGCTATCTGCTGCTGGCCGTGGCCGCGCTAGGCCTGCTCTACATCATCGACTTCGGCCACTACGCCTACCTGGGCGTGCGCCTCAACGCCACGGTGTTGCGCTTTGCCGGTGATGCGCAGATCTCCGCCGGCATGCTCTGGCAGACCTACCCGGTGCTGTGGATAACCCTGGCTTGGCTGGCGGGTGTGGCGCTGTGGGCCTGGGCGCTGCTGCGCCTGGAGCGCGTCACCCTGGATCGACCGCAAGCACAACGAGTCGGCGTGTTGCCGGCAATCGGCGGTGCGGCGGTGGTGGGCGTGCTGGTCTTCTTCGGCCTGCTCGGCCGCGCCAGCGCGCTGAACCTGGAGAACCCGGTGCCGCTGCGCTGGAGCGACGCCTTCTACAGCGGCAACAGCCAGATCGGCGCGCTTGGGATCAATCCGGCGCTGTTTCTCTTCGACACCCTCAAGCTCGAACCCGCCGCCTTCGACGAGGCCGCCACGCGCGAGCATTACCAGGTGGTGGCCGATTACCTGGGGGTCAGCGAGCGCGATGCGCAGGCGCTGAACTTCTTCCGCCACCAGCCGCTGCAGGCGCACCGCATCCAGGCCGAGCGCCCGCCCAACGTGGTCTTCGTCATGCTCGAATCCCTCGGCACCAGCGCCGTGGGCGCCTATGGCAACCCGCTGAACCCGACGCCGAATCTGGATCGTCTGGCTAAGGAGAGCTGGTTCTTCCGCCACTTCTACGTGCCGGTCACCGGCACCGCCAAGACGGTGTGGGCGAGCATCACCGGTATCCCCGATGTATCACGCCAGGAGACGGCGACGCGCAACCCGCTGATCGCCCGTCAACGCACGCTGATCAACGCCCTGCCAGGCTACGAGAAGTTCTACATGATCGGCGGCAACGCCGGCTGGGCCAACATCAATGCGCTGATCCGCCAGAGTATCGACGGCGTGCAACTCTATGAGGAACGCCACTGGCAGTCGCCGCAGGTGGACGTGTGGGGTATCTCCGACCTGGATTTCTTCAAGGAGAGTTCGCAGATTCTCGGCGCACTGCCAAAGGACAAGCCGTTCTTCGCCTACCTGCAAACCTCTGGCAACCACCGGCCCTTCACCATCCCCAAGGACAACGACGGCTTCGAGGCGCTCGACCTGCCGCTGGAGCAGGTGCAGCAGGCCGGCTCGCGCAGCGTCGAGCAGTACAACGCGGTGCGTCTGCTGGATTTCAATATCGGCCGCCTGATGGAGCTGGCCAAGGAGCAGGGTTTTTACGACGACACCATTTTCGTCTTCTTCGGCGACCACAACACCCGCATCAGCCAGATCCCGCACATGGCGCCAGCCTTCGAGCAACTGGGGCTGGAGAGCAACAACGTGCCGCTGCTGATTCATGCACCGAAATGGTTGGCGCCGCGCGAGTTCGACGAAGCCGTGGGCCTGGCCGACCTGCTACCGACCGTTGCCGGGCTGGTCGGCGTGCCCTTCGACAACGGTGGCCTCGGTCGCGATCTGCAATTACCTGCGCCGGAAGGCGAACGCGTGGTGCCGCTCGTGCTGCAGGAAGGCACCTTCCCGGTGATCGGCGCGGTGAGCCGTGACTTCCTCGTGCAGATGCAGCACGACGGCAGCTCGCCGACCCTGCACGACCTGCGCTCGCCGACGCCGCGCGATAACGTCGCCGAGCGCCACCCGCAAGAGTTCCAGCGCCTGCTGGCGCTGAGCCGTGGCTTGCATGAAGCAGCGCGGCTGCAGATGTACCGCAACGTGCAGGCGGAGGAATGAGCGATACCTGTGGGAGGCGCTTCAGCGGCGAGCTTTTATCGCGGCTAAAGCCGCTCCTACGGAGGTGTGAGTTGCCGCTCTTGTAGGAGCGGCTTCAGCCGCGAATGCCATCGCTCGTCTCAGGCGCGAAAGCGGCTTGGCGGCACGCCGCTCCAGCGTTGGAAAGCATGGCGAAAACTGGCCGTCTCGCTGAAGCCGAGCACCTCGGCGATGCGATACACCGGCCATTGCTCCTCGCTGAGCAGCGCCTTGGCGCGCTCGAAGCGCAGCTCGTCGAGCAAGCCCTGGTAGCTGGTGCCCAACTCCTGCAGGTGACGGCGCAGGGTACGCGGCGAGCAATGCATCTGCTGCGCCAGGTTCTCCAGCCCCGGCGGCTCGGCCAACTGCGCGGCGAGCAACTGGCGCACCCGCTCCAGCCAGGCCTGGCGGCTGCTGAACTCGGCGTTCAGACGGCGGCAGCGTTCCACCATGTCGCCGTGGGTCACGCTGTCGGCCAGCGGCAGCCGGCGCTCCAGCAACGCGGCGGGAAAGGCGAAGGCATTGCGCTGTGCCGAGAAACGCAGCGGGCAGGGAAAGCTCTGCGCATAGCGCGAGACGTAGTCTGGCCGAGCGTAGGTGAACTCGGCGCCTTCCAATGACAGCGGCTGGCGTAGCAGTTCGTCACCGATCAGCTTCAGCGAGGCCAGGCACATCTCCACGTTGAAGACTTCCAGTGCCTCGGCATCGCGGTAACCGCTGGCGCAGATCCAGGCCAGCTCACCTTCCACCTGCATGTCGAGGCGAAAATAGGTGCCGAGTAGCGCCGGGTACTGCAGCAACAGACGCCAGGCGTCACCAAAGGTGGCAGCCGAGAGCGCGGCGTAACCCAGCAGCCCATAGGAGGAAACATGCAGGCTGCGCCCCAGGTCGAGCCCCAGGTCAGCACGCAAGGCCAGGGCATTGGCGCACACCTGCAGCTCCTGCACCCGGGTGATGCGCGCGTCGGCATTGTCCAGATCAGCCGCACCAATGCCGCTCCCAGCCAGCAATTGCGGGCGTAGTTCGGGCTGCTCGGCGAAGCGCTGGAGGATCAGGGAAACCACATGCAGGGTGGTCAGTGGGGCGTGCAGCATGATGCGTTCCGTCGGTGCAGATGCGCAAAAGAACGCAAAAAACATGCCTTGCACTTTTCACATCCCGATGCGTTCAGGCCTGCGTCGTGTACTGGCGCAAGGTCAGCCAGAGTTTGGGCGTGCTAAAGTCCGCTGCCGTTTTCAAGGAAGAAATCCTATGCGATCCCTGCTGCGTACCGCGTTGCTGCCCGCTTGCCTGCTACTCGCCGCCTGCGGACAAGAGCCCCAGGTCAAACTGCGATTCGACGAATCCATTCGTGAAGGCGCCGGCATAAAAGGCACCTATCTCGATAGCCTGCAGCGGCTCTTCCAGGAGCTGGGTTATCGTCCGGGCCATCTGCGTTACAGCCTGGTCGATGGTGATGAACAGGCGCTCATGGTCAGGCTGCAGTCCGAGCCACTGGAGCCTGTGCAGCGTGAAGCCCTGACCGCGCGTTTCACTCCGATCCTGCAGGCCCGAGAACACTGGCCGGCCACCCTCGAGATCACCGGCATCGAAGGCGAGCTGCCGATGCCGCTGCGCACCTCGTTCACCGCCCAGGGCCAGCCTTTCATGGTCAAGCAAGAGAACCTCAGCGCGTTCGGCCGGCCTTCTTCATTGGAGGAAGTGTTCTGCCGTATCGAGGTGAAGCTGAATGAGCAACTGCCCGCGCTGAGTTTTCAACGCGCCCGAAACTGGGGCGATGAAGAGCATCCGGGCAGCATGGGCGAGATCGCGCTGGACTCGGAGAACGTACGCATTCCAGCCAGGCTGCGCTTCAGCGATCCGCAGTTGCAAAAGGCCGTGGACGAACGTCAGGTAGAGGTGATCATCGACAACGATGACTACCTGACCAGCCCCATCAAGAAACTGGTATTCGAGATCGGCAGCATGGGCAAATACGTGCTGATCGGGCAGAACACGCTGCTGGGCGACGGCTATCACGAGCGCTGTGCCGACCTCGCGGTAGAAGTTGGCCGGCCCTTCAACCTGTTCATGGGCCAGGGGATCGACCGCCTGACGGCATTCGAACTGCTCGACAATGAGGGGTGAGGCCCCGCCCGAAGGCGGGGATCTTGGTCAGCGATTACGCAGAATGGCGTTGATGAAGTCGCCCTGATTCGGTTCATCCTTGAGGGTGGTGAACTGCAGTTGGCCGTCCTGCTCGCGCAACTTCATGCTTTCGCCGAAACGGCAGTCGACGCCCTTGAGGGTCTTGGCTTCGGCCTTGTAGCGGTCGTCCTTGCCACACAGGTAGGCCATCTGGTTGACCACTTCACCGCAGAAACTCGGCACGCTGAGGCCGATCAGTTGTTCATCGGATATCGCGCTCCAGTCCACCTTGGTGCTCAGCGGGGTGGCGCAGGCTTTGGAGGCTTCGCCGTCGATCTCCTGCAGGCGCGCGCTGTAATCGGCAACACGCTGCTTGCGGTCGAAGGCGGCGAGGCGCGCCTGCAGGCCATCCTTCTCCTGCTTCTGGTAAATCGCCAGGAGGTCCTTCGGCTTCAGCGCCTTGGTCTTGTCCTCGTTGTAGCTGAGCTCGAAGCCCTGGGTGTTCGGCAGGTTGAGCTGGTAGCTCTCGCCGCTCCAGGCGCGGCGCTTGTTCAGCAGGTTGTAGTCGCGGCCATCGAGACGGATGCCATAGTCGCGCTGCTCGTTGCCCAGCTCGCGAACGTCGGTAAGGAACACCACTTCGTCGAGCGGGTGATTGATGCCGCGCACCTGCACCAGCGCCTGCGTGCCGTCAGCGGAAGGGGCCAGCGCCAGGCTCACGCCCTGGCCGGCATCGAATACCTGCGGATGCTTGGCCAGATCCAGCGCAGCGGCTTGAAGGGAAAGCAGGGAGAGGGCAACGAGCGAAACGTACTGTTTCATGACGACACGTCCTTGTTCGGATGAAGAGCGCACAGTATAGCCCGCCACCTGGCGGCGATCTGTGCGCCCGTCCGCGTCCGTTCTGTAGGAAAGTTGCCAGTCCGCGGCCTTGCTCGAATCAGAACTGCAGCACCACCCGCCCCTCGATCTGCCCACCGCGCATTTGATCGAAGATGCCATTGATGTTGTCGAGCTTGTCGCTGTGCACCGTGGCCTTGACCAAACCCTCGCCAGCGAAATCCAGCGCTTCCTGAAGATCGGCGCGAGTCCCGACGATCGAGCCGGTGATCGTGATGGCCTTGAGCACCACATCGAAGATCGGCGTGGGGAAGTCACCCGGCGGCAGGCCGACCAGGGCCACCGTACCGTGCCGACGCGCCATACCGATGGCCTGGCCGAAGGCAGCGTTGGACACCGCAGTGACCAGCACGCCATGAGCGCCACCGATATCGCGCTGCACCACCTCGGCGGGGTTTTCCTTGCGCGCGTTGATGGTCAAGCTGGCGCCGAGCCTGCGCGCCAGTTCCAGCTTGGCGTCGTCGACGTCCACCGCAATCACGTGCAGGCCCATGGCGCGGGCATACTGCACCGCAACGTGGCCGAGGCCGCCGATACCGGAGATCGCCACCCACTGGCCGGGGCGCGCCCTGGTTTCCTTGAGGCCCTTGTATACCGTCACCCCCGCGCAGAGGATCGGCGCGATCTCGAGGAAGTCGACATTCTTCGGCAAAATGCCGACGTAGTTCGGGTCAGCCAGCACGTATTCGGCGTAGCCACCGTTGATCGAGTAACCGGTGTTCTGCTGACCCTCGCACAGGGTTTCCCAGCCGGTCAGGCAGTGCTCGCAGCAGCCGCAGGCGGTGTACAGCCAGGGCACGCCGACGCGGTCGCCCTCCTTGACCCGCGTGACGCCGCTGCCGACCGCTGCCACGTAGCCGACCCCTTCATGGCCGGGAATGAATGGCAGGCTGGGTTTTACCGGCCAGTCGCCTTCGGCGGCGTGCAGGTCGGTATGGCAGACGCCCGAGGCCTCGATCTTCACCAGAATCTGCCCGGGGCCAGGCAGCGGGGTTTTCACCTCCTCGATACGCAGCGGCTCACCAAAGGCGTGGACGACTGCGGCTTTCATGGTCCGGTTCATGCGCGGTTCCTCTTGCATGCGAGTGTCTGTCCAGTGTGCGCGCGCAGCCCACGCCGGCATTGCTCCAGAGCAAGGTTTAGGCGGTTTTCACCCTCTGCCACAGCTTGCATGACAAACGGTCATCGCCACTGCCCGCCAGCAGTGGCTTTGCGTTATACTGCGCGGCCTTCGGCCGGCCGCACCCGGCCAACGAATCATGACAAGCCACGCTGGCCCGCCCGCGTGGCTTGTTGGTTTTTGACGCGCCGCGAGGCGCCCGAGAGAAGAGGCACTTTGATGAGCGCACTGGTTGGCGTGATCATGGGCTCCAAGTCCGATTGGTCCACCCTTAGCCACACCGCCGAGATGCTGGACAAGCTGGGCATCCCCCACGAGGTCAAGGTGGTTTCCGCCCACCGCACCCCGGATCTGCTGTTCCAGTACGCCGAAGAGGCTGAGGCGCGTGGCATTCAGGTGATCATCGCTGGCGCCGGTGGCGCCGCTCACCTGCCGGGCATGTGTGCGGCCAAGACGCACCTGCCGGTACTCGGCGTGCCGGTGCAGTCGTCCATGCTGTCGGGTGTCGACTCGCTGTTGTCGATCGTGCAGATGCCGGCCGGCATTCCGGTCGCCACCCTGGCCATCGGCAAGGCCGGCGCGGTCAACGCAGCGCTGCTGGCCGCCAGCATCCTCGGTCACCAGCATCCGCAGTTCCATGCGGCGCTGAAGCTGTTCCGTCAGGAACAGACCGATACCGTGCTGAGCAACCCGGACCCGCGCGAGGCCTGAAGCCATTCCATCAGGGGCAGCGACACGGCGCATGTGAACGCTGTGCGCTGCCCGGGATGCGCATTTACCGGCGTAAACTCCGCTTCCTGCGCTGCGGGCAGCGCTCAACTGCTTGGTCTCGCCACCTGCTGAAAAGGGGCTTTGTTATGAAAATCGGTGTGATCGGTGGCGGCCAGCTGGGCCGCATGATGGCCCTGGCGGGTACCCCGCTGGGCATGCAGTTCGCCTTCCTCGACCCGGCGCCGGATGCCTGCGCCCAGGCGCTCGGCGAGCATATCCGTGCGGACTATGGCGATCAGGATCACCTGCGCCAGCTGGCCGACGAGGTCGACCTGGTCACCTTCGAGTTCGAGAGCGTGCCGGCCGAAACCGTGGCCTTCCTCTCGCAGTTCGTGCCGGTCTACCCGAGCGCCGACGCCCTGCGCATCGCCCGTGATCGCTGGTTCGAGAAGTCCATGTTCCGCGAGCTGGGCATTCCCACACCGGAGTTCGCCGACATCCAGTCGCAGGCCGACCTAGACGCCGCCGTGGCCAGCATTGGCCTGCCGGCGGTGATGAAGACCCGCACCCTGGGCTATGACGGCAAGGGCCAGAAAGTCCTGCGCAAGCCGGAAGACGTCAGCGGTGCCTTCGCCGAGCTGGGCAGCGTGCCGTGCATCCTCGAAGGCTTCGTGCCCTTTACCGGCGAAGTGTCGCTGATCGCCGTGCGCGCCCGTGATGGCGAAACCCGCTTCTACCCGCTGGTGCACAACACCCACGACAGCGGCATTCTCGCCCTGTCCGTCGCCAGCACCGATCATCCGCTGCAGGCGCTGGCCGAGGATTACGTCGGCCGCGTGCTGGACAAGCTCGATTACGTTGGCGTGCTGGCCTTCGAGTTCTTCGAAGTCGACGGCGGTCTCAAGGCCAACGAGATCGCCCCGCGCGTGCACAACTCCGGGCACTGGACCATCGAAGGCGCCGAGTGCAGCCAGTTCGAGAACCACCTGCGCGCCGTCGCCGGCCTGCCGCTGGGTTCCACCGCCAAGCTGGGCGAGAGCGCGATGCTCAACTTCATTGGTGCAGTACCGCCGGTGGAGCAGGTGATCAGCATCGCCGACTGCCACCTGCACCACTATGGCAAGGCCTTCAAGGCCGGGCGCAAGGTCGGGCATGCCACGCTTCGCAGCGCTGATCGCGCCGCTCTGGATGTCGCGATCAAGGCCGTACAGGCATTGATCGCAAAAGGCTGAGCCGGCATGTTGCGACTACGCTCTTGAATGATGGCAGTCATTCAAGAGCGTCCCGCATGAAGTACCTGTCTGCCCTGCTGCCCCTGATATCCGCGCTGACCTGCAATGCGGCGGACGACGTACTACGCGTCGATTTCCGTGAGCGCACACCAGAGATGCGCGTGGTTGACGGCCTACCCAGCGGCCCACTGGTCAGCGTGCTGGAAACCGCTGCCCAGCGTGTCGGTGTCGAACTGCACTGGCGCCAGGCGCCCTTCCTGCGCAGCCTCGACGATCTGCGCACCGGGCGCATCGACCTGGTGCCGCGCGTGCTCATGACCGAGGCGCGCCGCGCCTATATCCACTACCTGCCCAGCATCGGCAACCAGCCGCTGCATGTGCGCTTCGTCGTGCGCCCCGGGCAGGAAGCGCGCCTGAGCCGTTACGAGGATTTGTACGAGCTGGCCCTGGGGGGCAAGCGTGGTACGGCCTATTTCGAACCTTTCGACAGCGATGACCTGCTCGATCGCGCCTATGTCAGCGACGATGCGCAACTGGCTGCGATGTTCCGGGCTGGGCGCCTGGATACCATCGCGGTGATCGACGCTGCACCGATGGAGGCGCAATTCCAGGCCATGAACTTTCGCGACTACAGCTACGCGCACTACACCCACCAGCAGGTACTGGGCAACCACTTCGGCGCA
Source organism: Ectopseudomonas chengduensis (assembly GCF_900102635.1). Classification (GTDB taxonomy): domain Bacteria; phylum Pseudomonadota; class Gammaproteobacteria; order Pseudomonadales; family Pseudomonadaceae; genus Aquipseudomonas; species Aquipseudomonas chengduensis. The sequence continues at coordinate 322,850 of NZ_FMZQ01000001.1, read as the reverse complement.
TCGCTGAGGCGCTACCACAGCGACCGAGGCGAACTCTACGACCGCCTTGGCGCTGAGCTGCAACGCATGCGTGAAGAGGGCGAAGTTGCCCTGATCTACCACCGTTATGGCGTTCTGCCGCCAGACGAGGCGAACTGATAGCCCCATTGACTTGTCCCATGACGGGCCTGCCGCATGAGCGGCACTTATCAAGGAGACACGCCAATGGGCATTATCGGCACCATCTTCATCGGCCTGATCGTCGGGTTGATCGCACGTTTTCTCAAACCCGGCGATGACAGCATGGGCTGGATCATGACCATCCTGCTCGGCATCGGGGGCTCCATCGCGGCCACTTACGGTGGCCAGGCCCTGGGCATCTACGAAGCCGGACAGGCCGCCGGCTTCATCGGCGCAGTGATCGGCGCCATCGTCCTGCTGGTAATCTACGGCGCGATCAAGAAGGGCTGACAAGCCCAGGTCAGGAGCCGACTTGTCGGCTCCTCGTTAACGCCGCCACGAGATGCCATAGCCCATGCGCCACCTGCTGCTCGCCCTACTGTTTTGTACCGGCCTGGCCCACGCCGAACTGCCGGAAACCGACTGGCTCGACCTGATGCCACCCGAAGACCGCAAGGCCCTCGAGGAAATGCCCGACATCAGCCACGACACCCCCGAAGGCGACAGCACCTTCTACAGCGAGGGCGGCCTGCGCCAGCAGGATCAGGATCTGCCGGCAGTGATGTACTCCGCCAAGACCGTGCCCGAACTCGACGGCAAGGCCATCCGCCTGGGCGGCTATCCGGTGCCGCTGGAAAACGACGAGAAAGGCAACAGCACCCTGTTCTTCCTGGTGCCCTATCCGGGCGCCTGCATCCACGTGCCGCCACCGCCGCCCAATCAGTTGGTGCTGGTGCGCTACCCCAAGGGCATCGTCCTTGACGATATCTATGCCCCGCTGTGGGTCAGTGGCGAACTGAAGGTGGAGCAGGTCAGCAATGACCTGGCCGACGCCGCCTATGCCATGGACGCGGGCGAAGTACGCCTGGTAACTGACGAAGACCTTTACTGATCGCCCCGGAGTGCACGCATGAAAGCTGCAGCCCTGTTATTGCTCTGCCTGCTGTCCACCGCTGTGCTGGCTCTCGAGCCAGGCGAGCGCCTGGCACCCTGGACGCTGCTCGATCAGCATGACGCGCCCTACACCCTGAATGACGAGACCCGCATCCTCCTGGTCGCCCGCGACATGGACGGCGCCAAACTGGTCAACGCTGCCCTGGAAGGCAAGCCCAAGGGCTATCTGGACGAGCGCCACGCGGTCTTCCTCGCCGACATCAGCCGCATGCCCAGCGTCATCGCCACCCTCTTCGCCCTACCGAAGATGCGCGACTACAACTACCGCATCCTCCTCGACCACGACGCCCGCATCGCCCCGCGTTATCCGGCCGGCGAGGGCGAAGTGTTGTGGTTGCAGTTGGAGGATGGGAGGTTGGTGGAGCAGAAGGTGTTCAAGGAGGCGGTAGCGCTGGAGCAGGCATTGGCCGCAGAGCAGCCCTGATTGCTGCGCGCTACTTTCTCTCCAGCACGCGCGGTGGAATCCTCGCCTGCTTTTGGGCGGCGGTCATCTTCTCATGATACTGGCCATAGGCTTGCCGGGCCTGTTCTCGCTCTCCCAGCGCCCAGTAGGCATCCGCCAGGTTGAGGTAGGCGACGACCCTGTCCGGATGCTTGCGGGTGATGTGCTGCAGCAGTTCCACCGCCTCCGGGTAATGGCCGGCCTGCTCGAACAGAAAGCCTAGGTCGTTCGACCAGCCGACCTTTTGCGGGAAGTAGTATTTCTCGACGATGTAGTTGCCGGGCTCGCAGTCGCCATCCTCATCGCCCGAGAGGAAGTAGCCGACGAGGGTTTTCAGCGCTTGTGCGTCACCCACCTTGTAAGCCTTCAGAGCGGCGTCGAAATTGCTAGCTACCGTCTCCGGCATCAGTTTTTCCGCCATGTTACCCGATGTCTGGTGCGCCAGACGTAACTCCTTCAATACACCGAAGACTCGTCTGCCATCGAAGTTAGCAATCGATATAACGCCAAGGATCTTCCTGTCGATTGAGTAGGTACTCAGGAGCGAATGGTCGCACTCGGAGTTGTTCTCGTTCAGAAGAACTTGGTTCAGATCGAAGGACTTCGCGGTGGCGTCGTACCTGAATCTCAGGTTGAAATTATAGGCACCATTACCCTCCTCACGGGTGATCAGCAGCAGGTAATCTCCTGATCGGGTAGATGGCGAAAGCAGATCGTAGCGCTCGCCCTGCAGATCAATGGCAGTTATCTTGGTCTGACGCTCGGCAAGCAGTTTCGCCGTGTAGCCGTCGTAACTATTGGGCGAGTATTCGTTCTCAATAAGCGGCAGTGCCTTGTCCGTGTCGACCAGTACCATACCTGAGCGATCAGTAATCTGCAGACGCTGTATGTCTGCGCTACCCTCTTCAATGGGCAACTCTCTCAGCGATAACAAGCCTTCGGGACGTAGCGTTTCTCCTAAGGTCACAGGGCTGACCAAAGTCAGAGCCAACGGAAAAATAAACGCCTTGAGTTTATTAGTCACTTTTCAATATTCCGTATATAAATTCGAAATTTTCTCTGCGCTTTTCGTAACTATCGGTATGCAGGTTCACAATCTTGGTAATTTCGTTTGTATGGGTTGTGCTATTACCCGATTTAGCATTCAGCCTTTTCCATTCCCAGAAGCCTAGAGCACTTAGAAGGCCATACTTGGTTTCAAGTACCTGATCAGGATTGGCAACGATGTTGATGTTCTCGTTGGGAATTTTAGCCTTTAGCAGGCGCTCGACCTCTTTGTAGTTTTCCTTCCAAGTCAGCTGAATGAAACCCTTACCCTTATAGGCTAGTCCTTCAGAACAACCACCAGGATTCAGATGGAAATTCTGTCCAGGCACGCTACAACAATATATGCGCTTGGCAATTTCGTCTTCTTGTGGCAATTGTGAATAGGCCTTATCTCTTATGACTCTGTAGCCACTTTTCACGTTTGCTGGCAGCGCATTGTATTGTGCCAGCGATATACGCTTATACCCTAGCTCCTCTGCCTCCTGGGGATAATGACTGAAATATCTAGCAAATTTATCCTTAAGAGCCTCCGTCGAGTACCAAAGACTTTCTTCTTTACCGACGAGTGCGTCGCCCACTTCGGCCTTAACTTGGGCAAAGAATTGGGAAATCCTCTCTGGAGTATTGACCTCGAACAACGTGGCGTATTTGTTGAACAGTGTCCTGACTTCTTCCCGTACGGATTCCTGCGAGGACGGGAAGATCTTTTTCATGTTCTCGGCACTGATCAGTTCGCCTCCCGGGGCTGCAGAGAGGTTCTGCATAATCACCAAGTTGATCGGCTGAAAATGCCAGGCCTTGCCCGCCGCATCGAGCTTCAGACTGTCGGCCACATCGCTCCACCAGCTCAGGGTCTGGATGCGGTTCTTCTCTTCGACCCAGTCCTGGTTGGGGTCATCGGCTGCGTGGCCCATCAGGTCGTCGAGTTCGTCCCAGCGCGCCACATCCCAGAACCACTCGCTGTCGTGCCGGGTGACCAGCTGCGAAATGGATTGTGCGAGCCAGGGCTTCGCCAGTGCCGCCTGAATCTCTTCGGCGGTCATCTTGCCGTCGCGGTTGGTGTCGATGATGTCGTACAGACGGCTGCGCACCGGGCCTTTGTCGGACTGGTCGATAGCGCCCTGGTAGCTGGCCTTCTCGTCGTCGGACAAGCGGCGAGCCGCGTTGAGGTAGTAGGCCAGCCCCGAACTAGGGGTATCGGTATCCTCGAGAAAATCGAAGCCTTCCCACTCCCACGGACTGTGGCGGGTGGTGATGAGCTCCTGTTCTGCCAACCAGCCATTGATGGGCTGGCCATCCTTGTTGGCCAGCAGATCATCGAGGCGCCACCAGTTGGTCTCGGGCGAACAGCCAGTTACCGTGTTGCTGGCCGGAATCTTGATCCTGGCCTCAGCAGGCAGCGCATCCAGCAGGTTCTGCGGCAGGATCAGGTCGACGCCGATCTCGTCTCCTTCATCACTCAGTTTCGGCGGATTGTCGCTCTTGATGTCATCCCGGTGAGGGATCAGCTTGCTGGCTCCGGCGTGGATCTTGAGCAGGGTCTTTTCTTCGACCGGCAGGTTCTGCGCCCAGGTACGGCTTTCGCTGATGAACGCAGGTACGTCTTCACAACTGAAGACTTCCAGATGCAGCAGTTCCTGAGGTGAACCGTCGCTCTTATTTTGGTACTTGCCGACATGGCCGATCAGGTCGCCGGCCTTTATTGGCACGGGTGGATCGAGAAGCACCACCGAGCCCGTGGCCTTGGGCTGCGATTGAGACGTCAGGAAGGAAGACGCGACATAGCCCGGCAGGCTGCCGTCCTCCTTTGGCGTGAGGGCGGGCTGGTCATTGCCACTGATCACCTGTTCGAGCTTGAGGAAGGTGCCCTCGCCCGAGGCGCGAATCTGGGCGCCCTTGCTGAGCTTGCCGATAATCGAGGCATTGCTGCGGGCTTCGGCCCTGACATTGAGTTCGCCGCTGCGAGTGTTGACCGTATAGATACCGGCACCCCAGAAGGTCGGTCGCGCCAGCTTCTCGTCCTGGCGGTAGTCCTTCCAGCACTTGAGGTGCATGTACAGGCTGTAGAGGGTCAGCTTCGGCGGCTTGGGTTTCGACTCGTCAGTGGTTGCCGGGGCCTTGGGCTGCAGCGTATGCCTGACCAGGACGAAGGCGGTGGAAAACGGCGCCCTGATCTGCAGTGGTGGCCGGCCGGCGTAGGTGCTGACGGGATACTCGTCATTGATGCGATAAGCGACCACTTCACCATGAGTCATACAATTGACGCGGCTCTGATCGAAGGCTTCGGAGGTACCTTTGTCCAGATGGATTCCGCCATGCCACAGGCCATTTCCACCGATGGGGTAAAACCCGGCCCTAGCTTTGCTTAATGCGGTCAGATGTTGCAGCGCATTGCCTGTAAGCGCCGTGCATGGGTAGCACCAGTCACCCTTGGCTGCGCTTACACCGCCACCGGCAACGCTCGGATTTTCTTCGTCCGGGTTGAGGGTGCCGCTGACCATATCGGCGATATAGCGCTTGAAATCGGCTTCCTCAAGCTCGGCATGGACGTGGATGGCGCCTACCTGGTCTCCCGATCTATCCGTTGTGGCTTGAATGCCTATGTGCTGGCCATAAGTGATGGCATCGCCATCGTTGACTTTAAACGTAGGATGAAGGTGCAGAATTTGCCCGAGCAACTGGCCGTTGCTGGGCGCATCGTAGATCTTCAATGTGCCGAAGGAGCGGCTGGTCTTGGCGTAGCCGGACAACGGACTGGGAACCGGGACAGATCGGTTACTGCTATCAACCAGCAGCACGAAATCCTTCTTGATGAGTGTGCGCCCACCGATATAACGCACCTCTTCAAGCTTTCCGTTGATAACCTCATAGTCTCGGTTGGCTTCCCGCCCTTTGGAGGGATGGTGCTTAGCGAGGTCTTCGTAGCGGTTCACGTCCTCAATGCGGTTTCCAACACTTTCAACGATCTTGTAGCGACGCCTTGTCATGTCATGTCCTGGGTTTTAATCGTGTTGAACGGTCAGAGGCCGCAGGCCGCTCCGAAAGTCTTGTATGTCTCTGTCTTGCCGTCCGAATCGAAGGTGAGGTCGACGTACCGGTCATCCGACTCGTTGTATTCCGAGTGATTGAACTGCCTGACGGTCGTGAGCGTGGCACTCATGTCGGCATAGGCGTATGCCGCCCCGGTCTCGGTGATCTCGGTCTGTTGCAGTTCCTGGACGGTGCCGGCGATCTTGACGAATAGCACCTCGTCGATTTCCACGGCGATCGGCTGGGCGTAGGGCAGCGCCCGGTAATGCTCATCGGCCGGTACCAGCGCGCAACGGTAGTTCTCGATTCCGCCCCCTTCTTGGTACTGGGTGACGGCTTCCTGGTAGGTTATGGGGTCGAGCTCGAGAGCGGCGCAACCCGCCAGATACCCGCACGACAGGATGCATAGCAGTACCTGGCGGGCGGTGTGTTGCAAGGGGTGTCTCTTTATCTTGGTATTCATCGTTTGGTTCAGCCCGAAAAATTCATGGTTCTCTTCACTTTCTTGCGGGGGTTGAGCAGATTGGCGAATGCCTGCTCCAACAAACTCCCCGCCTTATCGCTATCGGCCATGCCCGGCAGCACGGGCGGTTTGATGCCGATGCCCGAGCCCTTGCCTGGTGAGCCGCCGGCGTTGAGGCGGGTCAACGGGCCGCTGATGGTGATGCCGCCGGGGTCGAGTTTGATAAAGCTTCCGCCGGCCTTGAGCGTCAGTTCGATGCCCGCTTCGATGACCATCTTCTGCCCGGCCTTGAGGTGGATCTCGCGGCCCGCCTTGGTCAGTTGTGCGGTACCCAGTTTGATGTGCTGGTCGGTGCCCACCGTCAGGTGATCCTGCGGTTTGACCTCGACCTTGCGGTCGGCGGTGACGGTGAGGTGTTCCTCGGCCAGCAGTTCGGTGTAGCTGTTCTTCTCCACGGTGTCGTGGCGCTCGTTGCCGACGCGGATCTTCTGGTCGTGTTCGATGTTCTCGTCCCAGTCGCGCTGGGCATGAATGTAGATCTGCTCGGCGCCCTTGCGATCCTCGATGCGCAGTTCGTTGTAGCCACCACCGCCGGGGCTGCTCAGAGTCTTGAACACGCTGCGCGTCTTGTTCGCCGGCAGGTCATAGGGCACCACGTGTTCGGCGTGGTAAAGGCAACCGGTGACCAGCGGCTGGTCGGGGTCGCCTTCGAGGAAGGTGACCAGCACTTCCATGCCGATACGCGGGATGGTGATGGCGCCGTAACGATCGCCGGCCCAGCTGGAGCTGACGCGCAGCCAGCAGCTGGTTTTCTCGTCGGCCTGGCCTTCCCGGTCCCAGAAGAATTGCACCTTGACCCGGCCGTATTCGTCGCAGTGGATTTCTTCGCCGGCAGGCCCCGTGACCACGGCGCTCTGGCTGCCCAGCACGCGGGGTTTGGGGTGAGCGAGTTGCGGGCGGTAGGGCACGTTCCAGGGGGTGGCGAGGAAGCGGTTGCGGTAACCCTGGCAAAAGTCCTCGTCTGCGGCGGACTGCGCCTTACCGGTCACGCCGTGCAGGAGCGCGTTCGCCCCCTTGCTCAACATCGAATCGCTAGTGATCGACTCTTCCAGCACCTGCGGCTGCTTGCCTTCGTGCAGCACTTCGGTGAGCAGCCAGAGGTCGTTCCAGTCGCTGCGTGGATGCTCGGAAATCTCCAGCAGGTGCCCCGTAACCAGCCGCGGCTGGTCGCTCTGTCCTTCCAGTTGCTGGTAGTCGGCGCGGTGGCGCTCCAGGGCGCGTTTGGCCAGGTGCTTGCCGCGCGTGCGGTCGGTGTAGCGGCCGGGATAGTCGTAGTCTTCCAGATCGGGCAGGCCGTCGTTCTCGCCGGCTTGCTCGCTCTGGTAGGCCGCCTCCAGGAGCAGCCGTGGCTGCTCGAAATCGTAGTCACGGCGGGTGGTGCGGCGGGTGCGGGTTTCCAGGCGCAGGGCCAGGCGCTTGATCACCGGGTCGTCGGCGGTCATGCCGCTGTCCTGGATATAGGGTGTGGGCTGGCCAAGCTTGGCGAAGGCGGTCTGGTCGTCGCCGAAGGTCAGCACGTGGCCGCTTGCGCTGTGCTGGAAGTGGTAGTGGATGCCTTCCTCCTCGCACAGGCGCTGGACGAAGTGCAGGTCGCTCTCGTCGTACTGCACGCAGTAGTCGCGCTCGGGGTAGACGGTGGGGCCGAGTTGGAACTGGTAGCCACCCTGGACGATGCCGTGCTCTTCCAGCACCTGGGCGACGATCTGCGGCACCGTCAGGTGTTGGAAGATGCGCTGGTTGGTGCGGTGCGCCAGGTACGCAAGCTGCGGCACGATGGCCAGGTGGTAGCGGGTCAGGCGCTTGCCGGACTCGCCCTGCTCGACCCGGTGGATCAGGCCGTGGATGCCGTCGCCATTGGGGCTGAAGGCGAGGAAGGCGCGCTGGTGCAGCAGGCTGGCCAGGTCGAGGTCCGGCCGTTCACTGATCAGCTCGACGTCGAAGCGATAGGGCTGGCTGATGGCCTCGCGGCCGCTGAATTCGAGCAGCTGCAGGTCGTGCTCGACGCCCTCGATGCTCAGGCTGAAATGGGTTTCGTTGGCCGGGTTGAACATGTGCGTATCCTTTCGATTGAGTCCTTTTCAACAGCCTGTTATGCCTTCTTGCCCAGCCAGCGCTGCAGACGCGAAGCCGGTGGCCGGCGAAACGCGTCGAGCAGCTCGCTGCAGCCGATCTGCCGCTGGCTTTCCTCAAAGGCCAGCGCGATACGCAGGGCCTGCCAGCAGTGCAGCGGCACCTGCGCCGGGCGTTGCAGTTGCCTGTCCAGCTCCATGCTCCTGGCCTGCTTGGCACTGAGGCGACGGAACGGGTGTTGCCCACTGGCCAGCTCCACCAGCACACAAGCCACCGCATAAACGTCGGCAGCAGCCGACAGCGCGGCGCCTTCGAGCAGCTCCAGCGCGGCGTAGCGCGGTGTCCAGGCGGCAATACGGTTGCGACACAGGCGTGGCAGACCAGGCAGCAAGCCCTCCATAGGCTGGCCCAGACCATAATCGAACAGGCGCAGGCCGTCGTCGGCCAACATCACATTGCTGGGCTTCAGGTCACCGTGCAGCACACCCAGTTCGTGGGAATAGGCGAGGGCGTCGAGCAGGGGGATGGCGATATCGCGAAGTTCCTCCCAGGGCAGCCCCTCCGGGCGTTCGCACAGCAGCTGATCGAGGGTCAGGCCGCGCATCAGCTCCAGGGTGATGAAGGCGCGCTCGCAGGCAGTGTCCACTTCGAAGCCGAACAGGCGCACCACATGCCGGTGGTTGAGCCGCGAGGTGAGGGCGAACTCGCTGTAGAGCAGGGCGTTGGCGTCCGGGTACTCGGCGAAGTCGTCGCTGAGAGTCTTCAGCGCGACATAGGGCTCGGGGTCGCCGAACTGTTCGCGCAGCAGATCACGCGCGCGATATACCGCCCCCATGCCCCCAACGCCGAGCAGGCGCTCGATCTTGTAGCGCCCACCAAGCACATCGGGCAGCTCGCCCGGCGCCTGGCGCGGCATTTCGCGCACAGGTTCCTTGGCCGCGGTGGCGGCCAGGGCGAAGTAGGTGAGGTCGCTGGCTTCGGCGGCTTCGATCATTGGCGGATCACCACGGCACTGAGGTTGTCACGGGCCGGGCCGTCGAGCACGCGCTGGAACAGGCGCTCCACGGCCAGGTGCGGCGAAGGCAGGTTGAGGCAGGCGCCCAGCTCGTCGGCGGAAACGCCCTGGTAGAGGCCGTCGCTGCACAGCAGGAAGACATCGCCGGGCAGCACGTCGAGTTCGAGGATGTCCAGTTGCAGGGTTTCGCTGGCGCCGATGGCGCGGGTCAGGGCATGCGCCGCCGGGTGGCGCGCGGCTTCCTGCGGCGTCAGGCCCTGTTCGTCGATCAGTTGCTGCACCAGTGAATGGTCGCGACTGAGCTGATACAGCCGCGCGCCGCGCCACAGGTAGCAGCGGCTATCACCGGCCCAGACGCAGGCAGCGCGGTCCTCCTCGAGCAACAGGGCGACTACGGTGCTGCCGATCACCGTGTCCGGGCGGTCGGCGGTAACGGTCAGCTCCTGGCCGAGCCGATGGTTGAGCCGGTGCAGCGCCTGGCGCAACTCCACCAGCCGCTGGGCGAGGCTACCTTCCGGCAGCTCGGCCAGATGCTCAACGATCAGACGGCTGGCCAGGGCACCGTTCTGATGCCCGCCCATACCGTCGGCCACCACCCACAGGCCCTGCTCGGGCAGGGCCAGGAAGGCGTCCTCGTTGCGTGCGCGCACCTTGCCGGTGTCGGTGCGTGCGGCGCTGCGCCAGGCGCTGGCGACTGCAGTCATCAGAGCGTCGCCGGCAGCTTGAAGCTGCGCAGCAGGCCGATGTCGAACGGGTTCGGCGAGCGCTGACTGTGCAGCAGGTAGTTGGCGTGCAGACCACCGAGGTTGGCCTTGAGGATCAGCACGTCACGACCGCTGTGGTAGTCCACGTCCATCAGGTCGAGCAGACGGAACAGCGACCAGGGGCCAGTGTTCTTCTCGATGCCGACGCGACGACCACCAAGCTCTTCGACCACCAGGCTGGTGCGATCTTCCTCGCTCGCCGCTGGCCAGCGGAAAGACGTGGCAACGATCGGGCCGTGGCGGTATTCCAGCTGCTGCTTGCCGAAGCGGAAGTCGGCGCGACTCAGGCTGGAGTCCAGCGAGTAGGGCTCGAGCTTGAACAGCACCTGCGGCTCAGCCGGGTTCTCGGCGAAGAAGCTGCGGCGGATCACCTGGGCGCGACTCATCTGCAGGAGGAACTCGCGCGATAGCGGCAGGCCACGACCATCGACGCGGCGCAGGCGGTATTCGTCGGCGCTGCCACTGACGAAGGGGCGCAGGTACTGGTCGAAGAAGCGCTCGGCGATGCCCTGGGCCTTGAAGAACTCGCGGAAATCCGCCACCGCCACGTCGCTTTCGCTGTGCGCGGTGAAGGGGTAACGCTGCTTCAGCGAGTTGTCGTAGGCGGCGTATAGCTCGCTCTGATAGCGCTGGTTGAGGAAGTGGTAGGCGTCATTGAGTACCAGCGTCCAGCTGTCCTCGGCCAACAGCGCCAGCCAGTTGCCAATGGGCTGTGGCAGGCGCGCGGCGGCAGTGCGTACCTGGTTGATCGCATCACGCTTGCCGCCCATGCGTGCCTTGGCCATCTCGAATGCAGCCTGGTCGCTGGCGCCGGCATTGGCCAGGCTGGCCAGCTGGCGTTGCAGCTCGTCCAGAGCCTGCAGGCTGGCCGCCAGGTCGACGCCGGCACCGCCGTTATCGTCGAGTAGCTTGTGCAAGCTCTCGAAGCGGCGTTCCAGCGTCTTGCGCGCCGTATCCGGGGTGTTCTTGGCCAGCGCCTGCTGCGCCTGTTCAGCGGCGGCACTGGCCAGCTTGGCGGCTTTGCCCAGCTTGCCCTTGGCGCCTTCCAGCGCTTCGGCGGCGGCGCCGGCATCGTCGGCGGCCTCAGCCAGCCCCTTGAAGCGGGTGTTGTCACGCACTTCCACCAGCAACTGCAGCAGCGGCGAGTTGGCAGCGGTCAGGCCGTTGAGCAGGGCAGCACCGCGACCGGCACTGCCGATCGGTTCCAGGCCAAGCTGAGCGATGGCCTCGCCCCAATAGTTGCCGTAATCGCGGAAGTACAGTTGCTCCAGCTCCACCATCAGGCGACCCAGGTCACCTGCGCTGAGGGTTTCGCCTTCGCCCAGCACCCAGTTGTCACGCAGGATCTCGCGCACCAGATTGCCGCCCTGAGCGGTGAAGGTCTTGCTGTAGCCGTTCTGGGTGTAGAAGCCGGGAATGGCGTAGTCGCTGCCACTGATCAGCCCACCCTGCGGGCCGAGTTTCTGGCTCAGACGGTATTCCGGCAGATTGCGCGCCTGTTCCCGCAGCATGCGGTAGACCACGTTGGCCAGCGACTCGCTGCGCAGCACCTGGCGCGCCTGGGCAACCAGCTGGGCGTTGAGGGCATAGGGCGCGAACGGCTCGTCGAGCAGACGCGCGAAATGGGTATTGAGACCATGCTGCGCTGGGCTGTTGCCGGCGTAGCGCAGCGACCAGTCGGCGGCGACCCATTCCTTGAGGAAGTCGGCATCGCGACGTTCTTCCAGGTTGAGCATCAGGTAGGCACGCAGGCTACCGAGCAGACGCTCGCGGTCGCTGAGGTTGGCACGGATCTGTGCTTCCAGCTGACGGGCCACGCGCGGCAGCAGCAGGTTTTCCAACTCGGCGCGATAGGTCGAATACACCGGAGGATTGACCGCCTCGCCCTGGAACAAGCCGGTACGCTCCAGGTAGGACACCTCGCCCTTGGGTGGGAACACCAGGGTCGCGGCGTAGCTGCTGTCCAGCGCCTTGAGGGTTTGCAGGGCATCGTCCTGCGCATTGATCGAACCATGCTCGCGGGTAAGCTTCTGGGCGATCTCGCGTAGCTCTTCCAAACGGCCGTGGTTGGCCGAGAAGCCGCTGGCCCAGAGCACACCGAACAGCGCCAGCACGGCGAAGGCGGTGGCGTACATGGCACGCTGGCCCCAGTCGATGCGACGCACCTCCTTCTGATCCAGGCCGGCCAATTCGGCCTCGGGGAAGATCACCCGGCTGAGCAGATGATTGATAAACCGTGCGCGACCGCTGCGGAAGGTCGGCAGCGCGCTGTCGGCCAGGCCGAGGTTGCGACCGATACCAGCCGTCAGCGGGTCGAGTTGTTCGTTCAACTGCGGTGCACTGGTCAGGTAAAAGCCGCGCAACTTGCTGGCCCGCTGGTAGCGGTTGCCGGCGAAGGCCAGTTCGATGAACAGGCACAGGCGCTCGCCGATCTGGCCGAGCTGGTGCGGGAAGTCGAGGATGCGGCCACGGCGCTGGGTGTCGCGCTCCTGGTGCATGCGCAGGATCACCTGGCTGTTGAGGCGGCGCAGCAGTTCTTCGAACTCCTGGCGTACGACGCCCACATCGCTGGCGTTCTGCTCCTTGCGGAAGCTGGCGCCGAGCACCTGCTCGCTTTCTTCGCGTGACAGCTGGTCGAAGAACTCGTCGAAGCCCAGTACCTTGTCGGCCTTGCTCAGCACCAGATAGACCGGCACATCGGCGCCCAGGCGCTGGTGGATCTCATGCAGGCGCTGGCGGGTCTGACGGGCCAGGGTTTCCAGCTCCACTTCGCTACCGCCCTGCAGCTGCTCGACCGGAATGCTCACCAGCACACCATTGAGCGGGCGCGCACGGCGCTGGCGTAGCAGACCCAACAAGGTGCCCCAGGCGCGGCCGTCGACCTGCGCGTCAGGCTGGGTCAGGTAGCGCCCGGCGGTATCGATCAGCACCGCATGGTCGGCGAAGTACCAGTCCGCGTAGCGGGTGCCGGACACGTCCTTGGTCAGGCGCTGGCTTTCGCCACGGTTGAGCGGGAAGTCCAGGCCGGAGAAATCCAGCAGGCTGGTCTTGCCACTGCCCTGCGGGCCGAGCAGCAGGTACCAGGGCAGGTCGTTGCGCCACTTCTCGCTGCGCCCGCGGTACAGGCTGGAGCGCTTGAGGGTGCGCAGGGCGTCCTTGAAGCGGTGGCGCAGCTCGTTCTGCTCTTCGCTGATCTGCTCCTCGCGACGCAGGCGCTCCTGGGCGTCGGCGTCACTTTCCTCGGCCTTCTTGCGCGCGGTGGCGCGCCAGCTGGCGAAGACCATGGCCAGGCCCCAGAGCAGGAAGATCAGACTGATGGTCAACAGACGGCTGGTGGCCGACTCCCAGAACTTGTAGTCACTGACGGCCAGCAGCGGGCCGACGAACCACACCAGCAGGGCGAGAATCAGAACCAGCAGCAGGCTCCAGACCCAGGTCTTGCGGAAAAAGGCGCCAAGTTTGGCGAAGAAGCTCTTCATTTCACGTCATCCATGCTGACACCCGAGGCCGGGTCGAGTTGCTGATACGGCTTGAGCACGGTGTCGCGCTGCTCGCCCAATACCCAGGCGAAGCCGCCATACATCATCACCAGGCACATCAGGGTGAACAGCGCCACCAGCCACCACGGCACGATGCGCACCAGGCGTCGGCGGGTGTCCTTGAGGCCCTGCCAGTGCGGCGAGACTTCACGCGGCACATCGCCGCGCAACTGGCGGATCTGTCGGTAGAGGCTGTCGCGCACCGCTTCCAGTTCGAGCATGCCGCGCTGCAGCACGCGGTACTTGCCCTCGAAACCGAGCGACAGGCACAGGTACATCAGTTCCAGCATCGGCAGGTGCTTGACCGGGTTGCGCGACAGGCGCTCGAGCAGCTGGAAGAACTTCTCGCCACCGAAGGTCTCGTTGTGGAACGAGGACAGCAGGCTCATCTGCGACCACTGGCTCTCGTTGCCCCAAGGCGTGGTCACCACCGCTTCGTCGACCACGGTGCACAGCACGTAGCGTGCGGCCATTACCTGGCTGCTCTCGGCGCCATCGTGCAGAGCACGGTGCTCGAACAGCTTGATCTCGCGGGTCAGGCGCTGGTTGAGCGCATCCATGTCCTCGCTTTCGAAGCTGTGTTTGAGCCGCACCACTTCCGAGAGCAGCGTGGAGGCTGCCGCCACCAGCGGGTTGAGGCTGATGTTGAAGCTCTCCGCCGGGCGCAGGCGCGCGGCGAAGATCATGCGTTCCTCAAGCTGCTCGAACTTCGGTGGCGCGCTGAAATCGGTCAGCGGGCTTTCGGCGCGCGCTTCGCCCTTGCGGTTGAGGATGACCGTCTTGTCATCCTGGCCGTATTCCATTTCCTTGGTTGTCATGGTCAGTTCCTGATCGCCCAGAATTTCAGCTCAAGCCCGGTGAACTCGCCGGACACGTGGAAGGCGAAGCCGCCGGAGCGTTCCAGCTGCGCCAGTTCCTCGGAGCTGAGCTCCAAGGCGAAGTAGGTGTTGCCCGAATGGAATGGGATCTGCCGCGGTGCCACTGGCAGCGGTTTGACCTTGATCCCCGGAAGGTGCAGGTTGACCAGTTGGCGGATGCGCTCCACCGGGCCGACCTTGAGGTGCGCGGGCAGGCGCTGACGCAGCTCCTCGGAGTCGCACTGGGCGCTGGCGGCGAGTACGAAGCTGGAGGTGCCGAGCAGCTTGTGGTCGTGCAGCGGCGACACCTGGATGCCGTACTGACGCTGCTGCAGAAGCATCTCGATGGCGTGCTGCTCGAGCACCATCGACAACACCTGCCGGATGGCGTCCATCAGCTTGCGGAAACTCATGCCCTGGTCGCTGTGCAGATAGCGGCCTTCCAGGCGCGGACGTTTGGTCTCGCTGGAGAAGGTCGCCAACTCGCCGAGCAGGCCGACCAGTTCGCGGTAGATCTGCTCCGGGTGTACCTGCTCGACGCCCAGGTGGTGGCGCAGGATCGGTTCGTAGCGGTTGATCAGCTGCAGCATCATGAAGTCACCAACCTCGGCGCCGCCCACCTTGCCGGTGGCGCGGATGCGCTCGGCGAGGATGTCGCCGCGGTGGGCGAGCATGCTGATCACTTCCTTGAGGCAGCTCAGCAGGTAGCCGGAGGCCTGGAAGTTGACGTAGGTCGGGCTGAATTCCGGATCGAGGCTGATCACCCCGTCCGGCGTGGTGTCGAGCACTTCGCACAGCTTCATCTTCACGTAGCCCTGGTCGCTCTGCTGCTCGCCGAGCAGCAGGCGGAAATCCGGGCGACCAGTGCTGACCTGGCTGACGCTGCTGTCACCGGCGTTGCAGTCGGCCACTTCCTCGTCGAAGGCGACGTAGCGCGCCAGCACGTCGCGCTGGTCCGGGCGACGGCTCTCGATGTGATTACCGGTGACCAGCGGCAACGCCAGGTAGACGGGGGTGTTGCCGGTGTTCGGCGGTACGTCCAGGCCCAGCGGCTCGCGCTCGGCACCGAGGTCGAACAGACTGCCGTCAGGCAGCACGCCACTGGCCTTGCTCACCACCAGCTTGCCCATGTTGAGAAACTGGCGGTCGATCTCCAGTTCGAAGAAGCCCCAGGCGTAGCTGTCCAGTTTCTGCGTACGCACCTTGAGCTGGTGATCGAAGTAGCGATCGTTCTGCTGGAAATGCTGTGGTCGCAGCAGCATGCCTTCCTGCCAGACGACTTTATGCTGGCTCATCGGTTGCGCTCCTGCTCGTCATCCAGGTTGCGAATGCCGCGCTCGTCGAGCCGCAGGTTGGCCGCGTTGCGTTGCTGCTCGTCAATGGCAATGACGTAGCGCCAGCTGGCTTCCGGCAGGTCGCGATAGGCGGCGAGCACGCCGACATAGCGGCTGCCCTCCTGCACCGATACTTTCAGTTCACGGGTTTCGCCCGGGCGCAGCTCCAGTTCTTCCTGGGTCACCAGGTCCGGCGCCAGCGCTTCTTTCGGACGCTGGTAGAGGGAGAAGAAATCGGCATTCTCGAAAGCCACCGGGTGCTTGAGCTCCATCAGGCGGATCACGATAGGCGAAGGACGACCGTTGAGGTCCGGGTTGAGCTGGTCGCTGCCGGCCAGGCTCAGGTCCAGCTTGGTCATGGTCGAGTAAGGCGACAGCGCGGCGCAGCCAGCGAGAGTCAGGAGTGCGGCGCATAGGGCCAGGGAAAGCAAGCGAGGCATGGTGTTCATCCTTGAAGGTCGGTATTGAGGGTGGCGATCAGGCGAACCTGCTCTTCGTAGGCACTGGCAAAATCACGGGCGAACAGGCGATCGCTCCAGTCATCGTTCTGCGCCAGCGCCGCATGCAGGCGACGATAGGCACGCCAGCGGCCGCCATCGGTGGCCAACAGCGGTTTGCGCCCATTGCGCTCGAAACGCAGGGTCAGTTGCTCGGGCGTGAACTGTTCGAACATGCCCTTGACCGCTGCGCGGCTGGCGGCGAGCAGCGCCACCTGGTGCGCCTGCAGGTCGCGGAAGCTGCGATTGATGGCCTGCTCGGCCGGCAGTTGGCCAGGCTTGCCGCCACGCAGCAACGCGGTCAGCGTCTCGCTGGTATCCAGGCCATGCTTGAGCGGGTTGTTGCCAGCGCTCTGCACCGTGGTCAGGGCCAGGCGCAGTTCGTTCTTCAGCTCGCTGCGGGTACGCAGGGCCTGCTGCAGGCTGCCGACGCTCTGCTTGAGCAGCTTGGCGGCATTCAGCGCCAGCGCTTCGCGGGCATCCTCGTCGAGGTCGTCGAGGCGCACGCCGAGGGCATCGGCGAACTTCTCCCAGAAAGTCGGCGGCAGGCGCTCGGGCTCCGGGGCGACTTTCGGCTGCGGCGCGGGCGCCGGCATCACCAACTCGGGCACCAGCAGGTTTTCCTCGTCGATCTGCGCGTAATCGCGCTGCTGCGCCTGGGCCATGCTCGGGCGCAGTACGGCAGTCAGATCGTCCACTTCGGCGTAGACGCGCTCTTGCTGTTCCAGGGCGGTGATCGGGTCGAGGTCGAGGAAGGCGTCATCGGGGATGATGCTCCCAGCGGCCTGCGGCAGACCGATATCACCCTCGAACATGGCCGGGTCACGCACCAGGCGCGCACGGATCTCGAAGTCGCCCAGGCAGTACACGCTGCCATGCTCGATGCGCTGCGGACTGCCCTTGGCCAGGCTGGCGCCACTGTCCTTGAGCTGGATACCGTTGCTGCTGGTGTCGGTCAGGTAGAACGCGCCATCGCGATAGCTCACTTCTGCATGCCGACTGGACAGGATGCGCTTGCGATCCGGGATCACCCAGTCGCACTCGTCGGCTCGACCGATCACGCCGCCGGCCTGCTTGAATGTCTTGGTGGTCAACAGACCTGGCACGAACTGCTGCGCGCTGACCACATCGAATACCAGTTCCATGGTGAACCTACTCCTTGCGGTCAGTGGCCGCGTTTCTCGGCTTGCGGGTCGCCCAGCGGGCGGTATTGGTCGTCGCTGAACTTGTAGTTGCCTGTGCAGCCGGCCAGGGCAATGGCCAGGGCGAGCAGGGCGGCGGTCCGATAGCGATGCAGCATGGAATGCGCTCCTTGGGTGAAAGTGAATGAAAGATGGGCAGGCATGCTCAGACCTCGCTCGGGCTGATCTTCAGCCGTTGCATGCGGTACAGCAGGGTGCGCCGGGGCAGACCCAGCTCGTTGGCGGCGTTGGTCTGGTTGCCGCGGTTCTTGCGCAGGCAGTCGAGCAGCAGGTTGCGCTCAAGCCGATCCATGCGCTCGCGCAGGCTCAGCGGTTCGCTGCCTTCGCTCTGGGTCTGCTCCAGATTGAAGTGCTCGGGCAGCAACTCGCCGCCTTCGCAGAGCAGCACGGCGCGCTCGACCACACCCTTGAGCTCACGCACGTTGCCGGGGAAGGCGTAGCCGGCCAGATGCTCCAGAGCGGCATCGCTCCAGCGGCAGGCGTCACGCTGCAGCAGGCCGCTGGCAGTGCTGGCGAAGTGACGCGCGAGCAACAGGATGTCTTCGTCACGCTCGCGCAGCGCCGGCAACTCGATGGGGAAATGCGATAGGCGATAGAACAGGTCTTCGCGGAAGCGGCCTTCCTCGACACGTTTGCGCAGCTCCTGGTGGGTGGCGGCGACGATGCGCACGTCGACCTTGTGCGTCTCGCTGCTGCCCAGGGGGCGCACTTCGCCCTCCTGCAGCACGCGCAGCAGCTTGGCTTGCAGGGTCAGCGGCATGTCGCCGATCTCGTCGAGAAACAGGGTGCCGCCATCGGCCGCATCGAACAGGCCCGGCTTGTCACGGTCGGCGCCGGTAAAGGCGCCCTTGCGGTAGCCGAACAGCTCGCTCTCCAGCAGGTTTTCCGGCAGCGCGGCGCAGTTCTGCACGATGAACGCCTTGCTACGCCGCGCGCCGCAATCGTGGATGGCGCGAGCGACCAGTTCCTTGCCGGTGCCGGTCTCGCCGGTGAGCAGCACGCTGACCGGGCTGTGCAGCACCTTGCCGATCAGTTGGTAGACGCGGCGCATGGCCGGGCTCTGGCCGAGCAGGCCGTAGCCGCTGGCACAGGGCGTGCCTGGAACAGACGAGACGCTTGCAGCACTGGCGGCACCGTCGACAGCTGGTGCACGTAGACGCTGCAACAGCTGCAGCTGAGCCAAGGCGAAACTGCCAAGCTGGGCGAAAGAGGCGGCAAAGCCCTGCAGGATTCGCCGCTCATGGCTGGCCACCAACAGCAGACCACGAGTACGGCCAACGCCGTCATGCAGCGGCAGGCACAGCAAGCTGCGCCAGGCACGGCTGCCTTCCGGCAGACAGGCGATGTTGTGCAGACCGCTGTCGAGTTCGTCGATACACAGCACCTGGTTCTGGCACAGGCAGTACTGCAGCAGCTGTTCGCCGTCATAGTCACTGGGCAGGCTGGCTGACTCACGCGGTTGCAGCAGGCCGTCGAGCCACTCGGCCGAGAGGGTCAGGCGGGTGTTGGTATGGTCCAGCAGATACAGCTGGCCCAGCGCACAGTCGGCAAGTTCGGCCGTGGCACGCACCAGGTTGGCGAGCAGGCGGTCACTGCTGGCAGCGCCGGCCAGTTCGGCATAGCGGCCAAGCAGGGCTTCGGCGTAGCGAAGCGGTTGCGGAACTTCGGCGAACATCGGCGGCACCTCAGGCGAACTCGCAGATCACGGCCGCATCGCCATCCAGCGTGGCGTGCACACGTTGCAGGCTTTCGCCAGCGGCCATGGCATCGAGCAGGCGGTCGACCACCAGCGGCTGCAGGTGCTGGTCGATCAGGTGATCGATCAGGCGCGCGCCGCTGTCGCCATGGGTGCAGCGCTCGGCCAGGTGCTCGACCAGGCCGTCGCAGTGACTGAAGGCGAGCTGACGACGGGCCAGGCGCTCGCCGAAACGGGCCAGCTTGAGGCCGACCAGCTGGCGCAGCAGGTCGCTGTCCATCGGGTAGTAAGGCACCACGCGCATACGGCCGAGCAGGGCCGGCTTGAAGTGCTGGCTCAGCTGCGGGCGGATGGCCAGCTCCAGGTCCTCGGCGGCCGGGCGCTCGCCGCCGGCGCAAAGGCCGGCAATGCGTTCACTGGCCAGGTTGCTGGTCATCAGGATCAGGGTGTTGCGGAAGTTGATCTCGCGCCCTTCGCCGTCGTTGGCCACGCCCTTGTCGAAGATCTGGTAGAAAACGTTCATCACGTCCGGGTCGGCTTTTTCGACTTCGTCGAGGAGGATCACCGAGTAGGGTTTCTGCCTTACCGCCTCGGTGAGCATGCCGCCTTCGCCGTAACCGACGTAGCCGGGCGGCGCGCCGATCAAACGCGAGACGGTGTGTTTTTCCTGGAACTCGGACATGTTGATCACAGTGAGGAAGCGCTCACCGCCGTACAGCAGGTCGGCCAGGGCCAGGGCTGTCTCGGTCTTGCCGACGCCGCTGGGGCCGACCAGGAGGAGCACGCCCACTGGTGCATCGGGCTTGTTGAGGCCGGCGGCGGTGGCGCGCATGGCCTTGTCCAGCGCCTGGATCGCCTGCTCCTGACCACGCACGCGCTGGCGCAGGTCGTCGGCGAAGGTGATGACCTTGGTGTTGTGCTCACGGGCCAGTTGGCTCAGCGGCACGCCGGTCCAGTGGCTGATCACCTCGGCCACCAGGCGCGGGCAGACCTCGAAGCTGACCAGACGCTCGCTGGCCTGGGCGGCAGCCAGCTCGGCCTGGATGGCGCGCAGTTCGGCTTCCAGTTCTTCCAGGCTCGGGCGTGGTTCGTCGCTGGCCTCTTCATCGTTACCCAGACGCGCGGCGGCGCATTGCTTGCGCTGTTCCAGCAGCCGTTCGGCCAGCTCGCGCTGCACGGCCCAGCGGGTTTCCACCTGCTCCAGCTCGGCGCGGGCGGCGACCAGACGGTTTTCCAGGGTATCTAGCGCTTCGCCGTCGATAGCCAGGCCGGCGTCCAGGTCACGGCGCATGGCCTCACCCTGGCGCTCGCCCTCGGCAATCTCGCCGCGCAGACGCTCCAGCGCCTCGGGCGCAGCAGCCAGGCTGATGCGCACACGGGCGCAGGCGGTGTCGAGCACATCCACGGCCTTGTCCGGTAGCTGGCGACCAGCGAGGTAGCGCGCCGACAGCTCGGCAGCGGCAACCACGGCGTCGTCGCGCAGGTAGATGCCGTGGCTCTTCTCGTACACCGGCGCCAGGCCGCGCAGGATGGTCACGGCTTCGTCGACGGTGGGCTCGTGCAGCTGCACCGGCTGGAAGCGGCGGGCCAGGGCCGGGTCCTTCTCGAAGTACTTCTTGTACTCGCTCCAGGTGGTGGCGGCGATGGTGCGCAGCTCGCCGCGGGCCAGGGCCGGCTTGAGCAGGTTGGCGGCGTCGCCACTGCCGGCCTGGCCACCGGCGCCGATCAGGGTGTGGGCTTCGTCGATGAACAGGATGATCGGCTTGGGCGAGGCCTTGACCTCGTCGATCACGCCCTGCAGGCGGCGCTCGAACTCGCCCTTGACGCTGGCACCGGCCTGCAGCAGGCCGAGGTCCAGGCACAGCAGCTCGACGCCCTTGAGCACCTGCGGCACCTCGCCAGTGGCGATGCGCAGGGCCAGCCCCTCGACGATGGCAGTCTTGCCCACGCCAGCCTCGCCGACGACGATGGGATTGTTCTTGCGTCGTCGAGCGAGGATATCGACCATCTGGCGGATCGCGCCGTCACGGCACAGCACCGGGTCGAGCTTGCCGTCGCGGGCCTGCTGGGTGAAGTTGTGGGTAAAGCGCGCCAGGTTGGATTCACCACCGGCTGCCGGCTTGCCACCTGCGGCCTGCGGCTGCTGGCTGAGGGCGAAGTCGCGCAGACGCTCGGCATTGAGCTTGCTCAGCAGCGTCTGATAACGGCTGCCGGCATAGCGCATGGGGTTGCGCAGCAGGGCGAGGATCAGCGCGGCCTGGTCGATCTGACTGGCGCCCAGCTCCAGGTTGGCCACCAGCAGGGCGTCCTGCAGCCACTGCACCAGTTCGGCAGAAAACACCGGGTTGCGCGACTCGCTGTGCTCGCCGCGCGGCTGCAGCGCCTGGGCCAGCTCGCCGGCATCGATCTCGGCATCCTGCAGGGCACGCGCCAGCATGCTTTCCGGGCGCTCGAGCAGGCCCAGCAGCAGGTCTTCGACGAGGATCTTGTTGCCGCCGCGTACCACGCAGCGTTCGGCGGCCATCTCCAGGTCGCGCTTGCTCGCGGCGTCCAGGGCTTGAACCAGTTGTTGCAGGTCGACGTTGATCATTTCATCTGTCCTTAATGAATCTTGCTACCGAGGGTGACCAGACCGTCGGCGTTCTCACGGCCGAGCCAGGTGGTCCAGCCCAGCAGGCAGGGGTTGCCTTCGCCGATGCGCAGGTCGCGGATTTCGTCCTGACGCAGCTCCAGGCGGATGTCGTAGTCCAGCGGATCGCGCAGGGTGAAGCGCACCAGCGCACAGAGCGGTTGGTAACCCGTGCCGATC
This sequence comes from Ectopseudomonas chengduensis, assembly GCF_900102635.1. Classification (GTDB taxonomy): domain Bacteria; phylum Pseudomonadota; class Gammaproteobacteria; order Pseudomonadales; family Pseudomonadaceae; genus Aquipseudomonas; species Aquipseudomonas chengduensis. The sequence continues at coordinate 300,912 of NZ_FMZQ01000001.1, read as the reverse complement.
GGCAGGAACTCGTGAAAGCGCGTCCAGCCCAGCTGGCGCACGTGGATGCGGAACTTGCCACCGCGGTCGCGTACGCGCTCGCCGAGCACGGTGTCTTCGCCGAGCAGACTGTTGGCACGGCCGAGGCGGTTGCGCTGCTCTTCCAGCACCACCACCTGGCGCTCCAGGCACTGCTCGATGAACAGTTCGGCGTGCTTGAAGTAGTAACGCAGCACCGACTCGATCAGCGCCGCCGAATGGGCGCGCAGGCTGAGCAGGCCGAGGTAGGGCAGCAGGCGCTTCCAGTTCAGCTCCTGGGCCTGGCGGATCTGCTCGCTGCCCAGGCCGATCAGGGCGAACAGGTGCGCAGAGAAGGCGTCCATCGCCCCGCTCTGGAAGCTGGCGCGGTAGCGGTACTTCTGCCAGATCGGCAGCAACAGGCGCTGCAGACGATTGTTGAACAGGTCGAGGAAGTCGCGGGTCGGGTTGCCGTCCTCGCTGTCGCCCAGAGCCTGCTCGCTGTAGAAGGCCGGTAATGGTGAACCGCCGCCGAACAGGCCGACCAAGTTGACGCGCATGCGCGCGCGCAGCTCGCCGTGCTCCTCGAAGAACTGCACGCGATCGATATCGCTGCCGGGGAAACCCAGGCTCGGATTGGCCTGGAACTCCAGGTATTCGTAAAGGCGCTCCTCATCCAGATGCGGATGCGCAGCACCCAAGCGCTCCAGCACCAGCTGTACGGCCTGGAACAGGCTGTACTCGCGGATGCCTTTGCTCAATCGAGTTAGAGCAGGGGCTGCTGCCCCATACGTGGCGTCCATTTGTACAACTCTCCCTGTGTGCTCTGTACGTGCAGCTCGTGGTAGCTGTTGAGGCTGGCGTAGAGGGCGAAAAATTCATTGAGTACCGAGGCGAAGAGGAACAGGTCGCCCTCACCCAGATACCCTTCCGGGTTCATGGTCAGTTCAGTGCGTACGCCGCGCACCGGCAGGCCGCGGTGCAGGCGGTCGACGTGGCGATGGCCAATGTTCTTGAGGCCCCCGAGCAGGCGCTTGCTGACGCGCTCGGCGTGCTGGTCGTAGTAACGCGGCAGGTCGTAGGTTTCGAGGATCACCTTGAGCGCCTCGACGTTGGCCAGCGACAGGTAGTTCAGCGACATGTTGGAAATCAGCTTCCACAGGAAGTCGCGGTGCAGCGGCGGCGCATAACTGGGTGTAACGGCGCTGATATTGCGGAAGCTGAGGAAGTCCGGGGTGTCCTCGCTGGGCAGGCAGATATCGCCCAGGCGCAGTTGACGCGGCAGGTTCTGGTTGGTGCAGGTCAGCTCGATGGACAGTGTCTCGTGCTGGTCGAGGTTGCGCAGGCCGAAGCTGAGCCAGGTTTCCAGGCCGTCGCCGAGCATCGAGGGTTGCTGGCGCACGCTGTAGTGCGGGCGCGCCACCGGCACGTCGAAGCTGGGGTCATGTTCGAACGACTCGAACGGCACGTACTCCTCGTAGCCCATGCCGCCCGGCTTCCAGCCGGTGACGCGGTCCACCGAAAACACACCGCAATGCTGCGAATCGAACTCGGCCGGCAGCAGCAGGTACTGATCCTGCTTGCCATCGAGGCGGATCGGGATGGCGTCATGCTGGAACAGGTTGACCACCGGCGTGCAGTACAGGCGCACGTTTTCCAGGGTCGGACGGATACGCTGCACGCCCGCCTTGTGGATATCGAAACGCAGCTCCAGGCCGCGCGCCTGCTTGAGCAGATCCTCGGGCAAGCTTTGAATGGCCTCCAGGCCGAGCAGGTCGACGAAGAGGAACTTCTCCTGGAAGGCGAAGTATTCCTGCAGATAGCGGTAGCCGCGGAAGGTATTCAGCGGGTAGGGGATCAACGCCTCGTCTTCGGCGAAGCCCACCGGCTGCACCTTCTCAGGCTTGAGCTGCAGCGTGCCGAGGGTCTGGCCGAAGGCATCCTGCATCGGTTTGCCAGCAGCATCGAGCAGCACCAGCTGGATGCCGCCGAGATTGCGCAGCAGCGCCAGGTAGAGCATCTGACCGATATAACGCTCGCCGGCCAGGTGCAGACGCAGCTTGTTCAGGCCGATCTCGCCGATATGACCGTCGGCGCTCATGCCCAGACGCAGGCTGAGCAGCGCGCCGTCACCCTTGACCGAGTAATCCAGGCCGTTCAACGCCAGCGGCAGCACTTCGGTGGGGAAGCAGGTGCGAAAGCGGCAGGTGACGCCCTCGATGGCCTTGGCTTCTACCGGCGTGCCACGACCAACCGGCAGCGCCGGACCGGGGCGGGTTAACGGGTCGAACTGCAGCATGCTGAAGGCCGGCAGCGGGCGCATGTAGTTCGGCCACAGCAGATGCATCAGCGAGTGAGTCAGCTCCGGCAGCTCGTCGTCGAGCTTCTGCCGCAGGCGCCCGGTGAGGAAGGCAAAGCCTTCGAGCAGACGCTCGACGTCCGGGTCGCGCCCCGCCTGGCCGAGGAACGGCGCCAACGCCGGGCTGCGCTCGGCGAAACGCTTGCCCAGTTGGCGCAGGGCAGTGAGTTCGCTTTGGTAGTAGTGGTTGAAAGACATCTCAGCGGCTCGTCCATGTGGCTGGGTCGACACAATCGCCGGCGTTGGCCAGCAAAGCGTCGGCGCGGTGGTCATTCCACTGCGCGGGGATCAATTCCAGGTCGCCTATCGGCGGGCTCTGGGTCGGGCAACCATTACGGGACGTCCAGACGCAATGCCGTGGCTGGAACCCTTGCGCTTCGACCGTCATGACAACGATGCACAGCGGCGCATCTGCCAGCACAGCGAAGAGCCGCCAATCCTCGTGGGCGCCAAAGGCGAATCGACCCTGACTGTCGCTGCGCACCTGATAGCTGTGCGAGGTGTCGCTGGCGACCTCAAGAATGAGCGCCGCACCACGCACCGGCTGACCGTTCTCTGCGGAAACTAGACGCCCATCGATAGCCGGGTTGATCGGCGCCGCATGCGGGGCCAACACGCACCCCTGCAGCGCAAGCACTGCCAGCAGATAGCTCCATCGAACCCGAGAACGCAGATGACGATTCATCACGAGCGACTCAACCGCCAATCAACACGGTGCCGGAGCCAGCCACCACGGTATTGCCATGACTGCCCACGCTACCCACCACCGCCGCCGGCTTGCCGTTGATCAGCACGGTAGGAATCACCGCGCCGGACATAGTGCCGCCGCAGGCGGAGGCATCGCCCATGCGCGCAGCGGGCAGGCTGTCGAACAGCACGTCGGGTGAGCCGGCGGCGATCGGGTTGGTGCCGTGGCCGGGAATCGGGCAGGCAGTGGGATCGCTCAGGCGGGCGGCGGGTTTACCGGACATGTGACGCTCCTGGGTTGACGTTGACCTGACCGCTGCCATCCAGGCTCGCGGAGAAACTGACCTGACGCCTGATGCCGTCCATTTCCAGCATCGCGTCGATGGCGAAGGCCTGACGCAAAGGGTCATGGGTACGCGGCAGGGAAATCACCCGCACTTCGCTTAAACGCGGTTCGTACACTTCGATAAAGCGTTCGATGGCGATACGTGCCTGCTGCAGCGAATCGTGCAGCGACAGGCGCATATCGTTCAAATCGGGCAACCCGTAGTCGGGCAACGTTTGCACGCTGCCCGCCCGGGTGCTGAGCATTTTCGCCAGGTGGGTAGCCACCGACGCCATGGCGGAGACCTCGCGGCTCCAGCCAGCACGCTGGCTGGCTTCACCGCCGAGGCGTTCGAACAGGCTTCCGTACCCGGCCATGGATGCTTATTCCTTGTCCAGCTTGCCGACCAGCGACAGGGTGAAATCGGCACCCATGTACTTGAAGTGCGGGCGCACGTTGAGGCTGACGCGGTACCAGCCCGGCTCACCATCGACATCGCTGACGATCACTTGGGCGGCGCGCAGCGGACGACGGCTACGCACTTCGGAGCTCGGGTTTTCCTGGTCGGCGACGAACTGGCGGATCCACTTGTTGAGTTCCAGTTCGAGGTCGGTGCGCTCTTTCCATGCGCCGATCTGCTCGCGCTGCAGCACTTTCAGGTAGTGGGCCAGGCGGTTGATGATGAACATGTACGGCAGCTGGGTGCCGAGTTTGTAGTTCAGTTCGGCGGTCTTGCCTTCTTCGCTGATGCCGAAGAATTTCGGCTTCTGCGTCGAGTTGGCGGAGAAGAACGCGGCGTTGTCGCTGCCTTTGCGCATGGTCAGGGCGATAAAGCCTTCTTCGGCCAGCTCGTATTCACGACGGTCGGAGACCAGTACTTCGGTCGGGATCTTGGTTTCGATCTCGCCCATGCTTTCGAAGTGGTGCAGCGGCAGGTCTTCTACCGCGCCACCGCTCTGCGGGCCGATGATGTTCGGGCACCAGCGAAACTTGGCGAAGCTGTCGGTCAGCTTGGAGGCGAAGGTGTAGGCGGTGTTGCCCCACAGGTAATGCTCGTGGCTGTTGGCGACGTTTTCTTTGTAGACGAAGGTCTTCACCGGGTTGTCTTCCGGGTCGTACGGGTTGCGCAGCAGGAAGCGCGGTACGGTCAGGCCGACGTAGCGGGCATCTTCCTGCTCGCGGAAACTCTGCCATTTGGCGAATTGCGGGCCTTCGAAGTGATCTTTCAAATCTTTCAGGTCTGGCAGGCCGGTGAAGCTTTCCAGGCCGAAGAACTTCGGACCTGCCGCTGCGATAAACGGTGCATGCGACATGCAGGCGACGCTGGCGACGTACTGCATCGTTTTGACGTCAGGCGCGCTCGGGTCGAAGAAGTAGTTGGCGATCAGGGCGCCAACTGGCTGGCCACCGAACTGGCCATATTCAGCGGTGTAGATGTGCTTGTACAGGCCGGACTGCATGATTTCCGGGCTGTCTTCGAAGTCATCCAGCAGATCCTGCTTGGAGGCGTTGATGATCTCCAGCTTGATGTTTTCGCGGAAGTTGGTGCGATCCACCAGCAGCTTGAGGCCGCGCCAGGAGGATTCCAGCGCCTGGAACTCGGCGTTGTGGAGGATTTCGTCCATCTGCCGGCTGAGCTTGGCGTCGATCTCCGCGATCATGCGGTCGACCATGGCCTTTTTTACTGGCTCATTTTCGTTTTGCGGCTTCAGCAACTCTTCGATAAAGGCCGATACACCGCGCTTGGCGATGTCATAGGCTTCGTCGCCCGGAGTCAGTTTGGTCTCGGCAATGATGCGGTCGAGGATGCCGAGGTCGGCGGCGCTGCGACCGCTCTCTACTGCTGCACTAGTGCTCATGAATTAGCTTCCTTGTTAATTGAATCAGGAGTCCAGCTTGCCTTGGGCAGCCAGGCCGAGTTCACCGAGTACGCGGTCACGCGAGTCGTCGTCAGCCAATACGCTTTCGATCGCTTTGCGGAAGGCCGGGGCATTACCCAGTGGGCCTTTCAGGGCGACCAGGGCGTCGCGCAGTTCCATCAGCTTTTTCAGTTCAGGCACTTGCTCGACCAGGTTGGCCGGGTTGAAGTCCTTCATCGAGTTGATGTTCAGCTGCACGGCCATTTCGTCGTCGGTCGGCTCGTCCTGCAGACGGTTAGGCACGGCGAAAGTCAGGTTGAGTTCCTGCTTGGCCAATACTTCGTCGAAGCTGTTCTTGTCGATGCTGATCGGCTTGCGGTCTTCGATCTTGCGATCGTCGGCGCGCTGGGTGAAATCACCCAGAACCATCAGTTTCAGTGGCAGTTCGATCTCTTCCTGGGCGCCGCCGGTAGCGGGTTTGAAAGTGACGTTAATGCGTTCCTTGGGGGCTACCGAGCCTTCTTTGGCCATGGGTGTTCTCCTTTGCGTTGATGGCCCGGAGGCCTTGATTGGGCGTGTTGGCGCCTTACTCCAGCACCACCTCGAGGTCGAGGTGGCACAACCTGCGATAGATCTCGTCCTTGCTGTCGCGCACTGCATGGTTCTGCGGCAGGAGCTCGCAGCAGTTGTGCAGCAAACGCAGCACATCCAGGGCGAGATCGGGTTCCCACTCGCCGAGACCGGAGGCTTGCAGCGTCTGGTCGAGCGATTCGAGTTGGGTCTTGGCCAGGTCGTACTTCTTCGCGGCGAAGCACAGGCGGGCCAGGGTCAGTTGCCAGAAGAAACGCTCGCGGCCGCCACGGGCACGCGACATGCCTTGCTTGAGCTGTTGCACGGCGGCTTTCAGGCCGTCCTTGCGCAGCCCGGGTAGCACCTGCTGCAGGGCTTCCTCCCAGGGCGGTGTGGCACCCTGCTCGCTGGCAACTGGCTTCTTCTCCACTTCCGGCGCCTGCAGGTGCGGCAGCACGTGGGCGCCGATCCAGGCACGGGTTTCGGCGTCGGCGAAGGGCACGCCGTCGTGAAAACGCAGCTCGTCCAGACCGGGAACACGCTGCAGGAACAGGGCGAACTGGATTTCCACCTCGCGCATGGCCTGTTCGGCCTTGAGCTCCTGCAGGCATTCCCAGACCAAGCGCTGGCCGTCGAGCCAGAACGGCGCACGGGCGATGCTGGCTTCGAGGTCAGCGAGCAAATCGGCATAGGCGCCCTGGGCGAAGCGCTCCTTGTAGGACGCCAGCTTGTCGGCTGGCAGGCCGCGCAGGGCGGTGATCTGTTCGGCGTTACGCTCGGGCAGCGACTCGATGGGCAGCCACAGCAGGGTGCGCGCCAGGCGCAGCGGCTTGAGGTCGGTGGCCTTGTTCTTCAGCCACCAGGCGCACAGCGGGCGAGCGGCATCCTGCTGGCTGCGCAGGGCCTTGTGCGCATCCTTCTCGCTTTCGATGGGGCCGCTGCCGGTGATGATCTGGGTAGCGACTTGCTTGACCTGGGCGATGGCAGCGCCGACTGTGCCCGGCTCGGCCTGGCCCTGGCTGGCGCGCTTGATCTGCTCGTCGAGGCGGCGGCACAGCGGCAGCAGCAGCGGCGAGTCCTCGCCGAGGTGGCTCGACAGGGCGGCTTCCAGACCGTGCAGGTGTTCGGCCAGGCGGCGAAACAGCGGCAGCTGTTCGCTGATCGGCACGTGTTCGGCCAGCGCCTGCTCCAGGCGCGGCAACAGCCAGTTGATGGCGGCAGTGCGGGTACGCGCCTTGCGCGGGTGCAACTCGTGCCAATGGTGCTCGCAAAGGTAGTGCAGCAGGTTCAGACCGGCCTGCAGGCCGGCGAAGGATTCGCGCTGGAAAAGGCCCCAGGTCAGCCAGGTGGCGGCCCGCAAATCCTTGGACTGGGTGGTCAGCAGGTTCTCGCTGCCCTCGCGTACCTTCTGCCAGTCGATAGCGCCGGTTTCATGCAGCGACGAGGCCTTGCCCAGCTCGGTTTCCAGCATTTCGTATTCGCTGGAATAACGCACGTCTTCACCGGCGAAGTTCCCTTCATTAATAGGGGATTTGGCCAGATTGAGATAATGAGCGGTGAGCTTGCTGGAGTACGTCATTCCATGACTCGACTATTAAAGTGGGCAACTTCCGCGAAATCTCATATCGCCGCTATGGCTTAGAGAAAACATCGCAGTGCGCAACTTTTTGCGCAGTTGTTTGTGCAACAAATTGCGCAAGATCCTTATAGGTCGGGCATCCTAGCCCCATGACCCGAGGTGAGCAACCGCCCAAAGTGTGAAACACCTAACATTCGTCGACATCTTTCAAATTATTACCGGAACGCTAGAGCCGACTATTTGTCTCGCACTTAGGACAAGTTGTTATCGATGTTTTGCGTTTCAGATAAGCCCTTGGATAGTTGTAAGAAATTACTTACTAGCAAATTAGTGGCGCATCACACTTACTGGCGCATTGATATTATTTTTTGTGATGCCAGCCACTGTCCAGAGAGCTGGCTTTATGCCAGGACAGCCAGCCAGCTCAGCGCCTGTCAGTTCAGCAGAGGCTCGCTGGACAGGCGCAGCTCCAGACGATGCCGCTCGTCGGCTTTCAGTTGCAGGACATCCTCAAGCACATTGGCCGTCTCGATGCAGAGCATGTTCTGCCAGGCGTCGTCGGGAAATTGCGAGAGGCGCTTGGCCTTGTCGACCCACGGATTCCACAGCACGGCCGAACGTGAACCACGGGCATCCAGATGGATGCGCCGCCCCCAGCCGGGGTCGACGATACTCAGCCGCGCGGGGGTATCGAGGTAGATGCGATCCGTCTCGGCGCTGAATCCCAGTTCGTCCTGCTGACGCAGCTCCTGCCAGTCCAACAGGGTGTCGAGGTAACGACAGGCCTGCAGCCCCTCGACGCTGACCTGGCGCACGTCGCTGACGGCGAAGTAGCTGTGCAGCGCCTGGCTCAGGGTCAGGGGCGTGTCACCGCGATTGTGGGTTTCCAGGCTCATGCTGAGATCCTGCGCCAGACGCACGACGAAGGTCAGGCCGACGTCCCTGGGCCAGCCGTCCAGCGGCTGATTACGCGTGTCATAGGCAAAGCGCAGAGTGACAGTGTCGTCCTCCTCGTCGATGCCCAGCAGCTCCCAGTCCAGCGCTCGCACCAGGCCGTGGGCCGGCGCCTGCTCCTGATGGTAGTGCGCCTGCACGGCCTGCGGATTGCGCCGCAGGTCACCGAACCAGGGCCAGCACACCGGCACACCACCACGCACGCTTTGGCCACGTTGGTAGGCCGCATCCGGGCTTAGCCAGATCAGCGGCGGCTGCTCGCCCTGCTGGTAACTGAGAATCTGCGCACCCTGCTGGGCCACCAGCAATTCGCTGTCGGCGGCACGAATGCGCCAGCAGACCAGTTGATCCAGTTCCACGCGTTCGACTTGGGCGGTGCTCATGACGACCTCTCGCTGAGATAGATGACAGATAGTGTGACAACGCAAAAAGCAAAACGCCCATCACAAGGACGGGCGTTTTGCCAAACCAGCCAGCGATACTTATTTGCCGTAGACCTGCTCCGGCAGCCAGGTGATCAGCCCGGGGAAGATGTAGGCGATTACCAGCAGCAGAATCTGGATCAGGATGAACGGCACGACACCCTTGTAGATGGTGCTGGTGGGAATGCTCGCCGGCGTCACGCCACGCAGATAGAACAGCGCGAAGCCGAATGGCGGAGTGAGGAAGGACGTCTGCAGGTTCAGTGCGATCATCACGCCGAGCCAGATCGGATCGAGGCCCATGGCCAGCAGCACCGGCCCGACGATCGGTACCACCACGAAGGTGATCTCGATGAAGTCGAGAATGAAGCCGAGCAGGAAGATCACCAGCATCACCAGGAAGAACGCACCCAGCACGCCGCCTGGCAACTGGGCGAACACGTCCTCGATCAATGCCTCACCGCCGAAGCCACGGAACACCAGCGAGAACAGCGAAGCACCGATCAGGATCATGAAGACCATGGCACTGATTTCGGTGGTGCCGTAGGCCACTTCCTTGAGCTGGCCAAAGTTCAGCTTGCCCTTGCTGAAAGCCAGCAACATGGCGCCCACGGCACCCAATGCAGCAGCCTCGGTCGGCGTGGCATAACCGGCGAGGATCGAGCCCAGCACCGCGCCGATCAGGATCAGCGGCGGAATCAGCGCCTTGCCCAGCTTGCCCCACTCGATCGGACCCAGTTCCTCCTGCGGCAGCGCCGGCAGTTTCTTCGGCTGGAGGATGGCGACTGCGATGATGTAGACGATGTACAGGCCAACCAGCAGCAGCCCAGGAATCAGCGCGCCGACGAACAGGTCGCCGACCGATACGGTCTTCGGCGAGAAGATGCCCATCTTCAACTGTGCCTGCTGATAGGCGCTGGACATCACGTCACCCAGCAGCACCAGCACGATCGAGGGTGGAATGATCTGCCCCAAGGTGCCGGTAGCAGCCAGTGTCCCGGTGGAAATGGCCGGGTCGTAACCGCGGCGCAGCATGGTCGGCAGTGCCAGCAGGCCCATGGTCACCACGGTGGCACCGACGATACCGGTAGAAGCAGCCAGCAGAGCGCCGACCACGCACACGGAAATCGCCAGGCCGCCACGCAGGGTGCCGAACAGGCGCGACATGGACTCGAGCAAGTCCTCGGCCACCCGTGAACGTTCCAGCATCACCCCCATGAACACGAACAGCGGCACGGCGAGCATGGTCTGGTTGTTCATGATGCCGAACAGACGGTTCGGCAGGGCGCTGAGGTAACCGGGGTCGAAGGTGCCCGTGACGACGCCGATAGCGGCGAACAGCAGGGAAACGCCGGCCAGGGTGAACGCCACCGGGAAGCCGGCCATCAAGGCCACGCAAATACTGACGAACAGCAGAATCGCCATCAACTCAGCCATGTTTCACCTCCGGAGCCGGCAGGCGACCGCTGAAGACGTAGAGCGCCTTGATCAGATTGGAAATACCTTGCAGTACCAGGCTGATGACCAGTACCAGGATGATGCTTTTCTGCAGGTAGACGAATTTCAGCCCGCCAGACTCGCTGGAGGCTTCGAAGGTCGACCAGGCATTGCTGACGTAGTCCCAGCTGGCCCAACCGAGAAACAGCGCGACCGGCAGCAGGAACAGCAGGTTACCGAAAATCTCCACCAGCGCCTGACGGCGGCCGCTGAACTTCTGGTAGAAGATATCCACGCGCACGTGACCGTTGCGCTGCAGCACCCAGGACGCTGCGCCCATGAACACCAGTGCGTGAGCGTAAAGCACCGCCTCCTGCAGGGCTGTCGCGCCGATACCGAAACCGTAACGCAGTACCACGACGATGGTGGTACCGATCACCAAGAATACCGTCAGCCAGGCGCAGGCCTTGCCGAACCAGCTGTTGAGCGCATCGATCAGATATGCAAGAGCTAGGGGAAATGAAGGCTTGTCGGACATAGTGAGTCCTTTATCGTTATGAGTAGGAGACAGGACAGCAAGCCGGTTGGCTGCACGTCACGCCGCCCGCGTCCTTGTGAGCCGCAGGCCGGCGATTCTAGGCAGGCTACTGGTAATGCAGCAATGCCCGTACAACTTTAGTCGTATTAGCTAGGCTTGTAGGTCACGACCCCCTATGTTATTCACGCCCGGTCTACCTTCGGCGATCCCGTGGTAAGACCAATACAACAAGAAGGAGCATTGCATGAAACGTCGCGACATACTCGCCGCAGCGGGCGTAGGCCTTGCAGCAACCGCACTGGCTGGCTGTAAAGAAGATGCCAAGAGCGCCGCAGCACCCCAAGAGGGTTCGAGTTCCCAAACCTTCAACTGGAAGATGGTCACCTCCTGGCCGAAGAACTTTCCGGGCGTCGGCGTGGGGGCCGAGCGCTTCGCCAAGCTGGTCGAGGAAATGAGTAACGGCCGCCTGAAGGTCAAGGTGTACGCAGCAGGTGAACTGGTACCGGCACTGGAAGTGTTCGATGCAGTCTCCCGTGGTACCGCCGAGATGGGTCACGGCGCACCGTATTACTGGAAAGGCAAGGTCCCGGCTGCGCAGTTCTTCTGCGCCTCGCCATTCGGCCCCAACGCCCAGGAAATGAACGCCTGGCTGCACCGCGGTGGTGGTCAGCAGCTGTGGGAAGAGGTCTACAAACCCTTCGGCGTGCTGCCGATGGCCTGCGGCAACACCGGCGTGCAGACCGCTGGCTGGTTCAACAAGGAAATGAACTCGGTCGACGACTTCAAGGGCCTGAAGATGCGTACCCCGGGCCTGGGCGGCGAAGTGCTGACCAAGATGGGCGGCACCGTGGTCAACATGCCCGCCGGTGAAATCTTCACTGCCATGCAGACTGGCGCCATCGACGCCACCGAGTGGATCGGCCCATACAACGATCTGGCTCTCGGCCTGCACAAAGCAGCCAAGTACTACTACACCCCGGGCTGGCAGGAGCCGAGCGTTCTGTTCGAGCTGGACGTCAACATCAAGGCCTGGGAAACCCTGCCGCCGGACCTGCAAGCCATCGTTCGCGCTGCTGCTCGTGACGTCAACGGCGACATGCTCGACGATTACAACGCCAAGAACATGGAGGCCATGGAGCAACTCAAGGCCGACGGCGTGGAAGTTCGCCGCCTGCCGGACGAAGTCCTGGCCCGCCTGAAGGAAGTGGCGGCCGAGGTGGTCGATGCCAGCGCAGCGGCCGACCCGGCAGCAACCAAGGTGTGGGAACACCAGAAGGCCTACCTCAAGCGCCTGTACGAATACGCGGAAAGCAACGAGAAGGATATCTACAACATCCGCGGCTGATCGCTCAGCAAAACAAAACGCCGGCTTCTAGCCGGCGTTTTCGTTACTGCAGTTCGCGTTTGCGCTGGGTGAACGTCAACCGCGTCGCGGCGGGACCGGACGAGTGCGACCACTGCCGTCGATGGCGACGAACACGAATACCGCTTCGGTGACCTTGCGCCACTCGTTGGACAGCGGATCGTCGCTCCACACCTCGACCATCATCTGAATCGAACTGCGGCCGATCTCCAGTGCCTGGGTGTAGAACGAGAGCTGGGCGCCCACCGATACCGGTACCAGAAAGGCCATGCGATCGATGGCAACGGTCGCCACGCGGCCACCTGCGACCTTGCTCGCCATCGCGGTGCCGGCGAGATCCATCTGCGATACCAGCCAGCCACCGTAGATATCACCGAAACCATTGGTCTCGCGCGGCAACGCAGTGATCTGCAGGGCGAGGTCACCCTGGGGAATCGGGTCTTCCTGTTCGTAGTCGTTCATCGGTTCGAGACTCGCGGCGCGGTTGTTGTTCTGGGCGCGGAACCCGCATGGCACACGGGCGCAGCGAGTATACCGACTGTGCAGTCGACGAGCGACCACTCTGGCGGGGCGTAAAACGTCACAGCCCATGCGGGGTCGGGCAAAACGCACGACCGGGCAAACCTCGTTCGGGCAGTATGCCTGCCTCCTAAGACTTTATAAAAACGCAAACCAATGATTTACAAGGCTTTTATAAAAATAAAAAGTCTGGCACGGGTGATGCAACGTTCCCAGTGAGTGACCGGTCATGCACCGGTTGCAATACAGAACAAGGAAGAGACGGATAGCGCGCCATCCGCCTCCAACGCAACAGGAGAATCGCCATGTGGATAGTTGCTCTGGTGCTCGCCACCTTGCTGCTTCTGCTCAGCCTGACGCTCGCCAGCGTTGTACTGATTGGCCAGACCCTGTGCGCGAGCCGCAATACCGCCGAGCTGGAGCTGCCCACGGGCGCTGCGCCCCAGCCTCTGGACCCGAGCAACGCGCAAGACCCCTGGCCTGCCTGGGCCATTACCCACTGATCCATCGAGGAGAAACATCATGCTTAGTTGGGCAGTCACTTTCCTGATCATCGCCATCATCGCCGCAGTACTGGGCTTCGGTGGTATCGCCGGCACCGCTGCTGGTATCGCCAAGATCCTATTCGTGGTGTTCCTGGTGCTGTTCATCGTCTCGTTCGTCATGGGCCGCCGCCCGCGTCTTTAGGGAGAGATAGATGCAGTCGATTCACGCCATTGCCGCCGCCCTGCTGATGGGCGGCGCCCTGGCGGCTCAGGCCGCCGACCGCGACACCAGTTTCCATCCAGGCGAGTTGCTCACCAGCAACACCGAGTACCGCCAAGCCTGGCAGGACCTGGTAAAGGATGAAGAGCGCCTGCCGGACTGGCTGATCAATCTCAGCGGCCTTTCTACCCCCATGCAGGCAGTGGAAGCCGATAGTGATCGCTACCTGGTCGGCCAGGTCTGCGAAGCGCACAGATGTTTCGGCCAGCGCGCCTATGTCGCCTTCGAATGGGAAGACGACGAAGCCTACGCGCTGTACGTGCAGGTACCCGACGGCCTGCCCGAGGATCGCGCGCCCAGTGAACACGCCAGCCTGCGCTGGTTGGGCGACCCGGACGAGGAGGTCCAGCAGATGCTGATGGAACAGCTGCGCAGTGATCCCAACTGGTACTAGGCATGGTGCCCGCTTATCGAGGCTGGGAGCGAACTGACCGCCGAACAACCGCGTAACGGCAGTTTGCCGGACGTCCCATGGAATCGGGCGACGCGTTATCATCCCCCGCCAGAACGACGAGGGGGTACGGCATGCTCAATGGCCTGTGGCTGAGTTTTTTTCTGGTGGCAGCAGTCGCGGGCTTCTCCCGCTGGCTAATCGGCGATGACCCGGCGGTGTTCGGCGCCATGGTCGAGAGCCTGTTCGCCATGGCCAAGCTGTCGGTGGAAGTGATGGTGCTGCTGTTCGGCACCATGACCCTGTGGCTCGGCCTGCTGCGCATCGCCGAGCAAGCCGGCCTGGTGGATGCCCTGGCGCGCGTGCTGGGCCCACTGTTCGCGCGCCTGATGCCGGAAGTGCCGCGCGGCCATCCGGCGCTCGGGCTGATCACCATGAACTTCGCCGCCAACGGCCTGGGTCTGGACAATGCCGCCACGCCCATTGGCCTCAAGGCCATGCGCAGTCTGCAGGAGCTGAACCCGGACAAGCTCACCGCGAGCAACGCGCAGATTCTCTTTCTGGTGCTCAATGCCTCGTCGCTGACGCTACTACCGGTCTCTATCTTCATGTATCGCGTCCAGCAGGGTGCAGCCGACCCGACTCTGGTGTTCCTGCCCATCCTGCTGGCAACCAGTGCCTCGACCCTTGTCGGCCTGATCTCGGTAGCGCTGATGCAGCGCCTGCGCCTGTGGGATCCGGTGGTACTGGCCTACCTGATCCCAGGGGCGCTGCTGCTCGGTGGCTTCATGGCCCTGCTCGCCGGCCTCAGCGCCACCGCTCTGGCGGCGCTGTCATCGTTGCTCGGCAACCTGACCCTGTTCGGCGTGATTCTGGCCTTCCTGGTGGTCGGCGCACTGCGCAAGGTCAAGGTCTACGAGCAGTTCATCGAAGGCGCGCGCGAAGGCTTCGATATCGCCAAGAGCCTGCTGCCGTATCTGGTGGCGATGCTCTGCGCAATCGGCGTGCTGCGGGCTTCCGGCGCCCTGGAGTTCGGCCTCGACGGCATCCGCTGGATGGTGGAAACCTTCGGCTGGGACACCCGTTTCGTCGATGCACTGCCCACCGCCCTGGTCAAGCCGTTCTCCGGCAGTGCAGCGCGCGCCATGCTGATCGAGACCATGCAGACCCATGGCGTGGACAGCTTCCCAGCGTTAGCCGCGGCAACCGTCCAGGGCAGCACGGAAACCACTTTCTACGTGCTGGCGGTTTACTTCGGCGCAGTGGGTATCCAACGTGCTCGCCACGCCGTCGGCTGCGCTCTGCTGGCGGAGCTGGCGGGAGTGATCGCAGCGATCACCGTCACCTACTGGTTCTTCGGCTGATCATCTTCGCGCTGGGGCGGCTCAATCGGCACCCAACCCCAGCTTGTCGCCCGCCCAGCTCAGCAACGGATCGGTGTGCTGGTATTCACGCAACGCCAGCAGCTTGGGCGCGATGAACGCCTCGAAGTCCTCGGGCTGCTCGAAATACACCCCGGTGAAGATGGTGAACATCGACTTGTTGCCGACCGTGGCATAGAACAGGTTGCCCACCGGCTCGCCGTCCTGGGTAAGCAGCTTGAGGCTGGCGCGACTGGCCAGCTTGGTTTCCAGCGGCAGATCCTGCTGCACCAGCCCGCTGTCACGCAGGCCGAACGAGGCGCCGAACGTCTCGGCATAACTGGTCATCAGCGCATCAGCGGCGCGCGGATAGAGAGAGACACCGCTGTAGAGATAGAACCAGTCGCTGCCCTCGCTCTCAAAACTGAGGTCGATGCTGCGCGCAGCGTAGGTCACCAGCTTCTCGTAGTGCCCTTCGTCCGGCGCCTCGTAAGCGGCGAAATCCTCACCGCTGAGCAGCAGGCGGCGCTCCTCGGCAAGTGGCGGTTCGTTGTCGATGCAGCCGCCGAGCGACAGCGCGACGAACAACACCAGCATCATCCTGAACATGACTATCCTCCCTGAATAAGCGCGGCCAGCTTGCCTGATCCACGCCTCTGTGGCCAGCCGCAACCCTCGTGGCTGTGCGCGGCACCACAGCCTCCGTGCGCCTGGCGTAAATCGCCACGGCCGCTGGCGACTTCTGCCATTGTCAGCTGGCGGTCGTCTGCCTAGCCTGGCGTCGGTAAAAACCATAATCACAAGGCCTGCGTCTCAACGGGCCACGTCCGTCGCACCGGCGCTCTTCCGGTATTTGAACGGACCAGGGCGGACATCAGTATCCGCCGGGAGGCAATCATGCGCGTTCTGATCACCGGTGCTGCCGGCTTCATCGGCCATCAGCTGCTCGACGAACTGGCCATCCAGCACCCTGAATGGACACTGATCGCCGCAGACATCCGCCCCCTCGCCAGCCAAGGGCTGAAAGCCAACGTCGAGCCAGTGCTACTGGACATGGGCCGCCCGGCGCAGGTGCGTGCCTGCATCAGCGGCTGGAAACCGGATGCCATCGTCCATCTGGCCACGGTGATCCGCCCACCACGCGATATGACCGAAGCCCACCTGCACGCCATCGAAGTCGGTGGTACCCAATGCCTGGTCGATAGCGCACTCGCCAACGGTGTGCGCCAACTGGTGCTCACCAGCTCCGGTGCAGCTTACGGCTACGCCGCGGACAATGCCGAATGGATCGACGAAGATCAGCCGCTACGTGGCCACCCACATTTCGCCTACGCCAAGCACAAACTGGAAATCGAACAACTGTTGGCGCGCTACCGCAAGGAACATCCGCAGCTGCGTCAACTGGTGCTGCGCCCCGGCACCATCCTTGGCAAGCGCCTGAACAACCCGATCAGCGACCTGTTCAAGAAGCGCACGGTGCTGGGCGTGCTCGGCCACAGCAGCCGTTTCGTGTTCATCTGGGAGCAGGACGTGGTCGGCATCATCCGCCAGGGCCTGGAAAAGAACCGCGAAGGCATCTACAACCTGGCCGGCGATGGCGCGTTGGGCCTCAAGGAAATCGCCGAGATCCTCGGCAAACCCTACCGGCCGCTACCGGCGCCGCTGCTCAGCGGCGCGCTGCGCCTGCTCAAACCACTGGGGCTGAGCCAGTACGGCCCGGAGCAGCTGGATTTTCTGCGCTACCGACCTGTGCTGGCCAACCAGCGCCTGAAGGAGGAATTCGGCTACCAACCGCGCTATTCAAGCCGCGAAGCCTTCTACGCCTTCCTCGCCGCCCAGGGCATCAGCTACCACTCAAGCGAAAGCCAATCTTGAGCGTGACCTGGTAGTGACCCACCTTGCCATTCTCGATATGGCCACGGGTGTCGACGACCTCGAACCAGTCCATGTTGCGCACGCTCTTGGCGCATTCGGCCAAGGCGTTCTCGATGGCCTCCTCGATGCTGGTGCGGGACGAGCCGACGATCTCGATCTTCTTGTAGGTGTGGTGGTTGGACATGTCATTGCTCCACGGTGGCTTTACTACCAGCCTAGACCAGCAGCCAGAGCGCGCCCCCGAAATGACCTAAACCCGTAGCTCGCGCTCCAGCCAGCGCGCCAGTTGCTGAGCGCGGCCGTCCCGCGCGCGACCAGGCACCCACAACGCCAGGCGCGCCGACGTTTCGACGAAGCCCCAAGGCGCGACCAGGCGACCATCGGCCAGGTCGTCGGCTACCAGCATCTGCGGAGCTATAGCCACACCGAGGCCCGCCGCGGCGGCCTCCAGCAGATAGTAGAGATGTTCGAAGCCCTGCCCATGCTGCAGCTTGTGCGAGTCGAGCCCTTGCGCAAGGGCCCATTGCGGCCAGGCTTGGGGGCGCGACGCGGTATGTAGCAGCGGCTCATCCAGCAAGGCGGCCGCCGGCGCCGAACCGAGCTGCCCATAACTGGCGTAGCGTGGGCTCAGCACCGGGCCGATGCGCTCTACGCCCAGCTCGTACACCTGCATGTCCACCGGCCAGGGCGGGCTGGCGAAGCACAGGGTGGCATCCACTCCAGGGCGACGCGGGTCCAGTTCGCCCTCACTGGCGGATAACTGCAGGCGCAGTTCCGGTAACTCGCGATTGAGGCGATCCAGACGCGGGATAAACCAGCGTGCCAGCAGGCTGCCGGGGCAACCGAGGACGAAGGGTGCATCGTCCTGGCGCTGGCGCAGCTCGGCACAGACGCCACGCAGGCGCTCGAAGGCATCGCTTGCCGCATCACGCAGGCGCATGCCGGCATCGGTGAGTTTCACGCCGCGACCATCCTTGTCGAACAGGCTGACCCCAAGCTGTTCTTCCAATGCACGAATCTGCCGGCTGATCGCACCATGGGTAACATGCAGCTCCTCGCCCGCACGGCTGACACTCTGCAGACGAGCGGCGGCCTCAAAGGCGCGCAGGGCATTCAGCGGGGGCAGTTCTCGGCTCATTGACTTGTGACTTTTCCTGACATGTCAGGGCAATCTAATCGCTTTTCAGCCTGCCCGCCAGGGGTAGAATGGCGCCATTGCCAATCCTCCTGTCCGCTTGTGGGCAGAGGACCCAGACAGGAGCTCGATCATGACCTCATTTCGCACCGGCCCCGACGCTCGCGGCCTGTTCGGCCGCTTCGGCGGTCAGTTCGTCGCCGAAACCCTGATGCCGCTGATCAACTCGCTGGCGGCCGAGTATGAGAAGGCCAAGAACGATCCAGTCTTCCTCGAAGAACTCGCCTACTTCCAGCGCGACTACATCGGCCGTGCCAGCCCGCTGTACTACGCCGAGCGCCTCTCCGAGCACTTCGGCGGAGCGAAGATCTACCTCAAGCGCGAAGACCTGAACCACACCGGCGCGCACAAGATCAACAACTGCATCGGCCAGATCCTCCTGGCCAAGCGCATGGGCAAACAGCGCATCATCGCCGAGACCGGCGCTGGCATGCATGGCGTGGCCACCGCCACCGTGGCTGCACGTTTCGGCATGCAGTGCGTGGTGTACATGGGCACCACCGACATCGACCGCCAGCAGGCCAACGTCTTTCGCATGAAGCTGCTCGGCGCCGAGGTGATCCCGGTCACGGCCGGCACCGGCACCCTCAAGGACGCCATGAACGAAGCCCTGCGCGACTGGGTGACCAACGTCCACAACACCTTCTACCTGATCGGTACCGCCGCCGGTCCGCATCCGTACCCAGCCATGGTGCGCGACTTCCAGTCGGTGATCGGCAACGAAGTGCGCGAGCAGATCCTGGGGAAGGAAGGGCGCCTGCCCGACTCGCTGGTCGCCTGCATCGGCGGTGGCTCCAACGCCATCGGCCTGTTCCACCCCTTCCTCGATGACGAAGGCGTGCAGATCGTCGGCGTCGAGGCAGCTGGCCATGGCATCGATACCGGCAAGCATGCGGCGAGCATGGCCGGTGGCGCACCGGGCGTGCTGCACGGCAACCGCACCTTCCTGCTGCAGGACGAGGACGGCCAGATCACCGATGCCCACTCGATTTCCGCCGGCCTCGACTACCCCGGCGTCGGCCCGGAACACGCCTGGTTGCACGAGATCAAGCGCGTCGAGTACGTGCCGATCAGCGATGACGAAGCCCTCGAAGCCTTCCACCACTGCTGCCGCCTGGAGGGCATCATCCCGGCCTTGGAAAGCGCCCACGCGCTGGCCGAAGCCTTCAAGCGCGCACCCAAGCTGCCCAAGGATCACCTGATGGTGATCAACCTGTCCGGTCGTGGCGACAAGGACATGCAGACCGTGATGCACCACATGCAGGACAACCAGGAGAAGCACGCATGAGCCGCCTGCAGAACCGTTTCGCCGAACTGAAAGCGGAAAACCGCGCCGCGCTGGTGACCTTCATCACCGCCGGTGACCCCGACTACGCCACCTCGCTGAGTATCCTCAAGGGCCTGCCGGACGCTGGCGCCGACGTGATCGAGCTGGGCATGCCCTTCACCGACCCGATGGCTGATGGCCCGGCCATTCAGCTCGCCAACATCCGCGCACTGGCCGGCAAGCAGGGCATGCAGCAGACGCTGCAGATGGTTCGTGAATTTCGCGAAGGCAACCAGAGCACGCCGCTGGTGCTGATGGGCTACTACAACCCGATCTTCGTCTACGGCGTCGAACGCTTCATCGCTGATGCCAAAGAGGCCGGCGTCGACGGCCTGATCGTGGTCGACCTGCCGCCGGAGCACAACGACGAGCTGTGCGAGCCAGCGCAAAGCGCGGGCCTGGACTTCATTCGCCTGACCACGCCGACCACCGACGACGACCGCCTGCCCACCGTACTGGCCGGCAGCTCCGGCTTCGTCTATTACGTGTCGGTGGCGGGTGTCACTGGCGCCGGTGCGGCGACCATGGATCATGTCGAAGAGGCAGTGGCGCGCCTGCGTCGCCACACCGACCTGCCGCTGTGCATCGGCTTCGGCATCCGCACCCCGGAGCACGCCGCCGAAGTGGCCAAGCGCGCCGAGGGCGCGGTGGTCGGCTCGGCGCTGATCGACAAGATCGCCGAGGCGAAAAGCCCGCAGCAGGCCATCGACGGCGTACTCGGCCTGTGCCGCGAACTGGCTGAAGGGGTGCGTGGCGCGCGCCGCTGATCGTCCTCGATGCAAAGAAAAACCGCTGCTCCTGGCGACAGGGCAGCGGTTTTTTCGTTACGGCATCAGCCGTCTACTCGCCAGCACGCTTGAGCAACTGCTTGCAACGCTCGGACAGGTGCACCACACGCAAGTGCTTGCCGGCGCGCTCGTAGCGCTCACGCAGAGTCTTCAGCGCGGCGATGGCCGAGTAGTCGACGAAGCTCAGGTGGCGGCAGTCCAGGGTGACCTGCTGCGGGTCATCGGCCGGCTCGAACTGCGCGAGGAAGGTGGTGCAGGAGGCGAAGAACAGCGTGCCGTGGGCACGGTAGAGCTTGCTGCCATCGGTCTGCATATCGCTGTCGGCATACAGCTCGCGGGCGTGCTGCCAGGCGAAATTGAGCGCGGCGATGACGATGCCGCAGAGCACGGCGGTGGCCAGGTCGGTGGCGACGGTGATGGCGGTCACCGCGACGATCACCAGCACATCGTTGGCCGGCACCTTGCCGGCCACGCGCAGCGAACCCCAGGCGAAGGTCTGCTGCGCCACCACGAACATCACGCCGACCAGCGCCGCCAGCGGGATACGCTCGATCAGTGGCGAGAGGAACAGCACGAAGAGCAGGATCATCGTCCCGGCGACCACCCCGGACAGGCGCCCGCGCCCGCCCGAACTGAGGTTGATCACGGTCTGGCCGATCATCGCGCAGCCGCCCATGCCGCCGAACAGGCCGGAAGTCATGTTGGCCACGCCAAGGGCTACACACTCACGATCCGGGTGGCCGCGGGTGGCGGTGATCTCGTCGGTCAGGTTCAGCGTCAGCAGGGTTTCCAGCAGACCGACCAGGGCCATCAGCACGGCGTAGGGGGCGATGATGATCAGAGTGTCCAGCGTCCAGGGAATGTCCGGCAGCACCAGGCTCGGCAGGCCGCCGGCAATCTGCGCCATGTCGCCGAGGGTGTGAGTGGGTAGATCCAGCAGATAGACCAGCGCACCGATGCCGAGAATCGCCACCAGCGCCGGCGGCACGGCGCGGGTCAGCCGCGGCAGCAGGTAGACGATGACCATGGTCAGCGCCACCAGGCCGAGCATCAGGTACAGCTCCTTGCCTTGCAGCCAGTGGCCGTCGTGCTGAAAGTGCTCGAGCTGAGCCAGGGCGATGATGATCGCCAGGCCGTTGACGAAGCCCAGCATCACCGGATGCGGCACCATGCGGATCAGCTTGCCCAGGCGCAACAGGCCGAACGCCAGCATGATCAGGCCGCCGAGCAGCACCGTGGCCAGCAGGTACTGCACGCCGTGCTGCACCACCAGGGCGACGATCACTACCGCCATCGAGCCGGCGGCGCCGGAGATCATGCCGGGCCGGCCACCGAACAGGGCGGTGAGAGTGCAGATGATGAAGGCGCCGTACAGGCCCATCAGCGGGTTGACCTGGGCCACCAGGGCAAAGGCGATGCACTCGGGCACCAGGGCGAAGGACGAGGTCAGGCCGGCCAGCAGGTCAGCGCGTAGGCGTGCGGGTTTCATGGAGTCTCGGCAAGCCGGCGGGGGCCGGGCGATGGCAGCGGAACGAAAAGGGGCGCGCATGGTAGCGCCCGAGCGCTCGTCCGTCATGCCCGATGCCGACTGTTCAGACGATAGTTGCCACACCTACGGATATGAAGCAGCCGCTGCTGGATCGCTCCAGCAGCAGCTCGCTCATCGCGGTCTCAATGGCTGTGTGTCGGACTCTGCCCCACATTTGCCTGAGCCGGGGCGAACTTGGAAAGGACGTGGTCCTTCATCCCGCGCGCCAGTTCTTCCTCGTCGAAGAACACCTCGCCAAAACCTTCGCGGCGGAAGATTTCCACCGCATCGGCGCTGTGGGTGCGGATCACGACTTCCACCTGCGGGTTCAGCGCCCGCGCGGTTTCGACCATGCGCTGCACGTTCAACGGATCGGGCGTGGCGATCACCAGCATCGACGCCTTGGCGATATGCGCCTGGATCAGCGTGCCCGGCTCGGCCGAATCACCGCTGACCGCCGCGATGCCCTGGCCGCGGATCTGCTCGACGCGCTCGCGATTCTGCTCGACCACGACGAAGGGAATGCCGCGCTCCAGCAGAGCCTTGGCGATGCGTCGACCTACCCGGCCGTAGCCAACCACCACCACTTGCCCCTCGAGGTACTTGCGCTCGGTACTGGCCGGCAGCACTGCCAGCGGGTCTTCACGAAATTCGAGGCGTCGCGCCAGGGCAGAACGCCGCAGCGCCAGCTCTTTGATCGGTTTGATGCAGGCGAACACCAGTGGATTGAGAGCGATGGAAATCAGCGCGCCAGCCAGCACCAGGCTCATGCCCTCGGCCGAGAGCAGACCAAGGTCCTTGCCCAGTCCCGCGAGGATGAAGGAGAACTCGCCGATCTGCGCCAGGCTCGCCGCCACGGTCAGCGCCGTGCTCAGCGGGTAGCGGAAAGCCAGAACCAGTAGCGCCGCCGCCAGGCCCTTACCGACGATGATGATGGCCACCACGGCTAGAACGCGCAGCGGCTCTTCGACCAGCACGGCCGGCTCGAACAACATGCCCACCGAGACGAAGAACAGTACCGAGAAGGCATCGCGCAGCGGCAGCGACTCCTCGGCCGCACGGTGCGAGAGGTCTGACTCGCGCATCACCGTACCGGCGAAGAACGCGCCAAGCGCGAAAGACACATGGAACAGCACCGCTGCACCATAGGCGATGCCGATAGCAGCGGCGACGACGGAGAGCGTGAACAGCTCGCGAGAACCGGTCTTGGCGATCTGCAGCAGCAGCCAGGGCAGCACGCGGCGCCCGACTACCAGCATCAGCGCAATAAAGCCGGCTACCTGCAGCAGGGTCATACCCAGCACCTGCCAGAGCGGCGTACCGGCATCGGCACCGATCACCTTGCCGCCGAGCATGCCGGCCAGGGGCGGCAACAGCACCAGCACCAGTACGGTGGCCAGGTCTTCCACCACCAGCCAGCCTACGGCGATACGGCCATTCATCGAGTCGGTGATGCCGCGCGTATCCAGCGCCTTGAGCAGCACCACAGTGCTGGCGCAGGACAGCGACAACCCCAGCAGGAGACTTTCACCGAAGGTCCAGCCCCACCAGCTGGCCACACCAAGCCCGAGCACGGTGGCCATGCTCATCTGCACCACCGCGCCCGGTAGGGCGATTTTCTTCACGGCCAACAGGTCTTTCAGGGAGAAGTGCAGGCCGACGCCGAACATCAGCAACATCACGCCGATCTCCAGCAACTGCGGCGCCAGTTCCATGTCCGCAACCATGCCGGGGGTCGCCGGGCCTAGCGCGATGCCCGCCAAGAGATAACCCACCAACGCCGGCAGCTTCAGCTTCTCCGCGATAAAACCGAAGATCAGAGCCAGACCAAAGCCACCGGCCAACATGGTGATGAGAGATATGTTGTGCTCCATCGCACCTCCTGTTTGCGTGAGTTTTCCTATCGCAACATCTGTGCCGCGACCAGATATACCCCAATAGAATAAGAAACAAATCTTATATCACGCTTTCATTCTTCCTACTTTTCCAGTCAGCTACTGGTTCAGCAAGCGTTGTGCAACGTACCCGTTGGATACCTACAACGCCCGGAATAGACGCGAATGACCGGCATGTACCATTCATCGGAAGAAACCCGCGCTAGCGAGCCCGCCGCAAATTCGGCAACCTGAAGGCAAGCAAGACGAGGAGCCCCGCCATGAGCAAGAATCTACTGATCACTGGTGCCAGCCGCGGCATCGGTCGCGCTACTGCCTTGCTGGCCGCCGCTAGCGGCTGGACGGTCGGGGTCAACTACCGCAACGACCGTGCCGCCGCCGATGAGGTGGTGGCGCAGATCGAGGCCATGGGCGGCAAAGCCGTCGCCCTGCCTGGCGATGTGGCCAATGAGGAGGATGTACAGCGCCTGTTCGAGGCCATGGACAGGCTCGGCTCGCTGCACGGTCTGGTGGTCAATGCCGGCATCGTCGCCCCGCCCATGCCGCTGCTGGAGATGAGCGGCGAGCGCTTGCAACGGATGTTCGACGTCAATGTGCTGGGCAGCTACCTCACCGCACGCGAGGGCGCCCGACGCATGGCCCGCAGCCGCGGCGGCGAGGGTGGTTCGATGGTGCTGGTGTCGTCGGTGGCCGCCAGTCTTGGCGCGCCCTTCGAGTACGTCGACTACGCCGGCGCCAAAGGCGCGATGGACGTGCTGACCCGCGGCCTGGCCAAGGAGTTGGGCGGCGAAGGCGTGCGGGTCAACGCCGTGCGCCCGGGGCTGATCGATACCGAGATTCACGCCAGCGGCGGCCAGCCGGACCGTGCCGAGCGCCTGGGCAAGGCGACACCGTTGGGCCGCGCCGGGCGTGCCGAGGAAGTCGCCGAAGCCATCGTCTGGCTGCTCGATGACAAGGCCAGCTACACCACTGGCGCGCTGATCGATATCGCCGGCGGCCGATAGAGCCCAGGATCGCGCCTAACGCCCCTGCTACACTCGCAGAACTCAATCCCAGTGCGGCGCGAAGCCCGGGTTGGCGACGCGCTCGCCACGCTCCAGAGCCTTGATTGCAGCCATGTCCTCGGTGCTCAAACGCAGCTCGGCGGCGACCAGGTTGGCGGCCAGATTGTCGCGTTTGGTCGACGACGGAATCACCGCATAACCCTGCTGCAGCGACCAGGTCAGGGCCACCTGCGCCGGGCTGACGCCATGGCTAGCGGCGATGCGCTGGATCACCGGCTCGGCCAGCACCTTGCCGTAGGCCAGCGGCATGTAAGCAGTCAGATGGATGCCCTGCTGACGGGCGAATTCCACCAATTTGCGGTTCTGCAACAGCGGATGGATTTCCACCTGATTGGTGGCGATTTCGTCCACCCCCACGGCCTCGATGGCCTGGCGCAAATGGGCGATGGTGAAGTTGGACACGCCAATCGCTGCGGTCAGCCCCTGGCGCTTGGCTTCCAGCAGCTCGCCCAGATACTGCGCCACGGGAATCTCATCGTTCGGCGACGGCCAGTGGATCAGTGTCAGATCGACCCGCTCCAGGCCCAGGCGCTGCAGACTTTCCTGCAAACTGGCGATCACCCGACCGCTGCCGAGGTTCTCGGTCCAGATCTTGGTGGTGACGAACAGCTCGTCACGCGCCACGTTGCTGGCGGCGATGGCCTGGCCGACCGCGGCCTCGTTACCGTAGATCTGCGCCGTGTCGATATGCCGGTAACCCAGCTCCAGGCCGGTATGCACCGAGTCGATGGCCACCTGGTCCTTGAGGCGGAAGGTGCCAAGACCGAAGGGGGGAATGAATTTCATGACGAATGTCCTCATCAGGTCGTGAATGGATGGCCGATCAGCAGACCGACGCTGGAACTGAATGGTTCGGCCTGACTCAGCGGATAAAAGTTGCAGGCCGAAGGCAAAGGGCGGGCAGCAGGCAGGCTTGCTGGGGAGCAGTATCCGCGCCAGACTCATGCGAAAAAACCTAACAAGCCAGCAAACACTTTTGACTGAAGATCAACAATGAAGACCAGCCTGGAAGAAATGCTCGCCTTCGTCAGCGTGGTCGACTGCGGCTCGATCAGCGCCGCAGCCGAGCAGCTCGAGCAAACCGCGTCCGGCGTCAGCCGTGCCCTCAGCCGGCTGGAGGAAAAACTCGCCGTCACCTTGCTACGCCGCACCACGCGGCGTCTGGAATTGACCGAGGAGGGCGAGGTGTTCCTGGCCCAGGCGCGGCGTATCCTCGCCAGCGTCGAGGAAGCGGAGGAACAGATGACCCTGCGCCGCCAGGCACCGGCCGGGCGTTTGCGCATCAACACCGCCTCGCCTTTCATGCTGCACGTGATCGTGCCGCTGATCGGCGAATTTCGCGCGCTTTATCCGCAGATCGAGCTGGAACTGAACAGCGACGACCGCATCATCGATCTGCTGGAACGCCGCACCGACCTGGCCATCCGCATCGGCAACCTGCCGGACTCCAGCCTGCACGCCCGACCACTGTGTCACAGCCGCCGCCGCGTGCTGGCCAGCCCCGATTACCTGCGCCGCCATGGCACGCCGACACTTACCGAGGATCTGACCGGGCACAGCCTGATCGGCTTCACCGAGCCGGACAGCCTCAACGAATGGCCGCTACGCCACGCCCTCGGCGAGCGCTGGCGCATCACACCGAGCCTGCGCGCCTCCAGTGGCGACACCATTCTCGAACTGGCCCTGGCCGGCCAAGGCCTGGTGTGCCTGTCGGACTTCATGACCGATGCCACCCGCACCAGCGGCGCACTGGTGGAGGTGCTGGCCGAGCAACGCGTGGAGGTGCGCCAGCCGATCAACGCGGTGTACTACCGCAACACCGCGCTGGCGTCGCGCATCACCTGCTTTCTCGATTTTCTCAGCGAGCGGCTGGGCTGTCCGAGCTGAAGCACACCACGACTGAGGAAAATCGACCGTAGCCCGGATGCAATCCGGGGCCTGAGCTGCGGGTTCCCCGGATTGCATCCGGGCTACGGCAGGCATAACGAAAAGGGCGACTCATCGAGTCGCCCTTTTTCCGATGGCCGGCGTAGGAGCCGCGCCCGCGGCGAATGCTACGGGGCTGGCGACGCAGAAGTCCGAGGCTTCGCCCCCGAGGCGGGGCTCCTACACTTTTGCGTCTCGTGCTGGCCCTGCAGGGCGTGCACAGCGTCTTACTGCGCGGCCTGCAGGCTCCACTCGGCCAGCTTCTGCTGCTTGTAGCTGAGCGCCGCAGCCGGCACCGGGGTGACCTTGCCAGTCTCCATCCAGCGCTTGAGGCGGTTGGCGTCGGCCATGTGGGTGTACTTGCCGAATGCACCGAGTACCACGAAGGCCACCGGACGGTTGGCGATGGTGGTGGCCATCACCAGGCAGCGACCGGCGGCATTGGTGAAGCCGGTCTTGCTCAGGTTGATGTTCCAGTCGGGCTTGCGCACCAGGGCGTTGGTGTTGCGAAAACCCAGGGTGTAGTTGGGCTTGCGGAAAGCCACGGTGGCTTCGGAGTCGGTGCTGAACTGGTGGATCAGCGGATACTGGTTGGCCGCCTTGACCATCAGCGCCAGGTCACGGGCCGTGGCGACGTTCAGTTCGGACAGGCCGGTGGGTTCGACGAAGTGGCTGCTGTGCATGCCCAGCGCCTTGGCCTTGGCGTTCATGGCTGCGACGAAGGCGGCGTGACCACCTGGGTAATGGTGCGCAAGACTGGCGGCAGCGCGATTCTCCGAGGACATCAGCGCCAGGTGCAGCATTTCGCGGCGCGTGATTTCACTGCCGATGCGCACGCGGGAGAACACACCCTGCATTTCCTGGGTGTCGCGGATGGTGATGGGCAGCATCTCGTCCAGCGGCAGCTTGGCGTCGAGCACCACCATGGCGGTCATCAGCTTGGTGACCGAGGCGACCGGCAGGCGCAGGTCCGGGTTGCTGGAATAGAGCTCCTGGCCGGTCTTCAGATCGATCAGCAAGGCACTACCGGCGGCCAGCTCCTGCTTCGGCTGGGCAGGCGCGGCCTGGAGGTTCGAAACAACAAGGCTGCCGCACAGCAGCAGGCCCAAAATCGAATGACGGAGTTTCACGGTTCACTTCACCGGTTGGAGTGTGGGGGCCGCTGGCAGACGTGGAAAACGACCGGCTAGAGCGGCGGCGATCAGTATAAGGATCACGCTTGGCTATTGCAGTATGGCCCGATCAAACGGTTGCTGCTGGCGAATCCAGCTCGGCCTGCAACCAGTCGACGAAACGCGCGGTCAGGCGCTGGCGACGCTTGCGCTCGGGTAGCACCAGGTAATAGCCACGCGCCGAATGCGCCTCGGCCTCACCCAGACGACAGAGCAGCCCCTGAGCCAGAAGTTCATCCACCAGGTGGCGCCAGCCGATGGCCACGCCCTGCCCGGCAATCGCCGCCTGGATCAGCAGGGTGTAGTTGTCGAAACGCAACGCGCCGGGTGTCGGCAGGCTGGCGATGCCGAGGGCGCGGAACAATCCCTCCCAGTCGAACCAGCGCGAGCGGTGCTCGGGGCGCAGGTGCAACAGCGGCAGCTCGGTCAGAACCTCCGTCGGCAGCGGTAGCTGACGTTCGCCGAGCAGACGCGGGCTGCACACCGGAAACACCTCTTCGCGGAACAGCAGGTGCGCTTCGCCATGCTTGAAACGACCGTCGCCAAAACGGATCGCCACGTCGATGTCGCTGGGTACCGTGGCCGGGTCGCGCTCGCTGGTGATCAGGCTGACGTCCACCTCCGGGTACAGGCGGTTGAAGCGCTGCAGGCGCGGCATCAACCAGTAGGCGGCGAAGGCGAAGTCGGTGGCCACCTGCAGCACTTCATGCTGCTGGCGCGCGGTGACGGCGACGAGCCCGGCATCGAGGCTGGCCAGCCCTTCCTGCACATGCGCCAACAACAGCTCGCCGGCCTCGGTCAGCACGATGCCCCGATAGACGCGATCGAACAGGCGCGTGGCCAGTTGCTGCTCCAGACGCTTGATCTGCTGGCTGATCGCCGGCTGGCTGCTGCCCAATTCACTGGCGGCGGCGGTGAAACTGAGCTGGCGCGCGGCCGACTCGAACACCCGCAGCGCGTCGAGCGACAGCCCATCGATGGCTTTAAACATAAGCTCTGCTTATCCGAGGCATGTTTCACAGCCGGGTTTACCCTGCTGCCGTTCTACCGGAATCATGGAGCCAGCACTGTCGCATAAACCAATAGTATGGAATAGCCGCCACCATGAAGCGCCCGAATATCCTCTTCATCATGGCCGACCAGATGGCCGCGCCGATCCTGCCGCTGCACGACGCCGCCTCGCCGGTGCAGATGCCCAACCTGATGAAGCTGGCCGAGCAGGCCGTGGTGTTCGACTCGGCCTACTGCAACAGCCCGCTCTGCGCGCCGTCGCGCTTCACCCTGGTCAGCGGGCGGCTGCCATCGAAGATCGGCGCCTATGACAATGCCGCCGATTTCCCCGCCGATGTGCCGACTTACGCCCATTACCTGCGCCGCCTCGGCTACCGCACTGCGCTATCGGGCAAGATGCACTTCTGCGGCCCGGACCAGTTGCACGGTTACGAGGAGCGCCTGACCAGCGACATCTATCCCGCCGACTACGGCTGGGCGGTGAACTGGGACGAGCCGGACGTGCGCGCCAGTTGGTACCACAACATGTCCTCGGTGCTGCAGGCCGGCCCCTGCGTGCGCAGCAACCAGCTGGATTTCGACGAGGAGGTGGTGTTCAAGGCCCGCCAGTACCTCTACGACCACGTGCGCATGACCCCGGATCAGCCGTTCTGCCTGACCGTGTCGATGACCCACCCGCATGACCCCTACACCATCCCCCGCGAATACTGGGATCGCTACGAGGGCGTGGACATTCCCATGCCGCGCCAGCACATCGAGCAGACCGAACAGGACCCGCACTCGCAGCGTCTGCTCAAGGTCATCGACCTGTGGGACAAACCGCTGCCCGAGGACAAGATCCGCGACGCCCGCCGCGCCTACTTCGGCGCCTGCAGCTATATCGACGACAACATCGGCAAGCTGCTGAAGACACTTGAAGAATGCGGCCTGGCCGAGGACACCCTGATCGTCTTCTCCGGTGACCACGGCGACATGCTTGGCGAGCGCGGCCTCTGGTACAAGATGCACTGGTTCGAAATGTCCGCCCGCGTGCCGTTGCTGGTGCATGCACCGCAGTGCTTCGCCGCGCGCCGGGTCAGCCAGTCGGTCTCCACTCTCGATCTGCTGCCAACGCTGGTGGAACTGGCCGGCGGCCAGGTCGAGCAGGGCCTGGAGCTGGAGGGTCACTCGCTGCTACCGCACCTGCAAGGCAAGGGTGGCCACGACGAAGTACTCGGCGAATACATGGCCGAAGGCACGGTCAGCCCGCTGATGATGATTCGCCGCGGGCCATGGAAGTTCGTCTATTCCGAACAGGACCCGCTGCTGCTATTCAACCTGGACAATGACCCGCTCGAGCGTCAGAACCTGGCCGAGTGCGGCGAGCACAAGGGCATCCTCGCCGGCTTCCTGGCCGAGGCCCGCGAGCGCTGGGATATTCCGGCCATCCACGCCGCCACCCTGGCCAGCCAGCGCCGTCGCCGCCTGGTGGCCGAAGCACTGAGCCAGGGCAAGCTGACCAGTTGGGATCACCAGCCCTGGGTCGACGCCAGCCAACAGTACATGCGCAACCATATCGATCTCGACGACCTGGAACGCCGCGCCCGTTTTCCCCAGGTATGAACCTTTTCCCACTGCCGCCCCCAAACCAGAAGAAAAAAGGAGAGACGCCATGAACCGATTCAGTGTGCTGTTACTCGCGGCAGCGCTCACCAGCGCCGGCGACGTCTGGGCCGAGGACGCCGCCTGTGCCACGGTCAAGCTGGGTGACCCGGGCTGGAGCGACATCGCCGTGACCAACGGCATCGCCAGCTTCCTGCTCGACGGCCTGGGCTACAAGGCGCAAACCCAGACCCTGGCCGTGCCGATCATCTTCGCCGGCCTGCAGAAGGGCCAGGTCGATGTATTCCTCGGCAACTGGATGCCGGCGCAGCAGAGCAATTACGACAAGTTCGCCGCCAGCGGCGAAGTGGACAAGCTGGCGCAGAACCTCGAAGGCACCGAGTACACACTGGCCGTACCAACCTATGCCTATGAGGCCGGGGTGAAGACCTTCGCCGACCTCGACAAGCACGCCGACAAGTTCGGCAAGAAACTCTACGGCATCGCCTCCGGCTCACCCGCCAACGAGTCGATCAGGCAGATGATCGCCGCCGACGAATTCGGCCTGGGCGACTGGACGCTGGTGGAGTCCAGCGAACAGGCGATGCTGGTGCAGGTCGGCCGCGCGGTGAAACGCGACCAGTTCGTGGTGTTCCTCGGCTGGACGCCACACCCGATGAACGTGCAGTACGACATGAAGTACCTGAAAGGCGGCGAGAAGTATTTCGGCGACAGCGGCCAGGTCAACACCCTGGCGCGCAAGGGCTACGCCGCGCAGTGCCCCAACGTCGGCAAGCTGCTGAGCAACCTGACTTTCACCCAGGAGATGGAGAACAGCATCATGGATCAGGTGCTGAGCAAACAGGCCAGCAACGACGCCGCGATCAAGGCCTGGCTCCAGGCCAACCCGCAGGTACTCGATGGCTGGCTGCAGGGCGTCACTACCCGCGACGGTGGCGACGGTCTGGCCGCTGTGAAGGCGCGGCTTTGAATTAACCGCGGCAAGTGAGTAGGGTGGAGTCGCCTGCGGCCCACCCTCGACCCGAATCATGCGCCTACCTGACCGACAGACCCTGCTGCCGTTTCTCCGCTGGTTGCCTGGCATCAGCCGCAAGACCCTCGGCAACGATCTGCTGGTGGGCCTGACCGGCGCCATCCTGGCCCTGCCGCAATCGCTGGCCTACGCGCTGATTGCCGGCCTGCCCGCCGAATACGGCCTGTACGCCGCCATCGTGCCGGTGATCATCGCCTGTCTGTGGGGCTCGTCCTGGCACCTGATCTGCGGGCCGACCGCCGCGATCTCCATCGTCCTGTTCACCAGCGTCAGCCCCATGGCGCGCATCGGCAGCGACGAATTCATCGCCCTGATCCTGCTGCTGACCTTTCTCGCCGGGCTGTTCCAGTGGCTGCTAGGTATGCTGCGCTTCGGCGCCCTGGTGAACTTCGTCTCGCAGTCGGTGGTGCTCGGCTTCACCCTCGGCGCGGCGCTGGTGATCGCCATCGGGCAGATGCCCAATCTGCTCGGCGTCGAGGTCGCCAACCAACCCACGGCCCTGACCAGCCTGCTGCAGATCGGCCAGCACCTGCCCGAGGCGCACTGGCCGAGTCTGGCCCTGGCGGCCTTCACCCTGCTGCTCAGCGTAGCCGTGCGCAAGCTCTGGCCCAAGGCACCTGCGTTGCTGATCGGCCTGGTCTGCGGCAGCCTGCTGGCCTGGTTGCTGCCTGCGCGCTTCACCGCTGACATTGCCCTGGTCGCACCATTCACCAGCGGCCTGCCACCGCTGACTGCGCTGAGTTTCGACCTCGACGACGTGCTGCGCCTGCTACCGGCAGCGGTGGCCTGCGGCATGCTCGGGCTGGTCACCAGCCTGTCCATCGCTCGTGCGCTGGCGGTGAAATCGCACCAGTTCCTCGACGCCAACCAGGAGGTGCGCGCCCAGGGCCTGTCGAACATGCTCGGGCCGTGGTTCTCCGCCTCGCTGTCGGCCGGCTCCTTCACCCGCTCGGCGCTGAACCTGCAGGCTGGCGCGCGTACGCCGTTGGCCGGGGTGTTCTCGGCGCTGCTGGTGGCGCTGTTCGCGGTGTTCGGCGCAGCGCTGCTGACGCATATCCCGCTGCCGGTGATGGCGGCCGGCATCCTGCTGATCTGCTGGGGCCTGGTGGATCTGCCGGCGATCCGTGCACTACGTCGAGTCAGCCGCTCCGAGTTCATGGTGATGCTGCTGACCTTCGCCGCCACCCTGGTGCTGGAGCTGCAGACGGCGATCTACGCCGGCGTGTTGGCCTCGTTGTTCTTCTACCTCAAGCGCACCTCGCAGCCGCGCGTGCGCCTATGGCAGGACGGCGAAGACGAGGTGCTGCGCATCGAGGGCTCGATCTTCTTCGGCGCCTGCCAGTACATTCAGCAGTTGCTGCAGCGCAGCCGCGGGCAGCGCCTGGTGATCGACGCGCGGCACATCAACTTCATCGACTATGCCGGCGTGGAGATGCTGCATCAGGAGGCACGCCGCCTGCAGGCGCTGAAACGCAGCCTGGTAATGCGTCAGGCACGGCCGCCAGTGGTGGAGGAAATTCTCAAGCTCGAAGGCGCCGAGCGCTGCCCGGTGTTGTTCGAGGATTGAGTGAGATACGGGCGGTGCGCGCGGCGCACCCCACCTGGCGGCGCAGGGAACGCTGAGGTTCAGCCCGCCAGTTGACGGCGCAGCTCAGCCAGCACCGGCGCGGTGTCCGGACGCACGCCACGCCACAGCTCGAACGCCTCGGCCGCCTGCTCGACCAGCATGCCCAGCCCGTCCAGGCAGCGCGCCGCGCCCTGCTCGGCTGCCCAGCGGTTGAAGGCGGTCGCCTCACGGCCGTACATCATGTCGTAGCAGACGGTATGACCAGGCTGGATCAGGCTCGGCGCGATCGGCGGCAGCTCACCACCGAGGCTGGCGGAAGTACCGTTGACGATCAGGTCCACCGGCGCATCGATCCAGTCGAAGCCAGCGGCGACCAGCGGACCGAGATCGGCGAATTCACGCACCAGTTGTTCGGCCTTGGCCACGGTACGGTTGGCGATCACCAGCACGGCCGGCTTCTGCGCCAGGAAGGGTTCGAGCACACCGCGCACGGCACCGCCGGCACCCAGCACGAGGATGCGCTTGCCGGCCAGGCTGAAGCCAGCGTTGTCCTGCAGATCACGAGTCAGGCCGGCACCGTCGGTGTTGTCGCCCAGCAGGCGGCCGTCGGCCAGTTTCTTCAGGGTATTCACCGCGCCGGCGCGACGCGCACGCTCGGTCAGCTCGTCGGCCAGGCGAAAGGCCTCTTCCTTGAACGGTACGGTGACGTTGCCACCTTGGCCTTCGGCGAAGAAGGCGCGGGCATCGCCAACGAAGTCATCCAGCGGCGCCAGGCGTGCATCGTAGGTCAGCGCCTGGCCGGTTTGCTCGGCGAACAGACGGTGGATCAGCGGCGATTTGCTGTGGCCGATGGGGTTGCCGAAGACGCAGTAGCGGTCCATGGAAAGTCCTGTTTGTGTAGGAGCCAGCTTGCTGGCGATTCGCTCTGGGCCAGATCACCCGCAAGCGGTCTCCTACGGGAAAATGGCGCCAGTTCGTAGCCCGGATGAAATCCGGGGCGGCCTATAAACTGTCCCGGATTGCATCCGGGCTACAGGATCATGACGTGGCCGACAGCCAATCACGATCGGTCAGGAAGTACTCGGTCAGGCGCGCCTCGATGCTGCCCGGCTCCGGCTTCCAGTCATAGCCCCAGCGCACATGCGGCGGCAGCGACATGAGGATCGACTCGGTGCGCCCGCCGGACTGCAGGCCGAACAGCGTGCCACGGTCGAACACCAGGTTGAACTCGACGTAGCGGCCGCGGCGAAAGGCCTGGAACTCACGCTCACGCTCGCCGAACGGCATCAGCTTGCGGCGCTGGACAATGGGCAGATAGGCCTGGATGTAGGCATCACCAATGGCACGCATGAAAGCGAAGCTGGTATCGAAGTCCCACTCGTTGAGGTCGTCGAAGAACAGCCCGCCGATGCCACGCGGCTCGCCGCGATGCTTGAGGTGGAAGTAGCGGTCGCACCAGGCCTTGAACTTGGGGTAAACCTCGGCGCCGAACGGCGCACAGGCGTCATGCGCAACCTGGTGCCAGTGCACGCAGTCCTCTTCATTGGCGTAGTAGGGCGTGAGGTCGAAACCACCACCGAACCACCACACCGGCTCCTCGCCTGCCTTCTCGGCGCTGAAGAAGCGCACGTTGGCGTGCGAGGTCGGCACGTAGGGGTTTTCCGGATGGATCACCAGCGACACGCCGAGGGCCTGGAAGCCACGACCGGCCAGCTCGGGGCGATGGGCGCTGGCCGACGGCGGCAGGCTGTCGCCGAACACGTGGGAGAAATTCACCCCGCCCTTTTCGATCAGCGCGCCGTTCTCGATCACCCGCGTGCGCCCACCACCACCGGCCGGACGCTGCCAGGCGTCCTCGGCGAACACGGCCTGGCCGTCTTCGGCTTGCAGGGCAGAGCAGATGCGATCTTGCAGGTCGAGCAGGTAGGCCTTCACGGCCTCGGTACGGTCAGTCACGGCGGCACCTTGAACAGAGAGCAGGTCGAAATCGGCGGGCAGCATAGCATTCACCCAGGCACATCCGCAGTTGACGTCGGTCAATCGGGACGATTGGATAGGCTCTTTCGCCGCTTGCAGCGGCGCCGATCAGACAAGGAATCCGAGATGGCCAAGCGTATCGAGTTCAGCCAGCACGGCGGCAGCGACGTGCTGCAGTACCGTGACTACCAGCCGGCAGCACCTGGCCCGCGCGAGGTGCGCGTGGCCAACCGGGCCATCGGCCTGAACTTCATCGACACCTACTTCCGCAGCGGCCTCTATCAGCCGCCCGCGCTGCCGTCGAGCCTGGGCACCGAAGGTGCCGGCGTGGTCGAGGCGATTGGCAGCGAGGTCGAAGGCCTCAAAGTCGGTGACCGCGTCGCCTACGCCACCGGCCCGCTCGGCGCCTACAGCGAACTGCACGTGCTGCCCGCCGACAAGTTGGTGAAACTGCCGGACAACATCAGCTTCGAGCAGGCCGCTGCGGTGATGCTCAAGGGTCTGACCGTGCAGTACCTGTTGCGCCAGACCTATGAGCTCAAGGGTGGCGAGACCATCCTGTTCCACGCTGCGGCCGGCGGTGTCGGCTCCTTTGCCTGCCAATGGGCCAGAGCGCTGGGTGTGAAGTTGATCGGCACCGTCAGCTCGGCCGAGAAAGCGGCGCGGGCCAAGGAACAGGGTGCCTGGGCGACCATCGACTACAGCCATGAAAACGTCGTGCAGCGCGTACTGGAACTGACCGACGGCGCCAAGTGCCCGGTGGTCTACGACGGCGTCGGCAAGGACACCTGGGAAACCTCGCTGGACTGCGTGGCACCGCGCGGCCTGCTGGTCAGCTTTGGCAATGCCTCGGGCGCGGTAACCGGCGTCAACCTGGGCATCCTCGCGCAGAAGGGCTCGCTGTACGTCACCCGCCCGACCCTGGCCGGCTACGCCACCAGCGCGCAACGCCTGCAGGCCATGGCCGACGACCTGTTCGGCATGATCGCCAGCGGCAAGCTGCAGGTGGAAATCAGCAACCGCTACGCGCTCAAGGACGCCGCCGCCGCACAGGATGCGCTGAGCTCAAGGCAGACCACCGGCTCGACCATTTTGATGCCGTAAAACAGTCGCGGCTAAAGCCCCTCCCACGATCGTGGGAGGGGCTTTAGCCGCGAGCATTGGCCAGTCAGGACGGGCGAATTACATCGCCCGTACGCAGGTCACGAATCAGACTGGGATTCTTGCGTCCACCCAAGGCGCCGCCGAGCACCTTGTCCAGTTCATCCGGGAAGTACTGCTCGACGCGCAGACGCGAACGCGCTGAAGGGCGCCCCGCCGGGTTGGCCGAGGTGGAGATCAGCGGCCCGGTGTAGCGGCACAGCGCACGCACCAGCGGATGGTCACTGACGCGCAGGGCAACGGTATCGTGCTGACCTGTGACCCACTCGGGCAGACGATTCTGATGCGGCACCAGCCAGGTGTTCGGACCTGGCCAGCTGCCGGCCAGGCGCTCCTGCCAGACCTCAGGCAGATCATCGAGCAGGAAGTCGAACTGTTCGATGTCGTCGGCCACCACGATCAGCCCCTTGTGCATCGGCCGCTCCTTGAGCGCCAGCAGGCGATACACCGCCTCTTCATTCCAGGGATCGCAGCCCAGGCCCCAGACCGCCTCGGTCGGATAGGCGATCACGCCCCCCTCACGCACCACTCGCGCCGTTTGCTGTATCTGCCAGTTGCTGGCCATCGACTGTCTCCCGCGGAATCAATGGGCGGCAGTCTATCCAAGCCAATGGTTGCCTGCCACGGGCCTTAACAGCCTGTTAACGATTGCGCGCCAGCCAACGCCCGGCCTCGTTACACACCAGACCATCGAGCTCCAACTCGGTCAAAGCTCCCAGCACCTGTGACAGCGGCCAACCGCTGGCCTGCACCAGCGCCTCGGTGCTGTGCGGCGCGGCATGCAGCAAAACCAGCAATGGATGCTCGACGCTAGCAAGCGGCACCGATACAGGTTCGGCGGTTGGAGTCTGCCAGCCATGCAGGGCTTCGAGGATATGCTCGATGCTTTCCACCAGGGTGGCGCCATCCCGAATCAGTTGATGGCAGCCTCGCGCTCCGGGATGGTGGATGGAGCCAGGAATGGCGTAGACCTCGCGCCCCTGCTCGGCGGCCAGGCGCGCGGTGATCAGTGAGCCACTGGAAGGGCTGGCCTCGACCACCAGTACACCCAGCGACAACCCACTGATGATCCTGTTGCGCCTCGGGAAATTACTGGCCTGCGGTGGACAGTCCAGAGGCAATTCTGAGACCAGCGCGCCACCTTGCTCGATGATCTGCGCCGCCAGCCCCACATGCCGCCGCGGGTACAGGCACTGCAAGCCAGTGCCCAGCACGGCCACCGTTTTGCCGCCGCCCTCCAGCGCCCCCTGATGCGCGGCGCCATCGATCCCCAATGCCAGACCGCTGGTGATGACGAAACCACCGCCCGCCAGGCTACGGGCAAAGGCCCGCGCGTTATCCAGGCCGGGCTGCGAGGCGCGTCGACTGCCGACCATGGCCAGTTGCGGCGCCTCCAGCACACCCGGATCGCCCGCCACGAACAACAGCGGCGGCGCATCCGCCAGCTCGCCGAGCAGAGCCGGATAGGCTGGATCGTCCCACATCACCACATGCTGATCAGGCTGATCCAGCCAGTGCAGGGCAGCAGCCGCTCGCTCGCGGATATCCGCACTGCGCCGGGGCTCGGCGCAGGCAGCCGGCAACCCCAACGCACGCCAGGCGCTGGCCGGCGCACTGAGCGCAGCCGAGGCGCTATCGAAAGCGCTCAGGAGTTTGCGAAAGCGCCGCGGCCCCAGCTCTGGCAATAGATGCAGACGCAAGCGGGCTTCGAGCTCGGCAGGAGAAACGGCGGGGGAAAGCGAGGAGGATGCAGGCATGGCGATTCTTCCCTGATAAGTCGCACCGCCATCCTGGCGGCCAGAAAGCACGAGCCCCGCTAGTGCGGGGCTCGTTGGGCATTACGGGTTGCGGACCTTGTCCATCACCGCCAGTTGACGGCTGGCCTGCAGTACCAGACCGTAGCTGAGCTTGTCATAGGTGCGGAACACCATCAGCAAGCCGGAGCGCTCGTCCGGGATCTTCACGTTTTCGCCGGTAACGCGGTCACGTACGGTCTCGCCGGTCTTGAACACCGCCAGCACGTTGCCGATTTCCAGGCCATCG
This sequence comes from Ectopseudomonas chengduensis, assembly GCF_900102635.1. Taxonomy (GTDB): domain Bacteria; phylum Pseudomonadota; class Gammaproteobacteria; order Pseudomonadales; family Pseudomonadaceae; genus Aquipseudomonas; species Aquipseudomonas chengduensis. Next base: position 262,622 of record NZ_FMZQ01000001.1, on the reverse strand, counting down.
CGCAGCCCCTTGTTCAGGGTGACAACGTCGAACTGGCCGATCTGGCTGACGCCGCGCGGCACATCGAGGATCAAGCCGTCGATGTCGGTTATCGGTTCGCTGGGCATGAAGGTGGAGTTGATCGCACGCTCCTCGGTGGGGAACAGGCGATCTCCCAGGCGTACTTCCTGAGTCGAGCGCTTCAGCAGCAGGGTACCGACATCACCTTCTTCGGCCACGATCTCGCCAGAACCGACATCATCGGCGTTGATACCGAGGAATTCCTGAGTCTCAGGGTCCACGTAGGTCTTGCCCTGACGGAAGATGCCGTAGATCGGGTTCTGTTCGTCGAACTCGCCACGGGCGTAGACACGATCGCCAGCGCCGCTGACCACGCGCTCGGCGTTGCCGGCGACGACGTAAGGCTTGCCGTTGAATTCTTCCGGCGTGTCGACGATACGGTTGCTCAGCAGGAAGCTGTTGATCGCCTCCAGCGGGATAGTCGGGATCGCTTCGGCCATTGGCGTGCTGCGCACCTGCGGCGACAGCTTGATGGTACCGCGCGACTCACCGCGGTTGAGCATCAGGCGCGGCTGACCGTCAACGTAGACCAGATTGAGGGTATCGCCGGGATAGATCAGGTGCGGGTTGGCGACCTGTGGGTTGGCGTGCCAGATCTCCGGCCATTTCCACGGCTGGCGCAGGAACTTGCCGGAAATGTCCCAGAGGGTATCGCCCTTGACCACTGTGTAGCGGTCCGGGTGACCGTCCTTGAGTTGCACTTCGGCCTGAGCCAAGCTGGTCAGGGCCAGTCCGCCCGCTGCAAAGAGCAGGGCGAGTAGTGATTTCCTCATACGGTGAATCCCTTTATTATGTGCCTTCACGTGAAGCGCCCTAGCGCCGCGTGCCAAACCCGCTGATTCCGCGGCGTGAAGCCGTTTTTCAATGCTGTTCATCATCTTAGCAGCGGATTTTGACTTTATTCTACAAGTGCATCACAAACGCATATGGCGATCCTGAATATCCTCGAATTTCCTGATCCACGCCTGCGTACCATCGCCAAACCGGTGGACGTCGTGGATGACTCCATCCGTCAACTGGTCGACGACATGTTCGAGACCATGTATGACGCACCCGGTATCGGCCTGGCGGCGACGCAGGTCAACGTGCACAAGCGCGTGGTGGTCATGGACCTGTCCGAGGACAAGTCCGAACCGCGGGTGTTCATCAACCCCGAGTTCGAGTCGCTGACCGACGAGATGGACCAGTACCAGGAAGGCTGCCTGTCGGTGCCCGGCTTCTACGAGAACGTCGACCGCCCACAGAAGGTCAAGATCAAGGCGCTGGATCGCGATGGCCAGCCCTACGAGCTGATCGCCGAAGGCCTGCTCGCCGTGTGCATCCAGCACGAGTGCGATCACCTCAACGGCAAGCTGTTCGTCGACTACCTGTCCAACCTCAAGCGCGACCGCATCAAGAAGAAGCTGGAAAAACAGCATCGTCAGCGCGCTTGATTCATTTATTCCCAAGGCTTGCGTAGCAGGTCGCATGGAAACGTCACGAGCGAAGGTTAGGCAAGGCGAAAACAGACGAGGAACGGTCGGAGTCGCGTTCGACTTTACGAGCTGTAAATGAGCAGTCCGAGCCTGTTTTCAACGCGGCATAACCGAGCGCAGTAGTTTCCATGTGACCTGCCAGGCAAGCCTTTTTCTTTGGTGACCCCATGCGTATCGTCTTTGCCGGCACCCCGGAATTCGCCGCCGAACACCTCAAGGCCCTGCTGGCCAGCCCGCACCAGATCGTCGCTGTCTATACCCAGCCGGATCGCCCGGCGGGTCGTGGTCAGAAGCTGATGCCGAGCCCGGTAAAACAGCTCGCCGTCGAGCACGGCATCCCGGTCTACCAACCGGCCAGCTTGCGTAATGAAGAGGCGCAGGCCGAGCTGGCGGCGCTCAAGCCGGACTTGATGGTAGTAGTCGCCTACGGCCTGATCCTGCCGCAGGTGGTACTCGACACCCCGCGCCTGGGCTGCATCAACAGTCACGCCTCCTTGCTGCCGCGCTGGCGCGGGGCTGCGCCGATCCAGCGCGCAGTGCAGGCCGGCGACGCCGAGAGCGGCGTCACCGTGATGCAGATGGAGGCAGGCCTCGATACCGGGCCGATGCTGCTCAAGGTCAGCACGCCGATTACTGCTGACGATACCGGCGGCAGCCTGCATGACCGTCTCGCCCAGCTCGGCCCGCAGGCGGTGCTGCAGGCCATCGACGGCCTGGCTGCCGGCACGCTGAAGGGTGAAGTGCAGGACGATGCCCTGGCCAACTACGCACACAAACTGAACAAGGATGAGGCTCGCCTCGACTTCAGCCGCCCGGCCGTGGAACTGGAGCGCCTGGTGCGCGCCTTCCACCCCTGGCCAATCTGTCACACCACGCTGGGCAGTGATGCCCTCAAGGTGCATGCGGCCGAGATCGGCGTAGGCAAGGGTGCTCCCGGCACCATCCTCGCCGCCGACAAGCAGGGCCTGACCGTGGCCTGCGGCGAATGTGCACTGCGCCTGACCCGCCTGCAGTTGCCCGGCGGCAAGCCGCTGGCCTTCGCCGACCTATATAACAGCCGCCGCGAGCAGTTCGCCCCCGGTCTGGTACTCGGTCAATGAACCCGCGCCTGGCCGCCGCCCGCGCCCTGACTGCCGTGCTCTCCGGCAAGGCTTCTCTGGGCAGCAGCCTGCCGCCGCAGCTGGACAAGGTCGAGCACCACGACCGTGCCCTGGCACAGGACCTGGCCTTCGGCGCCGCACGCTGGCAACCGCGCCTGCAACTGCTGGCCGACAAACTGCTGGAAAAACCCTTCAAGGCTGCCGACAAGGACGTGGAAGCGCTGCTGCTGATAGGCCTCTATCAGTTGCTGCACAGCCGCATCCCGGAGCATGCCGCCATCGGCGAGACAGTAGGCTGCGCCGGAGCGCTGAAAAAGCCCTGGGCCAAGGGCTTGCTCAATGCCGTACTGCGCCGCGCACAACGCGAGCATGAAGAGATTTTCGCCGAACTGGATCGCGACCCGGTGCTACACACCGCGCACCCGCGCTGGCTGCAAAAAAAGCTCAAGGCCTTCTGGCCCGAGCACTGGCAAGCCATCTGCGCCGCCAACAACGCGCATCCGCCGCTGATCCTGCGGGTCAATCGCCGTCATGGCAGCCGCGATGACTATCTCGCCGAGCTGCGCAGCGCCGGCATCGATGCCGAACCCTGTACCTTCAGCCGCGATGGCGTGCGCCTGCTGCAACCCTGCGACGTGACCACCCTGCCGGGCTTCAAGGAAGGCCGCGTCAGCGTGCAGGACGAAGCCGCGCAACTGGCTGCCGACCTGCTCGAACTGGCGCCACGCCAACGTGTGCTGGATGCCTGCTCGGCACCAGGCGGTAAGACCTGTCACCTGCTGGAAGTCGAGCCGGGACTCAGCGAAGTGGTCGCCGTGGATCTGGAAGCCAAGCGCCTGGCGCGCGTTCGCGAAAACCTCGAACGCCTGCAACTCGACGCCACCCTGATCGCCGCCGACGGCCGCGATACCGGCGCCTGGTGGGACGGCCAGCCATTCCAGCGCATCCTGCTCGATGCGCCGTGCTCGGCCACCGGGGTGATCCGCCGTCATCCGGACATAAAGCTGACTCGCAAACCTGAAGACATTCCCGCCCTGGCCCAGCTACAGGGCGAGCTGCTCGATGCGTTGTGGCCGACCCTCGCGCCTGGCGGCATCCTGCTCTACGCCACCTGCTCGGTGCTGCCGACGGAAAACAGCGAAACCATCGCTGCCTTCCTCGCCCGCACCCCCGATGCCCGAGAAATAGCCATCGAGGGCGATTTCGGCCTGCAGCCCGCCCACGGTCGCCAGTTGCTGCCACAGCTGGACGGCCACGACGGCTTCTACTATGCCAAGCTGTTCAAAAGGCCACAGGTACTCTGAAATAGTCGTCATTACTCGCTGCGCTCGCCCTATTCGGGCCACACTAAAGTGCGTTCAGCGCAAGCGCTGTCCCGCGAAGGCGGGAACCCAGAAAACCGAAGCACCTGGGCTCCCGCCTTCGCGGGAGTGACGGTTGCCAATATTTCCAACGGAGCGTATCGGTGAAAATCATCATTCTCGGCGCCGGCCAAGTGGGCGGCACCCTGGCGGAACACCTCGCCAGCGAGGCCAACGACATCACCGTGGTCGACACCGATGGTGATCGCCTGCGCGACCTCGGCGACCGCCTGGACATCCGCACCGTGCAGGGCAAGGGCTCCTTCCCCACCGTGCTACGCCAGGCTGGCGCCGATGATGCCGACATGCTGGTGGCGGTGACCAACAGCGACGAAGTCAACATGATGGCCTGTCAGGTGGCCTACACCCTGTTCCACACGCCGACCAAGATCGCCCGGGTGCGCGAGGCGGCCTACCTGACCCGCGAGGCGCTGTTCGACAACGAAGCGATTCCGGTCGACGTGCTGATCAGCCCCGAGCAGGTGGTGACCAACTACATCAAGCGCCTGATCGAATACCCCGGCGCCCTGCAGGTGATCGACTTCGCCGAAGGCAAGGCGCAGCTGGTGGCGGTCAAGGCCTACTACGGCGGCCCGCTGGTGGGCCAGCAACTGCGCCAGTTGCGCCAGCACATGCCCAATGTCGACACCCGCGTCGCGGCGATCTTCCGCCGCAACCGGCCGATCATGCCCAAGGGCGACACCGTGATCGAGGCCGATGACGAAGTGTTCTTCATCGCTGCCAAGGCGCACATTCGTGCGGTGATGAGCGAGATGCGTCGTCTCGAGGACAGCTACAAGCGCGTGGTGATCGCCGGTGGCGGCAATATCGGCGAGCGTCTGGCCGAGGCCATCGAAAGTCGCTACCAGGTGAAGATCATCGAGATGAACCCAGCGCGCTGCCGCTATCTGTCGGAGAACCTCGACAGCACCATCGTGCTGCAGGGCAGTGCCTCGGATCGCGACCTGCTGGTGGAAGAGAACATCAACGATGCCGACATCTTCCTCGCCCTGACCAACGACGACGAGGCCAACATCATGTCCTCGCTGCTGGCCAAGCGCCTGGGTGCGCGCAAGGTGATGACCATCATCAACAACCCGGCCTATGTCGATCTGGTGCAGGGCGGCGAGATCGACATCGCCATCAGCCCGCAGCTGGCCACCATCGGTACCCTGCTGACCCACGTGCGCCGTGGCGATATCGAAAGCGTGCACAGCCTGCGCCGTGGCGCCGCCGAGGCGCTGGAGGTGATCGCCCATGGCGATGCCAAATCGAGCAAGGTGATCGGCCGCGCCATCGAAGACATCGCCCTGCCACCAAGCACCACCATCGGCGCCATCATCCGCGACGAACAGGTGCTGATCGCCCATGACGACACGGTGATCGAGTCTGGTGACCACGTGATCCTGTTCCTGGTCGACAAGAAGTACATCCGCGACGTCGAGCGCCTGTTCCAGGCGGGTCTGACGTTCTTCTGAAGCTATAGAAGACAAATTTCGTAGGAACGAGCTCTGCTCGCGAAGCGTTTCGAGCGGCTGAGATTCGCGAGCAGAGCTCGCTCCTACAATCGACACCAGCGAGGCCGACGAAGGAGACTCCCTGTGAGCACTGAAGCACTGGAAAAGATGTTGGCCAAGGGTATGGACAACGCTCTGCTGCGGTTCGGCCTGGGCAAGGCCCACCTGGATGGCGGTAATACGGTGCAGGCGGCCGAGCACCTGCAACGCTGCGTGGAATTCGACCCGGCCTATTCAGCGGCGTGGAAGCTGCTAGGCAAAGCGCTGCAGGCCGAAGGCGACATCGACGGCGCGCGCCAGTCCTGGCAGCAGGGCATCGCTGCCGCCCAAGCCAAGGGCGACAAGCAGGCCGAGAAGGAAATGACCGTGTTTTTGCGCAAGCTGGACAAGCCGGGGAGCAATCGCGGCTAAAGCCCCTCCCACAAGCTCAGTACCACCCCGCTGATCGAAAAGCCCCTACGGACTGTAGGAGGCGCTTCAGCGGCGAGCTTCTGGGCATTCTGGAGGTAGCCGATCCAGGATCAGGGCTCAGCCATCGCAGCTGAAGCCCTTTCCACAGGATGGCAACCTATTCGCGCTATCGAGCTCAGAGCACCTCGCTGGCCACCGCATCCACCGCCGCCTTGGCGATCCCCACTACCTCGTCCGCCTCGGCCTTGGTCAGTACCAGCGGCGGGGCGAAGCCGAGGATGTCGCCGTGCGGCATGGCGCGGGCGATCATGCCGCGTTCCAGGCAGGCGGCAGAGACACGCGGGCCGACCTTGAGCGCGGCATCGAATGGCGTGCGCGCCTCTTTGTCAGCCATGAACTCCAGCGCCGCGAGCATGCCGACACCGCGCACTTCGCCCACCAGGGGATGACCTTCGAAGGTCTGGCGCAGTTGCTGGTTGAGGTAGGCGCCGACGTCAGCGGCGTTGGCAGAGATATTTTCCTTTTCGAGAATATCCAGGTTGGCCAGCGCAGCGGCGGCGCAGATCGGATGGCCGGAGTAGGTCCAGCCATGGCCCATGGCGCCGTCACGGCTGGAGGCCTCATCGATCACGCTCCACACCTTCTCGCCGACAATCACCGCCGACAGCGGCGCGTAGGCACTGGTCAGGCCCTTGGCGGTAGTGATCAGGTCCGGCTGCATGCCGAACATCTGGCTGCCCATCGGCGTGCCCAGACGACCGAAGGCGCAGACCACTTCGTCGGCGATCAGCAGGATGTCGTACTTGGCCAGCACCGCCTGGATCGCCTCCCAGTAACCGGTGGGCGGGACGATGATGCCGCCGGTGCCCATCACCGGCTCGCCGATAAAGGCGGCCACGGTCTCCGGCCCCTCGGCCAGGATCAGACGCTCCAGATCCTCGGCGCAGTGGCGGACGAAGGCTGCCTCGTCCATGCCGGCCGGCGCCTTGTAGAAGTGCGGGCAGGCGGCGTGCTTGATGTCCGCGTGGGGCAGGTCGAAGTGCTGGTGGAAGCTGGCCAGGCCGGTGAGGCTGCCGGTCATGATGCCCGAGCCGTGGTAGCCGCGCTGGCGGGAGATGATCTTCTTCTTCGCTGGGCGGCCGAGCACGTTGTTGTAGTAACGCACCAGCTTGATCTGGGTCTCGTTGGCGTCGGAGCCGGACAGACCGTAATAGACCTTCTTCATGCCCTTGGGCGCCCAGTCGATGATGCGCGCCGACAGCTCGATGATCGCCTCGGTCGAGTGGCCCACGTAGGTGTGGTAGTAGGCCAGCTCCTTGGCCTGCTTGTAGATCGCCTCGGCCACCTCGGTGCGACCGTAACCGATGTTCACGCAGTACAGCCCGGCGAAGGCGTCGAGCAGCTCGCGGCCTTCATGGTCACGAATACGGATACCCGAGGCGCCGGTGATGATACGGCCCTTGAGCGCGCCGCTGGCGTGATCGTGGGCGTGGGTGGACGGGTGCATGAAGTGGGCACGGTCCTGGGCGAACAACTCGTCGTAATGGCTCATGAAAAATCCTCCGGTTTGGCTCAGTAGCGCTGGCCCTGATGATGAATGCAGAAGTATTTGGTCTCGACGAAGGGCTCGAAGCCTTCCGTGCCGCCCTCACGGCCGAGGCCTGAGGCTTTCATGCCACCGAATGGGATCGGGTGGCCGGTGAACTTGGTGCCGTTGACCGCGACCATGGCGTGGTCGAGGCGGCGGATCAGCGGGTGGACGACGTCCACGCGGTTGGAACAAATGTAGGCGGCCAGACCGTATTCGGTGTCGTTGGCCATGGTCACAGCCTCGTCCAGGTTGTCGAAGGCGCGCACGCCGGCGATGGGGGCGAAGTTCTCCTCGCGGTAGATGCGCATGCTGTCGGTAACGTCGGCCAACAGCGTCGGCTGCCAGAACCAGCCGCCCAGCGCATGCGGCTCGCCACCGGCCAGCAGGCGCGCGCCCTGTTCGATGGCATCGGCGACCCGGGCGGCCGTCACGTCCAGCGCGGCCTGGTGCATCAGCGGGCCGATCTGATTGCGCGCGTCATGGCCCGGGCCGACGTGCAGGTCGCGCACGGCCTTGGCGAAGCGCTGTAGAAATTCTTCATAAACAGGGCGCTCGACCAGGATACGGTTGGCAGCGCAGCAGTCCTGGCCGGAGGTCTGGAACTTGGCGTCCAGCGCCACCTGCACGGCGTGATCCAGGTCGGCGTCAGCGCAGACGATCAACGGCGCGTTGCCGCCCAGCTCCAGCGCCACCTTCTTCACATCTTCGGCAGCGGCCTGCAGCACCAGCTTGCCGACGCGGGTCGAGCCGGTGAAGCTCACCGAACGCACCCGCGTGTCCTTGACCAGGGTTTCCATAGCCATCTGCGGTTCGCCCAGCACCACGTTGAACACGCCGGCGGGCAGCCCGGCTTCCTCGGCCAATTGGGCCAGGGCAAAGGCGGAATAGGGCGTCTCGTGCGCCGGTTTGACCACCACGGTGCAGCCGGCGGCCAGGGCAGCGGCGGCCTTGCGGGTGATCATCGCACTGGGGAAATTCCAGGGTGTGAGCAGCGCGCAAACGCCGACCGGCTCCTTCAGCGTACCGAGCTGGGCACCGGGGATATGGCTGGGAATGGTCTGGCCGTAGAGCCGGCGCGCCTCTTCGGCGAACCAGGGAATGAAGCTGGCGGCGTAGCGGATCTCGCCACGGGCTTCGGCCAACGGCTTGCCCTGTTCCTGGCTGAGGATGCGCGCCAGGTCTTCCTGATGCTGCAGGATCAGCTCGGCCCAGCGCCGCAGCAACGCCGCGCGGGTTTCCAGGCTCTGCTCGCGCCAGTCGGCGAAGGCGCGCTGGGCGGCGTCCACCGCGGCGATGATCTGCGTCTGGCCAAGCATCGGCACATGGCCGATCACGCTCTGGTCGGCCGGGTTGTGCACGGCGATGCTGGCGCCGTCGTCACTGTGCAGCCAGTGACCGTCGACGTAGCACAGCGATTTGAACAGCAGGGGATGGTCGAGGGGCATGGCAATGTCTCCGGGCCGATGGGCATGGGAGACATGCTAGGGAAGGGTGGCTTGGCGTTTTTTCCAAGCGCCCCCGGCGTCACCTCAGTTTTTTCTGAAGGTGGCGGGGCAATAGGAGAATTCTCGTGTGGCGTAGCCCGGATGAAATCCGGGGCAGGGCACAGAACATTCCCGGATTGCATCCGGGCTACGGATTCAGCTCAGGCCGTGGCGGTACGCTGCGGCAACGCCCGCACGATGGCACTGAGCAGCATGCCGTACAGCGGCACGAAGAGGATCAGGCTGATGGCCAGCTTGATCACGTAGTCCACCGTGGCGATCTCCACCCAGTTGGCCGCCATGAACGGATCGTCGCTGCGCCAGAAGGCCACCGAGAAGAACAGGAAGGTATCGAGCAGGTTGCCGAGGATGGTCGAGGCCGTCGGCGCGACCCACCACTGGCGCATCTGCCGCAAACGGTCGAACACCTGGATATCGAGCAACTGGCCGAAGGCGTAGGCCAGGAAACTGGCCACGGCGATACGGAAGACAAACAGGTTGAATTCGCCCAGCGCCAACAGGCCGCCAAATGCACCTTCGTGGAACAGCACCGACACCACGTAGGAGGCGACCAGCGCAGGTAGCATCACCCGGGCGATCACCACCCGTGCGGCATGCTTGCCGATCAGACGCACGGTCAGGTCGGTGGCCAGGAAGATGAACGGGAAGCTGAACGCACCCCAGGTGGTATGCCAGCCGAACAGGGTGATCGGCAGCTGCACCAGGTAGTTGCTGGCGATGATGATGAGGATATGGAAGGCGATCAGGCCGGCCAGCACGGGCCGACTGACCGACGCAGGAATCAGGGTCATATCGATGTCCTTTTTCATGAAGTGGGGTGAGGGAACCCACTGCCGCAGCCGACATGGCCACGAGCGGCGCGCATTCTAGCGCGTTGTTGACCCACGGGATAGGTTTTGCCGCAGATGGCCAGGCCGCTCGGATGAAAGGTCGCGCCGTCGCTGACTCAGGCCTCCGGCACCACCCGCTTGGCCAGTTGGAAATGACGCTGCCAGTACGAATTGTTGAGGCGGTCGATACGCACCTTGGTGCCGCGCCGCGGCGCGTGGACGAAGCGGCCCTCACCGATGTAGATGGCCACGTGATCCACCGAGCGGCTGCGAATGCGGAAGAACAGCAGATCGCCGGGCTGCAGATCGCTGCGCTTCACCGACGGTGCATCCAGGCGTGACAGTGCGCGCGAGGTACGCGGCAGGTCGAGGTCGTCCTGAGTCTTGAATGCATATTGCACCAGGCCGCTGCAATCGAAGCCGTGGCGCAGGCTGGTACCACCCCAGCGGTAAGGCGTGCCCAGTGCACCGAGGGCGCGGTCGATCACTTCGCTGGCCGGTTTGGGCGCGGCCGCTGGCGCAGTGGCTGGAATGGTGTGAATGCGAAAGGTGGCGGAGGCTTGGGTACAAATTCCCAGTAAAAGAGCGCCTCCCAGGCAAAGTGACATGAAGAATTTATTCAAACCCAGTGACCCTGGTGATTGGCCTTTGCGCGGAAGCCCTTCCGAATCAAGGCATTGCATCGGAAACGGACCTCCTGCCCGTCCCGGAGACGGACTGCCTGGAAAAGTCTTTGGTTCATTTTCAAGCGAGACGAGTCGACGAACGGTTTGCCGCTGAAGCCTTCGTATTCCCGACCAATCGCGCCCAATTGCACCCCTCCGTCTGAGCCGCCCCTACAGGCCGTTAAGGCCACGGAGCGACCCATACCGACGGCGTGAGTAGCCACGGCGATGGCCTGACGGCGGTGAAGACGAAGAGCTGCTGCCCTCGGTCGAGCCACTGACTGTAGAGTGGGTTAGCGACGCTGAACGTGAATCGAAGATGCCCACTATCGCGGCGCGTAACCACAGGCGATGAAACGTAGCGCTCCGATGGTGGGTTACGCCGCAGCCAATGGGGTGAAACGCTCGGTCACCTCGGCAGGCGGCTAACCCACCAGATGCCCGACATCTCATGGCGGCGTACCTTAGTCGTCCAGTTCTGCGGGCGCACCTGCCGTGTCCGCCTTGATGGTCTTGGTGACGATGTAAGTGAAGTAGCGCTCGATGCCGAGGTCTTCCAGCAGCAGTTGGTCGATGAAGCGCTGGTAGTGGTCGATGTCGCGGGCGCGGATCATCGCGATGTAATCGACGCCGCCACCGGTGGCGTAGCAGAAGCCCACCTCCGGCGCCTCGCTCAGGCGCTGCTCGAAGCGGCGCATGTCCTGCGCGGTGTGGCGGGCCAGGGTGATTTCCACCAGCACCTGTTGGCTGCGAAACAGCGCTGCCCAATCGATCTGCGCGCGGTAGCCCTTAATCAGCCCGGCGCTTTCCAGCTTGCGCACCCGCTCCCAGGCAGGCGTCACCGACAGGTTGATCGCCTCGGCCAGGGCCGACTTGGTGATCCGCCCGTCGCCTTCGAGGATGCGCAGGATCTTCAGGTCATAGCGGTCGAGCTTGTGCATCGGCAGTACGCCTATCTTGGGAACGATGCGAGGCTTGTAGGAGCGAGCTTGCTCGCGAAGTTTTTGCCTTACCGGCGTTCATGAGCATGGCCAGGCGCTCTCACAGCGGCTGCAGGTTGGGTTTCTCAACTCACCACCTCGGCGATGACCGCGAGGGTATCACCACCTTTCACCAACCCCGGAAAATGCCGCGCAGCGAGCAGGCCGCTGCGTTTGGCGCGGTATTCCCGGGCCGGCTCGCCGGTGCGACGGGCGCTGTGCACGCGGGCGATTACCTCGCCTTTCTCGACGTGCTCGCCGAGGTCACGGCACATCTCCAGCAGGCCGTCATCCTCGCTGGCGACGAAGCAGTCGCCGTCGAGCATATCCAGCATCACCGATTCACCGGCTTCGATTTCACCCTGCAGCAAGCCGAAGTGGATCAGCAGGTTGCGCACCCCGCGCTCGGCGATGGCCAGGCTTTTCGCCGTGCTGCTACCGCCGCCACCCAGTTCGGTGGTGACGAACACCTTGCCCAGCTCCTCGGCGGCGGTGTCGTACATGCCCACTGCGTCCAGTTCCAGCATGCGCATGCAGTAGGGCGCGGCGAAGGCGCGCATGCCGGCGGCGCAGGCAGCGTCCTGGGCCGCATCCGGCAACATGTGGCAGGCGGCGAACGGCAGGAAGTCCAGGGTCTTGCCGCCGGAGTGGATGTCCAGCACCACGTCGGCCAGCGGCAGCAGCGTGCGCTGGAAGTAATCGGCGATCTTCTGCGTCACCGTGCCGTCCGGCTTGCCGGGGAAGCTGCGGTTGAGGTTGCCCTTGTCGATGGGCGAGGTGCGGGTGCCAGCCTGCACCGCCGGGGTGTTCATGAACGGCACGATGATCACTCGGCCAGTGACGTCCTCGGCGCGCAGGCGCTGGGCCAGCTTGCTCAGTGCCAGCGGGCCTTCGTACTCGTCACCGTGGTTGCCGCCGGTAAGCAGCGCGGTGGGGCCGCTGCCGTGCTTCACCACGGTAACCGGGATCATCACCGCGCCCCAGGCCGAGTCGTCGCGGGAATAGGGCAGCTTGAGGAAGCCGTGTTGTACGCCGTCACGGTCGAAATCGACCGTGGGGCTGATGGGGTTGTCGCGCAGTTGGGTCATGGTGCAAAGCCCGGCATAAGTGGATGTCTCGATAGCGCCGCTTTTCGTAGGAGCTGGCTTGCCAGCGATGCGTTGTTGATGCGGATCGCCGGCAAGCCGGCTCCTACAATCAAGCGGCATCAATCCTTCACGAACAGCTTGCGCGGTACGTCGCAGAGGGTTTCCACGCCGCTGTCGGTGATCAGGATCGATTCGGTGATCTCCAGGCCCCAGTCGTCCAGCCACAGGCCGGGCATGAAGTGGAAGGTCATCCCTGGCTGCAGCACGCTCTCGTCGCTCGGACGCAGACTCATGGTGCGCTCGCCCCAGTCCGGCGGATAACTGATACCGATGGGGTAGCCGCAGCGGCTGTCCTTGTGGATGCCGAACTTCTCCAGCACCTTGAAGAAAGCACGGGCGATATCGCCGGTGGTATTGCCCGGTTTTGCAGCCTCCAGGCCGGCGGCGATGCCTTCGACCACGGCTTTCTCGCCATCGAGGAAATGCTGAGGCGGCTTGCCCAGGTAAATAGTGCGCGACAGCGGGCAGTGGTAGCGCTTGTAGCAGCCGGCGATCTCGAAGAAGGTGCCGGCACCGCTGATCATCGGCGAGTCGTCCCAGGTCAGGTGCGGTGCGCTGGCATCGGCGCCGGTGGGCAACAGCGGCACGATGGCCGGGTAGTCGCCGCCGTGGCCGTCGGCACCGAGGATGCCGGTGCGGTAGATCTCGGCGACCAGCTCGTTCTTGCGCAGGCCCGGTTCGATCTTGTCGAAGATCGCCGCGTGCATCTTCTCGACGATCTTCGCCGCGACGCGCATGTAGCCGATTTCGGTAGGCGACTTGATCGCCCGCTGCCAGTTGACCAGCGCAGTGGAGTCGACGAAGCGCGCGCTGGGCAGGTTGCGCTGCAGCGAGCCATAGGCGGCGGCGCTGAAGTAGTAGTTGTCCAGCTCGACACCGATGCTGAGTGTGTCCCAGCCACGTGCGGCGATGACCTCCTTGGACAGGTAGTCCATCGGGTGGCGCTCGGTGGACTGCACGTAGTGGTCGGGGTAGCCGACGATGTTGCTCTGCTGCATGAACACCGTGCGCTTGGCGCCGTTGGCGTCCTGACCACGGCCATACCAGACCGGCTCGCCATCGAGCGCCAGCAGCACGCACTGGTGCACGTAGAACGACCAGCCGTCATAGCCGGTGAGCCAGGCCATGTTGGACGGATCGGTGACGATCAGCAGTTCGATGCCCCTGGCCTGCATGGCGCTGCGCGTCTTGGCCAGGCGCTGGGCATATTCCTCCCGGCTGAAGGGGAGGTTGACGACGATTTCGGACATTGCGGTTGCCCTCATGATGGAACGGTTATTCAGGCGCGGCGTGCCGCGCCCGCAGGTTTCATGAATCGAAACTGAGGCCTTTGCCGGCCGCGACAGCGCGCTGGTAGGCGAGGCTGGCGATGGCGGTGTCCTGGGCCCCGGTGCCGGTGAGGTCGCACAGGGTGATCTGGTCGGGCGCGATGCGACCGGGACGCTGCCCGGCGATGACCTGGCCGAGCTCGGCGAAGTCATCCTCGGCATGCACCAGGCCGGCGGCGATGGCGTGGTGCAGCTCGCCCAGCACACGGGTCTGGCTCAGGCGGTCGGCGACGTAGGCATCGACCCGCGCCAGCACGGCCGGGGCGATCTCGTTCTTGTGCTCGGCATCCGAGCCCATGGCGGTGATATGCAGGCCCGGACGCAGATGCTGCGGCTCGATCAGTGGCTCGCGACTCGGCGTGGTGGTGATGGCGATATCGGCGCCATCCAGCGCCGCGTCGACGCTGTCCACCGCGCGCGCATCGTCCAGCTCGGCGGCCATGGCCTGGGCCTTGGCGGGATCACGCGCCCAGATACGCACCTCGCTTACATCGCGCACCAGGCGCAGAGCCTGCAACTGTAAGCGCGCCTGCTCGCCGGCACCGAGGATGGCGACCACCTTGGCGTCCTCGCGGGCCAGCCATTTGGCGGCGATGGCGCCAGCGGCCGCGGTGCGCACGGCGGTGAGGTAGCCGTTGTCCAGCAGCAGCGCATCGGCCAGACCGGTCTGTGCCGAGAACAGCATCATCAATCCATTGAGGCTGGGTAAACCAAGCTTGGGGTTGTCGAAGAAACCGGGACTGACCTTGATCGCGAAATGGGCGACGCCGGGCAGGTAGGCAGTCTTCACGTCCACCTCGCCGTTATGCTCAGGCACGTCCAGACGCAGGATCGGCGGCATCGCCACCGCGGCCGTGGCGAGCAGGCGAAAGGCGTTTTCCACCACCGCGAGGCTGTCGGTGTCGAGGCCGACGCAGTCGCGCAGGTCGGCCTGGTTGAGAATCAGGGTCTTGGCCATGGAGGCTCCTCAGGCGTCGGCGCCGTTGATCACGCGCAGGTGCTGGTCGATATCAATGTTGCGACCGCTGATCACCACCACCACCGGGCCACGCGGCTCGATCAGGCCGTCGAGCAGGGCGGCGATGCCCACCGCTGCGGCGCCTTCGATTACCAGTCGCTCCTCGCGGTAGGCATGGCGAATGCCGCGGGCGATGGAAGCTTCGTCGAGCAGGTGCACCTGGTCGCACAGCTCGCGGGTGAGGGCGTAGGTGTAGCGGTTGTCCAAGCCGATGCCGCCGCCGAGGGAATCGGCCAGGGTCGGCAGCTCCTCCACCTCGACCGGCTCGCCGGCCTGCAGGCTGGCGTGCATCGCCGCGCCCAGTTGCATGCTGATGCCGTAGGTACGAATCGCCGGACTGGCCGCCTTGATCGCCAGCGCCACGCCGGCGAACAGGCCGCCGCCCGACAGCGGCACCAGCACTTCGCAGACATCCGGGCACTGCTCGAGAATCTCCAGGCCCAGGCTGCCCTGGCCGGCGATCACGTGCGGGTGGTCGAAGGGTGGGATAAACGCGGCGCCCTGCTCGCGAGCAATGCGCAGGGCTTCGAGCTGGGCATCGTCCTGGCTGCGGCCGCTGATCACCACCTCGGCGCCCAACTCACGAATGGCGCGCACCTTGTTCTGCGGCACCAGCTCGGAGAGGCAAACGATGGCCTTCACACCCTGCTGCGAGGCGGCGAAGGCAAGGGCACGGCCATGGTTGCCGGTGGAGGCAGTGACCACGCCGAGGCGCTTCTGCTTGGCACCCAACTGCGCCACCGCATTGCTCGCGCCGCGCAGCTTGAAGCTGCCGGTGGCCTGCTGCGATTCCAGCTTCAGCCACACCGGCACACCGGCCAGGCGACTCAGGCTGGGCGAATGTTCCAGCGGCGTCTGACGCACCAGGCCGGCGATACGCTGGCGGGCCTGAAGCAGGTCATCGAAGGGGATGGAAGACATGGCGCACGTTCCGTGAAGGTGTGCGGCCGAGTGTATGAGCGGGAAATTGAGTGGCTGAATGTACTAGGACGATTTTTTATCTGGGCGTTTGTGCCATGTGGAAATCGGTGCGCACGGCGCACCCTACAGACACGTCGACCGTAGGGTGCGCCGCGCGCATCCGCTTGTAGCCTGGATGAAATCCGGGAAGCATTGGAACAAACCACTCCCGGATTTCATCCGGGCTACAAGAGCCCCTCTCCCCAACCCTCTCCCGCAAGCGGGAGAGGGGGCTAAATCCTTGTACCGTTGGAAGTGTTGTAGGAGCGGCTTCAGCCGCGAAACTCTTCAACAGCGCTAAAAATCATGCACCTTCGGGTACTGCTCGAAGACGTCACGCACGATCTGCACGCCCTGGCGCATCTTCGCTTCGCTGCATTCGGCGCCGACGCACAGGCGCACCGCGCGCGGCCGAGGCATGCCGGGCGGGACGAAGGGATCGGGCAAGGTCAGCGCAACGTTGCGCCGACGCAGCTCGCGCAGCAGGCCATCGGTTTCCCAGCCTTCGGGCACGCGCAACCAGCTGTTGAGCGAATAGGGATGGTTGCCGATCAGGTGCTCGCCCAGTTCCTGCTCCACCAGCGCCTGCCGGTTGGCCAACAATTGCCGCTGCAGCTGCACCAGATCCTCTGCCTCACCTGAATCGATCCAGCGCGTGGCGATTTCACCGAGCAGCGACGGCGCCATCCAGCTGTTGACCCGCAGGATGCTCTCGGTGCGCAGGGCCAGGCGTTTGGGCATCACCAGATAACCTATGCGCAGGCCGGTGAGCACCGATTTGGTCATGCTGGTGCAGTAGAACGACAGCTCCGGCGCGTAATGGCTGAGCGGCCGCGTGGCCTGCTGGCCGGCCAGCAGCGGGCCGTAGACGTCATCTTCGATGATGTACACGCCATAGCGGCGGGCGATCTCGGCGATCTCGCGGCGGCGCTCATCGGGCATCAACGCGCTGGTAGGATTGTTCAGATTGGGTGTACAAACCAGCGCGGTAATGCGCTCATTGCTGCACATGTCCTCGAAGTGCTCAGGGTTCAGCCCATAGCGATCCATCTCCAGGCCCTTGAGGGTGAAGCCGAGCACCTGCGAGCTGCCGATGGCGCCGTGGTCGGTCAGGCCTTCGCAGAGCACCACGTCATCCGGGCCGGCGAGGGTGGCCAGGGCGAGGAAAATACCGTGGGCAGCGCCGCTGGTCAGCAGCACGTCCTCGATACCGACATCCATGCCCAGACGCGCCAGCCAGCGCACTGCCGACTCGCGCTGGTGCTGCATGCCGGCTATCGGGCGAAAGGCGTGAATCCACGGCTGATCCGGCTCCTGCGCCAGCTCCAGACAGGTCTGTCGCCACAGGCGATCGTGGGCATCGGTGTGCAGGATGCGCGCGTTGGAAAAGTCCATCAGCGCCTGCTCGGTTTGATCGAGCATGCTGGTGGCCACCCGCTCGCTGGTGCGCCGCGAAACGAAACTGCCACGGCCCACCTCGCAACGCACGCGGCCCTGGCGCTCCAGCTCCTTGTAGGCGTTGGTCACGGTCTGCACGCTGATGCCCAGGGCATCCGAAACCTGGCGTTGCGGTGGCAACCGCTGGCCGTCGATCAGGGTACCCTGTTCGATATCGGCGGCGACTGCCTGGACCAGCAGCTTGTACTTCGATTCGCCCGGGCGAGCGTTAGCCAGGGCCTTCTTCCAGTTGTGCATCGATGGCTCCTCCGGCGACTGCGTTCAAGCATCCCGCGTGAGGCGTTACGATTCAATTGTCCTAGTGCAATGCCGTAGCCAAAAAAGCCTTTGTATGCTCGGGCCAAGGGTGGAAAACAGTGCCTTGGCACCTCAGAAGAATTACCACCTGGCGTGAACAGCGCTCCAACGCTCTTGATTTACCTGCCTCCTAACACAGCACGCCGCCGTTGGCGGACTACAAGAAACAGGAGAACACCAAGATGAGTAGCGTTATCCCCTCCCGCTTCGGCCGCCTCGCGCTGGCCTGCACCCTGCTCACCGGCCTCGCCGCCGGCGCCCAGGCCTCGACCCTGGACAAGGTCAAGGACAGCAGCAGTGTGCGCATCGGCTACGCCAACGAAACCCCCTTCGCCTACACCGCTCTCGATGGCAGCGTTACCGGCGAGTCACCGGAGATCGTCAAGAAGATCTTCGAGCGCATGGGCGTCGAGAAGATCAACCCGGTGCTCACCGAATGGGGTTCGCTGATCCCCGGCCTTCGCGCCAGCCGCTTCGACCTGATCGCCGCCGGCATGTACATCACCCCCGAGCGCTGCAAGCAGGTGCTGTTCACCGACCCGCACTACCAACTGCCCGACACCCTACTGGTGAAAACCGGTAACCCGAAGGGCCTGCACAGCTACGAAGACATCGCCAAGAGTGGGGCCAAGGTGGCGATCATGTCCGGCACGGTGAACCTGGGTTATGCCCGCAGCGCCGGCATCACCAACGACCAGATCCTCCAGGTGCCGGACACCACCGCACAGTTGCAGGCCGTGCGCGCCGGGCGTGCCGATGCCGCCGTCGGCACCCAGCTGACCATGAAGGGCCTGGCCGACAAGGGCGGCGACAGCGTCGAAGCCATCGCCGAATTCAAGGACGATCCGGCCCATACCGGTTACGGCGCCCTGGCCTTCCGCCCGGAAGACAAGGAGCTGCGCGATGCGGTGAATGCCGAGCTGAAGCAGTGGCTGGGCAGCGAAGAGCACCTGGCCACGGTGGGGCCCTTCGGCTTCGACCAGTCCAACATCACCGACAAGACCGCCGCCGAACTCTGCGGCCAGTAATGCACGGGTAACGCCGCGCACCCAGGTGCGTGGTGTATTTCCCTGCATAGAGCGGTAGACATCCATGACCGATCTTCTTCCCCTGCTGCTGCAAGGCGCCTGGGTCACCGTGCAAGTCACCTTCTGGGGCTCGCTGCTGGCCATCGTCAGCGCGGTGATCGCTGCCCTGGGCAGGCTGTCGCCAATTGGCCCGCTGCGCTGGCTGGCGATCACCTACATCGAAATCTTTCGCGGCACCTCGCTGCTGGTGCAGCTGTTCTGGCTGTATTTCGTGCTGCCGATGCCGCCATTCAACGTCGAGATGAGCGCCTTCACCGTGGCCGTCGTCGGCCTCGGCCTGCATATCGGTGCCTATGGCGCGGAAGTGATGCGCGGCGCGATACGCTCGGTGGCCAAGGGTCAGTACGAGGCCTGTACGGCACTGAACATGCGACCCTCGAAACGCTTCCTGCGCATCATCCTGCCGCAGGCGCTGCTGGCGGCGATTCCACCAGGTACCAACCTGCTGATCGAACTACTGAAGAACACCTCGCTGGTATCGCTGATCACCCTGTCTGACCTGGCCTTCCGCGCCCGTCAGCTGGATCAGGCGACCTTCATGACGCTGGAGATCTTCGCCCTGACCCTGCTGCTGTATTTCGTCATGGCCCAGGTGATCAACCTCGGCATGCGCCTGCTGGAAAAACGCCTGAGCCGTGGCCGGATGCGCGGAGGCCTGCAATGAATTTCTTCGACTGGGATTTCGCCCTGAGCATCCTCCCGGATCTGCTCAAGGCCTCGCTCAATACCCTGCTGATCACCTTCGCCGGTTTTGCCATCGCCATCGTCCTCGGCCTGCTGCTGGCCATCGCCCGGCGCAGCAAGCACCTGTGGCTGTCCTGGCCGGTGGCCGGGCTGATCGAGTTCATCCGCAGCACGCCGCTGCTGATCCAGGTGTACTTCCTGTTCTACGTGTTCCCCAACTACGGCCTGAATCTCACCGCGCTGCAGGCGGGCATCCTCGGCATCGCCCTGCACTACGCCTGCTACACCGCCGAGGTGTATCGCGCCGGGCTGGATGCCGTGCCGCGTGGCCAGTGGGAAGCGGTGACGGCATTGAACATGTCGCCGCTGTCGGCCTACCGGCAGATCATCCTGCCGCAGGCACTGCGGCCGATCCTGCCGGCGCTGGGCAACTACCTGGTGGCCATGCTCAAGGACACCCCGGTGCTGTCGGCCATCACCGTGGTGGAGATCATGCAGCAAGCCAAGAACATCGGCTCGGAGAGCTTCCGCTACCTCGAGCCCATCACCATGGTCGGTCTTTTCTTCCTGCTGCTCAGCCTGGCCCTGGCCTGGTGCGTGCGGCGCGTGGAAGATCGGCTGGAGGTCACTGCCCGATGACTGCTTTCCTCAACTCCACAGACGCTGCCGGGAGTTCCTCAATGCCCCAGCCCATCGTTCGCTTCACCGACGTGACCAAGCGTTACGGCAATCTCACCGTGCTCAACAAGCTCAACCTGGACGTCGCCCCCGGCGAAAAGGTGGCGATCATCGGCCCCAGCGGTTCGGGCAAATCCACCCTGCTGCGCGCGTTGATGACTCTGGAGAGCATCGACGAAGGGGTGATCTCGGTCGACGACGAACCTCTCACCCACATGCCCGGCCGCGACGGTCGTCTGGTGCCCGCCAGCGCCAGCCACCAGCGCAAGGTGCGCGGCAAGATCGGCATGGTGTTCCAGAGCTTCAACCTGTTCCCGCACATGTGCGCGCTGCAAAACGTGATCGAGGCGCCGATGCAGGTGCTCGGCATGGGCAGGAAGGAGGCCACCGAACGCGCCGAGGACCTGCTGGCAATGGTCGGCCTGGGCGAGAAGCTGCGCCATTTCCCCTTGCAGCTCTCCGGCGGTCAGCAGCAGCGCGTGGCCATCGCCCGTGCGCTGGCGATGCGGCCCAAGGTGATGCTGTTCGACGAAGTGACCTCGGCGCTCGACCCGGAACTGTGCGGCGAGGTGCTCAATGTCATCCGCCGTCTAGGCAGCGAGCACAACCTGACCATGCTGATGGTCACCCACCAGATGGGCTTCGCCCGCGAGTTCGCCGACCGTGTGTGCTTCTTTCACCAGGGCTGCATCCATGAACAGGGCACGCCGGATCAACTGTTCGGCAACCCACAGCAGGAGCGAACCAAGGCGTTTCTGAGTGCGGTGAACGAGGCCAATTGAGGATGGGTTCACGCCCTGCTGCGCGCAATCTTGTAGGAGCGGCTTTAGCCGCGATTTTTCGCGGATGAATCCGCTCCTACAGAATCGGTATGCGTCAGCGGGACTAACGCGGCTGGCGCGCCTTGATCGCCGCCAGCATCTTCTGCGCCAGCGCAGCGTAATCACCGTCGAAGTGGTGTCCGCCCTTGATCATCAGGTGCTCCCCCGGAGCGCCGGCTTCGGTGCAGCCGCTCTCGGCCGTCTCCTCGCTGCCGTAGATGCAATACACCTTGGCCGCCGGCACCTTGCGCAGTTCGGGGCTGGTCGGCGCCTCCGCACCATCCTTGCCGAGCCAGCCACTGACGGCGATCTCGAAACTGCCGCTACGGGCGAAGGCCAGCAGCAGCATCGCGTCGATCTGCTGCTGATCGATGGCCGGCAAGCGGTTGTAGATCGCCGGCAGCACGTCGGCGCCGAAGGAATAACCGGCCAGCACGAAGCGCTGCACATGCCACTTGTCGCGGTACTGCTGCATCAGCCGAGACAGGTCGGCGGCGCTCTGCTCCGGGCTCTTGTGCTGCCAGTAGTAACGCAGGGTGTCGATGCCCACCACCGGATAACCGGCCGCGGCCATGTGCTCGGCGGACGCGCGGTCGAGGTCACGCCAACCGCCATCGCCGGAATAGAACAGGGTCAGAGTTTCGGCCGGCTGCGCCGAAGGATGCTCGATCACTGGCATAGCCGCGCCCTGACTGGCGAGCAGGCGCTGCAACTGATCGGCCAGCAGCGTCGGCAGCGGCGTGCCCAGCGCGCCGATACGCGGCTCACCGTTGGACTGTTCACGCAGGAAGCGGGCGTTGTCGTCACCCGGATTGTCGTTCCACAGGGCGATCCAGTGACCGTGCTCGGCCTTGTTCGGCAATGGCTCGGCGCAATCGGGCTTGGCCAGGTCGAAGCCGACCGACAGCGCCTGGGCCTCATCGCTCTGCTGCGCCGCCAGCCAGCGCCAGGCCGAGGCCGCTGCCGGGCCGATACCGGCCACCAGGGTCGGGGCGCCGCTCAGTTCCTCGCTGGCCAGGCTGATCAGTTGCTGTTGCGCCTTGCAGTCGCCAGGCGAGAAGGGCAGTTGCAGCAGGCGCAGATCGCCGACTTCGGCAAAGCGGCGTAGCGTGGTTTCGTCCAGCGCCTGGTCGGCAGGCGCGAGCAGCAGCACACGCTGACGCGCGTCCCCCTGGCTCAGCAGTTGCGCCGAGTTGCCCTGTATCTGCACCGTCTGCAGATGCGGTACCGCACGCATCGACCACCAACCCACTGCGCCTGCAGCCAGGGCCACAACCAGCAACAACCCACCCAGCCTCCTTGTCGTCCTGCTCATCTCAGCGCCTCACCAGTCCACCCAGGCCGCCAGCGATCAACGTGGCGGTGTCGGCCAATGCCACCCAAGGATCGAGCCCGGCCGGCACGGCCAGGTAACGCGGCTCCCACTGCGGCAGGAACTTGTCCTTGAAGCGGCGCAGGCCCTGGAAGTTGTAGAAGTTCTCACCACGGTCGAACACCAGCGCACCCAGGCGCAGCGGCAGCGGCGCCCCCTTGCGCGTCTGCAGACCGGCCAGCGGCACCATGCCGAGGCTGAAGCGCGCATAGCCCTCGCTCTGGAACTGCTGGATCAGGCCGAGCATGAGAAATTCCATGGTCGACTTCGGCGCATCCGGCAGCACGCGCATCAGGTCGAGGCTGGCCACAGCGCGCGTCTCGCATTCCAGCAGGTTGGCGAAGGCCACCGCACGACCTTCGAAACGCACCACCACGACGCGAAAGTGCGCCAGGTACTCGGGGCTGAAACGGCCCAGGGAAAAGCCTTTCTCGCGTACGTTCTTGCCCTGCAACCAGGCATCGGAGATCGCCTGCAGCTCTGCCATCGGCACCTGGCCGGGGGCATGGAACTCCAGGCTCAGGCCATCGCGCTGACCGCGATTCCAGGTATAGCGCAGCGCCTTCATCTCCTTGCCGTTGCTGGCCAGATCGAAGGTTTTCAGGTCCACCAACGCCTCTTCGCCGAGCTTCAGCGCGGTCAGGCCTATGTCGATATAGCCGGGCAGATTCTCCGCGCGCACCTGGTAGAACACCGGCCGCGCATGGTGGCGGTCACACAGGTCACGGAACTGCCAGATCAGCTCGGCACGTGCCGCCGCCGGGCCAATAGGATCGAACAGTGCAACCAGGCTGCGGCCGCGCAGCGCGTACATCAGAAACGCTTCGCCATCAGGGTGGAACAGCAACGCCTTGTCGCCACTCAGGGCCAGGCTGCCCTCCGGCTGGCGCGAGGCTTGAACGATGGCGCGGGCACGCAGCAACGCCTCGCTGTCCGGCAGGCTGATGCTCGGTGGTGTGGCGCGCAACAGCCAGGTCAGGCCGACGGCCAACAGCACCAGGGCGCTGCCCAGTGCGGCCCGCAGGCCGCGCGGGGCGTTGGCATCCAGCTCGAACTGCCACCACAGCTGATGGCTGTAGGCGACATCTTGATAGACGAACAGCAGCAGCCACACCGAGGCGGCGATCACTCCAGCCGTGGCCGCCAGCGCCAGGCCGGATGCCGGCACGTCCATCAGCCGGCTGCGCCGGTAGAACTCGCGGCGAAACAGCGCCAGCAAGCCGGCGATGGCCGCCAGGGCCAGGGCCTCCGGCCAGTCGAAGCCCTTGAGCAATGACAGCACCACACCCAGGCAAAGCAGCACCAGGGTCAGTGCCCAGGCCGCCGACAGGCGCCGGCGCAGCCCTTGCGCCAGCAACAGGCAAAGCGTGCCCACCAGGCTGGCCGCCAGGTGCGAGGCAGCGATCAGTTGCGGTGGCATGAGAAAGCCCAGGGCCTCGAGATGCTCATCCACAGTGGGGGTCACCCCGGAGAACAGCAGCACCATACCGGCGCAGAACACCAGCAGCGCCAGCAGCGGCACCACCATGCCGCTGGCCACGCGCGCCACCTGCCGTGGAAACCACAAGCGGCGCGCCTCGGCAGCCAGCAGCAGGAGCCCGGCCGCCACCAGCGGTAGCACCACATAGAGCAGGCGATAGAGCAGCATCGCCGCGACCAGACCGGCCGGGTCGATGCGCGAGGAAAAGGCCGCCAACAGCACTGCCTCGAACACCCCGACACCGCCCGGTACATGGCTCAGCACACCGGCCGCCAGCGCCAGCATGTAGACCAGCACGAAGGAGGAGAAAGGCGGAGCCTCGGGCAACAACAGGTAAAGCACGCTGGCGGCAATCAGCACATCCAGGCTGCTGATCAACAACTGCGTCAGGCTCATGCGTAGGCCCGGCAGACGCAGACTGAAACGTCCCAGATCCACCTGCCAGCAGCCGGGCGCGGGGCACTCGGCCAGGCGTTTGCGGCTGACCAGCAGCACCACGGCCGTGGCGGCGACCAGTATGGCAACAGCCAACGCCGCCAGCACCGGCTCGGACAGGTGCAGCGCGGCCGAGGCATCCTCGAGATCGAACAGCGCCGCCAATGCTGCGAGGATCGGCAGGCTGACGCCGAGCGACAGGCTGGCGAACAGGCTCATACGCGCCACATCGCCCGCGCTCAGCCCATTGCGCCCGTACAGGCGGTAGCGCACCGAACCACCGGACAACGCCGACAGGCCCACCGCATTGCCGATGGCAAAAGCGCAGAAACCGCCGAGTGCCAGGGTCGGCGGCGGCAGGTCGACGCCCGCATAGCGGCTGGCTGACCACTCGTAGGCGAGCATCACCAAAAAGCCCAGCACGGTGGCCAGCAAGGCGGCGAGCAAGGCCTGCGGCGGCACGGCCGCCAGGGATTCACGCACCTGATCCGGGTTGATCTCGCGCACCAGGTGCCAGCAGGCGACCAGCGCCAGGCCGAACAACAGCAGCGAGAGACCGAGACCGATCAGTTGGCGGTTGCGTTGCAACCAGCCGGGTTGTGAAGGAGGAAGAAGATCAGGCGCATCAGCGCCCTGGACGGGGAGTTCGGATACCGCTCGACTCATGTCGAAAACGCCTCTGATGGACGCCACCTCGGAGTGAGGCCTAGATCAGAGTGTAGATGTAACAAAATGTTCCATTGAGCCGAAACGCTCGTTGCGAATGTCCGAACTGGCTGGCTCCGTTCAGGCCTCGCCGAGAAACCTCAGGCCGGCCCCTTCAGCATCCACGCGCATCACTTCCATCTTCAATACCGGCGCAGGGAAGGGCAAATCCTGCACCTGGCCGATCACTTCGGTGCCGACCGACAAGCTGGCCATGTCCGGATGCTTCACGTAGACACCGCTATCGGACAGGTCACGAGTCTGCGCCAACAGCTCGCCGAAGCTGGGGTGGCTGATCTTGATCCGGCACTTCATCGGGGTACGCACCTGCTGGCGCTGGTTCGGCATGACGGCTCCGGGGGTAGGCGGACGATGCAGCCTTTAATAACGCAAAATCGAAGCAATTCCCAACGCTCGACAGAAAAAAGGCGCCATCGAGGCGCCTTCGTTCATCATCGTGCTCAGTGGCAGTACGTCAGTACCACTTGGCCTCACCATCCGGGCGTTTCTTGAAGCGCTTCATGCTCCACATGTACTGGCTCGGGTAGTTGCGCACGTAACGCGACACCACTTCGCTCATCGCCGCCACGCCTTCTTCGACGTTCTCGCTGTACATCCCTTCGGGGGCCGCCTCGAGGATCACCTTGTAGCCGCGGCCATCCGGCAGACGCAGCGCATGCAGGAACACACCGACCGCCTTGCCACCGGTGAGCATGCCCGGCACGAACTTGCTGGTCAGCGCGGTGGTACCGAGGAAGGGCACGAACACACCCGACGAACGGCTCGGCTCCGGGTCGGCCGGAATGCCCACGGCGCCGCCACGGCGTACTTCCTTGATGACACTGAGGATGCCTTCCTTGGTCGACGGCGCGACGCGGTTGCCCATCTGCACGCGCTGCTGCTGCAGCAGCTCGTCGACCGCCTTGAGCTTCGGCGGGCGGTAGAAAATGATCGGTTTGCACTGGTTGCAGTAGAAGTGGTTGAGCACTTCCCAGTTGCCCAGATGGCTGGTGATGCCGACCACGCCCTTGCCGGACGCCAGCGCCTGCTGCAGCACGTCCAGGCCTTCCACTTCACGCACCAGCTTGAGCGATTTCTGCGCCGGCCAGATCCAGGCGCAGGCACTTTCGGTCAGGGTCTTGCCGATGTCCTTGAGGCTTTGCCCGACCAGTTTGTCCAGCTCGGCCTGATTCAGCTCCGGGAAGCACTTGCTCAGGTTGATGCGCACCACGTCACGCGAGCCGTTCGGCAGCTTCCACATCAGCCAGCCGATGGCATTGCCCACGGCCTGTACGGCGCGCCAGGGCAGCAGTGCGAACAGACGCAGGAACCCGACCACCAGGGCGCCCTTGAGTTTTTCCACGAGAGACTCCAAGCGTTTCTGCAAAGCGCCCAGTTTAACAGGACGTTCAAAAACGTTGGTGAGACAAGGCGTAACGACCAGGGCCAGCTCAGTCAGTAAAGGCTCGTCCGCAGCCGCTGCTGTAGATCGCGCTCGTAGGCCTCGACGTCGAATTCCTCATAGATGCAGCGGAAGATGTCGCCCGCACTTGGCAGGCTGGCGCGCACCACCTGGCGCGATGCATCCCACAGACCGGAACGCACCGCCGCTTTGGAGCACTGGAAGTAGCAGCTGTCGATATGGATGCGCAGCACGCTGCGCGGCAGCTTGCCCTGGGCACGGCCCAGTTCCAGAAGCTCGGGGTCGAGGGAGATTTCGGCACGGCCGTTGACCCGCAGGCTCTCGCCGACGCCCGGAATCAGGAACAGCAGCGCCACCTGCGGGTTGAGCACGATATTGCGCAGGCTGTCGATGCGATTGTTGCCGGGGCGATCCGGCAGCAGCAGGGTCTGGTCGTCGAGAACCTGCACGAAGCCCGGCGCATCACCACGCGGCGAGCAATCCAGGCCATCCGGGCCAACGCTCGCCAGCACCACGAAGGGCGAGGCTTCGATCAGCGCGCGGTAGGGTTCGATCAGCCGCGGCAACTCCTTACGCCGCGAGCGCTCGTGGCTTTCGCCGTACAGTGCCTGCAATTCATCCAGCGTGGTGATGGTGGTCATGAGCCCTTCAGTTGCGCATAGCGGTCGCAGTCGGTGGTGTGGTCCATCACCATACCCGTGGCCTGCATGAAGGCATAGCAGATGGTCGGTCCGACGAAGTTGAAGCCAGCCTTGCGCAACGCCTTGCTCATCGCCTCGGCTTCAGGCGTCACTGCCAGCATCTGGCTGCGGTCGCTGAAGTGGTTGATCTTCGGTTCGCCGCCGACGAACGACCAGAGCCAGGTCACCGGATCCTCCAGCTTCAGCCAGGCCTGGGCGTTCTGCCGCACGGCCTTGAGCTTGAGGCGGTTGCGGATGATCCCGGGGTCCTGCATCAGCACCTCGATCTCTTCATCGCTCAAGCGCGCCAGACGCTCGGGATCGAACCCATGCAACACCTGGCGATAGCGCTCGCGCTTCTTCAGCACAGTGATCCACGACAGGCCGGCCTGCGCGCCTTCGAGCAGCAGCATCTCGAACAGATGGCCGGCATCGCGCTGCGGCACGCCCCATTCCTCGTCGTGATAGGCCTGGTACAGTGGATCGTCGGTACACCAGAAGCAGCGGGGCATGGCGGTAAGCCTCGGTCGGGGGTCGAAGCGACGACTATAGCGGCAAAATAACTGGATATAAATACAGTCTAATGTGACTTGAATGATGCCGATGTGCCGTACCCTGCGGCCTGCGCCGAGTTTCGATATACTCCCCGGCTTTCCCTCGCAAGCCTCCACAGGTGATTTTTTCGTGAGCCAGACCAAGCCTGCCGTGCGCACCTTCCAGGACCTGATCCTGGCCCTGCAGAACTACTGGGCCGAGCAGGGCTGCGTGGTGCTGCAACCCTACGACATGGAAGTGGGCGCCGGCACCTTCCACACCGCCACATTCCTGCGCGCCGTCGGCCCGGAGACCTGGAACGCCGCCTACGTGCAGCCTTCGCGTCGCCCCACCGATGGCCGCTATGGCGAAAACCCCAACCGCCTGCAGCACTACTACCAGTTCCAGGTGGTCTTGAAGCCCAACCCGGAGAACTTCCAAGAGCTGTACCTGGGTTCGCTGAAGGCCATCGGCCTCGACCCGGAAGTGCACGACATCCGCTTCGTCGAAGACAACTGGGAATCGCCGACCCTCGGCGCCTGGGGCCTGGGCTGGGAAATCTGGCTCAACGGCATGGAAGTCACCCAGTTCACCTACTTCCAGCAGGTCGGTGGCATCGAGTGCTACCCGGTGACCGGCGAGATCACCTACGGCCTGGAGCGCCTGGCCATGTACCTGCAGGGCGTCGACTCGGTCTACGACCTGATTTGGACCGACGGCCCGTTCGGCACCGTGACCTATGGCGACGTGTTCCACCAGAACGAAGTGGAGCAGTCCACCTACAACTTCGAGCACGCCAATGTCGAGAAGCTGTTCGAGCTGTTCGATTTCTACGAGAGCGAAGCCAATCGCCTGATCGAGCTGGAGCTGCCGCTGCCGACCTACGAGATGGTGCTCAAGGCCTCGCACACCTTCAACCTGCTCGACGCCCGCCGCGCTATTTCAGTGACCGCGCGCCAGCAGTACATCCTGCGCGTGCGCACCCTGGCCCGTGCGGTAGCGCAGAGCTACCTGCAGGCGCGCGCCAAGCTCGGCTTCCCCATGGCCACCCCCGAACTGCGTGACGAAGTACTGGCCAAGCTGGAGGCGCAAGCATGAGTGCACAAGATTTCCTGGTCGAACTGGGCACCGAAGAGCTGCCACCGAAAGCCCTGAAAAGCCTCGGTGAGGCCTTCCTCGCCGGTATCGAGAAAGGCCTCAAGGCCGCCGGCCTGGGCTATGCCGCCAGCCGCGTGTACGCCGCGCCCCGTCGCCTGGCAGTGCTGGTCGAGCAGCTCGAAGAGCAGCAGGCCGACCGCAGCATGAACCTCGACGGTCCGCCCATCCAGGCCGCCTTCGACGCCGACGGCAACCCGACCCAGGCCGCCCTGGGCTTCGCCCGCAAGTGCGGCGTGGATATCGCCGAGATCGACCGCAGCGGGGCGAAACTGCGCTTCGCCCAGCACATCCCTGGTCAGCCAGCAGTCAACCTGCTGCCGACCATCGTGCAGGACTCGCTGAACGACCTGCCGATCCCGAAACGCATGCGCTGGGCCGCCCGCCGCGACGAATTCGTGCGCCCGACCCAATGGCTGGTGATGCTGTTCGGCGACGCCGTGGTCGACTGCGAGATCCTCGCGCAGAAGGCTGGTCGCGTGTCCCGTGGCCACCGCTTCCACGCCAACCGTGACGTGCGCATCAGTAGTCCGGCCAACTACGCCGAAGACCTGCGCAGCGCCTACGTGCTGGCCGACTTCGCCGAACGCCGCGAGCTCATCAGCCGCCGCGTCGACGAACTGGCTGCGGCCGAGCAGGGCACGGCCATCGTGCCGCCGGCGCTGCTGGACGAAGTCACCGCCCTGGTGGAATGGCCGGTGCCGCTGGTCTGCTCGTTCGAGGAACGCTTCCTCGAGGTGCCGCAGGAGGCGCTGATCAGCACCATGCAGGACAACCAGAAGTACTTCTGCCTGCTCGATGCGAACGGCAAGCTGCTGCCGCGCTTCATCACCGTGGCCAACGTCGAGTCCAAGGACCCGGCGCAGATCGTCTCGGGTAACGAGAAGGTGGTGCGCCCGCGCCTGACCGACGCCGAGTTCTTCTTCAAGCAGGACAAGAAGCAGAAGCTCGAAGGCTTCAACCAGCGCCTGGCCAACGTGGTGTTCCAGGCCCAGCTCGGTTCGGTATTTGAAAAGGCCCAGCGGGTATCGGCGCTCGCCGGTTTTATCGCCCGCGAAGTCGGTGGCGACGCCCAGCGCGCCGCCCGTGCCGGCCTGCTGTCTAAATGCGACCTGGCCACCGAGATGGTCGGCGAATTCCCCGAGATGCAGGGCATCGCCGGTTACTACTACGCGCTCAACGACGGTGAGCCGCAGGACGTCGCCCTGGCCCTGAACGAGCAGTACATGCCGCGCGGTGCCGGCGCCGAACTGCCGAGCACCCTGACTGGCGCTGCCGTGGCCGTGGCCGACAAGCTCGACACCCTGGTCGGCATCTTCGGCATCGGCATGCTGCCGACCGGCTCGAAGGACCCGTACGCCCTGCGTCGCGCCGCCCTCGGCGTGCTACGCATCCTGATCGAGAAGGGCCTGGATCTGGACCTGGCCACTACGGTCGACTTCGCCGTGGCCCAGTACGCCGGCAAGATCAAGACCGACGGTCTGGCTGCTCAGGTGCTGGAGTTCATCTTCGACCGCCTGCGTGCGCGCTACGAAGACGAAGGCATCGAAGTCGCCGTGTACCAGGCGGTGCGTGCGGTGGGTCCGACCTCGCCGCTGGACTTCGACCAGCGCGTGCAGGCCGTGCAGGCCTTCCGCAAGCTGCCGCAGGCCGCTGCCCTGGCCGCCGCCAACAAGCGCGTGTCGAACCTGCTGAGCAAGGCCGAAGGTGGCGTTGCCGCCCAGGTCGAAGCGCACTACTTCAACAACCCCAGCGAGTTCGCCCTGCACGCCGCCATCCAGCAGGCCGACCAGGCCGTACAGCCCCTGGCCGCCGCCCGCCAGTACAACGAGGCCCTGGCCAAACTGGCTGGTCTGCGCGAGCCGGTGGACGCCTTCTTCGAGGCGGTGCTGGTCAACGCCGAAGACGCGCGCGTGCGCGCCAACCGTTACGCCCTGCTGGCCCGCCTGCGCGGGCTGTTCCTCGGCGTGGCGGACATCTCGGTACTGGGCTGACGCCAGGCGCTGGCCGCGAAGGTTTTCGCGGCCAGCGGTCGTTTCCATCTCTGCTTCTGGCGTGGCTGCATGAAACTGCTGATCCTCGACCGCGACGGTGTCATCAACCAAGACTCCGACGCCTATATCAAGACGCTCGACGAGTGGATCCCGATCCCTTCGTCGATCGCCGCCATCGCGCGCCTGTCGCAAGCCGGTTGGACGGTGGCCGTGGCTACCAACCAGTCCGGCATTGCCCGTGGCTATTACGACCTGGCGACCCTGGAGTCGATGCACGCGCGTCTGCGCCAGCTGGTGGCGGAGCAGGGCGGTGAGGTCGGCCTGATCGTCCATTGCCCGCACGGGCCGGACGATGGCTGCGACTGCCGCAAACCGAAACCTGGCATGCTCCGGCAGATCGCCGCGCACTACGCCACGGAACTGGCAGGAATCTGGTTCGTCGGCGATACCAGCGGTGACCTGCAGGCCGCGCTGGCCGTCGATTGTCAGCCTGTGCTGGTGAAAACCGGCAAGGGCGAACGCACCCTGGCCAAGCCACTGCCGCCAGGAACCCTGGTATTCGATGATCTGGCGGCTGTCGCCGATCAATTGCTCTCATAAGGTGTGAAGGTTCATGGCGCTAGTGCAGGCATTCAGAGTCACGCTTTTCTACCTGCTGCTGTCGTCCAGCTCGTTCTTCTGGTGCCTGATCAGCCTGGTGGTCGCACCGCTGCTGCCGTTCCGCCAACGCTACCGCTTCGTCGTTCAGGCCTGGTGCAACTGCGCCGTGTGGCTGGCCAAGGTGATCGTCGGGATTCGCTATGAAGTGCGCGGCCTGGAGAACATCCCCGAGCGCCCCTGCGTGATCCTCGCCAACCACCAGAGTACCTGGGAGACCTTCTTCCTCTCCGGCCTCTTCGAGCCACTGTCGCAGGTGGTCAAGCGCGAACTGCTGCGCGTGCCGTTCTTCGGCTGGGGCATGGCGCTGCTCAAGCCCATCGCCATCGACCGCAGCAACCCCAAGGCGGCGCTCAAGCAACTGGCCAAGCAGGGCGACGAACGCCTCAAGCAGGGCGCCTGGGTGCTGGTGTTCCCCGAAGGCACGCGGATTCCGCCAGGCCAGATCAGCAAGTTCTCCCGCGGCGGCACCGCACTGGCGGTGAATGCCGGCCTGCCGGTACTGCCCATCGCACACAACGCCGGTGAGTTCTGGCCCAAGGCTGGCTGGGGCAAGCGCCCGGGCACTATCCAGGTGATCATCGGCCAGCCGATGTACGCAGAAGGCGAAGGGCCGCGTGCCATCGCCGAGCTCAACGAACGTGCTTTTCAGTGGGTACGCCAGCAACAGACCGAACTGCGTGGCGAAGAGCCGCAGTTGAGCCGTCTGGGCGAAACCGCCTGATCTGTGGATAAGCTGTGCATCAAATGCAAGCAAAGCGCCATCATTGCCTGCATCGAACTGATTTTCCTGGCGAATCACCAGCGCTAGGAAAATCGCCTAACAGGGTATAAGTTGTCGCCTCAGTAGGGGCGGGTGCAACCCGCCATCAGCGCTCTGGCGGGTTGCACCCGCCTTACGCATGACCGTCGATAAAGCCGCTTCTACCTCGATGGGTTCACAGTCTCGCCCGCGGCAATGGCCGAAGATGGGACACGAAAAGGAATTCGCTGCCATGCCGTCGATCTACCAGCTCAAACCGGCCTTCCAGAACCTGCTACGTCCCGGCGTCGAACGCCTTTACGCACGCGGCGTCACCGCCAACCAGGTCACTCTGGCTGCAGCCCTGGTCTCCGTGCTGCTGGGCACCCTGCTCGCAGCCTGCAGTCATATCACCTGGCTATTCGCCCTGATTCCCCTGTGGATGCTGCTGCGCATGGCGCTGAACGCCGTTGACGGCATGCTCGCCCGCGAGTTCGGCCAGCAATCGAAGCTCGGCGCCTACCTCAATGAACTCTGCGACGTGATCGCCGACAGCGCCCTGTATCTGCCCTTCGCCTTGCTGGCAGGCGTCTCGCCGCTGCTGGTGATCCTCGTGGTGCTGCTGGCGGTGATCAGCGA
The DNA here is from genome assembly GCF_900102635.1 of Ectopseudomonas chengduensis. Lineage (GTDB taxonomy): Bacteria > Pseudomonadota > Gammaproteobacteria > Pseudomonadales > Pseudomonadaceae > Aquipseudomonas > Aquipseudomonas chengduensis. The sequence continues at coordinate 229,831 of NZ_FMZQ01000001.1, read as the reverse complement.
ATACGCCGGCGTGCTCGGCCCCATGGTCGGCGCCTCACGGCGCTACGACGGGCCGATGGGCAAGAGCGACCGAGCCTTCTGCTTTGGCGTGCTCGGCGCTGGCGTCGCCACGGGCCTGCTGCCGGCCTTGTGGATCAATCTGCTGCTGGGTCTGATCCTCGCCCTGCTGCTCTATACCCTCTACAACCGCGTTCGCCGGGGTTTGGCCGAAGCGGTCTGACCCGTCCTACGGAATAAGGAGATTCCATGCGCCCCGTACAACTGCACACCTTCACCACGCATGACGGCGTCGAGCTGAGCTATCGCCACTGGCCGGCGACGACGCCTGCCGATGGCCCACGCCAGGCCGTGGTGCTGTTTCACCGTGGGCACGAACATGGTGGGCGAATGGCCCACCTGGTGGACGAACTGGAGCTGCCGCACTGCGACTTCTTCGCCTGGGATGCCCGTGGCCATGGCCTGTCGCCCGGCGCACGCGGCGACAGCCCGAGCTTCGCCACCAGCGTGCGCGACGTGCAGACCTTCGTCGAGCATATCGGCAGCCAGCACGCCATTGCCGAACAGGACCTGGCGGTGGTTGCGCAGAGCGTCGGCGCGGTGATCGTTTCCACCTGGGCCCACGACTACGCGCCCAAGGTGCGCTGCCTGGTGCTCGCCTCGCCGGCCTTCAAGGTCAAACTCTACGTGCCCTTCGCCCGCCCTGGGCTGAAGCTGCTGCACGCCTGGCGTGGCAACTTCTTCGTCAACAGTTACGTGAAGGCGAGGTTCCTTAGCCATGATCCCGAGCGTATCGCCTCCTTCGAAAACGACTCGCTGATCGCCCGACCGATCTCGGTGACCATGCTGCTCGGCCTGTACGAGGCCGCCGATCGCATCGTCGCCGACGCCCAGGCGATCCAGGTGCCGACCCAACTGCTGATCTCCGGCGCCGACTTCGTCGTTCATCGCAAACCGCAGGAGGACTTCTTCGAGCGCCTCGGCAGCCTGCGCAAGGAAAAGCACCTGCTACCGGGTTTCTTCCATGACACCCTCGGCGAGCGCGACCGCGCCCATGCCCTGAGCCGCGCGCGGCGCTTTATCCTGCGCAACTTCGAGGAGCCGGTGACGCGCCCCTCGCTGCTCGATGCCGACCGCCTGGGCGCCACCTGCGCCGAGGCCGAGAAACTGGCCGCACCGCTGCCGAAAAATTCGCTGCGCGACCTTTACTGGCGCGCCACCCGTGCCGGCATGCGCCTGGGTAGCACGCTATCCGAAGGAGTGAAGCTGGGCTTCGACACCGGCTTCGATTCCGGCAGCACGCTCGATTATGTCTACCGCAACCAGCCGACCGGCAAGGGCGCGCTGGGCCGCCTGATCGACCAGAACTATCTGGATTCCATCGGCTGGCGTGGCATTCGTCAGCGCAAGCTGCACGCCGAAGAGCTGCTGCGCCTGGCCATGGCCAGGTTGCGCGAGGCGGGCAAGGCAGTGCGCATCGTCGATATCGCTGCAGGCCATGGCCGCTACATCCTTGAATCGCTGGAAGGCCAGGAGCAGCGCCCCGACGCGATCCTGCTGCGCGACTACAGCGACATCAACGTGCGTGACGGCAATGCACTGATCCAACAAAAGGGCCTGGGCGACATAGCCCGCTTCGTCAAAGGCGATGCCTTCGACCGTGAAGACCTGGCCGCGCTCGAGCCGAAGCCGACCCTGGCAGTGGTCTCCGGCCTGTACGAGCTGTTCGGCAGCAACCAGATGGTCGGCGACTCGCTGGCCGGACTGGCAGCCGCCGTCGAGGAGGGCGGCTACCTGGTCTACACCGGCCAGCCCTGGCACCCGCAACTGGAGCTGATCGCTCGCGCCCTGACCAGCCACCGCGATGGCCAGGCCTGGGTCATGCGCCGGCGTAGCCAGGCGGAGATGGATCAGTTGGTGGAAGCAGCTGGTTTCCGCAAGGTGGCACAGCGTATCGACCAGTGGGGCATCTTCAGCGTGTCCCTGGCGCAGCGGGTAAAGTGATGGATAGCGCGCGCGAACAGGGATTGTGGAAGCGCGGCGTACTCTGGCTGCTGTTGCTCGGCCCGCTGTTCTTCGCCAGCTACGGCTTCGCCAACTGGTTCACCGGGCAACGCGAGGACGTCGGCAGCCTGGTCTTCGCCTGGGAGCCGCAGATTCCACTCTGGCCATGGACCATCGTGCCGTACTGGTCTATCGACCTGCTCTACGGACTGTCCTTCCTGTTGCCGGCTTGCCGTCGCGAGATGGATCGCCATGCCCTGCGCCTGCTCGCCGCACAGGTGATCTGCGTGGCCTGCTTTCTGCTCTGGCCGCTGCGCTTCACCTTCGAGCGGCCGCCCCTGGACGGCACCTTCGGCCTGATGTTCGACGTGCTGATGGGCTTCGACAAACCCTTCAACCAGGCGCCTTCGCTGCATATCACCCTGCTGGTGATCATCTGGGCGATGTTCGCCAATCACATCCGCGGGCTGTTCTGGCGTGGCCTGCTGCACGGCTGGATGGCGCTGATCGGCATCTCCGTGCTGACCACCTGGCAGCACCACTTCATCGATCTGCCCACCGGGGCGCTGGCCGGCTTCTTCTGTCTATGGCTGCTGCCGCTGCAGGGCGATACGCCGCTGAAGCAGATACGCCTGGCCAGCGATCCGCGCCGTTGGCGCCTGGCACTGCGCTACGGGCTTGGCGCAACGCTATGCGCCGTGCTGGCCGTCAAGCTGGGCGGTGCCTGGCTGTGGCTGTTCTGGCCGGCGGCTTCACTGGCGCTGGTTGCGCTCAACTACCAGCTGTTCGGTGCTGGCGGTTTCCAGAAGCAGGCCAATGGGCGCCTCAGCCCAGCCGCCACGACGTTGCTCGCCCCCTATCTGCTCGGTGCCTGGATCAATTCGCGGTTGTGGACGTTTCGCAAGCCAGCGCCCAGCCAGATCGTGGAGGGCATCGACCTCGGCCGCCTGCCCGCCATGGGCGATCTCGGTGGTTATGCCGCCCTGGTCGACCTCTGCGCCGAGCTGCCGCTGCAGCACACGCCACAGAACTACTGCAGCCTACCGTCACTGGATCTGGTGGCGCCGGATGCGCTGACCTGCCAACGCGCCGCCGAGGCCATAGAAAACCTGCGCCACAAGGGCCCAGTGCTGGTGTGCTGTGCACTGGGCTACTCGCGCAGTGCCACCGCCGTGGCGGCCTGGCTGCTGCATAGCGGCCGCTGCCAGGGCGTGGATGCGGCCGTGGCGCTGATCCGCCAGGCGCGGCCACAGGTCGTGCTCGGCCCGCAGCATCTGGCCGCGCTGCAATCCATGGTCGATGCACAACCGGGGTTGGAGGTCGCTCATGCAGGCTGATCTGCTGCTGGTCGCGGCACTGTTACGACGTGGCCGCAGCCTCGATCATTGCTCCAGCGCGCTAAGCCTGGTCGCCGTGCTCTTCGGCCTGGCACCTTGGCTGGGTGCACCGCCCAGCCTGATCCTGGCGCTGCTCTGCGCCGTGCTGCTGATCGCCGGCCTGGCCGAAAAATACTGGGCGTTGCGCGTGGCGCTAGACGCCGAGCTGTTCCAACGCCTGGCTGAAGCCGGAGAACAGCTCGACAGCCAGACTCATGCGCTGGATCAGGCCCTACAGAATCTTGGCCTGCAAAATGCGCAACAGGCTGGCCGCAGCTGGAGCCTTCGATCTCAGGGCGCACTCGGCCTGCTGCGCAAACAGGCCCTATGCCTGTTGCTACAGATCGTCATCGTCGTACTCGGGTTCTTCATCGTTCTCGCTTAAGGAGTCGCCATGCTCGCCGCATTGACCGCTTTCGCCATCACCTCGGCAGCTCGCCTGCTGACCGGCGCACGAGCCCTTTGGCTCGGCAGTACCGCGCAGGCGACCCAGCGCCTGTACTACGCCAACCACAGCAGCCACGGCGACTTCGTCCTGCTCTGGGCCTCGCTGCCGCCGGAGCTGCGCAAGCGCACCCGGCCGGTGGCCGGCGCCGACTACTGGCAGAAACCGGGCGTGCGCAGCTTCCTGATCAACAAGGTATTCAACGGCGTGCTGGTCGACCGCGAGCGCAAGGAAGGCGCCAACCCGCTGCAGGCGATGCTCGACGCGCTGGACGGCGGCGACTCGCTGATCATCTTCCCCGAGGGCACGCGCAATCTCGGCGACGAGCCCTTGCTGTCCTTCAAAAGCGGCCTTTATCACCTGGCTCAGGCGCGCCCGGACGTGGAGCTGGTGCCGGTGTGGATCGCCAACCTCAACCGGGTGATGCCCAAGGGCAGGGCGCTGCCGCTGCCGCTGCTGTGCACCCTGAGCTTCGGTGCGGCGCTGGAGCCCATCGAGGGGGAGGGCAAAGACGCCTTCCTGGAACGCGCGCGTAACGCCCTGCTGGCACTGGCACCCGAGGAGGCCTGAGATGGATAACAACACTTTGCTGCTGTTCGCCGGTATCGGTGCCCTGTTGTTGCTGGCCAGCCTGGTCGGCTTCGTCCTCAAGCGGCGCAGTGGCGATCAGCCCAACCCGGTGATCGACAACCTCAACGCGCGGATCAATGCCTGGTGGGTGATGGTGCTGGTGATCGGCATCGCCTTCCTGTTCGGCAACAATGGCGTGATCCTGCTGTTCTACTTCGTCTCCTTCTATGCCCTGCGCGAGTTCATGACCCTGACGCCGACCCGGCGCAGCGATTACCCGGCGCTAGTGGCGGCCTTCTACTTCGCCCTGCCGATGCAGTACCTGCTGATCGCTTTCGGCTGGTACGGCCTGTTCGCCATCTTCATCCCGGTCTATCTGTTCCTGCTGTTGCCGATCCTGGCTTCGCTGGGCGGCGACACCACCCGCTACCTCGAGCGTGCGGCCAAGGTGCAGTGGGGCTTGATGATCGCCGTTTACTGCATTTCCTCTGTACCTGCTCTGCTGACTTTGGATATTCCCGGCTATGAGGGGCGCAACCTGCTGCTGATCGCCTGGCTGATCATCGTCGTGCAGCTCTCCGACGTGCTGCAGTACGTCTGCGGCAAGCTGGCCGGCAAACACAAGATCGCGCCCAACCTGTCACCCTCGAAAACCGTGGAAGGCTTTGTCGGCGGCGTAGCGCTGGCCACGCTGATTGGCGCCATGCTGTGCTGGATCACGCCGTTCGCGTTCTGGCAGGCCGCACTGTTCGCGCTGCTGGTGTGCATCCTCGGCTTCGCCGGCGGCCTGGTGATGTCGGCGATCAAACGCGACCGCGGGGTGAAGGACTGGGGCCACATGATCGAAGGCCACGGCGGTATGCTGGATCGCCTGGACTCGGTGTGCTTCGCCGCGCCGGTTTTCTTCCATATGGTGCGCTACTGGTGGGCCTGATCTGGCGCAAGTACTGGGGCAGAGGATTGCACTAGAGTTAAGCAACTCCAGAGAACAAGAAGGCCGACATGATCGCCCACACCCAGACACTGTTCGGAGCCGTCGCGCTGGTCGCCGTGATCATGGGCAGTTGCCTGATCCTGGTCGGCCAGTTGCGTCATCGCGACGGCATGCTCACCACTGGACTGGGCATGCTCTCCCATGCGCTGGCCTACATTGGCTTCACCCTGTTCGGTCAGGTATCGATGTGGATCAGCTACGTGCTGGCCAACACCTTGCTGTCCACCGCGCTGGCGTTCTACACGGTCAGCCTGCCGCTGATCCACGGCCGACGCCCGCCCTGGCGACTGGCCTTCGCCTTCCCGCTGCTGCTGGGCGCGTTGCTAAGCCTGCTGATCGATACCCAGGAACCCCGCCAACTGGTAGCCTGCCTGCTGCTGTTCACGCAATGCCTGGTCATCCTGCGCCTGAGCCGCACCCATGCCGTGTCCGGCGGGCGTGCCCACCGAATCCTGATGATCGGTGCTGGCATCAGCCTGTTCGGCCTGGGCATTCGTGTGGTGGTCATCCTCAGCGGTGCGCCGGCAGAGATGCACTACGACGTCAGCAACCTGAAGCAGACGGTATCGGTCGCCCTCGGTGCCGCCACCATCATCATGTTCTCCTTCGGCCTGGTGCTGCTGTCGCGCGAGCGCATCGAATCGGAGCTGCGCCAGACCGCCCTGCGCGACACGCTCACCAGGCTGCCCAATCGCCTGGCGATACTCGAACAACTCACCGACGAGCTGGAGCGTGCCCGCCGCCAACACACGCCGCTGTCCATCGCCATGCTCGATCTGGATCACTTCAAGCAGATCAACGACAGCCACGGCCACCTGGTCGGCGATGACGTGCTCAGGCACTGCGCGGACCATCTTCAGCAGCGGCTGCGGCGCAACGACAGCATCGGTCGTTATGGTGGTGAGGAATTCCTGCTGATTCTGCCCGGCACCGACGCCAGCGGCGCGCTGGAGTTGGTCGATCAGCTCCGCCAATCCCTGACTCAGCACCCGGCGCAGGTCGACGACAAGAACATCGCCTTGAGCTTCAGCGCCGGTGTTTACGGCAGCACCAGCCCCGTCGCCGAGGACATCACTGGCATGCTGCTGAAGGCCGACGCCGCGCTCTATCGAGCCAAGCATGCCGGGCGTAACACACAGGTCCTGGCCACAGCGGACTGAGGGAGGGGCTCGGATTTACTGGAGATCCCCGGAAGGCCAACAGCTTTCTTCTGGCAGACCTGAGTCATACCTGGCTACCAGCGTTCAGCGTCGCCTGACTTTCCTGCAGGCAACAAAAAACCCGCCGAAGCGGGTTTTTCATGACCTTCCGACATCCTGTCGTTTGCCATCCTGGCGCGGTCTGTCTTCCGTGACTCGGGACATCCAGTTCCCGGTATGTGTGTGTAGATTAGCTAGCCTGCGCAGGCAACGGGAGAGGTCAGTTGCGCCTCTCCATGTAAGCCTTTTGCCACAACATCAGAAGTCCAGATTCGACACCGCCAGGGCGTTGGACTCGATGAAGTCGCGGCGCGGCTCCACGGCATCGCCCATCAGGGTGTTGAAGATCTGGTCGGCGGCGATGGCGTCCTCGATGGTCACCTTGAGCATGCGGCGCACTTCCGGGTCCATGGTGGTTTCCCACAACTGATCCGGGTTCATCTCACCGAGACCTTTGTATCGCTGGATGCTGTGACGCTTGGTGCTTTCGGTCATCAGCCAGTCCAGCGCTTCCTTGAAGGTGCTGACCGGTTTCTTGCGCTCGCCACGCTGCACGTAGGCGCCTTCTTCCAGCAAGTTGTTCAGCTGTTCGCCCAGGGTAGTGACGGTCTTGTAGTCATTGCTGGCGAAGAAGTCGCGGTTGAAGGTAGTGTAGCTGGAAAGGCCGTGAGATTTGACCTCGACCTCCGGCAGCCACAGGTGACGCTCGCGGTCTTCACGCAGACTGGCACTGTAGGTCTGGCCAGACTTCTCGGTAGTCTTCAGACGTGCAGCGAAGCCTTCCAGCCAGTTCTGCATGAAGGCCTGATCAGCGAGCTGCTCCACCGGAATGCGCGGCAGATAGACGAAGTGCTCGGTGATGTCCTTGGGATAGACACGCGATAGTCGATCCAGGGTCTTCATCACGCCACGGTATTCGCCCACGAGCTTTTCCAGCGCGCCGCCAGACAGGCCTGGGGCATTCTCGTTGACGTGCAGGCTGGCGTCTTCCAGGGCCGACTGGGTCATGTATTCATCCATGGCCTCGTCGTCCTTGATGTACTGCTCCTGCTTGCCTTTCTTCACCTTGTACAGCGGCGGCTGAGCGATATAGATGTAGCCGCGCTCGACCAACTCCGGCAACTGACGAAAGAAGAAGGTCAACAGCAGGGTACGGATGTGCGAACCGTCGACGTCAGCATCGGTCATGATGATGATGTTGTGATAACGCAGCTTGTCGATGTTGTATTCATCACGGCCAATGCCGCAGCCGAGCGCAGTGATCAGCGTGCCGACTTCCTGCGAGGAAATCATGCGGTCGAAGCGCGCGCGTTCGACGTTGAGGATCTTGCCCTTGAGCGGCAGGATCGCCTGGGTCTTGCGGTTACGGCCCTGCTTGGCAGAACCGCCCGCGGAGTCACCCTCCACGATGTAGAGTTCGGACAGCGCCGGGTCTTTTTCCTGGCAGTCGGCCAGTTTGCCGGGCAGGCCGGCAATGTCCAGTGCACCTTTACGGCGAGTCATTTCACGGGCTTTACGAGCCGCTTCGCGGGCACGCGCGGCATCGATCATCTTGCCGACCACGGCCTTGGCTTCGTTGGGGTTTTCCAGCAGGAAGTCGGAGAAGTACTTGCCCATCTCCTGTTCGACCGCAGTTTTTACCTCGCTCGATACCAGTTTGTCCTTGGTCTGCGAGCTGAATTTCGGGTCCGGCACCTTGACCGAGATGATCGCAGTCAGACCTTCGCGGGCATCGTCACCGGTGGTGGAAACCTTGAACTTCTTGGCCAGGCCTTCGGCCTCGATGTAGTTGTTCAGGTGGCGGGTGAGGGCGGAACGGAAACCGGCCAGGTGCGTACCACCGTCACGCTGCGGAATGTTGTTGGTGAAGCAAAGCAGGTTCTCGTTGAAGCTGTCGTTCCACTGCAGGGCAACTTCGACACCAACGCCGTCTTCTTCGCGCTGAACGTTGAAGTGGAACACCTGGTTGACCACGGTCTTGTTGGTGTTCAGGTACTCAACGAAAGCCTTCAGACCACCTTCGTACTTGAACAGCTCTTCCTTGCCGGTGCGCTCGTCGCGCAGCAGGATGCCCACGCCGGAGTTGAGGAAGGACAGTTCGCGCAGACGCTTGGCCAGGATGTCCCAGCTGAAGTGGATGTTGGCGAAGGTCTCTTCGGACGGTTTGAAGTGGATCTGCGTACCGGTACCGTCGGTGTCACCGACAGCGGCCAGAGGCGCTTGCGGTACACCATGCACGTAGGTCTGTTCCCAGATCTTGCCGCTACGGCGGATGGTCAGCACCAGCTCCTTGGAGAGGGCGTTCACCACCGAGACACCCACGCCATGCAGGCCGCCGGATACCTTGTAGCTGTTGTCATCGAACTTACCGCCGGCGTGAAGCACGGTCATGATGACCTCGGCCGCCGAGACGCCTTCTTCCTTGTGCATGTCGACCGGGATACCACGGCCGTTATCGCGCACACTGATCGATTCATCCGGGTGGATGGTGATGGTGATTTCACTGCAGTAGCCTGCCAGCGCTTCGTCGATCGAGTTGTCGACCACCTCGAACACCATGTGGTGCAGACCACTACCATCGTCAGTGTCACCGATGTACATCCCGGGACGTTTGCGTACGGCGTCCAGTCCTTTCAGCACCTTGATGCTGGAGGAGTCGTACGTTTGGTTCTCGCTCATGCCTTCACTCCCGATGGTCTTGGGTCTGGGTGATACGGCCATGTTCCACGTGGAACATGGCAACCGGCGTATCCGTCTGCCAGCCTTCCCTCAACAATTCATGATCTACACAGGTGATGAACACCTGGCAGCGCAAATCTTCCAGCAGCCGGCACAATGCCTGACGATGCTGTTCATCCAGCTCCGACGGTAGGTCGTCCACCAGATAGATACACTGGCCACGCTTGGCTTCGTTGACCAAGTGGCCCTGGGCGATGCGCAAAGCGCACACCACCAGTTTCTGTTGTCCTCGCGACAGAATCTCTGCCGCGTTGTGCCCCGCCAGTCGCAGACGCAAATCAGCGCGCTGCGGTCCGGCCTGGGTATGCCCGAGTTGCTGGTCGCGGAGGAGGGATGTGGCGAGCACTTCGCTCAATTCCCGATCCTTGTCCCAACCGCGGTAATAACTCAGGGTCAGTCCTTCCAGCTCCAGCAGCTCGGCCAGGGTCCGTTCGAACACCGGTTTCAGGGCCTGAATATAGGCACGTCGGTAGGTGTCGATTTCCTCGCTGGCACTGCATAGTTCGCGGTCCCATGCGGCCTGCGAAGCACCGTCAAGTGTACCATGGCGCAGCCACGAGTTCCGCTGCTGCAGGGCTTTCTGCAGGCGTTGCCAGGCGCCGAGAAAGCGATGTTCCACGTGGAACACACCCCAATCGAGAAACTGCCGGCGAATCTTCGGTGCACCTTCAAGCAGTCGAAAGCTATCGGGGTTTATCAGCTGTAGTGGCAACAGATCGGCTAGCTGCGCAGCGCTACGCGCGTTCTGCCCATCGATACGAATCTGCAGCTCACCCTGACGATCGCGAGAGATACCCAGATTGCTGGAGCCGCCTTCGGCCAACTGCACCTGACCGAAAATGGTACAGGCGGGTTGCTCGTAATGGATGACCGGCTGCAGGCGGGTGCTGCGGAAGGAGCGGGCGAGGCCGAGCAGATGGATCGCCTCGAGCACGCTGGTCTTGCCGCTGCCGTTGGCGCCGTGGAGGATGTTGATGCGGGAGGAGGGGGAGAGGGTCACCGGGTGCAGATTGCGCACCGCGGTGACCGTGATACGGCTTAGGGACATTAAAGACGCATCGGCATGACAACGTAGGCAGAATCGTCGTTGTCGGCTTCCTGCAGCAGGGCACTGCTGTTGGAGTCGGAGAGGATCAGGCGCACCTGCTCGGTGCCCATCACGCCCAGCACATCCAGCAGATAGCTGACGTTGAAACCGATCTCCAGGCCGCTGCCCGCATAGTCGACAACGATCTCTTCCTCGGCCTCTTCCTGCTCAGGGTTGTTGGCTTGAATCTTCAGCAGACCAGACGCCAGGGTCAGGCGAATGCCACGGTACTTCTCGTTGGACAGAATCGCGGTGCGGCTGAAGGCTTCGCGCAGGCCCTGACGATCCGCCAGCACCAGTTTGTCACCACCACGCGGCAGCACGCGCTCGTAATCCGGGAACTTGCCGTCGACCAGTTTCGAGGTGAAGGTGAACTCGCCGGTGTTGGCACGGATGTGATGCTGACCGAGAACGATGGCGACTTCGGCGTCCTGCTCGGTGAGTAGGCGAGCCAGTTCGAGAATACCTTTGCGCGGCACGATGACCTGATGCTTGCCTTCCTGCTGGATGATCGCTTCCATGGAGCACATGGCCAGACGGTGACCGTCGGTAGCGACCGCTCGCAGCAGACCGCTCTGTACTTCCAGGAGCATGCCGTTGAGGTAGTAGCGCACATCCTGCTGGGCCATGGCGAAGCTGGTACGTTCGATCAAACGACGCAGCTTGGCTTGCGGCAGGTTGAAGGTCAGCGACCCCGGACCTTCCTCGACGGTAGGAAAGTCGTTGGCCGGCAGCGTCGACAGAGTGAAACGGCTGCGCCCGGCCTTGACCAGCAGCTTCTGCTCGTCGACACGAATATCGATCAGCGCGTCGCTCGGCAGGCTTTTGCAGATGTCCATCAGCTTGCGCGCCGGCACGGTAATTTCACCCGGTTCGGCGGCATCTTCGAGTGTGACGCGGCCAACCAGTTCGACCTCGAGGTCGGTACCGGTAAGCGACAGCTGCTGGCCTTCGACCACCAGCAGGACGTTGGACAGAACCGGCAGCGTCTGGCGTCGTTCCACGACACCGGCGACCAGTTGCAGGGGTTTCAACAGGGCTTCGCGTTGAATAGTGAAATGCATGGTCTAGTCCCTTGCCTCGTGGAGCTGCATTGATTTGATCAGGTAGTCAGGGTGCGCAGCAGGTTCTTGTAGTCCTCGCGGATGTCCGCGTCGGATCCCCTAAGTTCAGCAATCTTACGGCATGCGTGCAACACCGTGGTGTGATCGCGACCGCCGAAGGCCACACCGATTTCCGGCAGGCTGTGATTGGTCAGTTCCTTCGACAATGCCATGGCCACCTGACGCGGCCGGGCGATCGAGCGCGACCGACGCTTGGAAAGCAGATCGGTGATTTTGATCTTGTAGTACTCAGCGGTGGTGCGCTGAATATTATCGATGCTGACCAGCTTGTCCTGCAGGGCCAGCAGATCCTTGAGCGACTCGCGGATCAGCTCGATGGTGATGTCGCGACCCATGAAGTGCGAGTGGGCGATCACACGCTTCAGCGCGCCTTCCAGTTCGCGCACGTTGGAGCGAATGCGCTGGGCGATGAAGAACGCGGCATCGTGCGGCAGATCTACCTTGGCCTGGTCGGCCTTCTTCATCAGGATCGCCACGCGGGTTTCCAGCTCAGGGGGCTCGACCGCCACGGTCAGGCCCCAGCCGAAGCGCGACTTCAAGCGCTCTTCCAAACCTTCGATCTCTTTCGGGTAACGGTCGCTGGTGAGAATCACCTGCTGACCCCCTTCGAGCAGCGCGTTGAAGGTGTGGAAGAACTCCTCCTGGGAACGCTCCTTCTTGGCGAAGAACTGGATGTCGTCGATCAGCAGCGCATCGACCGAACGATAGAAGCGTTTGAATTCGTTGATGGCGTTGAGCTGCAACGCCTTGACCATGTCGGCGACGAAGCGCTCGGAGTGCAGGTACACGACCTTGGCGTTAGGGTTCTTCGCCAACAGGTGATTACCCACAGCATGCATCAGGTGAGTCTTGCCCAGACCAACGCCGCCATACAGGAACAACGGGTTGTAACCGTGCTTGGGGTTGTCCGCCACCTGCCAGGCGGCCGCGCGCGCCAACTGGTTCGACTTACCCTCGACGAAGTTATCGAAGGTAAAGGTGCGGTTGAGGTAGCTGGTGTGCTTGAGGCCACCTTCGACCTGTACGGTACGTTCGGTGCGTGGCGCCACCGCGGGGGTCGGCGGTTGTGGCGCGGAGCCGCCCATGGAGTCGAAGCTGGCACGCGACGGTTCCTGCTGTGCAGGCGGCGGCACCGGCTTGCTGACGGATGCGGCGGCCTGAACCTGAGCGGCACGCGCAGCAGCAGGCAAAGGGGCCGTTGGCGCGACTCGGGCAGTCGCTGCACGCTTGCTGCCTATTAATAAGGAAAGCGCAGGAACCAGACCACCAGCGCGCTCACCGAGCAACTCGAGCAAACGGCTCAGGTACTTCTCGTTGACCCAATCGAGTACGAAACGATTCGGCGCATACACGCGCAGCTCGTCGCCTTCGGCTTCGACCTGCAGAGGACGGATCCAGGTGTTGAATTGCTGGGCTGGCAACTCGTCGCGCAAAAGCTCGACGCATTGCTGCCATAGTTCCACTGACACTGACTATCCCCTATCCAGGCGGCGATGCAAAAACAGCCGCCATTGTAACGGCCAACGACCGAGTTATCCACACAGCAGGGACTAGATGGCCAAGTAAAATCAAAGCCTTAGTTCCATTCATCAGACTTATCAGTAGCTGCGTAAGCCTTGTGGATAAGCACCCCGTAAGCTTCTGTAAAAGCCTGGGGATGAACGGGCGGATAACCCTGCTGTGGGTAACACGGCATTCTATCCTCAGGCTGTCTGCAGGACACGCACAGACGAACCACGCCTTTTGGACAGACTTATCATCACCGGATGAGCAAGCAGGGCGCTGCAGCCAAAGGGTTGTCCACAGACGCTGGCAGCACCATTCAACATAAACATAGAAAAAGAGCTTTAAACCCTTTTCCTTCTTTCTATTTCTATCTGGCGAATAAGGTTGGTTGGAAATTGACCTACCGCGCGGCTTTCTCTAGAATTGCCGGTCTCTTTAAACCAGGGTCATTCCGACCCTAGTCGATCACCCAGGTAACGCACCATGAAACGCACTTTCCAACCCAGCACCATCAAGCGCGCTCGCACCCACGGTTTCCGTGCCCGCATGGCCACCAAGAACGGCCGTGCCGTCCTGTCGCGTCGTCGCGCCAAGGGCCGCAAGCGTCTGACTGTCTAATTCATCCAGACAGGTGGTGAGTCGAGGCTTCGGCCGGGAAAAGCGACTGCTGACTCCCCGGCAATTCAAGGCAGTCTTCGACTCCCCAAGCGGTAAAGCTCCGGGCAAAAGTGTCCTGCTGCTAGCGCGCGATAACCAGCTTGATCATCCCCGCCTAGGTTTGGTGATCGGCAAAAAGAGCGTCAAGCTCGCCGTCGAGCGCAACCGCATCAAGCGTCAAATCCGCGAGTCCTTTCGCCTCAATCAGGACAACCTGACAGGCTGGGACATCGTGGTGGTCGCCCGCAAAGGGCTAGGTGATCTGGAGAATGGCGAACTTGCTCAGCAGTTCGGCAAACTCTGGAAACGCTTGGCCCGAAGCCGGCCCAGTCGCGACGCAGACTTATCCCCCGGGACAAGCGACAATCCCCATGCGTAAAGCGGCTCTAGCCTGTATTCAGGTTTATCGCTACGCCATCAGTCCGCTGATGGCCAGTCATTGTCGCTTCTATCCCAGCTGCTCCTGCTATGCCTACGAAGCCATCGAGCAACATGGCTTCCTGTGTGGTGGCTGGCTGACAGCGCGCCGTCTCGGTCGCTGTCACCCCTGGAATCCCGGCGGTTTCGATCCAGTTCCACCCGTTAAAAAATCCCGTTCCCCTTCGATGGCCGAATAATCATGGATATCCAACGTTCGATCCTGATCGTCGCCCTGGCAGTCGTGTCCTACCTCATGGTCCTGCAATGGAACGAGGACTATGGCCAGGCTGCCCTGCCAGCCGAGGTTAGTACCTCGACCGCTGCGACGCCTGCCCTGCCCGACACACCTGCTGCAACCGCCAGCACCGGCGGCGACGACATCCCCACTGCCGTGGCCGAGCCCACTGCTGCTGCCGTTGCGCCTACCGCCGCTGTCAGCGACGAGCTGATTCGCGTCAAGACCGATGTGCTGGACCTGGCCATCGACCCGCGTGGTGGCGATATCGTGCAGCTGCGTCTGCCGCAGTACCCGCGTCGTCAGGACCGCCCGGACGTTCCGTTCCAGCTGTTCGATAACGGCAACGAGCGTACCTACCTGGCACAGAGCGGCCTGATCGGTCAGAACGCGCCGGATAAATCCAGCGGTCGTTCCCTGTGGAGCAGCGAGAAGCAGAACTACGAACTGGCCGAAGGCCAGGACAGCCTGGTGGTCGATCTCACATTCAGCGAGAACGGCGTCAACTACATCAAGCGCTACAGCTTCAAACGCGGCCTCAACCCACAGTGCTCGGCGCGTGAGCAACAGTTGAAGAAGCCTGGCTGCATCGATCCGTCCGCCTATCAGGTCGACGTGCGTTACCTGATCGACAACCAGAGCGCGCAAGCCTGGAGCGGCAACCTGTTCGCCCAGCTCAAGCGCGACAACAGCGGCGACCCGTCCTCGACCACCGCTACCGGCACCGCTACCTACCTCGGCGCGGCACTTTGGACCGCCGACGAGCCGTACAAGAAGGTGTCGATGAAGGACATCGACAAGCAGTCCTTCAAGGAAACCGTGCAGGGCGGCTGGGTCGCCTGGCTGCAGCACTACTTCGTCACCGCCTGGGTGCCGAGCAAGGACAGCACCAACCTGGTACAGACCCGCAAGGACAGCCAGGGTAACTACATCGTCGGCTTCACCGGCCCGTCCGTGCAGGTCGCTGCCGGCACGCAGGGCGAAACTGGCGCGATCCTCTATGCCGGTCCAAAGCTGCAGGAGCACCTGGGCACCCTGTCCCCGGGGCTGGAGCTGACCGTCGACTACGGCTTCCTGTGGTTCCTCGCGCAGCCGATCTTCTGGCTGCTGGAAGTGATCCATGGCGTGCTCGGCAACTGGGGTTGGTCGATCATTGTCCTGACCATCATCATCAAGCTGATCTTCTTCCCGCTGTCGGCTGCCAGCTACCGCTCCATGGCGCGTATGCGTGCCGTATCGCCGAAACTGCAGGCGCTGAAAGAGCAGCACGGTGACGATCGCCAGAAGATGTCCCAGGCGATGATGGAGCTGTACAAGAAAGAAAAGATCAACCCGCTGGGCGGCTGCCTGCCGATCCTGGTGCAAATGCCGGTGTTCCTCGCCCTCTACTGGGTGCTGCTGGAATCCGTCGAGATGCGTCAGGCGCCCTGGCTGCTGTGGATCACTGACCTGTCGATCAAGGATCCGTTCTTCATCCTGCCGATCATCATGGGCGCGACCATGTTCATCCAGCAGCAGCTCAACCCGACGCCGCCGGACCCCATGCAGGCCCGCGTGCTGAAGTTGATGCCGATCATCTTCACCTTCTTCTTCCTGTGGTTCCCGGCAGGTCTGGTGCTGTACTGGGTGGTCAACAACTGCCTGTCCATCGCCCAGCAGTGGTACATTACGCGCAAGATCGAAGCGGCAGCGAAACCGGCCAACGCCTGATTCGCCAAGGCTTCCAAGCATCAAGCAAACGCCCCATGATTGGGGCGTTTTGCTATCCAAGCATTTGTCGTAGGAGCGAGCTCTGCTCGCGAATCGCTGTTATCCACAGCTTTTATCCCTCGAGCCTACTAGCCCCGTAAACATCGAGTAAACCGCCATGAACCACGCCCGAGATACCATCGCAGCCGTCGCCACCGCCCAAGGTCGGGGTGGTGTGGGTATCGTGCGGGTATCTGGTCCACTGGCCGGTCAATTGGCTCAGGCCATCTGCAGGCGCGAGTTGAAGCCACGCTTCGCTCATCACGGGCCGTTCTATGGCGAGAGCGAGCTGACGCTGGATGAAGGTCTGGCCATCTACTTTCCCGGCCCCAACTCCTTCACTGGTGAAGACGTACTGGAACTTCAGGGCCACGGTGGCCCGGTGGTGCTCGATCTGCTGCTGCGCCGCTGCATGGCGTTGGGGGCGCGCCTGGCGCGTCCTGGTGAGTTCAGCGAACGTGCCTTCCTCAATGACAAGCTCGACCTGGCTCAAGCCGAGGCCATCGCCGATCTGATCGAAGCCAGCTCCGAACAGGCCGCACGCAATGCACTGCGTTCGCTGCAGGGCGAGTTCTCCAAACGCGTGCATGCACTGACCGAGTCCTTGATCCAGCTACGCATCTACGTCGAAGCCGCCATCGATTTTCCCGATGAAGAGATCGACTTTCTCGCCGATGGCCATGTGCTGAGCCAGCTCGACGGCGTGCGCGACGACTTATCCACAGTATTGCGCGAAGCGGGCCAGGGCGCCCTGCTGCGCGACGGCATGACCGTGGTCATCGCCGGCCGGCCCAATGCCGGCAAATCCAGCCTGCTCAATGCCCTGGCCGGCCGTGAAGCGGCCATCGTCACCGATATCGCCGGCACCACCCGCGATGTGCTGCGCGAACATATCCACATAGACGGCATGCCCCTGCACGTGGTCGACACCGCCGGCCTGCGTGATACCGATGATCAGGTCGAGCGCATAGGCGTGGAGCGTGCCCTCAAGGCCATCAGCGAAGCGGATCGCGTGTTGCTGGTAGTGGACTCCACCGCGCCGGAAGCCGCTGATCCCTTTGCCCTGTGGCCAGAGTTTCTGGACCAGCGCCCGGACCCGGCACACGTCACCCTGATCCGTAACAAGGCCGATCTCTCCGGCGAGGCAGTAACACTTGAAACCAGCGCCGATGGCCACGTCACCCTCAGCCTGTCAGCCAAATCAGCCGATGGCCTGGAACTGCTGCGCGAGCACCTGAAAGCCTGCATGGGCTATCAGCAGACCGCCGAGAGCGGCTTCAGCGCTCGGCGGCGCCACCTCGAAGCGTTGCTGCAGGCGCAGCAGCACCTCGAGCACGGCCGCAATCAGCTCACCCTGATGGGCGCTGGCGAGCTGCTGGCCGAGGATCTGCGTATGGCCCAACAAGCTCTGGGCGAGATCACTGGCGCCTTCAGCTCCGATGATCTGCTGGGGCGCATCTTCTCCAGCTTCTGTATTGGCAAGTGAAACCACATACCCAGGCGCTCTACACTCACCGTCCTCTTATCCACAGCTAGCCTGTAGGAGCGGATTTATCCGCGAAAAGAGCATAGGTCGCGCCGTCAATCCGCCTCTTCCTGCCTCCCCGGATTTCATCCGGGCTACGAACTGCAGGCCAGTCACAGGCTGCGTCTCAGGCTGACACCGATGGCAATCGTCGGCTCATCCAGCCCACCTTCCATAAGCTTGCGAGCCATCAAGGGCTGACATGGCACCGTGCCAATGCCCGATTTTCAGACGAAATCCGGGTGTTCTGAAGAGTTATTCATAGTGAAATAAACCCTGTGGAAAACCGCCCTTAAGCACTGCCCATAACCCTATGACAAAGCTGGGCGTAACTGCCACTGTGGGTAACTAGCACTTTCATCCACAGTGGTTCAGCAGCTTGCCCAGCGGAACCGAGCAGGAATGACACAGGCTTATCATTCGCTGTACACCAGTAGCAGCAAGGCTTGTAGAGCTTTATCCACAGAAAAGGCTCTCTCTATACATAAACATAAAGAACAAGCTTTATAAAAATTCTCTCTTTTTTATTCTTTATAAGCCTGAGCGTACTTTTCACCCGGAAGGGGTCATCAGGTAAAGGCTCGAGGAGAGAGGAACACAACCAAGCAGCTGGCTATTTTTTGTGCAGAAGGCTTCATTCAGCAGGCTTAAGTCCCTATACTTGCCGCCTTTCTTTCAGACCCCTTCTCAACAGGCACGAGGTGCGTGGTGGATTTCCCTTCCCGTTTTGACGTGATCGTGATCGGCGGCGGTCATGCCGGTACCGAAGCAGCCCTGGCTGCAGCACGCATGGGCGTGAAGACCCTGCTGCTCACCCACAATGTCGAGACCCTCGGCCAGATGAGCTGCAACCCGGCTATCGGCGGGATCGGCAAGAGCCATCTGGTCAAGGAAATCGATGCCCTGGGCGGCGCCATGGCCATCGCTACCGACAGGGGCGGTATCCAATTCCGTATTCTCAACAGCCGCAAAGGCCCAGCCGTACGTGCGACCCGCGCACAGGCCGACCGCGTGCTGTACAAAGCCGCGGTACGCGAGATCCTGGAAAACCAGGCCAATCTGTGGATTTTTCAACAGGCAGCTGATGACCTGATTGTGGAAAACGCTCAGGTCAAAGGCGTGGTCACCCAGATGGGCCTCAGGTTCCATGCGGATTCTGTGGTTTTGACCACAGGCACTTTCCTCGGCGGACTTATCCACATTGGTCTGCAGAACTACTCCGGCGGCCGTGCCGGTGATCCGCCCTCCATCGCTCTGGCTCACCGTTTGCGCGAGCTACCGCTGCGCGTCGGTCGCCTGAAAACCGGTACGCCGCCACGCATCGATGGCCGTTCGGTGGATTTCTCGGTGATGACCGAGCAACCGGGCGATACCCCCACGCCGCTGATGTCATTTCTCGGCAAGCGCGAGCATCAACCGAAGCAGATCAGTTGCTGGATCACCCATACCAACGCACGTACCCACGAGATCATCGCCGCCAACCTCGACCGCTCGCCGATGTACTCCGGTGTGATCGAAGGTGTCGGCCCGCGTTATTGCCCGTCGATCGAAGACAAGATTCACCGCTTCGCCGACAAGGACAGCCACCAGGTGTTCATCGAGCCGGAAGGCCTGACCACCCATGAGCTGTATCCCAATGGCATCTCTACCTCGCTGCCGTTCGACGTGCAGCTGGAGATCGTGCGTAGCATTCGCGGCATGGAGAACGCGCATATCGTGCGTCCCGGTTATGCCATCGAGTACGACTACTTCGACCCGCGCGATCTCAAGTACAGCCTGGAAACCAAGGTCATCGCCGGCCTGTTCTTCGCTGGCCAGATCAATGGCACCACCGGCTACGAAGAAGCCGGTGCTCAAGGCCTGCTGGCGGGCTGCAACGCTGCCCTGCGCGCGCAGGGCAAGGAGGCATGGTGCCCGCGTCGTGACGAAGCCTACATCGGCGTGCTAGTCGACGACCTGATCACCCTGGGCACCCAGGAGCCGTACCGCATGTTCACCTCGCGCGCCGAATACCGGCTGATCCTGCGTGAGGACAACGCCGACCTGCGCCTGACCGAGAAAGGCCGCGAGCTGGGCCTGATCGACGACGAGCGCTGGGCCGCTTTCGAGGCCAAGCGCGAAGGCATCGTCCAGGAAGAGCAGCGCCTGAAGAGCACCTGGGTGCGCCCGGGCACGCCGCAGGGTGATGCCATCGCCGCGCGCTTCGGTACGCCGCTGGCCCACGAATACAACCTGCTCAACCTGCTGGCTCGCCCGGAGATCGACTACGCCACCCTGGTCGAACTGACCGACGCGCCGGTTGTGGATAACCAGGTGGCCGAGCAGGTCGAGATCAAGACCAAGTACGCCGGCTACATCGACCGCCAGCAGGACGAGATCGCCAAGCTGCGGGCCAGCGAAGACACCAAGCTGCCGGATGATCTGGACTATGCCTCGATCTCCGGGCTGTCCAAGGAGATCCAGTTCAAGCTGGGCAATACCCGCCCGGCCACGCTTGGCCAGGCTTCACGGATCCCCGGGGTCACCCCGGCGGCGATTTCCCTGCTGCTGATTCACCTGAAAAAACGTAGCGCCGGGCAGAAGCTGGAGCAGAGCGCCTGATGTCGGTCACTCAGCGTCACGCCGAAGAACTGCTGCAGGGTGCCCGCGAGCTGGGCATCGAGCTCAGCGTCCTGCAGCAGGAACAACTGCTCGCCTACCTGGGCCTGCTGATCAAGTGGAACAAGGCCTACAACCTCACCGCGGTGCGTGATCCCGACGAGATGGTCTCGCGCCATCTGCTCGACAGCCTGTCGGTGGTGCCGTTCGTGGCCGAGCTTGGGGATAACTGGCTGGACGTCGGCAGTGGCGGCGGCATGCCTGGCGTGCCGCTGGCGATCATGTTCCCCGAGCGGCGTTTCACTCTGCTCGACTCCAACGGCAAGAAAACCCGTTTTCTGGTGCAGGTGAAACTGGAGCTGAAACTCGCCAACCTCGAGGTTGTCCACAACCGGGTCGAAGCGTATCGCCCCGAGCAGCCTTTCGATGGCATCAGCTCGCGGGCTTTCAGCAGCCTGGAAGACTTCAGCAACTGGACGCGCCACCTCGGCAGCGTCGACACCCAGTGGCTGGCGATGAAAGGCGTGCACCCGGATGACGAATTGCAGGCCTTGCCGACGGACTTCCGTCTCAGCGCCACGCATGTGTTGCGGGTTCCCGGTTGCCAAGGCCAACGCCATCTGTTGATACTGCGTCGCTCGGTCTAAGGGGAAAGAAGATGGCCAAGGTATTCGCGATCGCCAATCAGAAAGGCGGCGTGGGCAAAACCACGACGTGCATCAACCTGGCCGCTTCACTGGTGGCAACCAAGCGCCGCGTGCTGCTGATCGACCTCGACCCGCAGGGCAACGCGACCATGGGCAGCGGTGTCGACAAACACGGTCTTGAGTACTCGATCTACGACGTGCTGATCGGCGAATGCGACCTGAGCCAGGCCATGCAGTTCTCCGAGCACGGCGGCTACCAGCTGCTGCCGGCCAACCGTGACCTGACCGCCGCCGAAGTCGCCCTGCTCGAGATGAAGATGAAGGAAAGCCGCCTGCGTTATGCCCTGGCGCCGATCCGCGAGAACTACGACTACATCCTCATCGACTGCCCGCCTTCGCTGAACATGCTGACCATCAACGCCCTGGTCGCCGCCGACGGCGTGATCATCCCCATGCAGTGCGAGTACTACGCGCTCGAGGGGCTGTCCGATCTGGTCAACAGCATCCAGCGCATCGCTCAACTGCTCAATCCCAAGCTGCAGATCGAAGGTCTGCTGCGCACCATGTACGACCCGCGCATCAGCCTGACCAACGACGTCACGGCTCAGCTCAAGCAGCACTTCGGCGACAAGCTGTATGACGCAGTGATCCCGCGCAACGTGCGCCTGGCCGAAGCACCGAGCTTCGGCATGCCGGCGCTGGTCTACGACAAACAATCCCGTGGGGCCATCGCCTACCTGGCCTTGGCCGGCGAGCTGGTGCGCCGTCAGCGCGCCGCCGCGAAAACCGCTACCGCTTAAGGAACATCCGCATGGCTGCGAAGAAACGAGGTCTGGGTCGAGGTCTGGACGCACTGCTCGGCGGCAACACCGTCAATGCACTGCAGGAAGAGGCCGCCCAGGTCGACACCCGTGAACTGCAATACGTGCCCCTGGAGCTGATCCAGCGTGGCAAGTACCAGCCGCGTCGTGACATGGACCAGACCGCTCTGGAAGAGCTCGCCGCCTCCATTCGTGCCCAGGGTGTGATGCAGCCCATCGTCCTGCGCCCCATCGGCGGTGGTCGTTTCGAGATCGTCGCCGGTGAACGCCGTTGGCGGGCCAGCCAGCTGGCCGGTCAGGACAAGATTCCGGCCATGGTCCGTGAGCTGCCGGATGAAGCGGCGATCGCCATGGCGCTGATCGAGAACATCCAGCGCGAGGACCTCAACCCGATCGAGGAAGCCGTCGCCCTGCAGCGCCTGCAGCAGGAATTCGAGCTGACTCAGCAACAGGTCGCCGATGCCGTGGGTAAATCCCGCGTCACCATCACCAACCTGCTACGCCTGATCGCCTTGCCGGAGGAGATCAAGACCCTGCTTTCCCACGGCGATCTGGAGATGGGACATGCCCGTGCCCTGCTCGGTTTGCCCCTCGAACAGCAGGTCGAAGCCGCGCGACATGTTGTCGCACGTGGCCTGACCGTTCGTCAGACCGAGGCTCTGGTGCGCCAGTGGCTGAGCGCCAAACCTGCCCCGGCCAAAGCCAAGGCCGACCCGGACATCAGCCGCCTGGAGCAGAAGCTCGCAGAGCGTCTGGGCTCGCCCGTACAGATCAAGCACGGCAGCAAGGGCAAAGGGCAGTTGGTGATTCGCTACAACTCCCTCGACGAATTGCAGGGTGTACTGGCGCACATTCGTTGAAACAATTCAGTCTGTAGTCCTACTTCTCTCCTACTACAGCAAGGTTGATCGGGCGCAGGCTGAACCCTATACTCGCCGCGCAATTTTGTCGGCTACAGGCCGGGTTTCGGCGCCTTGCAGGGAGAGGTCGATGGGCATCCCCAGTAAGGTCCCGTTTCATCGTCAGCCAGGTTTTCCGATCCTGATTCTTCAGGCCATCGTGACGGCTGTGATTGCAGTGATTTTTGCCGTCAGTGGCGGATGGGTCGCGGCCTATTCGGCATTGCTGGGAGGGCTGATCGCCCTGCTGGCCAACGCGTATTTCGCATTCAAGGCCTTTCGTTACTTTGGCGCGCGTTCGGCCCGAGCCATCGTCCAGTCGATCTGGGCCGGGGCCATGGGTAAATGGATTATCACGGCAGTGCTGTTTGCACTGGCGTTCGTAGGGGTTGAACCACTTGCACCGATGCAGCTGTTCATCGGTTATCTGCTTGGCCTTCTGGCTGCAGCCTGTGCCCCCCTACTCATGAAAGTTTTCTGAAGCATTGGACCGTTTGAGGCGTTTATGGCTGATACCCCAGCAGAATATATCCAGCATCACCTGCAGAACCTGGTCTACGGCTCTCACCCGGATAAGGGCTGGATCATTGCCCAGACCCCGGAAGAGGTGAAAGCGATGGGCTTCTGGGCTGTCCATATGGACACCCTGGGCTGGTCCCTGTTCATGGGCCTGATCTTCATCACCCTGTTCCGCATTGCCGCCAAGCGCGCCGTTACCGGCGTACCGACCGGCCTGCAGAACATGGCCGAGATGTGCATCGAGTTCGTCCAGGGCATCGTCAAGGACACCTTCCACGGCAAGAACCCGCTGGTTGCGCCGCTGGCCCTGACCATCTTCGTCTGGGTGTTCCTGATGAACAGCCTGAAGTGGATCCCGGTCGACTACATTCCTGGCCTGGCCCATGCCATGGGCCTGCCGTACTTCAAGATCGTCCCCACCGCCGACCCTAACGGTACCTTCGGTATCTCCCTGGGCGTGTTCCTGCTGATCATTTTCTACAGCATCAAGGTCAAGGGCATCGGTGGCTTTACCAAGGAACTGTCGTTCACCCCGTTCAATCACTGGGCGCTGATTCCTTTCAACCTGTTCCTGGAAATCATCGGCCTGCTGACCAAGCCGCTGAGCCTGGCCCTGCGTCTGTTCGGCAACATGTATGCCGGTGAAGTGGTGTTTATCCTGATCGCGCTGCTGCCCTTCTACGTTCAGTGGGGTCTCAACGTGCCATGGGCTATCTTCCACATCCTGGTCATTCCGCTGCAGGCGTTCATTTTCATGGTGCTGACCGTGGTTTATCTGAGTGCTGCGCACGAAGATCACCACTGATCAACATCGAAAAACCCGAAAACCCCTAACTCGTAACCTTAACCTCTAAAAACTCTGGAGCTAACTATGGAACTCGTCTACATCGCCGCTGCCATCATGATCGGTCTGGGTGCCCTGGGTACCGGTATCGGCTTCGCCCTGCTGGGCGGCAAGCTGCTGGAATCCACCGCTCGCCAGCCTGAGCTGGGCCCGCAGCTGCAAACCAAGACCTTCCTGATGGCCGGTCTGCTCGACGCCGTTCCGATGATCGGTGTTGGTATCGCGATGTACCTGATCTTCGTTGTCGCGGGTTAAGAGTTCCTGAGTTCGAGGCAGCATGATGAGTGCTGCCTCTTCAGGCTTTTCTTCCCTGAACACGAGATAGCACGAGGTAAATCGCTGTGAACATTAACCTGACCCTGTTCGGTCAAACGATTGCCTTCGCTATTTTCGTCTGGTTCTGCATGAAGTTCGTATGGCCGCCGCTGACGCTGGCCATGCAGGAACGCCAGAAGAAAATCGCAGAAGGTCTGGATGCTGCCGGGCGCGCTGAGCGCGATCTGCAGTTGGCCCAGGAACGCGCTGCCCAGATGCTTCGTGAAACCAAAGAGCAAGCTGCCGAGATTCTCGATCGGGCGAACAAGACCGCCAACGCAATCGTCGAAGAAGCCAAGGCCCAGGCCCGCTCTGAAGGTGAAAAGCTGATTGTTGGCGCCAAAGCCGAAATCGATCTGGAAGTGAACCGTGCCAAGGAACAACTGCGTGCACAGGTAGCAGCTCTGGCTGTCACCGGCGCCGAGCAGATCCTGCAGTCCTCCGTGGACGGCGCTGCGCACAACGATCTGGTCGCAAAACTGGCCTCTCAACTCTAAGCGAGGCTCGCGATGATCAATACCAACACGCTCGCTCGGCCCTACGCGAAAGCTGCGTTTGAGTTTGCCAGTGCTGCACAGCAGGCCGATGCCTGGCTGAACATGCTGTCGCTGTCCGCTGCTGCGGTTCAAGCGCCGGCCATGGCTCAGCAGTTGGTCAACCCGGCGTTGACCGATGAGCAGAAAGTCAATGTGCTGGCGCAGCTCTGTGCCGGTCACATCGACGCTTCGTTCAGCAACTTCCTGCACTCGCTGGGTAGCAATGACCGACTGTCGCTGCTGCCGGTAGTACGCGAACAATTCGCTGTGCTGAAGGCTGAAGCCGAACGCGCCCTCGATGTCGAGGTCGAGTCGGCGTTCGAGCTCAGTGCTGAGCAATTGCAAACTCTGGCTGCCGCCCTTTCCAAGCGGCTCGATCGCACCGTCCAGCCCACGCCCGTGGTCAATCCCGCCCTGATCGGCGGTGTTGTCATTCGTGCAGGTGACCTGGTCATCGACGGTTCGGTCCGCGGCAAGCTGAACAAGCTGGCCGAAGCGTTGAAATCCTGATTTGAGGGAACTGGCATGCAGCAATTGAATCCTTCCGAAATTAGCGAAATCATCAAGCAGCGCATTGAGTCGCTTGATGTATCCGCTCAAGCCCGTAATGAAGGCACCATCGTCAGCGTTTCCGACGGTATCGTGCGCATCTACGGCCTCGCCGACGTCATGTACGGTGAGATGATCGAATTCCCTGGTGGCGTGTACGGCATGGCGCTGAACCTGGAGCAAGACTCCGTAGGTGCCGTAGTACTGGGTGGTTACCTGACCCTCGCCGAAGGCATGAGCGCCAAGTGCACCGGTCGCATCCTGGAAGTTCCGGTTGGTCCGGAGCTGCTGGGCCGCGTCGTTGACGCACTGGGCAACCCGATCGACGGCAAAGGCCCGATCAACGCCGCCGCTACTGACGCCGTTGAAAAGGTTGCACCGGGCGTGATCTGGCGTAAGTCGGTCGACCAGCCGGTGCAGACCGGTTACAAGTCGGTCGATGCCATGATCCCGGTAGGCCGTGGCCAGCGTGAGCTGATCATCGGTGACCGTCAGATCGGTAAGACTGCTCTGGCCGTCGACGCCATCATCAACCAGAAAGACAGCGGCATCCGTTGCGTCTACGTCGCCATTGGTCAGAAGCAATCGACCATTGCCAACGTGGTCCGCAAGCTGGAAGAAGCTGGCGCCCTGGCCAACACCATCGTGGTTGCAGCTTCGGCTTCCGAATCCGCTGCCCTGCAGTTCCTCGCGCCGTACTCCGGTTGCACCATGGGTGAATACTTCCGCGACCGCGGTGAAGATGCCCTGATCGTGTACGACGACCTGTCCAAGCAGGCCGTTGCCTACCGTCAGATCTCCCTGCTGCTGCGCCGTCCGCCAGGCCGTGAAGCCTACCCGGGCGACGTGTTCTATCTCCACAGTCGTCTGCTGGAGCGCGCTTCCCGCGTTTCCGAAGAGTACGTCGAGAAGTTCACCAATGGCGCCGTGAAGGGCAAGACTGGCTCGCTGACCGCTCTGCCGATCATCGAAACCCAGGCCGGTGACGTTTCCGCGTTCGTTCCGACCAACGTGATCTCGATCACCGACGGTCAGATCTTCCTGGAATCGGCCATGTTCAACTCGGGTATCCGTCCGGCCGTCAACGCCGGTATCTCGGTATCCCGTGTCGGTGGCGCGGCTCAGACCAAGATCATCAAGAAGCTTTCCGGTGGTATCCGTACCGCTCTGGCTCAGTACCGTGAACTGGCGGCATTCGCCCAGTTCGCTTCTGACCTGGACGAAGCCACCCGCAAGCAGCTCGAGCATGGTCAGCGCGTAACCGAGCTGATGAAGCAGAAGCAGTATGCGCCGATGTCCATTGCCGAAATGTCGGTGTCCCTGTACGCAGCCGAGCGTGGCTTCCTGCAGGACGTCGAAGTCGCCAAGATCATCAGCTTCGAGCAGGCCCTGATCGCCTTCTTCAAGCGTGATCACGCCGACCTGATGGCGAAGATCAACGAGAAGGGTGACTTCAACGACGAAATCGACGCTGGCCTGAAAGCCGGTATCGAGAAGTTCAAGGCCACCCAAACCTGGTAACCGCAGCGGGGGCTTTGGCCCCCGCCTGCTTGAACCAAAAGGTGTGAAATGGCAGGCGCAAAAGAGATTCGCAGCAAGATTGCGAGCATCAAAAGCACGCAAAAGATCACCAGCGCCATGGAAAAAGTGGCGGTCAGCAAAATGCGCAAGGCTCAACAGCGCATGGCTGCTGGTCGTCCCTATGCTGAGCGTATTCGTCAGGTGATTGGTCACCTGGCCAAGGCGAACCCGGAATACCGCCACTCGTTCATGGTGGAGCGTGATGTAAAGCGCGTCGGTTATATCGTGGTGACCTCGGACCGTGGTCTGTGTGGTGGCTTGAACATCAACCTGTTCAAGGCGCTGCTCAGAAGCCTGAAGGAATGGCGCGACCAGAAGGTCGAGGCTGATTTCTGCGTGGTGGGCAGCAAGGGCGCGAGCTTCTTCCGCAGCAACGGAGGCAACGTGGTTGCCGCCATCAGCAAGCTGGGTGAAGAGCCGTCCATCAACGACCTGATCGGTAGCGTCAAGGTCGTGCTGGATGCCTACGCCGAGGGCCGTATCGACCGTCTGTATCTGGTGTCGAACAAGTTCGTCAACACCATGACGCAGAAGCCGGAAGTGCAGCAGTTGTTGCCGTTGGCCGCGAGCGATGCGCAAGGCGTGCAGAAAGGTCTGTGGGACTACGTGTACGAGCCGGACGCCCAGCAATTGCTGGATGCGCTGCTGGTACGCTACATCGAGTCGCAGGTCTATCAGTCCGTGGTCGAGAACAGCGCGTGCGAACAGGCTGCGCGGATGATCGCGATGAAGAACGCAACCGACAACGCCGGTGATCTCATCAAAGACCTGCAGCTGGTTTACAACAAGGCTCGTCAGGCAGCGATCACCCAGGAAATTTCGGAAATCGTCGGCGGCGCTGCCGCGGTTTAAGAACGGTTCAAATATTCAGAGGAACCAAAGATGAGTAGCGGACGTATCGTTCAAATCATCGGCGCCGTCATCGACGTGGAATTTCCGCGTGACAAGGTGCCGAGTGTTTATGAAGCGCTGAAAGTAGTTGGCGCCGAAACCACCCTGGAAGTTCAGCAGCAGCTGGGCGACGGCGTGGTACGTACCATTGCGATGGGTTCGACCGAAGGCCTCAAGCGTGGCCTGGACGTCAACAGCTCTGGCAAGGCCATCTCCGTACCGGTCGGTAAAGCGACCCTGGGCCGGATCATGGACGTGCTGGGCAACCCGATCGACGAAGCCGGCCCCATCGGTGAAGAAGAGCAGTGGGAAATCCACCGCCCTGCGCCGAGCTATGCTGAACAAGCTGGCTCCAACGAGCTGCTGGAAACTGGCATCAAGGTTATCGACCTGGTCTGCCCGTTCGCCAAGGGCGGTAAAGTCGGTCTGTTCGGTGGTGCCGGTGTCGGCAAGACCGTGAACATGATGGAACTGATCCGTAACATCGCCATCGAGCACAGCGGTTATTCCGTGTTCGCCGGTGTGGGTGAGCGTACTCGTGAGGGTAACGACTTCTACCACGAGATGAAGGACTCCAACGTTCTCGACAAGGTAGCCCTGGTCTACGGTCAGATGAACGAGCCACCAGGCAACCGTCTGCGCGTAGCACTGACCGGCCTGACCATGGCCGAGAAGTTCCGTGACGAAGGTCGTGACGTTCTGTTGTTCGTCGACAACATCTACCGTTACACCCTCGCCGGTACCGAAGTATCCGCACTGCTCGGCCGTATGCCGTCGGCAGTAGGTTACCAGCCGACCCTGGCCGAGGAGATGGGCGTTCTGCAGGAGCGTATTACCTCCACCAAGAAAGGCTCGATCACCTCGATCCAGGCTGTCTACGTACCTGCGGACGACCTGACCGACCCGAGCCCGGCGACCACCTTCGCCCACTTGGACGCCACCGTCGTTCTGTCCCGTGACATCGCTTCCCTGGGTATCTACCCGGCCGTTGACCCGCTGGATTCCACCAGCCGTCAGCTGGACCCGAACGTGATCGGCCAGGATCACTACGAGACCGCTCGTGGTGTTCAGTATGTTCTGCAGCGCTACAAGGAGCTGAAGGACATCATCGCGATCCTGGGTATGGACGAATTGTCCGAAGACGACAAGCAGCTGGTATCGCGCGCTCGTAAGATCCAGCGCTTCCTGTCCCAGCCGTTCTTCGTGGCTGAAGTCTTCACCGGTGCCCCGGGCAAGTACGTGTCCCTGAAGGACACCATTGCCGGCTTCAGCGGCATTCTCAAAGGCGACTACGACCACCTGCCGGAACAAGCGTTCTACATGGTAGGCGGCATCGACGAAGCCATCGAGAAAGCCAAGAAACTGTAAGTAACGGGTGCGCCCTCTAGAGGGCGTCCAGGCCGGAGTGGGCAGCAGCCCGATCCGGCCTCTCAACCGAGGCATTGTTATGGCTATGTCAGTCCACTGCGATATCGTCAGTGCGGAAGAAGAGCTGTTCTCGGGGCTGGTGGAAATGGTCATCGCCCACGGTCACCTCGGTGACCTGGGTATCCTGCCGGGCCACACCCCGCTGCTGACCGATCTCAAGCCGGGTCCGGTGCGAGTGATCAAGCAGGGTGGCACCGAGGAGGTGTTCTACATCTCCGGTGGCTTCCTGGAAGTTCAGCCGAGCATGGTGAAGGTTCTTGCCGACACCGCTGTTCGTGCCGGCGACCTGGATGAAGCCGCTGCCATCGAAGCGCGCAAGGCGGCCGAGAAGGCGCTGAGCGAGAAGGGCACCGAGTTCGACTACGGCAGTGCTTCGGCACGCCTGGCCGAGGCTGCTGCTCAGCTGCGCACCATCGAAGAGATGCGCAAGAAGTTCGGCGGCCGCAGTCGCTGATCGCGTATCGCGGTATCACGCAAAGGGGCGACTTAGGTCGCCCCTTTGCGTTTCTGGCAAAATAGCGCTTTCTTCGCGCGGCTCTCTGGCCGCGGCCAAATCTTGCCCAGCAAGGAGCTTTCTATGAGTCTGGATATCGTCATTCTTGCCGCTGGCCAGGGCACGCGCATGCGTTCCGCTTTGCCCAAGGTGCTGCACCCGGTCGCCGACAAACCCATGCTGGGGCATGTCATCGACACCGCGCGCAGCCTGCAGCCGCAGAGCATCCAGGTGGTGATCGGTCATGGCGCTGACAAGGTGCGTGAGCGCCTGGCCGCGGCCGACCTGAATTTCGTCATCCAGGCTGAGCAGCTCGGCACCGGCCACGCCGTGGCCCAGGCTCTGCCGCAGCTCAGTGCCGAGCGCGTGCTGATTCTCTATGGCGACGTGCCGCTGATCGAACCTGCCACCCTGCAGCGCCTGCTGGCCCTGGTCAGCGATGATCAGTTGGGCCTGCTCACCGTCGAGCTGGCTGACCCGACCGGCTACGGCCGTATCGTTCGCGATGAGGCTGGCGTGGTGCAGGCCATCGTCGAGCACAAGGACGCCAGCGAGGCGCAGCGGCAGATCCGCGAAGGCAACACCGGCATCCTCGCCGTACCGGGCAAGCGCCTGGCCGACTGGCTGGGGCGTCTGTCCAACAGCAACGCTCAGGGCGAGTACTACCTGACCGACGTGATCGCCATGGCCGTGGCCGATGGTCTAGTGGTGGCCACCGAACGCGCCGCCGACGAGATGGAGGTGCTCGGTGCCAACGACCGCATCCAGCTGGCTCAGCTCGAATGCCATTACCAGCAGCGCCTGGCCCGCCGCTTGATGGCCCAGGGCGTCACCCTGCGCGATCCGCATCGCTTCGATGTACGCGGCGAAGTCAGCGTTGGCCGCGACGTGACCATCGACATCAACGTCATCCTCGAAGGCAAGGTAGTGATCGAGGACTTTGTTTCGATCGGTCCGAACTGCGTGATCAAGGACTCGGTGCTGCGCAAGGGCGCTATCGTCAAGGCCAACAGCCACCTGGAAGGTGCCGAGATGGGCGAGGGCGCCGACTGTGGTCCGTTCGCCCGCCTGCGTCCCGGCACCAAACTGGGCGCCAAGGCCCATGTGGGTAACTTCGTCGAACTGAAGAACGCCGTGCTGGGCGAGGGCGCCAAGGCCGGTCACCTGAGCTACCTGGGCGATGCCGAGATCGGCGCGCGAACCAACATCGGTGCCGGCACCATCACCTGCAACTACGACGGTGCCAACAAATCCCGCACGGTGATGGGCGAGGACGTCTTCATCGGCTCCAACAGCGCCCTGGTGGCGCCGGTAACGCTGGGGGCCCGTGCGACCACCGGCGCCGGTTCGGTAGTGACCAGCGACGTGCCGGCGGATACGCTGGCAGTGGGTCGGGCCAAGCAGCGCAATATCGAAGGCTGGAAGCGCCCGACGAAGAAGTGAACCCGATCCAGCCTGGGTGACCAGGCCTGTGGATAACCTGCCGGAGGCAGTCCTGTATGTTCGGTGTGACGGATTACGCCGCCTTCGTGGTGGCCTTCATCATCCTGCTGGCCATTCCTGGCCCAGGTAACCTGGCGCTGATCCTGTCCACCGGCAAGGGAGGGATTCGCGGTGGATTGGCCTCTACCCTGGGGATCATGCTCGGCGATCAGGTACTGCTGTGGCTGGCGGTGGCCGGTGTCGCCGCGCTACTCAAGGCCTATCCGGCAGCCTTCCATCTGGTGCAGTGGCTTGGCGCCGGCTATCTGGTCTACCTCGGCCTGCGCATGATCCTGGCCAAGCCGGGGGCCGCGCCGACGCTGGACATCAAGCCGCGCCAATACCTATGGCAAACCCTGGTGATCACCGTCTTCAACCCCAAGGCCATCATTTTCTACATGGCGTTCTTTCCGCTGTTCATCGATCCGCAGCGGCATCAGGGGCTGATTACTTTCGGTTTCATGGCCGTGACCATCATGGCGCTGACCTTTTTCTACGGCTTGCTGATCGTGCTGCTGACGCACTTTCTCGCCGAGCGCATGCGCGCCAACCCACGTATCGCACGGGGGTTGGAGAAACTGGGCGGGCTGTGCCTGGTCGGCTTCGGGGTCAAACTGACGTTGAACTGATCGACGGACGCTTGCGGGCTTTTCGATCATATGTTTTGATTCGCGCCATTATCTTTCGAATCGAAACTTAAGCATGTCGAAGCGCAACACGCCGCAACGTCGTCACACCATCCTTGCCTTGCTAGCCGAG
The DNA here is from genome assembly GCF_900102635.1 of Ectopseudomonas chengduensis. Classification (GTDB taxonomy): domain Bacteria; phylum Pseudomonadota; class Gammaproteobacteria; order Pseudomonadales; family Pseudomonadaceae; genus Aquipseudomonas; species Aquipseudomonas chengduensis. Next base: position 197,842 of record NZ_FMZQ01000001.1, on the reverse strand, counting down.
CAGGGCGAAGTGAGCGTGGACGCCCTGGCGCAGCACTTCGCCACCAGCGAAGTGACCATTCGCAAGGACCTCGCTGCCCTGGAAAAGAACGGCCTGCTGCTGCGTCGCTATGGCGGCGCGGTGCCGGTGCCGCAGGAGCTGATCAGCGAGCCGACGCAGCCCATTTCCCCCTACAAGCAGGCGATTGCCCGTGCCGGCGTGGCGCGCATCCGCGAACACGCACGCATCATCATCGACAGCGGCACCACCACCGCGGCGATGATCCCGCAGCTTGGCCACAAGCCCGGTCTGGTGGTGATGACCAACTCGCTCAATGTGGCCAATGCTCTGCGCGAACTCGAACACGAGCCGGTGCTGCTGATGACCGGCGGCACCTGGGACCCACACTCGGAGTCCTTCCAGGGCCAGGTGGCCGAACAGGTGCTGCGCTCCTACGACTTCGACCAGCTGTTCATCGGCGCCGATGGCATCGACCTGGAGCGTGGCACCACCACCTTCAACGAGCTGCTCGGTCTGTCGCGGGTTATGGCCGAGGTGGCTCGTGAAGTCATCGTCATGGTCGAGAGCGACAAGATCGGCCGGCGCATTCCCAATCTGGAACTGCCCTGGAGCAGCCTCCATACCCTGATAACCGACGAGCGCCTGGATGCCCAGGCTGCCGAACAAATACGCGCGCGCGGCATTCCGCTGATCCTCGTGCCGCTGGAAAACTAAGGAGAGCCCCATGTGTGGAATCGTAGGCGCCATCGCCGAGCGCAATATCACCCCGGTCCTGGTCGAAGGCCTCAAGCGTCTGGAATATCGCGGCTATGACAGCGCCGGTGTGGCGCTCCTGACCGAGCAGGGCGCACTGGATCGCCGCCGCCGCGTCGGCAAGGTCAGCGAACTGCAGGCCGCGCTGCAAGCCGAGCCACTGGCCGGGCGTCTGGGCATTGCCCACACTCGTTGGGCTACCCACGGTGCGCCGAGCGAGCGCAACGCTCACCCGCATTTCTCCGGGCACGAGCTGGCGGTGGTGCACAACGGCATCATCGAGAATCACGAAGAGCTGCGCGAGCGCCTCAAGGGCCTGGGCTACGTCTTCACCTCCGATACCGACACCGAAACCATCGTCCACCTGCTCGAGCACAAGCTGCAGCAGCTTGGCGACCTCAGCGCTGCGCTCAAGGCCGCCATCCCGGAACTGCATGGCGCCTACGGCCTGGCGGTGATCAGCGCCAAGCAACCGGACCGCCTGCTCGCCGCGCGCAGTGGCAGCCCGCTGGTGATCGGTCTGGGTCTGGGCGAAAACTTCCTCGCCTCCGACCAGTTGGCCCTGCGCCAGGTCACCGACCGCTTCATGTACCTGGAAGAAGGCGATATCGCCGAGATTCGTCGTGACGGTGTGCAGGTCTGGGACGCCGCCGACAATCCGGTGCAGCGTGAAGCCGTGCAGTACCACGAAGGTGCCGAGGCAGCGGACAAGGGCGAGTACCGCCACTTCATGCTCAAGGAAATCCACGAGCAGCCCAAGGTGGTGCAACGCACCCTGGAAGGCCGCCTGGGCAGCGATCACGTGCTGGTGCAGGCCTTTGGCCCGCAGGCTGCCGAGCTGTTCGCCAAGGTCAAGAACGTGCAGATCGTCGCCTGTGGCACCAGCTACCACGCCGGTATGGTCGCCCGTTACTGGCTGGAAGAGCTGGCCGGCATTCCCTGCCAGGTCGAAGTGGCCAGCGAGTTCCGCTACCGCAAGGTGGTGGTGCAGCCGGACACCCTGTTTGTCAGCGTCTCGCAGTCCGGCGAGACCGCCGACACCCTGGCCGCGCTGCGCAACGCCAAGGAGCAGGCGCCGGGGCAGGGCGGCTACCTGGCCAGCCTGGTGATCTGCAACGTCGGTACCAGCTCGCTGGTGCGCGAGTCCGACCTGTGCCTGCTGACCCAGGCCGGCCCGGAAATCGGCGTGGCCTCGACCAAGGCCTTCACCACCCAGCTGGTCGGCCTGATGCTGCTGACCCTGGCCCTCGGCCAGGTGCATGGCAGCCTGGACAAGGCGCTGGCCGCCGAACTGGTGGAAGAGCTGCGTCGCCTGCCGACCCGTCTGGGCGAAGCGCTGGCCATGGACAAGACCGTGGAGAAGATCGCCGAACTGTTCGCCGAGAAGCACCACAGCCTGTTCCTTGGCCGTGGCGCGCAGTACCCGGTGGCCATGGAAGGGGCGCTCAAACTCAAGGAAATCTCCTATATCCACGCCGAGGCCTACCCGGCCGGCGAGCTCAAGCACGGGCCATTGGCCCTGGTCGACAGCGATATGCCGGTGGTCACAGTAGCGCCGAACAACGAATTGCTGGAGAAGCTCAAGTCCAACCTGCAGGAAGTGCGCGCCCGTGGTGGTGAGCTGATCGTCTTTGCGGACCAGCAGGCCGGTATGCGCAACGGCGAGGGCACCCATGTGGTGAACATGCCGCATATTCACGACCTGCTGGCGCCGATCCTCTACACCATCCCGCTGCAGCTGCTGTCCTATTATGTTGCCGTGCTCAAGGGCACCGACGTCGACCAGCCGCGCAATCTGGCAAAAAGCGTTACGGTGGAGTGAGGGGGCGCTTGTGAAACGTGAAGATATAAGGGCCAGAAGCGCCGCTGGCGTGCAGTTCGATACCCATCTGATGCCCAACCCGGGCAATACCCGGGAGTGGATCGTGCTGTTCAAGAAGGATGCGGGTACCAGCTACTTTCTGATCGACGAGCAGGATGAGGTGGAGTGCTTTGCCGACCTCAATGGTCTGATCGAGGAATTGCGGCAACTCGGCATCAAAGGTGCGGAGATTCATCTGTGAGTCTCTCGCGCCACTTCGTCACCTAGGTGCCCTATGCCGATCCGCTATGCCCGACGCCTGACCGGGCGCAAACGCAGTGTCGTGGCCAACCGTCATCTGGGTTACGCCCTGGCCTTTGTCGCCGGGGCAATCAATGCCGGGGGCTTTCTTGCGGTGCAGCAGTACACCTCGCATATGACAGGGATTGTCTCGGCCATGGCCGACCATATCGCCCTGGGTGCCTATGATCTGGTGCTCGGTGGGCTGGGTGGGGTGTTGTCGTTTGTCCTGGGTGCCATCGCCTCGACCCTGATGGTCAATTACTCCAAGCGCCGCCGCCTGCACAGCGAAAACGCCCTGCCGCTGCTCTGTGAGGCGGCACTGCTGCTGTGCTTCGGTCTGCTTGGCGCCACCCTGGCAACCATCGAGGGGCTGTTCGTGCCCCTGACGGTGATGCTGCTGTGCTTCATCATGGGGCTGCAGAATGCCCTGATCACCAAGTTGTCGCGGGCAGAAATCCGCACCACCCATATCACCGGCATCGTCACCGATATCGGTATCGAACTGGGCAAGCTGCTGTACTGGAACCGCCATGGCGACAGGCACGGTCGGGTCCAGGTCGACCGTCAGCGCCTGCAGGTGTTGAGCCTGCTGGCGCTGTATTTCTTTATGGGTGGGATTGCCGGTGCCTTTGGCTTCAACGGCCTGGGCTATATCGCCACCCTACCGCTGGCGTTGTTGCTGGTAGGCCTGGCTCTGGTGCCAGCGGTGGATGATCTGCGCTCGGGGTGGCGCCGTTTTAGACGCGCCCGGCAGGGTTGAGTCGACCTTGAGAGCGGGTGGACAACTGCGCGTTGTCCACCTTCTTAAGCCTCTGCCGCGCCCTGCTCCTTGATCCCGTAGAACACGCAATACAGCACCGGCAGCACCACCAGCGTCAGCAGGGTGGCGAAGCCCAGGCCGAACATGATCACCACCGCCATGCTCTGGAAGAAGGCATCGGTCAGCAGCGGGCTCATGCCCAGGATGGTGGTCAGGGCGGCCATGGCCACCGGGCGCACGCGGCTGATCGAGGCGTCTTCCACGGCTTGCAGGGCATCCTTGCCGCTGGCCAGCTGCAGCTGGATTTCGTCCACCAGGACGATGCCGTTCTTCACCAGCATACCGCTCAGGCTAAGCAGGCCGAGCAGGGCCATAAAGCCGAAGGGGATGCCGGTCAGCAGAAAGCCCAGGGTCACGCCGATCATCGCCAGGGGCACGGTGAGCCAGATCACGGTGGCGCGCTTGAACGAGTCGAAGAGCAAAATGGTGATCATAAACATCACCAGATAACCCAGCGGCAGGCTACCGAACACTGCACCTTGCGCATCGCGGGAGCTTTCATACTCGCCGCCCCATTCCAGGCTGTAACCCTCGGGCAGGGGGATGGCCTCGATCTGCGGCTTGAGGCGCTGGAACAGCTGGGCTGCGGTTTCGCCGCTGAGCAGGGAAGGATCGGCCTGTACGGTGAGCGTGCGTTTGCGATCCAGACGCATGATCAGCGGGTCTTCCCACTCGGTGTTAAAGCCCAGCAGCACCTGTTCGATGGGCAGGTAGCCGCCCCGGGCGTTGCTCCAGATCTGCAGGTCACTCAGGCTGTCGGCATTCAGCCGCTCGTTGTCCGGGGTGCGCGCGACTATTGGCAGCAGGCGGGTGCCGTCGCGGTACAGGCCGACATTCATGCCGGAGAAGCTCATGCGCAGCAGGTCATCCAGCTCACTCTTGTCCACCCCCAGTTCGCGGGCGCGGGCCTCGGCGAATTGCGGGCGGACCAGCTTGGTGCGCTCATACCAGTCGTGCATCACTGCATTGGCTACCGGGTCCTGGCGCATCAGACGGCTGACCTCGCCTCCCAGGCGGCGCAGTTCGTCGGGGTCGGGGCCGCTGAAGCGCGCCTCGATCTTGCTGTCGTTGCCGGGGCCGAGCATCAGTTGCTTGAACTTGGGCTTGATCTGCGGGTACTGCTCGGCGACATGCAGTTCCAACTGGTTGATCAGCGGCTCGATGCGCTCCAGGTTGTCGGTGCGCACCAGCAGCTGAGCGTAGTTGGGGTACTGCTTCTGCGGTGAGTAGGTGAGGATAAAACGCAGGGCGCCCTGACCGATTGTGCTGCTGACCGTGGTCACCCCTTCCTGCTCCAGTACATGCTGATCCAGTTCGGCCACCAGCTGCTCGGTGTAGCGGATATCAGTGCCCTGGGGTAGCCACAGGTCGATAAAGAACATCGGCGTATTGGACGGCGGAAAGAAGCTCTGGCGCACCTTGCCGAAGCCGGCAATGGCCACCACCAGCAATACCACCAGCATGCCCAGAGTGAGGCTACGGCGGTGCAGGGCGAAGTCGAGCAGGCGCCGGTAGCTGGTGAAGATCACCCCGCCGTAGGGGTCGCCCTGATCCTGGCCGGTCAGGGTCTGGTTATCGCGGAAGAACAGGCTGGCGAAGAACGGCGTCAGGGTGATGGCAGTCACCCAGCTGAGCAGCAGGGAGATCATCAGCACCTGGAACAGCGACAGGCAGAACTCGCCGGTGGAGTCGTCCGACAGGCCGATGGGGGCGAAGGCGATGATGGCGATCAGGGTGGCGCCGAGCAGCGGCAGATTGGTCTGGCGGACGATGCCCCGCGCTGCCTCCAGGGTGCTCTGGCCGCGTTGACGGCCGACCAGAATGCCTTCGACGATAACGATGGCGTTGTCCACCAGCATACCCAGGGCGATCACCAGGGCACCGAGGGAAATGCGCTGCAGCTCGATGCCCAGCAGGCGCATAAAGATAAAGCTGCCGAGCACCGTGAGGGCCAGGATCAGGCCGATCAGCAGGCCGCTGCGCAGGCCCATAAAGATCAGCAGCACGACGATCACGATGGCCACCGAGGCGACGAAGTTGATCACGAAACCCTGCACCGAGGCCTGCACTTCGGCGGCCTGGTCGTAGAACACCTGCAACTGCATACCGGCCGGGCGCTGGGCGTCCAGTTCGGCCAGGCGCGCGTTGATCGTCGCGCCGACATCCACCACGTTGACCTTGGGTGCGAAGGAAACGCCCAGGGTCAGGGCCGGCTGGCCGTTCATGCGGTAGAGGTTGCCCGGTGTTTCGCTAAAGCCGCGGCTGACCTGGGCGATATCGCCGAGAGTGACCTGCTGCGCGCTGCCCGGGTCGCTGATGATCAGGCGCTCCAGCTCGCGCACATCCTGCAGCTCGCCAGTGGGGTGCAGGCGGATCGACTCGCTGCCGACCAGAATGCGCCCGGCGTTGGACACCACGTTCTGCTGGCTGAGCACCTGGGCCAGGCGCTGCGGGGCGATACCCAGGGTGCTCATCTTGCTGCGCGAGATTTCCACCTGCACCTGCTCCTGGCGGGCGCCGGCCAGGCTGACCTTGCCTACGCCAGGCAGCAACACCAGTTCACGGCGCAGGTAGTCGGCGAAGTCGCGCAGCTCCTGGGCGCTGTAGCCTTCGCCGGTGACCAGCAGGAAGAAGCCGAATACATCACTGAAGTCGTCGCGGATCTGCGGCGGGTTGACTCCCGGTGGCAGGCTGGGCTGCAGGTCGTTGATCTTGCGCCGCAATTCGTCCCAGATCTGCGGGATCTGCTCGGCCTTGTACTGGCTGTGCAGCTCCAGGCTGATCTGCGAGAGCCCGGCGCTGGAGATGGAGGTGACCTTCTTGATCGAGGGCAGCTGCTGAATGGCGTTTTCCAGGGGATAGCTGACTTCCTCTTCCACCTGCTGCGGCGAGGCGCCGGGGTAGCTGGTGATGACCATGGCGTTTTTCAGGGTGAAGGAGGGGTCTTCCAGGCGGCCGATGCCGAGAAAGGCCATCAACCCGCCGATGCCCAGCACCAGGGTGACCAGCCAGCTGGTGACGCGGCGCTGGATAAAATAACCGGCGATATCCATTTACAGCCCCCGCTCGCGTACCCAGGGCCGCACTGCCTGGCCTTCCTCCAGTTCGGCGCCACCGACGGCGACGATCTGCTCGCCGGGCTCGATGCCGCTGAGCACTTCGATACCGTTACGGGTCAGCTGGCCGACTTCGACCTGGCGCGCGGTGAGGCGCAACGTGCCGTCCTGCTCGCGCGCCACCCATACCTGCTTGACTTCGGCGGCGACGCTATCCGGGCTGAATACCGCCTCCACCGGCACCAGCAGGCGATTGTCCGGGTTGCGGCTGATTTTGGCGAAATCGATCTTGACCGTGGCGCTCATGCCCGGCAGCAGGTTGAGCTCCTCGGGGCGAGGCATGGACAGGGTGACCTGATAGGTCAGGGTCTTGGGGTCTGGCTGGGTGCTGTGTTCCTTGTACACCGCCTCGAATTCGCGATCCGGCAGGCTGTCGAGAATCACGCTGGGGTGATAGCCCACGCTGTCTTCACGACTGCGCAGGTTGGTCAGCAGGTTTTCCGGCATCTGGAACAGCACATCCAGGCTGTCGCCGCTCTGCAAGGTGACGATAGGTTGCTTGGCCTGCACCACCTGGAAGTTATCCACATGGGTGTTGGCCGCTACACCGTCGAAGGGTGCGAGGATGCGGGTGTAGTCCAGCTCCTGACGAGCCAGGCTCAGGGCAGCGCTGGCCGAGTCGAGGGCGGCCTTGCGCTGGTCATATTCGGAGCGGGAAATCATCTGCCGCTCAAGCAGTTGAGCAATGCGCTTGAACTGGGCGTTGGCCAGGTCGAAGCTGGCCTGGCGATCACGTACCCGCAGACGCTGGTCGGTGTCTTCGATGCTGGCAATCAGCTGGCCGCGCTTGACCGGCTGGCCCTGCCGCACCTCCAGCGTCTTCAGCTGGCCGCCGATGCGAAAGGACAGCTCGGCTTCCTCGGTGGCCTTGAGGCGGGCGGGGAATTCGCGCAGGCGCTCGCTGGCGGGGTCTTCCACGGTAAACAGCTTGACCAGGCGCGGTGCCTGTTCCTGGGGGGCGGGTGCCTGGTCGCAGCCGACCAGTAGCAGGCTGGCCGGTAGGCACAGACAGAGGAGGGGGCGTAGGTTCAAGATGACTATCCCTGATAACGACACAATAGAAGGTCGCACCCAATCGAGTGCGTATGGCCGAGAGTTTAGGGGGTAATTGCTGCGATCTCCATGGGTGTGTTCGGCGACGCCAAGATGACCACCGCCCTGCTGGATCGGCTGACCCACCACTGCCACATCGTCGAAACCGGTAACGAGTCCTATCGCCTGCAACACAGTAGCTTGGCGGCCCAGGCCAAGATCAAATCACGGGAGCGAAAGCGTAAGGGCGGCCAGGAACCGGAGGACGATGAGCCGTTCTGATTTCATGGCGACGACGGCCTGCTACATGGCTGCGTGTGGCAGGTCTTAAACAACTGAACTGGGCTAGCGAAGGAGTGGGGGCAACAGCAGCTGCGCTGGTAGACTTATCCACAGTTGCTGGTAACAAAATCAGCAATCCGCCCTGGGTCAAATTTCAATCGGCAGGGTGGGTCAATTTTCCATCAGCGCCAACAGTACAAGTATGTCGAGCAGATTCACTGCGGCGATATCATGGCTGGTTGAGCATCGGTCGCAGTGGAATGACTGGCTAGGGTTAGGCCACCAGCCGCAGTTGCGGGGCAAGGGCAAGGTAGTCTTGGGGCATGGTTGATAGGATTGCGGCGACTTTCTCTCGCGGTAGCTGGTCAGCGAGCAGCGCTTCAAGTTTGCCGAGCCGCTCCAGGACGGCGTGGGTACGATCCCATTGAGTACTGAACCGCTTGGCCGTCATCTTCTGCTCGACAAGTACCAGATAACGGCTGCGATCGTAGGTATAGCGCATGGTGACCTTGCTCGACGATCCGTCTTCATCTTGCTCCGAGAAGACCAGCTCGAACACCAGCCCCTGCGATGTCTTTCGCGCCGAGGACTCGACGTAGTCATCTTCGAAGAGATTGTCGATAAGTTCGCTGGGCTGAACGCCACGGGTTACGTGGAGAGTCGAGAGCTCATCAACCAGTATTCTGATGGATTCTAGACTCATTTCAGCATTCTCCTTAATTCATCGATGATCACTACCACGTACTCAATCGACTTGGTCAGTGAGCTGTTGTCACGGTCAGCAACCCTACCGAATTTCTTCACCAGCTTGGTGTAGATAAAGCTCACCAGTATACCGTCGTTAGGCATGTTGGGTTTCGCCATCGGTAGGTGGTTTTTGAATATCGGATAAAGGGTAGAAGCTTTTTCTTCGATTTGCAGATCGCTGAGCAATGTTGCGACCTCGTCCTGAGCCTTCTTGGTAAGGATCTCGCGGAGTTGCTTACGCGCGATTTCAGGCCGCTTCTCCACGAGGTTGGGGTCTATGATCTGAGCTGCTTTCTTTGTCTCAGCACTCAGGAAGACGTTCTTGAGCTGTGCAAGAACATCCGCGTCATAGCCCTCAATCCCCGGAAGCGCCTGGACCTTCTGCGTTGCGATGGACTCGACTTCGGCCCGTTTCTCCGAAAATATCTTGTTGAAGTCCAGATCTCCAAGGTAGGAGTCACGGTCACTCACAAATGCTTCGGAGCTGGAAACACCACCCAGGTTCTGCTCTTTGCGCGTGTAGTCCTCGTCCGTGATTGTGTAGTCGCGGGTGCGCTGGTGTTTGGCCCGATCAACCTCAGTCTGGAAGGCAGTCCACATCGAATCCAAGCCGGTCTCCTGGTGATAGATCACCACGGCGTTGTTATCGATCTCAAAAGCCGTGATCTCGTCGGCTGGGATCGCCCGCAAAACCCTGCCCACAATTTGTGCGAAGGCATTTTCGCTTCGGTAGGGACGGAAGAGGGCCAGAACAGTGAGGTAACGATGGTCGTAGCCTTCCATCAACATGTTCACGGAGATAACGACATCGCACTGGTGGTTATCGATTACCCGGAATGCCGCATCGATATCTGCTAACTCCATGTCGCTGTGCACTACAGCTGCAGTCAGGTTCTTGGATTGATACCAGGTGCGCAGGTCCTCGGCGTGGGTGATGCTGCAACCGACAGCGAGAATCTTGTGTGGCACGTCCGGAGAGGTTTTCCGGAGCTCATCCAGTTTCTGAATGCTTAGGTTGATTACGTCCATTGAGCATTCTGGAGACAAGGCTACGCTGCGCTCTACCCACTCTCGGTCCTTGAATTCGAGGACTTGCTCTTTGGAGAGCCGAACACCTGGCTGCTCGGTGACGGTGAAGTAAAGCTCATGAGCATTTACGGTCTCTTTCCTCAGCCACTTAACATACCGATCACGCATCACCTCGGAGAGAGGCGTCTTATGGATCAGTTTTCCTGGCACTTCTTGGTTGTCGCCGCGGAACGGCGTACCAGTCACAAAGATCTTCTTAGCCTTGGAAAAGTGGGCCAGGGTCTTTTGCCAGCTACGTGCCGGCGCATGGTGCCCCTCATCAATGATGATGAGGTCGAAGAAGTCGGACGGCACCCGCTTCGTCAGTGACTGTCCGCGCTCGTTGTATACCTGCTGGATGTTCGAATAGACGAAGTGGGCTTGCTCAAGGCTGGCCTGATGGGTATCAGACGTAAATTCGCATGTGACCGGCAGATCCTCGGCACTGAAAATCACATCGAAATTGATCCAGAAGTTGTCTTCTAGCAGCTCCTGTGTCCGTCGAATGCTCTGCTTGGTGACCAGGCCTGGTGTAATGATCAACACACGTCCCTTTGCCAGGCCGAAAGGTACGATGGAGATCAGCCCGCTTTTGCCCGTCCCTGTCGGCAGGACGATTAGTGCATCCTCGTTGGAGTTCTCGAAATGCTCCTGCGCCTTGATATAGGCCTCGATCTGGGGGCTACGCAGCTTTTTATTGCCAAGGATATTGGCTGCCGTTTCGGTGAAATAATTCATAGACAGTCGAGATTCCTATCGGCGACGCGCGCCAAGGTGCCTGCTCGCTGGACAAGCACTCGGCGACGGGGACAGAGGTAGTTGAGGTGCGGCGGACGTGGCATTGAAATATCCGTATTTCGGGCTGGGCATCACGAGATTCTGATGATGGTCGAGCGTGTGCACTACGACTGATTGTAGCCTAGTGACATCACGCTTTGGCGCCTGACTTTCTTGAGAATACCCACACGCCATCGTGTGCGTGGACAATTCAATGCTGAGCTTTGTAGCCAACGACAAGGTTCATCGCCACTAGGATGTCCAAGGGGTGGTCAGTGATGGCACCCCTGAGCCGTCTCAGGGTTCTGGCACCCGCTGACTACCATCATGATGGGCCCCATATCTGGATCACCAAGCCCACGCGGTACTCCCTTAAGCCAATTCAATGGACGGTATCTCGATCCAGCGGCAGTGGGCTGCGATCCTTGTTTATGGCACGCGGCATGTGTGTAGGGCACGTGTGAGGCGGGGGCTGGCTGTGTCAAACTTTATTCTTGGCTGCGGTGGGGCTTTTTGGGCGGGCGCGTTAGGCTGTGTCAAACTATGTTTCGGTTGTTGTGGCAGGCCCTAGCGCTGAAGCTAGCGGATTTTGCGGCCCTCTATGTCAAACTATATTCTGGGTATCCACCGTCCATCTGGACGGGCTTTTGCGTTTCCATCACGCCGAAATCCTGCTCAGGTGCAGCTCTTCGGGGCGCAGCGTAAGGACGCGAACGCCGTCTCGGGTGACCGCCACGGTATGTTCGAATTGCGCCGAGAGCTGGCCGTCGCGGGTCACCACCGTCCAGCCGTCGCGCAGCGTACGCACGTCCGCCGTTCCCCGGTTGAGCATGGGTTCGATGGTGAAGGTCATGCCTTCGCGCAGGGTCAGGCCGGTGCCGGCTTTGCCCCAGTGCAGTACTTCGGGTGGCTCGTGCATTTCCCGGCCGATGCCGTGGCCGCAATACTCCCTGACCACCGAGTAGCGATGGGCGCGGGCATGGCGTTCGATGGCATGACCGATATCGCCGAGGCGGGCGCCGGGTCTGACGGCTTCGATGCCCTTGCACATCGCCTCATAGGTGACTTCGGCCAGCTGACGAGCCTGGTCCGACACCTTGCCGATCAGGTAGGTCTTGCTCGAATCGGCGATATAGCCGTTCTTCTCCAGGGTGATATCGAAATTCACCAGATCGCCATCGCGCAGGATATCGTCGGCGCTGGGGACTCCATGGCACACCACCTCGTTGCGTGACGTGTTCATGGCGTAGGCGAAACCATACTGGCCCTTGCTCGCCGGGCGCGCCTTGAGTTCACCCACGATGTAGTTATCCACAAGGTCGTTGACCTGCAGGGTCGACATGCCGAGCAGATCCAGGCGATCCAGGTAGCCGAACACGGACGCCAGCAACCTGCCGGATTCCGCCATCAGGGCGATCTGTTGCGGTGTCTTGCTCATGAGGCATCCGCCATTCTTGGCGGAACCACCACGCCGGCTGCACGCATCTCGGCGGACATCAGCTCATTGAAGCTCAGCGTCGGGTTCATCTCGCAGAGCATGCCGATGCGAATCCAGAAACCCGCCTGTGCATTGATCGAACGGCCCGAGACGCTGCTCGCCCGGCGGATTTGGTCATGCAGCTCGTCATCGATGTTGACGATGCCCATGGATACCTCCTTATATATGATTCGTATATGAAGCATATATAACTATGGGACTGATTTCACTCACCGATCATCAGTGAGCAAGGCGTGCTCACCTCATCCTTTACACTATGAGCCGTATCCGCTGCCGTATGCAGGCAGTGGGATCATCTGAGTCACGCTGGAACAGGAGAGAGGATGAAGCGCGCGGATGTGAAACGCAGAACGAGCGAGGGGGTTGTGTTCGATACCCAGGTCATGGTCAATCCGGCCAATACCGCTGAGTGGATCGTATTTTTCAAGAAAGGCGCAGGGCGTAGCTTCTTTCTGGTTGATGAGGCCGAGCAGGTCGAGACCTTTGCCAGCCTGGATGAGTTGATGCCGGAGCTGCGGGCTCTGGGTATCAAGCGGGTCGAGGTGCAGCTCTGAGGGTGAGTTGCTAACAGTTGCCGTGGATCATCTTGTGGATATCCTTGTGATACCAGGCTGAAGCCCAGATAAACCGGGCTAATCAGCCTGTTGTTCAAAAACTGATCCTTGTCGCATCGTTATTCACAATAGCTCTGGATAAACTTCGGCCTATCTTGTTGATAAGTTATCAGGCGTCAGCTATCACGGGGCTTTCAGCGCTTTGCGCAGTTTCTCGCCAGATGACGGATGGCTCAGTCGTTGCCAGGGCGATAAAGATGGCGATGCGCCGAGTCATATAACGCTGACTCGGCAAAGACACCCGGATCGAGCACTCGCCCGACCAGAATCAGTGCCGTGCGGCGAAAGCCCTTGGCTGCGACCTTGGTCTCGATATCGGCGAGGGTGCCGAGCACCCAGTCCTGATTCGGCCAACTGGCCCTGTGGATAACCGCGATGGGGCAGTCGGCGCCGTAGTGCGGCAGCAGTTCGCCGACTATGGCCGGCAGCTGGCGCACGCCGAGGTGGATGGCCATGGTTGCGCGGTGCCGCGCCAGATCCTGCAGTTGCTCGCCCTCGGGCATCGGCGAAGTGGTGCCGTAGCGGGTGAGAATTACGGTCTGGGCGATGCCCGGCAGGGTCAGCTCGCTTTCCAGCAAGGCCGCGCAGGCGGCGGTGGCCGTGACGCCGGGGATGATCTCGAAAGGGATGCCCAGAGCACGCAGCTCGCGAATCTGCTCGCCGATAGCGCCGTACAGCGAAGGGTCGCCGGAGTGCACGCGGGCCACATCCTCGCCGCGCTCATGGGCCTGGCTCAGCAGCGTAATGATCTCACTCAGGTGCAGCTCGGCCGTGTTGATTACCTGCTCCGCGTTGTGGCCGTGCAGGACTGCTGCGGGCACCAGCGAGCCGGCATAGAGGATCACCGGGCACGAACGAATCAGGCGCTGGCCCTTGACGGTAATCAGCTCGGGATCGCCGGGGCCGGCGCCGATAAAGTAGACGGTCATGCTACGGGCTCTCTATCGAAGGTGGCCAACGCACAGGTGGCGTTGGCCGTGCGGGTTTTCTCGCCCAGCAGGCGAGCTGCCTTGCCCAGTTGCGTGGCCAGAGCCAGGGCGCAGGGTTCAGCCACAGCGGGGCTGCCCGTTACGGATCGGACGAGGGCACTGCCGGCGTTCTCCGACTGGTAGAGGGTGAGTGCTTCGGGGGGGAAGAACGTCAGCTCCAGATTCAAGTGGGTTGCCAGTTGATGCAGCCCCGGCTCGTCGCGCTTGTGGGCGATGCTGGCCAGTCCAACGAGGTTATCCACAGTCAACTCATGCTGGGCCAGGCTGTGGATGAGCAGGGCGAGCAGGTCTTGCTGGGGGCAGTCGCGCCTGCAACCAAGCCCAGCCACCACCATGGGCGAGGCGTCAGGGCCGGGGTTCGAGGGGCTAGGCATCATCAAGGGCGCTCGTGCTGTGCAGCGGCGTAGCTCACCATGGCGCATCCCACCGGTCAACCGCGATTGACCGGCCGCCGCGGCCTGCGTAGCCTTCTCGCTTTCGAGGTTCTTCCCGGTACGGCGCCGGGGAGCTAAGAGGGAACAGGGTCGATGCCCTGGCTGCCCCCGCAACTGTGAACGGTCTTACACCCTTCGATACACCACTGCCGTCAGGCGGGAAGGTGAAGGGCACGCAATGCGCAGACCGTGAGCCAGGAGACCTGCCTCGACTGACCAGCCATTTGCTCGGACGGGGTGATCCGACGCGGCCAGCACGCACCTGCGTGCCCGCCTGCGCGTACCCGTCCGCCGAACTTACCGACGCCACGGGGCCCTCCATGAAAACCCTCGCCAAACTGCCTGTCACCATCGTCACCGGTTTTCTCGGTGCTGGTAAAACCACCCTGCTGCGCCATCTGCTGGCTAACGCCGGCGGCCGCCGTATCGCGGCGATCGTCAACGAGTTCGGTGAGCTGGGGATCGATGGTGAGATCCTCAAGCAGTGCTCCATCGACTGCAGCGAGGAAGAAGCCAACGGCCGCGTCTTCGAACTGGCCAACGGCTGCCTGTGCTGCACCGTGCAGGAGGAGTTCTTCCCGGTGATGCGCGAGCTGGTGGCGCGCCGTGGCGATCTCGACCATATACTTATCGAGACCAGCGGCCTGGCGCTGCCCAAGCCGCTGGTGCAGGCCTTCAACTGGCCGGAAATTCGCAACGCCTGCACCGTCGATGCGGTGATCACCGTGGTCGACAGCCCGGCGGTGCTCGCCGGCACCTTCGCCGCCTTCCCGGATCAGGTGGACGAGCAGCGCAAGCTCGACCCCAACCTCGATCATGAATCGCCGCTGCACGAGCTGTTCGCCGACCAGTTGGCCAGCGCCGACCTGGTGATCCTCAACAAGGCCGATTTGCTCGACGCCGAGGCGTTGGCCGCGGTGCGCGCCGAGGTGGCCGAGGAGCTGCCGCCGGCAGTGAAGGTGATCGAGGCGCACGGCGGCGAGCTGCCGCTGGACGTGCTGCTGGGCCTGAACAGCGAAACCGAGCTGCATATCGACAGCCGCCGCACCCATCACGACGATGAAGACGAAGACCACGATCACGAGGAGTTCGACTCGTTCCACGTGGAACTACCGGAAGCCGAGGAGGCGCGTCTGCTGGCCGCACTGAAGGATGCGGTGACCAAGTACGGCATCCTGCGGGTGAAAGGTTTCGCTGCCATCCCTGGCAAGCCGATGCGCCTGCTGGTGCAAGGTGTCGGTCAGCGTTTCGATCGCCACTTCGACCGCGCCTGGCAAGCCGACGAGCCGCGCCTGAGCCGCCTGGTGGTGATCGGCCAGCAGCTCGACCGCGCGGCTATAGAAGCCGAGCTGCAAGCAGCGCTGGCCTGAGTGATTGTGGGAGGGGCTTTAGCCGCGATCCAATTCGCGGATAGTCGCGGCTAAAGCCCCTCCCACGATTCGCGCCTTCCTCGGAGCGAACATGCATCTCCTGCGTACCCAGCCTGGCACCCAACTGCCGGCCGACAGCATTGCCGACCTTGGCCAGACGCCTGCCGAGCTGGTGATCCTGTGCACGGGTGACTCGCACCTCTCTCTGCTGGCTGAAGCCGCCCGGCACCTGCCGGAGGACTACCCCAGCCTGCGCCTGGCCAGCCCGGCGCAACTGAGCAACAACGCCTCGGTGGACTTCTACGTCGAGCAGGTGCTGCAGCACGCCAAGGTCATCCTGATCTCGGTGCATGGCGGGGTGAGTTACTGGCGCTACGGTGTCGAACGCCTGGTGGAGCTGGGTACGCGTGGCGCCACGGTGATCATGGTGCCGGGCGACGACAAGCCCGACCCGGAGCTGAGTGCCCTCGGCAACGTTAGCGAAGAAGACAGCCAGCGCCTCTGGCAGTACCTGCGCCAGGGCGGGCTGGATAACGCGCGCCAGCTGTTCCGCTACATCGGCAGCCGCTGGCTGGGGCGCGACGACAGTTGGCAGGAGCCGCAGCCGCTGCCGCGCGTCGGCCTGTATCACCCCAGCGCCAGCCCGGCCCGGCTTGCCGACTGGCAGATTCAGTGGCAGCCAGGCGCACCGGTGGTGGCGCTGCTGTTCTACCGCAACCATGTGCAGTCGGCGAATACCGCCTTCGTCGATACCTTCTGTGAGCACCTTGTCCGCCAGGGCCTCAACCCGCTGCCGATTGCGGTGGCCAGCCTCAAGGAGCCTGCCTGCCTGGATCAGGTGCAGGCCTGGCTGGACGAGACGAGCGCCGCGCTGATCATCAACACCACCGGCTTCGCCCTGTCCAACCCCGAGGCGCCGCAGGCGCGGGTGTTCCGCCGCGACATTCCGGTGCTGCAGGCCATCTGCTCGTTGGACAACCACACGCAATGGCAGACCAGCGCCCAGGGCCTGGGTTCGCGTGATCTGGCCATGCATGTGGTACTGCCCGAGCTGGATGGCCGGCTGATCGGCCCCGCCATCAGCTTCAAGGGCCTGGCCTGGCGCAGCGAGCGTAGCCAGAGCGACGTAGTGTGCTACCAGGCGCACGAGGCGGGGATGGCCTTCGTTGCTGCGCTGGCGCGTAACTGGTGCCAGTTGGCGATTAAAAGCAACGATCAGAAGCAAATCGCGCTGATCCTGGCCAACTACCCGACCCGTGATGGCCGTATCGGCAACGGTGTGGGCCTGGATACGCCGGCCGCCGCGCTGAATATTCTTCGTTCCCTGCAGGCGCAGGGCTACCCGGTGGATAACCTGCCTGATAGCGGCACCGCACTTGTCCACAGCCTGCTCGGTGGCGTCACCAATGATCTGGATGGCCTGGATACACGGCCCTGCGCGCAAAGCCTGGCGCTGGACGACTATCTGAAGTTTTTCCACAGCCTGCCGCCGGCCAACCAGCAGGCGGTGCGCGAACGTTGGGGCGAGCCGCAGCAGGACCCGATGTTCCGCAGTGGGCGGATGATGGTCGCCGGGTTGCGCTTCGGCCTGACCTTCGTTGGCATCCAGCCGGCGCGCGGTTATCAACTGGACGCGGCGGCGGTCTATCACGACCCCGATCTGGTGCCGCCGCATGGCTATATCGCCTTCTACGCCTGGCTGCGCACGGCCTTCGCCGCCGATGCGCTGATCCACGTCGGCAAGCACGGCAACCTGGAATGGTTGCCGGGCAAGAGCGTCGGCCTGTCCGAGGGCTGCTGGCCGCAGGCGCTGATCGGCCCACTGCCCAACATCTACCCCTTTATCGTCAACGACCCCGGTGAGGGCGCTCAGGCCAAACGCCGCACCCAGGCGGTGATCATCGACCACCTGATGCCGCCGCTGACCCGCGCCGAAAGCTACGGCCCGCTGCGTGATCTGGAGCGCCTGGCCGACGAATATTTCGAGGCCAGCCAGCTCGACCAGCGCCGCGCCGTGGAGCTGCGCGGCGAGATCCTGGCCAAGGTGCGCGAGGCCAGTCTCGACCGCGAGCTGGGCCTGCAACTCAACGATGATCCGGAAAGCTGGCTGCCGCAGCTCGACGCCTACCTGTGCGACCTCAAGGAATCGCAGATTCGCGATGGCCTGCACGTGTTTGGTGAGTCGCCGGCTGGCCAGTTGCGCCGCGACACCCTGCTGGCACTGCTGCGCATCCCCCGGGGCGATGGCCTGGGCGCCAATGCCAGCCTGCTGCGCGCGCTGGCCCGTGGTCTGGAGCTGGGCCTCGATCCGTTGGATTGCGACATGGGCCAGACCTGGGAAGGGCTGCGTCCACAAGCACTACAGGCTGTGGATAACAGTTTGTGGCGCACCGTAGGGGACACCCGTGAGCGCCTGGAGCTGCTGGCGCTGAGACTGATCGAGCAGCGTCTGACGGGTGAGCGCACTGACGCCTTCGGCGCCGAGGTGGCGCTGATTCTCGATGGCCTGGCCGATTACGTCGCGCCCTTGCTCGATGCCTGCGGCGATGCCGAGATGGGTGGCCTGCTGGCGGCACTGGAAGGGCGCTTCGTACCCGCCGGGCCAAGCGGCGCGCCGAGCCGTGGACGCATCGACGTGCTGCCCACCGGGCGTAACTTCTTCACCGTCGACGTGCGCCACCTGCCCACGCCGACCGCCTGGCGCCTCGGTGTGCAGGCCGCCGACCGCCTGCTGGAGCGCCACCTGCAGGACGAAGGCGACCACCTGCGCCAGCTCGGCCTGTCGGTGTGGGGCACGGCGACCATGCGCACCGGTGGCGACGATATTGCTCAAGCGCTGGCGCTGATGGGCGTGCGCCCGGTGTGGCAGCCCGGCAGCCAGCGTGTCGAGCGCTTCGAGGTCTTGGCTCTGGAACAGCTCGGCCGGCCACGGGTAGACGTCACCCTGCGCGTGTCGGGCTTCTTCCGCGACGCCTTCAGCAACCTGATTCGTCTGTTCGACGAGGCCGTGCAGGCGGTTATCGAACTGGACGAGCCGGAAGACATGAATCCGCTGTCGGCGCGGGTCTGGCGTGAGTCGCTCATCCTCAAGGATGACGGCCTGGATGAAGCCGAAGCGCGGCGTCAGGCCGGCTGGCGGGTGTTCGGCGCCAAGCCGGGCGCCTATGGCGCCGGGGTACAGAACGCCATCGAGGAACGTCTGTGGCAGAGCCGCGCGGATCTGGCCGAGGTCTATCTCAACTGGGGCGGCTACGCCTACGGCAGCGGCGCCGAGGGTGCCCCGGCGCGGCAGCGCTTCGTCGAGCGCCTGGAACAGATGCAGGCGGTGCTGCACAACCAGGATAACCGCGAGCACGACATCCTCGATTCCAACGACTACTACCAGTTCCAGGGCGGCATGCTGGCGGCGGTGGAGACCCTGCGCGGGCTCAAGGTGGCCAGCTACTTGGGTGACAACAGCCAGCCGGACACCCCGCGCATTCGCACCTTGAAGGAAGAACTCAACCGCGTGGTGCGTGCCCGCGCCGCCAATCCCAAATGGATCGAAGGCATGAAGCGCCACGGCTACAAGGGTGCCTTCGAACTGGCCGCGACCATCGACTACCTGTTCGCCTTCGACGCCACCAGCGAGCTGGTCGACGATCACCAGTACGCGCTGCTCACCGATGCCTACCTGCTCGACAAAGACACCCGAGACTTTATTCAGCAGCACAACCCCGGCGCGCTCAACGACATCCTCGAACGCCTGCTGGAAGCCCAGCAGCGCGGCCTGTGGGAGAATCCCGGCGAATACCGGGAAGCGCTGGAGAACCTGCTGCTCGATAGCGAAGAGTCATGAAGCGACACCTTCCCGTAGGGTGGGTTAGCCGGCTGTCGCGGTTGCCGGCCAACTCGTTGAAGCGGTTACGGCGTAACCCACCGTCGGCGGCACACGGTATGTCGCCTAGTGGGTTACGCGGCGCGCCACGGTTTTCTGCAGATATAAGGCTGGCGTTCTGCGCCGCTAACCCACCCTACGGGTGGCTGCCGGTAGCCCGGATGCAATCCGGGGCCGTTTTCGATATTCCCGGATTTCATCCGGGCTACGTCTAACTCCACGGATCACAGCCATGACCGAACATCACTTCCCCCTCGCCGCCGTGGTCGGCGCCGATTCGCTGAAGCTGGCGCTGTGCCTGGCGGCCATCGATCCGGCCATCGGCGGCGTGCTGATCGAAGGCCCGCGCGGCATGGCCAAATCGACCCTGGCCCGTGGCCTGGCTGATCTGCTCGACGGTGGGCGCTTCGTCACCCTGCCGCTGGGGGCGAGCGAGGAGCGCATCGTCGGCACCCTGGATCTGGATGCGGCCCTCGGCGAAGGCCGGGCGCAGTTTTCCCCTGGCCTGCTGGCGCGTGCCGATGGCGGCGTGCTTTATGTCGATGAGGTCAACCTGCTGCCAGACCATCTGGTCGATCTGCTGCTGGATGCCGCCGTCAGCGGCGTCAACCATGTCGAGCGTGACGGCATCTCCCATCGTCACGCCGCGCGCTTCGTGTTGATCGGCACCATGAACGTCGAAGAGGGCGAGTTGCGCCCGCAACTGCTCGACCGCTTCGGCCTCAACCTGGCGCTCGATGGCCAGCCGCAGCCAGCCGAACGTGCCGAGATCGTCCGTCGCCGTCTGGCCTTCGATGCGGCACCCGCAGCCTTCCTGCAACGCTGGCAGGGCGAGCAGGACGCCCTGGCCGAACGCTGCCGCAATGCCCGCCAGCGCCTGGCAGATATTCCGCTGGATGACGCCGCCCTTGGCGAGATCAGCCAGCGCTGTTTCGCCGCCAGCGTCGATGGCCTGCGCGCCGATCTGGTCTGGCTGCGTGCCGCCCGCGCCCATGCCGCCTGGCGTGGCGCGGCGGGCATCGAGCCTGTGGATATCGATGCGGTGGAGGACTTCGTTCTGCGCCATCGCCGTCGTCAGCCACAACCGCCGGCTGCCACGCCGCCCGAACAGGGCCAGGCACCGCAGCAAGCGCAGGAACAGAGCCAGGGTGAAGGTCAGTGGGGCGAGCTGCCGGCGCAGCCGCAAGCCATGGGTGAGCGGCGCGTGCCGCCGCGTTGGCCAAAAAAGCCCTGAGCATCCGCCCGCGCACAGCCACTGGCGCGGATGCCCGTAACCGGCCCGGACGACTCGGTGGCGGCCTGCGCGGCGCTGCGCGTAACGGCGTGGCCGGTCGTATCGACTGGGCGGCGACCCTGCGCCAGGGCCGGCCGCAACGCCGCGAACAGTTGGTGCTGCGCCCGCGCAGCCAGCAGGCTGAGGAACTGTGGCTGGTGCTGGTCGATGCCTCTGCCTCCACTCGCCGCCATGGCGCCCTGAGCTTGGCCAAGGGCGTGCTCGCCGAAGTCTTCGACAGCGCCTATCGCCAGCGCGCGCGCCTGGCCGTGCTGCAGGCCGGTGGCCGTAAAGCGCAATGGCTTTGGCAGGGGCGCAAGGCCAGCGCCGAGTTGCATCGCTGGCTGCACGAATTGGGCGCGGGAGGCGGCACGCCGCTGCTCGATGCACTGCAGCAGGCCGGCGACTGGCTGCTACGTCGCCAGCGCGTGAAACCGCATGAACGCCAGCGCCTGCTGATACTGACTGATGGCCGCCTGCGCGACTGGCCGTCGCTGGCGCCGCTGCCGTGCCCGAGCCTGCTGCTCGACACCGAGCGTGCGCCCATCCGCCTCGGCCGTGCGCGTAAGCTGGCGCAGGCGCTGCAGGCCGAGTACCAACATATCGACGACCTGGCGCCCGGCGTGTCGGGGCGCACCTGGAGAACCCCATGAAAACCCTGCTGCTGGTCGGCATCGGCGCCGGCGACCCGGACTACATCACCTATCAGGCGATCAAGGCGCTGCGCCGTAGCGACGTGATCTTTCTGATGGACAAGGGCGCGGCGAAGCACAAGCTCAACGCCCTGCGCCGGGAAATCTGCGCGCGCTTCCTGGACGGCCACACACCGCGTTTCGCCGAAGGCCAGCAGCCGGAGCGAGAACGCGAGGCTGCGGACTACCGCGCCAGCGTCGACGAGCTCAACCGTGACAAGCAGGCGGTGTTCGAGCAACTGATCGACGAGCAGATGGCCGATGGCGAGACGGCGGCCTTTATGGTCTGGGGCGACCCGTCGCTGTACGACAGCAGCATCCGCATCATCGAGGCCATCGCCGCGCGGCGTAGCGATTTCGTCTATGACGTGATCCCCGGCATCACCAGCCTGCAAGCGCTGACCGCCCGCCACCGCATCCCGCTCAACAGCATCGGCCGCGCCGTGGAAATCACCACCGGCCGACTGCTTGCCGAAGGCTGGCCGCAGGGCGTGGACAGCGTGGCGGTGATGCTCGACGCCAAGGACACCTACCGCCGCTTCGTCGGCCACGGCCTGCACATCTACTGGGGCGCTTACGTCGGCACCGCCGATGAAATCCTCATCGCCGGCCCGCTGGACGAGGTGGCCGAACGCATTGCCACGACCCGCGCCGAGGCGCGCGAGCGTAATGGGTGGATCATGGATAGTTATTTGCTGCGCAAGGAGGGTGTGGCACGGGAGTGATGTGGTGAGTGAGGGGCGGTGGACAAAAAGAGCGTTGTCCACCCTACGCCTGTGCAAGAGCAGCCCGCTTACATCATGAAGTGTCTGGAATCCTTTTCGGGACCGAGGCTGTTTTGCGCGCGGCGTATCAAGCCTGGAACCTCGTCGATCAGATAAGCCCAGAATCGGTCGTCGTTCACCGTCTGTTCAACGAGTTGGATTGGCAGGAAACGCTGCATTTCGCTGCGAAAATCTGCCTTGACCTGCAGGTCGTTGATCAGCGTCGCTGAGCGCTGCGCAGCTTTTTCCAGGAAGTCGCGGGTTTGCACCCGGTGGTCGTTGAGTTTGTCGGGTAGCAACTGCAGGGCTGGTTCTATCTTCTGCTGTTTCAGCCAGAGCAGGTCCCATAGATCGCGGCTCTTGATCCGCCCCTGCCTCAGAACGAATGCCAGGATCTTGTCGACATAGATTTCCTCGAGTGCTTCTGCGTTGAGGATCAGGCCTTGGGTGCCCATGTTCACTCCATAGGGGTTGAGTAGCACTCTGGGCGTGCTCATGTAGCTCGGGATGGCGCAGATATCGATATGAATGCGTTGGGCTGGCAGGTTGCGTGCGTCCGGGCGCGTCTGTACCCTCAGCTTCCAGGTATCGACGTTTCCGGACTCCTTGCTTGGTTCGCTGACGTCTACCTGCAGGCTGTATTTTGTCTGCAGCCTTTCTATCAGGATGGCCCTCAACTGAGCGAAACCGTCTCGGTTGAAATCGGCGCCGCCGGTGAAGTCCAGATCCTCGCTCAGGCGGTTGGAGCCATAGCAGGCCCGCAGGCAGGTCCCGCCGATAAAGCAGAGTTTCTCGAGCAGGCCGGTCTCGCTCAGTACCAGCATGATGTCGTGATGCAGCAGTTCCTTTTCTACCACGACGCGCAGGTTGGCTAGGTCAGGCTGGTTGCCGATGGCCTGGTCTACCAGTTGGTCAAACAAACTCATTGGCGATGCTCCAGTCGATCAGGTCGAGATTCCTTTTCGCAGCCTTCATATCGCGGATGGCCAGCGCAGGCTTGGCTCGCCACATCCGGCATTTGCTGTCGTAATCAAGTTGCCCCGAGAGTGCCTCGGCTTTTTGTGCGGTGTGAACGAATTCGATGGTGCCCCATAAACCACATTTGATCAGGTTGCTGCGGCCCGACGACATCAGCGTGATCCAGTTCATCGGTATTTGAGAAATGATGCCTGCGTCGCTCAGCGCCGTTTCCAGGCTTATATAGTTGAACTCATGTGCGCGCAGGCGTGCCGCAGCATGAAACAGCAACAGGCCGGTTGTCGGTTTGACGGGTCGATAGAAGTAGAGGCCACGGCAGATACGCTCCAACTTCCCGTCCCGGGCAGCCCGGCTGAGCAATGCGCGGTACGCCTCAGCGGAAATGTCCGGAACCAGGGCGCGCATATCCGAAGGCGTGAACAGGTAGCGTTCTGCATTCGCCAAGCTGCTCAGGCCGTCATAGAGGCGGCGTATGGGCTGGGCTGTTTCTCGGCGTTGGCTCATCACGATAACTCAACGGTAAGTGACGATAAGTGTAACTTGCTGTTGAGTTTTCGCAATTAGACGTCTCTGGATGAGACGACGGATACCACCACTTGGTCCGGCCAATGCCTGCGAATCTAGAGGTGTCTACGTTGCTACCGCCGATGAAGTTCTCATCGCTGGGTCGAACGCCTTGCCTCCACTTGTTGCGCAAGGACGGTTCGGCGCAGGGATGGCGTGAGGACGGTGGACAAGCAGAGCGTTGTCCACCCTACGCGTTACTCGTGTTTTGAGTGAGTCTGCAGCGATTTTTCCATCACGATGGTGCGTTCCGCGCCGTGAAGCTCATCGCGAATTTTCCGATAGCCCATGCTGGCGTAGAAACCTTCAGCGGTTAGTGATGACGGTACCAACAGCGTGAGCATGTCGGCGTTCAGCGCCTGAGCGTGGATCGTTTCCATC
This sequence comes from Ectopseudomonas chengduensis, assembly GCF_900102635.1. Lineage (GTDB taxonomy): Bacteria > Pseudomonadota > Gammaproteobacteria > Pseudomonadales > Pseudomonadaceae > Aquipseudomonas > Aquipseudomonas chengduensis. Next base: position 173,709 of record NZ_FMZQ01000001.1, on the reverse strand, counting down.
AGCTTGCGACCCACTCCGCTGCCCTGATGGCCGGGCTCGACGAAGACCGTTCTGACAACATCGCCGTCGAGGCTGGCGGTGGCGATCAGATCGTCGTGCATCAAGGCGACGAAAACCTTGCGCTTGTTGAGCAATACAGCCACAGCTTCGGGTGTGAAGCTTTTCTCGACCTGGGCGATCACCTCAGCTGGATAGTCCTGAGCATTCGACTCGCGTAACGCGGTGATCACGATACGGCTGATCGCCGCCGCATCCTCCTTCGTCGCAAGCCTGATCCTGCAGTCCATGCTGTTCTCGCTTTTTTGTCGTTCAACAACTCAGCCGGGGTTTTCCAAGTCGCTGATTTCTTGCTGATAAACCCGCATACCACGCGCCTGATAGTTGGCCAGGGCCGCCGGATGATCGAAGGTGCAGGTGTGCACCCAAACGCGCTCAGTCCCCGGCCACTGCCAGGCCGATTGAATGGCATGGCTGAGCAGTGGGCCACCGAAGCCGCGGTCGAGAAACTGCGGAGCCAGGCCGAAGTAGCGGATCTCCGTGCTGCGCCCGTCAGGACGGAACAGCTCGTAGTAACCGGCGATGGCGCCATGGTGATAGGCGACCCAGGTACGGTGTGCTTCGTTTTCCACCATGGTGCGCCACTGTGCGTCGCTCCAGTCGTCCAGGTCACCCCATTCCCAGGTCGAGCCGACCAGTTGGTAGAGAAAGCGATTGAGTGCCGGCTGAGGCTCTTCGCACTCGACGATCTGCAGGTCGCTGCGCTGAGGCTTGGCCTTCAGTTGATCCAGCGAGGTCATCTCCAGGTAGTACGTGGTGTACGTCTGCGCCATCAGAGCCAACTCCAGGAAACCCCCATATACACCCCAAACCCTTCCCCGGGCGTGGAGCGCGCTACATCGGCGCCGTTGTCGTTATAGCCCGGTGTAACGGTGGCGGCATAGCGTTTGTCGGTCAGGTTGCGCAGGTCGAGCCAGGTTTGCCAGTCGTCTTTCGGCGAGGCGTAGCCGAGGGTGGCGCCGAAGGTGGCGTAGGCATCGGCGTAATAGGAGTTGGCGTAGTCCACCGCCACCTTCGAGGCGTACTGGGTGTTGAGGCCTGCGTAGAAACCGCTCGGGTGGTCGTAGCGCAGCTCTGCCTGGTAGTAGTGGCGCGGCAGGCCGGGCAGGCGGTTGTCGCCGAAGGCATCGTCATCGCGGTAGTGGAAGTCGCTGAAGGTGTAGGCCTGGCGCAGGCTCAGTGCGCCAGCGGCGCCGCCTTGCCACAGCGGGCTGGTCAGACCGGCTTCGATGCCCTGGTGCACGGTGGGGCTGGCGTTGGATTCGGCGATGACGTTGGGCTCGATCTCGACGGTGAGCAGCTCGTGACGTACCTGCGAGTAGTAGTAGGCCAGCTCCCACTGGCCCAGCGCGGAATCACCGCGCCCGCCAACCTCGAAGGTGGTGGCGGTCTGGTTGTCCAGGCTGATGGCAGCGCGCTGGCGCGCGGCATAGGGCTGCGTGGTGGTGCTGGAGAAGCGCAGCGGCGAGCCCCAGAGCATCGACCAGGCATGCGGTGGTTCCACCGAGCGGCTGATATTGCCGTACAGCTGCACCTCGGGGTTGAGCTGATAGCGCAGGCCGATACGTGGCGCGTAGTCCCAGGTGCTTTCGTCGAGCTTGTCGTCGTTGGTCGGCCAGGTCACCTGCACTTCGCGGCGGGTATGGATCAGCGCCAGGCCGCTGGTCAGCCACAGGTCAGGCGCCAGCTCCAGTTCGTTGCCGATATGCAGCACGTTGTCCGAACCCAGGTGCTCGTAGTCGCGCATCAGAGTGCCGGCCGGATAGGGCATGCCGTTGACGTTGATCGGCAACGCCGCGGTCTCTTTCGCTTTGCTGCTCGGCAGGTTGATGGTGCTGCGCCAGCCGATGGTGGTGCTGCTATTGAGCCCGAACAGGGTATGCCGGCGCGTGTAGTTCAGAGTGCCGCTGATATCGCTGTAGTCCACGCGGATACGGTAGGCGCCGCCGCGATAGGCGGTCTCGGTGATATCCATGGGGTAGTGGTGATAGGCCAGGCCGGCGACCAGGGTGGAGTCGTCGTCGATCTGCCAGGTGGTCTTGTTGGCCAGCCAGGTGCTGCCGGGCTGATCGCGGTGGGCGTCGATGCTGCGATTGGACGCGTTGGCCTGGCGCGGGTCGTCCTTGAGTTGCGCTTTGCTCAGGCGGCCGGGCGTTTCATGCTCGGTTTCGCGGTAGCGCAGGTAGAAGCGCGTCTCCAGATTCTCATTGAGCCGATAGCCGAAGTTGGCGGCCACGCCCTTGCCTTTGCCCGACGCGTGATCTTGATAGCCATCGGTGTGGCTGTCGGTGAGGGCGAGGTAGTAGTCGAAATCGCCCAGCACCTGGCCGGAGGCGATGTTGCGCTTCTGGTAGCCACGGCTGCCGGTTTCATAGCGCAGTTGCAGCTTGGGCGCGGTGTAGCCAGTGTGGGTGATGTAGTCGATGGCGCCGCCCAAAGCCAGCGAGCCACGGTCGAAGCCATTGGCGCCGCGCAGCACTTCGGCGCGACTTATCCACAAGGGTTCCAGCAGTTCGTAGGGCGTGCCGCCGGAGCCGGTCAGCGGCAGGCCGTCGAGCAGGATGTGGGTGCCGGAAGCGTGCGAGCCGGGGCCACGATTGATACCCGAGCCACGCACGCTGATCTTCACGCCCTCGTTGCCGGGCGACTGCGCATAGACCCCGGGCTGGTAGGCCAGCACGTCGGCGACGCCGGCCACGCGGCCCTGCTCGACCTTGTCCATGTCCACCAGGTTGGTGGCGCCAGGGACCTGTTTCAGCTCTTCCTGCGCGGTCTCGATGTCGCTCAGCGGTGCGCCGCTGACCTGCATGGCGTCCAGTTGCATGGGCTGCTGAGCCAGGGCGATTGGCGCTGCCAGGCAGTTGAAGGTCAGCAGGGCCAGGCGGACCGGTCGAGCGTATAGCGGCTGGGGCAACATGCGAAGGTTCCATTGAGCGGGCTACGAGTCTGTCTGATGGATGACGCAGGCGATTCGTCACCATCGTCCGCAACCCTACAGAATCCTTCGCTCAGACGCCTGACGTGTTGTCAGCCGTTTCACTCGGCAGAGAAGAACGCGGCTACCTGTGACTGCGCCACGGCGCGGGCTTCCAGCAGGGCATGCTCACCTCTGGCGGTACCCTCCACACAGAAGAAGTGCATGTTCTTGAGGCCCACCGTGGCCAGGGCCGCCTGCAGGTAGGGGCGCAGGAAGTCTGGCTGCCGCGCCTGATCGCCGCTGATCAGCCCGCCTGAGGCCAGCGCCACGTACACCGGGCGGTCACGTAGCAGGCCAACCTTGCCTTGCGGTGTGCCGTTGAATGTCATGCGAATCCGCACTATGTGATCGACCCAGGCCTTGAGTGTCGAGGGGACGGTGTAGTTGTGCATGGGGGTGGCGATCAGCAGCACATCCGCTTCGTCGAGCTGACGGATCAGCTCGGCGGAGCGACGCCGGGCGCTGCCGGTCTCTGCCTGGTCACTGTCAGAGGGAGAGGCCAGAGCCATGGCATAGTCGTGATCGACATGTTGCAGATCGTTGAGGTCGACGTCCTGCACCTCCAGCGAGTGCCGACCAGCGAGGCCGTCGAGCACCTGTTGAGACAGACGCAGGCTTTCCGATTCAGCGCCACGCGGGCTGCTGATCAGGCGCAGCACACGGATAGCTGCAGGCATGGGCGTAACCTCTCTGAGATCGGGCTTCAGGCCAGGTCGGCCTTGTCCAGGCCGAACTGCTTGTCAGCGGAGCCCGGCACGTTACGGAAGGCTACGCTCAGGCGATTCCAGCCATTGATGGCGACCACCAGGAAGCTCAGGTCCGACAGTTCCTGCTCGGAGAACTGCTCGCGCACGCTGGCGTAGATGGCGTCGGACACGCCATGCGGCGACAGCTGGGTCAGGGCTTCTGTCCACTCCAGCGCGGCGCGCTCCTGCGCGGAGAACAGCGGCGATTCGCGCCAGACGGCGACATGGTGCAGGCGCAGCTCGCGCTCGCCATGGATCTTCGCTTCCTTCACGTGCATGTCGACGCAGAAGGCGCAGCCATTGATCTGCGAGGCGCGCAGCATGACCAGGTGAGCCAGCGGCGCAAGGAACGGGCTGCGGGTCAGCAGCGTGGAGAATTCGGCGTACTTGCCGGAGGCCTTGGGGGAGAGTGCGAAGTAATCGAGGCGCTGGCTCATGGTTTTCATCCATCTGCGAGTTGAGAAGAAACCGATGCCCCTCTGCAACTGGCAGTACCACTGCGGCCCGGTGAGGACGAATGTACGCACCAGTGGTCTAGCCACATAGATCCATTTTTGTGGATTGTTACTGGTCCACTTTGCGCAACCGACTCATTCGTTGTACGGCCAACGCCTGCCGGGGTGGTAGGAGACAGACTGCGGCCAGTGCGCCGCAGCCGTGAGTCAAGCGTGGCGAGGTCTCAGGCCGGTTGATAGTTCAGCGGCCGCCTCGACGACTCGGGTAGCGCCAGGCCACCCGCCAGGGCCAGCAGGGCGATGACGATCAGGTAGTAGGCCGGCGACATGCGATTGCCGGTCGCCTCGATCAGCCAGGTGGCGATCAACGGCGCGGTGCCGCCGAAGATGGTGTAGGCCAGGTTATAGGTGAACGCCGAGGCGGTGTAGCGCACGCGGGTGGGGAACTGCTCGGATAGCAGCACGGCGGTTACCACGCCGCAGATCACCGCACCCACTGCCAGCAGCATGGCGCCCAGGGCTGAAGCCAGCAGGGTGCCCGAGGCGGCCAGGGTGAACGCCGGGTACACCGCGACAATCAGCGCCACCCCGGCAGTCAGGATGGTGCGGCGACGGCCTACACGATCCGAGTAGCGACCGACGAAAGGGCACAGCAGGGCGGCGAAGAACAGCGCGATCAGGCTGGCCAGCAAAGCCACCGGCCGTGCTGCGCCACCGACCACCTGCATGTAGGTGGTCAGGTAAGTGGTGAACATGTAGAACGATAGCGCCGTGGCGGAGATGAACGCCGACAGGCAGAGCACGGTGCCGCTGTGCTCGCGCAAGGTTTCGCGCAGCGGCGAATGTTCCGGATGAGGTTGCGCGGCCAGGGCCTGGAAGGCCGGCGACTCGTCCAGGCGCATGCGCATGTACAAGCCGACCAGGCCCAGCGGTGCGGCGATCAGAAAGGGCACGCGCCAGCCCCAGGCCTGCATCTGCGCTTCGTCCAGCCACAAGCCCATGCCGAACACCAGCCCGGCTGCGCAGGCGAACGCCATGAAGGTCGAGACCGGCACGAAGCTGCCATAACGGGCCTTCTGTTCGGTGGGCGCGTGTTCCATGACGAAGGCGCAGGCGCCGGCATACTCGCCACCGGCGGAGAAACCCTGCAGGCAACGCGCCAGCGCCAGCAGCAGCGGGGCGAACAGGCCGATGCTGGCGTAGGTCGGCAGCAGGCCGATCAGCGTGGTGGCGCCGGCCATCAGTAGCACGGTGATCGACAGCACGCGCTTGCGTCCGATGCGGTCGCCAAGAATGCCGAAGACGATACCGCCCAGCGGGCGCAGGGCGAACGATACGGCGAACACGGCGAAGGTCTGCAGCAGCGCCAGGGTCGGATTGCCCGGCGGGAAGAACAGCGAGGCGATGGTCACGGCGAGAAAACCGTAGACGCCGAAGTCGAACCACTCGACGAAGTTGCCGATGGCCGAGGCGGCGATCACCTTGTGCAAGGTGGCTGGGCTGACCTGCTGGCCTGTGTTGATAGCATTCATGCGACGCTCCTGATCCCTGATTTAGACGGCTTCAGGCAGGTTACGGAGCGATAGCCGGGGCGGGCGCTTCGCAGGCGACAGTGGCGTTGCCGTGAGCGACCTCAGCCCTGGGGAAACTGCGCCGGATCGGAGAAGCAGGCGCGCAGGTGATCGAACACCAGGCGCACCCTTGGCGGCACCGGGCCCTGCTGTGGGCGGTAGATGAACAGCTGCCAGGGATCGGGCGCCTGCTCCGTCAGCACCGCCTGCAGGTGGCCGCTTTGCAGATAGGGCTGCGCCAGGTAGGCGGGCAACTGGCCGTAGGCCAGGCCGGCGAGCACGGCTTCCAGTTCGGCTTCGGGGTCATCGCACACAAACGCGGGCGCGGGCGGATGCAGGCTGGGGCCGTGAGCGAAGGTCCACGGCCAGGGGCGGCCATTCTTGCGGTCGATCAGCACCGACAGCGGCCGCTGCTGCAACTCGTCGAGGTCACGCGGCGCGCCGCTGGCAGCGATCAGTTCCGGCGTAGCCACTACCTGCAATGGCACCGGTGCCAGGGCGCGGGCGACGTAGCGGCTGTCACGCAGGAAGCCGACGTGGATGCCGATGTCGATCTGCGCCTCCACCGCGTCGGTGATCTCGTCCTCCAGGCGCAGGTTCAGCACCAGCTGTGGGTGCTGCTTGAGCAAGGGCTGCAGGAACGCCACCAGAAAGCGCTTGCCGATGGCCTGCGGCGCGGTGATGCCGATGCGCCCGGCGATGGCTGACTCGGCGTCGGCGCGGTGGCCGCGAAACAGCGCGTCGAAATCCTCCAGCTTTTGCCTGGCGCGCACCGCGTAGGCCTCACCGAAGGCGGTGATATGCACCTGGCGGGTGTTGCGGTGGAAGAGAATCTCGCCGAGTTCTTCCTCCAGCGCCTTGATCGCGCGGGTCACCGCCTGCGGGGAAACGCCCAGGCGAGTCGCTGCCTCGCGGAAATTGCTGCAGTCGGCCGCGCTGCAGAAGATGCGGATCATCTCCATGCGATTGAGCATGTCGGGGCGCCTTTGTATTCCATGATGTGGAATAGCCTAATCCAAACTCTTCCATTTATTGAAACGGAAATCGCCTCTAACGTGAGCCCATGTCCGGCCTACGGCACGGACACTCCAACCAATCGAGAGAGGGCTTACCCATGAGCAACAACATTTCCGGCAAGGTCGTGGTCATCACCGGCGCCAGCAGCGGCCTGGGCGAAGCGACCGCCCGCCATCTGAGCAAGCTGGGCGCCAAGGTGGTGCTGGCCGCACGGCGCAAGGAGCGTCTCGAGAAACTGGTCAGCGAGCTGGTCGCCGCTGGTGGCGAGGCCGTGGCCTACCAGACTGACGTGACCCGCGCCGATGAGGTCAAGGCGCTGATCCAGGGCGCACTGGACACCTTCGGCCGCGTCGATGTGCTGGTCAACAACGCCGGGCTGATGGCCATCGCACCGCTGAGCGACGTGCGCGTCGAGGAGTGGGAGCGCATGATCGATATCAACATCAAGGGCGTGCTGTACGGCATCGCCGCAGCGTTGCCGGTGTTCCAGCAGCAGAACGCCGGGCACTTCATCAACATCGCCTCGGTGGCCGGGATCAAGGTGTTCAGCCCCGGCGGTACCGTCTACAGCGGCACCAAGTTCGCCGTACGGGCCATCTCCGAAGGGCTGCGTCATGAGGTAGGCGGTAGCATCCGCACCACCACCATCGAGCCCGGCGCGGTCGACTCCGAGCTGAAGTTCGGCAGCTCGCACCAGCAGAGCCGCGACTTCGTCGTCGACTTCTACAAGCAGGCGATCCCGGCGGAATCGGTGGCGCGCGCCATCGCCTACGCCATCGAGCAGCCGGCCGACGTCGACATCAACGAGATCGTCCTGCGCCCGACCGTGCAGGAGTTCTAATCCCCTGTTGCTAAGACAGGCGCTTGCGATGTGGGCCTTCACGGGCCAGCATGCGAGCGCCTTTTTCGTTTTCAGGAGCCTGCATGAGCGCGCCCATCCGTCCCGTCGACCTGGCCAAGGCCTACCGTCTGCTCAACCACGGCCCCACCGTACTGGTGTCGGCGCGTCATCAGGCTGTGGATAACGTCATGGCGGCAGCCTGGTGCTGCGCCCTGGATTTCGATCCACCGAAGCTGACCGTGGTGCTGGACAAGGCCACCCGCACCCGCGCGCTGATCGAGGGCAGCGGCCTGTTCGCCATCCAGGTGCCGACCGTGGCGCAACTGCAGCTGACCCAGGCGGTGGGCAACGCCAGCCTGGCCGACGACCCGGCGAAGCTGGCCCATACCGGCGTCGAGCTGTTCACCATGGAAGGCCACGACCTGCCGCTGGTGGCGGGCTGCTCCGCCTGGCTGGTCTGTCGGCTGATCGATGAGCCGCACAACCAGCAGGCCTACGACCTATTTATCGGCGAGGTGATCGCCGCCTGGGCCGACGAGCGCGTGTTCCGCGATGGCCGCTGGCATTTCGAAACGGCCGACCCGAGCCTGCGCAGCCTGCATCACGTGGCCGGTGGGCATTACTACGCGATTGGCGAGGCGCTCAAGGCCTGATGCCGGACGTGCTCAGCGCGCCAGCGGTAGCGCCACACCGATCAGCACGAAGAGCACACCGCAGCTGCGGTTGAAGGCGCGGCCGCCGCGCTGCAACCAGGGGCGTACGCGAAACGCCAGTAGCGCCAGCAGCAGTTCGACGAGGAACTCGACCACGGCGAAGGTCGCTGCCATCACCACGAACTGCACGGCCAGGCCGCGCTGCGGGTCGACGAACTGCGGTAGAAAGGCGCCGTAGAACAGGATCACCTTGGGATTCGACAGCGCCGACAGCAGGCCTTGGCGAAACAGCCGGCTGGTGCTGGGGCGGACGCCGCTGTCGGCCAGGATCAGGTTCATCGGCGGCGAGCGCCACAGCTGCACGCCCAGCCAGATCAGGTAGGCGCCGCCGATCCACTTGAGCGCCAGCAGCGCGTTGGGCGCGGTCTTGAGCAAGGCACTGAGGCCGAACATGGCCAGGGCGATCAGCGTGCTGAAGCCGACCACACCGCCAAGGATGGTGGCCAGTGCCATGCGCGCGCCGTACAGCCCGCCGTGGGTCAGTGCCAACAGGCTATTGGGGCCGGGCGTGAGTGCCAGGCCAAGGGTGGCGACGAAGTAGACGAGCCAGAGTTCGAGGGCCATGCGGGTCTCCTGTTTGGGCGCGGCCAGTCTAGTCAGCGACAGGTACTTGAATGAGGTAGATTCTGGCTATCTAACGGTTGATTCTGGACATCACATGGCCGAAAGCCCCGACCTGCGTTTTCTCTTGCTGCCCCTGCCGGAATTTGCCCTGCTGCCGTTCGGTGGTTTTCTCGACAAGTTGCGCTTCAGCGCCGACGACGAGGACTACAGCCGACAGCGCTACTGCGCCTGGACCATTCTCGGCCTGCAGCCAGGGCATGTGCTGTCCAGCAGCGGTGCGGCGCTGCGTATCGAGGCCACGCCGGACGAGCTGAAGCTGGCCGACTACGACTATCTGGTGTTGTTCGGTGGGCGCAACGCACAGGCCACCGCTGCGCTGGCGCCGGCCTACCAGCCGTTGCTGCGTCGCGCCGCACGCGCCGGAGTGAAGCTGGTGGCGATCGACAATGCCAGCTTCCTGCTCGCCGCCTGCGGCCTGCTCGACGGTCATCGGGTGGCAGTGCACTGGCGCCATGAGGCGGAATTCCGTGCCAGCTTCCCGAACTTGCGACTAGCCCGCGAGCGCCTGTACTGCTTCGATGGCGCGCGGATCTCCTGCGCTGGCGGTACGGCGGCCATCGACCTGGCGGTGGAGCTGTTGGCCCAGGGCAGCGGCCGGGCGCGGGCGCTCAAGGGCCTGGCCGACATGCTGGTGGACGAGACGCGCAGCGGCCAGCACGCGCTGCGTTCACTGCACACCACATCGAGCGGCGAGCGCCATGTCGACCGCGCCATCGCCCTGATGCGCCATGGCCTGGCCAGCGCCGATGGCATCGAGCAGCTGGCGGCCAGCGTCGGTATCAGCCGGCGTCAGCTGGATCGCCTGTTCCAGGCCAGCCAGGGTATGAGTGCGCGCGAATACTGGAACGAGCTGCGCCTGCAGCACGTGCGCTGGCGCCTGCTCAACTCCAGCCACAGCCTGGCGCAACTCGCCGACGAGATCGGCGTCAGCGATGCCAGTCATCTGGGCAAGCTGTTCCGCCAGCGCTTCGGCCTGGCGCCCGGAACCTTCCGCCGTCAGGGTGGTGTGTTTTAGGAGCCGCGCCCCGCGGCGAATGCTGCGGATAAACTCGGTATCGCGGCATCGCCGCAATCGCTTCGCGCCGGGGCGGCGCTCCTACAGGTTTGTCATTAGCGGCAGCCACACCGAAGCCAGCAGCAACACAGCCATGCAGCGGTTGAACAACAGCAGCCTGGCCGGTTGCCGCAATAGGCGCGCGCCGCCGACGCCCAGCACACCCCAGGCCAGCAGGCAGGGCGTGGACACCAGCAGGAACAGCGTCGCGTAGCTCGCCACCGCGCCGAACGAGGCCTGGCCGTCGAGGAAGATCGCCGTGACCGAGACGCTCATCAGCCAGGTCTTGGGGTTGATCAGTTGCAGGCCGGCGCCCTGGGCGAAGCCCTGGCGCCGGTCGACGCCGCGCTCGTCCAGGCCGGCAGCTTCGGCGCGCATCAGCTTGCAGGCCATCCAACTGATCCAGGCGGCGCCGGCCCAGGTCATCGCCGTCTGCAACAGCGGGGCGCGGGCCAGTAGTTCGCCGAGGCCCAGGCCGACCACCAGCAGCATCAGACTGGCAGCGAGGCTGGCGCCCAAGGCGATGGCCAGAGCGATGGACAGGCCGAAGCGCGCGGCGCTGCCGAGGATCAGCAGGTTGGTCGGGCCGGGGGTGATCGACGCCACCGAGGCGAAGAGGATGAAGGGCAGCCACTGGTTCATGGCCGCGCTCGTTGAGCAGTGAAGGGCATCGGGCATCGCTCCATATCGGGTATGGCGCGATTGTCCGGCTGGCTGATTCAGCGGTCTTGAAGCTTTGTGCAGAGGCTGCGGTAGGCGCCCGGGGTAAGGCCGTTGGCACGGCGGAACCAGCGGCCCAGGTGACTCTGGTCGGCGAAGCCCAGGTCGCTGGCGACATCCGCCGGTGCCGTGCCGAGGGCCAGCAGCCGGCGTGCGCGCACCAGACGCAGCTGGATCAGGTAGCCATGTGGGGCAATGCCGAAGGCCGCCTTGAACGCACGGCTGAGGCGGAAGCGGTCGACGCCGCAGACTCGCGCCAGTTCGTCGAGGCCGATGTTCTCTTGAAAGTGTGCATGCAGGTAGTCGCGGGCACGCAGGGCCACGCGGGGTATCTGCGGGCTGCCCGGCAGGCGCTGGCGCCAGTGCAGGCTGCGTGAGATGCGCTCCAGCAGCGTATCCAGCGCCGCGTCGCGCACCATGCGCGGCTCGTTGTCGTTTAACGCCTGCAGGGCATTGGCGATACAGGGCAGCAGGCCGGGGTCGTCCGGTTGGGTGCGTGGTACGCCGGGCAGACAGTCGGCGGGTGCCTGTTCGAACAGCGCTGGCAACGCGCGCTCCAGCCAGGCCGGCTCGAGATAGAGGGTGGAGTAGGTGAAGCCGCCCGGTGTCGGCGCGTGGCCGTCGTGGATATCGCCGGGCTCGAGGAAGAAGGTCTGTCCCGGCACACTGCTGAACAGCGCGCGTCGGCAATGGAACTGCTGCACGCCCTGCTCGGTAAAGCCGATCAGGTAGCTGTCGTGCCAGTGCGGGTCGTAGGCGTGGCCCTCGAAATGCGCACGGATCACCTCGATGCCGGTATCGGCATCCTGCTTGAGGTCGACCCATGACTGCGCGTTCATCGCCTGCTGCCCGTTTGTGCTGTGAACGCTTGAGCTTACCGCGTCCAGTGCGCAGGGCTAGAAGGTTTGTGCAGGCGCCTTTCGTAGGAGCTGGCTTGCCAGCGATCAAGGTGTTCGACGGTGCCGGATTGCCCGCAAGCGGGCTCCTACAGATCGGGATACCAGCGCGGTGTATAGGCCCACTCGCCGCCATCGGCCCGGGGGAAGCGGCGGGTCTGGCTGGAGCCGATGATCACCAGGGTGCGCATGTCGACCATCTCCGGCGTCAGCTCGCCGAGGGTGAGGTTGCGCAGGGCTTCGGCGGGACGGCCGATATCGCGGCCGAGTACCACCAGGGTCTGCGGTTCGCGGTGCTGGCGCAGCAGTTCCAGTGCGCGGCCAAGCTGCCAGGGGCGGGACTTGGAGATCGGGTTGTAGAAGGCCATGGCCAGATCGGCGATGGCGGCGTGCTGCAGGCGCTTTTCGATCACTGCCCAGGGCTTGAGGTTGTCGGACAGGGATATCAGGCAGAAGTCGTGACCCAGCGGCGCACCGGCCTTGGCGGCGGTAGCCAGGGCGGCGGATACGCCCGGCAGTACTTCCAGCTCGACGCCGTGCCAGGCATCGTTTTGCGGGCTTTCCAGCGCCTCCATCACCGCGGCGGCCATGGCGAACACGCCGGGGTCGCCCGAGGAGATCATCACCACCCGCCGGCCGCTGGCGGCCAACTCGAAGGCATGGGCGGCGCGCTGCAGTTCCTCGCGATTGTCGCTGGGGTGTACGCATTGATCGGCGCGCAGCGGGCCGGCCATCTTCACGTAGGTGTCGTAGCCGAGCAGGTCTTGCGCTTCGTCGAGGGCGCGGCGCACGGCGGGGGTCATGTGTTCGGCGGCACCGGGGCCGAGGCCGACCACGCTGAGGCGGCCACGGCGCTGGCCGAGGCGCTCGATATCCAGCGGCTGTTCACCCAGCAGCAGGCGCAGGCCGTCGCCTACAAGGTGCTCGGGCGGCAGCTCGGTGGTGCTGTGGATAAAGCGCAGCGGAAGGTTTAGTTCGCGTGCCGCTGCGTGCAGGTCGGCGTTGGCCATCCAGGCTTTGTCCGCGAGCAGAACGGCCAGCGCTTGCGGCGCCAGCTTGGCATCGCTCAGCGCCTGCTGCAGTCGGGTGGCCAGGTCGGCGCCGGGGCGTTCGATCAGCGCAGCGGCGACGCGCGGGTGGATCAACAGTTCGTCCGGTTGCGCCGGGCGCGCCTGTGCGGTGATGTGGATAACCCGACTGGCGGCGTCATCCACAGGCAGCTGCGCGGCCTCCAGCCAGGGCGCCTGGCCTTCTATGCGTACCGTCTCGCCGCCGAGCAGGTCGCTGACGAAGCGCTTGCCCTGCTGCAGGTCGGCCAGGGTATAGCCGGCTGGCGGCTCCAGCAGGCAGGTGCCGAAGCGCAGTTCGCCACTGGTGGTGATGGCCGGCGTTACGCCCAGGTGCGCGGCGATCTCGCGGGCCAGACGATTGACCCCGGCCAGGCCACCGAGCAGCGGTACTACGGCGCTGCCGTCCTCGGCCAGGGCCAGCACCGGCGGCTCGGCGCCCTTTTCCGCCAGCAGCGCGGCCAGGCTACGGATGACGATACCGGCGGCGCACAGCACCACAAGCGGCTGGCCGGCGCGGTACAGGGCGCGCAGGGTATCGCTGAACTCGTCGTAGTGGCGCTCGGCGCCGTCGGCGCGCCCGCGCAGGCCGTGGATCACCGCCTGTGGATAAAGCGCCTTGAGACGTTGTGCAGTGGCCAGCGCGCTGGCGCCGAGGATGACGATGTTCATGCGGTAAATCCTGTAGCCCGGATGCAATCCGGGGAATGGGTTTCCCGGATTGCATCCGGGCTACGGTCTTGAGACGGGTAGGGCGGGTGCAACCCGCCAGCTCGCTGCAGGCGGGTTGCACCCGCCCTACGGGATTACCCCCGCCATTTCTGCCCAGGCACCAGAATCATCGAGAAATACGGCGAATCCATCGGCTCCACCTCGTCCAGTGCGACGATCTTCTGGCTGGCCATGGTCGCGCGTTCTACGTAGTGGGCGCGGTCGTCCAGGCCGAGCTTGCGCAGCACGCGGCGCACCTTTTCGAAGTTGCGCCCGAGTTTCATCACCACGGCCGCTTCGGCGTCGCGTAGGCGCTGTTCCAGCTCGTCTTCCGGCAGTACGCCGGACAGCACGCTCAAGCTCTGGTTGCGGTACACCAGCGGGGTGCCGAGCACCGAGGCGCAGCCGAGCATGGAGCACACGCCGGGCACCACTTCCACCTCGTAGCGGTCAGCCAGTCGGTCGTGCAGATACATGTAGGAGCCGTAGAAGAACGGATCGCCCTCGCAGATCACCGCCACGTCCTGGCCGGCGTCCAGCAACTGGGCGATCTGCTGCGCGCAGGTGTCGTAGAAGTCGGCGATCACATCCTCGTAGGACAGCGGCGGGGCAAGCTTCTCGGTGGTTACTGGGTAGACCAGCGGCAGGCGCTGCTGGGCGACGTCCAGGTGCTCTTCGATGATGCCGAAGGCGTTACCGCCGTGGCCGGCGTTGTGTTTGGCCTTGGCCACGAAGTAGGCCACCACCGGCGCGCCTTTGAGCAGGCGCAGCGCCTTGAGGGTGAGCAGCTCGGGGTCGCCGGGGCCGACGCCGAGACCGAGCAGACGGCCAGCCATCATTCCACCTCCGAGGCGAGGGCGTTGACCGCCGCTACCGCCATGGCGCTGCCGCCACGGCGGCCACGGACGATCACGTAGGGCACGCCACGACTGTCTGCGGCCAGGGCGTCCTTGGATTCTGCCGCGCCGATGAAACCCACCGGCATGCCGATGATCAGTGCCGGCTTCGGCGCGCCGGCGTCGAGCATTTCCAGCAGGTAGAACAGCGCCGTGGGGGCGTTGCCGATCACCACCACGCTGCCTTCGAGATGTTCACGCCAGTGTTCCAGAGCCACCGCCGAGCGAGTATTGCCGACTTCGCGGGCCAGCTCCGGTACGCCGGCGTCGTGCAGGGTACAGATCACTTGGTTGTTAGCCGGCAGGCGCGGGCGGGTGATGCCCTCGGCGACCATGCGCGCATCGCAGAGGATCGGCGCGCCGGCCAGCAGCGCGGCGCGGCCAGCGGCGCCGGCACCGGGGGAGAAGCGCAGATCCTCCACCACGTCGACCATGCCGCAGGCATGGATCACCCGTACGGCGAGTTTTTCCAGGTCGGCGGGGATGCCGTCGAGGTTGGCTTCGGCGCGAATGGTGGCGAAGGAGCGGCGGTAGATTTCCTGGCCGTCGCGGATGTAATCAAGCATCGGGTGTTCCTGCGGGGTGTTGGCGGGCGAACCAGACGCCGGCCTCGTCGATGGTCATGGCTGGCGCCAGCAGGCGACCGAAACCGGGCGCCTCGGGCGTGCGTTGGTAGAGCTGGTAGTGATCGGGCGTGCTGGCCAGCAGGGTATAGGGCTGTACGCGGGCGCTGGCGCAACTGCGCGGGCAGGCGCTGAGATGCACCTGCGGACGGGCGCCGCTTTCGCGCAGCAGCTCCGCCAGGTGCAGGGCGTGGTGCTTGCTGTCGGCCAGGCCGCGCGCGCAGGCCGCCGAGCCGGTGCAGGCGACCAGGCCAAGCAGCGGCTCGTCGATGTGGGTCAGCAGGCCGAGTTCGCCCAGTGCTGCCATCAGTTCACGGCTGGCGGATTCCGGCACATTGCCCAGCAGCACGCCTTGCCAGGGGGTCAGGCGCAGCTCGCCGTCTCCCAATCGCTCGCTGAGGTCTGCGAGCGTCAGCAGCTGTTCGGCATGCAGTCGGCCCAACTGGGCGCCGGCTGCGACCATGCACAGGCCGCTCTGCGCTTGTGGATAAATCCCAGCCGGCGAGCGGTTGATCGTCGCGGCAGTCTGCCAATTGGCCGGTGCCGGGTGCAGGGGAAAATCCAGACGCGTCTGCAGGCGTTGCAACAGCTCGCTGGCCGGGATCTGTGCCAGCAACTGGCGCATGCGCGATTGTTCGGGTATCGCCAGTTCAAGGAACAGCAGCAGGAGTTCGCGCACCAGCGTGACCGTATGTGTCGCCTCGACTCGCGCCAGCGGCGCGTCGAAGGGGCAGCCGGCCAGGCCCAGCAGCAGGTACTGGTCGTCCTCGGCGGTCAGCCACAGGTCGTGGGGGTGTTCGCGCATGGCCAGGGCTTCGCCACCGTCCAGTTGCAGGGCGAACTTGGGCGACAGGGCATGCAGCACCGGGGTGTCCTGCAGCAGGTCGAGCAACTGGCTGGCCAGCGGACGCACGTCCATCCGTGCCTGCGGGTCGAGACCGGCGGCGGGGCTGAGCATCAGGTTGCGCACATCGTCGGCAGCGGCCACTCGGGGACCGAGCTCGGCGCCGAGCAGGGCGTCGATCAGTGTGCTTTCCTGGCCGGGCAATACGCCACGAATCTGCAGATTGCTGCGGTTGGTCAGCTCCAGCACACCGCTGGCATGCTGCCGCGCTGCTTCGGCAATCGCTTGCGCCTGGGCACTGCGCAGCATGCCGCCGGGCAGTTTGACCCGGCAGATGCCGCCATCCAGCGCAGGCACGATGCGCAGCAGGCCGGGGCAGGCGGAAGGACGGACGGATGTAGGCAAGCGGTCACCTGTGGCTAACGACGCGGCGACCGAACCAGCGAAATCCCATTGGGGACTCCATGGCATCGGTACACCCCGCCCGATGTTGGCACTCGCGACCAGCGTTCGTCGGCAGGTCTCCTGGCTGACAGGTCTTCGTCCGCCGCGCCTTCCCGGTTACCCAGTGGCCGATTGCGTTGGACTCGCTGTTTACAGTTGCGGGGGCAGCCACGGTGAACCGTGTTCCCTCTTGGGGAAGCTCTGAAATGGCCATCTACCGTCACTCCCGCGCAGGCGGGAGCCCAGGTAGTACTGAGATTCTGGATTCCCGCCTGCGCGGGAATGACGACTATTTCAGAGTTTCCTTAGGCCCTTTACTGAGTCGTATCGACTCAAGGGCACCGACGAAGGCGCTATTATGCCCGCTTTGCCCGGAGCGCGGACAGGCGCTCCGTCGGGCCTGTGTGAGGACATTGGATGAAACCCTGGTTGACCCTGGTCGGCATCGGCGAAGACGGCTACCCCGGCCTGGGCAAGGCCGCGCGTCGCGCCTTGCTGGCGGCCACCCGTATCGTCGGCGCGCCGCGCCAGCTGGCGCTGCTGCCGCCGTGCATCAGCGGCGAGCGGGAAACCTGGCCCAGCCCCTTCGATCTACAGCCGTTGCTGGCCCGACGCGGCGAGGCGGTGTGCGTGCTGGCCAGCGGTGATCCGATGTTCTATGGCGTTGGTGCCAGCATGGCGCGCCAGCTGCCGGCCGACGAGTTGCAGGTGTTGCCTGCGCCGTCTTCGGTGTCGCTGGCGGCGGCGCGTCTGGGCTGGCCGCTGCAGGAGGTGGAGGTGCTGTCGCTGGTCGGCCGGCCGCTGGCCACGCTCAATGCCCGTCTCTATCCCGGTACGCGCCTGCTGGTGTTGAGCGCTGATGGTGACACCCCCGCGCAGGTCGCCGCAGCCCTGTGCGCACGCGGTTTCGGCGCCAGTCGTCTGACTCTGCTGGAGCACCTTGGCGGCCCCGACGAGCGCCGCATCGAGGGCCTGGCCGCGAGCTGGGACCTGCCGCGCGGCGCTGACCTCAACCAGCTGGCCGTGGAGTGCCTGGCCGACGCCGGGGCACAACTGTTGCCACCGACCTGTGGTCTGCCTGACGAGGCCTACCGTCACGACGGCCAACTGACCAAGCGTGACGTGCGCGCGGTCACCCTGGCGCGGCTGGCGCCGCTGCCCGGCGAGCTGCTGTGGGATGTCGGCGCCGGTTGTGGCTCCATCGGCATCGAGTGGATGCGCGCGCACCCGGCCTGCCGCGCTATCGCCATCGAGGCCAACGAGGGCCGTCAGGATCATATCCGCCACAACCGCGATGCCCTCGGCGTACCTGGTCTGCAGCTGGTCGCCGGGCATGCGCCCGAGGCGCTGGACGGGCTGCCGGCACCGGATGCGATCTTTATCGGCGGTGGCGTCACCGTACCCGGTGTACTGGATGACTGCTGGGCCGCGCTCAAGTCCGGCGGACGCCTGCTGGCCAATGCCGTGACCATTCAAAGCGAGGCGGCGCTGGTCGCCTTCCGCGAACAGAATGGCGGCGAGCTGCTGCGTCTTACCGTGGCCCAGGCACAGCCGCTGGGCGGCTTCGACACCTGGCGTGCGGCGCTGCCGATCACCCTGCTGGCGGTGCGCAAACCTTGAGCGCACGCATCCTGTTGCTCGGTGGCACCACCGAGGCGCTGCGTCTGGCGCGTCGACTGGGGTCGGAAACCATCTACAGCCTGGCCGGCCTTGGTCGCGTGCCGGATGACCTGGCCTGCCGCGTGCGCGTCGGCGGCTTTGGCGGTGCCGAAGGCCTGGCGGCCTTTATCGACCGCGAAGGCATCGAGCTGCTGCTGGATCTGACCCACCCCTATGCGGCGCAGATCAGCCATAACGCGGCCCGCGCTGCAGAACTGGCGGGCGTGCCATGCTGGGCATTGCGGCGCCCTGGCTGGCAACCGGGCCCGGGTGACGACTGGCGCGAGGTGGAAGGCTGGGATGAACTGACCCGTGCGCTGGCGCCTTTCGAACGGCCGTTTTTCACCTCCGGGCGCGAGCCGCTGGCGCATTTGCACGAGATTCCCGCGCACCAGCACTGGACGGTGCGCTGCCTGCAGGCCGAGCCGGCGCCGCCGCGCGCAGAGGTGATCGGCGCACGCGGGCCGTTCTCCCTGGAGGAGGAACGCGCACTGTTCGCGCGCCTGCGCTGCGACGTGCTGGTGAGCAAGAACAGTGGCAGCGCCTCCACCGAGCCGAAGTTGCAGGTCGCCCGTGAGCTTGGATTGCCGGTTTTGCTGTTGCGTCGCCCGCAGTTGCCGGCGGTAACGTGTGAGTTCGCGGAGTTGGACGCTCTCTACGAGGCGCTGTCCCTGTAGGGCGGGTGAAACCCGCCAACGCCGGCCTGGCGGGTTGCACCCGCCCTACGCCTGCGCTGATTCTGTAGGGTACGCCGCGCGCACCGGGCCTTCTATCACCCGCCGGATTGCCTCCGGACCACGACGCGCTGCTAGACTGCCGGCCCGTTCTGGAGACCGTCATGAGCCAACCCCCCTACGTCCGCGTTCTGTTTATCGGCCCCGGCCTGGGTCGTGGGGCATCGTCCGAGCGTCTGCAGCAGCGCGTCGAAGCGTTGCTGGGTGAGGCGCATCTGCACGACAGCGAGCAGGATGGCTTCTGGCAGGCCATCGCTGCGGCGCCGCGACCACTGCTAGTGGTCGATCTGGAGCCGCGCGCCGATGCTGCGCACCGTGATTGGCTGCGCGAGCGCATCGCCGAACGCGGCGCCGGAGCCGAGGTGTTCGTGGTCTGCACGGCGCTGGAGGACACCTGGCTCGATGGCCTGAGCGCACTGCTGGCGCATCGCGAAGAGCATCTGCCCTGCAGTGACGTGCCGCCCGTTCCTGCGCATCACGCCTGGTCGCAGATCCCTCCACATGCGCAGCGCCTGCTGCTGTGCAACGGCCCGCGCTGCACGCGCAAGGGCGCGCTGGGCCTTTGGAAAACCCTGCGTCAGCGGCTCAAGGCCGCCGGCAAGCTGGAGTGCGAAGGCGGTGTGCATATCACCCGCAGTCAGTGCCAGTTCCCCTGCGACCTGGGGCCGACCGCGAGCCTTTATCCACAGGGCGAGTGGTACGGCATCAAGGACGAGGCGGCGGTGATTCGCCTGGTTGATGAGCGCCTGGTGGCGGGCAGGGCATTGCCGGAGTTGCGTATCGATGAGCAGGGCAACAATTAGCAACTCGGATTACGCCTGCGGCCAATTCAAGCTACAAGCAATCGCCGCTAAAGCGCCTCCCACAATTCCCCCCGCGCCTTGACTTGAGCGGGTGTGGGTGGTCATATCCGCCCCGCTTCAGGTGTCTCACGCCGCCGCGCGTGAGGTGAAACGGGAAGTCGGTTGAAGTCCGACGCTGCCCCCGCAACGGTAAGCGAGCGATCGCATCGATACGCCACTGTGCGCCCCGCGCATGGGAAGGCGATGCGTTCATGACCCTCGCAAGCCCGGAGACCGGCCTGGAGTCGTTTGTGTCTGGCAACCCGCGGTGGGCGGGCGTTGACTCCAGTAGGGCGCCGCCGTGCCCCTGTCTGCTGTTGCGCATTTCCATCGGATTGCCGTGCCTTTTCTCTTTGCGATGGAAGCAATATGGCGCGCCATTTCCGCTACAAGAACCTCTCTTCTGCATGCCTGAACGAAGGGCGTGAGCCCGTTTCAGGCTACCTGCGAAAAACGATAATGTTATGTTATAACAATAACATTATCGCCTCAGGCACCAACTGCGAAGCGTCAAGGCTGACCGCCTTCAACGCGTACACCCGGAGCCTGGAGCGTCCTGACGACTCTCCTGGAAGATCCGGAATCACTCACGTGCAGCACCTTCTACGCCTCTGCTCCCTGCCATTCGCGCTGCTGGTCGGCGGTGTGGCCATGGCCAGCGAATCTCATGTCGATCTCCCTGCCGTCACCGTCCAGGCACACGCTGCCGAGGAAGGCGAGAGCGATCTGCATACACCCACCACGTCCGGCTCCCGCCTGGAGCTTTCGGCCCTGCAAACACCGGCCAGCACCAGCAGCCTGAGCGGCGCCGAGGTACGTGGGCGCAACAACCTCACGGTGCAGGAAGCCGTGACCCGCACGCCGGGTATCAGCAGCATCGGCTCGCCCGGCAATGGCGGCACCGCGCTGTCGGCGCGCGGCTTCACTGGCCATTCGGCGACCATGCAGCTGTACGATGGCACCCGCCAGTACGTCGGCGCCGGCACCGTGACCTTCCCGGTGGACACCTGGTCTGTAGCGCGCATCGACGTGCTGCGCGGCCCGGCTTCGGTGCTCTATGGTGAGGGCGCCACCGGCGCGGTGATCAACGTGGTGCCGAAGAAGCCCTTCGCCGGCGAGATCCGCAACCAGCTGCGCCTCGGCTACGGCAGCGACGACCGCCGTCAGGCTGCGCTGGACAGCGGCGGTTCGCTGAGTGACGAACTGAGCTACCGCTTCAACATCAATCAGCAGGCCAGCAATGGTTGGGTCGACCGCGGTGATTCGGACAGCCTGGCGCTCAGCGCCGCCCTGCGCTGGGACGCCCATGACGACCTGAGCTTCACCCTGTCCCACGACCATGGCGACCAGAGCCCGATACGTTATCTCGGCACGCCGCTGGTGGCCGGCAAGTACCGCGAGAGCATCCGCGAGCGCAATTACAACGTCGCCGACGCGGATATCCGCTATAACGACCAGATCACCCGCCTGGTGACGGACTGGCGCATCAACGACGCGCTCAGCGCCAGCAACCAGCTCTACTACATCAAGACCCAGCGCTACTGGCGCAATGCCGAGGCCTATCGCTGGCAGCCGGGTGATACGGTCGAGCGCAGCGAGTTCTACCGGATCAAGCACACCCAGGAGCAGGTCGGCGACCGCCAGACCTTCACCCTCTATCACGCCCTGTTCGGCCTCGATAGCCGCACGGTGGTCGGTGTGGATTACAACCGCATCCACTTCGCCCGCCAGCACGATTTCGCCAGCAGCTTCAGCGACAGCGTGCCGCTGGCCGGCTCCGGCGGCGGTCAGTACCAGAGCACCGACCCGCTCGGCTACGGCCCGCGTGAGCGCAACCTGGCGCGGCAGTTCTCGCTGTTCGCCGAGAACCGTACCCAGCTGACCGAGCGCCTGTCGCTGGTCACCGGGGTGCGCCGTGATCAGGTGCATATCCAGCGCGACAACCTGATCGATGGCAGCAGCGTCGACCGCAGCCTCAGTGGCGACAACTGGCGTGCCGGCCTGGTCTTCGCCCTGACCCCCGAACTGTCGCTGTACGGTCAGTACGCCACCAGCACCGAGGGGGTGAACAATCTGCTGACTCTGAACCCGACTCAGCAGCAGTTCGATCTGAGCGAAGCCAGGCAGAGCGAGATCGGCCTCAAGCAGATGTTCTGGGGCGGGCAGGGCGAGTGGACGCTGGCCGCCTACCATATCGTCAAGAAGAAGCTGCTCAGCCGCACAACCCCGACCTCGCCCACCGAGCAGATCGGCCAGCAATCCTCCGATGGCCTGGAGGTCTCGCTGGAACTGGCGCTGGGCCAGGGCTGGCAAGTGTCGGCCAACGCCGCCCTGGTGCGTGCCGAGTACGACGACTTCATCGAAGGTGGTGGCGACCGCAGCGGCAATCGCCCGACCGACGTGCCCAAGCGCACCGCCAACCTGTGGCTGAACAAGGCGCTTGGTGGCGGCGTGGATGCCGGTATCGGCGCGCGTTATGTCGATGCGCGTTATGCCGATACGGCCAACACCGCCAAGGCGCCTGGCTACACCGTGGTCGACGCCAACATCGCCTGGCAGGCGTTGCCGGACGTGCGCCTGGGCCTGGAGCTGAACAACCTGTTCGACCGCCAGTACGCCACCACCGCCAGCAGCGACGGCGAGCAGTGGTACCTGGGAGCGCCGCGTTCGTTCTTCGTCACCGCGGATTACAGCTTCTGATGACTCCGCGTTTGCGTATTCAGGCGCTGGCCTGGTCGCCCGACGGCCAGCGTCCGCTGCTCGAGGGCATCGACCTGGACGTCGGCGATGGCGAGCTGCTGGGGCTGATCGGCCCCAACGGCAGCGGCAAGACCAGCCTGCTGCGCTGCGCCTATCGCTTCCAGCGGCCCAGCGCCGGCCAGGTCAAGCTGGACGGCGAGGCGCTGTGGCAGCGCCCGCCGCGCTGGAGTGCGCAGCGCGTGGCCGTGGTGCTGCAGGAATTTCCGCAGGACTTCGGCCTGCGCGTGCACGAGGTGGCGGCCATGGGCCGTACGCCGCACAAGGGGCTGTTCGATGGTGACGATGTCGAAGATCGGCGCCTGGTGGATGAGGCGCTGGCCCGTGTCGGTTTGAGCGACCTGGCGCAGCAGCCCTTCGCCTGCCTCTCGGGTGGCGAGAAGCAGCGCGCTCTGCTCGCCCGTGCCCTGGTACAGCAGCCGCAAGTGCTGATCCTCGACGAGCCGACCAACCACCTCGACCCGCGCTACCAGCTCGAACTGCTGGGCCAGATCAAGGCGCTGGGCCTGGCGACCCTGGCCAGCTTCCATGATCTGAACCTGGCGGCGGCCTTCTGCGACCGCCTCTGCGTGCTCGACCAGGGCCGTCTGGTGGCCATCGGCACGCCTGCCGAGGTGCTGACCGCCGAGTTGCTGCAGCAGGTGTTCGGCCTGCAGGCGTTGGTCGATACCCATCCACTGGCGGGTCATCCGCGCATTACCTGGATTGTTTGATGAAGCGTTTACGCACGGTTGCGTCTGTAGGAGCGAGCTCTGTTCGCGAACCCTGGGGAGCGACAGAAGCTTCGCGAGCAAAGCTCGCTCCTACACTCATTGGTGCGATCCTGCTGGCGCTGGCCAGTCCCGCTTGGGCCGTCACCGTCACCAGCTGCGATCGCCAACTCACCATCGAGCGACCGCCGCAGCGTGCGGTCAGCCACGACATCACCCTGACCGCCATGCTCCTGGACCTCGGCCTGAGGCAGCGTATGGTCGGCTACAGCGGCATCAGCGGCTGGAAAACCGTCGAGCCGGCCATGCAGGCGCAGCTCGACGGGCTGCCCGAACTGGCCGCACGCTATCCGTCGCTGGAGAATCTGCTCGATGCCGACGCCGACTTCTTCTTCGCCGGCTGGAACTACGGCATGCGCATCGGCGGCGAGGTCACCCCGGCCAGCCTGGCGCGTTTCGGCATCCCGGTGTACGAGCTGAGCGAGTCCTGCGCGCACGTTATGCCCAAGCGCGTCGCCAGCCTGGACGATGTCTATACCGACCTGCGCAATCTCGGCCGCATCTTCGCCGTCGAGGATCGTGCCGAGACCCTGGTACAGGGCATGCAGGCGCGGGTAGCGGCGGTAAGCGCGCAGCTCGGTGAGCAACCGACGCGGCCGCGAGTGTTCGTCTACGACAGCGGCGAGGACCTGCCCTTCAGTGCCGGCCGTTTGGGCATACCGCAGTCGCTGATCGCCGCGGCCGGTGGGCGCAACGTGATGGACGGCGTAGCGGCCAACTGGATGCAGGTGGGCTGGGAGGCCGTGGTCGAGCAGGACCCGGAGCTGATCCTGATCGTCGACTATGGTGAGCGCACGGCGGCGCAGAAGCGCGATTTTCTCCTGCAGCATCCGGCGCTGCAGGGCGTCACGGCGATTCGCCAGCAGCGCTTCGTGGTGCTCTCCTATCTCGCCGTCACACCGAGCCTGGACAACGTCGCCGCCATCGAAGTGCTGGCTGCCGCGCTGCATCCCGAGGCCTTCCCGCAGTGACGCGTTTTCGCTTGCTGCTGCTCGGCCTGGCGGTATTGCTGGCGCTGTCCTGTGCGCTGTCGCTGGTCTTCGGTGCGGCTCAGGTGCCGCTGGAGCGCGTGCTGGCAATACTCGCTCGGCAGCTGTTCGGCATCGAGCCCGCAGTGGCGGTGAGCATTGGCCAGGACAGCATCGTCTGGCAACTGCGCGCGCCACGGGTGCTGCTCGGCGCGCTGGTCGGCGCCGGGTTGGCGCTGGTGGGTACGGCGCTGCAGGCGGTAACGCGCAACCCGCTGGCCGACCCGCACCTGCTCGGCGTCAGCTCTGGCGCAGCCTTCGGTGCGGTGCTCGTGGTGCTTTACCTGGGCGAGTTCGCCGGGATGCTCAGCCTGCCGCTGGCGGCCTTCGTCGGCGCCATGGCGAGCATGCTGCTGGTGCTGGCCATCGCCAGCCGCGGTGGTCGGCTGCACAGTGAGCGCCTGCTGCTGGCCGGCGTGGCGGTATCCTTCGTGATGATGGCGGCAAGTAATCTGTTGCTGTACCTGGGCAACCCGCATGCGGCCAGCTCGGTGCTGTTCTGGATGCTCGGTGGCCTCGGCCTGGCGCGCTGGGAACTGCTCTGGCTGCCGGCGCTGTGCCTGGCGCTGGCGCTGGCCGTGCTGCTCGGCCTGGGTCGCGCGCTGAATGCGCTGATGGCCGGCGAGCAGAGCGCGGTGAGCCTGGGCCTGGAGCCACGCCGGGTGCGCCTGCTGGTATTCGTGGTGGCCTCGCTGCTCACCGGCGTGCTGGTATCGCTGTCCGGCGCCATCGGTTTCGTCGGGCTGATGCTGCCGCACGTGGCGCGCTTTCTGGTCGGTGCCGAGCATCGTCGCGTGCTGCCGGTGGCGGCGCTGCTGGGGGCGCTGTTCCTGGTCTGGGTCGATGTCGCCGCGCGCACCTGGCTGGCACCGCAGGATCTGCCCATCGGCATCGTCACCGCCGCCATTGGCGGGGCGTTCTTCGTGGCCCTGCTCAGGCGCCGCTAGTCGCCAGGATCGAACTGCTGCAAGGGCGCAAAGGTCATCTAAGCTAGTCTCTGTAACACAGACTCCTGGCCAGGAGGGATGCCCATGCTCGCGCAATTGCCCACCGCACTTCGTGATCTACGACTGCCGCTGCGCCTGAAACTGTGGGACGGCAAGCAGATCGACCTTGGGCCCAAACCCAGGGTGACGCTGGTGGTGAAGGATCCCTCGCTGGTCACGCAATTGGCCCATCCCAGCCTGGATGCATTGGGCGCTGCCTATGTCGAGGGACGGGTGGATCTGGAAGGCCCCATCGAAGAGGCCATCGAGGTTGGCGATGCGCTGAGTACGGCGCTGCTCGGGGATGAATCCACGCCAGCTGAGCGATACGCCGCCCACGACAAACGCAGCGACGCCGAGGCCATCAGCTACCACTACGACCTGTCCAACGAGTTCTACCGACTGTGGCTGGACCGCGACATGGTCTACTCCTGCGCCTACTTCGAAACCGGCCAGGAAGACCTGAACCAGGCCCAGCAGGCCAAGCTGCGCCACCTGTGCCGCAAGCTGCGCCTGCAACCGGGTGACAGGCTGCTCGACGTCGGTTGCGGCTGGGGCGGCCTGGCGCGTTTTGCCGCGCGCGAGTTCGACGTCGAGGTCTATGGCATCACCCTCAGTCAGGCGCAGCTGGAGCTGGGCCTGCAGCGCGTGGCCGAGGAGGGCCTGGAAGGGCGCGTGACCCTGGAGCTGTTGGATTACCGTGACCTGCCGCAGGACGGCCGCTTCGACAAGGTGGTCAGCGTCGGCATGTTCGAGCACGTCGGCCACGCCAACCTGCCGCTGTACTGCCAGCGTCTGTTCGGTGCGGTCAAGGCCGGCGGCCTGGTGATGAACCATGGCATCACCTCACGCTTCACCGATGGTCGTCCGGTCGGCCGTGGTGCGGGTGAGTTCATCGACCGCTACGTGTTCCCGCAGGGCGAGCTGCCGCACCTGGTGACCATCAGCAAGGCGATCAGCGAGGTCGGGCTGGAGATCGTTGATGTCGAGAGCTTGCGCCTGCACTACGCGCGCACCTTGCAGCTGTGGAGCCAGGGCTTGGAGCGGCAGCTGCAGAAGGCCGCGCAGTGGGTACCGGAAAAGTCCCTGCGTATCTGGCGCCTGTACCTGGCCGGCTGCGCGTACGGTTTCCAGCATGGCTGGATGAACCTGCATCAGATCCTGGCGGTGAAACCGCGCGATGACGGCGGTCATGATCTGCCGTGGACCCGTGCTGACCTGTATTCGTGATGGAGTAACATGCGGCTCGTATTGATCCCGCGAGCCGCCTATGCCCTTGCCGCAACAGCATCGTTACCGCGTACTGTTCACCGTTCTGGCGATTCTCGCCGGTCTGCTGCTGAGTCTCTGGCTCGGTGGACGGCATGCCGAGCAGCGCGCCTGGGACGAGCGCAGCGTCGAGGCGCGCGGGCAGTTGCAGCTCTATGCCCAGTCGATTCGCACCCTGGTCGAGCGCTTCAGCTCGGTACCGGAAGTGCTGGCGCTGGACAGCGACATTCGCAGCCTGCTGCGCGCGCCGCATGATCGTCAGCTCCGCCAGGCGCTGAACCAGCGCCTGGAGCGGCTCAACGCGGCCGCCGGCTCCACCGTGCTGTACCTGCTCGATGCCCAGGGCGAAACCCTGGTGGCCAGCAACTGGCGCGACTGGAGCAGCTTTGTCGGTAACAACTACGCCTTCCGTCCCTATTTCCAGAACGCCCTGCGCGATGGCGGCGCACGCTATTTCGCGGTGGGCGTGACCACCGGTATTCCCGGCTATTTCCTCTCCCACGTGGTGCGCGATGCCAAGGGCGAGCTGCTCGGCGTGCTGGTGGTCAAGCTGGAGCTGGAAGACCTGCAGCGCGAATGGGTCGGCCAGCCCGGCGTGCTGCTGGTCGCCGACAGCTATCAGGTGGTGATCCTCAGCAACAAGCCGGTCTGGCGTTTCCGCGCTCTGCAGCCACTCGACGAACAGGCGCGCGCCGAACTGGTGGAGGTGCGCCGCTACGCCGAGCAGGCGCTGCAGCCGCTGGCGCATCAGGTGCATCGGCACATCGACGACGATGCGGACTGGGCACGCGTCGATGGCCCCGACGGTAATCGCGACTATCTCTGGCAGCGTCTGCACATGCCCGAAGAGGGCTGGAACCTGCATCTGCTCAGCGAGCCGGTCGGTCTGGCGGACAGCGTGCGTAGCTATCGCCTGGCTGCTGCCGGGGTATGGATGACCTTCGCTTTCCTGCTGTTGTTCCTCGCCCAGCGGCGCAAGAACCAGCGTTTGCAGGCCGGCATCCGCGAGCGCCTGGAGCGCGAGGTGGCGCTGCGCACCGCCGAGCTGCGCGAAGCCCAGGACGGCTTGGTACATGCCGCCAAGATGGCCGCGCTGGGGCAGATGTCGGCGGCCCTGGCGCATGAGATCAACCAGCCGCTGACCGCCCTGCAGATGCAGCTCGGCAGCCTGCGCCTGCTGCTCGACAGTGGTCGGCCGGAAGCTGTGCGCGACGGTCTGCAGCGTATCGATGGCCTGCTGCAGCGCATGGCGGCGCTGACTGGCCACCTCAAGACCTTTGCCCGCAAGACCCCGGCCGGCCTCAGCGAGCGCCTGTGCCTCGGTGATGTGCTGGAGCAGGCCCTGCAGCTGTTGGCGCCGCGTATGCGCAGCGAGCAGGTGGAGCTGCGCACGCAGATAGACGACGAGGCCGAAGTGCTTGGCGATGCCATCCGCATCGAACAGGTGATCCTCAACCTGCTGCACAACGCCCTCGATGCCATGGCCGAGAGCGAGACGCGCATCCTCCTGGTACGCATCGCCCGTGAAGGCGATGGCTGCCTGCTCAGCGTCGAGGACAGTGGCGGCGGTATTGCCGAAGAAACCCTCGGTCGTGTGTTCGAACCCTTCTTCACCACCAAACCGGTGGGGCAGGGGTTGGGGCTTGGGCTGGCGGTGTCCTACGGTATCGTGCGCGATCTCGGCGGCACGCTGGAGGCGCATAACGGTGAGCTGGGTGCGGTGTTTACCTTGCGTTTGCCCGCCGCGCCGTAACCCGGATTGCTGCGCGTAGGCCTTGTAGGAGCCCGCTTGCGGGCGATGCTCCGCGCCACAAAGGCCTATCGACGGCAAGCCGGCTCCTACACGGGGCATATCGGTGGGCCTGGGGTGGGTTGGTGCTCGCTGCGCGGCGCTGCCTGATCGTAGTGTGCGCGGTGCGCACCGGTCGCTCCCCCGGATCGTATTCGTCGGGCTACACTGCCCGCCGTTCTCAAGAGGAGGTGCCATGAGCGCTCAGGTCATAGTGGTCGACGACGAAGCGGCGATTCGCGAGGCGGTACAGCAGTGGCTGGAACTGTCCGGTTTCGACGTGCGTACCTGCGCCAGTGCGGCCGAAGCCTTGGCTCTGGTCGATCGCGACTTCCCCGGCATCGTCGTCAGCGATGTGCGTATGCCCGGCAGTGACGGCCTGCAATTGCTCGACAAGTTGCTGGAGGTCGACAGCGACCTGCCGGTGATCCTGGTCACCGGTCATGGCGATGTACCCATGGCGGTGCAGGCGCTGCGTCAGGGTGCCTATGACTTCATCGAGAAACCCTTCACCCCCGAGCGTCTGCTCGACAGCGTGCGCCGCGCGCTGGACAAGCGCCGGCTGGTTTGCGAGAACCGCCAACTGCGTCGGCAGGTGGCCGACAAGGGCCGTATCGAGAGCCAACTGATCGGCATTTCGCGGCCGATGGAAAACCTGCGGCGGCAGATCCTCGAACTGGCCGGCACCTCGGTGAACGTGCTCATTCGCGGCGAGACCGGCAGCGGCAAGGAGCGCGTGGCGCGCAGCCTGCACGATTTCAGTCCGCGTGCCAGCAAGGCCTTCGCCGCGCTGAACTGTGCGGCGATTCCCGAGACCATCTTCGAAAGCGAGCTGTTCGGTCACGAGAGCGGCGCCTTTACCGGCGCCCAGGCACGGCGCATCGGTCGTATCGAGCATGCCGATGGCGGTACCCTGTTTCTCGACGAGGTGGAGAGTCTGCCGCTGGCGCAACAGGTCAAACTACTGCGCGTGCTGCAGGAAAAGACCCTGGAACGCCTCGGCTCGAACAAGAGCATCCAGGTCGATCTGCGGGTGATCAGCGCGGCCAAGCCGGATCTGCTCGACGAGGTCAAGGCCGGGCGTTTCCGCGAGGACCTGGTGTACCGCCTGAACGTCGCTACCCTGCATATTCCGCCGCTGCGCGAGCGCCGCGAGGACATTCCGCTGCTGTTCGAGCATTTCGCCCATGAGGCGGCGCTGCGTCATGGGCGCGAAGCGCCGCCACTGGCGCCGAGCGAACTTGCTCGGTTGCTCGGCCATGACTGGCCGGGCAACGTCCGTGAGCTGATCAACGCCGCCGAGCGCCATGCCCTGGGGCTGTCCAGCCCGCCGCCGGCCGAACGCTTTGCCGGCCAGGCGCTGGCGCAGCAGATGGAAGCCTTCGAGGCGCAGTGCCTGCACAACGCCTTGCTGCAGTGCCAGGGCAACATCGCCGCGGTGATGGAAATGCTGCAACTGCCGCGCCGCACCCTCAACGAGAAGATGCAGCGCCATGGCCTGGCGCGCGGTGATTACCTGCCTGGCGGCGAGGAATAAGCCAGCGCCGACTTACTGTAGGAGCCGGCTTGCCGGCGATGTTCTTACAGATGATCGCCCGCAAGCGGGCTCCTACGGGGTCATCCGCTCTCGGGATTGCACCTGCCTACCTCAGTAAGCGGAATTTTGCCGACCCTGTCACAGGTGTAGGCGATTTCCCGCTCAATGACCCATTGGTCTTTAGATGTAACCCCTCTATCTCGGGCTTTCCAGGCCCTGGCACGGCATCTGCTATGACAGTTACAGCCGCGCAGCATCTTGCCGACGTGGCGACCATAACAACGACAAGAGGTCAGCCCATGAACTGCCATGCCCCTCGCGCCATGCCGCACTCGCTGCCGTGCATGGGCCGCCTTCCTACCGCGCCCGCCGCGGCTCTTGTCCAACGTTGCACCCTGCGCTGCTGATCGCGCAACGCCGACGCCGCCTGTGTGGCGTCGTCTAGAGTGAAACTCTGCATACAGCCAATAACAACGACGGAGATACTTCCATGCGACTGACCAAGAAACTCAGCCTGTTCGCCGCTGCCGCGGCCATCACTGCCAGCACCGCAGTGCTTGCTGCCCCGACCTTCATCAACGTGCTCACTGGCGGTACCAGCGGTGTGTACTACCCGATTGGCGTGGCCCTTTCGCAGCTCTACAGCAACGGCATCGAGGGCTCCAAGACCTCGGTCCAGGCGACCAAGGCGTCGGTGGAAAACCTCAACCTGCTCGAAGCCGGTCGCGGTGAGCTGGCCTTCGCCCTCGGTGACTCGGTCGCCGATGCCTGGAACGGCGTCGAAGACGCTGGCTTCAAGGCGCCGCTGAAGAAGATCCGCGCCATCGCCGGTACCTACCCGAACTACATCCAGATCGTTGCCAACGCCGAATCCGGCATCAAGACCCTGGAAGACCTCAAGGGCAAGCGCATCTCCGTGGGCGCGCCGAAGTCCGGCACCGAGCTCAACGCTCGCGCCATCTTCGAAGCCGCTGGCCTGACCTACAAGGACATGGGCAAGGTCGAGTTCCTGCCGTACGCCGAGTCGGTCGAGCTGATCAAGAACCGTCAGCTGGACGCCACTCTGCAGTCCTCCGGTCTGGGCATGGCCGCCATCCGTGACCTGGCCTCGACCATGAAGATCAGCTTCGTCGCCATCCCGGCCGAAGTGACCGCGAAGATCGACAACGCCGCCTACGAGGCTGCCACCATTCCGGCCGGCACCTACGACGGCCAGGACGCCGACGTACCTACCGTGGCCATCACCAACATCCTGGTCAGCCATGAAGGCGTCTCCGACGAAGTGGCCTACCAGATGACCAAGCTGATGTTCGACAACCTCGGCCGCTTGGGCACCGCTCACTCCGCCGCTCAGGACATCAAGCTGGAAAGCGCCACCAAGAACCTGCCGATCCCGCTGCACCCGGGTGCCGAGCGCTTCTACAAGGAAGCCGGCGCGCTGTAATGACGGCTCGGACCGTGGCGCTTGCGCCGCGGTCTGGTCTTCACAGAATCGCGAATAAAACCGGCGTTCATGGACGGTAGGTTTTGTTGGCGACTCTGTCTCCGTATCGAAGTAGTCATGAGGTTTGCACTCCATGAGTGAACAAAACAACGGCCTGGCCGCCAGCCCGTCCGACTGGCCGAAGGCACTCTTTGCCGTCGCGCTGCTGTTCTCCATCTTCCAGATTGTCACCGCGGCCTTTCACCCGGTATCCACTCAGGTACTGCGTGCCGTGCACGTCGGCTTCCTGCTGTTGCTGGTGTTCATCAGCTTTCCGGCGCTTGGCAAGGGTCGTCCGTGGCAGCCAGTGGCCTGGCTGCTGGGCCTTGCCGGCATGGCCACTGCGATCTATCAGTGGTACTTCGAGGCGGACCTGATCCAGCGTTCCGGCGACATGACCACCAGCGACATGATCGTCGGCCTGGTTCTGATCGTGCTGGTATTCGAAGCCGCGCGCCGGGTCATGGGCATCGCCCTGCCGATCATCTGCGCGCTGTTTCTCGCCTATGGCATGCTTGGTCAGTACCTGCCGGGTGACCTGATGCATCGCGGCTACGGCCTCGATCAGATCGTCAACCAGCTGTCGTTCGGCACCGAAGGCCTGTACGGCACCCCGACCTACGTCTCGGCCACCTACATCTTCCTGTTCATCCTGTTCGGCGCCTTCCTTGAGCAAGCCGGGATGATCAAGTTGTTCACCGACTTCGCCATGGGTCTGTTCGGCCACAAGGTCGGCGGCCCGGCCAAGGTATCGGTAGTGTCCTCGGCACTGATGGGCACCATCACCGGTTCCGGCGTGGCCAACGTGGTCACCACCGGCCAGTTCACCATCCCGCTGATGAAACGCTTCGGTTATCGCCCGGCTTTCGCCGGTGGCGTCGAGGCGACCTCGTCGATGGGCAGCCAGATCATGCCGCCAATCATGGGCGCCGTGGCCTTCATCATGGCCGAGACCATCAACGTACCCTTCTTCGAAGTGGCCAAGGCCGCGCTGATCCCGGCGTTGCTGTACTTCGGTTCGGTGTTCTGGATGGTCCACCTGGAGGCCAAACGCGCCAACCTGCGCGGCCTGCCCAAGGACGAATGCCCGAATCCATGGCGTGCCGTGCGTGAACGCTGGTTCCTGCTGATCCCGCTGTTCATCCTCATCTACCTGCTGTTCTCCGGACGTACCCCGCTGTTCTCCGGCACTGTTGGTCTGGCGCTGACCGCCATGGTCATCCTCGGTTCGGCGATCATCCTGCGGGTCTCGTCCAAGGTCATGCGCTTCGCCTTCTGGATCGCCCTCGGTGTGCTCTGCGCCGGCTTCTTCCAGCTGGGTATCGGCGTGGTGTTCGGCGTCATCGCGGCGCTGGTGGCGGTCTGCTGGTTCGTCAAGGGCGGTCGCGAAACCCTGACCCTGTGCCTGCACGCGCTGGTCGAAGGTGCGCGTCACGCGGTGCCGGTGGGTATCGCCTGTGCCCTGGTCGGGGTGATCATCGGTGTGGTGTCGCTGACCGGGGTGGCCTCCACCTTCGCCGGCTACATCCTCGCCATCGGCCAGGACAACCTGTTCCTGTCGCTGGTGCTGACCATGCTCACCTGTCTGGTGCTGGGCATGGGCATTCCGACCATCCCCAACTACATCATCACCAGCTCGATTGCCGCGCCGGCCCTGCTGGAACTGGGCGTGCCGCTGATCGTCTCGCACATGTTCGTCTTCTACTTCGGCATCATGGCCGACCTCACTCCGCCGGTGGCGCTGGCCTGCTTCGCCGCCGCGCCGATCGCCAAGGAGCGTGGTCTGAAGATCAGCCTGTGGGCGGTGCGCATCGCCGTGGCCGGCTTCGTCGTGCCCTATATGGCGGTCTACTCGCCGGCGCTGATGCTGCAGGGCGACAGCCTGCTGGCGACCGTCTACGTGGGCCTCAAGGCCTTGCTGGCCATCGGCATCTGGGGCGCGGTGTTCACCGGCTTCCTGCAGGCCAAGCTGAGCTGGTGGGAGCGTGCCCTGGGCTTTGCCGCCGGCGCCAGCCTGATCCTGGCCACACCGATCAGCGACGAAATCGGCTTTGCCCTCAGCGCCATCTTCATCGCTCAACACGTCTGGCGCGCTCGTCGTGCCGAGGCGGCGACGGCGTGATCGGCCTGTGCCTGGGGTTGGCCGGCGCGGTATGGGCAGAGTTGCCCACGCCGGCCTTCACCCTGGCCTGGACCCACACCATCGAGAAGGTGCGCTGGGAAGAGGATTACCGCGTCACCGCCGAGGGCCTGGTCCTCGGCGAGGCGCGGGTCAAGGGTTCCGGCGCCGGAATGGAAATTCCCGACGGCGCCGAACTGCGCAATGGCAGCTGGCACT
Organism: Ectopseudomonas chengduensis; assembly: GCF_900102635.1. GTDB lineage: Bacteria > Pseudomonadota > Gammaproteobacteria > Pseudomonadales > Pseudomonadaceae > Aquipseudomonas > Aquipseudomonas chengduensis. The sequence continues at coordinate 140,261 of NZ_FMZQ01000001.1, read as the reverse complement.
ACCAGCGTCAGCTACCGCCTTTGCAACCCCTGCGAGTCGGGCGTACGCCTGAAGCTGGGGATTACCAACTGTGTTTCAACCAGCGTTGTCGCCCGATGAGCGATTGGCTCGGCCCGCCACAAGCGAGCCAGCCGGCGTTGGAACTCTGGAGCTGTGAGCTGAGCTCCCCTGCGGCTGACGCGGGCTAGGTTCGCCAGAGCGGACTCAGGCTTCCGGCGCCACAAGTGCCGGATCAAAAGAAGGAAACCCCCATGCGGCGCGAGCCGGTGGGGGTTTTGTTCATCTGCGGCCTGCTAGGCTTGGCTAACCACCTGCCCAGGAGACCCGTCATGCGCCCTATCTTTCGTTTCGCCCTCCCGCTCGCTCTCTGTCTGTCGCCCGTCATGGCCAGCGCCCTGGATCTCCAGCCCGGTGTCTGGGAGGTCAGCTCGCACAACATGCAGGTGGGTGGCCAGGCCATGCCCGGCATGGAGGAAATGCTGGCGCAGATGCAGAACCTGCCGCCCGAACAGCGGCAGATGATGGAGAACATGATGGCCGAGCAGGGCATCAAACTCGGTGCCGGTGGCGTGCAGATGTGCCTCACCGCCGAGCAGATCAAGGCTCAGGAAATCCCCCTGCACGATCCTGACTCCGGCTGCAGCAACGAGATTCTCGAACGCAGCGCGACGCTGTGGAAATTCCGCTTCAACTGCCCGGATGCCCAGGGCGAAGGGGAGACGCGTTTCGTCAGCGACAAGGAATTCACCACCCAGGTCAAAGGCACTTACAACGGCCAGCCGAGCAGCATGGAAAGTCGAGCACGTTGGGTAGGGGCGGATTGCGGCACCCTCAAAAGCAAATAAATGCAGCTGTAGATGTAAATTATTCGTATTGACTAGGGAGATGCCTGCTGCGAGAATTTTGTCGCTAATTATTTGCATTTGCGATTGGCAAATGCCTGCCAGGGAGGCACTCGGCTGCGAAGGGACTGCCAGCGGCTATCGACAGCGCATCAGGAGATCGTCCCTTGTTCAGCAGAAAAACCCACCTGGCCGTGGCGGTTGCGGCCGCCTGCAGTTTCAATCAAGCCCTGGCCGAGCAGGAGCAGATCGAGCTCGATGCCCAGACCGTGGTTGGCAGCAGTACGGTGGCCGAGGTCGATAGCTACAAATCCACCCCCAGCAGCGCTGCGACCAAGCTCGACCTGACCCCGCGGCAGACGCCGCAGTCGATTTCCACCCTGAGCGGCGCCCAGCTGCGCGACTTCAAACTCACCAGCGTCAACGATGCACTCAAGGCCGTGCCGGGCGTGCAGGTGCAGGAAGTCGAAACGGATCGCACTTACTACACCGCCCGCGGCTTCGATATCACCAACTTCCAGTACGACGGCATCTCCGTGCCCTTCGTCTACGGCAACGTCGAGGGCGATCTGGATACCGCCATGTACGAGCGCGTGGAAGTCATCCGCGGTGCCAACGGCCTGATTTCCGGCACCGGCAACCCGTCGGCAACGGTCAATTTCGTGCGCAAGCGACCGACCGTCGTACCGCAGGCGCGCGTCGACCTGACTGCCGGCTCCTGGGACAAGCGACGTATCGATACCGACGTATCCGGCGCGCTCAACGATGCCGGCACGGTGCGTGGGCGCGTGGTGTACGCCAACGAAAACAAGAACTCCTACCTCGACCGTTACTCGCGTGAGAAGAACGTGTTCCATGGCGTACTGGAGTTCGACCTGGACGACCGCACCGTCTTCACCCTCGGCCACACCCTGCAGACCAGCGACGCCAACTCGCCGATGTGGGGGGCTTTGCCGCTGAACTATACCGATGGCTCGAAGACCGATTACTCCCGCTCCACCAGCACTTCTTCAGACTGGGCCTATTGGGACGTCAAGGAAAACCGCACGTTCGCCGAGCTGGCGCACACCTTCGACAACGGTTGGCAAGCCAAGACCGTACTGACGCGAGTGGAAAAGAAGGGCGATGGCTCGTTGTTCTATATGTACGGTACGCCGGATCGGAATACCGGCCTCGGCCTGTTCAGCTATCCGTCCGAGTACAAGGACGAGAACAAGCAGCTGATCGTCGATGTACAGGCCAGCGGCCCGTTCAGCCTGGCGGGCCGCCAGCATGAAGCCGCGCTGGGCGCCAGTTGGTCGCGCTCGGAGCTGAGCGATATCTCCTATTACGACTCCACCACCGGCACTGCCCTGCCGCCGCTGGAGCAGTGGCATGGCAACATCGGCAGACCGCTGAATGATCTGCCCACCAACGGCAGCGATTTCACCGACCGTATGAAGAGCATGTACGGTGCCGCGCGCTGGAGCTTGACCGATAACTTGAGCCTGATCACCGGCACGCGTGTCGTCGACGTGAAAAGTAACGGTACCAATTACGGCGTTGCGAAGACCTCGAAGGACAGCGGCAAGGTGGTGCCCTATGCGGGCGTGGTCTACGACATCACCGATCAGTACTCGGTCTATGCCAGCTACACCGAGATCTTCGATCCGCAGACCAAAACCAATGCTGCAGGCTCGCGCTTGGAGCCGGTAGAGGGTGTGAACTACGAGGTGGGCATCAAGGGCGAGCTGTTCGATGACAAGGTCAACGTGGCGCTGGCCGTATTCCGCACCGAGCAGGACAACTTCGCCCAACAGGCGGGCACCATCGGTGGCCGCGCCTATTACCGCGCGGTCGAGGGGCTGACCAGCGAAGGCTACGAGATCGAGATTTCCGGCCAGCCCATTCAGGGGCTGGAGCTGAATGCGGGCTACACCTTCGTCGACATCACCAATGCCGATGGCTCGCACGGGGTCACCTACTCGCCCAAGCACATGGTCAAGACCGCTGCCACCTATCGTGTTCCAGCGATGGACAAGCTCAAGGTTGGCGCTGCTGTGCGTTGGCAGGATGACACTCACAACGGTATCGCCGAGCAAGATGCCTACGCCGTGGTCGACCTGATGGCCAGCTACGACATTGACCCGAACTGGAGCGTGTCGGCCAACCTCAACAACCTCACTGATGAGAAGTACCTGAGCAGCCTGTACTGGACTCAGGCCTACTACGGCGCCCCGCGTAATGCCAGCGTGAGCGTCAGCTGGAAGTACTGAGCCGCGGCCACGCCACGGGTCGACTCACAGCCCGTGGCGACGGCGGATTTCTCCCACCAGCTCGGCTCGCTCTTCGAGAAAACGGTTGAACGCCTCGATCAGTTGCGGGTGGTGGATGCTCGACAGGTAGTAGTGATCTTCCACGTGCGGCAGCTCTGGGTCGAACACCAGGCTGTCAGCCGCCATACGCATCTGCCTGAGTTGGTGGGCTACTACCCTGGGGTTGAGGTAGACCGCGTCGACGCGGTCACTGCTTGCCATGCGCAGCAACGAGTCGATCTGGTTGGCCTGGATCAGGCGGATTTTTCCGGCGCGGATGTCCGGCAGGTAGGGCCAGGGCGTGAAGCCATTCTGCGTGCCAAGCAGTTCGATGCGCTGCTGGCCCTGACCGAGATGCTGCGGTTTGACCAGAATGCCGTCGACATAGGGCGCTGCCGGGGCGCTGTAGTGGATGTCATGGCCGGCTTTCTGGTCGGCGTTCCATTGCGGGTGATCGGGGAACTTGAGGTCGACCCGGCCAGACAGGAAATCGCCGAGCAGGCGCCTGACCGGCAGCGGCATGTAGACGAAGCGATAGCCATGCTCGGCGGCGAAGGCGTCCAGCAGATCGCGTGCATAGCCACGGTATTCGCCGTTCTCCACATCCGAGTAAGGCTGATAGGGCTGCAGTTCGACACCGACGTGAATCTCCTCCTGTGCCAGAGCGGGCAGGACGAACAGGCAGAGCAGCAGGGCAAAGCACTTGGTCATGGCAGGCGGGTTCTCGCTGACAGCTAACAGCGGCTGGCATCCTAACCATAGCCGCGGCTCAGAGAATCGGCGAGATCAGCCGCGCTACGCGCATGCCCAGTTGCTGCAGGCGGTGCAGGTTGCGCCGGTCGGCGTTGACCAGCTCGCGTGAGCGGCTGAAGTCTTCCTCCAGCATGTTCGCTACCTGGGCGTTGAAGCCCTCGTCGAAGGTCAGCAGGTTGACCTCGAAATTCAGGCGGAAGGAACGGTTGTCCAGGTTGGCGCTGCCCAGCATGCTGACATCGTGGTCGATCAGCAGCGCCTTCTGGTGCAGGAACCCCGGTTGATAACGGAAGATGCGCACGCCGGCGCGCAGCGCCTCGAAGGCGTAGAGGCTGGAGGCAGCATAGACAATGCGGTGATCGGGGCGTGACGGCAGCAGCAGGCGCACGTCCACGCCGCGCATCACCGCCAGGCGCAGCGCGGCGAACAGCGCCTCGTCGGGCACGAAGTACGGGCTACTCAGCCACACCCGCTCGCGCGCGGCATGAATCGCTTCGACGAACAGCAGCGAGCAGGTTTCCTGCGGGTCGGCCGGGCCGCTGGCGATCACCTGGCAGAGCAGGCCGGGGCCATCCTGCTTGCTCGGCATCAGCAGCGGCGGCAGCTTCTGACAGGCCCAGTACCAGTCTTCGGCGAAGGCTTCCTGCAGGCTGGCCACCACGGGGCCGCGCACCTCGACGTGGGTGTCGCGCCAGGGCGCCAGTGGCGGCTTCTGCCCGAGGTATTCGATGCCGACGTTGAGCCCGCCGAGAAAGCCGATCTCGCCGTCGACCACGACGATCTTGCGGTGATTGCGGAAATTCAGCTGAAAGCGATTGAACAGCCCGGCGCGTGTGGGGAAGGCGTGTATCTGCACGCCGCCGCGGCGCAGGCGATCGATGAAGGCGGCGGATAGCGAATGGCTGCCGACGCCGTCATACAGCACATGCACCTGTACGCCCGCGGAGGCGCGCTCCAGCAGTACGTCTTGCAGGCACCGGCCGAGGCGGTCATCACGGATGATGAAGAATTGCAGCAGGATCACCTGCTGGGCGCTGGCCAGGGCTGCGAAGATGGCGGCGAAGGTGGCTTCGCCGTCGATCAGCAGTTCGACGCGGTTGCCGATCAGGCCGGGCAGATGCGACAGGCGCGGCAGCGCGCGCAGGCGGTCGTAGGCCGGCGACAGGTGCGCCGCCTTGGCTTCCTCGACCCAGGGGCGCCAATCCTGTTCGGCCATGGCGTGGTGCATTTCCTTGTCGGCCTGGCGCCGCGCCTTGACGTAGGCATCGAAGCGGCTGCGGCCGAACACCAGGTACGGCAGCAGCGTCAGGTAGGGCATGAAGAACAGCGACAGGCCCCAGGCCAGCGCGCCCTGGGCGGTGCGCACGGTCAGCACGGCGTGGATCGCGGCCAGTACACCAAGGGCGTGGATGGTGGCGATCAGATACGCGAACAGATGGGGAATGCCGAAATCCGCAGGCATGCAGGGTCTTCCTTTGCACAGGCTGTGTGCAGCTGACCACGGGGGTTATGCAGCGTTCGCGAGCATCCTGCCATGGCTATCTGGCGAATGGCAGTGTCGGGCAAATTGCCACCTTTCGAGGAATTATTCAGGACTTTCATGTGTCTGTGAGTCTGAGTGAGCGGAATTCATGTGTTACCCTTTCCGGTTCGACCCGTTTGCAGGTCGTCTTTAATTCGAGGAGGGCATCCGTCCTGTTCACGTTCGGCTTAGCGAGCCCAAAACACATCAAGGAGTACGCCTCGTATGGGAAACGTCCCTTCGCATGACACGTCCCCGCCATCCGCAGCGGAAACCCACGAAGGCATCCCGGCACCGACCGGTGAAGCCAACCTGATCGACACCGATTACGTCATCGGTCAGGACAACATCAAAGGGCAGTTCGTCTTCGCCCTCGACATTCACGGCAAGGTCTTCACCATCTCCGCACTGGTCGCGGTGATCTTCGTGATCCTCGCCCTGGCCCTGCAGAATCAGATCGAACCGCTGTTCAGTGGTGTGCGCGACTGGCTCACTCACCACATGGCCTGGTTCTTCATCGGCGCCGCCAACATCTTCGTCCTGCTCTGCCTAGGGCTGATCGTCTCGCCGCTGGGCAAGGTGCGCCTCGGTGGCAAGGACGCGACCCCCGACTACACCTACATGGGTTGGTTCTCCATGCTGTTCGCCGCCGGTATGGGCATCGGTCTGATGTTCTACGGTGTGTCCGAACCCATGTCGCACTACAGCGCGGCGATGGGCGGGATCACCGTCGGTGAAGACGGTGTGCGTACCGACTGGGCTCCGCTTGGCGGCGCCGCCGGTAATGCCGAGGAGGCCGTGCGCCTGGGCATGGCCGCGACCATCTTCCATTGGGGCCTGCACCCCTGGGCGATCTACGCCATCGTCGCGCTGGCGCTGGCGCTGTTCTCGTTCAACAAGGGCCTGCCACTGTCGATCCGCTCGATCTTCTACCCGATCCTCGGTGAGCGCGTCTGGGGCTGGCCGGGGCATATCGTCGACATTCTCGCGGTATTCGCCACACTGTTCGGTCTGGTCACTTCGCTGGGTTTGGGCGCGGAGCAAGCGGCTGCGGGTGTGGAATACCTGTTCGGCATCCCGGCCACGGACACCACCAAGGTGCTGCTGATCGTCGCCATCACTCTGATCGCCCTGGCCTCTGTGGTCGCCGGCCTCGACAAGGGCGTCAAGCGCCTGTCGGAGATCAACATGGGCCTGGCCATGGCCCTGCTGCTGTTCATCATCATCGCCGGGCCGACCCTGGTGATATTCACTGACTTCTTCAAGAACCTCGGTGCTTACCTGCAGTACCTGCCGGCGCTGTCCAACCCGGTCGGCCGTGAAGATGCCAACTTCAGCCAGGGCTGGACCGCCTTCTACTGGGCTTGGTGGATCAGCTGGTCGCCGTTCGTGGGCATGTTCATCGCCCGCGTCAGCCGTGGCCGCAGCGTGCGTGAATTCCTCGTTGCCGTACTGCTGGTGCCGTCGCTGGTCTCGGTGCTGTGGATGACCGCCTTCGGTGGCACCGCCATCAACCAGTTGCTGGTCGATGGTTTCACCGGTGCGCAGGACGCCGGCCTGGAGCTGAAGCTGTTCAGCATGCTCGGTGAAATGCCGTTGACCGGCATCACCTCGTTCATCGGTATCGTGCTGGTGGTGGTGTTCTTCATCACCTCGTCGGACTCCGGCTCGCTGGTGATCGACACCATCACCGCGGGCGGCAAGGTCAATGCACCGGTACCGCAGCGCGTGTTCTGGGCCAGCATCGAAGGCGTCATCGCCATCGCTCTGCTGCTCGGTGGCGGTCTGGTGGCGCTGCAGGCGATGGCCGTGTCGACGGGCCTGCCGTTCACCATCGTGCTGCTGGTGGGCTGTATTTCCATCGTCAAAGGCCTGATGAGCGAGCCGCGTTAGGCGGGCTACCCCCGCATCCGGCGCTTGGCGCCACCTTCTCCCAAGGGAGAAGGGCATCGAGGAGAGCGTCGCTGTGTCCCTCTCCCATTTATGGGAGAGGGATAGGGTTGCCGATCAGATAAGGCCGCCAAAGTTGCCTTTCGTAGGAGCCCCGCCCCGGGGCGAAGCTTTTCAGTTGCGCATCGCCCTGGTTCGCGGCGGGGCGCCGCTCCTACGCATTCGCAGCGTCGACGCTCAACTGACTGGCATCAAGGTGAGAGGGGGCTTTAAACGCCCTATCATCGCCCCCTGCCACACACAAAAACGCCGCGAACCTGTGCAGGTTCGCGGCGTTTTGCATATGGCGATAGCGTATCAGCACTCGATGATATTCACCGCCAGGCCGCCACGGGCGGTTTCCTTGTATTTGGTCAGCATGTCGGCGCCGGTCTCGCGCATGGTCTTGATCACCTTGTCCAGGCTTACGTAGTGCGAGCCATCGCCGTACAGCGCCATACGCGCGGCGTTGATGGCTTTGACCGAAGCGATGGCGTTGCGCTCGATGCAGGGGATCTGCACCAGGCCGCCGACCGGGTCGCAGGTCAGGCCCAGGTGGTGCTCCATGCCGATCTCGGCGGCGTTCTCGACCTGCTCCGGGGTGCCGCCGAGTACCGCGCACAGCGCGCCGGCCGCCATCGAACAGGCCACGCCGACTTCACCCTGGCAGCCGACTTCGGCGCCGCTGATCGAGGCGTTTTCCTTGTACAGGATGCCGATGGCACCGGCGGTGAGCAGAAAGTCGATGATGCCGCGCTCGCTGGCGCCGGAAATGGCGTTGGCGTAATAGTGCAGCACCGCCGGGATGATGCCGGCGGCGCCGTTGGTGGGCGCGGTGACCACGCGGCCACCGGCGGCGTTCTCCTCGTTCACCGCCAGGGCCCAGAGATTGACCCAGTCGAGCATGCGCAGCGGGTCTTCCAGGTAGCTGCGCTGGAAGCCGCCCAGCTTGCGCGCGAGGATCGCGGCACGGCGGCGCACCTTGAAGCCACCCGGCAGGATGCCTTCGGTGCGGCAGCCACGGTCGACGCAGGCCTGCATCACCTTCCAGATTTCCAGCAGGCCGGCATCGGTCTCTTCGTCGCTGCGCCAGTGGCGTTCGTTGCGGCGCATCACCTCGGCAATGCCGATGCCGTTCTCGCGCGCCAGGCGCAGCAGGTCGGCGCCACTGCTGAACGGCAGCGGCAGGCTGGTGGCGTCCGGGGCAATGACCTTGTGCTTGGAGCCGTCGGCGAGGATCGCCTCGCTGACCACGAAGCCGCCACCCACCGAGTAATAAGTGGCCTCGTGCACCTGAATGCCGGCGGCGTCGAAGGCCGCGAAGCGCAGGCCGTTGGCATGCAGCGGTAGCGCCTTGCGGAACATCTTCAGGTCGGCCTTCTCGTCGAAGGCGACGGCGTGCTTGCCGGCCAGAACGATACGCTTGTCGCGGCGGATGGCCTCGATGTAGCCCGGCACCTGGTCCACGTCGACGGTATCCGGCTCATGGCCGCTGAGGCCGAGCAGCACCGCCTTGTCACTGCCGTGGCCCTTGCCGGTGGCGCCCAGCGAGCCGTACAGCTCGGCGGCGACGCGGGTCACCTGCGGCAGGTGGTCGTGGTTCTCCAGCGCGTGGGTGAACAGCGCGGCCGCGCGCATCGGGCCAACGGTGTGGGAACTGGAGGGGCCGATACCGACTTTGAACAGGTCGAAAACGCTGATAGCCATGGCGAGATTCTTCTTCTGTGGGCACGGCTGAAAACCGGGTTTTCAGCGATGCCTGTATGTGGGTGAACCACGCGCCCGGTTCAGCGCGTGTGGATATCTCTATCTAAGGCCGGCCATATCATTATGTATACTGATTTATTTTTAACCTATTCGTTAGCGACCCTTAACTATTGAGATCGCGTCATGGACATCACCCGCCTGCGCACCCTGCGTGAACTGGCCCGTTGCCGCACCATGGCCGCCGCTGCCGAGTCGCTGCACCTGACGCCCTCGGCGGTTTCGCAGCAGGTGTCCCAGCTCGAGCGTGAGGCGGACATGGCGCTGATCGAACGGCGCGGGCGCGGCGTGGTGCTGACCCCGGCCGGCGAGCGCCTGGTGGCGCATGCCGAACGCATTCTCATGGTGCTCGACGAAGCACGCTCGGAGCTGGCGCTGCTGCGCGGGGAAATCGCCGGTGAATTGCGCGTGGCAGCCTTCCCCTCGATTGCCGTGGCGGTGATCGCGGAAACCGTGCGGGCGCTGCGCAGCGCCTACCCTCGGCTGAACGTGGTGGTATTGGAACTGGAACCGCAGGAAAGCCTAAGCGCCCTCGGCGCCTGGCAGATCGACGTGGCGGTGATCGACGACCTGGCCGTGCAGCCCGACGAAAACCGCGAGAACTACGCGCTGATTCCCCTGACCCAGGACCTGCTGCACGTGCTGCTGCCCATCGACCATGCACTGGCCAGGCGCGACAGCCTGACCATCGCCGAGCTGCGCGACGAAGCCTGGGCGCTGGACTCCACCGGCAGCTCGTTCGGCGAATTCATCACCAACCTGTGTCGCCGCTCGGGCTACGCGCCGCGCATCAACGCCCACTGCGCCGGCTTCGAGATGGTCGCGGCCATGGTTGCCTCGGGCAACTCCATCTCCATCGTCTCCGGCCTGCGCCTGGTACGAACGCTGCCCGGCGTCACCGCCGTGCCGCTGGCGCCCGATATCCAGCGCGGCGTGTTCCTCGCCTACCGCAAGGGCGAGCGTGACCATCCGGCTGTGAATGTATTTCTCGACGAGGCGGTTTATACGGCTGACAGGGTGCTCGGCTAGCAGCACAGCCTGTAGGGTCGAGGGGGACGCCCCAGTCTGCTGTTCGCGAAGCTTTTGGCTTTTGCTCCCCTCTCCCATTTATTGGGGGCACGCCTAGTGGAGAGGGGTTGGGGGAGAGGGTGTTTTTGATGCGCACGGTTGTAACGTCATTCGCCTGCCTGACGGTGGATAAGCTTCGCGTTGGCTACGCGCCCCGATCCACCCTACGTTCGGTAATACCAGCGGACTCTGTCGCCCACGTAGGGTGGATGACGCTTTTTTCATCCACCATTTACACGGTGGTTATCCGGGCTACTTGCTATGTCAGATAGCCGGCTGGGTAAATAATCTGTTCCTTTGACTATCATCCCTCAGCGATTAGCTATTTGGCGAATACCACCTCTACACAGTCAGATCATATCAGTTGGCTTCACCCTACCACCTAGTCTGCGCAATCTTTGGTTAGTGACTGCTGCCTTCTGGCGAACGGTTTTAAGCTCTTTCTTCTCCTTGACTAGAGCACGCCTCAAAGCTGTGTTCTCATCGCAGGCCACCTGGGCAACGTCCAGAGCCTGCCTGGCCCGTGCGATAGATACCTGTAGCTCATCAACTGCTCTCTGTGGCAACCGGCCATATACCCATGATCGAAGGCCAGTATGCTGCTTGAGGTACTCCTCGAGATCGCGTACGCGTTCTGAGCATTCAGTTCGTACTCGTTCTAATTGCCATGCTTTATGCTCTACCTGCTTCAGTTCCTGCAGGAGTACAGGCTTTCTCTCCTTAACATGTTGATCATGCTTGATCATCAAGGCCTCTCGGTCTCTGATCGCAGCATCAGTCATGACCATTTCGCCATCGAGCACGTTGACGCATTTGCCGGAAGCTCTTTCCCTTTCGATCCAGTACCGCTCTCGCTCCCCCAGCCAGGATTGAAGATTGTATGGAGAAAGGTTGTCAGGGGACTTCTCGACTATCTCCGCAGTGAAACCACTGCTGCCGTATAAATTCCAGTGCTTTTGCATGGCGGGGTTGCCATGGGCGCCAAGCTGGAAGTCCTTCCAGTGGCTCTCCAGGCGGTGATTAATGTTTTTCGACTGTCCAATGTATGTACTGTCATCAATGCCTAAACGCAGCCGATAAATACCAGCAATTACAGTAGGAGATACTTGTGGGGCAGTGATTGGTGCGCTGGCCTGAAGTGTAATGATGATCTCGAATTTTTCGATGTCGACTTTGATGTCTTTGGGATCTACCAAGTGAACGGTGATAGAGGCTAAGTCGGCCTCCATGGCAGGTGAAATCACTCGAGAGTGAACGCGCCGAATGTGGCCAATCTTCCGGTTGCCAACAAGGACGGCGACTGCATTCCTATCGTGGGAGTTACCTGGTTCGCGCATCAATGTGAGAGGGTGAAGCATACGGATTTGCTGCACTAATTGCTCGTCCAGCCCGTAGTATTGAATGCCCACCACGCTAGTTTTGATATTTCTTCTCATATGAACTGGTTCCTAAGGAAACCCTGAAGAAAACTTCCCGTTTCTGGCGAAATACGCTGAGCCAGTCGCCCAAATTTCCCGCCGAAGCAGATAATGTCCCCAATGCTAAGCGGCGAAACCAGCCACAAACTTGTGGATCTGCAGGTGAGTCACCACACGGCAGTTACTGTTTGCGAAGTGATGTACAAATGCTAGGCGGCGGTAGGCCAAGTAATCCAGCAACTGGTGAGCGTCAGCAAGCCAAATCAGTGAGCAATCACCATGTACGAATAGTAGGCGGGGATTACCCGCTTTGCTCGTCCCTTCGGGGCGCACTGAAGTGCGTTGGTCACAAGGGGCTTGTCGGACCGATTTTTTAACGAAGCATCATCGATGCGTAGATACTTTCCGTACAGAGTCTAACTCCACAGCGCCCCCACCGGCGTATGCGCCGGGTAGTGCCTCGCCACCTGCGCCTGCAGCAGCTCCCCACAGGCCAGCGCATCGGTCAGCGCATGGTGCGCCGAGTACAGCGGCAGGCCATAGCGCAGGCGGCTGTCGGCCAGGCGGATGGAAATTGGCTGTCGGCCGCGCAGGCGGTCCCACCAGCCCACGGTGCGTTTGGGGTGCAGGCGGGCTTCCAGTTCCATAGTGTCGATGATGGGGAAGATCAGCCCTTCGCCCAGGTGCTGGCGCACGGCCTGGTCGAGGAAGCTGCGTTCGATGTTGCGGTAGTGCGCCACCACCACCTTGCCGGCCAGGGTTTCGAGCAGTTCGTCGAGCACGCTGGCCAGGCGCGGGGCGTGGCGGATGTCGCTGTGGGTGATGTGGTGGAAGGTGACCGATTCGGCGTTCAGCTCGCCGGTGGGCTTGACCACCCAATAGCGCGACTCGCTGCAGCGGATGCGTTGCAGGCTCAGCGGTACCAGGCCAAGGCTGACGATGGCGTTTTCGCGTGGGTCGAGGCCGGTGGTTTCCACGTCCAGCGCCACCAGCGGGACATCCTCCAGAGGTGTATCAGCCGCGACGCAGCCGGCGCCGTAGAAGGCGCGTAGGCGCGGGTCGCGGCTGCTGTCGGCGAGGCTGGCGAACAGTTGCGGCCAGTCCTGGGCCGCGCGCTCACTCATCGCGGACGGCTCGCCGGTTGCGCCGGGTAGCGAAAGCGCAGGAATTTCTGCGCGTTGCTGATCACCTGGAAGGCTTCCTTGAGGTGCTGGCGTTCGCTGGCGCTGAACTGTTCCGGCTCGATGTAGTTGCTTGGCGCGTTGCTGGCTTCGACTTCACGGGCCTGATGGCGCACGCGCACCAGGCTGAGGAACTCGAAGGCGTAGCGCAGGTGCTCCAGCGCTTCCTTGGGCAGCAGCTTGGTGGCAGCGATGGCGTCGAGGCGATCCAGCGAGTTTTGCGCCTTGGAACCACAGGCCAGGGCGTGCACGCGGATCAGGTCGGTGAGCGGCGCGGTGCCGCGGCCCTTGAGGTTGATGATGTTGCGGTGGCGGCCGTCGGTTTCCATCACGAAGGTGCGGAAGAAGCCCAGCGGCGGCGTGCGGTTGAGCGCGTTACGCGCCAGCGCGGCGAGGAAGGCGGGACTGGCGCTGGCCTTCTGTGCCAGCAGATCCTTGAGATTTTCCACCAGCTCGGTTTCGCCGTAGAGGCCGTCGAGGTCGAAGAAGATGCTGGCGTTGAGCAGAGTTTCCGGGTTGGGCCGCTCGATCCATTCGCTGAAGTACTGCCGCCACACCTTCAGCGGCTGCCGCCACTTGGGATTGGTGGCCATGATGCCGCCCTTGCAGTAGCTGTAGCCGCAGGCGGCCAGGCCGTCGCTGACGAACTGCGCCAGTTCGGCGAAGTAGGCGTCGTGTTCGTCCGCATCGAAGCTATCGTCGAGCACCAGGGCGTTGTCCTGGTCGGTGAGCAGCAGTTGTTCGTCGCGGGCCATGGAGCCGGCGGCCATGAAGCAGTAGGGCACCGGTGGCGGGCCGAGTTTCTGTTCGGCCAGCTCCAGCAGACGCTGGCTGAAGGCGCGGCCGATACCGCTCATGGCGCTGCCGACCATGTGTGCGCTGGCATCGTCGGCGACCATGCGCACGAAGGTGGCGCGCAGGTCCGGCAGCAGGCTTTTGAGCCCCTCCACCGAGGTCTTGTTGAAGATGCCGTTGACCAGATACAGGCTGCTGCGCGACTCGTAGCGGATGATGTCGGCCAGCGCCACCACACCCACTGGGCGGCGGCGATGCAGCACCGGCAGGTGGTGGATGTTGTTGCGCAGCATGCACAGCATGGCCTCAAACACCGAGTCGTCGGCCTGCAGGGTGATGGGGTTGGGCGTCATGATCTGGCTGACCGGGGTGTCGCTGGGCAGGCCGGCGGCGACCACGCGGGTGCGCAGGTCGCGGTCGGTGAGGATGCCGGCCATCACCTGGTTCTGCTGCTCGGCCACGTCTACCTGGTTCGGGTCGGGCCAGCGCGTGCCGGGATCGACGACGATCACCGAGGACACGCTATGTTCGGTCATCACCTGCGCCACCTGCTGGATCGGCGTATCCAGCGGCACGCTGACCGCGCCGCGCGAGATCAGCTTGCGCACCTTGATCTTCATCAGCTCGCTGGCCTTGCCGTGGCTGTCCTCCAGAGCGGACTTGAGCCGCGACTGACCTTCGGCTTCGACGAAGTCGGCGAAACTGTCGAACTGCTCGCACAGTTGCTGGAACAGCGCGCCAGGGATGAAGTAGATCAGGCTGTCTTCGATCGCGGTGGCACCCAGCCGTACCTTGTTGCCGCGCAGCAGGCCGGCCTGACCGAAGATGTCGCCCTCGCTGAGGCGGTTGTGCAGTTCGCCGCCACGCCGGTGGATTTCCACCGCGCCGCTGCGCACGTAATGCAGCTCGTGGATCGGCGCACCGACGGCGAGGATTTCGCTACCGGCCTTGAAGTAGCCCACCTGCACCTGGCGGGCGATCTCGTCGAGAGTTTGTTCCGGCAGGTTGTCGAAGGGGGCGTAGCGATTCAGGTGGTCGCGGATCTCGATCAGTTCGATCTGCATGCGATGTCCTTTACAGCGTGGGCGTCTATCTAAGCACAGACGCCGCCGGCTTTGCCCGGTTCCAGGCCGATCAAGCAGCCGCTCCGGGAATGGCCGTTACCCGTTCAGGATAGCCACAGCGCCCTTTGCTGCGCAGGCAACTGACATAACCCCGGCTGCTGTACATCAGTCATGACGATGTTTCTGGGGGCAACGATCGGTGGGCGGTACTGGGTCGTGGCCGCCCGCATGCCAGGGGTGACAGCGCAGTAGCCGGCGCAGGGTCAGCCACAGGCCGCGTAGCAGGCCGTGCTGTTGCAATGCCTCGATGGCGTAGTGTGAGCAACTGGGGTGAAAACGGCAGCGCGGCCCCAGCAATGGGCTGATCAGGTACTGGTAGCCGCGTAGCAGAGAGATGGCCAGGCGTTTCATGCGTGACGACTCCTCGGGATCAGCACGTCGGCGGCGCTTCTGGCGCTGGCTCAGGGGCGGCTTTTGCCGACGCCAGATGCAGGCAAAACCGCATGCCTGTTCAACTCCAGTTCCAGCTGCTTTCGGCCACTGCGTCGTGGGCGTGCAGGCTTTCCGCGTGCACGACCCGCAAGCGCAAGGCGCTGACCTGAGGTAGCTGGTATAGGGCTTTGTGCAGGCGGCGGGCAGCGTCTTCACAGAACATCAGATTTTGTCCGTTGGCCAGGGCGAAGGCCTGTTCGTCGGCGCGCTTCACCGCGGTCTGTACCGGTGTGCCGAGGGCGTGTTCGGCGCTATCGATCAGGGCCAGCACGGGCAGTTCGACGCAGCCTGGCGCCAGGCGCAGTTGCAGGGTCGCCGTACTGCGCTGACTGTGCGGGGTGGCGACGATGCCCTGGGTCGAGCCGAGCCAGTCGAGCACGCTGGAGTAATCCACCTGCTGGTCGGGAAAGTCCCAGGCGAAGCGTTGTTGGATCAGCTGCCGTGCCAGCGCTGCCGAGCAAGGGCAGGTGGAGGAGTAACCGACCTCGACCTGTAATTCGATGTTCACGCCGCGACCGTCCTGACGAGCACGTAGCTCGAAGGGGTAGCCCTTCCAACCGTTCAATGGGCTGACCAGCGCCGGACGCTTGAGCGGCACTTCGCCGCGCAGAGTCAGGGTGGCGCTGTCGGACAGCTCCTGGTGGCTGCTCAGGCAGTCGTCCAGCACCTGCAGCACCGCCGGCACGTTCAATGGCTGATGCACCAGGCGCTGCGCCGCCAGGTACAGGCGCGACATGTGGATGCCGCGTGCGCCGGCATCATCGAGGCTGACGCCGATATCGACGCTGGCGGTCACGGCGGCGTCCGCCAGACGAATGGGCAGGGCGATGCCGGCCATGCCGACCCAGTCCAGCGGTAGGTCATGGTGGGTGGCTTGGGCGGCAATATCCGGCAGAGGCTGTTCGTTCATCGTAAATCCGTGGGTAGCGGTCAGAAATAAATGTTATGTTATAACAATTGAAACAAGCCAGCCGATTTGCCATGACCCTGACCGCGACCACCGAAGCCGAACTGCTGGCCCAGCCAGCCGACGACTACATGAACGACGCCCAGCAGCAGTTCTTCCGCGAGCTGCTGCTGGCCCAGCGTGCCGAGTTGCAGGTGCGCATCGACGAGGAATTCACCGAGCTGCGCCAACCCGATACCAGCAGCGACGTCGCCGACATCGGCGCCGCCGAGGAGCAGCGGCAATGGCAGCTGCGCCTGCTGGAGCGGGAAAAGAAGCTGCTGGACAAGATCGACCAGGCGCTCGAACGCCTGGCGCGTGGCGAATACGGCTGGTGCGCCGAGACCGGCGAACCCATCGGCCTCAAGCGCCTGCTGCTGCGCCCGACCGCGACCCTGTGCATCGAAGCCAAGGAGCGCCAGGAGCAGCGCGAAAAACATCAGCGTGACCGTGACTGAACGAGGAACACTCCCATGAATCAGCGTCTACCCGTTACCGTGCTGTCCGGCTTTCTCGGCGCCGGCAAGAGCACCCTGCTCAACCATGTGCTGAAGAACCGCGAAGGCCGCAAGGTCGCGGTGATCGTCAACGACATGAGCGAGATCAACATCGACGGTGCCACCGTCCAGCAGGACGTCAGCCTCAACCGCGCCGAAGAGAAGCTGGTGGAGATGAGCAACGGCTGCATCTGCTGCACCTTGCGCGAAGACCTGCTCGACGAGGTCAGCCGCCTGGCCAGTGAAGGCCGCTTCGACTACCTGCTGATCGAATCCACCGGCATCAGCGAGCCGCTGCCGGTGGCCGAGACCTTCACCTTCCGCGACGAGCAGGGTCGCAGCCTGTCCGACCTGGCGCGGCTGGACACCATGGTCACGGTGGTCGACGGGGTGAACTTCCTGCGCGATTTCCATGAGGCCGACAGCCTGGCCAGCCGTGGCGAAACCCTGGGTGAGGAGGACGAACGCTCGATCACCGACCTGCTGATCGAGCAGGTGGAGTTCGCCGACGTGATCCTCATCAGCAAGATCGACCTGATCAGCCAGGCCGAGCGCGAGGAGTTGATGGCCATCCTGCGCGGGCTCAACACCCACGCCGACATCCAGGCCATGAGCATGGGGCAGATCGCCCTGGACAAGATCCTCGACACCGGCCGCTTCGACTTCGACCGCGCCTCGCAGGCACCGGGCTGGCTCAAGGAACTGCGCGGCGAACACGTACCGGAAACCGAGGAATACGGCATCGCCTCCAGCGCTTACCGCGCGCGCCGGCCGTTCCATCCGCAGCGCTTCTTCGATTTCCTCTCTCAGGAATGGCGCAACGGTCGTCTGCTGCGCTCCAAGGGCTTTTTCTGGCTGGCCAGCAAATATCAGGAGGCCGGCAGCTGGTCGCAGGCCGGCGGGCTGATGCGCCACGGCTTGGCCGGACGCTGGTGGCGCTTCGTGCCCAAGCAGCACTGGCCGCAGGACGAGGAAGGTCTGCAGACGATCATGAAGCACTGGAGCGCCGAAGTCGGCGACTGCCGCCAGGAGCTGGTATTCATTGGCCAGAACATCGACTTCCCGCAGTTGGTGCGTGAGCTGGACGACTGCCTGCTGACCGACGAGGAAATGGCTGGCGGCCCGGATGCCTGGTGCCTGCTCGCTGATCCGTTCGGTGCCTGGCAGCAGGAGGCCGCCTGATGTTCGCCCTGCAGTTGCCGAAAGTGTCCCGGCAGGTGCTGGGCGAGGATATCCAGGTGCTCAGCGAGGTGCTGCATGACGGCGTCAACCTGGCCGTCTGGCAGCGCCGCCTGCCGGCGCAGATCGCCGACTTCGCTGACGCGCTGCTGGCGCAAGGTGAACCGCTGGCGCAGTCCATGACCCTGGAGCTGCCGCGCGCGGACAGCGAGCCGAACCTCGACGGCCTGGTGGCGCAGTACGCCGATCTGCCGGGTCAGGCGGCTTTTCTCGCCGACGTGGCCTGGCTGGTGCGGGCCTATGCCTGCCTGCTCGACGCGCAGCGTATAGGGCTGCGCCTGCGCGCGCTGGACAAGGCCATGTGCCCGCGGTTTCACGTCGACCATGTGCCGGTGCGGCTGATCACCAGCTATGCCGGTGTCGGCAGCGACTGGCTGGAGGAGGGCGTGATGCCGCGCAGCAAGCTCGGCCAGCCAGGTGCAGAGCCGCAGGACGAGGCGTTGATCCAGCGTCTCGACGCCGGCCATGTGGCGCTGGCCAAGGGTGAGAAATGGCACGGCAACGAGGGGCGCGGGTTGATCCACCGCTCGCCGCAGCCGCCGGTGGGTGAGCGACGTCTGTTGTTGACCCTGGATTGGCTGGCCTGAGTCGCGCGAAACCGCAGTTGCGTAGGGTGCGCTGTGCGCACCGCGAACACCGAGGCGTTTGCTGGTGCGCACAGCGCATCCTACGGATAGCGGCAAGCCTTTAAAAAATAGGCCGGAGCAACTGCCCCGGCCTTAAGCACCAAGAGATCATGCCGACGCGTGACTCGGCATGAGGGTTACGTGAGGTACCCGAGGTCATTAGGCGCCTGTTGGGTGACAGTTTGATGTCAGCGTTTCCGCGTAGGGCGGGTGCAACCCGCCAAGCAGGGAGTGGCGGGTTGCACCCGCCCTACAACACTCGGCTCAGGGCTTGATCCACGTGCCCTGGTATTGGCTGGTGCAGGCCGGCTCCAGGTACAACGCGTCGCTGGCCACGCCGTAGTAGTGGATGTCCTGCAGGTACATACCGCTACCGGCGCGCGCGTTCTGGCAGACGCCGTGGGCACCCTTGGGGCACTGCTCGACGAACTCCACCTCGACCGTCTGGCCTTGCAACTGCGGCTGGCAGAAGCCCTCGCGAAACAGCGTGGCGGGGATGTTGCGATTCTCCTGGCAGACCTTCACGTCCAGGCGTTCGGCCTGGCTATGCACCACGCAGGCTTCGGCCAGGGCCAGGCCCGGCAGCAGGGAAAACAGCAACAGCCATGCACGCATCGTTTCGACTCCCGAAAAACTGCCGGCGAATCTAACATGCTGCTTAATCGCAGTCTGTGCTGGCACTTGTCTGGCGAACCACCGAACATCAATTCATGCTCAGTCAAATCCCTACCCACCTCATTGCCGGCCCGCTCGGTGCCGGTAAGACCACGTTGATCCGTCACCTGCTGGCGCAGAAACCGGCGGGCGAGCGCTGGGCGGTGCTGATCAACGAATTCGGCCAGATCGGTCTGGACGCCGCCTTGCTCGAGCAGGGCGACGACGGCATTGCCATGGCCGAAGTGGCAGGTGGTTGCCTGTGCTGCGTCAATGGCGCGCCGTTTCAGGTTGGCCTCGGGCGCCTGCTGCGCAAGGCCAGGCCCGACCGCCTGCTGATCGAGCCGTCCGGCCTGGGGCATCCGGCGCAGTTGCTGGCGCAATTGCGTCAGCCGCCCTGGCTCGGTGTGTTGGCCGTGCAACCGGCACTGCTGGTGCTGGATGCTGCCGCGCTGGCGGCAGGCCAACCGCTGCCGGACGTGCAGAGCCAGGCGCTGGATGAAGCCGGCTTGCTGCTGTTGAACAAGAGCGAAGGCTTGGACGCCGAGACGCGAGTGCGGATTGCTACCGATCTGCCATCCGTGCCGCTGCACTGGACCACGCAGGGTCGGCTCGACCTGGCCCTGTTGCCGGGGCTGGCGGCGCAGGCCTCGCCCATCGAGGTGAGCGCCGAGTTACCCACGACTGCACCCGGCCTGGCGCAGATCTGGCGCAACGCCGCCGAGCCTGTCTGCCAGGTGCAGGATCAGACCGAGGGCTGGAGCATTGGCTGGCGCTGGCACCCGAGCCAGCGTTTCGACCTCGAGCAGGTCAGCCGCTGGCTGCAGAGCCTGGGTTGGCGCAGGGCCAAGGCCGTGCTGCATGGCGCCGCAGGCTGGCACTCGTTGAATGCCTTGCAGGGGCAAGCGTTGGCGGCCTGGAGTCCGAGCGAATGGCGCAGGGATTCACGGCTGGAGTTGATCTTCGATCAGGCACAGGACATCGACGCGCTGAAGGCGTCGTTTTCAGCCTGCCGAATCCTGGCGACAGGCTGATAAACTCGCCGCGCTCTCGTCGTTGTGGATAACTTTCATGCAACTGCTGCCCTGGTCTCATGACACCTCTGCCGGCTTCACCCTGCGCGGCTGGCACACACCGCCGTCGGGCAAGCCGCTGCTGCATTTCCTGCACGGTAATGGCTATTGCGGGCGCGTCTACACACCGATGCTGGCGCTGCTGGCCGAGGACTTCGACCTCTGGTTGTGCGATGTGCAGGGCCATGGCGACAGCGACCATGGCGGCCGCTTCCATGGCTGGAACCGCAGCGCCGAGCTGGCGGTGGAAGCCTTTGATGCCCTGCGTGGGTCGTTCGGTGAAGTGCCGCGCTTCGCCCTTGGCCACAGCTTCGGTGGTGTGCTCACCAGCTTGATTCTGGCGCGCCATCCCGAGTTGTTCCGCCGTGCCGTGCTGCTCGATCCGGTGCTGTTCAGCCCGGCGATGATCGGGGTGATGGCGCTGTCCGATGTGGTTGGTCTGGCGCAGCGCACCGGTATGGCGAAAAAGGCGCAGAAGCGCCGCCGGCAATGGCCGGACCGTGCCAGCGCGCACGCCGCACTGCATGGTCGCGGCATGTTCCGTGGCTGGGACGAGGCGGCATTCGACGCCTATATCGAGCATGCGCTGAAGGAGGTCGAGGGCGGTGTCGAACTCAAGTGTCGACCCAGCCGCGAGGCGGATATTTTCGGTTCCTTCCCGCGGCGCCTGTGGCCTTCGCTGGCCAAGGTGACGACGCCGACCGAAGTGATTCACGGCTCACGCACCTATCCCTTCGTTGCCAAGTCCGTGGCGCGCTGGTGCGCGAGCAACCCCCATGTGCGCAGTCAGGTGGTGCCGGGTGGGCACTGCTTCATGCAGGAGCAACCGGCAGACAGCGCCGAGCGCGTGGCTGACTTTCTGCTGCAGCGCAGTTGATAGGTCTTTACATCGTGTAGGAGCCGGCTTGCCGGCGATCAAGTAGCGCAATATCACCGGCAAGCCGGCTCCTACGATTGAGGCTGCACGCTGCTCTACTGCGCTTTGCGCCGCCAGTCTTCCAGGCGGATGACGTTGCCTGGCTGCTGCACCGCAACCGGCTCGGGCTGCGGCTCCAATATCGGGTGGGGCTGCAGTTCGATGCGGCCGAGGTGCGGGCCGAACATGCTGATATGCCCGCGCAGGCGCTGCTCACCGGTGACGGTGAACTCGAAGTCATAGAGTCGCGCCAGACGACGATGGCCTTTGGCATCACGCTGGATAGCCAGGCGGCGCAGTGCCACGGCACCGTCGAGCAACTCCACGTCGAGTTTGGCGCAGTGCTGCTTGGCGAAGGCCAGCGCACGCTCGCGAATACCGTGGCCGCGCCACAGCCAGGCGCAGACGGCAGCGAACAGCATCAGCAGGAAGACATCGAACAGGTTGATCATGGCGACTCCGGCTTCGGGAGACAGAGCTTAGCTTATCTGCCACGTGCTTCTCAGCACAGTTGCTTGCCCATGCGTCGGCTCTGCATTAGCGTTCGCTCTCTTCAAATGAAAAGGACGTCACCATGCATTGCCCCGCCTGCCGTACGACTCGCCTGCAACCAGCAAAACTCGAAGATGGCCTGCTTGGCCACGGCTGCGCACAGTGCCAAGGCACACTGGTCAGCCTGCTGCACTACCGCGACTGGGCCGAGCGCCAGCCAGCACACGAGACATCAACCGAGCTGGCCGCCGAGGCCGAAGCGGGCGAAACCAGTCATGCCCTGAGTTGCCCCAAGTGCGCCAAGCTGATGAGCAAGTTTCAGATCAGCGGCACCCGTGCCAACCGTCTCGACCTATGCGGTACTTGCGACGAAGCCTGGCTGGACAGCGGCGAATGGCAATTGCTCAAGGCCCTGGAGCTGAGCCAGCGCATGCCGGCGATCTTCACCGACGCCTGGCAGCGCCAGGTGCGTCAGCAGGCCAGCGAGCAGGCCCGACGTGAGCGCTTCAGCCGCATCGCCGGCGAGGAAGCCATCGCTCGCGCCGACGAGATTCGTACCTGGCTCAAGGATCATCCGCAGCGTCGCGAGCTGCTGTTCTATATCGGTCACGATTGAGGAGGCGATGGCCCGCCCGTTACGACCCTATGCCTGGTTCTTTTCGTCGCTCAACGCCTGGTAGCGCTGTTGCAACTCGTCGCGAATCTGCCGGCGCTGCTTGGCCTGGCGCTGGCGACGCAGGCCGTCGGCGGTATCCGGCTGCAGTTCAGGGATCGGCGCCGGGCGGCCATTGGCATCGACCGCGACCATGGTGAAGAAGCAACTGTTGGTGTGGCGCACCGAGCGCTCACGGATGTTCTCGGTGATGACCTTGATGCCGATCTCCATCGAGGTGCGGCCGGTGTGGTTGACCGAGGCGAGGAAGGTGACCAGCTCACCGACATGCACCGGTTCGCGGAACATCACCTGGTCCACCGACAGGGTCACCACATAGCAACCGGCATAGCGGCTGGCACAGGCGTAGGCGACCTCGTCGAGGTACTTGAGCAGGGTGCCACCGTGGACATTTCCGGAGAAATTGGCCATATCCGGGGTCATCAGTACGGTCATCGTCAGTTGCGCGGTTCCGGCTTCCATCGTTGCTCCGAGTACGTGTGGGGCTTATGGGAGTAAGGCCTGCTGGTTCTATGCAAGATACACACTCACTACTGCAAGGATGCCATCCATGCTGATTCGCTCGAAATTATTGCTCCTGCCGCTGCTGCTGGGGCTCGCGGGTGCCGTGCAGGCGACCGAAGAATGCGCCACAGCGGTGCAGTGCAACCAGGTCGGCAGCGCCGCCTATCAGGACGGCCGCTTTGAGCAGGCCATCGAAGCGTTCGAGCGTCAGTTACGACGCGTCGAGGATGACGATACGGCACAGTTGGAGTTGGCGCTGAACAATCTCATCCTCGCCAATCTGCGCGCTGGCGATGCGGGCATGGCGCGTGCCTGGCTGGGCGTGGCGCTGGACAACAACCTCAGCGGCTCCTCGACCCGTCTGCACCTGCGCAAGGTGGCCGAGGCACTGGATTATCCGGCGCTGAGCGCCAGCCCCGTCGGCCGCTACCTGCGCTACGGCGGCCAGGCGGTGTGGAGCGAGCTGCTGATCAGCGAGGACGGCAATGGCGGCTATCACGGCAGTTTCTCGCCCGTGCGTGCCGGTGCCCGAGTCGAGGAATATGGTCCAGCCGCCATCGGTGAGCTGGATGGCAAGCTGGTCGGTGATGGCGTGCAGATGCGCCTGGAGGATGCCGGCCTGGGCAGCGGCTGTGCGGTGCAACTGCTGCGTGAGGGCATCGAGCTGCGCGTGCAGGAGGTGTTCGCCGAGGGCTGTCAGGTCTATGGCGGCATGGGCATCAGCGTCGGTGGTCGTTACATCAAAGTGAGCCCATGAGGTTCACAGGCCGTAGCGCGCCTTGAGGCGCTGCACCGTATCCGGCCGTTGGGCGAGGAAGGCGTCGAAGCGTTCGATCAGATCCGGCCGGCTTGCGCTGCTGAGGTGAAAACTGGTGTAGGTCAGCGGCAATTGCGGGTCCAGTTGCAGGTCGTTGTCGGTCATGTCCAGTTGGCCGAGCTGGTAGCGCACCACCTGTGGGTTGGCGTAGAGCGCATCCAGGCGGCCGCGCACCACCATGCGGATCAGGCTGTGCAGGTCCTGGGTTTCCACCAGATGCACGGTGCCGGCGTCGAGCTGGGGTTGCCAGGCCTGCGCGGTGAAGCCGCGCACGGTGCCCAACTGGCGAATGTTGTTAAGGCCCTGGCCGCGGCGGTTGGCGAGCACCATGGTACCGTCGACTATCTGTACGACTGCCTCGCTGTAGTAGAGGTGGCGATCGGCCTTGGCCTGGCGCGCCCACTCGGTGTTGTCGGGGAACAGCAGGTCGAGGCTCTGCTCGTCGAGCATGTTGCGATACAGCCGATTGAGCGGCTGCGGCAGCAATTCGAGGGTCAGCCCCTCGTGCTCGGCGAAGGCTTCCAGCAGGTCCAGGCAGTAGCCTTCGGGTGGGCTTTCGAGCGTGGCGCGGTAGTAGGGGTAGTAATCGTGCTGCTCGATGCCGACGCGCAGGGTTTCGCCCTGCGTCAGCGCAGCCGCCATCAGCAGAGCCAGCAGTAGCCAGCGTTTCATGAGTCGTTCTCCGCCTCCTCGCTGGCTACAGATTAGCTCACCGTCAGGTCAGGCGTGATTGAGATACCAGCGCCAATCCTGCTCACCCACTTCCCCCATGAACTGGCGGAACTCGGCCCACTTGATCGCCAGGAACACCTTGAGGAAGTCCTCACCCAGCGCCTCGCGTGCCCAGCTCGAACCTTCCAGGTTGCGCAGGGCGGTTAGCCAGTCGGTGGGCAGGGTTTCGCGGGCCTGCTCGTAGCCGTTGCCGACAATGGCCGCGCCCGGGTCGATTTGCTCGCGGATGCCCTTGTGGATGCCGGCGAGGATCGCCGCCGCGGCCAGGTAGGGGTTGGCGTCGGCGCCGCAGATGCGGTGCTCGACGTGGCGGCTGTTGGCCGGCCCGCCCGGCACGCGGAACGACACGGTGCGGTTGTTCACCCCCCAGCTCTTGGCCAGCGGCGCGTAGCTGTTGGCCTGGAAGCGGCGGAAGGAGTTGGCGTTGGGGCAGAAGATCGCCAGGGCGTCATCGAGCGTAGCCATCATGCCGCCGATGGCATGGCGCAGTAGCGGCGTGCCTTGTGGGTCTTCGCTGGCCATCAGGTTGTTGCCCTCGGCATCGGCCAGCGATACGTGCATATGCATGCCGCTGCCGGCCAGGTCGCCGAACGGCTTGGCCATGAAGCAGGCCTGCAGCCCGTGCTTGTTCGCCACGCCCTTGACCAGGCGCTTGTAGCGCACGCCTTCGTCCACCGCCTGCAGCGCATCGAAGCGGTGTTCCAGGGTCAGCTCGAGCTGGCCGGGGGCGTACTCGGAGATCGCCGTACGCACTGGCAAACCCTGTACTTCGCAGGCGGCGTAGAGGTCGTCGAGGAACGGCTGCATCTGCTCCAGCTCATACACGCCGTAGACCTGCGGCGCCTGCGGGCGCACACCGTTCATCTGCACGGCGGGCTGCGGGCGACCATTGGCGTCGCGCTGCTTGTCCAGCAGGTAGAACTCCAGCTCCACCGCCATCACCGGGTGATAGCCGTCGGCCTTGAGCGCGTCGATGGTGCGCGCCAGCACATGGCGCGGATCGCCCGGCGTGGCCGGCAGGCCTTGAGTCGGATGCATGCTCACCTGCAGCTGGCCGGTGGGCACCGTGCGCCAGGGTTGCAGGGTCAGGCTGCCGGGTAGCGGGTAGGTCCAGCAGTCGGCGTCGGCCACTTCCCATACCAGGCCGCTTGCCTCGACGTCCTCGCCCTGGATGGTCAGCGAGAGGATCGAGCTGGGCAGCGGCCGGCCGTTCTCGTAGATGGCCAGCAGTTCGTCGCGGTGCAGCAGCTTGCCGCGCGGGATGCCGTTGGCGTCGATCAACATCAGCTCGATGCTGCGTACGTCGGGGTGGCGTTCGAGGAAGTCGCGCGCTTCCCGGGGATTGGCGAATTGCATGGCGGTTCTCGCAAAGGGTCGTGGGGCGCAGTTCATCCTGTGGGAGGGGCTTCAGCCGCGATTGTCGCCGCTGAAGCGCCTCCCACGGGTATCACTCACGGGCGCCGGGAATGGCCAGCAGCTCGCTGAGGGCCGTATCGAGCATGGCGATCAATTTGTCCACATCAGCCTCGGTGGTGCTTGGGCAGCACAGAGTCATGTTGTGAAACGGGGTGATCAGGATGCCGCGGTTGATCAGGTACAGGTGCAGGGCCATCTGCAGCTCGTCATGGAACGCCGCTTCGGCCTCGGCGCCGGTGCGCGGCGGGGTGGCGCAGAACTGGAATTCGCAGCGTGCGCCCAGCTCGGTCACCGACCAGTTCAGGTCGTGCTTGCCGATCAACTGGCGCAAGCCCTCGGCCAGGCGCGCTGCCAGCGGCAGCATGTGGTCGTAGGCCGCCTGGGTCATCACCTGTTCCAGGTTGGCACGCATGCAGTGCATGGCCAGAGCGTTGGCCGACAGGGTGGTGCCCATGCCGCTGTGGCCGTGACCGTGGCTTTCTTCACTGGCGCGCTGACGCGCCTTACTCATGGCGCCTGCCATCTCTGCGCTGCAACCGAAGATGCCGCAGGGCACGCCACCGGCGATGGGTTTACCGACCACGAAGAAGTCCGGGTCGAGGCCCCACAACCGCGTGCAGCCGCCGATGTCGGTGGAGATGGTGTGGGTTTCGTCGATGATCAGCAGGCTGCCGTACTTGCGCGTCAGCTCGCGGCACTTCTGCATGAAGCCCGGATCGGGCAGCACCATGCCGATGTTGGTCATCGCCGGCTCGCAGAGCAGGGCGCAGACGTCGCCCTGAGCCAATGCGGCTTCCAGCGCTGCGACGTCGTTGAAGGGAATGGCGCGGCTGTGCTCGGTCAGGTCGTAGGCCTGGCCGACCAGACCGGAGCGGTGCACGGTCTGGCCATCGCGTTCGCGCACCATCACGTCGTCGACAGTGCCGTGGTAGCAGCCGTCGAACACCAGCAGGGTCTTGCGCTGGGTGATGGCGCGCGCCCAGCGCAGCACGTAGCGGTTGGAATCGGTGGCGGTGGCGGTCACCTGCCAGTAGGGCAGGCCGAAGCGCTGGGCCAGCAGCTCGCCACAGACCACGGCGTCCTCGCCGGGCAGCATGGTGGTCAGGCCATTGTTGGCTTGTTCGGCGAGGGCGCGAGCGACCGGGTCGGGCGAGTGGCCGAACATGGTGCCGGTGTCGCCCAGGCAGAAGTCGATGTACTCATGACCGTCCACGTCGAAGAAACGCGCACCCTTGGCGCGTTCGACGAACAGCGGCACTGGCGTCGACCAATCGGCCATCCAGTGCATCGGTACGCCGCCGTACAGCGAGTGACGGGCGCG
Source organism: Ectopseudomonas chengduensis (assembly GCF_900102635.1). Classification (GTDB taxonomy): domain Bacteria; phylum Pseudomonadota; class Gammaproteobacteria; order Pseudomonadales; family Pseudomonadaceae; genus Aquipseudomonas; species Aquipseudomonas chengduensis. Next base: position 113,233 of record NZ_FMZQ01000001.1, on the reverse strand, counting down.
TTCGGCCAGCGCCACGGACTTCGGATTGCGGGACAGGAACAGTTCGCGCTCGGCAGCGACGAAACGATCAACGGCGATTGGGCTGATACCACTGGCGGTGGTCATGGGTCTTACCTCGATTGGACGCTACAGGCATGATATTTTGTGATCACAAAATAGTAAATGGTCTTATAGAGCTCAGGATTTTTGCCATTAAAGATGTATTTGTGATCACGAAATATTTCATGTTCAGCCATTTTTCACACAAAATCAGTTCCTGACGTAGACTCGCCACATTTCTCACTGGAGCCTTTCATGCGTGACTGTAGCCTGACCCTTGCTCAACTGCCGGCGCCACCGAGGGAGGTAGCGCATGGCTGACAATCTGCAGGAACAGCTGTATCAGAACATCCGCTCGGGCCTGCTGGCAGGGCGCTTTCAACCTGGGGAGCGGTTGAAGATCCGTGACCTCGCGGCACAATGGGGCACCAGCCCGATGCCGGTTCGCGCGGCCCTGCAGCGGCTGGTGGCCGAGGGCGTGCTGGAGGGTGAGCAGCAGCGCTCCGTGCGGGTCCCGTCGATGACCCGCGAACGTTACGAGAACATCTTTCAGGTGCGCCTGGCGCTGGAAGGCCTGGCAGTGGAGTTGGCCACGCCAAGCCTGAGCCGCGACGACCTGGCCCTGCTGCGGGACTGCGTGCAACGCATGGATGTGGCCATCGAGACGCGCCAGGTGCAGGACTACCTCAACGCCAACAGCCAGTTTCACCTGCACCTGTACGGCGCCTGCGGCAACCCGGTGCTGATGCGTTCGATCGAGTCGCTATGGCTGCAGATCGGCCCCTTCTTCAACCGGCTTTTTACCGGCGCCGACCTGTCGCTACGGCTCAACGACTTTCATGAAGACGCCTTCGCCGCCATCGAGGCCGGCGACGCCAAGGGCGCACGTCAGGCCATGGAGCAGGATCTGCTGTATTTCGCGCGGTTTTTGCTCAACCTGCTGGCGTTGGAGCAGGGCGAGGTGTGAGCCGGGTTTGGCTGATGTGTTGTGCCGGTCGCGGCTGAAGTCCCTCCCACGGGGTCACGTGCGGCTGCCAACTGTGGGAGGCGCTTCAGCGGCGACAAGGCTTTGTCGTCAGCTCTCCAGCCAGACGTCGCGGCACCAGTGCCAGACCGAGTCCCAGCTTTCGTCGGTCAGCTCGCCTTCGTCGCCATCCCATAGCCAGACCTGCCCTTCCACATCCACGGCGTAGTAGTCGCGGCCGTCCTGGCACAGCGGCACCAGATCGCGTGGCAGGCCGAGGCTCCAGGCTTCGGCGGCGACTTCGGGCAGGTAGGTGTGCGATTGCGGATCACTGGCGGTCACTGGCTCCAGGCGGCCGTAGACCACATCACTGACCTTGAGCAGGTATTCGCGCAGCTCGAAGGGCAAGTGAATGAGGATCTGCTCCTGAATTTCCACCAGGGTCTCTTCTTCCGGCAGCTCCAGCGGTACCGGTACCGGCTCGTTGAGTTCGCGCAGCTGTTCGATGACTTCTTCCACGGCGTCGGCTCCTCATCAGGGGGGATCGGCTTTATACAGTAGCTGGCCGGCAGAATGAAAACATGTCGACGTCACGGCATACTGGCGCTTTTGCGGAGCCCTTTGATGTCACCTCTTGCCTGGTACTGCCTGCACCACAGCGAACTCGATACCGCCACCCTCTATGAGCTGCTGGCGCTGCGCACCCAGGTGTTCGTGGTCGAGCAGAACTGTCCCTATCTGGAAACCGATGGTCAGGACCTGGTCGGTGACACCTGCCACCTGCTGGCGCGTGACGAGTCGGGGCTGGTGGGCTATCTGCGCCTGCTCGATCCGCAGCGTATGGAAGGCGAGGTGGTGATCGGTCGGGTGGTGATCGCCGAGCGGGCGCGCGGCACCGGGCTGTGTCACCGGCTGATGGAGCAGGCGCTGCTCGAGTGTCACCAGCGTTGGCCGGGCGTGCCGGTGTATCTGTCGGCGCAGGCGCATCTGCAGGGTTACTACGGGCGTTACGGTTTCGCGGCGGTGAGCGAGGTGTACCTGGAGGATGACATCCCGCATATCGGCATGCGCCGGGCGGCTACCGATCCATCGTGATGGGCTGTAGGAGCGGCTTCAGCCGCGATAACCGGCAAATGCCGAAATAAAAAAACCCGGGCAAGCCCGGGTTTTCAGTGCGCCGTAGCGATCAGTTCTGGCGAATGCCGGCGATCAGCCAGGGCTGGTTGTCGCCCTGGGCGCGCTCCAGGCGCCAGCTTTCGCTGAACGGCTCGCCCTGGTCGAAGCGCGAGGTCTTCGACACACCGCTGAAGGTCAGGGTGGCGATGGTCTTCTCGGCGTTATCGTCGACACCATCGAGTTGCACGTCGAGGTTATCGACGTAAGTGGACTGGAAGCCGTCACCCAGTTCGGCGCGCTCGCGCTTGAGGAACTCCAGCAGTTGCGGGGTGACGAACTCGGAGATCTTGTCCATCTCGTCGGCGTCCCAGTGCTGCTGCAGGTTCATGAAGTGCTCGCGACCGGCGGCGATGAAGCTCTGCTCGTTGAACCAGGCCGGGGCGTTGATCACCGGAGCGGCCGAGGCCAGGCGACCACCGAAGATATTGCTGCCAGCGGCCGGCGCGTTGTCGGCGTTCGGCATTTCACGCTGGTACGGCGCACCGGCAGCAGCCATTTGTGGCTGTTGGCGAGCGCGACGGGCGGCGAGGAAACGGAACAGCAGGAAGGCGATCAGGCCGAAGATCAGCATGTCCATGATCTGCAGGCCTTCGAAACCATCACCCATGAACATCGAGGCCAGCAGGCCACCGGCGGCCAGACCGGCCAGCGGGCCGAGCCAGCGCGAAGCGCCGCTGGCGGCAGCGGCAGGCTGTTGACGACCGGGTGCCTGGGCAGCCGACTGCGCCGGCGGCGTGGCCTGGCGGGTCTGGTGGCTGGGCGCGGAGCCGAAGGATTTGCCACCGCCAAAACGCTTGGCGTGGGCTTCGAAGCTGAAGGTCAGTGCCAGGCACAGCACCATGGCGATACTGAGGAAACGCTGCATCACGGTTTTCTCTCTTGTGGAAAAGCTTGGTGGGCATCTTGCCCGTCATGGGTGGGCATGACCAGTGACAGAATGTTTCCGGCTTTTGCCTGTAGGGCGAGCACCCTGCGATTTGTCCGCGTAGCCCGGATGCAATCCGGGAAGGCCCGCACCATGGCTCCGGATTTCATCCGGGCTACGGGCGTTGCAGTAGCAGGGGCAGGGGGCCGCAGCGTAGTTGGCCACGCAGAAAGGCGCGGAAGGTTGCTGCGTCTTCTTCGGGGTGGCGCAGCCAGTGCACGAAGCTGCGCAGGTAGGCGCCGGTGAGCAGGGTTTCCTCGGCGATGCGGCGCAGGTGCAGGCTTTGCCGGCCAGCGGCTTCGCGCCACCACTGCACGGTGCGGCTGATGCGCATCAGGCCGAGCACCTGCAGGTGGATATGCCCGGGTTCGAGCTTGTACAGCAGCATCTGTCCGGTGACGGCCCGGTGGGTAGCGAGGCTGTCGAGCCAGGCCAGCAGGCAGCTTTCCAGACGTTGTTCGGCGTTCAGACCTTGCAAATCGGGATTTCTGGCGTGGCCGAGCATGGCCAGGTCGGCGCGGTCGAACCAGGCTTCCACCAGATCGTCCTTGTCGCGGTAGTGACGGGCGATATCGTCCAGGCCGATGTCGAGCGCGGCGGCGACGTCGAACAGGTGCAGGCGCTCCCAGCCGCAGACGTCGGCCAGTTGCAGGGCGTTATCAAGAATGTGGGCGGGGTCGGTCGGCTTGTTTTTCATCCGTGAAGTATGGCCGCCAGGGCATGAGGCGCAGCCTGGAACGACAAACGGAGCCCGATAGGTCAGATGTGGCCGCGCCGAACGGGTAGGAGCGGCGCCCCGCCGCGAAGCTGGGTTAAAGCTTCGCCCCGGGGCGGGGCTCCCACAAGGGTAAGGGCTATAACCCTGAGCGGCTCAGCGCCAGTCGTACAGCTCTTTCTCCGACAGCGCCTGCATCGAGGTGGCCAGCGCCTGGAAGGCCTGCATGGAGGCCCAGATGCGGCCGTTGAGCTCGCTCTGCGCGGCCAGCTCGCCAAGCACTTGTTCGCTCTCGCGTTGCATGGCCTGCAGCACCTCGTCGGGGAAGCGCTTGAGCAGCGTGCCGCTCTTCTTCAGTTCGTCCAGCGCCAGGGCGTTGTGGTAAACGTAGTCGTCCATCATGTCCTGGGTCGCTGCGCGTGCCGCTTCGGTGACGATGGCCTGCAGGTCGGCCGGCAGCGCATCGAATGCCTTCTGGTTGATCAAGAGTTCGAGCACCGATTGCGGCTCCTGCCAGCCGGGGTAGTAGTAATACTTGGCGGCCTTCTGCAGGCCGAAGGCCAGGTCGTTGTAGGGGCTGACCCAGTCGGTGGCGTCGATGGCGCCGGTCTGCAGGGCGGTGAAGATTTCGCCACCCGGCATCACCACGGTGGTCGCACCCAGGCTGCTCCAGACTTCGCCGCCGAGGCCCGGCATACGGATCTTCAGGCCTTTGATGTCAGCCAGGCTGTTGATTTCCTTGTTGAACCAGCCGCCCATCTGCATGGTGCTGTTGCCCGCCGTCAGCGGCTTGAGGCCGAACGGTGCATAGGCTTCGTCCCACAGCGCCTGGCCGCCGCCTTTGTTCAGCCAGGCGTTCATTTCCAGGGTGGACAGGCCGAAGGGCACCGCACCGAAGAACTGTGCGGCCGGCACCTTGCCCTTCCAGTAGTAGGGCGTGCCGTGGCCGAGTTCGGCCGTGCCGCGCGACACCGCGTCGAACACTTCCAGCGCCGGCACCAGCTCGCCAGCGGCATAGACCTTGATGGTCAGGCGCCCGGCGCTCATGGCGTTGACGCGCTCGGCCAGGCGTTCGGCTGCGGTGCCGGTGCCGGGTGCGTTCTTCGGCCAGGTGGTGACCATCTTCCAGTGGAAGGTCTGGGCGGGGGCTGCGGCCTGGTCGGCCGGCGCGGAGTCGTCCTTGCAGCCGATGAGGCCGAAGGCGAGCAGGGGCAGGAGGAGCAGAGAGCGAAGACGCATCGGCAGTTATCCCTAAGAAAAACGGGGCTCTTGGCCCCGTTCAGTTGGCTCAACGCCAGTTGTACAGCTCTTTCTCGGTCAGCGCCTGCATGGCGCTGGCCTCTTCGAGGAAGGCTTTCTGCGAGGCCCAGATGCGGCCGTTGAGGTCGTTCTCGGCAGCCAGAGCTTCGAGCACCACGTTGGATTGCTCACGCATGGCTTGCAGCACCTCGTCCGGCAGACGCTTGAACTGCACGCCCTCGCTCTTCAGGCTTTGCAGCGCCTTGGCGTTGTTGAACACGTAGTCGTCCATCATATCCAGGGTCGCGGCGCGCGCGGCTTCGACGACGATGGCCTGCAGGTCGGCCGGCAGCGCGTCGAAGGCTTTCTGGTTGACCATGGATTCGACCACGGCCTGCGGCTCCTGCCAGCCCGGGAAGTAGTAGTACTTGGCCGCCTTGTGCAAGCCGAAGGCCAGGTCGTTGTACGGGCCGACCCAGTCGGTGGCATCGATGGCGCTGGTCTGCAGGGAGGTGAAAATCTCGCCACCCGGCAGGTTGACGGTGATCGCGCCGAGCTTGCTCCAGGCTTCGCCGCCGAGGCCCGGCATGCGGATCTTCAGGCCTTTGATGTCGGCCAGGCTGTTGATTTCCTTGTTGAACCAGCCGCCCATCTGCATGGTGGTGTTGCCGGCCGACAGCGGCTTCACGCCGAAGGGTGCGTAGGTTTCGTCCCACAGTGCCTGACCGCCGCCCTTGCTCAACCAGGCGTTCATTTCCAGGGTGGACAGGCCGAATGGCACGCTGCTGAAGAACTGCGCAGCCGGCACCTTGCCCTTCCAGTAGTACGGCGTGCCATGGCCCATCTCGGCGGTGCCGCGCGAGACGGCGTCGAACACTTCCAGCGCCGGCACCAGCTCGCCAGCGGCATAGACCTTGACGGTCAGGCGCCCGGCGCTCATGGCGTTGATGCGCTCGGCCAGGCGCTCGGCAGCGGTGCCCAGGCCGGGGAAGTTCTTCGGCCAGGAGGTGACCATCTTCCAGTGGACGGTTTCTGCTGGCTTGGCAGCGGCTTGCTCGCTGGCAGCCTTGTCTTCTTTACAGCCAACCAGGCCGATGGCGGCGATCAGTGCCACAGCGGCGCCGAACAGATTGCGGCGATTCATCGATTATCTCCAGATACGGTGTGCTAATAGGCTTCAAGCTTGGCGTACGCCAGCATCAGCCATTTACTGCCTTCGTTTTCGAAATTCACTTGGACCCGCGCCTGGGCGCCAGCACCCTCGAAATTGAGGATGGTGCCCTCGCCGAACAGGCTGTGACGTACGCGCTGGCCCAGGTTGAAGGGCGTTTGCGGTATGGCACTGCCGGCGAACAGGCTGCCGCCACCCATCGAACTGGTGCTCATCGGGCGGCTGACGCTGTTGCTCAGGCGTACTTCCTGAATCAGCGGTGCGGGGATTTCGCGGACAAAGCGCGACACCTTGTTATAGGTCTCGCTACCGTAGAGACGCCGTGTTTCGGCGTAGCTGATCACCAGCTTCTGCATGGCACGGGTAATGCCGACATAGGCCAGGCGGCGTTCTTCTTCCAATCGGCCCGGTTCTTCCAGGCTCATCTTGTGCGGGAACAGACCCTCTTCCATGCCCACCAGGAACACCAGCGGGAATTCCAGGCCCTTGGCGCTGTGCAGGGTCATCAGTTGAATACTGTCTTCGTTCTCGGCGGCCTGGGTGTCCCCGGCCTCCAGCGAGGCGTGGGTGAGGAAGGCCTGCAGCGGGGTCAGCTCGTCGTCCTCATCGTTCTCGAAGGTACGCGCGGCGCTGACCAGTTCCTCCAGGTTTTCCACCCGGGCCTGGCCCTTCTCGCCTTTTTCCGCCTCGTGATAGGCGAGCAGGCCGCTCTTTTCGATGACCACCTGGGTCATCTGGTGCAGCGGCATGGCCAGCACCTGCTCGGCCAGGCTGTCGATCAGTTCGATGAAGCCGGCCAGGGCGCCCGAGGCGCGAGCGGGCAGCGCCTTGACCGTCAGCATCAGGCGAATCGCCTCCCACATATGCACGTCATGGGCGCGGGCGTATTCGCGGATGGTCTCGATGGTCTTCTCGCCGATGCCGCGCGCCGGCACGTTGATGATGCGCTCCAGCGCTGCATCATTACCGCGCCCGTCGAGCAGGCGCAGGTAGGCCATGGCGTTCTTGATCTCGGCACGCTCGAAGAAGCGCTGACCGCCGTAGATGCGGTAGGGGATCTTCTCGCGCAGCAGCGCCTCTTCCAGCACCCGCGATTGGGCGTTGGAGCGATAGAGAATGGCGATCTCGCTGCGCTTGAGGCAGTCCTTGCGCAGGGCGTCCTCGATGGTTTCCACCACGTAGCGCGCTTCGTCGTGCTCGTTGAAGGCGGCGTACAGAGCCAGTGGCTCGCCATCACCGACGTCGGTGCGCAGCTCCTTGCCGAGGCGCCCTTGGTTGTTGGCGATCAGCGCGTTGGCGGCATTGAGGATGTTCGCCGTGGAGCGGTAGTTCTGCTCCAGACGGATGATCTCGGCATCGGCGAAATCGCTGTCGAACTGCTGGATGTTCTCGATCTTCGCGCCGCGCCAGCCGTAGATCGACTGGTCATCGTCACCCACCACCATCAGGCTTTCGCCGCCCTTGGCGAGAAAGCGCAACCAGGCGTATTGCACGGCGTTGGTGTCCTGGAACTCGTCGACCAGGATATGGCGGAAGCGGCGCTGGTAATGCTCCAGCAGGCCGGCATTGTCGCGCCAGAGGTCGAGGGCACGCAGCAGCAGCTCGGCGAAATCGATGACGCCGGTGCGTGCGCAGGCCGCCTCGTAGGCTTCATAAATGCCGCGCATGGTGGCCAGGAATAGGTCGCCGCTGGCCTGGATGCCCTGCGGGCGGATGCCCTCGTCCTTCTGCCCGTTGATAAACCACTGTGCCTGCTTGGCCGGCCAGCGCTGCTCATCCAGGCCGAGGTCGCGGATCACCCGCTTGATCAGGCGTTGCTGATCGTCGGAGTCGAGAATCTGGAAGTTCTCGGCCAGCTTGGCCTCCTTCCAATGCGCACGCAGCAGGCGGTGAGCCAGGCCGTGGAAGGTGCCGACCCACATGCCGGCAGGGGCGTGGCCCAGCACGTCTTCGATACGGTGACGCATCTCGGCGGCCGCCTTGTTGGTGAAGGTCACCGACAGGATGCTGTGTGGCGAGACGTCCAGGCGCTGGATCAGGAAGGCGATGCGGTGCACCAGCACACGGGTCTTGCCCGAGCCGGCACCGGCCAGCACCAGCTGATGACCAGGCGGCGTGGTGACCGCGTGGTGCTGGGCGGGATTGAGGGTGGTGAGTCTGTGATCGAGGTCATTTTGCATCGCGGCATTCTAGGGGGCCGGACAGGGGAGGGCAAACCGTCAGCCAGGCGCGGTGAAACGAGCCTGACGCAACCGACGACTGGCAGGTCAGGGCGTAGATGGGCGTGGCCAGGCGGCTAAAGGCCATCACGCTCTGCCGGTGCCCGCCAAAAGATGGGCGCCAAGCCGTGAAATTGCCCACATCGTTGTTGGGCACGGCGTCTGTCTCGGGTATTCTCCGGCGACGTCAGGGTTGGGAGCGTCGCAAAAAGCGCCCAATACCCTTAGGCAACCATTACAAGAAAATCGCCTATGACCGCCACGACTAGCGCCGTAGTTCAAGAGGTGACGCTGGACCCGCATCAGGCTGAACGTCAGTTCGCCACGGATATTGCCGTTGAGCGTACCCGCCTGTTGTTCCAGGGTTCGCGCCTGCCCACGTTGCTCATGCTGCTGGTCGGCCTGGCCTGCAGCCTGTTGCTCTGGAGTCAGCAGAGCGCACCGATGCTGGCTGCCTGGCTGGGCTGGGTAGTGCTGCTGGCGCTGTTGCGCCTGACTCAGGTGAATGCCTTCAACGAGGCGCTGCCGAGCCGCCAGGCCGAGCCCTACTGGCGACGCATCTTCCTCTTCGGTGCCGGTGCATCCGGGTTGACCCTCGCCTTCGCCGTGATCGTGCTGGTACCTGCCGATGTCTTCTACCAGCAGGCGCTGGTCTACGGCCTGATCGCCGCAGCGATTCTCTCGGCCAGCGTGGCCTATGCCGTCAGCCTGTCAGCCTTCCTCACCTTCGCCTTGCCCTGCCTGCTGCCGTCGGCCGGCTTCCTGCTGCTCTCCGGCAGCGGCCTGCAACGCGGCTGGGGGCTGCTCAGTGTGATCTTGTTTCTCGCCCTGCTGGTGGTGGCCTGGCAGGTCAACCGTCTGGTGCAGCGCAGCTTGCTGCAGCGCTTTCACAACCTGGCGCTGATCAGCAACCTGGAGCACGCCAAACAGCGTGCCGAAGGGCTCAATGAAGAACTGGCGCGTGAGGTGGAGCAGCGTCGCCGTGCCGAGCGCGAATTGCGCGGCGCCCATGGCGAGCTGGAAATGCGTGTGGCCGAACGTACCCTGGAGCTGGACGAAGCGACCCATGCCCTGGGCAAGAGCCAGGCGCGCCTGGCCCTGGCGCTGGAGGCGAGCGAGCTGGGGCTGTGGGACTGGGATCTGGAAAGCGACCAGGTGCACCACTCGCACCTGCGCGAGCTGTTCGGTCTGGAGCCGGGCCAGGTGCAAGTGATGCTGCGTGACCTGACCCCGCGCCTGCACCCGGATGATCTGCCAGGCTTGCGCCGGGCGCTGGTCCAGCACCTCAAGGGGCGCAGCGAGGATTATCAGATCGAGTACCGCGTGCGCCATGTCGATGGTCACTGGGTCTGGGTCGAGGACCGTGGCCGTGCGGTCGAGCGCGACGCCGCCGGCCGTGTGCGGCGCATGCTCGGCACGCGGCGCGACGTCAGCGCGCGGCGTCAGCAGGAGCAGCAACAGCGCCTGGCCGCGACCGTGTTCGAAGCAGCCAGCGAAGGCATCTTCATTCTCGACCCCGACTACCGCGTGCTGGCGGTCAACCGTGCGTTCAGCGCGGTGACCGGATACAGCCGTGAGGAAGTGGTCGGGCGCACGGTGACCAGCCTGATCGGCAGCCGCGAGATGCGTCGGCAATACCAGATGATCCGCCAGGAGCTGGACAGCAGCGGCACCTGGCAGGGCGAACTGATCGAGACGCGCAAGAGCGGCGAGCTTTACCCGCAGTGGCTGCAGCTCAACCTGGTGCGCGATGTAACAGGTCGGCCCAGTCATATCGTCGGTTTCTTCGCCGATCTCAGTGCGCGGCGCGAGGCCGAGGAGCGCCTGCGCTACCTGTCGCATTACGACGACCTGACCGGCCTGGCCAACCGCAGCCTGTTCAAGGAGCGTCTGCACGATGCCAGCCAGCGCGCCCGCCAGAGCGGGCGCAGCATCGCCCTGGTGCATATCGACCTGGACCGCTTCAAGCTGCTCAACGACAGCCTCGGCCACGAGGTCGCCGACCAGTTGCTGCGCCAGATGAGCCGCCGCCTGACCCAGGCGGTGCCGGAGGCCGACTGCATCGCACGGCTCTCGGGCGACGAATTCGCCATCATCCTCGACGCCTACGGCAGCCTTTCCAGCCTGGCGCGGGTGGCCAGTCGGCTGCTGGCCAAGTTGCGCGTGCCGATGACCGTCGGTGGCCACGAGCTGGTGATCAGCGCCTCGCTGGGTATCAGTCTGCTGCCGGACTACGCCCGCGAGATCAGCGCGCTGATCAGCCAGGCCAACATGGCCGTGCAACACGCCAAGCACCTGGGCGGCAACACTTTCCAGTTCTTCACCGACAACCTGCAGGCCTGCACCCTGGAGCGTCTGCAGCTGGAGAACCAGCTGCGCAAGGCCATCGACGAAGGTCAGCTGGAAGTGTTCTACCAGCCCAAGCTGAACCTTGCCGACGACCAGCTCAACGCGGCCGAAGCGCTGGTGCGCTGGCGCCATCCGCAGCAGGGCATGGTGGCGCCTGGCGAGTTCATCGGCTTGGCCGAAGAGACCGGGCTGATCGCGCCGATTGGCGAGTTCGTGCTGCGTCAGGCCTGCCGCCAGGCGCGCCAGTGGCAGGAGGAGGGGCTGGCGCAGATACGGGTGTCGGTGAATATCTCGGTGTATCAGTTGCGCCAGGGCAACCTCACCAGCCTGGTCCGCCAGGTGCTCGAAGAAACCGGCCTGGCGCCGCAGTACCTGGAGCTGGAACTGACCGAAAGCCAACTGCTGGACAACGTCGACAGCGTCATCGTCACCTTCCGTCAGCTGCGTGAACTGGGGGTCAAACTGGCCATCGACGATTTCGGCACCGGTTATTCTTCACTCAGCTACCTCAAGCGCTTCCCGGTGCACTACGTGAAGATCGACCAGACCTTCATCCGCGATCTGTCGCCCGGTGGCGAGGACGCGGCGATCACCCGTGCGATCATCGCCATGGCCCACAGCCTGGAGCTGAAAGTGGTGGCCGAGGGTGTGGAAACCCAGGCGCAGATGGATTTCCTCAAGAGCCAGAACTGCGACGAGATCCAGGGCTTCCTGATCAGCCGCCCGGTTGAGGCCAGCGCCTTCGCCGAGCTGCTGCGTGCGCAGATCGACAATCCGCTGGATTGAGCGCCGCTGGCTCGCTACCCGGGCAGCGTGCGTTTACTTGGCGAACAGCTGGCCGATGTCCTTGAACGCCTTGAACTCCAGGGCGTTGCCGCAAGGATCGAGGAGGAACATGGTGGCCTGCTCGCCGACCTGGCCCTTGAAACGCACGTAGGGCTCGATGACGAACGTCGTCTCGCGGCTGCGCAGGCGCTCGGCCAGCGCTTCCCAGTCTGCCCAGCCGAGCACCACGCCGAAATGCGGCACCGGCACGTCATGACCGTCCACCGGGTTGCTCACGGCTGATTCCTGGTAGGCCATCTTTGGCGCTTCGTGGATCACCAACTGGTGGCCGAAGAAATCGAAGTCCACCCAGTGCTCGCTGCTACGACCCTCGGCACAGCCGAACACCTCGCCGTAGAAATGCCGCGCGGCAGCCAGGTCGTACACGGGAATCGCCAGGTGAAAGGGAGCAAGGGCCATCACGCAATACCTCTGATTGTTGTGGGTAGGGCGGGTACAATCCGCCATCGATGTTCATCGCACCAGCCTACCAACAGCAAAATTGTTCTAAAGCGAATATTCTTGCTCGCAAGCTCAACTATTTTCGATCAATCGAGGGCCTCAATGCTGCGCGAGCTGAAAACCTTCATCACCGTCGCTCGCCTGGGCACCTTCGCTGCCGCTGGCCAGCAGGTGGGGCTGACCCAGTCGGCGGTCAGCGCGCAGATGCGCGTGCTGGAGCAGCACCTCGGCGTGCGCCTGTTCGACCGCAGTGGCCGCGCTGCCGTGCTCAACGCAGCCGGCCGGCACGCCTTGCCGCTGGCCGAACAGATGCTCGCGCTGTACGCGCAGATGGCGTTGCCGCCGGCCGCCGATCAGTGGCAGGGCGAGCTGCGCGTCGGCGCCATCGCCACCTTGCAGACCGGCTTGCTGGCCGAGGCGCTGCCGCGCTTTCGGCAACTGGCACCGCGGGTCGAACTGAAGCTGGTGCCGGGCGTGTCGTTGCAGCTGTTCAGTCAGCTGGATGCGGGTGAGCTGGATCTGGCGCTGTTGATCAAGCCGCCGTTTGCCTTACCCAAGGAACTGCTGGAAGTACCGCTAGCGCGCGAGCCCTTCGTGCTGATCGCCCCGCTGGACGTGGATGGAGACGACCCATTGCGCCTGCTCGTCGAGCAGCCTTTCGTGCGCTACGACCGCGCTTCGTTCGGCGGGCGCCAGGTGACGCGCTTCCTGCGTGAGCAACGCCTGAACGTGCGCGAGGCACTGGAGCTGGATGAACTGGAAGCCATCGTGCGGCTGGTAGAAAACGGTATGGGCGTGGCCCTGGTACCGCGTGCGGGCCTGTGGCTGCAACGGCCGACGCACCTGCGGGTGATCGAGCTGGGCGAGCTGACCTTCCATCGTGAGCTGGTCGCCCTGGTGCGTCGTGCGCAGCGCCAGCCGGCACTGGATTGCTTGTTGAGCTGCCTGCTGTCGAGAGATGCGCCTGGGTAAGGGCAGCGCACTGCTGTCTGCGCCGGAAGTGACAGTTGCAGTCACTTCCGGCTGCTGGCTCAGATGTCCCAGACCAGATTGATCGCGAAGTTGCGCCCCGGCTGGGTCAGGCGGTCGAGGTTGGCGGGGGCGGTCACACCGGCCTCTCCATTGCCGTCGTAGCCGCGCACGTCGTCCCACTGCCAGTACTGTTTATCGGTCAGGTTGTACAGGCCGGCATTGACGGTGAGATCGTCGGTCAGCTTGTAGTAGCCGGTCAGATCGAGAAAGCCATAGCCGGGTGTGGCGAACTGGCTGCCGTCACCGGTCGGGGAGTTGAAACCGCTCTGGTCGATGCGGGTCTTGCGCTTGACCAGTGTCCAGTTCAGCAGGCCGCCAAAACGCTCCTGCTCGTAGCCCAGGCCGAATACGCCGGTCAGCGGGTTGATGCTGTTCAGCGGTTCGCCGGTTTCTTCGTCGCGACCACGGGCATAGGCGATCGAGCCTTGCGCGTACAGGCCCGGCAGCGCGCCGAAGTTGTCCAGGTTCAGGCGGCCCTTGGCTTCCGCACCGCGGATGCTGGCGCGGCTGATGTTACGGCTCTGGAAGACGGTCAGGCCGCCAGCCGTACCTACGGCATCTTCGTCAATGAAGTCGCGGTAGCGGTTGTAGAACACGGCCAGGCTGAAGCTGCCGCCTTCGAAGTTGCCGCGCAGACCGGTTTCCAGGCTGCGGCTGGTTTCCGGGTCGAGATCGGGGTTGGGCTCCACAATGTAGGGCGGGTTGCTGTTCTGGAAGCGGCCGTACATCTCCTTCGCCGTTGGTGTGCGGAAGCCTTCTGCGTATTGGGCAAAACCGGTGTAGTGCTCATCGAGGGCATAGGTCACGCCGAGCTTGGGCGAAACGCGCTGCCAGGTCGTGCTCGCGTCTGTGGGTTCGAAGGTACTGCTTGCAGGGGCGCTGGCCAGGTACTCGTCGGTCAGATCGGGCTTGAGCTTGGTCCGGTCGTAGCGAATACCCGGCAGGAACGTCCACTGGTTCCAGCGGATCTGGTCTTGCAGAAATACGCCGTAGACATCGATGGTCGGATCCGGGAAGTCGCTCTGGGTGGTGAGGGTATCGCCGGCATTGTTGCTGATCGCGCCGACGGTGGGGCAGTTGGCACCCAGTGCCTGCAGGCAGACGCCATAACCGCTGCGCTGGCCGGTAACCTCCTGACGCTTGAGGTTGAAGCCGTAGGTCAGCAGGTGATCGGTTTCACCCAGGGCGAAGGCCTTGTCCAGCTGTGCGTTGAGCACCCACTGGCGATCCTTGTAGTCGGTACTGCGATAGCGCATCACGTCGCGGGTGATGGCCTGGGTAAAGAAGTTCCTGGGGGTGTAGCGCTCTTGGGTGCTTTGGTCGGTCTTGGCGATCTGGTAATTCAGGCTCCATTTCAGGCTGTCGGCCAGCAGACTGTCCAGCGCCAGGCTGTGCTCCAGGCCGAAGCGCTCGCGGGTGATGGTGTCGTTGCCAGCACGACTCGCGTAGTAGTTCTGCCCCGCACCGATGGTCGGAGCGTTGAATGGCCCGCCGACGGCGCTGAGTTGATTGCTGTCGCGATCATCCTTGTACTTCTCATAGGTCAGCTGCAGGCGGTCGCTGTCGTTGTAGTTCCAACCCAATTTGGCCAGGACATTGGTGGTGCGAACGTCTTCCGGGTTGGCCGCTGTGCGATTCAAGCCGGTACCGCCGTGGTTACCGTAGGAGTCGGTCTCATGGCCGTTGCGCTGGGACAGGTGCAGCAGCGCATCGAAGTCCTCATGGCGACCGGCGATGGTGGCCGAGTTCAGCCAGCTTTCGTCGGCGGAGCTGTAGCCTGTCTTCAGGCGGGCGCCGCCGTTGCGGCCATCCTTGATGATGTCGTCAGCATCGAGGGTGAAGTAGCTGACCGCACCACCAATGGCATTGCTGCCATACAGGGCCGAGGCCGGGCCACGGAGAATTTCTACCCGCTTGATGATCTCCGGGTCGACGTAGTTGCGCTGGGTATTGGCATAGGGGCCGTAGTAGAAGCTGGCAGGTATCTCGACGCCGTCGACCTGAGTCAACACTCGGTTACCATCGATGCCGCGGATGTTGTAGCCGGTGAGGCCGGAGCGCTGACCAGTGCCGCCGACGGAGACGCCAGGCTCGTCGCGTACCAGCTGCTTGATGGTGTTGATGTTGTTGCGGTCCAGGAGGGTTCGATCGCGCACGCTGACCGTACTGGGAACGGCGTTTACATCCTGCTCGTGAAGCGTGGCGGTGACCGTCGTTGGTTGGAGGGCGAGCGATTGCGCAGGGTTCTTCATCAGCACCACGCTGCGTTCCCCAACGCTGCGGTAGCTCAAGCCGGTGCCTTCGAGCAGGCGCGCCAAGGCCAGTTCCGGCGATTGGCGGCCACTGGTTCCCGGCGAGTCGATACCGTCGGCCAATTGTGCCGGCAGGCCTATCTGCCAGCCCGTGACGTCGCTGAAGGCGTTCAGCGCCGAGACCAGTGGCTGGCGCTCGATGGCGAAGCTGTAACCGCTCTGGCTGTGCTGCTGCGCCGCTGGCGCCAGCTCGGCAGCATGGGCCAGCGGCAGGCTGGCGCAGGCGATGGAGAGTGCCAGCAGCGACAGGCTGGCGGTGGACAGTCGCGGGAAATGCGGGCGCCTGGTGTGAAGGGGCATCGTTGTGCTCTCTGCGGGTGTCGTCGGAAAGGTCAGTTAATGCGAATTGTTTGCATTGTTCTGACGGGACGAACGAATCCCTCAGTGAGCGTAAAAATTCTTTTTCTCAGTTGAGAATCAGCAGCGATGGGTACTCTTGCAGCTGCGCCGAGGTCACCTGCGCCAGCGAGCGCATGATGTCGGCGGGGTCGCTCAGGCGATAGTTGCCGGTGATGCGCAGGTCATTCAGCTCGGCGTTGCGGTTGATGATCCAGCCGGGGTAGTAGCGGCGCAGTTCAGCCAGCACTTCGTGCAAAGGGCGATCATCGAAGATCAGGCGGCCCTGAACCCACGCGAGTTGGCTGGCTGTGGTGCCGTGGATACGCTTGCCGACACCGTCCGGGCCGATGCGGATGCTGTCGCCGCTTGCCAGGTAGATGCGTGTGTCGTTGCCGCGAGCATGCACCTCGATCTCGCCGCGTTCGACGCTGACTTCGGCGGCATCGTCGAGATAGCGCACGGAGAATGCGGTGCCGCGTACCGATATCTGAACGGGGCCAGCGGTCACCTGAAATGGACGGCTGCTGTCCTTGGCGACATCGAAATAGGCTTCGCCTCTGAGCAGCTGCGTGACGCGCTGACTCGCGTCGATCTGACTGGAGAACGCGCTGCCGGTGTTGAGCAGTACGTGCGAGCCATCGGCCAGATCCAGACTCTGGCGCTGGCCAACGGCCGTGACATGATCGGCGCGCAGGCGCAGCAGCAGATCGCTGTGCAGGGTGATGCCGACCACCAGCAGCAGCGAGGCGGCGATCGCCAGCGCGCCACCGATGCGCCGCGAGCGCCTGGGCGCCGGTTGCCTGCGCTGCTGCAGGCGCGCGGCTGCGCTGACCAGCGTGGGCGATTGCCAGCACTGCTGCGCGCGCTCGAACGCCTCGGCATTGGCAGGGGAGGCGGCCAGCCACTCGGCGAATCGCGCCCGGCAATCATCGTCCGCATCTTCCAGCAGAAGCAGCCAGTCCAGCGCCTGGCTCAGCGATGTGTCGCTGTCGGTGGGGGTTCCCTGCTGCTGGTGCATCGGGCTGTTCTCGAAACCGGGGCGCAATATTCTGGCCGAAGGTGCGGGGGAGCGATAGTCGCTCATGTCGGAGGCGCGAGGCGCTCGATCAGGGTCATGCACAGGGTCATGATCAGTTTCAGTTCTTTCTGCACCGTGCTGGTCGATACGCCGAGCTCTGCAGCGATCTCTGCGTAACCCTGGCCATGCAGACGGCTGAGGATGAAGATGCGTTGCTGGCGTTCGCTCAACTGTTCCAGGGCGTTGCCCAGTCGTTGCAGCAGGCGTTCGGCGTGCAGACTGTCTTCGCTGGATGAACCCGGAGCGGGGACGGCCTGCATGATGGCGTCCGGCACGTCATCAAGCATGGTGCGCGACTGCATGCGCTCGCGGCGCAAGTGGTCGAGCGCCAGATTGCGGCCCGTCTGGAAGAGAAAGGGTTCGAGGTGATCGACCGGTTTGTCGCGCAGGCTACGGGCGACCCGCAGGTAGGTTTCCTGCACCAGCTCCTCGGCGATGCTGGCGTTTTTGACGATTTTCACCAGCGTGCGCAGCAGCGGGGTGCGCTGGCTGATGAAGACGCTGTCTAGATTGGGGATGGTCACTGGCAAGCCTGGTTCGCCGACTACTTCGCGAATAATAATCACTTTTAATAAGGTCGGCTAGCGAGCGCATGTAGGAAGCCCGTCTGCAGCGCCATATTCCCGTGTTTCGCGTTATTTTTACGGAGCTTGGTAGGTTCGTTCGTCTTTAAAAGACAGTGGCAGTCGAACGTCCTGCACGCTTCATCGAGCGGTGCAGGGGACGGGCTGCCGTACTTCATGCCAGTCATCAGCGAGCTTTCCATGACCGCCTCTTCGCAACTGTCCCATCCGCTGCGTTCGCAGCGCCTAAACCAGATTACCCACGAGCCGCACAGCCACCTCGACAACCTGGTCAAGAGCCATGATCCTTTCGGTAGCCCTGAACGGTTTTCCCATTTCGTGGCCGCCCAGTATCTGTTCCAGCGTGATCTGGAAAAGCTCTATAACGACCCGCAACTGATCAAGCTGGTGCCTGATCTGCTGCAGCGCTGCCGCGTCGAGCAGGCCGCGCTGGACCTGGCCGATCTGCAGCGCGCGCTGCCTGAGGGCGATGACAGCATTCGCAACAAGACTATGGGCACCGGCGAGGCGCTGGCCTGGCTGTTCGTTTCCGAAGGTTCCAAGCTCGGCGCCGCTTTCCTGCTCAAGCGCATGCCGGCGCTGGGCCTCAGCGAGACCTTTGGCGCGCGTCACCTGGGCGAGCCGGAAGGTGGCCGCGCCCAGGGCTGGAAGGCCTTTACCGCGGTGCTCGACAGCGTCGAGCTGGATGCCGAGCAGGAGCGTCTGGCCGAGGCGGCGGCCATCGCCGCCTTCGAGCGTTTCACCGTGCACCTGGAACGCTGCTTTGCCTGAAACCACGCTGGCGTGTTCGGCCTGGCAGCGCTGGCTATGGCTGCTGCTGGCCTACCTGAGCATCGGCATGGCCATGCTCGGGATGATACTGCCGGGCCTGCCCACCACGGAGTTCGTCCTCCTGGCGGCCTGGGCGGCGTCGCGCAGCTCACCACGGCTGGCCGCCTGGTTGGAGTATCATCGGGTGTTCGGCCCGTTGCTGCGTGACTGGAAAAACGGCGGCCTGATCGCCCGGCGCACCAAGTGGGTGGCGAGTGCCAGCATGCTGCTCGCGCTGAGCATCCTGCTACTGACCGTCAACCATATGCCTTCCGTGCTGTTTGCTGCCGCTGGCATGAGCTGCGGTGCGCTGTTCATCTGGACGCGCCCGGAAAAGCCCAGGGCAGGTTAGTGCGCTCGGTGGGAGGGGCTTCAGCCGCGACTACGACCGTCGTCTAGGCGCCTGCCAGTGTCGTAGCCCGGATGCAATCCGGGGGCGGTGGCCACATTACCCCCGATGCGCACGGCGCACCCTGCGGGGCACCGACACATTCCACGCATAAAAATGCCGCGCAGCTTTGCAGCGGCGCGGCATCGGGTACGGCGTCAGCGGCGATCAGAACGCCGGCACGACGGCGCCTTTGTACTTCTCTTCGATGAACTGCCTGACCTCGGCGCTGTGCAGAGCCTTGACCAGCTTCTGTACGGCGTCGCTGTCCTTGTTGTCGGCGCGGGTCACCAGGATGTTCACGTACGGCGAGTCGCTGCCTTCGATGGCCAGGGCGTCCTGGGTCGGGTTCAGCTTGGCTTCCAGGGCATAGTTGGTGTTGATCAGGGCGAGGTCGACCTGGCTCAGCACGCGCGGCAGGGTAGCTGCTTCCAGTTCACGCACCTTGATCGCCTTCGGGTTCTCGACGATGTCCTTCGGTGTGGCGAGGATGCCGGCTTCCGGCTTGAGTTTGATCACGCCGGCCTTCTGCAGCAGCAGCAGGGCGCGGCCGCCGTTGGTGGCGTCGTTGGGGATGGCCACGGTAGCGCCTTGCGGCAGCTCGCTGAGGTTCTTGATCTTGCTCGAGTAGGCGCCGAAGGGCTCGACGTGCACGCCGGCAACGCTGACCAGCTCGGTCTTGCGGCTGGCGTTGAACTCGTCCAGGTACGGCTGGTGCTGGAAGAAGTTGGCGTCGAGGTTCTTCTGCTGCACTTGCAGGTTGGGCTGCACGTAGTCGGTGAACACGCGCACCTTCAGCTCCACGCCTTCTTTGGCCAGGGCCGGTTTGACGAACTCGAGGATCTCCGCATGCGGCACCGGGGTGGCGGCGACGTTGAGGGTTTCGGCCTGGGCCGAGAAGGCCGCGCAGGCGGCCAGGGCAGTCAGCAGTTTCTTCATTTCAAGGTTCCTTTTGGGAAGGTTGGCGCGGGTCTCGCGGGTAGCGAGTCGCCGCTTGTCGTGATTACTTACGGGAGAAATGTACGACCAGACGATCACCGACCATCTGCAGCACCTGCACCAGAATCAGCAGCAGGATTACGGTCACGGCCATCACGTCCGGCTGGTAGCGCTGGTAGCCGTAGCGCACGGCCAGGTCGCCGAGGCCGCCGCCGCCGATCAGGCCGCTCATGGCGGTGTAGGACACCAGGGTTATCGCGGTAACGGTGGTGGCCGCGAGCAGGCCGGGCAACGCCTCGGGCAGCAGCGCGCGGGTGATGATCTGCCAGGTAGTGGCGCCCATCGCCTGGGTCGCTTCGATGATGCCGCGCTCCACCTCGCGCAGGGCGGTTTCCACCAGGCGCGCGAAGAACGGCGTGGCACCCACCACCAGTGGCGGAATGGCGCCGGCGACGCCCAGCGAGGTGCCGACCAGCAGCTCGGTGAAGGGGATCATCAGGATCAAGAGGATGACGAAGGGCACCGAGCGCAGGATGTTCACCACCAGCGACAGCGCGCCGTACAGGGCCTTCTGTTCGAACAGCTGGCGCGGGCCGGTGAGGAACAGCAGCACGCCGAGCGGCAGGCCGAGCAGCACGGTGAACAGCATCGAGCCGAGCAGCATGTTCAGGGTGTCGAGGCTGGCCTGCCAGATTTCCGGCCAGAACACGTTGGGTAGCAGTTGTTCGAGCATCAGCGCAGTACCTCCAGATGCACATCGGCGGCGCCGAAGCGCGCCAGCGCGGCGTCGATGTCGCCACCGGTCAGGGCCAGGGTGAGCTGGCCGTAGGGGGTGTCCTTGATGCGGTCGATGCGCCCGGCAAGGATGCTGTAGTCCACCCCGGTTTCACGGGCCACGGTGCCCAGCAGTGGCGCGTAGGTGGCCTCGCCCTGGAAGGTCAGGCGCAGGATGCGGCCTTCGACATGGGCGAAGTCATCGCGCTGCTCGGCTTCGTCGACGTGCTCGGACTCCTGCACGAAACGCTTCGTGGTCGGGTGCTGCGGGTGCAGGAACACCTCGGCCACCGGGCCTTCCTCGACGATGACGCCGGCATCCATCACCGCCACGCGGTCGCAGACGCGGCGGATCACGTCCATCTCGTGGGTGATCAACACGATGGTCAGGCCCAGTTCGCGATTGATCTCGGCCAGCAGCTGCAACACGGCGGTGGTGGTCTGCGGGTCGAGGGCGCTGGTGGCCTCGTCGCACAAGAGGATCTTTGGCCGGGTGCTCAGCGCACGGGCGATGCCGACGCGCTGCTTCTGCCCGCCGGAGAGCTGCGCGGGGTATTTGTTGGCGTGATCCTGCAGGCCGACGCGCGCCAGCAACTCGGCAACGCGGGCGTCGATCTCGGCGCGGCTCAGTTCGCCGGCCAGACGCAGCGGCATGGCGATGTTGTCGGCGACGGTCTTCGACGACAGCAGGTTGAAGTGCTGGAAGATCATCCCGACCTGTTGGCGGAAGCGGCGCAGGCCATTGGAGTCGAGGGCGGTGACGTCGACGCCGTCGATCTCGATGCGACCGCCCGAGGGTTCTTCCAGGCGGTTGATCAGGCGCAGCAGGGTGCTTTTGCCGGCGCCGGAGTGGCCGATGATGCCGAACACCTGGCCGCTGCCGACCTGCAGCGTGGTGGGCTGCAGCGCCGGAATCTCACGACCGGCGACGCGGTAGGCTTTGTGGACGGATTGAAACTGGATCACGCGAACGACCTTTTGGGTGTGTTCAAGGGCGGGCCCCCAGGTGGAAGGGGCCGGCCTTCGGGCGCCGGGTGGGGCGCAAAAGGGCGCTAGTTTACCCGGCGGTGTTTAGGCCGAGAAAATCTTTGTTGGCCTATGGTTATTACAAAATGGCATTACCGATAAGCGACAGACATCAGTTGCGCTTTGGGCTCAACAGCAGGCGTGGCACCTGTTGCGGAGCGATCTTCTGGCTCAACTGCGGACGAAAGCTCGGGTC
Source organism: Ectopseudomonas chengduensis (assembly GCF_900102635.1). Taxonomy (GTDB): domain Bacteria; phylum Pseudomonadota; class Gammaproteobacteria; order Pseudomonadales; family Pseudomonadaceae; genus Aquipseudomonas; species Aquipseudomonas chengduensis. The sequence goes on along the minus strand of NZ_FMZQ01000001.1, from coordinate 91,671 downwards.
GAGTTTCTTGATGCGTGCCGACAGCAGCGCCGCAACCCAGGGATAATCCTTGGCCTCGCGTACTTCGATGCGCACGGCGCAGCGAAAGGTCACGACATCCGCCGCCACGCTGTCGAGCAGGCGGCGCAGGTTTTCGTTGTCCTGGTTGTCCAGCATAGGCATGGCCACGCTGCTGGTGGCGGCGTTCGGATCGATCAGGCGTGCTGTGGGCTTGCTCTCGACCACTGGTGCTGGCTGGCTTGCGGCTATCGGAGCGGTTGCTGCCTTGGCCGCTGCCTGGCGTTCGCTGGCCTGGCGTTGCTGGCGCAGTTGCTCCTGGCGCTCGGCATCGAGCTTGGCGGCTGCATCGCGTGCCTGTTGCTCGGCAGCTGCCTGGCGTGCCGTACGGGCGCTGTCGATGGCCTGGTTGAGATCGTGACTCAGGGCCGGCGCCTGCGGCATCAGGCTGCGGGCCTGGCCCAGTGCCTGCGCGGCGCGATCCAGATCGCCCTGCTGCAGCGCTTCGCGGCCTTGCTCCATATAGGCCTCGGCCAGCTGGCGCTGGTACTGCTCCAGACGCGTGTCGCGGCTGGCGCGCTGCTGCAGTGTGCTGAGCTGGCTGCGCGCGTCGTCGAGGCGTTCTTCGGCCAGGCTCAGGTCGAGCTGACGGAAGGCGACGACCAGATCGTCGACCGGCGGGAGGCTGTGCTGCTGGCTGCTCTGGCAACCGGCCAGAAGTAGAACCAGAAAAAGCGGAAGACCACGAAAAGCGAACGACTTCATAACTACGCGTCTCGAATTGTGCAAAAAACGCGCAATCATACAGGTTCGTACCGCTGATTTCATCTCGATCGGTCGTGCCGTAGCCCGGATGCAATCCGGGGAAAACGTGGTGGAGCATTCCCGGATTGCATCCGGGCTACGCAGAGCGCGTCATCAGGTGTTGCGCTTGGGTAACGCGAAGCTGGCCAGAAACAGCGCGGCGGCGCTGACCACGATGGATGGCCCGGCCGGGGTGTCCTGGTACCAGGACAGGCTAAGCCCTGCACACACGGCCATCAGGCCGAGCAGGCTGGCGCCCACAGCCATCTGTTCTGGCGTGCGTGCGTGGCGTTGGGCGGCGGCGGCGGGGATGATCAGCAGTGAGGTGATCAGCAGTACGCCGACGATCTTCATCGCCACGGCGATCACCACGGCAATCAGCAGCATCAGCGCCAGGCGAATCGCCGCCACCGGCAGGCCTTCGACCCGCGCCAGCTCTTCGTGCACGGTGATCGCCAGCAGCGGCCGCCACAGCCAGGCCAGCAGCGCCAGCACCAGCGCGCTGCCACCGATGATCCAGGCAAGGTCGGTGGGACTGACGGCGAGCAGGTCGCCGAACAGGTAGCTCATCAGGTCGATGCGCACGTCATGCATGAAACTCAGCGCCACCAGGCCCAGCGACAGGGTGCTGTGGGCGAGGATGCCCAGCAGGGTGTCGGAGGCCAGCGGCTGGCGCTGTTGCAGGGTCACCAGCAGCACGGCGAGCAGCACGCAGCCGACGGTCACCGTCAGGGTCGGGCTGACGTCGAGCATCAGGCCCAGTGCCACGCCGAGCAGGGCCGCGTGGGACAGGGTGTCGCCAAAATAGGCCATGCGCCGCCACACCACGAAGGAGCCGAGCGGGCCGGCCACCAGGGCCAGGGTAAGGCCGGCGAGCAGAGCGTTGAGGAGAAAATCGGGCATCAGTGTTTGCAACCAGGGCCGTGAACGTGAGCCGGCCCGTGGATGGTCAGGCCCGGCTCAACCACGCCGCCATGCAGGTCGTGAGCGTGGTCATGATGGTGGTGGTAGACGGCCAGGCTCTTGGCGTCCTGGCCGAACAGTTCGATGAACGCCGGGTCGCCGCTGACCTGCTCCGGGTGCCCCGAGCAGCACACATGGCGGTTGAGGCAAACCACCTGATCGGTGGCGCTCATCACCAGATGCAGATCGTGCGAGACCATCAGCACGCCGCAGCCATGGCGCTCGCGCAGTCGCGAGATCAGCCGATACAGCTCGGCCTGGCCGGCGACGTCGACGCCCTGCACCGGCTCGTCGAGCACCAGCAGTTGCGGCTCGCGTAGCAGCGCACGGGCCAGCAGTACGCGCTGCATCTCGCCGCCGGAAATGCTCTGCAGCGGGCTGTCGATCACCTGTTCCGCACCGACCTCGGCCAGTGCTGCCTGGACGCGTTTGCGATCCACCCCCGGTACCAGGCGCAGGAAACGCAGCACCGACAGCGGCAAGGTGGCGTCGACGTGGAGTTTTTGCGGCATGTAGCCGATGCGCAGGCGTGGCGCCCGGCGCACGTTGCCACGCTCAGGCTGCAGCAGGCCGAGCACCACGCGCACCAGGGTGGTCTTGCCCGCACCATTGGGCCCGATCAGGGTGACGATTTCGCCGGGTTGTACGCTCAGCTGCACATCGTCCAGCACAGGCTGGCCGTTGAAGCTGACGGCGACCCCATCGAGACGGATCAGCGCGTCGCTCATGCCGTGCCCTTGCAGCCTGCGCAGAGGCCGACCACTTCCACGGTCTGGCTTTCGACGACGAAACCGACGCCAGCCGCCCCGTCGACGATGGCCTGGCTGATCGCTGGTTGCTCCAGTTCGGTCGCCGCATGGCAAGCGCGGCAGATCAGGAACTGGCCTTGATGCGCATGCTCCGGGTGGCTGCAACCGACGAAGGCGTTGAGTGAGGCGATGCGGTGCACCAGGCCGTTTTCCAGCAGGAAATCCAGCGCGCGGTAAACCGTCGGTGGTGCGGCGCGGCGACCGTCTTCGTCGCTCAATACGCCGAGAATGTCATAGGCGCCCAGCGGTTTGTGACTGGCCCAGACCAGCTCCAGCACGCGTTTGCGCAGGGCTGTCAGGCGCAGGCCCTGGCGGGCGCAGATGGCTTCGGCCTCGGCCAGGGCATGGCTGACGCAGCGGGAGTGGTCGTGAGGGCGTGCAGCCAGGGGTGTGTCGGTCATGGGCAAGGACGGCGCTGGTAAGAGACGTTATTATATTACCCGTTCAATTCCATCCGAGTATGCCCCGTGTTGCGTCTTTTCTGTCTCTTTACCCTGCTTTCCGTCGCCAGCGCCCAGGCCGAGGTGCGTGTGCTGACCAGTATCAAACCGCTGCAACTGATCGCCGCGGCGGTGCAGGACGGCATCGGCGAACCCGAGGTGCTGCTGCCGCCCGGTGCCTCGCCGCACCACTATGCGTTGCGCCCATCCGACGTACGGCGAGTGCGTGATGCCGACCTGCTGTACTGGATCGGTCCGGACATGGAGGGTTTTCTGCCGCGGGTGCTGGGCAGCCGCGACAAGCCTCAGGTGGCGGTGCAGGATCTGCCCGGCATGACCCTGCGCCACTTCGGCGATAGCCACGACGAACACGATCATGACCAAGACGAGCATGATCATGGCCACGAACATGCCAGCGATGAGCTTGGTCATGACCATGATCACCGTCCGGGCAGCCTGGATGCCCACCTGTGGTTGGCCGCCGACAACGCCAAGGTGATCGCCGCGCGCATGGCGGCAGACCTGGCCAAGCTGGATGCCGCCAACGCCGCGCGTTACGCCGCCAATCTCAAAGCCTTCGAAGCGCGCCTGGATGCGCTCGATGGCCGCATTCGCCCGCAACTGGCCGCTTTGCAGGGCAAGCCGTATTTCGTCTTCCACGAAGCCTTCGACTATTTCGAGGCCGCCTACGGCCTCAAGCACGCAGGCGTGTTCAGCGTGCTGACCGAAGTACAGCCCGGCGCCCGTCACGTCGCTGCCATGCGCAAGACGCTGCAACAGACGGGCCCGAGCTGCGTATTCAGCGAACCGCCTCTGCGCCCGCGCCTGGCCGAAACCCTCACAGCCGGCTTGCCGGTGAAACTGGCGGAACTCGATGCCCTCGGCGGCGCCCTGCCAGTCAGTGCCAACGGCTATGAACAACTGCTGGAAAACCTGGCCGGTGGCCTGAGCGAGTGCCTGAATAGCCTGTAAGACCTTTGGCGTCGTGAACGTTTTTCACGTAGCCCGGATGCAATCCGGGAGCGATGGCAACGGCCCCGGATTGCATCCGGGCTACAACTAATCGAACGTCCTGCCCCGTGGGAGGGGCTTCAGCCGCGACGAGTCGAGCTACGAGCTGTAACCGTCCTCACATTGCCGCTGACCGGCGCAAACCACTAGGCTTGCGCTTTTGCCGCGAGCGCCCGCCATGTCGCCCACCGCCTCTCGCCCGTCCAACGCCACGCTGGTGCTGCTGGCCTCGCTTTACTGTGCGCAGGGCCTGCCTTCCGGGCTGATCGCCCACTCGCTGCCGGTGCTGCTGCGCCAGCATGACGTCGACCTGGCGCTGATCGGCTTGCTCAAGCTGCTGGCGCTGCCCTGGCTACTTAAAGTCTTGTGGGCGCCCTGGATCGACCGTCTGGCCTCGCCCCGCCTGGGCCACCACCGTGGCTGGATCCTGCCGCTGCAAAGCGGCGTGATTGTCTGTGTCGCGGCACTGGCGCTGCTCGCCCCGCAGACGCTGTTCGGCTCCGGCCTGTGGTTGTTGCTCGGCTTGCTGCTACTGATCAACTTGCTGGCAGCGACCCAGGACATCGCCACCGATGGCCTCACCGTGCGTCTGTTGCCCGAGCGCTGGCGTGGTCTGGGCAACAGCCTGCAGGTCGGCGGCTACAAGGTCGGCATGATCGTCAGCGGCAGTGGCCTGCTGCTGGTGATCGACCCGCTGGGTTGGAGCCTGGCGCTTGGCCTGCTGGCTGGCCTGATTCTGCTGATGACCGTGCCGATCTGGCTGTTCCCCGAGCGCCGCCTCTTGCCCTTCCAGCCCGCCCTGGCCGAAACCGCCCTTGGCCCACGCTTGTTGCTGAACCACTATCGCGGCCTGCTGGCGCAGCCCGGCATGCTGCTGTGGTTGGCGGTGGTGCTGACCTTCAAGCTCGGTGACTCGCTCGGCTCTCCCATGATCAAGCCGATGCTAGTGGACCAGGGCTGGAGCACCGGGGCGCTTGGTCAACTGACCCTGATCAGCAGCCTGGCCGGCATCGGCGGCGCCCTGCTCGGCGGCCTGCTCTACGCCCGTATCGGTGTGCTACGCGCGCTGATCCTGTTCGGCGCCTTGCAAGCCATCGGCATCGCCGCCCTGGCCTTGCTGGTGGGGCAGGGCGCCAATGTCGGCCTAGTCTACGCCGTGACCTTGTTCGAGCAAGTGGCCGACGGCATGTCCACCGTCGCGCTGTTCGCCGCGATGATGCGCATGTGCCGCCCCGAACATGAGGGTGCTGACTTCACCCTGCAGGCCTCGGCGCAGTTGCTGCTGTCCGGCTTCGTCGGGGCCAGCAGCGGGGTGCTGGCCAAGGCGTTGGGGTATGAGGGGCTGTTCGTTGGGGCGGGGGTGTTGGGGATGCTGGTGTTGGGGGGCGTGCTGATGCACGCACGCCGTACTCAAGGCTGAGAACGGCGCGGCCTGACCAGGGAGCAATTCAGCGAGGAATGCTCAGGGACCAGTCTCAGGCGTTAGTCGGCGCAGGTTCGCTCAGAGCCTGAAGTGATTTCTTCGCGCCGAGAATACCGATGACGCCGACGGGGACGAATGGCACGCAGCCGATGATGAACAGGATGGCGCCCAGCTTGGTCTTGTCGAGCATGACCAGCAGCATGCCGAGTAGGTTCAACGCCAGAAACGGCAGCATCCAGACGAACAGGCCTTCATAGCGGGGTTCCATGCTGATCCAAATCACCGCGAGCAGATGAATGAAAGCGCCCAGTGGCATTTTGAAGTCCATCTTGTTCATGCGTTCTTTCCTTGAGTGTGTTGTTGGAGGTTGGTTGTCTGCAATCAACCGGCATAACGCACATGGCGAGCCATCAGGTTGGGGCGGCTGAAGGTGTCGATCTGGGGGATGCGTTCGTTCATTTCGCGCTCTTTGGCCTTGAAGGTTTCATCGTCCATATCGCGCCAATAGCGCGGTGCGCGGCCAGTTTGGCGGTCGTGCTCGGCGGTGGTGGGGTCGAGGTGGCGAAAGGCTTCCAGCTCTGGGGTGTCCGGCATAGGCTTGCTGATGTCCATGTAGTTTTGCAGGTAGTCCCAGAGGGCGCAGGGCACGGCGGTGCCGCTGCAGGCGCCAACGAAGTTGCCCATATTGATCCAGATGTCACGGTAGCGATGGACGATGCACAACACGTTGTTGGGCAGCCCCTGGCGATCCGGCGTGACAGTGATATAGGCATCGAACTCGTAGAAGGGCGCGACCTTTTCGCCGATGGTGCCGTTCTTTTTGTATTCGCCGTTATTGTTGTAGTCGAAGACGGTGACCAGCCCGGTGCGGCGGTTGAACTCCCAGAGTGGGCCTCGGGAGGCTTTGATCCAGAGTTTGGGGAAGTGATTGATAACAAGTGAGCCGACTCCCCACATGGATAGAGAAGGTAGAGCTACAAAAATAAAAGCGTCTAAGAGATTTTTAAATAGCTCTATTTGCCACCCTTCTTGAGAGTAGCTAGTGATTGATGCAAATGAAAGAAGTGCAATTGGGGATAAGAAAAAAAAACCAAACTCTCCAAAGGCCTTTAAGTAAATCCAAAACTTGGAACTTGCTGGAAATTGAGCGTGACGAATTTTTTCATTATCCAATCGATCATGAAGGTCAATATGCTCGAATGGCTTAGGTATATATTCATCGCGACTTTTCTGTTCATCTCTGACCCTATCCATCTCTTCCTGACGACGTAAGGAAGCTGGCTTGATATTGGTCAGTACGCAGGACGGAAACATGTCCTGAGTATTGCCCCAGGGCAGGCGCATGCTCCCGAAGCGGCGCAACCAGGGTTGTTTCTCAGCCGGCGGTTGGTCGGGTATGCGCTCCGGGTGATAGGCCTCAGCGCTGTAGAACGAATCAGGATTCGGCATGGGTCTTCTCATCGGCCCAGAAGGGTTCGTTGGTCTTGTTGAAGTTGGCGGCTGTTGCCTTGGCAGGATCGGCCTTGCCGCTTCTGATCGGCGGGGCGGGGAAGAGCCAGACGAGCGCGCCAGGGCGGCAGACTTTTTCGCCGGTATCCAGTGCCAGGCGCAATTGTGCGCGTACCTGCCATTGGTGATGCAGGCTGCTGTCACGCAGATTACCCGTCCAGCGTCTGGCTGGTGGCGTGTGCACATATAACTCGCGGCCATCGGGCAGTATGCGCTGAGTCACTGGGTCGGGGTTATGCACGGTGACTGTCGCGGGAAGCGGGTCACCGTTGCCGCGATAGCGTATTTCACTGCTGCGCAGGCGTGTTTCAGGATGAATGCTGACATCACCCATCTGCGCCAGCAGGCCAGGCAGATTGCTGCTGATGCGGATGCGGGTATTGGCGCTGGACAGCGTGCGCAGCTCGGCAGCCTCATTCCTGTCCAGCTTGGCATCCGGCTTGAAGTAGGGGTTGGGCTCGATGGCGATGCGAATGCCGGCGAAGATGCCCACCAGGCGATAGAAGGCTTCCTGCGTATCATCCGTCAGGTAATCGCGAGGCTCCGCGCCAAAGGGGCCGCATTCCAGCCAGTCCTCCAGTTGGGTGCTGCTGAGCCAGAACACCAGGCCTGCGCCGAGCGCGATCAGCACCAGTGCGGCCAGGCTGAAGGGGCTTAGGCCGAACAGTGCGCTGCTGCCGCCGAAGAAGGGGGCGATAGCACCGAGCATGGCGCCTGCGGCCATGGCACCAAAGCCCCAAACGGCATCATCCCCCCATTGCCAGGCATGGATGGCGTCCATAATGCAGACGACCGCCATGACAATGCTGGCTGCTGCGGTGACGAGCAAACGAACCGATATTTGTGTAACGACCTTTTCGCCCAGTGTCCGCCCCAGAAATCCTGGTAGTTTCTCAGGGTTGAGAGTCCAACGGATCTTGCGGACATATACTGAGAACCGATTGGCATCCTTCATTTTGAAGGCCAGCATTTCAAATGCTATTGCGGTATCAACTATTGCGCTCATTGTTCCAAAACCAGCTCTGGCACTACCTTTTGTTTGTTTGGTGCTTTCCTGCGCCTCCCACTCCGCAAACAAATTCCACATCTCCAACGACAGCACCGCCATCGAAAACGCGCCGCTATTGAGCGTCTGGAAGTACAGATTACGCTGCCCGGCCTCGACGGTACGGGCCAGTTCCTGAATGCGCTGATCGGCTAGCTGCATTTCCTTCTGTGCCGTCTGCGCCAGTTCCTGGGCTTGTTTCATGCGGCTGTCCAGGGCAGTTTGCTGGCTACGGGAGGCGACAACCTGTTGCGTGGCCGCATGTACCATTGCAGCGCGCTCGGCATTGATCTGGCTGGCAATGCTCTCGGCCTGTTCGGCCATCATTCGGGCGTTCTTGTGGCGGTTCAAGGCCTTAATCAGTCGCGCAGTTTGCTGGTTTTCCGGCATGGCCGCGACCATATGATCGGCGCTTTCACTGGGCAAGTTCTGACGGTTGGCCGTACGCGCGTTGCTGCTGGCTGACAGGTTGCCTTGGCCGTCCAACACTTCACCATAAGCGCGGATCGTGCGCTGGATATCCAAAGGCAGATCACTCAGCGCGAAGATATAGTAGCCGCCTGCCTTGGCTGCGCTACGGCGCATCAGGCGCAGTTCGCCGAAGTGTTCGATGAGCATGCTGCGCAGTTGCTCGATACTCATGCCGTGCAGGCGGATATTCATGGGCCTGGCTTCGGCAGCGAGCTTGCCGCGCGTAACGTTTTCCAGCCCTTGGGCCTCGCTCAGCGCTTGGCGACGTTTGTCCAGTTCGGCCTGTGCGCTGCGCTGTTGGCTTTCGGCTGCTTGCTGGGCTTTTTCGGCTTGCTGGCGTTGCTCGGTGGCTTGCTCGCGACCGCGCCTGGCGTTGTCGTGTCGATTTTGCGCGTGCTGGCGCTGTTGGTTGGCGGCGGCGCGCTCCGTCTTCGCTTTATCGATACCTTTGCTAGCCGCCCTGATTGGGCCGTCCAGGTGTTCATAGATACTGACTAGGGCGTTGGCAATGGTTTTGCCTTCGAGGATCACGGCGCTGGCCAGCCCGCCTGCATCGAGCAGGGCTTGAAGATGAGCCGCATCGATGGTGGTTTGCCCTTCCTTCGGTGCCTGTAGTTTCTCCTGTGCGGCCAGCACCGTGGCGCGGAAGCTGCCATCGCCGGTGTTTTCCTCGACTTGCGCCGGTTTGACATAGGCCTGCTCCAGTTTGGCCAAGTCATACTTGGGCCAGAACAGGCGGTGCAGGGGGTGTTGCACTTTTTCGGCTACCTGCAGGATGAACCGGCGCCCGGCGGAACCGGACTGACTCAAGCATGACCGTCCGTTGACAGCATCGACGAGCTGCGGGCTATTGCTGGCCAATGGGTCGTGATCAGCGGCTGTGGTGGCCAGCGAGGAAAATGCCTGGGCGGCAAAGTGCAGGGCGGCGACGTACTCGAAGTGATCCAGGCTGAGGTGATCGGCGATGGTCTGCTGGCACGCGCCTTTTTCCAACAGATCCACCAGGCATTGCTGGCTGCTTTCCATGGCTTGCCAGGCTTCCATGCGCTCGATGGCTGCGGTGAATCGGTTCAGATCCTGCAGTCCGGTCGGGGTGATCTTGCTGATGGAGGCGTGCAGCTTGTTCACTTCGCCGGATACGCTCCTGGGCACTATCGTCTGCTGCACGAGCATGGCGCTGGCGAAGTGGCCATGGGTGCGTGCGTACTCGGCGCATTGCTCCAGCAGCATCTTGTGACTGGCGATCTTGGCCGTCAGATGGCGCAAGCGGAACTGGTTGTCATCGAGCAGAATGGCGCAAAGCTGTCTAGGGCGCAGCGCAGCAAAGATGTCCGTTGCGCCAGGCTGCGCTTGCCACAGCTCTTTGGCCTCGAACGTTGGCTCGCTTCTGGGCTTCTGCGCCGCCAGCTTCTCGCGCAGGGCTTGTTCGATGGCGCCCATTTCCACTTCAGGTTCTGCGGGCGTGGTCTTGCCGGCCTTGCAGGCATCGAGAAAGGCATTGGCCGCCTTCAGGCTCTTGGCGGGGTACTGACCACTCAAGTCGCAGAGGTAGCGGCTGGGGTTGTCCAACATCAACTCATAGCCGGCCTGCCTGGCGCGCTGCGGTGCGGCGATGCTCAGCGGAAAGGCCCAGAGGTCAAGGTTCATCCGCACCAAGCGAGCCTCGTTAAGAGGCTGCGCTGAGTCCATTATCTGCTTGTAGGCTTCGATGATCTCCAGCCCGCCCGGTTTGCCAGTGAAGAGTTTATCGAAGGTGGCCTTGGAGACATCCAATTGTCTCTGGCTGATACGGGTGCGCCTGGTTGCCGTATCGCGCTCAAGAAAGGTAAGGCGGGCTGCACTCAACTGGATTTCGGAGAAACAGAGTTGAACGCTCAGTTCCTTGCGGTTGTTCCACTGCGAGGGCAGCCAGATTTCTTCCAGCCCGACCCCCACGGCTTTGCGCGGCCCGGATTTGAAGCCGGCGCCCTGGCGATAGCTGGCAACCCGTACATCATGATAGGTGACGCCACTCTCGCTGTTGCGCACCTCCAACTCGCGCCAGAGCTTGTCACGATAGAACAGGTACAAGTAACCATTGCGCAGGCTTACCGGTGTACCGAGGTCATATCGGCTCTTGCTGCCTGGCAAGGCAGTCATGGGCACCACCGGCACGATCTGGTTCCACTGAATGTCATGCTCGGGCTGGCGAGGTGTTGTGCGCAGTTCGTCATGCAGCGGTAGGCGGATCGGCCCGCCCTCGCTTGCAGCGATTTCCAGATACAAACTCCGTTTTGACTGGCTCTCCCAGTCCCACACATGCAGCACGCTGCTGAAGCTGTCGCTGGCCTGAATTTCAGGTTTGTCCTGCTGGGTCAGGCTGATGAGTGGCGCGTTCTTTTCATCGCAGATTACTAGTTTCTGCGTGTTTGGGTGGTTCTTGCCCACTACCTGGACGATGAGCTTGCCGGCCTCGCAGGCGGCGCCTTTGCTCAGTGCGCATACGTTGTTGCTCATACGCTGCTTTCCTTGTCTGTCGTATTCATGATCAGGTGCCGAGCGAGTGTCTTGAGGCGTTCCTGATCCGTTCCTGGCGGTAGTGCATCTGGCAGTGTCGCGTCAGGGTTGGCGTGGCGCAGATCGAGATAGGCACTCAGGGACTCGGCAGAAACGAAGCCGGCCTGCATGCCGGCGCTCAAGTAGCCCCAGGCCGTTTCGAAGCGGATGCCGCGCTGGTGTTCCCACCACTGGTAAAGAAAGTGCTCGCCTTGCTGGCGCTGCAGGGCTTGTTCCTGCGTGGTGGTCAGATGCAGTTCATGTGTGGTGGTTCCTGGGCGCCACGTCTGTGCTTGTTGGTTGTCGATCTGCTGCCAGGCTTCGCGGCCGTCGGCGCGTTCGTGCCAGGTGCCGCCATACCAGCTCAGACGCTGTATCGGGCCGAGCCATAGGGGGCGAGTTTCGGCATCGCAGGCTGGAAAGAAGTAACTGGCGGTGCGTGGCCTGGAGTAGCGCAGTACGCCGCGGCGCTCCTGATCGAAGCGGATGAACAGGATGTGACGCAGGTGGGCCAGCAGGCCTTCGGTTGCTCCTGTGGTTTCCAGCAGTAGGCCGGGCCAGGAGAGCGGTTCGTTCTGCATGGCGGCAAGTAGCGAGGGATTGGCCTGTGCATCGATCAGCAGGGGGCTTTCTTCCTCGCAGGCGGCCAGTTCGGTGCCGTCGAACAGGCGTGTCGGGTCCGGGCTTTCGCCAAGTCGATACAGCTCGGGCAGCAAATGCTCCGTGCGTTCCAGCAGCAGCCAATGCCCCGTGCTCATGTGCTGGCTCCGGCAGTCATGGCCTTACGGCAGGGGCAGTCGGATAGCGGGCATTGCATCGGGGTGCCACCCTTGGGCTTCTGGCAGAGTTCGACGATGGGCAGCTCTTCACGCAGGCGCTGTTTGAGCAGTCCTCCCGGCACATCCGCATCCGCCGGCTTCGCCGCCCCCGGCAACACTGGCGCCGCCCCCGAACCACTGCCCGGCGCACCGCCGGAGTTGATCTTGATCACCGGCCCGACCAGGGTGACGCCGCCACCGTCGAGTTTGATGAAGCTGCCGCCGCCCTTGAGGGTGAGTTCGCTGCCGGCTTCGAGCACGACCTTGAGGCCGCTGGAAAGGTGGATTTCCTGGCCGGCCTGGATGAACTGGCCGTTGCCCAGCTTGATGTGCTGGCTGTCGCCGACGGTGAGGTGGTCGTTGGCCTTGATCTCGGTCTTGCGGTCGGCGTGGGTGGTGCGGTGTTCTTCGGCCTTGAAGTGGCTGTAGGCGTTGGCTTCGACAGTGTCGTGGCGCTCGTTGCCGACGCGGATCTTCTGGTCGTGCTCGATGTTCTCGTCCCAGTCGCGCTGGGCGTGGATATAGATCTGCTCGGCGCCCTTACGATCCTCGATGCGCAGTTCGTTGTAGCCGCCACCGCCAGGGCTGCTCAGGGTCTTGAATACGCTGCGGGTCTTGTTCGCCGGCAGGTCGTAGGGCACGACGTGTTCGGCGTGGTACAGGCAACCGGTGACCAGCGGCTGGTCGGGGTCGCCTTCGAGGAAGGTGACCAGCACTTCCATGCCGATGCGCGGGATGGTGATGGCGCCGTAGCGATCGCCAGCCCAACTGGAGCTGACGCGCAGCCAGCAGCTGGTTTTATCGTCGGCCTGACCTTCGCGATCCCAGAAGAATTGCACCTTGACCCGGCCATATTGGTCGCAGTGGATTTCCTCGCCAGCCGGGCCTGTGACCACGGCGCTCTGGCTGCCGAGTATGCGCGGCTTGGGGTGGGCCAGCTGGGGACGGTAGGGCACGTCCCAGGGCGTGGCGGTGAAGCGGTTGCGGTAGCCTTGGTGGAAGTCGGTGTCGCCAGGAGCGCCCTCACCCCCGGCCCCTCTCCCGGAGGGAGAGGGGAGATTAAGTACCGACTCTTCCAGCACCTGCGGCTGCTTGCCTTCGTGCAGCACTTCGGTCAGCAGCCAGAGCTGGTTCCATGCCTCGCGCGGGTGCTCGGTCAGGTCGAGGAAGTGGCCGCTGACCAGGGTCGGCGAGTCGCCGTCGCCCTGGGCCAATTCGAAGTCGTGGCGGTGGCGCTCCAGGGCGCGCTTGGCCAGGTGCGTGCCGCGCTCGCGGTCGGTATAGCGGCCCGGGTAGTCGTAGTCTTCCAGCTTGGGTTGGGCATCGCCGTCGGCCTTGGCTTCCAGCTGCAGGCGCGGCTTCTCGAAGTCGTAGTCGCGGCGGGTGACCTGGCTGGTGCGGGTTTCCACGCGCACGCCGAAGTGTTTGATCACTGGGTCATCGGCCACCAGGCCGGTGTCCTGCTGGTAGGCCAGCGGTGCCAGACGCGGGAACACGGTCTGGTCGTCGCCGAAGGTCAGTACATGGCCTTCGCTACTGTGCTGGAAGTGGTAGTGGATGCCTTCTTCCTCGCACAGGCGCTGGACGAAGTGCAGGTCGCTCTCGTCGTACTGCACGCAGTATTCGCGCTCGGGGTAGAGCGAGCCGAGTTGGAATTGGTAAGCGTCGGCCTGGATGCCGTGCTCTTCGAGCACCTGGCCGATGATCTTCTCCACCGTCAGGTGCTGGAAGATGCGCTGATTGGTTCGGTGTGCCAGGTAGGCCAATTGCGGCACCAGGGTCAGGCGGTAACGCGTCATGCGCTTGCCGGATTCGCCCTGGGCGATGCGGTGGATCAGGCCGTGGATGCCGGCGCCGTTCTGATCGAAGGCGAGAAAGGCGCGCTGATGCAGCAGGCTCTCCAGATCGAGGTCGGGGCGTTCGCTGATCAGTTCCACATCGAAGGCGTAAGGCTGGCTGACCGCCTCGCGCCCTTTGAACTCGAGCACCTGCAGGTCGTGTTCGACACCGTCGATGCTGAGGCTGAAATGGGTCTGGTTGGCCTGGGCGAACATTCGTTGTTCCTCTCGATCATTCCATGATGGGCGCGTGGCGCGCTCCAGGTTGTAACCGAATCGGCCGCCGCGCGCTGGCAACGGTCGAGGTTTTCGGCGATTGGCCAGCGCTTTGTGCGCAGCCTGCCGAAACGCAACGGCCAGGACGATGCCTGGCCGCTACGGTGACGCGGACGCGATCCCGCCTTAGGCAGAGATCGGGGTACGCCAGTCGTCGGAGCCGGAAGTACCGGAGACTTCATGGGTCCAGACGATCTTGCGGTAGGTGAAGTAGACGTCTTCCAGGTGGGTGAAGTGCGCCATGTTCGGGTCCTGGCAGTTCGGCATGCGCGACTGTACGTCGACGATCACGGCGTCTTCCAGCTCGATGGTGAAGTAGTGCTCCTGGGTACCGGTGGAGGAGGTGCGGTACCACTCCAGGCGGCACTTGTTCAGACGCTCGCCGGAGGTCAGGGCGTTGAAGATCAGCGGCGAGGACTTGTCGAAGACCTTGGTGATCATCAGCGGCTTGTGCACGCGCTGGCCGGTCGGTTGGCCGGACTGCGGGTCGCGCGGGATGATGACCTGGTGGTTGTAGGCTTGCACCAGAATCTGGTCTTCATGACCTTCCTGGAAAATATTGCCGACCGAGTCCTCGGTGAAGGTGCCAGCGGTGATCAGACCTTGTTTGGTGCCTTCGAGGGACAGATACGCGGGTGTTGGCATGAGTGCTCTCCTTGCCTGGGTCATGGATCGTGATCGATCCGGGAGCCATGGCTAAAGCGAGCGGCATGCCATAAAAATAAAATCCTTTATAAACATATATTTAGCATGACCTATTGGGCGCTATTGGTCACGATGAGTGTTTCGTCACGCTATATTGCGCAACAAGTTGCGCAGTGCTGTGCAGGTTATTGCGCAGTCTGCTGAACAGCCTGTATTCACTGGCCTGCGCCAGTTTCAGCGCAGATTTATCCACAGCACGCTGCGCAAGAAGCTGCCAGGTTGGTCATTCGGCCCAATGGCGCCCGTGACGCTCCAGCAGGTGTTGCAGTTGCTCCGGGCCATCGCTGCCGGCCGGGTAGGGGCGCGGGCTCTGGTAGTGCTGGAGCCAGCCCTGCAGGATCGGGTCGACCCACTGCCAGGCCGCTTCCACTTCATCGCGGCGCATGAATAGGGTGGAGTCGCCCTCGATCACGTCGAGCAGCAGGCGTTCGTAGGCGTCCCAGCGGCGCTGCTGGTTGAAGACATTGGCCAGGTTGAGGTCCAGCTCCACGGGTTTGAGATGCATGCCCTTGCCGGGGTTCTTGGCCATCAGTTGCAGGCTGATGCGCTCTTCCGGCTGCAGGCGGATCAGCAACTGGTTGGCTTCGCCCTCATGGAACAGACGGTGCGGCACCGGCTTGAACTGGATGAGGATTTCCGAGGTTTTCTTCGCCAGGCGCTTGCCGGTGCGCAGGTAGAACGGCACGCCTGCCCAGCGCCAGTTGTCGATCTCCACCTGCACGGCGACGAAGGTTTCGGTGTCACTGTCGTTGTCGACGTTCTTCTCGAAGTAGTAGGCGGGCACGTCATGGCCGCCGATCTTGCCGGCGGTGTACTGGCCGCGCACGGTCTTGTCCTGCACGTCGAGACCGGAGATGGGTTTCAGCGCTTCGAGGATCTTCACCTTTTCGTTGCGCACCGCCTCGGCGTCGAAGCGCACCGGCGCCTCCATAGCCACCAGGCAGAGCAGTTGCAGCAGGTGGTTCTGGATCATGTCGCGCATGGCGCCGGCCTGGTCGTAGTAGCCGCCGCGGTTTTCCACGCCCAGGGTTTCGCACACGCTGATTTGCACGTGATCGATATGTCCAGCGCGCCAAACCGGCTCGAACAGGGCGTTGGCGAAGCGCAGCGCCATGAGGTTCTGCACGGTTTCCTTGCCCAGGTAGTGATCGATGCGAAACACCCGCGTTTCGTCAAATACGGCGCCGATGGCGGCGTTGATCGCACGAGCTGACTCCAGCGAGTGGCCGATGGGCTTTTCCAGCACGATGCGCGCTGCCGGCCCGGCCAGACCGGCGTTGGCCAGGTGTGCGGCGATGGCTTCGAACAGGCTCGGGGCGGTAGCCAGGTAATAGACCCGTACACGCCCGTCATCACGCCCAAGGCGTTTGGCCAGGCGGCCGAAATCGGCGCTTTGCGCCGCATCCATGGCGAAGTAGTCGAGGCGTGCGGCGAAGCTGGCCCAAGTCTCGTTGGCAAAATCGGCGCGCGCTACCTGAGCGCGGCAGTGACGCTCGGCCAGGGCCTGGTAGGCCTCGCGGCTGTGGCTGCTGCGGGCCAGGGCAAGGATGCGCACATCGGCGTGCAGACGTCCTTCGCGGTGCAGGTGATAGAGCGCCGGCAGCAATTTGTGCAGGGCCAGGTCGCCCGTACCACCGAAGACCAGCATGTCGCAGGGGATGCTCAAGGGAAGACTCCGACTCGTTAAGGCAGGCCGTTGCAAGCTACCTGCGTTTGCAGCAAAGAGGCAGTGAAAAGATCGGCTGCGCCCCTTTGCCGGAAAGTTCGTTCAGCGAATTGGCAGTGGCTTGGCTGTGCGCGAGCGCGAGCTATGTAGTATAACTACAAGGTCACTACAACCGCCGCCCGCCGATCATAACCGAGCTATGACCCAGCGAGTGCCGCGGTAGACCCTTTTCTGCATAGAGCCTATCTCAGTGAATCTGTTGCAACACATCGCCCAGTCGCGCCACCTGCTGCGCAAGTCCGAACTCAAGGTGGCCGATCACGTCTTGCTCGATCCTGCATCGGTGATGCACAGCTCCATGGCCGAACTGGCGCACAGCGTCGGCATCAGCGAGCCGACCATCGTGCGCTTTTGCCGCGCCATCGGTTGCAGTGGTTTCCAGGATCTCAAGCTGAAGCTGGCGCAGAGTCTGGCTGCCGGGGCCAGCTTCGGTCAGTTCGCGATTCACGAGGATGACTCGGTCGCCGACTTCAGCCTGAAGATCTTCGACACCACCCTGCATACGCTGATGGAGGTGCGCGAGAAGCTCGACCCCGAGGCGTTACAGCGCGCCATCGCCGCCTGCTCCAACGCGCAGCGCGTGGAGTTCTACGGCTTCGGTGCATCGGGTGCGGTGGCGGCCGATGCCCAGCACAAATTCTTCCGCCTGCTGCTCAACGCAGCCGCTTATTCCGACCCGCACATGCAGGCGATGAGTGCGGTGACCCTGCAGCCGGGCGACGTGGCGGTGTGCATTTCCCAGTCCGGCCGTTCCAAGGACTTGCTGATCACCGCCAACCTGGTGCGTGAGTCCGGCGCCAGCCTGATCACCCTGTGCCCTAGCCAGACGCCACTGGCGGAGCTGTCGACCGTCAACCTGGCCATCGATGTGCAGGAAGACACCGAGATCTACACCCCCCTGACCTCGCGCATCGCCCACCTGGTGGTGATCGACGTGCTGGCCATGGGCGTAGCCATGGCGCGCGGGCCGAGCCTGGTCAACCACCTCAAGAGCGTCAAGCGCAGCCTGCGCAGTCTGCGTCTGTCGCCGAAGTCGCTGCGTAACAGCGAGGATTGAGAGCGGGTTCATCGCCTGTTCATCTTCACGCCGTCAAAGCGTCATCTCCCCGGGTGAAGCTGGGTACTCCAGTCCTCGTTCCGGGAGAACCGAGATGCCTCGTATCTTCGATGACGCGCAACTGCACGACCAACCTGATGCCAAGACCCGGCGCAAGCTGCAAGACCAGCGCCGCATGGCCTATCGCCGGGCCATCGAGCATTATGCCGAGCAGTGCCAGCTGCAACGCGAGCTTGCCGACTTCCCCGAGCTGGTTTCCGCCAGCTACCTTCAGCACGGCGAACCTGATTCGCGCCGCGCCGCCTGACTTTCTTGTTGCCCTGCCTGCGGGCAGGGCAGTGAGCTTGCCCGATTCTACGAACTTATTGCCCGGTTCTGCTGATCTCTGTGGTCGGCAGCGACAGCAGGTTTTGCGCCCACTACAGTGATTATCTGGCCCCCTGTGTGCGGGGTTGACCGTGACCACCGGCAGTCATGCCGGAACCATCAGACACCATCAGAACAAGGTGGGTAGACCATGATTACCCTGAATCTCAATGGCAAGGACCATGAGCTGGACGTGGCCGACGACATGCCGCTGCTCTGGGCATTGCGCGACGTCGCCAATCTCACCGGCACCAAGTACGGCTGTGGCATGGCCCTGTGCGGCGCCTGCACGGTGAACGTCGAAGGCCAGCCGACTCGCTCCTGCGTCACCCCGGTATCGGCGGTGGTCGGCAAGCGCATCAGCACCATCGAGGCGGTTGGCGAAGACACCGTGGGCAAGGTGGTTCAGGACGCCTGGCGGCAACTGGACGTGGTCCAGTGCGGCTACTGCCAGTCCGGGCAGATCATGGCGGCGACGGCGCTGCTGAGCAGCAACAAGGCGCCGAGTGATGCCGATATCGACGCGGCCATGAGCAGCAACATCTGCCGCTGCGCCACCTATGTGCGGATTCGCGCCGCCATTCACGAAGCTGCCGGCAAACTGGCCTGAGGAGGCGCATAGACATGGGCAAGATCGAAACCCCCGATAGCGCCACTCGCGGCATCCTCAATGTCAGCCGTCGCACCCTGCTCAAGGGCGCAGGTGGCCTGGCGCTGGGCATCTTCTTCGCGCCGCTGATGCGCGGTATGGATGCGCTGGCGGCAGGTGGCCCGCTGGAACCGAACGCCTTCGTGCGTATCGACCTCGACGGTACGGTGACTGTGCTGGCCAAGCATCTGGAAATGGGTCAAGGCAGCTACACCGGTCTGGCCACCCTGCTCGCCGAAGAGCTGGATGCCGACTGGGACAAGGTACGCGTCGAAGGCGCGCCCGCCGATGTGAAACGCTACAACAATCTCGCCTTCGGCCCCATGCAGGGCACTGGCGGCAGCACCGCCATGGCCAACTCCTGGGAGCAGATGCGCAACGCCGGCGCCACCGCCAAGGCCATGCTGGTGGCTGCGGCCGCGCAGCGCTGGAGCGTACCGGCCAGCGAGATCAGCGTCAGCCAGGGCGTGGTCAGTCACGCCGGCTCCGGCCGTAGCGCCGGCTTTGGTGAGCTGGTCGAGGCGGCGGCGTCACTGCCGGTGCCGGAGCAGGTGCAACTCAAGGACCCCAAGGACTTCAAGCTGATCGGCAAGCTCGAGCTGCGCCGCAAGGACAGCACCGACAAGACTGACGGCAGCGCCATCTTCACCCAGGACTTCAAGCTGCCCGGCATGCTGGTGGCCATGGTTGCCTATCCGCCACGCTTCGGCGGCGTGCCACGCTCGGTCGACAGCAGCAAGGCCAAGGCCGTGCGTGACGTGGTCGAGGTGGTGGAGTTTCGCGATCTGCCACATGGTCGTTCGGGCGTCGCCGTGTTGGCGAAGAACACCTGGGCGGCGCGCCAGGGTCGTGATGCGCTGGTGATCGAGTGGGACGAGAGCCAGGCCTTCACCCTGGGCAGCGAGGAAATTCTCGCGCAATACCGCGACGATGCGGGCAAGCCAGGTCTGCCGGCCACGAGCAAGGGCGATACCGATGCGGCGCTGGCCCAGGCGGCTAAAACCGTCGAGGCCGAGTACGAGTTTCCTTATCTGGCGCACGCGGCGATGGAGCCGATGAACTGTCTGGTGAAACTCTCCAGTGACCGCTGCGAAATCTGGAATGGCGAGCAGTTTCAGACCGTCGACCAAGCCATCATCAGCGGCTACCTGGGCATGACGCCCGAGCAGGTTTCGCTGACCCAGCTGTATGCCGGCGGCAGCTTTGGTCGCCGCGCTGGTTCGGTGTCGGACTACCTGCTGGAGGCGGTGGCCATCACCAAGGCAGCGCGTGACAAGGGCGTGGATGTGCCGGTGAAGATGGTCTGGACGCGCGAGGACGATACCCGTGGCGGTTATTTCCGGCCGCTGTACCTGCACCGCGTGCGCATCGGCCTGGACCAGGCCGGCAAGCTGCAGGCCTGGCACAACCGCATCGTCGGCCAGTCGATCATGGCCGGTACTTCGATGGAGCCCTTCATGATCAAGGACGGCATCGACCATACCTCGGTCGAGGGCCTCTCCAACCTGTCCTATGCGGTGCCCAACCTGCAGGTGGAGCTGAGCACGCCGAGCAATATCAAGGTGCCGGTGCTGTGGTGGCGTTCGGTCGGTCATACCCACACCGGTTATGTCGCCGAAACCATGATCGATGAGGCCGCCGTCGCTGCAGGGCAGGACCCTTATGCCTTCCGTCATGCGCTGCTGGACAGTCATCCGCGTCACCGCGGTGCGCTGGAGCTGGCCGCCAAGGAGGCTGGCTGGGATAAACCACTGGCGGCGGGTGGCGAGGGCGAGAAGCGCGGGCGTGGCATTGCCGTGCACGAGTCGTTCGGCTCGTTCGTGGCGCAGGTCGCCGAAGTCACGGTGAAGGCCGATGGCAGCTACCGTCTGGATCGCGTCGTGTGCGCCGTGGACTGTGGCATCGCGATCAACCCGGATGTGATCAAGGCGCAGATGGAAGGCGGTATCGGCTTCGCCCTGGCGGCCGCCCGGCACAGCGCGATCACCTTGAAGGAAGGGCGGGTCGAGCAGTCGAACTTCCACGACTTCCAGGTGTTGCGCCTGAACGAGATGCCCAAGGTCGAGGTGCATATCGTACCGTCGGCGGCAAATCCGACCGGTGTCGGTGAGCCGGGTGTGCCGCCGCTGGCGCCAGCGTTGGCCAACGCCCTGTTCGCGGCCACTGGCGTGCGCTTGCGCAAGCTGCCGTTCCCGGCGCAGATCAAGGCCTGACGTCCGATACTGGAAACAGGAACGCCCGGGGTAATCCTGGGCGTTTGCGTTTATGGGGGCTGGTTTTCCCGGATGGCATCCGGGTTACGGTGGTGGCGCGAAACAAGCGGGGCGCTGCCGTTCGCTCCTGCAGGTGGATCAGACTCAGCTCGTGTGGGGGCGATCCGCGTTGGCCCGCCAGCCGTGGTGGGCTGAAGCCCACCCTACCAGTCTGAGTCCGGCGGTTGAGTGGATGTAATTGAGCTTGAGGGATGCAGGCCGTAGGGTGGGCTTTAGCCCACCAATTGTGGTCAGCGTGGACTAAAGGGATCGCCGCCCGGCCCATCCCACAAGTCTGTAGCCCGGATGCAATCCGGGGCTATGATCAGGAAGCGGTCAGTCTGGCCGCGGTCTCGATATCGCTGCAGTCCAGCGGCGTTGGCGTGTGGATCGCCGCCTGGCGATGCTTGAGCATGCCGCCTGCACGAAGGTTAATGGCGGCTGTCATCTCGGCGAGAATCGCCGTGGCCACGCTTTCCGGCGTGTCGCCGCCGATGTCCAGGCCGATGGGGTAGTGCAGGCGCTCCAGCGCCGGCAAGTGCGGGCTGTGTTGGCGGATCTCGTCCAGCAGACGCTCGGTGCGATCGCGTGGCCCCAGTTGGCCGATATAGGCCGGCGTGCCCAGCAGCACGCTGCCCAGCCAGTGGCGATCCTGGCTGTAGCTGTGGCTCATGATCGCCACCATGGCGCCGTCGGTGAGTGCGTGCAGGTCATAGGGTGGGCGGGCATCGACCTGCAGTACCGTATCTGCGTCGGGAAAGCGCTCGGCGCGGGCGAAATGGGCGCGGCCATCGACCACGGTGACGTGCCAGTCCAGCAGTTTGGCCATATGCGTCAGCGGCTGCGCATCATGCCCGGCGCCGAAGATCACCAGGCGCCGCTGCGGCGCCAGGTATTCGCAGAACACCTCGATATCGCCATGCGCATCACGGTAGCTGCGCAGCGAGGAGCGGCCATCGGTCAGGGTTCGTTGAAGATCGGCGCGAACCTCGGCGTCGAGTGCGGAATCGAGCAGGCGGCCGTTGTCGCCCAGCGAGGGATGCAGGCATAGGCGATCGCCGACACGCACGCGGGCGTTGCGATAGCTGCCGATCACCGTGGCGACCGCCCCGGCCTGGCTGCTTTCGCGCACCTGGCGCAGCAACTCGAGCACGGCCAGCGGCTTTTCCGCGCTGTGGCGCTCGAGCAGCACGTGCACGGTGCCGTTGCAGCCGAGGCCGAAGGTCAGTGCGGCGTCCTGATCGTCATCGTCGTCCTGGGTGGCGGTGCTGTAACGGCGGATCACGGCTTCGCCGCCATCAGTCAGCCACCAGGCCTTCTTCGCCACTTCGGACTCCAGGCAGCCGCCACTGATGGTGCCCACGGTGCCGCCGTAGAGCGGGATCAGCATACGCGCGCCGGGGCGGCGGTAGGCCGAGCCTTCGACCTTGACCACGGTGGCGAGTACGGCCTGGCCGTTGTCGCGCTCCAGAGCGCGAAGGGCGCCGAGCAGGGCGCTGATTCCCGACAGCATAGGTTTCTCCCAGGCAGGTTTTGGTGGAGCGATCCCAGGATGCCAATGTCCCGTATGTCAGTTAAGAAGGGTTAGGCCGATCCTGCGAGATTCTTGCCCGATCCTGTGTGGCTGGGCTGGAAGCGCTCGGCCAGTTTGACGATTTGCGCGCGCTCGGTGCGGATGAAGTCGACGAAGGCCTGCGCTACCGGCGACAGGCGCCGGCCGCGGATATTCACCACGCACCAGCTGCGCTGCAAGGGCAGCTCGGCCACCGGCAGCTCGCGCAACAGGCCGTGTTGCAGCTCCAGACGCACGGCATGGCGTGGTAGCAAGGCAATGCCGAGGCCGGCGAGCACCGCCTCGCGCTGCGACTCCAGCGAGCCGATCTCCAGGGTGTTGGGGAAGTGCGCACGTTTCTGGTGGCAGTACTCTTCGCAGGCGCGACGAGTCCCCGAGCCGCTTTCGCGAATCAGCAGGGGATAGGCGGTGAGGTCCTGCAGCTGGAGGCTGTCCGCTTCGCACAGGGGGTGATCCGGCGGCGCCACGGCGATGATCGGATTCTCGAGAAAGGGCATGAAGTCCAGCGCCAGGTCCTGCGGCACCTGGCTCATGATCATCAGGTCGTCGCGGCTTTGGGTCAGGCGGCGCACCACCAGGGCGTGGTTGACCACCGTTAGGTTGAGGCTGACTTCCGGGTATTGGCGGCGAAATTCGGCGAACAGGTGGGGAATGAAATATTTCGCGCTGGATTCCACGCACAGGTTGAGCTGCCCCTGCAGTGAGCCCTGCAGGTCGGACAGCTGCATGTCGAGGCTCTCCAGGCGGCCGAAGATATCGCTGCTGGCGCGTTTGAGTGCTTCGGCGGCTTCGGTCAGGTAGAGCTTCTTGCCGACGTACTCGAACAGCGGCTGGCCGACCAGCTCCTCCAACTGACGAATCTGCAGGCTGACGGCGGGCTGGGTCAGCGCCATTTCCTCGGCCGCGCGGCTGTAGGAGCCGTGCTCGCACACGGCACGGAATACCTGGAGCTGGCGCAAGGTCATGCGCAGCAGGGTTTTACGCACGGTTTCGTCCTCGTTCGATCAATGCATAAGTAATTACTTATGCACGATCAAATAATTATTCATTTTTGTTAATTCGTATAGCCGGATAGGGTTTCACCACGTTTGCAACCAACTGTTGCAGCGGCCCGTGCAGCTCTGCGCTGAGGATTGGATCGTGATAAGAAAAATACTGATCGCCAACCGTGGTGAGATTGCCGTCCGCATCGTGCGGGCCTGCGCCGAGATGGGCATCCGCTCGGTGGCGATCTACTCCGACGCGGATCGTCATGCCCTGCACGTCAAGCGTGCCGACGAGGCGCACAGCATTGGCGAAGATCCGCTGGCCGGCTATCTGAACCCGCGCAAGCTGGTCAATCTGGCCGTGGAAACCGGTTGCGATGCGCTGCACCCCGGCTATGGCTTTCTGTCCGAGAATGCCGAACTTGCAGAGATCTGCGCCGAACGTGGGATCAAATTCATAGGCCCGAGCGCGGAAGTCATCCGCCGCATGGGCGACAAGACCGAAGCGCGTCGCAGCATGATCAAGGCCGGTGTACCGGTCACCCCCGGTACTGAAGGCAACGTCGCCGACCTGGCCGAAGCCCTGCGTGAAGCCGAGCGCATCGGTTATCCGGTGATGCTCAAGGCCACCTCCGGTGGTGGCGGTCGCGGCATTCGTCGCTGCAACAGCCGCGAGGAGCTGGAGCAGGCCTACCCGCGGGTCATCTCCGAGGCGACCAAGGCCTTCGGCAGCGCCGAAGTCTTCCTGGAAAAATGCATCGTCAATCCCAAGCACATCGAGGCGCAGATTCTCGCCGACAGCTTCGGCAATACCGTGCACCTGTACGAGCGCGATTGCTCGATCCAGCGCCGTAACCAGAAACTGATCGAAATCGCCCCCAGCCCGCAGCTCACCCCCGAGCAGCGCGCCTATATCGGTGACCTCGCCGTGCGCGCGGCGCAGGCCGTGGGCTACGAGAACGCCGGTACCGTGGAGTTCCTGCTCGCCGAAGGCGAGGTGTACTTCATGGAGATGAACACCCGGGTGCAGGTGGAGCACACCATCACCGAGGAAATTACCGGCATCGACATCGTTCGCGAGCAGATTCGCATCGCCAGCGGCCTGCCGCTGTCGGTCAAGCAGGAAGACATCATCCACCGCGGTTATGCCCTGCAGTTCCGTATCAACGCCGAGGACCCGAAGAACAACTTCCTGCCCTCGTTCGGCAAGATCACCCGTTACTACGCGCCCGGCGGGCCCGGCGTGCGCACTGACACGGCGATCTACACCGGCTACACCATTCCACCCTATTACGACTCGATGTGCCTGAAGCTGATCGTCTGGGCGCTGACCTGGGAAGAGGCCATGGACCGCGGCTTGCGCGCGCTGGACGACATGCGCGTGCAGGGCGTGCGCACCACCGCGCCCTACTACCAGGAAATCCTGCGTAATCCGGAATTCCGTAGCGGCCAGTTCAATACCAGCTTCGTCGAAAGCCACCCTGAACTGACCCAATACTCGATCAAGCGCAACCCGTCGCACCTGGCCATCGCCATCGCCACCGCCATCGCTGCCCACGCGGGCCTGTAGGGGACATCATGAGCAAGAAGATCACCGTTACCGATACCGTCCTGCGCGATGCCCACCAGTCGCTGCTGGCCACGCGCATGCGCACCGAGGACATGCTGCCGATCTGCGACAAGCTCGACCGCGTCGGCTACTGGTCGCTGGAAGTCTGGGGTGGCGCCACCTTCGACGCCTGCGTGCGCTTTCTCAAGGAAGACCCCTGGGAGCGCCTGCGCCAGCTCAAGGCCGCGCTGCCCAACACCCGCCTGCAGATGCTCCTGCGCGGGCAGAACCTGCTCGGCTACCGCCACTACAGCGATGACGTGGTCAAGGCCTTCGTGGCCAAGGCGGCGGTCAACGGCATCGACGTGTTCCGCATCTTCGACGCGATGAACGACGTGCGTAACCTGCGCGTGGCCATCGAGGCAGTGAAGGCTGCCGGCAAGCACGCCCAGGGCACCATCGCCTACACCACCAGCCCGGTGCACACCACCGAGGCGTTCGTTGCCCAGGCCAAGGCCATGCAGGCGATGGGTATCGACTCCATCGCCATCAAGGACATGGCTGGCCTGCTCACACCTTACGCCACCTTCGCGCTGGTCAAGGCACTGAAGAGCGAAGTCGATCTGCCGGTATTTATCCACAGCCACGACACGGCAGGTCTCGGTTCGATGTGCCAGCTCAAGGCCATCGAAGCCGGCGCCGATCATATCGATACCGCCATCTCCAGCCTGGCCTGGGGCACCAGCCATCCGGGCACCGAGTCGATGGTCGCCGCGCTCAAGGGCAGCGAATTCGACACCGGCCTGGACCTGGAGCTGATCCAGGAAATCGGCATGTACTTCCACGCCGTGCGCAAGAAGTACCACCAGTTCGAGAGCGAGTTCACCGGCGTGGATACCCGCGTGCAGGTCAACCAGGTGCCGGGTGGGATGATTTCCAACCTGGCCAACCAGCTCAAGGAGCAGGGCGCGCTGAACCGCATGAACGAAGTGCTGGAAGAGATCCCGCGCGTGCGTGCCGACCTCGGCTTCCCGCCGCTGGTGACACCGACGTCGCAGATCGTCGGTACCCAGGCGTTCTTCAACGTGCTGGCCGGCGAGCGTTACAAGACCATCACCAACGAGGTGAAGCTGTACCTGCAGGGCCGCTACGGCAAGGCGCCGGGCAAGGTCGACGAGCAACTGCGCAAGCAGGCCATCGGCAGCGAAGAAGTGATCGACGTGCGCCCGGCCGACCTGCTCAAGCCCGAGCTGGCGCGCCTACGTGAAGAGATCGGCAGCCTGGCCAAGTCCGAAGAGGACGTGCTGACCTTCGCCATGTTCCCCGATATCGGGCGCAAGTTCCTCGAAGAGCGCGCGGCCGGCACCCTCAAGCCGGAAGAGCTGCTGCCCATGCCGAACGGTCAGGGCAAGGCCGCGCCGGTGGGTGGTGAAGGCGTGCCGACCGAGTTCGTGGTCGACGTGCACGGCGAAAGCTACCGCGTGGACATCACCGGTGTTGGCGTCAAGGGCGACGGCAAGCGCCACTTCTACCTGTCCATCGACGGCATGCCGGAAGAAGTGGTGTTCGAGGCGCTCAATGAATACGTCGCAGGCGCTGCTGGCAAGCGCAAGCAGGCCGGTGCACCGGGCGACGTGTCCACCACCATGCCGGGCAACATCGTCGATGTGCTGGTCAAGGAAGGTGACACGGTCAAGGCCGGTCAGGCGGTGCTGATCACCGAAGCGATGAAGATGGAAACCGAAGTGCAGGCGCCGATTGCCGGCACCGTCAAGGCCGTTCACGTGGCCAAGGGCGACCGCGTCAATCCGGGCGAAGTGCTGGTGGAAATCGAAGGTTAACCTCTATGGAGCCCGGCCTGTTGGATGGGCAAGTTTGACGGGGCGTAACCCGGGCTCCTTTTTTATTCAGCGCTACGGCGCAGGTTTGTCCCGGGGGCCGCAAGGCTCCCTTTTTTTGCACGGCACATCCATGTGCTTCACCCCTTCGGTCGCCTCGCGCAAAACGTTAACGGCGTTTTTGCGACTCGCCAGCGTGGGGGCCAAGCCTGGCGTGCCGGCTAAGCTTTCCGGTCATGCCCCGGCGCTTCGCCTTCGTGGCGAGGTAAAGCAGGGCGATCAGCACCGCCTTGTGCCGGGGCATGGCCCTTTCCTTTGGTTGGGTAGCCGTCCGCGTAGGGTGCGCCGTGCGCACCGGCGCGGGTGGTGAACAGTGGCAGGTGTGCACAGCGCACCCTGAGAAGCAGGGGAGGTGAACTGAGGTGGGTCTGGATCCGGTGGTGCTGTTTTTCGTCTTCGGCCTGGTCGCCGGCCTGCTCAAGAGCGAGCTGAAGCTACCGGCGGCGTTGTACGAGACGCTGTCGATCATCCTCCTGCTGGCCATCGGGCTGCACGGCGGCGTGGAGCTGGCGCAGCAGGCCAGCCTGCAGCTGCTCGGTCAGTCGGCGTTGGTACTGGCGCTCGGTGTGCTACTGCCGATCCTGGCGTTCGTCCTGCTGCGCGGCCTGCGTTTCGACCGCGTCAACGCCGCGGCGGTGGCGGCGCACTACGGTTCGGTCAGCGCCGGTACCTTCGCCGTGGTAGTGGCCTACATGCTGGCCAAGGGCATCGAGTTCGAGAGTTACATGCCGCTGTTCGTGGCCATCCTGGAGATTCCGGCGATTCTGGTCGGTATCGTTCTGGCCAAAGGCATTTCGCGTGAGACCCACTGGGGCGAACTGGGCCGCGAGATCTTCCTCGGCAAGAGCATCATGCTGCTGCTCGGCGGCCTGGTGATCGGCGCGATCGCCGGTAAGGAGGCAATCAAGCCGCTGGAGCCGCTGTACACCAGCATGTTCAAGCCGGTGCTGGCGTTCTTCCTGCTGGAGATGGGCCTGATCGCCTCCGGCCAGCTCGGTGCGCTGAAGCAGTTCGGTGTGCGCCTGGCGGCCTTCGCCCTGCTGATGCCGCTGCTCGGTGCGCTGATCGGTGCCTTGCTGGCGCGCTTCATGGGCCTGAGCCTGGGTGGCACGGCGATGCTGGCCACGCTCGCGGCCTCGGCGTCCTATATCGCCGTGCCGGCGGCGATGCGCCTGGCCTTGCCCGAGGCCAACCCGTCGCTGTCGCTGACCGCCTCGCTGGGCATCACCTTCCCATTCAATATCCTGATCGGCATTCCGCTGTACCTGGCGCTGGCCGAACGACTGATCGCTTGGGGGTTCTGAGATGAACGCACATAGCCGCACCCTGCTCACCGTGATCTGCGAGGCGGCGCTGGAGAAGCGCCTGCTGGCCGATCTGGAAGCGCTCGGCGCACCCGGCTGGACCATTTCCGACGCGCGTGGCCGTGGACACCGCGGCGTGCGCAGCGCCGGCTGGGACACCGAAGGCAACATCCGCCTGGAAATCATCTGCAACCGCGAATTGGCCGAGCGCATCGCCGAGCATCTGCAGGTGCGCTACTACGACCACTTCGCCATGGTCTGTTACCTGGCGCAGGTGGAAGTGCTGCGTGGGGAGAAGTTCTGACTGGTCCCTGGTAGGGTGCGCTATGCGCACCAGACCAGGTTAGCCGTGATCGGGGGGAGTCTGGTGCGCGCGGCGCACCCTACGGCCTAAAGTCCTTCCCACGTTCACGGTGCGTTTTGTGGGAGGGGCTTTAGCCGCGACCGGGTGAGGCTCGGTGCGCGGCCACCCTGCAAGGGCTTTCAGCTTTGTGGAAAACGCGCGCGTGGCGTCGCCATTGGAATCTTGTCGCCATCGAGCGGCAGGAAGCTGCCCAGCTCGGCGTCGTAGGCCTTGATCTGGCTGGTTTCGATGTCATACACCCAGCCATGGATGAACAGTTGGCCGCGCGCCAGCTTGGCTGCCACCGACGGATGGGTGCAGAGGTGGTTGAGCTGCGCCACCACGTTCTCTTCGGTCAGCACGGCAAGGGCTTCCTTGTCGTCGCTGCAGTTGCAGTTCTCTGCCACCACGCTGCGTGCTACCTCGGCATGACGCAGCCAGGCTTTCACCGTGGGCATGGTTTCCAGCGAGGCCGGGTTGAGCACCGCTTTCATCGCGCCGCAGTCGGAGTGGCCGCAGATGACGATGTGTTGCACGCCCAGGGCCATCACCGCGTACTCGATGGCGGTGGAGACGCCGCCCATCATCTGCCCGTAGGCCGGCACCACATTACCGACGTTGCGGTTGACGAACAGGTCGCCGGGCGAGCTCTGGGTGATCAGCTCCGGCACCACGCGCGAGTCGGCGCAGGTGATGAACATGGCGCGTGGGTTCTGGGCGGTGGCGAGCTTCTTGAACAGCTCTTCCTGCTGCGGGAAGACCTCGTTGCGAAAGCGCTTGAAGCCATCGACTATGCTGTGCAGCGCCTGCTCGGCGGTTTCGTTGCCCTCGTGGGCCTGAAGCGGAATCACCTGATGTTTGTAAGGCATGCCCTGAACCTCTGGGTTGTCTGAAAATACGCTGCTAGAACGACTGTCGCTGCGCTGTGCGAGTCACACGCCAAGTGTCGCCTCCAGCGAGCTGAGCGACAACCGGCGGTTTCGGGTAATTCGCCCAGGCGCACAGGGAGCCTGTGTCGCTGCCAGCTGGCACCGCGAGGGTGGGCCTGGTCAGCGCGCGCTCTGTCGTTCCAGTTCATGCAGGTAGGGCAGGTCGGGGCCGACCCGGGCGCAGGTCAGCGCGGCAGCCTCGATGGCCAGGCGCAGCATGGCGTCGATCTGCTCACGGCTCAGCGTCGCCAGCGCCTCGGGGCTGTCCAGATCGTGGCGGGCGAGGTAGCTGAGCAGCGCGGCCTGGAAGGTATCGCCAGCGCCAACGGTGTCACGGGTGTGCACCTCCACGGCTGGTACCGACCAGTGCCCGTAGTGGCTGTGGACGCTGGCGCCTTTGCTGCCGTGGGTGAGAAACACCAGTTGGCAGCGCTGGTTGAGCCAGCTCGATGCGACCTGCTGCGGGTCGCGTTCGGGGTACAACAGCTGCAGATCCTCTTCGCTGACCTTGATCAGATGCGCGTAGCCGGCGAAGGTCTCGACGCGCTCGCGCCAGTGGGCGATATCCGGCGCCGGGCCGAGGCGTACGTTGGGGTCGAGGCTGATCAGGCGCTGCTGATGTTCGCGTTGCACCAGCGTCAGCAGCGTCTCGGCCACTGGCTCCACCACCAAAGAGAAGGAACCGACATGCAGGCCGCGCACCTGCGCATCCAGTGCCGGCAGGTGCTCGGCGAGCAGCTGGCGGTCGGCACAGCCTTCGCCACGGAAGGAATACTGCGGCGAGCCGGCAGCGTCCAGGCCGACCATCGCCAGGGTGGTCGGCGCATCGCTGGCGATCAGGTAGGCATCGCTCACGCCTTCGTCACGCAGCACCTGGCGCAGGCGCTGGCCGAGGCTGTCCGAGGAAATCCCGGTGAACAGCGCCGAGTTGGCGCCCATACGGCGCAGGCCCAGCGCCACGTTGAACGGCGAGCCACCGGCGATGGCCTTGAAGGCCAACTCATTGCCACACCCACCGTCGCCCTGGATGAACACATCGAACAGCGCTTCGCCACAGACCAGGTACATGTTCTTCTCCGTATCGGTTAACGGGCACCTCTAAAAACCACCTGCTTCGCCTGATGCCAATCAGTTAAGCGCCAAGGCGGGGAATTCGTAGGAGCGGCGCCCCGCCGCGAAGCTGGGCGGCGCGGACTCGAGAGGCTTCGCCCCGGGGCGGGGCTCCTACGGACGCCGCTTTGATAGCCGTATCTCATCGGCACTATCTGCCTTGCCTAGGTTCTTGGAGGTGCCCTCAAGGCGTTCTCACGCCGGTGTGCTCTCGGCCAGCAGGCTTACCTGCTTGCGGTAGCGTTGATAGACCATTTCGTACTGCGCCGTGCGCGCCGGGTCCGGCTGGGTCTGCGTGCTGGCATCGAGGTGCACGCAACGCTCGCACAGTTCGGCCAGCTGCGCCTGGCGATCCGCTCCGGGCGTCAGGCACCAGGCGGCCTGGATCGCGGCGCCCAGCGCGGCGGCTTCGGTGTGCTGCGGGCAGACCAGTGGCGTGCCCATGATGTCGGCGATCACCTGGCGCCACACCGGGCTCTTCGCCGCGCCGCCGATCAGGCGGATGGTCTGGCTCTGCAGGCCGCTGGCGCGCAGCAGGTCGAGGCCGTAGCGCAGGCCGAAACTGCTGCCCTCGACCACCGCCCGGCACAGATTGGCGCGGGTCAGGTTGTCGCTGTCCATGCCCAGCAGGCTGGCGCGCGAGCTGGGCAGTGCCGGCACCCGTTCGCCATTGAAGAACGGCAGCATGAGCAGGCCCTCGGCGCCGATGGGCGATTGCTCGACCAGTTCGCCGAAGGTCTGGATGTCCAGTTCCAGCAGTTGCTGGATCAGCCCGGTGGCGCTGGTGAGGTTCATGGTGCAGATCAGCGGTAGCCAGCCGCCGCTCGATGAGCAGAAGGTCGCCACCTGAGCATGCGGGCTGATCATCGCTTGATCGCTGTAGGCGTAGAGCGTGCCGGAGGTGCCCAGACTCATGGTGATCGCGCCCGGACGGATATTGCCGGTGCCGATGGCGCCCATCATGTTGTCGCCACCGCCGCTGGCCACCACGGCATCCGGGTTCAGGCCCAACTGCCGGGCGATCTGCGGGCGGAGGCTACCCACTGGCTGATCTGCCTCGATCAGCTCTGGCAGCGCCTTGCAGAGGCGCCCGCTGGGGTCGATGACGTTCAGCAGCTCGCGGTCCCAGCTGCGCGTGCGCACGTTGAAATAACCCGTGCCGGAGGCGTCGCCGTACTCGCTGCAGGCACGGCCGGTGAGCCAGTGGTTGAGGTAATCGTGCGGCAGCAGAATATGCGCGATGCGGGTGAACAGATCCGGGTGCTGCTCCTGGGTCCAGAGCAGCTTGGACACCGTGTAGCCCGGCGCGATGGCCACGCCCAGGCGCTGCAGCGAGCCGGCCTCGCCGCCGAGATGATCGAGCAGGCGCTGGTTCTCCGGGGTCGACTCGGTGTCGCACCAGAGCTTGGCCGGGCGCAGCACCGCGCCCTGTTCATCGAGCAGCACCAGGCCATGCTGCTGGCCGGAGACGCCAATGCCGAGAATCCGCTCGCCGCTGATGCCCGCAGCCGTCAGCGCCTGTCGGGTTGCCTGCTCGAAAGCCTCCAGCCATTGCTGCGGCTGTTGCTCGCGGCGGCCATTGGCGCCGCTCTGCAGCGTGTGGCTGGCGCTGCCGGCGCCGAGCACCTGGCCGCTGTCAGCATCCAGCACCAGCGCCTTGGTGCCCTGGGTGCCGCAGTCGATACCGAGGTACATGGCTCAGTCGCCCAGCAGTGTCTGCAGGGTACGGGTCACGCCGAGCTTGCGCAGGCTGTCGTAACACAGCTCGAAGGCTTCGACGAACGCTGTCGACTGCGCGATGGCGTTGCCGAAGATCGCCTCGACGCCCAGTACCCGCTCGCGCACCTTGTCGTCATCGGCCACCAGCGCCTGGCAGAACGCGGCGCGCGGATCGGGGATGCGATAGCGCTTGCCGTTCTCGTCGACGCCCTTGAGGTACAGCGCCCAGGCTGCGACTACCAGGGCCGCGCGCTCCAGCGGCCGACCGTCTTCGATCAGACGGTTGAGGGTGGGCACGATGAACTTGGGAAACTTCGACGAGCCATCCGAGCAGACCCGCTCCAGCTGATCGGCGATGGCCTGGTTGGAGAAGCGCTCGATCAGCGTGTCCTTGTAGGTGCTCAGGTCGATGCCCGGAACCGGCGCCAGCTGCGGGGTCACGTCCAGATCCATGAAGGTGCGCACGTACTGGCGCAGCAGCGGGTCGTTCATGGTTTCGTGGACGAAGCGATAGCCCTTGAGAAAGCCCAGGTAGGTCAGCGCCAGGTGGCTGCCATTGAGCAGCTTGATCTTCATTTCCTCGTAGGGTGTGACGTCGTCGGTGAACTGCACGCCGACCTCTTCCCAGGCCGGCCGACCGCTGACGAACTTGTCCTCCAGCACCCATTGCACGAAGGGCTCGCAAACCACCGGCCAGGCGTCGTCGACGCCGTGCTGCTCGGCCAGTTGCTGACGATGGGCGGCGCTGGTCATCGGCGTGATGCGGTCGACCATGGCATTGGGAAAGCTCACATGATGGTCGATCCAGGTGGCCAGCTCGTGGTCGGCCAGGTGGGCGAAGGCCAGCAGTGCCTTGCGCGTGACGTCGCCGTTGTGTGGCAGGTTATCGCAGGACATCAGGGTGAAGGCCGGGATGCCGGCGGCGCGACGTTTGGCCAGGGCCGCGCAGAGAAAGCCGAACACGCTTTGCGGCGATTCGGGATGACGCAGGTCGTGGGCAATGGCTGGCAGTTCGGCGAGAAATTCGCCGCTGCTGTCGTCGATGCAGTAGCCACCCTCGGTGATGGTCAGCGAGACGATGCGAATCGTCGGGTCGGCCAGCTTGTCGATCAGCGCCTGCGGCGACTCCTCGGCCAGCAGCATGTCGGTGATCGCGCCGATCACCCGCACCGGCAGGTTCGGCTCGTCGCCCAGTTCGACCAGGGTGTAGAGGTAATCCTGGCTGGCCAGGGCATCGCGCATGGCGCGGTCCTCACTGCGCACGCCGACCCCGCAGATACCCCAGTCCAGTGCCAGGCCCTGGTTCATCAGGGCATCGGTGTAGACCGCCTGGTGGGCGCGGTGAAAGCCGCCGACGCCAAAATGGGCGATGCCGGTGCGGATCATCTCTGCGGTGTAGCTGGGCAGCGCGACGGCGCCGCCAAGCCGGGAAAGCTGCTGGCGATTGAGTTTCATCTGGAACATCCCGTGATGGAGCGGCGTCAGGCGGCCTGCTGCAGTGGTTTGGCGACGGCTTGGCCATCGGCGTCGAAGAGGTGGCAGTGCGCCGTGTCGAAATCCAGGGTCAGGGCTTCGCCATAACGCGGCGCGAAGTCGCCGCGTACGCGCACCGTGAGCATCTCGCCCGAGGTGCAGCGCACATGGCAGAAGGTGTCGCTGCCCAGGCGCTCGCTGACGTCGGCGGTCACCTGCATGCGGCCCGCGCTGGTGCTGACCACGTTGAGGTGTTCCGGGCGTACGCCCAGGGTCACCGTGCTGCCGACGCTGAGGCCGGTGGCGGACTGCGGCAGCGTCACGTGCGTGCCGCATTCCAGCTGCACGTCGCAGCTGCCGGCCTCGACCCTGTTCAGGGTGCCGCGCAGAAAGCCCATCTTCGGCGTGCCGAGAAAGCCGGCGACGAACAGGTTGGCCGGGTGGTGATACAGCTCCAGCGGTGAGCCGACCTGCTCGACGCGACCGCCATTGAGCACCACCACCTTGTCGGCCAGGGTCATGGCTTCGACCTGGTCGTGGGTCACGTAGATCATGGTCGCCTGCAGATCCTTGTGCAGCCGTGCCAGCTCCAGGCGGGTCTGCACGCGCAGGGCGGCGTCGAGGTTGGACAGCGGCTCGTCGAACAGAAAGATCTTCGGGTTGCGCACGATGGCGCGGCCGATGGCCACGCGCTGGCGCTGGCCACCGGAGAGCTGCTTGGGTTTGCGTTCGAGCAGCGCCTCGAGCTGCAGGATGCGCGCGGCATTGGCGACCTTGGCTTCTATCTCCTGCTTACCCACCCGGGCCAGGTCGAGGGCGAAGGACAGGTTCTTGCGCACGGTCATGTGCGGGTACAGCGCGTAGGTCTGGAACACCATAGCCAGGTCGCGTTTGGCCGGTGCAGTGTCGGTGATGTCCTGGCCATCGAGTTCGATATGGCCGCTGCTGACCTCTTCCAGCCCGGCGATCAGGCGCAGCAGGGTGGATTTGCCGCAGCCGGACGGGCCGACGAAGACCACGAACTCGCGGTCGCGGATGTCCAGGTCGACACCCTGGATGATCGCCGTGCCGTCGAAGCCTTTTTGCAGATTGCGGATCTTCAGATCAGCCATGTGGAAGGTCTCCCGTTATTTCACCGCGCCGAAGGACAGGCCGCGTACAAGTTGTTTTTGGCTGATCCAGCCGAAGATCAGGATAGGCGCGCAGGCCAGGGTCGAAACGGCGGAGAGCTTGGCCCAGAACAGGCCCTCGGGGCTGGAGTAGGAGGCCACCAGGGCAGTCAGCGGGGCGGCGGCGGAGCTGGTCAGGTTGAGCGACCAGAACGCCTCGTTCCAGCACAGGATCAGCGACAGCAACATGGTCGATGCCAGGCCGCCGCGAGCGATCGGCAGCAGTACGCGGACGATCTCCTGCCAGGTGGTGGCGCCATCCAGGCGCGCCGCTTCGAGGATGTCCACGGGGATGTCCTTGAAGTAGGTGTAAACCATCCACACGATGATCGGCAGGTTGATCAGGGTGTAGATGATGATCAGCGCCAGGCGTGAATCGAGCAGACCGAACTGCTTGGCCAGCAGGTAGATCGGTACCAGCACGCCCACCGGTGGCAGCATCTTGGTCGACAGCATCCACAGCAGCGTGCGCTTGGTGTGGCGCGTCTCGAAGAAGGCCATGGAGTAGGCGGCTGGCACGGCCAGGAGCATGCACAGCAGCGTCGCCGAGAGGGAGATCAGCACCGAGTTCCAGGCGAAGGCGAAGTAGTCGCTGCGCTCGTTGATGTGCAGGTAGTTCTCCAGCGTCGGGGTGAAGATGAACTGCGGCGGCGTGGCGAAGGCGTCGATCTCGGTCTTCAGGCTGGTCAGCACCATCCAGAAGATCGGGAAGAAGATCACCGCGGCGATCGCCCAGGCCAGGGCGCCGATGATCAGGCTCTGCAGGCGACGGGATTGTTTCAGCGTCAGCATCTCAGGGCCCTCACTGCTTGTCGGTCAGGTTCTTGCCGATCATGCGGATCAGCACGATGGCGGCGATGTTGGCGA
The DNA here is from genome assembly GCF_900102635.1 of Ectopseudomonas chengduensis. Classification (GTDB taxonomy): domain Bacteria; phylum Pseudomonadota; class Gammaproteobacteria; order Pseudomonadales; family Pseudomonadaceae; genus Aquipseudomonas; species Aquipseudomonas chengduensis. The sequence continues at coordinate 56,057 of NZ_FMZQ01000001.1, read as the reverse complement.
TCACCACCGCGATCAGTCCGCCCGCCGAGGCCATGCCGACGTCGAACTGCAGCAGGGCCTGGGTGTAGATCAGGTAGGCGAGGTTGGTCGACTCGTAGCCGGGGCCGCCGCTGGTGGTGGTGTAGATCTCGGCGAATACCGAGAGCAGGAAGATGGTCTCGATCATCACCACCACGGCAATTGGCCGCGCCAGGTGCGGCAGGGTTAGGTGCCAGAAGATGGCGATGGGGCCGGCGCCGTCGAGGCGCGCGGCTTCCTTCTGCTCCTGATCCAGCGATTGCATGGCGGTCATCAGGATCAGGATGGCGAACGGCAGCCATTGCCAGGACACGATCATGATGATCGAGAACAGCGGGTGGTGCGCCAGCCAGTCCACCGGCTGGGCGCCGAAGAACTGCCAGATGGCGGCGAGAATCCCCGATACCGGATGGAAGATCAGGTTCTTCCACAGCAGCGCGCTGACCGTGGGCATGATGAAGAACGGCGAGATCAGCAGCACCCGTACGATGCCACGGCCGAAGAACTCGCTGGCCTCCAGCAGCGCCGAGATCAGCACGCCGAACACCACGCTGATCAGCAGCACGCTGCCCACCAGCAATACGGTATTGCCGGCGCCGGAGAGGAAAGCGGCGTCGGTGACGAAGTATTCGAAGTTCTCCAGACCGACGAAATCGTTCTCGCCGGGGTACAGCAGGTTGTAGCGGATCAGCGAGAAATAGACGGTCATGCTCAGCGGCACGATCATCCAGATCAGCAGCAGGGCCACCGAGGGGCTGACCAGAAACCAGCCGGGCGCCAGGCGCCTGGGCTTGCGCGCCACCGGCGTAGTGGCCTGCGTGGCGGGGGTATCGATGGCCGGAGAATTCATCATGCCTCCGAGGGCGGAATTGGGGGGGGGCGTAACGCAAGTGGGCGGCCGGTAGGGTGGGCCGGGCGGAGTTCCGTCCCGTAGGGTGGGCTTCAGCCCACCACGAACTCACGGTGAAACCCTGGTGGGCTAAAGCCCACCCTACAAAATGGCTACTTCGGGTAGCCAGCGCGCTTCATTTCCCGCTCGGTGCTCTGCTGTGCCGCTTGCAGGGCCTGCTGCGGTTGCATCTGCCCGGTGAGCGCGGCGGTGAACAGCTTGCCGACGCTGGTGCCGATGGCCTGGAACTCGGGAATGGTCACCAACTGGATGCCCACGTAAGGCACCGGCTTGGCGCTGGGGTCGGCCGGGTCGGCCTTCTGCAGCGAGTCCAGAGTGACCTTGGCGAACGGCGCGGCCTGCATGTAGGCGTCGCTGTAGGTCGAGGCGCGGGTGCCCGGCGGCACGTTGGCCACGCCATCCTTCTCGGCGACCAGTTCGGCATAGGCCTTGGAGGTGGCCCAGGCGCTGAAGGTCTTGGCGGCGTCCTTGGACTTGGAGCTGGTGGGAATCGCCAGGGCCCAGGAGTACAACCAGGAAGCGCCCTTGTCGGTGACCTGGGTCGGCGCGAAGGTGAAGCCGACGGCGTCGGCGACCTTGCTTTGCGAGGTATCGGTGACGAAGGAACCGGCCACGCTGGCATCGACCCACAGCGCGCACTTGCCGCTGTTGAACAGCGCCAGGTTCTCGTTGAAACCGTTGCTGGAGGCGCCGGGTGGGCCGTATTTCTTCATGTTGTCGACGTAGAAGTTCAGCGCGTTCTGCCATTCGCTGCCGGTGAATTCCGGCTGCCACTGCTCATCGAACCAGCGCGCACCGTGGGCGTTGGCCAGGGTGGTGATCAGCGCCATGTTTTCGCCCCAGCCGGCCTTGCCGCGCAGGCACAGGCCGTACTGGCCTTTGTCTGGCTGGTGCAGTTTGCCGGCGAATTCGGCCATCTGCTCCCAGGTCGGTTGCTCGGGCATTTCCAGACCGGCCTGCTCGAACAGGTCCTTGCGGTAATAGGTGATCGAGGCTTCGGCATAGAACGGCAGGGCGTACAGCGTGCCCTTGGCGGACAGGCCTTCGCGCACCGAGGGGAAGACGTCGTCTAGGTCGTAGTCGGCCGGCAGTTCGGTCATCGGCTCCAGCCAGCCTTTCTCGCCCCACAGCGCCGCTTCGTACATGCCAATGGTGAGCACGTCGAACTGGCCACCCTGGGTGGCGATATCTGTGGTCAGGCGCTGGCGCAGCACGTTCTCCTCGAGCACCACCCACTTCAGACGGATGTCGGGATTCTGTTCTTCGAAAGTCTTGGCGAGCCGCTGCATGCGGATCATGTCGCTGTTGTTGACCGTGGCGATGGTCAGGGTTTCGGCGCCCTGAGCAACCAGGGTGAGGGACAGGCAAGAGGCTGCAACGAGGGCTTTGATCGAGTTGTTCATGCTTGTGAACTCCTCTCCCGCGCCTGTATGGCTGCGGAAGATCGTTATTGTTTTTGTTTGGCTCGGGCCGGATTACACCCCCGCAGGCCTGCACGAACAAATCCTTGAGTGCACAGTGATCGATACTTTTTTGCACTGATCGGGCAGCGCCAAACCGCCACGGTAAGGGGTGTAACTCTCTGGCATGAGGGGTGTAGAGGAGGTCGGAGCAGGGGAGGACTACCGATTCAGTACAGGTTTTGCTCGGTCAGGCGCTGCACCGCCAGCTTGCGATAACCGGAGGGGGTCATGCCCTTGAGCTGCTGGAAACGGCGGTTGAAGTTGGAAATATTGCTGAAGCCGGACTCGAAGCACACGTCGGTCACCGGCTTGTCGCTTTTGCTCAGCAGCTCGCAGGATTTGCTCACCCGCAGGCGATTGACGAATTCGACGAAACCACGCCCGGTGGCCTGCTTGAAGAAGCGCGAAAAGTAGGTGGTGGTCATGCCCAGGTGCTCGGCGACTTCCTCCTGGCTGATGCCCTGCGCGTAGTGCTGGAAGATGTAGTCCACCGCCCGGTTGATGCGCTCGACATGCTGCTCGTCGCCCAGCTCCGAAGAGGTCACGGCCGAGAGCAACTGGTAATCCTCGCTGCCGGCGAGCAGCTCCATGAGGATGAAGAAATGGCCCAGGCGGGTGATGCCGCGGCTGTTGGCGATCTTGCCCATCAGTACGCCGGCTTCGCGAATCAGCAGCGGGTCGCGGAACTCGATGCCGAACTGCGCACGGGCCAGCAAGGGTTGCAGGGTCTTCAACTCGGCGAACACCGCCGTACCGCTCTCCAGCACTTCATCGGTGAAGTTGACCAGCATGTCGCGGGTTTCCACCACCTCGCCTTCCTCGACCTGGCTGATCCAGTTGTGCGGCAGGCCAGGGCCGGTGAGGAACAGGGTATAGGGGGAGAAATTGCCGATGTAGTCGCCGATGAACACCTTGCCGGAGCTGGCGACGATCAGGTGCAGCTCGTATTCCTTGTGAAAGTGCCAGCGCACCAGCGGCGAGGGAAAGCCGTGCTGGCGGTAGATCAGCGAATGGCCTTCATGGTCGTCCATCAGTTCGTAGGACGGGTCGGCTACGCGGGATGTGCGGGTCATGGTCGTCGTCGGTCAATGCCTCAAGAAGGATCTGTACGAAAAATACCTGCGCTCGGTGATGCTTCGTTAAAAAACGGTTCGCCTGACCTTCGCTCGGAAACTTTTCGTACGGATCCTGCCACGTTTTAACATATCGAGACGGGCTGCCAAGTCAGAGCAGGCTCAATTGCGCACCCGGCGGGCAGAACTGCGAACAGTCCAGCACCACGCTGCCTCGCTGATCCAGGCCGAGCCTGCGCCGCGCCAGGCGAAAACGCTGCTCCAGCAGATCGGCGAACAGGCCCTCGCCACGCATGCGGCTGCCGAAGCGGCTGTCGTAGTTCTTGCCGCCACGGCTCTGGCGAATCAGGCTCATCACGTGGGCGGCGCGATCCGGAAAGTGCACCTGCAGCCACTCCTCGAACAACCCGGCGATCTCCAGCGGCAGGCGCAGCAGTACGTAACCGGCCGAACGAGCGCCGGCGTCACGGGCGGCTTCCAGGAGTGCTTCCAGCTCCATGTCGTTGATCTGCGGAATCATCGGCGCGCAGATTGCGCTGACCGGGACACCCGTTTCATGCAGCGTGCGCATGGCACGCAGGCGCGCCGCTGGGGCGGCAGTGCGCGGCTCCATGATGCGTTTGAGTTCGTCATCCAGGGTGGTCAGGCTGAAGGCCACGCTGACCAGGTTGTGCCTGGCAAGCTCGCTGAGCAGGTCGAGGTCGCGCAGGATCAGTGAGCCCTTGGTGATGATGTGCAACGGGTGCTTGTAGCGCAGCAGGATTTCCAAGGCCTGGCGGGTCAGGCGCTGTTCGCGCTCGATGGGCTGGTAGGCGTCGGTGTTGATGCCCAGGGCGATGGGTTGCGGCACGTAGCCGGGTTTTTGCAGTTGCTCTTCGAGGCGTTCGGCCAGGTTGGTCTTGGCGATCAGGCGGGTTTCGAAGTCGATGCCCGGCGACATGTCCCAGTAAGCGTGAGTCGGCCTGGCAAAACAGTAGATGCAGCCATGCTCACAGCCACGGTAGGGGTTCACCGAGCGGTCGAAGCCTACATCCGGCGAGTTGTTGCGGGTGATCGCCGTCTTCGCCTGCTCCTTGCGCACTTCGGTGGCGCGACTTGGCGGGGTCTCGTCCTGATACCAGCCGTCGTCTTCCTGCTCCGAACGGGTCGGTGCATAGCGGTTGTGCGGATTGCTGGCGGTACCACGGCCACGTGGCGGCAGGCTGACGGACATGTTCGGACTCCAAAATATACTGTATAAAAATACAGTTATTTGAGACCCGGGCAAGTCCCTTCTGTCGCGGCGTCGATCAAACGGCCGCGATCTGCGGCGCTTCCTCACGCTTGGCATAACGCTGCGCCAGCACCGCGCAGACCATCAGCTGGATCTGGTGGAACAGCATCAGCGGCAGGATCAGTACGCCGATGGCGCCGCCGGCGAACAGCACCTGGGCCATGGGTACGCCGGTGGCCAGGCTCTTCTTCGAGCCACAGAATAGGATGGTGATGCGGTCTTCCAGGCTGAAACCCAGCCATTTGCCCAGCAGGTGGGTCAGCACCAGGGCCAGTGCCAACAACACGCAGCAGGCGGCAATCACCAGCAGCAGGGTGGTCAGCGGTACCTGCTGCCACAGGCCGCCAATCACCGCGGCGCTGAAGGCGGTGTAGACCACCAGCAGGATCGAGCTCTGGTCGACGTATTTCAGCCAGCTCTTGTTCTGGTTGACCCAGCCGCCGATCCAGCGCTGGGCGATCTGGCCGAGAACGAATGGCAGCAGCAACTGCAGGCTGATCTTGCCGATGGCATCGAGGGTCGAGCCGTTGTCGCCCTGCACGCCCATCAGCAAGGCCACCAGCAGCGGGGTGACGAAGATACCGAGCAGGCTGGAGGCCGCCGCGCTGCAGATCGCCGCCGGGATGTTGCCGCGCGCCAGCGAGGTGAAGGCGATGGCCGATTGCACGGTGGCCGGCAGCGCACACAGGTAGAGCATGCCCAGGTACAACTCCTTACCCAGCAGCGGCTCCAGTGCCGGCCTGAGCGCCAGGCCGAGCAGCGGAAAGAGGATGAAGGTGCAGGCGAATACCAGCAGGTGCAGACGCCAGTGCCCGGCACCAGCGAGAATCGCCTGACGCGACAGTTTGGCGCCGTGCATGAAGAACAGCAGGGCGATGGCCAGGTTGGTGATCCATTCGAAGATCGTGGCGACCTGGCCGCTGGCGGGTAGCAGTGTGGCGGCGAGCACAACGGCGAGCAGAGTCAGGGTGAAATTGTCGGGCAGCAGGCGGCGCAGGAACATGGCGAATCTCGGACTTGCGATACAGGAGGGCGCCAGACTATCGTCGTCGAAAATTTCCGGCTAACGCTAAAGAGCCAGCAAGTGTCGCCAAACAGACATCCCGCCACCCTGCATCGCAGCCTGCCCGAGCTGCCCAGCCTGCCTCGGCCGCTGTATGGCCGCACCGAATCGCTGACCAATCGCGCCCTGACCTTCCGCCATACCCACCCCTGGGTGCAGCTGTCTTACGCCATCGCCGGGGTGCTCGAGGTGCAGACCGCTGGGGCTCGCTTCGTCGCCCCTCCGCAGCGCGCGGTGTGGGTGCCGGCGGGGGTCGAACATCAGGTCTTCAGCTCGCCACGCACCGAGATGCGCAGCCTGTACATCGACGGCAGCGCGGTGCCCTGGGGGCCGGCCGAGTGCCGAGTGTTGGCGGTCAGCCCGCTGCTGCGCGAGCTGATTCGCGGTTTCAGTGCGTTGCCGGCCGAATACGACGAGCAGGGCGCGCCGGGTAGATTGGCGGCAGTGTTGCTGGACGAACTGCGCGCTGCGCCAGAGGTGGCGTTGATGCTGCCGCTGCCACAAGACGCGCGGCTGCGCGAGGTCTGTCAGGGGTTGGAGGATGCGATGCTGCGCCAGCTCGGTCTGGGCGAATGGGGCGAGCGCCTGGGGGTTTCGGAAAAGACCCTGAGCCGGCTGTTCCTGCGTGAGACGGGTCTGAGTTTTCGCGTCTGGCGCCAGCGACAGCGCCTGCTCGATGCGCTGAGCCCGTTGGAGCAGGGCGAGCGCGTCACCGATGTGGCGCTGGCCTGCGGCTATGACTCGCTATCGGCCTTTATCGCCGCCTTTCGCCGCCAGTTCGGCGCAACGCCGGGGGAGTTTTTCCGCGAGTAGGGCTATAGAGGCTCAGCGTAGCTGCACTGGCAGTGTCTTGCCGCCCTGCTGTTGCCAAATGCCCGTCAGCTCGCCACTTTTATCCACCCTAAGCTCGAAGTGCGCAGGTGGATAGCTGGACTCGTACAACTGCCGATACTCAGGAACGCTAGCGTCTCCTTCCAAGGGCGTATATTCAACTTTCGCATCGCGATACAAGGCACTCGATAGGCGATTGCGGCTCTTATGACTCAGGACAAGAGTTATCGGAATAGAGCCATCGAGGCTACCTTGATAGACACCGCCTGCCCGAATGTCGGGTGGACGCTTACAGTTGGCACCGTCTTTGATAAGTAGGCAGTGTCCATACGGAGTGAGATCATCTTCCAGCGCCCTGTAGCTGATGAGATTCTCGAAGTCGCCAAGCGCGTCCAAGTCTCGTATGTAGGGGAGCATACAGCCTGTTATGCTCATGGTCAGATGCTGACTGCCCAAGTGGACGTGCTCTTCGTCAATGCTCCTGCCCAAGCGAGTTTGTCTGCATTGCTCGTAGGTAATGCGTTGCAATGCGGCTCTCTCGGGGTTGGAGCTATCCAGTGATACCGCTCGACCGTCTCTGCCATTAGTGATGATCTCACCGCTAAGGAAGTCCGTAATACGTTGACTGCGCTGTTGGCGAAGCTGCGCGTGCAGATTCCGCAGCCCACTTTCACTCAGCAATTGTTCGAGAATGATCGGTTGGCCGCTGGCTAGATCGAACAGATAGTTGATGGATTGCCTGGACGTGAACGCTCCGCCCGTATCACTCTCGATGGTTACCGCCAAAAAGCCCGGCCCGTACCTATCCACGTGATAATCCAGGCGTGTCACACCCCAGATTTCGCCCTCCTTCGGCCAGATATTTTCGAACGGGGAGCTTTCGAAGCTATCTGGAAGGAGCTTCAATTCAATGGCATGCAGGTAGGTGTTGATGCGTTTTACCGCATCGCCGGTTCCCAACAGTTTCGGGAAGCGGTATGTGCCGTTGCCATGCTCTGTTTGCAACGACTCTATCTGGACTTCCGCGGCTAGAGGCAAAGCGAATGTCAGAAGTATCAACGAAAGAATGCGCATAGGCCCTCCATGGCCAGAAGTGGGATTACTCGCTCGGTTTTTTCAGCTTGGGATTGGGGAAGAACTGCACGGCCTGCACATTGGGGTCGGCTGCCTTGGGCTTCAGGCCGCTGACGTTGACCCGCGTGGGGATCTCCTTGGGCACCGAATTACCGCGTGCGTCGAGGGTGTCGGCGTAGCCGCACTTGACGCATTCGCGGTGCGGCACGCCGTCGACGTTCCACATCTTGATGCTGTCGGTCTCGCTGCACGCCGGGCACACGGCGCCGGCGATAAAGCGTTTCGGGGTGCTGTTCACAGGCGCATCGCTCATGCGGCCTCCTGGCTCAGGCCGAGGTGGCGCAGCAGGGCATCGATGCTCGGCTCTCGACCGCGGAAGTCGACGAACAGCACCATCGGTTCCTGCGAGCCGCCGCGGGCGAGGATCGCTTCGCGGAAAGCGCGGCCGGTCTCGGCGTTGAACACGCCTTCTTCCTCGAACTTGGAGAAGGCGTCGGCACTGAGCACCTCGGCCCACTTGTAGCTGTAGTAACCGGCCGCATAGCCACCGGCGAAGATGTGCGCAAAGCCGTTGGCGAAACGGTTGTAGGCCGGCGGGCGCAGTACCGAGACTTCGCTGCGGATCGCCTCAATCACGTCCAGCACGCTGCGGCCATCGCCGTGGCTGGCGTGCAGCTCGAAGTCGAACAGCGAGAACTCCAGCTGGCGCACCATCATCAGCCCGGACTGGAAGTTCTTCGCCGCCAGCATCTTGTCCAGCATGGCCTGCGGCAGCGCCTCGCCGGTCTCGAAATGGCCGGAGATCAGCGCCAGGCCTTCGGGCTCCCAGCACCAGTTCTCCATGAACTGGCTCGGCAGCTCCACCGCGTCCCAGGCCACGCCGTTGATGCCCGAGGCACCGGCGTGCTCGACGCGGGTCAGCAGGTGATGCAGGCCATGGCCGAATTCGTGGAACAGGGTGGTGACCTCATCGTGGGTCAGCAGCGCCGGTTTGCCGCCGACCGGCGGGGTGAAGTTGCACACCAGGTTGGCCACCGGGGCGATCAGCTTGCCCTGAGCGTCGCGGCGCTTGTCGCGGGCGCCGTCCATCCAGGCGCCGCCGCGCTTGTTGGCGCGGGCGTAGAGGTCGAAGAAGAGGCGGCCGACGTGTTGGCCGTTCTCGCTGATCTCGAACAGGCGCACATCCGGGTGCCAGGTGTCGAAGCCCTTCAGCTCGCGAATTTCGATGCCGTAGAGCTTCTGCACGATGGCAAACAGGCCGGTGAGCACCTTGTCCACGGGGAACCAGGCGCGCACTTCTTCCTGGGAAATGCTGTAGCGCTGCTGGCGCAGGCGCTCGCTGTAGTAGCCGACGTCCCAGCTCTGCAGGTCATCCAGGCCCTGCTCGGCGGCGAAGGCCTTGAGCTCGGCGAGATCCTGCTCGGCGAAAGGCTTGCTGCGCACGGCCAAGTCGCGTAGGAAGCTCAGCACCTGGTCGGTGTTCTCGGCCATCTTGCTGGCCAGGCTCAGTTCGCTGTAGTTGGCGAAGCCGAGCAGGCGCGCCAGTTCCTGGCGCAGGTCGAGAATCTCGCTCATCAGCGGGCCGTTGTCGTTCTGCCCGGCGTTCGGCCCCTGGTCGGAGGCGCGGGTGCAGTAGGCGGCATAGACCTCTTCGCGCAGGGCGCGGTCATCGGCGTAGGTCATCACCGCGTAGTAGCTGGGGAATTCCAGGGTGATCAGCCAGCCGTCCAGGCCTTTGGCCTCTGCGGCCTGTTTCATCTGCGCCTTGGCCGAGTCGGTCAGGCCGCTCAGCAGGGTTTCGTCGGTGACGTGCTTGGTCCAGGCCTGGGTGGCGTCGAGCAACTGGTTGGAGAACTTGCTGGTCAGCTCGGACAGGCGCATCTGGATTTCGCCATAGCGCTTCTGCTGCTCGGCCGGCAGGTCGATGCCGGACAGACGGAAGTCACGCAGGGCGTGTTCGAGAATGGTCTTCTGCGCCACGTCGAAATTGGCCGCAGCCGGGCTCTTGGCCAGTGCGTCATAGGCCTCGAACAGCGGCTTGTTCTGGCCCATCTCCGTCCAGTATTCCGACAGCTTGGGCAGGCAGGCCTCGTAGGCCGCGCGCAGCTCTGGGCTGTTGCATACGGCGTTGAGGTGGCTCACCGGGCTCCAGGCCCGGCCCAGGCGCGCGCCCAGCTCGTCCAGAGCCAGCACCAGGCCGTCCCAGCTCGGATTGGCCTGCTGTTGTTCGAGCAGTTTGGCGATGGCAGCGCGGCTGTCTGCCAGGATCTGGTCGACGGCGGGCTCGACGTGTTCCGGTTTGATCTGCGAATAGGGCGGCAGGTCGAAGTCTTGCAGCAGGGGGTTGTTCGCGGTCACGACGAGGCACCTGTGGCGAATGAATGTGGGGTTGCGGCGCAGAGCGGTAATAATTCTGGCGCGATAGAAACCGACATGGGGGCCATCTTAATTAGAATCAAGCTTTCCCGCAGCTCAGGAGCTTCTATCGTGGCGATTCGCAAATACCAGCAGCACGTTCCACAACTGGGCGAACGTGCCTTCGTCGACGCTTCTGCCGTGGTCATCGGCGACGTCGAACTGGGCGAGGACAGCTCAGTCTGGCCGCTGACCGTGATCCGCGGCGACATGCACCGCATCCGTATCGGCGCGCGCACCAGCGTGCAGGACGGCAGCGTGCTGCACATCACCCACGCCGGGCCGTTCAACCCTGATGGCTACCCGCTGATCATCGGTGACGAGGTGACCGTCGGGCACAAGGTCACCCTGCACGGCTGCACCCTGGGCAACCGGATTCTGGTCGGCATGGGCAGCATCGTCATGGACGGTGCGGTGGTCGAGGATGAGGTGATCATCGGCGCCGGCTCGCTGGTGCCGCCTGGCAAGCGTTTGGAAAGCGGCTATCTGTATGTCGGCAGCCCGGTGAAACAGGCGCGCCCGCTGACCGACAAGGAGCGCAACTTCTTCAGCTACACGGCGGGCAACTACGTGAAGCTCAAGGAGCTGCACCTGGCCGAAGGCTACGACCAGTGAGCGACGAACTGATCATTCGGCCCATCGAGGCGGCCGATTTCGACCAGGTCTGGCCGATCATTCGTGACGTGGTGCAGGCGCAGGAAACCTACGCCTTCGACCCGAACATGGATCGTGAAACGGCCTGGAAAACCTGGGTCGAACTGCCGCGCGCGACCTTCGTTGCCGAGCAGGATGGGCAGATTCTCGGCACCTACTACATCAAGGCCAACGCCGCTGGGCCGGGCGATCATGTATGCAACTGCGGCTATATGACCGCCCCGGCTGCCCGTGGCCGCGGCGTCGCCGGCCAGCTCTGCGCTCACTCGCTGGAGGTGGCACGCGAATTGGGTTTCAGCGCCATGCAATTCAACAGTGTGGTGGCGACCAATACGGTGGCCGTGGCGCTATGGCAGAAACACGGTTTCGCGATTGTCGGCACCTTGCCCAAGGCCTACCGCCACGCCCAGCATGGGTTGGTGGATTGCCATGTGATGTTTCGCGCGCTGGGTGAGTGAGCCTGGAACCGCCTATCCTGCCGTGGGAATCTTGTATCCTTGGCCACCGTTCCGATCCTGAACAGGCCCCGCCATGCATCACTCCATCATCTTCTTCGACCTCGACGGCACTCTGACCGACCCGCGCGAGGGCATCACCCGCTCGGTGCAGTACGCCCTGGCCAAGCTGGGTATCGATGAGCCGGACCTGGCCGCGCTGGAGCACTTCATTGGCCCGCCGCTGTTGCAGTGTTTCATGAGTACCTATGCGCTGGACGAGGCCACTGGATGGCAAGCGGTCAATCATTATCGTGAGCGCTTTCGGGTTACCGGGCTGTACGAAAATCGTGTGTTCGATGGGGTGGAGACGCTGCTCGAGGCGCTGGTGGCGCAGGGCCGCACGCTCTATATCGCGACCAGTAAACCGACAGTGTTCGCCGAGGAAATTGCCCGGCACTTCGGCTTCGACCGCTACTTCAAGCGCATCTACGGCAGCGAGCTGGATGGCACCCGCACCAACAAGGTGGAGCTGTTGGCGCATCTGCTGGACTCGGAGCGACTGGCGCCCGGTTCGGCGCTGATGATCGGCGACCGCAAGCATGACCTGATCGGCGCCCGCAGCAATGGTTTGCAAGCGGTGGCGGTCGGTTACGGCTTCGGTAGTCGTGAGGAGTTGCTCGGCGAGACGCCGGACTTTCATTTCGAGACGCTGGAGCAGATGCACCGGGCGTTTGGCTGCTGAGGGCATAGGAGCGGGCTCGCTTGCGAAAGATTCGCGAGCAGAGCTCGCTCCTACAAAAAGCAGCTGTAGATAGATCAGCCGTTGCGCTGATAGACGATCTTCTTGGTGCCGCCGTCGCAACTGCCGACGACCATGCTCTGATCCTGAACTTCGTCGTTGGGCACGATTTCCAGGGTGTAGCTGGGCACGTTGTTGGCCTGAATCTTCACTTCGATTTCCTGCTTGAGTTCTTCGCAGGGCTTGGGCGCGGCCAGCGCGCCGCCAGCAAGGAGCATCAGGGCCAGGGCGGGAATCAGTCGTTGCATCGCTTGTACCTCCGGTGTTGGGCGAAACCTGAGTAGGTTGGACTGGCAATCTGCCCCGCAGTTCTAGTCGTTTTGCATCAGGCTTTCCAACGCGGCCCGACGATCCGCTTCCGGCAGCCGACCGAGCGCGGCCACGGCGGCGTAGAACGCGCGCCAATCCCGGCCCTCACGCGTGAACAGTGCCGCGAAAGCCGGCACCCATTGGTCGTAGAGGCCGAAGGGCAGCAGCTTGGCGTTGTTCAGCGGGCTTTCGATCCAGGCGTCATAACGCCCCAGGCCACCCCAGTCGCGCTGGCGCAAGGCGCGGTAGTCGCGGCGCAGGCGCTCGAACTCGGTTTGCTTGGCGGCGCGCATGGCTTCTTCTGACAGATTGCTGGCATAGAGCTGACGCAAACGCTCGCGGCTGGCCAGCACCAGTTCGATGAACTGCTGGCGCTGGCGGTCGTCGCTGGCCGGCGGCGTTTCACCACGGGCCGCGTGCCACTGACGCAGCCCCTCGCGTTCGACGAAGGTGGCGAAGGACTCGTTGAAGGCCGTATCGCCCGGCAGGTAGTACTGCTGGTGCGCCAGCTCGTGGAAGATCACCGCGATGAAACGCTCGTCGCTCCAGCGCAGCATGGTGTTGAGCAGCGGGTCATCGAACCAGCCCAGGGTGGAGTAGGCCTCGACACCGCCGATGTAGGTATCCAGCCCCTGCTGGCGCAGCAGCGCGGCAGCACCGCGGGCTCGGCCCTGTTGATAGTAGCCGCGGTAGGCGACGCAACCGGCGATGGGGAAACAGTGCAGCTCGGGGTCTAGCGAGAACTCCGGCGTGGCGAAGACATTCCACACCACGAAGGGGCGCTCCAGGTCGGCGTAGAGGCGATAGCTGCGGTTCTCTGGCAACTGCAGACTGGCGCTGGCGAAGTCCCGCGCCTGCTGGCTCAGCGTCAGGCGCCTGGCCAGATCGGGGTCGGTGGCCGAGTCATGCAGCAGACGCTCGATCGGCTGGCGTGCCTGCAACAGTTGCCATTGGCCCTGACCGAGATGGGCGTAATAGTCGAGGGTCGAACAGCCGCCCAGCAGCAGGGCGAGCAGGGGAACCGCGCAGCGGCGCAGCAGGTCTTTAGAAGAGGCGTTGGGCATGCCGTCACGCTAGCTGATCGCGTTGCTTGTCTCCAGCCCCGTGCGTGTGAATAGGCTCGTTTCGCCTCGGTTTTGCCCGCCTCCCGATGTAGGCTGGTGTCTGAACCCTATCGTGGAGGTCGCCATGCGCGCCCTGTTTCTCGCCCCCGCCCTGATGATGCTCGGGGCCTGTGCTTCACCCCTGCCCAAGCCCGACCCGCAGCAGGCCTGGGTCGAGTTGTATTCCACCGCCGATACTTTGCTGATGGCTGACCGCCTGGACGGCAAGCGCTGGCCGGATGGCCGCTACTTTCAGGTGACGCCCGGCCAGCATGAGCTGGAAACACGCTTCCAGTTCGAGGTGCGTAGCGGTGGGTCGATAGGGATGCAGAGCGAGCCATTGCGCATGACCTGCGAGATTCGCCTGCGCTACGAAGACTTTGCGGCTGGCCAGCGCTACCGCGTCGAGGCACGTCAACAGCTGATGAAAGCGCAGGCCTGGCTGTATGACGAGCAACGCAACGTGTTGGCGCGTGGCGAGGTGCTGCGTTGCGGGACGGCCATCTAGGCCAGGGCTGATCCGCACGGCGCGCCCCGCTGATCAATGGGGGCGCCGCGGGTGCAAGGTCAGGCTTCGAGTATGCCTTCCAGGGTGATCGTGGCGTTCAGTACCTTGGATACCGGGCAGCCGGTCTTGGCAGCTTCCACGGCTTTCTCGAAGGCGGCGCGTTCGGCGCCTGGGATCTTCGCGCGCAGCGTCAGATGCACGGCGCTGATTTCGAAGCCGCCCTCGACCTTTTCCAGGGTCACTTGCGCCTTGGTGTCAATGCTCTCGGCGGTCATGCCGGCGTCGCCCAACTCCTTGGACAGCGCCATGGAGAAGCAGCCCGCATGAGCGGCGCCGATCAGCTCTTCGGGGTTGGTGCCGGGCTTGTCCTCGAAGCGGGTGTTGAAACCGTAGGGCGAGTCCTTGAGGACGCCACTTTCGGTAGAGATGGTGCCTTTGCCGTCCTTGATACCACCTTGCCAGTGGGCCGAAGCTGTCTTCTTCATATGCGTCTCCCATCGTATGAACGGGGCCACCGATCTGGCGGCCTGTTCTGATTCAGAGGGCTGTCACGCGTACAAGTTCGCACTTAGCAGGCTGTTGAAAAACTACCTGCGTTGCCATTGCTACGTTAAAAGCAGGCTCAAAATGCTCATTTACAGCTCGTAAACTCCGCTTTTTCGCCTGCTTTTGCCTTGCACTGGCTGCCTCGCCTACGTTTTTCAACGGCCTGCTAGCCGTGTTGCAGCTCGGCGAGGATGTCGAAGGCGTGCAGGCGGTCGGCGAAGTCGTACATGTCGCAGGTGAAGATCAGCTCGTCCGCTTCGGTTTGCTCCAGCAACTGTTCCAGGCGCTGACGCACGGTCTGCGGCCCGCCGATGGTAGCCAGGCCGAAGAACTCGCCCACGGCCTGGCGCTCGTGCGGCAGCCACAGGCCGTCCATGCTCGGTACGGGCTTGCGTTGCACCAGGCTCTGGCCGCGGATCAGCGCCAGGATGCGCTGGAACGCGGAGGTGGCCAGGTACTGCGCCTGCTCATCGCTGTCGGCTGCCAGCAGCGGTACGCCAAGCATCACATAAGGCTTGTCCAGCACCGCCGAGGGGCGGAAGTGGTTGCGGTAGATGCGGATCGCCTCGTGCATGTAGCGCGGTGCGAAGTGCGAGGCGAAGGCGTAAGGCAGGCCCTTCATGCCGGCCAGCTGGGCGCTGAACAGGCTGGAGCCGAGCAGCCAGATCGGCACATTGGTGCCCGCCCCGGGCATGGCGATCACCCGTTGCCCTTCCTGGCGCGGGCCGAGGTAGGCCTGCAGTTCCTCGACGTCATTGGGGAAGTCGTCGGCGCTACCATCGCGGCTGCGGCGCAGGGCATGGGCGGTGTACTGATCGGCGCCGGGCGCGCGGCCCAGGCCCAGTTCGATACGCCCGGGATAGAGCGTGGCGAGGGTGCCGAACTGTTCGGCAATCACCAGCGGCGCATGGTTGGGCAGCATCACGCCGCCAGCGCCCAGGCGGATTTTCGAGGTGCCGGCGGCCAGATAGCCGATCAGCACTGAGGTGGCGGAGCTGGCGATGCCGTCCATGTTGTGGTGCTCGGCCACCCAGAATCGCTCGAAGCCGAGGCTCTCGACATGTCGGGCCAGCGCCAGCGAATTGTGCAGGGCCTGAGCGGCATCGCCATCGTCGCGAATCGGCGCCAGGTCGAGGGTGGAGAGCTTGATGGAGGCCAGTCGGCTCATTGGGGAATTCTCCTCGTTGCATGGCCGGCCACTCTAACCCCTCGGGTCCAGGCAGCGCACGCCAGGCACAGGCATAGTCATCATCGATACGGGTGATGCGCTGATGCCGTCGCGGCTGTTTTGCGCCGCGGGATGCTCGGTGATGAGCGTGGCGAATGGTGCCCAGGACCGCCGTGTTGGCGAGCGAACCTGTGCCTCAGGCAGTGCCGTGCTGGGCGCGGTATTCGCCAGGGGTCAGGCCGGTCCACTGGCGGAAGGCGCGGAAGAATACGCTGGGTTCGGAGTAGCCCAGCAGCAGGGCGATTTCCGCCGCAGGTAGGCGTCCGTCGCGCAGGTGTTGTTCGGCCAGCTGGCGGCGCGTGTCGGCCAGCAGGTGCTGATAGCTGCAGCCCTCTTCGGCCAGCCTGCGCTGCAGGGTGCGTTCGCTCAGGTTCAGCGTACGGGCCAGCTCGGCGCGGTCGGGTTCGCCGTGTGCCAGTTGCTCGCCGAGCAGGCCGATGACCCGCGCACTGAGGCTGGCGCTGGGCAGGCGGGCGAGCAGGGTTTCGGCATGCTGGCGCAGCAGTTGCTGCAGCGGCGGGTTGGCCTGGATCAGGGGCGCCTGGCCCAGGGTCCGGGGCAGGGCGATGGCGTAGTCGTCGCTGGCGAACTGCAGTGGGCAGGCGAACACGTCCTGATAGGGCGCAAGGTCGGCTGGTTCAGCGTGACGAAATTGCGCGCCGAGCAGGCGGAAGTCGTCGAGCAGCGGCATGGTCATCTGCACCCAGCAGGCCATCATCGCCAGGACGCGGATGCGGGTTGCCGGATGCTGCGGATGCAATGGGCGGTACAGCAGCAACAGGCTGTCGTCGCGAGTATCGATATGCAGTTCGCCGCCCTCGCCAGCGAGGCGCTGATAGCGTAGTGCGGCGTTCAGCGCATCGCTCAGGGTGGCGCTGCTCTGCAGCAGATAACTGAGGACGCTGAATGGGCCTGGGGTGAGGTTGCGACCGAGCAGCAGGCCGGGTTCCGGGTGCTGCAGGCGTGAATCCAGCTCATGCCAGAGGGTCTGCTGGACGCTGAAGGGGATGCGCGCGTCGGGATCAGCCAGTTGCTGGTCAGTCAGGTTACAGACGCTGAGCAGCGCCTGACGGTCGAGGCCGAGGCGACTGGCTGCGTGCAGCACAGCCTGGGTCAGACTGGCGCTGACCGAGGCCTGCGATGATTCATGAGGGACGTTCGACATTGGTCGATTCTGCCCAATGCCGGGGTTGGACGATAGCCTGCGCCCCACACAATGAGTTACGACCGGTTGGTCAACAAGGCGTGCATATTCGTCGCAAGCAGTTAGACTTCCCACCCGGACGTCGCTCACAAGGCACGCTCGCTCAAAACAACAGAAAAAGGAGATATCCCATGAAAGGCAAATCCTTGGCATGGGTCCTGTCCGCCGCGCTCGCGGGTACTGCCCTGAGTGGTATGGCACAGGCCGAAGAGAAATTCGTCACCATCGGCACCGGCGGCCAGACCGGCGTCTATTACGTGGCCGGTCAGTCCATCTGCCGCTTCCTCAACCGTGGCTCGGCTGAGCACGGCATCAAGTGCAACGCGCCGGCCAGCGGCGGCGGTGTGGCCAACGTGAATGGCATTCGCAGCGGCGAATTCAACTTCGGCATCATGCAGTCCGACCACCAGTTCAAGGCTCTCAACGGCGCTGCACCGTTCGAAGCCGAAGGTGCGATGAGCGATATCCGTGCGGTGTTCTCGCTGCAGAGCGAAGTGTTCACTGTCCTCGCCCGTCGTAGCGCCAACATCGCCAGTTTCGATGATCTCAAGGGCAAGCGCGTTAACGTCGGCAACCCGGGTTCCGGTCAGCGTGACACCCTGGAAGAGATCATGGCTGTCAAAGGCTGGGATCGCTCTGCCTTCGCCCTGGCTGCCGAGCTGAAGCCGGCCGAACAGGCCAGCGCTCTGGGCGACAACAACATCGATGCCATGACCTACTTCGTCGGTCATCCGAATGGCGCGATCCAGGAAGCTACCACCACCACCGACGCCGTTCTGGTTCCGGTGACCGGCGCCGAGATCGACAAGCTGCTGGCCGAGAAGACCTACTACACCAAGGCCGACATCCCTGGCGGTCTGTATAAGGGCAACGATCAGCCGACGCCGTCCATCGGCGGCAAGGCCGTGCTGTCCACCAGCGCCAAGGCCGATCCGGAAGTGGTCTACCAACTGGTCAAATCGGTGTTCGACAACATCGACCGCTTCAAGCGTCTGCACCCGGCCTTCGCTGACCTGAAGGAAGAAGACATGATCAAGGTCGGTCTGACTGCCCCGCTGCATGAGGGTGCAGAGCGTTACTACAAAGAACGCGGCTGGCTGTAAGCCTTCGAGGGTGTCTACAAATTGCTGCGCTCGGCCATGCTGCTTTGTAAACACCCTCTTTGGGCCCTGTCGGCCAGCCGGTCAGGGCCGTTCGTGATGCGTCGCCAGGCGCGTCACTCGATTCGCTTCTAGTGTTAAACAAACCCGCAGGCTCAGGCCCGCGGGTTTTGCCGTTTTCCGTTTACTCAAATGCAGGTTCGCCCCATGCATGACAAGCAACTTTCCACCGAGGAACTGATCGCCCAGGATGTCGGCGCGCGCACGCCCGTCGGCTCGATGGCCCAGGTGATCACCGGCCTGGCCCTGCTCTGGTCGCTGTTCCAGCTGTGGATCGCCTCGCCACTGCCGTTCATCTTCGGTGTCGGCGTGCTCAACGATACCCAGACCCGTGCCATTCACCTGGCATTTGCCCTGCTGCTGGCGTTTCTCGCCTACCCGGCGTTCAAACGCTCGCCGCGTGATCGCGTGCCGCTGCTGGATATCGCTCTAGGCCTGGTCGCCGCGGCCAGTGCTGCCTATCTGTTCATTTTCTATCAGCAGTTGGCCCTGCGCCCCGGCAGCCTGACCACAGGTGACCTGGTTACGGCCTGCATCGGTATCCCCCTGCTGCTGGAAGCCACGCGCCGTGCTCTTGGCCCACCCCTGGCGATCATCGCCCTGGTGTTTCTCGTTTACAGCCTGGCCGGCCCCTATATGCCGGGGATATTGGCGCACCGTGGGGTCAGCTTCAACGCGTTGGCCAACCACCAGTGGATCACCACCGAAGGCGTGTTCGGCATCGCTCTGGGTGTATCCACCAGCTTCGTGTTCCTCTTCGTGCTGTTCGGCGCGCTGCTCGAGCGCGCCGGTGCTGGCCATTACTTCATCCAGCTGGCGTTCAGCCTGCTCGGCCACTTCCGTGGTGGCCCGGCCAAGGCGGCGGTGCTGGCTTCCGGCCTGACCGGGATGATTTCCGGCTCGTCGATCGCCAACGTGGTGACCACCGGTACCTTCACCATTCCGATGATGAAACGCACCGGCTTCTCTTCGGAGAAGGCTGGTGCGGTGGAGGTGGCCTCCTCGGTCAACGGCCAGATCATGCCGCCGGTGATGGGGGCTGCAGCCTTCCTGATGGTCGAGTACATCGGCATGCCCTATGTCGAGATCATCAAGCACGCCTTCCTGCCTGCCGCGATTTCCTACATCGCGCTGCTCTACATCGTTCATCTTGAGGCGCTCAAGCTCGGCCTGCAGCCCATTGGCGGTCATCAGCCCAAGCCCTGGCTGCGTCGCCTGACCGGTTTCGCCTTCGGTGCAGCGCTGATCAGTGGCCTGTCGCTGGCGGTCTACTACGGCCTGGGTTGGCTCAAGCCGGCGCTCGGTGAATATGCCCTGCCGGTGATCGGTGTTCTGCTCGCAGTGGTCTACCTGGCGCTGCTGAAAGTCGCCGCTAGCGTGCCGGTACTGCCGCCGGAAGACCCCAACGCGCCGCTGGAAGAGCTGCCGCAGACCCGCGCGGTGCTGCTGTCCGGCCTGCACTTCCTGCTGCCGGTGGTGGTGCTGGTCTGGTGCCTGATGATCGAGCGCCTGTCTCCCGGTCTGTCGGCCTTCTGGGGCAGCGTGATGCTGATCATCATCCTGCTCACCCAGCGCCCGCTGCTGAGCTGGATGCGCCGCGATGGCAGCCATGACCACGGCAGCTTCATCGATGGCGTGATTGATCTGCGCGAAGGCCTGATCGCTGGCGCCCGCAACATGATCGGTATCGGTATCGCCACGGCGGCGGCGGGCATCATCGTCGGTGCGGTGTCGCAGACCGGCGTTGGCCTGGTGCTGGCCGATCTGGTCGAGCTGCTGTCGATGGGCAACCTGCTGCTGATGCTGATCCTGGTGGCGGTGTTCAGCCTGATCCTCGGTATGGGCTTGCCGACTACCGCCAACTACATCGTGGTGTCCAGCCTGCTGGCGCCGGTGGTGGTGGCGCTGGGGCAGCAGAACGGCTTGATCGTGCCGCTGATCGCGGTGCACCTGTTCGTCTTCTACTTCGGCATCATGGCCGACGTAACGCCACCGGTGGGGCTGGCCTCGTTCGCCGCGGCGGCGGTGTCCAAGGGCGATCCGATCAAGACCGGTATCGTGGCGTTCTTCTACAGCCTGCGTACCGCTGCGCTGCCGTTCCTGTTCATCTTCAACACTGACCTGCTGCTGATCGACGTCGACTTCTGGCACGGCGTGATCATCTTCATCGTGGCGACCATCGCCATGCTGATATTCGCTGCCGGCACCCAGGGTTTCTTCCTGGTGCGCAGCCGCCTGTACGAGAGCGTGTTGCTGCTGCTGGTGGCCTTCACCCTGTTCCGCCCCGGCTTCTGGATGGACATGCTGCACGACCCCTATCAGGAGGTGCCGCCGGCCGAGCTGGCGCAAGCGCTCGATGGGGTAGAGGACGGCAGCTCGCTGCGCCTGCGCATTCTCGGCGAGAACGCCGTGGGCGACCCGCGTGAGTTCACCGTGCTGCTGCCGGTGCCGGATGGCGCGTCGGGCCAGGCGCGCCTGGAGAAGCTCGGCCTGAACCTCTATGAGGAAGGCGACAAGGTGCTGGTGGACAGCGTCACCTTCGGCAGCCTGGCCGCTGATGCGGGTCTGGAGTTCGATCAGCAGATCCTCAGCGTGCGGGCACCGACCGACCGCTGGATCAAGGAGCTGATGTGGATTCCGGGCTTCCTGCTGTTCGGTCTCGTTGTGCTGCTGCAGCGTCGCCGTCAGGTCGCGCAGACCGCATAACCTAGCCTGGCAACTGACAACAAGGCAGCTTCGGCTGCCTTGTTCGTTTATTGACCATGCCCCCATTTGTGTAGGAGCGGCGCCCCGCCGCGAACCCGGGCGGCGCCGACCCAAAAGCTTCGCCCCGGGGCGGGGCCCCTACGCAAGAGGGGATTTGCGAAGCCTATCTGACAGGCATTGAGCTTCGGCTGCCTTGTTCGTTTATGCCCTGGGCGCGGATTGCTAGACTCGCCGGCCTGACCACTCAGACAACAAGGACGCAGCCAGCATGTCGACGCCGCGCGTGCATTACCCCTGGTACAAGAAGGAAGACACCGACGCCTTCTTCGCCCTGTTCCAGAACAACATCGCCAACTTCGTGATCATCGCCATCAGCATGCTGGGCATGGGTTTCCCTGCCGAAATCGTGTTCGGCCAGGTACTGCCGGGGGCGGCGGTGGCGGTGATGGCCGGTAACTTCTACTACGCCTGGAGCGCCGCGCGTCTGGCGCGCAAGGAGAACCGCGCCGACGTCACCGCGCTTTCCTACGGCATCAGCACGCCGGTGATGTTCGTCTTCCTGTTCGGCGTGCTGCTGCCGGCGAAGAACCTCACCGGTGACGCCGAGCTGGCCTGGAAGGTGGCGGTGGCTGCCTGCTTCATCAGTGGTCTGATCGAGGCTGCCATCAGCCTGTTCGGCAACTGGGTACAGCGCCGCTTGCCGCGTGCGGCCATGCTTGGCGCGGTGGCTGGGGTGGCGCTGACCTTCATCGCTGGCGAGATGCTGTTCAAGACCCTGGAAATCCCGGTGATCGGTCTGCTGGTACTGGCCATCACCATCGTCGGCCTGGTGGCGCGGGTAAGCATGCCGTTTCGCCTGCCGGCTTCGCTGTTCGCCATCGTCGTCGGTACGGCGCTGGCCTACCTGATCGGCGCCGCCGATAGCGGCAAGTTCAGCGATGCCTTCACCCACCTGGGTTTCTACCCGCTGCTGCCCAACCTGGCCTGGTACGAGGGCCTGGGCCTGCTGTTCACCAGCCTGCTGGCGCTGATGACGGTGATCCTGCCGATCACCCTGTACAACGCCATCGAGACCATGAACAACGTCGAGGCCATGAGCGCCGCCGGTGACAGCTACAGCGTGCGCGAGTGTCAGGCCGTGGACGGACTGGGCACCTCGCTCGGTGCACTGTTCGGCGGCGTGTTCCCGACCACCGTGTACATCGCCACCGTGGGCTCGAAGTGGATGGGCGCCGGGCGTGGTTACAGTCTGCTCAATGGAGCGGTGTACGGCCTGGCGACCATGTTCGGCCTGATCGCCTTCATCGCCGCGCTGATTCCGGTATCGGTGGTGGCGCCGATCCTGGTATTCGTCGGCATGTCGATGATCGCCACCGCGTTCAACAGCAACCACGCCCGTTACTATCCTGCAGTGGCGTTGGCGATGCTGCCGTATTTCGCCAACTACCTGATGACTCGCTTCAATCGGGGCGCGCCGGAGGTGGTCGAGGGCATCTCCAGTGCCATCGGCGCGTTGGGGCAGGGCGCCATGTTCAGCGCCATCCTGCTCGGTGCCATGTGCGTGGCGGTGATCGACCGTCAGTTCCGCCAGGCCACCGTCTTCGCGTTGGTGGCAGCCGGCATGGCCTTCGTTGGCCTGATGCACGCACCGAAGCTGGCCTGGTACGCCGCGCCGGACTTCGTCCACGGCTATCTGCTGATGGCGCTGTTCTTCGCCTGGTATGCCTGGCGCGGCGTGGAGCCGGCCGCGCCCGAGCGAGTAAGCAGCGCCGACTGAGTCACTCGCCACCCTCGAGTCTGAGCGCGCCGGTCTCCTGGCCCTCCAGCACCACATAGGCGCTGGAGCAGAACAGCGAGTTGAGGCGCTTCATGTCGGCGATCAGCTCCAGATGCAATGAGCTGGTCTCGATGCTCTGCAGCACCTGGCGCTGCAGGCGGCCGATATGCGCGTGCGCCAGGCGCCGCTCCTGCGCGCGGAAGCGGCGCTTCTCGCGCAGCAACTGGCTGGCACTGGCGTGATCGGCGCTGAGGAACACGTTAAGGCCCAGGCGCAGGTTGGCTGTCAGTTGCCCATGCAGGCTGGTCAGCTCCTCCAGACCTTTCTCGGAGAAGGCTCGGCGCTGCGCAGTCTTCTCGTTCTGGATCTTGCCGAGCATGCGTTCGATCAGCTCGCCGGCCTGCTCCAGGTTCACCGCCAGCTCGAGCACCTCGGCCCAGCGCCGGCTCTCGTGTTCGCTCATCGCCTCGCGCGGGATCTGCGCCAGGTACAGCTTGACCGCCCGGCACAGGCTGGCGACGTCGTCATTGAGCAGGCGCAGCTCCTTGTTCAATGCCGGCTGGTTCTGCTCCAGCACCGGCAGCAGGTGGCCGAGCATGGCCTCGATCTTGTCGCCCACGCGCAGGGTTTCGCGCACGGCGTTGGCCAGCGCCAGGCTTGGCGTGGTCAGCGCCGTCGGGTCGAGGTGGCGCGGGCGGGCGATGCCGCTGTCATCGGCACGGTCCGGCAGCAGCCAGTTGCAGAAGCGCGCCATCCAGCCGACGGTGGGTAGCATCAGCAGGGCGCGCAGGCTGTTGTAGAGCAGGTGGAAGAAGATCACCAGCTCCGCCGGGCGCCAGTTCAGACTGTCCAGCCAGTCGGCCAAGGGCTGCAGTACCGGCAGCACCAGCAACAGTCCGATCAGCTTGTAGATCAGACTGCCCAGCGCCACGCGACGCCCGGCCGGGTTCTGCAGGCTGCTGGTGAGAAAGGCCAGCAGACCGCTGCCGATGTTGGCACCGATCACCAGGCCGATGGCCACCGGCAGGCTGATCAGCCCGGCACCGGCCAGGGTGGCGGTGAGCAGCACGGCGGCCAGGCTGGAGTAGGTGAGCAGGGCGAACAACGCACCGACCAGCGCGTCGAGCAGCAGATCGCCGGTCAATGACGCGAACAGCACGCGAATGCCGCGCGCTTCGGTGATTGGCGTGGCGGCGGCGACGATCAGCTCCAGCGCCAGCAGCATCAGGCCCAGGCCGATGGCCACCCGGCCGAGTTGGCCCGCGCGGGTCTGCCGCCGCGAGAGGAAGAAGATCACCCCGAGAAAGATCAGCAGCGGGCTCAGCCAACTGAGATTGAGCGTCAGCACGCGGGCCATGAGCGCCGTGCCGACGTCAGCACCGAGCATGATCGCCAGGCCCGGCGCCAACGCCATCAAGCCCTGGGCGACGAAGGAGGTGACCAGCAAGGCCGTGGCGTTGCTGCTCTGCACCAGCGCCGTGACGCCGATGCCGGCGACGAACGCCAGCGGCCGGCGGCCGATATTGTGGCTGAGCACCTTGCGCAACTGCGAGCCGAACACGCGCAGGATGCCGGTACGTACGATTTGTGTGCCCCAGACCAACAGGGCAATGGCTGACAGCAAATGCAGCAGGGTCAGCATGAATCGGCCCCCCTGAAAGACGGCCGATGAGGAATTATGGTTTCGGCCTGTATAGATGAGCATCGGCCGAAATCACTGATAAAGCCAGTCAACCGTCGCGCAGTACCTTGAGTTCGGCATCATCGGCGGAGAAGCCGCGCTCGAGCTTGAACTTGAGGCTGAGGTCGGTCCGCGAGTCGGCGAACTTGAGCGCTTCGGCCAGGCTGATACGGCCGGCTTCGAGCAGGGCGAACAGGTGCTGGTCGAAGGTTTGCAGACCTTGTTCGGCCGCTCGCGCCGTGGCTTCGCGCAACTCGTCCAACTCATCGCGCTGGATCAGGTCGCGGATGTAGGGCGTGCCCAGCATCAGCTCCACCGCTACCACGCGTTTTTGCGCGATGCCCGGTACCAGGCGCTGGCCGATCACCGCGAGCAGGTTGTGCGCCACGTCGGCCAGCACCTGCTTGCGGGCGGCGTCGGGAAAGAAGCGGGCGATACGCTCGATGGCGTGGCTGCTGCTGGTGGCATGCAGCGTGGCCACGCACAGGTGGCCGGTTTCGGCGTAATGCAGCGCGTGCTGCATGGTCGCGGCGTCGCGGATCTCGCCGAGCATGATCACGTCCGGCGCCTCGCGCAGCACGTTGCGCAGGGCGTCGTCGAAGCTGTGGGTATCGAGGCCGACTTCCCGCTGGTCGATGATCGAGCGTTGGTGGCTGTGGAGAAATTCGATGGGGTCTTCGATGCAGACGATATGCCCGCTCTTGTGGCGATTGCGGAAATCCAGCATCGCCGCCAGGGTGGTTGATTTGCCCGAACCGGCTGCGCCGGTGACCAGGATCAGCCCGCGATCCTGCATGGCCAGTTTTTCCAGCATTTTCGGCAGACCGAGGGCCTCGAAACTGGGAATCTGGCTCTTGATCAGGCGCACCACCATGGCCACTTCGCCGCGCTGGTAGTAGAGGTTGACCCGATAACGTCCGGCGCCCTGCAGGCTGACCGCCAGATTCATCTCCAGATCGCGCTCGAACTCGGCGATCTGCTTCTGCGTCATCAGTTGATAGGCCAGCTGTTGCACCTCGCCGGCCTTCAAGATGCGCTGGCCCACCGGCTGGCTGTGTCCTTCCACTTTCATGTGCGGCGGTGCGCCGACGCTGAAGAACAGGTCCGAGCCGCCGTGCTGGTGGATCAGCTGCAGATAGGGGAAAACGTCAGGCTGATCGTTGGCGTTGGTGTCATTCATCGGCTTGCCGCATCTCGTTCGTGTTGCGACAAGAATAGACGGCGCCCTGCCCAGCCCGTTGCTTCGTATCAAGAGAACAGCATGAATTGTCGCCCTATAGCCTGGTTGCACTGGACAGCCGTGCTCGTGAGAGCAAGAGTCAATGATCGGGGCAGCAAGGCGATTGCACGCCAGTGACTGGAGATTGATGGTGGGATTATGGGGGGCGGCTCTGCTGAGTCTGCTGTTGTGCGTATCGGCGCGAGCGGAGGTGCTGCACCTGGCTACGGGCGATGACTATGCGCCGTTCACTGGCAAGGCATTACCTGGTCAGGGCATGCTCACCCAGGTGGTGCGGGCGGCGCTGGCTGAGCAGGGGTCGGCAATCACGCTCGACTGGCTGCCCTGGAACCGCGGTTACCTGAAAGCCAAGCGCGTTGAGTACGACGCCACCTTTCCCTACGTCCGTTCTGCCGAGCGCGAGGCGGAGTTTCTCTACTCGGCGCCCATTTATGTGGCCGAACAATACATCTTCAGCCGTGCCGGTGATCACATCGAGCTCGATGATCTACCCGCCATGATTGGCCGGCGACTCTGCTATCCGCTGGGCTGGCAGCCGCCGGCGGCGATCCAGCAAATGGTCGAGCAGGGCGTACTGCGCCGTCATTCTCCACTGGGTCTGCAGGAATGCGCACGGTTACTGCTGCTCGAACGTGACGACCTGTTCATTGCCGACCGTAACCTGGGTGGCAGTGCTTTGCACAGCGCTGGCGCTGATCTGGCGCAGTTTCACCGGTCACGGGTGCCGTTTCAGAGCAGTACGCTGCACTTCATCGTCTCGCGGCAGCATCCGCGCGCGGCCGAGTTGATCGAGCGCTTCGACCGTGGTCTGGCGGCGCTCAAGGCGCGTGGGGAGTATCAGCGCCTGATCGAGAGTTACGTGGAGTAGCGCTAAGCCGATATTGCGGTTCAGGCCAGCAGCGTCATGATCGCCACCAGGCTGCCAGCCGCCAGCAGCGTCTGCAGGGTGATGATGCCGGCCATCAACTGGCTGTCGCCGCCCAACTGGCGTGTCAGCACGTAGGCGGTCGGTGCGGTGGGCAGGGCGAAGAACAGCACCAGCACCGCACTTTCCATCGCGGGCAGGTTCAGGCCCCAGGCCACGGCCCAGGCCAGCAATGGCATGGCCAACAGACGCAGCGCGCTGCTCCAGCCCAATGCTGGAACTTCCCCGCCCAGCTGTTCGGGCTTGAGTGCCGCGCCGACGCAGAGCAGGCCCAGCGGCAGACTGGCGGCCGCGAGCAGGCTGAGCAGGCGATCCGTACCGCCCGGCAAGCCGATACCGGTGAGGTTGAACAGCGCGCCGCCGGCGCAGGCGAGTATCAACGGATTCTTCAGGATCGGCAGCAGCAGGCTGCGGGCGCTGACGCCACGCTCGGCAGTCAACGACCATACCGAGAGCACGTTAACCGTCGGCACCATCAGCGCCAGCATGATGGCCGCCAGGGTCAGGCCTTCCTGGCCGAACAGGCTGCCCACTGCCGCCAGGCCGAGGTAGGTATTGAAGCGCAGAATGCCCTGGGTGAAGGCACCGAAGCGTCCGGCCGGCCAGCCACGTAGCCGTCGCACCAGCAGCAGTGCCAGCCAGGCGATGCCCAGACCGAGCAACACGGCCAGAGCCAAGCGCGGCAGTGCCGGGTTGTTCAGCGGCGCCTTGGCCAGGCTGGAGAACAACAGGGCGGGGAACAGGATGAAGTAGTTGAGGCGCTCGGCGCCTGGCCAGAAGGCCTCGCTGGGAAACTCTCGCAAACGCAGCCAGTAGCCGGCGACTATCATGGCGAACAGCGGCCACAGGGCCAGCAACAGGTCGATCACGGGAACCCCCGGTAGCGGTGAGCGCCTATCTTGGTCAGCGCACCGCCGCATTGCAAGACGGAGACGGCATGAGCGAGAGACATGAAGGCGGTTGCCAGTGCGGCAGCCTGCGTTACCGCATCGAGGCACCGCTGCAGGACATCGCCCATTGCCATTGCTCGATCTGCCGGCGTAGCAGCGGAGGCATTCTCACCACCTGGGTCACCGTCTCGCACCAGGCGTTTCAGTGGTTGCGCGGCACGCCTCGCGCCTTCGCTTCTTCGGTCAGTTGCACGCGCTATTTCTGCGGCGACTGCGGCGCGCACCTGGCGCTCCATACCGACCTCAGTCCGGACACACTGGACGTCACCGTCGCCACGCTGGACGAACCGGAGCAAGCCCCGGCGGATCGGCATATCTGGGTGAGCAGCCGGCTGCCCTGGTTGACGATCGATCCGCAGTTGCCGGAAGAGTGGCAAGAAGAGATAGATTAGGTAGCTCAACATAAACGCATAAGGGATCGATTCAGAGTTAATCGCAGATTGATTTTTGCGCCGAAAAGCATTCCCATGAAGCGATGTCTATGTCACATTTCGAAAAATTAAGTGCAGCTAACGTTTGAATACAAAAGGCTTTTTCGCCTTGCTGACTGACGCGATCTTCCAACGTCATTTGGAATGATTGTGCCGTAATTTCTATTTTCAGATGGCCAGGGAAAGGATGACCGCACATGTCAGGCGCATTGCTCCGCACGGGTAACCTTCAGGAATTCAAGGCGCTGGGTGTCGATGGTCAGCCGGTGTACAGCGCCGCGCTGCAACTGCGCGAGGCCATTCGCCTGAAGATGGGGCGCGAAGCCTCCAGTTGCCTAGCCATTCCGCAGCCCAACGAAACCGGTGACCGCATCGATTGGTACGCGCCTGTAGAGGGCGACGTGATCCCCTGGTCGGCGGCCACGGTTGAAGAGCGCGCGAATGCCTATGCTCAGCTTGAGGTGATGCACGCCAAACTGGGTGCTACCAGCGAAAGCATGCGTGCTGACGCGCAGAACCGGGAAAAGCAGATATTCGGTCGCCTGCTGGAAAAAACCATTCACTTTCCCGACAGCGACCATGTCTACCTGGTCGATGGCAAGCCCGTCATCACCTTCTGGGGGTTCACCGATCACGCGGGAACCTATGATCACGACCCGCTGTTGTGTCTGCGTCCGCCTGTGCCCAGCGCTGCGCCAGTAGCACCGCTCGCGCCGCCCCCGCTGGCCACCGCCGTGCCGGTTGAGGTGGTGAAGAAGTCGCGTTGGTGGCGCTGGCTGTGGCTGTTGCTCCTGCCACTGCTCCTGCTGTTGCTGTTGTTCTTGCTGCGCGCCTGTGCGCCAACGGTCGAGTTGCCACTCGGCCTCGATCGCATCGATCTGCCGGGATTGCCGGTGCATGAGCGTGATATCGGCGTGTTCGGTCGTGGTGGGTCGGTCGATGGTGCCGGGTCGGGTGCTGCTATCGATGGTCAACTGCCGGACGGACAGGAGTCTCCCGCTGCCGAGCAGGAGGAGGGCGCTGCTGCACACGACGAGCCCGATGCACCGGGCGAAGAACCGCCGCCGTCCGCGCCTGAGGATGCAGCCGCTGAGGAGCCATCTGCCGAGCCGCCACAGGAGCAGCAGGAACCTCGCAAGCAACCGCCGGGTCGGGACGTACCACAAGACCTGAGCATTCCCCCGCAGGCACTGGAAACCGGCTCCACTGAGTTCCTCAACGGTAACTGGAAAGCGGGTGCCGGTATTCAGGATGCGCAGACCGGCAAGCCCATGCAACTCGACTATGACTTCAAGGATGGCAAGGGGCAGGTCAAGGTGCGACGTGGTGATGGTGTCGAGTGCTCGGGTGCGGTGAATGCCGCGATGCAGGGCGGCAAGCTGGCGATCAGCAACCAGGGGCAGGCTGCCTGCAACGATGGCAGCAGCTACAAGCTGCCGGAAGTCGTGTGCAGCCCGGATAGCCGTAGCGCTGCTGACTGCACGGGTAGTTATGAGAACAAGCAATTCCCCATGTCCATGAGGCAGGGCGTCGAGTAACAGGCCCTTGAAATTCCAGGCAGTTCCAACGGCCTGCCACGACCCGAGAACAGGGCGGAAAAACGCATCATGTTTCCAGAAAAGACCGACTACGAAGATAAGATCACCCTGATCATGGGCAGCGGTGTCCAGTTCCTGGATTTCGCCGTGACCCTTGAACTGCGCCGCGAACTACCTGGCGAGTTCGTGCGCCAGCGCAACGATGGCCCGTTGGCGCGGCTGATGTTCGATGAACGCAGCAACAGCTTTTTCCATCCGGCAGCCCCGGGCAGTCCTGTGAGCCCAGCCTACAGCGTAGCGGTCGAGCAGTCGGTGCGTCTGCTCAAAGGGCTCTGGCTACCCTTGCCATTCTTTCGCTTCAGCCCACCTCGGCGTTTCGACGATGGCCCGTCGAACTGGGCGCGTATGCGCATCATCGAGCTCAAGGAGGGTGAGGATCCAGATGGTCATACTCACCGGGTGACCCTGGCCTTCGATACCAAAGTATTCGCCAGCCGCAGCGATACCGCCTATCTGGCGCCGACCAGTGATGATGTGCGAGCCGGCGCGGCATTTGCCCTGGCACATCAGGCCGACGAGATGGGCTGGTTCCTCGACCTGGCCTGGGTCGATGGCTGGCTACGCGAAGTGTTCACCGAGCAGGCGCAACTGCCGCCGATACGCATGCAGCTCGATGACATCGAGCACGAGTGTCAGGAGCTCTATCATCAGGCGCATTACCTCAACTTGCTGCACCTGCTCGGTACGGCGTTGCCGGTGCCGGAGCTCAAGGTGGTGTCCAACCGCGACAGCGATCTGCACAAGGCGATTCCGGTGGACATGGTGCTCGATGTCGGCAACTCGCGCACCTGCGGCATCCTGATCGAGGATCACCCGCAGGAGAATGATGGCCTGAGCAAGCGCTATGAGCTGGAACTGCGTGACCTGACCCAGCCTGAGCACGTTTATCCGGAACCTTTCGAAAGCCGTATCGAGTTCGCTCAGGCGGTATTCGGCAAGGATCACTTTTCGGTGCAAAGTGGCCGTCGCGAGGCCTTCCAGTGGCCGACCATCGCCCGCGTTGGTCGCGAGGCCGGACGTCTGGCCAGTCGCCGGCGTGGAACCGAAGGCTCGACCGGCCTGTCCAGCCCGAAGCGTTACCTGTGGGACGAGGACAACTACGAGCCGGGCTGGCGCTTCAACTGCGCCTACGTCAAATCCGAAAGCGAGCCGCACGCCACTGCTGCGCCCGTCGCCGGGTTGATCAACGAGAAAGGTCAGGCGCTCTACAGCCTGCCCTTCGACGAACGCATGCCGGTGTTCCACCCGCACTATTCGCGCAGCTCGTTGATGACCTTCATGCTCTGCGAAGTGCTCGGCCAGGCATTGATGCAGATAAACAGCCCGTCGCAGCGTCTGCGCATGAGCCATTCGCGCGTGCCGCGCCACTTGCGCTCGATCATCCTCACCGTGCCGCCGTCGATGCCCAAGCCCGAGCGCGAAATCTTCGCCAAGTGCATGGAGCAGGCCATCGGCCTGGTGTGGAAGAGCCTTGGCTGGCACCCTGAAGACGATCCGATCAACATCAAGGACGCCAAGGGCCGCGAGACCGCTTGGCCATTCCTACCGGAAGTGCATGTGCAGTGGGACGAGGCCACCTGCGGCCAGGTCGTCTACCTGTTCAACGAAACGCAGAACAACTTCGCCGGTCGTCCGGAGGAGTTCTTTGCCACCATGGCGCGTCCGGATCAGCCGCACAAGGATCGTCTGACCATCGCTTCGATCGATATCGGTGGCGGCACCACCGACCTGGTGATCACCGAATATCGGCTCGATGATGGCGTGGGCAGCAACGTCTATATCACCCCCTCGCAGCGTTTTCGCGATGGTTTCAAGGTCGCCGGTGACGACATCCTGCTCGACGTGATCCGCCAGTTCGTCCTGCCGGCATTGGGCTCGGCGCTGCGTGATGCGGGTGTCGACAACCCTGATGCGTTGCTGTCCAAGCTGATCGGCAGCGAGCCGCTGGCCGTGCAGGACGCCGTGCTGCGCCAGCAACTGACTCTGCAACTGTTCAGCCCTATCGGTCTGCGCCTGCTCAAGGCCTACGAACAATATGACCCGCTGGATGCCGGCACCCTGGTCAGGGGCACTTTCGGCGAACTGCTTGGCGACGAGCGTCCCACCGACGATGTGCTTGACTATTTCAGCAGTGCCGTACGCCGCCAACTGGGTAACGGCAGCGAGCCGTTCGACCTGCTGGCGACAACGCTCAACGTCAGTCTGCGGCGCATTCACGAGGCGTTCATCGGCGATCGCATGAACATCGGCAAGACCATTCAGGCGCTGTGCGAAGTTGTCCACAGCTACCCCTGCGATGTGCTCCTGCTCACTGGGCGTCCGTCGCGTCTGCCCGGTGTGCAGGCGCTGTTTCGCAAGCTGCTGCCGTTGCCGCCGGGACGCATCCTGCCGCTCAACCAGTACCGCACCGGTGGCTGGTACCCGTTCAACAAGCTCGACCGTATCGAGGACCCGAAGACCACGGCCGCAGTCGGCGCCATGCTCTGTCTACTCAGCCGCAGCCTGCGGCTGCCCAACTTCTTCTTCCGTTCGGCGGCGTTCAAACCCTACTCGACGTTGAAGTTCCTCGGTCTGATCGACAACAACAACGTGATCAAGGACGGTAACGTCTACTTCCGCGATATCGATCTCGACGACCCCGAGTACGAGCTGCCCGAGTTGACCTTCGATATGCGCGGCACCATGCGCCTGGGCTTCCGCCAACTGGCCAACGAACGCTGGTCTGCAGCGCCGCTGTACATCCTCAGCATCGAGAACCAGAAGCTGCGCGAGCAGGTCGCTTCCCAGGGGCTGGTGCTCAAGGTGCGCCTGGGCATCAAGCCTTCGCGCAATCCGGCTGAAGGCAGCGAGAGCTTCGAATTTCTTGGTGCCGAATCCAACAGTGGTTCGGTCAGCCGCTCGCACATTCGCCTGCGCCTCAACACCCTGTCCGACGCCGGGCTGGGTGAATCCCAATATTGGCTCGACAGCGGGAGCGTGTTTCGCAAATGAGTAACTCGCCTGAGCAACTGACCCGACACTGGGCCGCCATTCATACCGGTGCCGGCGAGGCGATCCGCTGGATCGGCGACGTGCGCCGCAGCGCGCCACGCCTGGATAACGAAGCGGACGACCTGATCCTAAGCCTGCGTCGCGTGCGCAATACCGCCCGACGCCTGGGCGGCGTTTCCGGCCTGCCGATGACCGTGGGTTTCTTCGGTCTGTCCCAGGCCGGCAAGTCGTACCTGATCTCGACCCTGGCTGCCGGTGCCAACGGCAAGCTGGAGACTGATTTCGGTGGCAGTCGTCTGGACTTCCTCACCCATGTCAATCCGCCGGGTGGAGGCAAAGAGGCCACCGGCCTGGTCACCCGTTTCAGCCGTACTGCGCGCCCCGGCCCGGACGATTTCCCGCTGGAGCTGAAGCTGTTCGGCGAAGTGGAAGTGGCCAAGGTGCTGGCCAACTCCTTTTTCAACGATTTCAACACCGAGAAGGTGTCCTATCGCTTCGATGAAGCGGCCATCCGCCAACTGCTCAAGGAACTCGGCCAGCGCCGCCAGCTCAAGCCGGTGCCCGGAGTCAGCGAGGACGACGTGGTGGCCCTGTGGGACTACCTGCAAGGTAGTTTCCCGGCGTCGCTGAGTGGTCTGGCTGGGTACTACTGGCCCGTGGCCGTGGAGCTGGCGCCCTGGCTGGCGGTGGAGGATCGCACCCGGCTGTTCTCGATCTTCTGGGGTGAGATCAACGAGTTGAGCGAGGCCTACCAGAGCTTCGCCAGAACCCTGAGCAGCTTGGGTAACGCCGATCGCGTATTCGCTCCGCTCGATGCCCTGGTGCGGCAGACCGACAAGGGCCTGTCGCAGGCCGACAGCATCATGAACGTCGACATGCTCGAGCGCTTGGGCAAGGACAGCGACAAGCGCATCGGCGTGCGCCCATTCATTGACGGCGAGCTGCGTGCGTCGGTCGAGCTGTCCCTGGCGCAACTGGCCGCACTCACCGTCGAGTTGGTGTTCCCGTTGGTTGAGCCTACTAGCGAGCCGCTGTTCGAGCAGGTCGACCTGCTCGATTTTCCCGGCTATCGCGGCCGCTTGTCGGTCGAGTCGCTGGACGACGTGCGTCGCGCGGTGAGCAGCGACGAAGCCAGCCCGGTGGCGCAACTGATCCTGCGCGGCAAGGTTGCCTATTTGTTCGAGCGCTACACCGACAGCCAGGAAATGAACGTGCTGATCGTCTGTACGCCATCGAACAAGCAGTCCGACGTCACCGCTGTCGGTCCGGTACTGACCCGCTGGATCGACAAGACCCAGGGCGCCAAGCCCGAAGAGCGTGCTCTGCGTAAGCCGGGCCTGCTGTGGGCCATCACCATGTTCGACATGCGCATTGGTAGCGACTTGGACAAGGGCGAAGACCTACTGCGCCTCGGTTGGGGTAGCGGCGGCATGATGAAGATGACCATGCTCGAACGCTTTGGCCAGTACACCTGGCTGCAGGAGTGGACGGCCGGTCAGCCCTTCGATAACACCTTCCTGGTGCGCAAACCGCGCATGAAGGTGACCTTCCTCGACGTGCAGGCTGGTGAAGAGATCGGTATCAACGCAGCTGCCCAGGATTCGTTGGGGCTGATGCGCAGTACCTTCGTCGAAGACGAAACTGTACAGCGCCACGTCAACCAGCCGCAGCAGGCCTGGGACGCGATGCTGGAGCTGAACGATGGCGGCATGGGCCGTATCAGCCAGTACCTGCGTGGCGTGGCGCTGCGCGAGGTCAAGCTGGGGCGTATTCGTGAACAGCTCGATGATGTACTGCATCTGCTGGATAGCCGGCTTGGCCACTGGTATCAGGCAGAAGGCGCCGGCGAGCTGGAGAAGAAGCGCAAGATCGCCAAGCAGATCTTCGACGCGGTCTGGCCGCGGCGCATTCTGCTGGGTGAACTGTTGCAGAGAATGCAATTGCCTGACGATCTGGTTCGGGGTCTGTACCTGCGCGCCGATGACGAAGAACCTACTGCTCTGGTGAGCGATAGTGGGAGCAGCGGTGTTGTGAGCGGGGGGGCGCTCAACCTGGGTGATGACCTGGGACACGACGATAGTTTTGATCTGTTCGGCGACAGCGAGTCGGCGCCTCGCTCGTCGAGCAATGCCTTACCGCTGCGCTCCAGCGGTAGCGATGCACGTTTCGCCCAGGCCGTACTGCGTGAGTGGATAAGCCACCTGCGCCACCTGCCTGAAGACATGCGTCTGATGACCTATCTGGGCTTCTCCAAGCCAGCGGTCGAGGCTCTGGTTGATGAGCTCATCACCGGCGCTAGTCGCCTCGACCTACAAACACGCCTGCTGCAGGCCATCGTCAGTACCGAGCAGATTGGCACCAAACGCGAGCAGCTGGCCGGACGTCAGGTGCTCACCGCGAAAACCGTGCTGGGCGATTTCATCGGCTGGCTAGGGTTCATCGAGTCACCCCTGGGGCAGCGTCCCGACAGCCGCATCGAGCGTGGCGCCAAGCTATTCCAGGCGCCACCGGTTATCGTCCCGGGCAAGCTGCCGCAACTGCCGGCGCAACCCCTGGAACACACGCGCAACTATGTGGGCGACTGGCTGGTAGCGCTGGCCAAGATCGCTGAAGACAACGCCGGTCACAGTGCTGGCCGAGAAATCACACCGGAGCAGAACGAGACGCTGGGCAAGGTGCTCGCCACCCTGCATGCGGATCGGACGGAATAAGTCATGTTGAGAATCGAACTGAAGGCAGCGCAGAGCGGCCAACCTGGTCATGGAGAGCTGACCGTACATGGTTGGCAGGAGGGCAGTGACGCCCTCGAACTGACCGTGCAGCGCAATCAGGATGGCCGCTACCTCGGTGAAAACGGCGAATGGGATACGAGCCCATCCTGGCATACGCTCGATGGCTTGAACCTGGTTGATGAAAAGCTCAGTGGCGAGGTCGGCCCCTGGCTGATCGACCCGTTGATGCTTGATCCTCAGATGGCCTACATGCTGCAGCTGCGTAACGAGGACGGCAGCGACAAGGGTGTGCTGCGCATCCTTGGCAGCATTCTGTCCTCCAAGGCAGCAGGTAACTCGACGCATGACGAAAAGAAGGTTGAGCGCAAGGCCCAGCCGGTCATCGTGCCGGTTTTGCCAGAAGTACTGCCCGAGCCGCCTGCGCCTGAGCCCGAGGTGATTTCAGCACCCGCGCCTGAGCCGGTGGTTGTCGAAGCGCCGCCTGCTCCATCACCTCAGACCCCGGTGGCAAAGAAAGGCAGCAAGCTTCCGCTGATCCTGATCACCATACTGCTCATCCTGGCCCTGGCAGTTGCGGCCTGGTGGTTCCTGCTGCGCACGCCGTCGACCGATATCGCGCCAAGCGACACGCCGGCTTCAGTGGTAGGGGCGATGGCCGCGTGCAGTTCGCAAGCCCTATCTGATGCCAGGGAGGATCTGTCTTTCATCCAGGCCTGCCTGAAGTCCAATCCGTCCAGCGAACAGGTGCTGGAGGTGATCGCCGTTGCCAAGGATGCCAAGCGCTGTGGCGTGGTGCAGCGTCTGTATGCGCACAAGGCGCAGTCGGGCGATGCCGCCATTGCCTATGCCTATGCCCGCGAGTACGACCCGGCGCATTATGCCAGCGGCGGTTGCATCGAAGCGGCTGACGCTGAGACTGCGATGTATTGGTACGAGATTGCCGTGAACAACGACCCGGACAATCAGGACGCCAGCCAGCGGCTGGAGGAGCTGAAGAAATGACCGTGCGCACCGCCCCGGGCGTCAAACTGTTGTTTGCCGGCCTGCTGCTGAGCGCAGCAGCGCCACTGATGGCGGCAGACAAACCGCTGCTGCAGGAAGGCAAGAAGACCCTCTACCAGCGCGTGCTGACCACGCCGACCTGCCAGCTTGGCGATAGCGCTGGCGCTAGTGGCGGTAAGGCGCAGCCAGCATTCACCCGCTTTTACGTGTACCAGCGTGAGCAGGCAGGCAACACCGAGTGGCTGAAGGTCGGCCCTGACAGCTATGGCAAGACCGTCGGCTGGATTAAGGGCGACTGCGCCGTTCCGTGGAAGATGCAGATGACCCTGGCCCTGACCAACCCGGCCGGTCGTGATCCGCTGCTGTTCTTCCGCAACAAGGACAGCCTCGAACAGCTCTTTGCCAAGGACGACCCGGCGCCACTGCTCAAGCCGATCCTGGCCAACATGAAGGCCAATGGCCGTGATCCGGCGGTGGCTGCCCGCGAGCCGGATTACGCGGTGGATCTGACGAAGAATTTCTACCTGTTGCCGGTGCTGGAAGCCGAGGAAACCTTCACCGAGAAGGGTTTCCAGGTGCGCCTGCTCAACGTCGCTTCGGTGAGTGCGGCGGAGTCGGCCGACAAGGAGGGCGCGGACAAGAACGCCACGGCAGATGCCAACACCCTCAAGGGGTTCAGCGCCGCCGTGGTGTTCGTCATCGACTCGACCATTTCCATGGGGCCGTACATCGACCGTACCCGTGAGGCGGTCAAGCGTATCTACGACCACGTCGAGCAGGAAAAGCTGCTGGATCAGGTCAAGTTCGGTCTAGTCGCCTACCGCTCCAGCACCAAGGAAGTGCCCAAGCTTGAATACGTCAGCAAGATGTACGTCGACCCGAGCACGGTCAAGGACGGTAAAGACTTCCTGGCCAAGGTCGCCGAGCTCAAACCGGCAACTGCGTCCAGCAGCAGTTACGACGAAGACACCTACGCCGGCGTGATGCAGGCGCTGGATCAGGTCAAATGGAATGAGTTCGGTGCACGCTACATCGTACTGGTTACCGATGCGGGCGCAGTCGATGGTGACAGCAAGCTGTCGTCCACTGGCCTGAACGCCGAGCAGGTGCGCCTGGAGGCCAAGTACCGTGGCGTGGCGATCTACAGCCTGCACCTGAAGACCCCGAGCGGCTCGAAGAACCATGCCTCGGCCGAGGCGCAGTACACGGATTTGTCGACCAACGCTTTCCTCAATAAGCCGCTGTACTACCCGGTGGATGCCGGCAACGTCGAGAGCTTCGGCAAGATGGTCGACAGCCTTGGCGATGCCATCACTGCACAGGTCAAGGCGGCCTATCGCGGCGACATGGCGGCCGGTAGCGCGCTGGGGGCCGATGCGGAGTACGCCAAGGCGAAATCCGGCAAAGGTGGCGATACCGCCCTGGCCGAGGATGCCGAGCTGCTCGGACACGCCATGCGCCTGGCCTACCTCGGCGAAAAGACCGGTGCCAGTGCGCCGCCGGTGTTTCAGGCGTGGATCAGTGACCGTGACTTCGTGCGTCAGGATGTACCCACTACCGACGTGCGTGTGCTGATGACCAAGAGTCAGCTCAGCGACCTTAGCGATGTGGTCAAGCAGATCGCCGATGCTGCTAACGAAGGCCTGATCTCGCCCAGCGACATGTTCGAGCGCCTGCGTTCGGTGGCCGCGACCATGGGCAAGGATCCCAACCAGCTCAAGGACAAGACCATCAAGGTCGCCGACATGGGCCTGATGGCTGAATACCTTGATGGCCTGCCTTATCTCAGCGAGGTGCTCAGCCTCGACGAGGAAACCTGGAAAGGCATGGAAGGGCTTGAGCAGGAGAAATTCATTCGGCGCCTGAACACCAAGCTCAAGTACTACCAGCGCTACAACGCCGATGCCGACCGCTGGGTATCCCTGGCGCCGGGCAGTGACCCACGCGAGCACGTTTACCCGGTGCCGCTGGAGGCTTTGCCTTAGGACTTGGGTCATGTTGCATATCGAGGACATGCGCATTCGCCGGGGTAGCGACTACCAGATCGTCTTGCCGCGCCTGATTCTTGGCCGTGGCGAGGTGGCGGCAATCACCGGCGCCAGCGGTTGTGGCAAGAGCACGCTGCTGGAAATGATTGGTCTGATCCTGCGTCCCGATGGGCTCGGCCAGTTCCGTCTGGGAGATGCCGATGGGCTGGATGTTGCCGCGCTGCTGCGCGATGACCGCCAGGCGCAATTGGCTGATATTCGCGCTCAGCGTTTGGGCTTCGTGTTGCAGAGCGGCGGTCTGCTGCCGTTTCTCAGTGTGCGGCAGAATATCGAGTTGCCCCGGCGCATGCTTGGTCTACCTGGCAAGAGCGAGTTGGTCGACGAGGCCATCTCTCGTCTGCGCCTGCAACCCTTGCTGGGCAAGTTGCCGGCGCAGCTGTCTATCGGCGAGCGCCAGCGGGTGTCTTTCGTCCGCGCGATCGCCCATGAGCCCGACCTGCTGCTGGCCGACGAGCCGACCGCAGCGCTCGATCCTCTGCAGGCGCAACGCTTGTTCGAGCTGATCATCGAAATCGTCCAGCGTTTCCAGATCGCCGCGTTGTTGGTTACCCACGACTGGGATCTGGTGCGCGATTGTGCGATCCGCAACATCGTCGGCACGCTGCAGGGTAGTGCCGTCGATGCCAGCGCCGACGGCACGGTGTTCCATGACGCGGCCTGAGACTCGCCCCCGTCTGCGTTTGCTGATCGAATTGGCAGCGCGTGACCTGTGGCACGACCGCAAGGTGTCGCTGTGCATCGTCGCC
This sequence comes from Ectopseudomonas chengduensis, assembly GCF_900102635.1. GTDB lineage: Bacteria > Pseudomonadota > Gammaproteobacteria > Pseudomonadales > Pseudomonadaceae > Aquipseudomonas > Aquipseudomonas chengduensis. Next base: position 17,162 of record NZ_FMZQ01000001.1, on the reverse strand, counting down.
TCGCTGGTGGCGGTGATCGCGCCCCTGCTGTTGTTGTTCGGCCTCAAGCATGGCGTGGTCTCGCAGCTCAATGATGAGTTGCTCAGCGACCCGCGCAACCTCGAAGTGCGCATGCTCGGCAACTATGACTTGGCCGGCGGCTGGTTCGAGCGTTTGCGTGCCCAGCCCGGCGTAGGCTTCGTCATCCCGCTGACCCGTTCGCTGAACACCCAGGCCGACCTGCAGCGCGACAGTCAGCATTTTGTCGCTAATGCCGAAGTCATCCCGACAGCCAGTGGCGATCCGCTGATCGCCGCTTTGCCGTCGCCCGCGACGTTGGAGCAGGTACTGCTCAGCGCCAGTGCGGCAAGCCGACTCGGCGTGCAGGTCGGCGATACGTTGCGTCTGCTGGTGCTGCGCAAGCTCGATGGCAGCAACGAGCGTGGCGAACTGACGGTGACCGTGGGTGGGGTGCTGGAGAACAGCGCCTTTACCCGGCCGGCGGTGCTGGTGCGCCTTGATCTGCTGGTGGCGATGGAAAATTTTCGCGATGGTTATGCCGTGCCGATGTTCGGCTTCCTCACCGGCGAGGTGGCGCCGGTGCGCGAGCGCTATGCCCGTGCGCGCATCTACGCCCGGGGTCTGGATGATGTGGCCAGCATTGCCAATTGGCTTGATGGCGAGCGCATAGAGAGCAGCACGCGGGCGCGTGAGATCGAGTCGGTCAAGGCCATCAGCCATGTGCTCGGCCTGATTTTCGCGGTGATCGCCTGGACCGCGGTGATCGGTTGCGTGGCCTCGCTGGCCGGGGCCTTTCTCGCCAATATCGACCGCAAGCGCAAGGATCTGGCGCTGTTGCGTCTGCTTGGTTTTCAGCGTTCGGCTGCTGGCGCCTACGTGATGGTTCAGGCGGCGCTGCTCACCTGTTTGGCTTTTGCTTTGGGCTACGCTGCCTACCTGGTCGGCAGCCATGTATTCAATACGGCGCTGGGCGCCAACCTGGCCGACGACGGCTTCGTCTGCAAGTTGGAAAACATTCATATTTTGCTGGCCTTCGCCAGTGCATTGCTGATCGCCATCGTCGTGGCGGCTGTAGGAGGGTTTCGTGCGATCCATATTCAACCGGCTGAAAGCCTGCGTGACCTCTGAGCAGGCCTTGCTGGCAGCGGCGACGTTGCTGGCGCTGGGCAGTCTGCCGGCCCAGGCCGCTTGGGAGGAGAAGTACTACAATCCCAAACCGCTGGCCGATGACGTGATCCTGCCGATGCCGTGCGAGGGTTCGTTGGTGCTGCGTAAGGTACAGGTTCCAGTCGCCAGCCCGATGGGTGACTATGGCGTGACCCTCGGTCAGGACAGCGACGAGTGGGGCTACATCGAGCAGGCCCGCCCCAGCTACATCGCCGGTAGTTTCACGGTGCAGAAACCGGAACCGGGGCGCTATTACCTGCTGGCCAAGTACGAGTTGAGCGAGCTGCAATACCAGGCAGTGATGAACGATACCTGCCCGACGCCTTCGACCAAGCTGCGCCTGCCGCAGGTCGGCGTCAGCTGGTTCGACGCCACTGCCTTTGCCGACAAATACAGCCTGTGGCTACGTAAGAATGCCGCTGCCAAGCTGCCCAAGGAGGATGGCGCAGCGGGCTTCCTGCGCCTGCCGACCGAGGCCGAGTGGGAGTTTGCCGCACGTGGCGGCATGGCCGTTTCCCAGTCCGAGTTTCGCGATATTCGTTTCCCCACGCCGGATGGTGGGCTCGGTGCTTATGCGTGGTTCGCTGGTGCGCAGTCGGCCAATGGCAAGCTGCAACTGACCGGTTTGCTCAAGCCAAATCCGCTGGGTCTGCATGACGTTCTGGGCAACGTCGATGAGATGCTCTTCGAACCCTTCCGCCTGAACAAGCTCGATCGCCAGCATGGCCAGGCTGGCGGCTATATCGTGCGTGGCGGTAACTACCTGACGCCGCAGGCTGAGCTGCGCACCGCATTGCGTCAGGAACAGCCTTACTACGCCAGCGCTGGCGAGCAGAACAAGCTCAAGACCGGCGGTGTGCGCCTGGCCCTGGTGGCGCCGGTGCTGACCTCGCGCGAGCGCATCAAGCAGGTCGAGCAGGACTGGAAGAAACTCGGTACTCCGGCAGCGAGCAAGGCCACAGGCAGCAAGGACAACAAGGATCCGGTCGCGGAAATCGCCAGCATCGCCAGCGGCGTGCAGGATGACGCGCTCAAGCAGCAACTGGAAAAGCTGCGTGGCGATCTGCGTGCCAACACCCAGGCACGTGACGAGCAACGCGACCAGGCGATCCGCTCCGAACTGCAATTGGGTGCTTTCCTCTGCACCAAGCTCAAGGACGACGGCATGTTCCTCGATACTCTGGAAGGCAACTACAAGCGTAGTTGTGGAGCAGGTGAAGATGACCAGATGAGCCGCTGCGATGCGCGCAAAGAGCAGCTCGAAGGTCATCGCAAGGTGCTCGACTTCATGCTCAACTACTATGCCGACACGGTGGTCAGTGGTGCGCTCAACTACACCTCGGCCACCGTCGAGCCGCAAGTCAGTGTGGTGGCTCAACAAATGGCGGCGCGCAGCAAAAGCAACCTGCGCAGTTACCTCGACACCCACTGGAAGAATCTGAATAGCTACATGAAAAGCGGCAAAGTGGCGCGCAGTCAGTGGCTGGAATCCTGTAAATCCATTTAAGCGAAGGGCATGGACATGAAAGCAGTAGCGTTGTTGGATCAACGGATGAAATGGGTCGTTCTGGGTCTCGCTCTCGTATTGACTGGCTGTCAGACCACCGGCACGACGCCGGCTGCCAATCAGGCGCCGGTCGACCCACGGCTGGCCAACAGCAGTTCGGCGCAGTTCTTCAGCAAGTCGGGTTGGCAAGCCTGTGCCGGTGGCGCGGTGGTCGGCATGCTCGCCTGCCAGCTGGGTAACCCGAGCAAGAAGGCTCAGTGCATGGTCGCTGCCGGTCTGGCTGGCTGTGGCGTGGGCATGGGCGCCAACTATTATCTGGATAACCAGCGCAGCCAGTATGCCAACGCGGAAGACCGTCTTGATGCGACCATCGCCGACGTGCGCAAGGACAACCAGGAGCTGCAGATGCTCAGCGATACCGCGCGTAGCGTGATCGCCGATGACAAGCGCAAGATCGAGCAGATCAAGCAAGACATCGCCGCCAACAAGGTGCAGAGCGCCCAGGCGCAGAAGCAGCTCGCCGAGATCGATGCCAACACCGCCTACCTGAAGAAATCCCTGGCCGACGTACGCTCCAAGCAGCAGGAGTGGACCAAGGTTGCCGCCGCCGAGCGCAACAATGGTGCCCGTACCGATACCTTGGATGCGGAGATCGGCAAGATGCAGAAGCAGATCGCGCAACTGGAGTCGGAAATCGACCAGCTGTACCAGCAGCGTTCTTCGATCCGGCTCGGTTAAGAGTCTGTTCGCGACCTGAACAGACTCCGGGAAACTCTCGGTCAACATGACAGGTAGGGTGCGCTGTGCGCACCTTTACCGACCTTTTCGGTGTGCGCGGCACACTCTGCAGCGACAGCCTAATCAGGCTCCAAGGAATACGTCCATGCCTCCACTTCGTTCTTTTGTCCTACTGGCTGGCGTCGCCATGCTTGCCGGTTGTGCCGTCAGTTCGCAGGAATGCGACCCGCGTAATGCCGATGCCGGGTTCGCCACCAAATTCGGTTGCAAGACCCAGGGCGTCTACGCCCAGCGTGTCGAGGAGAAGGAAAAGATCCTGCTCGACGAGCAGAAAACCAACCAGTTGTTCCGTGATGTCTATGCCGCTATCGAGCAGGAGAAAGCGTCGGTTGGCAAGGATCTGGCGACCCAGCAGGCGCAGTACGCCTCCTTGAACAAGTCGCTGAACGCCCTGCTTGGTGAACTCAAGAATAAGGCCAAGGGCAACCGGCGCATCGAGGCAGAAATTGCTGCGCTGGAGAACGACCTGAAAAATATCAACCAGCAGGAGAATCCGGCCGTGCTGCAGAAACAGGTTGAGCTGCAGAAGCTGCGTAGCAAGGTTTCCAGCCTGGAAAGCGATCTTGGCCTGCGTTGATCATTGCCGTTACACCTGCATGCCGGTCGTTCCGCCAGCAGGCTTTTCCCTGACTACCTAAGCAGGAAGCTGACCGCCATGAAGCGAATCTCCCGCCTGTCCTCCCAAACCCGTAGCGCGGCAGATGCCCTGGCCGGTCATGGCGAACTCACGCAGATCCTGCGCCGGCACCTGCCGCCGAGCACGGCGACCCTGTACGCCAAGCCGAAGCAGGCCGAGGGTGATATCGTCGAATGGTATTCGGATCTTGGCGGCCAGCCGGTACCGTTCAGTCAGTTGGATGAGAAGGAGGCGGCGCAGGTGCGCCACCTGCTCGACGAGCGACTGGCTTCTATCGAACAACTGGCCAGCCAGCTCGATGCACAGGGTGGCGATGGTGTACGCCAGGCGGCTCTGTTGCGTGAAGCGGCCCGTTATCCCGACACCTCGACCCTGTATTCGCTCAATGGCCAGCCGCTGGTGACCTTCTGGGGCGGTGGCCAACCCCCAGCGCCACCGATCACGCCTGTTACCGCGGAAGCTGGTGCGTTGCCGCCAGGTGCAGCAGCCGTGGTCAGCGAGGTGCCACGCAAGCGGCGCTGGTGGTTGTGGCTGCTGCTTGCCCTGCTGTTGCTGGCCCTACTAGCGGCGCTCTGGTGGTGGCTGTTCTGTCGCGAGCCGGAAACCCCGCCTGTGCCAGTCGAGTCTCCGGTGGCCGAAGAGCCGGCCGTGCCTGAGGAGGTTCCATCCGAGCAGGAGCCAGTGGAAGAGGATCCGGTGGTCGAGGAGCCCGAACCCGAGCCGGAAATTCCGCTGCCACCGCCGATTCCCGAGCCCAAGCCTGAACCAAAACCCGAGTCCAAGCCGGATCCTGCCGAGCTGCTGAAAAAACGTATCGATGGCATCGCCCGAGACTGTTCGGCCCTGCAGAAGATGCAGCGCGAAGAGCCGTTGCTCAAGGACAACGCCGCTCTGCGCGAGCAGGTCGAGCAGAACTTGGCGAAGAACTGCAAGGAGCAGTTGATCACTAATGCCAAGAACCTTTGCCCCGATGAGCGTCCGAAGGAGTTGGCGCCGGAGATGGTCATTGTCTTCGATGCTTCCGGTTCCATGGATATCAGCATGCTGGCCACACCCAAGGAAATCGAACAGGCAACGATGGTGCAAGGGGTTGCCAATATCGCCACGCAGCTGCTGCTTGGAACCAATGCCCCGAACACGATGGGCCATGTATTCCGTGAACCCAAGCGCATCACCACGGCGCGCGAGGCGACTATTGGCGTGGTGCAACAGTTGCCCAGTGATGCCAACGCCGGACTGGTGCTGGTGGAGAGCTGTCCGGGCGCCCGCAGCGTCGGCTACTTCGGTCCTGACCAACGAGCAGATCTGCTGTCACGCCTGCGCACCGTGACACCGGTACAAGGCACGCCTCTGGCCGATGGCATCGCCAAGGCCGGACAGATGCTCGATGGGGTCAACCGCGAGTCGGTGATGCTGGTGGTGTCCGATGGCGAGGAGAGTTGCAACCAGGATCCCTGTGCGATAGCCCAGGCCTTGGCGCGCAGCAAACCGCACTTGAAGATCAACGTGGTCGATATTCTCGGCACCGGTGCCGGGAATTGCCTGGCGGCGGCGACCGGGGGCAAGGTGTTCACCGCGCGCAACGTCAATGAGCTGCAGATCATGACCAATCAGGCTGCGCAGGACGTGCTGCCGCCAGCACACTGCAAGCGCTAAGAACCAGGGCGGGCGCAAAGGGAGAGCAAGGCCAGGCTTTTATAGCGACGAGCCTGCTCACCCTCGCGCTACGGACAATTCCGATCTGCGCCAGCATGTGCCTTACGGCAGCTCCAGCCCGCCACTGGCCTTGTGCAGGGCGCGCAGGTGTTCGCCCAGCGTCACCAGATTGGCCTCATTGGCTTCCAGCTCGGCCAGGCGCTCGGGTTGTAGCAGGTTGCGCACTTCGCCATCGAGCTCGTCGCTGAGCTGGCGCAGTTGCTGCTGACGCTCACGGCTGCTGATTTCGAGGCGCTCCCATTCCTGCTGTTGTGGCAAGCCGTAGCCGCCTTCGAGCAGTTCGGCCGGACGGCTGAGGAAGCCGCTGTTGGCCAGTATCTGTTCCAGCGCGGCGCCGGCCTTGTTCAGGCTCGGATCGCCAGCGGCGCGGCCGGTCAGGTAGCGACGCTTGAGTTCGTCCTGAGCCAGCAGCAATTGCCTGCGCAGTGCGGCTTGCTCCAGCAACAGCAGGGCTGCGCTGGCGCGCAGGTCGGCCTTGGCGAACCAGTTGCGTCGCGTTTCGGCAGGTTGTTCCAGCCAGGTTTCGACGCTGTCCTGAGTGATTGGCAGGCGTTCGCGCAGGACGCGGAACATGGCCTGGTAACGTTCGCGGAAGGAGTCGAAGCGATAGCCCAGGCGCAGCGCCTCGCGCGGGTCGTCGAGCACTGTGGTGTCGGCCAGCCCGCGTGCATCCATCAGTTCCAGCAGGCCGTTGGGCAGGATGCTGTCGAGGGCATGCAGGCGCGGATTTCCGGTACCGCTGCGTAGCAGCTTGAGGGTTTCCACCGCACAGTTGTTGGAGACGAAGTAGTAGTCACCGTCATAGCTCCAGTGCTGTTCGGCGGCGCGTACCACCAGTTGTTCGACCTCGTCGCGCGACAGGCGCAGCGGTACCGAGGCCAGGCTGCGCAGCTCGACCTTGGTGTATTCATCAATCACCTGCTCCAGCGGCAGCACGAACAGGCGTGAGGGGTAGACGCCGGTCAGGCCATCCCAGCTCGACAGTTGCAGGTCGCCGACGAAGGCACGGTAGGACAGCACCAGATGGTGGTCGAGATCCAGGCGGCAGTCCGGGCCACGTGGCCGGCCTGGTGCGCAGACCACCAGGCGCAGCATGCTGTGGCCCCAGCGGCTCATCCAGGCATCGTTGGCTTCAGCGAGCAGGTAGTCGGCTTCATACACACGCTCAGGGTCGAGGCGCCCCAGTGGCTGCAAGGCGAAGTCGCGCCCGGCATTGAGGTAGGGGTAGTCGTTGCTGCAGTTCTCGCTGGGCGGCGTCCAGTCGAAGTGCTCACGGAAATAGCGCGCCAGCGAGGGGCGGCGGCAGGCATAGCTGGGGTCGAGCAGAAAGTATTCGAGGTTGACCGCGACGAACTCCAGCGCATTGGTCAGCTCGTAGCTGTCCGGGCTGCGTGCGACCTGGCCGTTGTCCAGATCGCGCGCGCCACGCTGGCCGACACGTTGCGGCCAGCCAGCCAGATCGAGCAGGCGCGGGTCGTCGCTGAGGGTGAAGCGGCGCTCGGTCTGGCCACGACAATCCTCCGGCAGCCCAACCGGGCCCATGGAGCTGACGCGCTGTCGGCATTGGCTGATGTGGCGGCGCTCGGCCGCAGACCAGAGGCGGGCGCGGTCGTAGAGGTGGGTCAGTTCATGCAGCAGGGTGGCCAGCAGTTCCTGGCGCTGGGTGCCGTGCGGGCGACCGGTGCGATTTTCTGCCGCCGAGCCGTCGACCAGCTTCGGCAGTAGCTCGGCGTTAAGCTCGATGCCGCTGAAGCGACCGACCTGGCCGTAGATATCCGAGGGCAGTCCGGTACGCCAGCTGACCCTCACTTCTCGGTCCAGTTGCTGGGCGAAGCGCGGGGGCAATGCGGCCATTGCCTCGTCCAGCAGGGCCTGGCTCGCCTGGCGTTCGGCTGCGCCTAGAGCGCTGTCGTCCAGCGTCAGACGCAGCTGCGCCTGGGCGAAGCCTGCGGCCAGCGCCAGCAGCGCACCGCAGCACCAGGCGGCGAGGTGGGTCACAGAGCGAGAATGGCTTCGGCCAGTTGCAGATCGCTGGCAGCCTGCGCTTGCGGCAACTGCTGGCGGATGGTCTGCAGCGCAGCTTCCAGTTGCGCACCGCGAATCTCACCGGCGCTGGCGACGAAGCTGGCGGCATCGTCACGGGCCTGCACCACGGCTTTCATATCACGCAGCGAGGTGGTGGTGTCGGACGTGAAGTTGATGCTGCGATCCAGGGCGCGCACCACGATGTTGCTGGTGGCGACCACGGTTTGCGCCTGAGCGATACCGCTGAACAGGGCACAGGCGGCGACGGCGATGACGAATGAACGACGCATGATTAAGGAGCTCCGAGAACTGCAGAACGGACGATTTGACGTGGACAGGCCGGCGCGGTTCCCCGCGACCAGGCAAGTAGGCGAAGTTTACGGGGCCATGCAGCGTCGGTCAGCAGCGAGCTTATCGATAGACGTGTGCAAAGTTTTCACAGGCTGAGGATGGCCTGAGCCAGGGCCAGGTCATCCGCTGTCGCCAGCGCGGCGTCATGACGGCGAATGTGCGCCAGGGCCGCTTCGAGTCGTACGCTGCGGATCGCGCCAGCGCTGGCGACGAAACTGGCGGCGTCATCGCGCGCCGCGCGCAGCTGTTTCATGTCGCGCAACGAGCTGGTCGCGTCCGAGGTGCCCTCGGCAGTGCCGGCCAGGGCGCCTCCCAGAGTATCGGTCGTCGCGACCAGGCTGCTGGCACAGGCGGTGCCTGCCAGCCCTAATGAAAGGAGCGCTGCAATCAGGGATTTCTTCAGGTGCATATAGGGTAACTCCGGTAGGGCGGGGCGCTGTTCTGCCCGCATCCGCAGCTTAGCCCAACGGCATTCCTAGCTCCATTACTGGCTCAGCGCCAGAAGGGCTTGGCCAGTTCCCGCTCACGCTCCGCTGTGCTGATGCCGGCGTCAGCCAGTTGTTGCTCGTTGAGCAAAGCAAGCTGCCGACGGGTACGGCGGTTGCGCTGCCAGTAACGCAGCGTCGAGTAGAGACCGAGCCAGTGCAGGGTCTTGCCGTGTGCAAGTTGCGGGAGTGGTTCGTGAGTGCGGTCCATGGCGTTCTCCTGTCGAGAGACAAGGGTGGCAGCTCATGTTCTCGCAAGCGCTCTTAGGCGAGCAGATACAACCGGGGGGAATTGTGCGGGGGCAGCGGCGGTTTTATGGCAACTGTACTGCTCGCTCGGGCGATGACTGTTGCAGATAAAACGAAAGCCCCACCGCAGCAGAGACGGTGGAGCTCTCAGAAGATCCCAACTTGGGATGGAGCAAAGCGGGGGTGTTAACGCCAGAACGGCTTCTGCAGTTCGACGTAACGCTGATTTTCGCTAATGCCGGCGTCAGCGAGCAGGCGGGCATCCAGTCGAGCCAGTTGACGACGGCTGACGATGCGGCGCTGCCACAGGCTGAGGGTGGCGATAACGCGGAGCAGCCAGGCCGATTTGTCGCTGGCAACGCTGTGAGTTTGAAGCAGGGCGGAACTGAGGGTACGTTCCATGGTGGTCATCCTTCCGCTTGTGGCGGCGCTGGTGTTTGCTTTCGATGGGCACATTATCCCGAGCGCAGTGGTGGCTCAGTAGTCACAGCTGGATGAAATTGTCGTGCTATTAGATAGGTTGCTTTGTAACTGTTCGGTCAGGAATCGATATTACTGTACTGGCCATAAGTGAAAAGACTGGGTGCAACCGACTTGAGCGAGATTTTTCACTGGGTGCAACCCAATTAGATTGGTCTTTCAAGCAGTACAGTTTGAAATTGATTTGTCGCGATGATTGACCTGAAAATCAGCTTTTTTGTTGGTTACATAAGCAGGAAACCCGGCGCATGGCCGGGTTTCCTGTCTGACCGGTCAGGGCTTATTCCACGGCCTTGACCATGTCCTCGATTACCTTCTTGGCGTCGCCGAAGACCATCATGGTCTTGTCCATGTAGAACAGTTCGTTGTCCAGGCCCGCGTAGCCGCTGGCCATCGAGCGCTTGTTGACGATCACGGTCTTGGCTTTGTAGGCCTCGAGGATCGGCATACCAGCGATCGGCGACTTCGGATCGTTCTTCGCCGCCGGGTTGACAACGTCGTTGGCACCCAGCACCAGCACCACGTCGGTCTGACCGAACTCGGAGTTGATGTCCTCCATCTCGAACACCTGCTCGTACGGCACCTCGGCCTCGGCCAGCAGTACGTTCATGTGGCCAGGCATACGCCCGGCGACCGGATGGATCGCATACTTCACGGTCACGCCGCGATGAGTCAGCTTCTCGGCCAGTTCCATCAGTGCATGCTGGGCACGCGCCACGGCCAGGCCGTAACCGGGCACGATGACCACGGTGTCGGCGTTGGTCAGCAGGAAGGCGGCGTCGTCGCTTGATCCCGACTTCACGCTGCGTTGCTCCTGGCTGCCGCTGGCTGCCCCGGCATCTGCATCGGCGCCGAAGCCACCGAGGATGACGTTGAAGAACGAACGGTTCATCGCCTTGCACATGATGTACGAGAGGATGGCGCCCGAAGAGCCGACCAGGGAACCGGCGACGATCAGCATCGAGTTGTTCAGCGAGAAGCCGATACCGGCCGCCGCCCAGCCCGAGTAGCTGTTGAGCATCGACACCACCACCGGCATGTCGGCGCCGCCGATAGGGATGATGATCAGCACGCCGATGACGAACGCCAGCGCCACCAGGATGGCGAACGAGGTGATGTCGCCAGTGAAGGTGTAGACCAGGCCCAGGCCGAGAATGGCCAGCCCGACGGCCAGGTTGAGCAGGTGCTGGCCCTTGAAGACCACCGGCGCGCCCTGGAACAGGCGGAACTTGTACTTGCCCGACAGCTTGCCGAAGGCGATCACCGACCCGGAGAAGGTGATGGCGCCGATGGCTGCACCGAGGAACAGTTCCAGGCGGTTACCGGCCGGGATCGGGTCGGCCATGCCGGCGACGATGCCCAGAGACTGTGGTTCGGCCACCGCGGCAATGGCGATACATACCGCTGCCAGGCCGATCATGCTGTGCATGAAGGCGACCAGCTCCGGCATCTTGGTCATTTCCACGCGCTTGGCCATGACCGTGCCGATGCTGCCGCCGACCAGCAGGCCGGCGATGACGAAGCCCAGGCCCTGTAGGGCCAGTTCGCTGCCCAGCTTGTGGATCAGGCCGACCGTGGTGACGATGGCGATGCCCATGCCGACCATGCCGAAGACGTTGCCGCGTCGCGACGAAGTCGGGTGCGACAGGCCCTTGAGCGCCTGGATGAAGCACACCGAGGCGACGAGGTAGAGAACAGTGATCAGGTTCATGCTCATCGATTACTTCTCCACCTGGGCCTTCGGGGCCTTCTTCTTGAACATTTCCAGCATGCGCCGGGTTACCAGGAAGCCGCCGAACACGTTGACCGCAGCCAGGGCCACGGCCAGGGTGCCCATGGTCTTGCCCAGCGGAGTGACGGTAAGCGCGGCAGCCAGCATGGCGCCGACGATCACGATCGCCGAGATGGCGTTGGTCACGGCCATCAGCGGGGTATGCAGGGCCGGGGTGACGTTCCACACCACGTGGTAGCCGATATAGATGGCCAGCACGAAGATGATCAGGTTGTAGATGCCGTCGGAAATCAGATCCATGTCCCTACTCCTTAGCCGTTCTTGCGCACGACTTCGCCGGCATTGCACATCAGGCAGGCCGCGACGATGTCGTCTTCGAGGTTGAGCTGGAACTGGCCTTCCTTGTCGATCACCAGCTTGAGGAAGTCCAGCAGGTTGCGTGCGTACAGGGCGGAAGCGTCTGCCGGCACCAGTGCCGCCAGGTTGGTGTGGCCGACCAGGGTCACACCGTGCTTGACCACTACCTTGTCGGCTTCGGTCAGCGGGCAGTTGCCGCCCTGGGCTGCTGCGAGGTCGATGACCACGGAGCCCGGCTTCATTTCGGCGACCGTTGCCTCATGCAGCAGCGTCGGTGCCTTGCGACCGGGAATGAGTGCCGTGGTAATAACAATATCGGCCTGTTTGGCGCGCTCGTGTACGGCCTTGGCCTGACGCTCCATCCAGGACTGCGGCATCGGTCGGGCATAGCCGCCCACGCCTTGGGCGCATTCACGCTCTTCATCGGTCTCGAAAGGCACGTCGACGAACTTGGCGCCGAGAGACTCGATCTGCTCCTTGACTGCTGGACGCACATCGGAGGCCTCGATCACCGCACCCAGGCGCTTGGCCGTGGCGATGGCCTGCAGACCGGCAACGCCGGCACCGAGAATCAAAATACGCGCGGCCTTAACGGTGCCGGCAGCAGTCATCAGCATCGGCATGAAACGTGGATAGTGATGGGCTGCCAGCAGCACGGCCTTGTAGCCGGCGATATTGGCCTGCGAGCTCAGTACGTCCAGGCTTTGCGCGCGGGAGGTGCGCGGTGCGGCCTCCAGGGCGAAGGCAGTGACGCCGCGAGCATTCATGCGCGCGATGGTCTCGTTGCAGAACGGGTTGAGCATGCCAACCAACACCGCTCCGGCTCTCATATGAGAGAGCTCGGCGTCGGTCGGTGCGACCACCTTGAGCACGAGGTCTGCGCCAAACGCGGCAGCGTCGTTGCCAATGGTCGCGCCAGCAGCCTCGTAAGCGCTGTCTGGAATGCTGGCGCTGATGCCGGCGCCGGCCTGGACGGTCACCTGATGACCTTGGCCGACCAGCTTCTTGATGGTCTCTGGGGTCGCGGCAACCCGCGTCTCCCCGGCATAGGTTTCGAGAGGAACACCGATGTGCACTTCTAATCTCCTGCGTGATCTTTTTTGTGAACCGGGGCACTGCGCTGGCGCGCCGGCGATTGGGGATCAGCACATAACCCGCCGGAGGTGGCGAGCGCGGCGATTGTGCAATCGAACGCAAACCCTTACAAGAAGTTATGGAGTAAAAAAAATGCATTACTACAAGTAATGGGTCTATGAGGGATTTTTATACTGTGTGCAGCCCGCGCAGATTCGGGCCGACAGCAGATTCTGCGCAGCTTGTAGGGCAGTATAGGCAGTCACGCGCTGGATGACCGCTGGTCGAATCGGGAGGAGTGTGGAGAGTAACGAACAGTCCGTTCAGAATAGTGCTATAGCCCGAAAGTAGTGGTTGCTGTGCACTTTTCCTGGAAAGGCATATGTAGTGTGACCGCTTGTTCGCTACGGGTTCTGTCTCTGGGCGTAACTATTCGCTGCGGGCTAAAAGCGATCATGCTCCGGCGATGATCATGCGCCTCGGTAGGCATCGGCCTGGGCCAGGAGCCAGTCTCGAAAGGCCTTCAGTGCCGCTGACTCGGCCTTGCGTTCCGGCACCATCAGATAATAGGCGCGGTCGTTGTTTGGTACAGCGCGGTCGAGGGCAATCACCAGGCTGCCCTCTTCCAGTTCGCTCTGGATCAGAAAGGGTGGGATCAGGGCGATGCCCATTTCATGTTGAGCGGCCTGCGCCAGCATGGAAAACAGTTCAAGTCGCGGGCCGGTCATGTCGCGGGCCACATTCATGCCTTGGGCGGCGAACCACTGGCGCCAGGCATAGGGGCGTGTGGTCTGCTGCAGCAGCGGCAAGCTGGCGATGCGTTCGGCGTCGACTGGGGCATCGCCCAGCAGCGCCGGGCTGCACACCGGTAGCAGGTGCTCATGCATGAGGAAATGGGCTTCGGTGCCCGACCATTCGGCGTCGCCGTAATAAATGGCGGCATCGAAGTGAGTGTCGGCGAACAGGAAGGGGCGTGTGCGGTTGGTCAGGTGCACCGTCACCTCAGGGTGCAGTTGCTGAAAGGCACGCAAGCGTGGCAACAGCCACTGGGTGCCAAAGGTCGGTACCACCGCCAGCTCGATGCTGGTGGTGCCCTGGTTGCCCATCAGCGCCAGGGTGTCGCGCTCAACTGCATCGAGCTGCGCTGCCACCTTGCGACTGTAAGCAACGCCCGCTTCGGTCAGCACCACGCCGCGCCGGGAGCGGCGAAACAACTCGACATTGAGAAAGCTCTCCAGTCCGCCGATCTGCCGGCAGATCGCGCTCTGCGTCAGGTTCAGTTCGTCGGCGGCCTTGGTGAAGCTCTGGTGGCGAGCGGCGGATTCGAAGGCGACCAGGGCAGCGGTGCTGGGTATCTTGCGACGCATGTATGCAAAAGCCTCACTCGTAAGCGATAGGTTTAGGTGAATAAACTATCTCGGAGTGAGAAGAATGCACAGGTCTGTGCAGATTCTGCGTTTGTACTCTGCTCGAGGCCGGCCTAGGATCAAAGCATTCGGGGTTGGCTGGACCGACCGCTCACTTCACCGCTTCGAGGTTTCTCGCAATGGCCAAGGCAAGCTTCAACTGGATCGACCCGCTGCTGCTCGATCAGCAACTGACCGAAGAAGAGCGCATGGTGCGTGATAGCGCCCAGCAGTTCGCTGACGACAAGCTGGCGCCCCGCGTGCTGGAAGCCTTCCGTCATGAGCAGACCGATCCGAAGATCTTCCGCGAAATGGGCGAAACCGGCTTGTTGGGCGCGACGATTCCTGAGGCCTACGGCGGCAGTGGCCTGAACTACGTGTGCTATGGCCTGATCGCTCGTGAAGTGGAGCGTATCGACTCCGGCTACCGCTCGATGATGAGCGTGCAGTCCTCGCTGGTGATGGTGCCGATCAACGAGTTCGGTAATGAAGCGACCAAGCAGAAGTATCTGCCCAAGCTCGCAAGTGGCGAGTATATCGGCTGCTTCGGCCTGACCGAGCCGAACCACGGCTCCGATCCCGGCTCCATGGTCACGCGCGCCAAGAAGGTCGACGGTGGCTACCGCCTTAGCGGTAGCAAGATGTGGATCACCAACAGTCCGATCGCCGATGTCTTCGTGGTCTGGGCCAAGGACGATGCCGGCGAGATTCGTGGCTTCGTGCTGGAGAAAGGCTGGGAAGGGCTGTCTGCTCCGGCCATCCACGGCAAGGTCGGTCTGCGCGCGTCGATCACCGGCGAGATCGTCATGGACAACGTGTTCTGCCCGGAAGAGAACGCCTTCCCTGATGTACGCGGCCTGCGCGGCCCGTTCACCTGCCTGAACTCCGCCCGTTACGGTATCAGCTGGGGCGCACTGGGCGCCGCCGAGTTCTGCTGGCACACCGCGCGCCAGTACGTGCTCGATCGCCACCAGTTCGGCCGGCCGCTGGCGGCTAATCAGCTGATCCAGAAGAAGCTGGCCGACATGCAGACCGAGATCACCTTGGCTCTACAAGGCTGCCTGCGCCTCGGACGAATGAAGGACGAAGGCACTGCTGCGGTGGAAATCACCTCGATCATGAAGCGCAACAGCTGCGGCAAGGCGCTGGATATCGCCCGCATGGCGCGCGACATGCTCGGCGGTAACGGCATCAGTGACGAGTTCGGCATTGCCCGTCACCTGGTCAATCTTGAAGTGGTCAATACTTACGAGGGCACCCATGACGTGCATGCGCTGATCCTCGGTCGCGCGCAGACCGGCATTCAGGCGTTCTTCTGAAGGCTCGCACCTCTCACTGATCCATGGTGCGCGTGGCGCACCCTACGGAGAAGCCCATGTCTGGTGCTCTGTCCCATATCCGCGTGCTTGATCTATCCCGCGTGCTGGCTGGCCCTTGGGCCGGACAAATATTCGGTGACCTCGGTGCTGAGGTGATCAAGGTCGAGCGTCCAGGTTCCGGTGACGACACCCGGCACTGGGGGCCTCCTTATATAAAGGATGCTGAGGGTAATGACTCGCGTGAGGCGGCCTACTTTCAAAGTGCCAATCGCAACAAGCAGTCGCTGACCCTGGATTTCACCCAGTCCGAAGGCCAGCGCCTGGTGCGTGAGTTGGTCGCGCAGTGCGATGTGCTGCTGGAGAATTTCAAGGTCGGTGGTCTGGCGGCCTATGGCCTGGATTACGAGTCGCTGAAGGCGATCAACCCAAGGCTGATCTACTGCTCCATCACCGGTTTCGGTCAGAACGGTCCCTATGCCAAGCGCGCCGGCTATGACTTCATGATCCAGGGCCTCGGGGGGCTGATGAGCCTGACTGGGCGCCCGGAAGGTGAGGAGGGTGCCGGCCCGATGAAGGTCGGCGTGGCCCTGACCGATATCCTCACTGGTCTCTACGCGACTGTGGGTGTGCTGGCCGCGCTGAATCAGCGTGAGCAATCCGGTGTGGGTCAGCATATAGATGTGGCCTTGCTTGATGTGCAGGTCGCCTGTCTGGCCAATCAGGCCATGAACTACCTGGCGACAGGTGTATCACCCAAGCGCCTGGGCAATGCCCATCCCAATATCGTGCCCTACCAGGATTTCCCCAGTGCCGATGGCAACTTCATCCTTGCGGTGGGTAACGATGGGCAGTTCCGTAAGTTCTGCGAAGTGGCGGGTATTGCGAACCTTGCCGATGACCCGCGCTTTGTCACTAACAAGGCCCGGGTTGCCCATCGTGCCGAGCTGATCCCGCTGTTGCGCCAGGCCACGGTATTCAAGACCACCGCGCAGTGGATCGAGCAGCTGGAAAAGGCCGGCGTGCCCTGTGGGCCGATCAATGATCTGCAGCAGGTGTTCGCCGACCCTCAGGTACAGGCGCGAGGTTTGCGTCTCGACCTGCCTAATGCCCTGGGCAGCAGTACGCCGCAGGTCGCCAGTCCGCTGCGCCTGTCTGCGACGCCAGTGGCCTATCGTTCGGCTCCGCCACTGCTGGGCCAGCACACCGAAGCCCTGCTGCAGAGATTGCTGGGCATGAGTGAAATGCAGATTGCCGAGCTGCGCGAGGCAGGGGTGATCTGAGCCTCTGTATATAGGTGGGAGGGTAGTTGATCCGATTTACGCAATTATTTGCATGTCAGGGGTTTACAGCTCGCCGTGCTCAGGTAGAATGCGCGCCACTTCAGCGATGAAGCGCTTCAAAAACTGCTTGTTAATCAATAAGTTAAGTTGACTGAAGGGCTTGCAAAGCTGGATCTGGCGTGTAGAATGCGTGCCGGTCGATAGGGTGGTGGTTTGATCCTGTTGGTGGTTCGGTCGAATGGATCGAAAGCGGTTTGAAAGAGGTGGTTGACAGCGGTTTTGAACGCTGTAGAATGCGCCTCCCGCTGGAGAGAAGAAGTTCTGATCGAAGGCGCAAGTGGTTGAGTAGAAAGAAGTTTCTCCGGAAACAAAGTCGAAAAACAGCTTGACAGATAGAGAGGCTGCTGTAGAATGCGCGCCTCGGTTGAGACGAAAGGCTTAACCAACTGTTCTTTAACAACTGAATCAAGCAATTCGTGTGGGTGCTTGTGAGGTAAGACTGATAGTCAACTGATTATCAGCATCACAAAGCAACACTCGTTAATTCGAGAGTTACCTTTCATTAATTTGAAAGTTTTG
>NZ_FMZQ01000002.1 GCF_900102635.1 Ectopseudomonas chengduensis | reverse complement strand
GTAACTGCTCCATAAACCCCACCTACTGCTGATGTGGCGGGTCTGTCAGGATGCGCTCGCTGGCGAGCAACTCCACGGCAGCAGCGCTTCGTAATCCTCGACGCTACTGGCGGTCGGCAGGCGTTCAAGGATGTGGCGCAACCAGGCGTAAGGCTCTTGCCCGTTGGCTTTGGCAGTTTCGATCAGGCTGTAGATCTGCGCGCTGGCCGTGGCACCCTTGGGCGTGTCGCTGAACAGCCAGTTCTTGCGGCCGATGACGAAGGGACGGATGGCGTTCTCGGCGCGGTTGTTGTCGATCGGTAGATGCCCGCCTTCGATGTAGCGCACCAGCCTGCTCCAGTTTCTGGCCAAGTAGTTCACCGCCTTGCCCAGGGCCGTCTGCCCAGCGACCTGCGGCTGGGTTTTGTCCAGCCAGGCCTTGAGTTGGTCGATCAGGGGCTGGCTGCGTTGCTGGCGGACGTCGAGGCGTTCGTTATGGTCAGCGTCCTTCAGGTCACGCTCGATGCTGTAGAGCTTGTTGATCAGGCTCAGCGCCACGTCGGCACGCCCAGTCTTGCCCTTGGGCTGCACCTTTTGGGCTTCGACGAACTTGCGTCGCGCATGCGCCCAGCAGCCCAGGCGTTCGATGCCGTCGCGTGCAGCCACGGCGTTGTAGCCGGCGTAGTCGTCGGTCATCAGGTAGCCGCGGTAGCCATCGAGCAGGCGTAGCGGCACCTCCTGCGCGCGGCTGGCTGTGTAGTCGAAAAGGATCACCGGCTTGTCCGGCGGCCCACCGCTTTGCACCCACATCCAGGATTGTGCCGAGGGGTCGCGCCCCGGTTCATGCAGCACCTGTAAGCGCGTTTCGTCGCAGTGCAGCACGGGGTATTCGAACAGTTTGTCGCGCATCAGGTTGAGCAGCGGTTGCAGTTGCTCGCCACTTTGGATCACCCAACGCGCCAGGGTCTGGCGTGGGATGTCGACGCCGTGGCGGCTGAGCATCTTTTCGAAGCGGTACAGCGGGATGCCGTCGGCGTACTTGGTGGTCAGCAGCATCGCCAGCACGCTGGGGCTGGCCAGGCTCTTCTCGATCAGTTGTGCCGGCTTGTCGGCGGTGACCGGCGCGGTTTCACAGGCCTTGCAGGCATAGGTCTTGCGGATGTGGCGGATGACCCGCACCTGCATCGGGATGATCTCCAGCTGCTCGCTGGTCTCCTCGCCGATCACCTGCTTGCAGGCACCGCAGGCGCAGGTCAGCTCATGCTCGGGCAGCTCATGGATGACCTCCATACGCGGCAGGTTGGCCGGCAGCGGCTTGCGTTTGCCACGGCGCTTGACCGGCGCAACGACTTCTTCGGCTTCGACTGGCTCGGCGGCCGGCGCTTCGATCAGCTCTTCGACCTCGTTGAACATGGCCAACTGCGGCGAGTCGGCATCTTCAGGGCTGCGCTCGGACTTGGGCGAGAACAGCTTGTGGCGCAGCAAGGCGACTTGTTCCTGGAGTTGCGCCACCTTTCCCTGAGCCAACAGCAGCATCTGCTTGAGCAGGACGGGATCGTCGGGAAGGTTGTCGGCGCCAAATTTCATGGCGCCGGATTATACCGGCTCAGGCCACGTAACGCGGCGTCAGAACCTGATGCGGACGGTTACGCCACAGGTCGATACCGTCGAGCAGCCAGTTCAGCTCGTCGACCGTCAGTTCGATGGCTTCGTCACCCGCATCGGGTTTGGTCTTGAAACGCTCAGCTTCCAGTCGCTTGAGCCACAGGCAGAAGCCATTGCGCTCCCAGTAGAGAATCTTGACCTGACTGCGGGTGCGATTGAGGAACACGAACAGCACCGGGTTGAACACCTCCACCTTGATGTCCAGCTCGACCAGCGCGGCCAGTCCATTGATGGATTTGCGGAAGTCGACGGGCTTTGGGTAGAGATAGACCTTCTGCACTTTGGCGTCGGGACGCATCATGACGGAACTCCACGGGAAAATAGGGAGCCCAGCATCCGGGATACGGAGAGGTCAGTTGAAGATGGGGTCTATGGAGCGCATACCGCAGTTCTCCAACGATGAGGCGCAGGAACTGGTCGAACGTATCCGCGCCAGCGGCAAGCGCCTGACCACCATCTTCATCAGCCATGGCGACCCGGACTTCTACTTCGGCCTCGACGTTCTGACCCGCGCCTACCCCGAAGCCAAGGTGCTGGCCACGCCGGCCACCGTCGCCTATATCGAGAAGACCCGCGCGCCCAAGCTGGCTTACTGGGGGCCGATTCTCAAGGACAGCGCGCCTTCCCGCACCGTTGTACCCGAAGCCCTGCAGGGCAATCAGCTGCAGCTGGAAGGCCAGCGCATCGAGGTGGTCGGGCATGACCCGCAGCACACCAGCTTGTGGATTCCCGGCATCAAGGCCGTGGTCGGCGGCGTGCTGACCAGCGCCAACATCCACCTCTGGGTGGCTGACGCGCAGAGCGTCGAGGCCCGGCAACGCTGGCTCAAGTCGCTGGATGAACTCGAAGCCCTGCAACCGGCCATCCTGGTGCCAGGCCACTACCTGGGCGAGCCGGCGATGGATCTGGCCGACCTGCGCTTCACCCGCGACTACCTGCTGGCTCTGGAGCAGGAACTGCCGAAAGCCAAGGATGCCCAGGCGCTGATCACGGCGATGAAGGCACGCTTTCCTGGGCTGCAGGATGACAGCAGCCTGGAGCTGAGCGCCAAGGTACTCAAGGGCGAGATGCAGTGGCCTTGAAGCTTTGCGCTGCCTCACGCAGCCACGTTAGCGCCCTTGTCGAACATCAGGGCCACCCCCTGCCCTGATGTTCGCACCCGTGATGCATATGCCCGACAGCGTCTCTGACCTGTCGGGCGTTGCCGTTTCAGGGCCGGCAAAACCTGTACAGCCTGCACAAGCGCCGGCGTGACTCGGCAGCCACTGCACGAACGTGCACGAAAGGGCTTGCAAAGAAGGGCAAACGGCTATACAAAAACTGTACATAAATAAATATTGTACAGCTTTGGGTAAATCGACATGCCGTCCTACCGTGCTCCGCTGCGTGACATGCGCTTTGTGTTCGAAGAATTGCTCGACGCCTATACCCTGCTGCAAACGCTGCCCGAACAGCGTGAGTTAACTGCCGACCTCGGCGGCGCAATTCTCGAAGAAGCGGCCAAGCTGGCCGAGAACGTACTCGCCCCCCTCAATGGGCCCGGTGACAAACAGGGTTGCCAGTACGACCCGCAGACCTGCAGCGTGCGCACCCCCGACGGTTTCAAGGCTGCCTATCAGCAGTTCGCCGAAGGCGGCTGGACAGCGCTGGCCTGCACGCCTCGGTTCGGCGGCCAGGGCCTGCCCCATGTACTGAACATGCTGGTGGAGGAGATGACCTGCTCGGCCAACCTGTCGCTCGGCATGTACCCCGGCCTGACCCACGGCGCCATCAACGCCCTGACCAGTCACGGCACGCCCGAACAGCAGGAGACCTACCTGCCGCGCCTGATCAGCGGCGAGTGGACCGGCACCATGTGCCTGACCGAACCGCAATGCGGTACCGATCTCGGCCTGATCCGCACCCGCGCCGTGCCGCAGGCCGACGGCAGCTACGCCATCACCGGCACCAAGATCTGGATCACCGGCGGTGAGCACGATCTGGTCGACAACATCGTCCACCTGGTGCTGGCCAAGCTGCCGGACGCACCGGACAGCGTCAAAGGTATCTCCCTGTTCCTGGTGCCCAAGGTACTGGAGGACGGCAGCCGCAACTCGGCCTTCTGTGGCGGCCTCGAGCACAAGATGGGCATCAAGGGCTCGGCCACCTGCGTGATGAATTTCGAAGGCGCCAAGGGCTGGCTGATCGGCGAGCCGAACAAGGGCCTGAGCTGCATGTTCACCATGATGAACTCGGCGCGTCTGATGGTCGGCATGCAGGGCCTGGGTGTGGCCGAAAGCGCCTACCAGATCGCCCTGGGCTTCGCTCGCGAACGCCTGCAGAGCCGCTCCATCTCCGGGCCGAAGGCCGCCGACAAACCGGCCGACCCGATCATGGTGCACCCGGATGTACGGCGCATGCTGCTGCGGCAGAAGGTGATGATCGAAGGTTGCCGCGCCCTCGCCTACTTCGCCGGCCTGCAGCAGGACATCGCCCACGGCGCCGAAGATGCCGAAACGCGCAGCCGCGCCGACGATCTGGTGCAATTGCTCACACCGGTGGTGAAGGCCTTCCTCACCGATGAAGGCTTCACCTGCGCCAACGAAGGCCTGCAGGTGCTTGGCGGCTCGGGCTTCACCGAAGACTGGGGGATCGAACAACTGGTGCGCGACAGCCGCATCACCCGCATCTACGAAGGCACCAACGGCATCCAGGCGCTGGATCTGGTGGGCCGCAAGCTCGCACTCGGAGGCGGTCGCGCCGTACGCGCCTATTTCGCTCTGGTCGAAGGCTGGCTCAAGAACAATGCCGATGCCCCGCATGCCACTGCAGTGACCCAGGCATTGAAGCAACTGCAGCAGGCCACCCTGTGGCTGGCCAGCGAGGGTAGCAAGGACCCGGAGCAGGCGGCTGCAGCGGCGACGCCCTATCTGCGCCTGTTCGGCCTGACCAGCCTGGCCTGGTTGTGGTCGCAACAAGCCCAGTTGGCCCAGCGCAAACTCGATGCCGGCAGTTCGGAAACCCATTTCTATGCGGCCAAGATCAAGTCCGCCGATTTCTTCATGGCCCGCATCCTGCCAGAAACCGACGCTCTGCTCAGCGAGATCAAGGCAGGCAAGGCGACGCTGATGGCCTTCACCGACGAGGAGTTCGCCGCCTGATTGCAGACGGCACTGACAAGCTGCGCAATCCGACAACCCACCTCTCCCCTTTTTGGTTGTCGGATTTTTTTATTAAGTACTCGCGGCCAGTGTCTGGCCGCAGTGAATACCCACTGTGCAAGGAGGGATCATGGCCACCCGGACGTCGCGTCTCTGTTCGACCCTGCTGCTGACGCTGATGCTCGCCTGCAGCGTGGCACACGCCAATAGCCAGGCTGGTTGGCGTGAGCAATTGCCTCAGGCCAACCTGGTCGGCAGCGGTGATTTCAGCTGGTTCGGTTTCTCGGTCTACAACGCCAAGCTATGGAGCCCGGTGCAGCAGGTGGATTTCTCCCAGCCCTTCGCTCTGGAGCTGACCTACCGACGCACCATCAGCCGGGAAACCCTGGTCGATACCAGCCTCGACGAAATACGCCGGATCAACGGCCAACCCCTCGACCGCGAACAGCAGGCCGAGTGGACGCAGCAGATGAGCCGGGCGTTCGTCGACGTGAAGGATGGCACGCGCATCACCGGCGTATTCCTGCCCGGCGAGGGCTGTCGCTTCTATGTCGACGGCAAACTGCAGCACGTCATCGACGATCAAGAGTTCGCCCGCGCCTTCTTCTCCATCTGGCTCGATCCGCAGACCCGCAGTCCGAAGCTGCGCGCGGCATTGCTCGGTCTCAACCCCTGAGGTATCGCATGAAAGCCCTATTGATTGTACTGAGCAGCCTGCTGCTGATCAGCTGCGGCCAGGTCCCGGTCGAACGTTACGCCAACGAGAAACCCGTGCTGGACCTGCCCACCTACTTCTCCGGGCCGGTGCAGGCATGGGGCATGTTCCAGGATCGCTCCGGCGAAGTGATCAAGCGCTTTCATGTCGATATCCAGAGCCGCCGCGAGGGCGACAAGCTGATCCTCGACGAGCGCTTCCTGTACAGCGACGGCACCCGCCAGCGCCGGGTCTGGACCCTGACGCCCGACGTTACGGGACGCTGGATCGGCACCGCTGACGACGTGGTCGGCGAAGCCATAGGCGACGTGGCCGGTAACGCCCTGCGCTGGCGTTACCACCTCAACCTGCCGGTGGGTGACAGCACCTATGTCGTCTACTTCGACGACTGGATGTACCTGATGGACGACGACACCCTGATCAACCGCTCGGTCATGAGCAAGTTCGGTATCGAACTCGGCCAGGTCACGCTGTTCTTCCGCCGTGGCGCCGCTCAGCCATGACCCTGCACAGCCTGGGCAATGGCTACAAGGCGCTGGTGATTGGCGCCAGCGGCACCATCGGCCAGGCCTTCTGCCAGTTGCTGCGCACAGACCCCAACTGCGCCAGCGTACGTGAGCTGAGCCGTAGCAGCTCACCGGCGCTCGATCTCGAAGCTCCCGCCAGCATCGCCGAAGCCGCAGCAGCCTTGGCGGACGAAGGGCCGTATCAGTTGATCCTGCACACGGCCGGGCTGCTACATCGCCCGGGCATCACGCCAGAAAAAAGCCTGGCCGCCATCGAGGCAGATGCCTTGCAGGCCGTATTTCAGGTCAATGCGCTGGGGCCGGCTCTGGTGCTGCACCACTTCCTGCCTCTGCTCGACAAACAGGGCGCCATGGCCATGCTGTCGGCCAAGGTCGGCAGCATCGGCGACAACCGCCTCGGTGGTTGGTACGCCTACCGGGCGTCCAAGGCGGCGCTGAACATGCTGATCAAGACCGCCGCCATCGAGCTGGCACGCAGCAAGCCCAAGGCACGGCTGCTCAGCCTGCATCCCGGCACGGTCATCTCTCCCCTGTCGCAACCCTTTCGCGGTGCCAGCGCTGCGCGTCCGGCCGATTTAGCCGCCGCTGAAATGCTGCGGGTGATCGATACGCTGGGGCCCGAGCACAGCGGCAGCTTCCACGCCTACGACGGCCAGGCCTTGCCCTGGTGACAGCAGCCAGGCAACGCGGCTTGGCCATCAGGCGCGCGGCTGGCCGGCGCCCTTGAGAAAGAACTGCTCCAGCACCGCCAGCGAACGCGCACTGGCGGCGCGGCCACGGCGCTCGGCATCGACCATGCCATAGATCAGCGACACGAACAGTTCGGTCAGCAGCTCGGCGGTAATGTCGATGCGAAAGTAGCCCTCCTGCTGGCCACGCAGGAAGAAGCTGTCCAATGCATCGGTGTAGGCGATCCAGCGCGCCCCGTCCTTGTTCGGGTCGAGGCTGTCCGGGCGGTACTGGAAGATCATGAACACCAGCAACTCGCGGTGCCTGAGGTGATTCTCGATCAGGTTGCGCAATGCCTGCGCCACATCGGCGACCTGCAGGTCGGCGTCCTCGATCACCTGATTGAGCGCTGCCTGACTGTGATTCATCAGGCGCTCGACCAGGCTGTCACGCGTGCCACAGAAACGATGCAAGGTGGCCTTGCTGACACCCGCGGCTTCGGCCAGATCTTTCAGCGTCGCCCGCGGGCGATCGACGATGGCAACAGCCAGGGCCTTGAGCAGTTTTTCATCATTGGACATCGAAGGCCCTCCGCTTGAGCAGCGCGCATTGTGCAGAAAAAGTCCCCAGACTCAACGGGGACTTACAATTTTGCTCACAGAAGATCCATATGAGTCAATATTGACTCATTTTAGCCAAAGCATGATCATTCGCGCCTTTCAAGGAAAATGGATCTCACTCCAGGTGACAGGCATGAGCACAATTCGCGGACGTTACGTTTTTTCAGTGGTCGCTCTACTGGCGGCAATCGGCCTGGCCGGCTGCGATAAAGGCGAGCAAGGATGGGGTGAGGCGCCACCGCGCGAGGTCGACGTGCTGACCGTCAAGACCGAGCCGTTCACCGTGATCGCCGAACTGCCAGGCCGTATCGAGCCGGTGCGGGTGGCCGAAGTACGTGCCCGGGTCGCCGGCATCGTGCTCAAACGCACCTTCGAGGAAGGCGCCGACGTCAAGGCCGGCGACCTGCTGTTCCAGATCGACCCAGCACCGTTCAAGGCCGCCCTGTCCCGTGCCCAGGGCGAACTGGCCCGGGCCGAGGCGCAGCTGTTCCAGGCGCAGGCCACGGTCAAGCGCTACGAGCCACTGGTGAAGATCGATGCGGTCAGCAAGCAGGACTTCGATGTGGCCAAGGCTGCCCTGCAAAGCGCCCAGGCCGACAAGCGCTCGGCCCAAGCCAGCGTGGAAACCGCGCGCCTGGACCTGGGTTACGCCGAAGTGCGCGCGCCCATTGCCGGGCGCATTGGCCGCGCCCAGGTGACCGAAGGCGCACTGGTCGGCCAGGGTGAAGCCACCCTGCTCGCCCGCATTCAGCAGCTCGACCCGGTCTACGCCGACTTCACCCAGCCGGCCGCCGATGCCCTGCGTCTGCGCGCCGCCATCGCCGATGGCAAGGTTGCCGGTGCAGCCGATCAGCCCTTGTCGCTGCGCGTCGATGGCACCGATATCGAGAGCAAAGGCACCCTGCTGTTCACCGATATCTCGGTGGATCGCAGCACCGGCCAGATCGCCCTGCGCGGCCGCTTCGACAACCCGCAAGGCGTGCTGCTGCCCGGCATGTACGTGCGCGTGCTGACGCCGCAGGGGCTGAACCAGAACGCCATCCTGGTGCCGCAGCGCGCCGTGCAGCGTGCTGCCGACGGCCAGGCCAGCGTGATGCTGCTGGGCGAAGACGACACTGTCGAGGTTCGCCAGGTCACCACCGGCGCCATGCACGGCTCACGCTGGCTGATCGCCGAAGGCCTTGAGGCCGGCGACAAGGTGATCACCAGCTCGCTGGCTGCCATCAAGCCCGGCGCCAAGGTCGTGCCGCGCGAGGAAGCTGCCGCGGCAGCCGACGCGCACGCTCCACAATCCCAGGCGCAGTAAGCCGGAGAGAAGCTCATGTCCCTGTTTTTCATACGGCGCCCCAATTTCGCCTGGGTGGTCGCCCTGTTCATCTCGCTGGCCGGCCTGCTGGCCATCCCGTTCCTGCCGGTGGCGCAGTACCCCAACGTGGCGCCGCCGCAGATCACCGTGACCGCCACCTATCCCGGCGCCTCGGCGCAGGTGCTGACCGACTCGGTGACCAGCGTCATCGAGGAAGAGCTCAACGGCGCGAAGAACCTGCTGTACTTCGAGTCCACCAGCAACGCCAACGGCATCGCCGAGATCACCGTCACTTTCCAGCCGGGCACCGACCCCGAGCTGGCTCAGGTCGACGTGCAGAACCGCCTGAAGAAAGCCGAGGCACGCATGCCGCAGGCCGTGCTCACTCTCGGTATCCAGACCGAGCAGGCCACGGCGGGCTTCCTGATGATCTACGCGCTGAGCTACAAGGATGGCGGCAAGAACGACAACACCACGGCGCTGGCCGACTACGCCGCGCGCAACATCAACAACGAAATCCGTCGCGTCCCTGGCGTCGGCAAGCTGCAGTTCTTCGCCTCCGAAGCCGCCATGCGGGTGTGGATAGACCCACAGAAGCTGGTCGGCTATGGCCTGTCGATCGACGACGTGAACAACGCCATCCGCGCGCAGAACGTGCAGGTGCCGGCCGGCGCCTTCGGCAGCACGCCAGGCTCCAGCGAGCAGCAACTGACCGCGACACTGGCGGTCAAGGGCACCCTGGACAACCCGGATGAATTCGCCGCCATCGTGCTGCGCGCCAACCAGGACGGCTCGCGCCTGACCCTGGGCGACGTGGCGCGCATCGAGGTCGGCAGCCAGGACTACAACTTCGGTTCGCGCCAGGACGGCAAGCCCGCCGTCGCCGCCGCCGTGCAGCTGTCGCCCGGTGCCAACGCCATCCAGACCGCCGAGGCGGTGAAACAGCGCCTGACCGAGTTGTCGGTGAACTTCCCGGACAACGTCGAGTTCTCGGTGCCCTACGACACCTCGCGCTTCGTCGACGTGGCCATCGACAAGGTCATCATGACCCTGGTCGAGGCCATGGTGCTGGTGTTCCTGGTGATGTTCCTGTTCCTGCAGAACGTGCGCTACACCCTGATCCCGTCCATCGTGGTGCCGGTGTGCCTGCTCGGCACCCTGACCTTCATGTACCTGCTGGGCTTCTCGGTGAACATGATGACCATGTTCGGCATGGTGCTGGCCATCGGCATCCTGGTCGACGATGCCATCGTGGTGGTGGAGAACGTCGAGCGGATCATGGCCGAGGAAGGCCTGGCGCCGGTGCCGGCGACCATCAAGGCGATGGGCCAGGTGTCCGGGGCGATCATCGGCATCACCCTGGTGCTGTCGGCGGTGTTCCTGCCGCTGGCCTTCATGTCCGGCTCGGTCGGCGTCATCTACCAGCAGTTCTCGCTGTCGCTGGCGGTGTCGATCCTGTTCTCCGGCTTCCTGGCGCTGACCTTCACCCCGGCGCTGTGCGCGACGATTCTCAAGCCCATCCCACAGGGGCATCACGAGAAGAGCGGCTTCTTCGGCGCCTTCAATCGCCTGTTCACTCGCCTGACCGGGCGCTATACCGCGCTCAACGGCAAACTGGTGCCACGCGCGGGCCGCGTCATGTTCATCTACCTGGGCATCGTGGTGCTGATGGGCTTCTTCTACCTGCGCCTGCCGGAATCCTTCGTGCCGGTCGAAGACCAGGGCTACATGATCGTCGACATCCAGCTGCCACCGGGCGCCACCCGTGAGCGCACCTCGGCAGCCGGCGAGGAACTGGAAGAATTCCTGATGGGCCGCGACGCCATCGAGACCTCCTTTCTGGTGCTCGGCTTCAGCTTCTCCGGCATGGGCGAGAACGCCGCCATCGCCTTCCCGCTACTCAAGGACTGGTCGGAGCGTGACGCCACACAATCACCGGAGGCCGAATCGGCAGCGGTCAACCAGCACTTCGCCAACCTCGACGACGGCGCCATGATGGCCGTGCCGCCACCGCCGATCGAAGGCCTGGGCAACTCTGGCGGCTTCGCCCTGCGCCTGCAGGACCGTGCCGGTCTCGGCCGCGACGTCCTGCTCGCCGCGCGCGACGAGGTGCTGGGCAAGGTCAACGGCAACCCGAAGTTCCTCTACGCCATGATGGAAGGCCTGGCCGAGGCGCCGCAGTTGCGTCTGGTCATCGACCGCGAAAAGGCGCGTACCCTCGGCGTGAACTTCGAGTCGGTGAGCAGCGCACTGTCTACCGCCTTCGGCTCCGCGGTGATCAACGACTTCGCCAACGCCGGTCGCCAGCAGCGCGTGGTGGTGCAGGCCGAGCAGGCCGAACGGATGACCCCGGAAAGCGTGCTCCGGCTGCACGTGCCCAACGACAGCGGCGGTCTGGTGCCGCTGAGCGCCTTCGTCACTACCCAGTGGGAAGAAGGCCCGGTGCAGATCGCCCGCTACAACGGCTATCCATCGATCCGCATCGCCGGCGACGCCGCCCCCGGGGTGAGCACCGGCGAGGCCATGGCCGAACTGGAGCGCATCGCCGCCGAACTGCCGGAAGGCATCGGCTACGAGTGGACCGGCCTGTCGTATCAGGAGCGGGTCGCCAGCGGCCAGGCCGTGATGCTCTTCGCCCTGGCCATCACCGTGGTGTTCCTGCTGCTGGTAGCCCTCTACGAGAGCTGGGCGATCCCGCTGAGCGTGATGCTGATCGTGCCGGTCGGCGCCCTCGGCGCGGTGCTGGCGGTGACCGCCATCGGCCTGCCCAACGACGTCTACTTCAAGGTCGGCCTGATCACCGTGATCGGCCTGGCGGCGAAGAACGCCATCCTCATCGTCGAGTTCGCCAAGGATCTGTGGGAAGACGGCTACTCGCTGCGCGATGCCGCCATCGAAGCAGCACGCCTGCGTTTCCGCCCGATCATCATGACCTCCATGGCCTTCATGCTCGGCGTGGTACCGCTGGCCATCGCCACCGGCGCTGGCGCCGCCAGCCAGCGCGCACTGGGTACTGGCGTACTGGGCGGCATGCTCAGCGCGACCATGCTCGGGGTGATCTTCGTGCCGATCTTCTTCGTCTGGGTGCTGTCGCTGCTGCGTACCAAACCTCAGCAAACCGACAACCATCCCCTGCACAAAGCGGAGTAACGCGATGACCTCTCACCTCATGCTGCGCCCCGCTCTGCTGACCCTGGCCATCACCCTCGGCGGCTGCTCCCTGGCGCCCCACTACGAGCGGCCAGAGGCGCCGGTCGCAGCCGAATGGCAGGTGGCCGACGCCAATGGTACCCGCGCGCAAGCGCTGGACTGGCAGACCTTCATCGTCGATGCGGACCTGCGCCGCGCGGTGGATACCGCGCTGAACAACAACCGCAGCCTGCGCCAGGCGCTGCTGGATATCGAGGCGGCGCGCGCGCAGTACCGCATCCAGCGCGCCGACCGTCTGCCATCGATCAATGCCAATGCCAGCGGCAACCGCCAGCGCCTGCCGGCCGACCAGTCGCAGACCGGCCGCTCGGAGGTCACCAGCGTGTATCAGGTCGGCCTCGGTCTGGCCGAGTACGAAGTCGACCTGTTCGGCCGCGTGCGCAACCTCTCCGAATCAGCGCTGGAAACCTACCTGGCCACCGAGGAAGCGACCCGCGCCACGCAGATCAGCCTGATTGCCGAAGTGATCCAGGCCTACCTGACCCGCGATGGCGCGCTACGGCGCAAGGCGCTGGTGGAACAGACCCTGGACAGCCGCCTGGCCTCGCTGGAGCTGGTCAGCAGGCGCCGCGAAGTCGGCGCCGCCACCGCCCTGGATTATCAGGAAGCGGTCGGCCTCGCCGAGCAGGCCAAGGCCGAGCGGGAAAGCACCGAACGCCAGCTGCGCCAGGCGGACAACGCCCTGGCACTGCTGCTCGGTACGCCAGACGCCGGGCAATTCTTGCCATCGACCCCGCGCGACGAGCTGATGGTGCTGCAAGACATCGCCCCCGGCACCAGCTCGGAACTGATCGAGCGTCGCCCCGACATTCTTGCCAGCGAGCACCGCCTCAAGGCACGCAATGCCGATATCGGTGCGGCCCGTGCGGCGTTCTTCCCGCGCATCACCCTGACCGGGTCGGTGGGCAGTTCCAGCACCGAGCTGTCCGGGCTGTTCGAGGGCGGCTCACGGGCCTGGAGCTTCGCCCCGACGCTGTCGCTGCCGATCTTCGCCGGCGGCCGCAACCGCGCCAACCTGGATCTCGCCGAAGTGCGTCAGGACGCCGCCGTGGCCGACTACGAAGGCACCATCCAGACCGCCTTCCGCGAAGTCGCCGACGCCCTCGCCGCCACCGACACCCTGCGCCGCGAAGAAACCGCGCGGCGTGCCCTGGCCGAATCCAGCCGAGCGGCCGAAGTCCTGGCTGAAGCTCGCTACAGAGGCGGTGTGGATGACCATCTGCGCTACCTGGATGCTCAACGCAGCAGTTTCAATGACCAGACCACACTGATCCAGATCAGCACTGATCGACAACTGGCGCTGGCCGATCTGTTCAGGGCGCTGGGCGGCGGCTGGCAGCGCTAGCAGGCCGTTGAAAAACGTAGACGAGGCAGGCAAGACAAGGAAAAAACGGCCGAAAAAGCGCAGTTTACGAGTTGTAAATGAGCATTTTGATCGGACTCGCGCACGAGGCCGTTTTTGACGCAGTATTGCCAACGCAGGTAGTTTTTCAACAGCCTGCTAGCCTGTTCATCTGCCACAAACGACAAGGCCACGCTGATGCGTGGCCTTGTCGTTTTCGATCGAGGCGTATTCGACCTAACCAGCCCCCAGCAGGTCGTTGGCGTCGAGCAGACGCCAGGCGATTTCCGGCCTTTTTTCCATGGCCCGGCGGATCGCCGCCGGAATGCTCTGCCGCGTCTTGCGGCACAGCCCCGGATGGGCATCGAAATGCATGTGGATGCCGCGCATGCTGCGTACCTCGCCATGGGCCGGCTCGATGTGCAGGCGAATGCCCAACTGCTCGAGCATGCGTTGCTGCATGCGCTCGAGGTCTTCCAGGCTCTGCAGGTTTTCCAGGCGATCTAGCAGGCGCTGCTCCTCGCTGCGGGTCAGCAGCAGGATACGCGTGTCGGCGCCAGGCCTGTCCAGCAGCTCGTCGCGCTGGCAGTCACAGGCACCCGGTGGGCAGGGAGTACGCAGGGGCAATGGTGAATTCATGGACCTGATCATAGCCATAGCCATGCGCGCTGCCCATCCACGTCCATCGCTTGGCTTGCCTACGCTGCAGACTCCGTTAAGCTCACAGCATTTCCCCCCGATGCAAGGATGAACACCATGCTGCGCCTCACCACGTTCGCCGCTGGCCTGCTGCTTTCGGCCAACGTCTTCGCCCTGTCCCTCTCCGACCTGAGCCAGCAGGATGCCAGTGGCGGCCTCAAGGATGCGCTGATCCAGGGCGCCCAGGTGGCCGTCAAGCAACTGGGCACGCCCGGCGGCTTCAGCAACAACCCGGACGTGCGCATCGAGCTGCCCGGCAAACTCGGCAAAGCCGCCAAGACCATGAAGATGATGGGCATGGGCGCCCAGGTCGATCAGCTCGAAGCGAGCATGAACAAGGCCGCCGAGGCCGCCGTGCCGCAGGCGCAGGCGCTGCTGGTCGACGCCGTGAAGAAGATGACCGTGGCCGATGCCAAGTCGATTCTCAGCGGCCCGCAGGACTCGGCCACCCAATACCTGAACAAGAGCAGCCGCGAGCAGATCCGCGCCAAGTTCCTGCCCATCGTCAAGCAGGCCACCGACCAGGTCGGTCTGGCCCAGCAGTACAACGCCTTCGCCGGCCAGGCCGCCAGTTTTGGCGTGGTCGACGCCAAGAGCAGCACGGTGGAAAGCTACGTCACCGAACAGGCGCTCGATGGCCTGTTCGAGATGATTGCCAAGCAGGAAGCCAGCATCCGCCAGAACCCGGCCGGTGCCGCTACCAGCCTGGCGAAGAAGGTGTTCGGCGCGCTCTGAATCCCCTGGCGGCGGATGTTCTCCGCCGCCATGCTAGCAGGCCGTTGAAAAACGCAGGCGACGACTGCATGGATGCAGGAGGTAGAGCGAAGCAGGAAGCCCGAGCCGAGGCAGCCAGTGCAATACCGATGGCGGCCCCGCAAAAGCAGGCGAAAAACGGCCGGGGTCGCGACCGACTTTACGAGCTGTAAATGAGCATTTGACCGGGCTGGCGTTCCAGCCTGTTTTTAACGCAGCAATGGCAACGCAGGTAGTTTTTCAACAGGCTGCTAGGCGAATGGCAGCATCACCCGCACCTCCAGCCCGCCCTCCGTTCTATTGTCGAGACTCAGCCGACCACCATGCTCCAGCACCGTGGCACGCGCAGCCGATAACCCCAGGCCGACGCCGCCAGTGTGTTTGTTGCGTGAGGCCTCCAGACGGTAGAACGGCGCGAATACCGCCTCCTGCTGCTCCACCGGGATACCCGGCCCACGGTCGAGCACGCGGATTTCGACGCCCTCGTCATCGGCCTGCAGCATCACCTGTGCTTCACGTCCGTATCTGACGGCGTTCTCCAGCAGGTTGACCAGCATACGCTTGATCGCAATCGGCCGACCGACATAGACCTGGCGCCTGGGCACCTGTATCGCCACCTGTACGCCGGCATCCTTGAAGTCGTCGACGATGGTGTGCAGCAGCTCACTCAGGTCGAAAGCCGTCGCCGTTTCGAGGCGAGCCTCGTCACGAAAGAAATCCAGCGCCGAGTTGACCATGGACTGCATTTCGTCGACGTCGCTGAACAGCTTTGCCTGCTGCTCCGCATCCTCGATGAACTCGCCACGCAGCCGCATGCGCGTCAGCGGTGCGCGCAGATCATGGGAGATGGCCGCCAGCATCTGCGTACGGTCATCGAGAAAGTGCCGTAACCGCGACTGCATGGCATTGAACGCAACGATGACCTGGCGGATTTCCTGAGGCCCCTCCGGGGTTATCGGCGGAGCCCTGAAGTCCACGCCGAAACGCCGCGCCCCCTGCGCGAAGCGCTCCAGCGGAGCAGCCAGATAGCGTGCGGCCACCAGTGCCACGGTGAGGGTCGAGATCATCATCAAGAGCAGATACACCAGACTGCGCGGTACCCTCTCCAGCCCCCATATGCGTGACGCTGTGGAGAACTCCATCCAGCTGCCATCGGCCAGTTCGATCATCAACACGTAACGACTTTCGTCACGTGGCGATGGCCAGTCCTTCGGCTCATAGGCCTCGATCCTGGCCTGCGGCCGCTGCAGCAATTGCTGCAACAAGCCAGCGCCATAACGGAAAGCAGCGTCATCGATCGCCGGAAGCTGAGCCTCACTATGTTGCCGTAACCATCGGGCGTTGAAGGCTTCATCGCTGGCGGCATCAGCCGCCTTCTGCCGCTGCTCGGGCGGCAGCGCATCGGCAATCCGGGCGATGCCAGCCATGCGCTCCATCAATCCAGCCTCCAACAATGGTGGACGCGCCCATACGCCTGCCAGCAGACTGAACAACGAACTCAGCAGCAAGGCGGTCAGCATCGACGCCAGGGTGGTCAGGGCGATCCAGCGTGCGACTGTGTCCCGCGTCAGCCAGACACCACCCTTGAGTCGCGCCAGCCATCTCATCGTTTCACCACCACACTGGGCGTGAAGAGATAGCCGATATGACGGATGGTACGAATCATCGAACTGCGCGAGGGCTCGGCATCGAGCTTGCGTCGTAGCCGGCTGACCTGCACGTCGACGCTACGATCGAAAGCGTCATAGGCTTCACCACGTGCCATGTCGAGCAGTTGCTGACGACTCAGTACACGCTGCGGATGCTCGGCGAGTACCAACAACAGTTCGAACTCGCCAGCCGATAGTGGAATCAGGACCTTGTCCGGCGAACGCAGCTCACGGCGGGTCACATCGAGCTGCCAGCCAGCGAACTCCAGGATCGGCCGTGGCCGCTCATGCAGCACGCTGCGTACCTCGCCCGTACGGCGCAACACCGCACGCACCCGCGCCAGCAACTCGCGGGCATCGAAGGGCTTGCTCAGGTAATCATCGGCGCCCAGTTCCAGTCCCACTACCCGGTCACTCAGCTCGCTCATCGCCGTCAGCATGATGATCGCCATCGAGTGCTCGCTGCGCAGGCGCTGACACAGCACCAGGCCACTGTCGCCCGGCAGCATCACGTCGAGGATCACCAGATCCGGCAGTTGCCGCTCGAGCGCGCGCCATAGTGCCTGTCCGTCAGTGGCAACGTCCACGCTGTAGCCATGCTGTTCGAGAAACTTCTTCAGCAGAGCAAGAACTTCGGTGTCGTCGTCCACCAGCAACAAGCGACTCACGGCCTGCACACCCTCGATGCGTTTGCGAGCGCCTATCTAAAACCATCGAACGCCTGCCGTCATATATTTCAATCCGGCAACAAAGCTTCCTCCTGGCAACAGAGCGGACATCGCCGAGCAAAAATGGCTTGGCAGCCTCGGTGCAGTTTCCTATCGAGGTGTTCCGTATGTCCGTCACAACATTCGCATCCCCTGCCGCGCGCCCTATCATGCTCGCCATGACCGTACTGCTGGCCAGTGGTTGTGCCAGTAATCCGCCCCCCGTCATCGACTCGGCGGGCTGCATCGCCACGCCGGACTATGTGGTGAACGACCCAGCCGAATCGGTCAACCGCAGCATATTCGTGGTCAATCGAGCACTCGACGATTACCTGCTTGCCCCCGTTGCCCGCGGTTACCGACAGCTGCCTGACTTCGCCCAGAGCGGCGTGCATAACTTCGCGGCCAACTTCGGCGAGCCGATGGTGTTCATCAACGATCTGCTGCAAGGCAACCCCAAGCGCTCGATGGTCACGGCCACGCGGTTCATTACCAACAGTACCGTGGGGGTGGTGGGGCTGATCGACGTGTCGAGCCGATTTGGCCTGGAGCGTCACCGAGCCGATTTCGGCCAGACCTTCGGCGTGTGGAATATCGCCGACGGCCCCATCGTCGAACTGCCGCTGTTCGGTACGTCCAACCTGCGCGACGCCACCGGGCGTGTACTGGGTTTTGCCATAGACCCGTTCGGCAGCAACAGCGATACCCTGGATACGCTCGGCACCGTCAGCACTGTCAGCGGTACGGTCGACGGTCGTGCGCAGCGTCTGCCCATGACCGACGCGCTGCAACGGCAGCCAGACTACTACGCTGCACTGCGCGATACCGTGGCCGAACGCCGCGCGCAGTTCGTCGCGGAAGGCAAGCTCGGCGCTGCACTGGAAGCATCCGTTAACTGCGAAGCGGAAATGGTCGATGAGCAGAACTGATGACTCGCTGCTGCTCTATCAGCGGATCAGGAATCCCGACTCGCTATCGCTGCATTGCCGGGAGGTCGATTTGCGTCTGAGCGATGACCGCTGCCATCTGGTGCTCAGTCGTTACGTCGAGCTTTACGTCAGCGAATGCACGCAATGGGAAATGGTCAGACATCACCAGGTCAGGCTAACTGATCTGCTGCGCTGGATGATTCTGCACAGCCAACGCGTGCCGCCCCGGGCTAATCCCGACGGGTGAAGCACTGCAGCCCCATCGACTCGCAGGACGAAAGCCAAGTGGCCGGGCAGGTGACGGAAGACCTGCCCATGCCTATCTCACGCTTCATCAAACGCAGCAGAGTCTGTCCATTTCCGGACGCGCGAAGAAAAATCCCTGCATGTAGCGGATACCAAGCTCGATCAGCGCATCACGCTCACCAACACTTTCGATGCCCTCGGCGATGATGCGAATACCCAGGCGCTGCGCGACCAGCACGATACCGGCGACGATGGCCTGGCGCACCGGATCCTGATCGATACCGCGGGTCAGGGCCATGTCCAGCTTGAGCACGTGCGGCTGAAACTCGGCCAGCAGATTGAGCCCGGAGTAGCCCGCGCCAAAATCGTCGATGGCGGTGGTGAAGCCCTGCTTGCCGTACTCGGCGAAGATCCGCTTGAGGTGCTCGGCATCATGGATCTGCTCGCCTTCGGTCACCTCGAACATCAGCCGCTCGCGCGGGAAGTCAAAGCGCTGCGCCGCTTCCAGCGTGGCGCGAATGCAGGTCTCGGCGCGATACACCGCATTAGGCAGGAAGTTGATGCTAAGCAGACAATCCGGGATGTCGAGCAGGCCAAGCTTGGCGGCCTGCTCGATGGCCTTGACCCGGCAGGCCTGATCGAAACGGTAGCGGTTGCCATCGTTGACCCGTCCGAGCACTTGCGCGGCGGATTCGCCATTGCAGCCCCGCACCAGGGCTTCATAGGCGAACGGCCGCTGCTGCTCGATATCGACGATCAATTGAAAAGCCATTGTGAAATCGAAACCCAGGGCCTCGGCGTTACGGCATTCGGCGCAACCCACAGCCCGAAATGGCTGAGGAAAGATGCTCTGGCTGACAATATCCATAGGCTCTTCCTTATCGAACAAGACGTGGAGACTTCGTCATTGTCATCCTAGTCAAAAACGGAATGAAGCCACCTGTTTTTCCAGCGACAACGCCAGTTGCTGCAAGCCTTGTGCGGTGCGCGATGTATCGGCCACCGCCTCACTGTTCTCCATCGACATCTGTGCGATGCGCTCGACATTGCGCGCCACGTCCTGACTGGCGACCGTCTGCTCACGCAGCGCCAGGGAGATCTGATCGACCACACCGACCACGCTGGCGGAAGCCTGGCGAATGGTGACGATGGCATCACCGGCCTGACTGGCCTGCTCCACCCCGCTGCTGACCTGCTGCACACCGATTTCCATATTGCTCACCGCACTGCGCGTGCCCAGTTGAATCTTCTTGATCATCTCGGTGATTTCCTGGGTC
Organism: Ectopseudomonas chengduensis; assembly: GCF_900102635.1. GTDB lineage: Bacteria > Pseudomonadota > Gammaproteobacteria > Pseudomonadales > Pseudomonadaceae > Aquipseudomonas > Aquipseudomonas chengduensis. The sequence continues at coordinate 415,198 of NZ_FMZQ01000002.1, read as the reverse complement.
GAGTTGGCGGTACGCTGCGCCAGCAGGCGCACCTCGTCGGCTACCACGGCGAAGCCGCGGCCCTGCTCGCCGGCCCGCGCCGCCTCGATGGCGGCATTGAGCGCCAGCAGGTTGGTCTGATCGGCGATTTCCTTGATCACGTTGACGATCGAGGAGATCTGATCCGAATGCTGGCCGAGCTCAGCGATCTGGGCCGCAGCGCCCTGCACCGTGTCAGCGATGCGCTGCATGCTGGCGAGGGTTTCCTGGATCACCGCACCGCCCTCGGCCGACTGCCTGCCCGAGTCGCTGGACAGCCCATGCGCTTCCTTGGCGTTGTCGGCGACGTGATTGATGCTCACGGTCAGCTCCTCCACCGTCGCCGCCATGCTCGACGCCGCCTGCGACTGCTCCTGAGTGGAAACCGACAACTGCGTGGAAGCACTGGAGATGTTCTGCGCAGCTTCAACCAACTGCACCGCGCCGGCACGGATCTGCCCGATCATCTCGCGCAGCCTTTCCTGCATGGTGGCGAAGGCATCCAGCAGCACACCGATCTCGTCACGGCCGGCCCGCTCGATATCCGAGTCGAGGCGCCCCTGGGCAACATTGCGTGCCACCTCCACCACCTGCCGCAAACGCCCGGCAATGCTGTGCGAGAGGAGGAAGGCCACGCTAATGGCGAGCACCGCAGCGATCAGCCCGCCGACCAGCAAGATCATCAGCGACTCGGACTTGGCAGCATTCATCGACGCCGTGCGCTGCTCCAGCAACGCACGCTCCTCGCTCTGAATCTCGCTCAAGATACGGCGCATGGCATCCATCTTGACCTTGGCGCTACCTGACGAAACCTGTTCGACCAGAGCATCGAAACGCTGCGTGCCGGCGTTCACCTGGCGGCGCAATTCCAGATTGCCGTTGATGTCTTCGCCCAGCCATTGATCATGCAAGGCCTGCAGCTCGCTGAGGCGGCGCTGCTGAGCAGGGTTGTCCCTAGTCAGTTGGCGCAGTTGCGCCATATGCGCCTGGAGCTCTCTCTCGCCGGATTCCATAGGGCCGAGAAACTGGTCTCGCCCGGTGATGACGAATCCCCGCGCACCAGTTTCGATATTGATCAGGTTGGCCAGCAGATCGGCAGATTCGTTGATCACGTCATAGGTGTGGATATTCAGCCGCACCGCACGCTCGACTTGGTCGAAGCCACGCCAGGTGGACAGCACCAGCAGCAGAATGATCAGCAGAACGACGCCGAACCCCGCGTACAGCTTCTGGGAAATATTGAGATTGGCAAGCATTGGGGAGACCTCTGAGTCGTCAGGGATGAACGGACAGAGGTGCGTCATTCGACTGCACCGACTGGCACTGCGCCACTATGCATATCGATACAACAATTGTACAAATTAAATCTTATGTACAACTTTAAGCAAATCCTGACATCCGGAAATGAAAAGCCCCGCCGGGCTTGTGGCCGGGCGGGGCTTTCGGTTGCCGTTGCCGATCAGGCGCAGGCGGCTTGCATCTGGCGATGCGTGTCGATGAGGTGCTGCACCACGCCAGGATCGGCCAGCGTGGAGATGTCGCCGAGAGAATCGTATTCGGCGGTAGCGATCTTGCGCAGGATACGGCGCATGATCTTGCCCGAGCGGGTCTTCGGCAGGCCCGGAGCCCACTGAATAACGTCCGGCGTGGCGATCGGGCCGATTTCCTTGCGCACCCAGTTACGCAGTTCCTGACGCAGTTGCTCCGATGCTTCCTCGCCCGCATTGAGGGTGACGTAGACGTAGATGCCCTGCCCTTTGATGTCGTGCGGTACACCGACCACTGCAGCCTCGGCCACTTTCGGGTGGGCGACCATGGCGCTCTCGATCTCGGCGGTGCCCATGCGGTGGCCGGATACGTTGAGCACGTCGTCGACGCGGCCGGTGATCCACCAGTAACCGTCTTCGTCGCGGCGCGCACCGTCACCGGTGAAGTACATGCCACGGAAAGTCTTGAAGTAGGTGTCGACGAAGCGGTCGTGGTCGCCGTACAGGGTACGTGCCTGACCCGGCCAGGAATCGATGATCACCAGGTTGCCTTCGGCAGCGCCTTCGATGATGTTGCCCAGATTATCCACCAGCGCCGGCTGTACGCCGAAGAACGGACGTGCAGCGGAGCCCGGCTTGAGGCCATGGGCACCCGGCAGCGGGGTCATCAGGCAGGCACCGGTTTCGGTCTGCCACCAGGTGTCGACGATCGGGCAACGGCTCTGACCGACGTTCTCGTAGTACCACTGCCAGGCTTCCGGGTTGATCGGCTCACCGACCGAACCGAGCAGACGCAGGCTGGAACCATCGGCGCCTTCGACCGCGGCCTTGCCCTCGGCCATCATGGCGCGAATGGCAGTCGGGGCGGTGTAGAGGATGTTGACCTTGTGCTTGTCGACGATCTTGGCCACGCGGGAAACGTCCGGATAGTTCGGTACGCCTTCGAACATCACGGTAGTGGCACCGTTGGACAGCGGCCCGTAGACCAGGTAGGTGTGGCCGGTGACCCAACCGATATCGGCGGTGCACCAGAAGACCTCGCCCGGACGGTAGTCGAACACGCGCTCATGGGTCAGCGAGGCGTATACCAGGTAGCCGCCGGTGGTGTGCAGCACGCCCTTGGGCTTGCCGGTGGACCCGGAGGTGTAGAGGATGAACAGGGCTTCTTCAGCGCCCATTTCCTTGGGTGCGCAGACGCTGCCGGCAACCTTCATCAGGTCTTCGTACCAGATGTCACGATGCTGGTTCCACTTGATTTCGGAACCGGTGCGCTGCACCACGATGACCTTCTGGATGCTGCGGGTCTCGGGGTTGGTCAGGGCGTCGTCGACGTTGGCCTTGAGCGGTACTTTCTTGCCGCCACGCAGCCCTTCGTCAGCGGTGATCACCACCTTGGACTGGCAATCGATGATGCGCCCGGCCAGAGCCTCCGGCGAGAAACCACCGAATACTACGGAGTGGATTGCGCCGATGCGCGCACAGGCCAGCATGGCCACCACGGCTTCCGGGATCATCGGCATGTAGATGGTCACCACGTCGCCGCGGTGAACGTCCTGGCCGCGCAGAGCGTTGGCGAACTTGCACACTTGTTCGTGCAGCTCGCGGTAGGTGATTTCTCGGTGCTCGGACGGATCGTCGCCTTCCCAGATGATCGCGATCTGGTCGCCGCGCTCTTCCAGGTGACGGTCGAGGCAGTTGTAGGAGACGTTCAGGGTACCGTCGGCGAACCACTTGATGTCGACGTGGTGATCGTCGAAGGTGGTCTGCTTGACCTTGTCGTAGGGCTTGATCCAGTCGATCCGCTTGCCCTGCTCGCGCCAGAAACCCTCGGGGTTGACCACGGACTGTTGGTACATGGCCTTGTAGGTGGCCTCGTCAGTGAGGGTCCGCGCGGCCACTTCGGGACGCACAGGGTAAAGAGACGCAGCACTCATGGAATCACCTCGACGGGGAGTTGTTTTTGTATGGTGCCTTTTGTATCCCCCGACCCTTCGTGAGGCCATTCGACCATGGTCTTACCGCTCTAAGACCATGGTCTTGAAGCCCTGCCTGGCATATGTCGAGCCAATTCAACAGCGTCATGGATACGTCGAGGCGCGCAGATAAAAAAACCCGGCACAAGGCCGGGCGCAGAGGTAGACGCGGTATCGACGGCTGCCTAGCTCATCCCCAGCCAGTTCGGCAGCGCCAGGGAGACGGCCGGGATGTAGGTAATCACCATCAGGAAGCTGATCAGCAGCATCAGCCATGGCAGCGCGGCGCGGATCACTGCCGTCAGTGGCATGCCCGTTACCGCCGAGGTGACGAACAGGTTCAGCCCCACCGGCGGCGTGATCAAGCCGATCTCCATGTTCACCACCATGATGATGCCCAGGTGGATCGGGTCGATGCCCAGTTGCATGGCGATCGGGAAGAGGATCGGCGCCAGGATCAGGATGATCGCCGACGGCTCCATGAAGGCACCGGCGATCAGCAGCACGATGTTCACCACCAGCAGGAACTGCCAGGGCTGCAGACCCAGATCCACCACCCAGGCGGTGATGGTCTGCGGAATCTGCTCGGTGGTCAGCACGTGGGCGAAGAGCATGGCGTTGGCAATGATGAACATCAGCATGATGGTCAGCTTGCCGGACTCCAGCAGCACCTTCGGGCACTCGCGGATCTTCAGGTCCTTGTACACGAACAGGGCGACGAAGCCGGCGTACACCGCGGCCACGGCCGCCGCCTCGGTCGGGGTGAACATGCCGGTGTAGATACCGCCGAGGATGATCACCATCAGCAGCAGGCCCCAGAACGCTTCACGGGCGGAACGCAGCCACTCGCGGAAGCTGGCGCGCGGCAGGGCCGGTAGCTTCTTGATGCGCGCGACGATGTAGATCGCGATCATCAGCACCAGGCCGAGCATCAGACCTGGAATCACCCCGGCCATGAACAGCTTGCCCACCGACTGCTCGGTGGCGGCGGCGTACACCACCATTACGATCGACGGCGGAATCAGGATGCCCAGGGTACCGGCGTTACAGACGATGCCGGCGCCGAAGGCCTGCGGGTAACCGGAACGCACCATGCCGGCGATGGCAATCGAGCCCACTGCGGCCACGGTCGCCGGCGAGGAACCGGACAGCGCAGCGAACAGCATGCACGCCAGTACCGCACCGATGGCCAGGCCGCCACGGATGTGACCGACGCAGGCGTTGGCGAAGTCGATCAGGCGACGCGCCACGCCACCGGTGGTCATGAACGCACCGGAGAGCAGGAAGAACGGGATCGCCAACAGGGTGTAGTGCTCGGAGGTCTCGAACAGCTTGATCGCCAGCGAACGCACCGAGTCGGGGCTGAACAGCATGATGGTGATCGAGCCGGCGAGGCCGAGCGAGGCGGCGATCGGCACGCCGATGAACATCAGCAAGAACAGCAGCAGGAAGAGGAACAGAACGGTCATTGCTTGGGCTCCTCGTGCTCATTGATTTTCAGCGCATCGGCGGCTTCGTCAGCCAGGCCGAGGCCGGTCTGCTCGTTGCGCAGGATACGGACGAGGATTTCCAGGAAGCGGACGAACACCATGGCGTAGCCGAACGGCACGATCATGCCGATATGCCATTGCTGCACGCCGTAGTGGCCGAGGTCTTCGGCACCGATGCCGGCGATGAACAGGGTGTGCACCCAGTCGAAACTGCCGACCGCGATCAGGCCGGCGTAGCCCAGGCAGGCCGAGCAGGCAATTACGCCAATGACGCGCTGGATGTGGCGCGGGGCGAGCTTGACCAGGGCGTCGACACCGATGTGGCCGGCGGTACGCACGCCATAGGCCAGGCCGAAGAAGATCAGCCAGCCGAACAGCGCCTTGGTCAGGGCATTGCTCCAGGTCATCGCCTGGGCCATGTCGAGAATGGCGTCGCCGATACCGAGCAGAAACTCGTTACCGCCGAAATGGTCACCCAGCCAATAGAACAGGGTGTAGAAGTTGTTGAGGATCACGTAGACGAAAGTGATCAGCGTCATGGCCGCCAGGAGGAAAGCGATAAAGCCTTCCTCGAAGTGCTCCCAGACGCGCCGCAAGGCGTTCATGGCATCTCCGCGAGGTTCTTGTGATTGTCAGGAGTCGGACGAATCTAACCGAGCCTGGACCGGCGCGATATTCGTCATTGGCAAACGCCGCCTTAGGCGACGGCGAATGAAAGACCGCCCCAGGTACGTGGGCCCGGGGCGGTCATGGGGCTCACTGTTGATTGGCGGCTTGCGCAGCCTCGATCACGTCAGCACCGATCTCGGCCTCGAACTTCTTCCAGGCCGGACGTACGGCGTCACGCCAGGCGGCGCGCTGCTCGGGCGTCAGGGTGATGATCTCGCTCTTGCCGGTAGCGACGATGGCCTGACGAGCTTCGGTATTCAGCGCCTCGGCCTGCTTGTTTACCTCGACGGTCACCTCGTCGACGATCTGCTCCAGCTCGCTGCGGATGTCCGCCGGCAGGCCGTTCCAGAACTGAGTGTTGGTGATCAGCAGGTAGTTGCCGATGGCATGGTTGGACTCGGTCATGTACTTCTGCACCTCGAAGTACTTCTGCGAGTAGATGTTCGACCAAGGGTTGTCCTGGGCGTTGACCACACCGGTCTGCAGGCCCTGATAGATCTCGGCGAAGGCCATCTTGCGCGGCACCGCACGCAGGGCGCTGTATTGCGCGGCCTGCAGATCGGACGGCTGCACGCGGAATTTCTGCCCGCGGGCGTCGCTTGGCTCGACCAGCGGTTTGTTGGCGGTGAGCTGACGCATGCCGTTGAGCCAATAAGCCAGGCCGGTGATGCCTTTGCTCTCCATCGACTTGAGCAGCGCCTTGCCTTTGTCCGAAGACTGGAAGCGCTGCGCGGCGGCAACGTCATCGAACAGGAACATCATGTCGAACAGCTGCAGCTGCTTGGTGTACTGCTCCAGCTTGGAGGGCGCCGGCGCCAGCATCTGCACTTCGTTGAGCAGCAGCGCTTCCATTTCCTTGCCATCGCCATACAGCGAGGAGTTGGCATAGACGTCGACCTTGACCTTGCCGGCCAGGCGCTCCTCCACCAGCTTCTTGAACAGCAGCGCGCCCTGGCCCTTCGGCGTGCTATCAGCGGTGATATGGGAGAACTTGATCAATATCGGATCGGCTGCGTGTGCCGAGAGTGCGCCAAGCAGTGCGCAACCGGCGAGCACACCGGCCAGGCCACGACGGACGAAAGAAAACTTCATGGAAGGCTCCTGTTGTTTTTGTCTGAGCGTCGAGGGCGGATCGCCGTCGATTGGCCCGGACTCTACTCCGCCCTCCCCCCGGCTGAAATTCACATTTGAACAACCGAGCCTTCGGCATTCACGAAGGCAGCGCAGAACCCTCCCCCGCCACACCGCTGTTTCTCAGGTGATCGAGCATCTGCTTCGCGGTCAGCGAAAGGTTGTCCTGGTTACGTACCGCCACCTTGAGTTCGCGCCGCGCCCAGGGGTCGTGCAGCGGGATCACCCGCACATCGAGCGCCGGCAGGTAGGTACGCACCGCCAGGTCCGGCAACACACCGACGCCCATGCCGGTGTGGATCATCCGGCAGATGGCTTCGAAACTGCGTACCTGAATACGCAAGCGCAGGGCCACGCCCTGGCTGTGCGCCGAATGCTGCAACAGGCCGTGCAGCGAGGCATCCTGCTGCAGGCCGATGAAGTCGTAGCCCACCGCCTCGCGCAGGAACAGGCCGTCACGCTCAGCCAGTGGATGCTCGCGCGGAGTGACCAGCACCAGTTGGTCATGGCGGTAGGTGAATACCTGCAGATCCTCGGCCGGCACATGCCCGGCGAAGATGCCGATATCGGTCAAGCCCTCGCGCACGGCGCGGATGGTTTCGCTGCTGACCCGCTCCTCCAGGTCGATCTTCACCTGCGGGTGCAGGCGGCTGAAGCTGGCCAGATCCTCGGGCAGAAATTCGATCACCGCCGAGGTGTTGGCGTGGATGCGTACATGGCCTTTGACCCCTTCGCTGAACTCGCTGAGGTCGGCGTTGAGCTGCTCGAGGTTGTCCATCATGTTGCGCGCGTGATGCAGCAGCGCGTGGCCGGCGGGGGTCAGTTCGACACCCTTGGGCTGACGATAGAGCAGCGCGATGCCAAGCTGGTTTTCCAGGTCGCTGACGCGCTTGCTCACGGCCGCCAGGGCCAGGTGCTCGCGCTCGGCGGCGCGGGTCAGGCTGCGCTCGTCGGCGATGGCGACGAACAGCTTGAGGGTGACGAAATCGATGCGGCGCATGGGTTCTCCATTTCGTGCCTGGCGAAGCTAGGCTGCCAGAAGGCTGATTTACAGCATGCCACTTCGTGATACGCGAAGCCTAGCTTGGCCATTGGGCAATTGTCGGCACCGCGCCGCTGCGCCATCCTGCGCACCACGAGAAACGCACAGGCAAATCAGGTGCAACCATGACTCAAAACAACACCAGCAACATGGCCCTGCAGGGGCTCAAGGTGATCGAGATGGGCCAGCTCATCGCCGGTCCCTTCGCCAGCAAGCTGCTCGGCGAATTCGGCGCCGACGTGATCAAAATCGAGCCGCCGGGTGTCGGCGACCCGTTGCGCAAGTGGCGCAAGATCAAGGACGGCACCTCGCTCTGGTGGCACGTGCAGTCGCGCAACAAGCGCTCGCTGACCCTCGACCTGAAACAGGCCGAAGCCCAGGACATCGTGCGTAAGCTGGTGAGCGAGGCCGACGTGCTGGTGGAGAACTTCCGCCCCGGCACGCTGGAAGGCTGGGGCCTGAGCTACGAGGCGCTGAAAGCGATCAACCCACGGCTGATCATGCTGCGCATCTCCGGCTACGGGCAGACCGGCCCCTACCGCGACCTGCCCGGTTTCGGCGTGATCGGCGAAGCCATGGGCGGCCTGCGCCATCTGTCCGGCTACCCCGGCCAGGCGCCGGTGCGCGTCGGCATCAGCATCGGCGACTCGCTGTCTTCGCTGTACGGCGTGATCGGCGTGCTGCTGGCCCTGCAGGAGCGGGCGCGCAGCGGTGAAGGCCAGGAGATCGACGTGGCACTGTACGAGTCGGTGTTCGCCATGATGGAAAGCCTGATTCCCGAATACGACGCCTTCGGCTACGTCCGCGAGCCGGCCGGCAGCGCCCTGCCCGGCATCACCCCGTCCAACTCCTACCCCTGCAAGGACGGCAGCTACGTGCTGATCGCCGGCAATGGCGACAGCATCTACAAGCGCCTGATGAGCCTGATCGGCCGCGACGACCTGGGCAACGACCCGCGCCTGGCGCAGAACGATGGACGCAGCCAGCATGCCGAACTGATCGACGGCGCCATCGCCGAATGGACCGCGCAGCGTGGCCGCGATGAGGTGATCGAAGCGCTCAAGGGCGCCCGCGTGCCGGCCGGCTACCCCTACACCGCCGCCGATATCGTCAGCGACCCGCACTACCTGGCGCGGCAGATGATCGAGCAGGTGCAGACCAGCGTCGGCCCGCTCAAGGTGCCGGGCGTACTGCCCAAGCTCAGCCGTACGCCGGGTCGCATCGGCACCGGCGGCCCGCAACTGGGCGAGCACAACGACGACATCCTCGCCGGCCTCGGCCTCAGCGCGGAACAGGTCGCCGGCCTGCGCGAGCGCGGGATCATCTGAGCCGCGCGGGATGCAAGGGCGGCTGAGCCCCCGTTCGGGGGACCACCACCCACGACAGCTTCGTAGGGTGCGCCATGCGCACCACGACATCCACACCTTACAAGCCGGTGCGCACAGCGCACCCTACGCCTCGAGCAACCGGGATCACACCATGAGCAAACGCCTTTATATCCAGGACGTCGCCACCCGCGACGGCTTCCAGATCGAAGCGTCCTTCGTACCCACCGAAGACAAGATCGCCCTGATCGATCGCCTGTCCCACACCGGTCTGGCCAAGGTCGAGGTCACCTCCTTCACCTCGCCCAAAGCTATCCCTAACCTGCGCGATGCCGAAGAGGTGATGCGCGGCATCGCCCGCGTGCCAGGCGTGGAATACACCGTACTGGTGCCTAACGTCAGGGGCTGTGAGCGCGCGCTGTCGTGCGAAGTGGATGAGATCAACCTGGTGATGTCCGCCAGCGACACCCACGGCCTGGCCAACCTGCGCATGACGCCGGAGCAATCGCTCGCGCAGTTCGCCGAGATCATCGAAGTGACGCGCGGCAGCGGCGTATTCATCAACGCCTCGCTGTCGACCACCTTCGGCTGCCCCTTCGAGGGCGATGTGCCCGAGACGCGCGTATATGAACTGACCGAGCGTCTGCTGGAGATCGGCGTACAGGGCGTGACCCTGTGCGACACCACCGGCATGGCCGACCCGGCACAGGTCGAGCGCATCTGCCGCGAGTCGCTGCAGCGCTGGCCCGAGGCGGTATTCACCGCGCATTTTCACAACACCCGCGGCATGGGCCTGGCCAATGCCCTGGCAGCGCTGAACGCCGGCATCGACCGCTTCGACGCCTCCCTCGGCGGCCTAGGCGGCTGCCCCTACGCACCGGGCGCCAGCGGCAATATCTGCACCGAGGATCTGGTGCACATGTTCCAGCGCATGGGCCTGGATACCGGTGTAAACCTCGATGCCCTGCTCGACGCCGCCGCTACCCTGCCGGACCTGATCGGCCACGAGGTGCCGGGTGCCATCCTCAAGGCGGGCAAATCCGATCGCCGCTATCCCAAGCCGAAGTGGATGCAGGAGGCCGGGCTCTGAGGCTCGGCTGCCAAATCGCGGCTAAAGCCCCTCCCACAAGATAGCGTCGGTCCGTCGGTATACCACTTTAGCCGTCCCACATCGCCTGCCCCCAGAGGCTAAGCCCCAAAGCACGGAGTTGATGCTTATCGTGGGAGTCGCGCCCCGCGACGAATGCCATTGCCAACGCTAAAGTCACTCAATGACTGCAATCGCTTCGCCCCGAGGCGGAGCTCCTACACGGGTAATGAGGTCACACCGTCGCGGCGTTAGGGTCTGCGCTGAGTTGCAACAGCCAATCGCGGTCAGGGGCTGACGCAATAATGTGGGAGGGGCTTTAGCCGCGACGCCCTCATTCGACATGAAAACGCCCGGCACAAGCCGGGCGTTTTCATGCCAGGGGGAACACTCAACCCTGGTTGGACTTCTCTGCCGCCTGGATAAGTTCGGCGCCGATCTCCTTCTCGAACTTCTGCCACACCGGGCGCATCGCCTCACGCCATTCGGCGCGCTGCTGCGGGGTCAGCTCGATGATCTCGGTGGTGCCAGCCTTGGCAATATCCTCTTTGGCCGTGCGGTTGAGTTCGTCAGCCTGCTTGTTCACCTCGACCGAAACCTCGGCCATGATGGTTTCCAGCTCGCTGCGCACGTCATCCGGCAGACCCTTCCAGAATTTGGTGTTGGTGATCACCATGTAGTCGATCAGGCCATGGTCGGACTCGGTCATGTACTTCTGCACCTCGTGCACCTTCTGGCTGAAGTAGTTCGACCAGGTGTTCTCGGTGCCGTTGACCACGCCGGTCTGCAGCCCCTGATAGACCTCGGCAAAACTCATCTTGCGCGGGTTGGCGCGCACCGCCTTGAACTGCTCCTCCAGCACCGCCGACGCCTGCACGCGGAACTTCAGCCCCCGGGCATCGGACGGATCGCGCAGCGGCTTGTTGGCCGACATCACCTTCAGACCGTTGTGCCAGTAGGCCAGGCCGGTGATGTTCTTGTCCTCCATGGAAGTCAGCAATCCACGCCCCTCGGGGCTGGCCTGGAAGCGATCGACCGCCTCCATGTTGTCGAACAGAAATGGCAGGTCGAAGATCTGCACCGGTTTGGCGTACTGCTCGAACTTGGCCAGCGACGGCGCCAGCATCTGCACGTCGCCGAGCAGCAGCGCCTCCATCTCCTTGCCATCGCCGAACAGCGACGAGTTGGGGTAGACCTCCACCTTCACCCGGCCTGGCAGGCGCTCTTCGGCCAGTTGCTTGAACAGCAGTGCGCCCTGGCCCTTGGGGGTGTTGTCTGCCACCACATGGGCGAACTTGATCAGGATGGGCGCATCAGCAGCCTGGGCAAGGCCGGCACAAGAGAAGATGGCGGCGCAGGCGAGCGCCTTGGCGGTGAGTTTGAACATGACGTTACCTCATTGTTTTTGTAGGTTGGTACGTGGTTACAAGGTGGCTGACTGCCTCGGCAGCCAGCCGTTTTTTGTAGGAGCCGGCTTGCCGGCGATCTGCTGAGAAGCATCGCCCGCAAGCGGGCTCCTACGGTTCTCCTGCGCGTTGCAGCAGACGACGAGCGCGACCGAGTACGGGGGCGTCGACCATCTGGCCGTCGACCACGAATACCCCTTCGCCGCTGCTGGCCGCTGCCATCACCCGGCGTGCCCAGGCCAGCTCCTGGTCCGTCGGGCGCAAGGCGTCGTGGACGATCGCCACCTGGGTCGGGTGGATGCAGAGCAAACCGTCGAAGCCCATGTCGCGGGCATCGCGCGCGGTGCGGGCGAGACCGTCGCGGTCCTCGATGGCGGGAAATACGCTGTCGAGCGGCGCGGCCAGGCCGGCCGTGCGCGAATGCAGCAACAGGGCATAACGGGCCTGGTCGAGGATGCGTTCGGCCGCGGCGCTACCGCTGCTCAGGCCCAGGTCCAGACCCAGGTCGAGGGCGCCGAAGGACAGGCGCTCGACGCCTTCAGCGTGGGCGATCTCCGCCAGCGCCAGCAGCCCCGCTGCACTCTCGATGATCGGCCACACCGGCTTGCCGCAGGCCGCCACACGCGCCACCTGCGCAGCACTTTCCACCTTGGGCAGCAGTACGCCGATGACACCGGCATGACGGCTGCAGAGTTCGATATCGGCGCCGTGCCCGGCATGCTCCGGGGCGTTTATGCGCACCAGCAGGCGGACGTCTGGATTGGCGGTGAGAAAGGCATCGAGATGAGCCCGGGCCTCGACCTTGAGGCTCTCCTGTACGGCGTCTTCGAGGTCGACGATGACCGCGTCGGCACCGACGGCGAGCGCCTTGGGGATGCGCTCCGGGCGACTCGCCGGCACGAACAGGGCGCTGCGGATCACGGAATCGCTCATACGGCCCCCTGCTGATGCAGGCGCTGGATATCGCCGGCGCCGTAGCCCAGCTCGGCGAGCAACGCATCGGTGTGCTGGCCCAGCGCCGGGATGGCATCCATGCGCGGCTCGAAGGCGCTGTTGCGCCCCGGCGGCAGCAGTGCCGGCAGACTGCCGCTGGGACTGTCGACCTGGCGCCAACGCTGACGCGCTTCGAGTTGCGGGTGAGCCCAGACGCCCGCCATGTCGTTGACCTGGGCATTGGCGATCTGCGCCTGCTCCAGGCGCTCGATAACCTGCGCCGAGCTCATGCGTGAGAACGCCTCGACGATCAGCGCACGCAGCTCGCTGCGGTTGGCCGAGCGCTTGAAGTTGGCAGAAAAGCGCTCGTCGCCAGCCAGCTCCGGCTGCTCCAGCACCTTGGCGCAGAACGCCTGCCATTCGCGCTCGTTCTGCAAGCCGAGCATCACCGTGCCGCCGTCGCCGGCCGGGAACGGGCCGTAGGGGTAGATGGTCGAGTGCGCGGCGCCAGCGCGCGGCGGCGGCGTGGCGCCGTCGTAGGCGTAGTACAGCGGGTAGCCCATCCACTCCACCAGGCTTTCCAGCATCGACACGTCAACGCGGCTGCCGACACCGGTCTTGCCACGCAGCATCAGTGCTGAGAGCACGCCGGTGTAGGCGTACATGCCGGCGGCGATATCGGCGATGGAGCAGCCGGCCTTGGCCATCTCCTCCTCGCCAGCGCCGCCGGTGACGGAGAGAAAGCCGCCCTCGCTCTGGATCAGCAGGTCGTAGGCCTTCTTCTGCTCGTACGGGCCGCCCTCGCCGTAGCCGGAGATGTCGCAGACGATCAGTTGCGGGAAGCGCTCGTGCAGCGCCTCGAACGACAACCCCATGCGCGCGGCAGCGCCCGGTGCAAGGTTCTGCACCAGTACATCGGCCTTGGCCAGCAGGCTGCCGAGCACCTGCATCGCATCGTCCTGCTTGAGGTCGAGGGTCAGGCTTTCCTTGGAGCGGTTGGTCCAGACGAAATGCGAGGCCAGACCGCTGACGCGCTCGTCATAGCCGCGAGCGAAATCGCCACTGCCGGGACGCTCGACCTTGATCACCCGCGCGCCGAGGTCGGCGAGCTGGCGGGTGCAGAACGGCGCGGCGATGGCGTGCTCCAGGCTGACCACGGTGATGCCATCCAGTGGCCGTGGTTGTTGTGCGTTGTTCATGTCCATGTCCTCGGTCAGGCCAACTGGCTCAGGTCGTCGGTTTCGCGCAGGCGCCAGACCCGCTCGATCAGCACGCCGGCCTCATCGCTGCTGCGCTGGCCGGCGAAAGCCAGCAGGCGACGGAACTTGTCTTCCAGCTCGGCGCGGCTGAGGGTGTTGCCGGGGTCGCCCTTGGGCTCGTCGATGGCGCCACGCAGGGTGCGACCCTCGGTGGTGATTACCTCGACGCGGCCCAGCCAGCGCTGCGGGTAAGCCACATCCACCTCCGGGTCCAGACGCATCTGCACCTTGTCGCGGAAGGCGGCCACGGCCGGGTCCTGCAGCGCCAGGTTGGCGAACTCGGTCAGTTGCGCGCTGCCATGCACGGCGATCAGGCCGAGCACCGTGCCCATGGAGAACTTGGCCTGGTGCACGGTCTGCGGCACGGTCACGCGGCCGAGCACATCGATGGCGCCCTGATGCACGCGGGCGATGACGCGCTCGATCTGCTCGTGGCGCAGACCTTCGCGCTGCATCAGGTCGAGCAGCGCGTCAGCCGCCGGATGGGTATGGCGGCAGGAGGCGTGGAACTTGAACGAAGTCTCCACCAGCGCCCAGCGCCGGCCGAGACGGTCCGACAGCTTGCTTGGGTCGGCATCGCGGGACATGCCGGCGGCCATGCCCTGCTCGCCTTCGAGGATGTTCTGCGCGCCGGTCAGGCCCTGCTCGGTAAAGTAGGCGGCCAGCAGGCCATCAGCCGCGGCCTTGGCGGTATGCAGTTGTTTGGAGTCGGCGGCGTCGCGCAGGAATTCCCACAAGCCTGCAGCCTGGGTACCGGCATTGCCGAGCAGGTGCACGAACTGCTGCTGGTCGAAGTCCAGCAGCTTGCCCACCGCCACAGCAGCGGCCAAGGTGCCCACCGTGGCCGTGGTGTGGAAGATGCGGTAGTGCGAGCGGCCAAGGAATTCGCCGATGCGAATGCCCGCCTCGTAGCCGGCCACCGAGGCCAGCAGCAGTTCGCGGCCGGACTTGCCCAGGTCCTGCGCCGCCGCCAAAGCGGCCGGGAAGACCACGGTGGCCGGGTGCAGCACCGAGCTGTTGTGCAGATCGTCCTGCTCCACCAGGTGCGAGGAGGCACCGTTGACCAGAGCGGCGAAGTACGCCGAGGTGCCGCGGCCATTGACCAGGATGCGCGCGGGGCCATCGGCCGGGCCCATCTTCTGCGCATAGGCCTCGAACAGCGGGATCGGCCGTGCGCCTTCGCTGGCCAGGGCCGAACCGAGCCAGTCGAGGAACAGATCTTCGGTGCGGTCCAGCACGTGCTCGGGAATCTGCTCGTAGGACAGTTCGGCAAGGAACGCGGCCAGTTGTTGAGTATGTTTGCTCATGGTCGCGGCCTCAGAAACTGCGTGGCAGCTCGAGCAGGTGCTCGGCCACGTAGCTCAGGATCAGGTTGGTCGAGATCGGCGCCACCTGGTACAGGCGCGTTTCGCGGAACTTGCGCTCGACGTCGTATTCGTTGGCGAAACCGAAGCCGCCGTGGGTCTGCAGGCAGGCGTTGGCCGCCTCCCAGCTGGCCTTGGCCGCCAGGTACTTGGCCATGTTCGCCGCCGCCCCGGCGTTGCGCCCGGCGTCGTATTCCTCGCAGGCGCGCCAGCGCATCAGGTCGGCGGCCTCGATCTCGATGTGCGCCTCGGCGATGGGGAACTGCACGCCCTGGTTCTGGCCGATGGGCCGACCGAACACCACGCGGTCGCGGGCGTACTGCGCGGACTTCTCGATGAACCAGCGACCGTCACCGATGCACTCGGCAGCGATCAGCGTGCGCTCGGCATTGAGGCCGTCGAGGATGTAGCGGAAACCCTTGCCCTCTTCGCCGATCAGGCTGCTGGCGGGAATCTCCAGGTTGTCGAAGAACAGCTCGTTGGTCTCGTGGTTGACCATGTTGGCGATCGGCTGCACGGTCAGGCCGTTGCTGATGGCCTCGCGCAGGTCGACCAGGAAGATCGACATGCCTTCAGACTTGCGCTGCACCTCGGCTAGTGGCGTGGTGCGCGCCAGCAGGATCATCAGATCGGAATGCTGCACGCGCGAGATCCACACCTTCTGCCCGTTGATCACGTACTTGTCGCCTTGGCGCACGGCGGTGGTCTTGATCTTGGTGGTGTCGGTGCCGGTGGTCGGCTCGGTGACGCCCATCGACTGCAGACGCAGCTCGCCGCTGGCCAGCTTGGGCAGGTAGTGGCGCTTCTGCTCCTCGCTGCCGTTACGCAGCAGGGTGAACATGTTGTACATCTGCCCGTGGATGGTGCCGGAGTTGCCGCCGCAGTGGTTGACCTCCTCGAGGATCACCGACGCCTCGGCCAGGCCCAGACCCGAGCCGCCGTATTCTTCCGGGATCATCGCCGACAGCCAGCCAGCCTCGGTCATGGCCGTGACGAAGGCTTCCGGGAAGCCCTTCTCCTCATCGATCTTGCGCCAGTATTCGGCCGGGAACTCCGCACAGAGCGCGCGCACGCCTTCACGGATCGCATTGAGTTCTTCGTTATTGTTGTAGTCCATCGGTCTTCCTCGAAATCATGTGGGCGTGGCACTGCCCGGTAACGATGTAGGGCGTACTCGCGAAGCAGTACGCCGTTAGAAAGCTGAGCCTTAGGTGCGGTGCCGGTATTGGCATGGTTCGGCGGGCTGTTCGCTTAGGCTCCTGAGGCCGCCCTACGAAATCAGCATCCCGGTTCGCCCTACTAATCAGTCGAATTGCACGTCGGCGCGCTGCGCCAGGCCGACCTCGTTACCCGCCCACAGCTCGGCCTGGCCCTCGCCGCTGATGCGCCCACCCACCTCGAACGGCTGCGGCGCGATCAGCGGGCGCAGGCCGCGATAGGCAAAATGACGCAGGCGCGCCTGCGGGTTGGCGCGGCAGAAAGCGCGCAGGTTCAGGGTGGCGATCAGCGGGCCGTGTACCACCAGGCCACCGTAGCCTTCGGTTTCTGTGACGTAGGGCCAGTCGTAGTGGATGCGGTGGCCGTTGAAGGTCACGGCGCTGTAGCGAAACAGCAGCGTGCTGGACGGAGTGACCGCCTCGCGCCAATCGCCGGCGACCAGCGGCTCGCCACTGCTGGCCTTGGGCGGGCTGGGCTCGCGGTAGACGATGTCCTGCTCTTCGCGGATGGCCAGTTGGCCGTCCTGCAGGTAGTCGTGCTGCACCGTGACGAACAGCAGCGCGCCGGTGCGGCCGTGCTTTTCCTCGATGTGCTTGATGGTCGATACCCGGCTGGCTTCGCCGCCCACCCGCAGTGGCTGGATGAACTCGATACGGCCGCCGGCCCACATGCGGTTGCGGTTGTCGGCCGGCGGCAGGAAGCCTCCGCGCGCCGGATGACCGTCCTCGCCCAGGCCACTCTCGGCAATGGGTTCCTGAAAAAACGCCCAGTGCCACAGCGGCGGCAGCGCCTCGCCATGGGCCGGCGTGGCTTCACCGAAGGTGGCGGCGATGCGCTTGACCAGATTGCGGCTGAGTTGGTCGTGGGCTTCTTCGCTACGACCGATCCAGGCGGAAAAAGCAGAATCACTCATGGGGCAGGTTCCAGCTCGGTTCTTGTGTGAGCTGGAGCATGCGATGCTGCATGCGTTCAGAGAATCCGCATTTATTTAAACCAGCGTTCGGATATGCTTAACACCAATCCTGTAGGAGCCCGCTTGCGGGCGATGCTTTACAGATCGCCAGTGATCGCCCGCAAGCGGGCTCCTACGAATGACCTCAGGAAATGGCCACCATGCATTTCGATCTGCCCGACCTGCGCCTGTTCATCCATATCGCCGAGTCGCCCAGCCTGACCCAGGGCGCGCGCAAGGCGTTTCTCTCGCCGGCCGCCGCCAGCGCGCGGATCAAAGCACTGGAAAGCCAGCTCGGCAGCCGCCTGCTGTACCGCGACAGCCGTGGCGTCGAGCTGACCCCGGCCGGCCAGCGCCTGCTGCAGCATGCGCGGCTGATCATGCGCCAGGTGGATTACCTGAAAAGCGAATTCACCGAATACGGCACCGACGCCGCCGGGCATATCCGCATCTTCGCCAACACCACGGCAGTGACCGAATTTCTCCCCGAGGTGCTGGCCGGTTTTCTCGCCGAGCGCCCCGGCGTCACCGTCGACCTGCAGGAGCGCCTCAGCCGCGATATCGTCCGTGGCGTACTCGATGGCGCGGCGGATCTCGGTATCATCGCCGGCCCCGTACAGGCGCCGGGGCTGCAGGTACTGCACTTCAGCACCGACCGCCTGGTGCTGGCGGTGCCGCTGGGCCATGCCCTGGCGAAGCGGCAATCGGTGAGTTTCAACGACACCCTCGCCTATCAGCATATCGGCCTGCACGAGGGCAGCACGCTGCTGAGTTTTTTGCGTGAACAGGTGGAGAAACTCGGCGGCAACCTGGCCCTGCGTATCCAGGTATCGAGCTTCGAGGCGATCTGCCGAATGATCGAAGGCGGCGTCGGCATCGGCATCATTCCCGAGTCGGCCGCACGCCGGCACAGCCGCACCATGCAGCTGGCCATCCTGCAGCTGGACGAGGCCTGGGCGGTGCGTGAACGCAGCATGCTGGTGCGCGAGCTGGATGCGCTGCCGGGCAGTGTGCGCGCGCTGATCGACCGGCTGAACCAGGGTGTGTAGCGCCAGGTAAAATTCCGGGCAAAAAAAGGGCGACCAAATTGGTCGCCCGCCCATTCAAGGCATTCCTCGAAAGGAATGCGGAAACGCTTGCACCCAAATCACGCAGGATGATCGGGACGTACTCAGTGTCGCCGCAGCCCCCTGCCCTGCCTATTGCACCAAGGTCGTAGGGCGCCAGTCACATGGCAGGCCATACTCCCGCGACGCCTTTTTGGCCTTGGAGGTACGCATGCACCCGGAACACCTCGCCCTGTTGCAGCAGGCGCCAGCCAGCACTCATGCCGATGACACCTGGGCCAGGCTCTGTTGCGAACAGGCCCTGCTGGCAGTCGAGGAAGGCTGTTATGCGGTCGGCGCCTTGCTGGTGGATGGCGCAGGTGAACTGCTGTGCAACGGTCGAAATCAGGTGTTCGCCCCTGCCTATGCTAGCGCCGCCCACGCCGAGATGCGGGTGCTCGACCAGCTCGAAAGCGAACATGCGCAGGTCGACCGCCGAGATCTGACCCTCTACGTCAGCCTCGAACCCTGCCTGATGTGCTACGGCCGTATCCTGCTGGCCGGCATCACCCGCGTACGCTATCTGGCGCGTGACCGTGATGGTGGCTTCGCCCTGCGCCACGGCCGCCTGCCTCCGGCATGGGCCAATCTCGCTTCCGGGCTTGCGGTGGTTCAGGCCAAGGCCGATCCCTACTGGCTCGACCTGGCCGAGCAACTGATCGAGCGCCTGCAGGACCGCCGGGCGATGCGCGAGCGCGTGGTTGCGGCCTGGCGCGGCGGTCGTTGAAAACCGTAGGGTGCGCTGTGCGCACCGAAAATTGCAGGCATCAGCCACGGCCAGCGGAGCATTGGTGCGCGCGGCGCACCCTACGCCTAGTCCTTCCCCAACCCGTGCTGCCGTAGCTTGTTGGCGATGGTGGTATGGGAAACACCGAGGCGCTTGCCCAACTGGCGGCTGCTGGGATGATCGCGGAACAGCCGCTCCAGCACCGCCTTCTCGAAGCGGCCGAGAATATCGTCGAGGCTGCCTTCCACCGAGAACTCGCCCAACGGCTGCGGCGCGCCATAGTCCGGCAAGCGGATATGCTCGGCCTTTACCGTGCCACCGTCACACAGCGAAACCGCCTGGAACAGCACGTTCTCCAGCTGCCGCACGTTGCCCGGCCAATGGTAATGGGCCATGCGCTCGAAGGCCTGCGGCGCCAGTTTCGGCAGCGCGCAGCCGATCTGCCGGCTGGCGGAATCGAGAAAGTGCTCGACCAGCGGCGCCAGACCGTCGAGGCATTCACGCAGCGGTGGGATGTGCAGGCTGAGCACATTGAGGCGGTGGTAGAGATCCTGGCGAAACTCGCCATGGGCGCAGAGTTCGGACAGGTCGACCTGCGTGGCGCAGATCACCCGCACGTCCAGGTACACCTCCTCGTCGCTGCCCACACGGCGGAAGCAACCATCCTGCAGAAAGCGCAGCAGCTTGGCCTGCAGACGCGGGCTCATCTCGCCGACGCCGTCGAGAAACAGCGTGCCGCCAGCAGTCAGCTCCAGCAGGCCAAGCTTGCCTTCCGGGCGCGCGCCTTCGAAGGCGCCGGGGCCGTAGCCGAACAGCTCGGTCTCGGCCATGGACTCGGGCAGGCCGGCGCAGTTGAGTGCCATGAACGGCGATTGCCCACGCGGGCTGGCCAGGTGACAGGCTCGCGCCAGCAATTCCTTGCCGGTGCCGGTTTCACCCTCGATCAGCAGCGGCGCATCCAGCGGCGCCATGCGCCGCGCTTCCTTGACCACCGCCGCCATCACCTTGGAGCTCTGGAAGATCGAGTCGAAGCCACGCAGCTCCTGCTTGCGCACGTGATAGATACGTTCACCGACGCGGTCGGCGCGGTGCAGGGTCAGCACCGCGCCAGCCAGCGCCTCGCTGTCGTCGTGTTCATTCTGCAGCGGGGCGATATCGGCGAGGAACACATCGCCCTTGATCTTCACCCGCAGCCCGTTGATCCGCGTCTTGTTGGCGCGCACCAGCTCCGGCAGGTCGAAGTCCTCGGCGTAGCGCGACAGCGCCATGCCCGGCACCTCGTCGACGCGCACACCGAGCAACTGCGCGGCACTGCGGTTGGCGGCGACTATGCTGCCGCCCATGTCGATGGACAGCACAGGGAAATCCAGCGCACCGAGAAGCGCATTGAGTTCCAGGTGACGCCGTTCGCTGGGCATCAACCCCACACGCTTGACGCCAAATACGCCGGCAATGGCCTCGAACTTCGGCCTCAGCGACTGGAACTGCAGGTTGATCAGATTCGGGCAGTGCAGGTAGATGGCGTTGCCCTGCTCGCCCCCGACTTCGCCACGGGCGACGTTGATGCCGTAGTCGACCAGCAGGTTGAGGATGTCACGCAGGATGCCGACACGGTTCTGGCAGTGGACTTTGATACGCATGGCTCAGGCTCTTGTTAGACGCCATCCACGGCCTGCTGCGCGTCGGCGCTACTGCGTTAAAAACAAGCTCGGAATGCTCATGTACAAAAGTACAGTCGCCCGCGACCCCGGCCGCTCCTCTCTTGTTTTCGCCTTGTATCGCTCTAGCTCGCGAGGCCGTGAATAGCGTCTTGGTCTTATTGTTGTGGCCACCGCCGGTCACAGAAATCGACGATGGCGGCATAATTTTCGTCAAGAATATGTGACAGTAAAACCAACCAGCAAGCTGGATATTCGCCATTCCAACAAAATCGTAATCAAAATTTTACAGTTTCTGGGCGCTGTGCAAGGCACCGCCTCTCATCAGCCTGCTTTCAACTCGAGCAATCGCCGGCATGCTCGGGTCAAGACAAGAACAACAGCCCCCTGAAGGAGGCAGCGATGAAGAGTACGCAGTACCTGGCACGGGAACCGGACGAGAGTGGCTTTATCCATTATCCGGAAAGCGAACATCAGGTGTGGAACACCCTGATCACTCGCCAGCTGGACGTGATTCAGAACCGCGCCTGCCAGGAATACCTGGACGGTATAGAACAGCTCGGCCTGCCGCTGGAGCGCATTCCGCAGCTTGGCGAGATCAACCGTGTGCTCGAATCCACCACTGGCTGGCGCGTGGCACGAGTGCCGGCGCTGATCCCCTTCCAGACCTTCTTCGAGTTGCTGGCCAGCAAGCAGTTTCCCGTCGCCACCTTCATCCGCAAGCCCGAGGAGCTGGACTATCTGCAGGAACCGGACATCTTCCACGAGATCTTCGGCCACTGCCCGCTGCTGACCAATCCCTGGTTCGCCGAATTCACCCACACCTACGGCAAGCTCGGTCTCAAGGCCACGAAAGAGCAGCGCGTCTACCTGGCGCGGCTGTACTGGCTGACCATCGAGTTCGGCCTGCTCGACACCCCGGCCGGCCGGCGCATCTACGGTGGCGGCATCCTCTCCTCGCCGAAGGAAACCCTCTACGCGCTGTCCGACGTGCCCGAACACCAGCCCTTCGATGCACTGGAAGCGATGCGCACGCCGTATCGCATCGATATCCTGCAGCCGGTGTACTTCGTCCTGCCCGAGCTCAAGCGCCTGTTCGAGCTGGCTCAGGAAGACATCATGGCGCTGGTGCATCAGGCCATGGCGCTGGGCCTACACGCGCCGAAGTTTCCGCCGAAAGCCGCGTAGACCGTGACGTCCCATTACGCACGAATGGCGTTGCCCTCTCGATTCGCCGCGAGGGCGCGGCTCCTACACGATGGTGCAATCCAACATCCCGTAGGAGCGCCGCCCCGGCGCGAAACGATTACGGCCTTACTCCATCATCGGCGTTGCCCGCTCGATTCGCCGCGAGGGCGCGACTCCTACACCTTGGTGCGATGCATCGCCCTGTAGGAGCGCCGCCCCCGGCGCGAAACGATTGTGGCCTGACTCCCTTATCGGCGTTGCCCCCGCGATTCGCCGCGAGGGCGCGGCTCCTACACTCGATGATCAACTACTGTCATTACATTGTTTACCCAGGAGAACCCCAATGAGCCTTGCCCAAGCCCAATGCGAAGCCTGCCGCGCCGATGCGCCGAAAGTGACCGATGAAGAACTGGCCGAGCTGATCCGCGAGATCCCCGACTGGAACATCGAGGTACGCGGCGACCATATGGAGCTGGAGCGCGTGTACCTGTTCAAGAACTTCCGCCATGCCCTGGCCTTCACCAACGCCGTGGGCGCCATCGCCGAAGAGGTTGGTCACCATCCGGCACTGCTCACCGAATGGGGCAAGGTCACCGTCACCTGGTGGAGCCACGAGATGCGCGGCCTGCACCGCAACGACTTCATCATGGCCGCGCGCACCGATGTGCTGGCTGCCAGCGCCGAGGGCCGCAAGTGAGCCATTTCGCCCAGATCGTCCGCGTGCCGGGCGACCCTATCCTCAGCCTGATGGAAGCCTATCGCCTCGACAGCAATCCGGCGCGCCTGGATCTCGGCGTCGGCGTGTACAAGGACGCCCAGAGCCTGACGCCGATCCCGCGCGCAGTGAAGCTGGCCGAGCAGCGCCTGATCGATGTAGAGCAAACCAAGACCTACATCGGCGGCCATGGCGACGCCGCGTTCGGCACGCTCCTGAGCCAGTTGGTGCTGGGCGCTGACTCGGCACTGCTCGCCGAGCAGCGCGCCGGCGCAACGCAAACACCGGGCGGCACCGGCGCCCTGCGTCTGGCGGGTGATTTCATTCGTCACTGCCTGCCGGGGCGTGGTATCTGGCTGAGCGATCCGACCTGGCCGATCCATGAAACCCTGTTCGCCGAAGCCGGGCTCAAGGTCGGTCACTACCCCTACGTCGGCGCCGACAATCGCCTCGACGTGGAAGCCATGATTGCCGCCCTCACCCACCTGCCCAAGGGTGACGTGGTGCTGCTGCATGCCTGCTGCCACAACCCCACCGGCTTCGACCTCACTCCGCGCGATTGGAAGCGCGTGCTGGAGGTGGTCAAGGCGCGTGAGCTGCTGCCACTGATCGACTTCGCTTACCAGGGCTTCGGTGATGGCCTGGAAGAAGATGCCTGGGCCGTGCGCCTGTTCGCCGCCGAACTGCCGGAGCTGCTGATCACCAGTTCCTGCTCGAAGAACTTCGGCCTGTATCGCGAGCGCACCGGTGCCCTGATCGTCTGCGCCGGCGACGCCGAAAAGCTCGTCGACATCCGCAGTCAGCTGGCCTCCATCGCCCGCAACCTGTGGTCGACGCCGCCGGCCCATGGCGCCGCCGTGGTGGCGCAGATTCTCGGCGACGAAGAACTCAAGGCGCTGTGGCTGGACGAGCTGGAAAGCATGCGCCTGCGCGTCGCCAGCCTGCGCCGCGGCCTGGTCGAGGCGCTGGCACCGCACGGTCTGAGCGAGCGCTTCGCGCATATCGCCGAGCAACGCGGCATGTTCTCCTACACCGGCTTGTCGCCGCTGCAGGTGCAACGCCTGCGCGAGGAGTTCAGCGTGTACATGGTCGGCAGCGGCCGCGCCAACGTCGCCGGCCTGGATGCCAGCCGGCTGGACCAGTTGGCCGACGCCATCGCTCGGGTCTGCGTGAACTGAGTCAGCAGGCGGCTGGTCTTAGAGACCGCCGCCTGCCAGCTTCACAGCTATAGTGCGGTCATCGCCATTCACGACGGATTCGCCAATGGCCGTACCCAGCAACATCCTCTTTCGTGCCTACCAGCGCATCATCCACAGCCTGGCGTTCTACCCGACGCTGATCGCCAGCGGCTTCTTCCTGCTGTGCCTGCTGACCATGGCTGCCGAGTACCAGCCGTGGATGATGGCGTTCAAGGATCACGTCGATCTCGGCCTGGTAAGCAATGCAGACAATGCCAGGCTGATTCTCGGCACGCTGGTCACGGGTATTCTGTCACTGATGGTGTTCAGTTTCTCGATGGTCATGGTGGTGCTCAACAACGCAGCCGCATCGCTGTCACCACGGGTGATTCCCGGCCTGGTCAGCGACAAGGGGCACCAGAAAACCCTGGGCTTCTACCTCGGCACCATCCTCTACGCGCTGCTGCTGATCACCACCATCGAGCAGGGCAACAATGAGCGGATACCCAGCCTCGGCGTGCTCATAACCCTGGCCCTGGGCATCGTCTGCCTGGGCCTGTTCGTGCACTTCATCCGCTCGATTTCGCAGTCGATTCAGGTCGAGCACATCCTTGGCAACCTCTACAACACCAGCCTGGAAAAGCTCGATGCCTGCGGCGGCAGTCCAGCTTCGCGCGACGCCGCGCCCCAGTGGCCGGATGACAGTGAGTGGATCACCGTTCACGCGCAGCGCAACGGCTACTTCAAGGAGCTCAACGTCAAAGAGGTCAACACGCTGCTGCAGCGCCATCAGGTACGGATGACGGTACTCGCCCATCGCGGTTTCTTCGTTAGCGAGGGCCATCCGCTGTTTCGCCTGGAACGTCCGCTGGATGAAGCCGTCTGCCAGCAACTGCTCGATTGCTTCGATTTCTTCATTGAAGAGTACGCCAGCACCCATTACTTCTTCGGTTGCCGGCAGATGTCGGAGATCGCCGTGAAGGCACTGAGCCCCGGCATCAACGATCCGGGCACGGCGATCAAGACGGTGGATCTGCTCAGCGTGCTGCTGAGTCGGCGCCTGGCGCTGTCCGAGCGAGACTTCGCCAGCCTGCCCGACGAGCCACCACGGCTGTGCTACCAGGAACTGTCGCTGGACCAATTGCTGCTGCAACTGCTGGGGCCGATACGCGCCTACGGCGCCACCGATGTCTGTGTACTGGTCAGCCTGCTGCAGGCCTTCAAGAACCTGCTGCATCGTCCTGCCAGCCGCGAGCAACGCGCCGATCTGCTGCGCCATGCACGCAGTGTGCGCGACACCGCCGAGCGCCATCTGAGCGAGCAGCGTGATCGCGAGGAAATCAACCATTTCATCGTACGCATCAACCGCACGCTGCAAGAGTCGGAGCAGCCGCTGGCACCTCTGCAAATCGTGAACGAGGCACCATGATGGGGCAACGCTTGCCGCCAGAAAATTGCACGACCGTTCATCAGCAAAAATAACTGTTAAAAATCAAACAGATAAAAACGAAACGCAAAAAACATGGCGTACTTCATGCTTGCTATCAGGGGCACAGTTCCCTAGGGTAGTTTGCATGTGGTCCCTGATTGCCCCCATCAGTTCATTGCTGAGCGGGGTCGCGTTACTCCTGCTTGGCAATGGTCTGCTCAACACCCTCCTGACCCTGCGTGGCGTCGCCGAAGGCTACTCCACCACGATGCTCGGACTGATCATGTCCGGGTATTTCGTCGGGTTCCTCCTCGGTACCTGGCTGGCGACTCCGCTGGTCAAACGCATCGGGCACATTCGCGTGTTCGCCTGTTGTGCCGCCCTGGCTGCCATCGCTGCCCTGCTCCATCTGCTGCTGATAAATCCCTGGGTCTGGCTGGGCCTGCGGGTGCTCTATGGTCTGGGACTGGTGACGCTGTACATGGTCATCGAGAGCTGGCTCAACGCCCAGGCACCCAACGAGAAGCGCGGTCAGGTGTTCGCCGTGTACATGGCGGTCAACCTCGGCGCCCTGGCGCTGGCCCAGCAACTGCTGCACCTGGCCGACCCGGTGCAGTTCACCCTGTTCGCCATCGCCGCCATCCTCATCAGCGCCGCGTTGATGCCCATTACCCTCACCCGTCAGGCACAGCCGAGCCTGCCCGAGACACCGCCGAGCAACCTGCGCCAACTATGGAATATTGCGCCGCTGGCGATAATCGCCGCCGGCCTCTCCGGCCTTGCCATGGGCGGCTTCTGGGGCATGGCGCCGGTCTACGCCAGCCTGGCCGGCTTCGATACGTCCGGCGTCGGTCTGCTGATGACCGCAACCATTCTCGGTGGCGCCCTGCTGCAATGGCCCATCGGTATCTACTCGGATCGCCACGACCGGCGCCAGGTACTCCTCTGGGTGGTGATACTGGCAGTCGCCCTGGCGCTGATCATGAGCCTGCTGCCAGCCGGCCCGTTGCTGCTCGGCGCGATCTTTATCTGGGGCGGCCTGGCCTTCGCCATCTACCCCATCGCCGTCGCGCAACTGATCGACCAGTTGCACAGCGACGAGATTCTTTCCGGCTCCGCCAGCTTGCTGATGGTCAATGGCATCGGCTCGGTGTGCGGGCCGCTATTGGCCGGCCTGCTGATGGAGCAGCTGGGTGCCAGCGCACTGCCGCTGTACTTCGCCTGCACCCTCGGCCTGCTGGCCGCCTACACCTTTTACCGGCTGCGCCATGTCAGCGATCTGGTCAGCGGCGACGCTGCGCACTTCACGCCCATGCTGCGCACCAGCCCCACGGTATTGGAGCTGATGCCCGATGCGCCGCCCCACGAATCGACAGAGGAGACGATTCAGTCCTGAAGTCATAGAACCTGTTCAAAGACTCGCGAGCTAGAGCCAGGCAAGGCGAAGTCGAGCGAAGAAGCGGAGTTTACGTGCTGTAAATGAGCATTCTGAGCTCGACTTCAACGCAGCATGGCCGACGCGCAGCAGTCTTTGGACGGTTTCTTAAAGGCTGTTTCGGCAAGGCCTTGAGCCTACCCCAAGCAGCCAGAAACCCGGCCCCTCGGCCGCGCGCATTCGCGCCGAGCCGCAGTGGCCACTTCTGGAGAAACAACGATGCTATTAGCTACCGATCTGGATGGAACCTTTCTCGCTGGCGACCCCGAAGATCGCCTGAGCCTTTATCAGACCATCGCCGCCCACCCCGAGATCAAGCTCGCCTACGTCACCGGGCGCAGCCTGGAGGCGGTATTGCCGCTGCTGGCCGACCCGACGCTGCCGCAGCCGGACTACATCATCGCCGACGTCGGCGCGACGCTGGTGCATGGCGACAGCCTGCAACCGATCCAACAGCTGCAAAGCGTGGTCGATGCCCGCTGGCCCGGCGAAACCCAGGTAGCCAGCGTCATCGAGCCGTTCGGTCTGGAGCGTCAGGACGTGCCGCAGGCGCGCCGCTGCTCCTACTTCTGCACGCCTGAACAGGCGGTCAACCCGGCGCTGCGCGAGATCGCCGATGAGCTGGGTTGCGACCTGCTGTACTCCGCAGAGCTGTACCTGGACTTCCTGCCCAAGGGCGTGAACAAGGGCAGCAGCCTGCAGGCCCTGGCCGACTGGCTGGAGCTGAGCCATGACCAGGTACTGGCAGCCGGCGATACGCTCAATGACCTGTCCATGCTCAGCGCCAGTTTCCACGGTGTATGCGTCGGTCAGTCGGAAACCGCACTGCTGGAAGCCACCGCCAACCACTCGCGCACCCTGCATGCCAGCCGCCCTGGCTGCGGCGGCATTCTCGAAGCCTTCGCTCATTTCGGCTTTCTCGGCGAGCACGGCATCGCAGCCGAACGTCGCCAGGCCGCGCAACCAGGCAAGGCCGAACTGGTGATGGTCTATCACCGCCTGCCCTATGAGGAATACCGCAATGCCGCCGGCAAGCTGCAGCGTCGCCGCCCGACCTCGCCCAACGGCATCATTCCCACCCTGCTCAGCTTCTTCGGCGACGGCCGTCCCGGCTCCTGGGTGGCCTGGGCCGTACACGAGGACGGCGATGAGCCGTTCGACAGCCACACCACGGTGGACGCCGAGCGTTATCCCAAGCTCACCGCCGCGCGGGTCAAGCTGAGCAAGGAAGAAGTCGACATCTTCTACAAGCGCTTCTCCAAGGAAGCCTTCTGGCCGACCCTGCATACGTTCTGGGAACGCGCGATATTCAACGAGGACGACTGGCAGGTGTTCCTCAAGGTCAACCGCGCCTTCGCCGAACGCACCGCGCTGGAGGCCGCCGAAGGCGCCATCGTCTGGCTGCATGACTACAACCTGTGGATGGTGCCAGCCTACCTGCGCGAGCTGCGCCCGGACCTGCGCATCGCCTTCTTCCACCACACCTACTTCCCCTCGGCCGACGTGTTCAACGTGCTGCCCTGGCGCCGGCAGATCGTCGGCAGCCTGCTGCAGTGCGACTACATCGGCTTTCATATTCCGCGTCAGGTGGAGAACTTCGTCGACGTCGCCCGTGGTGTATTCCCGCTCAAGACCCTGGAGCGGCAGAGCTGCGCGCCGCGCTTCATCACCTATGGCTGCGCCGTGGGCCTGGAGCGCATGACCACCGCGCTGGACACCGGCACGCGCCAGGTCAAGCTCGGCGCGCACCCGGTCGGGCTGGACATCGACCGCGTACGCAATGCGCTGGAAGCACCAAAGATCAAGGAGCTGATGGGCCAGCTGCGCGAGGAAATGAAAGGCGTGAAGCTGATCCTCTCGGTCGAGCGCCTCGATTACACCAAGGGCATTCTGGAAAAGCTCAACGCCTACGAGCGCCTGCTGGCCGATAACCCCGAGCTGATCGGCAAGGTCACCCTGGTCACCGTGTGCGTACCGGCGGCACGCGAGATGAGGGTGTACGACGAACTGCAAACGCAGATCGAACAGGCAGTCGGCCGCATCAACGGCCGTTTCGCCCGCATCGGCTGGACGCCGCTGCAGTTCTTCTTCCGCAGCCTGCCCTTCGAGGAAGTCAGCGCCTGGTACGCCATGGCCGATGTCATGTGGATCACCCCATTGCGCGATGGCCTCAACCTGGTAGCCAAGGAGTTCGTCGCCGCGCAAGGCCTGCTCGGCGGACGTGGCGTGCTGGTGCTGTCGGAGTTCGCCGGCGCGGCGGCCGAGCTCAAGGGCGCGCTGCTGACCAACCCGCATGATCCGGCCGATCTGGCGCAGACCTGCTACCTGGCGCTGAACCTGCCCAAGAGCGAGGCCCAGGCGCGCCTGCGCGAGCTGTTCGATATCGTCTGCTACAACGACATTCGCCGCTGGGGCGAGGAGTTCCTCGCGGGCGTGCAAGTACAGGAAGAGCCCGAGCCGCTGACGCTGGTGAGCTAGAAAGCTCTTCGCGGCTGAAGCCGCTCCTACGGACCAATCAGGCCGTAGGAGCGGCTGGGCGGCACTCCGTTTCAGTCGCGAAGGCGCAGTCTCGTCTCCCCGGATTTCATCCGGGCTACGTTTGCCGAGAAACTCGCCGTCAACCCTGCTGGCTATCGACCATGCAGTTGATCATCCAGGACACGCCGAAACGGTCGGTAAGCATGGCGAAGCGGGTTGCCCAGAAGGTCGCCTGCAGCTCCATCTGCACCGAACCGCCGGCCGACAATGCCTCGTACAGGCGCTCGGCCTCCGGCACGTTGTCCACCTGCAGGGAAACGGAACACCCCTTGATCCCCTCATAGGGGTACTGCGGCAGATTGTCGGATGCCATCAGCAACTGATCGCCGACGGTCAGGCAGACGTGCATGACACGCTGCTGGTACTCGGCCGGAACCTCCATATCCTCGGGGCTGTCGGCGTAGCGCATCATCTCCAGCTTACCGCCGAAGACCTCGGCGTAGCGGTTGAAGGCGGCCTCGCACTGGCCATCGAACATCAGATAGGCATGCATCTTCATCGTTACTCTCCTTGATTTTCACTGCTCATGCGCGCGCGAATACGGTCTTCCTGCTCACGCAGCTCGGGGGTGAACTCGGCGCCGAAGTCCTCGGCCTCGAAGATCTGCCGAATCTCGATATCGGATTCGCCAGGCATGGGGTTGGGGCAACGCTTGACCCAGTCGATGCAGGCCTGCAGCGACTCGCACTGAAAGATCCAGAAGCCGGCCACCAGCTCCTTGGTCTCCATGAATGGGCCGTCGATCACCGAGCGCTGCGCCCCGGAAAACCGCACCCGCGCGCCCCTGGAGCTGGGGTGCAGACCTTCGGCAGCCTGAATCACGCCAGCGGCCGCCAGCTCTTCGTTGTAACGGCCCATGGCCGTCAGCAGCTCTTCGCTGGGCATCACACCGGCTTCGGAATCGGCCGTCGCTTTGACAATCACCATGAAACGCATCGCCTTTCTCCTTGTTCGAGTCGAAGTCGCGCGCAGGGTGTCTCCCTACGGCTGACAGTGAACCCAGGGCGGGGTTCTATGCAGTAGTCGAATGGGCGATGGAAGAATAGACAGGCACATTGAAAAAAGTCGGTGCGCGCGGACGCCGCTTAAGCCGTAGGGTGTCGCGGGGCCGCCTAGGCCGTGCGCACCGCGTCATTCACCGTACTCACCGTCACCCGTTTTGGCATCGCTACCCCAATCCGCTGGATACACACCCTCCTTCACCAAACGATGAAAGCTCGACCACGGCCAATCTGCCACGCGTTCGACCAAGCCATGCTTCACTGGATTGAAATGCAGGTAATCCATATGCCGCTGGTAATCGCCTTCATCACGAATACGGTGCTCCCAGAAGCGCCGCTGCCACAGCCCTGACTCACGACGCAAACTGCGACTCAAACTGATCGAACCGAACCCCGGCAAGGCCTGAGAAGTCAGGCGCTTGATCATCGACCAGCGTGAGCCAAAATCTGCATCCCCTTCAGGCAGACGCCAGACACAATGCAGATGATCGGGCAGCAGTATCCAACCTTCGATGATGAAGGGACGGTGTAAACGGACTCGTTCGATGGCACGGCGCAAGGCTGCGCGCAATGGCGCTTCGGTCAGCACCGGGCGACGCTGGTGGCTGACCAGCGTGAAGAAATAGCAGGCGCCCGCATCGCGAGCGCGGCGGTAGTTGGACATTCCTTGTCTCCTGAATTCTTGCCAGCAGATTCAGGATAGTCGGCGGTGCGCGCGGCGCACCCTACGGTTTGAACAGCGTAATTCTCGTAGGGTGCGCCGCGCGCACCGGCTCCAACTCAAATCAAACCCGGAAGCGGCTGACCATGGACTGCAGCTGGCCGCCCAGGCGCGCCAGCTCGGCCGAGGATTTGGCCGTTTCGTCGCTGGCAGTGGCGGTCTGCTCGGATACATCGCGCACGCTGAGGATGCTGCGGCTGATCTCCTCGGCCACGGCGCTCTGCTCTTCCGCGGCGGCGGCGATCTGCTGGTTCATCGACTGGATGTTGGACACCGCGAGGGTGATGCTGCCCAGCGAGTCGCCGGCCTTGCGCGTCAGCTCGACGCTGCTGTCGGTGAGGTTACGGCTGTTGCGCATCACCGCGGCGACCTGCTGGGTACCGCTCTGCAAGCCGGCGATCAGCGCCTCGATCTCCTCGGTGGATTTCTGCGTGCGCTGCGCCAGGCCGCGCACCTCGTCGGCGACCACGGCAAAACCGCGCCCCGCTTCACCGGCACGCGCAGCCTCGATGGCGGCGTTGAGCGCCAGCAGGTTGGTCTGCTCGGCTACCGACTTGATCACGTCCATCACGCTGCCGATCTTGTCGCTTTCCTGCTGCAGACCAGTCATCGCCTCGGAAGAGCGCCCCACTTCGGCAGCCAGACGCTCGATCTGCGAAATCACCTCGGCCACCACCTGGTCGCCCAGGCGCGCCTGGCCGTCCGCGTCGTTGGCCGCCTGCGAGGCCTGCTCGGCGTTGCGCGCCACTTCCTGCACGGTGGCGGACATCTCATGCATGGCGGTGGCCACCTGGTCGGTCTCGCTCTTCTGGCTGTTGGCGCCAGCGCTGGTCTGCTCGGTGACTGCCGACAGCTCCTCGGCGGCGCTGGCGATCTGGGTGACGCTGTCGCGGATGCCGCCGATCAGCTCGCGCAGGGTCGTGGCCATGTGCTGGATGCCCTGCTGCAGCTGGCCCATCTCGTCGCGGCGATCGACCCGCACGCTGGCAGTCAGGTCGCCATCGGCAATGCGCTTTACCGCACCCAGGGTGTCCTGCAATGGGCGGGTGATCTGACGGGTGATGATCCAGGCAGCCAGAACGCCGAACAGCAGGGCCAGCAGCGTGGCGCCGATCTGCAGACTACGCGCCTGGGCACTTTCGATGGCCATGCGCTCCATCTGGAACTTGTACAGCGTCTCGCTGATACGGACGATTTCGCCCTGCTGATCGGTCATTTCCTGACGGGTACGGGCGATATCGGCAGTGGCGGCCTTGAACGCCTGCACCGTCTGCTCGAACTGGCCGAGCGCGGTGGAGATCCGCCGCACAGCATCCTGCTGGGCGCTACCGAAAACCTGCTCCAGCGCAGCGAGGCTGCTGCGCGCAGTGCCGATGCGCTCGGCAAGGGCCTGCTCGGTCTGGGCATCAGGTGCGCTTTCATAGCGCTCAAGCAGATAACGCAGACGCAGCAGCTCACCATGAGTGAGCGTCAGGGCCTGCAGCTGCTCGAAGCGACGACCGTCGTATTCCGGCAGCAGCTCCACGCTGCGTCGCATCGCGCCCAGCAGTTCGCTCAGCTGCTGGTCTTCGCTACTGACCTGGCCACGTGCCTGCTCGGCGGCCGTGTAGGCTGCACGCATACCCGCCAGTGAACGCTGGTAATCCTGGTTGTAGCGGTCCTGCTCCTGCAGCAGCTTGACGTTCACCGGATTGGTGAAGGTCCCCAGCAGCAGCTTCTGCTGCTCGAGATAGAGGTTCAGGTTGGTCAGCAGACGCTCGGTGCTGGCGGCGTCGCCCTTTGCCAGCATGAACTGCAGGCGGGCGATACGCAGGTTGGTCAGCGTTGCATTGAGCTGGGTGATCTCGCTCATCCAGGTGCTGCGCTGGATCACGCTGCCCAGGCCGCTCCAGGCGGTCCAGGCCAGAGCCAGGGTAAGCACCAGCACCAGGCCGAAGCCAAGCGCGAGTTTGCGGGTAACGCTGAGATTAGCGAACCAGGTGTTCATGACAATTCTCCAACTGCGGATGTTTCAGGTTTCGCTGGAGAATTGTTTTTGTTGAAGCCAGCACAAGGGATCAGCTGACGTACCAAGCGACCACTACGGCACAGATTTTAAGCGGGTGCGACATTCTGCAGCGGCGCCGCCACCATTAGCAGCGCCACGTTCGCATCAGCCAAGCAGTTGCAGCGCCTCGACGCTGCATTGCTGGATGCGCGCCCAATCGCTGTTTTCCACCCACTCGCGCTGGAACATCCAGGTGCCGCCTACGCACATGACGTTGGGCTGCGCCATGTAGCGCTGCAGATTGTCCGGGGTGATGCCACCGGTGGGGCAGAAGCGCACCCCGCCGAAAGGCCCGGCCAGCGCCTTGAGCGCCGCGACGCCACCGCAGATCTCCGCCGGGAACAGCTTGAAGCGGCGATACCCCAGGGCGTAACCGACCATCAGCTCCGACGCGCTGCTCACGCCTGGCAGCAGTGGCAACGGGTTGTCCAGCGCGGCCAGCAACAGCTCGCGTGTGCTGCCCGGCGTGACGATGAACTGTGCACCGGCCGCGGTCGCCGCCGCGAGCATGTCTTCATCCAATACGGTACCGGCACCCACGCAAAGCTCGGGACGCTCGGCGCGCAGGCGACGAATCGCCTCCAGGCCATGCTCCGAGCGCAACGTCACTTCCAGCACACGCAGACCGCCAGCGGCCAGGGCATCGGCCAGCGGCAGGATATCCGCCTCACGGGCGATGGTGATCACCGGCATGATCCGCGCCTGCGCGCAGATGCGGTCGATCTCGGCGATTTTGTCGGCCATGCGCGCGCGCTGGCCTTGGTCGAGGCTAGTCATGTCAGGGGCACCAATGGATTTCAAGAGAGGAATTGAGGAAGGCGCGGATCGGCAGTTGGGCGATCTCACCGGGCATCAGCGCCTTAGTCAGGACGTTCAATTTCGCCTGCCCCTGGATCGCCAGCAGCGGCAGGCGTGCGCTGGTCAGCATCGGCAGGGTCAGGGTCAGGCGTTGCGTCGGCTCGCTCGGGGCAAGCATCGGCAGCACGCGGCGCGCGCAGTCCGGCTGCAACGCCTGGTGCAGATTGGGGCTATGCGGGAACAGCGAGGCGGTATGACCGTCATCGCCCATGCCCAGCACCAGCACGTCGATCGGCGCCAGTTCGGCGACCGCAGCATCGGCCAGCTCGGCCGCCTGCTCGAGGCTGCCGGCAACCTGGTAGAGGCTGAGAAAACGGGCTTCGGCGGCCGCACCACGCAGCAGATGACGGCGCACCAGCGCCTCGTTGCTGCCGGCGTGATTGACCGGCACCCAGCGTTCATCGGCCAGGCTGACCAGCACCTGCGCCCAGGGCAACGCCTGCTGCGCCAGCGCCTCGAAGAACGGCACCGGGCTGCGACCGCCGGACACCACCAGGGTGGCCTGGCCGCGACTGGCGATGGCCTGGCGCAACGCATCGGCCACACGCACGGCCAAGGCCTGAGCCAGTTGCTCGGCACCATCGTGCGGGCAAGCCTGCACGCCTGGCGGCAGTTTCAGTTCAGAGATCGCCATACCAACTCCTGCCATCTCGGGTGATCAGTGCGACCGACGCCATGGGCCCCCAGCTGCCGGCGGTGTAGGGCTTCGGCGCCTCGCCGAGACGATGCCAGCCGTCGATCAACTGATCGCACCACTGCCAGGCGTACTCGATCTCGTCCTTGCGCACGAACAGGTTCTGGTTGCCGCGCATCACTTCAAGCAGCAGACGCTCATAGGCATCAGGGATGCGCGCACTGCGGTAGGTATCGGAGAAACTCAGCTGCAGCGGGCCGCTGCGCAGCTGCATGCCCTTGTCCAGGCCCTGATCCTTGGTCAGCACCTGCAGGGCGATGCCCTCGTCCGGCTGCAGGCGGATGATCAGCTTGTTGCCGATCAGCTGACGCTGCTCCGGGGCGAAGATGTAGTGCGGCGGCGCCTTGAAGTGGATGACGATCTGCGACAGCTTCTGCGGCATGCGCTTGCCGGTGCGCAGGTAAAACGGCACGCCGGCCCAGCGCCAGTTGCGAATGTCGGCACGCAGGGCGACGAAGGTTTCGGTGTCGCTCTGGGTATTGGAGTTCTCTTCCTCCAGGTAGCCCGGCACCGGTCGCCCATCACTGCTGCCGGCCACGTACTGGCCGCGCACCACGCGCTGGCCGAGTTGCTCGACGCTGATCGGCTCCAGCGCCTTGAGCACCTTGACCTTCTCATCACGAATACTGTCGGCCGACAGGTCGCTGGGCGGGTCCATGGCGATCAGGCAAAGCAACTGCAGCAGGTGGTTCTGGATCATGTCGCGCAGTTGCCCGGCCTGATCGAAGTAACCCCAACGCCCTTCGATACCGACCTTCTCGGCCACGGTGATTTCCACGTGGGAGATGTGGTTCTGGTTCCACTGGGTTTCGAACAGGCTGTTGGCGAAACGCAGGGCAATCAGGTTCTGCACCGTCTCCTTGCCCAGGTAATGGTCGATGCGATAGACGCGGTTCTCCGGAAACACCTGAGCCACGGCATCGTTGACCGCACGCGAGGACGTCAGGTCATGGCCGATCGGCTTTTCCAGCACTACCCGCGTGCCCTCGGCCAGCCCGACGGCGGCCAGGTTGGCGCAGATGCCGCCATACACCGAGGCGGGCGTGGCGAAGTAGGCGATCAACTGATCCTGCGCGCTGACATGCTCGAGCAACGCCGAGTAGTCCTCGGCCTTGAGAAAATCCATGCTCAGGTAGCTCAGACGCGCGAGGAACCGCGTCAGGTCGGTTTCCGTCAGCTCCTTGGCTGGCACGTGCAGGCGCAACGCCTGTTCGATGGCGCGCAGGTGGTCACTCGGCTCGCCCGTTTCGCGGGCCAAAGCGAGGATGCGCGTGGCATCGTGCAGCAAACCGGCACGATCGAGCTGGTAAAGCGCGGGAAACAGCTTGCGCAAGGCCAGATCGCCCAGCGCGCCGAACAAGGCAAAGGTGCAGGATTCAAGCTTCATCGCGGGCATGAGTTTGTTCTTTTATCAAGATGAACTAGAAATACCGGGTGATACTGCATTTATCAAGGAAAAATATTGTTATAGCAACAACATTATTCACAATACCCGATAAGTCAGTGGTGACCTTGGGGCGGCATCAGTAGGATAGGCCGGTTGTTTTACCGCCCATCGCCTGTCGCCAAGCCCGTTCAACCGCCTGTTAGGAGCCCCTATGGACCGAGTGCGCAACCTGCTGGAACAGATCCAGAGCCGCCTTGACGACCTGAACAAGGCCGAACGCAAGGTCGCCGAAGTGATCCTGCATGATCCGCAGCAGGCCACGCGCTTCAGCATCGCCGCACTGGCCCAGGCGGCGGGTGTCAGCGAGCCGACGGTCAACCGTTTCTGCCGCTCGTTCGGCGCCAACGGCTACCCGGAACTAAAGATGCAACTGGCGCAGAGCCTGGCCAGCGGCGCCGCCTACGTCAGCCGCGCGGTATCGGCCGACGACGGCCCCGAGGCCTACACCCGGAAGATCTTCGGCAGCACCATCGCCTCGCTGGACACTGCCTGCCAGAGCCTCGACCCGCAGCACGTCAGCCGCGCCGTCGACCTGCTGATCCAGGCGCGGCAGATCCATTTCTTCGGCCTCGGCGCCTCGGCGTCGGTGGCACTGGACGCGCAGCACAAGTTCTTTCGCTTCAACCTGGCAGTGTCAGCGCATTCCGACGTGCTGATGCAGCGCATGATCACCTCGGTGGCGCACACCGGTGATCTGTTCGTGATCATTTCCTACACCGGGCGCACCCGCGAGCTGGTGGAGGTGGCGCGCCTGGCGCGCGAGAATGGCGCCTCGGTGCTCGGCCTTACCGCTGCCGGCTCGCCCCTGGCCAAGGCCAGCACCCTGAGCCTGGACATTCCACTGCCGGAAGACACCGACATCTACATGCCGATGACCTCGCGCATCATCCAGCTCACCGTGCTCGACGTGCTCGCCACC
This sequence comes from Ectopseudomonas chengduensis, assembly GCF_900102635.1. Lineage (GTDB taxonomy): Bacteria > Pseudomonadota > Gammaproteobacteria > Pseudomonadales > Pseudomonadaceae > Aquipseudomonas > Aquipseudomonas chengduensis. The sequence continues at coordinate 378,183 of NZ_FMZQ01000002.1, read as the reverse complement.
GGCGTCACCCTGCGCCGTGGCGTGGACTTCCAGCCGCACCTGCGCAAGATCAAGGAAAGTCTGACCGCCAGCCGCTACCCGGCGGATGAAGAGCCGCTCTAGGGCTTTTGTAGGAGCCAGCTTGCTGGCGATCGGTTCTATCGACATTCCTTGGGAAAGCATCGCCGGCAAGCCGGCTCCTACAGTTCTGGTGCGCTGGACGCTTCTGGTAGGCTTGCCGGCTTTTCCGAACCTGCCAGGAAATCTGCCATGCAAGCACTGATTGCCCTCAGCCGTTTTATCGGCAACACCTTCGCCGTCTGGGTGTTGCTGTTCGCCGTCATGGCCTTCTTCCAGCCCAGCTGGTTCCTGCCACTGACCGCCTGGATCGTGCCGCTGCTCGGGCTGATCATGTTCGGCATGGGACTGACCCTCAAAGGCGCGGACTTCCAGGAAGTCGCCCGCCGCCCGCTGGCCGTGCTGCTTGGCGTGCTGGCTCAGTTCATCATCATGCCCTGCACCGCCTGGCTGCTGTGCCAGGCATTCGCCCTGCCGCCGGAAATCGCCGTGGGCGTGATTCTGGTGGGCTGCTGCCCAGGCGGTACCGCCTCCAACGTGATCACCTGGTTCGCCCGTGGCGACCTGGCGCTGTCGGTCTCGATCACCGCCGTCACCACCCTGCTCGCCCCGCTCGTGACCCCGGCACTGATCTGGCTGCTGGCCTCGGAGTGGCTGCCAGTGTCGTTCAACGCCATGTTCATCTCCATCCTCAAGATGGTGCTACTGCCCATCGCCCTCGGCCTGATCGCCCAGCGCCTGCTCGGCGAGCGGGTGAAGACCGCCGTCGAGGTGCTGCCGCTGATTTCCGTGGTGAGCATCGTCGCCATCGTCGCCGCCGTAGTCGCGGCCAGCCAGGGCAAGATCGCCGAATCGGGCCTGCTGATCATGGCCGTGGTGATGCTGCACAACGGCATCGGCCTGGGCCTGGGTTACCTGGCTGGACGCCTGTTCGGCATGTCCCTGGCGCAGCGCAAGACGCTGTCCATCGAAGTCGGCATGCAGAACTCCGGCCTCGGCGCCGCCCTGGCCAGCGCCCACTTCAGCCCGCTTGCCGCCGTGCCCAGCGCACTGTTCAGCGTCTGGCACAACCTGTCCGGCCCGCTACTGGCGACCATTTATCGTCGAATGAGTCAGGATTCAGAGAAAAGCTCCAGCTGAATCAACAAGTTCCGCTGATCCGGGACACCTTGCCCCGGCTCCGCCAATGTGCACAATAATGGCGCACGCGAGGACGACCTCCGCACCCTGAACGCAGGGTGACCCACCCGGGGACGGCCCCTTTCAGGGCTCACTGGAGGTTAGCTATGTCCTGGATCATTCTGCTGCTCGCCGGCCTGTTCGAGGTCGGCTGGGCCATCGGCCTGAAATACACCGAAGGCTTCACCCGCCCCCTGCCAACGCTGCTGACCGTCTGCGCCATGCTGGTCAGCCTGGCCCTGCTCGGCCTGGCCATGAAGGAACTGCCGCTGGGCACCGCCTACGCCATCTGGACCGGCGTCGGCGCCGTGGGCACGGTGATCGCCGGCATCATCCTGTTTGGCGAATCCATGGCGCTGCTGCGCCTGGCCAGCGTGGCACTGATCGTCTGCGGGCTGATCGGACTCAAGTTGAGCCACTGAGAAAGCCGGAATCCAGCTTCGTGGGAGGCGCTTTAGCGGCGAATCGCGGCTGAAGCCCCTCCCACATGATTCAAGTCAACGCCAATCCCCACGCAAGGCCGCCACCTGCGCCTGCAGCGCCTCACGCCTGGCCTGCTCCGGCGCAATCGGCGCACCGGCCACCAGGCCCACCCGCGACCACAGGCGCTTGAAGATGCCTTTGTGCGGGTCGCGACTGAAGAAGCTGCCCCACAGGCCTTGCAGCGCCATGGGAATCACCGGCACCGGGTTCTCCTCGAGAATACGCTCGACCCCCGACCTGAACTCGTCGATCTCACCATCAGCGGTCAGCTTGCCTTCGGGGAAGATGCACACCAGCTCGCCATTGCGCAGGTACTCGGCGATCTTCTTGAACGCCGCGTCGTAGATCAGCAGATCCTCACTGCGTCCGGCAATCGGCACGGTACCGGCGGTGCGGAAGATGAAGTTGAGCACCGGCAGGTCGTAGATCTTGTAGTACATGACGAAGCGCACCGGCCGCCGCACTGCGCCGCCGATCAGCAGCGCATCGACGAAGGACACGTGGTTGCACACCAGTACCGCCGCGCCCTCGTCGGGGATGGCGTCGAGCCCCTTGTGCTCCACCCGGTACATCGAATGCCCCAGCAGCCAGATGAGAAAACGCATGCTGAACTCGGGGACGATCTTGAAGATGTAGCTGTTGACCGCGATGTTCATCAGCGAGATGGCCAGGAACAGCTGCGGAATCGACAGCCCTGCGACGCTGAGAAAGAGGATCGCGACAATGGCCGAGGCCACCATGAACAACGCATTGAGGATGTTGTTGGCCGCAATCACCCGCGCCCGCTCGTGCTCGGCGGTACGCGACTGGATCAGCGCATACAGCGGCACGATGTAGAAACCGCCGAACAGACCGATGCCGAGAATGCAGCCGAGAATCCACCAGGCCTGGCCGTAGCCCAGCAGCGCCAGCCAGTCATGCGGCGTGGCGCCCTGCGGGAAACCGCCGGAGAACCACCACAGCAGCATGCCGAACAGGGTCAGGCCGATGGAGCCGAACGGCACCAGGCCGATCTCCACCTTGTGCCCACTCATGCGCTCACAGAGCATCGAGCCCAGGCCGATGCCCAGCGAGAACACGGTGAGAATCAACGTCACCACGCTCTCGTCGCCGTACAGCCACTCCTTCGAGTAAGCCGGAATCTGCGTCAGGTAGATCGCGCCGAGAAACCAGAACCAGGAGTTGCCCACCAGCGAGCGCGACACCGCCTTACGCTGGCCCAGACCGAGCTTCATGATCACCCAGGACTGACGGAAGATGTTCCAGTCCAGCGGCAGCGTCGGCATCGCCGCCGCCGCGCGCGGGATGCCCTGGCTGGCCAGATAGCCAAGCAGCGCCACAGCCACCACCGAACCAGCGACGATGGACGCATAACTGCTGCTGGCCATCATGATGCCAGCGCCGATGGTGCCGGCCAGAATCGCCAGGAAGGTACCCATTTCCACCAGGGCGTTACCGCCCACCAGCTCCTGCTCCTTGAGGTGCTGCGGCAGGATCGAATACTTCACCGGGCCGAACAGCGCCGACTGGGTGCCCATGGCGAACAGCACGGCGAGCATCAGCGGCAGACTGTCGAGCAGCACCCCGGCGGCGCCGGTGAGCATGATGAACACCTCGGCCAGCTTGATCCTGCGGATCAGCGCATCCTTGGCGAACTTCTCGCCAAACTGCCCGCCGAGGGCGGAAAACAGAAAGAACGGCAGGATGAACAGCAAGGCGCAGAGATTGACCAGCAGATCGCGGTCAACCCCGGTGTTGAGCTTGAAGAGGATGGCGAGAATCAGCGACTGCTTGAAGATGTTGTCATTGAAGGCGCCGAGCAATTGCGTCACGAAAAACGGCAGAAAACGCTTCTTGCCGAGCAGGGCGAATTGCGATTGTTGGGTCATCGTCCATGGTCCTCGCGGGGGATTGATTTGCCCGCACAGGCATTTGACTGCAAATCCCCCCACGAAAGCCACAGGGCAAATGCGAACGTCTTGGCGATCACACGAAGGGCCGGGAGGGTCGTGTAGGGTGGATGTCGCTTTTTACATCCACCAAAGCGGTGGATCGGTGAAGCGTGATCCACCCTACGCATTTCGGCATTGCGTAGGGTGCGCCGTGCACCACGATGCCGCCGAATCCTCGGTGTACCGCGCCGCCAAACAAAGGATGCTGTAGGAGCCGGCTTGCCGGCGATCCCGTACATCAGCGCAGCTATCGCCGGCAAGCCGGCTCCTACGAACTGGTGACACCTCAGACACCGACTGCTCACTAGGCCTCTTGCCACAGCAGCAAATGAGAGACGAAAAAAAACGGCAGCCCAATCGGGCTACCGTTCTCGAACTCGGAGAAAACGTCAGTGCCCTCGCACTGACTACAACCTCACCTGCATTCCCTGGGGAATGCCAGCGCAGTCTGACAAAAGCCGAGGCCAGCGTCCGTTTAGCTTTGTTACCTGCCTGCAAAGAAATGTAAACGGCGGATGACTGCACGGTCCGCCGCGCGGCACAATCGCGCCCATGAACGCTCATCACCCCGCCTGCTGCAGCCCTCTCGACACGCACAACCCGCTGCCAAACGCGCTTGCCGGCGCGCAGCTGATCAGCACGCGCTTCGACCCGGCCCTGCTCGCAGAGGATGACTTCGCTCGCTGCGATATCCCCCCGGTACGCGGCGTGGCCAAGCGTCAGGCCGAATACCTGGCCGGACGCCTGTGCGCCCGCGAAGCCCTGCGCCGCGTGACTGGCCAGGCCAGCGTACCGGCTGTAGGTGAAGACCGCGCGCCGCAATGGCCGCGTGGCGTGGTCGGCTCCATCACCCACGGCGACAACTGGGCTGCCGCGCTGGTAGCCGCCCGAGATCAGTGGCGCACCGTCGGCATGGACGTTGAACGCCTGCTGCCCCACGAGCGCGCCCAACGACTGCAGGGTGAAATCCTCACTCCCGCCGAACTGCAACACCTGCAAGCTCTGGATGAAGAGACCCGCGCCACGCGCATCAGCCTGACTTTCTCGCTCAAGGAAAGCCTGTTCAAGGCGCTCTACCCGCTGACCCTGACGCGCTTCTATTTCCATGACGCCGAACTGCTGGACATCGACCAGGACCGCGCGCGCCTGCGCCTGCTGATCGACCTGCACCCCGATTGGCGCACGGGCGCCGAGCTGGATGGCCAGTTCGTGCTGTTCGATAACAAGGTTCTGAGCCTGGTGGCGGTGGCGGCGTGACCATGCGCCCCCGCCGTAAGTGGATAAGCCGGTGCGCGCGGCGCACCCTACGGATCGCGGGTAGGGTGCGCCATGCGCACCGGACCCAACACGCAAACGTGCCCTACTCCCCCTGACGCCGTGGCCACACCAGGCTGAAACGCGCGCCACCGAGGCTCTCGCTGCGGCCGATCTGCGCCCGACCGCCATGCCAGTAGATGATCCGGCGCACGATGGACAGCCCCAACCCGTGCCCGCCAGAAGCCCGTGTACGGCTGTCATCGAGACGCAGGAAGGGACTGAACAGGCGCTCCCAGGCTTCTTCCGGCACACCCGGCCCGTCGTCCTCAACGTCGATGCGGCAACGCTTGTAGCCGACCTGACAGCTGATCAGCACCTTGCCTTCGGCATAGCGCATGGCATTGCTCACCAGATTCTGCAGCGCACGGTGCAGGTAGCGCGGCTCGGCCTCAACCCAGCAGGCGCCCTCGGCCTGCACGCTGAGCACCGCACCACACTCCACACGCACCTTGTTGCTCAGCGGCGCCAGCTCGTCGATCACCTGGTCGATCAGCGCCTTGAGCTCCACCTGCTGGAAATTCAGCGCCGGCGAACCCTGCTCCAGGCGCGCGTAGGTCAGCATCTCGTCGACCAACTTGTCGAGGTCCTGGATATCGCTGTCCATGCCGTCCATGTACTTGCGCCGGGCACTTTCGTTCGGCGCGTCGGCGATCATCTCCAGGCCGAAACGCAGCCGCGCCACCGGCGTGCGCAGCTCGTGGGACACCGCTCGCACCAGCTCGCGCTGCGTGCTCAGGGACGTCTGCAGGTGCTCGGCCATGGCGTTGAAGCTGCTGGCCAGGCGCCCCACCGAATCCGCACCGCGAGCCGGCACTCGCGCATCCAGACGACCGCTGGCGATATGCGTGGCAGCCCCTTCAAGTACGCGCAGGCGCTGCTCCAGCGAGCGAACCAGCAGATAGACGATCAAGCCGATCAGGCTCAGCCCCAGCGCACCGATCAGCACCAGCAGCTGCGGCGGATAGGGGTTCATCTGGTATAGCGGGCCGATCTCCAGCACCCAGGGCGTATCGACGATGCCGGAGAACACATAGATGGAGTCGCCGCCCTTGCCCAGCGCCATCACCGTATCGCCCTCGTCGATACGCCTGCGCTGGTCGAGGTCGATGGTGGCTTCCTCGAGCCGCACCAACTGCAGATCAAAGCCGAACTGCTTGGCCGCCTTCAATTCGGCCAGGCGCTGCGGCTGCTCATGCACCGGGTAGCGCACCAGTTCGTCGATCAGCAGGTAGTTGGTGGCCCGCGCCAGCTGCTCGCTGATCTGCTGGATCTCGCCGGTCAGCAGCAGCGGCTGCTTGCCGTCGAGCAGGCCATAGACCTTGGCCGAATGCGGGCCAGTCTGCTGCACCAGCACCTGGCCGCGCTGCAGCCGGTTGCGCTCGCTGCTTTCAAGCGGCACCTCGCTCAGGGCCTGCAGCTCCAGGGGGATGCCGAGCAGACGCGACCACACCACCAGGGCGCGCCGGCGTTCCACCTCGTTCATCGGCAGCAGGTTGTCCGCCATCAGGCGGAAGGTGCCGCGCGCCAGCCCTTCGCGGTACTGATCGCCGCGCACCTCGTTGACCAGGTGCAAGGTGCCGACGCCCAGCAGCGCCACCAGCACCAGCGCGGCGAGCATGCCGCCATAGATGCGCAGGAAGATGGAATTCATGGCCGCCCGATCAATCGCGCAGGATCGGCGGCGCATCACCGAACGGCAGCGCCTCGGCGGCCTCGGCGACGAACAAATAACCCTTGCTGCGCACCGTCTTGATCATCCGCGGGTGCATCGGGTCATCGCCGATCTTCGGGCGGATGCGCGAAATACGCACGTCAATGGAACGGTCCTGGCCGTCGTACTCGATACCGCGCAGGGAATTGAAGATTTCCTCGCGCGACAGGATGCGCCCGGCATTGGCCGCCAGCAGCCAGAGCAGATCGAACTCGGCGCTGGTCAGCTCGATGCCCTGCTCGCCCAGCCAGGCTTCGCGCATGGCGCTGTCGATGGCCAGCGCGCCGAACTGCAGACGCCGCGGCTGACCTTCATCACGCTCGCTTTCGCTACCCTCACGGCGGCGCAGCAGCGCACGAATGCGCGCCAGCAGCACACGCGGGCGCACCGGCTTGCACACGTAGTCATCGGCGCCCATCTCCAGGCCCAGCACCTGGTCCATATCGTCGGTGCGCGCGGTGAGCATCAGGATCGGCCCCTTGTAGCCGCTGCGCACCTTGCGGCAGATGCTCAGGCCATCTTCACCCGGCAGCATCAGGTCGAGGATCACCAGATGCGGTTGCTCGGCGAGAATCCGCGCCGCCGCACGCGCGCCATCGGCTTCGATGGCCACACGCAGGCCGTTGCCCTCCAGATACTCGCGGGTCAACTGCGCCAGGCGCTGGTCATCCTCGACGATCAGAATCTGCCACGCTTCTTGTTCCACACCCTTTCCCCTTTGCATAGCGGCAAGTGCCGCAAACACCGCCGTCATTCTAGGGGCTGAGCGCGTCTCGGTGCGAGCGACAAACCAGCGCCCAGACCTGGCGCCTGGTTAAGCACAGCACATGCCAAAAGCACTATATATAGTGGTAGTCTGTGCGCCACCGAACAGCTTCGCCACGTCGCTGAAAACCTTCCGCCAGGAGCGACGAACGGTCATTAGCAGCCAGAGCCAGAGAACACGCGGGCTACGCTGTTAACACCCACAAGGCACTCACAGCTTATCCACAGGCTGTTCTTTTTCTAGCGCCTTGCAATGCCTCCAACAGCGCACTATCTTGTATCCCCATTGCACGGCACCCACCAGATGTTGGGTTACCGCAGAAAACGGGACACAAAAAGAACGAATCGCGCAAGCCCTTTTCACAGGGTTTTCCAGATGTCCCGGCTAACCGTTTCGCCCTAACCCAGGCCTGGCCTGGGTTACAGCCGCGCAGCAACGCCAGACGTTGCGTGTGAGCCGGTCAGACAGCGGTCTTATCCGCCAGTCGACCACTATATGTAGTAGGCGGGGTGTGGTAATGCCCCGCTGTGACTTATGCGCCAGGACGGCACTTGAAGTCGTGTCCACCCTGCCCGCTCTTGCGACACCCCGTACCCGGCCCCGCTGCCGCGTGCGGCTCAGTTGTTAATGGAATGAACGGCGGACAGGGCACGGTTTCTAATCGTGACGTCCAACCAAAAATTACAGAACACGGAGATCTCCATGCATACCGACACTACTCGCGAGAACCCGCAGGCCGTGGCGCCGCAGGCCGCTGAATCCTCCCAGGATCTGGCTGCCACCGCCCCCGGCCAACTGCGTGTGATCAAGCGCAACGGCACTGTCGTCCCCTACACCGATGACAAGATCACCGTCGCCATCACCAAGGCCTTCCTCGCAGTAGAAGGCGGCACCGCCGCCGCCTCGTCGCGTATCCACGACACCGTCGCGCGCCTGACCGAGCAGGTCACCGCGACCTTCAAGCGTCGCATGCCGTCCGGCGGCACCATCCACATCGAAGAGATTCAGGACCAGGTCGAACTGGCCCTGATGCGCGCCGGCGAGCAGAAAGTCGCCCGCGACTACGTGATCTACCGCGAAGCCCAGGCCAACAAGCGCAAGAGCGCCAATGCCGGCAGCGACATCGCCCAGCCGCACCCGAGCATCCGCATCACCACCGCTGGCGGTGAACTGCAGCCGCTGGACATGGGCCGCCTGCAGACCATCATCCGCGAAGCCTGCGAAGGCCTGGCCGAGGTCGATGGTTCGCTGATCGAGCGCGAAACCCTGAAGAACCTGTACGACGGCGTCGCCGAGAAGGACGTCAACACCGCCCTGGTGATGACCGCCCGTACTCTGGTCGAGCGTGAGCCGAACTACAGCTACGTCACCGCCCGCCTGCTGATGGACAACATTCGCGCCGAGGCCCTGAGCTTCCTCAACATCACCGCCAGCGCCACTCACCACGAGATGGCCGAGCTGTACGCCAAGGCCCTGCCGGCCTACGTCGAAGCCGGCTCACAATTCGAGCTGCTCGACCCGAAACTCAAAGAGTACGACCTGGAGAAACTGGGCAAGGCGCTGAACCACGAGCGCGACCAGCAGTTCACCTACCTGGGCCTGCAGACCCTGTACGACCGCTACTTCATCCACAAGGACGGCATCCGCTTCGAACTGCCGCAGGTGTTCTTCATGCGCGTGGCCATGGGCCTGGCCATCGAAGAGCCGAAGAACCGCGAAGACCGCGCCATCGAGTTCTACAACCTGCTGTCCTCGTTCGACTACATGGCGTCGACCCCGACCCTGTTCAACGCCGGCACCCTGCGTCCGCAGCTGTCGTCGTGCTACCTGACCACCGTGCCGGACGACCTGTCGGGCATCTACGGCGCCATCCACGACAACGCCATGCTGTCGAAATTCGCCGGCGGCCTGGGCAACGACTGGACTCCGGTGCGCGCGCTGGGCTCCTACATCAAGGGCACCAACGGCAAATCCCAGGGCGTCGTGCCCTTCCTCAAAGTGGTCAACGACACCGCTGTTGCAGTCAACCAGGGCGGCAAGCGCAAGGGCGCGGTCTGCGCCTACCTGGAAACCTGGCACATGGACATCGAGGAATTCCTCGAGCTGCGCAAGAACACCGGTGACGACCGTCGTCGTACCCACGACATGAACACCGCCAACTGGATTCCGGACCTGTTCATGAAGCGCGTCTTCGAAGACGGCAAGTGGACCCTGTTCAGCCCGAGCGAAGTACCGGACCTGCACGACCTGACCGGCAAGGCCTTCGAAGAGCGCTACGAGTACTACGAAGCCCTGATCGAGTACGGCAAGATCAAGCTGTACAAGACCATCCAGGCCAAGGACCTGTGGCGCAAGATGCTCTCGATGCTGTTCGAGACCGGCCACCCGTGGCTGACCTTCAAGGACCCGTGCAACCTGCGCAGCCCGCAGCAGCACGTGGGTGTCGTGCACAGCTCCAACCTGTGCACCGAGATCACCCTGAACACCAACAAGGACGAGATCGCCGTCTGCAACCTGGGTTCGGTCAACCTGGTCAACCACATCGTCGACGGCAAGCTGGACATCGAGAAACTCGGCCGCACCGTGAAGACCGCTGTGCGCATGCTCGATAACGTCATTGACATCAACTACTACAGCGTCGACCAGGCACGTAACTCCAACTTCAAGCACCGTCCGGTCGGCCTCGGCCTGATGGGCTTCCAGGACGCCCTGTACCTGCAACACATCGCCTACGGCTCCGACGCCGCCGTCGAGTTCGCCGACAAGTCGATGGAAGCCATCAGCTACTACGCCATCCAGGCTTCCTGTGACCTGGCCGAAGAGCGCGGCGCCTACAGCACCTTCGAAGGTTCGCTGTGGAGCAAGGGCATCCTGCCGCTGGACTCGCAGCAGATCCTGATCGAAGCCCGTGGCCAGAAGTACATCGACGTCGACCTGTCCGAGTCGCTGGACTGGGCGCCGATCCGCGAGCGCGTGAAGAAAGGTATTCGCAACTCGAACATCATGGCCATCGCGCCGACCGCGACCATCTCCAACATCATTGGCGTGTCGCAGTCCATCGAGCCGACCTACCAGAACCTGTACGTGAAATCGAACCTCTCCGGCGAATTCACCGTGATCAACCCCTACCTGGTGCGCGACCTGAAGAACCGCGGCCTGTGGGACAGCGTCATGGTCAACGACCTGAAGTACTACGACGGTTCCGTGCAGCAGATCGAGCGCATCCCGCAGGACCTGAAAGACCTGTACGCCACCGCGTTCGAAGTGGAAACCAAGTGGATCGTCGACGCTGCCAGCCGCCGCCAGAAGTGGATCGACCAGGCTCAGTCGCTGAACCTGTACATCGCCGGCGCTTCGGGCAAGAAGCTGGACGTGACCTACCGCATGGCCTGGTACCGTGGTCTGAAAACCACCTACTACCTCCGTGCCCTGGCCGCCACCAGCACCGAGAAGTCCACCATCAACACCGGCAAGCTCAACGCGGTTTCCGCCGGTGGTGACGAAGGCTTCTCGGCCAAGGCCCAGGCGCCTGCCCAGCAGGCCGCCCCGGCCCCGGCGCCAGTGCCCAAAGCCTGTGCCATCGACGAACCCGACTGCGAAGCTTGTCAGTAAGGCTGACGCGTGGATCTGAGCGGCATTCGCGGCGTTACCTGCTAGAGCGGCCCCCATCACGTACATGCGTACGCTCAGGGGCTCCACTCCAGCAGGTGCCTTGCGACTACTCGCTCAGTTGCACGCTCGAAAGTCTGATGTAGTTCTAAAGCAAAGCAACAGTCAGTCCCCTCTCCCGCTTGCGGGAGACGACTGCAGGGATGCAGGAGGTAGGGTGAAGCAGGAAGCCCGAACCGAGGGTTAGGGAGAGGGCAAGGCTCTTCCGTAGGAGCGGCTTCAGCCGCGAAGCTCGCGGATAAATCCGCTCCTACCTGAGCCCTGCCCCTCCCCACAAAATTCCCGCCCCTCCTCCCCCGGGTCGAGGGGCAAGGGTCAGCCAGCAATCCACCGCCTGCTGACCAGTGGTACCCGTTTACCCTTGCGCGCATCACGCAACGGAACATAATTCAAATTATCTGTATATCCATACAGGCCGGTTTATTCGCCGGCCCTCACGCAGGAGCCAAGCCATGCTGAGCTGGGATGAATTCGACAAGGAAGACGGCGCAGAAGCAGCCGCCGCAAGCAATGCCAACGCACAGAGCGCCGGCACCAACTTCGACAAGCTCGACAGCGAAGCTGCCGGCTCGGTCGAGCAGGCCCGCGCCGTCGACGCCAACGACTCCGAGGCCGTGGCTCGCGCCAAGAAAGCCCTGAACGACCTCGACATCCAGGAAGGCCTGGACGACCTCGAAGGTGCCTCCGCACGCGTGCAGGTCGGCGACAAGCAGATGATCAACGCCCGCGCCGACCTCAACCAGCTCGTACCCTTCAAGTACGACTGGGCCTGGCAGAAGTATCTGGATGGTTGCGCCAACCACTGGATGCCGCAGGAAGTGAACATGAACGCCGACATCGCGCTGTGGAAATCCACAGACGGTCTCAGCGAAGACGAGCGCCGCATCGTCATGCGCAACCTCGGCTTCTTCTCCACCGCCGACAGCCTGGTTGCCAACAACCTGGTACTGGCCGTTTACCGCCTGATCACCAACCCCGAGTGCCGCCAGTACATCCTGCGCCAGGCCTTCGAGGAAGCGATCCACACCCACGCCTACCAGTACTGCATCGAATCGCTGGGCATGGATGAAGGCGAGATCTTCAACATGTACCACGAGATCCCGAGCGTCGCGAAGAAAGCCTCCTGGGGCCTGAAGTACACCCGCTCGATCTCCGATCCCAAGTTCGAAACCGGCACCCCGGAAACCGACCGTCAGTTCCTGCGCAACCTGATCGCCTACTACTGCGTACTGGAAGGCATCTTCTTCTACTGCGGCTTCACCCAGATTCTCTCCATGGGCCGACGCAACAAGATGACCGGCACCGCCGAGCAGTTCCAGTACATCCTGCGTGACGAGTCCATGCACCTGAACTTCGGCATCGACGTGATCAACCAGATCAAGATCGAGAACCCGCACCTGTGGGATGCCCAGATGAAGGACGAAGCGACTCAGATGATTCTGCAGGGCACCCAACTGGAGATCGAATACGCCCGTGACACCATGCCGCGCGGCGTACTGGGCATGAACGCGGCGATGATGGAGGACTACCTCAAATTCATCGCCAACCGCCGCCTGACCCAGATCGGCCTGAAGGAAGAGTACCCAGGTACTACCAACCCCTTCCCGTGGATGAGCGAGATCATGGACCTGAAGAAGGAGAAGAACTTCTTCGAGACGCGAGTGATCGAGTATCAGACTGGTGGGGCGTTGAGCTGGGATTGATGGCTCGCTGACATCAGAGTAGATTGACCCTACACCTGCCAGGGATGTTGGGGTTGAAGCCAAATAAAAAGCCCCGCCTAGTGCGGGGCTTTTATTAGGAAGAATAAATGGATAAGAAATATCAAGTTTTTATTAGCTCTACTTATTCCGACCTAAAAGAAGAACGAAGCAAAATATTTCAAACACTTATGGAACTCGACTGTATACCGGCGGGAATGGAGCTTTTTCCAGCAACTGACGAGGAACAATTCGAGTTCATAAAACGCATAATAGATGACTGCGACTATTATCTATTAGTAATCGGAGGACGGTATGGCTCAACAACTGCACAAGGCATTAGTTACACAGAAAAAGAATATGATTACGCAATAGAAAAAGGCATTAAAGTTGTTGCGCTTCTCCACGAAAAACCTAATGAAATACCTTATGAAAAATCGGAACAAAACGAAATTTCTAGAAAACTCTTAGAGTCTTTTAGAGAAAAAGCTGCAACAGGTCGACTCGTGCGCTTTTGGAAAACGGCAGAGGATCTACCTGGCATAGTCGCTCTAAGCATGGCAAAAACTATAAAAATGTTTCCCGCAACCGGCTGGGTAAGAGCCAACCTTGCAGAAAACAGAGAGTCTTCTAAGGAGCTAGCGCGTCTAAGTATAGAAAATCACGAGTTACGTGAAGAGCTGAAAACCCTAAAAGAGACAATTCAAAAAACGGAATCAAACGGGGAGATAAAAGAAATCCTCAAAACATCCGAAGTGGAAGTATATATCTATTATCACGACTCAAAAGACTGGGAAGCCCAGAAAAAATCAACACTGCTTAGCATTTTCTCATTGATCGCACCAGAACTAATCCAGGAAAAATCATCAACTGACATAAATTACTCTCTTGCATTCCATCTCAAAGATGATCCCAAAAGGGAAATAAGAGGAACCTGGCCATTACCCACAAACAATGTCACCGATTGGCTGGCAGACTTAGCCGCATTAAATTTAGTGGAGCCATCAAGCCGCAAGCATGCGGTATCAGATAAAAATGAATATTGGCAGCTAACAAACTTCGCCAAAGAATTCCTAAAAGACATGCGACTAAATCGATTGAAAGAAGAAACCAAGGGCACAATAAAATAAAAGGCTACGAAGTGCGTTGATCACCCTAGAGAAAAAGGGGACAGATTTGAATGGCACTTACTTAGCCCTCCTTGGATGTCCCTTCTTCTGGATTTCCGTGCGTTGCGCTGGGCGCGCTCGGGTTAGTAGTGGATAGGGTTTTGGCCTTCGCTTGAGTGCTCGCAGAAAAAGGGGACAGATTTATTTTCTGTGTCGCGCTCTTCTACTGGTTTCGCCCTTACGGCGAGTCACTTTCTCTTTGCTCGCGCGAAAGAGAAAGTAACCAAAGAGAAAGCGCGCCCGGCATCCGGGTTTCGCTGCGCGAAACTCCCCTCGCTCCGGCTCTGCTCCGAGGGTCGTCGCGAAGGGCCATCCCTGGCCCATCACTCCTCGTTTGGCATCCATGCCAAACGCCCCTCTCCACAGCACCTCCACTCGGCCTCCTGACGGGATTCGGAGACCGAGTCGCCTGACCTGTCCGCGCAGAAAAAACAAAAAGAAAAAAGCAGAGCCCAAGCATTGCGGCTTTGCCGCAATGCTTGGGCTTCTTTGGATTCTGGTACGCCAATCTCGCAGGCAACGCCAAACGCCCCGTCAGGAGGCCGAGTGGAATCGTTGTGTAAGGGGTTGAGCGGCATGGATGCCGCGAGAGCCGCGATGGGCCAGGGATGGCCCTTCGCGGCGTGCCCCTGGAGCAATGATGGAGCGAGGGAACCCGACGAAGTCGGGCCGGATGGCAGGGGCAGAGACCTTTTGCTTACTTTTGGGGCGTCTGCCAAAAGTGAGCCGCTGTAAGAGCGGAACCGGTATCGGCAACAACGTAGAAGCGGCGGGTTCACGCCGAAGGGAAGAGAGCTGGCTCACCATCGCAATGGTGGATGAAAAAAGCGTCATCCACCCTACGCCTGCCGGCAACGCTGAAGCTATCGAGCTGCCATGGTTGTTGATAGAAAAACACTGCAGCACACTGCACCCACATCGTAAGGAGACGACACCAAATGCCGAACACGCCCAGCCCAATCCCCTTGATCATCCTCGACGTTCAGGACGCCATCGACCAGCCCGTCTGGAATGACAAAAGTCACCCCGGTTACCTGTCCGTCATCCAACGTCTCCTGCAATTCTGGCGATCAAACGGCTGGCCAGTTCTTCACGTAAAGCACGATGAAAAGACGCCCACCTCCAGCTATTACCTTCACGGCCCCTGGAATGGCATCAAAAAGGAAGTCGCGCCGATAGAGGGCGAGGCCGTCATCATCAAGCATGAAAACTGCGCGTTCATAGGCACCCAACTGGATGCCACGCTGAAGGGAATGAATGCAAATCGCATCGTGCTGACGGGCGTTGTGATTCACAACAGCATGGATGCCACCGTCCGCGCAGGCAAAGCGCTCGGGTACAGCATCATCCTCCCGTCAGATGCCACAACTGCCGTACCTGTAACAGGGCCAGGTGGAACCCGCTGGGATGCCTCGACCGTGCACGAGCTGACGTTGGCCATACTGGGCGCCGAATATGCTGAGGTCATGTCATCAGAGGATGTGATCGCACGGCTTAGTAAGTAGCCCGGACAACCGCTGACGGTGGATGAAAAAAGCGTCATCCACCCTACTGACCTTTACCCTTCTTCTTGGCAATCGCCTTCATCCGCGCCGCGGCCTTCTGCACGCAGGCCATCTTCTCCGGCCGTTTCATGCCCCGCCATTTGCGGATTTCCTCACGCGTGCGCCCGCAACTGACGCACAGCTCGCTGTTGAGCTGGCACAGCGACACGCAGGGGTTCTCAATGTCCTTGGCCACGCTTGCCCCTTGCCGGTCGCTCGACCGAGAACGCTACGTGTTCAGCGATGTTGGAAACGCTGATGCCCACTTCATCGAAAGCGCCTAACGTCAGCGCCAGCATTCGCGCCTTGTCCGAACTGGCGAGTGCGCGCGCCCTGCTCGCCTCGCTGTCGAACATCCAGATCACGCGCAAGCTCTGCGGAAACCGCTCGTAGTCCACGTCATGGGTCAGCCATTGGAAGCCGACGATTTCGCTTTTTGCCGTTTCACAGGCAAGGGTCAGGGTGCGGATCAGCTCGCGCTCGATGCCTGAGTGTTTTCGTTTCGGCGATGGCATAAGGCGCGTCCGGGTCGGCGTTCAGGGCGCGCCATGTTACCCGAGACGCGCCAAGCCCGGTTGCAGCACTGGAGTTGCTCAAGCCACAGGTAAAGCGCCCAACGCCGATGTTGCTCGACCGTCAGCCCTTGGAAAATCATCACTACCCCTTAAACTCTGCTCCCCAAAGACCGCCGGTGTGATGCCCACCGCGCGCTCGTCATCGATCCATACAGGCCCTGCAGAACATGGCGTTCGACGCCCCCACCATGCTGACCCTCACCGTCGCCCTCGCCGTGGCCGCTGCGCTGTACCTGGCGGTGGAGTGGCGCAACGTAAGAGAGTCGCCCTTGCTGTTCTGGAGTGCGGGCTTCGCGACCATCGCCATCGGCTCGACCCTTGCCCTGCTGCGCGGCAGCGGCCTGATCCTGATCGGTATCTGGTTCGCCAATGGCCTGCTGGTCACGGCCCACTGGTTGTTCCTGCTGGGCGTTGCACGCTTCACCGAGGCGCGCTTCTCGCGAGCCTGGTACCTGATTTTCGTCGCCTGGCTGGCGATGCTGCTCCTGCCGGAGGGACCGCTGTGGTCCCGAGTCATGCTGTTCACCAACTCGATGCTGGTCGCCCTGGTCACCCTCAAGGCCAGCGCCCTGCTGCGCCCTCATGGCAGGTCATTGAGCGTGGGCGCCGTTCAGTTGCGCTATGTATTGCTGATGCATGGCCTGTTCTATGCGGCCAAAGCAATGACCGCCGTGATTCCCGGCACGCTGATAGACCTGAGCGCCTTTCGTGGTTTGATCATCCAGGTGTCGCTGGTGGAAGGTGCCATGGCCCTGATGCTGATTGCCCTGTCGATGACCGGCACCGTACGTTGGCGCCGCGAGAAACGCATCGAGCGCCTGGCCGCTCGCGATCCGCTGACCGCTCTATACAACCGCCGCGCGCTGGAAGCGAGAGCCGACAACCTGCTGAAGGAAACCTCGCCGGCTCGCCCTGGCGCGCTGCTGCTGATCGATATCGACAACTTCAAGCAGGCCAACGATCTCCACGGCCACCTTGCGGGGGACCGCCTGCTGATAGCCCTCGGCGAGATGCTGCGCGCGCTGCTGCCGGAGCGCGCGCTCACCGCTCGCCTGGGCGGCGACGAGTTCGTCATCCTGATGGGCGATGCGTCGACTGAGCGCGTCGTGGCCCTGGGCGATACGCTGCGCCAACGCTTCAATCACATGGCATCGCAGGCTTTCGCCACACCGCAGGCCGTCACCCTGAGTATCGGCGCCACGCTGTTCGACCGACCACCGGCCAGCCTGGCAGCACTGATCGAACAAGGCGACGCCGCGCTCTATCAGTCCAAGCGCGGCGGCCGCAACAGCACGCGGGTGGATGACCGCACAGGTGGCGAGTCGCGGCCGACCGGATAGCGGCAACAACACCCAGCAGCACCGAACTGTAAGCCGGAGACGGATCATGCGCGCAGCCCGCGGGTTACAATCCACGGCCCACGCATTCTCCAGCGGACCCCATATACCGATGTTCACCCTTTCCCACCTCAGCAGCCCGCCGCCCGAGTCCCTGAAAAGCCAGGTGCAGCAGATGGTGGTGGACTACTTCGCCGATGTCAGCGCGGTACCGCTGCTGCCGAGCAATCCGCTGTATCAGCTGTACCAGTACGTGATCGGCTATGAGCTGCATCTGCACCTGCAGACCATGAACGGCGAGGCCGAAGGCCCGGTGCAGTTGCTACTGGCGCTGGACGATGAAGACCCGGCCCGTGTGCTGGGGTTTGCCCTGTATCTGCCGAGCCCGGACGATGCTGCCGCCTGCACCCTCGCCTATCTAGCGGTTCACAGCGAGTATCGTGCTCAGGGCATCGGCCGGGCGCTTCTAAGACGCGTGCTGGAGCGACGCCCGCACCTGGAGCTGGCCTGCGTGGCAGGCAAGGTGCCGCTGTTCGAGGCCCTGGGTTTGCAGGTGCTGGCCGCTCAGGGTGCGCTGGTGGTGATGAGCAGCCGCGACTATCGCTCCAGCGGCATGGTGGCGGTCGCCGACCTGGCGCCGGTGTTTGCCTCCACTGAGGTCAGGCAGATTCACGCCTACCTGCTCAAGCAGCACGGCCAGCGCGCCATGCAACAGGCGGAAAAACAGCGTGACGCGCACCTCGACACGCTCGCCCTGCAGGCTCAGCAGTTGGTCGACGAGCGCCTGCCTTCACGCGCGCTGCATTGACTGGATCAGCGATGCCCGCTCCTTCTTGGAAAGATGCAGGGCTTCATCCTCGATCTTCTGCAGATCCATGGCTTCACCTCTCTCGCTTGTGTACCAGCAAATCTTGGCACGGATGCCTAGCGGGTGCCATGGCTGCGGGTTCTTAGATAGTCGTCACACCGAACACAACCCACCCGGCACCGCCATGATCCACTCCCGCACCGCGAGAATGGTCGGGTCATTTATGCGGCTCTCCGGGTACACCAGAAAGAACGGCTTACCTTCCAGTTCCGGGCCGAAGGGCTGCACCAGTCGTCCCTCTCTCAGCTCATCCTCGATCAGTTGCCGGCTCATCAGCGCCACGCCCTGGGCGCCGACGGCCGCCGAGACGGCGTGGGTTTCGTCGGAGAACACCAACCCGGCACTGACATCCAGCCCCGGCACCTGAGCCTGTTTCTGCCAGACGGCCCAGTCCATCGGCGAGGAGATCGCTGCCTGGTTACGAAAGTGAATCAGCGTATGCCTGGGTAGGTCTGCAGCGTCGTGCAGGCCCAGCAACGGGCTGCAGGCCGGGACGAAGGTGTTGTCGAAGAGTTTTTCCGCCACCAGACCAGGCCAGCGGCCGTCGCCGTAGCGAATGGCGATATCCGCCGTGACGCCATCGAGCGCCACTGGCTCATGCGAGGCGTGGATACGCAGGTCAATATTGGGGTGGGAGTCGCGAAGCATGCATACCCAGGAAAGCAGCCAGCGCACGGCCACTGCCGGCGTGGTGCTGAGGGTATTGGCCTGTCGGCTGGGCGTTGCGCTGAGGCGTTCGACCGCGGCGCCGATGCTGTCGAAGGCGCTTTCCAGCACCTGCTGCAGTTCACGTCCGGCCATGGTCAGTTCCAGCTGCCGCGGCTTGCGCACGAACAGCGCGACACCGAGGGATTCTTCCAGTGCGCGAATCTGGTGACTGATCGCTGTGGCGGTAACGGAAAGCTCTTCCGCGGCCTGCTTGGCGCTTTCATGGCGTGCCGCCGCCTCGAAGGCGCGCAAGGCGGAGGGAGTCGGCGCCGGCTCATGCCTGAATTTTCCTCATTCATTACGAAAAATATTGATCGTTTGTCGCCCGAACGGCGCGACCTTAGCCTGAGTCTGCTGCCAATCACAGATGAATTCAAATTCAAGCAGGAGACTCATCATGACCCATATTCTGCATCTCGACGCCAGCGCCCGCCCCGGCCTCGCCGGCAAGGATCAGCACGGTTCGCACAGCCGCAATCTCAGCCATCGCTTCATCAGCCAGTGGCAGGCGCGCCGCCCGCAGGACGTCGTCACCTACCGCGACATCGGCCAGAATCCGCCCTCGATCATCAGCCATGACTGGATCGCCTCATCCTTCACGCCCGAGCCGAAACGCGAAGCCTGGATGCACGACACCCTGGCCGAAAGCGATCGCCTGGTGGATGAACTGATCGCCGCCGACGTGCTGGTGATCGGCACGCCGCTGTACAACTTCGGCATGCCCGCCGCGCTCAAGGCCTGGATCGACCAGGTGGTGCGCCCCGGCCGCACAGTGGACGTGGATGAAAGCAACCCGCTCGATCCCTATGCACCCAGGCTGGCCGACCGGCCGCGCCATGCGGTGATCCTCACGGCCCGCGGCGGCGTCGGTTTCGATGTGGGCGGAGAGATGGCGCATATGAACCATCTGGAGCCGAACCTGATCACTGCGCTCGGCTTCATCGGCATCACCCGCGTGCACCAGATTGCCATCGAAGGTCAGGAAGTCGGCGGTGAACTGCTTGCCGAGTCAGTCAAACAAGCCTTGGGCAAGGTCGATGCGCTGGTGGCCGAGCTGCAGCGTTCATTGCAAGCCGAGCGCGTCGAAGAGCCGGCGTGAGGCAATGGCCAGGCCGAGGATGACGCTGCCTCGCCTCAGCGCTTGGTGCAGGCAAACAGCGCGTTGCCGGAGCTGCCATCCCACGGCGCCAGCCGCTGATAGTCGTGCTCCAGCACCTGCACCTCGAAGTACGGCGCCAGCAGGCTCTGCAGCTCGGTGAAGTTCACCGCCACCATCGGGTGTTCGTCGTGCCAGACCTCGGTCTGTTCGGTGAGGGTACGTTCGATACGCAGCCTTAGCGCCTGCTGTTCGCCTTCACCGCGGTAGTACCAGCCGGAGCTGAAGCGGAACTGCCCTTCGGCATGCCGTACGCTGTGGGCAACGAACGAGGCGTTATCGATGCGCTGCTTGTCCACCGCGTTAAAGCAGAACACCCCGCCAACCGCCAGGGCGCCGTGCGCGCTGGCGATGCAGGCCTTGAGCCGTTCGATGCTGGCGCTGTAATGGATGGAATAGAGAAAGCAGGTGATCAGGTCCAGCGGCTCGTCGACCTGAAAATCGCACATGTCCTGCCGGGCAAAGCGTGCCTCGGGGCAGCGCTGGGCGGCGCGATCGAGCATCGGCTGGTTGATGTCCAGGCCGCTGCTGGAGTAGCCGGCATCGAGAAAATGGCGCACATGCGGACCGGTGCCACAGGCCAGATCGAGGTGGCGCTTGCCGCCGTTGCCGAACAGTTGTTGCAAGCGGTGTACGCAATGACTCTGGGCGGCGTAGTCGATGTCCGCGCACATCAGATCGTAGTAACCCGACAGGTCGGTATAGAGGGCATTGCCAGACATGATGACAGCGGCGCAAGGACGAAGGGCGCGCATCATAGCTCAGGCCGCGAATGGGCAAAATCACTATCGCTGCCGTCGCTATGCCAGCGGTCTGGTCGAGCCCGACGCTCACCATGAACGGGCCCCAGCGACGCTCATGAAACAGCTGGAAGCCTTCTATAACTGGGCTTTCGCCAGCTATCACCGGCATCGATGTTCACCATCATGCCAATGAAGTTCTCTGAAAAAATCGGGTAAGCGGATTAAATGGTTGATCTTACCTTTGCATGAGAGTGAGACAGACCGGCATCTCATCGGATTATCTGGTTGATGCTTCACCTACTGCTGGTGCATGTTTCCTTCGCTAATTCCAGCAAGAACCCCACACGCCTCAACTTCCCGGTCATCGTTGCAACTCGCTCTCAGTGAAACGAGTTGTTTCTCAAGCGCTTGCAGAGCGGTTATCTGCGACCGCACATGAGAGATGTGATCATCGAGCAAGGCGTTGACGGCGGTACAAGGCTGATGAGGGTCGTCCTGATAGCTCTGTAGTTCGTGAATCTCAGCCAGTGACAGGCCCAGGATTCTGCAGCGACGGATGAAGGCCAGCCCCTCACCATGCTTCTCGGTATAGACACGGTAACCGTTGTCCTGCCGATCAGGCGGCGGCAACAAGCCCTGCTGTTCATAGAAGCGGATCGTCTGTGTTTCGACCCCTACCAACTGCGCCAACTGACCAATGCGCATCAGCCTCCTCCCCAACGGATTCTTTACTCTATTGACCTTATAGTAGCTTTATAGTTTTAAATGGTACCACAACATTGTTCAAGTGGAGTCGTATCATGAGCAAATCCTGTGGTGGCGCCTGTGGCGGTGATGCAACGTCCGCAGCGGATACCGATATACAGGCCTCCTCCGAGGCGCCAGGGAGATGGGTCAGTGTTTATGCCGTGCCGAAGATGGACTGTCCATCAGAAGAACGAATGATTCGCCTAGCCCTGAACGGCTTTGAGGAGATTCGGGCGCTGTCCTTCGACTTGTCGAACCGCCGGCTGAAGGTCGTGCATGACGGCGAGGTCGAGCCCGTCACCTCGAAACTGAAGACCTTGGGGCTAGGCGCCTCGCTTCAGGAAACCGTCGCTGCAAATCCGGAGACCATCAAGGCCGCCGAGTTTTCGGCAGCTTCTGCTAAGCAAGAATCCGGGACCCTGCGCTGGTTGCTCGGCATCAATGCACTTCTGTTCGTGGTGGAAATGACTGCCGGTCTGATCGCCCGGTCCACCGGCCTGATTGGAGAATCCCTGGACAATTTTGCCGATGCGGCGGTGTACGGGCTTGCCCTTTATGCGGTTGGACATAGCGTGAAAATGCAGGTACGTGCCGCGCATCTTGCTGGTGTACTGCAACTGATCTTGGCTGTGGGCGTGCTCGTAGAGGTGGTGAGACGCTTTGTATTCGGTAGTGAGCCTGAATCGCTGGTGATGATGGCTATCGCATTCGTCGCATTGATTGCCAATACCAGTTGTCTGCTGCTCATATCCAAACATCGGGAAGGCGGGGCGCACATGAAGGCAAGCTGGATATTCTCGGCCAACGACGTGGTGATCAACCTGGGGGTCATCACCGCCGGCGCCCTGGTCGCGTGGACCGGTTCCAATTATCCGGATCTGATTATCGGCACCATCGCGGGGGGCATTGTACTTAACGGTGCCAGACGCATTTTGGCGTTGAAGGGTTAAACAATGCTCATTATTGGCAAAAAGCTCTCGCCGTATGCCCTATTGTCCATATCGGGCCTGCTGGCAGCGTCTGATCAGGCTGTAAAGTGGCTGGTGCAGCAATCAATGGCCTATGGCGAGTATGTTTCGGTGACCCCGTTCTTTAACTGGGTGCACCTATGGAACACCGGTGCCGCATTCAGTCTTTTTGCGAATGGTGGAGGCTGGCAGCGCTACTTTTTTATCGGAATCGCGGTAGTGGTCTCGATTTTTCTGATCAAGCTGATCCTTGAAAATCGTCATAAAGGAGAAGCCATCGCTTACAGTCTTATCCTCGGTGGCGCCATGGGCAACCTGATTGACCGGGTCTTTCGCGGCTATGTTGTGGATTCCTTTGATTTCTATTGGCGAGACTGGCATTGGCCGGCCTTCAACCTGGCTGATATTGCAATTGTCCTCGGTGCCTTACTTTTCGTTTCCAGCAGCTTGTTGGGTAAAAAAGCAAACACCAATGCCGAGTCGGATGGATCTGACTGACACCTACGCCTATACAACACCATGACCGAACTTCCCGACAACATCCTTCACCTGCCGCAATACCAAGTACTGGGCTGCAAATCAACCGACGACGAAATGCACTTCCAGGTGGACGTGCCCGATCCCATCGCCTGCGAGGAATGCGGCGTGCAGGGTGAGTTCGTACGGTTCGGCAAGCGTGACGTTCCCTATCGTGATCTGCCCATCCACGGCAAGCGGGTCACTCTCTGGGTGGTCCGCCGCCGATACACCTGCCGGGCCTGCAAGACAACATTCAGGCCCCAGCTACCGGAGATGGTGGACGGATTCCGTATGACACTGCGGCTGCATGAGTACGTGGAGAAGGAATCCTTCAACCACCCCTACACCTTTGTGGCGGCACAGGCCGGCCTGGACGAGAAGACGGTGCGCGACATCTTCAACGCCCGCGCCGAGTTCCTGGGGCGCTGGCACCGCTTCGAGACGCCCCGCATCCTGGGCATTGACGAGCTATACCTGAACAAGCGCTACCGCTGCATTCTGACCAACATTGAGGAGCGAACCCTGCTCGACCTGCTGGCCACCCGCCGCCAGGACGTGGTGACCAACTACCTGATGAAGCTGAAAGACCGGCAGAAGGTCGAGATCGTCAGCATGGACATGTGGAACCCCTACCGGGCAGCGGTCAAGGCTGTGCTGTCCCAGGCCCGTATCGTGGTCGATAAGTTCCATGTGGTGCGCATGGCCAACGATGCCCTAGAGAGAGTGCGCAAGGGCCTCAGAAAGGAGCTGAAACCGTCCCAGAGCCGGACTCTCAAGGGAGACCGGAAAATCCTGCTGAAACGCGCTCACGAAGTCTCAGACCGGGAGCGCCTCATCATGGAGACTTGGACAGGCGCGTTCCCGCAACTGCTGGCCGCCTACGAGCACAAGGAGCGCTTCTACGGCATCTGGGACGCCACCACACGGCTCCAGGCAGAAGCCGCCCTGGACGAGTGGATAGCCACCATCCCGAAGGGCCAAAAGGAAGTCTGGAGCGATCTGGTCAGGGCAGTGGGAAACTGGCGCGAAGAGACCATGACCTACTTCGAGACGGACATGCCCGTCACCAACGCTTACACGGAGTCCATCAACCGACTGGCCAAGGACAAGAACCGTGAAGGGCGCGGTTACTCCTTCGAGGTGATGCGGGCACGAATGCTCTACACCACGAAGCACAAGAAGAAGGCACCGACTGCGAAGGTCTCTCCTTTCTACAAGAAAACCATCGGTTACGGACTGCCGGACTTCGCAGAGGAACTCAACTACGGAGTCGATCTATCAACCATCTGAGGGTGGTATCAGATTGATGGGGTGAAGGTGCCCCATCAACCATTAAATCCGTATACCCATAAAAATATGGATGCCACGCTGAGCACGACCTTGCTTTGGGCTACTCGTTTCACATTTTTAGGGACCTCGCTGGCATTGTTTTTCATGTATCGACTCGCAGCCGCAGCGCTGCAGTAGAACATCAACACCTCACCCGTAATCCGTTGATCACCAACTCAAGGTGGGCTTCGATGAACTTTCTTGGGTCAATGGGCCTACGCCCTGCAAAACGCAACTGCCCAAAGGTCAACACCAGGATAGGGCTCATCACTAACTGCGGAAAGTCAGCCAACGCCGAATCAGTGAACTCACCTGCAGCGATGCCATTGGTGACAATTCGTTTGATAGCGGCCACGCCCGGGCCAATGAAATGATCGTGATGCTTTTCAGTCAACTCCGGGAAGCGGGGCGCCTCAGCAATGAGAAGTCGAACCATTTCGCGACCTTCCGGGTGCTTGGCCAACATGCCATAGACGGAAAGAATGAAATTCTTCAACTGGTCGACATAGGTTCCCCGCGTATCGAGCGGAATGGATGCAATATCGCTCGCTATGGCTGCCGAAACGCTTACCATGACCTCCTCGAACAACCGCTCTTTGGTCTCGAAATAGAAGTACACCGTACCCTTGGTGACACCAATGCGCTTGGCGATGTCCTCGACTCGTCCGGCGATGAAACCCTTGTCGACGAATTCGGCGAACGCCGCCCGCAGGATCTCGCCTGGACGCTCTGCCTTCTTCTGGGCCCGAATTCCTTGTGGTTTTTCTGTCGGCATGAAGGAGTCCCGTGTGTCTATGAGTGATGTTACAGTCTAGCGCATTCGTTCATTGACTGTCCAGTAAGTCAATGGCACAATGAGGCTGTCCTCTCGATGCAACGGAACCGCCGCTGCGTCTGCGGGAGACGCCCCAACCACTTGGAACATGGAGAAATTTCGATGCGCACACTGATCACTATTGGACTGCTGGTTGTCTCCGGCATGGCCGCCGCCCAACCTCAGATGGGCGGCGGCGCCATGCGTGGCCGCATGGCAAACGTACTGGAAAGCAGGTTCCAGCAGGCCGACGCCAACCACGACGGAAAGTTGACAAAGGAAGAGGCCACTAAGGGCATGCCTCGCGTGGCCCAGCATTTCGCTGAGATAGATACAGATGGAAAAGGTTACGTGACGCTGGATCAACTCAAGACGTTCATGGCGCAATCTCAAGGCCAGTGATCCTCAGATCCCCGCAACATCTTCTCCAATCAAGAGCCTGAAGATCATGAGCCTCATAACATGGAATGGACTAAAGCCGCCGCCATCGGAAAATGTCAGCAACTCCTATTCCGGGGTGCGGTACCTTTTCCGTGAGATATGGAACCACCTTCCCGTTTGGTTGGGTGTATTCAATCTATTGAGCATGGCATTCATGGCGATGGCATTTTTTACGCCATCTCGTACCGTTTATGTACTTGCCGCTGGATTCCCGCTCTTCTGGACAACGCTGTACTTCTACGCTCGCTTCTCGACTGATGCAGTACGTACGAAAACAGCGGGAATTCGCACGCTGAAGATCATATTGGCCTGTCTTGCGTTGTTGCTCGTCATCGCTGGATTCGTTCGGCCGATGGTGGGCAACAACGTAGTGACCCCCATTGCCGATTTCTATCCAGGCGCCCAGGTTCAACTCGATGCAGCCCATTCAATCGTGGGTAGTGACGGAAACCCGATCTTGGATGCAACGGGCATTGCGTTGCAGCAAAGCCGGCCGATGATCGCACCCGACGGTAGGCAGTACAAAGTTGAAGGCAAGCTACTCATCGATGTGCCCAAGAAGCGTGCGCTTGCGACCTACTGACGAAGCAAACAACCATCACAACAAGCAGCGCGACGAAAAATTTGACCATGAATTCATCGACAGCCGATGCGATGTTCACAGACTGATCGGTAACCTTCACAAGAGCCATACCCAACGGCATGTTCTCGTTGATCTTGGCCGTCTCGGCGTCGAGTGCCTTGCCTAGATCCAGTCCATTCCACCCTTCGCGCATCACGACGTCGAGCAGAAGGGCCTCTTCACCGTTGTTACGAATCAGGAAAGTCGCCGGGTCTTCATAGCCGCGTTCTACCGTTGCAATATCTGATAGCTTGAGCGTACGCCCCTGCACCACAATCGGCGTATTTCGGATCTTCTCCAGCTTGTCGAATGCACCGTCCAGACGCAGGAAAACCTGCGGCCCCTTCGTCTCAATCGATCCAGCAGACGTAAGGACGTTCTGGTTGTTCAGGGCGGAGAAGATGTCTTGCGGAGATACCCCGAGCGTTGCGAGGCGATCGTGAGAGAAGGACACAAAGATCCGTTCAGCCTGCTCACCGATGATGTTGACCTTCTTCACTCCCGGCACATGCAATAGGCGCTGGCGCAACGCCTCTGCATCTCGCACCAGCAACCGCTGCGGCTCACCTTTGGCTTTGAGCGCAAAGAGCGCGAAAGTGACATCCGAAAATTCGTCGTTCACCATCGGCCCGATTACACCCGCTGGCAATTTTCGCGATTCATCATCGAGCTTCTTGCGCGCCTGGTAGAACTCTTCCTGGACTTCCGATGGCGGCGTTCTATCGGCCAGCGACACTACGGTAAAAGCCATACCCGGCCGGGTATAGGTTTCCGTTCGGTCATACCACTTCAGTTCCTGCATGCGCTTTTCGAGCGGCTCAGCCACCTGATCCTGCATTTCCTGCGCTGTAGCACCAGGCCAAGCAGTAATGACCGTCATTTGCTTGACTGTGAACGGCGGATCCTCCGCACGACCCAGCCCGAAGAACGCCAGGATGCCGGCTGCGCCGATGAGGAAGATCAGGAATAGGGTGATAGAGCGCTCGCGCACAGCGAGCGCCGAGAAGTTGAAACGCCCCTCGCTCATGGACGACTCCCGGCCGCACTGACGTCACTCTGCGAGGCCAGTCGAACCTGCTCACCGTCCTGCAGCAAGTGCGCTCCCAACGCCACAATCTGCTCGCCAACCTTGAGATCACCGGACACGCGTGCGGAATCATCGGCGAGACTCAGAACTTCAACCGGACGCCAAGTCACTTTCGTGGGTGTGCCCGCAATGACCCAAACGCCTGTTCCTTTTCCTGGGTCGTAGACAGCATGCGGATTCCACGCTGACTCGGACACCCATTCCACGCGCATCCGGACAGTGATTCCACGCTGATCCGGACACTCATTCCACAAGCATCCGGACACCGATTTCACGGCCATCCGGACACTTTTCAGGCAGGCAGCTACGCAGGATTTCTTCACTACCATCGACCTCTTTTTCGAAGCAGAGAGGTCGTCGTGGAGCGTTTATCCATGCGTAAAATCCGAGAGGTGTTGCGCCTCAAGTTCGACTGCGGCCTGTCCGTGCGCAAGATCGCCCGCAGCCTGGGTACTGGCCACAGCAGTGCCGGTGATTACCTCTGTCGTTTTGCCGCCAGCGGTCTCAGTTGGCCCTGTTCGTTGTCCGATGCCGAGTTGGAGCAGCAACTGTTCCCGCCGGCCCCGGCGGTTGCCAGTGAGAAGCGGCCTTTACCCGATTGGGCATGGGTGCATGCCGAACTGCGCCGCCCCGGGGTGACCCTGGCGCTGCTCTGGCAGGAGTACCGCCTGAGCCAGCCGCAGGGCTTTCAGTACAGCTGGTTCTGTGAGCATTACCGAGCCTGGCAGGGCAAGTTGGACGTGGTGATGCGTCAGGAGCACCGCGTCGGCGAGAAGCTGTTCGTCGACTATGCCGGCCAGACGGTGCCGGTTATCGACCGCCACAGCGGCGAGATCCGCCAGGCGCAGGTGTTCGTCGCGGTGCTTGGCGCGTCCAGCTACACCTTCGCCGAAGCCACCTGGTCGCAGCAGCTGCCGGACTGGCTAGGCTCGCATACCCGTTGCTTCGCCTTCCTCGGCGGCGTGCCGGAGATCGTGGTGCCGGACAACCTGCGCAGCGCGGTGAGCAAGGCCCATTGTTACGAGCCGGACATCAACCCCAGCTACCGCGATCTGGCCGAGCACTATGGCGTGGCGGTGGTGCCGGCGCGGGCGCGTAAGCCGCGCGACAAGGCCAAGGCCGAAGTCGGCGTGCAGGTGGTCGAGCGTTGGATCCTCGCCGCACTGAGGAATCGGCAGTTCTTCTCCTTGGACGAACTCAACAGCGCTATCGCCGGGTTGCTGGAGCGGCTCAACCAACGCCCGTTCAAGAAGCTACCGGGCTCCCGGCACTCGGCCTTCGAGGCTCTGGATCGCCCGGCGCTGCGCCCATTACCGGAGCAACCCTACGTCTATGCCGAGTGGAAGAAGGCGCGGGTGCACATCGACTACCACGTCGAGGTCGATGGGCATTACTACTCGGTGCCGTATCAACTGGTGAAGAAGCAACTGGAAGTACGCCTGACGGCGCGCACCGTCGAGTGTTTCCACGCCAACCAGCGAGTGGCCAGCCACCTGCGCTCAATGCACAAGGGCAGGCACAGCACGCAGGCCGAGCACATGCCCAAGAGCCATCGCGAGCATGCCGAGTGGACGCCGCAGCGGCTGATCCGATGGGCCGAGCAGGCCGGCCCGAACACCGCCGGCGTGATCCGGCACATCCTCGAACGGCGCATCCATCCGCAGCAGGGTTACCGGGCCTGCCTGGGCATCCTGCGCCTGGGCAAGACCCATGGCGAAGTGCGCTTGGAGTTGGCCTGCCGTCGCGCCATCAGCCTCGGTGCGTGCAGTTACAAGAGCCTCGAATCGATCCTGCGCCAGGGGCTGGAAAACCTGCCGCTGGCCCAGCAGCACCTGCCCCTGCTGCCGGACGACCACGCCAACCTGCGCGGCCCCGGCTACTACCACTGAACCCAAGGAAACTCACCATGCTGCCCCATCCGACCCTGGACAAGCTGCAAACCCTGCGCCTGCACGGCATGCTCAAGGCGCTGAATGAACAACTGAAAACCCCGGAAATCGACAGCCTGAGCTTCGAGGAACGCCTCGGCCTGCTGGTCGACCGCGAGCTGACCGAACGCGATGACAAGCGCCTGAGCAGCCGCCTGCGCCAGGCCCGGCTCAAGCACAACGCCTGCCTCGAAGACATCGACTACCGCAGCCCGCGCGGACTGGATAAGGCGCTGATCCTGCAACTGAGCAGTGGTCAGTGGCTGCGCGACGGCCTCAACCTGATCATCGGCGGCCCCACCGGTGTCGGTAAAACCTGGCTGGCCTGCGCCCTGGCCCACCAGGCCTGCCGGGAGGGCTACAGCGTGCGCTACCTGCGCCTGCCACGTTTGCTGGAAGAACTGGGTCTGGCCCATGGCGACGGCCGCTTCGCCAAGCTGATGAGCAGCTACGCCAAGACCGACCTGCTGATCCTCGACGACTGGGGCCTGGCCCCGTTCACCGGCGAGCAACGGCGCGACATGCTGGAGCTACTGGACGACCGTTACGGCCAGCGCTCGACCATCGTCACCAGCCAGATGCCGGTGGACAACTGGCACGAACTGATCGGCGATCCGACCCTGGCCGATGCCATCCTCGACCGCCTGGTGCACAACGCTTATCGGATCAATCTGAAGGGTGAATCAATGCGCAAACGGACGCAGAAATTGACGACGCCAGCCAACCCGGACTAACAATGCCACCCCTGCGTCGCTGCGCTCCGACTGCCTGTCCGAATGAGCGTGGAACAGGTGTCCGGATCAGCGTGGGCTGAGTGTCCGAATGGCGTGGAATCCGCATTTGGAGAACCCCCATGAAAAAGATCCTCCTGCTCAACGGCGGCAAAGCGTTCGCCCACTCCCACGGCCAGTACAACAGCACCCTGCACGACGCGGCGGTGGCCTTCCTCGACCGCGCCGGCTTCGACGTCAAGACCACCTTCATCGACGGCGGCTACGACGTGGAAGAAGAAGTACAGAAATTCCTCTGGGCCGATGTGGTGATCTACCAGATGCCCGGCTGGTGGATGGGCGCACCCTGGACGGTGAAGAAGTATCTGGACGAGGTGTTCACCGCCGGCCACGGCAGCCTGTATGCCAACGACGGCCGTACCCGCTCCGATGCATCGCAGAAGTACGGCAGCGGCGGGCTGATTCAGGGCAAGCAGTACATGCTGTCACTGACCTGGAACGCCCCGGTGCAGGCCTTCGAGGACCCGACCGATTTCTTCGAAGGCAAAGGCGTGGACGCGGTGTACTTCCCCTTCCACAAGGCCAACGAGTTCCTGGGCATGACTGGTCTGCCCACCTTCATCTGCAACGACGTGATGAAGGAGCCGAACATCGAGCACGACGTGGCACGCTACGAGCAGCACCTGGCCCAGGTGTTCGGCGTCAACTGAAGCCGGCGCTCACTCATTGCCCGCCGAACAACGCCGTCCAGTAGATGCCGGCATCGCTCTGCGGGTCGTTGGCATAGGCAGCGCCTAGCTCGCTGAACTCCGGGTTCATGATGTTGGCGCAATGCCCGGAGCTGGCGAGCCAGCCCTCGACCACCTTGGCGGTGGTATCCAGCGCCGCGGCGATGTTCTCGCCGACCTTGGTACCGCTGTACCCCGCCAGTTCCGCGCGGTCACCCGGCGTCAGGCCGTCACGCCCTTGATGGGAGAAGAAGTTGCCGTTGGCCATGGCTCGGCTGTGGCTCTCGGCGGCGCTCCCCAGTTCGGCATTCCATACCAGCGGCGCGGTGGCAGCGAAGTGCTGGTCACCGCATTGGCGTGCCTCGGCGCGGGCAGAGTTGATCAGCATGAGCAGACTTTCCCCCTCGGTCTGCCAGGATTGCAGGCGCCCACTGAGCAGCGGCCGTGCCAGCACGATGCGCCAGTCGCGATCCTGCTGGCTGACGCCGATGTCGATGAATTGCGGATCGAGCAGCACGCGGCAGAAACTCTCGCTCAATGCCTGCATGGCTGCCTGCGCATTGCGCGGGCCGGAGAGGGTGATGGCCTGTACGTTAACCAACGGGTAACCAGCCGCGCTCAGCGAATCCTGCAAATCCGCGGTGCCGTTGGCAGGCAGGATCAGGCGTGGATCGTTGGTCAACGGCGGCAGTGGCTCGGAGGCCTGAACGCCACAGCGCTGCACCTCGCTACGATAGCTGTTGATCATCTCGATCAGCGCAAGGTCCTCAGCGGCCTGGGCCGCGCCGCAAATGCCCATCAGCAGCAGCGCCAGCAGGCAGCGTTGCCACCCCCATTTGTCCATTGTTGTCATACCGCCCTCTCCCAACTAACGTCGTGATTCTGACGCAATTTCCGGCGCAGGATCATGGCCGGTTTCCTAATCCCATCGAACGCCCGCGTACACTGGGATCGCGGCCCAACGGCAGGGTTCCTGCATGACGCCCTCTGCCGTCATCGAACAATTTACGCATTTGTCTCTCCCGCTCGAGAACACTGCTACCCGGTTACTTCGCCAAGAACGAACAACATCGCCGCCTGGTCCTCAAAGCCTTGCTATGGATCACCTTGAGCGGCGGTTTGTTCTTCTCGGTCGTCAATCTGTTGCACGACAACTGGCTGCTGGCCGGCCTGGAGATCGGCTATGCCGCGGTGTCGCTGTATCTGCTGACCATCATCGATAAAACACGCAACCTGCAGCTATTGACCGCGGTTTACCTGCTGCCGTTCTTCAGCATCATGATTGTGGCGCTGTCTCAGACCACCACTACCTTCGCGGTGTTCGCCTGGATCCAGACAATTCCGATCATCTGCTATCTATTACTGGGGTTGCGCCTGGGGATGTACGGCTCGATCGTGTTCGTCGGTGTCGGCCTGTTCGTCTTCAGTCAGCGGTTTTCGTCCGATGAATTGCTGCAAAACGTCGAGATCATCGCCAATCTCGGCCTCGCCAGCTTGGCGGTGATGATTTTCGCGCACATCTACGAGCGCAGCCGCCTGCTCAATGAGCAGCGCCTGACCGAGCAGGCGACCACCGGCTCTCTGACCAGCCAGCCAAACCGCCTGAAGCTGGCCGAGGTATTCGAGCGTGAGCGTGCCCATGCGTTGCGCAATGGCACGCCGCTTTCGCTGGTATTCGTCGATATCGACCACTTCAAGCAGATCAACGACCGCTTTGGCCACGAAGTCGGTGACCGTGCCCTGGTTCACTTCGCCAAGGTGCTGGCGCAGCGTTTACGGGTCAATGATCTGTTCTGCCGCCTGGGCGGTGAGGAATTTGCGGTGCTGCTGCCAGGCAGCAAGGCAGCGCAAGCTCGGGAAATCGCCGAAAGCCTGCGCGAACGCCTGGTTGCGCAATCGCTGACGGTGGATGAAACCACGCTGCACATGACGTTGAGCGCTGGCGTGGCCTGTTTCGGGGTAGATGGGCAATCACTGGACGAGCTGATGCTGGCGGCAGACAGGCGCACCTACGCGGCCAAGCGCGCCGGGCGTAACCGGGTGATCACCCGAGAGGACGTAGAACCCATTCTGGGCTGAACGGCTGCGGATCAGACGTAGATGCTGACTCCGCCCTTTTCCTGCAGCCACTGGCGGTAGGTTTCCAGCGAGTCGGTCTGCTGGTCGCCGTTGTAACCGGCGATGCGCACGCTGCCATCCATGCCGGCATCCACCATCTTCTGCACCTGCGCCAGCAGCTTGGCGGCATCGTCGCGATCGAGCTGCGTTACGTCCGGCAATTGAATCACCGAAGGCGTAGTCGGCTGACTGTCACCACTGCGCTGCACGGTATTGCTGGGCTGCGCCGCGCCACCATTCATCGCGCGTAGTAGTCCACCCTCACTGCGCGCCACCACCTGTTTGGCAAAACGCCGCAAGTCGGCAACTGGATCCTGACTGGCCTGACCGTCGGCTTCGCCACTGGACGCAGTCGAGCGATTGTTGAGCTGGCTACCGTAGTAGCTGAGCATGGCAGGCGTGCTGTTGTTGATACTGGTCATGAGGCCTCCGCGAAATCCGTTCGCCTGATGCAAAGCAGATTCCGGGCCAGCCGCTGCAGGCCAGTCACTACGCGGGTTGCACACACATTCGTGGCAGCGACTTGCCACCGCGGGGCAAGGTTTTGCCTGTGCCGGTCACCCCAGCAGATCGACCATCACCGCATTGCTGTAGATCAGGCAGCCATCCTCGGCGCTGTAACCGACCAGATGAAACTGGCCACGCCCCTCCTCGCCGCCAAGGTACACGCGCCATTTGCATTCACTCAGTGGGCCGAAGCCCTCCGGCATGACCAGCTCCAACGTCGCATGTCTGCGTCGATCATCGCGTCCCGGACGCCGCTGCGCTGCAGTTGCTCCTCAGCCTGCTCCAGGCGCAAGTGCTCCGACTCGCTGACATAGAACTGCAGAGTGCCGATAGGGATGGATTTGCTGTCATTGTCGGCCTTGCGCCAACCGTCGATGCTCAGGGTGTTCATCCGCAAGTCTCCTCAGTGAAGCCTGAGTTCAGGGCAGATGCCCACTTACAGAAGATGGGACAAGCCAGACGCCGAAACGGCTCCTGACAGGTGGACGAACGGCCGACCGTTTGCTTGTCGAGGCGATTGCGCTAGGCTCTGCACCTTCATTGATAGGAGGTACTCCCATGGCCCGCGCCACTGCCCGCCACATCCTGGTTGCCAGCGAAGACAAGTGCAACGAACTGAAAGCCGCCATCGAAGGCGGTGCCGACTTCGCCCAACTGGCCAAAGACAACTCCTCTTGCCCGTCCGGCCGTAGCGGCGGTGATCTGGGCTCCTTCGGCCCGGGCCAGATGGTCAAGGAGTTCGATACCGTGGTGTTCAGCGCACCGGTCGGCGTGGTGCAGGGCCCGGTGAAGACCCAGTTCGGTTATCACCTGCTGGAAGTCACCAGCCGTCAGGACTGATCGTGCACGACGGAAGGGCCGCCAGTGCGGCCCTTCTGTTTTCCCAAGCCTTTTCAGCTCCCTGTAGTAGGGCTCTGGGTTTCAC
Source organism: Ectopseudomonas chengduensis (assembly GCF_900102635.1). Classification (GTDB taxonomy): domain Bacteria; phylum Pseudomonadota; class Gammaproteobacteria; order Pseudomonadales; family Pseudomonadaceae; genus Aquipseudomonas; species Aquipseudomonas chengduensis. Next base: position 343,785 of record NZ_FMZQ01000002.1, on the reverse strand, counting down.
CATGAAACGTGGTATTCGGCTCGCGTCCATTCTCCTGGTATTCATCTGCCTGTCGCTGGCGTTGCTGACCGCCTGGCAGGTCTGGTTCTCGCGTGAACGCGCGCTGCAAGAGCTGAACGTGGCCAACCTCAACCTGGCCCAGGCGCTGGACAACTACACGGAAGGGGTCATTCGCCAGTCGGAACTGGTGCTGATCGACTTGGCCGAGCGCATGCAACACAACGGCCCGGCCGTGCACGAACAAGAACGCCTGCAGGCACTGCTGCAGCAGCAGAGTGAAGTGCTTGGGTTGGCCAACGCCATCGTCATCTACGACGAACAGGGCGACCGCCTGCTGGCATCGACCCAGCCGCCAGGACACAATCTCAACGCCGCCGATCGCGCATTCTTCATCCATCATCGCAACGATCCCTCCACCGGCACCTTCATCGGCCCCACCATCAAGAGCCGTATTACGGGTGACTGGGTCTTCACCGTCAGCCGTCGTCTGAACGATGGTGAGGGTCGTTTCGCCGGCGTGGTGGCCGTGACGCTAGGCGTCGAGCACTTTCTGAGCTTCTTCGGCAGCCTGGACCTCGGCAAACATGGCTCGATGAGCCTCTCCACCGGCGACGCCAAACTGCTGTTTCGCCAGCCATTCCGTGAGCAGGATGTCGGCCTGGACTGGTCCGACTCACCCATCCTGCAACAGCTGCGCGAACAACGCGAAGGCACCACCGTACAGACCTCACGTATCGATGGTGTCGAGCGTGTCTATGCCTTTCGCCGCAACGATCGCCTGCCGCTGATCACCGTCGTCGCACTCGGCCGCGAGGACGCCTTGGCAGCCTGGCGCCGCAACGCCGAGCTGTTCACCGCGCTGATCATGCTGTTGCTGGCTGCCGTGAGCATCATTGGCCAATACCTGATCGTCGATATCCGCCGTCGCTCGCGCGCCGAGGCGCAACTGCTCAACGCCCGCGAGGAACTCCTTGATGCCAACGCCCGGCTGGAGGTCCTCGCCTCACAGGATGGCCTGACCGACCTGGCCAACCGCCGCAGCTTCGACCAGACCCTGGAAATGGAAATTCGCCGCGCGCAGCGTCGTGGCTCCTCCCTGTCACTGCTGCTGTTCGATATCGATATGTTCAAGCGTTACAACGACCACTACGGTCATGTAGCCGGTGATGACTGTCTACGTGCCGTGGCAGAGGTGCTCAAGCAGTGCGTACGCCGGCCCGGCGATCTGGCCGCCCGTTATGGCGGTGAGGAACTGGCAGTGATCCTGCCGAACACCACACTTGAAGGGGCTGAAGCCGTCGCCCAAAGCTTCATGCAGAGCTTGGAACAGCGCGACCTGGAGCACCAGGCAAGTCCCTTCGCGAGGGTCACGGTGAGTGCCGGCGTGGCCAACCTGATGGCGGATCAGCGGGACAGCACGAGGCAGGCACTGGCGCTTATCGAGGCGGCCGATCAAGCGCTTTATCGAGCCAAGAACAATGGTCGAAATCGGCTGGAAAGTGCTGGAGTGCATGCTGAACAGCAGAGGTGACAAGGCTCGTGAAGCGGTTCAGCATCGCTTCGACGTCTCTGCCTCGGATGAATGGCCACAATGAGCAACAGCACCCAGCACCCGCTGCAACACCTCGCCCAGAACCTGCTTGGCAAGGCAATCCACGAGCTCGAGCCGGAAGAAAGCCATGTGCTCGAACAGATTCGCCAGCGCCGCCCCATCAGCCGCGATGCCGCCGACGCCTCGGATGAACAATCGTCTTTCGGCGAGAGGCTTTCTGATCGGGTCGCATCGGTCGGTGGCTCCTGGACCTTCATCATCTGTTTTTCGCTGACCATGCTCGGCTGGATGCTGCTCAACACTGACGTGCTGTCGCACTTCGGCATGGCCTTCGACCCCTACCCTTACATCTTTCTCAACCTGATGCTGTCGACCTTGGCGGCCATCCAGGCGCCGATCATCATGATGAGCCAGAACCGCCAGGCGACGAAGGATCGTCTGGCTGCACGCCTGGACTTCGAGGTGAACCTGCGCGCCGAACTGGAAATCATGCGCCTGCACGAGAAGATCGACCAACGCATCCAGCAACGCCTGGATCAGATCCTCCAACGCCTACCGGAACAGCGCCCGCAAGACTGAGACAGTTGTTGCAGGGTGCGCCGTGTGCACCAGGGCGTCGGCAGTATCGGATCACGATTCAGGAAGCGCCCTACGGCAGCGTCGCCTCGCGTCGACGCCAACCATCGAGCAGGCGCCCGCCCCAGACGTTGATCAGCAGCCCGGCCATGACCAGCGCCGCGCCGACCATCTGCAAGCTGCCGAGACGTTCGCCCAGCAGCAGCGCCGAGGAGCTGATGCCCACCACCGGCACCAGCAGCGAGAACGGTGCCACCTGGCTGGCCGGATAACGCGACAGCAGGCGGCTCCAGAGCCCGTAACCAAGAATGGTGGCGCCGAATGCCAGGTAGGCCAGCACCAGCAGCGAGTCCACGCCAAGCGTGCGCAGCGACTGGCTGATCAGCTCCGGCCCTTCCAGCCACAGCGACAGGGCCAGAAATGGCAGCGGCGGTATCAGGCTGCCCCAGACCACCAGGCCGACCAGATTGACCTTGCCCAGCTTGCGCGTGACCACGTTGCCCAGCGCCCACATCGAGGCCGCGGCGATGGTCAGGGCGAAGCCCGCCAGGGTCATCGCCTGCCCGCCCTGCAGACCGATCAACACCAGGCCGCTGGCTGCCACCAGCAAGCCGAACAGATTGCTGCCACGCAGCCGCTCACCGAGAAACAGCGCGGCGAAGAACAGGGTGAAGAACGCCTGCGACTGCAGCACCAGCGACGCCAGGCCAGCCGGCATGCCGACGTACATGGCATAGAAGAGAAAGGCGAACTGCCCCACTGAAATGGTCATGCCATAGGCCAGCATCCAGCGCAGCGGCACCTGCGGGCGACGCACGAAGAGGATCGCCGGAAAGGCTGCGAGCATGAAGCGCAGAGCGCCCATCAGCATCGGCGGCATGCCGTGCAGGCCGACCTTGATCACCACGAAGTTCAGCCCCCAGACGACGATCACCAGCAGCGCCAGCAGCAGATCCTTGGGTGTCATGAGCACGAACCTCGGGTTGAGTGAGCCGGCATTAGAGCAGCCTCACCCCGCAGCAGACAGACACAGAGGCCGAGGAAAAAAGCCACACAGACACTGACGGCTGCTAACCTGCGCGCTTTTGTAGCGTTACGCCAAACCCATGACTCTGCACGATTTCCTTCTGTTCGCCTTGCCCGCGGTGTTTCTCACCGGGCTGTCCAAGGGTGGCTTTGGCGGCGCCCTGGGCGGCATCGCCGTGCCGTTGCTGGCCCTGGCCACTTCGCCGAAACAGGCGGTCGCGGTCATGCTGCCGATTCTCTGTCTGGCCGATGTGGTGGGCCTGAAGGCCTACTGGGGCAAGTGGGATATGGCCAACCTCAAGGTCATGCTGCCGGGCGCGGTGATCGGCATCGCCATCGGCTCGATGACCTTCGGTTTGTTCGACGAACGCGCCATCGGCCTGCTGATCGGCGCCATCGCCATCACCTTCGTCGGGCTCGGTCTGGTGCTTGGCAACCAGGCGCCACGCCCACTGCACAAAGGGCGCGGCACACTGCTGTCGAGTCTGGCCGGCTTCACCAGCTTCGTCGCCCACGCTGGCGGCCCGCCGGTGATGATGCACCTGCTGCCGCAGCAGCTGGACAAGGTGCGCTTCGTCGCCACCATCAATCTGTTCTTCCTGCTGACCAACGCCGCCAAGCTGTTCCCCTACGCGGCGCTGGGCCAGTTCACCCAGGACAATCTGCTGCTGAGCCTGATGCTCGCACCCATCGTCCCGCTGGGTGTATGGAGCGGCCTGTGGCTGCAGTCACGAGTCAACCACCTGTGGTTCTACCGTATCGCGCGGCTGGGCATTCTCATGGCGGGTGTGCAGTTGATCTGGCGTTACCTCTGACGCCTGCTAGGGCTGCAACCCCAGCAGTTCGCGTAACTCACGCGCGGTGGGCATGCGCGCCGACACGCCGCTGTTGAAGTCGAAGGACTTGGCGCTGGCCAGCGGCCCGACGATCACCGGATCGAAGCCGGCATCGGTCACCAGACGCGCTGCCACCTGCAGCGCCGCCTCGTCATCCGCGGCCAGCGGGATGGCCAGTTTCTCGCCGCTGCGATGGGCCTGGCTGCGCAGGTTGTGCGCGGAGATGGCGTTGAACGCGCGCACCAGGCGCACGCCCGGCAGAAACTGCTGCGAGGCCAACCCGGCGCCCATCTCGACCGCTGCCTCGGCCATCGGACCATCGCGCCCCGGTCGTGGGTTGCCGGCGTCCAGCACCACCTTGCCGGCCAGCTCAGTGGCGTAGTCGCGGCCGACCTGCGGCGTCGCAGCATAGGGCACCGCCAACATGATCACCTCGCCAAAGGCCGCAGCCTCACGCGGGGTGCCGACGCGGGCACGCTCGCCCAGCTCCTCGGCCAGCGGCTGCAGGCGTTCGGGATTGCGCGAGGAAATCATCACCTCGTGCCCGGCTTCGACCCACAGCCGCGCCAGTGGGCTGCCGATATTGCCGGTGCCGATGATGCCGATACGCAAGGCGTCCGCCTGCACCAGTGCCGGGGCGCCGCCCAGCAGCACAAGCAGGCCAAGCGCGGCGGCGAAACGGTGAAGTAAACGGGGCATGCTGAGTTCCTCGAGCAAATGACGACGAAGAGCAAGCATAGAAAAACCAGACACAGTGACGAGCAACGATTCGCAACAGGGTGTTGCCCGCCAGCTATGCTTGAAAGGCGATACCGCATTGCAGTCGGCTACATGAGCCGAGGAGGTGGCAGTGACCCGAACGCATCCCCCCAGTCAATGACCTACTTCCCGGAGACACGACCATGAGCAAAAGCATGGATTCACACAAAGAAGGCAAGAAGAAGCCGCTGAAAACGGCGCACGAGAAACGCATGGCCAAGCGCGAGAAAAAGCACGGCCAGACCCTGCTCGGCAGCCACTCACCGGACGCCTGAGCTCCAACCTGCCGGCGCAGCCTCGCTGCGTCGGCACTCCCCTGGCGCAAAAACACCATCCGGGAAATTGCGCGTGCCGCCAGCGCCGCAACGCACTAGAATCCGCAGCCTAAGTGATCGTCCGGCCGCCCCTGCGTGCCGTGACACCCTCTCACCTATCGGCCAGGAGACCCCAGATGGGCGCCCAGTGGAAAGCCAAACCCAAAGAAGCCGCCGCCAATGCCCGAGGCAAGATCTTCGGCAAGCTGGTGAAGGAAATCATGCTCGCCGCGCGTAACGGCGCCGACCCGGACATGAACCCCAAGCTGCGCCTGGCCGTGCACCAGGCCAAGAAAGCCTCGATGCCCAAGGACACCCTGGATCGCGCCATCAAGAAAGGCGCGGGGCTGTCCGGTGAAGTGGTCAACTACGAACGTACCCAGTACGAGGGCTTCGCTCCGCATCAGGTGCCGGTGATCGTCGAGTGCCTGACCGACAACGTCAACCGCACCGTCGCCGAGATCCGTGTGCTGTTCCGCAAGGGCCAGCTCGGTGCCTCCGGCTCGGTCAGCTGGGACTTCGACCACGTTGGCCTGATCGAAGCCACCACCGAAGAGGGCGCCGACCCGGAACTGGCCGCCATCGAAGCCGGCGCCCAGGACTTCGTGCCCGATGACGAGGGCTCGACCCTGTTCATCACCGATCCGACCGACCTCGACGCCGTGTGCAAGGCGCTGCCGGAGCAGGGTTTCACCGTCAACTCAGCCAAACTCGGCTACCGTCCGAAAAACCCGGTAAGCAGCCTGACGCCGGAGCAGATGGAAGAGGTCGAAGCCTTCCTCGAGGCCATTGACGGCCATGATGACGTGCAGAACGTCTATGTCGGCCTGGCCGGCTGACGCTCATTGGGCGCCCTGAACCGGCGCCCATATCAGGCAAGGCTTCAGCCCCTGTAGGAGCCCCGCCCCGGGGCGAAGCTTTGCAACGTGCGTTGTCCGGGTTCGCCAGAGACGCAATCAGTACAGTGCTTGCCCCATGCCAACCACCCTGCATATCGCTGCTGCCTGTCTGTTCGACGAACGAGGCCGGCTGCTGCTCGTGCGCAAGCGCAATACCCGATTCTTCATGCTGCCCGGCGGCAAACGTGAAGCGGGCGAAGACGCGCTGTCGGCGCTCGAGCGTGAGCTGCTCGAAGAGCTCGAATTACAACTGGGCGCAGACGCCCTGCAACCGCTCGGCCAGTTCCAGGCGCCCGCGGCCAACGAGGCCGATACCTGGGTGCAGGCAGACATCTATCGCGCCGCCCTGCACCACGCGGTGCAGCCGGCCGCCGAGCTGGAAGAGCTGCGCTGGCTCGACACCACCCTGCCCCTGCCCGATGACCTGGCACCGCTGCTGCGTGAACAGGTGCTGCCGGCTCTGCTAGGACCGTCGCCAGCGACATCAAGAACCGCTCCCGGCAGTTTCTTGATCCACGACAACGCGGGTGACAACGCCAGCGATTAGGCTGCGCCGATAAACAGAACCATTCGCCTTGCCTGCAAACCCCACAGGAAACGAGGTTTGCCATGAGTATCACGTCCGCCCAGATCTGCCAGGCCGCCGACCAGTTGCAGGGTTTCGTCGGCTACAACGCCAAGACCGAGCAGTACCTGCTGCGTTTTTCCGAAGACAGCTTCGGCCTCGATGTACCGGCCGACACCATCACGCCCACTTGCGAATACGTCTGGCACGCCGACGACGGTGAGCTGATGCGCCTGGATCGCCAGCGCCTGGCCTGGCTGCAGGAACAGCGCATCGATGACCGAGTGAATCTCAGCGAGCCACTGCGCGTCTATCTGCGCCGCAGCGACCTGCCGGAGATCCGTGCGGAGCGGCGACGCCTGATGCCGGCCTGAGATTCAGCGTGTTTCGAGGCATTCGGTGCGCACCAACCCACCGGGACCACAACGGCGGGGTACCCCCGCCCTACGACACGACCGCTACCCCGTAGGGCGGGTGCAACCCGCCATGCCGGTTCTATCGGGTGACGCGCCCCGCCTCAGCCCAATAGCCGCATGGCGACAGCACCGAGGCCTACGCCGATCAGCAGCAGTACGATCCCACCCAGCCACAGCTTGCCCGCACTGGCCGCAGGCGGCGCGGCAAGGGCGGCAGGCTTGGCCTGAGCCGCACGCAGCGGATTGGCCGCCGCCGGCGCTGCCTTGGCGCTGGCACGCGCCGGCTGCGGCACCGGGGCGATCTGCGTGGCGCCGCCAGCGGCCTTGGCAGCCAATGCAGGCGGCAGGTCCGCCACACGCATGAACTGGGTGGCATCCTCGTCGGGCGCATCACTCACGTTCACCTTCGGCCCGATCACCAGCAGCGTCACCGTGCCCATCTTCAACTGATCGCCCGGCTGCAGTACCGCGGTCCTGACCTTCTGCTGGTTGACCAGTACACCGTTGGCCGAGGCAAGATCCTTGACCTCCAACACGTCGTCCTTGAGAAAGAACTCGCAATGCCGGCGCGACAATTCCAGATCGCTGAAGCACAGCTCGCACTTGCTCGAACGACCGAAGGTCATCGAGCCGTGGATATGAAACTTGCGCCCCTGGTGCTCGCCCTGGATCACCTGCAGAAACCAGCGCGGCGCGGCAGCCTCGGGCCTGGCCACACTTTTCGACGGGTCGACCAGTTGCAGCTCGACGGCCCCCAGGCGCAGGCGATCACCGTCGCGCAGTTGAAAGCGTGTACCGACGCGCTGGTCGTTGACCCAGGTGGCGCCCTGACCGGCATCGCTCAGGTAGTAGTAACCGTGATCCTGGCGGATCTCGGCGTGGAAGCTGGCGATTCCGGCGTCGCCAAGCACCAGCTGGTTGCGGCCGTCCTGACCGATGGTCAGGCGTTCGTCGGTCAGCCAGACCGGCGCTTGGCGGTTATCCAGGAACTGCAGTCTGAGCATCGTGGTCGCCTCGGGTCAGTCGAATAGGTTGTTCAGCAAGCGCTTGATCGGGTTCTGCTGGGCCGGCTGCGCGCTGCGTGGGCGGCTCGCCGCCTGACGCACGCGCTGCTCGTGGCTGTCATAAAGGGCCAGCAGCCGTTCGTTGTCCGGCTCGGCCTCGAGACCCTGCTTGATGTGCTCAAGCGCCAGGTTATATTCGCGCCGCGCATAGGCCGCCTCGCTCTGTTCGATGAAACGCTGCGCCACCCGGTTGATGCCGGCCAGGGCCAGCAGGTTGTCCGGTTCCCAGCCAAGCACCTGGCGGAAGTAATGCACCGCGCTGTCGTCCTCCGGCAAGATCAGCAAACCCTCACCGAGGCGTTGCTCGGCCAGGTCGAGATACTGCTGGATACGTGCCTGCAGCACGCGCTGCAGACCGTCGTTGGCCTGCTGGTTGTCCTCGTCCAGGGCCAGCGTCTGGCGAAAATAGTAGTCGGCGTTGTCTTGCGCCGGGGTCAGCAGGTGCCCCTCGCTCAAGCGCGTTTCAGCCAGCGCGAGCAACCCGGCGATGCGCTGCTGCAGCTGCCAGTAGTAGCCACCTGCGCTACTCATGGCTAGCAATAGCAAGCCAAGTAAGGCCCAGGGCAGCCAGCGCCGCCGGGAGGGCCGAGGCGGCAGGCTGACAGCCGGGCTCAGACGGGTCTGATCCTGATCGGCGTCCTGCAGCTCATCGAGGCTGGCCAGCAGCACGTGGCAGTCGGCGAAGCGATCTTCCGGGTCCTTGGCCAGCATGCGGTCGAGTAGCCACTGCAGCTCGCCCAGCGACTCCGGAAGCGGCGGCGCCTCTAGCTGCAATTGATTCATCAGGGTCTGGGTGTAGTTGCCGCCGCGAAAGGGGTTATGCCCGCTGAGCATCTCCAGCAGGATCACGCCCAGGCTGTAGATGTCGCTGCGTGCGTCCAGCGCCTGACACTGCGCCTGCTCGGGGCTGCTGTAGGCCGGGCTGCCGACGGCTATGCCGGACTGGGTCAGTTCGCTGTCGAGCTGCAGCTCCTTGGCCACGCCAAAGTCGCTGAGCACGGCGGTGCCATCGTCGCGAAAGAGGATGTTGCCGGGCTTGATGTCGCGGTGCACCAGGCCCTTGTCGTGTACCAGTGCCAGGGCGCTGGCGATCTGCCGGACGATACGCAGCGCACGCGCCGGCTCCAGGCGCTGGCCCTTGTACTGGGCCAGATCACCGCCCGCCAGGTACTCCATGGCGAGAAAATGGCGGCCGTCGTCCAGTTGGTCGATACGGTAGATGGTGATGATCGAAGGATGCTGCAGGGAGGCGACGGTATGGCCTTCCTTGATGAAGCGCTGGGTGAAGGCTGCGTCCTCGCGGTGCAGCAGCACCTTGAGCGCCACCTGGCGCTGCAGCGCCTGCTCGGTAGCCAGATAGACCTCGGCCATGCCGCCTTTGCCCAGGCGGTGATGAATGCTGTAACCGGGTACGCTGATGGAAGGCTGACTCATGCGGCTCGACTGGCGCTCAGGGTTGAAGGGATTTGAACAGCTTGCGCAGCAGGCCGGGGGTCGGCGCTTCGCGGGGTTCGGTAGTCGGGCCAAGGCCCAGGACGATGCTGCTGATATTGTCTCTGCCGCCATGGCTATTTGCCAGCCCCACCAGTTGCTCGACCATCGCCTCCAGCGTGTCCGCTTCGGCGCAACAGCGCTGGATGGCAGCGTCGTCCAGCTCGTTGGTCAGCCCGTCGCTGCACAGCAGCAGCAGTTCGTCCGGCGCCAGTCGGACCCGCAGCAGACCGACTTCAGGCGCCTGCCCGACCTGCCCCAGGCACTGCAGAATCACGTTGCGGCGCGGGTGCTCACGCGCCTCCTCGGCGCTCATCCGGCCAACGTCGACCATGGCCTGGACCCAGCTGTGGTCGTGACTGAGCTGCTCGATATGTTCGCTGCCGATGCGATAGGCGCGGCTGTCGCCGACCCAGGCCAGTTCGAACTCATTCCCGTCCAGGCGCACGGCAACCAGGGTGCTGCCCATGCCCGCCTCGCCCGCAACGGGCTGCGCCGCCGCTACGATTGCCAGATGGGCGGCCTGCACCGCTGCAGGCAGCTCCTCGCCCTGTTGCACGGCGCCCACCAGTTCCTCCAGCGCCAGGGCACTGGCCACCTCGCCACGCGCGTGCCCGCCCATGCCATCGGCCAGCGCCCACAGCCCCAGATCGGGACGGCAGGCCAGGGCATCCTCGTTATGCGTGCGTACCTGGCCGGCAACGCTCTGCGCAGCGAAGACCACGGATACAGGGGAAGGCTGAGACACGCGGCGAATCCTTGAGCAAAATGCGATTGCCCATGATGCGGCGACGCGGACGGGCTGTCACCGCCCGCAAGGCCGTAAATGCGCAACCGTTAACCAAAATGCGATGCTTAAATAAGTCGCCAGATCCTTCCCGCCTGCCCCCCATGATCACACCGCGCTTTCGCCATCTGCCCCTCCAGTTGCGACCGCTGGTCGACAAGTTCTACCGCGACCACCGCTCGCCGATGCGCAGCCAGGCGGGGGATGAACTGTGGGTGGCGCAAAGCGCCAGCGAGATCGTCGCCGCCCTGAGCCTTCGCCCTATGGCGGGTGGGCAGTGGCTGACCGGCCTGTTCGTCGCCCCTGCGCTGCGACGCCAAGGCGTGGCGGCAGCGCTGCTCAGCCACAGCCTGGCGCTGCATCCCGAGCCCGTCTGGCTGTTCTGTCATCCCGAGCTGCGCAGCTTCTATCAGCGCCTGGGCTTCGAGGACTGTCCAAGCCTGCCGACCGAGCTGGCCGTGCGGCTGACCCGCTATCAGCGCAACAAATCGCTTGTCTCGCTGCGCATCCACTGAGCAGCCTGTCGGTCTGGGCGAAAATACTGGCACTTTGCTCAGGAATGCCCCTTGCCATTAGCGGTCAAAGCTCTGCATGCTTGGTCCATAACAACGAAAAGAAACGCTATGGCTACCCAGACCGCTCGCTTGCTGAAGCGCCTGCGCAACGATTTCCAGCTATCGATCATCACCTTGATGGGGCTGTTCGGGGTCATCGGCATCTCGCCTTATGCCGTCTACCGCCTGCTACATGGCAACTACCTGGTCGGTATCGCCGACACCATCATCGTCTTTTCCACACTGTTCGCCGTGCTCTATGCCTGGGTCACCCGCGACACGGTCAAGCCCGGTATCTACCTGGCGGCCGTGTTCTCTGTCGGCGCCACGCTGATCGCCATCAACCTGGGGGTCAACGGCCTGTTCTGGATCTATCCGCTGATCCTCTTCAACTTCTTCATGGTCACCCCCGGCAAGGCCCTGCTGGCCACTGCGCTGGTGCTGGTCAGCCTGGTCAGCCACGCCCTGCTGGTACCTGGCAGCGTGTTCGAAAGCCACTACCAGATGGTGTCGTTCCTGGTCACCTGCATGATGGCCAGCGTGCTCAGCTTCATTTTCGCCTTCCGCACCCGCAACCAGCGCGACCAACTGCAATCGCTGGCCATTCATGATCCGCTGACCGGCGCCCGCAACCGCCGGGCGATGAACGAAGAGCTGAAGATCGCCATGGCCAGCCATCGCCGCCACAGCGACAGCTACGGCTTGCTGGTGATGGATCTGGATCACTTCAAGCAGATCAACGACCGCTTCGGTCATCACGTCGGCGACCAGGTGCTGGTGGCCTTCGTCGAGCTGATCAAACGCTGCTCACGCAAGGAAGATCGCTTGTTCCGCTTTGGTGGCGAGGAGTTTCTCCTGCTACTGCCCAACACCGAGCTGACGGGCCTGCAGGCGGCGGCGCAGAATCTGCTCAGTTGGGTGGCGCAAGAGCTCAAAAGCCCAGGCGGCGCGGTGACCGTCTCCATCGGCGGCGCCATTCTGCACAGTGGCGAGCACTGGGAAGGCTGGCTGCAGCGCGCCGATGAATGCCTGTATCGCGCCAAGAGCGAGGGGCGCAATCGCGCAGTGATCGCCGATGCCCCGAGCGGCCCAAACAAGACTGCCGCTAGCCACTGAGGCGTCAGCGGCTGCGGTGTTGTTGATAACTACCACTGCCGGGCTGGCGCTCGATGATCAGCCCGCCCGGATATTCGGTGCTCTGGCGAATGCCCCCACGGCTTTCGCTGGAATAGCTGCCATAACTGCTTTCCTGACGCACGCTACCCTGCGGCAGACGCTGGCCACCGTAGAGATTGTGCTGCTGATAACTGGACGAGCCCGAGACGCTGCCACTGGCCCCTGGGCTGACGTAGCTCTTGGGAATGACGCGAATGGTCTGCGGCTGATCGGCGAACGCAGCACTGGCGAACGCCGTCGCCAGGATCAGGACAAGCGAGCGAATGAACATGAGCAACTCCCCTTCGAGTCAGGGCCAGACGTCACGCGCCTGAGCCGAAAATCATCATCACACCGGCTTTGACAGCAACGCGAGGGAATTTTCAGCGCTGATACGACAAAGGGTCAGCCGAAGCTGACCCTTTGCTGGAAATGGTGCCGGAGATAGGAATCGAACCTACGACCTTCGCGTTACGAGTGCGCTGCTCTACCGACTGAGCTACACCGGCGGGAAAACCTCGGCATTATGCGAGTTGCCACGCTCGTGCTCAAGTCGCTGCGACGTCAGCTGTCGAGCAGTTCGATGCGATCGTCGTGGATGCGGATCAGGCCCTGCTTGTAGAGGCCGCCGATGGCCTTCTTGAAGTTGCCCTTGCTGACCCGGAAATGCTCGGAGATCAGTTCCGGCGGGCTCTTGTCACCCAGCGCCAGCACACCGCCCTGCGCACGCAGTCGTTCGATGATCTGCTCGGCCAGGCCACTGGCGGCTTCGTGACCGATGGGCTGCAGGCTCAGGCTGATCTTGCCGTCGGCACGCAGTTCCTTGATGTAGCCCTTCTCGCGCATGCCGCTGCGGATGAACTTGAACAGCTCGTTCTTGTGGATCAGGCCCCAGTGCTTGCCGTCGATGATGGCCTTGAAACCGAGGTCGGTACGTTCGACCACCAGCAGGTCGACTTCCTGGCCGACCTGGTAGTTGGCCGGCACCTTGTCCAGGTGGCGGTCCAGGCGTGCGGTGGCGGTAAGGCGGCGGGTGCGCTTGTCCAGGTAAAGGTAGATCACGCAGTAGTCGCCGATCTGCAGCGGACGCTTCTCTTCGGAATGCGGCAGCAGCAGATCCTTGGGCAGGCCCCAGTCGAAGAACAGGCCGACGCGGTTGATATCCACCACCTTGAGGCTGGCGAACTCACCGAGCTGGATCTTCGGTTTCAACGTGGTGGCGATCAGCTTGTCTTCGCTGTCGAGGTAGAGAAACACGTTGAGCCAATCATCGACTTCGCTCGGCGTGTCCTTGGGGATGTAGCGCTTGGGCAGGAGGATTTCGCCATCCGCACCACCGTCCAGGTACAGACCGAAGTCGGTGTGCTTGACCACCTGCAAAGAATTCATCCGCCCAATCAAGGCCATCGCGTTTCACCTCACCAAAACAGCCGGCCATTCTACCCGAGTTAATCCGCGACCGGGCCGACGTCGTAGCGAATCGACGGCCGGTCGAATGGTGGTGTAAGTGACTGGGAAACAAGCCATAAGTTGCCGCGAAAAGCTGGCCAGGCGCAGCCTTATGCTATTCAACTGGGCGATTAACCAAGCAGAAAGGGGCTGCTTGAGGCATAATGGCCGGCCGCCCTTCTGAAAGAGATCAAGGTCATGGCCACCCTGCGCGTGAAGTCCTCCTCCAGCAAAGTCAGCAAACCCGCCCCAGCCGTGGAAACCCGCGAGTCCATCGAGGCGCAGATTGCTGCCTTCCTGCAGGGCGGTGGCGAGATCCAGCAGATCGCCAAGGGCGTCAGCGGCCAGACTTACGGCGGCACGCGCCAGATCACCATCAGCAAGAAGTGATCGCCTCGGGTGCGCATCGCGCACCCAGCCTCTCTCCAGCTTTACTCGCTCGCCAGCCCCAGGCGCAGCAACTGCCCTTTCGGCGCATCCGTCAGCACGTAGATATAGCCGTCCGGCCCCTGCCGTACGTCGCGCACCCGTGCGTTGAGCGATTGCAGCAGACGTTCCTCATGGACGATCTTGTCGCCATCGAGCTGCAGGCGAATCAGCGCCTGACCGGAAAGTGCGCCGATGAACAGGTTGTGCTGCCAGGCCGGGAAACGCTCGGCATCGTAGAAGGCCATGCCGCTGATGGCCGGTGATTTTTCCCAGACGTGATGCGGCGGCTCGGTACCAGCCACGGTTTTGCCCTTGGCCTCGGGAATCGCCAGCATCGAATAGTTGACGCCATGGGTCGCCAGCGGCCAGCCGTAGTTCTTGCCTGCCTCGGGAACGTTGATTTCGTCGCCGCCACGCGGACCATGCTCATGGGTCCACAAGCGGCCACTCCAGGGATTGAGCGCTGCACCCTGCTGGTTGCGATGGCCGTAGGACCAGATTTCCTCACGCGCGCCGTCGCGGCTGACGAAGGGGTTGTCCTCGGGGATGCGCCCGTCCGGGAAGATGCGCACCAGCTTGCCCTGCAGCTTGTCGAGGTCCTGCGCGGTGGGGCGATTGTTGTTGTCGCCCAGGGCGATGAACAGATGGCCATCGCGGTCGAACACCAGGCGCGAGCCAAAGTGCGTGCCACTGGACAGCTTGGGTTGTTGGCGGAAGACCACCTCGAAGCCTTCCAACGCCGTGGCGTCAGCCGACAGCTTGCCGCGCCCGACAGCCGTACCTGCCGCGCCGTCGCCCTCCTCGGCGTAGGACAGATAGACCAGGCGGTCCTCGGCAAAGTCAGGCGACAGCACCACGTCGAGCAAACCGCCCTGGCCGACGGCGAAGACATTGGGCACGCCGCGCAGCGGCTGCGACACCTCGCCCTCGGCGCTTACCCGGCGCAAGGCACCTGGCCGCTCGCTGACCAGATAACCCTGGCCATCCGGCAGAAAGGCGACGGCCCAGGGGTTGGCCAGACCTTCGGCGACGGTGTGAACGTTCAACGGCCCCAGTTCGGAGCTCAGTTGCCGGTCTTCGGCAAAGCTGTACTGATAACCGAACAGGGCGAGCAGACCGAGGGCTGCGAGGGGTTTCAGGCGCGGCATCGTGGCGTCTCCATGCGTCAGACAAGCGGCCATAGTGCAACAGCCCCTGAGCCGTGGCAGCCCCACAAAAGTTTCCTCAGGTTTCAGTCCGTCAGGTAGCGCTGCTCGATACGCTGGTATTCGCCGCTCTCTCTGAGCATACGAAGACCCTCGTCGAAACGCCGACGCTGTTCGTCCCGGCGAAAGCCGACACGGTATGGCGTCGGTGGGAAAATATCGAACCAGGCCAGTGGCTGGGTGACGTCGACCTGATCATCCACCTCGCGGTCCAGGTAGCGAATGATGCGCCTGTCGCCCACCACCACATCGGTGCGACCGCTGTAGAGCAGACGATTGCGATTGATCTGCAGCGCCTCCTCGCGATAACGCGGATTGTTCATGGCCATGCGCTCGAACTCTGGCCCCATCAGCAGTCGAGCACGCTGAAAGGCGCTGACCGCGTACTGGCCGAGGTCGGCGATCTGCTCGATGCGATAACCGCGCTTGGCCAGCGCCACCGCCACGTTCTGGTAATGGATGTAGACGTCCGAATAGAAGGCCTGCACGCCACTGCGCTCGTGAGTGGTGGTAATGGCGTCGATCTCGCCGCGGCGCAGCATCAGGTGCAAGCGCTCTATCGGCGCGTAATAGGCGGTCACTTCAAAACCGGCGTTGTGCGCAGCACGCTCCACCAATTCATATTCCAGGCCACGCGGCTCACCTTCGTAGACATAAGGCGGCTTGTGCGTGCCAAAGCCGACATGCAGCAGCTCGGCCGCAACCGTCAGGCTCAGGCATGCCAGCATCGCCCCCAGCCACCATCTGAGCATCTTCTACCCCACTATCGGTCCCGCCAGAGCATAGCCGCCTGGCCGCCTTCATAACCAGAGTGGATGCCGGCCGATTCATTCCGCTTTGCCCTATCGCGGCTAGACTGGCTGCACGCATTCTGCGCCTGCCTTCAGGAGATCAAGACCATGCTCAAAGCCGAATACCAACAACGCGGCCCGGTGCCGCAGGACGTGATCAGCGCGGTGCCACTGCAGTTGCCGGAACCCGCTGCCGGACAAGTGCGGGTCAAGGTACTGGCAGCACCGATCAACCCGTCCGACGTGCTGACCCTGACCGGCGCCTACGGCATGCTGCCGCCACTGCCGGCCGTGGGCGGCAACGAAGGCGTCGGCAAGGTCGAGGCGCTCGGTGAAGGCGTGAGCAACTTCAAGGTCGGCCAGACCGTGCTGCTGCCGGTCGGCTGCGGTACCTGGGTCACGGCTCTGAATGCGCCAGCGGAAAAACTCATCCCGCTGCCGGATGCCGACCCGCTGCAACTGGCCATGCTTACCGTCAACCCACCCACGGCCTCGCTGCTGCTCAGCGAATTCGTCGACCTCAAACCGGGCGACTGGGTGATCCAGAACGCCGCCAACTCCGGCGTCGGCAGCTACCTGATTCAGCTGGCCAAGCTGCGCGGTTTCAAGACCATCAACGTGGTACGCCGTGATTCGGCCGTTGCCGGCGTCGAGGCCGAGGGCGGTGATCTGGTGCTGGTGGACGGACCGGACCTGGCCAAGCGTGTGCGCGCAGCCACTGGCGGCGCCGAAGTACGCCTGGGGATCGACGCGGTCGGCGGCGTCAGCACCGACAACCTGGCCGCAGTGCTGGCCAACGGCGGTGTACTGGTGAACTACGGCATGATGAGCGGCCAGGCCTGCCAGGTCTCTCCCGCCTCCTTCGTGTTTCGCGACGTGACCCTGCGCGGTTTCTGGCTGGCCAAGTGGTTCCAGCAGGCCAGCCCGGCGCAGCAGATGAAGGTGTTCGGCGAACTGGTGCAACTGATCGCCAGTGGCAAGCTGAAGACCCGCGTCGCGGCGACTTATGACCTGGAGCACATCAAGGACGCCGTGGCGGCAGCCGCCAGCGGCGAGCGTGACGGCAAGATTCTGCTGGTGCCCTGAGGCTGACAGCGCGCCCTGCCTCCGAAGTGCACCCGGCGCCCCTTCTCCCATGGGGCGCCCTCTCTCCTACCGCCCCCAGCAGCGCACTGCCTGGGGCGAGTACGCCCTGTGCAGGGCAGTACCACTGCCATTCGCCTGCTTATGCGCAGCGCGAAGCTGCTCAGCCAAAGCAGCTCATATCTGTGAGGAATAAGGCAAAGTACTTTTTTCCGTGCTAGAACCTATGGGGTTGGTCATTTTATGGCCAATGGCCAATACCCCACTGACTCGCCGGACTGTCACTGATGAAAACTAAAAAAGACGCCGTAGCCCCCGCAAAGGAAGCCACCCTGGCCGATATCGCCGACAACCTGCTGGCACCGCCCGCGCTGCCGGGGCACAGCGTTAGCGGCGAGCAGTATCTGTATTTCACCGAACGCGATATCGAGCGCATCCTCGATAACCTCGATGGCCTGCGCAACATGGTGTTCCCGCTGGGCGAGCCGCTGGACGAAGGCGAGTCGAGCCGTATCCAGCAATTTCCTTCGGTGTGCCTGATCGGCCTTGGCCGCTGCGGCTCGAACATCGCCCTGGACGTCGCCTCCCTGGTCTACAACGCGCGCCAGTTCTATCTGGAAGAGTTTCACAGCGAAGCCACTGCCACCATCGAGCAGGCCTCACGCCCCAGCCGCTGGATTCGCAGCAACCTGCTGCGCGCGCCGCGCAAGAGCAGCAAACCGGTATTCCTGATCGAGCCGCTGGTGATGCTCGGCGACCTGGACAAGGACATCGCCGGGCGCATCCGCTTCTCGCGCAAGGGCGAGATGAGTGGGTTTCTCGACGATTACAGCAAGATGAAGATCATGGACCTGTCCGAGGTGCATGCCGGCGGTGCCGGCAACGCGCCGATCCTTGGTCAGTATCTGGCCAAGATCATCCTCAACAAGGACACCCAGCGCTTCTCCAACGAAGACTGGAAGTTCATCCACAGCTACCTGATCGACTCCTGCGGGATCAAGGCCAACCAATCGCGCTTGTACTTCTATATCTTCAGCGCCGGCGGCGGCACCGGCTCGGGCATGGCCTCGGAGTTCGGCCTGGCGCAGCAGTTCGCCTACATGAGCAAGACCTTCGATAGCAAAACGCCGGACGATGGCGAGGCCGAGCGCGAACGTGGTTTCGTCTTCGAACCGATCTTCACCAGCGGCATCTGCATCCTGCCGAACATTTCCGACCAGCGCAGCGAGATGTCCGAAGCCCTGCACATCAATGCCGGACGCCTGCTGTGCAAGTACCTGGCCGAGGAATGGGACTTCTCCTACAACTTCGACAACGAGCAGAACAGTGCCGAAAGCGTGATGCGCCGCATCCGCCCGTGGAACGCGATGATGCTCATTTCCAACGACATCATGCGTTACGCCGAGGAAAGCGGTGACGGCAGCATCCACAACATCGACGTGACCGCCATGGAGCGCCACGCCAACCAGTACATCTCGCAGCAGATCTTCAACATCCTCACTGCCCAGGCGGTGACCAGCGACTACGACCAGAACTACTTCCGCCGCGCCGGCATCGACATCGGCGAGACCATCCGCCTCGACGCCAACGACCTGTTCATGAGCCTGGCCGGCCCAGTGGCCGTGGCTTATGCCGAATCCGTGGTGCCCGAA
The DNA here is from genome assembly GCF_900102635.1 of Ectopseudomonas chengduensis. Classification (GTDB taxonomy): domain Bacteria; phylum Pseudomonadota; class Gammaproteobacteria; order Pseudomonadales; family Pseudomonadaceae; genus Aquipseudomonas; species Aquipseudomonas chengduensis. Next base: position 325,182 of record NZ_FMZQ01000002.1, on the reverse strand, counting down.
CAGCATGCCCAGCTGTCGGAGAAATTCCGCGTACTGGACAAGGAACAGAGCCCGCCGCGGCTGAACATCGACGACCTGTTCTTCCGCTCCATCGACCTGCCGCACTTCAACAAGGTCACCCAGGCCATCGAAGGCATCAGCCTGCTGCCGATCGAGTCCAAGCGCTATCGCCAGGCGCTGGAGCAATACAAGTCCAGCGGCTACGACGCCACGCAACTGAGCGACCTGCATTTCTTCAAGAACTGCTCCTCGGTGGTGTCCATCGTCTCGCTGCCCAAGGACTACAAGCTGTCCTACATGGACCTGAACCGCCTCAAGACCCACCTCAACAACCTCTTCCCCAACACCACGCTCAAGCGCTACGCGCTGGTGATCGGCGCCTCGGCCAACCTCTCGCTGACCACCCTGATCGTCAAGAGCCCGTGCCTGTCGGACGACTTCCTGACCCTGATCGTCGCCTACATCAAGCGCTGCTTCGCCCGCGACCAGTACCGTTTCGACGACAGCCTGGACGACGCCATGCTCGACTTCATCGTCTCCGAGCGCTTCAACGAAGCGCAGCTCGACGCCATGCTCAACGAGCACGAAGACCCGGCGAAGATCCTCGACACCAACTGGTATGCGATCAAACCGATGTACGAGAAGAAGTACCGCGAGCTGATCCACGACGCCGAGAAGTTCGTCTCGATCAACGACATCCGACTGACACGCGAAAGCGTCAAACAGGCGATCAAGTACCTGCGCGAAATCTATCGCCACCGCATCGGCAAGACCCGGGTGATCTCACTCAACGATTACGGAAAATAGGTGGTACGGGCGTGCCTGTGCTTCACTGACTAGGGCACTCATACTGCCGCAAAGCGGGAGATGGCTATGGAAGGACTGTCGATCCGCTTTCTCGCCGACCTACCCGAGCAGGGCCAGCTCCTGCTCAATTGCGAACACGACCCCTGGCTGGTGGCACTGTCCTACGTCATCGCCAGCGTCGGCAGCCTCAGCACGCTGACCATCGCCAGGCACCTCGATAACGTCCTGAGGCGCAGCATGCGTCTGGTCTGGGGGCTGCTCGGCGGGCTGTGCCTGGCCGGCGCCATCTGGTCCATGCACTTCATCGGCATGCTGGCCTTCCAGGCGCCTGTCGCCATTCGCTATGACCTCGCCACCACCGTGCTGTCGCTGCTGGTGGCCCTGGCCGCCTCACTCCTCGCCGTGTACTACATGGCCATGCCGCGTCCCGGCCTGAGCCGCCAGTTGCTGGCCGCCAGCATCATCGGCCTGGGTATCAGCGCCATGCACTACAGCGGGATGGCGGCGATCCGCTCGGAGGCTCAGGCCTACTACCACGGCGGCCTGTTCACCCTCTCCATCGTCATCGCCATCAGTGCCAGCTTCGCCGCGCTGCTGCTCAACCGCTACGTGCGCCACGGCTCGCAGCTTCGCCAACGCTGGATGAAGTATTCGGCGGCGCTGGTCATGGGCGCGGCGATCGCCTCGATGCACTACACCGGCATGGCCGCGCTCAACCTGGTGGTAGCGGACGGCACGCCGCTGCAGTTGCGCAGCGCCGACAACAGCGTGCAACTGGTGCTGATCGTCGCCTCCATCACCTTGCTGATTCTCAGCCTGAGCCTGGCCGCAGCCTGGATCGGCCGCAAGCTCGACGACAAGGAGCGCGACCTGCAACGGGTCAATACCCTGCTGGTGCAGCTCGATCAGGCCAAGGCATCGCTGGAGCAGGTGGCGCATTTCGATCCACTGACCGAGCTGCTCAACCGTCGCGGCTTCAACCGGGTGTTCGCCGCCACCCTGGAGGAACACGCGGTGACCGGCCGCAGCCTGGCGGTGATGTTCCTCGATGTCGATCACTTCAAACGCATCAATGACAGCCTTGGTCACGACGCTGGCGACGAGTTGCTGCGTGTGGTGGCACAGCGCATCCGCAGCGCGTTACGTGAGCGCGACATCATCGCGCGCTTCGGTGGCGACGAATTCTGCGTGGTCGCCAGCCTCGACAGCAACGCCGACCCACGCGCGCTGGCCGCACGCATGCTGGAGCACATGAAGGAGCCGATCAGCTTTGCCGGACGCAAGATCGTGATGACCACCAGCGTCGGCATCAGCCTGTTCCCCCAGGATGGCGGCAACGCCGACGAGTTGCTCAAGCATGCCGATCTGGCGCTGTATCAATCCAAGGGCAGCGGGCGCAACGTGGTGCATTTCTTCAATCCGCACCTGAAGCAGAAGGCCTCGTTCGAGCTGCAACTGGAAGAAGACCTGCGCCAGGCCCTGCAGCAGGACAGCGGCCTGACCCTGTTCTATCAACCGATCATCGATCTGCGCAGCGGCGCGCTGAGCAAACTCGAAGCCCTGGTACGCTGGCATCATCCGCAGCACGGCCTGCTGACACCCGAGCGCTTCATCGCCATCGCCGAAGCCAACGGTTTCATCGATCAGCTCGACAACTGGGTGCTGCGCCGCGCCTGTCTCGACCTCAACAGCCTGGATCAAATGGGTTATCCGGGGTTGAAGATCGCGGTCAACTGCTCGGCGCTGAACCTGGCCAACGATCAGTTGCCTGGCCGCATCGAGCAGTTGTTGAACGCGACGCGCTGCCCTGCTCACTGCCTGGAGCTGGAGGTGACCGAGAGCGCGCTACTGAGCAACATCAATCGCGCCATCGGCCTGCTGGAAAACATTCGCGCGCTGGGCGTCAGCCTGTCCATCGACGACTTCGGCACCGGTTATTCCTCGCTCGCCTACCTGCGCCGCCTACCTCTGGATACGCTGAAGGTCGACCGCTCCTTCATTCAGGACGTGGCCCACTCCAGTCAGGACCGCGAGATCGTCCACGCCATCATCGCCATGGCCCACGCCCTGCATCTGAAGGTCGTCGCCGAAGGCGTGGAAACCGCCGAGCAGCTGGCGTTCCTTCAGGAACGCGACTGCGATCAGGTGCAGGGCTATCTGTTCAGCAAACCGGTACCGCTGGAGGAAATCCTGGCCCGCTTCCCGCCGCATTACCGGCCGCTGGAACGGGTAGCGGCAAGGTCTTGAGCCTTCGCCCCAGAGCAAAGGCACGCCGCTGAAGCGCCTCCTACAAGCAGCTGTGCAGCCCTTGTGGGAGGGGCTTCAGCCGCGACCAAGGCACGCCTCGCACTCAAGCCCTGAACGCCTGCAACCAGCCCAGGCTGGCCTGCGTACCCACCTCGCCCGGCTTGTACTCGGCGCCCAGCCAGCCGCTGTAACCGCTGTCACGTAAAGCACCGAGCAGCGCGGGGAACGCCAGCTCGCCGGTACCTGGCGCGCCGCGCCCCGGCACGTCGGCGAACTGCACATGACCGATGCGCCCGGCCAGCAAGCGCATGCCTGCGGCCACGTCCAGCCCCTGACGCGCCATATGGTAGAGGTCGTACTGTGCGGCCAGATTCGGGTGATCCACTGCGCGCAGCAGCGCATCCAGATCCTCCGGCGTATTGATCAGAAAGCCCGGCATGTCGATCGGGTTGATCGCCTCCACCAACACGCGGATGCCCAACGTCGCGAAGGCCTCGGCGCTTTTGCGCAGGTTGGCAGCCAGGCAATCCAGCGCCTGCTCGCGGCTCACGCCTTCGGCCAGGCGCCCAGGCAGCACATTGATGCAGGCCGGGCGCGCCATGGCGGCGTAGGTCAGCGCCTCCTGCAGGGCGGCGTCGAACTCGGCCTGACGCGCCGGCACGCTGGCCAGGCCAGGACCGCCGGTCATCAGATCGCCCGCCGGCACGTTGATCAGCACCAGCGGCAAAGCGGTCAACTCCAGCACTTCTTTCAGGGCTACCGCTGGCAACTCATAAGGGAACTGAATTTCCACGCCATCGAAACCCGCCGTCATCGCCGCCAGCACGCGCTCGCGCAGCGGCAACTCGGTGAACAGCATGGACAGGTTGGCAGCGATCTTCATGGGCATTGCTCCCGTAGCAGTTCCACCAGGGTGGCCGGGTCGCATTCCAGGTTGCCCTGGCTGCCGTGCAGGCGCATCAACTGCGCGGCCAAGCCGCTCATGGGCGTGGCGCTGCCCTGCTCACGGGATAGTTTGACCGCCGTATCGAGGTCCTTGAGCAGCGTGCGCACGTGCCACTTGATCGGCTCGAACTGGCTGGCGGCCATCTGTGGCGCAAGGATCTGCAGCGGCTTGGAGTCGGCGAAACCACCGGCCAGCGCCGAGGCGATCAGGCTGGCGTCGACGCCGGAGCGCTCGGCCAGCGCCACCACTTCGGCGATCACCAGCGCGTTGCAGGCCACGATCATCTGGTTGCACACCTTGGTCACCTGCCCGGCGCCCACCTCGCCCATGCGCGTCAGGCGCTGGCCCAGATGCGCCAGCACCGGGCGCACGCGCTCCACGTCCTCTTCCCGGCCGCCAGCCATGATCGCCAGCGTGCCGGCTTCGGCACCCGGCGTACCACCGGAAACCGGCGCATCCACCCAGCGCATGCCAGTACGTGCCTCCAGCTCGGCGGCCATCTCACGGGTGGCCGCCGGCTCCTGGCTGGAAAAGTCCACCAGCAACTGCCCCGGCCGCGCGCCCTCGACGATCCCGCCCGGGCCGAACACCACCTCACGCACCACCTCGGTATTGGCCAGGCAGAGCATCACCACATTGGCATCGCGACACAGCTCGGCGGGGTTCTCCACGCGATGCGCGCCCTGCTCCAGCAGCGACGCGCATTTGTCAGGCGTGCGGTTCCAGAGGGTCAGCGGGTAGCCTGCGGCGAGCAGGCGGCGGGTCATCGGTAGGCCCATCAGACCAATCCCGGCGAAGGCCAGGGCGGGAAGCGTTGCGGTCATCGATCAACTCCAGGCAGTTCGTATCCAGCGCGCATCTTAACCCCGGAGTCAGTTGTGTGCTGCCGGGGCTGCATCGGCAACGCCGGACCACTATACTCCGCGCGCCTTCCCCGCTATTGAACCGGAGAATCCGACATGTTCAAGAACACCCTGGCGCTCGCCGCCGGCATCGCCCTGTCTGTATCTGCTGTATTCGCGCAAGCCGCCGACGTCCTCAAGGTCTCGGCCATTCCTGACGAAGCCCCCACCGAACTGCTGCGCAAGTTCAAGCCGCTGGGCGCCTACCTGGAACAGGAACTGGGCATGAAGGTGGAGTTCGTGCCAGTGGCCGACTACGCAGCCGTGGTCGAGGCCCTGGCCGCCGACCGTATCGACATGGCTTGGCTGGGCGGTTTCACTTTCGTCCAGGCGCACCTGAAAACCGGCAACGCCGTGCCGCTGGTGCAGCGCGAGCAGGACGCCGAGTTCACCAGCAAATTCATCACCTCCGACCCGGCAGTGACGTCCCTGCAGGACCTCAAGGGCAAGACCTTCGCCTTCGGCTCGGTATCCTCCACCTCCGGCAGCCTGATGCCGCGCTACTTCATGCGGCAGGACGGCATCAAGCCGGAAGACTTCTTCAGCCGCGTGGCCTATTCCGGCGCCCACGACGCCACCGCAGCCTGGGTGCAGGCCGGCAAGGCCGACGGCGGCGTGCTCAATGCCTCGGTGTGGCAGAAGCTGGTGGACGCCGGCAAGGTCGATACCGACAAGGTCAAGGTCTTCGCCACCACCCCGACCTACTACGACTACAACTGGACCGTGCGCGGCAACCTCGACGCCGACCTGCAGGCGAAGATCAAGAGCGCCTTCCTCGCCCTCGACCCGGCCAAGCCGGAACAGAAGGCGATTCTTGATCTGCAGGCCGCCAGCCGCTTCATCGAAACCAAGCCCGAGAACTACGAAGGCATCGAAGAAGCCGCTCGCGCCGCTGGCCTGTTGAAGTGAGCATCGCCCTGCGTGGCGTGGGCCTGGCCCACGCCAACGGCAAGGTCGCGCTCGAAGATATCGATCTGCAGGTCAGCCCCGGTGAACGAGTGGCAATCATCGGCCCCTCGGGCGCCGGCAAGACCACCCTGCTGCGCCTGCTGGCCACCAGCCTGCAACCCACCCAGGGTGAGATCGACCTGCTGCAGCACAACCCCTGGCGCCTGGCTGCCCGCCAGCGCCAACGCCTGCGTGCGCGCATCGGCCTGATCCACCAGGCACCGCCTTTGCCACCGCGCCAGCGCGTGGTCACCGCCGTGCTGGCCGGCAAGCTTGGCCAGTGGTCATTGGCCAAAGGCCTGTTCAACCTGCTGCGTCCGCTGGATGCCAGCGGTGCCCAGGCCGCCCTGGCGCGCCTGGACATCGCCGACAAGCTCTACCAACGCTGCGATCAGCTCTCTGGCGGCCAATTGCAGCGCGTCGGCATCGCTCGCGTGCTGTACCAGGCGCCGGAATTGATTCTCGCCGATGAACCCGTCTCGGCCATGGACCCGGTACTGGCCGGTCATACTCTGGCCGTGCTCAACCGCGAGGCTGCCGAGCGCGGCATGACCCTGCTGGCCAGCCTGCACGCCGTCGACCTGGCGCTGGCGCACTTCCCACGGGTTATCGGTATTCGCGACGGGCGCATCGCCTTCGACCTGCCCACCGAGCAGGTGCTGCCCGAGCAACTGAAAGCGCTGTACGCCAACGAGCAACTGCAGGCCACGCCCAGCTCACCCGTGCCGCCGCAACCGACGCATATCCCGCGATGCTGACAACCGCCCCACGCGACCCCGCCGCCCTGCCACGCCTGCTGATCACCGTCCTGGCGCTGCTGTTGTTGTGGCCGGGCCTGAGCCTTAGCGAGCTGGACCTGGCCGTGCTGGTCGATGGCGACAACACCCGCGCCATGGGCAACTTCCTCGCCGGTTTCTGGCCGCCCTCGCATGACGCCGAGTTCCTCGCCCTGCTCGGTCGCGCCACCCTGGAAACCCTGGCCATCGCCACCGCCGGTATGAGCCTGGCGCTGCTCATCGCCATACCCGCCGCACTGCTGGCCAGTCGTGCGCTGTCGCTGTCAGCCGTGCATCGTGGCGGCCGCCCGACCTGGTGGGCGAACCTGGCGCGCTGGCCGGTGCGCGGCGTGCTGATCTTCCTGCGCAGCGTGCCGGAAATCGTCTGGGCGCTGCTGTTCGTCCGCGCTGTCGGCCTCGGCCCCACCGCCGGCGTGCTGGCCATCGCCATCACCTACGCCGGCATGCTCGGCAAGGTGTATGCGGAAATCTTCGAGTCGGTCGACGCCCGCCCCACCCGCGCGCTACTGGGTGCCGGCAGCGGCCGCCTGAGCGCCTTCGCCTACGGCGTGCTACCCAATGCCGCCGGGGAAATGCTCTCCTACACCGTGTACCGCTGGGAGTGCGCCATCCGCGCCTCAGTGGTGATGGGCTTCGTCGGCGCCGGCGGCCTGGGCCAGCAGATCGACCTGTCGCTGCGCATGTTCGCCGGCGGTGAAGTGGCCAGCATGCTGCTCACCTTCCTGCTGCTGGTGCTGCTGGCCGACCAGTTCAGCCGCTTGCTGCGCGCGAGGCTGACATGAGAGCCGGCAACCTGATCCTGCTCGCCGCCCTCCTCGCCGCGGTAGTTGCCTCGTTCCTCTATCTGGGCATCGACCTCGGCGCCCTGGTCGCCGGCGACAGCCTGGCGCAGATGGGCCAGTACGCCAGCGGCTTCCTGCAGCCGGACGTCTCGGCCGCACACCTGCAGGCCATCGGCCGCGGCGCGCTGGAAACCCTGGCCATGTCCGCCATCGGCACCCTGCTCGCCGCCCTGCTCGGCCTGGCTCTGGCGCTTCCAGCCGCCGGGCGCTTCGGCGGTGTCGCCCTGCACCTCACACGCCTGCTGCTCAACGCCCTGCGCGCCATCCCCGAACTGGTGTGGGCGGCGCTGATGGTGCTGGCCGCCGGCCTCGGCCCCAACGCCGGCACCCTGGCGCTGGCCCTGCACACTGCCGGCGTGCTCGGCCGCCTGTTCGCCGAAGCGCTGGAAAACACCCCACGCGAACCAGCCGACGCCATTCGTGAAAGCGGCGGCGGGCGCATGCTCGCCTTCTGCTACGGCACCCTGCCCGGCGTCTGGCCGCAACTGGTGGCGTACACCCTGTATCGCTGGGAGAACAACATCCGCATGGCCAGCGTGCTCGGCTTCGTCGGCGCCGGAGGGCTAGGGCAGATGCTCTACGTGTCGCTCAGCCTGTTCCAGGAAGCGCAGGCGGCCACGGTGATCCTGGCCATGCTCCTGCTGGTGCTGGCGGTGGATGCTCTGAGTGGCTGGGCGCGGCAACGCTGGGTGAGCTGAGCCGGCAGCGCGATATCGATATTCTGCCTGCCGCCTGAGCGCGCAGCGGGCATTTGTCCGGGCCACCACGGCAGGCATTGAAAACGCTCGAGGCTTGAGCCAGCATGCATAGCCCATGGCCATCATGCATCGCCGACTCGCGCAGATGCCTGGCCATGAGCCAACAGACCTTTTCCCGACAACAGGATGTCGTATGCGCGCTCTCAAATACCTTCTCGTCGCCAGCCCACTGATCATTGCAGGCTGCGCCAGTCAGCCTTCGCTGCCACCACCGGAATTCCCCGGCATCGAGCAATCCGACAAGATCGTCATCCACGATCAACGCCCCAGCAGTGAAAGCGAAAAGGAAATTTTCAGCCTGCTGGTCACCAGTAGCGCCTATGCCATCTACCGCATGCCGGACACCGCCACCAAGCCTACAGGCCCTCGACTGCTGGCTCACCGGGCTTATGAGACCTTCCCGGAGCTGGGCAGCCAACCCGCCATCAACGTTCATCACTTCGTGACCTACGCCAACCTGCAATCGCAATTGCGCAAAAGCTCGCTGGTCGCAGGCCTGACCGGCCCGATTGGCGTCGCCATCCTCAGCCGCCAGGAACTACCCGTTGGCGAAGTTCTGACAACCCGGATCGACAGCAGCATCTTCGACAAAACTGCAGGGGACGAGGAATACACCCGCGCCTTCTTCAGCGCCGAAGAAAATCCGGAGAAGTCGCCGGTCAACCTCATCTACATCGATGCGGAAATGCTCGGCCAACGCGTGGCCAGCCGCTGCCTAGTTCCGCCGATCAAGGACAAGCCCCACCTGTTTCTGATCGAGGCGATGGATATGTGCATCGCCAACCACCTGGCGCTGTACAGCACCGACTCTGCGAAGGAAACGGCCGCCAAGTAGCTCAGCATCGAGCCGGACAGGAGCCTGTCGAAAGATGGGTTTCTGCTTTGGCAACCTGCGATGTGCCTGTTCGCCTAGACGTTCCAATGGCCTTGCTACTGATGCTGGCGGTGGATGGGTGACAGGCTGCAATCGGCCAGAAGCAGCCCTTCGCCCAAGGCAGCTACCGACCAGTAGCGACGTTTGGTTCCGGAAAAACAAATTCGTCCCCTAAAGCCGGGGCGGCAGTGGTCTGTCAAAGCTGTTTAAAGAAGAGTACGCATGCTGCCATCTGTCGGTACGAACCAGATGACATGCACCTTGGCAGAGGCTATTTTGAAGCTCTCCTTGGGACAACTGAGGGTGAATACAGCGCCAAATAGGGGTGACCATGGCTTCGAAATACACGTTGCTTAGCGAAAAAAGCGTTAGGGCTGCAGTCCAAGATGGCGTTTTCACCTCTAAAACCGTGGACATAGTTCGTGACGCCAATAATTCATTTGTACGCCATCTCGAACGTCAGGATACTCCAACAATCCCTTCCTCAGTTGTTCAGATTCACAATAATTATATCTATGAAGCGGACACATCGAAATACCTAAGTGCTGTTATCGACATTCAAAACAAATACATAACTGGCGAGCTTAAAATAAAATATGACGAGGTTATAGTTGGTCTGACTGCTTATCAAGAACAAGGCAGTGATCTGGATCTTTTAAATACAGACGCTAGAAAGTCCTTGTCTGCTTTTGGTGAGCGAAGTTCTCAGATTCTTTCACCTCAAAGCAACGAACCTTACCTTGATGACGCAAGCCTTGAAGTTTTAGACTCATATACAAATTTAATTTTTGTTTATGTGATGAGTGGCTTTTGGCGTTTCAGGTCTGGATTCTCGAAGGACTCAGTGGCCACGAATAAGCTTGACACGCTCGATTCAGAGGTTCGATCCCTTTACTCATGGTTACTTCAAAACGGAAAAGACTATGAGAATCAGATAGGTAAATCGGTATATGCCTACATTCTCCTAGAGAAACCTGAAGAAATCGAGGTCATCAGTCAGCTTGTTGAATATGATAATCGCTATAGCTCAGCGCTCGATGTTGTTAAGTCATTCTCGCTGAAGTGTATTGATCGCAAGGGCTGGAGCGAGCCTTACAAGGTAAGCAGGCTGCCAAATGATACTTGGGGCGAGGATCGCTTGAGGGTTGCGCTGAAGCTCCACGACATCCTAAACAAGATAAGTAACATTCGTAGTGTTATTGATGAGCTTAAAGCCGTAGGTGAAATCAAGGTATCCGATATCTTGCTGGACGGTGAGTACCTTGACTCTCCCTTGTCGCTGTTCCGAATTGAAAATAAGCCGGATGTCTGATCCGGCTTTCATACCTGAAGATTAGTGGTTGTACTTGTACCACACCTGCCTAGCTGCTGCGGTACACCACATTTCCTTGAACACCTCTAACTTGGGAAATTCCCAAACCCTGGCATTCAAGAGCAGACATCCTCAACATACTCCAGGTCAGCCAGCTCATCCAGCAAATTACCTCAATGAACTCAGCAAGCTCATCAATCCTTTTACGCTCGTAAACGAGGTCATTGTGGTGGTTTTCCCCGGACACCCCGATAGGTGGAAAATGCATCTATCGAGGAGTTTTTCACGCCCTACAAACGCAGGACATTCGACACCAGCTTCAAGCTGCAAGTCGTGAAGATGATCACCGACTAGAGGCTGGCTGTTTCACAGGTCTGCCGGGATCTGAATTTGGTCGACTCGGCGGTTCGACGCTGGATCCCAGCAGTACGAGTCGGAGCAGCTGGGCCAGGCTGGAATCGGTAAGCCACTGACACCGGAGCAGCAGCCTATTCGGCAGTTGGCGCAGGATAGCCGGCAGCTCAAGATCATGCTGAAGTCGGAGGAATCAGTACGCGATGTACTGGAAAATTGCGCTGTTCATATATACAGTGCTCGTAGGAAGAGTTTCCTCTCACATCTGCGCGATGTATCAGCACTGGGTGCGACGAGTCACATGAGTACATTGTGCACATGATCGGATTGTGCTCAATCGGAGGCGATACGCCTGGCACACGAGGCTCTATTTGGTACCCGTGGGCAACCTGCTAGACGAGTGAATCGTCGCGAGGCGCTTGTGGCTGGGACAGGAGAGGGTCGGATAAGGACTAGGGCGACGGAGGCAGCACATGAACCAACGACGAGTGAACTTGACCTTGGCAATGCCTCGGTGCGGGTATTGCGGATCCTTCTGGGCGCCACCGGAAGGCGTCAACGCACGCAACGCCTTTTGTCCGCAATGTGCCGAGGCGCGTCGCGACATCGTGCGTGCGCATTTTCAGCTTATGCCCATCACGGCTGATGATGGCATGGATGGATACTTACTGCCCCGCTCCTTGGGAGCGGGCTGATCATAGGCATTGTCTTCGGACTCGACTTTTGGGGCCTGGGGGCTGAGGCAGGTAGGCTCACTTGCACTTAGCGAAGAATGTCTCCATCTCCTTCACGGCTAGTTTCCCGCCAACGACGCCACCCGATCCACCCAGGGTCTTCTTCCTGCCAGCATCCAACGGCTGGCTCCACGCCTGCCAATCATGTTGTCTCGGTGAGATGCGATCCCACTTTACGACGACTAGACGCTTACCAACTTGCCGCTCCCAGCGTACGCCTTGCGCTGACACGTCAGTAACCGTCCACTCTGGGGTAATTGGCAATCGCCCGATTGCATCCAGGGCCTCGTTGGCTGTCTGGAACCGAGCAGCTGGCTCATCGCACAGCATCTTGCGTATGGTTCGTCGCCACGCCGTCGGTACATGAGGGAGCCACTTAAGCCGATCGGCAAAGGCTCCATCCCTGACGGTGTCCCTGGGGCGGCCGACTTCTGAGTCATACCATTGTTTGCCATGCAGTAACCGGTAGAGTGTCATGCCCAACGCCCAAATGTCCGTTCTGGCACTGGTACCTGAGCCATGCCAAACCTCGAATGCGATGTGATCACGGTAGCCTGCCTGATCTGCATACCCGAGCAAGAGATCGTCAGTCACAAGTCCAAAGTCGCCAAGCAACGCGACGCCGGTGTGGTCGATCAAGATGTTTCCAGGCTTGATGTCGCGATGCAGCATCCCGCGAGCGTGCAAAGCGCTTAGCCCAAGCAAGACTTCGGTCGCGGCTTTGCGGACGGAGGACAGCGTCATAGGCCCTATCTCGTAGGCGCTCATCAACGATCCGCCTGCGCAGTGCGCCATGACAAAGTGGATAGAATCGCCTTCCTCACTGATGTGGTACACCTGCACCACATTTCGGTGCGTGGCTTTTGAAAGGAACTGTGCTTCGGCCAAGAAGCCGCGTTTGTGCTTCTGCCAATCTGCATCGGTGTGGGTGGGCTTGCGGGAAAGGACCTTTACCGCCACCCGACCGTGGACATTGTCGTCACCCTGGAACACTTCACCGAAATGCCCATTGCCTAGCTTCGCGCCGATGACGAGCTTCGGGAGTATTGCAGTCACTTACGACTCCTCGCGGCAATCACCTGCATCGCGGCTTCGCGGCTACCTTTTCTTAGCTTGCCGCCCTCCACATTGGCATCCCAAAAGCCGTCGTCCTTGACGTACTCATCGACCTTACGATCGCCGAATGTACGACTGATCTGGGCCTTCTTCAGTACCTTCGTCTCGCATACCGAAGCGCAGGCGGCGATGATCACACCTCGAAGCTCTGCGCTTTCGAGGAGGCTAAGCTTCGCAGCGGCTTGTGGGAGTGCACTTGCCTTGATCACGGCTTTGGCAATCTTGTTCTCCCGCAAGTAGTCACCACAACGTTGAAACATCGTGGCATAGGCTGCACCGCGATCACCTTTGGCAAGGTTCCAAGTCGCGTCCATGACGATCGTGATGGGCTCATCAGCGTCGTCCGGGATCTCCGTATCGATGACAATGATGTCCTCACCTGCAACAACAAACCCCACGCAACGAGATCCCATTCAGGTATATCCTGTATCAGCGGTTGAAAGTCTGTAACGGTAACCGAGCCCGTAACGAGGCGTCGAGTTCACAAGAATACTTCTTCATTGTGCAGGCTTCGGGTTCGGTCAGAGAGATCTGCTTGCCCGGTGTTTTGATGAGCTGGGACTCAATACCTTGATGGTGTCTGAGTTTCCCTTGAGTTCGCTTGAGACAAGGCCCGATTTCCCATAGATCCTCAAACCATCAAGGATGGCCAGCTAAGTCGCGGCTGATCAGTCCGCTTCTGGCCGATAGCAGTCCCCACATAGTCCAGCTACTCCACCCTCTCCCCTCTTTCAGCGTAAAGTCGCCCCCACACACCTGCGGTTTCCGCTCAGACGAATGGGGTCGAACAAGGACTCACCAACATGGACCGTTTACCTAGCACCCTCCCCGCCTTCGCGCTCTGCCTGCTCTCCCTCGCTCACGCCGACACGCGCCAACCTCAGCCCTGCAACGCTGCATTGCTGGACTCACTGGCCACCCAACTGGGACAACAAGGCTGGACGCCCCCTGACGAGCGTGGTGACGGGCCGTTGGTGGCGGCTGCCTGCAAGCCCTGGCCGGATGATCCGGCGTTGTCCGTGGTGACCCTGGCTTACCGTGACGCCGAGGACACCACGCCAGCGGGCGAGCGCTATCTCAACTGGCTGGTGGCGAAGGTGGACGCGCAGAGCGGGCAATTGCGCGAGCGCTATGACGACTACCTTGGCGAAGATGCTGCGCTGGAAATCGATGCCGGTAGCCTGTGGTTGGATACCGCGCGTTATCACCTGGCGCCGGACGTTCGCGCCTTCGGTGTGGTGGTGCGCAGTGTCGCGCGTGGGGCAAGTTGTCCGGATGCCGGCTTCAATAACCTGCTGACGCTGGTGGTGCCGCAAGGGCCTCGGCTAAGGCCGGTGTTTGCCACTTATCTGTACTCGTGGACGACGGTAAAGGGCATGGCCTGCGCACTGGATGGTGATTTCGAGTCGGAGCAGGCCGACCTGACGCTGGGCCTTGGGCCCAAGCATGCTCATGGCTATGCCGACCTGGTGGTAACCGCTCATGTTCGTGCTGGCCGGCAGGAGCCCGTGCTACGCAAGGTCAGCACCACCGTCCGCTACGACGGCAAGCACTACCCGTTCGATCAGTTCCCGACGTTCTGGATGAGAGAGCCGCAGCCGTAACGACGAACAGGCAAGGACAAGCCAGCGCCCCACAGCCGTCTAGACTCCTGATTCTCAAACCATGGTGGGAGACTCAGGATGACCAGCAAGAACACCATCTGCCTCTGGTACGACCGCGACGCGCTGGAGGCTGCGACTTTCTACGCCAAGACCTTTCCCGACAGCGCCGTGCTGGCGGTACACCATGCGCCCGGCGATTATCCTTCTGGCCAGCAGGGCGACGTGCTGACGGTGGAGTTCAGCGTGATGGGCATTCCCTGCCTGGGCCTCAACGGCGGCCCGGTGTTCCAGCATAACGAGGCGTTCTCGTTTCAGGTGGCGACCGACGATCAGGCCGAGACGGATCGCCTGTGGCACGCGATCATCGACCACGGCGGCCAGGCCAGTGAATGCGGCTGGTGCAAGGACAAATGGGGCATCTCCTGGCAGATCACCCCGCGCATCCTCAGCGCCGCCATCGCCAGCCCTGATCGCGCAGCCGCCAGGCGCGCCTTCGAGGCGATGATGACCATGAGCAAGATCGACATCGCCAGAATCGAGGCTGCGCTGAAGGGCTGACTGAGATGAATCAGACGCGGGCGTTCTTCTTCTGCAGGATCAGCGATGCTTCGTTATAGGCGCTCTGGAAGGCGTCGCTGCCGATCCAGATGATCGCGGCGTCTTCGTCTTCATCGTGGAAGATGCCGCGGTAGACGATCAGCAGGCCCATCATGAAGTCGGTCGCGGCGTCTTCCGATTCCTCGGCGACCACCAGCTCCAGCACCGGGTACTGCAGGAATATCAGGCACAGGGCGAGCAGGCTGATGCCTTCGCCGGCTTTCATCGCCTGGAACAGGTCATCGAAATGCGCGGGGTCGAAGCCATTCTCTTCGATGTCCTTGAAATCGAAGGTGCTCAGGTCGATCTCGACGTCATCGAACGGCTCGTTGATCAGCGGGTTGGCGAGAATCGGATGGACGACATTGGCCAGCGCCTTGGGCTTGCCCATGCGGTTCTGCCTGGCTTTGGTCTTGGCCCGTTGGGCGCGCTTCTTCTGTTTGTCTGCGGAGGCCATGGGGCGTTCCTCGTTCGGTACAGCCATGTGCATGGCGCGGAAAGTTCAGGCGCCATTGTATTCAGTCTTGGTCATCGCCTGCGGCTGAATTTGCAGACGGAGAGTCATGCATTGAAGAACGGGCTTGCCTCTTCGACTTCCACCTGTTTTCTTCGGGATGCATGGATGACGGGAGCCTGACCATGACGGACCGTAAACAACTCCACCACGACGGCTATGCGTTGCTGCGCCAGGCGGTTCCTGTCGGGTGGCTGGATGGCTTGCGCACCCTGTTCGATGCGGGCATTACCCCCTCGGATCAGTGGCCGGTACCGCGTGGCGCAGACTGGCATCACTCGCTGCTGGACGACGACGCCATGATTCAGGCCGTGTGCCGCCTGCCACAGCTGCTGGCAGTGGTCGGCGAGCTGATCGGCGAACGTTTCTTCCTCGCCCAGGTGGAGGGTCGTGAGCCACTGCCTGGTGGCGGTCATCAGCAACTGCATCGCGATCTGTCGGCGCAGCGCCCGGGCGATATCGCCAATGCCATGGTCTACTTCGACGACTACGGCCCAGACAATGGAGCCACCCGTATCGTCCCGAGCAGCCACCGTCCGCCTGCCAGCGAGCCCCCCTTCGACTTCAACGACGAGTCCCGCTCAGTGCAGCTTGCGGGTGCGGCCGGCGACATCCTGGTGTTTGATGTGGACCTGATACACGCCGGCAGCCTGAACCGGCTCGGCACACGTCGCCGCTCGATCCTGATCAGCTACTTCGCCGAGCCACTGTACGCGTCCTATCTGCAGACGCGCAGCCTGCGGGGGATTCGCATGGACGCGAGCGAACGCTTCGAACCTGCGGTTTTTTCCTTGAGGCAGGTGTGAGCAAGGCGGTTGCCTGTGTCAGCAGGCGACACTGGCGTCTCTCGCTGGCGGCAGGCCGAACAGCCGGCGGTACTCCCGGCTGAACTGCGACACACTTTCGTAACCCACCGCGAACGCCGCACTGCTGGCGGTGGCGCCCTCCCCTGTCATCAGGCGACGCGCCTCGATCAGTCGCAGCTGTTTCTGAAATTGCAGCGGCGTCAATGATGTCTGGTTGCGAAAGTGGTGATGAAAAGACGACGGACTCATACCGGCCACGGACGCCAGGTGCTCCACCGGCAGCGGCCGGGTGAATTCGGTGCGCAGCACCTTCACCGCCCGGGCGATGCGCTGCGCATGGCCGTCCGGCCAGCCCAGGCGACTGATCGCCGGGCCATGTCGGCCAGCCAGCAGCCAGTAGTGCAGTTCGCGCACAAGCGAAGCATGCAGCACCGTCGCCGAAGCCGGGCGCTCGAGCAGTCGCATCAGGCGTAGTGCCGCTTCGGCGACTTCGCTATCGGTCGGTTCGATGCGGATGGGCTCCAGCTCCGCACTCGGCACGGCCTTCATCTCCTCCATCAATTCGGTGAGCAGTGCAGGATCGAGGTCGATCACCAGCGAGATGTACGGGACCTCGTGGCTCGCCTGGATGATCTGGCTGACCGTCGGTACGTCGGCGGTGATCAACAGCGAATCACCGGCGCTGAAGTTGAAGCTCCGGGTACCCATCATGACGCGCTTGCTGCCCTGCAACACCAGGCAGGCCAGAGGCCGGGTGATGGCGTAATCCAGCCCACTGGGCTCTGACGTGCGAATGATGGTCAAGCCGGGAATAGGGGTTTGGGCAAGCCCGCCGGGTTCGCCATGTCGATCCAGATAACCGCGGACGACCTCCAGCAGCGCTGCGCTCATCGTGGGCTCCTGATGCTGATCCAGAGCATGTCTTTTCCTCTTGGAGAAATAGGCAAAAAGCGTCGAGGTTTCGGTAACGACGGGGTTGCGCCACGAGCCACACAATGAAATCCCGTTCACCCATGAGAGGATTTTTACCATGACCAAGATCGCCATCGTAACCGGCTCCAGCCGTGGTCTCGGCCGCAACACTGCGCTGAACATCGCGCGTCAGGGCATCGATGTGGTCGTCACTTATCACAGCCAGGCCGACACCGCACAGGCCGTGGTTGCCGATATCCAGGCCCTGGGACGCAAGGCGGTCGCTCTGCAGCTCGACGCTGGCGACGTCAGCACCTTTCCGGCCTTCGTACAACGCCTGCGCCAGGCGCTGAACGAGACCTGGCAACGCGACAGTTTCGACCACCTGATCAACAACGCCGGCCATGGCGACATGGCGTCGATTGCCGACACTACTGAAGCTCAATTCGATGCCCTGGTGAACGTGCATTTCAAAGGGGTGTTCTTCCTCACCCAGGCCTTGCTGCCACTGATGGCCGATGGCGGTCGTATCGTCAATATCTCGTCCGGGCTGACCCGTGTGTCCTACCCCGGTTTCTCCGCCTACTCGGCGGTAAAGGGCGCAGTGGAAGTGCTGAGCCTGTACATGGCCAAGGAGCTGGGCAGCCGGGGTATCGCAGTCAACACAGTGGCGCCCGGTGCCATCGAAACGGATTTCCTGGGTGGAGCCGTACGTGACATGCCGGACCTGAACAAGGTGTTCGCGGACATGACGGCGCTGGGTCGGGTCGGCGTGCCGGACGACATCGGCCCGATGATCGCCAGCCTGCTCGGCGAGCAGAATCGCTGGGTCAACGCCCAGCGCATCGAGGTATCCGGCGGTCAGGCGATCTGATCGCCCCCGCTGCGACCGGACAACCCGGTCGCAGCGATATCCGCGCGCCCTAGCCACGCGCCGGCTGCCCAGCCATGCGCTGGCGGATCAGCTCCAGATAACGCCGCGCGCCTAGCCCAAGTGGCCGGCTGCTGCTCCAGACGATATCCACCCACAGACGCAACTGGTTGGCCATGTTGTCGAAGGCCACCGTCCGCAAGTTGCCCGACTCGATCAGGGCGGCAACCAGCGGATGCGGCAGATAAGCCCAGCCGAGCCCGGCCTGCACCAGGTTGAGGGTGGCCAGGTCGCTGTCGGTGAGCCACAGGTGATGGGACAGGATCATCTGTGGGTCGGTCGCCGACGGTGAGCCGGCCGCGACGATGATCTGCCGCGCCTCGACCATCCCCTGCTCATCCATCTGCCTGAGGTAGTCCGGTGCCGCTACTGCCGTCAGTAGCTGGCTGCCGGCTTCGAGAAAGTTTTCCCGCTCATCGATGCCGGGGCGCTCGAACACCAGCGCCAGGTGGACACTGCCTTCGTGCATCAGGCGCACGGCTTCAGCCTGCGAGGCGGAGCGCACCTCGACCTCCAGCAGGGGGAATTCGTTCGCCAGGTCGATCAGTGGCTGACTCCACATGCCGCTCTGCAACTCCGGCGCCATGGCGATGACCAGCCGCCGTTCCAGGCCCTGGTGCATCTGCAGGGCCTGGGCGTCGAGCCGGTTGAGTTGGCGCGCCGCCTGACGTGCCTGGGGCTCCAATGCCCGCGCAGCCTGGGTTGGCAGGGCCTTGCGCGTACTACGGTCGAACAGCTCCAGATCCAGCTCCGCCTCAAGCTGGGCGATGGCCATGCTTACCGCCGAAGGCACGCGCCCAAGCTGGCGTGCAGCGGAAGAAAAGGAACCACCGTCCAGCACCGCGAGGAACACGCGCAGGGTTTCGCTGTTGAATGCCATGGTGTTGTCAATTTTCCTGATGACTATCGTCTTTTTTTATCAGCTTACTCCCTCTAACTTCCAGCCATCGACAACCCGATGGGAGCCTTGCATGAAACAGGACTGGAAAGACCAGGTTGCGCTGGTCAGCGGTGCCGGCAGCGAACACGGCATCGGCATGGCCATCGCCCGGCGCTTGGGCGCGGCTGGCGCGAAGCTGATCGTCACCGCCAGCAGTGTGCGCATTGCCGAGCGCGTCGCCGAGCTGCGCGCCGAAGGCTTCGAGGCCGAAGGCCGGGCAGTCGACCTTACCGACGAAGCCGGCGTGCAGGCGTTCGCCGCCTGGGCCGAAGAGCTGTGGGGGCGCGTCGATATTCTGGTGAACAACGCCGGCATGGCGATGCAGGGCAGCCCCGAGCCGTTCGCGGAGCTTTCCAGCATGAGCCTGGAGGTCTGGAATCTCTCGCTCGCCCGCAACCTGACCAGTGCCTTCCTGCTCACCCGCGCCCTGCTCCCCGGCATGCAGGCGCGCAGCTACGGGAGGATCGTCAACATCGGCTCCACCACCGGCACGCGTGGCGGCAATCCCGGCGAGGCGGCCTACAGCGCCGCCAAGGCCGGTATGGTGGGCATGAACATGGGCCTGGCGTTGGAGGTCGCACGCCAGGGCATCACGGTCAACACCGTGGCGCCGGGCTGGATCGCCACGGGCTCGAGCACGCCGCATGAACAGCGCGCCGCGGCCTATGTGCCGATAGGCCGTGCCGGCCGCCCCGAGGAAGTGGCATCAGCCGTGGCCTTCCTCGCCTCCCCTGAAGCCAGCTACATCACCGGCGAGGTGCTGGTGGTCGACGGCGGCAACTGCCTGATCGAGGACAAGGCCCCATGAGTACCGAGCCAAAAATCAGCCCCGTGGTGCTGATCACCGGCGCGGCTGGCGGCTTGGGCAGTGCGCTGGCGGCACGCTTCGTGGCCGGTGGCTGGGCGGTATTCGCCACCGACGCCAACGCTACCGGCCTGGCCGAGCTGGGCCAGCGCCATGCGCTGGTAGGCAACCTGGCGACGGATATCCGCAAGCCTGCCAACTGCAATGCAGTGGTGACGGCAGTGATCGAAGCAGCTGGCCGACTGGATGCATTGATCAACGCGGCAGGGGTATGGCGCGAAGGGCCGGTGGAAGCCTTCAGCGAGGAGGATTTCGACCTGGTATTGGACGTCAACCTCAAGGCCAGCTTCTTCATGTGCGCTGCGGCCATTGTTCACCTGCGCCAGACGCGAGGCGCCATCGTCAATATTTCCAGCGACGCCGGACGCCAGGGCAACCCCAATGCGGCCGCCTACTGCGCCAGCAAGGGCGGCCTGAGCATGTTCACCAAGGCACTGGCGCTGGATCTGGCACCTTACGGCGTGCGTTGCAACGCCGTCTCGCCTGGCGATATCGAGACACCGATGCTCAAGTTCCAGGCCGAGCACTACGGTAATGGCGATCCGGACGCCTACTACCGGGAGTTGCTGGGGAAATATCCACAGGGAGATCAGGCGCGTTTCATCCAGCCGGAAGAAGTGGCGGAACTGGCGTTCTTCCTCTGCCAGCCTGGGGCGCGGTCGATCACCGGTGCTGACCTGGCCATCGATCAGGGCATTTCAGCCGGTCACTGATCGTCGCGCCGTTCGTAGCGGCGCTGGATGCGCGCCAGCTCACCCGAGCGGCGCAACCTGGCCAGGGCAGCGGCCCAGGCCGCGACCAGCGCATCGTCGCTGTCGCGGCTGAAGGCGATATACAGCGAGGAGCGGTACAGCTCGATGGGCACCCGCCTGAGAGAGCCCGGGGCGATACCCAGCTGGCGACTGTAATAGGCCACGCCGGTGTCGGTGTCGCCGATGATGACCTCGGTACGCCCGGCCAACAGCATGCGGTAGAGCTGCTCACTCTCCGTTGCGCTCGTGTCGAGGTTGTCGAACCCCATCGAAGCCAACATCGTTGGCACCAGGCCGGCGTGCCGGGTGGTTATACGTGGGGTGTGCAGCAACTGCTCCAGGGTGTGGATCGGCTGCGCTGCAATGGCCAACTGGTAGGGGTAGATGGATTCCTCGGCGATGGGCCCGACCCACTTGAACAAGGGCTCGCGCTCTGGCGTGCGAAACATCGAGTACATGATGGTTCTGGGCTGAGTCTGCAGTACACGAGAGGCACGCATGCTGGGCCTCATTCTGATCTCGAAGTCGTCGCCGGTCAGCGCCATGATGGCCCGCACCACCTCCGTGGCCATGCCGGTGATGTGCTCGTTCTCCCGGTAGTTGTAGGGTGCCCATTCTTCGGTGACGAGCTGATACGTCTCGGCTCTGGCAAGCGCACCCATCAGCAGGCAGAGCAGCGCGGCGATGAGTATCGAGTGCTTCACGGGCTGTACCTGCTGGAGGGGATGCAGTTCAAGAGCGGCTCTGATCAGGGGGCTCGGCAAGCATAGACGTTATGCCAGTGTTGCAGCCTCATGGCCAAAGCCGAAGGTTAAAGTTAACCTTGAGCTCACAACGCTCCTGCCACGGAGATTTACCCAGATGAAGATCGGCGAACTGGCGCAACGCACAGGCCTTGCGGCCTCGCGCATTCGCTTCTACGAAAGCATTGGCCTGCTCAAGCTGGTGGAGCGCCAGGCCAACGGCTATCGCAGTTACCCGGAACAGGCCGTGCTGGTGCTCAACCTGATCACCACCGCACAGCAGGCCGGCTTCAGCCTGGACGAATTGCGCACCCTGCTGCCGCAGGATCTGGCGCAGTGGGAACACGGCAAGCTGCTCGATACCCTGCAGGCAAAAGTGAAGGACATCGAAGCGCTGGAGCAGCGCCTGGCACAGAGCAAGGCGCACCTGCTGGCGCTGATCGACGAGATTGAAAGCAAACCGGACGATATCGACTGTGCCACCAACGCCAAGCGGGTGCTGTCGAAAATGAACCCGGGCGAGCCGAGCGAGACACCCAAGCGCGCGAAGAAATAAACGAGTGCTCGCTACATCCGTAGGAGCCGGCTTGCTGGCGATCTGCCTGAAAGCACAGAGCATCGCCAGCAAGCTGGCTCCTACGAAAAGCACTTGTCCCGCAGTCGACAAGGAAGCGCCTTTACTCCTGACTGAGCATCTGCGCCAGCGGCTCCGGCGCATAGAGCGCGCTCTGGAAGTCCGGCACGTATTCGTACTTCAGCATCTTGCCCAGCTTCAGTGACTCGATGTAGGTCGAGAGGCTGCCATCGCCAAGTTTGAGGTTCACCGAATCCGCATTCGAGTTGGAAGCGTGACTCATCTGCCGAGAAACGGCGTAGCCGTAGGCAAGCTCACCATCGTGACCAATATTGGTGAAGCTATTGGTCACCCATTCAGGCTCGCTAGATACCTCAGCAAGTTTTTCTACGTCGAAGGTAACGTCGAGCTTGCCGGTTTCGCTGTCGGCGATTTCGAAGACGAGACGCTTGTCGGTCTCGCGATAATCGATGGGCGTCAGCCACTTCGGTAGGTTGTAACCGACCACACCACGCACACGCGCCAGCTCGGTGTTGACCGGCAGCTTGAGCACGTAACCCCAGAAGTCCTTGGACAGTGATTGCCCGACCAGGCTGATGGGCCCCAGGTTGGCATTGCCAGGCTTGTTGGTGACGATGGACAGCGCGATCTCGTTGTAGCTGTCGTTATCGCAGTAGTGATAGGCGTAGGCAGTGAAAGCGACCAGCCCCCTGCCCGGCCAGATCTGCAGTGGCTGCACTTGCTCCAGTACCTCTGTCGGCATCAGTTCGCGCAGCCTGTCGAGGTCAGCGGTGAAGACGGCGGTGACGCGGGTGTTGCGGTAGTAGAAGTTCGGTGAGTAGGACTCGAAGCCCATGTCCACCTTGGTTTTCTGCAGACCACGGAACCAGCTGAGATCGATATCCGGCGCCTCTTCTGCGATCACCGACAGTGGCGGATTGGAGTGAAAACGCTGGTAAAGCCCGCCCGCCTCCACCGGCACCGAATGGCCGGCAATATCGACCGTGGCAGCGGGCGCATCGGCCTCCTGTGCCCACGAGGGCATGGCGACGGCGTTGAGAATCACGCCGACCAGCAGCGCAGTGCGCTGGCGTTTCAGACGTTTCGTAAGCTCGGCAAACTGCTTCATCGTTGTTATCCGCGTTGAGAGATTCATAAGTTCCCTGCCCACCGGAATGGTCTCCGAGAAGCAGACGCGGCAACCCTAAGGTTAAACAGAACTTTAAGGTCAAGCAGCCAAACCGATGAGATTGTTTCAAAGCGGTAACGCGTTGAAGCGGGCGCAGATACCCATTGACATTAAAGTGAACTTTAAAGTTAAGGTCACCTCTGGCTCAACCGAGGAAGCACCCATGACCCTGTTCGATCCCCTTGTCCTGCCCAATGGTTCGACCCTGCCCAACCGCATCGCCAAGGCGGCGATGGAAGAGAACATGGCGGATGCCGACCACGCACCGTCCGAGCACCTGATGCGCCTCTATCAGGCCTGGGCCGAGGGCGGCGCCGGCCTGCTCATTTCCGGTAACGTGATGGTCGACAGCCGCGCCTTGACCGGGCCGGGTGGCGTGGTGCTGGAAGACGACACGCACCTGGCCCGATTCGAGCGCTGGGCACGCATCGGCCGCGGCAAAGGGGCGCAGTTCTGGTTGCAGATCAATCATCCCGGCCGGCAGATGCAGTCCAACCTGGGCCAGCCAACCTGGGCGCCTTCGGCCGTAGCGCTGGAGCTGGGCAACCTGTCCAAGCGTTTCGCCACGCCGCAGGAAATGACCCCGGCGGTGATTCAGGAGGTGATCGAGCGCTTCACCCGCACCGCGCAGTTGGGCGAGCAGGCCGGCTTCACGGGCGTGGAAATCCACGCGGCGCACGGCTATCTGCTCAGCCAGTTCCTGTCGCCACTGACCAACCAGCGCAACGACCAATGGGGCGGCTCGCTGGAAAATCGCGCGCGCCTGCTGCTGGAGATCGTCAAGGCGGTGCGTGCCGTGGTGTCGCCGAGCTTCGCCGTGGCGGTCAAGCTCAACTCGGCAGACTTCCAGCGCGGCGGCTTCAGCGCCGAGGACGCGCAGCAGGTGGTGCGCCTGCTCGACGGGCTGGGCGTGGATCTGGTCGAACTGTCCGGTGGCAGCTACGAAGCGCCGGCCATGCAGGGCCAGGCCCGCGATGGGCGCACCCTGGCGCGCGAAGCCTACTTCCTTGAATTCGCCCGTGAGATTCGCGCCGTGGCAAGCATGCCAGTCATGGTCACCGGCGGTATCCGCCGTGCACCGGTTGCACAACAGGTGCTGGATAGCGGCATCGAGATGGTCGGCATCGGCACGGCCCTGGCCATCGACCCGAACCTGCCGCGTGACTGGCAGCTCGGCCTCTGCAGCGCTCCCCAGCTGCCGCCGATCACCTGGAACAACAAGGTGCTGGCCTCGCTGGCGAACATGGCGGTGGTGAAGTACCAGCTGCACCAGCTTAGCCAGGGCCGGGACTCCCAGCCCGGCGTATCCCCCTTGTGGGCGCTGGTGACGCAGCAGGTGAAAGACCTCTTCCGTACTCGCCAATATCGCCGTCGGATGGCGCGGCGACAGGCGCGGTGACTACGCCCCACCACTCAGAATTCCAGCACCTCGCCATCCTGCGGAATCAGTAGCTCGACTTGCGCGTGGCTAGCAGCCTCGGCCAACGCCAAGCGGCTGACCGGGCAGTGGCTGATCGCCTCGAGGTGATTGGCAACCACTGCCGCGCCACTCAACTGGGCGAACTCGATCACCTCGTCGATGCCCATGATGATGTCGCCGCCCAGGTCGAAACGCGCCCCGCCTGCCGGCACCACGCTGATGGCTGGACGGTGCTCGCGTACACAGGCGCGCACCTCGTCGGTGAGCAGGGTATCGCCGGCCAGATAAAGGCTCGGCTCGCCTGGTATTTCGATCAGAAAACCTACGCCGTGCTCCATCAGGCGCCCCACCAGTCCCCGGCCATGGGTGCAGCGGATGGTGCGGATAAGCCCACCGAGAAACGGGCCGGGAAATTCGTGTTCCGACAATAGCGGCCGGACGTTCAGGCCGCGCTGCGCCAGGTAGTCCACATCATGTGGCGTACAGATCACCGGAATCTTGCGTTCGCGCAGCCACCGCACGCCGGCACGATCCAGGTGATCGAAATGGCCTTTCTGGCAATGAGTGATCAGGCAGTGGGTGACCGATTCCAGCGCGGCGCGAGCACTGACTGGCAACTCGACCAGTGGATTGCGCTGACGGGCACCGAACAATCGCAGCGGTGGCAAGGCGCCTTGGCGGGCCAGCATGGGATCGACCAGAACGCGGTGCTGGCCGAACTCGATGATGATGGTGGCGTTGCGCAGCTGCTGAATCTTCATGAAAAGCCCTCGGGGTCTGAGGGCTCCATGCTGCCTATCCGGCGTCAGGGCAATAATGGCAGTATTGGACATCTTCGATTCATTTCAGGCCACCCACTCATGCGCATTGGTTTGCTGCTGTATCCCGATTGCATGCCTGCCGGGCTGTTCGCCTTCGGCGATCTGCTGCACGCTGCCAATCGCCGAAGTGGACGGCAACTGTTCGAGGCTATCTATGTCGCCCAGCACGCCGGGCCCGTGCCATGCGCCCATGGGATGAGTCTGCAGGCAGGCGCGGCTCTCGATCCACGCGAACTCGATGCCCTGCTGATTCCAGGCTTCTGGGCCGAGTCGGCGGAGCAGGCAGAGGCAGTGCTGAGCGGCAATGCCGCACTGATCAGAGCGCTGGCGTCAATCGGTAAGCGCGTCCAGCTATGGAGTTATTGCACCGGCGTCGGCCTGCTTGCAGCCAGCGGCCGTTTGAACGGCCAGGCGGCAACGGTGACCTGGTGGCTGGCGGATGCGATGCGTGAAAGCTTCGGCCGGGTGCGCTGGCAGAGCGAGAGCAGCTGCGTGTTCGATCTGGGCGTAGCCACTGCATCCGGGGTGAACGGCTACCTGCCCATCGCTCAGGGGGTGATCGAGCGACACCTCAGCGAACAGGCCTTCAGAGACATCAGTCAGCTGATGGTGCTGCCCCGCCCAGCCGTCCCGCACAGTGCGTTCCAGAGCGCCAGCCTGATGCAGCAGCCCGTGGGTCTGTTGCGCCGCCTGCATGCCCTGATCGAAAAAACGCCTGCCGAGCAACTGACGGTGCAGATGCTGGCGGACCAACTGGCGATGTCCGAACGTACCCTGGCGCGCAAGGTAAGCGCGCAAACCGGTGAGCCGGTGGCGAGCTACGCGCGGCGCATCAAGCTCTACCAACTCAGCGAACGTCTGGCCATGACCTCGTCGCCGCTAAGTACCCTGAGCGCTGAACTGGGTTTCAGCAGCCCGGCCAACCTGCGGCGTATGTTCAAGGCGCTGACTGGGTTGACCCCTGCGCAATATCGCCAGCAGTACGGGCGTCAGTAATACACAGAGATTTGAAACGGGGTTTCCTGCCAATCCTCACCACTGAATATTTCAAGATGCTTCAAAACGTCCCAAGCAGGAAACGACCAAACTAAAATTCCATTGTTCGTTGCATTAAAAGAACAGTCCTTTGCCAAATCCCCGGTTTAATAAGCTTGCTAACGAGGCGTATAAACGAACTGCTACATTTAGCCGCATTCGTATTACGAGGAGACAAGCATGAACGTGATCGTGCACGAACGTGACAGCGAACATCTTTCCCGTGAAGCCCGTGCCATGGGGATGGTGATCTGGGATGTGATTCAGAATGGAGAGCTGGTCGGTATCTTCCCATCCCAGGACGAAGCCGATGCCTACCGCAAGGCGCTGGAAGACGCGCAGCCGCAAGGATAAGCAGAGGCTGTTGCCGTTTCGATCGAAACGGCAACAGCTTCAGACAAGCGCTCAGCCCAACGCACCCTGCGCCCTCAACCGAGCCACCGACGCTACCCCGCCAACAGCCCGCAAGCCCCGACAATCTCTCGACGGCCAATAACGCAGGCACCGCACCACCTGCTGCCAGACCCTCGAGCGTTCAGGTGCGTACCTCGGCAACTCGCGCGGCAGTAACAACTGCGATGCCAGATAGCCGACCTCCATTTCGCCGTGCTCGTAACTTCCAGGCGAGCTATGCGCATCGCCTGCTTCAACATCAGCCCAGACGTAACGACGTTCAGATCGAATGCTCATCAGTTCGGCCCTCTTACAGATCAAGCACCAGGGGCTGCACGCCATCCTCACCCTGTGCCGGCACCGCGCAGCAGATCAGCACACTATCGCCTTCCGGCAGCTCGGCTGGCGGGTTCGGGTAATGCACCTGGCCGCTGACCAGGCGCGTCTTGCAGGTGCCGCAGGAACCGCCACGGCAGCTGAATTCGGGCGTCAGGCCACGACTTTCTGCCAGCTCCAGCAGGCTGCCACCCTCCGGCAGCCAGCGTGCTTCCTTGGCTGAAGTGGTGAAGTAAACGGGTACCGGCTCGGTTGCCGCTGGCGGCTGCACAAAGGCGTCGGTCTGACCGTCCGTGCGACGCGTCAGTGTCGAGGGGCCGAACGCCTCGGCGTGGATGCGTGCGTCGGCGACGTTCAGGTCGCGCAGGCCGTCGTAGATCGCCTGGGTAAAGGCGGCCGGGCCGCACAGGTAGAAGTCGTAGTCGTCGAACGACAGCGCCGCCTTGATCTGCGCCAGATCGAGACGTCCCTGCTGCTCGTAGTCGCGCCCCAGCACAGCGTCCGTCTCGGGCGCGCTGAGGGCACGGTGAATCGTTAGCAAACCACCCGCGCGCTGCACCAGCTCGTGCAACTCGGTCTGGAACGGCAGGTCGCCCAGCGTCCGCGCGCTCTGGAAGAAATGGATGCGTTTGCCCTGCCCCAGCGCCACCTGCTCGCGCAGCATCGACAGCAACGGCGTGATACCGACACCGGCACCGATCAGCACCAGCGGCCGGTTGGTGTCGCGATTAAGGGTGAAGCTCCCTAGCGGCGGACGTACTTCCAGCACATCGCCGACCTGAACCTGTTCGTGCAGGTGGCGCGAGACCAGGCCCTGCGCCTTGACGCTGATACGCAGTTGACCGTCGGACGGCGCGCTGGACAGGCTGTAGGTGCGCAGCAGGGTGTCGCCCGTGGCGGTGGTGATGCGAATCGGCAGGTGTTGCCCAGCCGCAAAAAACGGCGCAGCGCCCTGCTCCGGCGCGAGCACGAACGAGCGAATATCGCTGCTCTCCTGCTGCAGGCTGAGCACACGCCAGCGCTGCCACTGGTTGCGCTGCTCACGTTCGCGCAGGCGCGCATCGCTTTCTGCCCAGGTGCCGGTCATCAGGCTGGTCGGCGCATACTCCTCGAAGGCCCAGCGCAATGAAGTCGCGGCCGGGCGCAGCACCACCTGCTCGACGTCGAGTGTCCACAGCCGTTCGGCCCCCTCGAAGACGTTTATCAGCGGACTGTCGAGGAGTATTTCGGCGCGTCCGCCCAGTTGCAGCACGTCGCCCGTGGTGAAGTCGACGAACAGCAGGCCCGCGCGCGGATTGACGCTGAGGTTGCCCAAGGTGTTGAAGAACAGGTTGCCGGCGTAGTCGGGGATGGTCAGGCGATTGCCCTCTACCCGCACGAAGCCGGAGCGCCCACCACGGTGCGAGACATCCACCGAACGGCGGCCATCGTCATGCTCGACGTAACTGGCAACGAAGAAGGTATCGGCGCTACGGATCATCTCGGCAGTACGCGCATCCAGTTCGGTCGCTTCCAGGCGTTCGACGCCCCGCTCGGGTACGCGGCGGTAATGGCGCAGCTGGATGTACTGCGGGCAGTTGCCGAAGGAATGCTCCACGGTGATGTCCAGACGCTGTGCCGACGCCTGATGAATATGCCCGTTGATGCGATTGCGCCGCCGCGAATGCAGCTCGATGCCAAGCAGGCCGATGGCCTCGCCGCTGTCCAGACCGGGAGTGGCCGGGTCGAGCGGGTCGAGCGCCATGGCGGCGAGGTCGAACGACAGGTGATGTGCATCGGGCGAGGTGACGAAGCCCTCTTCGCCTTCGATCAAGGTGGCCCAGGGCTGGCCTGTACCATCCACAGCACCGGCGATCATGAACGGCAGTTGCTGGTAGAACTCGCGGTGCTGATCCGGCATGTAGTCGCGGATCACCTTCTGTCCGAGCACTTCCATGCGTTCGCCGACGCCGACCTTTTCCTGCAGTTGCTTTTCACCGGCATGCCAGGGCGAGTGCCGATGGCTGGGGAGCTGTTGCATGTTCTGTCCTCCACGCAAGAAGCTGCCGAGTGATCCCGGCAGCTATCGGCGACTCAGGCTTGCAAGCCGGCGGCGGTACGCGGCATCGGTACGAAACCCGGCAGTGCCTCGATGCGTGCCAGCCAGGCGCGGATGTTCGGATAGGGTTCCAGCGAGACGTTACCCTCTGGCGCGTGGGCAATGTAGGAGTAGTTGGCGACATCGGCGATGCTCGGCTTGTCGCCGGTGAGGAATGGGGTTTCGCCCAGCTCGCCTTCCATCACGGTGAACAGCGCATGGGCGCGATTGATCACTTCTTCGGTGTTGAACGAGTAGCCGAATACGGTAACCAGGCGCGCGGCAGCAGGGCCGAACGCGACCAGGCCAGCAGCCACCGACAACCAGCGCTGCACACGGGCAGCGGCAGCGGGCTCCTGCGGTAGCCAGTCGTCATTGCCGTAGCGCTTGGCCAAGTAGACGAGGATGGCGTTGGAGTCGCTGATGATGGTGCCGCTGTCATCGATCGCCGGTACCTGGCCGAAGGGGTTGATAGCCAGGAACTCCGGCGTCTTGTGCTCGCCCTTGGCCAGATCGACGAAGATCAGCTCGGTGGGTAATTGCAGCAGCGAGAGCATCAGCTCGGCGCGGTGAGCGTGGCCGGAACGAGGGAAGTTGTACAGCTTGATGGCGGGACGGGACATGACGATGACTCCTTCGAGCGTGATTGGATAAGGTCACCGCGAGACGACTGGCCTTCGCGACGATGGGGCCATGTTCGCCCTATCCAACTCGGATAAGAATCACCACAAAGAACAATCCACTATTTCAATTTCTGCAATTTTCTCACGTCAGGCCTGAAACGCCGGATGAGCACGCAGGCGCGGCACGGCAAAGTCGAGGAAGCTACGTACCCGTCCCGCCGCCCGGCGCCCTTCGCGGTAATACAGCTGCACCGGCAAAGGCGCTGCGGCGAAGTTTTCCAGCACCGCCTGCAACTGCCCACTCTGCAACTCCTGATAGGCCTCGTAGCTCAGGCAGCGGGTCAGGCCAAAACCGGCGAGCGCCGCGCGGATCGCGGCCTGCGGCGTGCTACAAGTCAGCCGCGGCGCGAGCTTCACCGCGCCGTCCACAAAGCCCCATTCCCCCGCATGGCCGGTCGAAGAACGAGCGATGATGCGGTGCGCGTGCAACGCCTGCGGGTTGGCGGGCCAGCCCCAGCGCTGCAGATAGGCTGGTGCCGCACAGACCAACGGTCGCGCCCATCCCAACGGCACGGCGAAACCGGACGAACTGGGCAGATGGCCGACCACCACGGCCAGGTCGATGCCCTCCTCCAGCAACCTGGGCGGCTCCTCGCGCGCCAGGGTGGCCAGGCTCACCTCGGGAAATTCCGCCAGGTAGTCGACCGCGATGGGGGTTAGCACCTGATGCGTCATCAATAGCGGCAGGGCCAGGGTCAGTTGTCCGACGGGGTTGGCGTGCAGGCCGGTCACGGAGCGCTCGGCCTCCTTCACCCGCTGCAGGATGCGCTGGCAACTCTCGGCGAAAGCGGTACCCGCCGCGCTCAGGCTCACACCGCGCGGCCCGCGCAGAAGCAGGGTGCTGTCCAGACGACTCTCCAGCCCAGCCACGATGCGCATTACCGTGGCCTGCGACAGCTGCAACTGCCGAGCAGCAGCGGCCAGGCTGCCCGCCTGGGCCACGACGAGAAACACCTGCATCTCGCGATGAGCGTTCATGAAACAGGCGCTGCACCAGCCGCGCGCAGGGCTGGGTCGGCACGAAAACTGGCAGCGCAGTGGTCAACGAAGGTGCGCACCTTGGCCGAAATCTGGCGACCGCCCTGATGAATGATATGCACCGGCAAGGCCGGCGGTTCGAACGCCTCGAGCACCAGCTCGATCTCGCCGCGCGCCACCGCGGCAGCCACCTGGTAGGACAGCACGCGGGTATAGCCCCAGCCCAGGCGCGCCACGCTGATCGCCGCCTGGTTGGAGCTGACGGTGAAGCGCGGTTGCGGCATGAAGCCGAACGGGCCGTCCGTGCCGACGAACTGCCAGTGCGACAGCAGCGTGCTGGCGCTGGACATGACGATGGGCGCATCGCGCAACTCATCCGGGTGGCGTGGGCGCCCGACGCGGTCGAGAAAATCTGGCGAGGCGCACACCACCGGGCGGATCTGCCCGACCTGCAACGCCGGATGATCGCCCTCCGGCAGCGAGCCGATGCGCACGGCCACGTCGATGCCCTCCTCCATCATGTTCACCACGCGGTCGACCAGCAGCGCATTGACCTCCACGTCCGGGTGGGTGTCGAGGTACTGGGCGATGCGCGGAATCAGGAACAGCTCGCCGAACATCACCGGCGCGGTCACGGTGAGTCGTCCACGCGGGCGCACACTGCCACCGGCGGCCAGCTCCTCGGCCTCCTCGAGCTCCAGCAGGATGCGCCGACAGTCCTCGACATAACGCTGGCCAGCCTCGGTCAGGCGCAGGCTGCGCGTGCTACGGGCCAGCAAGAGCGTACCGAGACGTGCCTCCAGCGCGGCGATGGCGCGAGTGACGCTGGGCGGCGAAATGCCCAGCAGCTTGGCGCCTCCGGCGAAGCTCTCGCCCTCGGTCACCGCCAGCAACACCCTCATTTCCTGAAACCGATCCATCGTCACCGCCTGGCTTTCTATGGCTATACCTGCGTTAAGTGTTGGGCGTTGGTACAAAAGCCCACCCTACAAGGCTCAGAGCCTTCCTAGAACCGCTTGGCAACAGCTAACGCAGACATAGCCTTTTCTATTGCATAGACACAGAGTAACCCAAGCAGAAGCGGCGCCAGGACTCAGCGCCGTCGACGATCTTCTTCTCGCCGGTGGCCTTGTCCTCGATCTGGTACTTGACCGCCATCGGCACGATTTCGTCGGCGAACAGGCCTTCGGCCTGGGCCCGCGCGGTGCGCTGCTGGCTCTGCAGGGCGTAGGCGTCCTGGGCCTCGCGGCTGATGCCGTAGCGGTTGGCGACGATCTCGGCGGTCTTGCCCATGGGGTAGTAGATGCCGGGGTTGTCCTGCTGCAGCAGCGGGTTGAACAGGTTGTCCATGTTCATGCTTTTCAGGGTCATGGTGATGGACTCGACGCCGCCGGCGACGATGATGTCGCTGCAGCCGGACGCCACCTGGTTGGCAGCGATGGCGATGGCCTGCAGGCCTGAGGAGCAGAAGCGGTTGAGGGTCATGCCCGCCACCGGATTACCCAGGCGTGAGAGCACGGCGACGTTGCGGCCGATGTTCATGCCCTGCGCACCCTCGTTGGAACCGGCACCGACGATGCAATCATCGACCAGCTTCGGGTCGATGCCGTTGCGCACCAGCAACGCATCGACGCAATGGGCGGCCATGTCGTCCGGCCGGGTCATATTGAACTTGCCGCGGAAGGACTTGGCCAGGCCGGTCCGGACGCTGTCGACGATCACCACTTCACGCATGACGCACCTCGTTGTTATTGGATGGCGAATGGCATGAAGATAAATCCAGCCCATCCCTGGGCGCGAGCATCATTGATCTGGCGTATACGGGGAGATCGGGCCAGGGGCGTAGCCCGGATGCAATCCGGGGCTTTGGGATCGACACAAAAGCATCGCGGCTGAAGCCGCTCCTACAGTGCAGTGAATACCGTAGGAGCGGCTTTAGCCGCGATTAACGCTTCAATCCTTGGCGAACGCCGCCTCGATGGCCTCGTTGATGGTGCGCAGCACCTTGACCCGGGCGAAGCGCTTGTCATTGGCCTCGATCAGCGTCCAGGGCGCGATCTCGGTGCTGGTGCGGTCGACCATGTCACCCACCGCATCGCCGTAGTCGTCCCACTTGTCGCGGTTGCGCCAATCCTCTTCGGTGATCTTGAAGCGCTTGAACGGGATCTGCTCGCGC
Source organism: Ectopseudomonas chengduensis (assembly GCF_900102635.1). Classification (GTDB taxonomy): domain Bacteria; phylum Pseudomonadota; class Gammaproteobacteria; order Pseudomonadales; family Pseudomonadaceae; genus Aquipseudomonas; species Aquipseudomonas chengduensis. The sequence goes on along the minus strand of NZ_FMZQ01000002.1, from coordinate 292,199 downwards.
TCCTTGAAGCGCTCCAGCTGCGTCTGCTGGTCGATGACCAGCCAGAACTTCACCAGGATCACTCCGGCATTGGCCAGTTGCTCTTCGAAATCGTTGATCTCGCCATAGGCGCGCAGCCAATCGGCCTGGCTGCAGAACCCCTCGACCCGCTCCACCAGCACACGGCCATACCAGCTGCGGTCGAAGATGGTGAACTTGCCGCGCGCCGGGATGTGTCGCCAGAAGCGCCACAGATAGGGCTGGGCACGTTCTTCCTCGGTCGGCGCAGCCACCGGCACGATGCGGTACTGGCGCGGATCGAGGGCGCCGGTGACGCGACGGATGGCGCCACCCTTGCCGGCGGCATCGTTACCCTCGAATGCCGCGATCAGGGCGTGCTTGCGCATGCGCTTGTCGCGCATCAGGCCGGACAGGCGCGCCTGCTCGGTGGCCAGCTGCTCCTTGTAGTCGTCCTTGCTCAGTGCCTGGGTCATGTCCAGGCTGGCCAGCAAACCGCGATTGTCCAGACTGGAAACAAGCGGCGCAGCATGCGGTTGCAGCTGGGTACGCTGCGGACTGGCCAACGCCGCCTGCAAGCCTTCGAGCAGGATGCGCCCGACGGTGAGGCTGCGGTAATAGTGATCGACGCCCTCGACCACATACCAGGGCGCATAGTCACGGCTGGTGCGGCGCAGCACACGCTCGCCGTAGCGCACGAACTTGTCGTAGGTCTTCGATTGCTGCCAGTCCAGCGGGCTGATGCGCCAGCTGTGCAGCGGGTCGTCCTTGAGCGCCTCCAGTCGCGCCTTCATGTGCTGCTTGGACAGGTGAAACCAGAACTTGAAGATCAGCGCGCCTTCATCGCAGAGCATGCGCTCCAGGCGCTCGGCACCGTCGATGGCCTGGTCCAGCACCGCGTCCTTGAACTTGCCGTGCACCCGCCCCTGCAACATCTGGCTGTACCAGTTGCCGAAGAACACGCCCATGCGCCCCTTGGGCGGCAGTTGGCGCCAGTAGCGCCAGGCCGGCGGCCGCGCCAGCTCTTCGTCGGTCTGTATATCGAAGGTGCTGACCTGGATCAGCCGTGGGTCCATCCACTCATTGAGCAGTTTCACCGTCTCGCCCTTGCCGGCGCCCTCGACGCCGTTGATCAATACGATCACCGGAAAACGCGCCTGCTGCTTGAGCTCGTACTGCGCTTCCAGCAGCGCCTCGCGCAGCGCCGGCTCTTCGGCCTCGAACGTGGCCTTGTCGATACTGCGGCCGATTTCGGCGGACTCGAACATAAAGCAACCTCCCTGGAGTCATCCTCACAGCCTAACGGAACATCCAACGCTTTGCCCGCTGACACGCTGCCTTGTTCCAGCGCCGCGACACCTGTGCACGGTAGAATCGCCGCACGATCCAGCGGAACCCAGCCATGTCAGACACCCATCACGCCCAGCTCGACTGGGACGAGCGCGGCCAACCTCTGTCGCGCAGCTACGGCGACATCTATTTCTCCCAGGAAAACGGCCTGGCAGAGACACGCTACGTCTTCCTCGCCAACAACGATCTGGCGGCGCGCTTCGCCGCTCTCGCCGACGGTGAATGCCTGAACATCGGCGAAACGGGTTTCGGCACCGGGCTGAATTTCCTCTGCGCCTGGCAGTTGTTCGAGCAACAGGCACCCGCTGGCGCGCGTCTGCACTTCGTCAGTGTCGAAAAATATCCGCTGCATCACGACGACCTGCAGCGCGCCCTGGCCCTGTGGCCGGAGCTGGCACCGTTCAGCACAGAACTGCTAGCGCAGTACCGCGCCATTCACCCCGGGTTCCAGCGCCTGTTGTTGGCGGGTGGTCGGGTGGTGCTGACATTGTTGATCGGCGACGCGATGGAGCAATTGCCGCAGTTGGATGCGCGCATCGACGCCTGGTTTCTCGACGGCTTCAACCCGGCGAAGAATCCCGAGATGTGGACGCCCGAGCTGTTCGCCGAACTGGCGCGCCTGTCGGCCCCCGGCACAACCATCGGCACATTTTCCAGCGCCGGCCGGGTACGGCGCGCACTGAATGAAGCCGGCTTCAAGATGAAACGCGTGCCCGGTCTGGGCAAAAAATGGGAGGTGGCTAAAGGGCTGTTCATCGGTGGGCCGCAAAGCGTCGGCAAGCCCTGGTTCGCCCGCCCCGCTCGCCCCACGCAGGAAAAACACGCGGTGGTGATCGGCGCTGGTCTGGCCGGCTGCGCCACTGCCGCCAGCCTGGCCGCTCGCGGCTGGCGAGTGAGCCTGCTGGAGCGCCACGCGGCGGTTGCCTGCGAGGCCTCGGGCAACCCGCAGGGCGTGCTCTACCTCAAGCTCTCGGCCCATGGCACCGCGTTGTCGCAGTTGATCGTCGCTGGCTTCGGTCATACTCGTCGGCTGCTCGAACGCCTGCAGCGCGGTGCCGACTGGGACGCTTGCGGCGTGCTGCAGCTGGCCTTCGATGACAAGGAAGCCGCGCGCCAGGCCAAGCTGGCCGCCGCCTTCCCTGCAGATCTGCTGCATTCCGTGGGGCGCGAGCAGGCCGAAGCGCTGGCGGGTATTGGTCTGCCGACTGGCGGTCTGTTCTACCCCGACGCCGGCTGGGTACACCCACCGGCGCTGTGCCGGCAACTGGTGCAACACCCATTGATCGAACTGCGCCCCTACCAGGAGGCGCTGAGTCTGAGCCGGCAGGATGACCGCTGGCGCGTCGACGGGCCTAGCGGCACGCTGGTCGAGGCACCGGTGCTGGTACTGGCCTGCGCCGCCGAGATCGGCCGCCTGTTGCCGCATGCGAACCTGCCGCTCAAGCGCATCCGTGGGCAGATCAGCCGTCTGCCGGCCAACGCGCTCAGCAGTCAATTACGTACCGTGGTCTGCGCCGAAGGCTATGTCGCGCCGCCACGCGACGGTGAGCACACCCTGGGCGCCAGCTTCGACTTCCACAGCGACGACCTCACGCCCAGCGTGGCCGAGCATACCGGCAACCTGGAGCTGCTACGGGAAATTTCCACGGATCTCGCCGAACGCCTGGACGCACAGACACTCGACCCGGCGACGCTGGAAGGCCGCGCCGCGTTCCGCTGCACCAGCCCGGACTACCTGCCGATAGTCGGGCCGCTGGCCGATGCCGAAACCTTCACCGAGACCTATGCGGTACTGGCCAAGGACGCCCGCCAGGTGCCGGACGCGCCCTGCCCCTGGCTGCACGGCCTGTACATCAACAGCGGCCACGGCTCGCGCGGGCTGATCACGGCGCCGCTTGCCGGCGAGCTGATCGCTGCCTGGCTGGAGAACGAGCCCCTGCCGCTGCCACGTGAGGTGGCCGAGGCCTGCCACCCCAATCGCTTCATGCTGCGCAAGTTGATTCGCGGGAGTTGATCACCCAGGCAGTGATGTAGGGCGTACTCGCGTAGCAGTACGCCGTTTAAGTTTCAATGGAGCGTTTCGGTACCAGGCTCGGCATGAACCGGCGGACTGTTCGCTGGCGCTCCTGATGAGTCCGCTCTACGATGAGCAACCAGCATTTCGATCGACCCTATACCCTCGCCTCGGTCAGTACCGGCTTCGGCTTGCGAAACACCAGCACGTTGCCCAGCATTACCAGGCCCAGGCCGAGCAGCGCCGGGGCCGTCCATTGGTAACCCTCCAGGAACACCGAGATATTCAGCGCCACCACCGGGAACAGCACCGTGCAGTAGGCCGCGCGCTCCGGCCCCATGCGCCCGACCAGGGTCAGGTAGGCGGTAAAGCCGATCACCGAGCCCGGAATCGCCAGGTACAGCAGCGAGCCGACGTAGCGCGCGTTCCACTCGAAGGCGAACGGCGTACCGCTGACCAGGCAGATGCCCACCAGCATCAGCGCGCCGTAGAGCATGCCCCAGGCGTTGGTGGTCAGCGGCTTGAGCCCGGCCTTCTGCTGCAGGCTGGAGAGCATGTTGCCAGCAGAGAAGAACAGCGTGCCGAGCAGCGCCAGGCCGATGCCCAGCAGGCTTTCGCGGCTGGCTTGGTGCCCAGCCAGCTCCGGCCAGAACAGTAAGCCCAGACCGACCAGCCCCAACGCACCACCGAGCAGCACGTTGGCGGCGATGCGCTGCTTGAAAAACAGCCTTGCATTGATCGCGTTCCACAGGGTGGCGGTGGAGAAGATCACCGCGATCAGGCCACTGGGTATCCACTGGCTGGCGGTGTAGAAACACAGGAAGTTGAGGCAGAACAGGCACAACCCCTGCACCAGGCAGATGCCCTGACCACGGCGATCCAGCGGCTGCAGGCGGCCGCTGAACCAGAGCATGGCGAATAGCACCAGCGATGCCAGCGCGAAGCGATAGGCGATGGAAGCGGCAACGGCCACCTCGCCCATCTGCAATTTGATGGCGATCCAGGTCGTACCCCAGATCAGTACGGTAAGCAGGTAAAGCGACAGGTTCATCGAGTATCTCCCAAGACTGAGCACAGTCTGGAAGCGATAGGCGCCAGGCGCTTGCACAAAGTTGCGCATTTATCGCTGCGCCATCACTGCCTGCCATCGCGCTGCAGGCTTTATCATGCGGGTTTTATCCGTCAGGTCATTCTCAACGCATGCTTTCTGCAGTCGCGCGCTACAAACAATTGCTGTCCAGCGCCCTCGCCCGCTACTTCCCTCACACCACCGCCTACCTGCGTGCCGAGCGCGAAGCCGCGCAGCCACGTAAACCTGCGCGCAAGCAAAGCAAGAAGAAGTCCACTGGCAACAAGAAAGCCAGCGGTCGCAAGACTGACAGCGGTAAACCCGGCCCTGCAGGGATTTACCCCGGCACCCGGCTGAAGGTTGAAGATGCTCAGGTACAGGCGATGCGCGAACGCGTGGCGCAGGCGGTGAACGCCAGGCTGATCGGCGCACCGTCGGCCGAACAATGGGCGATGATCCTCTGCCGTGCGCCGCTGGCACGCATCTTCGCTGGCGCCGGCTCCGGTAAATCGAGCACGCTGGTACTGCGCGTGGTGTTCCTGCTCTGCCACCTGGAGGTCGATCCCAAGCGCCTGACGGTGATTTCCTTCACCAACGCCTCCTGCAGCGAGTTGCGCGAGCGCCTGCAACGTCTGCTCGACTTCTGGCACTACCCGCACGATGCGCGCCAGTGCGTGCGCACCTTCCATGCGGCCATGGCCACACTGGCCAAGGAACACCTGGGCAACCCGCGCTGGTTCGAGCAACTGGACGAACCCGGCGACGAACCAGACAACCCGCTCACCGGGGGGCGCCTGCGCCCCGCGCAGCAGCGCCTGCTCAAGCAGGCCTACCAGAACGCCTACGCCGAGGACGCGCGCTTTCGCGTCCTGACTCACCGCCTGCTCAAGCTGCCGGCGCCCGAGGAGCCGCCACAGGGCAAGGCCAAGGCGCCACTGGACGCCTGCAAACTGCCCGGTGAATTCACTGCACTGCCCTTGTTCGAGCTGTTGCACGGGCAGATCGACTTCGCCGAGAGCCTGGGGATTCGCCTCGACCGTCTGGAGGTGAAAACCCTGGGCTGCGCAGCACGCGAGCGTGACTTCATCGAGGCGATGCAGCGCTTCCACCAGCACTTCAACAACCTGCTGAAGCATCAGGGGCTGATCAGCTTCAACGGTGCCTTCGCGCAACTGAGCGAGCGGCTGAGCAGCGACGACGGCAAACCCGGCCCGGCCCTGCTCGCCCTGAGCCACCTGCTGATCGACGAATTCCAGGACATCTCGCCGCAGATCGTGCTGTGGCTGCAGGCCGTGCATCGCCGCCTGCACGCGGCGGGCGAGCGCATCAGCCTGATGGCCATCGGCGACGACTGGCAATCGATCTACGGCTGGCGCGGCAGCTCGCCGGAACTGTTCATCGATTTCGACCGGCACTTCCCCAGCCGTGGCCGCAGCAAGAGCACCACCCTGCTGCTGGGCACCAACTACCGCAGCATCGAGCCGGTGATCCGCGATGGTGAAAAGGTGCTGGCCGAGGTCCAGAACAAGCAGGCCAAGACCTGCGTCGCGGCCAAGGCGATGCAACCGGGCGACCATGGCGTCAGGCTGATCCAGCGCTTCGACCTGGCCAGCGGCCTGCCGGCGCTGCTCCAGGAAATCACCGCGCAGTGCCAACACGTCAGCCAGCGCGCCAATGCGGATCGTACCGCCGTGCTGCTGCTCAGCCGGCGCAACGAGCCACTGCAACAGGTGCGCGCGCAACTGGACAAGGCGCTGCCGGTCAGAGCCATGACCATCCACCGCGCCAAGGGCCTGCAGGCCGAAGTGGCGATCATCCTCGACGACTGCCTGCCGGTGGAGAAGCACCCGCTGCGCAACGCGCTCTACGCCCACTGCGGCTTCTTCGCCGGCAGCTACGACCAGGCCATGCAGGACGAAGCCCGGCGCCTGGCCTATGTGGCCATCACCCGTGGCGTAAGCCGGGTGCTGTGGTACACACGCAAGGCCCAGGGCGCCACGCAATGCTTGGCAGCGAGCCGGCCAATCGCGCAAGCTTCAGGCTGATCGGTATTTCGGGCGTTTCCATGGACAAACTGCTGGCTCTGCGCACCTTCGTCGCCACCGTTCGCTGCGGTGGTTTTTCCACTGCGGCGCGGCAGCTGGGCCTGGCCACCTCGTCGGTGACCCGTGCGGTCAACGCTCTTGAACAGGAATTGGGCTGCGTACTGCTCAACCGCAACACGCGGCAGATCAGCGTCAGCGAGGCCGGACGCGACTACTTCGAGCGCGCCCTGGCCATCCTCGACGCCCTGGACGAAGCCGATGCCGCCGTGACCGACAACGGCGAAGAGGTGCGTGGTCGCCTGGCGGTAAGCGTGCCGGTGGAGTTCGCTCGGCGCATCATCGCCCCGCACCTCGGCGAACTGCTGGAGCGACACCCGCAGCTGGAGTTGACCCTGCGCGTGACCGACGAGGTGGTCGACCTGCTCAGCGAACGGGTCGATCTGGCGCTGCGCCTGGGCTCTTCCATCGTCAGCGACGACGTGGTCAGCCAGCGCGTCGGCAGTTTCACGCGCTGGCTGGTGGCGAGTCCGCAGTATCTGGCACGCACCTCGCCCATCGAACATCCGGATGCACTCCAGGCGCACACCTGCCTGCAGTACGACTACGGCAGCCCGGCGCACTACTGGCGCTTCGAGCAGGACGGAACGACCTTGCAGGTGCCGGTCACGGGGAGCCTGCGCAGCAACAACGCCGATATCCTGCGTCAGGCAGCCGTGGCCGGTCAGGGCGTGGCACTGCTGTCGGACTGGCTGGTACGCGATGATGTGGACAGTGGCAAGCTGCAGCGCCTGCTGCCCGACTACGAAGTTGCCCCTGGCCCGCACGAAGGCACTATTCATCTGCTGTACCTGCCCAATCACCGGGGGTCGAAGCGCATCGCCGCGTTCAGTGAGTTCCTTCAGGCGCTGCTGCAGCGCTGAATGCCTTTGCACAGTGCGCAACGCACTGTTGCCGATTCGACGGCTTCTCCGCCTGACGTCGCCTGCCTAACCTTGCGCCTGTCGTTCCCTCTCACCGAGATCCCATCATGACTAGCCAGACCTCCTCACTCACGAGCGAGTCGCCAGCCCTGCCGCAGGCACTGGTGCTGCTGTTCGCCCTGTGCTGCGGCGCCATCGTCGCCAACCTCTACTACGCCCAGCCGATCATCGAGCTGATCGCCCCGGATGTCGGCCTCAGCGCCGAGCGCGCCAGCCTGATCGTTTCGCTGACGCAGATCGGCTATGCCCTCGGCCTGCTGTTCCTGGTGCCGCTGGCCGACCTGCTGGAAAGCCGCCGACTGATGCTGATCACCACCGCAGCCGCCCTGCTCTGCCTGCTGGCGGCGGCCTTCGCGAATCAGCCGGATGTGTTTCTTGGCCTGGCACTGCTGATCGGCCTCAGCTCGGTTTCGGTACAGATGCTGATCCCCCTGGCCGCCAACCTGGCGCCGGAGGCCAGCCGTGGCCGTGTGGTGGGCAACATCATGAGCGGCCTGCTGCTGGGTATCCTGCTCGCGCGGCCGCTGGCGAGTCTGGTAGCCGGTGAATTCGGCTGGCGCGCGGTGTACCTGATGGCAGCCGGACTGATGCTGCTGATCACCCTGGTGATCGCCACCACCATCCCGCGTCACGCCCCCAGCCACCGCGCCAGCTACGGGCAACTGCTGGCCTCGCTCGTTCACCTGCTGCGCCGCTACCCGACACTGCGCCGCCGTGCGCTTTATCAGGGCCTGATGTTCGCCAGTTTCAGTCTGTTCTGGACGGTCGCGCCGCTGGAACTGTCGCGCCACCTGGGATTGAGCCAGCAGGACATCGCCCTGTTCGCCCTTGCCGGCGCCATCGGCGCAGTCGCGGCGCCTATCGCCGGGCGTCTGGCCGATGCCGGCCATACCTGGTGCGCCAGCCTGGTGGCGCTGATCCTGGCACCACTGGCCTTCGCTCCCAACCTGTTGAGCGCCGGACTGGGCTGGATCGGCCTGGTCGTCACTGCCATCGTGCTGGATTTCGCCGTGCAGATGAGCATGGTGCTGGGTCAGCGCAGCATCTACGCACTGGAGCCGCAGAGCCGCGCCCGGCTCAATGCGCTGTACATGACCAGCATCTTCGTTGGTGGCGCCATCGGCTCGGCACTGGCCAGCCCGGTCTACGAGCGCTTCGGCTGGTCAGGCACGGCGCTACTGGCCGCCGGGTTGCCGCTGCTGGCACTGCTGGCATTCATTGGCAAGGAGAGGTGAAGGCGCCGGCGCAGTATAAAAATCGCAGGCAACAAAAAACCCGCCTAAGCGGGTTTCTTCCCAACCATCCGACATCCTGTCGGTAGCCAATCCTGGCTTGGTCATCGTCCTTGATCCTCAGCGATCCGTCGCTGCAGGGGATGTGTCTAGATTAATGATCGTGCCTGAGTAGCAATAGCAGCGGTTGGCTCCAGAGCGTGTAAGACATTTGCCATAGCGTTATTGATTGACGATCCCGCCGGGCACCTTATGCTCAGTGAAACAAGGAGTCGTCATGCATTCAGCCCCGGAAGCTCTCCGTGCAATCCCGGAAAACCGCTACGCCGAACAGTTACGCCGCGGTTTTCGTTTCTTGCGTTTCAGCCAGCCGCTGGAACAGGAATATCACCAGTACATCAGCAAGGTACAGGCGCGCTATCAGAAAATCGCCGTGCTCCTGGGGCTCGGCATATGGATGATTTTCAGCCTTGTCGATGCACTGCGCCTGGATCTGTGGCAACGCTTCCCAGACTATCCAGCAGCGCTCTGGGGCCTGCTATTGGTGCGCGGCTCGATCATCTTCACGCTCTGCCTGCTCGCCCTGTTACTGCTCAACGGCAGCCGTAAGCACTATGGCCCGCAGGTGGTCACCGTCACCCTGCTGAGCCTGGTGCTGGGCACCACGCTGACGATCATTTTTTACCAGAATCTGAGCGTCCCAATCTCCAACAGCGTGCTGTTACTGATGGCCATCACACTGTTCTTCCCGCTCGGTCTGTCGTTTCGCGGCAATCTGCTGCTGGCGGCGGCCAGCCTGCCGCTGGTCGTGGCGCCTGGGCTGTGGCTGTTATCGGAGACGCAACACGTCGATCACCTGCGCTTGTGCTTCATTTTCAGCTTGGCACTGCTGATCTGTGCAATGGGTGCCTATGTCAGGGATCACACTCAGCGCGAGCAATTTCTGCTGCTGCAATTGCTGGACTGGCAAGCCAACCACGATCCGCTGACCGCTCTGCACAACCGCCGCAGCTTCACTCAGCATCTGGATCTCGTTCTGCGCCAGGGTAACCGCGAGTCAGCCAAGGTTGCGCTACTGATGCTCGACATCGATCATTTCAAGCGTTTCAACGATCACTACGGACATCAGGCCGGCGACGATGCTCTGCGCCGGGTAGGTCGACTGCTGCAAAATTTCGCTCGTCGCCCCATGGACATGGCAGTACGTTTAGGCGGAGAAGAGTTCGCCCTGCTGCTGTATGGCTGCGATGCTGAACAGCTGCAAACACTCGGAGAGGCGCTACGTAGCGGTTTGGCCACCCTGAACATTGCCCACGCCGCCTCACCGACGGCCGACCACCTCACCGTCAGCATGGGCGCACGCCTGGCCATGGACGGCGAAAGCAGCGAAGAGCTGTATCGCCAAGTCGACGACTTGCTCTATCAGGCCAAACAGGCCGGTCGCAATCACCTGACATTGGGCTGAGCATTTGTGGACAACCAGGAACCGTCGGGAACAATTTTTGACGTCGCTTACGAGGCCCGAGCGCTTGTTGCCAAAAATCGCAGGCAACAAAAAACCCGCCGAAGCGGGTTTCTTCCCAACCATCCGACATCCTGTCGGTAGCCATTCCTGGCTTGGTCATCGTCCTTGATCCTCAGCGATCAGTCGCTGCAGGGGATGTGTGTAGATTAGAGATCGGCTCGCAATGGCAACAGTGGTGGTTGCCGCCAGGCCGTGTAAGCCTTTTGCCATACCACACAGAGTCAGCGCCCGATCATTCGCGCCAGCACGTCCTCGCCGCCCTGGCGGCGATGAACGAACGCCATAGCCGCGTGGCCGATGACCATGAACAGCAGCAGCCAGCCGAGGTTGCCGTGCAGCAGGCTGGCGGGCGCGATCATCCATTCGATCTTGGCGTCGCTGAAGCCGGGCATGATGGTCATGCCGAAGGCGACGAACTCGCGGCCCGAGCCGTACTGGCGTAGCAGCGCGACAAAGGGAATCACGAACAGCAGGCCATACAACGCCAGATGGCCGACGCGTGCCAGTGTGCTGACAGGCGCCGGCCGGCGGCTGCTGTTGTACAGCGCCCAGAGCAGGCGAATCACCACCAGCACCATGAGCAACAGCCCGGTCGCCTTGTGCGTCCCCCAGAGGAATTTATCCAGCGCGCTGTCTTCCATCAGGGCATGCGCCAGTACGGTCAAGAATTGCCACCCCAGCAAAACGGCCATACCCCAGTGCAGCCAGCGTGTAACCGCACCATAGCGCTGCGCGGAATCATGCAGATTCGACATCGTGGTTCCTCTCCAATGTCATGTACGAAAACGGTGTTCGGGCCAGACGGCCGAATGCCCCATCCGAGGCAAAGACCCGCCCCAGACGCAATGGTGCCGTGCAGCAGAACGTTGATGCGCCTATAGATGTTAGCGGGTATGTCAGAAGGGCATCACGTCACGCCCCCGGCAGGCGGGGGCGTGACGGATGATCAGGCGTCGCGCAGGGCTTCGCGCCAGGCGTGATATTGCGGCTCCTGCCAGATGCGCGCGTGCAGGCGCGCCATGCCGTCAGGATCGTTGAGCAGACGCCAGCGGGTCGCCTCGACCTTACCCTCAGGTCCGGCGCTGAGGATCTCATCGATACGCTCGTTGCGCAGCGCTTCGGCAGCAGGCACCACCTTGGCGTGGCGGGCACGGGCCATGGCGCAGACCAGGGCGTTGTACAGCGGGTCGACCACTGCACGCAGGAAGCCCTTACGCAGAGCCCGTGAGCTGTTCAGTTGCTCGTACTCGGCGGTGTTGCTCAGCTCCACCGGCACCTTGTGTTCTTCCGGAATCAGGAACAGCTTGCTGCGCCGTGCTGCCAAGCCCGGTGCCGTGCGGCTGGTCAGCACCGAGACCACTGGCGACAGCACCAGTGAAATGACGATGGGTGCCAGCCACCAGAGGAAGTCCGGGTTGAGCCAGGCCACCAGCGCCGTCCAGCTGATACCGATCAGTACCTGGGTGCCATGACGGCGGAAGGCTTCGCTCCAGGGGGTCGAGTCATCCACGCGCTGCGGCGAGTTCCATTGCACCGACCAACCGAGGAAGGCAGCGGTGACGAACAGGCTGTGGAACAGCATGCGCACCGGCGCCAGCAGCACCGAGCAGGACGCCTCCAACAGCATCGACAACAGCACCCGCGTACGCCCACCGTAGGCCTCCGCGCCCTTGATCCAGATCAGCAGCACGCTGAGCAACTTGGGCAGGAACAGCAGGGTCATGGTCGCCGAGAACAGGGCGATGGCCTCGTGTGGCTGCCAGCGCGGCCACAGCGGATAGAGCTGGTTGGGCTGCAGGAAGTACTCCGGCACCATCAGCGTATGAATCGCCAGCAGGCAGGTCGAGAGCACCAGGAACAACAGCCACAGCGGCGCGGACAGGTAGGACATGACCCCGGTAAGAAACACCACGCGGTGGACCGCGTGCATGCCACGCACCAGGAACAGGCGGAAGTTCATCAGGTTGCCATGGCACCAGCGACGGTCACGCTTGAGCTCGTCGAGCAGGTTCGGCGGCAACTCTTCATAGCTGCCCGGCAGGTCGTAGGCGATCCATACGCCCCAACCAGCGCGGCGCATCAGCGCGGCTTCGACGAAATCGTGGGAGAGGATCGCGCCAGCGAAGGAACCGGTGCCCGGCAGCGGCGCCAGGGCGCAGTGCTCGATGAAGGGTTTGACCCGAATGATCGCGTTGTGGCCCCAGTAGTGCGACTCACCCAGCTGCCAGAAGTTGAGGCCAGCCGTGAACAGCGGCCCGTAGACGCTGGTGGCGAACTGTTGCAGCCGCGCATAAAGGGTGTCCATCCCGGACGCCTTGGGCGCGGTCTGGATGATGCCGGCACCCGGGTTGGCCTCCATCAGGCGTACCAGGCGGGTCAGGCATTCGCCGCTCATCACGCTGTCGGCATCGAGCACCACCATGTAGCGGTAGTTGCTGCCCCAGCGCCGGCAGAAGTCGTCGATGTTGCCGCTCTTGCGCTTCACCCGACGCCGACGGCGGCGATAGAAGATATGGCCGAAGCCTTCCACCTCGCGGCACAGCTCCATCCAGGCCTGTTGTTCGGCCACGCAGATATCCGGGTCGTTGCTGTCGCTGAGAACGAAGAAGTCGAAGTGATCGAGCTGCCCAGTAGCCTTGAGCGACTCGAACGTCGCGCGCAGACCGGCGAACACGCGCGGCACGTGCTCGTTGGCGATCGGCATCACCAGTGCCGTACGCGCCCGTGGCGAAATCGGCTCATCACCGCAGCTGGTGGCCGAGATGCTGTAGCGATCATGCCCCTTGAGCAGCTGGAAGAAGCCCATCAGCGCGGTCCAGAAGCCCATCGACACCCAGCAGAACAGCAGGGCGAACAGCGCCAGGATGCTGGTCTGCACCACATAGGGCAGGATCTGCCGCGCCGACTCCTGCCAGGGCTGCTCGAACACCAGGCCCAGATCGACCAGCGACCAGCCCTGATAGGGCAGCACCGACTTCATGTACCAGGTGGCGACCACGGTCTGCGTGATCATCAATACTAGCAGCGCGGCACGACGCACCGCCGCGACATGCCGCCAACGCTCTTCGGCGAAGTCTTCGCTCTCGCGTGTACGAGGTCGCGGGGCGGGTTTCTCGCCCTTCAGACGGCGCCAGCCGCGATCCAGGATATTGGTCTGCCAGGGCTCCGGCACCATACGCGTGCGTCTGATCGGAGGGGTCGAATCGATGGTGGGCCGACCCTGGTGATCCTGCACGATGCGGCAGCCGCGCTCGAGCGCATCCGGCCAGCCCAGTGCCAGGCGGGCTGGCACCGAGTCGAGCATCTCGCGGGTTTCTTCCAAAGGCTCGGCGGCTACGAGATCTTCCTCGTGCAGGGCACGATGCAAGGTCGCGAGATCCCCGCCCTCCTCTTCCAGGCGATGAGCCAGAGCCTGCTGCCGCTCATGATCGAGCGGCAGTTCTCCCAGATACTCCTGGATTTGCGTAGGGTCTAGAGTGTTATTCATGGGCAGGCAGCTGATAGCTCCAGGTTTCCGACAAGGGCTTGCCGTCCTCGACCAGGGCAGCACGCATCTCCACCGGCTGCGCCGGGTTCTTGACCTTGATGCGCAGCATCAGGCGCCAGCCTTTGCTGACCGGGTTGTAACGCAGGCTGTCTTCCAGCAACTCGGCGTTGCCGTCGACGCTGACCTGAACGGTCGGCGCCGCGTCAGGCGAACGCTTGGCCAGCTCCTCACCGACGAAATCGACCACCAGCGCAGTACTGCCATCAGCCTGACGAATCAGGTTGGCCTGCTTGATATCACCCTCCGACAGCCGGGTCTGGCTGACCATGGCCAGTTGCGGGTCATGCAGCTTGGCATCGTCACGGCTGAAGTGTAGGCGATAGGCCACATCCAACGACTCACCCGGTGCCGGCAGCTTCTCGGGGCGCCACAGGGCGACGATGTTGTCGTTGGTTTCGTCCGGCGTGGGGATCTCCACCAGTTCGACATGACCAGCGCCCCAATCGCCGACTGTTTCCACCCAGCCGCTCGGGCGCAGCTCGTAGCGGTCGTCGAGATCCTGATACTGATTGAAGTCGCGACCACGCTGCATCAGGCCGAAGCCACGTGGGTTGTCGATACGATAGCTGCTGACGTTGAGGCGCTGCGGGTTGTTCAGCGGGCGCCAGATCCACTCGCCATTGCCGGCATGGATGGCCAGACCATCGGAGTCATGCAGCTGCGGGCGGTAATTCGGGCGCGGCCAGGGCTGGTTGGCACCGAACAGGTACATGCTGGTCAGCGGCGCGATGCCGAGCTTTTCGACGTTCTCACGCAGGTAGACCTTCGATTGCACGTCGAGCACGCTGTCGCGCCCCGGTTTGATTTCCATGCGGTAAGCGCCGGTGGCACGCGGCGAGTCGAGCAGTGCGTAGATCACCAGGCTGCGGCGATCGGGCTGCGGCTTCTCGATCCAGAATTCGCTGAAACGCGGGAACTCTTCGCCCGATGGCAGTGCGGTGTCGATGGCCAGGCCACGCGCGGAGAGGCCGAACACCTGGCCCTTGCCGACGATGCGGAAGTAGCTGGCCCCCAGCACACTCATCACTTCGTCGTGCGTACCTTTGGCATTGATCTCGTTGATCACCTTGAAGCCGGCGAAGCCCAGATCCTTGAGGTCATCCGGGTTCAGGTTGAGATCGCCGAAGTCGAACATCGACGGGTCGTACTTGATTTCCCGGGTACCTTCGGCGGTCACTTCGTTGATCTTCACCGGTACATCGAAGTGCATGCCCTGGTGGAAGAAGTACAGCCGGAACGGCGTCTTGCCATCAGCCCAGTGTGCTTTTTCCTCAAGGAAGCGCACCTTCTGATAGCCAGCGAACGGCAATTCGCGCAGCGCAGCCGGCAGATTGCTTTGCGGCGCGCTGTAGCCTTCGGCGGCAAGCGCCTTGGCCTTGACCGCCACATCATCCAGATCAAAGGCCCAGCTCTGGGCAGCGAACAACAGAGGGAGCGCACAGAGGGCCAGCTTGCCAGCCTTGCCCATATGGGCTCCAGAACAACGACTCATCGACACACAGCCTCCAGGGCAACACGTACTGACAAGCAGCGGCAAGCCCAGGGGCGACCGCTGCAGGGAGTTGAAAACGGGCGAATGGTACAAACACAACGCGAGCACGATGCAGACAGCCAACCGAACGGTGACGTCTCCGCATGCGCGGATTCTTTCTGCGCATTATTACCAGATCGTGAAGTCCGGCACAGGTGCTCGCGCGAGTATATTTTTCGCCTCCTTGGGCCACGCCCTCATTGGCGTGGCAACAGTTCGAAACGCGCCTCCTGCACGATCTCCGAATCCAGCCCCAACTGGGCACGGAAGGCACCTGGCTCGCTGACATGCTGCAGGCTGGCGTTGTAGAAACGCAGCATGGTTTCGTCGATCTCGAAACTCAGCTCGCGCGCCTCACCTGCTTCAAGCTTGACCCTGCGAAAATCCTTGAGTTCCTTCACCGGACGGATCACCGAAGCGGCCTCATCGTGCAGATACAACTGCACCACGGTCGCGCCAGCCCGTGACCCGGTGTTTTTCAGCGTGACGCTGACGCGAATCTTCTCATCCGGTGTCATGCGCTCGGCGGACAGCTTCGGTGCCGACAGCAGGAAGTCGCTGTAGCTCAGACCGTAGCCAAACGGATAGAGCGGGCCGTTGGGCTCCTCGAAATACTGCGAGGTGTAGTTGCCAGGCGTGCCGGGCGTGTACGGACGGCCCAGGCGCAGATGATTGTAGTAGGTGGGAATCTGCCCGACCGAACGCGGGAAGGTGATCGGTAGCTTGCCCGAAGGGTTGTGCTCTCCGAACAGCACGTCGGCGATGGCGTTGCCGCCCTCGATACCGCTGTACCAGGTCTCCAGCATCGCATCGGCGTTTTCCTTCTCCCAGCTGAGCGCCAGCGGCCGGCCGTTCATCAGCACCAGCACCAGCGGCTTGCCGGTGGCCTTGAGCGCGCGCAGCAGCGCCTGCTGGCTGTCAGGCAGATCCAGGCGGGTGCGGCTGGACGACTCGTGGGACATGCCGCGCGCCTCCCCCACCGCCGCAACGATGACGTCGGCCTGGTTGGCCACACGCACAGCCTCCTCCAGCATCGCCTGCGGCGTGCGCTTGTCCAGCACGACTTCAGGGCGGTCCCAATTGAGTTGGTTGAGGTAATTGATCACATGGGCATCGTCGGTGACGTTGGCGCCGACGGCGTAGAGCAGCTTGCCCTGGCCTTGCAGGGCCGCCTCCATGCCCTTGCGCAGGGTCACTGCCTGCTCGGCCACACCGACCGCCGACCAGCTGCCGAGCATGTCCACGGGCGAATCGGCGAGCGGGCCAATCAACGCGACAGTGGTCTTCTTGCTCAGCGGCAGGGTGTCGCCATGGTTTTCCAGCAGCACCAGGGAGTCGCGTGCCATGGCCCGCGCATCGGCGCGGTGCAGGCGGCTTTCGGCATTGACGTCGGCCGGGTCGTCTTCGGCGCGGCCGATGCGGCGGAACGGATCGTGGAACAGGCCAAGGTCGTACTTGGTGTTCAGTACATGGGTGACGGCTTCATCCAGCACGCTCTGCGGCACCGCGCCGCTGCGCACCAAAGCAAGCAGTTCCTGATCGTAGAGCGTGTCGGCCATGCTCATGCCGACTCCTGCCGTGACGGCCAGTTTTGCAGCCTCACGGCCATCGGCGGCCACACCATGGCGCAGCAGTTCGGTGATCGCACCATGGTCGCTGAGCGCCACGCCCTTGAAGCCCCAGTCGCGACGCAGCAGATCACGCAGCAGCCAGGTATTGGCCGAAGCTGGCACGCCATTGATCGCGTTCAGCGCCACCATTACCCCGCCGGCGCCGGCATCGATGGCCGCGCGATAAGGCGGCAGGTAATCCTGGTACATGCGCATCGGGCTCATGTCGACCACGTTGTAGTCGCGCCCGCCCTCCACCGCGCCGTACAGGGCGAAGTGCTTGACGCTGGCCATGATGCGCTGCGGGTCGCTGGGATCCTTACCCTGATAACCGTGAACCATCGCGGCGGCAATGCGCGAAACCAGGTAGGGGTCCTCGCCGAAACCTTCGGACGTGCGGCCCCAACGCGGATCGCGGGAAATGTCGACGGTCGGCGCGAAGGTCATGTCCAGGCCATCGGCGCTGGCCTCGAAGGCCGCGACCCGCGCGCTGTTCTCGATGGCAGGAATGTCCCAGCTCGAGGCCAGCCCCAGCCCAATCGGAAAAGTAGTGCGATGGCCATGGATGATGTCGTAGGCGAAGAACACCGGGATACCCAGGCGACTGCGCAGCGCCGCCTCCTGCATCGGGCGATTCTCTGGACGTACCACCGAGTTGAAGGTGGCGCCGATACGCCCCGCGGCCATCTCTTCGCGGATGCGCTCACGCGGCATGTCGCCGCCAATGCTGATCAGACGCAGTTGGCCGACCTTTTCCTCCAGGGTCATGCGCCCGACCAGATCGGCGATGAAGGCCGATTTGTCATCGACCGAAGGCGCGGCAGCCAGCAGGTTGGGGAGGATCAAGGCAGAGGCAAGAGCGAAGTGGTGCAGGTATTTCATCGAGAGCGGCATCCGGGATGCGAATCATTGTTTGAATGGCCGCCACGATACTCCGAGTCCTCGCGCCGCGCCGCGGGTTGGTGCAAAAAAACTTAAGCACCATTCAAAGGCGTTCCAGCAATTACGACCCCAGACTTTCACAAACTTGCGCATTTTTTTCTTCGCCTCTGGTTTTGCCTGTCGGCAGGCGTAGCATGGCCGCATTCGGGAGATGGTGATGGCGCAATTCGAACATCTGCAGGTATTCCAGAGCATGAGCCGCTCGCCTAACGCGCGGCTGCACGCCATGGCCGAACTGGGCAACGGCATGGCCGTGGCACGCTGGAGCAACGCCCATGATGCGCGTGACTACCTTGCCCCCAGCCACCACACGCTGTCGTGCTACCTCAGTGGCGGCACTGGCACCTTTCGCCGTGAGCAACCCGGCAACAAGGGCGCTCCAGACAAACTGTGCATCCTGCCGGCCGAACACCAGTCGGCCTGGATCATCAATGGCGAGATTCAGCTTGCCCACCTCTATATAGAGCAGGAGCAGTTCGCCCTTGGCGCGGTCGCCCTGCTCGATCGCGAACCGCGCAGCCTGCAACTGGAAGAAGCGACCTTTCTCGAAGACGCCGAACAGTCCGCGCGCTTCCGCCAGCTGTGCACCCTCGACTGGCAGGAACCGGGCGAACGCCTGCTGGCCAGCAGCCTGGCTCACCAGTTGCTCGACCATGCGCTACTCAACCAGGTTGGCCTGCGCCAGGGCCTGCGCCTCAAGGGTGGCCTGGCACCGCTGCAACGCAGGCGTGTGCGCGAGTTCATCGAGCAGCATCTGGAGACGCCACTGCCGCTGAGCCAGTTGGCCGCGCTTTGTGCCCTGTCGGAATACCACTTCGCGCGCATGTTCCAGAGCAGCTTCGGCCTGCCGCCTCATCGCTATGTGTTGGCCCGGCGCCTGGCACGTGCCTGTCAGATGCTACGTCAGCCAGCCCCTGCTCTGAGCGAGGTGGCGCTGGCCTGCGGCTTCGCCAGCGCCAGCCATTTCAGCAATCGTTTTCGCCAGGCACTGGGCGCCACACCGGGGCAGTACCGCGCTGCATTCCTGTAGGACGAAAACAACCCGCCGCCCACCCTACCGTCGGCAATCTCGGCGCCACGCCTGCTAATCGTCACGCGGCTATGCGAAAATCTGTGGCTTTGCATTGCCACGGCCCAGTCATGCGCCCATTCCTTTTCGCCACGGGGCTTCGTTGATGCCTCTGGATATTCACCAGTTACGCCAGGAGGACTGGCGTTCCGAGTTCGGCGCAGGCGACCTGCGCCGCGGCATTGCCTACGCCGAAGAAAAACGCAGCAAACTGCTCAGCCTCAAGGACCACAGCCTGCTCGCCAACTGCCGTGGTTCCGGCGGGCAGACCTACCAGCAGCGCATCACGCTGCATCCTTACGGGCGCAAATGGAGCGTGACCGGCCACTGCAACTGCCCGGTTGGCTTCAACTGCAAGCACGTGGTCGCCGCCCTGCTCACCCTGGAAGCGCAACAGCGCGCCGGCAGCGACCTGTCGGACATCATCGTGGTGAACAAGGAACTGGCGGAAACACGCCTCGAAGGCATCGCCCCCTCCGCCATCCTCAGCCTTGGCAGCCAGGTGCGCGTGCATTTCGACGCACGCAAAGGGCGCATGCAGGAGCAAACCCAGCACCGCGCGGCGCTGGCCTTCAACTACGCCGGGCACAAGGTTTTCGGCAAGCCGGCCAAGGATCTGGTCAAGCGCCTGGATGAGCAAACCAACCTGCGCCTGATCCGCGACGGCGGTGCCGAAGCCAGCCTGCGCAAACGTCTGGAAAGTCTCGGCCTGCAGGTAGCCCTGCGCCAGAGCGAGGCGCTGCCGGCCGAAGCCGGCGAGCCGTTCGAACTGGAGCGCGAGCGCGACTGGCTGGATTTCGTCCAGCAGCAACTGCCGCAGCTGCGCGCCGAAGGCTGGCAAATCCACATGCGCCCGGACTTCCAGTACAACCTCGCCGAGGTCGACAACTGGTACGCGGAAGTCGAGGAAGATCCGCAGCAGAACTGGTTCGATCTGGAGCTGGGCATCGAGGTGGAGGGCCAGCGCCTGAGTCTGCTGCCGATCCTGCTCCAGGCCATTCGCCGCACGCCCTGGCTGCTGGCGCCCGAAGCGCTGGCCCAGCGCGCCGACGAAGATCGCCTGCTGGTCAGCCTGCCGCAGGGCGGCAAACGCATCGCCCTGCCCTTCGCCCGATTGAAGCCGCTGCTGGCCACGCTCGGCGAGCTGTACTTCCGCGACCCTGGCGACGATCATCTGCCGCTGCGCCTGGGCCGCGCCGACGCCGCACGCCTGGCAGAACTGGCCCAGGGGCCCGAACTCAGCTGGCAAGGCGGCGATGAATTGCGCGGCTTCGCCCAGCGCCTGCAGAACCTGTCGGTACGTGAAATTGCGCCACCTGAGGGGTTGCAGGCCGAACTGCGCACCTATCAGGTGCAGGGCCTGAACTGGATGCAGACCCTGGCCGAACTGCGCGTCGGTGGCGTACTGGCCGACGACATGGGCCTGGGCAAGACCCTGCAGACCCTGGCGCACATCCTCTGCGAGAAACAGGCCGGGCGCCTGAAAAATCCAGCACTGATCGTCATGCCCACCAGCCTGATACCCAACTGGCAGGACGAGGCGGCGCGCTTCACCCCGCAGTTGCGCGTACTGGCCCTGCATGGCAACAAGCGCAAGGCGCTGTTCGAGGAGATCGCCGAGCACGATCTGATCCTCACCACCTACGCCCTGCTGCCGCGCGACCTCAAGGCGCTGAACCAGCAGCGCTATCGCCTGCTGATTCTCGACGAAGCGCAGAACATCAAGAACCCGCGCAGCAAGGCGGCCACTGCAGCGGCTCAGGTGCAGGCCGACCTGCGCCTGTGCCTGACCGGCACACCGCTGGAAAACCACCTGGGCGAGCTGTGGTCGCTGTTCCACTTACTCATGCCGGGCTGGCTCGGCGACGCCAAAGCCTTTACCCGCGACTACCGCACACCCATCGAAAAACGTGGCGACGCCCAGCGCCTGAACCATCTGAATGGGCGCATCCGCCCCTTCCTGCTGCGCCGCACCAAGGAACAGGTGGCCAGCGAGTTGCCGCCAAAGACCGAGATTACCCAATGGGTCGAGATGACCCAGCTGCAGCGCGACCGCTACGAGACTCTGCGTCTGGCCATGGACCAGAAGGTACGCGACGAAATTGCCCGCCAGGGTCTGGCCCGCAGCCATATCGCCATCCTCGAAGCCCTGCTGCGCCTGCGCCAGAGCTGCTGCGACCTGCGTCTGCTCGGAGAGGATAATGGTGAGTTGGGTGCCAACGACTCGGGCAAGCTCAGCGCCCTGCTGGACATGCTCGTAGAGCTGGTCGACGAAGGCCGCCGGGTACTGCTGTTCTCCCAGTTCACCTCGATGCTGGCGCTGATCGAGGCGGAATTGCAGGCACGCAAGATCGCCTACGCCAAGCTGACTGGCAGCACCCAGGACCGCCGCACACCGGTACAACGCTTCCAGGCGGGGTACTTTCCGGTTTTTCTGATCAGCCTCAAGGCCGGCGGCAGCGGTCTCAACCTGACCGCCGCCGACACCGTGATCCACTTCGACCCCTGGTGGAACCCGGCCGCCGAAGCCCAGGCCAGCGACCGCGCCTACCGCATCGGCCAGGACAAGCCTGTGTTCGTCTACAAGCTGATCGCCCGTGGCAGCGTCGAGGAAAAGATCCAGCAACTGCAGCAGGCCAAGGCCAACCTGGCCAAGGGCGTGCTGGACGGTGGCAGTCAGGGCCAGTGGCAACTGGATGAAGAAGACCTGGCGGCGCTGTTCGCGCCGCTCGACTGACGCCCCGCTCCACCATGACACCCGCAGTGGTGGATGAAAAGAGCGTCATCTACGCGCCCCGATCCACCCTACATTTCAGTCAGACGCATCGTCGCGCTCGGACTCGGCGTCCTCGCGGTTGCGCGCTTTGCTGCGCGGGTGCGGGCCAGCCACCGCCGGAAAACGCGACGAGGCGTAGCGCACCACCAGAATCGCCAGGGCCAGCAGCAGGATCGCTCCCGACACCATCACCACGCCCCAAGTCGGTTTGTGGGTGTGAGAAATGTCGGAAATCAGCAAACGGGTCAACGCGGTGATCGCTACATAGATCATGAAGCGAATCGGCATGTGGTTGGTCTTGAAGTAGATGCCCACCATTGCCGCCAATTCCAGGTAGATGAACAGCAACAGAATGTCATCGACCGTGATGTGTCCCTTTTCCAGCATGCCGATGAAGGTCATCACCCCCGCCCAGGCCGTGATCGCCCCGATGGCGAACAGCGCCAGGTAATGGAAGGCCTCCATCAGCAGATTACCCAAGGATTCCGCCAGGCCATGCATGCCCGTACGCAGACGTTCCGCCCAATTCATCGTGTCACTTCTCCCCAACCAGACATGCGGCCCGTGCATCCGACATGGATGCACGCCGACGAGCATGCAGGAAAAACACCAGCTTGAGGATGATGCTGGGATGTGACGGAAAGACACAGGCCGTTCAGACTACAGCGAGTACCGGCTGACGTGATTCAGGCCAGGCGAAGCAGTGCTTGCCTGCTTCCTTGGCGCGATACATGGCCATATCGGCCGCCGCGATAAGCCGGCGACGATCTTCGCCATGTTCGGCATAACGCGCCAGACCAACGCTGACACCCACCCGCACGTCGGGAAACTGCTCCAGCAGCGGCGCGTCAAGCGCCTCGATCAGACGCCGCGCCAGGCGTTCGACAGCGTCGGCATCACCTGCCGCGATGATAGCGAACTCGTCCCCGCCAAGCCGCGCCAACACCTCACCTTCACGCATCAAACCCTGCCACCGTGCAACCACTGCCTTGAGCGTCGCGTCTCCGACAGCGTGGCCATGCTGATCGTTAATCGGTTTGAAGCCATCAAGATCGAGATAGAGCAACGCCACCTGACGCTCTCCCCGCCTGGCGAGCGCCAATGCCTGATCCAGCGTTTCGTTGAAGGCTCGTCGATTGGGTATTTGGGTGAGACTGTCATGCTTCGACTCGAAGGCCAGGCGCTCGAGCAACTCGGCGCGCTCACTGAGGTCACGACGCAAATCGATAAACAGCAGCGTGAGCAACCCGAGCATCATCAACGCACCACCGCCGCCCCCCCATAGCGCCAGATTCGAGCGCCATTCAAGATCCGCCTTCTGTTCTTCAAGGGACGCCGTGACGCCTCGTACGATATTGCCGATGCGTACACGCATTTCATCCATGTAGAGCTTACCGACGTCCTCGGCCAGAATACGCTGTGCAGCGTTCTGCCCCTGCTCCCTACGCACGACGATGGTCTGTGCCAGCTCGTTGCGCTTGAGCTGGCTGAGTCCGGCAATCGCATCAATATCAGGCTTGTAAGCCCTGAGCATTGGGGTTTCGACAAGTAGCAACAGTTGCTCATCCAGTTGCCCGATGGCTCGTTCGTAGGGCGCGAGGTACTGCTCGTTGCCTGTCAGCAAATAGCCGCGCTGACCGATCTCGGCGTCCTGCAGGATAGAAAGCAGCGAAGACAGCCGGTAAAGGGAACGATACAGATCTTGTACATCACGACCACTGGAGAGGCTGGTCTGACTTCCCCAGATTGCCCCAATGAGTAGCATCAGGCTCAGGTAAAACAGTGCCACCAGCGCGAGCAACTTGCGCTCTACACGACCGACTGAGTTCAAGGTGAACACCTCATGATTGGGCACTGCAAAGGCGAAGCACATACGCCTGGAATGACTATAGATGCCCACTAAACAGCAACACAAGCGCCGTCCCGGAAAACGTTTGATAAAGAATCCGATGCCGACTCAACATATACAATAATTGTACAAACGTACCTGATTCTGCCGTTGGCGATACCTACACCCAAACGCCGCCACCCGCTGAATGCAGGCGCAAATCGAGTCATCTAAGCTGCCCATCAAGCCCAATGCTGGCAAAAGAGAAGCGAGTCCTTTATTCTCGCCACCACTGTACAAAAAACCAGTTAATTACTGATCAACACGCATGAAGGCAGACGAGGTGATGAATGGCCGTCGAAGTGGTGTATCGCAGCAGTCGCGATCCGGAGCGCTTGTTTATGGATAAGGCCGAAGCCGATCGTTACGACAAGATGCTGGAGCTGGCCGAGCGCCTGAGCGAGGTTCTGCACAAGGCCGTGCCGTCCTTGAGCGAGGAACAGGGCGAGGAACTGGGTATCTTCATGGCCAAGAATCGCGACGTGTTTGCCAAAGCGTTCAAGAGCCAGCCCGATGCCCTCGACGAACTCGAGGTCGACGCAGCCAGCGAGTGATCGAGTACATGGGCCCCGTGTTGCTCGCACGGGGCCTACCCAGTGAGCGCCAGGCGCATCATCCGTTGTTGATTGGATAATGCCCCGCAGCCTGCTCCAGCCAGGCTGGCAAATCTCGTCGTTTGACACCCTCGCGCTGCGCACGGCCCAGCTGTTCAAGCATGTATTGACGTTTGCGCTCATCGCTCTCGGCAAATGAAAGCGCCAGATCGCGATCACTCCATTGGCGAATACGGCGAAACAGCCACCAGTGAAAATACAGGCCGGCAGCGGTGGTGACGACGATAATGAAATAGTCCATGGTGAACCCTCCTTTCACCACGCTAATCGAGCCCATACGCAGCGCCAAGTGCGGCATTGTCGCAGACTATGGAGGCCACTCGATGATCCGTTGCAAGCGGGTTTATCTCGATGCCCAGGCCGGCGACGGCCAACGCATACTGGTCGACCGACTATGGCCAAGGGGCCTGTCCAGGGACGCCTTGGCGTTCGATGAATGGCTACCCGAAGTCGCGCCATCTACCGAACTGCGCAAGGCCTTCTCTCACCGCGTCGAAGCCTTCGATGACTTCAGTGCGGCCTATCGCCGTGAGCTGGCGGGTCACCCCGAACATTGGCAGCGACTGCTGCACTGGGCGGCGGGCGGCACGTTGACGCTGCTTTACGCCGCACGCGATGAGGAGCACAACAACGCGCGAGTTCTGGCGGAGTTCCTCGAAGAGGAGCTGCAGCGATACGATTCGCCCAGTTCACCGGTGTGCTACCAGGGCGAATTCGACGGCAATTGACCGCACTGACGTCGCCGCGATGCTGTCTGGCCAGGCTCAGCCCCCCGGAACGGGTCGGATAGCAGCTAAGTGCGATAGAGCAGGCTCTCCGCCAGATAGTCGGCGACTCGCGCCGGGGAACGTTTTTCAGCCTGAGCATGGGCGTAGACCTCGGTCAGACGCCGGCTGATCTGCGCCAGATGTGCGGTGATCGCCGGCAACTCCTCACCACGATGACGCAGTGCCACGTAGATCAGCCCTCCGGCATTGAGCACGTAATCCGGCGCGTAGAGAATCCCGCGAGCTTCCAGCTGGTCGGCCACTTCGGGGCTGGCCAGCTGATTGTTGGCAGCCCCTGCCACCGCTGCGCAGCGCAGATGAGCGACCGTCTGTGCATTCAGCACACCACCCAGGCCGCAGGGCGCGAGAATGTCGCAGGGCGTGGTGAGCAGCGCATCGCTGGCAATCGGGTGCGCCCCCAGTTGCTCGACGGCCAGTTGCACACGCCCGGCATCCAGGTCGCTGACCAGCAGTTCGACGCCAGCGGCATGCAGCGCTTCGGCCAGGGCGAAGCCGACATTGCCCAGGCCCTGAATGGCGACCCGCAGCCCTTCCAGATCGTCGCTGCCAAGGCGCGCCTGGGCGGTGGCGCGAATGCCCGCGAATACCCCCAAGGCGGTGTGCGGCGACGGATAACCCTCGCTGGTCGTGCTGGTTGCATGATTGGTGTACTGGGCGATGCAGTCCATATCGGCACTGGAGGTGCCGCTGTCGATGGCGGTGATGTAGCGTCCATTGAGGGTTTCGATAAAACGCCCGAAGGCCTCGAACAGCGCGGCCCGACTCTGCAGATGCGGCGGACGGATGATCACCGCCTTGCCGCCGCCGTGGTCGATACCGGCCAGCGCTGCCTTGTAACTCATGCCCTGAGCCAGACGGATGGCGTCGCCAATGGCGCTCTGTTCATCGGCATAGGGCAGGTAACGACAGCCGCCGAGTGCTGGCCCGAAGCGGGTGTTGTGAATGGCGATAACGGCCTTGAGACCGCTGGCCGGATCCTCGGCCAGGTGCAGGGCCTCGAGGCGGGCGGCTTCCATCATGCTGAACATGGGCGAGCTCCCGATCGGACTTCAGGCCTCAGTATAGGAGAGCCACACTGGACGACGACCTTGTCAGGGGCTACAAAAGCACAATCCAGTGGAGAATGCGATGAACCCACGCCAAGCCTGCCTGCAGTGCCTGCAACGCGATCCACCCGCCCTGTTCGAGGCGGCGCTGTGGATCGCCGCCGAACACGATGATCAGCTCCAGCCCGCGCAGATCATGAGCGATCTGCACAGCCTGTTACTGCAGGTCAGCGCTGGACTACCCGCCCTGCCCGCTCGCGAACTGGCCCAGCCGCTGCTGCGCCGACTGGCCGAGCTCGATTATCAAGAAGACGACGAAGGCGTGACGCGACCGCGCCATGCCCTGCCGCATGAAGTGCTACGCCGCCGACGCGGCCAGCCGCTGACCCTGGCATTGATTGCGCTGGAAGTGGCACGCCGCCTGGATATTCCACTACAGGGCGTGAACTTCCCTGGTCATTTCATGCTCCGTGTACCTGGCGCCGATCACCTGCTTGATCCTTGCGGTGGGCGCCGCCTGTACACCCGCGACTGCCGCGACCAGCTCTATCGCCAACTGGGCCCGGATGTCGAACTCAGCGCCGTGCACCTGCAGACAGCCGACGCTACCGACATGCTACGACGCCTGTCGCGCAATCTGCGCCTGCTGCATATGCAGCACGATGCCCCGGACGCAGCCCTCAAAGATGCCGAGCGTGTCCTGCAACTCGGTCCGCCGAATCTGGTCGATCACCTGGCTCGCGCGGATGTCTATCGGCAACTGGATTGCCCACAGGGTGAACGCTATGACCTTGAGCACGCGCTGCTGTTCTGTGAGGACGAGGGTCTGCGCCTGCAGTTGAGCCAGCGCTTGCGCAGCCTGGCACGTGCACCAGCGATGCATTGACGCTGCAGATCAGGCGACTCGGACGAGCGAGATATCAGGCAGACGCCGCCAGGCTGTGGAAACTGAAGTAGTAACGCAGCGCGTCGATCATCTCGACGTAATCGGCAGGCGGCGCGACCAGAGCGAACCCGGAGTCGTAGATGCCAGGCGTGACATCTTCACGGCACCACTGGCAGTTGGCGGAGAAGTCGATGAAGTGCATGCCATGCTGGCCTGGAATCTTCAGGCGCATGTCGAAACGTGCGCCCACCAGCATCGGCAACTGACTGATCAGCATCAGACCGTCGAGAGAGACATTGCCGATGGAACCCATCGGTTTGTCGGTGATGCGATTGAACACCTTCAGGTAGTAGGGCAAATGATGGCGTTCGATTCGGCGCTGGCTACGCATAGTGGCAAATCGCTACAAAGGGACTTGAGTATGGCCCTACTACGGCCACTTAACCACCCTCAAGAACAGCGTTGGGCTATCCGCTCGCGCAGCTGGCGACGAGCGGTGTCGGTTTCTTCATCACTGTAGTAGATGCGCTCGCCGCCGGCGCCTTCGCGATAGTAGCGAAAGCCCTCCGGCATCTGCGCCAGGTGTCGGCGCAGATCACGACATTCACTGGCCCGCTCTTCGCGCTGCGCAGCTGCTGTCGCTGCAGCCTGCTGTTGCTCTTCACGCCGGGCATTGTAGAAACGCTGACGGCGCTCTTCACGCTCACGCGTATGTTCGTCGCGCTCGATCACCTGCGGCCTGACCTGCACGGTTTCAGCTCCGGCAACGGGCCTTTGGCCGAAATGCACCCGCCCCTGCTCGTCTGTCCAGCGATAGATTTCCGCCGTCGCCAGCGTGGGCAGTAGTACAGCGATCAACAACCAGTGACGCATGTTCATCCTCCGTGAGAGACATACGCCAGCTTATACCGCACCGCGTCGCCGAGGAACGCCGGACGACCGAAGGCTCAGAGTGTGGCCGGACTGACCTTGGCCGCCGGCGCCGGACTGTGATGCCCCAGCTGCTCCAGCGTCTGCAGACGCGCGCGGGCGCGGTAGGCGTACTCGCTGGCCGGATAGCGCGTGATGATGAACTGGTAGGTCTGCGCGGCATCGACGAACAGGCTCTCGCGCTCCAGGCATTGACCGCGTAGCAGGGAAATCTCCGGCTGCAGGTAATTGCGTGAGCGGCTCTTGCGCTCGGCCTGCGACAGCTCCAGCGCGACACGGGCACAATCGCCTTCGTTGTAGGCGCGATAGGCGTTGTTCAGATGATGGTCGAGCGAGACACGGGTGCAACCCGCGGCAACCAGGGCCACGGCCAGAATGATCAGGGTACGCATGGGCAATTCCTCCAATGAGCAGTGTATCGACAGCCCAGGCAAAAACTGAACAGCGGCAAGCCAACGACGGTTTTTCTGGCTGCGCCTTGGCATGAGGCCACTGCCTCTCATTTTATCAGCGCCAGCGCCACGACCGCCCGTCCTCTCGAACCGACGCTAAATCCCTGTCTGCGCTGACCCATATCAATGCCGTTCAGTACATCAGGGTGTGTAATGCAAATACAGACTCCAGGCGAGGACGCTGCCATGAAACTGCAACGACTGTTGGTCGTCATCGACGCCGAACACCAGCAACAACCCGCCCTGCAACGCGCAGCCGATGTGGCACGCAAGACCGGCGCCGAATTGCACCTGTTGCAGATCGAATATCATCCAAGCCTGGAAGGCGGCCTGCTGGACAGCCATCTGCTCAACCGCGCCCGTGAAACCATCCTGCGACAAAACCACGAGGCCCTGCGTGCCAGCGTCGCTCACCTGAGTGATGAAGGATTCAAGATCGAAGTGGACGTGCGCTGGGGCAAGCGCCGCCACGAAGAGATCCTTTCCCGCGTCGCGGTGCTGCAACCGGACATTCTGTTCAAGTCGACCCATCCCAGCAGTGCGCTGCGCCGCCTGTTGATCAGTGATACCAGTTGGCAGCTGATTCGTCGCAGCCCAGTGCCGCTGTGGCTGGTACACGACGCCGAACCCCATGGTCAGAGCCTGTGCGCCGCGCTCGACCCACTGCACAGCGCGGACAAACCTGCCGCCCTCGATCATCAGTTGATTGATACCAGCCAGACCCTGCAGGCCGAGCTCGGCTTGCAGACAGAATACCTGCACGCGCAGGCGCCGCTGCCGCGGTCGCTGCTGTTCGACGCCGAGGTAGCGCAGGAATATGAAGACTACGTGACCCAGTGCAGCCGCGAGCACCGTGAGGCCTTCGACAAGTTGATCGCCCAGCATGCCATCGATAGAGCACAGGCCCACCTGCTGAACGGTTTTGCCGAGGAAGTCATCCCGCGTTTCGTGCGTGAGCACAATATCGGCCTGCTGGTGATGGGCGCCATCGCCCGCGGCCATCTGGACAGCCTGCTGATCGGCCACACCGCAGAACGGGTGCTGGAACGTGTCGAGTGCGATCTGCTGGTGATAAAACCGCACGGCAAAGGGTAGTGCACAGGAACAATGACTACAGCCCGGCGCCGTAGTAGCCTCCCGGTCATAGTTCACTAGGGAGTTCGTGCATGACCTTTCGCCGCACCAAAATCGTCGCCACCCTGGGCCCGGCCAGCAGCTCGCCGGAAGTGCTGGAGCAACTGATCCTCGCCGGTCTCGACGTGGCCCGTCTGAACTTCTCCCACGGCACGCCGGACGACCACAAGGCGCGCGCCGCCCTGGTTCGCGAGCTGGCCGCCAAGCATGGCCGTCATGTTGCCCTGCTCGGCGACCTGCAAGGCCCGAAAATCCGTATCGCCAAATTCGAGAACAAGCGTATCGAGCTCAAGGACGGCGATCTGTTCCGCCTCTCCTCCAGCCACTCGCGTACGGCCGGCACTCAGGAAGTGGTCGGTATCGACTACCCGGCGCTGATCCAGGACTGCGATGTCGGTGACGAACTGCTGCTCGACGACGGCCGCGTGGTCATGCGCGTCGAACTCAAGGGCGCGGACGAGCTGCACTGCCGCGTACTGATCGGCGGCCCGCTGTCGGACAACAAGGGCATCAACCGCCGCGGCGGCGGCCTGACTGCGCCAGCGCTGACCGAAAAAGACAAGGCCGACATCAAGGTCGCCGCCGAGATGGACCTGGACTACCTGGCCGTGTCCTTCCCACGTGATGCCGCCGACATGGACTACGCCCGTCGCCTGCTCACCGAAGCCGGCGGTACTGCCTGGCTGGTGGCCAAGATCGAACGCGCCGAAGCCGTGGCCGATGACGAAACGCTGGACGGCCTGATCCGCGCCAGTGACGCGGTGATGGTCGCCCGCGGCGACCTGGCCGTGGAAATCGGCGACGCCGAGCTGGTCGGTATCCAGAAGAAGATCATCGCCCACGCCCGTCGCCTGAACAAAGCGGTGATCACCGCCACCCAGATGATGGAGTCGATGATCCACAGCCCGATGCCGACCCGCGCCGAAGTCTCCGACGTGGCCAACGCCGCGCTGGACTACACCGACGCGGTGATGCTGTCGGCCGAAAGCGCCGCCGGCGAATACCCGGTCGAAGCCGTGCAGGCCATGGCTCGCGTGTGCCTGGGTGCCGAGAAACACCCGACCAGCAAGCAGTCCAGCCACCGCATCGGTCGCCAGTTCCAGCGTTGCGACGAGAGCGTGGCCCTGGCAACCATGTACACCGCCAACCACTTCCCCGGCGTCAAGGCCAT
This sequence comes from Ectopseudomonas chengduensis, assembly GCF_900102635.1. Lineage (GTDB taxonomy): Bacteria > Pseudomonadota > Gammaproteobacteria > Pseudomonadales > Pseudomonadaceae > Aquipseudomonas > Aquipseudomonas chengduensis. Next base: position 261,603 of record NZ_FMZQ01000002.1, on the reverse strand, counting down.
CATCAGCCTCACCGAGAGTGGCTATAGCCCGCTGATCATGTCACGCATCCGCTCGTCGATCCCGATCTTCGCCTTTACCCCGCACCGCGAAGCCCAGGCCCGCGTGGCGCTGTTCCGTGGCGTCTACACCGTGCCGTTCGACCCGGCCTCGCTGCCGGCCAACAAGGTCAGCCAGGCGGCGGTGGACGAGCTGCTCAAGCGCGGCGTGGTCGAGCCGGGCGACTGGGTAATCCTGACCAAGGGCGACAGCTACCATGGCACCGGCGGCACCAACACCATGAAGATCCTCCACGTCGGCGATCAGATGGTGTGATTCACCCTTGAATGCAAAAGGCCGCTCATCGAGCGGCCTTTTGCGTTTCAGCGGTCTCGCTTCATTTCTGGTTGTAGCTCTGAATCAGGTTGGCGTAAGCCGGCAGGTGGCCGCCAAGAATGCCGCCGAACCCTTCGACATCGTTACGCCAGTCACGGTGCAGCTCACCACCGACGCTGAACCAGTTGACCAGTTGGGCGCCGGCATGGGCCATGCGTGCCAAGGCGGCATCGCGCACAGCAGTGTTGAAGGTGCCGGAAGCGTCCGTCACCACGAAGACGTCATAACCGGCCTCCAGTGCCGAGAGTGTGGGAAATGCCACGCAAACGTCGGTGACTACACCTGCGATGATCAGTTGCTTGCGCCCTGTGGCTTTGATCGCGTTGACGAAGTCCTCGTTATCCCAGGCGTTGATCTGCCCCGGGCGAGCGATGTAGGGCGCGTCGGGAAACATGGCCTTGAGTTCCGGCACGATCGGCCCATTGGGGCCCGTCTCGAAGCTGGTGGTAAGGATGGTCGGTAGCTTGAAGAACTTGGCGATATCCGCCAGCGCCATGACGTTGTTCTTGAACTCGTCGGGCGAATAGTCACGCACCAGCGAGAGCAGACCCGCCTGATGATCGATCAACAATACGACGGCATCGTCCTTGTCCAAACGCTTGTAAGTGAAAGCCATGGGAAAACTCCTGTACGGGTGATGAGGCTGAACCTCGAGACCATTGCGATCTCGAAGGACGCTCAGCCTAGTGGCCAAGGCCGCAGGCAATCGACCGCGCAGAGGGAAAATAGCTTTTCGAAAAAACCGAACAAAAATCCTCGACGAAGGCATTACCCTCATCCAATCGAATCGGGGGGAGAATCCCGCACATGAAGCTTGATCTGCAGGAAATCGAAACCTATCTGCGGGTGGTGGAACTGGGTGGCGTAAGCCGGACAGCAGAAGATCTGGCGCTATCCAAGTCGGTGATCAGCAAGCGTTTGAGCGATCTGGAACAACGTCTCGGTAGCAAACTGCTGCACCGCTCGACGCGCAAGGTCACACCGACCGACACCGGCCTGGCTTTCTACCAGCAGGCCAAGCAGGCACTGCTGGAACTGAGCGAAGCGGCCGAGGCGGCAGCCTTCAATGACAGTGGACTATGCGGGCGCCTGAACATGCTGGCGCCGATGAGTTTCGGCACGCTCTGGCTGGCACCGCTGATCGCCGAATTCATGCGTCTGCATCCACAGCTGGAGGTCAGCCTATACCTCGAAGATCGCATCAGCGATTTCGAGCGCGAAGGCTATGACCTCTGCATACGGATCTCACGCATCGGCGATAGCGCGCTGATCGCCCGCAGGCTCGCCAGCAGCGCCCGGATACTCTGCGCCAGCCCGGAATACCTGCAAAGGCAAGGCACGCCGGAACATGTCGAAGCGCTGCGTGAACACGACTGCATCGGCTACAGCAACTTCGCCTCACGGCAATTCTGGTCCTTCGAAAACGACGATGAGCAAGGCGAACTGGCGAACGTGGCACCACGCGGACGGTTTTCCAGCAACAACGGCGAAGTCATGCGCGAACTGGTGCTGGCCGGCCAGGGCCTGGCGCTGCTGCCAAGCTTCCTGGTCCACCAGCATCTGAAAGACGGCTCGCTGGTCGAGATTCTGCCTCAGGCGCGGCCCAAGCCTTACTCCATCTATGCCATGTACCCGCGCTCCCGGCGGGCGTCACGCAAGGTCGTGGCGCTTTGCGAGTTTCTCCAGCAGCGCCTGCTCGAACCGCCTTGGGAATAGATCAGGAAAAACGAGAGAAGTCCGGCTCTCTGCGCTGCATGAAGGCCGTCAACGCCTCGATGGCCTCTGGCGAACGCAGGCGTTGGCCGAACAAAGCACCCTCCTCCTCGATCACCTTGCGCAGCTGCTCGCGATCCGGCGCGCGCATCAGGCGTTTGCTGTCGGCGACCGCTGATGGCGCCAGCTCGAGAAAACGCTGTGCCATCTCGCGTGCCTTGTTCAACGTCGCCGCGCCATCCTCCAGCGCCTGGTTGGCGATGCCCCAGGTCGCGGCCTGCTCACCCGTGAAGGACTGACCGAGCAACAGCAGCTCCGCGGCGCGTGCGTGGCCCAGCAGACGCGGCAGAATCAGGCTGGAGCCATATTCGGGGCACAGACCAAGATTGACGAAGGGCATTTTCAACTGCGCATCGCGGCTGACGTAGACCAGGTCGCAGTGCAGCAACAAGGTGGTACCGATCCCCACCGCCGGGCCAGCCACTGCGGCGACCACCGGTTTGCTGAACTCGAACAGCGCGCGCATGAACTGGAACACTTCGCTGTTCAAGCCGCTGGGCGGCGCCTGGATGAAGTCGGCGACGTCATTGCCGCTGGTAAAGCACGTCTCGCCACCAGTGAGTAGCACCACGCGCACGCTGGGGTCGCGCTCGGCCTCATCCAACACTTCGGCCATACCGGCGTACATCGCTCGGGTCAGTGCATTCTTCTTGTCCAGGCGGTGCATGCGCAGGGTCAACAGACCGCCGTCGCGTTCGATATGCAGGTGTTCGCTCATGCAAGGCTCCAGTGGATACGTCGTACGCACCGGCATCGGGCCTGGCCGGCCACGCACAGTCTAAGCGCGAGTGAGAAAGACGTCGGCGAGCATCTGGCTGCGCGGCAAACCGGCCATGTAGAGGCGCCGCGCGAAGCTGTCGACGGTCACGGGATGGCCGCAGAGTAAGGCGAGGGTCTGCCGCGAAACAAGGCGCAGTTCGGCCAAAGCAGCCGGCAACTGCGCCGCCGTTACCAGCTCCACCTGCAGGTTGGCGTGCTGCGCCGCCAGTGCCTGAAGTTCGCTCGCCAGGTAGTGCTCGGCCGGCTCATGCGCCACGTGCAGCAGGCGAATGGCGCCTTGGTGCTCCTGACGCAATGCTTCACGCAACACCCCGTAGAGCGGCGCCAGACCGGTACCGGCGGCCAGCAACCAGAGCGGTCGCGCCTGCCAATCAGCATCGTAATGCAGGGCCCCACCGCGCAGCTCGCCGAGGCGCAGCGTGTCGCCAACCTGCAGGCGCCGCGCGGCATCGCAGAATGCGCCGGGCATACGACAATCGATATGAAACTCCAGGCAGTCGTCCTCGCTCGGCACGCTGGCCAGCGAATAGGGGCGCGCCACAGCCTGATCGCTCCACAGCAGCAGATGCTGGCCGGGGCGATAACGCAACGGCCTGGCCGGCTGCAAGCGCAGGCGTAAAACCTGCGGGCTGGGCCAGTCCAGCGCGGCCACCTTGGCTGCCAGGCCATCACGCTGAGGGTCGAAGGGTTCGACCTGCAGGTCCCCAATCACCTGGCACTGACAGGCCAGGCGCCAGCCCTCGGCACGCTTGTCGGCCGCCAGTGCCTCGGGCTGACTATCCAGCGGCTCGCCGGCGACGCAGCGCACCAGACAGGCGTGACAACTGCCGGCGCGACAGCTGTAGGGCACCGCCACACCGCCGCCGAGCAAGGCATCGAGCAAGTTGGTTTGTTGGGCGACCTGCAACTGCAGGGCACCCACACGCAGTTCAGGCACCCGCGTTCTCCCAGCTGGCATCGCAACGATTGCGTCCGCCGCGCTTGGCCTGGTACAGCGCCTGATCGGCACGCTGCAGGGCTTCATCGAGATCGTCACCGGCAACCAGTAGAGTCATGCCGGCGGAGAGACTGAGATTGTCCACCTTCACACCCACCGGCTCGGCCCTGGCAAAGGCTTCGCGCAGGCGCTCGCAGCAGGCGGTGAACTGGTCGGCATCGGTATTGGGCAATAGCAGGACGAATTCCTCACCGCCGTAGCGGGCAATGATGTCGCCGTCACGCAGACAGGCACGGGCAACCGCGGCGAAGGTTTGTAGCACCCGGTCGCCAGCAGCATGGCCATGAGCATCGTTGATTCGTTTGAAATGGTCCAGATCGATCAGCGCCAGGCCGTGATGTCGCCCGTGGTCCAGATGCTCCAGTTCGCGGGTGGCCAGACGCAGGAAATGGCGACGGTTGAACAACCCGGTGAGCTCATCAGTGGCGACCAGGTCCTCGAGCTGGCGCATCATCCCGCGCAGGGTGTCCTGGTGCGCCTGCAGGGCGAAGCGGCGTTGGCGCATGCGCTTGCGCATGGCTTGCACGTAGCTGGAGAACAGACACAGCCAGACCAGCAGGATGAACAGCACCCACACCTGCAGCCAGGCCATGCTCGGGTCCACCAACTGCATGCGGTAGGCTTCGATCAGCACCATGGCAGTGAAGCCGAAGAAGGCGAAGGCGGCGCAGCGCACGAACACCCGCGGCGGCAGCTGGAACACGCCGAACAGCAGAATCAGTACATAGAACACCATCATCACGCCGCGCGCGCTGTCAAACAGCGCCAGCACCGGCGGCTGCCAGGCCAGTGCCACCAGCACCTGGGCTTCGGTCAGGCTGGGATCGTCACAACGCAGGTTACGCCCGGAAAGGAACAGCCAGAGGAACACCAATTGACTGCCGAACACGCCCAGGGTCAGCCAGGCGGCGGTGCTGATGGAACCGAGGAAAAGGCCATTGAACACGGCGAACCAGCAGACAAGCGCCATCATCGCGTAGGTAGCGAAGGCCATGGCGAAGCGTTTGAGCAGGAGGCTCTGCAGGCTGCGTTGGGTTCCCCGGCGAGTCGTTGAGCTCATGGGCTCCATCCCATACTGGCATCTGGCCGTACTCTACCCCTGTGATCACAAAAAACCTAGGCCGCAGTAGGAAACCGCTGAAAATCAGGCGAGCCAGTCAGCGCGGGAAAGAACAGGCGAAAACGATCGCAGTCGCGCCCGAGGTTACTAGCGGCAAATGAGCATTCGACCAGGCTGGCGTTCCGCCTGTTTTAACCTAGCGATGGCAATGCACGACTGCATGGATGCAGGAGGTAGAGCGACGCAACAAGCCAAAGCCGAGGTCGCTTTGCCGGCGCCCGATAACCGCCCACTGCACTTGCCATCGACCTTCGGCTGCTGTGCCCGACGCGAGCGGGTGCGGTATACTGCCGCGCCTTTTTGGGCGGCTCTGAAGATATCGTCAAGGTGATTCCCAGAGCTGCCCTTCCGCCGTTGCGCCGGGTCGTTGTCCGGCGCTTCCTTGTTGATGTTCCCTGATAGAGGAGCGCCCCAATGACCGTGATCAAGCAGGACGACCTGATTCAGAGCGTCGCCGACGCACTGCAGTTCATCTCCTATTACCACCCCGTCGACTTCATCCAGGCGATGCACGAGGCCTACCTGAAGGAAGAGTCGCCGGCCGCCAAGGACTCCATGGCGCAGATTCTGATCAACTCGCGCATGTGCGCCACCGGCCACCGCCCGATCTGCCAGGACACCGGCATCGTCACCGTGTTCATCAAGGTCGGTATGGACGTGCGCTGGGACGGCGCCACCATGAGCGTCGACGACATGATCAACGAGGGCGTGCGTCGCGCCTACAACCTGCCGGAAAACGTCCTGCGCGCCTCGATCCTGGCCGACCCGGCCGGTGCCCGCAAGAACACCAAGGACAACACCCCGGCGGTGATCCACTACTCCATCGTTCCCGGTGACAAGGTGGAAGTGGACGTCGCGGCCAAGGGCGGCGGCTCCGAGAACAAGTCGAAGATGGCCATGCTCAACCCGTCCGACTCGATCGTCGACTGGGTACTCAAGACCGTGCCGACCATGGGCGCCGGCTGGTGCCCGCCGGGCATGCTCGGCATCGGCATCGGCGGTACTGCCGAAAAAGCGGCAGTGATGGCCAAGGAAGTGCTCATGGAGCACATCGACATCCACGAGCTGCAGGCTCGCGGCCCGCAAAACCGTATCGAAGAGCTGCGCCTGGAGCTGTTCGAGAAGGTCAACCAGTTAGGCATCGGCGCCCAGGGCCTGGGCGGCCTGACCACCGTGCTCGACGTGAAGATCATGGATTACCCGACCCACGCCGCGAGCCTGCCGGTGTGCATGATCCCCAACTGCGCCGCCACCCGTCACGCCCACTTCGTGCTCGACGGCTCCGGCCCGGCCTCGCTGGAAGCCCCGGATCTGGACGCCTACCCGGAAATCGTCTGGGAAGCAGGCCCGAGCGCGCGTCGCGTCAACCTCGATACCCTGACCCCGGAAGACGTGCAGAGCTGGAAGCCGGGCGAGACCGTGCTGCTCAACGGCAAGATGCTCACCGGCCGCGACGCTGCGCACAAGCGCATGGTCGACATGCTGAACAAGGGCGAGCAACTGCCGGTGGACCTCAAGGGTCGCTTCATCTATTACGTCGGCCCGGTTGATCCGGTCGGTGACGAAGTGGTTGGTCCGGCTGGCCCGACTACCGCCACCCGTATGGACAAGTTCACCCGTCAGATTCTCGAGCAGACTGGCCTGCTCGGCATGATCGGCAAGTCCGAGCGCGGCCCGATCGCCATCGAGGCAATCAAGGACAACAAGGCCGTGTACCTGATGGCCGTCGGCGGCGCCGCCTACCTGGTGGCCCAGGCGATCAAGAAGTCCAAGGTGCTGGCCTTCGAAGAGCTCGGTATGGAAGCCATCTACGAGTTCGAAGTCAAAGACATGCCGGTGACCGTGGCCGTCGACACCAAAGGTGAGTCCGTGCACATCACCGGCCCTGCGATCTGGAACAAGAAGATCGCCGAAAGCCTGGCGGTAGAAGTGAAGTAAGCGTCAACGCTGCAAAGCAGAAGCCCGGCCAAGTGCCGGGCTTCTGCGTTTTCAGGCGCGACGCGTATTGCTCCTGGGTAGGAGCCGCGCCCCGCGGCGAATTGGCCCGTGCAAACGGCAGAGAAGCTTCGCCCCGGGACGGTGCTCCTACAGACTTGCGTCAATCCTCGCCCGAACCCTGCAACAGTTGCCGGCCACGCGCCAGGTAGCTGTCCATCTCCGCCTGCGGCACCATGCTGCCGCCGGTCGCCCAGACCAGATGGGTCGCCTGCGCCATGCGCTGCGGCGTAAAGCCCATGCGCTGGCGATAGCCCTGCTGCTCGCCAAGCACGCGCAGCACACCCGGCATGCCGGCCAGAGCCGAAGGTTCCAGGCGCTGGCCCTCGGTCTGCTCCAGCAACGCCAGGTAGCGGAACATCTGTTCATCGCTGACCGTGTAATAACCATCGATCAGGCGCTGCATGGCGCGGCCGACGAAACCGGATGGCCGCCCCACGGCAAGCCCGTCGGCAGCCGTGCGGTTGTCGATGCCGAAATCCTGCACCGCCAGCTCCTCATGCCGACCGGTGTGAACGCCGAGCAACATGCACGGTGAATGCGTCGGTTCGGCGAACAGACAGTGCACCGCGTCGCCGAACGCCAGCTTCAGGCCGAACGCCACACCACCCGGCCCGCCGCCCACGCCACAAGGCAGATAGACGAACAGCGGATGCTCGGCATCGACCACAACGCTGGCTGCCGCCAGTTGCTGCTTGAGACGCTCGCCGGCCACCGCATAGCCGAGGAACAGGTGCCTGGAATTCTCGTCATCGACGAAATGGCAGCGCGGATCAGCCTCGGCCTGACGCCGCCCCTGCTCCACGGCAACGCTGTAATCGCTGGCGTACTCGACCACGGTCACGCCATGGGCACGCAGCTTGTCCTTCTTCCATTGGCGCGCATCGGCGGACATATGCACCGTGGCCTGAAAGCCCAGACGCGCACTGATGATGCCGATGGACAGGCCAAGATTGCCGGTAGAGCCGACGGCTACCTGATAGCCACCGAAGAAGGCGCGCATCGCGTCGCTGTCGAGGCAGGCGTAATCGTCCTCGAGGCTGAGCAGCCCGGCAGCCAGTGCCAGGTCCTCGGCATGCTTGAGCACCTCGTAGATGCCGCCACGGGCCTTGATCGAACCGGAGATGGGCAGGTGGCTGTCGCGCTTGAGCCACAGCGCGCCGATCTCGCCTTCTGCCTGGGCCGCCTCACTGAGCAGCGCCTGCATCTTCGGCAGAGGCAGGATGTCCGACTCGATGATCCCGCCACTGACGGCCGTCTGCGGGAACACCCGGGCCAGGTAGGGCGCGAAGCGCGCGAGGCGCGCGCTGGCATCGGCCACATCCGCGGCGCTCAAACCCACATCCCCCAACGCCTCGCTAACAGGTGCCACAGCTGGGTTGAACCAGCTGGTTTCTTGCAGGGCGATCAGCTCATCGAGCAACGGATATTGCGCGCGCCACTGAGCGAGCGACTGGCCAAGAATCATGCGGCGTTCCTCATTACAGGCAGTTAACGGCGCCCATTAGATGATGCCCGTGGCCATCTGGCAAAGGCCGCGACAAGCAGTCAAGCGGAACGATACCCACCCAGACGAGGCCTAACGCGGAAATTGCCAAGGAGTTGCCATGACCTTTTCCATCGTTGCGCGCTGCCCACGTACTGGACAGTTCGGCGTCGCGGCGGCCACTGCGATGCCCGCCGTCGGCAAACTGCTCAGCCACGCTGCCGCTGGTGCGGGGGCGGTGGCGACCCAGGCGCAGGTCAACCCCTATCTGGGGCTGGATGGCCTGGCGCTGCTGCGTCAAGGACTTTCGGCCCGACAAGTGCTGGAGCGCCTCAAAGCCACCGATCCCTGCATGGAACTGCGTCAGTGTGCGTTGATCGACGCCCAGGGCGACAGCCTCTGCTGGACCGGCGAAAAGTGCATTCCCTGGGCCGGTTCGCTGGCAGGCGAGCAGTTCTCCGTACAGGGCAATCGCCTGGTCGGCCCACAGGTACTGGATGCAGTAGCCGAAGCCTTCCGCCACGCTGAAAAGCGACCGCTGATCGAACGCCTGATCGAAGCCCTGGCCGCTGGCGACCGCTGCGGCGGCGACCGTCACGGCGAGTCGTCCGCAGTGATCTACGTGGTCGATCAGGAGGAGTATCCGCTGTGGGACATCCGCGTCGACCATCACCTCGACCCGGTGGCCGAGCTACGCCGCCTACATAAGGTATTCGCTCGCGAGGTGCTGCCAGAGATCCTCGCGATGCCGACACGTGACAATCCGGCGGGCCTGGCAGCGGAGGATTCGGTCTAGGCCTGCCGGCCAACAGGGGGCCCGAAACGCTCCAGTTGCATCTCACGCAGACGACTCAAGGTGCGGCGGAAGGCAAAGTCGAGGTAGCCCTGGGTGTACAGCTCGTCCAGCGCCACCTCGGCTTCGATATACAGCGGCACACGGCGGTCGTAGCACTCGTCGACCAGGGCAATGAAGCGGCGTACCGCATCGTCGTTGCGCGACAGCGCCGGTAGTTTCCGGTCACCGGCATCGACCCGCTCGGCACCGTCCTCGGTGCCACGGGCGATGCGCCCCTCGCGCTGCTCACCGCCCAGGCGCGCCACTTCACCGAGCAGGATGGTCGAGAAGCGCTCGCACAGTTCCATGAAGTCGGGAGCCGCCAATGGCTGTTCACACAGATCCCGGAAGCGGCACCAGAGCGCTGCTGAGCTATGACCGAGGGTTTCGATACGGCGATGGCTGAGTTCGACCGGCTCGCGACTAATGGTTTGCCCCTCACTCAGACGAGCGAAAAGCTCACCCAGCACCTGCGGCTGCTGCACCCAGTAGCGTTGCACCTCGGTACCGGGATGCAGACGATGATCCTGCTCGCCGTCCACGGTCACCACCTGCATGTGTGCCTCGAGCGCAGCGATGGCCGGCAGGAAACGCTCACGGTTGTAGCCATCGGCATACAGCTGATCCGGCGGCTGATTGGAGGTTGCCACCAGTACCACCCCCTGCGCCACCACCAGGCTGAGCAGCCGACCGAGCAGCATGGCATCGCCGATGTCGCTGACGAACAGCTCGTCGAAGCACAGCACACGCACCTCGCGCCCCAGCTCCTCGGCCAGCAGGCGCAGCGGGTCGGCATTGCCGGTCAACTGGAACTGGCGGCGATGCACCCACTGCATGAAGTGATGGAAATGCTGTCGCCGCGCCGGCACCCGCAAGGCGTTGTAGAAGCTGTCCATCAGCCAGGTCTTGCCGCGCCCGACCGGCCCCCAAAGGTACACGCCGAGCGGGCGCTCGCCGCGATGCACAGCCTCATGACAGTGCTGCAGCGCCTCGACCGCACGGTGCTGCGCAACATCGGCGACAAAACCGCCCGCTAGTGCACGGCGATAAGCGGCCAGCGGCGAGTCCGGCGCTCCCCGCTCGAAGCCGCTCAACGCAGCACCAGCCGGCCGTCGTCGAACTGCCGCGGCCAGTCGCGGCGGGTGAACACCTGGCCCTGCTCGCGCACGCGGCGCACTTCAGCCAGATCCAGGTCGCAGATCAGCCAGTGGCTACGCGTGGGGCACAGCTCCTTGCTCTCGGCGACGATGCCGCTGGCCGGCATGCCGTAGTCCGACGGCACGTAAAGCGAAGCGCGGCCGTAGCCTTCGTCGAGCGACGGCGACCAGGGCGCCAGGCCCACGGTAGGCGAATGCAGCACGGCGATCTGGTTCTCCAGCGCACGGGCCTGGGCGCCGATGCGTACGCGGTGAAAGCCGGCCACGGTGTCGGTGCAACTGGGCGCCAGAATCAGATCAACGCCAGCCTCGGCCAGGGTGTGCGCCAGCAAGGGGAATTCGTTGTCGTAGCAGATCAGGATGCCCAGCTTGCCCAGCGCGGTATCGAACACCTTCAGCCCGCTACCCGCCGCGATATGCCACTGCTCCAGCTCGAAGCGGGTCATGATCAGCTTGTCCTGAGTGCCCAGGCAGCCGTCCGGGCCGAACAGCCAGGCGCGGTTGCGGTAGATGCCGTCGTCATCCAGCACGGCTACGGAACCGGGTTGCAGGTAGAGATTCAAGCGCCGCGCCAGGCTCTCGCACAACGCCAGCCAGCCTGGCAGCAGCGGCTGGATGCCGGCGATGGAGCCGTGCAGGTCGCCACGCTCGGCTTCCGGCAACTGGCCGGTCAGCACCAGGCCGGCATATTCCGGCAGCAGCAACAGTTCAGCGCCCTGCCCGGCCGCTTCCTCGCACAGGGTGGTGAGGTGCTCGGCGAAGGCCTCCCAGGTGGTGAACAGCTCGATGTGGTACTGGCAGGCGGCAACCTTGATCATGGGGCAAGCTCCTTCAACCAGAACGACATGGGCTTGGCTGATTCTTCGGCTTCGTCCAGGTCGCGCCAGTGGTACTGGGTATGCAACTCGGGGTGATGACGGTAGCCGCGGCGTGCCCAGAAGGCATCCAGCGGCTGGTAATCGGCGGGCCGCCGCGGGTGGTCGGCCGCGCGCTGCACGGCGCAGAACGCGCACCAGTCGAAGCGATCCAGCGTATGCGCATGGGCCTCGCGCTCGGCAAAGAAACGCACCCCCAGGCCGCGCCCGCGCCAGGCCGGCAACACCACCGACTCGGCGCAGTAGAAGATCCGCGCCGGGTTCCAGCCCGCGGCAACGAACGGCTGCTGGAATTCCTCGGTTTCATCCTGCAGCGGCAGCGCGGTGGAAGCGCCTACTACCTGACCGGCGTCGAGTACCAGCACGCACAGGCTATCGGCACTGCGCACATAGGTGGCCAGGTACTCGGCCTCATAGTCGAGGTTGCCGTCATAGAGGTAGGGAAACTCGCGGAACACCTGGATGCGCAGACGCGCGAGGTCGTCGATATGGGGTTCGATCTCCGCTCCCCGCAACAGTCGGATATCCATTGCAGTCGCTCGCCAGCAACAGGGTGACGCCAGTAGCTATACCAGCGGTAAACGGCGAACTTATCATGCGGGCCAACCAACCACTAACCACGCTACGAAAGGAACTTAGCCATGACCGCCACCGAACTGGTTCAGGCCTACTACGCCGCCTTCAATGCCGGCGACATGCCCGCCTTTCTCGATCTGCTGGCCGACGACGTGGTGCACGACATCAACCAGGGCGAGCGTCAGGTTGGCAAGGCCACCTTCGCCGCCTTCATGGACAAGATGAACCGCTGCTACCGCGAGCGCCTGGCCGATATCGTGGTCATGCAGAACGCCGCTGGCGACCGCGCCGCCGCCGAGTTCGTGGTGCACGGCGAATACCTGGCCGACGACGAAGGCCTGCCGCCAGCCAATGGCCAGACCTATGTGCTGCCGGCCGGCGCCTTCTTCGAGATCAAGAATGGCAAGGTCGCGCGCATCAGCAACTACTACAACCTCAATGACTGGATTGCGCAGGTCGGCTGAATATCCTCAGGCCCGGGGCCGAGCCTACCAGCCGCTCGGTGCCCTGATGCACAACCCCCTCCCAGCTCAGTGAACCCAGTACAGCCCACGTTGCTCGGCCAGCCGCGCTCGCTCCCGATCCAGCTCGGCTCGTAGCTCTTCTTCACTGGGTAACACCAGCCTGTATTTGCTGGCGAACAGTTGCTCGCTGTCCTGCAGCACCGAATAACGCACCACGGACGCATCCTTCTGCGCACAGAGGATGATGCCCACGGTCGGGCCATCTTCCGGGCCACGCCTGAGGTCATCGAACATGCGCACGTACATGTCCATCTGGCCGATATCCTGATGGGTCAACTCGCCGCGCTTGAGGTCAAAAATGACGAAGCACTTGAGCAGGTAGTTGTAGAACACCAGGTCGATGTAGAAATCCTTGCTCTCGGTGCTGATGCGCTGCTGCCGGCCGACGAAGGCGAAACCCTTGCCCAGTTCCAGCAGAAAGATCTGCAACTGGTCGATCAGCGCCTGCTCCAGCTCGCCCTCCAACATGGTGCCAGCATTGGGCAGGCCGAGGAACTCCAGCAGCACCGGATCGCGCACAAACTCACGCGGGCTCTTGCCCAGGGCCTGCAGCTTGCTCGCCGCCTCCTGCTCGACCGCCGCGCGATCCTGGCTGGCCAGCAGACGCTCGTAATACAACGTGCCGATCTGCCGCTCCAGCGCACGGGTACTCCAGTTCTGCGTAGCGGCCTCGTTCATGTACCACTGCCGTGCACTGTCGCTGTCCACTCTGAGCAAGGTGCGATAGTGCGTCCAGCTCAATTCGTGACGCAGTGCGTCACGAATCGGAAAAGCTTGGTAGAACAGACGCATGTAGCGCAGGTTAGAGGCATCGAAGCCCTTACCGAACTCAGCCGTCAGCTCACTGGCCAGCGTCGGCAGCAGCTTCTTGCCGTAGGCGGCACGCGCCTGCCCACCCTGCTCGAATTCAACGATATGCCGGCCGATTTCCCAGCAGGTTTGCACCTGAATCGCATCCACCGCACGCACGGCCTGCTGCCGGGCCTGGCGGATCAGCTCAGCCAGTTCGGTGAGCAGAGGTTGCAACTTGGGGTCAGCATTGAGTGACGTCATCTTTCCTCCCTGAATGCTCGGTATTGATCCTGCCAGCGATGGCCCATTCAGTCCGAAACTTACCCACTCAACCGGCCAAGTGCCAGTGTTCGAGCCCTCTGTGAGCGGATTCATCTGCGATGGCCAACGCCGAGACCATAAGCCTGAAACATTTTGCAAAGTCTTAATACAGCGTTAAGCCAGCCACTCACACAATCGCCCCCAGGTTCATCACCGAGGTTCCGAGCATGGAACTACCCTGGGCGCAGCATGATCGTCCCGTTGCCCGTATCGGGCGCGGCGATAGTTACGAACTCCACCTGGCCTCCCCTGGCAGCGCACGTCGCGTTGCCCTGGAGCAGTTCATCCGCCAGCGCTTCGAACTGCAGCACGACGCACGCATCCGTCACTTCATGCCCTGCCTGTTCGGCCTGGAAAACCAGACCGGCCAGCTGCTCGGTGCGGTGGGCGTGCGCAGCGGCAACAGCGGCCCGCTGTTTCTCGAGCGTTACCTGGACGAGCCGATCCAGAGCGCCATCGGCGCACGCCTGGGCCACACCGAGCCCAGCCGTGGCGAGCTGGTGGAAGTCGGCAACCTGGCCGCCGACAGCCCCGGTGCCGCCCGCCTGCTGATCGTCGCGCTGACCGATCTGCTGGTGGCCCTGGGTTTTCGCTGGGTCACCTTTACCGGTACCCCGACCCTGCTCAACAGCTTCCAACGCCTGGGCCTGACCCCCATCGCCCTCGGCGAAGCCGATCCGGCGCGCATGGGCGATGAGCTTCCCGACTGGGGCAGTTACTACGACAACCGTCCGCTGGTCATGGCGGGCGACATTCATGGCGGCCACCAGCGCCTGCTGCAGCTGGGCGCCTATCCGCGCCTCGGTCATCAACCGTTGTATGCCCTGGAGGAGATGCCCGATGTGGTCTGCAGTTGAATCCTTCTTCGAGCGTCTGGCCGCCTTTGGCCCGCACACGGCGCTGGCCGAGGATAGCCATGAGCTGACCTATGACGGTCTGTTGGCAGCCGTGACCAGTCGCAGCCGCCTTCTGCGCGGGCTGGGCGCCCAGCGCGTGGCACTGGCGCTGGATAACGGTATCGACTGGGTACTGTGGGATCTGGCGGCGCTGCATGCCGGCCTGGTCTGCGTGCCGGTACCGGGGTTCTTCTCCGCCGAGCAGCAACGCCATGTGCTCGACAGTGCCGGCATCGACTGCCTGATCGGCGCTGGTGCCCCCGGCTTCGCCAGCGTGGAAAACGATATTTATCACCGCACGGTCGCGCAGCCTGCAGAGCTGCATCCGGGCACCTGCAAGATCACCTACACCTCCGGCACCACCGGCCAGCCCAAGGGCGTGTGCCTGGACCTGAACACACAGCTGGCAGTGGCCGACAGCCTGGTCAAGGCCAGCGCCAGCCGCGAGGTGCAACGGCACCTGTGCATCCTGCCGCTGGCGACTCTGCTGGAGAACATCGCCGGCGTCTACGCGCCGCTGCTGGCCGGCGCGCGGGTCGAGCTGATGCCAATGGCGCAGATCGGCCTGACCGGGGCCAGCGGCTTAGACCTGGCGCGCTTTCTCCAGGCCCTGCACACCGCCCAGCCGCACAGCCTGATCCTGTTGCCACAATTGCTGCTGGCGCTGGTCAGCGCGGCCGAGCGCAAGCTGCCGGTGCCGACCTCGCTGCGTTTCGTGGCCGTTGGTGGCGGGCGTGTCTCGGTGCAGTTGCTGCTGCGCGCCGATGCGCTGGACCTACCGATCTTCGAGGGCTACGGGCTGTCCGAGTGCGCCTCGGTGGTGTGCCTGAACACGCCCGAGCAGCGCCGCATCGGCAGCACCGGCCAGCCGCTTGGCCACCTGCAAATGACGCTGGCGGCCGACGGCGAAGTGCTGGTCAAGGGCGCCCGCATGCTCGGCTACCTCGGTGAACCGGCGCCGCAAGGCGAATGGCTGGGCACCGGCGACCTCGGTCATTTCGAGCAAGGCTTCCTGGTGCTGCACGGGCGCAAGAAACATCAGTTCATCACCGCCTATGGGCGCAACGTCAACCCGGAATGGGTCGAATCCGAGCTGGTGCAGCAGTTGCCTATTGCCCAGGCCTGGCTGCACGGCGAGGCGCTGCCGGGCAACGTCGCGGTGCTGGTGCCGCGCTTCGCCAATACCCTTGACGCGCAGCTGCAAGAAGCCGTGGACGCCGTCAATCACGGCCTGCCGGACTACGCCCGCGTACACCACTGGCTGCGCGCCGAGGCCCCGTTCAGCGCGAGCAACGACCTGGCCACAGCCAACGGTCGCCTGCGCCGCGCTGCCCTGTTTTCCCATTACCAAGCCGCCATCGAAGCGTTGATGGCAGAAGGAGTACATGCATGAGCTTCTACGAATCCCTGCTGGCCCAGACTCAAGCCGAGCGCGACTACCTGCTCGGCGCACCGATCATCCAGCAGGCCATTACCGGCCAGGTCGCCCTGCACAGCTACATCGCCTTCCTCACCGAGGCCTACCACCACGTCAAGCACACCGTACCGCTGCTGATGGCCTGTGGCGCACGCTTGCCAGAGCGTCTGGAATGGCTACGCGAGGCCATCGCCGAGTACATCGAGGAAGAAACCGGCCACCAAGAGTGGGTGCTCAACGACATCGCCGCCTGTGGTGCCGACAAGGAAGCGGTGCGCCATGGCACCCCGCACATGTCCACCGAACTGATGGTGGCCTACGTCTACGACCGCATCGCCCGGCACAACCCGGTGAGTTTCTTCGGCATGGTCAACGTGCTCGAAGGCACCAGCATCGCCCTGGCCACTCAGGCCGCTGGCATCATCCAGGACAAGCTGCAACTGCCGAACAAGGCCTTCAGCTACCTCAACTCACACGGCAGCCTGGATCTGGAGCACATCGAGTTCTTCAAGAAGCTGATGAACCAACTGGACAACGACGATGACAAGGCCGCCGTGGTGCACACCGCCAAGGTGGTCTACCGCCTGTACGGCGACATGTTCCGCAGCCTGCCGCTGGCTGGCGAGGAGTAAGGTCATGCAACCGACGGATTGCCGTGCCCTGCTTACCGGCGCCAGTGGCGGTATCGGCCTGGCCCTGGCCCAACGTCTGGCCAGCGAAGGCGCCCATCTGCTGCTGGTGGGCCGTCGTCTGGAGCCCCTGCAAGCGCTGTTGCAACGCTTCCCGCAGAACGTGCAACTGGTGCAGGCCGATATCGCCAGCCGCGCCGGGCGTGATGCACTGCTGGCCGCCGCGCAGAACTTCGGCGGGCTCAATTGCCTGATCAACGCCGCAGGGGTCAATCGTTTTGGCCTGCTCGACCAGCAGGACGAACAGCAGATCGCTGAGCTGATCGGCCTCAACGTCACCGCGACACTTCAGCTCACCCAGCGCCTGCTACCGCTGCTGCGGGCGCAACGGCGTGCGCTGGTGATCAACGTCGGCTCCACTTTCGGCACCATCGGCTACTCAGGTTTTGCTGCCTACTGCGCCAGCAAGTTCGCCCTGCGCGGTTTCTCCGAGGCGCTGCGCCGCGAGCTGGCCGACACCAATGTGCGCGTCCTCTATTTCGCCCCACGCGCCACCCGTACGCCGATGAACGCCCCCAGCGTGGTAGCGATGAACGACGAGCTGGGCGTGGCCATGGACGATCCGGAAAAAGTCGCGGCCGAATTGCTGCAAGCCATCCGCCACGAGCAGGAAGAGCGCTACCTGGGATGGCCGGAACGCCTGTTCGTCCGCCTCAACGGCCTGCTGCCACGCGTGGTCGACCAGGCCCTGCGCAAGCAGCTGCCGATCATCCAACGCTTCGCCCGTCATAAACACTGAGGACAACCCCGTGAACGCACTGCGTACCCTGATCATTGCCACGCTCGGTTTCGCCACCCTGCCCGCCTTCGCCCTCAGTGAAGGGGGCGAAGCGCAGTTGCACCAGTTGCAGACGCGCTGGGCCGAGATCAACTACCAGACGCCGGAGAAGCAGCGCGAAGAGGCCTTCGCCAAGCTCGTCAGCCAGGTCGATGCCGCGCTGACCAGCGAGCCCAAGGCACCTGAGCTGCTGATCTGGCGCGGCATCATCCTCAGCACCCAGGCTGGCGCCAAAGGCGGTCTTGGTGCATTGGGCCTGGTCAAGGAGGCCAAAACCAACCTGGAGCAGGCGCTGGCCATCGACCCACAGGCGCTGGCCGGCTCGGCCTATACCAGCCTCGGCAGCCTCTACTACCAGGTACCGGGCTGGCCGATCGGCTTCGGCGACGATGAACAGGCCGAGAAGATGCTCAAGCAAGCCCTGGCGATCAACCCGGACGGCATCGACCCGAACTACTTCTATGGCGACTTCCTGCAACGGCAGAAGCGCTACGAGGAGTCTCGCGCCGTGCTGGAAAAGGCCCTGGCAGCCAAGGATCGCCCTGGCCGTGAACTGGCCGACCAGGGACGCCGCGCAGAAGCCGCAGCGCTTTTGCAGCAGGTGACAGGTAAACTCCAGTAACCCTCTACAGGAGTGACCATGCGCATTCTTCTCGTCGAAGACGATCAGGCCCTGGGCGAAGGCATTCGCACCGCGCTGAAACCCGAAGGCTACACCGTGGACTGGCTGCAGGACGGCGCCAGCGCGCTGCATGCGCTGAGCCACGAGAGTTTCGAGCTGGCCATTCTCGACCTCGGCCTGCCGCGCATGGACGGCCTGCAGGTGCTCAAGCACCTGCGCGCAGCGGCCAACCCGGTACCAGTGCTGGTGCTCACCGCACGTGACGCCACCGGCGACCGCATTGCGGGTCTCGATGCTGGCGCCGACGACTACCTGGTCAAGCCCTTCGATGTCGCCGAGCTCAAGGCACGCCTACGTGCTCTGCTGCGGCGCAGCTTCCAGCGCCCGCAACCGGCGCTGGAATACCGCGGCATCAGTCTCGACCCCGCCAGCCAGGTGGTCGAATACCAGGGCCAGGTCATCAACCTGCCGCGCAAGGAGTTTCTCCTGCTGCACGAGTTGCTGATTCAGCCCGGTCGTGTGCTGACCCGCGACAAACTGCAACAAGCGCTCTACGGCTGGGATGAGGAAGTGGAAAGCAACGCCCTGGAGGTGCACGTGCATCACCTGCGCAAGAAATTCTTCCCGGAGCTGATCCGCACCGTGCGCGGCGTCGGTTATCTGGTGGACAAATGAGGCTGCTGAAAACCTTCGGTTCCATCCGTACCCGCCTGCTCGCCCTGCTACTGCTGCTGGTCGCGGCCAGCTTCGGGCTGATCAGCCACAAGATCTACAACGACTCGGTGCATGAAGTGCGCGAGCTGTTCGACGCCCAGCTGTCGCAGACCGCGCGCCTGCTCATGGGTCTGGTGCGCCATGACCTGAGTGAAAGTGAACGCAACGAGATGCAGGCCGTGCTCGACGAGGCGCTGCTGCTGCACAACGCGCGCAACCCGGACAACCTGCTCGGCCACGAATACGAAGGCAAGCTGGCCTTCCAGATGCTCGACGACGATGGTGAGCTGCTGTTCCAGTCCGCCAGCGCCCCGCCCGGCTTGCTCAACAACATGATCGAGCAGCTCGGCCTGGCTCTGCCCAACGATGACCAGCCCATGCGTGAACGCCTGGCGCAACTGGCCCGCTATCTGATCGGTTATCACACGCTGAACATCGGCGAGCATCGCTGGCGCGTGTTCGTGCTGCATGACAGTCGCGACTACCACTGGGTGCTGGCGGGCGAGCGCGATGACGTGCGCGGCGAGCTGATCGGCAAGATCGCCCGACGCAGCTTGCAACCGCTGCTGATCGGTCTGCCCATCGTCGGCCTGCTGCTGTGGCTTACCGTGGGGTGGGGTTTGTATCCGCTCAAGCGCATGGCCGATGCCATTCGCGGCCGCGCCCCGGACAACCTGGCGCCGCTGGTCTTCCCGACGTTACCCAACGAACTGGAGCCGATGGCCGCCGCGCTCAACCGCCTGCTGATGCAGGTCAACCAGTTGCTGGAACAGGAAAAGCGCTTCATCGCCGATGCCGCCCACGAGCTGCGTACGCCGCTGGCGGTGCTGCGCATTCATGCGCAGAACGCACTGGAAGCACCGGATGCCGGCGACCGTGAAGAGGCGCTGAGGCAATTGGGCAGCGGTGTCGACCGCGCCACCCGCGTAGTCGCGCAACTGCTGACGCTGGCACGCCTGGACCCCAACAGCATCCGCCTGAACATGGACCACCTCGACCTGCTGGCCTTCCTGCGTGGCGAGCTGGCCGAACTGACACCACTGGCGCTCAATCGCGGCCAGGAGCTGATTCTCGACGCTCAGGAACCAGGCGACTACCACCTGCCGGCGGATGCCCCCAGCCTGGCTATCCTGCTGCAGAACCTGGTGAGCAATGCCGTGCAGTACACCCCGGCGGGCGGCTGCATTCAGGTACAGCTGCAGGCCACCACTCAGGACCTGCTGCTGCAGGTACTCGACAGTGGCCCAGGTGTACCAGCGGAGTTACGCGAGCGCTTGTTCGAACGCTTCTTCCGCGTTGGTGAAGGCCAGGGCGCCGGGCTGGGATTGTCCATCGTGCGCCGCGTCGTTGAATTGCATCAGGGCAGTATCGCCCTTGATGAGTCGCCGCTCGGCGGTCTGCGTGTCAGCGTGCGCTTGCCCCGGCGTCCCGGCAGCCTTGCTTGAGTGATCGCGATGGCGAGCCTCAATGATCAGATATAGCCATACCCAATCATCAAGATAGAGACAATCCGTTTTATCAATCGAAGCGTTTATCCAATCATGCGCACCTGTTCAACAGCCATTACAGGAGTAACTTCGCATGAGCCTGATCAAACGTTTCTTCCAGCAATCCCAACCAAGCCAGCAGCCGACCACCGCGACCGTGCAGGAGCACCCGAACTTCTGGATGTACCAGTGACTCAGCCGCTCGCCCCAACCACCCTCAGCGGCACCTGACGCCCGGCCTTCTGTGCCAGGTAGCGGGTGCAACTGACACGCAGGAACGAGGCGAAATTGACCACTTCGCCGCGAAAATCCATGACCTCGTCATGCAACTTGGCGATCAGCTGGTTGGTGGTCATGCCATCGACTTCGGCGATTTCACGCAGGATGTCCCAGAACTGATTTTCCAGACGCAGCGTGGTAACCACGCCGCGGATGCGCAATGAACGTGAGCGCGACTCGTAGAGAATCGGATCGGCCTTCACATAGAGTTCGCACATCGGTCGTGCTCCTGAAAGGTAGGGCGGGTGCAACCCGCCACGTATGGACTGGCGGGTTGCACCCGCCCTACGTCTTGCCCGCGCCATAGCCCGGTGCAGTCAGTGCGTGAATGCCGGCGATGATGCGCCCGGATTGCATCCGGGCCACGTTAGCTACAAGCGGATTTCAGTCCCCAGCACCTTGAGAAACGCCGCCAGCCAAGCTGGATGCGCAGGCCAGGCCGGCGCGGTGACCAGCTTGCCCTGCACGTGCGCCTGGTCCACCGGGATTTCCACGTACTTGCCGCCGGCCAACGTCACTTCCGGCGCACAAGCAGGATAGGCGCTGCACTCACGTCCCTCCAGCACCCCGGCCGCCGCCAGCAGCTGGGCACCATGGCAGACGGCAGCGATGGGCTTGTCGGCCTTGGTGAAGGCCTTCACCAGGGCGATGACGTCGGCATTCAGGCGCAAGTATTCAGGAGCACGGCCACCGGGAATGACCAGAGCGTCGTAATCTTCGGCACGGACCTTGGCGAAATCGAAGTTGAGCGCAAAGTTGTGCCCCGGCTTCTCGCTGTAGGTCTGGTCGCCCTCGAAATCGTGAATGGCGGTGCGTACCGTCTGGCCGGTTACCTTGTCCGGGCAAACCGCATGCACGGTATGGCCGACCATCTGCAGCGCCTGGAACGGCACCATGGTTTCGTAGTCCTCGGCGTAGTCGCCGACCAGCATGAGAATCTTCTTGGCAGCCATGATCGTCTCCTGAAGGTAGGTGGAACGAATGCCATTATTCGCCCCTATTTCCTCCGACAGGTAACAGCCGGGTACTACTCAGCAAACAGTCAAGCGTCGATACACCGACGGTGTAGGAGCGGCGCCCCGCCGCGAACCAGGGCGGCATGGACTGGTAAAGCTTCGCCCTGGGGCGGGGCTCCTACGAAACGCCGCATTGAGCGTTTTAGATGATCACTGCCGGCCTTTCAGCGCTCGCATATGGTCTAGAGCGCGTACTTCTGCAGGTTCGCCATCATCTCCTTGAGCGCCTCGACGTTGTCGGCCGGGTGCGCAGCGCCCTCGAAATCGCAGATACGTTGCCACTGCGCCGCGACATCCTCGGGACTGAAACCGGCCTTGGGATCGAAGCCCGCGCCCAGGCTGCGCTCCCAGCGCACCTTGCCCACCCAGCCACCGCCGACTTCGTACAGGCCGCCGGTGTCCTGACAGGCGGCGCTGCCGAGGTACACCACCAGCGGGCTGACCAGCTCGGGTTTGAGTTGCTCGAACACCTGCGGCGGGATCAACCCTTCGGTCATGCGCGTGGCACCGGTCGGTGCGATGGCGTTGACCAGGATATTGTTCTTGCGCCCTTCGATGGCCAGTGTACGCGTCAGCCCGTAGAGGCCGAGCTTGGCCATGCCATAGTTGCTCTGGCCGAAGTTGCCGTAGATGCCGGAGGTCGACGAGGTGAAGATGACCCGGCCGAAGTTCTGTTCGCGCAAGTGAGGCCAGGCCGCGTGAGTGGTCTTGTAGGCACCTTCGACATGAACCCTGTAGACCAGATCCCAGTCGGCATCTTCCATCTTGTGGAAGCTCTTGTCGCGCAGGATGCCAGCGTTGTTGACTAGCACATCGATACGGCCGAAATGATCCAGCGCCGTCTGCACGATCTTGTCGCCATCGGTGACCGAGTCATGGTTGGCCACTGCAGTACCACCGAAGGCGCGAATCTCTTCCACCACCTTGTCGGCCGCCGAAGCGTTGGCCCCTTCACCATGGGTGCTACCGCCGAGATCGTTGACCACCACCTTGGCGCCATGACGAGCGAACAGCAGTGCATGGGCGCGGCCCAGGCCACCGCCAGCACCGGTGACTATGACTACTTGATCTTCGAAACGGATGGCATCGCTCATCGACAGCTTCCTCGGGCAGGTTTGAATGCACCGAGTGTCAGGCAGCCCCGCGCGCTTCACAAGGCGCGCGGGGCTGCTGAATGACGGCCGATAATGCGACCTTATACGGCTCAGTTACCGGTGCCGGAACCCGAGCCGGAACCACTGCCATCACCCGAACCACCCCGGTCACCGCCGGGGTTGCCATCGGTGTTGGGGCCCTGCACCGGCGGGATGCCCTCACCGTCATCGGCCGGATTCATCGGATTGCTGTCCCCCGGTGTGGTCGGCGTGGTGGGCCCAGGAGTACCCGGCGCATCGTTATCGCTACCGGCAAAGGCCGGCAATGCCATCGCACCCAGAATCCCGCTCAGCAGCAATGCAGATAATTTCTTGTTCATGTTGTTCATGAGTAACCTCGACTTTCCTGTGAGTGACACAGTTACTGAGTCACTCACGGCGCCGGAGGTTCGACAAAAATTATCGCAACGCTGACCCGCTCATCCTCGCGTACGCTCAGGCAATACGAATCAGGCTGAGGTGGTTGTACAGATGCAACACGTGCGCCTCGGCGTATTCGCCATGCTCCAACGCGCCATAGGCGAAGTGCGGCTGCAGCGCACCCTGGTAATCGGCAAAACGCTCAAAAGCCACCTGCAGTCGCTGCAAGGCCAAGGCCTGATCGGCTGGCTCGATCAGAGCGGCTGCGCCGGGAATTGCCTCATCCAGCGGATGACGCATGGCGCCGCGCGCGCTGAACACGGCGAACGCGGCTGGCCCGAGGCTATGGCGAAACCAGGCCGGTTTCAGTTCGGGATAACCGTCGATGGAATAATCGATGCTTTGCGCGCAGTGATTGAATACTTCGCTCGGGCTCCAGCCGCGAATGCTCTGCAGCGTCTTGCCTTGCAGATCCGCCAGCACCTGGCGCGCGCCCTCCAGGCTGACGACCGCCGGCCGCGGCCCGGCAGGCAAGGCCCAGAAGCCGGCGCCCAGTGCAGCGGCTCCACCGAGCGCAGCGCCTTTGAGCAGGGTACGTCTACGCATGCGAGCTCCTTGCGTCGCGAAACTGCAGGTAATGCTCGAGCACCTCAGCCGGCGCCTCCAGCTGCGGATAATGGCCAATGCCGTCGAGCAGAACGGTGTCGGCGTCTGCGATCAACTCACGGTAACGCGCCACCATATGCGCACCGGAGATGGGATCGAAGGCGCCATCGATCACCCGCATAGGCAGCGTCGTGGCCTGCATCGCCGTGACCCAGCGCTGCCGTTGCTGGCGCCGCTCGGGCATGTAGCGAATCAGACGATGCATCACCGCCGGGCCGTTGTTGTACGCCACCAGTTGCCACAGGGCATCCAGTTCGGCTTCGCTGGCCTGGGTGTGCGGGCCGAAGATGCGGGCGAAACTCTGTGCCAGCTTGCGCCGTGAGAACAACCGCCCGATCAGCGGACCAAGCGGCCCGAGCAGCAACTTCTGCACCCGCACCGGATGATGGGTTTCGGGGAACAGACCGCCGTTGAGGAACACACAACTCGCCAGCTGCAGTTGCCCCTCCTGATGCCGCGCGATCAGCTCCTGGGCAACGCTGTCACCATAGTCGTGAGCCAGCACATGCAGCGGGCGCCGTTCTCCAATATGGGTCAGCAGTGCCTGCTGCAGATCGGCCTGTTCCAGCAAGCTATAGGCATGCCCACGCGGCTTGGCCGAGTAACCGAAGCCAAGCATGTCGCAGGCGATCACCCGGTAACGCTCGGCCAGCGGCGCCCACAGGCGGTGCCAGTCCCAACTGGCGCTGGGAAAGCCATGTATCAGCAACAGCGGCTCGGCCGCAGCGTCACCGGCAACCCAGTACCGAATCGAGTGGCCGCGAAAGTCCAGCGCCTGCCCCAGCGCGCGCCATTCGTCCAGGGCAATGCCAGGCAGCTCGCTCACTGGTCGTAACCTGGCATCTGCTGGTCCAGCTTGCGCAGCAGCGCTGGCCAGGGCAACGCGCCGCCCATGCCCTGCGGCGTTTTCATCACGCCGGCGATCATTGCCCGCGCGCCGTCGAGAATCTGCTGCGGAATGTGGATCAGCTCAGCACCGCCGCTCTGCGCCATGACCTGGATCTCGCAGGCACGCTGCAGGATGAACATGCCGAGAAAGGCGTCGGCGATGCCGCCGAAAGCAGTGAGCAACCCATGGTTGGGCAGGATCATGAAGTTCTTGTCGCCCAGGTCCGCCTGTAGCCGCGCTTTCTCATCATGATTCAGCGCCACGCCCTCATAGCCGTGGTAGGCCAGGCTGGCGAGGACGAACAGCGATTGCTGCGACAGGGGCAGCAAGCCCTGCTTCTGCGCCGACACGGCGATGCCCGCCGGGGTGTGAATGTGCAGCACGCAGCCGACGTCGTGGCGCACCTCGTGCACGGCGCTATGAATGGTGTAACCGGCTGGATTGATGTCGAACGGGCTGTCCATCAGCTTGTTGCCCGCCAGGTCGACCTTGACCAGGCTCGACGCCGTGATTTCGTGGAACATCAGGCCATAGGGGTTAATCAGGAAATCTTCCGTACCCGGTACCTTGGCAGAGATATGGGTGAAGATCAGATCATCCCAGCCATAGAGGGCGATCAGCCGGTAGCAGGCGGCGAGGTCGACGCGTGCACGCCATTCGGCCTCGGAAACCAGATTCTTCACGGCAGGGAGTTTCAGCGGAGCATTCACGGCGGTCACCTCGATATTCTTGTTGGTCGGTGGTGTCCGCAGTCTAGCCAGGCGCGTCGCTGGCGGTAGTTGCCCTGGCAGCCATCTTGATGGCTTTGCGGGTCACGGCGCTGGCGCGCCGCGGTGCGATAGGCAGGTATTCGCCGCTTTTATCGCCGGTCAAACCAGCTCGGGGTAATCTTGCGCCAGCAGCGGCCACTGCGCCTGAGCCTCGGCATCATCGGCCAGCAGGCGAAAGCCCTCGAACTGGAACTCCGGCGCCACAGTGCAACCGACCAGCGTATAGGCGCCCGTCGAGCGCGCCGCCTGCCAGGCATGGGCCGCTACCACGCGCTGCGGCATCTGCCCCTCACTGACCGGCCCGAGCAACTCGCAACGCACCGCGTTGGGGGTATCGGCTACCAACAACTGCAGAGGGTCGCCCTCGTGAAAGTGCCACAGCTCGTCGGCGTCGACCCGATGCCAGCGGCTGACCGCACCACCCGGCAGCAGGAACAGAATTGCACTGGAAGCCGCCCGACCCTGAGCATCGCGCTGCGCCGAAACGAACAGGCGACGGTAGTAACCGCCCTCGGGATGCGCGGCAAGCCCGAGGCTGTCGATCAACTGGCGAGCGCGCGGGTGCACGTCAGGCCTTCAGCGCCGCCACGAAGGCTTGCAGCCAGGGTTCGGCATCGGTTTCAGGCGTGACGGTTTCGCTGGAGTCCAGGCGCAGCATTTCCACCACTTCGCGCAGGCCTAGCTCGGCATACAGCTCACGCATCAGTTCACCGCTGCCGCAGAAGGTGTCATAGCTGGAGTCGCCCAGCGCCAGCACCGCAGCCGGTTTGCCGCTCCAGGCCGGCAAACGGTCTCTGATTTCGCTGTACAGCGGCAGCAGGTTGTCCGGCAGCTCACCCATGCCAGTGGTGGACGTGACGGTAAGGAAGGCGTCCGGCGCAAAGGCCAGCAGCTCCTCGAGGCTCACGTTCGCTTTGTGCCAGGCGTCCAGCCCGGCGGCCTTGAGCTGGCGCTCGGCGTGGCGAGCGACTTCTTCGGCCGTACCGTAGACCGAGCCCGAGAGAATGGCGACTTTCATGACAACTCCGGAAACAGGAAAAACGCCGCGCATTATGCCGCAAGTGGACAGCCCGACCCGATGTTTTAGAATGCAGCCCATATCCATCGCGGAACCGGACTCATGATCAATGCCAAACTGCTGCAACTGGTAGTCGACGCCTCTAACGATGGGATCGTGGTGGCCGAGCAGGAGGGCGAAGACAATATTCTGATCTACGCCAACGCGGCATTCGAACGCCTGACCGGCTACCCCTGCGATGACATCCTCTATCAGGATTGCCGTTTCCTGCAGGGCACTGACCGTGCACAGCTCGGCCTGCAGGCCATTCGCGAAGCGGTCAAGGCGAACAAGCCCTGCCGACAAATCATTCGTAACTACCGCAAGGACGGCAGCGCGTTCTGGAACGAGCTATCGATCACTCCGGTGCTGAACGAAAGCGACCAGTTGACCTACTACATCGGTATCCAGAAGGATGTTACCGAACAGGTCGAAGCCAAGCAGCGAGTGCGTGAGCTGGAGGCAGAGGTCGCCGAGCTGAAGGCAGAGCTGGCGCGCCTGAAAAGCTGACGAACGGATAAAACTATCCTTCGCCAGCGCAGTCAGATGGGTTTGACCCCGTGCAGTATTATCCCATGCAAAGCGATCCGCTGCTGACTCAGGACGAACTGGATTTCATCCAGAAGATCCTCTTCAAACCTCCGCAAAAGCGGCGCCCTAACGCAGCACCGCCATTGGCTCTGGGCAAACGACTCAGTGAGCTGCTGGCTCGCCTGGGCAACGAAGAACAGCTAAGCCTGGATACGCATACCGACAATCAGCATCTGAGCTTCCCCCTGCACCTGATCCAAGACGACCACAGTCAGTCACGCCTGGAGCTGGGCGCCCCGCTGATCTTCGAACAAGGGGTAAGCGAACGCCCATGGCGTCTTGTCCTGCCCACGGCATTAGCACTGCTGGACGACAGCGACCAGCCCAGTGGCCTGAAGGCGCTGGAGCTATCGAACAATGGAATCCTGGTGGAATACAGCAAAACAGGCACGCCGGCCAAGGATCAGTTGCTGCAACTGCTTTTGCCCCAGGAGCGCCGCGTTCAACTGCGCGCGCGGCTCGCAAGACGCGTCAGCCAGAAGCGTTACGCTTACAGCCTGCAGACGCTACATACGGAAGATGAGCAAACTCTGCGTCAGTACCTGTTCGAACAGCACAGCGAACAACAGTCGCAGACCGCAGCAGTCAGCTGAAGCTCAGTAGCCTGGACCACCTCAGGTATCGAGATGGCCAGCCAGAAACTGCTGCATACGACGCTGCATCAGGCGTCCCTCATTACCCAGGCAAGCAATGGGCGAACCGGCCAGACTTTCCTCCGCCAGATCGGCACTGTCACCGGCCAGCAGCAGCGGACACTCCAGACCCAGCGCCAGGCGCGCCAGTTGCCGCGGGAACTCCTCGCCTGGCGGCTGGTTGCTGAAGACAACCAGGGCCTGGGGCTGCATGCGCTCACAGACCAGGGCCAGATCGGTCATGGGTACGCCTGGCCCCATCACCGACACGTCGACGTCCTGATTGCCCAGCAGCAACGCTGCAACCAGCAACTCCAGTTCCCGGCAGTGGCCAGGTAGCGCCACCAGCAGCACGCGCTCACGCGAATCATCACGCCCCAATTGCAGACGCTGCCAGCAGCGCCCACGCAGGAAGCCGTCGAGCATCAGCCACTCGCCGCGCAGGCCGACTTCGTCCTGGCGCAGCAGCAGTTCCTGCCAGACCGGCATGAAAATATCCTGGAACACCACCGGCAGCGGATAGCAGGAAAAGATCTGCCCATACACACGTTCCAGACGAGGCTCATCGAAGTTCTGCAGCGCGCTACGCACCTGGCCCTGCCACTGGCTCCAGTCGTCACTGCTGACTTCGTTGTAGGCCGGCGTGGCGACGCTGCGACTGCTGGCGCTCTTGGCCAGGATCGAGCCGACCTTGCTGACTGCAACGCCACGTTCGATCCAGGCGAGGATGCTGCGCACCGCATCGATATCGGCCTGCGAGTAGAGACGATGGCCGCTGTCGGTACGTGTCGGTTGAATCAGGCCGTAACGCCGCTCCCAGGCACGCAGGGTGACCGGATTGACGCCGGTAAGGCGAGAAACCTCGCGGATGGGGAACAGCTCTTCCTGCTTCAAAGCGCTGGACGCAAGTGATGTGACGGAGGCGAGTTCGGGCATGGCTTCGGGCATCATGGCAACGAATTTAGAGGGATTGTAACCCAGCTTGGTCAGGCTTACATTGTGCAAGAATTATACAAGGCGACCTCATGCACAACCCCGCCTGGCCATTGACCCTTTATTTCGACGGCGACTGCCCGCTCTGCGCGCGTGAAATCCGTCTACTCAGCCGGCACGCATCGCCCCAGCGGCTGCTTCTCGTGGACATCTCTGCCGCGGACTTCGATCCACTGCCATTGGGGCTGTCTCTTACTGCTATGCAGAATCGCCTGCACGCTCGCTGGGCCGACGGCACCTGGTTGCTGGGCCTCGATGCCAGCCTCTGGAGCTGGGAAGCCGCGGGCCTGGGAGCCTGGGTGGCGCCCTTGCGCTGGCGACTGCTGCGCCCACTGCTGGAATGGGGCTACCGACTGTTCTGCCGCCTGCGCCCTCATCTGGCGCGGCTACCGCACCCTGACGGTGCGGCTCGCTGCCGAAAGGGCGACAGCTGCTCGACCCAACGCCCACCATCAGCTGACGCTGGCTAATTTTCGCAAAACGGGAATAATCCTTGCTGCATTGTTCGTCGAGCACATCACCCCGTGCTCGGCCATGCCCAACGCCATACCCCGGCTGACGGCAACACCCGAGGAGATACACAATGTCCCCCGTTACCCTGATGGTGGCGCGCCGCGTCGCCAATGGTCGTTATCACGACTTCATCGCCTGGCTGCGTGAAGGCGAACATCTGGCCACCGACTTTCCTGGCTACCTCGGCTCCGGCGTACTGGCACCGCCTGCCGGCGATGATGAGTTCCAGATCGTTTTCCGTTTCAGCGACGAACAGACCATGGCTTCCTGGGAACACTCGGCCTCACGCCAGGCCTGGCTGCAGCGGGGTGCGGGCCTGTTTGCCCAACCGCAGGAGAAGCGTGCGGTCGGCCTTGACGCCTGGTTCGGCAGCGGCCATCGACAGCCTCCGCGCTGGAAGCAGAGCGTGGCGATCTGGCTGGCATTCTTTCCGGTGTCCCTGGCCTTCAACCTGCTGTTCGGCCCCTGGCTCGTCGACCTTTCGCTGGTCACCCGCGTGCTGCTGTCGACGCTGGCCTTGACGCCACTGATGACATACTGGTTCATTCCGCTTTCCACTCGCCTGCTGGAACCCTGGCTACAAGGTAACTATTCGCAGCGCCTGAGCAGGCGAGCCGCCAGCATCGGCAAGCCCTGAAAGCATCCATTTCTACCAATCGGCCAGCCTCGTGCTGGCCGATTTCGTTATACAAGCAGCCAATATCTGTACAAAAACATCAATCCGTACAGGTAAAGTACAAAAAGCCCTTCTCCACCCCCTCAGTAAAAACCCTTAAAACTCAACAAAATAGGCAAATCCACTCAGCCTGATAGCAAAACCACATGTCGCACAGGGTTGTACAACCTGCAGCTCTGGTATAGCTTTATCCACGGTCTGGTGAGTAGCGCCTGCCACTGGTCAGGTATCCCGAGGCGGTACGAGCCAGGCCTTCATTTCTTTCTCACGAGTTGCACATGAGCGCTGCCAGCTTCCCCATCCTGATCACCGGCGCCGGCCAGAGGGTCGGCCTCTACTGCGCCGAACGCCTGCTCGACGAAGGCCAGCCGGTGATCATCAGCTACCGCCAGAACCGCGACGACATTTCGCGGCTGCGTGAGCGCGGCGCCATCGCTCTGCAGGCGGATTTCAGCAATGAGAGCGGCATCATGGCGTTCATCGAACAGGTCAAGTTGCAGTGCAATGGCCTGCGCGCGATCGTGCACAACGCCTCGGATTGGCTGGCCGAAACACCCGGCGAAGAAGCCGATGCGTTTCGCCAGCTGTTCAGCGTGCACATGCTCGCGCCCTACCTGATCAACCTGCACTGCAGTGACCTGCTGCTGCAGTCGGAACAGGCCGATATCGTTCACGTTAGCGATGACGTGGTGCGCAAGGGCAGCGCCAATCGCCCCGCCTACTGCGCCAGCAAGGCGGGCCTGGAAAGCCTGACGTTGTCGTTCGCCGCGCGTTTTGCCCCACGCATCAAGGTCAACACCATCGCGCCAGCGCTGCTGATGTTCAACGATGGTGATGACGACGCCTACCGCACCAAGACTTTGGCCAAATCGGCGCTGGGCATAGAACCCGGCCCGCAGGCCTTCTACCAGACATTGCGCTATTTGCTGGACAACTCCTACGTAACCGGAACGACCCTTACCCTCAACGGCGGCCGCCACCTCAAGTGAAGCGACTGCCCAGGACACTGCCATGAGCCAACCTCTTTCCCAGCAATACCGCGAGATTCTCGTAGGCCTCGGTGAAAACCCGGAACGCGAGGGCCTGCTCGACACCCCCAAGCGCGCGGCCAAGGCCATGCAGTATCTGTGTCATGGCTACCAGCAGTCGCTGGACGAGATCGTCAACGGCGCGCTGTTCGAGTCCGACAATGACGAGATGGTGATCGTCAAGGACATCGAGCTGTACTCGCTGTGCGAACACCACCTGCTGCCCTTCATCGGCAAGGCGCATGTCGCCTACATCCCCACCGGCAAGGTGCTCGGGCTGTCCAAGGTGGCGCGCATCGTCGACATGTACGCACGGCGCC
Organism: Ectopseudomonas chengduensis; assembly: GCF_900102635.1. GTDB lineage: Bacteria > Pseudomonadota > Gammaproteobacteria > Pseudomonadales > Pseudomonadaceae > Aquipseudomonas > Aquipseudomonas chengduensis. The sequence goes on along the minus strand of NZ_FMZQ01000002.1, from coordinate 230,452 downwards.
TGCAGATCCAGGAAAACCTCACCAAGCAGATCGCCGATGCGATCCAGCGCGTGACCAACGCCGCCGGCGTCGCGGTGGTGATCGAGGCCAAGCACATGTGCATGATGATGCGTGGCGTGGAGAAGCAGAATTCGGTGATGAGCAGCTCGGTGATGCTTGGCGCCTTCCGCGAGTCCTGCAACACTCGCCACGAATTCCTGCAATTGATCGGACGGAACAACTAATGCCGCGACTGGAACCTGGAATGGCGCGCATCCGCGTCAAGGACCTGCGCCTGCGCACCTACATCGGCATCAAGGAAGAAGAGATCAACAACAAGCAGGACGTGTTGATCAACCTGACCATCCTCTACCCCTCCGTCGATGCGGTAGAGGTCAACGACATCGAGCATGCGCTGAACTACCGCACCATCACCAAGGCGATCATCGCCCATGTCGAAGGCAATCGCTTCGCCCTGCTCGAACGCCTAACCCAGGAAATCCTCGACCTGGTGATGACCCATCAGGCCGTGCGTTATGCCGAAGTGGAAGTGGACAAACCGCACGCCCTGCGTTTCGCCGAGTCGGTATCCATCACCCTCGCCGGTCATCGCTGACAGCGGCTTGTCGCTCTCCGGCAAGGCTCTTATCATCGCCGCCACCTATCCCCGGAGAGCCCACCATGACCGAGCAAGAACGCCTCGAACTGGAAGCTGCAGCCTTTCGCGCACTGGTGCAGCACCTGCGCAGCCGTCCTGACGTGCAGAACATCGAGCTGATGAACCTGGCCGGTTTCTGCCGCAACTGCCTGTCCAAATGGTACAAGGCCGCTGCCGACGACCTCGGTGTCGAGGTCAGCGCCGACCAGGCTCGCGAGACCGTGTACGGCATGCCTTATGCCGACTGGAAAGCCAAATATCAGAAAGAAGCCTCGGCCGAGCAGACAGCCGCATTTGCCAAAGGAAAGCCTGAATGACCGCTCTGAATACCCTGCGCAGCCGTCTGCAGCAGGATGACTACGCCTTCAGTGAAACCCTGGCCTTCGTCGCCGCGCACTACGACTATCAGCCCAGCGCCTTTCGTAACGGTGACGTGGAGAACGCGGCCGGACAGAACGAAGGCTCCTGCAAGACTCTGGGTCTGGCCCTGTTGGAGGGCTTGAGCAAGGACGAAGCGCTGCGTGCCTTCGGCGAGCACTACCGCAGCGTGCTGGCCACGCCGCAAGGCAGCGACCACGGCAACATCCGAGCGCTGATGGTGCATGGCCTGGACGGCGTGAAGTTCGAACAGCAACCGCTGAAGCCGAAAGCCTGAATCTATAGCGCAAAAACCTGCGCAACTGTCAGCAAAAGCTGACAGACATCACATCGCTGTCGCTTTATGCTGCGCGCCACAACAAACATGGAACACGAGGGAGCGTGTTCTGCGCGCTAGCGCCCTTCCCTCCTGTTTCGCGCTCGGCATGGAGTCGACCGATGCAGCAAACCCTGGTATGGAAACCCTGGTGCACCCCCGGCGTGGAGACCCTGCGCCTGAGTCAGGATGCCAATGGCATCCAGGCCACCAGCCACCTTATGCAGGTCATCAAGGGCAACAGCATCGTTGCCAACTACATGATCGAGTGCGATCCGCGCTGGCGCTTCCGCCGCCTCTGGCTCAAGGTCGATAACCACGGCCAGCGCAACCTCTGCCTACAGCGTGATCTGCGCGGCAATTGGCTGCTCAACGGCGAACCACGCCCTGATCTGCAGCAATGCCAACATGTCATGCTCTCGGCTTCGCCCTTCACCCACACCCCAGCCCTGCAACGCAGTGCGCTGGAGACCGGGCAGAGTGATGAGATGCAGGTCGCCTATATCGACATGCTCAGCTTCAAGGTGGAACCACGCCAGCAGCGCTACCAATGCCTGCGCCGCCGCCCCGGTGAGAGCCTCTACCGCAGCCAGGCCGAAGGTCATGCTCATGAAGAACTGAGCGTCGACGACCACGCGCTACTGCTCAAGGCTGACCAACAGTACCTGCGCTTGAGCCAGCGCGATCTGAAGATCAGCGCGCTGGTATAGCGGCCTTGCAACGGTCTACCCGGCTAGGGTGCGCCATGCGCACCAGGCCAGCTCCGCGCCATTCAGATAGGCAGTTGCCCAAACGCCCAGCGCAGCAAAAAGAACACCAGCAATCCACCACCGATGGTCGCCAGCAAATGCCGCGTTAAAGCGGCGATGGCAATGGCGGCCAGGCCCGCCAGCAGGTAGGCGTTGTTCCAGTTCAGCGCCCAGCTTTGTCCGTCCGGCATGAGCATGCCGGGCACGACAATGGCCGTCAGTACCGCAGTCGGCACGTAATGCAGCCCCTGCCTGATCAATGGCGGAAAACGCAGATCAGGGAACGCGAACAGGCTGTAGCGGGTGATGAAGGTGATCGCCAGCATCCCCAGAATCAGCAACCAGATATCCATCAGAGCAACTCCTCCTGCAGCGCCGGGTTACGCCGCTCCAACCACACGCCGACGACGATGCCACTGGCCGCAGCCGCCATCAGCCCAAGCTTGTAGGGCAAGGCATGGCAGAGCAGCGCCACGGCGCCCGCAACCAAGGCGGCCGCCACTTGCGGCTGATTGCGCAGCATCGGCACGACGATGCCGATGAAGGTCGCCAGCATGGCGAAATCCAGCCCCCACTCACCGATGTTCGGCACTGCCTGACCGAACAGCACGCCGACCAGCGTGCACAGCTGCCAGTTGCAGTACATGGCCAGGGCCGCGCCGAGAAAGTACCAATGGCGGTAGGCGCCCTTGTCACCACGCGCGTAGCGCTGCACTACCACCGCGTAGGCCTCGTCGGTAAGCCAGAAAGCCAGCGGCATGCGCCAGCGCTTGGGCAGATGGCGCACATATGGCTGCAGGCTGGCGCTATACAGGGCATGGCGCAGGTTGACCACGAAGGTGGTCAGCAACACCACGGCAATACCGGCGCCGCCGGTCAACAGACTGATGGCGATGAACTGCGCCGAACCGGCGAATACCAGCAAGGACATCCCCTGCGTCTGCCAGGGATCGAGCCCGGCAGCGCCTGCCAGGCTACCGAAGATGATGCCGAAGGGAATGGCGCCGAGCAGCATTGGCAGCATATCGCGGGCGCCCTGGGTGAATTCGTGTTGACGGGACATGGAACCTCCTTGGGCAGGCGAGCTTAGCCAAACGCATCTGCAAGGTCTTGAACGTTCTTGCTCTTAGTGGGCACCAATCCCTGAAGCCGCAGCGCTCGCATAAGCTTAAGTCCGGGAAGGAATGGGGTTGGCATCCAACTCACTCCCGCGACCTCTGGTCGCGCGCGGCTAACGCTAATCCATCTTATTTAAATTCCGTTAGCCTGCTAATCTTGACGCCCCGCTTTCTTGCCCGTTCGGATTGTTCCTCGATGTCGCCGCTCCAGCGCTGCCTGCTGCCCTTTCTGGCCCTGTCTTTGATCGCTTGCGAACAGCAGCCTGAATTCACCCAGGCAGAGCCTGGTGAACATCTCTCGGCCGGTGCGGCGACGGTGCGCAAGTTCGATCACAACGCCTTCTCCCTCCCCTCGGCCAACCTCGCACCCAGCCGTCGCCTGGATTTCGCAGTGGGCAACAGCTTCTTCCGCAACCCCTGGGTCACGGCGCCAGCCACCACCACCGCACGTGATGGCCTGGGCCCGCTGTTCAATACCAATGCCTGCCAGAACTGCCACATCAAGGATGGTCGCGGCCATCCGCCGGGGCCAGATGCGGTCAGCGCCGCCTCGATGCTGGTGCGTCTGTCACTGCCGGCCGGCCCCGAGCATGCCGAGTTGCTACAGCGCCAGGGCGTGGTGGCCGAGCCCACCTACGGCACTCAGTTGCAGGACATGGCCAACCCCGGCGTAGCGCCCGAGGGCAAGGTCCGCGTCACCTACAGCAGCGTGCCGGTGCGCTTCGCCGATGGCACCCTGGTGGAGCTGCGCAAACCTGAGCTGCAGATCAGCCAACTGGGCTATGGCGCCATGCATCCGGACACCCTGTTCTCCACGCGTATCGCCCCGCCGATGATCGGACTCGGCCTGCTCGAGGCCATTGCCGAAGCCGATATCCTGGCAGGCGCCGACCCGGACGACGCCGATGGCGACGGTATTTCCGGTCGCCCCAATCAGGTCTGGGACCGCCAGCAGCAGCGCAGTGTGCTCGGTCGTTTCGGCTGGAAGGCTGGCCAGCCCAATCTCAATCAGCAGAATGCCGATGCGTTCGCCAACGACATGGGCCTGACCAGTTCACTGATCCCCCATGACAACTGCACCCCGGCGCAAGCCGATTGCCTGGCCGCGCCCCATGGCGGCGAACCGGAGGTCAGCGACAATATCCTGGCCAGCGTGCTGTTCTACAGTCGTAACCTGGGCGTGCCGGCCCGGCGTGACGTCGATGCCCCCGAGGTGCTCAAGGGCAAGAGCCTGTTCCATCAGGCCGGCTGCCAGAAATGCCACACGCCCAGCTTCACTACGTCGGCCGCTGCCGCCGAGCCTGAACTGGCCAACCAGTTGATCCGTCCTTATACAGACATGCTGCTGCATGACATGGGCGAAGGCCTAGCCGATGGCCGCGAGGAGTTTCTCGCCAGCGGTCGCGAATGGCGCACGACGCCGTTGTGGGGCATTGGCCTGACGCAAGCGGTCAATGGTCACACTCAGTTCCTGCATGACGGCCGTGCACGCAACCTGCTGGAAGCCATTCTCTGGCACGGTGGCGAGGCCGAAGCGGCCAAACTGCATGTGCTGAAATTCGATGCCGACGAGCGAGCAGCGCTGCTCGCCTTCCTGAATTCTCTTTAAGGAGCCTGCGATGTTGCACAAAACCCTGATCGCCTCTCTGCTCGGCCTGGCCCTGGTCAGCTGCGGCCAGCAGGACCCGAAAGCCAAGGTCAGCGCGGCGCTGACCGATGGCGTGCTGCTGCCGGCCTACAGCAGCTGGCAGGAAGCCGATCGCCAGTTGGCCGTGAATGCCGAAGCCTTCTGCGCCGGCAACGCCGATCTGAGCACCGCTCGCCAGGCCTTTCTCGGCGCCCAAAGTGCCTGGGCCGGCTTGCAGCCGTTGCTGATCGGACCGCTGGCCGAAGGCAACCGCGCCTGGCAGATTCAGTTCTGGCCAGACAAGAAGAACCTGGTCCAGCGCCAGGTCGAAGCCCTGCTGAAGAACAAGCCGCAGTTGAGCGCGGATGACCTGTCCAATGCCAGCGTGGTGGTGCAGGGCCTGACCGCCTACGAATACATTCTCTTCGACCCCAATCTGGACCTCGCCCAGGCCGAGCAGAAAGCCCGCTACTGCCCGCTGTTGCAGGCCATCGGCAAGCACCAGCAAGCCCTGGCCGCGGAGATCGTCGGCGAGTGGCAAGCCAAACCTGGCATGGCCGAACAGCTGAAGCAGTTCCCCAACGAGCGCTACGCCGACGCCAATGAGGCCATCGCCGAACTGTTACGGGTGCAGGTCAGCGCCCTGGACGGCCTGAAGAAGAAGCTCGGTGCACCGATGGGCCGCCAGAGCAAGGGCATCGCCCAGCCTTACCAGGCCGAAGCCTGGCGCAGTGCCGCCAGCCTGGCCAACCAGGGTGCGGCGCTGGCCAACGCCGAACTGCTGTGGCACGGCAGCAACCGTGATGGCATTCAATCGTTACTGGGTGAGGATCAGGCCGACCTGGCAAAACGCATCGACGCCGCTTACCAGGACATCCGTCAGCGCCTGGCCGCACTCGACAGTCCCCTGGGTGAGCTGCTCGCCGATGAAGCCGGGCGCACCGCCCTGAACGAGCTGTACGACAGCCTCAATCGCCTGCACCGCCTGCAGGAAAGCGAGCTGGCCAAGGCGCTCGACGTGCAGATCGGCTTCAACGCCCACGACGGGGATTGAGTATGCAACGCAGAGCCTTCCTCGGCCTCAGTGCAGCCGCTGCCAGCCTCGCGGCGGCAGGCGCCTTCGGTGGCTGGACGCTGTTCGGCCCATCCGGCCAGCCGTTGCTGTTGTCAGCCCGTGACGACGGCAACGGCAACCACTACGCCGTCGGCTATCGCCTCGATGGTCAGCGCGCCTTCGCCACGCCGGTGAACGAACGCTGCCACGATGTGGTGCCGCACCCTGCCCTGCCGATGGCCCTGTTCGTCGGTCGCCGGCCGAGCACCGAGAGCTACCTGATCGACACCCGCGACGGCCGCCTGCTGCAAACACTTGCCTCGCCGGCCGGGCGCCACTTCAACGGCCACGCGGTGTTTCACAAAGGCGGCGAGTGGCTGTACACCACCGAAAACGACACCACCGAGCCAGGCCGGGGCATCATTGGCGTTTATCGCCTGCAGGGTGAGCAACTGCTGCGCGACGGTGAACACAGCAGCCATGGGGTCGGCCCGCACCAACTGTTGTGGATGCACGATGGCGAAACCCTGGTGGTGGCCAACGGCGGCATCCGCACCGAAGCGGAAAGCCGCGTGGAGATGAACCTCGACGCCATGCAGGCCAGCCTGGCGCTGATCAAGCGCGACGGCAGCCTGGTCAGCCAGGAGTATCTGGCCGACCAGCAGAACAGCATCCGCCACCTGGCTGTCGCGCGTGACGGCACGGTGGTCAGCGGCCAGCAGTACATGGGCGATCTGCATGATCAGGTGCCGCTGCTGGCGATCAAGCGCCCCGGCCAGCCGTTCCAGCCTTTTCCTCTGGGCGAGACGCAACGCGTGGCCATGAACCAGTACACCGCCAGCGTGGCCATTCACGACGACCTGCGCCTGCTGGCGCTGACCGCACCGCGCGGCAACCGCTTCTTCATCTGGGATCTGGACAGCGCTCAGGTGCGCCTGGATGTGCCATTGCCAGACTGTGCAGGCGTTGGCGCGGTTGCCGACGGTTTCGTCGTGACCTCGGGTCAGGGCCGTTGCCGCCTGTACGATTGCCGCGGCGAGCGCATCGTCACCAACGCCCTGAAGTTACCGGCCGGCTTGTGGGACAACCACCTGCGCCTGGCCTGAAAGGCTCAGGCGCTGCCGCGCTCGATCAGTTCGAACCCGACGTCTAGGCGCAGCGGCTGGCGCGCCGCTGCAGGCTCGGCGAAGCGCGCCAGCAGAGCATCGGCGATAGCGCAACCGATACGCGGCCCATCCACCCGCACGGTGGAAAGCGGCGGGTAAGTGTGCGCTGCGCTGGACAGGTCGCCGAAACCCATCACGGCAAGATCCTGAGGAATGCGCAGGCCACGGCTGAGTGCCTCGGCCATCACGCCTTGCGCCACCGTATCGGAACTGCAGACCACCACTTCGCCGGCCACATCTTCCTGCAGCAGACGCGCAAGACCTTCGCGGCCCACCGCCAAGGTCGCCGGTGCAGGCAGGATCTGCGCTGCCACGGGAGCTCTCATATGGCCCTGCAGCGCCTTCACCAGGCTTCGATAACGGCGCAGGCCGCGCGGGTCATCGATGCCCACGACCGAGACCCGGCGATAGCCCTTGCCGATCAGATAGCGCGCCACCGCCTGGCCCACAGCCTCGTGCGAAAAGCCGACCAGCATGTCCACCGGGTATTCGCACAGATCCCAGGCCTCGACCAGCGGAATGCCCACCCGCGCCAGGCGCTCACGGCTCGCCTGGGTATGTTCAGTGCCGGTCAGGACAATGCCATCCGGCCGACGCCCCAACACCGCCTCGAGCAAGGCCTCCTCCTGCTCGGGGCTGTAGCCGGTGAGGCCGAGCAAGGTCTGGTAGCCAGCAGCAGCCAGCCGGTCAGTCAGCGCCTGCACGGTGTCGGCGAAAATCGAATTGGCAATGGTTGGCAGGAAGATCGCCACCAGCCGGCTGCGACTGGACGCCAGAGAGCCTGCCGCGAGATTGGGCACATAGCCGGTCGCCCGCACCGCTTCCAGTACGCGCTTGCGGGTGGCATCGGTGACCACCTCGGGGCGCCCCAGTGCCCGCGATACGGTGATCGGCGACACCCCCGCGACCCTGGCGACATCAATCAGCGTCGGGGCCGCACTGCTGCGGATGCCAGCAGGTTTCCTGCCCATGTCACGCCTCCAGTCACTCGAGTGCTTCGCATAAGAAGACACTCCACCTCAGCCGAGATACGTTGTCATACAACTTTAGTCAAATACGCCCCGAGAAAACTGACCCCGCACCTGCCTGAGGCCACCCGCGCGTTGTTCGAATACTCTGTGCGAACACAATAAATTGCCGTAGTAGAGCCTACCGAGCCGCAGTTTACCTTGCCAACCATGGCTGTTTAACAGGTCAGACCCGCTCAGTGAAACGCAGACAAAACACCTCAATTTCCCCCCACTGTCGCGTTGACATTGCCTGGGTTGGTGCTGATAATCGACCCAAGTCATACGACAACGTATGACAAACCAATAACAACAAGCAACAAGAGTCCAGGCCCCGCCATGACCACGATATCCAGCGAACTGCGCCCCTTCAATCGCCTGCTGCTGACCGGCGCTGCCGGCGGACTGGGCAAGGTACTGCGCGAACGTCTGCGCCCCTACGCCAATATCCTGCGTCTGTCCGACATCGGTGAGATGGCCCCTGCTGCCGGCCCCCACGAAGAAGTGGTGCGTTGCGACCTGGCAGACAAAGCCGCCGTGCATCAACTGATCGAAGGCGTCGACGCCATCCTGCACTTCGGCGGTGTCTCGGTCGAGCGCCCCTTCGAAGAAATCCTCGGTGCCAACATCTGCGGCGTATTCCATGTCTACGAAGCGGCCCGCCGCCATGGCGTGAAACGCGTGGTGTTCGCCAGCTCCAACCACGTCATCGGCTTCTACAAGCAGGACGAACATCTCGACGCCAACTGTCTGCGCCGCCCGGATGGCTACTACGGCCTATCCAAGTCCTATGGCGAGGACATGGCCAGCTTCTACTTCGATCGCTACGGCATTGAAACCGTCAGCATCCGCATCGGCTCCTCGTTCCCCGAACCCGCCAATCGCCGCATGATGAGCACCTGGCTGAGCTACGACGACCTTACCCACCTGCTCGAACGCTGCCTCTATACCGAGAACGTCGGCCACACCGTGGTCTACGGCATGTCGGATAACCGCGATGTGTGGTGGGACAACAGCCAGGCCGCACACCTGGGCTTCGAGCCCAAGGACAGCTCGGAAGTGTTCCGCGACAAGGTGGAAGCGCAGCCGATGCCGGCCGCCGACGATCCGGCGCGCATCTACCAGGGCGGCGCCTTCGTTGCCGCCGGCCCGTTCGGCGACGACTGAACAGAACGCCGCAACCGCCCCAAGCCATAACAACAAGTAGAGCGCCACAGCCATGACAGCCGAACTGATTGTCGATGCGCGCAACGCCACGGGCGAAAGCCCGGTGTGGAACGCTGCCGAACAGGCTCTTTACTGGGCCGACATCCCTGCCGCACGCCTGCATCGCTGGTCCGCGGCAGATGGCCAGACGCAGAGCTGGCAGGCCGACGAGATGCTTGCCTGCATCGCCATGCACCCCGCTGGCGGCTGGCTCGCCGGCATGCAGAGCGGCATCTTCCATCTACGCCCGCAGGACGATGGCAGCGTACAGGCCGAGCGCCTGGCACAGGTCGAACATGCCCGCCCGCAGATGCGTTTCAACGACGGTCGCTGCGACCGCCAAGGCCGCTTCTGGGCCGGCACCATGCTGCTGGATATGGCCCAAGGTGCGCGCGTCGGCGCGCTGTATCGCTACGACGGCCAACTGCGACAGGTGCTCGACGACTTCATCGTGCCCAACGGCCTGGCCTTCAGCCCTGACGGCCGCACCATGTACCTCTCCGACTCGCACCCCAGCGTGCAGAGCGTCTGGGCCTTCGACTACGACACCGATAGCGGCACGCCGCACAACCGTCGCCTGTTCATCGACATGAAGCAGCATCCGGGTCGCCCGGACGGCGCAGCGATGGACGTCGATGGTTGCTACTGGATCTGCGGCAATGACGAAGGCTTGGTCCACCGTTTCACCCCGGATGGCCGACTCGATCGCTCGCTCGCCGTGCCGGTGAAGAAGCCCGCTATGTGCGCCTTCGGTGGCGCCGATCTGGACACCTTGTTCGTTACCTCGATCCGCCCCGGCGGCGACCTTTCCGACCAGCCTCTGGCCGGTGGTGTATTCGCCCTGCAAGCCGGCGTGTGCGGTATCGAGGAGCCTGCCTTCCAACCCTAATCCGATTCACCCCGGGCCGCTCGCGGCACCGGACTCACACTGCTGTACACCAACAACAACAAGACGGAGTTTTCCGCATGAACCTCAAACGTAAGTTGCTTCTCGCCACACTTCCGCTAGCGCTCGGTCTGTCCTCCTTCGTACAGGCCGAGATGACCCTGAAGATTGCCGAAATCCACCCTGCTGGCTACCCGACCGTAGTCGCCATGGAAAACCTCGGCAAGAAGCTGGAAGCTGCCACCAACGGCGATATCAAGTCCCGCATGTTCGCCGGCGGCGTTCTCGGCTCCGAGAAGGAAGTCATCGAGCAGACCCAGATCGGCGCCGTGCAGCTGACCCGCGTCAGCCTCGGTTCGGTCGGTTCGGTGGTTCCGGCCACCAACGTGTTCAACATGCCGTTCGTGTTCCGCGACGTCGACCACATGCGCAAGATCATCGACGGTGAGATCGGCCAGGAAATCCTCGACGCCATCACCAACTCCGACTTCAACATGGTCGGCCTGGCATGGATGGACGGCGGCAGCCGCAGCCTCTACACCAAGAAGCCGATACGCAGCATCGAAGACCTGAAAGGTATGAAGATCCGCGTAATGGGCAACCCGCTGTTCATCGACACCCTCAACGCCATGGGTGCAAACGGCATCGCCATGGACACCGGTGAAATCTTCAGTGCCCTGCAGAGCGGCGTGATCGACGGCGCCGAGAACAATCCGCCCACCCTGCTCGAGCACAACCATTTCCGCTCCGCCAAGTACTACACCCAGACCCACCACCTGATCCTGCCCGAGCCGTTGCTGATGTCCAAGACCACCTGGAACAAGCTGACGCCGGAACAGCAGGAACTGGTCAAGAAACTGGCCAAGGAAGCGCAACTGGAAGAGCGCCAACTGTGGGACGAGAAAAGCGCCAGCAGCGTAGAGAAACTCAAGGCTGAAGGCGTCGAATTCATCGAAATCGATACCAAGCCCTTCTACGACGCGACCGCCCCGGTTCGTGAGAAGTACGGCGCGCAGTTCGTTGAACTGATTCAGCGTATCGAAGCCGTTCAGTAATCCACGCGCAAGCGCGCGGCGCCGGCACCTCGCCTGCGCCGCGCAACCGGTGAAGTCTCATGAAAAACCTGGTTCTGGGCGTCAATGACGCCATCTACCGTGCCTGTATCGCGACCGCCGGCCTGGCGATCGTGATCATGGCTTTGATCATCCCCTGGGGCGTATTCAGCCGTTACGTGCTGGGTCAAGGACTGGGCTGGCCCGAGCCGATTTCAGTGCTATTGATGGTGCTGTTCACCTTCGTCGGTGCCGCTGCCGGCTACCGTGCAGGTGCCCACATGGCCGTGACCTCACTGACCGATCGCCTGCCACAAACCCTGGCACCGCTGATCACATTGTTCGTACGTCTGGTCATGGGCGGCATCGCGCTGTTCATGCTGATTTGGGGTTACAAGCTCTGCGTAGCAACCTGGAACCAGTACCTCAGCACCCTGCCCTCGGTACGTGTCGGCATCAGCTACATGCCAATCCCGGTGGGCGGTTTCATCACCCTCCTGTTCGTCATCGAACAACTGCTGTACGGCGATCAACATAAGCGCCGTGCCGTCGACTTCGAACACACTGAAGATTCCAAGGAGGCCGCGTAAATGGATGCCGCCATTCTTTTAGGCAGTTTCATTGTCCTTATCCTGCTACGCGTCCCCGTTGCTTATTCGCTTGGCGTTTCCGCACTGATCGGCGCCTGGTGGATCGATATCCCCCTGCACGCGGTGATGATCCAGATCGCCGGTGGCGTGAACAAATTCTCCCTGCTGGCCATTCCGTTTTTCGTCCTGGCCGGCGCGATCATGGCCGAGGGTGGCATGGCCCGGCGCCTGGTGGCGTTTGCCGGGGTGTTGATCGGTTTCGTCCGCGGCGGTCTGTCACTGGTCAACATCACCGCCTCGACCTTCTTCGGCGCCATCTCCGGCTCCTCCCTGGCCGATACCGCCTCGGTTGGTTCAGTGCTGATCCCGGAAATGGAAAAGAAGGGCTACCCACGTGAGTTCGCCACCGCCGTCACCGTATCCGGTTCGGTACAGGCGCTGCTCACCCCGCCCAGCCACAACTCGGTGATCTACTCGCTGGCGGCCGGTGGCACCGTATCCATCGCCGCGCTGTTCGTGGCCGGTATCGGCCCGGGTCTGCTGATGAGCGTAACCCTGGCCACGCTGTGCCTGTGGTTCGCCAAGAAGCGCAACTACCCGAAAGGCGAAGTGATTCCGCTGCGCCAGGCGCTGAAGATCTGCGTGGAAGCTCTGTGGGGCCTGATGACCATGTTCATCATCCTCGGCGGCATCCTCAGTGGCGTGTTCACCGCCACCGAGTCAGCGGCTGTCGCGGTGGTCTGGGCGTTCTTCGTGACCATGTTCATCTACCGCGACTACAAGTGGCGTGAACTGCCGAAGATGCTGCACCGCACCGTGCGCACACTGTCGATCGTGATGATCCTCATCGCCTTCGCAGCCGCGTTCGGCTACATCATGACCCTGATGCAGATTCCGTCGAAGATCACCACGGCATTCCTGACCTTCTCGGACAACCGCTACGTGATCCTGATGTGCGTCAACTTCATGCTGCTGGCCCTGGGCACGCTGATGGACATGGCGCCGCTGATCCTGATCCTCACCCCGATTCTGCTGCCGGTGGTGACCTCCTTCGGCGTCGATCCGGTGCACTTCGGCATGATTATGCTGGTCAACCTCGGTATTGGACTGATCACGCCACCGGTAGGTGCGGTACTCTTCGTTGGCGCTGCAATCGGCAAGGTCACCATCGAGAACACCGTGAAGGCACTGCTGCCGTTCTACGCCGCGCTGTTCATGGTGCTGATGGCCGTGACCTACATTCCAGCCATCTCGCTGTGGCTGCCCAGCGTCGTGCTCTGATTCAGTGATCGCAGGCATTGATTAGCCGCCCCGCTTGCGGGGCTACCTCATCCAACCCGAGCCGCCGCCTGGCGGCTCTCGCTTTATAAGGACGTATCGCTCTGCCATGTCAGCAACCCCGTTTCCCCGGCATATCGCCGCGCTGATCCTCGCCACCCTGGCCTGCTCCTTCGCTGGCAACCACATCGCCGCGCGTATCGCCTTCGACCACGACACCGGTCTGCTGATGGCAATGCTCTGCCGCTCCGGGGGCACCCTGCTGGTACTCGCCGCGCTGGTGCTATGGCAACGTGACTCGCTGCGCCTGAGCCGCAGCACATGGGGCTGGCAGTTGGTGCTGGGGCTGCTGATCGCGGTGCAGAGCTTTTGCATCTACTCGGCAGTGGCACGCATCCCGGTAGGCCTGGCATTGCTGGTGGTGAACCTCTCGCCGATCCTGCTGGCGCTGCTCACCTGGGCACTCGGTGGCGCGGCGCCAACCGGCCGCGCCGCGATGATCATGGGCCTGATCCTGTTCGGTCTGGTGCTGGTGCTGGATGTGCCGGCGCGCCTGTCCGGCGAGGCTCAGCTCGACGCGCGCTGGGTCGAAGGGGTGCTGTTCAGCCTGACTGCTGCGGGGGTCTTCGCCGTTGCGCTGTGGATTACCGAACATCGATTGTCAGTCATGCCCGGACGAGTGCGCAGCATGCTGACCATGGCGGTGGTCTTCAGTGCCTCGGCCCTGGCGGGTGCCAGCGGTGCACTGCCCGGCGGCCTGGGTCTGCCCAACGCGGCGGCCGGCTGGATCGCCCTGGCCTGCCTGGTGCTGCTCTATGGCACGGCGTTCTCGATGCTGTTCATCCTGATGCCGCGCCTGGACATTGCCCGCAACGCGCCGGTGATGAACATGGAACCAGTAGCCGGCATGCTGCTGGGCTGGCTGGTGCTCGGCCAGTTGCTCGGCCCGCTGCAGGTGCTTGGCGGGCTGATCGTGGTGGGCGGGATTGTCTTGCTGGCTTACCGCCGCTAGCGGCTGCTCAGCCGTGCAGCGCTTCGGCCTCGGCCGCTTCGTGCGCCTGACGCAGGCGCTCGCGGCTGTTGGTCAGGTGCAGACGCATCGCTGCCCGCGCCGCCTCGGCATCCTGGCGCGCGATGGCTTCGAAGATCTGCTCGTGCTCACGCTCCAGGCGCGCCATGTAGTGGGCCTGATCGTCACGCGCCAGGCTGGCGGAATTGACCCGGGTACGCGGGATGATGCTGGTACCCAGATGACTGAGAATATCGGTGAAGTAACGGTTGCCGGTGGCCTCGGCAATACGCAGATGAAAATGAAAGTCCGAGGACACGGCATCGCTGGCATGCATCGCGCTCTCGTTGATGGCATCCAGTGCCTCGCGAATGGCCTTCAGTTGCACGTCATTACGACGCTGAGCCGCCATCCCGGCAGACTCCACCTCGAGACTGATACGCAGCTCAAGAATGGCCAGCACGTCGCGCAAGGTGACGATGGTCGCCGGGTCGATGCGAAAACCACTGGCGCTGGGCGTGTCCAGCACGAAAGTACCGATGCCATGACGGGTCTCGACCAGACCGGCTGCCTGCAGACGCGACAGAGCCTCGCGCACCACGGTACGGCTGACGCCCTGCTCTTCCATGATCGCCGACTCCGTCGGCAGCTTCTCACCGCGCTTGATCAGCCCATCGCGAATGCGCTGCGACAGATCGGCTACCAGCTCCTGGGCCAGGCTGCGGTGCTTGCGACGAGCACGAGGTTGAGCGTTTTGCGTTTCCATGGTGGACGGACTCTCGACTTAAGACTTGAGGCTTTGCCGTAATGATAGCCCAGCAGTTGTACGATGACACTATGAATTCCCGACAAATAACGCCCTAGGAGCGTCAAATGCCAACGACTCTGCTGACCCTGCGCGATAGCCTGACACAGTTGACTCTCGCCCCGGAACTGGGCGCAAGCCTGGTCAACTGGGTGCGCCTCAGCGACGGCCAGCCACTGCTGCGTCACAGCGATGAACAGGCGCTGGCTGCCGCCAATCCCAGACGCCTGGCCTGCTACCCGTTGCTACCCTGGTCCAACCGCATTGGCGGAGGCGGTTTCGCCACCCCTGACGGCTGGCAAGCGCTGGGCGCCAACACCGAACACGAAGCACTGCCGATACACGGCAGTGCCTGGCAACAACCCTGGAAGATAGTCAATGCGACGTCCGACAGCGCCAGCCTGGAACTGCATAGCCAATTGCCCTTTCCCTATCACGCCACTCTCGACGTACAACTCACTGACGGCTGTCTGCGCCTGACGTTACAAGCCACCCATCTTGGCGAACAGCCCACCTGGTATGGGCTCGGCCTGCATCCTTATCTGCCGCGCACTGCGCACACCCGCGTACAGGCGCAGGCAGGCGGCGTCTGGTTATGCGGCGAAGACAAACTTTCCAGTCAGTGGGTCGAATTGCCACAGGCCTGGAACTTCTCCGAGCCCACCCTGTTGCCGCGACAACTTGTCGACAATGCGTTTACCCAATGGCCGGGGCGCGCTTGCATCATTCAACCCGAGGCGGGTTATCAACTCATCTGCGAGGCGCAGGGCAGCAATGTGTTTCTGTTGTTCTGCCCAGAAGCGCAGAACTTCTTCTGCTTCGAGCCGGTCACTCATCCGGTCAACGCACATCATCTAGCGGGGCGACCAGGGCTACATTTACTGGCAGCAGAGCAAAGTGTTCAGATGAGTTTCAGCCTGCGCTACCAGGCGCTTGCGGACTGATCACTGGACATTTAAAGGGCATTGGCGATAATACCGCCAGTTGCCCAATGCAACTTTTCTCGGAAAAAAGTTACAGATAGATAAGTAACTGAAGAGAAAGGAGAAAGATGCAAAGCGTGAAACTTTGCAAACTTTTCTCCCAGCCAACCAAGGCGAAGCACTTTAGATTGATCCCTCAGCGCAACAGTGAAACCTGATGTTTCGGCTGTCGTGTGGGTCGATCACAACCTACAGGTAAAAACAGTGACGAAAGACGAACTGCGCGCCGAACTCGAGCGCCAGGCGCAGCGTTACAAGGATGTATACGGCGGAGAAGTCATCACTTACGCCGCTCAGCCGGACCCCGACCGCAAACCCTGGCGCAAGAAGCCCAGTCTGCTCGACCAGGCCTTCGAGAAAGAAATCGAGAAAATCGAGAAAGAACGCCAGGACAAGCAGGACGCTGCCGACGAAACCGCCGGCTAGCGACACTCCCCCAGGTTCCCCCACAGCCGGGGGAAGTTCTGAAAAAGGCTTTCTACAGCCACTGCGCGAAGGCGAGAGTCCAATTGCTCTGGAGCTCTGGATTCCCGCCTGCGTGGGAATGACGATTTTTCAGCGCTTGCTAACGCTTCCTGCTACCCGTCAGCGACCCCATCAGCCCCCGCACCAGTTGCCGGCCAATCTGGTTGGCGGCCTGACGCAACGCGCTCTTCATCGCGCTGCCAAGCAGGTCGCTGGCCATGTCGCCTAACCCCGGTTCCGCCTTCTGTTTCCCCGCCACCTTGACTGGCGCGTCATTGCGCGCCTGCTCGGCACGCGCGGTGAGCAGCTCATAGGCCGACTCGCGGTCGACAGGCTTGTCGTAGCGCCCAGCCAACGGCGACTGGCGCACCAATGCTGCACGCTCGGACTCATTCAGCGGGCCGATGCGCGACTGCGGTGGCGCGATGGCCACGCGCTGAACCATCGCCGGCGTGCCTTTTTCCTCCAACGTGCCAACCAACGCCTCGCCAATGCCCAGTTCAGTCAGCACACTGAGCGTGTTGAACGCCGGGTTCGGGCGAAAACCATCGGCCACTGCACGCAGGGCCTTCTGCTCCTTGGCCGTGAACGCGCGCAGGCCGTGCTGAATACGCAGACCTAACTGAGCCAGGACATCATCCGGCAGGTCGCTCGGCGACTGGGTGACGAAATACACCCCAACGCCCTTGGAGCGAATCAGCCGCACCACCTGTTCCAGACGCTCCTGCAGCGCCTTGGGCGTTCCCTGAAACAGCAGGTGCGCCTCGTCGAAGAACAGCGCCAGTACCGGTTTGTCCGCATCACCGCGCTCCGGCAGTTGCTCGAACAGTTCGGCCAACAACCACAACAGGAAGGTCGCGTACACCTTGGGCGCCTCATGCACCAGGCGGGAGGCATCGAGCAGATGCACGCGCCCGCGGCCATCACGGTCAGGGTGTAGAAGGTCTTCGAGCTGCAACGCCGGCTCGCCGAACAGGGCCTCGGCGCCCTGCTGCTCCAGCCCTGCCAGGCGACGTAACAACGCCTGTGCCGAGGTACTGGTGAACAGCGCACTGTCCGCGCCCAGCACTTGCGCATTGTCCTTGAGATAGCCGAGCAGCGCCTTCAGGTCTTTCAGGTCGAGCAACAACAGACCTTCACGATCAGCCACCTTGAACGCTGCGTAGAGAGCGGCCTGCTGGCTGTCAGTCAGCTCGAGCAGGGCACCGAGCAGCAACGGCCCCATCTCGCTGAGCGTGGTGCGCAGCGGGTGGCCGCTCTGGCCATGTACGTCCCACAGCGTCACCGGGTAGGCCTGCGGCTGGTGATTGAGCCAGGGCATGCTGGCGATGCGCTCGGCGACCTTACCTTGCGGTGCGCCAGCAGCGCCCAGGCCACACAGATCACCTTTGACATCAGCGGCGAACACCGCCACCCCGGCGTCACTGAAGGTCTCAATCAGCCGTTGCAGGGTCACCGTCTTGCCGGTGCCGGTGGCACCGGCAATAAGACCGTGACGGTTGGCCAGGCGCAAAGGCTGACCAACCGCCTGACCATCACTGCCAGCACCCAATACGAACTGTGAATTCAAAGGCATCTTGCCATCCCCTGGGTTAAAGCTTTACTGCAGTTATACCGATACAAACAGCAGAACAAATACCCATCCCATCTGCCGCAACAGCCCGCGAAAACGCTCTTATAAGCGCAGCCGTGGAATACAAGACTGGTTCCAGAGCCATCCGGACGCAAGACAACATGAGCAAAAACCTGCAGTTCAGCCACAAGATTCTGCTCGCAGCATCGCTGGTGGTGATAGTCGCCTTCTCCCTGTTCACCCTCTACAACGATTACCTGCAACGCAACGCCATCCGTGAAGACCTGGAAAGCTACCTGCAGGAGATGGGCAATGTGACCGCCAGCAACATCCAGAACTGGCTGTCGGGGCGCATCCTGCTGGTGGAAAGCACAGCGCAGTCGATCAGCAACGACAGCGAGCCGGATCGCGTGGTCAAACTGCTGGAGCAGAAGGCGCTGACCTCTTCATTCGCCTTTACATATCTGGGCACCGAAAGCGGCGGTTTCACCATGCGCCCGGACGAGCAGATGCCCGCTGACTATGACCCACGTACGCGCCCCTGGTACAAGGACGCCCTGGCCGCTGGCGGCACCACCCTTACCGAGCCTTACGTCGATGCCGCCACCGGTGAGCTGATCATCACCATCGCTACCCCGGCCAGGCCCGCTGGCGTGGTCGGTGGCGACCTCAGCCTGCAGACGCTGGTGAACATCATCAACGCGTTGGATTTCGACGGCATCGGCTACGCCTTCCTGGTCAGCGCCGACGGCAAGGTTCTGGTGCACCCGGACAAGAACCTGGTGATGAAGAACCTCAAGGACATCTATCCGCAGAACACCCCGCGCATCAGCAGTGAATTCAGCGAAGCGCAGCTCGATGGCGACACCCGCATCCTCACCTTCACCCCGGTCAAGGGCCTGCCCTCGGTCAGCTGGCATATCGGCCTGTCGATCGACAAGGCCAAGGCCTATTCCATGCTCACCGAGTTCCGCGCCTCGGCCATCATCGCCACGGTGATCGCCGTGGTGCTGATCATCGCCCTGCTCGGCCTGCTGATCCGGGTGCTGATGCAGCCGCTGACCGCCATGGGCAAGGCCATGGAGGATATTGCCAAGGGCGAAGGCGACCTGACCAAGCGTCTGGCGATCCAGTCCAACGACGAATTCGGCGCCCTGGCGCGCTCTTTCAATCAGTTCGTCGAACGTATCCACAGCTCGATCCGTGAAGTGTCATCGGCCACCGTCCAGGTCAACGAAGTAGCCAAGCTGGTGGTCAATGCCTCCAACTCCTCGATGGTCAACTCCGACGAACAGGCCAGCCGCACCAACAGCGTGGCAGCTGCCATCAATCAGCTCGGCGCGGCTGCACAGGAAATCGCCCGCAACGCCGCCGACGCCTCGAGCCAGGCATCGGATGCCCGCCATCAGGCAGAAGACGGCGGCAAGGTGGTGCAGCAAGCGATCCGTTCGATGAGTGAACTGTCGAACAAGATCAGCGACGCCTGCGCCAAGATCGAGATGCTCAACAGCAAGACCGTGGACATCGGCCAGATCCTCGAGGTGATCAAGAGCATCTCCCAGCAGACCAACCTGCTGGCACTCAACGCCGCCATCGAGGCGGCTCGTGCCGGCGAGGCCGGACGCGGTTTCGCCGTGGTCGCCGATGAGGTGCGCAACCTGGCGCACCGCACCCAGGAGTCGGCGCAGGAAATCGAGAAAATGATCGAGGAACTGCAGGTCGGTTCGCGAGAATCGGTCACCACCATGACCGAGAGCCAGCGCTACAGCGAAGAAAGCGTGGACATCGCCAACCAGGCCGGCGAACGCCTAGGCACGGTGACCGCCCGTATCGGCGAGATCGATGGGATGAACCAGTCGGTGGCCACCGCCACCGAAGAACAGACCTCGGTAATCGAGTCACTGAACATGGACATCATCGAGATCAACACCCTCAACCAGGAGGGCGTGGAAAACCTGCAGGCCACCCTGCGCGCCTGCGGCGATCTGGAGCAACAGGCCGCACGCCTCAAGCAGATGGTCGACAGCTTCCGAATCTGAAACAGCCAGTAACAAGAAGGGCGCCACGGCGCCCTTCTCGATTATCGCTCAGGTTTGTCTTCGGCCTGCTCCTGCAGCTGACGCCACAGTTCGGCGGCATCGGCGAACTCGGTCCCATCCTCTTCGCTCAGCGCATCAGGGTCGTATCGCCTTACACAGCCTTCGCCCAGGGTCGGCGGCGCCTTTGAGGTGGCCTTTTCCAGTGGGTCGGTCATGCCGTTCGAGCCTCCATCAGCTGACTTCCAGGGAGCCCTGCTCGTGCTGGGCAAACTCCTTCACCGCGCGCAACACGTCGCAACGGCTGATCTGCCCCACCAGGCGACCGTGCTCGATTACCGGCAAACGCCGCCGCCGTCCCCGCAGAAAACGCTCGGACAACTCGATGATGTCGGCCTCAGGGGTGACCGTCTCCACCTCGGTGGTCATGTAAGTGCTGACTGTCCCGCCGATTGCCTCGTAATAGGCGCCGGAGAGAATGCCACGCAGACAATCACCCTCCGACAGCAGGCCTATCAGGTGGCCTTGGGAATCGACCACCGGCGCACCGGAAATCCGGTGTTCCAGCAATCGATTGATGGCGGTGAACAGATCGGTATCCGACCTGAAGGTCACCAGATGGCGAGTCATGTAGTCGCGCACCTTGATGGACTTGAGCATGGGCGTTCTCCTCTGACGTACATCGAGCCTGCCCACGCAGCAAGATCAGTCGAACACCACCGTCTTGTTGTCGTGCACCAGCACTCGGTCTTCCAAGTGATAGCGTAGCCCACGTGCCAGCACCATCTTCTCCACATCCTTGCCCAGACGCACCATTTCCTCGATATCGTCGCGATGGGTCACGCGCACCACGTCCTGCTCGATGATCGGACCAGCATCCAGCTCCTCGGTGACGTAATGCGAAGTGGCGCCGATCAGCTTCACGCCGCGCAGCGAAGCCTGGTGGTAGGGTTTGGCGCCGACGAACGACGGCAGGAAGCTGTGATGGATGTTGATCACGCGTTGGGCGAATTCGGCGCACAGCGCCGGTGGCAAAATCTGCATGTAGCGCGCCAGGACGATGACGTCGGCCCGATGTTCCTTGACCAGGCGTTCCACCTCGGCGAAGGCCGGGGCCTTGTCCTTGGGATCGACCGGAACATGGAAGTAAGGAATGCCATGCCACTCGACCATGCTACGCAGATCGTCGTGGTTGGCGATCACGCAGGGAATCTCGCAATCGAGTTCATTGCTGTGCCAACGGTGCAACAGATCGGCCAGGCAATGCGACTCACGACTGGCCATCAGCACCACGCGCTTCTTCTGCGCCGAATCGGTGATACGCCACTCCATGGAGAACTCGCGGGCAATAGGCGAGAACGCTTGCTTGAAACCATCCAGATCGAACGGCAGCGAGTCGGCACGGATTTCGTGACGCATGAAGAACCAGCCACTCTGCGTATCGGAGTGGTGACTGGCTTCGGTAATCCAGCCGTTATAGGTCGCGAGGAAATTACTGACTTTGGCAACGATGCCGACGCGGTCAGGGCAGGAGATGACCAATCTGAACGTGCGCATAACTAAAACCCCAATGGCGGCGCAAAAAGTCGGCCATTCTAACGATATGCCGGCAAAACTGCAGCAGCCATGCGCCTGCACAAGCCCGCGACTGAGCGCCCGGCAAGTGCCCTATTTGCGCGCAGCGAAAACTTCATGGCCTAGTTGCAGTAGCCGATTAAATTTAAGCCTGAGCGACACATAGCGTTGCATTGCACTGCAGTTATTTTGTGGCCTGCTGTTTACTTGCTATAAGTGCGTGACTATTATTAGACCACTGTTGACTACCACAGACTTATTCACGCCAAGGTAATGCCCATGTCGCTGATCAACGAATACCGCAACATCGAAGAAAGCATCAAAGAGCTCCAAGAGCGTCTGAAGAACATGTCGCAAGACGACAAACTGAAGAAAGAGCTGGAATTCGAAGGCAAGCTGCGCACCCTGATGGGCGAATATCAGAAGTCGCTGCGCGACATCATCGCCCTGCTCGACCCTGAAGCCAAAACCGGCAAAGGCGTACGTGCCAGCAAGCCTGTGGCTGCCAAGCGCGCGCGCAAGGTCAAGCAGTACAAGAACCCGCACAGCGGCGAAGTGATCGAAACCAAAGGCGGCAACCACAAGACTCTGAAAGAGTGGAAAGCCAAGTGGGGCGCCGATGTCGTAGAAGGTTGGGCCACTCTGCTGGGCTAATTCCTGAGCGATACCCAAAACGCCAGCCACGCTGGCGTTTTTTATTGCCGATGTTTTTTCAGGCGCAACAGTTTCGAGCAATTGCCTGCATCAGCAATAAAGCTGAACGAGCGAAAAGTTCCCGTCCCCTGCATTTTTCTTACAACGCACAGACGAGGCCATCGCCTCTGCGCATCGCCCTGACTGTCTGTTGCCCGCTTTAAACGCCAGCAGGATTCACGGCAAAACGCGCCTGCAGCGCCTGCGCATAGGTCTGCCACTGCTGCAGAAGTTGCAACTGGTCGGGGCTACAGTCCGTACGCAACTGCTCCAACGCCGCGTGAAATTGCGTCAGGGTATTGGGCGCACCAAACTCTGGATCGCTCAAACGCTGCCGACAGAACTCTTCCCAGCGCTGAGATTCAGCGGCTGACAGGCTGGCAGGGAAATTACGCGCCCGATAACGAAACAATAACTCTGGCAGTCGCGCATCATCGAACGGCCATTTTTTGTCGTTGGCCAATGCGTCGGGTTGAGCACCACGTACCTGTTCACACAAACGACGGTCACGATCCCCGATAAACCCATCGTAAAGCTGTTGCTCAGGGTCGTTACTGCCTGCAAAGGCCTCTTCACGGTAAATGACCGCTAGTTTGTCCTGCCAAAGCGGTTGTTCATTCTTCAGCGCCTCGACATTGCGCTCACAAGTCGACCAGTCCAGTTGCAGGCGTTGCCGATCCGCCTCGCGCAGCACCGAAAGCGGCGCCACTACCGGGCAGCGATTGATATGCAGCAGCTTCAGCGGCACCGCCAACTCGCCCTCGGCAAGGTCCTCGCGGCGCGTGTAGAGACGACTACGCAGCGTATCGGCATCCAGATTCAGCAAGGGCGACGGATCGGCCTGCAGGTCACAGACGATCAGCGCATTGCGATTGCGCGGATGCCAGGCCAGCGGCAGCACGGGTGCCAGATAATGACGTGCAGCAGAGAAACGTCCGGAAATGTGCAACAGCGGCTGCAGCAGGCGAATCTGATCCAGCACTCGCTGCTTGCTGCGCAGTTGGTAGAGAAAGTCGTAAAGCTTTGGCTGTCGGTCGCGCAGCAGCCGTGCCAGGCCAATGGTGGCGCGCACGTCGGACAACGCATCGTGAGCCTGACCATGGTCGATACCATTGGCCTGGGTCAGGCGCTCCAGTTTGAGCGACACCCGCCCCTCTTCCTCAGGCCACTCGATGCCCTCGGGACGCAGCGCATAAGCGGTGCGCACCAGATCGATCAGGTCCCAGCGACTGTTGCCGCCCTGCCACTCACGCGCGTAAGGATCGAAGAAGTTGCGATAGAGGCTGTAGCGCGTCACCTCATCATCGAAGCGCAAGCTGTTGTAGCCGGCGCCACAGGTGCCAGGCGCCGAGAGCGCGGCATGCACACGGGTCATGAACTCGCCCTCGTCGAGCCCCAACTGCTGCAGGCGCTGCGGATCAATGCCAGTCACCAGGCAGGCTGCGGGGTGCGGCAGGATGTCGTCGCTGGGGCGGCAGTAGATGTTCAGCACCTCGCCGATCTCGTTCAGCGCCTCATCGGTACGGATACCCGCCACCTGCAGCGGACGGTCACACCGCGGATTGATACCGGTGGTTTCGTAGTCGTACCAGAAGATGCTGGAAGTCATTGGCGGCTCCGTACCGGACGTAAAGTTGCCGGCAGTCTATCATTCACCTCCAGGCTCGCCGTCGCCGGCCAAAGCATGAACCAGCGCACAGCCGTTGCAGCGCCAGGCTCGCTGCACTTGTCGGGCGAGAGCCGTAACCACTAGCATTGCCCAGTCTCCCCACTCTACTTACAAGGATGCAACCATGAGTGACGCGATCACCCCCAATCCCTATGCCGCTCCCACCAGCGACCTGCAACAGACGCCGTCTAACCAGACACCGAGCATCGAAGAAGCCCTGGCACGCGGTTATGACTTCAGCATCGGCGAGCTGCTGAGCGAATCCTGGAGCAAGGTCAAGGGCACCAAAGGCATCATCATCGGTGGTTTCCTGGTGTTCTACGTGGTGCTGCTGGCCGCCACCTTCATCCTCGGCGGCGTCGTCGGCATCTTCGGCGCCCTGAGCGAAAACCTGTTTCTGGTATTCGTCGGCGAGATCCTGATTTCGCTGCTGGCCTCGGCCCTGGCCTACCCCTTCATGGCCGGCATCAACATGGTCGGCATTCGCCGTGCAGCCGACCAGCCGCTGAACTTCAACGAGATTTTCAGCCACTTCGGGCGCACCGTACCGCTGATCATCACCGCCGTGGTGATGATGCTGCTGATCTACCTCGGCATGATCCTGCTGCTGATCCCCGGCATCTACCTGGCCGTGGCCTATCTATTGGCCATTCCGCTGGTGGTCGAGCGTGGTCTGTCGCCCTGGCAGGCACTGGAAGCCTCGCGCAAGGCCATCACCCAGCACTGGTTCAAGGTCTTCGGCCTGTTCCTGCTGCTCGGTCTGATCGTCATCGTCAGCGCCATCCCGCTGGGTATCGGTCTGGTGTGGAGCATTCCGCTGATGGTCGTGGCCATGGGCGTGCTCTATCGCACCGTCTTTGGCGTGCTGCCTACCGCCCAATAAGGCCAGCCAATAAGTCGACGTGACCCGGGCCAGTTCACTGGCCCGGTTGCGTTCGTGGCCCGCTGCTCGCTAGCATCGGGCTTTCCTTGATGCAGTCCGCCGATGTACTCACGCTCAAGCGCAAGCCTTCCGCTCAACCAGCCTCCCCTGGATACTCGCTACCAGGTCGAAACGCCGGAAGGTATCGATCTGCATCTGCGACCGGCCGGGCTGGTGCCGCGCGCCCTGGCGTTCGCCATCGACCTGGCCATTCGCGGCCTGATCCTGATGGTGATGTTCATCGTTCTCGGCCTGCTCGGTCAGTTCGGCATGGGCCTCGGCACTATCCTGCTGTTTCTCGTGACTTGGTGGTACATGGTGCTGTTCGAGGTGTTCAACCAGGGCCGCTCTCCCGGCAAGCAGATGCTCGGCTTGCGCGTGGTTCACGATGACGGTACGCCAATCGGCTGGGCCGCTTCACTGACGCGCAACCTGCTGCGCTTCGTCGATATCCTGCCGTTCGGCTATACCCTGGGCATCATCAGTTGCCTGAACCACCCGGCGTTCAAGCGCCTCGGCGATATCGCCGCCGGCACCCTGGTGGTCTATCGCGATGCGCCGTTGAGCAAACCGCAGTTGGCCGATGCCGAACCGCTGCCAGCGCCCTTCCCGCTCAGCCTTGACGAACAACGCGCCATTCTCGGTTTTGCCGAACGTGGCAGCCAGCTGTCTGCCGCCCGCAGAGCGGAGCTGGCGGCGCTGCTGGCCGAACCGCTACAAGTGCCTGCCGAACAGGCCGAGCCGCGCCTCAACGGCATCGCCCGTGGCCTGCTGGGGAGTGCACCGTGAAACAGAGCTTGTTCGAAAGTCGCCATCAGCCAGACTGGGATGCGTTCAACAGTCAGCTCGAGGCGCTCGAGCGCGGCAAGGCCGAAGCGCAAACCTGTCAGAGCTTCGCAGCCCGCTATCGACAACTCTGCCAGCATCTGGCTTTGGCCCAGGCGCGCGGCTACAGCAGCCACCTGATCGATCAACTGCAGCAGTTGGCCATGCGCGGCCACCAGCAGTTCTATCGCCATCGCAGCCACCTCGGCGCGCAGACGATCCGCTTCCTGTTCGGCGGCTTCCCGCGTCTGGTACGCAGCGAATGGCGCAGCGTATGCGTCGCCAGCCTGCTGTTCTTCGGCAGCCTGGCAGTGATGGGACTGCTGACCTATCTCTATCCCGAGCTGATTTTCAGCCTGGTCAGCCCCGACCAGGTCAGCGAAATGGAGCGCATGTACGATCCCGACGCGCGCCGCCTCGGCCGCTTCAGTGAACGCGGTTCGGGCGACGACTGGGTGATGTTCGGCTTCTACATCATGAACAACATCGGCATCGCCTTTCAGACCTTCGCCAGCGGTCTGCTGCTCGGTCTCGGCAGCCTGTTCTTCCTGCTGTTCAATGGCCTGATGATCGGCGCAGTGGCCGGCCACCTGACGCGCATCGGCTATGGCGAGCCGTTCTGGTCCTTCGTCATCGGCCATGGCGCCTTCGAGCTGACCGCCATCGCCCTGGCGGGTGCAGCCGGTTTCAAGCTCGGCTGGGCGCTGCTCGCCCCGGGCCGCCTGCCCCGTGGCGAAGCCTTGCGCCTGGCCGCTGGCAAGGCGATACAGCTGGTGGCCGGGGTGATCCTGTTCCTGCTGCTGGCCGCCTTCATCGAGGCCTTCTGGTCATCCACCACCTTCGCCACCCCCGACATCAAGTACGCCGTCGGTGCCGGGCTCTGGGCGCTGGTGCTGGGTTATCTGCTGCTGGCCGGTCGGAGGCAGCATGCGCCTGACTGAAGCCAGCGTTGCCATCCGCCCGCGCAGCGCCTGGGAAGCCATCGACCTCGGCGTGCTGCTGGCCCGTCGTCACGCCGGCCTGCTGATGGCCAGTTGGGCGCTGGTCACGCTGCCGCTGTTCGCCCTGCTCTGCGCCTTGCTCTGGCAGTATCCGGGCTGGGCCATCTTCGTCTTCTGGTGGCTCAAGCCGGCCTATGAGCGACTGCCGCTCTACATCCTGTCGCAAGCGCTGTTCGGCAACACACCCTCGCTGAGACAGGCCCTGCGCGCCCTACCGAAACTGCTATGGCCACAGTTGCTGGCCAGCCTGACCTGGCGCCGCCTGAGCCCGACGCGTAGCTTCGATCTGCCCGTGCTGCAGCTGGAGGGCCTGGGCGGTCAGGCACGCAGCCAGCGCCTGGTGGTACTCGGTCAGCGCGACAGCGCCGCTGCCACCTGGCTGACGCTGGTGGGCATGCATCTGGAAATTGCCCTGTGGATGGGCCTGGTCGCCCTGTTCTATCTGATGCTGCCACAACAAGTGGAACTGAACTGGACCTGGGAAAGCCTGATCGCCGCCAGCAGCGGCCAGTGGCTGTGGCTGGAACACTTGTCCAACCTGCTTTATGTGCTGCTGCTGATCATCTGGGAACCGGTCTATGTCGCCTGCGGCTTCACCCTCTACCTCAACCGCCGCACCGCCCTGGAAGCCTGGGATATCGAACTGACCTTCCGCCGCCTGCGCCAGCGCCTGACCGGCAGCGCCTACGCCCTATTGCTCGGTTGCGCCCTGCTGCTGACGCAGCTGCCCAGCGAGGCCTGGGCCGACACAGCGCCAGCCGTCAGCGAGGAAGCCAAGCAGGCTGACCCGCAAGGCCCCGACGCGCCGCGCCTGCTCCTGCAGCCACTGAGCAGCCAGGCCGCGCGTGAAAGCATCGAGGCCCTGCTCGACGAACCGCCCTTCCAGCACCGCGAAACCGTCACCCGCTGGCGCCTGGGCGAAGAGAAGCCCGCGGAGGAAACCAAACCGGAAGACATCGAAGCCTTCCTCGACATGCTCGAGAACCTGCTCAAACTCGGCGAATGGTGGAAGAGCCTGGATGTCGTCGCGCAAGTCTTCGAAGCATTGCTGTGGGCGGCGCTGGCCGCGCTGCTGGCCTTCGTCTTGTGGCGCTACCGCGAGTGGCTGCAGGCCTTTGGCGAACGCATCGGTCTGCCGACGCGGCGCCGGCAGGCCGCACCACAGCAGCTGTTCGGGCTCGAACTGGCGCCGGAAACGCTGCCCGACGATGTCGCCAGCGAAGCTGAGCGGCTCTGGGCCGAACAACCGCGCGCTGCACTCGGTCTGCTCTACCGCGCCCTGCTCAGCCGCCTGCTACACGAACACCGCCTGCCCCTGAAGCAGTCGCACACCGAAGGCGAAGTGCTGCACCTGGTCGCCGGCCTCGGGCAGCAAAACCTGGAGGACTACAGTCGTAAGCTTACCCTGCATTGGCAGGCGCTGGCCTATGGTCACCGCCTGCCTGCCGAATCGCTGCGTCAGGGCCTTTGTCAGGGCTGGCGCAGCCTGTTCGGTCAGGAGCGTGCGGCATGAGTCGGCGCGCCGGTTTCATCCTCGCCATCGCCCTGCTGCTGGTACTGGGGCTGATCGCCAGCTACGTGTTGGGCAAACTCGAACCCTATGAAGACGTGATCGAGCACGGCCCGGCCCCCGAGGTTGCCAGCAGCCCTTACCTGGCAGCCGAGCACTTCCTGCGCAAACAGGGTATTGCCGCCCGCCGCGCCGAAGGCCTGGATGTGCTCGATGGCCTGCCCAGCGAAGGCCAGACCCTGATGCTGCTGGCCGACCGCGGCAACATGACGCCACGTCAGGTCGAACGCGTGCTGCAATGGACGGCGGGCGGCGGTCACCTGCTGTTCATCGCCGAACGCCTGTGGGACGAGGAGGAAGGCAAGAGCGGCGACCTGCTGCTCGATTTGCTCGGCGTCCAGCAATACATGAGTGACGAGTTGGACGACGAAGAAGCCAGTGAGGCAGAAGCGGAAAACGAGCAGAACGAAGAGCACGAAGCCTACCCGCAACTCACCAAGCTCTACCTGGAGAACGAACAGGCCCCGGCCTACATCGCCTTCGACACCGATTTTCACCTGTACGATGCGCAGAACCGCGCGCACGCCTGGGCCAATAGCGACTCTGCCACGCACCTGCTGCAGCTGTATCACGGCGACGGACTGATCACCGTACTGAGCGACCCGTGGATCTGGCAGAACCGCAATATCAGCGAGTACGACCATGCCTGGCTACTCTGGTATCTGAGCCAGGACAGCGCCGTGACCCTGCTTTACCACGCCGACAGCGATGGTCTGGCGCGCCTGCTGCTGCGCCATTTCCCGCTGGCCTTGCTGGTGCTGGCCCTGCTGATCATCGCCACCTTGTGGCACGTCGGCATGCGTCATGGCCCGCTGCAGGCACCGGCCAGCCGAGCACGGCGCCAGCTCGAGGAACACCTGCGTGGCAGTGCCGACTTCCTGCTCCGCCGCAGCGGCCAGCACAGCCTGCTCAAAGGTCTGCAACAGGACATCAATCGCCGTGCACGGCGCCGCCACCCAGGTTTCGAGAAGCTCGCCGTCGCCGAGCAGTGGCAGGTTCTCGGTCGCCTGACCCGCCTGCCCGCCAAGGACATCAGCCAGGCCATGCGCCCATTGCCGCCGCAGCGCCTATCCGCCAGTGACTTCACCCGCCAGGTCGCCCACCTGCAAACCCTCAGGAATGCCCTATGAGCGAGATCCCCGAGAACGACAACCTGCCGGTGCAGGAACCCCCTGCCGCCGCGCCGAGCAACCCGCAAGCGCAGCAGCGCCAGCGTGCCAGCCAGTTGGCCCAGGCCCTGCGCGCCGAGCTGCGCAAGGCCGTGATTGGCCAGAGCGCGGTGATCGACGACGTGCTGACCGCACTGATCGCCGGTGGTCATGTGCTGGTCGAAGGTGTGCCAGGCCTGGGCAAGACCCTGCTGGTGCGCGCCTTGGCGCGCTGCTTTGGCGGCGAGTTCGCACGCATCCAGTTCACCCCGGATCTGATGCCCAGCGATGTCACCGGCCATGCCGTGTACGACATGCAGAGCGAACAGTTCAAGCTGCGCAAGGGCCCGGTGTTCACCAACCTGCTGCTGGCCGACGAAATCAACCGCGCACCGGCCAAGACCCAGGCCGCCCTGTTGGAAGTGATGCAGGAGCGCCAGGTGACCCTGGAAGGCCGCGCCCTGCCGGTGCAACTGCCGTTCATGGTGCTGGCGACCATGAACCCGATCGAGCAGGAAGGCACCTACCCGCTACCGGAAGCGGAGCTGGACCGCTTCATGCTCAAGCTGCGCATGGATTATCCGCAGCAGGATGAAGAGCTGAACATGGTGCGCCAGGTGACCCGCTCGGCCAAGGCCGACATGCTCGAAGTCAGCCCGCTGCGCACCCTGCTGCAAGCCAAGGACGTGCTGGCCCTGCAGAAGATCGCCAGCGATCTGCCACTGGATGATCAGGTGCTCGATTACGCCGTACGCCTGGCCCGCGCTACCCGCAGCTGGCCGGGCCTGGCCATGGGTGCCGGGCCGCGTGCGTCGATCGCCCTGGTGCGCGGTGCCCGTGCTCGCGCGCTGCTGCGCGGTGGCGATTTCGTCCTGCCGGATGACATCAAGAGCTGCGCGCTGGCCGTGCTGCGTCACCGCGTACGTCTGGCGCCGGAACTGGATATCGAAGGCCTGTCGGTGGATCAGGTTCTGCAACAGTTGCTCGATCAGGTACCGGCGCCACGCCTATGAAACCTTCGCGCCTGCTCCTCGGGCTACTCGGCGGCCTGTTCGCTGCGGCCGTGCTGCTCGGCGCCCTGCCCCTGCTCGGCATGCGCCTGGCAGACAGCCTGATGCCACTGGCCTGGGGGCTGTTGCTGGCATTGGCACTGATCGCCGCCGTCGATGCCCTGTGGCTGCGCCGCCAGCACTCGCCGCGCCTGGAGCGCGTGCTGCCCGGCAACCTGCCGCTCGGGCGCTGGAGCGAGGTGCAACTGATCGCTCATCACGACTTCACTCAAACCCAGGAAATCGAAGTCTTCGACCATGTGCCTGAAGGCATGGAATTCGATTTCCTGCCGCAGCGCATCACCCTGCACCCCGGCCAGCAGACACGCGTCAGCTATCGCCTCAAGCCACTGATCCGCGGGCATTTCCATTTCGCCCTGTGCGAGCTGAAGCTACCCAGCCCGCTGCGCCTGTGGCAGGCCAAACGCCTGCTGCCGCTCGCCGGCGAAAGCCGCGTCTATCCGGATTTCGCGCGCCTCTATGGCGCCCAGCTCAAGGCCGTGGATGACTGGCTGAGCCAGCTGGGCGTGCGCCAGCGCCCGCGCCGTGGCCTGGGCCTGGAATTTCACCAGCTACGCGAGTTTCGTGATGGCGACACCCTGCGCCAGATCGACTGGAAGGCCACCGCCCGCAAGCGCACACCCATCGCCCGCGAGTACCAGGACGAACGCGACCAGCAGATCGTCTTCCTGCTCGACTGCGGCCGCCGTATGCGCAGCCAGGACGATGAACTGTCGCACTTCGACCATGCTCTCAACGCCTGCCTGCTGCTCAGCTACGTAGCCCTGCGCCAGGGCGATGCCGTCGGCCTGACAACCTTCGCCGGCAACCAGTCGCGTTACCTCGCGCCGGTCAAGGGCCCTGCGCAATTGAACGTGCTGCTCAACGCCGTTTACGACCTCGACACCAGCCAGCAACCGGCCGACTTCAGCGCCGCTGCCGACTTGCTGCTGGCGCGTCAGCGCCGCCGCTCGCTGGTGGTGCTGGTGACCAACCTGCGCGACGAGGACGATCAGGATCTGCTCGCTGCCGTGCGTCGCCTCTCGCGCCAGCATCGCGTGCTGATCGCCAGCCTGCGCGAGGAAGCGCTGGACCGCCTGCGCCAGACGCCGGTGGAGCAATTCGATCAGGCTCTGGCCTACTGCGGCACGCTGGACTACCTCAATGCCCGCGCCGACCTGCACGAACGTCTGGCCGCCCATGAAGTACCGGTGCTCGACGCCCGCCCTGGCGAACTGGGCCCGGAACTGGTGAGCAGTTATCTAGCCTGGAAAAAAGCCGGCGCGCTTTAACAGGCCGTTGAAAAACTACCTGCGTTGGCAATACTGCGTTAAAAACGACCTCGCGTGCGAGCCCAGTCAAAATACTCATTTACAGCACGTAAACTGCGCTTTTTCGGTCGTTTTCGCCTTGTCTTGCCTGCCTCGCCTACGTTTTTCAATGGCCTGTTAAGCTCTGCTGGTGTTTCGGCACGACTGCGTAGAAAGAGGCAACTGCTGGCGCCCCTGACTGTCGAACCCAATGCTGCAAAGGCCCTGGCACCGGCTTTCCCACACAGATGTTGCGTGGTTATGGCCGTGGTCGGGTGCTATGATCCCGAGTCTGCGGCGCAAAGAGTACAAACTCGACGCCGCCTATAGGCCGCCCGTGATCGGCCTTGCGCATACCGCACACGACCTGAGTAGGAGATAGACCATGGCTTTTGAATTGCCGCCGCTGCCTTACGAAAAGAATGCCCTCGAGCCGCACATTTCCGCCGAGACCCTCGAATTCCACCACGACAAGCACCACAATACCTACGTCGTGAACCTGAACAACCTGGTGCCGGGCACCGAGTTCGAAGGCAAGAGCCTGGAAGAAATCGTCAAGACTTCCTCGGGCGGCATCTTCAACAACGCCGCTCAGGTGTGGAACCACACCTTCTACTGGAACTGCCTGTCGCCGAACGGCGGTGGCCAGCCGACCGGCGCCCTGGCTGATGCCATCAACGCGGCCTTCGGTTCCTTCGACAAGTTCAAGGAAGAGTTCAGCAAGGTTTCCATCGGCACCTTCGGTTCCGGCTGGGGCTGGCTGGTGAAGAAAGCTGACGGTTCCCTGGCCCTGGCCAGCACCATCGGCGCCGGCTGCCCGCTGACCAGCGGCGACACTCCGCTGCTGACCTGCGACGTGTGGGAACACGCCTACTACATCGACTACCGCAACCTGCGTCCGAAGTACGTCGAGGCGTTCTGGAACCTGGTGAACTGGGACTTCGTCGCCCAGAACTACGCGGCCTGAATCTCAGCCCCGTAATGCGAAAACCCGGCCTTCAGGCCGGGTTTTTCGTTTCTGCATCAGGCTGCGCAGCTAGAGCAATCTGCGTGGTGAAAACTCCACCCCCTGCTCCTCCACACGGTTGACCGCCTGGCTCAGTACACGGTCGGCACGTACCGGCCCGAGAAACTCGCAGAGCCCGATATAGAGTAGGTTCAACAGCTTGCGCAGTTGCTCCAGCCCCAGGTTGGCGATACCGTCGCCCCCGCCCTGCTCCAACCAGATACGCAAACGCGTCGACAGCTCCGCGCTCACCCCCATACCGGACAGGTTGCCGGCGGCAAAGCGCCTCAGCGCCGCCTGCTGCGCGCTATCGAGTTGCTCCAGCAAGGCCTGGTTCAGGGCCAGGAAGGTGGTTTGCGCGGCACTATCCGGAGTCGCTACCTGCCGCACGGCCTCATTGCGTCCCTGGCGCCAGGCGGCCAGTTGCTCCTCAGGGTCAGGCAACAGCTGCGAGGGTGGTCCCGTCAGGGCGCCAACCAACTCGCGATACAGGCGTGCGCGTTCGAGCTTGCGCTCGGTACGCAGCACCACCTCGGCGAGAAATTCATTGAGGGCGAACGGCGGTTGCTCGGCGTATTTGTTCTCCCACAGGGCCAGCAGTGGCCAGACCTCTTCATCCGAAAAGTGTCCGGCCAGGCCGGTGTAGATCGCGCGACGGCGCAGGCTCAATCTCATGCTTAGCCCCTCCTCGACCATTGCTCGCTGTCGAAGGTCTGCGTCAGATTGAACTCCGGATAACCGACCTCGGCATGCTCGGCAAAATCCAGCCCGCGCTGCTCATGCTGGGTCGAAACCCGCAACCCCATGGTCTTGGCCAACAGGAAGTAGAACACCAGGGCAACCGGAAAGGCCCAGAGAAAAGCTGCCGCAGCACCCAATGCCTGTACCGCGACACGCTCCCAGTTGAACAGGTCACCCTGATAGAACAGGCCTGCTGCCAGGGTGCCCCAGATGCCGGCGAAACCATGTACGGGGATAGCACCGACCACATCGTCGAGCTGCAGGCGATCGAGCAGACGCATGCCATAGACCACGACGAAACCGGCGACAAGACCGCTGAGCAGGGCGAAACCCGGCGCCATGCTGGCGCAACCGGCGGTGATGCCGACCAGCCCGCCAATCGAGCCGTTCACCGTGGTGGTCAGCAGTACCGGGCTGGCCGTGCTGCGTTGTGCCAGCAGAGCACCGAGCGCACCCGCGACCGCAGCCAGATGCGTGTTCAGGGCGATCAAGCCAAGGCTGCTGCTGACTTCCAGGTTGCTGCCAGCGTTGAAGCCGAACCAGCCCACCCAGAGGATGAAACCGCCCAATGCCACCAGGCCAAGATTGTGCCCAGGGATCAAGCGTGCCTTGCCATCAGGGGCGAAACGCCCGAGACGCGGGCCCAGCACCAGAATCCCTGCCAGCGCGCACCAGGCACCGATGCTATGCACCACGGTCGAGCCGGCGAAATCGATGAAGCCCAGCTTGGCCAACCACCCCTGACCACCGTACAGACCGCCCCACACCCAGCTGCCGAATATCGGATAGATCACACCGCTGATCAGTACCGCGCCAATCAGATAGGCGCCATACCGCGTGCGTTCGGCCATGGCACCACTGGCGATGGTCGCAGCGGTGGCGGCGAACATCATCTGGAACAGCAGGAAGGTGTAATCCCAAGGCTCGCCGTCATTCAGCGCGAAGTGACTCATGCCGAACCAGCCAGTGACATTGGCACCGAACATCAGGGCGAAGCCGAACAGCCAGAACACGATGCCGCCAACGCAGCAGTCCATGTAGTTCTTCATCATCACGTTGACCGCGTTCTTGGCCCGCGACATGCCGCTCTCCAACAGTGCGAAACCCGCCTGCATGAAGAACACCAGCACGCTGGCCAACACCAGCCAGGCCGTATTGGCGGCCTCTTCGCTGGCGGCATGGGCCTGTGGGGCAAAGCTGACAGCGACGAGCAACAGCACGAGCGTTTTCATCACGAATCCCCTCCCGGTCGATGCCCGGCCTTCGCAACTCTTGTGCCAGCGGCCAAGCAGACGGCATGTGGCGCGTCACAGGGCGTAACAACGACGGACGGTCAATATGACCAAAGGTGTTCAAGTACGGCGCAATCGCACCGACACAGAGCAGTGAGTCGGCCTCCAAGCGGCGATTCGCACCAGGAGCGTTCCTTGTGGGATAAATAGTGCCACCAGGCATGATGGCCCTTTGACGGCCAGGCCTAGATTGCCAATACTCTCGTCTGACTGACGCTGTAAGCATCGACATAAGGAATTGCCTTTGAAGCTGGAATTGAAAAACAGCTTGTCACTCAAGTTGCTCCGCGTGGTGCTGTTGTCAGCACTCGTAGTAGGAGTGGTATTGAGTTGTGCGCAGATTGTCTTCGACGCCTACAAGACACGTCAGGCGGTGGCCAACGATGCCCATCGCATCCTCGGCATGTTCCGCGATCCTTCGACCCAGGCGGTATACAGCCTGGACCGCGAGATGGGCATGCAGGTGATCGAGGGGCTGTTCCAGCACGAATCGGTGCGTCACGCCTCCATCGGCCACCCCAACGAACCCATGCTGGCCGAGCGCACTCGCGATCTGGCACAGATGCCGACTCGCTGGCTGACCGACCCGATTCTCGGTCAGGAGCAGTTGTTCGCCACCAAGCTGGTCGGCCGCGGTCCTTACAGCGAGTATTACGGTGACCTCAACATCACCCTCGATACGGCGCCTTACGGCGAAAGCTTCGTCACCAACTCGGTGATCATCTTCATCTCAGGGGTGCTGCGCGCCATGGCCATGGGCCTGGTGCTCTATCTGGTCTATCACTGGCTGCTGACCAAACCACTGTCGAAGATCATCGAGCACCTTACTAACATCAATCCCGACCGACCCAGCGAACACAAGCTGCCCATGCTCAAGGGCAACGAGAAGAACGAGTTGGGTTTGTGGATCAACACCGCCAACCAGTTGCTGGCCTCCATCGAGCGCAACACCCACCTGCGCCGTGAAGCCGAGAACAGCCTGCTGCGCATGGCTCAGTATGATTTTCTTACCGGCCTGCCCAACCGTCAGCAACTGCAACAGCAGCTCGATCAGATTCTCGAAGATGCCGGCCGTCTTCAGCGTCGCGTCGCCGTGCTCTGCGTCGGCCTGGATGACTTCAAGGGCATCAACGAACAATTCAGTTACCAGAGCGGCGACCAGTTGCTGCTCGCACTGTCCGACCGCCTGCGCAGCCATAGCGGCCGCCTCGGCGCACTGGCCCGTTTGGGCGGTGACCAGTTCGCCCTGGTTCAAGCCGATATCGAACAACCCTACGAAGCCGCCGAACTGGCGCAGAGCGTACTCGACGACCTGGAGCTGCCCTTCCTGCTCGATCAGCACGAAGTGCGCCTGCGCGCCACGATCGGCATCACCCTGTTCCCGGAAGATGGCGACAGCACCGAGAAGCTGCTGCAGAAAGCCGAACAGACCATGACCCTGGCCAAGAGTCGTTCGCGCAATCGCTACCAGTTCTACATCGCCAGCGTCGACAGCGAGATGCGGCGCCGCCGTGAGCTGGAAAAGGATCTGCGCGATGCCCTGGCGCAGAACCAGCTGCACCTGGTCTACCAGCCCCAGATAGACTACCGCGACCACCGCGTGGTCGGCGTCGAAGCGCTGCTGCGCTGGCAGCACCCGCAACATGGTTTCGTCGCACCGGACTTGTTCATCCCGCTGGCCGAGCAGAACGGCACCATCATTCCCATCGGTGAATGGATTCTCGACCAGACCTGCCGCCAGCTGCGCGAGTGGCATGACCAGGGCTTCAGCGATCTGCGCATGGCAATCAACCTGTCTACCGTGCAGTTGCACCACGCCGAGCTGCCGCGCGTGGTCAACAATCTGATGCAGGTCTACCGCCTGCCACCCAAAAGCCTGGAGCTGGAAGTCACTGAGACCGGCCTGATGGAAGACATCAGCACCGCCGCCCAGCATCTGCTCAGCCTACGCCGCTCCGGCGCACTGATCGCCATCGACGACTTCGGTACCGGCTATTCCTCGCTGAGCTATCTGAAAAGCCTGCCGCTGGACAAGATCAAGATCGACAAGAGCTTCGTCCAAGACCTGCTCGAAGACGAAGACGACGCCACCATCGTTCGCGCCATCATCCAGCTGGGCAAGAGCCTGGGCATGCAAGTCATCGCCGAAGGCGTGGAAACCGCCGAGCAGGAGGCCTACATCATCGCCCAGGGCTGCCATGAGGGTCAGGGCTACCTCTACAGCAAACCGCTGCCAGCGCGCGAGTTGACGCTGTTCCTCAAGCAATCGCGGCGCCTGAGCTCAGCCGCGACGCTCTAAACGTCACCCATAAAAAACGCCGCGATCAGTCGCGGCGTTTTCGTTCGAGCCCGCAAAACCAACTCACCAGTGCTGCACACCCAGCAGCCAGGCCGTGGCCAATGCACCGACCACGCACAGTACGGCGCCGCCAGCGGCTTGCCAGTAAAAGCTGCGGGCCAGTTCGTCCTCTCCGCTGTTGGAGAGAATGAACGGCTGGCGCTCACCAGGCTTGGCCATCTGGTGCCGCGCCGGCTCGGAGGCCTTTTGCCGGTGCCGATTCTCGGCTTCCAGTTGCGCCGCCAATCGCACGCGATTCCATTCCTGCTCGTCGAGCTCACCGTTGCCGTCACTGTCGAAACGCCGCAGCAGCCCAACGTAATCGCCCTTCCATTCGCGGATCACTTCGCCCTGAGCGGCATGCCTGTCGAACCCCTGCTGCGCAGCGCCGCGGGTGCGAAAGTCACCAATGGCATACAGCGGCTGGCCGACATGGAAGCGTTCTTCGCTGTAGCGATAGCGCTGGCCGCTGGTGAGAAAGCCGAACAATCCGGTCTTGGCCGGACCCAGCGGGTGCCGCAGGTTACCCTCCCAGACGTCACGCACCGTCGCACGAATCTCGGCACCACGCGGGTCGATCAGGCATTCGCCGGTGCCATCGACCAGGCGCAACCAGGCGTCACTGGCGCCACTCTCGATCACCCGCCAACTGCGCTTCTTGCCGCTGGAGCGATACTCCTCGATGCGAAAGCGCCACCACAGGCAGGGTTTGCCAGTCAGCGGCCCACGCAACTGCATGTCCGGTAACGCTTCGAGCACACCATAGAGTTCGACGTAACCCTGCGCCGCCGAGCGGATCTTCGAGGTGGGCGTATCGAGCAGATGGCGCGCCTGCGACCAACCCCGCAGGCACCACCAGGCACCGCCCAGGCAGGCACCGAGGGTGAACGTGAGGGTGAAGAAGAAGCCGAAGGGGTCGACCTGCATCATCGGCAGGTTCTCAGTTGAACAGTGATTTCATGTCTACGTCGGCTTTTTCCGCCTCGCTGAACACCAGCAGTTCGGCAGCCTGGAAGTTGAACAGGCGCGCGATGAGTACATCGGGGAACTGCTCGATGCGCACGTTGTTGAGGTTGACCGCCTCGTTGTACAGCTCGCGGCGGTCGGCGATGCCGTTTTCAAGGCCGCTGATACGCTGCTGCAG
This sequence comes from Ectopseudomonas chengduensis, assembly GCF_900102635.1. Taxonomy (GTDB): domain Bacteria; phylum Pseudomonadota; class Gammaproteobacteria; order Pseudomonadales; family Pseudomonadaceae; genus Aquipseudomonas; species Aquipseudomonas chengduensis. Next base: position 192,234 of record NZ_FMZQ01000002.1, on the reverse strand, counting down.
ATGCTGGAAACTGTCGTTGGCCTTCAGCTCAGGGTAGTTCTCGGCCAGGGCAAAGAGCTGACCGAGGCCCGCGCGCAGACCACTTTCGGCCTTGCCCAGGGCGCCGACATCATGTTGTTCGCGAGCACTGGCAACGGCACTACGCGCTGCAATCACCCGCTCCAGCGTCGAACCTTCGTACTGCATGTACTGCTTGCAGGTTTCAACCAGCTTGGGCAGTTCATCGTGTCGCTGCTTGAGCAGCACGTCGATGTTCGACCAGGCCTTGCTCACGCCATGCTTGAGGCGTACCAGCCCGTTGTACAGCGACACCGCGTAGGCGCCGAGCAGAACGAGGACAACGATGATGATCACGGCGGTCAGGCTCATGCAGTTTTCTCCAGGCAGAACTGCGAATCGGGTGCTGGCATTCTAACGGCAACGAGGCAGCCCGGTAGCGATATCCCGCACAGCGACGAATAATGGCCTTTACACATAATGCGAAACATTTGCATTATGTTGCAGTTTTTCAGGTACCACTGAGTACCGTCCACATTTCGTACATGTAAAGGACCCCGCCATGATTCGTATGCCTCTGGCCTCCGCCAGCCTGCTGGCCATCGCCATTTCCCTCGCTGGCTGTGGCGAAGACAAAGCCCCCGCGACCCAGGCAGCTGCTCCTGCTGCCGCCACCGAGAGCGCGGCGCCAGCCACTGCGGCGAAGGTCGACGAAGCAGCGGCGAAGGCCGTGGTCAACCATTACGCCGATCTGGCCCTGGCGGTGTTCAGCGACGCCGCCAGCACCGGCAAGGCCCTGCAGACTGCCGTCGATGCACTGCTTGCCGATCCCAGCGAAGCGACTCTGAAAGCTGCGCGCGAAGCCTGGCTGGCCGCACGCGTGCCCTACATGCAGACCGAAGTGTTCCGTTTCGGTAACCCGGTGGTCGACGAATGGGAAGGTCAGCTCAACGCCTGGCCGCTGGACGAAGGCCTGATCGACTACGTGGCCGAGGACTACCAGCACGCCCTGGGTAACCCGGGCGCGCAAGCCAACATCATCGCCAACACCGAGATCCAGGTGGGTGAAGACAAGATCGACGTCAGCGAAATCACCGGCGAGCTGCTGGCCAGCCTGAACGAGCTGGGCGGCTCCGAAGCCAACGTCGCCACCGGCTACCACGCCATCGAATTCCTGCTCTGGGGCCAGGACCTCAACGGCACCGAGCCAGGCGCCGGCGAGCGTCCCTACACCGACTACGTGGTGGGTGAAGGCGCTACCGGTGGCCACAACGAGCGCCGCCGCGCCTTCCTCAAGGCGGCTACCGACCTGCTGGTCAGCGACCTGAACGACATGGTCGAGCAGTGGAAAGACGGCGTGCAAGGCAACTACCGCAGCGAGCTGGTCGCCGATTCGGCCGACAACGGCCTGCGCAAGATGCTGTTCGGCATGGGCAGCCTGTCGCTCGGCGAACTGGCGGGCGAGCGCATGAAGGTCGCACTGGAAGCCAACTCCACCGAAGACGAGCACGACTGCTTCAGCGACAACACCCACAACTCGCACTTCTACAACGGCAAAGGCATTCGTAACGTCTACCTGGGCGAGTACAAGAAGGTCGACGGCAGCACCCTGACCGGCCCGAGCCTGTCCGAGCTGGTGGCCAAGGCCGATGCCCAGGCCGATGCCACGCTCAAGGCCGACCTGCAGGAAACCGAAGCCAAGCTGCAGGCACTGGTAGACAGCGCCGAGAAGAACAACGTGCACTTCGACCAGTTGATCGCGGAAGGCAACGCCGAAGGCCAGCAACTGGTGCGTGACGCCATCGCTGCCCTGGTCAAGCAGACCGGCGCCATCGAGCAGGCTGCGGGCAAACTGGGCATCAGCGACCTGAACCCGGACACCGCCGATCACGAATTCTGATCGACATAGCGGGCTGAAAAAGCCGGCGCCCCGATAAGGAGCGCCGGCTTTTTCATGCCTGGTCCTTTTTGCCTGCTGTCAGCTCCGGGCCACCGCGCTGCGATATTCGCCAGGGCTCACGCCATAAACCTGCTTGAACTGTCGCGACAAGTGACTCTGATCGGCGAAGCCCAACTGCATCGCCACAGCGACCGCCGTGCAACCCGTCTTTAGCAATGCCCGCGCCTGTTCGAGGCGACGCTGTTTGAGCCAGGCATGCGGCGGCAAGCCGGTCGCGCGGCGAAATACGCGCGCGAAGTGAAAAGGTGAGAGGTTGACCGCAGCCGCCAGTTCCTCCAGCGAGGGCGGCTCGATCAGGCGTTCGGCGAGCATCTGCTTGGCACAAGCCACTGCCCAGGGCTCACGCCCAGGCGCAGGTGGTTCGGCAAGCTGCGCATGGTGCTGAAACAGCAGCAGAATCGCCTCACGCCAGGCCAGTTGCTGCTGCAGCGCCTCAGCACCACCCTCGAGCAGTTGGTGCAGTTGCAGAAAGGCCGCATGCAAACGTGGATCATGCAGCACGCTGAAGGCAAACGACGGCATGCCAGCCTTGGCCAGGCCCAGCTCCTGCAGCGCCCCCAGAACCTGGGCGTTGTCGGGATAGAAACCGCGATAGCGCCAACCGTCTTCGTGCGCCTTGGAGCCAGTGTGCACTTCGTCCGGGTTGATCAGCACCATGCTGCCCTGTGGGGCCAGATGATCACAACCGCGATGACGAAAGCGCTGGGCGCCATGCTCGATCACGGTGAACACGAAACCTTCATGCACGTGGGGCGCGAAGCGCTGTTCAAGGTAGCGCGCCTGCAACAGCTCGACGCCGCTCAATGCGGAAGCTTGCCAGAAGCGGGTCTGCTCGCGACTGTGCATCAGGCTCAGGCGTTGAAGCCCGCCTCCATGGCCCCACGCAGCGCCGGCCATTCCAGGTCGGTGATGCTGTACAGCACGGTGTCATCGAGTCGGCCATCAGCCAGGCGGCGATGGTTGCGCAGCAACCCTTCACGAACGGCGCCAAGCTTCTCGATGGCGCGTTGCGAACGCAGGTTGCTGGCGGCGGTTTTCAGTTGCACGCGAACCATGCCCCAATTTTCGAAAGCGTGCTTGAGCATCAAGTACTTGATGCTGGTGTTCAACCCGCTGCCATGCTGGCCGCGGTCGAGCCAGGTCCAGCCGATTTCACAAGCCGGCAGGGTGTTCATGAAGTCGGCAAAGCGGGTGGTGCCTACCAACTCGTCACCCAGACGAATGACGAACGGCAGTGCCCGCTGCTCGCGCATATCGGCCAGGGCGCTGCGGTACCAGTCCAGTCGCTGGGTGCCGCTCATGTACAGCAGTTCCTCCCGGTTGGCTTCGGCCAGCGCCACCAGCGCGGGGATATCCGCGTCAGAGAGCGGTTCCAGGCGCAGAGCGCCACGTTGCAAAGTCACCAGCTGCGGCTTGAACATAGAGCTTCCTCAGGGTCCTTCCTTGGGCAGAATCGCAAACGCGCCAAGCTATCAGCCCCTGCGCTGCTGCACAATCGAGTCCCGTCGCAAAGCACGTCTGCTTGGCTGCGACCTTGGTCGCAGCCGACAGCGCCCGGCTTTGTGCAACACTGATCAACATCGGCCTCGCCTCGGCGGCCAGGCTCATTTCGTTTCACTGTGCGTTTCGGAGTCTGCATGTCGCTGTCCCCCGGGTTGATCGCCGCGGTCGCCCTGATCTACATGGCCATTCTTTTCGCCATCGCCTTCTATGGTGACCGCCGCAGCACGCCTATGCCGCCGAAGATCCGTGCCTGGGTGTACTCGCTGTCGCTGGCCGTTTACTGCACCAGCTGGACCTTCTTCGGCGCCGTCGGCCAGGCAGCCGAACAGCTATGGTCGTTCCTGCCGATCTACCTCGGGCCGACCATTCTGCTGCTGACCATGCCCTGGGTACTGCAGAAGATGGTGATGATCAGCAAGCAGGAGAACATCACCTCCATCGCCGACTTCATCGCCGCGCGCTACGGCAAGTCGCAGTCGCTGGCCATCGTGGTGGCGCTGATCTGCCTGGTCGGCGTGTTGCCCTACATCGCCCTGCAGCTCAAGGGCATCGTGCTCGGCGTCAATCTGCTGATCGGTGTACATGCCCAGGACACCGGCACCAGCGCTCAGGACACCGCGCTGATCGTGTCACTGGCTCTAGCGTTGTTCACCATTCTGTTCGGCACCCGCAACCTAGACGTCACCGAGCACCATCGCGGCATGGTGCTGGCGATTGCCTTCGAGTCGCTGGTCAAGTTGCTGGCCTTCCTCGCCGTTGGCGCCTTCGTCACCTTCGGCCTGTACAACGGCTTCCACGATCTGCTCGACAAGGCACACAACACCGCCGAGCTGGACGCCTTCTGGAACGAGGCGGTGAACTGGCCGGCGATGCTGGTGCAGACCGGCATGGCGATGATCGCCATCATCTGTCTGCCGCGGCAGTTCCACGTCACCGTGGTGGAGAACATCGAGCCCAAGGACCTGGGCCTGGCGCGCTGGGTATTCCCCGCCTACCTGATGCTGGCTGCGCTGTTCGTCGTGCCTATCGCCCTCGCCGGGCAGATGCTGCTGCCGGCAGGCGTGACACCGGACTCCTTCGTCATCAGCCTGCCGCTGGCCGAAGCCCATCCAAGTCTGGCTGTGCTGGCCTTCATCGGCGGCGCGTCGGCCGCTACCGGCATGGTGATCGTCGCCTCGGTGGCATTGTCGACCATGATCTCCAACGACATGCTGCTACCCTGGCTGCTGCGCCGGCAGAGCACCGAGCGGCCGTTCGAGGCCTTCCGTCACTGGATGCTCACCGCGCGCCGGGTCAGCATCGTGCTGATCCTGCTGCTGGCCTATGTCTGCTACCGCCTGCTCGGCGAAGGCGCCAGCCTGGCCACCATTGGCCAGGTGTCGTTTGCCGCCATTGGCCAACTGGCCCCCGCCATGTTCGGCGCGCTGGTGTGGAAACAGGCCAACCGCCGCGGCGTGTTCGCCGGCCTGATCTTCGGTGCCATGCTCTGGTTCTACACCCTGGTACTGCCACTGGCGGCACGCGGCATGGGCTGGTCGCTGGACAGCTTCCCCGGCCTGACCACCCTGCTCTACGCCCCCATCGGCCTGCAGGTTGATCCGCTGACGCGTGGCGTGGTGCTGTCACTGACCGGCAACCTGCTGCTGTTCGCCTGGGTTTCCTGGTTCTCGCGTACCCGCGTTTCCGAGCATTGGCAGGCCGGGCGCTTCATCGGCCATGACCTGGGCACCAAACCCAGCAACCGCAGCCTGCTGGCAGTGCAGGTGGCCGACCTGCTGATGCTGTCCAGCCGTTTCGTCGGCGAAGAACGCGCACGCCAGAGCTTCAACCGCTTCGCCCTGCGCCAGGGCAAAGGCAAGGACTTCGATCCCAACCAGCCGGCCAATAGCGAGTGGATCGCCCACACCGAACGTCTGCTTGCCGGTGTGCTGGGCGCCTCCTCGACCCGCGCGGTGGTCAAGGCCGCCATCGAAGGCCGTGAGATGCAGGTCGAGGATGTGGTGCGCATCGTCGACGAAGCCAGCGAGGTGCTGCAGTTCAACCGCGCCCTGCTGCAGGGTGCGATCGAGAACATTACCCAGGGCATCAGCGTGGTTGACCAGAACCTGCGCCTGGTGGCCTGGAACCACCGTTATCTGGAGTTGTTCGAGTACCCCGAGGGCCTGATCTACGTCGGTCGGCCGATTGCCGAGATCATCCGCTTCAATGCCGAACGCGGCATGCTCGGCAGCGGCGACCTGGAGGAGAACGTCGCCAAGCGTCTGTACTGGATGCGCCAGGGCACGGCACACAGCTATGAACGGGTATTCCCCAACGGCCGGGTGATCGAGCTGATCGGCAACCCCATGCCCGGTGGTGGTTTCGTCATGAGTTTCACCGACATCACCGAGTTCCGCGAAGCCGAGCGCGCCCTCAAGGACGCCAACGAAAGCCTCGAACGACGGGTTGCCGAACGCACCCATGAGCTGTCGAAGCTGAATCAGGCACTGACCGAAGCCAAGGCCCACGCCGAAGCCGCCAACCAGTCGAAAACACGCTTCCTCGCCGCGGTCAGCCATGACCTGATGCAGCCGCTCAACGCAGCCCGGCTGTTCTCAGCCGCGCTGGCCCACCAGGATGACGCCCTGCCCAACGAAGCCCAGGAGCTGGTCCGGCATCTGGACAGCTCGTTGCGTTCGGCAGAGGACCTGATCACCGACCTGCTGGACATCTCACGTCTGGAAAACGGCCGAATCACCCCGGATCGTCACGCCTTCGCCCTCTCCAGCCTGTTCGATACCCTCGCCGCCGAGTTTGGCGTGCTGGCTGCCGAACAGGGTATCGACCTGCGCGTGCACGGCAGTCGCCAGTGGATCGATAGCGACATCAAGCTGCTGCGCCGGGTCCTGCAGAACTTCCTGACCAACGCCTTCCGTTACGCCAAGGGCCGCGTGGTGCTGGGCGTGCGCCGTGAAGGCGGACAATTGCGCCTGGAAGTCTGGGACCGCGGCATGGGTATCCCCGAAGACAAGCGCAAGGTGATCTTCGAGGAGTTCAAGCGCCTCGACAGTCACCAGACGCGCGCAGAGAAAGGCCTGGGACTGGGCCTGGCGATTGCCGACGGCCTGTGCCGCGTGCTCGCCCACCGCCTGGAAGTGCGTTCCTGGCCAGGCAAAGGCAGCGTGTTCAGCGTCAGCGTGCCGCTGGCGAGAAAACCGGCGCCGAAACCGCAAGGCCCAGTCGTACCGGCAGTGGATGGCCAACCCCTGCAGGGCACCCAGGTAATCTGCATCGACAACGAAGACAGCATCCTCACCGGCATGTACAGCCTGCTGTCACGCTGGGGCTGCCAGGTGTGGACAGCGCGCAATCGTCTGGAGTGCGAGCACCTGCTCAGCGAAGATGTGCACCCGCAGCTGGCGCTGGTCGACTATCACCTCGACGAGGGCGAAACCGGTACCGAGCTGATGGCCTGGCTACGCACGCGCCTGGGCGAACCGGTTCCGGGCGTGGTGATCAGCGCTGACGGTCGCCCGGAGCTGGTTGCCGAGGTACACGCCGCCGGCCTCGACTACCTGCCCAAGCCGGTCAAGCCGGCCGCACTGCGCGCCCTGCTCAGCCGTCATCTGGTGTTGCGCGGCTAGGGGGCCGAATGTTTTCCACAGGGCGGGACCACTGCTGAAGGTTTGCCACCTCTACCGCGACGTCCCCCACCGGCATTGGCGCACCAGGCGCCATCGCTGGCGGGGTACGCGACGCAGGCAAATACGCGGCACTTCATCAATCTGACCGCGCGGCAGCAAGCCGGTAGCAATGGCCGGACACGTTCGCGCGGTTTCGCGACTCGCGGCAACCCTGCCTTCGAGAGCCCCAACCAAGGACTGGACTTGCCAGGCACTGGCGCTGCACGAAACCTTCCAGGATCGCCCAACCCCCTGTTTCAGAGCGGCACAGAGGTTACTGGCACTTTCGTAACGCCAGCCCAACAGGGCTAGGCAGAGGCAAGCCAGCACTCAACAATGGCCCTTACACCGAGCGATGCAATCGTCATTCGTGGAGCCAGCCATGTTCCTGTTCGCCCAACCATTCGATTTCCTGCGATGAACGCGCCACTGTCGCGGGATGAACTGTCACCTCGACAGTTGGACGTGGATAGCGACGGCTTGCGCCTGCGTACCTATGTCTGGGAAAAGGCTGACGCCCCAACCCTGCTGCTGGTGCATGGTTATCCGGACAATCACGAGATCTGGCGGCCGCTGATCCGCGAGCTGGCCGCCGACTACCGGATCGTCGCTTATGATGTGCGTGGCTGCGGTGCATCCGAGGTGCCGAAACGGCTGCGCGACTACCGTCTGGAGCAACTGGGTCGCGATCTCGAAGCGGTGGTGCAGGCCACCAGTGCGGAGCGCCCGGTGCATCTGGTCGCTCACGACTGGGGTTCGATCCAGAGCTGGGAGGCAGTAACCGAGCCACGCATGCAGCCGCAGCTGGCGTCCTACACCAGCATCTCCGGCCCTTGCCTCGACCATGTCGGCCACTGGATGCGCCAGCGCCTGAGTCTGCGTCGCCCTGATGCACTACTGCAGGCGCTGAGGCAGTTGCTCAGCTCCTGGTACATCGCTTTCTTCCACACCCCACTGCTGCCGGAGTTGTGCTGGCGTCTGGGCCTGGATCGCACCTGGCCCTGGCTGCTGCGCCGCCTCGAAGGTGTGGGCAATCTGCCAGCGAGCCCTACGCAGCGCAGTGATGGCATGCGCGGTGTGCAGCTGTATCGCGCCAATTTCATGCGCAGCCTGCTCAGGCCGCGCTCGCGCAGCACCCGCGTGCCAGTGCAACTGATCGTGCCGCTGAACGACCGCTTCGTACGCCCACAGCTGTTCGAAGATCTGCAGCACTGGGCGCCCCTACTGACCCGTCGCGAAGTCCGCGCCGGCCACTGGCAGTTGTTGGCCGAGCCCAACGCCCTGGCCGGCTGGCTGCGCGGCTACGTCAGCAGACTGGAGCAGGCCCGTCCTCGCACACAACCCGAGCAAGCGCCCCTGCGCTAGCGGGTAGAAATCGCTCACTCGCCCAGTTCGTCCAGCGCCGGCAGATCGGCAGAGCGCTCGAGCAACTCGCCTGGCAGGCTCTTGCTTGCGCGAGCGCCCAGCAGCTTGAGGTTTTCCACACGGCCAATGAGGTTGCCGCGACCATCCACCAGCTTGTTGCGGGCACTGGCGTACGCCTTGTCCAATTGCTGCAGACGGCTGCCCATCTCGTCCAGATCGGCGACGAAGGCAACGAACTTGTCGTACAGCTGGCCGGCACGCTCGGCGATCTCGCGCGCATTCTGGCCCTGACGCTCCTGACGCCAGAGGCTGTCGATCACCCGCAGGGTAGCCAGCAAGGTGGTCGGGCTGACGATAACCACCTGCTGCTCGAAGGCCTCTCGGAACAGGTCCGGCTCGGCCTGCAACGCCGCGGCGAAGGCCGCCTCGATGGGCACGAAGAGCAGGACGAAATCCAGGCTGTGCAAACCTTCGAGGCGCTGGTAATCCTTGCCGGAGAGGCCCTTGAGGTGGCTGCGCAGCGAGATCAGGTGTTGCTTGAGCGCCTGCTGGCGAATCGGCTCGTCCGCAGCCGCGACATACTGCTGGTAGGCGCTGAGGCTGACCTTGGCATCGACGATCACCTGCCTGTCTCCCGGCAGGCGGATCAGCACGTCAGGCTGAAAGCGCTCGCCACCAGCGCCCTTGAGGCTGACCTGAGTGTGGTATTCACGCCCTTTCTCCAGGCCGGCATGCTCCAGCACCCGCTCCAGCACCAACTCGCCCCAGTTGCCCTGAGTCTTCTGGCCCTTGAGTGCACGGGTCAGATTGGTCGCCTCGTCGCCCAGGCGCTGGTTGAGCTGCTGCAGACGCTCCAATTCCTTGCTCAGGGAAAAACGCTCGCGCGCTTCTTGCTGATAACTCTCGTCGACGCGCTTCTCGAATGCCTGGATGCGCTCCTTGAGTGGGTCGAGCAACTGGCCGAGGCGCTGCTGGCTGGTCTCGGCGAAACGCTGCTCGCGCTCATCGAAGATCTTCGTCGCCAGTTCGGAGAACTGCGCGCGCAGCTCGTTGCGCGCGCCCTGCAGATCGTCGAGGCGCTGTTGCTGGTTATCGCGGTTTTCCTGCAACTCGGCAGCCAGCGCCGCACACTCGGCGGTGAGCCGACGCAATTCGGCTTCGTTGCGTTCGCGCTGTTGATTCCAGGACTGCGCCGCCTCACGGGCAATCTGCCGCTCCTGCTGCAGCAACTCGTTCTCACGACGCAGGCCGGCCAACTCGGTCTGCTGCTCCACCTTGATCTCGCTGACTTCGGCCAACTCGGCGCGACAGGCATCGAGCTGAGCCAGCAAACCGGCCTGGCTCAGTTGCGCATGCTCCAGGCGTTCCTGCAGCAGCGCCTGCTCGCCTTGCGCGCGAGCCAGCCGGCGCTGCAAGGACCAAAGGCCAGCCAATAACGGAACCAGCGCAACGACGGTGCCGATGGCGAGAGAGAGGGGATCGATTGGCATAGACGCTCCATGTTTGACCGCCGTGCAGTATACCCGCCGGCGATTTACACGGGGCCAGCACGCAATCAGCGCGACAGACGCTCCAGCTCCAGCTGAGCACTGCGATCGCCCGCGCGAGCAGCCTGGCGTAGCAGTTCATAACCGATGCGGCGATCACGGGTATTTCCGCAGTCGCGGCAGAGCAATTGGCCCAACCGACTTTGCGCCTGCACACAGCCCTTGCGGGCAGGCTGCTTGAGCAGGTTGCCGGCGATGCGTTTGACGCTCGGTGTTTGTCCCAGACGCGGGCTGTCGAGCAGCCACAGCGCAACGCGCATGGGCAGGCGAGAAGAACCGGGACGAGTTGCAGGGGATGAAGAAGGCAAAGCGCGAGGCATAAATAAAGGGGGGTGACTGCCGGGGCGCGCCACTCTACTCCTTTTTTCTCGAAGGTAAAGTCTTGCCTGCCGGATCGTTTGCGGCTGCAGAAAAGAGTTCCCTCACAATCCACAGAAGCTGTGGATAACTCCGTGAACAACTTGGGCGAAAGAAGTCACAGGCCTGATGCGGTGGGGCTCTCAGTCAAACTGTCGATTTTTTCACCAACGAAAAAAATTCATATTTTTCATTGACTTAAAAATCAACCACGAAAAATCAAGCGTTTAGCGGCGTTTCTGACAGTGATATGACAGCCTGCTTCAGCATTGTGCACAACTCCCTGCGACAGATCCGCGCAGCGCTCTGTTTCGGGGCATCTGACGCGCCAGCGCAGGCGTTACGCGGGGTGCGGCAATTGCCCCTGCACCAGAAACTGCTCCCAGTGAAACAGCCGTGGTTGATCCGGCGTTTGCGCATGCTTGAACGCCACGTACTCGCTCGTGGTTTCACACAACCAGGCCGTCAGATTACGCGGACGCTTCTCCGCGAACGCAGCCGGTACGTAGAGCGCCACATTGCTGCCACCGTCAGGGCAGCGTGCCGAGCGGTACTCGAAAGCCTGAATGCCCGCCGCGCGCATCGACGTACCGAGACGCTGAGGCACGCTGTAATCACTAGGGTGAGCCAACAGTGCGCCGTGTTGATCGAAAGGCGGCTGTTGCAACTGGATACCTCGCTCGACGCGGTAACGCGCCTCGAAGGTCGAATGCTCGGAGAGGATGCGGCCACTGGGCGGCGGCACGACCATGCCGTTCCACAATACGAAACGGTAGTAGGCGGCCTCGGCCATCGCCGTTTCCAGACGCTGAGCGGCGTAGAACAGGCTGGGTTCGTGCACGGTGCCGAAGCGCGAGCCCCAACGCAGCGGCGGATAACGAAACGGCGTCTTCAGCAGGTAGTGCAACGGCTCGGCGGCTTCAGGCAGCGGCGGCTTGCTGCTCTCGAGCAGTTCCTCGAGCAGGGCCTGTTCGGCCAGGTTATCCACCAGTTGCAGGGTCGCAACCTGCGCCTGGCTTTCCACCATGCGCAACAGCTTGCCGCGCAGCGGTCGCACCTGTCGCTCGCCGTCACATAGTTGCCAGATATCCATGGCGATACCTCCCAAGGGTAGAGCCTGCTAAAGGCATCGCGACGCTGGAGCCGTACAAGGCGCTGGGTTAGTGACAGCCTCCGGCTGATCACAACAGGCAAGCAATGGTCAGAGCCGCTAATCTGTATATTTATACAGTATTTTGACCCGCCGCAAACACCCCTTCGGACGAACTTCGCTGGTCGTACGCAGCCTACCGAGCCCGTTCTCGATGCAGCAGGACTTATTGGCTTTCAGACCTTGCCGCGAATGGCGTCCAGATACTCGACAACACGCACCAGCCCCTGCACCTGACTCATCTGCTGCAGCGGAATGCCTGCCAGATGGCGATTTTCGGTGCGTAGGAAATGGCGCATGTCCTGCTGATTGCCACCAAACAGGGCAAACAGCGCGCGATAGACGCGAATCAGCAACAGCGCCAGCTCGCCGGTCTTGCTCTGCGGACGCAAACCGCCCTGCTCGTTCCAGCGGCTGATGGCACTGCGATGGACGCCTACGATGTCGGCCAGCTCCTGCTGCGTCAGCCCCAGTTGCTCACGGGTATTGATCAGGGCTTTAGCCAGTACCGAATCGGCATCGGGCTGAGAGCGAGTCACAGCACTCATCACATCCTCCTTAGCTCGTTTACGACAAAATAAATATTTAAAGCTGTAAATACACAATAGCACGGAAAGCCGCTTGGCACTCACTCGAGCATGGGGTACCGTCCAGTGGACCGCACCGAGCAAGGAACACTCATGAGTCGCCGGCGTTTCTGGCTGAGCACCTGCGTAGCGATACTGGCGCTGCTGTCGCTACTGGCCTGCTATGTCGGCTACCGCGTGCAGCAACTGCTCGAGGAACAGCACATAGAACTGGATTGGCAGCGACTGAGCCTTTCCTGGCGAGGCCTGCAGTTCCAGGATGCAAGCCTGGTACAACGCCGCGACGGCGAACTGCTGGTGCAAAGCGGACAGCTGCAACTCTACTGGCTGGCCAGTGAGGCGCCTCGCTACCGCCTGGTTGCACAGGACCTGCGCCTGTCGTGGCAGCCTGCGCAGGGAGAATCCGAAAGCCCGAGCGACAACGATCTGAGCCGTCTACTGCAGCCCCTGAGCAATACCCTGCCATGGCTTCCACGGCACATCGAACTGCGCAACGCCCAAGCGCAACTGCCCTGCGCCAGCGGCCGCTGCATACTGCAGGGCGACGTCGACCTACGACTGCTGGACGATACCCTGCAGTTACATACGCTGCTGTTGCGCGCAGCCCACAGGGCGAAGTTGCAAGCACAACTGCAGGGGCTGGGCAGAGAGCTGAACAGCCCGCGACAGCTGCAGTTGAACCTGCATCTCGATGATCAACCGCAGATCGCCCTGCATAGCGACTTGCAGGCTCAGGCCGATGCCCTGCAATGGAGCGGCGAGCTTGAGGTTACCGCTCTGCAGGATATGGCCTGGCTCGCCGAATGGCTGAGCGAATGGACGCTACTCGACGCTGACGCTCTGCCGGCCACGCCCCGGCAGGCCGGGATGAACGCCCAGTGGCAGTTGCAGGTACCGCAGGTCCCCCCTACGTTCAGCGAACTGATGGCCACCTCCGGGTGGCTGCGGGTCGATGCGCAGCTACCGCAGCCTTGGCCGCTTCCCGGCGTCGGCCTGGTCAGCGGTGAGCTGGCGCTCGATCTCAGCAATACCCTGGGCAGATGGCAGGCCCGGCGTTTGAACGCTCAACTGCAGCTCGACACGCAGGACGCACCTTGGCTGGCGTCGCTGCCGAGCGGCCTGCGTCCGCAGCAATTGCAACTGCACCTCGCGCCTCTGGAGGGCGATGCCGATGAGGCGCTGGCCCTGCTGTTGAACGTCAGCGGCCACGGCCCGCTGGAACTGCAGGCAGATGCCGAGCTTGCCCTGCACCAATCCTCCGACTGGGCACTCGACGTTCGACACCTGCAGGTCGAGGCGCGCAGCAAACGCATGGATCTGGCTGACAGCCGTCTCGATGCCCTGCATCTGAGTCTTGGCCTCAAAGGCAACGTCACGCAGCAGCAGTTGCGGCTCAGTCTGGCCGACAGCTCACGCCTCGACGTCCAGCGCCTGCGCCTGCGCCTGCGCGGCGCCGAGCTTGACCTGCAGCAAGCGCAGGCGACGCTGGCCGGCATCACCCTGAGCGGCCCCCCAAGCACACCGACCCTGTCCGGCCCGCTGGGCCTGCGCATCCAGCGTCTGCACCATCCACAATTGCAGGCCCAGGGCTGGCAATGGCAGGGACGCGTCAACGCCGACGCCGGCAGCCAGACCCTAGACGGTGCACTGCTGGCCGATTCGGGCCTGAGCATGGCCCTGCGCTTGAACAACACGGCCAATGCGCTGAACCTGACTGCCACTCTGGACGAGCTGTTCCTGCGCGCCGGCAACCCACTGGCACAAACCCTGGCCGACTGGCCACCGCTGCTGGCGCTGGACAACGGCCGCGTACAGGCCGAGGCCGACCTGCAACTACCCAGTGACAAGCCCTTGCAACTCAAGGCCAGCCTGACTGGCAAGGGTTTGGCCGGCATCTACGACCGCTCCACCTTGAGTGGTCTCGATGCAGAGCTACAGCTGCAGCTGAACGGCGACCGACTTCGCCTCGACCTGCCTCAGTTGAGTGCCAAGCAGCTCGATCCCGGCATCGAGCTCGGCCCCCTGCGGCTGCAGGCCAGCTACCAGGCCAGCCTGCAACGACCACTGGCAGGCAGCCTGACCCACCAGCGCGCCGAACTGGGCATTCTCGGCGGCAGCCTGAGCCTGGCACCGGCGACCTGGGCACTGGAACAACCCAGTCAGTTGCTGCCCCTGCGGCTCAGTGGCCTGGATCTGCAAGAGCTGTTTCGCGTCTACCCAGCCGAAGGGTTGGCCGGTAGCGGGCTGATCGACGGCACCCTGCCGCTGCGCCTGGCTGACGCCATCAGTATCGAACAGGGCCTGATCGAAGCCAGGCCCCCGGGTGGACAACTGAGTTTTCATTCACCGCGCATCCGCGCCATGGGGCAGGCCAACCCAGGCATGAAGCTGGTCACCGACGCGCTGGAAGACTTCCACTACGATCTGCTCAGCAGTAGCGTCGACTATGATCAGTCCGGCACACTGCGGCTGGGCATGCGCCTGCATGGACAGAACCCGGCCATCGAGAAAGGTCGGCCCATCCATTTCAACATCAATCTGGAAGAAGACATCCCTGCCTTGCTGGCCAGCCTGCAGCTGACCGACAAGGTCAGTGGCATCATCCAGCAACGGATTCAGCAATGGATGCGCCAGCGTGTCCCCCAAGAACCAAAGGAGTAGCGCCATGCGCACGTACCGCCTCCTCGCAGTCCTGAGCCTGGGGCTGCTGTGCCAGGCCTGTACCCCGACGGTACAACTGGCGATGCCGAACGAACCGATCAACATCAACCTGAACGTCAAGGTCGAGCACGAAATCTACATCAAGGTGGACAAGGCGCTGGACAGTGTATTCAACGAAGACAGTGGTCTGTTTTGAGCCCGCCGCACAGGTTCTACGGAGAGAGACGATGATTCGATACATTTCGACCCTGCTGCTGGCATTGAGCCTGAGCCTGCCGGCGTACGCACTGAACCTCAACCAGGCCATGAGTGCCCTGGGCGAAGCCAAGGCCAGCGGCCAGCTCGGCGAGCAACCCAACGGCTACCTGGGCGTGGTCAAGCCTGGCGGCCAGGCCGACGAAATTGCCCGCCTGATCAACCAGGCGCGTCGCGCCGAGTATCAGAAGGTGGCACAGGACAATGGCATCAGCCTGAACGACGTGGAAGCCATCGCCGGCAAGAAGGCCATCGAGCGCACGCCCAAGGGCCAGTTCATCCAGTTGAACGGCCAGTGGCTGCAGAAATAGAAAGCTGCTGGCAGAAACGAAAGAACCCGCCTAGGCGGGTTCTTTTTTGCACGAGCAGTGATCAGGCGCCGGCTTTGCTCACGGCATCCTTGATCAGGGTCTGCAGCTCGCCCTTCTCATACATCTCGGTGAGGATGTCGCTACCGCCGACCAGCTCACCACCGACCCACAGCTGCGGGAAGGTCGGCCAGTTGGCGTACTTCGGCAGGTTGGCGCGGATTTCCGGGTTCTGCAGGATGTCGACGTAGGCGAACTTCTCGCCGCAGCCCATCACCACCTGGGCAGCACGGGCAGAGAAGCCACACTGCGGCGCGTTGGGCGAGCCTTTCATGTACAGCAGAACGGTGTTGTTGGCGATCTGCTCTTTGATGGTTTCGATGATATCCATGGGGCACCTCAGCATAGACTTCGCGACCCGACGGTCGCCACGGTGGCGCGATTGTAGCGAAAAACCGAGCGCAATGCTCGGCCTTGCCATCCCCCCCATCACGTCGAGACAACCCCGGATTTCATTCGGGCTACGCAGCCACCACCTCCACCGGCACGCCATTGAGCACCGCATTGCCGGACAGCGCATCGAGCTGGCGCTCGTCAGTCAGATCATTGGCACTGGCGCCCGGCTGCGCGCGGGCGATATCCATCTGCACGCCGGGTCGGGCATGGCCCCAGCCGTGGGGCAGACTGACCACACCCGCCATCACCTCATCGCTGGCTGCCACCTCTACCTCGATGCTGCCGACCCGCGAGCGCACACTTACGCGCTGGCCATCGACCAAGCCACGACTGGCCAGGTCCGCCGGATTCATCAGCAACTGATGACGCGGCTTGCCCTTCACCAGACGGTGATAGTTGTGCATCCAGGAGTTGTTGCTGCGCACATGGCGACGGCCGATCAGCAGCAGCTCATGAGCAGCCGGTTGTTGCTGCTCGGCGAAACGTGCCAGATCGGCCAGCAACAGCTCAGGCGCGGCCTGCACCGCCTTGCTCGGCGTTTTCAGACGCGCAGCAAGATTCGGTTGCAGCGGTCCCAGGTCGAGCCCATGCGGTTGCTCGCGCAAAGCCGCCAGGCTGAGTTTGCGCTCGCTACTATCACCATGGGGGCCGAAACGCAGGCCCATATCGATCATCTGCTCAGGCGCCATGGTCGGTTTCAGCTCAAGGCCATTGCGCGCCGCGAAGGCCTTGGCCAGGCCGACGAAGATTTCCCAGTCGTGCAGCGCGCCGTCCGGCTTGGCCAGGATCGCCTCGTTGAAACGGGTGACGTTGCGCACCGCGAACACATTGAAGGTGGTGTCGTAGTGATCATGCTCCAGCGGCGCGGTCGGCGGCAGGATCAGGTCGGCGTAGCGAGTGGTCTCGTTGATGTAGAAATCCACCGAGAGCATGAACTCCAGACCGTCCAGCGCCTGCTCCAGTTGCCGCCCATTGGGCGTTGACAGCACCGGGTTGCCGGCCACGGTGACCAGCGCACGAATCTGCCCTTCGCCGGGCGTCAGCATCTCCTCGGCCAGCGCCGAGACCGGCAGCTCGCCGCCGTATTCCGGCAAGCCGGAAACCCGGCTCTGCCAACGGTTGAAATGCCCGCCCGAGGTGCTCGCCACCAGGTCCACCGCCGGCGTTGTGCAGAGCACACCGCCTGCGCGATCGAGGTTGCCGGTGACCAGGTTGATCACCTGCACCAGCCACTGACAAAGCGTGCCGAACGCCTGGGTGGAAACGCCCATACGCCCGTAGCAGACGGCCTTGTCGGCAGCGGCGAAATC
The DNA here is from genome assembly GCF_900102635.1 of Ectopseudomonas chengduensis. GTDB lineage: Bacteria > Pseudomonadota > Gammaproteobacteria > Pseudomonadales > Pseudomonadaceae > Aquipseudomonas > Aquipseudomonas chengduensis. The sequence continues at coordinate 175,116 of NZ_FMZQ01000002.1, read as the reverse complement.
CCGCGCCAGTTGCCGAATGGTTTCGGCCGGCACCCCACAACGTGCGCTCATGGCTTGCGCATCAAAGCCGGCAATCGCCTCACGCACCTGTTCCAACCCTTCCACCGGCAGATGGCTGTCGCGCGTCAGGCCTTCCTCGAACAGGGTGTTGAGTAGCGCCAGCAGCAGCGCGGCATCGCTGCCGGGGCGCACGAACAGGTGCTGGTCGGCGATGGCCGCGGTTTCGCTGCGCCGCGGGTCGACCACCACCAGTTTGCCGCCACGCGCCTGTATGGCCTTCAGGCGCTTCTCCGCATCCGGCACGGTCATGATGCTGCCGTTGGAGGCCAGCGGGTTGCCGCCAAGAATCAGCATGAAATCGGTGTGATCGATATCGGGAATCGGAATCAGCAGGCCGTGGCCGTACATCAGGAGGCTGGTCAGGTGGTGCGGCAACTGATCGACCGAGGTAGCGGAGAAGCGATTTCGGGTTTTCAGCTGACCGAGGAAGTAGTTGCTGTGGGTCATCAGCCCGTAGTTGTGCACGCTGGGATTGCCCTGATACACGGCCACGGCGTTCTGCCCATGCGCCGCCTGGATTGTGCTCAGGCGCTCGGCCACCAGATCGAAGGCCTCGTCCCAGCCGATGGCCTGCCACTGCTCGCCAACGCGGCGCATGGGCTGGCGGATACGGTCGGGGTCGTTCTGGATGTCCTGCAGCGCAACAGCCTTGGGGCAGATATGGCCGCGGCTGAAGCTGTCCTGGGCATCGCCCTTGATCGAGCGAATCTGCGTGCTGCCGTCAGCTTGAGCTTCGGTTTCGATGGCGAGCCCACAGATGGCTTCGCACAGATGGCACGCACGGTAATGGAGGGACTTGGTCATGGCCTGGCCTCTTGTTCTGATCCGAGACGACCGGTCAGGTCGCAGGTCATGAACTATGGGCCGAGCGCGGAGACGACGCCAGCAGCGTTCGTCTCATGAATCGGCAGGCATCAAGCCTGCCGATTCAGGGTCGCGACTGTCCGAATTAACGGATGGAGGTCACGGTGCCCTTGTTGCCGGTAACGTTGACGCTAACGGTCTTGTACACGAAGTAATCCTGAACGTTCACTTCGTAACGCGGGGCGACGATCACGTCGGCACCCGAGGCCTTGACTGCCTTGTAGGCAGCTGCGGACTTGGCGGAAGCGACCGGGTCGAGACCCAGCGCGAAACCACCCTCACCACCACCGTAGGTCACGCCATCGGCGAACTGAGTGTCACCACCCAGCTTGAACACACCGAACAGGATGTTCACCGAAGATTGACCGGAGATGGGCTCGCCCACTTTCACGTCGGCCTTGAGGTTAGTTTGCACGGTGCCGTTCAGCGGAACGGTCGGCTGGCTAACGTTCTGGCTGGCACAGCCAGTCAGCAGGGCGAGAGCGGAGAAAGCGGCGGCGTAGGCTACGTGTTTCATGCAAAACTCCTTTGCACATATATTCCATGGATGTCCCCGTTGCGGGGGCAATGCATTGCCTTGGAAAGGCGGCGGCATCCTAGAGGCCCGGTCTAGAGCGGTGCAAGCGATGATGTCAGTTTTGTGACATCTCGCACGCAGCTTTGGGAAAAGGCTTACAAAACAGGATTTTGTATGCCTGCGGGCGGCAATTTGCGCCGTCTCGTCATTTCCTTATAAGATCGCGCCTTCCCCTGTTTCGTCGCACCCTGCGGCCTCCTGCCGCAAGCTCTGCTGTTTTTGTCGGTTTTATCCCCGACTGCGGGCTTGCGAACTGTAGTGATAAAGGTAGTTAACGATGAGCGTCAGACACTTTCTCTCGATGATGGATTACACACCGGACGAACTGGTGGGACTGATCCGCCGAGGCATCGAGCTGAAGAATCTGCGCAACCGTGGGGTACTTTTCGAGCCGCTGAAGAATCGCGTGCTGGGCATGATCTTCGAGAAGGCCTCGACTCGCACCCGCCTGTCCTTCGAAGCCGGCATGATCCAGCTCGGTGGCCAGGCCATCTTCCTCTCGCCGCGCGACACCCAACTGGGCCGTGGCGAGCCGATCGGCGATGCTGCCATCGTCATGTCGAGCATGCTCGACGCGGTGATGATCCGCACCTTCGCCCACGGCAACCTCATCGAGTTCGCCGCCAAGTCCAAGGTACCGGTGATCAACGGCCTGTCCGACGATCTGCACCCCTGCCAGTTGCTGGCCGACATGCAAACCTTCCTCGAACACCGCGGCAGCATCACCGGCAAGACGGTGGCCTGGATCGGCGACGGCAACAACATGTGCAACTCCTATATCGAAGCGGCGATGCAGTTCGACTTCCAGCTCAAGGTCGCCTGCCCTGCTGGCTACGAGCCGGATGCGCGCTTTCTGGCCCAGGCTGGCGAGCGCGTTCAGGTCGTGCGTGACCCGCGCGAAGCAGTGGCCGGCGCCCATCTGGTCAGCACCGACGTGTGGGCCTCCATGGGCCAGGAAGACGAAGCCGAGCAGCGCATGGCGTTGTTCCGCCCCTACCAGGTCACCCGCGAGCTGCTCGACGCCGCCGCCGAAGACGTGCTCTTCATGCACTGCCTGCCGGCGCACCGTGGCGAAGAGATCAGCTTCGACCTGCTCGACGACCCGCGCTCGGTTGCCTGGGATCAGGCCGAGAACCGCCTGCACGCCCAGAAGGCACTGCTGGAGATGCTGGTCGAACCGGCGTACCACCACGCATGAGCCAGCCTCTGCTGCAGCTACGCGGACTGAACTGCGGCTACCACGCCCACAAGGTGGTGCAGGATCTCGACCTGCACCTCAACCCTGGCGACATCGGCTGCCTGCTCGGCCCATCGGGCTGCGGCAAGACCACCACCTTGCGCGCCATCGCCGGTTTCGAGCCAGTCCTGGAAGGCGAGATCGAACTGGCAGGTGAAGTGATTTCCCGCGCCGGTTTTACCCTTGCGCCGGAGAAACGCCATATCGGCATGGTGTTCCAGGATTACGCCCTGTTCCCCCACCTGAGTGTGGCGGAAAACGTCGCCTTCGGTATCCGCAAGCAGCCCAACGCCGAGCACGCCACTCAAGAACTGCTGGAGCTGGTCAAGCTCGGTAACCTGGCCAAACGTTACCCGCACGAGCTGTCCGGTGGTCAGCAGCAACGGGTCGCCCTGGCGCGCGCTCTGGCGCCGGAACCGAAATTGCTGCTACTCGACGAACCTTTCTCCAACCTCGATGGCGAACTGCGCAGGCGCCTGAGCCATGAGGTACGAGAAATTCTCAAGGCGCGTGGCACCAGCGCCATTCTGGTCACTCACGATCAGGAAGAAGCATTCGCCGTCAGCGATCACGTCGGTGTGTTCAAGGATGGTCGCCTGGAGCAGTGGGACACACCGTTCAACCTCTATCACGAGCCGCTGACGCCTTTCGTCGCCAGCTTCATCGGTCAGGGTTACTTCATTCGCGGCCAGTTGCTCGGCCCGGAAACGGTGCAGACCGAGCTCGGCATGATCCGCGGCAACCGCGCCTATACCTGGGCTCAGGGCAGCGCGGTGGACGTATTGCTGCGCCCGGACGACATCGTCCCGGACGAGCACAGCGAACTGAAGGCGCGCATCGTCGGCAAGACCTTCCTCGGCGCTGCCACGCTCTACCGCCTGCAACTGCCGACCGGCAGTCAGTTGGAATCGATCTTCCCCAGCCATGCCGATCACCAGCCAGGCGACGAGGTAGGCATCCGCGTCGCCGCCGATCACCTGGTGGCCTTCCCGGCTCTCGGCAGCGTCGCCGCGCAATTGCAACTCAGCGACTCCGGTGGCGTGCGCCGGGTCAGCAGCAACTGATCAGAGCATCAGCTGGCCACTGGCGATATGCCGCGCGTGGCCAGCAATCTTGACCCGCTCGCCCTCCAGACGACAGAGCAGCTCACCACCGCGCGCCGAACACTGGAAAGCGCTTAGTTCGCTGCGCTCCAGGCGTTCGGCCCAGTAAGGCACCAGCATGCAGTGCGTCGAGCCGGTCACCGGGTCTTCATCGATACCAATGCTCGGCGCGAAGTAGCGCGAGACGAAGTCGTGCTTTTGCCCGCTGGCAGTCACCAGTACACCAAGCCCAGGCAGGGTGGCCAGCGCCGGCAGATCGGCGGTGAAACTGCGCACCTGCGCCTCGGACGCCAGCACTACCATCAGCTCCTGCACGCTGCCATCGGCATTCAGCAGAGCCAGGACCTGCTGCGCAGGCTGACCCAGCGCGCGCTCGACGTCGGAGTGTAGCAACGCCGCCACCGACAATACCGGGCGCACTGGGAAATCCAGCTGCAGACGCTCACCCTGGCGGGTGACCTGCAGCGCTCCGGACAAGCAGGTGAAATCCAGTACCTCGGCCGGTTCCTGATAGATGTCGAACAGCACTTTGGCCGCAGCCAGGGTGGCATGCCCGCACAGCGGCACTTCGCTGACCGGGGTGAACCAGCGGATATGCCAGGCACTGCCCTCCTTCACCACGAATGCCGTCTCGGCCAGGTTGTGCTCGGCGGCGATACGCTGCATCAACGTATCGTCGAGCCAGGCATCCAGGCGATAGACCATAGCGGGATTGCCCGCGAACGGCTGGTCGGTAAAGGCGTCAACTTGATGGAATTCGAGAGGCATGCTGCATTCCTGGCCAGATGAGAGCCGTCAGCATGCCTGCGCAGGGTAAGCCGCAACAGATACAGTTCCTGTTTTCCAGATGCTCTGAGAGCATCGCGGCTAAAGCCGCTCCTACGATCCAGGGGTGCTTCAGGGCTCGCTGCGCACACGTTTCACCGCATCCAGCCAACCGGCGTAGAGACGCTCACGGTGCGCCTCGTTCATTCGCGGCTCGAAGCGCTGCTGACGATGCCAGTGGCTGGCGATGGCATTGAGGTCCTGGTAAAGGCCCAGCTTCAGACCCGCCAGGTAGGCGACGCCGAGCGCCGTGGTTTCGGTGACCTCCGGGCGCTCGACGCTGACCCCAAGAATGTCGGCAAGAAACTGCATGACCCAGTTGTTCTCCACCATGCCACCGTCGACACGCAGCGCACTGGGTGCCGCGGCACCGTCCTGGCGCATGGCCTCGAGCAAGTCGCGGGTCTGGTAGCACACCGACTGCAGGCCGGCGGTGACGATCTCCTTGATCCCGGTGTCGCGGGTCAGGCCGAAGATGGCGCCACGCGCCTTGGGGTCCCAATACGGCGCACCCAGGCCGGTGAATGCTGGCACCAGATAGACGCCGCAGGCCTCACCGGTGGCCTCGGCCAGCGCCTCGCTGTCGCGCGCATGGCTGATCAGCTTGATGCCGTCGCGCAGCCACTGCACCGCCGCACCGGCCACGAAGATGCTGCCCTCGACCGCATAGGTGACCTTGCCATCGAGGCGATAGCCGACCGTGGTGAGCAGGCGATTTTTCGAGCTCACCGGCTGATCGCCGGTGTTCTGGATCATGAAGCATCCAGTGCCGTAAGTGCTCTTGACCATGCCCGGCTCGAAGCAGGCCTGGCCGATCAGCGCCGCCTGCTGGTCACCGGCCATGCCCAGCACCGGGATGCTGGCGCCGAGCAGCTCGCTGTCGGTGTGACCGAACTCGGCGGAGCAATCGAGCACCTCGGGCAACAGGCTGGCGGGGATCTCGAACAGCTTGAGCAGCTCTTCATCCCACTGCTGGGTATGGATATTGAACATCAGTGTGCGCGAGGCATTACTGGCATCGGTGCGATGCACCTTGCCATCGGTCAGACGCCACAGCAGGAAGCTGTCGACGGTGCCAAAACGCAGTTCACCGCGCTCAGCTCGCTCACGGGCACCTGGAACGTTCTCCAGGATCCAGCGCAGCTTGGTGGCAGAGAAATACGGGTCGATCAGCAGGCCGGTCTTGGCCGAGACCATCGCCTCATGGCCCTGATCCTTGAGCCCGCCGCAATAATCAGCGGTACGACGATCCTGCCAGACGATGGCCGGATGGATAGGCGTGCCACTGACGGCATCCCACACCAGGGTGGTTTCGCGCTGGTTGGTGATGCCGATGGCGGCGATCGCTTCCGGCTGCAGTCCACTGCTGGCAATCGCATCGCGGCAGACCTTGAGCGTGGACAGCCAGATTTCCTGGCCGTCGTGCTCGACCCAGCCATCCTGCGGGAAGTACTGCTTGAACTCCTGCTGGGCACGTGCAACCGGCAAGCCTTGGGCACTGAATATGATGGCGCGGGAGCTGGTGGTGCCCTGGTCGATGGCTAGCAGGTATTGGGTCATGCAAGATTCCTTGTTGTTATCGGTAGCAGGCTGTTGAAAAACTACCTGCGTTGCCATTGCTGCGTCAAAAACAGGCTCAAAATGCTCATTTACAACGCGTAAACTCCGCTTTTTCGCCTATTTTTTCCTTGCACTGGCTGCCTCGCCTACGTTTTTCAATGATCTGCTAACGTTCACTGCAGTTGACTGCAGACTGGCTTATTTTGCTGGCAGCATACTGCTCGGTTCAGGCTTTGCCGATAGCGGCGAACTGCCCCTGGGTATGTTGCGCCAGGGTCTCGGCCGAGAGTTCCAGTTCCAGCCCGCGCCGGCCGCCACTGACGTGAATGGTGGGATGCTGGCGTGCGGTCTCGTCGATAAAGGTGCGCAAGCGTTTCTTCTGCCCCAGCGGGCTGATGCCGCCGACCAGATAACCAGTGGCGCGCTGCGCGGCAGTCGGGTCGGCCATGTCGGCCTTCTTCGCGCCAGCCGCTGCGGCCAGCGCCTTGAGATCGAGACTGCCGACGACCGGCACCACCGCCACCAGAAGCTCGCCTTTCTCGGTCGCCGCGAGCAGAGTCTTGAACACGCATTCGGGCGCCAAGCCGAGCTTTTCCGCCGCTTCCAGCCCATAGGACGGCGCCTTGGGGTCATGCTGGTAGCTATGCACACGGTGTTCGGCCTTGGCCTTTTTCAACAGATCGATGGCTGGGGTCATGTTCGAATGTGAAAACGCTGTGAAAGATGCCCTACATTAACAGGCCGAAATCCTCCGCATCTACAGCCTATAATGGGTGACCATCACAGGAAGCGCTCATGAATCTCGCTCCCCGCCAGCACGAAATCCTCAACCTCGCCCGCGACCGTGGCTACGTCAGCATCGATGAACTGGCTCAAGCCTTCGCCGTCACCCCACAGACCATTCGCCGCGACATCAACCAGTTGGCCGAGCACGGTCTGTTGCGTCGCACCCATGGCGGCGCGGCGTGCGAATCATCGAGCATTCAGAACACCGCCTATGGCATGCGCGCCGGGCAGATGCGCGAAGAAAAACAGCGTATCGCCGAAGCCGTGGCGGCGCAGATACCTGATCACGCCTCACTGTTCATCAATATCGGCACCACCACCGAAGCCATCGCCCGAGAGCTGCAGAACCACAAGGGCCTGAAGATCATCACCAACAATCTGCACGTCGCCGCGCAACTCAGCGCCAAGGCTGACTTCGAAGTCCTGGTGGCCGGCGGTACGGTGCGCAGCGACGGCGGTATCGTCGGCCAGGCGGCGGTGGATTTCATCCAGCAGTTCAAGGTCGACTACGCCATCGTCGGTATCAGTGGTATCGACGACGACGGCAGTCTGCTCGACTTCGACTATCAGGAAGTACGCGTTTCCCAGGCGATCATCGACAACGCGCGGCAGGTTTTCCTCGCCGCCGACTCCAGCAAGTTCGGCCGCAACGCCGTCGTGCGCCTGGGCTCAATCGCCCTGGTCGACCGCGTCTTTACCGATAGCGCGCCTTCAGCCGCCATCACCCGCCTGCTGCACAGCCACAAGGTCCAGCTCGACCTGGTCTGAGTGCGCACGTTCTCGTAGGGCGGGTGTAACCCGCCAAAGCACCCATCACGGTTTACCCCCTGCTCCCATCCGTTCAATACCGCTCGGCGCGCAATCGTGTGCCGGGGTAGCGAAGCTGCGCATCTTCGTCTAGCATATTTTCGAAAGTGAACATAACCACATTCGAATCCAACAGCCGAGCGTGCCACATGCCCCACGACCAGTTCGCCAGCCCCGTTGCGGAAGTCTATGACCTCGCCGTCGTTGGCGGCGGTATCAATGGTGTGGGCATCGCAGCCGATGCAGCCGGTCGTGGCTTGTCCGTGTTCCTTTGCGAAAAGGACGACTTGGCCAGCCACACTTCCTCGGCCAGCAGCAAGCTGATCCATGGCGGCTTGCGCTACCTGGAGCACCACGAATTCCGCCTGGTACGTGAGGCCCTGGCCGAGCGCGAAGTGTTGCTGGCCAAGGCGCCGCATATCGTCAAACCGATGCGCTTCGTTCTGCCGCACCGCCCCCACCTGCGTCCGGCCTGGATGATCCGCGCCGGCCTGTTCCTCTACGACCATCTGGGCAAGCGCGAGCGCCTGCCGGCTTCGCGCGGCGTGCGCTTCGGCGCCGGTAGCCCGTTGAAAGCGGAGATCAGCCGCGGTTTCGAATATTCCGACTGCTGGGTGGACGATGCTCGCCTGGTGGTGCTCAACGCCATGGCCGCGCGGGAAAAAGGCGCGCACATCCACCCGCGCACTCGCTGCGTCAGTGCACGGCGCAGCAAGGGGCTCTGGCATATCCATCTGGAGCGCAGCGACGGCAGCCTGCTGTCCATTCGCGCCCGCGCTCTGGTCAACGCCGCCGGCCCCTGGGTCGCGCGCTTCATCCGTGAAGACCTCAAGCAGCAATCGCCCTACGGCATCCGCCTGATCCAGGGCAGCCACATCGTCGTGCCACGCCTGTATGACGGTGAGCAGGCCTACATCCTGCAGAACGAGGATCGTCGCATCGTCTTCGCCATCCCCTATCTGGAGCGCTTCACCCTGATCGGCACCACTGACCGCGAATATCAGGGCGACCCCGCCCAAGTGACGATCACTGCCGAGGAAACCGACTATCTGCTCAAGGTGGTCAATGATCACTTCAAGCAACAGCTCAGCCGCGACGATGTGCTGCACAGCTTCGCGGGCGTACGCCCACTGTGCGATGACGAATCCGATGAGCCGTCGGCCATTACCCGCGACTACACCCTGTCGCTCTCCGGCGCGCCGGGCGAGGCACCACTGCTTTCGGTCTTCGGCGGCAAGCTGACCACTTATCGCAAGCTGGCCGAGTCCGCCATGCAGGAACTGGCCGCGCATTTCAGCAACCTGGGGCCGAGCTGGACAGCCACCGCCCCGCTCCCCGGTGGTGAGGATCTGCAAGGCCAGAGCGCCCTGGTCGAAGCGCTCTGCGAACGCTATGGCTGGCTACCCACCAGCCTGGCCAGACGCTGGGCTACCAGCTATGGCAGCCGTACCTGGCGCCTGCTCGATGGCGTACACAACCTTACCGATCTCGGCGAACATCTCGGTGCCGGGCTTTACACCCGCGAAGTGGAATACCTGCGCCGTGAAGAATGGGCGCGCAGCAGTGCCGACATTCTCTGGCGGCGCAGCAAACTGGGCCTGTTCATGACCCCGGCGCAGCAGGCCCGCCTGCAGGACTACCTGAACAGCCGCGACCCGCATTCGGCTTACGCGGCCTGAATTCTGCGTGCCCCATGCCCCGCTCTGCGGGGCTTTTTTATGGGCGCGGAAAAATAAAATACCGGGGTTACTTCCCCGTTTCAGTCAGCGTAGAACTTTCAGTAACTTTTTTATTGCGTTGATTCAATAACTTGGCGTCATGATGCGGAATAAAAACATTCTTATTCAGTTTTATTTTTACTTATGTTTCAACCACTTAAGTTTGACATAAGGGAAAACCAAGCCGAAAATTCGAGATCATCACGGTCATTGAAGCAGCAGGAGCGGTCATGAAAGGCGACAAGAAGGTCATTCAACACCTGAACAAGATTCTTGGTAACGAACTGGTCGCCATCAACCAGTATTTCCTGCATGCGCGCATGTACGAAGATTGGGGCCTGAAGAAACTCGGCGAGCACGAGTACCACGAGTCCATCGACGAGATGAAGCATGCCGACAAGCTGATCAAGCGCATTCTCTTCCTCGAAGGCATTCCCAACCTGCAGGATCTGGGCAAGATCCTGATCGGTGAAAACACCAAGGAAATGCTCGAGTGCGACCTGAAGATCGAGCACAAGGCCCACGGTGACCTGAAGGCCGCCATAGCCTACTGCGAGAGCATCGGTGACTATGCCAGCCGCGAACTGCTCGAAGAAATCCTCTGCTCCGAAGAGGATCATATCGACTGGCTGGAAACCCAGCTCAGCCTGATCGAAGCCGTCGGCCTGCAGAACTACCTGCAATCGCAGATGGACGAATAAGTCAGATCCGCTCGACGAAAAACGGGAGCCACTGGCTCCCGTTTTTTTATTGCTATCAGTAACTTTGCGGGGAAGAGCCTGATAGCCGCGACAGCATTAAAAGCTCGCCGCTAAAGCGCCTCCCACAACTTACTGCGCCTCGCTCTCCTTGACCCGGAACCACGCTGCATACAGCGCCGGCAGGAACAGCAAGGTCAGCGCCGTGGCCACCACCAGCCCGCCCATGATCGCTACCGCCATCGGCCCGAAGAACACGCTGCGCGACAGCGGAATCATCGCCAACACCGCCGCCAGTGCAGTGAGCACGATGGGACGGAAGCGGCGAACCGTGGCCTCGATAACGGCGTGCCAACGATCCAGACCGTGGCTGATGTCCTGCTCGATCTGATCGACCAGAATCACCGAGTTACGCATGATCATCCCGGCCAGGGCGATGGTGCCGAGCATGGCAACGAAGCCGAACGGCTGGCGGAAGATCAACAGGAACAGGGTGACGCCGATCAGGCCCAGCGGTGCGGTGAGAAACACCATCGCCGTGCGCGAGAAGCTTTTCAGCTGCAGCATCAGCAGCGTCAGCACCACCACGATGAACAGCGGGATACCGGCGTTCACCGATTTCTGTCCGCGCTGCGAGTCCTCCACCGTGCCGCCGACCTCCAGCAGATAACCCGCAGGCAGTTCCGCACGGATCGGGTCCAGCGTCGGCAGGATCTGCTGGGTCAGACTGGCCGGCTGCTGCTTGCCATAGACGTCGGCGCGCACGGTGACGTTGGGCAGGCGATTGCGGTGCCAGATGATGCCTTCCTCGAAGCCGTATTCCAGCGTCGCCACCTGCGACAACGCCACGCTGCGGCCGCTGTCGGTCGGCACCGCCAGGCTCGGCAGCAGGCTCAATGCCTTGCGTTCCTGCGGCGTGCCGCGCTGAAGAATCTCGATCAGCTCATTGCCCTCACGGTACTGGCTGACGCTGGTGCCGGACAGCGAGCCTTGCAGGAAGCGCGACAGCTCGGCGGTGTTGACCCCCAGGGCACGGGCACGATCCTGATCGATATTGAGGATCACCACCTTGCTCGGCTCCTCCCAGTCCAGGTGCACGTTCACCACATGCGGGTTCTCGCGCACCTTGTCCGCCACCTGACGGGCCAGGGCACGCACCTCGTCGATATGCTCGCCGCTGACGCGGAACTGGATCGGGTAGCCCACGGGAGGCCCGTTCTCCAGGCGGCTGACGCGGCTACGCAGGGTCGGGAACTCGTCGTTCATCACCTTGATCAGCCAACCACGCAGGCGCTCGCGCTCTTCGATGCTTTTGGCCAGTACCACGAACTGGGCAAAGCTTGCCGCCGGCAATTGTTGATCCAGTGGCAGATAGAAACGCGGTGAGCCGGTACCAACATAGGCCACGTAGTTGTCGATGCCAGGCTGCTCCTTGAGCAGCTTCTCCAGGCGATGCACTTCGGCTTCGGTGGCGCTCAGCGAGGCGCCCTCCTCCAGCTTGATGTCGACCATCAGCTCCAGGCGCCCGGAGGCCGGAAAAAACTGTTGCGGCACGAAGCGAAACAGCAGCACAGAGGCGACGAACAACGCAATGGTCAGCAGGATCACGATGCCGCGACGACGCACACACCATTCAACCGTGGCGCGAACACGGCGGTAGAACGGCGTCGAATAAGGGTCATGACCGCCTGCGCTGCCACCGTGTTTCGCCGCGTGCAGTTTGGCCAGATCGGGCAGCAGCTTGTCGCCCAGATAGGGCACGAACATCACCGCCGCGATCCATGAAGCGATCAGCGAAATGGCCACTACCTGGAAGATCGACCGGGTGTACTCACCCGTACCGGACTGCGCGGTGGCGATGGGCAGGAACCCGGCCGCGGTGATCAGTGTGCCGGTGAGCATCGGAAAGGCCGTGCTGGTCCAGGCGAAGCTGGCTGCCTTGAAGCGGTCGTAGCCCTGCTCCATCTTGATCGCCATCATCTCCACCGCGATGATCGCGTCGTCCACCAGCAGGCCGAGGCCGAGCACCAGCGCGCCGAGGGAAATCTTGTGCAGGCCTATCCCCAAGTAGTACATGGCGGCAAACGTCATCGCCAGCACCAGCGGAATTACCAGCGCCACCACCAGGCCGGTGCGCACCCCCAGGGAGAAGAAGCTGACCGCGAGCACGATCACCAGCGCCTCCACCAGCACCTTGACGAACTCGCCCACGCCGGTTTTCACCGCCGCCGGCTGATCCGACACCTTGCGCAGCTCCATGCCCAACGGCAGCGTCTGTTGCAGGCGGGCGAACTCACCTTCCAACGCCTTGCCCAGCACCAGAATGTCGCCGCCGTCCTTCATCGCCACGGCGATGCCGATGGCATCCTCGCCCATGAAGCGCATGCGCGGTGCGGGTGGATCGTTGAAGCCGCGCTTGACCTCGGCCACGTCGGCGATGCGGAAGGTACGATCGGCGACGCGAATGGGAAAATCGCGAATTTCCTCCACCGATTCGAAGCGCCCGGTCACACGCAGTTGAATACGCTCGCTGGCGGTTTCGAAGAAACCGGCAGCCGCCACCGCATTCTGCGCCTCCAGCGCCTGCTGCACGGCAGACAGTGGCAAACCTAGGGTCGCTAGCTTGGTGTTGGACAGTTCGATCCAGATTTTCTCGTCCTGCAGTCCCACCAGCTCAACCTTGCCCACATCCTTGACCCGCTGCAGTTGCAACTGCAGGCGGTCGGCGTAGTCCTTGAGCACGGCGTAGTCGAAACCGTTGCCAGTCAGCGCATAAATATTGCCGAAGGTGGTGCCGAACTCGTCGTTGAAGAACGGCCCCTGGATGCCGGGCGGCAGCGTGTGGCGGATGTCGCTGATCTTCTTGCGCACCTGATACCACAGCTCAGGAATCTCTGAGCTGCGCATGGAGTCGCGTGCCATGAAGGTGACCTGCGACTCGCCCGGACGGGAGAAGCTGGTGATGCGATCGTACTCGCCGGTCTCCATCAGCTTCTTTTCGATTCGCTCGGTGACCTGACGCGATACTTCTTCGGCGCTGGCGCCCGGCCAGTTGGTGCGAATCACCATGGCCTTGAAGGTGAATGGCGGATCCTCGCTCTGCCCCAGCTTGGTATAGGAAAGCGCGCCGACCACGGCGAACAGCAGCATGATGTAGAGGACGATCTGGCGATGGCGCAGCGCCCAGGCAGACAGGTTGAAGCTCATGCGGGCTTACTCCTTGGCGGCCAGTTCGACGTTGCGGTTGTCCCGATCGACCGGGCGTACCTGCTGGCCTTCGCGAAGAATCTGCACCCCGGCTGCGACTACCCAATCGGAAGCGGCGAGCCCCTCCAGCACCGGCACCCGGTCATCACCATAGGCACCGACACGCACCGGGCGGCGCTGCACGATGTGCTCCCTGGGGTCCACGACCCAGACGAACGCCTGGTCCTGCTCGGCGCTGAGTGCCGACAGCGGCACCGCAAGCGGTACCTCGCCATTGCTGGCAATGAATACCCGCGCGCTCTGCCCCAACTCAGCCGGCACCTTGCCTTCGGTGAAAGCGACACGGGCGGCGAAAGTGCGCGACTGTGGATCGGCCGCCGGTGCCATCTCGCGGATGCGTCCGGGGAAACGCTGATCGGGCTGCGACCAGAGCTCCACCTCGACCACCTGACCAATCTCGAAACGACCAAAGCTCTGCTCCGGCAGGCTGATCGATACCTCACGCTCACCATCGGCAGCCAGGGTGAACACCGTCTGACCGGCCGCCACCACCTGCCCCACTTCGACCGCACGACGGGCGATCACACCGTCCTGCGAGGCCCGCAGCACGGCATAGTCGGTCTGATTGCGGGCCACGTCGTACTCGGCCTTGACCTGTTTCAGACGCGCTTCGCCAGCACGGTACTGGTTCTCGACGTTGTCGAACTGCGAGCGGCTGACCAGATTGCGCCCAAGCAACGCCTTGTAGCGCTCACGCTCGGCGCGCACGGTCTGCAGGTTGGCCTCGGCTGCCGCCATCTGCGCGCGGATGGCTTCCAGCTGCAGGCGCACGTCCTGCGGGTCCAGTTCGGCCAGTGGCTGATCCTTCTTCACCCGGTCGCCGACATCCACCATGCGCTTGCTCACCTTGCCGGCGATACGGAAGGCCAGCTCCGGCTCGTAACGTGCACGCACCTCGCCCGGATAGCTGTCGACCAGCGCAGTAGCCGGCTGCGGTTGCACCACCATGGCAGGACGGATCGGTTGCTCCGCCTGTTCACCGTTACCGCAGGCAGACAGCAGGAAGACGAGACCCAGAGAAGCAACGAGCGGGAGAACATGGCGAGACATGTGTAAGACCTTTCAGAGAAGGTTTGGAATATTTGTACTGGCGGGTATAGTAAAAATAGCAAACTCGCCAGTCCAGTATTAAAATCCGCCAATGCCTGACAAGTTGTTACAACCTTCCGGCCCCGGCCGACCGAAGGATCCCGCCAAACGTCGTGCCATCCTCGAGGCAGCCAAGAGTCTGTTCCTGCGCAACGGTTACGACGGCAGCAGCATGGACGCCATCGCCGCAGAGGCTGGGGTTTCCAAGCTCACGGTGTACAGCCACTTCACCGACAAGGAGACCCTGTTCTCTGCGGCGATCAAGGCCAAGTGCGAGGAGCAGCTTCCCGAACTGCTGTTCGAACTGCCGGATAACGTGCCGCTGGAAAGCCAGCTCCTGGAAATCGCGCGTGGTTTCCTGGCGCTGGTCAACAGTCGCGAATCGGTAGAAATGCACCGGATGATGGTGAACCTGGCCAGCCAGGGCTCGAAGCTGTCGCAGCTGTTCTACGAAGCAGGTCCGAAGCGGGTGCAGGAAGAGATGGAAGTGCTACTGCACAAGGCCGCCAAGCGCGGTCTACTGAGCCTGGATAATCCGCATCTGGCCGCCGATCACTTCTTCAGCCTGCTCAAGGGCGGCGCGCACTTTCGCCTGCTGATCGGTTGTGGCGAACCGCTGAAAGGTGAAGCCGCCGAGCATCATGTGCAGGATGCGGTGCAATTGTTTCTGCGCGCCTACAGACCCTGACGGCTTACACCTGAGCGCCGGCTTCCAGCTTCTTCTTCGGGTAGATGTCGTAACGGCTGGATTTACCCTCCAGCACATAGCCCGGCTTGCCAGCTTCGATTGCCGGGGCCTTGCGCGGGCGCTTGACCACCACGCGGTGAGTGGCCAGCGCCAGCGCCGCTTCGAGCAACGCCGGCGCATCCAGGTCATCGCCGACAAACGGGCGGAACAGGCGCATTTCCTTCTTCACCAGCGCACTCTTGTCGCGATGCGGGAACATCGGATCGAGGTAGATCACCTGTGGCGCCTCCCCTTGCCAACTGCGCATCAGCTCGATGGCGTTACCGGTAAGCAGGCGCATGCGCGCCACGATGGGTGCCACATCGAGGTTCAGTGCCGCACGCTGCAGGCCGTCCTCCAGCAACGCCGCCACCAGCGGCTGGCGCTCGATCAGGGTCATCTCGCAGCCCAGGCTGGCCAGCACGAACGAGTCACGCCCCAGCCCCGCGGTCGCATCGAGAATCCGTGGCCGAATGCCCGACTGCACCCCCACCGCCTTGGCGATCATCTGCCCACTGCCGCCGCCGAACTGGCGGCGATGCGCCGCCGCCCCCTCGACGAAATCCACCCGTACCGGGCCAGGCGCCTTGTCGCCCAGCTCGACCAGTTGCAGCCCGTCGTCGCCCAGTTGCAGGGCGAACTCGGTCTCGCCGTCTTGCCTCAAGTCCAGGCGCGATGCCCATTGAGCAGCCGCTTCGGCGTACTGAGGATGCAAGGCTTGGATACGGATGCTGGCGTTGTGCCGCTCGTCGGTCATTGGCTCGTTCTGCTCAAAAATCACTCAAAGCACCGGCCACACGGCCGATATCGAAGAAGCGGCATTCTGCCAGACCCGGCCGCCGACAGCCGCATCGAGAGTGAACATGTTTGACGCCCTCTCCGCCCCACGTCCTAGTAGCAGCCCTGCCAACGCTCGTCCTCTCGATGACGAACTCGACCGCGCGACGCACGAATCCATCAACTATCAGATTCTGCGCCGCACTCTGGGTATCGAAGACGAGCAGAAACCCGGCGAGATCGCTCGTGAGCTGCGGGAAACCGCCGAGCCACCTGCCGTGTCCACCAGCGCCGCCGTGGTCAGCCAGGCGGTAATCGATCAACGCGGCCTGGAACTGAATGTCAGCCTGGGCCAGGCGCCTCAGCAGGTCGATCCGCTGGTACTGGATATGGCTGACAACGGCTTCTCCACCAGCGGTCTTGGCCGCCCCGTGCGCTTCGATCTGGATGCCGACGGACGCATGGACTCGATCAGCGTACCCACCGGTGACGATGCGCTGCTGGCGCTGGATCGTAACGGCAACGGGCGTATCGACGATGGCCGCGAGCTGTTCGGCGATCAGCATGGCGCTGCCAATGGCTTCGCCGAACTAGCGCGCTTCGACGACAACGGCGACGGCCGTATCGATGCGGCCGATGCGGTATTCGACCAGCTGCGCCTGCTGCGTTTCGATGCCCAGGGCCGCCAGCAGTTGCAGACACTCGGCGAAGCAGGCGTCAGCGCCATCGACCTGCGCGCCCGTGACGTCAGCATCGCCCTGGGTGCTTACGACCAGATCGCCCAGTTGGGACGATTCGAGTTCGCCGATGGGCGCAGCGGGCAGGCGGCCGATCTGCTGTTGGCCAAGCGCTAGGGATGGCGAAGCTTTTTCGTTGCCATAGGGCGGATGCAAACCGCCATTGGCGCTATGGCGGGTTGCACCCGCCCTACGGATCGTAAGCGCCTCAGCGGCACATCCGCCACATGCCCATATCCACGTGAAAGTGGTCGCGGTGTGCAGTGTTGTATTCCGGGCCCAGGGTGACGTTGAAGCTGTCACAGGCCGCTTCCTGCACCATACGCAGAAAGCGCGCCTTGTCGCCCTGCGCCGGCCAGTCGCGCAGCACGCTGATGTGCTGGCCGTCGCGCAGACGGAAGCCGACCATATCCAGCGCGTTGGCATAGGAATGCTGGCTGGGCCGCTGGCTGCCGGCAATGCTGCGACAGGCGAAGCTGCCGACATGCTCGACGCGGGTCACCGGCTGGCCGAATACCGCCTGCGCAGCGGGCTGCAAGCCATGTCGCTCGAACAGGGCGAAACTCACCGCCAGCGGGCAGGTGGCCATGAAGCTGCTGCTCAGGCCAACGTTGGCGCCCTGGATGCGCACGGCGTTTTCCACCGGGCAACCGGGGTGCGGCGTGCTGTCGGCCAGACGGGTAAAACGCAGCCCGGACGTCGCCAGAGCCAGGTCGCACAACTCGCGATCGTCACCCAGACGCCAGAGCTTGAAGGGGGTCAGCAGGTTCGGCGTCTCTCGCACATCCAGCGGCGCCCAGGGGTTGAAACGCGGCGCCACCTCCAACCAGCCACGCCACAGCGCCATCAGCAGCGCTGCGCCCAGCAGCAAGGAGAGAAACAGCAAACGGCCGATTATCCGTATCAGCATATCCATGCTCCATCAGAGTAAGCCAAGCTGCTCCAGTTCCGGTTCAATCTGCAACACAGGCAGTTCGGGCAAGCCAGGCAGGCGCTGCATCAGCTGCTCATGAAAACGCCGCGCCAGCTCCGGTGCCAGGCGGTTATCCGAGGTATGAGCGAATACGTAGGGAGACAGTCCCTGCTCGATCCAGCCGGCGACCTTGTCCAGCCAGGGCAGCATGAAAGGGTCGTTAGCCAGCAACTCGGGGTGGCCGATGAAGCGCAACTGCGGGCCCTGACTGAACGCGGTAGGCCGAGTCGGCAGACGCGGCTTCTTGGCTTGCGCATGCAGCACGGCGGGCTCCTGCGAGTCGCAGCTGAACAGCGCGCGCGAATCCAGGCAGATGCGCTCGATACCACGCTCGTGCAGCAGGCGATTGAGCATACGCTCGGCATCGCCCTTGGCGAAGAATTCCGGGTGGCGCACCTCTATCGCCAGCGGCCAGTCACCCCATTGCTCGATGAACGCCGCCAGCTCCGCCAACCGCGATGGTCCGAAGCTGGCCGGCAGTTGCAGCCAGTAAGGCGCTACCCGTTCGCCGAGCGGCGCCAGCAACTGGCGAAACTGCGTGACCTCATCCAGTTGCTGGCAAAGATCCTCGCTATGGCTGATGTCTCGCGGCAACTTGGCGCAGAAACGAAAGTGCGCCGGCATGACCTGCGCCCAGCGCGCCACCGTTTGCTCGCTGGGCCAGGCATAGAACGTGGTGTTGCCTTCCACCGCGTTGAACACCTCGGTGTAGCGGCTGAGAAACTCGGTTGGCCGGGTATCCTGCGGATACAGCGTGGCGCGCCAGGCCGCTTCGCTCCAGGACGGACAACCAAGGTAATAGGGAAGCGCAGCGCTCATCAATCGGTTTAGCGGGCCTGGCTGAGAGGGTGTGAAACGGGGTTACGCGTAGAGATCGAGCCCGAGCACTTCCTGCGCATCGTACTCGCTGGCGTAAGCGGCGGTGGTGCTGTAGCTGGCCAACGCCTGTGCAGCACGGTTGCTCAGCGCAGGCTGTTGATAACCGAGATCCTGCGAACGGGTCGGCAGGCTGTCGGTGTTACTGCTGCTGGCCTGTACGCGGCGAATCTGCGGCGCCTGCTCCAGCCCCTGGCTGCTGGCTGGGGCAGCCGGTTGTTCACGCTGGGCCTCGACCTCCCGCTGCGCCTCGCGATAGGGCGTGACCGCAGTCCCCGAACGGGGGCCACGATCTGGCGAGTAGGAAGGTAAGTAACCGTCGATCCGCATCTAGGGCTGCTCGGTGGGCTCGGCTGAACAAGGGACAGTGCTGGCAATGTAGCGGCGGGCTGCGTCCTTGGCAAATGCCGAAGAGTTCTTGGCGCCAAGCATCCGACCAGTTGTCATGCCGGCGGTGCTTTCGGCGTGGCGACCTGGTCACGCAGGTACACCGGCTGCGCCTGATCGGCCGGCAACGCCTCGCCACGCGCCCAGGCAAAACGGGCCAGAGTCAGCAGGTCTTCGGCGTGCGGCAGCATGCTGCCATCCATGCTCACCGGTGTGAGGGCGATACGCGCGGCGAAGGTGCCCCAACCGGTGCCGGCGCCGAACCACTCACCATCGCTGCCACGCGGCGCCTCGGCTTGCTCCGGCGGCAACACTGCCTCCTGACCGAGCAGACGCATCTCGCCAGCCTCGGCGCGGTAGCAGCCCCAATAGACTTCGTCCATGCGTGCATCGATGGCGGCGGCGACCTGGGTCGCGCCCTGCTCACGCAGCGCACGCTGAGCCAACACGGCCAGATTGGAGACCGGCAGCACCGGTCGATCCAGGGCAAAGGCCAACCCCTGCACCACGCCGATGGCGATGCGCACACCGGTGAATGCACCCGGGCCACGGCCGAAGGCGATGGCATCCAGCGCCGATGCGGCGATACCCGCCTCTCCCAGCAGTTGCTGAATCATCGGCAACAGGCGCTGCGCGTGCATGCGCGGGGCGACTTCGTAGTGGCTGAGCACGCGACCATCGTGCATCAGCGCGACGGAGCAGGCTTCGGTGGCGGTATCGAGGGCCAGGAGAGTGGTCATTGCATTCGGACAGCTGAAGAAAAAAGAGCCGGCATTAGACCGGCTCGACAACATTTTTTCCAGCGCCATGACGGCGCCTGGCTTGCGCAGAGCGACCGACGGGCGCCCTTAGAGCCTGCTCAAAGTCTCGCGAGCTAGAGCAATGCAAGGCGCAACGACCAACGGGAGTAACAGCCGAAGGCTGGCCCGAAGGGCGAGCGCCAGCGAATCAAACAGGCGAGGAACGACCGGGGTCGCGTTCGACTGTACTTTTGTACATGAGCATTACTCGCTGCGCTCGCCCTGCGGGCCGTCCTGTGGACGTTCAGTGACAAGTCACGGTCCGAGCCTGTATTTAACGCGGCAGGTCCGACGCGCAGCAGACTTTGAACAGGCTCTTACCAGGGCTCGACCACCGTCTCGGCCTCCCAGCCTTTGAGCGGCGCCTTGGACCAGGTGCCGTAGCCAGCATTGGGGAACACGATCCACTCGACGCCCCACTTGTCCGACTCTTCGGCGACAGTCTTGCGCTGCGCGTCGAGCGGTGTCTTGCGAAAACGTGCGTCGAAATCATGCAGCGTGTCGCCCAGCAGCATGATGATCTGATGACCGGCGCTGACGATGGCGCGGCGCTCGACCTTGGGCGGCCCGAGCAGCAGAACGCTCTCCTCCGATACCTGCGGCAGGCCCAGCTTGCTCAGGGTGGCCAGGGTGTACTTCTTCTGCTCGTCGGCGCGGTCGGAGATGTAGCGAATGGTCACGCCGAGCTTGTCGGCGTGCTCGAGGAATTTCTTCGCACCGGGGATCAGCTCGGGCGTGCCGTCACGCTCCCAGGGCAGCCAGGTGTCCCAGGCGTCGTACTGGTGACAGTTGGCCAGATCGCGCGCCAGCAGCGCGCTGTTGTCGATCACGGTTTCATCGAGGTCGGTGACGATGGCCAGCTTCGATGGATCCTTCGCCGCCGCCACGGCCTTGTCGAGCTTTTCCGTGGCGATGTTGTAGGCCTGCAACTGCAGCGCCTGGATTTCCGCCGACTGCTGCTGAAAGCGCAGGCCCATGGTGAACTCGGCGACGGAACAATCCGTCGCGGTGTCGGCAAATGCCAGCGGAGTAGCCAGCAGCGATACCGCAAGGCCCAGCCAGATGCGTTTCTCGGTCATTGAATGCCCTCTTCCTTATAGGTTATCGACACACCCCGGCGCAGACCGGAGGCTGCATCGTCGATACTAGCCGGCACGCATTGCCCAGCCATGCTTGAGAGCGACCTGAACGTATCAGGTTCCATAAACGAACAAGGCCCCTTGCGGGGCCTTGCTGCGATGACAACGGGCGATCTGGACTCAGTCCAGAGCCGCCAGGGTCTTTGCGGTGATCTCTTCGACGCTGCCGACGCCCGGAATATGGCTGTATTTCGGGGTACCGGATGCAGCGGAGAGCTTCTGATAGAAGTCCACCAGCGGCTTGGTCTGCGAGTGGTAGACGGACAGGCGATGACGCACGGTTTCTTCCTTGTCGTCTTCGCGCTGAACCAACTCTTCACCGCTGATGTCGTCCTTGCCGGCAACCTTCGGCGGGTTGTACTCGGTGTGGTAGACGCGGCCGGAAGCCGGGTGAACACGGCGGCCGGACAGACGCTTGACGATCTCCTCGTCCTCAACGGCGATTTCAACCACGTGATCCAGCGCGACACCGGCATCGCGCAGCGCTTCGGCTTGCGGAATGGTGCGCGGGAAACCGTCGAACAAAAAGCCATTGGCGCAATCGGCCTGAGCGATGCGCTCCTTGACCAGATTGATGATCAGGTCGTCGGAGACCAGGCCACCGGCATCCATAACGCTCTTGGCCTTCAGGCCGAGCTCGGTGCCCGCCTTGACCGCAGCACGCAGCATGTCGCCAGTGGAGATTTGCGGAATGCCGAATTTCTCGGTGATGTAGCGAGCCTGGGTACCTTTGCCGGCACCGGGCGCCCCCAGCAGAATCACGCGCATCGATGTGCTCCTCAAGAGTTATGTAGTAATCGGTCGGACTCGCCTCGTGGGGCCAATCTCTTGAATGTAGTGCGGCAGCCGTAGCGGCCAAAAGGCTGCTCAAGATACACAGCGCACCCCAGGCGCACAAGCCGCCAAAAGTCGGATAAAAACCCTCCTCGCGACGGCCTGGACCTGCTACGCGGCGCAGCTCAGGCAGCTATCTGCCAGCGCACTGCCGCCCTCAGCCGGTGTTGCGCAAGCCCGCTGCAATACCCGCCACGCTGACCAGCAGCGCCTGCTCCAGAGGGCTCTCCGGCGCCTGTTCACGTTGTCGGCAGCGCGCCAACAGCTCGGCCTGCAACAGATGCAGCGGGTCGAGGTAGGTGTTGCGCACGCTGATCGATTCCAGGGTTTCCTGATTATGTGCGAGCAGGCGCGACTGGCCAGTCAGTTCCAGCACGGCAGCACACGCCTGCGACAATAGGTCGCGTAACTGCGCACCCAGCGCCTGCAGCGACGGTTCGACCAGGCGCTCGTCATACAGGGCAGCGATATTGGCGTCCGCTTTGGTCAGGACCATTTCCAGCATGTCGATGCGGGTGCGAAAGAACGGCCATTGCTCGCGCATGCTTTTCAGCAGCTCAGCATCACCACCTTGCAGGGCTTGTCCCAGGGCCTGCTCCCAGCCGAGCCAGGCCGGCAGCATCAGTCGCGTCTGGGTCCAGGCGAAGATCCACGGAATCGCCCGCAGGCTCTCCACGCCGCCTTCGCGCCGTTTGGCCGGGCGACTGCCCAGCGGCAAGCGGCCGAGCTCCTGCTCCGGCGTGGCCTGGCGGAAATACTCGACGAACTGCGGATGCTCGCGCACCACGCCGCGATAGGCCTTCACGCCGACGTCGGCGAGGCGGTCCATCATCGCCCGCCAGCTTGGCTCCGGCGCCGGTGGCGGCAGCAGCGTGGCTTCCAGCACCGCGGCCAGATAGAGGTTGAGATTCTGTTCGGCGATATCCGGCAGGCCGAACTTGAAGCGGATCATTTCCCCCTGCTCGGTGGTGCGGAAACGCCCCGCCACCGATCCCGGGGGTTGCGACAGAATGGCCGCGTGAGCAGGGCCACCGCCACGGCCAACGGTGCCACCGCGACCATGGAACAGCAGCAGTTCGACCTGATGCTCGCGACACAGACGCACCAGTTCCTCCTGGGCGCGGTACTGCGCCCAGGCTGCGGCGGTTGTACCGGCGTCCTTGGCCGAATCGGAATAACCGATCATCACTTCCTGCGGGCCATGCAGGCGCGCGCGATAGCCGGGCAACCCCAGCAGCCGGTCGATAACCGGCCCGGCGTGGTCCAGATCGGCCAGGGTTTCAAAAAGTGGCACCACCCGCATCGGCCGGCGCAACCCGGCCTCTTTCAGCAGCAGTTGCACGGCCAGCACGTCGGAGGCAGCACCGGCCATGGAGATCACGTAGGAGCCCAGCGATGCGGCGGGAGCGGCAGCCACCTCACGACAGGTGGCGAGCACCTCGGCAGTATCGGCCGAGGGACGATAGTCGTTCGGCAGCAGTGGCCGGCGGTTATCCAGCTCGCGCTGGAGAAAACTGAGGCGCGCCTCCTCATCCCATTCGGCGTAGCGACCGAGGCCGAGATAATCGGTGATTTCCGACATCGCCGCAGCGTGCCGGGAGGAATCCTGACGAACATCGAGGCGTACCAGAAACAGACCAAAGGTGGCTGCCCGGCGCAGGCAATCGAGCAACGGACCATCGGCAATCACACCCATGCCGCAGGCATGCAGCGACTGGTAGCAGAGCTGCAGCGGTGCCAGCAGCTCATGGTTGTCGCGCAGCACTGCAGTACTCGGCGCCACATCGGCGCTGAGGGCCTGCTGCGCCCAGCTACGCGTTTCGCGCAGGCGCTCGCGCAGTTGCTTGAGCAAGGCACGGTACGGTTCGGCACTGTCGCCCACCTGCGCGCGCAGTTCGTCACTGGCCTGCTGCATGGACAGTTCCGCGGCCAGATTGTCGACGTCGCGCAGATAGAGATCGGCGGCCATCCAGCGCGCCAGCAGCAACACCTCACGGGTCACGCGCGCGGTGACATTGGGGTTGCCGTCACGGTCGCCGCCCATCCACGAGGCAAAACGAATCGGCGCAGCCTCCAGCGGCAGACGCAGACCGGTGGCGGCCTGCAAGCTCTGATCGGCACGACGCAGGAACTGCGGCACGGCCTGCCATAGCGAATGCTCGATGACAGCGAAACCCCACTTGGCTTCGTCCACCGGGCTGGGCCGGCTACGACGGATTTCCTCGGTGTGCCAGGCCTCGGCGATCAGCCGCTGCAGGCGCTGGGCGATGCGTTCACGTTCTGTTGGCAACAGATCGCTGTGATCCAGTGCCGTCAGCTGCGCGGCGATAGCATCGTATTTCTGGATCAGCGTACGCCGCGCCACTTCGGTGGGGTGTGCAGTCAGCACCAGTTCGATGTCCAGACGCCCCAGTTGCCGCGCCAGTTCATCGCTGCCCTGCCCGGCGGCGAGCAGGCGCTCAAGCAGTTCGTCGAGCACGCGCAACTCGAATGGCTCGGGCTCACCAGCACGGCGACGGCGCACACGGTGCTGCTGCTCGGCGATGTTGGCCAGGTTGAGAAACTGATTGAAGGCCCGTGCCACCGGCAGCAGTTCATCGTCACCCAGGTCCCCCAAGGTGCTGGTCAACTGCTCGGCACCCGCGGCAGAGCCGCGACGACCGGCCTTGGCCGACTTGCGTATGCGTTCGATCTTGTCGAGAAACTCGTCGCCCAACTGGGTGCTGATGGTATGCCCGAGCAGCTCGCCAAGCAGGTGCACCTCTTCACGCAGGCGCGCATCGATTTCCGCCATGTCGCACTCCTTCCCCTGTCCAGTGTCAACAGAGTGCACAGCGCGCCAACTTCTTACAAGGGTGCGACGCGTACCCAGGCAGTCCTGCGTGCTGGGACTAGGCTTACTGACAGGCGTAGTGGATGCGCTAGCCGGCATCAGCTGCGCCACCCGTGAGGAGTAACGACATGAGAATTCGCGAACTGGCAAAACACTGGGAACAGAATGCCAAGGGGCACCTGACCCCGACCCGTTATCACATTCATCTGAATGTCGAGTCGGCCGCTCGCCTGGCGGCGCTCACCGAGATGTACCCCAAGCATCACAGCGAGGAACTGCTTGGCGAACTGATCGGCGCAGCGCTCGAGGAACTCGAAGCCAGCCTACCCTACGTGCGCGGCAGCAAGGTCGTGGCGCTGGACGAGCAAGGCGACCCGCTGTACGAGGACATAGGGCCCACTCCGCGCTTTCTGGCGCTGTCGCGCAAATACCTGCGTGAACTGAGTGAACCGGGCAAAGAGACAAGCCATTGACGCCCTGAACAGCTCTTTGCGTTCGACATATTGTTCAATTCCAGGCGTTCAGGGAGAACGTAAGTCTCCTGATCGGCCCTTTTCGCACTGACACGGCGCCTCCCCCACCTTCGGCAACGCGCGGGCGCCAGGGCCTTCCCTCGCCCCATAGAAACCCACCAAAACCTTTATATAGAAGGGCCAAAAGAGCGTTTCCAACTGCATGGAAGGCCGTGCCGCGGCCTTGTCACAGGCAAATAGTTGACTGACCAGTCATCCAGAAAATCATAAGCACGCTGTGTTTTTTTCTGAACTATTCGAAAAACCTGTCGGTCCCAACTGCAGGCCATCGTGGCACGCCAATATCGCCAAACCCCTTGGTAGACGAGCTACACGATGGGCCAATTGCCACGGATATCGTCGTTCATAGGAGTGTTTCAAATGGAGTTAGCCGCCATGAAGACCCATACCGAGAAAGCCCCGCGCAGCCGCCTGCACGGGATCAAACTGGCTACCCTGGCACTGGGTAGCAGCCTGGTGCTGGCTGGCTGTGCGGGTAACCCGCCCAGCGAGCAATACGCCGTGACGCAGTCTGCCGTGAACTCGGCGATCAGCGCCGGGGGTACCGAGTTTGCCGCCGTGGAAATGAAGTCCGCGCAGGACAAGCTAAAAGAGGCCGAGCTGGCCATGCACGAAAAAGAGTATGAGAAAGCCCGTCGCCTGGCTGAACAGGCCGAGTGGGATGCTCGACTCGCCGAGCGCAAGGCCCAGGCCGCCAAAGCCGAGCAGGCTTTGCAGGACGCCCGTCAGGGTGTTCAGGAACTGCGTGAGGAAGGCATGCGTAACGCTCAGTGAGCGGCATGCACCCCACCCATTCGCTGACAGATCAAAGGATGAACGCCATGCGTAAACACGTGATGATCCCCGCCCTTCTGGCTCTGAGCGTCGGCCTGGCCGCCTGCTCGCACCAGCCCAATGCCAACCTGGAGTCGGCGCGTAGCAACTTCTCCTCGCTGCAGAGCGATCCGCAGGCGAGCAAGGTTGCTGCGCTGGAAACCAAGGAAGCCCAGGAATGGCTGAACAAGGCCGACAAGGCCTACATGGAAAAGGAAGACGAGAAGAAGGTCGACCAACTGGCATACCTGACCAACAAGCGCGTCGAGGTAGCCAAGCAGACCATCGTCCTGCGTAACGCCGAAGCCGAGCTGAAGAACTCCTCGGCGCAGCGCGCCCAGGCCCTGCTCGATGCTCGCGACGCGCAGATCCGCAAGTTGCAGGACAGCCTCAACGCCAAGCAGACCGAACGCGGCACCCTGGTGACCTTCGGTGACGTCCTGTTCGACTTCAACAAGGCCGAACTCAAGAGCAGCGCACTGCCCAACGTCACCCAGCTGGCACGTTTTCTCCAGGAAAACCCGGAGCGCCAGGTGATCGTCGAGGGTTATACCGACAGCGTCGGCTCGGCCAGCTACAACCAGGGCCTGTCCGAGCGTCGCGCCGAGTCCGTACGTCGCGCACTGATTCGCGCTGGCGTGGAGCCGACGCGCATCGTCGCCCAGGGTTATGGCAAGGAGTATCCGGTAGCGGACAACTCCAGTGACTCCGGTCGCGCGCAGAACCGTCGTGTGGAGGTGACCATCTCCAACGACAATCAGCCGGTCGCTCCGCGTTCGGCTACCGGAGCCTGACAGCCATGCCGGAATGAAGAAACCCGCCTGATGGCGGGTTTCTTTTTGGTACATCGCATTTTCGCGGGGAGGATACGCTTGACACCGAACTGGAAAGTTTGTGTGTTCTGCTGCGCTATTTATCTCCGGGCCAAGATCACTAGCGCGTCGATCTCTCGTCTTGGTTTCGCCCCTCACGGGCGAGTCACTTTCTCTTGCTTGCCCAAGAGAAAGTAACCAAAGAGAAGGGCACCCCACCATCCGGCCCCGGCTGCGCCGGGGTTCCCTCGCTCCATCACCACTTCAGGGGCACGCTGCGAAGGGCCATCCCTAGCCCATCGCAGCTCTCGCGACATCCATGTCGCTCAACCCCTTACGTGGCGATTCCACTCGGCCTCCTGAAGGGGGACTTGGCCGTCGTCCGTACCATCGCAGTTGAAGAGCAAAAGCAAAGGCCAGACGCCGCCAATTCCAATTCCGCAAAGATTGCGCAAGCTCGCGACCTGGTCCCCTTCAGGAGGCCGAGTGGAGGTGTTGCGTAGGGGAGCGAGCCGCATGGATGCGGCGAGAGGCTTAAAGGGCCAGGGATGGCCCTTGTAAGCCGGCCCCCGGAGCAGCACCGGAGCGAGGGAAGTTTCGCGCAGCGAAACCCGGATGTCGGGGTGCCCTTCTTTGGCACACCTTTCTTGGGCAAGCAAGAAAGGTGTGGCGCCCGTAAGGGGCGCAACCCAAACGCTCAGCACACGCGGTAATAGATAGTGCTAAGTCAGCAAGCAAGACGCACACAAACTTGCCAGTCCGGTGTGTCAACCCGCACTTTCCCCAAACTATGCGAAGAACCTTCTTTTTAGCGCCGGACCTTACTGCTCGAGGGCCGGGGTTTCCTGGCCGATGCAGCGCACCGCCTGCTTCTTGTTGTCCACCAGCACGCCGGTCAGCCCCTTCTGCTGCATGTCGAACAATACCAGCACGCCATCGATGCACTGCGCCACCTGGTTGGCCGGTTTCAGCGAGACCTTGTAGTCCTCACCGGGAACGGTCTTGAGCATGGTGAAATCGGATAACAGCAGCGCATCTTCCGGTTTGGCGAAATGCACGTAGCCGTAGTACCAGAGCACGCCGATGGTGCCGACGATGCTGGCGACACCCGTGAGGATCAGGGGGATGGGGTTACGTTCGGTCATTGCGGACTCTCTGTTGCGGATTCGGTAGCCGGTCCCAGGCGCTCGACGTAGGCCTGCGGCGCGACGAAGAACGCCAGTAGCGACTGACGCCAGGCGGGCTCGGCAAAGGTTTGCACGTGCGGGCCACGGGTCGCCTGAAAGGCACGTGGCGGGCGCGCAGCTTGATACAAACGCTGGCCATTGGAAAGCGGCACGATCGCGTCGTCAACACTGTGATAGATCAGCAAGGGCGCGCCTGCGAGTCGATCAATGCTGTGAATCGCGCTGTCGCCGTCCGGCACCAGCCAGGACAGCGGCACCTGCAGCGGCCAGGTCAACCAGGACTTGCTCAGCGCATGGCGGGCGACGTCGCGATAACTGGCCGGCACACCGTCCAGTGCAATGGCCTGCAAGGTCGATTGGCGCTCGGGATGCTCGGCCAGATAATGCACGGCCAACGCACCACCGAGGCTCTGCCCGAGCAGGAAAAGCGGCGCGCCCTGCACCTGCGGCGCCTGATCGAGCCAGACAAAGGCCGCATCGATATCCTGATAGACCTCCGGCAGCCGCGGCTTGCCTTCGGACAGACCGTAGCCGCGATAATCGAGCATCAGCACCTGATAGCCCTGTTCCGGCAGCCAGTGAACGCCGCCCAGGTGCCAGGCTAGGTTGCCGCCATTGCCATGCAGATGCAGCACCGTGCCCTTGACCTGCACGCCGGCCTTGGCCGGCAACCACCAGGCATGTAGACGCGTGCCATCGGCGGCGCGCAGCTCGATGTCGCGGTATTCCAGGCCAGCGCGAGCCGGAGTGATCGGTAAGCCCGGCTCCGGGTAGAACAACAGACCGCTGCAACCGACCAAGCACAGACTGGCCAGCAGCAAGAGCAGTGCTCGCAGGCTACTTGCCACCGGCGCGAACCTCCTCGCGCGCCTGCACGGTCGCCGCATAGACGCGCTCGGCCAGACGCGAGAACGGCAGGCTCTGAATCCACACCGTACCGGTGCCTTTGAGCGTGGTCAGCAAGATGCCTTCGCCACCGAAGAGCATGCTCTTGAGGCCGCCGGCCAGAGCGATGTCGTAATCGATGCCACTGCTGAAGGCCACCAGGCAGCCGGTGTCCAGGCGCAGGGTTTCATTGTTCAGCTCCTTGCGGATCACCGTGCCACCGGCATGCACGAAGGCCAGGCCGTCACCTTCGAGCTTCTGCAGGATGAAACCCTCGCCGCCGAAGAAGCCGGCGCCCAGGCGTTTGGCGAAGCTGATACCGATGCTGGTGCCATGGGCGGCACAAAGGAAGGCGTCTTTCTGGCAGATCAAGCGCCCGCCGATCTTCGCCAGGTCGATGGGCACCACGGTACCCGGATAAGGCGCCGCGAAGGCGACCCGCGCCTGGCGCTTGCCGGCATTGCTGAAGTGGGTCATGAACAGCGATTCGCCGGTGAGCATGCGTTTGCCAACGCTCCACAGCTTGCCCAGCAGACCGCTGGACGAACCGTCACCCATGCGCGTTTCGAAGCGCACGCCGTCAGTCATGTAGTTCATCGCACCGGCCTCGGCGATCACCGTCTCGCCAGGATCGAGGATGATCTCCACCGATTGCGCCGATGCGCCGAGGATTTCGTATTCGAGCTGATGGCTGGGCACAGGGGCAAGTCTCCTTGGTCTATCGGGCACGACGGTTATCGGGTCTGGACGCTTTCCCGCTCCAGCAAACAGACCACGGGATCAGCCGATCATTTGCGGCCCAGTATTCGCAGGATGCGCAGGAACAGGTTGATGATGTCCATGTACAACGCAGCCGCACTGTCGATCGCGTTGTCCAGGGTCTTCGGAATCTGGTTGGCGCGCCCCCAGTCGTAGCCGATGTAGCCACAGAAAATCACCACCACGATCCAGTCGAGGATACCGTGACGAGCACGGAACACGAAAATCTCCACCAGCTCCACGACGATCACCACCAGCAGGGCCACCGTCAATGCTGAGGAGATGCGCCTGAAGAAGGCAGGAAACAGCGTACCCAGGATCATCATGCCCACCGTGACCAGCGCGGTGATACGAATTGCCTCCTGCACCAGCTTCGGGTCGTAGCGGTCGACCACCAGGTTGACGATCAGGCCGAATGGCACCACCACCAGGTTGTAACCGACGAAGCTCACCAATGCATTTCTGGAGCGAGCGAACAGCGAGACGCCAAGCATGCACGAGGCGAAGTAGCCGCCGAAGAACACCCAGGGGTTGATGCCGCGTAGCCAGTCAGTGCTGATGTTAGCCACCATCCACCAGTTGCACAGCAAGCCCCAGAGCAGGGTCAGACCAATGACCAGGTTATAGGCCGCCGGGCTGACGAGCCGATCCGTGAGCTGCCCTTGTCGCTCGAAAACCGAGTGTTCCATGAGGTAAATCCCTTTACAGAGGTAGTCTGATGCCAGAGCGGCACCGATCAGAGGATATTGGCGTAGTCCGCTTCGATGCGATCCAGGCTCAGATGGTTGAGGAAGTTGGAGAAGCACATCCAGGCCGACAGCGCGTTCATGTCCTGAAACTGCGGCGGCAGGTACTTGGGCGGCTGCACCAGGCCCTCGTCCACCAGTTTGCGCAGGGTGCGCATGTCCTCCAGGGTGGTCTTGCCGCAGAACAGCAGCGGAATCTGCTCCAGCTTGCCTTTGCGCACCGCCAACTGGATGTAGTTGTAGATCAGGATGAAGCCCTTGAGGTATGACAGGTCCTTGGTGAACGGCAGGCCCGTCGGCAAGGAGCCGCGGAACACCCGGCTGGCGTTGCTGTAGCCGCCTTCCAGGCCGTAGCCCTGCTCGCGGAAGAACTCGAACACCTCGAGAAAATCCGCGCCCTCCTCGGCCATGTGGATGGCGCGGGTGCGGTTGGTCAGCTTGCGCAGACGGGTCGGATAGGAGGCGAAGGCGATCACTTCCATGAGAATGGCCAGACCTTCCTGGGTCACCGTCGATGAGGGCGGGCCCTTGGCCAGAAACGTGCAGATCGGCTGGTTGAGGCCGTTGAGCGTGGTGCCGACATGCACCAGGCCTTCATGCACCTCCAGCGCCTTGACGTCACGCTCGTTGAAACGCGCATCGCTGCGGATCTTGATGTAGTCGGCGCCTGCCGCAGCATCGGCGAGAATGCCGTCGGACTCGAACACGCGAATGGTGTCGTCGCCGAACACCCCGGCCAGACGTTGCTGCAGGATGTTCACCGCATCACTGGCACCGAGGGTCTTGGCTTCGTCTTCCAGGTCACCACGCGCAGCGATGTTGTTGAGGTAGTCCGAGAGCATCAGGCCCAGATCGGCCAGGGTCGGATCACCGGCATGAAAGGCGTCGGAGGCAGCGCCATACAGCTCCTGGCTGATCAGGCCGAAGTCCTCGGTACCACGCGCTTCGAGCATGCGGATGACCATGCGGTATTCCTTGCACATGCGCCGCATGATCTGCCCGACCGGATTGAACTGGCCGAGTTGACGGGTGATGTCACGCTCGATGTTCTGGAATTCCAGTTTCTTCGCGGCGGCATCGAAGGCCAGCGGCCGACTCAGGTAGTAGTCGCGATCCACGGCCGGTGGCTGCTTGCCCTTGGCCTTGAGAAAGCCGTCACGGATGCCGTCGTCCCACTTCACCGCATCGAGTACACGGATGGGCGTTTGCGCTTCGACGATGCGGTCACTGAGGGCGCGGATACAGAGCTGATAGTCGTCCAGTTTCTGCTGGCTGTTCATTGCAGTTCCTACTCGGCGGCCCGCTGATAACGCGCCACCTCGACGAACAGGTCGGCATTGGCCGGGTCGTCGAGGTAAGCGAATACCTTGTCCAGCGGGCTGGTGATCAATGCGCCGTCCGCTTCGGGCATGGAAACGGTCTGCCCTTCCAGCAGACCCTTTTCCATATCCTGGAGAATGCGGTCGGTGTCGAGGTTGTACAGCACCAGCTCGTTGTCCTTGGTCAACTCGAAACCGGCAATGGCGAAGTTGGCCCCCAGGCTCTTCGGCAGGCCCGCCGAGAGGTACCAGCGGCGGCCATGATGAGCGACGGTGAAACCGAACTCCTCGAAGCTGCTTTCGTTGTCCGCGCTGCCTTCATAGATACGCGCCAGGTAGAGGTTGGAACCGGCACGGGTGATCTCCAGAAATAGCTGGTCGCCCCACTCGTCCTGCCGGGTCCATTCGCCCAGCAGAGGTATCGGGGCAGCCTCGTTGGCCGGAATCGGGTCCTTGAAGGTGACCAGGCAACCACTCAACAGCAGGAAGGACAGGGCGACCAATGCGCGCCAGGCTTTCATTACGCTCTCCTTGTGAAGGCCGTTCGACCCGATGATCGACGGTTTACAACCCCAGAACCAGATTCATGTAGCGTTTAAGGATGGCCAGCATTCCTTGGCTGTCCAGGTGCTCTACACCGTCTAGCAGGCCCTGATACTCCATCCGCACGATGGCGGCCGTCAACAGCACGGCATCCTGTTCAGGCTGGCGCGAGCCCAGCACTTCGAAGAAGTGGGTGACACCCTGCTGCAGGATCTGCCGGTGCGCTCGCACCAGCTCGCGCAGTCGTGGATTGAGCAAGGCTTCCTGCTGGAATGCCTGCTCGGCGATCAGGTGATCACGACGCTCACGTAACTGACGCTGCACGTACTGCACCGCCAGAGCGGCGATTTCGTCAGCCAATTGCCGACGCGCCTGCTCGCTGCCATCCAGGCGCCCGACCATCTCCTCCAGCACGCCCTGGGTACCGGCCCAGAATGCCGCCATCTGCGCGGCGCTGCGCTCGACGAACTGGGCGAAGGTATCGGTGATCAGGTCATCGATGTCCTTGAAATAGTAGGTCGTGGCCGACAAGGGTACCTGCGCCTCGGCCGCCACCGCACGATGGCGCACGGCGCGCACGCCATCGCGCACGATGATACGCATGGCGGCATCGAGAATCGCCTGACGGCGCTGCTCGCTGCCCTGACGACTGGCCTTGCGGCCCTGGTACTGGACGCTTTCGGCGACGGCATTGGCTGCCTGGGTGGCATTCGGGGACGCGGGCACGGAGCTCAAGATGGGTCGACCCTCTAGGTTCTAGTTATGACAGGGAGAGTAATGGCTTGGACAGGCAAGCAAAAGGCTCCGTTTCGCTTACAGCCCTGGCGAGCGGTGAAATTGCCGTGAAAAGTGCAACGACAGGTAGCAAAAAGCCGCCCGAAGGCGGCTTTCTGTCTGGCATCAAGCCTGCGGACGCATATGCGGGAACAGGATGACGTCGCGGATCGACGGTGAGTTGGTCAGCAGCATCACCAGGCGGTCGATGCCGATGCCTTCACCAGCCGTCGGCGGCATGCCGTACTCCAGGGCGCGGACAAAGTCGGCGTCGTAGTGCATGGCTTCGTCATCACCGGCGTCCTTCTCGGCCACCTGGGCGAGGAAACGCTCGGCCTGATCTTCGGCGTCATTGAGCTCGGAGTAGGCGTTGGCGATCTCACGACCACCGATGAACAGCTCGAAGCGGTCGGTGACGTTGGGATTGTCGTCGTTACGACGCGCCAGTGGCGACACTTCGAACGGATACTCGGTGATGAAGTGCGGCTGCTCCAGCTTGCTCTCCACCAGCTCTTCGAAAATCATCACCTGCAGCTTGCCCAGGCCTTCGTGGCCGAGCACCTTGGCGCCGGCCTTCTTGGCGATGGCGCGGGCCTTCTCGACGTCGTTCAAGTCAGCTTCGGTGATGTCCGGGTTGTACTTGAGGATCGAGTCGTACACCGACAGGCGCACGAACGGCTCGCCGAAGTGGAATACCTTGTCGCCATAGGGCACGTCGGTGCTGCCCAGCACGGCCAGGGCCAGCTCGCGGAACAGCTCCTCGGTGAGGTCCATGTTGTCGCGGTAGTCGGCATAGGCCTGGTAGAACTCGAGCATGGTGAACTCGGGATTGTGCCGGGTCGAAACGCCTTCGTTACGGAAGTTGCGGTTGATCTCGAAGACTTTCTCGAAGCCACCGACCACCAGACGCTTGAGGTACAGCTCTGGCGCGATACGCAGGAACATGGCCATGTCCAGCGCGTTGTGGTGGGTCTCGAACGGCTTGGCTGCCGCGCCGCCGGGGATGGTCTGCAGCATCGGGGTTTCCACTTCGAGGAAACCGCGCTCGTTGAGGAAACGACGGATGTGCGCGATCACCTGCGAACGTACGCGGAAGGTGTGGCGCACTTCCTCGTTGACGATCAGGTCGACGTAGCGCTGGCGGTAGCGCTGCTCGGTGTCGGTCAGGCCATGGTGCTTGTCCGGCAGCGGGCGCAGCGACTTGGTCAGCAGGCGCACGTTCTGCATGTCGACGTACAGGTCGCCCTTGCCCGAGCGGGCCAGGGTGCCCTCGGCAGCGATGATGTCGCCCAGGTCGAAGTGCTTGACCGCTTCCAGTTGCTCGGCCGGCAGGGTCTTGCGGTTGACGTAGACCTGCAGGCGCCCGGACGTATCCTGGATGACCATGAAGGCGCCACGGTTGAGCATGATGCGCCCGGCCACCTTGACCGGGATGGCGGCGGCTTCCAGCTCTTCCTTGCTCTTGCCCTCGTACTGTTTCTGCAGGTCGGCGCACAGGCGATCGCGGCGGAAATCGTTGGGGAAGGCAATGCCCTGCTCACGGACGGCAGCAAGCTTTTCCTTGCGCTGGGCAATCAGCTTGTTTTCTTCCTGTTGCAGTTCGTTGTGGTCGAGTTGTTGGTCGCTCATGGTCGCTTTTTCTGCCTGGCGTGTCGTACAAGATTTTGAGCAGGCGCCGGCAAGCCGGCTCCCACGGATTGATTACTGGGCTTACAGGCCCTGCTTGAGGCTGGCCTCGAGGTAGCCGTCGAGGTCGCCATCGAGGACTTTCTGGCAGTCGCTACGCTCGACGCCGGTACGCAGATCCTTGATGCGCGAGTCATCGAGCACGTAGGAGCGGATCTGATGCCCCCAGCCGATATCGGACTTGCTGTCTTCCAGCGCCTGCGAAGCCGCGTTGCGCTTTTGCATCTCCAACTCGTACAACTTGGCCCGCAGCATCTTCATGGCGGTGTCCTTGTTGGCGTGCTGGGAGCGTTCGTTCTGACACGCGACCACGGTGTTGGTCGGCACGTGGGTGATACGCACCGCCGAATCGGTGGTGTTGACGTGCTGACCACCGGCGCCGGAGGAGCGGTAGGTGTCGATGCGCAGGTCGGACGGGTTGATGTCGATCTCGACCTTGTCGTCGATCTCGGGCGATACGAACACTGCCGAGAACGAGGTGTGGCGACGCGCGCCGGAGTCGAACGGGCTCTTGCGCACCAGGCGGTGCACGCCGATCTCGGTGCGCAGCCAGCCGAAGGCATACTCGCCCTTGATGTGCACGGTGGCGCCCTTGATACCGGCGACCTCACCCTCGGACAGCTCGATGATGGTGGCGTCGAAGCCACGCTTGTCGGCCCAGCGCAGGTACATGCGCAGCAGGATGTTGGCCCAGTCCTGGGCCTCGGTGCCGCCGGAACCGGCCTGGATATCCAGGTAGCAGTTGTTGGGGTCCATCTCGCCGCTGAACATGCGGCGGAATTCCAGCTTCTCGAGAATCTCGCGCAGGCGCTCGACTTCGGCGGCGATGTCGTTCACCGCGCCTTCGTCGTTTTCTTCGGCGGCCATTTCCAGCAGATCTTTGGAATCGGCCAGGCTGCCGGTGAGGTCGTCGATGGTTTCGACGATCTGCGCCAGCATGGCGCGCTCGCGGCCCAGGGCTTGGGCGTACTCGGGCTTGTTCCAGACGCTGGCGTCTTCCAGCTCGCGGTTTACTTCGACCAGACGATCATGCTTGTGATCGTAGTCAAAGATACCCCCGAATTGACTGGGTACGTTCGGACAGGTCCTTGATGCTGTTGAGGATCGGATTGATTTCCATGGTGGGCAGCACTCTCGGGCAAAAGACGCGAAACGGCTCAATCCGGCTCGCCCGAGCGGCTAATGCGCTACCCTGGCCGAGCACGGCAAGAGCCGTGACCGCAAAGTTTCTGAAAAGCCGGCGAGTATACCCGACTCGAAGCCCCCTGGCAGCCCGCTGGCTGACCGGCGGGGCGCGCTCAGAACTTCAGGCTCAGACGTGCGGCCAAGGCGTTGTCGCGCGCGTCTTCGGCGTAATGGCCTGCATAGGTCAGGCCCAGGTAGAGACTGCGGCTGAGCTCATGATCCAGACTCAGGTCGAGACGCAGGCTGCTGCGCTCGAACTCACGACTGTGCATCTGCTGGAGTACGCCCTGGCCGTCGACCGCCTCGTCACGCAAGCGGTCGCTGCCCAGGTTCTGCCGCAGCGCCAGACTGGCACGCCCTACCCACTTGCGCTGTTGCCAGTACCAGGGCGCGGCCAGGCGCCAGCCAAGCGTCAGGTAACCAGTCTGCTCGTGCGCTGCCGCCAGGCGCAGTCCCTCGAAACGCCGGGCGTCGGCATCCAGATGCACTAACGCCAGGCCGGCAAATGGCTCCAGGGTGAAATTGCGATAGTCCATGGCGTAACTGCTTTCGCCAAACAGCTGCCAACTGCGCGCGTTATCGCGCCGTTCCAGCTCGTGCCAGCCGTGCAGCAACCCGAGCCGAAACCCCAACTGGTTGTATACCCGAGTCGCGGCGTAGACCCCAAGATAACGACTGTCGGTGCGGCCATGACCCTGATCATGATCCAGCCGGGCACGCGCCACTCCACCCAGCACACCGCCGATCCACTGTCCGCCCAGAGCACGATCCATCCCCATCAGCAGCCCCTCGCCGCGGCGCTCGAGGCCGGCGTCGTCCCAGCTCCCCTGGATGCCGTAAGTACGCGACCACAGCGGCCACTCGCCGGCCTCGGGCGCCGCCTCGCGAAAGGCGAAGCGCACCTGCTGCAGACGATCCAGAGCCGCCTCACGCGGCAACCTACTGTCCTCCAGGAGCAGGGCGCGCTGGTCCAACGCCAGGTCACCCGCTACAAGGCCCGTGGCGACCTGAAGCAAGCCCAACCCGATCAGCGCTACACGCAGAGCCATGTTCGCCTCCAGTCATCGACGTCCAATGCTAGCAGAGCACACCTGTCGTCTCGCCCGCCGAGGCACCTCGGTCGAGCGGTCACGCGCTCACCGCGCAGCCAGGCTCGCGCTGCGGCACCATGCTTATCGCTGCTCGCGCATCAGCAGCGATCATCTGCGCGGCCTTTTCCGCGATCATCAGTACCGGCGAGCAGGTATTGCCCGAGGTGATGCTCGGCATGATCGACGCGTCGACCACACGCAGCCCGGCGATACCATGTACGCGCAGACGCGCATCGACCACCGCTTCACGGCCCTGGCCCATGGCGCAGGTGCCGACCGGGTGAAAAATGGTGGTGCCAATCTCGCCCGCAGCGCGCTGCAGGTCTTCCTCGCTCTGGTACTGTGGCCTTGGCTTGTATTCCTCGGGCCGGTAGCCGGCCAGGGCGGGCGCGGCGACGATGCGCCGGGTCAGGCGGATGGCATCGGCTGCCACCTGTAGATCCCGCTCGTCACTGAGGTAATTTGGGCGTATCAGCGGGGCTACGCTGGCATCGACGGAGGCAATCTGAACGCTGCCGCGGCTGGTCGGGCGCAGGTTGCATACCGATGCGGTGAAGGCCGGGAAATCGTGCAAGGGCTCGCCAAAGCGCTCCAGCGACAATGGCTGCACGTGATATTGCAGATTGGCGCGCGCCTGGCCGGGGTCGGACTTGGCGAAGGTACCAAGCTGGCTGGGCGCCATGGACAGCGGCCCGCTGCGCCTGAGCAGGTACTCCAGGCCCATGCCCAGCTTGCCCCAAGGGGTAGCCGCAATGCGATTGAGCGTCTTCACGCCCTCGACGCGGTAGATCAGGCGCAGTTGCAGGTGATCCTGCAGGTTCTCACCGACACCTGGCAGCTCGTGCCTGACGCCGATACCCAGGCGTTCAAGCAGCGGCCTTGGGCCGATGCCGGAACGCTGCAGCAAAGCCGGCGAACCGATGGCGCCGGCACACAGGATGATCTCGCGACGTGCCGCCACCCGCAGCGCCCGCCCCTGGCAGCGCAGATGCAGGGCACGGGCACGACTGCCCTCCAGCTCCAGCCGTTCGGCTTCGGCGCCGGTCAGCACCTGCAGATTGGGGCGCTGGCGAATATCGCGCAGAAAGGCCTTGGAGGCATTCCAGCGCACGCCGCGCTTCTGGTTGACCTGAAAGTAGCTGCAGCCTTCGTTATCCCCACCGTTGAAGTCATCGACGCTGGCAATACCATTCTGCGCCGCCGCCTCACGGAAGGCCTCGAGAATCTCCCACGACAGACGCTGGCGCTCGACCCGCCATTCGCCGTCGCCACCGTGCAGCTCGCTCGCGCCGGCGAAATGATTCTCCGAGCGTTTGAACAGCGGCAACACATCACGCCAGGCCCAACCGGGATTGCCCGCCGCAGCCCAGCCATCGTAGTCCGCGGCCTGGCCACGCATGTAGATCATGCCGTTGATCGACGAGCTGCCGCCAAGCACGCGGCCACGCGGGTACTTCAACGAACGGCCATGCAGACCGGGATCGGCCTCGGTGCTGTAGCACCAGTCGGTACGCGGATTGCCGATGCAGTACAGGTAGCCAACCGGGATATGAATCCAGGGATAGTTGTCGCGCCCGCCCGCCTCGATCAGCAGCACGCTGACGCCAGGGTCGGCGGAAAGCCGATTGGCCAGCAGGCAACCGGCTGGGCCGGCGCCAACGATCAGGTAGTCGTATGCTTCCAGTGGCAGTTGCGACATAAGCATCCTCGCGTGTCGTTCTTGTCGTTGGCCAACAGCCTAAAACAAGCCGGGGGCGAGGATGAATGATCTTTTGGTCTGAGGCAGCGGCTGAATGTGCGCCCATCGACTGGCAGCTATGGTGAAGCATCCGTGCCCTGCGCTTTACTTGTAGGCATTCCTGCCCGAGCCCATCCGCGATGCCACCAGCGCCTGCACGCAAGCCACACACGCCGCTTCCTGCCATTTCGCAACAGCGCGGCTGGCTACGCTGGCTTCCGGGCCTGCAAACGCTCAGGGACTATCGCCTGGCCTGGCTACCCAAGGACATTGCCGCCGGCCTGGTGCTGACCACCATGCTGGTACCGGTGGGCATTGCCTATGCCGAGGCTTCCGGCGTGCCCGGCATCTATGGCCTGTACGCGACCATCGTGCCGCTGCTGGCTTACGCCCTGTTCGGCCCCAGCCGTATTCTCGTGCTCGGCCCGGACTCGGCCTTGGCAGCACTGATTCTCGCCGTGGTGCTGCCACTCTCCGGCGGCGACCCGATGCGCGCGGTGACCCTGGCCAGCATGATGGCCGTGGTGGCCGGCCTCACCTGCCTGATAGCCGGGCTGCTGCGCCTGGGGTTCATCACCGAATTGCTGTCCAAGCCCATTCGCTATGGCTACATGAACGGTATTGCGCTGAGCGTGCTGATCAGCCAGGCGCCCAAGTTGTTCGGCTTTAGCATCGACAGCCAGGGTCCGCTCAGCGACCTATGGGCCATCGCCAGCGCGCTGATCGAGGGCCAGGCCCACCTCTACAGCCTGCTCGTCGGCGCCGGCACCCTGGCCTTGATCCTGCTGCTGAGCCGCTTCCGGCAATTGCCTGGCATCCTCATCGCCGTGACCCTGGCAACCCTGGCGGTGGCCCTGTTCGAGCTCGATAGCCAGGGCGTACAGGTGCTCGGCGAGCTGCCCCAGGGGCTGCCCAGTTTCACCCTGCCCCGGCTCAGCGGTGTCGATCTGGCCAGCGTGGTACTGGGCGGTATCGCCGTCGCCCTGGTCGCGTTCGCCGACACCAGCGTGCTGTCGCGCACCTACGCAGCCCGTACCGGACGCCCAGTAGACCCCAATCAGGAGCTGGTCGCCCTTGGCGCGGCGAACCTGGCCGGTGGTTTGTTTCAGGGTTTTCCCATCAGTAGCAGCGCCTCACGCACGCCGGTCGCCGAAGCGGCAGGCGCGATGACCCAGGTCGCCGGTATCGTCGGCGCCCTCAGCGTTGCCCTGCTGCTGGTGCTGGCCCCGGATCTGATGCAGTACCTGCCCACCAGTGCGCTGGCCGCGGTGGTGATTGCCGCTGTCATCGGCCTGTTCGTGGTCACCGACCTGCGGCGCATCTTCCGCGTGCAGCAATGGGAGTTCTGGCTGTCGATGGCCTGCTTCGCCGGCGTGCTGACCTTCGGCGTGATCCCCGGTATCGGCATTGCCGTGGTGCTGGCGGTGATCGAATTTCTCTGGGATGGCTGGCGCCCGTACTACACCGTTCTCGGCCAGGTAGAGGGCATCCGTGGTTTCCATGACATCAAGCGACACCCCGATGCGCGGCAGATACCCGGCCTGCTGCTGTTTCGCTGGGACGCGCCACTGTTCTTCGCCAATGCCGAGCTGTTCCAGCAATGCCTGCTGCAGGCGCTAGAACGAGCCCCCGCGCCAGTGCGCCGCGTGGTGATCGCCGCCGAACCGGTCACCAGCATCGACGTGACCTCTGCCGACATGCTCGGCGAGCTGGATCGCATGCTCGCCGAGGCCGGCATCGAACTGCACTTCGCCGAGGTCAAGGGGCCGCTCAAGGACAAGCTGCGGCGCTTTGGGTTACTGCACGACGATCAGCCAAGGCACCTGCAACCAACGGTTAGCGCGGCCGTCGAAGCCTACCTGAGCGATCATGCTGATGAGGCGATGCCGGGCCATGCCCGGCATGCGGACTGAAACGAGAAGACGACTCAGACACCGGCCGGCAGCGAGCGCACCTGGGTTTCCAGCTCCGCCTTCAGCTCCAGCGGCAGCTTCAACTGACGCGCCAGCTCTTCGAGGTAGGCGCGCTCCATGAAGTGCTCTTCGTCGACCATCAGCACGCTGGCCAGGTACATTTCGGCGGCCATTTCCGGCGTGCTGGCGGCACGCGCGACATCGGCCGGATCCAGCGGTTTGTTCAGTTCGGTGTGCAGCCAGCTCTGCAGTTCGGCGTCCTGCGCCAGCTTGCCCAGTTCCTCTTCGATCAACTGACGCTCACGCTCGTCGACATGACCATCGGCCTTGGCTGCCGCTACCAGGGCCTTGAGAATGGCGCGGCTGTGCTGCTCGACTTGCGCTGCAGGCAAACGATCCAGGGTTTGCGGTTCGACCGGCTGCGCGCCGCCCTGCTGGGCTTGCTGCGCCTGCCAGTTGCCGTAAGCCTTGTACGCCATCACACCCAGGGCAGCCAGGCCGCCATAGGTCAGTGCCTTACCGCCCATCTTGCGCGCTTTCTTGTTGCCCAGCAGCAGGCCGACCGCACCGGCCGCCAGCGCGCCGCCCCCCGCACCCGAGAGCAGGCTGCCCAGGCCTCCACCAGAGAGCAGGCCACCCAAACCGCCTGCCTGCTGCCCCTGGGTGTTCTTCGTCGCTGGCTTCTGCATGGCCTGCTGGCCGGCCTTGAGCAGTTGGTCGAGCAGATTGCTGGTGTTCATCGCGAACTCTCCTGAAAAATAGGCACCGGTGCATCCGACCCTGGATAACACAGGGAAATTCCGCATGCCCCTCAACCGACATCGGTTGTATTGACGAGCGTTTCTAGCAGAGTTCGCCCCAGCCAGCCGGACATATTGGTAACGCCGAATTTCATTGCAGCCGCAATCAACGCGGAGCGATATGCGCCACCATCAGTTGCACGGTTTCATTGCCACGAAACTCGTTGAGGTCGAGCTTGTAGGCCACTTCAGCCCAGCGCAAGGTTGGGTTGGGCCAGACCTCACGGTCGATGTTGAAGGCGATGCCGTCGAGTTGCACGCTGCCGCATTCGGTCTTGAGCACCAGCTTGAGGTGACGCTCACCGACGATGCGCTGATTGACGATCTGGAACACGCCATGGAACAGCGGCTCGGGGAAGTGCTGGCCCCAGGGGCCGGCGTTGCGCAGGGCGCGGGCCAGTTCCAGGTGGAACTCGGTGGCATCGAGCTGGCCGTCGGACAGCAGGCGACCGGTCAGGTCGTCTTCGCACAGCTGACGGCGCACCTCGGCGTCGAAGGCGACGGCGAACGCGCCGAAATTTTCCTGCGGCAGCGACAGCCCGGCGGCCATGGCATGCCCGCCAAACTTGCTGATCAGCCCCGGATGCTTGGCCGCCACGGCATCCAGTGCATCACGGATATGCAGCCCGGGCACCGAGCGCGCCGAGCCCTTGAGCAGGCCGTCACCGGCATCGGCAAAGGCGATGGCAGGGCGGTGATAACGCTCCTTCAGGCGCGAGGCGAGGATGCCGATCACGCCCTGGTGCCAGTCCGGCTCGAACAGGCACAAGCCGAACGGCATGTCCGCCACTGGCAGATCCTTGAGCTGGGCCAGCGCCTCGCGCTGCATACCCTGCTCGATGGCCTTGCGGTCTTGGTTGAGCTGGTCGAGTTGCACCGCCATGTCGCGAGCAAGGGCCTCGTCGTCGCACAGCAGGCATTCGATGCCCAGGCTCATGTCATCCAGACGCCCGGCCGCGTTCAGCCGTGGGCCGAGGATGAAGCCGAGGTCGGTGGAGGTGATACGGCGGTGGTCGCGCCCGGCGACTTCGAGAATTGCGCGCAGACCCGGCCGCGCCCGCCCGGCACGAATGCGCGCCAGGCCCTGATGCACCAGGATGCGGTTGTTGGCATCCAGCGGCACCACGTCGGCGACGCTACCTAGTGCCACCAGGTCGAGCAGCTCGCCCAGATTGGGCTCCGCACGACTGGCGAACCAGCCGCTGTCGCGCAGCCGCGCACGTAGCGCCAGCAGCACGTAGAACATCACGCCGACGCCGGCCATGGCCTTGCTGGGGAATTCGCAGCCTGGCTGGTTCGGGTTGACGATGGCATCAGCGGCCGGCAGTTCCGGCCCTGGCAGGTGGTGATCGGTAACCAGCACCGTCAACCCGGCGGCCTTGGCCGCCGCCACGCCATCGACGCTGGAAATGCCGTTGTCGACGGTCAGCAGCAGATCAGGCTGGCGTTCGAGGGCCACGGCGACGATCTCCGGGGTCAGGCCATAGCCGTACTCGAAGCGGTTCGGCACCAGGTAATCGACATGCGCCGCGCCGAGCAGGCGCAGGCCAAGCACCCCGACCGAACTGGCGGTGGCGCCATCGGCATCGAAGTCGCCGACGATGAGGATGCGCTGACGCTGCGCCAAGGCTTCGACCAGCAACTCGACCGCCGCGTCGATGCCCTTCAGTTGCTGGTACGGGATCAGCCGCGCCAGGCCCTTGTCCAGTTCCTCGGCGGACTGCACACCACGGGCGGCGTAGAGACGGGTCAGCAAAGGCGGCAGGCTGCCCAGATCAGGCAGTTGGGCGGGTAAGGGACGGGCTTCGATACGCATGGGACTTCTTCATGTTCGCATGGGAGTGGCTTGTCTCCCCTCTCCCATTTATGGGAGAGGGGCTGGGGGAGAGGGTTCATCCAGCAACACCGAGTCGCCGAAATCCCCCTCTCCCTAGCCCTCTCCCCGAGGGGAGAGGGAACTGAACCGTAGCCCGGATGCAATCCGGGGAATGTGCAAAACCATTTTCCCGGATTGCATCCGGGCTACGGTTTCAACGCTGACCAGCGAGCCACTCAATGGGAATCTCGTGCTGACCGCGCTCGTCGGTGACGAACAACTCGCCATCGCTGATCATCACGCTCCAGTTCAGCGAACGCGGCATGTCCAGCGCCAGGTTGGCCAATGCCTCCTGGCCAAGCGCAACCACGTTGATATTCTTCAGGCTGCGCACCGGGTCGAGGCACTTGGTCTGCCATACGCGCAGGTTGCCATAGGCCACCAGGCTGAACTTCTCGGTACGCCGCGAGCACCAGGTGATGCGCTCACTGTCGGGCTGACCCACTTCGATCCAGTGCAGCACGCGATCGTCCAGGCTCTTTTCCCACAACGCCGGCTCGTCGACGTCCGACAGGCCGCGACCGAACGCCAGTTGCTCGTGGTAGAACAGCGCATAGGCAATCAGCCGCGCGGCCAGGCGCTCTTCGGTCTCGGACGGGTGGCGAGCGACGGTGAAACGCAGGTTTTCGTAAACGCTGCGATCCATGTCGGTGAGGTTCATGTCGATCTTGTAGGTGGTCGATGGCAGGGCCATGGCGGGCTTCTTGACTGGTCGAAAGAGCGCAAGTCTAACGCGAAAGCATGGCCCCCGCCGACCTTCAACAGGTCATACGGCAGATCCTCAGTTGCTCATCAGTGTAATCGATGATCGCTTGCAGGCTGCTCAGATCGAGGTGCAAACGGCAGTAATGCTCGCCATGACGCCAGGCCAGCAGCAGTTGGTCGTCAGCCGCATAGTTCTGCTCGAAACGCCCCTCGAAAGCCGGATGCTGGCAACGAAAGCGCATCAGCGCCAGCAAGCGCTGCACCAGTGGCTGCTGCAATGCCTGCTCGGCCTCCTCAAGGCTGTAGTAATGGCGATTGACGTCGCGCGCCTCGCCGGTCTGCTCGAGCAGGTCAAAGTCGTTGCAGCCAGCCAACAGGCCAACGTAGTAAACCTGCGGGATACCCGGCACGAAGAACTGGATGGCGCGTGCGGCGATATAAGCCTCGTCATTGCGCATAAGCGCCTCGTAGAAGGTGCAGGTCAGCTGGTAGATGGCCCCGACGCTGTGCACGTTCACCGCCGAGCGACGCATGATCGGGTCGGCGCTGCGGGTCGAGACCTCGTCGATCAGGTACTGGATCTGCGCCTCGGGCAGCATGCCTTCGACATCCGGAATGCAGATGCCGTCGTGGGTATCGAGCACGGTGATCTGATTGCGCGGGCACATGCGCAACCAGTTCTTCA
This sequence comes from Ectopseudomonas chengduensis, assembly GCF_900102635.1. GTDB lineage: Bacteria > Pseudomonadota > Gammaproteobacteria > Pseudomonadales > Pseudomonadaceae > Aquipseudomonas > Aquipseudomonas chengduensis. Next base: position 130,392 of record NZ_FMZQ01000002.1, on the reverse strand, counting down.
GATAACGGCTGCTGCCACTGAGCAATGCGTGCAGTACCAAGGGCGGCAGGGCGAAACCGTAGGGGCGCATGTGCCGCCGTGAGATGGCGTACTGGTAGCTGATGTGGTCATGCACCTCCGGCAGCATCTCGGCCTCGTACTTGGCCCCGGTTTCGCGGAACCATTCGAGGATGCGGTACACGTTCGGCTCCACCAGAAAGCAGCTGGTACCGATACGTTTGGTGGTGTAGCCGAAGGCATCCAGACGAAACAGCTTGACCCCGCGCGCCGCGAGAAAGGCCATGTACTGCTCCATCAACTGGTAGGTTTTCGGCGAGTCGTAATTGAGGTCGATCTGTCGCTCGGTGAAGGTGCACCAGACCCGACAGGTTTCACCATTGGCCAGGCGCACCTCGCGAAACGGCTCCTTTTCCTTGCGGATATGGATCTTGGCCAGGTCGTCGTGAGTGATTTCGCCGAAGCTGTCTACCTGCACGAAAAGATCCGCGTAGGGCGAGTCCTGACCATGTGCAATGAAATCGAGAAACTCCGGCGACTCGTCGGCGATATGGCTGATCACCAGATCGACGCACAGGTCGAAGCGCGCGGAGATGCGCTCGACATCCGCCCAGTCGCCGTAGCGCGGATCCACCTCCATGTGGGTGAGCGGCGAGAAGCCTCCATCGGCATTGGACGGATACAGCGGCAGGATATGCACCCCGCCAAGGGCGTCACCCAGATGCCGATCCAACAGTTGGTAAAGCTCCCCCAGGTTACGTCCCAGGCGGTCGGGATAGGTGATCAGTTGAACAGCGTTGCGCAGCGTCATGAGCCCCCCGGTATATCGATGGTCTATCAGACAGACCTAGGCCACCCTCTTTTCGTTCGTCAAGCCACCCTGCGAGATTAGCTTGCCGCGCGCCCCGCTGCCGGGACATGCGCCTCTCCCTCAAACCGGTTGGCAAATGCTGTGCAATACGGTTGTAAGCCAGCCTGACAATCCGTATAAAACGCCTCGGCCGAGCATGAGCAACAGGCCGGCCAGGGATCGTTAGCTGATAAGGAAGTCGTCGTGGAGCTGTTCGTTGGAATCATCGCTATCGTCTTTATTCTGTTCGTTCTTCACGTGTCCCATGCACCTGAAGAACCCAAGCTCGAGCTGCAGGGCGGCACAGCTCGCCTCACCCCCACCGAGGCCACTCAACTCAACCGCATATTCGTGCTGCAAGGCAGCGCCCCCGACCTCGCCATGGCGCTGGCCGCACAGCTTTGGGGCGACGCCTGGCAACTCGCCCACGTCTCACTCTGCTCAAGACTGATGCTGTTGAATCGCGAAGAAGAGGCGCTGGAGCTGCTTTGGAAACTTGACTCTTCTTACCGTGAACAGGCCCTGCAGACGATGCTGCAGGAGTTGGTGAGCAGAGGCGATGCCGGCAAGGCCCTCCAGCTGCAGAAACGTTTCGACGTCACCTGTGCCAACTCACCGCTAACGTACGGCACGCTGCTATTAGCCGAGGGCAAAACGCAAGAGGCTCGCAAAGCACTGGATGCCCTGGACCTGAATCAGCAGATCAGTGAAGGGCAACTGCTGGATCTCGCTCGCCTGCGACAGGCGTGTGACCAGCCAGAGCAGGCCGATGAAATCCTGGCCAGGGTCGAGGCACAGCTCGACAGCAATAACGAACCGGATTTCAGCTGGCGCCCACTGCTACAAACACTGGCTGATCTGCAACACTATCCACACCTGCTGCAACTTGCCCAGCGCAGCGATCTGCCCGGATACAGCGTCGTGGAGCTTCTGGCGGCCCACGGACGATACGACGAGGCACTGGAACTGCTGGCTGCGACGGATACATCGAAAGCCTACATGATCGATGCGCCGCAGCTCTTCGAGCATTTCATCGAGGCCCAACGGCCCGAACTTTTGCAGCGCCTGCTTGCAACGCAGAAGGACGGTCTGACGTCGCACCTGCTGCAGTGCCATGTCAGCTGGCATGCACGGCGTGGCGACATCACCCAGGCCCAGCAACTACTGGATCGAGAAATGCAGTGCCTGGATGTCTCGGTCCAGCACTGGCTGGTACTGAGCCTGGCCGAGGAGCACGCACAGAGCAACGCGTCATGGGCGACCAGCCTGCGGCGCCAGGCCGAGCGCCTACTCGTCGGCGAACAAGGCAAGGCCTCCTGGCCAGGCATGCGCCTTTATCATCTGCAGCACCTGCTACGTGAACAGGCCAGTCGTGCGCCTGCTCAGCGCGACAACTGGTCGTTGCGCAACTTCCTCGAAGAGGCCGAACGGCTGCACGCCGAACTCGACGCCGAGGACAGCCTGAGCGAACGCATCCTCTACAGCCAGCTACTGGATAAACTGGGTCAACCCAAGGCGGCCAGGGATTTACTGCTGCAGCTGCGCCAGCAACTGGAGGCAGGCGAGGGTATCGCGCCAGAGGACGCGCCGTATCACTACAACGAAATCATGCGGGCTCTGATCGACATGGGCGAGCTCGAGCAAGCCAGAGAAATGTTGACCCAGAAACTTGCCGAGGACGATATGAAGCAGCCGCTGATGACGGCTTATCTCGATGCCGGTCTACTGGAGGAGGCGCTCGCCTGCATCGACCTACACACGCTGATCGGCAGCTGCGGCACCTCCAACCTGCAGCGCCTGCACCAATCCATCGCGGCAGTGAAGGAGACGGATGCACAACGCTATCAGCGCCTGCAAACGCAACTGCAAGAGTGTCTGAACGACGACCAGTCCTGGCGCAGCTGGGGGCAAATTCATATCTATGGGGCAGGATGAATACCCCTCAGAGCCGCTCCAGTACCGCCTGCAACGCCTGCTCTGGTGCCTCACGCCATAGACCGTAGCTCAGCGGCAAGGTCTCCAGGCCGGCGCGCGCCAGCACCAGGTAGCGCTCCAGTTCGAGAAAGCCTTCGCCCTCCCCCGGAAAGCCGATCAGGTCGATGGCCAGGCACTTGTCGCCGCGGCGACAGAACAGATCCAGCACCTGCCCGGCCAGCGGATAGTGACTCCACACGCTGACACCCTGACTTTCGAGCGCCTGACACAGGTTCTGGCGGGCGCTTTCCACAGCCCTCGCCTGCCAACTGACAGCAGGCTTGTGCAGGAATTCCAGGTAGCGGCGCAACAGATGCGCAGCAGACGCCAGTTGCCATGCACCTGCTGCGGGTCGATGGCGAGCAAGTGGCTCTGCCCGTCCGCCATCGCTTGCAGGCTCGCTTCGTAATAGAACAGCGGGCCGCAGATCGCCTGCGAACCACCGCCCTCCAATTGCAGGCGGCCACAGTTCGGCAGCACGCCGTAGACCAATTGCAGCTCACACTGATACAGCGCCTGCGCCTCGGCCAAAGCACGCCCCAGCTCGGCCGACAGCGGCAACAGGGGTATGCCGCCGCTGGCCAGTTCCTCACACCCATCGAGCCAGGCCCAGCGGTTGGCAGGCAGCTTGCCGAGGTTGTCCAGGTCCAGGTCGCGGCTGTCGGCCAGGTAGCAGCTGCGATAGAAACCGAGAAACTGGCGGGCGTGAGGATGTTTCATCAATTACCTGCGTAGCGTGCCCAGAGTGCTTCGAACTCACGACTGTAGGCTGCCAGCAGCTGCGGATGGTCGATCACCAGCAGGTTTTCCTCGTTGCTGGTGGTGGCGCTGCGCGTCCAGTTGAAGCTGCCGTTGAGCAGCAAGCGGCCATCGAACAGGGCGAACTTGTGGTGCATGTGATAAGGCCCGGCGTCGATGCGCAGCGGCACACCCTTGTCACGCAGCCACTGGATATCGCTGCCGACATCGAACTGTTTTTCGTTGTCGGTGATCACTCGCACGGCGATGCCGCGCTCGTGACAGGCAAGGATTTCCTCACTGAGCTGATCGTCGGAGATGGTGTAGACGCAGATCTCCACGCTCTTGCGCGCCTGGCGGCACAGCTCGCGAATCTTACGCCGGCAGCTCTCGCCCGGACTGAAGTGAGCGCTGGCATGCTCCACGCGCGGCGCGCTGCCAACGCTGTCGAGGGTCTTGATCACCTGCTCAAGCCATTTCAGCGCAGGCTCGACGTTCTCCGGCTCACGCATCAACTCGCGGGCCAGGGCGAAGGCGCGGTTGCGCATGAAGCGCACCTGATCCTGATTCAACTCGCTGCCCAGCTGGCGCAGCTCGTCACGCTCCTCATTGCTCAGACGCAGATCGGCCAGGCTGTCACGCAGTTGCTGATCGAGTCGATTGAAATCCATTTAAAGTCCCTTTTAACGATATTTACGACGGCTCAGCGCGGCATAGAGAACACCGCAGAAAGCTCCCGCCAGGTGGTATTCGAAGGAAACGCCGGCACGCGGCAGCAGGCCGAAGAACCAGCCGCCGTAGAGGAAGAACACCAGCACGGCCAACAACAGGTCGAGCAGGCTGCGCTCGAACCAGGCCCGCGCCAGCAAAAGCCCCCAGAAGCCGAACAGCCAGCCGCTGGCACCGACGTGCAGGCCGATACGGCCGAACAGCCAGACCAGCAGACCGCTGCCGATGATGATAAAGGCGCTGGCGAAGAAGAAGTCGCGGCGTGAGCGCAGCAGCACCAGGCTGCCGAGCACCAACAGACCGCTGAGGTTGCTGAGCAGATGCGCCCAACTGCCATGCAGCCAGGGCGCGAGGAGAATGCCGGGCAGCGCCTCGATATGCCGGGGCACCAGCCCCCAGACATTCAAGGCGCCGCCAAGGGCGCCATTGACCAGTTGCACCAGCAGCATCGCGCCGCTGATCAACAGCAGCGGACGCAACTCAACCAGCCAACCTCGCCTCACGGCGCCTCGTTGTCCGAGGCGTCGCTGCGCTGCTCCTGGCCAAGTAGCGAGCCAAGGTCACGCAATTGGGTGGAGATTTCCAGCATGCGGTTGTGGGTACGCAAATCGATATCGATTTTCTTGTCCATTGCCTTGATCAGCGGCAGGAAGCTGTTCTCCAGGCTATCGGCCAGGCTTTCCAGCAATTTTTGCGTACCCTGCTGCGGCGGCGCAACCACCTCCACCTGCGGGCGCAGCTTGCCGAGGTTGTCCAATCCAGTCAGCAACTGCTCCCAGGGAATACTCGGCGTCTCGTCGGCCGATTTGCCGGCGCCCAGGCCACGCACGCTCTCGACCAGATCATTGAGCTGCGCCACCACGCGGCCGCCAACGTCGGTATCGCTGCCGCCCATGGCCTTGTTGCGCATGAAGTCGCGCTTGATCTGCGCCCAGCGCTCGGCCTGCTCGGGCGTCATGTTGCCACGCAGCTCGGCGAGTTTGAGCAGGTTTTCCTCGGCGCCGGTAGTGAGCAGTTGCGACTCGCCCTGGTAGTGGTCGGCGATCAGTTGCAGCAGTTCGGCATCGTTCATCACCGCACTGATCTTCTCGGCCATCTTGTTCATGTTGCGGTAACTGCCCTGCAGCTTGAACGGTGGCTCAGTGCGGTAGCTGTCGGCCTGCGCGGCGCTGACGATGTATTGCTGGTTGACCCGGCCGACCACATCGCGAATCTGCATCAGGCGCTGCAGGGTCGAGGTGATCTCGTTGATCTCGGCGGCGCTGTAGGTGTGGCTCAGCTCGTTGGCGGAGAACGGCTTGCCCTCGGCCTTGGCGACGAAGCGGTAGACGTCGGCCATGTCGCGGGTGGCCAGCGGTGCCAGCACCGGGTTGGAGGTCAGGCTGTTCTCGATGTAGGACAGCGCGAAGGCTTCCTGCATGCCGCCCAAGGTGTCGCCCAGGTTGTAGATGTCAGCACGGTTGGCAAGCATGTCGGGGATCTTGAACACGTCGCCGGACTCGGTGTACGGGTTGCCGCTCATCACCACGCAGAATTTCTTGCCGCGCATGTCGTAGGTCTTGGTCTTGCCCTTCCACACACCCTCGATGCGCCGGGTGCCGTCGCACAGCGAGATGAACTTCTGCAAGAACTCCGGGTGAGTGTGCTGGATGTCGTCGACATAGAGCATCACGTTGTTGCCCATCTCCAGCGCCAGGTTGAGCTTTTCCAGCTCCTGGCGCGAGGTGGCGTCCGGCGCCTGCGCCGGGTCCACCGAACGCACTTCATGGCCCAGAGCCGGGCCGTTGATTTTCATGAAGATCAGGCCCAGGCGGTGCGCCACGTACTCCATCAGCGTGGTCTTGCCGTAGCCGGGCGGCGAGATGAGCATCAGCAGGCCCATCAGGTCGGTGCGCTTGTTCTCGCCGGCGGTGCCCATCTGCTTGGCCAGGTTGTCGCCGATGAAACCCAGATACACGTCGTTGATCAGCTTGTTACGCACGAAGGAAGACAGCGGCCGCGGCTTGAACTCGCTCAGGCGCAGGGCCTGGCGCTCGCGGTTGATCACCTCCTGGCGCAGCGCCTGGTAGCGCTGCAGCTGCGGCACGAAGTCGCCGCGATGCTGCTGCAAACGGGCGAAGTAGTCGTCGATGGCCAATACCAGGGCACCATCCTGCACACGCGGATGGTCGCCGAGCAGGCCACTGACGCTGAAGCGCAGGTCGACCTCGGTGAAGCGCCGCGGGAACTCGTCGTCCAGCAGGCTGACAGCGATCGCCTCGGGCACGTAGTCGGCAAGTTCGGCCATGCTGGCATCCTGCGCACACAGGCCATCGAGCCAGGTCTGCGCCAGCGACCAGCGCTGCACCGGGCGGCCGCGCAAGTTGTCCAGCGCGGCGCGGTAGTCGTCCCAGACATGGCTGGCCTGCATGCGCTGCTGCAGGGTGTCGAGCAGTTGCCGCGCGTACTTGCTGAAGGTGAACTCGATGGGCTTGGCCGCCAGCTCCTCCACCAGATAGGCCGCAGCCGTCTGGCGCTGCGCGGCCGTCACCGCCAGCGGGTGCTGGGCGAGGAAGCGCTGCATGGCCGCATCGATCTCTTCGCGCAGGCGTTGCACGCCGTCCTCGCTGCCGAACAACTGGCGCAGGTGCAGGCTGCTGCGCGCCCGCTCCGGCCACAGCTCAGCCTCGATGTCCTGCCCCCAGCGGTTCCAGAACAGCGCGGCAAAGCCCCGCGCGGCCGGCGCGTAACGCAGCAGCCCGGCGCTTTCGCGCAGCGGCAACAGCTGGATCAGGATCAGCGCGGCATCGTGGTCGTGAATACCTTTCTCATAGGCCTCCTTGTAGCGCGGCGCGGCGAAGTCGCGGATCAGCCGAGTCAGGTCTTCCGGATGCGCCAGATGGGTCTTGAGTAGATCCAGGCTAAGGCCTTCACGCCCGCTCAGAGCAGCGTCCAGCACCAGGCCGGCGAGGTATTCGGCGCGGTACAGCGCAGGCGATTCGGACTCCAGCGAGACCTGCCAGTAATCGCGCAGGCCTTCCAGCGTTTCGTCACGCAACGGTTCGAGGAAATCGGTGCCGGTCAGGTGCAGATAGAGCTGATCACCGCGCGGCATCAGGGTCAGATCCAGCTCCTGGGTGTTGACGCTGAAGCGGTGGCGCGGGCCGAGCTTGATGACGTTGCCGCGCTCTTCGAACAGCTCGCTCTTGTCGCGCAGCGCACGCACCGCCTGGTCGCGGGCGGCCTTCAGGCGCGCCTCGACATCGTCAGCCTTGACGCTGTCCTTGAGCTCGCGCAGACGTTCGGCCATTTCGCGCAGCTTGAGAATCAGCGGGTCGGCGGCGAAGAAGGCGTTGAGCTCGTCCATCTGGGTCAGGCGTGCGGTACGCCGGACGAGGCTGTCGAGGATGCGCTGGGCAGCGTCGAGCACACCCTGGGCGCGGCGCTGACGCTCGTCGAGCAGGCTCTGCTTGTGCGCCTCGAAGGTTTCCAGCAACTCCTCGCGCTTGCCGAGGATATCGCTGAGGAACTGCTCCTGATCACCGAACTGGCTTTCCAGCTCTTCCAGTTGCACCAGCAGGCGCGACAGCTGTTCGTCGCACTTCTCCGGGTCCTGGGCCAGCGCCAGAGCATTGGTGATGCCCTGGCCAAACAGTTTGAACTGGGCGCCGAACTGCGCCACGGTCTCGGCCGAGCCCAGGCCCTTGCGCCGTTGCTCGGCGCGCGCCTTGGCCTGGTTGAGACGGGCGTAGACCTCGGAAATCGATTCGACGATGCGCGTGCGCTGGGTGGCGTCATCGATCTTCAGCGAGGCCATCAGGCTCGACAGCATGTCGAGGTTGCCGGCCATCTCCTGCATCTCGACCAGCGGCTCGTTGAGCTGGGTGACGGTCTCGGCCTTCTGCGCCAGGACATCCAGCTCGCCCAGGCGCTGCACATAGGGTTGCAGCGCCGCATCGCTGGCGAGGAAGGCCGAGGTGGCGCCGGCCACGCGCTCCTGGGCTTCGAGCAGCTCGGTCTCCATGGCGTCGATACGCGCCACGTCGATGTAGCGGTAGTCGCGGATGGTCAGCAACTGGCCGCGCTGCGCGGTGATGGCGTTGAGCGCCTCGACGAAGTGTTGCACCTCGTCCCAGCTGTCCACCAGCAGGCCGGAGAGCAGGCTCTTCTGCCGCGTCTCGGCCTCGGCCATGGCGCGCGCGGACTGCTGGCGAATGCTCTCGACCTTCTCGAACTCATCCAATACCAGCTCGGACGTGGCGGCTACTTCGCGTAGCAGCGGCGCCAGTTCGGCGCACTGGGCGTCGCCCAGCCAATGGTAGACGTCGAACAGACGACGGGTGTTCTGGCACAGCTGGGTGTAGCGCGCCACCGACACTTCGCGGCTATCGATCTCACGGCTCAGATTGAGCAGGTCGGACACGCCACGCACCAGCTCGGCGTTGCCGATACGGCCGAAGAAGCCGCTGCGCGCAGGCTGGCGTGCGGCATGGTCCTCGCTCTCGAACGGCGTCTGCCAGATCTGCATCGGGTGGATGCGCGTCGGCTCGCTGCCCTCGGCGGAAAAGATCACCATGCGCCCGTCTTCCAGGCGCGCGTAGCCGTGACCGAAGATCGGGTTGTGCAACTGGCGGTTGATCATGTTGTAGGTGAATAGCGCCGCGCGGCCTTCTTCCGGGTGATAGAAGATGTACTGCACGTCCTCGCCGTTGGGCGAGCGCACCGAGCGTTTGAAGCGCATGCCGCCCATGGGCTGTTCGAAGGTCTTGTACTCGCCGCTCTGCAGGTAGTAGCCGCCGGGGAAGATGATGCCGTGGTCTTCCGGCAACTGCACGCAGGCCAGGCCGATGGCGTCGATACGCTCGACCTGGTTGGTCAGGCTGTTGAATACCAGGTAGCGCCACTGTTCTTCGCGGTACGGCAGGATCTTCAGCAGAATCAGGCTGCCCAGGCGGGCATATTCGATCTGCGCGTCATCCAGCGACTGGGTCTTGTCGACCACGGCTTCACGGTAGATACCCTGGCCGTCCTGGGTGTTGTTCTCGACCTTGATGGTCAGATCGCCGCCAACGGTCTCGACGAATACGCTGTCGAGGATGTTGACGTGCGGATGGCGGCCCATGACCACCATCTCGCGGGTGGTCTTCTGCCACTCGAAGTCGAACGGCGCCGGCAGCGCGATATCGCGCTCGCCACGGTTGTCGATATAGCGCACGTCCTTGCCGTCGATGGAGATCGACCAACGGAACACGCGGATGTCGGTGATGCGCTCACCGATCTGGAAACTCGCCAGCAGCTTGCCGTCACGGATGGCCAACTGCAGCAGACGGGTGTTCTTGTAGTAGGTGTACAGCTCGTTGAAATCGGCGACGAAACTGGCCTGAGCCAGGAAGCTGCCGTCCAGCGGCACCGATTCGGCATCGAAGCCGTCAGGGGTTTCCACCAGGCGGTAGAGGGAGAACACGTCGGCGACGCTGGTTTCCTTCTTCAGCCCCAGGAACACGTTGTAGCCGAACAGCAGGCACTCGCCGACCTGGACGATATCGCGGGCGATGCAGTTGTTCTCGGTGCGGATACGCACCCGACCAATGGCCTCCATGGCGCTGCTGCCGAACTCGGCCAGGCGCTGGCCGTTGAGCGTCTCGGTCAAGCTGCGCAGGCGCTGGCCCTGCTCCTGCAGGCGCCTGTGCAGCACCTCGTAGGCGCCGCCTTCGGCGACGGCCTTGTCCAATACGTCCTGTGTGTGTGCGTCCGACATCGTAGTCATCCTGAATCTGCTGCGTCTAAAACGCCCCTCCGCAGAGGGGCTGGCAGGTTGGGCTGGGCGGCATCCGCGTAGGGTGGCCCCGGGCGCCCACTTCAACCCACTATCTATGGCCGACGTGGTGGGCTGAAGCCCACCCTACAAACTGCGAGTGTTGGTAGGGTGAGCAGGCCTTGCTATACGCCGATCTTCTGCTCGACGATGGCGATCTTGTCGCGCAGCGCCGCATCGATCTCTTCCGGGCGCACCTGGGCGATGATCTTGCGCAGCACCCGCACCTCGTTATCGTCGATCACGCCGTCTCGCTCGGCAATTTCCAGCAGCGCTTTGAGCTCCTGCGCATCCAGGCGACCGTCATTGCTGAAGCACTGGATCGAGCGGAAGGTCATCTCCAGATAATCTCTTGACTCTGACATCTCATATTCCCTGATTGGTCGAAATTAGGTGGTCATGTGGCGGGGGCGGCTGAAGCCCCTACCACAGTGAGCAATGGTGGGCGGCAGCCCACCCTACAGACAGGGCGCTCAGGCTTGCTCCGGGCCTGCGCTCGGTGCAACCACCGGTGCGGCCGGAGCGGCCTTGCCAGCCAGCAGACGCGACAGCACGTCCTGCACCACCGGGCTCTTGCCGACCACGCCTTCAATGGCCTTGCCCACCGACAGCGATTTGGCGAAGGAGTTGAAGAAGTCGCCCTCGCCACCGACGATCTCGATCTTCGCCTTGGCCAGCGCGGTGGCCAGCACCTCGGCCTGATCCTTGGCAATTTCCTTGTTGGCGGCGATGGCGGCCATGGCCTCCTCGAAGCTCTTCTCCAGCTGCATGCGGAACTCTTCGTGAGCACGCGCGTTGTCGCTCAGTGCATCCAGCGCGCCGAACTTCTTGCCCAGACCTTCGGCTTCGGCGTTCAGGCGCTCCAGCAGCACCTGCGCTTCGGCCATGCCCAGATCCTGAGTCGCCTTGGCTTTGGCGGTGCCAAGTTGCTCTTCACCGCGCGCCTGGGCGCCGAGCTTCTCTTCCAGCACCTTGGCGTCGGCCAGGCCGTCTTTTTCCTTGGCCGCCGCTTGCGCTTCGATGACACGCGCCTGCGCCAGGCCTTTCTCCTGCTCGCCCTTGGCTTCGGCGATCAGACGCTCGGCCTGCACGCGAGCCTCGGCCAGGCCTTCCTTCTCCTTGGCCGCAGCGGTGACTTCACGCACGCGCGCATCGGCCAGGCCAGGTGCGGCGCGCTCGGCTTCGATACCTTCGGCCAGTTTCTTCTTGGCCTCGGCGCTCTTGGCCGCTGCTTCCAGCTCGGCCTGGGCCAGGTTGTTGATTTCCACAGCCTTGTGCTTGGAACGGGTTTCGTCGGCTTCAGCCTGCTTGACCTGGCGCACCAGCTCCTGCTCGGCTTCGGCCTGGGCATTGAGCACGGTGACCTGCTTGAGGCGCTCGGCCTCGGAGACTTCACGCACTTCCTTGATGCGCTCTTCTTCCTGGGCCACGGTCTTCTCGACTGCGACGCGCTCGCGGATCACGCCAGCGATGTTCTTGCGCTCTTCTTCCAGCGCCTTTTCCTTCTCGATGCGCTGCAGTTCGACTTCGCGCTCGCGGGCGACCACTTCCAGGTCCTTGGCGCGGGTGACTTTCTCCACCTCGATGACTACGGCTCGCTGGCGATTCTGCTGGGCCACCTCGACTTCGCGCTGATGGTTCTCGGCGCGGATATCCAGCTCCTGCTGGGTCTGGATGCGGGCCTGTTCGGCCTTCAGGCGTTCTTCCTCGCGTACCTTGAGGGTTTCCGCTTCCTCGCGGGCACGGATGGTCTCGATCTCGCGCTTCTGGCGTGCTTCGGCATCGGCCTGCTGGCGTTCCAGCGACAGGGTCGCCTCGCGGGTTTCGACGTTCTTCTTCTTGATCGCCAGCTCTTCGTTGCGCTCCAGCTCGTTGGTGATGACGTTCTGCGCAGCGGTCAGCTCGGTGATCTTGCGGATACCTTCGGCGTCGAGGATGTTGCTCGGGTCAAGCGAGTGCTTGGCCGTCTGCTCCAGGTAGTCGATGGCCACGTCTTCGAGCACGTAACCGTTGAGATCGTTGCCGATCACCTCGACGATACGATCACGAAACTCCTGACGATTCTCGAACAGCTGGACGAAGTCGAACTGCTTGCCGACAGTCTTAAGTGCTTCGGAGAACTTGGCGTTGAACAGTTCGTTGACCGCTGAGCGGTCGGAGGCACGCTCCACGCCGATGGCCTTGGCCACCTTGAGCACGTCTTCCTGAGTCTCGTTGACACGCAGGTAGAAGGCCACGGTGATATCGGCACGCATGTTGTCGCGGCAGATCAGACCGTCCTTGGCGCGACGGTCGACTTCCAGAGTGATCAGGGAGATCTTCATGAACTCCTTGAGGTGGATCACCGGGTATACCAGCGAGCCGGTGAAGTGCACCTTGGGCGTCGAGCTCATGTCGTTGACGATCAGCGCAGTGCCTTGTGGAACCTTGATGTAGAAGGCCTTGAACAGGGCAATCAGGGCGATGATGAAGAGGACGACCAGCCCTGCCCCGACGATGAAGGGAATGACGTTTTCCATTACAGCTTTACTCCTTTGCTAGTTGTGCAGGCAGGTTCGGCATACCCTGCCTGCCCTCTGTTACGTACGGATGGTCGGCAGAGGCTAGACGCCTCGAAATTCTTCTTCGGTGATGACGCGATAGGCATGTTCGGCCGCCAGGTATTCGAGCAACACGACGCGGTCGCCGCGCTTGAAGCCCAGCGCCTCATCGGCACGTACCCGCAGGATCAAACCAGCGCCGCCATCTTCCAGCACCGCCTCACCATGACTGGTGGTGACACGACCACTGCGCACCACGGCCACCTGGCCCAGCACCGACTTGCTGCTGATCGCCTCGACCTTGTGGAACAGCGGCCGCAGCGGCCGACAGATCACCGCGCACAGCGGTGCAGCCAGCACGAAGGCGCCAGCGATGACCACCAGCCCCAGCGGGTAACGCACAATGCCCAACGGCAGGTGACGCAACAGCCATAGCTCGATGAAGTAGCAGGCGAACCAGGCAAAGAAGAACAGCAGCGTCAGCACCAGGGTGACCGGTACGCCATCGAGTTTGAGTTTGTAGAGCAGGCCGGCGAGGCCTTCGGTCTGGCCGCTGCCTTCCATCACCGAATCGGCTTCGACGTCGAGCAAGTCGACCTCGAGCAGGCCGGCGGCAACCACCAGCCAGTAGATGACCGCCACGCACAGCAGAAAGCTGTAGATGGCGGTGGGGAATGACAGCGCTGTCTGCAGGAAGAGTTCCATTTATTCCTTTCCCTGATGTAGGGAAACGGGGCGCGAACGCCCCGCATCATTCAAGCCTTGGACTTGTCCTTCAGGCGCGCCAGCACGCTGTCGGCACTGGCGTTGTCGGCCTTGATGCCAGCCGCGCGCAGCTTGGCTTCCAGCGAATCGTCCGGCGCACTGGTGGCAGCCAGTTCGGCCGAAGCCTCCATCTTCGCCGCACGCTCGGCCTGCTTCTGCTTGATCCGCTCGAGCGACTCGACCGCCGTCTGCAGCTTGGCCTGCGAGCCACCATAACGCTGGGCCACGGCCATTTGCGCCTTCTGCACACTTTCGGTGGCCTTGACCGTATCCACCTGCTGCTTGAGGCGCTTGATATTGCCCTCGGCCTGGGTCACGGCCTTGCGCAGTTGCGCCACGCTGGCGGCGAAACCTTCGGCCTGCTCACGTTCGCTGGCCTGCTCGACTTCCAGGTTGGCGATCTTCTCGGCGACTTCCTTGGCCAGGGTTTCGTTGCCCGCGTCCAGCGCCTTCAGCGCGTACTGTTCGTACTCGGCAATGCTCGCCGCGCTCTTGTTCACCTTGTCGCTGGCCAGCTTCTGCTTGGCCATGATCTCGGCCAGCGCTTCCTTGGACTTGCGCAGCTCGACATCGGAGTCACGGATTTCCTGATCGAGGATGCGCAGGGCCTGGCTATCGACCACCGCCTCACCCACTTCATTGGCGCCGCCACGCAGCGCCGTCAGCATTTTGCTCCAGACATTCATCGTCTTCTCTCCTCTCAGGCACTGGTCTTGAGGAAGCCTTCATAGGCTTCGGTGGCCTTGATCACGTTGTCCGCCAACAGCTCGATCTCGAACACCACGTCGGACAGGGTCGAGGACGAACTCAGCGCACCGAACATGGTGTAGCAATCGCGCCCATCGCCCATTTTTTCCAGGCCGATGGACGACAGCGGGAACAGCTTGTGGGTACGCAGTACCTCTTCGTTGAAGGCCGCCGCATCCTTGACGTCCGCTGCCGGCCAGAGCAGCGCCTCGACGATGATCTGCTCACCGAACACGGCGATGAACAGCGGCAGGTCGCCGTACTCACGCATGGTGATGTGCAGGCTGGCGTCAGCGCCTTGAATCAGCTCGATGCCGGCCTGACCACTTTGGAACAGTTCCGTTGCCGCCAGCGCTTCATGCAGCGCCTGGGCGGTCCAAACTTGAGGCATGCTCATACCCTCCTCCTTCTCCATCGAAGCCAGCAGCGACTGTGGCTGGCGCAGTTTGCGCTCGAACGCGACCAACAATGGCGCATGCTCGGGCAAGATCCAGACTTCCTTCTTGACCAACCCCTGCTCACGCAGACGCTGACGATAAAGACGCTGGTAATGGGCTGATGATTTGTTGTCCATGAATCGCAGCCTAGATCCTTACATGTGAACCGTAAAGTAATCACATGTAATAAATGTGATGCCGTTCGTCAGATCAGCGCGCAGGAGTCATCCTCGGCACAAAACGCCGAAGCATGCACAGAAATGGGAAAGAGGAGAGGCAGGCACTCAGGCTCATCCATGATTCGAGCAAAACGCTTCCATTCGCGAAGTGTCGGATTAAACATCAGGCGCTTTCATTACGCACGGAAAAAAGCGCCAACCGGGTCGCAGTTAAGATCCCTACTCAGCCAACCCAGGAGACAGGCAGCGCCATGAATGAACTCCCACCGGCTGTACGCCAACTGCTGCATGCCAATCAACGCCAGGCAGCAATCGACCTGCTGAGCGAATACCTGGCAAACGACCAGAAGGAAGCCGAACGCCGTATCGATCAGTACCTGGAGGACGATCCACCCGTGCACCTGCGCGGCGCTGCCGTTGTCCGCGCCAGCCGCCTTAACGCCCTGACCTGGCTGATCCTGATCATCCTGATGGCGCTTCTGGCTCTGATCTTCGCCCTTTGAGCCGCACACAAACGAAACCGGCGCCACAAGGGCGCCGGTTGCGTCGAAGCAGAAACCTCAGAGCGGTTTGCCGC
The DNA here is from genome assembly GCF_900102635.1 of Ectopseudomonas chengduensis. Classification (GTDB taxonomy): domain Bacteria; phylum Pseudomonadota; class Gammaproteobacteria; order Pseudomonadales; family Pseudomonadaceae; genus Aquipseudomonas; species Aquipseudomonas chengduensis. The sequence goes on along the minus strand of NZ_FMZQ01000002.1, from coordinate 115,065 downwards.
GATTACCATGAGCCGCGACGAACTGCTGCACGGTCTTCAGATCATTGGCCAACACCGTGCAACGCTCTTCGCGCTGGAACAGATCAGTCAGGTGCGCCGGCAGCGCCGGCACGGCATCGATCCCAGCCTTTTCCACCGCCTCGGGGAACTTGACCGGATGCGCGGTACCCAGCACCACCATTGGCGTGGCCAGGCTGCGGCGGCACTCACGCGCAGCACGCACACCGATGGCGGTATGCGGGTCGAGCAATTCGCCGCACTCCCTGTACACCTCGGTGATGGTCTCGCAGGTCTGCTCGTCGTTCACTGCCAGCGAATCGAACAACTTGCGCGCCTCGACCCAGCGATCTTCGTCGACACTGAAACCGCCGCCCTGCTTGAAGCTGTCCATCAGACTGGCGATGGCCGCACCGTTGCGGCCGTGCAGATCGAACAGCAGGCGCTCGAAGTTGGACGAGACCATGATGTCCATGGACGGCGACAGCGTCGCGTGCAGGGTTTCCTTGACGTACTGATTGCCGCTCATGAAGCGGTGCAGGATGTCGTTGCGGTTGGTGGCGACGATCAGCTGGCTGACCGGCAGGCCCATGTTGCGCGCCAGGTAGCCGGCGAAGATGTCGCCGAAGTTGCCGGTCGGCACCGAGAAGGCGATGGAACGCGCCGGCGCGCCGAGCTGCAGCGCAGCGTGGAAGTAGTAGACGATCTGGGCCATGATCCGCGCCCAGTTGATCGAGTTGACCGCTACCAGACGCGTGCCCCTGAGGAAGCCCTGGTCGGCGAAGCTGGCCTTGACCATCTCCTGGCAGTCGTCGAAGTTGCCTTCGATGGCGATGTTGTGGATGTTGTCGCCAAGGATGGTGGTCATCTGCCGGCGCTGCACCTCGGACACGCGGTTGTGCGGGTGCATGATGAAGATGTCGACGTTGTCGCAGGCCTTGCAGCCTTCGATGGCCGCCGAACCGGTGTCGCCGCTGGTCGCCCCCATGATCACCACACGCTCACCGCGCTTGGCCAGTACGTGATCGAGCAGACGGCCGAGCAGTTGCAGGGCGAAATCCTTGAACGCCAGGGTCGGGCCGTGGAACAGCTCCAGCACCCACTCGTTGCCGTTGAGCTGGCGCAGCGGCGCGACAGCATTGTGCTCGAACACCCCGTAGGTTTCTTCAAGGATCTTCTTGAAGTCGGCATCGGCGATGGAACCGGCAACGAACGGGCGCATCACCCGGAAGGCCAGCTCGTGATAGGGCAGGCCCGCCCAGGAAGCGATTTCCTCGACGGTGAAGCGCGGCAGATTCTCCGGCACGTAGAGGCCACCGTCGCTGGCCAGACCAGCCAGCAGCACGTCTTCGAAATTCAGGGCCGGCGCCTGGCCGCGGGTACTGATATAGCGCATGGGATAAACCTTCGTTCTGCAGCCCCCGCAGACCAGAGGCCTGCGGGTGGACACGGGATTAGTTGAGCTGTTCGACGCGCAGACGCACGACCGGCGAGGTCACGCCATCCAGCGCTTCCATGGCGGCGATGGCCTCGATGATACGCGCCTCGACCACACGGTGGGTCACGAGGATCATCGGCACCAGACCGTCCTGCTCCTCGACTTCCTTCTGCATGATCGACTCGATGTTGATGCCGCGCTCGGAGAGGATGCTCGCCACCTGCGCCAGCACACCCGGATGATCCTTGGCCTGGATGCGCAGGTAATAGGCGCTCTCGCACTCCTCGATGGGCAGAATCGGGTGATCGGACAGCGAATCCGGCTGGAAGGCCAGGTGCGGCACACGGTTGGTCGGATCGGTGGTCAGCGCACGTACCACGTCCACCAGGTCGGCCACCACCGCCGAAGCGGTCGGCTCCATGCCGGCACCGGCACCGTAATAGAGGGTGCTGCCAACCGCATCGCCGTTGACCATCACTGCATTCATCACGCCGTTGACGTTGGCGATCAGGCGATCGGCCGGAATCAGCGTCGGGTGCACGCGCAGCTCGATGCCTGCATCGGTGCGGCGAGCGACACCCAGGTGCTTGATGCGATAGCCCAACGCCTCGGCATAGTTCACGTCGACCGTGGTCAGCTTGGTGATGCCCTCGGTGTAGGCTTTGTCGAATTGCAGCGGGATGCCGAAGGCGATGGACGCCAGAATGGTCAGCTTGTGCGCGGCATCGATGCCTTCTACGTCGAAGGTCGGGTCGGCCTCGGCATAACCCAGCGCCTGCGCTTCCTTGAGCACGTCTTCGAAGGCACGGCCCTTCTCGCGCATCTCGGTGAGGATGAAGTTGCCGGTACCATTGATGATGCCGGCCAGCCAGTTGATGCGGTTGGCCGACAGGCCTTCGCGAATCGCCTTGATCACCGGGATGCCGCCGGCCACAGCCGCTTCGAAAGCGACGATCACGCCCTTCTCGCGCGCCTTGGCGAAGATCTCGTTACCGTGCACGGCGATCAGCGCCTTGTTGGCAGTGACCACATGCTTGCCATTGTCGATGGCCTTGAGCACCAGCTCCTTGGCCAGGGTGTAGCCGCCGATCAGCTCGATAACGATGTCGATCTCGGGGTTGTTGACCAGCTCGAACACGTCGCTGGTCATGGCAATGCCGGTGGTGTCGTACTGCGGCTTGGGCGAACGAATGGCAATCTGGGCAATCTCGATGCCGCGACCGGCGCGCCGAGTAATCTCCTCGGCATTGCGCTTGAGTACATTCAACGTACCGCCACCAACGGTGCCCAACCCACAGATGCCCACTTTGACCGGCTTCACACTCAATTCCCCATCAGCACTGCACGAAACGGCCGGAGCATGCCCCGGCCGCAGATAAAGAGCCGCACCTTACGAAGCGGCTGTTTGTTAGTCAATCCGCGCTCAGTCGTTTGACTCCAAAGCTATTTTGGCCAACTGTGGCGCCGGCTGGTAGCCCGGAATCATCTTGCCGTTGGCCAGAACGATGGCCGGCGTGCCATTGACCCCGATCATCTGACCGAGCTGGTACTGCTTGGCCACCGGGTTGTCGCAGGAAGCATCGGCCACCCCCTGGCGAGTCTTGGCGCGATTCATCGCGTCCTGCTGATCCTTGGCGCACCAGACGCTGACCAGCTCCTTGGCCGCCGGGCTGTTCAGGCCCTGACGCGGGAAGGCGACATAACGCACTTCGACACCCAGACGATTGAGCTCCGGCACTTCGCTATGCAGTTTCTGGCAATAGCCACAGTCGGTATCGGTGAACACGGTGATATGGGTTTTCGGCGCCTTCGGCGCGAACACCACCATTTCCTTGGCCGGAATGGCGTTGATCTGCTTAGCCACGGCGCGGCTTTCTTCGATCTCGGTCAGGTTCACAGCCTTGCCGTCCTTGACCTGAAACAGATAGCCCTGAATCAGGAACTGGCCATCAGCGCTGGTGTAAAGCTGACGACCGCCTTCCAGTTGAACCTGATAGACACCGGGCATCGGGCTCTCGGCAATGGCCTCGATCGGCAGGCTGGCGTCGAGCGACTTCAGTGACTGACGAATGACCTGATCGGGGTCGGCAGCCAGCGTGACGCTACTGCCCAGCATGAGCGCCAGAGCAATGGAAATACGGGTCAGGGACATGAACACTCCTGTCGAACGACGGACCGGTGAAAATCGCTACAGCCTACCACAGATGGCGCGCCAGACAGCCGATCAGGTAGCAGACGACGCATAAGCCTCGCCAGCACCAACGGCCACACCCACAACCGGGACGCGGCCTTCCAAGCCTTATTCCAATAACCTTAAGGCATATAGCAAAAAGATCCGTATATTTATCTTGCGAACTAATGTTTTGCACACTACAGTTCGCCCTATGGAAACGGTTAGCGCGCAAGACATTAGCGAACCACTCCATCACCACATTACCTAAAAGGATCACCGCCATGACTATCGAAAACGTTCTCTACCGTGCAACCGCTGAAGCCTTTGGTGGCCGTGAAGGCCGCGCCGTCTCCTCCGACGGCATCCTCGACATCGCCCTGACCACCCCGAAAGAACTCGGTGGCGCCGGCGGTAACGGCACCAACCCGGAACAACTGTTCGCCGCCGGTTACTCCGCCTGCTTTCTCGGCGCCCTGAAATTCGTCGCCGCCCGCGACAAGCTGAGCATCCCGGCTGACACCTTCATCGAAGGCACCGTCGGCATCGGCGCCATCCCCACCGGCTTCGGCATCGAAGTGGAACTGCGCATCAGCCTGCCCGGCCTGGAGCGCGACGCCGCGCAAACCCTGGTGGATCGCGCGCACATCGTCTGCCCGTACTCCAACGCCACCCGCGGCAACATCGACGTCACTTTGACCATCGTCTGACAGATAGCAGTCAGCGCTCGCGGCCATAGCCCGAGCGCGGCTCAAGAGGAGAATCACCATGAAAACCCGCACCCTGTTCGCCAACGCTCTGACCGCCATCGCTCTCAGCGCGTCGCTCACCACCCTCGCCCACAGCGCCGAGGCCACGCCCTACCACTACGGCCAGAACCTGGATATCGCCAAGGTGATTTCCATCGACGTGCCCAATAGCGCCCAGTGCGAAGTGGTCACGGCGCAGATGACCTACCGCAACAGTACGGGTGAGGTGGAAACCCTCAGCTACGAGCAGCTTTCCAGCGCCTGCACACTGCAGAGCTGATCGCCCCGAGCCGCTCGCCAAGCGCAGCGAAACCCCGCCACCGGCAACGGTGACGGGGTTTCGTTTATGGCCAGTCAGCCACGCGGGTGGTGTTGCGCATGCAGCTCCTGCAGGCGGGCACGCGCGATATGCGTGTAGATCTGCGTAGTGGACAGGTCGCTGTGACCCAGCAGCATCTGCACCACGCGCAGGTCGGCGCCGTGATTGAGCAGATGCGTGGCGAAGGCATGACGCAAGGTATGCGGCGACAGCGCCTTGCTGATACCGGCGACCTGCGCCTGGTGCTTGATGCGATGCCAGAAGGTCTGCCGGGTCATCTGCTCGCCACGCAGACTGGGGAACAGCACATCACTGGGCTTGCCGCCGAGCAACAGCGGGCGCGCCTCGCGCATGTAACGCTCGATCCAGGCGATGGCCTCCTCGCCCAGCGGCACCAGACGCTCCTTGCTGCCCTTGCCGAACACCCGCAACACGCCCTGGCGCAGATTGACCTGCTCCAGCGTCAGGCTCACCAGCTCGCTGACGCGCAAGCCGCAGGCATACAGAACTTCGAGCATGGCGCGATCACGCAGGCCAATGGGGTCATCCAGATCCGGCGCCTGCAGCAGCGCCTCGACATCCGCTTCGGACAACGACTTGGGCAAAGGGCGACCGATCTGCGGCAGCTCGACCTGCAAGGTTGGGTCTTCACTGATCAGCGTTTCACGCAGCAGGAAACGGTAGAAACCGCGCACCCCGGAGAGAAAGCGCGCCGTGGAGCGCGCCTGATAGCCCTGCTCGAGACGCCAGGCCAGGTGATCGAGAATGGCATCGCGACCAATGTGCTGCAGCGCCAGGCCGCGCGCATCGAGCCAGGCATTGAAGTGTTCCAGATCGCTGCGGTAGGCAGCCTGAGTGTGGGCCGAGAGCCCCTTTTCCAGCCACAGCGCCTCAAGGAAGCGCTCGATTAGAGGGTGAGTCAGCGCAGGCATCGAGTGACCTTCAATTACAGGGCAGGCAAGTGTTCCACAGCCTGCACCCGACGCACCAGCAGACCAGCCTGACAATCAGGCAGGCAGCTGACTAGCTAACGAAGCCTGGCAAGACCGGCACGGGCTTTTGCTGCTCATCGACAGCGACGAAACTGAAGCTACCGCTGATCGCCCGCTCACGTCCTTCCTGATACAGCCCCTCGACGAATACCTCGACCTCCACCTTGAGGCTGGTATTGCCGACCTTGATCACCCGCCCGATCAGCTCGACGATCGAGCCGGCCGGTATCGCATGCTTGAAGTCGATCCGATCGCTGGACACCGTCACCAGCGGCAGGCGACAGAAGCGCGTGGCGGCGATGAACGACACTTCGTCCATCCAGGCCAGCGCGGTGCCGCCGAACAGGGTGTTGTGGTGATTGGTAGTCGGCGGAAACACCGCCTTGGTCACGCGGGTTTCCGATAGCGCGATGCGCCGCTGGATTTCTTGCTCTCTTGGAGTCATGCCACTACTACTCATGATTACTGGACGCCAGAAACGAAAAAAGCAGCCCGTAGGCTGCTTTTCCAGAGAAGCGTCCGAACTTAGGACAGCTTTTCCTTGATGCGCGCGGCTTTGCCGGACAGGTCGCGCAGGTAGTACAGCTTGGCTTTGCGTACGTCACCGCGACGCTTGACGCTCAGGCTGTCGACCAGCGGCGAGTAGGTCTGGAAGGTACGCTCGACGCCAACACCGCTGGAGATCTTGCGCACGGTGAAAGCGCTGTTCAGACCGCGGTTACGCTTGGCGATCACGACGCCTTCGAAAGCCTGCAGACGCTGACGGTCGCCTTCCTTCACTTTCACTTGCACGACAACGGTGTCGCCCGGTGCGAAAGTCGGGATTTCTTTGTTCATCTGCTCGGCTTCGAGCATCTGGATAATCTTGTTGGTCATGCTTCGCTCCTAAGACAAGCCTCCCGGCCTGCCATCGATACGTTAACTATCGTCCCGCTGGCGGATGTATTCCTCCAGCAGCTTCTTCTCTTCTCCAGAAAGCGAGCGGCTATCCAGAAGATCAGCGCGGCGTTCCCAGGTCCGACCAAGGGACTGCTGCAAACGCCAGCGCCGGATGTGTTCGTGGTTGCCACTAAGCAACACTTCGGGAACACGTTTATCCGCATACACCTCCGGGCGGGTGTAGTGCGGGCAGTCGAGCAGGCCATCCGTAAAGGAGTCCTCCTCGGCCGAATCGGCATGACCCAATGCACCAGGCAAAAGGCGCGTCACCGCATCGATCAGCACCATGGCCGGCAGCTCACCGCCGGACAGGACGTAGTCGCCAATCGACCATTCCTCATCGACATGCGTCTCGATGAAACGCTCGTCGATGCCTTCATAACGACCGGCGATCAGGATCAATGCATCCTCCTGCGCCAGCTCGCGGACCGCAGCCTGATTCAGACTACGCCCCTGCGGCGACAGGTAGATCACCTTCGCCGTCTCCCCCGCGGCCTGCCTGGCATTAGCCAAAGCGTCCTCGAGAGGCTTGATCTTCATCACCATCCCCGGACCACCGCCGAAGGGGCGGTCATCCACCGTATGGTGGCGATCCGTCGTGTAGTCCCGCGGGTTCCAGCAGTTGAGCTTGAGCAGCTCCTGCCTGACCGCACGACTGGTGATGCCGTACTCGCCGATGGCGGCGAACATTTCCGGGAACAGGGTGATAACTTCTACGCGCATGAGCCTTAGAAATCCGCATCCCAGTCGACCCGCATCTCGCCAGCGGCCAGATCGATCGAAAGCACGCACTGGTCCGTGTAGGGCAGCAGACGCTCGCGATCATCCAGGCTGCCTGCGCAAGCCTTGACCACCATCACATCGTTGGCACCGGTCTCGAACAGATGGTCGACCATGCCGAGCAACTGCCCCGCCTGATCGATGACCTTCAAGCCCTGCAACTGGTACCAGTAGAACTCGCCATCATCAAGGTCCGGCAGCTCGCTACGCGGCACGCAGATCTCGAAACCGGCGTAGGTACGCGCAATTTCGCGATCATCCAGACCCTTCAACTTGGCTACCAGCACCTTGCCTTGCAGGCGGCCGCTGGCCAATTCCACTTTCTTTACCTCACCGTCACGCTTGAGCGTCCAGTGGCGGTAATCGAGCACGTTATCGATGGGATCGGTAAAGGAGTACACCTTCACTTCACCCTTGACGCCGTGCACCGAAACAATCTTGCCGAGAACGATCAGATCCTCGGCGACGGCCGGCGTCGTACTCATAGAAGATGCTTAGGCAGCAGCCTTGGCAGCTTCCTTGAGCAGCTGAGCAACGCGCTCAGACGGCTGTGCACCCTGGCTCAGCCAGTAGGTAGCGCGCTCTTGGTTTACGGACAGCTTGACTTCAGCACCCGAGGCGATCGGATTGAAGAAACCGATACGCTCTACGAAGCGACCGTCGCGCGCATTGCGGCTGTTGGTCACGGTCAGGTGGTAGAAGGGGCGCTTTTTGGAGCCGCCGCGAGCGAGACGAATAGTTACCATGAGAACATCGTTCCTGTAGTCGGTGCTAACTTGAGGCACACATCAAAAATGGGCCTAGGCCCGAAAGGCCGCATATTCTATGAGCAAAAGCGGTAGGCTTCAAGCCACAAGCTACAAGTAAAAGCAGTTTTTCAGACTGCAGCTCTTTCTTGCGGCTTGAAGCTCGTGGCTTGTGGCTGCTTTCCTAGAATTTCGGCATTCCGCCGCCACCGGGAAGCATGCCGCCCATACCGCGCATCATCTTGGCCATGCCGCCCTTGGCGGTGAATTTCTTCATCATCTTCTGCATCTGCTTGTGCTGTTTGATCAGCCGGCCGATGTCCTGCACCTGAGTACCGGAGCCCAGGGCGATGCGGCGCTTGCGCGAGCCGCTGATGATGTCCGGGTCGCGGCGCTCGGCGGGCGTCATCGAGTTGATGATCGCCTCCATCTGCTTGAACTGCTTCTCGGCCGCGCCTTGGGCACTGCCCATCTGCGACAGGTTGACGCCACCGATGGACGGCAGTTTGTCCATCAGGCCGCCAAGGCCACCCATGTTCTTCATCTGCTGCAGCTGATCACGGAAGTCTTCGAGATCGAAGCCCTTGCCCTTCTTCAGCTTCTTGGTGAGTTTCTCGGCCTTCTCGCGATCGAGGGTCTGCTCGGCCTGCTCGATCAGGCTGAGCACGTCACCCATGCCGAGAATGCGCGAGGCGATACGATCCGGGTGGAAGGGCTCGAGCGCGTCGCTCTTCTCACCCATACCGATGAACTTGATCGGCTTGCCGGTGATATGGCGCACGGACAAGGCAGCGCCACCACGCGCATCACCGTCGACCTTGGTCAGCACTACACCGGTCAGCGGCAACGCTTCGCCGAACGCCTTGGCGGTGTTGGCGGCGTCCTGGCCGGTCATGGCGTCGACCACGAACAGCGTTTCGACCGGCTTGACAGCTGCGTGCAGCGCCTGGATCTCGGCCATCATCTCGGCATCAACGGCCAGGCGACCGGCGGTATCGAGGATGACCACATCGATGAACTTCAGCTTGGCTTCACGAATCGCTGCGTTGGCGATATCCACCGGCTTCTGGCTGGCATCGGAGGGGAAGAATGTCACCCCGAGATCGCCCGCCAGGGTTTCCAGCTGCTTGATCGCCGCCGGGCGATAGACGTCAGCCGACACCAGCAGCACAGATTTCTTCTTGCGCTCCTTGAGGAACTTGGCCAGTTTGCCGGCGGTGGTGGTCTTGCCCGCGCCCTGCAGGCCGGCCATCAGTACCACGGCAGGCGGAGCTGCATTGAGCGACAGGTCTTCGTTGGCCGCGCCCATCAGCTCTTCCAGCTCGGCGCGGACGATCTTCACGAAGGCCTGGCCCGGCGTCAGGCTCTTGGAGACTTCGGTACCAACGGCGCGATCCTTGACCTTGCCGACGAAGTCCTTGACCACCGGCAGAGCCACGTCGGCCTCGAGCAGGGCCATGCGCACTTCGCGCAGCGTATCCTTGATGTTGTCTTCGGTCAGCTTGGCCTTGCCCGTGACATTACGCAGCGTCTGGGACAGGCGATCGGTAAGATTTTCGAACATGCGCGTTCCTTTGATAGGTGCGACCCGGCGCGCCGGGTGTGCGACAGGCGGCGGATTATAGCGAAGTCGCCGAGCTGCCGACACCGCCGGCGGTCTTTCGTGCTGACGCCCTTCTGTGCCACACTCAGCGCCTTTCGGGCTCGCCTTACACGGATTTATGCACCCTCTGTTGCCCAGCCTCGCCGCCGCACTCCTCTACGCTGGCGCCGCCGCTTACCAAGGACTGCGCCTTACGCAGCGCAGCATCCCCGACAAACGCCTGCTGGCGTCGCTTGGTGCGCTCGCCTTGTGCCTGCATGTCGTCGGCCTGTTCTTCCAGCTGTATGACGTACACGGCCTTAACCTGGACTTTTTCAATGCGGCCAGCCTGATCGCCTGCGCGGTCATCGGCCTGATTCTGCTGGCCTGCCTGCGCATACCGGTGGAAAACCTGCTGCTACTCCTGTTCCCGCTCGGCACGCTGACCGTACTGGCAGCGCAGTTCATGCCCAGCGGCACCATCAATCCGATCAACGAGCACCCTGGCATCCTCGCCCACATCCTGTTCTCGATCCTGGCCTACGGCATGCTCACCATCGCCGTGTTCCAGTCGATCCTGTTGCTGCTGCAGGACCATCAGCTCAAGCACAAGCACCCGTCCGGGCTGATTCGCAACTTTCCACCGCTGCAGACCATGGAGAGCCTGCTGTTCGGTTTCCTCTTCGCCGGCTGGCTGCTCTTGTCGTTGTCGCTGCTGTCCGGCGCGCTGTACATCGACGACCTGTTCGCTCAGCACCTGGCACACAAGACCATTCTTTCCTGCTTCGCCTGGGTGGTTTTCGCTGTGCTGCTGTGGGGGCGCCACCAGCTCGGCTGGCGCGGCCACAAGGCAATTCGCTGGACCCTCGCCGGGTTCTGCCTGCTGATGCTGGCCTATTTCGGCAGCAAGCTGGTACGCGAATTCATCCTGCACATCTGAGGCAGACCTCGTGGACGACCTACATTCGAGCTACCTGCTCGGCCTGCTGATTTTCCTCATTCTCTGCTCGGCGTTCTTCTCCAGCTCCGAGACCGGCATGCTCAGCCTCAACCGCTACCGGCTCAAGCACCTGGCCAAGGAAGGGCACAGCGGCGCCAAGCGCGTCATTCGCCTGCTGGATCGCCCGGATCGCCTGCTCGGCACCATCCTGGTCGGCAACAACGTGGTCAACATTCTCGCCGCCTCCATCGCCACGGTGCTGGCGGTGGACATGTGGGGTGAAGCCGGTATCGCCATTGCCACGGCAGGCCTGACCATCATCGTGCTGATCTTCGGCGAAATCACGCCCAAGACCCTGGCTGCACTGCGCCCGGAACTGGTGGCCTTCCCCGCCAGTCGCCTGCTCAGCCTGCTGCTGCGCGTACTCTACCCGGTGGTGTGGCTGACCAGCGTGATCAGCAACGGTCTGCTGCGCCTGCTCGGCATCGATCCGTCGCAGCGCGCCAGCGACAGTCTTTCCACCGAGGAGCTGCGCAGCGTGGTGCGTGAGTCCGGCTCGGAACTGCCGACGAACCGCCAGAGCATGCTGCTGAGCATCCTCGACCTCGAACGGGTCACGGTCGACGACATCATGATCCCGCGTAACGAAGTGACCGGCATCGACCTCGACGACGACCTGGAAATCATCATCGGTCAGTTGCGTAGCACCTCTCACACCCGCCTGCCGGTGTTTCGTGGTGACATCAATCAGATCGAAGGCGTGGTGCACATGCGCCAGATCGCCCGCCTGCTGAGCCACAACCAGCTGACCAAGGAGTCGTTGCTGGCAGCCTGCAACGAGCCTTATTTCATCCCGGAAAACACACCCCTGGCGACCCAGTTGATCAACTTCCAGAAGCACAAGCGGCGCATCGGCATCGTCGTCGACGAATATGGCGACGTGATCGGCATCGTCACTCTGGAAGACATCCTCGAAGAGATCGTCGGCGACTTCAGCAATCAGGACAGCCTGCGCAGCCCCGATATCCACCCGCAGGAAGATGGCACCCTGGTCATCGACGGCGCCGCCTACATTCGCGAAGTGAACAAGACCCTCGGCTGGCATCTGCCCAGCGACGGCCCCAAGACCCTCAACGGCCTGATCACCGAAGCCCTGGAGAGCATCCCGGACAGCAGCGTCTGCCTGAAGATCGGCCCCTATCGCCTGGAGATTCTCCAGGCAGCGGAAAACCGGGTGAAGAGCGTGCGCGTTTGGCAGGTGGCAAAGATCAAAGCGGACGAAGCAGCTCCGGAGTGAGGCGTTCGGCCAGGCCTGCAGCCCATTGCCGATAGCCCAATGCCGACGGGTGATAGCCATCCTCGGCCAGATAATGCGCCTCGAACGGCAGGTCCAACACGCAGTGCAGCACGCCCAGCCGCTGCGCCAGGCTCTGCAACTCACGATCCAGCAAGCTGGCCCGCCAGCCCATCAACTGTCGCAACAACCACGGCAAGGCGCGGAAATGCTGCAACGGCGGCACGCCGCTGAACACCACGCGACAGCCCCGCTCGCCCAATGCACCTGCCATCGCGGCGAGCGCCTGCAGCCAGCGCTTGCTCGGGGTGAGGTGCGTGGTGTCATTGACGCCGAATACCAGCAGCGCCAGATCGGCCGGCTCCGCCAATGCCAGCGGCAACAGGCGTTCATGCGCCTCGGAGGCGGTGATGCCATTCTCGCCACAGGCGCGCCAGCGTACCGGCCGCCCCAGGCGCTCGGCCAGGGCCACTGCCAGACAATTCGCCAGGGACTGATCGAAGTGCGTGACACCAACGCCCGCCACGGTCGACTCACCGATCAGCAGCAGGCGTAACGGCTCACCCGGTAGATGCGCGGCAGCGGTGCCGCTTGGCTCGCCCTGCGCAACCGGCAGACGCAATGCCGTGCGCCGGGTGTGCAGGGCCAGAGGCAGCGCCAATGGCAGCAGTGGCACAGTCGCCAGCCACCACAGCGCATGCCGACTCACAACTGGACGCGAACCGCTTGTGCGCTGCGCAGCGCCTTGGCGCGAGCAGCCTCGATGGACTCGTCACGCGCCAGCGCCACGCCCATGCGGCGCTGGCCTTTGACTTCGGGTTTGCCGAACAGGCGCAGCGCCGTGTCTTGCTCGCTCAGCGCGGCGCCGAGGTTGGCGAAGCTGGCCTGCTGTGAATTGCCCTCCACCAGAATCACCGCCGACGCCGACGGCCCCATCTGGCGGATCACTGGAATCGGCAGGCCGAGAATGGCGCGGGCATGCAGGGCGAACTCGGACAGCTCTTGGGAGATCAGCGTCACCAGGCCGGTGTCGTGCGGGCGCGGCGAGACTTCGCTGAACCATACCTGGTCGCCCTTGACGAACAGCTCGACGCCGAACAGGCCACGGCCGCCCAGCGCCTCGGTCACCGCCAGCGCCACGCGCTCGGACTCGGCCAGCGCCTTCGGGCTCATCGGCTGCGGCTGCCAGGACTCCTGATAGTCGCCGTTCTCCTGACGATGGCCAATCGGTGCGCAGAAACTGGTGCCACCGACATGACGCACGGTGAGCAGGGTGATTTCGTAGTCGAAGTCGATGAAGCCCTCGACGATCACCCGCCCCTTGCCGGCACGCCCGCCTTCCTGGGCGTAGTCCCAGGCGCGCTGCAGGTCGGCGTCGCTCTTGAGCACGCTCTGGCCCTTGCCGGAGGAGCTCATGATCGGCTTGACCACGCAGGGGTAGCCGACGGATTTCACCGCTGCGGCGTAGTCCTCGAAGGTGTCGGAGAAATGGTACGGCGAGGTGGGCAGGCCCAGCTCCTCGGCCGCCAGACGACGAATGCCTTCGCGGTTCATGGTCAGTTGCGCGGCACGCGCGGTCGGCACCACGTTGAAGCCTTCGGCCTCCAGCTCGACCAGGGTGGCAGTGGCGATGGCTTCAATTTCCGGGACGATGTAGTGAGGCTGCTCTTTCTCGATCACTGCACGCAACGCGGCACCATCGAGCATGTCGATGACGTGGCTACGATGTGCCACCTGCATGGCCGGCGCATTGGCGTAACGGTCGACGCCGATGACTTCGCAGCCCAGGCGCTGCAGCTCGATCACCACTTCCTTGCCGAGCTCGCCGCAGCCACACAGCAGCACACGGGTCGCGGAGGACGACAGAGGGGTTCCAATACGGGGCATGAGTGTTCCTCGAACAGTGAATCAGGAAGTCATTAAGAGACCGGAGGCACGGGCGCGCTCCAGGCAGAGTTGCAGTACCTCGCGGCGCTCGGCATTGTCCATGCGGCCCCAACGGGTGATCTCGGCGACGGTGCGCTGACAACCAATGCAGACATCCTGCTCGTCCAGCGCGCAGACATGCACGCAGGGCGAACGCACCGGCTTTTCTACATCATTCATCGTCATCAGGTACCAGGTCACGGGAATAGCGCTGCGCATTATGAACGTAATGAGCGGCGCTGGCCTCCAGCATCTTCTTCTGCGCCTCGGTCAGTTCGCGCACCACCTTGCCGGGGCTGCCCATGACCAGGCTGCCATCGGGAATCACCTTGCCTTCGGGAATCAGGCTGTTGGCGCCGATGATGCAGTACTTGCCAATCTTGGCGCCATTGAGGATCACCGCGTTGATGCCGATCAGGCTGTAATCATCCACGCTGCAGCCATGCATCATCACGTTGTGGCCGACGGTGACGCCCTTGCCCAGCGTCAGCGGAAAGCCCATGTCGGTGTGCATGACGCTACCGTCCTGCACGTTGCTGTTCTCGCCGATATGTATCAGTTCGTTGTCGCCGCGCAACACGGCGCCGAACCAGACACTGGCACCGGCTTCCAGTCGAACCTTGCCGATCAGGTCGGCGCTTGGTGCGATCCAGCTCTCGGGATGGGCATCGACACGGGAGCTTCCCAGGCGGTATTTCATGCTCGTCAGTCCTCGGCGCTATCAGCGCAGGTGTATGAAGTGTTCGGGGGGCTGGTGCAGAGCGATCTGCGCATCGTCGAAGATCAGGTTGACCAACTCCACCACCATGATCGCGGTCAAGCCCCAGATGCGGTACTCGCCATAGGTGTAGGACGGCACGTACCAGCTCTGCCCGAGGTAGTCGATACGGTGGGTGACTTCGCGCGGGTCGCTGCGGAAGAACTCCAGCGGAACCGAGAATACCGAGGCGATCTCGGCGTCGTTGGGCTTGTATTCGACGTAATCCGGCACCAGCCCGACGTAGGGCGTGACCTGAATGCCGTGACGCGACACCAGGCTGCTGAGCGGTCCGACGACTTCGACCAAACCAGGTGGCAGGCCAATTTCCTCCTCCGCTTCGCGCAGCGCGGTGTCCACCAGATCGCGGTCTTCCGGGTCGCGCCGGCCGCCGGGAAAGGCGACCTCGCCACTGTGAGTCGACAAACCACTGGCGCGCAGGGTCAGCACCAGCTCAGGTTCATCACTGCGGGTAATCGGGACCAGCACCGCCGCTTCGGGGAAGCTGCGCTCGGTCTCCAGAGGGCGCGGACTGTAACCGCGCACACGATGGAGCAACTCGTCCAGCATGGGCATACTCGGAGTCTTGTTTTGCCAGGCATCATGGCATGAAAGCACGCGGCCGCCCAACCCCGACGACAGGACAAGCCGGCCGCAATAGCGGGCTTGCCGGCCACCTCTCAGCCGGCCAAGATAGCGCCAGAAAAAGAGGAACGGGCATGAAATTCTGCAGCCAGTGCGGCAACCCGGTCACCCGCATGATCCCCGCGGGCGACAACCGCATGCGCCATGTCTGCGGCCACTGCGCCACCGTGCATTACGAAAACCCGCGTATCGTTGCCGGCTGCCTGCCTGTGTGGCGCGACCAAGTGCTACTGTGCCGCCGCGCCATCGAGCCGCGCCGCGGCTACTGGACGTTACCGGCCGGCTTCATGGAAAACGGCGAGACCACCGAACAGGCCGCCGCCCGCGAGACCCTGGAAGAAGCCTGCGCCCGCGTACGCGACCTGAGCCTCTATACCCTCTTCGATCTGCCGCATATCAGCCAGGTGTACATGCTGTTTCGGGCCGAACTGGTCGACCTGGATTTCGCCGTAGGCGAAGAGAGCCTGGAGGTGCGGTTGTTTGCAGAGAGCGAAATCCCTTGGTCAGAGCTGGCTTTCCCGACCATAGGCCGTACCTTAGAATGCTTCTTCGCCGACCGTCGGCAGAATCTCTTTCCGGTACGCAATGAGCCACTCGAAGCGCTGCGTGCCCACTACACACCCCGTTGACCCTTGCGGACGTTCCCGATGCGCTGGTTGTTGCCCCTGCTTTGCCTGACCCTCAGCTTCAACGTCCTGGCCAGCACCACGCCAGCGACCAGCAGCCGCACCGTGGACAAGGTGCTGGTACTCAAGTCCGAGCGCAAACTGCACCTGCAGCAGCGCGGCGAGACTATCAAGTCGTACCGTATTTCCCTGGGCAAACAGCCCAATGGCGCCAAGCAACGCGAAGGCGACCTGCGCACGCCGGAAGGCTTCTACTGGATCGACTGGCGCAAGCCGAGCGACAAGTACCAATTGTCGCTGCACATTTCCTACCCCAACGCTCGCGACCTGGCCAAGGCCAATGACGCCGGGGTGCCGCCGGGTAGCATGATCATGATCCACGGTACGCCGCTGGATGAGGAATACCCGGAGTGGTTCTTCCACACCCTAGACTGGACCGAGGGCTGCATCGCCATGAAGAACGACGACATGCGCGAGGTCTGGAGCCTGGTCAAGGACGGTACGCTGATCGAAATCAGGCCCTGAACCCAAGCATTCAACCTGTAGGAGCGGCGCCCCGCCGCGAACTGGACGGCACAGCACCGAACCGCTTCGCCCTGGGGCGGGGCTCCTACAAAGACTGCGCTGCAGGCCTTATCTGAGGTGATTCAAAACTGCAGATCGGACAAACGCCAGACATCGAACGCCGGCGTCTCATAGGGATGGCTCTTCTTCAGCGCCTTGACGGCATCGTGGATCAACTCGTCGGCAACGACCATTTCCACTTTCCACTCGGCCACCTGCTCGACGTCGCCAACCTGCCCAATGAACGGCTGACTACCTTCCAAGGCGCGGAACTGACCTTGCCCCAAGACCTGCCAGCAGCAGTTGTCGTAAAGCCCGATGCGCCCGCCGCCGGCTGCAAACACCGCCTTTTTCACCGGCTCCAGATGGGCTTCCGGCACGTAGAAACACAGTTTGTACATCAAGTTCTCCGCAAAATGGGCAACCGAACAACAGACAAGCCATGACGCCGACATGATGTCATTTCGCCATTCACTTGTCTTGAGATCGCCCGCACAAATCCATACGTTGCATCCAGCGATACGCTGCTTTCGACCCTTGCCGAAGGCACTGCGTTCTCAACTTCCGCCGAAAAAACGTCGCCACTTGTCGGTGATGCCGGGTGCTGACGGATTATGGCTGCCATCGCAGTAAGGCAGGCTTGCGGAGCGGCCGCAGCGGCACAGCAGCAGACGCTGCTCGCGCTTGGGTTGCAGGATCAGGGATTGGGCGCAGCCGGATGGACAGTCAGGCATCTCGGGGGAATGCCCGCAGCGACACAGCCGATGGGTCTCACCGGGTTTGACCAGGCGGACTTCAGGAAGGGTGTGTAGCGGATCATCGGCCATCGTCGGGCCCATGTAGCCCGGATGAAGTCCGGGTTCGTGGTGCGAAGGAAACTGCCCCCGGATTGCATCCGGGCTACGTGCCCCGCCCCCCTCTCCCGCAAGCGGGAGAGGGTCAGCAGAAGGCCGCTACGCGGCCGCTTTTAGTCCACCCACACGCGGGCGTTGCGGAACATGCGCATCCAGCCGCCGTCTTCCTGCCACTCGTCCGGGCGCCAGGAGTTCTGCACGGCGCGGAACACGCGCTCCGGGTGCGGCATCATGATGGTCACACGACCGTCGCGGCTGGTCAGGCCGGTGATGCCGCGCGGCGACCCGTTGGGGTTGGCCGGGTAGGCTTCGGTGACCTTGCCGTGGTTGTCGACGTAGCGCAGGGCCACGGTGCCGGACAGATCAGCCTCCAGCAGCGCCTCCTCGCTTTCGAACTCGGCATGGCCTTCGCCGTGGGCGATGGCGATCGGCATGCGCGAACCGGCCATGCCCTGCAGGAAGATCGACGCCGATTCCTGAATCTGCACCATGGCCACGCGCGCCTCGAACTGCTCCGAGCGATTGCGCACGAAGTGCGGCCAGAACTCGGTACCCGGAATCAGCTCGTGCAGGTTGCTCATCATCTGGCAGCCGTTGCACACGCCGAGGGCGAAGCTGTCCTTGCGCTCGAAGAAGGCCTGGAAACCGTCGCGGGCACGGGCATTGAACAGAATCGACTTGGCCCAACCCTCGCCGGCCCCCAGCACGTCGCCGTAGGAGAAGCCGCCGCAGGCCACTAGGCCCTTGAACTCTTCCAGGCTGACGCGGCCAGCCAGGATGTCGCTCATATGCACGTCGATGGCGGCGAAACCGGCGCGGTCGAACGCGGCAGCCATTTCCACCTGACCGTTGACGCCCTGCTCACGCAGGATCGCCACCTGTGGACGAACGCCCTTCTTGATGTAGGGGGCGGCAATGTCCTGGTTGACGTCGAAGCCGAGCTTGACCGACAGACCGGGGTTGTCCTCCTCCAGCAGCAGGTCGAACTCCTGGTCGGCGCCCTGGGCGTTGTCGCGCAGCCGCTGGATGCGGTAGCTGGTTTCGGCCCACTGGCGCTGCAGCAGACGCCGCTCGCCGGCGAATACCGGCTCGCCATTGAAGCTAATGCTGACCTCGCCGTTGTTCACCGCCTGGCCGATCACGGCCACGCAGTCGTCCAGACCGGCGGCGCTGAACTGCGCCAGCACTTCTGGGGTGGCGTCCTGGCGCACCTGGATCACCGCGCCCAGCTCTTCGTTGAACAGCACGGCCGGCAGTTCTGCGGCTTCGTCTGCCAGCGCATCGAGGTTCAGCGACAGGCCGCAGTGACCGGCGAAGGCCATTTCCAGCACGGTGGTCAGCAGGCCGCCGTCGGAGCGGTCGTGGTAGGCCAGCAGATGGCCGTCGGCATTCAGACCCTGGATCACGGCGAAGAAGGCCTTGAGGTCTTCGGCGTCGTCAAGGTCCGCCACCTGCTGGCCGATCTGCGCGTAGACCTGCGCCAGGATCGAGGCGCCCATGCGGTTCTGGCCGCGGCCGAGGTCGATCAGGATCAGGTCGGTCTCGCCCTTGTCCATGCGCAGTTGCGGGGTCAGGGTATTGCGGATGTCCTGCACCGGAGCGAAGCCGGAGATCACCAGAGACAGCGGCGCGGTCACGCTCTTGTCGACGCCCTCGTCCTGCCAACGGGTCTTCATGGACATGGAGTCCTTGCCCACCGGGATGGTGATGCCCAGCTGCGGGCACAGCTCCATGCCCACGGCCTTGACGGTGTCATACAGACGGGCATCTTCACCCGGGTGGCCAGCAGCGGCCATCCAGTTGGCCGACAGTTTGATGTCGGACAGCTTGCCGATACGCGCCGCGGCCAGGTTGGTGATGGTCTCGCCAACGGCCATACGCCCGGATGCCGGCGCGTCGAGCAGCGCCAGCGGTGTGCGCTCGCCCATGGCCATGGCTTCACCGGTGTAGACGTCGAAGCTGGTGGCGGTAACGGCGCAGTCGGCCACCGGCACCTGCCACGGGCCGACCATCTGGTCGCGGGCTACCAGGCCGGTGATGGTGCGGTCGCCGATGGTGATCAGGAAGCTCTTGCTGGCCACGGCCGGATGACGCAGCACACGGCCCAGCGCTTCTTCGATATCGACACTGGCGGCGCTGAAGTCATCGCCCTGCTCCGCCTCACGGCTGACGCTGCGGTGCATGCGCGGCGGCTTGCCCAGCAGCACTTCCAGCGGCATGTCCACCGGGGTGTTGCTGAAATGGCTGTCGGTAACGGTCAGGTGCGGCTCGGCAGTGGCTTCGCCGACCACGGCGAAGGGGCAGCGCTCGCGTTCGCAGATGGCCTGGAAGCGCTCGAAGTCGGCCGCATCGACCGACAGCACGTAGCGCTCCTGCGACTCGTTGCACCAGATCTCGTGCGGGGCCATGCCTGGCTCGTCATTGGGCACCTTGCGCAATTCGAAACGACCGCCACGGCCGCCGTCGTTGATCAGCTCCGGCAGGGCGTTGGAGATACCGCCTGCGCCGACGTCGTGGATGAACTTGATCGGGTTGGCATCGCCCAGCTGCCAGCAGCGGTCGATGACCTCCTGGCAGCGGCGTTCCATTTCCGGGTTCTCGCGCTGCACCGAGGCGAAGTCCAGGTCGGCCGAACTGGCACCGGTGGCCATCGACGAAGCGGCACCGCCGCCCAGGCCGATGAGCATGGCTGGGCCGCCGAGCACGATCAGCTTGGCGCCGACCGAGATCTCGCCCTTCTGCACGTGGTCTTCACGAATGTTGCCGAGACCGCCAGCGAGCATGATCGGCTTGTGGTAGCCGCGCACTTCTTCGCCACGTGGGCTGCTGACCGCCTGCTCGAAGGTACGGAAGTAGCCATTGAGCGCCGGGCGACCGAATTCGTTGTTGAACGCAGCGCCGCCCAGCGGGCCTTCGATCATGATGTCCAGCGCGCTGACGATGCGCTCGGGCTTGCCGTAGGGTTTTTCCCAGGGCTGGAGGAAGTCGGGGATGTTCAGGTTGGAGACCGAAAAACCGGTCAGGCCGGCCTTCGGCTTGGCGCCACGACCGGTAGCGCCTTCGTCGCGAATCTCACCACCGGAGCCGGTGGACGCGCCGGGGAACGGAGCGATGGCGGTCGGGTGGTTGTGCGTCTCCACCTTCATCAGGATGTGCACCGGCTCCTGCACCGCGCCGTATTGGCGGGTTTCCGGGTTCGGGAAGAAACGCCCGGCGGTGTGCCCAACGATGACCGAGGCGTTGTCCTTGTAGGCGGACAGCACGCCTTCGCTGTGCATCTGGTAGGTGTTCTTGATCATGCCGAACAGCGATTTGTCCTGGCTCTCGCCGTCGATGTCCCAGCTGGCATTGAAGATCTTGTGGCGGCAGTGCTCGGAGTTGGCCTGGGCGAACATCATCAGTTCGATGTCGTGCGGATTGCGTCCCAGGTCATTGAAGCTCTTCACCAGGTAGTCGATTTCGTCCTCGGCCAGGGCCAGGCCCAGGTCCTGATTGGCCTGCTCCAGCGCGGCGCGACCACCGCCGAGCACGTCCACGGCGGTCAGCGGCTTGGGCTGGGCGTGGCTGAACAGCGCGGCGGCGTCCTCCAGCGCATTCAGAACAAGCTGGGTCATGCGGTCGTGCAGCAGGCTGGCGACGGCGGCGCTGTCGGCTTCGCTCAGGTCACCACTGACGTAGTAAGCGATACCGCGCTCCAGGCGCTGGATTTTGCTCAGGCCGCAGTTGCGAGCAATGTCGCTGGCCTTGCTCGACCAGGGCGAAATGGTGCCGAAACGCGGGATGGTCAGGAACAGCTTGCCGCTGGGCTCCTGCACCGGCACGCTCGGGCCGTACTTGAGCAGCCGCGCCAGCACTTGCTCTTCATCGGCGTTGAGCACGCCCGTCACGTCGGCGAAATGCGCGAACTCGGCGTACAGCCCGGTCACGGCCGGCACCTTGCTGGTCAGTTGCTCAAGCAATTTGCCATGGCGGAAAGCGGAAAGGGCGGGAGCGCCGCGCAGGATCAACATCGTCGGAACAGCCTCTGGGAAGGGGTGTGCTGGAGGCCGGACATTCTACCCTAAAGTGGCGGCCTGCGGCACCTGTAGCCAGGCGCTGAAAGGACGAACGCACTAGCAGAGAAGCGAAGCGCTGTCGAGATATGGCACCGCCTGCGCTTTGCGTATACTGCGCCGATGTTTGCACGACCTGGGATACGCATGCGTTGCGCCAAAGGGCTGTTGGCGATTGGAACCCTCCTGATGCTTGCTGGCTGTGGCGAAGAACCCAAGCCCAGCGTACTCGAGCAGGCTAAGGCGGAGGGTGAGCTGCGCGTGGTCACTCGTAACAGCCCCGCCACCTACTTCCAGGACCGCAACGGCGCCACCGGTTTCGAATACGAACTGGCCAAGCGCTTCGCCACCGATCTCGGCCTGGAACTGAAGATCGAAACCGCGGACAACCTCGACAGCCTGTTTTCCAGCCTGGGCCGCGCCAATGGTCCGGTCATGGCTGCTGCCGGTCTGGTCGACACGCCACTGCGCCAGCGTCAGGCGCGCTTCTCGATTCCTTACCTGGAAGTCACGCCACAGGTCATCTACCGCCAGGGCGAAACCCGCCCGACCAAGCCCGCGGATCTGCTCGGCAAGCGCATTCTGGTGCTCGCCGGCAGCAGCCACGCCGAACAGCTGGAAGCCCTGAAACTGGAGTTGCCGGAGCTTGAGTTCGAAGTCTCCGACGCCGTCGAGGTGGTCGACCTGCTGCGCATGGTCGACGAAGGGCAGATCGACCTGACCCTGGTGGACTCCAACGAACTGGCGATGAACCAGGTGTACTTCCCCAACGTGCGGGTCGCCTTCGACCTGGGCGACACCAACACCATGCGCTGGGCAGTAGCCGCTGGCGAGGATGACAGCCTGCTGCTGGAGATCGACGCCTTCCTCGAACGCTCCGAGGCCAACGGCACCCTGCAGCGCCTGAAAGAGCGCTACTACGGCCATGTCGACGTGCTCGGCTACGTCGGTGCCTACACCTTCGCCCAGCATCTGCAGCAGCGCTTGCCGCGTTACGAGAAGATGTTCCGCCAGGCCGGCCACACCCATCAGGTAGATTGGCGCCTGCTGGCCGCCATGGGCTATCAGGAATCGCTGTGGCAACCCAACGCCACCTCCAAGACCGGCGTGCGCGGCCTGATGATGCTGACCCAGCGCACCGCCCAGTCGGTCGGCGTGTCCAACCGCCTCGACCCCAAGCAGAGCATCGAGGGCGGCGCACGTTATTTCATCCAGATCCACCAGCAACTGCCGGAAAGCATCGCCGAGCCGGATCGCACCTGGTTCGCCCTGGCCGCCTACAACGTCGGCGGTGGTCATCTGGAAGATGCGCGCAAGCTGACCGAGGCCGAAGGACTGGACCCGAACAAATGGGCCGACGTACAGAAGATCCTGCCGCGCCTGGCGCAGAAGCAGTGGTACAGCAAGACCCGTTACGGCTATGCCCGCGGCGGCGAACCGGTACACTTCGTACGCAACATCCGCCGCTACTACGACATTCTCACCTGGGTGACCCAACCGCAGCTGGAAGGCACGCAAGTGGCCGAGAGCGGTATCCACCTGCCCGGCATCGACAAGCGCAAACCCGAAGAAGAAACCCCGCCGCTCTGAGCAGTCAGAGCAAACTCTGATTCCCCACCGCACAGCGACTGATCGCCTGGCGCGCCGGCGGCAGCCCTTTCAAACGCGTCGCGCACTGCGCCTGACTCGATATCCGCTCCACCTGCAGATTGGACTGCGCATCGATACTGATCAGGTAGGGATGGTTGTAGCGCGCACGGTCGTTCCAGCCACTGAAACGCTGAGCGGAAAATACGCAACGGTAGTCCAGATGGCCGGTAAAGCCCTGAAAGCGATCACGCATGAAGATGTGGTGATAGCGCTGCCAGTCGCGATCACGCTGACCGACACGCACGGCCTCCTGGCACTCCTCCAGCGTGGTGATCTGCGGCTCGTGCAGAAAGATGCTTTGCGCCAGGTTGGAGCCGCCCAACTGCACGCTGGCGACCAGATACACCTCAGGCTGTGCTGCCACAACCGGCGCAGCCAGCAGTGCCAGCAGGCTCAATATCCCTTTGTTCATAATCGCTCCCGGTAAAGACGCTTAGCCGCGCCTGGCCTTGAAAAAGTCTTTCAGCAGTGTCCCGCTTTCCTCTGCCAGCAAGCCACCTTCCACCAGTACGCGATGGTTGAGAAAGCCTTGATCGAAGAACTGCCCCTGACTGATCGCCACGCCCGCACGCGGCTCGCTGGCAGCGAACACCACACGAGCGATGCGCGCATGCACGATCAAGCCGGCGCACATGCTGCAGGGCTCCAGAGTGACGTACAGCGTGCTACCGGGCAGTCGATAGTTCTGCACACTTTGCGCCGCAGCGCGAATCGCCACAATCTCGGCATGGGCGCTGGGGTCATGACGCAGGATCGGACAGTTGAAGCCCTGGCCCACCACCTCACCGTCCTGCACCAGCACGGCACCGACCGGCACTTCACCCTGCTCAGCGCCCAGACGCGCCTGCGCCAGCGCCAGGCGCATGAAGTGCTCGTCACGCGAGCGGTCGATGATCTGCGGTCTTCTCATAATTCAGGTTTCAGGCTTCAGGCTTCAGGCTTCAGGCTTCAGGCTTCAGGCTTCAGGCTTCAGGCTTCAGGCTTCAGGCTTCAGGCTTCAGGCTTCAGGCTTCAGGCGCGCCAGTGTGCCTTTCCATCAGAGCCCGTCAAGCTTTTCGCGCCTGCCTGTGGCTTGCAGCCTGAAGCCTGCAGTTTCAGACCACTTCGATGGCCGCCATCAGCCCCGTTTCCATGTGGTCGATCACGTGGCAGTGGAACATCCACACACCGGGATTATCGGCAACGAAGGCAATGCGCGCCGTCTCGTTCTTGCCCAGCAGATAGGTATCGGTGAAGTACGGAATGATCTTGCGTCGATCCGAGCTCAGCACCTTGAAGGTCATGCCGTGCAGGTGAATCGGGTGCTGGTACTGCGCCATGTTGCGGAGCACGAAGATGTAGTGGCCATCCTTCTTCAGCGTGGCAATCGGGCGCTCGGCACAGGTTTTGTCATTGATATCCCAGGCCTGACCGTTGATCTGCCAATACTTGTAGCTGCCGCCACGCTCGACGTTACCGGACAGCATCGCCGCCCACTCGAAGTTGAAACGCAGCGTTTCGGCGCGCGCCAGATCAGGCTCGGCAATCGGGTTGGCCGGCAGGAGCGGCGGCCAGTCGCCTGCGACTTCGCTACTGGCGACACCTTTCAAGGTGGCCAGGCGCAGCGGTCCGTTGCGTAGCGACAATTCCTCGCCAGCAGATGGCACCTTCAGCGCCAGGTCGATGCGCATGCCCGGCCCCAGCCAGTACTCCTTGCCCAGCGGGCGCGGCTGCACCGGATTGCCATCCAGTGCATAGATACGCGCCTCGCCGCCCGGCAGGTTGAGACGGTAGGTGATGGTATTGTCGACGTTGATCAGCCGCAGGCGCACCACCTGCCCTTCCGGCAGTTCCAAGGTCGGATTGGGTTCGCCGTTGATGGTGGTCAGTCGCCCACGCGTGCCTTCGCGCGCTGCCTGGCGCGGTACCAGAAAGTCGGTGAAGGCGCCCTGTTCGTCGATATGCCAGGTCTTCAGGCTCAGCGTGCGTTCGTGGCGAAAACCGGTCGGCTCGCGCTCCTCGACAATCAGCGGCCCGACCAGGCCACGCCCCAGTTGCTCGGCGCTGGCGGTATGCGGGTGGTACCAGAAGCTGCCGGCGTCATGGCAGATGAAGTCGTAGTCGAAAAATTCACCCGGCAGCACCGGAGCCTGGGAGACGTAGGGCACGCCGTCCATCTCCAGCGGCAGGCGGATGCCATGCCAGTGAATGGTGCTCTGCACATCCAGCTTGTTGATGAAACGCACCCGCAGGCGCTCGCCCTGCCGGCAACGCAGCTCCAACCCAGGTGCCTGGCCGCCATAACCCCAGGCCGACGTCACATGCCCCGGTACCAGTTCCAGATCCAGCGGCGCGGCGATCAGCTCGTAATCGTGGGTAGCGACATTCTCCGGGCGCCCCAGCCAGTAGCGCACACCGCCAGCGCCCAGCCCGGCCACACCCAGACCAGCCAGACCGGCCAGCACCTGTCTGCGGGTAAACGACATCTTCATCCTCGGCAATCTGCGCACATACTCAATTGCGGTATCTTCTCATTTTCAACGAATGGAAAACGACCCCACGAGTAGAGACGGGTTGCCGCAGCTCCAATCTGCAGGCATGAAAAAACCGGCCTAAGCCGGTCTTTTCATGCAGCGCTTCGGGATCACTCCCACTCGATTATCCATAATCACAAAAATATGTTAAATATCAATAACTTACAATACGGCAATCAACTAATGCCATGGATAATGCCATGCTCAGATCAAGAGGATAAACACTGCCTTCGCTGTTGACGGGCAATGGCCTGCTCCAGAGTCTCCCCAGGCTGCCATCCGTACAGGTCGCGGACGCTCTTCGTTCTGGCATGGCCGGGAGGCTTGAACTCGTAGCCGGCAGCAGCCATCTCGGCGGCCATGTCCTCGGTGATGAAGAACGGTTCGTTTTCTTCGTTCAGTTTCATGCTGACACCATAGCGACGTTCTAAAAATCAGAAGCCTATCCACCTCCCTCCCAGCCGATCAGTCAAGAACTTCCGGCCGGCTCCAGCACGCTGGGACGCGCCACGATAGCCTTGAACAGATTGCCGGCCCGATCATCGATGAGTTCGATCTGCGGCCATGCCCGCAGTGAGCGCAGCAAGCCGCTACCCAATCCGCGATAAGGCAGGAGCTTGGCGGCAAAGGACGCCAGGATGGGGTTTCGCATATTGGAGTTGCCGGCCTTGATGTTCTCGATAGTCAGGTTGTTGGGCAGGTGGCCAGGGCTGATGATCTCGACACGATCCGCGAAGACCAGTACGCGGATCGGCGCGCTGACGAAGTAGTCGCGGTGAATGAGGGCGTTGGCGACCAGCTCTTCCCAGACGATGCGGGGAATCTCAGGCTGCCCCTGGGAGTTGAAGCCCTGCTCGCCCTGCGCAGCGCGGGTGTTGGCGACAATAAAGCCCAGCGTCTGCTGGAACACGTCGGCCAGCTTGCCGACGATGTCGCGGCTGTCGATGTAGCGTTCGTCCTCAATCTGGGTGCCGACAAAGGCGACGGCCTTGACGACGAAGGCGGGTAGCGCGTAGTGCGGTGATTTGGCGAACAGCAGACCGCCCGCCACGTTGAGCTGCCCCTGGTTCATCAGGTTCATGTTGGTCAGCAACTGCGGCAGCGGCTGGTTATGCTGGGCGAGCGGCTCACCGAATTGCTGCTCGAAGAAGGTTTCGAAATAGGGCATGTCCACATCGCCCGCGCTCAAGCCCGCTACGGGCGTTTCGTCGGCGTGCACCAAACCCGCCTGCTGGAACAGGCGCTGCAATTCCTCGCGCGAGGTGGCGCGGCGCTTGTCCGAGCCGTTCTTCACCCAAATCGCGCCGTTCTTGTCCATGTAGGGCTTGTTGACGCCTTCAGCGATGGAGAGCACCAGCACAGTGCCTGCCGGGTGGGGCACGTTTTCCGTGAGCGGGTTCACGGCGGGACGCACGACCTGCGAGGCCACGTTGGCGATGAGCATGTTGAGACGAGCAACGTCGGCGCCGGATAGACCGCGCACCGAACCGTCGTCGTTCACCCCAATGAAGATGCGACCACCAGCGGTGTTGCTGAAGGCAACGATCTCTGCTGCCAAGGCGTCGGCATTGTTGATGTCCGTCTTGAACTGCTGCCGACTGTCCTCGCCCCGGCTGAGCAGGTCGATCAGCTCTGTGGTTTCCATAGGTTGTAGACCTCTTTGCGACGGTTGAAGGCTTCCTGGCCTCCTTCCATGATGTTGATGATGGCGTCCTGCACCGGGCGGGCGTCGATGCTGCCGCTTCGCGTGGCGACCTCCTCGTCCTGGTATTGGCAGGCGTGCACCTGTTCCGCGTCACCCAGCACCGGGAAGTTGGCGTTGTGGGTGGCGAAGATGAATTGGGCGTGAGGCTTCATTTCGCGTAGCAGCTTGATCACATCGTCGTAAATGGTCTGGTTGTCCAGATCGTCTTCCGGTTGGTCGATGATGATCACGTCGTTCTGGCGTTGACTGAGCACGTACAGCAACAGCGCCGAAGCGCGCTGCCCGAGAGAGTGGTGCTTCAACTCTTTGCCGCGATAGCGGATGACGAAGCGGTTGGGCACCTGCCAGGTGACGAAATCGGTCAGGTTCTGCATGAAGGTCTTTTCGAAGACCTCGGGGGTGCTGCCGGCCTTCGCCAAGGCTCCCGGCAGGGCACGCAGGAGGCCGCCGAAATCGGCATAGTCCTCCATCACTGCGCGCAGCGTGGTTTCGCGAATGTTGCTGCCCTTGAAGAGCTGCTGCATGAAGCTGATGGCGGCTTCCTTGTCGCCCTTGAAGTCCGCTTCGATCTGCAGGGCGGTGTGGCCAGCGTTCACGCGGTCCAGCTCTACCTTGATGGTGTTGAACTCGCGCAGCCATAGTTCATTGAGTTTGTCGATCTCGGCAAACAGCGCGTCGCGGATGCTGGTCTGCTGTGATTCCTGCTTGGCCAGCGCCTCCAGCATTTGCTCCGCCTTGGTTTTGCGCTGCTGCTGGGCCAGGAAGTCGTCCGGCTGAATGGCTGTCATGCCGGTTTGCTTGAGTTCCTGAGCTAGTTGACGCTCGACTTGTGCGAACTCCTCCTGAAGGCTCTTGCTTGCACCTTCAAACTCGCTCTGCTTGGTCTTGAGGCGCCCCGCAATGGCTCGCGCGTCTTGCTCGATCTGCTTGAGCTGATCGACCTTGGCCACGAGGTTGGAGAACTCGACGTAGTAGGCTGCGAAGAAATCCGGGTTCTGCTTGGACACGTAACTCGTCGCGTTGCGCAACTCGTCCTCATGTTCGGCAATCAATTGCCCTAAGGCGAGGAGGAAGCTGTCTGCCCGCTCCTTCATGCGTGCTAGCGCAGTAGCGTCCTGCTGGAATCCGAGGCGCTTTTGGAGCTTGTCGGCGACGCCGTGCTCCGCGAACTTGGTCATACGGAAGTTGGCATCATTTAGTTGGGTCTCGAAGTCGCGCTTGAGTTCGGCCGTGTTGCTGAGCTTGAGCCAGCGCTGAGCAGCGTCGCGCACGCGCTGGCGTTGAACCTCTATTTCGTCACGCAGCACACGTAGCTTCTCGCCAACCAGCTTTTCTACCAGGTCGGTCTCGAAGCCTTCGCCGGTGCTGGAGAGGTCCTTCTGACCAAAATAGATCGGGCGACGCAGTACGGTCTCTCGGATCGACACGCCGGGCTGCAACTTGCCGCCCAAGTAGACGTTCGGCGCTTCGCGGAAGATACGGGAGATGGTGAACTCCTGCCCATACACATCGCAGGCCGTCAACGTCACCTTGCCGCCACTGCCGAGGGTATGGCGGATCAACTCATCCTTGTACTTGGTGTCCTGCGCCTTCTCGCCGCGTGGAATGTCGAGGGCGTAGCGCACTGCCTCCAGGATGGATGATTTGCCGCTGCCTCGGATGCCGATCAACGTGTTGAGTTCGGAAGAGAAATGCAACATCTGCCCGTCGAGAATGCCGCCGTCGAAGCGGATGCTGCGGATGTGCGACGCTTGATGTTTTGGCGGCTCCATGGCTACCCGCCCAGCCGGATCGCTCAAGGCAAACTTGACCGCCTCGAAGGACAGTTCGCCCAGCTTCAGGTAGCTGGCTTTGCCTCGACCGATTTCATCGACACTCTTGGGGTCGCTGCCTTCCAGTTCGGCGGGGTACCAGCTCTGTAGCCAGCTTTGAATCTTGGTGCGGCAGGGTTTGTCTTTGCCTGCGCCGTCGTGCGTGCGTACCTTCTGAAAAGCCAGC
The DNA here is from genome assembly GCF_900102635.1 of Ectopseudomonas chengduensis. Lineage (GTDB taxonomy): Bacteria > Pseudomonadota > Gammaproteobacteria > Pseudomonadales > Pseudomonadaceae > Aquipseudomonas > Aquipseudomonas chengduensis. The sequence continues at coordinate 85,829 of NZ_FMZQ01000002.1, read as the reverse complement.
GTTCTGCGTCGGAAGAACTCGTTTTGCCCCAACTCAGTCAGCCGGCCGCCATCCAGCTCCGCCCACAGCCCACTCGGGGCTTCGACATGGGCGAAGACAAGAAAGAAGTCCCGGTGATAGCCTTCCAGCTTCTTGATGGTCTCCAGAAGCGACCATGAAGTGCGCCCGTTCTCCTGCTCGTACTGCGCGGGCGTTTTGCCTTCGAATGCGCTGGTCAGGAAGGGGTTGATGTAATTATGTTCATCGATCCATTCGTCGGAGAACACAACAAGCGTGTGGATGCCATTAGCCCCGTCATTGACCGACAACTCGACGCCTGGCAGCAGCGCAATACCCTTCTTCTGGGCCGTCTTGCGCAGTGCTTTGAATTCTTCGAAGTCGAACTTGTTGTGGTTGGTGATGACGCCCAATCGGATGCCCGCTTTCTCCAACGCATCCACATAGTTGCTGTTGTAGAAGTTGTCATCGCCCGTGAACTTGAATTCACGGTCCGCTCGGGTATGCAGATGAAAGTCAGCGCGGACCCACTGCGCCCCTTCTGCAAAGACCATGGATCGAGCCTCTGACTGCTTCGGTCGCAGACTTTCCATCATGGTTCATCCTTATAGTGAGTCCGCGCGTAGCCCACCAGTCGAGCGGTCTTCGGGTCATAGATAAACTCGGTAATCGATCCGTCTCGAATGCGCTGAACGGCCTCGTCGATCACATGAAGTGGCACTAGGAACCATTCCTCAGGCTGCACAGGATGACCGAAGCGGTCGTTGATAGTGATGTTCAACCGTGCGGGCGCGAATAGCCTGTGGAACAGGTTCTCCATCCGGGTGCGGTTGATGCCCGCGAGCTTGTAGGTCGCCACCACTTCGACCTTCGCCAGCAGGTAGGTGGAATCGTGTTCGGCGTTGGCGATGCGCGTCTCCACCCTGCCGCCGGTCACGCCCATCTTGTGGATGATGTCGCGGTGCTGCGCGACATAGGGATGATCGGAGAGAGAGCGCAGGACGTAGATCGTGCCGCTTTCGACATCGTCGGCTTCAAGCTCGCCGCCGAAGGAGAGTTGTCCGCTCTCGGGCGAGGCCAGCCGCCGCGCGGCGGGGTCGTTGTAAAAAGCGCGCTGGAGCGAGCGCAACAGCAGATTGCTCTCGGTGCCGTTGGAGAAGATGAGGCGCAGGCGGCGGTCCACTTCCCCGGCGGTGGTCTTCAATGGCTCGCCGACCTCGGCAACGTAGAGCGTGATTCCATCGAGAACGAAAAAGTCCCCGGCCTCAATCGCTCGGCGGCCCGCCTCTATGGGCTGGGATTGGCGCAAGCCGGTCTTGACTTCCGTCGCTACGCGCTCGAACAGTGGCTTGAACGCTTCGAAGTCTTCGCAAGGCTTGCGATCCGCGATCTCCTCGGCTGCGCGCTTGTCGGCGCTGGTGCGGACATGGCGCAGGACCGTGATGTCGTCCGCCTCGGCTACGCCCGCCAACTCGGCAGCCAGGTCGTCGATATCGATGGCTTCATCTGCCGAAACGACAACGGCAGGCGCCCCGGCAAGCAAGCCCTGATGGTCCAGCGACTCCAGCAGGGCGCGGCAGTCCGGGAGCGCACGCAAGCGGTCCAGGCGCACGGCGTAGAGGCGCTCGAATATGTCGCGATCCTCACCATGCTGCGGCACACGCCCGTGCTTCTCGGTGAAGCGTTGGATTTCCTCGAAGCCCGCGATGACGCGCTCCTCACTGGCTGGCCGTCCGCCTTTAGCCTCGGGCGGTGCGAACTCGGCAAGCTCCGCAGCGAGTTCGTCAAGATCGGAGTTACTCATAGCGCCCCTCCGCCTTGAATCGCATAAAGGCGACCGCGCCTTCGGCCATGCGTCGCTCCCAGGCATCCTGGGAATCGAGTGCAGGAATGCGTCCGCGCTCCTTCTTGAACTGAACGGCGCGAACAGCCATCTCCTTCGCCTCGTCCGGCGTCAGGCTCGTGCGCTTGGCCGAGATGGCTGCCGCGACCTGCTTTAAGCTGTCCTCGCTCATAGTCTTGGCGAGGATGGCGTAGGCTTCGCCGAAGGGGTTGATGCGGTCGATAAGGTCGATGTCCAACTCGCGCACGTCCATCGCGAAGCGGCGCACGCCGTCGATCAGGGCGGTGTTGGGTGACCCGTCGCTCTCACCTTCGGTGACTAGCCGCTTGGCCTGCTGCGTGAGGTTGAGGGCGGCGATGGCGTGCTGGCGCACGGCCTCCTGATCTTCGGCGTCAAGCTCGGGATACTTGTCCTTGATGATCTTGCCCATGCGAACCTGCGTCAGCTCCTCGGGCACCAGCTCCTCATCGAACAGGCCGCGCTCGATGGTGGGCTTGTCCTGCACGAAGGCCGCGATAACTTCGTTCAAGTCTTCCTGACAGATTCGCGCCGCCTCCTTGCTCTTGGGCTCGGCGAGGCCCTTGATTTCGATTTGGTACGCCCCTGTCTGCTCATTGACACCGACATTGCAGCGGTCCGGGTCATAGCCCCCCTCGCCGTAGTTAAAGCCCGGCGTCGGGCCGCTGTCGGGGTTCTTGGGCTTGAACTCGAAGCGCGGAGCTAGAACCTGCTCCATCAGCAGGCTCGCCGCGATGGCCTTTAACGTATCGTTAACGGCCTCGGTGACAGCTTCCTCGGCTGCGTCCGGCTCGGCGATCAGGTTGGTGAACCTCGCGCGGGTCTTGCCGGGCGCGTCGCGGGTAGCTCGGCCGATGATCTGCACGATCTCGGTCAGGCTGGCGCGGTAGCCCACGGTCAGCGCATGTTCGCACCAAATCCAATCGAAGCCTTCCTTCGCCATGCCCAGCGCGATGATGATGTCCACATGGTCGCGGTTGTTCTTCTGCGCCGGGTCTTTGAGTGAGGCGGACACGCGGTCGCGCTTGGCGGCATCGTCATCGACGAGATCGGCGATCCGCAGCACGCGGCCATCGGGGCGCTTGACACGTTGGAAGCCGGTCGCAGGGTCGATGCCTTGCCATTCACCCAGCGCCTCGATGATGTGCTCCACTTCCCGCATCTTGTCCTTCGTGCTCTCGCGCGAATTGACATTCGGGATGTGGATGATGGTCTTCTCGGCGGGATCAAGGACATTGAGGATGTCGTCGACGTAAGGCCCGCTGTAGAAGAAGTAGCCGATGTCGAGTTGCTTGAGGTACTCGTAGCCGTTGAGCTGTTCGTAGTAGGTGTAGGTGACGGTATCGAACTTCGACTCATCCTGCGGTGCAAGCACGGCCTCGGCGTCGCCACGGAAGTAGGAGCCGGTCATGGCAACGATGTGTGTCTTGCCCCGCGCGAAGAACTGCCCTAGGTGCAAGCCGAGCTTGTTGTCCGGGTTGGCCGAAACGTGGTGGAACTCATCGACCGCGATCAGTCGATCATCGAACGCTTCCACGCCGTAGGCATCGACCGCGAAACGGAAGGTCGCGTGGGTGCAGACCAGCACCTTGTCGTCACCTTCAAGGAAGGCGCCCAACGACTTGACCTTGCCGCCGTTGTCATTGCCCGGCGCGTTGCACAGGTTCCACTTGGGTTCGACGTGCCAGTCGGACCAGAAACCGTACTTCGACAGCGGCTCGTCGTTGAAGCTAGCACCGATGGACTTTTCCGGTACAACGATGATGGCCTGCTTCAAGCCTTGGTTATTGAGCTTGTCGAGTGCCACGAACATCAGCGCACGGCTCTTGCCCGATGCGGGTGGCGACTTGATCAGCAGGTATTGCTCTCCCCGCTTCTCGTAGGCCCGCTCCTGCATGGGCCGCATGCCAAGCGCATTGGCCTTGGTCGATACGCCGTTTCGGGCGTAGGTGACGGAAACGGACGGTACGGACTTGATCTTGTCGCTCATGCGTTGGCTCCCGCTTTGCGCTTCTTGCCCTTGGCCAGTGCAGCCGAAGCGGTCATCTTGGTGTAAAGGTCGAACAGTTTTTCCAGCCGCTCAGTGTCGTTCTTGAAGCGCCGACCGATGTAGATGCGCTCCAGCACTTCGTCGTTACGCTCATGGGCGGCACGCAGGTCAGCGGGCATGTTCTCGGGGTCGTACAGGTCCGCGATGGTCGCGGGGAAGTGATGCTCCCGCGCCAGCAGGATGTCCTCCGCGCAGCGCGTGAGATCGGCCTTGTTTTTCTCGGTCAGTGTCGGCACTGGGAATGTGTGCCAGCCGAGAGTGTTTGAATAAGAAAAGTCCATTCTCATGCGCACGCATACAGTAGCAATCCAGACCAAATGCATACGGCTAGCCACGATACCGAGCAACCACGTTTCAGGCCTGTAGATCACCGCAGCCCGATCAGAAATTACTGTCGCATCATCGACAATCCCTACAGGCAGGTACGGGCGGCGTTCGGAAGAAACGCGAGGAATAATCAGCGCGCTCCCAGATCGATGAGGCGCGAAGACAAACCGATGGGGCGTGTCTGCATTCGCGTTCGCCTGCTGCCCCTTACTTTCGGCTCTGAGCTTTCGTACGTTCTCAAACCTCTCACAAATTTCGGGCACTAAGCGTGCGTCATCAACTTCCTTATCTTCAACCCACAGGCAGAAGCGTGGCACGCCATTGATGAACTCGGTGGAGCCGACATATGCTCTTATGAACCGAGCAGCTTCGGGGCGTGCCGCAACAAGGCCGTCCTTCGTGGCCCTGTCCAATATCAGGTTACCGCCATCTGTAGGCTTGTTTCCGTAGTCCATCCGAGGCAAGCCATTTAAGGGTCTAGGAGCCTTTTGAACGATGATGTTTCCGACTGGAATCAGGTAAGGTCCGATGCTGTCTACGACGCGCTTTTCATCACCCTCAAAAAGAGTTTTCTTGCTCGAACGCGCGGACGCGATGCCAACAATAACTACAGTCACGCCCGCGTTTGCGGCCGCCAGATTGCTCCAATGAAAGGGTCGGTAAGCGAAGGATATTTCCAGACCTTGACCAAAGATCAGAGGCCATAGCATGGCGACTTGCTCGCCTTGACAAATCGACTTAGTGGCGACAAACGCACAGCAACAATCGGGTACGGCGTGAAGATAATCTGCAGCCTTCAAGTACCAAGCGGCGACATAGTCCAAGTCCTTGAAACTAGGCGCGCGACCAGCGAATAAGGCCGCCAAGTCGTCTTGCTGCTCCTTGTCTCTCCATCGACTGCCGAGATAGGGGGGATTGCCACAGATATACGTCTCGCCCCCCTCGTTCTCGAAGTCGATCTCGGCTTGATCTAGCGGCGTGCGAAAAAGATCATCGGCCTGCACCTTCACTCCGGTACCCGCTGGCGGGCAAATGCTCAGCCAGTCCAGCCGCAGCGCGTTGCCGCAGGTGATCCAGTTCTCATTGCGCAGTGGCAGAAACTCGGCCAGGGCCAGCTTCTGGCCCCGATACAGCACATCGCACTGATACTCAGCAATGACCAGCGCAAGGCGGGCGATTTCCGCCGGGAAATCGCGTAGCTCGATCCCGCGAAAGTTGGTGACCGGGATTTCTGATGCACGATCCGGCTCGCCGCGCCGCCGGTTGATCTCTGCCTCGATAGCGCGCATTTCCTTGTAAGCGATGACCAGGAAGTTGCCCGAACCGCAGGCCGGGTCGAAGACCCTGATCTTGGCAATGCGTTTGCGCAGGTTGAGCAACATGCGGGCGTTATCGTCCGCTTCCTCCAGCTTCTCCCGCAGGTCGTCGAGGAACAGCGGATTGAGAACCTTGAGGATGTTGGGGACACTGGTGTAGTGCATCCCCAGCTCGCCGCGCTCCTCGTCTTCGGCAACGGCCTGGATCATCGAACCGAAGATGTCGGGGTTGATCTTGGTCCAGTCCAACCCACCGACATGCAACAGGTAGGACCGGGCAATCTTGCTGAACCGCGGCACCTCGTCGCCGCCGGAGAACAACTGCCCGTTGACGTAGGGGAAGTCTTCGGCCCACCGGGGAATCCTGGCGGCAGCCCGGTCGTCGCGCTTGGTGTTCATGGCGCGGAACAACGTGGCGAGAACCTCGTGCGTGTTCGATGAGTCCCTGGCGCTCATCTGCGCGACGGTTTCGGTGAAGCGGCCCTTGCCGACGAAGATGTCGGTGTCCTCGGCGAAGAAGCAGAAGATCAGCCGCGCCATGAACTTGTTCATGTCGTGGCGACGCTCCGCCGTGCCCCATTCCGGGTTGTCCTTCAGCAGTTCGACGTACAGGCGATTCAGGCGGCTGGTGGCCCGGATGTCGAAGGCGTTCTCGCTGATCTGGCGGACGGTGCTGATGCCCGCCAGCGGCAGGAAGAAGCCGAAGTGGTCGGGAAAGTCCTCGAAGGCGCAGGCGACGGTCTCGCCGCTGGTCAGGTCTTCGGCCTCGAAGTCCGTGCCGTCGGTGGCGAGGATGAACTTCGCCTTGGCCTTGGCCGTCGCCGGGCTGGCCTTGAGGGCGGCCAGCGTCTGCGTGACCCGCCCTGCGTCGCAGGTCAGGATGTGGATGTTGCTGGTCTGGAGAACACCGCCGAGATCGGACTTGTTCGATGCCCCCGCACGCAGGCGCTTGATGGTGGTCGCTTTGTTGCCGAACGCCTCAAGAAAGGCATAGGGGAACTCTGCACGGTCGAACGGCTGCTCCGCGAGGTCGGTGATGGCTTGTTCGATTTCTACGGCGTTCATGGGCGTGCAGCCCCCTCTCGGAGCGAGGCCGCCTGGTTGCTATCGTTTTTCGGGGCGCTCATGTCTTGTCCTGCGTTTTCTCGGCTATCTGCGCGGCAATCCAGCAATCCAACTCGCTGCGACGAAACCGCCAGGTGCCGCCCAGCTTGAATCCCGGTATCTCCCCCTGCTGGGCCAGCCGGTAAACGGTCTTCTTCCCTGCCTTGAGGTAGACCGCCACTTCATCCAGCGTGAGAATTTCGCTATCAGGTTGGTTCATGTCAGGCGGCTCGCTTGGTGTCGCGCGGCGAAGTCTTCCAAAGTTTGGCCAAGTTTACCATCTGATCCACCCAAATGAACCCCGAATCTCATGTGCGCGAAGCCATGGATTCGGCCGGCGCCATGCGTTGGGCGGGCTCGCGGTACCGGCTCGATGGCAAGGCCATGTGCTCTAGCCACCTGGTTGTAGATGGTTTACGCCAAGAAGGTGGTCGGCGTGTCTTCTTCCAGGGAAAACACGCAACGTAGTACTCTTTGGCCTTCACAGCCGCGCTCTCTGTGGCCTCATCTGGATGAGACGGGCTAGGCAAATCAGCGTGAGGTGTGCGATGGGCAGGAAGGAAACCGAGGAAGCAATTGCAGACAGCCGCGCCGGCCGTGTCTCGGGGCGGTTCGCCACAGTCGCCGAGCTGCTGGCCGACCTGAACGCTGACGACACTCCGAACATTCAGCAGGGCAGCGCCAACGTCTATGCCGACCTGGGCTATCCCGACGCCGGCGAAATGCTGGTCAAGACCCGACTCGTCACCAAGATCGGCGAGGCCATCAAGGCGCAACAGTTGTCGACCGAGCAAGCGGCTACGCTTCTCGGATTGACGCCGGCCGCGCTGCACGAGCTGCTGACCGGCCGCTTTCGCTCGCAATCGGTTAATGACCTGGAGCGCCTGGCATCCATGCTTGATGAGGCCAGCCGATGACAGGCTCGAAGAACCTGGAAAACTGGCTGCATGAGAAGGTCGGCCCGGCCTATGACGCCTTGAAGGCCGACCCGGCCCGCGCCGTCACGCCTGGCCAGGTGCGCTACACCCTGGCCGAGCTGCTGGCCGAGGCAGAAGCCGCAGGCGTGTATCCACTGCCGCCGGAACAACGCGAATGGGTAGATGCGCCGACCATTGGCCGTGAGCTGACGCCTTTCGACCCGGCCGAGACGCTGACCTCGGCCGAGGCGATCAGCACCTTCCTGGCCGAAGCCGAGGCCACAGCCGACCCGGCCTATATCGAACACGCACAGGCCGTCGCAGCACGGGCGAAGGCCATGCACGGCATCGAGTAGGAGAGCTGGATTCCTGGCGGTGCTGCAGATCGACGTGCGCCGTTCTGGTGCGCTGGATCTCATCGCTAGAAACGACGATGCGAGATCCACGCCAAGGGAGAAGGCCAGAGCGGCCGTCATCGCACGATCTGGCGATGGTCGAGCACGCCGGCGCACATCGTCGCCTTTGACGATGCAGGCCCGGAAATAACAAGGGCGGCCACTGGCCGCCCTTGCTGTTCCTGGTGCGCGTGCCTACGCGGCGCGGAGTGACTGCCGCACCGCCTCCAATGCCTCACGGAAGTCAGCAGGCGTCGCCTGCCCCGTCTCGGCTTGGTAGAACACGACCATGAAGGCGTTTGCCACGGCCTCGGCGAGCGGCCCGAGCTGCCGCGCCGCGTCCTGGTCGAGCCAGTCGAGCGCGGCGAGCTGCACGGCTGCATGATGAACGGCCTGCGTTGCATTGGTAGGATTCAGGGTTGCCATGATTCACCTCTCTAACAGGTGGGTTGTGGAAGTGTCGGCCGGCCCCACGCCGGCCGGCGCGCTTATCGGCTGCCGGTGCCGTAGAAGCCGGCGGCCTCGGCCAGTGGCGTGTTCCTGTTGCTGCCGCTGTAACTGTTGCTCGATGACCTGGCCGCCGGCCTGGTGGCCTCGATGACAGACGGGGCAGGACGATCAACGAAGGCCGCCACTTCCGCCGCTGCATCAAGCTCGGTTGATTGATCGCCAGGCAGCTCAAACTCCACCGCCGGCCGCTGCACCTGGTCGGGCGCCAGGCAGTCGAAAAAGCCACTACGTTTCATGGTCACGTCTCCGATTTACCGTGCTCGCGGTTGGCGAACGCGGCCACTTCATCATCAGGATCAGCAGCGGCCGAATCGGCCCCTGCCAGGTTGTTGCCGCCGAATGTCGGCACCGACTCGACAGCGGCGGCCTGGTCGCTCTCTGCGCTGGCCCGGATAGCCGCCGCGATCTTCCCGCCGGTGGTGTCTGCGATGCGCTCCACAGCGGCGTCGCGGATGCTGGCAGCCTTGGCCTTCGCAACCTCGCCAACGCCTTGCATCAGGTTCGCGCCGGCGTCGGCCGTCACGCGGCCCGCCGTACTGAGCGCCGCAGCGGCCGAGGCCAGCAAGCCGGGGCCGGTGCTGCCTGGTGCTGCCTGCTGGCCACCGTGCGAGGCTTTCGCGCCGCCGGCGTCGCTGCTGCCCATTGAGCTGGAACCTCCATCCGGTTTACCGGACTGCTGCCCATTGCGACCAACCGAACGGCTGGCACCGCTGCCCGAGCTGCTGCCGAAGCCGGCGGCCTGTGCAAGTGGCGTAGTGGTGCCCGCACCTGAGCCTGAACCGCCACCAAAGCCAGCAGCTTGTGCAAACGAGCCGGCATCACTGCCGGAATCGGAGCCGCCGCCGAGCATGGGCATTCCGCCCGACTCGCCGCCGGCGCTCGATCCCGCTTTCTCGAACGCTGCCTTGATCGCCGACATGCCGCCGGCGGCCGAGGCTGCGCCACCCATCACGGCCGCACCGGCCACGCTTGCCGCACCGGCGGCCATGCTTGCCGCGCCCATAGCCGCACCGACGGCAGCGCCTGCGCCGAAGTTACCGATGCCGCCAGCGTTCCCAATGCCTGTACCGGAAATGACGCCCGCGACCAGTGGCGGCACGCGATTGACCAGCATGAGCAACGCCACGCAGAAAACCAGCATCACGCCCAGCTCTTCAAAGTTCAGCGTGCCGGTGTTCATCCTGGCGTAGAAACTGGAAAGCAGGTCGTTCCCGATGCCGACCAGGAGCACCATCGTCATGATCTGTACGGCCACGCCCAGCACGGTCTTGTAGTAGTTGATCGCCATGTCGGACGTCCAACGCGAGCCGCCGAAGCCGAGGAAGAAGATGCCGGCGTACATCAGCAGCCAGCCCGAGACGAGCAGCAGCAGCATATTCACGGCGACAACCGCCAGCAGGATCAGGATGCCGACGCTCAAGGCCACACCGATGAAGCTATCCACGGGCGACCAGATCGACGAGTTTGTGAATGCCTGCTTCAAGATCATGAAGCCGATATCCACGATGCCCGAAGGTGTCACCGATGCCACCCCGGACGCCTGCTCACCGATCCGGGCCAATGACTGGATGATCGAATTGGCGAAGGCCGGGCCGTTGCGCAGCAGCCAGAGGAAGAAGCCGAAGAACAGGATGAACCTGATGAACTCCGCGAAGAACTCCCCAATGTCAGCCTTGCGTAGCGCCATGAAGCCGAACGTGAAAACCAGAGAGATCGTGCCCAGCGTCCAGAACAGGAACATCGCGGCATTCATCACCACCGTCTGCCAGGACGTGGCCCGCGTGGCGAATTCCGTCACCACCTGGTCAAGCATCCCCTGATTGGTGAGTTGGGCCGATGCGGCGGTGGAGTAAAGCGCGAGGGCGACGCCGATCAGCGCCGCCTTGTGCAGTGTTTTCATGGCTTCGCCTCCTTCTGGTCTTTCGGGTCGGCCAGTTCGAGCCAGTTTATGGGCTTCTCGGTCGGCGCGATGCCGCCGGCGGCCGGCGACCGGCGCGAGCACAGCCCGGCGAATTTCTCGCGCGTGGCCCTGTCCTCGATCTTCTTGATCGCCTCGATCTGGCAATTGGTGTCATTGACCTCGGGCATGGGCGGGATGGCCGGCTTGTTGTCGCACCCAGCCACCAGCACCACCACGAGGCCGGTAAGCAGCATCGTTTTCTTCATGGTGCAGGGCCTCCGTCAGCGGGTCAGTTCGAGCCAGTTTCTCGGGTTGGCCGTCCGCTCGATCCTGGACTCCCGGGAAGTCGCGCCGGCGGCCTGCTGTTGCGCCTCTAGGTCGGCCTGCGCCTGCATCCTGGCCGTCGCGGCGTTCTGCTGTGCGATCAGCAGGCCACGGATTTGCAGAAGCTGGTTTGCCTGGTTGGCGGCGAGCTGGTTGGCGTAGCCGATGGCCTGCATCTGCCCGGTCGCGCCCTGCGCGGCGGACTGGAGCCGTTCGAGCTGGCGAGCATCGGCGGAAAGGTTGCGCTGCTGTTGCTCCAGGCCCTTGAAAAGCGCGTCGTTCGCCTTCTTCTGACTCTCGCTCGCCAGGCTGCGGTTTTGCTCCATCGCGGCGCGCTCGGCATCCGAGCACCCAGCGGCCGAGAAGCAAGGCGAACCACGGTAATAGGCCACATCCTGGAACTTGCCCAGGTACGCATCGATGCTGCCGAGCTGATTCCGGTAGTAGTTCAGCGTGTCGGTGGCGGCCATCAGTCCGTTGATGGTGGACTGCGCCTGGTCCCAGATATAGGCGGCCGGAGCCATGGTGTTTTGCAGCATGTTTTCGTACTGCTGCAATTGGGTCTGGTACTGCTCGATCTGCTTGAGCGTCTGCGCCACCGACTCAATGGCGGTCATGACGTTCTGCACAAGGTTGCCGCCGTCGATGACGGGGATGCCGGCCTGCGCCGGGGTGACGATGATGCTGCCGGCCAGAGCGGCGGCGAGCGCGGTTTTAGCCGCTAAAAAACGGACGTGCTTCATGGTCGCAATCTCCATTCGATGAAAGAAAGGCAATGCCTTGACCAAGCTCGCGCTTGCCCACGGCAAGGTTTCATCGAAGAGCTACGCCACTAGCTAATCGGTATCGCCCTTGGCACTGAGGCCCGGGCTTCGGTGGTTCTGCTCTCGGCCCTTACGGGGTGTCCCTGGCCTTATGCGTCCTCCCGAGAGTTGATAACGCTCAGGCCGGCGGCCTGGAAGTGCCTCGTGTCGCGTCCGGCACACGGAAATTTAGCCGCTAAAACTCTCAACGGTCGGCCCTCGGCTGCACCACGGATTTCATAAGCCGACTCATTTCATCCTGAGTAGCTTCGATCCGAGCCAACAGGGCGAGGATCGTTGCATCGCCGAAACGGGCAGTGCGCGGATCGTCGGTCAGCCAGAGCTTGAGCAATCCGCCCAGCCGGCCAAGGTCGCCATTCACCCGCACCAGCTCGCGCACGTAGTGGTAGTCCATGACTCCCTTGACCTGGTAGCCCTGTCCTACGTCGCGCAGATAGCGCGCCACGCTGATCCCCGCCATCTTGGCGTTCGCCTCAATCAGTTCGCGTTCTTCTGGAAGGCAGTACACCTTGATCGGCGGGCTGCCCTTCCTGGTGATTCGATTCTCGTCACCCATGTGTCCTCCAACCGGCGGTAGCCGGCAGCCTCGCAGAGCAGGATGCCCGTTGAGCGCCCGCGCGAATAAGGGAGAGTGAAGAAGGACAACCGGCTTGCCGGTGGGCCTACTTCACACATCCTGCCCGCCTTACGGCGTTGTTTTTGCCTCGTATGACTCATCGAACTTCGCGCTGTAACCGCACCGTTGCTTCGCAACAGCGCGCCAGCAGCGGGAAAACCAACGGAAATTGCCAACGTCCGTGTGCTTGCCGCGATCCGAGAGGCCGGTAACAGCGTTTCAGCCATGCGCTTGCAGCGATTGAGCATGGAACTTTGCTTACTTCGTACCCTGCCCCATGGAGCCAGGCCGCGCATTGGTGATGTGCTGGCGAACGTACTTCAGGAACGTCTCATACCGGAAAGGGATGCGCCCGACCTCGCGCAGGTGCTCCCAGATGATCTTGAGCGCGTAGCCGGCCTCCATCGCTTCCTTCACGTCCGAGCGCACCGCCATGAAAGCGGCCAGGTAGTCCCTGCGCTTTGTTTGCGAGGTCTTCTGCTGAAGAGCCAGCCGTGCGGCCAGCTCCTCGGGGTAGCTGCTTTCTGTCGTCGCCATGTCCGTAAACCTCCGTTATCAACTGAACTACTCCGAAGGTTACGGAGTGCTGGCCTACACAACATTCCAATAATTGGCCGAAATGGTTGACATGGAGCCGATGACACAGGCACGCCCATCGAAACAGGGATGGCAGCTCATTCAGCACGGAAAATTGAACGCCAAGAGGGGAGTAGGCCGGGAGATTCCCCGCCGCTCGGCCCCTCAAGTGTCAAAGAGAGGATCGCATCGTCAAAAGTGGCAATGCGAGCTCCAGCGCCGGCGGCCGTCATCGTCAGAACTGGCGATGGGGCCGTCGGTGCATCGTCGGACGTGGCGATGGTCGACCATGGCCCGGACATGGCCAGCCTCGCTGGAGATGACGATGCTGCAGCTCGACGTAGCGCGCGAAAGAAAGGCCGATCTCATGACGTGGCCAGGGCATCGAATTGAACTGTTGTATGTTGTAGCGTGCTACAACATACAACACCTGCCTATTGACACTTGAGGGGCGCAGCGTTTTAGCCGCTAAAAAGAACCGGCTGGAGCTGACCGCCCTTCTGGCGTACAACTCGGCCGCAGGCCGACCATCGGCAAGGACTTGGCGTCGCCCTAAAGGGCGGCGGCAAGTGCCGCCTAGTGGATGATCTTGGAAGATCATGGATGGAGTTTGCGGACTAGCCGCAAGCCCGCGCCGTTGCTCTGTTTTCCGGTTTGAGGCGGGGAACGTTGCTACGGGTGAAGGGGAACGTTGCTACGGAGCTTGGGGAACGTTACTACGGGCTTCGGCCTGCCTATTTCCCACTTCCCTGCCGCATACTCGCTGACCTTCCATCCCACGGTGGCAAGTTCGGCCAGAGCCTTGCGGGCCTTCTGGCGGCGCTTCTTCATGGCCTCGGCGTTCGCCTGGTCCGGCCAGACATAACCGGAAAGGGTATCCAGTTCCACACGCCCGGCTTTGCCCGGATCGATCCAGCCGCATAGCCGCTGGTGAATCAGACGGGCCGGGTCAGTCTGTAGCGCCCGCACCTCGGCCATCTCGATGCGGGTATACGGGCGACGCCCAAGAATCGCCTCTGCAATCTGAGGATTCAGCGCGACGAATAGCCGTCCGTCCTCCTCGTCGAAGGCGTAGCTCATCAGGTGAAAAGACCTTTGCCTGCTCCCCTTGGTGACGACCACCGTCACGTTTGCCATGCGCAGCAAGCTCGCCTTGATCGCCCTGATATTGTCGCCGCCATCGGTCAAGCCGATTTCGCCTAGCAGGCTGGTCATACTCTCTCTCACGACCAGCGCATCCTGCCCTACCGCGTCGAACTTCGGCTCAAGGAATAGACGGAGTTGCTTCGGCAAGTCCGCTGTTGGCTCTGGCGTCAGGATGATGCCCTTCGGCCCTCCAAGAGCCACAAGACCTTGCAGCAGCCGCATGTCATCAGCACCAAGAGGCTCGAATCCGACGAACCGCGCTAGTTCATTTTCGGCGTAGTGATACGTCACATCGAGCTTGAGCTTCTTCCGTTCGCCGCGCTTGAGACTGCGGAACAAGCCGGGGACCAAGCAGTGCATTGGATCGTGCCTGGCATGGGTGAGGTCAAAAGCCATCGCCTCGCCTCCGACCGTCACGTCCCTTTTCCTCATTCCGGCTGGCCTCATACAGCTCCACCGGCACCAGCACGCCGCCGGCGTGCCGCATGTACCAGCGATCAAGCGGCGTGGCGTCGTAGTTCTGCTTGCTGACGCCGAAACGCACGAAGTAGCCGCGCCGCTCATCGCCGATGGGTTGCCGGTCATGGGCGCGGTCGCTGAGGCGCTTCGCCTCGTCCTCAGTCATGCGGGCGACGTAACCGCACCACCTGGCGTTGTCGATCAGCGCGGACGCGCCACGCGCTGCCTGCTGCTGGTCGGTCTGCCCTTCGCGGGCGCTTCCTTTGCTGACGTGGTGCAGGTAGAGCACGGATGCGCCCGTGGTAGCCGCGACCTGCTCCAGCACGGCCACGAGGTGGGCCATGTTGCCGTTGCTGTTCTCATCGAGGGCGTGGATGCGGCTCAGGGTGTCCAGCACGATCAGCCTCGCCCCGGCGCTGTACTCGATGACGCGGCGCAAGTGAGCCTCGTCCATGACGTTCAGGCGCTTGCCCATGATCGGCTCAAGCACGAGGTTCTCGGCGATGGCTTGGCGGGCTGCATGCCCGAGGTGCTGGCCGATGGCGTGAATGCGCCGGACAAGCGCGGGCGGCGGGTCTTCCCCGGCCAGATAGACCACGCGCCCGGTGTGTGCGGGGGCCAGGCCCACGAGGTCGCCGCCGGCAACGCTGCATGCGATGCTCATGGCCGCTTCCAGCGCCCAGAAGCTCTTGCCCGTGGCCCCTGGGGCGACGAGCGCGCCGACGGTTCCCGCGAGGAAGCCCGGCCATATGAAGTCCAGCACCGGCGGTTCGCACTCGAACGCCGCCAGGACGTCAATCGCCACGACTCAGTTCCCCGTTCCGTACAGGGATTCGTCGCTCAGCACCTCGGCGATCTGCGAGGTTCGAAAGTAGACGCGCCGACCGATCTTCAAGCGAGCCTTGTTGATTCGCCCCGCCCATTCGCTCGTCGTGCGCAAGCTGACCCGCAGGCCATCCGGTGATCGATCCAGGACAGAGGCGAGCTGCGCCATGCTCAGCAGCGGGCCGAAGCGTTGCAGCAGCGTGTCTTCTATCGTCATTGCGTAAACCTCCGTTGTCAACTGAATTGCTACGAAGGTTAGGCGCTATTGGGGGTTGCCCACATCTTATTAGTTGTCCAAAATGGTTGACATGAAGAACGACCCAACCATTGTCATCTGGGAAGGCTGCGATCCCACTGTCTCGGAAGCCATCGAGCAGTTTGAGGATCGCTGGCGGCCGTATTCCGCCTCCTCGCGGCGCTACCCCATCGTTGGGCTGATACAGGAACTCATTGACCCCGCCGTGGCTGCATACACGGCGACGCTGCCGCAACGCTACTTGGGCCACATCCCGGGAGCAGGAACAGGGGTGGGCTTCAGCGGAATCATTCGACTGGTGGGACTTGATGCGATGGTTCGCATGCAGCGGCAGTTGCTGCGCCAGTTCATCAAAACGGAGGACAGGCAGACCCCAAAGGATCGGCGGTTTGTTGCGACACTCGAATCGTTGATCGGGCTTGTATGGGACTGCGCCTGCAAACGGCCAACGAAGTCAAAGGTGCGCGACACCCGGCTGAATGGCGAACGCCTTCATGGGTTCTGCCGGTTCTGCGGATCACTCGCCGAGCTAACCTCATTCGCCGGCGGGAGCGATGATCCGAAGGCGGACGATCCAGAGGAAAAGCTTCGACTAAGCAGCCTGTATTGCCTGGATCATCGGCCTAAATTGCCGAGCGGCGCATGGAACCCTGTCTACAGACAAGCAAGGCGATCCCTCGCGCAATTCGACCTCGAACTGGCAAGACTCAGCCAGCAATGCGCGAAGCCGGCCACTGCCCAAGTGAAATCGGGCGATCAACTAGTTGACAGCTACTTCTTCCACTATGTCGCGGGCCAGACCTTACAGCCGGCGGACAAGGCAGAGCTGCGCAATCAAGCACGACTGATGGTGGACTCGAAGCTATCGGATCGCAAAAAGCAGATGCTGATGCTCCAGTGGTCTGGACTCAATCAGTCGGAGATTGCGCGAAAGCTCGGCATCGAGCGCCAAGCGGTATCGAAGGCGCTGGCGGCGATCCCCGCAATGTTCCACTTGAGTACAAAGCCGCGCTCACGGCGTCAACCTAATTGACCAACTAATAGGACGAAACAATCCGCATTGCCAGGCACCATCAGGCACATGTTCGCAAGTGACTGAAAGAGGCCAGGGGATGCAGGCAACGACAAGCAAGACGCTCATCAATCGGAAGAAGCTACTGGCGATGATCCCGCTGTCTGAGCGCACGATCTTCAACATGGAGCAGCGCGGGGAGTTTCCGCGCCGGATCGCACTCACCAGCCGAAACGTCGCCTGGGACTTGGCCGAGGTCGAGGAATGGATCGAGGCGCGGAAGTCGTCGGGCACTCAGGCGATGCGGCCTGGCTTCACCCAGTCGGTCGCCGCCGCCACTTTTTAGCCGCTAAAACGCCGCGCCCCTCAAGTGTCAATGACGCCCGAAGCCACACCTCGATGCTCGGGCGGCGCTGCTGAACCCGCCCTCCTCTGACTTACGCCTTCGGCCGTCTCAGCGTCCATTCGTCGATCATGTCCGCCCAGTCCTGCAACATCGCCGTGCGCTGCTCGCGGTACTCGGCCTTGTTGTAGACGGCCCTGACGCCCCGCTGTTCGTGCGCCAAGCACTTCTCGATCCAGTCCGTGTTGTAGCCGGCCTCATGCAGCAACGTGCTGGCCGTGCGCCGCAAGTCATGCGGCCCGAACTTGGCGAGCGACTTCCCTTCTTTCTGCGCCAGCCGATACGTCAGCGTCAGCACCTGGTTGAGCGTGGCGCTGCTCATGGGTAAGTCCGAGTCATACCGCGACGGAAGCACGTAGTCCGATCCCCCCGCGAAGGTTTTCAGGGCAATGAAGATGTCCAGCGCCTGCCGGGACAGGAACACCAGGTGCGGATTGCGCCGCTTCATCCGCTCCTTCGGGATCGTCCAAAGCGCGTCGCTGAAATTGATCTCGCTCCAGGTCGCGTTGGTCAGCTCGCTCTTGCGCACCATCGTCAACAGCAGCAGCTTGGCCGCCGCCCGAATGGATGGCGCTGTGCCGATGCGCTCCATGTACTGGTACATCAGGCCGATCTCGTCGGGCGTCAGCGCACGGTCGCGCGGCTCGAACTTGGCAATGGTCGTCGGGCGCACCAGCTCGGCCGGGTTCTCGACCTTCTGTCCGCGCTCGATGGCCCAGCGAAAGACCTGGAGCACCACCTCGCGGACATGCACGGCCGTCGCCGGCGCGCCGCGCTCGACGATGGCATCGGTCAGCGCGCGCAGGTCTTCGTGGGTGATCTCTACCAGCTTCTGATTGCCGAACTTCGGCTTCAGCTCGCGCTCGTAGACCGAGCGGCGCATGTCGCGGGTGGAGTCGGCCATCTGGTAGCCGCGCAGCCACTTTTCCGCCCAGGCCCCGAACGTCTCCGCGTCCTTGACGCGGGCCTTGTCCCGCGCCTTTTCCTTGGCCGGTGACTTCCCGGCCGCGATCATCTTCTTGGCCTCGCCCAACCGCTCGCGGGCTTCCGCCAAGGTGATGCCGCCGACACCGTAGCGGCCGAAGGTGATGGTCTCCTGCCTACCGTGGATCGAGTAGTTGTAGCGGAACGAGATCGCTCCGGCGGCCGTGACGGCTACATAGAGGCCGTCACGGTCATTCACCTTGTAGAGCTTGTCCTTCGGCTTGAGGTTGCGCAGCTTGGTATCGGTCAACATGGTTCTCGCCCTGATTCAGCTCAAATACCATGATCCGAAAATCGGCCCGCCTCGGCGTAAAACAACAATTAAATCATCGTGTTACGCAAATTCGATACCATGAACATCTGCAAGGTGGTTGCATGGTATCGGCGACTTCTCATGGCATAGAAGCATTCAATGCCATCCATCATGCCATGAAGAAACGGTGCTTGGCGATGCCAAATGTTGCCAGGCGGTGCCGAACGAGATCACAAAAAAGCCCGCAGTGACGCGGGCTTAGGTGTGTTTTCGTGCTACTAGATGCCAGCCGGTGCCAGACGTGGAATCACTCCCACTCGATGGTCGCTGGCGGCTTGCTCGACACGTCGTAGGTGACGCGGGAGATGCCTTCGATTTCGTTGATGATACGGCCGCTGACGGTTTCCAGCAGCTCGTAAGGCAGGTGCGCCCAGCGAGCGGTCATGAAGTCGACGGTTTCCACGGCGCGCAGGGCGACGACCCAAGCGTAGCGACGGCCGTCACCAACGACGCCAACCGATTTCACCGGCTGGAATACAACAAATGCCTGGCTGGTCTTGTGGTACCAGTCGGCCTTGCGCAGTTCTTCGATAAAGATGTGGTCGGCGCGGCGCAGCAGGTCGGCGTATTCCTTCTTCACTTCGCCGAGGATGCGCACGCCCAGGCCTGGGCCCGGGAATGGGTGGCGGTAGACCATGTCGTAGGGCAGGCCGAGTTCCAGGCCGATCTTGCGCACTTCGTCCTTGAACAGTTCACGTAGCGGCTCGACCAGCTTGAGGTTCATCTCCTCCGGCAGACCACCGACGTTGTGGTGCGACTTGATCACGTGGGCCTTGCCGCTCTTGGCGCCAGCCGACTCGATCACGTCCGGGTAGATGGTGCCCTGAGCGAGGAACTGGATGTTATCCAGCTTGCTGGCCTCGGCATCGAACACGTCGATGAAGGTGCGGCCGATGATCTTGCGCTTCTTCTCCGGGTCGGCTTCGCCGGCCAGGTTGCCGAGGAACTGTTCCTCGGCATCAGCACGGATCACTTTGACACCCATGTTCTCGGCAAACATGGCCATCACCTGATCACCTTCGTGCAAGCGCAGCAGGCCATTGTCGACGAATACGCAGGTCAGCTGATCGCCGATGGCCTTGTGCAGCAGCGCTGCGACCACCGAGCTGTCCACACCGCCAGACAGGCCCAGCAGCACGTTGGCATCGCCAACCTGAGCACGCACGGCAGCGATGGCGTCTTCGACGATGTTGGCCGGGGTCCACAGGGCTTCACAGCCGCTGATTTCCAGCACGAAGCGCGAGAGGATGCGACCGCCCTGCTTGGTATGGGTCACTTCCGGGTGGAACTGCACGCCGTAGTAGTGGCGAGTGTCGTCGCACATGGCGGCGATCGGGCAGCTCGGGGTGCTGGCGAGGATGTGGAAGCCTTCCGGCAGGCGGGTAACCTTGTCGCCGTGACTCATCCACACGTCGAGGCCCAGCACGCCGTCGGCGTCGACATGGTCTTCGATGCCGGCCAGCAGCTGGCTCTTGCCGACCACGTCGACACGGGCGTAGCCGAATTCACGCAGGTCGGAACCTTCCACCTTGCCACCGAGCTGCTCAGCCATGGTCTGCATGCCGTAGCAGATGCCCAGTACCGGCACATTCAGGTCGAACACCGCTTGCGGCGCGCGCGGGCTATTGGCTTCGTGCACCGATTCCGGGCCACCGGCGAGGATGATGCCGCGCGGGGCGAAGGCACGGATGTCCTCGTCGCTCATGTCCCAGGGATGCAGTTCGCAATAGACGCCGATCTCGCGAACGCGGCGGGCGATCAACTGGGTGTACTGGGAACCGAAGTCCAGAATGAGGATGCGGTGGGCGTGAATGTCGTGGGCCATGGCCGTCTCTCGTAGGTGTTCACAAATGACACGGGGCTGATCGAACAGCCCCGTTATTCATACATTGCAAAAATCGATTTGCCGCGTCGCGAGCGACGAGCAGGCAAGGCGGAGAGAAACGAGAAAGCGGAGTTTGCTGAAGCACGCATTTACTCACTTCGTTCGCCCTCCGGGCCGTCCTTTCGGACGTTCACTGGCGAGCCAGTGTCGAGTTTTTCTCCAACGCCGCATGCGCGAGCGCAGCAGCGTCAAATCGATTTTTTAGCCAACCCGATAGTTGGGCGCCTCTTTGGTGATCTGCACGTCGTGGACGTGCGACTCAGCCATGCCGGCACCGGTGATGCGCACGAACTCGGGCTTGGTGCGCATTTCCTCGACGGTGGCGCAACCGGTGTAGCCCATGGAGGCACGCAGGCCGCCCATCAGTTGGTGAACGATGGCACTCATCGCGCCCTTGTAGGGAACGCGGCCTTCGATACCTTCCGGCACCAGCTTCTCGGCACCGGCCGAGGAGTCCTGGAAGTAACGGTCGCTCGACCCTTGCGCCTGCGCCATGGCACCCAGCGAACCCATGCCACGGTAAGCCTTGTAGGAGCGGCCCTGGAACAGTTCGACTTCGCCCGGGGCTTCTTCGGTACCGGCCAGCATGGAGCCGATCATCACGGCGGAAGCGCCAGCGACGATGGCCTTGGACAGGTCGCCGGAGAAGCGGATACCACCATCGGCGATCAGCGGCACACCGGTACCAGCCAGCGCGGCAGCAACGTTGGCCACGGCGCTGATCTGCGGCACACCGACGCCGGCAACGATACGCGTGGTGCAGATCGAGCCCGGGCCGATACCGACCTTGACGCCATCAGCGCCAGCTTCGACCAGCGCCTTGGCGGCGGCGCCAGTGGCGATGTTGCCACCGATCACCTGGACTTCCGGGAAGTTCTCCTTGACCCAGCGTACGCGGTCGATCACGCCTTTGGAGTGGCCGTGTGCGGTGTCGACGATGATCACGTCGACGCCTGCATTGACCAGAGCAGCCACGCGGTCACCGGTGTCGGCACCGGTGCCGACGGCAGCACCAACGCGCAGACGACCTTGATCGTCCTTGCTCGCCAGCGGGTAAGCCTTGGCTTTCTCGATGTCCTTGACGGTCATCATGCCCTTGAGGGTGAAGGCGTCGTCGACGATCAGTACCTTCTCGATGCGGTGCTTGTGCAACAGCTCACGTACGGTTTCCTTGTCGGCGCCTTCCTTGACCGTGACCAGGCGCTCTTTCGGCGTCATCACTTCGCGCACTTTAGCGTCCAGACGATTCTCGAAACGTACGTCACGGGAGGTCACGATGCCCACCAGGTCGCCGTTGGACAGCACCGGAACACCGGAGATGTTGTGCAGGCGGGTCAGCTCGAAGAGGTCACGCACGGTGGCATCGGCCTCGATGGTGATCGGGTCCTTGACCACGCCAGCCTCGAACTTCTTGACCTTGCGCACTTCGGCAGCCTGCTGCTCGATGGTCATGTTCTTGTGGATGATGCCGATGCCGCCTTCCTGAGCCATGGCGATGGCCAGACGCGCTTCGGTAACGGTGTCCATGGCAGCGGACAGCAGCGGGATGTTCAGTTCGATGCCGCGGGTCAGGCGGGTCTTCAGGCTGACGTCCTTGGGCAGCACCTCGGAATAACCGGGGATGAGCAGGACGTCGTCGAAAGTGAGTGCTTCTTGGCTGATGCGCAGCATGGAGGGCTCCCGAGCGGGAAAATAAGAAGCGCGGCATTATACCCAGCGAGCTCATTTCACTCAATGCAAAGTGTGTCTCTAGGCAGCCATACCTCGAAACACATAAAATAATGATTCTCAAAAACCCTTGCACTTGAGTGCCAAATGAAATTCAACCGCTTTTCCTTGAGTAGCCAAGGCGCCGCCCTTCTCACTTTTTGCCTGCTTCCAGCGGGCCACCTGCTGGCTCAGGAGCTGGAGCTGCCCAGCCAGGAAGTCGTCGCGGCGCCCGTGGCTGACGAGAATGGCTACCAGGCCAAGCGCGCCAGTACGGCGAGCAAATCTTCAGTGGCACTCAAGGATGAAGCACAGTCGGTACAGGTGGTAACGCCACAGACCATCGAGGACTTTCAGGTCAGATCGCTGGACGATGCAATGAAGTTCGTCAGTGGCATGACCCAGAGCAACACCCTGGCTGGCACGCAGGATGGCTTCGTCAAACGCGGTTTTGGTAGCAACGCCGATGGCTCCATCCTGCGCGACGGCATTCGATCCAGCCTGTCGCGCAACTTCAGCGCCACCACCGAGCGCGTGGAAGTGCTCAAAGGGCCGGCCTCGCTGCTATATGGCGCGCTGGAGTCGGGCGGCCTGATCAACGTCATCAGCAAGAAACCACAGTATCAGTGGAATACGCGACTGAACGCAGACAGCTCCAGCTTCGGCGGTGGCAGCCTGGCAGTCGACGTTACCGGCCCCATTGCCGACAGCGGCCTGGCCTTCCGTCTTGTTGCCGAGCGCCAGCACGAAGACTACTGGCGCAATTTCGGCGAGGAAGAACACAGTTTGATCGCCCCCTCACTTAGCTGGGAAGGCGAACGCCTGCGCCTGAACATCGCCTACGAATACAAGGAATACAGCACTCCGGTGGATCGTGGCACGGTGATCATCAACGGCAAACCGGCGAAGGTGTCCTATAACGACCGCTTCGGTGAAAGCTGGTCGAAGGCCGAAGGCATCGATGAACTGCTCACCGCCACCGCCGAATATCAGCTCAGCGACGACTGGTCGACCCGCCTCACCTATGGCTGGAACAACGAGCGCTACGACTATGCCGAAGCTCGCCCCAACGCGCTGAATGCCACTACAGGCGCGCTCAGCCGCCGTTCTGACGGTAGTGAGCATGACAACCAGACCCAATATCTGGCCTGGGACTGGATCGGCAACGCCAGCCTTTTTAGCCAACGACATGATCTGCTGATAGGCGCAGATACAGAGCGCGTCGACAATTTCCGTGGCGATACCTGGCGCGGCCCAGCAGTGGGTGGCTTCAACATCTACAACCCGATATACGGCAATCTCGCGGCGCCTTCGTTACTCAATCCGGCGCAAAGTGATCGCAGCGACGAGCTGCACTCACGTTCGATCTACGCGAAGGACAACTGGCACCTGAACGACCAGTGGATCGTGGTGCTTGGCGGTCGCTACCAGCGTTTCGAGCAACTCGTGGAACAAGGCCGCGGCGCAACCTATACCCGCACCACCGACCGTACCGATACCACCTTCCTGCCCTTCGGCGGCCTGGTATTCCAGCTGAGCGACCAGGTGGCGTTCTATGGCAACTACAGCCGCTCTTTCGTGCCCAATGCCTCGGATACCAATACTGGCCAGGCATTCGACCCCGAAGAAGGCCGCAGCTACGAGCTGGGGGTGAAATTCGATTTGCCTCAAGGCATCGGCGCCAGCCTGGCGCTGTTCGATATCGAGAAGAAAAACGTCGTGGTCACCAACAACTCCGTATCGGAAGCAGCAGGCAAGGTCGGTTCGCGCGGCGTGGAACTGGATATCAGCGGCCGCCTGAGCGAGCACTGGGAGCTGCTTGGCAGCTATGCCTACACCGATACGGAAATCCTCGATGACCCGAGCAACGAAGGCAACGAGCTGGTCAACGCCGCACGCAATGTCGGCAGTCTCTACCTCGTCCATCACCTGCATTTACCCCAGGAGCTGGGTCAGTGGAAACTGGGTGGTGGCGCCCGCTATGTCGGCGAGCGTGCTGGCGACAACGCCAACACATTCTGGCTGGATAGCTACACCGTGGCCGATGCCTTCGTCACTTGGGACAGCCAATTGCTTGGAGAGAAGACGCGCCTGCAACTGAACGTACGTAACCTGTTCAACGAGCGCTACTACCCCTCCAGCGGCGGCAATCTACGCGTTGCCGTGGGCGAACCGCGCGAGCTGCGCCTGTCGGCCAGTGTCGAGTTCTAAAAAGCCTTTGTAGGAGCGACTTCAACCGCGAAGGGATTCGAGAACATCGCGGCTAAAGCCCCTCCAACAACGCCAGAACGTGGTTCACGCCGGATCGTCCACCCGCACCTGGCTCACCGCAAAGCCCAGGCGTTCGCCGAATTCTTCGACGAACGCCGGGCGCAGGCCGGCTTCAGCCCAGCCGTTGAAGATGAAGCCCAGGTTGGAAAAGCCGCACGGCTGCAGGAACAGGAAACCGTTGATGTCATCTTCATGCCCGCATTCCGGGCAGGTGAAGTTGTCGGTCTCCCCTGGCCACCACACCTCCAGGCTGTCGAACAGCGGCACGCCCACTTCCTTGCGGCATTCGGCGCAGCCCGCCTCTTCGAGAAAGCTGCGCGTCGGTACATAGATGCAGCGGTGGGTGATGATCTCCAGACCGTTGTGTGCCTGGCCATAAGGCAGCAAATCGGGACGCTGGGCGATACGCCGCGCGCCTGGCCCGATGGCGTAGGCCATACCGTTGCCACCCTGGCCGCAGGTGGTCGGCAATGCCTCGACGATTTCCCGTTTGACCAGCCAGCGCAGCATGGCCTGGGCCTTTTGCTC
This sequence comes from Ectopseudomonas chengduensis, assembly GCF_900102635.1. Lineage (GTDB taxonomy): Bacteria > Pseudomonadota > Gammaproteobacteria > Pseudomonadales > Pseudomonadaceae > Aquipseudomonas > Aquipseudomonas chengduensis. The sequence goes on along the minus strand of NZ_FMZQ01000002.1, from coordinate 61,323 downwards.
GTGAGCGGGAAGCGTGGATATCTGTGGGACGAGGATCAGTTGCGCGGTCATGGTGTTCGAACGGCTGGCAAGGAAAGGGCGGCAGCTTAGGCGCTACCGCCGGCAAATCAAGCCCCGCGACAGATCACAGCAGCCTGCTGCGCTTCACGACGGGCCACCCAGCGAGCACGCAGCACGTCGTAGATCCAGTTGAACGCCATGGTGTACGGCAGGAAAAACAGGATCAGCACGATGTCCAAGAGCAGCGCCTCGAGCAGACCGATCGACAACCACCAAGCCGCCAGCGGTACCAGCACGACGATCAAGCCCACCTCGAACAGCAGCGCATGGCTGACCCGCGCCCACAGCCCGCGCTCGAAACCCAGGCGACTCTGTGCCCGGTCAAAGAGGTAGTTGAACACCATGTTCCACAACATCGCCACGGTGGAGAACATCAGAGTCAGCACACCCAGGTGCAGTAGCGGTTTGTCCATTGCCCAGGCCATGGCAGGCGCACAGATAAGCACGGCAATACCTTCGAAGGCCAGGGCGTGACCAATGCGCTCACGCAGAGAGCGCGGCAGGGGCTGAGTCATGAAGCGAACCTCGTGATAAGTGACGACGAGCGCTATGATCATCGGAATATCAGCCAACCCAAAGGCAGCTGCCATCGGCAAAACCGATATGAATATTTCACCTGAATCGCTGCAAGCTTTCGCTCAGGCCGCCAATTGCGGCTCGCTCAGCGCTGCGGCGCGGCGCCTGGGCAAGAGTCAGTCGACCATCAGCGAGGCCGTCGCGCGCCTGGAAATCGACCTGGGCGTGGCGCTGTTCGAGCGCGGCCCACGCACATTGCAACTGACCGAAGCCGGGGCCAGCCTGCTGGCCCACGCCGAAGAAGTCCTGTGCGCCAGCGACCGCCTGGCGCGACACGCGGCCGGTTTGGCAAGAGGCCAGGAAGCGCGCCTGACCCTGGCCCTGTCCGACGCCTACCAGCCGAAACAATACGAGGTACGTCTGCAGGAGCTGGATCAGCGCTTCCCCGACCTGCAGTTCGAGAGCTTGATCGCCGAACAGGCCGATGTGCTCGACCTGGTTACCCAGGGCCGTGCGCAGTTGGGGCTACTCGGCGCACAACCAACCTACCCGCCGCATATCGCCCACGCCCGCCTGGAAATGAGCAGCGAGTTCGGCCTGTTCGTGGCCAACGATCACCCGCTGAGCAGGCTGGCCCAGGTACGTCAGGACGACTTGTCGCGCTGGCGCTTGCTGCGCCTGAGCAGCGTCGCCCATGACGATGCCAATACCGATGACCTGCCCGGCAGCGGCGGACGCTGCTGGGCCGCACCGGACTACCTGATGCTGCTGGAAATGGCGCGCCTGGGCTTCGGCTGGGCCGAACTGCCACGACAACTGGTCGATGCCTACGGCTTCGGTAGCCTGCATGAACTGCCCTGCAGTGGCTGGCCACGGCGGGTCACGGTGGACGCCATCTGGTCACGCCAGCGCGAACTCGGCCCGGTCGCGGCCTGGTTGCTCGAGCGCCTGCTGCAGGACGCCTGATGAAGGTCGCACCTGCGGGCCTCTCGGCTTATCATGCCGCCCCATGATCAATGATCCCTTTGCTCGCCTGAACCTCGACCGCGAGGTGCTCAGCGTCAGCCAGCTCAACAATCGCGCCCGCCTGCTGCTGGAGGACGTGTTCGCCGGCATCTGGGTCGAGGGGGAAATCTCCAACCTCGCCCGACCGGCCTCCGGCCACATCTACTTCACCCTGAAGGACAGCCAGGCGCAGGTGCGCTGCGCGCTGTTCCGGCAGAACGCTGCGCGCGTACGCCAGGCGCTGCGCGACGGATTGGCGGTGAAGGTACGCGGCAAGGTCTCGCTGTTCGAGGGGCGCGGCGACTATCAGCTGATTCTCGATGCGGTCGAGCCGGCCGGCGACGGCGCGCTGCGCCTGGCTTTCGAGGCGCTGAAGGAAAAGCTCGGCGCCGAAGGGCTGTTCTCTACCGAACGCAAGATCGCCCTGCCCGCGCACCCCAAGCGCATCGGCATCGTCAGCTCACCGACCGGCGCGGTGATCCGCGACATCATCAGCGTGTTTCGCCGCCGCGCGCCGCAGGTGGAGTTGAACCTGATCCCCACTGCCGTGCAGGGCCGCGAAGCCACCGCGCAGATCGTGCGCGCCCTGCAACGCGCCGATGCGCAGGGTTTCGATGCGCTGATCCTGGCCCGCGGCGGTGGCTCGCTGGAAGACCTCTGGTGCTTCAACGAAGAAGCCGTGGCCCGTGCCGTGGCTGCGTGCGTCACACCCATCGTCAGCGCCGTGGGCCACGAAACGGACGTTTCCATCGCCGACTTCGTCGCTGACGTGCGCGCGCCAACCCCTTCGGCCGCCGCCGAACTGCTGGCCCCGGACAGCAGTGAGCTGGTGCAGCGCCTGCACAATCTGCAACGACGCTTGGTGCTGCATATGCAGGGCCGTCTGGCCCGCGAACGTCTGCGTCTGGAAGGTGTGAGCAGACGCCTGCGTCACCCCGGCGAGCGCCTGCGCCAGCAAGCCCAGCGCCTGGATGACCTGGACATGCGCCTGCGCCGTGCCTTCAACCAGCACCTGGCCTATCAGCGCGAACGCCTGGCCCGTCTCGACGCGCGCCTCGCCGCCCAGCATCCGGGCCGCAACCTGGCACTGCTGCGACAGCGTCTGGATGGCCTGGCTACGCGCCTGCCACGCGCCATGCAAGGCCAGCTACGCAGCCAGCGCCAGCAACTGGGCGCACTGGCCGCGCAACTGCAGATCGTCAGCCCCCTGGCCACCCTCGGTCGAGGCTACAGCATCCTCCTCGACGAACGCGGTCAGGCCGTGCGCAGCGCCGCGCAGACCCAGCCCGGCCAGCGCCTCAAGGCGCGCCTGAGCGAAGGCGAACTGGACGTGCGCGTCGAGGACAACCACATACAACCGGCGACCTTGTCGCTCCTGGATTGAGAACCGATGTACAGCCTTACCCGCACGCAACTGTTCGCCGGCCTGCTGGCTCTGTGTCTTACCCTGCCCGCCTACTCCGAGGGGTTTATCACTCGCCTGCTGAACAAGCCGGTGCCGGGCGGTGTGGCAGTGCTCGATCTAGGCAACCCGACGCAGGCACCCAAAGTGCGCTATCAGGGCAAGCCGGTGCTGACCGTGCATGAAGACAGCAAGCGCTGGATCGCTATCGTCGGCATCCCACTCAGCGTCAAACCGGGCACTCAGCAGGTAGAGGTCGAGGGCGGCCAGAGGCTGAATTTCCAGGTGGGTGCCAAGCACTACACCGAGCAGCGCATCACCATCAAGAACCAGCAGCAGGTCACCCCCAACGCCGCCAACCTCAAGCGCATCGAACGCGAGCTGGCCGAGCAGACCCGCGCCTACCAGCAATTCAGCGCACGCCAGCCGAGCAACCTGATGTTCGACAGACCAGTCAACGGCCCGCTGTCCAGTCCGTTCGGCTTGCGTCGTTTCTTCAACGGCGAGGAGCGCAACCCGCACTCGGGCCTGGACTTCGCCGCCAACCGCGGCACACCGATCAAGGCGCCAGCAGCCGGCAAAGTGATCCTCATCGGTGACTACTTCTTCAATGGCAAAACGGTGTTCCTCGATCACGGTCAGGGGCTGATCAGCATGTTCTGCCACCTGTCCGAGATCGACGTGAAGCTTGGCGACGAAATCGCCCGAGGCGGCCACGTCGGCAAGGTCGGCGCCACCGGGCGCGCCACCGGCCCACACCTGCACTGGAACGTCAGCCTCAACGACGCGCGGGTCGACCCTGCGATCTTCATCGGCGCGTTCAAGCCCTGAACGCACGCAGCCTGCAACAGCCGCCGTTTGGGTTAATCGAGTATCTTTGCTAGGGTACGGCGGCTCAGATGGCCGCCCTGCAGCGTCGGTCATTTCTTCTGTCTGCTTCGGAGCCGGAAATGCCGAATGAGCTCAACACCTGGATGGACTGGCTGAACACTCAGCCAGAACTGCTCACCCTCACTGCTACCCTCGCCCTGATCGTCGCCGCCTGGCTGTCGAACTGGGTGGTCAAACGCATCCTGGTCCGCGCCATCTACCGCCTGGTCGGCGCGACCGCCCTGGGCCGCCATGGCCAGATCAAGGAAAGCGGCATCATCAAGCGCCTGTCCAACATCGTGCCGGCGCTGGTGCTGTCCAGCGGCGTGGTTCTGGTGCCGGGCATGCCCGCTGCCGTGGTGGAAGTGACGCGCAACGTCTGCGGCGCCTTCGTGGTGCTGACTATCGCCATGGCCATTGGCGCGCTGCTGGATATCCTCAACACCCTCTACCAGCGTCGCCCCAACGCACACCTGAAGCCGATCAAGGGCTACTTGCAGGTGATCAAGATCGCCATCTTCGCCATCGCCGCAATCCTGATGGTAGCGGCGCTGATCGACCGCTCGCCGCTGATCCTGCTGTCCGGCCTCGGCGCCATGGCCGCCGTGCTGATGTTGATCTTTCAGGATACCCTGCTGTCGCTGGTGGCCAGCGTGCAGATTTCCTCCAGCGACATCATCCGCGTCGGTGACTGGGTGGAAATGCCCCAGCTGAACGCGGACGGCGACGTGATCGATATCGCCCTGCACACGGTCAAGGTGCAGAACTGGGACAAGACCATCACCACCATACCAACCAAGCGCTTCATCACCGACCCGTTCAAGAACTGGCGCGGCATGCAGGAGTCGGGTGGGCGTCGGATCAAACGTGCGCTGTTTTTGGATCAAACCAGCGTACATTTCCTCAGCGACGAGGAGATCGCACGGCTGCGCCGCTTCATGCTTCTGGATGAGTACCTCGATCGCAAGGACCAGGAACTGCAGGACTGGAACGCCAAGCTGGCCGAGCACGGCAAGGAAGCGGTGAACACCCGGCGCATCACCAACATCGGCAGCTTCAGGGCCTACGTCGAGCACTACTTGCGGCACAACCCGAACATCCACCAGAACATGACCCTGCTGGTGCGCCAGCTCAGTCCGACTGCCGACGGCCTGCCGCTGGAAATCTACTGCTTCACCAACACCATCGCCTGGAATGCCTACGAAGGTATCCAGTCGGACATCTTCGACCACCTGCTGGCCATCCTCCCCGAGTTCGGCCTGCGCGTGTTCCAGCATCCGAGCGGTGCGGACATGCGCGAACTGCGGCCAGCCATCGTCGAACAGCACGGGGCAGCTCAATGAAACGCTAGTGGTGCGTCCCTGTACGACGTGTTACAGAGCCTTTGTCCCAAAATCGGTCGGAGCTTGCCATGATTACCCTGCATCACCTGAACAACTCGCGCTCGCAACGCATTCTCTGGATGCTCGAAGAGATTGGTATCGAGTACCAGATCAAGCACTACCAGCGCGACCCGCAGACCATGCTCGCCCCTGCCGAGCTGCGCCAGGTGCATCCTCTGGGCAAGTCGCCGCTGATCACCGACGGCGAACTGACCCTGGCTGAATCGGGCGCCATCATCGAATACCTGGCCGAGCGCTATGGCGATTGGTTGCTGCCTGCCGCCGGCAGCCCGGAAAGTCTGCGCTGCCGCTACTGGCTGCATTACGCCGAAGGCTCGGCGATGCCACCACTGCTGCTCAAGCTGGTCTTCGACAAGCTGCGCAGCGCGCCAATGCCGTTCTTCATCAAACCCATCGCCAGAGGTATCGCGAACAAGGTAAGTCAGGCGTTCATCTCGCCGCAGCTGAAGCTGCATTTCGACTACCTGGAGAGCCAACTGAGCGAGCACGACTGGTTTGCCGGTGATGCCTTCAGCGCTGCCGATATTCAGCTCAGCTTCCCGCTTGAAGCAGCTGCCGCCCGTGGAGTGCTAACCAACCACCCGCGTCTGAGCGATTTTCTGCAACGCATTCATGCCAGGCCGGCTTATCGCCGAGCCCTTGAAAAAGGTGGCGCATATGACTACGCCGATTGAAGGCTGACTATAAGAGGTGCAGGGGCGAGCCGCCGCAAGCCCCCACAAACACGATTCGCCGAAAACGCACCTTTCAAAGCAATAAAATCCGCCAGCAAACGCTATCCAGCAATAAATCGGCGTTTTTTAAGCAAGCATTGCCATATCCACCTGCTATGGATAGGGTGCCCACATGAAAAACATCTTTCTCGTCCGCCAGCTCGCATGCCTGCGACTGGTCAGCCCGCGACTGCGAAGCCCCGCCTGAAACCCCGTTTCATGGCCGCCCGGCCTCGTGTTCGACTCCCATTTCGCAGGACCCTCTCATGACCATGCTCAAAGACCCGTCGCAGAAGTACCGTCCGTTCACCCAGATTCAGATTCCGGACCGCACCTGGCCGGACAAGATCATCGACAAGGCGCCGATCTGGCTGTCGACCGACCTGCGCGACGGCAACCAGTCGCTGATCGAGCCGATGGATGCCGAGAAGAAGATGCGCTTCTTCAAGTGCCTGGTGGCCGTGGGCCTGAAGGAAATCGAAGTGGGCTTCCCGTCCGCCTCTCAGACCGACTTCGACTTCGTCCGCGAGCTGATCGAAGGCGGCCACATCCCCGACGACGTCACCATCCAGGTGCTGACCCAGGCCCGTGACGACCTTATCGAGCGCACCTTCGAGTCGCTGAAAGGCGCCAAAAAGGCCATCGTCCATTACTACAACGCCTGCGCACCGAGCTTCCGCAAGATCGTCTTCAACCAGGACAAGGCCGGCGTCAAAGCCATTGCCGTAGCCGCCGGCACCACCATCAAGCGCCTGGCCGATGCCGCGCCGGAAACCCAGTGGGGCTTCGAGTATTCGCCGGAAGTGTTCAGCAGCACCGAGATCGATTTTGCCGTCGAGGTGTGCAACGCGGTGATCGGTGTGTTCCAGCCGACCCCGGCGAACAAGTTGATCCTCAACCTGCCCGCCACCATCGAGTGCGCCACGCCGAACAACTACGCCGACCAGATCGAGTGGTTCGGTCGTCACGTCGACCGCCGCGACAGCGTGCTGATCAGCGTGCACACCCACAATGACCGTGGCACTGGCGTCGCAGCCTCGGAGCTGGCCGTCATGGCTGGCGCCGACCGCGTCGAAGGCTGCCTGTTCGGTAACGGCGAGCGCACCGGCAACGTCTGCCTGGTGACCCTGGCGCTGAACCTCTACACCCAGGGCGTAGACCCTGAGCTGGACTTCTCCGACATCGACGCCGTGCGCAAGGTGGTCGAGGACTGCAACCAGATCCCGGTGCACCCGCGCCATCCGTACGTCGGCGATCTGGTGCACACCGCCTTCTCCGGCTCGCACCAGGACGCCATCCGCAAGGGCTTCGCCCAGCAGAAGCAAGATGCCCTCTGGGAAGTGCCCTACCTGCCGATCGACCCGGCCGACATCGGCCGCGACTACGAGGCGGTGATCCGCGTGAACAGCCAGTCGGGCAAGGGCGGTATCACCTTCCTGCTCGAGCAGGAGTACGGCATCAGCCTGCCGCGGCGCATGCAGATCGAGTTCAGCCAGGTAGTACAGCGCGAAACCGATCGCCTCGGTCTGGAAATGACAGCCGCGCAGATCCATCAGTTGCTCGAAACCGAATACCTGCAAGCGCGCAGCCCCTACACCCTTAAAGGGCATCGTCTGCAGGAAGAGAATGGCACCAGCGCGGTGGATATCGAGGTTATCGAGGGCGCTGAAAAACACCACTGGCGCGGCATCGGCAAGGGCCCACTGGAAGCCCTGGCCGCAGCCCTGCCCGTCGCGGTGGAAGTCATGGACTACAGCGAGCACGCCATCGGCGCCGGCACCAATGCCAAGGCGGCTGCCTACATCGAGCTACGCGTCAACGGCGGTCGCGCCCTGCACGGCATCGGCATCGACGAGAACCTGACCACCGCGAGCTTCCGCGCCCTGTTCAGCGCGCTGAACCGAGCCCTGAGCCAGGCCGAGTCGCAAGCGGCCTGATGTCCTTAAGCGCCACTCACAAAAAACGCCGGGCAATGCCCGGCGTTTTTGTATGCGCAGCCCGGATGAAATCCGGAAAGGATATCGCAAACATCAGTAGCGTTTCGGGCATCCTGTAGGAGCGGCGCCCCGCCGCGAATACCGGCGGCGCTGGCTCGAAAAGCTTCGCCCCGAGGCGGGGCTCCTACGAAAAGCCGCTTTGCATGTACTTGTGTCCGTAGCTCGGATGAAATCCGGGCACATACACTCAGACATCGAAAATCATCAGCACCGCGAACATCAGCGCGGCCAGGCCGAGGGTGAACATCACACCGATACCCGCCGACCGCCAGTTGGACAGAAACGCACCACCGGCCTCTGCATGCTGCTTGAGATCGGCTTCCATGAGGCTCTTGGCAAACATGATCATAGCCATCAACTGTGCAATGGCGAACGGCATGGCGGGCACCTCCTCCGGCAAGACGAAAGCCAGGACCAAGGTAACCACCAGAAGCAAGACGGCAATACCCCAGACCATCGCCACTCGATCTGCCTTGCCGAGCAGTTGCAGGTTATGCGCCAGCAGCCAGGCGCCAGCCAGCGGCGTGCCGATGAAGGTCGCCAGGCCAACACCCGCGACGCTGTAGAGCGGCGACTGATTGGTGGTGGCCTGCTGCAGGTCGGCCTGCGGAGGCTGAAAGGGATTGCTCTGCTGTACGTCCATGTTCATGTAGCTTCTGATCAGTTCAAGGTGAAGGCATCGGCATCCAGGTGTGCGGGGAAGCGCTCGCGGTAGGCAGCCAGTGCCTCGCTCGACAGCCGGGCGCGGAACACACCATCACCATCGCCAGCCGCCAGCAGGGTCTCGCCCTGGAAATCCAGTACCTGAGAATCGCCAGTATATCCGTGGCCCTTACCGTCCTCGCCGACGCGGTTCACAGCCGCGACATAGCACAGGTTCTCGATGGCTCGCGCTGGCAGCAGGCGGTTCCAGTGCTGGCGACGCGCCCCCGGCCAATTGGCGGTATACAGCAGCAGATCGGTGCCACCCGCATCGCGACTCCAGACCGGGAAGCGCAGGTCGTAGCAGATCAGCGGGCGCACGCGCCAGCCCTTGAGCTCCAGCACGACCTGCTCGCTACCGGCGCGGTAATGCTTGTGCTCACCGGCCATGCGAAACAGATGACGCTTGTCGTAATGCCCCCATGAACCGTCCGGGCGCGCCCACAGCAGGCGATTGCGGTAGCTGCCGTCGGCCGCCTGGATGATCAGGCTGCCGCAGATCACCGCATCGATACGCTGCGCCTGCTCGCGCAGCCAGACGCTGCTGGGGCCATTCTCGGGCTCGGCCAGCTCGGCCGACTCCATGGAAAAACCTGTGCTGAACATCTCCGGCAGGATCACCAGATCAGCGCCATGCGCCTGCTCCAGCAATGCCTGAAAGTGTTCACGGTTGGCCGCCGGATCATGCCAGGCCAGGGTGGTCTGGATCAGAGCCAGTTCGAGATCGGGTTTGCTGCTCATCGGGGCACCTCGTTCGCCGTAGGGCGGGTGAAACCCGCCAACTCCTTACAGGCAGGTTACACCCGCCCTACTCTCACACCGCACAGAGTTTCTCGGCGGCCTGGCGCAGGGTTTCTTCACGCTTGGCGAAGCAGAAGCGCACCAGGCGCATATCCTCGGGCGCCGACTGGTAGAACACCGACACCGGGATCGCCGCCACGCCGTGCTCACGCGTCAGCCACTCGGCCATGGCCACGTCGTCCAGATCGGGGCGAATGGCCGAATAGTCGGCCAACTGGAAATAGGTACCCGGAGCGCGGGTGAAGGTGAAGCGCGAGCCAGCCAGCAGATCGCAGAACAGGTCGCGCCTGGCCTGGTAAAAAGCCGGCAGCTCCTCGACATGCTCGGGGTGCGCGGCCATGAAGTCGGCCAGTGCGAACTGCAGCGGCGTCACGCCACAAAAGTTGACGTATTGGTGGATCTTGCGTAGTTCCGCGGTCAGTGCCGGCGGCGCCACCACGTAGCCAGTCTTCCAGCCAGTCACGTGATAAGTCTTGCCGAAAGAGCTGACCACAAAGGCGCGCTGATACAGCTCGTCGTGGGCCAGCACGCTGGCATGGCGGGCGCCGTCGTAGATCAGGTGCTCATAGACCTCGTCGCTGATCACATGGATATCGCGGCCACGAATCAGCTCGGCCAGCTTGTCCAGGTCGGCACGGGTCAGCAGCGCACCACTGGGGTTGTGCGGGGAGTTGAGGAAGATCAGCCGGGTGCGCGGGCTGATGGCATCACTCAGGCGCTGCCAGTCCACGGCGAAATCCGGCAATGCCAGCGGCACATGCACACAGCGCCCGCCGGCCAGCTCCACCGACGGCTCGTAACTGTCGTAGCAAGGGTCGAGGACGATGGCTTCATCACCCGGACGGATCAGCGCCTGTACCGCGCAAAAGATCGCCTCGGTGGCGCCGGGGGTGATGGTGATCTCGCTGTCGGCATCACGCTGCACGCCATAGCTGCGGGCGATCTTCGCCGCCACCTGCTGGCGCAGACTGGGCAACCCGGTCATCGGCGAATACTGGTTGCGCCCTTCCATGACGTGGCGCGCCACGGCTTCGCGCAACTCCTGCGGCCCATCGAAGTCGGGAAAGCCCTGAGACAGGTTGATCGCGCCAACGTCGGCAGCGAGCTGGGACATGCGCGTGAAGATGGTGGTGCCGACGTTGGGCAGTTTGCTGGCGAGCATCGCGACTTCCTGGAAGAACAAGGCAAGCCGCGAGGATAGCCGAAGGGCGCAGCAGGCGGCACCTGCTGTGCTTATGAAAAAGAGTTGGAAGCTTATGCCGTGCGCGCCGGACGATCACCGGCGCACACCCTGGCGCAAAGCTTACTAGCGCTTGTCCTTGCGCTTCTTCTCGGCCTTCTTGTGGTGGCTCATCAGCCGGCGCTTTTTGTTCACCTGGCGATCCGTGAGCTTGTTCTTGTTGCCCTCGTAGGGGTTCTCGCCGCCCTTGTACTCGATACGGATCGGCGTACCGACCAGTTTCAGCACACGGCGGAAGGTGTTTTCCAGATAACGAGAGTAGGCACGCGGCACGGCGTCAACCTGGTTACCGTGGATCACGATCAGCGGCGGGTTGGCGCCACCCAGGTGGGCATAGCGCAGCTTGATGCGGCGACCATTGACCAAGGGCGGCGCGTGGTCGCTGACGGCATCTTCGAGAATCTGCGTCAGGCGGCTGGTCGGCCAGCGGGTGATCGCCGACTTGAACGAGGCCTGCACCGACTTGTACAGATGGCCCACGCCAGTGCCGTGCAGGGCGGAAATGAAGTGGATATCGGCGAAGTCGACGAAGAACAGCCGGCGCTCCAGCTCGGTCTTCACATAATCCTTCTGGCCCTGGTCCATACCGTCCCACTTGTTCAGGGCGATGACCAGGGCGCGGCCGCTTTCCAGCACGAAGCCGAGCAGGTTGAGGTCGTGATCGACCACGCCTTCGCGGGCGTCCATGACGAACACCACGACGTTGGAGTCCTGAATGGCCTGCAGCGTCTTGACCACGGAGAATTTCTCCACAGCCTCGAAGATCTTGCCGCGCCGACGCACACCGGCGGTATCGATCAGCGTGTACTTCTCGTCGTCACGCTCGAACGGAATGTAGATGCTGTCACGCGTGGTCCCCGCCTGGTCATAGACGATGACCCGCTCTTCGCCGAGCATGCGGTTGACCAGGGTGGACTTGCCTACGTTGGGGCGACCGATGATGGCCAGCTTGATGCCGTCCTTCTCGCTCGGGCCGGGAATGCGCTTGGCCTCCTGGCCTTCCAGCACCTCCTCCTCTTCGGCACCCTCCTCCGGCTCGCCGGCGTCCTTGGGGAACGCGCCGAGAACCACTTCCAGCATCTGGGTGATACCGCGGCCGTGAGCACCGGCAATCGCCAGTGGCTCGCCCAGGCCCATGGGGCTGAATTCGGCGCGAGCCAGGTCGACATCGAGGTTGTCGACCTTGTTCACCACCAGGAAGCTCTGCTTGTTACGACGGCGCAGGTGCTCGCCGATCATCTGGTCGGAGGCAGTCATGCCAGCGCGCGCGTCCACCAGGAACAGCACGGCATCGGCCTCTTCGATGGCCTGCAGCGACTGCTCGGCCATCTTCGCGTCGATGCCTTCCTCGTCACCGGAAATACCACCGGTGTCGATCACGATATAGGTGCGCCCCTGCCACTTCGCCTCGCCATACTGGCGGTCGCGGGTCAGACCGGACAGGTCGCCGACGATAGCGTCGCGGCTGCGGGTCAGGCGGTTGAAGAGCGTGGACTTGCCGACATTCGGCCGGCCCACCAGGGCAATTACGGGAACCATCAGGCTCTCCACTCGGTTAATTCAGAAAATGCAAAGGCCGCTGCAGGGGCAGCGGCCAGGGCGTCTCATGCTGTCGGGTGTACCGGCAGCATAGCGTGTTACTTGATGGTCAGTGCCACCAACTTGCCGCTGTTACCGTAGACGTACAACCAATCACCCACCACCAACGGCTGGGCACGCAGGCCGTCGCTGTCGATGCGGGTACGGCCGACGAAGCGACCATCGACCTGGCTCAGCAGGTGCAGATAGCCTTCGAAGTCACCCACGGCGACATAGCTGGAAAACACTGCCGGGCCCGACAGCTGGCGACGCGCCATCGAATCGTTGCTCCACAGGGCCGAAGCGCTGCGCTCGTCGATACCTTCGACGGTGCCGTTGGCCATGCTGACATAGACGTTGCCGAAACCTTGAGCGACGCCAACCGAGCTGGATGCCTCGCGCTGCCAGAGTACGCGACCGGACTCCAGATCCATGGCCGCGACACGGCCCTGGTAGCTCACCGCGTAGACGGTGCCGCCGGACAGCAGCAAGCCGCCGTCGATGTCGACAACACGCTCCAGTTCGGAACGACCCTGCGGGATGGCGATACGCTGCTCCCAGACCGGCAGGCCGCGCTGGGCGTCGACCGCAATAACTTTCCCGCTGGACAGACCGGCGATCACCAGGCGGTTGGTCACCAGCGGAGCGCCAGTGCCGCGCAAGGTCAGTACGGCCGGGGTGTTCTCGACGATCCAGCGCTGGCTGCCGGTGCTGGCATCGAAGGCAATCAGGCGGTCGTCCTGGGTCTGCACCACGACGATATCGCCGTTGCTAGCCGGCGCAGCAAGCACTTCGCTGGTCACGCGCGAACGCCATTGTTCTTCACCGTCACTGGAGTCCAGGGCGATCACTTCACCCTTGAGGGTACCCAACAGTACCTGGCCGTAGCCGACACCGATGGCGCCGGATACCGGGATTTCAAGCTTCTTGCGCCAGATGACCTTGCCGCTGGTGCGGTCCATGGCCATGACCAGACCTTCGACATCAGCGGCGTAGATCACATCCCCGTCGATGGCCGGCACCAGCATGTTGAAGGTATCGCCCTGACCATCACCAACGGAGCGGCTCCACTCGGTACGCAGCTCGACTTCGGCGTCGAACTTGGTCAGTTCGGCGGGCGGCAGTTCCTTCTTGCTATTGCTGCTGCAACCCACGGCCAGAACGGCCAGAGCCAGCAGTGCGGCATTCTTCCAACGCATCACTTCACGCATCCCCTTTTGCCAGGTCGTCCAGCTTCATCTGCAGACCGCCAACAGCGGCGTCTTCGGCCAGCGCATCCTTGGCCTTCTGATAGGCGGCGTGCGCGTCATCGCTGCGACCCAGCTGTACCAGCAGATCGCCCTTGAGTTCTTCGCGGCTGGCGAGGAAAGCGTCCTCGACCTTGGCATCGAGCAGTTTCAGCGCATCATCAGTTTTTTCCTGGGCTGCCAGAACACGGGCCAGACGCTGACGCGCCAGCTCACCGAGCGTGGCGTCGGCCGGCTTGTCGAGCACGCGCTGCAGCGCGGCAGCGGCATCGTCGAGACGGTCGGCTTCGACGGCGACCTTGGCGACGAACAGGTTGCCGTACTGGGCGTAGTGGCTACCGCCAAATTCGCTGTCGAGCTTAGCGGCCAGGTCGGCAACTTTCGCGGCATCGGGTTTGCCGGCAGGGTCCAAGGCGGTCTCCAGCAATTGCTGATAGAGCACGGAGGCGCCTTGCGCCTGATTGTCCTGATACTTCTGCCAGCCCTGCCAGCCGAATACAGCTACCAGCGCCAATACGCCGCCGGCCAGCAAAGGCTTGCCGTTACGATCCCACCAGTCCTTCATTTGTGCGATCTGTTCGTCTTCGGTCTGCATGTCTAACCCCGTACTCCTAATCGAGAGCCTGCTCAGGCCTGCTGGCAGGCAGCCAGATGCTCAGCCAGAGCATCCCAGGCAACACTTTGTTGTTCACTGTCGTCGCGCAGCGGTTTGCAACCTACCACGCGCCCAGCCAATTCGTCGTCCCCCAGAATCAGCGCATAGCGTGCGCCGCTCTTGTCGGCCTTCTTGAACTGGCTCTTGAAACTGCCACCACCAGAGTTGAGCAATAGGCGCAGTCCCGGCAATTCGTCACGCAGACGCTCGACCAGTGTCAGCGCCGCCAGCTCGGCAGCCTCGCCGAAGGCACAGATGTAAACATCGGCGGCGCGGTTGAGGTCAGCCGGTAGCAACTGCAGGGTTTCCAGCAGCAGCACCAGACGCTCGACACCCATGGCGAAGCCAACGCCTGGCGTGGCCTTGCCACCCAACATGGAAACCAGGCCATCATAACGACCACCGGCGCATACGGTGCCCTGGGAGCCGAGCTTGTCGGTGACCCACTCGAACACGGTGCGATTGTAGTAATCCAGACCGCGCACCAGCTTGTGATTGATCTGGTAGCGAATGCCGGCCGCATCCAGGCGCGCCTTGACGCCCTCGAAGTGCAGGCGCGATTCCTCATCGAGGTAATCGCCCAAGGTCGGTGCACCTACCAGCGCGGCCTGGGTCGCCTCGTTCTTGCTGTCGAGGATACGCAGCGGATTGGTGGTCAGGCGACGCTGGCTGTCTTCATCGAGCTGATCGAAACGCTCCTGCAAGTAGGCTACCAGTGCGTCTCGATAAGCCGCTCGCGCCTCGCTGGAACCCAGGCTGTTGAGCTGCAGCGTCACGGCATCAGACAAACCGAGCTTTTTCCACAAACGCCAGGTAAGCACGATCAGCTCGGCATCGACGTCCGGGCCCGGCAGATTGAAGGCTTCCACGCCGACCTGATGGAACTGGCGATAGCGACCTTTCTGCGGCTTCTCGTAGCGGAACATGGGGCCGGCGTACCACAGTTTCTGCACCTGACCGCCACCGGACAGTCCATGCTCAAGCACCGCACGCACGCAACCGGCAGTGCCTTCGGGACGCAGGGTCAGGGATTCCTCGTTGCGATCAAGGAAGGTATACATCTCCTTGTCGACCACATCGGTGCCTTCACCGATACCGCGAGCGAACAACTCGGTGTACTCGACGATGGGCAGGCGGATTTCCTTGTAGCCATAGCCATCGAGCAGGCTGACCAGGGTACTTTCCAGGTAGCGCCAGGCAGGCGTCTGCTCCGGCAGGATGTCGTTCATGCCACGAATGGCTTGCAGGGACTTGCTCAAGTGTATTCCTTACGCACGGATCAGCCGCGCACGATCACGGCCGCATCGGCGGCGACCTTTTCGGCCGCCTTGTCGCGGATGAGCTTTTCCAGCTCGTCCACCAGGTTTTCGTTGGTCAGCTTCGAAGCGGGCTTGCCGTCGATATAGACCAGGTTGTTCGGGCTACCGCCGGTGAGGCCGATATGTGCCTCCTTGGCTTCGCCGGGCCCGTTGACCACGCAGCCGATCACGGCCACGTCCAGCGGTACCAGCAGGTCCTCGACGCGGGCTTCCAGCTCGTTCATGGTCTTGACCACATCGAAGTTCTGCCGCGAGCAGCTCGGGCAGGCGATGAAGTTGATGCCACGCGAACGCAGACGCAAAGACTTGAGAATGTCGAAGCCAACCTTGATCTCTTCCACCGGGTCGGCGGCCAGCGAGATGCGGATGGTATCGCCAATCCCCTCGGCCAGCAGCATGCCCAGACCGACTGCCGACTTCACAGTACCGGAGCGCAGGCCACCGGCTTCGGTAATGCCCAGGTGCAGCGGTTGCTCGATCTGCTTGGCCAGCAGACGGTAAGCCTCGACGGCCATGAACACGTCGGAGGCCTTCACGCTGACCTTGAAATCGGGGAAGTTAAGGCGATCCAGGTGCTCGACATGACGCAGCGCGGATTCCACCAGCGCAGCAGGAGTGGGCTCGCCGTACTTCTTCTGCAGATCCTTTTCCAGGGAACCGGCGTTGACGCCGATACGGATCGGGATGCCCTTGTCACGCGCAGCCTCGACCACTGCCCTGACGCGATCTTCACGACCGATGTTGCCGGGGTTGATGCGCAGGCAGTCGACACCCAGCTCTGCCACACGCAGAGCGATCTGGTAGTCGAAATGGATGTCAGCCACCAGTGGTACGCGCACCTGCTGCTTGATGCGGCCAAAGGCCTCGGCGGCGTCCATATCCGGCACGGAAACGCGCACGATATCGGCGCCGGCATTTTCCAGGCGCTGGATCTGCGCCACGGTAGCAGCTACATCGTTGGTGTCGGTGTTGGTCATGCTCTGTACCGCGATCGGCGCATCGCCGCCCACCGGTACCGAGCCAACCCAGATCTTGCGCGACAGTCGGCGCTTGATCGGCGATTCGCAATGCATGCTTTACAACCCCAATTTCAGGCGCGCGGTTTCGCCAGTCATGTGCGGCGCAACGTCAACGCTTTCGCCGTTGTAGGCCACCTGGGCACCACGGGCAAAACCCAGACGCAGTTCCAGCGGTGCCTTGCCAGCAAGTTCGATACGTTCACCGCTGCGTTTGAGTGCGCTTAGCAGGACCTTGCCATCGGCATCGGTAACCTGAGTCCAGCAATCGGCGGTGAACTGCACGTTGAGCACGCCCTGCCCAGCAGAGACGGCCACAGGCGTTGCAGGTTCGGCTGCAGGTGCAGCCGGAGCAGGAGCAGCCGGCGTATTCGATACAGGAGCAACAGGAGCCTCTTGCGCGCTTTCAGCGGTGCCGGCTTCGGCAGCAGGTTGTTCTGCGGTGCTGGCAGCTTCTGGTGCTTCACCTGGCTCGACCGGCAGCAGCAGCGGGCTGCTCTGCACGTTGCCCTGAGCGGCGATCACCGCCTGGTCTTCCGGCTCGGCAAGCGAGTGCACCTGAGTGGTACCGTCGGCGCCTTCCACCTCCACATGCTCGAGCCCCAGATCAGCCAAGCTGGCCACTGGACGGCCCTGATCCTGCCACCAGAGAAAACCTGCGCCGATCAATGCCAGCAGCAACAGGAAGCTGACCAGACGCAGGATGCTCTGCGAATAGCGCACAGGCTCTTCGATACGCCCCAAGGCATGCACACTGCTACCAGAGGCATCTGTCCCCGTGAACTGATCGAACTCCATCACCAGCCGGTTCTGGTCCATTTCGAGAAGCTTGGCATAGGCGCGAATGTAACCACGGGCGAAGGTGGTGCCCGGCAGCTTGTCGAAAGCACCGGCTTCGATCTGGGCAAGACGTTGAGGAGTCAGGTTGAGCTGAGTCGCCACTTCGGCGACGCTCCACCCTTTGATCTCCCGTGCCTGACGCAGACTTTCACCTGGATTGGTCGGCATCGGCTGAGCCACTTCGCTATGTGCCGCGTTCATTGTTGCCCCGAAACAAATTGCTGATATTCCTGAGAAGCCGGATACAGACGACGCAACTGCAGGCCCAGACTGGCGGCCTTGTCACGATCCTCGAATACTTCGGCCAAACGTGCGCCGAGCAGTAGGCTGCGCGCATTCTGCGGTGCCATTTCGCTGTAGCTGTCGTAGTAACGACGTGCTGGCACGTACTCCTTGTCCTCATAGGACAGTACGGCCATTTCCAGCAATGCGCGTGGCTGACGACTACTCAGGCGCAAGGCGCGCTGGAAGTACTCTTTGGCCTGCTCACGCTGACCGAGCTGCAGAGCGGTCATGCCCAGATTCTCGAAAACCCGGGAACGCTCTGGATAGAGGTTGTCCTCGGCAGCTTTGAGATAGGTGCTCATGGCCTCCTGATAACGCTTCTGCTCGAACAGGAAACCACCATAGTTGTTTAGCAGACGGGCGTCCTTCGGACGCTGGGACAGCGCTTTGCGAAAATGCTCATCGGCCAGCTTTGGCTCCATTTCCAGCTGGAAGGCCATAGCTAGCGCGGCATGCGCGTCTGCATTCGACGAATCGAGATCAAGTGCATTCTTCAGCGGCACCTTGGCGCGCTGCGTATCACCCTGCTGGATGTAGGCGATGCCAAGCTGCACATAGGCATCGCGTGCTTCGTCACGCCCTTTCGCCGTACGCATGGGGTCGACATCGCCCGTGGTCACACAACCAGCAAGCAGGCTGACAACGAGCAATAACAGCGTAGGGCGCAAGGTCATAGGCATCCTCTCTTCAATTTCGATTGGCGGCAGTGCGAGGCTCTTGCGCCTCGTTGCCCAGCTGACGCACGGCGATGTAACGCTCACTGCGCCGAGTACGGTCCATGACCTGGCCAACCAACTGGCCGCAGGCCGCATCGATATCGTCACCACGCGTCGTGCGCACCGTGACGTTATGACCAGCCTTGTGCAACAGGTCCTGGAAGCGGCGAATCGCGTTATTGCTCGGCCGCTCGTACCCCGAGAAGGGGAAGGGATTAAACGGAATCAGGTTGATCTTGCAAGGTACATCGGCCAGAAGTGCGATCATCTGCTCAGCGTGCTCAGGCTGATCGTTGACGCCTTTGAGCAGGGTGTACTCGATGGTCAGCACGCGCTTCTCGCCCAGTTTGGAGACGTAGCGTTTGCACGCTGCCAGAAGCATCTCCAGCGGGTACTTCTTGTTGATCGGTACCAGCTGATTACGCAGTTCGTCGTTGGGCGCGTGCAACGACAGCGCCAGAGACACGTCGATGACTTCGGCCAGCTTGTCGATCATCGGCACCACGCCGGAGGTGGACAGGGTCACCTTGCGCTTGGAGATGCCGTAGCCGAGGTCATCCATCATGATCTGCATGGCAGAGACGACGTTGTCGAAGTTCAGCAGCGGCTCGCCCATGCCCATCATCACCACGTTGGTGATGGCACGATCAATCTTCGCCGGAACGCTGCCGAAGGATTTGTTGGCGATCCATACCTGGCCGATGATCTCGGCGCTGGTCAGGTCGCTATTGAAGCCTTGCTTGCCGGTGGAGCAGAAGCTGCAATCCAGGGCACAACCGGCCTGGGACGAAACACAAAGCGTGCCGCGGCCGTTCTGCGGGATATAAACGGTTTCCACACAGCTACCCGACGCCACACGCACCACCCACTTGCGCGTGCCATCGGCAGAAATATTTTCGCTGACCACTTCCGGGCCGCGAATCTCGGCAGAGGCCTCGAGCTTCTCGCGCAAGGCCTTGCCGACATTGGTCATGGCGGCGAAATCATCGACGCCAAAGTGGTGAATCCACTTCATCACCTGGCCGGCACGGAAGCGCTTCTCGCCGATGGACTCGAAGAACTGTTCCATTTCCGGCTGGGTCAGGCCCAGCAGGTTGATCTTGCCGGTGGTATTGGTCATGGCTTCACCCTCGCATCATTCGCCAATCAGCGAATGCGCGCGCACTGCTCGGTAGCGGAGAAGAAGTAAGCGATCTCGCGAGCAGCGGAGGCTTCGGAATCCGAACCATGAACAGCGTTTTCGTCGATGGAAACGGCGAAGTCAGCACGGATGGTGCCGGCAGCTGCTTCTTTCGGGTTGGTGGCACCCATCAGTTCACGGTTCTTGGCAACGGCGTTTTCGCCTTCCAGAACCTGAACGATGACCGGACCGGAAGTCATGAAAGCAACCAGATCCTTGAAGAAGCCACGCTCGCTGTGCTCAGCGTAGAAACCAGCGGCTTCGCGCTCGGACAGTTGTACCATCTTCGAAGCGACAACGCGCAGGCCGGCTTTTTCGAAACGGGTGGTGATCTCACCGATGACGTTCTTGGCAACGGCGTCAGGCTTGATGATGGAGAAAGTACGTTGAACAGCCATGTGAAGCTCCAGAAACTTTAGGGTTAAAGCGAAAAATTAAACCCGCGAATTATACGCGGGTTCCGGTTAAAAGCGTAGGGCGGGCGCCGTAAGCGCCTGTTTCAATCGAGTTCTTCGATCCAGGCGGCCTGTATCGCCTCCAGCACTTTCTCCCCCCCGCGTTGCGGGTCATCGGAGAACTGCGGCAAGGACACGACCCAACGGTGCAGATCGACGAAGTTCACGTAACGCGGATCGACATCCGGCTTCTGCTCGCTCAGCTCGATGGCAATGTCCAGTACATCGGCCCATTTCAGACTCATGATCATGCTTCCTGCTTAACGTGAAAGTCGCGTAGCGACAACTTCCTCTGGGCCCTTCTCCCTTTGGGAGAAGGTGGCGCGAAGCGCCGGATGAGGGAGCTGCCTGTCAGTGCGGCGCTTCGGCTGCGTGATTAAGCGAATACTTTGGAATCTCGACGGTGATATCTTCCTCACCAACGATAGCCTGACAGGCCAGGCGCGACTGAGCCTCGAGCCCCCAGGCCTTGTCCAGGTAATCCTCTTCCAACTCATCCGCCTCGTTCAGCGAATCGAAACCTTCGCGCACGATGCAGTGACAGGTGGTGCAGGCACACACACCGCCGCAAGCGCTCTCCATCTCGATATGGTGCTCGTGCGCCAGCTCGAGGATGGAAACTCCAGGCTCAGCCTCTACCACCAGACCATCCGGGCAGAATCGCTCGTGAGGCAGAAAAATTACCTGCGGCATCAATTATTCCTCGATCTCATTCAGATTGCGCCCTGCCAGCGCGGCTTTTACCGTCGAATCCAGGCGGCGAGCCGCGAAAGCATCAGTGACCTGCGACAGCCGCTTGGTCTGCCGCTCGATCGCCAGACCGTCATTACCCGCCAGCAGATCGCGTAATTCCTGCATCTGCAGCTCGATGACCTCGCGCTCCTCGGCATCCAGCAAACGCTCGCCATCGGCCTGCAGCGCCGCCTCGACGGCCTCGATCAGGCGCTGACCATCGACCTGCTGCTCACGCAGCACGCGGGCAGCCTTGTCGCCTCCAGCATTCTGGAAAGAGTCCTGCAGCATGCGTGCAATTTCGCCATCGGTCAGGCCATAAGACGGCTTGACCTGAATGCTCGCCTCAATCCCAGAACTCAGCTCACGCGCTGCGACACTAAGCAGGCCATCGGCATCGACCTGGAAGGTCACGCGGATCTTCGCAGCCCCAGCCACCATCGGCGGAATACCACGCAACTCGAAACGTGCCAGGGAGCGGCAATCAGCGATCAGTTCGCGCTCACCCTGCAGCACGTGAATCATCATGGCCGTCTGGCCATCCTTGTAGGTGGTGAACTCCTGCGCACGCGCCACCGGAATGGTGGTATTACGCGGGATCACCTTCTCCATCAGCCCGCCCATGGTTTCCAGGCCGAGCGACAGGGGGATCACATCCAGCAGGAGCAACTCCTCGCCGTCATCACGCTGATTGCCCGCCAGGGCGTCGGCCTGGATCGCAGCACCAATGGCCACCACCTGATCCGGATCGATATTGGTCAGCGGCGCCCGACCGAACAGCCCCCCGACGGCCTCACGCACACGCGGCACGCGAGTAGAGCCACCAACCATTACGACCGCACCAACCTCTTCCAACTCGACGCCGGAATCACGCACAGCACGACGACAAGCCTTGAGACTGCGCGCCACCATCGGCTCGATCAACGCCTCGAACTGCGTGCGCGACAACGAGCCACGCCATTCACCATGGTTCAGCTCGACGCTATCGGCATCCGTCAGCCCTTCTTTGGCCGCACAGGCAGTTTGCAGCAGGCTACGCTGGGTCGACGGATCAAGATCACTGGAAATACCGGCCTGCTGGATGATCCAGTCGGCTACGGCATGATCGAAGTCGTCACCGCCCAGCGCACTGTCGCCGCCGGTAGCCAGCACCTCGAACACACCGCCAGTCAGGCGCAGGATGGAAATGTCGAAAGTGCCACCGCCGAGGTCATAAATAGCAACCACGCCCTCGGCTTTCTGATCCAGACCATAGGCGACTGCAGCGGCAGTAGGCTCATTGAGCAGACGCAGAACAGTCAGGCCAGCCAGGCGCGCAGCATCCTTGGTGGCCTGACGCTGAGCGTCATCGAAATAAGCCGGAACGGTAATCACCGCACCGACCAACTCACCGCCCAAGGTCTGTTCAGCGCGCAAGCGCAGGGTCTTGAGAATTTCCGCCGAGACTTCGACCGGGCTTTTCGCCCCCTGCACCGTCTCGATGAAGGGCATGTGCGACTCGCCCGCAGCGAAGCGGTAAGGCATTTGTTCGCCGAGCTGATGCACGTCTGCGATACCCCGCCCCATCAGGCGCTTGACCGACAGCACGGTATTGAGCGGATCGCTGGCGGCCGCCAGTTTGGCTGACTCGCCAACCTCGATGCGTCCAGCGTGGTAACGCACGGCAGACGGCAGGATGACCTTGCCATCATCGTCAGCCAGCGGCTCTGCCAGACCACTGCGCACAGCAGCGACCAGCGAGTTGGTGGTACCCAGGTCAATACCCACTGCCAGACGACGCTGGTGCGGTTGCGGGCTCTGCCCGGGCTCGGCGATCTGCAATAAGGCCATGGTCTTCTTGAAATCATCAGGCAGGCTGCCGTGGCAACCTACAGGTTAATCGTCGAGGCGCTCTTCTAACTGGCGCACTTCATGAGAGAGCTTGTCGAGGAACTGCATGCGGCGCATCAGACGCTCGGCCTCTTCACGGCGGGCCTCGTCATCCCAGCATGCAGCGAAGTGCTCGTTGAGCTGCTCCTGCGCCGCTTTCAGGCGACGCTTGAAGGTCGCGACACCGGCCAGATCAGCATCATCCTGCAGTTCCTCCAGCTCTTCGCGCAGCTGCATTTGCTGCAGGAGGAAATCGGGATCCTGCACCGTCACTTCCAGCGGCAACTCGGGGCCACGCATGGCCAGCAGGTAGCGTGCCCGCTGAGACGGAGTTTTCAGAACCTGATAAGCCTCGTTGAGGCAGGCCGAGCGCTCCAGCGCCAAACGCTGCTCACGCTCACCGGCATCGGCAAAGCGATCCGGATGAACCTGACGCGCCAGCTCACGGTAGCGAGCGGCCAGTTGCTTCATATCGAGACGAAAGCTCGGCTGCAGGTCGAACAGGGCGAAATGACAAGGATTACCCACGCGAGCGCCTCAAACGTTGAAGCTTTCGCCGCAACCGCATTCGCCGCGCACGTTAGGGTTGATGAACTTGAAGCCCTCGTTGAGACCTTCCTTGACGAAGTCCAACTCGGTGCCATCGAGATAGACCAGGCTCTTGGGATCGATGATCACCTTGACGCCATGACTCTCGAATACCTGATCCTCTGCCGCCAGCTCATCGACGAACTCGAGCACGTAGGCCAGGCCGGAGCAACCGGTAGTGCGCACCCCGAGGCGAATGCCCTCGCCCTTGCCGCGCCCATCAAGAGAGCGTTGCACGTGGCGGGCAGCTGCTTCAGACATGGTGATGGCCATTACAAACCTCGTATCAGAGCAAGCCTTTCTTCTGCTTGTAGTCGCGCACAGCAGCCTTGATGGCATCTTCAGCGAGTACAGAGCAGTGAATTTTCACTGGCGGCAGGGCCAGTTCTTCGGCGAGCTGGGTGTTCTTGATGCTTTCGGCCTCATCGAGGGTCTTGCCCTTCATCCACTCGGTCGCGAGGGAGCTGGAGGCGATAGCCGAGCCGCAGCCGTAGGTCTTGAACTTGGCGTCTTCGATAACGCCACTTTCGCTGACCTTGATCTGCAGGCGCATCACGTCGCCGCAGGCCGGCGCGCCGACCATACCGGTGCCGACATCGGGATCTTCGGCATTGAGCTTGCCGACGTTGCGCGGATTTTCGTAGTGGTCGATGACCTTGTCACTGTAAGCCATGCTGTACTTCCTCTCTCATCAGGTGCCGCTCTTCAGGCAGCTATCAGTGTGCTGCCCATTCCACGGTGGAAAGGTCGACACCTTCTTTGAACATATCCCACAGGGGCGACAGTTCGCGCAGCTTATCCACAGCCTCACGAACCTTGGCGGCAGCGTAATCGACCTCCTCTTCAGTGGTGAAACGACCGAAGGTGAAGCGAATCGAGCTGTGCGCCAGCTCGTCGTTGCGGCCCAGGGCACGCAACACGTAGGACGGCTCCAGGGAAGCCGAAGTGCACGCCGAACCGGACGATACGGCGAGGTCCTTGAGCGCCATGATCAGCGACTCGCCCTCGACGTAGTTGAAACTCAGGTTGAGGTTGTGCGGCACACGCGCCGTCAGGCTGCCGTTAACGTACAGCTCTTCCATGCCTTCGAGCTGGCGGTAGAAGCGATCACGCAGCGCAGTGATGCGCTGGTTTTCCGCCGCCATCTCCTGCTTGGCAATACGGAAGGCCTCACCCATGCCGACGCACTGGTGGGTGGCCAGGGTGCCGGAACGCATGCCGCGCTCATGACCACCACCGTGGGTCTGCGCTTCCAGACGCACACGCGGCTTGCGGCGTACGTACAGGGCACCGACACCCTTGGGGCCGTAGGTCTTGTGCGCCGAGAAGGACATCAGATCGACCTTCATCTTCTCCAGGTCGATCTCCACCTTGCCGGTGGACTGCGCGGCATCGACGTGCAGCAACACGCCACGTGAGCGGGTCAGCTCACCAATGGCAGCGATGTCGTTGATGGTGCCGATTTCATTATTGACGTGCATGACCGACACCAGCACGGTGTCTTCACGCAGCGCAGCCTCGATCATGGCCGGGGTGATCAGGCCATCTTCGCCTGGCTCCAGATAGGTCACCTCGAAGCCTTCGCGTTCGAGCTGGCGGGTCGTATCCAACACCGCCTTGTGCTCGATCTTCGAGGTGATGATGTGCTTGCCCTTGCTGGTGTAGAAGTGCGCAACACCCTTGATCGCCAGGTTGTTGGACTCGGTTGCACCGCTGGTCCAGACAATTTCGCGCGGGTCGGCATTGACCAGTTCGGCGACCTGACGGCGGGCATTCTCCACCGCTTCTTCAGCCTTCCAGCCAAACACATGCGAGCGCGAAGCCGGGTTGCCGAAGTTACCATCGACCAGCAGGCACTCGCTCATTTTCTGCGCCACACGCGGATCGACCGGCGTGGTAGCGGAATAATCGAGGTAAATAGGCAATTTCATCAGACTTCTCCTATCGGCAAGCGCACCGCTCATTCGACGGCGGACGCTTCAATCTTATCCAGGCGTGGCGCCTTGCCAGAGCAGCGACGCTGATCCTGACGCAAGGCCACTTCCTGCACCTCATGGCGCGCGACCAGGTCGGCCAGGCTGATGCCACTGAGGAATTCATGAATCTGCTGGCTGAGGTCACACCACAGGTGGTGGGTCAGACAGGTGTCACCGGCATGGCAATCACCCTGCCCCTGGCAACGCGTGGCATCCACCGACTCGTTGACCGCATCGATCACCTGAGCCACCTGAATACCGCGCATGTCGCGTGACAGCTGATAGCCACCGCCCGGCCCGCGTACACTGGAAACCAGGCTGCCACGGCGCAACTTGGCGAACAGTTGCTCGAGATAAGACAGGGAAATGCCCTGCCGCTCGGAAATATCGGCCAGGGAAACGGGACCGTGCTGCGCGTGCAGCGCCAGATCGAGCATGGCGGTAACGGCGTAACGGCCTTTGGTGGTCAGTCGCATGGCTCTACCACGAATCACTAAAGTGCCGCGAAGTATGCGATTCCCGAGTATTTAAGTCAACTATAAGACCTATTGATTTACTCAGGCTTGCGCACAAAAGAAGGCAGCATCATAGCAAAGCCCGCCTCCTGCTGCATCAGGCAGCCGGCTTGTCGCCCTGCTGTTGATCCTTGCACACGTCGGCGAAGTCCTCGTCGCGCAGGGTCGGCAGATCCTTAGCGCAATAATCACTGCCGAGCGCCGTCAGCGCCTTGCACATCCCCTCCAGACGACCATCGACCACATGCAGGTGATCGAGCAACTGGCCGATGGCACGGGCAACCGGGTCCGGCATATCCTGACCCACGCCGTAGGCGTCGAAGCCGATCTTCTCAGCCATGGCCTGACGCTTGGCTTCCTGCTCGTTATCAGACTTGACGATGATCTTGCCGGGAATGCCAACTGCCGTCGCCCCGGCCGGCACCGCCTTGGTCACCACCGCGTTGGAGCCGATCTTGGCACCAGCCCCGACAGTGAACGGCCCCAGCACCTTGGCACCAGCCCCCACCACCACCCCATCTTCCAGAGTCGGGTGACGCTTGCCCTTGTTCCAACTGGTGCCACCGAGGGTGACCCCCTGGTAAAGGGTCACGTCGTTACCGATCTCGGCGGTTTCACCAATGACGATGCCCATGCCGTGATCGATGAAGAAACGCCGACCGATCTTCGCCCCCGGATGAATTTCGATACCGGTCATCCAGCGCCCGAAGTTGGAGACCACGCGCGCCAGCCACTTCCAGCCCGAACGCCACAGCGCGTGCGCCACGCGATGCAGCCAGACAGCGTGCAGCCCGGGATAGCAGGTCACCACCTCGAACGCATTGCGCGCCGCCGGATCACGGTGAAAAACGCTCTGGATATCTTCTCGCATGCGCTCAAACATCAGACTTCCCCTGCTTGTGAGACTCTCCACGCACGGCCTTCTCCGTCTCGGTCAGGATGCCGCGCAGGATATTCATTTCCAACTTGCTCACCGCACTGCGCCCATACAGTCGGCGCAGACGCGTCATCAGGTGCCGCGGCTTCTGCGGATCGAGAAAACCGATCATCACCAGCACGCGCCGCAGATGACCGTAGAAGGACTCAAGCTCGTCGGCGGTCGCCGCCTGAGCATTGAGCATCGCCGTCGACTCCAGCTTCTCTACCTTGGTCGGCAGACTCGAGGCCGTCAGCCAGGCCATGCGCACTTCATAGGCCAGCACCTGAACGGCCGCCGCCAGATTCAGCGAGCTGAATTCCGGGTTGGACGGGATATGCACGTGGTACTGACATCGCTGCAACTCTTCGTTGGTCAGGCCGGCATATTCACGACCGAACACCAACGCCACCTCACCACCTGCAGCAGCCTGCTCACAGCTGGCCACAGCACATTCGCGCGGATCGAGCAGCGGCCAGGGGATGCGTCGATCGCGCGCACTGGTGCCGACCACCAGGGTGCAGCCCACCAGCGCTTCCTCCAGGGTATCGACCACCTGCGCAGCATCCAGCACATCGGTCGCACCGGACGCGCGCGCGACAGCCTCGCCACTGGGGAAATCTTCGGGAGCCACCAATACCAGACGCGACAGCCCCATGTTTTTCATCGCCCGCGCGGCACCGCCGATATTGCCCGGATGACTGGTGCCCACCAAAACCACGCGAATATTGTCCAGCAACGCAGACGCTCTCAGAAATCTCAAGGGGGGGGGCGATGATCTTACCCAAGCCCTTCGATTAATGCCATGCAGCGTACAGACGGCGCTTCATCGGCAACGGTTTTCTGCTAACATGGCCGGCTTTCTTTAACGCCCCAGGTGAACCGCCCATGCAGCCCATGCTGAATATCGCCCTGCGCGCCGCTCGCAGCGCCGGTGAAATGATCTTTCGCTCCATCGAGCGCCTGGATGTCATCTCGGTCGACGAGAAGGACGCCAAGGATTACGTCACCGAGGTCGACAAAGCCGCTGAGCTGATGATCGTCCAGGCCATCCGCAAGGCCTACCCGACCCACAGCTTCCTGGGCGAGGAAGGCGGCGTGCTGGAAGGCAGTGGCGACGGCGCCGACTACCAGTGGATCATCGACCCGCTGGACGGCACCACCAACTTCGTTCGCGGCGTACCGCACTTCGCCATCAGCATCGCCTGCAAATACCGCGGCCGCCTTGAGCACGCCATCGTCCTCGACCCGGTGCGCCAGGAAGAATTCACCGCCAGCCGCGGCCGTGGCGCCGCCCTCAACGGTCGCCGCCTGCGTGTCAGCAACCGCAAGAGCCTCGACGGCGCCCTGCTCGGCACCGGCTTCCCGTTCCGTGACGGCCAGCTCGATCACCTGGACAACTACCTGAACATGTTCCGCAGCCTGACCGGCCAGACCGCCGGCATTCGCCGTGCCGGCGCAGCCAGCCTGGACCTGGCTTATGTCGCAGCCGGCCGCTACGACGCCTTCTGGGAATTCGGCTTGTCCGAGTGGGACATGGCAGCCGGCGCCCTGCTGATCCAGGAGGCAGGCGGCCTGGTCAGCGACTTTACTGGTGGTCACGAATTCCTTGAGAAAGGCCAGATCGTTGCCGGCAACACCAAATGCTTCAAGGCCGTGCTGACCGCGATCCAGCCACATCTGGCACCCTCGATGAAACGCTGAGTTCCATCGAACAATAAAAAAACGCCCCGAGGGGCGTTTTTTTATTGCTTTAGATTCTTACTGAGCCTGCTGCACCAGCACCAGCTCACCTTGCTTGTTGACCGGAATACGGCTGCCCGGATCACGATCCATGCGCACGGTACCGACCTTCTCGCCCAACTGATACTTCACGTCATAGCCCACCAGCTTCTCGCTGGTGTCGGTCACGGTATTGCAGCGGGTTTCGGTGGTGGTATAGGTATCTCGCTGCTGCATGCCTTCCTGAATCTTGTTGCCGGCGTAACCACCGCCGACCGCACCTGCCACGGTGGCAATCTTCTTGCCAGTACCGCCACCGACCTGATTACCCAGCAGGCCACCAGCAATGGCGCCGATAGCGGTGCCAGCGATCTGGTGCTGGTCCTGCACAGGACGTTGACGGGTGACAGCCACGTCCTTGCACACTTCCCGCGGCGTTTTCACGGTTTCATTGATCGGGGTTACGGCCAGCACCTCGGCATAGTCCGGGCCACGATCAACCAGACTGTAGGTGGCGACGGCCCCACCAGCGGTCACACCCACAGCACCCAGTACGGCACCTACCAACATTGATTTATTCATTTTTGTGTCTCCTAGGCTCGGCGACTCGCGCCCTTCTCCCTGCCTAGGACAGCAAAAAGCCGCGACAAGTTCGACTTGCCGCGGCTTTCGCTGACTTTCATGAAGCGCGTCACAACATCATGGACGACCGTCGTCTGCCTCGGCCTCGGCCACAGGAGGAATCAGATCCTCCACGCTGAGCTTCAACCACACCAGCACCGTGGCGCCGATGTAGACCGACGAGTAGGTCCCCACCACCACACCGACCAACAGGGTCAGCGCGAAGGCCGCCAGTACGTCACCGCCGAAAAACAGCAGTGCCAACAAGGCCAGTGCAGTGGACAGCGAGGTGGCGATGGTACGCAGAAGGGTCTGAGTGATCGAAACGTCGATGTTCTCGATCAGCGAGGTCTTGCGCAGTACACGGAAGTTCTCACGAATCCGGTCGTAGATGATGATGGTGTCGTTGAGCGAGTAACCGATCATCGCCAGCACCGCCGCCAGCACCGTCAGGTCGAATGGAATCTGGAAGAACGCCAGCACACCCAGGGTGATCACCACGTCGTGCACCAGCGAAGCGATCGCACCAACACCAAACTTCCACTGAAAGCGGAAAGCCAGGTAGAGCATGATCCCGCCGAGCGCCAGGAGCATGGCGATACCGCCCTGGTCACGCAGCTCCTCACCCACCTGTGGGCCGACGAACTCGACGCGCTTGACCTCGAAGCGCGCCGCCTCGTCGACCTTGCGCAGCGCAGCCGCGACCTCATTACCCAGATCAGGGGAATCGCCAGCCAGACGCACCAGCACATCGGTACTGGCACCGAAGCTCTGCACCACAGCATCGGCATAGCCTGCCTGGCCCAACTCGCTCTTGATCAGATCGAGATTGGCCGGCTGCTCATACTGCAGTTCGATCAGGGTGCCACCGGTGAAATCCAGGCCAAAATTCAGCCCTTTGGCAAACAGCGCGCCGAGACCGATCAGCGTCAGCACGACCGTAATGGAGAAGGCGATATTGCGGATCGCCATGAAACGAATGGTTGACTTGATCATGGCTGCACCTCAGATCCACAGCTTCTTGAAGTTACGGCCACCGAAGATCAGGTTGACCAGACCACGGGTGAACATGATGGCGGTGAACATCGACGTAAGGATGCCCAGCGACAGCGTTACCGCGAAGCCTTTCACCGGACCGGTCCCCATCGCGAACAGGATGCCGCCCACCAACAAGGTGGTCAGGTTACTGTCCAGAATCGCCGAATAGGCACGATCGAAGCCCTCATGCAGGGCACGCTGCACCGGCAGCCCATTGGCCAGTTCCTCGCGTATCCGCGAGAAAATCAGCACGTTGGCGTCAACCGCCATCCCCAGGGTCAGCACGATACCGGCGATACCCGGCAGGGTCAGAGTCGCGCCAATGGCCGACATCAGACCGACCAGCAGCACCAGGTTGAACGCCAGGGCAACGGTCGCCAGCACACCGAAGAAGCGATAGATGGCAATGATGAAGATAGCCACGAAGATCATCGCCCACTCGGTGGAAGCAATACCCTTGGCAATGTTCTCGGCACCCAGGCTCGGGCCAATGGTGCGCTCTTCAGCGAAGTACATCGGTGCCGCCAGACCACCGGCACGCAGCAGCAGCGCCAGCTCGGACGACTCGCCCTGGCCGTTCAGGCCGGTGATGCGGAACTGGCTGCCCAGTGCCGACTGGATGGTCGCCAGGCTGATGATCTTCTTCTCTTCCACGAAGGAAGAAATGGCAACTTCCTGCTCGACGCCGTCGATAGTCTGACGTACGTAGCGGGTGACCGGCTTCTGCTCGATGAAGATCACCGCCATGCTGCGGCCGACATTGTTACGGGTGGCGCGGTTCATCAGCTCGCCGCCGTGACCATCGAGGCGAATGTTCACCTGCGGGCGACCGTTCTCGTCAAAACTGGCCTGGGCGTCGGTCACCTGATCGCCAGTGATGATCAGCTCACGCTCCAGCTGTACCGGCGGACGACCTTCCTCACGGAAGCCGAAGGACTCGGTGGCGCCACGCGGCGCATTGGGGTCGGCCTGCAGACGGAACTCCAGGTTGGCGGTCTTGCCGAGAATACGCTTGGCCTCGGCAGTGTCCTGCACGCCCGGCAGCTCCACCACGATGCGGTTGGCGCCCTGGCGCTGCACCAGCGGCTCGGCCACACCCAGTTCATTGACGCGATTGCGTACAGTGGTGAGGTTCTGGCGAATGGAGTACTCACGAATCTCAGCGATCTTCGCCTGAGTCAGACCCAACTGCAGAATCTGCTGGCCGCTGCGCTCGACAGTGGTCAATTCGAAATCGCTGTAATCCTTGCGGATCAGGCGCTGCGCCTTGTCCAGCGTGTCGCTGTCGGCGAAGCCGAGCTGAATCCGACCATTGCTTTCCGGCATGCTGCGGTAGCGAATGCGCTCCTTGCGCAGCAGGCTCTTGATCTCACCTTCATAGACCTTGCGGCGCACATCCAGCGCCTTGTCCATGTCGACTTCCAGCAGGAAGTGCACACCACCAGACAGGTCCAGGCCGAGCTTCATCGGGCTCGCACCCAGGCTACGCAGCCAGTCGGGGGTGGTTTGCGCCAGGTTCAGCGCCACGACGTAATCATCGCCCAGCGCACGGCGGACGATGTCCTTGGCCGGCAACTGGTCATCCTGCCTGGTCAGACGAATCAGACCACCACGGCCACGCTCGTCGATGCTGGCAGCCTTGACGGCAATACCGGCGTCCTGCAGCGCTTTGCTGGCACGGTCGACATCCGCCTGCTCGATGCTCAGCGCCGAGCTGGCGCCACTGATCTGTACGGCAGGATCGTCTGGATAAAGGTTGGGAATGGAGTACACCAGGCCGATTGCCAGAACGGACAAAATCAGCAGGTACTTCCACAGAGGGTATTTATTGAGCATGAACGAGCCGCCCGCTTTATGACGCGGGGCGCTAAAGTGCACCTCTAAAAACTACCTGCGTTGCCATCGCTGCGTTAAAAACAGGCTCAAAATGCTCGAAAACCGCTCGTAAAGTCGGTCGCGACCCCGGCCGTTTTTCGCCTGTTTTTGCCTTGCGCTGGCTGCCTCGCCTACGTTTTTAGAAGTGCCCTAAAGCGCCCCGTCGAATGGAAACTAAGAACCGAATCAGATGGCTTTCAGCGTGCCCTTGGGCAGGGTGGCAGCGATGGCCTGCTTCTGGAATTTCAGCTCGACGGTGTCAGACACCTCGATCACCACGAAATCGTCAGCAACCTTGGACACCTTGCCAGCGATACCGCCGCTGGTGACCACTTCGTCGCCCTTCTGCAGGCTGCCGAGCAGGTTCTTGTGTTCCTTGGCGCGTTTGGCCTGCGGACGCCAGATCATCAGATAGAAGATGACCAGAAAGCCGATCAGGAAAACCCACTCGAAACCGCTGCCGGCAGGGCCAGCAGCCGCGGTGTCAGCGTAAGCGGCGGGGATGAAAAAGCTCATGTATCACTCCTAATGGAAAAGATCTTGAATCGTTCGGGAATCAGTCAAGCGGCGGCACAGGCAGGCCGCGCTTGGCATAGAAGGTTTCGACGAAGGCGGCCAATGTACCCTGTCCGATAGCCTCGCGCAAACCAGCCATAACCCGCTGATAATGCCGCAAGTTATGGATGGTATTGAGCATGCTACCGAGCATTTCGCCGCACTTGTCCAGATGATGCAGATAAGCACGCGAGAAATGTTTACAGGTGTAACAGTCGCAGGTCGGGTCCAGCGGCGAGTCGTCGTGTTTGTGCACGGCGTTGCGAATCTTCACCACGCCGGTATCGACGAACAGGTGGCCGTTGCGCGCATTGCGCGTCGGCATCACGCAGTCGAACATATCCACGCCACGACGCACTCCCTCGACCAGGTCTTCCGGCTTGCCTACACCCATCAGGTAGCGCGGCTTGTCGGCCGGCATGTGCGGCGGCAGGAAATCCAGCACACGGATCATCTCTTCCTTCGGCTCGCCGACCGACAGCCCGCCAATGGCCAGGCCGTCGAAGCCGATTTCGCAAAGCCCTTCGAGCGAGCGCATGCGCAGCTCTTCATGCATGCCACCCTGGACGATACCGAACAGCGCTGCGCTGCTCTCGCCGTGTGCGGTCTTCGAGCGCTTGGCCCAACGCAGCGACAGCTCCATGGAACGCTTGGCCACATCGAATTCGGCCGGGTACGGCGTGCATTCGTCGAAGATCATCACGATGTCCGAGCCCAGGTCGCGCTGCACCTGCATCGACTCTTCCGGCCCCATGAAGACCTTGGCGCCATCGACCGGCGAGGCGAAGTACACGCCCTCCTCCTTGATCTTGCGCATCGCGCCCAGGCTGAACACCTGGAAGCCGCCGGAGTCGGTGAGGATCGGCCCCTGCCACTGCATGAAGTCGTGCAGGTCGCCATGCTTCTTGATCACCTCCATGCCCGGACGCAGCCACAGGTGAAAGGTATTGCCGAGAATGATCTGCGCGCCAATATCCTCAACATCGCGCGGCAGCATGCCCTTGACCGTGCCATAGGTGCCCACCGGCATGAAGGCTGGGGTCTCGACCACACCACGCGGGAAGGTCAGGCGACCACGACGGGCTTTGCCGTCAGTGGCCAGCAACTCGAAAGACATGCGACAGGTGCGCGACATACTCAAACCTCGGGCCCGCGCGCGGCGGGATTGCGGGTGATGAACATGGCATCACCGTAACTGAAGAAGCGATAGCCCTGCTCCACCGCAGCGCGGTAGGCGGCCATGGTCTCGGCGTAGCCGGCGAAGGCCGACACCAGCATCAGCAGGGTCGACTCGGGCAGGTGGAAATTGGTTACCAAGGCGTCGACCACATGAAAGGGACGACCGGGGTAGATAAAGATGTCGGTATCACCGCTGAAGGGCTTCAGCTCACCGTCGCGCGCAGCAGTTTCCAGCGAACGTACGCTGGTGGTGCCGACGGCGACCACGCGCCCACCACGCGCACGACAGGCGGCGACAGCATCGACCACATCCTGGCCGACCTCCAGCCACTCACTGTGCATGTGGTGATCTTCGATGCGTTCGACCCGCACCGGCTGGAAAGTGCCCGCACCGACGTGAAGCGTCACGAACGCGGTGTCCACACCCTTGGCACGGATCGCCGCCAGCAGTTCGTCATCGAAGTGCAGGCCGGCAGTCGGAGCCGCCACGGCACCCGCCCTCTGCGCATAGACGGTCTGATAACGCTCACGGTCCGCTTCGTCATCCGGTCGATCTATATAAGGAGGCAGCGGCATATGCCCGACACGCTCCAGCAGCGGCAGCACCGGCTCGGCAAAACGCAGCTCGAACAGCGCGTCGTGGCGCGCGACCATCTCGGCCTCGCCGCCACCCTCGATGAGAATCCGCGAACCGGGCTTGGGCGACTTGCTCGAGCGCACATGGGCCAGCACGCGATACTGATCGAGCACACGCTCCACTAGCACCTCCAGCTTGCCGCCGGAAGCCTTCTGGCCGAACAGACGTGCCGGAATCACTCGGGTATTGTTGAACACCATGAGATCACCAGGACGCAGTTGCTCCAGCACATCGGTGAACTGGCCGTGGCGCAGCTCACCGCTTGGGCCGTCGAGCTGCAACAGGCGACTGGCACGACGCTCGGCCAGAGGGTGACGAGCGATCAGCGACTCGGGAAGGTCGAAGTGGAAATCGGCAACACGCATGATTCGGAGGGGGTATTTCTGCAGGGTGGCAAAGCTTACCGGATTTCCACCAGGCCGACCACGTGAGCCTTAGGCGCGTACCTAGCGACGATACGCGCCAGGGTGCCATCGACTTGCAGAGAACGAATGGCAGCATTGAATACCTCAAGCCGCCCGGCCAACTGTCGATGCAGGCGCAGGCGCAGCTGAGAGCGATTGATCGTCGGCCCTTCTTCTACCTGCCAACGTGGTGCCTGCAACTGCGCATCTTCATGCTGAAGATAGCGCCACTCCAGGCGATCCAGAATACCGGCGTCACTACGCCCCTGAGCCACCAGATAGATCAGCGCTCGGGCATCGGCGCCATCGTTGCGCTGAAAATACTCACTGCCGGCATAACCATAACCGCGTACCGTTGCGATCGAGCGTCCCTGCAAATCCTGCAGATGCTGGTAGGGAAAACGTCTGCCCGGCGCGAAGATCAACATTTCTTCGGTTTCCAGCACCGGCACCGTCCATAACGACACCGACTCCTGATCGCCATCGCTACGCCAGCTTTTGCTCACGCAACATTCGATCTGCACTTGCCCTTCACGGAACAGCTTCTGCGTCCGCAGAGGCGGCAGCGGGTGACTGGCTTGCAGCTCCTCTGGCAATCGCTCATCCAGCGCGAGCATGAACTCGTGGAGAATTCCACTGACCCGTTGCTCATCGACAATCCAGTACGGCACCCAGCTCTCATCGGTCACGGCGTAGGTCAGCGTCTTGGCCTGAACAACGGACGTAAATAGCAGACCGGCAACAAGTGCTCCGCACAAGACGTTGATCACTCCCCCTCCCAACATTGGTCTGCCCCGGACACTCTATGCACGTCGCGCTCAGCGCTCTTGATGACAACGGACGATACTAGCGGTAACCACGCAATAAAAGCCGTATGCCACTAGCCGCGCCATTGCCGTTAGTAGATCAACCAATCACTGCGCTAACGCCGATTGACCGAAGCAAGGTGCGTCCCTATACTGCGCCGCCATCGTGCCCCGGTGGCGGAATCGGTAGACGCGGCGGATTCAAAATCCGTTTTCGAAAGGAGTGGGAGTTCGAGTCTCCCCCGGGGCACCACGATTCGAAGCCCGCAAGACATTGGTCTTGCGGGCTTTTTCGTATCTGCACAAACAACTCAGACAATTGTTGCAAGCATGTTGCCGATGAACTTTTTCGGCACCTCGACAAGCCCCGCAAAACCTGGCCGGCGACCTTGCTGGCGGGGGTTGGCAATTGCGCAAAAGTTAGCGTAGAGTGAAGCAACTGTTTGCATGGGTCGCTGTGAATCGTGACTCTGGTGCAGCAGATCATCTAGATCCGCTACATCCCGCTCGACTTCTATTACTCCTTGCAACCAGTCTCAGCCCTCTATACTTGGAGGCTGTCATCAACTCTAGTTTCAAGGAAAAAGACATGTCGAATCGTCAGAACGGTACCGTCAAGTGGTTTAACGACGAGAAAGGTTTTGGTTTTATCACTCCCGAAAGCGGTCCGGATCTGTTCGTGCACTTCCGCGCGATCGAAGGTAACGGCTTCAAGAGCCTGAAAGAAGGCCAGAAAGTCAGCTTCGTAGCTGTGCAAGGTCAAAAAGGCATGCAGGCTGACCAGGTTCAAGTCCTGGGCTAATCGCCGCTGCTTTGAAGAACCCCTGATATCTGTCAGGGGTTTTTTTTGCCTGTCATTCCCGTCGCAGCGCCAGGTTACAGATAGCCCGCGCGCATCTTTATATCGACAGCGAAGTCGCGGTTAGAATGGCGCGCACTTTCGTCTCAGCGAGCCCATCATGCCGAAACACCAATTACGTCCGCAGGGAGACTTCCCCACTGCCGGGCTGATTCGTCGCCTGGCGGCCCTCTTCTACGATTTTCTGCTCTGCGTGGCACTGATCATGGTCGTCACCCTGATCTACCAGCAGGGCATCCTGCGCCTGATTCACGGCGGCGATGCACTGATGGCCATGTCCGAGGCCGGCGCTCTGGATCATGACCCGATTCTTGCCAGCCTGGTGCTGCTGTCGCTGTTCGCCTTCTTCGCCAAGTTCTGGACGCACAATGGCCAGACACTGGGCATGCAGGCCTGGGGGCTGCGCATCCAGAACGCCGACGGTAGCGCTATCGACCTGTGGCAGGCCTTGCTGCGCTTCGTGGTCGCCATCGGCTCCTGGCTGTTCGCTGGCCTGGGGTTCCTCTGGCTGCTGTGGGACAAGCAGGGGCGCACCTGGCACGACATCTATTCCGACAGTCGTGTGGTGCAACTGCCGAAGAATATTCACAAGAAGTAGCCCAGCGCAGATGCAAAAAAGCCGGTTCATTGAACCGGCTTTTTCATGCCCCTGATCGACTCAGCCAGCCCGACGCAGCAGCCACACCCCAGCCAGCGCACAGATACCGGCCGGCACCAGCACCGCCAGCAGCGGCGAGAAACCAAATACCAGGCTCGATGGGCCGAGCAGGTCCTGGGCAATACGGAAGATGAAGCCCACCAGCACACCGGTGAATACACGTTGCCCCAGGGTCACCGAGCGCAGCGGGCCGAAGATGAAGGAAATCGCCATCAAGACCAGCGCGCCGGTTACCAGCGGCTGCAGGACCTTGGTCCAGAATGCCAGCCAGTAGCGGGCATTGTTCAGGCCCTGCTCTGCCAGGTAATGGATGTACTGCCACAGCCCGGTGACCGACAGCGCCTCAGGCTCCATCACCACCGTGCCGAGCAGCTCGGGATTGAGCTCGATCTTCCAACGCTCTTCCGGCTGGTTGATCACCTCGGAACGGTCCTCATGCAGCACGGTGGTCTGCACGTTGCGCAGCATCCAGTGGTTGTCACGATATTCGGCGCGACGGGCGAAGCTGGAGGAAAGCAGGCGACGCTCGTCATCGAAGCGATAACGCGTCACCCCTAGCAGAATGCCATTGGGTTGTACGGCGTTGATATGCACGTATTCCTGCCCCTGACGGTGCCACATGCCGCGCTTGGAGCTCTGCGCCGCACCGCCACCTTGGGCCAGCGCGCGATCCGCCTGAGCCTGGTTCTCGGTCAGCGGCGCGACGTATTCGCCGATCAGAATGCCGGCCAGCATCAGCACCAGCATGGGTTTCATCACCGCCCAGACGATGCGCCCGATGGAGACACCCGCCGCACGCATGATGGTCAGTTCGCTGTTGCTGGCCAGCGTGCCGAGACCGATCAGGCAACCGATCAGTGCTGCCATCGGCAACATCTCGTAGGCACGACGCGGGGCGGTCAGCAATACGTACCAGAGCGCCTGACCAAGACCGTAATCGCCCTTGTTCAGATCACCCAATTCGTCGATGAAGGCGAACAGCAGTGCCAGGCCGAGAATGATCCCCAGCACCGCCAGAATGGCGAAGAACACCTGGGTGCCGATGTAGCGATCCAACTTAGCCATGAGCCACCTCCGACACCGGCGCACGACGACTGGCCCACCACAGACTCAGACGCTCCCAGTACAACAACAGCATGCCAATGGCGAAGAAGATGCCGTGCACCCACCACAAGCCCAGCCCCGCGGGCAAACGCCCCTTGTCCAGGGCGCCCCGGGCGGCGATCAGCAGACCGAGATAAGCCATATAGAGGAAGATCGCTGGCAACAGCTTGAGGAAGCGGCCCTGACGCGGATTGACCTTCGACAGCGGCACGGCCAGCAGGGTGACGATGAACACCAGCAATGGCAGTGACAGGCGCCATTGCAACTCGGCCTGCATGCGCGGGTCATCGCTGCCGAACAGCTCACGGGTCGGGGTCGCCTCGCGCTCGCTGGCCTCGATGGCCACTTCCGGCTTGGGCAGCAACACGCCATAGGTGTCGTACTGGATGGCGCGATAGTCGGCCTCGCCCGGCTCACCGTCATAGCGATAGCCGTTTTCCAGAATCAGATAGCGACTGCCATCCTCCTGAATTTCCTGACGACCACTCTCGGCGACCAGCACGGTAATACCACGCTCCGAGGTGCCATCAGTGGAGAAGCGCTTCTCCGACATGAACACGCCACGCAACTCGCTGCGATCAGGCGATAGCTCCTGCGAGTAGGTCACCCGCGAACCATCGCGCAGCGACTGGAAGCGCCCCGGTACCAGAGTATCGAGTTCGGTCAGGGCGTCCTGCTCGTTGAGGATGCGCGCCACGCTGGCCACACCTTGTGGCGCCAGGCCCATGCTCAGCCAGCCCACCAGCAGCGCGACGATCAGCGCCGGTGCCATGCTGTAGACGGTGAGGCGCTGCTGACTGACACCGGTGGCCGACAGCACGGTCATCTCGCTATCCAGATACAGGCGCCCGTAGGCCAGCAGGAAACCGAGGAACAGGCCCAGCGGCAGAATCAGCTGCAGGAAACCGGGAATCCGGTAACCCATGATCAGAAACAGCACACCCGGGTCGAGCACGCCCTGCGCAGCCTGAGCCAGGTATTTGATGAAACGACCGCTCATGATGATCACCAGCAGCACGGCACTCACCGCACTGAGGGTCACCAGCACTTCGCGGGACAGATAACGGAAGACGATCAAACCGGACGCTCCAGGGTTGTCAGGCTCAGGCGCGAGCGCTCACACTAGCCGCACCTACTTGCCGGCCCACCGCAGGGTGGGCCCTCGAAAAATGGCGGCCATTATCCGTCAAACCCGACTCTTTGTCTTGGGGACAGCTCACTATGGAATTCCTCGTCAAAAGCACACGCCCGGAAACCCTGAAAACCGCGACCCTGGTCGTCGCCATCGGTGAAGGCCGCAAGCTCGGCATTGCGGCCAAGGCCGTCGACCTGGCCAGCAACGGTGCGCTGAGCGCCGTGCTCAAGCGTGGCGACATCGCCGGCAAGCCGGGCCAGACCCTGCTGCTGCACAGCCTGCCGGGACTCAAGGCCGAGCGTGTACTGCTGGTGGGCTGCGGCAAGGGCGATCTATCCGACCGTCAACTGCGCAAATTGGTTGCAAGCGTGCATGGCGTGCTCAAGGGTCTGGGCGGCGGCGATGCCCTGCTCGCCCTGGGCGAACTCAAGGTCAAGGGCCGCAATACCTACGGCAAGACCCGCCTGATCGTCGAGACCCTGGCTGATGGCACCTACCTGTTCGAGCAGTTCAAGAGCCAGAAAGCCGACCCGCGCGCCCTGAAGAAAATCACCCTGGTCGTCGACAAGGCCGAGCTGGCCGATGCCGAACGCGGCCTGCAGCATGCCCGCGCC
Organism: Ectopseudomonas chengduensis; assembly: GCF_900102635.1. Lineage (GTDB taxonomy): Bacteria > Pseudomonadota > Gammaproteobacteria > Pseudomonadales > Pseudomonadaceae > Aquipseudomonas > Aquipseudomonas chengduensis. The sequence goes on along the minus strand of NZ_FMZQ01000002.1, from coordinate 21,520 downwards.
ATCGCCAACGGCGTCGCCTTCACCAAAGACCTGGGCAACCTGCCACCGAACCTCTGCCACCCCAGCTACCTGGCCGAAGAGGCCAAGGCCCTGGGCAAGGCGCACAAGAACCTCAAGGTCGAGATCCTCGACGAGAAGAAGCTCAAGGAGCTGGGCGCCGGTGCCTTCCTCGCCGTGGCCCAGGGCAGCGAGCAGCCGCCACGGATGATCGTCATGCACTACCAGGGCGGTAAGAAGGACGACAAACCCTTCGCCCTGGTCGGTAAAGGCATCACCTTCGATACCGGTGGCATCAGCATCAAACCGGCCGCCGGCATGGACGAGATGAAGTACGACATGTGCGGCGCCGCCAGCGTGTTCGGTACCCTCAAGGCCGTGCTCGAGCTGCAACTGCCGATCAACCTGGTGTGCCTGCTGGCCTGCGCCGAGAACATGCCCAGCGGCCGCGCCACCCGCCCCGGCGACATCGTCACCACCATGAGCGGGCAGACCGTGGAAATCCTCAACACCGACGCCGAAGGCCGTCTGGTGCTGTGCGATACCCTGACCTACGCCGAGCGCTTCAAGCCGCAGGCGGTGATCGACATCGCCACCCTCACCGGCGCCTGCATCGTCGCCCTGGGCAGCAACGTTTCCGGCCTGATGGGCAACAACGACGCGCTGATCAAGCAGATTCTCAAGGCTGGCGAAAGCGCCGACGACCGCGCCTGGCAACTGCCGCTGTACGACGAGTACCAGGAGCAGCTTGATAGCCCCTTCGCCGACATCGCCAACATCGGCGGGCCGAAGGCCGGCACCATCACCGCCGGCTGCTTCCTGTCGCGCTTTGCCAAGAACTTCCACTGGGCGCACCTGGATATCGCTGGCACCGCCTGGATCAGCGGCGGCAAGGACAAGGGCGGCACTGGCCGTCCGGTGCCGATGCTGACCCAGTACCTGCTGGATCGCGCCAAGGTCTGATCCAGCATCCGGGCCATACCCTTGTAGGAGCGGATTCATCCGCGATTTCATCGCGAATTATCGCGGATGAACCCGCTCCTACAGAATCCGATACACCGCCATTCGCCTTTTATCGTCGAAGCCCCAGATGCCCAGAATCGAGTTCTACGTTCTCTCCTCCAACGACGCCGTGGGTCGCCTGCGCGCCGCCTGCCAACTGGCGCTCAAGGCCTGGAGCGCCGGCCTGCCGGTGTTCGTTCGCGGCAGCGACGAGGCGCAGTGCGGTGAACTCGACGAACTGCTGTGGACGTTCAAAGCCGAACGTTTCGTGCCTCATGATCTGCATCGCGATGCGCCGCTGTCGCCCGTGGTGCTGGGCATCGACGAAGTGCCCAGTGCCGAGCAAGGCGTGCTGATCAACCTCGGCAGCAGCCTGTCGCCGCATGTCGAGCGCTTTTCCCGCATCATCGAGATCGTCAATCAGCAGCCTGAACTGCTCAACGCCTGTCGCGAGAATTTCCGTACCTATCGCCAGCGCGGGTATGATCCGCAACGCGTCGAACTTTAGTGTCCGTGCACGCTCACAACACAAGTAACTCCAGCCCTTTTTCTCGCTGCACCGATGATCATGGACACCCCCAAGCCTCCGCAAAAACCTGCTCAACTGCTGCACGACCTGGAGTCGATTCGCGAGCTGCTGGGCGATAACGGCAGTGAACCACCGCTGCTGATCGACTCGCTGGACCCGGACAGCATTCCGGTGCTGTCCGATATCGTCAGCGCGCCGCCTGGCCCGCCGCCGCCCTTCCATGCAACGCCGACGCCCAAACCGACACCAGCCCCGCAGCCTGCGCCTGCGCCAAGCGTGCTGCGCGAGCGCATCGAGCCACGCCTGCATGACAGCGCCCGCGATCTGCAACACCTCAATGCCGAGCTGCGCGCGGCCGCCCAGTTGATCCTGCAGGACGTGATCGACGATTTCGTGCCGCAGATCGAGGCCGAACTCAAGCGCCGCCTCGAAGCCCGCCTGCCGCGCCTGCTGCCGCCACGCAAGTAGACGAAGCCGCCACCCAACTGAACGCGGGTCTGCCATTTCCCGTAGGGCGGGTGCAACCCGCCACACCACGGATGGCGGGTTGCACCCGCCCTACAGCTCAAGGCTTATGGCTTGGCGTTCAGAAGCGGTATACTTGTCGGCTTTTCCGATCAGCCGTCAAAGGGTCCCGCCGCGCATGGACAAGACCTACCAGCCGCACGCCATTGAAACTGCCCTGTACCAGAACTGGGAAGCCAAGGGTTACTTCGCCCCGCAAGGCTCGGGCGAGCCGTACACCATCATGATCCCGCCGCCGAACGTCACCGGCAGCCTGCACATGGGCCACGGTTTCAACAACTCGATCATGGATGCGCTGATCCGCTTCCGCCGCATGCAGGGCCGCAATACCCTGTGGCAGCCGGGCACCGACCACGCGGGCATCGCCACGCAGATGGTGGTCGAGCGTCAGCTGGCCGCCGAGGGTATTGGCCGCCACGACCTGGGCCGCGAGAAATTCCTGGAGAAAGTCTGGGAGTGGAAGGAGCAGTCCGGCGGCACCATCACCCGTCAGATTCGCCGCCTGGGCAGCTCGGTGGACTGGTCGCGCGAGCGCTTCACCATGGACGACGGCCTGTCCGAAGCCGTGAAAGAAGCCTTCGTGCGCCTGCATGAAGACGGTCTGATCTATCGCGGCAAGCGCTTGGTCAACTGGGACACCAAGTTCCACACCGCCATCTCCGACCTGGAAGTGGAAAACCACGACGAGAAAGGCTCGCTGTGGAACCTGCGCTACCCGCTGGCCGACGGCAAGAAGACCGCCGAGGGCAATGACTACCTGATCGTCGCCACCACCCGCCCGGAAACCATGCTCGGCGACAGCGCCGTGGCCGTGCATCCGGAAGACGAGCGCTACAAGGCGCTGATCGGCAGCTTCGTCGAACTGCCGCTGCTGGGCCGCCGCATCCCGATCATCGCCGATGACTACTGCGACCCCGAGTTCGGCACCGGCTGCGTGAAGATCACCCCGGCTCACGACTTCAACGACTATGAAGTCGGCAAGCGCCACAACCTGCCGCTGATCAATATCTTCGACAAGAACGCCGCGGTGCTGGCTCAGGCCCAGGTGTTCAACATCGACGGCAGCGTCAATGCCGAGATCGACGGCAGCCTGCCGGCCGAATACGCCGGCCTCGACCGCTTCGTCGCACGCGAGCAGATCGTCGCAGCCTTCGAGGCTGCCGGCCTGCTGGAGAAGATCGAAGACCACGCCCTGAAAGTACCGAAAGGCGATCGCTCCGGCACCGTCATCGAACCCTGGCTGACCGACCAGTGGTACGTCTCCACCAAGCCGCTGGCCGAGAAAGCCATCGCCGTGGTCGAGAGCGGTGAAATCCAGTTCGTGCCCAAGCAGTACGAGAACATGTACTTCAGCTGGATGCGTGACATCCAGGACTGGTGCATCAGCCGTCAGCTGTGGTGGGGCCACCGCATTCCGGCCTGGTACGACGATGCCGGCAACGTCTACGTTGGCCTCGACGAAGCGGAAGTCCGCGCCAAGCACAACCTCGGCGATGCCAACCTGCGCCAAGACGAAGACGTGCTCGACACCTGGTTCAGCTCCGGCCTGTGGACCTTCTCCACCCTTGGCTGGCCGCAGCAGACCGATTACCTCAAGACCTTCCACCCCACCGACGTGCTGGTCACTGGCTTCGACATCATCTTCTTCTGGGTCGCCCGGATGATCATGCTGTCGACCCACCTGACCGGGCAGATTCCGTTCAAGACCGTCTACGTTCACGGTCTGGTACGTGACGGTCAAGGCCAGAAGATGTCCAAGTCCAAGGGCAACGTGCTCGACCCGCTGGATATCGTCGATGGCATCGACCTCGAATCCCTGGTAGCCAAGCGTACCAGCGGCATGATGCAGCCCAAGCTGGCCGAGAAGATCGCCAAGCAGACCCGCGCCGAATTCCCTGAGGGCATCGCCGCCTACGGCACCGACGCCCTGCGCTTCACCAACCTGGCGCTGGCGTCCACTGGTCGCGACATCAAGTTCGACATGGGCCGCGTCGAGGGTTACCGCAACTTCTGCAACAAGCTGTGGAACGCCGCCAACTTCGTTATCGAGAACACCGATGACAAGGACACCGGCATCAACGGCGAGGCGGTCGAGCTGTCCCCGGTAGACCGCTGGATCATCTCCGCCCTGCAGCGCACCGAGGCTGACGTGACCCGCCACCTCGACGCCTTCCGCTTCGACTTGGCCGCGCAAACCCTGTACGAGTTCATCTGGGACGAGTACTGCGCCTGGTATCTGGAGCTGGTCAAGCCGGTGCTGTGGGACGAGAACGCCCCCATCGAGCGCCAGCGCGGTACCCGCCGCACCCTGGTGCGCGTGCTGGAAGTGATCCTGCGCCTGGCCCACCCGTTCATGCCCTTCATCACCGAAGAAATCTGGCAGCGCATCAAGGCCCAGGCCGGCGTGCAGGGCGAAACCTTGATGCTGCAACCCTGGCCGGTGGCCAACGAAAGCCGCATCGACGCCGCCGCCGAAGGTGACATCGAGTGGGTCAAGCAACTGATGCTCGGCGTGCGCCAGATCCGTGGCGAGATGAAAATCTCCATGGCCAAGCGCATCGACATCATCGTCGCCAACGCCAGTGCCGAAGACCTGCGCCGCCTGGCCGACTTCGAGCCGCTGCTGAGCAAGCTGGCCAAGCTGGACTCGGTGCGCGTGCTGGCTGCCGGTGAAGAAGCACCGATGTCCGCCACCACCCTGGTCGGCGAGATGGAAGTGCTGGTGCCGATGGCCGGGCTGATCGACAAGGACGCCGAACTGGCGCGCCTGGACAAGGAAATCGGTCGTCTGCAAGGCGAAGTGCAGCGCGTCGGCGGCAAGCTGAGCAACCAGGGCTTCGTCGCCAAGGCCCCGGCAGAAGTGCTGGAGAAGGAGCGCGCCAAGCTGGCCGAGGCCGAACAGGCCCTGGCCAAGATGGTCGAGCAGCGCGGCAAGATCGCCGCACTCTGATCACCGCGCGACACCCACAGACCCGCGCCCCAACCGGCGCGGGTTTGTTTTTTGTGGGAAGGGCATCAGCCCAACTCGTAGGGTGGGCTTCAGCCCACAATCGGTACTGCGCCTCAACTGAGCCGCCCTCGCAAAGCCCGTCCAACAACAGGCTTGGCCTTTTCATAAGAGCGCCTTCCCGGCTTTTACCTCTTGTTTGATCGATCACTTGGAACACCCATGACTGCCCGCCCCCCTTCCCTGCTCGACGCCTTGCTGCCAATTGGCGTGCTCGTCGTGCTGCTCAGCCTCTCCGTTTACCTGTTCGGCGACAGCTCCTCCAGCGGCCCGAACCAGATCGCACTGATGAGCGCCGCCTTCGTCGCCGGCCTGGTCGGCCTGAAGAACGGCCTGCGCTGGGCCGAGATAGAGGAAGGCATACTCGCTGGCATCCATATGGCGATGAAGGCCAACCTGATTCTGCTGGCGGTCGGTGCGCTGATCGGCACCTGGATTCTCGCCGGCACGGTGCCGACCATGATCTGGCTGGGCCTGAAGCTGATCAGCGCCGAGTACTTCTACCTCACCAGTTGCCTGATCTGCGCGCTCACCGCGCTGTCCATCGGCAGCTCCTGGACGGTGGCCGGCACCCTCGGCATCGGCCTGATGGGCGTGGCGGCCGGGTTGGGTCTAGACCCGGCGATCACCGCCGGAGCGATCATTTCCGGCGCCTACTTCGGCGACAAGCTGTCGCCATTGTCGGACACCACCAACCTGGCCCCGGCCGCTGCCGGCGCCGATCTGTTCGCGCATATCCGCAACATGCTGCGTACCACTGTGCCGGCGCTGCTGATCGCCCTGGTGATCTTCTTCGCCCTCGGCCAGCAGGCCAGCGCCGAACATGACACCAGCCGTATCGCCGAGGTGCTGACCGCGCTGGAGGCACAGTTCAACCTCGGCTGGCACCTGCTGCTACCGGTAGCCTTCCTGCTGCTGCTCGCCGTGCGCCAGTGGGCGGCCTTCCCTGCGGTATTTCTCGCCGCCCTGCTCGGCGCGCTGTTCGCCGTGCTGTTCCAGCCCGACGTGATGAGCCGCCTGGCCGATCCGGCGGCCGGTGTCCTGGCGCCGCTGAAGACGGTATGGAGCGCGCTGTTCGCCGGCTACGAGTCGGCCAGCGGCAACGCCGAGCTGGACGGCCTGCTGTCCAAGGGCGGCATGGCCAGCATGCTCACCACCGTATGGCTGATCATCTGCGCCATGTGCTTCGGTGGCGTGCTGGAGCGCCTTGGCCTGCTGCAACGCCTGCTACAAAGCGCGCTACGCCTGGTACGCAGCGACAGCGGCCTGGTCGCCAGCACCATCACCACCACCATCGGCACCAACGTCATCACCGCCGACCAGTACATCGCCCTGGTGCTGCCCGGACGCATGTACCGTGCCGAATACGAGAAACGTGGCCTGGCGCCGACCAGCCTGTCTCGCGCGCTGGAAGACGGCGGCACCCTGACCTCGGTGCTGGTGCCGTGGAACACCTGCGGCGCCTATATGGCCGCAACTCTCGGCGTGGCGACGCTGAGCTACCTGCCGTACTGCTTCTTCAACCTGATCATGCCGGTGCTGGCCATCGCCCTCGCCTACCTGCTGCCACCTAAGCCGCAGACTGCCGCGTGATCCGTTTCGGGCCGGCCAGTGCACCGGCTCGAACTCCTCATTAGGTAGCAAAGCGCTCATCTCTTTGCTCTTTTCGCTATAAAAACCTTCCCTTTTTCCAATTGTTTCAGGCATCTTCACCCGCCTGGCAGCACCCCTCCGGCACGTCCCAACCAATAAGAATCAGAGCGGAACTCCGAACATGTATGCGTTGATGGCACTCGTCTTCGTCCTCGGCTACCTGTGCATTGCACTCGAGCACCCGTTAAAGATCGACAAGGCAGCGTCTGCACTGCTCACGGCCGTGATCGCCTGGACCCTGCTGGTTCTCGGCGCCGACAGCATCCTGCCATTGCTCGGCAGCGGTACGGCTGGCGCCAGCACCAACAGCCATCACGTGGTCGAGGAACTGCGTCACCACCTGGGTGAAATCTCCGAGATTCTGTTCTTCCTCATGGGTGCGATGACCATCGTCGAGCTGATCGATGCCCATGAAGGTTTCAAGGTCATCACCGATCGCATCCGTACCCACAAGCGTGTGCACCTGCTGTGGTTGATCGGGCTGATCACCTTCTTCCTGTCCTCTGCACTGGACAACCTGGCCACGACCATCGTGATGATCTCGCTGCTGCGCAAGCTGATCGCCGACCTGCACGAGCGCTGGTTCTATGCAGGTATCGTGGTCATCGCCGCCAATGCCGGCGGCGCCTGGTCGCCGATCGGTGACGTCACCACCACCATGCTGTGGATCGGCAATCAGGTCACCGCCACCGGCATCATCACCAAGCTGTTCCTGCCCAGCCTGATCTGCCTGCTGGTGCCGCTGCTGATCATGAGCTTTCGCCTCAAGGGTGAGGTGACCGAACCGCGCATCAAGGAAAGCGCCGAAAGCCGCCGCGACCCGACCACCCCCTTCGAACGCAACCTGGTGTTCGGCCTGGGCCTGGGTGTACTGATCTTCGTGCCGGTGTTCAAGACCATCACCCATCTGCCGCCTTACATGGGCATCCTCTTTGGCCTGAGCCTGCTGTGGATCACCACCGAGATCATTCACCGCAGCAAGAACAGCGAAGAGAAGGACCCTCTGTCGGTGGTTGGCGTATTGCGTCGCATCGACATCACCAGCGTGCTGTTCTTCCTCGGCATCCTGCTTGCGGTTTCCGCGCTGTCCAGCGCCGGTCACCTGATCCAGGTGGCGACGCTGCTCAAGGACAGCCTGGGCAACATCTACAGCATCGCCATTTCCATCGGCATGCTCTCGGCCGTGGTGGACAACGTGCCAATGGTCGCCGGCGCCATGAAGATGTATCCGCTGGTCAGCCCCGAAGCCCTGGCCACGGCGGCGGCTGACGAGCTGCCATGGCTGCGCAATTTCGTGGTCGACGGCAACTTCTGGGAAATGCTCGCCTACTGCGCCGGCACCGGCGGCAGTTGCCTGATCATCGGCTCGGCCGCTGGCGTGGCCGCCATGGGCATGGAGAAGATCAACTTCATCTGGTACCTGAAGAAGATCAGCGGCCTGGCCTTCATCGGCTACCTGGCCGGGGCCGTCACCTATATGCTGATGTTCGCCGCCTGATCCCGGTGCGGCGCCCGGATACGTACAGGGAGTCAGCATGCAGACGAGCAAGACCCGCACCAGTTTCTACCGCCGCCTCTACGTCGCCTGGCTGATCGACAGCGGCCAGGCCGTCAGCGTGCCGGCGCTGATGGACGCCACCGGCATGCCTCGACGTACCGCGCAGGACACCCTTGCCGCACTGGCCGAGCTGGATATCGACTGCCAGTTCGAGCAGAGCGAGGGTGAACGCAACAACGCCGGCCACTACCAGATTCGCGACTGGGGCCCGATCGACAAACGCTGGATCGCCGCCAACCTGCAGCAGATCAAAACCACGCTCGGTTATCCCTGAAATAATCGCTCCACACCTCTTGGAGCTGCGATGAATCCGGATCTGCTCTGGGTGCTGGGCCTGCTGGCCGGCGCCGTCACTCTTTTCGTCATCGGCAAGCCACGCATGGACGTGGTCGCCCTGCTGGTGCTGGTCGCCCTGCCGCTGAGCGGCGTACTCGACCTGCAACAGACCCTGGCCGGTTTCAGCGACGCCAACGTCATCCTCATTGCCGCGTTGTTCGTCATCGGCGACGGCCTGGTGCGCACTGGCATCGCCTACCGCCTGGGCGACTGGCTGGTGACCAAGGCCGGTAGCAGCGAGACGCGCCTGCTGATTCTGCTGATGCTGGCGGTGGCCGGCCTGGGCTCGGTGATGAGTTCAACCGGTGTAGTGGCGATCTTCATCCCCGTGGTGCTCGGTGTAGCTGCGCGCCTGCGCATCGCCCCGGCGCGACTGATGATGCCACTGGCCTTCGCCGGCCTGATCAGCGGCATGCTGACGCTGGTCGCCACACCACCAAACCTGGTGGTGCATGCCGAACTGCGCCGCGCCGGCCTGGATGGTTTTGGCTTTTTTGATCTCACCCCCATTGGCCTGGCGGTGCTGCTGCTCGGCATCGGCTACATGCTGATCGCCCGGCGTTGGCTGGTACGCATGGACGCTGGTGAAGGAGGCGAGCCGCCACGCCTGACCCTGGCCGATCTGGCCGAGCGCTATAGCCTGAGCGAGCGCGAACGGCGCCTGCAGGTACGCGCCGACTCGCCCCTGGCCAATCAGGTACTCAACGAACTGCAACTGCGTCGTGATCATGGCATCAACGTCATCGCCATCGAGCGCCGCCAGCGCCTGCGCACCCTGTTGCTGATGGCCAACGGCAATACCCTGCTGGAACCGGGCGACGTGCTGCTGGTGGATATCGCCAGCCCCACCATCGGCCTGCTCGGCAGTTACCAGGCCCTGGGCCTCGAGCCCATGCCGCTGCCGCATTCGTATTTCAGCCTGCACGCCCATGAACTGGGCCTTGCCGAAGTGGCGCTGCCGCCGGAGTCGCAACTGCCGGGCAAGACCATCCAGGAACTGGGCTTTCGTTCGCAGCACAAACTCAACGTGGTCGGCCTGCGCCGCCAGGGCCAGGCGCTGGAGGGCGTGCTGGTGGACGAGAAACTCAAGGCCTCCGATACCCTGCTGGTGGGCGGATCCTGGCGCGACATTCACCGCCTGCAGGGGCTGAGCCGCGATTTCCTGGTGCTCAGCCTACCGGCGGAAGTGGCCGAAGTTGCACCTGCCGCACGCAAGGCGCCCTACGCATTGCTCAGCCTGGCGGTAATGGTGCTGCTGATGGTCAGCGGCCTGGTACCCAACGTGCAGGCCGCATTGATCGCCTGCCTGCTGATGGGCGCGTTTCGCTGCATCGACCTCGATAGCGCCTACCGCGCCATTCACTGGCCGACGCTGATTCTCATCGTCGGCATGCTGCCCTTCGCCCAGGCGCTGCAGCAGACTGGTGGCGTCGAGCTGGCCGTGCAGGGCCTGGTCGGCGGCCTGGGCGATGCCGGGCCGCATCTAATCCTGGCCAGCCTGTTCGCCCTCACCGCGGTGATCGGCCTGTTCATCTCCAACACCGCCACGGCGGTACTGATGGCCCCGGTGGCCATCGCCACGGCGCAGGCGCTGGATGTGTCGCCCCTGCCCTTCGCCATGACCGTGGCCCTGGCTGCCTCGGCCGCCTTCATGACGCCGATCTCCTCGCCGGTAAACACCCTGGTGCTGGGACCCGGGCAGTACCGCTTCGGCGACTTCGTGCGCATCGGCGTGCCCTTCACCCTGCTGGTGATGATGGTCAGCGTGCTGCTGGTGCCGCTGATCTTTCCGCTGTAGGAGCTGGCTTGCCAGCGATCATCAGCTACCGCTGATCGCCCGCAAGCGGGCTCCTACAAGAGCAGAGACCTAGGGTGCGCCGCGCGCACCAGCTTCCCTTGTCCCGAATGCAGTGCGTGCCCAGCCCGACTATGGGAAAATCCGCGCCCCAATCGCTAGATGCCCGTTCATGCCCCAGCCGCCGAAACGCCCGCGCAAGCCCGCTCCCGCCGCCGTGAAAACCGCGCCGAGCAAGGGCGAGCTGCACCCTCGCAACCGTCACCAGGGGCGCTACGATTTTCCCGCGCTGATCAAGGCAAGTCCCGAGCTGGGCGACTTCGTCATCAGCAATCCCTATGGCAAGCCGAGCATCGACTTCGCCAACCCGGCAGCGGTCAAAGTGTTCAACCGTGCGCTGCTGGCGCAGTACTACGGCATCCGCCACTGGGATATTCCCGACGGCTACCTGTGCCCACCGATCCCGGGCCGCGCCGATTACCTGCACAACCTTGCCGACCTGCTGGCGAGCGACAACGACGGTCAGATTCCCCATGGCGAGAAGGTGCGAGCCCTGGATATCGGCGTCGGTGCCAACTGCATCTATCCACTGATTGGTCGCTGCGAATATGACTGGCAGTTCATGGGTACCGACATTGCCAGCGAAGCACTGGCATCGGCACGTGCCATCGTCGCTGCCAACCCGCAACTGGCCGGCGGCGTCGAGCTGCGCCAACAGGCCAATGCCGAACACATCTTCCTCGGCCTGCTGCAGGCGCAGGAGTATGTCGATCTGAGCCTGTGCAATCCACCCTTCCACTCCAGCGCCGCCGAGGCCACCAGCGGTAGCACGCGCAAATGGCGCAACCTGGGCAAGCTCGACCCCAAGCGCAAGCTGCCGGTGCTCAACTTCGGTGGCCAGGCGGCCGAGCTGTGGTGCCCGGGTGGCGAGGCCGCCTTTCTCAAGCGCATGGCCAGCGAAAGCGCACAGGTAGCCGAGCAGGTGTTGTGGTTCAGCAGCCTGGTATCCAAGGGCAGCAACGTCGAACTGCTGCAGGGCTGGCTGGCAAAGGCAGGCGCAGCCGAGGTACGCATCCTCGGCATGTCCCAGGGGCAGAAGCAGAGCCGCCTAGTGGCCTGGACGTTCAAGGATGCCGAAGAGCGCAGCGCCTGGCGCAACAACCGCTGGCGCTGAGCCGGCCAATTCAGCCAGGTAGGGTGTACCGGGCGGCGCTCCGTTCGCGCAGCAGTACGCCGACGCAACCCGCCAGCCACCGCCAATGGCGGACTGTTCGCTTAGGCTCCTGAGTCCGCCTACGCTCGGAGTCCGCCCTACGGCGCCGTTACCAGGGCAACCAGCCGCCCAGCGCCAGCCACAGCCCGGCCACCGTCATGCTCAGCAATGTCACCGGCACGCCGCTGCGCGCATAATCGACGAAGCCAAGCCTGACGCCCTGACGTTTCGCCCCTTCGGCGACGATCAGGTTGACCACGCTGCCGATCAATAGCAGGTTGCCGGCCAGCGTCGACATCACTGCCAGGCCGATCAGTACCGAGTGCGACAGCTCCGGCATCAAGCCCAGCAGCAACACCACGAAGGGCACATTGCCGATCAAGTTGCTCGCCAGCAGCGACGAGGTAGCAAGCGATATAACGCCCTGCGGCAACAACCCGTGCTCGGCCAGCCAGGCCGCACCATGCGCCAGCTGTGGCAACTGCAGCGCGGCGCCGCTGACCAGGAACAAGCCCACGAACAGCAACAGCAGGTTCCAGTCCACCTTGTTCACGTAGTCGCGGCTGTCCACCCGCCGCGACATCATCACCAGCACCGCGATCAACAGCGCCGATAGCTCGCGCGGCAGCGCCGTGGCGAACAGCGCCAGCAGCGCCAGGCTGGCCAGCAGCGGCTTGAGATAGCTGTGCGCGCCGTAGATATGCTCGACCGGCGTATCGTCCGCGGTCAGCGGCCTCGCTTCGCCCCAGCGATGACGCCACTGCAGCCAGATCACTGCGTAAACGATGGCCATCGCGATCACGGCGGGTGGCCCGGCCACGGCCACATAACCCCAGAAATCCAGACTGCCGGCCTGCCCAATGAGAATGTTCTGCGGGTTGCCGATCAGGCTCGCTGCCGAGCCGGCGTTGCACGACAACGCCAGCGCCAACAGAAACGGCCGCGGCTCCAGCCCGCGCAGATGCAGGCTGCGACACAACAGCGGAGTCAGGGCGAAGGCGACGATATCGTTGACCAGCACCGCCGAGAGCAAGCCACCCAGTAGCACCACGCCCATCAGCAGCACAGCCGGGCGCTCGGCATGCTCGGTCAGGTAGCGGTTGAGCCAGGCATACACCCCGGAAAAATCGAACTGCGCCGAGATCAGCATCAACGCCAACAGCAGCAACAACGCACCAGGGTCGAGATGATGGGCCGCATCCTCCATGCTCAGCGCACCGCTGACCAGCAACAGCACTGCCGCGCAGCAGGCGATCCAGCTGCGGTCGATGCGCAGGCCGCGAACACCGCCGGCAGCCATGCCCAGGTAGGTGAGAACGAACAGGCCGATGGTCAGCCAGGCAGCGAAGGTCATGCGCGATTCACCCGAACGGATGCATGTGAGAAGGAGCGGACTCTAGCGATGCCGAGGCGGCGCGGGAATAGCCCGGGCAAATTTTCCTCAATGGCCGGGCTGCGCCAGGTAAGCCTCTACGCGAGCCTGATAGGTCGCTGATTCACGCTGACGCTGAACCTCGCTCCAGATCCGCTCGGCCAACTTGGGGTCGCGCATCAGCAGCGCGTTGGACAGCATCAGGTAATAGGGCTTTTCCTCGAGCAGCTGCGGCAATTTTTCCACCTGCTGAGCCAGTTGCGGGTTGGCTTGCAAGACGAAATCACCGCGCATGGTCTGCAGGGCGACAGCATCGACTCGGCCGTGCACCAGCATCTGCAACAATGCCAGTGGGTCGCGGCTTGACTCGTCCACCTCCAGCCCGTGGGCCAGCAGCAGATCGCGAATGGAAAAACCGCTGAGCGAGCCGACGCGGCCAGTCACATGAGTGAAACGCTGGCCATCCCAGGACACCGCGCTGCCGATGCGGCGATACAGGGTATAACGCGAAGTGTGCAACCGCCTGAGCGCATCCGGGCGGCCACCAGCATCGGTGGGGTACCGGCCCATCTGCTGGCGCTCGAGTTTGAAGCTGGCGGCGAAGGCACCGTCGTAGAGCCCCTGCTGCATGCCTGAAAGACAGCGCCTCCAGGGCACCGCCACGTATACCACCTGCAGTTTTAGCGCCTGCTGTACCAGGTCGAGCAACTCCAGATTGAGTCCTGTGCCATCGGTCATCACCCAAGGGTAGGCGTTCTGATCCTCATGACAGAACGTCAAGGTTGGCTGGCTGCCATAACAGGTGCCGGCCAGCAGCCAGAGCAGGCAGTAATGCAGCGCTTTGTGCAAAAAACAGACTCCATCACCGGAATGCCTGACGATGGGCATTCGATCCGCGGTTTGCCACCGACTTCTTGTCCTGCTCCAAGCATAGGCATATTCGCCCAAAGCCGTCTGCAGCACCTGGAGGCGCCACCTGGCAAACGACTCCCCGGCACAGAGCGAAGCCAGACGCTAGGCTTGAATCATTCCACTGCCTCGTATGCGGGAGCATGACTGGGATCAACAGGGCAAAACGATTAAAGTGCCATCATCCTGTTGCCCGAGCTGTCGAGGACTACAGATGCGCCACGGCCTGCTGATTGTGCTGTTTAGCCTGTTCTGCTGCGGCCCTCTCGAGGCCGTCGAGACACCTTTGCTACGTATCAGCGCCGGGGAATGGCCGCCCTATCTGTCCGCCAGGGTCGAACGCCAGGGGCCGGTGGCTCATCTGATCAGCGACCTGCTGGCCGAGGAAGGCTATCGCGTCGAGTTCACCTTCCTGCCCTGGCCACGCGCCTACGCCGAAGCCGCCGCCGGCCGTTACGACGCCACGGCGGTGTGGATGCACAAGACCGAGCGTGAGGCAGACTTTCTCTTCAGCGCCCCACTGCTCGATGAACAGTTCGTGTTCTTCCACCTGAAAACGCAGCCCTTCGACTGGCGGCACTTCGATGATCTCAGCGGCATGACCCTCGGCGGCGGCCTGGAATACAGCTATGGGCCGGCGTTCGATGCCTTTCTCGCCAAGGAAAAAGTGCGCATCGAACGCGTCTCCAGTGACCGGCAGAACTTCGAGAAACTGCTCAAGGAGCGTGTGGTGCTCTACCCGCAGGAGCTCAACGTCGGCTACGCCGCGCTGCGTAACGAGTTTTCCAGGGAGGACGCCGAGCGCATCACCCATCACCCCAAACCGCTGCTGGTCAACCTCAGCTATCTGATGCTGCCCAAACGCCTGACGCAGAGTGAAACACTACGCGAGCGCTTCGACGCACGGCTGCAGCAGTTTCGCCAGGATGGCCGCTACCAGCAGTACTTCGACGCCCTACAGGCCGGCCACTACCAGCCCGTGCCGGAGCAGGCCAGCCCGTAGCCCGGATGCAATCCGGGGCAGCGCTAGCAGAGATTCCCGGATTGCATCCGGGCTACGAATCAGCGAATAAAACCGCTGCTGATCTCGCGAAACAGCTCGGTACCGGCCCGCTCCAGCCACTCGAAGGCGACCATCTCACGCGATACGATCACCGCCCCGGCACCTTCCATGCGCGCCAGGCCCAGTGCCTTGTCACGCGGCCGACGCGATCCCACTGCCTCGTCAACCACGAACACTTCACGCCCGGCCGCCAGCAGGCCCATTACCGTCTGCAGCACGCAGACATGAGTTTCCGTGCCACAGACGATGAACTGCTTGCGTTCACCACCCGGTAAGTCAAATACCCCTTCTCCTGCGGTCGCCGAGAAATGAATCTTCTCCCTTAGCCCCTCGCCCGGCAGCAGCTCATGCAGGCCTGCCTCGGTATAGCCCAGGCCCTTGGGATACTGTTCGGTAGCGATCACCGGCACGTGCAGGCGCTGCGCCACACGCACCAGCCACGAGGCCTGCTCGATCACCGCCGCGCCACCGTCGATGGCCGGCAGCAGCCGCTCCTGCAGATCGATCAACAGCAGGGTGGAATCCTTCGCTCGCATCAGCATCACTATGCTCCTTCCTTCACTGCAAAATGCGCATCGAGTCGGCTGTAGCCCAGGCCGACGCCCTTGTGCACCCGCAACTGCACGGGAATACGCTCCTTCATCGCCTCGACATGGCTGATCACACCGATGGTCTTGCCGCTGGCATTGAGGTTGTCCAGCGCATCCAGGGCCACCTCCAGCGTCTCGCCGTCCAGGGTGCCGAACCCCTCATCGAGAAACAGCGAGTCGATGCTGGTCTTGTGGCTGACCAGATCGGACAGCGCCAAGGCCAGCGCCAGGCTGACCAGGAAACTCTCGCCACCGGACAGCGTACGGCAGTCGCGCGCCACATCAGCCTGCCAGGTGTCGCACACCTCCAGCTCGAGTTCGCCGCTACCCTTGCGCGCCAACTGGTAGCGGCCGTGCAGGCGCGTCAGTTGGCGATTGGCCAGATGGATCAGGTGATCGAGGGTCAGGCCCTGGGCGAACTTGCGGAACTTGGCGCCGTCGGCCGAGCCGATCAGGCCGTTGAGCTGTTGCCACAGGCGCTGCTCACTCTCCTGCGCACTGATTTCGGCGAACAGCGCCTGCTGGCTGCTGCGCCGCGTCTCGTCGGCCTGCAACTGCGCACGCAGCTCGCCCTGGCGCTGGCTCAGTGCACGCAATTCGCTCTGCAGTACCTGCAACTGCTCATCCAGTTCACCAAGCGCCAGCTCTGTCTGCGGCGTGGCGCTGAGCTGCTGCAGCTGCGCGTCGGCGGCAGCCAACAGTGTCGAAGCCTCGGTCAAGGCACGCTCCACACGTGCCTGCAAAGCCGCCAGACGCTCTCGCTCGCCCTCTTCCAGCAGCGCGGCGAGAAACGCCGCAAGATCGCTGAAAGGACTGGCCGTCAGAGCCGTCAGCCAGTGCTGCTCGGCTTCGCTCGAGCGTTGCTGCAGCTGCAGCAACAAGGTCTGCTGACTCTGCACGCGGCCGCGCAACGCATCGCTTTCGCGCTGGGCACTGGCCAGGCTGTTGGCGGCTTCATTCAACGCCAGTTGCGGCTGTGCCGATGGCTCGGGTTCAGCCAGCGTCAGCGCACCTTCGTCCTGCCAGCGCTGTTGCCAGTGCCCGGCCTGTGTCTCGGCGTCGGCGAGCAGGCGCTGCGCCTCGCGCTGCTGCTCCTGCAGTTGCTGATCCTGCGCCTGGGCCTGCTGCCAGTCGCGCCAGGCCTGCTCCTGCTCGTCAAGCCAGAGGCCAGCGTCCGATGGCAACTCAACAGCAAAGCCCTCAAGACTGCTCAGCAGCACTTGCTCGTGATGCCGAAGCGCCTGCTGCAAACGCTGCAGGTCCTGGCCCTGCTCGGCTTGTCGCGCCTGCAGGTTCTCCTCATCACGCGCCAGTAGCGCCTGGCGCTGCTGCGCATCAGTCAACGCCCGCTCGGCCACTTCACGCGCACCACGCGCCTGTGCCAGTTGCGCCTGCCCGGCCTCGACCGAGGCGAGTCGCGTCTGCAGATGCGTCAGACTCTGCTCATGCTGGCGCTGCAATTCGCACAAAGCGGCACCGTCAGAAAGCTGCAAGGCCTGCTCGGTCAGTTGCTGCTGCCATTGCGCGTCCTGCTGGGCGGCCTGCTGGCTCGCCTGCTCCAGTTGCTGCTGAACCTGAGCGATCTGCGTGACCAGCCGGGTCAGCTCGTCACGCAGAATGCCGCCCTGGCTTTCCAGTTGCGCCAGTTCGTTGCGGCACTGCTCCAGCGCCTGGCGCGTGGCAGAGACGTTGAGCGCCTGGTACTGACTGACCGCCGGATGCTCGAGCGAACCACACAACGGGCAGGCTTCGCCCGGCTGCAGCTGGGCGCGGTAGGCTTCCAGATCCTGAATGCGCTGCTCCTGCTCCAGCAGCTTTTCCTTGTCGGCCTGCTGTTGCTTGAGCGCCTTGTAGCGCTCGCGCAGGCCGGTGATTTCATCGTTCTTGCGGGTGTGCTGTTGCTGCAACTGAGCCAGACGCGGGGTCAACTCGGCTATCTGTGCAGCCGTTTGCTCGCGGCTCTGCGCCAGCTGCTCCAGACGATCCAATACGCGCCCTTGCACTTGCAGTCGCTGCCAACGCTGGCGCAGTCCAGCCTCGTCGCCCTCGCCCAGCAGGGCCTGCAGCTCGCTCTGCTGTCTGGCCTCGCTGGCGCGCGCATCCTCCAGCCGCTTCAGCGCGTCGGCCTGCTGCACACCGAGCTGATCACGCTGCTGCTGCAAGGCGGCGAGCTGTTCACCCTCCTGCGCCATGCGTGCGTGCAGTGCCTGTTGCTCCTTGAGCAGTTGCCCGCGCTGATCGAACTGCACACGCCAACTACCCAGAAGCTCGCCCAGGCGTTCCCGTTGCGGCGCAGCGCTCATGCGTGCGTGCAGCGTTTCACGCTGCCCGGCCAGACGCTGCAGCTCCGCGTGACGCAGGCTCAGGCTTTGCTGGGCATAGCGGCTGGCCAGCCAGAGTTGCTGGTGCTCGCGCTCGGTGCTGTGGCGTTGCTGCTGATGCAGGTCATCCAGCACCTGCTGTGCCTGCTGCCTGTCCTGCTGCGCCTGCTGCCAGGCCAGATACAGCGGCTGCAATCGAGCTGCCGGCTCACTGGCGGCCAGGCGCTGCAGTTCACCGGCTGCCTCGTTACGAGCCAGCTGGGCCTGCTCCAGTCCGAGTCGCGCCTGCTCCCGTTGCTGCTCGGCCTGCTGTAGCGCCTCACGCCAACGGCGCTGGCTTTGCAGAGCTTGCTGCCGGGCCAGCAGCGGCGACTCCTCCAAGCTCAGACGCTGCTGCTCGGCCTGCAGCTCGGCGCGCTGCGCTTCGTCGAGCAACTCCATGCCCTGGGCGCGGCTTTTCAGCAGATTGAGTGCCTGTTCGGCAGCCTTGGTACGCTCGTAGACCTGTTGGGATATCTGCCCATACACCTCAGTGCCGGTCAGTTCCTCCAGCAGCTCCGCGCGCTGGTTGGCATTGGCTTCGAGAAACGCCGCAAAGCCGCCCTGGGCCAGCAGCATGGACTTGGTGAAGCGCTCGAAATCGAGGCCGGTCAGCTCGGCGGTGAGACTTTCCTTCTCGCGAATCTTGTCGGTGAGAATTTCACCATCGGCGATATGCGCCAGCTCGACCTTGGGCGCCTGCAACGCACCGTCGACCTTGTCCCGCGCGCGGCGCTGGCTCCAGAAGGCGCGGTAGCCCTGCCCCTTGACCTCGAACTCGACCTCGGCCAGGCAGTCGGCGGTATGCCGCGTCATCAGCTCGTTGCCACTGGCCGACAGCGTGCTCATGCGCGGCGTGCGGTGGTACAGGGCCAGGCAAATGGCGTCGAGCAAGGTGGTCTTGCCCGCACCGGTCGGCCCGGTGATGGCGAACAGGCCGCTACCGGCGAAAGGCTCGGCAGCGAAGTCGATCTTCCACTCGCCCTTGAGGGAATTGAGGTTCTTGAGGCGCAGGCTGAGGATTTTCATGCACAGGTCGTAAGCCGTTGAAGGCCGTCATTCTGGCATATCCCGGTAACGATTCAGTCGCGGCAATAACCCTCACCGCTGCGCACGGTCAGGCAGTTCTGTTTATCCAACAGCCATTTCATGCCGGTAGCTTCGCCGTCGGTGGCGCTGATGCTCTCCACCACGCCATCGCGCACGAAGACGATCTTCGCACCCTGCGCACGGCCGACGAAGCGACGCGGGCCGTCGAGGTTGGCGATGGTCAGGCGGTAGTCGGCCGGCGTGCCACTGATATCCAGGTAGGTACCCTCGGGCCCGTTCCAGCGCCCCAACCATTGCTCGGTCACTCTGGCATCCTGCTCACCGGACGACCTGGCGCAGCCGGCAAGCAGCAGGGGAACGGCCGCAGCCGCGAGAAGAAAGTGCGCAGTTCTGTGCATGGTGGTCTCCAAGGGAAGGGTTGCAGCGGTTTCGACCAGAGCCGCACATGAGCGGTTCAGGCCCAAGCACTCACAGTATCTCGATACGGTCACGGCCATTGGCCTTGGCGCGGTACATCGCCTGATCCGCACGCTCCATCAGGCAATCCAGGCTTTCGCCAGGACGATATTCGGCAATGCCGAAACTGGCGCTTTTGCGTTGCACCCGGTCGAAGGAAAAGCCGTTGATACGTTTTTGCAGGGTCTGCACCGCCTGCTCTGCGTGGGCAGCATCGATCTCCGGCAGGATGATGAGAAACTCCTCGCCGCCAAGCCGCCCGACCTTGTCCATCACTCGCACGCCGTCGCGCAGCAGCCCGGCGAACTGGCGCAGCACACTGTCCCCCACCGCATGGCCATGAGTATCGTTGACGCTCTTGAAGTGGTCGATGTCGATCAGCACCACCGAGAACGGCGTGCCGTAGCGATTGGCCCGCGCGACTTCCTCGATCAGAAAATGCAGCGTGCGCGAACGATTCCACAGCCCGGTCAGGCTGTCGACACTGGCGCTGAGGGCCAGGCTGTCCTGATGCAGGAACATGTGTTTGTGCGCCTTTTCCAGAAGAAAGGCGCTGAGCAGGCCGAAGGAGAATGACGCAAGAATCCAGATCAGGTGCAGGCGCTGCATGCCGGGCGTCAGCGAGTGCTCGAGCGTGACCAGCATAATCGCGGCCAGTGAGAACAATGCGGTAGCCATGGCACGCTTGAGCGCCAGCCCTGAGATAGCGAAGGTCCACATCAGGTTGAGATAGATTTCCGGCGCGTAAAAGGCAAAACGCGGTGAGCCGAAATTGAAGTAGAGATTGGACAGCACCGAGATAATGGGCGCGAGTGACAGCAACCCCAGCATCAAGGGTTGCCGCCTTGGCTGGAAACTCAGCAGCCCGATGGCCAGCAATGCTGCCGGCACCAGCAGCGCATGGACTATGAGCCGCGCGAAAGGCTGATCGGTCTCGACATTCTGCTCGATGGCGGCATAGATCAGATACAGCGCCGTGGTCAGAAAAGCGACGTAGCGAATCTGCGGAATCTTCGCCTGCAGATACCAGCACTCAAACGCCTGCCGAGTCGCTTCAGGCACTCCATGCAAAGGGTCAAGCGCACGCAGCAAGGCGTTGAACAACGGCACGTTCGCTCCCCTGTCGAATGGCCACTATTCACAGCATAGAACGCTTGTCGCGGCGAATGCGATGCAGACCTGGCTCAATCTCCTGTCAAATCACGCCAGCTAGATTGATCCGAGCCTGTGCCTCATGGCGCGCCCTGAAATGATCCGTGCTGTAGATAGTTGGGCGCGCCAGAAATGACTGAAGAACGCTGCGCCGCTTCATGCGATAGACAAAGCCCGGCACCCAGGCGTACTCGGCGCGCACCTGAGCGTCGTATTCGGCGAAACGCTCCGGCGTGGCGCCGAGAATGGCCAGGTCGATATCCACCAGCAACTGCTCATCCGGTTCGCTCGGCGTCGCATCATGCCGGGTGACCATGATCAGTTGCTCGACCCGCGCCAACGTCAACTGGCTGGCGTGACTGCTCGCCAGCACCCGGATGGCCCAATCTGCACTCAGGCGCTCGTTATCTTTGCCGCGCACGTCGTAGATGGCGTCATGGAACCAGAGCGCGATGGCCACCTCCCCCGGCTGCTGCGCCAGGTGCCGCGCCTGCTCGAAATGCATCAGGCATTCGCGCAGGTGTTGCAGCGAGTGATAGTGCCGCTGCGGCTCCTCATAGGCACGAACGAGCTGCTCGAACAGACCAGGCGGAGGCTGTAGGCCGAGATCTGACCAGGCGCGAGCCCAGGATGATGGCAGAGGGGTCATTTAGAGGTTCAATAGCGTATTGGTTAAGGGTCAGGCTTTAGCCGGAACCAGCGAGCCGGTTTGAACTAGCTGCTCTCCATTTCTAACTGAACAAGCTAGCAATCGCACTTGTTATACCTTCGATAACTGCTACGACTCCGTCGATCATGGCTTCAACAGTGCCGGTTATCACCTCCAGAACTCCCTCGCTGCTCTGAACAGGAAGTACAGCTGTTGCCGCTGACCGAAAACTGACCCAGTAGAGGCTGTTCTGCCGACTGAAAACTGACCCAGGTGTTCAACTGCTTCTGCTCAATTTTTGAGC
>NZ_FMZQ01000003.1 GCF_900102635.1 Ectopseudomonas chengduensis | reverse complement strand
CGCAGCGAATCGGCTTTTAGCGCCTGCTCCAGCGTGGCGTGAAAAGGGCTGAGTTTGTTGAAGATCGCGCGGCGTTGGTAGACCGGCGGCTTGGCCTCAGGTGCTCTGACCCACTTGCGAATCGTGTTGCGCGCCAACCCGGTGCGCTTGGCTATCTCATGCAGCGACAGCTTGTCGCGGAAATACATCCGGCGAATTTTGCCCATCATTTCCATACTGATCACCCTGTGTTCTCCTGCTCAAAAATTGAGCAGAAGCAGTTGAACACCTGGGTCAGTTTTCAGTCGGCAGAACAGCCTCTACTGGGTCAGTTTTCGGTCAGCGGCAACAGGGACTGTACATAAGGCGCATGTGTTAGCAGATCCTTGCTGTACTTTTCCATGAAGGAGGTCATCGCTTCCTGCACTTCCGGTGCCGAGCCGGTTTCCCACGCTGCCTTTAGTTCTTGGATGGCTGCTTTGATTAGCGAGCCGCGGCCATAAAATGGACCAGCCTTCCGCCGATCAAGCAGTTCCTCCTCGGCGATTGTTCCCCAGCTTTCAACATCGGCTATGCGGCGAACCGAGAAGCTGAGTTTTTTGAGGGTGCCGGAAGATGCTGCGAGCCGGGCCATTAATGGCTCATACAAGCTGGCCAACGCGTTCTGCTCGTTAATAATTGCGTCGAAAACGCGTCCGTACGTGTCATTACGCTCGGCTTGCAAGGCCTTGCGACGGGCCTCGGCTCCAACTGCATCAGCGAGGCGTGATTCGAGTACCTGAAGTGCAGTGTTTTCCTGCGCAATACGCGCTGCTAGCGTCGTGTACTGATCCCGCACGATCTTGTCAGCACTGAACAGCGCCTCAAGGCGTGTCATCTCAGCTGCGATGGGCGCTAGTGGTAGCTTAGAGAGATCGGTAGCCTCATCGATCAGAGGGACATTCTACAGGCGCGGCGTCCGTGAGCTGCTGGACGATCTCATCCAGCTGGCCACATAGCGAGCGTTGCTTAGCCTCCCTCCAACGCTGAGACAATCAGTCCACGGATGATGCTGCAACGCCTGTGACGCCAACTGCCCCAGCGAATCTGCCCTTCTCTACTCTGCAATCCTCTCCTCCCGGTTGAGGCACACCAGAACGTGCCATATGGTGCCAAATAGACACCTTTCACGTATCACACAATCGCCGGTATGGTATCGGCGGGATCGTTATCCATGGAAGCGATACAGTTTTTGAGCCACGAGCAAGTCTGTGAGTTGACTGGCGCCAAGATAAGAGCGAAGCAAATCGAGGTCCTACGCAGAAACGGCATACCCCATACGATCAAAGCAAATGGCTGGCCATGTGTGATTGCGGCCAATCTATTGCCAGTGTCGAAGGTTAGCGTTGAGCGAGAAGTGACCTGGAGGTCGAGGAAGGCAGGATAGATGGGACGAAGACCAACAAACCTAGGGGCAATTCCGCGCCTGCGTGAGCGAAAACGCGGGAGCACGACATACTACTTCTATGACACCGGAGGTCGACCAAGGAAGGAGATTCCCCTTGGTCGAGATTACGGTCTGGCAATAATGAAGTACGCTGAACTTGAGCGCGATAGAACAGCTACAGAGCTACAACAGAAAGTCATTACGTTCGGGTATGTGGCAGGGAAATACCAAGTAGAGATTATTCCTACCAAGGCCCCCGGTACCCAAACGAAAAATCGCCAAGAACTACGCAAGCTACTAGAGTTTTTCGACGACCCGCCAGCCCCACTTGAAGCGATCCAGCCTCAACACATTCGCCAGTATCTACGCTGGCGGCAAACCGCTCCGATTAGCGCGAACAGGGAGAAGGCTCTTCTCTCAGCAATCTGGAACTATGCACGAGAGATGGGTTACACCGCTCTTGCTAATCCGTGCGCGGGAGTGAAAGGCAACAAGGAAAAGGGACGCGACGTCTACATCGAAGACAGCCTCTTCCATGCCGTTTACTCAGAAGCGGATTCTGGCTTACGCGATGCGATGGACTTGGTTTATCTGACAGGACAACGTCCTGGAGATACCTTGCGTATGGACGAGCGAGACATCAGAGACGGACATCTGCATGTAAAGCAGTCAAAAACTGGCACCAAACGCCGCATTGAGGTTACAGGCGAACTTCGCCTGCTACTGGAAAGGATCAAAGCTCGAAAAGCAGGCCACAAAGTGCGCTCGACCAGACTGGTAGTGGCGGAGGATGGAACCTCTATGACTCCGGCAATGCTCCGCTCCCGGTTCGACAAGGCTAGAAAGGCGGCAGGTATCGAAAAAGCAGAGTTTCAGCTACGTGATCTACGGGCCAAAGCAGGCACCGACACGGCTGAATCAAGCGGAGACATCCTGAAAGCTAGAGACCAGCTTGGCCACACCACGGTAGTCATGACGGAGCATTACATCAGGGAGCGGCGAGGAAAAAAAGTGTCGCCAACAAGGTAATTGCGGAAAAAAACTGGAATTGCGGAAAAAGTGGGAAGAGAGCCGATATCTGTAAGTGCTTGATTTTAAATGGTGCCCGAAGCCGGACTCGAACCGGCACGCCCTTGCGAGCGAGAGATTTTAAGTCTCCTGCGTCTACCGATTTCGCCATTCGGGCGGTAGCGCTGTGCGAAGGACCGGACTATATACAGCCCTTCGCTTACCCGCAAGGCACGCAACGCTTGCCCGGGATAATGAAAAAAGCCTCGTAGATCAGTGATCTACGAGGCTTTTCGAATTGGAGGCTGAGGTCGGAATCGAACCGGCGTTCACGGATTTGCAATCCGGTGCATAACCACTCTGCAACTCAGCCATGAAGCAAACGAGCCGCCTTGGCGACTCGTGTAAAACTGGAGCGGGAAACGAGACTCGAACTCGCGACCCCGACCTTGGCAAGGTCGTGCTCTACCAACTGAGCTATTCCCGCTTGTCTTGTCGACGGGCGCCATTCTATAGAATCGAATCGCGCCGTCAACCCTTTGATTCAAAAATACTTATTTCTTTTCCGAGGTCGTGCTGAGGTGCGGCCAGGCGGCCAACAGGTACTGCAGCATCGACCACAATGTGAGCACGGCTGCGACCACCAGCAAGATATATCCGAGCACGACCCAGAAGGTGAACACCGGTGGATTACCCAGCAGGATGACCAGCGCCAGCATCTGCGCTGCGGTTTTCCACTTGCCAAGGTTGGACACCGCGACATGCGCCCGAGCACCGAGCTCGGCCATCCATTCACGCAACGCTGAGACGACTATCTCGCGCCCGATGATGGTCGCGGCAGCCAGGGTCAGCCAGAGATTGGAGTGTTCGGCCGCCAGCAGCACCAATGCCACCGCCACCATCAGTTTGTCCGCCACCGGGTCGAGGAAGGCGCCGAAAGGCGTACCCTGCTCCCAGCGGCGGGCCAGGTAGCCATCGAGCCAATCGGTCACGGCGGCAATCGCGAAGACGCCGCTGGCAGCCCAATAGCTCCAGGAGAACGGTAAATAGAACAACAGGATAAAGACCGGGATCAGCGCGACCCGGAGCAGGGTAAGCAAGTTGGGGATATTCATCGGCACAACTAGGCTGCGAGGTGAGCGGGCATTCTACTCGCTGTGCAGAGCGTCATAAATCAACTCGGCGAGCTTTTTACTGATTCCGGGCGCTTTGGCAATTTCTTCCGCGCTGGCACGGGACAATTCCTGCAGCCCGCCAAAGTGATTGAGTAGCTCGCGCCGCCGCTTCGGGCCGATCCCTGCTACTTCTTCCAGCGTCGAGGTGCGCCGCGTCTTGCCGCGGCGAGCACGATGCCCAGTAATCGCAAAACGGTGCGATTCATCACGGATCTGCTGGATCAGATGCAGCGCTGGCGAATTGCCGGGCAAGGTGAACTCATGCTCAGCGTCGTTCAGGTAGAGTACTTCCAGGCCAGGTTTGCGCGTCGTGCCCTTGGCCACACCAAGCAGAATCAGATCCGGCACGGCCAGCTCCTGCAGTACCTCGCGCGCCATGGCCAACTGCCCCTTGCCACCGTCCACCAGCAGCACATCGGGCAACTTGCCTTCGCCATCCTTGATCTTGCTGAAGCGCCGAGTCAACGCCTGGTGCATCGCGGCGTAGTCGTCGCCGGCGGTCACGCCCTCGATATTGAAGCGCCGGTAATCGGATTTCAGCGGGCCTTCGGGACCGAATACCACGCAGGAGGCGACCGTCGCCTCACCACTGGAATGGCTGATATCGAAGCATTCCATGCGCTGCGGCGGCTCGTCCATTTCCAGCACGGTAGCCAGCGCCTCGAAACGCTCGGCCAGATGCTGCCGGTTGGCCAGGCGTGCGGCCAGCGCCTGTTCGGCGTTGGTCACGGCGAGCTGCTGCCAACGGGCTCGCGTGCCACGCACGCGCAAGCTGATGCTGAGACTACGGCCGCGTAACGACTCGATGGCCTCGATCAGCGTGGCGAAATCTTCATGCTGCACGTTGACGATCAGCTCGCTGGGCAGGTCGCGCTCGGCATTGCCCAGGTAGTACTGAGCGAGGAAGGCCATCATCACGTCGCCACCCTCCTCTTCGATCGCCACCTGCGGGAAGAAATTCTTGCTACCCAGCACGCGCCCGCCACGCACGCTGATCAGGTGCACGCAGGCGCCACCGGGGGTGAGCATCACCGCGACCACGTCGACGTCGCCGGTACCACCTTCCATGCTTTGCTGGTCTTGCACGCGGCGCAGCATGGAGATCTGATCACGCAGCTCAGCGGCGCGCTCGAACTCCAGGGCCATCGAGGCCTTTTCCATGCTGGCCGAGAGCTCCTCGCTCAGTGCATTGCTGCGGCCATCGAGAAACATCACCGAGTGGCGCACGTCCTCGGCGTACTCCTCTGGACTGACCAAGCCGACGCAGGGACCTTTGCAGCGTTTGATCTGGTATTGCAGGCAAGGTCGCGTGCGGTTCTTGTAGTAACTGTCCTCGCACTGGCGAACCAGAAAGGTCTTCTGCAGCAGGCTCAGGCTCTCGCGAATCGCCAATGCACTGGGATAAGGGCCGAAATAGCGCCCCTTGGCTTTCTTCGCCCCCCGGTGAATGCCGAGCCGTGGAAAGTCGCCGTCGGAGAGAAACACATAAGGGTAGGATTTGTCGTCGCGCAGCAGGATGTTGTAAGGCGGCCGCCATTCCTTGATCAAGGTCTGCTCGAGCAGCAGTGCCTCGGTCTCGTTGGCGGTGATGGTGGTTTCGATCTGCGCGATACGTGCGACCAGCGCGGCCGTCTTGGGTGCCTGACCGGTCTTGCGAAAGTAACTGGAGAGACGCTTCTTGAGATTCTTCGCCTTGCCGACATACAGCAGGCGAGCCTCGCTATCGAACATGCGATAGACGCCGGGGCGACCACTGCAGGTCGCCAGGAAGGCACTCGGATCGAATGGGGCAGACATTTTCAGCTGACGGCGTCGACCATGCCGTGGCGCACCGCGAGCAGAGCCAGCTCGACATCGCTGGTGATGGAGAGCTTCTCGAAGATGCGGTAGCGGTAGGTATTGACCGTCTTCGGCGACAGGCACAGCTTGTCCGAGATGTTCTGCACCTTGTGGCAGTTGGCGATCATCAGCGCGATCTGGATTTCGCGCTCGGACAACAGGTCGAATGGCGAACCACTGTTCTGCGGCTGAAAAGATTTCAGCGCCAGTTGCTGGGCGATTTGCGGGTCGATATAGCGCTGGCCGGCGAATACGAGGCGAATGGCCTGCACCATCTCATCCAACGCTGCACCCTTGGTCAGATAACCAGCGGCGCCCGCCTGCAGCAGGCGCGTCGGGAAAGGATCTTCCTCGCACACGGTAACGGCGACGACCTTGATATCGGGATGGCTGCGCATCAGCTTACGGGTGGCTTCCAGGCCGCCGATACCAGGCATTTTGACATCCATCAGGACGACGTCGGGCTTGAGTTCGCGAACCTTGAGCAGGGCTTCTTCGCCAGTGCAGGCTTCGCCCACGACTTGCAGACCGTCGATATCGGCCAGCATACGGGTGATGCCCGTGCGGACCAGATCGTGATCGTCGACAACCAGGACCCTAATCAATCGCCACCTCGTTGCACCTTGTCAGCCACCGTGCAACGACGGTGAGATTGAACTTGCCGGTCACCTTAACAAAAAGCCAGGGCCTGACCTAGCTTGGCGCACGGGAGTCAAAAAGCAAGCGCCAGATTAGGATCAGCAATTGCGTCGTAGCAATTTTGGAGAATTGGCGGAAGCGGTGAGATTCGAACTCACGGATAGTTGCCCATCGACGGTTTTCAAGACCGTTGCCTTAAACCACTCGGCCACGCTTCCAGATTCTTGAGTGCGGAGGCTAACGCTCAAACCTCCGCAGCAGTGCGGGCGGCAATCTTACCGGAACGCAACACACTGTCAAACTCTAAGTCTTGGCAGGCAATCCCGCTCTGTTATGATCCGATACATTCGAATTTGAAAGCCTCTTACAACAGGAGCGTCGCCATGCAAGAGCGAGATTATGCACTCAACCATTCTCAGGTTGAGCAACAGGAAGTCAGCAGCGTTCTGCGCAATACCTATGGCCTACTGGCCATCACCCTGGCCTTCAGCGGCCTGGTGGCGTTCATCTCGCAGCGCGCCAACGTTCCTTATCCGAACATCTTTGTCGTACTGATCGGTTTCTACGGCCTGTTCTTCCTTACCGCCAAGCTGCGCAATTCTTCGTGGGGCCTGCTTTCCACGCTCGCGCTGACCGGCTTCATGGGTTACACCCTGGGCCCGATCCTCAACCGCTACCTGGGCATGGCCAACGGCGCTGAGGTGATCAGCTCCGCCTTTACCATGACCGCACTGGTGTTCTTCGGCCTGTCTGCCTACGTGCTGACCACCCGCAAGGACATGAGCTTCCTCAGCGGTTTCATCACGGCAGGCTTCTTCGTTCTGCTGGGCGCCGTGGTTGCCAGCTTCTTCTTCCAGATCAGCGGCCTGCAACTGGCGATCAGCGCCGGCTTCGTGCTGTTCTCCTCGGCCTGCATCCTGTTCCAGACCAGCGCCATCATCCATGGTGGTGAACGCAACTACATCATGGCCACCATCAGCCTGTACGTATCGATCTACAACCTGTTCGTCAGCCTGCTGCAGATCTTCGGCATCATGGGCGGCGACGACTGACAGCTTTCGTCCCCCTTCAAGCCCGCTTCGGCGGGCTTTTTCTTGCGCGGCCGTCAGCTGCCTTTGTTTGCTGGGCACCCTGGCCTTATCATTGGCGCAGTTTTGCCTCGCCGGAAACGCCATGAAGTTTGCCATTGCCCTGTTCGCCGCTCCTCATCTGCCCGCCTCGCGACGCGCACTGCGTTTTGCCCAGGCGGCGCTGGCGGACGGCCACGAGATCGTTCGCCTGTTCTTCTACCAGGACGGCGTGCACAGCGCCGCCAGCAACGTGGTCAGCCCGCAGGACGAGCTGGATCTGCCCGGCGAGTGGCGCGAGTTCGTCACTGCCAACGGGCTGGACGCGGTGGTGTGTATCGCTGCTGCGCTGCGTCGCGGTGTACTCAACGCCGAAGAGGCGCAGCGCTACGCGCGCCCAGCGGCCAATCTGCAGGCCCCGTGGGAGCTTTCCGGCCTCGGCCAATTGCATGAAGCGGCGCAACAGGCCGACCGACTGATCTGCTTCGGAGGCCACTGAATGAGCAAGTCTCTGCTGATCATCAGCCGCCAGGCGCCCTGGAGCGGCCCTGGAGCCCGCGAGGCGCTGGATATCGCCCTGGCCGGCGGCGCCTTCGACCTGCCCATCGGCATGCTGTTTCTCGACGATGGCGTGTTCCAGCTAAGCAAAGCGCAGCAGCCTGGTGCGCTACAGCAAAAAGACCTTGGCGCGAACCTACAGGCGCTGCCCATGTTCGGCGTAGAAGATCTGTACGCCAGCCAACGCAGCCTGGACGAGCGCGGCCTGAGCGATGCCGAACTGAATCTGGCGGTAGAGCGACTGGACGACAGCGCACTGACCGCCCTCCTTGATCGTTATGACCAGGTGATCACCCTCTAATGGCCACCCTGCACATACTTTCCCATTCGCCGTTCGCCGATAGCCGCCTGGCCAGCTGCCTGCGTCTGTTGGGTACCGCTGATGGTCTGTTGCTCAGCGGCGATGCGGTCTACGCGCTGCAGCCAGGCACAACCAACCTGCAGGCGCTGCAACTGATGCCCGCCAGCGTTGCGCTCTATGCACTGGGCGAAGACCTAAGCGCCCGCGGCCTGCAGGCGCCCGAGCGCGCACAGGTCGTGGACTATCCAGGGTTCGTCGAGCTCTGTACCCGCTACGCCAAGGTCAACAGCTGGCTATGAGCACGCTCAACGTCGCCGGACGCGAAATCGCCCTGGACAAGGACGGCTACCTGGTCGACCTGCAGGATTGGTCACACCCCGTAGCCGAGGCGCTGGCCGCAGCGGAAGAGTTGCAGCTGAGTGACGAACACTGGGAAATTCTCGAACTGCTGCGCGCCTTCTACGCCGAGTTTCAGCTATCGCCGGCCAACCGTCCGCTGATCAAGTACGCAGCCCTGAAACTGGGCACGGACAAAGGCAACAGCCTGCACCTCAATCGCCTGTTCAAGGGCACGCCCGCCAAACTCGCCGCCAAGCTCGCCGGCCTGCCGAAACCGACCAATTGCCTATGAACCTGATCACGCCCGCCGAACACCCCTTCGCCCAGTTCGTGCGCATTCTCGGCAAGGGCAAGCGCGGCGCCCGCGGCCTGACCCGCGAGGAGGCCCGCGAAGCCATGGGCCTGCTGCTCGACGGCAAGGTCGAGGACACCCAGCTCGGCGCCTTCCTGATGCTGCTGCGACACAAGGAAGAGAGCGCCGAGGAGCTCGCCGGCTTCACCGAGGCCATCCGCCCACGACTCGCCGCCCCCGACATTCAGGTCGACCTGGACTGGCCTAGCTATGCCGGTAAAAAACGCCACCTGCCCTGGTATCTGCTGGCGGCCAAGGCGCTGGCCGCCAGCGGCGTGCGCATCTTCATGCACGGTGGCGGCGCCCACACCGCCGGGCGCCTGTATAGCGAGCAATTGCTGACAGCGCTGGATATCCCCTGTTGCCGCGACTGGCAGAGCGTGGCAAAGGCGCTCGATCAACATGGCCTGGCCTACAGCTACCTGGGCGACTGGATGCCGGCGCTACAGCGTATGATTGATCTGCGCAACACGCTGGGCCTGCGCTCGCCGATTCACTCCCTGGCGCGCGTTATCAACCCGTTGGGGGCCAACTGCGGGCTGCAAAGTATCTTCCATCCCGGCTACCAGGCCGTGCACCGCGAAGCCAGTCGCCTGCTCGGCGATCCTGCCATCGTGATCAAGGGCGAAGGCGGCGAGATCGAGGTCAACCCGGACGGTGCGTGCCATCTCTACGGCACTCTCGATGGCGAGAACTGGGACGAAGAATGGCCTGCGCTGTCAGCGCAGCGCCATGTCAAACCCGAACGACTCGACCCAGCCGTGCTGGGCGCATTCTGGCGCGGCGAGCACGATGACCCTTACGGTCGTCTGGCAGTGATCGCCACCATGGCCGTCGCATTGCGTGGCCTGGGCTTGGCCCGTGAAGCAGCGTTCCAGCAGGCACAGCAGCGTTGGGATGCGCGCCTTCAATCTAACCAGCCGATCATTTAAGCCAGCTTTTTCCACCTTTCAATCGAGTTCATAACGTTAGACTCCAGACTCACTCAAAACGGAGGCAAGCGTCATGGGCTTGTTGATCGATGGACGCTGGCACGACCAGTGGTACAACACCGGCAACAGCGGCCGCTTCCAGCGCGAAAGCGCACAACGCCGCAACTGGGTAACCGCCGACGGCAGCGCCGGGCCAAGTGGTGACGGCGGCTTCAAGGCTGAAGCCGGACGTTATCACCTGTACGTCTCGCTGGCCTGCCCCTGGGCTCACCGCACCCTGATCCTGCGCAAACTCAAAGGCCTCGAATCGCTGATCGATGTATCCGTGGTGAGCTGGCTGATGCGCGAACAGGGCTGGACCTTCGACCGCAAATTCGGCTCCAGCGGCGACCACCTCGACAACCTGAGCTACATGCATCAGCGCTACACGGCCGATGATCGCCACTACAGCGGCCGTGTCACCGTGCCCGTGCTGTGGGACAAGCAGACCGGCGGCATTGTCAGCAACGAGTCGGCGGAAATCATCCGCATGTTCAACAGCGCATTCGATGACCTGACCGGCAACGACCTGGACTTCTACCCCGAGCCGCTACGCGAGCGCATCGACCAGCTCAACGAGCGCATCTACCCGGCGGTGAACAACGGCGTCTACCGCGCCGGCTTCGCCACCACCCAGGAAGCCTACGAAGAAGCCTTCGACGAGCTGTTCGCCATGCTTGATGAGCTGGAAGCACTCCTGGGCAGGAATCGCTATCTGGCCGGTGAATACCTGACCGAGGCCGACATCCGCCTGTTCACCACGCTGATTCGCTTCGATGCCGTCTATCACGGCCACTTCAAATGTAACCTGCGACGCATCGAGGTCTACCCGAACCTGTCCAACTGGCTACGCGAGCTATATCAGTGGCCAGGCATCGCCGAGACGGTGGACTTCACCCACATCAAATCGCACTACTACGCCAGCCACGCCACCATCAACCCGACTGGCGTGGTTCCCAAAGGGCCGCAGCAGGATTTCACCCGCGCACATGATCGCCAGCGCCTGCCGGGTAAAGGTGTGTTTCAGCACTAGAGTGACGGCGGATGATGGCTGAAGCCCCGATAACGAGGCTTCAGCCACAACGCGTCAGATGCGGTTCTGGGCGCCTTCGAACCAGGCCAGCTTGTCACGCAGGGTGACCACTTCTCCGACTATCACCAGCGTGGGCGCGTGCACTTCGTGCTCGGCCACCAGTTGCGGCAAAGTCTCCAGGGTACCGGTGAATACCCGCTGACTCTGCGTGGTACCTTGCTGCACCAGCGCTGCAGGCGTGGCGCCTGAACGGCCGTGAGCAATCAGCTGCTCGCAGATGCCCGGCAGGCCGACCAAGCCCATGTAGAACACCAGGGTTTGCCCTGGAGCCACCAGGTCTTTCCATGGCAGGTTGCTGCTGCCGTCCTTGAGATGCCCGGTGACGAAACGCACCGACTGCGCATGATCGCGGTGGGTCAGCGGAATGCCGGCATAGGCCGCGCAACCGGACGCAGCGGTGATACCCGGCACGACCTGGAAGGGAATATCTTCCGCCGCCAGTTGCTCGATCTCCTCACCACCACGACCGAAGATGAACGGATCACCGCCTTTCAGGCGCAGCACACGCTTGCCCTGACGGGCCAGATCGATCAGCAACTGGTTGATCTGCTCCTGCGGCACCGCATGATCGGCGCGGCGCTTGCCGACGTAGATGCGCTCGGCATCGCGCCGGCACAGCTCGATGATGGCGGGAGCCACCAGGCGGTCGTAGAGCACCACATCGGCTTGCTGCATCAGGCGCAGGGCGCGAAAGGTCAGCAGATCGGGATCGCCCGGCCCAGCACCGACCAGATAGACCTCGCCCAGCGCACGTGGCGCTGCACCGGCCAGACGCTCCTCCAGCAGGCGCTCACCCTCCTCCGGCTTGCCGGCAAACACGCTCTCGGCGATCTGACCCTGGAAGACATCCTCCCAGAACACCCGGCGTTGCTGCACGTCGGGAAACAGCTGCTTGACCCGCTCACGAAAGCGCTTGCCCAGGTTGGCCAACTGGCCGTAGGTGGCCGGAATCCAGGTTTCGATCTTGGCGCGGATCAGCCGCGCCAATACCGGCGCATCGCCGCCACTGCTGACCGCGACGATTAGCGGCGAACGGTCGACGATGGCTGGGAAGATCACGCTGCACAGAGCCGGCGCATCCACCACGTTGACGGGAATGCCCAACGCCTGGGCCTCGGCGGAAATCTGCGCATTGAGCGGCACGTCATCGGTCGCTGCAATGACCAGGGCAACGCCCTGCAAGTCGCTGCTCGCGTAGCCACGCAGGAAGATGCCGCCAGGACCGGCCAGCTCCTGCAACTCGCTACGAATCTCCGGAGCGACCACATGCAAAACAGCACCAGCGTCGCTTAGCAGGCGCGCTTTGCGCAGCGCGACCTCACCACCGCCAATCACCAGTACCAGGCGATCCTGCAGCTTGTGGAACAGCGGAAGGAATTGCATAAATCAGCCTCGAATGAGGTGGGAAGGCGAACGACGGGCTCTTAGGGTGCGCCATGCGCACCGGACCAGGCTGAAAGACCTTGGTGCGCACAGCGCACCCTACGCCCATCGCCAAGCGCGCCGCCTGTAAACGGGGCAGCCGCACCACCCCGCTTTAGTACCGGCTCAGCCGATCACTTCAATGCCGCCCATATAGGGTTTCAGAACCTCGGGCACACGAATGCTGCCGTCGGCCTGCTGGTAATTCTCCAGTACCGCCACCAGGGTACGGCCGACCGCCAGGCCGGAGCCGTTGAGCGTGTGCAGCAGCTCCGGCTTGCCGGTTTCCGGGTTGCGGTAGCGCGCCTGCATGCGGCGCGCCTGGAAGTCGCCGCAGTTGGAGCAGGAAGAAATCTCACGGTACTTGTCCTGGCTCGGCACCCAGACTTCCAGGTCGTAAGTCTTCACTGCGGAGAAGCCCATGTCACCAGTGCACAGAGCCAGCTTGCGATACGGCAGCTCCAGCAGTTGCAGCACGCGTTCAGCGTTTGCGGTCATGCCTTCCAGCGCCTCGAAGGACTTGGATGGCTCGACGATCTGCACCATCTCGACCTTGTCGAACTGGTGCTGACGGATCATCCCACGGGTATCACGACCGGAAGCGCCCGCCTCACTGCGGAAGCACGGGGTATGGGCGACGAACTTCAGCGGCAGCTGCTTGGCATCGAGAATTTCACCGGCGACGATATTGGTCAGCGAGACTTCGGCAGTCGGGATCAGGTACAGATCGGCCTGGTCTTCACGACGGATCTTGAACAGGTCTTCCTCGAACTTCGGCAGCTGGCCGGTGCCCTGCAGCGCCGGAGCCTGCACCAGATACGGGGTGTAGGCCTCTTCGTAGCCGTGCTCGCCGGTGTGCAGGTTGATCATGAACTGCGCCAGGGCGCGATGCAGGCGCGCAATGGGGCCGCGCAGCAGGGCGAAACGCGCGCCGGACAGCTTGGCAGCGGTCTCGAAGTCCAGCCAGCCGTGCTGCTCGCCGAGGGCGACGTGATCCTTGATCTCGAAATCGAAGCTGCGCGGGGTGCCCCAACGCGCCACCTCGACGTTGCCGTCTTCATCGGCGCCAACCGGCACAGACTCGTGCGGCAGGTTGGGAATGTTCAGCAGCAGGTTGTCCAGCTCGTTCTGGATCGCATCCAGCTCACGCTTGCCGGCTTCCAGCTCGCTGCCCATCTGATCGACTTCCGCCAGCAGCGGCGCGATGTCTTCGCCACGCGCCTTGGCCTGGCCGATGGACTTGGAACGGCTGTTGCGCTCGGCCTGCAGTTGCTCGGTGCGCACCTGCACCGACTTGCGCTGACTCTCCAGGGCCTCGAAGCGGGCGACGTCAAGGGCGAAGCCACGGGTGGCGAGGCGCTCGGCGATTTCGGTGAGTTGCGTGCGGACAAGTTTGGAATCGAGCATGTTCGGGTCTCAATACATCGACGAAAAAAGGTTGCGGCCACCAGCGTGACGCGGGTTGCCGAGTGTAAAGCTTTAGCGGGTCAGGATGCCAATCGGGCCAGGCTCAGACCAGCCCAGGCAGCCAGCAGACCACCAAGGATACTGAATGCCAGGTAACCGAGCGCTTCGAGGGCGCGACCTCCATCCATCAGCTTCATGATTTCCAGGCTGAAGGATGAAAAAGTAGTGAAGCCACCCAGCACACCGGTAATCAGTCCGGTACGCAGCTCCAGCGGCAGGTCGGTACGGGTAAGGAACAGACCTGACAGCAGACCAATCAGCAGGCAACCGATGACGTTTACTGCAAAGGTGCCCAGGTAGAAATGCCGGGGCCAGTTGCCGGCTACCCAGCTGGCAACCAGAAAGCGCATAACCGAACCAGCAGCGCCCCCTACAGCGACGGCAAGCGCCACACGAATCATCACTTTCTCCTCTGCCTTGGACTGTTGCCATCCAGGTTGCGCAGGTGCTGCAGCTTGTCGCGGATCTTCTGCTCCAGGCCACGTGGTACCGGGTCGTAATACTGGCGCGGCTGCAGATTTTCGGGGAAGTAATCCTCGCCCGCCGCGTAGGCATCCGGCTCATCATGGGCATAACGGTATTCATCGCCATAACCGAGCTGCTTCATCAGCTTGGTCGGCGCGTTGCGCAGGTGCAGCGGCACCTCCTGCGAGCCCTGCTCGGCAGCGTCACGCATAGCCGCCTTAAATGCGGTATACACCGCGTTGCTCTTCGGTGCACAGGCCAGATAGACGATGGCCTGGGCCACGGCAAGCTCGCCTTCAGGGCTGCCCAGGCGCTCCTGCACGTCCCAAGCGTTGAGGCACAAGGTCAGTGCGCGCGGATCGGCGTTGCCGATATCCTCGCTGGCCATGCGCACCACACGGCGGGCGATGTACAGCGGGTCGCAACCGCCATCGAGCATACGCGCGTACCAGTACAGCGCACCGTCCGGGCTGGAACCGCGCACCGACTTGTGCAGCGCGGAAATCTGGTCGTAGAAGGCTTCGCCGCCCTTGTCGAAACGGCGCCGGCTATCGCCCAGCAGGTTCTGCAGCAACTCCACCCCGATTTCGCTACCATCCTCGGCCAGGTCTGCAGCGTTCTCGAGAAAATTGAGCAAACGACGGCCGTCGCCATCGGCGGCAGCCAGAAGAATCTGAAAGGCCTCGTCCGGCAGGCTGAGATGGCGATCACCCAGGCCTTTCGGGTCGGTAAGTGCGCGATTGACCAGCTTGCGCATAGCGGCCTCGTCGAGGCTCTTGAGCACATAGACGCGAGCACGCGACAGCAGCGCATTGTTCAGTTCGAACGAGGGGTTCTCGGTGGTGGCACCGATGAAGATCAGCGTGCCGTCTTCCACGTAGGGCAGGAACGCGTCCTGCTGGCTCTTGTTGAAGCGGTGCACTTCGTCGACGAAGAGAATGGTGCGACGGCCGTACTGAGCCGCGTGCTGCTGGGCCACTTCGACGGCCTGGCGAATCTCCTTGACCCCGGAGAGCACGGCGGAGATGGTTTCGAAATGCGCGTCGGTGACCTTGGCCAGCAGGCGCGCCAGGGTGGTCTTGCCTACGCCAGGCGGCCCCCAGAAGATCATCGAGTGCAAAGCGCCCTGCTCCAGCGCCTCGCGCAGCGGCTTGCCCGGCGCCAGCACATGCTCCTGGCCGACGTATTCGTCCAGACTGGTAGCACGCAAACGCGCAGCCAGGGGCTGCGCGACGGGTTGGCGACCGAACAGATCCACGCCTTACTCCTGGATGACGTCCGCGCCTTCCGGAATGTCGAAGGTGAACAGATGGTCTTCGACCGGCTCGTTCATCTTTACATTGAGGAACAGGATGTTGGTGCGCTGACCGATGCTGTCGATCAGTTGCATGTCGTTGAGCACGCGATTGCGGAACGACAGGCGCAGGCTGTCGAACAGGCTGTCTTTGGCCTTGGGCTTGAGAATGAAGTCGACCACGCTGCCGCCTTCCTTGTAGTCGATCTCGAAGTTCTCGCGGATCTGCGAGACATCGCCGGAGAGCAACAACGCGGGAGTGTGGGTCAGGCGCTGATCGAGTGTCTGAATGGTGACCTGCTCCAGATCCGGGTCGTACAGCCAGACCTTCTCGCCATTGGAGACCAGCAGTTGCTCCATGGGTTGATCGGTGTGCCAACGGAACATGCCCGGACGCTTGAGCGCCAGTTGCCCTGCAGTTTCCTGCAGCTGAGTGCCGCTGGCGTCGAGGGTCAACTGAGAGAAGCGCGCGCTGATGGTTTGCGCCTGGCTGAGCAATTCGCTCAAGCGCTTGGTGGCCGCCTCTTCATCAGCCTGGGCGGTCAGCAGGGTAAAGCTCAAAGCAGCCAGCATCAGCAGGCGAATAACACGCATATAAACCCCTTGAGTCCGTATAAGAATGGCGAGGCGACTCCGTACCCCGCATTGCTCGGCAGCACCTGGGCTGCCGTGAATCCTGTAGACCGCGAATTCAGCGGTTCATCCGCGAGACGCAACACTCAGTCACGAGATGAACCGGGCGCGAGTACCTCGCGTGAACCGTTGGTATTCATCGAGCTGACCACGCCGGCCATTTCCATCGCCTCGATCATCCGTGCGGCGCGGTTGTAGCCGATCTTCAGCTTGCGCTGCACGGCGGAAATGGAGGCACGGCGGCTTTCCAGCACGAAGTTGACGGCCTCGTCGTACAGCGGGTCTTCCTCGCTGCCCTCACCGCCTTCACCACCACCACCTTCGAAGCTGCCGCCACCCTCTTCGGCCCCGGCGAGAATGTCTTCGTTGTAATCCGGCGCACCACGCAGCTTCCAGGCTTCGACTACACGGTGCACTTCATCGTCCGAGACGAAGGCGCCGTGAACACGAATCGGCAAGCTGGTGCCCGGCGGCATGTAGAGCATGTCACCGTGGCCGAGCAACTGCTCGGCACCGCCCTGGTCGATGATGGTGCGCGAGTCGATCTTGCTCGATACCTGGAACGCCATGCGGGTCGGGATGTTGGCCTTGATCAGGCCAGTGATCACGTCCACCGACGGGCGCTGGGTGGCGAGGATCAGGTGAATACCTGCCGCACGCGCCTTCTGCGCGATACGCGCGATCAGCTCTTCGACCTTCTTGCCGACGATCATCATCATGTCAGCGAATTCATCGACCACCACGACGATGGTCGGCAGTGGTTTGAGCAGCGGCGCTTCGTCTTCCATGCTTTCGCGACGGAACAGCGGATCGGACAACGGCTCGCCAGCCTCGATGGCATCCTTGACCTTGCGGTTGAAGCCCGCCAGGTTGCGCACGCCCATCTTCGACATCAGCTTGTAGCGGCGTTCCATCTCGGCAACGCTCCAGCGCAGGGCGTTGGCCGCTTCCTTCATGTCGGTGACGACCGGGCAAAGCAGGTGCGGAATGCCTTCGTAGATCGACAACTCGAGCATTTTCGGGTCGATCATGATCAGCTTGGCGTCTTCCGGGCTCGACTTGAACAGAATCGACAGAATCATCGCATTCACGCCCACCGACTTACCGGAACCGGTGGTACCGGCCACCAGCAGGTGCGGCATCTTGGCCAGATCGGTAATCACCGGCTTGCCGCCGATGTCATGGCCCAGGGCCAGGGTCACCGGCGACTTGGCGTCATCATATTCGGGCGTCGACAGCACTTCGGAGAAACGCACGATCTGACGATTCTCGTTGGGGATCTCGATACCGACGGTGGTCTTTCCGGGAATGACTTCCACGACCCGCACGCTGGTCACGGCCAGCGAACGCGCCAGGTCCTTGGCCAGGTTGGCAATACGGCTTACCTTGACCCCTGCGGCCGGCTGGATTTCGTAGCGGGTGATCACCGGGCCAGGATGGATCGAATCCACCGCGACCTCGACACCGAATTCCTTGAGTTTGATTTCCAGCAGATGGCCAACGCCCTTGAGCGATTCCGGCGAGTACTCGACCTTCTTGGCTTCCGCCGGGTCGAGCAGGGAAATCGGCGGCAAGGTGCCTTCCACCGCGCTGTCGACGAACAGCGGCGCCTGCTTTTCCTTCTGCACGCGCTTGCTCGGTTCTGGCGCCTTGGCCACGGGCGGCGGCGCAATTACCGGTGCGGGGCGCTTCTCGCGCTCGCTCATGTGCTTGCTCAGCGACTCTTCGCGTTCGAGCAGACGCTCCTTAACCTTAGCTTGCTCACGGCGATCCGAAACCACTGGCGCAGCCACTTCGGTGACCCGCTCATCCAGCTCGCGCAGCTGAATCTTCATCTGCTTGCGCTCGCTACGGGCATTCCACCAGCCGGTGATGGCGCCGTGAATCAGCTCGATCAGGTCGAGGGTGATCTTGCCGGTCAGGTCCATCACACGGAACCAGGACAGATCGGTGAAGACGGTCAAACCAAACAGAAACAGTGCCAGGAATACCAGGGTACTGCCCTGCACGTTCAGCGCATGCACGGCCAAATCACCCAGGCTGGCACCGAGCATGCCACCACCGGAGCCCTGCATGCCGGCGGCCGCTGCAAAATGAATATCGCCCAGCGCAGCACCGGAAAGAATCAGGAAGACCAGGCCGATGCTATGCCAGGAAAACAGCCAGCCGTTCCAGTGCCAGGGTTGATTGCGGGTGCGAAACACCTGCCAGGTCTTGGCGGCCAGCAGGAGCGGGAAGATGTAGGCGAAGTAACCCAGCGCGCCGAACAGTGCGCTGGAGAGCCAGGCG
The DNA here is from genome assembly GCF_900102635.1 of Ectopseudomonas chengduensis. Lineage (GTDB taxonomy): Bacteria > Pseudomonadota > Gammaproteobacteria > Pseudomonadales > Pseudomonadaceae > Aquipseudomonas > Aquipseudomonas chengduensis. The sequence continues at coordinate 313,939 of NZ_FMZQ01000003.1, read as the reverse complement.
CCGATGCTGCCACCGGCATTCATGATGCGTTCGACCTGCACGCTGTTGTCCCACGCCGGGTCGGCAACGTTATAGGTCAACAGTGCCATCAGCAGGTACAGGCACATAGCGCCCAGGGCGATCAACGCGCCTTCCTTCAGTCGGTACTGAAGCTTCTGACGCCAGTCGGTAATCTGGGTGGTGGAATTCTTCAAAACAGCCATTTCCTGCGCCCTTGGCGCGTCCATCTGATGGTTAACCGCGAAGCGGCCTATTGTAGGGCCAGCCTGACGCCCAGGCCAATTGCCAAGCTCCCGCACCCACCCCGCTTCGGTGTAGCATAGCCGCCAGCAGCTTCCATGCGGCTCAATTGGAGCACGCATTCTCTTTTGTGACAAAGGCTTATGGGGTTTTTTTATGAGCGAAGTCAAGCATTCCCGCCTGATCATCCTGGGTTCCGGCCCTGCCGGTTATAGCGCCGCCGTTTATGCCGCGCGCGCCAACCTCAAGCCCGTGGTCATCACCGGCATCCAGCCTGGCGGTCAGCTCACCACCACCACCGAAGTGGACAACTGGCCGGGTGACGTCGAAGGTCTCACCGGCCCGGCGCTGATGGAGCGCATGCAGAAACACGCCGAGCGCTTCGACACCGAGATCATCTACGACCACATTCATACCGCCGAGTTGCAGAGCCGCCCCTTCGTGCTCAAGGGCGACAGCGGCACTTACAGCTGCGATGCACTGATCATCGCCACTGGCGCCAGCGCCCAGTACCTTGGCCTGCCATCGGAAGAGGCATTCTCCGGCAAGGGCGTCTCCGCCTGCGCCACCTGCGACGGCTTCTTCTATCGCAACCAGGTGGTGGCTGTGATAGGCGGCGGCAACACCGCAGTGGAAGAGGCACTGTACCTGTCGAACATCGCCAAGGAAGTGCACCTGGTGCACCGCCGCGACAAACTGCGCTCGGAGAAGATCCTGCAGGACAAGCTGTTCGACAAGGTCGAGAACGGCAACATGCGCCTGCACTGGAATCACACCCTGGACGAAGTGCTGGGCGACCAGAGCGGCGTGACCGGCATGCGCCTGAGAAGCACCCTCGACGGTAGCACCAAGGAGCTGGCCCTGGCTGGCGTGTTCATCGCCATCGGCCACAAGCCCAACACCGAGCTGTTCGTCGGCCAGTTGGACATGCATGACGGCTACCTGAAGATCAAAGGCGGCAGCGAAGGCAATGCCACCGCTACCAGCATCGAAGGTGTGTTCGCCGCCGGCGACGTGGCCGATCACATCTACCGTCAGGCCATTACCTCCGCTGGCGCCGGCTGCATGGCCGCGCTGGATGTCGAGAAGTTTCTCGACGGCAACTGATGGACAAGGGCGAGCACCTCCGCTCGCCCTCCCCTCCTCCGCTGGACAAGCGCACATGCTCACCTGGCTGCAACGCGACTCACTGCAGTTCCCGCCATTGGCTAAAGCCATGCGCGAGCCTAATGGCCTGCTGGCCGCTGGCGGCGATCTGAGCGCCGACCGCCTGATCAGCGCCTATCGACATGGCTGCTTTCCCTGGTTTCAGGATGGCCAGCCAATTCTCTGGTGGTCGCCCGATCCGCGCACCGTTCTGTTCCCTGATGAGCTGCATGTTTCCCGCAGCCTGGCCAAACTGCTGCGCCAGCAGCATTATCGCGTCACCTTCGACCAGAACTTCGCCGCCGTCATACAGGCCTGCGCCGAGCCACGCGCCTACGCCGATGGGACCTGGATTACCCGCGGCATGCAGGAGGCTTACCTGCAGCTGCATCAGCGCGGCACCGCCCACTCCGTGGAGGTCTGGAGCGGGGACGAACTGGTCGGAGGGCTTTACGGCCTGGCCATCGGCCAGCTGTTTTTCGGTGAGTCCATGTTCAGCCGTGCCGACAATGCATCCAAGGTCGGTTTCGCCACCTTGGTCGGCAAGCTGCGAGACTGGGGCTTCGTCCTCATCGACTGCCAGATGCCCACACAGCACCTGCACAGCTTCGGCGCCAGGGCTATACCGCGCGCCAGCTTCGCCGAATACCTTAAGCGTCACCTCGATCTGCCCACCGGAGCAGATTGGCTCGCCTAGTCGATATTCGCAGCCTGGCATACACTCTTATCAGGCTTCCCCGAGACACCGCCATGACCGAGCTGGCCCGCCTGAAGTTCTATGCCACTCAACCCCATCCATGCAGCTATCTGCCGGAAGAACAGGCCACCACCCTGTTTCTTGACCCCAGCCAGCCCATGGATGTGCTGGTTTATGCAGAACTTTCGGAAATGGGCTTTCGCCGCAGCGGCGACCACCTCTACCGACCGCATTGCCAGCAGTGCACCGCCTGCATTCCTGCACGCATTCCTGCTGCGCGCTTCACACCTAACCGCCAGCAGCGGCGCATCCTCAAACGCAATGAAGACATCGTCGTTCGCTGCGTGCGCCCGGCATTCACTGAAGAATATTACGATCTCTACGTGGGCTATATCGAGCAGCGCCACGCTGATGGTGACATGTATCCACCGAGCCGCGACCAGTTCTCGACCTTTCTGATTCGCGACCTGCCGTTCTCACGCTTCTACGAGTTTCGTCTGCAGGGCAGGCTGGTCGCCATCGCAGTCACTGACGTTCTGCCAAACGGTCTGTCGGCGGTTTATACCTTCTATGACCCCACCGAAGAACGCCGCAGCCTGGGGCGATTCGCCATCCTCTGGCAAATCGGCGAGGCCGAGCGCCTGGGATTGGAGGCCGTCTACCTCGGCTACTGGATCAAGAATTGTCGGAAGATGAACTACAAGACCCAGTACCGCCCCATCGAACTGTTCGTTAATCAGCGCTGGACACTGCTTACCTAGCCTATCAGCCACCACCCCAGTCAGTTCGACACTCCAAGCCACTTGGCGCAGCCCACTGTTTTCGGGCACAATGCACGCCGCTTTTGCCTGGCGCCAGTTGCACCGGGCCATTTCCTGGATACCGAGGGCTTTACTGCATGTCGAAAGAAGACAGCTTCGAAATGGAAGGCACTGTCGTCGACACCCTGCCCAACACCATGTTCCGCGTGGAGTTGGAAAACGGGCACGTCGTTACCGCGCACATCTCCGGCAAGATGCGCAAGAACTACATCCGCATTCTCACTGGTGACAAGGTGCGCGTTGAGCTGACACCTTATGACTTGAGCAAGGGCCGCATCACCTACCGCGCCCGTTAAGCCAAGCACCAAACGAAAACGCCCGGCATATGCCGGGCGTTTTCGTTAGCTCACTGAAAGCCACCAGGGCTTTCAGTGCACTTGAGGCCATTCGATCAGGCGACCTCTGCCGCCGTCTCGAACTCGAAGCTGGGCTCGCCATCCTTGATGTCGATGTGCACCACACCGCCATGCTCGGCCAGCTCGCCGAAGAGGATTTCCTCTGCCAGCGGACGCTTGATCTTGTCCTGGATCAAACGTGCCATCGGCCGTGCGCCCATCATCACATCGTAACCGCGCTCGGCAAGCCAGCTGCGCGCCGCATCGCTGACCTCCAGCGTGACACGCTTGTCCTCCAACTGCGCCTGCAGTTCGGTGAGGAACTTGTCGACGATGCTCTTGATCGTCTCGTGACTGAGGCGACCAAACTGGATGATGGTGTCCAGACGGTTGCGGAACTCCGGTGTGAAGCTCTTCTTGATCACTTCCATGGCATCGGTGGAATGATCCTGCTGGGTGAAGCCGATCGACGCACGCGAAGCGGTTTCCGCGCCAGCGTTGGTGGTCATGATCAGGATCACGTTGCGGAAGTCCGCCTTGCGCCCATTGTTGTCAGTCAGCGTGCCGTGGTCCATCACCTGCAGCAGCAGGTTGAAGACTTCCGGATGCGCCTTCTCGATCTCATCGAGCAACAGCACGCAGTGCGGCTGCTTGGTGATCGCCTCGGTCAGCAAGCCACCCTGGTCGAAACCAACGTAACCGGGCGGCGCACCGATCAGGCGCGACACGGTGTGACGCTCCATGTACTCGGACATGTCGAAACGCACCAGCTCGATACCCATGGCCTTGGCCAACTGCCGTGCGGCCTCGGTCTTGCCCACGCCAGTAGGGCCAGCGAAGAGGAAGGAGCCGACCGGCTTGTCCGGCGCCTTGAGGCCGGCACGCGACAGCTTGATCGCGGTTGCCAGCGAGTCGATGGCAGCATCCTGGCCGAACACGGTGAGCTTGAGGTCACGCTCCAGATTACGCAGTAACTCCTTGTCGGAGCTGGACACGTGCTTCGGCGGAATCCGCGCGATCTTGGCGACGATATCCTCGACCTGAGCCACCTCGATACGCGCCACGCGCTTGTCTTCCGGCTGCAGACGCTGGTAGGCGCCGGCCTCGTCGATGACGTCGATGGCCTTGTCCGGCATGTGTCGATCATTGATGTAGCGCGCAGCCAACTCAGCCGCTGCACGTAGGGCTTCATCACTGTATTCGATGTGATGATGCTGCTCGAAGCGCGCCTTGAGCCCCTTGAGAATGCCGACGGTGTCCTCTACCGAAGGCTCGACCACGTCGACCTTCTGGAAGCGTCGCGCCAGCGCACGGTCTTTCTCGAAGATGCCGCGGAATTCCTGGAAGGTGGTGGAACCGATGCAGCGGATTTCACCAGAGGACAGCATTGGCTTGAGCAGGTTGGAGGCATCCATGACCCCGCCCGACGCCGCGCCAGCACCGATGATGGTGTGAATCTCGTCGATGAAGAGGATCGCATGCGGCCGCTTGCGCAGCTCATTGAGCAGCGCCTTGAAGCGCTTCTCGAAGTCGCCGCGGTACTTGGTGCCGGCCAGAAGTGCACCGAGGTCCAGGGAATAGACCACGCTGTCGGCCAGCAGATCAGGCACCTGCTCGTCGACGATACGCTTGGCCAGGCCTTCGGCGATGGCTGTCTTGCCGACACCGGCCTCGCCTACCAGCAGCGGGTTGTTCTTGCGCCGACGCGCGAGAATCTGCGCAACGCGCTCGACTTCATGCTCGCGACCGACCAGTGGATCGATACGCCCCTGACGAGCCAGTTCGTTGAGGTTGCTGGCGTAGGCATCCAGCGGATTGCCGGAAGCTGAGGACTCGCCGCCCTCCTCATCCTGCATGTCCTGATCATTCTCGTGCTGATCGCCATGCCCCGGCACCTTGGAGATGCCATGGGCGATGTAGTTGACCACATCGATGCGGGCCACGCTCTGCTGCTTGAGCAGGAACACGGCCTGGCTTTCCTGCTCGCTGAAGATCGCGACCAGCACGTTGGCGCCGGTCACCTCACGCTTGCCGGAGCTCTGCACATGGAAGACAGCACGCTGCAAAACGCGCTGGAAGCCCAGAGTCGGCTGGGTTTCGCGGTCTTCATCGTGCTGAGGAATCAGTGGCGTAGTGGAGTCGATGAACTCCTGCAGATCGTGGCGCAGCTTGTCGAGGTTGGCCCCACAGGCCCGCAGCACACTGGCGGCTGCCTCGTTATCCAGCAAGGCGAGCAGCAGGTGCTCGACCGTCATGAATTCATGACGCTTGGCACGGGCCTCCTTGAAAGCCAGATTGAGGGTGACTTCGAGCTCTCGATTCAACATAGCTTCACCTCATACCCAAGTGGCCGGCGTTAACCGTCCTTCTCTATTTCACAGAGTAGCGGATGCTGGCTCTCTCGCGCGTATTGGTTGACCTGCATTGCCTTGGTCTCCGCAATATCACGGGTGTACACACCACACACCGCACGCCCTTCTGTATGGACGGCCAGCATGATCTTGGTCGCCAGCTCCCGGTTCATGCCGAAAAACGTTTCGAGCACTTCGACGACGAAATCCATCGGGGTGTAGTCGTCATTGAATAAGACCACCTTGTACATCGGTGGTGCCTGCAATGCTGGCTTGGATTCCTGAACAGCGATACCAGAGGAGTCATCCTCATGCTCTGCCGGGTGATCCTGATTGAATGTTAGTCGAATCTGGCTACTTGCATGCATGCTGAAATCAGAGGTTCAAGGCCGGGCGAACGGGGATGCTAGAGGGAGTTTGACTGAGTTCTCAGCCATCCGCCGTATAGCCTTGACTAACGGCAAAAGGGTGTTACAACAAATAAATACCCACTGGTGGGTATCAGGGATTCCACGCCTTCGCCCAGCCTGGTCGGTTATCGCGTGGAGTCGAAGTGGATGATACTCCAGAGATGGAGTCCTTTGCAGAGGGATATCAGCATGCTCAGCGGTAAGGTCAAGTGGTTCAACAACGCCAAAGGCTACGGATTCATCCTGGCCGACGGCCGAGATGAGGACCTGTTCGCCCACTACTCGGCCATCCAGATGGACGGTTACAAGACACTCAAGGCCGGCCAGCCGGTCCGCTTCGAGATCGTGCAAGGCCCCAAAGGACTGCATGCCATCAATATCAGCGCGGTTACCGCCAACCAGGACGCCCCCGTGGCCGTACCCCAGGCGCAAACTATCGCGAGCACTGTCGAAGTCTGAGTACTCTGGCAAATCGCCACGAAAAGGCCGGTCATGTGACCGGCCTTTTTTTTCACGCTCTGAATCGGTCTACCGATTACATATGGCTGATCATCGCATCGCCAAATTCGGAGCAGGACATCAGTTTCGCTCCCTCCATCAGACGCTCGAAGTCGTAGGTTACGGTCTTGGCAGCGATGGCGCCGTTGGTGCCCTTGATGATCAGATCGGCCGCCTCGGCCCAGCCCATATGACGCAGCATCATCTCGGCAGAGAGAATGACCGAGCCTGGGTTGACCTTGTCCTGCCCGGCATATTTGGGCGCCGTACCATGAGTCGCCTCGAACATGGCCACCGAATCGGACAGGTTGGCACCGGGCGCGATGCCGATGCCGCCGACTTCTGCCGCCAGAGCATCGGACAGATAGTCACCATTGAGGTTTAGGGTAGCGATCACGTCATATTCGGCCGGACGCAGCAGGATCTGCTGCAGCATGGCGTCGGCAATCACGTCCTTGACCACGATGTTCTTGCCGGTGCGCGGATTCTTGAACTGCATCCACGGGCCGCCGTCGAGCAGCTCGGCGCCGAATTCCTCACGGGCAATCTCGTAGCCCCACTCCTTGAAGGCACCCTCGGTGAATTTCATGATGTTGCCTTTGTGCACCAGGGTCACCGAGCTGCGGTCGTTGTCCACAGCGTATTGCAGTGCCTTGCGCACCAGGCGCTTGGTGCCCGCCTCGGAAACCGGCTTGATGCCGATACCGCACATGTCGGTGAAGCGGATCTTCTTGACGCCCATTTCCTCGGTGAGGAACTTGATGACCTTTTCGGCCTCGGGGCTGCCAGCCTTCCACTCCACGCCGGCATAGATGTCCTCGGAGTTCTCGCGGAAGATCACCATGTCCACGTCCCCCGGCTTCTTCACCGGGCTGGGTACGCCTTCGAACCAACGCACCGGGCGCAGGCAGACATAGAGATCGAGTTCCTGGCGCAAGGCCACGTTCAATGAGCGAATGCCGCCACCAACAGGCGTGGTCAGCGGGCCTTTGATCGAAACCACGTAATCACGCACAGCTTCGAGGGTTTCTTTCGGCAGCCAGGTGTCCTGATCATAAACCTGGGTGGCCTTCTCGCCGGCATAAACTTCCATCCAGGAGATCTTGCGGGCGCCGCCATAGGCTTTTTCGACAGCCGCGTCGACGACCTTGATCATCACCGGAGAAATATCGACACCGATACCGTCACCCTCGATGAACGGGATGATCGGGTTGTTCGGAACGTTCAGCGACATATCGGCATTGACGGTGATTTTGTCACCGCTGGCTGGCACCTGGATCTTTTGGTATCCCATGCTGGACTCCATCTTGTGGTTAGACAGTGTGCATCCCCGAGAGTAGCGCAAACCGCTCGCGGAGACACATGTGCAAAGGTCTTATGCAACTGGGCATTCTGTGGCGAGGTGTCGCAGTGGTATACTGCTTAGGTGACTAACGAGTCATAAGGGGCGACCTGTCTGGAACCAGACAGCAACCTCTTGAACCCGGTAAACGGCCACCACTGTCTGCCGGCTCGAAATGCTCGACACTCTACGGGTGCATCCAACATCACCGCGGCGAGTCCTCGACCCGGCCCCGCCATCATGGGGCTCAAGCGCCTACCCGCGCAGGTCGAGTTTCTATGCGCGCTCAGCAAAGAAGAGAGTTAACCCTAAATGTCCACCCCTTCGAAGATCATCTACACCTTCACCGACGAAGCTCCGGCCCTCGCTACCTATTCGCTTCTGCCAATTGTAGAAGCCTTTGCCGCCTCGGCTGACATCTCCGTTGAAACCCGCGACATCTCTCTTGCTGGACGGATCCTGGCAAGCTTTGCCGACCGCCTGGACGCCGACAAGCGCATCGATGACGACCTGGCCAAACTGGCCGAGCTGACTCTGCAGCCGGACGCCAACATCATCAAACTGCCGAACATCAGCGCCTCCGTACCTCAGCTCAAGGCAGCCATCGCCGAGCTGCAGGCTCAGGGCTATAACATTCCGGACTTCCCGGAAGATCCGCAGAGCGACGAAGACAAAGAAGTTCGCGCCCGCTACGCCAAAATCCTGGGCAGCGCCGTGAACCCGGTTCTGCGCGAAGGCAACTCCGACCGCCGCGCCCCGGCCGCGGTCAAGGCCTATGCACGCAAGCACCCGCACAGCATGGGCAAGTGGAGCATGGCTTCGCAGTCCCACGCCGACTACATGCGCGGCGGCGACTTCTTCTCCAGCGAGCAGTCGATCACCATGGCCAAGGCTGGTGACGTGCGCATCGAGTTCGTCGGCAAGGACGGCAAGGTCGAGGTCAAGAAACAACTCGCTCTGCAAGAAGGCGAAGTGTTCGACAGCATGTTCATGAGCTGCCGCAAGCTGCGTGATTTCTTCGAGAAGACCCTGCAGGACTGCAAGGAAACCGGCGTGATGTGGTCCCTGCACGTCAAGGCGACCATGATGAAGGTCTCCCACCCGATCGTCTTCGGCCACGCCGTCAGCGTTTACTACAAGGACGTGTTCGACAAGTACGGCGAACTGTTCAAGGAACTGGGCGTCAACCCGAACAACGGCATCAGCAGCGTCTACGACAAGATCAAGTCGCTGCCAGCCTCGCAGCAGGAAGAAATCCTCCACGACATCCACGAGGTTTATGCCCATCGCCCGGAAATGGCCATGGTCGACTCGGTCAAGGGCATTACCAACCTGCACATCCCGAGCGACGTGATCGTCGACGCCTCGATGCCGGCAATGATCCGCAACTCCGGTCAGATGTGGGGCAAGGACGGCAAGCAGAAAGACACCAAGGCCGTCATGCCTGAGAGCACCTACGCTCGCATCTATCAGGAAATGATCAACTTCTGCAAAACCAACGGCGCCTTCGACCCGACCACCATGGGCACCGTGCCGAACGTCGGCCTGATGGCGCAGAAAGCCGAAGAGTACGGCTCTCACGACAAGACCTTCGAAATGACCGCCGACGGCACCATGCGCGTCGTGGCTGCCGACGGCACCGTGCTGATGCAGCACCAGGTCGAAGCCGGCGACATCTGGCGCGCCTGCCAGACCAAGGACGCGCCGATTCGCGACTGGGTGAAGCTGGCCGTTACCCGCGCTCGTCAGTCCAACACCCCTGCCATCTTCTGGCTGGACCCGGAGCGCGCCCACGACCGCGAGCTGCAGAAGAAGGTCGAGCTGTACCTCAAGGATTACGACCTGACCGGCCTGGACATCCGCATGATGGGCTACAACGAAGCCATCCGCGTATCCATGGAGCGCATGATCCGCGGCCAGGACACCATCTCGGTGACCGGCAACGTACTGCGCGACTACCTGACCGACCTGTTCCCGATCATGGAACTGGGCACCTCGGCCAAGATGCTGTCCATCGTGCCGCTGATGGCTGGCGGCGGCATGTACGAAACCGGCGCCGGCGGCTCGGCACCCAAGCACGTACAGCAGCTGGTCGAAGAGAACTACCTGCGCTGGGATTCCCTGGGCGAGTTCCTGGCCCTGGCCGTGTCGCTTGAGGAAACCGGCATCAAGACCAACAACGCCAAGGCCAAGGTACTGGGCAAGACCCTGGATCAGGCCACCGGCAAGCTGCTGGACAACAACAAGTCCCCGGCGCGCAAGGTCGGCGAGATCGACAACCGCGGCAGCCATTTCTACCTGGCACTGTACTGGGCACAAGCCCTGGCCGAGCAGAATGACGATGCCGAGCTGAAAGCCCGCTTCACCCCGCTGGCCAAGCAACTGACCGAGCAGGAAGCGACCATCGTTGGCGAACTGGCTGCCGTACAAGGCAAGCCGGTCGAAATCGGTGGCTACTACCGCTCCAACCCCGAGCTGACCAGCAAGGTGATGCGCCCCAGCGCTACCTTCAATGCCGCTCTGGCTGCACTGAATGCCTGATAGGGCTTGAGTGTCAAAAGAACCCCGGTCTTGTGCCGGGGTTCTTTATTTATAGACGCGAACAATCTCCGTAGGAGCGAGCTCTGCTCGCGAAGCCGTTTTTCGCGAGCAGAGCTCGCTCCTACAGAATCCTGCACGCTGATCGTTTTTTGGAGCACCGAAAATGGAGTGGCAACCCCATATCACCGTGGCCACGGTGATCGAAGATGATGGCCGTTTCCTCTTCGTCGAAGAGTTCAAGGCCGGCCGCCTGGTACTCAACCAGCCGGCCGGGCACCTGGAAGCCAATGAATCGCTACGCGAAGCCGCACTGCGCGAGACGCTCGAGGAAACCGGCTGGGACGTCGAGCTCACTGCCCTGCTCGGCATCTACCTCTATACCGCACCAAGTAATGGCGTGACCTATCAGCGCGTCTGCTTCAGCGCACGCCCCGTGCGCCATGACCCCGAGCGCGAGCTGGATAGCGACATCAGCGGCATCACCTGGTTGACGCGCGACGAGTTGGCCGACCAGCCCGAGCGCTGGCGCAGCGAGCTGGTACTGCAATGCGTGGATGACTACCTGGCTGGCATCAGCGGACCACTGGAGCTGCTGCGCTAACACCAGGCGCACCGTTGCGCCCAAAGTTGTCGCTTACCTCAACACGGCCAACATAGCCGGTACGCTCAATACCGCCGTGTAGTAACCCATGAACTGCACGCCGATGTTGAACCCCAGGAAGCGCCCGAGGAAGCCACCAATCAAGCCGATTGTGACCACCACCAGCACTCCGAGCAGACCGCCCTCCCAGATACCCACGACCAATGCCAGACCGATGAAGGTGGAAATCACCGCCTCGTGACTGATCTTGCGGAACACGAAGGATGCAGCCCGGTGGGCGAAGCTCATGGAAAACGGATAAGCGATCAGGATGGCGACAAACACCGCCAACATGCCGTAACCGAAGAACTCCCAGTAGTTCAGCAGGTTGTGAAGGTTGTTGACCTCACCTGTCGCGCTGTCGACGGTAAAACGCGGCGGTGCATTGAACAGCGGCGCAGCCGGCCCGGCAGCTACCGGGCTTAGCGGCAGGCCGAAGGCGATCAGGGGAATCAGCGCTTCCGCGATGTAGGTCGACTCAGTTACGCCATTACGTGCAGTGATCACCGTGGTCAATCGCTCGTATGCCTGCTTGATGCGGGCGCCGATCACCTCGCCCATGATCACGGTCATGGCCACGGGGCTGAAGACGAAGGTGGCACTGGTGACACTGGCAGCCATCGCGGCCATGCGTCTCTGACGCTTGTTGATCACTCGAAACGGATTGGGAAAGTAGCCTTTCCAGCCCTTCATATCCGGAGCCAGGGAAAAGACGCGAAAGCCATCGCGACGCATCTTCTCGCGCTCGCCCGGCGCCAGCAGAGAGAACAGCGAGGCGATCAGCGGCGCGACTGCGATACCGAGGAAATAGCTGACGGCGAGCTTGACGTCGTGCTGAGCCGTCAACGCCTGCAAGGCAACGATAACCAGCACGAATGGCAGCAGCGCCAGCACCGAGGCCCAGCGACCGGCCGAGAAATAAGCGATGGCAAAGGCCGCACAGAGGAAAACCCAGGGAGCGAACTGCTTGATCACATCGCCGAATGGCGCCAGCAACACCGCGAACAGCACCGATAACGGCACTGCGATCAGCGCGGCCATCGCGCCGCCGGTGATCATCTTGCGCAAGGCCACGTGGGGCACGCCGAGTCGGCGCAAGTAGTTGGCGTCCCCGATCAGCGCAGTCGCCATGGTGTCGCCGGGAATCCCCAACAGCGCAGTGGGTACGGCGTGGGTCATATGCTTGGCGACCGCCCCGGCCAGAAAGAAGGTGAGGATGCCGGCTGGCGGCGCACCCAGCATCACGACCAACATGGTCAAGGGCGCCAGGGTGGTGGTTTCATCGGTTCCCGAGACCAGACCGATAGCGGAGAACAACACCGCGCCGAACAAACCAAGTGCCAGAGCCATCAGGATTTCGTAGAGCAGCCCCTCCATCACGAACGCCCTCCGCTTGGCTGCAGGGATGCATGCGCATCCACCTCGGCGTCAGCGGCAGACTCACGCGCCCCCTCCTCTCGCCGCTGAGCGTCGCGAAATAGCTCGTAGAGCCCCAGATCGCGCAGCTCGGCGATCACCTCGGGCGACGTCTCCTCAAGGCGACCAAGGCTGCCGTACTCCTTGAGCAGGTCGTTGACCACTTGCTCACGAAACGCGGGATCCGCCACGTGCTCGACCACATCGCGCTTGGGTTTGAACAGGAAGGCACTGATAGTCCCGCCACCCAGGCAGCCCAGAATTCCGAACAACATGGCGTAGGCCTTGGCCATCTGCGCCGAATCCAGGATGTCGGCAAGAATCCCTAATGCCAATGCATAGGTACCGAGACTGACGACTGCACTGATCAGAATGGCCAGCACGAGATGCCTGGAATCCACGGTGTCGCCCCACACCTCATAGAGGTTGTTGGTATCGCGCGTGACGTCGGACGGCGTTGCGGCCGGCCTGGCAAGTTCTTGAGTCATGATGTCCCTCGCCCTCGCGGGCTCTTGTTGTTATTGAGGAAGCGCTTGGATGGACGACCGCCAGGTCGTCGTTCATGGGTGTCGGGATACTGGGCGTGACACAACCTGCCTGTCATCACCAGCCCTCCGGCACCGTCATCGCGGACGGGCTGCCTTGCTGCGCAGAGCCGTGGCCACTCTCGAGGCCGAGGCCTTGCCCAGCGCGGCATCGATAAAGGCTCCCGCTTCGAGCAGCGCCGGAAGATCAACACCGGTCGCCAACCCCTGCTCACGGAACAGGTAGACCAGTTCCTCGGTTGCCACGTTACCCGTGGCACCTGGTGAATATGGACACCCGCCAAGCCCGGAGATCGAGCTGTCGAACACACGCACGCCAGCCTCCAGAGCCGCCTGAACGTTGGCCACTGCCATGCCATAGGTGTCGTGGAAGTGCCCGGCCAGGGCCGTGACCGGCACTTCGCTGGCGCACGCCTCGATGAGCTGCCTGACCCGCCCCGGCGTACCTCTGCCAATGGTGTCCCCCAGGCTGATCTCATAGCAGCCCATGGCATACAGCTCACGGGCAACTCGAACCACATCAGCCATCGGTACTTCATCGCTGAACGGACAACCAAGCACGCAGGACACGTAGCCGCGTACCGCCACGCCCTGCTCTGCTGCCTTGGCAAGCACAGGCTGGAAGCGCTGCAGGCTTTCATCGATGGAGCAGTTGATGTTCCGCTGCGAGAACAACTCGGATGCGGACGCGAAAACCGCGACCTCCCTGCAGCCCGCCGCCAGCGCGGCATCCAGCCCCTGGAGATTGGGCACCAGCGCCGTGTAGGTCACCCCCGGGTGCTGCCGAAGCCGTCGCAGCACCTCATCGGAGTCGGCCATCTGCGGAACCCAGCGCGGCGAGACGAACGCACCGGCCTCCAGAGTTTGCAACCCGGCTGCGACCAGGCGCTCGATCAGCTCCACGCGTATCGCCACCGGCAGCGTCTGGGCCTCGTTCTGCAGGCCGTCGCGTGCGCCGACCTCTACCAGCCTTACCGCATCCATGGTCATTGAGCACGCTTTTCGCGCAGCAGAACCTCCGCGCGGTCGGCGCGCACATCTCGCGCCTCGACCATTCGCTTGACCAGCCAGTCCACCTCATCGCCACGGGCACCGGCCGACAGCGCGACATTGCGCGCATGCAGGGCCATGTGACCGCGCTGAATGCCTTCGGTGGCCAGGGCGCGCAGAGCCCCGAGGTTCTGCGCCAACCCCACGGCGACCGCAATTTCGCCCAGCTCCTGAGCACTCTTGACGCCCAGAATGCGCAGCGACAACTGCGCCAGGGGATGAGTCTTGGTGGCGCCGCCCACCAACCCCAGCGGCATGGGCATTTCAATGGTTCCGACCAGATGACCTTGGCTGTCCTTCTCCCAGGTGGTCAGTGAACCATAGTGACCATTGCGGCAGGCATAGGCATGAGCACCGGCCTCCACCGCCCGCCAATCGTTGCCAGTGGCCACCACCAGGGGATCGATGCCATTCATGATGCCCTTGTTGTGGGTCGCCGCTCGGTAGGGATCGATCGCCGCAAAGGTATAGGCATCGATCACCCCTTCGATGACCTCGACCCCCTTGTACGCCGGCGTATCCAGCTGCTCCGGCGCAATACGCACCTGGGCGCGGGCCAGACGCAGATCGGCGAGGTTGGAGAGAATGCGCAAACGCACCTTGCCGCCGGTGAGCTGCTCCATCAGCGGCGCCACCGCCTCTGCCATGGTATTGACCGTATTGGCGCCCATGGCATCGCGCACGTCGACGATCAGGTGAGCCACCAGCATCGGCCCGCGCGGGCTATCGATGAAGGTGTGCACCTCGATATCGCGACAACCGCCACCCAGGCTGTTCAGCAACTGGTCCTTGCTGTTGGCCAGAGCGATGATCTCGTCCTTGCTGCGCAGCAGGCTGAGCCGCGCATTGTAGGGGTCGCTGACGCCAATGATCTGTACCTGAGCACGCATCAGGGGCGCACTGCTGGAGGTCTGAAAACCACCAGTCGGCCGCGCCAGCTTGGCCATGAACGAAGCCGCGGCAACCACCGAAGGCTCCTCCACCACCAATGGAATCACTACATCCCTGCCGTTGATGCGGAAGTTGCTTGCCAGTGCGTAGGGCAACTCGAACGTGCCGATCACGTTCTCGATCATGCCGTCGGCGATTTCAATCGGCAGTGCACCGGCATCGCGGAGAAGGGCCGAGTCCTCGGCAGACAGACCGATCAGTTGCTGAACGTAGTCGAGTCGTTTCGAGGGCGACAGATTGCGGAAATTGGGCAGGCGGGAGTCGATGGACATCGGGGAGCTCTCTTGGAGTCGTTTGTTCTTGGTTGCGAAACACTATCCGCACTGTATCCATGAAAAAAGGTACAGTTTGTCCAGACACTTCACCCATGTACCCACGACCTTTTCGCCATGCCCAGACAAACCCTTGCGCAAAGAGTGGCCGACGCCATTGCCAGGCAGATAGCCGAAGGCGCCCTGCAAGAGGGCAACAAACTGCCCTCGTTACGCGAGTACATGCGCCTGCATGGGTACGCCAAGAACACCGTAATCACCGCTTACGAGCACCTGGCATCGCAGGGGCTGGTAGAAGCCCGGCATGGCAAGGGGTTCTTCGTCTGCAAGAACCTCAAAGCGCGCAAGGAGGATGACGAACCAGAGCCTTACACCCGGGCGCTGGACACCATCTGGATGATGCGCCAGCAGTTCGTGCGCGACCCTGGCCATTCACACCTGGGCGAAGGGTTTCCGCCGATCGAATGGCTGATGGACATGCGCCTGGACAAATTCCACCGGCAAGTGGTGCGCGGTGGCGTGTCGACCCTGTTTCGCTACGGAACACGGCTGGGCAATCCCGACCTGCGCCAACGCCTGGTGCAGAAGCTGGCGGACTACCAGATTGCCGTATCACCACGGCAACTGGTGACCACCCTGGGCGCCAACCATGCAATGGACCTGATCATCCGTCGCTACGTGGCCCCCGGCGACACGGTACTGGTCGAGGACCCTGGCTACTATCCCTTGTTCGGCAAGCTGCAACTACAAGGGGCGCGCATGCTCGGCATTGCGCGAGAGGCTGATGGCCCGGACCTGGATACGCTGGAACGCCAGCTGAAGAAGCACCGCCCCAAACTGTTCTTCCTCCAATCCGTGGGCCACAACCCGACCGGCTCCGATCTGTCCCCAGCCAAGGCGCACCAGTTGCTGCAGCTTGCAGAAGCGCATGACCTGCTGCTGGTGGAGAACGACGCCATGGCCGACTTCAAACCCAGCTCGGCGATAAAGCTGACGGCCCTGGACCAGTCCGAGCGCACCCTGTACCTGGGCAGTTTCTCCAAATCGATTTCCGCCGCCTTGCGCGTCGGCTTCATCGCCGGCAGCAAGAAACGCATCGAGGAACTGGCCGACCTGAAGATGCTGCTGCACAACAGCGGCGCCGAGTACAGTGAGCGCACCATCGACGTGATCCTCGCCGAAGGGCACTTCCTGCGCCACCTGTCGCGCCTTCAGGAACGCTTGCGCGCTGCCACGCAACGCGGTCTGGCGGTACTCGACGGTTTGGGCGCCGAGGTGTTCTGCCGGCCCGAACAGAGCCTCTATCTGTGGGCCCGCTTTCCTGGGGCAGATGATGCCAATACCCTCACCCGCCAATGCCTGAGCCAGGGCGTGATGCTTGCGCCGGGCTCGATCTTCGCGGTCGATCGGCAGAT
This sequence comes from Ectopseudomonas chengduensis, assembly GCF_900102635.1. Classification (GTDB taxonomy): domain Bacteria; phylum Pseudomonadota; class Gammaproteobacteria; order Pseudomonadales; family Pseudomonadaceae; genus Aquipseudomonas; species Aquipseudomonas chengduensis. The sequence continues at coordinate 297,269 of NZ_FMZQ01000003.1, read as the reverse complement.
GCCCGTGGCCTGGACGCGGCTCAATGTCGCCTACCTGGACGATCCAGCCTTTCGCCGCAGCCTCATGCACCTGGGGCTAGCAGGATAAGAACAACAGTCGCTCTCGCCTGCGCACTGAACGGGCGCAGGCTTTCTGGTAGACTCGGCAACTTTTCAGGCTTCACTCGCAGATTCCCATGCAAGCACCTAGCACCCAACGCGTGATCGTCGGCATGTCCGGCGGCGTCGACTCGTCCGTTTCCGCCCTGCTGTTGATGGAGCAGGGTTACCAGGTCGAAGGCCTGTTCATGAAGAACTGGGACGAAGACGACGGCACCGAGTACTGCACCGCCATGGACGACCTGGCCGACGCCCAGGCCGTATGCGATCGCATCGGCATCAAGCTGCACACCGCCAACTTCGCCGCAGAATACTGGGACAACGTGTTCGAGCATTTCCTGGCCGAATACAAGGCCGGACGTACGCCGAACCCGGATATCCTGTGTAACCGCGAGATCAAGTTCAAAGCCTTCCTCGACTACGCCCTAAGCCTCGGCGCCGACCTGATCGCCACCGGCCACTACGTGCGTCGCCGCGATATCGATGGCCGTACCGAGCTGCTCAAGGGTCTGGACCCGAACAAGGACCAGAGCTACTTCCTGCATGCCGTCGGCGGCGAGCAGATCGCCAGGACCCTGTTCCCGGTCGGTGAACTGGAAAAGCCGCAGGTGCGCGCCATTGCCGAGAAGTACGAGCTGGCCACGGCGAAGAAGAAGGACTCCACCGGTATCTGCTTCATCGGCGAGCGCCGCTTCAGCGACTTCCTCAAGCAGTACCTGCCGGCGCAGCCTGGCGATATCGAAACCACTGACGGCCAGGTCATCGGCCGTCATCACGGCCTGATGTACCACACCATCGGCCAGCGCCAGGGCCTCGGCATCGGTGGTCTCAAGGACGCCAGCGACGATCCCTGGTACGTGCTGCGCAAGGACCTGACGCGCAACGTGCTGATCGTCGGCCAAGGCAACGAACATCCCTGGCTGTTCTCCCGCGCCCTGCTCGCCTCGGACATCTACTGGGTCAACCCCGTGGACCTGAGCACTCCGCTCCGCCTCACGGCCAAGGTGCGCTACCGCCAGAGTGACCAGAGCTGCACCCTGGAGAAGACCGAAAACGGCTATCGCGCCGTGTTCGACGAGCCGCAGCGCGCCGTCACCCCGGGTCAGTCCGTGGTGTTCTATGACGGCGAGGTGTGCCTCGGCGGCGGCGTGATCGAAACCGCCGAAGCCTGGTACGAGGACGCCCGATGAGCCCGCTGCAGGAGCAACTGGTTGCCCTCGGCGCCGTATTCGAAGCCGCCGTACTGGCCGACAAGATCGCCCGCACCGGCCAGGTCAGCGAAGCCTCTATGGGCTGCATGCTGGGCAGCCTGCTGGTGCGCGACCCGAAAAGCACGCTGGACGTATACGGCGGCGACGACCTCAACCTGCGTGACGGTTATCGCGCCCTGATCAGCTCGCTGGAGCGCAACCCATCCGCTCTGCAGCGCGAGCCGCTGCGCTATGCGCTGGCGATGATCGGCCTGGAGCGGCAACTGGACAAGCGCAGCGACATGCTGCAGGTGATGGGCAGCCGGCTGGATCAGATCCAGCAACAGGTCGAGCATTTCGGCCTGGTCCATGACAACGTCATTGCCGCCTGCGGCGGCCTGTATCAGGACACCATCAGCACCTTCCGCCAGCGCATTCAGGTGCACGGCGACATGCGCTTCCTGCAGCAGCCGAACAACGCGGCAAAAATCCGCGCCCTGCTGCTCGCCGGCATCCGCTCGGCGCGCCTCTGGCGTCAGCTCGGCGGCCACCGCTGGCAGTTGGTGTTCAGCCGCAGCAAGCTGCTCAAAGAACTCTACGAACTGACGCGAAGCTGACCATGGAGCCCGCCAGCCGCAGCGTAAAACCCCTTCAGGGTGCCCTGCTGCTGGCGCTCTCGGCGCTGCTGTTCGCCTTTACCGGAGTCGGCATCCGCGAGATATCCGTCAGCGTCAACAACGAGTCGGTGGTGTTCTTCCGCAATCTGGTCGGCGTGCTGTTCTTTCTGCCGCTGCTGCTGGTACGCGGTGTTCGTCCTCTGCGCACGACACGGCTGAAATCCCATCTGTGGCGCACCACCTACGGCCTGGCGGCGATGTACTGCTTCTTCTACGCCATCGCCCACCTGCCACTGGCCGACGCCATGCTGTTCACCTATTCGGCGCCGGTATTTACCCCGCTGATCGCACATATCTGGCTCAAGGAGCCGCTGACGCGGCGCATGCTGATCAGCAGCCTGATCGGCCTGTGCGGGGTACTGCTGGTGGCCAAGCCCAGCGCCGCCCTGTTCGAGGGGCCCGCGCTGTTTGGCCTGGCCGCCAGCCTGCTGGCCGCCTTCGCCTTCGTCTCCATCCGCGAAATGAGCGACAGCGAACCGGCCACGCGCATCGTCTTCTATTTCTCGCTGTTCAGTGCACTGTTCTCCGCCATCCCGCTGACCTGGAGCTGGCAACCGCTCGACTCCACGCAACTTAGCTGGCTGCTGGGCATCGGCCTGCTGGCCACCGCCAGCCAGGTGATCATGTCGCGCGCCTATGGCCTGGCGCCGCCCGGGCTGATCGGCCCGGTCGCCTACCTGGCCATCGTCTTCGCCGGCATCATCGCCTGGCTGCTCTGGGGCGAGACGCCAGACACGCTTTCGCTGCTCGGTGCAGCATTGATCTTTGCCGCCAGTCTGTTATCGGTAGCAAGACGCAGGGCATAGGCGGCCAAGCGTCGGTTTTCATGTATGATATGCGCCCTTTTCGTCAGAGGTCGTCCCGGCACCTGAGCTAGCGCCCGCTTCATCGAAGCCGGCGCGATGCACAGCGATCCAGGATGGCTTTTCAGCCCGACAGCCCGAGAACGCCTACATGCAGCTTTCCTCGCTCACCGCGGTTTCCCCCGTCGACGGCCGCTACGCCGGCAAAACCAGCGCCCTGCGCCCTATCTTCAGCGAATACGGCCTGATCCGTAGCCGCGTACTGGTCGAAGTGCGCTGGCTGCAGCGCCTGGCTGCCCACGAAGGCATCCCGGAAGTCGCGCCCTTCTCCGCCGAAGCCAACGCCCTGCTCAACGAGCTGGCCGAGAACTTTGCCGTCGAGCATGCCGAGCGCGTCAAGGAAATCGAGCGCACCACCAACCACGACGTCAAGGCCGTGGAGTACCTGCTCAAGGAGCAGGCCGCCAAGCTGCCAGAACTGAACAAGGTCAGCGAGTTCATTCACTTCGCCTGCACCAGCGAGGACATCAACAACCTGTCCCACGCTCTGATGCTGCGCGAAGGCCGTGACAGCGTCCTGCTGCCGCTGATGAAACAACTGGCAGACGCCATCCGTGAGCTGGCGGTGAAGTTCGCTGACGTGCCGATGCTGTCGCGCACCCATGGCCAGCCGGCCTCGCCGACCACCCTGGGCAAGGAACTGGCCAACGTCGTCTACCGACTGGAGCGCCAGATCGCTCAGGTCGCGGCTGTACCGCTGCTGGGCAAGATCAACGGCGCCGTGGGCAACTACAACGCGCATCTGTCGGCCTACCCGAGCATCGACTGGGAAGCCAACGCCCGCCAGTTCATCGAAGGTGACCTGGGCCTGAGCTGGAACCCCTACACCACCCAGATCGAGCCGCACGACTACATCGCCGAGCTGTTCGACGCCATCGCCCGCTTCAACACCATCCTGATCGACTTCGACCGCGACGTCTGGGGCTACATCTCCCTCGGTTACTTCAAGCAGAAGACCGTGGCCGGCGAAATCGGCTCCTCGACCATGCCGCACAAGGTCAACCCGATCGACTTCGAAAACTCCGAGGGCAACCTGGGTATCGCCAACGCGATCTTCCAGCACCTGGCCAGCAAGCTGCCGATCTCCCGCTGGCAGCGCGACCTGACCGACTCCACCGTGCTGCGTAACCTGGGTGTCGGCTTCGCTCACAGCGTCATCGCTTACGAGGCAAGCCTCAAGGGAATCAGCAAGTTGGAGCTCAATGCTCAGAAAATCGCTGAAGACCTGGACGCCTGCTGGGAAGTGCTCGCCGAGCCGATCCAGACCGTCATGCGCCGTTATGCCATCGAGAACCCGTACGAGAAGCTCAAGGAGCTAACCCGCGGCAAGGGCATCAGCCCCGAGGCCCTGCTGGCCTTCATCGACGGCCTGGACATGCCGACCGCCGCCAAGGAAGAGCTCAAGCAACTGACCCCGGCGCGCTACATCGGTAACGCCGTGGCCCAGGCTAAACGCATCTGAGCCATACCAGCCTCGAGGACGCCCGGCTGAGCCGGGCGTTTTTGTTTTAAGGTTTTTATCTATTTCAAGGGCTTACTGATGAATCCTGATACTCCGCTGCAATTGCTGGGTGGCCTCACAGCCCGTGAATTCCTGCGCGACTACTGGCAGAAGAAACCCCTGCTGGTGCGTCAGGCCATTCCCGACTTCGAAAGCCCGATCAGCCCGGACGAACTGGCCGGCCTGGCGCTGGAAGAGGAAGTCGAGTCGCGCCTGGTGATCGAGCATGGCGAGCGCCCCTGGGAGCTGCAGCGCGGTCCGTTCAACGAAGACACCTTCCAGGATCTGCCCGAGCGCGACTGGACCCTGCTGGTACAAGCCGTCGACCAGTTCGTCCCGGAAGTGGCCGAACTGCTGGAAGACTTCAAATTCCTGCCCAAGTGGCGCATCGACGATCTGATGATCAGCTTCGCTGCCCCCGGTGGCGGCGTCGGCCCGCATTTCGACAACTACGACGTATTCCTGCTGCAGGCTCATGGTCATCGCCGCTGGCAAATTGGCCAGATGTGCGATGCCGACAGCCCGCTGCTCCCCCACGCCGATCTGAAGATCCTGGCTCAATTCGAACCAACCGATGAATGGGTGCTGGCACCCGGCGACATGCTCTACCTGCCGCCATGCCTCGCCCACTGTGGCACCGCTGAGGATGATTGCATGACCTATTCCGTGGGCTTCCGCGCGCCGAGCGCCGCCGAAGTACTGACCCATTTCACCGACTTCCTCGGCCAGTTCCTGCCCGACGAAGAGCGTTACAGCGATGCCGACATCCAGCCGAGCGAGGATCCCAACCAGATCCAGCGCGACGCCCTGGAGCGCCTCAAGGCCCTGCTCAATGAGCACATGGGTGACGAACGTCTGCTGATGACCTGGTTCGGCCAGTTCATGACCGAGCCCAAGTACCCGGAGCTGGTCGCCGGCATCGAGATCGAGGAAGAAGACTTCCTTGGCGCACTGGAAGATGGCGCGATCCTCATCCGCAACCCCAGCGCACGCATGGCCTGGTCGGAAGTCGGCGAAGATCTGGTGCTGTTCGCCAGCGGCCAGAGCCGTCTGGTGTCGGCCCGCCTGCGTGAGCTGCTGAAGCTGATCTGCAGCGCCGATGCGTTACATGTGGAAAACCTCGGCGCCTGGCTGGCCGACGACGAGGGGCGTACCCTGCTATGGGAACTGGTCAAGCAAGGCAGCCTGGGATTTGCCGATGAGTGAGATCTCCGTCCGAGTCGCGGACTGGCACAGGGACAATGTCGAGCTTCGTCGTATCCGCGACAGCGTGTTCGTCGCCGAGCAATCGGTGCCGCCAGAACTGGAGTGGGACGCCGAGGATACCGACGCCGTGCACTTTCTCGCCGAGGAAGGCGATTACCCGGTCGGCACCGCACGCCTGCTGCCCGACGGCCATATCGGTCGCGTGTCGGTGCTCAAGGACTGGCGCGGCCTGAAAGTGGGCGAAAAACTGATGCAGGCGGTGATTGCCGAAGCGGAAAAGCGCGGCCTGCATCAGCAAATGCTCACGGCTCAGGTGCACGCCACGCCGTTCTATGAAAGGCTAGGCTTCAGGATTGTCAGCGACGAGTACCTCGACGCTGGCATACCGCACGTGGATATGGTGCGCACCAGCCAGTAGAGAGCACGATGAACGACAAAGACGCCCCGGTCGAACCGATCGATACGCCAGATCCCATTGAACTGGCGGCTATCCAATTCGAGTCGCCGGGGCGTTTTGCCGTGCACAACCCCGCCCCCATCACGCCGGATGCGGCGCAATGGGAGCCGGCCCCCTTCGTCTTGGGCGAGCACGAGCGCCTGGAGCGCTTCAGCCAGCCCCAGCAAGCGCGCGCTCACGTTCTCGCCCTGATCCAGCAGGCGCAGCGCAACCTGTGCCTGTACAGCGATGACCTGGAACCCTGGCTCTATCACCACAGCAGCGTGCAACAGGCCTGTACCCGATTCCTGCTGAGCAGCCCACGAGCGCGCCTGCGCATCCTGCTGCGCGATCCGACCCGCGCCGTGAAGGAAGGTCATCGCCTGCTCGCCCTGTCACGCCGACTGTCCTCCAACCTGCATATCCGCAAACTCAATCCGGATTACGCCAACGAGGAACTGGCCTTCCTGATCGCCGATGACAGAGGCCTGTTCGTGCGACCTGAACTCGATCAACAATCCGGCTACACCCTGTACAACGATCCGGCGCGCGTGCGCCAACGCCAAACCCAGTTCGACCAGGCCTGGGATACCAGCATCACCGACCCTGATCTGCGGAGCTTTCTGCTATGACCCTGCGCACGCTGTTCGCCGCCCTGCTTCTCGGCCTGTGCCTGCCGCTGCAAGCGGCCACCGAGGTAATCCCACTGAATTACCGCACTGCCGATGACGTACTCGGCGTGGTGCAGTCGATGCTCGGCAACGAGGGCAAGGTCAGCGCCTATGGCAACCAACTGATCGTCAATGCGTCACCGGCCAAGATCGGTGAAGTGCGCGTGTTGTTGCAGCAACTCGACACCCGCCCGCGTCGCCTGCTGATCACCGTGGAGAGCGCCGACAGCAATTACCAGAACGACCGCGGCTATCGCGTCGATGGCACGCTCAGTGCCGGCAATGCCGAAGTACAGGTCGGCCGCGGCGAAGTGAACGGTCGCGACCAGGTGCGCATCATCCGCCGCAGCACCGACAGCCGTGGTGGCGGCACCCAGCAGGTACAAGCCACCGAAGGTTATCCAGCGCTGATCCAGGTCGGCCAGAGCGTGCCGCTGACCACCACCAGTACCGGCCCTTACGGCCAGGTCTACCAGGATACCCATTACCGCGACGTGACCCGCGGCTTCTACGTAACGGCCAGCCTCTCTGGCGAACTGGTCCACGTTGCCATCAGCAGCCAACGCGATCGCGTCAGCAACAGCCACCCCGGCGTGATCGATGTGCAAAGCACTGATACCCGCGTCAGCGGCCGACTCGGCGAGTGGATTACCCTGGGTGGCGTCAGCGAGGAAACCAGCTCCAGCGGCCGTGACGTGTTGCGCCGACACACTACCCAGGGCCGCGAGGACATGTCGCTGCGCCTGAAGGTCGAAGCGATCGACTGACACCCCGACCAAAGTCGAATGCCTTTCCCTCGCAAGAACGATGGACAACTCACGCAACCCGCGAAATGCCTGAAACGCCCATCCCATGGGCTGCCGAGCGTGACCAGCCAGTCGCCTACTGAATATGTAGTAGTTTTAAAAAACCACTACAAAACGTTTGACGAAGCATTTTCCCAGAGGCATGATGGCCTCGCTCCCGCTAGCCAGGGGTCCTGAAAAGGATCTCCAGACCGCCCGCGAAGTACTTCGCAACGGTCCGTGTCCCAACAGCCCACAAGGCCGTACGACGAGGTTGCGACTGGAACGAAGTTGTCCTGAGGGACGGGGAAGCGTTTAGCGTCAGACAGATCGAAAGCCCAGCAGGTGCCCAAGGCTTCCACGAGCCAACCAGCCCACGCCAAGCGCCCGAACTGTTCGCCACATCCCCCCCTCCTCGCGGTCAATCCTCGCCCCAGCCGTATTCTCGCCGTCAAAGTGGAAGCCTCCCGCAGCCGCTGCATCCGTGCACGCATTGCGTGGGTAGTCGGTGCTCAACCAACACATTTTTTGAAGGATTGACCATGTCCGCATATCAAAACGACATCAAGGCTGTAGCCGCTCTGAAAGAGAAGTTCGGCAGCAGCTGGAGCGCTATCAACCCCGAGTCCGTCGCCCGTATGCGCGCTCAGAACCGCTTCAAGACCGGTCTGGAAATCGCTCAGTACACCGCTGACATCATGCGCAAGGACATGGAAGAGTACGACGCCGACTCCTCCGTCTACACCCAGTCGCTGGGTTGCTGGCACGGCTTCATCGGTCAGCAGAAGCTGATCTCGATCAAGAAGCACCTGAAGACCACCAACAAGCGCTACCTCTACCTGTCCGGCTGGATGGTCGCTGCTCTGCGCTCGGACTTCGGCCCGCTGCCGGACCAGTCGATGCACGAGAAGACTGCCGTCTCCGACCTGATCGAAGAGCTGTACACCTTCCTGCGTCAGGCCGACAGCCGCGAACTGGATCTGCTGTTCACCGCCCTGGACGCTGCTCGTGCAGCTGGTGACCAGGCCAAGGCTGCCGAGATCCAGAACCAGATCGACAACTACGAAACCCATATCGTGCCGATCATCGCCGACATCGACGCTGGTTTCGGTAACCCGGAAGCCACCTACCTGCTGGCCAAGCGCATGATCGAAGCAGGCGCCTGCTGCATCCAGATCGAGAACCAGGTTTCCGACGAGAAGCAGTGCGGCCACCAGGACGGTAAGGTGACCGTTCCTCACGCCGACTTCCTCGCCAAGATTGCTGCCGTTCGCTACGCCTTCCTCGAGCTGGGCATCGACAACGGCGTGATCGTTGCACGTACCGACTCCCTGGGTGCCGGTCTGACCAAGCAGATCGCCGTGACCAACGAGCCGGGCGACCTGGGCGACCTGTACAACAGCTTCCTGGATTGCGAAGAAGTGTCTGCTGCCGACCTGGGCAACGGCGACGTCGTGATCAACCGCGGCGGCAAGCTGCTGCGTCCCAAGCGCCTGCCGTCCAACCTGTTCCAGTTCCGTGCTGGCACCGGCGAAGACCGCTGCGTACTGGACTGCATCACCAGTCTGCAGAACGGCGCCGATCTGCTGTGGATCGAGACCGAGAAGCCGCACGTTGGCCAGATCAAGGCCATGGTTGACCGCATCCGCCAGGTCATCCCGAACGCCAAGCTGGTGTACAACAACAGCCCGTCCTTCAACTGGACCCTGAACTTCCGTCAGCAGGTGTTCGACGCCATGGTTGCCGAAGGCAAGGACGTTTCCGCCTACGACCGCGCCAAGCTGATGAGCGTCGAGTACGACGAGACCGAACTGGCCCAGATTGCCGACGAGAAGATCCGTACCTTCCAGCGCGACGGTTCGGCCCACGCCGGCATCTTCCACCACCTGATCACCCTGCCGACCTACCACACTGCCGCACTGTCCACCGACAACCTGGCCAAGGGCTACTTCGCCGACCAGGGTATGCTGGCCTACGTGAAGGGCGTGCAGCGTCAGGAACTGCGTCAGGGTATCGCCTGCGTCAAGCACCAGAACATGGCTGGCTCCGACATCGGCGACAACCACAAGGAGTACTTCGCTGGCGAAGCAGCTCTGAAGGCGAGCGGTAAAGACAACACCATGAACCAGTTCCACTAAGAACGGTTCTCCTGCTGCGGACCACGCATCCGCAGCAGCCTGTTTGCCTAATCCGCCCCGGCTTTGCCGGGGTTTTTTTATGCCTGGGCGCAGGGTACGTCCCGCGCATCAATATCACCGCAAACGCCTGCACTGCCTGCCCTGCACGGCCTTGCCACACCTGATGAAGCGGCGCCAAACAGAGGATGGTCGTTGCCCCTCCGAGCAGTTTTGTGCAATGGCGCACAGGCGCTGTCACTATTCCGTCGTTTTCCTTGGTTAGCGTCATGACTCCGTCGATCAGCCTGACAAGGAGCCCTCCATGCGCAATGAACAAGAGCAAAACGTGCTATTCGGCAATGGCGATGAACCGCTCAGCAACGCCTCCAGCAATCCTCATATCAATGACCTGATCGAAGCCGGCCTGAGCCGCCGCCAGGTGGTCGCCGGCGGCGCTGCGCTCGGCGTCATGGGCTTTCTCGGCGTCGCCATGCCCGGTAGTGCCGAGGCCGCCGACAACCCGCTCAAAGACCAGCTCAAGGAGCTGCTGGAACGCCTGAAGAAACGCAGCAAGCGCCTGCCGTTCAATCCGGTGGCGGTTACCCGTGCCGATACCATCACCGTGCCAGCCGGCTACAAAGCCACCACTTTCATCCCCTGGGGCACGCCGATTCGTGGCAGCTTCCCGGCATTCCTCGACAACGCCGGCAACAGTGCCGCCGATCAGGCTGACCAGATCGGCATGCACCATGACGGCATGCACTTCTTCCCCATCGACGGTCAGCGCGGTGGCGGTCACAAGAGCGACCACGGCCTGCTGGTACTCAATCACGAGTACATCGACGCACCGCTGCTGCACCCCAATGGCCCCACCCTGGTCGGCGGCAAGCGCAGCAGCGCCGATGAAGTGCGCAAGGAAATCAACGCCCACGGCGTTTCGGTGGTAGAAGTGCGCCGCGTGCGCGGCCAATGGGAGGTGCTGCCCAGCGCCCGCAACCGCCGCATCACGGGCGCCACACCGATGCAGATCAGCGGCCCAGCACGCGGTCACGCCCTGCTCCGGACTCGCTACAGCCCCGACGGCACCGCCACCCGCGGCACGCTGAACAACTGCGCCAACGGCTTCACGCCCTGGGGCACTTACCTGACCTGCGAGGAAAACTGGGCCGGTTATTTCGCCAGCGGCGATGCCGAGCGCCCGCGTGAAATGACCCGCTACGGTGTCGGCAGCGCCAGCCGCTACGGTTGGGATCACCTGTCCGGCGACGAATTCCAGCGCTTCAACGCCACCCGCCTGGCCGCCGAGGCTGCAGGCGACTATCGCAACGAGCCGAACCACTTCGGCTGGATCGTTGAGATCGATCCCTTCGCGCCGGAATCGCCCCCGGTCAAGCGCACTGCACTGGGCCGCTTCGCCCACGAAGGCCTGGTATTCGCCCCGGTCAAACCGGGCAGTCCAGTGGTCTGCTATTCCGGCGACGATTCGCAGAATGAGTACATCTACAAGTTCGTCAGCCGCGGCAGGTACGTACCGGGTCGCAGCAACGGCAGTCTGCTCGACGAGGGCACTCTCTACGTGGCGCGCTTCAAGGCCAACGGCAAGGGGGATTGGCTGGCCCTGGACATCAAGGACAAGGCCTTCCAGGCCGCCTGCAGGGCTGCCGGGGTAAGCTTCGCCGACCAGGGCGAGGTACTGATCAACACCCGCCTGGCTGCCGACATCGTCGGCGCCACCAAGATGGATCGTCCGGAATGGGGGGCGGTAAACCCGAACAACGGCGACGTCTACTTCACCCTCACCAACAACAGTTCGCGCACCGTCGCTGATGCAGCCAACCCGCGCCCGGCCAACGCCTTCGGTCACATCATCCGCTGGCGTGAGCAGAGCCGCGACTATGCTGGCCGTGAATTCGTCTGGAGCCTGTTCCTGCTGGCCGGGCCGGAGAACGACAGCCTCGACCCCAACGGCAGACCGCTGACCGCCGACAACCGCCTGGCCAGCCCGGACGGCCTGTGGTTCGACGACGAAGGCCGCCTGTGGATCCAGACCGACATGAGCGGCAGCCAGCTCGCCAGCGGCCCTTTCGGCAACAACCAGATGCTGGTGGCCGAGCCCACCACCGGCGAGGTCAAGCGCTTTCTGGTCGGCCCCGTAGGCTGCGAGGTCACCGGCATCACCGCCACACCGGACTTCCGTACGTTGTTCGTCAACATCCAGCACCCGGGTGAAGGCTCGACTCCGACGGATTTTCGCAGCACCTGGCCGGACGGCCCCGGTCGCCGCCCACGCTCGGCCACCGTGATCGTCACGCGCGAAGACGGCAAGCCGCTGTTCTGATCCAGACACCTGCCCTCTCACCCACGACGAGAGGGCAGGCCCTCCATTCGCTGCATGGACAGGCAAAACGCGACTGCAACTTCTAAGCTGGAAGGCAATCGACTCGCGCAAGGACTGCTCATGCCCCGCTCCATTCTGCTGTTCGGCAGTTGCATTCTGATTGGCAGCATGACACTCGCCTGGTACTGGCAACGCCCCAATGCCGAAGAGCCTGCCACCTCACCATCAGAGCAAACGCAAGTGCAACCGGCCGCGCAAGGCAGCGCCTCGCCAGCTCCAGCCGATCTGAGCCCCGAGCAAATGCACCTGTTGGCCAGGCCCGAAGTCCAGCAACAGGAACGCCGCCTGGATTTTCATCAGCGCTACAGAGGGTTCATCGAGAACGCCACGGAACTCGACAGCAGCAGTCGCGAAGCACAAGCGCAAGCGTTGAGTGAGGGCGTCGATGCACTGGAGCAGCGAGGGGAATTGGCGCTGAGCGAGTCCCTGTTGTTGCAGATCGCCCTGATCAAGGCAGTCAGCGAAGACGAAGCCGAGCAGAAGAGACGCGCTGAAGCACTGATCAAGCGTTACCAGGCCATCAGCGCTGAGCGTGAGGCCAAACTGGCGCAACGATCTGACCCGAACTTCGAACGCTACAAGGCCGAGGAAAGAAATATCGTCGAAGAAGTGCTCGGCCTGCAGAATATTCCCCATGGACTCACTCGCGATCAATACCTCAGGCAACGCCTGCAAGAAGCTCGCGAGCGCAGTTACCAACAAACTCCGGATGGCTGAACGCGGCGACAACCCAAGCTGCCGCCGCGTTGCTTTCGCGCCGCTTCAGAGCAACTGGTCCAGCAGGTAATAGAGCAGATTGAATGGTTTGTTGCGGTCAGCCACATCGCTGCTTTCCGAAGCATCCAGTACCTGCCCACTGCCATCGAGAACACTGCTGACGAAGTTGTCCAGCTGCAGATTCTGCTCCTGGATATCGGAGTTGGCGAACTCGATGATGCTGGTGCAGTGGCTTTCGTTGACGTTACGGAATTGCGGGAAATAACCACCGACATTGCCCAGGCTCGCCAGTTGGCTGCGCAGACGCGTGGTATCCGTTGCCCAGCGCTGCTTGATCAGTGCTTCCTTGGTAGCCTGATTCGGCGCGTTGACGATCTCAGGGTAGAAGCGCTCGTAGGAATAGGACGAATAGTTCAGGTCCTGCCAGAAATGCGTATGCCCCATGCGATCACCAGGCAGATTGCTCGAAAGCGCCGGATACAGGCTGCCCAGATCGTTGCTGTTGAAGCCTGGCAGGCGCGCCTGCAGGTATTGCAACGGCCCCTGTGCAGCATCCAGACCCCAGGCCTGACGAATCAGGGTCTGCAACGGATAGGAAGGATAAGCCTGGTTGTCGCCAGCCAGCGCGGTATAGACAGGCCCGGAATCATTGATCAGGTAACCCCGGTTCGGCGCGATGTCCTGGCGCAGGTTGGCGTAGTTGGTCAGGCTGCCCGCGCCGCCTGCACTGCATCCCGTGGTGAGCATCTGGGTCGGCCGCGGCAGATTATCCTTCAGCCACCCCACCACTGCGCGCATGTTGCGCAAGCCGTTGTGGTGCCACACCAGCGGGGGATTTACCCCCTGCGGGTCTTCGTATACCGCCACCTTGTCACCGGAGTAGATGTCACCCGTGCAATACGGCACATAGACCATGTTCCAGTTCTGCGTCTTGACGCGCGTCCAGGGGTGCAGACGCACGACGAACGGACTCACCAGACTGGCGCCCGGATTGAGCAGCGACATGTAGTCGTCGGCGATGCCATCGGGGTTGCGCGCACCGCGGATGCCGCTCTGCCCGCTGCAGCTGGCGTAATCCCAGCAGGCACCACCACCTTCCAGATAAACGATGGTATTGCGCGTGTTCGGCACACGATTGATGAAGAACTTGTAAGGCGAGCCATTGCCGCACACCGCACCGGTCTGCGGCGCCATCTGAATCGTTTGCCAGCCGTAGTAATTGCCGGGATTGAAGCCGCTGTTGAAACCACTCGGATTGGCCAACAACGGATACGGCCCCACACGCTGCGCAGGCGTCACCGGGTTATCGGCCCTGGGCGGCGACACCAGGTTGCTCAAGCTCTGCCAGAAACTGTAATCACCCAATTCCGCGCTGGCAGGCGCGCTCAGGGCTAGCAACAGAACGGCTGGGACAATACGTGGCAACGACTGGACAACAGGCATGGCAAAACCCCTCATATTGTTATTCGTACGAAGGGTCGGCATACCCAGGCAGGGCAACTTCGCAGACCCAGCGGATGGTGGGCACTGCTCGATCAACTGCGCATCGCCGCGCGGCGATTCATGCACGCTAGTACAAGATCAGTTGGACAGCACCTGGAGATGAATAACATTTGGTGATAAGCCATGCCGCCGGCTATACGCTTTGAGAATCCGGGAAGCCATTCGATGCTTTCGCCTTAACACCAAAGTGGCAGCGAATTGCTCATCTCGCTGAGGGCAATCACGCTGCGAAATGAGGCAAATTAGCCGGATGAATGCGCCTTGAAATTGCCAGAGCAGAGTCATCAGCTATAGTCCTGAAACGCCAGCCCATACGGCTCGCTTCAGAATTACACCGATGCGACAAATCAATCAGAAATGATCGAATTTCAGGAATAATTTTTCTCTGAAAAATTTACTTACAGTTGGTCTACGCATAGTATTGTATACACACTTCGCGCCAACGCCCTCGACGGTGTCTGGTCGCTTAATAGATTAAAAGCCGTTCCTTAATCCAAGGAGTACCGGCATGCCTGATGCGGTAACGACCATGTCCCATAACTGGGCTTTCGCTGTGTTCTTGCTGGGTGTCTGCGGGCTCATCGCCTTCATGCTCGGCGTTTCCAGTCTGCTCGGCAGCAAAGCCTGGGGACGTAGCAAGAACGAGCCTTTCGAGTCGGGCATGCTTCCTACCGGCAGCGCGCGTCTGCGCCTGTCAGCCAAGTTCTATCTGGTCGCGATGCTCTTCGTGATCTTCGACGTTGAAGCCCTCTATCTCTTCGCTTGGGCAGTCTCGGTGCGCGAAAGCGGCTGGGCGGGCCTGATCGAAGCTACAGTTTTCATAGCAATTCTGTTGGCAGGTCTTGTCTATCTTTGGCGTATCGGCGCGCTCGATTGGGCACCGCAGGGACGTCGTGAACGGCAGGCGAAGCTAAAACAATGAGGCTTTGGCGATGCAATACAAACTTACTCGGGTCGACCCGAATGCGCCCAACGAGGCGTATCCGATCGGCCAGCGGGAGGTCGTCTCCGACCCGCTGCTAGAGGACCAGGTTCACAAGAACATCTACATGGGCAAGCTCTCGGACGTGCTTAACGGCGCGGTCAACTGGGGGCGCAAGAATTCCTTGTGGCCGTACAACTTCGGCCTGTCCTGCTGCTATGTGGAAATGACCACCGCCTTCACCGCCCCGCACGACGTGGCGCGTTTCGGTGCGGAGGTCATTCGCGCATCACCCCGCCAGGCCGACTTCATGGTCATCGCCGGCACCTGCTTCATCAAGATGGCGCCGGTCATCCAGCGTCTCTATGAGCAGATGCTGGAGCCCAAGTGGGTCATCTCCATGGGTTCATGCGCCAACTCCGGCGGCATGTACGACATCTACTCGGTCGTTCAGGGCGTGGACAAGTTCCTCCCCGTGGACGTCTACATTCCCGGCTGCCCGCCCCGTCCGGAGGCGTTCCTGCAAGGCTTGATGCTGCTGCAGGAATCCATCGGCCAGGAGCGCCGCCCGCTATCCTGGGTCGTTGGCGATCAAGGCATCTACCGTGCCGAAATGCCTTCGCAGAAGGAACAGCGACGCGAGCAGCGAATCGCCGTTACCAACCTGCGTAGCCCCGACGAAGTCTGAGCCGATGCTTGCCTGCGCAAGCGTCACGCCCACTTTCTACGTTGATCGACAGCGACCGAGACCATGACTCAAGACACCGTTGTGTCCATACCGCCTTACAAGGCTGACGACCAGGACGTCGTCGCCGAACTGCGCGCCCGTTTTGGCGACGACAGTTTCACCCTGCAAGCGACCCGCACCGGCATGCCGGTTCTCTGGGTCGCCCGTGAGCGCCTTATCGAAGTGCTCACCTGCCTGCGCAACCTGCCACGCCCCTATGTGATGCTCTACGACCTGCATGGCGTCGACGAGCGCC
This sequence comes from Ectopseudomonas chengduensis, assembly GCF_900102635.1. Lineage (GTDB taxonomy): Bacteria > Pseudomonadota > Gammaproteobacteria > Pseudomonadales > Pseudomonadaceae > Aquipseudomonas > Aquipseudomonas chengduensis. Next base: position 281,201 of record NZ_FMZQ01000003.1, on the reverse strand, counting down.
TGCGTACCCAGCGTCGCGGCCTGCCGGACGCCGACTTCACGGTGTTCTATCACCTGATGTCGCTGGAGCGTAACAGTGACGTGATGATCAAGGTCGCCCTGTCCGAGCGCGACCTCAACCTGCCCACCGCCACCAGCATCTGGCCCAACGCCAACTGGTACGAGCGCGAAGTCTGGGATCTGTACGGCATCACCTTCACCGGCCACCCGCACCTGAGCCGCATCATGATGCCGCCGACCTGGGAAGGTCACCCGCTGCGCAAGGACTACCCGGCGCGCGCCACCGAATTCGATCCGTTCAGCCTGACCCTGGCCAAACAGCAACTGGAAGAAGAAGCCGCGCGCTTCCGCCCGGAAGACTGGGGCATGAAACGCGGTGGCGAGCACGAGGACTACATGTTCCTCAACCTCGGCCCCAACCACCCCTCCGCCCACGGCGCGTTCCGCATCATCCTGCAGCTAGACGGCGAAGAGATCGTCGATTGCGTGCCGGAGATCGGCTACCACCACCGTGGCGCCGAGAAGATGGCCGAACGGCAGAGCTGGCACAGCTTCATCCCCTACACCGACCGCATCGACTACCTCGGCGGGGTGATGAACAACCTGCCCTACGTGCTCTCGGTGGAGAAACTCGCCGGTATCAAGGTGCCGGCCCGCGTCGACTTCATCCGCGTGATGCTCGCCGAGTTCTTCCGCATCACCAGTCACCTGCTGTTCCTCGGCACCTACATCCAGGACGTCGGCGCGATGACGCCGGTGTTCTTCACTTTCACCGACCGCCAGCGTGCCTACAAGGTGATCGAGGCCATCACCGGTTTCCGCCTGCACCCGGCCTGGTACCGTATCGGCGGCGTCGCCCATGATCTGCCACGCGGCTGGGACGGGCTGGTCAAGGAATTCGTCGACTGGCTGCCCAAACGTCTCGACGAGTACGAGAAAGCGGCGCTGAAGAACAGCATCCTCAAGGCCCGTACCATCGGCGTGGCGCAGTACAACACCAAGGAAGCGCTCGAATGGGGCACCACCGGTGCCGGCCTGCGCGCCACCGGTTGCGACTTCGACCTGCGCAAGGCGCGCCCCTATTCCGGCTACGAGCACTTCGAGTTCGAGGTGCCGCTGGCGGCCAATGGTGACGCCTACGACCGCTGCATGGTGCGCGTGGAAGAGATGCGCCAGAGCATCCGCATCATCGACCAGTGCCTGAAGAACATGCCGGAAGGCCCGTACAAGGCCGATCACCCGCTGACCACGCCGCCGCCGAAAGAGCGCACGCTGCAGCACATCGAAACCCTGATCACCCACTTCCTGCAGGTTTCCTGGGGCCCGGTCATGCCGGCCAACGAAGCCTTCCAGATGATCGAGGCGACCAAGGGCATCAACAGCTACTACCTGACGAGCGACGGCAGCACCATGAGCTACCGCACCCGGATTCGCACCCCCAGCTTCGCCCACCTGCAGCAGATCCCCTCGGTGATTCGCGGCAGCATGGTGGCGGATCTGATCGCCTACCTGGGCAGTATCGACTTCGTCATGGCCGACGTGGACCGCTGATCATGAATACGCTTATCCAGACAGACCGTTTCGTTCTCAGCGAAACCGAGCGCTCGGCCATCGAGCACGAGATGAACCACTACGAAGACCCGCGCGCCGCCAGCATCGAAGCGCTGAAGATCGTGCAGAAGCAGCGCGGCTGGGTGCCAGACGGCGCCGCTGACGCCATTGGCGCGATCCTCGGCATTCCCGCCAGCGACGTCGAGGGCGTGGCCACCTTCTACAGCCAGATATTCCGCCAGCCGGTGGGCCGCCACGTGATTCGCGTGTGCGACAGCATGACCTGCTACATCGGCGGCCATGAATCGGTGGTCAGTGAGATGCAGAAGCAGCTCGGCATCGGCCTTGGCCAGACCACCAGCGATGAGCGTTTCACCCTGCTGCCGGTGTGCTGCCTGGGCAACTGCGACAAGGCCCCGGCGCTGATGATCGACGACGATACCTTCGGCGATGTTCAACCCGACGGTGTCGCCAAGCTGCTGGAGGACTACCAATGAAAACTCTGACCTCCATCGGCCCAGCCAACCGCATTACCCGCAGCGAAGAAACCCATCCGCTGACCTGGCGCCTGCGTGACGACGCCCAGCCGGTGTGGCTGGAGGAATACCAGCAGAAGAACGGTTACGCGGCCGCCCGCAAGGCACTGACCGAAATGGCCCAGACCGACATCGTGCAGACCGTCAAGGAATCCGGCCTCAAGGGCCGTGGCGGCGCAGGCTTCCCCACCGGCGTGAAGTGGGGCCTGATGCCGGCTGACGAATCCATGAACATCCGCTATCTGCTGTGCAACGCGGACGAAATGGAGCCCAACACCTGGAAAGACCGCATGCTGATGGAACAGCTGCCACACCTGCTGGTGGAAGGCATGCTGATCTCCGCGCGCGCACTGAAGGCCTATCGCGGCTACATCTTCCTGCGCGGCGAGTACGTCGACGCCGCCGCCAACCTCAACCGCGCCATCGAGGAAGCCAAGGCCGCCGGCCTCTTGGGCAAGAACATTTTTGGCAGCGGCTTCGATTTCGAGCTGTTCGTGCACACCGGCGCCGGTCGCTACATCTGCGGCGAGGAAACCGCGCTGATCAACTCGCTGGAAGGCCGCCGCGCCAACCCACGGGCCAAGCCGCCCTTCCCGGCTGCTGTCGGCGTATGGGGCAAGCCCACTTGCGTCAATAACGTCGAAACCCTGTGCAACGTGCCGGCCATCGTCGGCCAGGGCGTGGACTGGTACAAGGGCCTCGCCCGCCCGGGCAGCGAAGACCACGGCACCAAGCTGATGGGGTTCTCCGGCAAGGTGAAGAACCCCGGTCTGTGGGAGCTGCCGTTCGGCATCACCGCCCGCGAATTATTCGAGGACTACGCCGGCGGCATGCGCGATGGTTACCAGCTCAAATGCTGGCAGCCGGGCGGTGCCGGCACCGGCTTCCTGCTGCCCGAACACCTTGAGGCGCAGATGTACGCCGGCGGCATCGGCAAGGTCGGTACCCGTATGGGCACAGGCCTGGCGCTGGCAGTCGACGACTCGATCAGCATGGTCTCGCTGCTGCGCAACATGGAAGAGTTCTTCGCCCGCGAGTCTTGCGGCTGGTGCACGCCGTGCCGCGACGGCCTGCCCTGGAGCGTGAAGATCCTGCGTGCCCTCGAGCGCGGCGAAGGCACACGCGAGGACATCGCCACCCTGCTCGGCCTGGTCAACTTCCTCGGCCCGGGCAAAACCTTCTGTGCTCACGCGCCAGGCGCCGTGGAGCCGTTGGGCAGTGCCATCAAGTATTTCCGTGAAGAGTTCGAGGCCGGTGTGGCCAAGGTGGCGACCACGCCCCGCATGCCGGCAAGAGCGAGCTGAACAGACGAATTCCCTTAGCCAGCCGCTTTTCTGAAGCGGGTAAACGAAGACTGAAGAAATGGCCACTATCCACGTAGACGGCAAAGATTTCGAAGTCGATGGTGCAGACAACCTCCTGCAGGCCTGCCTGTCCCTTGGACTCGATATCCCCTACTTCTGCTGGCACCCGGCGCTTGGCAGCGTCGGCGCCTGCCGCCAGTGCGCGGTCAAGCAGTACAACGACGAGAACGACACCCGCGGTCGCATCGTCATGTCCTGCATGACGCCCGCCACCGATAACACCTGGATCAGCATCGACGACGAGGAGTCCAAGGCGTTCCGCGCCAGCGTCGTCGAATGGCTGATGACCAACCACCCGCACGACTGCCCAGTGTGCGAGGAAGGTGGTCACTGCCACCTGCAGGACATGACGGTGATGACCGGGCACAACACCCGTCGCTACCGCTTCACCAAGCGTACCCACCAGAATCAGGAACTCGGCCCGTTCATCGCCCACGAGATGAACCGCTGCATCGCCTGTTATCGCTGCGTGCGCTACTACAAGGACTACGCCGGCAGCACCGACCTGGGCGTCTACGGCGCGCACGACAACGTGTACTTCGGCCGCGTCGAGGACGGCACGCTGGAAAGCGAGTTTTCCGGCAACCTGGTCGAGGTCTGCCCGACTGGCGTGTTCACCGACAAGACCCACTCCGAGCGCTACAACCGCAAGTGGGACATGCAGTTCGCCCCGAGCATCTGCCATGGCTGCTCCAGCGGCTGCAACATCAGCCCCGGTGAGCGCTACGGCGAGCTGCGCCGTATCGAGAACCGCTTCAACGGCTCGGTGAACCAGTACTTCCTCTGTGACCGTGGCCGCTTCGGCTATGGCTACGTCAACCGCGAAGATCGCCCACGTCAGCCGCTGCTGGCTGGCCAGGCCATCAGCATAGATGCCGCGCTGGACAAGGCCGCCGAGCTGCTCAAGGGCAAGCGCGTGATCGGCATTGGCTCGCCGCGCGCCAGCCTGGAATCCAACTTCGCCCTGCGCGAACTGGTCGGTGCCGACAACTTCTATAGCGGCCTTGCTGCCAGCGAACTGGCCAATATTCGCCTGATCCGCGACATCCTGCAAAACGGCCCGCTGCCGACCCCGACCCTGCGCGACGTCGAGCTGCATGACGCCATCTTCGTCCTCGGCGAAGACCTGACCCAGACCGCCGCGCGTATGGCCCTGGCCCTGCGTCAAGCCGTCAAGGGCAAGGCCACCGAGATCGCTGCCGGTGCACGTATTCAGGACTGGCACATGGCAGCGGTGCAGAACGTTGCGCAGCACGCTCTGCACCCGCTGTTTATCGCCAGCGTCGGCGAAACCCGCCTGGATGATGTCGCCGAGCAGTGCGTGCACGCTGCCCCGGCCGACCTGGCCCGTATCGGTTTCGCCGTGGCCCACGCCATCGACCCGAGCGCACCGGCCGTCGACGGCCTGGACGCCGAAGCCGGCGAACTGGTGCAGCGCATCGCCGATGCCCTGATCAATGCCAAGCGCCCGCTGATCGTTTCCGGAGCCTCCCTGGGCGACAAGGCCCTGATCGAAGCCGCCGCCAATATCGCCAGCGCGCTGAAGAACCGCGAGAAGAACGGCTCGCTGAGCCTGGTGGTGCCTGAGGCCAACAGCCTGGGGCTGGCCCTGCTCGGTGGCGACTCCGTCGATGCCGCACTCGGTGCTCTGAGCAACGGCCAGGCCGATGCCGTGATCGTGCTGGAAAACGACCTGTACCGCCGCGCCGATGCGGCCAAGGTCGAAGCCGCGCTCAGCGCCGCGCAGGCGGTGATCGTCGCTGATCACCAGCGCACTGACACCAGCGAACGCGCCCACCTGCTGCTGCCGGTGGCCTCCTTCGCCGAAGGCGACGGCACCCTGGTCAGCCTCGAAGGCCGCGCCCAGCGCTTCTTCCAGGTCTATGAGCCGAGCTACTACGACGCGGGCATCCTGATCCGCGAAGGCTGGCGCTGGCTGCACGCCCTGCACAGCACCCTGCAGGGCAAAGCCGTGGACTGGACGCAACTGGATCAGGTCACCGCGGCCTGCGCCGCCAGCAATCCGCATTTGTCCGGCATCAAGGACGCCGCGCCTAGCGCCTCGTTCCGCATCAAGGGGCTCAAGCTCGCCCGCGAGCCGCACCGCTACAGCGGCCGTACCGCCATGCGCGCCAATATCAGCGTGCACGAGCCGCGTCAGCCGCAGGATCAGGATTCGGCCTTCGCCTTCTCCATGGAAGGCTACGCCGGCAGCAAGGAAGATCGGCAACAGATTCCGTTCGCCTGGTCGCCGGGCTGGAACTCACCGCAGGCCTGGAACAAGTTCCAGGACGAGGTCGGTGGTCATCTGCGTGCCGGCGACCCCGGCGTGCGCCTGCTCGAAGCCGCCGGTAACGTCCTGCCCTGGTTCGCGGTGAATGCAGCGTTCAACCCGGCAGCCGGCACCTGGCAGGTGGCGCCGCTGCACCACTTGTTCGGCAGCGAGGAAAACTCCGCACGCGCCAAACCGATTCAGGAGCGTATGCCCGAGCCTTACGTGGCCCTGGCCCGCGATGAAGCAGCACGCCTGGGGGTGAACGACGGCGCGCTGCTGGCCCTGCGCGTCAACGGCCAGGCGCTGCGCCTGCCGCTGCAGGTGCGTGATGATCTGGCCGTCGGCCTGGTCGGCCTGCCGGTTGGTTTGCCAGGCATTCCGGCAGCAGTCGCCGGTGCCAGCGTGACCCTGCTGCAGGAGGCCGCGCAATGAGCTGGTTGACGCCCGAACTGATCGAGATCGTCATCGCTGTGCTCAAGGCCATCGTCATCCTGCTGGTGGTGGTGGTCTGCGGCGCGCTGCTGAGCTTCGTCGAGCGGCGCCTGCTCGGCTGGTGGCAGGATCGCTACGGCCCCAACCGTGTGGGGCCGTTCGGCATGTTCCAGATCGCCGCCGACATGATCAAGATGTTCTTCAAGGAGGACTGGACGCCGCCGTTCGCCGACAAGTTCATCTTCATCCTGGCACCGATGATCGCCTTCTCGGCGATGCTGATGGCCTTCGCCATCATCCCCATCACCCCGACCTGGGGTGTGGCGGATCTGAACATCGGCATCCTGTTCTTCTTCGCCATGGCGGGTCTTTCGGTCTATGCCGTGCTGTTCGCCGGCTGGTCGAGCAACAACAAGTTCGCCCTGCTCGGCAGCCTGCGTGCCTCGGCCCAGACCATCTCCTACGAGGTGTTCCTGGCCCTGGCACTGATGGGCGTGGTGGCGCAGGTCGGCTCGTTCAACATGCGCGACATCGTCGATTACCAGGCGCAGAATCTGTGGTTCATCATTCCGCAGTTCTTCGGCTTCTGTACCTTCTTCATCGCTGCCGTTGCGGTGACCCACCGTCACCCGTTCGACCAGCCGGAAGCCGAGCAGGAGCTGGCCGATGGTTACCACATCGAATACGCCGGGATGAAATGGGGCATGTTCTTCGTCGGCGAGTACGTCGCCATCGTCACCGTGTCGGCCTTGCTGGTAACGCTGTTCTTCGGTGGCTGGCACGGCCCGTTCGGCATCCTGCCGCAGATTCCGTTCTTCTGGTTCGCGCTGAAAACGGCCTTCTTCATCATGATCTTCATCCTGCTGCGTGCGTCGATCCCACGCCCGCGCTATGACCAGGTCATGGCCTTCAGCTGGAAGTTCTGCCTGCCGCTGACCCTGATCAACCTGCTGGTGACCGGCGCCGTCGTGCTGGCCACGGCCCAGTAAGGAGAACCACAGAATGTTCAAATACATATGGGACGTGCTGGTCGGTACCGGCACCCAACTGCGCAGCCTGGTCATGGTGTTCAGCCATGGCTTTCGCAAGCGCGACACCCTGCAATATCCGGAAGAACCGGTCTACCTGCCGCCGCGCTACCGTGGCCGCATCGTCCTGACCCGCGACCCCGACGGCGAGGAACGCTGCGTGGCCTGCAACCTGTGCGCCGTGGCCTGCCCGGTGGGCTGCATCTCGCTGCAGAAGGCGGAAACCGACGACGGTCGCTGGTACCCGGAGTTCTTCCGCATCAACTTCTCGCGCTGCATCTTCTGCGGCCTGTGCGAAGAAGCCTGCCCGACCACCGCGATCCAGCTCACCCCCGATTTCGAGATGGGCGAGTTCAAGCGTCAGGATCTGGTGTACGAGAAGGAAGACCTGCTGATCAGCGGCCCCGGCAAGAACCCGGACTACAACTTCTACCGCGTTGCCGGTATGGCCATCGCCGGCAAGCCCAAGGGCGCCGCGCAGAACGAGGCCGAGCCGATCAACGTCAAGGGGCTGTTGCCATGACTCGTTCTTACCCTCTCCCCCAGCCCCTCTCCCGTATGCGGGAGCGGGGTGCAATGAGGAGCTTCTGATGGAATTTGCCTTCTATTTCTCCGCCGGTATGGCGGTGGCCGCAACGGTCGGGGTGGTCACCAACACCAACCCGGTGCATGCCCTGCTCTATCTCATCGTCTCGCTGCTGGCGGTGTCGATGGTGTTCTTTGCCCTCGGTGCGCCCTTCGCCGGCGCGCTGGAAATCATCGTCTACGCTGGCGCCATCATGGTGCTGTTCGTCTTCGTGGTGATGATGCTCAACCTTGGCCCGGCTGCTGCCGAGCAGGAGCGCAAGTGGCTGACGCCCGGTATCTGGGTCGGCCCGGCGATTCTCAGCGCCTTGCTGCTCGGCCAGTTGCTCTATGTGCTGCTGAACCACGTCAGCGACGCCCATATCGGCCACACCACAGTCGAAGCCAAGGCCGTCGGCATCAGCCTGTTCGGCCCCTATCTGCTGGCGGTGGAACTGGCTTCCATGCTGCTGCTCGCCGCATTGGTCGCTGCCTACCACCTGGGCCGCCACGACGCCAAGGAGCCCACCGCATGACCGGTATTCCACTCGAACACGGCCTGGCCCTGGCCGGCGTGCTGTTCTGCATTGGCCTGGTCGGCCTGATGGTGCGGCGCAACATCCTGTTCATCCTGATGAGCCTGGAAGTGATGATGAATGCCGCTGCGCTCGCCTTCGTCGTCGCCGGCGCCCGTTGGGGCGCGGCTGACGGCCAGGTGATGTTCATTCTGGTGATCACCCTGGCAGCCGCCGAGGCCAGCATCGGCCTGGCAATCCTGCTGCAGCTGTATCGCCGCTTCAACACTCTGGATATCGACGCTGCCAGCGAGATGCGCGGATGAACCTTCTAGCCCTGACTCTATTCTTCCCGCTGCTCGGCTGGCTGCTGCTGGCCTTCTCGCGCGGGCGCCTCTCGGAAAACACCAGTGCGCTGATCGGCGTCGGCTCCATCGGCCTGGCCGCCGCCAGCGCTGCCTGGGTGACCGCCGCTTTCCTCGGCAATCCGCCGGCCGGCGGCGCCTACAGCCTGACCCTGTGGCAGTGGATGAGCGTCGAAGGCCTGGCGCCGAGCTTCACCCTGTATCTGGACGGCCTGTCCGTGACCATGCTCGGCGTGGTCACCGGCGTAGGGTTTCTGATCCACCTGTTCGCCAGCTGGTACATGCGCGGTGAAGAAGGTTATTCGCGCTTCTTCGCCTACACCAACCTGTTCATCTTCAGCATGTTGCTGCTGGTGCTCGGCGACAACCTGCTGGTGCTGTTCTTCGGCTGGGAAGGCGTGGGCCTGTGCTCGTACCTGCTGATCGGCTTCTACTACAAGCACATACCCAACGGTAACGCCGCGCTCAAGGCGTTCATCGTCACCCGCGTCGGCGATGTGTTCCTGATGATTGGCCTGTTCCTGCTGTTCCTCAACCTCGGCACCCTGAACATCCAGGAGCTGATGGTGCTGGCGCCGCAGCAATACGTGGCCGGTGACGCCTGGCTGTGGCTTGCCACGCTGATGCTGCTGGGCGGCGCGGTCGGTAAATCTGCCCAGCTGCCGCTGCAGACCTGGCTGGCCGACGCCATGGCCGGCCCGACTCCGGTGTCGGCGCTGATCCACGCGGCGACCATGGTCACCGCTGGCGTGTACCTGATCGCCCGTACCCACGGCCTGTTCCTGCTGACCCCGGAGATTCTCGAGCTGGTCGGCATCGTCGGTGGCGTGACCCTGGTGCTGGCCGGTTTCGCCGCGCTGGTGCAGACCGACATCAAGCGCATCCTCGCCTACTCGACCATGAGCCAGATCGGCTACATGTTCCTCGCCCTGGGCGTTGGTGCCTGGGATGCGGCGATCTTCCATTTGATGACCCACGCATTCTTCAAGGCCCTGCTGTTCCTTGCTTCCGGTGCGGTGATCCATGCCTGCCACCACGAGCAGAACATCTTCAAGATGGGCGGGCTGTGGAAGAAGTTGCCACTGGCCTACGCCAGCTTCGTCGTCGGCGGCGCTGCCCTGGCTGCCCTGCCGCTGCTGACCGCCGGCTTCTACTCCAAGGACGAAATCCTTTGGGAAGCCTTCGCCAGTGGCCACAGCGAGCTGCTTTACGCGGGTCTGGTCGGTGCCTTCCTGACCTCGATCTACACCTTCCGCCTGATCTTCATCGCCTTCCACGGCGAGCAGAAGACCGAGGCGCACGCCGGTCATGGCATCGCCCACAACCTGCCGCTGCTGGTGCTGATCGTCCTGTCGACCTTCATCGGTGCCTGGATCACCCCGCCGCTGGCCGGCGTGCTGCCACAAAGTGCCGGCCATGCCGGTGGCGAGGCCAAGCACAGCCTGGAATTGCTGTCGGGGCTGATCGCGGTGAGCGGTATCGTCATCGCCGCCCTGCTCTTCCTCGGCCAGCGTCGCGTCGCCTCTGCCGTGGCGCAGAGCGCGCCGGGTCGTTTGCTGAGCGCCCTGTGGTTCGCTGCCTGGGGTTTCGACTGGCTCTACGACAAGCTGTTCGTGCGCCCCTACCTTGCGCTCTGCCATCTGCTGCGCCGCGACCCCATCGACCGCAGCATCGGCCTGATTCCGCTGCTTGCGCGCGGTGGTAATGCCACGCTGGTGCGCAGCGAAAACGGCCAGGTGCGCTGGTACGCCGCCTCGATCGCCGGGGGCGCCGTGCTGGTGCTCGCCGCCATCCTCTTTCTGAGTTAAGGAAAACAGCCTGTCATGATTCTGCCCTGGCTAATCCTGATTCCCTTCATCGGCGGCCTGCTGTGCTGGCAAGGCGAGCGCTTCGGCCACGTCCTGCCGCGCTGGATCGCCCTGATCACCATGGGCCTGCTGCTGGGCCTCGGCCTGTGGCTGTGGGTCAGCGGTGATTTCACCCTGGCACCCGCTCCTGGCGGCGAGCCGCGCTGGGCCCACGAGTTCGTCATCGACTGGATCCCACGCCTGGGGATCACCATCCACCTGGCGATGGACGGCCTGTCGGTGCTGATGGTAGTGCTCACCGGCCTGCTCGGCGTGCTCTCGGTGCTCTGCTCGTGGAACGAGATCCAGAACCGCGTCGGCTTCTTCCACCTCAACCTGATGTGGATTCTTGGCGGCGTGGTCGGCGTGTTCCTCGCCGTCGACCTGTTCCTGTTCTTCTTCTTCTGGGAAATGATGCTGGTGCCGATGTATTTTCTCATCGCGCTCTGGGGTCATAGCGGCAGCGACGGCCGTACCCGCATCACCGCCGCCACCAAGTTCTTCATCTTCACCCAGGCCAGCGGCCTGATCATGCTGGTGTCGATCCTGGCTCTGGTGTTCGTGCACTTCAACCAGACCGGCGTGCTCAGCTTCAACTATGCCGACCTGCTGAAAACCGAGTTGGCGCCGGGCACCGAGTACCTGCTGATGCTCGGTTTCTTCGTCGCCTTCGCGGTGAAGTTCCCGGTGGTGCCGGTGCACTCCTGGCTGCCGGACGCCCACGCCCAGGCGCCTACCGCCGGCTCCGTCGACCTGGCCGGCATTCTGCTGAAGACCGCGGCCTACGGCCTGCTGCGCTTCGCCCTACCGCTGTTCCCCAATGCCTCGGCGGAGTTCGCGCCCATCGCCCAGTGGCTCGGCGTGTTCGCCATCGTCTACGGCGCTCTGCTGTCGTTCGCGCAGACCGATATCAAGCGCCTGGTGGCCTACTCCAGCGTCTCGCACATGGGCTTCGTACTGATCGCCATCTATTCGGGTAGCCAGATCGCCCTGCAAGGTGCGGTGGTGCAGATGGTCGCCCACGGCCTGTCCGCTGCTGCGCTGTTCATCCTCTGCGGCCAGCTCTACGAGCGCGTGCACACCCGTGACCTGCGCCAGATGGGCGGCATCTGGGCGCGTATGCCGTGGCTGCCGGCCATCAGCCTGTTCTTCGCCGCTGCGGCGCTGGGCCTGCCGGGCACCGGCAACTTCGTCGGCGAATTCCTCATCCTGATCGGCAGCTTCCCCGGCGCACCCTGGATCGTGGTGCTGGCCGCCACCGGCCTGGTGCTCGGCTCGGTGTACGCCCTGGCGATGATCCACCGCGCCTACTTCGGCCCGGTGCAACAGGAGGCACCGCTGCCGGGCCTGAAAGCCCGTGAGCTGGCCATGGTACTCGGCCTCGCGGCCCTGCTGATTCTGCTTGGCGTTTACCCGCAACCGGTGCTCGACACCTCCGCTGCCAGCATGCATGGCGTGCAGCAGTGGATGGCTGGCGCCCTCAATCAACTCGCCGCGGGCCGGTAAGGGTAAGGATTAAAGACTCATGGAACATCACGCTGTCGACTTCACCCTGCAACACCTGATCGCCCTGCTGCCACTGCTGGTGACCAGCCTCACCGCTGTCGTGGTGATGCTGGCCATCGCCGCCAAGCGCAATCACGCCCTGACCTTCATCCTCTCGGTGGTGGGCCTGAACCTGGCGCTGCTGTCGTTGATTCCGGCACTGGAAGTAGCGCCGCTGGAAGTCACCCCGCTGCTGCTGATCGACACCTTCGCCTGCTACTACATGGCCCTGGTGCTGGCCGCCAGCCTGGCCTGCGTCACGCTGATCCATGCCTACCTGGGCGGCGAGTCCGGCAAGGGCTACCCGGGCAACCGCGAGGAGCTGTACCTGCTGGTACTGCTCTCCGCCGCGGGCGGCCTGGTGCTGGTCAGCGCGCAGCATCTGGCAGGCCTGTTCATCGGCCTGGAACTGCTGTCAGTGCCGACCTACGGCATGATCGCCTACGCCTTCTTCAACAAGCGCTCGCTGGAAGCCGGCATCAAGTACATGGTGCTGTCGGCCGCAGGCAGCGCCTTCCTGTTGTTCGGCATGGCGCTGCTGTATGCCGAGTCTGGCAACCTGGCCTTCGCCGATATCGGCGCAAGCCTGGCGCGCGAGAGCAGTCAGCTGGTGCAGATCGGCATCGGCATGATGCTGATCGGCCTGGCCTTCAAACTGTCGCTGGTGCCCTTCCACCTGTGGACGCCGGATGTCTACGAAGGCGCCCCTGCGCCAGTCGCAGCCTTCCTCGCCACTGCCAGCAAGGTGGCGGTATTCGCCGTGCTGCTGCGCCTGTACCAGATATCTCCGGCCATGAGCGGCGGCTGGTTGAGCGACCTGCTGACCCTGATCGCCATTGCCTCGATCCTGTTCGGCAACCTGCTGGCACTGCTGCAGAACAACCTCAAACGCCTGCTCGGTTACTCGTCGATCGCCCACTTCGGCTACCTGCTGGTGGCGCTGATCGCCAGCAAGGGCCTGGCGGTGGAAGCCGTGGGCGTGTACCTGGCCACCTACGTGCTGACCAGCCTCGGCGCCTTCGGCGTGATCACCCTGATGTCCACGCCCTACAGCGGCCGCGATGCCGATGCGCTGTACGAGTACCGTGGCCTGTTCTGGCGCCGCCCGTACCTGACCGCCGTGCTCACGGTGATGATGCTGTCGCTGGCCGGCATTCCGCTGACCGCAGGCTTCATCGGCAAGTTCTACGTGATCGCCGCCGGTGTCGAAGCGCAACTGTGGTGGCTGCTCGGCGCCATGGTGCTGGGCAGTGCCATCGGCGTGTTCTATTACCTGCGGGTGATGGTCACGCTGTTCATGCGCGAACCCAATATGCATCGCCACGATGCGCCCTTCGACTGGGGCCAACGCGCCGGCGGCATCATGCTGCTGGTGGTCGCCCTGCTCGCCTTCATCATCGGCGTGCACCCGCAGCCACTGCTGGAGCTGGTCCAGCACGCCGGACTGGTTGCCCTGGTGCAGTAAACGAACAGCTCCCGCAGATGCGGGGGCTTTCTGTCGCGGCTAAAGCCCCTCCCACAGTCTTCACTGCGATCTGTGGGAGGGGCTTTAGCCGCGAGCTTGTTGCGCTACCGCCGAGCCACCAGAAACAGACGCGGAAACGGCAGCAACACCCGACCATCGGCCTGCGCCGGATAGGCTTCAGCAATCGCCGCCTGATAGCGCTCGAGGAAAGCTGCCTGCTGCTCGACCTCCAGCGGTTGCAGGAACGGCAGCAACGCCGTTGACTTGAACCACTCCACCACTGCCGCGGCATTGTCCAGCACATGGAAGTAGGTAGTGCGCCAGATATCCAGCTCGCTGGCATGGGCGCCGAGGATGTCGTAATAGGCCTGCGCGCTGTGCCGCTCGACATGGCGCACCTCGCCGATTTGTGCAGCCCAGGGCCCGGCGGTGGCCACCTCGCGGGCCAGACGGTGTGCCGGCTCCTGCAGGTTGTCCGGTGTCTGGATTGCCAGCCAGCCACCGGGGGCCAGCTGCGCCAGCAATCTCGGGTAGAGCTGCGCGTGATCCGGCAACCACTGCAGCGAGGCGTTGGCCAGGATCAACTGCGGTGCGCGCTCGGCCTGCCAGTGCTGGATATCCGCCAACTGGAAGGTCACCTGCGGCAGGCGTTCGCGCGCCGCGCGCAGCATGTCGTCACTGCTGTCGATACCCACCACCCGCGCCTGTGGCGCATGAGCCTGCAATACGGCAGTGGAATTACCGGGGCCGCAGCCCAGGTCGACGGCCAGCTCGACATCATCGCGCGGCACCGCCGCCAGCAGATCATGCACAGGGCGGGTACGCTGGCGTTCAAACAGGGAATACTGCTGGGCGGACCAACTCATCGCATCACTCCTCGATTTCAATCGCGGGCCACAGGATAACAGGCTGACCGAAGCCCCAAGGCTTTCGCTGAAACCGGCAAGTTTCCGCTCTCGCCTGACACAGGCATGGCGGATATCCGCCACCCAATGTGCGACACGTCACAGCCCTTTTCACATGCCAGGCAGGTTGGCGGAATTTCGCCACAATGGCATAAGCCTTGCGATGGTAAGTCGCCAGCTTCGTTCATACCGCGACAACTACCAGCGGCTGGGCGACCGCCAAAGTGACCAACACGACGTAGCCGAAAAGGCTCCGCAACCTGATAAGAAGAAAAGGAAGCAGTATGTTCAATACAGTTCGCGCCATGGCCATCTGCGCCATGGCGTTCGCCTCTCTCAGCGCAACCAGCGCGCTGGCCGATGAACCTATCCTGATCAAGTTCTCCCATGTTGTGGCCGATGCCACTCCCAAGGGCCAGGGCGCACTGCTGTTCAAGCAGTTGGTCGAGGAACGTCTGGCCGGCAAGGTGAAGGTCGAGGTCTACCCGAACTCCAGCCTCTTTGGCGACGCCAATGAGCTGGAAGCCCTGCGCAAAAACGATGTTCAGTTGCTGGCACCGTCTCTGGCGAAGTTCGAGCAGTACACCAAGCAACTGCAGGTGTTCGACCTGCCGTTCCTGTTCGATGACCTGGATGCGGTCAACCGCTTCCAGAAACGCGCCAAGGGCCGCCAGTTGTTGCGCTCGATGGAAGACCACAACATCGTTGGTCTGGCTTACTGGCATAACGGCATGAAGCAGCTTTCCGCTACCCGCGCGCTGAACATGCCTGGCGATGCCAATGGTCTGAGCTTCCGTATTCAGCCGTCGGCGGTACTGGAAGCACAATTCGCCCAGGTGGGCGCAAATAGTCAGAAACTGCCTTTCTCGGAAGTCTTCAAAGCGCTACAGAGTGGCCAGGTACAGGGGGCGGAAAACCCCTGGTCGAACATCTATAGCCAGAAGCTGCATGAAGTGCAGCCCTTCATCAGCGAAACCAACCATGGCGTGCTGGACTACATGCTGGTGAGCAATTCGCGCTTCTGGTACGGCATCCCGCATCAGATCCGGATGGAGCTGGAAGCCATCATCGATGAGGTCACCTACGTGGTGAACAAACAGGCCGAGGCCGCCAACCAGGCCGACCGCCAGCGCATCGTGGATTCTGGGCGCAGCCAGGTCATCAACCTGACCGCCGAGCAGCGCCAGGCCTGGCGCGATGCGATGCGTCCGGTATGGGAACAGTTTCAAGGGCAGATTGGCAGTGACGTGATCAAGGCGGCGCAGACGGTGAACCGCAAGCATCGCGAATGACCCACAGGCAGCATGGCGGTTTCCCGCCATGCCGGCTGATTAGTTCCCTCACCTACTGGGGCGCCTGCTGCTGTAGTCGCTCCACCTGCCAGCCGCCACCGAGAGCAGCGATCAACTGCACACTGGCAGTCAGCCGGCTACCCAGTAGCGTGAGATTGGTGCGTTCGTTGTTCAGCGCGGTGGCCTGTACGGTAACCACGCTGTTGTAGTCCACGGTACCGGCGCGGTACTGGTTCTCGATCAGACGCAGCGACTCACGCGCCGCATCCAGCGCCTCCTGCTGCACCCCGCTCTCCTGCTCCAGCACGCGCAGCTGCACCAGGTAATCCTCCACTTCACGGAAGCTATCCAGCACGGCCTGGCGGTATTGCGCCACAGTCTGGTCATAGACGGCTTCGCTACGTTCCAGCTCCGCACGCCGCGCGCCGCCGTCGAACAGGGTCAGTGCCAGTTGCGGGCCGAGCGACCAGAAGCGATTGGGTACCTCGATCCAGTCGGCGAAGCTGCTACCACGATAGCCACCGGTCGCCGAAATGCTCAGGTCCGGAAACCAGGCCGCTTCCGCCACGCCGATCTGCGCATTGGCTGCCATCACCCGGCGCTCGGCCGCGGCAACGTCAGGGCGACGTTCGAGAAGTTGCGACGGCAGCGCCACGGGTACCTCGGGCAGCGCTGGCAGGCTCTCGCGCGGTGCGATGGACAGCTCGGCCGGGCTGACGCCGACCAGCACGGCAATGGCATGTTCGAGCTGCGCGCGCTGCCACTCGAGATCGATTGCCTGCGCCTGGGTGCTCTTGAGCTGAGTGGTGGCCTGGGTCACGTCGGACTTGGGCACGATACCGGCTCGATACTGGTTCTCGGTCAGGCGCAGCGAGCGCGCGTAAGCGGCCACTGTCGCGTCGAGCAGGCGCTTCTGTTCGTCGAGGATGCGCAGTTGCAGGTAGTTCTGCACCAGTTCGCTCTGCAGGCTCAGGCGCGCTGCAGCCAGATCGGCGGCGCTGGCCTCGAATTCGGCGCGGCTGGCCTCCAGGCCCCGGCGCAGCTTGCCCCAGAGATCCAGCTCCCAGGCTGCATTGAGGCTGAGGTCATAACTCTTGGAAATGCTTGACGCTCCAGAACCGCTGACAGTGACGCCATCAGCGGTACGGATGGTGCTGTCACCACCACCCTGCCCGGCCCGAGTCACCCCGGCGCTGCCGGACAGCGTTGGATAGAAGCTGGCCCGCGCACCGCGCACCAGTGCCCTTGCCTGGCGGTACTGGGCCTCGGCGGCGGCCAGGTTCTGGTTGGACAGCTGCAGGCGCTCGGCCAGTGCATTGAGCTCGGCGTCGCCGTACAGCGCCCACCAGTTGCCACGCTCCAGAACATCTGCTGGCGCGGCGGCTTTCCAGCCCTCGACCTGTTTGAACTGTGCAGGTGCCGCCAGCTCGGGGCGCTGATAGTCAGGCCCCAGGGCGCAACCGCCCAGTACGCCGGCCAGCAGCAAGGAGACAAGAGTTCGGGCGAAAGGAGCTCGATTCATAACGGATTTTCCAACGAAGCATCGGTGCGCACGCCACGCCAGCGGTTGACGCGATGGCGCAGACGGTCGAAGTAGAGGTAGACCACCGGAGTGGTGTAGAGGGTCAGCATCTGGCTCAGCACCAGACCACCGACGATGGTGATACCCAGCGGCTGACGCATCTCCGAACCTTCGGCACTGCCCAGCACCAGCGGCAAGGCGCCAAGGATGGCAGCCAGGGTGGTCATCATGATCGGCCGGAAACGCAGCAGGCACGCCTGGCGGATGGACTCCTGCGGACTCAGGCGCTCACCGCGCTCCAGTTGCAGGGCCAGATCAACCATCAGGATGGCGTTCTTCTTGACGATACCGATCAGCAGGAACAGACCCAGCAAGGAGATCAGACTGAACTCCATGCCTACCAGTTGCAGCGCGAGCAAGGCGCCAACGCCGGCCGACGGCAAGGTCGAAAGGATGGTCAGCGGATGTACGTAGCTCTCGTAGAGCACGCCCAACACGATATACACCACCACCAGTGCCAGCAGGATCATCAGCGGCTGATTGCCCTGGGTCTGCTGGAAGGCTGCACCGGTGCCGCCCAGCATGCCCTGCACTTCGGTGGGCAGGCCGACCCGCGCCACGGCATTGTCAATGGCGCGGCTGGCCTGATCCAGGCTGACCCCTTCGGCCAGGGAGAAGCCGATGTTCTCGGCGGCGAACTGGCCCTGGTGGTTGACCCTGTCCTCTTCCAGGCTGCGTTCCCAATGGGCGAAGGTGGACAGCGGCACCCGTGCGCCATCGGCGGTGATCAGCTGAATCTGGTCCAGCGCCTCGGGATGCTGGGCATAGAGCGGGTTGATTTCCATCACCACGCTGTACTGGTTCAGCGCTTCGTAGATGGTGGAAACCTGGCGCTGACTGAAGGCGTTGTTGAGCACTGCGGTGATCATGCTCATCTCCACGCCCAGGCGCTGCGCGGCTTCGCGATCCACCACCAGGCGAATCTGCTGGGCACCGCTGTTCTCGCGGGCGTCGATATCGGTCAGTTCGGGCAACGCGCGCAGCGCTTCACGCACCTTGGGTAGCCACTCACGCAGGGCATCGAGATCGCCCGAGAGCAGCATGTACTCGTTCTCCGAACTGCGTCCTTCACGCCCGCCGATCTGCAGATCCTGGTCCGGCATGAGGAACATGCGCCCACCGGGCACCTTCGGCACGCTGGCGCGCAGGCGGTTGATCACCTGTTGCGATGACACGCTGCGCTCGCTGATGGGCTTCAGGCGCACGATCATGAAGGCGTTGTTGATGCCGCCGGCACCGCCGATGAAGCCAGCAACGCTGTCCACCGCCGGATCGGCCAGCACCGCCTTGCGGAAAATCTCCATCTTCGGCTGCATGACCTGGAACGACAGGCCATCGTCGCCGCGGATAAAACCGATCAGTTGGCCGGTGTCCTGCTGCGGCATGAAGGTCTTCGGAATGCTGACGAACAGGTAGACGTTCAGCGCGATGGTCGCCAGCAGGCTGATGACCATCAGTAACGAATGGCGCAGTGCCCAGTCCAGCGAACGCCCGTAGATAGCCAGCACCCGCGTCTGCAAGCGGTCGCCCCACTGCTGCAGGCGGCCGCGTGGCTGCTCGTCTTCGGCCTTGAGCCAGCGCGCGCAGAGCATCGGCGTCAGCGTCAGCGACACCAGCAGGGAAATCACCACCGCTACAGCCAGGGTAATGGAGAACTCACGGAACAGTCGCTCGACGATGCCGCCCATGAACAGGATGGAGATGAACACCGCTACCAGCGACAGGTTCATCGACAGCAGGGTGAAGCCTACCTCGCGCGTGCCTTTGAACGCCGCCGCCATCGGCTTCTCACCGTTATGGATGTGCCGGGCGATGTTCTCCAGCACCACAATGGCATCGTCCACCACCAGCCCGGTGGCGATAATCAGCGCCATCAACGACAGGTTGTTCAGCGAGAACCCCAGCAGGTACATGGCGGCGAAACTGCCGATCAGCGACACCGGCACCGCCAGCGCCGGAATCAGCGCAGCGCGCCAACGCCCGAGAAACGCCAGCACCACGAGGATCACGAGGCCCACGGCGATCAGCAGGGTCTGCTCGGCCTCGTGCAGGGTGGCGCGGATTACCGGCGAGCGATCCATCGCCACTTCCAGCTCGACGCTGGCTGGAATCACCTCGCGTAGCGCCGGCAGCTCGGCGCGGATGTCGCTGATGGTCTGCAGGATGTTCGCCCCGCTCTGCCGATTGATCACCAGCAGCACCGCTTCCTTGTCGTTGTAGAAGCCGCTGTTGTAGCGGTCCTCGACACCATCGGTGACCGTG
Source organism: Ectopseudomonas chengduensis (assembly GCF_900102635.1). GTDB lineage: Bacteria > Pseudomonadota > Gammaproteobacteria > Pseudomonadales > Pseudomonadaceae > Aquipseudomonas > Aquipseudomonas chengduensis. Next base: position 261,674 of record NZ_FMZQ01000003.1, on the reverse strand, counting down.
GCTACGTCGCCCAGGCGCACGGCAGCGCCGTCCTGGTAGCGGATGATCATCGGCAGGTAATCGGCGGCCTTGGCCAACTGGTCGCTGGCCTGCACCTGCCAGCGACGCTGCTCGTCCTCGACCGCGCCCTTGGGACGCAGGGCATTGCTGGCGGCGATGGTCTGGCGCACTTCGTCCAGCGCGATGCCGTAGTGATCGAGCAGACGTGGCTCGAGGGAAACCCGTACTGCCGGCAGCGAACTACCACCGACCTGCACCTCACCCACGCCACCGACCTGGGACAGTTTCTGCGCCAGGATGGTCGAAGCCACGTCGTACAGCTGGCCCTTGTTCAGCGTGGCACTGGTCAGCGACAGCACCATGATCGGTGCCTGCGAAGGGTTGATCTTGCGGTAGCTGGGCATGGTGCGCATGCCGCTGGGCAGCAGTTCGCGCGCCGCATTGATCGCCGCCTGGACCTCGCGCGCGGCGGTGTTGATGTCCTTGTCCAGGTCGAACTGGATCATGATCCGCGTGCTGCCCTGGCTGCTGCGGCTGTTCATCTGGCTGACCCCGGCGATCGAGCCGAGCGAGCGCTCCAGCGGCGTGGCCACGGTCGAGGCCATGATCTGCGGGCTGGCTCCTGGCAGGCTGGCCTGCACGGTGATGGTGGGGAAATCCATCTGTGGCAGCGGCGCCACTGGCAGCAGGCCGAAGCTGACACCACCGAGCAGCATGATCGCCAGGCTCAGCAGCAGCGTGGCCACCGGACGGCGGATAAAGGGGGCGGAGAGGTTCATGCGTGATTGGCCCCAAGGCTTCGCCAATCCTGTAGGAGCGGCTTCAGCCACGAATCCCTTGCACCTTCCTGTTCGCGGCTGAAGCCGCTCCTACGGGTCTGGGTCATACCGCCACCCCCGCCGCAATGCGCCCGCTGACGCGCCGCGACAGGCGATCGAAGTACAGGTAGATCACCGGCGTGGTGAATAGCGTCAGCACCTGGCTGACCAGCAGACCGCCGACCATCACCAGTCCCAGCGGCTGGCGCAGCTCGGCACCGGAGCCCGAGGCGAGCATCAGCGGGATGGCGCCGAACAACGCCGCCAGGGTGGTCATCAGAATCGGCCGAAAGCGCAGCAGCGCCGCCTGATAAATCGCCGCCTCTGGTGCCATGCCCTGGTTGCGCTCGGCCTCGAGGGCGAAGTCGATCATCATGATCGCGTTCTTCTTGACGATACCAATCAGCAGGATGATGCCGATGATGGCGATCAGCCCCAGGTCGTTACCGGTCAGCAGCAATGCCAGCAGCGCACCGACGCCCGCCGACGGCAGCGTGGACAGAATGGTGATCGGGTGGATATAGCTCTCGTAGAGCACGCCGAGCACGATGTACATGGTGACGATGGCCGCCAGGATCAGCAGCAAGGTCGACGACAGCGATGCGCGGAACGCCTCGGCAGCGCCCTGGAACTGGGTGTTGATGCCGCCTGGCAAACCGATTTCCTGCTCGACCCGCTCGATCACCGCCACTGCCTCGCCCAGCGACACGCCAGGCGCCAGGTTGAACGACAGGGTCACCGCCGGGAACTGGCCGATATGGTTGACCAGCAGGCTGGCCGGACGCTCCTCGACATGCGCCAGGGACGACAACGGCACCTGCTGGCCGTCACCGGTGGCCACATGAATCTGACGCAGCGCGGCCAGGCCGATACGCCCGCCATCGCGGCTCTCCAGCACCACGCGGTACTGGCTGGCCTGGGTGTAGATGGTGCTGATCTGGCGTTGGCCAAAGGCGTCATACAGCGCATCGTCGATAGTGCCGACGTTGATGCCCAGGCGCGCCGCGGCGTCACGATCGATATCCAGAAACACCTGCAAGCCGCGGTTCTGCAGGTCGCTGGCCACGTCGGTCAGCTCCGGCTGCTCGCGCAGCGCCTCGACCAGACGCGGCGTCCAGGTTTCCAGCAACTGGCTGTCGGGCGATTCCAGGGTGAACTGGAACTGGGTACGGCTGATGCGATCCTCGATGGTCAGGTCCTGCACCGGCTGCATGAACAGCTCGATACCGGGAACCTTCGCCAGCTCAGGACGCAGACGTTCGATTACCTCACTGGCGGTGACGTCGCGTTCGGCGTGGGTTTTCAGGTTGATCAGCAGACGGCCGCTGTTGAGCGTCGGATTGTCGCCATCCACGCCAATCGACGAGGACAGACTGGCCACCGCCGGATCACGCAGGATGACATCCGCCAGGCGCTGCTGACGCTCGCTCATGGCGGCAAAGGAAATCGACTGCGGCGCCTCGGAAATACCCTGGATCACGCCGGTGTCCTGCACCGGGAAGAAGCCCTTGGGTACCGCCATATACAACAGCACGGTCAGGCCCAGGGTCGCCACGGCCACCAGCAGGGTCAGCGGCTGATGCCTGAGCACCCACTGCAGCCACACGCCGTAGCGTTCGATCATGGCGTCGATGGCGCCACCGGCGACGCGATAGAAGCGCCCTTCCTGCTCGGGTTTCTCGGCCTTGAGCAAGCGCGCGCACATCATCGGCGTGAGGGTCAGCGACACCACCAGGGAAATCAGGATGGCCACGGCCAGGGTAATGGCGAACTCGCGGAACAGCCGGCCGACCACATCGGCCATGAACAGCAGCGGGATCAGTACGGCAATCAGCGACAGGGTCAGCGAGACCAGGGTGAAGCCGATCTGCCGAGCGCCCTTGAGCGCGGCGTTGAGCGGCGTCTCGCCCTCCTCTAGATGGCGGGCGATGTTTTCCAGCATGACGATGGCGTCGTCGACCACGAAACCGGTGGCGATGGTCAGCGCCATCAGCGTCAGGTTGTTGATGGTGAAACCGGCCAGGTACATCACACCGAAGGTGCCAATCAGCGACAGCGGCACGACGATCGACGGGATGATGGTCGCCGACAGCTTGCGCAGGAACAGGAAGGTCACCATCACCACCAGGGCAATGGCCAGCAGCAGTTCGTGCTGTACGTCGCGCACTGCAGCGCGGATGGTCTGCGTGCGGTCGGTGAGCACCTTGACCTCGACGCTGGCCGGCAGGCCTTCGGTCAGGTGCGGCAGCAGGGTCTGGATGCGGTCGACCACATCAATCACGTTGGCACCGGGCTGACGCTGCACATTGACCAGTACCGCCTGGTTGCGGTTGGCCCAGGCGGCCAGGCGTTCGTTCTCGGCGCCGTCGATGATCTCGGCGACATCCTTCAGGCGCAGCGCGGCACCATTCTGATAGCTGAGGATCAGCTCGCGATATTCCTCGACCGACTTCAGCTGGTCGTTGGCATCGAGCTGGGAAACCCGCGTGGGCCCGTCGAAGTTGCCCTTGGGCTGGTTGACGTTGCTGGCCGTGATCAGGCTGCGCACATCGGCCAGACTCAGGCCATAGGACGCCAGCGCCTCCGGGTTGACGCGAATACGCACCGCCGGACGTTGCCCGCCGGCCAGGGTCACCAGGCCGACACCGCTGGTTTGCGCCAGCTTCTGCGCCAGGCGGGTATCGACCAGGTCGTTGACCTGCGGCAGCGGCATCGTCTTTGAGCTCACCGCCAGGGTCAGCACTGGTGTATCGGCCGGGTTGACCTTGTTGTACACCGGCGGCGCCGGCAGATCGCCAGGCAACAGGTTGCTCGCCGCGTTGATCGCCGCCTGCACTTCCTGCTCGGCCACCGCCAGGGAGACATCCAGATTGAAGCGCAGGGTGATCACCGAGGCGCCGCCCGAACTGGTCGAGGACATCTGCTTGAGCCCGGCCATCTGCCCGAACTGGCGCTCCAGCGGCGCCGTCACGGCGCTGGTCATCACATCCGGACTGGCGCCTGGATATAAGGTCAGCACACGGATAGTCGGGTAATCCACTTCCGGCAGCGCCGACACCGGCAGCAGGCGATAGGCGATCAGACCGCTGAGGAAGATCGCCACCATCAACAGCGTGGTGGCGACCGGCCGCAGGATGAAGGGGCGGGAAATATTCATGCGTCGTTCCGTGCTGCGCCCGGACGTGCAGAGCCATCGCGCTTGCCCTGGCGGTCGCCCGGCTCGTTAGCCGCGCCGTCGGGGCTCTGCACCAGGTTCGGGTCGACCACTTCCACCTCACTACCGTCACGCAGACGATCGGTACCTTCCATGACCAGCCGCTCACCCTGCTGCACGCCCTCGTTGACCATGCTGCGTTCAGCGTCGCTGGCAGCGATGGTGACCTGACGGATGCTCACCTTGTTATCGTCACCCACGACATAGACGAAGGTACCCTGGGTGCCGAACTGCACCGCAGCGGACGGAATGATGGTGGCGGCCTCACGGGTTTCAACGCGCAGACGCACATTGACGAACTGATTGGGGAAGAGCATCTGCTCGGCGTTGTCGAAGCGCGCCTTGAGCTTGACCGTACCGGTGGTGGTGTCGATCTGGTTATCCAGGCTTTCCAGCACGCCCTCGGCCAGTTTCAAGCGCTCACCACGGTCCCAGGCCTCGACAGCCAGGATCGTGCCGTCGCGGCGGCGCTGCAGCACGGCAGGCAGATCGCCCTCGGGGATGGTGAAGATCACCGCAATCGGATCGGCCTGGGTGATTACCACCAAAGGCGTGGTATCGCCGCTGCTGACCAGATTGCCGATATCCAGCTGACGCAGACCGAGGCGACCGTCGATGGGCGCGCGAATCTGGGTGAAGTCGAGGTTGAGCTTGGCCGTGGCGACATCGGCCTGGTTGCTCTGCAGACTGCCACGGTACTGATTGACCAGCGCCTGCTGGGTGTCCAGGGTCTGTTTGGCGATGCTGTCTTCGTCGTACAGCCCCTTGTAGCGCTGCAGGTCCAGCTCGGCGTTCTTCAGTTGCGCCTGGTTTTCCTGCAGCGCCCCCTGCGCCTGCTGCAAGGCCACCTGATAAGGGCGTGGATCGATCACCGCCAGCAGGTCGCCGGCCTTGACCTGCTGGCCCTCCTCGAACAGCACCTTGACCAGTTCACCGTCGACTCGCGAGCGTACGTTGACCGTGTTATAGGAAGTTACCGTGCCAAGCGCCTTGAGCTCGATGGCGAACTCGCCCTGCTTGACCTCGGCCACGCGCACCGGCACCGGCCCCATGTCACCGAAACGGCCACGGCCCATCTGCTGGCTTTCTGGCTTGCTCGGCCAGAACCACCACAGCAGCAGAAGCAGAACGGTGAGCAACGTCAGGCCAATCAGCCATTGACGGGAGGAATTCGATGGAGACGGGGAAGCATTCGACATGGCAGGCGCAATATCACTTTTAAGGGGAGTCGGCACGATAAGCACTGGCCCGCGTCAAGCAAAGCCCATTTACCCGCTTTTTACGCTGCCCTTACGTTACTAACTGTTTGAGTCCGCGAAAAAATCTGGATCGGGCAAGGGACTGTCGACGTGCTCAGAACGTTCGGCTTGGTGCACAAATAAAAACGGCCTGCGAAGCAGGCCGTTTCATCGAACCAGCTGCGAGTTACTTCAGCGCGGCCAGGGCGGCTGCGTAATTCGGCTCATCAGCGATTTCGCCAACCAGCTCGCTGTGCAGCACCTTGTCGTTTTCATCCAGCACTACCACGGCGCGCGCGGCCAGGCCGGTCAGCGGGCCGCTGGCAATGGCCACACCGTAGTTCTTGAGGAAGTCGGCGCCACGCAGGCTGGACAGGTTGACCACGCTTTCCAGACCTTCGGCACCACAGAAGCGTGCCTGGGCGAACGGCAGGTCAGCGGAGATGCACAGCACCACGGTGTTGTTCAGTTGACCGGCTTCGGCGTTGAACTTGCGCACGGAGGTAGCGCAGGTCGGGGTGTCGACGCTGGGGAAGATGTTCAGCACCTTGCGCTTGCCAGCCAGGCTGGCCAGGGTGACGTCGCTCAGGTCACCAGCGACCAGGCTGAACGCTGGTGCCTGTTGGCCGGCCTGCGGCAGTTGGCCGTCGACCTGCACCGGGTTGCCTTTGAGAGTGACTTGCGCCATGGGAGTTTCCTTATCGTTCAGGGAGTTGAAGGGCAAATGTGTGACATGGGGTTCGCCGTGGCGAATGCTCCATCGAATGGCAGGTCACGGCCCGACCATGCATCCAGACTAGCGCAGAAGCGCCGCCGATACACCCGCAGCCATGTAGGGATTTAGCATAAAGGTGGCGCGACCATCAGAAGTCCCGGCGATAGAACAGGTCGAGCGAGCTGGCCAGACCGCTGGCGGCCTCAAGGTACAGGCGCCGGCTCAGCTCGTAACGCAGAGCGATGGTGTTGGCCGGCTCGAACACACCCACGCCGTAACGCAGGCTCAGGCGCTCGGTGATATTGCCGCTGGCCACCACGCTGGTGGTCACGCCACTGCCCTCGGTGTCGAGCTGAAAATCCTGAATACCCAGACTGGTGGCCAGGCTGGTGGTGAGCGAACTGCTGCCGGCCAGACCGAGCGCCAGCGCTGCCTGGCCAAGCATGTTGTTGTCCCCCGTGCTTTGCCCCAAAGGCCGGCCCAGCACCAGATAGGACAGCGCCTGTTCCTGGCTCATGGCCGGCTCGGCGAAGACCGTGGTGCTCGGCTGCTCGGCGCTGCCGGACAGACGGATACCGGCGACGACCGTGTCGACCCGGCGAATCGCTTCCACATCGAGGAACGGCTGATCGATAGGTCCGGTGAACAGCAGGCGCGCGCGGCGAATGGTCAGGCGCTGGCCGTAGGCGCGATAGCGGCCGTTGACCAGATCCAGTTCACCGCGGGTATCGAGGTTATCGCCGATGTGCACGCGTCCACGCAGGTCGGCAGTCAGGCCAAAACCGCTGAAGGCCAGCTTGTCCTGCCCCACCTCGACATCGACATCCATGGCGACGCCCATGCCCTGCTCAGCTTCCGGGGTTTCACGACCGACCACCCGTGCATCACCGGAAACCTTGACCGTCGACGGCGGTAGTTCACGTACGCTGATCAAACCACGCGGCACACCAACCTTGCCGCTGACGGCCAGACGCTGGGCACGCAGTTGCAATTGCAGATCAGGCTCGACTTCCAGCTCGGCATACGGCTCGACCTTCACCGGCAAGCGCTGTCCCTGCAATACCAGATCGCCGCTCAGCCCCTCGGCCCAGGTCAGTTCGCCACGCAGATTGCCACGCCCCTGCTCACCGCTGCGCCAATCGCCGGAGAGCTGCACCTGCTCGCCCGCGATCAGCGCCTGCAATTGCAGGTTCTCCAGGCTGATCGGCAGTTCGCTGCCGGACAGCTCGCCGCCGTCCAGGCGCAGCTGGCCGTTGATCTGCGGCGCCAGCAGCTGGCCACTTATATTGCCGCTGCCCTGCAGCTTGCCTTCGAGCCTTTCCGCCATGGGTACGAAGGGACGCAGCACGGCGAGATCGAACCCGCTCAATCGAAACTCGCCGCTGACCGGCTTGCTCGCCGGGCGTGGGTCGATCTGCGCCTGCAGCAGCAGCTCACCCAGGCGGCTACTGACGAAACGCAGTTCGCTGTCTACCCGCTGAGGGCGCAGCGTGCTGTCCAGGCGCAGGCTGTCGTAGGGAAAGTCCAGCCACTGCTCTTCATCCGGCTGACGAATACGCAGGTTGCCGCCGCCGGCATCGAGCCTGATCTGGCCGTTGGGACCGCTGTCGGGTAGCTCGACTTTCAGCTGACCATCCAGCCGCCCCTGCCAGGCAAAGTCCTCGGGCAGCCAGGGCTGCAGGCTGGCCAAGGGGAAATTCTCCAGGCGCCAGTCCAGGCTGGGCTGTGGCATCAGCCGCTGCTGCCCGCCGCACAGGCTGGCATCGCCGGACTGCCAGCAATGCGCGCCCAGGTTCATGCGGCCGCTGGCCAGGCGCTCCAGGGTCGCCACCTGTTGCAATTGCCAATCCTGCCCGCCGCTCTGCACACGGCCACTGGCAATACGACCGCGCCAGTCGCCCTGCTCGCTCAAGCTGCCGTCCAGGGCCAACGCCAGCTGCAACAGCGGACCTTGCAAATCGATGTCCAGCGCCTGGCGACGCTGATCGCCACGACCATCGGCCTGCAGGCGCCCAAGGTAGGTATCGCCGATGCGGATGCCACGCAGATTCAAACCGATGCGCGCCTGCTGGCGGGCATCCAGCGTCGCGTCCAACTGCAGTCGCCGCAGGCTGGGGTCGCCAAAGGCCAGACGCTCCCCACTCAGCGCAAGCTGGCCTTGCGGCGCCTGCAAGGTGCCCGCCACGGACAGCTGGCCCTGTATCTGCCCTTGCAGACCGGGCCAGAGTTGCCCCAGACGCGGCAAGGCCAGTTGTAGCTGGCCACGCAAACGCTGATCCAGCGCGCCCTGGCCGCTGATCCGGTTGTCGCCCAGACGCACCAGCAATTGCTCGAGCTGCCACTGCTCGCCGCTACCGGCGCCCTGCACTTGTAATTGCGCGGGCTGGCCACGCAGACGGCCATTGAGGTCGATATCGGCCTTGGCTTGCAGCGCACCGGCATTGAAGCTGCCCGAGGTATTCAGCGGCCCTGCCAGATTACCCGGCATCTCAGCCAGCCAATAACCCGGGTCGAGGGCGCTGAGCTGCAGCATGGCCTGCCAGTCGACGCCGTCGGCAAAACCGACCTTGACCACCCCTTCGGCGCGGCCCTGGCCAGCCACCAACTGCAATTGCGGCAGGCTGACCTGGCCGAGATCGCCACTGACCGGACTGCTCAGGCTGAAGTCCCCTGCCGGCCCCTTAAGCTGCGCAGCGAAGTTACCCAGGTAATTGCCTTCGCTATAGCTGACTTCTGCCTGCAGTTGCTGCAGCGCCACGGGTGGCGGCTCGTCCAGCGGGTACAGACGCTGCCAGGGGAAATTCAGCCAATCGAGCGTGGCGTCGGCCTGAAACGCCTCACTCCAGGCGAGCGTACCGCTGAGCTGCAGATGCTGCTGATCCTCGGCTTCGATGCGCAGCAATTCGATATCCGCGCCCCTGGCATCGACCCTGCCGCGCAGGGTCAGCGGCATCGGCGCCTGCTCGGCGGGCAGAGTGGAGCTGCCGTCGATTCGATAGCCGCTGCTCAGGTCACCCTTTGCCGACAACGTCAGCGCCTGCAGGTGCAGCGTCTGCGGCAAGGCGCTGCTGGCCTGAAAATCCTGGCTGGTCAGGCGCAGTTCGGCGGGCAGGTGCTCGGCCAGCGCCTGCACCTGTCCTTCGAGACGGGCGTCGAGATAACCGCTGCTGTCAGCCTCGATCTTCAGGCTGCGCTGCAATTCGCCAGCTACCTGCAGTGCCACCTGCCAGGCCTTGCCATCGACTTCCGGTAACTGCAGGCGGCCGCTCAGGGCCAAGGGCCAATCGCCCTGCGGCGTCAGCTGGCCACTGAGGTCCAGGCTCAGGTCATCACGTTGCAAGACCAGGCGCTGCAGCTCCACACCCTGCTCGTTCCAACTGGCGCTCAGTTCGAGATCGCTCAGTTGCGTCTGGCCGTCCAGGCGCAGTTCGCCCAGTTGGATATCGCCCATTTGCAAGCGCAGTGGCAGGTTGAGGTTCGGCAGGCTCAACGGCTCATCGCTGGCCTCCCCACTGTCGGGCAGGGTCACGGCCACCTGCTGCAGATGCAGACGATCCAGGCACAGCGTCAGGCGCAGCAGGCAGGACGGTGACCAGGCCATGTCCAGCTGCTGCAGCTCAACCCGCATATCGTCTTGCTGCCAGATCAGCGCATCGACCTGCCAGGCACCGCCCAGACGCCCTGCGAAGTTGTCGACTTGCAGGCCTGGCACCTGGGCCAGCAGCCAACGACTGCCACCCTGGGTGCCCAGCAGCGCCCACAGGGCCGCGACGAGCAGCAACACCAGACCGAGCAGACCGCCGGCCAGCCACTTCAACAGGCGCCGGGTCATAGCTCAGGCCCCATGGAGAAATGCAGGCGTACGCCACCGTCGTCGTCTAGCGCATGAGCGAGGTCCAGGCGCAGCGGGCCCACCGGTGAAACCCAGCGCACGCCGAAGCCGACGCCGGTCTTCAAGGTGGGAATGTCCAGCGAATTGAAGGAATTGCCCTGGTCGATGAAAGTCGCCAGGCGCCACTTGTCGGTGAGGCTGTACTGGTACTCGGCGCTGGCGGTGAACAGGTAGCGGCCACCAATCTTGTCGCCGCGATTGTTCTCCGGCGACAGACTCTGATAGTCGTAACCGCGCACGCTCTGATCGCCACCGGCGAAGAAGCGCAGCGACGGCGGCACGGCAGAAAAACCATTGGTTTCGGTACCGCCAAACTGCACCCGCCCGAGCAGACGGTGATTATCGAATACGGTAGTCAGGCCCTTGAGCATGACGTTACCGTGCAGCACGTTGGCGTCGGACAGCACGCCATCGACAGCGCCGCGCAAGTCGAACTGCACGCGGTAGCCCTGATTCGGGTCGAGGCGGTTGTCGCTGCGCAGCAGCGAGTAGCTGACGCCCGGCATCAACAGGGTGCTCAGCCCGGAATCGTCACCCAGGCGATATTCCTCACGCTGCCATTTCACCGACAGCACGCGCTGCCAGCCACCGGAGCGCTGGCTGTGCCATTCCGGACCGAGGGTAAGTAGCCGGCTCAAGCTGTCCTTGCTGGCCAGCTCCTCATACTGATAACCGCCGGCCAGGCGCAGTTTGTCGGTCAGTGGCGGGTCACCGGGAATGTCGTACCACAGGCCAACGTTCTGTCTGGGAGCGGACAATTCGGTTTCCACCCCGTAGCTGTGCCCCTGCGGATTGCGCCAGTGGCGCGTCCAGTTGGCGCGCAGGCGCGGCCCGACGTCGGTGGAAAAGCCCAGTCCCAGGCCCATGGTGCGCGGCTCTCGCACCTGCAGCGCCACCGCCACTGGAATACGCAACTGGTCGGCCTGGGTCGGGATGGCGTCGACCCGCACCGATTCGAAATAGCCACTCGACTGCAGCGCCTGATACAGCTCGGCGATCAATTCGGAGTCGTAGGGTGTGTCCGGATCGAACGGCACCATGCGCAGCAGCAGCTCTTCATCGAACGGGAAGTCACCGCTGAAGGCGATATCGCCCAGGCTGTAACGCGGCCCGCTGACGAACACCAGCTCGATATCGGCCACCCCGGCAGCCGGATCGATTTCCAGGCGCTGCCGGGAGAATCGGCCGTCGAAGAAGCCGTAGCGCGAGGCCTGATTCTGGATCAGTCGCTTGGCATCCTCATAGCGCCCATGGTTGAGCACCGAGCCTGGCTGCAAACGACCGGCACTGGGTACACGAAAAGCAGACAGCTCGCTGGCAGGCCCTTCGATACGAATGTCCACGTTGCGCAGGCGAATGCGCTCGCCGGGCTCGACCTCGATCACAAGGCGCGGCGTTGCGCCCTCTTCGATACGGCTACGAATGCGCGCCTGGTAATAACCCAGGGCCTGAGCCGCCTTGTCGGCCTCGTTCTCGGCGATACGCCGCAAGCGCCGCAACGACTGCGCATCACGCCCATCGAGGCTGCCGACATAACCTTCGATATTGGCCTTGAGAGCCGAATTGCTCGGGGTGATTCGTACGTCGAGTTCGCTCGCTGCGAAAGCACCCGTACTGATCAGCAGCAGCGCCAGGCTACGCTGAAAATGTCCATATACGCTCATGGCGGAGGATGCTACCACGGAGCGGAGCCCACGCCAGAGCCGTTGAACGCGCGCCAGACAGCCGCAGTTCAGGCGCTGGCTCTGACCACCGGTTGTGGGTTGGGATGAAAGAACACGTGTTCGACCACCGGGCCTATGGCCAGCTCGCCGATTTCCTCGTAGCCCTGGCGCCGGTAGAAATCCAGATAGCGCGCATTGCCGGTATCCAGCACCACGCCTTGCGAGCCGCTGTCCTGGGCACACCAGTCGTGCAGCGCCTCGAGCAACTGCTCGCCGCGATGCTGCCCCTGAAACTCGGGGTGAATGCCCAGTAGCGGCAGCACGTGGTAAGGCCCGGGCGGCAGACTGGTAAGCACCGCATCGTGGTACTCGAGATAGCGCTTGGTGCAGCTGAAACCGGTGCTCAGCAGCATGCGCAGACGCCACCCCCAGCTTTCGGTGATATCCAGACGGCGCTGCGGTGGCGCGATCAGCGCTGCGCCGATCAGGCGGTCATCGATCAGCAGGCCAATGGCCGGCTGATCCTCGGCGAAGTGCTGCTGCACAAGTTCGCGAATCGTCGCGCGCACACGCTGATCAAAACCCGGTCGCTGCGCTTCGAACAGGTAGGCGAAGGTCGGCTCGTGGCGATAGGCGTGGTAGAGCAGCGAACGGACCTCGCGGGCGTAACCACCATCGAGCATGCGCACTTCTGCTGGAGCGTTGTTGGGCATGGCAGACCTCTGTTGTTATGCGTTGTGGGTCAGGCGCGTCCCAGCCAACTTAGCACCACCTCATCACGCCCGCCAGGCGCTGGCCGCGAGCGCCGAGGATCGGCTAGCATCGCCTTTTGCCCAGGACCCGCTGCCCATGAAAATCGTCTCTTTCAATATCAATGGCCTGCGTGCGCGCCCTCATCAATTGCAAGCCTTGATCGAAAAACACCAGCCGGACGTGATCGGCCTGCAGGAAACCAAGGTGGCCGATGAGCAGTTCCCCGAAGCCGAGATCCGCCAGCTCGGCTACCACGTGCATTACCACGGCCAGAAAGGCCACTATGGCGTCGCCCTGCTCTCGCGTCAGGAGCCACTGAGCCTGTACAAGGGGTTTCCCGGCGATGGAGAAGACTCTCAACGCCGCTTCATCTACGGCACCTTCGCCGATGCCAATGGCAACCCGGTCACTGTCATGAACGGCTATTTCCCGCAGGGCGAAAGCCGTGACCACCCGGTGAAATTCCCGGCCAAGCAGCGCTTCTACGCCGACCTGCAGCAACTGCTGGTGGAGCACTTCGATCCGCAGCAGGCGCTGGTAGTGATGGGCGACATCAACATCAGCCCGGAAGATTGCGACATCGGCATCGGCGAGCCCAATCGCCTGCGCTGGCTGAAAACCGGCAAGTGCAGCTTCCTGCCGGAGGAACGCGAGTGGCTGGCGACGCTGAAGAGCTGGGGCCTGGTGGACAGCTTCCGCCACCTCAACCCCGAGGTGAATGACCGTTTCAGTTGGTTCGACTACCGCAGTCGCGGCTTCGAAGACGAGCCAAAGCGCGGCCTGCGCATCGACGTGATCCTCGCCAGCCAGCCGTTGCAGGCGCGCTTCAAGGATGCCGGCATCGATTACGACCTGCGTGGAATGGACAAGCCATCGGACCATGCGCCGATCTGGCTGGAACTGAACTGAAACTGGGGGCGCGTGAGATGACGCGCCCCGTCACATGACTGCAATCTGACTGACTTAATCTGCGCGGCACTTTCTCTCACCCACTAGAAGGTGCCTGCCGCATGCCGCGCGCCCTGTCCGCCGACCGCGACCTCTGGGGTCGTACTCTGTCCCTGCTGCTGATCGGTTTCATCTGCTACGCCCTGCCTCTTTCCGTCTTCGCCGCACTACCAGCCTCCGAGGGCAACCAACCGGTACTGCGCATCCAGGGCTCCAATACCATTGGTGCCAAGCTCGGCCCGGAGCTGGTCAAAGGGCTGTTCGAAGCTCAGGGCCTGCACGATATCCACAGCGAAGAAGGTGCCCGGGAAAACGAGCAGCGCCTGCTCGCGCGACGGGCCGACGGCCGCCAGGTGATAGTCGAAGTCGCCGCTCACGGCTCTGGCACCGGTTTTACCTCGCTCAAGGACGGCAGCGCCGATCTGGCCGCCTCGTCGCGGCCGATCAAGGATGGCGAAGCCGCTACCCTGGCGACCCTTGGCGATCTGCGCAGTCCGCAGAGTGAACAGGTCATCGCCATCGATGGTCTGGCGATCATCGTCCATCCATCGAACCCGATTGGAACGCTGAGTGTGGAGCAGATCGCGCAGCTGTTTTCCGGCGAGATCGGAGACTGGGCTGCGCTGGGCGGCAAACCCGGCAAGGTTCGCCCCTACGCACGCGATGACAATTCCGGCACCTACGACACCTTCAAGGAGCTGGTGCTGGCTCCAGGCGGGCGCACACTCGCCGCCGGCGCGCAACGCTTCGAATCCAGCGCCCAACTGTCCGATGCGGTGAGCAGCGATGCCAATGGCATCGGTTTCATTGGCCTGCCCTACATCCGCCAGGCCAAGGCTGTCGCCGTCGCTGCGGGCAATTCTCAGCCGATGCCACCGAGCACCACGCTGATCGCCACCGAGGACTATCCTCTGGCACGCCGCCTGTTTCTCTACAACGACCCGCAACTGGCCAATCCCTGGGCGCGCGCGCTGATCGACTTCGCCCACAGCCCACGCGGCCAGGCCATTGTCGACAACAGCGGTTTCATCGCCCAGACCGTCCAGGCGGTCAAGGTCGCCGCGGATGCGCAGATGCCAGCGGAGTACCAGCAACTGGCAAAGCAGGCGCAGCGCCTGTCGGTGAACTTCCGCTTCCAGGAAGGCAGCGCAACGCTGGATAACAAGGCCCATCGTGATTTGCAGCGGGTGCTGGACTATCTCAAGCAGTACGACAAGCTGCAGGACAAGGTGGTGCTGGTGGGTTTCGGCGATCCGAAGAGCGACCCCGAGCGCGCCGAACTGCTGTCGAAACTGCGCGCCATGGCCGTGCGCCGCGAGCTGGCCAAACAAGGCGTACTGTTTCGTGAAATCACCGGTATGGGCAGCGAGCTACCGGTGGCGGCCAATGATCAGAACAATGGCCGCATCCGTAATCGCCGTGTCGAAGTATGGGTCTACTGACGCCTGAAAATATTTCCTTACAAAGGGCTTGGCAGAGTAAGGGCTCGGCGCTAGTCTTTGCAGCGCGTGACGCCGGGCCCCTCTGGCGGTGAGTTTTCTCACCGTGATGTCGGAGTCACTGAGTCGATTTCTTTCAACTCAGGCAGACATAAGGGAGGGCTCATGGACGCTCTACTTGCCTTTTTGACATCCCCCATCTTCGGTACCCCCGGCTGGTTCTGGCTGGCCTTTCTGGTACTGATCATCACCCTTCTGGTACTCGACCTCGGCGTGCTGCATCGCGATCAGCATGAAATCGAGATGCGCGAGAGCCTGCTGCTGTATTCCGGCTATTTCAGTGTCGGCGTCGCCTTCGGCGGCTGGATCTGGTGGCAGCTCGGCGGTACCAAGGCGATGGAGTACTACACCGGCTTCCTGGTGGAGCAATCGCTGTCGATGGACAACGTCTTCGTCATGGCGATGATCCTCGGCTACTTCAACATCCCGCGTAAGTACCAGCACCGCGTGCTGTTCTGGGGCATTCTCGGGGTGATCGTGCTGCGCGCGATCATGATCGGTCTGGGCACGGCCCTGGTGCAGCAGTTCGACTGGATTCTCTATCTCTTCGGCGCCTTCCTGCTGTTCAGCGGCGTCAAGATGCTGCGCAGCGGTGGTGACGAAGAATCGCACCCGGACCTTGCGCAGAATCCGGTGATCCGCTTCGTGCGCAAGCACATTCGCGTCACCGATGAGCTGCACGAAGGCAAGTTCCTGGTGCGCCTGAAGGATCAGGTCAGTGGCAAGCCGCTGCTCTATGCCACCCCGCTGCTGCTGGCGCTGGTGCTGATCGAACTGGCCGACCTGGTGTTCGCAGTGGACAGCGTGCCGGCGGTACTGGCCATTTCGCAGGACCCGTTCATCGTCTACACCTCGAACATCTTCGCCATTCTCGGCCTGCGCGCGCTGTATTTCGCCCTGGCTGCACTGATGCACCGCTTCATCTACCTGAAGTACGCCCTGGCGCTGGTGCTGATGTATATCGGCGGCAAGATCTTCCTGCACGACCTGATCAAGGTTCCCGCCCTGCTCTCGCTTGGCGTCACCCTGGGGCTGCTGGCAGGCGGGGTGATCCTGTCGCTGCTCAATACCCGGGACCAGAAAGCCCCGCAACACTGAGAAACGGCGTAGCCGGACGACCGAGCAGCAGCGTCGACGGTTCACGAACAAAGAGGCCCGCAGATGCGGGCCTCTTTGCTTTGGCTTGCGGGATCAGCGGCTGGCTTTCATCACGTCGCGCGGCACGTACTTGCCAATCTCGAACTTGCCGATGGCTGCGCGGTGCACCTCGTCCGGGCCATCGGCCAGGCGCAGGGTGCGCTGCATGGCGTACCAGTAGGCCAGCGGGAAGTCGTTGGAGACGCCCGCGCCGCCGTGCATCTGGATCGCCCGGTCGATCACCTTGAGCGCCACGTTGGGCGCCACCACCTTGATCTGGGCGATTTCGCTGGCGGCGATCTTGTTGCCCACGGTATCCATCATGTAGGCCGCGTTCAGGGTCAGCAGACGCGCCTGGTTGATCTCCATGCGCGAATCGGCGATGTGATCGATATTGCCACCCAGGCGCGCCAGCGGCTTGCCAAAGGCGGTCCGCGAAACAGCGCGCTTGCACATGAGTTCCAGGGCGCGCTCGGCCATGCCGATCGAACGCATGCAGTGGTGGATGCGGCCCGGGCCGAGGCGCCCCTGGGCGATCTCGAAGCCACGCCCTTCACCGAGCAGTACGCTCTCGTAGGGCACGCGCACGTTCTCGAACAGCACTTCGGCATGGCCATGCGGCGCGTCGTCATAACCGAACACCGGCAGCGGGCGCAGTACGGTGACGCCCGGCGCATCCATCGGCACCAGGATCATCGAGTGCTGCTGGTGGCGCGGCGCGTCCGGGTTGGTCAGGCCCATGAAGATCATCACCTTGCAGCGCGGGTCGCAGGCACCGGAGGTCCACCATTTGCGACCGTTGATCACCCACTCATCGCCCTCGCGGCGAGCATTGGCCTGCATGTTGGTGGCGTCGCTCGAGGCCACGCCCGGCTCGGTCATGGCAAAGGCGGAGCGAATCTCGCCGGACAGCAGCGGCTCCAGCCATTGCTGCTTTTGCGCCTCGTTGCCGTAGCGCACCAGCACTTCCATGTTGCCGGTATCCGGCGCGGCGCAGTTGAACGGCTCGGGGCCGATCAGCGAACGCCCCATGATCTCCGCCAGCGGTGCGTATTCGGTGTTGGTCAGGCCGGCACCGTAGTCCGACTCGGGCAGAAACAGATTCCACAGACCTTCGGCTTTGGCCTTGTTCTTCAGCTCCTCCATGATCGCGGTCGGCTGCCAACGATCACCTTCGGCTACCTGCTGCTCGAACACCGCTTCAGCCGGGTAGACGTGCGCCTCCATGAATGCGCTGACGCGCTCACGCAGCTCTTGAACCTTCGGGGAATAGGCGAAATCCATGGAATTACCTGTTTGCAATAAAGGGTGAGAGGTTGTGGAAATGATGCTAGAACAGCGCTTAAGATTTATCTAACCTATTTTCAGCGTGTATGAACATTCATAACCGATATATGATCGATTGATATCGACGCCCCCTGGAGCACTGCCGGCATGAACCTGACCAAGGTGGATCTGAACCTCTTCATCGTCTTCGACGCCATCTACACCGAGGCCAACCTGACCCGTGCCGGGCAGATCGTCGGGATTACCCAACCAGCGGTTTCCAACGCCCTCGCCCGTCTGCGCGAAACCTTCAACGACCCGCTGTTCGTGCGTACCGCCCAGGGCATGGTGCCGACGCCGATGGCGCAGAACATCATCGGCCCGGTACGCAATGCCCTGCAGTTGTTGCGCGTTTCCGTGCAGGAAAGCCGCACCTTCAACCCGCAGCAGGCCGGCAAGACCTACCGCATCAGCATGACCGACCTGTCGGAGCAGATCCTCCTGCCACCGCTGTTCCAACGCCTGCGTCGCCTGGCGCCGAGCGTGTGCATCGAGAGCTTCCTGGCCAAGCGCCGCGAAACCACCAAGGAACTGGCCGCCGGCCGTCTCGATTTTGCCGTCGACGCGCCACTCAATACCGACCCGCAGGTTCGTCACGTCAAGTTGCTGGATGATCGTTATGTCTGCGCCATGCGCCAGGGGCACCCGCTGGCCAGGGAAAAGATCAGCCTCGACGAATACCTGTCACTGAGCCACATCCACATCTCCAGCCGCCGTAGTGGCCTCGGCTATGTGGATCTGGCCCTGGGCAAGATGGGCATCCAGCGCAAGATTGCCCTGCGCTCGCAGCACTACCTGATGGCCGGCAGCGTGCTGCAGCAGACCGACATGGTGATGACCGTGCCGGAGCGCTTCGCCCGCCGCCACAACCTGCATCATGTGGCCCTGCCGGTCGGTGATGTGCCGGCCCTGGAAACTCACCTTTACTGGCACGAAAGCACCGATCAGGACCCGGCCAACCGCTGGATGCGCGAGCAGATGATCGAGCTGGCGCAGCAGGTCGCCGCGCAGGAGAAAAAGGCCGAGCAAGCCGCTAATAACTGACCGCTCGACGTTGAACGCAAAAAGGCCCGCATTTGCGGGCCTTCTCGTTATTGCAGGGTTCGATCAGCGAGCGATCTTGCCATCCACCGACAGCTTGCCGGCGCCTTCGAACACCAGCGCTACGCTGATGGCCAGCAGAGCCAGGGCGAACTCGTAGCCATTGTTGCTCATGAAGAAACCGTTGGCGAAGTGCACAGTGAAGATCGCCACCAGCATGGTCACGGCCAGTACCGCCGCAGCCGGACGCACCAGCAGACCGATGATCAGCGCCACGCCGCCGAAGAACTCGGCGCTACCAGCCGCCAGCGCCATCAGGTAGCCCGGGGCCAGACCGATGCTCTCCATCCACTGTGCCACGCCAGCCAGACCATAACCACCGAACCAGCCGAACAGTTTCTGCGCGCCATGGGCGGCGAAGGTAATGCCGGCGACGATACGCAGGATGGTGATGCCGAAGCTGGCCTGGGTGGCGGTGATGTTCTTGATCAGGTTGTTCATTACAGCGCTTCCTTCGTGTGTGGGAGTTGATGGCGCACAGAATAGCCAATTTATTCGATTAAAAAACAGCAAAATACCGGTAATTAATATCGAATAAATAAATATTTAGTTGGCCGTCAGACGCTGCCTTTGCGGTTCGAGCAGATAGCGCTCACGGTCATAAGCAAGGTAGTACTTATTCACCGCATTCACATAACTCACCACGCCCATGCCCATCTGCTCCATGGCCACACGCTCGACCTGGAAGAACCACTGATTGGGATTGAGGCCACGCCTGCGAGCCTCGGCGCGCAGGCTCTGCACCCGCTGCGGCCCCAGGTTGTAGCCAGCCAGGACGAAGGCCATGCGCTCGCGCTCGTTGAGCTGCGGGCTGTTGAAGAAGTTGCGGCGGATCATCGCCAGGTACTTGCTGCTGGCCTGGACGTTACCGTCGAGGTTCTGGATGTTGCTCACCCCGACGCTACGCGCTGCCGCCGGGGTGATCTGCATCAGCCCGGTCGCGCCGCTGGCGCCGCGCGCCGATGGGTTCAACGTCGACTCCTTGAATGCCAGCGCAGCCAGCATCAGCCAATCGAAACCCTGCTGCTCGGCATGCTGCTGCAGCACCGGGCGCACCTTCTCCAGACGCTGTCGTTCAGTGCGCCCCAGCGGCGAATGCACCTTGTATAAGCGGCGATAGACACGCTGGAACGCCGCATCCTGGTCGGCCGGGCTCTGATAGCTGCTGAAGAAACGGTCGATGCTGGCACGCAGCATTGGCGCATCGGGGCGCACGAACCATTTCATGTCGCCGTCGCGCGCCAGGATCAGATGCTTGTCGACGCGCAACTTGGGCATCACCTTGGCCCAACGTTCGGCGATCGGCAGCTCCACCGCAGTACGTTCGAAGATGCCGGCCTGAACCATTTCCAGCACATCTTCGACGGCCAGACTGGGGTCGACCCACTCGACCACGATGGGTGGCAGTTTGCGATCAGCCAGTTGCTGGTTGATCAACCGTAGCGCATCACCCACGGCGCTGCCCGCTGGCAATGAAAGACTACGCCCGGCCAGCTGTTCGAGGCTGCGGTAATGCCGGTTACCCTGCTTCGACACCAGCACCAAAGGTACTTCGCGGCGAATCGCCGTACTGGCGCTGACATCGTGCCCGGTGCGTACATTGAGCAGTTCGCCGGGTGCGACCAGGTCGCCCTCGCCGCGCTGCAATGCACCAAGCAACTGATCCTTGGCTTTGGGGATGATCTTCAGTCTGAGGCTGCGACCATCTCGAGAATTGCGGTTGAGGTACTGCTCGAACGCCCGCAGGCGGTGGTACTCGACGCCAATGCTCTGGCCCTTGACCGAGCCCGAGCTGTTGCGGCTCTGATTGACCAGCACCCGCAGTTCACCGCTGCTGCGAATCGTCGGCAGATCGCGCGCGCTGCGGGCCTGACTGCCGACCTCCGGCGGGCCGGCCACGCGCGCACTGACCGACAACGGCAGCGCAGCCAGCAGGCACAGGATCAGCAGCAATCGCGACATCGACTCTCCAGGGAAGGCGGTAGGCCGCCGAAGCCTCATCCGGTTGGTGGCTGCTGTACGCCGATGCGCGACAGACGGCTACTGACCGTATACCCGCCAAACAAGTTCCAAGGCCGGCAGGGGCGCGGAGATTGGCACAGCAGAGCGCTGCCGCGCCACCCCACAACCTTGCATCAACCTTAAAAACAGCGACCAACTTATTGTTTTAAATCGACTTCCTGACGAACGGATGGCATCTGCTATTCTGCCCCTTCGCGTTCAATAGGTGGCACCATGCAACTCATCGATATTGCCGTCAATCTCACCCACCCCAGCCTCGCGGTGCAGGCCGAGGCGCTACTCGAACGCGCTTATGCAGCCGGGGTGTGTCAGTTGGTACTGACCGGCACCAGTCTGAATGAAAGCGAGGCCAGCCTCGCACTTTGCCGACAGTTGGATAGCAGCGGCCAGCGCCTGTTTAGCACCGCGGGGGTTCACCCGCACGACGCCAGCTCGTGGAATGGCGCCAGCAGCCGCACGCTCAAGACGTTACTGGCCGAGCCACAAGTGCGCGCCGTAGGCGAATGCGGACTGGATTTTGATCGCGACTTCTCGCCACGCCCGGTACAGGAAAAAGCACTGGAAGAACAGCTGGCCCTGGCCGTCGAACTGCAGATGCCGGTATTTCTGCATGAGCGTGAAGCCAGCCAGCGCCTGCTGGAAATCCTGCGTGACTATCGTGACCGACTGCCAGCGGCCGTGGTGCACTGCTTTACTGGCGAACGCTCTGCACTCTATGCCTATCTCGATCTCGACCTGCATATCGGCATCACCGGCTGGGTCTGCGACGAACGTCGCGGTACGCATCTACATCCGCTGCTCAAGGATATCCCCGGCGAGCGCCTGATGCTGGAGACCGATGCGCCCTTCCTGTTACCGCGCAGCCTGCGGCCAAAGCCCAAGAGCGGGCGTAACGAACCAGCCTATCTCGGCGAGGTGCTGCGGGAGGTGGCGTTGCACCGCGGGCAAAGCGAGGAAACCCTGGCGGCACAGACCACAGCCTGTGCACGAGCGTTCTTCGATATGCCAGCCATAGTGGAAGACTAAGGCGCCAGAGTATTGATTGGCGTCAAGACCCTGGCTGTTTACCGATGCATACTGCTGGCACTTGGCCAATAGCGAACGCAGCGAGACGGATAACAACAGCATGGGCGCCTGGATCAGCGATCTTTCTCTCAAGTACAAATTCTGGGCGGTCAACGCCGTCGCCTTCGTCATCAGCCTGATGCTAGTGCTGTTCGCCCTGCATACCGAGCAACAGGCACGCAGCGCCGATGCCAGGCAGGCTGCAATCGAGCAGGCGCGCCTGCTTCAGCAGTGGCCGCAGCAGGCTGCGTTGCCCAACTCGAGCAGCATCCAGATGCTGCAAGGCAATGCTAGCCTGCCGGGCGCTCGAGGTACCCCCGACGCCAGCGGCTGGCAGGCAGTGAAGCATGACGCCCGGTTCGGCGACTCCCCCGTGATCGGGGCGCAGCACGTCACCCTCAGCGATGGACGTACCCTGGCGATCGTGGCGCGCGCACCCAGCCTGCTCGACCTGTTCGCCCAGCATGCGCTGACCTATGCCGTCGCAGTCGCCGTGTTGATGCTGTTGCTGCTGGCTGCTTCGCAGCTGTTGATCCGCTTTCTCTTGAGCCACCTCAACACCCTCAAGGACGTGATACTGCAAGCCGAGCGCAGCGGTGACCTGTCCCTGCGCGTACCGCTGAGCAGTCGTGACGAAGTCGGCCAGATGGCCGCCGCCTTCAACGCCATGCAGGCCGGCTATCAGCGCGTGGTCGGCACCGTCGGCCAGGTGGCGGGCGAGCTGAACAGTGGCACCCGCGATATGGCCGAGCGCATGGGGGCGGTGCGCCAGGGCATGCTCAGCCAGCAAAGTGAAACCGATCAGGCTGCCACCGCAATCAACGAGATGTCAGCGACCGTGCAGCATATCGCCGATCACGCTGGCACCACCCGCGATCAGTCGCTCAATGCCGATCAGCTAGCGCGCGCAGGCCAGCAGGTGGTGGAACGGGTCGAGCAATCCATCGCTGCCCTGTCGCAGGGCGTACGCCAAAGCGCCGCCAGCATCGAGCGCCTGGCCGAAGACAGCCAGCACATCAGCCGCGTGGTCGGTGTGATTCACGGCATCGCCGAACAGACCAACCTGCTCGCCCTCAATGCCGCCATCGAGGCCGCCCGCGCCGGTGAAATGGGCCGCGGCTTCGCCGTGGTCGCCGACGAGGTGCGCAACCTGGCCAAGCGCGTGCAGGACTCCACCGACGAAATCACCCAGATGATCGGCAACCTGCAGGCTGGCTCCCGCGACGCCGTGGAGTTCATGCGCGAAAGCTCGGAGAACGCCAACCATTGCGTACAACTGGCGCAAGAAGCCGGCGAGTCGCTGGCGGCGATCACCGCCGCCGTGGCGCTGATGCGCGACAGCAATACACAGATCGCCGTGGCCGCCACACAGCAGAGCCAGGTGGCCGAAGAGATGAGCCGCTCGGTGGTGGGCATTCGTGACGTCACCGAACAGACCGTTGGCCAGACCCTCGAATCGGCCGCCACCAGTCAGCAGCTCGCCCAGCTGGCAGGCGAACTGAACAGGGCCATCGGCCAGTTGCGCCTGTAGAGGTGGCCCTTTAGGCATAAGCCTATCTGCGCCATAGCCAGGAGCAATTCGCTCTGCATTGGCGGCGATCCTAGACTCGTCTCATCGAGTCGAGGATCGTCCCATGAGCAAACGTCACCCCAACCTGCTGGCCTGGCAATGGCGCCATTACGCCAGCCAGCATCGGCATCCCACCAATCTGCTGCTGCACCTGATCGCCGTGCCACTGTTCCTCCTGTCGCTGATACTGCTGCTGATCGGCCTATGGCATCTGCGGTTCGTGCCGTTGGCACTGGGCAGCATCGGCCTGATCGCCTCCCTGGCGCTGCAAGCTCACGGCCACAGACTGGAGCAACAGCCTGCGGAACCCTTCGCCAGCAAGAGCGATGCGCTGAAGCGTCTGCTGTTGGAGCAGTGCGTGACGTTCCCGCGCTTTCTCTTCAGCGGCGCGTGGTGGCGCGCCTGGCGCCAACGCCGGCGCCACTGAATCAGGCAAATACGGTCACGGTCTGCCGGCTCAAGGCGATCAGCTCACCTGCAGGTGTCCACATCGCCGCCGCCACGTGCCCGTAACCATCGCGGGCATGTTCGATATCCGCGCGATACAGACACCAGTCTTCGCTGCTAAGTGTGTGTAGCGGCTGGACGAACTCGATGGTCCAGGTCAGCGAGCTGCCCGGCGCCGGGCTTTTCAGATAGGGCAGCACTGCAGGCGGCCAGGCATCGACCAGTGCCAGCAAGTGCGCCTCGCTGAGCATCTGCGGCTCGCGCTCACCACGCAAACGCACCCAGCCGCCCATCTGCCGCGATGGCGTATTGCTGAAAGGCATGCCGCCAATTCCCCAGCGCATGGCCAGAAAGCGCGTGAACTCCGGCGTGACGTTGCGCACGTAGGGCAACTCCTGGCACTGCTCGACCGGCGTGATCTGCGGTGCGGCAAGCGCCTCCACGGCAATCGCCGAAGGGCGCGATGCGCCAAAGCTGCCCTGCACCACGGTCACCACCTGTCCGTCCTGAACCGCGCGTAGGAACATCTGGCTGACCGCCTTGCCCTCGCGCAGCACCTCGGCCTGGAAACTGACGGGAACATCCGGCGCCACGGGGCCGACGAAGGTAATAGCCAGCGAGCGTACCGGTCGGCCCTGCGGCACCTTGGCGCGCATGGCCTCGAACGCCAGAGCCGCCACCAGGCCGCCGAAACTGGCGCGGCCCTGCCCCCAATCAGCCGGGATCACCACGGCATCGGGATCGCGGCGCACCGCCTCAAGTATTTCGGAAAAGATCATACGCACCTCGGCATTCATCGATGGCGACGATCTTAGGGGATGCTGACGACTGAACGATAGTCTACAAGGATGCCTATTCGGTCATATTTGCGGCGAGAATGACACCTTTACCCGCGTTCGGCAGGTCGCCATACAGCGCCAGCAAGGCATCATCGGCGCGCCCCTCGGCAGTCAGCAGAGCCTGCAGCCAGATGGCCCGGCAAGGTTCCAGGGACACCATCGCATCGGCCTGTGCCAGCCACTGCAGCCGATCATGCCAGTCACCCAGCGCGCTTTGCGCAAGCTTGAGCCTGAGCTGCGCCGCCTTGCTCAAACGACTTTGTGCGGGGTAGGTTTCAGCGGCGTAACGCACGCGCTTGATCAACAGGCGCAGGCGGTGACGATCATGCGCCGGATCGAGCAACGCACGGGCCAGTTGTCGTTGCTGACGGCGCAGGCGACGCCGGATGCGTTTGTCTATATCGTTCAACTGGCCTTGCCTGGCGGCTTCACGCCAATTCGCCGGCCAGCCGTCGAGCAACAGCATCAGGTCCGCCAACTCGCGACTACTGGCAATGGCAGCGTAGCCTGCGGCGCGCTGCGCCTCATCGACAGGCGCCAGATGGGCCAAGCCCATTCGTGCCAGTTCGGCTACCAGGACTTCGCGATCACGCAGTGGCCCACTGAGGCGGCCCAGCACCGCTGCTCCCTGCTCCAGAACATCTACAGCCGGCAAACCGCGTAACGGACGCAACAGGCTGCGCAATTGCCGCAGGGCGATGCGTAAATCGTGCAATGCCTCGGTATCGGTACAGTCGGCCAGCCGTGCCTGGCAGGCATACAACCGCACTTGCAGAGCCAGGACGCGGCCCAGGCAATGCTCGATGAAATCGCTCATGCTCGCTCCTCCAAACGATGATGCATCAAGCTAACAGCCCGACCACCCACTCAAGCAAGTGGCCAATGGTCGCTAACGCGACAAGCGCCAGGGCAATGCTCTGCGCAAATCACTCAGTGCTTGCCGCAAAGCATCACGTGACGCTGGCCCGCCGGCATAGCGCTGCTGCTCGAAGCATCGGGCAAATGTCTCGATCTGCTCCGCCTGCTCGGGCAACTGCCGCGCCGCGCGCAACGCGAAGGAGCGTGCGCCCTCACCCGCTTCCCGGCGCACGTCATGGCGCGCCAACAGCCGCTCGAACTTGCGAAACGCCTGGCGTTGCGGATCAGGCCGCTGTTGCCAGGGTTTGAGCAGCCACAGCGCCAGCAGGCCAATCAAAAGCGCTCCAGTGCCCACCAGAGCGATCGCCAGACGCTGCCAATCGAGGCTGCCGAACCAGTTCTGCAGCAGTTTCAGCTGCTGTTCACCCTGGTACCCCAGCACCCAGCGCTGCCAGCCGTAATTGAGATTCTCCCAGCTCATGCGCAGCTGATTGAGCCACGCCAGCTCGCGGTAGCGCAGCGGCGAGAAGGGTTGATCGTCGAGAAAACCATCTTCTTCGGCCAAGGCCTCTTCCAGCCCTTGCTCGATACGCTCCGGCGCTACCTGAAAAGTCGGATCGACGCTGCGCCAGCCACGGCCCGGCTGCCAGTACTCGACCCAGGCGTGGGCGTCGAACTGACGTACCTGGACGTAGTTGCCATTGGGATTGAGCTCGCCGCCCTGATAACCGGCGACCACCCGCGCGGGAATACCCGCGGCACGCAGCACGAAGGTCATGGCGCCGGCATAGTGCGCGCAAAAACCACGCCGGGTGTTGAACAGGAAATCGTCGATGCTGTCGCTGCCCAGAGGCTGCGGGCGCAGTGTGTACACGTAGGGTTCACGGTTGAAATGCTGCAGCACTGCCGCCACCAATGCGTCGCTCTGCGGATACTGCGCCTTCAGCTCAGCCGCCCAGGCGCGACTGCGCGGGTCGCCCTGCTGGGGTAATTGCAGCGCCTGACGGATACCTGGCGGTTCGGCCTGCGCCTCCCGCACGGCCTCGGGCCAGGAGCGCACCTGGTACAGCAGGGGCCGATCCACCGGACGCAGTCTCTGCCAACGGAAGTCGTTCATCATCCGCCCGCTGTCCTGCGCCATCTCGCCGACATCCAGGGCGTACAGCCAGCGCTTGCCGCTGGGCTGCATGATGATGCTGTAATCGAGCGGCTCGCCGGCCTTGCTCCACTGCGGAGCCAGCGGAACATCAGCGTAACCGGACTGCGACCAGCGCCTGCCATCGAAGCGCTCCAGCGTCAGAGCACGCCAGTACAGCTGCCCTCTGGGCGGCACTTCACCCTCGAAACTGGCGCGAAAGGCCAGTGCCGAGGAGCGACTGAGTTCGGCGATATCAGCCGGCTCCATGCTGTCCGACAGGCCGGTGACGCCCTTGTCGCTGGGCAGTGGCAGCGACCACAACGGCCCCATGCGCGGAAAGAACACGAACAGCAGAAGCATCAGCGGTATCGCTTGCAGCACCAGGCCACCTGCCAGGCGCAGGGGCGGCCAGGGGCGTTCGGCAAATCCACTGTGCTGCAGGCCGACCAGGGCGGTCAGCAGCGCCGTGACCGGCAGCAGGCTGTAGAGCGCGGCAAGAATGCCGTCTTCGAACAGATAGGCGGTCACCACGCAGAAGAAACCGAGGAAGATCAGTACCAGCGCATCACGCCGCGTACGCATCTCCAGCAGCTTGAGGGTGAAGGTGGCGATCAGCAGCACTGACGCGGCATCCAGCCCCACCAGCGTGCCGCGCGAAAGCAGGATGCCCGCCAGTACCAGCAGCACCAGACCGCCCTTGGCCCAGCCATTGGGATAGCGCGCCCGCATGCGGAAGATCTGCACGCGCCAACCGGCAGCGCCGAGCCATAGCGCGATCATCCACAGCGGCAGATGCACCAGGTGCGGCACGATCACCAGCACCTGGGCGACCAGCAACCAGGTCAGGGCGATCCTCGGGATACCCGGCAGGCTGCTCATACGCGCGCTCCGAACAACGCCAGGGCGCGCAGGCAGGCATCGCGATGCCCCTCACCGTAATCAGGGGCAATTACCTGCCCAGGCAGTTGCAGGCCGAACGCCTGTTGCCGCTCGGTAAATTGCAGCACCCAGTGGCAGAGCAGCGACAAACGCATTTCGCTGTCGCCCCCCAGGCTGTCGAAGTCCAGCCATAGATCGCGGCCGCTGAGCATGGCGAAATCCTTGACCAGCAGGCCCTGGCCACGTGAATAGGCCTTCCAGTCCAGGCGTCGTTTCGAGTCGCCTGGTTGATACTCGCGCAGGCCCTGGAAATCATCGGCGCCCTGGCCGCGGGCACGCATGCCCTCTTCCTCCTCCTCGTCGCCCAAGCCTGCCGACAACGGCAGCTCACCCTCCAGCGGCCGCGGGTAGACCAGCACCGCCTGATCCAGATCGACCCAGCTCCAGGCCACCAGCAAGCCCAACGGAAAACGGCTTTCCACCCGTAGACGCTCGGGTCGCAGCCAGCCACGTCGCACGGCTGGCTGGCTCAGATCCACTTCGGTCTGCCCCTGGCGCGGTACGTCGCGCACCACCAGATCAGACGGTGGCCAGCCCAGCGCCACGGCCTGGCGCTCACGCTCAGGGCTCTCCAGGCGCACGCGAAAACGCGCATGCTCGCCGACGAACACCGCACCACCGCCACCGGCCTTGAGCACCAACCCGGCCAGGTTGCGGTAGGTATGCAGGATGGTGACGACGAACACCGACACCAGCAGGAAGGTCAGGCCATAGGCCAGGCTGTTCTGGTAATTGATGCCCACCAGCAGCATCAGCAGCAGGGCCACGGCAAAAACCGCCCCCACCCGGCTGGGTAGAATGAAAATGCGCCGCTGATTCAGGCGCACGCTGGCCGCTGGCGGAATACGCCTGGCCAACCAGCGCCGCCAGAGCGGCTTCAGCGCTGCACGCATCAGAGCGCCGGCACTTCGCGCAGCAGCCATTGCACCAGAGTGCCGCCACCGTGACCGGTGGGGTCGGCGCGCTCGCGCAGACGATGCCCCACTACTGATGGCAGTACCGCTTGCACGTCTTCGGGGATGACGTAATCACGTTCGGCCAGCAAAGCCCAGGCCCGTGCAGCGGCCAGCAACGCCAGACTGGCACGCGGCGACAAGCCCCAGGCGAATTGCGGCTGGCTGCGGGTGGCCTCGACCAGGCGCAGTACATAGTCGATCAGCGCATCGCTGGCACGCACCTTGGGCACTTGCGCCTGCAGACGGGCCAGTTCGGCATGGTCGAGAATGGATTCCATGCTTGGCAACAGATCGCGCCGGGCATCGCCCAGCAGCAACGCCCGTTCCGCAGCCTGCGCCGGATAGCCCAGCGACAGACGCATGAGAAAACGATCGAGTTGGGATTCGGGCAAGGCGAAGGTGCCGCCACTGCTGACCGGGTTCTGCGTGGCGATGACGAAAAACGGCTCGGGCAGCGGCCGGGTCGCGCCCTCGATGGTCACCTGCCCTTCTTCCATGGCTTCGAGCAGCGCGCTCTGACTCTTCGGCGTGGCGCGGTTGATTTCATCGGCCAGCACCAACTCGGCAAAGATCGGTCCCGGATGAAAGACGAACTGCCCGCTGTCCTTGTCGAACACCGAGGTGCCAAGAATGTCGCCGGGCAACAGGTCGGAGGTGAACTGGATGCGCTGAAAGCTCAGCCCCAGCACACGTGCCAGGGCATGACTGAGGGTCGTCTTGCCCATGCCCGGCAGGTCTTCGATCAACAGGTGACCGCGCGCCAGCAGGCAGGTCAGCGCCAGGCGTACCTGCGCCTCTTTGCCCAGCAACACCTGATTGACCGAGTCGAGACAGGTATCCAGTTTGCTTCGCATCATTCGCTCCTTATGCAGAACGTCGATGCTACTGGGGCGCCGGGGCGTGGCATAGCGCTATGCAAAGTTTGCTCACGAAACTGTGAGGCCAGACGCTATGTCAGGCGAAAGTGCCCCGCCATGCCCTGCAGCTCACGCCCCAGCTCAGCCAGCTGGATGCTCGACGCGGCGGTTTCGTCCATGGCCGTGGCTGACTGATCGGCAATATCGCGGATCGAGGTGACGCTGCGGTTGATTTCCTCGGCCACGGCGGTTTGCTGCTCGGCGGCGGCAGCGATCTGCTGATTCATTTCCGAGATCAGGCTCACCGCCTCGGCAATGGCCGCCAGGGCGCCTTCGGTCTGGTTGGCGTCGCCAACGGTCAGATTCACCAGGCTGGCGCTCTGCTCCATGTCCGTCACGGCGCGGCGGCTACCCTCGCGCAAGGCCGCGATCAGCGACTCGATTTCCGCCGTGGATTGCTGAGTGCGTTTTGCCAACGCCCGCACCTCATCGGCGACCACCGCAAAACCACGCCCCTGTTCTCCGGCGCGCGCCGCTTCTATGGCCGCGTTGAGCGCCAGCAGGTTGGTCTGCTCGGCAACGCTCTTGATCACCTCGAGTACGGCATCGATACGCTGAGTGTCCTGGCTCAGGCGCTGAATGCTCTCGGTAGTGGCGTCCATGGCGCGAGCCAATTGCTCGATGCGCTGCAGGGTCTGGCGCACCACCTGGCTACCGGCACCGACGCGCTGGTCAGCCTGTTCGGTGGAAGCCGCTGCGGCCTCGGCATTGCGTGCCACCTCGTGCACCGTGGCCGTCATCTGACTCATGGCGGTGGCGACCTGATCGGTCTCCAGCTTCTGACCATTGACGCCCTGGCGCGTCTGCTCGGCAGTTGTCGAGAGGGTCTGGGCGGAGCTGGAAATCTGCGCCACACCCCCCTGCAGGCGGCCAACCATATCTCTCAGGTTGGCGGACATCCCTTGCATGGCAGCGAGCAGTTGACCGATTTCATCGCGCCGATCCTGTTCGATACGTACGCTGAGGTCGCCACTGGCAATGGATTCGGCGAGGCCGATCACGCGCTTGAGCGGACGCACGATGGCCAGGCTGATCATGATCGCCGCGCCAAGACCGAAAAGCAGCGCCAAGGCCGCTGCCAGGATGATCAGACCGCTGCTGGCCTGACGCTCGGCATGCATGGCCTGGCGTTGCGTGTCCAGAGCCAGCTCGACCCGCTGCAGCAACTGCTCGACCTGAGCGACCAGTTGCCCGTATACCTGTTTTTGTTGCTGTAGCTGGGTGGCGTACTCCTTCAGACGCTCATTGAAGGAGTCGACGTTGACCACTACCTCGCCGAGCACCGCGGCATAGCCGGGATCGTCCAGCGCATCGCGCAACTCGGCCGCCAGGGCTTGCGCCTCGCCTGCCTGGGCAATTTCCGCCTGCTCACTGCTGTCGCTGCGTCGGCTGGCTTCCAGGCGCTGGCGTGCCTGATCCAACGCCTGCAACAGCAGTTGATGAACCTTGCCGACCTTGCCGGCCTGCAGGACCGAATCACCGCCCTGCTCGCCTTGGGAGCTCTTGAGCAGGTCGACACCGTCTTCGGCCAGCCCTTCCTGCAGCAGATCCAGACTGTTGGCCGCGCTGACCACCAGCCAGTCGGCGGCTTGCAAGGACAGCTGCATGTTGTCGGTGAGCTCAACGTAGCGGGCAAAGGCGCTGCGGTAGTCGGCCAGTGCAGGCTCGACCTGCGCCAGAATCGCGGCCGTGTTGCTGTCGAGCTCACTTTGCAGTGCCTGTCCGGTCTGCAAAATGCCCTCAGCCTGTTCGGCCAGGCGCTCGGCGTGCTGGCTGTCACCACTCAACGCAAACGCCTGCTCACTCTGACGCATACGCAGCGCCTGCTCGCCCAGCGCGCTCATGCGCTGCTGCAGCTCGGCGCCAGCACTGACCTCACGCAACGCCAGCAAACCGGTAACAGCCACCAAAGCAGTCAGAATCAATACCAGAGCAAAACCCAGCATCAACTTGCTGGCCGTGCTCAGACTGGCCAGCCGCTTGCTCAATGAGCCACCCATGACATCCCCCTGCCTACTGCAGCTAGCCCCGAATTCTGGAACATAGGAGCGCAGCGCTACTGGCGACAAGCCAGCAAACAGCAAGATGGCCGGGAGAGTTAACTGGACGTCGTTTTCAGAACGGGTTCAGGGCCGTTGCATCTGGAAAAGATCCCGTGTGCGGCAATAGGCGCTACCACCGAGGCGACCCACCAGATCGAGTTTGAGCGGGTCGATGCGTCCCTGCTCGTTGAGCACTGCGTCATCGATATGCGCCAGCAACACTTCGGCGAAGATCAGATGACAATTGGGTTGCTGCGCCGGATAGGGCTGGATTTGCGTCACACGGCATTCGAAGGTCACCGGGGCGCCGACGACGCGCGGCACGTCGATGCGCTCGCACGGCTGGCTGGCAATGGCGCAGTGGGCAAATTCGCTGACCTCATGAGGCAGGATCGCGGCACTGGCATTCATCGCTTCGGCCTGAGCGAAGCTGACCAGTTGAATCGCCAGCTCGCCGCTGGCCTGGGCATTGCGCAGGCTGTCCTTGAGGCTGCCATCGTCGCGGGTGTTGACGTTGACCAGCAAGGTCGGCGGGTTGTCACTGATCACCTGAAAGAAGCTGAACGGCGCCAGATTGGCCACGCCCTCGGCCGAACGGGTGGAAACCCAGGCGATAGGCCGCGGCGTGACAGTGGACGCCAACCAGCGATAAGCCTCGAGCGGGCTCAGATCGGAGAAATCGAGCTGCATCAACGCCCCGCTCGCGATTCACGGATGTAAAAGCGCGCACGCTCGGCCTTGCTGGTGCAGCCTTCGTAGGCTTCGAACTGCTGCTGGGTCTTGGCAGCGGTAAGCAGCGAAAGCGCCTTGGAATAGCTCACCGTACCGGCGAAACCCTCGGCCTCGGCGATGCTCAGCTCTTTCCAGGCGGCATCCAGTTGATTGGCACAGGTCTCACGGTAGACGGTCTTGCCGGCGCAGCCGGTGAGCACCACCGCAAGCAGCGGTAAACAGATCCAGTGTTTCATCGACCACACTCCTCGAACAGATTGACTACGGGTTGGCCCAGTCTATGACGCTACGGCAGAAGGAAAGTGCCACCTCACCCGCCGTTTCGCTTACGCAGGTATTCCACCACAGCCAGCTGCTCCCCGGCGAATTCAATCCGCCCTGATTTGCTCTCGCGCTGGAATACGTACATAGGATCGTAGTACTCGACCAGCAGGGCCTCGATCCAGCCGCGGTGCGTATCCACCTGGCCATCGACCTGCTGCTCCTGCAGCGCTTGCTCCATGATCGCGGCCAGGCGCTGGTACCGCTCGCCTCCCAGGCGACGGGTGATATTGGCCAGGCTCTCGCGCAGGCGCTCGGCGAACGCGGTGAAGCCTGCCTCGGCGCCCTGGACTGCAACGAACTCGGCACACAACTCGACCACGTAGGCCTGCAGAATCCGCTCCACACGGTTGGCCACACTGTCCTCCAGCCACACCAGGGGGTGCTGCTGCATCGCCTGATACAGCGGCAATGGCAAGGAGCAGCGGCCGATCAGACGCGCCTCATCTTCCAGTACGAATTGCTGCTGTCCCGCGGCACGGCGCTTGAGCAGATCGATGGCCAGAGCATTCTCGAAATCGATCTGCTCGGGCTGGCCAGTGGCGCGCTTGCCGAAGCTGGAGCCTCGGTGATTGGCGTGCGCCTCCAGGTCCAGGCTGTTGCTCAGCTGGCTGATCACCTCGGTCTTGCCAGTGCCGGTCATCCCGCCCACCAGCACGAAATCGCACGCCTGTACCGCCTCGTCGGTGGTCTGCAGAAGGAAGGTGCGCATGGCCTTATAACCACCGACCACTCGCGGATAGTCGATGCCCGCCTCGCTTTTCAGCCATTGCTGGACGATCTGCGAGCGCAGGCCACCGCGAAAGCAGTACAGGTAACCGTCAGGGTTGGCCTTGGCAAAGGCGGCCCAAGCCTCGATGCGCTCGGCCTTGGTCTGGCCGCTGACCAGTTGATGGCCCAGCTCGATTGCAGCCTGCTGGCCTTGCTGCTTGTAGCAGGTGCCAACCTTCTGCCGCTCGATGTCAGTCATCAGGGGCAGATTGATCACGCCGGGGAAGGCACCTTTATGGAATTCGACCGGTGCACGGGTATCCATCATCGCCCGGTCATGCAGGAACAGATCGCGGTAGTCGGTGCAGTCGTCGCGCATCAGAGCACCTCGACCGCGTAACGCTGTCGCTCGACCATCTCACCGATGGGCGCCAGGCTCAGCCCCAGTTCGGCGGACACGGCGAGGAACTCGGCCTCGCCTTCCGGCGCCACGGCGATCAGCAGACCGCCGCTGGTCTGTGGGTCGCACAGCAGGAGCTTGGCCAGCTCGGGCAGCGGCGCGATCTTGTCGCCGTAACTGTCGAAATTGCGCAAGGTGCCACCCGGTACGCAGCCCTGCTCCAGATAGTGTTCGACACTGGCCAGACGCGGCACTCGGGCGAACTCGACACGGGCACTCAGACCGCTGCCATCGGCCATTTCCACCAGGTGGCCAAGCAAGCCGAAGCCAGTGACGTCGGTCATCGCGCGCACGCCGGCGAGCTTGCCAAAGCGGCTGCCGGGCTTGTTCAGGGTGCACATCCAGTCACGCGCCAGGCCAACGTCCGCATCGCGCAGCTTGGCCTTCTTCTCCGCCGTGGTGAGGATGCCGATGCCCAGCGGCTTGGTCAGATACAGCTTGCAACCAGCCGTGGCGGTATCGTTGCGCTTCATGTTGGCCTTGCTCACCAGGCCGGTCACGGCCAGGCCGAAAATCGGTTCCGGCGCATCAATCGAGTGACCGCCCGCCAGCGGAATGCCGGCTTCATCGCACACGGCGCGGCCACCCCGGATCACTTCGCGTGCCACTTCCGGGGCCAACACATTGACCGGCCAGCCAAGGATGGCGATGGCCATCAGCGGATCGCCGCCCATGGCGTAGATGTCGCTGATCGCATTGGTGGCGGCGATACGGCCGAAATCGTAGGGATCGTCGACGATGGGCATGAAGAAATCGGTGGTCGAGACCACCCCGCGTTCCTCGTCAATGGCATAGACCGCGGCATCGTCGCGCGAGGCGTTGCCTACCCATAGGCGCGGGTCGAGATTCTGCGCGCCGCTGCC
The DNA here is from genome assembly GCF_900102635.1 of Ectopseudomonas chengduensis. Lineage (GTDB taxonomy): Bacteria > Pseudomonadota > Gammaproteobacteria > Pseudomonadales > Pseudomonadaceae > Aquipseudomonas > Aquipseudomonas chengduensis. The sequence goes on along the minus strand of NZ_FMZQ01000003.1, from coordinate 227,489 downwards.
GGCGAGAATCACCTCCAGCACCTTGGGGGAAATCTTGCAGCCGCAACCGGCGCCGTGGCTGTACTGGGTCAAACGGATTGGCTCGCTCATGTCTCTCTCTTGCATCGACGACTGGCGGCGGATTCTAGCAAAGACTGCCTTGGCTAAGCCCAATTGCGCGAGTAAGGTCGAAGCTTCACTGGGGGAATCGGTCAATGAGCAAGAAAGTGGCGCTGGTATTGGGCTCAGGAGGTGCGCGCGGCTATGCGCACATCGGTGTGATCGAGGAGTTGCAGGAGCGCGGTTACGAAATCGGCTGCATCGCGGGCTGCTCGATGGGCGCAGTAGTCGGCGGCATCTTCGCCGCAGGCAAGCTGCGCGAATACCGCGAATGGACGGAAAGCCTGGATTATCTCGACGTGTTGCGCCTGCTCGACGTCAGCTTCCGCCTCGGCGCCATCCGCGGCGAGCGAGTGTTCGGGCGCATCCACGACATCGTCGGCGAGATCAATATCGAGGACCTGTCGATCCCCTTCACCGCGGTGGCCACCGACCTGACCAACCAGCAGGAAATCTGGTTCCAGGAAGGCTGCCTGCACCAGGCGATGCGCGCCTCGGCGGCGATTCCCAGCCTGTTCACCCCGGTGGTGCAGGGCAAGCGCATGCTGGTCGACGGCGGCCTGCTCAACCCGTTGCCGATCGTGCCGGTGGTGTCCAGCCACTGCGACCTGATCATCGCGGTCAACCTCAACGCCACCAACCAGAGCCACTACCAGTTGCCGGTGATCGAGCGGCCGGCGGCGCTCAAGGGGCGCATCGACCAGTTGATGACCACGCTCGGCTCGCGCCTGCCAAGCTTCCGCCGCAAGAGCGAGGACGACGTCCTGCTGCTGGCCGAGGAGCAGCAGCGCGCCGATGCCGTCAGCCCGGCTGCCGCGCCGAGCCGCGCCTGGGAGGATGAGGCGGCGCCGAAATCCGCCAGCGGCTCGCGGGTCGCCGAGTTCAGCGGCCCGGCCTCGCTGCTGGAGCTGGTCAACCAGAGCTTCGAGGTGATGCAGACCTCGCTGGCGCAATACAAGATCGCCGGCTACCCGCCGGACATCCTGATCAACGTGCCCAAGCGCGTGTGCCGTTTCTTCGAGTTCTACAAGGCGCCGGAGCTGATCATGCTCGGCCGCCAGATCGCCCGCGACACCCTTGAGCGCTACGAGCGCGAGCGTTGATCACTCGCTGTGCAGCGCCTCGACCGGCTGCAGGCGAGCCGCCCGCCGCGCCGGGGCGATGCCCGAGAGCACCCCCACCAGCGCCGCCAGCAGCAGTGCCAGCAGCAGCCCCCCCGGCTGCACGGCAAGCGGCAGCCCCGGTAGCGCCAGTTGCAGAGCGCCGAGCAGCGCGCCCATCAGCAGCAGCCCGGCCAGCCCGCCGAGCAGCGACAGCAGCAGCGCCTCGCCGAGAAACAGCGCCAGCACCTGCCGCGAGGTGGCGCCGACCGCGCGCAGCAGGCCGATTTCCGCCGCGCGCTCGGCCACCGCGGTGGTCATGATGGTGAGGATGCCCACCGCCCCCACCAGCAGCGAGATACCGCCCAGCGCCGCCACCGCGACGCTGAACATGGCGAGGATGCGATCCAGGCTGCGCAGCATGTCGTCCTGGGTGGTCAGGTTGAAATCCTCCTCGCCGTGGCGCTCGATCAGCAGCTGGCGCACCCGTTCGCTCATCTGCGCCGCGCCGCTGCCGGCGTTGAACACCAGGTTGATCTTGGCCAGGCCGTCGCGGTTGAACAGGCTTTCGGCCCAGTCCACCGGCACGTAGGCGATGTCGTCGATGTCGAAGCCGAGCAACTGGCCCTGGCGCGCCATCACCCCGATCACCCGAAAGCGCGTGCCGCCGACCCGCACCGTCTGCCCCAGCGGGTTGGCCGCGCCGAACAGCTCCTGGCGCAGGGTGTGGCCGAGCACCACGTAGGGCGGCGAGCGGCCGTCGCGCGGCTCGGGGAGGAACTGGCCGAGGGCCAGCGGCAGGCGCCAGGCCGTGGCCATCTGGTGGCCGCAGCCGAGCACCCCGGTGTAACGGGTCAGGCCGGCGAACTGGATGTCGCCGTTGCCCTGAATGATCGGCACCGCCGCCTCGACGTGGGCCAGGCGGCGCAACGCATCGGCGTCGGCGATGGTCAGCGGGCGCACGTTGCTGAGCACGCCGCCGAGGCCGCCGGTGCGGGTCATGCCCGGGCGGATGGTCAGGTTGCGCGTGCCGAACTGGGCGAAGTTGTCCTGCACGTAGCCGCGCAGGCCGTCGCCGATGGCGGTGAGCAGGGCCATGGCGGCGATGCCGATGGCCACCCCGAGCAGGGTCAGCAGGCTGCGCAGGGGCCGGCTGAGCAGCGCCGAGCCGCTCAGGCGCAGACCGTCGCGCAGTTGCATTAGCCGCCCCCCGCCGCGCCGTGCAGCGCCTGCACCGGCGCCATGCTCGCGGCGCGGTTGGCCGGCAGCCAGGCGAACAGCGCGGCGCAGACCAGCGCCAGGCCCAGGCTGACCAGCCGCGCCCACCAGGGCGCATGCAGCGGCAGCGCGGTGGCCAGGCGCGCGCCCCACAGCAGCAGCTCGGCCAGCAGCAGGCCAGCCAGCGCACCGACCAGGGCCAGCAGCAGCGCCTCGCCGAGAAACACCAGGCGCACCTGCCCGGCGCTGGCGCCGAGGGCCTTGAGCAGGCCGATCTCGGCGGTGCGCTGGTTGACCGAAATCCAGGTCACGTTCATCACCAGGATGCCGGCCACCAGCAGGCTGATCGCGGCGATGCCGCCGAGCGCCTGGGTCAGGCGCGCGAGAATCTGCTCGAAGGTGCCGCGCAGGGCGTCCTGGCCGACCAGGGTGAAATCCTCCTTGCCCTGGTGACGCCGGCTCAGGCTGGCACGAATCTCCCGCTGCGCGCTACCGAGGTAACTGGCGCCGCGCAGCTCGACAAAGATGCGCAGCAGGCCCTCGCGGTCGAACAGCGCCTGGGCGTTGGCCAGGGGTATCAATAGGCTGTCGGAAAAATCCATGCCCAGCGACTCGCCGCGTTCGGCCAGCACGCCGATCACCCGCAGCCGCCGGTCGCCGGCGCGCAGCCACTGGCCCAGCGCCGGCCCGTCGCCGAACAGCTCGCGGCGCAGCCGTGCGCCGATCACGCCGACCGCCTCGCCCTGGCCCGCGGCCAGTTCCGGCAGCGCCCGGCCCTGGGCCAGTTGCAGGCCGCGCATGGCGAAGAAGTGGTGGTCGGTGCCGACGATCAGCGTCTCGCGGTGGCGATTGCCGGCGCGTACCTCGGCGCGCCCCGACTGCTGCGGCGCCACCCGGCGCACCTGCGGCAGGCGGGCGATGGCCAGGGCATCGCCGAGGGTCAGCTCGCGCGGCGCCAGGCCGGTGACCGGCGGCATGCCGCCGGTGGTCTGGTTGCGCCCCGGCACGACGATCAGCAGGTGGCGGCCGAGCTGGTCGAACTCGCCGATGACGAAGCGCCGGGCGCCCTCGCCCAGGCCGCTGAGCAGCACCACGGCGAACACGCCAATGGCGATGGCCAGCAAGAGCATGGCGCTGCGCGAACGGTGCCCGCGCAGCCCGCCGAGCCACAGGGCGCAGAGGTCGGCGGCACGCATCAGGCCACCCGCAGTTGCGGCGGCCGCGCCTGGCCGTCGTGCAGCCACAGCTGGCGCCGCGCGCGCGCCGCGTGCTGCAGGTCGTGGGTCACCACCACCAGGGTCTGGCCCTCGGCGTTGAGCGCTTCGAGCAGGGCGAACACCTCGCCGCCGGCCTGGCTGTCGAGGTTGCCGGTGGGCTCGTCGGCCAGCAGCAGCGCCGGGCGCATGACCATGGCGCGGGCGATGGCCACCCGCTGGCGCTGACCGCCGGACAGCTCGGCCGGGCGATGACCCAGGCGCTGGCCGAGGCCGAGGCGTTCGGCCAGCTCGCGGCTGCGGCAGCGGCGCTCGGCGGGGTCGATGCCGGCCAGGAGCATCGGCAGCTCGATGTTTTCCAGCACGTTCAGCCGCGGGATCAGGTGGTAGGCCTGGAACACGAAACCGATATGGCGGCTGCGTAGCTCGGCGCGACGGCGTTCGTCGAGCGCTACGGTGGCCTCATTGTTGAGCCAGTACTCACCGGCATCCGGCACGTCGAGCAGGCCGAGAATATTGAGCAAGGTCGACTTGCCCGAGCCGGACGGACCGACCACCGCCAGGTAGTCGCCGGCAGCGATCTGCAGGTCCAGCGCCGCCAGGCCGACAACCCGCTGCTCGCCACTGGCGAAGCCGCGCGTCACCCCCTGCAGACGGATCATCACTGCGCTTCCGCGCCGCGCGAGATCACCGCGATACCGTCCTTGAGTCCCTCCTGGTGGAGGCTGGCGAGAATCCGCTCGCCCTCGTGCAGGCCGTCGAGCACCTCGGTCCAGCGCCAGTTGGCCAGCCCGGTGTTGAGTTCCACCTCGCGCAACACGCCGGTGGCCGGGTCGTAGCGCAGCACCCGGCGCCCCTCCAGCAGGGTCTCGGTGGGGATACGCAGGCTGCCGGCGCTCTGTTCCAGGAGGATTTCCACGTCGGCGCTATAGCCGGCCAGCAGGGTCACGTCCACCGGCAACTGGGCGAAACGCACCTCGACGTCGACGGTGCGCGCCTGCTTCTCCAGCTCACGCACGAAGGGCGCGATGCGGCTGACCTGGCCGTGGAAGTGGCGGCCGCGGAAAGCGTCCAGGCTGATCCGTACCGGCATGCCGATGCGCACCCGACCGGCGTCCACCTCGTCGATCGGTGCATCGACGTAGAGGCAGCTGTCGTCGATCAGGTCCACCGCCGGCGGCGTCGGAATGCCCGGCGGTGAGGGAGTGACGAATTCGCCCAGCTCGCCGTTGATCTGCGCTACCACTCCGGCGAAGGGCGCACGCAGCACGGCCTGGTCGAGCAGCGAGCGCTGCAGCGTCAGGTTGGCCTCGGCCTCGCGGATCTGCACCTGCTGCGCGGTGCAGGCCAGTTGCGCCAGGCGCGCCTTGGTCTCGGCCTGGTCGAGGCGCTCGAGCGAGGTCAGCTTGCGTTCACCCAGGTGCTGCAGGCGGCGGTGATCGCGCTGGTACAACTCGGCCTTGCGGCACAGCTGCTCGCGCTCGCTGCGGCGTACCTCAAGACGCGCACTGGCCTCCTCGACCCGCGCCAGGCGGTCGTCCTGGCGCAGGCGCATGAGCACCTGGCCGAGTTCGACCTGCTGGCCTTCGTCGACCAGCAGCTCGCTGACCTGGCCGCCGACATTGAACGACAGCCGCGAACGGCGACAGGATTTCAGGGTGCCGGCGCGGGTATTGGCGACCACGGTTTCCACCGGGCCGCGCTCCACCGCGATCAGTTGCACGGGCATCGGTTGGGGTCGCTGCCACCACCATACAGCCGCCAATAAACCGGCGAAAACAATGAGGTAAATCGACAGACTGCGCATAAGTGCCTCTTTATTGACACCCCAGCTTCAGCCTAGGTCAGCCTCTCCCCGCCAACAACGCGATACGCCCGCCATTGGTCTCTTGATAGAAGTTCTTAGTTTCAACGGTTGATACGTCTCATGCCCGTTTGTCCGGCGGCAGCTGGTCGAGGGCTGCCTGGTTGTCCGGCGCCTTGTCCGCCACCCAGTCGCTGAGCAGGCTGTAAGCCACTGCCAGCAGTGTCGGACCAAGGAACAGGCCCATGAAGCCGAAGGCCAGGATGCCGCCGAATACGCCGAGCAGCACCACCACCAGCGGCAGGTTGCCGCCACGGCTGATCAGGTAGGGTTTGAGGATGTTGTCCACCCCACTGATGATGAAGAAGCCCCAGATCCCCAAGAAGATCGCCATGCCGATTTCCCCCTGCCATACCAGCCAGGCCACGGCCGGGCCCCAGATCAGCGGCGGGATCATGATGAAGCTGAAGGCGAAGGTCAGCAGGCCCAGCACCAGTGCCCCCGGCACTCCGGCGATGACGAAACCGATATAGGCCAGCACGGCCTGCGCTGCGGCGGTGCCGATCACGCCGTTGACCACACGCTGTACAGTGCCGGCAACCAGTTCCAGATAATGATCGGCACGCTCGCCGATCAGCCGCTCCAGCAGGCTGTGCACGAATACCGCCAGGCGCGGGCCATCACGGTAGAAGAAGAACACCAGCACCAGGCTCAGGGCCAGCTCGACCATGCCCGCACCGATCTTCGCGCTACGCGCCACCAGCCAGTTGCCGACCTGGCCCAGATAGGGCCGCAACGTGTCGAAGAAGGCAGCGCCCTGCTGGTCGATGGTGCGCCACAGTTCCACCAGGCGATCACCGACCAGCGGAATACTGGCCAGCCAGCTCGGCGGTGGCGGCAGGCCTTCGACCTGAAGATCCTTGACCAGGGCGTTGGCGTCCTTGATGTGATCGGCCAAATTGAAGCCCAGCCAGACCAGCGGCACCGCCACCATGATCACCCAGACCCCAGTCAGGATGCCCGCCGCCAGCGACAGGCGCCCGTTGAGCAATTGCGTCAGCAGGCGCATCAGCGGCCAACTGGCAAAGGCCAACACGGCGGCCCAGAACAGCGCCGACCAGAATGGCGCCAGCACCCATAGGCTGGCAGCCAGCAGGCCGAGCAGAAGAATCTGCACCAGCAGACGATCATTAGTGGCCATCAAGCGAAACTCCCTTCGACGAAACGACAAAGCGCCCCTACGGGCGCTCTGTTACAGGCGATTGCGAGTACTAGCTTAACGCAACAAACGCACGCTCAGTGTTTCATCCGAACGCTCACCCAACTCCAGGCGCGCTTCGCGCACGCGCTGCTCGATCAACGCCTCACGCCAGGCTTCGGCCTGGCTACCGGCGAGGCTGACGCGCAAGGTGCTGTCGAGGTTCAGGCTGCGCGCCAGCACCTCGACCCAGGCGCTGTCGGCCTTGGCTTCGTCGGGCAGTTTCAGTTGCCCATCGGTGCGCAACTGACGCAGCAAGGTCGCCGGCGTCGGCAGTAATACGCCCAGAGGGGCTTCGGCATCCAGTTGCTCGGCATGCAGGTAAGCACGGCGATTACCACGAGTGATGCTGTATAACGCCAGCAGGCTCTCGTGGTTCGGCTCGGCCAGACGTAACAAGGCATAGGCCTGCTGGTCATCAGAGCCATATAGCGTGGCATTGCCGAATACCGAGTTGGCCCACAGGCTGCTCGCACCACACTCACGGCCCTGGCACCAGTAGAGCAGCTCGGCGTCCTTTTCCAGCAGCGCTTCGCGCGCCGCGGTGAACACCTGATCGGCGCTGTGGGTGCGTGGCAGCTCGTAGGTCACCGCACTGTGCTTGCCCTGCACGAGAATCTCCCGCTCATAGCGCAGCCGCCCGCTGATGCGGCGAATGGAGCCTTGCGGGTAGATACGCTCGACATCGGGCGCTTCCTTGAACGCGACGATGTGACTGGCAGGAAACCGCGGCAGTACCTCGAGGTCGCGACTGCCAGGTAGATCGGCCGCCAGTACGGCACCGCTGCAGACCGTGGCAAGCACCGCAGAAAAAAACTGCACAGCCCCCTTCATGAGGTGGCAGTCCACTGAAAAAACGCGACGGGTGAGCTTGCTGTACAGCGAGTGGCGACTTTTAACGGGTCGATCATGCGATCCTCCATGGCAGACCGCCACACCTTTCCCCACGGCCGCAGGCAAGTCAAGGCAAGCGCAGGAATGGATTGAAACAATCCGCTACGAGCTGCGCACCGGCTTCATCATCCAGATGCAGGTGATGCCCACCGGGCAGACGGTGTACCTCGAACGGCAGATCCTGCAGCAAGGTGCGCACGGCCGCCTGCGCCCCCATCATGCCCTGCTCCGCCAGCACCAGGCTGACCGGACATTGCAGCGCGCGAACGAACGCCTGGGCATGCGCCCAGGTCAGACGCAGCGGCGACGGCAGGGTCAGGCGGCTGTCGGTACGCCAGGTGTAGCCGCCCGGCACCGGCATCAGCCCACGCTGGGCCAGCAATTCGGCCGCCTCACGGCTGACCGCGCCCACGCCTTTCATGCGTGCCTCGACCGCGCGCGCCATCTCCGCGTACACCGGCTTGCGCTTGTCAGTCAGCGCCTGCCTGGCGCGCAAGGCTTCACCCAGCTTCTGCGGCGCCTGCTCGGCTTCACCGGTGTAAGGCACCAGGCCGTCAATCAGGGCCAGGCGCGCGATCCGCTCCGGCATCGCTCCCGCCAGCAACACTGCCGTGATCGCGCCCATGGAATGACCGAGGATGGAGAAACGCGCCCAGCCAAACTGCTCGGCGACCTGCAGTACATCAAAGGCATAGTCCCATAACGCGTAACCGGCGCCTGCCGAACGATGCTCGGAATGCCCATGACCGGCAAAATCAAGGGCGACGATGCGCACCCCCTCGAGTTTCGGCGCCAGCCGCGCAAAGCTCGCCGCGTTGTCCAGCCAGCCGTGCAGCGCCAGAACCGGCACACCATCCTCTGGACCGTAGAGATGAGCCGCCAACTCGATATGCGGCAGGCTCAGGCGCACTTCCTCGAAATCCATGCTCATGCACGTTGCTCCTGGCTACCAGCCCAGCGGGTGAACAGTTGACGCAGCAGGTCGGCGGTAGCCTGCGGGCGCTCCAGCGGGAACATATGGCCGCCAGGCAGATTGTGATATTCCGCGCGCGGCATGCGCCGCAACAGATGCGCATGATGCGGCAACACCACCCGACTGTGGCGACCGCGCACCATGGCCAGCGGCACCGCCAACTGCTGTGGCCGGCCCGGCGAAGTGTGCGGCACGCTGCGGTAGATACTGATCTCGGTGGCCGGATCGAACTTCAGGCGCAGCCCCTGCTCACTCAATTGCAGGCCATGGCTGACATAGGCGTCCAGGCACTCGGGGTCGAAACGGCGAAACAGGCTCTTGCCGGCGAAGTAGTCTCGCGCCTCGACGAGATCGGCAAAGGCTTCACGGCGCCCAAGCGTGCGGCCGGCCGGGGTGATGCGGTCGATGAAGCCGAAGCGCTTGGCAGCGCGAATCACCATGCGGTCTGCCAGGGTCAGCACTGGCGAATCGAGCATCACCACGCCGCGGTACAACTCCGGGCGAAGCAAGGCGGCGTGATAATGCAGCACACCGCCGAGCGAATGGCCGACGCCCCAGACCGGCTCATCGCCGCCCTCGAGGTGATGGATCAGCTCATCGACCAGATTCGACCAGTTGTCATTGACCGGAAAACGCGGGTCGTGGCCATGCTGTTCCAGGTGCTGCACCTGAAAATCCGGCGCCAGCGCGGCGAACAGCTTGCCGTAGGTGGCCGACGGAAAGCCGTTGGCATGAGCGAAGAAGATCGACTGCGGCATGCATCAAACTCGAGAAAGCAAACATGCCCGGATTCTCCGGCAGCCGACGACGCGCGGCAATGACCGTAACGGCCATTGATGGCAGCGCAATGGTCAGGGCTATAGCAGCAGACGTCCTACGATGCTGGCCGCCACCAGCAGAAATACCAGGCCGCAAACGAAGTCGATGGTCGGCGCCACCTGCAGCAGCCGCTGACGCATCAGCGGGCGGCTCAGGGTCAGCCCCAGCAGGCTGAACCAGAACAGGCTCAGGCCGAACAGCAGCGCCGCACAGGCCATCTTGCCGGGCAGCGACATATCGGCGGGTACAAGACTGCTGAGCAGTGCCAGGAAGAACACCAGCGCCTTGGGATTGCCCAGGTTGGTGAGCACGCCGCGTAACCAGGGGCCGAACAGCGAAGGCGTCAGCTCGCCATCCAGCCGCCTCGGGCCAGCACTGCCACGCCACCAGGCACGCACAGCGCCGATACCCAGCCAGCCCAGATAGAGTGCACCGCCGACCTGCACCAGATCGAACAGCCACTCGGTACGACTGAGCAGCAAGGCCACGCCGCTGAGCACCAGGGTGCCATGCAGAAGAATGCCGCAGGCCAGGCCCAACGCACTGAGCAAGCCGGCACGCTGCCCCTGATGCAAGGCGGTGCGCACCACCAGCGCTACATCCGGGCCGGGACTGATAAGGGCCACCGCGAACACGGCAGCCAGCGACAGCAAGACGGACGTCTCCTGCATGGTGATCTCCAGGAAAATGAAAAACAGGATGTGCGGGTGGGTCAGCCCTGGCGCAGGCGCGCCGGTGGCAGGCCATAGGTGCGGCGGAACAACTGCGAGAAATGCGCCTGGTCGTAGAAGCCCAGGCGCAGGGCGATCTCGCTCAGAGGCTCACCCGCCAGCACCAGCGGCAACGCCCGCTGCAAACGCAGTTGCATCAACCACTGATGCGGCGGCAAACCGGTGTGCTGGCGGAAACGCCGCAGCGCCTGCCAGGGACTCATGGCGCAAAAAGCGGCGATTTCCTCCAGCGTGGGTGGAGCGTCGAGGCGGCTCTCCAGCCAATCGCGCAGCCGCTGCCAGGTCTGCTGATCGAAGACGCGATGTGGCTCGCTGACGCGCAAGGTCGAGCCCATCTCCAGCAGGTGGGCCAGCGCCTGCCAGAGCGCCTCCTCCTGAGCCAGTCTCGAGCCGCCCAGCATCGCCGCATGAAAGCGCTGCAGGTGCTGTGACAGCAGCGGGTGACGCAAGCTGCTGGTGGTCAAGCGTGGCGCGCCCTGACGACCGTCACTCAGGGTACGACTGGCTTCATCCAGCCAGGAGGGATCGAAGGCCATTACCCGAATGCGGTAACTCTGGCCATCCAGGCAGGCGCCGTCATGAATCCCTTCCGGCGCCATCAGCAGTACGTCCCCCGCCCCGACATGCCGGCGCTCACCGCCATAGGCGTAGCGATGCTGTCCCTGTATCAACAGGCCGACGTGATATTCCAGGTGAAAGTGCCGGGGAAAGGCGAAGCGACGGTACTCGGCATCGATCAGGCGCACGCCGGGCAAGCTGCTTTGGATATGAGTGATCTGGTCCATGGCGCGTACTGTAGCGCCATGGACCAGGCAAATCTTGGATGAAATTGCAGGCAGAAACTTAAAGTTTCGGGGGCTGATCACCCAGGGGAACGATGGCCATGGTCAGGCGCGAGATACAGCTGGCCTTGCCGTCATCGCCACTGAGGCGAATGTCCCAGACGTGGGTGGTACGGCCCAGATGCACCGGCCGCGCCACCGCATGCACACGCCCGCTGCGTAAACCGCGCAGATGGTTGGCGTTGACTTCCAGGCCGACACAGTAGAAGCGGCTGCTGTCGATGCACAGGTAGCTGGCAGTGGAGCCTAGGGTTTCCGCCAACACCACCGAGGCGCCACCGTGCAGCAGCCCATAGGGCTGGTGAGTGCGCGAGTCGATCACCATGCTGGCGCTGAGCGATTCGTCGTCGAAGGCTTCGAAACGGATGTCCAGCACCTCACCGATGCTGTTTTTTAAGGTCGCGTTGAGTGCATCGATATCGGGCGTTCGTTGCCACAGTCCCATGGATACGTTCCTTGTGCGTTGAACACAGGGCCGGTCAACCCGGCCCATTCAGGCTCAATCGTGCCAGAGCACGGCTTCGCTGCGCTGTTGCCACTCGGCGAAACGCTCGCCATAAGTGCCCTCGATCACCGCGCGTTTGATTTTCAGGGTCGGCGTCAGGAAACCGTTCTCCACTGCCCAGACCTCCTTGACCAGTACCAGGCCTTGCAGCCGCTCATGATGATCGAGACGACCATTGACCTCGGCGAGCAAGGCCTTGAGGCTGTTCTCCAGCTCATCGCGACTGTCATTGGCCGCTTCCTGACGCCCTACATCGGATAGCACGCACAGGGCTATGGGCTGCGGCAGGCCGTCGCCGACCACGCACACCTGCTCGATACGCGAGTGCTCGCCAATGCGGTTTTCGATCGGCGCAGGCGCGACATACTTGCCCTTGCTGGTCTTGAAGATTTCCTTGATGCGGCCGGTGAGGCGCAGGTTGCCTTCGGCGTCCTGCTCGCCCTTGTCGCCGGTGCGCAGGAAGCCATCGTCAGTCAGCGTCTCGGCGGTCTTGATCGGGTCCTTGTAGTAACCCTGCATGGTCGCGCCGCTGCGCACCAGGACTTCGCCATCCTCGCCGATACGTACCTCGACGCCCGGGTTGTTCTGGCCGATCCAGCCCTGCTTGAACTTGCCCGGCAGACACACGTGGGAATAACCACAGTTCTCGGTCATGCCATAGACCTCCTGGATCTCCATGCCCAGGCGGCGATACCAGTTGAGCAGCGCCTCAGGCACCGGCGCGGCACCGGACAGCGCATAGCGAATGGCGTCCAAACCGAGGCCGGCGAGTACCTTGCGACCGATGAAGCGGCCGATGATCGGCAGTCGCAGCAGGCGGTCGAGCTTCTGCGCCGGCATCTTGCTGTACACACCCATCTGGAACTTGGTCCAGATGCGCGGCACGCCGAACATCACGGTCGGCCGCGCGCGCTTGAGATCTTCCAGAAAGGTATCCAGGCTCTCGGCAAAGAAGATCGTCTGCCCCGCATAGATGGACGCCAGCTCGACGAACATGCGCTCGGCCACGTGGCACAGCGGCAGGTAGGAGATCAGTCGATCATCCTCGCCCACGCCAAACAGCTTGATGGCGTTGCTGGCGGCGAAACCGAAATTGGAGAAATTGTGCATCACACCCTTGGGCGTGCCGGTGGTGCCTGAGGTGTAGATGATGGTGGCCAACTGGTTGGCTGCTGGCTTGGGGTCGTCCTGGATCGGCGCGCTGCGCTGCAGATCATCCCAGCTGTAGTCGAAGCTGCCCTGCGGATGCAGCGGCAGGCTGACGGTCGGCAAGCCCTGCGGCAGGCCCGGTGCCATCGAGGCCCAGTCATCGAGCTTGCCGACCAAGGCCAGGGCTGCTTCGGAATGCTCCAGCACCTGCCCCATGGAGTCGGCGGTGAGGTTGGGATACAGCGGTACCGAAACGTGGCCCGCCATCCAGATCGCCAGATCGGCGACGATCCAGTGCGCGCAGTTCTTGGAGATGATGGCGATGCGGCTGCCCTGTGGCAGTTCGCGACTACGCAACCAGCTGGCTGCGCGGCGCGCCTGCTCGCCCACGTCGGCCCAGCTCAGTTCCAGCAGCTGGCCGCCCCCTAGAGGTTGCACCATGTAGCGTTTGTTCGGGTGCCTTGCTTCACGTTCGTAAAACAGCTCGAGCGGCAAACGGATTGCATCAGCCACAGGGCTTCCTCCTTTGTTGTTTTTGTAGGAATCGACCAAGCACTTGCTTGGTTGAATATTCCACGCAGACAAAAGAGGCGCAAGTTAAGAAATGTTTCTCACCTGGAACATTTGCCCCCAAGGGGCGATAAGTCAGGCATGAGGCACCTGCGACGCCACAAGTGGCGCCACAGGGCGAAAGGTCAGCGGGGGTGGATAAGCGCCAGCAGCTCCATCAGCCCGGCGGCCGGGATATCGCCTTCCAGCTCAGCCAGACTGGCGGTGCGCATGGGCAGCGGCTCCTGGCGATGACCGTGCACCAGCAGCCCGCCCAGCGCGCCGATCAGCGGTTGATGGCTGACCAGCAGCACCTCGGCACGCTCACGCTCATCGAGATACTTCAAGGCATCACGCGGATCACTGTCCGGCGTCAGCCAGGTCACGGTGTTTATCTTGCCGGTGAACCCCAGCTCGCTGCGTACCAGCTCGGCCGTCTGCTGGGCACGCACGTAAGGGCTGGCGACGATGGCGGTCAGGGGCCGACCGGCGAGCTGAGCGGCGGCCTGCTGCACTTCCTTGCGACCATGGGCGGTCAGCTCGCGGGCAGCATCAGTGGCTGCCTGCGGCTCGGCCTCACCATGGCGCAGCAGCCATAACCTCACAGCTTGGGCTCCTCGTCGCGCACGGGGTGCGGCGCCGGCGGGATACTGTGCGCGGTCTCGCCTTCCGGCGCCCGCGGCGTCGGCCAGTCGGCGAACGGCCAGGGTTTTTCATCGGTATTGAAGGTGCCGAAACGACCGATCTGCGCCAGATACTGGCTGAGACTGTCGCCAAAGCTCAGCAGGCTGGCGTTCGGCGCGCCGTAGAACAGGCGGTAACCCAGTTGCAGCAGCACCACGGCGCCGAGCAGCAGCTCGGCCAGTTGCCAGACGATGAGGAAAATCACCATCCACAGAATGCGCAACAGAATCGACTCGCGCTCCAACTCCTGTTTTTCATCACTCATGATTCACGCTCCTTGATTGGCTGCCGGGTTCAGAAACCAGCAGTGGGGATGAAATCGACGTCGGTCTTGGGCTCACCGAGCATCAGCAATTCGATGACCTGAGCCAGCGTACGCCCCTCGAAGAGGATGGCATGCAGGCCAGCGACCAGCGGCATGTAGACGTCCAGTTCTTCGGCACGGGCCTTGAGTACCTTGAGCGTATTGACCCCTTCGGCGACTTCGCCAAGGCGCTGCACCGCGTCTTCCAGGCTGAGGCCTTCACCCAGGGCGAAGCCGACCTGATAGTTGCGACTTTTCGGTGACGAACAGGTGACGATCAGGTCGCCGACACCAGCGAGGCCGAGGAAGGTCATCGGGTTGGCGCCGAGCTTGACCGCGAAACGGGTCATTTCCGCCAGGGCGCGGGTGATCAGCATGCTTTTGGTGTTCTCACCCATGCCCAGCGCCGCCGCCATACCGGACATGATGGCGTAGACGTTCTTCAACGCGCCGCCAAGCTCGACACCGAAACGATCGGCGCTGGCGTAGACGCGGAAGGTTCTGCCATGCAGAGCCTGCTGCACGCGCAGGCACAGTTCTTCATCTTCACTGGCGATCACCGTGGCGGTCAGGGCGTGATCGGCCACTTCCTTGGCCAGATTCGGCCCGGACAGCACGCCGATACGCGCGGCGGGGGCGATCTCTTCGAGAATCTGGCTCATCAGCTTGAAGGTCTTGGCTTCGATGCCCTTGGTGGTGCTGATCAGCATCTTGCCCGCCAACTGCGCCGCCACCGGTTGCAGGGCATCGCGCAGGGCGCTGGAAGGCAATGCGACCAGCACCAACTCGGCCTGCTGCAGCACGCCGCTCAGGTCACTGGTCGGCTCGATACCGCCATGCAGCTTGACGCCCTTCAGATAGCGCGGGTTCTCGCCGCTCTGACGCATCTGCTCGGCCTGCTCGGGGTCACGCATCCACTGCAGGACGCGCTGGCCGTTCTCCGCCAGCAGGTTGGCCAGGGCGGTGCCGAAGCTGCCGCCGCCGAGTACGGCAATGGGTTGGAGCTGTGTCATAGGTCTTCCGAATGAGGCCATGCGTGATGGCGGTCTGCGGGCATTATACGGAGCCGAGAGTACCCGGCCAGGGCAAAAGTTCAGTGCAGACCATCCACAGAGCCGGGCAAACGAGAATTACCGCAGAGTGCAGGCGCCTGACGCTGGCAAAGCGCGTCGGGTCGGTTAACATGCGGGATTGACCATAATTGCCAAGGACGATTCGTGCCCACAGGCAGCCCCTTGCCCCCGCCCTGCGCCTCTCGTCAGACAGCAGCGCCGCTTTCCAGGGATGGTAGAGCCATGAACCAGCGTCGCGGCTGGAACATTCACACCCGCACTCAGCTGATCAGTGTCGGCCCGGCCCTGCTGCTGACCCTGCTGCTGACCGGTTTTCTCACCTTCACCCGCCTGCAGGACCTGCGCCTGGAGCAGGGTCACATCGGCCAGCTGATCGCCAACCAGTTGGCGCCAGCCACCGAGTACGGCGTGCTCAACGACAACCTCGACACGCTGGAAAGCCTGCTGCGTGCAACCCTCGGCACCCCTGACGTGCGTTTCGCTGAAGTGCGTGACCGCGACGACAACATTCTGGTGTACGTCGAACGCCCCAAGGAACAAGGCCATAGCACGCCGCAGGTCGAGGTGTTCCAGGCACCGATTCGCCTGCAGGGCCAGCCTGCCCGTACGCAAGCGCTGCCACCCTTGGGCAAGGCACTCGGCGACGGCTACCTGGGCCGGGTGGTGGTGGGCATGTCCAACGACACCTTCAATACGCGCCAGCAGGAGATACTGTTCAAGGCCGGCGTTCTCTCATTGTTTGCCCTGCTCCTGACCTTCCTGCTCGCCCGTCGCCTGGCCAGACGCCTGGCGCAACCGCTCAGTGCCATGGGCCAGGCCCTGGAACGCATCCAGAGTGGTGACTACCGCCCGTCCCTGGTCGAGCGCGGCAATGACGAACTGACCGACCTCGCCCGGCATATCAACAACCTCGCCTGCGCCCTCGAGCAGAGCGGTCGCGAGCAGCAGCAGGCGATTGCCGAATTGATCCAGGCGCGCGAGGAATCCGAGCAGGCCAACCGGGCCAAGTCCGACTTCCTGGCCATGATGAGCCATGAGCTGCGCACGCCCATGAATGGCGTGTTGGGCATGCTGCAACTGCTGGAAACCACCAGCCTGAACGACGAGCAGAACGAGTACGCCGCCCTGGCCACCGAGTCCACCGAGCACCTGCTCAAGGTGATCAACGACATTCTCGACTTCTCACGGATCGAACGTGGCGCCCTGGAGCTCGAAGCCATCCCCTTCAGCCTGCTGGAGCTGCTGCAAGGCTCGGTGCAGGTATTCCAGCACAGCGCTCAGCAACGCGGCCTGCAACTGCTGCTGGAAACCCAGCCAGGTCTGGACCAATTGGAAGTGCGCGGCGACCCCACGCGCATCCGGCAGATTCTGGTCAACCTGATCGGCAACGCACTGAAGTTCACCGAAGAAGGCCAGATTCTTGTGCAAACCCGCTGGCAGCAGCTGGACGACCAGGTGCTGTGGTTCACCTGCGCCGTGCGCGACAGCGGTATTGGCATCGACGACGAGCGCCTGGAACACATGTTCGACGCCTTTCAGCAGGCCGACACCTCGATATCCCGCCGTTACGGCGGCACCGGCCTCGGCCTGCCGATCGCTCGCACCTTGGCCGAACGCATGGGCGGCACCTTGCGCGCGGAAAGCCGACTGGGCGAAGGCTCGGTGTTCACCCTGGAGATACCTTTACCCTTTCTGGCCCGCAGCGAGCAGGCACAAAGCAGTGACAATCAGAGCCTGAGCAGCGGCGACGGCCAGGCAGTGCTGCTGGTGGAAGACAATCCGGTCAACCAGACGGTCATCGAAGCCATGCTGCGCAGCCTGGGCTATCAGGTCAGTCTGGTCGGCGATGGTCAGCAGGCCGTACAAAACTGCAGCCAGCACGACTACGCCGCCATCCTGATGGATTGCAGACTGCCGCTGATGGACGGTTACGAGGCGACGCGGCAGATCCGTCAGCTCCAGCAGTGCCAACAGGTGCCGATCATCGCCCTGACCGCCAATGCCCTACAGGGTGACCGCGAAGCCTGCCTGGAAGCGGGAATGAACGATTACCTGGCAAAGCCGTTCAAACGAGCAGACTTGCAACGCATTCTGCTGCGCTGGCTGCCACCCCGACCATAGGCGAGTAGCGCCCGTGACAAGCCGGCGTTACAAGGGGAAACTGCTGTGCCTGTGACAATGCAGAACCAGCAGAGTACAACTGTACTCACTGCGCTGTGACTTTCACCACAACGCAACAGTCTATGACTAGGCTGCCGGCAGACGCCTACATTTAGAAAGACGTCGCCGGCCAGGACGATTCGCCCAGCCTTAGAAGCGTGGGGACAATTGAGGAGCTCGCATGACAAGACAAAACGCCTACACCCGGGAAGATCTGCTCGCCTGCAGCCGCGGCGAACTGTTCGGCCCGGGGAACGCGCAACTGCCCGCCCCAAACATGCTGATGATCGATCGTATCGCTCACATCAGCGAAACCGGCGGCAAGTACGGCAAGGGCGAAATCGTCGCTGAGCTCGATATCAATCCGGACCTGTGGTTCTTCGCCTGTCACTTCGAGGGCGACCCGGTAATGCCGGGCTGCCTCGGTCTCGACGCCATGTGGCAACTGGTCGGCTTTTACCTCGGCTGGCAAGGCAACCCCGGCCGTGGCCGCGCCCTGGGTAGCGGCGAAGTGAAATTCTTCGGTCAGGTACTGCCGACCGCCAAGAAGGTCACCTACAACATTCACATCAAGCGCACCATCAGCCGCTCGCTGATCCTCGGCATCGCCGATGGCACCGTGTCCGTCGACGGCCGTGAAATTTACAGCGCCGAAGGCCTGCGCGTCGGCCTGTTCACCTCCACCGACAGTTTCTGAAGGACTTGCACATGCGTCGTGTAGTGATCACCGGTCTGGGCATCGTTTCCTGCCTGGGCAATGACAAAGAAGCCGTTGCCGGCAGCCTTCGCGCGGGCAAATCAGGCATCCGTTTCAACCCCTCCTACGCCGAAATGGGCCTGCGTAGTCATGTCTCCGGTTCGGTCAACCTGAATCTGGAAGAGCTGATCGACCGCAAACTGTTCCGCTTCATGGGCGACGCTGCGGCTTACGCCTATCTGTCGATGGAACAGGCGATCAAGGATTCCGGCCTCAGCGAAGAGCAGATTTCCAATCCGCGCACCGGCCTGATCGCCGGTTCCGGTGGCGCTTCCACCGTCAACCAGATGGAAGCCATCGATACCCTGCGCGAAAAAGGCGTCAAGCGCATCGGCCCATACCGCGTGACCCGCACCATGGGCAGCACCGTATCGGCGTGCCTGGCCACTCCGTTCAAGATCAAGGGCGTCAACTTCTCCATCTCCTCGGCCTGCGCCACCAGCGCGCATTGCATCGGCCAGGCCATGGAGCAGATCCAGCTGGGCAAACAGGACGTGGTCTTCGCCGGTGGCGGCGAAGAAGAGCACTGGAGCCAGAGCTGCCTGTTCGACGCCATGGGCGCCCTCTCCACCCAGTACAACGAAACCCCGGAGAAGGCCTCGCGCGCCTACGACGCCAAGCGTGACGGTTTCGTCATCGCCGGTGGTGGCGGCATGGTCGTGGTCGAAGAGCTGGAACACGCACTGGCTCGCGGCGCCAAGATTTACGCGGAAATCGTCGGTTACGGCGCGACCAGCGATGGCTACGACATGGTCGCTCCGAGCGGCGAAGGCGCGATCCGCTGCATGCAGCAGGCGCTGGCCACCGTCGACACCCCCATCGACTACCTCAACACCCACGGCACCTCGACTCCGGTTGGCGACGTTGCGGAAATCAAAGGCGTGCGCGCCGTATTCGGCGACAAGGCTCCAGCCATCAGCTCGACCAAGAGCCTGTCCGGCCACAGCCTCGGCGCTGCCGGCGTGCAGGAAGCGATCTACTGCATGCTGATGATGGAAGGTAACTTCATCGCCGCGTCGGCCAACATCGACGAGCTCGACCCGGAAGTGGCCGATATGCCGATCCAGCTCAGCACCGTCGAGAACGCCAAGCTCGACACAGTGATGAGCAACAGCTTCGGCTTCGGTGGCACCAACGCCACTCTGGTGCTCAAGCGCTGGGCCGGCAAGTAACAGCTGCCGCGGTAAAGAAAACGGCGCCTTCGGGCGCCGTTTTCGTTTGTGCTACTTCCCCCTGCCGCTGGCGGGAGGGGAAATGGCCGTGCCTCAGACCTTGAAGCGCGCTACCAGGTTGTTCAGGTCGATCGCCAGACGCGACAGCTCCTGGCTAGCCGCACTGGTCTGGTTGGCACCCGCCGAACTCTGCAGCGACAGATCGCGAATATTGACCAGATTGCGATCCACTTCCCTCGCCACCTGAGCCTGCTCTTCCGACGCGCTGGCAATCACCAGGTTGCGCTCGTTGATCGAGGAAATCGCCTGAGTGATCAACTCCAGCGCCGTGCCCGCAGCCTGGGCCACCTCAAGGGTGGAGCGGGCGCGACTGTTGCTGCTCTGCATCGAACCGACCGCCTGATCGGTGCCGCTTTGAATGGCACCGATCATCTGCTCGATCTCCTGGGTGGATTGCTGAGTGCGATGCGCCAGCGCACGCACCTCGTCAGCCACTACAGCGAAGCCTCGTCCCGCATCACCGGCCCGCGCTGCCTCGATGGCAGCGTTGAGCGCCAACAGGTTGGTCTGCTCGGCGATGGAGCGGATCACGTCAAGCACCTTGCTGATCTCACGGACCCGCTCGGCCAGCTTCTCGACCTCACCCGCGGTGCCATTTACATCATCGGCCAGCTGACTGATCGAGCTCACGGTCTGGCGCACCTGCTCGCGCCCCTGCTGCGCCGTAGCATTGGATTCGCGCGATGCCTCGGAGGTGCTCACAGCATTGCGCGCGACCTCTTCGACCGCGGCAGTCATCTCGTTGACTGCCGTAGCGGCCTGTTCGATCTCGGTGTTCTGCTGATGCAGGCCGCGAGTCGAATCCTCGGTCACCGCATGCAATTCTTCGGATGCCGATGCCAGTTGATTGGACGAGTCGGCGATACTCTGAATGGTGTTACGCAGGCTCTGCTGCATGCTTTTCAACGCCGCCAACAAGCGCGCCGGCTCATCGCTACCTTCAGCATGAATGACCTGAGTCAGGTCACCAGATGCCACCACCTCAGCCACCCGCACGGCTTCGCTCAGCGGCGCGACGATACTGCGGGTCAGCAACAATGCCAGGGCCACGGTGGCCAGCGCCGCCAGTGCCATCATCACCACTACCCAGGTACGCGCCGAATCGAACACCCGCCCGGCTTCGCGAGCAGCCCCGGAAGCCCCCTTACGGTTCAGTTCGGAAAGCTCACGGAGAGCTAGCGTCATATCATCGGCATGTTGATTGAGCGTGCCACGGGTCACGGCAATGGCATCGTCGAAGTTACCTTGTCGAACGAATGCGACGATCTTGCCCTGCTCCTGCAGGTAACCAGCCTCAGCGCGACGAAAGCCTTCATAGAGGCCACGCTCGTCACTACTGGAAATGAGTTTTTCGTATGAGGAATCGGCCTCACTGAGCGCAGCGCGCAAGTCATCGGCCAGACGCAGGTTGCGCTGTAATTCGTCCGGCTCACGATTGAGCATCAGCCGCAGCGTCACGGCACGCAGACGCAGGATGTCCTGGCTGACCTCCCCCAGCGCCATCACACTTGGCAGCCAATCCTGATCGACTGCCTCGGACTGCTTGCGCATCTCGGTCATCTGGAACAGTGAAAAAGCCCCAAGCAACAACACCAGCAAAGCCACTAGACCGAACCCCAAAGCAGCCCGTGGTGCGATAGAAAGATTACGCAGCGACATTTTTTGCAACTCCCATTGCGCGCAGAAATCGAGACATCCTTCGCCGCACTTGGCAAAAGACCTTAAGAGATTGCGCTAATCCCTTCTTTCTTATCGACGTGATTCAGTCGCTCTTGATAAGGAAATAAAGAAATTTCTAACGACGCAGTGCCTTGGCCATCGCCTGATCGACATGGTGGCGCCATTCATCATCGCGCCACTGCTCCTCCCGGCGTGCCTGCCTGTCATCGATACGCTGCACGTCCTCGCACTGGCGAAACCCGTCATCCCAGCCCTGAGTGTAGAGCGGCTCGGCCATATAGCGTGGTACGTCCTTGTCGAACTGGCCCAGTGGACCGGTTGCCGAGCGCCCGCTGCTGCAGCCGGCCATTTCTGCCAGGGCCTGTTCCTTGCTCCAGCCTTGATAGATGACGCGATACAGCGCAGCGATCAGCCCGGTGCGGTACAGATCGGGCGCCATGCGATAGAGGTTGATACGGGCATCCAGGGGTTGCGCACAATTGGCCTGGCGCACGCCCTGCAAGGGTGCGGGCGAGGTCGTCGCACCCCAGGCCATGCTCAGCGGCAGCAACGCGCTGCGTGTGAGGAAGAAAACTGCCAGCCAGGCCAGCAGGATGATCGCCAGATAACGAAGTTGCGCGTATTGAAGCCGAGGCATCGTATGATCCTTGAAGGATGAACGTGCCGCAGTGTGCGAGGCGAGCCGTGAGCCGCTCGTCAAAGCCGTGTGAAAGAATCGTCAAACCCAGGAATAACCCGCGATGCGCATTCTGGTCATCGAAGACAACCGAGACATCCTCGCCAACGTGCTCGACTATTTGCAGCTCAAGGGCTTTTCCGTCGACTGCGCACAGGACGGCCTGAGCGGCCTGCACCTGGCCAGCAGCGGCCACTATGACTTGATCGTGCTGGACATCATGCTGCCCGGCATAGACGGCTATCAGGTATGCAAGCGCCTGCGCGAGGATGGGCGCAGCGAGGTGCCGATCCTCATGCTCACCGCACGCGATGCCCTGGATGACCGCCTGCAGGGCCTCAACGCCGGCGCCGACGACTATCTGATCAAGCCGTTCGCGCTTTCCGAACTGGTGGCGCGCATCGAGGCGATCCTGCGCCGCAGCCGCGGCAGTCGCAAACGCCAGCTGCAGGTCGCCGACCTCAGTTACGACCTCGACACCCTGTACGTCAGCCGCGCCGGTCAGCCGCTCAAGCTCAACCCGTTGGGTCTCAAGCTGCTGGCCATCCTCATGCAGCGCAGCCCGGCTGTGGTACGGCGCGAGGCGCTGGAAGAATCCCTGTGGGGTGACGACTGCCCGGACAGCGACAGCCTGCGCAGCCACATCCACCAACTGCGTCAGGTGCTCGACAAGCCCTTCCCCACTCCCCTGCTGCACACCATCCATGGTGTCGGTTATCGCCTGGCGGAGAGCGCCGATGCTGTCTAAGCAGCCCTTCGAACGGCGGATTCTGATCGCCTTCGTATTGATGACGGTGATGGTCAGCGGCCTGTTCTCGCTGAGCATCGTCGGTGTGGTGCACTTCATCGAGGAGCACCTGGTTTCCCAGGAGATGAGCCGCGAGCTGGGCGAAACGCTCAACGAGGACATCCGCCAGGGCCGCCCGCCGCGCCTGGACAGCAGTACGCAGTTCTTCTCCTCCTACCACGACCAATACCTGATTCCCCAGCAGTACGCCGGCCTGCAGGAGGGATTCAACGAAGTGGTCAGCGGCGACGAGGCGTTTTACATCTACGTACAGAAGATCAACGGCGAGACCTACATGCTGGTGCAGGAACAGCAGGAATTCGAAGCCCGCGAGAATGCGCTGTTCAACGTGGTGCTGGCCGGCTTCCTGATAACGGTGGTGGCCGCCTGGGGCCTGGGCCTGATGATGGCGCGCAAGGTCATGGCGCCGGTCAGCCGTCTGGCCCAGCAGGTGCGCCATCGCGACCAGCTGCACCCACTGGCGCCGCCCCTGGCGCCGGACTACCCCGACGATGAGATCGGCCAGTTGGCCGCCGCCTTCGACAGCACGCTGGGCCAGGTGCGTCAGTCTCTGGAGCGCGAGCGGCTATTCACCAGCGATGTCAGCCACGAACTGCGCACACCGCTAATGGTCATCGCCACTTCCTGCGAACTGCTCGCCGAAGCGCCCCTGGGGCCGCGCGAGAAGGAACAGGTGGCGCGCATCGCCCGCGCCAGCGAGGAAATGCGCGAGCTGGTGCAGACCTTCCTGCAACTGGCGCGGGACAAGAGCAACGAAGCGGCCTTCGGCGGCGACCGCACGCTCGCCGGTATCGCTCATGAGCAGGCCAGCCGCTGGAGCGTCTTGATGAAGGAGAAGGGGCTGGACTTCCAATTGACCGAGGAAGGCCAGGACGACGGCCGTTACAACGCCACCTTTCTCGGCACGGTGATGGCCAACCTGTTGCGCAATGCCCTGCATTACACCGAACGCGGCAGTGTGCGCCTGATCCTCGAACAGGGCGCCTTCCGTATCGAGGACAGCGGCGCCGGCATTCCCGCCGAGCAGCACGAGCGCATCTTCCAGCCCTTCGTCCGCGGCTTGCAGGCCCGCGGTGAAGGGCTGGGCCTGGGGCTGTCGCTGGTCAAACGCATCTGCGCCAAACAGGGCTGGCAGGTCAGCCTGCAGAGCGAACCGGGGCATACACGCTTTCGCGTGACACTGAACGGGGACGCTTGACGAAATTTTCACATCCCTTTGACGTGAACTTGATGCCTGGCTCTTTAGGGTGACGAACGTATCCATCAAGGGACATTCGTCATGCCCAAGCCTAGCCCCATCGAACTGGATTTTTCCCGCAAGTACGATTTCGAGCACGCCCAGCAATACCTGCACAAGCATCAGGACGGCCTGTCCCGGCGCCTGTCGCACTGGCGCGACGTGCAGGTGGCGCGCCGTGCACTGCAGATGGCCGATGAACCGAACCTGGTGCTTGACCTGCCCTGCGGTGCCGGGCGCTTCTGGCCGATGCTCTGCGAACAGCCGAACCGGGTGATCTTTGCCGCCGACAACTCGGCCGACATGCTCGCCACCGCGCGCGCCGCACAGGCTCCCGAGGTAGTGGCGCGGGTCACCAGCTTCCGCACCTCCGCTTTCGCTATCGACCTGGGCGCCAATGCGGTGGACTGCATCTTCTGCATCCGCCTGCTGCATCACATCGAATCGGCCGAACACCGCCTGGCCATCCTTCGCGAGTTTCATCGCGTCAGCCGCGATACGGTGATCGTCTCGCTGTGGGTCGATGGCAACTACAAGGCCTGGAAACGCCAGCGCCTGGAGGCCCGCCGCGCCGCACAGGGCCGCGCCGCGGAAAACCAGAACCGCTTCGTCGTCGCCCGGAGTACGCTGGAGGATGAATTCCGTCAGGCCGGCTTCAACATGCTCGGCCATCTGGACTTCCTGCCCGGCTACGCCATGTGGCGCACCTACGTCCTGCGCAAGGTGGCCTGAGATGGGCATCCTCAGCGAACAGGCACTGGCCGCCCTGCCGTCGACCGAATTCGACCGCTGGTGGCACAGCCCAGGCGAATGGGTCGAACCCGCCAATCAGCGACGCGGCGGCGAAAGTGGCGTGCGCCTGCTGCAACACTGGGACACAAGCCGGCCCCTGCTGTTCTGCAAGCGCCAGAGCGGGCATATCTACCGTTCGCTGCGCCACCCCGGGGGACGGCCGACCATCCTGCGTGAGCTGCAGGCCTACCGCGCCCTCGCCCGCCTGGGTGTACGC
Organism: Ectopseudomonas chengduensis; assembly: GCF_900102635.1. Taxonomy (GTDB): domain Bacteria; phylum Pseudomonadota; class Gammaproteobacteria; order Pseudomonadales; family Pseudomonadaceae; genus Aquipseudomonas; species Aquipseudomonas chengduensis. The sequence goes on along the minus strand of NZ_FMZQ01000003.1, from coordinate 202,714 downwards.
ACGCCGAACATCGTCTACTGCGCCGCACGCAAACAGAGCGGACAGTGGCAGGCACTGTTGGTCACCGAAGCGCTGCTGGGCTTCGTCAGCCTGGAACAGTGGTACGAGGAGGCGCATACGCCGCAACTCAATCAACGGATGTTGCAGCGCCTGGCAGTCACCCTGGCACGCCTGCACCTGGGCGGCTGGCAACACGGCTGCTGCTACGCCAAACACCTGTTCATCAAGCTGCGTGGCGATGGTGATGTGGACATCGCCTTGCTGGATCTGGAAAAAAGCCGTCGCCGCTGGCGCGCCTCCAGCGCCGCGCGACGCGATCTGGGCCAACTGGAGCGGCACCGCGGCGCGATGCCCGAGGCCGACATGGGCTACCTGCGCCAGGCTTACCAGCAGGCGCTGAACATGCCCTGGGGCGGACTGCAGCCATGAGCGACACCCCGGCCTGAATGCGCTGTCGTTCAAGGGCCATCGCGACCTGGCGCGCATATTCGCTCGCCGGGCTGCGCGCCGCCTACCAGGGCGAAGCTGTGTTCCGCCAGCTGGTTGAACCTGGTGCTGGTGCCGCCATTGGCGCTGGTGGTGGAACTGCTCAATTCCGCCATCACGGCGGTGGCTGACCGCATCTCTCTGAACCTGCACCCGCTGTCCAAACAGACCAAGGACATGGGCAGCGCAAATGGTCGCGCTGCTGATGATCACCCTGACCTGGGCGATCATCCTGCTCTGATCAGCGCACGGTGAAACGTTGTTCGGCCAGCTTGCGATCTCCCTGATAGACGATGAAATGCCATTCACCGGGCACCACTTCGTGGTGCTCGGTGAATTCGAAGGCCATCACGTCCTGCGGCGCACCGACTACCAGCTTCTGCTGCACCTCGAACTTGTCATGACGCTGACCATCCGGGGTGACCACGCCGGGCGTGAGGTACAACAACGTCAGTGGAATATCACCCTCACGCTTGCCGGCCAGGCTGTAACGCATGCCGAACTTGGTACCGAGCTTGGCGGGAATCTGCTCGGTGCGCTCGATTTCCTGATTGCTGCGGGTCAGCACCCGCTCGCCGGGCTGGTAGTCCTGATACTGGCTGCTGAAGATGCCGTATTCCACCGGCCCTTCGACACGGACGTCAGCCTGGCTCAGACCTGCCCAGGCGAATAGACCGGCCATCATGGCCACTCGGGTGTAATGCATGGTGCGCTCCTCGTTGAGATGAACGCGAGCCTATGACACCCGAGTGACAGCCTGATGACAGATGCGCTAGCGATCCAGCTCGGCCTGCACCTTGCGCGGCAATACGGAAAGGAAGTTATCGCGCGCCACCTTGTGCGCGACGTCCTCTGGCAAGGCATTGAGGAAGGGATCGAAGCCCTTCATGTACTCGCCCAGGCTGCCGAAACGGCCAACCACATCCGAGCCCAGCATGAAGCGCTCCGGATAACTGCTGACCAGATGCACCCACTTCGCATCAGGCGCGCCGCTCTCGTCGAGCAGGTAGGGGCGCAACATGGTCCAGGACAGGTCGATATACAGGTTCGGGTACTGTCCGAGCATGCGTTCGACCGTCTCCAGGAGGAAGTCGAGCTTCTCCTGATGACGATGAATCTCGGCACTGGTACCGGCATGCGCCCAGATGAAGCGCACGTGCGGATGGTTTCGCAGCGGCGCCTCGATTTCCTGCAGATAGATCGGCTCGCGCTCACGCTTGGAGGTGATGTTCGAATGCAGCATCACCGGCAGGTCGTACTCGGCGGCCAGATGAAAAACCCGCGCCAGCGCTTCGTTGTTGGCACGCGGCGCACTGCCATGAATCAGCGCGGTGAGATCGTCATGCCGGGTGAAGACCTCGCCGATGCCCTGCCACAGGCCGGGGTCCAGCTCGAGCATACGGCGGATATGCGCGTCGGCGTTCTTGTCGTTGGGATTGAAGCCGGAAAGAAACGGATGGAAGCGCTTGCGCTGCTCGGCGGGCAGACGCTTGTAGGCGGCCGCGATGAACACGTCGGTAGCGCTGTACCAATAGGCATTGGCGTCATCACCAGCGTAATAACGCGGACGCTTGGGCTCGTCCTCATCCCACTTCTTGGCCACCGGAATACCGGAGAACATCACATGATCGACGTTGTTTTCCGCCATCTTCTCCAGCAGTTCGTCCATGCCGGCGCTTTCCTGGAAGAAGTCGACGTAGTGCAGGTGGGCGTCGCTGTAGCGGTATTCGCGGGCCTGGGCGCTGCAGACGATAACGGCACTGAGCGCGAGTATCCATGGCATCGTTCGAGATGTGAGCAAGGCGAGTCCTCCTGACGGTACGAGCAGCATAGACCGCCGAGCGGCCCGGCAAGTTCGGAGATCACCCCACGTCATTCGCATCAGCGCCCTCAAAAGAAGCAGGCAACCAGAGGCCGCACCAAGCCGGAACATTAATAGCTGGCTAACGGCCTGAAACGGCCATGGGTACGTCAGCCAATGATGGCACCTCGCTTGCAGTGTCCGAGGTAGACCAGACAGGGGAATCACCATGTTGCAGTTGCTGCGCAAGCCAGCCCGCAAGGCCCAGGACGAGGCCGCATTGGACGCTTTGTTCCAACAGCACGACCTCACGACTCGCCTCCCGGAGGACTACCAGTGGATGGCGCGCCTGAATGATTTCAGCGCCGGCCTCCAGCAACGTATCCGCGCCAGCCTCGGCGCCGCTGTCGGCATCGCCGCGCATGCGCCACAACTGGCGCGCATCGCCGCTGCCAACCAACAAAGCGGGCAGACGCTGGCACAGTCATCGGAGTTGATCGCCAGCGCCAGCGAGCAGGTCACCACCACACTGGACGCCGAACTGGTGCCCGGTGCCGGCGAAGTTGCGCGCTTGTCCGCCGAGGTTTCCGCCACCCTCAACCAATGCCAGCAAAGCGGCCAGGCGGTACTACGGCAGGTCGAAGTGATCGACGCCAGCGAGGCGCAACTGGCTCAGGTGATCCAGCAACTGGCCGGACAGCTCGATGAAGTGAGCAAGGTCATTGGTGTGATCGCCAGCATCTCCCAACAGACCAATCTGCTCGCCCTGAACGCCGCCATCGAGGCCGCACGCGCGGGTGAACATGGTCGGGGCTTCGCCGTGGTCGCCGAGGAAGTGCGGCGTTTGGCTGGCCATACCACCGATGCCACCGGCCAGGTCAGTGGCATCATCGAGCGTTTCCGCGAAGGCATGCAGCAGCTCGGCAGTGCCGGCCAGCACATGAACCAGGCGGTGGCCGACGGCCGCACCGGCATTCTCGCCGTCAGCGGCGGACTGGACAGCACGCGCCAGGCCATGGATCGCCTGGACGCTCAGGTCGGCCAGATCGCCGCCGGCACCGAGCAGATCGGCCAGGCGGTGCGCTCGATCAACGGCGATGTGCAAAACATCGCCCAGGTCGCTGGCGAGCTGCTTGGCAAGGCAGGTCAGGTGCTGCATCACAGCAAGGCCGTGCGCGAAGACGGTGATCGCCTGCTCGCTGGGCTCGGCGACTTCCGTCTGGAAATTCACGCAGCCGTGCGCGCCAGCGTCGAACAACTGGCCAAACGCCCCGAGCTGGCCAGCGACGTGACAGCGGCCGAACGACTGCTTGCCAATACGCTGACGCGCGACAGCCGTTTCGAGCTGTTCTATCTGGTAGACAGCCGCGGCGTGCAGATTTCCGAGAACGTCTTCGCCGCCGATGTGGCGCACGGTGAGGATGCCAGCTGTCGCGGCCGCGACTGGAGCCAACGCCCCTGGTTCCGCGCCGTGGCCGAGCGCATGGAGAGCCATATCACCCAGGTCTACCGCTCCTCGGCCACAGACGACTTCTGCTTTACCGTTTCAGTCCCCATTGTCGATGAGCGCGGGCAACTCCTGCGTGTGCTGGGAGCGGACGTGAGGCTCTCGGCACTGGTGTGATCGGTGCCGGCTGGGCTAGGCTGGCCACTGTCGATTCGTCACAACTCAAGAGAAGCGCCATGATCCGTATTCACAATAACAAGGGCCTGCAGCAGCAGATCGAAATCGGCTCGCACCAGCTCATCGGCGACGTCTCGCCCGAGCAGGGCGGGGATGGCGCCGGACCGGAACCGCACGATCTGTTCGACGCAGCCCTCGGCACCTGCAAGGCCATGACCCTGCTGCTCTATGCGCGCCAACGCGGCCTCCCGCTGGAAGGCATCGACGTGCACGTCGAGCGTGACGACAGCGAGGAGCGTCAGGGCAACTACCGCCTGATCGTCGACCTGGCGCTCAAGGGGCCATTGGACGAGACGCAGCGCCAGCAACTGCTGCGCGTGGCGGACAAATGTCCGATCCACAAGCTGATGACCACCACCGACATCCAGATCGAGACCCGCCTGGCGGGAGCTCCGGCATGAGCGAGTTACAGCTGATCCGCCCGCGCGCCGAGGACATTTCCGGCCAACCGATTCTGCGCCCCCTGCCCTCGGCACGCTTTCGCAGCATCGGCCCCTTCGTGTTCTTCGATCACATGCTGGAGCATGACTACCCGGCCGGCAAAGGCATGAACATTGCCCAGCATCCGCATATCGGCCTATCCACCCTCACCTACCTGTTCGAAGGCCAGCTGCAGCACAAGGACAGCCTGGGTTCGGACCAACTGGTGGGCCCCGGTGACGTCAGCTGGATGACTGCAGGGCGCGCCGTCGCCCATGTCGAACGTACGCCGCCCGAGCAGCTCGGACAGAACAAGCGAGCCCACGGTCTGCAGGTATGGCTGGCTTTGCCAGAAGCCGAGGAACAGTGCGAACCGGCTTACAGCCATCACCCCGCCGCTTCGCTACCCCGCAGCGAAGCCATGGGCGTGCAGATCACCCTGATCGCCGGCAGTGGTTTCTGCCTCGAATCACCAGTACCGGTTCACTCACCGACCCTGTATGCCGAGCTGCGCCTGGCCGCCGGAGCCAACCTGCTGATACCCACCGAGCACAGCGAACGAGCCCTGTACCTGATCGATGGCGAAGCCGAGCTGGATGGCGAGCCCCTGCCCCGGCATACCATGGCGGTGATCCCGGCAGGCGAAACGCCCGTGCTCAGCGCATGCGGCGAATGCCACTTGGCCCTGATCGGCGGCGAACCCATTGGCCCACGGCGAATCAACTGGAACTTCGTCGCCACGACCCCGGAGCTGATCGATCAGGCGCGCCAGCGCTGGGCAGCGGGCGACTGGCCGCAAGTACCAGGCGAAACCACGCGCATCGAACTGCCGCGCTGAAACCGCCCCATCAACGACAGGCGCGCAAAGGCGCCTGTCGCTCGCAAAGGATTGCCCTCTTGCCCTCGTATCGCCCCCTCGCTGTCCTGCTGCTGTTGCCCACATTGGCCCTGGCTGATCTACCCCGTTTCGAACCTGAGCCCGGGCGGCATGCCCAGGTACAACAGCAAGGCGAAGGCTATTTTCTGCTGCAACCCGACGGCAGCCATCTGGAACTGAGCATCCCCGAAGGCAACGACGCAGAACCGCCGAGCTTCGCCGTCGAGGACTACGACTTCGACGGCCATCCGGATCTGGCGATTCGCGTGCCGGCCGGGATGGTCAACTCCGCCTACCACGTTTACCTCTACCGCCCGGCCCTGCGCCGTTTCGAGCAGTTGCAGATACCGCCTGCGCTGATGGAACGCGTCAATTGCGCATGGCTGTCGGAGCTGCAGCCCGACAGTGAGGAACGAGCGCTCTACAGCCACTGCCGCAGCGGACCACGCTGGTACTACGACGCCTATCGCTTCGCTGAATCCGGTGCCCCCTGGCTGTACAAGACGCTGCAAGTACGTCACGACTACGATCCGGATGCACCTGTGTTTTTTCCTGTGTTCGAGAAAACACTCGATCCTCAAGGCCGGGTCATCGCCAGCCACGCGATCGACGACGGTGACCAGCCAATTACCTGGACTGTGCCCGCCCCACGTCTTTATCTCCACGCACGCCCTGAAGAAACCAGCCGGACCAAGGCCTACCTGATCGAAGGGGACGTCTGCGAAGTCCTGGATCAGCAGGGACGCTGGCTACAGATTCGCTACGCCTCGCGCAAGGGCCCGCTGGAGCACTGGGTTTCACTCGACGAGGCCTACGCCCAGGCTCAGCCCTGAAGCCTCACCCATTGAATGCATTGCAACGCCTTCGCAGTTTTTTGTTACCTGTGCGTGATCCAGAAGCGCAGTAGCCGGGTATAAGCTGCATGCGGATTTCTCAGGCCAACGGATGACCCATGGCAGATCGCGAGTTCGATTACGAAAGCACCCTGGAAGCCTGCGCACGCGGCGACGAACGTGCCTTCCAGACGCTCTACCGGCAAGAGGCCGGGCAATTGCTCGGCCTGGCCATCAGCATGCTGGGCCGCCGTGATATTGCCGAGGACTGTCTGCACGACGCTTTCGTGCGTATCTGGCAGCACGCCGCGCGCTATCGGCGCGAACTGGGCAGCGGTCGCGCCTGGGTGCATAGCATCCTGCGCTATCGCGTACTCAATGCCCTACGCAGTGGCAACCGGCATGCCGAAGTGGACGATGACTTCATCGAACGTGTGCTCGACGACAGCCCGCAGGCCGAAGCACAGGCGCTGGAGCAATCCGAGCAGCGCCTGCTGCGTCGCTGCCTGCAGCGCCTGGAAAGGCCGCGCCGCCATCCGATCCTGCTGGCGTTCTACCGTGGCCTGACCCACGAGCAGATCGCCAGCCGCCTGAGCACACCGCTGGGCACCATCAAAGGCCGTATCCGCGCCGGCCTGCGCGCGCTGCAGGAGTGTCTGCAAGCATGATTCCGCACGAACCCGAAGAACGCCGTGCCCTGATTGGCGAATACCTGCTCGGCTTGCTCGATGAGCATGAAGCGGCCGAGGTGCGCCAGTTGCTCGAAGAGGATGAGAGTGCCGCTCGTATGGCCCTGGAATGGGAACGACACTTTCTCGAACTGAGCGACCAGCTACCGGCACATGCGCCCTCCCCGGCACTCTGGGCACGTATTCGGCAGAGTCTGGGCCTGCACGTTGAGCCACATCCGAGCCCGCTGGCCAACTGGTGGAACAGCCTGCTGACCTGGCGCCTGACTGCCGCCGCGCTGGCCATGGCGCTGCTGGTCGCCGTGCTGATGCCGCTGCTGCGCACCCCGGATATCGCCGGAGAACGCTATACCGTGGTGCTGCAGCAGCCAGGCGAAGCGGCCAAACCCGGTTGGGTGATCCAGGTCAGCAGCGATGGCACGCTCTCGCTCGATCCGCTGGTCGCCGATCAGGTCCCTGAAGGTCGCGACTTGCAATTCTGGACGCTGATCGATCCGGCCGACGGCCCACGCTCGCTGGGCCTGGTCGAGGCTGGCCAGCCGCTGCGCCTGCCTGCCGAACAGATCGGCGCGGTGCAGCCGGGGCAACTCTTCGAGCTAACACTGGAACCGGCCGGCGGCTCGCCCTACAACCGCCCAAGCGGCCCGGTGCTGTATATTGGTCGCGCCGTGCTGGCCAGCGCCAACTGAGTGGGTTGCCGGCCACATGGCCGGCAACCTTTCCCCCCCCGATTACCCTGCGGTAAAAAATATTTTCCTCCGCCGACATCCAACTCCGTTCCTCGCGGGTATAGCTCACAGGTGTTTCGTCGAGGCACCTGCGAAGCCGGCCAGCCGGCTTCGTCTCGATGCTGAAACCTTTATGAGGAACAACCATGAAACGCATCACTACCCTTTGCACCGCCAGCCTGCTGACCCTGAGCGCAGGTGCCGCCAGCGCCACCGAACTGCTCGCACTGGGCGCCGATGGCAAGCTGTTCAAGGTCGATGTCGCCAGCCTCAAGGTCACCGCCAGCATGGTGGTCAGTGGCGCCAGCGACCTGCGCGGCCTGGATTTGCGTCCGGCCAGCGGTCAGCTCTACGCCCTCAGCGGTACCGATCAGCTCTACACCCTGGACGCCACAAGCGGTAAAGCAACTGCAGGTAGCAAGCTGCAAACTGCGCTGTCCGGCAGCGGCCAGGCGGTGGTCGATTTCAACCCGGTGGCCGACCGCCTGCGCCTGCTCGGCCCGGACGGCACCAGCCTGCGGGTAAACGTCGATACTGGTGAAGTGGCCGTAGACGGCAAGGTCGCCTACGCCACCGACGGCCCCTACGCGGGCAAGCAACCCAAGGTGGTCGCCGGCGCCTACACCAATTCCTATGCCGGTACGCAGAGCACGGCGCTGTACAACATCGACCTGGCCAGCAGCAGCCTGATGCTGCAGAACCCGCCAAACGATGGCGTGCAGCAACTGGTCGGCAAGGTCGCCGATGGCCTCAAGGCAGCTGCGCTGGATATCGCCAGCGACGGCAAGGGTGGCAACACCGCCTACGTATTGACCGGCAAGACCCTACACCAGCTGGATCTGACCAGCGGCAAGCCCACCACCCTGGGCGACGTCGCCGATCTGCCGGACGGCATCATCGACATCGCCGTGCTGCCCGCGAAGTAAGATGAAAAAAGGCTGCGCCCATCGGGCGCAGCCTTTCGTTCAACGCATCGCAAACCTGGCGTCACTGCTCGGCGAATACCTCATCGAACAGATCGTTCATCGCCTTGAATGCTCGCGCGGCGACCACCGGATGGTATTCGTTGCGACCCGGCACGTTGGCCTTGGGGTTGGTGAACGAGTGCACGGCGCCGCCGTAGCTCACCAATTGCCAATCAGTCTTGGCCGCCTTCATCTCGGCGATGAAGCCGTCGACCTGCGCCTGCGGTACGGCAGGATCATCAGCCCCATGCAGTACCAGTACCGGCGCCTTGATGTTCTGGGCATCGGCCGGATTGGGCGTATCCAGATTGCCGTGGAAGGATACGAAGCCTTTCAGCGGCGCCCCAGAGCGCGCGAGTTCCAGCACCGTGCCGCCACCGAAGCAGAAGCCGATAGCACCCAGCTTGCTCAGATCCAGTGCCACCTCGCCGTTCTGCGCCTTGAGTACCTCGACTGCAGCCTGCGCACGCTTACGCATCAGCGGGCGATCTGCACGTACGGCAGTGGCCGCGGCCCCTGCTTCTTCGGCATTGCTGGGACGAATGGATTTACCGTACATGTCGGCGACGAACACCACGTATTTGTCGCCTGCCGCGCGGGCGGCCTTGGCCACGGTGTCTTCATTCACCCCCATCCAGTTGGGAACGGCGAGCAGCCCAGGGCGCGGCGTGGTGACCGAATCGTCGTAAACCAGCACGCCTTCGAAGGCTTCGCCATCGATTTCGTACGCAACTGTCTTGGTCACGACCGCCGCATCGGCAAGACCGGCGAATGCGGCGCACAACAGGGGAACCAGTGTCTTCTTCTGCATGATGAGACCTGCCCTTGGCAATGGTAGGCCCCTAACAATAGCCTCACCTTCGACAATGACCAAGTCGAGAGGAGGCGGGTTTTAGACAGGAGATTTCAAGCGGCAGGTTATTCGGCCCAGCGTTCCTTGATCTGCAGAATCTCGGGCAAACAAGCGATGAACAGCTCGACCAGACGGGGATCGAAGTGGCGCCCACTCTGTTCACGCAGGAAACCGACTGCATCGTCCACGGACCAGGCCTGTTTGTAAGGGCGCACGCTGGTCAGCGCGTCGAACACATCGGCAATGGCGACGATGCGGCCCTCCAGGGGAATGTCCTCGCCACTCAGACCGTTGGGGTAGCCGCTGCCATCCCACTTCTCATGGTGCGACAGGGCAATGCGTTGCGCTGTGCGCAGCAGCCCCGAGCTGTGCTCGCCGATTATCCGCGCACCGATCTCCACGTGCTGGCGCATCACCTGCCACTCCTGCTCGTCGAGCTTGCCCGGCTTGCGCAGCACGGCGTCGGGAATACCGATCTTGCCGACATCGTGCATCGGTGCCGCATTGAGCAGTTCCTCGGCCGCGCTTTCGCTGAAACCGGCGGCCAGCGCCAGCACCTTGGAGAAATGGCTCATGCGAATGACGTGCAGGCCGGTCTCGTTGTCCTTGTACTCGGCGGCCATGCCCAGGCGCTGGACAATCTGCAGGCGAGTCTGTTTGAGCTCATCGACACGCACCAGCGACAGGTGAGTACGCACCCGGGCACGCACGATGGGCGGGCTGATCGGCTTGGTGATGTAGTCCACCGCACCAACTTCGAAGCCGTGTGCCTCATCCTCGACATCGCCCAGAGCGGTCACGAAGATCACCGGAATCGTTTTTAGCAGAGGATTGGCCTTGAGCCGCTCGCAGACCTCGTAACCGGTCATGCCCGGCATCATCACATCGAGCAGAATCAGGTCAGGCCGTTCACGTTCGGCCATTTCCAGCGCGCGCGAACCCTCCTTGGCGAATAGCAGGCGATAGTCCTCTTGCAGGATATGGCGCAGCACCTGCAGGTTGGTGGGTTCGTCATCGACCAGCAGCAACAGCGGACGAGTATCGGCAGCCAGGGTCATGATGGGGTCGTTTCCTCGTCTTGCAGTTGCAGCAACAGTCGATCGAGCACCAGCAGAGCCTGATCGAAATCGAAATCTTCCAGCGCCTGACGCATATCGCTGAGCGCGGCGCCATAGGCTGTGCCCCTGGCGGCCTGCTCCATGACAGCAAGGGTTTCATCGTCCAGGCCGCCCCGCTGTAGCGCCTGCCGCAGCTGAATTGCCTGTTCACGCAGCATGGGCAAGTCGACGGCCGCGCTTTCAGCCGAAGATACGACTTCCGGCACCTGCGGCACCACGTCCTTGACCGTCAGCAGAGCCTGCTCGAGTTCCACGATCAGTGCAGGCAACGCCTGCTCGTCTCGCCGCTGAAAGGCCTGCTCGATCGACTGTCCAAGGCTGGCAAGGCTGCTCATGGCCAGGTTGCCGGCGGCGCCGTGCAGACGATGCGCGAGCGCCTCGCCCTCGCGCCAGTCGCGCGCCGCCAGCAGATGGCTGAGACGCGCCGCCAGAGCATGCTGTTCGGCAATGAAGGTATTGATCGCCTGCGCCATACGCAGCGGCCCGCCCCACAGGCTGCTGCCACGGACCCAGTCGAACAGGCCATCTTCGGCAACCCGGGTGGCACTGACCACTGCGCTGGGTACATCGGTCAGCCCGAGCAGGCGGGCGATTTCCCAGAGCAGCGCGTTGACATCCAGTGGCTTCGAAGCAAAGCCATTCATACCCGAGTCCAGGGCGGCCTGACGATCCTGATCAAGCACGCTGGCGGTCAGGGCAATGATCGGAATCGGCTCTCGTGCCTCGGCGGTTTCCAGTTGGCGGATCCGCCGCGACGCTTCCAGACCGTCGACACCCGGCATCTGCACATCCATCAGGATCAGATCGAAACGTTGCTCGGTGAATGCCTGCAGTGCACCTTCACCATCAGCGACGCAGTGTACGCGATGGCCAAAATGCTCCAGGGTCAGTTGCAGCAGCTCGAGGTTCTGCGGCACGTCATCGGCCGCAAGAATGTTCAACTGCCCCAGCTCAGGCAGCACGGCACGTTGCTGCGAGGCCAGACGCTTGCCGGCACGCAGCGGCAACTCGACGCTGAAGCAGCTGCCCTGCCCTTCGGTACTTTCGACCCGCAAACGCCCCCCCATCAACTCGACCAACTGCCGGGAGATGGTGGTGCCGAGGCCGGTACCGCCAAAGCGCCGGCTCATCGAGGCATCAGCCTGAGCGAAAGGCTCGAAGATCTTCTCCAGGCGATCGGCTGCGATACCGATGCCGGTGTCCTTCACCGCCAGGCGCATCGCGCCCGGCTCACCCGTCACTTTCAGGCGAACCTCGCCGTGCAGGGTGAACTTGACCGCATTACCGAGCAGGTTGGTCAGGACCTGTTGCAAACGCAGTGGGTCACCACAGAAGAACTCGTTGGTCGTTGCCGGGTAATCCAGATGCAGCTGCAGGCCTTTGCTTTCGGCCGTCAGGCGCTGCGTCGCGAGTACCTGCTCGCACAGCTCACGCAGGGAGAAATCCAGTTGTTCCAGCTCGATGGCACCACGGTCGAGCTTCGCCGTGTCGAGGATGTCATTGAGCAAGCCCAGCAACGAACGCGACGAATGCTGCACGGTGCTCAGATGGCGACGTTGCTCGCTGGAAAGCGGCGTTTCCAGCAGCAGGTCGGTAAAGCCGATGATGGCATTCATCGGCGTACGAATTTCATGGCTCATGTTGGCCAGGAAGCTGCTGCGCGCGGCAGCGGCGGCTTCGGCGCGATCACGGGCAGCCCGCAGATCCTGTTCCATGACGCGGCGCGGGGTCAGGTCGGTCGCCAACTTGACGACCTTGAACGGCTTGCCGTCGGTATCGAGGATCGGGTTGTAGCTGGCCTGAATCCAGACTTCCCGCCCGCCCTTACCAAAGCGGTGGTATTCACCTGCTCGAAAATGACCTGCACGCAGATCCACCCAACCCTGGCGATAAGCATCGCTTGCCACCAGCTCAGGATCGCAGAACATGCCGTGGTGGCGCCCTATCACCTCCGCCTTGTCATAACCAAACAACGCCAGTGCATTGTCGTTGATGTCGAGGATATTGCCGTCGAGGTCGAACTCGATCAGTGCCATCGCCTTGCTGATCGCGGTGACCTTGCCTTCGTATTCGGCATTGCGCCGCTTGGTTTCGGTCTGGTCGAGCAATACGCCATCGATCCAGCGCGGCACACCGTTTTCGTCGCAAACTGCGCTACCACTTTCCCAGATCCAGTGTTCCGCGCCATCGCGGTCGAACAAGCGGTATTCGACAACGTAGTTGCGGCCTTGCTCGATAGCCTGCATCACCTCGGCGGCGACTCGCTGATAGTCGTCCGGGTGATACATATCGGCAATCGAACAGCGGCGACTGATGAAATCCTCCGCACTCCAACCGGTGAGGGGCTGCACCGCATCGCTGATAAATATCATGGTCCAGTCCTGATCCAGCGTGCAGCGGAACGACACACCAGGAATGTTGCTGATCAACGAACGGTACTGCTGCTCGCTGTCACGCAGGGCCTTCTCCATGGCTTGTCTTTCGCTGATATCGGCGACGAATACCACGAACAGCGGACGGCTGCCTGAATGGGTGATGCCAACGCTGATGCGCACCAATTTCTCTTCGCCGTCACGGGTCAGACACACCAGTTCCTGCTCACCGGCCGGCATCGTCAGGCGACCCGTTCTAAGGTAGTTCGCCAGCAGCACCTCCACCTGCTCGACATGGCGAGCAGGCATCAGTGAGCGCATGTGCATGCCCACCAACTCCTCCGGCGTCCAGCCGAACAGACGCGAGACCGCGCGATTGGCCGAGCGCAACGTGCCGGTGTGATCGACGGTGATGATGGCATCCAGAGCCGTGTCGAAGATCGAGCGCAAATGCTGCTCGCTGGCCTTGAGTTGAAGACTCATGCGGCGGTAGCGCAGCAGCGTATTGACCGCCACCACGAAGACTGTCAGAGCGACGGTCAGCAGCGTGATGGCAATGGCGATATAACCACTGTCGACCACCGCCATCGGAGCTTCGGACTCCGGCGTACCGACGAAACGCGCCGCAGCCATGCCGGTGTAGTGCATGCCACTGATCGCCAGGCCCATCACCAGGGCGCTGAGCAGAAGCGCCCAGAGGGTCGGCAAACGCCCCTCCAGACCGAAGCGTACCCACAACGCCAGAATGGCCAGGGCGACGGCAACGACGATGGACAGGGCGAACATCCAGGGGTCATAGCGCAGCAGCGGCGCCATCTGCATCGCCGCCATACCGCTGTAGTGCATGGCTCCGATACCGGCTCCGACCAGTACGCCCCCCACACACAGCTGCAACAGGCTCAAGTCACGCCGCGCCAGCAGGCTCAGCGCGACCCACGAAGCAGCCAGGCTCGGCAGCATCGACAGTAGCGTGATGCCCAGATCGAATCGCACCGCCGCACACAGCTCGAAGGCGAGCATGCCGAGAAAATGCATGGACCAGATGCCGCCGCCAAGAGCGAGCGAACCGGTGAGAATGGTGATTTGCCTGGCGACCGGATGCGAACTGTCGCGTGCTTCGCCAGCCAGCTGCAGCGCCATGCCGGCGGCGAATACAGCAATAGCCAGCGACAGCAGCACCAGGGACGTGTCGTAACTACTGAGCACAAGGACACTCGGGTCCGCGCCCATCAAGAAGAACAACTCGAGAATCGACATACAACCCCAAGGCACCGGCAGAAAGCCAGCCAATTGCCAGCATCTGAAACGACGGGGTCACACTTGTCAATTAAACCCGATCAATCACACCCATAGAAAAGCCCGCCGAAGCGGGCTTGTCCTATTGCCAGATAGATCAGGCGGAGAGCTCCACCAGCAGCTTGTTCAAGCGCTGCACGTAAGCGGCCGGATCCTTCAGGCTGTCGCCTGCGGCCAAAGCGGCCTGGTCGAAGAGGATGTGCGAGAGATCGGTGAAGCGATCCTCGTCCGGCTCGGCATCCAGGCGCTCGATCAGCGGGTGCGCCGGGTTGAACTCGAAAATCGGCTTGGACTCAGGCACCTTCTGCCCGCTGGCCTCGAGAATCTGACGCATCTGCAGGCCCAGATCCTGTTCGCCAATGGCGAGGATCGCCGGCGAGTCGGTCAGACGATGCGACACACGCACCTCCTTGACCTGTTCGCCCAGCGCGCCCTTGAGACGCTCGATCAGTCCTTCCTTGGCCTTAGCCACTTCCTCCTGGGCCTTCTTGTCCTCTGCCGAGTCCAGCTTGCCCAGATCCAGGTCACCACGGGCCACGTCGACGAATTGCTTGCCGTCGAACTCGGTCAGGTAGCTCATTAGCCACTCGTCGATCCGGTCGGTGAGCAGCAGCACTTCGATGCCCTTCTTGCGGAAGACTTCCAGGTGCGGGCTGTTCTTGATCTGCGCGTAGGATTCGCCGGTGAGGTAGTAGATCTTGTCCTGACCGTCCTTGACCCGGCCCAGGTAGTCAGCCAGCGAAACCGACTGCTCGTCGCCCTCGCCAGCGGTGGAGGCGAAACGCAGCAAACCGGCGATCTTCTCCTTGTTGGCGAAGTCTTCCGCCGGGCCCTCCTTGAGCACTTGACCGAAGGCCTTCCAGAACACCTTGTAGTCGTCCGGCTTGTCCTTGGCCAGATTCTCCAGCATGTCCAGTACGCGCTTGGTCAGCGCCGACTTCATCGAATCGATGATCGGGCCGGACTGCAGGATTTCGCGGGAAACGTTTAGCGACAGGTCATTGGAATCGACCACTCCCTTGATGAAACGCAGGTACAGCGGCAGGAATTGATCGGCCTGATCCATGATGAACACGCGCTGCACGTAGAGCTTGAGGCCCTTGGGTGCTTCGCGGTGATACAGGTCGAACGGTGCACGGCCCGGCACGTAGAGCAGCGAGGTGTACTCCAGCTTGCCTTCGACCTTGTTGTGGCTCCAGGTCAGCGGGTTCTCGAAGTCATGGCCAACGTGCTTGTAGAACTCCTGATATTCCTCGTCCTTGATTTCGGTACGCGGGCGGGTCCACAGGGCGCTGGCGCGGTTGACGGTTTCCCACTCGACTTCGGCAGGCTTGTCCTTTTCTTCGCCATAGTGCTCTTTCGGCATTTCGATGGGCAGGGCGATATGGTCGGAGTACTTCTTGACGATATTGCGCAGGCGCCAGCCATCGGCGAACTCCTCTTCACCGCTCTTCAGATGCAGAACGATGCGGGTACCACGCTCGGCTTTCTCGACGGTGGCGACTTCGAACTCGCCTTCACCTTTGGATGACCAATGCACGCCTTCGCTGGCCGGGCTACCGGCACGGCGGCTGAACACCTCGACCTCGTCGGCGACGATGAAGGCAGAATAGAAGCCCACACCGAACTGGCCGATCAGGTGCGAATCCTTCTTCTGGTCACCGGAGAGATTTTTCAGGAAGTCGGCAGTGCCGGACTTGGCGATGGTGCCCAGGTGCGCGATGACTTCCTCGCGGCTCATACCGATACCGTTGTCTTCGAGGGTGACGGTCTTGGCATCCTTGTCGAACGACAGGCGGATCTTCAGTTCGGCGCCACCTTCGAGCAGCTCCGGCTTGGCCAGCGCTTCGAAACGCAGCTTGTCAGCGGCGTCTGACGCGTTGGAGATCAACTCGCGCAGGAAGATTTCCTTGTTCGAGTACAGGGAATGGATCATCAGGTGAAGCAGTTGCTTCACCTCGGTCTGGAAGCCCAGGGTTTCTTTTTGAGTTTCCACACTCATGGTCTGCTAACTCCATCTGTAGGACAGGAACCGCTATGGGGTACCTCTAAAAACTACCTGCGTTGCCATCGCTGCGTTAAAAACAGGCTCAAAATGCTCATTTACAACTCGTAAACTCCGCTTTTTCGCCTGTTTTTGCCTTGCGCTGGCTGCCTCGCCTACGTTTTTAGAAGTCCCCATGCGGCGATGACCTACAGATGGGGCCTGCTGGATGAATTTCAAGGGCTTGGAGCAGGCGCATCATCGTCTCGGGCAGGTAAAAACCATCCGCAAGCCGAATATGGCGGGTTGCACCCGCCCTACGGCTCCAGCAGTTCCAGGCGACCGATTTCTTCCGGTTTGAAACTGAAGCTGGCCTGGCCACCGCCACTGCCCATTTGCTGAATGAGGCGAATGCTGCCGTCGGCGTCGAGCCCGGCAAAACGTCCCTCCACCGTGCCGCCACTGGCGCGGCTCAGGCGCATGCTGAGGTTGCGGTACTGTTCCGGGTTGCGCTGCAAATGCGCCAGGCTGAAACGCTGACGACGGTCGACCGGACGACTCAGGCGCTCCTCGACGGCAGTCGCTTCAATTTGTTGTGCCGGTTGCTTGGCCGCAACGGAGGGCAATGCCGGGAAGCGATCGCCCTCCACCATCCAGCCTTGCTCAGAGCGCTTGTGCAAACGAATTGGCAAGCGCTCGTTACGCCCGTCGATCTGCGCGTCAACCTGCAATTCCAGGGTATCGCCCTCGAAGGTGAACACCGGCAGTTTCAACTCGCGCACGTCGCGCGTAGCGAAACGTCGTTGCAGATAGTCCTGCAGGAGATGGGCGATGGTGTCATTGGAGTCGTACCGGGTATCGACCTTGCCATCCACATAGCGCAGGCGATCACGGTACAGCTCGACCCGACCACTCAGGCTGGTCTTGAAGCGTGGCGGCATGACCAGATGGAAATCACCGACCAGCCGATTCGGTTCCTGCGGTTGCAGGTCCAGATGCAGGGTGTAGCCACGACTCAGGCGACGCGCCTCGGGCAGATCCTGCTCCGGCAACAGCCAGCTCAGCTCGACCTCTGGCAGGTTACCGCTGTCCTGGGGCAGCACGTCGATACGTACAGAACCCTCGACTGGCTGCGGCAGGCGGATACTCAGTTCGCGCAGGGCGAAGAAATCCAGGCCTTCGCGCAGCACCAACACGCCATCGATCAGCTCACCCTGCTGCGGGTGAAATGGCTGGCCGTTGAGCTCACCGTCCAGCTCGATGGCAAGCTCGGCCGGCGCCTGCACTTCGGGCTTTAGCCAGTCCAGACGGACGATCGCCGCCAGACGTTCGGCATCCTTGCTCGCCAGCAAGGTCAAGCCCACCACCAGCGGGATGACGCCAAGCCCGATGAGCGTGACCGCGCTACGCGCTCGTCGCCAGTGGCGCACGATGTAGATCAGGGTGATCGGTGGGATCAGACTGCCCCAGCCCCACAACAGGCTGGTGGCGAACGCCCGCATGACCAGCCATACCAGACCGGCCAGCAGCATCACCAGGCCACCAATTATCAGCAACGCATCCATCTACAGGGTCCTTGTTATGATTTCGCTGCGCTGCCGATCCGCTCCAATTGCCGGGCAAGTCTCAACGACTCAGGGCTCATCGACCTTGAAGTGGGCACGGGCGGTGGCAATCGGTTCGGTCTGCCTGGTCTGCCAGGCGGTGATCGCCACGTTGGCCACCCGACGCCCCTGCCGCCAGACCTGGCACTGCGCATAGGTGTCACGATAATGGCCGGCCCGCAGGTAATCTATCGAGAAGTCGATGATTTTGGGCAAATGTGGAATGCCCATGAACATCAATAGATGGAGCATGGCTGCATGCTCCATAAATCCGGCGATTACGCCGCCATGCAGCGCCGGTAATACCGGGTTACCGATGCAGTCGTGGTTGGCTGGCAGACGAAAGACCATGTCGTCGCCCAGACGCAGGCATTCGATGCCCAGTAGCTTGGCGTAGGGGATCAGATTGATCAGCGGGTCATAATCATTCTGCTGGTGCGCACGCGCTACCAGTTGCTCCAGACTCAGCTCGCTCATGCGCCACCGCCTTGCCGGATATTGCGTTTCAGCTCAGCGCCGCCCTGCACGGCCTTGCCCATGCGCATGAAGGCTCCGACCACGTGGGCAATTGGCTGCTCGGGGTCGTCCTGATAGGCATAGCCGCGAGTGAAGATAATGTTGGGCGTGACCCGATAACACTCGGCGAAACCAAAGACGTCCTTGCCGGGCAAGGCCGGGTGCATGTAATCGATGCGCAAATCCAGGGTCGGGCATATTTCGAACTCCGGCAGCACGCAGACCGTGGAGATACCGCAGGTGGTGTCCATCAGCGTGGTAATGGCGCCACCGTGGATCACACCGGTGTCCGGGTTGCCGACAATATGCGGTGCGTAAGGCAAGCGCAGCGTCAGTCCTTTGCTATCGGCCGACTCAACACTCATGCCCAGCACCTGACAATGACGTAGCACGGCCAGAAACCGCTGCGCCCGCTCCTCGATCGACTGCTCACTCATCACACTGCTGCTCTGCCGCAAAAAAGGCTGCGCATGATAGCGCCTTGCTCCCGGACTGACACCCGTCCGGGCCAGCCTTCAAGGCCAAGGGAACTTATTGGCAGCGCCGACATTCAAAGTGACTGTGTGCTCTGGGGTAAGCCCAGCCACTTATAACTCTCACACATGGAGTGATGACCGTGAACAAACCTCTGACTTATGCCCTGCTGCTTGCCACTGCCCTGGGTCTCGCCGCCTGCGAGAAAACCCCGGAAGACAAGATGGAGTCGGCCAAGGAGTCAGTCTCCGAAGCGATGGAGAACCTGGGCGATGCCGCCAAAGACACCGGCGATGCCATCGAACAGAAGACCAACGAAGCCTTGGGTAATGAACCTACCACTGGCGAGAAAATTGAGGATGCGGCCAGCGATGCGGCCGATGCCATCGAGGATGCCGGCGACGAAGCCAAAGACGCTGTGGACGGCCAGTAACCTCCGCTGAGAATCAGGAAGGCCCGCAATGCGGGCCTTCTTTCATTTCAGCGCAGGGCTGATCATCAGCAGCAGGCTACAGGCCAGGCCCACCACCCATACCAGACTGCGCTGCCAGTGCAGATCCCACCAATAGAACAGCAGATACAGCACCCGACTGACGACGAAGGTGACGGCGAGAATGTCGATCAGAAAGCCGTATGTCTGCGTGGTGTGCGACACCTGCCGCGAACAGTGGGAAGGCCTTGATACTATTCAAATGCGCCGCCAGGGCACGCGCGCCGAAACCCGTCAGACGCGCCTGCTGGGCACGCGGGTGATGGTTGTCATAACGACCACCGCCCTCCTCGGCCATGGCCCTGGCCACCGGGCCTTGGCGATGAAGATCAACAAGGCGCTGATGAATACACACCAGAACGGCAGGCTCACTCACTCTTCTCCTTGGCCACCTCGACGGCCGGCGTTGGGGTATACACCATCACTTCCAGCACATCCGAATGGAACTCGCGGCGATACAGCACCACGACCACACCGGCAGTCACCAGCATGAAGAACCAGGGATTGATGAACCACGCCAGGGTTGCCATACCGAAATAGTAGGCGCGCAAACCGAAGTTGAACTGGTTGGCTGCCATCGAGATCACCCGAGCTGTGCGCTCGGCGAAAGCCTTGCGCTCCTGCTCGGTGACATGCCGTTCACCCACCATCGGCGCCGACCCCACCAGCACCGCGGCGAAGTTGTACTGGCGCATGCACCAGCTGAAGGTGAAGAAGGCATAGACGAAGATGATGCACAGGCACAGCAACTTGATCTCGGACAGGCCACGACTGGCCTGTTGCACGAAAGGAATGTCGGCCAGCAACGACAGGGCGCGGTCGGAGGCACCCAGCACGGTGAGGATGCCGGCCAGGATAATCAGCGTGCTGGAGGCGAAGAACGAGGCGTTGCGCTCGAGGTTACCGATCACGTTGGCGTCGGCAATGCGATTGTCACGCAGCAGCATGCGGCGCATCCAGTCTTCACGATACAGATGCAGGACGCTGGCCAGACAGGGGGTGGTTCGCGCCTTCGAGGAGGCATAGCGGGTGTAGCCGCCCCAGCACAGAACAAACCACAGTGCGGCCAGAAAATGAGGCAGGTACGGATAGCTGTTGAGCATGCCAACTCCTTGTAAGACTGCTGCGGATTATAGCCAGGCTGCCTGTTTTCTTGTTCGACAAAAAAGGCCGCCTCGTGGGCAGCCTTGTTTTGTTTCGAGGGTCTATTACGCAGTGGTAGCGCTCTGACGCAGGCCCAGAAGGCGGTCGAGCGCCACCACCAGCACCAGCGTCACCGCCACCGGCAGCAGCCAGCCCAGGCTCTGACCGGCCAGAGGCAGTTGCCCGAACCAGGCGGGGACCTTGTCGGCCCATGGGGTCGCGGCAACACCGTCGGCAACACCGAAGACCAGCGTAACGGCCATCACCGGCACGAAAACCAGCGCCTGGGAAACCCACAGGCGATCGGCCAGGCTCAATGCAACCAGCACGATAGCCAGCGGATACAGCCCCACCAGAACCGGAATCGAGAAACTGATCAGTTGGGTCAGGCCCTGATTGGCCACCACCAGGCTGAACAGACCGAAAACGATTACTACCGTGCGATAGGAAACCGGCAGCAGCTTGCTGAAGAACTCGCCGCAGGCAGTCAACAAGCCAACCGCGGTGGTCAGACAGGCCAGGGTGATGACCACCGCCAGCAGCAGGCTGCCGGGGGTGCCGAAGGTATGTTGCACGTAGGTGGTCAACACCTGCACGCCATTTTGCGCATCACCGGCGATGCCCTGGCTGGTAGCACCGAGATAGAACAGCGCCAGATACACCAGCGACAGACCGATGGCCGCGATAACGCCGGCAATTATCGAATAACGGGTTACCAGGCCTGCATCACTGACACCACGGTCGCGAATGGCGCTGGCGATCACGATGCCAAACACCAGCGCGCCCAGGGTATCCATGGTCAGGTAGCCCTGCAGGAAGCCCTGCACCAGCGGCGCTTCGCGGTAGCTCTCGGCTACCGCGCCAATCTCGCCTGCCGGCGCGAACAGCGCAGCGCCGCCCAGCACCAGCAGCGCTGCGAGCAGTACCGGCGTGATGAATTTACCGATACGGTCGACCAGCTGGCCGGGATTGAGCGAGAGGAACAGCACGGCCGCGAAATACACCAGGGTATAGATCAGCAGCGGCGCCCCTTCGTTACCGGTGAACGGCGCAATGCCCATCTCGAAGGACACCACGGCGGTACGCGGCGTGGCGAACAGCGGACCGATGGCCAGGTAAACCGCTACCGCGAGGATTGCACCCGCCACCTTACCCAGAGGAGCGGTAAGCAGATCCATACCACCGCCCACTCGGGCCAGGGCAACCACAGTCAAAAGCGGCAAGCCGACGCCGGTCAGCAGGAAACCGAGTGCTGCGGGAAGCAGATTCTCCCCGGCGGCAAGACCAGCACTGGGCGGGAAGATGATATTGCCTGCGCCGAGAAACAACGCAAATGTCATGAAGCCGAGGGCCAGGAGGTCCGAGCCTTTCAAACGAGTCATAAAGGGAAATACCACAAGCAGGAAATCGAAGAGTTGCGGGGGTTTCCTTGAGGGATCGGGGAAACGTCGCCCGAGCGTTTGGCTCGAACCACTGCAAGCATCGCCAGGCGCTTGTGGCGCCACGGACACGATAAGGCGCGCATACTAACGAAAAGCGCCCGCCAGCAGCACAGTTGGCGGACGAGCTGTCGAACTGGCGTAACTGACTGTCGCATCGGCAAAAGTTATGGGAAATCTGACCGCCACACTTTCGCCCCCTACCAGGACCGCTCCTTATGGGTCTCGGCAGCTCGCTCACAGCGTAAGAAACCGAAAAATGAAAAAGGCCGCGAAAGCGGCCTTTGTCGTTGAGCGCGAGGCTTACTCGGCCAGGCGCCAGGTGGTACCGCCCTGACCATCTTCCAGCACCACGCCCATGGCGGTGAGCTGGTCGCGGATGCGGTCGCTTTCTGCCCAGTTCTTCTCCGCACGTGCTTGCAGGCGCGCGGCGATCAGCGCATCGACCTCTGCTGCATCGACCTTGCCGGCAGCACCGGCCTGGAGGAAGGCCTCTGGCTCCAGTTGCAGCACGCCAAGCACGCTGGCCAGTTGCTTTAGCTGGGCAGCCAAGCCGGCAGCGGCCTGCACATCGGACTCCCGCAGGCGGTTGACCTCACGGATCATCTCGAACAGCACGGCGCAGGCTTCCGGCGAGTTGAAATCGTCGTCCATCGCCGCGCCGAAGCGCTCGACGAATTCCTCGCCACCGGCAGGCGCGGCTTCCGGCAAGCCTTTGAGGCCGTTGTAGAAACGCTCCAGGGCGCCCTTGGCTTCCTTGAGGCTCTCTTCCGAGTAGTTGATCGGGCTGCGGTAGTGACTGGACACCAGCAGGTAGCGCACCACCTCCGAGTGGTACTTCTCCAGCACCTCGCGAATGGTGAAGAAGTTGCCCAGGCTCTTGGACATCTTCTCGCCATCCACTCGCACCGCGCCGGCGTGCATCCAGGCATTGGCGTACTGCTTGCCGGTGGCCGCCTCGCTCTGCGCGATCTCGTTCTCGTGGTGCGGGAACACCAGATCCGGGCCGCCGCCATGAATGTCGAAAGTCTCGCCCAGGCAGCAGGTGGACATCACCGAGCACTCGATATGCCAGCCCGGGCGCCCTGCGCCCCAAGGCGACTCCCAGCTAGGTTCGCCCGGCTTGACGCCCTTCCACAGGACGAAGTCCAGCGGGTCTTCCTTGGCCTCGTCGACCTCGATGCGCGCACCGATCTTCAGGTCTTCGATCTTCTTGCGCGACAGCTTGCCGTAGCCAACGAACTTGCCGACGCGGTAATACACGTCGCCATTGCCCGGCGCATAGGCATAGCCCTTGTCGATCAGGGTCTGGATCATCTGGTGCATGCCGGCGATATGGCCGGTGGCACGCGGCTCGATGTCCGGGCGCAGCACGCTCAGGCGCGCCTCGTCCTCGTGCATGGCCGCGATCATGCGCTCGACCAGCGCCTCGAACGGCTCGCCGTTGTCGTTGGCGCGCTTGATGATCTTGTCGTCGATGTCGGTGATGTTGCGCACGTAGGTCACGTCGTAGCCGCGCTGGCGCAGCCAGCGGGTGACCACGTCGAAGGCGACCATGACACGGGCGTGACCGATATGGCAGAAGTCATAGACGGTCATGCCGCACACGTACATGCGCACCTGATTGCCGATCAGCGGCTTGAACGGTTCCTTGACCTTGCTGAGCGTGTTGTAGATCGACAGTGCCATTACTGCCCCCAGGAATCGCGCAGCGTGACGGTCCGGTTGAACACCAGCGCATCGGCGGTCGAATCCTTGTCGAGGCAGAAGTAGCCCTCACGCTCGAACTGGAAGCGGTCGTCAGCGCCGGCCTTGGCCAGCGACGGCTCGGCACGGCAGCCGGTGAGCACCACCAACGAATCCGGGTTGATGTTGTCGAGGAAGCTACCGCCCTCCTCGGCTTTCTCCGGGTTGGCCGAGCGGAACAGGCGATCGTACAGACGCACCTCGCACTCGACGCTCTCAGCAGCCGGCACCCAGTGGATCACGCCCTTGACCTTGCGGCCTTCCGGGTTCTTGCCCAGGGTGTTCTCGTCATAGGAGCAGCGCAGCTCGACGATATTGCCAGCGGCGTCCTTGACCGCTTCGTCGGCGCGGATCACATAACTGCCGCGCAGGCGCACTTCGCCACCGGGAATCAGGCGCTTGTAGCCATCGGGCGGGGTTTCTTCGAAGTCGCTGGCGTCGATGTAAATCTCGCGGGAGAACGGCAGCACGCGGGTGCCCATGTCCTGCTTGGGATGGCGCGGCAGTTCGAGGTTCTCGACCTGGCCTTCTGGATAATTGGTGATCACCACTTTCAGCGGTTTGAGCACGCACATGGCACGCGCGGCGTTGGCGTCCAGGTCGTCACGAATGGCGAACTCGAGCATGCCGATGTCCACCAGACCACCGGCGCGGTTGACGCCGATCATGTCGCAGAAGGCGCGGATCGAAGCCGGGGTATAGCCACGGCGACGGTAGCCGGACAGCGTCGACATGCGCGGGTCGTCCCAACCGTTGACGTGCTTCTCGTCCACCAGCTGCTTGAGTTTGCGCTTGCTGGTGATGGTGTAGTTCAGGTTCAGCCGGGCGAATTCGTACTGACGCGGCTGTGCCGGCACCGACAGGTTGGTCAGGAACCACTCGTACAGCGGACGATGGTCCTCGAACTCCAGGGTGCAGATGGAGTGAGTGATGCCCTCGATGGCGTCCGACTGGCCGTGGGTGAAGTCATAGCTCGGGTAGATGCACCACTTGTCACCGGTCTGATGGTGGTGAGCGTGGCGAATGCGATAGAGGATCGGGTCGCGCAGGTTGATGTTCGGCGAAGCCATGTCGATCTTGGCGCGCAGCGAACGGGCGCCATCGGGGAACTCGCCGGCCTTCATGCGGGCGAACAGATCGAGGTTTTCCTCGACACTGCGCTCGCGGAACGGGCTGTTCTTCCCGGGCTCGGTCAGGTTGCCGCGGTACTCGCGCATTTCCTCGGCGTTCAGGTCGCAGACAAAGGCCTTGCCCGCCTTGATCAGCTCGATGGCCCAGGCATGCAGTTGGTCGAAATAGTTGGAGGCGTAGCGCTCCTCACCGGCCCACTTGAAGCCCAGCCATTCGACATCGGCCTTGATCGCGTCGATGTATTCCTGATCTTCCTTGGCCGGATTAGTGTCGTCGAAACGCAGGTTGCACTGGCCGCCGAACTCTTCGGCCAGGCCAAAGTTCAGGCAGATGCTCTTGGCATGGCCGATGTGCAGGTAGCCGTTGGGCTCCGGCGGGAAGCGGGTCACGATCTTGGCGTGCTTGCCGCTGTCCAGATCAGCCTGGACGATGGGGCGCAGGAAGTTGGCAGCTTTTTCGACGGTAGGCTTGCTCATGGTGTCCTTAACAATACTGGCGCGGCACAGGGTAGGCCGCTTCGGGCAAAGTCCGTATCATAACCAACCTGTCAAGCCCCTGACAGGGTGCATGCCACCCTGACAAGCGCTGTTCACCTCAGGGCCACTGGCTCGAACCTGCCTCATCACGGATACGATCATGATCAAACTGCACACCAACCACGGCGTCATCACCCTGAACCTGTTCGCTGACAAGGCCCCGGAAACCGTGGCCAACTTCGAGCAATACGTGAAGGAAGGCCATTACGACGGCACCATTTTCCACCGCGTGATCGGCAACTTCATGATCCAGGGCGGCGGTTTCGAACCGGGCATGAAGCAGAAGCCGACCCGCGCACCGATCAAGAACGAAGCCAACAACGGCGTGGCCAACAAGGTCGGCACCGTCGCCATGGCTCGCACCATGGAGCCGCACTCGGCCAGCGCGCAGTTCTTCATCAACGTCGCCGACAACGGCTTCCTCAACCACAGCGCACCGACCGTTCAGGGCTGGGGCTACGCGGTGTTCGGTGAAGTGGTCGAAGGCATGGACGTGGTCGAGAAGATCAAGGGCGTCGCCACCACCATGAAATCCGGCCACCAGGACGTACCGGTGGACGACGTGGTAATCGAGAAGGCCGAAGTCGTCTGACAGACCGACGAAAAACTACTGCGCTAGGCTATGCGTCGTTGCGGCCGGCCTCGGGCTGCTCATTTACAGCCCGTAAACTCCGCGCCCTCGGCCACCCGCGCCTAGCCTAGCCGTCGCTCGCTACCTTTTTCATCGGTCTGTTGAACGAAATGATCCTGCTGATCTCCGATCTGCACCTCGAAGAGAAACGCCCGGACATCACCCGGGCGTTTCTGCTTTTTCTCGCCACCCGCGCGCGCCAGGCCGAGGCGCTGTATATCCTCGGCGACTTCTTCGAAGTCTGGATCGGCGACGACGGCATGACGCCCTTCCAGCACGAGATCGCCCGCGCTCTGCGTGAGCTGAGTGATGCCGGCACGCACATCTACCTGATGCACGGCAATCGCGACTTCCTTATCGGCAAGGCGTTCTGCCGCGAGGCCGGCTGCACCCTGCTGGGCGACCCGCACAAGGTGCAGATGAATGGCGAGCCGGTACTGCTGATGCACGGCGACAGCCTGTGCACCCTCGATGTCGGCTACATGAAGCTGCGCCGCTGGCTGCGCAATCCGCTGTCGCTGCTGATCCTGCGCAACCTGCCACTGAGCACGCGACAGAAGCTGGCGCGCAAGCTGCGCAACGAAAGCCGCGCACAGACGCGGATGAAAGCCAGCGAGATTGTCGACGTCACGCCAGAGGAAGTGGTCAAGGTGATGGCCGCGCATGGTGTGCGCACGCTGATCCATGGCCACACCCACAGGCCGGCTGTGCATGAGCTGGAAGTCAACGACCAAGCGGCACGGCGCATCGTGCTGGGGGACTGGGATCGCCAGGGCTGGGCGCTGCAGGTCGACGAAACGGGCTTCAACCAGGCGCCGTTCGAACTGACGCCAGCCTGACCGTAGCCCGGATGAAATCCGGGGGATCTTTCGATAAATCCCCGGATTTCATCCGTGCTACGACTGCAGGGCCTTGCTCCCCTCTCCCGCTTGCGGGAGAGGGGCTGGGGGAGAGGGCAACGGCGTAGGCTGAAGCCCCCTCTCCCGCCCTGCGGGCACCCTCGGCTTTGGCGTCCTGCGTCGCCCTACCTCCTGCATCCATGCAGTCGTCTCCCATAAATGGGAGAGGGTCATCAGATGGCCGCTTTGCGACTACTTTATGCGGGCACGCCACTATGGAAACGGAACTGCTCATCTGGCGTGGTGATCAGCTCCTGCTCCACTGCGCGCACCACCTCGATACGCGCATCCACGTCGGCCGCGTCGCCATACAGGTAGGCAAGCTTGAGATAACCGCGGTAGTGACGCCCTTCGCTCTCCAGCAATCCGGCGTAGAACTTGGCCAGTTCGGCATCCAGGCGTGGTACCAGGGCCGCGAAGCGTTCGCAGGAGCGCGCCTCGATGAAGGCGCCCACCACCAGCACATCCACCAGCCGCTCCACTTCGCCACCGCGCAGCAACGCGCGCAGGCCGGCCGCGTAACGCGAGGCGGAAACATGACGAACCTCGATGCCACGCCCGCGGATGATCTTGCTCACCTGCTCGAAGTGCACCAGCTCCTCACGAGCCAAACGCGACATTCTCGCGGTCAATTCGGTCTTGGTCAGGTAGCGCCCCATCAGGCTCAGGGCCGTCTGCGCTGCCTTGTACTCCAGGTTGCGGTGGTCGAGCAGGAGGATTTCCTGCTGGCGCAGGGCCTCGTCCAGCCAGGCATCCGGCGTGGCGACGCCACCGAGAAACCCGAGAATTTCCTGCAGAATCGACACAGGTTCTTCACCGTTAGTCGGAATTTGCTCAGCATTTGACATCATATTTGAAGCGCTCTAGGTGCTGGCGAGGTTGAAAATGGCGGGCCATTATACGAGTGGCAGGTCGGACGACCAGCACGCCGTTGATGCAGGTCAACAAGCCGCTGGCAACGACGCACCTATAGTTGAATAAGCGCTATTCATTCTCAGGGAGACGACCATGCAAGCGATCCGTAGCATTCTGGTGGTGATGGAGCCCCAGCACCCCGAAGGCCTCGCACTGAAGCGGGCAAAACTGATAGCGGGAGTCACCCAGTCGCATCTGCACCTGCTGGTCTGCGACAAGAAAGGCGACCACAGCGCCTGGCTCAGCGATCTCAGCAGCACCCTCGGTGAAGAAGGTTTCAGCGTCTCCACTCAGCAGTCCTGGCATGACAACCCGCACCAGACCATCATCGCCGTGCAGCAGGCTGAAGGCTGTGGATTGGTGATCAAGCAACATCTGCCGGACAACCCGCTGAAAAAGGCCCTGCTCACCCCGGAAGACTGGAAGCTGCTGCGCTACTGCCCGGGTCCGGTGCTGATGGTCAAGACCGAGCGCCCCTGGATGGGCGGCAACATCCTCGCCGCCGTGGACGTGGGCAACGCCGATGGCGAACACCGCACCCTGCATGCCGGGATCATCAGCCATGGCTACGACATTGCCGGCCTGGCCAAAGGCACCCTGCACGTGACTACCGCGCATCCGACACCGATGCTGTCGGCAGCCGACCCGACCTTCCAGCTCAAGGAAACCATCGAGGCGCGCTACCGCGAGCAGTGCCGCAGCTTCCAGGCCGAGTACGACATCAGCGATGAGCGCCTGCATGTACTCGAAGGCCCGGCCGACGTGGTAATTCCGCAGGTTGCCCATCAACTCGACGCGGCGGTCACGGTGATCGGCACCGTCGCGCGCACCGGGCTTTCCGGCGCACTGATCGGCAACACGGCCGAAGTCATACTCGACGCACTGGAAAGTGATGTGCTGGTGCTCAAGCCGGACGAAATCATCGCCCACCTCGAAGAGTTGGTGGCGCAACGCTGACCGGTGCCTGAAACGAAAATGCCGCTCCGGAACGAGCGGCATTTTTACCTGCACAGAGGGCTAGACCCTCAGCTCCAAGCCTTCGCGCAGAAACTTCGGCGCAATGTAGCGCTCGTAATGCGCCTCGGAGAGCAGAAAGAACTCCCTGTCGATGGCATCGCGCAACTCAGGCAGCGCCCAGTAGCGAAACTCGGGCAGCAGCACCATGCCGTAGGCTTCCAGCTGATTGATCACCCGCGCGCCCCGCGCGATCAGCTGATAGGCCCAGCAATAAGGCGATTGCTGCGGCACGAAGCGGATCTGCCGCTGCTCTAGTTGCCCGCGCAGACGCTGCTCGTCGAACACCTCCACCTTGGCGGTCATCACCTGCACCAGCAACACTTCCAGCCGCGTCCACACCGCACGCTTCTCGTCGTCGTTGTAACTGTTCCAGTTGATCACCTCATGGTGGAAGCGCTTGCAACCGCGGCACACGACATCGCCGTAAACGGTCGAACACAGCCCCACACAAGGCGTCTTGATGCGCTGATTGGACATGGCAAAACAGAATAGACAGCAGAATGGCCTGGCATCTTAGCCCTTTGTCTAATTCAGATCACCCCTGCCGACAGGCCACCGAAAACTACCTGCGTTGGCACTACAGCGTAAAAATGGCCTCAAAATGCTCATTTAGAACAGCTAAGCTGCACTTTTTCGGCCTTTTTTGCTTTGTATTGCCTGCCTCGACCACATTTTCAACAGCCTGCCGACACGGGGACATCGGCTTAACTTTATCTGCGCTTTCCATTAGAATCGGCCCGCCTTTTACGGCGCCAATGTCCGTTGGAAGCTGTTTTCAAAGCGTCACGAGCACAGTCGATCCTGCAGGTACGATGGCGACGCAGCCACTTGGAGTCCCCCCGAGCGTCTGCGTCAGCCCTCATCAGAAACCGTCCTGCCGGCGTAAAACTTTGAAAGCAGCTTCTACAAGAGACTCATGAAACCTCGGCTGATCGGCTCATAAAGTCGAAAAGCGCCTGGTCATGAGTATCTGGATCGCGTCCCGGACAACCCTTTGGGACCACTGATGAGGGTAATAACTGTGCTTGAAGCCTATCGCAAACACGTAGCAGAGCGTGCCGCTCAGGGTATCGTGCCCCAGCCGCTGAACGCCGAACAAACCGCAGGCCTGGTCGAGCTGCTGAAAAACCCGCCGGCTGGCGAAGAAGAATTCCTCGTAGACCTGATCACCAACCGCGTACCGCCAGGCGTGGACGAAGCGGCCTACGTCAAGGCCGGCTTCCTCTCTGCCATCGCCAAGGGCGAAGCCACCTCTCCGCTGATCAGCAAGCAACGCGCTGTCGAGCTGCTGGGTACCATGCAGGGCGGCTACAACATCGCCACCATGGTCGAGCTGCTGGACGATGCCGCCCTGGGCACCGTTGCCGCCGAACAACTCAAGCACACCCTGCTGATGTTCGACGCCTTCCACGACGTCGCCGAAAAAGCCAAGGCTGGCAATGCCAACGCCAAGGCCGTGCTGCAGTCCTGGGCCGATGGCGAGTGGTTCACCAACAAGCCGGCCATCGCCGAGAAGTACAGCCTGGCCGTGTTCAAGGTGCCTGGCGAAACCAACACCGACGACCTGTCCCCTGCCCCGGACGCCTGGTCGCGCCCTGACATCCCGCTGCACGCCCTGGCCATGCTGAAAATGGCTCGCGACGGCATCGTGCCGGAGCAGCAAGGCGCCATCGGCCCGCTGAAGCAGATCGAAGAGATCAAGGCCAAGGGCTTCCCGGTCGCCTACGTCGGTGACGTGGTCGGTACCGGTTCTTCCCGTAAGTCCGCCACCAACTCGGTGCTGTGGTTCTTCGGCGATGACATCCCCTACGTTCCGAACAAGCGCGCTGGCGGTTTCTGCTTCGGCACCAAGATCGCCCCGATCTTCTACAACACCATGGAAGACGCCGGCGCCCTGCCGATCGAGTTCGACGTGTCGAACATCAACATGGGCGACGTGATCGACGTTTACCCGTACGCCGGCAAGGTCTGCAAGCACGGCACCGACGAAGTCATCACCACCTTCGAACTGAAGACCCCGGTGCTGCTCGACGAAGTGCGCGCTGGCGGCCGTATCCCGCTGATCGTCGGCCGTGGCCTGACCGAGAAGGCGCGTGCCGAGCTGGGCCTGGGCTCCTCCGACCTGTTCAAGAAGCCGGAGCAGCCGGCTGACAGCGGCAAGGGCTTCACCCTGGCGCAGAAGATGGTCGGCAAGGCCTGCGGCGTCGAAGGCGTACGTCCGGGCACCTACTGCGAACCGAAGATGACCACCGTCGGCTCCCAGGACACCACTGGCCCGATGACCCGCGACGAGCTGAAGGACCTGGCTTGCCTGGGCTTCTCCGCCGACCTGGTGATGCAGTCCTTCTGCCACACCGCGGCCTATCCGAAGCCGATCGACGTCACCACTCACCACACCCTACCGGATTTCATCCGCACCCGTGGCGGCGTATCCCTGCGTCCGGGCGACGGCATCATCCACAGCTGGCTGAACCGCATGCTGCTGCCTGACACCGTCGGCACCGGTGGCGACTCGCACACCCGCTTCCCGATCGGCATTTCCTTCCCGGCCGGCTCCGGCCTGGTGGCCTTCGCCGCCGCCACCGGCGTGATGCCGCTGGACATGCCGGAATCGGTGCTGGTGCGCTTCAAGGGCAAGATGCAGCCAGGTATCACCCTGCGTGACCTGGTCCACGCCATCCCCTACTACGCCATCCAGAAAGGTCTGCTGACCGTCGAGAAGAAAGGCAAGAAGAACATCTTCTCCGGCCGCATCCTCGAGATCGAAGGTCTGGACAACCTGACCGTCGAGCAGGCGTTCGAGCTGTCCGATGCCTCCGCCGAGCGTTCGGCTGCCGGTTGCACCATCAAGCTGCCGGAAGCGGCCATCGCCGAATACCTGCAGTCCAACATCACCCTGCTGCGCTGGATGATCAGCGAAGGCTACGGCGATGCCCGCACCCTGGAGCGTCGTGCCCAGGCGATGGAAGCCTGGCTGGCCAACCCGGTGCTGATGGAAGCCGACAAGGACGCCGAGTACGCCGAAGTCATCGAGATCGACCTGTCCCAGCTCAAGGAGCCCGTCCTGTGCGCCCCGAACGACCCGGACGACGCCCGCCTGCTGTCCACCGTGGCCGGCGACAAGATCGACGAAGTGTTCATCGGTTCGTGCATGACCAACATCGGCCACTTCCGCGCTGCCGGCAAGCTGCTGGACAAGGTCAAGGGCGGCATCCCGACTCGTCTGTGGCTGTCGCCGCCGACCAAGATGGATGCCCACCAGCTGACCGAGGAAGGCTACTACGGCATCTACGGCAAGGCCGGTGCCCGCATGGAGATGCCGGGCTGCTCGCTGTGCATGGGTAACCAGGCACGTGTGGCTGCCAACTCCACCGTGGTGTCGACCTCCACCCGTAACTTCCCGAACCGTCTGGGCGATGGCGCCAACGTGTACCTGGCCTCCGCCGAACTGGCAGCGGTCGCTTCGATTCTCGGCAAGCTGCCGACCGTCGAGGAATACATGGCCTACGCGAAGGATATCGACAGCATGGCTGGCGACATCTACCGCTACCTGAGCTTCGACCAGATCGCCGACTTCCGTGAAGCCGCGGCCAACGCCAAGATCCCGGTCGTTCAGGCCTGATCAAAGCGTCGTAGAAAAAGCCCCGACTAGTGCGGGGCTTTTTTATGCACGCACACATGGGCCTTTTGCCGCACCCGGCTTGCAGCCAGTGCGCCACCGTCTACCTTCTGAAATGGGAGCCCCCAGATCATCATTCAGGAGCACGTCATGAAACCATGGATCATCGCCGTCCTGTGTCTGTTCGGCCTGGCCGGTTGCAGCAGCGAGTACATCATCACCACTACCGATGGCCAGATGCTCACCAGCGACGGCAAGCCGGAACTGGACAAGGACACCGGCATGCTCGAATTCACCGATAGCGAGGGCCGCAAGCAGCAGATACCGCAAAGCAGCGTGAAGCAGATGCTGGAGCGCTGAACGCCTCATCCAACAGCGCATGCTCTGCGCACTGGCATATGCCTTGCTTTCTCTACGTACAGTGAGCCTCTCCGGCGACGGACAAGGCCCGAACGACAACGGCGTCGTATCCGAACTCGGCCCTTTACGGCGGTGATCGGTACGACGCCTTTTTTGTGGGCCACCCGCACAGCCCTGCAAACCTCAGCCGGCGGCTCGGAACCTAATGTGTGGATGAAGGAAGTGACATGAGCGAACAGCATATCCCTCGCGGCGACGCCCTGGCCTGGGTCGGCGGCAGCGATGCACCGGAAAAGAGCGTGCTGAACATCGGCTTCATGGCCCTGAGCGATTCCGCCTCGGTGATAGTCGCGGCCACCCAGGGCTTTGCCGAAAAATACGGGCTGAGTCTAAAACTGCGACGCCAGGCCTCCTGGGCCGGCCTGCGCGACCGCCTGCTCAGCGGCGAGCTGGACGCCGCCCACAGCCTGTATGGTTTGATCTATGGGGTCCAGCTCGGCCTCGGTGGTGCAGCGGCAACCGACATGGCGGTGCTCATGGGGCTGAACCAGAACGGCCAGAGCATCAACCTGTCGCACACGCTGCAAAGCGCCGGCGTGACCAGCGGTGAAGCACTGCACCAGCATGTGCACCAGAACAGAGCAAGACTGACCTTCGCGCAGACCTTCCCCACCGGCACCCATGCCATGTGGCTTTACTACTGGCTGGCCAGCCAGGGCATCCATCCGCTGCGCGACGTGGACAGCGTGGTGGTGCCACCGCCGCAGATGATCGAACACCTCGAGGCCAAGCGCATCGACGGCTTCTGCGTCGGTGAACCCTGGACCGCCAAGGCCGTCGATGAACAACTCGGCTGTACCGTCACCACCATCCAGGCAATCTGGCCGGATCACCCAGAAAAGGTGCTGGGCTGCACCCGCGCCTTTGCCGAACAGAACCCCAATACCGCCCGTGCGCTGATCATGGCGGTGCTCGACGCCGCACGCTTCATCGATGACAATGAGGAAAACAAGCGCAGCACCGCCCTGCTGCTCAGCGGCAGCGAATACGTCAACGCGCCAGTCTCGGCGATCACCCCGCGCTTTCTCGGCCAGTATCAGGACGGCCTCGGCCACGCCTGGCAGGACGAGCATCCGTTGCGCTTCCATGCCGGTGGCCTGGTCAACCAGCCCTACCTGTCCGATGCCATGTGGTTCATGACCCAATTCCGCCGTTGGGGCCTGCTACGCAAGGACCCCGACTACCTGGGCGTGGCCCGCCAGGTGCAGCAACTGGCCCTGTACCGCGAAGCCGCTACGGCGCTGGGAATTGCCGTGCCGGGCGAGATGCGCAGCTCCATCCTGCAGGACGGCACCTGCTGGGACGGCAGCGCCCCTGCCGCGTACGCGCGCAGCTTCAGCCTCCATGCCCTGGCCGACAGCCCGGCTGTCGCCCTGTAACCGCCGGGAGATCCATCGATGCTGCGTATCCTTCTGATCAACGACACCCCGAAGAAGGTCGGCCGCCTCAAGTGCGCGCTGATCGAGGCCGGCTTCGAGGTCATCGACGAATCCGGGCTGACCATCGACCTGCCGGAGCGGGTCGAGGCCGTGCGCCCCGACGTTATTCTGATCGACACCGAGTCCCCTGGCCGCGACGTGATGGAACAGGTGGTACTGGTCAGCCGTGACCAACCGCGTCCAATCGTCATGTTCACCGACGAACACGACCCCAGCGTGATGCGCCAGGCAATCCAGAGTGGCGTCAGCGCCTACATCGTCGAAGGCATCCATGCCCAGCGCCTGCAACCCATCCTCGACGTCGCCATGGCCCGCTTCGAGAGCGATCAGGCATTGCGCGCCCAGCTCCAGGCACGCGATGCCCAACTGGCCGAACGCAAGCGCGTCGAACTGGCCAAGGGCCTGCTGATGAAGATGAAGAGCTGCAATGAGGAAGAGGCCTATACGCTGATGCGCCGGCAGGCCATGAGTCGCCAGCAGAAGCTGATTCAGGTGGCCGAACAGATCATTGCGATGCATGACATGTTGGGTGGTTGAGCAACTGTACCGCTAATACAGTGCACTGTATCGGTTCAGACTGTATCACTCAGTCAACTGTAGCAGCCGCCTTCGTTGACGCCTGTGTATGCCGCGCTCTGCAGGGCTCGGCTAGGGTAGACAGCCCCTAGCCGAGGATTCCCTCATGACCGAACACGACCTGCTGGTCGAAGCCGACCGCCGCGCCCTGGCCTACCTGGACGGCATCCCCACGCGCCGGGTCTTCCCCGACGCCTCAGCCATCACCGCCCTGGCCACCTTCGACCGGTCCCTGCCAGAGCAAGGCCATGCTGCCGATCAGGTACTCTGCCAGCTCGACGAAATTGGCTCACCAGCCACCGTGGCGAGTAATGCCGCGCGTTACTTCGGCTTCGTCATCGGCGCGACGCTGCCAGTGGCAGCAGCTGCCGAACGCCTGGTACTGGCCTGGGATCAATGCGCCTCGTCTTTCGACAATTCTCCAGTCGCTGATCGGCTGGAGAAAATTGCCGGACGCTGGGTCTGCCAAGCACTGGGGCTACCGGATCAGAGCGCCGTGGGATTTGGCACCAGTGCGACCGCCTGCACCCTGGCCTGTATTTCTGCCGCACGGCGCGTGCTGCTGGCACGCCAGGGCTGGGATTTTGATGGCGACGGATTACTCGGCGCACCACAGATCCGCGTCGTACTCGCAGAAACGGCGCACATCACGGTGAAGAAAGCACTGCGCGTGCTCGGTTTCGGCATGAACCACCTGCATTATGCGCCCGTGGACGAGTACGGGCGTATCGACCCGGCCCGACTCCCTGAACTGGATGAACGCACGCTATTGATATTGCAGGCCGGCGAGGTCAACACCGGCGAGTTCGACCGTTTTGCCGAACTGATTGCCATCGCCCGCGAGGCTAACGCCTGGGTGCATGTCGACGGCGCATTCGGCCTATGGGCGCGAGCCTCATCCTCAGCGCATTTGCTTGAGGGCGTCGAGCTGGCAGATAGCTGGACGACCGATGGACACAAGTGGCTGAACACCCCTTACGACAGTGCCATGGCGATCTGTCGTGACGCCAATGCACTGGCCGCCGCGATGAACAGCGATGCTGCCTACGCCTCGGCAAGCAAGGATGCGCAGAAGAACCTGACACTGGAGTTCTCTCGTCGCGCCCGTGGCATCGCCATCTGGGCGGCCCTGGCCAACCTGGGCCGCACCGGCCTGCAAGCGATGATCGACCGCCATATCCGCCAGGCTGAAGAACTGGCCAACACATTACGTAACGCCGGCTATCAGGTACTGAACCGGGTTGTGCTGAACCAGGTATTGGTGCGTGGCGATACGGACGAACAGACCATCGCCATTCGCCAAGCAGCCCAGGCATCTGGCGAAGTCTGGTTCGGCCCGACCGTCTGGCAGGGGCGCCCCGCCTTTCGCCTCAGCCTTTGCTCCTGGCGTACCGAAGACGCCGATGTGGAGGCACTGGGCGCCTTGCTGCTGCGCTTGAAAGATGAGTTGAGCTGAATCGACTGATTCGCTGTTTTAGCCTGCAACTGCGCTGGACAGCGCAGTTCGGCAACCCTTATCTTTAGCGCCGGCCACCGCAGTGGCCAACGTCGCTCGGACGGTTCCGGGCGCTTACGTATCCGAGGAAATCATGGCTGACAACGCCAAGCGCCGCTTTGCGCGCATCGATCGTCTCCCCCCCTACGTCTTCAACATTACCGCCGAACTCAAGATGGCCGCACGCCGTCGCGGTGAAGACATCATCGACTTCTCCATGGGCAACCCCGACGGCGCGACTCCACCGCACATCGTTGAAAAGCTCGTGCAGGTCGCCCAGCGTGAAGACACCCACGGATACTCCACCTCCCGCGGTATTCCTCGCCTGCGCCGTGCCATCTCGCGCTGGTACAAGGACCGCTACGACGTGGAGATCGATCCGGAAAGCGAAGCCATCGTCACCATCGGCTCCAAGGAAGGCCTGGCGCACCTGATGCTGGCCACCCTGGACCACGGTGACACCGTACTGGTGCCCAACCCCAGCTACCCGATCCACATCTACGGCGCGGTGATCGCCGGCGCTCAGGTACGCTCTGTACCGCTGGTACCGGGCGTGGACTTCTTCGCCGAGCTGGAACGGGCGATTCGCGAGTCGATCCCCAAGCCGAAGATGATGATCCTCGGCTTCCCCTCCAACCCCACCGCGCAGTGCGTGGAGCTGGATTTCTTCGAGCGCGTGGTCACCCTAGCCAAGCAGTACGATGTGCTGGTGATTCACGATCTGGCCTACGCTGACATCGTCTACGACGGCTGGAAAGCGCCGTCGATCATGCAGGTGCCGGGCGCCAAGGACATCGCGGTGGAGTTCTTCACCCTGTCCAAGAGCTACAACATGGCCGGCTGGCGCATCGGCTTCATGGTCGGCAATCCCGAGCTGGTCAGCGCCCTGGCACGGATCAAGAGCTACCACGACTACGGCACCTTCACCCCGCTGCAGGTCGCGGCCATCGCCGCGCTGGAAGGTGACCAGCAGTGCGTGCGCGATATCGCCGAACAGTACCGGCAACGCCGCAACCTGCTGGTCAAGGGCCTGCACGAGATCGGCTGGATGGTGGAGAAGCCCAAGGCCTCGATGTACATCTGGGCCAAGATTCCCGACGCCTATGCTCATCTTGGCTCGCTGGAGTTCGCCAAGAAGCTGCTGGCAGAAGCCAAGGTCTGCGTTTCGCCCGGCCTGGGTTTTGGCGACTATGGCGACGACCATGTGCGCTTCGCCCTGATCGAGAACCAGGACCGTAGCCGTCAGGCGCTGCGCGGCATCAAGGCGATGTTCCGCGCAGACGGCCTACTGCCGGGTAAGCCGGCCAAAACCGAGACCGAGTAAGTATTGAAGGGCGCCGTGAGGCGCCCTTTCTGCATGGGCACGGAAACCGACAAGTTCTGCGACAATTCATGACGTTACGCACGCCAAGCGGTAGTTTCGAGCAATTGCCCGCCAGAGTGAACGCCCGTACACTGCGCGCCCCTTCCCTGACGGTTCTCCCCAATGCTTTACGTCTTGCGCATGCTGCTGATGGGCGTGCATTTCATCCTGGCCGGCCTGCTTGGCCTGCTGCTCGGCCTGTGCCGCCCGTTCAACCCCGACAACAGCCGCCTCTGCGCACGTCTCTATTCGCTGCCCGCCCTATGCCTGCTGCGCCTGAAGCTGAAGACCGACGTACGCCCGCTTTTAGAACACCAGCGCTCCTGCGTGATCATCGCCAACCACCAGTCCAACTTCGATCTCTACGTGCTTGGCCGCGTGGTACCGGAGCGCACCGTGAGCATCGGCAAGAAGAGCCTCAAGTGGGTGCCATTCTTCGGTCAGCTCTACTGGCTGGCCGGTAACGTGCTGATCGATCGCAGCAATGCCGTAGCCGCCAAACGCGCAATGCTGACGACCACCGAAACCCTGCGCAATCGCGACACTTCGATCTGGGTCTTCCCGGAAGGCACGCGCAACCTTGGCCGAGGCCTGCTGCCGTTCAAGAAAGGCGCGTTTCAGATGGCGATCACGGCCGGTGTTCCGATCATCCCGGTGTGCGTGAGCAACTACAGCAAAGCCATGCGCCTGAATCGCTGGAACAGCGGCCGCATCCTGATTCGCTCGCTGCCGGCAATTCCTACTGCCGGCCTGAGCCTGGACGACATGCCCGCGCTGATGGAGCGTTGTCAGCAGGCCATGAGCGAATGCATCAGCAGCATGGACAAGGAGCTGGCATCTGCGTGAAGCGTGACGCGGGGTGCCGGAGCGAGCAGGCAACCCGCGCCTGCTATCAAATCCATCGATAGTTACTCTGCAGAACATCCATTATTCAATCGAAATGACTTCGACGATTCTGTGCCCACACCCACTCCGGACCAGGAGCACAGAACATGTCCCGCCTCTCTCAAGCTGCCCGCAACGGCGCCCTCGCTGCCATCGGCCTGTACCTGATCAGCACCTCGACGGTGCTGGTCGTGAGTTACGCTACCTTGCAGCCAAGCACTCCAACCTTTGAACAACCAGGCCCACTGCACAGCCTGATCACGCATTTGCCCGCCCTGCTCGGCACGCTCTCGCAGGGATGAGGGAACGGCCATGATCAGAACCCAACGCACTCGCCTGCTGATGCTTGCCAGTCTGTCCCTGCTGACCACCCTGCTCGCACTCAGTGGTATTGGTAAAGGCTCGGCTGGCGCCGTGGCGCGCAATATCGAGTGCAGCCACAAATTGGCTCACCACCTGGACCTGGCCGAGAGTCTCAAGCGGCAACGTAGCAGCCCACCGCCAAGCAGAAGCGAACAGCTCTCGCCTTACTTCGTGCTCACCCAGCAGGCATGAAAAAGCCCGGCAAACCGGGCTTTTTCATGGACCGAATCAGGCTCAGGCCTTGCTTTCCTTGCCTTGAGCGACAAAGCGCATCATCCACTCAGCCACTGCACTGCCCTGCTGCGAATGCTTGAGGCTGTCCACGCCCTGCTGATAGACCTGCTCACCGAGATGCTGCTGGCGCAGATCGAGTAATGCCCGCGAGTAGTCGTGAACGAACTCTGGATGCCCCTGGAAGCACAGCACCTGATCCTCGATGTGGTAGGCGCCAATCGGGCAGAAGTCACTGGAAGCCAGCAGCGTGGCCTTCTCTGGCAGGCGGGTGACCTGATCCTGGTGGCTGATCAACAGTTGCAGCTCGTCCAGAGCCGGGCTCATCCACTCGGGCTTGCCTGCCAGACGATAACTGTGCACGCCAACGCCCCAGCCCTGTTCGGCACGCTCGGCCTTGCCGCCAAGCAGCAGCGCCAGCAGTTGATGGCCAAAACAGATGCCCAGCAGCTTGTCGCCGCGCTTGTAGCGCTCGAGCAGATACTCCTTGAGGGTCTGAATCCAGGGATCGCTGCCGAAAGAATCCGCCTTGCTGCCGGTCACCAGATAGGCATCGAATTTCTCGCTATCGGGCGGGTAATTCCCTTCCACCACGTTGTAGACACTGAACTCTGCCGTGACCGGCTGTTGAGCGAACAGCTGCTCGAACATGTGGCCATAACCCTGGTACTGGTCGACCAGTTCGGGGCGGAGGATGTCAGTTTCCAGGATGCAGATACGCAGCGACATGAGGTTTCCTGTGGTGAACATGCGGGCGGGTGATTTGTGCGTTTTTCTTAACACATCATGCAGCCCAATGAAATAGCGCCATAACCCTGAACACCGATAGAAGTGCCGCATGCCAGGCTCTGAGAGGAGTCTGACTCTCGTCAAGAAAATTTTACAACCTGCCGAACGAGCCCCAGCCAGGCGCCGTTAGCGCATGAGCGAGCCAAGACCTCAGGACCACCCTAACGACCTGATTGATTAGAAAATGCTCAGCAGGTCACAGCCCGAGGGCCCATGAACGACGAACGGCTGATCAAAAAATGAACTACAGCGCTTACCATTGCTCTCATAGTCGTGGGCCTTCCCCCGGCTCGAGCACAAACCCTGTCCATCGCTCCATCGCCCCCCCGAATCTGGAAGATTCCTTGACTGCAAGAGATTGCGTCGGTGGTTTGCTATTGTCCAGATAAAAGAGGTTTTCTGCAGTTAATAATTACCAGAAAGTGATTAGCGATCAGTAACCACACACAAAACAAAGTCAGTGCCAATTAAATATGCTCTGACGCATGGTTATTTTTATTTATTTTTGCAGAGTCCGAGGTATTTACATGGACCTTTACACACTTCTAATTTCCGCTCTCCAAAACAAAGAAGCAATGGAACTATTACGTTTAGGGATCATTTATATACACCTCATCGCCTGCTGCGTTGCCATTGGTTTGATACTAACCAGCGATATCGCCATGATTAAGCAGCTGCTTAAAGGTGAAGGCGCAAAACAGTGTCGCGAACACCTGGCACATCTGAAAAGCGTGGTCGGCATCTCACTTATTGCCCTATGGATCAGTGGCATCGCCATCATTGCGCTAGACGCCTCCAGCGCCGGCATGCAGTACTTCATGAACCCCAAACTGCAAGCCAAGATCAGTATTGTCGTGCTATTGACCCTCAATGGTATGGTCTTGCACAACTCGATACTGCCAGCTCTGCAAAAAACCGGGTCTTTGCTCAAGCTGTCAGCGAACATGCGTCACCTGGCCATTTTTTCTGGCGCACTGTCCGGTGTTTCCTGGTTCTACGCGGCCCTTCTCGGCGTTGGCCGACCGCTGGCCTGGAAGTATTCACTGGTCGAACTAACAGTAGCCTATCCCCTTATGATTATCGGCGGAACTCTGGCTATGGTGGCACTCACCAACTGGTCGATGAACCGCAGCGAAAGGCATCATCATAACTGGATGCAGAGCAACTACGCTTTGGCTACTCGCTAAGACAAAACATGAACAGGGATGTTCATAAGCACCGCCCCCACAATAACTTAACCCTCATATAACCGCTCACCACGCAAACATTGGTTTTCCCGCCAAAGGCCGCCGCGTAGCGTCTTATCAGTACGCTCGATAGTCATCATAAATACCTTTCACTTCTGCGCCTCATGCATGTGCCGGATGATTTCGTCATCGGGCCCTGCCCACTTGCACAGAAGGAAATCGATCATGAGCATCTACGCCGCACTCGCCAGTTTCGCCGCCGCCTCCGCCTTCCAGACCGTCGTACCGGTTCGTCCCGAGCAGGCTGCCGCCGCAGCCCGCGACGCTCGTCCGCGCTGACACGACCCAGGAGAGCAGCCATGCATAGCCAACTCAGCCTGGACGCCTACGGCGTCACCTACGCTCACCTGCAAGATGGCAGCCTGCAATTCGAAACCGAAGCCGCTCTGCAGCTCGATGATGGCAGCATGCTGACCCTGCGCATGCCTACCCGGCACAGCGAGATGCTGGCGATCCACGAGGCCGTGTGCATTCGCCAGGGATGGTGCCAGGCGGCGTGAAGTCTCGATGGTCTAGACTCCTCCGGGTATCTTCAACGGAAAGAGGAACCAGACCATGCATACACGCAACCTGATCGCCCTGCTCGCAGGCAGTTTCCTGTTGGCTGGTAACGCCCTGGCGGATCGCCCCGGCAGTGACTGGATCAGCATCGAGGACGCCCTGAGCAAGGCCCGTGCAGCCGGTTATACCGAACTGCACAAGATCGAAGCCGACAATGATGGCTACTGGGAGGGCGAAGGTCTGAAACAGGATGGCCGCCTCTACGAGTTTCGCATCGACGGCAAGAGCGGCCAGGTGATCCGCGACCAGTTGGAAGACTGACTCACGCCACCGAGGAAACTCGCCCTGCCGGGCTTGTCCCAACCAGATAAAACGCCCACAGCTTTCTTTCGTGGCAGCCCCGCCCCGGGGCGAAGCTTTGCGAGCACCCGCCGCCCAGGTTCGCGGCGGGGCACCGCTCCTACAGGTTCGGCGCCCCTCCTGTTAAAACATCTCGCCCTTGGCCGCCTTCTCCAGCAACAGCGCTGGCGGCAGGAAACGCTCGCCGTACTGCTCGGCCAGGTACTGCGCACGCGCGACGAAATCCTTCACCCCGTACTGGTTGATGAACTGCAGCGCACCGCCAGTCCAGGCGGCGAAGCCGATGCCGAAGATCGAGCCGATATTGGCGTCGGCCACCGACTTGAGTACGCCCTCTTCCACGCAGCGCACCGTCTCGATGGCCTGGATGAACAGGATGCGGTCGCGCACGTCCTCCTGCGAAATCTGCGCATCGGCTTTCTCGAAGCGCGCCTTGAGCTCGGGCCACAGGTACTTCTTGCCACCCGCCGGGTAATCGTAGAAACCACTCCCGGCCGCCTTGCCCGGACGCTTGTACTCATTGAGCATCAGATCGATCACGGCAAAGGCCGGGTGCTCGGGGATGGATTTGCCCTCGGCCGCCAGATCCTTGATGGTCTGCTGGCGGATGTGATTCATCAGGCTCATCGATACTTCGTCGCTGATCGCCAGCGGGCCGACCGGCATGCCGGCCTTGCGCGCCTCGTTCTCGATCATCGCCGCGCTGACGCCTTCACCGAGCATGGCCAGGCCTTCGTTGGTGAAGGTGCCGAATACCCGCGAGGTGAAGAAGCCGCGGCTGTCGTTGACCACGATGGGGGTCTTCTTGATCTGCATGACGAAGTCGAAGCCACGCGCCAGCGTCTCGTCACTGGTCTTCTCACCACGGATGATCTCCACCAGCGGCATCTTGTCCACCGGGCTGAAGAAATGCAGGCCGATGAATTTCTCCGGTTTGGCCACGGCAGTCGCCAGGCCGGAGATCGGTAGCGTCGAGGTGTTGGAGGCGATGACCGCGTCGCTCAGCGCAGCGGCCTCGGCGGCAGCGGTGACCTTGCCCTTGAGCGCACGATCCTCGAACACGGCTTCGATGATCAGGTCGCAGCCGGCAAAATCCGCCTCGCTGTCGGTCGCTTTGATCAGCGCCAGGAAGGCTTCGCGCTGCTCGGCCGTCATGTGGCCCTTGCTCACTTTCTTGTCCAGCAGCTTGGCCGAGTAGCCCTTGCCCTTCTCCGCCGCGTCGAGGGACACATCCTTGAGTACCACTTCGATGCCGGCGGCCGCTGACACGTAGGCAATGCCGGCGCCCATCATGCCGGCACCGAGCACGCCGACCTTCTTGGTTACCGATTTTTCATAGCCCTGCGGGCGCGAGCCGCCGGCGTTGATCTCGTTCAGTTGGAACCAGAAGGTGCCGATCATGTTCTTCGCCACCTGACCGCAGGTCAGCTCGGTGAAGTAGCGCGCCTCGATGATCTGCGCGGTGTCGAAATCGACCTGCGCGCCTTCTACGGCCGCGCACATGATCTTCTCCGGCGCCGGGAAGCAGCCCTTGCTCTTGTCGCGCAGCACGCTCGGGGCGATGGCCAGCATCTGCGCCACGTTCGGCGAACTCGGCGTGCCGCCGGGAATCTTGTAGCCCTGCACGTCCCAAGGCTGCTTGGCAGCCGGGTTGGCGGCGATCCAGGCGCGGGCTTTGGCCAGCATCTCGTCACGGTCGCTGGCCAGATCGTGGATCAGGCCGGCCTTGAGCGCTGCGTCCGGGCGCACCTTCTTGCCTTCGGCCAGATACGGCAGGGCCTTTTCCAGGCCAAGCAGGCGCACCATGCGCACTACCCCACCGCCGCCCGGCAGCAGGCCGAGGGTGACTTCCGGCAGGCCGAGCTGGACGTGGCTCTGGTTCAGCGCGATGCGGTGGTGGCAGGCCAAGGCGATTTCCCAGCCGCCGCCCAGCGCTGCGCCGTTGATGGCGGCAACCACCGGCTTGCCGAGGGTTTCCAGGCGGCGCAGCTGGCCCTTGATCTTCAGAATCATCTCGTAGAAGCCCTGGGCCTCGGCCTGGGTTACCTTGATCAGTTCATTGAGGTCGCCGCCGGCGAAGAAGGTCTTCTTCGCCGAGGTGACGATCACCCCGGTGATCGAGTCCTTTTCGGCCTCCAGGCGGTCGACGATCTGGCCCATGGCCTCGCGGTAGACCGCGTTCATGGTATTAACGCTCTGGCCGGGCATGTCCATGGTCAGGACGACGATATTGTCCTGGCCTTTTTCGTAACGGATGGCG
Source organism: Ectopseudomonas chengduensis (assembly GCF_900102635.1). Lineage (GTDB taxonomy): Bacteria > Pseudomonadota > Gammaproteobacteria > Pseudomonadales > Pseudomonadaceae > Aquipseudomonas > Aquipseudomonas chengduensis. The sequence continues at coordinate 158,519 of NZ_FMZQ01000003.1, read as the reverse complement.
TCAGTCATTTTTGTATTCTCTTCCCAAAGCTGTGGGAGCTGCGTAGGGCGGGTGCAACCCGCCAGCACACGAATGGCGGGTTGCGCCCGCCCTACCGATCAGATTCGTTCGATGATGGTGGCGATGCCCATGCCGCCGCCCACGCAGAGGGTGGCAAGGCCGTAGCGCAACTGGCGCTTCTCCAGTTCATCGAGCAGTGTGCCGAGGATCGCGCAGCCGGTGGCGCCCAGCGGGTGGCCCATGGCGATGGAACCGCCGTTGACGTTGACCTTGTCCTCGCTCACGCCCATGTCCTTCATGAACTTCATGACAACGGAGGCAAAAGCCTCGTTGACCTCGAACAGGTCGATGTCGTCGATGGACAGTCCCGCCTTGGCCAGCGCCTTGCGCGTGGCCGGCGCCGGGCCGGTGAGCATGATGGTCGGGGCGGTGCTGGTCACCGCCGTGGCGACGATCCGCGCGCGCGGCTTCAGGCCCAGTTCCTTGCCCTTGGCCGCCGAGCCGATCAGCATCAGCGCCGCGCCGTCGACGATGCCGGAGCTGTTGCCCGGCGTATGCACGTGCTCGATGCGCTCGACATGGCTGTAGACACGCAGCGCGGTGGAGTCGAAGCCCATCTGCCCCATCATCTCGAAGCTCGGCTTGAGCTTGCCGAGGCCTTCCAGAGTCGAATCGCCACGGATGAATTCGTCATGGTCGAGCAGCACGATGCCATTCTGGTCGATCACCGGCACCAGCGACCTGGCGAACGAGCCATCGGCGCTGGCGCGCGCCGCCTTCTGCTGCGAGCGCAGGGCGAAGGCATCGACATCGGCGCGGCTGAAACCCTCCAGGGTGGCGATCAGGTCGGCACCGATACCCTGCGGGACGAAATTGCTGTGGATGTTGGTTTCCGGGTCCATCACCCAGGCGCCGCCGTCCGAGCCCATGGGCACGCGCGACATGGACTCCACGCCACCGACCACCACCAGGTCCTCGAAGCCGGAGCGTACCTTCATCGCGCCCATGTTCACCGCCTCCAGGCCCGAGGCACAGAAGCGGTTGAGCTGCACGCCGGCGACGCTGACGTCCCAGTCCGCGACCATGGCGGCGGTCTTGGCGATGTCGGCACCCTGATCGCCCACGGGCGTCACGCAGCCCAGCACGATGTCGTCGACCTGGCTGGTATCCAGATCGTTGCGCGTTTGCAGGGCATTGAGCAGGCCGGCAATCAGCTGAACCGGCTTGACGCTGTACAGCGCGCCGTCCTTCTTGCCCTTGCCACGCGGTGTGCGCAGCGCATCGAAAATATATGCTTCGGTCATGGCGTCCTCGGAGACTGATACGGCGCTGGCGGAACATCACAGACCGGCCGCGCCTGTTCTTATTGAGCCTGACTACCATAGCGCTGGCACATCAGCGCTCAATGACCTAAGCGCTCAGCACCATTGACCGCTGAGCTCAGACGAATGGTCGCTTGCTCGAACTGACAGCTGCAAGGGCGAGCAAGCTGTCTGCTTCAAGGCCTGCATTGTTCTGGAGGATGTCGCACATAGCCCCAGCTTCCTAACAGCACTTCGTTAGCAACCAAACCATCTAAGGAAACTGTGACGCCAGCCCTAGAGTTACTTCTACGCCCGTATAGAAAAACGGGTGCAGGGAACCGTCGCCGGGTCATGCCGGGGCGGGCAATCAAAGCAACGCCCAGGTGTGACGCAGCAGCCTGCCGCATGGTGATGCAGGCTCCCGGTGCCACCCCCATAACAACAAAAGGCATGCAGCCATGTTCAAACAGCCGAAATATCGCCAAGCTGGCGTAATACTTTTCGCCACGGCAATCATCCTGATCCTTCCCAATCTGACCCGTCTGGTCAGCTGACTTTATACTTCCCCGCTGCTGCGCCGACGCCGTAGTGCGCTCAGTGCAGGGCGGGCGCTTGCTTGTGGACGGCGTGCTGACTTCGGGCAAAGATAGGCAAAAGCCCCCTGCCCTGGAGCCGGACATGCGTTTTCTCATTTTGTTGAGCAGCCTGCTCACCTTTCTTGGCGCCCAGGCTGAAGAAATCGATCAAGCCGCCGCTCTGGCCACCCTGCAACGGGCCGACAGCCTGCTTATCGACGTACGCAGCAGCGAAGAATTTTCCGCTGGCGCCCTGCCTGGCGCCATTCGCATCGGTCATGACGAGATCGCTGCGCAGATCGCCAGCATCGCACCGGACAAGGACCGGCCTCTGGTGCTCTATTGCCGCAGCGGTCGCCGCTCGGGACTGGCCAAGCAAAGCCTGGAGAACCTGGGTTACCGCCAGGTGATCAATGCCGGCGCTTATGACGATCTGCTACCTCTGCTGGAGGCCGAGGAGTGAGGGCTCTGCTACTTGCACTGTTGGTTCTGGGCGGCACAGCGCAGGCGGCGCAGCTTGAGATACATCTGAGCGGCGGACAACGCAGCTGGAGCAGCAGCGAGTTGCTCGGCCATCCGCAAGCACGTGATATCGAGATAGACGACGACGTGAGTTACAAGCGGCCCATGCGTTACCGAGCGGTGCCCATAAGCGCCCTGCTGGACGGCGTAACTGCTGGCGACCACCTACAGGCCGTGGCCCTCGACGGCTTTGCTGCCGAGCTACCGGCCGCCACCCTGCTGGCGCGCGAGGGTGCCAAGGCGTGGCTGGCCATCGAGGATCCACAACGCCCCTGGCCACCGCTGGCCAAGGATAAGCCCAGCGCCGGTCCCTTCTATCTGGTCTGGACCGATCCGGCCGCCAGCCAGATCGGCCCGGAGCAGTGGCCCTTCCAGGTCGCCCGGATTCGCCAGCTCGCCACTGTTGAACAACGCTTCCCTGCCTTGCTGCCGGCAGTGGATGCCAGCACCGAAATCCGTGCCGGCTTCACCGCGTATCAGAAGAACTGCATGGCCTGCCACCGACTCAATGGCGCTGGCGACTCCGAGTTCGGCCCGGACCTGAACATTCCGCACAGCCCGACCGAATATTTCACCGGCGACTTCCTGCGCCAGTACATCCGTGACCCACAAAGCCTGCGACGTTGGCCGCAGGGGCGCATGCCGGGGTTCAGCGAACAGGTACTAGCACCTGCCGAACTGGAACGACTGATCGCCTACCTGCAGCACATGAGCCAGCGCAAGAACGCCCCGAAACCTGACAACACCTAGCCTGTAGGAACGATTCAGGTAGGGTGCGCCATGCGCACAGGCGTTTTGACCAGGCGCCTGGTGCGCAAATGGCGCACCCGACACGCGCCTATCGGTACATCACTGCTGACGCACCTGCAGCAGCGGCGCCACCTGTACCTGCGCGTGCATCTGCTCGCAACCACCGCCTCGGCGCATGCCACGCACCGGGCAGGCATCGAGGTAGTCCAGGCCGACTGCCAGCTTCAGATGTCGTTCCGGGCGTGCCAGGCAGTTGGTCACATCGAAGCTGTACCAGGCGTCGTCCAGCCAGGCTTCGGCCCAGGCATGGCTGGCCAGGTGCTCGGCGTCGTCGGTGTAGAGATAACCAGACACGTAGCGCGCCGGCACGCCGAGGCTGCGCGCGCAGGCGAGGAAAGTATGAGTGTGATCCTGGCAGACGCCACGGCGACCGGCGAAGGCCTCGGCGGCACTGGTGTCCACCTCGGTGATGCCTGGCTGGTAGGCGATATGAGCATTGAGCGCATGCATCAGGTCGATCAGGCCGTTGCGATCCGCGCGAGCCTTGCTCTGCTGCGCGGCGAATTCGCGGATGGCGTCGTCGGCCTGGGTCAGGCGAGTAAAACGCAGGAACGGTAACGCCGACTGGCGCTCGTGCTCGGCCTCGCAGCTTTCGTCGATCTCCACCTGGCCGCGGGCACCGATGACGATGGACTCGTGGGGCTCGTCCAGGGTCAGCACATGCAGAATGTTGCCGTAGGGGTCGAGCTGGGCATGCACCGGGCGCGGCAGGTCGAGCTGCCAGCTGAGCACCTGCTGGCGCTCGCTGTCGTGTGGGGTCAGGCGCAGGTACTGGATGCTGGCGCGTACCTGATCATCGTAACGATAGGTGGTGTCATGGCTGATCGAGAGTCTCATGCGACCTCCAGGTAGGACGTATGGATGGTGTTGCCCAACTGGCGTACCAGCAGGATGAAGTCGGTGAGCCAGGCGTGCAGGCCTTCGTCGAGCACTTCATCGATACTGGTGTAGCGCAGCCGCGCATCCAGTTCGGCGGCCAGGCGCTGTGCCGGGCGACCGTTCTCTCCGGGTAGACCGGAAAGCATCAGGTTGAGTTCTTCCATGCAGGCACGCAGCGAGCGCGGTACGTCCGGACGTAGCAACAGCAGTTCGGCGACCTTGCGCGTGCGTGGCGAGCCGCGGTAGCTCTCGGCGAAGGCCTCGAACGAGGACAACGCACGCAGCAGCGCACTCCATTGGTAATAGCTGCGTGCAGTGCGCTCCTCCAGCTCGTCGATCTCCTCGCCAAGCATTTCGTAGCGCGCATCGAGCAGGCGCAGGGTGTTGTCGGCACGCTCGATGAAGGTGCCCAGGCGGATGAAGCGATAGGCCTCACCACGCATGATGGTGCCGAAGGTGGCACCACGGAACAGGTGCGAGCGCTCCTTGACCCACTCGCAGAAGCGGCTGATGCCGTAGCGGCCCAGGCCCTGCTCGGCAATGCCGCGCATCTCCAGCCAGGTGGCGTTGATGTTTTCCCACATGTCCGCGGTGATCCGCCCGCGCACCGCATGCGCGTTGCTGCGCGCAGCTTGCAGGCAGCAGTAGATGCTGCCGGGGTTGCTCGCATCGAGAGCGAAGAAGTGCAGCATGCGCTCGCCGTGCAGCGGACCGTGGCGCTCCAGGTAGTCGTCCAGGGTGCCGGTGATCAGCAGCGGCATAGCCAACTCATCTAGGCCATCGCCACGGCCGTCCTGCGGCATCAGTGACAGCGAATAGCTGACGTCGAGCATGCGCGCCAGGTTCTCGGCACGCTCCAGGTAGCGCGACATCCAGTACAGATCGGAGGCAGTTCTCGAAAGCATGGGTCAGTCCTCCACCACCCAGGTGTCCTTGGTACCGCCGCCTTGCGACGAATTGACCACCAGCGAGCCTTCGCGCAGTGCCACGCGCGTCAGGCCGCCGGGCACCAGGCGGGTTTCGCGACCGGTCAGGACGAACGGGCGCAGGTCGATATGGCGCGGGGCGATGCCGCGTTCGACGAAGGTCGGACAGGTCGACAGGCACAGCGTCGGCTGGGCGATATAGGCCTCCGGTTTGGCCATCAACCGCGCGCGGAAGTTCTCGATCTCGGCCTTGCTCGCCGCCGGGCCGACCAGCATGCCGTAGCCGCCCGAGCCTTGAGTCTCCTTGACCACCAGTTCGGACAGGTTGGCCAGCACGTGGGACAGCTCCTCCGGCTTGCGACACTGCCAGGTGGGTACGTTCTTGAGGATCGGCTCTTCGTCCAGATAGAAGCGGATCATGTCGCCGACATAGGGGTAGATCGACTTGTCGTCGGCCACGCCAGTGCCGATGGCGTTGGCCAGCACCACGTTGCGTGAGCGATAGGCCGACAGCAGCCCCGCGACGCCGAGCATCGAATCAGGATTGAAAGCCAGTGGATCGAGGAAGGCGTCATCGAGGCGGCGATAGATCACGTCCACCTGCCGCGCGCCGGCGGTGGTGCGCATGTAAACCTTGTCGTCACGCACGAACAGGTCAGCGCCTTCCACCAGCTCCACGCCCATCTCGCGGGCAAGGAAGGCGTGTTCGAAGTAGGCGCTGTTGAAGCGGCCCGGCGTCAGCACCACCACCGTGGGGTTGTCCAGCGGGCTGGAACTCTTCAGCGCATCGAGCAGCAGGTTCGGGTAGTGGTCCACCGGCGCCACGCGCTGAGCGGCGAACAGCTCGGGGAACAGGCGCATCATCATCTTGCGGTCTTCGAGCATGTAGCTCACGCCGCTGGGGGTGCGCAGGTTGTCTTCCAGTACGTAGTAGCTGCCGTCGCCGTCACGTACCAGGTCGACCCCAGCGATGTGCGCGTAGATGTCGCGGTGCAGGTCGAGGCCCTGCATGGCCATCTGGTAGCCCTCGTTGGCCAGCACCTGCTCAGCCGGGATGATCCCCGCCTTGATGATGCGCTGGTCATGGTAAAGATCGGCGAGGAACAGGTTGAGCGCCTGTACGCGCTGGATACAGCCGCGTTCGACGACGCGCCATTCGCTGGCAGGGATGGAGCGGGGAATGATGTCGAAGGGGATCAGGCGCTCGGTGCCCTGATCATCCCCATAGAGGGTGAAGGTGATACCGGCACGGTGGAACAGAAGGTCGGCTTCTCGTCGGCGCTGGGCCAGCAGATCATCCGGCGTGTCTGCCAACCAGCGGGCAAATTCGCAGTAGTGCGGGCGGACAGCGCCGCTCGCGTCGTACATCTCATCATAAAAGGTGCGGGCCATGCCGTACTCCTTGTCACCCGGACTTGCAGCATCCTCTGCAAGGCCCGAGCCAGCGAAATTAATCCTTTAATTTCAAATAGATACCAACAACACCCAAACAAAAAGCACCGAAATGGTGCAACGCAATGTTTCCGTCATGAGACGCCGCCCCATTGCGTGGCACAGCAAGAATTCACTGGCCATCGCAGCGCGCGGTGAAGGCAAAAAGCCTGCAGCCCCGCCCTGCAGTGGCCCCGGACACTTAGCTGTCACATTGCGTGACCGACCGGTCAAGCGCAACCGCTTTTGCACCGACTACACGACGAACAAGTGTCGGAATGAACGTGCGTAGCCCGAATGAAATCCGGATCAAGAGAAGCAGCGGTCAAGCGGACGAAGCTCTTCCTCAGCCCGCACCAAGATAAGCCGCGATCGCCCCGACTGCCGTCTGGAGATGCTGCTGATGGCTGAAGCCTGATGCCTTCAATGGCTTTAAGTCATGATCGGCAGCCTGCAGCCAGTGCAACTCGATGGCCGCTGAAAGCTCGTAACCCGCCACGGTTTCCCTATTGCCCAATGCATCGCGCTCCCCCTGGATGATCAGCGTCGGCGTACGCAGCTCGGCGAGATGGGCCACTCGCGGTTTTTCCGGCTTGCCGGCGGCATAGAAGGGATAGCCGAGACAAACAAGGGCTGAGGCGCCGAACTCGTCAGCCAGCAGACTGGCCATGCGCCCGCCCATGGACTTGCCACCGATGGCCACGGGCCCTGCGACCCGTTGGCGCACCTGGGCATATACCTCGCGCCATTGCTGCAGCAGTTGCGCCTGCGGATTGGGCGGGCGCTTGCGCCCGTCCACCCGTCGCTGCGCCATATAGGCGAACTCGAAGCGCACCACACGCACGCCCCGCGCCGCCAAACCCTGAGCCATGGTCTGCATGAACGGACTGTCCATCGGCGCGCCCGCGCCATGGGCGAGGATCAGCGTGCTCGATGCCGCCTGCGGCGGTTCGTCCCACAGCCAGGGTAGTCCCTGCTCACATTGACCGGCGTCAATAAACCCAGATGGCCCTTTGCTCATGCTTGCCTCGCGTCGATATCCGTGGTGTCCGTGGCTTGCTCATGCCTGCGTCCACCACGGTTATCGGCCGCTCTGCCATAACCGTGGATGGAAGCCCAGACATGAACACAACAACCCGTTCCGCCTACAACTACAGGGTGGTTCGCCAGTTCGCCATTATGACGGTGGTTTGGGGCATCGTCGGCATGGGACTCGGCGTATTCATCGCTGCCCAGCTGGCCTGGCCCGAACTGAACCTGAACCTACCGTGGACCAGCTTCGGCCGTCTGCGTCCGCTGCATACCAATGCGGTGATCTTCGCCTTCGGTGGCTGCGCCCTGTTCGCCACCAGCTACTACGCGGTGCAACGCACCAGTCAGACCACGCTGTTCGCGCCCAAGTTGGCTGCCTTCACCTTCTGGGGCTGGCAACTGGTGATCCTGCTCGCGGCCATCACCCTGCCCCTGGGCTGGACCAGCTCCAAGGAATACGCCGAACTGGAATGGCCGATCGACATCCTGATCACCATCGTCTGGGTGTCCTACGCCATCGTCTTCTTCGGTACGGTGATGCAGCGCAAGGTCAGCCACATCTACGTGGGTAACTGGTTCTTCGGCGGGTTCATCCTCACCGTGGCCATACTGCACGTGGTCAACAACCTGGAAATTCCGGTCACCCTGACCAAGTCCTACTCGCTGTATGCCGGTGCCACAGACGCCATGATCCAGTGGTGGTACGGGCACAACGCCGTGGGCTTCTTCCTCACCGCTGGCTTTCTGGGGATGATGTATTACTTCGTGCCCAAGCAGGCCGGTCGCCCGGTCTACTCCTACCGCCTGTCCATCGTCCACTTCTGGGCGCTGATCGCGGTATATATCTGGGCCGGCCCGCACCACTTGCATTACACCGCGCTGCCGGACTGGGCGCAGAGCCTGGGCATGGTGATGTCGCTGATCCTCCTGGCACCCAGCTGGGGCGGCATGATCAACGGCATGATGACCCTCTCCGGTGCCTGGCACAAACTGCGTACCGACCCGATCCTGCGCTTTCTGGTGGTGTCCCTGGCTTTCTACGGCATGAGCACCTTCGAAGGCCCGATGATGGCCATCAAGACCGTCAACGCCCTGTCCCACTACACCGACTGGACCATCGGCCATGTGCACGCCGGCGCCCTCGGCTGGGTCGCCATGGTGTCGATCGGCTCGCTCTATCACCTGATTCCCAAGGTGTTCGGCCGCGAGCAGATGCACAGCCTGGGTCTGATCAACAGCCACTTCTGGCTGGCCACCATCGGCACCGTGCTGTACATCGCCTCGATGTGGGTCAACGGCATCACTCAGGGCCTGATGTGGCGCGCGGTGAACGAGGACGGCACCCTCACCTACTCCTTCGTCGAAGCGCTGGAAGCCAGCCATGTCGGCTTCGTGGTGCGGGTGATCGGCGGCGCCATCTTCTTCGCCGGCATGCTGCTGATGGCCTGGAACGTCTGGCTGACCGTACGCAGCGCGAAATCCACCGAGATGGAAGCCGCTGCGCAGTTCTCGGTAGAAGGAGCCCACTGATGAAACACGAGATTCTCGAGAAGAACATCGGCCTGATGGCCCTGGTGATGATCCTGGCGGTCAGCATCGGCGGTCTGACCCAGATCGTCCCGCTGTTCTTCCAGGACGTCACCAACGAACCGGTCGATGGCCTCAAGCCCTATACCGCGCTGCAACTGGAAGGTCGCGACATCTACATCCGTGAAGGCTGCGTCGGCTGCCACTCGCAGATGATCAGACCGTTCCGCGCCGAAACCGAACGCTATGGCCACTACTCCGTCGCTGGTGAAAGCGTCTGGGATCACCCGTTCCTGTGGGGCTCCAAGCGTACCGGCCCGGACCTGGCTCGCGTCGGCGGCCGCTACTCGGACGAGTGGCATCGCGCCCACCTGTACAACCCGCGCAACGTCGTACCGGAATCGATCATGCCCGCCTACCCCTGGCTGGTGGAGCACCCCCTCGACGGCAAGGACACCGCCAAGAAGATGAGTGCCCTGCGCACCCTCGGCGTGCCCTATAGCGAAGAGGACATCGCCGGTGCCAGTGACGCGGTCAAGGGCAAGAGCGAGATGGATGCTCTGGTCGCCTACCTGCAGGTGCTTGGCACCGCCGTGAAGAACAAGAGGTGAGTGCCATGTTCGAGCTTATCGATATCGGCACCCTGCGCGGCCTAGGCACTGCGCTGGTTTTGATCGCCTTCACCGCCGTCACCCTCTGGGCCTACAGCGGCAAACGCCGCGATGCCTTCGCCGAAGCGGCCAACCTGCCGTTCGCCGATGAGCCCAAGCCCGCCGTTTCGAGGACCCAAGCATGACCACCTTCTGGAGCTGGTACATCACCCTGCTGACCGTCGGTTCGCTGGTCGCGCTGTTCTGGCTGATCTTCGCCACCCGCAAGAGCGAAGTGCACAAGAACCCGACCGAGCAGACCATGGGCCACGCCTTCGATGGCATCGAGGAATATGACAACCCACTGCCCAAGTGGTGGTTCATGCTGTTCCTCGGCACCCTGGTGTTTTCTGTTGGCTACCTGCTGCTCTACCCGGGCCTGGGCAACTTCAAGGGCCTGCTGCCGGGCTACGAGAATGGCTGGACCCAGGTCAACCAGTGGCAGCGCGAGATGGACCGTGCCGATGAGCTGTACGGCCCGATCTTCGCCAAATACGCCGCCATGCCGATCGAGGAAGTGGCCAAGGACGAACGCGCGCTGAAGATGGGCGGACGCCTGTTCGCCTCAAACTGCTCGGTCTGCCATGGCTCCGACGCCAAGGGCAGCTACGGCTTCCCCAACCTGACGGACAACAGCTGGCGCTGGGGTGGCGAGCCGGAGACCATCAAGACCTCCATCATGCATGGCCGCGTCGGCGTGATGCCTGCACAAGGCCCGATGATCGGCGAAGATGGTGTGCGTAACGTCGCTGCCTACGTCCTCACCGAACTGGGCGGTCGCGACCTTCCGGAAGATGCGCAGGCCGACGTCGCCGCCGGCAAGCAGATCTTCGCCACCCTCTGCTCCGCCTGCCATACCCCTGCCGGCACCGGCATGGCAGTGATGGGCGCGCCGGACCTGACCCAGCCCAGCGCCTTTATCTACGGCAGCAGCTTCGCCCAACTGCAGCAGACCATTCGCTATGGTCGCAGCGGCAACATGCCGGCGCAGGGTGACTTCCTTGGTAACGACAAGGCTCACCTGCTGGCTGCCTACGTGCTCAAGCTGAGCCAGGGCGAAAACAAGTAACCCCCCTGCTTTACCGGCGACCGAATCACGGTCGCCGGCCCCTCCTTATATGTGTGCGACCCAGTGTCGCACCTGCCGACCAATAGCCCTGCAATTTCCTTGAACTGGGCTAAGCTGCCTTTCAGTCGCCATCCGTCACAACTCTAAGGCGATCCTTTCTTAGCGCTGCGCAAACTGGTTGCGCAAAAGCTGCCAGAGCTGTTTCCGAGGCCGTTGCGAACGGCTCGCGGAAGGCCCTGAAACCCTATTCGCGTCGGCACGTTGCGTTGCAATGGCTACCTGCTTTCTCCATACTTGCCGCCGATTTTTGCCCCATAAAACTCCATTAACCGTGGAACCCCTAGCATGAGCACAGCAATCAGTCAGACTGCTTATAACTATAAGGTGGTCCGCCAGTTCGCCATTATGACGGTGATCTGGGGGGTCATTGGCATGGGTCTAGGCGTGTTCATCGCCGCACAACTCGTGTGGCCGGAACTCAACCTAAACCTGCCGTGGACCAGCTTCGGCCGTCTGCGCCCGCTGCACACCAACGCGGTGATCTTCGCCTTTGGCGGATGCGCCCTGTTTGCGACCTCGTATTACGTGGTCCAGCGCACCTGTCAGACGCGTCTGATCTCCGACGGCCTGGCTGCCTTCACCTTCTGGGGCTGGCAAGCGGTGATCGTGCTCGCCGTGATCACCCTGCCGATGGGCTACACCAGCTCCAAGGAATACGCCGAGCTCGAGTGGCCGGTCGACGTCCTCCTGGGGATCGTCTGGATCACCTACCTGCTGGTGTTCTTCGGCACCATCGTCAAGCGCAAGACCAAGCACATCTATGTGGGCAACTGGTTCTTCGGTGCGTTCATCCTCGTGACCGCGATGCTGCACATCGTCAACAGCGCCGCCATGCCGGTAAGCCTGTTCAAGTCGTACTCGGCCTATGCCGGCGCGACCGACGCAATGATCCAGTGGTGGTACGGCCATAACGCCGTGGGCTTCTTCCTGACCACCGGCTTCCTGGGCATGATGTACTACTTCGTACCCAAGCAGGCCGAGCGTCCGATCTATTCGTATCGCCTGTCCATCGTGCACTTCTGGGCGCTGATCACCCTGTACATCTGGGCCGGTCCGCACCACCTGCACTACACCGCCCTGCCGGACTGGGCACAGTCCCTGGGCATGGCCATGTCGGTCATCCTGCTGGCACCGAGCTGGGGCGGCATGATCAACGGCATGATGAGCCTGTCCGGCGCCTGGCATAAGCTGCGCACCGACCCGATCCTGCGGTTCCTGGTGGTGTCCCTGGCGTTCTACGGCATGTCGACCTTCGAAGGTCCGATGATGGCCATCAAGACCGTCAACGCCCTGTCCCACTACACCGACTGGACCATCGGCCACGTGCACGCTGGTGCTCTCGGCTGGGTAGCGATGATCTCCATCGGCTCGCTGTATCACCTGATCCCGAAAGTCTTCGGTCGCGAGCAGATGCACAGCATCGCCCTGATCAACACCCACTTCTGGCTGGCCACCATCGGCACCGTGCTGTACATCGCCTCGATGTGGGTCAACGGCATCACTCAGGGTCTGATGTGGCGCGCAGTCAACGAAGACGGCACCCTCACCTACTCCTTCGTCGAAGCGCTGGAAGCCAGCCATGCGGGCTATGTCGTACGCATGATCGGCGGCGCCTTCTTCGTCGCAGGCATGCTGCTGATGGCCTACAACACCTTCCGCACCGTGCGTGCCGCCAAGCCGGCTGAATACGAAGCGGCTGCGCAGATTCCCGCCGGAGTAGCTCACTGATGAAACACGAAATCATCGAGAAGAATATCGGCCTGATGGCGCTGCTGATGGTGATTGCCGTCAGCATCGGTGGCCTGACCCAGATCGTCCCGCTGTTCTTCCAGGACGTCACCAACGAGCCGGTGGAAGGCCTCAAGCCCTACACCGCGATGCAACTGGAAGGTCGCGACATCTACATCCGTGAAGGCTGCGTCGGCTGCCACTCGCAGATGATCCGTCCGTTCCGCGCCGAGACCGAGCGTTACGGCCACTACTCCGTCGCTGGTGAAAGCGTCTGGGATCACCCCTTCCTGTGGGGCTCCAAGCGCACCGGCCCGGACCTGGCTCGCGTCGGCGGTCGTTACTCGGACGAGTGGCATCGCGCCCACCTGTACAACCCACGCAACGTCGTGCCTGAGTCGAAGATGCCTGCTTACCCATGGCTGGTGGAGAACAAGCTCGACGGTCGCGACACCGCCAAGAAGATGGAAGTCATGCGCGGCTTCGGCATTCCCTACACCGACGAAGATATCGCCGGTGCTCGTGATGCTGTGAAAGGCAATACCGAGATGGACGCGCTGATCGCGTACCTGCAGGTTCTCGGCACTTCCATCAAGAACAAACGGTAAGACGCTATGGACATCGGGATGATTCGCGGCATCGGTACGGCGGTGGTCTTCATCGCCTTCATCGGCGTGGTGCTCTGGGCCTACAGCAGCAAACGCAAGTCGAGCTTCGACGAAGCAGCCAACCTGCCCTTCGCCGACGATCCCAAGCCCGAGTCCAAGCGCGATCAAGACTCTTCCAGGAGCAATAACCAATGACCACGTTCTGGAGTTGGTACGTAACCATTCTGTCTCTGGGCACCATCTTCGCCCTGACCTGGCTGATCTTCGGCACCCGCAAGGGCCAGCGCCAGGAAACCACCGAAGAAACCGTCGGCCACAGCTTCGACGGCATCGAGGAGTATGACAACCCGCTGCCGAAGTGGTGGTTCATGCTGTTCGTCGCCACCATCATCTTCGCCCTCGGCTACCTCGCCCTGTACCCAGGCCTGGGTAACTTCAAGGGCCTGCTGCCTGGCTACGATTACGTCGACAGCGAAAAAGAAACGCCTTTCGCTACTGGTGTGCAGATCGCTGACGGCTCCATGCGTCACTCCGGCTGGACTGGTGTGCACCAGTGGGAAAAGGAAATGGCGCGCGCCGATGAGCAATACGGCCCGCTGTTCGCCAAGTACGCCGCCATGCCGATCGAGGAAGTCGCGCAGGACCCGCAAGCCCTGAAAATGGGTGGCCGCCTGTTCGCCTCCAACTGCTCGGTGTGCCACGGTTCCGATGCCAAGGGTAGCTACGGCTTCCCCAACCTGACCGACACCGAATGGCGCTGGGGCGGCGAGCCGGAAACCATCAAGACCACCATCCTCAAGGGTCGCCAGGGTGCGATGCCGGCTCAAGGCCCGGCCATCGGCGAAGACGGCGTGCGCAACGTTGCCGCCTACGTCCTCACCGAGCTGGCCGGTCGTGAGCTGCCGGAAGGCGTGGAAGCCGATATCGAAGCGGGCCAGAAGGTCTTCGCCGGTACCTGCTTCGCCTGCCATGGTGCAGACGGCAAGGGTACCGCCGCCATGGGCGCGCCGAACCTGACCAACCCGGCAGCGTTCATCTATGGCAGCAGCTACGCACAACTGCAGCAGAGCATCCGCTACGGTCGTCACGGCAACATGCCGGCCCAGGAAGAATTCCTCGGCAATGACAAGGTGCACCTGCTGGCTGCCTACGTGTACAGCCTGTCGCACAAGGCACAAGAGCAGTAATCGCAGCACGACTCTGTTGACAAGGGTCAATGAACGCCCGGGTCGCGACCGCTGGTCGCACCCGGGCGTTGTCTTTCAGGCGTACCATATAGCTACCGTGAATTGACCCTGACCGGCATGTATCGGCCCGGGCTGCCAACCAACCGCTTTGGTATGCATTGATGAGCGAACAGATTCCCGTCCAGGACGTCACCCCTCCTCCTGCCAAGAATGCCAGCGTCGATCTCTACGCCAGCCGCGAGAAGATCTATACCCGCGCGTTCACTGGCCTGTTTCGTAATCTGCGACTCGCTGGCGGCGCCCTGCTCTTCCTGCTGTTCTTCGGCACCGTGTGGCTGAACTGGGAAGGTCGCCAGGCAGTGTGGTGGAATCTGCCGGAGCGCAAGTTCCACATCTTCGGCGCCACTTACTGGCCGCAGGACTTCATGCTGCTGTCCTGGCTGCTGATCATCTGCGCCTTCGGCCTGTTCTTCATCACCGTGTTCGCCGGTCGCGTCTGGTGCGGCTACACCTGCCCGCAGAGCGTGTTCACCTGGGTGTTCATGTGGGCCGAGAAGGTCACCGAAGGTGACCGCAACCAGCGCATGAAGCTGGACAAGCAGCCCATGAGCGGCGCGAAACTCGGGCGCAAGGCGGCCAAGCACGGTATCTGGGTTGGCGTCTCGCTGCTCACAGCGATCACCTTCGTTGGCTATTTCACGCCGATTCGCGAACTGGTGATCGAGATCCTCACCGGCCAGGCCAGTGGCTGGGCCTATTTCTGGACCGGCTTCTTCACCCTCGCCACCTACGGCAACGCTGGCTACCTGCGCGAGCAGGTGTGCATCTACATGTGCCCCTATGCGCGCTTCCAGAGCGTGATGTTCGACCAGGACACCCTGATCGTCTCCTACGACCCGCGCCGTGGCGAATCACGCGGCCCGCGCAAGAAGGACGCCGATTACAAGGCGCAGGGCCTCGGCGACTGCATCGATTGCAAGATGTGCGTGCAGGTCTGCCCGACCGGTATCGATATTCGCGATGGTCTTCAGATCGAGTGCATCGGCTGCGCCGCCTGCATCGACGCCTGCGACGACATCATGGACAAGATGAACTATCCCAAGGGGCTGATCAGCTACACCACTGAACACAACCTGTCCGGGCGCAAGACCCACCTGCTGCGCCCGCGCCTGATCGGGTACGCTGTCGCGCTGGTCGCCATGATCGGCCTGTTCGCCTGGGCCGTGGCCAATCGCCCGCTGGTGGAGCTGGATGTACTCAAGGACCGCGTGCTGTTCCGTGAGAACGAGCGCGGCCATATCGAGAACGTCTACACCCTGAAGATCATGAACAAGGCGCAGCGCGACATGACCTACGTGATCACTGCCGACGGCCTCGACGGCCTGGTCTACGAAGGCAAGCGCGAAGTGCGAGCCCTGGCTGGCGAGGTGTATTCCTTCCCGGTCGAGCTGTCCATCGCACCGGAGAAGCTGCCGTCGAGCGCCAACAACATCGTCTTCCACGTACAATCCGCGGATGACCCCAGCATCAAGAACGACGCCGACAGCCGCTTCATCGGCCCAAGCCTCCACTAACAACGGAAAACGCATGACCGAGCAAACCCCATCGCCAGTCAAACCCTGGTACAAGCAGTTCTGGCCCTGGTTCATCCTGTTCCTGCTGGGCTACTCGGTAGTGCAGGGCCTGACCCTGCTGACCATCGCCACGAAGAATCCGCCAGGGCTGATCTCCGACGACTATTACGATGTCGGCAAGGGCATCAACCAGTCGCTGGAGCGCGAAAAATTGGCCGAGCGCCTGCAACTGCATGGCAAGCTGGTGCTGGACAACACCACCGGCGTCGCCACCCTGTCGCTGGAGGGCAACAGCAGACCGCAGCAGATCGTGCTCAACCTGATCTCGCCGACCCAGCCGGAGCGTGACCGCCGCGTGATCCTGCAGCCGGCGGCTGACGGTCAGTACCGTGGGCAGATGATCGATGAAGTCAGCGGTCGCCGCTTCGTCGAGTTGCTCGGCCAGGAAGGCAGCCAGAACTGGCGTCTGTTCGAGGAAGAGAACATCAGCGGCGGCCAGACCATCATGATCGGTGACAACCCCTCCTACTGACCCATCCGATGCCCACCCCCACTCCCTGCTATCACTGTGGCCTGCCGGTGCCCGCCGGCAGCCAGTTCCGTGCCGACGTGCTCGGCCAGACCCGCGAAATGTGCTGCCCCGGCTGTCAGGCCGTGGCCGAAGCCATCGTTGCCGGTGGCCTGGAGCATTACTACAGCCATCGCAGCGAGAACGCGGCCAACCCGCAGGCACTGCCCGCCGCCCTGCCGGATGAACTGGCGCTGTATGACCGTAGCGATGTGCAGCAGCCCTTCGTCCAGCACGAAGGCGAACTGAGCGAAACCCAATTGCTGATCGAAGGCATCAGTTGCGCGGCCTGCGGCTGGCTGATCGAGAAGCACCTGCGCGGCGTGCCGGGCGTGGCCGAAGCGCACCTGAACCTGTCCAACCATCGCCTGCAGGTGCGCTGGCAGGACAGCCAGATCGCCCTGAGCAAGCTGCTCGCCGAACTGCGCCGCATCGGTTACGCCGCCCACCCCTGGCGCGCCGACGAGGCGGCAGAGCGCATGGCTGCGGAGAATCGCCGGCGCATGCGCGAGCTGGGCGTGGCCGGGTTGTTGTGGATGCAGGTGATGATGGCGACCATGGCCACCTGGCCGGAATTCAACATCGACCTGTCGCCGGAGCTGGACAAGATCCTGCGCTGGACCAGCCTGTTCCTCACCACGCCTATCGTCTTCTACTGCTGCGGGCAGTTCTTCCGCGGTGCTCTGCGCGACCTGCGTACCCGCCATCTGACCATGGATGTCTCGGTCTCGCTGGCCATCGGCGGTGCCTACGTGGCCGGCATCTGGTCGACCATCACCGGCCAGGGCGAACTGTATTTCGACGCCGTGGGCATGTTCGCGCTGTTCCTGCTCGCCGGACGCTATCTGGAGCGCCGTGCACGAGAACGCACAGCCGCCGCTACGGCGCAGTTGGTCAAGCTGCTGCCGGCCTCCTGTCTGCGCCTGAGCGCCGACGGCCAGAGCCAGCGCATCCTGCTCAGCGAACTGCGTGAAGGCGAGCAGGTGCTGGTGCAACCCGGCTCGCTGATTCCCGCCGACGGGCGCATCCTCGCCGGCCAATCCAGTGTCGACGAATCGCTGCTCACCGGCGAGTACCTGCCGCTGCCACGCGGCATCGGCGACAGCGTTACCGCTGGCACGCTGAACGTCGAAGGCCCATTGACCGTCGAAGTGCAGGCGCTGGGCGATGCCACGCGCCTGTCGGCCATCGTGCGTTTGCTGGAACGCGCGCAGAGCGAAAAACCACGCCTGGCGGAAATCGCCGACCGCGTCTCGCAATGGTTCCTGCTGTTCATCCTGGTAGCGGCCGCCGTGGTCGGCTTCGCCTGGTGGGAGATCGACTCCAGCCGCGCTTTCTGGGTCGTGCTCGCCCTGCTCGTGGCCACCTGCCCTTGCGCACTGGCCCTGGCCACCCCAACAGCGCTGACCACCGCCACCGGCACCCTGCATAAACTGGGCATGCTACTGACCCGCGGCCATGTGCTCGAAGGCCTGAACCAGATCGACACCCTGGTGCTGGACAAGACCGGTACGCTGACCGAAGGCCGCCTGACGCTCAAGGCCATCCATCCGCTGCGCGATCTCGACCAGGGCGATTGCCTGGCGCTGGCCGCCGCACTGGAAAACCGTTCGGAACACCCCATCGCCCGTGCGTTCAGCCAAGCACCTCGCGCAGCGCAGTCTGTCGACAGCCATCCCGGGCAAGGCCTGCAGGGCCTGGTCGATGGCCGCCTGCTGCGCATCGGCGAGGCCAGCTTCGTTTGCGCCCTGAGCGGCCAGGCCGTACCAGCGATTGCCAGCGAGCACGGCCAATGGCTGCTGCTGGGCGACGAACAGGGGCCACTGGCCTGGTTCGTCCTCGACGACCGCCTGCGTGAAGACGCGCCGGACCTGATCGCCGCCGCCCGCAGCCGTGGCTGGCATATCCATCTGCTGTCTGGCGACAGCTCGCCGATGGTGGCCGAAGTAGCCCGTCAACTGGGCATCGAAGATGCCCGTGGCGGCCTGACTCCGGATGCCAAACTGGTGGTACTCAAACAGCTGCACAGCGAAGGCCGCCGCGTGCTGATGCTTGGCGATGGCGTCAACGACGTACCGGTGCTGGCGGCTGCCGATATCAGCGTGGCCATGGGCTCGGCCTCCGACCTGGCGAAAACCAGCGCCGACGCCGTGTTGCTGTCGAACCGCCTGAGCAGCCTGGTCGATGGCCTGAAGCTGGCCAAGCGCACGCGCCGTATCATCATCGAGAACCTGGCCTGGGCGACGCTGTACAATGGCCTGGTACTGCCCTTCGCCGCCCTGGGCTGGATCACGCCGATCTGGGCGGCCGTGGGCATGTCGCTCAGCTCGCTGTTGGTGGTGCTCAACGCCCTGCGCCTGAGCCACACCCCAAACATGTAGGAGCGAGCTCTGCTCGCGAACCGCTTCTTCGCTCGCGATGCTCGCTCCTCCCCAGACGCCTCCATGGAGACCGCATGTCCGCCCTCTACATCCTGATCCCCGTCGCCATCGGCCTGGTCGGTTTCGCCATCTGGCTGTTCTTCTGGGCGGTGGACAGCGGTCAGTACGACGATCTCGACGGCCCGGCGCACAGCATTCTGTTCGACGACGAAGATCCACTGCACAAGGCTGGTGTCGAGCAGGCCGAGGACCACAACAAGCCGGGCAAACCTGATGCTTGAGCTGGCACCGCTGCTGGTGTCGGCGCTGATTCTCGGCCTGCTTGGTGGCGGCCATTGCCTCGGCATGTGCGGCGGCCTGATGGGCGCGCTGACTCTGGCGATTCCCCCCGAGCAACGCGGCAGGCGTCTACAGCTGCTGCTGGCTTACAACCTCGGGCGCATTCTCAGCTACAGCCTTGCAGGCTTGCTCCTGGGACTGGCCGGCTGGGCCATTGCCGGCAGCAAAGCCGAAGTGGCGATGCGCACAATGGCTGCCTTGCTGCTGATTGCCATGGGTCTTTATCTGGCCGGCTGGTGGAGCGGGCTGACACGCATCGAAGCGCTGGGTCGCGGCCTGTGGCGGCATATCCAGCCGCTGACCCGGCGCTTTATGCCGGTCACAAGCGTCCCGAAGGCAGTGGTGCTAGGTGGTCTCTGGGGCTGGCTGCCGTGCGGGCTGGTCTACAGCACCCTGCTGTGGGCCTCCAGCCAGGGAAATGCAGTCAACAGTGCCCTGCTGATGCTGGCGTTCGGCCTGGGCACCTGGCCGGTGCTGCTGGCCACCGGGCTGGCAGCAGAACGCATCACCACCCAGCTACGCAAGCGCGGCGTGCGCATGGCTGGCGGCCTGCTGGTCATCCTGTTCGGCATCTGGACCCTGCCCGGCCCACACCAGCACTGGCTGATGGGGCATTAGAGCGGCTTCAGGCTAGCGTAGCCCGGATGCAATCCGGGGAAACCTGCCACAAGCCCCGGATTGCATACGGGCTACGTCACTATCGCTCCAGTGAAGCTTTTTTCGCTCTCGCCTGCAGCCTGAGGCCTGTGATCTGTGGCCGCCCCTCTTGTAGCCCCGTTGATTCAGGTCAAGGCCACCCCCTACGTGCATCCCTAGACTGGCCACACAGCCTGTCCAGGATTATTCCCCATGCTCAAAGCCATCCAGTGGGACGCCGACCTGATCCGCCGCTACGATCTCGCCGGCCCGCGCTACACCTCCTACCCGACTGCCGTGCAGTTTCACGACGATATCGGCCCGTTCGACCTGCTGCACGCTCTGCGCGACAGCCGCAAGGCCGGACGCCCGTTGTCGCTGTACGTGCACGTGCCGTTCTGCGCGCACATCTGCTACTACTGCGCCTGCAATAAAGTCATCACCAAGGATCGTGGCCGCGCCTTGCCTTATCTGGAAAAGCTCGAGCGGGAAATCGAGATCATCAGCCGCTACATCGATCGCAACCAGCCAATCGAGCAACTGCATTTCGGTGGCGGCACGCCAACCTTCCTCAGCCATGACGAGCTGCGCCGCCTGATGCAGCACCTGCGCCAGCACTTCAACCTGCTGGCTGACGACTCCGGCGATTACAGCATCGAGATCGACCCACGTGAGGCCGACTGGTCGACCATGGGCCTGCTGCGCGAACTGGGCTTCAACCGTGTCAGCCTGGGCGTGCAGGATCTCGATCCCGAGGTGCAACGCGCGGTCAACCGCCTGCAAACCCTGGAGGAAACCCGCGCCATCGTCGAGGCAGCGCGCACCCTGCAGTTTCGCTCGGTAAACATCGACCTGATCTACGGCCTGCCCAAGCAAACGCCTGAGCGCTTCGCCCGCACCGTGGCCGAAATCATCGCCCTGCAGCCGGATCGTCTGTCGCTGTTCAACTACGCGCACCTGCCCGAGCGCTTCATGCCGCAACGGCGCATCAGCGCCGATGACCTGCCCAGCCCGGCGGACAAGCTGGCCATGCTGCAGGCCAGCATCGAGCAGCTGACCCGCGCCGGCTATCGCTACATCGGCATGGATCACTTCGCCCTGCCCGACGATGAACTGGCCATCGCTCAGGAAGAAGGCACGCTGCAACGCAACTTCCAGGGCTACACCACCCACGGCCACTGCGACCTGATCGGCCTGGGCGTATCCGCCATCAGCCAGATCGGCGACCTGTACAGCCAGAACGACAGCGATATCACCAGTTACCAGCAGACCCTGGGCAACGGCCAACTGGCAACTCGTCGAGGCCTGCATTGCAATGCCGACGACCGCCTGCGTCGCGCCGTGATTCAGCAACTGATCTGCCATTTCCAACTGCGCTTCGCCGACATCGAGCAAACGCATGGCGTGGTGTTCCGTGATTATTTCTGCGCCCTGTGGCCGGAGCTGGAGCAACTCGCGGCTGACGGCCTGATCAGCCTCGACGCTCAGGGTATTGAAGTGCGTCCGGCCGGGCGCCTACTGGTGCGTTCGCTGTGCATGCTGTTCGATCGTTATCTCAACGATCAGGTGCGCCAGCGCTTCTCGCGGGTGATCTGAGCCGGGCAAGCGCCCGCTCCGTTACGGGCGCTTCTCAACTCATCGCCAGCAGGCTCGCAGCCTGCATCTGCTCGCTGGAAAGGCCATTGTCACGCATCCACTTGATCAGCTGGGCGTTGGCCGAAGTCAGCGCACTGTTGAGCGAGGCCAGCTCGGTCTGCAGCCCTTCCAACTGCTGACGCTTGCCCTCGGCGTCAAGCCTCTGGTCGCTCATGACGGCCTCGATCTGCGCCTGCTTCTCGACGATCTGCGCACGCAACTCGCGGATCATCTTGAGCAGATCCCTGATCGCCTGAGGCAGGTCGCTATCGTCGATATCTTGATGCTTCTCAGACCTGGTCGACATGCCCTTGCCCAGCTCGGACAGGCTCACGCGCAATCCTTCGCGACTCTCCTGCGCAGTTCGTTCAGCCGTGCTGAACTGTCGTTGAACACCCTGAGCCAGATTGTTCAGTGAACCCAGCGAAGCGATGCGCATTACCCTGCTCCCTGCCTTGATCTATCATGTCAGGGTCACATCGGCAGACCGGGATCAAACTTGGGCAAGCAGTCAGGCTTGCATAGCTGGTCGCAAACCCGCCCCTGCTGTACCCTAAGCGCCATTGCGTATCTATAAGGAGGTTGAACGATGTCCGAGAGCATCAAGCTGCACAAGCAGCATCAAGCCCATTGCAAGGATTGCAGCCTGGCCAGCCTGTGCCTGCCGCTCTCGCTGAACATGGAAGACATGGACGCCCTCGACGACATCGTCAAGCGTGGTCGGCCGCTGAAAAAAGGCGAATTCCTGTTCCGTCAGGGTGACTCCTTCGGCTCCGTATTCGCCGTACGCTCCGGTGCGCTGAAGACCTTCAGCCTGAGCGATGGCGGTGAGGAGCAGATAACCGGCTTCCACCTGCCCAGCGAGCTGGTCGGCCTGTCAGGGGTCGACGGCGAGCGCTACCCGGTATCGGCACAGGCGCTGGAAACCACCTCGGCCTGCGAGATTCCCTTCGAGCGCCTCGACGACCTGGCCCTGCAACTGCCGCAGCTGCGCCGCCAACTGATGCGCATCATGAGCCGTGAGATCCGCGACGATCAGCAGATGATGCTGTTGCTGTCGAAGAAGACCGCGGACGAACGTATCGCCACCTTCCTGGTCAACCTCTCCGCCCGCTTCCGCGCCCGTGGTTTCTCGGCCAACCAGTTCCGCCTGGCCATGTCGCGTAACGAAATTGGTAACTATTTGGGCCTTGCGGTGGAGACGGTGTCTCGCGTATTTACCCGCTTCCAACAGAACAAGCTGCTCGAAGCCGAAGGCAAGGAAGTGCACATTCTCGACCCGATCGAACTGTGTGCTCTGGCCGGCGGCAATCTCGACGTTTGAGTTCGCACGATTTCGCGGGCTCAACGCATTAGGACCCCACGATGATCTTTGACGAATTCAGCATCAAGACCCTGATCCGCCCGGTACCGGACTTCCCCAAGCCGGGCGTCATCTTTCGCGACATCACCCCGCTGTTCCAGTCGCCGCGCGCCCTGCGCATGGTCGCCGACAGCTTCATCCAGCGTTACGTGGAGGCCGAATTCAGTCACATCGGCGCCATGGACGCACGCGGTTTCCTGATCGGCTCGATCATCGCCTACGAATTGAACAAGCCCCTGGTGCTGTTTCGCAAGCAGGGCAAACTGCCGGCTGACGTGCTCAGCGAGGGCTACCAGACCGAATATGGCGAAGCCTTCCTCGAAGTGCACAGCGACAGTCTCTGCGAAGGCGATTCGGTGCTGATCTTCGATGACCTGATCGCTACCGGCGGCACCCTGATCGCCGCAGCCAACCTGGTGCGGCGCATGCGTGCAACGGTCTTCGAGGCCGCTGCGATCATCGACCTGCCTGAGCTGGGCGGCTCACAGAAACTGCAGGACGCCGGCATCCCCACCTTCACACTGACGGCCTTCGCCCTCGACGATCACTGAGCCAAAGCCCCTGCCAACCCGCAAGTGGGTTGATGATTCAGCCGGGCAATGCCCGGCATCACCGATTACCTTGGCCAGACTCCCATGCACGAACTCGAACTGAATCCATCCAGTGACTGGCGTCAGCGCCTGGGCGCGCTGATGGACGGCGCCATCATGCAGCGCCTGATCACCCTGCTGATCATCATCAATGCAGTCATTCTCGGCATACAGACGTCACCGTCGATCATGACCGACTGGGGCACGCCGCTGCTGATCCTCGATACCTTCATCCTCGCCTGCTTCGTCATCGAGCTGGTGCTGCGCTTCACCGCCCGCGGCATCAGCCTGCTGCGCGATCCCTGGGCCGTATTCGATTGCCTGGTGGTCGGCATCGCCCTGATACCAGCCAGTGGCCCCTTCGCCGTGCTGCGTGCCTTGCGTGTGCTGCGGGTATTGCGGCTGGTGTCGATCAACCCAAGCATGCGCAAGGTGGTGCAGGCGCTGCTCGCTTCTCTGCCTGGCATGGGCAGCATCGTCATGCTGATGGGGTTGGTGTTCTATGTCGCCGCGGTGATGGCCACCCAGCTGTTCGGCCAGAGCTTCCCCGAGTGGTTCGGTAATATCGGCGCCAGTCTGTACACCCTGTTCCAGGTGATGACCCTGGAAAGCTGGTCGATGGGCATCGTGCGCCCGGTGATGGAAGAGCATCCACTGGCCTGGCTGTTCTTCGTGCCCTATATCCTCGTCGCGACATTCATGATGCTCAACCTGTTCATCGCCGTTATCGTCAACGCGATGCAGAGTACCCACGAGCCCAATGCCGAGGAGCAGGCCGCAGCAACTCGCGAACAGGCAATTCTCGACGAGTTGCGCGCACTGCGCAGCGAAGTGGCCGAGCTGCGCCGTAACGCGCCGTAAACCCCGCCGTCAGCGCAATCCGCCGCGTCTAGCGCGGCGGGTTGCGTACCCTCTTTCCTGATATCTGCCCATCAGACCCGCCTTAAGTTGGCGGCGCTCAGCGCCCGCACGCCCGATAGTTACATCGTTCAATGACACAGTTGGTCTGTCGAGATTAGCCATCTGCGACCCCGAGTGCTGCCAGCCAGAGCCGCACGACAATCGGGAGTACCAACGCCCAGAAGAGGACTCGAACGATGAGCGCCAGTACCACCCTACCCCAGCCGAAACCCAGCTTTCCGGTGCGTCGCATGGACTTCAGTTTCAGCGAGACACCGAAGTACTGGTTCTACGACGACCCGTTCATGAGCCATTTCATGAACAACCTGTCGTCGCTGTTCCCCTACGGCGAGAAGTTCTTCGTCGACAGCGTGCGCGCCGTACGCGATCAGGTCAGCGAGCCGCAGCTGAAAAAAGACATCAGCGCCTTCATCGGTCAGGAGGCCATGCACTCCAAAGAGCATGCGGCCTACAACGACTATGCCAATGAGCACGGTATCGACCTGGAGCGCCTCGAGCTGCGCATCAAGGTACTGCTCGAATGGACGACCCGCTTCAGCACCAAGAAGCAACGCCTGGCAGCCACCTGCGCCCTGGAACACTTCACCGCGACCATGGCCGAGCAGTTGCTCAAGCGTGAAGATCTCACCACACAGATGAACGACCCGAGGCTCTATCAACTGTGGATGTGGCACGCCATCGAGGAAAACGAGCACAAGGCCGTGTGCTACGACGTCTATCAGAAGGTCTACGGCGGTTACTTCACCCGCACGCTGGTGATGATGCTGACCACCCTGATGTTCCTCGGCGTGATCGGCTGGTTCCAGATTCACCTGCTGCGAAAAGACGGTCAACTGTTCAACTGGCGTAGCTGGGGCTTCGGCCTGAAGAAGCTGTTCGGCCCGCGTAATGGCTTCTTCACCAGGCTGCTCGGCCCCTATCTGGACTACTACCGCCCCGGCTTCCACCCCAAGGATCACGACACCGACAAGCTGGAAAATCGCTGGCGCGAGCGCCTCGGTTTCAGCAGCTGAGGCCTCTTGGTGTACGGATTTAGACACCAACAAGAACGACAAGCAGGAGTTCGGTCATGAATGCGCCCGTGTCACCCCCTATCGCTGGCCGCCATTGCAAGATCGCCATCCTCGGCAGCGGCTTTTCCGGCCTCGGCATGGCCATTCGCCTCAAGCAACAGGGCGAGCAGGACTTCCTGCTGTTCGAAAAGGAAGCCGGCGTCGGCGGCACCTGGCGGGTGAACAACTACCCGGGCTGCGGCTGCGACGTGCAATCGCATCTGTATTCCTTCTCCTTCGAGCCGAACCCGAACTGGACGCGGATGTTCGCCAGGCAGCCGGAAATCAAGGCCTATCTGCAAGGTTGCTGGGAGAAGTATCGGCTGCAGGACAAGACCCTGCTGGACACAGAAGTGGTGCAGATGCGCTGGGACGAGCACGCCGAGCTATGGCATCTGCAGGACCGCGCCGGCAACCAGTACAGCGCGCAATTCGTGGTCTCCGGCATGGGCGCCCTGTCGACACCCTCGATTCCCAAGCTCAAGGGCCTGGAGCACTTCACCGGCGAGGTGTTCCACTCGCAGCAGTGGAATCACGACTATGAGCTGAGCGGCAAACGCGTGGCGGTGATCGGCACCGGCGCCTCGGCCATCCAGTTCGTACCGCAGATTCAGCGGCAGGTGGCTCGCCTCGATCTCTACCAGCGCACCGCGCCGTGGATCATGCCCAAGCCTGATCGCGCCATTCGCGACGGCGAACGCCAGCGTTTCAAGCGCTTTCCGCTGGCACAGAAGCTCTGGCGCGGCGCGCTGTACGGCATCCTCGAAAGCCGGGTGGTCGCCTTCGCCTTCGCCCCGCGCCTGCTGCGCATGGCCCAGGGCATCGCCAAACTGTATATCAAGAAGCAGATCAAGGACCCGCTGCTGCGCGCCAAGGTCACCCCGGACTACACCATGGGCTGCAAGCGCGTGCTGATCTCCAATGACTACTATCCGGCGCTGACCCAGGCAAACGTCGAGGTGATCACCGACGGTATCGCCGAAATCCTGCCGGGCGCCGTGCGCACCGCCGACGGCCAGGAGCGCAAAGTCGATGCCATCATCTTCGGCACCGGCTTCACCCCCAGCGACCCGCTGCCGCGCGGCACCGTGTTCGGCCGCGGCGGCATCGATCTGCTCGACACCTGGCCCGAAGGCCCAGAAGCCTACAAGGGCACCATGACCGCGGGCTTCCCCAATCTGTTCTTCCTCATGGGGCCGAACACCGGCCTGGGCCACAACTCCATGGTCTATATGATCGAGTCGCAGATCACCTACGTGCTCGGTGCCCTCAAGCAGCTCGAAGAAGGCCGACTGCAGAGTCTGGAGCCCAAGCGTGAGGTGCAAGACGCCTTCAATCGCAAGATCCAGGGCACCCTCGGCAGCACCGTATGGAATGCCGGCGGCTGCATGAGCTGGTACCTGCACCCGGTCAGTGGGCGCAACTGCACGGTATGGCCCGGTTTCACCTGGCGCTTTCGCATGCTGACGCGCAACTTCGATCCGCATGCCTATCACTTCAGTCGCCAGCACGCCGCTCATCCGGCGCAGAGCAATGCCATCAGCCTCGACGCGCAGGAGGTCAGCGCATGAAATCCTTCGAGAACAAGGTTGCCGCCATCACCGGCGCTGGCTCCGGTATCGGCCGCGCCCTCGCCTACCACCTGGCCCGCCAGGGCTGCCACCTGGCGCTGTCCGACGTCAACGTCGAGGGCCTCAAGGAAACCGTCGAGCAGGCCCGCAAGCTCGGCGTCACCGTCAGCGGACAACGCGTCGACGTTGCTGATCGCTTCGCCGTCGAGGCCTGGGCCGAGCAGATCGTCAGCGAGTTCGGCCGGGTCAACGCCATCTTCAACAATGCCGGCGTGGCCCAGGGCGGCACCGTGGAGGGCAACGATTACGCCGACTACGAATGGATCATGAACATCAACTTCTGGGGTGTGGTCAACGGCACCAAGGCCTTCCTGCCCTACCTCAAGGCGGCCGGCCAGGGCCATGTAGTCAATGTGTCCAGCGTGTTCGGCCTGTTCTCCCAGCCCGGAATGAGCGCCTACAACGCCAGCAAGTTCGCCGTGCGCGGCTTTACCGAGTCGCTGCGCCAGGAGCTGGATATGGCCGCCTGCGGGGTTTCCGCCAGCTGCGTGCATCCCGGCGGCATCCGCACCAACATCGCCAAGACCGCGCGGATGAACGATAGCCTGGCCAAGGTCACCGGCCAGGAAGCCGAACAGGCGCGCCAGCAGTTCAATGACCAGCTGCTGCGCACCACGCCGGAACAGGCGGCGAAGGTCATCGTAAATGGAGTGCTGGCCAACAAGCGGCGCATTCTTATCGGCGCCGATGCCCATGCTCTGGACTGGATGCAGCGCAGCATGCCGGCGCTGTATCAGCGCCTGGTGACCGTCTCGATGCGCCTGGCGGCGCGCTTTGCGCCGAAAACGAGGAGCGTGAACAAGGTGAGTGAGGCGACCGAGTAGAGGCTCGTCAGCAGCAGACACCGGGCCGGCCATTGCCGGCTCTGTGCGTTTGTCGGGCAACGCTCGCAGCCGCGACATCTGGACTAAGGTAGGAGAACAGACGCATCACTCATCCACGCGGCGCCGCTACCGGCTCCCGGCTGGAACCTCGGTGTGGCGTCGACGCCGAGGGCGGCGCCTTGATCCACGAGGTGGCCTCATGAGCGCGCTTACCTGCACCCACCGCGACCACACCATCCGCGCCAGCGTCATGGAACACCCCGGCCTGCCGACACCCTGGGCCGGCGGTTGCCAGATTACCGATCCCCACGGCAACACCAGCAAACGCCAGACCTTGCCGGTGGATTACGCCTTCATGGATGACCTGAACAAGGCCCAGCACGCGTCCATCGCCCATGGCAAATGGCTGGTGGATCAGAAGCTGGATCACGGCCGCAATTGGCACTGAGGGCAACTCAGACGTAGGGTCGTAGCCCGCATGAAATCCGGGAGAGATCGGAAATTGTCCCCGGATTGCATCCGGGCTACGAACGGTCGCGCAACGGATCGAGCAACGGTTTGAGGCCGTTGTGGTCGATCTCCTGCATCAGCGCGAGCAGTTGACCCAGCTCGCCCTTGGGAAAACCCGTGCGGGCGAACCAGTTGAGGTAGTGGCCCGGCAGATCGGCGATCAGTCGATCCTTGTACTTGCCGTAAGGCATACGGCGGGTCACCAGGAGCTTCAGCGCTTCGGGGTTCATCGGTTACTCGAATGGCCGGAAAATGATCCGGCCATTGTGCCAGGCATCAGACCCTGGACGAAAAGCACCTAGCCGCGAAGTGCTTCGCGAACGAAATCCAGGCGATCCTGGCCGAAGAACATCTCGCCGCCAACAAAGCAGGTCGGCGCGCCAAATACGCCGCGTTTGACCGCCTCCTCGGTAGTCGCCTTGAGCGCGTCCTTCACTACCGGTTCAGCGATCTGCACCTGCAGGGCGGCTGCATCGAAACCAGCGGCAACCAGCACGCCTGCCACCTTGGCCGGATCCCCCATATTCACCCCGTCGACCCAGATCGCCCGGAATAGCGCCTGCAAGGCATCGTCGAAACGCTCCGGCTGATGCAGTTGAACGGCCACCAGCAAGCGCATCAGCGTCAGGGTATTGATCGGAAAATGCGGGTTGAAGCGCATCGGTACGCCATAGCGCTCGGCAAAGCGTGCCAGGTCGCGCAGCATGTAGCGCCCCTTGGCCGGAATCATTGCCGGCGAGGCGTTGCCGGTGGCCTGGAACACTGCGCCCAGCAGCATCGGCCGATACACCAATTCAGCGCCGGCGTCGCGACACAGATCAGGCAACTGGGTATGGGCCAGGTAGGACGCCGGGCTGCCCAGGTCGAAGAAGAATTCCACCGTCTTGCTCATCAGCTTCACTCGCTCGTTATTGTGATTATGGGTTCAGCGCAGGTTACCAGCGCTCGATCCACGGGCGCAGATCCAGCTCGAAGGTCCAGGCATCGCGCGGCTGAGCGTGCAGGAACCAGTAGCTGTCGGCGATATGCTCGGGATCGAGAATGCCATCCTGATCCTTCTTGGCGTATAGCTCGGGAAAGCTGTCGCGGATAAAGGCGGTATCGATGGCACCGTCCACCACCACATGGGCGACATGAATATTCAGCGGTCCCAGTTCACGCGCCATGCTCTGCGCCAGCGCGCGGATGCCGTGCTTGGCCCCGGCGAAAGCGGCAAATCCGGCGGCGCCACGCAGGCCGGCCGTAGCACCGGTGAACAGGATGGTGCCGCGTCCGCGGGTGACCATGCGCCTGGCCACCGCCTGGCTGGTGAGAAAGCCGGAGAAGCAGGCCATTTCCCAGATCTTGAAGTACTTGCGTGCGGTTTCATCGAGGATGCTGCAGGGCACGTTGGCGCCGATATTGAACACCATCACCTCGATCGGCCCGATGTCACGCTCGATGCTTTCGACCAGTTCAGCCACCTGCTCCTCACGTCGCGCATCGGAAGCAAAGCCATGGGCTTCGCCGCCCTCGCTACGGATTTCTTCCAGCAGCGGTTGCAGTTTATCGAGGCTGCGCCGGGTGACGCAGGCGACATACCCCTCGCGAGCAAAACGCCGAGCAATGGCGCCGCCGGTGGCATCACCCGCGCCGATGATCAAAGCGACTTTCTTGTTCTCGTTCATGGCTTCCTCCATTAACTAACGATCGTTAGCTGAACGAACGTTATGCTACTATCTCGGGCAGGTCAACCCAGCATAGAACGGAGTCATCCATGCGTTATTCCGCCGAACACAAGGCCGAAACCCGCGAGCGCCTGCTCGCCAGCAGCGGCGCGATTGCCAAGCAGCAAGGTTTTGCCGTGACCGGCGTGGACGCGCTGATGAAAACCATAGGTCTGACCGGCGCAGCCTTCTACAGCCATTTCCCGAGCAAGGACGATTTGTTCGCTGAACTGATCGAACGCGAGCTGCGTAACAGCCTGAGCCGGCTTGGCGGCGAAGCGGGTGACGCTGGGCGCGACAAGCTGCAACGCTGCCTGGCGGCCTATCTCAGCCTGGCGCATGTCGAGCAACCGGATAAAGGTTGCGTGCTGCCTGCCCTGGGCGCGGAGATCGCCCGTGCCGATGAACGCGTGCGGCTGCGTACCGAGCAGCAGATCCTGCAGTTGCAGAACACCTGGGCCGAGATCATCGGCGACGCGCAACTGGCCTGGACGATTCTCGCGCAATGCCTGGGCAGCCTGCTGCTGGCGCGCATGATGGCCAGCCAGGAATCGCGCCAGCAGGTGCTCGGCGCCAGCCTGGACATGCTCGAACACACATTGAAGCCTGTCAGCTGAGCGCGGATGCCGTTAACCTAGGCGCGTTCTTCCTGCCAGGATCGATCCATGTCGCACACCCCATCCCCGCTGGTTGGTGAAACCCCGCTGCACGCCGTCGAGGTGCGCATCCTCGGCTGCCTGATCGAAAAGCAGCTGACCACGCCGGAAACCTACCCGCTGACGCTCAATGCCGTGCAACTGGCCTGTAACCAGAAGACCAGCCGCGAACCGCTGATGAACCTGGAAACCGGTGAAGTCGGGCGCTATCTGCGCAGCCTCGAAGGTCGCAAGCTGGTACATCTGGTGATGGGCAGCCGTGCCGACCGCTGGGAACAGCGTTGCGACAAGCAGTTGGAGTTGGTCAAGCCGCAGACGGTATTGCTCGGTCTGCTGCTGTTGCGTGGCCCGCAGACGCTCAATGAGCTGCTCACGCGCAGCAATCGCATGCACGATTTCGACGATGTCGCCGAGGTCCAGCATCAGTTGGAACGTCTGATCGGTCGCGGTCTGGCGCTTCTGCTACCACGCCAGAGTGGTCAGCGCGAGGATCGCTACATGCATCTGCTGGGCGAATCTGCAGATATGGAAAGCTTGCTGGCCAGCCGCCCTGCTGCTCGTGGGGAGGCTGCGGCACCTAACGAAGATCGACTGGTCGAACTGGAAACGCGCATCGCCGCCCTCGAAGAACGTCTGGCGCGCCTGGAAGGCGCGCAATAACCCAAGGAGCTCATGCATTGAATTTCAAAACTCGTCTCTGCCTCATCCTGGGCGCCACCCTGCTTGCAGCCGGCTGCAGCAGCACCGCCGAGAAACCGACCTCCGCTGCCGCACCGAGTGGCCCGACGCCGGACAGCTGCACCTCGTCCGCCGTCGAGCACTTCAAAGGCAAGACCGCAACGCCCGAACTGCTCGAGCAGGCACGCCAGCAAGCCGGGGCCAGCACGGCTCGCATACTCACACCCGACAGCGTGGTGACCTTGGAATACAATGGTCAACGCCTTAACCTCAACGTTGATGATCAGCGAGTGATCACCCGCGTATCCTGCGGCTGATGCCATCTGGGTGCGGATTACCTCCGCACCGCTTGCCGACAACACCAACCACATTTGCACAGGCCAATGCCATGACCTCCCAAGTGGAACCCTGCGCCGAGCTGATGCTGGATAACCAGCTGTGCTTCGCCCTCTATTCCACCTCGCTGATGATGACCAAGACCTACAAGCCCCTGCTGCAGGCGCTCGGTCTCACCTATCCGCAATATCTGGCCATGCTGGTGCTGTGGGAAAACGAGGGCATCACCGTCAGTGAGATCAGCGCACGCATGCTGACCGATCCGGGCTCGTTGACGCCTCTGCTCAAGCGCCTGGAGAGCGAAGGCCTGCTGCAGCGCCAGCGCAGCAGCCAGGATGAACGTGTGGTACAGCTGTACCTGACCGACAAGGGTCGCGCCCTGCACGAACAGGCCAAAGCATTGCCTGCCTGCATCCTCAAGGCTTCTGCGTTGAACATGGCGCAACTGGGCAAGCTGCGTGATGACCTGATAGAACTGCGCGGCCATCTGCAAGACGCCCTCTGATCCCAGGCGGTGCCGGCCATCGCCTGCTTCCGCTGCCCCGTAGAACCCCCTAGCCGGGCAAAGTCTCGTGCGCGCCGTATTCAGCGGCCTCATCGTCCATCTCCACGCATCACGGGCTTCTCCTGAGCCTCTATTCGGTCTGATTCTGCCAAATCACCTACGGCATCTACTGCAAAGCATGGCTACCCCCCCCCTGTCGTGCCTGCTTATTCCTGAAAATCAAAAATCTATAACCAAATCTTCCATACAATTGTCTTGTGCACTAATATTTTGCGCAATATAGTTCGCTCCATGGAAACGGTTAGCGCACAAAAGATTAGCAAGCCAATCCATCACTACCCCACCGACAAGGATCAATGCCATGACTATCGAAAACGTTCTCTACCGTGCAACCGCTGAAGCCTTTGGTGGCCGTGAAGGCCGCGCTGTCTCCTCCGACGGCATCCTCGACATCGCCCTGTCCACCCCGAAAGAACTGGGTGGCGCCGGCGGTAACGGCACCAACCCGGAGCAGCTGTTCGCCGCCGGTTATTCCGCCTGCTTCCTCGGTGCCCTGAAATTCGTCGCCGCCCGCGACAAGCTGAGCATCCCGGCTGACACCTTCATCGAAGGCACCGTCGGCATCGGCGCCATCCCCACCGGCTTCGGTATCGAGGTGGAACTGCGCATCAGCCTGCCCGGCCTGACCCCGGAAGCCGCACAAACCCTGGTGGATCGCGCGCACATCGTTTGCCCGTACTCCAACGCCACCCGCGGCAACATCGACGTCACCTTGACCATCGTCTGACAGTTAGCAGCCAGCGCTCGCGGCCACAGCCCGAGCGCGGCTCCAAGAGGAGAACCGCCATGAAAACCCGCACCCTGCTCGCCACCGCCCTGACTGCCCTCGCGTTCAGCGCGTCGCTCACCACCCTCGCCCACAGCGCCGAGGCCACGCCCTACCGCTACGGCCAGAACCTGGATATCGCCAAGGTGATTTCCATCGACGTGCCTAACAGCTCGCAGTGCGAAGTGGTCACGGCAACGATGACCTACCGCAACAGCGCGGGTGACGTGGAAGTTCTCGACTACGAACAACTCTCCAGCGTTTGCACCAACCAGAACTGACAACCAGCCACCCAACTGATCGACAGGAGTTTGACCATGAAATTTTCTCGCACTCTGACTGCCGGGCTGCTTGCCCTGGCCATCAACAGCAGCTTCGCCGCAGGCAGCCCCGGCGTGGAGCGCAACACCCAGGGCTTTCTCGATGCCCTGGCAGCCGGTGGTGGTCAGCCGCTGGAAACCCTCTCGCCGAAAGACGCCCGCGCCGTACTGGTAGGTGCTCAGGCCAGCGTCAAGGTGGACCTGTCCGGCATTATCGTGGACACCAAGGTGATCCAGGTTAATGGCCAGTCGCTCACCCTCAAGGTGGTACGTCCTGAAGGCGCTCGCGGCATTCTGCCGGGCTTCATGTTCTTCCACGGCGGTGGCTGGGTACTGGGTGATTATCCGACCCACGAACGCCTGATCCGCGACCTGGTAGTAGGTTCCGGCGCCGCCGCGATCTATGTCGACTACACGCCATCACCCGAAGCCAAATACCCGACCGCGATCAACCAGGCCTATGCCGCCACGAAGTGGGTGGCTGACAACGGCAGCCAGATCGGTGTCGACGGCTCGCGCCTGGCAGTGGCCGGTAACAGCGTCGGCGGCAACATGGCCGCCGTGGTGGCCATCAAGGCCAAGGAAGCCGGGACGCCGAAACTGCGCGCCCAGGTGCTGCTGTGGCCGGTGACCGACGCCAACTTCAACAATGGCTCCTACAACCAGTTCGCCGAAGGCCACTTCCTGACCCGCGGCATGATGGAATGGTTCTGGGACAACTACACCACCGACCCGAAGCAGCGTAACGAGATCCATGCATCACCCCTGCGCGCCAGCCTGGAACAGCTCAAAGGCCTGCCGCCAGCACTGGTGCAGACCGCCGAGATGGACGTGCTGCGCGACGAAGGCGAAGCCTACGCTCGCCGCCTGAACGCCGCCGGCGTACCGGTGACCGCCGTGCGCTACAACGGCATGATCCACGACTACGGCCTGCTCAATGTGGTGTCCGAAGTCCCGGCGGTACGCTCCGCCATGGATCAGGCAGCACAGACGTTGAAAAACAGCCTCAAGTAAGCGGCTGAAAAACGAAACCCCGCCACCGTCACCGGTCGCGGGGTTTTCATTTGCCTGGCCGGTGCGCGCTACGCGCACCTTCTTGAATTACGCCAGACCGCGAACCTGCTCCCAGGTCAGATCCAGACACTTGCGCGCTTTCTCCACCAGCTCATCCACTTCCGCCTGGTTGATTACCAGAGGCGGCGCGATGATCATGGTGTCGCCCACCGCGCGCATGATCAGGCCGTTGTTGAAGCAGTGGCCACGGCACACCATACCCACGCCCACATCACCGGAGAAGCGCTTGCGCGTGGCCTTGTCCTGTACCAGCTCGATGGCACCGAGCATACCGACGCCACGCACTTCGCCCACCAGCGGATGATCCGCCAGTTCACGCAGGCGCTTTTGCAGGTAAGGCGCGGTGTCTGCCTTCACCCGCTGGACGATGCCTTCTTCCCGGAGCAGGCGCAGGTTCTCCAGCCCCACCGCTGCCGCCACCGGATGCCCGGAATAGGTGAAGCCGTGGTTGAAGTCGCCATGCGCCTCGATCACCTCGAATACCTTGTCGCTGACGATCAGCCCGCCCATCGGCACGTAGCCGCTGGTAAGGCCCTTGGCGATGGTCATCAGGTCCGGCTTGAGGTCGTAGTACTGGCTGCCGAACCACTCGCCGGTACGGCCGAAACCGCAGATCACCTCGTCGGCCACGAACAGAATGTCGTACTTGGCCAGGATCTCCTTGATCCGCGGCCAGTAGGTCTCGGGCGGGATGATCACGCCGCCGGCGCCCTGGATCGGCTCGGCGATAAAGGCGGCAACGTTTTCTTCGCCCAGCTCGAGAATCTTCTTCTCCAGCTGATCGGCTGCCCAGATGCCGAATTCCTCCGGCGACTGGTCGCCGCCCTCGCCGAACCAGTAGGGCTGCGGGATATGGGCGATGCCCGGAATCGGCAGATCGCCCTGCTCGTGCATGAACTTCATGCCGCCGAGGCTGGCGCCGGCCACGGTGGAACCGTGATAACCGTTGTCGCGGCCGATGATGATCTTCTTCGCAGGCTGCCCCTTGCACGCCCAGTAGTGGCGTACCAGGCGCAGCATGGTGTCGTTGCCCTCCGAGCCCGACCCGGTGAAGAACACATGGTTCATGCCGGCCGGCGCCAGCTGGGAGATGGCATGGGCCAGCTCCAGCACCGGTGGATGGGCGGTCTGGAAGAAGGTGTTGTAGAACGGCAACTGGCGCATCTGCGTAGCGGCAGCTTCGACCAGCTCCTCGCGACCATAGCCGACCGCCACGCACCAAAGACCGGCCATGCCATCGAGGATCTTGTTGCCCTCGCTGTCCCACAGGTGCACGCCTTTTGCCTCGGTGATGATGCGCGGGCCCTTCTCGGCCAGCTGCTTGTAATCACTGAATGGTGCCAGGTGGTGAGCCTGGCTCAGGGCCTGCCAGTGTGTGGTCTTGGGGTTGTTTACGGCGTTGTTCATGGCGCCTCCTTCTATCCGTGACATCACAGGTACCAGCGGTATTCGCGCGGGCTGATGTCGTGCATGAAGGCCAGGTGATCCTGGCGTTTGTTCTCGCAATAGACCATGACGAACTCGCTGCCCAGCCCCGCGGCAACGCGCTCACTGGCCTGCATGCGGCGCACGGCGTCGAGCATGTCCTTGGGAAAGTCGACGCCGCTGGTGCGGTCGTCATTGAGCGGTGCAATGGGCTCGACCTTGGCGTCGAGGCCATGCTCGATACTGGTCAGCAATGCCGCCAGCACCAGATAGGGGTTGGCATCGGCGCCCGGCAGGCGGAATTCCAGGCGCAGGTCGCGCGCGTCCGACTCGGGAATACGCACGCAGGCGTCGCGGTCTTCGAAGCCCCAACTGGCCTTGCTCGCCGAGTTCACCTGAGCGCCGAAGCGGCGATAGCTGTTGTGGTTCGGCGCGTAGATCGGCATCAGCTCCGGCAGCAGTTCCAGGCAACCGGCCACGGCATGCCGCAGCGGACGCTGCTCGTCACAGGCCAGCAGGTTGTCGCCCGCCTCGTCGTACAGGCTGACGTGGATGTGCATGCCACTGCCCGGATACTGCAGGTACGGCTTGGCCATGAAGCTGGCGCGATGGCCGTGTTTGAGCGCCACACCACGGGTCACCCGGCAGAACAGCGCCGACCAGTCGGCCGCCTGCATCGGATCCATGTTGTGGCTGAAGTTGATCTCGAACTGCCCCGGGCCGATCTCGGCGGTGATCACCGTGGTGTCGATGCCCTGCAGACGCGCGGTCTCGCTGATGTCGTCGAGCACCTCGGAAAAACGCGACAGCCGTTCGATGTGCATGTTCGGCTGGTCGTCGGCATCGCCACTCAGGTCATCGCGCGGGTACTGCGGCAAGCCGTCCTTGAGCGCCTTGTCGAACAGGTAGAACTCCAGCTCGAAGGCCACCACCGGACGAATGCCACGCGCGGCCAGGCGCTGCACCACGCGCGCCAGCACCTCGCGCGGCTCGAACTCGATCGGTGCTTCGGTGCCATCGGAGCTGATCAGCATCTGCCCCAGCGGCTGGCGCTCCCAGTTCACCAGCTTGAGCGTGCCGGGGATCAGTCGCCGTGGCGCGTCCGGGTCACCGTCATGGAAGCAGTAGTCGCCGATCTCGTACAGCCCGCCCTGAGCGCCGAGCAGCACGCAGTTCTGCGGCAGTTTCAGGGCGCTGCCGGCGGCGACCTTCTCCAGCATCTCGATGGGGTAGCGCTTGCCGTAGAAATGCCCGGGGATATCCAGACAGATCAGGTCGACGAAGCGCACCTCGGGGTGGACCTGGCGAAATTGACGGACTTCGTCGAGCAGCTCGACTCGGGTGGCGTTCATTGTGGTTATTTCCGGGTTCACGGGAAGGTTCAGGTGTAGATCCACAACACCCGCGCGGGGGTGTCGCCCTGGTTGGCATAACGCAGGCGCGCATAGCTAGGCACCTGGAAAACATCGCCGGGATAGAGGGTGGCACTTTCTTCGTCCTCGCCCAGCCACAGCGTCAGCTGGCCTTCGAGTACGTAGCCGGCCTGCTCGGAGCGATCGCTCATCTGCCGCTCGCCACTGCTGGCCCCCGGTTCGAGCAGGCTATCGACGACCATGAAGGCGCCCTGCAAGGTCGGCGACGCCATGATGTCGGTGATGCCACCGGCCAGGTACAGGGTGCGGCGCTCGTCCGGACGGGTCACCCAGTCCAGCGCCTTGGGCTTGGGCAGGCTGTAGAAATAGGTGGTGGGTACGTCGAGTGCCTCGCTGATGGCAGTCAGATCTGCCACGGTCGGGCGCGACAGGCCACGCTCGACCTGCGAGAGAAAGCCCACGGAACGACCGATGCGCTCGGCCAGCTCGTTGAGGGTGACCTTCTTGTGCTTGCGCAGGTCGTGAATGAGCACGGCCAGCGCGGCCATCTCCAGATTCTTGTCCATGTCAGAAATAGTCTCTTAATCGATACCAGGCCTTGCCGATGGCCTCGAGCGGTGCCGCCAGGCGCTCGCCGAATGGGAATTCGGGATTGCGCAGTTGCTGATACAGAGCCAGTTCGTCGTCATTGCCGAGAATGGCATCACTGACTGCCCGCGCCGCCGCCAGGGTCGGCAGCACACCATGCCCGGAAAAGCCCTGCAGCCAGTAACGGCCGTTCTCGCCGCCAACGTCGGGCGTGCGAGCACGAGTCACGTCGATATGGCCGCCCCAGGCAAAGTCGATTGCCACGCCTGACAGCTGCGGGAATACGCGCTCGAGGAACGGTCGCGTGGCCGCCGCCATGTCTCTCGGCAGGCCGCCCAGATAGGTACAGCCGCCGCCAAACAGCAGGCGGTGATCCGGGGTGCGGCGGAAGTAATCGAGGACGAACTGGTTGTCGGTCACACACGCATTGCGCGGCAAAAGTGCCTCGGCGCAGTCGGCGCCCAGCGGTTCGGTGGCGATCTGGTAGGTGCCGACAGGCAGGATGCGCCGCGCCAGACGCGGCTCGAGGTGATCGATATAGGTGTTGCAGGCCAGCACCAGGGTGTCGGCCTGCGCGCTGCCGTGCTCGGTACGCACCCGGTAGCCCGCGCCCTGCTTGTCCTGACTCAGCACACGGCTCTGCTCGAAGATCTGCCCACCGGCGCGAACGAAGGCTTCGGCTAGCCCGAGCGCCAACTTGAGCGGATTGAGATGCCCGGCCTCGGGGTCGTAGAGGCCAGCGCGGTAACGCTCGCTGGCGACCCACTCCGGCATCTGCTCACGAGAGACGAACTGCAGCGCGCGATGCCCCCATTTATAAGCGGCCTCCTCCTGCCACTCATGCAGCAGCGCCACACGACGTGGCAGCACTGCCGTCCACAGATGGCCGCGGCGGTAATCGCAGTCGAAGCCGTGGCGCTCGGGCAGTTCACGCAGCTCACGAGCTGCCCAGCTCATGCCATCCCACAGACGGCGGGCGCGTTCGATGCCCAGCGCCTTTTCCAGCGGCGGCATATCGCAGGACCAGCCCAGAATCGCCTGCCCGCCATTGCGTCCAGAGGCCGCCCAGGCCACACGACTGGCCTCCAGCAGAATGACCTTGCGGCCTGCTTCGGCCAGGCGCAAAGCAGTGTGCAGACCACTGAAACCAGCACCGATCACCAGCACCTCGCACTGCAAATCATCTTGCAGCACGGGATGATGCGTCAGTCGATCCTTGCAGCTATGGGCGTAATA
Organism: Ectopseudomonas chengduensis; assembly: GCF_900102635.1. Classification (GTDB taxonomy): domain Bacteria; phylum Pseudomonadota; class Gammaproteobacteria; order Pseudomonadales; family Pseudomonadaceae; genus Aquipseudomonas; species Aquipseudomonas chengduensis. The sequence goes on along the minus strand of NZ_FMZQ01000003.1, from coordinate 119,464 downwards.
GCTGTCGACGTGCTCACTGGCATGGCGAAACATAGACGACTCATGAAATTTAAAATAATTAATTTCATGAAAATCTATAGAGATAATTTCACAAAGGCAAGTCTGAGCGGCTCAGGCGACCTGCTGCTGCAATTCCATACCGCATTCGAGATGAGTGAACAGCCCTTCATCTATCGCCTGGGCCAAAACCCGACGCAGGCCTTCGCTGCCAAGGAAAGCGTCGCGTGCCGCTGCCGAACGCCACTGCCCTTCGACCTGCCATATCAACGGATCATTGCGCAGTGAGAACACACGCAGGCGCTCACAACCTGGAATATCTCGCCCGACCTCATGCAACCGCGCCAGGCACTGCCCCAACCGATTTGAACGGCCGTGACGGGCGCGAACGGTCATACGGTGAATGATGCTCATGGCAACCTCCTGGAACTGAATCAATACATACCAGCAGCGTTTCGCTGCAGAACATGGGGCGCTGCGTCCGGCTCGGCAAAAGCCGCTTCGCCAACGGCTCTTGAGTCAAGCCAGGCCGTGGCGAGCAATAACAGAGTCAGCGGTGCGATCAGCCATTTGCTGGGCATGGTTCGCTCCTTTCGTGAGGTATGTGAGCACCACTTAGCGGGTGATATGGCTACAGCATGCGTTCGAGCCGATGCAGAGGCACCGCTCGATGGCTACAAAGATCAGGCAGAAGGTCATCAGAGCGTTAGTCGATTTCTGGCAAATCCTTGCCTAAAACTCCATAGCAAGGAAATTACTGCAACCGAGTGCAGCTCACCCTGACTCCCTTGAAATACTCTGTATCACCGGTTATTTGCCCATTACTGGCAAATATTTGCCTAATCCTGCCGCCCCTCATGACTTGCCTGAAAAACCTGGCTAGGCTTCGCTGACTTTCCGGAGGCGCGCCATGCAGTCACCCATTCACACCGCCACAACTCTCGACACCCCCCTTGCCGAACTGAGCCACGAAATGGCGCGTCTGGTCGATCGCTTCGTCCCCGAGGACGGTTTGCACCTCACAGCGATTCCTGGCCTGAAGCTGGCACGCGCCACGACACCCAGCCTGCCGATGCAGACAGTCTACGACCCCTGCCTGTGCATCATCGCCCAGGGCCGTAAAGAGATACGTCTGGGTGACGAGCTCTACGTCTATGATCCGTTGAATTACCTGGTGGCGTCGGTGGTGCTGCCGGTAACCGGTCGGGTGATCGAGGCCAGCCCGGATCACCCCTATCTGAGCATTGCTCTGGAGATCGATCCCGCGCTGATCAGCAGCCTGCTCACCGAAATGCCAGCGATTCCAGCCCCGGACGCGGCCTCCCAACGGGCGCTGTTTCTCGATCGTCTCGACCCGCGCCTGCTGGATGCGGTGATCCGCCTGCTGCGCCTGCTGGAAACCCCATCCGACATCGCCATGCTGGCGCCATTGGCATTGCGTGAGATTTTCTACCGCATGCTGCTCAGCCCGCAGGGCCATCGCCTGCATGAAGTGGTCATCGCCGACAGCCAGAGCCAGCGCATCTCCCGCGCCATCGAGTGGCTGCGCAAGAATTTCGATCAGCCGCTGCGGATCGAGGAACTGGCCCGCGAGGTGAACCTGAGCCCCTCGACCCTGCACCATAGATTCAAGGCAGTCACGGCATTCAGCCCGCTGCAGTATCAGAAGCAGCTGCGCCTGCAGGAGGCTCGCCGGCTGATGCTGTGCGACAACCTCGAAGCGGCAGCGGCCAGCTACCGCGTCGGCTACGAAAGCCCATCGCAGTTCAGCCGCGAGTACAGCCGCCTGTTCGGCGATCCGCCACAACGCGACATCGCCCGCCTGCGCCAGGCTGCGCAGAATCAGGTCGCTTCCTGATAACCGCGCAGGACCATGCCCCCGTGGGAGGTGCTTCAGCGGCGAGCTTTTCCGCCCTTTTTGAGCATGATCGCAGCTAAAGCCCTTCCCACTGCGCGCCCGGCTACAGCCCCATCTGCTTCGAAATTATCTCGTTCATGATCTCTCGCGTGCCGCCACCAATGGAAAGGATGCGGTTGTCGCGGTATAGGCGCTCGACCAGGCTTTCGCGCATGTAACCCATGCCGCCCATGATCTGCACCGCATCGTAGGTCAGGCGATCGGCGATATCGGTGGCGAAGTTCTTGGCCATGGAGATCTCCTTGATCACGCTCCTGCCGGCCGCCATCTGCGCGGCCTGACGGTAGGTGAACTCACGGGAGACTTCGAGCTGCGTGGCCATCTCGGCCAGGCGGTGCTTGAGCACCTGGAACTTGCCCACCGGCTTGCCGAACGCCTGGCGCTCGCGCGCCCACTTCAGGGACTCCTCCAGGGCCAGTTGTGCGGTCATGTTGGCCATGATCGCCAGGCTCAGGCGCTCGCTCTGGAAGTTGGCCATGATGCAGGCGAAACCGGCATTCTCCGCGCCGATCAGGTTCTCCACCGGCACCTTGCAGTCGTCGAAGAACAGCTCAGCGGTATCCGAGGCCCACCAGCCCATCTTCTTCAGCTTGCGACCGACACTGAAACCCGGCGTGCCCTTCTCCACCAGCAACAGGCTGACGCCGCCAAAGCCCTCACCGCCGGTGCGCACCGCCACCGTGTAGTAATCGGCACGCACGCCGCTGGTGATGAAGGTCTTGCTGCCATTGACGCGGTAATGATCGCCGTCGCGCACAGCGCGGGTCTTGAGATTGGCCACGTCGGAGCCACCGGAGGGCTCGGTCACCGCCAGCGCCATGATCTTCTCGCCGGCCAGTACCTGCGGCACCACGCGCTCACGCACGGCGGGCTTGGCCCATTTGACGATGGGTGGCAGGCCGATATCCAGCGAACCGAGCCCGGCCACCAGGCCGCCGGAGCCACTGCGCATCAGTTCCTCGCTGGCCGCCACCTTGGCGAACACGTCACCCTCGTGACTGCCGCCGAGCTGCTCCGAGTAACCGATACCGAGAATGCCCGCAGCGCCAGCCTTGAGGTACAGCTCACGAGGAAACTCCTCGGCCTCCTCCCACTCGTCGATATACGGCAGGATTTCACGCTCGACGAAACGCCGGACGGAATCACGAACCAATTGGTGGGACTCATCGAAATACGACAGAGAGGCGGCCATGCGGGTACTCCCGTTATTATTTTGGCCACCCTAACCTAGCGCTTGCTTGGTTTTCAAGCGAGCGTTTCATTTCTGCTCGCGCAACGCCTTTCTCACCCGCTCGCCCATCTCGTAGGCTGGCCCTTCCACTGACTGGAAATTGCGCGTGTAACGCTGGGCGAAGCCATCGGTGCCCCACTCGCGGTATTGCTGCACATGCCACAATTCATGCGCCCACAGCGCCGCATCCTCTGCGGCGGCATCGGCGTTGCGAAACACCACCACGTCGACCAGCGTCACGGCCTGCACATCGGGGTTCTGCAGCATGACGGTGGCGGCGTCCATCTCGTCGGTGATGCCCACGCGAAAGCGCACTTCATCAAGCAATGCATCGTCGTAGAAAGGCGCGAGCTGGGCACGAATCATCAGAGGGATAGGTTCGGTGCCGGCTCGCAGTGCTGCCTGGCGAGATTGCAGCAACCAGGCTTCGAGACGCGCCGCCGCCATATTCAGGCCATCTTCACGTACCCGTACCGGATCGGGCACGCATAGGCAGGATGCGCCCAGGCACACCCGTACCTGCCCGGTCGGACATTGAGCCTGTGCAGCCAGAGGCGCCCCGAGCAGGAGCAGCAGAGCAATACGGCGCAGAGTGTCGGTGGTCACTGGCACTCCGAATCGAGAGGGTTTAACTGCTTACAGGCTGATCGGGCGCCGACCTGCCAAGGCATGGGCCAGGGTACCGCCGTCGACCAGTTCCAGTTCGCCACCGAGCGGCATGCCATGGGCGATGCGCGAGGCGACCAGACCTTTGCCGGCGAGGATCTGAGCGATGTAGTGCGCCGTGGCCTCGCCTTCCACCGTCGGGTTGGTGGCCAGGATCACTTCGCTGAAAGCACCGGCATCGATGCGCTCCAGCAGCGCAGGAATACCGATGGCTTCTGGCCCCAGACCATCGAGCGGTGACAGATGCCCCTTGAGCACGAAGTAACGGCCGCGAAAGCCGGTCTGCTCCACGGCATGAACGTCCATCGGACCTTCCACCACACACAGCAGGCTGTCGTCGCGGCGCTCGTCCAGACACAGCTGGCAGATTTCGTCCTCGCTCAGGCTGCGGCAGCGCTTGCAGTGCCCCACACCCTCCATCGCCGCATTCAACGCCTGAGCCAGACGCTGACCGCCACTGCGATCACGTTCGAGCAACTGCAAGGCCATGCGCTGCGCGGTCTTCTGGCCCACTCCGGGCAGGATGCGCAGGGAGTCGATCAACTGGCGAATCAGGGGGCTGAAGCTCATGGAAGTCCTGCAAAAGTTGGCGGGCAATGATCTGGTGGGCTAAAGCCCACCCTACGAACGGGTGCGTTTTTGCACAGCATTATCACGGGGCGACCGGACGGTATGCAGTACAAGGCGCGAAAGGCCCCGAGCACCGGAGTTTACGTCTGTAAATGAGGATGCTCGGGGCCTTTCGCAACGCAGTAATGCGTGCCGGCTGGGCGTCACATGCTCAGAAGGGCATTTTGAAGCCGGGGGGGAGCTGCATCCCTGCAGTCATGCCGGACATCTTCTCCTGGCTGTTCTGCTCGACCTTACGCACCGCGTCGTTGACGGCAGCGGCGATCAGGTCTTCCAGCACTTCCTTGTCTTCCTGCATCAGGCTGTCATCCAGGGTGATGCGCTTGACGTCGTGACGACCGGTCATCACCACGCTGACCAGGCCGGCGCCGGACTGGCCGGTGACTTCAGCGTTGGCCAGTTCTTCCTGCATCTTCTGCATTTTTTCCTGCATTTGCTGAGCCTGCTTCATCAGGCCTGCCATGCCACCTTTCATCATGTCGGTATCCTCGGTGTTCGGGGTTAAACAAGTCGTTGAAACGACCGGTTAGCTGGGAATATCGATAGGTTCGATGCTGTCGTCGCGCACCTTGGCCGCGAACTGCTGAATCATCTGCTGCACCAGCGGGTCGCCATGGATCGACGCCTCGGCGCTGCGCTGGCGGTCGGCACGGCGCCGGGCGGCGGCCTGCGCCGGGGTTTCCTGCTCAGGCTTGCACAGCTCGATACGCAGTTTGATGCTGCGCCCCTGTTGCTGGTTCAGCGCGTCATTGAGGCGACGCTGCTGAGTCGGATTGAACAGTGCACTGTGCGCCGGGTCCAGGTGCAGCAGCCAGTCATCGCCATTGGCTTCGATCAGGGTGCAGTTGGCGGCGATGCTGCCAGTCATGCCACCCAGGCCAAGCTGCGGGAACAGTGACAGCCACTCTGCCGCCAGACCGGTTGCGGGTTTAGCCGCAGGCAACGGCTCTTCAACCACGGGCGCCGCGGTTTCGGCTTGGCCGAAATCGTAGTCCAGGGTTTCGGCGTCCATTTCCACATAGTCGTAGTCGCCGAGCGGTGGCTCATCTTCACCACCATCTGCATCGGCTACCGGTGGCGCGACCTCACTCGGCGCGGGCACTTCGACCGATGCAACTTGCGCAACTACTGGCTCTGCGGTTTTCACCTCTGGCTCTGCTGGCGCAACAGGCTGAACGGGCTCAGCCACGGGCTCGGCAGCCTTGGCAGTTGCCCACGGCACATCAACCACAGGAGCAGCGGGCTCGGGATCGACGGGCAGATTAGCGGCCGGCGCTACAGGCACTTCAACAGGCTGAACCGGCTCACTCACGACAGGCGTGACACTCGGGGCCGGCACAACAGGGCTAGGCTCGACCACCGCCGTAACAACGGGAGTCTGTGCGACGGGAGCGATAACAGGAGCAGAAACCACAGGAGCCGGCATAGCGGTGCCGGCCACTGGGTTTTGTTGGGAATCAGCAGTGGCCTGGCTGATCCCCAAGGGCTTTAGCGTGACCTTGGGCGCGTCGTCGGCTCCCGCCGGGCGGAAGGCCAACATGCGCAGCAGCACCATCTCGAAGCCGCCGCGCGGTTCAGGTGCCAGGGGCAAGTCACGACGCCCGATCAAACCCATCTGATAGTAGAACTGCACGTCTTCGGCCGGCAGCGCCTGGGCCAGTTGCAGCACGCGTTCGCGGTCGCCCTGGCCATTGTCCACGGCCTCCGGCAGCGCCTGGGCTATCGCCACGCGGTGCAGGACGTTGAGCATTTCCGACAGCACGCCATTCCAGTCCGGCCCCTGCTCGGCCAGATGACGCACCGCTTCGATCAGTGCCCGCGCATCACCTTCGATCAGCGCATGCAGCACGCCATAGACCTGACCGTGATCGAGCGTGCCGAGCATGGCACGCACGTCAGCCGCCAGTACCTTGCCTTCGCCGAAAGCGATGGCCTGGTCGGTCAAGCTCATGGCGTCGCGCATCGAGCCATCGGCAGCGCGGCCAAGCAGCCACAGGGCATCGTCCTCGAACGGCACGTTCTCGGCGGTCAATACGTGGGTCAGGTGCTCGACCACTCGCTCCGGCGGCATGTTCTTCAGCGAGAACTGCAGGCAGCGCGACAGCACGGTAACCGGCAGCTTCTGTGGGTCGGTGGTGGCGAGGAGGAATTTGACGTGGGGCGGCGGCTCCTCCAGGGTCTTCAACAGGGCGTTGAAGGAGCTGGTGGAAAGCATGTGCACTTCGTCGATCAGGTAGACCTTGAAGCGACCCCGACTTGGCGAGTACTGCACGTTGTCGAGCAGCTCACGGGTGTCTTCGACCTTGGTGCGGCTGGCGGCGTCCACTTCGATCAGGTCGACGAAACGCCCCTCATCGATTTCCCGACAGACCGAACAGGTGCCGCAAGGGGTGGAACTGATGCCGGTTTCGCAGTTCAGGCACTTGGCGATGATCCGCGCAATAGTGGTCTTGCCCACACCACGGGTGCCGGTGAACAGGTAGGCATGGTGCAGGCGCTGACTGTCCAGGGCGTTGATCAGAGCCTTGAGCACATGCGTCTGGCCGACCATTTCGCGGAACGAGCGCGGACGCCATTTACGTGCAAGAACCTGATAACTCATGGAAAACCGTCATATGAGGAAAGCAAAAGTGGGCTAATCCTAGCGGAGCAACCGGCAAATTGCATCCGCCACCCGCTTGTGTGGAGCAGCATCGCCCTGACTTGAGAAATAACACTGGTCATTTCTTGCACAAAGCATTAGTATTCGCGCCGTTCGTACCACGCTGCAAGTCATTAAGGCCTTTGCGCCCCCTCGCTGGTTTCCCGGTTCAACGTCTAGCGCATCTCTGCGCTGCCGCCCTCCAAGATCCCATCTGCTGACTGATCAGGCCGACTCGCCGTTTATCGGCGCAGTTCCTCTGCCTGCCTCCGACGTACCGACCACGCCGAAGAACCGTAACAATGGAACTTTATCGTGCTAATCAAGCTCCGATCGGTTGACATGCTATGGCCGTTTTTCGGCCAACCACATGGAGCTACACCACGCGCAACGAAGCGCACATGCTTTAAGGAATACTTAGAAAAATGAATGCTCAATATCAAATTCAGAAAGCCATCAGCACCCTGACTCACGCCTTTGCACCGTTCGATTGCCGCATTCAGGCAACGCGCAAGGGCAGCTTCAGTTTTACCCTGGTCGACAAGACCGGTATCGCCCAGTACAGCCAGCGTCTCTACCCAGGCCAGTACAGCGACGAATCGCTGCAACAGGTGATCGAGCGTACCCGCCAGTCGCTCACTGCCTGAACTAAGTCGTCATCCTGAGGTCGAAGGTGACCAACCTCAGGATGGAGTAGGACATGGAACTCACCAACCAACAGCTCGTCGATCACCTGTTCAATCCGTTGCGTGCCAGCTTCAGCTCACCGCGCCCGGACGGCAGCATCATCCTCGCCCTGCTCGACGAGAGCGACATCACTGTCTACAGCCGCGTCCTGGCCAAGCCACAGATCAACGACCAGAATGCCTTCGCCCAAAGCCTGGAAGAAATCCGCCTGGAACTGGCCGTACGCGCCGGCAATATCCCAGCCGATCTGCGCAAGACGCTCAAGGAACAGGACAGCGTGTTGAATTACCGCATCGCCTGAGCCTGCAAACAGCCGAAAGCCCGCGCCCAAAGCGCGGGCTTTTTATTGCGCACAGCAAAAAACCGCCAGATAGACGCTGAAGATATTGAGATAGAAGGATGCAAGGGCTTGGAAACTGGAGGTGGACCCTACCAGCCACACCCCGGCACACAATGTTCCCGCTGTGGCTGCTCCCTTCCGGGCCTGACCAGGTTGACGGGTAATCGTTGCGAGGGGACCGGCAGGGCCACCATAACGCTGCCAAAAGCCCGTTCTAGAGCCTTCATGAGTCAGCGCCACCTCTGAAGCGGTCTTCACCAGACCACGCAGAAAAATGGAAATCGAGGCCATTGTAGGCGACTGCCTGGGTCAGCCTACAAGGCGCTTTGTATCACCTGTTTGCCCCCCTTTTGTACCACTTGCGGGACAGGATCGGGCTTCGCTTGATACAACAGCCATCACGCCAATCGATACCGGAACCGCCCCATGCCCAACGATGAAGAGATGCTGAAAGCCGCCAATGAGAGAACCCGTGCTTTCGCCGCGTTGTTGACGGAGTACCTACAGGTTCAGTTCGGGTACAAACGACCAGGAGTACGCCTTGGAATCTCCCGCTGCAGCGTGGATGCACGGACAGCCAAGTACGACCTCTACTTCCGGGTCACGCCCCCTTCCATGCACGGATGGAACAGCGACACGCTGGTGGTGTCGAGGATTGGCTTCACGAACCAGCGGCAAGGCCACGGCAGAGCACTAATGCAGTTTCTCGTCGAGGTTGCCGACGAAGTCCCCTACACCCACATCGGCGTAGAGCAGGCGAACCCTGACGCCACGGCCTTCGGGGCCCGGTTCGGCTTCGTGCGATACGGAGAAGGGAAAAATCTATTGGCGCCTGTCAGCACCGTCATGAGCAACCTGCGCCACGGCCGGCGGTGAACCGAACCGCCGAGACACCCGTGAAAACCTCAAGCCCCACGCCCTTTGGGCTCTAGCTGCGTGTGAGGGCGGGGATTGTACGACAGCTTCGTCCGAAGGGGAGTCTATTGAGGATCTACTCCTTCGATGGCCATTAGCTTGTTGAAGATGTCTTGCTCGGCCGCCACAGCGACTTCCATGCTTTGATAGGTGAAAAACGTGGAGAGGTAGCCCGCCGCCGCGTGTGCCACGGCAACGAGTATGTCCTCGACCTGGTGAACGGTAGCTTTTTGAAACTCTTCAACTGAAGCAGGTGCCCTGGCAGAGTAGAAGTAACTGACCCCGAACGGGGAGCCGTGGATGACTTCGGAGGATACGGAGTAGATCAATGCGTAAGCGGCAAGAAGCCGACTGCCGGCTTTTCTGCCCGCAGCTTGGCCCACGCGATTGATTCGGCTGGGAAGAGACAGTTTCGTCCAGGTATCTTGACCCTTCCCTGTGAACTCCTCGAACTCTGCTGGCGTGGAGCCCGCAGGCAAGCCACTGGAGGAAAGCTTCAGACTGAAGAGCCCTTCGCCAACGTTTCGGTTGTGCTGCTTCCAGTACCCGAACTTCACGTATCGAAGTGCCCGCTCAGACGTGGCGTTGTCCTGAGAGACCAGGAAGGCTGCGTTGATGAACGACTCCACTGCGCTTCTTGCAATCGGATACAGGTCTCTTACTGGAATGCCGCGCCAGTCAAGGCAACGCAGGATCGTACTCACCGACTGTCCCGCGCACATTGCTATCGGCTGCGACGCGCTGACGACGGAGGGTTCCAAAGAGCAATGCAACTGCGTTCCTGCCATTTCAGCAGGCCCCTGCGTAGCTACGAACAGGGCTACTCGTAGCAGTTCAAGTTGCTCTTGGAGTAATTCGACCAGTGCGGGGTTTGGGCATGTTGCGTTCTCCGTGTGCATCTGCACTCCGTGTGGCGGCAAGTTGAAAAGAAAAAATTTGTTCGGCCTTGAATATAAAGTGGTTTACAGACTTCCCCCCCTGGGGGCTGGTCTATCTATGCAATTGACGGTCAAAGCGTCGTTCAAGTCTACCTTCTAGAGTCGGCGTCAGGACGTTGCTGTCCGGCGCGAAGGCGGTATGAGGATGGCTCAGGAAGTACACCTTATGACCCAAGCCCGGCGACCTCACGACGACACGGCGGAATGAGCCCTGCAGATTGGCTCAATTGTGTTGACTTTCAATGAGCCACAAGGCAGATTGAGAGCCTACCTTATGAGCCAGTCGGAGCCCAGCACCATGACCACCATCCTCGCCTATACCCGCGTCAGTAGCGACGGCCAGTCAGTCGAGGCTCAGCGCCACGCCATCGGGCAACGCTACAAGGTCAGCGACGATGGATGGTTCACCGACGAGGCCACCAGCGGCACCACCAAGGCGCTGGAGCGGACAGGATTCAAGGCGTTGTTCACCTTCGCCAGGAAGGGCGACACCGTCATCGTCGCAGCCATCGACCGCCTGGGGCGCAACACCATCGACGTCCTGGAGACAGTCGAGGCACTGAAGGCCAAGGGCGTCACCGTCGTATCCATGCGTGAAGGCTTCGACCTATCAATGCCCACTGGCAAGCTCATGCTCACCCTACTGGCCGGGGTCGCCGAGCTGGAGCGGGAGAACATCAAGGCCAGGCAAATGGCGGGGATCGAGAAGGCCAGGCAGGACGGTCGCAAGCTGGGCGCCCCCAAGCAGCACGACGACGCGGCTATCGCCTCCTGGAGGAAGGAGAACGGCGCCAGCATACAGGCCACTGCCGACCACTGGGGCGTCTCTACGGCCACCGTGAAGCGGGCCTGTAGGGCACACCCGGTCGAGGCCTGAGCGCCACTCCAGCAGCAAGCCAGGCGGCTCTAGGAGCAGGCCACGACGAGCGCCTGGCCAATGACCACCGTCGACCTGGGCCACCCTCACGGTGCTCGTGCAGGCCTTTTACGGCCCCCCCATTGGACAACCAGCCACAGCCCCTGCAGCCCCTCCTGGCCATTTACGGCCACCCCAATGAACAACCAGCGCAAAGGCCTGCAGTAAGTCGATTTTGATTTACGGCCATACATAGTAAACCTGGGCGCATCGCTCCTCACTCCAACGGCTGGAGAGCGCCCTCCACTACACCTCCCATCAACGACGACCACAACACACCCTGCCCGGAGCCCTCCAGGCGGGGCGCTTGCGTTCGCTCTATCACTAAGGACTTCGATCCAATGAACACCACCCCCAAGCTGGTGCGGTTGAACCTGCACCTGCGCCCTGACCACATCGACCGACTGACCACCCTGGCCTGCGCCTTGGGCAAGAAGAAGTGCCGCGACACACGCCTGGCTGAAGCCATGGAGCTGGCCCTTACAGCGGGCTTGTCCTGGGAGGATGACGACCTCCTGGACTTGGCCCGGAGCGACCGTGAGGAGCCTCGCTGGCTCGCCCTCGGTCCCATCGTCAGACGGCCCAATGCCACGTCCATCCTGGAGACCGGGAGGCGAGCACAATGAGGCCGACCGATAGCCAGAAGCAGCAGGTCATCCAGCTACTGCAGACCAAAGCCTCCGAACGCGCCATTGAGGAGCAGACCAAACTCTCCCGACGCCAGATACGCAAGATCAAGCAAGAAGTGAAGGAGACCAAGGATGACAATCCACTGGTTCTTGAGCATCAGGTAACAATGACACGCGCCGCTGCCATTGCCGAGTTGGTGAAGTTGAGCACACGACCAGGCGGGGTACGTCGCTCTGAGATGTGGCCGGTCTTGCGTGAATTGTATGGTCTTCGCCTGGACCGCGATAGGCGGACGTGGATGCTCGACATGACGGACTCCCAGTATCAGTACCTGAAGAAGCAGGTCACGAAAGCAGCCTCTGCCAAAGGCAAAGAAGCGTTGTTCATTCCCGAGTGGCTTCCTCGACAGGCCCCCGTTGCTGCCAACGATACGCTGGTCAGCATGGCCGGATACCTCCACGACCGAGCCCAGGAGTATGTCTCCGAGTTCATGTCCCTCTTCCCGAGTGCATCCAGGAAACACGCTTTCACGGAGCTGGTCAGCCTTGCGTTCAAGCAAGCGTCCCCCGAACCTGTCGAGATCAAGTGCCAACGGCACGCTGAGACTGCTGAACTACTTCAAGGACGACTCGGCCATATGGCCCAACGACCAGCAGCAAACGATGCCCCAACCGTCAAGCCCGACGCCGAACTTGATCGGCTATGCCTCTGACCTCAGACAGTAGCCATACCCCAGAAAGATGCTTGCAGGGCAGTCGCGCATCAACTGTCTGAACAAGGAAAGCCTGACCATTAACAATGAAGTGAGGATGGACTAAGGACTACCCACCTCTGTCCGTCCTCCTTGGTCTTTTTCCTTGGTCGGCCTCTTCGGAAAGCCGACAGCAGCTGCGCTACTACCGCCCTCCACGACCACCCCTGACATAACGCTCCCAAGGCTGCATTGAAAGATGCATCCCAAATGGACCAGTGAACCACCTATATCTCTGTCGGGAATTGGTCCGCTCCAACCTGCTCGTCCTATCCCCCACCAGTCGCCAGGCGCCCTCCGCTGAGGATGCCGGGAAGGTTGCACCCAAAATTCACCATCGAGGAACACACCACATGACCGCACGTACCTACACCGCCTTCACCGACGGCTCCTGTATCAACAACGGCAGCCTCATCGCCAGGGCTGGCTGGGGAGTCCTTGTCCGCAACCCTGAAGGCGCCACCATGGAAGCCGCAGGCCCACTGGGCGACGGCCACCATCCGACCAACCAACGCGCTGAACTGACCGCTGCAATCGAGGCCCTGAAGATCATCAAGAAGCCTGCAGTGGTCGACCTCTACACCGACAGCAAGTACGTAGTCCTCGGCATCAACGAATGGCTGCCAGGCTGGAAATCCAGGGGCTGGAGGAAGTCTGATAAGAAGCCCGTCGAGAATACCGACCTATGGCAGGTCATCGATACCCTGCTCGGCCAGTGCAACGTCACCGCCCACTGGGTCAAGGGGCACAGCGGCCACGCCGAGAATGAACATGTCGACGCCCTGGCGGCCAAGGCTGCACAGTTCCAGAAGTCGCACCGGAAGCTGATTCCGGCTGAAGAAACATCCATGGTCTAACCCGCTATCACGCCCTGCAGAGCCATCCCCAGGAAGGTTCGCACGGGCGTGCCTTCCCCCCTGCTGTTTTCTGGTCGACCTGACCAAGCGCGGCCTAGAAGCCCTCGAACAAATCCATACCTGAGTACCTACATGTCCACCGACAAGAAGAAACGCACCATCCTGAAAGCCCGCACCCCGCGTGGCGTCTTCCGCTTCCCCGCCCTCGACAAGCCCGACTACGGCACCGAAGCCTTCCCGAACCCGGATGGCCAATACAAGGTCGGCGTCATCCTGAGCGAGGAGGCTGCACAGCCCCTACTGAAGACCCTGGCACCGCTCCTGGATCAAGCCATCGCTGAAGGTCAAGAAGGCTTCGCCGGCTTGAAGGTCGAGCAGCGCAAGAAGCTGAAAGAGCTGAAGGTCAATGACCTGTTCAGCGTCGAGTACGACAAGGAAACCGAGGAGCCGACCGGCAACCTGATCTTCAACTTCAAGATGAAGGCTAGTGGCACCTCCGTGGACAGCGGTATGACATATACGCGGAAGCGCCGACCGGCCCTCTTCGACGCGAAGGGCAAACTGCTGACAGGCAAGTTGCCGGAGATTTGTGACGGCACTGTAGGTATCGTTGCCTTTGAGGCTTTGCCGTACTTCATCTCTGCTATCGGTATGGCCGGCTTAATTCTCCACTTGGAGGCTGTCCAGATCATCGAACTGCAGAGCGACCATAGGCACACGGCAGCGGATTATGGCTTCGACGAAGAAGAAGGCTGGAGTGTCCCGGAACAGGCCCGACCACCGGCCGCCGTCATCAGTATCGCAATCAATTGCCGACAATGCCTGGCTTCACAAGGCAGTCAAGCCGACTAGCTCCACCACGGGCACCAGCACCTCCGGCCTGAAGTCTTTCCCGTAACGACCGAACGTTATCCCGCCTGTCTGATGCCCCAGTACACCGCCGACCAGCGCCTCAGAAACCCCCTTCTGCTTCAAGTGGTCTGCGAATGTATGGCGGAAGCTATGGAAGTCCTTCTTCCCCTCAAAGCCCAGCTGCGCCCTGACCCGAGCGAACCACTTGGAAGGGGCAGCACTGTAGCCATGCTTCTTGTGAAGGGTCAGCTCCGGGAATAGCCGCGCATGCCCATCTACACGCAGGCTGGCGACATACTCGATGAACCCAAGGGCCTTCAGGCGAGAGTGAATCGGGACCAAACGCTCAGAGCCATCGTTCTTGAGCTTCTGGTCCGGCCGACCCTTTCGTATGTGAATACAGTCCACACCATTAACGACCACGATATCGTCCAGGTACAGCTGACACAGTTCATTCAGCCGTGCGCCCGTATAGAGCCCCAACAGGGGTAGCCAATACTGATTCGGCTTAGGCCCATTTGCAGGCGCGTACCTGCTCCTGTCGAACAAGGCCTTCAGGTCGGCCTCAGTGAACGCCGAACGCTCCTGGTTCACCTTCCCCCTGCGCTTGATGCCAAGCCTGTAGAACGGGTTCTTATCGCAGTAACCCTCCCGGATGGCATAGGCGAAGAACGTCGTCAGGTTCTTCACGTAGTTGTTGAAAGTGGTCTGACTGATGGTGGTCTTGGCCTCGGTAATGGCCTGTTCCAGGGACGTGACGGACAGCTGGTGTATCCGTGGCGGCAGCTTCAACGCGGTCTCCCGGAACTGCTGTGTCTCCTTGCGGGTGATGAAGTTTATAGGGTGGTCTCCGATGACGCGGACAAACAGGGAAGCCATTGCCCGCTTGTCGTCCAGGGTCTTGGTAGAGACACCTTCCCGAGCTTGCTGACGTAGGTATTCGTCAACGACTTTGGAGAACAATGGGGCCAGCGGCGGCTCGTCACGAATGGGGACCGTATTGGCCTTCTGCGGCCCCCTGCTCGGCTGCGCCCTAGGATTAGCTATCACGGCCTCGAAGGTACTAACCAACTGCTGCTGGCGCAGCCAGGAGGCCCAGCTAGCGACGCGCTTCCCACCCGCCTCCCAGGCACCGATCAGGAGGTCCAACGATGGCCGACGCCCCTGGAATGCCTCAGTGAACAGTCGCTGGGCCTGCAGCAGAAGCTCACGCCCACGGATCAACGCCTCCCTACGGCAGCGCGTCTGGAGCGACCTGCGTATCTCCCGTTGAGGGAACAAAGGGCGAATGACTTCAGGCACCACGATACGGAAATAGAAGACCGAATGGCGCGACAGGAGGAGGTAAGACGGGACAGTAGACACGGATGTATCACTCCTTGTACCACTGCGTGGAATGGAGTGAAAAACCCTTCAGAATCAATGACTTATGTCACTGGAGGTGGACCCCACCAGCCACACCCCGGCACACAATGTTCCCGCTGTGGCTGCTCCCTTCCGGGCCTGACCAGGTTAACGGGTAATCGTTGCGAGGGGACCGGCAGGGCCACCATAACGCTGCTCGCCATTGCGACGAGCCGCGCCATTGTAACGGCTAAACGTAAACTTACAACTGCTTCAAACACTTAGATACGCGAGACACTGACGTCACACCCGGAAACGTCCCACCAACTGGGCCAGCCCGTGGGACAGCTCGGACAGGTGTTGGCTGGCACGCGTGCTCTGTTCGGAGGTCTGCGCCGCTTCGTTGGAGAGGTCGCGAATGTCGCTGATATTGCGCGCGATTTCCTCGGTAACGCTGCTCTGTTCCTCGCAGGCGGTGGCGATCTGCGCAGCCATGTCGTTGATGCGCTGCACCGAATCACCGGTCACGCTCAAAGCCTGGTCCACACCGGCAGCCTGCTCCACGCTCTGCCGCGCCCGTGCGCTGCCTGAATGCGTGGCCTTGACCGCATTCTGCACACCAGCCTGCAGACGCTCGATCATCTGCTGGATGTCCTTGGTCGACTCCTGGGTACGCGCTGCCAGCGCTCGCACCTCATCGGCGACCACGGCAAAACCGCGGCCCTGCTCCCCTGCCCGCGCCGCCTCGATGGCCGCGTTGAGCGCCAGCAGGTTGGTCTGTTCGGCGATGCCCTTGATCACCGCCAGTACCGCGCCGATGTTGGCGGTTTCCTGCTCCAGGGTCTGGATGGTGTCGGATGCGCTCTCCACTTCCTGGGCCAGTTGGCGGATCGAATGAATGGTCGCACCGACCACCTGGGCGCCTTCTCGCGACTGGACCTCGGCATGGCGCGCGGCATCGGCAGCATTCTGCGCATTGCGCGCCACCTCATGCACGGCCACGCTCATTTCTGTGGCCGCAGTGCTGACCTGATCGACCGCCGCGTGCTCGCTGCTTATCAATCGATCATTGGCGGCCGCCATGCCTGCGAGACTCTGTGCCGAGTCGGCCACCTCACCAGTGACCCTGCCGACTTCCTTGATCAACGGCTGCAGTTTGTCGAGAAAGCGGTTGAAGGCGTGGCTGAGCTTGCCCAGTTCGTCCCTGGAGAGCACGTCCAGGCGCACCCGCAGGTCGCCGTCACCGTCAGCGATCTGTTCGATGCGATAAAGCAGGTTATGCAGCGGACGGGTCACCAACAGCGGGAAGCCCACCACCAGGACCAGGCACACCAGCAGGCCGATGGCGATGATCAGTCCCTGCTGCCAGACCAGCGCTTCGCCGCGTGCAATGGCATCGGTGCCAACGGCATTGGCGGCGTTGTCTTCCAATTCACCGAGCTTGTCGATGGCAGTGCGCGCCTCTTCGAACTGCGCCTCGCTGTCGCCAAAGCTAAGCCGACTGGCGCCTTCCGGATCACTGGAGGCCAGCTCCAGCACTCGCTGCGAGGTGGCCTTCCAGCGCTCGAAGCCACGATCGAACTCGGCCACCAGCGCCAGCGCCTCGCTGCCGGGCTGCATGTCGGCGAACTTGTGCACACGGTCGTAGGCCTGCTGCAGGTTCTCGGCGTGAGTTTTCTTGAGCGCGGCGACGTGATCCTCGGCACCCTCATCAAGCAGGCTACGCTCAGCGACGAAGGCCTGATAAAGATCGCGGTCGGCGTTGAGCAGCAGGCTGATGGCCGGCAGATGGCGATTGGTCAGCGTGGTACTGGATTCGGCGACCTGAGTGATACCGCGCACACCCAAGGTTCCCATCGCTACCAGCAAGGCGGCCAGCAACAGAATGGGCAGGGCAATCTTCCAGCGGAACCCCAGATCGGCAAATGCGCGCAACATGATGGCACTCCAGCATTAGGCAAGTATCAGTAGCTTAGTCGAGCCTTGCCAAGTCGCCGTCTGGCGGTGCAAAAATCCGGAAAACCTCTGGCGCTGAACTAACCTTCTCCACTATTACCCGCGCCACTCGTCGCATCCCGCAGTTCGGCCATGATGAGCATTCCCGAGGCACGCGCACGCCACCTCAGGAGCAACCATGGCCAATTCGCATAGCCCCTTCCATCCGATCATCTACGTGCGTGGCTACGCCATGACCCCGGGGGAGATCGACCAGACCAGCGCCGACCCGTTCTGCGGTTTCAACCTCGGTTCTACCGTCTACCGCGCGGTAGCGGAAAAGACCCGCCAGCCACGCAAATTCGTCTTCGAGTCGCCAGTGATCCGCCTGGCCACGGAATTCGACTATCAGGACGTATACGAAGACGGCTACGACATTCTCGACCCGGAATGGGCCGCCAATACCGACAATCGCCTGGGCAGCCGTTCGATCATCATCTATCGCTACTACGACGAGGCCTCACGGCTGCTGGGCATCGGCAGCACACCGAGCCTGGAGGTATTCGCCAGCAAGCTTGGCGAGCTGATACTCAAGGTGCGCGAGCTGATCTGCGCCAACCCCAAGAACGGCATTAGCAAGACCGACTTTCGCTGCTATCTGGTGGCCCATTCGATGGGTGGCCTGGTCTGCCGTGGCCTGCTGCAAAATCCCAAGCTGGATCCGGACGGCGCGGCTCAGCTGGTGGACAAGGTGTTCACCTACGCTACCCCGCACAACGGCATCGACCTGCTCGGCATCAACCCGCCGAGCTGGCTGAACCTGAGCGATATCAGCAATTTCAACCGCCAGCGCCTGGCGACCTTTCTGGATCTGGAAGCTGCCTACAAGCTCACCGAGCGCGTCGACTGGCTACCCGAGGCACGCTTTGCATCCAAACGATTCTTCTGCATGGTTGGCACCAACCGCATGGACTACGAAGCTGGCCTGGGCCTGTCGCGTACCTTCGCCGGCCATGGCAGCGACGGCCTGGTGCGCATCGACAACGCGACCCTCTGCGGCCTGGACGCTAGCGGCAAACCGACAGCGCCCTGCGCCAAGGCCTTTACCTATCGAGCGCATTCCGGCTACTTCGGCATCGTCAACAGCGAGGAGGCTTACCAGAATCTCACGCGCTTTCTGTTCGGCGATGTACGTGTGGACATCTGGGCTGAAGTCGACGCCATCACCCTGCCCAAGGAGCTGCGCAAGTCTGAGAGCCAGGGGCAAACGGTCAATGCCCTGTACCAGTTCGAAGTGCTCGCCGCCCCCCGTGGCAAGCTCTGGTACCTGAGCCGGCGTACTGCCGAAGAGGATTCGGTGGCCTGTCTCGCCCACCAGCACTGGCTCAAGGCACCGCAGGAGAACGGCAAGCTATTCCTTGGCAGCCTGTTTCTGGCTGATCGGGCGCGCGTGAACAGTAGGCGCAAGGGGCTGGCCTATACCTTGACCTTTAACGTGCGAGTGCCGGACTACGAGGTGGAGCGCAAGCTATGGGTCAACCAGCATTTCGAGGGCAGCTACCTGTTCCGCAACAGCCTGGTGCTGGAAATAACCCCGCCTGGCGCCGACAGCGGCTGGCAGGTGAGCCACGCCTGGCAGAACCAGGGGGTGCACAGCGCCGACCATAAACTCGATGGCAACCTCCAGAACGATGGAAGCCTGGAGATCGAGGTGCCGTTCGACAGCGCCAGCGAACCCGGCATCAGCGGCAGGCTGCGTTTTTTGCTAGCACGCTGGAACCACCAGGACTGATGCGACACTAAGCCCTATCGGCAGTGCCCGTTGCGGCACTGCCGAATCATGTCTTTTATGTTAGCGTTCCCACGTTTTCGACTGCGCAGATCCATATCGGCAGCATCGAACCTCTCACCTGCAAACGGAGTTACATCATGGCAATCACCAAAGACCAACTGATCAGCGACCTGGCCGAGGCCGTATCCCTGCCCAAAGCCACTGTCCGTACCCTGATCGATCAGCTGGGCGAAATTGTCGGCGACGCACTGGAAAACGACGGTGAGATCACCCTGCCAGGCATCGGCAAGCTGAAAGTGAGCGAGCGCCCGGCACGCACCGGCCGTAACCCGCAGACCGGCAAAGCCATCGAAATCGCTGCCAAGAAAGTGGTCAAGCTGGTACCTGCCAAGGCCCTGACTGACGGCCTGAACTGAGTGTTCGCCAGCCCAGGCGCAATGCCTGGGCCGGCTCTCCTGGCTACTCCACTACCTGCAGTTCGGTAACGATGTAACGGCTACCCTGCTGCTGCACTTGAAACTTCACCTTCTCTCCTGCTGAAACCCCTTCCAGTAGTTCCGGCTTCTCGACCTCGAAGACCATGGTCATCGGCGGCATGCCGATACTGGCGATGGGGCCGTGGCGCAGGGTGATCTTCTGCGCAGCGGCGTCCACCTTGCGCACCTCGCCCTGGCTCAGCGGCGCGGGGTCGGCGGCCTGCAACGGCAGACTGAACAGGGCGGCCAGCGCCGCGATCATCAGTTGCTTCTTCATGCGTGTTTCCTCTCGTAGGTCAGTCGGCCAGCACCTGGATGGTACCGACCATGCCGGCCTGGTAGTGGCCGGCGATCAGGCAGGCGAAATCGAATTCGCCGGCGCGGTTGAAGGTCCAGATCATCTCGCCGCTCTGCCCCGGCGCAACGTGAGCCATATAGGGCTCGTCGTGCTGCATACCGGGAAAACGCAGCATTGCCTCGGCATGTTCATCCAGGGTTTCGCGGGTACCGATGACGAACTCGTGGAGGATCTTGCCGTCGTTGTAATGGACGAAACGAATGGTCTCGCCCTGCCGGACCTGCAGCCGATCCGGAGTGAAACGCATCTGATCAGTCATGCGGATCTCGATGGTGCGGTCGACTTCGCTGGCATCGCCGGCGATACCCCAAGGCTTTTGCTCCTTGATCGTTGCGGCGGCCTGATGCCCCTCGTGCATTTCGCTGTGGGCCAGCGCTGCCGGGCTGCCGAGCAGCCCGATCAGGGTCAGAACCAGTAACTGTGCTGTTTTCATCGGTGAATCCTCGCTTGCTGTGGGGACCGGGCCGCGTAGCGGCCCGCCCCGTTAATGCCCGGCATGACCGCCGGGCTTGCGTACCTGCACTTCCACCGGCGCCTCGAGCGGCTGCTTGAGTGGCATCGACTGGCCACCGCCATCGTGCGAGCGGCTCGGGCTGGCCAGTGCGCCTTTCCACTCATGGGCCACCGTGCCGGCTGGGTGCTTGAACCAGCCCGGGTCGCGGTAGTCGCCGGCGGCCTGCTCCTTGCGCACCTTGAGCATGGTGAACATGCCGCCCATCTCCACCGAGCCGAACGGGCCGTCGCCGGTCATCATCGGCACGGTGTTGTCCGGCAGCGGCATCTGCATCTCCGCCATGTCAGCCATGCCGCGCTCGCCCATCACCATGTAGTCCGGCACCAGTTTGGCGATCTTGCGGGTCATGTCGCGGTGATCGACGCCGACCAGGGTCGGCACGTCGTGGCCCATGGCGTTCATGGTGTGGTGGCTCTTGTGGCAGTGCAGCGCCCAATCGCCCTCCTCGTCGGCGATGAACTCGAGCTGGCGCATCTGCCCCACCGCCACATCGGCGGTCACCTCCGGCCAGCGCGAGCCGACCGGGGTCGGCCCGCCGTCGGTGCCGGTGACCTCGAACTCGTGACCGTGCAGGTGGATCGGGTGGTTGGTCATGGTCAGGTTGCCGACACGCAGGCGCACGCGCTCGCCCTGGCGCGCCACCAGCGGGTCGATGCCGGGGAACACGCGGCTGTTGAAGGTCCACAGGTTGAAATCGAGCATCTGCATGATCTTCGGCGTGTAGGCGCCCGGCTCGATGTCGTAGGCGCTGAGCAGGAAGCAGTAGTCGCGATCCACCTCGCTGATCAGCGGATGATGCTCCTTGGGGTGAGTGACCCAGAACCCCATCATGCCCATGGCCATCTGCACCATCTCGTCGGCGTGCGGGTGGTACATGAAGGTGCCGGGGCGGCGGGCGACGAACTCGTAGACGAAGGTCTTGCCCACCGGAATCGCCGGCTGGGTCAGGCCCGCGACGCCGTCCATGCCGTTGGGCAGACGCTGGCCGTGCCAGTGGATGCTGGTGTGCTCGGGCAGCTTGTTGGTGACGAAGATGCGCACCCGGTCGCCCTCCACCACCTCGATGGTCGGTCCCGGCGACTGGCCGTTGTAGCCCCACAGGTGGGCCTTATAGCCGGGCGCCAGCTCGCGTACCACCGGCTCGGCGACCAGGTGGAACTCCTTGACGCCGTTGTTCATGCGCCACGGCAGGGTCCAGCCGTTGAGGGTGACCACCGGGTTGTAGGGCCGCCCGCTGTTCGGCTGCAGCGGCGGTTGGGTGTCGGCGCTGGCCTGCAGCACCGGTTCGGGCAGGGCCGCCATGGCCACCCGGCTGACCGCCGAAGTGGCCACCGCAGCGCCGATGGCGCCGGCCCCGAGAAAGAAATCGCGTCGTGAAACCATCTGGGAAATTCCTTGTTCAGTGGCCGGCGGCGGCCGGCTCGGCAGCAGCGGCAGGCGCCACGCCGAGCGAGGGATTGGGGGCGCCCAACAGGGCCATGTCGAGGTCGGCGCGCGCCAGCCAGAAGGCGCGCTGCGCCTGCAGGTAGCCATCCACCGCCTGCACCTGGCGGCGCGCATCGGCGAGCAGGTCGAAGGTGCTGATGAACATGCCGTTGTAGCGCAGCAGGTTTTCCTCGGCGATGCGCTGACGTAGCGGCAGCACCTCGGTACGGTAGTGCTGCGCCAGCTCGAAGGCGTTGCGGTAGGCGTGATAGGCCTCGCGTACCTGCGAGCGTGCGTTGATCGCCGTCTCGGCGGCACGGTTGAGCGCCTGGCGATACTGTGCCTCGGCCCGCGCCACCTTGGCACCGCTCCAGTCGAACAGCGGCAGCTCGACGCTGATCTCGTAGCCGCGCTGGGTCGGTTCCTCGTTTGAGCGGTTGTTGACCACGCCCAGCTCCAGCACGTTGATGAAACGCGTGGTGCGGGTCAGGCCGAGGTTCTGCGCCAGGCGCTCGGCATCCAGGCGCACGGCCTGGATGTCCTGGCGCTGGTTCATGGCCAGGCGCTCCACGTCCGGCAACTCGTCCGCGGTTTTCGGCAACGCCGGCAGGCGTTCGGGCAGGCGGTAGTCGAGCTGCTCGCCCCACAGGCCGAGCAGACGGGTCAGCTGCTCGCGGCTACGTACTCGCGCCTGTTCGGCCTGCAACAGGCCGATGCCGGCTTCGGCGTAGAAGTTCTGCTGCTCGGCCTGCTGCAGCTTGCTGAAGTTGCCCACTGCGGCCATGCGCCGGGCCAGATCGGCGCCGGCTTCGGCGGCGTCCAGCACCTGCCGTGCGTAGACCAGGCTCTCCTCGGCGGCGACCGCCTGGTACCAGGCCTTGCGCGTCTCGCTGGCCAGGTCGAACACCGCCAGGCTGGTCTGCCGCTGCAGCTGCTCGAAGCGCCGACCTTCCAGGCGCGAGGTCAGCGGCAGGGCGATCAGCCGCGCCAGATTCAGGTGCAGGCCGCGCTCGTATTCGACCTCGCTGCCCTTTTCCAGACGACCGTAGGAGAAGCCGGGGTTGGGCAGGCGCCCGGCCTGCACGCGCTCGGCCTCGCCGATGCCCAGCTCGTCGAAGGACGCCTGCAGGCCGCGGTTGTTGAGCAGCGCCAGCTGCACCGCGGCATCCAGGCTCAGGGGTTCGGCCAGCAACTCGGCGACGCGTGCCTCGATCTGCCCGCGCCCGGCCTCGTCGCGCGCCCACAGCAGTTGCTTGTCCAGCTGGCGCTCGGCGCTTTGCTGCACCGGGTCGAAGCCACCGTCCTGGCTGAAGCCGGCGCAGCCGGTCAGCAGCAGCGCGGCGCAGAGCAGTACGGCGGGTTTAATGGTGGTCATGGCCACCTCCCTCGACGGGCTCGGCGCCCTGCTCGGCCGGCTGCTCCCAGCCTTCCATGCTGTAGGTGCGCCAGCCGCCGATACGGCCGACCAGGTCATTGGCCGCGCGCCAGTCCTGCAACGGCTCGTCGGCCTGGGCACGGTAGTCTTGCAGAGGGGAACGGTAATCCTGCGCCGGCACGGCGGCGTTGGCGTCCAGCGGGTCGGGCTGGGCCGCCATCAAGATGCCGGGCAGCGTCAGGGCAGCGATGCCCAGCAGCCTTCCGGCAAGGGAATGCAAAGTCATGATGTGTTCTCGCGTACGGCGGCCAGGCGGCCGCGTGAGCTACAGGCGCCGCAGGACGGCGCTACCTAAGGGGCTCAGGCGAGAGAAAGACGCGGGGGGCGTTCGGGCGTGTCGGCCACGCCGACGATAAGGCGGTCGGGCCAGGCTGTAGCCGGCTCGACGGTTTGCAGGGCAGAGTCGTTCAGAAACGGCTGGCTGGGCGCGGCGACACCGACGCAGAAGGCGCACAGGGTGCAGAGGCTGCCATCGCTGGGAGCATTGCTGCTGGCCACCGGGGCGGCGTCCTGATGCGCGCCATGTGCGCTGTCGGCCGCCATGTCGTGGTGCATGCCGTGCTCGACCTGCTGAGTCGAGCTCATCTGCAGAGCGCCGCTGCGATGCACCTGCTCGCACAACTGCATGCCGAGCGCCGCCATGGCCTGTGCCGGCAGGGCCAGCATCAGTATCCAGATCAGGGCGGTACGCAGGGATTTGCGCATAGGGGTCGCGAGGCCAGAGTCAGAGGGCGATGAGGCGGATTATCCGCGCGCTGACCGCTTTGTCCAGCGCTACAAGCTCAGATGCCCGGCATACAGGCCATAGCCGGCCAGCACGGCGGTCAGCAATACGGCGGCGAAGATCGGCCATTCGTAGCGGGTGAACAGCACCTGCCCCTGCTCGCGCTTGGCCTGGCGAAACAGCAGCGCCCCCGGCGCGTAGAGCAGCGCCGACAGCAGCAGGTACTTGACCCCGCCGGCATACAGCAGCCAGATCGCGTAGCCCACCGCCAGCAGGCCGATGGCCAGATCCTTGCGGCGCAGCCCGGCCTGGTCTTCATAGGTTTCGCCGCGCAGCGCCAGCAGCAGCGCATAGACCGCCGACCACAGGTAGGGCACCAGAATCATCGACGACGCGAGGTAGATGAGCGACAGGTAGGTGCCTTGGGAAAACAGGGTGATCAGCAGGAACAGCTGGATCATGCCGTTGGTCAGCCACAGCGCGTTGACCGGCACCTGATTGGCGTTCTCCCGGCGCAGGAAGGCCGGCATGGTGCCGTCCTTGGCGGAGACGAAGAGGATTTCGGCGCACAGCAGCGCCCACGACAGCAGCGCACCAAGCAGCGACACCGCCAGGCCGATGCTGATCAGCACCGCCCCCCAACGCCCCACCACATGCTCCAGCACTCCGGCCATGGACGGGTTCTGCAGCGCCGCCAGCTCGGGCTGGCTCATCACCCCCAGCGACAGCAGGTTGACCAGCATCAGCAGCACCAGCACGCCGAGAAAGCCGATCACCGTGGCCTTGCCCACATCGCGGCGGCGCTCGGCACGCGACGAGTACACGCTCGCCCCTTCGATACCGATGAACACGAACACGGTGACCAGCATCATGTTGCGCACCTGCTCCAGCACACCGCCGAACTGCGGGTTGCTGCGGCCCCAGATGTCACGGGTGAAGATGTCGCGGTCGAAGGCCAGGCCGACGATGGCGATGAACAGCAGGATCGGCACCAGCTTGGCCACGGTGGTGATCAGGTTGATCAGCGCCGCCTCCTTGATGCCGCGCAGCACCAGGGCGTGCACGCACCAGAGCAACCCCGAGGCGCAGGCGATGGCCAGCGGCGTATTGCCCTGGCCGAAGACCGGGAAGAAATAACCCAGGGTCGAGAACAGCAGGACGAAGTAGCCGACATTGCCCAGCCAGGCGCTGATCCAGTAACCCCAGGCCGAGGAAAAACCCATGTAGTCGCCGAGGCCCGCCTTGGCGTAGACGTACACCCCGCCATCGAGCTGCGGCTTGCGGTTGGCCAGGCCCTGGAACACGAAGGCCAGCGCCAGCATGCCCACCGCGGTAATGCCCCAGCCGATCAGTACCGCGCCGACATCGGCCCGCGCGGCGATGTTCTGCGGTAGCGAGAAGATCCCGCCACCGACCATCGAGCCCACCACCAGCGCGGTCAGCGACCCCAGGCCCAGCTTGCGACTTTCCCCTGTCATGCCCACCTCGTGCGGACGCCAGCGACTCCGCTCTCACTCTAGCAGCCCGGCAGCAGCCTGATGCCAAAACGGCAGGCCGGTACAAGCCGGATCGACCGCAAGGGCAGAAGATGCCCGACGCAGTAGCGCTACAGTTCCTTCAGCCATCATGAGGTGAATCGCCATGCAGCCTTCCCCCAACCTGGACGCCGGCAGTCCCGGCGTCGAACGCAACACGCAATCCTTTCTCGAAGCCTTGGCCGCCGGTGGCGGCACGCCCCTGGAACGGCTATCGCCTGCGGAAGCCCGCGCTGTGCTGGTGGGCGCGCAAGCCTCGGTCGAGGTCGATCTATCGGCCGTGGAAACCCGCGAACACAGCATCGAGGCCGCCGGCCAGATGCTGAAGCTGGTGGTGGTGCGTCCGGCAGGCAGCCAGGGCAACCTGCCGGGCTTCATGTTCTTCCACGGTGGCGGCTGGGTGCTGGGCGACTATCCGACCCACGCACGGCTGATCCGCGACCTGGTGGTGCATTCCGGCGCCGCGGCGGTCTACGTCGACTACACCCCCTCGCCCGAAGCGAAATACCCGACTGCGATTAACCAGGCCTATGCCGCCACGAAGTGGGTGGCTGACAACGGTAGCCAGATCGGTGTCGACGGCTCGCGCCTAGCCGTGGCCGGCAACAGTGTCGGCGGCAATATGGCCGCCGTGGTCGCCATCAAGGCGAAAGAGGCTGGTACGCCGAAGCTGCGTTTTCAGTTGCTGCTGTGGCCGGTGACCGACGCCAGCTTCAACAACGCCTCCTACAACCAGTTCGCCGAGGGACATTTTCTCACCCGCGGCATGATGGAGTGGTTCTGGGACAACTACACCACCGACCCCAAGCAGCGTAACGAGATCCACGCCTCGCCGCTGCGCGCCAGCCTGGAACAGCTGCAAGGCCTGCCACCGGCCATGGTGCAGAGCGCCGAGATGGACGTGCTGCGCGACGAAGGCGAAGCCTACGCCCGCCGCCTGGGCGCCGCCGGCGTCGTGGTCAGCGCGGTGCGCTACAACGGCATGATCCACGACTACGGCCTGCTCAACGTGATCGCCGAGGTGCCTGCGGTACGCACTGCCATGCAGCAGGCTGGCGCGGCGTTGCGCGAACACCTGGCCTGAGCGCCACAGCCCGATACCAGAATCGCAGTTACATCCAATCCAGGTGGCGGCCGCTCTGCAATAGTCCTTTCGCCTACCCGACGGCAACGACCGACGGGATGCGTGCATCGTCCACCGCCCCACCAACAGGTAACCGCTATGAGCAATCCAAAAACCGAAGTCCTGACCCCGCACAACAGCCAGTTGATCTTCATCGACCAACAGCCGCAAATGGCCTTCGGCGTGCAGAGCATCGATCGGCAAACCCTGAAGAACAACACCGTGGGCCTGGCCAAGGCGGCCAAGATCTTCAACGTGCCGACCATCATCACCACGGTCGAGACCGAGAGCTTCTCCGGCCACACCTACCCCGAACTGCTCGCCGTATTCCCCGACGCGCCGCTGCTCGAGCGCACCTCGATGAACTCCTGGGACGACCAGAAAGTCCGTGACGCGCTGAAGAAGAACGGCCGCAACAAGGTCATCGTTTCCGGCCTGTGGACCGAGGTGTGCAATACCACCTTCGCCCTTTCCGCCATGCACGACGCCGGCTACGAGATCTACATGGTCGCCGACGCCTCCGGCGGCACCTCGCAGGCCGCCCACGACTACTCCATGCAGCGCATGATCCAGGCCGGTGTGGTGCCGGTGACCTGGCAACAGGTGCTGCTGGAGTGGCAACGCGACTGGAAGAATCGCGACACCTACGACGCCGTCATGGCCTTGGTCAAGGAGCACTCCGGCGCCTACGGCATGGGCGTGGACTACGCCTACACCATGGTCCACAAGGCGCCTGAGCGTGTCGAGCACGGCCCGACCCTGGCCCCTGTAGCGGCGCCCATCTGATCTCATGACGGCGGAAACGCCCTCGACTCGACCAGCAGCGCGCATCGGTGCGCGCCGCTGGATCGACAAGACCAAGGCCTCGAGCAGAGTCTCCAGCATGAGCGAGACGCAAGCGGAAACCGTCACCCTGGTGGTGCGCCATCAGGTTCGCCCCAGCCACGTGCCACATTACGAGGCCTGGTTACGGCGCATCATCGCCACCGCCAGCCAATGCCCCGGCCACCTCGGCGTGGACGTGGTACGCAGCCGCCAGCCCTGCGTGGCGCAATTCACCTGCGTGCTGCGTTTCGCCAGCCTGCAGCAGCTGCAGGGCTGGATCGAGTCGGAGCAAAGGCGCCAGCTGATCGCTGAGGTCGAACCGCTGCTGCGCGCAGGTGACCAGTTGGAGATCGCCCAGGGCAAGGAATTCTGGTTCATGCCGGAAAGCGCGCAGGCGCCGCCGCCCCGCTGGAAACAGGCCTGCGTCACCTTTCTGGTGATCCTGCCGCTGAGCCTGCTGGTGCCGCTGCTCTGGCAACCGCTGTTCCACCATATTCCCTGGCTCGGCGCTTACCTGCCGAGCAACGTCGTGATCACCCTGAGCATCGTCCTGCTCGTGGTGTACCTGTTCATGCCCATGGCCACGCGGCTGTTCGACGCCTGGCTGAACCCAACCGTAGATGAGGATCGATCATGAGCCAGGACCCCTCCGACCCGAAACGCCGCCACTTTCTCGCCACCAGCAGCGTCCTTGGCGCGGCCGGGGCATTGTGGTCAGCCCTGCCCTTTGCGGCCATGGCCAGCGACTCATCCACCAGTTCATCGGGAGGCAACATGAGTGCCGATCTCATTCTCTACAACGGCCGCCTGCACACGGTCGACCGCGAAAAACCCCAGGCCAGCGCCGTGGCCATCAAGGACGGGCGCTTCGTCGCCGTCGGCAGTGACGCTGAGGCCATGGCCCTGCGCGGCGATGCCACGCGCGTGATCGACCTGCAAAAGCGCACGGTGATTCCCGGCCTCAACGACTCGCACCTGCACCTGATTCGTGGCGGCCTCAACTACAACCTGGAGCTGCGCTGGGAAGGCGTGCCGTCGCTGGCCGATGCCCTGCGCATGCTCAAGGACCAGGCTGACCGCACGCCGACGCCGCAATGGGTGCGCGTGGTCGGCGGCTGGACCGAATTCCAGTTCGCCGAGAAACGCCTGCCGACCCTGGATGAACTGAACAAGGCGGCGCCGGACACCCCGGTGTTCGTCCTGCACCTCTATGACCGCGCCCTGCTCAACCGCGCGGCATTGCGCGCCGTGGGCTACGACAAGAACACACCGAACCCGCCCGGCGGCGAGATCCAGCGCGATGCCAGCGGCGAGCCCACCGGCATGCTGATCGCACGGCCCAATGCGCTGATTCTCTACGCCACCCTGGCCAAGGGTCCGAAGCTGCCGCTGGAGTATCAGGTCAACTCCACCCGCCAGTTCATGCGTGAGCTCAATCGCCTAGGCGTGACCAGCGCCATCGACGCCGGCGGCGGTTACCAGAACTACCCCGACGACTACCAGGTGATCCAGGAGCTGGCCGACAAGGATCAGCTCACCGTGCGCATCGCCTACAACCTGTTCACCCAGAAGCCCAAGGAAGAGCTGACCGATTTCAAGAACTGGACCAGCAGCGTGAAGCTGCACCAGGGCGATGATTTCCTCCGCCACAACGGCGCCGGTGAAATGCTGGTGTTCTCCGCTGCCGACTTCGAGGATTTTGTCGAGCCGCGCCCGGATCTGGCGCCGAGCATGGAAGCCGATCTGGAGCCGGTGGTGCGTCATCTGGTCGAGCAACGCTGGCCGTTCCGCCTGCACGCCACCTACGACGAATCCATCTCGCGCATGCTCGACGTGTTCGAGAAGGTCGACCGCGACATGCCGTTCAACGGCCTGCCCTGGCTGTTCGACCATGCCGAGACCATCAGCCCGCGCAATATCGAGCGGGTACGCGCACTCGGTGGCGGCATCGCCATCCAGCACCGCATGGCCTTCCAGGGCGAATACTTCATCGACCGCTACGGCGCCAAAGCCGCAGAAGCTACTCCACCGATTCAGCGCATGCTGGCCGAAGGCGTGCCAGTCGGCGGCGGCACCGACGCCACTCGCGTGGCCAGCTACAACCCCTGGACCGCGCTGTACTGGCTGGTCAGCGGCAAGACGGTCGGTGGCACCACACTCAACCCACAGGGCTTGTCACGCGCCACCGCGCTGCAACTGTTCACCCACGGCAGCGCCTGGTTCTCCAGCGAACAGGGCAAGAAGGGCCAGATCAAGGTGGGGCAGCTGGCCGATCTGGTGGCCTTGAGCGCGGACTTCTTCAGCATCGAGGAAGAGCAGATCAAGTGGCTGGAGTCGGTGCTGACCATCGTCGGCGGCAAGGTGGTGCATGGCACCGGCGAGTTCGACAAGCTCGCCCCGCCGACGCTGCCGGTACTGCCGGACTGGTCGCCGGTGGCCCTGGTGCCTGGGCACTGGAAGCCGTCAGCGGCGCCCATGGCCGCCAGCATCCACCAGTGCATCGGCGCCTGCTCGGTGCATGCCCACCAGCATGACCGCGCACGCCGCAGCAGCATCCCGGTGAGCGATCATCAGGGCTTCTGGGGCGCCTTCGGCTGCTCGTGCTTTGCCTTCTGACATGGCCAGCGATAAACCTTCGCCCTGGGGCGCACTCAAGCACAGCACCTTCCGCTGGCTGTGGCTGGCCAGCATCGCCTCGAACATCGGCACCTGGATGCACGAGGTGGGTGCCGGCTGGCTGATGACCAGCCTGTCGACCAATCCCATGCACGTGGCGCTGGTACAGGTCGCCGGCTCCGCGCCGATGTTCCTTTTGGCGCTGCCGGCCGGGGCCATGGCCGACATCATCGACAAGCGTCGCTACCTGCTTGGCGTGCAGTTGTGGATGGCGGCAGTGGCGACGCTGCTGGCCACCCTGACACTGCTCGGGCTGACCACGGTCTGGCTGCTGCTGGGCATGACCCTGGCCATGGGCGTCGGTACCGCCTTGATGATGCCGGCCTGGTCGGCGCTGACGCCAGAGCTGGTAAGCAAGCGCGACCTGCCCTCGGCCATAGCCCTGTCCAGCCTCGGCATCAATGTCGCCCGCGCACTCGGCCCGGCAATCGCCGGGGTACTGGTCAGCTTGAGCGGTCCCTGGGCGACCTTCGCCCTCAATGCCCTGTCGTTCTTCGCGGTGATGGCGGTGCTGCTGACCTGGAAGCGCGAGCGCCAGGTCGCCAGCTTCCCGGCCGAGCGCCTGCTGGGCGCCATGCGCGCCGGCTGGCGCTATAGCCGCGCATCGAAACCACTGCAGGCGGTACTGGTACGCGCCGCGGCGTTCTTCGTCGGCGCCAGCGCCGGCATGTCGCTGCTGCCGTTGATCGTGCGCGGCGAGCTACAGGGCAGCGCTAGCGACTTTGGCCTGCTGCTGGGTAGCGTTGGTATCGGCGCAGTACTTGGCGCCATGCTGCTGCCCAAACTGCGTGAGCGCACAAGCGCCAACAAACTGGTGGCCATTGCCAGCGTGCTCTACGCACTGGTGCTGCTGGCCCTGGCCTGGGTGCGTGACTTCGCCGTGCTGCTACCGGTGATGCTGCTCAGCGGCGCGGCTTGGATCGCCGTACTGTCGAGCCTGCAGGTCAGCGCGCAGACCTCGGTGCCGGATTGGGTGAGAGCCCGCGCGCTGTCGGTGTATATCCTGGTGTTCTTCGGCAGCATGGCCGCTGGCGGTGCGCTCTGGGGTTATGTCGCCAGCCAGGCATCGATTTCGGTCGCACTGTTGGCCGCGGCTGGTTGCCTGGCGCTGGGCTTGCTGCTGACGCTGCATTTCCCACTGCCGGTAACCGAAAGCGAAGATCTCGCCCCGTCGCTGCACTGGCCTGCGCCGATCCTGGCTGACGAAGCCGATCTGGAACGCGGCCCGGTGATGGTCACGCTGCAGTACGACATCGCGCCGGAGCATGCACCTGACTTCCGCCAGGCGATGGCCGAGGTCGCCCGCATGCGCAGACGCAACGGCGCGTTCTCCTGGGGGCTGGTACAGAACAGCGAGAATCCACGGCACTGGCAGGAGTTCTTCTTTGATGAGTCCTGGCTCGAACACCTGCGTCACCACGGTCGGGTAACGCGCGCCGAGCAACGCATCGAGGCTGCTGCCAGGCATTTCCAGAACCCGGACGTGCCCGTGCATATCGAACATTTTCTAATGCCAGCCAAGGATGTGCTCCATGCCACCCCCTGAGGACGGCAACTGCCCGAACCAGGGCGTGACAGGTTGAGTGCAACATGCCTCGTCACGCCCTGTTCATTCACGGCACCTGGCTCACACCAGCGATCTGGGAGCCATTTCAGAGACGCTTCAGCGCCTGCGGTTATCGCTGCACGGCGCCACCTTGGCCGGTTGCCAAAGGTGGTCGACAACCCGGCATCAGCGCCCTCCTCACCCACTACGAAACACTGGTACGCAACCTGGAGCAGCCGCCGTTACTGATTGGCCATGACCTCGGTGGTCTGCTGGTGCAATTGCTGCTCGACCGCGGCCTGGGCCAGGCCGGCATCGCCATCGACCCACTGCCACCGCGCGCCGGTTTGCTGGGCTTGTATAGCACCTGGCCATGGCTGTTGCCCTGGGTGGGTTGGCGTAACCTTCTTTACATGACACCGCAGTATTTCGCGCGCAATATGGCGCAAACGCTGACACCTGCAGAGCAAAGCGCCGCCTATGCGCGCCACATCGTTCCGGCGCCTGGCCGGGTGTTCGTCGAGGCTGCGCTGGGCATCGGTAGCACCGTCGATTTCACCAACGGCGAACGTGCACCTCTGCTGCTGCTGGCTGCAGGCAATTCCCACACCGTTCGCGCCAACGTAGTGACCGCCCTCTATCGTCGCCACCGAGGCTCTTCAGCCATCACCAGCTTCAAGCAGTTCCCCGGCTACAGCCACTGGCTGATCGCCGAACCCGGTTGGGAAAGAATTGCCGACTACAGCATCGAATGGGTTCAGAACCAAGTTGGACGTTTTTAAATCACACACCCCACAAGCTCGCCTCGGCGTCATGGCAAGCCTGTTTTGCCTGGTGCTTTTCAGCGCTGCCGCGCTGGCCGACAGAAGCGCCCTGGAGCAGCAACTGGAACATCGGCGCTGGACGCTCAACGACGACAGCCCTAGCCAGATCGGCGCTTTGGCCGAAACCCGGGACGGCTACCTGTGGCTGGGCACTCACGACTCTCTGTATCGCTTCGATGGTTTCGACTTCACCCGATATCGCACACCCGCTGGTCATGAACTTGGCATCGTCTCCAGCCTGCTGGCCAGCGACGCCGGGCTTTGGGTCGGCCTGCGCAACGGCGGTGTTCACCTGATCGCATCGGTGGAAGAACAACCCAGCAGCTTCGATCTGGCCCGCGGCGTAATCTACGCCCTGGCACAGACAGCAGACGGCAGCGTCTGGGCTGCAGCCAACGACGGCCTGATGCGTTTCGACGGCAAGCGCTGGCAGCAACTGGGCATCGCGGACGGTTTTGTCGGCGAGAATGCCTACAGTGTCTTCGTCGACAGCAGTGACCGTCTCTGGGTGGCCGATGAACAACGCCTTTATGTGCTGCCGCCTGGCGCCCAGACGCTGCACGACACCGGCATTCGCAGCCAACGTACTCGCCAGATCGCGCAAGCCGCTGACGGTGCACTGTGGTTGATCGAGCGCGACCGCGAGAGCCTGCTGCGGGTAAAGATCGATCAGCCGCAACTGCAGGCGACCCACATAGCCCTTGGCGAAAGAGCCAACGCCATGCTGTTCGACCAACATGGCTGCCTCTGGCTGAGCACCGCTGGCGGCGGTTTGCTGCATGTGGCCAATCCCAACGAGCATGGCAGCGGCAGCTTCGATGATATCGAGCGACTTTCTTCACGTGATGGTCTGAGCTCCAACTTCGCCTGGCCGCTGCTGGAAGACAGCGAGGACAGCCTGTGGATCGGCACGCAGAACGGGCTTGATCGGCTGCGCGAACGCCCTCTACGTCCTTCAGGCCTTCCGCCCGAGGCGCACAACCTGGCGATTGCAGCCGATGACACCGGCAATCTCTGGGCCGCCAGCAGCAACCTGCCGCTCATGCGCCTGGATGCACAGGGTTTGCACGAGCTGCCGTTGCGTACACCGATCAGCGCGATCAGCAAAGATCCTGGAGGCTCTGTCTGGCTGGCCGGCTCCGAGGGTATCTGGCGCATCACTGGCGAGCAGTTGGAAAAAGTCTCCGCCCTGCCGGTCGAGCGTGATCTGGATTCCTCGGTGCGCACCCTGCTGATCGATGATCAGGGCGCGCTCTGGCTCTCGCTCAACCGTCAGGGCCTCTACGTGCTGCGCGATGGCAACTGGCAACTGCTTCCTGCCCCCAGCGCGGACCCGGCACAACTGATGCCGGTGAGCTCTGCCCTCACCCCTGATGGCAGACGCTGGTTCGGCTATCGCAACAACCTGATCGTCAGCCATGACGATCAGGGTGAGCGCCACTGGGGCAGCGCCGATGGGCTGGATATTGGCCATGTTACGGCGATGGCCCATTCGCAGGACCACAGCTGGTTCGGTGGCCAACGCGGCCTGGCGCGCTTCGATGGCAAGCGTTTCCAGCATCTGCCGCTGAGCGAGAGTGGGCTGTTCGACAATCTCTACGCGATCATCCCGGTTACCGGCCCTCGGGGCGAAGATCTCTGGCTGCAAGGCAAAGGTGGCGTCTTTCAGTTACCGGCCGAAGAGATCGCAAAGGCGCTGAACAATCCCAAGCACCATATCCATTACCGTACCTACGACCTGCAAGGCGGGCTCGCCAACGACCCGCACCAGGTGCTCGCTCTGCCAACAGCCGTGCGCAGCAGCGATGGTCGCCTGTGGTTCGTCACCCGCAACGGCGTGGCCGGCTTGAGTCCGGATCGGGAGATTCATAGCTACAAGCCGCCCAAGGTGCGTATCGACTCGTTACTGGCTGACGGTGCGACCATCTCCTTGCGAACGCCACCAACCCTGCCCGCAGACAGCAAACGCCTGGTCATCCAATACGGTGCCCTGAGCCTGTCCGCACCAGAGGGCCTGCATTTTCTCTACCGTCTCGATGGATTCGACAGCGAATGGCATTCCGCCGGACGTCAGCGCGAGGCGACCTATACCGGCCTGCACGCCGGCGACTATCGCTTTCGCGTACGCGCACTCAATCAGAATGGCGTGGCCAGCGAGGAGGATGCCGAACTCAGCTTCAGCATCGACCAGGTGTTCTACCGCCATCCGCTGTTCATCCTGAGCATGGCACTGGTCGTGCTGCTGACCCTGCACCTGCTCTATCGCAATAACATGCAGCGCGCAGCCGAACGCCTGCGCACACGTCTGGAAGAACGCCACAACGAGCGTGAGCGCATCGCCCGCGAGTTACACGACACCTTGCTGCAGGGCGTGCAGGGGCTGATGCTCCACGTGCAGGCCGCGGCAGACAGTCTGCCAGCCGACCAGCCGGCGCGAGGCAAGCTGGAGAATGCCCTGGATCGTGCCGATCAGGTGATCGCCGAAGGTCGTGAGCGGGTACGCAACCTGCGCCACGCACAGGAGGCGTTGAACGACTTGCCAAAGACGCTGCACGAACTCGATCAATTGCACGAACATACCGATACCGAGTATCGGGTCGAGATTGCAGGCACACCCTGCGCCCTCCATCCGGTGGTACATGACGAGATCAGCCAACTCGCCCGCGAGGCGGTCAGCAATGCCTTCCGTCATGCCAGGGCTCGTCATGTTCGCGTGCAGCTGGATTACCATCCCCGGCAGTTTTCACTGCACGTTAGCGACGATGGCCGCGGCCTGCTGGCCGAATACCTGCTGGGCGCAGAGCCGGTCGATCACTGGGGCCTGAAAGGCATGTACGAACGCGCCGCCAAGATTGGCGGCACGCTTAATATCGACAGCGCCCCCGGCCACGGCTGCCATGTCAGGCTGACCCTGGCCGGACCATTGGCCTATCGCCAGTCGCCCCCTCGTGCGCGGCGCTGGCTAAACTGGAAACGATTGATCAGGAGCTCGCAGTCATGACCGCTGCCAACCCCATCCGTGTGCTGGTCGCCGACGACCACCCTCTGCTGCGCGAGGGCATCGCTGCAGTGCTCGCCGGGCAGGCGGATATCGATCTGGTCGGCGAAGCCAGCGATGGTCGTGAAGCACTGGAATGTTTTCGTCAGCTACGCCCCGACGTCACCCTGATGGACCTGCAGATGCCCCATATGAACGGCATCGACAGCATCCTGGCGATTCGCGGCGAATGCCCGGATGCACGCATCGCCATCCTTACTACCTATCGCGGTGACGTGCGTGCGCTGCATGCGATCCAGGCTGGCGCGCAGGCCTATCTGCTGAAAAGCACGCTGCGCAAGGAGCTGGTGGAGACCATTCGCAGTCTGGCCGCCGGCAAACGCCATATTCCGCCCGAGATCGCCGCCGACCTGGCCCAGCACATCGGCCAGCAGTGCCTCAGTCCACGCGAAGTGGAGGTTCTGCAGGCAGCAGCTCTGGGTTATTCAAATCGCGATATTGCGCTGCAACTGCGTATCACCGAAGACACGGTCAAAGGCCATATGCGCCTGATCATGGACAAGCTCGGCGCCAACAATCGCACCCACGCCGTGGCCATCGCCGTGCAACGCGGCGTGCTGGAGATCGGCACCCCACTTTAGTGTTGTCACCCTTCCCCTCCTTGTGAGCTGTGCGCCGCCGACTGCGCCGCGCATGCTTTACAACCAATAAGACAAGGAGGCTGGCAATGGGCTCGTTCGGCGAACTTCAGGCAATTACGCCCTGCTTGCACCAGGCCAGGCCAGACCCGCAGCTACTGGACCGTATCGCTGCCTTGCTCGCGGAGGCGGAAACGCAGTTGCTGGTGGACACGCAAAACGCCTACCTGCAGGTCGAGCAGGCCATGACGCTGCTACGCCAGGTCAACGCCAACAAGCAGTGCGGCATTGGTCATTGCGCGAACGGTCTGACACGCTGGCAGACGCGACGCCTGGATCAGTACATCAGCGACAACCTGGCCGCTGCCATTCGTACCTGCGATCTGGCCGCCCAACTCAAACTGAGCAGCAGCCATTTTTCCCATGTGTTCAAACAGACCTTCGGCATCACACCACTGGCCTACGTGGCACGCAAACGCATCGAAGCAGCCAGGGAGATGATGCTGGCCACCGACCAGCCATTGACGCAGATCGCCCACGCCCACGGCTTCTGCGATCAGTCGCATTTCACCCGCACCTTTCGCCGCGAGACCGGATTGAGCCCCTTGGTATGGCGGCAGCGCTGCGCCTCACGGACGCAGGCCATCTCCGAACCGTGATCAGCCGAGCATAGTCACGTGGCGTGGGTGACTGGCGACGCGATCGAGCCAGGCGCGAACCGCCGGGAAGGCTTCGAGGCTGAAGCCGCCCTCGTGAGCCACGTGCGTGTAGGCATACAGGGCAATATCGGCGATGGAGTAATGCTCGCCGACCAGATAGGGCGTACGTTCGAGCTGCTTCTCCATGACCTTCAGGGCCTTGTAGCCGAGCTTCAGGCAGCGCGCGTGCTCCTCGCGGCGTTCCTCGGGCATGCCCTGATAGAGCTGGATGAAACGCGCCACCGCAACGTAGGGCTCGTGGCTGTACTGCTCGAAGAACTGCCACTGCAGCACCTGGGTACGCAAGCGCGGCTCGGTCGGTAGGAACTCGCTGCCATCGGCGAGGAAATTGAGGATGGCGTTGGACTCCCACAGACAGGTGCCGTCTTCCAGCTCCAGCACCGGGATCTTGCCGTTGGGGTTCTTGGCCAGGAAGGCTTCGCTCTGTGTCTCGCCCTTGAGGATATCGATGGGAATCCACTGGTACTCCTTGCCCAGCAGATGCAGCATCAGCTTGACCTTGTAGCAGTTGCCCGAGCGGTAGTCGCCGTAGACCTTAAACATCGCGTTGCCCTCCCCGTGTTTCCTTCTTTTACCTGTAGGAGCCGGCTTGCCGGCGATCCGTCTTAGCAAGTGCATCGCCAGCAAGCTGGCTCCTACACTACAAGTCTCTACTTCGCCTGTGCCTCTTGAATTACCGTCGCCAACCGGCGCAGCCCCTCGCTCAGGCGCTCTGGCGCCACGTGGCTGAAGTTCAGTCGCAGGCGGCCTGGGTTGGCGTCCGGATCGATGAAGAACGGCTCGCCCGGCATGAAGGCGACGTTCTGCGCCAGCGCCGCGTCGAGCAGCGTGCGGGTGTCGAGCGGCTGCTTCAGGGTCAGCCAGAAGAACAGGCCACCCTGAGGGATCTGCCAGTCAGCCAGATCGCCGAAGTGCTCCAGCAGCGCAGTCTGCATGGCGTCGCGACGAATGCGGTAGAAGTCGCGCAGCTCGGCCAGGTGGCCGCGGTACTGCTCGCTGCCCAACCACTGCAGCGCCTGCCACTGACCGATGCGGTTGGTGTGCAGGTCAGCCGACTGCTTCAGGCGCAGCAGGTGCGGATACAGGTCCTTGGTGGCGATCAGGTAGCCCACACGCAGGCCCGGCAGTAGCGTCTTGGACACGGTGCCGGTGTAGATCCAGCTGGCCTTCTTGAGGCGGCTGACGATGGGGGTGGCGCTACCGGCATCGAACACCAGCTCGCGGTAAGGCTCGTCCTCGATCAGGGTCACGCCGAACTCGTCGAGCAGGGCCGCCACGGCTTCACGTTTGGCTTCG
Organism: Ectopseudomonas chengduensis; assembly: GCF_900102635.1. Classification (GTDB taxonomy): domain Bacteria; phylum Pseudomonadota; class Gammaproteobacteria; order Pseudomonadales; family Pseudomonadaceae; genus Aquipseudomonas; species Aquipseudomonas chengduensis. Next base: position 81,312 of record NZ_FMZQ01000003.1, on the reverse strand, counting down.
CTGTAACGGGTGCCAGACGGATTCTGGAAGGTCGGGATCAGGTAGGCGAAAGCCGGCTTGTGGTTTTCCAGACGCTGACGCAGAGCCGCCAGCTCGGGGCCGTCGGCCTCCTGCGGTACGCTGATGCAGTCGGCGCCGAACAGTTGAAAGGCCTGCAGGGCAGCCAGGTAAGTCGGCGCTTCGAGCAGCACTTCGGTGCCCGGATCGATGAACAGCTTGGACGCCAGGTCCAAGGTCTGCTGCGAGCCGCTAACGATCAGCACCTGGCTGGCATCGCAGGGTACGCCCAGGGCACGCGCCTCGGCAGCGATGGCCTCGCGCAGCGCCGGCTCACCTTCGCTCATGCCGTACTGGCCCATGCTCGCCGGCATCTCGGCCCAGTCCACCTTCGGCAGCATCGGCTCGGCCGGCAGGCCACCGGCAAAGGACATCACTTCTGGACGCTGCGCCGCGGCAAGAATTTCACGGATCAGGGAGCTTTTCAGGCGGGCGATGCGTTCGGAGAAGGCCATGGGATGTCCTGGGGTGCAAAAGTCGTTGGAATTAAGTCAAACTGCTTGACCGAAACTACGCCGCCGACCAGAGATACGTCAATATGACTGACCTAAAAAATTTCTCCGAGAAGTTTTTGACGTCACCCGCCGAGGGCACGCAGGCCGGCCGTCATGGGGCGCAGGTCATCAAGAATTCCGCCGCTCAGCAGGCCGCCATGGAAGCCTTCTTCTTCGGCTACCAGGCCTTCACTGCCAAGCCCGACGAGATGCTCGCCAAGCGCGGCCTGTCACGCGTGCATCACCGCATTCTGTTTTTCATCGCCAAGTACCCGGGCCTGAACATGACTGAGCTGCTGGGTTACCTGGGCGTGAGCAAGCAGGCGCTGAACATGCCGTTGCGCCAGCTGATCGAGATGAATCTGGTGCAGAGCGAGGCTGCCGCGGACGACAAACGCAAGCGTGTGCTCGGCTTCACCGCCGAAGGCGCCAAACTGGAACAGGCCCTGCGCCGCGAACAAGCACGCCTGCTACAGCGCGTGTTCGGCGAGATGAGCGAAGAGACCGTGCAGGGTTGGCTGGAAGTCAATCACGCCCTGGCCCGCAGCCGCCAGGAACGCACCTAAGCATCATCGTCACACTCCCCCGTAGGAGCGAGCTCTGCTCGCGAACCCGCGCCCTTTACGAGCCGCACTCGCTCCTGCATCCGCAATTTTCTTGCCGTCCTGCCCCTGCCCTTCGCGCCACCGGTCATGCCACGCCAACGCGTGATTGCACCCTGACACGACCTCTGCAATCATATGCGAATCATTATCACCTTAACTTAGATCTCGCGAGGTGCGCGTGTCGGTTCAGGATTCCAGCAATCAGCAGCTGGTCGGTCTGCTTTATCGCGATCACCGTGACTGGCTGTTCGGCTGGCTGCGCAAAAGCCTGAACTGCGCGCAGCGCGCCGAAGACCTGAGCCAGGACACCTTCGTCCGCCTGCTCGGTCGCGCCGACCTGCACAGCCCGCGCGAGCCCAGAGCCCTGCTTACCACCATCGCCAAGGGGCTGCTGGTCGACCAGTTTCGCCGCCATGCGCTGGAACGTACCTATCTGGAAGAACTCGCGCTGGCTCCGCAAGCCGTGCAACCCAGCCCGGAAGAACAGACCCTGGCCCTGGAGCAACTGGCCGAGATCGATCACCTGCTCGGTCAGCTGTCGAGCAAGGCACGCGCAGCGTTCCTCTATAACCGTCTGGATGGCCTCGGTCATGCCGAGATCGCCGAGCGCCTTGGCGTGTCCCCGTCGCGCGTGCGTCAATACCTCGCCCAGGGCCTGCGCCAGTGCTACATCGCGCTGTACGGAGCGCCGCAATGAGCCAGGTCTCGGCTCGCGTGCTCGACGAGGCCATCGCCTGGCAGCTGTGCCTGGACTCGGGCGAAGCCAGCGAGCAGCAACGCCACGACTTCACCGACTGGCTGGCCGCGCACCCGGAGCATGGCCTGGTCTGGCGACGCCTCGGCGGCATCGACCAGCAGCTTTCTGCCGCCAGCACGCCGATGGCACGACGCGCCCTGTTGCAGAGCAGCGTCAGCCGTCGCCGCAGCCTGCGCCGCCTTGGCGGTAGCGCCCTGGGTCTGCTGCTGGCCGCGGGCATAACGCTGGTGCTGCTGGCTCAGCAGCGCCCGCTTGGCGATTACCTAGCCGACTACCATACCGCCAGCGGAGAACAACGCGACCTGTTACTCGCCGACCGCAGCCAGGTGCGCCTCAACAGCCGCAGTGCGCTGGATATCGCATTCGACGACAACGAACGACGCCTGCACCTGCGCAGTGGCGAAATCCTGGTTCAGACCGCCAAGGGCGATACCCGCCCCTTCATCGTCGAAACGGAGCAGGGACGACTGCGTGCGTTGGGGACGCGATTCCTGGTCCGACGCGAAGGTACTGCGACCGAACTGATCGTGCTGCAGTCAGCGGTCGCTGCCAGGCCGCTGGCCGGCTCGCAGGAACGCATCATCCACAGCGGCGAACAGGTGCGCATGGACAGCCAGCACCTCAGCGACAGCCACCCAGCGCCCATCGGCGCCGACGCCTGGAGTCGCGGCATGCTGGTGGCGGACAACCTGCCCCTGCAACGCCTGATCGATCAGCTCGGCGAATACCGCAGTGGCTATCTGAGCCTCGACCCGAGCCTGGCCGGGCTGCGTATCAGCGGCAGCTTCCCACTGCACGACAGCGACAAGGCGCTGGCCGCTTTGGCGCTGAGCCTGCCCGTGCGCACCGAGCAATTGGGCCCCTGGTGGACTCGTGTGGTGCCGGCAGAAAAATAATTTTCTCCGCCCCTGTCATTTTTCTTTCCTGCTTCGGCAAAAGGACATTGAGATACATTAACTCTTAGGAGACGTTCGCAATGTCCTTCCGCCCTGCCCCTTTCCGCCACACGCTGTTGGCCCTGACCATCGCCTTTGCCGGCCATGCCGGGCTGGCCCATGCCGAGGTCTACCAACTGCCTTCCGGTCCTCTGGCAGCCACGCTCAACCAGATCGCCAGCCAGGCCGGCGTGACCCTGAGCATCGATCCAGCCCTGACCGAGGGCAAGAACTCGGCACCGGTCAGCGGCGACTACGAAGCCATCGAAGCCCTCAATCAGGCGCTGCGTGGCACCGGCCTGCAGCTGCAAGGCGGCAACGGCGGCGCCTACAGCCTGGCCCCTGCGGCAGAAGCAGCAATGGCACTGCCGGACGTGACCGTGACAGCCAGCGAACAGACCGCCGAGACCGCCTGGGGCCCAACCCGTGGTTATCTGGCCAACCGCACCGCGACCGGCACCAAGACCGACACGCCGCTGCTGGAAACCCCACGCTCGATCTCCGTCGCCACCCGCGAGCAGATGCAGGACCGCAAGGTGCAGAACCTCGATGACGCCGTGCGCTATATGCCGGGTGTCATCGCCAGCAGCTACGGCAGCGACAGCCGCGCCGACTGGATGAAAATCCGCGGTTTCGAACCGATCCAGATGCTCGACGGCCTGCCACTGCCCAAGGGCAGCTACGCCATGCCCAAACTGGAAACCTGGAACCTGGAACGCGTCGCCGTGCTGCGCGGCCCGGCCTCGGCAGTGTATGGCCAGACCCCGCCCGGCGGCCTGGTGGATGCCGTCAGCCGCCGCCCGCAGGCCGAAAGCAGCCATGAAGTGCAGGTGCAGGTTGGTAACTACAACCACAAGCAGATCAGCTTCGACAGCACCGGCAAGATCGACGATGAAGGTCGCTTTCTCTACCGTTTCAGCGGTACCGGCCGTGACAGTGGCACCGTTATCGAGCATATGGACGACCAGCGTTTCAACCTGGCGCCCAGCCTGACCTGGAACATTGCCGACGACAGCAAACTGACCTTCCTCAGCCAGTTCAACCGTGACGATACCGGCGGCACCAGCCAGTTCCTGCCGCTGCAAGGCACCAAGTTGAGCACCCCGGCCGGCAAGGTCGACTACCACAAGAACCTTGGCGACCCTGACTGGGAGTTCTACGACAAGACCTTCTATGCACTGGGCTATGCCTTCGAGCACCGCATCAACGATATCTGGCAGTTCAATCAGAACCTGCGCTACAGCAAGCTTGAGCTGGATAACCAGATCATCACGGCCGGTGGCTGGGCCACCGCCGTCGCTGACGACGGTACGGTTGCGCGTGGTGCCAACGTGTATGACGAAAACATCAGCCACTTCGCCGTGGACAACAACTTCCAGGCCGATTTCAACACCGGTGCAATCGGGCACACCCTGCTGCTGGGCCTCGACTACCTGCGCGTCGAGACCGATTACCGCTGGCTGTACGGTACTGCGCCGAGTAGCAACATCATCCGCCCGATTTATGGCCAGGACTTCAGTGGTATCAGCTACACGGCCTTCCAGGACTACAACCAGAAACGCAGAAACACGGGCCTCTATCTGCAGGACCAGATGGCACTCGACGCCTGGCGCCTGACCCTAGGCGGCCGCTGGGATCGCTTGGACACCGACTCGGTGTTCCACAACGCCAACGATGCCAGGGACAGCCGCCGCGACAGCCAATTCAGCGGCAATGCGGCGCTGAGCTACGTGTTCGATTCCGGTTTCACGCCTTATGTGTCCTATGCCGAATCCTTCCAGGCCGAAGCAGGCGGCAACGGCGGCGCGGCGTTCAAACCCAGCACCGGCAAGCAGTACGAGCTGGGCATCAAGTATCAACCGCCGGGCAGCGACATGCTGTTCACCGCTGCCGTCTATGACCTGACGCGGCAAAACATCGTGACCACCAACATCGCCGGGGCCACCGAGCCGGTGAGCGAGGTAGAGGTACGTGGCCTGGAGCTGGAGGCTACCGGTAACATCACCGAGAACCTCAGCCTGACCGCCTCCTACAGCTACACCAACAGCAAGATGACCGAGGTCGGTGACCCGCGCGACAAGAACCGCGCCCTGCCGCTGATCCCCGAGCATCAGGCATCGATCTGGGCCGACTATGACTGGAACCAGGGTGTGCTGGCGGGTTTCGGCATCGGTTTTGGCGCCCGCTTCGTCGGCTCCACCGACAACATAGCCGTCGGCAGCATGGGCTTCGTCCGTGATCCTTCCGACGGCCACAGCAGCGCCTATACCGTCTACGACGCCGCGGTGCGTTACGACCTCGGCCAGCTCGACGCCAACCTGCGTGGCGCCAGCGTATCGCTCAACGCCAACAACCTGTTCGACAAGGAATACCTGGCCACCTGCGATGGTTTCTACTGCTATGCCGGCGACCCACGCCGGGTCACAGCCAGTCTCGACTACAAATGGTGACCACCCGAAGGGCTAATGCCTGTCAGTCAAACGTAGAAAAATGACTGTGTAGGAGCCAGCTTGCTGGCGATCAAGCGTCTCGGCGAGCACCAGGCTCATAGAGGCAAAGCATCGCCGGCAAGCCGGCTCCTACAGGTCTGTAGCGCTGCCCCCGCGGTGATTTGGCCTTGTGCCCATCAGGCGGCTCTTGCCGTTTGGACGCAGTCAGTCCGCAACCCCCTGCAACTCGGCAGCGCCCTTGAAGAACACCAGCATCAGCGCCACGCCGGCCCCAAGCAACGGCAGCAACGCCACCAGCATCAACAGCACGCTGGCCAGCATCAGCCCACCAACGATATCGAGCCAGGCCATCACTTTCAGCGCCGGATAGGGACTTTGCAGCTTGAGCAACCGTATCCCCAGCCAGGTGGTGCATATGCCCATAAGACCCAACAGCGCCATATAGCCGATGGTCTGCCAGTCCAATCCGGCGAACAATTGGTCACCGAAAAGCATGTCCACTGCCTCCAACAGCAGCGTCACCGCAAGCAGCAACCAGATCGGTACACTGAGGTTGCGCGCGAAAAAGCGGGCTTCGGCAAAGGCTTTGAAGCGCAGCAGCAGGTAGCAGCCGAGTAACGCCAGCGCCAGGCTAAGCCAGCCGGTGTAGGTAAACAGCAGTTCAGCTTCATCCGCCTCCAGCAGGGCTCCGGCAAATGTAAGCCCGACCACCAGCGCGTTGGCTACCACCGAGACCAGCGCCAGCCAGCCCAGCACCTGCAGTTGCCTGGCGCTCCAACCTGGCAACGACTGTACGCCCGCGCTGTCGAGCAACTCCACCTGCGGCGCACTGTAGGGATTGTCTGGTTGCATCGCCTTTATCCTTGCTCGGCAAAAAGCCGAGGCTAACCATCCAGGCAGCGCTTGACCAGACTGTACGGTTCAACCCACCGGTGGCTGTACCGCGACGGCGTGGCGGCCGCGCAATAGGCTTTGCCAGTCACCGGAGAACGACCATGTCCACCGAACTGCTGCTCGCCTTCATCGCCTTCGCCTTCGTCACCTCGGTGACGCCCGGCCCCAACAACATGATGCTACTCGCCTCCGGGGTGAACTTCGGCGTGCGCCGCAGCATTCCACACATGCTCGGCATCAGCCTGGGCTTCATGCTGCTGGTGGCTGCCGTGGGCCTGGGCCTCGGCCAGGTGTTCCAACGCCTGCCGGTGCTGCACGATGTACTGCGCTATGTCGGCGCCGCGTACCTGCTTTATCTGGCCTGGAAGATCGCCCAGTCCGGCGCACCGCAGAGCCGCGAGAATCCAGAGGCCAAGCCGTTCACCTTCATCCAGGCGGCGGCCTTTCAGTGGGTCAACCCCAAGGCATGGATCATGGCCATCGGCGCCATCACCACCTACACGCCGCAGGATGGCTTCTTCAGCAACGTACTGTTGATCGCCGCCCTGTTTGCCCTGGTCAACTGCCCCAGCGTGGGGTTGTGGACCGTCGCCGGCAGTATGCTGCGCAAGTGGCTGGACAACCCGCGCGCGCTACGCGCCTTCAACATCGGCATGGCGCTGCTGCTGGTCGCCTCGCTCTACCCCATCATCGTCGACACTGGAATGTTCTGATGCAAGACGCCGCCCCTACTCGTCTGCGCCCACTGGCGGACACCTCCACCTCGGCCGTGGTCGCTGGCTTCATCGCCATGCTCACCGGCTACACCAGTTCCCTGGTGCTGATGTTCCAGGCTGGCCAGGCTGCCGGCCTCACTGCAGGGCAGATTTCCTCGTGGATCTGGGCGCTGTCGATCGGCATGGCGCTGTGCTGCATTGTGCTCTCGCTGCGTTATCGCGCGCCGGTGATGATCGCCTGGTCCACCCCTGGCGCTGCGCTGCTGATCACCAGCCTGCCGCAGGTCTCCTACGGTGAGGCCATTGGTGCCTACATCCTGGCCTCGGGGCTGATCGTACTGATCGGTCTGACCGGCACCTTCGACCGCCTGATGCGCCGTATACCAGGCTCCATCGCCGCCGCGCTGCTGGCCGGTGTGTTGTTCAAGATCGGCCTGGAAATCTGCGTGGCCGCCGAGCAACAGCCCTTTCTGGTGATCGCCATGCTGCTTGCCTACCTGCTCGGCAAGCGCCTGTGGCCGCGTTACTCGGTGCTCTCTGCGCTGATCGTCGGCAGCGTGCTGGCCGCGGTCTTCGGCCTCCTGGACTTCAGCGATTTCCAGTTGCAACTGGCCACGCCTGAATGGACCACGCCGAGCTTCTCGCTGGCCGCCGCCATCAGCATCGGTATTCCGCTGTTCATCGTCGCCATGGCCTCGCAGAACCTGCCGGGCATGGCCGTTCTACGCGCCAATGGCTATGACGTGCCGGCCTCACCGCTGCTGACCAGCACTGGCCTGGTATCGATCCTGATGGCGCCGTTCGGCAGCCATGGCATTCATATGGCCGCCATCAGCGCCGCCATCTGTGCCGGCCCTGAAGCTCATGAAGACCCGCGCAAGCGCTACACCGCAGCGGTCTGGTGCGGGGTGTTCTACGCCATCGCCGGCATCTTCGGCGCCACCCTGGCTTCGCTGTTCGCGGCGCTGCCGGCGGCGTTGATCCTGTCAATCGCCGCGCTGGCACTGTTCGCCTCGATCATCGGCGGCCTGACCCAAGCCATGAGCGAGCCCAACGAGCGCGAAGCGGCGCTGATCACCTTCCTGGTCACCGCCTCCGGCATGACCCTGGCGGGCGTCGGCTCGGCATTCTGGGGCATAGTCGCTGGCCTACTGACCCTGGCCGTGCTGAACTGGGGCAAGCGCTAACTCCGATGCAATCTGGGCTACGAGCGGTAGGGTGCGCCGTGCGCACCACTGGATAACAGCGTGTTCAAGCGGTGCGCACGGCGCACCCTACTGTTCAGCCACCGTTTCGTGAGCAAGCTCTGCGCCATGCACACGGTTGACCCACAGGCCGAACAACGCCGCCGTGATGAACATGATCAGGCTGTAGATGGCCGCGGGAATGGCCATGGTCGGGTTGTTCAGCAGCGCCGGGCTCAGCGCCAGGGCGATGGCCAGGGTGCCGTTGTGGATGCCGATCTCCATGGCGATGGCGATGGCCTGACGCAGATTGAGCTTGAGCAGCCTGGGCACGCAGTAGCCCACCGCCATGCTCAGCAGGTTGAAGGCCAGCGCCGCGCCGCCCACCGCAGGCGCGTAATCGACGAAGGTGCGCCAGTCCTTGGCCACCGCCAACAGGATGATCAGCAGCAGGAACAACGCCGAGATGATCTTCACCGGCTTCTGCATGCGCTCGGCAAAGCCCGGAAAACGACTGCGCAGCCACATGCCGATGGCCACCGGCCCGAGGACGATTGCGAATACCTGCACCACCTTGGCGAACTGCAGAGGGATGGCCTGATCGGCCGACATGAAGTAGGCCAGCGACAGATTGACGATCAGCGGCATGGTCAGAATCGCGATCACCGAGTTGACCGCGGTGAGGGTGATATTCAACGCCACGTCGCCGTGAGCCAGATGACTGTAGAGATTGGCGGTGGTGCCACCCGGCGAGGCAGCCAACAGCATCAGGCCGACGGCCAGGGCCGGCGCCAGACCGAACAATTTGGCCAGGAAGAAGCACGCCAGCGGCAACAGCAGCAGCTGGCAAGCCAGGCCGATCAACACCGGTTTGGGGAATTTGGCTACGCGGGCGAAATCGGCCAGGCTCAGTGACAGACCAAGCCCGAGCATGATGATGCCCAGCGCAGCGGGAAGGAAAAACGTCAGCAAGGGATCGGCGGTCATTATTGTTATCGCTCCAGTTGAACCTGGCAGGATTGTGCTGAGTCAGGACCACTGCTGACAGTGGCCCTGCGAGCCAACCTTAGCCTGCTTGCAGACTACCGGGCTAGAGCCTTTATATTGCTGTGGCCCCGCCATCCACGGCCAATGCCTGACCAGTGGTGAATGCTGCGTGGTCGCTGCACAGATAGAGCACGGCAGCCGCGATCTCCTCGACCTTGCCGATGCGCCCGACCGGGTGCATGGCGGCGGCGAACTCCGCCTTCTTCGGATCCGCCTCATAGGCGCGGCGGAACATGTCGGTGTCGATCACCGCCGGGCAGACCGCGTTTACCCGCACCTTCTTCTTGGCGTACTCGATCGCCGCCGATTTGGTCAGGCCGATCACCGCATGCTTGGAGGCGGCGTAGATGCTCATCTTCGGCGCGGCACCCAGGCCGGCCACCGAAGCGGTGTTGACGATGGCACCACCGCCCTGGGCCAGCAGCAAGGGGATCTGGTGCTTCATGCACAGCCACACACCCTTGACGTTGACGCCCATGATGGCGTCGAACTCGGCTTCGTTACCGTCGGCCAGCTTGCCCTTCTCGATTTCGATACCGGCGTTGTTGAAGGCATAGTCCAGGCGGCCGTACTGCGCCACGGTCGCATCCATCAGCGCCTTGACTTCGGCATCGCGGGTCACGTCGCAACGCACGAAGCAGGCCTCGCCGCCGGCCGCGCGAATCAGCTCGACGGTGCCCTCGCCACCGGCCACGTCGACATCGGAAACCACCACCTTGAGCCCTTCGGCAGCGAAGGCCTGGGCGGTGGCACGGCCAATACCGGCTGCTGCACCGGTGACCAGGGCGACCTGGCCGGAAAACGTCATGCTCATGTCTGCTTCCTCGCAGCGATTCTTGTTGAATTGGCGAGGAGTCTAGCCAGCAAGCCAGACGGTGAGCAGCACTATCAGGCTCTGGAGTGAAGGGTCATGCAGGGCGCTGATGGCGACTCCACCAGCGCGGCGTCGCGATCAGCGGGTAGCCCGGATGAAATCCGGGACAGATCGGACGGCATACCAGCCCCCCCCGGATTTCATCCGGGCTACAGGGCTCAGGCGCGCAGTTCGGCAACCACCACTGCCAGCGCCTGCGCCGGATCGGCAGCCTGGCTGATCGGGCGGCCGATAACCAGATAATCGGAGCCGGCCTCCAGCGCCTGGCGAGGGGTGAGGATGCGCTTCTGGTCGTCGGCGTTGCTGCCGGCGGGACGAATGCCCGGCGTGACCAGTTGCAGACGCGGCTGCGCGACCTTCAGAGCCTGCGCCTCCTGCGCCGAGCAGACCAGGCCGTCAAGCCCGGCATCGGCAGCCAGGCCGGCCAGGCGCAGTACCTGCTCCTGCGGCGGCACGTCCAGGCCGATGCCGGCCAGGTCCTGCTGTTCCATGCTGGTCAGCACTGTCACGCCGATCAGCAGTGGCTTGGCGCCAGCCAGCTTGTCCAGCTCGTTACGACAGGCCGCCATCATGCGCAGGCCGCCGGAGCAGTGCACGTTGACCATCCACACGCCCAGCTCCGCCGCGGCCTTGACCGCCATCGCCGTGGTGTTGGGGATGTCGTGGAATTTCAGATCGAGAAACAGCTCGAAGCCCTTGGCCTGCAACGCCTCGACCACTTGTGGGCCGCTACGGGTGAACAGCTCCTTGCCGACCTTGACCCGACACAGCGCCGGATCGAGCTGATCGGCCAGCGCCAGAGCAGCATCACGGCTGGGAAAGTCGAGGGCGACGATGATCGGGGTTTGGCAGACAGGCATGGGGTGGGTCTCGAACAGGATGAAAAACGCCGCGCATTGTAGCGCAAAGCATCCGATCACTGGTCGCGGCCGAAGTCCCTGTCCAGGGCAATCGCGCTATGCGTTCGAGGACCCGAGGATGCTGCATCGGTAGGGCGGGTGAAACCCGCCAATAGCCTCTGGCGGGTTTCACCCGCCCTACGAATCTGGCATTGCCCCGTAGGAGCGGCTTCAGCCGCGAAAGCTCAGGGTGGCCAAACGATCAGGCTATCAGCCGCTCACGCAGGCGCCCGAGCATGCCCATCAGGCTGCCCACTTTCTCCTGCTCACGCTCGTCACGCGGCACCTCGGCCAGGCGAGTGACCACCTGCTGTGGTTGAGCACGCCAGATCAGCGCCTGCTCGGCAGCGGCCTTCAAGCCCTTCTCGAACAGACCACGACGAATCGGCTTGGGCAGGTAGCGGAAGATCTGCGCCTCATTGACCAGACGCAGCAGCGCCTGGGTGTCCTGAAAGGGTGTGACCACCAGGCTGAGCAGACGCGGGTGGGCTTGCGCCAGGGTCTTGAGCAACGGCGCGGTGTCTTCGCCGGCCAGCTTGAGGTCACTGACCAGAATGTCCACGTTCTCGTTGTTGAGCATCAACATCGCCTCGGCCAGGTTGCGGGCACGTAGCAGGTTGTGGCCGCCCGCAACGCAGAACTCGCCGACGACACTGAGCGTGTCCGGCTCATCGTCGAGCGACAGCAGCGTCAGCGGCGCGCTCAGCTTCTCACTGGCAACAGCCTGCAAAGGCTGCGCCTGGCGCACCGCAAGCTCTGCCGCCTGACGCAGGGTGAAGGCCATTTCCTGCTGGTCCCAGGGTTTGGTCAAGTAGCGGAAGATGCCGCCGTTGTTCAACGCCTCCACCGCGGCATCCAGATCGGAATAGCCAGTCAGCAGGATGCGCAGGGTATTCGGCGCGATCTCGCGAGCTTCGGCCAGCAGCTGCGCGCCGCTCATCTGCGGCATGCGCTGGTCACTGACCAGCACGTGAATGTGCTCCTCACGCAGGCGCCGCAGGGCGCGCAACGGGTCGCTCTCGGTCAGCACCTCGTAGTGGCGGCGAAACTGCAGGGCGAGACTGCGCAGAATGCGCTCCTCGTCATCGACGAAGAGAATGCGAACGGGTGCGGACATCAGGCGCTCCTTTTAATGGCGACAGTAGCGGGCAGCGGCAGGCTGATCAGAAAACGCGTGCCACGCCCTGGCTCGGAGGCGACGCGAATGCGGCCGCCGTGGTCCTGGACGATCTTGTAGCTGATGGACAACCCGAGGCCGGTGCCTTGGCCGACCGGCTTGGTGGTGAAGAAAGGATCGAAGATCTTCGCCATGACTTCCGGCGGCATGCCACGGCCATTGTCCTGCAGCGAGACATGGATGCCCTCGGCATCGGCCCAGCTGCGAATCTGGATACGCCCGCTGCCATCGATGGCCTGGGCAGCGTTGGTCAACAGGTTGAGCAGCACCTGGTTGATCTGCGAGGGCGCGCAGGCGATACGCGGCAGCTCGCCGAGCTGCTGCACCACTTCGGCCTTGTCCTTGATGTGGTTGCGCGCGATCAGCAGCGCGCTGCGGATGCAGTCATTGAGGTCGACCTCCTCGCTCATGGCACGGTCGAGACGGGCGAAATCCTTCAGGCCCACCACCAACTCGCCAATCTGCTCCAGGCCATACAGGGTGTCGCCATACAGCTGCTGCAGATCCTCGGCCAGCAGCTCCGGCGCTGCCTGCTGGCGAGCCTGTTCGGCGGCCTGCAGGGCCTGGCTCAGGCTCGCCTCGTCACAGTCGGGGTCGTTCAGGCACTGGCCCAGGCGTGCCTGTGCGGCGGCGAGTTCGAACAGTGGCTCACTCAATTCACGCAGCAGTTGCACGTTGTTCTTCACGTAGCCCAGCGGCGTGTTCAACTCGTGGGCGACGCCGGCGACCATCTGCCCGAGCGACGCCATCTTCTCCGACTGCAGCAACTGCGCCTGAGACTCCTTGAGATCCACCAGCGCCTGACGCAGTACGCGGTTGCGCTGGGCGACGCGCGCTTCCATAGCCTTGAGCAGATCCAGCACCGTACCCAGACCGCAGTATTCGCCCTTGGCATCGATCAGGACGAAGTCCTCGGTGATCGGGTATTGCAGCTGGGCGGTGACCTGCTTGGAAGCCTCTTCCAGACTGGCTTCCAGGCTGACGATCAGCGGCGCGTCGTTCATCACCTCGCCAACCGGATGACGACCGCGCAGGTCGCGCCCGAAGCGCTGCATGAAGATGTCCTGCAGGGTGGCGCGACTGACCAGGCCGAGTGGCCGGTTGTTCTCGTCCACCACCGGCAGGGAGAGAAAGGCGCGGTGTTCAGCCGCCAGAAACAGATCGGCGACCTCGTTGATGCTCATCGACGCAGCGAGCGGCTTCACGGCTCGCATCAGCGATTGCAGCGCTCTGGCTTGGGTCACGAACGGCCTCCCCTGCTATCGGAAAGCCGTCATTCAAACAGCGCCAAGTTGCCATCATGTGACAGACATCACGCTGCCGGCGCGCCACCCTGGTGCGCCAGACCCGCCTCCGCACCATTTTCCAGCTCCTGAGATAGCCAGCCTGCTTCTACGGAGCGCCAATCTCGGGCGGCCGGCCCTCTGGCATGAGCACTGCACGGCAAGCACATCCTTTTGCAGCAGGTTGCAGCCATGCCCTATCAAACCACCATCGGCAGCCTGGTCTACCGCTTCGCCGACCTCAAGACGCTGTTGGCCAAGGCCAGCCCGGCGCGCTCCGGCGATTATCTGGCAGGGCTGGCCGCTGCTACCTACGAAGAGCGCATGGCGGCCAAGCTGGCCCTGGCCGAGGTGCCGCTCAAGCGCTTTCTCGACGAGGCACTGATTGCCTACGAGCAGGACGAAGTCACGCGCCTGATCATCGACCGACATGACACCGCCGCCTTCGCCCCGATCAGCCACCTCACGGTCGGCGACCTGCGCGACTGGCTGCTGCTGGAGAAGACCGACAGCGCGCGCCTGGCTGCCGTGGCCGCCGGGCTGACGCCGGAGATGGTTGCAGCCGTGAGCAAGCTAATGCGCAATCAGGACCTGATTCTGGTGGCGCGCAAATGCCAGGTGATCAGCCGCTTTCGCAACACCCTGGGCCTGCCCGGCCACCTTGCTGTGCGCCTGCAGCCCAATCACCCCACCGACGACGTGCGCGGCATCGCCGCCAGCATGCTCGACGGCCTGCTGTATGGCTCCGGCGACGCCACGGTCGGTATCAACCCGGCCAGCGATTCGCTGCCGACGCTGATGCGCCTCTGGCAGATGATGGACGAGGTGCGCCAGCACTTCGAAATCCCCATGCAGAGCTGCGTGCTCACCCACGTCACCACGCAAATCCAGGCCATCGAGGCCGGCGCGCCGATCGACCTGGTGTTCCAGTCCATCGCCGGCACCGAAGCCACCAACGCCGGCTTCGGCGTATCCCTGGCAATCCTGCGTGAAGCCCATGAAGCCGCGCTTTCACTCGGTCGCGGCACCTTAGGGGATAACGTGATGTACTTCGAGACCGGCCAGGGCAGCGCGCTGTCGGCCGGCGGTCATCATGGTGTCGACCAGCAGACCTGCGAGGCTCGCGCCTATGCCGTGGCCCGCGAGTTCCGCCCGCTGCTGGTCAATACCGTGGTCGGTTTCATCGGCCCGGAATACCTCTACGACGGCAAGCAGATCATCCGCGCCGGCCTGGAAGACCACTTCTGCGCCAAGCTGCTCGGTCTGCCGATGGGCTGTGACGTCTGCTACACCAACCACGCCGAAGCCGATCAGGACGACATGGACAGCCTGCTCACCCTGCTCGGCGCAGCCGGCATCAACTTCATCATGGGTATCCCGGGTGCCGACGACATCATGCTCAACTACCAGAGCACTTCGTTCCACGATGCACTGTACCTGCGCAACGTCCTGGGCCTGAAACGCGCACCGGAATTCGATGCCTGGCTGGCGCGCATGGCCATTACCGAGCCTAGCGGCCGCCTGCGCGAAATCGGCCGTGGCCACCACCTGCTCAAGCAACTGCCGCACATATCGGGAGCCGCGTGATGACCAATGATCTGATTCAGCAAAATCCCTGGGACGAACTGCGCGCGCATACCTCGGCACGCATAGCGCTCGGCCGCGTCGGCTGCAGCCTGCCCACCCGCGAGGTGCTCAAATTCGGCCTGGCCCATGCCCAGGCGCGCGATGCGGTGCATCGTCCGCTGGACTTCGGCGAACTCAAGCATCAGTTGCATACGGCAGGCTTTCGTACCCTGAAAGTACGCAGCAACGCCGAGGACCGGCAAACCTACCTGCTGCGTCCAGATCACGGCCGCCACCTGCACGGCGACTGCCGCGTGCAGTTGCAACACGAACTGCCCGCACCGGAAATCGCTATCGTGCTGGCCGATGGCTTGTCGGCCGTCGCCGTGCAGCGCCATGCCCTGCCGCTGTTGCAAGCTTTTCGCGAACGCTTTGACACCGACTGGGCCAACACCCCGGTGGTGCTTGCCGAACAGGGCCGCGTGGCGATTGGCGACGGCATCGGCGAAGCGCTACGTGCACGCCTGGTGATCGTGATGATCGGCGAGCGCCCTGGTCTGACCTCGCCGGACAGCCTCGGCCTGTATCTGACCTACGCGCCGCGGGTGGGCTGCCTGGACAGCGCGCGCAACTGCATCTCCAACGTACGTCCCGAGGGCCTGCCTTACCAGCTGGCGGCACACAAACTCGACTACCTGGCGCGCCAGGCGCTGCGCCTGCAACTGAGTGGCGTGCAGCTCAAGGACGACAGCAACCTGCAGCCGGTGGCGCTACAGGCCGACTGACAAGACCCGGCACGCGGGTTATGGTGATAACTTCATTGCCCCCATGAGGAGTCATCATGCCCTGGTACGTCTGGCTGCTGCTGGTTCTGGTGTTTGGCTCAGTGATCGGTAGCCTGCTGGTGCTGCGCAGCAGTGCCAAGAAAATGCCCCTGAGCGAAGACCAGCTCGAACGCATGCGTAAACGCGCCATCGAGCAGGAAGCCAAGGACGCGCGCGAGCGTCAGCGCTAAACGCCCTCGTCCCGCCAGGTAACGCCAAGACTGCCCGCAACGCAGCCTGCTAGACTGCGCGCCTTCTCAAGGAGGAGGTGCCATGCCCCTGCACTTGCGCTTGCTGCTCCCCGCTCTGACCCTGGCCCTGGGCACCGGCCTGGGTTTCATCCAACCCGTCGGCCTGCTGCTGGGCAGCGCATTCGTCATTGTCCTGCTGGCCGGACAATCGCATCTGCCAAACTGGCTATGGCTACCTCTGATTCTGCTTGGCGCAATCGCCCTGGCGGCGCACCTCATACCCGGTTTCAGCCCTTGGCAGTTGTGGCAGCCACGTCTCATCAGTGCTGATGCGGCGCCCTATGGCCTGCGCCTGTCCTGGGACAAACTGCTGCTGGGTAGCGCCCTGCTCGCCTGGTGGCTGGGGCAGCCACGCAGACCCGTGCTTTCGCTGAAAAATGCCTGGCTGACGTGCATCACCACCCTGCTGCTGGTGCCGCTGCTGGCCATGGCGCTGGGCCTGGTCACCTGGCAACCCAAATGGCCGCAGGGTCTGCTGTTGTGGCTGGCGGTCAATCTCTGCGTGGCGGTGCTGGCGGAGGAATTGCTCTTTCGCGGTCTGCTACAGACCGCTCTGATCAAGCGCCTGGGCATCTGGCCCGGCTTGCTGTTGACGGCCGGCTTGTTCGGCGCGGCCCATCTGCCTTTCAGCGCGCTATTTGCCGTGGTGGCGACCTGCGCTGGCCTCGGTTATGGCCTGGCCTTTCACTACAGCGGCCGCCTGAGCCTGGCCATCGCGCTGCACACAGCGGTCAATCTGCTGCATATTCTGTTGCTGAGCTATCCGTTACGTCTTGCGTGACGGCAATGCGGTAAGGCGAGAAGATGCGTTGCAGCTCGCCCTTCTCCCGCAACTGCTCGAGCAAGGCAGCGAAGCGTTCGGGAGTTATCGGCGCACCGGCGCGAATCATCGCATGATGTCGATAGACCTGATCGATACGCTCGGAGATCAGTAACTGGCGTGCATAATCGCGATTGCGCTCAAGGAAGTCATAGAGATTGGAGCGAGTGACCAATGCGACATCGGCGCGCCCGCGTATCACCATCAGCAGGTTGCTGTCGTGAGAGTGACCGAGGTTGGCGTTGAAGGTGGTGGTCAGGAACTCCGGATCGCTGTTGAACTGGGCAAATCCGTAGTGATAACCGCGATAGAGCGCCAGGCGCTTGCCTTCGAGCTGTTCGAAGTAACTCTGGTCGCGCAGCGCCTCGTTCCTGGCAACGAACAACTCAGCATCTTCCAGCCTCATATCGACAGCTTCAGCGTCGATGTCCTGCCATCCCCATTGCGGATTCTCGAAAATCGCCATGTCGATACGCCCGCGCTGCAGGTCACTGAAACGACGCACGATGGCGGTGGGCAACATGGTGAAGTGGTATTCGCTCTGCTCTCGGTTGAGCGCTTCGAGCAGTTGCGGTAGCAAGCCACTCGAGTCGTGCACGTTGGACTTGATCACATAGGGGGGAAAGTGCGCGCCACCGACCTTGACCACGTCGGCCGCATAGAGAGAATCCGCTAGCAAGAGACACAAGGCACCCAAACATCCATGAATCCAGCACCGCGCATGCCGCATCTCGAGTCCCCAAAAAATTCCTTCTCTTAGTGTGGTGCACACTACTCCAGTCTCTCCTGACCGACCAGATGGATTTTCACTGCACTGACACTTTGTAGCCCAATGTCAGACGATAGCGCCCAAGTAGCTTCGATAATTCTCCACTGGCCTGCAGCCGGTTCAACAACTCGGCAACTTCAGCCGGGCTCAGCGGCCCCTTGGGCCGCAGCAGCACCTGATGGTGATAGAACTGATCCAGCCGATCGGAAACCAGCAACTCGGGCAGCATTTCCGGATGCCGATCCAGAAACAGCTCTAGGTACGAGCGCGTCACCACGGCGATATCGACGCGCCGCGCCAGCAGCATGCGCAGGTTGCTATCGTGGGAATAGGTCAACAGCGCATTGAATGTGCGCGCGAGATAATCAGGGTCGGCATCGAAACTGGCAAAACCATAGTGATAGCCGTTGTAGAGCGCCATGCGCTTGTCGTTGAAATCCTCGAAATAGTCTTGTCCACGCCCCGGCTCCGCCGCGGCGACATAGACTTCCGCATCATCGATATCCAGTCCCAAGGCCAGGTATGAAGTGCCCTGCCACCCCCAGCGACTGGACTCGAAGAACATCAGATCGAAGCGGCCGCTCTCGAGGTCGCGGTAACGGCGGGTCGCCGAGGTCGGCACCAGGACGAAACGGTATTGCTGCTGCGCCGCATTGAGCGCGCGTAACAACTCGGGCACCAAGCCTTGCGGATAAGGTGATTCGGGTTTGTCCAGATATGGCGGGAAGTGATAACCACCGACACGCACCTCCTGCAGGGCAAGGGCAGCAGGCACATGCAACAGCGAAAGACTGCACAACAGGCAAAAGGCTAGTGCGCGCAAACTCGACCTCTCGTCACGGATCACAACGCGGGAACACCCCAGCGCCCGTGTTCGAGCCGAAAACCGGCAGTTGCTCCTATCCTAGCCGAATTCGCTCAGGCTTCCTTACACACCAATGACAACGCCTCTTCAGCCAGCTGATCCAGCGTCATTGGTCCCTGCGAACGGAACCAGGTATTGGTCCAGCTCAGCGCACCGGTGAGAAAACGCCGCTGAATGAACGGGTCGCCCTTGAAGTAACCGGCCTCGCGCGCCTCGCCCAGTACCGCCAGCCAGATCTGCTCGTAGGTATCACGCAAGGCCAGTACCTGCGCCTGGCCCTCCTCCGAAAGGGAACGCCACTCGTACACCAATACCGCCATGGCCTCGCCGGTACCGCCCATGATCGACTGCAACTCGCAGCGGATCAGCGCCAGCAGCCGCTCGCGGGTGTCCTGCGCCTCGGCCAGTGCAGCACGCATCAGGGCGGTGTTGTAGACGATGGTTTCCTCCATCACCGAACGCAGGATCTCTTCCTTGCTCTTGAAGTGGTGAAAGATGCTGCCGGACTGAATACCGATGGCGGCAGCCAGATCGCGCACCGTCGTGCGCTCGTAACCCTTGCTGCGAAACAGGTGCGCAGCCATCTGCAACAGCTTGCCACGGGCACTGTCCGGATCGGTTACCTGGCCGCTGGCGACCAGCTCCTGCATCACGGCCTGGGCTCTGTGTTCGTCCACGCTGACTTCTCCCCTGATTGCCTTGCACGGCGATTGTTCTGATGAATTCTCTATGCTGCCGGCAAGTGCTTGTCTTGCTTGATGAAATGTATGCGGCAGGCGCTGACCAAGCAAGCGCTTGGGCGCATTTTTGGCCGAATTGCCGTCTCTCGCCACTTTTCAACCAAGCGCTTGCTTGGTAATGTCAACTCACCTTCTCAATGTGTGACGGGCCAATTCCAATGAACAAAACCGTACGCATCGGCTGCGCCTCGGCCTTCTGGGGCGACACCTCCACCGCTGCCGCTCAACTGGTTCAGGGTGCCGAACTGGATTACCTGGTGTTCGACTACCTGGCCGAGATCACCATGTCGATCATGGCCGGCGCCCGTATGAAGAAGCCTGACGACGGCTATGCCCGCGATTTCGTCGAGGTGCTCGCGCCGCTGCTGGGCAACATCGCGACGAAGAAGATCCGCGTCATCAGCAACGCCGGCGGGGTCAACCCGATGGCCTGCGCCGCCGCCCTGAGCGCCGCCTGCGAACAGGCCGGCGTACAGCTGAAGATTGCCGTGCTGCATGGCGACAACCTGCAGCCCAAGCTCGGTGAGCTGGTCAAGGCCGGCACCCGCGAGATGTTCACGGGCGCGCCGCTGCCGCCCTTCTGCGTTTCGGTCAACGCCTACCTGGGCGCACCGGGCATCGTCGCCGCGCTGGAACAGGGCGCCGACATCGTCATCACCGGCCGCGTGGTCGACAGCGCCGTGGTCAGCG
The DNA here is from genome assembly GCF_900102635.1 of Ectopseudomonas chengduensis. Lineage (GTDB taxonomy): Bacteria > Pseudomonadota > Gammaproteobacteria > Pseudomonadales > Pseudomonadaceae > Aquipseudomonas > Aquipseudomonas chengduensis. The sequence goes on along the minus strand of NZ_FMZQ01000003.1, from coordinate 61,415 downwards.
CCGCCCTGGTGCACGAGTTCGGCTGGTCCTGGAGCGACTACGACAAGCTGGCCCAGGCTGCGCTGGCCGGGCACATCATCGAGTGCGGCGCGCAGTGCACCGGTGGCAACTTCACCGACTGGCGCGACGTGCCGGACTACGAGCACATCGGTTTTCCCATCGTCGAAGTCGAGGACGATGGCCGCTTCGTCGTGACCAAGCCGGAGGGTTCCGGCGGCCTGGTCACGCCTTTTACCGTTGGCGAGCAGATGCTCTACGAGATCGGCGACCCGCGCGCCTATCTGCTGCCGGATGTAGTCTGCGATTTCACCCAGGTCGCGCTGAGCCAGGTCGGCGACCACCGCGTGCAGCTGCAGGGCGCGCGCGGCCTGCCGCCCACCGGGCAATACAAGGTCAGCGCCACCCACCCGGACGGTTTTCGCTGCACCGCCAGCTGCGTGCTCGCCGGTATCGATGCGGTGGCCAAGGCCGAGCGGGTCAGCCAGGCGATCATCAACAAGACCGAAGAGATGTTTGCTGAACGTGGCTGGGGCCGTTACCAGGAGGTCAGCGTCGAGCTGCTGGGTAGCGAGGCCACCTATGGTGCCCACGCTCGTCGCCAGGATAGTCGCGAGCTGGTGGTGAAGATCGCCGTGCGTCATGCCAAGAAGGAGGCGCTGATCCTCTTCTCCCGCGAGATCGCCCAGGCCGCCACTGGCATGGCACCGGGCCTGACCGGCATCGTCGGTGGTCGTCCCACCGTCTACCCGGTGATCCGCCTGCTCAGCTTCCTGGTGGACAAGAGCGCCTGCGCGCTGGAGGTGGAAATCGGCGGCGAGCGCCAGCCGGTCACCCTGCCCCAGGTCGATGCCTTCAACCCCGAGCGACTGCACGCGCCGGCCGCCCTGCCCGTACCGATGGGCGAAGCCGACGCCTCCGTGCCACTGATCCGCCTGGCCGTGGCCCGCTCCGGCGACAAGGGCAATCACAGCAACATCGGCGTGATGGCGAGACAGCCCGAATACCTGGCGTGGATAGCCGCTGCGTTGACACCCGAAGCCGTGGCCAAGTGGATGGCGCATACCCTGGACGCCGAGCAGGGTCGCGTCAGCCGCTGGTACCTGCCGGGCAGCCACAGCCTCAACTTCCTGCTGGAAAACGCGCTTGGCGGTGGTGGCGTCGCCAGCCTGCGCATCGACCCGCAGGGCAAGGCGTTCGCCCAGCAACTGCTGGAATTCCCGGTGCCGGTGCCCAGGGCACTGGCCGAGACCTTGACTGGTGCGCACGGCGCACCCTACACCCGCCCGTAGGGTGCGCTGCGCGCACCGGTATCACTCAGGACAACAAGAACAATGAGCTACGACTCCGTATTCAAACCCGGCCTGTTCGAAGGCCAGACCATCCTGGTCACCGGCGGTGGCAGTGGCATCGGCCGCTGCGTGGCCCACGAGCTGGCCCACCTGGGCGCTCATGTGGTGCTGGTCGGGCGCAAGCAGGAAAAGCTGGAGAAGACCTGCACCGAGATCACCGAGGACGGCGGCAGCGCCAGCTTCCAGGTCTGCGACATCCGTGACGAAGAAGCCGTGAAGGCCATGGTCGGTGCTGTGATTGCGCAGCGCGGACGCATCCATCACCTGGTCAACAACGCTGGCGGCCAGTTCCCCGCGCCGCTGATCGGCATCAACCAGAAAGGCTTCGAGACCGTGGTGCGTACCAACCTGGTCGGCGGCTTTCTGGTGGCCAAGGAAGTCTTCCTGCAGAGCATGAGCAAGCACGGCGGCAGCATCGTCAACATGCTCGCCGACATGTGGGGAGGCATGCCCGGCATGGGCCACTCCGGGGCCGCGCGCGCTGGTATGGAGAACTTCACCAAGACCGCCGCCTACGAGTGGGGCCACGCCGGCGTGCGGGTCAACGCCGTGGCGCCGGGCTGGATCGCCTCCAGCGGCATGGACACCTACCCCGAGTCGATGAAGAACATGATCCGCAATCTCAAGGATCACGTGCCGCTGCAACGCATCGGCAGCGAGTCCGAGGTGGCCGCGGCCATCGTCTTCCTGCTCAGCCCCGGCGCCAACTTCATCAGCGGCAACACCATCCGCATCGATGGCGCCGCCAGCCAGGGCACCCATGCCTGGACGCTGGGCAAGGCGAAAAACAGCGAGCCCTACAACGGTTTCCACCGGGCCTACCTGCCCGATGTACTGAAAGATCAGGAGTAAGGCGATGCCCGTGATCCAATCGGAAATCGATGTGCATGGCGAAGCCTTCGCGCAGAACCGCGAAGCCATGCTGGCAGCCATCGCAACCTTCCGCGACGTCGAGCAGAAGGTGCTCGACAAGGCGCAGGAAGCCAAGGCCAAGTTCGAGAAGCGTGGCCAATTGCTGCCGCGTGAACGCATCAACCTGCTGCTCGACGCCGGCGCACCGTTCCTCGAACTGTCCTCGCTGGCCGGCTACAAGCTGCACGACGACAAGGACGGCAGCCAGGCCGGCGGCGGCATCATCGCCGGCATCGGTTACATCGCTGGCGTGCGTTGCCTGGTGATCGCCAACAACAGCGCGATCAAGGGCGGCACCATCTCCCCCACTGGCCTGAAGAAGTCGCTGCGCCTGCAGCAGATCGCCTTCGAGAACAAGCTGCCGGTGGTGACCCTGGCCGAGAGCGGCGGCGCCAACCTCAACTATGCCGCCGACATCTTCGTCGAAGGTGCACGCGGCTTCGCCAACCAGGCGCGCATGTCCGCCATGGGCCTGCCGCAGATCACCGTGGTGCATGGTTCCAGCACCGCTGGCGGGGCTTACCAGCCCGGCCTGTCGGACTACGTGGTGGTGGTACGCGGCAAGGCCAAGATGTTCCTCGCCGGCCCGCCTCTGCTTAAGGCCGCCACCGGCGAGATCGCCACCGACGAGCAACTCGGCGGCGCCGAGATGCACGCCCAGGTCGCCGGCACCGCCGAGTACCTGGCCGAGAATGACGCCGACGGTGTACGCCTGGCGCGCGAGATCCTTGGCATGCTGCCGTGGAACCAGCAGTTGCCGGCACGCCCGGCGAAAAGCTGGCGCGAACCGCTGTACCCGGCAGAGGAACTGCTCGGCCTGGTGCCGGCCGACGCCAAGAAGCCCTACGACGTACGCGAGATCATCGCGCGCATTGCCGATGGCTCGGAGTTCCTCGACTTCAAGAACGAGTTCGACAGCCAGACCGTATGCGGCCACCTGCAGATCGAAGGCCAGGCCTGCGGTTTCATCGGCAACAACGGCCCGATCACCCCGCAGGGCGCGGCCAAGGCGGCGCAGTTCATCCAGCTGTGCGAGCAGAGCAACACGCCGATCCTGTTCTTCCACAACACCACCGGCTTCATGGTCGGCACGGAGTCCGAGCAGAACGGCGTGATCAAGCACGGCTCGAAGATGATCCAGGCCGTGGCCAACGCCACTGTGCCCAAGCTCACCATCGTCGTCGGCGGCTCCTACGGCGCTGGCAACTACGCCATGTGCGGCCGCGGCCTCGACCCACGCTTTATCTTCGCCTGGCCCAACAGCAAGACCGCCGTGATGGGCGGCGCTCAGGCCGGCAAGGTGCTGCGCATCGTCACCGAGGACAAGCACGCCAAGGAGGGCAAGGAAGCAGATCCAAAGATGCTCGACATGCTGGAAACCGTGACCGCACAGAAGCTCGACAGCCAGTCCACCGCGCTGTATGGCACCGCCAGCCTGTGGGATGACGGCCTGATCGACCCGCGCGACACGCGCAAGCTGCTGGGCTTTTTGCTGGATATCTGCGCCGAAGCCAACCTGCGGCCGTTGAAGAAAAGCAGCTTCGGCGTCGCGAGATTTTAAACGTAGGGCGGGTGAAACCCGCCAAGCATGTGGCGGTTTTCACCCGCCCTACAGACCCATTCGATACGGAGCACAACAACAATGATCTTCACTCAAGAGCACGAAGAACTCCGCCGTACCGTCCGCAACTTCGTCGACAAGGAAATCAATCCGCACGTCGACGCCTGGGAGAAGGAAGGCCGCTTCCCCATCCACGAGATCTTCAAGAAGGCCGGCGAGCTGGGCCTACTGGGCATCTCCAAACCGGAGAAGTTCGGCGGCATGGGCCTGGACTACAGCTACTCGATAGTCGCCGCCGAGGAGTTCGGCACCATCCACTGCGGCGGCATCCCCATGTCCATCGGCGTGCAGACCGACATGTGCACCCCGGCCCTGGCACGCTTCGGCTCCGATGAGCTGCGCGAAGAGTTCCTGCGCCCGGCCATCAGCGGCGAGATGGTCGGCTGCATCGGCGTCTCCGAGGTCGGTGCCGGCTCCGACGTGGCGGGCCTGAAGACCACCGCGCGCAAGGACGGCGACGACTATGTGATCAACGGCAGCAAGATGTGGATCACCAACTCTCCGAGTGCCGACTTTATCTGTCTGTTGGCCAACACCAGCGACGACAAGCCGCACGTCAACAAGTCGCTGATCATGGTGCCAATGAAGACCCTGGGCATCAGCGTCAGCCCGCACCTGGACAAGCTCGGCATGCGCAGCTCCGAGACCGCCCAGGTGTTCTTCGACAACGTGCGTGTACCGCAGCGCTATCGCATCGGCCACGAAGGCGCCGGTTTCATGATGCAGATGCTGCAGTTCCAGGAAGAGCGCCTGTTCGGCGCGGCCAACATGATCAAGGGACTGGAGCACTGCGTCGACACCACCATCGAGTACTGCAAGCAGCGCCACACCTTCGGCCAACCGCTGATCGACAACCAGGTTATCCACTTCCGCATGGCCGAGTTGCAGACCGAGATCGAGTGCCTGCGCGCGCTGGTCTATCAGGCCACCGAGCAGTACGTGAAAGGGCGCGACGTGACCAAGCTGGCGTCGATGGCCAAGCTCAAGGCCGGGCGCCTGGGCCGCGAAGTGTCCGACAGCTGCCTGCAGTACTGGGGCGGTATGGGCTTCATGTGGGACAACCCGGTGTCGCGCGCCTACCGCGACGTGCGCCTGGTCAGCATCGGCGGCGGCGCCGACGAGATCATGCTCGGCATCATCTGCAAGCTGATGGGCATCCTGCCGGGGAAGAAGAAAGGCTGACCCGTAGGGCGGGTGAAACCCGCCACTCACAGCGTTGCGGCGGGTTTCACCCGCCCTACACCGAGGTATGCAATGAACGATCTGCCCTCCTGCGAAACCCTGCTGCTGAACCTCGAAGGTGGCGTGCTGCATGTCACCCTCAACCGCCCGGACAGCCGCAACGCCATGAGCCTGGTCATGGTCGGCGAACTGCGCACCACCCTGGAGGCCGTGCGCCATGATCCGAACGTGCGTGCCCTCGTCCTGCGCGGCGCGGGCGGGCACTTCTGCGCCGGCGGCGACATCAAGGACATGGCCGGCGCCCGTGCCAAAGGTGGGGACGCCTACCGCGAGCTTAACCGCGCCTTCGGCGCACTGCTGGAGGAAGCCCAGGCCGCACCGCAGGTACTGGTGGCGGTGCTGGAAGGCGCCGTGCTCGGCGGCGGCTTCGGCCTTGCCTGTGTGTCCGATGTAGCCATCGCGGCCAGCAGCGCCAAGTTCGGCCTGCCGGAAACCACCCTCGGCATCCTCCCGGCGCAGATCGCCCCCTTCGTGGTGCGCCGCATCGGCCTGACCCAGGCGCGCCGCCTGGCCCTGACCGCCGCCCGCTTCGACGGTGCCGAGGCGCTGCGCCTGGGTCTGGTGCACTACTGCGAGCACGATGACGCCGCCCTGCAGCAACGCCTGGACGAGACCCTGGAGCAGATTCGCCAGTGTGCGCCACAGGCCAACGCCCAGACCAAAGCCCTGCTGCTGGCCAGCGAACGCGAAGCCCTCGGCACGCTGCTCGACCGCGCCGCCGAACAGTTCGCCGCGGCGGTCATCGGCGCCGAGGGCGTCGAAGGCACCACGGCCTTCGTGCAGAAGCGCAAGCCAAAGTGGGCCCAATGAAACCGTAGCCCGGATGCAATCCGGGAGCGCTCGCCAAAATGATTCCCCGGATTGCATCCGGGCTACGCACAGCAGGAGCACAAAGATGCCCGCATTCAACAAGATCCTGATCGCCAACCGTGGCGAGATCGCCTGCCGGGTGATGCGCACCGCCATCGAGCTCGGCTACCGCACCGTGGCGGTGTACTCCGAGGCCGATAGCGATGCCCGCCATGTACAGATCGCCGATGAAGCCGTGTGCATCGGCCCGGCACAGGTCAACCAGTCCTACCTGCGCATCGACGCCATCATCGAGGCCGCGCGCAAGACCGGCGCCGACGCCATCCACCCCGGCTATGGCTTCCTCTCCGAGAACGCCGATTTCGCCCGCGCCTGCGAAGCAGCCGGCATCGTCTTTATCGGCCCGACCGTGGAAGCCATCCACCTGATGGGCAGCAAGCGCCTGTCCAAGATCGCCATGCTCGAAGCCGGCGTGCCCTGCATCCCCGGCTACGAAGGCGCCGCCCAGGATGACGAAACCCTGGCCAGCGAAGCTGAGCGCATCGGCTACCCGCTGATGATCAAGGCCAGCGCCGGTGGCGGCGGCCGTGGCATGCGCCTGGTGCATGAATCATCCGAGCTGCTGGGGCAGATCCGCACCGCCCGTTCCGAGGCGCAGAACGCCTTCGGTTCCGGCGAGCTGATCCTCGAACGCGCGGTGATCCGCCCACGCCATGTGGAGATTCAGGTATTCGGCGACCAGCACGGCACTATCGTCTATCTCGGCGAGCGCGACTGCTCGGTGCAGCGTCGCCACCAGAAGGTGGTCGAGGAAGCGCCCTGCCCGGTCATGACGCCCGAGCTGCGCCGCGCCATGGGCGAGGCAGCGGTGAAGGCAGCGGCTTCGGTCAACTATGTCGGCGCCGGCACCGTGGAATTCCTCCTCGATACCTCCGGCGAATTCTTCTTCCTGGAAATGAACACCCGTCTGCAGGTCGAGCACCCGGTCACCGAGCTGATCACCGGGCAGGATCTGGTGGCCTGGCAGATTCGCGTTGCCGAGGGCCAGCCCCTGCCGCTGCAGCAGGACGAAATCCGCCTCACCGGCCACGCCATGGAAGTGCGCCTGTACGCCGAGGATTCAGCCGCCGGCTTCCTGCCGCAAACCGGCCAGGTGCTGCGCTGGGAGCCCGAGCTGCTGGCCGGCGTACGCATCGATCACGGCCTGGTCGAAGGCCAGGCTGTCCCCCCCTTCTACGACCCGATGCTGGCCAAGGTCATCGCCTACGGCGAAACCCGCGACGAAGCCCGGCGCAAGCTGGTGCGTGCGGTCGAGCAGTGCGTGCTGCTTGGCGTCAACGGCAACCAGCGCTTCCTCGCCAACCTGCTCAAGCATCCCGAGTTCGCCGCCGGCAACGCCACCACCGCCTTCATCGCCGAACACTTCGCGGATGACCCCAGCCTGCACCCGCACACCGCCAGCCTGGCAGAGCTGGCCATGGCCGCCGCCCTGCTCTACCAGGTCTCGGCCGATGCCCGTGCGCATCAACCCGGCCTTGCCGGCTGGCGCAGCGCCGGCAGTGCGCCCTGGCGTTTCGTCCTCAAACAGGGCGAACACAAGCATGCCGTGGAGTTGGACGTACTCGCCAGCGGCACGCAAGCGCACCTTTGCGTGCGTCGGGGTGAAGAACAACTGTCCCTGCGTTTGCTGGCCAGCGACGGTCGCTGGCTGACCCTGGAACTGGACGGCGTGCGCCGCCGCCAGGCCTACCACATCGAAGGCGAACGCCTGTGGCTGTATGGTGAGCATGGCAACCTGGAACTGCTGGATGTCACCCACGAGCCGGCCGGTGGCCAGAACGCCGCCAGCAGCGGCGCGGTGAAGGCACCGATGGATGGCGCCATCGTCGACGTACTGATCGCCGAGGGCGCCAGCGTAAGCAAGGGGCAACTGCTGGTGGTACTGGAAGCGATGAAGATGGAGCACCCGCTCAAGGCTGGCGTCGATGGCATCGTCCGCCGCGTCGGCGTGAGCCAGGGCGACCAGGTGAAGAACCGCCAGTTGCTGGTGGAAATCGAAGCTGCAGAGGCTTGATATATCGCTGTGGGGGGCTTTAGCCGCGAGCGTTGTTCATCGCGGCTAAAGCCCCTTCCACGCCCCCATAACAACAAGAAGGAGCACGCCCATGTCACTTTCCGCCAAGACCCTATTCATCACCGGCGCCAGTCGTGGCATCGGCCGCGAAATCGCCCTCAAGGCCGCCGCCGATGGCGCCAACATCGTCATCGCGGCCAAGAGCGCCGAGCCGCACCCGAAACTCGAAGGCACCATCTTCAGCGTCGCCGCCGAGGTCGAAGCCGCCGGCGGCAAGGCGCTGGCCCTGCAGCTGGACGTGCGCGACGAGCAGGCCGTGGCCGCCGCCATGGCCCAGGCCGCCGAGCATTTCGGCGGCATCGATGCCCTGGTCAACAACGCCGGCGCGATCAAGCTGGTAGGCGTGGAAAAACTCGAACCCAAGCGCTTCGACCTGATGTACCAGATCAACACCCGCGCGGTTATGGTGTGCAGCCAGGCGGCCCTGCCCTATCTGAAGAAGAGCGCCGGCGGACATATCCTCAACCTCTCCCCGCCGCTCAACCTCGACGCCAAGTGGTTTGCCCAGCACGGCCCCTACACCGTCACCAAGTACGGCATGAGCATGCTCACCCTGGGCATGAGCGAGGAGTTCAAGAAATACGGCATCAGCGTCAACTCGCTGTGGCCGAAAACCATGATCGCCACCGCCGCTATCGAGTTCGAACTGGGCAGCCGCGACGCCTTCAAGCGGGCACGCACTACGGCGATCATGGCCGACGCGGCGCATGCGATCCTGAGTAGCGAAGGCCGCAGCCTCACCGGGCGCCTGCTGATCGACGAGGACATCCTGCGCGAACGGGGCGTCAGCGACTTCGAGCAGTACCGCTTCGATCCCGCAGGCGGCAGCCTGGTGCCGGATCTGTTCGTCGATTGAAGCCTCGGATGCGTTGGTTTCGTAGCCCGGATGCAATCCGGGGATCCCGCGCGCGGATTTACCCGGATTGCATCCGGGCTACGCGCGAGCCTCGATCCGTAGGGTGCGCCGCGCGCCCCCTACGAGCGGCAAGGCTATTTGCCGATCTGCCCGCCGCTGAGTGCACCAGAGCCATGGCTGGTGGTCGCTAGGCTGACTAGAGTCAGAACTCGCCCCCAATCCATAACAGCCAAGTGCGAGCCCCATGAGCCAAGCCGATCTGATTTCGCCCTTCCGCTTCCTGGCCCACCTGCCGCAGCACCTGCCACGCGTGCCGCGCATGCTGCGCGGCCTGTACTACGCCGGCATCCGTAACCGCGAGAAGAACCTGTCACTGGCCTGGGCCCTACAGCGCGCTGCCGAGCGCCACCCCGAGCGCCCGGCGCTGATGGATGAAAACCGCCAGCTCAGCTATCGCGCCTTCAATGCCTGGGCCAACCGCCTGGCCTGGGCGCTCAAGGCCGAGGGCGTCGGCCATGGCGACGTGGTCGCGGTAATGCTGGAGAACCGCCTGGAATTGCTGGCGATCCTCGCGGCACTGAGCAAGCTCGGTGCGGTCGGCGCCCTGATCAACACCACCCAGCGCGGCAAGGTACTGGCGCATAGTTTCAACCTGGTAAAGTCCGGCTTCCTGGTCATCGGTGACGAACTGCGCGGCGCCTTCGACGAAATCACGTCGCAGCTGCACAACCAGCAGGCGTGTCGCTACTGGATCGCCGATCAGGATTGCCTGCGTGATCCCGGCCAGGCGCCGGACGGCTGGCTCAACCTCATGCAGATCGCCAGCGGCCAGGCCGAGGACAACCCGCCGGACAGCCAGCGCGTACGCATGACGGACGCCTGCTTCCTGATCTACACCTCCGGCACCACCGGCCTGCCCAAGGCCTCGATCATGAGCCACGGCAAGTGGATCAAGGCCTATGGCGGCTTCGGTCATTCCGGCCTGACGCTGAACGAACGCGACGTGCTCTACCTCACCCTGCCCTGCTACCACAACAACGCCGTCACCGTGTGCTGGAGCGCAGCCCTGGCCGGCGGCGCGGCCATCGCCCTACGCCGCAGGTTCTCCGCCAGTGCCTTCTGGAGCGACGTGCAACGCTACAACGCCACCTGCTTCGGCTACATCGGCGAACTGTGCCGCTATCTGCTCAACCAGCCCGTGCATCCGGCCGAACAGGGCAACAGTCTGCGCTGCATGATCGGCAATGGCCTGCGCCCCTCGATCTGGGCCGAGTTCAAGCAGCGCTTCGGCGTTGAGCAGATCACCGAGTTCTACGCCTCCAGCGAAGGCAATATCGGCTTCACCAACGTCTTCAATTTCGACAATACCGTCGGTTACACACCGGCTACCTACGCCATCGTCCGCTACGACCTGGAGAATGATCGGCCGATCCGCTGTAAGAAGGGCTTTCTGCAAAAGGCCGACAAGGGCGAGGCCGGTCTGCTGATCAGCGAGATCAGCGCCAAATGGCCGTTCGACGGCTACACCGATCCGGCCAAGAGCGAGGCGGCGATCCTGCGCGACGTGTTCAAGAAGGGCGACGCCTGGTTCAACACCGGCGACCTGATGCGCGATATCGGTTGCAAGCACGCGCAGTTCGTCGACCGCCTCGGCGATACCTTCCGCTGGAAAGGCGAGAACGTCTCCACTACCGAAGTGGAAAACGTGCTCGGGGCCTTCCCCGGTGTGGAGGATGCGGTGGTCTACGGCGTGGAGATTCCCGGCACCAATGGCCGCTGCGGCATGGCTGCACTGCGCCTGGCACAAGGCCTTGAGCTGGACGGCGCCGCGCTGGCCGCCCACCTCGACGCGGAGCTGCCGGCTTACGCCGCGCCGCTGTTCGTGCGCCTGCTAGACGAAGTCGAGACCACCGGTACATTCAAGTACAAGAAGACGGATCTGAAGCAGGCCGGCTATGACCCACGCCAGGTCGACGGTCCGCTCTACGTGCGCTTGCCTGGCTCGAACAGCTTTCAGTGGTTGGATGGCGAACTGCATGCAGCCATCGAACAGCGACACTACCGTTTCTGAGCAGAATGAAGCTCGGCCATGGGTAGGGTGCGCCGTCCCCTGCTACTGCTTGAACTCGAACTGCAGCTCAGCGCCTTCGATGGAGTCCCAGTAGTCGTCGACCCGTTCGTTGCTGATCAGCCGACCACTGATCTGGAACGGGCTCTGGACTTCGGGTTTCTCGCCAAACAGCGGCGGCAGCAAGGGAGAGAGACCCTCGCGGGTTTCGCTTTCCAGCGCCTGCTCGAACAGCTCCTGCGGCACGCTCAGATCCAATGCCAGTTTCGATTCAGGCTCCACCGGCTTGGGCGGTGGCGCTACAACAGGCTTGGGCTTGGCGACGACGGGCGGTTTGGCCGCGGGCACGGGCTTGCTTTCGACCACCTTGGCAGGCGGTGCTGGTTCGACAGGCTCTGGCTTGGCGACATCGGCAACGGGCGCAGTTGCAGTGACCACTGCCGGCGCTGGCGCGGGCTGCTGTGCAACGGGTTCCGGCTCACGCTCACAGGCGCTTAGCCAACCCAGGCACAGCAATAGAAGAATGGACTTACGCATCATGGGACAAGGGTAGCTCGATCAGTAACGCGCCCATGCTCCTCCGCCTGGGCGCGCCTGACAAGCCGACTTACACGACTTTTACCTCGTGCCTCATTCACTCGGCGACTCGGTGGCCAGATGAGCGAGCTCAGCCTCGATATCCAGGTGTGGATAGTCGGCCTTTAGCTGCTCCAGCAACCGCTGCGCCTCCTCCTGCTCACCCGCCTTGCGCAGCTCCAGCAGACGCAGCAGCGCCTCGCGTGGTTCGCTCCGGATCACCAGTTCGGCCATGGGCGCCAGCGCAGCGCTACTGGCCAGCGGTGCCTCAGCCATATCGGCAGACGGCGCCTGGCGTGCCATGGCCTGACTTCTCATGCGTTCCTGCGGGGCAGCCATAGGCGCAATCGCCTCCTGCCCTGGCGCACGCTTGGCCGCTATCGGCGCCGGTGCGGCGGGGCTCATGGCCACGCTGGGCGGCACGGCATCGAAAGCATCCGGCGTCTGCTCCAGCGTGCGCCAGGTCAGGCTGACGCCGATCCCGACACAAGCCAGCCCGGCCACCGCCACCGACCAGCGCTGGCGGCCACTGCCGAACAGCCATTGGTGCAGGCGCTGCACCCATCCGGCGTTGTCGCTGTCGATCTGGGCCTGCTGCGTTTCACGGGCAGCCGCACTTGCCGCCGTCAAGATGCGCGCATCCAGCTCGGCCGAGGGTTCGCCGCTGCCATGGGCACGGAAATGCGCCAGCAGCGCCTGCTCGTGATCCAGAGGTTCTCGTTCATCTTTCATGCGGACAACTCCTCGGTGGCCAGCAGCCGGCGCAGCTTCTGCAGGGCATAGCGCAGACGGCTCTTGACCGTCTCGGCCGGCGTGCGGGTCAACTCGGCAATCTCGTTCAGTTCCAGGTCGCCATGGGCGCGCAGCAGGAACACTTCGCGCTGATCTTCCGGCAAATCGGCCAGCGCTGCTTGCAGCCGCTCACTGTCGCGACTCAGGCCCCATTGCTGCTCCGGGCCGGGTTGCGGATCGGCCTGGGCATGCTGGCCTTCATCGTATTCGTCATGCCCGGCCTGATGGCGGCCCGTCTTGCGCCAGTGGTCGATCAGGCGGTTACGGGCGATCTGGTACAGCCAGGTCTTGAACAGCACCGCCTCGCGCTGTTCGCTCTGACTTCGCACCAGGCTCATCCAGGTTTCCTGGAACACTTCTTCGGCCAGGGAGTGATCGCCGCACAGGCCGAGCAGAAAGCGAAACAGGCCCAGCCGATGGCGCTGGTAGAGCGCATTAAAGGCCGCGGCATCGCCTCGGCGGTAACGCCGCAACAAAGCGGCGTCGTCATCCGTGAGAGGTGCGTTCACTGCTGAGCTCGTACAGGGGTGGAGCCGGAAGTGTGCAGGCTCTGGGCGATTTCGGCCAGTTGGATGAACTCGCCACGCAGACCGAAGCGATCCTCGCCCTTGCCCGAGCGCGCCAGCGCGATGCTCTGCGCCAGATCGAAGTCGCCGGTGTAGCGACCGTCCTTGAGCTGCTGAGCGAATGCGGCTACCGCAGCGGCGAAGCGCAGATCCTCGCTGGCGGCGTTCATCGGCTTGGCCTCGGCACGTGCGATAGGCCGCTCCAGCATCCGGCTGGCCGCCTCGCCTGGGGCCTTGTAGCGAATCCGCAACCAGGCCAGCTCGCCACTCTTACTCGCTGGCTGGGCAGTGGCCTGATAACGCAGTGGCTCCAGCCAGCCTTTACCGCCCGCCGGGACGATCTCGTAGAGCGCGGTGACGGTGTGCCCGGCGCCAATATCACCGGCATCGACCTTGTCATTGCTGAAATCCTCGCGCTTGAGCGCACGGTTTTCGTAGCCCAGCAGGCGGTACTCGCTGACCTCGCTCGGGTTGAATTCCAGTTGCAGTTTCACGTCGCTGGCCACGTTGGCCAGGGTCGACGCGAGCTGATCCACCAGCACCTTGCGCGCCTCGCGCAGGTTGTCTATGTAGGCGTAGTTGCCGTTACCGGCGTCGGCCAGTTGCTCCATCAGGCGCTCGTTGTAGTTGTCCACGCCAAAACCCAGGGTGGTCAGCGAGACGCCGCTCTTGCGCTTATCGGCAGCCAGTTGCTTGAGGCTGTCGAAGTCGCTGATGCCGACGTTGAAGTCACCATCGGTGGCCAGCAGGATGCGATTGATGCCGCCTTCGATCAGGTGCTTGCCCGCCTGCTGGTAGGCCAGCTGGATGCCCGACTCCCCTGCCGTCGAACCACCGGCGCTGAGTTGATCGATGGCCGCACGGATCTTCGCCTTGTCGCTGCCGGGCGTGGAATCGAGCACCACCTGGCTGTCACCGGCATAGGTGACCAGCGAGACGCGATCCTGCGGGCGCAACTGCTCGACCAGCAATTTCAGGGTGCCCTGCACCATCGGCAGGCCTTCACGGCGATGCATCGAGCCGGACACATCCACCAGGAATACCAGGTTGGCCGGCGGCAGCTCCTCAACGCTGCGATCCGACGCCTTGATGGCGATGCGCAGCAGGCGCGTTTGCGGATTCCACGGCGTCACCGCCAGTTCAGTGCTGACGCCGAAAGGCGCATCGCCCTGCGGCAACGGGTAGGCGTAGGGAAAGTAGTTGACCAGTTCCTCCAGACGCACGGCGTCCTTCGGTGGCAGTTGCCCGCCATTGAGGAAGCGCCGCACGTTGGCGTAGCTACCGGTATCAACATCGATGCTGAAGGTGGACACCGGCGTCTCGGCGACAGCGAAAACCGGGTTATCGGCGTAGGCCTGATACTGCTCGCGCGATTCGTCACGGTAGCCCGGCGGCAGGACATCGGCGATGGGAGACGGTGCGTGAGCCAGGGTCGCCAGACGCTTGTGGCTAGCCTCGGCACGCATCTCGGCCGCTGCGGGCGCAGCCAGGCGCTCGCGTACGAGCGGTGACGCCGGGGCCGGACTGGCCTGTACTTCCGGCTCCGGGCTGGAGGCGCTGCAAGCGGCGAGCAGCAGCAAGGCGCTGGCCGAAAAACCGACGGCGAACGGACGAACGAGCAACAAGGAACAAGCAGACATGGTGCACCTCCTGAGCAATGGCACGAGACCTTCGCTCAGGTAGACGCAGCCCCTCGATGAAACGGGTTAACCCAGGACGTGCTTTCTCAACCTTCCCAGGAACCGCCCGCCTCCTGGCACAACTGCGTGGCCAACATGCCCAGAGTCATCAGCGCCCTTTCGGCTTCGCGGTTCCAAGGAATGCCGCAGTTGAGCCGCACGCAATGATTGAACTGCTCGGTGTTGCTGAAGATCAGCCCCGGCGCGATCGAGATACCCTGCTGCAGCGCGCGCACGTGCAGATCCTTGGTATTGACCCGCGCCGGCAGGCTGACCCAGAGGATAAAGCCGCCCTTGGGCCGGGTCATCTGCGTGCCGACCGGAAAGTACTGCTGCACCGCCAGCTGGAAGGCATTGAGGTTCTTGCGGTACTCCTGGCGAATATGCCGCAGATGGCGGTCATAGCCACCGTTCTCCAGATAAGCCGCCACCGCCATCTGGGTGACGCTGCACGCCGAATGGGTGGAAAAGGTCTGCAGCCGCTGGATCTCGTCCTGATACTTGCCGGCGACGATCCAGCCGATACGCACACCCGGTGACAGGGTCTTGGAGAAACTCGAGCAATAGATCACCCGGCTGTCGCGATCATGCGACTTCAGTGCCTTGGGCGGCCCCTGCTCGAACATCAGCTCGCCGTAGATATCGTCTTCGACGATCTGGAAATCGTAATCACCGGCCAGGCGCAACAACTGACGCTGACGCTCCTCGGGGATGGTGCCGCCCAGCGGGTTGGACAGCCGCGCAGTCAGCACCAACGCCTTGATGGGCCACTGGTTGGCCGCCAGTTGCAGCGCTTCAAGGCTGATGCCGGTAGTCGGGTCGCAGGGAATCTCGATGACCTTGAGCCCCAGCAGATCGGCCAGTTGCAGCAGCCCGTAATAGGTTGGCGACTCTACCGCGATGAGATCGCCCGGCTTGGTCAGCACACGCAGGCTCATCTGCAGCGCATCGACGCAGCCATGGGTGATCACCACCTCGGACGGATCGACCACCACGCCGGCATCGCGCATGCGGATCGCCACCTGGCGGCGCAACGGCTCGAAGCCGGGGCTGAACATGTAGCTGAAGGCGCGCGGGCTGTGAAAACGGGTGACCTTGGCCAGTTGCTGGTGCAATGCGCGCACCGGCAGGTAATCGACATGCGGCACCGCGGCGCCCAGCGGAAATACGCCCTCGCGGCGCGACTCGGTAAGCACCTGGTTGATAATGCTGGCGCGGGTGACCAGACCTGGTCGCTCGACCTTGGCGATATCCGGCGTCGGCGCGGTCAGCGCTGGCGTCTGGTGCACGTAGAAGCCCGATTGCGGGCGTGCACGAATCAATCCCTGATCTTCGAGGTTGGCGTAGGCCTGCAACACCGTGGCGTGGCTGACATTGAGCTGAGCACTCATCTTGCGCACCGAAGGCACGCGCTCGCCAGGCTGGTAAACACCGCGACGAATATCCTCGGCCAACTGCTGGGCGATACGTTGATAGAGCAGCAGATTGGTCATGGCGATATCCTCCGTGGTCACTGGAGCATAACAGTAACCTATTGCTACACAATTGTACCGGCACAGATACGATCTGTTTTCCCTTACGCCATTGCTTGCCAATCGGGCACGGCATCGTCGCCATTTTCAGTGCATAAAAAACCCCGGACTCTGCCGGGGTTTTGTCAGGCATTTCGCTCAGCGCTCGGCACCAAGCTGGCCTCGCTCGTCGGAGAAGACGATTTCCACCCGCCGATTCTGCGCGCGGCCACGTGCCGACGCATTTTCCGCAACCGGGAAGTCGACACCGTAACCGGCGATCTGAATACGCTTGGCTTCCACGCCCAGATCCACCAGCAGATCGGCCACAGCCTGCGCGCGCGCGCGCGACAGTTCGAGATTCTCGGCGGCATCGCCCGTGTTGTCGGTATAGCCCTCGATCCGCACGCGGCGCTGCGGATTGATCTGCAGGAACTGCACGAGTTTGAGCACCGTACGGTTGGCTGCTGGTTGCAGATCGGCGCGACCGGCGTCGAACAACATATCGCCCAGGGTCATCACCAGGCCGCGCTCGGTCTCGTTGGTGGCGAGGCTGACCATCTGCTCTTCCAACCAGCCGTTGTGCTGCTGCACGCTCATCAGCTTGGCTTCGCGCAGGGTCAACTGCAGACGCTGGCGTTCCAGCTCGAGCTTGGCTGCGCGTTCCTGGTTGAGACTGATATCGCTGTGTTGCCGGGCGATCTCGGCATAGCGCTGGCTGAGGTAGGCGTAATGACGCACATCGTCGCCACTACCCCAGTAACTGGACAGGCGCTCGGCACGACCCAGCGATTCGCCTGCGCGAATCACGTCCTTGGGTGCGGCGCGCAGCACGCTGGGATCTTCCTTGACCGACTGAAAACTCAGACGCGCTTCTTCCAGAGCCTGCTCACTCGCCAGCTGACTGGACGCACAACCACTCAACAGCGTACCGACCAGCATCAGACCGCCCAGATGACCAAAAGCCTTCATCACATGGCTCCCAGTTGCTGGCGCAGACGGCCGATGCGTTGATTGAGTTCGGTCAGTTGCTCCCGACCTTTGGCATTGAGGTGCTCAGCTTCAGCCAGGCGCGCATCCAGCTCGGCCTGTTCGGCCAGTAGGCGCGCCTGCTTGTGTTCACCGTCCTGCATGGCCACCTGGGCCTGCGCGAACTTCTCTTCAGCCTGGTGAAGTGACGCGGACTGTTCGCTGACCACCCCCAGGGATTTGGTCTGCGCCAACGCCTGTTCGGTCAGCCGCATCTGCTCGATGGGAGCAGGATCGCTGGCACAGGCCGTCAGGCCCAGCGCCAGCAGCAAGGGAAGGGTTCGATTGATCACGAAAATTTCCTACTGAGTGACGTCGCCAACCGGATCAGGCTGCATCTGCTGTGCCTTCCATAGTTCCAGATTGCGTTGCAGGAACTGCTCAGGCAGCCCGGCGGCGACCATTTCTGCCATATTTCGCGCCAGCTGGCCGCGTAGCCAGGGCTCGTTGCACGCCGAATTATGCGACAGGGTAAGGTAGAGGCCTTCGCTGGAAATCGGCGGGTCCAGCACCTCCAGATCATCTTCCATGCCCAGCGTCTCGGCGAGCGCCAAGCCTGGGTAGCGCTCGTAGAGCACATAGTCGGTGCGGCCAAGCAGCAACTTCTGGAACGCCTGAGTCAAGCTGGAGACGCCCTCGAGCTTCAGGTTCTGCTTGGCGAAGGTATCGAACTGCTGACCAAAACTGTTGCCCACCAGGGTGTCGCCAGTATGCCCCTGCAAGTCGATCCAGCTGCCGTAGGGAAATGCTTCGCCCTTGCGCACCCAAACCACGCTGGGCGTATAGAAGAACGCAGGGTGCACGTAGTCCATGTGCTCCAACCGCGGCAGAGTGATGAAGGCCCCAGCGATCAGGTCGACACGCCCGGTACGCACCTCATCCTGCGCTCGCGACCAGGGCCCGGTGTAGATCACGTCAACCACCACACCGAGTTCTTTTGCCAGGTGTTTGAGCAGATCGGCATTGGCGCCGATCAGCTGCTGCGGATTCTGCGGATCACGCCAGAGATAGGGGGGATATTCCGGATTACCGGTCGCCACCAGGCGCTCGCATTTACCAACGGCCAGGGCTGCAGTCGGCATAACGACCAGGGCGCACCACAGCAACAGCGACTTAAACAGACAACGCTCAGGCATTGGCTACTCTCGGTTTATGCGTTGATTGGCAGGATAGATTTGGGCTCTGTACAAAAAATGCCTGCGCTCGGTGATGCTTCGTTAAAAACAGGTTCGGAATGCTCATTTACAGCTCGTAAACTCGAATGCGAGCCCAGTCCGTTCCTCACCTATTTTTGCCTCACCTGACCTTCGCTCGGCGACTTTTCGTACAGACCCTAGCACCCCGGCATCCTCTGTGTTCATGCTAGCTTAGTGGCGCCGCCGGAATAATTCGCGATAAGGACGCGCCATGAAAAAACTGCTGCTCGCTTTGCTGCTACTGCTTCTCGCTGCCTCAGCAACGCTGTATTTCTTCCCGGCCACTCAGTTGACCAGCCTGCGCCTGATAGAGCAACAGCGCGCCGGGCTCAGTCACGAGCGGCTATCTGTCCGCGATCTTAACATCCATTACTACCAGGGAGGACCGGCGAGTGGCGAAACCCTGGTGTTGCTCCACGGTTTCGCTGCAGACAAGGATAACTGGTTGCGTTTTTCTCGCCACCTGACCAAGGACTATCGCGTCATCGCATTGGACCTGCCCGGCTTCGGTGACAGCGACCTGCCACCTGGCAGCTACGATGTCGGCACCCAGGCCGAACGGCTGGCGGATATTCTCGATGCCATGGGCGTCCAGCAGGCTCATCTGCTGGGCAATTCGATGGGGGGACACATCGCCGCACTCTTCGCGGCACGCTACCCGGATCGTGTTCGTTCGCTGGCGCTATTGGCCAACGCCGGAATCGACAGCCCGCACAAGAGCGAACTGTATCGATTGCTGACCGGTGGTGCGCCCAATCCACTGGTGGTCAAGCAACCGCAGGATTTCGACAATCTGCTGCAATTCATCTTCGTCGAACCTCCCTATCTGCCCGAGTCGCTCAAGCGATATCTGGGCGAGCGCTCCATGGCCAAGGCTGCGCACTATGAACGGGTATTCAAGCAACTGGTGGAGCGCGCCATCCCATTGGAGCCCGAACTGGCGAAAATCCAGGCCCCCACCTTGCTGCTTTGGGGCAAACAGGACCGGGTGCTGGACGTATCCAGCATCGAGGTCATGCAGCCGCTGCTAGGCAAACCCAGCGTGGTGATCATGGACAACGTCGGCCACGCCCCCATGCTCGAGCGCCCCGAAGAAAGCGCCCTGCTCTACCGGCAGTTTCTAGAAGGCCTGAAGTGACACTGCGCACACGCAGGCAATAAAAAACCCGCTCTGGTGAGCGGGTTTTTTCGTTGCGGGAAAAGCGGCTTAGACCGACTTTTCCAGCTCCGGTACGGCTTCGAATAGATCAGCAACCAGACCGTAGTCGGCCACCTGGAAGATCGGCGCCTCTTCGTCCTTGTTGATCGCGACGATCACCTTGGAGTCCTTCATGCCGGCCAGGTGCTGGATCGCGCCGGAGATACCGACGGCGATGTACAGCTGCGGCGCAACGATCTTGCCGGTCTGACCGACCTGCATGTCGTTCGGCACGAAGCCGGCGTCGACGGCAGCGCGGGAAGCACCGACGGCAGCGCCCAGCTTGTCGGCCAGGGCGTACAGGTGCTTGAAGTTGTCGCCATTGCCCATGCCACGGCCGCCGGAAACGACGATCTTGGCAGCGGTCAGTTCCGGACGGTCGGACTTGGCCAGTTCCTCGCCAACGAAGGCGGACTTGCCGGCGTCAGCCGGGCCGGAAACGGCTTCAACGGCAGCGCTGCCGCCTTCGGCAGCAGCGGCGTCGAAACCGGTGCTACGCACGGTGATCACCTTGATGGCAGCCGAGGACTGCACAGTGGCGATGGCGTTACCGGCATAGATCGGACGCTTGAAGGTGTCGGCGCTTTCAACGGCGATGATCTCGGAGATCTGATCGACGTCCAGGGCAGCAGCGACGCGCGGCAGGATGTTCTTGCCGTTGCTGGTGGCGGCAGCCAGGATGTGGCTGTAGCCCTTGCCGAGTTCGGCTACCAGCGGAGCGACGTTCTCCGGCAGCTGGTTGGCATAGGCAGCGTTGTCGGCAACCAGAACCTTGGCCACGCCAGCGATCTTGGCCGCGGCTTCGGCAGCAGCGCCAGCGTTGGCACCGGCTACCAGAACGTGAATGTCGCCACCGATTTTCTGCGCAGCAGCAACGGTGTTCAGGGTCGCGGCAGCCAGAGCGGCATTGGTGTGTTCAGCGATAACCAGGATAGTCATTTAGATTACCTTCGCCTCGTTCTTCAGTTTCTCGACCAGTTCAGCCACGGACTTGACCTTGATGCCAGCGCTGCGAGCAGCCGGCGCTTCGACTTTCAGGGTCTTGACGGTGGAGGCGGTGGAAACGCCCAGAGCGTCCGGGGTAACGGTTTCCAGCGGCTTCTTCTTGGCCTTCATGATGTTCGGCAGCGACGCGTAGCGCGGCTCGTTCAGACGCAGGTCGGTGGTGACGATCGCCGGCAGGTTCAGCGCAACGGTCTGCAGACCGCCATCGATCTCACGGGTGACGTTGACCTTGTCGCCAGCCACTTCGACCTTGGAGGCGAAGGTGCCTTGGCCGAAGCCAGTCAGGGCGCCCAGCATCTGGCCGGTCTGGTTGTTGTCGCTGTCGATGGCCTGCTTGCCCATGATCACCAGCTGCGGCTGCTCCTTGTCGACCACTGCCTTGAGCAGCTTGGCCACGGCCAGGGAGTTCAGCTCGTCATTGGATTCGACCAGGATGGCGCGGTCGGCACCCAGAGCCAGCGCGGTGCGCAGTTGCTCCTGGGCGGTAGCCGGGCCGATGGAGACGACGACGATTTCGCTCGCCACGCCTTTCTCCTTCAGGCGTACGGCTTCTTCCACGGCGATTTCGCAGAAGGGGTTCATGGACATCTTGACGTTGGCGAGGTCGACGCCGCTGTTGTCCGCCTTGACGCGAACCTTGACGTTGTAGTCAACCACTCGTTTGACAGCTACAAGAACCTTCATGGATTCCTCGTTACTCTCCGGTGAATAAGAATGTCGCCAAGGCGAGCCTGGCCGGTGATGCAAAATCGGCCGCAACCAACCTTTCAGCTCAGACGGCGAGCGCAAAACCGCCCGTATCTTGACCCCGCGGCCTGGCCCGGTCAATACAGCGAACTGGCCGGTCATCCGCGATGTAGTAGGATTCTAACAGGCCTACAGAAAATTCAAACAAACGTTTGTATTGGCCCGCTGAGAGGGTGTAGATATAATGCCCACGCCGTGCTTAGGGAGCGAGCCGCGCCCTCCAACATAAAATATCGAAGAGCCTTGAGTAGGAGATAGCCTGTGGAACGCGAATTTATGGAGTTCGACGTCGTCATCGTCGGCGCCGGCCCGTCCGGACTGTCCGCCGCCTGCCGACTGAAGCAGAAAGCCGCTGAAGCGGGTCAGGAGATCAGCGTCTGCGTGGTCGAGAAAGGCTCCGAAGTTGGTGCTCACATCCTCTCTGGTGCGGTGTTCGAACCGCGCGCCCTGAACGAACTCTTCCCCGACTGGAAAGAACTCGGCGCCCCGCTGAACACCCCGGTCAAGCGCGATGACATCTATCTGCTGCGCGACGCTGACAAGGCTACCCGAATTCCTGACTTCTTTGTGCCGAAAACCATGCACAACGAAGGCAATTACATCATTTCCCTGGGCAACCTGTGCCGCTGGCTGGCCCAGCAGGCCGAGAACCTGGGCGTCGAGATCTACCCGGGCTTCGCCGCTCAGGAAGCGCTGATCGACGAGAATGGCGTGGTACGCGGCATCGTCACCGGTGACTTGGGTGTCGACCGTGAAGGCAACCCCAAGGAAGGCTACTACACCCCCGGCATGGAACTACGTGCCAAGTACACCCTGTTCGCCGAAGGCTGCCGTGGTCACATCGGCAAGCAACTGATCAAGAAATACAAGCTCGACAGCGAAGCCGACGCCCAGCACTACGGCATCGGCATCAAGGAAATCTGGGACATCGACCCGGCCAAGCATGAACAAGGCCTGGTGGTGCACACCGCCGGTTGGCCGATGGACATCATGGGCACCGACAATACCGGTGGCTCCTTCCTCTACCACCTGGAGAACAACCAGGTCGTGGTCGGCCTGATCATCGATCTGTCCTACGCCAACCCGCACCTGTCGCCGTTCGACGAATTCCAGCGTTACAAGCACCACCCGGTAATTGCCCAGTACCTGGAAGGTGGCAAGCGCGTTGCCTACGGCGCACGCGCCATCAGCAAGGGCGGCCTGAATTCGCTGCCGAAGATGGTCTTCCCGGGCGGCGCCCTGATCGGCTGTGACCTCGGCACCCTGAACTTCGCCAAGATCAAGGGCAGCCACACTGCGATGAAGTCCGGCATGCTGGCTGCCGACGCCATCACCGAAGCCCTGGCAGCCGGCCGCGAAGGCGGCGACGAGCTGAGCAACTATGTCGATGGCTTCAAGGCCAGCTGGCTGTACGACGAACTGTTCCGCAGCCGCAACTTCGGTGCGGCCATCCACAAGTACGGCGCCATCGTCGGCGGCGGCATCAACTGGCTGGACCAGAACATCTTCGGCGGCAAGGCGCCCTTCACCCTGCACGACAACAAGCCGGATTACGCCTGCCTGAAGCCTGCAGCCGAGTGCGCGAAGATCGCCTACCCGAAACCGGACGGCAAACTGAGCTTCGACAAACTGAGCTCGGTGTTCCTCTCCAACACCAACCACGAAGAAGAGCAGCCCTGCCACCTGAAGCTCACCGACCCGAGCATTCCGCTGGCGAAGAACCTGCCGCTGTACGACGAACCGGCGCAGCGCTACTGCCCGGCCGGCGTGTACGAGGTGGTGACGCAGGAAGACGGCGAGAAGAAGTTCCAGATCAACGCGCAGAACTGCGTGCACTGCAAGACCTGCGACATCAAGGACCCGGCCCAGAACATCACCTGGGTTGCGCCGGAAGGCACCGGTGGCCCGAATTACCCCAACATGTAATTCGGCCAGATATGAAAAAGGCTCCTTCGGGAGCCTTTTTCGTTTCTGTCGCATCGGTAGGAGCGAGTTCTGCTCGCGAAGGTTTCAAGACCACGTTCCGCGAGCAGAGCTCGCTCCCACAGGCATTCAATCCTGATAGATCATCTTGCGACTCATGCCGCCGTCGATGATGAACTCCTGTCCGGTGACGAAACCGGCCGCATCGGAGAGCAGCCAGGCGACCTGCGCCGCTACATCCTCCACGGTACCCACACGGCCGACCGGATGTTGCGCATGATCGAACACCGACAGCGGCTCCAGGCGCTGCTGCGACGGGTCGCGAGAGTCGATCCAGCCTGGGCTGACGCAGTTGACGCGCACCTCCGGGCCCAGGCTGATCGACAGCGCGTGAGTGAGCGCAACCAACCCGCCCTTGCTCGCAGCGTACGCCTCGCAATCGGCCTCGGACTGGCTGGCGCGGGTGGAGGCGATATTGACGATGGCGCCGCGATGCCCACGCAAATATGGCGCACAGTGCTTGGCCAGCAGCATGGCGCCGGTCAGGTTGACCGCCAGCAGACGATTCCAGCGCTTGAGGTCGAGCGACTCCAGCGGCGGCGTGTGCGGATCGGAGATAGCCGCATTGCACACCAGCGCATCGAGACGCCCGAACTGACCCAGCACCTCAGCGACGCCGACGCTTACCTGATCTTCCTTGGCCACATCCATGGCCACGAACCAGGCGTTATCACCCAAAGCACGTGCCACTCTGGAGCCACGCTCGCGGTCGACGTCGGCCAACACCACCTGCCAACCCTCGGTGATCAGCCAGGCACTGATACCCAGGCCGATGCCACGCGCGGCTCCGGTGACCAACGCGACACGCCCGTTGTTGGGCGTGTCATTCGTCCCCCACTCCAGCATGCTCAGAGCGCAGCCAGGCCGCGCGCCAGATCCGCCTTGAGGTCTTCCAGCTCTTCCAGGCCCACAGCGACGCGGATCAAGTTGTCGCGAATACCGGCGTTGGCACGCTCCTGCGGAGTCAGGCGGCCATGGGAGGTGGTAGCCGGATGGGCGACAGTGGTCTTGGTGTCGCCGAGGTTGGTGGTGATGGAGATGACGCGTGTGGCATCGATCACCTTCCAGGCGGCATCACGGCCACCCTTGACCTCGAAACTGACCACCGCACCGAAGGCGCTCTGCTGCTTTTTCGCCAGCTCGTGCTGCGGATGGCTGGGCAGCCCCGCGTAATGCACGCGCTCGACCTGCGGCTGCTGCTCCAGCCACAGCGCCAGCTGCAGGGCACTCTCACTCTGCGCACGCATACGGATGCGCAGGGTTTCCAGGCCCTTGACGAACATCCAGGCGTTGAACGGGCTCAGGGTGGGACCGGCGGTACGCAGGAAACCGACCACTTCCTTCATCTGCTCGCTACGCCCCGCCACCACACCGCCCAGGCCACGGCCCTGGCCATCGATATACTTGGTCGCCGAATGCATGACGATATCGGCGCCGAGCTTAAGCGGCTGCTGCAGGGCCGGCGTGCAGAAGCAGTTGTCCACTGCCAGCAGCGCGCCGCGGGCATGGGCGATCTCCGCCAGTGCAGCGATATCCACCAGTTCAGCCAGCGGGTTGGACGGCGACTCGACGAACAGCAGCTTGGTATTGGGCTTGAACGCGCCCTGCCAGGCATCGAGATCGGCCAGTGGCACGTAATCCACCTCGATGCCGAAGCGCTTGAGGTACTTCTCGAACAGGCTGATGGTGGAGCCGAACACGCTGCGCGACACCAGTACGTGGTCGCCGCCGCTGCACAGGCTCATGACGATGGCGAGGATCGCCGACATGCCGGAAGCGGTCGCCACCGCCTGCTCGGCGCCTTCCAGTGCGGCAATGCGCTCCTCGAAGGTGCGTACGGTGGGGTTGGTGTAGCGCGAATAGACGTTGCCCGGCACTTCGCCAGCAAAGCGCGCAGCGGCATCGGCAGCGGTGCGGAACACGTAACTGGACGTCAGGTACAACGCTTCGCCATGCTCGCCCTCAGGCGAACGGTGCTGGCCAGCACGCACCGCCAGGGTGTCGAAGCCTACGCCATCCAGGTCACTATCAAGCCTGCCGGCTTCCCATTCCACAGCCATATCGCTACCTCACAAAAAGTAGCCCGGATGCAATCCGGGAAATTCAGGGTGACATTCCCCCGGATTGCATCCGGGCTACGGACCGGTGGTGCGCCGTGCGCATCACCGAAACGGGCAGGACCACTGCCCTGCCCGCTCGAATCAGTTGTTATACAGATCGATGATCGCGCTGACTGCCTGCGACTTGACCTTGCTGGCATCGTTGCGCGCCTGCTCGATCTTGTCCAGGTATGCCTCGTCGACGTCGCCGGTGACGTACTTGCCGTCGAACACCGCGCAGTCGAAGTTGTCGATCTTGATCTTCTTGCTGCCGCTGACCGCTTCGATCAGGTCCGGCAGGTCCTGATAAACCAGCCAGTCGGCACCGATCAGCTCGCAGACCTCCTCGGTGCTGCGGCCATGGGCGATCAGCTCATGGGCGCTGGGCATGTCGATGCCGTAGACGTTCGGGTAGCGCACCGCCGGGGCTGCCGAGCAGAAGTAGACATTCTTCGCGCCGGCCTCGCGGGCCATCTGAATGATCTGCTTGCAGGTGGTGCCACGGACGATGGAGTCGTCCACCAGCATCACGTTCTTGCCGCGGAACTCCAGCTCGATGGCGTTGAGCTTCTGCCGTACGGATTTCTTGCGCGCCGCCTGGCCGGGCATGATGAAGGTGCGGCCGATGTAGCGGTTCTTGACGAAACCTTCGCGGAATTTCACGCCCAGGTGATTGGCCAGCTCCAACGCCGCGGTACGGCTGGTGTCAGGAATCGGGATGACCACGTCGATGTCATGATCCGGACGCTCGCGCAGGATCTTGTCGGCCAGCTTCTCGCCCATGCGCAGACGCGCCTTGTACACCGAGATACCGTCCATGATCGAGTCCGGGCGCGCCAGGTAAACGTGCTCGAAGATGCAGGGCGCATACTGCGGGTTGGCCGCGCACTGACGGGTGAACAGCTTGCCCTCTTCGGTGATGTAGACCGCCTCGCCCGGCGCCAGGTCGCGGATCAGGGTGAAGCCGAGCACGTCCAGCGATACGCTCTCGGACGCGATCATGTACTCGACACCTTCATCGGTATGGCGCTGGCCGAAGACGATCGGACGAATGCCATTCGGGTCGCGGAAGCCGACGATGCCATAGCCGGTGATCATCGCGACGACGGCGTAACCGCCCAGGCAGCGCTCGTGCACGTGGGTAACGGCGGCGAACACATCTTCTTCGGTCGGCTGCAGCTTGCCGCGCTGGGCCAACTCATGGGCGAACACGTTGAGCAGCACTTCCGAATCGGAGTTGGTGTTCACGTGACGCAGATCGGACTCGTAGATTTCCTTGGCCAACTGCTCGACGTTGGTCAGGTTGCCGTTGTGCGCCAGGGTGATGCCGTACGGCGAGTTGACGTAGAACGGCTGAGCTTCGGCCGAGCTGGAGCTGCCAGCGGTCGGGTAGCGCACATGGCCGATGCCCATATGGCCAACCAAGCGCTGCATATGGCGCTGCTGGAACACGTCACGTACCAGGCCGTTGTCCTTGCGCAGGAACAGGCGACCATCATGGCTGGTGACAATACCGGCAGCATCCTGGCCGCGGTGCTGGAGGACGGTGAGCCCGTCATACAGCGCCTGATTGACGTTCGATTTACCGACGATACCGACGATGCCACACATGTGCCACGACCCCTGCTAGATAGTTCAGGCTAATTCAGCGACCGATGCAGCGGTTACTCCGCAGCGGTCACTCTTTTAAAGCAGATCAGCTGGGTGAGCCGATCCACCGGTAAACCACTGATCGGACCACCCCAGAATGAGGTTCTTCGACCAGTCGGCGACCATCAGAAAATGCGGCACCAGTTGCGACTGTTGCCACCACGTATCCTGCTCCACTGGCGCCAGGCTGATCAGCCCGACCAGCAGCACCACCAACAAACCACCACGTGCGGCGCCGAATACCATGCCGAGAAAACGGTCGGTACCGGACAGACCAGTCACGCGGATCAGCTCACCGATGAGGAAATTGACCAGAGCGCCCACCAGCAAGGTGGCGATGAAGAGAATGGCACAGGCTGCGATGACCCGCGCGGAAGGCGTTTCGATAAATTCGACGAGATGCTGGGCCAGTGCGCCACCGAACATCCAGGCGACCACACCTGCGATGATCCAGGTCAGCAGCGACAGGGCTTCCTTGACGAAGCCGCGCTTGAGACTGATCAAACTAGAAATGGCGATGACGGCGATGATCGCCCAATCGACCCAGGTGAATACCACGGTGCGGCCTACCAGCGGAAAAGGCGGAGCATTTTAGCAGAGCCCGGCGCATCGGGTAACCAGGCGCTGCAAAGTCCCTTGCGTGCTTAGCCTGCTTCCGGCTGGAAGCGCACGACAAAACCGCTGAGTTTGTGCTGGCGGTTGAGCTGGTCACGCAGACGCTCGGCCTCGGCGCGCTCGATCAACGGCCCAACGAACACCCGATTCATGCCATCGAAAGTACGGATATAGGCGTTGTAGCCCTGACTGCGCAGCGTTTTCTGCAGATTTTCTGCTCCAGCGCGACTGGACAGACTGGCCAACTGCACTGACCAGCTGATCGGCAGACTGTTGGCGTCCAGGCGCCCTTCCGGCTTGGCAGGAGCAGCGCTCGCCGCCTGTTCGGTCTTGACCGGATCGGGCTTGCTCTGCTGCGCGACAGGCGGCGGGGTCGGCTTGGGCTGCTCAGGCACCTCGACGATCTGAGGCTCCACCTCTTCGACGGGAACCGGCTCCTGCGGCAACTCCTCGGGCTCGACGACCTCGGCAGGCTGCACGATGATCTCGGCAGCAGCCGGCGCTTGCGGCATGGCCGGCGCATCCACTACCACGCGGCGCATCTCATCCTCGCGCGACAGCAGCATCGGCAGGAAAATCACCGCTAGCGCCACCAGCACCAGAGCACCGACCATGCGCTGCTTGAGCCCACTGTCCAGCATTGCCATCCCCAATCCCCTTATCAAGCCGGGCGGGCCAGCCAATCCAGGGCCTCGGCCACGCAGAAAAACGATCCGAACAACAGTATCTCGTCACCCTCTGCCGCCTGCTCGCACTGCGCATCGAGCGCGGTACGCACATCCGGGTACTGCGCCACCGCCGCGCCCTGCCCCCGCAGGTGCTCGGCCAGGTCATCGGCAGAGCGTGAACGCGGCGTATCCAGCGGCGCCACGGCCCAACCAGCAACCAGACTCAGAAGCGGTGACACCACGCCGGGCAGATCCTTGTCGGCCAACAAACCGAACACCGCCCAGCGCTGCCCGGCCAGCGGGCGACTCTCCAGGCGCTGCGCCAGATAATCGACGGCATGAGGATTATGCCCAACATCGAGCAACAGTGTGAGTGACTTGCCTCGCCAATCGAGCGCACGACGATCCAGACGCCCGGTTACCCGCGTGGCGAGCAGGGCCTGGACGATCTGCTGGTGATTCCACGGCAGCGGCAGAAGCGCATAGGCCTGCAACGCCAGCGCCGCGTTTTCCATCGGCAGATCAAGAAGCGGCAGCTGCTCGAGTCGCAGTACCTGACCTTGCGCATCGAGGCCATACCAGGACCAGTCCTGCGCCTGCACATTCAGATCATAGTCACGACCACGCAGGAACAACGGCGTGTCCAACGTGACGGCCTGCTCCAGCAAGGGCTGCGGTGGATCGAGATCACCGCACAACGCAGGCATGCCGGCGCGCATGATCCCGGCCTTTTCGAAGGCGACCGATTCACGGGTATCGCCCAGCCAGTCAGCGTGATCCAGACCAATGCTGGTGATCAGGGCCAGATCGGCATCGACCAGGTTCACCGCATCCAGGCGTCCACCGAGGCCGACTTCGAGCACCACGGCATCCAGCTGAGCACGCTCGAACAGCCAGAAGGCCGCCAGCGTACCCATCTCGAAATAGGTCAGGGAAATTTCACCACGCGCGGCCTCGACCGCTGCGAAGGCCTGACACAGCTCTTCATCGCTCGCCTCGCGCCCATCCAGCAACACACGCTCGTTGTAACGCAGCAGGTGCGGCGAACTGTAGACACCGACGCGCTGCCCCTGGGCTGCGATCAGGCTGGCGAGAAAGGCGCAGGTAGAGCCCTTGCCATTGGTACCGGTGACGGTAACCACCAATGGCGCAGGTTTGCCCAGGCCGAGCCGCTGCGCCACCTCACGCGAGCGCTCCAACCCCATGTCGATGGCCGACGGATGCAACCGCTCGAGGTAGGCGAGCCACTCGCCCAGGCTACGTTCGGTCATGCAGTGGCCGGCAGGGAAACCGGAGACGGACGATTCATCATTTGCGCAAGCAGACGCGCCAGGCGTGGACGCAGTTCATTGCGCGAAATGATCATGTCGATGGCGCCATGTTCCAGCAGGAACTCGCTACGCTGGAAGCCTTCCGGCAGTTTCTCGCGCACGGTCTGCTCGATCACGCGCGGGCCGGCAAAACCGATCAGCGCCTTCGGCTCGGCCACGATCACGTCGCCAAGCATCGCCAGGCTGGCGGAAACACCGCCATAGACCGGATCAGTCAGCACGGAGATGAACGGCAGGCCTTCTTCACGCAGGCGCGCCAGGGCGGCGGAAGTCTTGGCCATCTGCATCAGCGAGATCAGCGCTTCCTGCATGCGCGCGCCGCCGGAAGCGGAGAAGCACACCAGCGGGCAGCGTTTTTCCAGCGCGACATTGGCCGCCCGAACGAAACGCTCGCCAACGATGGCGCCCATGGAGCCACCCATGAAGGAGAACTCGAACGCGCAAACGGCGATCGGCATACCTTCGAGGGTGCCGCTCATGGAGATCAGCGCGTCTTTCTCGCCAGTCTGCTTCTGCGCACCAGCCAGACGATCCTTGTATTTCTTGCTGTCGCGGAATTTCAGGCGGTCGACCGGCTCGAGATCGGCACCGATCTCCTCGCGCCCCTCGGCATCGAGGAAGAGGTCGATACGCGCACGAGCACCGATACGCATGTGGTGATTGCACTTGGGGCAGACATCGAGTGTCTTTTCCAGCTCAGGACGGTAGAGCACGGCATCACAGGACGGACATTTGTGCCACAGGCCCTCGGGCACAGAGCTCTTCTTCACCTCGGAACGCATGATCGAGGGAATGAGTTTGTCTACCAACCAGTTGCTCATGCTGTCATTTCTCCATAACCGTTGGTTCGGATGAACGCCTCATCGTGAAACGCCCATCTCCAGCAATTCTTTTCTGCCGCACCCAGCGCCCGTCGAAACGAGCCAAGGCGGCGTGACAGGCTAATTGACGGCCCTGCTTCAATCGCCGTCACATCGAGCATCACGCACTGCCCGCACGAATGCACGAATCTTGCCTGCATCCTTTATGCCTTTACTGGCCTCTACCCCGCCGCTGACATCCACGGCATAGGGCCGCACCTGGCGAATAGCCGTCGCGACATTGCCTGCATCCAGGCCGCCAGCCAGGATGATTGGCTTGGCGGCATTTTCCGGCACCAGCGACCAATCGAACGAAGCGCCCGTACCACCCGGCACGCCCTCGACGAAGGTATCCAGCAGAATACCCCGCGCACCAGCGTAGGGCGCCATGGCGGCCGCCACATCCTCACCAGGGCGAACCCGCAGCGCCTTGATATAGGGGCGGCCATGGCCTTCACAGTCGGCCGGCGACTCATCACCGTGAAACTGCAGCAGATCCAGCGGCAGGCGCTGCAACAACTGTTGCAGCTGGTCGCGCGGCATGTCGACAAACAGCCCGACACTGGTCACGAACGGCGGTAACGCCTGCAGGATAGCTGCGGCCTGCTCGATGCTGACTGCTCGCGGGCTTTTCCCGTAGAACACCAGACCAATGGCGTCGGCTCCCGCCTCCACCGCTGCCAGAGCATCCTCGATGCGGGTGATCCCACAAATCTTGCTACGTACGACCGTCACGTTCATACCTCTCGCCATCCGGGCTCGGATGGTAACAAAGGGTTATGGCTGTCGCACGTCCGGCAGACCGGAGAGAAAATGCGGCCCGAGATAGCGCTGCGGCAATTCGAACTCCTCCGGGTAATCGACCTGTATCAGATAGAGACCGTAGGGGTGCGCCGTCACTCCCCCGCTATGTCGATCGCCGCGCTCGAGCACCTCGCGCGCCCATTCCAGCGGCCGCTCACCCGCACCAATGGTCATCAACACACCGGCGATGTTACGCACCATATGATGCAGAAAAGCATTGGCGCGGATATCCAGCACGATGAAGCGGCCATGCTCGATCAGTTGCAAGTGGTGCACGGTCTTGATCGGTGACTTGGCCTGGCAGCGCGTTGCCCGGAAGGCGCTGAAATCATGGGTGCCGACCAGCGCCAGGGCCGCTTCACGCATGCGCGCCACATTCAGCGGCCGATGATTCCAGGTGACTTCCTCGGCCATGTGCGCCGGGCGAATCGGATCGTTGTAGATCACGTAGCGGTAGCGTCGCGCCATGGCCGAGAAGCGTGCATGAAAGTGCGCCGGCATCACCTTCGCCCAGGTCACGCTGATGTCACCGGGCAAATTCATGTTGGCGCCCATGATCCACGCGTGCAGCGAACGCTCGACAGTGGTATCGAAATGCACCACCTGACCACTGGAATGCACAGAAGCATCGGTACGCCCTGCGCACAGAATGCTGACCGGGGCACCACCGGCGACCTTGGACAAGGCATTTTCCAGGTGACCCTGGATCGACGGAACATTCGCGCCCTGGCGCTGGAACCCGCGATAACGTGCGCCCTTGTATTCGAGGCCCAGGGCGATTCTGAAAAAGCCAGCGGCCGCCATTTCGGCGGCCGCTACAGGTACTGCGTCAGACATCTATCAATCAAACCATCTTGGTAATCATCTCGCGAGCTTCCTGCTGCTGGGCATCACTGCCTTCGGCAATCACTTCATCAAGAATGTCGCGCGCACCTTCGGTGTCGCCCATGTCTATGTAAGCCCGAGCCAGATCCAGCTTGGTCGCGGTTTCATCGGTGCCGGACAGGAAGTCGAAGTCATCATCGCCATCCAGATCACTGGACAGGCTGTTGGCCGGCGCCAGCGGAGCTGCTTGCGGCTCTTCGAAGTCAGCCGACAGCTGATCCAGCTCGGCGGTCACTTCATCCAGCTGCGCAGCGAAGCTGTCGGATGCAACAGCCGGCTGAACCGGAGTTTCGTCTTCGAGCGAGAGATCGAAGTCAGCCGGCAGATCGAGATTGGCAGATGGCGCTTCTTCAGCCAGATCGAGGCTCAGATCGGAAAGATCGTCGGCCGGCTGGTTCAGCGGTGCATCGTCATCGAGGCTCAGCAGGAAATCATCAGCTTCATCGCTGACTGCCGGAGCCGCCTCATCGAGATCCAGGCTGAAGGCGGACAGATCGTCGGTCGGCTGGGACAGCTCAACCTTGTCATCATCCAGGGCGAGATCGAAGCCCAGATCGTCGTCGGCAGAAGCTGCCGGCGCGGCGGGTTCATCGACCAGACCGAAGTCCAGATCATCGTCCAGCGACAACGGCGCTTGCTCAGCCCTGGCCGACTGAACATCGCTCTCCAGATCGGCCTCCAAGTCGTCGAGGCTCAGATCGAAGGCATCATCCAGATCACCGCCGGTGGAAGCAGGCGCTTCTGCGGTCGGCTCATCCAGGCTGAGGTCGTCCAGACTGAAGTCGCCCATGTCGTCATCGACGGAGGCAGCGGCAGCTGCGGCACCCACACCTGCGAAGGCTGCGATCGCTGGATACTTGGACTTCAGCTGCTCGGCTTCGGCATTCACCCCGCCGATCTCGCGCAGCTCGTTATCCTGACGGGCAAAGCCTTCGCGGTCACCCAGCTCGGCGTAGACTTCCATCAGCTTCAGACGCAGATCGGCACGGTGTGGCTCGTCATTGATCGCGTTCTGCAGCAGTTCGGCCGCCTGATTGAAGCGCCCGTAAGCAATGTAGATATCAGCCTCGCCCAACGCGTCGCCAGTCTGCGCCGTGACACGTTCCTCGCCAGCAGCCTGGGTGGTCTGGACAGGCTCGTCGTCGAGGCCAGCGAAACTGTCTTCAGGCATATCCAGGTCGGAGGCAAACGCCTGCTCCTGAGACAGGTCGTCGGCCAGTTCATCTTGCAGCTCGGACTCTTTCTGGGCGTTGCGGCGCGACAGCGCCATCAGACCGACCAACAGAAGCAGAAGCGCCCCACCACCGGCCAGACCCAGCGTCATCGGGTTAGCCAGCAGGTCATCAATGAAGCTCTGTGGGGCCGGTGCAGGCGCAGGAGCAGGTGTAGCAGGTTTGGCTGCTTCGGCCGGCTTGACCGGGGCGACTGGTTCAACGGCAGCAGCCGGCTCACTGGCCGGCTGTTGGGTTGCGGCGGCGCTGTCCTCGACAGGCGCAGCCGGCTCCTCGGAATAGTTGTAGTCAGGCGCTGCCTCCTCAGGCGGCGTAGTCGGCGGCGTGGCCGCCTCCACAGCGGGCGGTGCGGCCTCAGGCGCTGCTGCCGGAGTTTCCGCAGGCGGTTCTTCCGTTGTAGCAGGAGCTGCGGGCGCTGCAGACAGGTCGGCCTGCAACTTGGCCAACTGGCTGTCCTTCAGCTCCACCAGACGCTGCAGCTTGTCCAGCTGGCTTTGCAGGTCACCTACACGGCTCTGCAATTCGGCGTTCTCGCGACGAGTCGAATCCAGGCTTTCCTGAGTCACTGCCAGCTTGTCGGCCAGCGCCTTGCTGCCAGCCGCACCGGTATCGCTACCGCGAGTGGACTGACCTGCTTCAGCAGCGACCAGCTTCAGGCTATCACCCGCCTCTGCAGTCGCCGGCGCAGCGCCCGCTGTGGTGCGGCGAGTGGCATCCAGCTGACGCGAAGCGACAGCACGGCCTTCACGCCAGGCGGCATTCTGCTCGGCAACCTGAGCGATCGCCTCGGCATTGCTGCGGCTGCGAATCTGCTGTTCGTCCGGCAGGCGAAGCACCTGACCGCTCTTCATACGGTTGATATTGCCACCGATGAAGGCATCCGGATTCAGATCCTGAATGGCCAGCATGGCCTGATTGACCGAGCCACCGCCGACACGCTGGGCGATTTCCCAGAGCGTATCGTTGGCAGTGGTTCTGTATTCGTTACCGGCAATGGCGCGCGACGCCGGTGCCGGTGCGGCAGGACGCGGGGCCGGAGCGGGTGCTGCACTGCGCGGCGCAGAAGCGGAAGCAGGCGCCGCAGACGGACGCGGTGCAGGCGCGGCGATAGGCAGTTGCGGCGCAGCGGCTACGGTAGTTTGCGGAGAGTAAAGCGGCGGATCGAGCAGCAGGGTGTATTCACGCAGCAAGCGCCCGTTCGGCCAGAGCACTTCAACTAGGAAGTTGAGGTAAGGCTCACGCACGGTCTTGCTCGAGGTGATGCGGATAACGCTCTTGCCGTTGGGCTTCAATACCGGGGTGAACTTGAGATCGGTCAAAAAGTACTGACGATCGACGCCAGCTTTGATGAACTCCTCAGGGGACGCGAGGCTGGGAATCACCTCATTGGAAGCAAGGTCGCGCACCTCCAGCAATTCGATTTCCGCTACCAACGGCTGATTCAGCGACGACTGCAGGGTAACCTCACCCAGCCCCAGCGCATGCGCCATACCGGAAGACAGCGCGGAAGCGGCTGCGATTGCCAGCACCAGTTTGCGAACCCGAACCATAGCGTTATCCCTTGTTTTATCTTTTTCTCGGCATGCGAGAGGGTCTTGAGAATTGCTGCCTGCCTCCGCTCCACGAGCGGCTCCCCATTCAGCAATCAACTCAGCCAGTATTGCCAAGCTAGAAAGATTCTTCAAATTTCTAGGTAAGTATCTTTTACAGATAGTGTTTTATCAATAACTCAGCTATCTGCACAGCATTCAGGGCGGCGCCTTTTCTTACATTATCAGACGCAATCCACAAATTGAGTTGCCTTGGATCGCTCACGCCGCGCCGGACACGCCCCACATAGACCTGATCCTGTCCCACCGCATCGCCCACTGCAGTCGGGTAATCGCCGGCCTCTACCAACTCGATGCCCGGCGCGACCTCGAGCAACTGCAGCACTGCACTGATATCGATAGCCGAATCAGCATACACGCCCAGTGCGAGACTATCGCCAAAGAACACCGGCACCAAGGCGCAGGTGGCTGCTACCGGAAGCCCAGGCAGACTCAATAACTGTTGAATCTCGGCCGCCAGACGCTTCTCCAACTGAGCATGCCCGTGGTCATCCACCTCGCCGACCTGCGCCAGCAGATTGAACGCGATCTGTCGATCTACCGTCTTCGATTCCAGCGGGCGCCCGTTGAGCAGCTCGGCGGTCTGCCGCGCCAACTCCTGCACACCGCTACGCCCCAGAGTGGAGATCGACAGCATGGCAGTCACCTGCAGCTGTTGGGGCCGCAGTACAGGCCTCAGCGTCGCCAGCACCAGCGCACAAGCAACCGCCGAAGGCGTCGGCGCACTGACGCACCACGGCTTGGTCAATGCCGGCAAACCCGCGGCGCCAAGCTCGGGTAATACGCATGGCGCTTGTTCCAGCGAAAAAGCAGCGCTCAGATCGATAACGGAACAACCGGCTGCGACCACGCGCTCATGATGGCTACGCGTCACTTCAGAGCCCGCGGCAAAGAACGCCAGTTGCACCTGAGTGAAATCGAAGGCATCGAGCGACCTGACCCGCACCTGCCGACCACGGAAAGAGAGACTCTGTCCAGCCGACTCGCTGCTGGCCAGCAGATGCAGATCCTTCACCGGAAACTCACGCTCTTCGAGCAATTCGACCAGCGCTTCGCCGACGTTGCTGGTGGCGCCGATCACGGCGATATTGATGGACTGACTCATGAGCTGACCTACGACACAGAGGGAGCGGCACTGTAACTGCGGCCCATCGCCCAGGCAATCGGCTCCCCCCAGAAAACACAAAGCCCCTCTGCCGAGACAGAAGGGCTTTGTTTGATACTGGATGCCGGCTTCGCGCTTAGCGCTCGAGCAGGATCCGCAGCATGCGACGCAGCGGTTCGGCAGCGCCCCACAGCAGTTGGTCACCGACGGTGAACGCACCCAGGTACTGCGAACCCATGTTGAGCTTGCGCAGACGGCCGACCGGCACGCTCAGGGTGCCGGTCACGGCAGTCGGGCCGAGGTCGCGAATGGAGTCTTCACGATGATTCGGCACCAGCTTGACCCAAGGGTTGTGCTGACTGATCAGGCCTTCGATGTCGGCCATCGGCACATCCTTGTTCAGCTTGATGGTCAGCGCCTGGCTGTGGCAGCGCATGGCACCGATGCGCACGCAAATGCCATCGACCGGGATCGGGTTCTTGAAACGACCGAGAATCTTGTTGGTTTCGGCCTGAGCCTTCCACTCTTCACGGCTCTGCCCGTTCGGCAGTTCCTTGTCGATGTAGGGGATCAGGCTGCCAGCCAGCGGCACACCGAAGTTGTCGACCGGGAAGCCTTCGCCACGCATGGCCTCGGCCACCTTGCGGTCGATGTCGAGGATGGCGCTGGCCGGGTCGGCCAGTTCATCGGCGACAGCGCCATTGATCGCGCCCATCTGCTTGATCAGCTCACGCATGTTCTGCGCGCCAGCACCGGAAGCAGCCTGGTAGGTCATGGCACTCATCCACTCCACCAGACCAGCCTCATACAGACCGCCGAGCGCCATCAGCATCAGGCTGACGGTGCAGTTGCCGCCGATGTAGTTCTTGGTGCCGGCGTCCAGCGCCTGGTCGATCACCTTGCGGTTGACCGGGTCGAGCACGATCACCGAGTCGTCGTCCATGCGCAGGCTGGAGGCCGCGTCGATCCAGTAGCCCTGCCAGCCGGCTTCACGCAGCTTGGGGAAGACTTCATTGGTGTAGTCGCCGCCCTGGCAGGTCAGGATCACGTCCAGGCCCTTGAGGTCGTCAATGCTGTAGGCATCTTTCAGCGCAGCGATGTCCTTGCCAATGGCAGGGCCTTGGCCACCGACATTGGAAGTGGTGAAGAACACCGGCTCGATCAGGTCGAAGTCCCGCTCTTCCAGCATGCGCTGCATGAGCACGGAACCGACCATGCCACGCCAACCGATCAGACCTACACGTTTCATAACGACTACACCTATATAAACAGCCCGCCGGAACCACCCCGGCGGGGCTGGGAAGATTACAGACTACGCAGCGCTTCGACTACTGCATCACCCATGGCAGCGGTACCGACCTTGGTCTTGCCCTCGGACCAGATGTCACCGGTACGCAGGCCCTGATCCAGCACCAGGCTCACCGCTTTCTCGATGGCATCGGCGGCAGCAACCTGGCCGAAGCTGTAACGCAGCATCATCGAGACCGAGAGAATGGTGGCCAGCGGGTTGGCGATGCCCTTGCCGGCGATGTCCGGCGCGGAGCCATGGCACGGCTCGTACATGCCCTTGTTGTTGGCGTCCAAGGATGCCGACGGCAGCATGCCGATGGAACCGGTCAGCATCGAAGCTTCGTCAGACAAAATGTCACCAAACATGTTGTCGGTGACCATCACGTCGAATTGCTTGGGTGCACGCACCAGTTGCATGGCGGCGTTGTCGACGTACATGTGGCTCAGCTCGACGTCCGGGTAGTCCTTGGCCACTTCCTCGACCACGGCGCGCCACAGCTGGCTGGACGCCAGGACGTTGGCCTTGTCCACCGAACACAGCTTCTTGCCGCGCACGCGCGCCATGTCGAAGCCGACCTTGGCGATGCGGCGGATTTCGCTCTCGCTGTACGGCAGGGTGTCATAGGCCATGCGCTCGCCGTTTTCCAGCACCTTGCTCTCGCGCGGCTGGCCGAAGTAGATGCCACCGGTCAGTTCACGCACGATGAGAATATCCAGGCCAGCCACCACTTCCGGCTTGAGGCTGGAAGCCTCGGCCAGTTGCGGGTAGAGGATGGCCGGGCGCAGGTTGCCGAACAGGCCCAGTTGCGAACGGATCTTCAGCAGGCCGCGCTCCGGACGGATGGCCGGATCGATGGTATCCCACTTCGGCCCGCCTACGGCGCCGAGCAGCACGGCATCGGCGGCTCGGGCGCGCGCCAGAGTCTCGTCGGCCAGCGGCACGCCGTAGCGGTCGATGGCGGCGCCGCCCAGGTCATCGAAGCTCAGTTCGAAACCCAGGGCGTACTTGTCGTTGGCCAGGTTCAGTACCTTGACCGCCTCGGCCATGATTTCCGGGCCGATACCGTCGCCAGGGAGAACCAGAATCTGCTTGCTCATCACATCCTCATCCGAACCGTAGGGTGCGCCCTGCGCACCGCTTGAATAATGATTGATCCGGTGCGCACAGCCTAAGCGGCCCAACACACCCTATCGAATGCGTTACTTGATTGCGCCGAACAGCCAGGGGCTGCTCTGCTGATAACCGACCTCGAACGCCTTGATCGCGTCCTGATCCTGCAGGGTCAGACCGATGTCGTCCAGGCCGTTGAGCAGGCAGTGCTTGCGGAAGGCATCGACCTCGAAGCTGTACTGCACGCCATCAGGGCGAGTCACGGTCTGCGCCTCGAGGTCGACGGTCAGCTGATAACCCTCGGTGGCCTCGGCCTGCTCGAACAGCGCATCGACCTCTTCGACCTTGAGGACGATCGGCAGCAGGCCGTTCTTGAAGCTGTTGTTGAAGAAGATGTCGGCGAAGCTCGGCGCGATCACCGTGCGGAAACCGTACTCGTCCAGCGCCCACGGCGCGTGCTCGCGCGAAGAGCCGCAGCCGAAGTTCTCGCGGGCCAGCAGTACGCTGGCGCCCTGGTAGCGCGGGAAGTTGAGCACGAAGTCCTTGTTGATCGGGCGCTTAGAGTTGTCCTGGTTCGGCTGGCCAACATCCAGGTAGCGCCACTCGTCAAACAGGTTGGGGCCGAAGCCGGTGCGTTTGATCGACTTCAGAAACTGCTTGGGAATGATCTGGTCGGTGTCGACGTTGGCACGGTCGAGCGGGCAGACCAGGCCGGTGTGTTGGGTAAAGGCTTTCATCATCTAGCTCCTCAGGCCTGGATCAATTCGCGAACGTCGATGAAACGACCGGTCACTGCCGCAGCGGCAGCCATGGCCGGGCTCACCAGGTGGGTACGGCCACCGGCGCCCTGACGGCCTTCGAAGTTGCGGTTGGAGGTGGACGCGCAATGCTCGCCACTGCCCAGCTTGTCCGGGTTCATCGCCAGGCACATGGAGCAGCCCGGCTCACGCCATTCGAAACCAGCCTCGATGAAGATCTTGTCCAGCCCCTCGGCCTCGGCCTGCTGTTTCACCAAGCCAGAACCCGGCACCACCATGGCTTGCTTGATGGTACTGGCGACCTTGCGCCCCTTGGCCACCTCGGCGGCAGCGCGCAGGTCCTCGATACGCGAATTGGTGCAGGAGCCGATGAACACGCGATCGAGCTGAATATCGGTGATCGGCTGGTTGGCGCTCAGGCCCATGTACTTGAGTGCGCGGGTGATCGAATCCTTCTTCACCGGGTCGACCTCGGCAGCCGGGTCCGGCACATTCTGGTCGACGGCCAGGACCATCTCCGGCGAAGTGCCCCAGCTGACCTGCGGCTTGATGTCTTCGGCGCGCAGCTCGACCACTGTGTCGAACACCGCATCAGCGTCGGACACCAGGTTCTGCCACTGCGCCACGGCCTTGTCCCAGTCGCTGCCCTTGGGCGCGAATGGACGATCCTTGACGTAGGCGATGGTTTTCTCGTCCACCGCTACCAGGCCCACACGGGCGCCAGCCTCGATGGACATGTTGCAGATGGTCATGCGCCCTTCCAGCGACAGATCGCGGATCGCGCTGCCGGCGAACTCCAGGGCATGGCCGTTACCACCGGCGGTACCGATCTTGCCGATCACGGCCAGCACGATGTCCTTGGCGGTGACGCCGAATGGCAGTTTGCCTTCGACGCGCACCTGCATGTTCTTCATCTTCTTGGCCACCAGGCACTGGGTGGCGAGCACGTGCTCGACCTCGGAGGTGCCGATGCCATGGGCCAGCGCACCGAAGGCGCCATGGGTGGAGGTGTGCGAGTCGCCGCAGACCACAGTCATACCCGGCAAGGTAGCGCCCTGCTCCGGCCCGACCACGTGGACGATGCCCTGGCGCACGTCGTTCATCTTGAACTCGAGGATGCCGAAGTCATCGCAGTTCTCGTCCAGGGTCTGCACCTGGATACGCGAGACTTCGTCGGCGATGGCTTCGAGGCCCCCCTGACGCTCGGCCTTGGTGGTCGGCACGTTGTGATCCGGCGTAGCGATGTTGGCGTCGATGCGCCACGGCTTGCGCCCGGCCAGACGCAGGCCTTCGAAGGCCTGCGGCGAGGTCACCTCATGGAGGATGTGACGATCGATGTAGATCAGCGAGGAACCGTCGTCGCGACGTTTCACTTCGTGCATTTCCCAGAGCTTGTCGTAGAGCGTCTTGCCAGTCATCAGCCTTACCTCATCAGCGCCTTTTGAGCACATCCGGAAACTGCCTGCGTTATCACCGCCCGGCGTCAGAAGTGCACCTTTCTATGCCTGGGCGAAAATGGCCCTTCGGCTTATGGGGAGAATGCTATTGCCAGGCACGAAATAACTCAAATTCATATTTTTTATTCAAAGGATTCCGAAGAGGAATGTATGCTCAGCGCATCATTACTTACCGGAGCGTTCCATGGATCTGGCCAACCTCAACGCCTTCATCGCCATTGCCGAAACCGGCAGCTTTTCCGAAGCCGGCGAGCGCCTGCACCTGACCCAGCCTGCAGTGAGCAAGCGCATCGCCGGCCTGGAACAGCAACTGGGCGTGCGCCTGTTCGACCGCCTCGGCCGCGAGATTGGCCTGACCCAGGCCGGCCGTGCCCTGTTGCCGCGCGCCTACCAGATCCTCAACGTGCTGGACGATACCCGTCGCGCGCTGACCAACCTGTCCGGCGAAGTCAGCGGCCGCCTGACCCTGGCTACCAGCCACCACATCGGCCTGCACCGCCTGCCCGCCCTGCTGCGCGCCTTTACCCGCGCGCATCCTCAGGTGGCACTGGATATCCAGTTCCTCGACTCGGAGGTCGCGTACGAAGAAGTGCTGCATGGTCGCGCCGAGCTGGCGGTGATTACCCTTGCCCCGGAAACTCGTGAGCCGATCCGTGCCGTCGCCGTGTGGGACGACCCGCTGGATTTCGTAGCCGCACCGGAACACCCGCTGGCGCGCAGCCAGGTGATCAGCCTGGCCGACGTGGCGCAGCATCCTGCGGTCTTCCCCGGCGGCAACACTTTCACCCATCACATCGTGCAGCGCCTGTTCGAGGCCCAGGGCCTGACGCCCAACATCGCCATGAGCACCAACTACCTGGAAACCATCAAGATGATGGTGTCCATAGGCCTGGCCTGGAGCGTGCTGCCGCGCACCATGCTCGACGATCAGGTCGCTCGCCTGCCGATACCGGGCATCCAGCTGACCCGCCAGTTGGGCTACATCCTGCATACCGAGCGCACCCTGTCGAATGCCGCACGGGCATTCATGGATCTGCTCGACAGCCAGCGCGATGATCTTGCATAGGTATCCGAACTGAGACTAACGTGGCGACATAACGACAAAAACATATCTACATGCCTCTAACGCCCGCCCCGCGCATCGCGCACTCCGGAGGAAGGTACGGCCATGGCCAGATCGACTGACCAGACCCCGCCCCTGCCACATATACCGGCGATGGATCCCGCCGAATTCGAGCAAACCTGGCAAGACGCGCCGCGTTTGCTGGCCGCGCTGAACGGCGCCCATCTCGGTACCTGGTATTGGGACATTCGCAGTGGTCAGGTGAACTGGTCGCGCGGCGCCCAGGCCCTGTTCGGCCTCGACCCCAATCGCCCGGTCACGCGAGAACTGCACTACATCGAGCTGATTCCCGAAGAGGAACGTGCCGAGGTCCTGGCTAAATTCGACGCCATCCTCAAGGGCGAACAGATTGACAACGCCCTGCGCCACCGTATCCGCTGGCCGGACGGCAGCCTGCACTGGCTGGAGATCACCGGCAGCCTGCAACGCGAGGCCGATGGTCGGCCGCGCATGTTCGGCGTGATCCGCGACATCAGTGCCCAGCAGGAGCGTGCCGAGGCTCTGCGCGCCTCCGAGGAACGCTTCGCCAGCCTGTTCCGCCTGAGCCCCGACATCATGATGTTGGTGCGCTACGACAACAGCGAGATTGTCGAGGTGAACCAGCACTTCACCCACGCCTTCGACTGGAACGCCAGCGACATTCTTGGCCGCCCCACCCATGAGCTGAATCTCTGGGTTCACGCCAGCCAGCGCGATCAGTTGCGCCAGCAAGCGCCACTGAGCCGCGAGCCGGTGATTCAGGAAGTACAACTGCGCACCCGTGGTGGCGATATTCTCGATGGCGTACTGTCGAGCCAGTACATCGAGCTGCAGGGCGAGCGCCTGATGCTCTGCACCTTCCTCGATACCAGCGAACGCAAGCGCGCAGAAAATGCCCTGCGCGCCAGTGAGGAAAAGTTCGCCAAGGCCTTCATGCATACGCCCGACGCAGTGGCCATCACTGACCGGGCGACAGGCCGCTTCATCGAGGTCAACCCGAGTTTCGAGCAGCAATTTGGCTGGAGCAGCGCCGAAGCCGTGGGCCGCACCTCACTGGAGCTGGGCATCTGGGCTGACCCCAGCGACCGCCAGCGTATGCTCGACGCCGCGCAGACCGGGCGCCTGAACAACCTCGAGGTACGACTGTTCAGCCGCGACGGCAGTGTCACCAGCAACTTGCTGTTCGGTGGCGAAATCGAGTTGAACGGCACCTCCTGCCTAGTTCTCACCGTGCGCAACATCACCGAGCAGCGCGTGCAGGAGCAGGCACTCAACGAAAGCAGGCAGCGCCTGCGCCTGGCCCTGGAGTCGGCCGATCTGGGCACCTGGGACTGGCACATTCCCAGTAGTCGGCTGTTTGCCAGCGCCCGGGCCTCCCAGTTGCAAGGCCTGGAGCCGTTACCGTTCGAAGGCGCCTTCCTCGACTTCTTCCGTCAGGTACCGATGGAGGATCGACACAGTCTGCGCCAGAGCTACCAGAGTCTGGTCGCAGAACACCGCAGCCACTATCAGGTCACCTATCGTGTACAGCTGGAAAATGGCGGCCTGCGCTTTCTCGAAAGCACCGCCAAACTGCAGCTCGACGATACCGGCCAACCGCAGCGCATGGTCGGCACGCTGGTCGATATCAGCGAGCGGCTGCTGCGCGAGCAGCGCCTGCAAGCCTCGGAAGAGAAGTTCGCCAAGGCCTTCCACTCCAGCCCGGACGCCATCACCATCACCGAACGTGACAGCGGGCGCTATATCGAGGTCAACGAAGGCTTCACCCGCATCACCGGCTATCTGCCGGACGAAGTAGTCGGTCGCACGGCCTTCGAGCTGGACATCTGGGCCTACCCCGAAGAGCGCGTGCGCATGATCGAGCACCTGACCCAGCAGGGCCAGGTGCTGCACATGGAAATGCATGGCCGGCATCGTGACGGCGAGGTGCGTCTGGTCGACGTTTCCGTGCAACCCATCGAACTCAATGGCGTACCCTGCCTGCTGCTCACCGCGCGCGATATCAGCGAACTGAAGCAGGCGCAGGCGCAGGTACAGCACCTGGCCTACCACGATGCGCTGACCAACCTGCCCAACCGCGCCCTGCTGATGGACCGCCTGACCCAGCAGATCGCCCTGCTCAAGCGCCATGATCTGCGCGGCGCCCTGCTGTTCCTCGACCTCGACCACTTCAAGCACATCAACGACTCGCTCGGCCATCCTGTCGGCGACTCCGTGTTGCGACTGGTCACTGCGCGCCTGGAAGCCAGCGTGCGTCTGGAGGACACCGTGGCCCGCCTCGGCGGCGACGAATTCGTGGTGCTGCTCTCCGGCCTGGAGGGCAAGCGCTCGGAGGTCACCCGCCACGTTCGCCAGGTCGCCGACAAGCTGCGCCAGCTACTGGCCGAACCGATGCTGCTGGACGGCCACCGCCTGCAGGTGACCCCGAGCATCGGCGTTGCGCTGATTCCCGATCACGGCAATACCCCGGCGGATCTGCTCAAGCGCGCCGATATCGCCCTATACCGCGCCAAGGACTCCGGGCGCAATGCCATCCAGCTGTTTCGCACCACCATGCAGGACGCCGCCAGCGCCCGTCTGCGCCTGGAGAACGATCTGCGCCTGGCCCTGGCGCGCGGCGAGTTCGAACTGCACTTCCAGCCCCAGGTCGATGCCCGTGATGGCAAGGTGGTCGGCGCCGAGGCACTGCTGCGCTGGCAGCATCCGCAGTTGGGCCCACAGTCGCCCGCGCAGTTCATTCAGGTGCTGGAAGAGAGCGGGCTGATCGTCGAAGTCGGTGGCTGGGTGTTGGCCGAGGCCTGCCATTTCTGCGCCCAACTGCTGGCTGACAGCCTGGTCGACAGCGAGCGTTTCAGCCTGTGCGTCAACATCAGCCCGCGGCAGTTCCGCCAGCACGACTTCGTCGAACGAGTCGCCAGTAGCCTGCGTGACAGCCAGTTGCCCAACACCATGCTCAAGCTGGAGATCACCGAAGGCATCGTCATTCAGAATATCGATGATACCGTCGGCAAGATGTTGCGCCTGAAAAAGCACGGCGTCAGCTTCGCCATGGACGACTTCGGAACAGGTTACAGCTCG
The DNA here is from genome assembly GCF_900102635.1 of Ectopseudomonas chengduensis. Taxonomy (GTDB): domain Bacteria; phylum Pseudomonadota; class Gammaproteobacteria; order Pseudomonadales; family Pseudomonadaceae; genus Aquipseudomonas; species Aquipseudomonas chengduensis. The sequence continues at coordinate 16,486 of NZ_FMZQ01000003.1, read as the reverse complement.
CTGACCTATCTCAAGCGCCTGCCGGTGGACATGCTGAAGATCGATCAGTCCTTCGTGCGTGACGCCACCCACGATCCCAACGATGCCGAGATCATCCGTGCCATCGTCGCCATGGCGCGCAGCCTGGGCCTGGCGCTGATCGCCGAGGGGGTCGAGCAGCAGGACCAACTGGACTTTCTGCAGTCACAGGACTGCCATCTCTACCAGGGCTATCTGTTCAGTAAACCGCTGCCGCAGGATGCCTTTCGTCAACTACTGGAAAGGCAGCGAGCGTAATCTGTCAGCGCCCTTACCGAGGAAGCAGCCGCAGGCAGACTGTCGCTTGAAACGAAGAAGGCGCCCCGTGGGGCGCCTTCTTGGTTCATGCATCAGCGGCTCAGTTTTCCAGCGCAGGACGCTGGCTACCGATAGGAATGCGCTTGGCCTTGGCCTCTTCCGGCACAATGCGCTCCAGCTCGACATGCAGCAGACCATTGACCAGATTGGCACCCTTGACCTCGATATGGTCAGCCAGGCGGAAGGACAGCTTGAACGCGCGCTGGGCGATGCCCTGATGCAGGTAGCTGATGCTTTCGGCGCTGCGATCACGCTTGTTGCCGACCACGGTCAGCACGTCACGCTCGACCTGCAACTCCAGGTCGTCTTCCTCGAAGCCGGCAGCCGCGACCACGATGCGGTAGTGGTCCTCGCCGTGCTTCTCGACGTTGTAGGGCGGGTAGGAACTGCCAGCGTCATTGCTGCGCAGGGCAGATTCGAAAAGATCGTTAAAACGGTCGAAACCGACAGACTGGCGAAACAGTGGGGCCAGGGACAGTACGTTGCTCATGAGTATTCTCCTGAAAATTTCAGCAAGGTTCATATCGCGGAACCCGACTTCGGCATCCCGCAGTCACTTATCTGAGGTCAGGTGGAGAATTTTCAAGCATCTGAAAAACGCGTTTACACAACACGGCATTGCACATCCATTGCGCAATGCCTCCTGGTAGACGGCACCGTTCATGTAGGAGCCGCGCCCCGCGGCGAAGCGACAGAGCCCCTTCAAAGCAAGAGCTTCGCCCCGAGGCGGGGCTCCTACGGAGATGGCGCCAGCAGCTGATCGATACGCTCGCAATCCTGCTCGCGGCGCACCTCGGCAAACAGCGCAACGGCCTCCGGGTAGGTGCGCGTGAGCATCGCCAGCCACTGCTTCAGGCGCCCTGGCGCATAGCGCGGCGCCAGCTTGCGCCGCGCCTGCTGCCAGAAATCGAGCAACAGCGGCTGCAGCTCGACCCAGCTCATGTCCTCGGGCTCTTCGCCAGCTCTGACCGCCGCGATCTGCCGCGCCAACCCCGGACGGGACACCAGGCCACGGCCCAGCATGATGTCATCCACGCCGCTGATCTCACGGCAGCGACGCCAATCGTCCAGTGTCCACACCTCGCCATTGGCGAACACCGGTACGCCGACCACCTCCTGCACCCGCGCCACCCACTCCCAGTGCGCCGGCGGCTTGTAACCCTCGACCTTGGTCCGCGCATGCACGACGATCTGGCTCGCCCCGCCCTCGGCCAGTGCACGCGCACAATCCAACGCCCCCTCCTTGCCCTCGAAGCCCAGGCGCATCTTCGCCGTCACCGGAATCTCGGCCGGCACCGTGCGCCTTACCTCACGGACAATGGCGTGCAGCAGCTCCGGCTCCTTGAGCAGCACTGCGCCGCCGCGCGACTTGTTCACCGTCTTGGCCGGGCAACCGAAATTGAGATCGATCACCGGGGCGCCGAGCGTGCAGGCGAACGCAGCGTTATCCGCCAGGCACTGCGGATCGGAGCCGAGAAACTGTACGCGCATCGGCGTACCGGCCCGGGTGCGTGAGCCGTTGAACAACTCGGGAGCCAGCTTGTGATAGGTGGCCGCGGGCAACAGCCGCTCGCTGACACGAATGAACTCGGTGACACACCAGTCGATACCACCGATGCGAGTCAGTACGTCGCGCAGAATCTCGTCGACCAGCCCCTCCATGGGCGCCAGGGCGATTTGCATGAGGTTGTCCAGAAAATGGGGCGCATAGTTTAAGGGGTCGCACGCGCCGCGCAAGATGGGCGACACTGCCGCTGACGCCAAACGGAGGCTTTACCATGCGCCTGATCGCACCCGCCTTGCTCGGCCTGTTCTGCATGGCCGCCCAAGCCAGCGATACCCCGCCCACTGCTACCGAGCCGGCCCCCACGGCCCCTGTGGCTGATGCACCGGCCCGGCTCATTTTCAGTCGCGATAACAACGCGCCGAATGCCTGCGATGTGGAGCTCTACGTCAACCAGCAGGTAATGGCGAAACTCGGCCCCGGTGAGCAAACCAGCCTGGATCTGCCCAACGGCGAACTGAGCGTCGCCGTGGCCATGTCGCCGGACGGCTATTGCGGCGGCCGTGGACCGGATGTGGCGCAGTCCGTCATCCTGCGCCCCGGTGAAACCCGCCAGTTCGCCGTCATGGTTGAGCCGGAGCAGGTATTTCTCGCGCCGTTGATCGACTGAGCGGCCTTACAGCTCCAGCGGGTAGGGCTGCATCAGCGCCTTGCCATAGCCTTCGACGAATTCCGCCGGCATGCGCTTCGGGCGCCCGCTGGACAGTTCGATGCAGACAAAGGTGGTCTTGGCGCGCAACAAGGTGGCGCCATCTTCCGGGCGCACCAGCTGGAAGCGCCGATCCATCTTCAGACGCTGGTCGGACTCGACGATCCAGGTCGCCATCTGCAGATGCTGCCCTTCGTAGGCGCTGGCCAGATAGTCGATCTCGTGACGCACCACCGCCATGGCCCGATCCAGACGGCGATACTCGACCAGGTCCAGCCCCAGGAACTGCGAATGCCGCCAGGCGCAGCGCTCCAGCCAACTGACGTACACCGCGTTGTTGGCATGGCCGAGGCCGTCGATGTCCTCTGCGCTCACTTCGATATCGATGACGAAGGGGCTGGGCAACTCCCAGTTCATGACTGTACCTCCAGGTGTGCAGCCTGCATGCGGCAAGCTGGGTGATCCGATTCAAGAACATGGCCGCCTGCATCCTCGGCGACCGTTCGGCCAGGTGCCGCATGATACGCCGCACAGCCCTTCCATGCAGTGCCGAGCTTTCATCACGCCATCACCGCGCGCCATAATGCAGCGCACTCGCCTGAGAGCCCGAGAACGAGCAATTGACTGCCATCCTGCGCCTATTGATGCCTCTACTGCTGCCAGCGCTGAGCTGGGCAGAAAGCCTGCCGCTGCCGATCGGTCAGACGCAGACACTGCCCGGTCCCTATATGCACGTCTGGGAGGACCCGGATGGCCAGGCCGACTTCGTCGATGTCCGCGCATTACCCGACGCCGCCTGGCAGGCCGTCGCCCGGCGCGATGCCAGCTTCGGCTACAGCGGTAGCACCTACTGGCTGCGCCTGGATGTACACAATCCGCACAATCGCTCGCTTGGCTGGGTTCTACTGATCGGCAATCCCCTGCTGGATCAACTCGACGCCTACGGCCTGGACGGCAAACGCATCTACCGCTCCGGCGACCAGCGTCCCTTTGACTGGCGCTGGGTCGAGCACCGGCAACTGGTACTCCCCCTCGACCTGGAGTCCGGCGAGCAGCAGCGCATCTGGCTGCGCATGCAAACCGATGGCTCGGCGAACCTCAGCGCCAGCCTGATGACCCGCGATGCCTTCGACCACCAGGAACAGCGCAGCCTGTTGCTACAGGGCCTGTTCTTCGGCGCCCTGATCGCGATGCTGATCTACAACCTGAGCATTTTCTGCATCACTCGCGACCGCAACTATCTCTGGTACAGCCTGTTCGTCGCCAGCTTCAGCCTCTACCAGTTCATTCAGCTCGGCTTCGCCCTGCAATGGCTGTGGCCAAACGCCCTGACCTGGCAGCAACTGAGCTTCCCGCTCAGCTCGGCACTGGCGACGCTGTTCGGCATTCACTTCACCTACGGTGTGCTGGAACTGGACAAGGCCGCGAAGCCGTACCGCTGGGTCGCCAACACACTCAAGGTCTGCGCCTGGCTGGTGCTAGGGATGGCGTTGTTTGGCCCGTACGCACCGGCCCTGATCGGCAGCTTCGTGCTGGTGGTCGCCTGCGCCATAGCCGCCTTCATCATCACCTTGCTGCGCTGGCGGGGCGGCTATGCCGCAGCGCGCCTGTTCGCCCTGGGCTGGTTCGTGCTGATTGCTGCCAGCCTTGCCAGCATCCTCACTGGCACTGGTCTGCTGCCCTACTCGCTGCTGACTCTGCATGCCCAGCAGATCGGCGGCCTGATCGAGATGACGGTGTTCTCCATCGCCCTGGCCTCACGTATCCGTCACGTGCAGGAAGCCGAACGCCTGGCCCAGGCCAAACTGATCGATCAGGAGCGCCGCCTGCGTACCGAGCAGACCAAGCACCTGGAACTGCAGACGCAGATCAGTGAAAACCTGGAACACCGTGTACAGGAGCGTACCGCGACGCTGCAGGACACTCTTCAGCAACTGTCGAACGCCAACATGCGCCTGGCGGAATTGAATCGCCGTGACGGACTCACCGGCCTGTTCAATCGCCAGACACTCAGCGAAGAACTGGCTCGCGCCTGCGCCCGCGCCGAGCGCAGCCGGCAGTCGCTGGCGGTATTGATGCTGGATCTGGATCACTTCAAGCAGGTCAATGATCGCTACGGCCACCTGGCGGGCGATGCCTGCCTGCGTCATGCGGCCCAGCGCATTCAACAACGCCTGCGCAGCAGCGATCTGCTGGCACGCTTCGGCGGCGAAGAGTTCGCCGCCCTGCTCGACAACACGGATCTGACCGGCGCACTCGACCTGGCCGAGCAATTGCGCGAAGACCTCGCGCAGACCCCCTGCCTCTACCAACAGCAGTCGATAGCGCTGAGCCTGAGTATCGGCCTGCACGCCGGCGTACCGAGTGACCCCGGCTGCGGTGAGCAATGGCTGGAACTGGCAGACCGTGCCTTGTATCGCGCCAAGGCAAGCGGTCGTAACCTCGTGGTCAGTTACGAAGCCAACGCCTTCAACGACGCCTGAGGCACTTGCTCCAGTAGCTCGAGCACGGCCTGCAGAAGCACCGGATCACTCAACAGGCGCTGATGCCCACCCGCCGGTAGACGCAGCAGCTGACTGTCGAACCAGGCCTGGTGGATCAGGTCGGCTTCGCCCACCGGCACCACTGGATCATCCTCGGCATGCACGATCAGGCCCGGCAGCTCCAGTTGATAGCGCTGCACGTCGAGATGCGCGGCCGGGATGCCGGCGGTCTTTTCCACCTGATGCACGAAATGCGCACGCGCTTCGGCAGGCAACCCCATGAATCGAGCGAAGCCGCGCAACAGCCCCAAGATACGGCTCGGCGCGGCGATGGTCACCAGGGTCTCGCTGCGCAAGCCCATTTGCGTGGCCAGCAGCGCGCTAGCCCCTCCCATCGAGTGACCGATCACGGCGCGTAGCGGCGGCAACTCACTGGCCGCCTCGAGCAACGCACGTGCGAACAGCACCACATTGGCCTCACGCCCCGGCGATCGACCATGGGCAGGCGCATCCAGTGCGACAACACCATAACCCGCATCGACCAGACCGCGAATCAGCAGCGCGAACTGGGTCGGGCGCCCCTCCCAGCCATGCATCAGCAGCACTGTAGGGCCGCTGCCCCAACGCAGCGCAGAGAGACCGAAACGCAGGGTAATGCGCTCGGAACTTGCCAACAGCGGCAGCTCCCAATCCCGCGGCGACGAAGTGCGCGGCGTCATGAACCGTTCGCGCAAACGACTGGCGATCAGTTGCGGCGCCACTCTACCCAGCGTTGCATTGACACCACGGACCCAGGTCATCTGGTTCATCACCCTCTCCTTCACGCTTGATTTCACACAACTGCCGACTTGGCAGCACGCAACACCCGGTCGGACAGTTCGCCAGGTCCCAAGGCCCGCGCCAGTGTCAGACCACCAATCATCAGCGCCAGGTCAGCCAGCGCCACATCGCCCTCTTCCGGCGTCCCGCTCATTTGCGCCGTGATCAGCTCAATGTGCTCAGCCAAGGTCTGGCGAAAGCCATCCGGTAACCGCGCAATTTCCGCCAGCGAACTCGGCAGCGGGCAGCGCTCGTCAGCATCGTCAGCATCGTCAGCATCGTCAGCATCGTCACGATGCCTACGCGAAAGGTAGAAAGCGGCCAAGAGCACTCGCCGCTCTCTGCCTGTCAGGCTCTGATCGACCTGCGCAAGGCGATCACGCCGCACCCGGAGCAACTGACGAAATGCCTCGAGCATCAGCGCATCCTTGCTGGCGAAGTGCGCGTAGAAGCCGCCGACCGTCAGCCCCGCTTCAGCCATGACCTCAGCCACCGCCGGGTCACCTGGCCCGCGCTCTGCGAGCACACGCCCTGCCGCAGCGAGAATGCGCTTACGGGTTTCACTTTTGCGTCCGCTCATGACCGCGCCCTTAATATGATGAATGCAATATTACGATCATCATATTATTTTGCAAGTCACCAGATCGACCGCCGGTCAGCATGGCAAGACGGGCGAACCAGCATCAGAAAAAGAAAGGGGGCGAAAACAAAAAGGGGCCACTTCCGAAGAAGTGGCCCCTGGGTTCCGCAAATGCGGCAAGAAAAATGGCGTCCCCTAGGGGACTCGAACCCCTGTTACCGCCGTGAAAGGGCGGTGTCCTAGGCCACTAGACGAAGTTCTTCGAACGACAAGGCCAGCACTAGGCTGGCCTTGAGTGTGATTGGTGGAGCTAAACGGGATCGAACCGTTGACCTCTTGCATGCCATGCAAGCGCTCTCCCAGCTGAGCTATAGCCCCGAAACCTTGCGGTCGGTTCGCAACACTTGCGCGCTGCGACTGGAATATGGCGTCCCCTAGGGGACTCGAACCCCTGTTACCGCCGTGAAAGGGCGGTGTCCTAGGCCACTAGACGAAGGGGACAAAACCTTCGAAGAACAAGGCCAGCACTAAGCTGGCCTTGTCAGTGTTTGGTGGAGCTAAACGGGATCGAACCGTTGACCTCTTGCATGCCATGCAAGCGCTCTCCCAGCTGAGCTATAGCCCCGAAACCTTTCGGTCTGGCTGCAGCGCCTGAGCGCTACGGCTGGAATAAATGGCGTCCCCTAGGGGACTCGAACCCCTGTTACCGCCGTGAAAGGGCGGTGTCCTAGGCCACTAGACGAAGGGGACGCAAGACCCTGATCGTGAATCGACTCACATCGACTCTGGCACTCCCGAAGGAGCCGAGATTGGTGGAGCTAAACGGGATCGAACCGTTGACCTCTTGCATGCCATGCAAGCGCTCTCCCAGCTGAGCTATAGCCCCATCTCGAGGACGGGGCGCATGTTAAGAGCGCCCCGATTGGCTGTCAACAACATTTTTCCTGCCAGCCCAAAGTTTTTGCCACTAGAACAATTACTTAGAGCCAACCCGACAATCAAACGCCGGCCTAACCGTAGGGTGCGCCACGCGCACCGCCGCAACCGAGGATACCCCGGTGCGCGCGGCGCACCCTACATCAGGCGATGCTCGCCAGCAGCTTCTCCCACTCCTTGGCCTCTTTCTTCGAGGTGCCGCCGAGCAGCTCCAGCGCCTGGCGCAGGCGGAAGCGGGTCAGATCGGGGCCGAGGATTTCCATGGCATCGAGCACCGACACCGAGCTGGCTTGGCCGGTGATGGCGGCGAACATCAGCGGCATGGCGTCACGCAGCTTCAGCTCCAGGTGCTCGACCACCGCCTGGATGCAGCCGGTGATGCGATCCTTTTCCCACTGACGCAGCGACTCGAGCTTCCACAGGATCAGCTGCATCAGCTGACGCACCTGGTCGGGCGAGAGTTTCTTGTGCTCGAACAGCTTGGCGTCCAGGTTCAGGCCACCGGAGAAGAAGAAGCCGGCCAGCGGTGCGATCTGGCTGAAGGTCTCCACCCTGCCCTGCACGTGCGGCGCGATCTTCATCAGGTACTCGGGGTTGAGCGCCCACTTCTGCACTTCAGCGGCAAAGGTCTCCACCGGCAACTCACGCAACCATTGGCCGTTGAGCCAGGACAGCTTCTCCAGATCGAAGATCGGCCCGCCCAGCGACACGCGGTTGATGTCGAAGTGCTCGATCATCTCGGCCAGGGAGAACTTCTCGCGCTCGTCCGGCATCGACCAGCCCATGCGTCCCAGGTAGTTGAGCATGGCCTGCGGCAGATAGCCCATGCGCTCATAGAAGGTGATGCTGGTGGGGTTCTTGCGCTTGGACAGCTTGCTCTTGTCCGGGTTACGCAGTAGCGGCATGTAGCACAGCGCCGGCTGTTCCCAACCGAAGTATTCGTACAACTTGATCAGCTTGGGCGCCGACGGCAGCCATTCCTCGCCACGCAGTACATGGGTAATGCCCATCAGGTGGTCATCGACCACATTGGCCAGGAAGTAGGTCGGCAGGCCATCGGCCTTCATCAGCACCTGCATGTCCATGCGATCCCATGGGATCTCGACATTGCCACGCAGCATGTCCGGCACCACGCAAACGCCTTCGCTCGGCACCTTCATCCGTACAACGTGCGATTCGCCCGCGGCGATGCGACGCTGCGCCTCGGCCGGTTCCAGGTGCATGCAGTGGCCGTCGTAGCGCGGAGTTTCCTTGTTGGCCATCTGCTGCGCGCGCACTTCATCGAGGCGCTCGGCGGAGCAGAAGCATGGGAAGGCATGGCCTTTGCTGACCAGTTCGTCCGAATACTTCTTGTAGATCTCGCCACGCTCGCTCTGCCGGTACGGGCCATGCGGGCCGCCGACATCCGGGCCTTCGTCCCACTCGATGCCCAGCCAGCGCAGGGCATCGAAAATCTGCTGTTCGGACTCACGAGTCGAGCGAACCTGGTCGGTGTCTTCGATGCGCAGGATGAACTGGCCACCGTGCTGACGAGCGAAGCACAGGTTGAACAACGCGATATAGGCGGTGCCGACATGGGGATCGCCGGTTGGCGATGGCGCGATACGGGTACGGACGGTGGTCATGAATGCTCTCGGATGGAAGACACGAGGATTGAATCAAGCGGGCGATGTTAGCAGGCCGACGGCCCCTGGCTCCAGCAACCCGCCGCGGGTGATCGGCAAGCTGGCGATGAGAAAGTCGAGGAAGGTCTTGGCCTTCATCGCCTGGAAGCGCCGCGACGGGTAGATGGCTACACCTCCCCCACCGGCAGACGCGCCTCGGGCAGCAGCTCGACCAAACGCCCGCTGCGCACCGCCCCCTCGCTGATCATCACCGGCAACCCGCAAATCCCGGCACCTGCCAGCGTCGCCTCACGGGCGAAGGTGATGTTGTTGCAGGTCATCACCCGCTGGCACGGCAGATGTTCGCACAACAGCGGCCAGTAACGCGGGGCGTCATGCTGCAGCAGGATCGCCCGATACCCCTCCAGCCCGGCAACGCTGCGCGGCGTCCCGTGCGCCGTCAGGCACTCGCGTCTCCAGCCAGTTGAATGCACGCATCGAAAAGGTCCTGGTGCGCGACAACCAACATGTCGAAGCCGGCCAACTCCTGACCGTGCTGGAAGACGCCGATTTCCGCCTGGCTCGCCAGCGCGCCCTCGCCGCCCTGGAAACTCACCAGGCCGAACGCGCCCAGGCGCAGAGCAAACTCGACCAGCAGGCCAGCCTGATTGCCGCCAGCCAGGCCGACGTCGCCGCCAGCCAGGCGACCCTCGATCGCTCCAAGCTCGATCTCGGCCGCGCACAGACCCTGCGCAAGCCGGGGTACGTCTCCGAAGAACGCGTCACCACCCTGGCCGCCGACAACCGCGTGGCCCGCTCGCAAGTGGCCAAGGCCCAGGCCGATCTGCAGGCTCAGCGTCAGCAGGTCGCCAGCCTGGAAGCCGAGCTCAAACGCCTGGACGCGCTGATTCTCTCGGCGCAGGCCGACCTGGAACAGGCCGACCTCAACCTCTCGCGCACGCAGATCCATGCGCCGATCAGCGGCATGGTCGGCCAGCGCTCGGCCCGTGAAGGCCAGGTGGTGCAAAGCGGCGCCTACCTGCTGTCGCTGGTACCGGATCAGGACATCTGGATCCAGGCCAACTTCAAGGAAACCCAGATCGGCCACATGCACCCTGGGCAGAAAGCCGAACTGCTGTTCGACAGCTATCCCGACACCCCCATCGAAGGCCGCATCGACAGCCTGTTCGCCGCCTCCGGCGCGCAATTCAGCCTGCTGCCGCCAGACAACGCCACCGGCAACTTCACCAAGGTGGTGCAGCGCATCCCGGTCAAGCTGACCTTCGCCGCCGACAACCCGCTGCATGGACTGATCCGCCCCGGCATGTCGGTGGAGGTCACGGTCGATCTACGCAGCGACGAAAGCCATGGCGGGTGATGCGCTGATCCGCCCCACGGCGGAGCCCAGCCGCCGCGACTGGATTGCGGTGATGAGTGCCATGCTCGGCGCTTTCATGGCGGTGTTGGATATCCAGATCACCAACTCATCGCTGAAGGACATCCAGGGCGCACTGTCCGCAACGCTTGAGGAAGGTTCGTGGATTTCCACGTCCTATCTGGTGGCCGAGATCATCATGATCCCGCTGACCGCCTGGCTGGTGCAGTTGCTCTCGGCGCGCCGCCTGGCCGTGTGGGTGTCGGTAGGCTTTCTGATCGCCTCGCTGCTGTGCTCCCTTGCCTGGAGCCTGGAGAGCATGATCGTGTTCCGCGCCCTGCAGGGCTTCACCGGCGGCGCGCTGATTCCGCTGGCGTTCACCATGACGCTGATCAAGCTACCCGAGCACCACCGCGCCAAGGGCATGGCATTGTTCGCCATCACCGCCACCTTCGCCCCCTCCATAGGGCCGACGCTGGGCGGCTGGCTCACGGAGAACTGGGGCTGGGAATACATCTTCTACATCAACGTACCGCCCGGCCTGATCATGATCGCCGGGCTGCTCTATGGCCTGGAAAAAAAGGCGCCGCACTGGGAGCTGCTGAAGACCACCGACTACGCCGGCATCGTCACCCTTGGTCTGGGCCTGGGCTGCCTGCAGGTATTTCTCGAGGAAGGCCACCGCAAGGACTGGCTGGAATCGCAACTGATCGTCGGCCTGGGCAGCGTGGCGCTGGTCAGCCTGATCCTGTTCGTCATCCTGCAGATATCCCGCCCCAATCCACTGATCAACCTGGGCGTGCTGCGCGAACGCAACTTCGGCCTGGCCAGCATTTCCAGCCTGGGCCTCGGCGTCGGGCTATATGGATCGATCTATGTGTTGCCGCTGTATCTGGCGCAGATCCAGGGCTACAACGCCATGCAGATCGGCGAAGTGATCATGTGGATGGGTGTGCCGCAGCTGTTCCTGATTCCGCTGGTGCCCAAGCTGATGCAGATCATTTCGCCTAAATGGCTGTGCGCCCTGGGCTTTGCCCTGTTCGGCGCGGCGAGTTTCTTCTCCGGCGTACTCAACCTGGACTTCGCCGGCGAACAGTTCCAGCACATCCAGATCATCCGCGCCCTGGGCCAGCCGCTGGTGATGGTCACCGTGTCACTGATCGCCACCGCCTACATCCTGCCGCAGGACGCCGGCTCGGCCTCCAGCCTGTTCAACATCCTGCGCAACCTCGGCGGCGCCATCGGCACCGCCCTGCTCGCCACCTTGCTGGATGCCCGCGCCAAGGTCTATTTCGACTACTTGCGCGAATCCATCGTGCCGACTAACCCGCAGGTCGATGAACGCTTGCACCTTCTGACGCAAACCCTGGGTAGCGAACAGGCGGCACTGGCCAAGCTCAGCCAGATCGTCCATGAACAGGCGATCATCATGGCCTACAACGATGCCTTCCATTTCATCGGCATCGCCCTGGGTGTGAGCATGCTGGCGATCCTGTTGACACGGAAATTGCCGCAGAGCATGGCGGGTGGCGGCGCCGCGCATTAACGCCAACACCGCCCGATCTGTAGGAGCGGCGCCCCGCCGCGAATCGTTCGCCAAAGCACCGCAAAGCCAACAGCTTCGCCCCGGGGCGGAGCTCCTACACAAACGCCGCAGACGCCGCCCACCCTGTAGGAGCCGCGCCCCGCGGCGAATCGCAAGAACACCGCAAAACCAAAAGCTTCGCCCCGAGGCGGGGCTCCTACACAAACCCCGCAGGCGCCGCCCTACCCTGTAGGAGCCGCGCCCCGCGGCGAATCGAGAGAACGCTACAAAACCAAAAGCTTCGCCCCGAGGCGGGGCTCCTACACAAATGCCGCAGGCACCGCACCACCCTGTAGGAGCCGCGCCCCGCGGCGAATCGAGAGCACACCGCAAAACCAAAAGCTTCGCCCCGAGGCGGGGCTCCTACACAAACCCCGCAGGCGCCGCCCTACCCTGTAGGAGCCGCGCCCCGCGGCGAATCGAGAGAACGCTACAAAACCAAAAGCTTCGCCCCGAGGCGGGGCTCCTACACAAATGCCGCAGGCACCGCACCACCCTGTAGGAGCCGCGCCCCGCGGCGAATCGAGAGAACACCCGCAAAACCAAAAGCTTCGCCCCGGGGCGGGGCTCCTACACAAATCCCACAGGCACCGCACCACCCTGTAGGAGCCGCGTCTCGCGGCGAATCGCAAGCACACCGCAAAGCCAGCAGCTTCGCCCCGGGGCGGGGCTCCTACACAGGCGCCCCCCGCGCCACGCGGCAACATCACACCTGCAACAACCGATCACGCAGCTTCTGAATCTCGTCGCGCATCTGCGCTGCGGCCTCGAACTCCAGGTCGCGCGCCAGGGCGTACATCTTCTCTTCCAGCTGACGAATACGCTTGGTGATCTCGCTCGGCGAGCGCAATTCATTTTCATAACGAGCGCTCTCCTCCGCCGCCTTGGCCATGCCCTTGCGCTTGTTGCTACGCGCACCAGGCACCACGGCGCCTTCGAGGATGTCCTTGACGTCCTTCTGCACGCCTTTGGGCACGATGCCGTTGGCTTCGTTGAAAGCGATCTGCTTGGCACGACGCCGCTCGGTCTCGCCGATGGCACGCTGCATCGAGCCGGTCATGTTGTCGGCGTAGAGAATCGCCCGACCGTTGAGATTACGCGCCGCGCGACCAATGGTCTGGATCAGTGAACGCTCGCTACGCAGGAAACCTTCCTTGTCCGCATCGAGAATCGCCACCAGCGACACCTCGGGCATGTCCAACCCCTCACGCAGCAGGTTGATACCCACCAGTACGTCGAAAGTGCCCAGGCGCAGATCACGAATGATCTCCACCCGCTCCACGGTATCGATATCCGAGTGCAGATAGCGCACCTTCACGTCATGGTCGCCCAGGTAGTCAGTCAAGTCTTCAGCCATACGCTTGGTCAGGGTGGTGACCAGCACGCGATCCCCAGCCGCCACGCGCAGACGAATCTCCGAAAGCAGGTCATCGACCTGGGTACGCGCCGGACGCACCTCGATCTGCGGGTCGACCAACCCAGTGGGACGAACCACCTGCTCCACCACCCGTCCGGCATGCTCGCCCTCGTAAGGCCCAGGCGTAGCGGACACGAAGATGGTCTGCGGGCTGGCCGCCTCCCACTCTTCGAAACGCATCGGCCGGTTGTCCAGCGCCGAAGGCAGACGGAAACCGTATTCCACCAGCGTCTCCTTACGCGAACGGTCGCCCTTGTACATCGCACCGACCTGCGGCACCGAAACGTGGGACTCGTCGATCACCAGCAGCGCTTCGTCCGGCAGGTAGTCATAGAGAGTGGGTGGCGGCGCGCCGGACGGGCGGCCCGACAGGTAGCGCGAGTAGTTCTCGATGCCGTTGCAGTAGCCCAGCTCGAGGATCATCTCCAGATCGAAGCGCGTGCGCTGCTCCAGGCGCTGCGCCTCCACCAGCTTGTTCGCCCCACGCAGGTACTCCAGACGCTGCTGCAGCTCGACCTTGATCTGCTCAACTGCCTCCAGCAAGGTTTCACGCGGCGTGACGTAGTGGCTTTTGGGATAGAAGGTGAAGCGCGGCAGCTTCTGGATCACCTCCCCGGTCAGCGGGTCGAAGGCGCTGATGCTCTCCACTTCGTCATCGAACAGCTCGACGCGAATGGCTTCCAGATCCGATTCCGCCGGGAAGATATCGATCACATCGCCGCGCACGCGAAAAGTCGCACGGGCGAAATCCATGTCGTTGCGTGTGTACTGCAGCTCGGCCAGGCGGCGCAGCAGCGCGCGCTGATCCATCTTGTCGCCGCGATCGAGGTGCAGCACCATTTTCAGGTACTCCTCGGGGCTGCCCAGGCCGTAGATCGACGACACGGTGCAGACCACGATCACGTCCTTGCGCTCGATCAGCGCCTTGGTCGCCGACAGGCGCATCTGCTCGATGTGGTCGTTGATCGAGGCATCCTTCTCGATGAAGGTGTCCGACGACGGTACGTAGGCTTCGGGCTGGTAGTAGTCGTAGTAGGAGACGAAATACTCCACCGCGTTGTTCGGGAAGAATGACTTGAACTCGCCGTACAGCTGCGCCGCCAGGGTCTTGTTCGGTGCCAGGACCAGGGTCGGACGCTGTACCTGGGCGATCACGTTGGCGATGGAAAAGGTCTTGCCCGAGCCCGTCACACCCAGCAGGGTCTGGTGCGAAAGCCCCGCCTCCAGCCCCTCGACCATCTGCCGGATCGCCTCGGGCTGATCGCCGGCAGGTTTGAAGCGGGTCACCAACTGAAACTCGGACATGCAGTACCTCGACAAATGGCTGTGACGCGCCCTGCCGGGCGGCGTCAAAGCCATGAATTGCGGGGCGATTCAGCGATAGTTCCAGGTAGAGTCAAATTACCTGGCAAAAGGCCTTAATTCAGGGCTTTGCGCTGTCGCCCCCTGGATTCAGGGCCGTTATACTAACGCCCCGTTTACGCGCCCCCTAGCGCTTTTGTCGGGGACGCCTGGCCACCCACCCCTCACTCGAGTTGCCGCATCCATCATGAGTCTCTTCTCTGCCGTCGAAATGGCTCCGCGCGATCCCATCCTGGGCCTCAACGAAGCATTCAACGCCGACACCCGCGCGACCAAGGTCAACCTTGGCGTGGGCGTCTACTACAACGAGGAGGGACGGATTCCGCTGCTGCGCGCCGTCGCAGAAGCCGAAAAAGCGCGTATCGAGGCGCACGCGCCACGTGGCTACCTACCCATCGAAGGCATTGCCGCCTACGACAAGGCTGTGCAGGAACTGCTGTTCGGCAAAGGCGCAGCCCTGATCGAAGCTGGCCGCGTGATCACCACCCAGGCACTCGGCGGTACTGGCGCCCTGAAGATCGGCGCCGACTTCCTCAAGCGCCTGCTGCCGGACGCCACCGTGGCCATCAGCGACCCGAGCTGGGAGAACCACCGCGCCCTGTTCGAATCCGCCGGTTTCCCAGTGCAGAACTACCGCTACTACGATCCGTTCAGCAACGGCGTAAACCGTGGCGGCATGCTCGAAGACCTGCGCAACCTGCCGGCCCGCTCCATCGTCGTGCTGCACGCCTGCTGCCACAACCCAACCGGCGTCGACCTGCAGACCGAAGACTGGAAAGCCGTGCTGGACGTCCTGCGCGAACGCGAGCACGTGCCCTTCCTCGACATTGCCTACCAGGGCTTCGGTGACGGCATCGAGCAAGACGCCGAAGCCGTGCGCCTGTTCGCCGAGTCGGGCCTGGAGTTCTTCGTCTCCAGCTCCTTCTCCAAATCGTTCTCACTGTACGGCGAGCGCGTCGGCGCCCTGTCGCTGGTCACCAGCAGCCGTGAAGAATCGACCCGCGTGCTATCGCAGCTCAAGCGCGTGATCCGCACCAACTACTCCAACCCGCCGACCCACGGCGCCACCGTGGTCGCCAGCGTGCTCAACAGCCCCGAACTGCGCGCCATGTGGGAAGCCGAACTGGGCGAAATGCGCGACCGCATCCGCAGCATGCGCCTGGCCATGGTCGAGCAACTGACCGCACTGGGCGCCAAGCGTGACTTCGGCTTCGTCGCCGAGCAACGCGGCATGTTCTCCTACTCCGGCCTCACCGTGGAGCAAGTGGAACGCCTTAAGGAAGAATTCGGCATCTACGCCGTCGGCACCGGCCGCATCTGCGTCGCCGCGCTGAACAACGGCAACCTGGACAGCGTCACTCGCGCCATCCACGCTGTACTGTAAGCCTTGACGATAAACAAAAACGCCGGCCATGAGCCGGCGTTTTTGTATGCATCATATAACTGTAGGAGCGGCGCCCCGCCGCGAAGCATCCTCCGGAACACCGCAAACCAACAGCTTCGCCCCGGGGCGGGGCTCCCACAAAAAATCACAGCCCCCCGTAGGAGCGACGCCCCGCCGCGAAGCATCCTCCGGAACACCGCAAACCATAAGCTTCGCCCCGGGGCGGGGCTCCTACGCAAGCACCACAGGCACCACCTCCCCCTGTAGGAGCCGCGCCTCGCGGCGAATCGCAAGAACACCGCACAACCAAACGCTTCGCCCCGGGCCGGGGCTCCTACGCAAGCACCACAAGCACCGCCTCCCCCTGTAGGAGCCGCGCCTCGCGGCGAATC
>NZ_FMZQ01000006.1 GCF_900102635.1 Ectopseudomonas chengduensis | reverse complement strand
CCTCCCCCTGTAGGAGCCGCGCCTCGCGGCGAATCGCAAGAACACCGCACAACCAAACGCTTCGCCCCGGGGCCGAGCTTCTACACCAATACCCAGACAGCGGTATTGCGCATCAGCCGCGCTCTACCACCGCTGTCGCGGCCAAAGCCGCGCCCACCAAACCAAACGCGTCGTGGCCAGATAGAAGCCACCTACAAAGTGTTGACTTCCCCTTTTTAATCAGTAACATACGCGACGTTGTTCCGCGATAGCTCAGTCGGTAGAGCAAATGACTGTTAATCATTGGGTCCCTGGTTCGAGTCCAGGTCGCGGAGCCAAATTCAAGAACCCAGCCTAGTGCTGGGTTTTTTATTGCCTGCGGACTCTCACCAGGGACCACGTCCCAGGTTATTCGCTTCGTTTGCCCCTCCGGGGCCGCGCTGAAGCGCGTTCAGCTGCGCTGTCGAGTCCAGGTCGCGGAGCCAAATTCAAGAACCCAGCCTAGTGCTGGTTTTTTTATTGCCTGCGGACTCTCACCAGGGACCACGTCCCAGGCTATTCGCTTCGTTTGCCCCTCCGGGGCTGCGCTGAAGCGCGTTCAGCTGCGCTGTCGAGTCCAGATCGCGGAGCCAAATTCAAAAGCCTCGGCTGATCTTGTCCTGCTCAAGGCTCTGATTCTGCAATTGCAGGAACAGGTCGCCCTGCTGCGCCACAAGTTGTTCTCGCCCAAGTCCGAGCGCAGCCCTGAAGATACCGACTCGCCGCAGTTGGCCATGTTCAACGAGGCCGAAGAGCTGATCGAAGCGCTGTCCGCCGCGCCAGCCGAAGCCGAAGCCGAAGCCGAAGCCGAAGCCGAAGCCGAAGAAATCGTTGCGCCGGTCAAGCGCCGTGGCAAGCGCAAGCCGTTGCCGGCCAACCTGCCGCGTGTCGAGGTCATCCACGACCTGCCCGAGCACGAGCTGACTTGCGCCTGTGGCGCCTGCAAACAGCTCATCGGCGAGGAGACCAGCGAACAGCTGGAGATCATCCCGATGCAGGTGCAGGTCATCCGCCATATCCGCAAGACCTACGCCTGCAAGGCCTGCGAAGCGGCGCCGATCACTGCCGAAACCGTGCCGAGAACGCCATCCGCCCCTTCGTCATCGGGCGCAAGAACTGGCTGTTCAGCGACACGCCCAAGGGGGCCACGGCCAGCGCGCAGATCTACAGCCTGATCGAAACCGCCAAGGCCAATGGCCAGGAGCCTTACGCCTGGCTGCGCCACATCCTCGAACGCCTGCCAACAGCACAGAGCGTTGAGGACTATGAAGCGCTGCTGCCTTGGAACTGCTCGCCGGCTTCTGCTCCTGCTTCCTGAAAATAAATCCCGTCCTGGCGGGCGGGGTTTATGGAGCGCTTACTAAACGTCTCTGTAAGTACAACCAATCAACAATCTCACCGTCAGGCCGATAACCACTCACGGTTTCGCGCAATAACGCCCGAACCCGCTCGTAGTCCTCACGCCCAACTGCATCCTCCAAGGCAAGAAGCACTTTCCTGTACTCCTCCCAAGACAGCATTTCTTCGTTGGCACGCATGATCATCGGATGCTCGGTCGGGCTGACGTTATCGCCAATCAGCAACTCCTCATAGAGCTTCTCTCCCGGCCGGAGCCCTGTGAACTCGATAGCAATATCACCCTGCGGGTTTTCAGCAGAACGCACACTCAAGCCACTGAGATGAATCATCTTCTCTGCTAACTCGGCGATCTTTACCGGCTCCCCCATATCCAACACGAAGACGTCTCCGCCCTCCCCCATCGACCCCGCCTGGATCACCAACTGGGCCGCCTCAGGGATAGTCATGAAATAACGTGTAATATTTGGGTGCGTAACCGTCACAGGCCCACCACGCCGGATTTGCTCATGAAACAGGGGTATGACCGAACCGGACGATCCAAGCACATTGCCAAAGCGCACCATTGTGAAGCGGGTTTTATTGACCTCATTGAGCACCTCGCCTTTACCAAAAAGTACCGGAGCCTGTTCCCGGCTAAGCGCCTGCAGTACCATCTCAGCCAAACGCTTGGTGCTGCCCATCACATTGGTGGGCCGCACAGCCTTGTCGGTCGAGATCAGCACGAAATGCGCAACTCCAGCCTTTACAGCTGCCTGAGCGGTAAACAGGGTGCCGAATACATTGTTCAGCACACCTTCAGCAATATTGTGCTCGACCATCGGCACATGCTTGTAAGCTGCCGCGTGATAGACCGTATTCACCGCCCAGCTCGACATCACGTCCTCGAGCCGCTCCGGGTTGCGAATTGAGCCCAGAATTGGAATCAACTGAATGGCCAGGGACTCACGCTTGATGCGGCTTACCAGCTCGGAATGAATGTTGTAAAGATTGAATTCGCTGTGCTCAAACAGCAACAGGGTCTTCGGCTCATTGGACAGGATCTGTCGGCATAGCTCCGAGCCAATCGAGCCACCCGCGCCGGTCACCATGACCACCTGGCTACGTATGCAACGCTCAAACAAGGCCTTCTGCGGCGGTACCGGATCACGTCCCAGCAGGTCAGCAATATCGACCTCCTGCACCTCATCTACCTTAACCCGACCACTGGCCAAGTCCATTAAACCTGGCACGCTACGTACGTGCAGGCTGTACTGGCCAAGCAATTCGAGAATCTCCCTGCGACGCGCACGCGAGGCAGAAGGCACCGCAAGCAGAATTTCCTGGGCGCCAGTTTCTTCGATCATCTGTTGGGTGTGCTTGGGCTTGTACACCCGCAACCCGGCAATCACCCGGTTGGCGATGGTTGCATCATCATCAATAAAGGCAACGGGCGCCAGCGAACGCCCCAAACGCAGGGCGGCCAGTAACTGATTCCCCGCCGCACCGGCCCCATAAATCGCAACGCGGGGCAAACCACGGTCCCCTGTTAGAAGACGGGGATGCTCAGCCGAATACCAATTACCCATAAAGTACTGACGCATCAGCAAGCGCACCCCGCCAATCAACGTCAGGCTGAGCCACCAGAAATTCAGCACCATCGAACGTGGAATCGGCTCAGGCGCGTCGCGATACCAATAGATCGTCAACGCCAGGAATAACGCAGAGAGGGAAATTGCCTTAAAAATGCTCTTGAGCGCATCGTTACCGAAAAAGCGCATCACCGCGCGATACATGCCCATGCGGATGAAAATGGGCACTGAAATCAAGGGCACAATTACAAAGATCCAGGCGTGATGGCCTAAAGGATCAACTGCTTTGAAGTCACCCAAGCGCACGATAAACGCCAGCCACAGCGCACACCAAAGCAACAGTACATCGACTATGACCTGCAGCACACGCTTCGAACGCCGTGGCAAACGGATCAAACGCTCACGCAGGCGATCTGCAGTCCGTAACATCACAACCTCTCAATCCTTCACATCCCGTACTGCGTGGCAATAACTGATTCTCGCACACACCGCTGCTGCTGACTAAGATGGGCGTACACGATCACCCGCGCCCTTACCAAGCACCGTCATCAGGATATATTTAAAATAATCAGCCAGGGTAAGCTCACGAATCATACGCTGATCGGTTTCGGCCAACAGTTTTGGCGTCGACATATCAATATCGCTAAGCTGTGCCAACCCGGTGATACCCGGGCGCACATCGAACACACCACGCTGAGCACGCTCAGTCGTTAACTCCTGTTGATTAAACAGCCCTGGGCGGGGGCCGACCAGACTCATTTCGCCTTTGAGCACATTCCACAGCTGTGGCAACTCATCGAGCTTGGTTTTACGCAGGAAGGCACCCATGCGGGTAATCGATGCACTGGACGCCAAATGACTAGCTACCGACGCGGTATCGATCTTCATCGTACGAAACTTAACCAACACAAATGGCTTCTGGTGTCGCCCTACTCGCTCCTGACGAAACAACGGCGAGCCGGTATCGAAAAGCCCCAGCACATAAATAGCCAACAACACCGGGAACGCAAAAATCAGCCCTAACAAGGCAAAGGTAAAATCAAAAAAACGCAACACGTTATTTATCCTTGCTCATAAAATCGGCCACAGTCGCTGCAATGCCCTGCTCAACCGTGTAAGGAGGAACCCACCCCAACAGAGAACGAGCCTTCGACGAATCCACCTGCAAATCACCGACTAACCGGTCAACCATACCGCGCTTACCCGTTAACACACCCGCCAGCTTAAACAACCCTACCGGCACAGGCAGCAAACGCGGCGAACGGCCCAGGCACAAGCGAATATAAGTAACCAGATTGCGCAGTGAAACATCTTCACCGTCCGACACCAAAAAGGTTTGGTTGGCCGCCGCAGGGTGCTGAATGCAGCGAATAATAAAACTCACCAGATTACCCACATACACCATGCTGCGTTTGTTTTTCACAGAACCAAAGGGCAAAGGCAACCCAGAAGCCGATAACTTAACCAAACTTAAAAAATTGGCCTTAACACCCGGCCCATACACCAGCGGCGGCCGAATAATAACCACCTCTAAACCGGTTTCCTGCGCCAGTAAGCGCAAACCTTCTTCGGCTTCGCACTTAGAAACACCGTAAGGATCTTCCGGTTTCGCTGCATCGGCCTCGATAAAGGCTGGCAACCTAGTTGTGCTTTCGCCATTAACCTTAATAGAACTGATATAAACAAACCGCTTAACACCCGCAGCAACAGCCTGCTTGGCAAGGTTCAGCGTACCCTCGACGTTTACCTTACGGTATTCCGCCAGTGGGTCGGCGACTTCATCACGCATAATATGCGCACGTGCAGCAGAGTGAACCACTACATCAACACCGTTAAGTGCCGAGGAATAATCCGTAGTGCCGTCAATATTGCCAACCACCACAGCATCATCAGAAGTGTTGGAAACAGCAGAACGAACCGCAGCAACAATCCGAAAATCAGGTAACTTCGTAAGTTCAGATAGCAAAACCGAGCCGACAAAGCCCGTAGCCCCTGTAAGCAAAATATTCATAATCAGCTCTTACGCCAGACAGTCCGATTTATGTAATCGGTGTAACTCAGAACCACCCGGACAATCTGGAGCGACACTGGCCCGCCTTGATAGTCTGGCACTAAAGGTATGGCTCGACTGCCTGCCTGATGCTGGCTGGTAATAACCTTGACTGCTTCCAGCACCGACTCCTTCTTCAGCCCACTCATGATCAGCGTGCCTTCGTCCATGCCTTCGGGACGCTCATGGGCATTGCGCAGGGTCACAGCCGGCAAGTTGAGCAGTGAAGCCTCCTCGGTGATGGTGCCGCTATCGGAAAGCACGCAAAAAGCCGACATCTGTAGCTTGATATAGTCAAGCAGACCGAACGGCTTGACGAAGCGAATCAGCGGGTGCTCCAGAGACTCGCCCAGTGCTTCCAGTCGCTTTCGTGTACGCGGATGGGTCGAGACGATTACTGGAAAGCCATACTCGTCAACCAGAGCGCGCAGCGTGGCAAGCAGATCGCGCAGGTTGTCGGGGGTATCGACATTCTCCTCACGATGAGCACTGACCACAAAGAACTTGCCGGCCTGCAGCTTCTCGCGTGCCAACACGTCGGACGCCTCGATCTTCGGCCGGTAGTAGTCGAGCACCTCATGCATGTGCGAGCCGGTCTTGATGATGGTCTCGGGACGGATGCCCTCGGCGATCAAATACCTGCGGGCATGCTCGGTGAGCACAAGATTGATATCCGAAAGATGATCGAGCACCTTTCGGTTGAGCTCTTCCGGCACGCGTTGGTCGAAGCAGCGGTTACCGGCCTCCATGTGGAACACCGGGATCTTGCGACGCTTGGCAGCAATCACTGCCAAGCAGGTGTTTGTATCGCCATAAAGAAGCAACGCGTCGGGCTTTTCCAGCTCAAAGATCGCATCAGCCTTGGCAATCACCTCAGCGATGGTCTGCGCAGCGGTTTCACCGGCAGCGCCGAGGAAATGATCCGGCTTGCGAATTTCCAGGTCGTCGAAGAACACCTGGTTCAGTTCAAAGTCGTAATTCTGTCCAGAGTGAACCAACACGTGGTTGACTTGGCGATCCAGTTCGGCGATCACCCGACTCATCTTGATCAGCTCGGGGCGGGTACCAACCAGGGTCATGACCTTAAGCATCAAGCTGCTCCTTAACGTAATCCAGCTTTAACAGCAGCTCTTTGATTCCGCGAACATCCAGACGCTCAGTGTTATGGGAGGTATAGTCATCCAGCTCGGAGATATGCGTCTCCCCCTCCACAAAATACTTCTTGTAATTCAGGTCCCTATTATCTGCTGGAATCCGGTAATAGCGGCCCATATCCTCTGCTTTGGCCATTTCCTCGCGGGAGATCAACGACTCGTAGAGTTTTTCACCGTGGCGGGTGCCAATTACCTTGACCGCATTGGCTCGACCGAACAATTCCTTGAGGGCTTGAGCCAGATCCGCCACGGTAGAAGCCGGGGCCTTCTGGACAAAGATGTCACCTTGCTGGGCATTCTCGAAGGCATGGAGAACCAGATCGACCGAATCCTCCAACGACATCAGGAAACGCGTCATGTTTGGATCAGTCACGGTGATGGGCTCCCCTCCCTTGAGCTGATCGATGAACAAGGGAATAACAGATCCGCGCGAGGCCATTACGTTGCCATACCGGGTAGCGCAAATAACGGGTCCATTCTTCGGCACAAGGCGCGACTTGGCGACCATCAGTTTCTCCGCCATCGCCTTGGAAATACCCATAGCATTGATCGGGTAAACAGCCTTATCGGTAGAAAGCACAACCACACGCTTCACGCCTGCAGCTACGGCTGCTTTAAGGACATTTTCGGTACCGATAACATTAGTCTTCACCGCCTCCATCGGATAAAACTCACAGGAGGGAACCTGCTTCAGTGCAGCGGCATGGAAGATGTAATCAACACCAACCATTGCATTCGCCAGACTATCGTAGTCACGAACATCACCGATGAAGAATTTCACCTTGTCGTTAGCAAGTGCAATGCGCATATCTTCTTGCTTTTTTTCATCGCGACTGAAAACACGGATTTCCTTGACGTTGGTATCAAGGAAGCGTTTCAGCACAGTATTGCCGAACGATCCGGTGCCGCCAGTGATCATCAGAATCTTGTCGTCAAACATATCAATACCACGTCTAATAAGTGAAAGCATTCAGCGCTGATCGCGCATTTGTTCAATGAGTTCACGCCATGTCGGCGGAGTGTAACCGGAAGCGCGCCGGAAAAGGGTGGAATCCAGGGAACGGTCGATCACCACGTGGTCGTCAGGCACTATCTCGATATCCTTTCCATATACCTCAGCCACAAGCGTGAGCAAGTTGTACTTGTCGATAGGATCGACCGAGACATGGTATAGGCCGTGCAGCTGCCGCGACGGTATCACGTAGTCACGGATCACTCGTGCCAATTCGACAGTAGGTAGCCCTGAGAAGATCGCCTTGCGATAGCCCTTGACGGAGCCCTCTTGAGACAGAAACCAGTCCAGCAGGGCATGGTTGCTGCCGAGTTCGTGGCCAATTATCGAAGTTCGGAGCGTGACCGCATTCGGCTGATCGTGTAGCTCACCGATGTACTTCGACTTCCCGTACAAGTCCTCCGCATCGGACAAATCCGATTCCACGTACAGCCCCTTACTGCCAGAGAAGACACAATCGGTACTTATATGGATCAGCCGGGCGCCACCCAAAGTACATAGCTTCGCCAAACGATGCGGAAGCAAGGCGTTGATCGGAAGTGCGACCAATGGATCGTTGGCATCGGCAAGTTGCTTGATCAAGCCCACACAATTTATCACTACATCAGGACGTACGCGTGCAAAGGCCGCAGTCAGTGCATCCTGATCAAGCACATCAACACCCGATAGCATGCGTTCATGCTGTTTCTCACTGAAATGGGAGAGACCTGCAGAACTGCGCAGCGTACCCCAAACATCCAGCACAGGAGACGCATCCAACACGTTGAATACGTCATGCCCAAGCATGCCGGTCACACCCAGAACCAATACCCGCATCGCGTCACACCTCTTATATATCGGCTCTCGACGCCAGAATCTCAACCAGGCGTTCTGTCTGGCGGTCCATGTCGAAATGCTCGTTAAAATAACTCTGGCCAGCGCTCCCCATTTGTTCGCGTTCTGCAGGCGACAGCGACATGAGCGCAAGAATACTCTCTACCAACGCATTAGCGCTCTCGGGTTCGCACGTTTTACCTGCGCCCGCCTCTTCAATAACGCGGGCACCTTCCCCACGTAACGAAGCAATGATCGCCTTTCCGGCAGCAAGATACGCCTGCACTTTACTGGGAATGGTGTAAGAAAAAATCTCCTCATCCCGCAGAGAAACCAACAAGGCGGAGGAATGCTCGAATATCTGCGGCATTGCCTCCATAGGGAAGCGACCCGCAAGAATCAGGTTATCGAGTCCCAGGGAGGCCTTGCGTTCTTTTACCCACTCGAGCCGGCTGCCACTTCCGACTAAAACGAACTTTAGCGCCGGATGCTGACGTAGCAGCTCAGCAGCTTCGACGACGGTTTCAATCGATTGAGCAATCCCGATATTTCCGGCGAAAACCACACAGAAATTTTCCCGTAATTCTTCAAGAAGCTGCGTTGGGACTTCAGGCGCCACTGTTTTTTCGGAGGGTAATGCGATGGAATTCGGGTAATACACAAGTTTGCTACGGCAGGCATAACGGGCGACGGGGTCAAAGAACGCACGCGACTGCAACAGCAAGGTGTCGCAACAGGCATAGATTCCTCGCACCATCCAACCCACCATACGAAGTGCCTGGGGATTGCGCACGAACCCTGTCGCAGCGAGGCTCTCGGGCCAGAGATCCTGAACCCAGGCAGCAAGATGCGCGCGCTTGATCCACTTCAGAGGAATGGCCGGTATCACCTGAGTAATGGGCGACATCGCAAACACCACGATGCTGTCGAACTTGCGCCCACGCAGCAGCCACGGCAGCAGAAAGAGCCCCGTGGCTACGAAAGACAAGTAATTGAGGATAAGGTTCCTGGAGCCGCCCCGCCCACGCGGCCACAGGGGAACCCGTATTACATCGACACTTTCAGCAAAACGCTCACGTTGAACTCCCCACGCCTTATATCCATCGAAAATCTCCCCACCAGGATAATTGGGCTTGGCAGTTGCCACAGTCACCTCATGCCCCTGCTCACTGAGCTTCCGCACCAAGTCATTAACTATAAATGTTTCAGGCCAAAAATACTGAGAAAGAAATAGTATTTTCATCATAAAGCCTTACATATGCCATCGAGATAATCACGCACCACCCCAAAAAAACCCATTAAATTATGCTTATTTATAATTTTACAATCACAAACCGAATAAAATACAAAGAAAAACACCTCGCACACACCTTGAAGACTATTGCTTGCAATCTCAACCCAAGATACCCGGCGACTTATAAAGGCGGATGGTAAACGTAATCAATAAAGCCGCCATTAAGTGCATCAATCCAATTTTTCGCATCGCTAGAGCAATATGGGTAATTCGGCCTTCCGATACCTTCAAAAGCTTTGGGAGTTCCAATCACTGGTATTTTGCGAACGATGGAATCTATAACTTTTATTTTGATTCCAGCCCCATCCAATACAGGAGCTATAGTGAAATCACAATGCGACAATGCATCAGATAAAGATTCAACAAATCCAACAAACTTGAATTCAGGGAAACGTGCAGCCAAATGATCATCTACCTCACCAATACAAAAAACTTCAATCGAATCAACGCATGATGGAAAAACATTATAATAAAACCATTCTAAACCGCGATAATTTTCTGCTCGACGAATCGAACCGAGAAAAATCGCACGAAAGACACCGCGCTTGCGTACTTTAGCACGAAAAGGCTCAACTTCAGGATATAGCTTCTCAAAAAGATTTACCACACGATCATCACGAACACCATAGAACCTTCGCAACAAACGCCTATCCTTTTCCGACAGCACATAGATACGCTTCGCAGACTTAAAAATTCGCTTCTCTGACCAGCGAACCCATGCGTTTAAGGGAAGTCGTTTTTGGACGATAACATCATGCGCTACCAGCTCAAACTCCAACGCCGGAAATCTAACAGCCAAATTAAACGTTTGCGAAAAGTTCAAAACCCCGCCCCCCTTCACAGGGCGTGGACCAAAAGTACAAAATACAGGGTGTAGGATGGGGCATCTTAGCCAAATTAGCAGAGCGCGAAGAAAACGCACGAATCTACGCTCCTGGTTACTTCTTGAAATATGAACATATTCGGAACCAAAGTAACCAAGCAGTTTCTTAGTCACCACTCCACCACCGTATTTACCGCCAGCCTCAAACGCTGAAATTATTTGGCGCACTACGCAACCCCCGCAAAATTAGTTTATAAAAATAGTACACCCCAATTAATGGCAGCATGGTTTTAACTATTGGATTCAACTGCCAAAGTACTCCATATTTTAATGTCATCACACAAGTAGCACAGTAAAAAATATAAATCACTGCCCACGCAAAAGAAAGCTCACGACCAAAAATTTTATTTGTCAACCACCCAAAAATAAAACCAATGATACATGCACGAATCGCTAGATCAAACAAGCCCAACCCCCACAGCGCTGAGTCTGCGATAGGGCCATTTGTTTGCGGCGGCACAGGGTAATTGGGATAAAATTCACGCCAGTACCAACTTTGAGGGCTAAGATGAGAATTAGCGTTAGATGAGAACAAGCTCATAATTTCAAAAAAAAACATTTTCCCATCGCGCAAGGGCAACTGCCCTACTTCTGAAAGCGAATATAAATGGAAACCAGTAGAAAATACCGCACCCAACTCACCCATCGGCTTGACACCAAAAGCTTGAAAATGCTGAATAGTCTCAGCCAAATCAAATTCATAATAACGAAAAACCTCAATAAACCAAAAACTACAAAGACCACATAATGCAGCGAAAAAAACGTATCTAAGCTTAACTTTATTTACGAAAAGCGCATAAGCTACGCCGCCGGCGATAATAAAAAAAAGCAACTCAACCCTGGAGCCACTCGACATTAATAACTGATAAAAAGCAATTGCCAAAATCCCCATCACCTTCAGCCATTTCTTTATTGGCAAAAAAACAAATGAAATAACCACAAAATATTGAGAACCTGCAGCAATACGATTTGCAAGAGCATAAACAATTCTTTCCCACTGACCCAAACTTTCTATTACTTGATACTTCTCATAATAAATATCTGTTTCGCCCGCAATACTATTCCCCAGAATAGAGAAAGTAAAAAAAAGCGGAATAAAAAAAACGATTTCCTTCAATCCTAGTCTACGCCCGAGACTGTCTACTCGCCGACTAAAATCAACAACATCGACACGACGCCTAACAAACATATATGCAAGAAGAAAGCACAGAAGAAAAATATTATGCCGCCATAGATGTACTGCTAAGGCATCTTCAGTAGGGGTCAAACTGTTCAATTCCATCCAAGGCCAGCCGGGCACTTCATCTAGCTCGAGAAACAAAAAAGTCATCCCAGGAGCTGCAGTGTATAAAAAGCACAGAGAAAAAAATATAAAACCAAGATCAGCCGCACAATAGCCAGCAGTACGCCGCACCATTAACGAAACACCAACGGCATAGATAAGAAGCGTACCCAGAAAGGCCAGCGCAATCATTTCAGCTCCGAGACATATTTATTCATACGGCATAAGCGCTTACGCGCTGAAATTTTGTACCTTAATGAAGAGACAATACCATTAATGATTTCTTTTACTTTTAGTTTATTCCTTAACAGGGCTGTGCTCTGTACAAAATATGCAGCATCAAGAATATTTTTGATAAAGGTATCATTACAACCAATAAACACAGCATTTAGATTAGCCCCATCACCATCAAAATCAGAGCGCTCAATATACTTCCATTTAGAATCAATCAATTTATTAATGTAGTCGCTGAGGCCATGTTGCTTAGCGATATTAATCAAGATGCGAATCTCCCGTGCAATTCGGTCAGTTGAATAGAGACCGTTTGCCAACTCATCCAAAGACTTCGAAAGGAGATCCGTGTAATCTATTCCCTCAAAATGACCAGGCCAATTTTGTAACTTACTCGCAGTTAAAAGATAATCAGCAGTCATCAAAGAAATAAGGGGACTATATGGCTGCGAAGCAAGCTCATTTGCCATTTTGTTATCAGACGCTTTGTTGAAGAAATCCTCAGACTGACGCTTTGCTGCTTCATCTTTTGAAAGATATGCCATTCCTTGGGACGAGGGGGATACTCCATATATAGTTATTGGATTATCTTCAAACCAGAATCTGGTAACTTCGCCGGCCAATACAATGCCCGAATATCCATCAGGTGTGGGTGATTGATAAAACTCACCACTTGGGCTTCGACGCCTCACTCTTGAGATCAGGTTGACTGAAACAGCACCCTTGACATAAATCATCGGGGTTTCTTCGTCGGCAATATAATTAAGTACTTTTGCTTGACGCAATAAATACTCCCGAGAATCAACATATCTTCCTTGAGTTCTTCGGGTGAGTTTAATTTTACCGAAAATAGAGTTCGCGCCAGGATAAGTATAAATTGGCGGATTCCAAGTAATGAGATCCACCTGAGTTTCATCAATACGCTGGACTAATCTCTCAATTGCTCCCGGCATCAAACCATCATCACCTCCTAAAAACATAACATAACCTTGCACAGCATGGTCGAGTGCAAACTCGAAATTGCGCTTCATTCCAACATTGGAGCCGGGCGATACATAACTGATACGCGAATCTCTGCTGTGTGCAGCCTCTACTACTTGGCGAGTATTGTCACTACTGCCATCGTCACTAACAATTACACGCAGATTATTGTAGGTTTGAATTTCGCACGTACGCAGCGTGTGGAACAGGTACTGCGCTCTATCTTTCACCGGTATCAATACGTATACGTAAGGTTCAAATTTTTTCATAGATAAAGCTCAACATAAAGAACGCACCAATCACAACAACTGGCAGAATGAATACCTTTCGATACCAATCGAAAAGACTTATTGGGAACACGAACCGCTTTATCACATACGGTTCTAATACAAGGCCGATTAATCCGTGAACCAGCCATACAGCAGCTGCACCTGGATATCCCCATATATGTATGCTTGGAACTGCCACTAGAACACCCAAAACAAGGGATATAGTCATTGCCAAAACATGAATTAACGGTTTTCCTGCAGCCTGGCAGAGCGCACCTGGAAGCCAAGTAACACTTGCTAGCCCTAGCCCTACTAACAAAATCTTAAAAGCATATATTTGCTGTTCGTCATACGAGCCAAGCCAAATATTAAAAATTAATTCTGCACCTAAAAAACCCACCAACCAAATCATAGTGACTATCAGAACGAGCTGCTTACAGCTGCTGCAAAATAAAGCCGAAAGGCTATCTGGATCTTTAAAATAAACTGATGAATACTCTGTAAAATAAACCCTGTAAAACGGAAGAGTGACCAAGCTAATTACACTTGCTGCAGTTAGCGCAGCAGAGTATTTTCCGACTTCATTTATCCCGCACGTTAGCCCAACCAAAGTCCGGTCGGACGCAATAAGACACATGCTTACTATCGAAGTTACCCACATCCCAAGAGACTGATTAACTAGAGTCGACAGCGATTTAATACACTCAAAAATTTTCGGCCGAAGGGTAAAATTGGCATGCCTTGAACAGTATTGCTTAAATAAATAACCACTAATACTTGCTGCAAGTATCTGATACAAAAAGAACCATGCCAAACTATCTGTATAGCTTACAACTGCAATCGCCCCCCCAAACCTGAGTACATTAGAAACTATCTGTGACTTTGCCAATTCATCATAACGCATTACAGCCGAAAGAATAGCGGTACAGCAAAGCGTTTGAAATTGTATGACCAAGGCCACAACCATAAGAATGTAAGGGATCGCCCCAACAAAGCCATATATCTGAATAAGAAATAAAACTACCGCACAACCCAAGAGCAAACCATTATAACGATAAAATCTCATTGCCCCTGAAATTAACGCATCATTCGAATTCTGATTATTTGTCAATTCTCTATTTAGGGCCGCGCCGACCCCATAGTCAAATACTTGAATTATTCCCTGAAGCATTATCCAGATACTTATAACACCGAATATTTCATATCCGAGCGACCTAACCATCACTCCCGTAGCAATAACAGTTAAGCCACCACCTATAACACCCGAAAACAGGCTCCAACTCAAATGTTTAAATCGATTATGATGGAAAAAATTCCGCATATTACAGAGCCCCAAACACGCTATTCCGATATTTTTATATTGATTATATTGAGTACCTGCCTCTGCGGTCTGGTGATTGAGCGCAGATCAAAAATTAACTTAAAAAACACGCATGTATGCAATATAACTAAAGCAAAACTGATTCTCATGAAAACAAAAATATTTAACCTTACATTAAATATTACCGCTTACTTCGTCTGAACTTAATAGTTCGAAGCTTATTGGCAGCGCCCATAAATATCAAGGAAGCGGACGATATCATCCTCGCCAAGATATTCACCGATTTGTACTTCTATCATCACAAGATCCATGATCCCCGGGTTTTCAAGACGGTGCTTATGGCCGGCGGGTATATAGGTTGACTCGTTGGTGGCGACGAAGATTTCTTGGTTTCCATTGATGACCTTGGCCATGCCGCTGACGACTATCCAGTGTTCGCTGCGGTGGTGATGCATCTGTAGACTGAGGCTGGCCCCGGGTTTAACCTCGATACGCTTAATTTTGAAGCGCTGGCCTTCCTCAAGAACGGTATATGTGCCCCACGGACGAGTGACGGTGGGGTGCAGCTTTAAGGCTCCATGATTTTGCGCCTTGAGACGTGCAACTACCTGCTTGACATCTTGCGCCCTGTCAGCATTAGCGACCAAAAGAGCATCCGAGGTATCGATAATTAGAAGGTTATCGATTCCAACCGCGGCAACTAGCCGATCCTCACTCTGAACGTAACTGTTGATGCTATCAACAAAGATCACTTCGCCAATAGCGCGGTTGTTCTCATCGTCCGGTTCGGCCATATCGCGGATAGCACTCCATGATCCTATGTCGCTCCAACCGATGTCGACCGGAACTACTGCCACCCTAGCCGATCGCTCCATCACCGCGTAGTCGACAGATATATCGGGTACTGCATTGAAAGTTTCGGCGGGCATCTCGAACATCGTATCGGTCAAGCTAGATTTCTCTCGCATTTCTGACCAACAGGCCTCACAGGCTTTGAGCACCTCAGGGGCATGGGCCGAGAGTTCATCAAGAAAAACTCCGGCCTTGAAGCAGAACATTCCAGAATTCCAAAGGAAATCATCGTCAAGGAGATATTCTCGAGCCTTGTCCTCAGATGGTTTTTCAACGAAGCCCTTCACCGCCCTTCCTCCGCCGATCGCTTGGCCCGCCTCGATGTAGCCAAAACCGGTTTCAGGAGAATCAGGCACGACGCCAAAGGTGACGAGGTAGTCTTGGGCTGCGAGGCCAACGGCATCCGTCACCGCTTTGTCGAATGATTGTTCGTTCTTTATCAAGTGGTCGGCGGCAAGAACCAATAGTTTAGCGTCACGCCCATGCTTATTGGCGACATACAGCGCGGCCATGGCTACAGCCGGGGCGGTATTGCGCCCTACCGGTTCGAGCAGAAATACACCCTGGTGTCCGTCGCAGAGCCGCGCACGGGCTAGTTCATCTCTACTCATGAAGAAATAGTCGCGGTTAGTGACGGTGACAAGCTCACCCCCATACCCGACATGGGCCGCCCGGAGATAGGTCTTGAGCAACAGACTCTCGCCGTCGGCTAGCTTCATAAACGGCTTGGGACGCCCTTCACGGGAAACGGGCCAAAGCCGAGTGCCGGCGCCACCGGAGAGGATGACTGGGATCAACATTTCTGTACCTCCGTAAAAAAATGTGCGAAATTGCGCGACTTATTCACGTCGGCGTTTTCAACAGCACAGCTTAATGGAAGAGCAACTGCAAAGAAACGACATATAGCTTTTAAGACAATTCACCGTAGAACTTTGACTGATGCAGGATTTGTCCATCCTTAGACTTGGCGCCTGCAGTGAAGCAATCAGCGATTGGCTATAGCTAGGCTCTCCGCACCTGTACTACTTTGTGTTTGGATATAAGCTCATTTAGTAACTGGCAATTGGGCACCACGACAATCATCGCCGACCAAGATTGACGAGAGCGAATGAACCTTCGCATAAGCTGACTGGGCTTCGGCATTAACACAGGACATCTCTTTGAGATTTAGGGTATCTTTGAGGGCAGTTAGTTAGTGCCATTTAAGGACAAGGTACGGACCATAGCGCCTATCAGATAACTGACACGTACAGTTCTTTATATCGGGCTCGTGATGAAGGAATTTAATAGTAACATCGAAACTATCCACGTAAGGAGTTTTCTAGTTCCGTCTTGAGCTTCTGTTTAGCCTTGGCCATGGCCAGAGTAAAAAGATACAAAACAGAGTGTTTATTGCCGAGAGCCTTAGTCGAGGCTCCACTAATAGCGGAGACGGCGCGAGTGGTGAGGCGCAACACGTATTCGCGCACGGAAGTCGACTCCAGTATATTCCCGATGGTCGATTTCTCTTTCTGTACCATCGATTTAGCGTTGCACATAGCTACCAATTTGTCGACGGTATCACCGCACTGAAAAATGGCCGTGACCAATTTCTTCGGTTTGGGCTCACTATTTGCTGAGATGCCAATGACAGCCGAGCCAATGCAAACGGCACCGCCCGTAACGAGGATTTTCATTGCGTGATGAGTCCTTCGATGACTATACGTTGTAGCTCTACCCTTTGAGGGTTGACGCGACTCTCAATATTCAACCGCAGCAGCGGCTCGGTATTCGAAGCACGAATATTCATCCGCCAATCATCGAACTCCAGGCTTAGCCCATCGGTGGTGTCCACCTTGGGATTGTGCCCGGCGAAGTGCGCCTGCACGGCAGCGAGTACGGCTTTGGCATCGCTGACGGTGTAGTTGATCTCCCCGCTGCAGGGGTAGGCAGCCATGCGCTCGCCTACCAGTTCGGAGAGTTTCTTGCCCTGGCGGCTCATTAGCTCAGCCACCAACAACCAGGGAATCATGCCGCTGTCGCAGTAGGCGAAGTCGCGGAAATAATGGTGTGCGCTCATCTCGCCGCCGTAGATGGCGTTTTCCTTGCGCATGCGCTCTTTGATGAAGGCATGGCCGGTTTTGCTCTGGATGGCCTGGCCACCATGCTGTGCGCAAATATCGATGGTGTTCCAGGTCAGGCGCGGGTCGTGGATGATCTTGGCGCCTGGCTCCTTCTTGAGGAAGGCTTCGGCCAACAGGCCGACGATGTAGTAACCCTCGATGAACTCGCCGCGCCCATCGAATAGAAAGCAGCGGTCGAAGTCGCCGTCCCAGGCGATACCCATGTCGGCACCATGTGCTTTGACCGCTTCGGCAGTCGCAGCGCGATTTTCCGGTAGGATGGGGTTGGGGATGCCATTAGGGAAGCTGCCATCGGGCTGGTGATGTACCTTGATGAACTCAACTGGCGCGCCCAAGGCCTTGAAGCGCTGCTCCAACGCATCGATCACGTGCCCCGCAGCGCCGTTGCCGGCATTGACCACCAGCTTGAGCGGTTGAAGATCAGCAGGGCTGATATAGCCGAGCAGGTGTTCGATGTAAGCGTCCTGGCATGATTGGCGGGACAGACTGCCGCGCTTGCCGACCGGCGCGAAGTTGTCTGCCTCGGCCAGAGCCTGAATATCTTTGAGGCCGGTGTCACCACTGATCGGCTGGGCGCCACGACGCACCAGCTTCATGCCGTTGAAGTCGATGGGATTGTGGCTGGCGGTTACCTCGATGCCACCATCGACATCGAGGTGAAAGGCGGCGAAATAAACTTCTTCGGTACCGGTCATACCCAGGTCGATCACATCACAGCCAGCGTCCATAAGGCCATTGGCCAGAGCCTGCTTGAGGCCTGCAGTGGATAGACGCATATCGCCACCGATCACGATGCGTTTGGCATCGAGGAACTGCGCATAGGCACGGCCAATGCGGTAGGCGACGTTCTCATTGAGCTCAGCGCCGAGCTGGCCACGGATGTCGTAGGCTTTGAAGCAGGTTAGCGTGGTCACGGTGAGTAATGCTTCTCGATCGAGTGCAGCAACACCCTGCATTGCCATGCAGCAGGGCAATACGTGAATCAGGCGCTTCGCGTACGGTTCCCGGTAAATGCGATGCGGATCAGCGCGACGAATACGCCGAGCATACCGCCCAGCACCAAGCCAATTGCCACGATCAGCATTTTCTTGGGTTTGACGGGGTTAAGTGGCTTGATAGCCGGTTGGTCGATACGCACCAGGTTCAGTTGTTCAAGATTAGGCTGGATACTCTTTAATCGAGCCGCTTCTTCACGCATCTCTGCCAACTTGGCCAGGAAAAGGTCTTCATTCTCCCGGCTCTGCATCATCTCTATCTGGCGGTTGTGCTCGAGCATCTGCAATTTATTCTGGATTGTGGCGATTTTCGGCTCAGTGTGGTCATCCGAACGCCGCTTGAGCAGGATATTGCGCTCGGCCTCCAGGGCTTCAGTGCCCATGAAGTGCAGGGGGAACTGCTGGCTGATCACTTCTGTACGGAAAACGTTACCCTGCCCTGCCGCTATATCAACATCGCCCAAGGACGTGGGATTGGTCGGCTTGGAAATACCAAGTGATTTGGCGATGGCAATAGCCTCGTCGAGCTGGGCAATGCGGTTCTGTCGACGAGTACGCAGCTCAGCTCTCAGCGCCTTGAGCTCATCTTGCAAAATGGCAATCTGGAGCTTGTCATCTTCACCCAACTTGGCAATGGCGGCTTCTTTCCCGGCCTCATAACTGGCACGCGCAGCCGCCATTTGTCGTTCGATCTTGTTCAGACGATTCTGGATTACCCCCTCAAGATCCAGCGCTACACGGCGGCGCTCATCGATGATGGCTTGCTCGACCATACCATTGAGAATAGTCACGCCATCTACGTAGTCAGGGTATTCAAGACGCAGCCCGACATAAGGCGAAAGGTTGTTGGTTTTCTTTGGATCCGGCTGCAACAAGGTGAAGTTTTCGGCATTAAAATCCTCAAATGCCTGCTCAAGGGTCTTGTCACCCTTCTTTAGCGGTTCAAATAAAGCCTGATTGTCTCGGAAAAACTGCGAGCGTGAACTGTAGGAGTCCAGTGCTGCACCTACGCGCTGCAGCGCCTCTTCAGGCGTTAAGCTGTATACGCCCGTGCTATTGAGTTCATCCAGCTCTTTCAATGGAGCCGGTCGTAGCATGCTTTGCACCTGATAGTGAGGTGTGGCAAGCCAAGCGTAGCCTGCAGCACAGACCGCTACGGCAAGCGTACAGGCAATGATCAGGTACTTCTGTTGCCAGAGTTTCTGGAACAGTTCCACAAGATCGATTTCATCTGCTGTGGGCTCGTAGGGCTTTGCGGGTTCGGTACTCACACTATCTCCGAGGTCTAATCATCATTGAAAAACGTTGGTGTTTGCTCTTGCAGGCACCTGGTAAGTGCCTGCAAAACGCATGGGTTTAACCTGGAACTACTACGTTGAGCGGACATCCTGCTTGTGCATATAAAGCCCGATACATCCGTGCGAGCTCTCGCTTGGCATCTGGTTCGCCATGCACGATACGAATTTCTCCGGGCTTGTTGCGCATGCCGCTTACGAACTTGAGCAACCCGGCTTGGTCGGCATGAGCTGAATAGCCGCCCATGGTATGCACCTGAGCGCGAATGTCATAGCGCAGCCCGTCATATTCCACATAGCCATTACGCGGGCCAAAACGCTGGATCTGTCGTCCTGGTGTACCCTCGGCCTGGTAGCCGACGAACAGCACATCATGCCGCTCGTCACCCAGCATCGCTTTTAGGTAGTTGACGATACGCCCGCTGGAGCACATGCCATTACCGGCGATAACAATAGCCGGCTGAGTGGTTTGGGCCAGACGGTTGACCATGGCCAGGTGAGCCTGGTGACTGTCAACCGTAAGCAGGTTACGAAAAGCCAATGGATTACGGCCTTTGGCTAAAAGCGCCCTCGCCTCTGCATCCCAGAAGTGATCGAGCTCGCGGTACACCGCTGTAAAACGGCTGGCCAGCGGAGAGTCGAGAATGATGGGTAGATTCGTCCAGTCGAGCGTTGCAGCTTTGCTGGTGCCCGGTTTTGAAGCACTTGACTGACCTTTGGCAGATTCTTTCAGCGCTCTGCGATGGATGATGTCTTCCAGCTCATAGAGCAACTCTTGAGTGCGACCAATACTGAAGGCGGGTATCAGCACTGTGCCCTGGTTACTCAGCGCGTGTTCGAGCACTTTTTCCAGTCGCTTACGCCGACTGCGGCGGTCTTCGTGCAGGCGATCACCGTAAGTGCTTTCGATAACCAGAATATCGGCTTTGTAGGGAGCTTTCGGCGCCGGCAGGATTGGCGCATGGGGAGCGCCAAGGTCGCCGGAAAACACGATGCGCTTCTTCTCACCCGTCTCGGGGTAGTGCAGATCCACCTCGACGTAGGCCGAACCGAGGATGTGGCCAGCACGCTGCAAACGAATGCGAGCATTGAGCTGCGGCGTGTCGATCAGGGTGAACCACTGCTTGTAGGGCAAGGCGACGATGCGCTGCTCGATCAGCTTTAAGTAGCGCTCTACCTGTTTCTGATCGCGACTAAAACCGAGCCTGAAGGCATCCTCGAGGACGATGGGCAACAACTTGGCCGACGGCTCGCTGCAGAGGATCGGGCCTTTGAAGCCAGCCGCTAACAAATAGGGAATGCGACCAACGTGGTCGATATGGACATGAGTCGCGACCAGAGCCTTGATGCCGTCCAGAGAAAAGTCTATTGCGAGCCTACCGGCACCTGCCCGCCCTTCAGGGGAGGTTTCGGCGCCTTGAAAAAGGCCGCAGTCGATCAGCAGCGCGTGCTCATCATCCATCTGTAGCTGATGGCATGAGCCAGTTACACCTGTTACGGCGCCGTGATGAACAATGGAGGGGTACCGCACGAGTCAATCCCTTAACGCTGGCGAAATGTAAAGGGACTCAGCCCAGTAGTGCGGATGACAGTTCAGAGAATGGTAATTAACTGAACTAGCTGGAAATCTGGCAAGGGCGCGCCTTGTGAAAGCCCGCACATTTTGCCGGTTTTCCATGATTTCGCAAGCATGACAAAAGTGTGACGCCAGGCGGCCGCCTAATCAGGAGACTTGCACCAGCGAGAAGGATAAAGCGCAGTCACTCGTCCTCGTTGACCCGGTCGCGCAACTCCTTGCCTGGCTTGAAATGCGGCACGAACTTGCCATCCAGACGTACCGACTGACCGGTTTTCGGGTTACGCCCAACGCGCGGTGCGCGATAGTGCAGCGAGAAGCTGCCAAAGCCGCGAATTTCGATGCGATCCCCCGTGGCCAATGCCTGAGACATTTGCTCCAGCATGGTCTTGATGGCCAACTCGACATCCTTGGAGGACAGCTGACCCTGATGAGTGACAATTCTTTCGATCAACTCCGACTTGGTCATGGTTTTCCCTTCTTTTTCAAGCGGCTAGAAGACTCGACGGTTCGGTTGTAGCACGCGGGTCATCTTTTGAACAGTCTAAAAAACAAGGTGTTAGCGAGTTTTGCAGTTAGTTGTGATAACGGGGGGCTTTGTGTAGGAGATCTACCTTGAGGTGAAGCTTTTGGGTATGGGCTCGGTATTGCGGGATGGCCGCCATTCGCCGCGGGGCGCAGCTCCTACAAGGGGAGCGTTGTTTTGCGGCTTGGTGTGGGAGCCCTGCATCGGGGTAAAGCTTTTGCGCATGAGCACGACATTGCGGGGTGACTGCTATTCGCCGCGGGGAGCGGCTCCTACAGGTGGGCGTTGTTTTGCGGTTTGGTGTGGGCGCCCTGCATCGGGGTAAAGCTTTTGCGCATGAGCACGACATTGCGGGGGTGACTGCTATTCGCCGCGGGGCGCGGCTCCTACAGGGGGGAGCGTTGTTTTGCGGTTTGGTGTGGGAGTCCCGGCTCGGGGCGAAGCTTTCTCTGGCCCTGGCTCGGTAAGCTAAGCTGAACTGGCGAACGCCAACGGAAGGGAATCCGATGACTGAGAAACGCTACGCCGCGCATAAGCTTCGTGATGGACGCTGGTCCAGTAGCGGGCAAATCTATCTTGTCACCACCGTAACCAATGGTCGCTTCCCTGTCTTTGCTGATTTCTCAGCGGCGCGCACGCTCATACAAGTCATTCGCCAGGATGAGCTGCTGGGATCGCACCAAACGCTCTGCTTTGTCGTGATGCCTGATCATCTGCACTGGCTGCTGCAACTACAGAGTGAGGATCTGGCCCGCTTGGTGGGCAGGGTCAAATCCATTTCCGCCAAGCGCCTGGGTAGGCCGATATGGCAGAAAGGCTTTCATGATCACGCGCTGCGCCGGGAGGAAGATGTTCGGAATGTAGCGAGATATGTGGTGGCAAATCCTTTAAGAGCCGGACTTGTGGAGCGAGCGGGTGATTATCCGCATTGGGATGCGGTGTGGATATGAGGGCGGTTTGGCGACGTTATTGGGCATAGGCTTGGCATTGCTGGATGGCTGCCATTCGCTGCGGGGCGCAGCTCCTACAGAGAGAGCGTCGACTGGCGTATTCGCGTAGGAGCCCCGCCTCGGGGCGAAGCTTCTGGGTATGGGCTCGGTATTGCTGGATGGCCGCCATTCGCCGCGGGACGCAGCTCCTACAAGGGGAGTGTTGTTTTGCGGTTTGGCGTGGGAGCCCCGCCTCGGGGCGAAGCTTTTGTGTATGGGCTCGGTATTGCGAGATGGCCGCCATTCGCCGCGGGGCGCGGCTCCTACAAGGGCGGTGTCAGGGAATGCGGAAACGAAAAAGGCGACCCGAAGGTCGCCTTTTTTGATGAATTACCCGAACTTAGTTCTGGTTTTCCATCTGGGCACGGATCAGATCACCAATGGTGGTCGGGCCGGTGCTTTCAACGTCTTGCTTGTTACGCAGTTCCTTCATCGCGTCTTTCTCGTCTTCAACGTCTTTCGACTTGACGGACAGGCTGATGACGCGGGACTTGCGGTCGACACTGATGATCTTGGCTTCTACTTCGTCGCCTTCTTTCAGGACGTTGCGCGCGTCTTCAACGCGGTCACGGCTGATTTCGGAGGCTTTCAGGGTAGCTTCGATCTCGTTGCCCAGGTCGATGATGGCGCCCTTGGCGTCTACTTCTTTCACAACGCCACGGACGATGGTGCCCTTGTCGTTGATGGAGACGTAGTTGCTGAACGGATCGTCTTCCAGCTGCTTGATGCCCAGGGAGATACGCTCGCGCTCCGGGTCAACCGACAGGATGACGGTTTCCAGCTCGTCGCCCTTCTTGAAGCGACGCACGGCTTCTTCGCCGGCTTCGTTCCAGGAGATGTCGGACAGGTGAACCAGGCCGTCGATGCCGCCGTCCAGACCAATGAAGATACCGAAATCGGTGATCGACTTGATGGTGCCGGAGATCTTGTCACCCTTGTTGAACTGACCGGAGAAGTCTTCCCACGGGTTGGTCTTGCACTGCTTGATACCCAGGGAGATACGACGACGCTCTTCGTCGATGTCCAGAACCATGACTTCC
The DNA here is from genome assembly GCF_900102635.1 of Ectopseudomonas chengduensis. Taxonomy (GTDB): domain Bacteria; phylum Pseudomonadota; class Gammaproteobacteria; order Pseudomonadales; family Pseudomonadaceae; genus Aquipseudomonas; species Aquipseudomonas chengduensis. The sequence continues at coordinate 232,770 of NZ_FMZQ01000006.1, read as the reverse complement.
ACTTCGTCGCCGACGTTAACGACTTTCGACGGGTGGATGTTCTTGTTGGTCCAGTCCATTTCGGAAACGTGTACCAGGCCTTCCACGCCCTCTTCCAGCTCGGCGAAGCAGCCGTAGTCGGTGAGGTTAGTGACGCGGGCAACAACGCGGGTGTTTTCCGGGTAACGAGCCTTGATGGCAACCCATGGGTCTTCGCCCAGTTGCTTCAGGCCCAGGGATACGCGGTTACGCTCGCGATCGTACTTCAGAACCTTGACGTCGATCTCGTCGCCAACGTTGACGATCTCGGACGGGTGCTTGATGCGCTTCCAAGCCATGTCGGTGATGTGCAGCAGACCATCTACGCCGCCCAGGTCAACGAACGCACCGTAGTCGGTGAGGTTCTTGACGATACCTTTGACTTGCTGGCCTTCCTGCAGGGATTCCAGCAGAGCTTCGCGCTCGGCGCTGTTTTCGGCTTCCAGGACGCTGCGACGGGAAACGACAACGTTGTTGCGCTTCTGGTCCAGCTTGATGACCTTGAATTCCAGCTCTTTGCCTTCCAGGTGAGTGGTATCACGCACCGGACGGACGTCAACCAGGGAACCCGGCAGGAACGCGCGGATGCCGTTGACGTCAACGGTGAAGCCGCCTTTGACCTTACCGTTGATAACACCCTTGACCACTTCTTCAGCGTTGAACGCAGCTTCCAGAACCAGCCAGGACTCAGCGCGCTTGGCTTTCTCGCGGGACAGCTTGGTTTCACCGAAGCCATCTTCAACCGCGTCCAGCGCGACGTGAACTTCGTCACCGACCTTGATGGTCAGCTCGCCTTGTTCGTTGAAGAACTGGTCGAGCGGGATGACGCCCTCGGACTTCAGACCGGCGTGAACGGTGACCCAGTCACCGTCGATGTCGACCACGATACCGGTGATGATGGCGCCCGGCTGCATGTCGAGGGTTTTCAGGCTTTCTTCAAATAGTTCTGCAAAGCTTTCGCTCATGTTGATTCCTGTTGATCAAGGGCGGGGATTCGCCCAAACCACACTCCAGACAATGTGGGTTCGTTCATGTGAAAAGAGGCCTACGGGACTAGGACTGGTCTCCCGCATGCCTCCTGGCGGACTTTTCGATTTAGAGCAACCGAAAGCCCTTAACCGGCGATATCGCGATCAGCGACCTCGCTCAGAATTCGTTCAAGCACCTGCTCGATGGAAAGCTCGGTGGAATCCAGCACTATTGCGTCGGCTGCCGGCTTGAGCGGAGCCACCGCGCGCTGGGTATCGCGCTCGTCGCGCGCCCGTATCTCGTCGAGAAGACTCGCGAGATTAACATCATCACCCTTGGCCTTCAACTGCAAGTAGCGGCGACGGGCACGCTCCTCGGCGCTGGCGGTCAGGAAAATCTTCAGCGGCGCGTCGGCGAACACTACGGTACCCATGTCGCGACCGTCTGCCACCAGGCCTGGCATCTCCTGAAACGCGCGCTGACGCTGCAGCAGCGCTTCGCGTACGGCAGGCAGCGAGGCGACCATGGAAGCGCCCGCCCCTATCTGCTCGTTACGGATGGCGTCGGTCACCTCCTCGCCTTCGAGGATGATGCGCTTGTCGATGAACTGCACATCCAGATGCGCGGCCAGCTGCTTGAGCGACTCTTCGTTGGTCAGGTCGATGCCGTGGTTGCCAGCGGCGAAGGCCAGCAGGCGATAGAGCGCACCGGAGTCGAGCAGATTCCAGCCCAACTGCTTGGCCAGCAGAGCGCAAAGCGTGCCCTTGCCCGACCCGCTCGGCCCGTCGACGGTGATTACCGGGACGTTCATGCGTTGCCCTCTACGGCCACGTTGATACCGACTTCAGCCGCCAAAGCAAGGAAGTTGGGGAAGGAGGTGGCGACGTTGGCGCAGTCGTGAATACGAATTGGCGCACTGGCGCGCAGCGAGGCGACGCTGAAGGACATGGCGATACGGTGATCGCCATGCGCCCAGACTTCGCCACCGCCAATGGCGCCGCCTTCGATGATGATGCCGTCCGGGGTCGGCTCGGCCTTCACGCCCAGGGCGATCAGGCCATCGGCCATGACCTGGATACGGTCGGACTCTTTAACGCGCAGCTCTTCGGCGCCGCGCAACACGGTACGACCTTCGGCACAGGCGGCAGCGACGAACAGCACCGGGAATTCATCGATGGCCAGCGGTACCAGGTCTTCCGGGATATCGATGCCTTTAAGCTTGGCCGCACGCACGCGAATGTCGGCCACTGGCTCACCGCCGACTTCACGCTGGTTTTCCAGGGTGATGTCACCGCCCATCAGCTTCAGAATGTCGATCACGCCGGTGCGAGTCGGGTTGATGCCGACGTGTTCCAGCACCAGTTCGGAGCCTGCAGCGATGCTGGCAGCGACCAGGAAGAAAGCAGCCGAGGAAATATCCGCCGGTACTTCGATGCACGTGGCGGTCAGTTTGTGGCCGGACTCGACGCTGGCAGTGCTGCCCTCAACGCTGACCGGGTAGCCGAAGCCGCGCAGCATGCGCTCGGTGTGATCACGGGTCGGCGCCGGCTCGGTCACCGAGGTGCTACCAGCGGCGTACAAACCGGCCAGCAGCAGGCAGGATTTGACCTGGGCGCTGGCCATGGGCATTTCGTAGGCCATGCCGGTCAGGCGCTGACCGCCCTTGATGGTCAGTGGCGGACGGCCTTCCGGGCCGGTCTCGATCACCGCCCCCATCTCACGCAACGGCTTGGCCACGCGATTCATCGGGCGCTTGGACAGCGAAGCATCACCGGTCAGCGTGGTGTCGAACGGCTGCGCGGCCAACAAGCCGGAGAGCAAGCGCATGGAGGTGCCGGAGTTCCCCATGTACAGCGGGCCGGCCGGCGCTTTCAGACCATGCAGGCCGACGCCATGGATGGTCACGCGGCCGTGGTGCGGACCTTCGATGACCACGCCCATGTCGCGGAATGCCTGCAGCGTGGCCAGGGCGTCTTCACCCTCGAGGAAGCCTTCGACCTCGGTGGTGCCTTCGGCCAGCGAACCCAGCATGATCGAACGGTGCGAGATGGATTTGTCACCCGGTACGCGGATACGTCCAGCCAGCGAGCTACCAGGTTTTGCCAGGAAAATCAGATCGGTCGAGTGCATAGCGTCCACATAGGCCCTGCGGGCCAGAATTTTGCTGAAATGTTCGCGGGCCACGCGGGCGCGGGTGAACACGCCCAGCAGTTGATGCCCATCCCCGGCGTCGACCGCATCGCGCAAGGCGTCGAGGTCGTCGCGAAACGTATCCAGTGTGCGCAGCACGGCCTCGCGATTGGCGAGGAAGATATCGTGCCACATCACCGGATCACTGCCGGCGATCCGCGTGAAGTCGCGGAAACCGCCGGCGGCATAGCGGAAAATTTCCAGGTTCTCGCTGCGCTTGGCCAGCGAGTCGACCAGGGTAAAGGCCAGCAGGTGCGGCAGATGGCTGGTGGCGGCGAGCACCTGGTCGTGATGTTCGACCTCCATCGCCTCGACATCCGCCCCCAACTCGCGCCACAGCCCTTCGACCAGCGCCAGAGCCGCCTCATCGCTGTGCTCACAGGGCGTCAGGATGACCTTGTGGCGCCGGAACAACTCGGCGTTGGCCGCCTCCACCCCGCTCTGCTCGGACCCCGCAATGGGATGGCCGGGCACCAGTCGCACAGCCTTGCCGGAAAATGCCAGACGTGCCGCACGCACGACATTCCCCTTGGCGCTACCGACGTCGGTCAGCACGGCATTGCCGAGGTCCAGCGCGGCCAGCTGAGCAAGCACCTTCTCCATGGCCAGGATAGGCACTGCCAGCTGGATGACATCAGCCCCCTGACAGGCGGCAGCAAGGTCGCTCTCGCAACGATCGACAACGCCCAGCTGTACCGCCAGACGACGGGATTCGGCATCCAGATCGACCCCCACCACCTCCCGACACAGGCCACGCTCACGCAGGCCCTTGGCGAAGGAGCCACCGATCAGGCCGAGGCCGACCACCACCAGGCGGCCGATCTTAGGGGCATTGGATTGCACTGCAGTGACAGTCACGCCGACAGCACCTTGGCCAGCGCCTCGAGGAAGCGTGCGTTCTCTCTCGGCAAACCGATGGAGACGCGCAGGAAATTCGGCATGCGGTAACCGGCCATCGGCCGCACGATCACCCCTTCACGCAGCAGCGCCTGGTTGATCGCGGCGGTGTCGCGGCCAAAATCGACGGCGATGAAGTTGGCCCTGGAGGCAATCCAGCTCAACCCCAGGGCACGCAAGCCCTCTTCCAGCTGCTGCATCCCGGCATCGTTCAAGCGACGGCTCTCGGCCAGGTAATCGGCATCGGCCAGCGCGGCGCAGGCTGCGGCCAGCGCGAGGCTGTTGACGTTGAACGGCTGACGCACGCGGTTGAGCACATCGGCGATCGCCGGCGAGCTGATGGCGTAGCCGACACGCAACGAAGCCAGGCCGTAGGCCTTGGAGAAGGTGCGCGAGACCAGCAGGTTCGGATAGCGCGCCAGGTAATCAAGACCGTCTGGCAGCTCGTCGCCTTCGGCGTACTCGATATAGGCTTCGTCAAGCACCACCAGCACCGATTCCGGCACCTGAGCCAGGAAGGCTTCCAGCGCATCCGGCCCGAACCAGGTACCGGTCGGGTTGTTGGGGTTGGCAATGAAGACGACGCGGGTGTTGTCATCGATGGCGGCAAGCATCGCCTGCAGGTCGTGAGCGTAATCCTTGGCCGGCACGATCTTGCCCTGCGCGCCGACTGCCTGGGTGGCGATGGGGTAAACCGCGAAGGCGTAGTCGCTGAACACGGCGTTGAGACCAGGTGCCAGATAGGCACGGGCAACCAGTTCCAGGATGTCGTTGGAGCCATTGCCCAACGTCACCTGCGCGGCGTCGACGCCGTAACGGGCAGCCAACGCAGTCTTGAGGGTGAAGCCATTGCCATCCGGGTAGCGGGTCAGCTCGTCCAGTTCGGCGCGAATCGCTGCCAGCACCTTGTCGCTCGGGCCGAGCGGGTTCTCATTGCTGGCCAGCTTGACGATACCGGCCGGATCGAGCCCCAGCTCACGAGCCAACTCGTCGACTGGCTTGCCTGGTACATAGGGGGACAGCTTTTGCACGCCTGGCTGGGCCAGGGCTAGGAAATCGCAACTCATGAATGGAGGCTCTTCTCTAACGCAATACGTTTGACCAAATCACAGGGCATGACGGCTCCTGAGGTAGTCGTGGATCTGCTGCACGGCCTCTGCAACCGAACAGCTGCTGGTATCGAAACGCAATTCGGCAGCCTGCGGTGCCTCGAATGGAGAATCAAGTCCCGTGACGTTCTTGATCAGGCCGGCCCGTGCCCGTCGGTAAAGTCCCTTCGGATCACGGGCTTCGCAAACGTGCAGAGGCGTATCAATGAAGACCTCGACGAATCGACCGGGCAACAACTGACGCACAGCATCGCGATCAACACGAAAAGGCGAAATGAACGCAGCCAGCACGACCAGACCTGCATCGACCATCAATGCCGCCACCTCACCAGCACGACGAATATTCTCTTGCCGATCATGCTCGGAGAAACCCAGATCACGATTCAGACCGAGACGCAGACGATCTCCATCGAGTAGATAGGTATGCCGACCCTCGGCTTGCAGGCTGCGCTCCAGCGCTCCGGCCAGAGTCGACTTGCCCGCACCACTGAGCCCCGTGAACCAGATGACGAAAGGCTCCTGCTGCTTGCTCAGTACCCGTTGGCTGCACTCTACAAGCGAGGAGCCCAGCGGCACCTGAAGCCCAGGCTCCACTCAAAGCACCGCCTTCGGATATGAGCCCAGCACCTTCAGTGCCACGGCCTCCTGGGCAAGTTTTTCCAGCACATCCTTGATCAGCGGATCACGGTGATGACCAACGAAATCGATGAAGAACACGTAGGTCCACTTGCCACTGCGCGAAGGACGAGTCTCGATGCGAGTCAGGTCGATGCCATTATTGTGGAACGGCACCAGCAACTCATGCAGCGCGCCCGGCTTGTTGCGCATGGAGACGATGATCGAGGTCTTGTCGTCGCCGGTCGGCGGCACTTCCTGGCTGCCGATGATAAGGAAACGTGTGGAGTTGTCCGGGCGATCCTCGATCTTTTCCGCCAGCTTGGTCAGGCCATACAGATTGGCCGCCATGTCGCCGGCGATAGCCGCACTGTTCCACTCGCTCTTGACCCGCTTGGCCGCATCGGCGTTGCTGGAAACCGCCACGCGCTCGACGTTCGGGTAGTGCGCATCAAGCCACTTGCGGCACTGTGCCAGCGACTGGGCATGGGAGTAGATGCGGGTGATCTTGTCGGTCTTGGTGGTCTCGCCGACCAGCAGGTGATGGTGAATGCGCAGCTCGACTTCGCCACAGATGACCATGTCGTGCTCGAGGAAGCTGTCGAGGGTGTGGTTGATCGCGCCTTCGGTGGAATTCTCCACCGGCACCACGCCGAAGTTGACCGCACCGGCAGCCACTTCGCGGAACACCTCGTCGATGGCCGCCATCGGCACGCTGATCACCGCATGACCGAAGTGCTTCATCGCCGCTGCCTGACTGAAGGTGCCTTCAGGGCCGAGATAAGCGACTTTCAACGGGTTTTCCAGCGCCAGGCAGGAGGACATGATTTCACGGAACAACCGCGCCATTTCCTCATTGCCCAGCGGTCCCTTATTTCGCTCCATCACGCGCTTGAGCACCTGAGCTTCGCGCTCGGGGCGGTAGAAGACGGGCGACTCGCCCTCCTTCAACTCCTTCATTTTCACTCGCGCGACTTCTTCGGCGCAGCGGGCACGGTCGCTGATCAGCTCGAGGATGCGCTCATCGAGGTTGTCGATGCGTACCCGCAGCGCTTGCAGTTCCTGCTCGGACATATCAGGCGTGCTCCTTCTCGAACTCGGCCATATAGGCCACCAGCGCCTCGACCGCATCCATACCCACGGCGTTGTAGATCGAGGCACGCATGCCACCGACCGAGCGATGCCCTTTCAGGTTGAGCAGGCCGCGCTCATCAGCACCAGCGAGGAAGGCCTTGTCCAGCTTCTCGTCAGCCAGGCGGAACGGCACGTTCATCCAGGAACGCGCGTTGTGGGCGATGGGGTTGCTGTAGAAATCGCTGTCGTCGATGGCCTTGTACAGCAGGTCCTTCTTGGCGCGGTTGATGCGCTCCATGGCCTCGACGCCGCCCTGCTCCTTCAGCCACTGGAAGACCAGGCCGGAGAGGTACCAGGAATAGGTCGCCGGGGTGTTGTACATCGAACCGTTATCGGCGGAGATCTTGTAGTCGAGCATGGTCGGGCAGCTGGAACGGGCGCGACCGAGCAGGTCTTCACGGACGATCACCACCACCAAACCGCTCGGGCCGATGTTCTTCTGCGCACCGGCGTAGATCAGGCCGAACTGCGACACATCCAGCGAACGCGAGAGGATGTCCGAAGACATGTCGGCGACCAGCGGGGTATCGCCGACCTGCGGCACCCAGTCGAACTGCAGACCGCCGATGGTCTCGTTGCTGCAGTAATGCACGTAGGCAGCGTCTTTCGACAGCTGCCAGTCGTTCTGCCCGGGAATGGCGAAGTAATCATGCGCCTTGGCGCTGGCAGCCACGTTGATGGCACCGTAACGACGGGCCTCTTCGATGGCCTTCTTCGACCAGATGCCGGTTTCGACGTAGTCGGCCACGCCGTCTTCCGGCAGCAGGTTCAGCGGAATCTCGGCGAACTGCTGACTGGCACCGCCCTGCAGGAACAGCACCTTGTAGTCGTTGGGCACAGCGAGCAGATCACGCAGGTCCTGCTCGGCCTGACTGGCGATGGCCACGTACTCATCGCTGCGATGGCTCATCTCCATCACCGAGAGGCCCTTGCCTTGCCAGTCGAGCATCTCGGCCTGGGCGCGTTGCAGTACAGCGGTCGGCAGCGCGGCCGGGCCGGCGCAGAAGTTAAAAGCTCGCTTGCTCACGTCTGTCTCTCTCAGATTCACAGAACGCCACCACCAGGCGATGGCATGTCCACACTGTCACCGTGCCTATGGGAGGGGCTTTAGCACGATAGTCGCGGCTAAAGCCCCTCCCACGGAGCCCGACTTTATTCCTCGCTGCCTTCCTCGGCGTCGGCGACTGGTGCTTCAGCGCTTTCGGCGACTTCAGCGCCCTCTTCACCTTCGACCAGCTCGTCCTCTTCCACCGCAGTCGGCTCCTGCACACGCTCCAGGCCAACCAGGGTCTCGTCCTTGGCCAGCTTGATCAGGGTCACACCCTGAGTGTTACGGCCGGAGCTGGAGACTTCGTCGACACGGGTACGCACCAGGGTGCCCTGGTCGGAAATCAGCATGATTTCCTCGCCGTCCTGCACCTGGATGGCGCCGACCAGCTTGCCGTTACGCTCGCTGGTAACCATGGCGATAACGCCCTGGCCGCCACGACCGCGACGCGGGAACTTGCCCAGGCCGGTACGTTTGCCAAAGCCACGCTCGGAAGCGGTGAGGATCTGCGCACCGGATTCCGGAATCAGCATGGAAATCAGACGCTGATCCTTGCCCAGGCGCATACCGCGCACACCGCGGGCGGTACGGCCCATGGTGCGCACCTTGCTCTCGGCGAAACGCAGCACCTTGCCGGCATCGGAGAACAGCATGACTTCCTTGGCGCCGTCGGTGATGGCGGCAGCAATCAGGGTATCGCCCTCTTCCAGCTTCAGCGCGATCAGACCGGCGCTGCGCGGGCGGCTGAACTGCACCAGCGGGGTCTTCTTCACGGTGCCGAATGCGGTGGCCATGAAGATGAAGGCGCCGGTCGGTTCGGCGACCAGTTCGGGGGTTTCACCCTCGACCTCTTCGACTTCCTCGGCCTCGACCACTTCGGTGGCTTCGCCTTCGATCACCACGCCTTCGTCGTCCAGGTCTTCGTCGGCACCGGCGCTCTGCTGCAGCGCTTCGAGGTCGATCTGCAGCATCGCGGTGATGCGCTCACCCTCATCCAGCGGCAACAGGTTGACCAGCGGGCGACCGCGCGCGGCGCGCGAGGCTTCGGGGATTTCAAAGGTACGCAGCCAGTAAACCTTGCCCTTGCTGGAGAACAGCAGCAGGGTCGCGTGACTGTTGGCAACCAGCAGGTGCTCGACGTAGTCCTCGTCCTTCACCCCGGTGGCCGACTTGCCCTTGCCGCCGCGACGCTGCGCCTCGTAGGCGGCCAGCGGCTGGCTCTTGGCGTAGCCACCGTGGGAAATGGTGACGACGCGCTCTTCTTCGGTGATCAGGTCGGCAATGGTCAGATCCAGACGCGAGGCGACGATCTCGGTGCGACGGGCATCACCGAACTCGGCCTTGACCTTCTCCAGCTCCTCGCGGATGACTTCCATCAGGCGCTCGGGACTGGTCAGGATGCGGATCAGCTCGCCGATCAGGCTGAGGATTTCCTGGTACTCGGCCAGCAGCTTCTCGTGCTCCAGGCCGGTCAGGCGGTGCAGGCGCAACTCGAGGATGGCCTGGGCCTGCTCCGGCGACAGGTAGTACTTGCCGTCACGCAGACCGTATTGTGGATCGAGCCCTTCCGGACGGCAGGAGTCGGCACCGGCGCGCTCGACCATGGCCTCCACGGCGGACGATTCCCAGGCAGTGGCGATCAGGCGTTCCTTGGCCTCGGCCGGCGTCGGCGAGGCCTTGATCAGCTCGATCACCGGATCGATGTTGGACAGGGCTACCGCCTGGCCTTCGAGGATGTGACCACGCTCACGCGCCTTGCGCAGCTCGTAGACGGTACGGCGGGTCACCACTTCGCGGCGGTGACGGACGAACACCTCGAGCATGTCCTTGAGGTTCATGATCTTCGGCTGACCGTCGACCAGCGCCACGACGTTGATGCCGAACACGCTCTGCATCTGGGTCTGGGCGTAGAGGTTGTTCAGCACCACGTCCGGCACTTCGCCACGACGCAGTTCGATCACCACGCGCATACCGTCCTTGTCGGACTCGTCACGCAGCTCGGTGATGCCTTCGATCTTCTTCTCTTTGACCAGCTCGGCGATCTTCTCGATCAGACGCGCCTTGTTCAACTGGTACGGCAGCTCGGTGACCACCAGCTGCTGGCGACCGCCGACCTTGTCGATGTCCTCGACCTCGACGCGAGCGCGGATGTAGATGCGCCCACGGCCAGTACGGTAGGCCTCGATGATGCCGGCACGGCCGTTGATGATGCCCGCAGTAGGGAAATCCGGGCCGGGGATGTACTGCATCAGGTCATCGACGGTCAGCTCGGCGTTGTCGATCAGCGCCAGACAGCCATCGATCACCTCGGAGAGGTTGTGCGGCGGGATGTTGGTGGCCATGCCCACGGCGATACCGCTGGAGCCGTTGACCAGCAGGTTCGGTACCTTGGTCGGCATGACCGCCGGGATCTGCTCGGTGCCGTCGTAGTTGGGCACCCAGTCGACGGTTTCCTTGTCCAGGTCAGCCAGCAGTTCATGCGCCAGCTTGGTCATGCGCACTTCGGTGTATCGCATGGCCGCGGCGTTGTCGCCGTCCACCGAACCGAAGTTGCCCTGGCCGTCGACCAACAGGTAGCGCAGGGAGAAGTCTTGCGCCATACGTACGATGGTGTCGTACACCGCGGTATCGCCGTGCGGGTGGTATTTACCGATCACGTCACCGACCACACGGGCGGATTTCTTGTAGGGCTTGTTCCAGTCGTTGCCCAACTCGCTCATGGCGTAGAGCACACGGCGGTGTACTGGCTTCAAGCCATCGCGCGCATCCGGCAGCGCACGCCCGACGATCACGCTCATCGCGTAGTCGAGGTAGGACTGTTTCAGCTCGTCTTCGATATTGACCGGGAGGATTTCTTTGGCCAGTTCGCCCATGAGAAGCCTGGTTCCTTTTTCTGGTGAAACTCCGCGTCATTCTTCCTGAACGCCATGGAGCTCGTCGCGATAGCCTCAAGCCATCAGCGACTCACGACAAATCAACGAGTTATGTCACGATTCGATGCAGTGAAGGTGGCTGTAGTCAGCCCCCTTGAAAACTGCCGGAGATTACCACAAAGCGCGCCACACACCTACCCCGAGCACCCTCATGGAGAAGCGGAGCAAACGAGACGGAAAGAGGCGAAACGACCAACCTGCTGGGGCTGTCGCACGGCCAATGAAAGCAAAGGCTTCGCCCCGGGGCGGGGCTCCTACGCCACGCCATCGAACACCGCAATCTGTGTAGGAGCCGCGCCCCGCGGCGAATGGCGGCCATTCCACAACATCCGGCCCATGCCTCGAAGGTGGCAAACCGCAAAAAAGCTGCAAAAGCAAAAGCTTCGCCCCCGGGGCGGGGCTCCTACAAGGAGTTAGCCGCGCTCGATCTGCTCAGTGCAGGCGCTTGCGACACATCAGCTGCGCCAGCTTGGCACTGTCGGGGCGTTCGATCACGCCTTTCTCGGTCACGATGTAGTCGACCAGGTCAGCCGGCGTCACATCGAACACCGGATTGACGGCATGCACATCCGCTGCAACCCGATGCCCCGCCACCTCCAGCAGCTCACGACCATCACGCTCTTCGAGCACGATGTCGTCGCCGCTTTCCAGGCTCATGTCGATGGTCGAACTGGGCGCCACCACCATCAGGCGCACGCCGTGATGCATGGCGTTGACCGCCAGCTGGTAGGTACCGATCTTGTTCGCCACATCACCATTGGCGGTGATACGGTCAGCCCCGACGATGACCCAGGTGATGCCCTTGGTTTTCATCAGGTGAGCGGCAGCCGCATCGGCATTGAGAGTGACCGGCACCCCGTCGCCAGCCAATTCCCAGGCAGTCAGCCGCGCGCCCTGCAGCCAGGGGCGGGTTTCATCGACATAGACCTGCTCGACCAAGCCTTCCAGATACGCCGCGCGAATCACCCCGAGCGCCGTGCCAAAGCCACCGGTCGCCAGCGCACCGGCATTGCAGTGAGTCAGCAGCACCTGCGGGTTGCCCTGATGCTTGCGAATCAACTCCATGCCCAGTTGCGCCATGGTCAGGTTGGCCTCACGGTCGCTGAGATGAATCCCCACCGCCTCGGCCTCCAGCAGGGCCAGGATGTCGTCGCCATCCTTGAGTCGCGCCAGGCGCTCACGCATGCGCTGCAGAGCCCAGAACAGGTTTACCGCGGTAGGACGCGAGCGCTCGAGACTGACAAAATCCGCCTCCAGCGCCTCGCGCCAGTCACCACCAGCCTGCAGCCGAGCTCGGACGCCCAGCACCAGGCCATAGGCAGCAGCGATGCCGATAGCCGGCGCGCCGCGCACCACCATATCGCGAATCGCGTCAGCCACCTCGGCGGCAGAATCGAAGCGCAACCAAGTCTGCCGATGCGGCAGCAGGCGCTGATCGAGCAGGTACAACGCGCCATCGCGCCACTCGATTGCCTGAACCTTCTCCACCGCCAGCAATTGCTCGCGCATCGCGCACTCCATCTGTCACCGCCAAAAAATCGCGGATTATACGCAGACCGACCAAGACCAGCCGAACAATCCAGCACGTCCTCACGACTTCAAGCCAGGTGCGTTCATCTATACACTGGCGATCTTCCTTGCATCGATCAAGCCAGACGGACAATCCCCCATGCCCGAAGCCCCTCTCGACCTGCTGCTCCTGCCCACCTGGCTGGTGCCCGTTGAGCCGGCCGGGGTGGTACTACGCGACCATGGCCTGGGCATCCGCGACGGACGCATCACACTGATCGCGCCGCGCAGCGAAGCCTTGCGCCACCCGGCAACCGAGGTGCGCGAGCTGCCGCATTGCCTGCTTGCCCCCGGCCTGATCAACGCCCACGGCCACGCCGCGATGACGCTTTTGCGCGGCATCGCCGACGACCTGCCACTGATGACCTGGCTGCACGAACATATCTGGCCCGCCGAGGGTAAGTGGGTCGACGAGGATTTCGTCCGCGATGGCACCGATCTGGCCATCGCCGAACAGATCAAGGGCGGCATCAGCTGCTTCTCCGACATGTATTTCTACCCGCAGACCGCCGCCGAACGCGTGCACAACGCCGGCGTGCGCGCGCAGATCACCGTCCCTGTACTGGACTTTCCGGTACCCGGCGCACTCAACGCTGCCGAAGCGCTGCGTACGGGCCTGCAGCTGTTCGATGACCTCAAGCAACACCCGCGTATTCGCATCGCTTTCGGCCCCCACGCGCCTTACACGGTCAGCGACGACAAGCTGGAACAGATTCGCGTACTGGCTGACGAGCTGGATGCCGGCATTCATATGCATGTGCACGAAACCGCGCAGGAAGTGGCCGAAGCCGTCGCCAAGCACGGCGAACGCCCACTGGCGCGCCTGGCTCGTCTCGGCCTGCTCGGCCCGCGCTTCCAGGCGGTGCACATGACGCAGATCGATGACGAGGACCTGGCACTGCTGGTGGAGCACAACTGCAGCATCGTGCATTGCCCCGAGTCCAACCTCAAACTGGCCAGCGGCTTCTGCCCGGTCGAACGCCTGTGGCAGGCCGGCGTCAACGTCGCCATCGGCACCGATGGTGCCGCCAGCAACAACGACCTCGACCTGCTCGGCGAAACCCGTACCGCCGCCCTGCTGGCCAAGGCCGTGGCCGGTTCCGCCACCGCCCTGAACGCTCACAGCGCCTTGCGCATGGCCACCTTGAATGGCGCCCGCGCACTGGGACTGGAAACACAGACCGGCTCGCTGGAACTGGGCAAGCTGGCCGACGTGGTCGCCTTCGATCTTTCCGGCCTGGCCCAGCAACCGATCTACGACCCGGTATCGCAGCTGATCTATGCCAGCGGCCGCGACTGCGTGAAGCATTTGTGGGTTGGCGGCAAGCAGCTGCTGGACGACGGCCGCCTGACGCGCATGGACGAAAGCGAGCTGATCGCCAAGGCCAGGGAATGGGGAGCCAGGATTGCCAGCAAGTAACACTGCTTATCCTCCCCTCTCCCGCTGCGGGAGAGGGGCCGGGGGAGAGGGCTGCCAGGTAACACCGAGCCACTCGCCTGACCCTCTCCCCAACCCTCTCCCATAAATGGGAGAGGGGGCAGACCGTGCATGAACGAAATAAATGAGCAGCCGATAAACCTTGGGCGCGACAACACTCCCAAACCACTGCGACAAACTGACATATATTGAACGAATCCGCGCCGCCCCACGCCCGTTCCTAAACTGGCAACATAGCGGCGATACGCTTTCCATGCTTTGAATAGAGATGCTTATGAGCAACGTCGACCGCGCCGAAATCGCCAAATTCGAGGCCCTGGCACACCGCTGGTGGGACCGCGAAAGCGAGTTCAAACCTCTGCACGATATCAACCCGCTGCGGGTCAACTGGATCGACGAGCGCGTCGGCCTGGCCGGCAAGCGCGTACTGGACGTCGGTTGTGGCGGCGGCATTCTCAGTGAAGCCATGGCCCAGCGCGGCGCAACGGTGATGGGCATCGATATGGGCGAAGCACCGCTGTCGGTCGCCCAGCTGCACCAGCTGGAGTCCGGCGTCGAAGTCGACTACCGGCAGATCACCGCCGAGGCACTGGCAGAAGAAATGCCGGAACAGTTCGACGTCGTCACCTGCCTGGAAATGCTCGAGCACGTGCCCGATCCCTCCTCGGTCATCCGCGCCTGCCACAAGCTGGTCAAACCGGGCGGCCAGGTGTTCTTCTCCACCATCAACCGTAACCCCAAGGCGTACCTGTTCGCCGTGATCGGCGCCGAATACATCCTGCGCCTGCTGCCGCGTGGCACCCACGACTTCAAGAAATTCATCCGTCCGTCCGAACTCGGCGCCTGGAGCCGCGCGGCCGGGCTGGAGGTCAAGGACATCATCGGCCTGACCTACAACCCGCTGACCAAGCACTACAAGCTGGAGGCGGACGTTGACGTCAACTACATGATCCAGACGCTGAGGAAAGACTGATGCGTTTGCGCGCTGTACTGTTCGACATGGACGGCACCCTGCTCGACTCGGCGCCGGACTTCATCGCCATCACCCAGGCCATGCGCGCCACTCGCGGCCTGCCGCCACTGGCAGACAAGGCCATACGTGACCAGGTATCCGGCGGCGCTCGCGCCATGGTCGCCTGCGCTTTCGATGAAGACCCCGACTCGGCCGCGTTCGAAGCCCTGCGCCAGGAGTTCCTGGAGCGCTACCAGGAACACTGCGCAGTCCTCACCCGCCCGTTCGATGGCATCGAAGCCCTGCTCGACGACATCGAACAGGCGCGCCTGTTGTGGGGCGTCGCTACCAACAAACCGGTGCGTTACGCCGAGCCGATCATGCAGGGGCTGAATCTGGCCGAGCGCTCGGCAGTGCTGGTCTGCCCGGACCATGTCGAGCAAAGCAAACCCGCGCCGGACATGCTGCTGCTCGCCTGCCAGCAGATGGGCGTCAAACCCGAGGAAGTGCTGTTCATCGGCGACGACGCGCGCGACATCGAATCCGGCCGCGCCGCCGGCTGCCGCACGGCAGCGGTGACCTATGGCTATATCCACCCCGAGGACAACCCACGCAACTGGGGCGCCGATGTGGTCGTGGACCACCCCCAGGAACTGCGTGCAGTGCTTGATCGCGCCCTGTGCAGTTGCTGATCGCACAGGCCGCCATTCTCCAATTTGGCGGGTTTCACCCGCCCTACCCTCAAGAGTTCTCCGAAGGATCCTCACATGTTCGACTACACCGCCCGCCCAGACCTGCTCAAGGATCGCGTCATCCTGATCACCGGTGCCGGCCGCGGTATCGGCGCGGCCGCCGCCAAGAGCTTCGCCGCCCATGGCGCGACGGTGCTGCTGCTGGGCAAGACCGAGGCCAACCTGAGCCAGGTTTATGACGAGATCGAGGCGGCCGGCCACCCGCAACCGGTGGTGATCCCCTTCAATCTGGAAACCGCCCTGCCGCACCAGTACGACGAACTGGCGGTGATGATCGAGAACGAGTTCGGCCGCCTCGATGGTCTGCTGCACAATGCCTCGATCCTCGGCCCGCGCACGCCGCTGGAGCAGCTTTCCGGCGACAACTTCATGCGTGTCATGCACGTCAACGTCAACGCCATGTTCATGCTCAGCAGCACCCTGCTGCCGCTGCTGAAACTGTCGGAGGACGCCTCCGTCGCCTTCACCTCCAGCAGCGTCGGTCGCAAGGGCCGCGCCTACTGGGGCGCCTACGCGGTATCGAAATTCGCCACCGAGGGCCTGATGCAGGTCATGGCTGACGAGCTGGACGGCATCGCCAACGTGCGTGCCAACAGCATCAACCCGGGCGCCACCCGCACCGCCATGCGCGCCCAGGCCTATCCAGGGGAAAACCCGGCGACCCGCCCACTGCCGGAAGAGATCATGCCGCTCTACCTCTACCTGATGGGCCCGGACAGCAAGGGCATCAACGGCCAGGCGTTCGACGCCCAGTGATTACCGACCATGGCCCGCTGCCAGTCAGCGAGCCATGGCACGACAAAAATCCACCGCCGTCCTTGCCAAGCGGCAGCACATTGCCAGCATCGCCGTCAGGCAACCGGCAACCCCTTGCCGATCAGCGTTTGAAAAAACATCTAAGTGACTGACTTCACAAGACTTTTAGCTCACTTGAACCACCTGGCACGAAATTCGCTTCAACCCTCTCGTCGCACCCTTCGCGCCCGAGGTTCAGCTCCATGGTCCCCCCCAGCCAGTCCAACACCATCGATTTCGATGCCGCCAAGCTGCAGCGTCTCGGCTTTACCGGTAGTCGCAACCTGCCGCTCCAGCCCGCCAGCCTGGTAGAGCTGCGTCACCAATTAAGCCTGCAACTGCAGACCAGCCTGGACGTGGAACGAATCCTCAATCTGTTCTTTCGCGAAGTGCAGCGTCTGGTGCCGCTCGATGCGCTGGCCTTCCAGCACCCGTCGCACGACCTGCGCCTCGAGCTGGGCGAGCGCGCGCCACACTCGGCCGGCTATCGCCTGAGCCATGAGGGGGAATACCTGGGCGAGCTGATCTTCCGCCGCAAGCAGCGCTTCGCCGAAGACGAACTGAATCAACTGGAGTCGCTGCTAGCCAGTCTGCTGTTCCCGCTGCGCAATGCCCTGCTCTACCGCAACGCACTGCAAAGTGCGCTGCGCGACCCACTGACCGATACCGGCAACCGCATCGCCATGGACCAGGTATTGCAGCGTGAGGTGGATCTGGCCCGCCGCAACCTGCAACCGCTGTCACTGCTGATGCTCGACATCGATCACTTCAAGAGCATCAACGACAAGCATGGCCACACGCTTGGCGACGAAGTGCTGAAAGCGGTCGCGCAGACTCTGAAGAACCAGTTGCGCAATATCGATATGGTCTTTCGCTACGGTGGCGAGGAATTTCTGGTGATTCTCTCCGGCACCAACCGTGAGGGCGCTGCGCTGGTAGGCGAGCGCCTGCGCTTTGCGGTGATGGAACTGCAATGCCTGGATGCCGGCCGCGCCATCGACGTTTCCATCAGCCTGGGCTGCTCCAGCCTGCTGCCGGGCGAGTCTGCCGAAAGCCTGCTGCGCCGCGCCGATAACGCACTCTATGTGGCCAAACGCGAAGGCCGTAATCGCCTATCCATGGCCGGCTGAGAGGCCGCCCTGCGTAGCCCGGATGAAATCCGGGAATGCTCTGAAGGCAATGGTTCAAGCTACATTCGGGACACAGAATGAAAAAAGGGACTCCGCGGAGTCCCTTTTTGTTTATCAGCGCTTGCGACCGAAACCGGGGCGCTGACCATCGCCGGCGGGCGGACGCTTGCCGGGTGTTGCCGGACGCGGCTTGCGTGCCGGACGCTCGGACAACTCGACGGCCGGACGCGGCTGACGCTTCTTCACATCGCTCGGGCGCTCCGCTACCGGCGTGCCGCGACCGTTTTCACGACGCTCACCACTGTCTTTGCGCGGGCCACGCGGCGCGCGCTGCTCGCCATCTTCACGGCGCGGCGCACGGCTCGGGCGGGCATTTTCGGCGCCCGCCTGATCCTTCGCCGGACGCAGCACACGCTTGCCGCGCACCTCGACCGGTTTGGCCGACTTGCGCTGCAGACGGTCGAGCTTCTCGCGGGTCTTTTCCTTCATCGCTGGCAGCGCCTGCGGGGTCAGGCCCACCTCGGCGCTGAGGATGTCCACCTCGCGCTGGTCCATCTCGCGCCAGCGGCCCATGGTCAACTCGGAAGTGAGGAACACCGGGCCGAAGCGCACGCGCTTCAGGCGGCTGACCACCAGGCCCTGGGACTCCCACAGGCGACGCACTTCGCGGTTACGCCCTTCCATCACCACGCAGTGGTACCAGTGGTTGAAGCCTTCGCCGCCGGGCGCTTCCTTGATGTCGGTGAACTTGGCCGGACCATCCTCGAGCATCACGCCATTCTTGAGGTTCTCCAGCATTTCCTCGGTGACTTCGCCACGCACACGCACCGCGTATTCGCGGTCCATCTGATAGGACGGGTGCATCAGGCGGTTGGCCAGCTCACCGTCAGTGGTGAACAGCAACAGGCCAGTGGTGTTGATATCGAGGCGACCGATGTTGATCCAGCGGCCTTCTTTGGGGCGCGGCAGACGATCGAATACGGTGGGGCGGCCTTCCGGGTCATCACGGGTGCAGATCTCGCCATCCGGCTTGTTGTAGATCAACACGCGGCGAACCGAGCCGGTGATTTCTTCGCGCTTGAGCAAGCGGCCATCAAGAGCGATGGCGTCATTGGCATCGACGCGCTGGCCCAGGGTCGCAGCAGCGCCGTTGACCTTGACCCGACCTTCGGCGATCCAGGTCTCGATCTCGCGGCGCGAGGCCAGCCCAAGGCGGGCCAGGACTTTCTGCAGTTTCTCGCCTGCAGGACGCGGTTGTTCGTGCTCAGTCATCTTGGGCACCTCCCGGTGTAGTAAAGGATGATCGAAGGGCGCGCATCATACGCGCTGTAGAGCCCATAGGGTAGACGATGCTGCGGTGATCGAACCAAGAACACGACACTGAAGCGCAGGAGCCCCGCCCCGGGGCGAAGCCTTTGCGTATAGGCCATGTATTATCGACGCCCCGCCATTCGCCGCGAGGCGCGGCTCCTACACCGGAATGCGGTCAATACTTGCGCCTTCCGGTGGCCTCCAGCGCCAGCAAGCGCATATCGGCCTCGGCCAGCAGCGCAAGGCGCTCACCCTTGTCCAGGCGTTTCCAGCCTTTGATTTCCTCACGGCTGCGGCCGCAGCCCAGGCAGATGTCCTTTTCGAACTCACAGACCTTGATGCACGGACTCTTGCTCATTGGATCGCCTAAACCAAAAAGGATCGGATGGGCGCAAGAATAAAGGCCGAGGGACAAACAGCGAGATTGAAGTATTCGATAAAGGGCTTAAGCGATATCAATGCAACGGCTGATCGCCGTCCAGGTCGGCCAGATCGTCTTCGACCGCTTCATCCTCTTCGTCTTCTACCAGACGCAGGTCATCGAAATCAGTCTTGAGCCCCTGTTCCATGTCGTCCAGCTCGGCCAGCAGGCTACGGAAGCTGGTTTCCTCGCGAGGCTCGGCGGCTTCGCCGTCTTCCTGCAAGGCCAGATCGGCACGCGCCTGCAGCCCTGCCGGTACCTCGGCATCGTCGTCCAGCGCCAGTTCAGGCTCGGGCTCCAGCTCACGCAGGGCGGCGAGCGGCGGCAGCTCGTCGAGGCTTTTCAGGTTGAAGTGGTCGAGAAAGCCCTTGGTGGTGGCGAACATCGCCGGACGGCCCGGCACGTCGCGATAGCCCACCACGCGAATCCACTCACGCTCGAGCAGGGTCTTGGTGATGTTGCTGTTGACCGCCACGCCCCGCACGTCCTCGATCTCGCCACGGGTGATGGGCTGGCGGTAGGCGATCAGCGCCAAGGTTTCCAGCAGCGCACGGGAGTAGCGCTGCGGGCGCTCTTCCCAAAGCCGACCAACCCATGGCGCGAAACGCTCACGCACCTGCAGACGGTAACCCGAAGCCACTTCTTTCAACTCGAACGCTCGCCCTTCGCAGGACTGCCGGAGGATCTCCAACGCCGCCTTGAACTGCTCGGGCTCGGGCCGCTCGCCCTCTTCGAAGAGTTCGAAGAGGCGATCGAGCGACTGCGCCTTGCCGGAAGCCAGCAGAAAGGCTTCGAGCAATTGCGCCAGGTCTTTGGGGTCGTTCAGGTTCATTCGGCACGGGCTCGGACGTGGATGACGGCGAAGGGCTCATTCTGCACCAGCTCGACCAGGGATTCCTTGATCAATTCGAGCACCGCCATGAAGGTTACCACCACGCCGAGACGCCCTTCCTCGGCGGCGAACAGCTCGACGAAAGGCACGAAGGCTCCGCCCTTGAGGCGCTCCAGCACTTCACTCATGCGCTCGCGGGTGGACAGCGCCTCGCGGGTAATCTGGTGGCTTTCGAACATGTCGGCGCGGCGCAGCACCTCGGCCATCGACAGCAACACCTCTTCCAGGCTGACGTCCGGCAGCAGCTTGCGCGCGCGGGCTTCGGGTGCATCCAGCCTGGGCACAGTCACGTCGCGGCCAACGCGCGGCAGTTCGTCGATCCCCTCGGCAGCGGCCTTGAAACGCTCGTACTCCTGCAGGCGGCGAATCAGCTCGGCGCGCGGATCGTCTTCTTCCTCCTCGGCCTCGGTGGAGCGCGGCAGCAGCATGCGCGACTTGATCTCGGCCAGCATGGCGGCCATCACCAGGTATTCGGCAGCCAGCTCCAGACGTACCGAATGCATGAGTTCAACGTAGCCCATGTACTGCTTGGTGATCTCGGCAACGGGGATATCGAGGATGTCGATGTTCTGCTTGCGGATCAGATACAGCAGCAGGTCCAGCGGCCCCTCGAAGGCCTCGAGGAAAACCTCCAGGGCATCCGGGGGAATGTACAGGTCCAGCGGCAATTCGGTGACTGCCTCACCATAAACCAGGGCGAACGGCAGCTCCTGCTGGGCGCCGGCCTGGCTGTCCGGGGTTGGCGTGGCGGGCTCACTCATCGACTGGCGCTCCTTCAGCGGTAATTCAGGCCCATGGCCATGCGTACTTCGGCCAGGGTTTCGCGCGCTTCGTCACGCGCGCGCTCGGCGCCTTCGGCGAGGATGCTGCGCACCAGGTCCGGACTATCCTCATAGTCGATGGCGCGCTGCTGCAGGGGCATCAGCTCGGCCTGCAAAGAGGAGCACAGCGCGCTCTTGCAGTCGAGGCAACCAATCGAGGCGCTACGACAGCCCTCGATCACCCAGTGCAATTGCTCGGCGCTAGAATACAGCTGATGCAGCGACCAGACCGGGCAACGCTGCGGCTCACCCGGATCGTCGCGGTGTACCCGTGCCGGATCGGTGGGCATGCGCCGCAGTTTTTCCTCGAGCTCGGCATCGCTATCGCGCAGGAATATCGCGTTACCGCTGGACTTGGCCATCTTCTGTCCGTCCAGGCCAGGCACCCGCGAAAACTCGGCAAGAATCGGCTGCGGCTCGCTCAGAATCACCTTGCCGCCACCTTCCAGATAGCCGTACAGACGCTCCTGGTCGCCGAGGGTGATGCTGGTCTGTTCCTTGAGCAGGGCCCGCGCCGTCTCCAGCGCCTGTACGTCACCCTGCTCCTGATAGGCCTTGCGCAGGTTGCTGTAGAGCTTGCCGAGCTTCTTGCCCAGCTTGCCGATGGCCGCTTCGGCCTTCAGCTCGAAATCCGGCTCGCTGCCGTACAGGTGGTTGAAGCGGCGCGCCACTTCACGGGCAAATTCGATATGAGGTAGCTGATCGGCCCCCACCGGCACCTGTCCGGCGCGGTACAGCAGGATATCCGCAGCCTGCAGCAGCGGGTAACCGAGAAACCCGTAAGTGGAGAGATCCTTGCTGCCCTGGTGCTCCTGCTGCTCCTTGTAGGAGGGCACGCGCTCAAGCCAGCTGAGCGGGCAGATCATCGACAGCAACAGGTGCAGCTCGGCGTGTTCCGGCACCTGCGACTGCACGAACAGCGTCGCGGAGCTGGGACTGACGCCTGCAGCCAGCCAATCTACCGCCATATCCATGACGTGCTGGGAGAGCTGGCCGGCATCGGCGTATTCGGTGGTCAGGGCGTGCCAGTCGACAATACAGAAGAAGCAGTCGTACTCGTGCTGCAACTTGACCCAGTTCTTCAGCACGCCGTGATAGTACCCGAGGTGAAGACGACCGCTCGGACGCATCCCTGACAGCACCCGACGCTCGGAGTCGTTAAGGCTCAAACCGTTCTATCCAAAATCCAGACAAGGCCAGGGAGTATAGGGCAGCTGCATCCACAACGGAAAAGGCGGTGTCAGAGATCGCTGAACGGCGTCGGATCACCGCAGCCGACACGCAGGACTTCCGGGCTTTCGTCAGCAAGATTGACCACGGTGGACGCTTCCAGCCCGCCAAAACCTCCGTCGATGATCAGGTCGACATGGTGTTCGAGAATCTGGCGCATTTCGTAGGGGTCGGACATGGGCAAGTCATCGCCCGGCATGATCAGGCTGACGCTCATGAGCGGCTCGGCCAATTGCTCCAGCAACGCCAGGGCGATCGGGTGGCTGGGTACGCGGATGCCGATGGTACGGCGCTTGGGGTGCAGCAACATGCGCGGCACTTCGCGGGTGGCGTTGAGGATGAAGGTGTAAGGACCCGGGGTGTGATTCTTCAGCAAGCGGAAGGCTGCAGTGTCGACCTTGGCGAACAGACCGATCTGCGAAAGGTCCCGGCAGACCAGGGTGAAATTGTGCTTGTCGTCGAGCTGACGCAGGCGACGAATGCGCTCTACCGCATTCTTGTCACCGATCATGCAGCCCAGCGCATAAGAGGAGTCGGTCGGATAGACCACCACGCCGCCGCCACGAATGATTTCCACGGCCTGTTTTATCAGGCGTGCCTGCGGGTTTTCCGGGTGAACCTGGAAAAATTGACTCACACTTGCTCCCAGCTCATGAAGTGACAGCGGATGGCTGTGCATGTTCGAAGCGCTCCCAGAGCGCAGTCAGGTCATCAGGCAACGGGCGATACATGCCCAACTCGGACCAGTCGCCGGGCGCGTGGAAATCACTGCCGACACTGGCCATCAAGCCGAACTCGCGCGCCAGAATCGCCAGGCCACCGACTTGTTCGGCCGGCTGCATGCCATTGACCACTTCCAGGGCATGACCGCCAGCCGCCGCGAAATCGGCCACCAGACGTCGACGCTTACTGCGAGTAAAGTCGTACTGCCACGGATGCGCCAGGCTGATCCAGGCGCTGGCCGAACGCAGGGTGGCGATGGTTTCTTCCAGCATAGGCCAGTGCTGCTTGACGTCACCCAACTTTCCCGAGCCCAGCCACTTGCGAAACGCCTCGGCGCGATCGCGCACATGGCCGGCGCGCACGAGAAATTCGGCGAAATGTGGCCGGGCCGGCGCATTGCCGCTATCGCCCAGTTCCTGCTGAACGGCCCGCGCGCCTTCCAGAGCGCCTGGCATACCCTTAGCCGCGAGGCGTCGGTCGATCTCTTGCGCACGCTGCCAGCGCCCATGGTGCAAGGCATCGATGGCAGCACACAGCGCCGGCGCCTCGCGCTCGAAGGCATAGCCCAACACGTGGATGGTCGCTCCACCCCAGGTGCAGGACAGCTCGATGCCATTGATCAGCTGCATATCCAGAGCCGTCGCTGTGCGGCGTGCTTCATCCAGCCCTTCCAGGGTGTCGTGATCGGTCAGTGCCAGCAGCCGCACACCTCGCTCATGCGCCCGGGCCACCAGTACGGCGGGGGCCAGGGCGCCATCGGAGGCGGTGCTGTGGCAGTGCAGATCGACAATCATGGCGGCGCTTTCGTTGAGATTGATGTTTGTTATTATGCCCCACATTAGCCGCAAGCAGGCCGTTGAAAAACGTAGGCGAGGCAGCCAGTGCAATACCGATGGCGGCCCCGCAAAAACAGGCGAAAAACGCTCGGAGTCGCGTTCGACTTTACGAGTTGTAAATGAGCATTTTGAGCCTGTTTTTAACGCAGCAATGGCAACGTAGGTAGTTTTTCAACAGCCTGCTAGGCAGTCGCCATGTGGCGCAAATGCGTTATCCCTCCCCGCTTCGACCCTAAATAAGGATTGAGATGCTCTACGCCATCATCGCCACCGACGTCGAAAACTCCCTGGAAAATCGTCTGGCCACCCGCCCTGCTCACCTCGCTCGTCTGGAGCAGTTGAAGCAGGAAGGTCGCCTGCTGCTAGCCGGCCCGCACCCGGCCATCGACAGCAATGATCCAGGCCCGGCGGGCTTCAGCGGCAGCCTGGTGGTTGCCGAGTTCGACTCCCTTGAAGCTGCCCAACAATGGGCCGATGCCGACCCGTACCGCACAGCCGGCGTGTATGCCAACGTTTTGGTCAAACCCTTCAAGAAAGTGCTGCCCTGACGAAATGCCACCCACGCTGCTTTCGCACACAAGGAATCGCGATGCGCTCGATCCCGCTGTCCCTGCTGGTCACCGTGATGCTGACCTGTGCTTCGGTACAGGCAGAAGAACAACCCGCTCAGCCGTCCGTCCCTGCAGCTGCGGTCGACAGCCAGGTGTTGGAACAGCGCCTGGCGCAGAGTGAGCAACTGCGCAATGAGCAGGAAGCGAGCAGCGCCGTGCAACTGCAGCGCCTGCGCCAGGAAAATCAGCGCCTGCGCCTGCAGCTCAAGGAAAGCCAGGCGCAGGCTCAACCCCGGCTGCTCAGCGAGGAACAGACCTGGTTCGCCCTCGGCGCCGCCCTGAGCCTGATCTCGCTGCTATTCGGCGTCCTGTTACGTGGCTCTCGCAAGACCCGTCGCGAGTGGATCAACTGAGCCATGAATCGACTGCTGCTGATCGATGATGATCAGGAACTCTGCGAGCTGCTTAGCCGTTGGCTGACCCAGGAAGGCTTTCAGGTCACGGCCTGCCACGAAGCCGCTGGCGCCCGTCAGGCACTTGCCGCACAAGCCCCCGAGGCTGTGGTGCTGGACGTGATGCTGCCGGACGGCAGCGGCCTGGAGTTGCTCAAGCAGCTACGGGGCGAGCATCCGGACCTGCCAGTGCTGATGCTCTCCGCCCGGGGTGAGCCACTGGACCGCATCCTCGGCCTTGAGTTGGGCGCCGATGACTACCTGGCCAAGCCCTGTGACCCTCGCGAGCTGACCGCGCGCCTGCGCGCCGTGCTGCGCCGCACCGTGCCCGCGCCGGCCAGCAGCCAGCTGGAGCTGGGCGACCTCAGCTTCAGCCCCAATCGCGGGGTGGTCAGCATTGGCGAGCATGACGTTCCCCTGACACTTTCCGAAAGCCGCCTGCTGGAAGCCCTGCTGCGCCAACCAGGTGAGCCGGTGGACAAACAGGCATTGGCGCAACTGGCCCTGGGCCGCAAATTGACCCTGTATGACCGCAGCCTGGACATGCACGTCAGCAACCTGCGCAAGAAGCTCGGCCCGCACCCGGACGGCCGCCCACGCATTCTCGCCCTGCGCAGCCGCGGCTATTACTACGCACAGTGAGTACGCCCTGGCGCAGCGTAAATAACCCGCAACATCGCCTTTACCCAAGCTTTACCCACAGCTGACTGCCCTTGACCTTGACCGCCGCATAATGAGCCCATCCGGTACTTACCGGCCTCGGAACCTGTTTACGACCTGCTGCGCGTCGGCCCTGCTGCGTTGAAAACAGACTCGGAATGCTCATGTACAACAGTACAGTCGCCCGCGACTCCGACCGTTCCTCGTCTGTTTTCGCCTTGCATGACTCTAGCTCGCTAGATCGTAAAACAGGTTCTCAAGACAAGGAGAATCACCATGCGCAAGACCCTCACCGCCCTGCTGCTCGCCGCCACCCTGCCGACCCTGGCCTTCGCCATGCCCATGCAAGACGGTGGCCCTCGCCACCACGACCGCGGCCACGGCATGTTCAAGGAGCTGAACCTGAGCAAGGAACAGCGCCAGGAGTTTCGCAAACTGATGGGCGAGCAGATGAAGACCCATCGCGACATCACCAAGCGCTACCTGGACAAACTGCCGGAAGCCGAAAAGCAGGCCATGAAGAAGGAGCTGGACAAGGCTCGCGCCGACCAGCACAAGGCCCTGCGTGACCTGCTCAACCCCGAGCAGCAGAAAGCCTTCGACGAGCACCAGAAGAAAATGGAAGCTCGCCGCGCAGAAATGGCCGAATTCAAGGCCTGGAAGGCCGAGAAGGACAGCAAGACCAACTGATCGACGCCCCCTAGACACGCCGCCGCGCTCCCTGAGCCCGGCGGCTTTTGCATGAGGAATCACCGTGCGTTCACTGTTCTGGCGCATTCTGGCGACCTTCTGGCTGGGCATCGCCCTGGTGGCCGGTCTGTCGCTGCTGCTGGGCCGCGCCCTGAATCAGGACGCCTGGATTCTGAGCCTGCACCCAGGCCTTGACGATCTCGATAGCAAATGGGTCAAGCGCTATGAACAGCAAGGGCCAGCAGCCGCCCAGGATTTTCTCGAACAGCGCAAGCGCAAGTACCGTATCGACACCCAGGTGCTTGGCGAGAGCGGCCAGCAACTGGTCAAAGGCACCTTTCCGTCCCGCGCTGCCGCCTTCGAGGCGCGTCACGGCGACGACCGTCGACTGCCATGGCGGCGCCTGACCGCCGAATACACCAGCCCGGAAAGCGGCGAAAGCTACCTGTTCATCTACCGTATTCCACACCCGGAACTGGCAGCCTGGCACCGCGGCAGCCTGTTCTGGCCACTCAGCGCCATCGCCATTGCCCTGGTGGTGCTGACGCTGTTCAGCCTGATGCTGACGCTGTCGATCACCCGCCCGCTGGATCGCCTGCGCGGCGCCGTGCATGACCTCGGCCAGACCGCCTACCAACAGAACAGCCTGGCTCGTCTGGCCACGCGCCGCGACGAGCTGGGCCTACTGGCCAAGGACTTCAACCGCATGGGCGAGCGCCTGCAAGGCTTGATCGGCAGCCAGCGCCAGTTGCTACGCGATGTTTCCCACGAACTGCGCTCGCCCCTGGCGCGCCTGCGTATTGCACTGGCATTGGCGGAGCGCGCCGATGCTGCGGAGCGAGAAAGGCTCTGGCCCCGCCTGAGTCAGGAGTGTGATCGACTGGAAGCGCTGATCAGCGAAATTCTTGCCCTGGCCCGTCTGGACGCGGATCCGGGCGCCGCACAGCCCGTCGATCTGGCCGCCCTGCTCGGCAACCTGCAGGAAGACGCGCGCCTGACCGCCCCGCAACAACAGCTGCAGATCGATCTCGACCCGCGCGCACGCCTGGAAGGCTGGCCAGACATGCTGGAGCGCGCGCTGGACAATCTGCTACGCAATGCCTTGCGCTTCAGCCCAGCGGATCAACCTGTCCTCATCAGCGTGCAAAGCCAGGGGCAAAACGTAACGCTGAGCGTGCGCGACCATGGCCCAGGGGTCGCCAGCGAACACCTGGAGCAATTGGGTAAACCGTTCTTCCGCGCACCAGGCCAGAGCGGCTCCGGCCACGGCCTCGGCTTGGCTATCGCGCGGCGGGCGGCGCAGCGTCATGGCGGTGAACTGCTGTTGAGCAACCACCCGCAAGGCGGCTTCATCGCCACGCTCAGCCTGCCGGCCAGGCAGCAGGCAGGCTGAAGCGCGTTTCGCTCAGCCCTCCCAGGCGCTGACAAAATCCTCGACGCGGACCTCCGGGGCGCGGCGCAGCTCACGCTCCGGTGTACCAAGGTAGAGGTAGGCGATGATCTGCTCGTCCGCCGCCAGGCCCAGCCCCTTGGCCACATGGGCGTTATAGGCCATGTCGCCGGTGCGCCAGACCGCACCGATACCCTGAGCATGGGCGGCCAGCAGCATGCCATGCGCGGCACAACCGGCTGCTATCACCTGCTCGGAAGCGGGTACCTTGGGGTGAGCCTGAACCCGGGCGATCACCACCACCAGCAATGGCGCACGCAGCGGCATGCCACGCGCCTTGTTCAGCGCTTCCGGCACAGCATGCGCATCGGCGACCTGCAGGGCTTCGGCGAACAGCTCACCCATACGCTCACGCGCCTGCCCCTCTACCGTCAGAAAACGCCACGGACGTAGCTGGCCATGGTCCGGTGCGCGCAGGGCTGCACGAAACAGCATCTCGCGCTGAGCAGCATCCGGGGCTGGTTCGACCAGGCGAGGAACGGAAACACGGTTGAGCAGAGCGTCGAGAGCCTCCATCGGCCACCTCCAAAAACAAAGATGGCGCATTCTCAATGCTGCAAGCTGCAAGCTGCAAGCTCAGCGGTATGCGGGGGACGGCGCATCAGCCTGTAGGCGCTGCGCCTCGCGGTGAATCGCAAGAACATCGCAAAGCAAGAATCTTCGCCCCGGGGCGGGGCTCCTACACAAACCCCGCAGGCGCCTGCCTACCCTGTAGGAGCCGCGCCTCGCGGCGAATCGTAAGAACACCGCAAAGCCAAAAGCTTCGCCCCAGGGCGGGGCTCCCACAAAGGCGCTTCGGGTATCCTGCCAGATAAGCATCAGGCGATGCCCTGCTTCACCTGCGGCTTGAGGTACCGTCAGGCTACCCGGTCAGGCGATATCACCGGTTGCACCGGCGGAGTGAGCGGCGGCAGACCGTAAGCCCTGCGCGCGTCGTCGCAACGCGGGTTGTGCTCACCGTTCGCCCATGACGCTTCGAACTCGCGACAGCTACTCGAGCGCTGTTCGTACATGGTGCAACGCACACCACAACCGACGTCGCCCAACAGTTGCGTGCAACGTGCCGGTTTGCTCTCCGTGCCACGCATGGCGACGTAATGGGGGCTGATCTGGATGACCTGCTCGTCCGGAACGCTACCGCCCGCGGATTGGCACTCGCCCCAGAAGAAGGACACACGAAAAAACGCGCAGCAGGCGCCGCACGTGAGGCAGGGATTAGCTTCGGACATTTGAGGAGAACTCGGAAACCGACGGACGTCGGCAACTGGCGGCTATTCTATGCTCGGCGATGCGCTTGTAAAGCCCCCCACCGTTGCGGTTTACAGCCGCCCGTCCGCAGGTAGAATGGCGCATTTTCCAACCCGCCAGAGCCCTCTACATGGCCTTGCCGACGCTGCGCATCATCGGTTTCATCATCGGCATATTCCTGATTACTCTGGCGATCAGCATGGCCATCCCGATGCTGACCCTGCTGATCTTCGAGCAGCCTGAAGATCTCAATGCCTTTCTCTGGTCCAGCCTGATCACTCTGATCGCCGGGTTCGCCCTGGTTATTCCCGGTCGGCCGCAGAACGCTCAGTTACGCCCGCGTGACATGTACCTGCTGACGACCGGGAGCTGGACCGTGGTTTGCAGCTTTGCCGCGCTGCCCATGATGCTGATCGCCCATATCAGCTATACCGACGCCATCTTCGAAACCATGTCCGGCATTACCACTACGGGCTCCACCGTACTGACCGGGCTGGATGACATGTCGCCCGGTATTCTGATCTGGCGCTCGATGCTGCATTGGCTCGGCGGTATCGGCTTCATCGGCATGGCCGTCGCCATTTTGCCGCTGCTGCGCGTGGGTGGCATGCGCCTGTTCCAGACCGAATCCTCGGACTGGGGCGAAAAGGTCATGCCACGCTCGCACATGGCCGCCAAGTATTTGTTGCTGATTTATCTGGCCCTGACCCTGCTCGGGTTTCTGGCCTTCTGGGCCGCGGGCATGAGCCCTTTCGACGCCATCAACCACTCCATGGCATCGATTTCCACGGGCGGTTTCTCCACCTCTGATGCGTCCCTGGCGCACTGGCCAGAACCGGCCGTGCATTGGACGGCAGTCGTGCTGATGCTGCTCGGCGGCATGCCATTCATGCTCTATGTCGCCTTCGTTCGCGGCAATCGCCAGGCGCTGTTCAAGGACCATCAGGTTCGCGGCTTCATCGGCTTTCTGCTGCTGACCTGGCTGGTATTCGGCACCTGGTTGTGGATCAACTCGGACTACGCCTGGCTCGACGCCTTTCGCATCGTCGCGGTGAACGTCACCTCGGTGGTCACCACCACCGGCTTCGCCCTCGGCGACTACACCACCTGGGGCAGTTTCGCCGTACTGCTGTTCTTCTACCTGACCTTCGTCGGCGGCTGTTCCGGCTCGACATCGGGCGGCCTGAAGATCTTCCGTTTCCAGGTCGCCTACGTGCTGCTCAAGGCCAACCTGATGCAGCTGGTGCACCCGCGCGCGGTGATCAAACAGCAGTACAACAACCACAATCTGGATGAAGAGATCGTCCGCTCGCTGATCACCTTCTCCTTCTTCTTCACCATCACCATCGGTGTGCTGGCCCTGGCCCTGACTCTGGTCGGCCTGGACTGGGTCACCGCGCTGACCGGCGCCGCCACCGCGGTGTGCAACGTCGGCCCAGGGCTTGGCCCGATCATCGGCCCGGCCGGCAACTTCGCCAGCCTGCCGGATTCAGCCAAGTGGCTACTCAGTGCTGGCATGCTGCTCGGCCGCCTGGAAATTCTGACCGTACTGGTGCTGGTCACCCGTAGTTTCTGGAAACACTGACCGATGCCCCTAGCCAGCCTGCGCATCCTCGCCTTCATCAACGGCATCTTCCTCGTCACCCTGGCGCTGAGCATGCTGGTACCGGTGATCACCCTGTTGATCTTCGAGCAGCCGCAGGGCATCAATGCCTTTCTCTGGTCGAGCCTGATCACCGCGCTCACCGGCATCGCCATGATCGCGCAGGGCAGACCCCAACAAACGCAACTGCGCCCCCGCGACATGTACATGCTGACGGTGTCAAGCTGGGTGATGGTGTCGATC
The DNA here is from genome assembly GCF_900102635.1 of Ectopseudomonas chengduensis. Lineage (GTDB taxonomy): Bacteria > Pseudomonadota > Gammaproteobacteria > Pseudomonadales > Pseudomonadaceae > Aquipseudomonas > Aquipseudomonas chengduensis. The sequence continues at coordinate 202,090 of NZ_FMZQ01000006.1, read as the reverse complement.
TTCGCCGCCTTGCCATTCATCTTCGCCGAACGGGCGAGCATCACCGACGCGTACTTCGAGAGCATGTCCGGCATCACCGCTACCGGCGCTACCGTATTCAGCGGCCTCGACGACATGTCTCCGGGTACGCTGATCTGGCGTTCACTGCTGCACTGGCTGGGCGGCATCGGCTTCATCGGCATGGCCGTGGCGATCCTGCCGATCCTGCGCATCGGGGGCATGCGCCTGTTCCAGACCGAGTCGTCGGACCGCTCGGAAAAGGTCATGCCGCGCTCGCACATGGTCGCCAAGTACATGGTGCTGGCCTATGTCGGCCTGAGCACACTCGCGGTGCTGGCGTTCTGGTGGGCTGGCATGGGCCTGTTCGATGCGATCAACCACGCCATGTCGGCGATCGCCACCGGTGGTTTCTCCACATCCGACTCTTCACTGGGCAAATGGCAGGAACCGGCGATTCACTGGGTCGCCATCGTCGTGATGGTGCTCGGCAGTCTGCCGTTCGTGCTCTATGTCAGCACCCTGCGCGGCAACTACCGTGCACTGTTTCGCGACGCGCAGGTGCGTGGTTTCCTGCTGTTGCTGGTGGGCAGCTGGTTCGTGCTGGCTGGCTGGAAATGGCTCACCACCGACCTGTACTGGCTCGATGCGCTGCGCCTGGTGGCGGTGAACATCACCTCGATCATGACCACCACCGGCTTTGCCGTGGGCGACTACCACCTGTGGGGCCCGTTCGCCAGCATGATGTTCTTCTACCTGGGTTTCGTCGGCGGCTGCTCCGGCTCCACCGCCGGCGGCCTGAAGATCTTCCGCTTCCAGGTCGCCTATATCCTGCTCAAGGCCAACCTCAGGCAGCTCATTCACCCCCGCGCGGTGATCAAGCAGCAGTACAACCGCCACCGCCTGGATGAAGACATCGTTCGTTCGATCCTCGCTTTCGCCTTCTTCTACACCATCACCATCGCCACCCTGGCACTGGCGGTGGCGATGTGCGGGGTGGACTGGATCACTGCCCTGACCGGCGCTGCGGCGATGGTCTCAGGCGTTGGCCCAGGCATGGGTGAGATGGTCGGGCCGGCCGGTAACTACGCCACCATCCCCGATCTGGCCAAGTGGCTGCTGAGCTTCGGCATGTTGCTCGGGCGCCTGGAAATCCTGACCGTGCTGGTGCTGCTGTTCCCGGCCTTCTGGCGTCACTGAGCAGGTGAGCTACGCAAGCCCGCGGCGGCTGCGATACTCACCAGGCGTTTCACCGAACCAGCGGCGAAACGCCCTGAAGAAGTTGCTCGGATCGGCAAAGCCCAACAGATAGGCGACCTCCAGCAGAGTCAGGTCGACCTGCCCAAGGTACTGTTCGGCCAGCTCACGACGGGTGTCATCGAGCAGTTGCTGGTAGCTGGTGCCCTCCTCCTGCAGACGCCGCTGCAGAGTACGCTGCGATAGGTGCAGCGTTTGCGCCACCACTTCACGCCGCGGCTCGCCCTGAGGCAAAAGGCGACACAGCACCTGACGTGCCTGATGGGTGACGCGACTGCTGCAGAAACGCGCCAGGTATTCGCCGGCAAAACGGTCATGCAGTTGCGCCAGCGCCTCATTGGCACTGGGCAATGGCGCTTCCAGATCCCCACGCTCGAAGATCAACCCGTAGTGCTCGGCATTGAACTTCAACGGTGCTTGAAACACCTGCTGGTAGGGCGCCAGGTCGGCAGGTGGCGGACCTTGCAGGCGAATCTCGCGCGGGCGAATGGGCTTGCCGGTCATCCAGCGGCAAAAGGCTAGGCAGTACGCCAGGGACGCCTCGGCACTCTGCCGGGCCGGCGGCAGGCGGTCGCCATGAATGGCTAGAGTCAGCGCATAGCCGTCGGGTTGCGGCAAAAAATTCAGGTCCGCGCCTTCGCCGATGATGCGCTGGTAGCGCACCAGACGGGTGAAGCCATCACGCAGGTTGCGGCTGGACATCAGTGCATAACCCACCACATGGAAGGACGCCGGGCGCACCACTTGCGCCATGTTCAGGCCGATCGCCGGGTTGCCCGACAGCGCCACGGCGCGCTGCCACAGACGGGTCATGCCGTCCTGCGGGAAGCGCGCATCGGGGTTGTTCAGCGCGGCGTAATCCATGCCCAGTTCGGCGAACAGGCTGGTGCAGTCTACGCCGCCCAGCTCCAGCGCCTGCACGATGGCCAAGGCCCAGTTGGAGGATGTGGTTCTTTCGCTCATCGTCTTGTTCTTGTGATCAATCAGCAAGGCCATGGTTGGCGGCGCAAGGATACTAGACTGGCACCTTAAGTCAGTGGCCCACGGAGACAGCAGGTCTAGACTTGTAGGTAACAATAACAGGAGGTGCGCCATGACCGCCCAGACCACCGAACGCTACCAGAGCTTCGCCGAGTTCTACCCCTATTACCTGCAGGAACACAGCAACCCCGTATGCCGCCGCCTGCACTATGCCGGCAGCCTGCTGGTGCTGGCGATCCTCGCCTACGCCCTGCTCAGCCAACAATGGCTGTGGCTGCTGGCCATGCCGCTGGCCGGTTATGGCTTCGCCTGGGTCGGCCACTTCGTCTTCGAAAAGAACCGACCAGCCACCTTCGACTATCCGCTGTACAGCCTGATGGGCGATTGGGTGATGCTCAAGGATGCCTTCACCGGCCGTATCCGTTTCTAAGAACCTGGCTGCTCACACTAGGGCCTGTACGAAAAGTCGTCGAGCAAAGGTCAGGCAATACCGATGGCGGCCCCGCAAAAACAGGCGAAGAACGGACTGGGCTCGCGCTCGAGTTTACGTGCTGTAAATGAGCATTTGACCGGGCTGGCGTTCCAGCCTGTTTTTAACGCAGCATCACCGATGCGCAGGCACTTTTCGTACAGAGCCTAACAACAAGAACGAGAAAAACCATGAATAGCCGCGCCCGCTTCACCCATATGCAAGACGGCCAGGTCGAGGACTGGGCCATCATCGCCCAGGACTTCGCCGCCTATGCCGCTCAGTTGCCAGCCCGCATCCTCGACCACCTGCGTCTGCTCGACGGCGATTTCGGAGGCTTTCCGGTGGACCGCCTGACCCACTCGCTGCAAACCGCCACCCGCGCCTATCACGACGGCCGCGACGAGGAGTACGTGATCTGCGCGCTGCTGCATGACATCGGCGATACCCTCGGCAGCTACAACCACCCAGATATTGCCGCAGCCATCCTCAAGCCTTTCGTCAGTGCCGAGAATCACTGGATGGTGGAGAAGCATGGCATTTTCCAGGGCTATTACTTCTTCCATCACCTGGGCATGGATCGCCACCTGCGCGAGCAGTTCAAGGATCACCCGCAATACCAGGCGACCATCGAGTTCTGCGCCAAGTACGATGCGGCTGCCTTCGACCCCGGCTATGAAAGCCTGCCATTGAGCTTCTTCGAGCCCATGCTGCAGCGCGTGTTCGCCCGGCCGAAGAACTCCATCTATCTGGCTGCAATGGACAATACCAGCGCCTGACCGCTGGCCACTGTTGCGCCACCGTTCGGCGGCCATGCTTGGCTGGCCGCCACCCCCTTGGTTATGATCCCCGCCCAGCGAGCCTCTGGCTCAGGTCTTGCAGACCAGCCAGGCGTCCAGCAGAGACGCCAGAAATCCAGCAGGGACAGTTCCAGCAGATGAAGCCAGCAACCATCAGCCGCGCCAACGGGCTACCGACGCCGCCGTTGCGCGAATACTATTCGCGCGTACTGGCCTATATAGCCACGGCCGCCAGCATCGCCGCCGGCACCTATGTCGGGCACTTCGCCTACGACATTCTGTGGATGGTGCCCTACGCCCTGCTCTACCCTCATCTGGCGCACAATCTCAGCCGCCGCTTCAAGCGCGACCATCCGCAGCAGACCGACCTCGCCCTGCTGTTCTTCGATGCCCTGCACGCCGGCGCGGCCTGCGTGCTGCTCGGCTTCTCTGCCGTGCCCAGCCTGATGTTCCTGCTGATTCTCTGTTTCAGTGCCCTGGTGGTGGGTGGCATGCGCTATCTCGGCCTGGGCCTGCTGGTGGCCGCCAGCGGCATGGCGCTGTGCGCCGCGCTGGTTGGGGTTCATCCCAATACCGACACGCCGACGCTGGTGGCGCTGGTCAGCATCCTCTTCGCCACCCTGTACATCTGCATCACCGCCTACTTCGTCAACCAGCAGGGCCTGCGCTTGGCTCAGGTACGCAGCGAGATCAAGCGTGAGCAGGAAAAGGCCGCACGCCTGGCGCGCAACCTGGCCAAGTACCTGTCACCACAGGTCTGGGAATCGATCTTCACCGGCAAGAAGAGCGTGCGCTTGGAGACTCAGCGCAAGAAGCTCACGGTGTTCTTCTCCGATATCAAGGGTTTCACCGAGCTGTCGGAAGAGCTGGAAGCCGAAGCGCTGACCGACCTGCTCAACACCTACCTCAACGAAATGTCGAAGATCACCCTGAAATACGGCGGCACCATCGACAAGTTCATCGGTGACTGCGTCATGGTGTTCTTCGGCGACCCGAGCAGCAACGGAGCCAAGAAAGACGCCGTGGCGGCAGTTTCCATGGCCATCGCCATGCGCAAGCACATGAAGGTGCTGCGCCAGCAGTGGCGCGCCCAGGGCATCACCAAGCCGCTGGAAATTCGCATGGGCCTCAACACCGGCTACTGCACGGTGGGCAACTTCGGCGCCGACACGCGTATGGATTACACCATCATCGGTCGCGACGTGAACCTTGCCAGCCGCCTGGAAAGCGCTGCCGAATCCGGCGAAATCCTGATCTCCCACGAGACTTATTCGCTGGTCAAGGACGTGATCATGTGCCGCGACAAGGGCCAGATCGCCGTCAAGGGCTTCACCCGCCCCGTGCAGATCTACCAGGTGGTGGACTTCCGCCGCGACCTGGGCGCCACCTCCAGCTACGTCGAGCACGAACTGCCGGGCTTCTCCATGTACCTGGACACCAATGGCATTCAGAACTTCGACAAGGAACGGGTGATCCAGGCGCTCAACCAGGCCGCCGAGAAGCTGCGTGACAAGGTAATTCTGTAAGGACACCGAGGTGTAGGGCGGATCGGAACGTCGGCCGCTCGTAGCCCGTAGGGCGGACTCAGGAGCGAAGCGAACAGTCCGCCGCTTTCCGGTGCTCCACACGTACGGCGGCGTACTGCTTCGCGAGTACGCCCTACGCCTCCAGTGCCTCGGTCAACGCCGACTCACCATCGATCAGCGGCTGCAACGCCAGAAACTCCAGCGCCGAAGCGCGCCAGGACTGCGCTGCCGCCAATTCCGCGCAACGCTTACGATCCAACTCCAGCGCAGCAAGGCAGGCAGCGTGTAAATCCTCGGCCATTACCCCGCTGAGCCCCTGCTGCAGCACATCCAGTGGCCCGGCCACGGGAAACGCAGCCACCGGCGTACCGCAAGCCAGCGCTTCCAGCATCACCAGCCCATAGGTATCGGTACGCGAGGGGAAGACCAGCACCGAGGCATCCTGATAAGCCTCGGCCAACGCCTGGCCATGGCGGTAGCCGAGAAAGCGCACCAGCGGATACTGCTGTTGCAACGCCTCACGCTGCGGGCCGTCACCGACCACACGTTTCTCCCCCGGCAGGTCCAGATCGAGAAAGGCCTGCAGGTTCTTTTCCGGAGCGATGCGTCCGACGTAGAGAAACACCGGTCGCACAGGTCGTGGACGCGTCTCGTCCGGCCGAAACAGCCGGGTATCCACCCCTTTGCGCCACAGTTGCAGCCGTTGTAGAGCCCAACTGGCGAACTCCTCGCGCAACCGCTCGGTGGTCACCAGCACGGCTTGGCTGGGGCGATGGAAGGCGCGTAGAAAGGCATAACCGAAGCGCGGCGCAATCCACGGCCAGCGCGTGCTGACGTACTCCGGAAAACGCGTATGGATCGCCGTGGAAAACGCCAGCCCACGCTTGACCAGCCAACGCCGCGCTGCCCACCCCAACGGCCCCTCGGTAGCGAGGTGCACGCAGCCAGGACGAAAGTTGCGAATCGCCGCACCGACGCGCCACAGATCCCACACCAGCGGAATCTCCGGATAAGTGGGGCACGGCACGGCGCGAAAATCGGCGGGCGACAGCAGCTTGACCTGATGACCTAACCCACGCAGTTCGCCGACCAGCGCGGCCAGGCTGGTGACCACACCATTGACCTGAGGCGCCCAGGCGTCGGAGACGATCAGTATCCTCATGCGCCGGTCTCGAGGGCGACGGCCCGCTCCTCGCTGGCCAGTTGCGCCTCGGCCAGACGATAGAGCTCGATCTGCCCATCCCAGTGCTCGATCAGTGCTGTGCAGGATTCCACCCAGTCGCCGCAGTTCATGTATTCCACACCACTCACCTGGCGAATCTCGGCATGGTGAATATGGCCACAGACCACGCCCTGCAGGCCGCGCTTGACGCACTCGTGAGCGATGGCCTCCTCAAAGTCGCTGATGAAGTTCACCGCGGTCTTGACCTTGTGCTTGAGGTACGCCGACAGCGACCAGTAGCCATAGCCCCAGCGGCTGCGCCAGTGATTGAGCCAGCGGTTGAGGGTTAGGGTGAATTCGTAAGCCGAATCACCGAGGAAGGCCAGCCAGCGGTGATACCGGGTTATCACATCGAACTGATCGCCATGGATCACCAGCAATTGCCGGCCATCGGCAGTGACGTGCACCGCCTCGTCGACCAACTGGATGTTGCCCAGCAGCAGGCTGGAGTAACGACGCAGAAACTCGTCATGGTTGCCGGTGACGTAGATGACCTCGGTACCGCGCTTGCTCATGGTCAGCAAACGACGGATGACGTTGGTGTGCGCCTGCGGCCAGTAGATGCCACCGCGCAGTTTCCAGCCGTCGATGATGTCGCCCACCAGATAGATGCGATCAGCGTGATAGCGCTTGAGAAAGGCCGCCAGGTGTTCGGCCTGGCAGTCACGCGTGCCGAGGTGGACGTCGGAAATCCACAGGGTGCGGACTCGTTGCTTGCGGCTGGGCTTGGCGAGCTGGGCGCTGGTCATGGGCGACCTCCGGCTGGGTTTAGACGAGCTTGAGGGGTCGCGGTGAAAAGCATATGACAGGAAAAAGACCGTTCAATGACGCAGCAGTGCCCCGGCCCAGGCGTTACACTCCGGCGGTTGCCGAGGAAACTGCCATGCTCCCGATCCTGTCCCTGCGTCATTACAGCCACGAAGTGCTCAGCCATAGCCACGACCACGCACAACTGGTGTTCGGCCTGGCTGGCGAGCTGCAATTCGAAGTGGACGGCCAGGGCAGTCAGGTGCTGCGCCATCACCTGGCCGTAGTGCCGGCCGAAGCGCGCCATACCTGCGGCAGCCCACGGGGCAGCCAGTGTCTGGTACTGGATCTGCCGGCCAACGACTGGCTGGAACGCCAGCTCGGCCACCATGCGGGCGATATCCAGCGTTTGCTGGACAAGCCCAACGCCCTGCAACTCGATCCCTCGCAGGGGCAGTTGCTCAACTGGCTGGCCAGCAGCCCGATCAATGACCCGATCATCGCCGGCCAGGGTGCAGCTCTGCTGCTCGGCAGCCTGGCCTGCAGCCGCCAGCATGCCGAGACGCCCGGCTTGCCGATGGCCGCCCTGGATCGCTATATCGAGCAGCACGCGGCGCATCCGCTGCAGGTGGCAGATCTGGCTCGCCTGGCCGGTCTGTCGGTGGCGCGCTTCCATGCCCGCTTCCTCGCCGAGACCGGCAGCACGCCCATGGAGCATATCCGCCAACGGCGCCTGCGCCTGGCCGAGCAACTACTGCGTGGCAGCGACCTGGCTGTTGGCGAAATCGCCGCACGGGTCGGCTACAGCTCGCAAAGCGCCTTCACCGCTGCCCTCTCTCGCCATCTCAGCATGACCCCGCGACAGTTGCGCCGCACGCGCTAACACCCTTATTCGCGCCCCGCCCGTGAACTCGCCCCGAATTTCATCCGGGCTACAGCGGGTTTGCCGCACGCACCCGAGATGTTAACGAGAGCCTGGCGACAAAACTCATCACTCCCGCGACAGACAGCTATCGCCTGCGCCGCCTAGACTGCGCCGCATCATCGAGGAGTACCCCATGCAAACCATCGAATGGCAGGATTTCGAGAAAGTGGAGCTGCGCGTCGGCACCATTCGCAGCGCTCGTCCCAATGAAAAGGCAGTGAAGCCGGCCTACGTGCTGGATGTGGATCTCGGCGAACTGGGCGTCAAGACCTCCAGCGCGCAGATCACCGCGCACTACGATTGTGACGCGCTGATTGGTCGCCAGGTGCTGTGCGTGTGCAATTTCGCCCCCAAGCGCATCGCCGGGGTGCGCTCGGAAGTGCTGGTCACCGGTGTCTATGACAACGACAACCGTGTCGTCCTCGCCGGATTCGACCAGCCATTGCCCAACGGTGCGCGCCTGGCATGACGGAACGTAACGCCCTGCTGGCGATTCACCTTGGTGCCCTGCTGTTCGGCCTGTCGGGCATTTTCGGCAAACTGGCGGCGACCACGCCGAACATGATTGCAGGCGGCCGCGCGTTTTTCGCCGTGCTCGCCTTGAGCCTGGCTGCGGTGCTCTGGCGCAGCCGCAATGCGGTTCGCCCGAGCCTACGGCAGATGGCTCTGCTGGCACTCGGCGGTCTGCTACTGGGCACGCACTGGGTCACCTTCTTCGAAGCGGTGAAAGTCTCCGGCGTGGCCATCGCCACCCTCGGCTTCGCCAGCTTCCCGGCCTTCACGGTACTGCTGGAGGGTCTGCTGTTTCGCGAGCGCACCCGCCCCGGCGAGTTCGCCATGGTCGGCGTGGTATGCGTGGGGCTGATCCTGGTCACGCCCGAGTTCAGCCTGAACAGTGACGCCACAGTCGGATTGCTGTGGGCAGTGTTGTCGGGCTTTCTCTTCGCCCTGCTGTCACTGCTCAATCGCGCCAGCACCCGTGGCCTCGACCCGGTAAAGGCCGCGCTGTACCAGAACATCACGGTGCTGATCTGCTTCCTGCTGCTGGCCTGGCCGCTGCTGCCCAGCGTGCGCCCGGTGGACTGGCTGTGGCTGGCCATGCTCGGCATCTTCTGCACAGGCCTGGCACACAGCCTGTTCGTCGCCAGCCTGCGCGTGCTCAAGGCGCGCACCACGGCAGTGATCTTCGCCCTGGAACCGGTCTACGGGATTCTGTTCGCCTGGTGGCTGTTCAGCGAGCAGCCAACGCTGCGCATGCTGGCCGGAGGCGTGCTGATCGTCAGCGCCATCTTCGTTTCGGCGCGGATGGCGCGCTGACGCCCGAAATGCCTTTGCAGAGTAAGCAAAGGTAGGAGCCGGCTTGCCGGCGATGCGGTGATCATCGCCAGCAAGCCGGCTCCTACATACCCAACCGATCGCCAGGCGCCCTGCTGATCAGTTGACGCTGTAACCACGCCCCGTCAGACAGGCGCCCAACGCCCGGCGATAACGCTCGGTGGAATCGGCACCTACTGGACGGGTTGTGGTGGCAGGGTCGAAACCGCTCTGTCCCACGGCCCAGCTGTGGCACTCATAACGATCACGCCCCTGTTGCTCGACACTCTGTCCGCTGGCTGGATAGGCGATCACTTCATAGCTGGCGACGCTATTGCCCTGTATGACTGGCGGCGGTGTGACGACCTCATAACGCTGGGCATTGGCGTTCCACAGGTAGTAGGTGCCTGCTGCGACAAAGTACAGCGCACTGCCGATCCATAGCTCACGAGCGCCCTCCGGCAAACCATGGCGATGACCGCCGGGGCCGGGGCCCCACTTACCCCAACCAGGGCCACCTAGAGCAGGCCCGCCAGGACCGGGCGGGCCTGCCAGTGCCTGGGCAGAAAGCACCAGGGTCATCAGTACCAGGATCACAGAGCGTTGCAGCGACATACTTCACCTCTCACAGAATGGCCATATCGGCTCGAGGCAAATTATTCGCGCGCACTCGCAGGCTCGGGGTAAGCCCTGTGTAAAGGGGGGGTAAAGCTTCTGCTACGTATCCGATCAAGGGCGGTCGTTGTGGCCTAGGTCGCGGGTCGGGTCGATCAGATCGCGCACCCTCTGCTTGAGCACCTTGGCCTCGGGGAAACCACCATCGGCCTTGCGTTCCCAGATCTGCTGGCCATCGCAGAGGATGCGGAACACGCCGCCGGTGCCCGGCTCCAGGCTGACCCGGCCGAGCTCGTCGGCAAAGGTGCTCAGCAGTTCCTGAGCCAGCCACGCGGCGCGCAGCAGCCACTGACACTGGGTGCAATAGGTGATGACGATTTCGGGCTTCTGATCGGACATGGCAGCGGCTCTACTGTGGGGCTTGATGCCTATAATAACGGCCTTTGTCTCTGCACCTGCCGGAATCCACCATGCGCCGCCTGCTCTTTTCGCTGCTCTGCCTGTTCGCCCTGTCCAGCCTGCCCGTCGTCGCCGCCGAACGCGTCGGCCTGGTGCTGTCAGGCGGCGCCGCCCGTGGCCTGGCGCACATTGGTGTGCTCAAGGCGCTGGAGGAACAGGGTATTCGCATCGACGCCATCGCCGGCACCAGCATGGGTGCCATCGTCGGTGGGCTTTATGCCGCCGGCTATTCGGTGGCGGAGCTTGAGCGCCTGGCGCTGGAACTGGACTGGCAACAGGCACTGTCCGACTCACCGCCACGCGAGGACATCCCCTTTCGCCGCAAGCAGGACGACCGTGATTTTCTGATCAAGCAGAAACTCAGCTTCCGCGACGACGGCAGCCTGGGCCTGCCGCTGGGCGTGATTCAGGGCCAGAACCTGGCGCTGCTGCTGGAAAGCCTGCTGGTGCATCGCAGCGCCACCCGCGATTTCGATCATCTGCCGATCCCCTATCGCGCCGTGGCCACCGATGTGGTCACGGGTGAACAGGTGATCATGAGCAGCGGCCACCTGCCGCAAGTGATGCGCGCCAGTATGTCGATCCCTGCGGTGTTCGCCCCGGTGGAAGTGGACGGCCGCCTGCTGGTCGACGGCGGCATGGTCAACAACGTGCCAATCGACGTCGCGCGGCAGATGGGCGTCGATCACGTCATCGTCGTCGACCTGGGTATGCCACTTAAACCGGCCAAGGACCTGCTCACCGTGGTCGACGTGATGAACCAATCGATCAACCTGATGATGCGCAAGAACTCCGAGGCCCAACTCGAAACCCTGGAGGCGGACGACGTATTGATCCTGCCTCCTCTGGCCGGCTTCGGCGTCGCCGACTTCAATCGTGGCGAACAGATGATGGACGCCGGTTATCGCGCCACGCAGATTCAGGCAGAGCGCCTGGCTCGCTTGCGCACCAGCAGCGCCGGCAACCCGGCGTTGGCCATGGCGCGCTCGCGCGAACAGCGCACACCGGTGATTCGCGAGATTCAGGTGGAAAACGACTCGAAAGTCGGCGATGCAGTGATTCGCCGGCATATTCGCCAACCGCTCGGCGAGCCACTGGACATGGATCGCCTGCAGAAAGACATGGGCACGCTGTACGGCCTGGACTACTTCGAGCGCGTGCAATACCGGGTAGAGCCGCTGGACGAGCGCGGCAGTGCTCTGGTGATCGATGCCCGCGGCAAACGTACCGGCACCGACTACCTGCGCCTGGGGTTGAACCTGTCCGATGACATGCGTGGCGACAGCGCTTTCAACATCGGCGCCAGTTACCGCATCAACGGCATCAACGAGCTCGGCGCCGAATGGCTGACACGCCTGCAGCTGGGTGACCGCCAGGAGCTCTACAGCGAGTTCTATCAACCGCTGGACGCCGGCTCGCGCTACTTCGTCGCACCCTACCTGTTCGGCGAGGCACAGAACGTCGAAGCGATCCTGGACAACGACCCCATCGCCGAATACCGCCTGGAGCGTTACGGCTATGGCCTCAATCTAGGCCGGCAGATTGCCAACAACGGCGAGATTCGTTTCGGCATCGCTCAGGCCTGGGGCGAGGCGGATGTACGCGTCGGCGAGCGCGACCTGCCCAGCTTCAGTTTCAGCGAGGGGTACTACGAACTGCTGTACTCCTTCGACACCCTCGACAACCTCGACTTCCCGCGTACCGGCGAGGACATCGGCCTGATGCTGCGCAAGTATGATCGCGGGCTGGGCTCGGACGAGGAATATCGGCAATGGCAGCTGAAGCTGGACAAGGCCTACAGCCACGGACCCAACACCTGGCTGTTCGGCGGGCGCTACGGACGCACCCTGGATGAGGCAGAAGTGGTCACCTCGGGCTTCATTCTCGGTGGCGCCCAGGAGCTGTCCGGCTTTCGTCAGGACTCGCTGAGCGGCCAGAACATGGCGTTGGCGCGGATGATCTACTACCGGCGTATGACGCAAACCTCGATGTTGCCGCTGAACTTCCCGCTGTACCTGGGCCTGTCGCTGGAGCGCGGCCGCGCCTGGAACAACGACAACGCCTTCGACAGCGGCTATATCAACGCCGCCAGCATCTTCCTTGGTCTGGATACACCGCTAGGCCCGCTGAACTTCAGCTACGGCTTCAACGACGAGCGGGAAAAGGCGCTGTATCTGAACCTGGGCAAGAGCTTCTGAAACGACGAGGCCGCGCATATGCGCGGCCTCGTCAGGTGCAGCAGCAGAGGCGGTCAGGCGATTTCCGCCAGCAACTGGCGCGCGGCCTCCCTCTGCTCGTCATCGCCGTGGTCGATCACCTCGTTGAGGATGTCGCAGGCGGTGGCGATATCGCCCTGCTTGATATAGGCCAGAGCCTGATTGAGCTGGGCCATGTGCTCCGGGTTGCCTGCCAGGTGGTCGATGTCGCCCTGCAGCGCAGCGGTGGCATCGGCATCACCGGCGAAAGCGTCGAGGAAGTTGTCATCCAGCGCCGGCACCTCATCACTGAGCACCATTTCCATCTCACCGAAGGCGCTCAACTGCTCGTCTTCATGGTGCAGTTCGAACACCTCGGGCAGCTCCTGCAGATTGCTGGCGAACGAGGCATCGAACTCCGGCTCAGCAGCGGCCTTGGGTTTGGCCTTGGCAGTTGCCGGGAACGGGCTGACCAGATCCCAGTCGGCATCCAGCGACAGGTCGTCGAGGTTGAGCTGAAAATCAGGCTCGGTCGCAGGTGCTGCCGCAGGTTGCTGCTCAGCGACAGCCTCAGTCGGTACCTGCTGAGTCACCCGCAGATCAGGATGACGCGCCTTCAGGGCATCGATGCGTGCGGCGTCGAACGCTTCGGCGCGCAGCACGGCCTCCTCACGCGCGAAGCCCGCCCCGTCACCCAGCAGCGCCAGAACTTCCAATAGACGGAAGCGCAGATCGCTGCGCTGCGGGTCCTGAGCCAGCGCCTTGCTCAGCTCACCACGCGCCTCGCTGACGCGACCGTAGGCGATGTAGACATTGGCAGCCTCGAGCGGGTCGACCGGCCCTTGAGCACGCACCGGAGCCGGCGCCGGTACTGCCTTGACCACCGGAGCTGCGGCAACCGGAGCGGCAACCGCCGCGAGTTGGGGACGAGGCGGTTGCTGCGGTGGCTGCGCCTTTGGTTGTACCTGCACCACCGGCCTGGTTTTCTCGCCACGCCGCCGCACGGCCCAGAAAAGCGCACCGAGCAACAGCAGAAGCCCAAGACCACCGGCCAACAGTGTCGACCACCAGCCACGTTCTGCTGCCACGGGCTCCTCGACACTGACCGGCGCGGCGGTAATGGGCTTGGCAACCGGCTCGGCCGGGGTGCGCGCAGCTAGCTCAGCCAACTGAGCATCCTTCTGCGCCAATTGCTCCTGCAACTGCTGCAGTTGCAATTGCAGTTGCGCCAAGCCTTGTTGCAGCTGCAGATTTTCCGCCGCCTGGTTGGCCAGCTCCAGATCGACCTGGCGCTGCCTCTCGGCCAGCAGCTCCAGGCTTTCGCTTTGCTGCGGTGCTGGCTCCAAGGCAGCCATAGGCGCGCTCACGGGCCCTTCGGCAGTGTTTTCAGCGAGCGCAGGTGCGGCCTCGGCAGCGACCGGAGCAGCAGTCGGCTGGGCAGCCTCCGCACGGGCGGCATCCGGCAGCAGCAGGTCGGCGCCAGCCTGTAGACGACTTGGATCGCCGCCAGCAAAGGCATTCGGGTTAAGGGCAAGAATGCCCTCCATCAGCGCCTGCTGAGACAGCTTACTGCCCTGCTCACGCAGACGCGCGGCGATGGACCAGAGACTGTCGCCACGGCTGACCTGATGACGGTGCCCAGCAGATGCACTCGGCGGCGTGACCGTGCTGACCGGCGAGAGCGGTGCTGCGGCGCGAGTAGAGGGTTGCGAAAGCGCCGTAGCGCTTGGCGCAGCCACGGCGGAGTAAGCCGAAGAGCCGGGAGGATCCAGCAGCACGGTGTACTCACGCAGCAATTGGCCGTTGGGACGCGCCACTTCGACGATGAAGTTCAGATATGGCTCACGCACCGGACGGTTCGACACCACGCGGATCACGCTACGTGAACCCTGCAGAAGCGGCGTGAAACGCAGATCGTTGAGAAAGTAGAAGCGCTCGACGCCCGAACGACTGAACACCTCGGCTGGCGCCAGACCAACACGCAGATCCTGCGCGCTCAGGTCCCCCACTTCCAGCAGCTCGATCTCGGCCTCGAAAGGCTGATTCAGCGCAGAATGGAGCGTGATTTCACCCAAACCAAGCGCCGGTGCCATTCCCGAATAGAGGGCGGACCCCGACGCCAGACCCAACATTAATTGACGCACCCGAGCCATGTGACCTCCAGGGTTATCCGGCTCGAACGCCACCTCCTCGACTTCCTGTCTGAGCATCCCTTGGCCGGGAGGCTGGCGCCCTTGATAGTTCGAGAACGGGCGACAAGGTCCTTGTCGAGGCCGTCTCGAATTGCATTATGGCTACTAATTCACAAAGTAGCGGCTTGGGGGCCAGTTTGCCGACGAAAGCACGGTGCCATCAAGTTGAATCAGTCAAAAATTAGGCACAGAAAAAAACCGATCAAAAAATGATCGGATTTTTGACAGTACAGGCGGTTCACTTCATCAGGTTGCCGAGCACTCGAGCGTGCACCTGCTGACAGCGACGCAGATCCTCCTCGTCGATGCCGGCGAAGACTTCATGGCGCAGTTGGGTGGAAATCGCTTCGATCTTCTCGATCAAAGGCTGCGCGTCCGGCTGCAGCGCAATCTTCTTGGCACGGCGGTCTTCGGGTACCGCCACGCGAATAACCAGCCCCTGACTTTCGAGACTGTCGAGTAGACGCGCCAGCGTCGGCCCTTCTACGCCGATGCTTTGCGCCAATTCACGCTGGGTCGGCATTTCACTGAAGCGCGCCAGGTGCAGCAGCACCAGCCAGCGGGCCTGGGACAGGCCCAGCCCTACCAGGCGTCTATCGAGTTCGGAACGCCAGGCACGGGATAGCTGGGCAACCTGCATGGCAAAGCGATGTTGATCGGGGTAAGACATGGGCAAGCGGACTCATACAAAGGTCAAAAACTAATTATTAGCCAGCTAGCCATAACCCGATGCGCAGGGCAAGCGCAGATTGCGCCATGAGCGTTGCAGAATGCGACCGGCTCGTTGCGCCCCGACTGCAAGTCAGGCCGCCACCCTGTTACGCCCGAAAGCCTTGGCCTCGTATAGCGCTCGGTCAGCCTGTTCGTAGAGCTGGCTCAATTCAGGCTGACTATCCGGGCTAAGGCAGGCGACGCCGATGGACATGGTCAGTACATCGGCGCTATCGGAGCCGCGGTGGGCAATGCCTGCCTCCTCCAGCGAATGGCGCAGGGCCTCGGCGCGTTGCCTGGCTTCATCGGCACTGATGTCGAACAACAGCAGCGCGAACTCCTCACCGCCAAGCCGTACGCCCATATCCAGTGGTCGCCGCGCCGCCTGCTTGATAAGTGAGCCGACACGCTGCAAAGCCGCGTCGCCAGCCTGATGACCGTAGCAGTCGTTGTAGGCCTTGAAATGGTCGATGTCGCAGAGCAGCAACGCAATCGATATGCCGTCACGCTGCGCCTGGCGCCACAGGCGCTCGAACTGTCGATTGAAGCTACGACGGTTGTGCAGCCCGGTCAGGCTGTCGTGATAGGCAAGCAGCTGCATCAGGTGGCTGATCAGAAAATGCTCGCGTGATTTGTATTCCAGGAGGTAGCAACCGACAGCGCCGATAAGATTGCCGAAGACCAGGAACAACAGGTTGTTGATCAGCCTCGGAGCAGGCAGCCCCGCGGCCAATTCCGCTATCACATAGGCGAGCAAAATCACCAGGGAACAGGCAAGGGCCTCGTTCAAGCGCAGGCCGACCAGGAAGTACGCCGCCATGCTCACCAGCAACAGACCTTCATAGGGGTAGCCGGGGTCGGCGCGATGGGCGATACCGACAATCATCGCTGCCCCCACGCCGAGCACGAGGATGCAGGTCATGCTCAGCGGTAACAGAAGATGGCTGTGGCGACGCCGCAGGATCAGGGTCGCGCAAACCAGCAGGATGACCAGCACCACCAGGCGCACGGCGATCACCCAGCCCAGGTGTGACGCAGGCACCACCAACATGTCGAGCGCAGTCAGGGCCAGCCAGATGACCGTGGCCACGCAGAGCGCGATACGTTTGAGCTCGAAGCCGTCCTCGAGCATGTGTGCACGATATTCACGCTCGAGAGCGCGGGAAAAACGCAACCGACGAAAGCCCAGGCTCAACTGGTCGGCATAGGGGCTCGAACGAACTTCGTCGGGCCAGGCGTGATAGTTAGGCACCCTCACCTCGTTATCTGGCGGCCTGCCCACACCTTAGCAGACCGGTGAAAAACTACCTGCGTTGCCATTGCTGCGTTAAAAACAGGCTGGAACGCCAGCCCGGTCAAATGCTCATTTACAACTCGTAAAGTCGAGCGCGACTCCGACCGTTTTTCGCCTGCTTTTGCCGGGGCCGCCATCGGTATTGCACTGGCTGCCTCGGCTCGGGCTTCCTGCTTCGCTCTATCTCCTGCATCCATGCAGTCGTCGCCTACGTTTTTCAACGGCCTGTTAGCCCTGTGAGCGAAATGCCGCCAGAATCAGGCGACCGAGTTTCACCGAGGGCGCTTAGATCTCGAACTCGGCCTGCAGCGCCGCACGCACGCAGTAGAGCACGCTCTCGTCGACGCGACCGGCGAACAGCGGCGCAACCTCACTCACGGCCGGCAGCTCGCCCTCGCCGTCGAGGAAGGTTTCCTGAATCTCGCCCAGCAGTTCCTCAGGAAGGTCCAGCGCCTGTTCCAGGGTTAGTTGTTGCTGGGCAATGGCCTCGGCCAGCAGGCTGTAAACATTCTTCTCACTGCAGTTAAGCTGGCCGGCAATCTGCGCGGGCGTCATGCCGGCGCGGGCCAGGCTGACCAGCTCGTGACGCAGATCGGCCACCGGAGCCGGCGTGTCATCCGCGCCGCTGCCATTGAGCACTTCCAGGAAGGCCTGGCCATAGCGCTCCAGCTTGCGCGCGCCGACGCCACTGACCTCGGCCATATCGCTCAGCGAGCTGGGCTGGCTGCGCAACATTTCCAGCAGCGTGGCATCGGGGAAGATCACGTACGGCGGTACGCTGTGTTCCTCGGCCAGCTTGCGACGCAGACTGCGCAGCGCCTCCCACATTTCCCGCTCATGGCCACGCACCAGTTGACTGGCGGCGCTGCTGGAGGCCTTGGCCGCCTGCGCCGGCTTGGGCTCACGGCGCAGTTGCAGGCTGACCTCACCGCGCAGCAGCGGCCTGCAGGTCTCACTCAGACGCAGACCGCCAAAGCCATCCAGATCGACATCGGCCAGACCGCGGGCGACCAACTGGCGGAACAGGGTTCGCCACTCGACCTCGGAAAAGCCCTTGCCTACACCGAACACTGCCAGGTGCTGATGACCGGCGGCGCGAATCTTCTCGTTGTCTCGGCCGAGCAGAATGTCCACCAGATGGCCGACGCCATAGCGCTGGCCGCTGCGATAGACAGCCGACAACGCCTGGCGCGCCGGCTCGGTGGCATCCCAGGTCTCGACGCCATCGATGCAGTTGTCGCAGTGCCCGCAAGGGTTGGGCAATTCTTCATCGAAGTAAGCCAGCAGCGTCTGACGGCGGCAGCGTGTCTCCTCGCACAGGGCGAGCATGGCGTCGAGCTTGTGCTGCTCGATGCGCTTGTGGCGCTCGTCACCGTCGGAATTGTTGAGCATCTGCTTGAGGAAGATCACATCCTGCAGGCCGTAAGCCATCCAGGCATCGGCCGGCAGACCGTCGCGGCCGGCGCGACCGGTTTCCTGGTAGTAGGCCTCCAGCGACTTGGGCAGATCCAGGTGACAGACGAAGCGCACGTTGGGCTTGTCGATGCCCATGCCGAAGGCGATGGTCGCCACCATGATCAGGCCTTCCTCATTGAGAAAGCGCTTCTGATTGAAGGCACGCAATTCGTTGGGCAGGCCGGCGTGATAAGGCAGGGCCGGGAAGCCCTGGCTGCTGAGAAACTCGGCGACCTCCTCGACCTTCTTGCGCGACAGGCAGTAAACGATACCGGCATCACCCTTGCGCGCAGCGAGAAAACCCAGCAGTTGCTTGCGCGGCTGATCCTTGGGCTGGATGCGATAGAAGATGTTCGGCCGGTCAAAGCTCGACAGAAAGCGCTCGGCGTTGTCCAGGTGCAGACGCTGGACGATTTCCTCACGGGTACGTTTATCCGCGGTGGCGGTCAGGGCGATGCGTGGCACATGTGGAAAGAGCTCAGCCAGCTGACCGAGCTGCAGGTACTCAGGCCGGAAATCATGGCCCCACTGCGACACGCAGTGCGCTTCGTCGATGGCGAACAGGGCGATATCCAGGCCCTGCAGGAAGCTCAGCATGCGCGGCTGCACCAGGCGCTCGGGCGCCAGGTAGAGCATCTTGATCTGCCCGCGACGGATACGGTCGGCAATCTCGCGCTGCTCGTCAGGGCTCAAGGTGGAGTTCAGCGCCACGGCTGCCACACCCAATTCGTCAAGGGTGGCCACCTGATCGTCCATCAGGGCGATCAACGGAGAAACCACCACTGCCAGGCCCTCGCGCATCAGCGCCGGCACCTGGAAGCACAGTGACTTGCCGCCGCCGGTAGGCATCAACACCAGGGCATCGCCGCCGCCGGCCACGCGCTCGATGATCGCGGCCTGGTTGCCGCGAAAGGCGTCGTAGCCGAAAACGTCTTTGAGAATGCGCATGGCGTGGTCGAGCATGAAGGCCTCCAAATCTAGCCGCGCATTATGCCGCAGGATCGCAGGCAACAGGGCGCCTACCCGTCCGAAGCCGCTCAATCGCCGTTAGTAGAGCGCCCGTGCTGGTCGCAGAGGCAGCGGTGAACTAGAATCCATCCTCGTTTATCCCCTAAGCCTCAAGGTAACCCCACGATGTCCTTCGCTGAGCAACTGTCCCGCCTGCAAGCCTTTCTCGATGCCGATGAGTTGCACGAAGAGGCGTTGGACTACGTGGCCGCCCATGGCTACCTGACCGCCCTGGCGATCTGCCCGGATCAGGTACCGGAGCGTGAGTGGATCGATGCGCTGTTCGCCGAGCCGCCGCACTACCGCAGCGACGCCGAACGCGAAGAGATCGAAAGCACGCTGATCCATCTCAAGGCGCATATCGCGCGTCAGCTGGCCGGCGAGGAAGAGCCCGAGTTGCCGTGCGATCTGGATCTCGGTGACGAACCGGATGACTCCGACCTGCGCGGCTGGTGCATCGGCTTCATGGAAGGGGTGTTCCTGCGTGAAGCGGTGTGGTTCGAAGATGCCGAAGACGAAGTCAGCGAGTTGCTGCTGCCGATCATGGTCGGCTCCGGTCTGTTCGACGAACAGACCGAGTTCGCCGAGATCGCTCGCGACCGCGACCTGGTGGACAGCATGATCGACCAGATTCCCGAGCTGCTGACCGCCCTCTTCCTGCTGTGCCAGGCTCCGGAAGAAAAACCCGCACTGCTCAAGCCTCGCCACTGACCCCCACGAGCCGGGGCTCGGCCCCGGCTGCCGCCAAGACCCGCCCATGCCGCGTGACATCCAGCCAAGCCGCCATCGCAGTGTCCGTTACCTGCTGCTGACCATCGGCTGGTTGAGCGTGGCACTCGGGGTCATCGGCATCTTCCTGCCCGTACTGCCGACCACGCCATTCCTGCTCATGGCGGCGGCCTGTTTCGTGCGCAGCTCACGGCGTTTCTATCTCTGGCTGGTCACCCACCCGCGCCTGGGGCCATGGATTCGCGACTACCTCGAAGGCCAGGGCATCCCACTCAAGGGCAAGGTCTACGCCCTGGTGCTGATGTGGGCCAGCATCAGCTTCTCCTGCTATCTGGTGCCCATGCCCTGGGCGCGCGTGTTCATGCTCAGCAGTGCGGCGCTGGTCAGCCTGTATATCCTCAAGCAGAAGACCCTGCCCAATCCCTGAGCGCTCTGCGCAGCACGGATGCTATCCGACGGCTCAGCGGTACTCCCCGGATTGCATCCGGGCTACGTGAGCCAGGCACTTCCTCGACAAGCTTTTGACGCTGCTTTCTTGCCCTGACGAAGCGGCCGGCAAAAAGCCGACACCTCACCTAGACTCTGCCAATCGAGCCTGGAGACCACGACCCCATGCGACGGCTGCGCGTTCAGGGATGGCGGTGGCGGCTGCTGATCCTGTGGATTGGCGGCGGGCTGCTGGCCGCGCTGGCAGTAGCCGATTGGGACTTCGCCGTGATCGTGAAGAATGCGGAAAACCGCTACGGCAACCTCGGCCCTGCACGCAAACGCATTCTCGACTGGGAGGAGTTGATCAAGAGCAGCACCAGCCTGAACGAGGCGGACAAGCTCAACGAGGTCAATCGCTTCTTTAACCGCTCCATCCGCTTCGTCGACGACATTCAGCTCTGGCGCGAGAACGACTACTGGGCCACCCCCGTGGAAATGCTGATCAAGGGCGCCGGCGATTGCGAGGACTACTCCATCGCCAAGTACTTCACCCTGCGCCGCCTCGGCATCCCCAGCGAAAAGCTGCGCATCACCTACGTCAAGGCGCTGAACTACAACCAGGCGCACATGGTGCTGACCTATTACGCCAGCCCTAGCGCCGAGCCACTGGTGCTCGACAACCTGATCAACGACATCCGCCCTGCCTCGCAACGCAAGGACCTGCTCCCGGTGTACGCCTTCAATGCCGAAGGCCTCTATCTCGCAGGTTCCAACACACGCAAGAGCGACACCAAGAAGCTCTCTCGCTGGCAGGACATCCTGAAAAAAATGCGCGCGGAGGGCTTCGCCATTGGCGAAGGCTAGGAGGAAAAAGCCATGTCGTTACTAAAGCAACTGTTTCTCGCCATCTGCCTGTTTCTGGTGGTGGCCTTCACCGGCAGTTTCATCGCCGGGGTGGAGAGCTCGCGCGAACAGTTGATCAGCCAGCTGCGCTCGCACGCCCAGGACGCCGCCACGGCGCTGGGGCTGTCGATGACGCCGCATGTGGACGACCCGGCGATGATCGAGCTGATGGTCAGTTCGATCTTCGACAGTGGCTACTTCGCCAGCATCCGCGTGGTGCGCATCGCCGACGACAGCGTGATCGTCGAACGCGCCACCGAGATCAGGCCCGAGAACGTGCCCGGCTGGTTCGTCGACCTGGTCGATCTGCAGCCCCAGGGTGGCGATGCGCTGATCATGCGCGGCTGGGAGCAGGCCGCAAGGGTCGAGGTGCTCAGCCATCCACAGTTCGCCCTGGCCAAACTGTGGGACAGCGCCCTCGGCAGCCTGTTCTGGCTGCTGCTGTGCGGCCTGGTCAGTGCCGTGCTCGGTGGCTGGCTGCTGCGTACCCAGCTGCGGCCGCTGGACAACATGGTGCAGCAGGCGCAAGCCATCAGCCGCCGCGAATTTCTCACCCTGCCCCGTGTGCCACGCACGCCAGAGCTAAAGCGGGTGGTGCTGGCAATGAACCAGATGGTCGACAAGCTCAAGACCCTGTTCGCCGAAGAGGCCGCGCGCAGCGAGAAACTGCGCGAGGAGGCCTATCAGGACAGCCTCACCGGCCTGGCCAACCGTCGCCAATTCGACATACGCCTGAGCAATCAGTTGGTGATCAACGAGCAGCATCCTGATGGCTACCTGCTGCTGCTGCGCCTCAACGACCTGGGCGGTCTCAACCAGCGTCTCGGCGGCCAGCGTACCGACGCGCTGATCGCCGCGCTGGGCGATCAACTCAAACAACTGCTGGCGTTACCGGGGCGCAGCCAATGGCTGGCCTCACGCAACCGCGGCGGCGAGTTCACGCTGCTTGCACCCGGCCTCAATGGCGAAGACGCAGAGCGCCTGGCCAGCGAGCTCAGCGAAGCCCTGAACAGCCTGAAGCAGACCGGTGCCAGTGACTGCGATCCCGTTGCCCATATTGGTATTGCCGCCTTTCGCCCCGGCGAACAGAGCGCGGCAGTGCTGAGTCGCGCCGATCAGGCACTGGCTCAGGCACAGAGCAACACCGACAGGTGCTGGGAACGCCTCGATGACTTCACCGCCCAGACCACTCAGGGCCTGCACGACTGGCGCGGCTGGATCGACGAGGCGCTGAGCCAGGGCAAATTGCAGTTGTATTTCCAGCCTGTAGCCGAATGCGCGGCGGGCAGGCTCATGCAGCACAAGGTCCTCGCGCGCCTGCTCGATCCAGCTGGTGAAGCCATCACGGCCGGGCGCTTCCTGCCGTGGATCGAGCGCCTGGGCTGGGCCGCGCGCTTCGATCTGGCGATGCTCGAACACAGCCTGGAGCACCTGGCGCAACATCCTCACCCACTGGCACTGAGCCTGTCTGCCGCGCCCCTGCGCAATGACCAGGATAAAGCGCGCCTGCTCGATGCGCTGAACAGTCATAAGGACGTAGCACACCTGATGACGCTGGAAATCGACGAACGCCACCTGCCGCCACCCGCCGAGCTGGAAGCGCTGAGCCAGGCGATTCGTGAGGCGGGTTTCAACCTGGGCCTGCAGCATTTTGGTGGGCGCTTCAGCCTGATTGGCAATCTCACCCACCTAGGCCTGGCCTACCTGAAGATCGATGGCACCTATATCCGGGCCATCGACCAGGAGAGCGACAAGCGGCTGTTCATCGAAGCGATCTTCCGCGCCACCAACAGCATCGACCTGCCGCTGATCGCCGAGATGGTGGAAACCGAAGAGGAGCTCACAGTGCTGACCGAACTGGGCATCCACGGTGCCATGGGCCGTCTGATCGGCGCACCGGCGCCCTGGGGCAAGCAATAACTGCAGGAGCCCCGCCGGGGGTAATTTCTGAAGATTACGGGTGTCGCACCGGCCGCTTCGCCGCGGGGCGCGGCTCCTACAAAGGCGGGGTTCTAAACCAGATTGTGCTCGTCGTCGCCAAGTAGGCCGCTGAGCCCCTCGATTTCGGCACGGGCGATGGCACGCTGATCGAGCTTCTGGCGTGCGGCCTCGGGCAGGTCGGTGTAACGAATAACGCCTCGTTCGACCAGCACGCTGACCACGTCTTCCAGCACGCGCACGAGCTCCAGGTCAGACTGTTTCAGGCTGTCCAGGCGCGCCTTGACCTCTTCCTTGGCCTCAAGCCAGCTGTGTAGCTCCTCGCTCTCGACAGCCAGGTTTTCCGTCATACCCTCAAAGGGCTCATGTTCGACTCGCAACAAACGCCCGGCCGCGTCGCGCTGTACGTAAACCATCGCTGCCTCCAGCAAACGCCATAAAAAAGCCCGCTACTCGGAACGGGTAGCGGGCTTACTCTAGTTGAGTGCTCCAACTAAGGAAACTCTGATAAGCATTTCCCTTTTCTTGAGAGGCCGCCAGCGCAGCGCTGACGGCCTCCCTCACACCTCAGGCGACCAGCTGATTCTGGTCCAGCATGCCCTGGATGATATCTGCAGTGTTGCCACCGGAAAGGATGGTGTTCTCCAGAGTGATGGTCTGATCCACCGGCGCGCCACCTCCGGCGCTGGCGATGTTGATCACCGTACTACCCGGATCGCTGACGAAGTCGAAGCTCAGGTATTGGGTCAACACATCAGCACTGGCTGGATCGCTGACACCCACCAAAAGCTGCGACAGATCCAGCTTGTCCGCGCCATTGCCGAAGTCCTTGACGATATCGTGGTAGTTGCCGCCACGATCATCGGCGTTCCACACGAAGGTGTCGTTGCCTGCACCGCCAATGAGGATGTCGTTGCCCTTGCCGCCGATCAGGGTGTCATTACCATCACCGCCCTCCAGACGATCATTGCCACCCAGCCCATGCAGCGTATCGTTGCCACCCAACCCCAGCAGCACATCACTGCCTTCGCTGCCCAGCAAGGTGTCGTTGAGCGCCTCATGGCCCATCACCACATTGGGCTGCACTGCAACGCTGGAGCCGATACCGACCACCAGACGCGCCGTGCTGACGTCGCCATCAGGCTGGGTCAACTGGTAGGTGAAGACATCTTCCTTGCCCAGGTTGGCGTAGTCGGGATCCGGTGTGTAGGTGTAGAAACCGTCGCTGTGCAACAGCAAGCTGCCCCACTGCCCGTCGATGGTCTTCGAGGTGCTCACGGCCACGAAGCTGCCGTTATCCAGCACGCTGAGCGTCGCCCCCTCGCTACCCTTGCTATCCACCGCACCCCATGGATGGTCGCTGTAGAGGTAGTTGTTGGCATCGGTCAGCACGTTGCCCGCCACCGCCGTGGCAGTGTCGACCAGCATCGCGGCTGCAACGGTGATCAGGGTGATGTTGTCCACCCGGACACGGAAGCTGCTGCTGTTGTTGGTGCGATCATTGACCTCGAAGTAGAGACGATAAGTACCCTCGCCCACGCTGTTGCTGGTGACGGTAGTCGAGTTACTGGATGCATGGGTGCCGCTCTGCACCAGCGTCCAGGCACTGCCGTTCTGCTTGTACAACGTCCAGGTGAACTGGTCTCCCGAGCCGCTGCTGCTGAAGTTGCTGATGCTGCCCAGGTCGAAGGAGACCTTGGCCGTGTTGCCCTCGGCCACCTCGAAGGTCGGTGTTGCAGCCTTGGTGCTGACACCGGCGCTACGATCACTGTCAACGAGCTGCAAGGCATTACCCTGCACGCTGACGCCATTGGACGAATTGACAGCGGTGACGCCCCACTTGCTGCCCGCCACAGCCATCACATCGGCCTGCGTGATCACCGTGGTTTCATTGCCACTCACGTTGCCGTTGTCGGTGGTATCGAATATCCAGGGGTTGTAGTTTGGCCCGGACGAGGCCTGATTGCTGGTGCTGGAAAAGTCCGCCAGCACCTTGGTTACCGGGTCGGGCGTGACCCATTTCTGCCCGACGATGGCCTGGTTGTAGTTGTCGTAGGCATAGACCTCGCTGCTGTCGGTAATGGTCAGCTTCAGGTCGGCGGACACCGCATCGCCATCGCGATCGATCAGGGTGTAGCGGATGGTATCCGTCACATCCTCGGCGACATCGTCGTTGAAGTTGTAAGTGTAAGCCCCGGTGACCAGGTTGACGCTGAACGAGCCGCCACCCGCGGTGGTGAAGGTCAGCGTATGGCTCGCGGGATCGTAGGCAGCCGACTCGCTGGTATACGTGACACCGTTGTGGGTGATCGCAGCAATCGGCTGCAGACCTGGGCCATCGGCACCGAAACCATTGCTGCCTTCGCTGATCAGGTTGCCGGAGATCACCGTACCCGTCACCGTACCCTGCAGAGTGTCGTTGAGCTGGTTGAGGTTGGAGACCAGGATGCCATCGGTGTTGACGCCCGTCTGGCCGTCATAGGCGATGGGGTTGAGCAGGGTCTTGTCGAGGTCGCTGCCCAGCCCCATACCCAGCGCATAGGACTTGATGTCCTTGGCCGTGAGGAAGGCGATCCAGTCCGCCTCCTCGCTGGCGCCGATGCCATCGCCCAGTTCCGGGTTGTACTGGCTGCCACTGTTGTTACTACCTGGGTTGGCGTTGGACAGCGTCGGCTGGCCATCGGAGAGGAAGTAGGAAACGTTCTGTACCCCTGCGCCGGTGAGCTTGCCGGACGAATCGTAGGCATTCATCGCCTTGATCAGCGCATCGTCATAGTTGGTCGAACCGTTGCCGGCGTTGTTGGCCAGGTCGGTGAGCCAGGCCTTGGCATCGACGGCGCTCATCCAGACATTGCCCACAGCACTCGCGCTGTTGGCGAAGGTCACGATGCGCACCATCACGTCACCGAGGTTGTCGTAGCTGTCGATCAGACGCTGCACGGCATCCTTGGCCAGCGCCAGCTTGCTGCTGAACCCGCTGACACCCGACGGCGCTTCGTCCATGCTGCCGGACAGATCCAGCACTACCATCAGGTTGGTCTGGATGCCTTGCGGCTCGCTGGCAGACTTGGCGATGTCGTCGGGCGTGGCCGGCGAGTCGTCATCCACCGTGATCGTCAGGCTACCCGTGGCCGGAGCCGAAGGCGCAGAGGAGTCCCAGACCTTGTAGGAGAAGGCCAGGTTCAGGTCGTTCTCGTCTGCCGTACCATCGACGTCCGGCGCCGGATGATCGAGCGGCTTGAACAGCTTGAAGCTGTATTGCCCGGTCTCCGAGTTGGTCAGGCTAAGGGTGAAGACCGGATTGCCACCGGCATCGAACGCACTCAGCGTCTTGCCATCTGCACTGAGCTGATAGTTGAGCGCCGAACCGCCTGAAGACAGGCTGCCAAGACCACTGGCATCCCAGGCGAAACCACCGAAGCTGTCCACCTGATAACCGAGCGCTCCACTGGCCGTGGTGGCTTCGCCAGCCAGGTCGTTGGGGCCTCCGGTCAGCCCATGGGTCAAGCCATCCTCGTCGACGCTGCCGGAAGCCTGACCGCCGACCGGGTCGTTGCCACCGAGCGTGAGGGTCACGGTGGCCGTGGAAACGTCGCCATCACCGTCGGTGATCTGATAGGTGAACACCTCCGTACCGGCGCTGGCCCCACTGCCAGCGCTGTAGACCAGATTGCCGCTGGTATCGATGACCAGCGTACCGCCCTGGCTGCCCTGGCCGATAATCTGCACCGGCGAGACGCTAGCCCTGCCATCGTTGCCAAAGCTGTCGTTGCCGGTGAGGTCGTTGATGTTGCCGACAACCTGATCGACTGCCGTACGTGAGACCTCACCGGCAATTTCATCATTGACCGCCATGGGTGCGTCATCACGGAAGCCCAGCACCTGGCCCAGGTCGATGCTGGCCGAGGCCTGATCACCGTCGGCATCGGTAATGGTGGCCTGCAGTCCGATCTTGTCACTGCCCAGCAGATGCAGTTCATCAGGCTGGGCAGTGGGATGAACCACGGCCCTCAGTTGCGTCAGGGTCACCAGTCCTGCGGCGTCGACGCTCAGGGTGAAGACCAGCTCGTTACCGGTTTCGGTGCGACCTTCGAGCACCGAGCCGTTAAACACCAGCTTGACCGCTTCATCGCTCTCGGTATCGACCAGCCCGGAATCCGGCGATTTGATCACCAGCGCGTAGGCCAGGGAACCAGGGCCGTCGGCACCATACTCGGCGTTGAAGGCCGAGCTGAAGTTACGGCTGACCGTCGCATCCGGCGTACCCAGATAAGTCTCGTCCACCTGCAGCGGCATGCCCCAGGTAACGTTGGTGTTGACGTCGTTGTAGTCGTAGTCGGGAGCGTCAGTGAGGTCCTCCCAGTTCTGGTTGCCCGGTTCGGCGTTATCCTGCAGGTGCGAGCCGCCCGGGTTGAACTCGGCACGGTCGAACAGCACGTTGGCACCGCCAGCACCGGTCAGTGGCACCCCACCCAGCAAGGCCTGCCAGTTACCATCAGCGTCCTGCTGGAAGGTCAGCTCGGCGCCATTGCTCAAACCAACATTGGCGGCGCCATTGGGGATGATGAAGAAACCAATCTCACTCGGGTCGAGCCCATCCAGATCGAAGGTGACTCCTGTCGCCTGCGCCTTCACATCAGCCCAGATCACCTTGCCCACCGATGGATTGCCCTCGGCATCTCGCGAGTAATAACCGTAGCTGTTGTGATAGCCGGCATCGCTGCCGAGGAAGGTGGCCTGCGACTCGAAGCCCGGCTGCATGGCCTGGATGGTCGGGGTGTCATCGTCGACGGTGACCACCAGCTTGCCCACGGCGGTATCACCATCACCGTCGGTCACGGTGTAGCCGATCTGCAGTTTGATGTCGTTTTCGTCCTGGCCAGCCGGATGCATCAGGGGTTGATGCAACTCCAGCTCGTACTTGCCGAGCGCCGGATCGGTCAACACCACGGTCACCAGCGTGCCGCGCGCGGCACTGCTGATGGTCAGCGTTTTGCTGTCGGCGTTCCAGGTCGAGGTGACGTTCTCGGTGCCCAATACGCTCGGCCCGGACAGGGAGATGCCACGCAGACCATCGGAGCCGGCGTCGAATACCAGCGTGCCGGAGACCGTGGTGTTCGCCCCTGTCACGTCGCCCTCACCACCATTGATGCCATTGGGCAGGCCTTCATCGTCCAGCGCGTAGGCGGCATTGGTGATGCCTGCGGAGGGACCATCGTCCTCGAAGCCGACTACCTTGCCCAGATCCAGACTGGCACTGTGAGAGTCGCCATCCTTGTCATAGACGGTCACGCCGAGCTTCAGCACACCGGCGCGAATCAACGCCAGCTCGTCATGATTGCTGGTATTGCCATGGGCGATGGCCTCGTATTGCACGAGAGTCACACTGCCACTGCCGGCATTGACGCTGACCTTGAATACCGTGACGCCGTTGGCCACACCCAGCACGTTGCCGTCGGCATCCTTGTACAGGCGAATATCACCGCCGGCTGTAGCATCCAGCCCAGAGTCGACGCCGTCCTGGCTGAGGTTCAACTCGAAGCGAGTACGCGACGTGTCCTGGCCATCCGAACCGGCATCCACCGTGAGCTTGAACAGATCCTTGCCGTCGATGCTGGCATAGCCGAGCACATCACCATGGCCTTGCTCATCGTTCGGCGCGACATGGCCATTCTCGTTCTGGCTGGAACCTGTGCTGCCCACCGATTCGTCGACGTACAGCTTGGTGCCGTGCTGCAGCTCGAACTTGGTGATTTTCGGGCCGTCGTCCTCGAAGCCGACCACCTTGCCCAGATCCAGGCTGGCGCTCTGCGGGTCGCCGTCCTTGTCGTAGACAGTCACGTTCAGTTTCAGCACGCCATCCTTGAGCAGCGCCAGCTCGTCATGGCTGCTGGTATCGCCATGGGCGATGGCCTTGTACTGCACCAGGGTCACGCTACCGTCAGCGGCATTGACGCTGATCTTGAACACCGTAACGCCGTTGGCTTTACCCAGGATGCTGCCATCGGCCTCCTTGTACAGCAGGATGTCGCCACCGGCCGTGGCATTCAGCCCGGAGTCCACGCCATTGCTGGCAAGACTCAGGGAGAAGCGGGTACGGCCACTGTCCAGGCCATCCGAACCACCATCGGCGATCAGCTTGAACAGCTTCTCGCCATTGATCCGGGCGTAACCCAGCACATTGCCGTGGCCCTGCTCGTCATTCGGCGCCGCCTGACCGGGTTCGTTCTGGCTGGAACCACCTTTGCCAACGGATTCGTCGACGTATAGCTTGACGCTGTGACCCAGCTCGAACTTGATGATTTTCGGGCCGTCGTCCTGGAAGGAGAAGTAGGACGAATTGCCGCCAGCAAGCTCGACCTTCGCGGTACGGGTCACCGCGTCACCATCACCGTCGACACGGGTAACCTGATACTGTAGCTGCAACGAGCCCTGGTGCTTGATCAACAGATCGACCGCCTCGTCGAAGCGCTGATTATTGTCTGGATGACGGATCGCTTCGAACAGCGTGGTCTGCAGTTGCGGCTGCCCATCGACAGTGACGATGGCGATGGTGAAGACTGTATCGCCAGAGGCATCGACACCTCTGACCACCTGGCTGTTGGCCGGGTCGAAGAACAGACGGATGGCACCGCCATTGGTGGCCGACAAGGTGGTGGCCAGCCCCTGGGGCGGCACCCCGGAGAAGCTCAGCGTACCGCTGAGCGAAGCCTCGCCATCAGCCCCGGCTGCCCCACCGATGGTGAACAGCGAGGTCAAGCCGCCGGCAAGCTCAGTGGTGACCTTGGCCAACGCGCCATTGTCGTCGTTCACGTAGCCCTGGCTCTGGTTATCGTTGGCGGCGTAACGATCATGATTGCCACGGGTTTCGTCCAGCGCCACTTCCAGCTGAACCAACGCTTGCTTATTGACCCCTAGACTCAGGGTCGGCACATCGTCCTCGATATTGATCACGAACAGGCCGCCAGCCCCCTGCGGTATCTGCAGCGGGTCGCCATCGCCATCGGTGATCGCCAGCAACTGGGTGAAGTCGATGCCAAAGGCACCGTCCGATGACCAGAGCTCGTTATCGTCACCATTTTTCAGCGGATGGTCGATTGGCCCCTGCAGACTAAAGGTGAAGTCACCGTTAGCCTCCACCACCAGGGTGAATACCGGATAACCGCCTGCAGCCGTGCCCGTCGCAATAAGCGTGGTGCTGACCAGATTGCCATCGTCATCGAGCTCCTGGGTGACCTTGTAGTCGAGCGGCTCACCGCCGGACGTCAGCCCCTGGGCGTTCAGCAACTCGGCGGCGCTACCCTCCTCCACCAGGCTGAAATCGCCGGGCCCATCGGCGCCGAAGGCAACCAGCGAGAGCAAACTGGCCGCGCCCGTCGCAGTGCTGATCAACAACGTCTGGCCAGGACCATCCGGGTTGCCCTGATGGGGATCGGTCAGCTTGTCCTCATGTACCGTACCGCCTACCGGTGCAGGCGTCTTGACCGTCCAGGTGGCCTGGATATTGACATCGTTGTAGTCGTTATCGCTGGCGCTGTTGATATCCTCCCAGTTCTGGTTGCCGGGCGCGGCGTTGTCCTCGACATGGGATTTGCCATTGGGGTTGAGCGCCGGGTTGTCGAAGACAACCTGCGCGCCGCCGGCACCATTGAGTGCGCTACCGCCGACAAAGGCCTGCCACTGTCCATCGACCAGTTGGAACGAGACCTCGGTACCGTTACTGACACCATTGAAGGCGCCATTGGGAATGATGAAAAAGCCGACGCTATCGGGATTGAGCCCTTCCAAGGTGGTGGTAGTACCAACCCCAAGGAAACGTGTATTGCTCCAGATGATCTCGCCGCTGGCCGGCGTACCATCTGCGTTCTTGATGTAATAGCCGTAGCTATTGAACATCGCCGCATCGCCGCCTTTATAGGTCAGCGTCAGGCAGTAGTCCGGCTCGCTGACGACCAGCTCAGGCACATCGTCTTCAATATTGATGACGAACAGGCCGCTGGTGCCCTCCGGCAGTTGCAGCGGGTCACCGTCACCATCGGTGGCGGTAAACAGCTGAGTGAAGTCGATACCGAATACGCCATCGGAAGACCACAGCTCACTGTCGTTGTCGCTCTGCTCAGGATGGTCTATCGGGCCCTGCAGTTCGAAGTGGAAACTACCATCGGCATTTACCGTCAATGTAAACACCGAGTAGTTGCCCAGGCTGTCGGCGGAAACCGCTGTCAAGGTGGTACTGACAAGCTTGCCGTCGACGCGGGTCTCAACCACGTCATAGAGCAGACTTTCTCCGCCCGAGGTCAGCCCCTGAGCGTCAAGCAACGCAGTGGCGTCACCGCTGTTGACCAACCCGAAAGCACCGGGACCATCCGCGCCAAAAGAGACCAGCGAAGCCAATGTACCGGCACCACCCTCGGTGCTGACTACCAGCGTTTGAGTACCGCCATCCGGGTTGCCGGCGTTCGGGCTGGTCAAAAGATCTTCGTGCACCGTACCGCCGAGCGCAGGCTGCTGCGGATCGACAGGTTTCAAGGTCGGCACATCATCCTCGACGTCGATGACAAAGCTACCGCTGGCAAAACCATCGGCGATCGGATCACCATCACGATCGGTGGCGATCAGTACGCCAGAGAAATCCAGCGCCAGGCTGTTGTCGCCAAGGGTTTCGGAGTCGACACCATCCTCCTCCTCATGGTCCAACGCGCCCTTGAGCGTGAACAGGTAGCTACCATCGCTATTCACCTCGAGGCGGAAGACCTCGCTGCCACCTTCACCAGCCGTCGCGGTGAGCGTGGTGCCATCCGTAGAGACGACGTAGAACAGCGCAACACCGCCGGAGCTCAAGCCAAGTGCCTGCAGTCCAGACAGCGCACTGGGCTCCTGGCTCAGGTGGAAACCACCACGACCATCGGCGCCGAAGTTGACCAGTACATCCAAAGTGCCGATACCCCCCTCAACCGTGAGGGTCTGTTCAGGCTCACTGCCGGGCTCGGCATTGCCGGTACCCAGGGCATCTTCATGCACCAGCCCACCGACCACCGGCTGCTGCGGATTGGGCTGGGCCGGCAACGGTACGTCATCCTGAATATTGATGACGAACAGGCCTTTCGCGCCTTCGGGCAGCTGCAGCGGATCGCCGTCGCCATCAGTAGCGGTGAACAGATGAGTGAAGTCGAGGCCGATACCACCTTCGCTCGACCACAGCTCGTTATCGTCGCCATCGTCGCGAGGATGGTCGATCGGTCCCTGCAACTCGAAGCTGAAGCTGCCATCGGCGTTGATTACCAGGGTGAATACCGAATAGCCGCCAACCTCAGCGGCAGCTGTCGCAGTTAGCGTGGTGCTCAGCAGGTTGCCGTCAGGATCCGTGGTCGTGGTGATGCTGTAGAGCAGCGGCTGACCACCAGAAGTCAGGCCCTGGGCACCCAGTACCTCTGCCACCGTTTCGCTGCTTACCAGACCGAATACACCCGGGCCGTCAGCCCCGAAGGACACCAGCGCCATCAAACTACCAGCGCCACCCTCCGTGCTGATCACCAGGCGCTGACCAGCTTCAGGATTACCGGGATAAGGCGTCTCCAGTTGGTCTTCGTGCACGGTGCCGCCGACGGGCGCCTTGGTGGTCCATGCCACCTGGATGTTGACGTCGTTGTAGTCGTTGTCACTGTTGCCGTCGTTGACATCCTCCCAGTTCTGGTTGCCCGGCGCGGTATTGTCGTCAACATGGGACTTGCCACCGGGATTCAGCGTTGGGTCGCTGAACAGAACGTGAGCGCCACCGGCCCCATCGATGGGTGTATCGCCGATGAAGGCCTTCCACTGTCCATCCACGATCTGGAAGGTTACCTCGGTGTTACTGGCAGCACCGTTCAACCCCCCATTGGGAATGATGAAGAAACCAACCTGGCTCGGGTCGAGGCCATGAAGGGTGATCGAGTCTCCCTCAGCCAGGCCGCTGGTGTCGCCCCAGATGATCTGACCGCTAATCGGCTCACCATCGGGGCCTTTGATGTAATAGCCGTAGCTGTTGAGGTACGAGGCATCACCGCCCTGATACGTGATGGTCAGGCAGTGTTTGACCCCGTCTTCCACCAACACGGGCACATCGTCTTCCACATCGATCACGAAGCTGCCAGGGTTGAAGCCGCCTGGCACCGCGTCACCATCGTAGTCGGTGGCGATCAGCAGCTTGGAGAAGTCCAGCGCGAGATCCTTGTCGCCCAACAGCTCGCTGTCATCTCCATCCTTGCGTGGATGATCGATCGGCCCCGACAGGGTGAAGACATAGCCACCATCGCTGGTCACCACCAACGTGAATACCGGCACGCCACCCGCTGTCGCTATCAGGGTGCTCGTGCTGCCATCGTCCGAGACCTCGACGGAATAGACCAACGGCTCCTTACCCGAAGTCAGGGCCAATGCCTGCAGATCGCTCAATGCCTCAGGGTCAGTACTCAGCTGGAAGCCACCGCGCCCATCAGCCCCGAAGTTGACCAGCGCATCCAGTGCCCCCGGATCGCCAATCAGCTGATGGGTTTGCGCAGGCAGGTTGCCGGGCTCGGCGTTACCGATATCCGTCAGGGCATCCTCGTGCACCAGGCCTCCGACGACCGGACGCTCACCCTCGACCAATTCAGGACTGTCGTCGTCGATCAGAATGCTCAAACTGCCGCTTGCCGGGGTGCCGTTACCGTCGGTGATGGTGTAGTTGAACAGATAGAGGATGTCGTTCTCGTCGCTTTCACCCAAGGGCGGCGCGGCATGGTCCAGCGGAGCGAAGAGCTCGAACTGATAAGCACCGGTCAACAGGTCGGTGACCAGCACCTCGAACACCACAGACTCTCCGGCAAAGGCGGTCAGGAGGAGACCGTCGGCGCTGACCTGATAGGTCAGCGGTACACCACCCGAAGAGATACCCAGATCCGCCAGACCGGCAGTCGACCAGGTGAAGGTGCCCGGCCCGTCCGGCCCGAAGCTGTAGCCCAGAACCCCGGTGACCAGCGTCGCCTCGCCATCCAGATCGTTCACTCCGCCCACGATGCCGTCAGGCAGGCCATCCTCGTCCACCGCATTGGAGGCTGTGCCACCCGTGGGAATGCCATCTACCGCAGGCACGGCATCGTCGGCAGCGATGGGTTCACCCTCCGGAAACTCCGGTCCACCGGGTAGGCCTTCAGTGGGAAAACCGATCACCGGATCCAGCGCACCACCGACCTCATCGAGCAGCACGAAGGAATGCCCGCCCCCTACGCCACCCGCTCCGCCAGCGCCAGCACCCGGCCCAGCGGCAGTAGCTTCGCCCTCCAGAGTCGGGTCGACACCGGCTTCGATCGCGGCCTGCAAGCGCTCGACATCGGTGAGGTCGGCATCGCTGGGGGTGGCGGGAGGTGTTTCAGCGACCGGGGGCTGCGATTCGCCGCGGTAGGCAAGCATCTGCGCGTCAAGCGTCATGCTGCTGTCGCGCCCAAGCGTCAGTTGCTGGCCGTTGGTCATTGCAATGGCCACCGCGCCCGAAGCGCCGGTTACCAGTTGCTCGCCCGCGTAGACCCGGTCCCCTTCGCTGATCGGCCGGCGCGATCCATCGCTCGCTACCGCGAACACTTCGCCGACAACCTGACTGACGACACCAATAAGAGTAGCCATGATTCCATCCTCACTACGGCTGCCGACCACCGCCGACACGTACCTACCGAAAGGGTCAGAACACCTTTTCGAAGCCGAGGAGAAACCCAAGACAGCTGATTGAAATGGAACGGCGCAAAATCCAAAAAACGCTAATGACAAAAAAATGTCACTACAACCTGCGTCGAACTACTCCATCAGATGAATCCCCGCCCTGTGATGCCTGACAACCCATTTCAGCTGCGCAACCCACGGAAAATGAGGACTTGCGCAGCTCACAGGTTCAAACAATGTGCTGCTTTTCGCAGAGTTCATAAGATTTTTTCTGAATATAGGTTGTGAAAAAAACATCTTAGGTTCTCCAAAAGTTGTTCTTAGCTCTGATGTTACAAGCCTGAAACGGTTTTACAGGCAAAAACGCCAGTTTTATGGCGACAGGATAAGAACATCAGTCAGGAGAAACGCCAATGCGCACCCTAACCCCGCTATGGAGCGCCATGCTTTTGGCGACTGTTTGCAGTCAGGCGCAAGCCATGAATCTTTCGGAAGCGATTCAGAGCACCTTGGACAATCACCCGGAAATCCACGCTGCCGCCAATAGCCGACTCTCATCGGATGAAGACGTGAAATTCGCCAAGGGCGGCTACCTGCCCACCGTCGATCTGCTGGTCGGTTATGGCCGGGAACGTACTGACAGCCCCAGTACACGGGCGCTTGGCGATCACAACAAGGAGACCCTGAACTACCGCGATGCCGAACTGCGGCTGCGGCAGATGCTGTTCGACGGGTTCAACACGCCCAACGAGGTGGCGCGCACTCAGGCGGTGGTCAACTCCCGTGCCTACCGCCTGCTCGGTACGTCCGAAAGCCTGGCCCTGCGCACCGTCGAGGTGTACCTCGATGTGCTGATGCGCCGCGAGATGGTCACCCTGGCGCGCAATAACCTGCAGGCGCACCAGCGCATCAACGATCAGATCGGCTTGCGCAGCCGCCAGGGCGTTGGCAGCACTGCCGACCTGGACCAGTCCGAAGCTCGCTTGGCACTGGCGCAGAACAACCTCTACACCGAAGAGGTCAACCTGGCCGATGCCGAAGCCAGCTTCTTCAGTGCCGTGGGCCGTCTGCCGGATCAGCTGGAAAGCCCGGCATCGATCAGAGGCGGCATGCCTGCCGATCTGCTCGCTGCGCGGCAGACCGTGATGGACAACAACCCCTTCCTGAAGTCAGCGCAGGCTGACGTCAACGCCGCCGAGAAGCAGTACGAGGTAGCCAAGTCGCCATTCTACCCACGCTTCGATCTGGAGCTGGCGACCTCGGCCGATGACAACGTGCAGGGCGATGAGGGTCACTACAACACCTGGCGAGCTGCCGTGGTGATGAACTACAACCTGTTCAACGGCATGCGCGACAAGGCTCGGCTGCAGTCGGCTGCGCACCAGATCAACGAGTCGATGGACATCCGCAACAACGCGCTGCGCGTGCTCAACGAGAACCTCTCGCTGGCCTGGAACGCCATGGAGAACGCGCGCCTGCAAACCCCCAAGGCGCGTGATTACGCGGACTACACCTCACGGGTTCGCGAGGCCTACCAGCAGCAGTTCAGCCTGGGCCAACGCACCTTGCTCGACCTGCTCGACAGCGAAAACGAGCTGTTCACCGCCAACCGTCGTTACACCGAGGTGCGCTACGGCGAAGAGTTCTCGATGTACCGCGTCGTTGCGGCAATGGGTGATCTGTTGCGCCAGCAACAGGTCGTAGTCCCGGCAGAAGCTGTAGCCCTCACTGAAGTGAAGAGCGAGGCACGCTTGCCGGATATGAAGTAGTACCGGCGTGAGGAGTAGTAGAAATTGACCACCATGGAACGGCCAGGCCCGTCCAGTGATCCGCGGCTCAGTCACGACGATCCGCTGCTGGATGGTTTGTTGATCCTCTGCCGGCTACATGGCTGCTCGGCCAGCCGTGGCACCCTCAGTGCCGGCCTGCCCATGCCGGAGCAACGCATGAGCCCCGACCTGCTGCCGCGTGCTGCGGCACGGGCCGGGCTGCAGGGGCGCCTGCTACAGCGCGAGCTTGCCAGCATTTCCGCCCTCAACCTGCCAGTCCTGCTGCTGCTCAAGGACGGTCGCTGTGCGGTCCTGCGCCAGTGGGGGCCGAAGCAGCAGGCGCAGATACTGCCCTGCGAGACCGATGGCGGCGAACAATGGGTCAGCCGTGAACAACTGGCCGCCGAGTACAGCGGCCGGGCCTTTTTTGCCCGCCCTCGACATCAGCTGGAAGAAGCCCGCACGCCGCTGGTGCCACGCATCGAAGCCTGGTTTCGCGACACCCTCAAGCTGTCGCGCTGGCTCTACACCGATGCCGTCCTGGCCAGCCTGCTGATCAACCTGCTGGGCCTGATGGTGCCGCTGTTCGTGATGCAGACCTACGACCGTGTAGTGCCCAACCAGGCGACCGCAACGCTCTGGGTGTTGGCCATCGGCCTGTTTATCGGCACCGGTTTCGAACTGCTGCTCAAGGTGCTGCGCGCGCACCTGCTCGACACGGCAGGCAAGAAGACCGACGTGGTGCTGTCGGCCACCTTGTTCGAGCGCATCACCGGCATGTCGATGAAGGCGCGGCCGGCCAGCGTGGGCGGTTTTGCACAAAGCATTCATGATTTTCAGGGGCTGCGCGACTTTCTCACCGCAGTGACGCTGACCAGCCTGATCGATCTGCCCTTCTCCCTGCTGATGCTGCTGGTGATCGGGCTGATCGGCGGCCCGCTGGTGTTCATCCCGCTGTTGGCCTTCCCCATCACCGCGCTGTTCGCCTACATCATTCAGGCACGCCTGCGCGACACGGTGCAAAGAAGCCTGCAGCTTGGCTCGCAACGCCAGGCGCTGCTGATCGAAACCCTCGGTGGCCTGGAAACGCTCAAGGCCTGTGGTGCCGAAAGCGAGCGCCAGCACCAATGGGAGCAAACCCATGGCGCCCTCACCCGCCTGGACGGCCATGCAAAATTCCTCGCCTCGCTGGCCACCAACGGCACCCTGTTCCTGCAGCAGTTCGCCGGCATGGCCACCATCGTCGCGGGGGTCTATCTGATCATCGCCGGCAATCTCAGCGTCGGTGCGCTGGTGGCCTGCTACATGCTCGGTAGTCGCATCCTCGCCCCACTGGGACAGATCGCCGGGCTGATCACCCGCTACCAGCAGGCACGCCTGACCATGACCAGCACCGATGCCCTGATGGCCCTGCCGCAGGAGCGTCAGGACAAGCAGCAGCCGCTGGATCGCACCCAGCTCAAGGGGGCACTGGAGGTACGGCAGATCAGTTTCACCTACCCCGGCCAGAGTGCACCGGCGCTGAACAACGTCAGCCTGCGCCTGGGCGCTGGCGAACGCCTCGGCATCATCGGTCGCAGCGGTTCGGGCAAGAGCACCCTGGCGCGACTGCTGATGGCCTTCTACAGCGCCGACGAAGGACAGATCCTGCTGGACAACCTCGACCTGCGCCAACTCGACGTCGCCGACCTGCGCCATCAGATCGGCTACGTCGCCCACGACCTGCCACTGCTAGCCGGCAGCCTGCGCGACAACCTGACCCTCGGCGCCCGTTACATCAGCGACGCGCGCATGCTAGAAGTCGCCGAGCTCACCGGCGTGGTGGACCTGGCCCGCCAGCACCCGCAAGGCTTCGACCGCCCGGTAGGCGAACGCGGCCAACTGCTCTCCGGTGGCCAGCGCCAGGCCGTGTTGCTGGCCCGTGCACTGTTGCTCGACCCGCCAATCCTGGTGCTCGACGAACCCACCAGCGCCATGGACAACACCAGCGAAGACCTGCTGCGCCAGCGCCTGCACAAGTGGGTGCAGGGCAAGACGCTGATCCTCATCACCCATCGTGCCTCCATGCTCAGCCTGGTGGATCGCCTGGCCGTGCTGGACAACGGCCATGTGGTGGCGGACGGGCCGAAGGAAGCGGTGATCGAAGCCTTGCGCAAGGGCCGCGTCGGCCCGGCCAGCCTGTAGGAGCGACGAGCGATGCAAGCGACCCAGAGCCTCGGCAACTACTTCAGCAGCCTGCGCGAGAAACGCCAGGACACCGAGTTCATGCCGGAAGTCGAAGGCGCCATTCTGGAAGACTCGCCCTGGCTCAGCCGCGCCACGATCTGGGTGGTCAGCGCCTGCCTGCTGGCGGCGCTAGTCTGGGCAAATTTCGCCGTACTGGAAGAGGTCACCACCGGCGAAGGCAAGGCCATTCCGTCGAGCAAGGTGCAGGTGATCCAGAACCTGGAGGGCGGCATCGTCAGTGAGATCTTCGTGCGCGAAGGCCAGGTGGTGGACAAGGGCGATACCCTGCTGCGACTGGATGACACGCGTTTTCTCTCCAATCGCGGGGAAACCGAAGCGGATCGACTGGCGCTCATCGCCCGTCTCGAACGACTGAGCGCCGAGGCCGAAGGCCGCGAACCGCAACTGCCCGAAGAAATCACCCGCGACGCGCCACAGCTGGCCGAAGACCAGTTGGCTCTGTATCGCTCGCGCCAGCAACGACTGCGCAGCGAGCAGCGCACATTGGGCGAACAACTGCGGCAAAAGGAGCAAGAGCTCGCCGAATTTCGCTCCAAGGCCCAGCAATACCGTTCCAGTCTCGGCCTGTTGCAGCAGGAGCTGAACATGTCGCAACCTCTGGTGGCCTCGGGCGCCATTTCCGAGGTCGAGGTGTTGCGTCTGCGCCGCAGCGTGGTGGAAGTACGCGGCTCGCTGGAGGCCACCAACCTGGCGATCCCACGCGCCGAAGCGGCTATGAGCGAGATCAAGAGCAAGATGGAGGAGTCCGAGCTGGCATTTCGCGCCGAGGCCTTCAAGGAGCTCAACGAATTACGCACAGAGCTGCAAAAGATCACCGCCACCAGCGTCGCCATCCAGGACAAGGTGACCCGGACCACCGTGACCTCGCCGGTGCGTGGGGTGATCAAACAGCTCAAGGTCAACACCATTGGTGGCGTGGTGCAGCCGGGCAGCGACATGCTGGAGATCGTACCGCTGGACGACAGCCTGCTGATCGAAGCCAAGGTCCGCCCGCAGGACGTGGCCTTCTTGCATCCTGGGCAGAAAGCCATGGTCAAGTTCACCGCTTACGACTACACCATCTACGGCGGGCTCAAGGCCAACCTCGAGCTGATAAGCGCCGACACCATCACCGACGAGGAAGGCAACAGCTTCTACCTGATCCATGTGCGCACCGACAAAAGCCACCTCGGTGGCGAGGAACACCCGCTGCTGATCATCCCCGGCATGGTCGCCACGGTAGACATCATCACCGGCGAGAAGAGCGTACTGGCCTACCTGCTCAAGCCCGTGCTCAAGGCCCGCTCGGAAGCCATGCGCGAGCGTTGAACACCTGCCGTTCACGCGCGTAGCCCGGATGAAATCCGGGATTGATTATCGAGACGCACAATCTCCCCGGATTACATCCGGGCTACGCGGCCGAAGCGATTTCGTAGGGTGCGCCGTGCGCACCGCCCTAGCGCCGGTGATTGCGGGTGAACACCTCTTCTCCCATCGCCGCGATCTGGCCTTCGATCAGCGCATCGAAGGGCCGCAGCAGCGCGTCGAAACGCCGTGGCGCCTCCAGCACATCCAGCGCGGCAACGATCGCCTCGATGGTCGACAGCGCCCCCTCTTCCGGCGCCTTGCGCAGACGGTAGCGCGACGGGGCCACGGCTCCCAGGCTCACGCGCGGCAACGCCGCCAGGAGCGGGTTGAGATGCAGCAGCTTGCGCGCCTTGCGCCAGGTGCCGTCGGGTACCACCAACAGCAAGGGTTTCTCGTCAGGTGCATAAGCACTCAGAGCGACGGACTCTTCACCGGGAAACAGCAGGCAGGCGCGATAATCAGACTGCGCGAGCAGTTGCGGCAGATCATCGAATACCTCACCGACGCGCAGCTCCGCGTTGCGCAAGCCAAGCGCAGCC
Source organism: Ectopseudomonas chengduensis (assembly GCF_900102635.1). Classification (GTDB taxonomy): domain Bacteria; phylum Pseudomonadota; class Gammaproteobacteria; order Pseudomonadales; family Pseudomonadaceae; genus Aquipseudomonas; species Aquipseudomonas chengduensis. Next base: position 161,349 of record NZ_FMZQ01000006.1, on the reverse strand, counting down.
AGGCGAGCGGTATTGAGGGCATGGCCGACTTCGCTCGGGTGCTGCAGGATGAGCACACGAGTACGACTCTCGAGGTCGGGAATCAGCAGGCAGAGGCAGTGGCCAAGCGGGCGCTGGCAGCGGGAGCAGGTCGGACGAGGCATGCCGCGCAGTGTGCCAGAACGGCTCGAACTCGCGTAGCCCGGCTGCAATCCGGGCCCCCCAGACTGCATCCGGCTTCAGAGTCAGCGGTTGAAGCGCTCCGCCAGACTGTGCAGGTAATCGGCCATTTCCTCCAGCTCGCGGCTGATGGCCGCGCCCTGATGCGCCTGCCCAGCACTGTGATCGGAAAGCTGAGCGATACGAGTGATCTGCCGGCTGATGTCCTCGGCCACGTGGCTCTGCTCTTCGGAAGCCGCAGCCATCTGCTGACTCATATTGGTGATGCGCGTCACTGCAGAGCTGATGCCCTCCAGCGCATCGCGTACCGACTCCACGCTTTGCACGCTGCCACGGGAAATGTCCTCGCCCTTGCCCGCCGTGACCACCGCACGCTCGGCACCGGCACGCAGGTCAGCGATGATCTGGTGAATCTGCTCGGTGGACTGGCGCGTACGCGAAGCCAGCGAACGCACTTCATCGGCCACCACTGCAAAACCGCGACCCTGCTCCCCTGCGCGCGCGGCCTCGATGGCAGCGTTGAGCGCCAAGAGGTTGGTCTGCTCGGCGATCGAGGTGATCACGTCAGCCACACTGCCGATGGACTGCGTGGAGTTGGCCAGTTCGTTGACCGCCTGACCAATATCGTTGACCGCCTTGGCCATCTGGCGCATGGAGTCAAGGCTGCCTACAGCCAGATCACGCCCCTCACGTGCCAGGCGATCCGCCTCTTCGGCAGCATGCGAGGTGTTCTGCACGTTGTGCGCGACTTCCTGAATGGTCGCTGCCATCTGGTTGATGGCCGTGGCCGATTGATCGGTCTCGGCACGCTGTTGATCGAGCATCTGCGCGCTGGATTGCGACAACTCGGCGGACTGCGTGGCGCGCTTCTTGACGTTCTCGCCAGCATCCTCCAGTCGCGTCAGCGCCGTCTGCAAGCGCGCCTCCTCACTGATCATCGCCATATCCAGCAACGCCTGGGCACCACGGTTGTCGCTGTAGGTCAGCGCCACCAGGCCGCTGGTAAAGGCTTTCGGATGATCCGCCAGGGTGCGGCGAATCAGCTGCCGAGTCCGATAAAGCTGGTAGGAACCCAGCGCGAACAGTGTCAGCACGATAAAAGCCATCAACGGCCAGCCAGAAACCACCCAGTGCGCCGCAACGATCAGCAGCGACGCGGCGATCAGTGGCCAGGAGCGCAGCAAATCGTAGGTCCAGTACTCCAGCTTCGGCACCGGTGGTTTGCCGGCCCGCAGACGGGCATAGAGGGCTTCGGCACGACGTTTCTGGGCCTCGGTTGGCAATGAGCGTACCGACTCGTAGCCGGAAATTCGGCCGTTCTCGTAGACGGGCGTGACGTAGGCACTGACCCAATAGAAATCGCCATTCTTCGAGCGGTTCTTGACGATGCCCATCCAGGGTTTGCCCTGCTTGATGGTGTCCCACATATGGCCGAACACCGCTGGCGGCATGTCCGGGTGGCGCACGAGGTTGTGCGGCTGGCCGATCAGCTCCTCGCGGGTGAAGCCGCTGATCTCGACGAAGGCGTCATTGCAATAGGTGATCTTGCTGTTGAGGTCGGTGGTGGAAATCAGGCGTTCATCAGCGGGGAAGGTTCTTTCCCGCTGAGTCACGGGCAGGTTCTGGCGCATCGAGGCTTCCCTGTTCGAATTGAAGTTGGTACAGACGTATGAATAAGTACTAGCACAGCCTAATAACCGCGCCAGTTGCAGGCTCTAAGCCTTTCGGAGGAGAAAGACGACCCTGTTTCAGATTTGATTCAGTTGCGTTTTGAGCAAATCGCGAAAGGTCTGAATCAGCGGCTCGCGAGTACGCCCTCGGCGCAGGATCAGCGAGAACGGTGCCTGGTAGCCAAATACCGCTGGCAGCAATACCCGCAGCTTGCCCTGATCCACCCAGGGCTGGGCGTAGTGCTCCGGCAGATAGCCGATGTAGGCGCCAGAGAGCACCAGAATCAGCTGCGCCTCCATCGACTCCACCGTGGCCGCACTGTGCTTGAAACCATGGCGTGCCAGTTCGGCCTGGCTCCAGTAGCCACGGCCCACCATGCGTTGCTGGGTGATCAGCTCTTCGGGTATCCGTCTCTGCTCGAACAGGGCATGCCGCTCGCTGCAATACAGCCAGTGTTGCTCGCGATACAACGGCTGGTAGACCAGGCCGTTCATGCGCGTGGAGAAAGCACCGATGGCCAGATCCAGACGATTGTCCAGCACCGCCAGTTGCAGCTCATAAGGGCTCATCACCGACAGGTGCAGATGCACGCCAGGGTGCTCCTGGCTGTAGGCGCCGATCACCTCGGCCAATGGCAGGGCCGGATCGCTGACCGTGGAGTCCAGCACACCGAGGTTGAGGGTGCCGCGCAACTCGCCCTTGAGCGCCGCCGAATAGCGCTCGAAACCTTCCAGTTCGCCGAGCAGGCGCAGGGTTTCCTGGTGAAACAGCTCGCCCTTGCTGGTCAGGCTGAAGCCGCCGCGGCCTCGATGGCAAAGCACAATGCCAAGCTGGCTTTCCAGCTGGCTCATGTAGGTGCTGATCGCAGAAGTGGACAGGTTCAGTTCCTGCTGCGCGGCGGCGAAGCCCTGATGACGCACCACGGCGACAAAGATCTTCAGCAGTTTCAGGTCGGGTAAAGCGAGGGACATGGCGGCGCACGGCAGAGGAACGGAGCGCCAGTGTAGCGCCCTGCCCTGGCCTGGCACATCCAGCAAACGTAGCCCGGATGAAATCCGGGACAACAGCCAGCCTATTTCCCCGGATTGCATCCGGGCTACAAGACTACACCGCCCTGCTCTAGGCACAGACCGACGAAACAACAGGTGCGCGCGGCGCATCCTACGGAGCGGCGCTAGCTTAGTACCCGAATGAAATCCGGGGCAGCGCATGGCGTATCAATAGTTCAGCAATCACTGAACTAAGTATTTGTTCGATGCGATTTAAACCATTCGCAGGCTGAGCCAACAATGCTGCCATAACCAGGCGCCGACTCGAATCGGCCGCCACCGGGCGCCACACCACGCCCCTTGCCAATCTGCCGCTGACCTTCGTCCTCTTCAGGAGACGGCCATGCGACTGGAAATCTTCCGCACCCTCTGGGGTTACCGCGGCAGTTGGCAGCAAGCGCTCGACGAAGCGCTCGGTGCCGGCTTCGACGGTATCGAAGCGCGCATCCCCGAGACCGCCGCGCAGCGCGCCATCAATGCCCGTCTGCTGCGCGAGCAGAACGTCCCCTATATCGCCACCCTATTCACCTCCACCCCGGTTCTGCCGCGTCAGAGCGACAGCTCGCAGGTGCACCTCGAAGACCTGCGCATGAAGCTCGACTGGGCCGCCGAACTCGGCCCGCGCCTGGTCAACGTGCTGCCCGGCAACGATCGCTGGGCGCTGAGTGAACAGGTCGACTTCTTCGCCCACGCCGCCGAACTGGCCTCGGCCTGCGGTCTGCGTGTGTGCTTCGAAATTCACCGCGGCCGCTCGCTGTACAGCCCCTGGGTCACCCTCGACGTGATCCGCCAGGTGCCCGAACTGCGCTTCACCAGCGATATCAGCCACTGGCTGGTGACCTGCGAGCGCCTGCTCGACGACCCCGCCGACGACCTCTCGGCCTTCATCGAGCGGGTCGACCACATCCAGGCCCGCGTGGGTTATGACCAGGGCCCACAGGTGCCACACCCCGGCGCGCCGGAGTACGCCGAGGTGCTGGCCTTCCACCAGCGTCACTGGGAAAGCATCTGGAGCAGCCAGGAAAAGCGCGGCCTGCAGACAACCACCCTGACCCCCGAATTCGGCCCGGACGGCTACCTGCACCACCTGCCCTTCACCGACATGCCGGTGGCCGACCTGTGGCAGCTCAACCAGTGGATGGCGCGCTGCGAGCGCCAGCACTTCCACCGTTTCACCAGTCGCTGAGGAGCCGTGATGAACACCAACGCCAAGCATTTCACCGAAATCCCCGTGGTCGACATCGCCGGTCTGTTCAGCAGCGACCCGGCCGAGCGCCTGGCCGTGGCCGAGAACCTGGGCCGCGCTGCCCGCGAGGTGGGTTTTCTCTACATCAGCGGCCACGGCATCGAACAGGCGCTGATCGACGGCCTGCACCGCGCCGCCGAGGACTACTTCGCCCAGCCCCTGGACGCCAAGATGCGCCACTACATAGGCACCTCGGCCAGCCACAAGGGCTTCGTGCCCGAGGGCGAGGAGCGCTACGGCGTCGGCAAGCCGGACCACAAGGAAGCCTTCGACATCGGCTTCGAAGTCCCCGCCAACAACCCGCTGGTACTGGCCGGCACGCCGCTGCTGGGGCCCAACGACTGGCCCACTCTGCCTAATTTCAAGGAGGCGGTGCAGGCCTACTACGCGCGCATCTTCCAGCTCGGCCGCACGCTGTTCCGCGGTTTCGCCCTGGCTCTCGGCGTGCCGGAAAACACCTTCGACGAGATGGCCAACTTCCCGCCGTCGAAGCTGCGCCTGATCCACTACCCCTACGACGGCGATGCCCAGGACGCCCCCGGTATCGGCGCCCACACCGACTACGAGTGCTTCACCATCCTGCTCGCCGACCGTCCGGGGCTGGAGGTGATGAACGACCTCGGCCAGTGGATCGACGCACCGCCGCGCGAAGGCACCTTCGTCGTCAACATCGGCGACATGCTCGAGGTGATGAGCGCCGGCACCTTCGTCGCCACCTCACACCGCGTGCGCAAGGTCAGCCAGGAGCGCTACTCATTCCCGTTCTTCTATGCCTGCGACTACCACACGCAGATCCGCCCGCTGCCGCAGTTCGAGGCCACCGGCCAGAGCTACGAGGCCATCAGCATCGGCGAGCACATGTGGAGCCAGGCGCTGCAGACCTACCAATACCTCAAGAAGCGCGTCGAGGACGGCCAGTTGCAGCTGCCCGAACGTGCCCGCGCGCCATCCAGCTTCGGCCACCTGAAGCACCAGCCGAGCGCGCTGTGACTTTCCCCACTGCCAACACAAAAACTGATCTGGAGATAAACACAATGGCAACCCGTACCCCGCTGCGCAGCACAGCCCTGGCTCTGGCCTGCACCCTCGCCGGTCTGTTCGCCACCGCCCAGGCCGCCGAAACACCCAAGACCCTCTCCAGCGGCGAGCTGAAGGTGGGCATGGAAATTACCTACCCACCGTTCGAGTATTACGAAGGCGACCAGGTGAAAGGCTTCGACCCGGAAGTTTCCGCAGCCCTGGCCAAGCGTCTGGGCCTGGAGGCGAGCTTCAGCGACATTACCTTCCCCAACCTGATCCTCGGCCTCGACGCCGGCCGCTTCGACACCATCATCTCCGGCATGTACATCCTCCCCGAGCGCCTGGAAAAAGCCGACGCCATCCCCTACGCCAAGACTGGCGCCGCGATCATGGTGCGCAGCGATGCCGAGAAGAAACCGGCCACGCCAGAAGAGCTGTGCGGCCTGACCGTCGGCCTGCAACAGGGCACCTCGTGGATTCCAGCACTGCAGAAGGTTTCCGACGGCTACTGCAAGGAACAGGGCGCCGGAGCCATCACCATCAACCAGTACCCGACCACCTCGGAAACCTCCCAGGCGCTGCTCTCCGGCCATATCCAGGCGCACCTGGAGATCGACGCCGCTTCGCTGCTGATCGTCGAAAAATCCCGGGGCCGCATCGCCAGCAGCTCCAAGGGTTCGATCTACCCGCAGGTGTTGGGTATCTACGTGAAGAAGGGCAACGCCCAACTGCTCGACGCCCTGAAAGCCGCGCTGGACGACTTCAAGGCCAGCGGCGAATACGCCGAACTGCTGAAGAAATACAACCTGGAAGAAGCCTGAAGTAAGTCCGTGGGCGAGTCATATCGTCATGACTCGCTCACGGCCGCTGCGTTGAATGACCGCTTCATCCCACAGGCCGGTCCTTGATCCGGCCTGCCCCTTTTCGGCTTGAGTCACAGGTGCCCCATATGCCGTTCGAATGGAGCTATTTCTTCTCCCTGTTTTCCATGCCGGCCTTCTGGGCCGCGTGCTGGACGGTGGTGAAACTCAGCAGCCTGGCCTGGCTGCTCGGCCTGGTGCTGGGCTTCGGTTTGGCCAGTGCCAAGCAAGCCGCCAATCGCTGGCTCAGCGCACCAGCCGCGATCTACGTATGGTTCTTTCGCAGCGTGCCGCTGCTGGTACTGCTGATCTTCGTCTACAACCTGCCGCAACTGATGCCGGCCAGCGGCAAGGTACTGTCCAATCCGTTCTACGCCGGTCTGTTCGCCCTGGTACTGACAGAAGCGGCATACATGGCCGAAATCCACCGTGGTGGCTTGTTGTCGGTGGCCAAAGGGCAGCGCGAAGCCGCCCGTGCCCTGGGTATTGGCCGGCTTGGCACCCAGCGGCTGATCGTCGTGCCGCAGGCCTTTCGCATCGCCCTACCGACCTTGACCAACGAATACGTGACCATCGTCAAGCTGACCTCGCTGGTCTCGGTGATCTCCCTCAGCGAACTGCTGCTGGTTGGCCAGCGCCTTTACGCGCAGAACTTCCTGGTGCTGGAAACCCTCGGCGCCGTGGCCGTGTACTACGTGCTGATCGTCAGCCTGTTCGGCTGGGGTCTGCAGTACCTGGAGCGCCACCTCGACCTTGGCCGGCGCAAGCCGGGCACCCTCGGCGATGCCCAGGTGGCCAAGCTGCGCAGCGGCCTGCCACAGGTGGCGACCGGCAACGCCCGGGTTCGTGAGCCAGGTACACCGGCGGCGCTGTACCTGAGCAACATCCACAAGCACTACGGCGACCACCATGTGCTCAAGGGCATCGACCTGAGCGTGCAACCTGGCGAGGTGATCTCCATCATCGGCCCGTCCGGCTCCGGCAAGACCTCGTTGATCCGCACTGTCAACGGCCTGGAAAGCATCGACGAAGGCGAGATCGTGCTGTTCGGCGAGAGTTTCATCCAGGCCGGCGACCGCCCCGAGAACCGTCGCCAGCGCGAAGGCGTGCGGCGCATCGGCATGGTGTTCCAGAGTTTCAACCTGTTCCCCCACCGCACCATCGTCGACAACGTCCTGCTCGCGCCGCGCTACCACGGCCTGGGTGATAGCGCCGAACTGCGTCGCCAGGCCCTCGCGCTGCTGGACAAGGTCGGCCTGCTGGCCCACGCCAACAAGTACCCGCACCAGCTCTCCGGCGGCCAGCAACAGCGCGTGGCCATCGCCCGCGCCCTGGCCATGCAGCCGGACATCATGCTGTTCGACGAGCCCACTTCGGCGCTCGACCCGGAACTGGTGGGCGACGTGCTCGCGGTGATCCGCGACCTGGCCCGCGAAGGCATGACCATGCTGATCGTCACCCACGAGATGGACTTCGCCCTGTCGATATCCGACCGCGTGCTGTTCATGGAAGACGGTCATGTCCAGCTCGACGCCTCACCTGCCGCCATCCACCACGGCAACCACCAGCGCGTACGCCGCTTCATCGGCCTGGAGAACGCATGAACGACATCACTACCCTGCGCCGCGACCTGGCTGCGGCCTACCGCCTGGCTGCCCTGTTCGGCTGGGACGACACCCTCTACACGCATTTTTCCGTACGCCTGCCGGGTGACGGCGAGCCGCGTTTTCTGATCAACCCGTTCGGCCTGTTCTTCGAGGAGATTCGCGCCAGCGACCTGATCGTGGTGGACATGCACGGCAAGGTGGTCGAGGGCAACGCCGACTACAACGTCGCCGGCTTCACCATTCACAGCGCCGTGCACATGGCCCGCGACGACGCTCACTGCGTGATCCACACCCACACGCTGGCAGGCATGGCAGTGGCCGCTCAGGATAGTGGCCTGCTACAGCTCAACCAGATCAGCACCGAGTTCCACGGCCGCCTGGGCTATCACGCCTACGAAGGCGTGGCGCTGGATCTGGACGAACGCGTGCGTATCCAGGCCTCGCTGGGCGACAACATCGCCCTGCTGCTGCGCCACCACGGCCTGCTCAGCGTCGGCGCCAGCGTCGCCGACGCCTTCTACGTCATGCACTACCTGAATCGCGCCTGCGAGATCCAGCTCGCCGCCACCGGTGGTGGCCAACCCAGCAGCGAGATTCCCGCGCACCTGGCGCAGCACGCCTGCGAGCAGTTGCAGGGCGCCGAATGGCAGCGCCAGCTGCTCTGGCAGGCCTGGCTACGCAGGCTCGATCGCCTCGATCCCAGCTACCGCGACTGACGCGCACGCCACGCCGCACCTTATGAACCGGGGCTTACAGCCTTACTTCAAACAATCCTGAAGTAAGTTTTTGCCCCAGCCGATTTTTCCCAGCGCCTGGCCGGCCAAGAATCCGGCCACAACCAGAACGAGCCTGAGGCCCACCCATGGACAAGACCTTCCACCAGCCCCTGGGCGGCAATGAAATGCCCCGCTTCGGCGGCATCGCCACCATGATGCGCCTGCCCCACATCCAGAGCACCGAGGAAAAACGCCAGCTCGACGCCGCCTTCGTCGGCGTGCCGCTGGACATCGGCACCTCACTACGCTCCGGCACTCGCTTCGGCCCACGTGAGATCCGCGCCCAGTCGGTGATGATCCGCCCGTACAACATGGCCACCGGTGCCGCTCCTTTCGACTCGCTCAACGTGGCCGATATCGGCGACGTGGCGATCAACACCTTCAACCTGCTCGACGCCGTGCGCATCATCGAAGAGGCCTACGACGAGATCGTCGAACTCGGCATCAAACCGCTGACCCTGGGTGGCGACCACACCATCACCCTGCCGATCCTGCGTGCCCTGCACAAGAAGTACGGCAAGATCGGCCTGGTGCATATCGACGCCCACGCCGACGTCAACGACCATATGTTCGGTGAGAAGATCGCCCACGGCACCACCTTCCGCCGCGCCCAGGAAGAAGGCCTGCTCGACAGCCAGCGCGTGGTGCAGATCGGCCTGCGCGCCCAGGGTTATACCGCCGAGGACTTCAACTGGAGCCGCAAGCAGGGTTTCCGCGTGGTGCAGGCCGAGGAGTGCTGGCACAAGTCGCTGGAGCCGCTGATGGCCGAAGTGCGCGAGCAGGTCGGTGGCGGCCCGGTGTATCTGTCCTTCGACATCGACGGCATCGACCCGGCCTGGGCACCCGGCACCGGCACCCCGGAAATCGGCGGTCTGACCACCATCCAGGCCATCGAGATCATCCGTGGTTGCCAGGGCCTGGACCTGATCGGTGGCGATCTGGTCGAGGTCTCCCCGCCCTACGACACCACCGGCAACACCTCGTTGCTCGGCGCCAACCTGCTGTACGAAATGCTCTGCGTGCTTCCGGGGGTTCAGCGTCGCTGACCGTCGGCTTTTACTGCTCCGCCCGGGCGCCCCGCGAGGCGCCCGGTACATACAAAAACAATCAAGGTGCCCAGATGAATCGTGACGAAACCATACCGCTGCTGGACGACCAGCCACCGACCGATAACCCCTACAGCGTGCGTCAGTTACTGATCTTCCTTATCCCCTCGTTGCTCGGCGTACTGCTGTTTCTCACCCCCATCGTTTACGAAGAAAAGGTCACCATCGGCCTCGGCGTCATGGCTGACGCACTCAAGGCTGCCGTCAGCGATCAGCTGCCTGCCATCGCCACGGGGCTGCTAATCGTCTCGGCAGTCCTGGGCCTGTTTGGCAGCCTGCTCAAGCCACGCTGGCTTACCGAGCGTCGCGCGTTGAACGACCTGTTCGTGCTGCCGCCGCTGTGGCTCGCCCTGCGCGTGCTCGGCGGGCTGTTCGCGGCCATGACGTTCTGGCAATTCGGCCCGGAATGGGTGTGGAACGCCAATACCGGCGGGGTGGTATTGAAAGACCTGGCGCCGGTGTTGATCACCTTCTTCCTGGTCGCCGGCCTGATCCTGCCGCTGCTTACCGACTACGGCCTGATGGAGTTCTGCGGCACCCTGGTGCGCAATGTGTTCCGCAAGATTTTCGGCCTGCCCGGACGCTCGGCCATCGACGCCATCGCCAGCTGGCTCGGCTCCGGCACCGTCGGCGTGCTGATCACCGCGCAGCAGTACCAGAAGGGTTTCTACAGCGCCCGGGAAGCGGCGGTGATCGCCACCAACTTCTCCATCGCCTCGATCGCCTTCAGCCTGCTGATCACCAGTTTCATGAAGCTCGACCATCTGTTCGTGCCCTTCTACCTGACCGTGGTGGTCGCCGGTCTGGCTGCCGCCATCATCACCCCGCGCATTCCACCGCTGTCGTGGAAGAAGGACGAGTACGTCGCCGGCGTCGGCAAGCAGATCAAGGAAGACGTGCCGGCCGGCACCTCGCTGCTGCGTTGGGGCCTGCTGCAGGCGGTCAGGCGCGCCAACGCCAATCCCTCGCCGGGGCAGATGGTCAAGGTCGGCGTGCACAACGTGGTCGACATCTGGCTGGGCCTGCTGCCGCTGGTAATGGCCATTGGTACGGTATCGTTGGCCATCGCCGAGTTCACCCCGATCTTCAACTGGCTGTCCGCTCCCATCGTGCCGCTTCTCGAGCTGCTGCAACTGCCGGAAGCCACCAAGGCAGCGCCGGCGATGCTGGTGGGCTTCGCCGACATGTTCCTGCCAGCGGTGCTGGGCAAGGGCATCGAGAGCGAACTGACCCGTTTCGTGGTGGCCTGCGTGTCGCTGACCCAGCTGATCTACATGTCGGAAGTCGGCGTGCTGATCATCAAGGCCAAGCTGCCGCTGAATCTGCTGGAGCTGTTCGTCATCTTCATCATCCGCACCCTGATCACCCTGCCGATCATCGCGCTGATGGCGCACTGGATCGTCGGCTGACGTCGACACAAGGACCTGACCATGACCACCTGCGGCGAATTTCTCGTCAAGCAACTGGAAGCCTGGGGCGTCGACACCGTGTTCGGCATCCCCGGCGTGCACACCGTCGAGCTCTATCGCGGCCTGCCATCGAGCAGCATCCGCCACATCACCCCGCGCCATGAACAGGGCGCCGGCTTCATGGCCGACGGCTATGCCCGCGTCTCGGGCAAGCCGGGTGTGTGCTTCATCATCACCGGCCCCGGGATGACCAACATCCTCACCGCCATGGGCCAGGCCTATGCCGATTCGATCCCGATGCTGGTGATTTCCAGCGTCAACGAGCGCGCACGCCTCGGCCTGGGCAAGGGCTACTTGCACGAACTGCCCAACCAGCGGGCGATGACGGCAGGCGTCACCGCCTTCAGCCATACCCTGATGAGCGTCGAGGAACTGCCCGGCGTGCTGGCCCGTGCCTTCGCCGTGTTCGAAGGCGAGCGGCCGCGCCCGGTGCATATCGAGCTGCCGCTGGACATCATCACCGCCGACGCCACGCACATGACCCCGGCGCCACGGCCGACCGTGCGCCGCCCGGCGCCCAACCGCACGCTGATCCGTGAGGCCGCCGGCCTGCTCAGGCAGGCCGAACGCCCGCTGCTGCTGCTCGGTGGTGGCTGCGTGGCTGCCGAATCCGAAGCGCGCGCCCTGGCCAGCGCCCTGGATATACCGACCGCGCTGACCATCAATGCCAAGGGCCTGTTGCCGCCGGGCCATCCGTTGCTGCTGGGCAGCAACCAGTCGCTGCGTCCGGTGCGCAACCTGGCGCTGGAAGCCGATGTGGTGCTGGCCATCGGCACCGAACTGGGCGAGACCGACTACGACGTGGTGTTCGACGGTGACTTCCGCCTGCCCGGCCGGCTGATCCGCATCGACATTGATGCCCAACAGCTGCAGCGCAACTTCACTCCGCACCTGGCGATCCAGGGCGATGCACGAGTGGCCATGCGCATGCTGCTGGCCGAGTTCGACCCGCGCGAAGCCAACACGAGCAGCCCCGGTGCCCGGCGTACCGCAGCCGTGCAGGCGCGCCTGAACCAAGACTTCAGCGGCTGGGCGCATTACCGCCAGCTGTTCGATTGCATCCTCGATGCCCTGCCGGATGCCCGCTTCGTCGGCGACTCGACGCAGACCGTGTACAGCGGCAACCACCTGGTCGAACTGGACGGCGCGCGGCGCTGGTTCAACGCCTCCACCGGCTACGGCACCCTCGGCTATGGCCTGCCGGCGGCCATCGGCGCCAAGCTGGCCGAACCTGCGCGGCCGGTGATCAGCCTGATGGGTGATGGCGGTATCCAGTTCACCATCGCCGAGCTGGCCAGTGCCGTAGAGGCAAGGGTCGGCATCATCGTGCTGTTGTGGAACAACGCCGGCTACGGCGAGATCAAGCGCTACATGCAGCGCCGTGACATCACCCCGATTGCCGTCGACATCTACACCCCGGACCTGCTGGCCATCGCCCGTGGTTTCGGCTGCGCCGCCGAGCGCGCACGCGACCATGCGCACCTGGCCGAGCTGCTACGCAGCGCGTCCGAAGACCGCCCCTTGATCATCGAAGTGCAGGAGGCCGCGCCCTTTCATCCCTGACGACATTGATCGCGGCTAAAGCCCCTCCCACGGAAATCGAGGTGCCCCTGTGGGAGGGGCTTTAGCCGCGACATCCCCGCCCCGGATTACATCCGGGCCACGGGCATAACCACAAGATTCAGCTGTACCACTGACTGCCGCCCACCAATACCAATAATCAAGCATCGGGGAGTCGTTCCATGTTCAAGAATCTCAGCCAGCATTTCGGCCAGGACGGTCTGGCCCCAACCGATAAAGCGCATCGCAGCCTCGGCCTCGGTGGCACCATCGCCCTGTGGTTGGGCGCCAACGTGGTGGTCACCACCATCCTCACCGGCATGCTGCTGGTGCCGGATCTGAAATTCACCCAGGCCATGCTTATCGTGCTCATTGGCTCGGCTATCGGCATCTTGCCGCTGGTGCTGGTCGGCCTGATGGGCCAGCGCAGCGGCCTGACCACCATGGTTCTGGCACGCGGCAGTTACGGCGTGCATGGCGCCAAGCTGCCGTCGTTGGTCAATCTGCTGACTTTGCTGGCCTGGAGCTGGATCCAGGCACTGCTGGCTGGCATGAGCCTGAACTACGCGGTGGAGCACCTGACCGGCTACTCCAACCTGCCGCTGTTCACCATCCTCTGCGAAGCTCTGGTGCTGCTGATCGCCCTGCGCGGCCACCTGGGCATCGAGCGGGTCGAGCGCTGGGCCGCCATCGGCATGCTCCTGCTGGCCGGCGCGGTGTTCTACGTGATGGGGCAGAAGTTCGAGTTCGAAAGCCTCTTGGCCATGCCCACCGAACCGCGCAACGAAATCACCCCCGGCATCGCCTTCGATATCGTCATCGCCACCGCGTTTTCCTGGATTCCGCTGGCCGCCGACTACAACCGTAACTGCCGTAGCCAACGCGTGGCGGGGATCGGTACCTGGGTCGGCTATGTCGCCGCCACCCTGCTGGCCATGGGCCTGGGCGCGACCGTCTCGGGCTTCTCGGTGCTGAGCGGCATGGAGCAGACCTACGACCCGGCCGTGCTGTTGGCTGGTTTCGGCTTCGGCCTGCCAGCGGCCATCGTGGTGTTCCTCTCGGTGATGACCACCAACGTCATGTGCGTGTACAGCGCCTCGCTGTCGTACCTGAACATCAGCCCGAAAACCCCGTTCTGGAAGCCGGCACTGTGCATCGGCGTGCTGTCGATCCTCGGCTCGCAGATCCCCGGCATCCTCGACAACTTCCAGAGCTTTTTGCTGGTGATCGGCAGCGTGTTCATCCCGGCCTTTGCGGTGTTGATCGCCGATTACTTCCTGATCCACAAGGGCGACTACGCGGTGGATGAGCTGCTCAGTGAAGACGGCGGTCGCTACCGCTACCTGAACGGCTTCAACCCGGCCGCGTTCATTGCCTACGGCCTGGGCGCGGTGCTGGCCTACTACTGGGGCTGGGTCTCGCCGCTGGCCTGGGGCGCTTCGCTGCCAGTGTTCCTGATCACCGCTGCCAGCTACGCCGTGCTACGGCGCTGGGTGCTGGTGCCGCGGGCGCAGCTGGCGTAGCGTGATAGCGAACGTGGCGGGTTGCACCCGCCCTACCGGAAACGACGCCCCGTAGGGCGGGTGCAACCCGCCACCGAGGCCACCGCAGGGTGCGAACCCGGTTTGAGGAACCACCATGAAAATCGTCAGCCGTGACCGCTGGTTCGAGGTGGAGCACCGCCACGATGGCATCTGCCTGATCCACGAGCCCTACGTGCGTCCCTTCTATCGCTGCAACATGTGGCATGTGCAGGGGCGCGAGCATGACGTGCTGATCGACTCCGGCTCCGGCCTGGTCAGCCTGCGCGAGCAACTGCCCTGGCTGACCGACAGGCCGCTGCTGGCCGTGGCCAGCCACTGCCACTTCGACCATATCGCCGGGCATCACGAATTCGATGAGCGCCTGGTACATCCGGCTGAGGCCGATATCCTCGCCGCACCGAACGGCGCCAATACCCTGGCCACCGACTTCGTCGGCGACGACATGTTCGAGGCGCACCCGGATTGCCCGTTGTGCTACGCCGAATACCGCGTACGGGCAGCGCCGGCCACGCGCCTGATTGAGGATGGTGACGTGCTGGATCTGGGTAATCGGGTATTGCAGGTGCTGCATACGCCCGGGCATTCACCCGGCGGCATCAGTCTATGGGAAGCGCAGACGCACACGCTGTTTTCCGGCGACATCCTCTACGATGGCCCACTGATCGAAGATGCCTACCACTCGAACCTGGAAGATTACGCGCGCAGCCTTGCGCGCCTGCGCGAGCTGCCCGTACGCACCGTGCATGGCGGACATTTCGCGAGTTTCTCGGGAGAGCGGATGCGCGAGCTGATAGACGCCTGGTTCGACGCCCATCGGCTCAACTGACGAGTTTCAGCGACGCTGACGCTCGCGGCGCAGGCGTTGCTGCTCGGCTTCACTGATGCGAATCGGCTGAGGTTGCGGGGCGAGGCCAAGGGCCTGCAGTAGGGCTTGCAGTTGTTCTTGCAGCTTGGCGAGCATGGGTACGACCTCCTGCCAAGTAAAGGGAAGAGCCAGCGGCTCACCTATAAGATTAGGCCGGGCCAAACGGATTTCAACCAGCCTCCGTCAAATCACCGGACTCTTGCGTCGATACGGGAACACGTCGATCACCTTGCCCGCCCGAATCGCCTCCTGCAATTGTTTCCAGTAATCGGCCTCATAGAGATTGCCATGCAACTGGCTGAACAGCCTGCGCTGCTTGATATCGGCGAACAGGAACGGCGGAAACTCCTCGGGGAACACGTCCATCGGCCCCACCGAATACCAGGGTTCGGAACTCATCTCGTCCTCGGGGAAACGCGGCGGCGGGATGCGCCGGAAGTTCACTTCGGTGAGAAAGCAGATCTCGTCGTAGTCGTAGAACACCACGCGGCCATGGCGAGTGACGCCGAAGTTCTTCAACAACATGTCGCCGGGGAAAATATTGGCCGCCGCCAGTTGCTTGATGGCCAGGCCGTAGTCATCCAGCGCCTCGCGCACCTGCGCCTCGTTGGCACTTTCCAGATAGAGGTTGAGCGGCGTCATGCGCCGCTCGGTCCAGCAGTGTCGTACCAGCACGGTGTCACCCTCCACCACCACGGTCGACGGTGCCACCTCCAGCAACTCGGCCAGGCACTCGGGCTCGAACTTGGCCTTGGGAAAACGGAAGTCGGCAAACTCCTGGGTATCGGCCATGCGCCCTACCCGGTCGACACTTTTCACCAGGCGGTACTTCTCGATCACCGTCTTGCGGTCCACCGTCTTGGCGTGGGCGAAACGGTCCTTGATGATCTTGAACACGGTATTGAAGCCCGGCAGGGTGAACACGCTCATGACCATGCCGCGCACACCGGGCGCCATGATGAAGCGATCATCGGTGCTAGCCAGGTGGCCGATCAGGGCGCGGTAGAACTCGGACTTGCCGTGCTTGTAGAAACCGATCGAGGTGTACAGCTCGGCGATGTGCTTGCCCGGCAGGATGCGCTTGAGAAAGCCGACGAACTCGGCCGGAATGGCCACGTCCACCATGAAATAGCTACGGGTGAAGGAGAAGATGATCGACACCTCCGCCTCATCGGTGATCGCCGCATCGGCCTGGATACCCTGCCCTTCGCGGTGCAGCAGCGGGATCGCCAGCGGCCACTGCTCCTCGCGGGTGTAGATGCGCCCGATCAGGTAGGCGCCCTTGTTGCGATATAGCACCGAGGAAAACAGCTCGATGCACAGCTCCGGGTCCTTGCACACCCAATCCGGCAGGCTGGCGCGCAGCTGCTCCTGCAGACGTTGCAGGTCGCGCGACAGATCCTCGTAGGGGGCGTCGAAACGGTAATCGTCGAAGATCGCCTGCAGCGCCAGATGCAGCTCGCCAGCCGGCCGATAGCTGCGCGTCTGCGCTGCGCTGGGCTGGTTGCGTAGCGATGGCCGGGTGGTATGGATGAACATGCAGCCATCGCTGATCTGGTCATGGCTGAACAGGCTGCAGAAGATCGAGTTGAACCAGGTTTCCGCCAGCTCATCGTCGAAACGCAGATCGATCAGGGCGATATAGGCGCTCTTGACCAGCGGCCACTGCCCGACGTCCAGCAGCGAAGCATCGAACCCTTGCAGCAGGTGCTCGCGGGTTTCTGCGACCTTCTCTTCGTAGAGGTTGATGCGCGCCGCCGAGGCCTGCTGCGCCTCCTGCCACTGTGCCTGCTCGAAGCGTACACGGGCACCATCGGTGATCTGGCGAAAATGCTCACGGTAATCGTCGAAGCCATCGAGGATCAGGCGAGCGATCTCGCCGGCCGGCCATTGCTGCGCCATGGAAGTACCTCGCAAGGAAATGAGTGAAGCGAGCTTAGCCTCAACGCCGGCCAAACGTAGCCCGGATGTAATCCGGGGACTATCGCTCAAGTCCTCCCGGATTTCATCCGGGCTACGGGATGGCGCAAATCTCGTTCGAAAGCGCGATGCGGATTGCCAGAACCCCGCCCAGCGGCAACACTCTCGGCCCCACCCTGCCGGATGTCTTGCCGTGCGTACCGCCGACCTGCTTCGCCTGCTGCTGCTCGCCGCCATCTGGGGCGCCAGCTTCCTGTTCATGCGCGTTGCCGCACCGGTGCTGGGCAGTATGCCGACCGCGTTCTTTCGCGCCAGCTTCGGCGCGCTGGGGCTGCTGACGCTGCTCCTGCTGCTGCGCAGTGACTGGGACTTTCGCGGCAAACTGCGCATCTGCCTCGGCCTGGGCGTGATCAACGCCGGCCTACCTTCAGCCATGTATTGCCTGGCGGCACTGATCCTGCCGGCCGGTTACTCGGCGATTTTCAACGCCACCACACCCCTGATGGGCGTGCTGATCGGCGCACTGTTCTTCCATGAAGGCATCACCCCGAGCAAGGCGGCGGGCGTGTTTCTCGGCCTGCTCGGCGTGGCGGTGCTGACCCGCACCGGCCCGGTGGCCTTCGACCTGCAACTGCTGCTCGGCGCCGGCGCCTGCCTGGTGGCCACCACCTGCTACGGCTTCGCTGGTTTCCTTACTCGACGCTGGATCGGCCAACAGGGCGGCCTGGACAATCGCCTGACCGCCTTTGCCAGCTTGGTGGGGGCCAGCCTGTTCCTGCTGCCGCTGTTCGCGGGCAGCCTGGCGCTGCAACCACCGCCAAGCTGGGGTGGCATCGAGGTATGGCTGTCGCTGGCCGCCCTTGGTCTGGTCTGCACGGCGTTCGCCTACGTGCTGTATTTCCGTTTGCTAGCCGATATCGGACCGATCAAAGCCAGCACCACCACCTTCCTGATCCCGCCGTTCGGCGTCCTCTGGGGCGCCCTGCTGCTGGGCGAACCGCTGAGCTGGGACTATCTGCCGGGCGGCGTACTGATCGCATTGGCCCTGTGGCTGGTGGTGCGGCCGAACGTGACCAAAACGTAGCCCGGATGAAATCCGGGAGACAGGCGATGAAAGTTCCCGGATTGCATCCGGGCTACGGACTGGTAGTCAGGCCAGGCGTGGCGAAAGCCTAGAGGCCTTGCGGAACCACGAACCTGTAGGAGCGGCGCCCCGCCGCGAATCTGGGCGCGCGAAATTGAAAAGCTTCGCCCCGGGGCGGGGCTCCTACGAAAGTAGCCATTTAGAAAGTAGCCCGGATGAAATCCGGGGCGCAGGCGGCGTGACTCCCCGGATTGCATCCGGGCTACGGACTGGCGGTCAGGCCAAGCGTAGGTGGATCGCGCTTCATTGATCCACCCCACGCCTGCAGCTGCTTTACTGCTGCAATTCCTGTTCGGTGAACATATCGCTGAACAGCATGCTCGACAGGTAGCGCTCGCCCGAGTCCGGCAGGATCACCACGATGGTCTTGCCCTGCATCTCCGGCTTCTCCGCCAGACGCACCGCCACCGCCATCGCCGCGCCGCAGGAAATCCCGCAGAGAATGCCTTCCTCGCGCATCAGGCGCAGGGCCATGGCCTTGGCCTCATCGTCAGTGACCTTCTCGGCCTGATCGACCATCGCCAGGTCGAGGTTCTTCGGTACGAAACCGGCGCCGATGCCCTGAATCTTGTGCGGTGCCGGCTTGACCTCGTCACCGGCCAGGGTCTGACTGATTACCGGCGAACTCACCGGCTCCACCGCCACCGACAGAATCGGCTTGCCCTGGGTCTGCTTGATGTAACGCGAAACGCCGGTGATGGTGCCGCCGGTGCCAACGCCGGAGACCAGCACGTCGATGGCGCCTTCGGTGTCACGCCAGATTTCCGGGCCGGTGGTCTTCTCGTGAATGGCCGGGTTGGCCGGGTTCTCGAACTGCTGCGGCAGATAGTAGTCAGGATTGGCGGCCACCAGCTCGTTGGCCTTCTCGATCGCGCCCTTCATGCCCTTGGCCGGCTCGGTCAGCACCAGCTCGGCGCCCAGGGCCTTGAGCACCTTGCGTCGCTCCAGACTCATCGAGGCCGGCATGGTCAGCACCAGCTTGTACCCGCGCGCAGCGGCGACGAAGGCCAGGCCGATGCCGGTATTGCCCGAGGTCGGCTCGACGATGGTCATGCCCGGTTTAAGCACACCGCGCTCCTCGGCGTCCCAGATCATGCTGGCACCGATGCGGCACTTGACCGAATAGGCCGGGTTGCGGCCCTCGATCTTGGCGAGGATGGTCACGCCTTTCGGCCCCAGGCGATTGATCATCACCAGCGGCGTATTGCCGATGGCCTGGGAGTTATCAGCGAAAATGCGGCTCATGATTCCTTCCTAAGCAGATGGACGATGAATAAGAGCACCAGCCTATGCCCAGGTGCAGCGTCAGTCCAGCCGAACAGAATGCCGCGCGTGCAGTCCATCGAAGATAGGTCACCCGATGGACTGTCCGATGAAACGACGCTACAGCTGGCCCCTCAGGGCCCTGCTCATCCTGGTTCTGCTGGTACTGACTGCGCAGCTCGCGCTGCCGTGGCTGATCCGTGACTACCTCAACGACAAGCTCGCCGACATGGGCGACTACCGTGGGCATATCGCTGACATCGACCTGGCCTGGTGGCGCGGCGCCTACCGCATCAACGACCTGCGCATCGTCAAGAGTAGCGGCGACGTGCCAGTGCCACTGCTCGACGCACCGCTGATCGATCTGGCGGTGAGCTGGCAGGCACTGTGGTCGGAACGCGCCGTGGTCGCGGAAGTATTCTTCGAGCGGCCGCAGTTGAACTTCGTCGATGGCGGCGAAAATGACCAGGCCACCCAGACCGGTGCCGGCACCGACTGGCGCGACCAGCTGAACAAGCTGCTACCGATCACGCTCAACGAGCTGCGGGTAATAGACGGCCGCATCAGCTTTCACAACTTCACCACCGATCCCAAGGTGGAACTGAGCGCAGACAAGGTCAACGCCAGCCTCTACAACCTCACCAATGTCGGTGACGAGCCGGGCGACCGGGTCGCGCACTTCGAAGGTCGCGCGCTGTTGCTGGAGCACGCGCCACTGGAGGCCGAGGCAACCTTCGATCCATTCGAGCAGTTCGAAGATTTCGAGCTGCGCCTGCGTGCGCAGGACATCGACCTGACGCGCTTCAACGACTTCGCCCGCGCCTACGGCCGCTTCGACTTCAAGCGCGGCAACGGCGACCTGGTCATCGAAGCGCAAGCCGAGAACGCCCAGCTCAACGGCTACATCAAACCCCTGCTGCGTGACGTCGAGGTGTTCGACTGGGAGCAGGACGTCGAAGACGAAGATAAAGGCGTGCTGCGCTCGCTTTGGGAGGCCATCGTCGGTGGCAGCGAGACACTGCTGAAGAACCAGCGCCGCGACCAGTTCGCCACCCGCGTCGAACTCAGCGGCAGTGTGCACAACCAGCAGACCAGCGCCTTCCAGGCCTTCATCGCCATCCTGCGCAATGGTTTCGTCGAAGCCTTCACGCCCCGCTACGAACGCCCGCCACCTCAGCAGGATGGCAGCTGAGCTGTAGTCGTAAGCAGCGGTGACCGCCCATTCAGTGACTGAATACTGCGTCTGCGTTCACAGCCACCGGAGCGGCGCGTTATAGTCGCGCTCTGAATTTCTGCTGCGGGCCGGCCCCGCGCGTTACCGTTCCGAGGATTTTCCGATGAAGTTCGAAGGCACCCAGTCCTACGTCGCCACCGCCGACCTCAAACTCGCGGTCAACGCCGCCATCACCCTGCAGCGCCCGCTGCTGGTCAAGGGTGAACCGGGCACCGGCAAGACCATGCTTGCCGAACAACTGGCCGAGGCCTTCGGCGCCAAGTTGATCACCTGGCACATCAAATCCACCACCAAGGCGCATCAGGGCCTGTATGAATACGATGCGGTCAGCCGCTTGCGCGATTCGCAGCTCGATTCCGACAAGGTTCACGACGTTCGCAACTACATCAAGAAAGGCAAGCTGTGGGAGGCCTTCGAGGCCGACGAACGCGTGATCCTGCTGATCGACGAGATCGACAAGGCCGACATCGAGTTCCCCAACGACCTGTTGCAGGAACTCGACAAGATGGAGTTCTACGTTTACGAGACCAACGAGACGATCAAGGCCAAGCAGCGCCCGATCATCATCATCACCTCGAACAACGAGAAGGAACTGCCGGACGCCTTCCTACGCCGCTGCTTCTTCCACTACATCGCCTTCCCGGATCGCGACACCCTGAAGAAGATCGTCGATGTGCACTATCCCAACATCAGCGGCGAGCTGGTGGCCGAAGCGCTGGACGTGTTCTTCGACGTGCGCAAGGTACCGGGCCTGAAGAAGAAGCCCTCGACCAGCGAACTGGTGGACTGGCTCAAGTTGCTGATGGCCGACAATATCGGTGAAGCCGTGCTGCGCGAACGCGACCCGACCAAGGCCATCCCGCCGCTGGCCGGTGCTCTGGTGAAGAACGAGCAGGATGTACAGCTACTCGAGCGCCTGGCCTTCATGACCCGCCGCGCTTCTCGGTAACGGACACTGATCTGAAACTGTAGGAGCCAGCTTGCTGGCGATCCGACGCACTGCCGATGTCACTGATCGCCAGCAAGCTGGCTCCTACACAGAGCGCCCCAAACGGGGAATGATTCTGCAAGTGAGGGTGCAGCCATGCTGCTCAACCTGTTCAACGAAATGCGCGCGGCCAAGGTGCCGGTGTCGGTGCGCGAGCTGCTCGACCTGATCAACGCGCTCAAGCACAACGTCGTGTTCGCCGACATGGACGAGTTCTACTACCTGGCGCGCGCGATCCTGGTGAAGGACGAACGCCACTTCGACAAGTTCGACCGGGCCTTCGGCGCCTACTTCAAGGGCCTGGAAAACCTCAACGAACACATCGAGGCGATGATCCCCGAGGAATGGCTGCGCAAGGAATTCGAGCGTCTGCTGAGCGACGAGGAAAAGGCGCAGATCCAGAGTCTCGGCGGCCTGGACAAGCTGATCGAGGAGTTCAAGAAACGCCTCGAGGAGCAAAAAGAGAAGCACGCCGGCGGCAACAAGTGGATCGGCACCGGCGGCACCAGCCCGTTCGGCTCCGGCGGCTACAACCCGGAAGGCATTCGCGTCGGCGATGCCGGCAAGCGCCAGGGCAAGGCCGCCAAGGTGTGGGACCAGCGCGAGTACAAGAACCTCGACGATCAGGTCGAGCTGGGCACGCGCAACATCAAGGTGGCGTTGCGCCGCCTGCGCAAGTTCGCCCGCCAGGGCGCCGCCGAAGAGCTCGATCTGGACGGCACCATCGACCACACGGCGAAAGATGGCGGCCTGCTCAATATCCAGATGCGCCCGGAGCGACGCAACACGGTCAAGCTCCTGCTGCTGCTGGATATCGGCGGTTCGATGGACGCCCACGTCAAGGTCTGCGAGGAGCTGTTCAGCGCCTGCAAGACCGAGTTCAAGCACCTGGAATACTTCTACTTCCACAATTTCATCTACGAGAGCGTGTGGAAGAACAACATGCGCCGCACCAGCGAGCGCACCTCGACGATGGACCTGTTGCACAAGTACGGCGCCGACTACAAGGTGGTGTTCGTCGGCGACGCGGCCATGGCGCCCTACGAAATCACCCAGGCCGGCGGCAGCGTCGAACACTGGAACGAGGAAGCCGGCTACGTCTGGATGAAGCGCTTCACCGAGAAATTCAAGAAGATCATCTGGATCAACCCCTACCCCAAGGACACCTGGAACTACACCGCCTCCACCGGCCTGGTACGCGAGCTGATGGAAGAGCGCATGTACCCGCTGACCCTGCAGGGCCTGGAAGACGGCATGAAGTACCTGTCCAAATAAGCTAAGCCGCAACGAGAAACGCCGCGAACCCTGCACAGGATTCGCGGCGTTTTTGTAGCCCGGATGCAATCCGGGAATACTGCGAAAGAGCCCCCGGATTGCATCCGGGCTACGGACTGAACTCAGCGTTTGTCCGCATCGTCCGGTTTGTTCAGATCCATCACCGTTTGCGCTGGCTCTTGCGGTTTGGCCTCGGCTACCGGTGCGACCGGAGCGCTCACTGCGTCGACCGGAGCTTGCTTCTTGCGCATGCCAATGCGCTTGAACAGCCAGCCGCCCAGCACCACCGGGATGAACCAGAACTTCTTCAGCAGCACCAGCAGCAGCGCCAACAGACCCGTCTTGGCCGCCACCTTACCGGCGACCAGCGCGCCCAGGCCGTATGCGGCTACGGTATCCAGATCCGGGTCGAACTCGGCATAGCGCTGACCGGGGTTGAACTCGGTCGCGGCCAGCACAGCCGGCACGCTGGCCTCGATTTCCGCCAGTTGATCCATATTGGCGACGAAGTTCAGCACCAGCACACCCTTACGGCCCAAGACGCGAATGTTGTAGTTCAGGGTATTGGCATCGCTGTCGCCAAACTTCAGCTCCTTGGCCCAATACAGCTTCTTGCCTTCGGCATCGTAGTGCGGCTCGGCAGCCCAGCCGACCAGTTGCACGGCCTCGTAGCCGTTCTCTTCACGCCAGGTATTGGCCTCGCGCATGTCGGCCTGCATGTCCTTGAGCATGTCGCCGTAGTCGATATCGGCAGCATCCTCGTCGGACACGTAGCCACTGTCTTCGTATTCGACGGTCACACCCCAAGATTCGTCGGCCAACGGTGACACACCTGCCGGCAGGATCATGCCCAGCGGCGGGACGTCATCCGGCGGGTTGCCCCAGCCGTCGACCAGCAGGCGCTGGGCGTTCTCACCGTCGAGAAACACCAGGGTATCGGGCAGGTTGAGGGTGGCCAGATCGTTGCCCAGGACGACGCGGCCGCTCTTGAACTCCAGGCTAGCGACGAATTCTTCAGGACTGATGTATTGCGCCGCATCCTCGGTCTCGATGACCTCGGCGTCGACCGCAGCGTTTTCTGGCTCGGTCTCGGGATTGGCGTATGCAACACAGGTGAACGGCAGGACAGCAGCCAGCGCGACTGCCAGGATCGAATCCTTGATCGACATGGGAACTCCATAGGCACGGTTAGGTAAATGTAACTGCGTATTACGTTACCACGCGCACGGAACTCGACATGCGTCATACCGCAACTTTTTGCGATACTCCGCCCCCCTGCAAAGAAGACCACGGAGCACCGCCCCCGCAGGCGATGCTCCGCAGCCAACCTGGCGCCGACTTTGGCTACCGTGCGTGATCCGAACGCCAGGGATCACGCCACCTCATACCAACTGGAAGTCGGCGATGGTCACGCTGGTGTGGTCGGTCACACCGACCAGGCGGATATTGCCGCCATCTGCACCGCCCACCGTCACCAACACATCGTTGCCAGCATCGGCGATTGATACCCGACTGGCGAAAGTCGCCGCCGTCAGATTGAACGCCGCGATGTTGAGCAGGTCCTGCCCTCCAGCCGGGTTGGCGTCGAAACCGATGATGGTGTCGCTACCGAAGTTGGGGCCGAACACGAGGATGTCGTTGCCCTGATCGGCATACAGAGTGTCGTTGCCGGCACCGCCGATCATGATGTCGTTACCCGCACCACCATCGAGGATGTCGTCACCGTCGCCGCCGTCGAGGATGTCGTTGCCACCCTCACCGAACAGGGTATCGGCCCCCTCGCCTCCCAACAGACTGTCGGCACCGGCTCCGCCGTAGAGCGTGTCGTTGCCGCCCATGCCGCTGAGCACATCGTCGCCGCCCTGGCCGCGCAGGATGTCGGCGGCCGCGCCGCCAGTCATCTGGTTGGCCAGGCCGTTGCCGGTGGCATCGGCAGCGCCTGTGCCGAGATGCACATAGTTCTCCACATTGGCCCGCAGGGTATAGCTGGAGGCAGTGGAGTAGACGGTATCGATACCGCCACCAGCGGTCTCGACCGTCACGTCGCCGGCATCGTCGACATAGTAGCTGTCGTTGCCCAGCCCGCCGACCAAGCGGTCGGCGCCGGCGCCGCCATCGAGCACATCGTTGCCATCTCCTCCCGTTATGGTATTGGCCAGGGCGTTGCCGTAGCCGGTGAAGTTGCCGCTGCCGATAAAGGTCAGGTGCTCGACGTTCTCGCCCAGGCCATAACTGAGCAGCGTGGTGCGCACGGTATCGGTGCCGGCGCCGGCGGCCTCGATCACCTGATCGCCGAGGTTGTCGACGATATAGATGTCGTTGCCCAGGCCGCCGAGCATGACATCGGCGCCGAGGCCGCCATCCAGGGTGTCGTTGCCGGCGCCGCCATCGAGGATGTCGTTACCGGCCAGACCGTTGAGCACGTCGTTGCCGCCCAGGCCGAGGATATGGTCGTCCAGCGCGGTGCCGTTGAGCGTATTGGCCGCGTTGGTGCCCATGATCACCGCACTGGCTACCACCGCCGTGGCCGCCGAGGTCAGCGACTCGAAGGTGCCGCGGTTGTCGGTGTAGCTGACCTGCACCCGCACCTGTTGGCCGGCCTGAGCCGCCGTCAGGGTGAAGGACTGTGCGGTGGCGCCGGCGATATTGCTGAAGCTACTGCCACTACCGACCTGCCACTGGTAGGCGAAGGTCACCCCGACCAAGCCGTCGGCATCGGCGATCATCGCCGTGGAGGCGATCAGCACCTGACCGACACTGGGCGAAGCATTGTTGAGTTGCGGCAAGCCGGTCGGCGCATCGTTGACGTTGAGCACCGGCGCGGTGACCGCGGACACCAGGCTCTCCGGGTTGCCCATGTCATCGTTGAAGCTGACCACCACGCGCAGCGCCAGCCCGACCTCGGCATCGCCGGGGGTGAAACTCTGCCCCGTACCGACCTGCACCCACTCGCCGGCCACCAGCGCCTGCCAGGCGTAGCTGAGCACAGCGAATTCGGTGCCATTGGGATCGCTGACGGTGGCGGCAGCCAGCAGCATCTCGTCCTCGGCCGGCGCCATATTGCTGATCGACACCGTGCCTTCGGCCGGGCGGTCGATCAACCAGACCACCTGGTCAGCGAACTGCAGCCGTTCGATGTTGCGGATCAGGTCGGTGCCGTCGGTGCCGACGTTGTCCACCACCAGATAGCTGCCGGTGCCGTCGAAGGTCTCGACCAGCTCGTAGTTGGCGAACGCGCCGCTGAATACCGCGGTGTCGATGTCGCCCTCCTGATTGCCGTCGAGAATCTCGCGCACGATATGCAGCTGGCTCGGGTTGATCTCACCAGAGAACATCCGTGCCTGGATCTCCTTCATGCTATCGACGCTGAACAGCTCGATGCTCGGGTCGAGCTTGCTGCGCACGCTGATGCGCACGTTGAGCCAGGCGTCGCCATCGATCACATCGTTACCGGCACGCCCCTCGATAACATCGCTGCCGCCCCCGCCGAGCAGGATATTGCCGCCGCTGAACACCACCGGGTCGGAGGCATCGTGCGGGTTGTCGCGTGGCTCGGCCATCATCCCGAGTACAGCCTCCAGCCCGGCGATACGGTTCATCCCGGACAGGGTCAGCTCGTGGTTGAACAACGAGTTCTCACCGGCCGCGGTGTCATTCACGCGGTCGTCGCCGAACAACTGATCGTCGTGAATCCAGCCGGACAGCCCTTCGACCTGATCGAAGCGGTCGCGCAGGATGTCTTCGAAGTCGGTGGCGAAGATCGGCGTGGTTAGATCGGAATAGGCCGCCAGGGTATTGCCCTTGTGGATCGCCCAGTCGAAGCCCCACATGCCCTCGTTACGATGGATGCCGGCGCCCTGAACCATGATGTCGTCGCCGGACTCGCCGTCATAGTCGTTGTCGTTGCCGCCACCCATCATCACGTCGTGACCGATGATCGGGCTGTTGAAGAACAACTCCGAGTTGTCGCCGGCCAGGGTGTCGAAACCGGCGCCGCCCTCCATCCAGTCGTCGCCCTCGTTGCCGAGGATGAAGCTGGGCCCGTCGCCGCTGAAGATGAAGTCGTTGTCACGCCCGCCGAAGATTTCCTTACCGTCCGGCCCGCCATAGATGAAGTCCATGCCGCCGCCACCGAACACCAGATCGAGGCCGGGACCGGTGTGGATCACGTCGTTGCCGTCATCGCCATGGATCACGTCGGCATCGCCGATATCGGTAATGATGTCGTCGCCAGCGCCACCGAAGATATGGTCGATGCCGTAACCGCCTTCCAGCCGGTCGTTACCGCCGTCGCCCCACAAGGTATCGTCGCCTGCTCCGCCGATCAGGATGTCATCACCGTTGGTGCCACCCAGCACCACATGGGCATCGCCGGTGTAGCGCAGGTAATTGCTGTCCGGTCCTGCTGTGGCTGGATTGTCACGAATAACCAGCGGCGCCAGGGCGTTGAGGATCGGGTTGCTGCCCACCGGATCGGCATACTGCTGACGGTTCATGTCCAGTTCGAGGATGTAGTCCACGCGCTGGAACAGCGCCCCCGGCAAGTGCGAGGCGTTGGGGTCGCCCAGGTCGGTGTTGCGCATCACCAGCGCGGCGAAACTGTTGGCTTCCAGTTCGTTGAGCAGGTTCATGCCCTGGGTACGGCTGAGGTAGTAGAAGCGGTCGCCGTTCTGCAGGTTCTCCATCTGCACTTCGAAGACGAAGTTGAAGGTGGAACCGAGAATGCCGCCGAACGGCATGTTCTGCTCGGCCAACCCACCGATCCAGAAGTCCACCAGATCCAGCCCGCCCTTGTTCACGGCATACTCGCCGCGTGCGTTGAGGAAGTCATCGCGGTCCGCCGGTGCGCCCGCTCCTCCCAGCACCAGGGCCATGGCGGCATCGCGCTTGGCCTCCAGGGTGGTGGCCGAGGTGATGCTGCTGTGCGTACCGTAGGCGGCGATGAAGTTGATGATCGAGGCCGGTGTCTTGATGTTCAGGGTGAAGTCGATCCAGCTATCGTAAGGCTTGAGCTGGCTATCGCCGGTCATTTCGTAGAACTGCGCACGGGCGTTGTTCAGCGAAGGAACCCCGGTGTCGCGACCGCGGGCGATGTTGATCGCCGCCAGGTCCAACGGCAGGCCGACCAGGTTGTTGCGCAGCGCCTCGGTGACGAATTCGTCGATCTCGTTGCCGGTCTGCCGGGTCATGCCGCGGATGATCGAGCCAGCGGCCTGATCGGCGGTGAGGGTGCCGCCCTGGGTGAACTCGATGGGGTTAAGGAAGGCCTCGATCAGGCCGACGTCGCTGGACTGCATGCTGTTGTCCAGGCGCGCCACCGTCTCGTTAAGCATGGAGTGGCCAAAGCGGTACACCACATGGGCGAACTCGGCAACGATGGCCGGATCGATGTCCGCCGTGTTGGAGAATACGAACACGTCCACCAACGGCTGCACGGTACGGGCGAATTCCTCGAACACCAGGTGCTGGTACTGCATCTCGTTGACGAAACGCGCGGCCTGGAACAAGCGCTCACCGTTCCAGATCAGCCCATCGGCACTTCCCGGCACCTCGCTCACCGGTACCAACAGCCACTCGTTGATAAAGGCCAGATCGCCGGTATCGAGAATGGTCTGCTTGTTGGCCTCGACCAGACGATTGTGCTCGGCGTGGAACACATGGTGCACCGCGGTCAGGCCGATATTCTCGTTGCCGCGGCCGTCGCCGGTGATGAAGTGGGCATCGAGCAGTTCGTTGTCGTACTCGAGGTTGCGTCCGGTCATGGGGTTGACTGCCACGGCATTGCCGGCCACCTCATCGGCATCGGCCACCAATTGGCCGCCGACTATCACCGGTACCGCGTTATGGGCGATATCGTCGAGGAAGGCATGACCGGTGCGCAGGGCTCCCTGGGTGCTGATGGGATTGTCCGGATCGCCCTCTACCTGTACTGGCGGGTTGCCCGGCATGATCAACATGGCAAAGCCGTTCTCGCCACGAATGAATTGGCCGTACTGGTCAGTGGCCAGCAGCGGCACGTTGGTCACGTCGGCATCGGTGAGATTGATACCGAGCATCTCGCGGGCCTGCGCCTTGATCTCGGCCCAAGTGGCCAGGCCACCGTTCTGGCCGTCGAGCATATGCCCAGTAGCCATTGGCTTGCCGTCGACCATCACGTACTCGCGCAGGAACACCTGGTGCGAGGCGTGCGAGGTGTAGGTCTGGTTCTGGTCGATGAAGGGCGTGGTCTGGTTGGTGTGCTCGCGAATATCGTCAGCCGTGCCGAGAATGCCATCTGCCCCGGGTTGGTTGGTAGCGCGAGTGACCACCATGAAGTTGCTGTGCGAACCCTCGACGTACAGTGGGTCGTCTGGCTGTAGCGGGATATACACGGTGCCACTGCCACCTTTGTTGACCAGATCCAGACCATGGTCGAAGAACTGGCCGAACAGTGTCATCCAGGAGTTGAACGGCGCGGTCAGGCCTTCGTCCGGGGCGATATTGGGGATCACGACCGTGCCGTTTTCCACCACGATGCCGAACTCGTCCAGCAGCGTATCCAGCGCCGCCGAAGCGGCAACGACCGCAGCATCGTCGGCGGCAGCCTCGGCCAGTACGGCCTGGTGGGCAGCAGTGTCGCTGGCCAGCTGTGTGGCTGCTGCCTGCGCCTGCTGGCTGGCAGCCTGCGCGGCAGCAGCAGACTCGGCGGCCACCGTGGCTTTGGCATTGGCATCAGCCTGGGCCTGGGCGGTGGCGATCGCCGCACTGAGGAAGGCGGCCTGGGCAGCGCCTTCGTTCGGCGTACCAATGGCAGCCATGTAGGCCTGCAGGGCCAGGCTCTGCACCTCTACCGCACTGGCGACCACAGCCAGCGCATCGCTATAGACCTGGGCATCCTGGTTGGCCTGTGCTTGCGCGGCCGCGGCCGTGGAGGCGGCGGTCTGAGCAGCAGCCGTGGAAGCGGCCAACGTAGCAGCGCTGGCCTGCACCTGGGCGCTGTTGCCAGCGGCGGCGTTTTCGGCCGTTTTCAAGGCGTTGTGAGCCTGCATTACCTGTTGTGCATCGGCAAAGGAGTTTTCCGAACCGGCGTAGTCGAGTGCGGCTATAACCGCAGCCAGATTACCCAGGCTCTGGTCGACGATCAGGTTGCTGATGGTGCGAGGCTGCGAGTCGACCACGTAGCCGCTGGTCTGGGCATAGCTGGTGCTTTGGCTGCCAGTGGGGAAACCGGGAGGAGCGCCCGGCCCATCGATACCATTTTCTGCATCGCGGAATACCGGATCGAGCAGGCGGGGCATCAGTTGATCGGCCGAGCCATAGTAATGTTGGCCCGGCACCAGGTTGTTATAGGTGCCATCGACGGTACGCAGGCCCCAAGGCAACAGTGGATTGCCTACCAGGTCATAGAGCGACTCGCCGGCGGCATGGGCTTCGGAAATCTTGATCTGCTGGAGAATTAAAACAAGATCGGCTTGATTGACGGTTAGAGTG
Source organism: Ectopseudomonas chengduensis (assembly GCF_900102635.1). Taxonomy (GTDB): domain Bacteria; phylum Pseudomonadota; class Gammaproteobacteria; order Pseudomonadales; family Pseudomonadaceae; genus Aquipseudomonas; species Aquipseudomonas chengduensis. The sequence continues at coordinate 131,123 of NZ_FMZQ01000006.1, read as the reverse complement.
GCCATCTTTGTTCCCTCAATGCTGAGTACAACTGACGTTCAGGTCAGGAAAACCACATGCATACGGCAACATTGCAACGGCGTGGTCGGACGTTGGCGAACAAGTACAAAAAGAGAGGGGATGTGGCAGGCAACTGCGCCGCACACCCCGCGATAGGCGGCAAGCTTCAAGCTCGCCGACCATTCAGGGTGGTGGTGGCCCGTGAAAACGCAGCGCGAACGGATCGGCTGGACTGTCCACCGATCGACTTCTGACAACGAGGCGCAAAGCCATGTTTTACCTTCCCGGATGAGCACGCCCAAAGTTGCGCGCCCTCTCCTGCGCGGCGACTCCAGCACGCTCACACTCGACTGCAAGGGCCCTGCGGGGGGCCAGGTCAAGCTAAGGTCCAGCCGATGCCGGTACCGCTCTACGGGCATCGTCGCTACTCCAGTCGAGGCGGCAACCGCTATAAAAGCCGCCCCGCAGCGCATCCTGGACTAGCTTGTTGAGACAGGCGTCGACTGATTGCATCGGCTGCCTGCACAAAGCGCTTGTCACCAGCATCGGGGAGCAAGGCGAATGGCCACAGAGGCAAAGGTCGAATCAAATTCGAAGACTTTCGTCGAGCCTGCAGATCAGACCATGGTCGAATCGCCAGACACCTGGCCTCAGCGCCTCTGGCACCCTCTGGCCGGGCTCAACCGCTCGACTCAATTCATCCTGCTCGCCGCATTGATCCTGGGCCTGAGCATGGCCTTCGTCGGCAGCCTGGTCAGCCAGCAGATCAGGCTGGCAGCCGCGCACAGCGCCGGCGAAGGCGCGGCCATCTACATGGAAGCGTATCTGGACGAATATGTGCAGGAACTGGCCTCGGCCAGCACGCTGAAAACCGAAAGCGTGCAAGCCATCGACAACCTGATGAAAGACACGTCGCTCAAACAGCACATCGTTTCGGTGAAGATCTGGTTGCCCGATGGGCGCAACGTCTACAGCACCAGCAAACGGCCGGTCTTCTACTATCACCCGGCCGGCCCCATCGCCGAGGCCATGCAGGGCAAGGTGGTCACCCGCCTGAGCCCGCTGGATCATGACGAGCACGCCTACGAGCGCAGCTTCAACCGACCGCTGTACGAGACCTACGTGCCGCTGCGCGAGTTCGGTAGCGGACGGATCATCGCCATCGGTGAATTCTACGAGATGGAGCACGAGATCGGCAGCATCCACCAGCAGGTCTGGGCGATCATCGCCGCCGCCACCCTGGCCATGCTCCTGTTGCTGTTTCTCATCGTCCGCCGCGGCGACCGCATCATCGAGCGCCAGCAGGCGATCCTGCGTCAGCAGATGCGCGAGCAGGAGGCCTTGCACCAGCAGAACGCCGCGCTGCAACGCCGGGTCAGCACCGCCAGCCAGGAGTTCGCCACCATCAACGAGCTGACCCACCGGCGCCTGGGCGCCGATCTGCACGACGGCCCGGCGCAGCTCCTGACCCTGATCCTGCTGCGTCTGGACGAGCTCGCCGAACTTTGCCCAACGGGGCAGAACGATGCGCTGGAGACCATCCGCAGCGCCGCCCAGGACAGCCTGTGCGAGATCCGCGGCATCTCCCGCGGCCTGGCGCTGCCGGAGATCAACGAGCTGAGCCTGGACGAGTTGCTCAAGCTGGTGGTGCAACGCCATGAACAGCGCAGCGAAACCAAGGTGCAGCTAGATCTCGGCGAGTTACCCGAGGCGCTGAGTCTGCCCTACAAGATCTGCGTCTACCGGCTGGTACAGGAGGCGTTGAACAACGCCTTCCACCATGCCGGCGGCCAGGGACAGCGGGTCAGTGCCGAGTGCCGGCAGGGCGTACTGGAAGTACAGGTGGCGGACGCCGGCGCAGGCATTGATCAGGGTCTTCAGGCCGCGACAGGGTCACATCGCTCGCGCCTGGGACTGGTGGGCATGCGCTATCGGGTGGAGTCTCTGGGCGGGACGTTCGAGCTCGAATCGGCCCCCGGGCAAGGTACCCGGGTCACGGCCAGATTCGATTTACACGATGACGAAAACTGCCAGTAACACCTGTGCCGTCACGGCGCACCGATGCCTACCGTCCAGGTCTTGTGGCTTTCCCAATAGCGGCGCACTGCCGCCACCGCCTCGACACGATTGCGCGCATGCAGCTTCTGCATCACGTTGGTCATGTAGTACTTCACCGTCTTCTCGCTCAAACCCAGCTTGGCCGCCACCTCACGATTGGTCAGACCGTTGGCGACCTCGCGGATGATCTGTTCTTCGCGGTGGGTGAGGTCTACCCCACGCTGCTCGGTCTGGTGCTTGCGGAAGTTGCTCAGCAGGCGCGTCGCCAGCGCCGGGGTGATAAATGTTTCACCCTTGGCCACGGTGCGAATCGCCTGAATCAGCTCAGGACCACTGACCCCCTTTAGCACGTAGCCCTGGGCGCCGCCCTCCAGGGCCGAATAGGCGTCGTCCTCGGACTCCGACACCGTCAGCATCAACACCTTGACCTTCGGCTGCGCCTTGCTGATGGCGCGTACCGCAGCGAAGGTATCGCCCGGCATGTTGACATCCATCAGCAGCACATCGGGCTGACAGCGCGCGGAAATTTCCCGCGCTTCGTCGGCGCAACCGCCCTGCTCCACTACCTCGAAGTCCTCGACCCGGCCCAGGGTCGCGGCGACCCCCTGCCGTAGCAGTGGATGGTCGTCGACTATGCCCACCTTGATCTTGTCACTCATCGAATATGCTCCCCTCAAGGTTTATACCCTTGTCGCCATGGTGCCTGGCAAAGCCAGGCACCATGCTTCCCGACTCAACTCAACTGGAAGTCAGCTACCGTCACCGTGGTGTGATTGGTGACTCCAACCAGGGTGATGGTGCCGCCATCGACGCCATTGATGGTCACCACCGTGTCGTTTCCGGCATCGCCGATGGCGACCCGGCTGGCGAAGGTGTCCAGCGTCAGACCGAAGGCCGCGATGTTCAGCAGATCCTGACCACCAGCCGGATTGGCATCGAAGCCGATCACGGTGTCGTTGCCAAAGTTCGCACCGAACACCAGGATGTCGTTGCCCTGACTGGCATCCATGAAGTCATCGCCAGCGCCACCGGTCATCACGTCGTTGCCCAGGCCACCGATCAGCACATCGTTGCCATCGTCACCATCCAGCAGGTCGTTGCCGTCACCGCCCAGCAGGGTGTCATTGCCGGCCTCGCCGTACAGCTGATCGATACCGGCGCCGCCTATCAGGGTGTCGTTACCTTCGCCGCCATACAGCAGATCGTTGCCGCCCAACCCACTGAGGGTGTCATTGCCTACACCGCCAGACATCGTGTTGGCCAAGCCATTACCGGCCGCATTTGTGGCGTTGCCGCCGATATGCACCAGGTTTTCCACATTGGCGCCCAGGATGTAGCTGGCACTGCTGGAGTACACCGTATCCACTCCGCCATTGGCCGCCTCGACGATCACATCTCCCGCAACATCGACGTAGTAACTGTCGTTACCCGCACCACCGACAAGACGGTCGATGCCTGCGCCACCGTCCAGCACGTCGTCTCCGGCACCGCCGGTGAGGGTATTGTTGAGGGCATTACCGGTACCGCTGAAGTTGCCGGCGCCGATGAAGGTGAGATGCTCCACGTTGTCGCCCAGGGTGTAACTGGACAGCGTGGTGCGCACCGTGTCGGTTCCTGCACCAACGCCCTCCACTACCTGGTCGCCCACACTGTCGACCACATAGGTGTCGTTGCCGACACCGCCGACCATCAGGTCGTCACCCTCGCCGCCGTTGAGCGTGTCGTTACCGGCACCGCCTTCCAGCACATCGTCACCGGCCAGGCCGTTGAGCACGTCGTTAGCACCTCCGCCGACGATCTGGTTGGCCAGCTCGTTGCCGTTGCCGGTGAAGGCTCCGCCGTTGATCTTGACCAGATTCTCGACATTGGCCCCCAGGGTGTAGGTGGCCAGAGTGGTGCGTACCGTATCGATGCCCTCATCGGCCTCTTCGATGACCTGATCGCCAACCGCATTGACCACGTAAATGTCATTGCCGCTACCACCACGCATGAGGTCATTGCCCGCACCACCATCGAGGAAGTCGTTGCCGCTGCCCCCGATCAGGGTGTCATTGCCGGCCCCGCCGAGAAGGATGTCATCACCACCGCCACCCTCGAGCAGGTCATTGCCGGCGCCACCATCGAGGGTATCGTCGCCGTCCATGCCCTGCAGGGTATCGTTGCCACCCAGGCCATTGAGCACGTCGTTGCCCAGATTGCCCTGCATCACGTTGGCCAGCGTATTACCGTTGGCCACAGTGCTGCCGACCCCGCCATGGATCAGGTTCTCGACATTGGCACTCAGAGTGTAATTGGCCAGGGTCGAGTACACCGTGTCGGCGCCAGCGCCTGCCGCTTCCACCACCACATCGCCGGCATTGTCGACGTAGTAGAAATCGCTACCGGCGCCACCGACCATGCGGTCTGCGCCCGCCCCACCATCGAGCACATCGTTGCCTGCACCACCAGTGATGGTATTGGCCAGAGCATTGCCGGTTCCGACGAAATTGCCTGCACCGATGAAGGTCAGGTGTTCGACGAATGCAGCCAGGGTGTAGTTGTTCAGCGTTGTGCGCACAGTGTCGGTGCCGCCTCCCTCCTCCTCGATTAGCTGGTCGCCGAGGCTGTCGACCACGTAGGTGTCGTTGCCGGCACCACCGATCATCAGGTCGTCGCCCGTGCCACCATCCAGGGTGTCGTTGCCCACACCACCTTCCAGCACATCATCGCCGGCCAGGCCGTTGAGCACATCGTTACCGCTGCCGCCGACGATTTGGTTGGCCAAGGCATTACCCGTACCGGTGAAGTTGCCGCCATTGACCTTGAACAGGTTCTCGACATTGGCACCCAGGGTGTAGCTGGCCAGCGTCGTACTGACCGTATCGGTTCCGCCATCTACCTCCTCGACCACCTGATCGCCAGCCGCGTTGACCACATAGGTATCGTTGCCGGTACCACCGCTCATGGAGTCGTTGCCAGCCCCACCATCGAGCACATCATTGCCCGTCCCGCCGATGATGGTATTGGCCAAGCCGTTACCGGTACCGGTGAAGGCATCCGCGCCGAGGTAGGTCAGGTGCTCGACATTGGCGCCCAGGGTGTAGCTGGTCAGCGTGGTGCGAACCAGATCCGTACCGCCGCCCGCACCTTCCACGACCTGATCACCGACTTCGTCGACCTCATAGGTATCGTTGCCAGCACCGCCGATCATGATGTCGGCGCCCGTGCCACCAATCAGGGTGTCGTTACCCGCCCCACCGTTGAGCGTGTCGTTACTGCCGCCACCGACGATGACGTTGGCCAGGGTATTACCGGTTCCGACGAACGCCCCGACGCCGATGAAGCTGAGATTCTCAACGTTGGCGCCCAGCACGTAACTGGCCAGTGTGGTGAGCACGGTATCGTTGCCGGCATTGGCCGCCTCGTTGACCTGATCGGCGAAGTTATCCACCCTGTAGATATCGTCACCAGCACCGCCACTCATGCTGTCGGTACCTGTGCCGCCATCGAGCAGATCATTGCCAGTGCCGCCTTGCAGGGTATCGTTGCCATCGCCGCCCTGCAGCGTGTCATCCCCGGTACCGCCGATGATCAGGTTACTGAGCGCATTGCCGGCGCCGGTGAAGTTGCCCGTGCCGATGAAAGTCAGGTTCTCCACCTGATCGCCCAGGCTGTAACTGGCGAGCGTGGTCCGCACGGTATCCGTGCCCTCGCCGGCCAGCTCAACGACCTGATCGCCAACACTGTCGACTACATAGGTATCGTTGCCCGGGCCACCGACCATCAGGTCATCGCCTTCTCCACCATCGATGAAGTCATTGCCTTCGCCGCCATAGAGCAGGTCATCGCTGGCCAGACCGATGAGGGTGTCGTTGCCTGCCATGCCCTCGAGCATATCCACGGCGGGCGTGCCGATCAGCAGATCGTCACCGGCAGTACCGGCGATACCCAGGCCGAGCATCACGGCGACCGAGGTCACCAGTTCGAGGGTATTGCCATTGTCGGTATAACTGACCAGCACGCGGAGCATCTGTCCGGCCAGGGCCTGGCCGGGCAGGAACGTCGCGTTGTTGGCACCGGGTATATCGGTAAAGCTCACCCCGTCACCGCGCTGCCACTGATAGTGGAATTCGACACCCGCCAAGCCATCGGCATCGGTGAAGTCCAGGATGGCAGAGAGGGGTTGCCCACTCAGCGGCAGCGGATTGCTGAGCGATACCGTGCCCACCGGCAGGTCGTTCGGATCGCCCACCAGAGTAACGGCCGTGGTTGGCGTCGAGAACACGGTCTCCAGCACGCCGTGAGCGTCCTTGTAGATCGCCTTGACGCGCAGGGCCAGGCCCTCGAGCTCGGGTGTCACGGTGAAGTTCGGGCCGGTAGCACGGGCGGCCTCGCCGCCGATGTTTTCCGTCACGATATCTTCGAAGGTACCGTCGCCCTCAGGATCCACCTGCCAGTAGTAGCTGATCGGCCCGGTGATGGCGCCGTTCGGATTACCGACGCCGATGTTGTCGGCGTCGCGCACCAGCGCGGCCGAGACGCTGAGCACCTGGCCGACACTGGGCGAGCCGTCGCTGATACGCAGCACGCCTTCCACCTCGGCATTGCGTCCTTCGACCAGCACCATGGCCTGATCGTTGAACTGGATGCGCTCGATATTGCGGATCATGTCCGCGCCATCGGCGCCGACCGCATCGAGCTGGCCGTCACCGTCGTTGTCAACGGGCGCCGGACCGATATGACGCACGCCCCACAGGCCGTCGCCCCACTCGATCACTTCATACTCGGACATCAGCCCCGAGTAGACCGCCGTATCGAAGGAGTTCCCGAGGTTGTTCGGGTCGACCGTACCGGGCATCAGCTCGCGGACGATGACCAGTTGCCCCGGGTTGTAGGTGCCGTTGAGCATGAACGGGATCATCGGCACCATGCTGTTGAAGGTGGCGATTTCCGGGCCCGTACCGTCGTTGTTCGCACGCACGCTGATACGCACGTTGAGCCACATGTCACCGTCGATCAGGTCGTCGCCGCCGTTACCGGCAATCAGATCGCTGCCATTGCCGCCGAGGATGATATTGCCCGCACCAAAGGAGGTGACCTCGCCGGAGGTGGTCAGTGGATCGGCCAGTTGGTTGATGAACGCCCGCAAGCCGTCGACCATGTCCATATAGTCGTCGCTCAGCACGCTGCCGTAGGCACCGGACAGAGCGATGGCCGTGGCGTCGCGGTCGTCGCCGTTGAGAATATCGGCATGGTGCGAGCCCGACAGCCCTTCCATGAATTCGAAGCGCGCCAGCACCGACACATCGGACGGTGCCACCGGCGTTTCATCGAAGGCGCGCAGACGGAAGTCGACGTTGACCCCGAACGGATCGTCGCGGAAGCCCGCCCAGTCGAAGCCGGAGCCACCGACGTAGCGGTCGCCCTCGCCACCGTTGCCGAACATGATGTCGTCACCACCCTCGCCGTCCATGCGGTCGATGATGCCGAACTCGCCGATGAACACGTCATGGCCGATCACGTCGTCCAGGCCGAACTCGTTGAAGTTGTCGCCGCCGTTGCCGTCGGGACCGCCCAGTTCCAGCCAGTCGTTGCCTTCGTTACCGAACTGCGCCTCGTTGCCGCGGGTGCCGAGGATGAAGTCGTCGCCCGGGCCGCCGAACACCTCGGTGGAGTCTTCGCCGGAGATGACGAAGTCCTTGCCGTGGCCAGCCATCACCAGATTGATGCCGTTGCCGGCATGCACCACGTCGTTGCCTTCGCCGGCGCGAATGATGTCGTCACCGCCCATGTCGGTAATGATGTCGTCGCCGGCTCCGCCCATGTGCAAGTCGTTGCCGAAGCCGCCCTCCAGGCGGTCATTACCGGCGTCGCCCCACAGGGTGTCGTCGCCGATGCCGCCCACCAGGGTGTCATTGCCGTCCGTGCCGCCGAGCACCACGTGCTCGCCGCCGTTGTACTGCAGGAAGTTTGGCCCGCGCATAACGTCTGGCAGCAGCGGGTTGTCGCCTTCCGGATCGGCGCGGCCATCGTCGCCCAGGCCGGTGTACTGCCTGGCTTGGTCCACCTCGAGGATAAAGCCCGGGGTGGAGAAGATATCTCCCGGCAGGTGAGTGGCATCGGTGTTGGCCATGACAATGCGCGAGAAGAAGTTGTTCTCCATCTCGGTGAGCATGTTCAGACCGGCCAGGCGCTCCAGGTAGTAGAAACGGTCGGCATCCTGCAAAGCCTCCATCTGCGTCTCGAAGACGAAGTTGAAGGTGGAGCCGAGCATGCCGCCGAAGGGCATGATCTTCTCGGCCAGGCCGCCGATCCAGAAGTCGATGGCGTTGACCCCGGTAGTGGCCGCCGGACCATAGAGGAAGGCGGCACGGTTGACGCCAGCACCATCGGCATCGAACAACCGCTCCTCGGCGGTTCCCTCGTTGATCAACGCCGTGCCGCCGAATACCAGGGCGAAGGCCACCGCCCGCTTCTCGGCCAGGGTATTGACGTCGAGAGCCAGCAACGCCTCATGCGTACCATAGGCGGCGATGAAGTTGACCAGCGAGGTCTGGTGCTTGAGGTTCATGGCGAAGTCGACCCAGCTGGTGTACGGCTTGAGCTGGCTATCGCCGGTCATGTTGTAGAACTCCTGACGCGCCGCGTTGAGCGACGGCACCCCGGTATCGCGACCACGGGCCAGGTTGATCGTCGCCAGGTCCAGCGGTAGGCCAAGCAGGTTGTTGCGCAGGGCCTCGGTGACGAACTCGTCGATCTCGTTGCCGAGCTGCCGGGTCATGCCGCGCGCCAGGGCGCCAGCGGCTTCTTCCGCCGAGACGGTGATGTATTCCGGATTGCCCGGTCCCACTGGCTGTAGTGGATCGAAGTCCGGATTTCTCAACTGGTTGAACATCAGTGGATTGAGGAAGGCCTCAATCAACCCCAGTTCGCTGGAGACGAAATTCGGGTCGAAGCGATCTACCGTCTCGGTCAGCATCGAGTGGCCGAAGCGGTATACCACGTGGGCGAACTCGGCGAGGATCGCCGGGTTGAGGGTGCTGTCGTAGACCTGGGTGGCGTTGAAGAACACGTCCACCTGCGGCTGCACCTTGCGCGCGAACTCCTCGAACACCAGGTGCTGATACTGCATCTCGGTGGCGAAACGCGCGGCCTGGAACAGCCGCTCGCCGTTCCACACCAAGCCATCCGGGCTGCCCGGCAGACTGTTCACCGGCTCCAGCAACCACTGGTTGATGAAGTTGATGTCGTTGGAGGCCAGCACCACGTCCTTGGTATGCGCCACCACGCGGTTGTGCTCGGCATGGAACACATGGTGAATGGCGGTCAGACCGATATTCTCGTTGCCGCGACCGTCGCCGGTAATGAAGTGGGCATCGAGCAGCTCATCGTCGTAGGTGTTGCCGCTGCTCTGCCCGCCGCCGAGGGTCAGCCCCACGGCATCGTCGCCATCGGCCGTCTTCAGCGCGCCAGTCTGGCTGTTGAAGGGGTTGGCGTTATGCGCAATATCGTCGAGGAAGGCGTGATTGGTGCGAATCACATCGTTGGGCACCTCCACCCCACCCGGCCCGGCGGAAACCAGACCACCACCGGTGACGAACTGCGGATAGCCGTTGCCACCCGGGATGAACTTGCCGTACTGGTCGGTGGCCAGCAGCGGCACGTTCACCACATCGGCATCGCTCAGCACGATGCCCAGCATGTCGAGCGCCTGGGCCTTGATTTCGGCCCAGGTCGGCAGGCCGCCATCGGCACCGTTGAGCAGGCGCCCGGTAGCCACCGGGCCCTCGTCGGTCATGGCGTACTCGCGCAGGAACACCTGGTGCGAGGCATGCGAGGTGTAGGTCTGGTTCTGGTCGACGAAAGGCGTGGTCTGGTTGACATGCACATGCACGTCATCGGAGGTGCCAAGCACACCGTCCGTACCGGCCAGCACCGCCTGGTTGGTGGCGCGCGTCAGTACCATGAAGTTGGCCGAGCCACCCTCGACATAGAGCGGATCATCAGGCTGCAGCGGGATGAACACCGTGCCGTTGCCGCCCTTGTTGACCAGGTCCAGGCCGTGATCGAAGAACTGGCCGAACAGGGTGAACCAGGAGTTGAAGCCCGCCGACAGCCCCTCGTCCGGAGCACTGTTGGGAATGAACAGCGGCACCCCGCCCGGGATCGGCTGGCCGTTGAGATCCAGCAGCACGCCGTTGGCGTCCAGAGTACCCAGGCCGGCATCGACATAGGCCTGCACCGCCGCCAGGTTGGTGATGGTCTGGTCGACGATCAGGTTGGAGATGGTCCGCGGGTCGGCGTCCACCACGTCGCGCGGCGAGGCAGGGTTGGTCGGATCGTAGGCATAGTTGCCATTGACGAACACACCGCCCGGTAACGGCCCGTTAAGATCGATGCTGTCGCCATCCGGGTCGTTGATGAAGTTCTGCGTCGTCGCGGTCGGGAACGGCTGATCCGCCGCGCCGAAGTACTGCTGCCCCGGCACCAGGTTGTTGAACGAGCCATCCACCGTACGCAGGCCCCAGGGCAGGCGCGAGTTGGGGATGATATCCATCAGGTCCTCGCCGGCGGCATGGCGCTCGGCGATAAGAATCTGGTCGAGGATGAACTGCAGGTCGGAGCGGATCAGGCGCAGACCATTGCCGGGGCTGACCACATCGCTTTCCACCGGCAGCGGTGGCGGCGGCAAGGGTATCGAGCCTCCAGCCACCGGCTGAGTGGCAGCGGAAGACACTCGCTCCAGCACACCGTTATCGTCCTGGTAGGTGGCGATCACACGGATTGCCAGACCATCCAGATCGGGGGTGACGCGATAGGAAACGCCATCCTGGGTGGACGGCCGGGCGCCGCCCTCGACGATGATGTCCTGGAAGATGCCCGAGCCGGGCTCTGCCTCGTACTGCCAGACATAGCTGACTGGCCGACCGGTGATCAGCCCTCCGGCATTGTCCGCATCCACGACCCCAGCAGCCGAAACCCGCAGCAACTGACCGACCGCCGGGGTGCTATCTGGATTACCACTGCCAGCATCGAGAATCTGCAGCGTGCCCGTGGGCGAGAAATTGCCGCCCTGCTGGGTACCGGCCACTTCGTCGACGAACTGGCCGCCGACCCACACCAGTGCGCTGTCGGCAAACTGGATGCGCTCGATATTGAGCAGGCGGTCGGTGCCTTCGTCGCCGACGTTGTCGGTGACGATGGTCACGCCGGCAAGCGTGGTCACCGTGTAGTTCTCGCGCGGGCCGGCATACAACGCAGTATCGAAGCTATCGGCGCTGTCGAGAATCTCGCGCACGATCATCAGTTGCCCGGGGTTGTAGGTGCCGTCGAGCATCAGGTGCATCATGTCCTTCATGCTGTTGAAGGACGCGATTTCCGGGCCGCTAGGATTACCGTCGGCATCCATCCCGGCGCGCACGCTGATGCGTACGTTGAGCCAGCGGTCGCCGTCGAGCAGGTCGTCGCCACCGCGTCCCTCCAGCACGTCACTACTGCCGCCGCCGAGGATGATGTTGCCGCTGCCGAAGGAGCTCTGCGGTGCCCCGAAGAACTCGGTGAGCATCTGCTGCATGCCGGCGATACGGGCGATACCCTCGGCCGTCAGTACGCTGCCGCGGGCACCGGCCTGGGCGATCAGCGCCGCGTCGGCGTTATCGCCGCGCAGGATATCGGCATGGGCCGAACCGGACAGACCTTCCACCTCGGCGAAACGGTCGAGGATACCGGCATTGGACGGAGCCACCGGCGGCTCGACGAAATCGTCGACGATCAGGTCGACCTTCACCCCGAAGGGGTCGTTCTTGTACACCGCCCAGTCGAAACCGGAGCCACCATCGAAGTGGTCGGCGCCTTCGGAGCCGACCATGATGTCGTCGCCGCCCTCGCCTATCAGCTCGTCGAAGCCGGGTCCCGTGATGAACACGTCATGGCCGTTCACGCTATCGCTGGCAAAGGGTTCCAGGTTGTCGCCAGGCGCGCCGTCCTGGGTGCCGATCTCGATCCAGTCGTCGCCCTCGTTACCCATGGTCTGCAGGTTGCCCTTGGCGCCGAGGATGAAGTCGTTACCAGTGCCGGCAAAGACCTCCGAAACGTCCTCACCGGTGATGATGAAGTCGTTGCCATGGCCGCCGAGGATCAGGTTGAAGCCGTTACCGCCGTGGATCACGTCATTGCCGTCGCCACCCTTGAGCACATCATCGCCACCCTTGTCGGTGATGATGTCATGGCCGGCGCCGCCCTCAATCATGTCGTTGCCGTCGCCGCCTTCCAGGCGGTCATTGCCGCCGTCGCCCCACAGGGTGTCGTCGCCGATGCTGCCGATCATCACGTCGTCGCCTGCGGTGCCGCCGAGCACCACATGCTCGTCGCCGGTGTAACGCAGGTAGTTGGTTTCGACACCCGGTGTCTCCGGGTTGTCGCGGATCACCAGTGGGATCAGCGGATTGTCGCCAACCGGGTCGGCGCTACCGAGCCCGTCGTTGAACTGCGCAGACTGATTCACCTCGAGGATCAGCCCCGGTCTGGAGAAGATGTCCGCCGGCAGGTGCACCGCGTCGGTATGGCGCATTACCAGTTTGGCGAAGGAGTTGTCCTCCATCTCGGTGAGGAAGTTGAGGCCGTCCAGGCGCGCCAGGTAGTAGAAACGGTCGCCGTTCTGCAGCGCCTCCATCTGCGTCTCGAAAACGAAGTTGAAGCTGGAACCGAGCATACCGCCGAAGGGCATGATCTGCTCGGCCAGACCACCGATCCAGAAATCGATGTCGTTGACCCCGGTGCTGGCCGCCGGCCCGTTGAGGAAGGCCATGCGCGCGTCATCGGAAATCGCCCCACCGCCGAACACGATATCCATGGCCGCCGCGCGCTTGGCCGCCAGCGAAGTCACCCCGGTGATGCTGGCATGGGTGCCGTAGGCGGCGATGAAGTTGATCAGCGATTCCGGGTGCTTGAGGTGCAGGGCGAAATCCAGCCAGCTGGTGTAGGGCTTGAGCTGGCTGTCGCCGGTCATGGCATAGAACTCGGCGCGCGCCTCGTTCAGCGATGGCACGCCGGTGTCGCGACCGCGGGCGAGATTGATCGCCGCCAGGTCCAGCGGCAGGCCAAGCAGGTTGCTGCGCAGAGCACCGGTGACGAACTCGTCGATCTCGTTGCCCAGTTGCCGGGTCAGGCCACGGACGATGGCGCCAGCAGCTTCTTCGGGCGTCAGCGTGCCGTTGTCATTGAACGCCAATGGGTTGAGGAAGGCCTCGATCAGGCCCATGCTGCTGTCGTTCTGGAAGCTCGGGTCGAAGCGATCCACGGTCTCGGTCAACATCGAGTGACCGAAGCGATACACGGTGTGAGCGAACTCGGCCATGATCGCCGGGTTGATGGTGGCATCGTAACCGTTGGGGATGAGGAACTCGTCCACCAGCGGTTGTACCTTACGGGCGAACTCCTCGAACACCAGGTGCTGGTACTGCATCTCGGTACCGAACTTGGCGGCCTGGAACAGCCGTTCGCCGTTCCATACCAAGGTCGACAGATCGGCCGGAATCGCGCCGACCGGCTGCAGCAGCCACTGATTGAGGAAGGCGATATCACCGTCGGCGGCGGCCTGCAGGGCCACGTCCTTGGTGTGTTCGACCAGGCGGTTGTGCTCGGCGTGGAACACATGATGCACGGCGGTCAGGCCGATGTTCTCGTTGACCCGGCCATCGCCGGCCATGAAGTGGGCGTCGAGCAGTTCATCGTCGTAGGTGCCCGCCAGGCCGTCATTGACCCCGGCCACACCATCGGCATCGGCTACCAGCGGCGCGCCGGTCTGGCTGTTGAACGGGTTGGCCGAATGGGCAATGTCATCTAGGAAGCCATGACCGGTGGTCAGCGCCAGGGAGGCGTCCACTGGTGCATCCAGGCTGGCCTCGACCAGGCCGCCGGCGGTAACCAGTTGCGGCATGCCGTTAGCGCCGGGGATGAAGTTGCCGTACTGGTCGGTGGCCAGCAGCGGCACCCGGCCGACGTCTTGATCGTCCAGTTCGATGCCCAGCACATCGCGAGCCTGAGCCTTGAGCACGGCCCAGGTGGCCATGCCGCCCAGTTCCACGTCGTCCTCGGTACCGAAGATGCCATCGCCGCCCAGATCGCGGTTGGTCAGCAGCTTGCCGGTGGCCATGGGTTGGCCGTCCACCAGCACATAGGCGCGCAGGAATACCTGGTGCGAAGCGTGCGAGCTGTAGGTCTGGTTCTGGTCGACGAACGGCGTGGTCTGGTTGACGTGCACCCGGTTGCCGTCCGCATCCACCTCGACGCTGGCGCGGGTGATGACCATGAAGTTGGTCTGCGGCGTGGCGGGGTTGTACAGCGGATCGTCCGGCTGCAGCGCAATGAAGACGAAACCGTTGTCGCCCTTGTTGACCAGGTCCAGGCCATGGTCGAAAAACTGCCCGAAGAAGGTGAACCAGGTATTGAAGCCGGCCGAAAGCCCTTCGTCCGGCGCAGTATTGGGAATAAATAACGACTGGCCGGCAGGAATCGCCACACCGTCGAGATCCAGCACGGTGCCGACGGGATAGGGGTTGCCATCGGGGTCCAGCTGGCTGCCGTCGGCAAGCACGCCCATCCCGGCATCAATGAAAACCTGTACCGCCGCCGGGTTGCTGATGGTCTGGTCGACGATCAGGTTGGAGATGATCCGTGGGTCGGCATCGGCCACGTTACCGGCGGCGCCGTAGTCGGTGTTGGTCACCAGCCCACCGGGCGCCGCACCGTTCATATCGAAGGTGTCGCCGTCCTGGTCGTTGCGGAACTGTTGGTCCAGCAACAGGAGGAACTCCTGGTCGGCGGCGCCCCAGAAGGTACGGCCCTCCACCAGATTGTTGTAGCTGCCATCCACTGTACGCAGCCCCCAGGGCACCTGGGAGTTGGGCAGCAATTCGCTCAGGCTCTGTCCGGCGGCATGCGCCTCAGCAATGAAAATCTGCTGCAGGATGAACTTGAGATCGGATTTGATGAAATCGGCCATTTCCTTCCACCTCTGAAACCCAGCGGCTGAATGCGCGAAATCGGAGGAATCCCTGGCACAGAAGCAGCCCACCCTGTCCGTTGCGCATCACGCAATCGTCAGAGCGTTCCCGGGATAGAGGCCAAACGCTGCCACGCCGACCTGCTGGGCTAATCGGCGTGCAATCAGTATTTGGTATGTCCCTATGCTGAAGCTGGCACGAAGCCTAGCGTCAGAAATCAGGCAGTAGGAGACCCGTGCAGTTGCAGGTCGGCGAAATGCCCTAGCAAAGACGCCTCAGGCGTCCGGTAAAACGTGATTCCGATGGTGATCACCCCATGCAGGAGCTTGCCAACGAAAGCCGTGTCGACTTATTGGCTTGGATCACACGCCTAGACTTAAGTCCTAGCCGATAGGATTGTCAAGATACCGTCAGTCGCCTAATTAATTATCCTTATTTCCTATAAGCTTTTATTGAATAAAGATTTTTTTGATGAAACAAAACGAAACATCGAAAAAATAAGACGCTGAGATCCCTTGCACATCGACGAAAAATCCATCTATACCTAGAAGGCGACACCCAAAGAGACAATAAAATGTCTCCAATAGACAGTCCTGCACACCAATCGTCGAAATACCGTCACACCACGCAGGACGCCCAGCGAACAAGCAGTGCCGGAGGGTCCCATGGACGTACCGCAGTCCCCGCGTTCCGAGCTGGCCGAGGCGTTGTTTCGTCTGCGCCGAACCTTCTATGCCCTGGCCGCCTTCAGTGGGGTGATCAACCTGCTGATGCTGACCCCGGCGGTTTATATGCTGCAGGTCTACGACCGTGCCCTGGTCAGCAGCAACGTCACCACCCTGCTGATGCTCACGGTGCTGGTGATCGGTCTGTATGTACTGATGGCGCTGTTGGAGGTGGTGCGCTCAAGCGTGCTGATCCGCGTCGGCAACCGCCTCGACATGATGCTCAACAAGCGCATCTTCGGCGCCGCCTTCGAGCGCAACCTGCGCCGCGCCGGCGGCAACCCGGCACAGGCGCTGCAGGATCTCTCGCAAGTTCGCCAGTTTCTCACCGGTAACGGCCTGTTCGCCTTCTTCGACGCCCCCTGGACCCCGATCTTCCTGCTGGTCATTTACCTGGTACACCCACTGCTCGGCCTGATTACCCTGATCGGCTCGTTACTGCTGGTGGGCCTGGCCTGGCTCACCGAAGTCAGCACGCGCAAGCCGCTGGCCGAGGCCAATCAGGCCTCGCTGGTATCCGGCAGTTTCGCCAACAACAACCTGCGCAATGCCGAAGTGATCGAGGCCATGGGCATGCTGCCGGCGATTCGCCAGCGCTGGTTCGGCAACCACCTGAAAATTCTCGAGCTGCAGACCCTGGCCTCCGACCGCGCGGCCTACATCGCCGGAGGCAGTCGTTTCGTGCGTGTCACCCTGCAGTCACTGATCCTTGGTGCCGGCGCCTTGCTGGCGATCCAGGGCACGATCACCCCGGGCATGATGATCGCCTGCTCGATCCTCTCCGGCCGTGCCATGGCGCCGGTGGAGCAGGTGATCTCGGCCTGGAAGCAGTTGCTCTCCAGCCGTGCAGCCTGGGCTCGGCTATCCGGGCTGCTGGCTGACTTCCCTACGCACAAGCCATCCATGCCGCTACCCAAGCCGCTGGGCATGCTCCACGTGGAGAACGCCTTCGCCAGCGCACCGGGCTCGCCCACGCCGATCCTGCGCGGTGTCAGCTTCAACCTGGCACCCGGCGAGGCCCTAGGCATCATCGGCCCCTCAGCCTCAGGCAAATCCACCCTGGCACGTCTGCTGGTTGGCGTCTGGCCGGCGCAAGGCGGCAAGGTGCGCCTGGACGGCGCCGATATCTATCAATGGAACAAGGCTGAGCTGGGTCCCTGGCTCGGCTACCTGCCACAGGACGTCGAGTTGTTCGAGGGCAGCGTCGCCGAAAACATCGCGCGCTTCGGCGCAATAGACGGCGAGGCGGTGATCCTCGCCGCCAGGCAGGCCGGCGTGCACGAAATGATCCTGCACCTGCCGCAAGGCTACGACACCCACCTGAGCGCCGACGGAAGCTCGTTGTCCGGCGGCCAGAAGCAACGTATCGGCCTGGCCCGTGCACTCTACGGCGAGCCATCGCTGATCGTCCTCGACGAGCCCAACGCCAGCCTCGACGACGTCGGCGAAGCGGCGTTGCTGCAAGCGCTGCTCGACCTCAAGCACCGCGGCAAGACCCTGGTGCTGATCTCCCACCGCCCCGCCGTGCTGAACATGGTGGACAAGGTGCTGGTACTGCGCGAAGGCGCTGTGCAGATGTTCGGCAGCCGCGATGAGGTATTCGCTGCGTTGCGCCAGGCCAACGTGATCCCCACCGGCAAGGGGTCGCCGACTCTGGCCTCGGTACGGGCCAAGGAGTGATATGTCATGTCCGATCTGCAGTTCGAAAGCAAGGGGCTGATACTGACGGATAGCCCCTGCACGGTTGACATGGACGACGGCAAACCGAGTCGCTGGGGCTTGTCGCTGGTGCTCGCAGGCTTCGGTGGATTCATTCTCTGGGCCATTCTCGCGCCGCTGGATGCCGGGGTGGTGGCCAATGCCACAGTCAACGTCACCGACAACCGCAAGACCATCCAGCACCTGACCGGCGGCTCGGTCGGCGCCATCCTGGTGCGCGAGGGGGATCTGGTACGACGCAACCAGCCACTGATCGAACTGGACGCCACCCGCGCCATCGCCGAGCAGGGCATGGTCAGCGCGCAATACATAGTGGTCAGCACGGTGAAAAGTCGCTTGCAGGCCGAGCGCGACGGCGCCACACAGGTCGAGTTCGACCCCGAGTTGCTCAGCCGATTCGCCAACGACCCACGCCTGGATGCCTCCGTCGCCCTGCAGCAACGTCTGTTCACTACCCGCCGCACGGCGTTGACCGGCGAAGCCGAGATTCTCCGCGAGAACATCCACGGCGCCGAGGAACAGCTCAAGGGCCTGCGCCAGGTACAGCACTCGCGCAGCGCGCAGATCAGGCTGCTCAACCAGGAACTCGACGGGGTGCGCAGCCTGGCGGCGGAAGGCTATGTGACGCGCAACCGCATGCTCGAACTGGAACGCAACGCCGCCGAACTGAGCGCGTCGCTGGCGCAGAACATCGCCGACACAGGGCGTACGCGCAACCAGATCGCCGAACTCAAACTGCGCATCCTCCAGCTTGAACAGAATTACCAGCAGGAAGTGCAATCGCAGCTCAGCGATATGCAGAAAGAGGCCGCCGCTCTCGCCGACCGTCTGCGGGCGCTGGACTACGAAGTCAGCAACACGGTGATCCGCTCGCCCATCGATGGCGTGGTGCTGGGACTGTCTGCCTCCACCATAGGCGGGGTGATCCAGGCCGGCTCGCGAATCATGGACGTGGTGCCGGCCAATGAGCCGCTGCAGGTCGATGCCATGGTGCCGGTGCAGGCCATCGACAAGATGCAACCGGGATTGCCGGTGGACATCGCCTTCCCCGCGTTCAATCACGCGCAGACGCCGAACATCCCCGGCCGCGTACTGACGATTTCCGCTGATCGCCTTATCGACGAAACCAACAAGCAGCCCTACTACCTGGCCGAGATCGAGGTCACCGCCGACGGCATGGACAAGCTGGGCAGCAACCGCATTCGCCCCGGCATGCCGGCCACCGTGACGATCAAGACCGGTGAACGCAACCTGATGAGCTATCTGATGAAGCCCATGCTCGATCGCATCGACGGGGCCTTCAAGGAGCAATGACATGCTCGTACGCCAGATCCTGTCAGGCCTCTGCTGCCTGGCCTGCCTACCCGTCCACTCCATGGACCTGTTACAGGCCTGGGAATTGCTGCAACTGCAGGGCCCGACCTATCGTGCGGCCGTCCACGAGCGTGCCGCTGGTCTGGAAAACCCCGCTATCGGCAGAGCCGGGTTACTGCCGCAGATCACGGCCAGGGCCAGCAAAAGCCAGGTCGACGGCACCCAGGAGCAACAGAATGCATTTGGCCGGCGCATCGAGAACGATCTGGACTACGACTCGGAAAACCTCAGCCTGCAATTGCGTCAACCGCTGTACAACCGCCAGAAAATGGTCGAGTACCGCCAGGGCAAGCAGCGCGCCAGCTATAGCGAAGCGGTGTTCGATGCCAAGACGCAGAGCGTTGCCGTACGCCTGGCCAGCCGCTACTTCGATGTGTTGCTGACGCGCGAGACCATCGACCTTTCACGCGCCAAGCTCAAGGCTTTCGAGCATCAGGTAGCGGCTGCCAAACGCCGCTTCGATCTGGGCGACGGCACCATCACCGACGTCGACCAGGCCACCGCACGACGTGACCTGGCGCAGGCCGGTGTGATCGAAGCCGAAGACAATCTGGTGGTCGCCCTGCGCCTGCTGCAGGAGTTGCTCGGCAACAACCCGGATCAACTCGCCACCCTGCACGCGGAATTTCCTACCCCGCCCCTGCAACCGGACAACCTCCAGGACTGGCTACAGAAGGCGCAATTGAACAACCCTTCGCTGCGCGCACGCCAGCTCAATCATGGCCTCGCCGAAGAGGAGGTCAAACGCGCCAGCAGCGCCCACTGGCCGACTCTTGACCTGGTACTGGGCTATACCGACAGCGAGAGCGATTCGCTCTCCACCATCAACCAGACCAACCGCTACAGTTCCATCGGCCTGGAGTTCACCATGCCGCTTTACTCCGGCGGCGGTGTCAGCGCGCGGGTGCGCCAGGCCACGGCGAGCCGTGAACAGGCCGGGGAAGAAGTCAATGCCAGCCGCGAGGAAGTGTTCTCCGCCACAACCCGTGAGTTCCGCGGCGTGCAGAGCGGCCAGGCGCGCATTCGCGCCCTGCAGCAGGCCGTCATTTCCAGCGAGCGGGCACAGGATTCAGCGCGCAAGGGGTTTCTCGCGGGCTCCAGTACCAATGTTGATATCCTCAATGCCGAGGAACAGGTGTTCATCGCCCGCCGAGATCTGCTCGAAGCCAAACTTCGCTATCTGCTCGCACGCCTGCAACTGGCCGCTGCGGTCGGCCTTCTCGGCGAGGACGATATTCTCCAGGTCAATGACTACCTGGGTCCGGAGTTGGCACTCGGCTACTGAGCCGGCGTTTTGCCCGAGTCCCCTGGGCAGGTATTCAGCGCCAGTGGCGCTGCTGAGCGCGCCTGGTCTGCCCTGCGCCGAACATCCAGCCGCACAGCACCACCAGCACCTCCGCCAGCCAGGCCAGCAGCAGTGCGCTGATCACACCCCAGAGAATCGCATCCGGGGTAAACAGCACCTGATAACGGTAAGCCTGCAGGGTTTCCTCGAACAGCTCGTGATCCGCGCCAGTCGCCAGGTGCCAGGCCTGGGCGTACCAGGGGCCCTGCATGGCCTGCCATTCGCGTTCGAGCAAGGCGGAGCGCTGCACCAGGTGCCCGACGCTCTTGGCATCGCTGCGCATCACCGGGTCATCGCTGACGCGGTAGTGCGCAACCAGCGCGTCCATATCGCCCTTGAAGAAATTGCGCGCCGTTTCCTGAAAACCTTTGAGACTCTGCTGCGACTCCAGGCGATGAGCTTCGACCCGCTTGGCGTAGTCATCGACGAAACCCGGCACCTGCACGCCGAGCAACAGGCCGAAAGCGAACAGCGTCAGGCGCAGGTAGCTTCTAAGCATGAGATCAGGCCTTGCCGTGAGTGATGCATTCGCCGCGGCGCCACAGGCGCCATTCGCCCGGCTGGTACAGCGACCATTGTTCGTTGTCGGTCAGAGGTTCAGTGGCGATGACGGTCACCACGTCGTTGGGCGTGGTCTCTGACTGGAAATCCACCTTCAGGTCAGCGTCCTTGAGCTGCGCAGGGCCAAACGGCGCGCGGCGGGTGATATGCGCGAGCTTGGTCGAGCAGAAGCTGAACAGCCAGTCGCCATCGCTGAGCAGACAATTGAACACGCCGAGCTTGCGGTAACTGGCACAGGACGCCACCAGCACCGGCAGGAGCATTTCCACCGATACCGGCTCGGGAAAGGCGCGACGCACGCGGTTGAGCAGATCGCAGAACGCCGCCTCGCTGTCGGTCTCGCCGACCGGTCGGTAGAAGGTAGTGGAGCCTTCCAGGCCCGCCAACTGGCCGTTATGGGCGAAACACCAGTTACGCCCCCACAACTCACGGCTGAAGGGATGAGTGTTGACCAGGCAGACCTTGCCGACGTTGGCCTGGCGGATATGGCCGATCACCACTTCGCTCTTGATCGGGTAGCGCTGCACCAGCTGCGCCACCTCGGATTCGCTGCTCGCCCGCGGGTCCTGGAACAGACGCAAGCCGCGCCCTTCGTAGAAGCCGATACCCCAACCATCACGGTGCGGCCCGGTGCGGCCGCCACGTTGCATCAGCCCGGTAAAGCTGAACACGATATCGGTGGGTACATTGGCGCTCATGCCGAGCAATTCGCACATCGAATCAATTCTCCTTGCCGAGGATCAGGCGCAGACGCTCGGCTTCATCTTGCAGACGCGCTTCGATTCGCTTGCGGCCCATTGGCAGAAAACGCACCAGCAATCGCCAGAGCAGCGCCGGCAGGTCACCCGGCCGACGCGGAATCAGGTGTAAATGGAGATGGGGCACGTGCTGATTGGAATCCGGGCCGTCATTGATCAGCAGGTTGATGCCGTTCTTACCAAAGCCGGCATCGCGCAGCGCAGCGGCGATACGCTCGGCCAGCGTCAACAGACGTTCACGCACCGGTGGCGGCAGATCACGTAGAAATGGCGCATGCACACGGCTGACGATCAGCACATGGGCCGGACGCATCGGAAAGATGTCCAGCAGCACGATGAAATCTTCGTCTTCATACAGACGATGAGCGGGTAGACGTCGCTCGGCAATGGCACAGAACACGCAATCCATCAGGCCTCCCTTGCACAAGGCCATCATGCTGAACGCCTGGGCCGGCAGGCGCAAGGGGTTAGATCAAATACGCGGTTCCATACGCCCCGAGCGATCGCGCCCGTAGTCACGAATTGGCAGGTCGTCGTCCTCTTCCATGCGCTCGCGCAAGGTGCGCGGGTCTTCGTCGGGCTCGGTTACATGCTCGCTCTGACGCCCTTTCCACCAACGCTCGATGGGCCAGCGAACAGCGACGAACAATAGATACACGGCAAGCGCGATCAGGCTATAGAGCGCCAGATCAGCGACCGCGCGCCAGGCGTTGTTGCCAACCTTGAGCAATATATCCATGGCGGTCACCGCGAGGGCGGGCGCGAACAGTTCACGCGCCGGGTCGACGATGGTCGGGCTGAACAGCAGCACGGCCATCAGCACCCGCAGCGGCTCGCGCACGTAGCGCCACATCCAGCTGGTCAGGCGCATCCATACCAACAGGCAACCCAGGGCGGCAATCCCGTAGGCCGCCCAGGCCAGGAGGTAGTCGTTTTCATTCATCATAAGCAGGCGCCGGCGTGGCAGGTCTGGCAAAGGGGCGCTTATGATAGCGGCTTTTGCCCAGCGCGGCGCCCCTGCCGTCGCCCTCTCGTTCTCTGGAGCCACGCCATGTCCTCTGCCCCCATCGCCCGCCAGGAAGCCGGCAACGACCCTTATCACTGGCTGGAAAACCGCGACAGTGACGAGGTGCTGGCGCACCTGCAGGCAGAAAACGCCTATTTGGACGCCGTGCTGGAACCGCAGCAGGCCCTGCGCGAGCAGCTGTTCGAAGAGATCAAGGGGCGCATTCGCGAGACCGACCTGTCGCTGCCGACGCCCTGGGGCGACTACCTCTACTACCAGCGCACCACTGCCGGAGACGAATATCCGCGGCACTATCGTTGCCGTCGCCCTGCCGATGGTTCGCTGGATGTCGACACGGCCAGTGAAGCCTTGCTGCTCGACCCCAACGAACTGGCCGGCGGCGGCTTTCTTTCCGTCGGTGCGTTCAGCATCAGCCCTGACCAGCAGCGCCTGGCCTACAGCCTCGACAGCAGCGGCGACGAAATCTATCGCCTGTTCGTCAAGGAACTGGACAGCGGCCAGATCAGCGAACTGCCCTTCGACGACTGCGACGGCAGCATGACTTGGGCGGGCGACAGCCAGACGCTGTTCTTCACCGAACTGGACGACACCCACCGCCCCTACAAGCTCTACCGTCACCGCCTCGGCGACGTCGCTGCGCAAGCCGTATTCGAGGAAGCAGATGGCCGCTTCTTCCTGCACTGCTACCGCTCCAGCTCCGAGCGCCAGTTGATCCTGCAACTGGGCAGCAAGACCACCAGCGAGGTCTGGGTGCTCGACGCGCAACAGCCGCAAGGCGATTTCAGCTGCCTGGCACCGCGCGAGGAAGGCCACGAATACGATGTCGATCACGGTATGCTGGACGGCCAGTGGTGCTGGCTGATCCGCAGCAATCAGAGCGGCATCAACTTCGCGCTCTACCGCGCCAGTGAGTCGCAGCCGCAGCGCCCGCACTGGCAACAGATTCGCGCCCACGACCCGCAGGTGATGCTCGAAGGCGCCACGCTGAACCAGCGCGCGCTCACCCTTGCCCTGCGTGAGGGCGGCCTGCCGATTCTGGAGGTGCAGCCGCAGGGCCAGGCGCCCTATCGCGTGCAACTGCCGGATGCGGCCTACAGCCTCTACGTGCAGGACAGCCTGGAGTTTCACAGCCCGGTGATCCGCCTGCGCTACGAAGCGCTGAACCGCCCCGCGCAAGTGCGCCAACTGGAACTGGCCACGGGCGCTCAGCAGGTCCTCAAGCAGACACCGGTGGAAGGCCCGTTCGATGCCGACGCCTACGAAAGTCGGCGTCTCTGGGCCACCGCGGCCGACGGCACGCAGATACCGATCAGCCTGGTGGCGCGCCGCGAGGTATTCGCCGCAGGGAAGCCTGCACCGCTCTATCTCTATGGTTACGGCGCCTATGGCGCGAGCCTCGACCCCTGGTTCTCCCACGCCCGCCTGAGCCTGCTGGAGCGCGGTTTCGTCTTCGCCATCGCGCACATACGCGGTGGCGGCGAGATGGGCGAAGCCTGGTACCGTGCCGGCAAGCTCGAGCACAAACAGAACAGCTTCGACGACTTCATCGCCAGCGCCCAGCGCCTGATCGCCGAAGGTCTGACCACCAGCGCGCAACTGGCGATCAGTGGTGGTAGCGCCGGAGGCCTGCTGATCGGCGCCGTGCTCAACCAGCGTCCCGAGCTGTTCGCCGCCGCCATTGCCGAAGTGCCTTTCGTCGACGTGCTCAACACCATGCTCAACCCGGACCTGCCGCTGACCGTCACCGAATACGACGAATGGGGCGACCCGAATCAGCCCGAGGTATACGCACGCATCAAGGCCTACGCGCCCTACGAGAACGTACGCACCCAGGCCTACCCGCCCATCCTCGCCGTCGCAGGCTACAACGACAGTCGCGTGCAATACTGGGAAGCGGCCAAGTGGGTGGCCAAGCTGCGCCGCGACAAGACCGACGCCAACCTGCTATTGCTCAAGACCGACCTAGGCGCTGGCCATGGCGGCATGAGTGGGCGTTACCAAGGCATCAAGGATGTGGCGCTGGAGTACGCCTTTCTGTTCCGTGTACTCGGGATAGCAC
Organism: Ectopseudomonas chengduensis; assembly: GCF_900102635.1. GTDB lineage: Bacteria > Pseudomonadota > Gammaproteobacteria > Pseudomonadales > Pseudomonadaceae > Aquipseudomonas > Aquipseudomonas chengduensis. The sequence continues at coordinate 106,514 of NZ_FMZQ01000006.1, read as the reverse complement.
AGCCGTAGGAGCGATTGGGCGGCATTCCGCTTCAGCCACGATTCCCCAAGCATCGCGGCTGAAGCCGCTCCTATGCCGATCACTCCGCCTTGCGCTGCCCGTCCAGCCCCTGGCTATTGCGGCGCAGTTGCTCATCGAGCTGCGGAATCGATTGATCGCCAGTGGATTTCGGCGCAGTCCCTGGGGGTGTTTGTCCCTGGGGCGGCGGTAAGAGGGGCGCCGATCCCTGGCGCTTGATCGTAGTGGGCGTGGAAGGCTGGCCGTAAGGCTGTGGCGTCGCAGTGCCCGGCGCACCTGCCCCAGGCGCGGACGGCATGCGCATCGGTTCCTGAGCCCAGGCCAAGCCGGCAAGGCTGGAGGCCAGAATCATCACGGCGAACATAGGCAAGCGCATGACATATCTCCTGTACAGCTGGCTTTCGTTCTATTCTGGCAACATATCCAGTCAAGCGTTCACCTCCCGATAACAGGTTCTGTCATGAGCACCAATAACAACCGCTACTACCTGTCCGCCCAGGCCGAAGAAGGCTACCGGCAGAAAGCGCTGAAAATGTACCCACATGTCTGCGGCCGCTGCGCCCGCGAGTTCTCTGGCAAGCGCCTGAGCGAACTGACCGTGCATCACCGCGATCACAACCACCACAACAACCCGGCCGATGGTTCCAACTGGGAGCTGCTGTGCCTGTTCTGTCATGACAACGAACACTCGCGCTACACCGACCAGCAGTATTTCGCCGAAGGCTCCACCGCCAGCCCTCAGGCTGCCAAATCGACCTATAAGGCCTTTGGCGATCTGGCCAGCCTGTTGAAAAAGGACTAGCAGGCCGTTGAAGAACGTAGGCGAGGCAGGCAAGACAAGGAAAACACGGCCGAAAAACGCTCGGAGTCGCGATCGACTTTACGAGTTGTAAATGAGCATTTTGACTGGGCTCGCACGCGAGGCCGTTTTTGACGCAGTATTGCCAACGTAGGTAGTTTTTCAACAGCCTGCTAGGGGCCGGTGGTTAGCACCGTATAATAGGCGCTTTTGCGAGTGCCACCGTGGCCAACAAACGATACGCCTGCATCGGCCTGTTCAACCCGAAATCACCGGAAAACGTCGGCTCCATCATGCGTGCGGCGGGCTGCTATGACGTCAGCTCGGTGTTCTACACCGGCACCCGCTACGACCGTGCCAAGGATTTCATCACCGACACCAAGAAGGTTCATCAGGATATCCCGCTGATCAACATCGACGATTTGCGCAAGATCCTGCCGCTGGGTTGCACCCCGGTGGCGGTGGAACTGGTCGATGATGCACGCGCCCTGCCCGCCTATACCCATCCCGACCGGGCGCTGTACATCTTCGGCCCAGAGGACGGCTCACTGCAGCAGGAGATTCTCGACTGGTGTGGCGCTGAAGTGGTGTACATCCCTACTCAAGGCTGCATGAACCTGGCCGCGACGGTCAACGTGGTGCTCTACGACCGCCTGGCCAAAGGTAACAATACCCGCTCCGGCCCCTTGTTCTGACTAGAACCAGCAGACAGGGAGCGAAGCGGTAACACTCAACGCAGCAACCGCGTATCCAGCGTCTTCGACGGACCTCCGATGACGTTCTCGGTGATGTCGATGAAGTCCTTGGTGCTGACCTTGTCCAGACGCATCAGACCACGGGTCACGTCATCCAGCGACAGGTTGCCCTTGTCCTTGGTCTTCTGGCGGATTTCCCGGTCCAACTCCTGCAGCAGCAGCACCGCACGCGCGGTGACAGCGCCGCTGGCATTGTCGGTGCGCAGACTGTTGACCGGCTTGCTCCAGCGAATCAGCTGCTCGCGGATCTTCTGATAACGGTCTTCGCTGATACCCCCGGCGCGGCGCATCAATTCGATGGCGTAGTACTCGGACAGACCTTCGGCGATCCAGTCACTGCGCTCGCGGCCATAGATGCGGCCGAATACGTGCACCAGTTCGTGCACCAGAGAGCTGGTGCCGTTCTCGCTGACCAGGGGCCGGTCAGCGTGCATGAAGTAGGAGTTGGCCGCCGACAGGCCGCCGCGCCACATCGGATCGCCAGCGCCGACGATCAGCAGCTTGTCCGGGTCGCGCGGAAACACCTGCTGCATATGCGGCCAGACGAAGGTGAGGAAGGTCATGATATCCATGCGCCGCATGCCCTCGCCGACCGGCGCGGAGATGGCGATTTCGGTATCACCCAGGCGGGTGCGCCGGGTACCCAGCTTGCCGGCCAGCATCCAGCCGGTCGGGCGGTCGAACTTGCGCTGCGGGTTGTCGATACGAAAGCGGTTCTTGCCGATGCGCGGCCAGCCGGTTTCCACGCTCTTCCAGCCCTTGGGCAGCTCGAACTGCAGGCGCGCCACCAGCTCGGTCTTGTTCTGCTGGTCGAGCTTGGCCGCCGGAATCAGGTCGTCACCCCTGAACAATGCCCAGTCGTCAGTCATCCTGGCGTCGTAGCGCCCCGGCTTGCGTTCGCTGTCGATCAGCACACGGTAGCTCAGTACGCTCTTGCCCTCGCCTGGCTGCCACTTGCCGCGCCCGGCAACCTCCTGCGACCACTGGCCATCGGCCTGGAAATCGCTGAAACGCCCGTCTTCGCCAAGATTGAAGTCGAGGCTGCGCACGTACTCGCCCTTCTCCAGCGTGATGCTGACTTCAGCCTGATTGCTCTCGGGCAGAAAGCGCACCCGGTAATCCAGATCGACCTTCTGCGTGGCAGCGAAGGCCGGCAGACTCAGAAGCAGCAGAGACGCGTACAACGGCAAGCGAAGGGACATCGAGCAAAACTCCTGATGCGGGACGTGGCAGCTTATGACAGCTGCGCCACAGGGCAAATTCCATTAACGGGGGACAGATTTGCCACGAAGCCGCGCGGCAATCAACCCGCGCGGAAAATCAGATGATCTTCCCAGTCGTCTTCGGCCACGCTGTTCTCACTGAGCATGCGTCCTGATTGGGAAATGCGCTCGGCGTGCACGGCGTCCGGGTCGCCTGAGACCAGATGGTGCCAATGTGGCAGGTCCTTGCCTTCGCTGACCAGGCGATAAGCACAGGTCGGCGGCAGCCACTGGAACTGATCGGCCTGCGCCGGGGTGAGCTGAATGCAGTCAGGCACATGTTTGACCCGGTTGGGATAATCGCTGCAGCGGCACGTCTGCAAGTCCAGCAACTTGCAGGCGATGCGCGTGTAGTAGACGGCGCCATCATCCTCATCCTCGAGCTTCTGCAAGCAGCACAGGCCACAGCCGTCGCACAGCGACTCCCACTCCCCCTGATCGAGCTGGGCGAGGGTCTTGCGTTTCCAAAAGGGTTCGAGGTCGGCGGCCATGGCAGCGGTATGGACTCAGGAGAAAAAAGCGCGGCAGTCTAGCTTGAGCCCCAGCCCTGGCCAAGCGGCGCATGCCGAATGGCGCCATCAGGGATTGATTATACGAGCCGGTCATCGCCGCTGGCGGGCTGCACCCGCCCTACAGATCTGCACCCGTAGGGCGGGTGTAACCCGCCAAGTGCCTCAATAACCGCGGGCGAAATCCACTTCACCCCGTAACGGCTCTCCCGTTTGCCAGCGCACCAGGTTGTCGATGAAAAGCTCACTCATCAGCGCCGGGTCGGTAGGCGCCGAACTGTGGCCGGTGAGCAGCAGGCGCGGTGCATTCCAGAACGCATGACCGGACGGCAGCGGCTCTTCGCGACAGACGTCGATCACCGCGCCGGCCAACTGGTTGCGCTCAAGCGCGGCGACCAGATCGGCATCGACCACGGCGACACCGCGCCCGGCATTGATCAGCACCGCTTCTGGGCGGAAATGGGCGAGCAGCCGGGCATCGTACAGATCGCGCGTGGCCGGCGTGTCCGGCAGCAGGTTGACCACGTAATCGGCCCAGGTGACCAGATGAGGCAGCTCATCCATCGCCGCGACCTCGAGAAACGGCGCCTGCTCACGCGCCTGACTGGCGACGCCGCGCAATTCCACGCCGAAAGGCTGGAGAAACTCGGCGACGGCCTGACCGATATCACCGCAACCTACCACCAACACGCGGCGTCCGCGCAGGCTGCGTGGCAGGCGGTGATCCCAACGCTGCTCGACCTGCGCCGCCAGGCGGGCGAACAGACGCCGTTCATGGGCCAGCAGATGACCGAGCACGTATTCAGCCATCACCTGACCGAAGATGCCGACAGCGCGGGTCAGACGGTAATCGCGCGGTAATCCCTCCGCCAGCAGCGGCGTGATGCCGGCCCAGGTCGATTGCAGCCACTGCGGGCGCACACCGTCGCGCAACAAGAGCGCGAGCAGGTCGGGCTGTCCCAGCCAGAGGTCGCAGTCGCCGGCGACCACACGCAGTTGTTCGAGCTGTACGCCGGCGACCAATTGCAACTCGGGGCAGGCGCTGCGAATACGCTCGGCGTAGAACGCATGATCCTCTTCGGCGATCAGCAGGCGCATGACTTACCAGGCCGTTGAAAAACTACCTGCGTTGGCAATACTGCGTTAAAAAAAGCCTCAAAATGCTCATTTACAGCATGTAAACTGCGCTTTTTCGGCTTTTTTTGCCTTGTCTTGCCTGCCTCGCCTACGTTTTTCAAGGGCCTGTTACACCGGATCGTTACGGCGCAGCAGTTCATCGGGCAGATGCTGAATGTATTCCTCCTCGGGGGGCGGCATCTGCAGGTGATAGCCCTGCTTGTCGAGATTCTCCAGCACGGTGGCGATGTCTTCCCGAGACAACTTCCGCTCCGGGCTGAGCACCAGGTCGAAGGCATGCGCAGGCGGGCCGAACACGGCGAGCAGCCCTTCGGGCACACGCTTCAGGGCATCGGCCTTGAGTACGTAGAGGTACATCTCGTTCTTGCGCGGACTCTTGTAGATGGAACAGATGCGTTTCACGCGGACTCTCCTTCAGCGGCCAGGCAGTCAAGCAGCGCCTGCCCCATCAACTCCCGGCGCCAGCCGCGCAGGGAGTCGGGCAATTGATAAGGACCATTGGGATAGCCGCTTTTCAGCAAGGCTTCCAGGGTTTTCTTACGCAGCATCAGCTCGGGCACGATATCCAGGCGCTCGCCCTCACGCTGGCCGACGGCGCGCAGCTTCTTCAACAGCGCAGAGGCTTCGATTGGCAGCGGTTCGGGCAAAGCTTCGGGCCATTGTTCGGGCGGCAGCGCCGCAGCCTCGCGAATCAGCTGCAGCAGCGTCTCCCCGTCCTGACGCACGGTTTTCGGGTGCATGTCCTCGATGCGCGCCAGCGCCACCAGGTTATCTGGCTGGGTACGGGCCAGCGGCCACAACGAATGCTCGCGCAGGATGCGATTGCGTGGCTGGTTGCGCGCGCGCGCCTCGCGCTCGCGCCAGGCGCACAGCGCGCGCAACACGGCCTGCTGCTGGCGCGAGAGTTTCCAGGCCAGCTTGGCATCGCGCCAGGCATCTTCCGGAACGACTTCACGACCAAGATTGGCGACCAGCTCGGCACCGTCCTCCAGAATCCACTCGACCTTCTGCGGCGCCAGGCGGGCCATCAGGGCGCGATACACCTCGACGAGATGCGAGACGTCCTCGGCGGCGTAACGCACCTGCAGTTCGGACAGTGGCCGCTGCAGCCAATCGGAGCGGGTTTCGCCCTTGGGCAGCTCGATATCGAGCAGCGCCTGCACCAGGCGCGAGTAGCCCATGGAGAAACCGAGATTGAGGTAACCAGCCGCTAATTGCGTGTCGAACAGCGGCGCCGGCAGGCTGCCGGTCAGGCGTAGAAAGACCTCCAGGTCCTCACTGCACGAATGCAGCACCTTGACCACACCCGGCGCTTCGAGCAGCGCGGCGAACGGCCGCCAGTCGCTGATGCGCAGCGGGTCGATCAGGTAGGCGCCGTCGCCACCGCTGACCTGCAGCAACCCGGCGATGGGATAGAAGGTGTCGACGCGCATGAACTCGGTGTCCAACGCGACGAAGGGCAGCGCCTGCCAGGCAGCGCAATGCTCGGCCAGGCTGGCGTCGTCGAGAATCCAGTGAATGTCGTTAGCCACGCGGCTCTCCCGTCTAGAATGCCGCGCAGTATATATGCCCAGGCCAGCGCACGGGGCGACAGCCTGCCGCCGATCACCGGAACTGTGTAATCTGTGGCGCGCACCACCTCCGACACGGAAGAACAACAATGCTGAAGAAACTGCTTGCCCTGATCGTCATGCTGCTGGCCGCAGCGGCCAGTTACCTGGCCCTGACCCCCAGCCCGATCGATCCACTGCCCTGGGACGCAGCGCCCGCCCCGGCGATGACGGGCGCACTGGAGCCCAACGACACCCTGATGAAAGCCGAGCTATTGGCGCGCGGCCAGGTGCATGGTCCGGAAGACACTGCCGTCGACAGCCAAGGCCGGGTATACGCCGGCCTGCATGACGGCCGCATCGTTCGCGTGCTGGCAGACGACAGCCTGGAAACCTTCGCTGACACCGGCGGCCGCCCACTGGGCATGAACTTCGACGCCAGTGGCAACCTGATCGTCGCCGATGCCTACAAGGGCCTGTTGAGCATCGACCCGCAGGGCGCGATCAAGGTGCTGACCACCGAGGCTGAAGGCCTGCGTTTCGCCTTCACCGACGACCTGGACATCGCCAGCGACGGCACCATCTACTTCAGCGACGCCTCATCGCGCTTCGAACAGCCGGACTACCTGCTCGACCTGCTCGAGGCCCGTCCTCACGGCCGCCTGCTCAGCTATGACCCGGCCAGTGGCGAAACCCGCGTATTGCTGAAAGACCTGTACTTCGCCAACGGCGTGGCGCTGTCGGCGAACGAGGACTTCGTGCTGGTCAACGAGACCTATCGCTACCGCATCACCCGTTACTGGCTCAAGGGCGACAAGGCCGGCCAGCACGACATCTTCATCGACAACCTGCCGGGCCTGCCGGATAACCTGCAGGGCGACCGCAACGGCACCTTCTGGGTAGCACTGCCGACCCCACGCAAGGCCGACGCCGACTTCCTCCATCGCCACCCCTGGCTCAAGGCGCAACTGGCCAAACTGCCGCGCGCGCTGTGGCCGAAAGCGATCCCGTACGGCTTCGCCATCGCCCTCAACGAGAACGGCGAGATCGTCCGTAGCCTGCATGACACCAGCGGTACGCACCTGCGCATGGTCACCTCGGTGAAGCCGGTGGGCGACTACCTGTACTTCGGCAGCCTGGATAACGATCGCATCGGCAAACTGCAGATTCACTGAGAGTCTGCCCACGATCTTTCGATGAGATTCCACCTGCGAATAACGGTAAAAAGGCGAGGCGGTCATTCGCGGTGGTGCGCCAAGTTGGTGGGCTGAAGCGGATCGCCGCCCGGCCCACCCTACGGTAGGGTGGGCTTCAGCCCACCAAATCGAAAGACTGCAGGCTCAGACCTTCTGGGCAATCCAGATGGTATGTCGCGTGCCCCTGTTGCCATGGGCATACACCTGCACCGCCTCGCCCTTGAAGCCCGCCTTGCGCACCTTCTCCGAAAATGCCCGGTCGGCGCTGGACGACCACACCGCCAGCATGCCCTTGGGCCTCAGCGCCTTGGCGCACTGACGCAGGCCATCCATGCTGTACAGCCAGTCATTACCCTTCTGGGTCAACCCTTCGGGGCCGTTGTCGACGTCCAGCATGATCGCGTCGTAGCACTGCTCGGCGGCCTGCAGCACCTTGGCGACGTCCTCCTGAATGATCACTGCACGCGGGTCATTCAACGGATAACCGGACTTCGCCCCGAGCGGGCCACGGTTCCACTCGACCACACCAGGCACCAGCTCGGCCACCGCCACCTCGGCATCCGCGCCCAGGTGTTGTAGCGCCGAGGCCAGGGTAAAGCCCATGCCCAGACCTCCGATCAGCACCCGCACCTGTGGACGACTGGCGATCTGCTTGCAGGGAATCGCGGCCAGGGCATCTTCCGAGCCGTGCATGCGTGTATTCATCAGCTGCCCGCCATCACCACCGGCGATCTTGATGACGAAGTCTTCCCCGTACTCAAACAGGTTCAGCGCACCATTCGTACCCGGGATCGGAGCGGTGTCGAGCAAGACAAAACGTTTCATGCAGAACCAAGACCTGTGTAGCGAGCGTGAGGGCAGGCAGCATGCCTGAATCGGCCGAGCAGCACAGCCCCGCCAGAAACGACGAGGCCCCGCGTTCTCACGCGGGGCCCCGAGTCTACTGCGATGAGCTCAGACCACGCCTTGCGCCAGCATCGCATCGGCCACTTTGACGAAGCCGGCGATATTGGCGCCCTTGACGTAGTTGATGCGACCGTTCTCTTCACCGTGATGGACGCAGGCATGGTGGATGTTCTGCATGATGCCGTGCAGACGCTCGTCCACCTCGCCAGCACTCCAGTGCAGGCGCATGGCGTTCTGGCTCATTTCCAGGCCACTGGTGGCCACACCACCGGCGTTGGACGCCTTGCCCGGCGCGTAGCAGATGCCGGCCTCGACGAACAGATCCACTGCCCCCAGGGTCGAGGGCATGTTGGCGCCTTCGGCCACGCAGATGCAGCCGTTGTTCAGCAGCGCGCAGGCATCCTCTCCGTCCAGCTCGTTCTGCGTCGCGCAGGGCAAGGCGATATCGCAGGCCAGGCCCCAGGGACGCTGACTGGTGAGAAACTGCAAACCGTAATGCTCAGCCATCTCGCGCAGGCGACCACGACGCACGTTCTTCAGCTCCATCAGGTACTGCCACTGTTCGTCGCTGAGGCCGCCCTCGGCGTACAGCGTGCCTTCGGAGTCGGACAGCGAGATCACCCGTCCGCCCAGCTCCATGACCTTCTGCGCCGCGTACTGGGCGACGTTGCCGGAGCCGGAAATGGCCACACGCTTGTCCTCGAAACCCTGGTCGATACGCTTGAGCATCTCCTGGGCGAAGTACACGCAGCCATAGCCGGTGGCTTCCGGACGGATCAGGCTGCCACCGTAGCTCAGGCCCTTGCCGGTCAGCACCGAGGTGAACTGGTTGGACAGACGTTTGTACTGGCCGAATAGATAACCGATCTCGCGGCCACCGACACCGATATCACCGGCCGGCACGTCCAGGTCGGCACCGATATGGCGGTACAACTCGGCCATGAACGACTGGCAGAAGCGCATCACCTCGCCTTCGCTCTTGCCCTTGGGGTCGAAGTCCGCACCGCCCTTGCCGCCGCCCATGGGCAGCGAGGTCAGCGAATTCTTGAACACCTGCTCGAAGGCGAGGAACTTGAGTACGCCCAGGTTCACCGAGGGGTGGAAGCGCAGACCGCCCTTGTACGGACCGATGGCGCTGCTCATCTGGATACGGTAGCCGCGGTTGACCTGCACCTGGCCACGGTCGTCGACCCAGGGCACGCGAAACAGGATGGCCCGTTCCGGCTCGACCATACGCTCGAGAATGCCGGCCTCGCGATAGCGCGGATTGGCTTCGAGGAAGGGCCACAGGCTGCGCACCACCTCTTCCACCGCCTGGTGGAATTCCGGTTGATCGGGATCGCGCTGTTTCAGGCGCGCCAGGAAAGAATCGACGGACAACGACATGCGGCACCTCGACACCACAAAGACAAAGTGGCCGGCACTCTAGCAGGCAGCAAGGCACCAAAACAGATCAAAATGTCGCCTTGATGAAACTTTTTAGTGCGCCATCCAGTGCGCCAAGATTGAAAAGCCTCTAAAGCAAAGTTTTCCCAATTTAATTACGCACCGAATAAGCGCAAAAAGCGCACAAATATCGACCACAGCTTGCACCACTGGCGTCACAGCTTTGCCGAATGAAGCTGAACAGGCTCGTTCTTCGTGGGGATCGGATAGCAGGCTAGGCGGTATGATGCCGCAAACCCTGCTATGACACAGGAGACACCATGCCACTCGCTCAACTGATCAGCACGGAACACCTTCAACAACGTCTGGGACAGCAAAACCTGCTGATCCTGGACTGCCGCTTCGCCCTCGAAGACCCGGCCTACGGCCGCCGCAGCTACCTTGATGGGCATATTCCGGGCGCCCACTTCCTCGACCTCGAACAGGATCTGTCCGCTCCGGTGGTCAAGGGCGTCACCGGCCGTCACCCACTCCCCGACCCGAGCGCACTGGTCGAGCGCCTGCGCAGCTGCGGCCTGCGGGCGGACAGCCAGGTAGTGCTGTATGACGATGGCCCCGGCGCCTTCGCCGCGCACGCCTGGTGGTTGCTGCTGTGGCTGGGCAAACGTGATGGCCTGTACCTGCTCGATGGCGGCCTGAAAGCCTGGCGTGAAGCCGGCCAGGAACTGACCACAGCGGCACCGAGCAACGTTCCCGGTGATTTTTCCGCGCAACCGGACAACAGCCTGCTGCTGACGGCCGATCAACTGGCCCAGCGTTTGGGCAACCCGGACCTGACCCTGCTCGATGCGCGGGCACTACCGCGCTTTCGAGGCGAGGTCGAGCCGCTCGACCCGGTCGCCGGACACATTCCCGGCGCGCAATGTGCCGTGTTCACCGACAACCTGGGTAACGATGGCCGCTTCCTTGCGCCGACCGCCTTGCGCGAGCGCTTCGACAAGCTGCGCGGAGAACGTACCTTGGAAAACCTGGTGGCCTATTGCGGCTCCGGCGTCACTGCCTGCCACAACCTGTTCGCCATGAGCCTCGCTGGTTACCCACTGGCACCACTCTATGCGGGGTCCTGGAGCGAATGGATCACCGATCCGACACGCCCGATAGTCACGGGCGATTGATCGAAGGTTTTAAGCACCAATCGAAATATGCCCAATAACTCAGATCCGAAATCAATTTAAAAACAGACCTTTACAGCTTAAATATCGCACTAGACTTGAGAATGAGCGGCTAACCCCGCTCCCGGTGGGGCCTTTATCGAAGAGCCACTAGAAAAGCTGCCACGCGCCCGGCCCCACCGGCACCCTCCGCGAGGATGCCATGGGAATTGCCGCCTGCGATCTCAGCCAGCATGTGATCCGCCCTACCCTTCTCTATCTCGAACGCCATAGCGCCACGGCCGAAGCGCTGCTGCTGGGAGCTGCGGCCTGTCAGTCAGCACTGGGCAGTGCGCTGGACACCCCGCAAGGTCACGGCCTGTATCGCATCAGTGAACAGCGCCACCAGATACTCTGGGACCAGCATCTGGCCTTCGACCCGGAGCTTGCCAGCCGTGTACGTGGCCTCGCCAGCCAGCACGCCTTTCTTGAAGCTCCACACGTGGAGCTGACGGTCAATCTGCGTTACGCCACGGCCATTGCCTGGCTGCTGGTCGAAAGCGAGAAACTCGAGATGCCAGCCGCCGATGATCTGCCGGCCTTGGGCCGAATCTGGTGCAAGGTTTTTCAGCCCCAGGCTCGTCAACATGACTTTCTCGATGCCTGGCAACGCTGCATCGAGCCCGTCAGCCAGGTGGCCTGACCGAATAGTCAGAAAGTCTAATTCAGAAAATCCGTACATTTTCAAACCAATTGTCCGACAATGCGCTCTATTTAGGGAACTTCAGCGTCTTGGCAGGGGTCAGGAAAAACTGTAGCGTGCGCCCCCCGCCTCACCACAGGAGCTTCCCCGTGAGCAAACGTCTTCTCAAGACCGGTCTTGCCGTCGCCATCACCGCCACCTCGAGCCATGGTTTCGCCAGCGGCTTCGCCCTCAACGAACAAAGCATTTCCGGCATGGGTACCTCCTTCGCCGGCCGCTCATCATCCGCCGATGACGCCAGCACCGTGTTCGGCAACCCGGCCGGCATGGCGCGCCTCAAGCGCGACGAAGTGTATGTAGGGGCGGCGGCGATTCACGCCAAGAGCGATATCAGCCACGCCAGCGCCAACGCAGGCCCCCTGGCGCTGTCGGGTAGCAACGACGGTGATATGGTGCCGACCACTGGCGTACCCATGGGTTATTACGTCAAACCGCTGGACGACAAGGTCGCCTTCGGTCTGGGCGTATACGTGCCCTTTGGCCTGATGACCGATTACGAGAGCAGCTTCCAGGGCCGCTACTACGCCGACAAGAGCTACGTGCGGGTGATCACCGTGCAGCCGACCTTGAGCTATCGCTTCAATGACAAGCTGTCGGTGGGTTTCGGCCCGACCTTCAACCACATCGAAGGCGAACTCACTTCCTCCGTGCTCAACCCGCTGAGCCCCGGTAGCAATGACGGCAAGGTGAAGGTCAAGGGTGACGACACCGCTGTCGGCTTCAACGTCGGTGTGCTCTACGAGTTCACCCCGAACACCCGCGCAGGCGTGACCTACCATTCGCGCGTGAAGTACGAACTGGAAGGCGATACTCGTGTTTCCGGTAGCGGCGCGCTGGCCGGCATCGCCGGCAAGTACGACGCCAATCTGGACCTGACCACGCCCGAGTCGGTGGACATGTCCATCACTCACGACCTGAGCGATGCGCTGACGCTGTATGTCGGCAGCACCTGGACGCGCTGGAGCCGCTTCAAGGAAATCCGCGTGGAGAACGATTCCGCGACGCTGCCGGCCAACCTTTCCACCATCGTCGAAGAGCAGAACTGGCACGACACCTGGGCCCATGCGGTCGGTCTGTCGTACAAGGTCAGCCCGCAGTGGACGCTGCGCACCGGTATCGCCATCGACCAATCGCCGACCAACAACGTCGACCGCTCGCCGCGCGTGCCCTCCGGTGACCGCACCATCTTGAGCGTCGGCGCCGGCTGGAGCCCCAATCAGGACATGACCATCGACGTGGCCTACTCCTACCTGCAGGAAGAGTCGGTGGACGTGAACCACGTCAGCGCTACCCGTGGCACCTACAGTGCGCGCTACAAGAACAGCGCTCATGGCCTGGGGGCTTCACTCAGCTATCGCTTCTAATCGAGGCGCGGCTTTGGCTAAACTTACGCGGCAGAACAACAATAAAAGCCGCGTGAGAACATCATGACTGCCCTCTGCACCACCCTGCCCGACAATCTTCGCCTGCTGCTGGTCGACGACCACCGCATCTTTCTCGACGGCCTCTCCCTGGCCTTGTCGCCACTGAGCCAGAACCTGCAGATCCACACCGCGCACAGCGCTGCAGAAGCGGAGCAGTGCTTGCGTCAGCATGACTACGACCTGATCCTGCTCGACCTGCGCCTGCCTGACGAGCCCGGCATCGAACTGTTGCAGCGCTGGCTGGCGCGCGGCGAGAGCACGCCGGTGGCGATTCTCAGCGCCAGTGATTCCGCGCTAGAGGCTCAGGCGGCGCTGGCCGCCGGCGCACTCGGTTTCATCCCCAAGAGCTCCGATGGTAACGCCCTGCGCCAGGCGGTGACCCGCGTCTTGCTGGGCGAAACCCTGCCGGCGCCAAGCAGCTCATCACCGCTGACACCCAGGCAGTTGGAAATTCTCCAATTATTGGCAGAAGGCCTGCCGAACAAAGCCATCAGCCGCGAGCTGGGTCTGGCCGAAGACACGGTGAAAACGCACCTCAAGGCGCTGTTCGAAACCTTCGCCGTGCATACCCGCACCGCCTGCGTCAGCGCCGCCCGTCAGCGCGGCTGGCTGTGATCAGGTGAGTGCCTGGCGTGCCTGCAACTGAGTGGCCAGCACCTGGCGCAAACGCGCCGGCAACAGGGGCTTGCCCAGGGGAATGACGTGCGCCGGCAGGCAGCGTTCATGCAGTTCCGGGCTCAGATCAGCAGTGATCAGCAACGCCGGCAACATCTGCCCTGCCGCCTCACGCAGTCGCTCGATGGCCTGCAGCCCGTCGCCCCGCTCGGCTAACCGATAGTCGCTGATCAGCAACTGCGGCGCCTCCTGGCGCAGAGCCTGCAGCGCACCGGCCAGATCGGCGCAGGCCTGCACCTCGCAACCCCAGCGACGCAACAAGCCGGCCAGGGCTTCGCGCCCAGTGGCGTCGTCTTCGAGCAACAGGATGCGCCCGCGCAATGCCAGCGCAGCATCAACGCGTGGCGCCGGCGCCGGTACCTCGGCCAACGGCAGGCGCAGGACGAAACGCGCACCGGCGTCAGGTCGGGAATGCAGCCGCAGGGGATGCTCCAGCACCTCAGCCAGCTGCCGCACGATGGCCAGGCCGAGACCGAGACCGCGCTCGGCATTGCGCCCAGGATTGTCCAACTGACGGAACTCCTCGAACACCAGCGCCTGTTCCGCCTCGCTGAGACCACGGCCATCGTCCGCCACCTCCAACACGATCTCGTCGCCGTCACGCCGCGCACTCAGCTTCAGGTGCTGCGCCTGTGCGTGCAGCAGCGCATTGTTGAGCAGATTGCGCAGCAGTCGCTCCAGCAACAGCGGATCGCTGTACACCCCGTAGTCGTCACAGTGCAGCTCAAGTTGCAGCCCTTGTTGCTGCGCCTCTGGAGCCACTTCGGCAATCAGCCGCTCAAGCAATGGGCGCAGGGCGAACACATGTGGCCTGGCCTGCACGCCACCGGGCAAGGTCAGGCGGGTGTAGTCGAGCAACGATTGCAGCAGACGCCCCAGCTGCTCTACCGAAGCGGCCAGACGCGCGCTGATGCGCCGGGTTTGCTGGTCACCGCCCTGTTCCACCAGGTGTTCGGCGTACAACCCCATGGCGTTGAGCGGCTGGCGCAGGTCGTGACTGGCAGCCGCCAGCAGACGCAACTTGCGCGCGTCATCGGCTTCGGCGCGCTGGCGCGCCAGGTCGAGCAGGCGCAGGTTCAGCCAGGCACCGCGCTGACCGTGCTCCTGCATATAAGCACCGACGCTGCCGATCAGGTTGGCACAGAACAGAAACAGGCCCTGGTAGGCCAGCTCACCGCCGGTTTCGCCGAACAGCACACCTACACCGATGAACAACAGGCAGAAGCTCCAGCTGCACAGACTGATCGCGCGGAACGATAGCCCAAGCAGGGCGTAGCCGAACAACAGGACGAGGAACAGGCCGTCGTAGGGCATCGCTACGCCCTGCTGCCAGCACAGGTGCACGATCAACGCGACGCTGACACCGTTGACCCAGTAGGCTCCGGCATAGACCAATGGCACCCTGGCAGACGGTGCCTCGATCCGACGACAGTAGAAAAAGGACAGCGCCAACACCGCCAGCGCGAGCAGGCGCAGCGGTAGCACCGAGAGACTGACCGTCAGCGGCATAAGCAGAAAATCCAGCAGCGCATAGATCAGCTGGAACAAGGCGGCCGTGGGGGCGATCAGGGGCAGACGCCGACGAATACGCTGCACCCGATGCTCGGCAAAACCCGCCTCCAGCTCGGCGACGAAACGCAGCAAGCGATAGCCTCGGCGCTGCTGGGCCAACAGCAGGCGCTCGCTCATGGGCGACATCCGTCAGGGGTCGAGCGGCTCCGGCTGCTTCGCGGCAATGGCGTCATAGGTTTCCACACGGTGTCGGTCTTCACTGCTGAACAGCCGCTCGCGCAGCTGGCGCTGCAGTTGCTCGCCATCCGCCTCGCTCAGCCCCCGACCTTGCAGGCTGGCCAACTCATTGCGATAGGCCTGGTAGTGCTGCTGCCAGTCGCGCTCGCGACGCTGCTCATCCAGCAGGCGCTGCACGGTGTCCGGATCATAGGTCATCGCCAGGAACTCGCGCACCTGTTGCTCGTCCGCACCATCACGCCAGAGTTGCTCGCTGCGCTGCAGTTGCTCCTGGGCCAGTTGCTGGCGCTGCTCACTTTCGCGCAGCGCATCGGGCAGACGCTCACGCAACTGTTCGAGCAGTTGCGTGCGCTGCGCCTCGCCGAGGTCATCACGCTGCTGCACTGCCAGGCTATCGAGGGTGTAACGGGCATAGGCCTGTTCGGCGCCGAACAGCGCTTCCTGCGCAGCTGCAGAGAAATGTGCGCGGCGCAGCTCGTCCAGGCGCGCGAAAGCCGACTGCAGAGCCTGTAGCTGCGCCTGCGGCTCGACCTGCTGCCTTGCATCCAGTGGTTGCTGCATCAGCGCCATGCTGGCGCGCTTGTAGTCAAGGTAATCACCGAGCAGGCTGATCATCTGCCCGAGTGCGGGCTCCGGCAGGCGCCGGCCGGCATCGGCCAGCAACGCCTCGATCACCGCATCGAGCCCGGAATGATCGACCGCGCTGAGGAAGTAATCGAAGTAATCGCGAACCGCCTGATCCAGCAGCAGATTGCCGGCCGCGTCGGTACGCAGCTGGCCATCCACCTCGGTACCAGCCAGGCTGGGCAAGGTCGCGGCTATTGGCGGTTGCGCCTCGGCGGGCGCCTTGGCGGGGGAAGTCGAAGCCTGCTCGATCGACGACTGCCGTGACGGCACGGCGACAGTGGCAGCAGGCTGAGCTTCAGGCACTGCTGCCGGCCAGCGCCAGTGCAGGGTAAGGCCACCAGCGACCACCACGGCAACCAGGGAAAGACTGAAGAATTTGGACATGCGACCTCACTGCGGCGAGTTGCCCCGCCGCGTTCACCGGGATCAGACGCCCTTGTTCTTCAGGCGGTTGGCGTGCTGGCGATACAGCGACACCGGCTCGGTCCAGCCACGAATGCCGAACAGGTGGTTGATCGCATCGACGTGGTTCATGTTGTAGCTGTCGTCGATCACCTGCCCCAGATAAGTGGAACATACGCCCACCAGACCGTCGTTCTTCTCGCTGCCAAACACCAGGCCGGTGAAGGCCAGGAATGGATCAGCCGCATCGAGCACGTTGGTATAGGCGGCATTACCGGTCCAGGAGTAGTAGCGGATGCTGTGACCGCGCACGTTGTGCACTTCGGTGGACTTGGCGCAGTAGCTGCTGGTGTTGACGCCCCACGGGTGGCGACTGTTCAGCGCACTGGTGCCCGCGGTGGTCAGGGTGCCTAGCGCGTTGATACCGTTTTGCGGGTTGCTTGAGCCAGACAGCAGATTGATCACCGCACCGAGGGCGTTGGCGATGGCATTGGCGCCGCCTTCGATACCGCTACCCGGTGGCAGCACGCCGCGCACCACATCGGCGACCTTGGAGCCCTTGTTGACGCCGTTGATCGAGGTCACCGAGGCCACCAGATCCGGCCGCAACGAAGCCGCAACGCGCGAGGTCGGCGAGCCCTGACTGTGGCCGATCAGGTTGACCTTGCCGCCTCCGCCTGCGGCCCAGGGCACGATCTGCCGGGCCAGCTCGGCGCCGCGCTGCTCGCTGTCATTGAAGGCAGCGACACTGGCGACGTGCACCAGGGCGCCATCGCGCTCTAGGTTCCAGGGAATGGTATGGAAGTAATTGACCAGCCCGCCGATGGTATTGAACCCGGTCACGCCGTGTACCAGCACGATCGGATACTTGGTCTTGGTGTAGTTGGCCTGGGCCTCGACGGCGCCAAGCAGAGCGAGTGTTGCCAGGGCAGCGGTATAGACGCGACGCATGGGTGCCTCCTTATTGTTCTTGTAGGGCACGCCGGGTGAACTGCGTCCGGCGCCTGGCCAGTCTAGGCAGGCAGACGGACAAGGCCCATCGCCCAGATGGGTGAAGGGCCGTGAAGCGGGACGGAATCAGGGTTGCGAGGCGATCGCCTTCTCTACGGCGGCAATCAGCTCGGGATCGTCAGGCTTGGTCAGGCTGGAGAAACTCGCCACCACCTTGCCCTGACGGTCGACCACGTACTTGAAGAAGTTCCAGCGCGGCTGCCGGCTCTGCTCGGCCAGGCCCTTGAACAACGGGATGGCATTGGCACCCGAAACCGGCTGCGGTTCGGTCATGGCGAAGGTCACGCCGTAGTTGACGTAGCAGACGGTGGCCGTTTCCTTGCTATCGGCGGATTCCTGGCGGAAGTCGTCGGACGGCACGCCCAATACCTCCAGTTCCTGATCCTTGTACCGCTGGTAAAGCGCTTCAAGCCCTTTGAATTGCGGGGTGAAGCCGCAAAAGCTGGCGGTATTGACCACCACCAGCGGCTTGCCCGCGTACTGACAGAGCTCGATGTTTTCACCTTTGGCGCGCAGCTTGGGCAGTTCGCCCTGGAGCATGGCCGGACACTCTGCGGCAAGCACCGGCAACGCCAGGCTGGAGAGCAAAAGTGAACAGGCAAGACGACGAATAGACATGGCAGTGACCTCGGGCAATGACGCGATTCCACCACGCTACTCGCAGGCCCAGACGCAAGCAACTCGGGTCTGTACGAAAAGTCGTCGAGCGAAGGTCAGGCGATACCGATGGCGGCCCCACAAAAACGGGTGAGGAACGGACTGGGCTCGCATTCGAGTTTACGAGTTGTAAATGAGCATTCGACCGGGCTGGCGTTCCAGCCCGTTTTTAACGCAGCATCAACGAGCGCAGGCACTTATCGTGCAGAACCTAGCAGATACCGATGCCCAACTGCAGCAAAGCCAACCCACCCTGGCGCCAGCCCCACCAGGCCAGCGCCAACAGTAGACCAAAGCCCAGCGTCAGGCCGGCGAACAGCAGTACCCTGTGGCTCACGCCGGCGCACCTTGCAGCCGCGCCACCGGCACCTCACGCACCGGCCAGTTCAGCGCGGCAGCCATCACACTCAGGCCGATGGAGATCTGCCAGACCAGGTCGTAGCTGCCAGTGGTGTCGTAGAGGTAGCCGCCCAGCCAGCCACCGAGGAAGGAACCGAGCTGGTGGAACAGGAAGACGATACCGCCGAGCATCGACAGGTTGCGCACGCCGAACAGGGTCGCCACGGTACCGTTGGTCAGCGGCACGGTCGACAGCCACAGCAGGCCCATGGCGATACCGAACAGGTAGGCACTCCACTGCGTCAGCGGTGCCACCAAAAACAGCGTGATCACCACACCGCGCAGCAGATACAGCGCACTGAGCAGGCGCGGCTTGGACATGCGTCCACCGAGCCAGCCGGCGATGTAGGTGCCAAATATATTGAACAGGCCGACCAGCGCCAGCACCGTGGTACCGGTCAACGCCGGCAGGTGGTGATCAACCAGATAGGCCGGCAGGTGCACGGCGACGAATACCACCTGAAAGCCACAGACGAAGAAACCCAGCGCCAGCAGCCAGAAACCGGAGTGGCTGGTGGCCTCGCGCAGCGCTTCGACCAGCGTCTGCTGCGGACCATTGGTCACTGGTGGCGGCGTCTCCTTGATCATCGCCGCCAGCGGAATCATCAACGCCACCAGCAGCCCCAGGGCCAGCAGTGCTGCCGACCAGCCGAGCCAGCTGATCAGGCCGAGCGTGCCCGGCAGCATGGCGAATTGACCGAAGGAGCCGGCCGCCGCAGCAATGCCCATGGCCATGCTGCGTTTTTCCACCGGCACGGCGCGACCGACCACGCCGAGAATCACCGAGAACGACGTGCCGGACAGACCGATGCCGATCAACAGGCCAGCGCTCAGCGACAACGACAGCGGCGAGTCGGCCATCCCCATGCACACCAGACCCAGCACGTAGAGCACGCCGCCGATGACGATGGCCTTGCGCGCGCCGAAACGGTCGGCCAGCGCACCGGTGATCGGCTGGGCCAGACCCCAGATCAGGTTCTGCAGGGCGATGGCGAAGGCGAATACCTCACGGCCCCAGCCAAATTCCGCACTCATCGGCGGCAGGAACAGGCCGAAGCCATGGCGCGTGCCAAGCGACAGCGCCAGGATCAGCGATGCGCCGAGCAGCAGCCAGGTGGTTGAACGCCATGCAGTTGTCATCAGTATCTCCAGCGGACGGTCGCCTGCGACCGTGTAGGCAGTGATGCGGCCATCAGGCCAGTTCTTCGAGCAGCCTCATCAGCTCGGCACGGCGATCTGCGCCTAACCGGGCATTGAGTTCACGCTGCACCTGTTCCCACAGCGGCAGCGCCTGTTCGATGCGTTGCAGGCCGGCTTCTGTGAGCCGTACCTCGCGAGCGCGCAAATCGCGCCCTTCTCCCAGTTGCACCAGCCCCTGATCCTCCAGCACCCGCAGGTTGCGCCCGAGCGTGCTGCGATCGAGCCCCATGGCGTCGGCGAGCAGGGAAATGCTCGGTTGACCGAGCCGCTGCACATGACGCAACAGGGAAAACTGCGCAGCACCGAGCCCGACGGCCGCGAGGGCATCGTCGTAACGGCGGGTGACACCGCGGCTGGCGCGGCGCAGTTGGGTACAGAGACAAGAGGTCGGCAACATGGATACAGGTATATACCCGCATCGGCGATTGGCACTCATACAGTTGCCCACCGCCTCGCCATAACAGTTGAGATCAGAGACTCAGGGCCAGCGTCAGGAGCACGGCGCACTCGGCCAGCTCGACCAGGGCACCGGCGGTATCTCCGGTGGTGCCGCCCAGGCGTAACAGCAACGCGCGACGCAGCCAGACGAACAGCAGCAATGCCGTGGCCAACGCCAGCAGCCCCGCCCAGCCGAACAGCAGCATGCCCAGTAGATGCACGCCCAGCACCCAATGCAGTTGCCCACGCGGCAGATGATCGACCAGGGCCTGACCCAGCCCACCGGCCCGCACGTAGGGCGTGGTTGCCAGCAGCAACGGCAACAGGCTGCGCCCCAGCCAGGGCAGCAGCAACAGGTAGATGCCCTGCCCGGCCTGCAGGAGCGTGAACAACCCAGCGAACTTGAGCAGTAACAGCAGCACCAGCACCACCACCGCAATGGGGCCGCTGCGCGGGTCCTTCATGATCGTCAGAGTGCGCTCGCGATCACCGAAACCGCCGACCCAGGCATCAGCGGTATCGGCCAGGCCGTCCAGATGCAGACCGCCGCTCAACCCCACCCACAACGCCAGAATGATCGCCGCCTGCAATAACGCCGGTGTCTGCCCCAACAGCAGATGAGCGCCCCACAGCAGCAGGCCGAGCAGCAGCCCCACTAGCGGGTACCAAAGCAGCGAGCGCCCCACCTGCTCGGGGGGGGGCATGCCCGGCAGACTGACCGGTAGACGAGTGAGGAACTGCAGGGCGATCAGCAACGCGATCATGGCAACTCCGCCAGTTGCTCATCGGCATCCAGGCGCAGACGAAAACGCTGGGCATAGCCGACGTTGACCTGCAGCAGATCCTGGCGTGGCAGGCCACGCGCGCGCGCCAGCAGCAGGCGCATCACGCCGCCGTGGGTGATCAGCAGCAGCCGCTCTCCCGCATGGCGCTGCTGCAAGCGCCGCAAGGCAGCCAGCACACGCGCTTCGAACTGCAGCAACGGCTCGCCATTAGGCGGTGTGAACGCATAGGGATCGGCCCAGAAGCGACCCAGCGCCTCAGCATCGCTGTCCATCAGCTGTGCAGCAGTGCGCCCTTCCCAATCACCGAAATGCAGCTCTTGCAGATCCGCCTCGTAGTGCAGCGGCAAGGCATTGGCCAGCGCGACTTCCTCGGCAAACCGCGCGCAACGCTGCAGTGGCGAGCTGATCAGGCGATCCCAGGGGCCGGCGTCCTGCACCGCTGCGCGCAGTTGCGCCCAACCCTGCTCGGTCAGCGCATCATCCAGGCTGCCACGCAGCCCACCGCCCAGCTCGGTTTCACCGTGACGCAGCAATTCCAGATGCAGCATCAGCTCGGCCTTTCGGCGACAGCCGCTTCGGCGAAGGTCGCCATCTGTCCGTGCAAGGCACAGGCCAGGCGCAGCAGCGGTACCGCCAACGCGGCGCCGCTGCCCTCACCCAGACGCAAACCCAGCTCCAATAGCGGCTCGGCCGCCAGCGCCTGCAGCACGCGCACATGACCGGGCTCGGCACCGTGATGGGCGAACAGCAGCCAGTCGCGGCAGCCAGGGTTCAGGCGCACGGCGAGCAATGCCGCAACGCTGCAGATAAAGCCATCGACCAATACCGCGATACCCCGCTGCGCGGCGGCCAGGTAGGCGCCGGTGAGCGCGGCGATCTCGAACCCGCCCAGGTGGATCAGCGCCTGCAATGGCCCGTCGATCTGCGCCCGGTGCAGGGCCAACGCGGCATCGATCACCCGCGCCTTGTGCGCCACACCCGCGCCATCCAGCCCGGTGCCGGGACCTGCCAGCTCGCTCGCCGGGCAACTCAGCAGCCAGCAGGCCAGCGCTGCCGCCGCGGTGGTGTTGCCGATGCCCATCTCGCCACCGACGAACAGGTCGCAACCGCTAGCACGCGCGCGTTGGATGCTGTCGCGGCCGGCCTCCAGGCAAATCATCGCCTGGGCCAAGGTCATGGCCGGATCACGGGCGAAATTCTGCGTACCAGCACCGACCTGCAGATGGCGCACGCCAGGCAGCGGCGGCAAGGGTTCAGCAGTACCCAGGTCGATCACCTCGAGCACCGCATCCAACTGACGCGCAAGCACACTGATCGCCGCACCGCCAGTGACGAAGTTGGCCAGCATCTGCCCCGTCACCGCCTGCGGGTAGGCGGAAATCCCTTCGGCCACCACGCCATGATCACCGGCAAAGATGGCGATCGACAGTTTGTCCAGGCTCGGCCGCTCGCGCCCCTGCAATGCGGCCAGATGGATCGCGAGACTCTCCAGCCGCCCCAGCGAACCCGCCGGCTTGGTCAATTGCTGCTGACGCGTCTCGGCCTTGACCCGCGCAACATGATCAAGCGGCTGACAAGGCCCTTGCCACCATTGCAGACTCATAACGCCTCCCCCTTCAACACCATGGGCAAACCGGCGACGGTGAACAGCACGCGCTGACTGCGCTCGGCCAGCGCCTGGTGCAGCCAGCCGGCCTCATCGACATAACGGCGGGTGAGCTCGCCCAGCGGCACCACACCCAGCCCGGTTTCGTTACTGACCAGCAGGGTTCGCCCGGGCAGCCCATCCACGCAGCCGAGCAGCGCATCGCGTTCGGCTGCCAGCCGAGCCGGATCGTCCTGCATCAGCAGGTTGGTCAGCCACAGGGTCAGGCAGTCCACCAGCAGGCAACGGCCGGGCGCGGCCTGTTCGCGCAGCACATGGGCCAGCGCCAGCGGCTCCTCGACCAGTGCCCAGTGCGCCGGGCGACGCGCGCGATGCTGAGCGACGCGCGCATTCATCTCGCCATCGAGCGGCTGGCTGGTGGCGATGTAAACAACTTCCAACCCGGACTCGTCGGCCAGCTTCTCCGCCAGCCGGCTCTTGCCGGAACGGGCACCGCCGAGGATCAATTCAAGCATGCTTCCATCCACATTCATTCAGCCCTGCGGAAGCGAGCTCTGCTCGCGAACCGTGCGGTACATAAAAACCTCGCGAGCAGAGCTCGCTCCTACAGGCCGCAAAGCGCTCTGAGTTTTTCGGTATCCAGATGCAGTTCCACCTGGTCCGCCAGGCGTTCGATATCGCGCTCGCGCAACGCCTGGTAGTCCACCGTCTGCACCTCCTGCAGCCCGGCCCAGCGCAACAGTGCGGCAAGCGCCGAGGGTTGCTCGAACAGGCCGTGCAGGTAGGTGCCGAGCACCTGACCATCGGCGCTGAGACCGCCATCGCTGCGACCGTCGTCAAGGTGCACGGCGCCGTTGAGGCCCGGACCACGACTGACGCCGGCATGAATCTCGTAGCCGCTGACATCAGCCTGTTCCAGGCACAGCCGGCCGCGGACGTTGCGCAGCTGCTTCTCTGGCTCAAGCAGCGTCTCGAAATCCAGCAGGCCGAGGCCCTCGCTGCTGCCGGCAGCGCTTTCCAGGCCGTGCGGGTCGTGAATCTGCCGGCCGAGCATCTGCAGGCCACCACAAATGCCCAGAACCTTGCCGCCGTAGCGCAGGTGGCGGGCGATGGCGGCGTCCCAGCCCTGCTCGCGCAGCCGTGCGAGATCGGCGCGCACACTCTTGGAGCCAGGCAGGATGATCAGGTCGCTCGGCGGTATCGCCTGGCCCGGCCCGACGAAGGTCAATTGCACCTGCGGGTGCAGCCTTAGCGGGTCGAAATCGGTGTGGTTGCTGATACGCGGCAACACCGGCACCACCACGCGCAGCGCCTGCGCGTCCTTGGCCTGCTGACGGGTATCGACGGCGTCCTCGGCTTCCAGGTGGAAATCCATCAGATACGGCAGTACGCCGAGCACGGGCTTGCCGGTGCGCTGCTGCAACCAGTCCAGCCCCGGCTTGAGCAACGCGATATCACCGCGAAAGCGATTGATCACGAAACCGCGGATGCGCGCCTGTTCGCTCGGGCTGAGCAGCTCCAGGGTACCGACCAGATGGGCGAACACGCCGCCCTTGTCGATGTCGGCAATCAGAATTACCGGGCAATCCACCGCCTCGGCAAAGCCCATGTTGGCGATGTCGCCGGCGCGCAGGTTGATCTCGGCCGGCGAGCCTGCGCCCTCGACCAGCACCAGTTGATGACGCGCGAGCAAGCGGGCGTGTGACTCCAGCACAGCCGCCATGGCCACCGGCTTGTAGCCGTGATAGGTCAGCGCCTGCATGTTGCCGATGGCACGGCCGTGAATGATCACCTGGGCGCCCATGTCGCTGTTGGGCTTGAGCAGCACCGGGTTCATGTCGGTATGCGGCGCCAGGCCGGCCGCTTGCGCCTGTACCGCCTGCGCCCGGCCGATCTCACCGCCGTCAGAGGTCACGGCGGAATTGAGCGCCATGTTCTGCGGCTTGAAAGGCGCCACGGACACGCCCTGGCGCCGTACCCAGCGACACAGCGCCGTCACCAGTGTGCTCTTGCCGGCATCGGAAGTGGTGCCCTGCACCATCAGGGTGGCCATCAGGGCGTTTCCTCGAGACTGGCCAATATCGGCGCGCATTCCAACAGACCCTGCTCCAGCCGCAGCCAGCCTGCCTCGTCCGCCGGCAGGCCGAAGCGCAGGCTGTCCAGCTCGGCGAACAGGCGCACCAGGATGCCCCGCCGCGCCAGCAGCTCGACGCAGGGCACGGCGCGACGGGTGCAGCAGAACTGGAACAGCGACGAGCCACCGGTCGACGGCAAGCCACAGTCACGCAGCAGCGCCTTGAGGCGCTCGCCGTCAGCCAGCAGGCGCTCACGCTGGCGGCGCTGCCCCTCGCCATCGACCAGCAGGCTGCGCGCCACGCTGCGCGCCGGGCCACTGACGGCCCAGGGCCCGAGCAGCGTTTCCAGCTCATCCAGCAGCGTCTGGGCGGCCAGGACGAAGCCCAGACGCAAACCGGCCAGACCGAAGAACTTGCCGAACGAGCGCAGCACGATCAGCCCCGGCATGTCGCTGTAGGCGGCCAGGCTGTGCTCCGGCGTGCAATCGATGAAGGCTTCGTCGACCACCAGCCAGCCGCCGCGCTCGGCCAGTTCATCGTGCCAGTCGAGCAGGCGCGCCGGCTCGATCAGGCGGCCGGTCGGATTGTTGGGGTTGACCACCAGCAGTACATCCACTTGCGGCAGCGCGCGATGCACCGAGCCCTCGCTCAGCTTGATCACCCGATGCCCCTCGCGTCGCCAGGCGGCGGCGTGCTCGGCATAGGTCGGTGCGAGGATACCCACGCTGCTGTTCGCGCGCAGACGTGGCAGGGCCTGGATCGCCGCCTGCGAGCCGGCTACCGGCAGCAGGCTGACGGCGCCGTAATAATCGCGCGCCGCCTGCTCCAGGCCGTCGTCCGCTTCAGGCAGGCGCGCCCAGGCAGAGCCCGGTACCGCCGGTAGGTCCCAACCGTAGGGTGCGACCCCGGTGGACAGATCCAGCCAGTCCTCCAGCGGGATGCCATAGCGCTGCGCCGCTGCGCGCAGACGACCTCCATGTTCAAGCACCCAGCACCTCCCAGACGATCAGGCATAACAGCCACAAGCCAACCCCGGCGATAACCCTGTTCATCGCCCGTTCGATATCCCGCGCCCGCGGCGGTGGACCTTCGCCCAGTTGTGGGCGTTCATGCACCTCGCCGTGATACTCGGCCGCACCGCCCAGACTAACGGCCAGGCTTCCGGCACCAGCAGCCATCACTGGGCCAGCATTGGGACTGTCCCACAAGGGCGCCTGCCGGCGCCAGCAGCGCAGGGCCAGGGCAGTACGCCCAAGCAGCGCATAGGTCAGCGCCACCAGGCGCGCCGGGATGTAATTGAGCACGTCATCGATCTTCGCCGCGGCCCAGCCAAAACGCTCGAAGCGTTCGTTGCGATAGCCCCACATGGCATCGAGCGTGTTGCTCAGGCGGTACAGGACGACGCCCGGCGCGCCAGCGACGATGAACCAGAACAAGGCGGCGAACACGGCGTCGGAGCCGTTCTCCAGCACCGATTCGGTGCCGGCACGGGCCACCCCGGTTGCGTCCAGCTCGGCGGTATTGCGGCTGACCATCCAGCCGACGCGCTCGCGCGCCAGGGCCAGGTCACCCAGACGCAGCGCGCGGGCCACCGGCTGCGCGTGCTCGTACAGGCTGCGCAGGCCGAGGGCGAAGTACAGGGCGAAGATCTCCACCGCCCAGCCAAGCGAGGTCAGGTGCACCAACAGCCAGGTAAGCAGGGTCAACGGCAGCACCGCCAGGCACCAGGCCGTTACGCCATGGCTGCGCCAGCCGCCACCGGCCGGGTTGAAGCGCTGCTCCAGGCGCCCCGCCAGGCGGCCGAAGGCCACCAGCGGATGCGCGCGCCTGGGCTCGCCCAGCACGGCATCCAACGCCACGCCGGCACAGGTAATCAGCGCCAGGCTCATCGTTCACTCACCAGAGGATCCCCATCGATTCTCGAACAACAATTCCGATAACGGTCGGGGCGTGGCCCAACCCTCCTCCACCAGCATCGGCTTTTCGTAAAAGGCCTGAACCGGCCCCAGGCACAGCAGCGCTACCGGCTTGCTACCCGCCGGCATGCCCAACAACGCAGCCAGCGCCTCGGGGTCGAACAACGATACCCAACCGAGCCCGAGCCCTTCGGCACGCGCAGCCAGCCACAGATTCTGAATGGCGCAGGCCACCGAGGCCATATCCATTTCCGGCAGGGTGCGTCGTCCAAAGACATGTGCGTCGCGTCCCTCCATCAGCGCCACCGCCAGTAGCTCGGCGCAGTCGCGAATACCTTCGACCTTCAGCCGCATGAACTCGTCACTGCGCTCGCCGAGGGCCTCGGCAGTGCGCACCCGCTCGGCCTCTACCAGCTCATGAATGGACTCACGCAGTTGCGGGTCACTGACGCGCACAAAGCGCCAAGGCTGCATCAGGCCAACGCTCGGCGCGTGGTGCGCCGCTTCGAGCAGCCGCGCCAGGATCTCCGCTGGCACCTCGCCGCCGCTGAAATGACGCATATCGCGGCGCTCGGCGATGGCGCGATACACCGCCGCACGCTCCTCATGGCTGAAGGCATGCTCGCTCATGGGCGTAACAGCGCGGCGGCCGCCTCCGGGTTGGACGGCAGGTAGAAGTGGATATAGCTGGCGGTGAGTCGCCCCAGGCGATAAACCGCCTCAGCCACCGGCTTGCCGTTCGGGCAGCGACCGAGTGCCAGAGGCTGCAAGGGACTTTCCAGCCGCGAGTGATGGTAACTGTGGCCACGTAGCTCGCCTTCGGGCAGCGTCACCTGCTGCAACGCCAGGGCGGTCAGCCGTGGCTGCAAGGCGGCGCTGCCCGCCAGCAGGCCGAGCATGCGCCCGCTGGCGCCTTGTTTGTCGCGCAGCTCATCGAGCAAATAGAGCATGCCGCCACATTCGGCGAGCAGCGGCTTGCCGGCCTGGTGATGGGCGCGGATCGCCGCGGCCATGGCCTGATTGCCTTCCAGCTCGGCCAGGTACAGCTCCGGATACCCGCCCGGCAGATAAAGGCTGTCCACCTGCGGCAGCTCGTGATCGGCCAAAGGTGAGAAGTAATGCAGCTCAGCGCCGAGCGCCTGCAACAGGTCGAGGTTGGCCTGATAGAGAAAGGCGAACGCCGCATCGCGCGCAATGCCGATGCGTACGCCAGCCAACAGAGGCGCCAGTTCATCGAACTGCGGCGCGGCGAAGCTCACCGCAGGCGGCAGATCGACGTTGGCACTGGCCGCCAGGGCATCGGCCGCGGCGTCCAGACGTGCGTCCAGATCGGCCAACTCGCCCGCCTGCACCAGCCCCAGATGGCGGCTGGGCAGCTCCACTGCGGCACTGCGCGGCAAGGCGCCAAACCAGCGAATGCTCGCTGGCAGCGCATCACGCAGGATATCGCCGTGGCGCGTGCTGGCAACTCGGTTACCGAGCACCCCGGCAAAGGGCAAGTCCGGCTGGAAAGTGGCAAGCCCGTGGGCCAGGGCGCCGAAGGTCTGCGCCATGGCCGCACCGTCGATCACACCCAGCACCGGCACGCCAAAGTGGCGCGCCAGGTCGGCCGCCGACGGCTTGCCGTCGAACAGGCCCATCACCCCTTCGATCAGGATCAGGTCCGCCTCGCCGGCGGCCTGCCATAGCAGGCGAAGGCTCTCTGCTTCGCCGACCATGGCCAGATCGAGCTGGTACACCGGCGCGCCACTGGCGCGGGCATGGATCATCGGGTCGAGGAAGTCCGGGCCGCACTTGAACACCCGCACCCGCCGCCCCTGACGTGTATGCAGGCGCGCCAGCGCGGCAGTGACAGTGGTCTTGCCCTGGCCGGACGCCGGCGCAGCGATCAGCAGCGCCGGACAGTGACGTGCGCCCATCAGAATTCGATGCCCTTCTGTGCTTTTACTCCAGACTTGAACGCATGCTTGACCAGGCTCATTTCGGTGACGGTGTCAGCCGCCTCGAGCATGCCTGGCAACGCGCCACGGCCGGTCACCACCACGTGCTGCAACAGCGGGCGCGCTTCGATATCAGCCAGCACCGTGTCCAGTTCGAGGTAGCCATGCTTGAGGGCGATGTTCAACTCATCCAGCACCACCAGGCCGACCGACTCATCGCTGAGCAGATGCCGGGCCACGGCCCAGGCTTGCTGCGCCTTGGCGATATCGCGCTGGCGATCCTGGGTTTCCCAGGTGAAGCCTTCGCCCATCACGTGATAGCTGACTTCCTCGGGGAAACGGCGGAAGAAGGTTTCTTCACCGGTGCTGGCCGCCCCCTTGATGAACTGCACCACGCCGACCTTGATGCCATGGCCAAGGGCGCGCGCGACCATGCCGAAGGCGCTGCTGCTCTTGCCCTTGCCATTGCCGCTGTGCACCAGTAGCAGGCCGTATTCGTCCTGGGCCTGGGCGATCTTTTCGTCGATCAGGGCTTTCTTGCGTTGCATGCGCGCCTTGTGGCGGGCGTCGCGTTCGGCGGTCTCACTCATGCTGTGCTCCTGCACGTCAGGCACCCGCGCCGCCTGTTCCTCGAACAGTACGAACGGCAATGAGGAAGAAGATCGCGATGATCCGCACGCACTCATCCAGGCACCAATGGCTGGTCAGGCGAGCGGAAGACGAAACAACACGAACGCACCCGGTAGAACCGGAGCGTTGGCCGGACAGCGCCCTCCGCGATGCCGTGAAACTGCGACAGGCCGGTCTCCGGGCTTGTGAGCGAACCATGGGTTCTGCGCCGCGCCTTCCCGTGCATAGCACAGTGGCTTTGCAGACTGCGTGAAAACTACTGCGCTCGGCCATGCGGCGTTAAAAACAGTCTCAAAATGCTCATTTACAGCTCGTAAACTCCGCTTTTTCGCCTGTTTTTGCCTTGCCTGACCTTCGCTCGCTACGTTTTCACACGGTCTGCTTAAGCAGCGTTTGACTCACCTACCGTTGCGGGGGCAGCGCCGGCATTGGAACCGGCTTCCCTGTTTCACCCCTTGGCCGCCATTCACGGCAACGCGGGGCACCTGAAGCAAGGCGCGCAGGGTAGAGGCTGGCAGCCCTGCCCGTCAACGCCACTCAGTGCCTGGGCATGAACCCGGGCGGCTTGCTCGCCAACCAGTCGACGAACGTTCGCAAACGCTCGTCGCTCAGCAGTGCCTCGCGGCTGTTGTAGGTCAGCGCCAGCTCCTTTTCACTGAAAAGCCGATGAATCTGGTTATGGCAGGCGCGGCAGACCCACAGCGTGGCGGTGATACGTTCATGACGGGGGTAGCGCTTCTGCACATAAGCCTTGTCGTGCAGCGCCTTGGGAATCAGGTGATGACGGGTCAATGCGACGGGGCGCGCGCACAGTTCGCAGACCTCAGGCTGAGGCGGCAGGCGAATGGGATCGACCATGGACAGTAATTCAGGGATTACGCGCGAGCTCTGGGGTGATGACCCGCTTGGCATCGAGATAGACGCCCTGCCAGTAACCGCTGGTGAGGCTGTCCAGGCGCACGGTACCGCCGGTGGAGGGGGCATGAACGAAGCGGCCGTCACCGACATAGATCCCGGCATGACTGACGGCGCGACCACCATTGGTGGCAAAGAACACCAAGTCACCACTTTTCAAGGCGTCGCGGCGGACATCAGGGGTGCGCATGGCACTCAGCTCACGCGTCGAACGCGGCAGACTGATACCGGCAGCATCACGATAAACGTAGCCGATCAGGCCACTGCAGTCGAAACCACCTTCCGGGGTATTGCCACCATAGCGATACGGCGTACCGACCAGACCGAGGGCACGGAACAGCACGTCTTCAGCGCCGCCCTGATAAGACGACGAAGAGACTGGAGGGGTGTAACTGGGCTGGGGAGAGGGAGCGCGACTGCTGCAGGCACTCAGCAGCAGAACGAGAGCGATGAGGGCAACACGGGTCGTGACGGGCATAAGCGAGGCGATCCTGAGCCTGAATGCGCTCTACTCTGCCCGAGACAAGACGAACGGCGCAACCCTGGGGTTACGCCGTGATACATCAGTTGTTGCGCTTGGCGGCGACCTGCTCTTCCACCGGAGCCAGCGCGAGGACGCGCTTGGCCTGCAGATAACTACGGTTCCAGTAGCTGTCGTCGAGGCTGTCGATACGCACACCACCGCTGCGGCTGCTGCTGGAGTGGATGAACTGGTCATCACCCAGATAGATGCCGGCATGACTGACGCGACCACGACCACGATCATTGAACAGGATCAGATCACCCGGCTCCAGATCGGCGCGCGCCACCTTCGGCGCATCGAGGTTGATCAGCTCACGCGTGGAACGTGGTAGTTCCAGGCCGACTTCCTCGCGGAACAAGTAGCCGACAAAACCGCTGCAATCGAAACCGGATTGCACCGAGGTGCCACCGTAGCGATAGCGCGTGCCGATCAGCGAACGCCCGAGATCGAGCAGGCTGTCTGCCAGCTGCGGCATTTCATAGGGTTTGTCGTCGATCAGCGCGGTGATTTCATCGTCGGCAGGCTCAACCTGCTGAGAGAGCGGGCGAGCAACTGGCTCGGCCGTAGCGTCGTCTGTCTGCGGTTGCGGCGAGTGGCCGGCGCAGGCAGCGAGCAAGACTGTGAGTGCAAGAGGCACGAGGGGTGCGAAGCGTTTTAGCATGGGCACGACCGTGTCGGTTGAATTTACAAGTCGGCGACTATGCCTTCTACAAGGCCCATTTGCAAATTCTATCGTTAGAAATGTGACCCAGTAGTTTCGCCGCGCCATCTAAAGCGCCCGACCATGCCTGCAGCCGGGCGTTTCAGGCGCTAGCAGGCCGTTGAAAAACGTAGCCGAGGCAGCCAGTGCAAGGCAAAAACAGGCGAAAAAGCGCAGTTTACGAGTTGTAAATGAGCATTTTGAGCCTGTTTTTAACGCAGCAATGGCAACGCAGGTAGTTTTTCAACAGCCTGCTAGCCGAGAATCTCGCTCAAAGGAATGAAACGCAGCATATCCCCTTCGGCCAGCGTGCTGCCCTCCATCACCTCGGCCAACCCTTCGGCCCAGGCGGCGCTGCGCAAAACGCCGGAACTCTGGTTGGCATAGGGCACCACGCGCCCATGCTCCAGACGCGCGCGCAGGTACTCACGGCGCATGCCGGGCTTACCCCAGGTAAAACCTGCCGGTACCGCGAAGCTCAGTGGTTCGACCCGCTGCACACCAAGACGACGCAACATGTAAGGACGCGCCAGCAGTCCGAAGGTGACCAGTGTCGAGGCCGGGTTGCCCGGCAAACCTATTACCGGAACGCCCTGGTAATGGCCGAAGGTCAGCGGTTTACCTGGCTTGATCGCCAATTTCCACAGCGCCAGTTCGCCCGCCTCGCGCAGGGCTATGCCGAGAAAATCCGCCTCCCCCACCGAAACGCCACCCGTAGAGAGGATCAGATCGACCTCGCCCAGGGCGCGCAGCGCTTCGCGGGTACGCTGCAGGTCATCAGGCAATATGCCCGCATCCACCACGCTGCAGCCCAGCCGCTGCAACCAGGCGATCAGCAGACGGCGATTGCTGTTGTAGATCTGCCCCGGCCCAAGTGCCTGCCCCGGCTCGACCAGCTCATCGCCGGTGGACAGCACGGCAACGCGCAGGCGCCGCCGCACCGACAGCCGAGCAGCGCCAAGAGAGGCTGCCAGCCCCAGCTCGATTGGCCCCAGGCGGGTACCGGCCGGCAGCACGCATTCGCCGCTGCGGGTTTCCTGACCTTGAGCCCGTACGTTCTGCCCGACTTTCAGCGGCTCGCGGAAATGCACCCGCCCCGCCTCATCCAGCTCAACGTTTTCCTGCATCTCGACAGTGTCGGCACCTTCCGGTAGCGGCGCACCAGTGAAGATGCGCGCGCAGGTTCCGGACTCCAGCGGTGTGGGCGCGGTACCCGCCTGAATGCGCTGGCTAATCGGCAACGCCTGGCCATTGCAATCGGCCAGGCGCAGGGCATAACCGTCCATGGCGCTGTTGGCCCAGGGCGGCAGATCCAGCGCCGCGATCAGCGGCTCGGCCAGCACACGACCATCAGCCTCGGCCAGCACGACCTGCTCGACCTGCTCGATTGGCGCCGCATCCGCCAGAGCCAGCAGGCGCTCCAGCGCCGCCTCCATGGGCAGCAGACCGGGGTGGTCGCAACCACTCATCCGCGTGTCTCGCAGGCGCCCACCTGTTTCAGATGCGGCACGAAGTTGCAGGGACGATGCCGTGCATCCAGTTGTTCGCCGAGGATGCCGTCCCAGGCGGTACGACAGGCATTGGTCGAACCCGGCAGACAGCACACCAGGGTGCCGTTGGCCAGACCGGCCAGCGCACGCGACTGGATGGTGGAAGTGCCGATATCGGCCACGGAGATCTGCCGGAACAGCTCGCCAAAACCGTCGACCTGCTTGTCCAGCAGGCAGGTGACCGCTTCCGGCGTGCTGTCACGCCCAGTGAAACCGGTACCGCCGGTGATCACCACGACCTGTACCTGATCCTCGGCAATCCAGGTCGCCACCTGGGCGCGGATCTTGTAGAGGTCATCCTTGAGCAGAACGCGAGCGGCCAGTTGGTGCCCGGCGGCGGTCAGACGGTCGACCAGCAATTGACCCGAGGTGTCGGTCTCCAGCGTGCGCGTGTCGCTGACGGTCAGCACGGCAATGTTCAGCGGCACGAAAACCGCGTCGGCCTTATGGTTCATGGCAGGCATCCAATTGGGAGAGAATGGGCGCTGTTATATCACACAGCCTGCCTTCGGAGACTGCACACATGCCCGCATCCAACGCCAGCCCCACCTGCTCGGTGCTACTGCTTTCCGGTGGCCGCGGCCTGCGCATGGGCGGCCGCGACAAAGGCCTGCTGGAGTGGCAGGGTCGGCCACTGATCGCGTGGTTGCATGATCTGACCAGACCGTTGAGCGACGACCTGATCATCTCCTGCAACCGCAACACGGAGCACTATGCACGCTACGCCGACCAACTGGTCGCAGATCATGATCAGGACTTTCAGGGGCCACTGGCGGGTATCCGCGCAGGCATGGCCGCGGCACGCCACGAGCACATGCTGGTGCTGCCCTGTGACGCCCCCCTGGTGGACCGTGCACTGATCGAGTCACTGCTTGCCCACGCGGGGAGCCGGCCGGTGGTGATCCGCCAGGGCAACTACTGGCAGCCACTGTTCTGCCTGTTGCCCACGGGGCTCAGAGACGATCTGGAACACGCCTGGCAATCCGGTGAACGCAGCCCGCAACGCTGGTTCGACAACCTAGCCCCCATCGCCGTCGACTGCACGCTGGAAGATGCCCGCCTGGCCAACCTGAACACACCGGAAACGCTCGCGAACGGCATATCGCCTTGCTGAAGCGAGAAGCCCTGCGCGGAACTCATACGACAGTTTCACGTCTGAGCGAGGGTATAGCACCTCTTTAGCACCCAAGGAGACACACCATGACCAAACGGATAATCCCCGCCCTGCTGATGGCAATCGGCTTCACTGTGCTGGCCGGCTGTTCCACGCCGTCGGTGATCACCCTGAATGACGGGCGTGAAATACAGACGGTAGACAAACCCCAGTTCGATGAAGAATCCGGCTTCTACGAATTCGAGCAACTCGACGGCAAGCGCGCCACGATCAACAAGGATCAGGTGCAGACCGTCAAGGAACTCTGAGGCGAGAGCCCGAGGCACCGCTGAAGGACAACGGGGCTCGCCCCGGCTGCAGAAAGGGATATCGGCCTGCTGATTTTTTCAGGCTAACCCCTTGTGCAGTAAAAGTTTTTCGGTAGAATACGGCTCATTCGGAGTGTAGCGCAGCTTGGTAGCGCGTCTCGTTCGGGACGAGAAGGTCGCAGGTTCGAATCCTGTCTCTCCGACCAAATCAAAAACCCGCCTTAATCGGCGGGTTTTTTATTGCCTTCGACTTGTCGGTAGCGCCTTTCAGCTCAGAAAAGCCACCACCTGCTCGGCATCGAATGGCCAGTTCAGCTCGCTTCCACTGTCGCAGCGGCGCAGCACCGGAATGCGCAAACCGTACTGCTCGACCATCCCTTCGTGCTCGGCGATGTCGATCAACTCGACCAGCAGACCATTCTCGACGAATGGCATGAGCAGCGCCTCGGCCACCTCGCAAAGATGGCAGCCCAGGGTTCCGAAAAGTTGGCATTCAGGCGTCATGAGCGCACCTCACTATCAGCAAGGTGCGCAGTTTAGCACCGGCTGTCGATCAGCTCGCGTCAACGCCCTTGCCCGCTTGGCCAGCGAGCAGCGACTGCAAACCGTCGAGCAGACTGCGGTTGAGGCTGTCGGCCTTTTCCAGGCGCGGCAGGTCGAAGCGCTCATCGAGCGAGAAGCCGCCCTTGAGCAACTCCTTGAGCATGCCGCCGGCGTCCTGCGCCAGGTCGCCGGCACTGCGCAGCGCATCGAGCAGGCCCTGGGCATATTCCTGCAGCCCGGCATTGACCGCACTGGCGCCCTGCCCAGCCACGGCGCCATAGGCATCGGTGGCCTGACGCACGCTGGTCTGCGTCAGGCGCAGCGACATCGAGGCCAGTTGCTCACCGTCCATATCCAGCGCCATGGCACGGTCGAAGGCACCTGCCAGATCACCAGCGTAGAACTTGTCGGAGAGATCCTGCACCTGACTGAAAAGCTTCTCCAACGCCTTGATCTCGTCGTCGTCCAGCTCACCCTCGACATCCACCTGCCAGCCACCGATGCGCATGCTGCCAGACTGACTAGTACCCACCACAGTGGTGGACTTACCGTCGCTGGAAGCGGCGAAACTGCTCTGCGACCAGCTGGCCGAAGCCTGTGCCACGGAAATGCGCAGGCGATCGCCATCGCGGGTCGTGACGGACAGGTCGAAGGTCTCCGCCAGCGCACTGAAACGCTCGCTGTAACCGGCAACCGCAACCTTGTCCGAGGCGCCCGGGGCAGCGCTGCCGAAGCGTTTGTCGAGATCGCCGAAGCCATCCTGAATACGCTTGTAGGTATCGTCTATATCGCTGGCCACCTGCCCCTTGAGCACGCCCATGCCATCAAGGATCTTGCGCGCCTCGGCAAAGCCCTTCTCGACACCATCGCGCGCCTGGGACAGCAGCTTGTCCAATTTGGCCGGATCAGCGCCAGCAGCGGCCTCGCTCTGCAGACGCTGCTCGATGAAGCCCAGAATCCGCCCCGCCACTTTCTCCGGGGTGTATTCATCACGCGACCCAGACAGCGAGCCCGACGGCACACCGAGCTTCTCGGCGAGGCGATTGGCCAAGGTGGCCTGGGCATCGGCGGCATTACTGCGCGCCGCCAAAGCCTGGCTGGCTTGCGCAGTGCGGGAAGCGGCGGAATTCAGTGAGCTCAGAGGATTCATGACGGGGTACCCAAACAGGTTATCTGCCGAACTTAACGGCCATTGAAAGGCAAGCTTTAACCTTTATCGACCAACGGTTGTCGATTTTTCTCAGCTCGCTTGCGCTCGAACGAGATTTTCCCGCTCGATGGCCAAACCCAGAAAATCCCTGATAACCGCGATCTAGAGGCCGCCCTCACCTACGCTCCAGCCACGCTCAAAGCCCCGCGAGACTAAAGTCTTACAGTCGACTCGCTATCGAGATGCTTTATTTCATCGCGCCGTAACTGGCCGGTCACATCGTGGCCGACCTGCTAATAACAACGAGGAGACAACAATAATGAGTAAGACTCCCCTCGCCCGCGCCGTGGCCCTCGCCACGCTGGGCGCCAGCCTGACCCTGCCGAGCCTGGCACAGGCTGACTTCATCGGCGACAGCAAAGCGACGCTGGAACTCCGCAATTTCTATATGAATCGCGACCTGCGCGACACGACGGCTGCCCAGCAGTCCAAACGCGAGGAATGGGCGCAGGGCTTCATCCTCAAGGCCGAGTCCGGCTTCACCGAGGGCACCGTTGGTTTTGGCCTGGACGCCTATGCGGGCCTGGGCCTGAACCTCGACTCGTCTGACGAACGCGCCGGCACCGGCCTGCTGCCCAACGCTTTCGGCAACGAGGGGCCGGACGAATATTCCGAGCTCAGCGGCGCGGTCAAGGCACGCATTTCCAAGACCGTCGGCAAGGTCGGCGGGCTGATGCCCAAGCTGCCCATCGTCACCTCCGGCGACTCGCGCCTGCTGCCACAGGTGTTCACCGGCGGCATGATCACCTCGCAGGAAATCGACGGCCTGACGCTCAATGGCGGCCAACTGCGTGAAGTCAACCAACGCGCATCCACCGACAGGGTGGATATCACCGCCACCAACGTCGGCGGCGAAAGCGACCGCTACAACTTCGCCGGCGGCGACTACAAGTTCAATGGCGGCAACACCACCGTTGGCGTGTGGTACGGCGAACTGGAAGATATCTATGACCAGAAGCTGTACAACCTGATCCACGTGCAGCCGATCGGCGACTGGAAGCTGGGCGCCAACCTGGCCTACTTCGACTCCCAGGACAACGGCCGCAAACTCGGCGGCAAGCTGGATAACGACCTGACCTCGGTCAACCTCTGGGCCGGCATTGGTGCACACACCTTCCGCGTGGGTTATCAGAAGGTCGGCGGCGACAACGCCTTCCCCTTCCTGACCGAGACCGATCCCTACATCGTCAACTACATCCAGATTCTCGACTTCACCCGCAAGGACGAGAAATCCTGGCAGGCACGTTATGACGTCAACTTCGCCAGCTATGGCATTCCGGGCCTGACGGCGTTCGTCCGCTACGTGACCGGCGACGGCTTCGACGGCGTGGGTGGCGCAAGCGGCAAGGAATGGGAACGCGACGTGGATATCAGCTACATCATCCAGCAAGGCCCACTGAAGAACCTCGGCGTGCGCTGGCGTAACGCGATGGTGCGCTCCAATGCGAGCATCGGTGATCTGGACGAAAACCGCCTGATCGTCAGCTACACCATCCCCCTGATGTAAACACTCCAGTAACACGAAAACGCCGCAACGCCTGTACCGGGTTGCGGCGTTTTTTATCTGCCTGGAAAACAGTCGGAGCCATTTCTCGACTAGGCTCCAGCGATCTCGGAGGATAACTCGATGGACGACTACCAACCCTTGGCCTGCGACCTCTACGACTACCTGGAGATCGCCTGCATGCACCGCTATCAGCTGGATATCGAACTGATCGACGGCTCTCACCTGCGGGGCCAGGCCCTGACCACGGAAACCACGGCGAGCAAGGAAGAGTTTCTGCTGGTACGCACCACCGATGGCGAGCAGCGCCTGCGCATGGATCGCCTGCTGGCGATCACCCCACAGGATGCAGGCGCCAGCTTTGGTCGGGTGCTGTTGAGCGGCAATCGCTGCTGAACGCGACGCCCTACGCGAGCATGCAGTAACGCGGCGTTACCACATCAGATCATCGGGAATCTGATAGGCCGCGTAGGGATCATCGGCATCCGGCTCTTCGACGTGGGTGTTGAGCAGGACGATGCGCGAGGCATCACGTTCCTGAATCTTCAGCGCAGCCTCGCGCGGAATGATCTCGTAACCACCACCATGACGGACGATGGCCAGCCAGCCGTTGGACAGCTTGTTGCGCACCATGGTGTTGACCGGCAGGCGCTTGACCTTCTTGTCGTCGACGAAGTTGTAGTAGTCCTCGCCGTCGAGCTTGGGCAGGCGTGAACGCTCGATCAGTTGCTTGACCTGCGCCGCGCGGGCTTTCTGCTCGGCTTTTTCCTGCTGCTGACGATTCAGCTCCTGATCACGTGCGGCCTTTTCGGCTTGCGCCTGCAGTGCGGCCTGACGTGTGCTGTCATCCAGTTCGGCCTGGCCTTTTTGCACCAGACGCTTCTGCTTTTGCTGTTGCTTGCCAGCCTGCTTGGCCTGTTTTTCATTGACCAGGCCGGCTTTGAGCAGCTGGTCGCGCAGGGAAAGACCCATGACTAAAGATCCCGAACATGATTCAGTTGCGGCAGCGACACAGATTCACGCTGCCAGTCCAAGGCGCCCAGCATAAGGGCTAAGCAGCGGCGGCTCCAGCCTTTAGGAGCGACCGGGCGGCGAACCGCTTCAGTCGCGAAAGGCGGACAGCAAAGGCTGCGCGGATAAATCGGAACGCCGCCGTGCCTATAGGGTTCAACAGCCAGGCGCCTGCCTCTCCAGCTTCTTGGCCTCGCCCCACAGGGCATCCAGTTCCTCCAGCGAGCAACCGTCCATGCTGCGTCCGGCTTCACGCACGCTTTGTTCGATAAAGCGAAAGCGCTGCTCGAACTTGCCGTTGGCCGCGCGCAATGCCGCTTCCGGGTCGACCTTCAAGTGGCGCGCCAGGTTGGTGACGACGAACAGCAGGTCGCCGATCTCCTCGGCAACCGCCTCGGCGTCGTTCTCGCTCATGGCTTCGAGCACTTCATCCAGCTCTTCGCGCACCTTGTCCACCACCGGCAGTGCCTCGGGCCAGTCGAAACCGACCTGCGCCGCACGCTTCTGCAGCTTGGCCGCACGCGAGAGTGCCGGCAGCGCAGCCGGCACGTCATCGAGCAAAGAAAGCTGCTCGGGGGCAGCAGCCTTCTCCGCGCGCTCCTGCGCCTTGAGTTCTTCCCAGCGTTGCTTGACCGCAGCCTCCTCCAGCTTCGCCGCATCCGGCGCACCGTACAGGTCACCATCGGGAAACACGTGCGGGTGGCGACGAATCAGCTTGCTGGTGATGCCATCGACCACCCGGGCAAAGTCGAAACGCCCCTCCTCCTGCGCCAGCTGGCTGTAATAGACCACCTGAAACAGCAGATCACCGAGCTCACCCGGCAGATGCTCGAAGTCGCCACGCTCGATGGCGTCGGCGACCTCGTAAGCCTCCTCCAGGGTGTAGGGCACGATGGTCGCGTAGCTTTGCTTCAGATCCCACGGGCAGCCGTGTTGCGGGTCACGCAGACGCGCCATCAGGTGCAGCAGGTCGTCGAGTTGATACATGAAAGCTCTCGCTAGGGTTTGTACGAAAAGTCGTCGAGCGAAGGTCAGGCAATACCGATGGCGGCCCCGCGAAATCGCTCGAAGAACGGACTGGGCTCGCATTCGAGTTTACGTGTTGTAAATGAGCATTCTGACCGGGCTGGCGTACCAGAGCGATTTCAACGCAGCATCACCGAGCGTAGGCACTTTCCGTACGAAGCCTAGGACACGCGGTGGCGACGCGCCTCGATGATATTGGGCAACTGACCGATACGCGCCAGCAGACGGCCAAGTGCATCGAGCCCGGGAATCTCCACGGTGATCGACATGGAGGCGGTGTTGTCCTCCTTGTTCGAGCGAGTGTTGACTGCCAGCACGTTGAGCTTCTCGTTGAGCAGCACCTGGGTCACGTCACGCAGCAGACCGGAACGGTCGTAGGCCTTGATGACGATTTCCACCGGATAGGTCTGCACCGGCACCGGTCCCCAGTTCACCTGAATCATCCGCTCCGGCTCGCGCGCAGTCTGCTGCAACGCCGTAGGACAGTCCTGACGGTGAATGGTGACGCCACGACCGAGGGTGATGTAACCGACGATCGGATCGCCCGGCAGCGGCTGGCAACAGCCGGCCATCTGCGTCAGCAGGTTGCCGACCCCCTGGATCTGGATATCGCCACGCTTGCCCGGCTTGAAGCCCTGCGCCTTGCGCGGGATCAGCTCCAGTTGCTCGTTGCTGCGTTCCGGCTCGAGCAGTTGCTGAGCCAGGTTGGCCGCATGGGCCAGGCGCACGTCGCCGGCGCCCAAGGCAGCGAACAGATCCTCGGCGGTTTTCAGGTTGGCCTTCTCGGCCAGCTTGTCGAAGTCCGCACCGACCAGGGCCAGGCGCGCCAGCTCGCGCTCGAGCAACTGCTTGCCGGCGGCGACGTTCTGGTCGCGATCCTGCAGCTTGAACCAGTGGACGATCTTCGCCCGTGCGCGGCTGGTGGTGACATAACCCAGGTTGGGGTTGAGCCAGTCGCGGCTGGGCGTACCCTGCTTGCTGGTGATGATTTCCACCTGCTCACCGGTTTGCAGACTGTAGGTCAGCGGCACGATGCGGCCGTTGATCTTGGCGCCCCGGCAGTTGTGGCCGATCTCGGTGTGCACGCGGTAGGCGAAGTCCAGCGGCGTGGCGCCCTTGGGCAGATCGATGGCGTGGCCGTCGGGGGTGAACACGTAAACCCGATCCGGCTCGATATCGACGCGCAGCTGTTCGGCCAGACCGCCGATATCGCCCAGTTCCTCGTGCCACTCGATGACCTGGCGCAGCCAGGAGATCTTCTCTTCGTAGTGGTTGGAGCCGGATTTGACGTCGGTGCCCTTGTAGCGCCAATGCGCGCAAACCCCCAGCTCGGCTTCTTCGTGCATGGCATGGGTGCGGATCTGCACCTCCAGCACCTTGCCCTCCGGCCCGAGCACGGCGGTGTGCAGCGAGCGGTAGCCGTTTTCCTTGGGGTTGGCGATGTAGTCGTCGAATTCCTTGGGAATGTGTCGCCACAGGGTGTGCACGATGCCCAGGGTGGTGTAGCAGTCGCGCACCTCCGGCACCAGCACGCGCACCGCGCGTACGTCATAGATCTGGCTGAACTGCAGGCCCTTGCGCTGCATCTTGCGCCAGATCGAATAGATGTGTTTCGCCCGACCACTGATGTCGGCCTTGATGCCGGTGGCCTCCAGCTCCTGACGCAAATTCGCCATGGCGTCGTTGATGTACTGCTCGCGGTCGAGACGGCGCTCGTGCAGCAGCTTGGCGATCTGCTTGTACTGCTCCGGCTCCAGGTAGCGGAAGGACAGATCTTCCAGCTCCCACTTGATATGGCCGATGCCCAGGCGGTGAGCCAGCGGTGCGTAGATGTCGAACACCTCGCGCGCCACGCGCTGACGCTTCTCTTCGTCGGCTTCCTTGACCGCGCGAATGGCGCAGGTACGCTCGGCCAGTTTGATCAGCGCCACGCGCACGTCATCGACCATGGCCACCAGCATCTTGCGCAGATTCTCGACCTGCGTCTGCGAGCCGAGCACCACCGATTCACGCGGATTGATACTGGCACTGATCGCCGCCATGCGCAGCACGCCTTCGATCAGCTTGGCCACCACAGGACCGAAGCGCTGATGCACCGCGGCCAGGGTGATCTTGCCTTCACGCACGCCGCGATAAATGATCGCCGCGACCAGCGAATCCTGATCGAGCTTGAGATCAGCGAGGATTTCCGCGATATCGAGACCGGCGCGGAATGTCGATGCGTCCTCACTCCAGTGATGCGGTGTGGTGTTGGCCTGCTGCTCCAGATCACGGGCGAATTCGCAGGCTTCTTGCAACGCCTGACGATCCAGCGCCGGATCGACGCGCGTGACATGCTCCAACCAGGCCTCGAGATTGATGCTGCCGTCATCGTTGACTGGCTGATGCGCTCTCACCTGAACCATCGTCTTACCTTCCCTACGGCGCGCATAGGTCGCACCGAGCAGTCGCCGGCCTTCTCTGAGCCGGTCGGATTAACTGAAAGAATGCGCATCCTGCACATCCCTGCGGTACCGAACGTACCGCTTTGGCCCAAGACCTAAATCTCGGGTTTCTCGAATAGAGCCATCGCCTCGACATGCGCCGTCTGCGCGAACATGTCGAGAATCCCGGCGCGGCGCAGGCGATAGCCCTGCTGCACCAGCTCGGCCGCATCGCGCGCCAGGGTAGTCGGGTTGCAGGAGACGTAGACCAGGCGCCGCGCGCCCAACTCACTCATCCCACGCACCGCCTGCAACGCGCCATCGCGTGGCGGGTCGAGCAGCACCGCGGTAAAACCGCCACGCGCCCAGGCCTCGGAGGCCAGCGGGTTGGACAGATCGGCACGGAAAAAGTGCGCATTGTCCAAGCCATTGTTCTGCGCGTTGCCAGCGGCCCGCTGCACCATCGCCTCGACACCCTCCACCGCCACCACTTCAGCGGCCTGCTGCGCCAGCGGCAGGGCGAAATTGCCCAGGCCGCAGAACAGATCCAGCACCCGCTCGCCAGGCTGCACTGCCAACCAGTCTAGCGCCTGAGCGACCATCGCCTCGTTGACCAGACCATTGACCTGCACGAAATCGCCCGGCCGATAAGCCAGCTGCAGTTGCCAGCGTTGCAACTCAAAACCCAGCTCGGCGCTCTGCTCGTCAGGCTGCGGTTGTCCTTCGCCCTGCAGCCACAGCTGCGCGCGATGCTCGCTGCAGAATGCGCGCAAGCGGCTCAGATCAGCCTCCGCCAGCACTGCCGTGTGCCGCAGCAGCAGCGCTTCGGCAGTACCGCTGAACAGCTCCACGTGCCCGACAGCCTGCGGTTTTTCCAGACTGCGCAGCAACGCCGGTAACGCGCTGAAAATGGGTTGCAAGGGCTGTACCAGCACCAGGCATTCATCGATGGCGACGATGTCCTGGCTGGCCTCTGCGCGAAAGCCGACCTGCAGCTGACGCGCCTTGGCGTCCCAGCGCACGGCGATACGCGCGCGGCGGCGGTAGCCGAATTCAGGACCGGCCAGCGGCGCGGCCCACTCATCCGGCTGCACACCGCCCAGACGTGACAGCTGCTCGGCCAGCGTGCGCTGTTTCAGGGCCAACTGATCGGCATGGGGCATGTGCTGCAGGTTGCAACCGCCACAGCGGTCGGCGTGCATGCAGGGCGCCTCACGGCGCTCACTGCTGGCGGTGATGATGCGCTCGGCGCGCGCCTCGACGGTCTGGCTGCGGGCGCTGAGCACCCGCGCTTCGACCTGCTCGCCGGCCAGGGCGCCACTGACGAACCAGGTGCGCCCGCCTTCGAAGGCGATGCCACGACCGTCACCGGCCAGGCGTTCGATGGCAAGCTTCTGCTTCTTGCCGACCGGAACCTGCGCCGCACGACTGCCGCCGCTGGGCTGAAAGCGCAGGTTGGAGCTGCGTCTGGCCATCAGCGCGCCGGTTCTTCGTAAACGCCGGTGGACAGGTAACGGTCGCCGCGATCGCAGATGATCGCCACCAGCACCGCGTTTTCCACTTGCTGCGACAAGCGCAGCATGCCGGCCACAGAACCGCCGGAAGACACACCGCAGAAGATGCCCTCTTCCCGCGCCAGACGGCGCATGACGTGCTCGGCCTCGGTCTGGCCCATGTCCATCACCTGATCGACACGTTCGGCCTGATAGATCTTCGGCAGATATTCCTCGGGCCAGCGGCGGATGCCGGGAATGGCCGAGCCTTCCTGCGGCTGCAGACCAACGATCTGGATCGCCGGGTTCTGCTCCTTGAGGTAACGCGAGGTGCCCATGATGGTGCCGGTGGTGCCCATGGAGCTGATGAAGTGAGTGATGGTTCCGCCGGTCTGGCGCCAGATTTCCGGGCCGGTACCGCTGTAGTGCGCCTCGGGATTATCGCCGTTGGCGAACTGGTCGAGCACCTTGCCGCGCCCTTCGGCCTGCAGCCGCTCGGCCAGGTCACGCGCGCCCTCCATGCCCTCCTCCTTGCTGACCAGGATCAGCTCGGCACCGTAAGCGGTCATTGCCCACTTGCGCTCGGCGGTGGAGTTGTCCGGCATGATCAGGATCATCTTGTAGCCCTTGATCGCCGCCGCCATTGCCAGGGCGATGCCAGTATTGCCGCTGGTGGCTTCGATCAGGGTGTCGCCAGGCTGGATATCGCCACGCAGCTCGGCGCGATTGATCATCGACA
This sequence comes from Ectopseudomonas chengduensis, assembly GCF_900102635.1. Classification (GTDB taxonomy): domain Bacteria; phylum Pseudomonadota; class Gammaproteobacteria; order Pseudomonadales; family Pseudomonadaceae; genus Aquipseudomonas; species Aquipseudomonas chengduensis. Next base: position 62,489 of record NZ_FMZQ01000006.1, on the reverse strand, counting down.
ACGCCGGGCGGTCCTTGACCGAGCCGGCCGGGTTGTTGCCTTCCAGCTTGACCAGCAGGGTATTGCTGGTTTCGCCGCCCAGGCGTTGCAGGCGTACCAGGGGGGTATTGCCGATGCAGTCGGCAATGGTGGGGAATTGCAGGGTCATGGGTCGCTCGAATCCAGACTGACGCGAAGGGGCATCATGATACGCCGAACCCGTCGCTTCATCACGCCATGATCGGTTGCAGGGCGTGATCGAGCCTCGACCCGAATGCTGTCCGGGATCGTCTGATGGTGGCCCGGACAGCATCCGGGCCATGCCATTTCTTTATTGCGCGGCGGCGAAATCCTTCAGGGTGCTCATCAGCCCCTGGTAGCCGCCAGTGGCGATATACCAGGTCGCCGGATCGAGGTAGAACACCTTGCCATCGGCCCAGGCCTTGCTGGCTGCTATACCGGCATGCTTGCCCAGCGTCTCGTCGGCCTTGCCTTCGCCGCCGGTTGCCGCGCCACGATCGAGGATCACCAACCATTGCGGCTGTTCTTTCAACGCCGCCTCCAGGCGTACCTGCTGCCGCTCGCGCAGTTGCCTGGCCTCGGGTGAATCCGGCGCCGGGCGCCCCTGCGCAACGCTCGCCGGGTCCACCGGCTCGACCACCGAGCGAGTGCCCAGCACTTCGTTGAGCATGCCGAAACGCTCGCCCGGCGCATGCAGCATCAGCGCGTCATTGACGGTGAACAGCGTCAGCGAACTCAGGCCGGCGGACTTGGCATGAACGGCAGCCAGCGCCTTGTTCAGTTGCGCTTGCAGCTGCGTAGCCTGATCCTGCTTGTCGAAGATCTCGCCCAGCAGTTGCAGATTGCCCTGCACGCCCGCCAGAAAGTGGTCTGGCGCGATGCTCAGGTCGATGGTCGGCGCCAGCGCCGAGAGCGTCTCGAACTGATTGCTGGAGCGGCCGGCGATGATGATCAGGTCAGGTTTGAGCCGTTCCAGGGCCGCCTGATCCGGCTCGAACAAGGTGCCGACATTGACGATCTCGCGCCCTGCGTAGTGTGCTTTCAGGTAGGCCGGCCCGGCCATCTGCGGCACGCCAGCAGCGGCGATGCCAAGGGCATCGAGCGTGTCGAGCACGCCCAGATCGAAAACGGCGACGCGCGTGGGCGCCTGGTCCAACGTCAGCTTGCCCTGGCCATGTTCGATCACCAGCGGGTAGGCGGCCTGGGCCGATACGGCGCACATCAGCGCGCCAAGGTGCAACAGGTTGATCAGGGTACGCTTGAACAGCGTCATATCGCTTTCCTCACTTTTTGAGTGTTCGGGAATGCCGCAGCAGCGCGCCAGGAGCTGGCGGCAAAGGCCACCCGGAAGGGCTCCAGGGCAGCCTGGAAGCTGTGCTGCGGATCAGAAGTTCTGAGTCAGGCCGAACACGTACCGCCTGCCATCGAGGTTGTAGGCATAGTCATCGTCGGTGGTGACTTCCTTGTTGGTGACGTTGTACACGCCGAACTTCAGGCTGAGGTCCTTGGTCGGCCTGTACACCAGACCGACGTCGGCAAAGGTATAGGACGGGTAGGTCACGCCATTGGTGGAAGCACCACTGGTGCCGGTCTGCCAGCGCCCGGATGTCTCGCCCCGGTAATTGAGCTGGGTCCAGAGGTTCAGCTTCTCCGTTGCCTGCAAGTCCAGCGAGACGTTGAACATGTGCTTGGCCATGTCGTTGAGCGGCTCGCCCTTGTACTGGCCGGTCTTCTGCTCCGTACGGGTATAGGTGTAGCTGTGGCGATACATCAGGTTGTCGAGTAGCTGGTAATCGAGGGTGAACTCCACGCCCCTCAGCTCTACCTCGTCCACGTTTTCGTAGGCGGTGTAGCCGAACTGGTGCGCCGGGTAGGTGGCGCCGTTGTACACGCAGGGCACGTTCGGCTCGCAGACGCGACCAGTGCGGTTGATCTTGTCCTTGTAGTCGGTCTGGTAGACGGTCAAGGTCGTGTTGAGGCCCAGATCGACGTTCTCGTAGCCGATGCCGACCTCGCGGTTGAGGCTGGTCTCCGGCGTCAACTCGGGGTTGCCGATGATGACGCCGCCCCTCGAGGTGGAGCCAAAATCGGTTGCGGCCTGACGCAGGCTAGGTGCCTTGTAACCGGAGGTCACACCGCCCTTGAGGGTGAAGTTCTCGGTCAGGTGATAGACGGCATAGACCTTGGGACTGACTTCGCTGCCGAACGCCTCGTTGTCGTCATAGCGGGCACTGAGGGTCAGCGACAGGTCGTCGGTCAGGCTCCAGTTGTCTTCCAGGAAGATCGAGTTCTGGTAGCGATCCATCTCCACCACGGCATCGGCAACTGGAACGACCGGCGGACGCAGGCCGCTGCTGGCACCGTCCTTGAGCTCCTCGTACTTGTGGGTCAGGCCACCGGTCAGCGCATGGGAGCCGAGGAAATAGGTCGCCTGGGCGTTGGCCGTCAGCACGTTGTACTCGATGCCATTGCCGGTATTGGCGTTGACCCGGGTCGGGTTCTCCGAGGTGTCGAAGTTGACGTAGGTATCCAGCAGCAGGTTGTCGTAACGCCCTTCGTGGGTGATGGCGTAGGTCTTGAGGATCGACTCGTTGTAGCTCGGCTCATCGGCCACGTCGATGCTCTTGCCCGGATTGGCCCAACGCCGTTGCAGCGCCTCGTTGTAGTTGAAGGTGACCAGGTTCTGCTCGTCGATGTTCCAGCCCAGCTTGCCGCCCAGGTTGCTTCTTCTGTACCTGGGGTCGGAGGCAGCGCTGTCGTCACCGCCGAGGAAATGGCTTTCGTCCTGGTGCAGGAATGAACCGTTGACCTGCAAGGCCAGCACATCCTCGATCAGCGGCGCGTTGAGATAGGCGCTGGTCTGGTAACCGTCCTCGTTCACCTTGTTGGCGCTGTCGGCCAGGCTGTACTCGGTGGTGATGCTGCCGGCGAACTCGTTGCGGATTTTCTTGGTGATGATGTTGATCACCCCGCCCATGGCATCGGAGCCATACAGGGACGACGCCGGGCCACGAATGACCTCGATGCGCTCGATCGCCTCGATGGGTGGCAGGAAGTTGATCGGCGTACCGTTCTGGGTACCGTTAAGGCCGAAGGCGTCGTTGCCCTGCATCGGCCGACCATCGATCAGAAACAGCGTATAGCCCGAGGTCATGCCACGGATCTGGATCGAGCGCTCCACCCCGCCACCGGCAATCTGCACACCTGCCACATTCTTCAGCGCGTCGGTCACATCGGTATAGGAGCGCTTCTTCAGCTCTTCTGCGGAGATGACCGTAATGGCGGCGGGAGCGTCCTTGACGCTTTGCTCGAAGCCCGTGGCGGTGACGACCACCGCTCCGAGTTCCAGTTGCCTGGACTTCTCGTCGGCAGCAACCGAGCAGGCCAGCGAAGCCAGCGCGACTGCCAATAGGGTTTGCTTGAATCGAGGCCGAGACGATACAGCGAGACGTCGCGGGTTCAGTGACATGTGGATTGCTCCCAGTGATCGAGGTGAGTCGAGTTGTCGGCTTGTTTCCAGCGACCGTCTTGCACAGGAACTCGAACCCTGCACTCCCCGGACATAGGCTTCGCCGGCTGACCAATTTCGCAACATCGGCGGCATGCTCCGCCGTGGTCAGCGGAAGCAGCCGGCATGCAATGGTCAAAACCAATCGAAAGGGCCGTGGCAAAGCCTCGGATGGACAACACGCCATCGAGAGCGAGCACCAGGAAAAAAGAAGCGCCACTATTTGCCGGCCCTGTTGGGTCAGACGCAAATAGTAAGAATTTACATTTGAGAGTAAATCTAATTTACGAACTATACACTTTGCAGGCGGAGCTTAAGCCGCAGCCCAGGCGCGGCATTCTCTGCCCACAGATAACCGCCCTGAGTAGCGATCATGCTGCGCGCAATGGCCAGCCCCAGGCCGAAGCCATCACCACCCGGACGGGCAGCGCTGAGCCGGGTGAAAGGACGGAAGATGGTCTCAAGCTCGCTCTCGGCGACACCCGGCCCCTGGTCCTCGATCCATAACAGCCATTGGTCCCCTTCGCGCTGTCCGGCCAGGCGTACCACTGCCCCTTCCGGCGAGTGGCGAATGGCATTGCGCAGGATGTTTTCCAGCGCCTGCGCCAGACCGTTGAGGTTGCCCAGCACCCGGCAGTCGGCCGGCAGCTCGCAGGGCATGCGCTCGATCGGCCAGCCCGTCTCGAAGCCGGCGTTCTCCCGCAGCACATCCCAGAGCCTGACGATATCCACTTCTTCCAGCGGCAAGCTGGGTCTTTCCGTATCCAGCCAGACCAGCTCCAGCGCATCGCCGACCAGCTTTTCCATTTCCTCGACTTCACGCGCCAGGCGCTGACGCAGGGCCTCGACGTCCTGCTCGCTCTCCCCCGCCACGCGCAAGCGGGCCAACGGCGTGCGCAGTTCATGGGACAGGTCGCGCAGCAGCTGGCGCTGGAACGTCACGGTGCCCTGCAGGCGTTCGGCCATATGATCGAAGGATCGCGCCAGCTCGCCCAACTCGTCTTTGCGCCGCGTCACCTGCGGCCCGAGCCGGGCAGACAGGTCGCCAGCGCTGAGCGCAGCGGCCTGACGCCTGAGGATCGCCAGCGGCGCGATCAGCAGGCGGTAGAGCAGAACGGCCACGACGACCGCCAGAATGGCCGGCAGCACGCGCTGCAGCAGCAACTCCCACAGCTCGTTGTACTTGCGCGGGTTCAAACGCTGCGGCAACTCCATGACCAACCGGGCATTGCCGTCGCTGAAAGGAATGTAAAAAGTCGGTGTGCCACCTGGTCGCCCAACCGGGAACTCCAACCTGCGCACGAAATCAAGGCGCTGCGCCTGCTCGGCCGTCAAGGCTTGCGAGGACAACGAATCCTTGTGCTCATCGACCACCACAGCCCAGATCTGCTCACGTTCCTGCAGCCGCTGCAGGAAGGCATCGACGCCTGGTGCGCCCTCCTCGCGCCATGTCGTTTCCGCCTCCCGGGCATAGCCTTTGAGCGTCTGCCTGGTGGATTCGGACAAATAGGAGGTCGCATCGATCAGCTCGCGGCCCACATCCACATGCAAGCTGACCAGCAGCAGGCAGAACAGCGCCAATGCGCCGGCCAGCCGCCACAGCAGTGAGTGCCGCCCCGGCAGGTTCATGCCCCGGCCTGCGTCAGGATATAGCCCTTGCCCCAAACGGTATCGACACGCGTCGCCTCATAGCCGACGCCCTGCAACTTGCGCCGAATGTGGCTGACGTGCATGTCCAGGCTGCGGTCGTGCTGGGCGTAGGCGCGGCGCAGCGCCTGCTGATAAAGGAAGGGCTTGCTCAACGCCTCGTCCCGGTGCCGCCAGAGCAGCTCCAGCACCCGGTATTCGCTGGGCGTCAGGCCGACCCAGGTGCCACGAAAAACCACATCGCAACGCCCCTCGTCGAACTGCAAGCCGTTGCCCTCTGCACCCGACTGCGGCTCGCGACGCTCATAGGCGACACGCCGCAGAATCGCATCCACTCGAACGCTCAGTTCGCCGAGACTGAAGGGCTTGGGCAGATAATCGTCGGCGCCCTGACTGAAACCGGCGATGCGATTCTGCTCATCGCCCAACGCGGACATCAGCAGAACCGGCACGCTGCAGCGCTGGCGCAATTGCTGCAGCGCCACCAGGCCGTTGGTGCCGGGCAGCAGGATATCCATCAGGATCAGATCGAAATCCTCGTTCTCAGCCAAGCGCAACCCATCGCTACCGTCATGACTGAGGGTCACGTCGAAGCCACGGGCCATCAGGTGAGACTGCAGGTGACTGGCAAGCAGAGGGTCGTCCTCGACGGCGAGGATCCGGGCTGGAGAAGCAGAGCTGGCATTCATGAAGAGAAACCGAACAGGCAGAATGAGAACAATTCTACCTATTAAACGACAATCGCTCATCTACAGATTCCGCCGCGCTGAATCGCTACACTGCCCAGATGTCATTAAGGAGGAACGTCGTGTTCAAGGATCTAGGCATCAAAGGCCGCGTGCTGCTGCTCACCCTGTTCCCCACCAGCCTGCTGGCTCTGGTACTGGGTGGCTATTTCACCTGGGTGCAGTTGTCCGGTTTGCAGACGCAGTTGCTGCAGCGCGGTGAGATGCTGGTCGAACACCTGGCGCCCCTGGCGGCCCCCGCGCTGGAACAGAAAGCCCTGAAAAAACTCGAGCGCATCGCTCAACAGGCACTGGAGCACCCGGATGTGCGTGCGGTGGGTTTTCTCACCCCTGAGCGCGCCTCACTGGCACACGCCGGGCCCAGCATGCTCAACCCGTCACCCGGCGGTCAGCCGGGCATCAGCTTGCTCAGCGGCCAGGACGCCACGCGCTTTCTGCTCCCGGTCTACGACCAGCACCTGGTGCTCAGCGACGACTTCACTGAGGATCGCCAACTGGAGCTGCTCGGTTGGGTCGAACTGGAGCTTTCGCATCAGGGCACCTTGCTCAGCGGCTACCGCAGCCTGTTCGCCAGCCTGCTGCTGATCGCCGGCGGCCTTGCCGTCACCGCCCTGCTTGCCCTGCGCATGGGCCGCAGCATCAACGAGCCATTGCGCGAGATCAAGGCCGGTGTCGCCCAACTCAAGGACGGCCACCTGGAAACCCGCCTGCCACCGCTGGGCAGCCATGAGATGGATGAGCTGGCCGCCGGTATCAACCGCATGGCCGAAGCCCTGCAGAACGCGCAGGAAGAACTGCAGCACAGCATCGAACAGGCCACCGAGGACGTACGGCAGAACCTGGAAACCATCGAGATCCAGAACATCGAGCTGGACTTCGCGCGTAAGGAGGCCCTGGAAGCCAGCCGCATCAAGTCCGAGTTCCTGGCCAACATGAGCCACGAGATCCGCACCCCGCTCAACGGCATCCTTGGCTTCACCAACCTGCTGCAAAAGAGCGAGCTCAGCCCGCGCCAGCAGGACTACCTGTCGACCATCGAGAAATCCGCCGACAGCCTGCTCGGCATCATCAATGAGGTGCTCGACTTCTCCAAGATCGAAGCGGGCAAGCTGATGCTCGAATCCATCCCCTTCAACCTGCGCGATCTGCTGCAGGACACCCTGACCATCCTCGCCCCCGCGGCCCACGAAAAGCAGCTGGAGCTGGTCAGCCTGATCTACCGCGACACACCGCTGGCTCTGCGCGGCGACCCACTGCGCCTGAAGCAGGTGCTGACCAACCTGGTCAGCAATGCGATCAAGTTCACCCGCGAAGGCACCATCGTCATGCGCGCCATGGTCGAGGATGAAAGTGCCGACAGCGCACAACTGCGCATCAGCGTGATGGACACCGGCATCGGCCTGTCGGATGAAGACCTGCGTGCGCTGTTCCAGGCCTTCAGCCAGGCCGACAACTCGCTCAGCCGCCAGGCCGGTGGCACCGGCCTCGGCCTGGTGATTTCCAAGCGCCTGATCGAACGGATGGGCGGCGAGATCGGCGTCGACAGCACCCCGGGCGAAGGCTCCGAGTTCTGGATCACCCTGACCCTGCCCAAGGCCCGCGACGACGCCGAAGACCTGCCGCGTGCCGCCCTCCAAGGCCGCCGCGTGGCCGTACTGGAAAGCCACGAGCTGGCGCGCCAGGCGCTGGCCCACCAGCTCGAAGACTGCGGTCTGGAGGTGGAAAGCTTCGCCGACCCCGGCCAACTCTTCGATGCCGTGAGCCAGCAGCAGAATCGCGAACACCCGCTGAGCCTGGCTGTTCTTGGCATCACCGCCAGCCAGCTACCGCCCGACACCCTCGGCCAACGTATCGAGGATCTCGACCGGCTCGGCTGCAAGGCCCTGGTGCTGTGCCCGACCACCGAACTGGGGCTGTTTCACGAATCGCTGCCCGATGCCTACGCCCAACTGCAGGCCAAACCAGCCTGCACACGCAAACTGTACAAGGCGCTGGTGGAGATGGTCAGCCCGCAACGCCCGGCCAGCGAGTCGGTCACCATCGGCAACACGCGCCGGCCGCAAATCCTCTGCACGGACGACAACCCGGCCAACCTGCTGCTGGTGCAAACCCTGCTCGATGACCTCGGCGCTCAGGTCACCGCCGTGGACAGCGGCTACGCGGCTATAGAAGCGGTACAGCACGGTAGCTTCGACCTGGTGTTCATGGACGTGCAGATGCCCGGCATGGATGGCCGCGAAGCCACCGAAGCGATTCGCCAGTGGGAAAGCGAACAGGGCCGCAGCGCCACGCCGATCATCGCCCTCACCGCCCACGCCCTGGCCAACGAGAAGCGCGCCCTGCTGCAGAGCGGCATGGACGACTACCTGACCAAGCCGATCAACGAGCGCCAACTGGCCCAGGTGGTGCTGAAGTGGACGGGGCTGAATCTGCGCAACCAGCCGAACAACAGGGTGGTCCCGGCTGCTGCGCCGCAGTCGCAGCCCAAGGTACTCGACGCCGAAGAAGGACTGCGCCTGGCCGCGGGCAAAGCCGATCTGGCGGCGGATATGCTGAGCATGCTGCTGGCCGGTCTGCCCGGTGACCGCCAGGCCATCCGCCAGGCTCGCGATGCTGGCGAACGCACAGCGCTGATCGAGCGGGTGCATCGCCTGCACGGTGCCACGCGCTACTGCGGAGTGCCGCAACTGCGTATGGCCTGCCAACGCAGCGAGACGCTGCTCAAACAGGACGACCCCGAGGCCCAGCGCGCCCTGGACGAACTGGACGCAGCGATCGAGCGCCTGACCGAAGCAGCGGCACAAAGTGCCTGAGGACCTGCCATGCGTATCTGCCTGTTCAGCAGCAAAACCTACGACCGCGACTCTTTCCTGGCGGCCAGCGGCTCGTCCGATTGGCACCTGCAGTTTCATGAAGCGCGCCTGACCCGCGACAGCGTGGCGCTGGCCAAAGGCAACGACGTGGTCTGCGCCTTCATCAACGACGACCTGTCGGCAGCGGTGCTCGAACAATTGGCGGCCGGCGGCACGCGTCTGATCGCCTTGCGCTCGGCCGGCTACAACCATGTCGACCTGGCAGCGGCGCAGCGCCTCGGCCTGCCAGTGGTGCGAGTACCGGCCTATTCACCGCATGCCGTGGCCGAACACGCCGTGGCCCTGGTGCTGGCCCTCAACAGGCGCATCCACCGCGCGTTCAACCGCACGCGCGAGGGTGATTTTTCCCTGCATGGCCTGACCGGCTTCGACTTGCATGGCAAGACCGTCGGCGTGGTCGGAGGCGGCAAGATCGGCCAGGTATTCGCCCGCATCATGCACGGCTTCGGCTGCCAGGTGCTGATCTACGATCCGTTCCCGCTGACCGGGCTCGGTGAGCTCGGCGCGCGCCAGGCACCACTCGAAGAGGTGATCGCCAGCAGCGACATCCTCAGCCTGCACTGCCCGCTGACCGACGACAGCTACCACCTGATAGATGCCGCACGTCTGGCTCAGATGAAACGTGGCGCGATGCTGATCAACACAGGCCGCGGCGCGCTGGTCGACGCGCCCGTCCTGATCAAGGCCCTGAAAAGCGGCCAGCTCGGCTATCTGGGCCTGGATGTCTACGAGGAAGAGTCGGAGCTGTTCTTCGAGGATCACTCCGACCTGCCGCTGCAGGACGACACCCTGGCCCGCCTGCTGAGTTTTCCCAACGTCATCGTTACCGCACACCAGGCCTTTCTCACCCATGAGGCGCTCGACGCCATCGCCCGCACCACCCTGGACAACATCGCCGCCTGGCTCGCCGGCCAGCCGAGCAATGAGGTCAAGGCCGGCGCGTGATAGCATGCCGGCTGATCTGGAGGACCCATGGCCGAACACGATTTCCGTTATTCCCTGCTCAACCCGCAACACACCCTTACCGAGTGCCGCGCACTGGCACCGGGCCGCTACCAGGTCACCGGCAACGGCGGCTCCATCCAGGCCAACGACGTGCTGCTGGTCACCCTCAAGGGCAGCCGCGACCTGCACATGCGCCTGGAGGTGGAGAAGGTTCGCCACCTGATCAACCCGCCCGGCCAATGGCTGGCCGTGTGCAAGGGCCCGCAGTTCAAGGAGCTGGCCATTCATAACTGGCAAGTGAACTGCGACAGCTGCGGCAAGCAGCTGGATTTCGAATTCGCCGTCGACGCCGCCCTGGGCAAAACCGCACAAGCCCCGGCCGCCGAGGCTCGTATCACCGAACTGGGCTGGCGCAACGACGCCGGCCGCCATTTGTGCCGCACCTGCCAGGAGGCCTGACACCATGCAACGCGCCCTGCCCCTCGCCCTGCTCGCCGCCACTTTGGCCGGCTGCGCCAGCGACGCACCGCAACTGGAAACCGAACGCAGCTACCAAGTGGAATGGATCGGCGAAAGCCCGCTGATCGACCGCAGCCACCTGACCGTCACGTTTGCCGCGGACGGTCGTGCTCACGGGCACGCCGGCTGCAACCACTGGTTCGCCGGCTACACGCTAAAGGGTGATGCCGTCCGTTTCGAAGCCCCGGGCAGCACCCGCAAGATGTGCGCGCCCTCACTGATGGAGCAGGAACAGCGCTTCCTCGCGGCATTGACTGAAGTGCAACGCTGGGACTTCAACGACATCGGCCAGTTGCAGCTGTGGCCGGCCAGCGGCAAGCCGATTCGCCTCTGGCCGCAGTGACGGCGTAGCCCGGATGCAATCCGGGGCGGTAGCCCGAAGGCCATGATCGAGCTGGCTGTTGCACAGGGTTGTAGGAGCGGATTTATCCGCGAAATTCGCGGCTGAATCAGCGTGCCGCCCGGTCACTCCTATAAAGGTCAGAGCGGAGCATCGAGAGATAGCGCGCAAGGAGCTCCCGGATTGCATCCGGGCTACGCAAACAGCTCCAGCTGCTCCTGCCGCCCGCGCAGATCATGCAGCCTGACGCCCACCCCGAGCAGGCGCACCGGCTTGTCGCCACGGGCGAAAGCGTTGCTCAGCAATAGCCGGTAGCTTTCCAGATCCCGACTGGCCCCCGCCTGCTCCAGAGTGGTCTGGGTGAAATCATGAAACTTCACTTTGACGAAAGGCTTGTCCGGTCGATAACTGGCGTCCAGACGCTGCAGGCGGCCGTTCATCTCCTCGAGCAGTGCCGGCAGTTTCTCCAGGCAGCTCTGCAGATCCGGCAGATCCTGATCGTAGGTGTGCTCCACGCTCAACGACTGGCGGCGGCTGTCCACCTGCACGGCACGTTCGTCGATGCCGTGGGCCAGGCGCCACAAGCGCTCACCGAAACTGCCGAACTCGCGCACCAGCGCCAGCTTGTTCCAGTCGCGCAGATCCAGACAGGTGCGAATCCCTAAGCGCGTCAGCTTGTCAGCCGTGACCTTGCCGACGCCATGCAGCTTGTTCACCGGTAACTGCGCCACGAAATCGTCGACCTGATCCGGGGTAATCACGAACAACCCGTTGGGTTTACGCCAGTCGCTGGCGATCTTGGCCAGGAACTTGTTCGGCGCGACGCCAGCCGACACGGTGATGTGCAGCTCCTGCGCCACACGACGGCGAATTTCCTGGGCGATGCGCGTGGCGCTGCCGGCAAAATGCGGCGAGTCACTGACATCCAGATACGCCTCGTCCAACGACAGCGGCTCGATCAGGTCGGTGAACTGACGAAAGATGCCGTGAATGTCACGCGAGACCGAGCGGTACACCTCGAAGCGCGGTTTGACGATCAGAAGATCCGGGCACAGCTTCAGCGCATGCCGCGACGACATCGCCGAACGCACACCATAGGCACGCGCCTCGTAGTTGCAGGTGGCGATTACCCCGCGACGGTCCGCCGAACCGCCGACGGCCAGCGGACGACTGGCCAGGCTCGGGTCGTCACGCATCTCGATGGCGGCGTAGAAGCAGTCGCAGTCGACGTGGATTATCTTGCGCACAACACCCTCGTAAGCCTCGTCCAGCCTGGCCTGGAGCTAGGAAGTCTAACAGTTGTTTAACGCTAAGCATCTGAGTTGAAAACACTTTTCTTGCAATTAGCGGTTGACAGCCAAGCTTCTGGCTGTAGAATGCCGACCCACAGACGCGGGATGGAGCAGTCTGGTAGCTCGTCGGGCTCATAACCCGAAGGTCGTAGGTTCAAATCCTGCTCCCGCAACCAGCTTCACGAAAAGGCCACTCAATGAGTGGCCTTTTTGCTTTGACGAAAAATTAACTTTTTCGATCAAACGAAACAAATCGATTGACAGGGCATTAAGTAAGCGTAGAATTGTCGACGCGGGATGGAGCAGTCTGGTAGCTCGTCGGGCTCATAACCCGAAGGTCGTAGGTTCAAATCCTGCTCCCGCAACCACCTTCAGATAAAGGCCACTCAATCGAGTGGCCTTTTTCGTTTCCGGGCATTGATCTACCTCAGCGGTCCATAAGCCAAGCAGGCTTATGCTGGAAACGCCTGCTGCAGATGCAGGACGTTGACCGAGGAACGCCTGAATGAACCGGAAGAACGCCTCACCACGCTATGGAAGCCTCTCCATTGGCCTGCACTGGCTGATGCTGATCCTGATCGCAGTCGTCTATGCCTGCATCGAGCTCAAAGGAAATTTCCCCAAGGGTAGCGAAACCCGCGAACTGCTCAAGCAGTGGCACTTCATGCTCGGCCTGAGCGTCTTCGCGCTGGTCTGGCTGCGTCTGCTGGCCCGCGCACTCAGCCCGACCCCAGCCATCGAGCCGCCGCTGCCGACCTGGCAAGCCCTGCCTGCCAAGCTGATGCACCTGGCGCTGTATGCACTGATGATTGGCGCGCCGCTGGCCGGCTGGCTGATCCTCAGCGCCGCTGACAAGCCCATCCCCTTCTTCGGCCTGGAGCTGCCCGCGCTGATCGGCCCAGACAAGGAACTGGCCGGACAGATCAAGGAACTACACGAGCTGGCCGGCACCGCCGGTTACTGGCTGATCGGCCTGCACGCCATTGCCGGCCTGTACCACCATTACGTGGCGCGCGATAACACCCTGACGCGCATGCTGCCGGGACGTAATTGAGGTGAAGGCGCCTCTGGTCAAGCGCACGAAGCGCCGCTAGAATTGCGCACTTTTTGATCAGAGGCGCCACCCAGGCGCCCTTAGAGGTTAGCCCGCATGTCCACCGCCACACCGAAAGTAGGGTTTGTCTCCCTTGGCTGCCCATAGCGCACATTATCTAAACTAAAATCTCAGGCACAAAAAAAGCCCGGTACCGCAGGGCTCCCCCACGATACCGGGCCTTACATCTGTCAAGCGCCGCCAATGTCCTGCCATTCCTTGGCCGCCCGCTCGAAGCCTACCCAGCGGCCTTGTTTGTCCAGGCCGCGCTGCATCATCACCCGGGCGGCGACCGCCTCCATATCGACCTCCCCCAGGGCCATCGCCAGCAGCAGCTCGGTCGGCAGGGGCTGCATGTGTTCAATCAGGTTCATGTTGTGTCTCCGGTCGATTTCGCGTTGGCACCAGTAACGCTCTGGGGGCCGAGGCATAGCAAGCGAATCAGAGACCATCGAACAGTCCACCTAATGCGGCCGGCTCCCAGTTCATGATCACCAGCTCGCCTGTCGTTTCAGCCATGCCGCTGCGCTGGTTGGTGCAGCTGTAGCGGATGTCCAGCCGCTCCATATGGAAGCCATCGAACGCCCGGCGGATGTCGGGATGGTCGTTGATGCTCACCATCACCCTGCCCTTGCAGCGCTTCATGAAGTCGGCCATCGCCAGGTACTGATCGAAGGGAAAGGCGACGCCGTAGCCCTCGGTCTGCCAGTACGGCGGGTCCATGTAGTGGAAGGTGTGCGCACGATCGTACCGCTCGACGCAATCGAGCCAGGACAGGTTCTCCACGTACACGCCAGCCAGCCGTTGCCACGCCGCGGACAGGTTTTCTTCGATGCGCAGGATGTTCGGCGCCGGCCCTGTGGTCGCGGTGCCAAACGTTTGCCCCGCTACCTTGCCGCCGAACGCATGGTGCTGCAGATAGAAGAAACGCGCCGCACGTTGGATATCGGTGAGGGTTTCGGGGCGGGTGATCTTTTGCCACTCGAAGATCTGCCGAGAGCTGAGCGCCCATTTGAACTGCCGCACGAACTCCTCGAGGTGGTTCTGGATGACGCGATACAGCGATACCAGATCGCCGTTCACATCATTCAGCACCTCCACGGGCGCGGGCTGGGGGCGCATGAAGAACAGTGCAGCGCCGCCGGCGAAGGCCTCGACGTAGCACTCGTGCGGAGGGAACAACGGAATGAGACGGTCGGCCAGACGGCGCTTGCCGCCCAGCCACGGGATTACAGGGTTGGTCATATGCAAGCCTTTACTGTATGGATAAACAGGTGTTAGCCTGCCGCCGCTTCGTGCACGAGGCGGGGGCCATGGCCGGGCTTGCAGGGCTAGTCTGCGGTCTGGCGGCCGCTCAGGGTGTTAGAGCACCCCGGGCGGTCGCCCTCTTCTTTTGATTCAGCTGAGAAAAGGCGCCATTGCCTTGGTGAAGGGAGTACCTCCGCCGACGGCATTGGCTTACAAGCAAGCTGTTATCAGCATTGCGGCGTTCGGCTAAGCTGATACTCAGACGCAAGAGGAGCGCGATATGTCTGCCAAGGAAGAGCAGCAGCTAAAGCAGTTGCTGGGATTGATGGCCCGCAGCATGACCCACATGACCGCATCCATTACGGCGATGGCCTTCGAGCAACTCCAGAGCCAGGACGCCACGGTGCAGCGGTCAGCACGACGCATGATCGAGCGCATGCAAGCCATCAGCGAAGAGCTTGATCAACAGTGGGAGCTGGTCGGTCTGCTCACTGGCGAGCGGGACCAGGAAGTGCTGGTAGAGGAACTACAGTACCCTGCACCACAGCAGCTTAGGGAGACTGCAAATTGAGCGGCGCCGCCTTCACTCCCTCATAGGTTCGCTCGCAGGTGAGACCTTTAATCCTGCGTCCGTCAGCCTCTGCCGCCAGCCAGCGACCTTCTGATTCCATCTCTCCAAGCACGTCGGCAAGCACGCTTGCGGCGCGCTCCCTTGCCGTGCGCTCGCCGGCAGTTCCGGCATTACAGGTAGCGAGCTGGGTGGCCAGGCTACTGGCTTGCTTACGCAGCCCGTCAGCAGCAGCCCCAGCATCAGCAGCACGACGCTGCAGCTCTTCAAGTTGGTCATGACCCTTTTGCCCCTCTGCGTCTGCGACGCTCTGTTGTTGCCGCTCGATAACGCGAACGATGGTGACGGCCTCGACCTGGCCCTGGGCGATCCCCTCGCCCAGCCGCCAGCCGTTGACCTTCCAGCCGGCCAGGAAGGCCAGCCCAGCGACGATGCCCAGCACGGTCGCTCGATCAGCTAAGGCGGCAATCATGCGAGCACCCCACCGGCTGCAAGGTAATGAGCGATCAGGCTTTCGAGTTTGTGCTCGTGCTGGCCGTATCCGGCGCCCGGCAGACTTGCCCAAATGTTGCGGCACTTCTCGATGGCCTCGGGGATGCGACCGGCCTGAATGTCCGGCAACGCACGCCGCTCGCGGATCTGCTGCAGGGCGATCAGGTCCTGGCTCAGCGGGCTGAAGTCACGCAAACCTAACGTTTGCTTGTACGCGTCGTAGTAACGTGACAACAGCTGGTAGCGTCCAGCTGCTGTGGACTTGATGCCAAGCCTCGGCAGCGGCACCAGCTTACGCGGGTGATCGGCATAGCCTTCAAACAGCGCCCCGCCAACGATCACGTCATAACCCTGATCGCGCGTATGCTGCCGTGGATGATCCGTACCCTCGCTCCAGGCGAGCATATCGAGGAAGGCAAGCACGTTGACGCCGCCCGCCTGGGCAGCAGTAATTCGAGCCATACATTTTCTCCAGGCACAAAAAAGCCCGCTCGGTGGCGGGTATGGTCTATGGTTGAAAAACACTTAATTGCAGGGAGGCAGGACTATGGCGCTCGTACTCACCCGTCGCACAGGCGAAGAGCTGTTGCTGAAGCTGGAGCCGGACATCTCAGAAAGCGAGCTGCAGCAGCTCATGACCGATGGCGTTCAAATCCGCATCGCGAAGATCGACGGTCAGCAAGCGAAGCTAACGATTCAGGCGCCGTTGTCCGTCTCGATAGTGCGTGCAGAGCTGCTGACCACCTAAACATCAATGTCGTAATGCGGCAGCTCAGGCGCCGGGCCGGTGATCACACCGTCGGCGATGTACGCTTTGCTGTTCACCGGCACGTCGACACCGCGAACTGTGACGCGCACACCCGTGCGCAGCTCCACCTCACTTAGCCCCGCCGTGGTGTTGATGCTGCGCACGATGGCCACCGTGCGCACACCGCCAGGTAGCAGGCCGATGAATCGCTTCCAAGGGTTGATTGTTGCCATCAGTGGTGCCGCTCCAGTCTGATCTGCTGCGATACGCGCACGGCGCCCGTGCCCTCGGCGCTGATGTCCACGCCCAGGCACAGGCCGACCCACGGGCCGGATTCCTCGGGCACGCGATACAGGTGCGCCGGGAGGATCAGCCCGACGCCGTGGTCATCGGCGAACGGGAACAGCGGGATGGTCACGCTGACAATCTCGATGTTGCCGCCCTTGCTCAGCTCGTGCGTACCGCGCGCCTGGTTGGCCGGCTGGTCGGTCAGCCAGTCGTCGAACACGTCGGGCGTTGGGTTGTCACCAGCCGTACCGGCACGGCGCACGAGCATCGAGCAGCCGACCGAGGTGCCCGAGGTGTAGCACGCATTCCAAGCCGGTTGCGGTGTCCACTCGCCGCCGAGGTCGGTCATCATGGCGGGAGGAATCACCCGCGTGATCGGCGCGTCGACGTCATTCCACTGCCAGGGTGGCAGCGGGTAGCGCGGCACGATGTCGAGGTGATCGCTATCGCGGGCCGGCAGCACCACGCCGCCAATCGTTTCGGCCAGCTTGGCGATAACCTGCATTGCAGTCTGGCTCTGATAGCTCAGCGCGCCGGCCGGGAATGTCCAGTCTGTTGCCTGCCAGGCCAGGGTAAACCCGGTGTTCAGCAGCTCGGCCTCGGCCGCTTGGGCTGCGTTGATCTGCGCCGCGTTCAACCCGCTGCGCAACGGCGCGTAGGGCGCGGCCAGCAGCTGGCCACGGGTCGCGCCGGTGATCGTGTAGGCCTCGGCCGGAAACTGCTGTTTGCGGCTGTAGCGCTCGACCAGCACGACCCACGTCCAGCCGTTAATGTCCAACTCCAGCTCGCCAGCGCCCTCGGCATCGGGCTGCACCAGCTCCAGCGCGGCACGGGTGAAGATATCGGCACTGAACGACCAGCTGAACGAATCGGCATCCAGCCCGATGCGGATGTTCTTCGCCGCAATGGGCGTGCGGCTCGGCAGTGCCACCAGGTTGACGGTGTTCGCGATCATGTAGGTATCCAGAATGGTTGGATCTGGCGGCGGCTCGGGCAGCGGTTTGACCGGGCCGGGGTAGTCCACATAGGGCAGATCAGTCAGCACGCCGTCGACCTGCCGAGCCCTGCCCCATGGCAGGGTGCGCCCGAGGTTTAGCCGGCGCGCCGACTGCCAGCGCACGCGGGTGCGCCGCATGTCGGTCGGCTGAATCGCGGGCGTCGCCGGTACGTAGCGGAAGTCAAAGAAGACCTCGGGCGACGTACTGGGGAAGTACGGCCGGCCGCCGAACTCGAACACCAGCGCCCCGGTGCCGGGCACATAGAGGCTGTCCTGCAGGGCGGTTTCGGCATTGAAGCGCGGGCCGTACTCGTTCACCCGGCGATGCCCTGCCGCGATGGCCAGATCCTTGCGCGCTGGCTTCGGGTTGTAGATCAGCCGCAGGCGCAGGTCTCGCGGCTGCATGGTGTGATCCCAGCCGCTGGCCACTGCCAGATCCTTCGCCGGCACCCTGTTCCAGGGCTGTGCGATGGCTTGTGCATCGAGCATGCCCGCAACACCCCAGCGCCCCGCTTGCAGCACATCCAGCGCCGGCACCCGCGCCCAGGGCACGACTGTTGCGCGGCGATCCGCAACGCCCGCGATACGCCAGCGCGCAGCGGCACGGCGGTCGGCCTGGCGAAGTGCGTCCCAGGGAATTGCAGACGCAGCGCGGTCGGCCGAGGCCGCACGGCCCCAGCCTCCAGCGATTGAAACGCTGATCATCAGATCACCTCGACAGGGATCGGGCCATGGGCGATGGGCTGGAAGTAGCGCACAGCAACAGCCCGCGCGGTGCCCAGCGGGCGGGATGGGTTCTCGCCCACTGCTGCCCACCACTCGGGCTCTGCCGACGGCAGCTGGCCGGCCTCGGTGATTTCGTACACCCAGCCGCTGTACTGCGTCGGGCGAATGCGCTGGCCTACCTGCACGGCTAAGTCAGCGACGAACTGCACGCCGTAGTCATCGACTGCCAGCGCATAGACATCGCCGCCCACCACCCGCAGATCGATCTCGCCGCTGCCACCCGGCGTCGGGCCGTAGCCTGCCAGACGCCATTCGCCGTCCGGTGGACGCTCCAGCATTACCACCTCACGGCTCGCCGGCACACGCTCGACGCGTACACGCGCCTCGACCTGGGCCGGGTCGCCGGCCTGGCCGCCGTCGCCACTGGTGATGTTGAACGTGTACAAGCCACCAGTAGTCAGCGTGAGATAGCTCGCCCTGACGCGCCGAGGCGGGGCATCGTCCCGACCGATTGCGATCCACTCGATGGACTGCAGCGTCTCAAGGTCAATGAGAATGGGCTGCGAAAACTCACCATCACCGTTCTCAGCCCAGAACACCTGAGCCAGCTCAGCAAGAGTGTCCAAGCCCCTATACAGCCGCAGAAACTTCTCTGCCGTAGTGACCTCTCCCTCGCGCAGAAGCCTGAAATGCAACGACACCTTGGGACGCGCTACATAGTTGGCCACCGGCCTGACAAGCGCTGGAGTAATGATCATCACCAGAACTCCGGGTTGTCAGTAACCAAGAATGAAGGAGTTGAGGAAAACAGACCAGCTCTAAGGAAGTAGGTGTAGGCATCCCCCAGATCAACAGGCGCGTTCTGATCACGGACAAGCATCGCCGTTGACCGGCCAAGAATCTGAGCGGCGTAGGATGTCCAGCCGGTAAAGTGAATCTCCGGGCTAAACGCAAGCCCTCTGAACCAACCAGCGAAGGCACCATCGCCATACCACCCACCCTTCGCAAGGGATACGGACGGCGCCTTGACGATGGTGTCCTGGCGAGGCGTCGAAATGCTCGCCACAGGCAGGTTAGGGGTGTGAACATTGATGGCGCCTGTGTCCACTAACAAGCCTGTCAGAGGTTTAGTCAAAGCGGTAAACCCCCCGGCAGAAAACAAACCGCCAAATAAAGCGCTGTTTCCTGAACTAACCGCGCTGTTTGCCCCGCCAACAGCAATCGCATGCCCCGCGCTGTCTTCACCGAAATACAGGGTATGCCCGACTAAGGGGCTGAAAGACCCTTGAAGCTCCTGATTAGAACTGTAGCCGCCAAAACCGAGGATTGCAGTCTTCTCGTCTGCAATCATGTACCACGAACTGTTCGCGGCACTGTGAAATGGCAGCTGCAATGACAGGCCTTGCGGGGCGGTAAGGCCAGCAGCTGTACCCGATTTCAGGCCATCGCCCTGCATCACATCACCGCTCATACCGGTAAAGGTTTTGCTGAGATAGATGCGCAGTAATCCCCCCGCACCAGCCACCCAGGTAAACCCCACATAGCCACTCTCACTGCCATTTCTAAGCACAAGATAGTTCGTGCCTTCAGCGATCAATGCCCACCCAGCACTCGGCAGAACGCCGTAGCCAGACACCAGACACGCCTTCAGCACTACTTTCAATGCAGCGAACTGCGCGACGCTCCCTTGGCTCGTGCTGTAGGGAATGACCGGAACGCCGGACTGATCCCTGTGATAAACCCTGGACATTAGTCAGCATCCCCCCGAACCTGCAGTTCGAACTTGTCATCATCCACCGTGCCCTGCCCGCTGATGACGGTGCGGATGCACCACATCGGGCCTAGCGCCGAGTCCGTGTTGAAGCGCACCGCATTGCCTGCCGCCCAGCCAGAGCCCCAGCCCTCGCGACGAATCGTGAAATACGGCTCGCCGGTCAGGGCGTTGATCGGCGCGCAGTCGGTGCTGGTGTTGCCGGTGGCGATCACGCCCAGGCGTTCCTCCACCACGTTGAACGCCGTGGCCGAGGTGAACACCAGCGCCCACTTGCCAGCGATGCCGCCCGCGTTGGTGATGATCGGCGGATAGCTCAGCTGGTTGTATTGCGCCGTGGTGGTGTTGCCCACCGGGGCATCCGTCCAGTTCGGCGCGCCCTGGCTCCACGTTTGCTGCGTGAACCATGTGTGAATCCGCGCCTGCAGATCGCCCCAGGCCACCGCACTCGACACCTGCGCCTCGCCGGCCGGCAGTTCCCACGGCAGCGGGGAGCTGATGCCCAGCTGCCCGGTAATCTGCACCTCGGTGCACAGGGCCATGTGCTCTACGCGGTCGCGCACGATCAGCGGCAGGCCGAGTGGGTTGCCCTCCTCGTCCTGCAGCACCAACGGGTTTGCCCAGGTCACGGTCCCCAGCTCACGATCAGCCATGAACGAGTCGGCGCGCAGCACCGTACCGGCACCGTCCACCACTTCGATCTCGGCCTGTTGCGCGCGGTCGAGCTGCAGCGTGCTGCCAGCAGTCGGCGAGGCCACCACCGTTTCGGCGGTGTGGTGGATCACCAGCACGTCGCCGTCGCGATACACCGGCACGCGGCCATCGGCCGGCAGGCGCACCGGGTCAAGACCCAGCAGGCCGGCATCGAGCGGCAGGCGCGTCTGCACAACGGCGTTGTAGCGCAGCAGCAGCGGAATCACGGCGATGTCGCTCGCCCCGGTGTCGTCGTCCGGGTCGGTCGTGAAGGTCAGCCGGGTGATGCCGGTGGTTGCGTCGACGCTGCCGCGCACAATGCCGGTATTGAACTCGCCGTTGAGGTTGCTCACAGCGGTGATCACCTCGGCGGTATCCGCGCGCACTGCCGTCACCTGCATGCTGCCCGCGCGCAGCGGCGCACCTGGGGTGCGGTACGTTGCAGCGGTCACGCTGAAACCCACCGCTGCTGTCAGGCAGGCCAGGATGCTCACCGCGCCCGAGGCGTTGCCGCCGTAGCTGCTGAGCGTCGCGGTACGGTCGGCATAGTTCACCGTACCCACCGCTACGCCGCCGTTGGTGTTGCTGGCCACGTCGCGGTACAGGATGCCGGAGCGGTCGCAGTACAGCCCACCGTTCCAGCTGAACAGCAGCGAACCGGGCACGATGGGTTCAGCAATGCCTGGCAGCAGCTCGACAGTGATACCGGGCTGAGCCTGGCTGGCGGTTTGCGGGTCGGCGCTCACGCTGTCGGCCTGGGCTGAGTGCTCGACGGTGCCGCCGAACGACTCGCGCAGCTGCACGTTTGTGGTCACCAGCGTGGGCTCGGTCAGCCTCGGCTGCATGTTGGTGGCTATCGAGCGGTTGCTGTAGGTGTACTCGGTGTAGTCGTACAGCGCCGCCACCTGCAGCGTCACCTGGCCGGTGGTGTAGTTGATGCTGCCAGCTCGGCCACCCTGCCAGCCGCCGTTGCCGTTGTCGTTGGCCACGTTGGCGATATCGCGATAGCCGTCATACACCGGCAGCACGTTGCCCGCCTCGATCACGCGCCAGTTGATGGCCGGGGCGGCCTGGCGGCGCGTGGTCATCCAATTGACGCGCACACTGCCCGGCTTGAACGGCGCACCGGGAATGGTGAAGGTCGCCATGCCGCTGCCATCGCTGGTCACGCTCAATGCGCCGCTGTCGACAGCGCCACGCTCCCAGGCGTAGGCAATGCCGCCGCTCGGCGTAGCGCTCAGCACCATGACCACTTCGCCCGAGGCATACGCGATAGTGCCGGTGCCCCCGGTGCCGCTCAGCACGCCCTGGCCGTTGTCGGTGAGCGTGCGCACGCTGCCAGCGGTGAAGGTGGCCGAGAATGAACCCGGCAGCACCCCGCCTTCGGGCAGGGTGTAGCGCACCTCAAGCTTTGGCACGACGCTGCCGCCCGCACGCTGGGTGATGGCGTTGTCGGCCGAGCTGACGTAGCTGTAGATCAGCGAGCTGCCCACGTCCGGCAGCGCGTCGAGCGTCAGCGATACCGAGCCAGTGGCGAACGCAATGGTGCCAGCACCCTCGCCGGTCAGCAGGCCGTCGCCCTGGTCACGCAGTTCGTACCACTTGCCCAGGGCCATGAAGCTGACGCTGAGCGTGCCGGCGCGCGGCACAGCACCCGACAGGTTCAGGGTGTACACATAGCCGCGATTGCCGAGGGTGATCTCGACTTCACCGGTAATGGTGTCGCCCGTTGCAGCCGCGCCGGGGCGATAGGTGCCGTTCGCGCTACCCGTCCAGCTGGTGCCGGTACGGGCCAGGGTGATCTCGCCGGTCTGGTAATCCACACGGCCAGAGCTGAGCCAGTTGCTGCCGCTCACGTAGCGCAAGCCGCCCTTGCTGTCATCGGCGTAGGTGCCGCCGTTGGCCACGAGGGTCAGCGTACCCGGCGCGCAACCGGTGCCGAGGAAGGTGCGGGACTCGCCCGCCAGCGCGCCGGCAGCAACGGTGAGCGCGACCGAGCGAGACGGCCCGGCCGGCACGTAGATCTGCCGCTGATAGCCACCCAGCACGTCGACAAGCGCCGACTCTTTGGTGGTGCTCGGCACCAGCTGGCTGTAGACGGACTGCACACGCAGGTTCAGCGCGCCCGGCGCGACGGCCTCGGCCAGCGGGCTGATGCCGTAATAGCGTGCAGCGTCCGCTACCTGGGTGCTGAGTACGCGTGCCTTGGCCTTACCGTCCAGAGCGGTGGGCGTGGTGCCGGCCGGAGTGACCTGCCCGCCCGGGAACTCATTCAGCAGCGGCGCGCTGATCTGCAGATCAAGCCGGCGCCGGGTGAAGTTGACGAAGTTGCCGTTGCCGTAATCGAATGTGAATTGCTCGAGGCGAGCGTCCACGCCGGTCAGTCGCACGTATTGCGAGGCGCTGGCGGTGACCAGCTGGAACACCTCGCCGATCTCCGGCACGCGCTGTTCCTCGCGCTGCACACACGCGATGGCGCGCTGGCCGGCCAGCTGGGTGCCCAGCAACTCAAACTGCGCAGTGGTCGCAGCGGCCACATAGCTCTCGATGGCGTTCTGCGCGTCGCGGCGTTCGTCAATCTGGCTGCCGGTGTTGAACAGCAGCACGCTCACACGCGGGTCAGCCGCGGCTTTCGTGACGATGGCATGAGCGCCGAGGTAAGCATCGGCGTTCTGCGTCATCGGCCCGCCGAACAGCTTGCGCAGGTTGATGCGGCCGGTGGTGCGGTCGAGCCGGCTGATGTCGGGGAACACGTTGTTCACTTCGCCATCGACCACGGCATTGCCGGTTGCGCGGCCGCCGCCGTCATTTTCGTCGGTCAGGCGCTGGCTTTTCAGCAGCTTTACGTCAGTTACGGCAATGGTCATGCCATCAATCTCCAGGCAACAAAAAGCCCGCACGGGGCGGGCTGTCAGGGTTCGGGGTCGGGTTCCGGCTCAGGGGCTGGCGGCGGCGCCACAGTGATCAGGCGCAGGGTGAGCTGGTAGAGCCAGTCAGGCCCAGGCGCGACAGTGCGGTGTACCGGCACAGCCTGAACGACAGGCCCCGCGACGCGGTTCCACGTCACATAGTGCTGTTCGCCGCTCGGCAGCGTGAGCAGGTGCACAGACCCGCGCACACTGGCCATGGCTTCCAGCGCACGAACAGTGGCCAGGGTGAACCAGGCGCCGCCGTTGCTGGCCAGGGTGATCGGGCGCCCGTACAGCTTGACGCCCTCCTGCACGATCAGCGCCCCGGTCAGCGAGCGTTCCTGCTCCTGCTCGATGGCGTTCCAGTCCCATTCGTCCACCCACTCCATTTGCTCGCCAGCCACGTTCGGCTCGGCAGCCAGGTCGAGGTCATCCAGGGTCAGTTGCATTACAGGCTCCTCAAGCCGGCTTGTTCGAGAATGCTCAGCAGGTCGGCTTCGGCGGCGTCACCGCTCACGGACACATCAACAGCAGGGCTGCCCGGAATCTCCAGGCGGATAACCTTGCTCGGCTGTTCCGGCTGCTGCGTGGGCGCTGGCTGGGTGGCCTGCTCCGCTTCCATGCGCTTTTCCTGTTCCTCTGCCTGCCTGGCCTGCTCCGCTTCCATGCGCTTTTTCTGTTCCTCGGCCTGGCGCTGCTGCGCACTCTCGCTCTCGATCTGCCGCAGCAGGCCAAGGGCACGACTGGCGTTGGCCACCGCCTGTGCATCACCGCTCGCCTGTGCCTCGGCGAGCTGCGCCTGCAGCTCACGCTGGCGAGCGGCAAACCGGCGCCGCTCGATGTCGTCTTGCCGGCCCTGCAGTCCGTCCAGTTCGTCCTGCAGGCTTTCCAGCGTGCTGCGCGTGGATTGCCCCATCTGCTGCATGCGCTGGTTGGCGGCCTCGATGGCCGATTCCAGGCCGCTCAGGTCGGATTCATCCAACAGGCTCAGCGCATGCTTCATGCTGTTGGCCCGGCGCACGAACTGCTGAGCCGTGATCGAGCCTCGCTCATAGCTCTGCATCAGCGATTGCAGACTGGCCTTCTGCGACAGAAACGCCTGTTGCGTCTGCAGGCTGGCCTGCTGGGTTTCTGCCATCCAGCGGGCTAGGCTGCTTTGCATCGGCATCGCCAGCGCCGCGCGCACGTCACCCAATGCCTTGGATACCGACTCCAGGCTGGTGCGTGTTGCATCCAAGCTGCTGGTGTCGATGCTCGGTGACGCCGTGCTGATATTGCGCAGCGCGTCGAAGGCCTCCAGGGCGGCACGGCTCAAGCCCGCAACACCTTCACGCGCGCGGCTCATGACGCCGCTGTAGAAGTCCTCCATGGCGGACATGTCGCGCTGTGCGGCGCTGGACTCTTTCCGGCGCCGCTGCATCGCTTCATCGCCGGCCTTACGCTCGGCTTCCATGCGCTTGCCGCTCTCGCGGCGCAGCTGCTCGCTGGTGACGATGGCCTCTTTGTCCGAGTCGTTCTTATCGTCCTGGGCTTTCTTGCTGCCCTGCAGGGCCTGCGTCAGTTCCTTCTGGCGGGCGCTCAGCTTGGCCAGCTCGGCGTTGTACTCAGCCGCGCCGATTTTGCCTTCATCGTAGAGCCGCTTGATGGCGGTGCGGATCGCCGTAATGTCGCGGTCGGTTTTTGCGTCGCTGATCGCCCGCTGCACGTCGGTCAGGGACTCGAGGCTTTCGGCCGCAATACCAACGTCACCGGCCATGCTCTTGGCGGCGCCACCCAGCTCGGTCAGCCGACGATTCAACTCGACAGAACCGGCCGCGTATTCCTGCTGGCTGATGTCGCCACGCTTATAGGCGGCATACATTTCGTCGCCGACCTGGCGAAGTTGCGCGACCGTCTTGGCAGTGCTGATCTGATCCAGCGCGCCCTGCATCGAGGTGACAGCCTGGCGCACGAAATCGGCCTGGCTGACGCTCTCCAGCTTGATGGTCTCGGTCACCTCGGCCATCTTGGTCTCGGTGCTTTCAGCAATGCCACCCATGGCCGCGTCCCAGGCCGACTGGATGTCTTTACCGTCCTGCTCAACCTGAGCCACGAAACCAGCGGTGAGCCCGTCCAGCGACTCACGCGCAGCACGCACCGAGTTGCGCAAGCGCTCGCCACCGATGGCATCGGGTAGGCGCTTGGCCACCTCATCAACCAGCCCGAGCACCTCACTCATCTTGCTGGTGACCGCGGCAGCCACCAACGAGAGCCCGGAGGTCAGTCCATTGAACAGCGCACGAAACGGCAGAACGAATGCGGCAAGCTTCTGCTGGGTTTCGTCCAGGTGCTGCCCGAGACTGCTGAACCAGGCCGCAGCGTCATCGGTCGCCTTCTGAAAGTCGATATCCAGCAGCTTCTTTGCGAATCGCTCAGCCCATTCAACCCCTTGGATGAAACCCTTGCTGAGCCCTTCGGCCAAGCGATCCAGGCGGCCGTCGCTGGCCATCTGGTCAAGGTAGTCGCTCAAATCCACCAGCTTGCGCTGCATGTACTCAAACGCGCCGGAGTTGGCCACCTGGCTGGCGAAGTCACCGAAGCGGTCAGTGATGTCCTTGAGCAAGCCCTGGAAAGTGTTCATGCGCGCCGCAGCGGCTGCACCGCCATAGGCCTCGGTCAGCATGTCCATGATGATGGACTGCGCCTCTGCCATTCGGCCGGTGGCTTCCAGCTGCTTGAGCAACCGCTGCTGGCCAGCCTCCAGGGTGAAGCCTTGGCGCCCCAAAGCGGCCATGGCCTTCGACGGCGACTGCAGGGCACGGCCCACGATCTCGGCCGATTGCTCAGCACTGATGCCCAGGCGCTGCTGCTGATCGATCACGATCTGCAGGGCACGCGGGAACTCATTCGCGGCAACGTCCGTGTACGACAGCAACCGCGCCTGAGCCGACTGCACCTGCTCGGCGGTGAGCATTGAGCTGGATTCCATGGCATCGGCCATGTCCAGCAGCTGCTGCGTGGTGAACTCCGCTTGCCGCCCGGTGGAAGCCAGCGTGGCCTCCAACTGAGCCAGCGCCTGTTGCTTGTCTGAGCCGTCCATCGCAACGGCGCGGATGCCCTGCGACACCAGCGAAAGCCCGCGCTGGACGAGGCCCATAGCAGCGTTCAGCGAGACGTAAGCAGCAGCGAAACCCAGGATCTGCTTGGCACCGGCACTCATCGCCCCTCTAAGCGACTCGACCCTTGAGCCATGCTCAGCCGTGGCGCGCGCCGCGGCTGCCTGCTCCCTCTGGACTGCTTTGAGCTGGGCGTTGTTCTCGTCCAACGCCCTTCTGGCCTTGTCCACCTCGCCGGCCAGGCGCTGTTGTTCATCGCTCAGGCCATCGGTATTTACACCGGCAGCCTTTGCCGCCTTCTCGGCATCGGCCAGTTGCTGGGTCAGCGCGTTCAACTGCCGACGGCTGCGGCTGGCTTCGCGCTCTGCATCCTTGAGGGACTGCTGCAGCCCAGCGGCTTCCGGCGTTTTGCTCAAAGCATCACGCAGGTCGGTCACCTGCTTCTCTGCATCGCCCAGGTTGCGCTTGGCCACCTCGACGGCGCGCTGGGTTTGCTCCAGCGCCTTGGCCAGACCTTGGGCTTCCTTGGCATTGTCCAGCGCCTGACCGAGCTGCTCGCTGGCTTCCTTCAGACTGTTAAGCGCCTCCTCAGACTTTTTCGCCTCGGGCGAGAGCTCATCCTTGCCCCGCAGCACAAACTGAATCAGGCGCTCTTTCAGGCCGGCCATACCTTTCTCCAGGTAATAAAAAACCCGCCGAAGCGGGTTTCTTTAATTAATTAGCTACTACTTGAGCGCCGTGCCTAACAGGCCGCCCATAAACGAAACGACGCCAGCAAAGAACATCATCAGGATTAGCAATGCCGGAATTGACGCCAGCGCCCATTTAATGATGAACACCACCATCGACCAAAAGCGCATTTGCACGTCTACAACAACAACTGGTTGAGCACCATCCAGGCCTCTTGTTGCCACGGCAACATGGTCGGCAGCCAACGTGAACGCAGGTTTTTTCGCAGGCGCAGGCTCAGCAACGGGTGTAGCCGAGCTGGCCAGGGCGGCTGAGAGCTTCATCTTGAGCGCCTTGTCATAGTAGGCGCCACACTTCGGGCACCGTAACGGTTCGCCAAAATCAGCCTGCGGCGCTTCATGTTCACAACTCGGACACTGCATCGGGTTTCCCTCCCTTTGGACATGGGAGGGAATGTAGCCCATCTGCACCAACACCGAAACCCAGCACCTGGCTGGGTTATCGGCAATGCGGTTTATTAACGGCTTGGCAGAGCGTGCTGGAGCACAGCCCCCATGCGGCCGGCGATAACCTGCATCAAGTTGGGCAGGTACTCCACCGGCACCGTGAACGGGTCACGCAGCACTTCCGCCAGCCGCTCTGGTGTGACGATCAGTGCACCGGGCGGGATCGGCTTCACCTGCGCCCTGCCCTGTTCGTCCAGGCTGAACAGCATCTTGGTATCCAGCAATTGCTCCAAGCCGTACCGCTCCACGGGCGTCTGCCCCGGCACCAAGGCTTCGACCAGGGCAGCCTTCTGCACATCGGCATCGAAGGTTTTCAGCACGCCGGTCAGCCATTCTTCCCAGACCTTTGCCTTCTCGCTCTCGCGCACGTAGCCCGCGGCACGCAACGCGGCAGCGGGGTCGATGAACACATGCTTTTGCTGCCCGCGCATACGGTAGACCTTGCGGTCATCGGCCAAGCTGCGGGTGATGCGGTCAGAGCTGCCCAGGCCCAGCGCCGTGGTGATGCAACTGGCCTTGACCCACACCTGCCGACCATCAACCAGAAACTCGACACGCGAACCACGGAAAGCGTGGGTGACGCGCTCAGCCTCTTCAGGCGCAGGCAGCGCGGCTGGTGAAGGCAATGCTTTCGTGCTGCATTGCTGCCAGTAGGCCGCCAGCGCGTCGTAGCACTCGAATTTGTAGCGAACCAGCGCCTGGCGAATGAAAGGCTTACAGCGTTTGGAATCGACACCAAACAACCAGCCATTAAGCAGGTTGAGCGGCAGGCAAGTGGTGCGCTGGTCTCCACCCGCTGAAGGCGTGGTCATGACGACCATACCTTTGGAGAGCACCTCGTCGCGCTTGATACGCTCGTATTGGGATTTCCAATCCAGGCCGATGCCTTCGCAGATCGGCTTCATAGCGACCAGCAGCTGGGAGCCGGTATTGATAACGGTCAGCGCCTTACCAAGGAACTCGACGGTGCCGAGCTGGGCATTGTTTTCTTTCGAAATTGCGTTAGTATTTTCCATGTGAATCGCCTCGTAATGATTTACACCAAAGCCCTGGCCCGCAATGCCGGGGCTTTTCTTTTTCAGCGTCACGCTGCCTCCTGCAACTTTTTCGACTCTTCAAGCCGGATAACCACCTCAGCAGTGAAGCTGCGACGGTTGGCAGCTGCCTGCTCCTGCAGCCAAGCCTTCAAGGAATCAGGCATCCGAACATTGGTTTGCGTGTCTGCTCTGCTCACTTCACGTTCCTCTATGTATTACGGTGATGCATAGTTATAGAACGGTGATGCATTGCCGTCAATAGCACCGTGATGCATCCTCATGTTCTGTTAATCAGAACTACTCCCATGAGCCGCACAGATCCACAGTTCAACCTTCGTATCCCTGCCGCCCTCAAGACAAAGGTGGAAGAGGCTGCGAAACACAACAAGCGCTCAGCAACTGCTGAAATCATTGCTCGGCTGGAAGAAAGCTTCTCTCCAGAAATCCACCGGATCATCCGGGCTGTAGAGCCTGCTACAAAGGGGCCATTGCCGGACCTGGAAGAACTACAGCTGAACTTAGAGATAGTGCTGGAGCAGTTGAAACACCTAGCAGCAGCCAAGAAAAAGTAACCCCACATGCCAAGGAGCGGCCATGCCATCAGCCAAACCAGATAAAGCCAGGATCAAAGCTGCAGCCCGTGCGCGAGATCGCGAAGAACTGCCGGACTTCTTCACGCCGATCAAAGAAGCCGCTCAACTGGCCGTTTCAGACGGTGCTCTCACCCAGTCGAGAGCAGCCAATTTCGAGCTGCTTCTTTCGGCCCACCCGTACCTGGACTTCTTCCCCTACAACATGCTCAGAGCTGCGCTACACCAGGCGACTGACAGTGGCTGCTGGGAGCCAGTTGTTGAGCGCGACCTTTTGATACTGCTCACCACCCTATTCGCTGAGCGCTATGACGGCTTCCCGCTTCAAGACCTTGTCAAAGCCGACCTTCCGACCTTCGGGGACATTTACCCGCAGCTCTTCGATACACCTCCCGCCGACTTTGCTGTCAGGGGAAAACTCTGCGACTTCACCGGCCCATTCAAAGATCGCTCCCGCCGCGAATGCTATGCCCAGGTCGACGCGCTTGGCGGAACCCCATCAGATATGGGGTGGTACACCGACTGCCTATTCGTGGCAGATGAGCACTTCCATAAGCGCGCGATCTCCAGCGGCCTGGAAGCTGCCGTGTTTACGCGAATGCGGCAAGGCACCCTCCGCATCTACCGGGAGTCTGTTTTCCCTGCGTCGATTGCCGACTAGGCCATCCCTGGCCCACAGCATCAGGCCGCCTTATCCACCAGGTTCATCTCGCAGAACTTGGACAGGTCGGTGGCGGTGACCAGCGGATCAGCCAACAGCTCGGCTGGGCCTTCCAGGCGCAGGTATTCCTGGCCGAACACAGGCAGCTCGCTGAGCAGGCCGAACTTGGCGCGGCGCACCACCAGGCTGTAGGGCTCGCCGCTCTGTGCGTCGTTGAGGCCGGCGATGAGCAGCTCCAGCTCCACCTGGCTGCCGTTAAGCATCTGCACAGCGCTGGCTTTGCGCTTGGTGTAGGTGAGTTTTACGCCGGTATCGTCGATGTTGCTGTTGGCGGTGACGATGATGCCGTGCGGGGTCAGCAGGTAGTCGGTGCTGGCCTGCAGCGCGACATCGCCAGCCGTTTTCACGGTTACCGGCTGGGTGAGGTCGGGCAGGTGCTTGAACGGGATCAGCTCCCCCTCGACACCCGCGCTGATGCGCAGCTCATCGGTAACGGTGCCCGCAGCCACGGCGACAACGGTGGAGCGCGTCGAGCGCGCCAGGTTGGTCGCGGTCATGTCGTACATGCCGATGGTCGAGGTCACGTCCGTGACGATCTCGCGCACGTTGCGGTTGCCACCGCCACCACGGAAGTTGCGCAGCGTCTGGCGGTCGCTGGTGAAGCTGATGTTGAAGGTGTCGCAGTTGCCGATATCCAGCAGCGGATCCTGAGACTGGTAGGCGCGAGCGTAGATGATGCCCTCGCCGATGAACGAACGGTCGATCTGAGCCATGGGACTCTCCTAGTGATCGTGGGGTTTACGGGGGCGGTTACTTGGGCTCAGCGGCCGGCTTTGCTTCTGGCTCAGCGGCGCTGGCCTTGGCCTTCGGAGCGACCAGATAGCCGCGCTTCTCGGCGTGCTCAGCCACTTCAGGGTCGACGTCCTGTTCGCCCTTTTTGAAGAGCTGCACCTTGCCGCCCTTCTGGAAGTTGAAGGGTTTGGCCACGTTGATTTTGGGCATGGGGTGTTCCTCACTTGAGGGGCTGCACGTAGGGGATCTGTACCGGCATCACCTGGGCAGCCCAACGCCGGCCGTTGCGCGGCGCCATGGGGGTTTCGGGTTGGAAGGCGCCCTGCTGCACGCCCTGTTGCTTGATGCCGAGCTTGGTGCCGGCGAGCTGCACCTTCACCGCCAGGCGCCCTGCACGTAGCGCGGCGAGGTAGTCACGACGCCGCGTCATGAGGGTGATGTTGACGGTGAGTCGCTCACGCACGCTGTTCGACGCCTGCCGCTCGACTTCCTCAGTTGTGCCGGGCTGCAGGATGATCAGGTCATCCGGCAGCCCTTCGTCGTCAGCATCGATCACGCGCAGCACGTCGTCCTCGATCACCTCGGCGCCGAAGCCCGGCACCTGGGCGAGCAATACTTTCAGCTCGGTGAAGATCGCCGACTGCATGTCAATGGGTTGGGTCATGTCAGGGCACCACGTAGAGGGTGATCATGTGGCCGTCATCGCGCTCGATGCCGTCGATGTGCCAGGTCTTGCCATCCATGGCGAAGGCGCCTTGGCGGTCGAACGGTTGCAGGTAGCGCTTCTGCACTTCGTGCGTGCGCACCCGATCAACCGCCCCGCCCTCGCTAAACCGCTCGACGTCCTTCTCGACGATCACCGGCACACCTTCCGCCAGCACCTGGCCGGTGCGGCTCAGGTAGGTGGCGGTGCCATCGCTGAGGCTGTCCATCACTGCATCGTCGAGCGCGGCGATGCAGTCACCGAAGCCGGCCATGGTCAGATGGTCAGTTCGCGGACGGATGCCGGACGGGTGCACAGGTGCAGCGGGTTGGACTGCGCCTCACCTTCCACACCTTTGCCGTACTTCATCATCTCCAGTTTGGAGTAGTACGGCATGCCCTCGGTGTTGACCGTCTCCATGTAGTCAGCAGGGGCGAAGGCGCTGATGAACAGCTCCGGCACGCCCATAGGCACGACATGCGCGCGGTCATCGGCAACAAAGGGGGTGTTGCCGATCTTGCCCTTGTAGCGCTCCCAGGTGATACCGCCGAACTCGAACGGCTGGCGGCGATCACCCATCAATTGCGCCGCTGCCTGCCAATTCAGGTAAGCCTCGCGCACGCTCTTGTGGGCGATGAGCTTGGCCCAGAGCACTTTGCCGCAGTACGCATGCGCGCCGGTGCTGGTGATGTTGCCGAGCACATCGTCTTGGGCATCGAGGATCTCGGCGCACTTGGCCGACACATCGGTATCGGGGTTGTCCAGCTCCAAGCTGAAGACCTTGGGACGCTTGATGTCGAAGCGCTGGAAGATGTCGAACAGCACGCTCTCGCCATCGGCGTCCACCACCTTGCCCTTGATGGCACCGATGCGCTGGTATTCGTGGGTGAGGTCGAGCTGGCGGCGGGCCTTCTCGATACGGCGGGCGACGTAGGCCTGCACCTGCATCAACTCGGTCAGGCTACCGCTCGCGCGGATGCCCTGAATCTCGTCCGCCAGGATCTGGAAGGTTTCCGGCAGGTGCACGGTGTTGAACGGGATCAGGTCGCGTTTGTTGCCGGTAACCACCTGGCCAGTTGCCCCACGAGGGGCGGCCTTGACCAGTTGCAGGGTCATGCCGTCCTTTTCGATTTGTACGACGGTACCGGTGACGCCTTGCTCTTCGAACAGGCCTGCAGCAGCAATCTGCCCCGGCAGTACGTGGTCTTCGTTGATGACGGCGAGCAGCGCGTCTACGCCGAACGCCTCGTCCTGAAAAATCGTGATCTCAGCCATGTTGGGCTCCTAGAAATGCGAAGCCCCGCAGGTGCGGGGCTTGGGGTGTTGGGGTTGATCCGGTTGACGGTCAGGGGCGAATGACGATGCCTTTGGCCAGCAGGTCGGCGCGGCCGTTTGCATCCAGGCCGGTGAGCAGGCTTTCAATCACCTCGGCATCACGCATCACGCCAACGGCGCGCACGTCGTTGGTGGTGGCATCCACCGAGGCGAACAGGATGCCGCTGGCGGCGCGGCGGCCATCGTCGGTACCGTCATCGTCGTAGGCGGTGTATTCACCGAGGTTGGCCAGCACAGTGAGGGTGAAGCCATCGCCTTCGGCGAAGTCGGTGGAGCCGTCACCCAGGGTGAAGGTCAGCCCGCCACCGGTGAAGGCCTGGCCGACGGTGCCCTCACCCACCAGCGCACCGGTCGGGTCGACCAGCTCGAACTTGCCGCCGTTGGCTGCAGCCTCGGTGATGGTGAGGATGTAGGCACCGCTGATGGCCGCACTGGTGACGGTCACCGAGCCGATGGTGCCGTTGCCAGTGTTGCCGGCATCGGCGGCTGGGGTGAGTGCGTTGGCGGCGGTGATAAGGGCGATCAGCGTGCCGGCCTTGAGAATGCCGGAGCCGGCGGCGATGACCACCTCCTCGCGGCTGCGGGTACCGTTGGCCTCCGAGAGGAGGAACTCGCCGGTGTAAACACCTTCAGTTTTGATCATGCTTTGTTTCCTCCTTTCGAGGCGTTATTGCGGCGGCGAGCATAGACCTCATTCGCCGTTGGTGGCTGGTGGGCGCTGGCCTGAGGGTCGTCGTCCACCGGGGGTAGGTTGCTGATTTCCACCTGACTGCTGTTAGCGGCCAGCTTCTCGAACAGCTTCGCCTTGGCCTGTTCACCGGTCAGCCCGGCTTCGATCAGTGCCTGGGCGTCATCCGGGCGCTTGGCAACCAGGCAGGCGGCGCGAACGTCCTTGGCGCGGTTGAAGTGCTGCTGCACGGCCTCGCTACTGGCCAGGGCGCTGGCCTTGATCAGGTAGCTAACGCAGTTGCTCAGGCCGGCTGCGGCGCAGTCCGTTGCGAGCTTGGCTGCCAGTTCAGCGGCTTCCGGGGTGGTCGGTACCGGATCGGGTTCGGGATCCGGGGTTGGGTCAGGATCGGGGGTCGGTGCTGGCTCAACTTCGCCAACCAGGCGCAGCGCCGCTTCGGGCACGTTGCGGTAGCGGTTGAGGATCTTGCCCAGCGCCGCGTTGTTCACCAGCGGCGCAACCTCTCCGAACACCTCGTCGACGAAACCATGGGTCTTGGCCTCGCTGGCTGTGAGCCAGGTGGTGTCGTTGATCATGCGGCGCAGCTCGGCGTCATCGATGCTCAGTGCGCGGTGCTGGTAGCTGGCGACGATGCCTTCGAAGGCCTTGTCCATCATGTCGGCCATCTTGCGCAGCTCGTCGCTATCGCCAGCCATGAACGTCCAGGGGTTGTGAATCATGAACATGGCGTTGTCGGCCATGCGCACCTTGTGAGCGCCACACACGGCCACGCTGCCTGCGCTGAAACACGCACCGTCGATCTGCCCGATGCACCGCTCGCCCAAGGCGCGCAGCGTGTTGTGGATGGCAATGCCGTCGAAGAGGTCGCCGCCGACGGTGTCGAAGTGCACCAGCACGTCAGACACGCCATCGTCGATCTCTTTCAGATCGCGGATGAAGTCGCCCGAGGTGACGCCCCAGAAGCCGATCTCCCCGTAGATGTAGACCTCGATCGGTTTGCCGCCCTCCTCGCCGGCCGCCTGGATGCTGTACCAGTGTTCGGCGTTGAGGTCGGGCGCGCCTTCAAGGTTGAGCATGCGCGGCTGGGCGAAGGCGTCGATGCCCAGGCCGCCCAGCATGACCGCCAGCGCCAGGCGGTTGGTCATCTTCTTCATTTGGCGTCCTCTTTTTCCTCAGCCACTAGGGCCGTGTCGGTGGTGTAGTCGAGCCCGAGCTGCTTGGCCCGGGCATTGTCGTCGGCGTTTTCCTGGTCGATCACTTCGGCGTCGTAGCCGCTGCGTAGCGCGTGCTCGCTGCGGCTGGCCAAGCCGCCTTTGATCTCCAGCAATTTGCCCTGCACGTCCTGCACGGGGTGCATGTAGGCCCAGCCCTGTGGCACCCAGCGCGTGCGCAGGTAGTCGCGGCGCTTGGCCTGGTAGTCCGGCAGCTGGATGGCACCGGTAAGCCAGGCAGCGTCGAGCCACGCGGCGCGCACTGGGCGGCAGAGCTGGAACACGTAAACGCCGAACTGCAGCTGCTCGATACGGCGGCGGAATTCATTGAGCAGCACGCGCAGCACGCGATCGCTGATGTCGGCCATGTCGCCGGTCAGCAGCTCATAGGGCAGTTCGATGCCGGCCGCAGATGCCATGAGCTGTTGCCGCATGAAGTCGACGTAGGTGTCACCAGCTGACGGCGGGTCGGAGAACTTGACCTCCTCGCCCTCCATCAGCTCCTGCATGGTGCCCGGCTCCATGGCAACCATCGGCACGCCATCCGTATCAGTCTTAAACGGCTGACCGGTTGCAGGGTCCAGGGTCGGCGGCCCATCCGGCCTTGGTTTGGTGATAAATCCGGCAAAAAGGTTGGCCACCTCCTGCCGGAACAACACTGCGTCGTCGTAGTTGTCCAACGACTTGAGCCGCAGCAGCACCGGCGCCAGGCGCGGGATGCCACGCAGTTGCCCACCTTCGAGCGGTTCGAAGATGTGCAGCACCTCGCTGGCCGGGATGCGGTTCAACGTGTTGTAGCTGGTGCCCAGCGCCCGGGCGTCGCCGGGGTGGTTCTTCCACATCCAGTACGCCACGCGGCGGCCCACCTGGTCGAACTCGATGCCAGCCCGTACCACGTTGCCGCGCCGGGTGACGAAGTTGCGATCCAGCGGCACGAACTCGGGCGGCAGGATCTGCAACTGCAGTGGCACCGCCAAGCCGTCCTCGGCTCGACGGTAGCGCAACCGCACGAAGCACTCGCCGGACTCTTCGACCATGCGCGCAATCAGCGCCTGCTGGCCGTAGAAGTCGGTGAGGTTGTCGGCGTCGGACTCGTCCGTCCAGTCGCTCCAGAGCTGGTTGATGGCACTGCGTAGCGCGTCATCCTTGATCTGTGCGCGCGGCGTGATGCCGGTACCGATCAGGCTGCTGACGCGTTTGCCGATGCCGCTGGCAGCCCAGGGGTTATTACGCACTGCCGCCTTGGAGCGCTTGCGTAGCGCCGGCAGCGCCGGAATGGCGATGGTGTTCAGCGCGGCATCAGGGGCGTCCCAGCTCTGCGCGCGGCGACCATGACCGGCCCCCTCGTAGCTGTTCACCACCTGCAGCCTCACCGGCTTGGCTCGAACTCGATAGCCCATCACGCCCCCTTGCCACGGCTGTACAGCCGAATTTGCCGTGGCTGGCCGGCGCGGGACTCGCGGGCTACATCAGCCTCATATTGCGACTCAAGGTCACGCAGGCTTTCGAGCCGCGCCCTATCCAGCCGCCGGTCACCTTTGCTGACGCTTTGGCCTTTGCTCAAGATGTCGCTGATCGCCGCCCGGACCTCATCCAGGCGCTGTTGTGCGCTTGCCATGGGCAGCCCTCACGTCATCGTTTCAGGTAGGCGCTTCGGGATACCCGGCGCGTTGGTGGTTGTGGTGTTGGCTTCGGCAGCGGCGGGGTGGCTGCCTTCTCGGCATCCTCCTGCAGGGCGGTGACGTTGCTGCTCGCGGCTGGGTGCGCAAAAAGGCTTCCCTGACTCACCGCAGCGCGCAGCTTGCTCCATTCGCCCTGGTGGTAGCGGTGCAGCCCCAGGAACTGGGCAGCGGCCTGGTTGTAAACCAGAAGGTCGAGCACTTCGTTGCGCTCGGCCTTGCCCTTTACCCAGACGGTGCGCTTGTAGCCCTTCACGTAGACGGTGATTTTTCGCTCTGCCACGGCCTGGTCGTAGAACTCGTCGGGCAGGTCTGTCGAGAAGTGCAGTGCGCCAGGGCCTTCGGCGAACGGGTAACGGTTGTAGATCCAGTCCTTCGCCGTGTCGGTACCGATGATCCAGAGTTCGGCGCCCTGCTTCTCGGTTTGGCCGTTGTACGTCACATCGACTTTCGAGGGCCGCTGAGCCAGCACAGGCCGGCCAGGCTTGCTCGCCCCCTTCACCGCGAACACTTTCCGCCAGCGCCGCAGCCGGGTGAACTGGTAGACCTCATCGGTGTGGTGGCCACCGGAGTCAACCGCTGCTGCGCAGATGGCCAGTTCCACACCAGAGGCGTGCCGGTAGCGGCGCTTCAGTTGCTCGTCCAGATCCAGCCAGGTGCGCTGCAGTGCTGGGTCACCCGGCACGACAACGTAGTCGACCACCCAGCGCTCCAGCCCCTCGCCCCAGCCGATCACCAGCATTTCCAGGCGGTTGTGCTGCACGTCGACGGCGGCGGTGAGAATGAGCGCACCTTGCGGCACCGTACCCAGGCGGTAATCCTCGGCGCGGGCCTTCAGCTCGCTGGCCTTGGTCATCTCCTGTGCGGCGTCCCACACCAACGCCAGGCGGGTGTTGTAGAACACCTGCATGGGTTCGTTGTCGCCACGGTCGGCAGCGACCTTGGCCTTGTCGTACTGCTTGGCCAAGCTCGCCCAGGACAGCCAGCCCAACGGCGAATAGAGCGCGTTGAGGTGGAAGCCCACGGTCTCGCCATCACCCTTCGCGGTGGCGCGCCACTCGCCAGCCAGCAGCATGGCCGTCTTGTGGTGTTCCTCGATCAGTGCGCCGCACTCGGCGTTGCTGCAGAGATAGTCGACGCGCTTGTAGTCGTCGGTCCACTTGAGGTTGGCCCACTCCAGCACCTGGTGCTGCCCACAGTGCGGGCACGGCACGAAGAAGCGGCGCTTGTCGCTCTGTTCGTACAGATCGTCAATGCGCGAGGCGCCTT
This sequence comes from Ectopseudomonas chengduensis, assembly GCF_900102635.1. Lineage (GTDB taxonomy): Bacteria > Pseudomonadota > Gammaproteobacteria > Pseudomonadales > Pseudomonadaceae > Aquipseudomonas > Aquipseudomonas chengduensis. Next base: position 24,830 of record NZ_FMZQ01000006.1, on the reverse strand, counting down.
TGATCGTCGGCGAGCTGGAGAAGTAGTACTTGGCCTTGCGGCCGAACGTGGTGCCGCGCGCCTCGGCCAGCTCAATGGGGTCGCCTTCGCTGTCTACGTCGACATCCCAACGGTCGATCTCGTCGCCGTAGATGTAGCGCGCCGCCAGCTCTGCCAGGTTGGCGGCCGAGCCGGCGGTGGTGCAGTACAGCGTGCCGCCTTCGAATTCCTTGGTGTCGAGAGTGTTGCGGGCATCGCGTGAGCGGGGCTTGGCCACGCGCTTGCTGAGTTCCGGTACCGCCTTGATCGTTTTGTCGATCCGGCTGGAGACCCGGCGGGCCAGCTTCTCGCTCGGCAGCAGCGCCAGGATGTTGGCCGGCGCCATGTGAATGTTGCCGCCGATCCAGTTGAGCGCGATCTGCGTCTTCATCATCTGCGAGGCGACCATGGTTACCACGCGCTTGCAAGGGTGCAGCGGCGATAGGCAGCGCATCGGCTCGCGCGCAAAGGGCGTGCGGTCGGTGTGGTACTTGCCGGGCTCGGCGGCGCCGGTGTCCTTCGGGATCCGCTGGTACTCGTCGGCCCACTGGTCGATCCACAGTTCCGGATCGAGCTCCAGGCCTCGGTGATATGCCGCCCGGTACGTGGCAGCACCGTCGGCATACGCGTGTTGCATGGCTAGTTCGGCTCCTTCGCCCCCTGTTCAATCTCGGCGTCGAGCTGCACCAGGCTGGCGGCATCCTCGAGGACGCCTCGCAGCAGTTCGGTGAGCTTGCGTTCCATTTCCCAGGTGTCGGTGATGGCGATCAGCTCGCCAGCGATCTTTGGCGGCAGACCGAGGATCAGGTCGCGCAATGTGCGCGCAGTGTTGAATGCGGCGGTGTCGACAGCCTTGCGCTCGACCAGCTCGCCGCGTCCCTTGAGGAACTCATCCTCGGCCAGCTTGGCTAGGTAGTACTCACGATGAGCCCTGGCCTTCTGATAGTCGGGGGCTCCTGCGGATGGCAGGGACTCGGCGGCCGGGGTCAGGTGGGCATGCACGCCCTTCTCGACGCGGCCTTGCTGGTGGCGTTCGGCGACTGCGGCCTTGCTGGGGTCGGCGGTCTCACTCAACAGAGCAAGCGTTTCCTCGACGAGTACCTGCTTACCGTCTTCGGTCAGAACAAGCCGCCCCTGGGAGGCCAGCTTCGACACATAAGGCCGAGACCAACCCTGGCTGTCCGCGAACTCTGACTTCTTCATGACCGTCATGAATTCACCTATTAACCAGAATTACCCCGGGGATTAACCGAATTAACCCCAATTAACTAACCTCCAACCCCACCCACTAGCGCGAGAACGGGGCTCGAATTACCCTTGCCACCCTCGCCGGCCCAGGGGCCCCCGGCCTGTCATGTAGCACGCCACTGGCGTCAGCGGCGCCGCCGGCTCGGCAGGCTGGGCAGCCGACCAGCCAATGCATCAGCGATGGCCTTGTCGATGTTCGCTTCAAGCTGCGCGTCGTTCTCTGCGACCCGGCGCACCACGTCGTGGAACTTGAAGCGCTCGCGGTACTGGGGCTGACGCACGAAGGCGAGCACCATCGCCACGCTCTTACCACGCCGCTCGGCGATGCCGATGGGCGTCTTGCCGCGCTTCATCACGAAGAACGCCAGCGCGTGCCCCTTTCGCAGGGAACGCCGGCTATCAGTCGCAGCGTTGTCCGAGCCCGATAGCTTCATCGCCTTCAGGCCCGACAGGATCTGCGTCATGTGTCCCTTCTGGATATTCCCGTAGGCATCCAGCCGAGCACCGGCTGCCGGCACGACGAAGCGACCAGCCGGCAGAATCCCCGACTCGCGCAGGTACTTCTCCGACCGCCGCGTGATCCGCTCACCGCCTTCGACTTGCGGCAGCAGGTAATCCTCGGCGCTGAATGGATTCTTGCCCGTGCCCTGATCCTGTACCCACACCGCTGCTTCAGGGTCAGCCGATGGCTTGGCGTGAATGATGCGAATCGAGTTAAGCACCCACGGCGTTGGCCTCGGGTTGAACACATCCTCCATCTCAGCCCGCAGCGCGATGCGCGCCTGGTTGGCCGTATGGTTGAGTGCATCCGCCAGCGCCCGAGGAGCGAGCCCGCCGCCCAGCTTCTGCAGCGCGGCCAGCGCATCGTCCAAGTCACGGGCGTTGATGCTGCCCTTCACCGCCCACCCCGCCGCCGCTCACCACCAGACCACGCTGGCACTTCAGGGCGCAGCACCCCGGCGAGATTGCCGCCCGCGCGCCAGATGGCCCAGGCGAACACCGCCACCAGCACCACCAACGGCCAGGCTGCAGGCTGCACCACCAGATCGCCGCGCAGGATATGGATCACCGCCACCCCAGCGCAGACCATCACCAGCCAGGCGCCACACGACTTCAGCCGACTGAAGCGAAGCGCGCCGCGTCGGAACGTGAACAGCCGAACGAAGATGGCGCCGCACAACACCAGCAGCGCATGGGTCAGGATCACACTAGCCATCGATTCCCCCAGGGGCCGAAGGCGCCACGCGCTTCTTGATCGCAGCCATCGTCAGGCCAACGACCAGCGCAGCAGAGGCGAACGCAGCAGGCCCGGAATAGGTGAATGGTCGGATGCCCCACAGCTCGAGTTCGCCGAGAGCCGGGCTGAACTGGTAGCCCATGACCAGGCTGATCATGAACAACAGGATGCGAGGGATGACCTTCAGGTCGGGCCGCGCGAGCACAAACACAGTCGCCCCGCACAGTGCACCGGTCGCCGCACTTCCATCCACGCCAGCCATGAAGCCGGAGATGCAGATGCCAACGCCTGCCGCGCAAACCGCCAGCCCGGTCAGTGGCTCGCTCATAAACCCTCCCAGGCGGCCAAGGGCCAGAAGAAAAAAGCCCGCGTGCCACGGGCAATAGCTGCCGCCCCCTGCCACGGTAGCGTCAGCCAGAAAAGACAAAGCCCCGCAAGGCGGGGCTCTGAATCCGAGTCGGGTCTCGGGTTGTGCGACACAGCACGTGGCGCTCTGTTGCTCGCTAGGCGTACCTATCGAATCGTGGTGACTTTTTACCCCCCGAGTGACAAACCGAAAAGCCCCGATTATGGGTTATTCCAGCCGGCGCCCTTCGGAGCCTTGCCGGCGCCTTACGGAGCCGAGTCACCCGACGAGCGGTCAGACTTCAACTCAAGGCCACGCCCACGGTGGGCCGCATCCGCATGCTTCAACGATGCCCGGCGCACACGGTCGCCATCCCGGCGCGACTCCCGCCGCATCACCGCCAGCTTGCCCTGGCGTTCCAGCAGCCCGGCCTGCAGGCGCTCATGCAGCACGCCCACCTGCCGGTAGTACGCACGCCGCCCAGCATCGCCGCGCCCCAGCTCCAAAGCATCCACCTGCTCGGCAATGGTCAGCCGGGGTTCGTTGCGGTACCGCGCATAGGCCAACCGCACCAGCGCGCTGCCGCCCTCCAGCCGCTCGATGGCGTACAGCACCTGGTTCACCTCAGCCGCTGCGTAATCCGGCCCGGCGCCGGCAACCAGCAGCTTCGCGCCATACACCCCGCCACGCGGCGCACAGCCGGCGAACTCGACGATAGTGCCCATGGTGCTGGGCAAACCGCCCCCATGGCCGTTCTGGGCCAACTGCTCGCCCCAATGCCTCAACAGCGTCTCGATAGCCTCGATCATTGCCCGTCCCTCGCGCCAAAACCGCAACCCAACACAAAAACCGCCAACCCTACACACACCCAACACACTAAAACTTCAATAAAAACAAAGGCTTTAGAGCGTCTGTGTAAGGTGTGTAAGGTGTGTAAGGTTTTCAGAGCCTCGCGTAAGGAAAATTTCGAAGGGTTCGGGGCAGCCAGAGAGGTGATACAGCGTGCAATTTTTTTTCGCACACGCGCGCGCACGCGCTTAAACCTTACACACCTTACACACTCGCCCAGAGGCCGCGTATTTACTGGGCCGTAAGTGTGTAAGGTTGCGAAAACAAGCCTACACAGTGCCAACACACCCAACACACTTTTAGGCGTACTCATGCTGCAGCCGCCTTGACGTGATCCCACGCCTCCACGTTCCAGCCGCACAGCTTCGCCTTGGCACGCCACGCCTGCACATGCGCCCCAAGCGCGGCCGCCTGCATGGATGGTGGCAGGAAGGCTGACTCATCCCTCGGTATCAAAAACGCCGCAAACCGTCGCGTGCTGCCCTCCGTCCAGGGGATCGCCCGCGTCTTGTCCACCCCGAGCGTCTCGATGAACAGGCTAAACTTCGTCTGACTCATCCGGTGCTCGCCGTTGCGCTGGCACCACTCCACGAACATCGCGTACAGGTCAGAGCTCAGGCACCCGCCCCACAACCCATCGCCCAGCTCGCCCAGGCGCCACAGGTTGGCGAACGTCTGCCACGGCGCCCGGCTCAATGCCACCAGGCGTTCACGCGCAGGCGTCACAGGCGGCTTGGTCTGCTGGTCGAAATCGCCCAGGTCATACGCCAACAGCCACGCATAAAGCGCCTCGACGCCACCGTTGGCCAGCTCCTGCTTGATCGCCATCTGTCGGGCCGCAGGCAGCTTCTCCTCCGGCCACATCACCAGAAAGCGGCGGTCGCTGTCGCTGATCGGCCACGGCACGATCTCATTCGAGAGAAACACCGCATTCATGTGGCTGGCTTCCTCCCAACCGTTCACGAACTTGCTCTCAATGCGCACCGTCTGCCCGGTGATCAACTGCTTGATCTTGCCCACCTGGTTGTACTTCTGATCGCGGCTCACAACCTCCTCGAACACCGCCCACAGCTTGCCGCTCTGCCAGGCGTTGAACGAACCTTCAAGCTGCGTCTGCCCGACCGTCGCCGAGTACTGCCCGTACAGCATCCCCATCACCACCGAGAACAACAGGCTTTTGCCCGAGCCCTCCGTGGTCGAATGCATCAGCACCGCCGTGTCCATCTTCGCCCCGCTGTGCTGCAGCGGGTACGCCAACCAGCGGCACAACCAATCCGTTGCATCCTCGGCGTGGTTGCACAGAAAGCTGATCAGCCAGATCAGGTTCTCGCACTTCGTATCATCCCGCTCAGGCGTCAGCGGCAGGCCTTCGTAGGTGTTGATATACACCTCCGGGTCATGGCTCATGGTCGGGTCGAAGACGATATGGTTCATATCCACCACACGCCGATCCGGGCTGTTCAGCCACAGGCTGTAGGCATCGCCCAGCGCCATCTTCACCGCGCCCTCGGCCACACGGCGCTTCTTCGCGTAGTCCCACACATCCTTGGTGCCATCGATGTACACATAGCGCGTCAGCATCGGCATCTTCAGATCGCCGACCGCCTTGCCCGCCAGTGCCTGGGCACGCTCGATTTCCTTAACCCAATCCTCGCTGACCGTCTTCTTGCGCTTCGGATCGGTCTCGGCATCCCACTGCTTGAACAGCTCCTTGCCGATCAGCGCCTGGAACGCGGCCTTTTTGATGCGCTTGCCGTTATCCACGTCCCAGGCCTGCGTGGTGCCGACGATCAACGCGAAGCGCCGGAGCAGCCCCTGGATATGGAAGCCACCCCCCGCCCCCCCGGTGGTGCTGCTGCCGGCCGGCTCGCCGCTATCCGACTCAGATGGGGCGGGGGGAAGGTCGCCCGACTCATCGGCCGGGCTGGCGGCGTCATCAGCAGCCGCAGGCTTGCCACTCGGCTCACCCTTAGCCTTAGCCGCCGTATCTTGGATGTTCTTCTTACGCTGGCTCGCATGATCGATGCCCAGCGCCTTGGCGGCTGCCTTGGTCGCCGCCTTCTGATCGCCGTCATGCTCGAGCAGGCAGAACACATCGAAGGCATCGTTCATATGCCCGTTCGCCAGCGGGTCGGCGCCGTGGTGCGAATACACCTTGCCGTCCACCACCGTCACACCCGCCAGGCCCGTGGTGCTGCCCGGGTACAGCCACTTCTTGCCGCGGCGCTTGTAACCGTGCGCCGCCAGCAGCTGCTCGACGTCGTGCGCGTCGTTGTAGGCGCCGACCACATCCGTGCTACCGCTTGCGCCAGTGGTTACCGGCCGGCTCGGCTTCGCCTTGGGTGCCGGGCGCTCTTTCGGCGCCGGCGCCCACTCGCAGGCACCCTGCCCCAGCGGCTTGAAGATCTCCCAGTTGTTCCAGATGCTCAGCAGCTCGCGCGGCAGCTCCGGCAGACCATCCGCCGAAGGCGGCGTGCGCCAGTGATAGGGCTTGCCCGTGTCCGGGTGGATCGATGGCGGCAACACGTCCTGCACCAAGCCGCCGCGCAGCTCGAACACCGTTACCGGTGCCAGTTCCTTCTGCCGCTCGCGCATCGTCGCGGTCAGCTCGGCATTGCCGGTCGCCTCAGCCTGTTTCAATGCCGCCGTGGCCAGCTTGTGCTTGCTGCCGTCCGGGTCGAGCGGGTTGGGCCATACCAGGGAATGCCGGCTCAGCTCCACGCCATCCGGCACCCGGAACATCAGGCGGAAGCGCTCAGGGTTGCCCACCAGCGTCGGGTATACCGCAGCCAGGTCATCGAGGTTCAGGTCGAGCACATGCAGCAGCACATGCCGCGTGTACTCCACATGGTCGACGTCCAGCGAGCACACACGGCTCGGCCCGAGCACCACGCCCATATTGTGGTTGGGGTTCTTCGTCCAGAATTGTTCGGCCTTGTCGGCGTCGGTGAAGTAGCCACCCGGCTTGTTCCAGCCGTTGCCCTTCGGCGCCTTCTGGCCGGGCTCGATCTTCACCAGAGCCAGCCCGAAGGCCTCGATATAGCGGCGTGCCCAGGCGGCGATATTGCTTGGGGTGTTCGCTTGCGTCATGCGCTCTGCTCCACCCGCTTGAACTCGACGACCCATACCCAGGGGTTGGCGTGCCAGCTGTCGTCGCCATTGATGGAGACCCAAAGCGCCGAGAACAGCTCGTAAGGTGAATAACCGTTTCCATCGGGGTCGAGGTCATCCGCGCAGCTGGCAACGCCCTCGGCCCTGGCCTGCTCCTCGCTAATGTCCTGCAGGCGCTCGACGCGCACGTCGATTACCTCCAGCAGGATGCGGCAGGCGGCGCGAGGCATATGAATGCTTGGCCGCCAGCGCTCCCCGGCATCGCGGATATCCGCTGGCACATTCTCCAGTCCAGCTGGAAGGCAGCGCGGGTAAGTGGCCCGGTATGTGAGATATCCGGGATCAGTTGTGCCGACGCGCGCAAAAGTCTCCCGCACCCACAGTCTGTCGCCTGGCTTGCCATAAGGACAGACGCGAATCTGCTCCTCCCACGGCTCATTACTCGCGCCCGGCCTAACTGGCATCCAGGTGGAATGATCGCCTGCAAATGGCTGAACCTCGAATACAGACGCCGGGAAAGCAGGCTTGACCACACGTCGCGTCACCGTCTTCCGGCCTTCAAGAATCGCGCGCACCATCGGCGCGCTGAACAGAATCGGACGCTCTTTCACAGCACCGCCCTCCATGCGTTGGCGGCCTGCCAGTAGGACTGCAGGGCGACCTTGATGCCTTCCCAGTCGCGCATCGCGTGCAGTTCACGCAGGCGCTGAGCGGCACGATTCACTTTGGCGCGCAGATGGGCGCGCAGGGCTGGGCGGTTCAAGCGTCACCTCCCTGACAAGCCTTCTCAACGCGGCCCGCCATCAGATCGAGGGCCAATCTTTTGAAGTCAGCGGCCTGCCGCTCATAGTGGTCTTGCAGATTACGCAAGGCTTGCGCGAGCGACCTTCCATCAGCCACGTAACGCCATGGTGCTTTACAGCCATAACCTGCGCTCTTGGCTTCATATCGAGGCCTACCACCCCCTGCGTAATTCTCTCGACGCTCAACCCTGAGCGTCGACAGCCGATTGAATCCACTGGACTGAGTTCCAGTGGCACTTAGGTAGTGATCAGGGCGACTACTCTGGTGGACTGTCCACTTGTAACCAGGCATGAGCTTGATCAGCTCTTTTCGGAAATCTGCAGGCTTCATGCACCACCCCCATCTTTTCCGCCAACCAGATGCAGCGACTCGCGTGCCACGGTGCTGTTGGCTTCCTTGAGCATGTCGAGCACGAAGGCGGCGTCAGCAATGCCAAGGTCAGCCGCCATGGAGCCACCCACTGCCCCAATAAAACCGGCATACAGGCGGGCGCGTTTGGCTGGCGTATCCAGGCCATTGGCCAGGGCGATATCCATGAAGGCCCCGCCGAGCATCGCCCACATATCCGAGCCAAGCTCGGCAGCGTTGATTTCTTCAGCCACGCGACACCTCCGGCAACTCCATCCAGCCGCGCAGCATGCCAGCGGACACATAGGTATGACTGATGGCGGTGTCGTTCCACTCGCCTTGGTACAGGTCAGTTTCCAGCTCGGTGATGCAGAACATCCCAGACGGTTCGTTCCAGATCGCGAGGCATGCCCAAGGCATCCCGGTATCGGCAATGAACAGTCGGTCACGCGGCGCGCTGGCCGCTGGCTGCCACTCAGACACGGCGCACCTCCTGCCGGCTTTGGCACTCCACGCAAAAACGGCAACCCGGCACTGCTTGGCGCCGGGCGTCGGGAATGTCGTCACCACAGCTGTCGCACTCGGTCGCGCTCTCGCCCTGGTACACCACACGGTTATCGATGGCCTGCTGCAGGCGCGCCGGCTGGGCCGCTTCAGCCATTTCCAGTACGCGCTCATCCATCGTGGCGCTCCTCCCCAGCCAGCATGGCCTGCTCGGCGCCGGCGATGATGCCGAGAATCTTGCGGAGCGCCTCATGCCCGTGGTGCTTCAGCGCCTCCACCTCGTGCCGCTGCCAGCGGTTGTCCGCGCCGCCGTCGTGCAGGCTGCCCACGAACTCGCCTAGGCGCTTCATCAGCTTGGCCAACGCTTGCAAGGCATCGTTGGTCGCCGTCACCGGTACCGGCTTGAACCACACCGCCCCGGCCGGGCGCAGCAGGGCGTCCAGCAAGCGCGGGTCATTGGTCAGGCGGATGATGTCCTCGAGCTCGTCCGGGTTCGGCCAGCGGCGTTCCTCGGTCGGGTTCAGCTTCTTCTGCAGGGTGTCGTAGCCCGTTACCAGGTCGAGATGCATATCAGTGGCCAGGGCGCCAATGCCGCCCCGGTGGTCACGCCCCGCGCGGTAAAGCGCGTGGCGCAGGGAGAGTACCGGGCCAGCGCCCGGCAGCAGATCTTGTCGGCTCATACAAACCCCAAGCCGGCCCCAGGCGGGGCCGGCTGTTGTGTGCTGTGTCTGCCGAGCTGGGCAGTCAGAGTTGCCCCGCTCGACCCCGGCCGCGCAAGGGGTCAGAGTCCCCGGCGCGGTTACTACCTAAAACCGCCGTTTAACGACATAGCCAGGCAGCCAGAGTTTCCCCTACTATTCCGGCTACGGCGACTCGATGTTTCCACGTGCTGTGTCGGCATCGAGCGTCGTGCGCCTGGTGAGGGGTCAGAGCCTCGCCAGGCATCGGTGCAAGGGGTCAGAGCCTTGCACCACCCCGCTCGCCTGTGTGTCAGAGCTCAGGCGAGCACCCCGCTGGCCCCTTCGGGGGCCAGCACCTTTGAGGGCTTAGCGCCCTCTCTCTCTTTCTGCATCAACCTGCTTCTGGAGAGAAACCAATGCCTGCTCAACCAGATTTTGCTGCAGCCCTTGCAGCGCTAGACCAAGCGCTGGCTGCATTGCCGCCAATAGCTGTTGGAGATCAAGAGCCGAAGTTTCGCCTGGACTACCTTCGCTCGATTGAGCAGCTACTGGCTGCCCAGATGCGGATTCACAAGCTTCAGGGGAAATACAAGCCGTAAGCTCCAGCGTGATGCCGAAAGCAGTGAAACCTTGAGAAAGGCGGATCATGCGGCCTCCGGCTTGGAACGCAGATAATTCCAATCGATATCCGGGCGCAGAACCTCGCAAGGGACTGAGCCTGATGTGCTGCGGTCGATATCAATCGCCAAGGCCGCACTGGCCCTCCGATTGCCGTAAGCAACTTGTTTCAACTGGCCTACCGACGTCTTGCAGCTCTTGGCGAACCCCTCCAGCTGCTCTTTGTCGAGGCCTTTGATGTAGTCGAGTAAGACCATAGGCACCTCCATACCCGAAGCAGGTTAGCAACTGCTAATCGATAGCGCAATAGCATCCTGTAATTTACAGTCTGCTAACGCGAGGCCAAGATCTGCTAATGGATATCTATGAAAAACGCCTCACCATTCTCAAAGCCCTGATCGGGGAAAACACGATCAAGGACTTCGCCAACGCCCATAGCGACGTTGATGCCTCGTACATCTCACAGATACTCAACGGTCACCGCACCCTAGGAGACAGGGCTGCCATGAACCTGGCGGCCAAGCTCTCTATACCTGCCGAGCTACTGACTACCGGCGTCTACTCTGCTCCCGACCGAGACAGGATCACATCCTCCTGGCTCTCGCTTGGGCTGAAGCCCCCAACACTTCCGCATCCTGCTTTTTTTAACGCCAACATCAACGAAACCGCACAACGCGTGGAAGAAGACCGGCGCTACTGGGAAAACAGAGAAAAGCGGCCAACGCCCGTACCAGTAGTAGGCAAGGCTATGCTTGGCGCAGAAGGATATTTCGAAGCAATGGACTACCCAGCAGGCCATGGTGATGGCTACATCGATATCAGCAGTACCGACGAGAACGCCTACGGGCTGAAGGTCGTAGGCAGCAGCATGCATCCACGGATCAAGAACGGGGAGTTCGTCTTGATCGAGCCAAATCATCCATACCAACCCGGCGACGAAGTGCTTGTAAAGACCAAGGACGGCAGGTCTATGGTGAAAGAATTCATCTATTTAAGGGATGGCCAGTACCGACTGGACAGCATTAACGATGGCTATCCCCCGATCTTCATTCAGGCCGATCAGGTAGAGAAGATTCATTACGTCGCCGCCATCCTCAAATCGTCCAAGCATATCGACCTCTAAAAATTAGCGTTTGCTATTGCATACCTGATTAGCTGTTGCTAACGTAGATCGCGTACCCACACTCTGACCCCCGGAGTACGCGATGCAACAGACACAGCACACCTGCCAGGTGCATTCGCACCCGGCCTTGAACCCCGCCTACATCTTTATGGTGCGCCGCATGGCGCGTGACGCTGGCTGCCAGTACGTCAGCCGCGAACAGCGCCGGCGCGCCGCTGCGCCCACCTCCGGCCCATTTGATGGAGGGTCGGCAGCGTGAGCACCCACAACGAGCACGAACTCAACGCCTATCGCGACCGCCTGCTCAGCCTGCTGACGCGGGTTCGCACTGCGCCCGACCTCCCATCGCTGGACGCCGACTTCTACATCGTCCTCGGCTGGATCAGCGCCGGCCACTGCCTGGACGCCATCAGTATCGGCGCAAGTGACAGCCTGCATAATCTGGTACTCAACGCCAGTCAATACCGCTCCGCCGAGTTTGCCCACCAAGCCGAGGCCCAGCGACTGGCCCGCGCACAGGAGCGCGCAGCATGACCTACGCCCTTACCCCAATGTCCGCCCGCGCTATTGGCGTTTTGCTGAACGCCGGCGGCGGCTCCGACGCGATCCTGCTGCGCCGCCCCGAGCGCGAACTGCGCGCAGAACTGCACATTGAACGCTGCGGCCGCACCCTCACGGCCACCATCCTGCTCGGCCATCAGCGAAGCAGCCTGACACTGCAAGATGGTGACGGCGCCAACCAGCTGAACCTGGCCGAGCAGATCGAAGCCATCGCCAACGGCACAGCCGACACCGCCGAAACCGGCGCGATCGGCACCCCGGCCACGCTAAAAACCTGCTGCAAGTGCGGCGGCGAGGCCATCGGCTACGACTACGCGATACCCGGCACCGAGTATCGCCACGGCGTGAAGTGCCGGCACGGCGACTGCCAGGCGGCCGAAGGCGCCACCACGGCGGACGAAGCCCATGCCGCCTGGAACCGCATCCAGGCCGAGAAGCTGGACGAGCCCACCGCCCATCCCGCCGACATGGTCAACCACCCTCCGCACTACAACGGCCACCCCTCTGGCCTGGAGTGCATCGAGGTGACCGAGCTGCTGCCGTTCAACCTCGGCAACGCTTTCAAGTACGTGTTCCGCCACCGTAGCAAGAACGGCCGCGAGGATCTGGAGAAGGCCCGCTGGTACCTCAACCGCGAACTGGAGCGCTGCGAGCGCGGCGGCATCAGCATCGGCTACCTGCAGGCCACCCACGCCCTGGCCGGCCGCATCGCCGCGCACGAACCTTACCCGGTTGGCGCTGCGCTGGTGGCGATTGCCGCCGACGAGCCAGCCGAAGCACTGCACTGGATCGAGCACCTGCTCGCAGCCTGAGGGCCACGCCATGAACCGCACCGTTAAAGAGGCCGCCCAGGTACTGGGCATCGCCGAGAGCCAGCTGCGCGCTCACCTGCGCAGCATCAACGCCCTCAACCGCGACGGCACCCTGGCAGCGCGCCACATCGGCGGCGGCAAGCTGTTCATGGATCCGCGCGTGACCACTATCAAGCGCATCGGCATCCGCAAGCACTACGCCCCACTGATGGTCACCGAGGCCGGTATCGACTGGCTGGCCAAGCAGCTCGGCATCGAAATCACCGAAGTACCCGCAAAGGACAGCGCCGCATGAACAAGCCCAACCCAATCGCCGACGCCATTGGTGTCGTCAAGCTGGTCAGCCTGCACCACGCCAACCCGGGCACCGTCAGCGCCGCCACCGTGCGCGACGCCGCAGACGAATGCATCCAGCGCCTGCAAGGCATCCCACCCCAGGCGCTGGAGCTGGCCGCGCTGTACTGCGCCCTGTTCGCCCTGCTGCCGGCCCGCTGGCTGCCCTACGTCACCCTCACTGGCGACACCGAGCGGCCCTTTGGCGCGGTGATCACCGACGAGGCCGGCAACATCGCCGCCACCGCTATCGGCAAGAGCGTCGAAGGCGTCACCGCGCTCATCGCCGCCAAGCTCAGCCGCCCCATGGCGGGGTGCGGGGAGGTGGCGCAGTGACCACCACACTCGACCTGCTCCAGCAGCGCCACAAGGCCAACAGCCTGCCGCTGGATGAAGTCCGCGCCGAGTACTTCTCCCACATCAAGACGGAGAAGCGCCTACGCCACCTGATCCGCAACGGCGAGGTACAGCTGGCCACCTTCAAGAACTCTGATTCGCGCCTGGCGCCGCTGTACGTGCGCCTGGCCGACCTCGCCGCCTACCTCGACGCCCGCGCCGAGCAAGCGGCTTAACCCCGCGCCCGGCGGTACCGGGCAACTCTCTGACAATCGAGGCACAGCACATGAAACCCACTGACAGCTCAGACTTCATCCAGTCCCTCAACGCCGGCGTATTCGCCGAGCAGTTCGGCCGCGCCGTTTCCGACGTCGCCGCCGGCGTGATCGACCACGGCAAGGAAGGCACCGTAACCCTCACCTTCAAGTTCAAGCAGATCGCCCAGACCAACCAGGTGAACGTGACGCACAAGCTCGACTTCTCGCAGCCTACCAAGCGCGGCAAGAAGCGCGAGGACACCACCCTCGACACCCCGCTGTATGTCACCCCGGACGGCCTGCAGTTGTTCCAGACCAACCCGACCGATCAGCTCTTCAGCAAGCAAGACACGCCCGTTCACGCGCGTAGCTGATCACCCGTAACCCGCAACACCGCACCACCTAACCATCCTTACTCTGACAAGGACCACAACGATGTTCGACCACAAAGTACTTGAAACCCTGAATGCCCAGGCCATCGCAGCCGCCCAGGTGCGCATTCAAACCAGCGCCAACCAACTGATGGTTCTGCCGGCCAACTGCACCACCCTGAATCTGGAGCAGTTCCAGCACGGCCGCGACCGTTTTCGCGGCGCGCTGCACACTCACGCCCTCAAAGCCTTCGCGGCCTACGTCGAGCGCCACATCGGCGGCGAAGACGACAAGGGTGCATCTGGCTTCGTCGATCAGGACGCCATGCGCGCCACTGTCATCTTCAACCTGGGCACCCCGGACGATGCCGGCCACGGCGACGACCGCGCCACCCTCACCCTCAAGCCCACTGCCGCCTACAAGGCACTGCTTGAAGTGGTTGGCCGCAGCATGAGCCAACAGCAACTGGCCGAGTTCCTCGAAGACTGGGCGCCGCACATCACCGCCTGCGCGGGCGAGCAGCAGCTCAACACCCTCGCCGCCATCAACGCTGTGCGCCGCATGCAGATCAAGGCCACCTCGGAGCTGAACAGCGAAGTGGGCGACCTGAGCAACCGCCGCAGCGCGATGGAAGAGATCGAAGCGCGTAGCCTCGAAACCCTGCCGACCACCTTCGTGTTCAGCACCAAGCCCTACGACCCGCTGAGCTTCGCCGACATCACCCTGCGCCTGTCGGTGATCACCGGCGACTCGGCCCCGGTGCTCAAACTGCGCTGGGTCGGCCAGGAAGCCCAGCAAGAAGCCTTCGCTGAAGAGTTCCAGCAGGTGCTCACCGACGAAATTGGCGACCTCCTGCCGCTCACCATCGGCACCTACCAGCAAGGCCACTAAGCCCCAACTCCCTGCGCCAGAGACTCTGACACCTGGCGCAGGGCACCAACGGAGACACAGCACATGACCGTTTCACTCATCACCCTCGGCGTGATCGCCGCGCTCGCCATCATCGCCCTACTCGGCCTGGCCTGGCTGGCCTACGTCAACACCGAAACCGCCCGCACCAATGGCTATGACCAAGGCTACGGCGACGCCAAAACCGCCTTCACCGAGTACACCACCAGCCTCGAGGAACAACTCACCAGCTCGGTCGGCCGGCTCGCCAAAGCCAACCGCGATATCGAAGCCCAGCTGCAGGACGCCGACCGCCGCATCGCCATCTACGCCGGCCGGAGCTACACCCGCGACGAACTCACCAGCATCCGCCGCGCTGCCAAACAGCTCAAGCTGGCAGCCCTGACCTACAACCAACTCAGCACCAGCCAGGTGCTGGAGCTGAGCGACCAGGCGCGCCACGCCCTGACCGTCTGCGGCGAACTGGAGCAGCTCGCCCAGCGCATCGAAGATCAGCTCGAAGGCACCGCCCCGACCGCACTGCCCAATACCCAGCAAGAAGCAGAAGCCGCCCTGCTTGAAGCGGCTGCCTTCGCCGCTGGCGTACCCAACGGCAAAAGCTGGCTCGTCTACGGCCCCGAACGCTGCGGCAAAACCACCAACGCCCAGGCCATCGCCGACGCACTCGGCCTGACGGAGATCGTTGACGACTGGCAGCCAGGCGACCCCGCGCCGATCACCAAAGCCCTGGTGCTGACCAACCACCTCGGCCCCGACCACATGCCGTTCAGCCGCCGCGTTCTGAGCTACGACCAAGCCATGTCGCTGGTTGCCGCCAAGGCCAACGCCAAGCAGGGGGCTGCAGCATGAAAACCTTGTGCATCTACCACGCCAATTGCGCCGATGGCTTCGGCGCCGCCTGGGTCGTTCGCCAAGCACTGGGCGCCGAGAACGTCGAGTTCCACGCCGGCCACTACGGCAAGCCCGCACCGGACGTTGAAGGCCGCGACGTGATCATCGTGGACTTCTCCTACCCCTATGAACTGCTGGTGCTGCTCGGCCACCAGGCGCGCTCGATCCTGATCATCGACCACCACAAGACTGCGGCCGAAGCGCTGGCCCAACTGCCAACGGCCCCGTCCTGCTTCGCAGAGTGGGCGCCCTCTACCCAGCGTGTGGGCACCGTGTTCGACATGAATCGCAGCGGCGCCGGCCTCACCTGGGACTACTTCAACCCAGGCCAGCCCCGCCCTGCCCTGATCAACCACATCGAGGACCGCGACCTCTGGCGCTTCAAGCTGGAGGGCACGCGCGAGATCCAGGCCAACCTGTTCAGCTACCCCTACGACTTCGAGGTATGGGACGCGCTGATGAACACGCCGACCAGCCAGCTACTGGCGGACGGCAAGGCCATCGAGCGCAAGCACCACAAAGACGTCGCCGAGCTGGTAGTTGGCAGCAAGCGCCGCATGGTCATCGCCGGGTTTGATGTGCCGGTAGCGAACCTGCCCTACATCCACTCCAGCGATGCCGGACACCTGATGGCCATCGGCGAACCCTTCGCCGCCTGCTATCAGGACACCAGCGAGCACCGCTACTTCTCCCTGCGCAGCCACGATCAAGGCCTCGATGTTGGCGAGATCGCCAAACGCTACGGTGGCGGTGGTCACCGCAATGCAGCCGGCTTCAAGGTGCCGTTCGATCATGAGCTGGCATGCTTTGCCACAGCCCGGATACTGACCTGTGTCTACTGCGGCCACGAGTACCCGCAGGACACCCCAGCCGCTGGCGACCAGGTGCTGACTGACCATATCCGCACCTGCGCCAAGCACCCGATGCGCGAGGCGCAGCAGGCCATTGCGAAGCTGCATTCAGCGCTCGCCGGGCTGGTAGGCGAATCGACTCCCCAAGGTCTTTCCCAGTTGGAAGTGGGCTTGAAACTGGTGCCGATGCCGGCAACAGAGAAAGCCCTCATGAGCGCCGCCATCCAGGCTCTGCGCGACACCGCCGGGCTCATCACCGCCACGGAGGTGCAGCCATGAGCTGGATTCTCACCCGCAGCGGCCGAAAGTTCGACCTGGCCAACCCCACCGCCGACATGGTGGACCCGACCGATATCGCCCACAGCCTGAGCATGCTTTGTCGCTTTGTCGGCCACACCCGCCACTTCTACAGCGTGGCCCAACACTGCTATCTGGTGTCCGACCTGGTGCCGGCCGAGTACCGCCTGGAAGCCCTGCTGCACGACGCCACCGAAGCCTACGTGGGCGATCTGGTGCGCCCGCTCAAGGAAGGCATGCGCGAGTTCTACGAGTGCCAGAACCTTGAGTCCTTGTATGACCAAGTCGAGCGCCGTGTCTGGATCGCCATCTGCCAGCGATTCGACCTCGACCCCATCCTGCCGGACTGCGTGAAGCACGCCGACCTGGTGGCGCTGGCCACCGAAAAGCGCGACCTGATGCCCGAGCACCCCGAGCCCTGGCCATGCCTCGAAGGCATCGAACCCATCCCCCAGCTCATCGACCCCTGGCAGCCGAGCCAGGCCGCCATCCACTACCACGGTCGCCTGCTCGAACTGCTGGCCACCACTCACCGGCGGAGGGTCAATAAGCACCGCAATGAGCGCCCAGCGGGAGGTCAAGATGAATGAGCGAGTGAGGTCGACTGCAGACCGCTTATCGCAAGCTATTGCAATCCTTGAGCAGGAGCGCGCCCGGATTAACGGGGCCAAAAAGTTCACGGGGAAAGTGTGCGAGACGTGCGGTGAAAGCGTCCGCTACACCGCAACAGGCCGCTGCGTTGAGTGTGCGTTTCGTAGCACTGAAGAAAGCAGAAAAGTTGCCGAGCTTGATCAGAGGCTTCGTGAGGCGCTTGCATCAGAGTCGCGCGCATGGGCGCGTGTGGCTGAGCTGGAGGACACGTATGAGCCGCGCAATGACGCGGATATTGAGAGGGCAGTGCTATGAGCGAGCAGATTGAGGCGACCCAGCCATGACCGCCACCATCCGTCTATCAGAACGCCGCTTGACCGATGCAGCAGCACCGGACTACTCTCCAGCCGTCACCGCAAAATCGGTGATCGGGATTGGCGTCCCGCAACCACATAGGCCGCACAGGCCGCAGAACGTAGTTCGCGGTTTTTTTGTGCGCGTCGTTCAGCACCCGAGTTATGGGAGGCTGGACGGTGGCCTCTTCGGAGGCGCCGGTTCCCTGTGTGGCCGGTACGCCAACGCCGTTCAGTCTCCCGCCTTGATTGGCGTCTGGGTGGGAGGCTCCGACCTCACACACAGGAGCCACACCATGGCCGCGTCCGCTCGCCCCCAGCTTTATCCAGACACCCCCGAAGCCTTCTTCTGCCAGCCGCCCAATATGGAGCCCGACTTGCCGGTCGACGCAATCAACTGCCAACTCGGGCGCACTGCCGCCACCGTGGCGCTGTTGATGTGCCAGTTCGACGGCACATGTGAAAGCAGGCTTTCTGACACCCATATCGTCAATGCGCTATGGGGCGTACAAGCCGACCTAGAGCGTCTGTATGAGATGGTCAAGTTTGGGCAGCAGTCGACCCATGCCGCTCTGAAAGCTAGCGAGCGCAGGAGTGCCAACTGATGGCTGGCAAACCTAAACACGGCCTGTCATACACGCCGGAGTATCGAGCCTGGCAGCAGATGCGCCTCCGTTGCACAAAACCCACCCACGCTGCTTATGCGAACTATGGCGGACGGGGAATTACCGTGTGCGATCGATGGCTGAACGACCCAGCCGCCTTCATAGCTGACATGGGCCTGAAACCATCACCCAAACACGAGATAGATCGGATCGACAACCAAGGGAACTATGAGCCCAGTAACTGCCGATGGGTGACCCGCAGCGCCAACGATCGCAACCGCAGAAATAATCGGGTAATCCATCACGACGGCATAGACCTGTCGCTAGCCGAATGGTCGGAGCGCACTGGAGTTCCAGCTGACACCATTCGCAAGCGCATCGAGTCCGGATGGGAAATAGCCAGAGCGCTGACAGAACCTGCGCGCCTCAAGTCTCCCAAGGGCAAGGCGAAACATGCGCTGCGTCACCCCTGCCTTGACTGCGCCCGCCCTGTCACGGGCAAGCGCTGCCACGCCTGCGAGAACGCCAATCGAGTTAAGCGCGCCAACCTGGTGGATCAGCAGCAGAGCGAGGTGGCGGCATGAACATCACCGCCCCCGTCATCCGATACCACGGCGGCAAGTTCCGGCTGGCACCGTGGGTCATTAAGCACTTCCCGCCCCACCAGGTGTACGTCGAGCCGTTCGGCGGCGCAGCAGGTGTGCTGATGCAGAAGCCACGCAGCCACGGCGAGGTCTACAACGACCTCGACGGCGATATCGTCAACCTGTTCCGCGTCCTGCAGAACGCCACCCAGCGCGACTCGCTGGCCGAGCTGCTGGTGCTCACGCCCTACGCTCGCGACGAGTTCGAGCTGGCCTGGATCTTCACTGAAGACCCAGTCGAGCGGGCGCGCCGCACCGTGATGCGTGCGCAGATGGGCTTCGGCAGCGCGGGCGCTACCAAGGCCACATCCGGCCTGCGCGTTGACCCGTATCGCAAGTACGGTACCGCCCCACAACTGTGGTCACGCTTTCCCGACAACCTGGCTGCTTTCGGCCAGCGCCTGCAGGGCGTTCTGATCGAGAACCGCCCAGCCCTTGAGGTTATTCGCCAGCATGATTCGGCATCGGCTCTTCATTACGTTGACCCGCCCTACATGCACTCAACGCGAGTCCATGGCGCCCACAAAGGCCGGTACTACCGGCACGAGATGTCCGACGATGATCACGTCGAGCTACTTGAAACCCTGAAGTCGCTGGATGGGATGGTGATCGTGAGTGGCTACCCCTGCGAGCTCTACGACAAAGCCCTGAAAGGCTGGACCGTCAACACCACGCAAGCCCGGATCGCGGCCTTCCGCGGCACGGCAGCACGTACCGAGTGCCTTTGGATCAACCCCGCCTGCATAGCTGCCCTGCAGCAACGCGGTCTCCCACTGGAGGGTGCAGCATGAGCCAGCGCAAGCCCTACAACCACCAGGCACGGCTAGCCAACTACTACCGCTCCATGCTGCGCAGCAACCATGTGGCGGTGCTCGACATCGAGCACCTGGAACTACAGGTGCTCGTTGATTGGAAGCACGCCCGAGCGATCGGCAACGGCCGAGAGGCGGTTGCCACGGCAGTCACCGAAATGCCACACCGCTGGAGCCTCTACCTGGCCGCGCTGTGCCGCGACCAGCTCGGCACCGCCTACATGAAGAGCGTGGAGATTGCCCCACAAGGCATCTACAAAGCCGCCCAACTGGCTGAAACCGTCGAAGCCTACTGCGTCGAGCTGAAGGCTGGCTGCAACCCCTACCACTTCATCGGCCTGGCCTGGCTCGCCATCCCCGCCGAAATCACCCTCACCGAAGCCCAAGCCGAGCGCGTCTTCGACGCCTTCGGCGCCTGGCGCAAACAGCCGGAGGCCGCATGAAAGATTCAGTACCCAACCCCCAGCTGCAGGCCGCCCGCATCAGTGCCACAGTCAGCACTGGCTTCAACTGCACCACCGTCGACGGCAAGCCGGCGCGCTTGGCCATCATCGACGAAGCCGGCAACGTGATCGAGGTCGGCGCCGAAGTGGCCTGGGCAGCCTGGCGGGTGTGCATCGAGGTGCAGGAAAACTACTGGGAAGGCATGGGCCACCTGGTGGTGCACAGCAGTCCACCCGGCGACCCAGAGCTGGCGGCCATCCTGATCGGCAAGAAAGCCGCCTGATCACCCACGGCGGTCGCGCCCGGCCTTCCAGGCTCCCGACCGCCGATCAACATCCAGCGCAACCCGCTGCCCCGCCCGCGACACCAGCACCAGGTGTATGACCTTCGACTTGGGGTCAGGCACCAAGCCCCGCATGTAGACCGTAATCCGGCTGAACGTATCGAGCACCAGCTGCCGCAGCTGCTCGCGCGCCGGGCTTTTGATGTCCTGCGCTTCGATTGCCAGCTTGCGCCACAGTTCGGCGCCGGCCGGCGTCTGCGTCTGACCCACCTTGCCCTGCTCTCGCTCCAAGTGCTCGGCCTCGGCCTGCAACTGCCCCAGTTCCGCTTCGAGCTCGCGCGCCTTACGCACGAACGCCAGCGGCGCAGCGCCCTGGTCGTCGGCCAGCAGCGCCTCTGTGATCCTCTGCAGCTGCCGCTCCACGTCCGCCTGCTTTCGCCGGCACGCCTGCAGGCGCTGCCGCAATTGCTGGCCATCGTCCACCGGCTCCAGCAGTCGCGCCAGGTTGATCTGATCGGAACAGTACGAAAGCAGCGCCTTCTCGACCGGCACCACACTGCAACTCGCCGCCTTGCAGCCCGTGCTTTTGCTGTACGAGGTGCAATGCAGCCGCCTATGGCCATCGGCCACAGTGCCATCTTCACGCGCACGGCTCAGAAGGTTTTGCGCTACGACAGCGGTACCGCAGTAGCCGCAGTAGGCGATTCCCAGGCCCGTTACCAGGCCGACAATCTCAGGCGCCCCGCGTCGACCGTGCCGGGTCTCGGTTGCCGCCTGCAGGGCTTCGTACTCTTCATCGGTCAGCACGGGCGGGTAGTATCCCTCCAGCAGGTAATCCTCGCCGTCGACACTGATGCGCTTGGCACCGCGTAGCGCTGGCAACTTCACCAGTCGATAAATCTGCTGCCCGGCAATCCCCCAATCACTCAGTACATAACCACGCTCGGCCAGCTTGCGCGCCGCTCGGGTCGCCCCCTCACCTTGCTTGTACAGCTCGATGGCATAGCGCACCGCCTCTACTCGCTCGGGTATCAGGTGCCACGCCTGGCCATCCCAGCGCAGCCATTGCGGGTCTTGCCCGTTGCGGATCAGCCCGCGATAAGTGCCTGCCACCCAGCCTTCGCACAGACGGCGAATCGACGCCTTCACGCGCTTGCTCTTCGTGTCGGATTCCTCGTGCGCACGGATCATCACCAGCAGGCTGTACACCAGGTCCATCGGCTGGGCTTTCAAGCCGGCCCGGTTGTACTCCCGCCCATCGCTGGCGGTTACCACCGTGATACCCGCATTGATGATCTGACCCAGTTGCGCCTGCGCCTGGAGTGGCTCGGCTCGACTCAGCCGGTCGAGGCCTTCGACGATCAACACCGAACCATCCGGTATGCGCCCCTCGTCGACGGCACGCAGAAAAGCCCCGAGCGCCCCCTGCTTGACGTGGTTCTGGTGGTAGGCCGACAACCCCTCATCGCGCAGCGACAACGATTCATCGAGCACCAGACCACGCTCACCCGCCCAGCGCTGAGCGTACTGCAACTGACGGTCGGCACTGCTGCCGGTCGCCTGCCGGGGATCGGAAAACCTCAGATAGCTGTATACTCGCGCGCTAATTTTGCATTCCCCCGTGATCAGTGATGACAACTACTCAAACTAAGAAAGCACCAAGTGTAGGGTTTATTTCCTTGGGGTGTCCAAAAGCGACGGTTGACTCCGAGCGAATCCTGACCCAGCTGCGCATGGAAGGTTACGAGATCGTACCGACCTACCAGGATGCCGACGTGGTGGTGGTCAATACCTGTGGCTTCATCGATAGCGCCAAGGCCGAGTCGCTGGACGCCATCGGTGAGGCGCTGGCGGAAAACGGCAAGGTGATCGTCACCGGCTGCATGGGCGTGGCCGAAGACAGCATCCGCGACGTGCACCCGAGCGTGCTGGCCGTCACCGGCCCGCAGCAATACGAGCAGGTGGTCAACGCCGTACACCAAGTCATCCCGCCGAAGACCGAGCACAACCCGCTGATCGACCTGGTGCCGCCGCAGGGCATCAAGCTGACCCCGCGTCACTACGCTTATTTGAAGATTTCCGAAGGCTGCAACCATACCTGCAGCTTCTGCATCATCCCGTCCATGCGCGGCAAGCTGGTCAGCCGTCCGGTGGGCGATGTGCTCAGCGAAGCCGAGCGCCTGGTCAAGGCTGGCGTGAAAGAGCTGCTGGTGATCAGCCAGGACACCAGCGCCTACGGCGTCGACCTGAAGTACAAGCTGGACTTCTGGAACGGCCAGCCGGTGAAGACGCGCATGCTCGAGCTGTGCGAGGCGCTGTCGTCGATGGGCGTGTGGGTGCGTCTGCACTACGTCTACCCCTACCCCAACGTCGACGATGTGATCCCGCTGATGGCCGCCGGCAAGCTGTTGCCTTACCTGGACATCCCCTTCCAGCACGCCAGCCCGAAAGTCCTCAAGTCGATGAAGCGCCCAGCCTTCGAAGACAAGACCCTGGCGCGCATCAAGAAGTGGCGCGAGATCTGCCCGGAGCTGACCATCCGCTCCACCTTCATCGTCGGTTTCCCCGGCGAGACCGAGGAAGACTTCCAGTATCTGCTGGACTGGCTCACGGAAGCCCAGCTCGACCGCGTCGGCTGCTTCCAGTATTCGCCTGTAGAAGGCGCTCCCGCCAACGACCTGGGCCTGGAAGTGGTACCTGACGACGTCAAGCAGGACCGTTGGGAGCGTTTCATGGCGCACCAGCAGGCGATCAGCAGCGCACGTCTGCAGGCCAAGATCGGCCTGGAGATGGACGTGCTGATCGACGAAGTGGACGGCGAAGGCGCCGTGGCCCGCTCCTGGGCCGACGCCCCGGAGATCGACGGCAGCGTGTTCATCGACTCCCCCAACGTCAAGCCGGGCGACAAGGTGCGCGTACGTATCGTCGACGCCGACGAGTACGACATGTGGGGCGAGTTGGTCTGACCGACCTCTCTCCTGAAAAGCCCCGCATGCTCAGAGCGTGTGAAAACGCACTGACGCCAGAAAAATCCAACGCCCCGACTGGTTCGGGGCGTTGGTGTTTTTGATGCTTGGAAATGGAAAGCGGGATTTACCCCAACAGCTCGATCAACCGACGGGCACCCATCACATTGATGGCACGCTTCAGGTTGTAGGCGTTGACCGCCAGGGCCATTTCCGTCCGAGCGCCCTGCAGTTGTCGGAGCAGGAAGCGACCATTACCCAAAATCCATTGCTTCAGGTTGCCGAAGGGATGTTCGACGATGGAGCGGCGCCTGACCATCATCTCTGGATGCACCTGCATCCGCTGATGCATGCGCTCGAATGCGGCCTCATGGACATGCCGAGTCACGTGTCGACGTTTAGCCTTGGTGCAGCGTGATTTCAATGGACAAGCCGTACAGTCGCCGCGTACAGCATAAATGCGCTGTAGGCC
Organism: Ectopseudomonas chengduensis; assembly: GCF_900102635.1. GTDB lineage: Bacteria > Pseudomonadota > Gammaproteobacteria > Pseudomonadales > Pseudomonadaceae > Aquipseudomonas > Aquipseudomonas chengduensis. Next base: position 1,155 of record NZ_FMZQ01000006.1, on the reverse strand, counting down.
GTTTACCTGCTTGAGCGGTAACCATTGGCCTGCAGGGCATTGGTACTGGTCGTTTTCTACGTCGTAGCTGAAGGCGCTGCGATCGAATAGCGGCGTGTCGTCGCCCTTGTTATTTATGCCCCGATTCTCCGGCACATAGGCCGCAATCCCAGCATCATCACACGCTTGAAACTGCTCACCATTGGAGTAGCCCGCATCGGCTGTAACCGTCAGCTCTTCCTGCGCCAGGATCGCCTGGGCAGCCTTGGCCATAGGTTCCAGTTGTTGGTTATCGCTGCCGTCCTGAGTGACAGCATGATGCACGATCAGCCCATGCTCGCCATCCACCGCGTTTTGCACGTTATAAGCCACGCGAGCCCCCTGGTGGGTACGCATCATGCGCGCCTCGCTCTCACCCACGACGAACTGCTCCAGCCCCTGTACCTCCATCAACGCCTGGGCTGTCAGGTTATCGGCATGTCGGCTCTCCAGCTGCTGCAGCGCAGCCTTGACCGCACTGCGATCAACCACTTCAGCCGCCTCACTGCGGTCAGCCTCGTCCAGTTCCGCCAGATAACGGGCGATCTGCGCCTCCAGCTTGGCTTGTTGGCGCTTGAGCTTCGTCAGGCTCAGATGCTTGCGTTGCGACGCTACCGCCTGAAACTTGCTGCCATCGATGGCCACGAGTTGCCCGCTGATCAGCCCCACCTGGCGACAGAACTGGACGAAGGTGCGGCAGGTCGCCTGAAAAGCAGCGCTGTTGTCCTTGCGAAAATCAGCAATGGTCTTGAAATCCGGTGCCAATCGGCCCAGCAGCCACATCACCTCGACATTGCGTTGGCACTCGGCTTCCAGGCGCCGGGAGGAGCGGATGCGCTGGAGGTAACCGTACAGATAAAGCTTGAGTAGATCCGCTGGATCATAGCCAGGACGTCCAGTCTTGAGTGGTTCGGCCTTGCTGAAACCCAGAGCCTGCAGATCCAGGCGGGCGACATAGGCCTCGATCACCCGTACCAGGTGATCCTCCGGCACCAGCTCCTCCAATGTGGGAGGAAACAGGCTGCTTTGCTGACGACCTTCGCCCTGGATGTAGCCCATAAACGACAATGCCCCCATCGACTGATGGAGGCATTGTCTTCAGCTTGCTCTCAGACTGCTAGGTTTTCACACAGTCTG
>NZ_FMZQ01000005.1 GCF_900102635.1 Ectopseudomonas chengduensis | reverse complement strand
CAGTGACCATTTGCGTCTCAGTCGACGCCTGATTGAGTACGCGATAGAACTGATCGAGTTCGGTTTGCAGGGCCGTGCGCGGCTGATTGAGCAGGAACAGGACGAGGTTCTTGAAGGTGAGCTGGCGTCGGCGGGTAAAGTCTTGAGGATTCTGGCGGTGGGCGGCGATGAAGGCGGGACAATCGAGCGGGCTGGTTATTTTTTGTACAATTTTCAAGCCAGGGTTTGGCTGGCGGTGTCAAGCGATGCGGTATAGGTAGTCAAAAGGGCTTCTCCCATGCACTGATTTGAGCGCTAATTATATGATATTTATGGATAATTTCCAAAGTTGATGACATTGGGCTAAAGCCCGCCCCTTAACCAAAGCGTGCTAACAATCCCTATGCCCTTCCCAACCGATGAACACCAAGCCCTTCTGAACGTTAAAGGCGTAGGCCCGACCGTCGTACAGCGACTCGAACAGATCGGCATAAACTCCTTGCAGGAATTGGCCAAAGCCAGCGTCGGCGATATCGTCACCGCAGTAGCCGGTCAGCTGGGCTCGACCTGCTGGAAGAACAGCCCACAAGCACGTGCTGCTATCCAGGCCGCCATCGATCTGGCCAAATCACGTCAGTAACCCCTCTCTCTTTTACCGCCAAGGAATCCGGCATGCCTGCTCACGAGAAGATCAATTACGTCGAATATCCCACCCGCGATCTGCCGGCTACCAAAGCCTTCTTCCAGACCGTTTTCAGCTGGCGATTCACGGACTACGGTCCCGATTACGCCGCCTTCGCCGACGAAGGCCTGGATGGTGGTTTCTTCAGCGCCGAGATGTCCGCGCGCAGCGACAACGGCAGCGCGCTGATCGTGTTCTATAGCGCACAACTGGAAGACACCCTGACCAAGGTCGAGGCTGCCGGTGGGGAAATCGTCAAACCGATCTTTTCTTTCCCTGGAGGCAGACGCTTTCACTTCGTCGAGCCGGGCGGCAATGAATTTGCCGTATGGTCGGAGCCGGACGGTCAATAGTCGTACCCCGAATCCGTAGCCCCCTGCTACAAACAACCGTCGCGCCCATGCAGGCGGCACAAAATGGCGAAGGACAGTCGATTCCACTGCACGATGTCGCCGCTCTGGTTCGAACACGGCCGAGCCTGTCCGATGCCAGTTATGTGCGTGAACTGGTGCTACCGGCCGTTGCCGATGAGCGTTTCTGAAAGAACAAGAACAGGTATTGGCCATGCAGAGAATCGACCATATCCGCCTGATGGCGCGCTACAACAGCTGGATGAACGAACGGCTCTACACAGCTGCTTCCACTCTGTCCGACGAAGCGCTGAGTGCCGAGCGCGGTGCGTTCTTCGGCTCGATCCTCGGCACGCTCAACCATCTGCTGGTGGCTGACCGTATCTGGCTGGGGCGCTACACCGCGCATCCGGCAAACTTTCAAGCATTGCAGGCGCTCGCAAAGCTGGAAATGCCGACACGCCTGGATCAGCCGATGGCGGCAGATATCCGCGAACTGGCTGCGCTACGCAAGCAGCTGGACAGTTGCATCGAAGCCCTGGCCGCCGAGATGGGCGAAGAACATCTGGACCAGCCGCTGAGCTACCGCAACATGAAGGGTGTGGCCGCGCAAAAGCACTTCTTCGCCCTGCTGATACACCTGTTCAACCACCAGACGCATCACCGCGGGCAGGCCACGACGCTACTAACCCAAGCGGGTGCGGATGTCGGGGTGACCGATCTGCTGATGCTGATCCCTGACGGGCCATGAAATTGAACAAGTGCCCCAGCAAATGATGCGAGCACTCAAGTATTTGCTGATCACCCTCGGCGCAGTTCTATGCTCCGCTCTTGTGATTGCAGTGGCGTTTTTGCTGGTGAGCATTGCCTCCACGGATACGGATGCCACTTATGAACTCAGAGGCCGCTACAAACCATCCACGGACGGCAAAACCTACCTGGTGATTGAACACGATAACGGTGGTGGCTGTGGAGCGTTCTCGGTAGACGACGAACGCTGGCCTCACCAGCTTCACGAGGCCGGGGAGACAATGCCCGGGATGCGCACGATCAAGTGCGGTGGGGAGATCGATATCGAGATCAAACCCGGCAACATCTACTACTTCAATTATTGGGGCCCGTAGGAGCTGGAAACACCGGCGCTCACGCGCTTTAGAGCCTGGCGCTGCAAAGGCTTCGCCCCGGGGCGGGGCTCCTACCGCATGGCGTTCAATAACCCTTGTAGGCGCCGCGCCTCGCGGCGAATAGGCTCTCGCGTGACGGCGATGTATCGGTTAACCGCACGACGATGCCATATTTCCAGACGATGAGAGATCTCCTGCCACAGAGTTATTGTTACCCGCTCTTTTGGGACGTCAAAGCCCAGCCAGTTTCAGCCAGTGCGCGTAGAAACCCTCGGCCACCTGATTCAGTAACCTGACCTTCTCGCTTAGGCCTTCGCGCATCTCGGCGATGCTCTGCTGGCTGGGCTGGCTGGCATCGAGCAGATGCGCCCAGTCGTCGAGCCAGAGCTCGATCAACCCCTCAGTCATTTCCGGATGCCCTTGCAGCGCCAGCACCTTGTCACCCCAGGCAAAAGCCTGGTTATCGCACCACTGGCTACTCAACAGAGGCTGGGCGCCGTCAGGCAGCGAGAAGGTGTCGCCATGCCACTGAAAAATGCTGAACGCTGCAGGCAAATGCGCCAGCCAGGGGCTATCGACAGCTTCTGCGCGACGTTGCATGCGCTGCCAACCCGCTTCGGTGTAGGCCATACGGCGGATGCTCGCACCCAGTGCCTTGGCCAGCAGTTGGCCGCCCAGGCAGTGACCGATGATGGGAATGTCGCGTGCGATAAAGCGCTGCAACGCTGCCACTTCATCGGCGATCCAGGGCAACGGGTCATTGACGCTCATCGGCCCGCCCATCACGGCGACCGCCTTGGGCCGCTCCAGGTCGTAACCGTGCAGCTCGCCCAGGTCGACGCGCAGCACGTCGAAACCACAGCCACGCGCCTGCAGCACCTGCGCCAGATGGGCTGGCGGGCAATAATCGATATGCGTCAGGATCAGAACATCGGCCATGACTACCTCCGCCGCGCAGTCTGCGCGAGAAGGATTGGCAAGTCGAGGTGGGCTGGGAGTTGAAGCCATCGGCCGAACAGCCGGCCGATGGTCTGAGCTGATGGACGCCGCTGCAGTCCCTAACGCATGGCTGACGCTTTCACCTCCTGGGTAACGCCCCAGCCATCCATCTTGCCGCCCAGCGGGACGACGATGGACTCCAGGTCATGTTCGAACTCGCCGATACCGGCATGGGTGGCATACATCACTTTGCTGATTTGCAGGTGCCAGATGCCGTCCTCACGGGCGGATATCTGAGCGTTGAGCGACTCGCCGCGAAAGTTTCTGGCCGCCGTTCTGGCCCGTTCTTCGTCGGGAAAGATGGCGTAGAACTCGATCGGGTGAAACTGGGCGAAGTCGAATCCCCCTTCTTTCATCCGACGCAGCACCGACGTGCTGGAGTCTTCGTGGAAGGCTGTGCTCATAAACGACCCCCTCTCAGGCTATGGATGGATTAACCGCTTTCCCAATGCGACCGTCCTGCGGACGGTGTCGCGACTCCTACCGGAAACCTCTGAAAACGCCCTGCGTTTACAGAAGCACCCAAGTGGCGCCGCCCCGAGAATCGAGCAGATGCTCGATGTGTCTACTGCAAGCGTATCGACGACTGCCCGGCAGAACACCGAACTGAAACCGTCTCCCGTAGAGTAGCTGCTACGAGAGAGATTCGCGCTATACAGAAAGCCTTTGTGACAAAACCGGCGACCAGCGGCAATTGGCCAGCCTGAACGCCTCGCCCGAACTCATGGGCGACTGAGCCAGCCCATCAGCAACCTGTTGATCCAGCCCGGCGTGATCTGCCCTAGGGTGAACAGCAGCCCGAACTGCAGCCCTACCGGGCGATGCACAGTGCTGGCGTGGGCCTGCTTCCAGGCCGCTTCGGCGATCTGCTCGGCCGCCAGACGCACGCCCAGGCGACGCATCACCGGTGGACGCTGCGCCTGACTGCGAACCATCGGCGTGTCGACGAATGGCGGCATCAGGTCACCCACGCGGATGCCGTGTTCACGCCACTCCAGCTCCAGCGCCTCGGTAAGCCCACGCACGGCGAACTTGCTGGCCGAGTAGCTGGCCAGCTGTGGCACGCCATAGAGCGCCGAGGCCGAGCCCATATTGATCACTTGCGCCTCTGGCGTGACTTTGAGATAGGGATAGGCCGCATGGCAAAGATTGAGCACGCCGAGCACATTGATCTCTACCAGGCGTGCATGCTGCTCCAGCTCGATATCGGCGAAGGCGCCGGTGCGCAGAATGCCTGCGCCGTTGAACAACAGGCGCAACTGGCCGCCACTCTGCGCGCAGAAGTCAGCAAGCGCGGCGTTTACCGCCGCAGCATCGACCACATCCAGCTGCGCATGCCAGGCGCCGCCCAGCTCGGCGGCCAAGGCTGCCAGCGCCTTTTCATCGACGTCGAGCAACCCGACGCGCCAGCCCTGCGCGTGAAACAGCCGCGCGGTGGCGGCGCCAATGCCCGAGGCGGCGCCGCTGATGAGAATGTTGTTCATCACACACCCCGCTCACGGAGAAAGGCCGCCACACGGGCGATGGCGTAATCCGCCGCACGCAACATGCCGACATGCGCCTGGAACACGTGCCACAACCCCGGATAACGCTCCAGGCGCACGTTCACCCCTGCCGCCTTGGCGCGCTCGGCCAGGCGCAGGCTGTCATTTAGCAGCAACTCGTCTTCGCCCACCTGGATCAGCGTCGGCGGCAAGCGGCTGAGGTCGGCGAACAGCGGCGATAGGCCCGGATCGTTGCGCGGCAGGTCGGCCGGGCAATACAGCTGCGCAGCCTGTTCGACCCAGCTGGGGTGGAGCAGCGGATCGCCGGCCGGCGGCTCGTGCATCTGCTCGCCGGTGAAGTCGGTGACCGGCGAAAAGCACACCAGGGCGGCGGGCGTCGGCAGGCCGAGTTCGATAATGCGCAGGCAGCCGACCAAACTCAGGTTGCCGCCAGCCGAGTCGCCGCCAATGGCGATCTGTTCGGGCCTATAGCCGGCCTCCAACAATGCCTGGTAAGCCGCCACCACATCATCGCGCGCCGCCGGATAAGGATGCTCCGGCGCCAGGCGGTAATCCAGCGCGCAGACCTGCAGAGCAGCGCGCTTGGCCAGGCTGGCGCAGATGCCACGGTGCGTGTCCGGCCCACCGATCATGAAGGCGCCACCGTGCAGATAGAGCAGCACGCTACTGCTACTGACAGGCGGCCGGTGCCATTCGCACGGGCGCCCGGCCAGGGTATCGGCGCTGCGCGTTACGCCACGCGGCGTCAGGGTGATGGTGGTGAGTGCACGCAGCACACGACGCTGCCCAGCCACCGGCATCGGTGGCCGTACCAGGCCGCGGAAGAACAGACGCAGAAAGCCGCGCAACAGGCCGCGCAGCAGCATCTGCTCGGCGGCTGGGGCTTTGAAGTCAGCGGACGCAGTCATAGTCGGCAAGCTCCGGAGTACGGGTCATGAGGCGATAGGTGAAGGTGAACCCCGGCCAGTTGTTGGTGTGCTTGCCGGTAGCGGTCTTGTACCAGCTGTCGCAGCCCTGTTCCCATATCGTTCGATGAGTCGCCTGCTGCAGCTCGGCGTTGTAACTGCGCTGCACCGTCGGGCGCAGGTCGAGATAGCGTAGCCCCTGTTCGCGCAGCGCCTGCAGGCAGCCCATTACGTAGGCGTACTGGCTCTCGAGCATATAGAGAATGGAGTTGTGGCCGAGGTTGGTGTTCGGCCCGTAGAGCAGGAACAGGTTGGGAAAACCGCTGACGCTGATGCCCTTGTAGGCCTCGGCACCCTCCTTCCAGGCCTGATTCAGCTCCAGTCCATCGAGGCCGCGAATGCGCATCGGCGCGAGGAAATCGGTGGCGGTGAAACCGGTGCCGTAGATCAGCACATCGCAGGGGTGCTCACGACCATCGGCCGTCACCAGCGACTGCTCGCGCACCTCACGAATCGCCGAGTCGACGATCTCGACATTGGCCTGCGCCAGCGCCGGGAAGTAGTCGTTGCTGATCAGGATACGCTTGCAACCCATGGGGTAGTTCGGTTGCAACCGCTCACGCTTGCCGGCATCGGGCATCTGCCGCTGCAGGTGACGGGTGAAGCTGTGGCGGAACAGGCGCATCAGCCAGGGGAAGCGGATAAAGGCCAGCGCCCGGCCCTCGTGATGTAGGTATTGCAGGAGGCGGTCGGCGCGTTGCAGCAGGGGCAAACGCTGTTTTAGAGCAATCTCCCAGGGTCGATAGGCACGATCCGGCTTGGCCAGCACATAGGCAGCCGAACGCTGGAACAGGCTCAGGCTGGCTACCTTCGGCTGGATCTGCGGCACGAACTGGATCGCCGAAGCGCCGGTGCCGATTACCGCCACGCGCTTGCCGGTCAGATCCAGATCATGGCGCCAGCGCGCCGAGTGAAAAGCCTCGCCGCGAAAATGCGCCAGGCCGGGCAGTTTCGGGTAGGCCGGCCGATTGAGCTGGCCGCAGGCACTGACCAGCGCCTGCGTCTCGACCACTTCGCCCCCTGCCAGCTCGACGCGCCAGATACCGCGCGCGGCATCGAACTCGGCGCCGAGCACTTCGCTGTTCAGACGGATGTGCGGGCGTAGCCGGTGTTTCTCCACGCACTGCAGGATATAGGCGTGGATCTCCGCCTGCGGCGCGAACTTGCGCGACCAGTCGTGCTTGGGCTCGAAGGAAAAGGAATACAGGTGCGAGGGCACATCGCAGGCGGCGCCCGGATAGCTGTTGTCGCGCCAGGTACCGCCTACCTCGCCGGCCTTTTCCAGCAACAGGAAGTCGTCCTCGCCGGCCTTGCGCAACTGCATGGCCAGGCCCAGACCGGCAAAGCCGCTGCCGATGATCAACACGCGCCAGGGCGCGTTCGTACGGGGGTTGTTATTCATTGTGATGACCCGTGTATGACGATGAACCGATGCTACTTGCGCCCCCGCGTCCAGGTTATGGCATAGTCGGCCAGGATATTGTGATTTTCGGACAATCTATGTCAGCGCCCTGGCCCGCACGCCGCAGCATCACCAGCATTCAGTTGCTCACCCAGCTGGGGCTCGATCTGGGCCTGAGCCTGGACAGGTGCCTGCATGAAACGGGGCTCAGCCCGTTGCAGTTGGCCAGCCTGAACGGGGAGATCGAAGCGCAGCGTGAGCTGCAGCTGATCGCCAACCTGGTCGAGGCACTACCCGCAGTCGAAGATCTTGGCCTGCAGGCCGGCCGGCGCTACCACCTGACCACCTATGGCGCCTGGGGTTACGCCATTCTCAGCAGCGCCACGGTACGCCAGGCCGCCGAGCTGGGCCTGCGCTATCACGGCCTGACCTATGCCTTCACCCGCATCAGCCTGAGCGTGGATGACGCCATCGCCAGCCTGAATTTCGACGACAGCGCCCTGCCCCCGGCGCTGCATGATTTCATCGTGCAGCGCGACATGCTCGGTGCCCTGGTGGTCGTGCGTGAGCTGCTGGGCAGCACGCTGCAATTGCTGACCGTGGAGCTGCGCCAGCCTGCACCGGCTGACGTTTCACCCTTTATCGCCGCCTTCGGCCAGGTGCCACGCTTCGGCGCGGCGCACAATCGCCTGGGTTTTGCCGCTGATTTGCTGGACAACCCACTGCCACGAGCCAACCCGCAACTGGTCAGCGCCTGTGAACAGCAATGCCAGACGTTGCTGGCGCGCCATCAATGGCATCAGGGCCTGGCCGGGCGGGTGCGCCAACTTCTGTTGCAGTCGCCGGGACAGATCGCCGATATGGAACAGGTCGCAGAGCGCCTGCACCTGAGCAGCCGCACCCTGCGCCGGCGCCTGATCGAAGAAGGCACGAGCTTCCGTGCCCTGCAGGACGAAGTGCGCCAGGCGCTGGCCGTAGAGCTGCTGGCCGCCGGCGGTCTGAGTCTGGAAGAGATTGCCGAGCGCCTGGGCTATGGCGAGCTGTCGAACTTCATCCACGCCTTCAAGCGCTGGAAAGGCGTAACGCCGGGGCGTTATCAACGGGGCATGATGGTGTAACCAATGGTTTTGGTGGACTGTTCGCTGCGCTCCTGAGTACACCCTACGAGCTACGATTGGCCGGCTTTACGATCCATCGGAGTCACGTCCATGCAGCCTTCGCGGGCCTCCCGAAATTTGAAAGTCATCTTCACGCTGACAACTCGCCGACTGCGAGCTAGGGTGCCAGCCATGAATATCATCACGCTGCTTCTGCCCTACCAACCGCCCTGGGACTGGCAACAGTTCCACAGCCATTTCGCCCTGCGCGCGATTCCTGGGCTGGAGTCACTGAGCGCGGACAGCTACTGCCGCGGCTTCAGCATCGACGGCACACCCGGCTGGTTTCGGGTTGCCCCGCTGCCAGGGCAGAACGCGCTGGAACTGCGCTGCCGCCAGGCCTCGCCCGCACATCTCGATCAACTCGAACAGCGCGTGCGGCGCATGTTCGATCTCGACAGCGAGCCCGAGGCGATTGCCCTGCACCTGAGCACTGATGAACTGCTCGCGCCGCTGCTGCAGCGCAATCCCGGCCTGCGCCTGCCGGTGGCGTTCGATCCGTTCGAACAGGCGGTGCGCGCCATCGTCGGCCAGCAGGTCACGGTCAAGGCGGCGGTCACCATAGTCGGGCGCCTGGTGCAACGTGTCGGCGCACGGATCGAGACACCGGAAACGCTGGGCATCAGCCATCTGTTCCCCTCAGCACAGGCACTTGCCGAGGCCGACCTGAGCGGCATCGGTATGCCCGGCAAACGCGTGCAGTGCCTGCAGCATTTCGCCGCGCGCATTGCCGATGGCAGCCTGGCACTGCATCTGGCCGACGGCAGTGCAGCACTGATCGAGCAGCTATGCGCACTGCCAGGCATTGGCCCGTGGACAGCGGAGTACATCGCCCTGCGCGCGTTCGGTGAGGCCGACGCCTTTCCCGCCAGCGACCTGGGTTTGCTCAAGGCGCCGGTATGGGGAACGGAAGGTATCGATGCGCGCCGCCTAAAAGCACGCGCGGAAGCCTGGCGCCCGTGGCGCGCTTATGCGGCGGCGCATCTCTGGCATAACTATTCGGGAGGCTGAGTCATGCATTACCGCTACCACGACAGCCCCGTCGGTCCGCTGCTGATCGCAGCCGACGACAGCGGCCTGCAACTGCTGTTGATGGAGCTGGACAGCCGGCCCTGGCGCATCGAAGACCATTGGCGGCCCGCTGGCCGTGAGCTGGATGCCGTGTGCAGCCAGCTCGATGAATACTTCGCCGGCAAGCGCCGTCAATTCGAATTGCGCCTGGCGCCGAGGGGCACGGCATTCCAGCAGGCGGTCTGGCAGGCGCTGTTGGCCATTCCCTACGGTCGCACCTGCAGCTATTCGGAGCTGGCCAGTGTCATCGGCAGACCGCAGGCCGTACGCGCGGTGGGAACCGCCAATGGCGCCAACCCCATCTCCATCATCGTGCCCTGCCACCGCGTGATCGGCCGGGACGGCAGCCTGACCGGTTATGCCGGTGGCCTGCCGCGCAAGCAGCAGTTGCTGGAACTTGAAGGCGTGTTGCCGCCAGAGCAGGCGCAACTGGCTTTGTAGCCTAGGGCGCGGGTATGCGCGCCAGAGGCTCAGCACGCGGACGCAGGGGCAAAGCCAGAATCAGCCCTTCGCCCGAAGCGGGAAAGATGCCGGTCAGGGCGGTGATATTGACCTGATGGGAAACCAGCACCAATGGCGCGCCAGCAGGCAGTTGGTTGACCGAGCGAATCAGCTCGGCGGTCTGCTCGGCACCATCCTCGGGCTTGCCGAAGAACGAATCCAGCGCCGCGAATGGTTGTACCGGGCCGCGCTGCATGTTGCTGGCCGTGTCCAGCGCGCGGCACCAGCGACTGCTGAGAAGCCGCGGCTGTTCGATCCCCTGACGCGCGAGCAACTCGCCCCAGCGCCGGGCCTCGGCACGCCCTTGAGCATTGAGGTTGCGCTGGGTTTCGCATTGTCCCAGGCGAAAGTTCGCCGGGTCGCCCGTACCCGGCGCGGTGGCGTGACGCATGAGTATCAGCGCACGACCTTCGCGCAATGCCTGCCAGGCATCGGCGTTATCTGCCGCCACACTGAACAGCGGCAGCAGCACCAGGGCCAGCAGCCACAGGCGAGTCATATTCTGACGTTGCCGCGCGGCCCCATCAGCGCCCAGATGATCAGACCGATCACCGGCAACAGCACGATCAGCAGAATCCATAGAATCTTGATTCCAGTTTCCGCGTTGCTTTTGACCACGTTGATGATGGCCCAGATATCCAGGGCCAGGATGACCAGGCCGAGCAGCCCATTGAAGGTGGAACCCATGACGACACTCCTGTCTGAAAGGTTGCCTGCATAGGATAGTCGTTGATTGGCTGGGGTTCCCTCAGTCCCCCAGGCGCGGAAAACGGCTGGCGATATCGTCGCCCGTCCGCTCTGGCGTCTCGTCGCCAAGGCTCAGACGCACCGCCAGCACGTGCGGTTCTTCACCCAGGTCGAACCAGTGACGAGTGCCAGCCGGCAGCGTCAGCAGGTCGCCACACTCACCCTGCAGCACATACACGTAGCCATCCAGATGCACGCTGAGCTGGGCGAAACCACCCAGGAATAACCAGGTACTGGCGCTAGACTGCACTTGCTCGTCCAGATACCGAGCGCGCAGCTCCAGTTTCTGCGGATGATTGCGCTGCAGGTTGAACAGCTCCTGCTGCACATGCCCTTCCTTGCCCATGAATGCCTGCAGCCACAGACCATAGGCAGCGTCGAACTCGGCCTGCTCGCAACCAGGGCGCAACGCAGCCGGCAATTCCAGCTGGCGATAGTCGATGCCCACCGCAGACAGGGTGCTGGCGATATCGTCGGCGTGGTTGAGAACCTTGTTCGGCAGTTCCGGGGAGGTGTGCAGGTGGACGGCGAGGCTGCTCATGAAGGGTTCACTCGATTCAGGGCCGCTCGAGCGGCAGACGGGTGGCAATAACGAAGGCTGCCAGCAAGGCTACCAGACTGGCGATGGCGAAGGTCCAGGCCGGGCCCAGGCCCTTCCAGCTGTAACCGGCATACAGCGCGCCCAACGCACCACCGATGCCAGCCAGGCTGACATAGAGCGCCTGGGCCTGGCCCTGCTGGCGGTCCGCAAAACTGCGTTGCACGAAGTGGATGCAGGCGGCATGGAACGCGCCAAAGGTGGCGGCGTGCATGCACTGCGCCAGCAACAGAACCGGCAGGTACTGGGGCAGACTGCCCAGCAGCAGCCAGCGCACGGCGGTGATCAGGAAGCTGGCCAGCAGTACCGCGCGCAGTGAGTAGCGCTGCAGCAGGCGCGCCATGACCAGAAACAGCAGGATCTCCGCCACCACCCCCAGCGCCCAGAACAGACCGATGGCGCCACGGCTGTAGCCAACGCCCTCCAGGTGCAGAGTGAGGAAGGTGTAGTACGGACCGTTGCTCAGTTGCATCAGCCCGACGCAAACGTAGAACGCGAGGATGCCGGGGCGGCGCAATTGGCGCACAAAGCCCTCCGACTCCAGCGTGCTCGGACGCAGTACAGGCTGTGCATTGGGCACCCAGAAACTGCTGACGACGATACCGGCCATGATCACCAGCAGCGCCGCCGGATACGCGTCCAGGCTCAGCCACTCGAACAGCAGGCCGAGGCCGACCACGGCGACGATGAAGCCGATGCTGCCCCACAGGCGAATCTGGCTGTAACGCGCCGCCTGCTCGCGCAGATGGGCCAGGGTGATGACCTCGAACTGCGGCAGCACCGCATGCCAGAAGAAGGCGTGAGTGGCCATGATCAGCGCCAGCCAGGCGTAGCTCTGACTGAAGAAGATGCCGGCGAAGCAGACCAGGGTGCACAGCGCGCCGAAACGCACGATCAACAGGCGCTGCCCGGTGTGGTCACCCAGCCAGCCCCACAGGTTCGGTGCCAGACAGCGCATCAGCATGGGAATGGCGATCAGCTCGCCGATCCGAGCCGGAGAAAAGCCCAGATGATCGAAGTACAGCGCCAGAAACGGCGCCGTACCCCCGAGCAGAGCGAAGTAGAAGAAGTAGAAGCCGGACAGCCGCCAGTAAGGCAGTGCCGCGCGCGCCCAGGTCACAGTTGTGGCAGCACCGGTGTGGTGACGCGCACGTCGGCGTTCTGCGCGCGGTGACGCAGCAGGTGATCCATCAGCACGATGGCCATCATCGCCTCGGCGATCGGCGTGGCACGGATGCCCACGCAGGGGTCGTGACGGCCCTTGGTGATCACATCCACCGGGTTGCCATCGACGTCGATGGAGCGCCCCGGCGTGGTGATGCTCGAGGTCGGTTTGAGCGCCAGGTGGGCGATGATCGGCTGGCCGCTGGAGATACCGCCGAGGATGCCGCCGGCGTTGTTGGAGAGGAAACCTTCCGGGGTCAGCTCATCGCGGTGCTCGGTGCCACGTTGGGCAACGCAGGCGAAGCCGGCGCCGATCTCCACGCCCTTGACCGCGTTGATGCTCATCAGTGCATGGGCCAGTTCGGCGTCGAGGCGGTCGAAGATCGGCTCGCCGAGGCCCGGCATGACGCCTTCGGCGACCACGGTGATCTTCGCGCCGACCGAATCCTGGTCGCGACGCAGCTGATCCATGTAGGCCTCGAGCTCCGGCACCTTGTCCGGGTCGGGGCTGAAGAAGGCGTTCTCCTCCACCGAATCCCAGGTCTTGAAGGGAATTTCGATGGGGCCGAGCTGGCTCATGTAGCCACGGATGACGATGCCCTGGCTGGCCAGGAACTTCTTGGCGATGGCGCCGGCCGCCACACGCATGGCAGTTTCGCGCGCCGAGCTGCGGCCGCCGCCACGGTAGTCGCGGATACCGTACTTGTGGTGGTAGGTGTAGTCGGCGTGGGCCGGGCGGAACAGATCCTTGATCGCCGAATAGTCCTTGGACTTCTGGTCGGTGTTGCGGATCAGCAGGCCGATGGAGCAACCGGTGGTCTTGCCCTCGAACACGCCGGAGAGGATTTCCACCTCGTCGTCTTCCTGACGCTGCGTGGTGTGGCGGCTGGTGCCCGGCTTGCGGCGATCGAGGTCGCGCTGCAGGTCTTGCAGAGTAATCTCGACACCAGGCGGGCAACCGTCGACGATGGCGACCAGCGCCGGGCCATGGCTTTCGCCAGCGGTGGTGACGGTGAACAGCTTGCCGTAGGTATTGCCGGACATGGGAAGACGCTCCGCGAAATTCAGCTCAGGCCCGGCGCTGCGCAGGCCCGATTCACAAGGTGGGCGAGTATACCTGCCGATAACTTGCAGTTCACCCCGAACCTTGGCCAGCCGAACGCGTCCAATGCCAGTCTGCCACTACCCAACCCTCATCATGCTACGAGCCCTGCTCTTGTCCCTCACCCTGATCAGCGGCCTGGCCCAGGCCAACACCACCCGACAACTGCCCATCAGCCTCGACACCGACCAGGGCACCCTGTACGGCAGCCTGCTGGTGCCGCAAAGCGACAAGCCGGTGCCGGTGGCGCTGCTGATCGCTGGCTCCGGCCCCACAGACCGCAATGGCAACAACCCTCAAGGCGGCCATAACGATGCACTGAAGAAGCTGGCCCAGGTCTTGGCGCGTAATGGCGTCGCCAGCCTGCGCTATGACAAGCGCGGCGTCGCCGCCAGCCGCGCCGCCACGCCGGACGAAAAGGACCTCAGCGTCGAGCGCTATGTGGCCGATGTCGAAGACTGGGCCAGGCTGCTCAGGGACGATCCGCGTTTTGATCGACTGATTCTCATCGGTCACAGTGAAGGCGCACTAATCGCCAGCCTGGCCGCGCCTGGCAGCCAGGCCGATGCCCTGGTGTCCATTGCCGGCCCCGCCTACCCCATCGGCCAGGTGCTGGACATGCAACTGGCCATGCGCCTGCCGCCGCCGCTCCTGGCCGAGAGCCGGCACATCCTCGCCAACCTGATCCGCGGCAAGCTGCAGCCCGAGGTGCCCAAGGAACTGCAAGCGATCTATCGCCCCAGCGTGCAGCCCTACCTGATCAGCCTGCTGCGCCAGGACCCGGCAGAAAACTTCGCCGCGCTGCAGATTCCCACGCTGATCGTGCAAGGCACCCACGACGCCCAGGTCAGCCCGGACAACGCCGAGGTGCTCAAGCAGGCCAAGCCCGATGCCGAACTGGTGATGATCGCCGGCATGAACCACGTCATGCGCATCACTCCAGCGCCCTGGAACGAACAGCTGGCGTCCTACGACGATCCGCAGCTACCCTTGGCCCGTGCGCTGGGCGAGCGGATCCTCTCCTTCATTCGCTCCAGTGCTGAGGAAAATGGCCGATAACGCATCGAAGGCCACCGGACAGTACACAGGATGCCCATGAGCGAAAACCCAGCCCCGCAGGCACCAGCGCCAGATGCCGAAGCTGCGACAAGCGAAACGCCTGCCGCGCCGCATCCCTGGGCGGACCTGCCAGCCGAGCAATTCAGCCTGCTGCGTCTGGCGCCACTGCCCGTCGACCGGGAAACCGGTCCGCGGCCGTTGCGCTTCGTCCAGCTTGGCCGGGTGGAGCGTCATGGCAAAGACACGAGCCTGCTGCGCCTGACCATCCAGGTGCCCGGCCAGCGTCTGCATCGCCACAACAACCTGCTGGAAGTCTGGGCCGACCATCAGCGCAAGGAGGTTCGCTTCGGCCCGGACAAGGGCCTCAGCGTGGAGCCGGCCAATCGCGGCCTGGGGCGCTTTCTCATGGCCCAGGGCATTGCCTGGGCGCGCAAGCAGTACGCGCACTATCAGGTCGAGGGCGCCGCCCTGCCGACCAAGGACAATTTCAACGACGCCGCCCGCGCCCGCCGTGACCACGCGCTGAAGGCGCAGGGTTTCACCATCGAGTACAGCGACCCGTTGCAACTCAAACCCTTCTACAGCGCACCGCGAGTCAGCTCGCTGCATGGCGACTGGCATGCCGAGAAGGTGCAGATCATCGAGTTGCTGGACGCCGCTGCGATGCTGCAGCAGGCCGACCAGACGCTGCAGGAGCAGGACGTCAAACTGCGCAAGCTGGAAGATCGGCTCGAGCGCCTCAAGCGTGAAGACAGTGGCCTGCGCTTCACCATCACCTGCCTGGTGGCGTTCAGCCTGTTTCAGGCGGGTCTGCTGATCTGGATCGCCACGCGCTGATTCATCGCGGCTGAAGCGGAATGCTGAACGTAGGTTAATGATGCCATTCTCGGCATGGATCGGCGGACTGTTCGCTTCGCTCCTGAGTCCGCCCTACGCCCTTGAGCGGTCGGTGTTCCGATCCGCCCTACGCCCGTCCTGAAGCGAAGTGCCGCCAGCCGCTCCTACGATGGGCGTAGGCGTAGGAGCGGCTTCAGCCGCGAAAAATCATCCGCTTAGCCATTCACCCGCGAACGAAACAGTTCCTGATGCTCGCGACACTGCTTGGCCGCCAGCAGGAACACGCCATGGCCGCCGTGCTGAAAGTCCAGCCAGGTGAAATCCACTTCCGGGTACAGCGCTTCGACATGCACCTGGCTGTTGCCCACTTCGACGATCAGCACGCCACGCTCGGTCAGGTGATCGGCCGCCTCGGCCAGCATGCGTCGCACCAGATCCAGTCCATCATCGCCGCAGGCCAGGCCCATCGCCGGCTCATGCTGGTATTCGGCCGGCATGTCGGCGAAATCCTCGGCGTCGACATAAGGCGGGTTGGAGACGATCAGGTCGAAACGCTGCCCCGGCAATCCGGCGAAACCATCGCCCTGCACGCAGTAGACGCGCTCCTCCAGGCCATGACGCTCGATATTGAGGTTGGCCACCTCCAGTGCGTCGAACGACAAGTCACCCAGCACCACTTCCGCTTCGGGGAATTCGTAGGCGCAGGCGATGCCGATGCAGCCGGAACCGGTGCACAGATCGAGAATGCGCGCCGGTTCGGTTGGCAGCCAGGGGGAGAAATGACGGTCGATCAGCTCGGCGATCGGCGAGCGCGGCACCAGCACGCGTTCATCGACGACGAAGGGCAAACCGCAGAACCAGGCCTCGCCCAACAAGTAGGCGGTGGGTACGCGCTCTTCGATGCGGCGCTTGAGCAGCGTCTGCAGGTGAGCGTGCTCGTCGTCTTCCAGGCGGCAATCGAGATAGGCGTCGGAAATTTCCCAAGGTAGGTGCAGCGCACCGAGCACCAACTGGCGGGCTTCATCCCAGGCATTGTCGGTGCCGTGGCCGAAGAACAGTTGCTCGGCCTGAAAACGACTGACGGCCCAGCGGATGTAATCACGCAGGGTACGTAAACGGGTAGTGAGAGCAGTCACGGGCGGCCTCCGGGTGAAAAGTGCGGAAGTTTAGCCCAGTGCGGGTGGCCAGCGCATGAATGACGGGTTAACGAGTGTTCATGAGCGCTCGCGCTTCTTGCGCAGTGCATCATCATCAGGACGGCGCAGCTCGCGCAGAACGGCGATGGCCACGGCGATCGAGAACAAAAGCCAGAAATGCGGGGAAAACTGCGACAAAAGTGACATGGCAACTCCTTTTGCGTACGACCCTGAGTCCTTCAGGGCAGTTCCGATTCTGCTCCGGCAAAATGCACCGAGCAAGCCTTGGCGCAGATAGAGGTTCACAGAGCGCCCTGGCAAGCGGACAATGGCACATTATCACCATCAGCCAGGAGCCCGAGATGTCCCATCCGCAAACCATGTTCCAGCTCACCGGTCGTGGCCACGCACCGGCCAGCCTGAACAATGCGACCCTGCTGATCATCGATGCCCAGGAAGAGTACCGCAGCGGCGTCCTCGCGCTGCCGGGCCTGGACCCCGCACTGGCAGAGATCGCCAGTCTGCTGGCAGCAGCGCGCAGTGCCGGTGCCGACATCGTTCACGTCAAACACCTCGGCATTCCCGGCGGCCTGCTCGACCCCAGCGGCCCGCGCGGTCGTCACCTGCCGGAAGCAGCCCCGCTGGCGGGCGAGATCGTCGTGGAGAAACGCCTGCCCAACGCCTTCGCTGGTACCGAGCTGCATGACCGCCTGCAGGCGCTCGGCCATCTTGACCTGATCGTCTGCGGCTTCATGACTCATTCCAGCGTCAGCACCACCGTGCGCGCAGCCAAGGACTACGGGTATCGCTGTACCCTGGTCGATGCTGCCTGCGCTACCCGCGACCTGCCTGCACCGGATGGCAGCGTGAT
Source organism: Ectopseudomonas chengduensis (assembly GCF_900102635.1). Taxonomy (GTDB): domain Bacteria; phylum Pseudomonadota; class Gammaproteobacteria; order Pseudomonadales; family Pseudomonadaceae; genus Aquipseudomonas; species Aquipseudomonas chengduensis. The sequence goes on along the minus strand of NZ_FMZQ01000005.1, from coordinate 256,676 downwards.
AGCCGCCGCCGAGGTGCACCGCATCGAGATGATCGCCTTGGGCGACAATTTCGCCACCTTGGTACCGCACGCCAAATCGCTGGTGTGAAACCCGTAGCAGTATCGCCAGCGCTGCGGAACCCGGACGCGACCAGCCGGTCATACCGGCGATAAGCCAAAGGAAATCGGAATGAAGCTGTCCGACGATTTCGATGCACGCCGCTTGCGCCCGCGCCGGCCGAAAAACTGGCGCCTGCGTATCGGAGCCGGCCTGGGCGCCCTGCTCGCCGCCTTCGGCATTCTGCTGGCGATGGCGGGCGTCGCCTCGCTGGCAGGCCGCGCGCCGGTACTGGGTACGCTCAACGACTCCACTGGCGAGGCCACCGTCCTGCTGCTGCTCGGCCTGTTCCTGTTGTGGGCCGGCATCGCCTTCTGGCGTCGCTGCCGCAGACGCCTGCGTCGCCCCAGCGATCTGAGCCTGTCGCCATCACTGATGAAAAAGCGCGACTGATCACCCGAAAACACAGCACCAAAAACCGTAGGAGCCGGCTTGCCGGCGATGCTCTTCTTCAATCGAATTGATGATCGCCCGCAAGCGGGCTCCTACAAATTCGTCTTTCTACGCTTACACGGCTGGCATTTGGGTAAAATGCCAGCCTGTTTCGCGGAGCCACCGATGCAAGACGACGACTTTTCCCTGTTCCAGGCCGAGCTGCGCGGCGTCAAGCCGATCAAGCACGACCGCGCCGATACCGGCAAACCCAAAACTGACCGTAAACAGTTCAACACCCTGCGCCAGGCTGCGACCATCAGCCAGGGCGAGACCAAGGTGGACGGGCTGTCCGACCAGTTCGTCATCGACGTTGGCGCTGAAGACCCGCTGTACTGGGCCGGCAACGGTGTGCAGGACGGTCAGATGCGCAAGCTCAAGCTGGGCCAGATTCCGTTCGACGGCAGCCTCGACCTGCACGGCATGAGCGTCGAGAAAGCGCGCGACACGCTGTGGGAATTTCTCGCCGAAGCCACCAAGCTGGAAATTCGCTGCGTACGCGTCACCCACGGCAAGGCGGTGCGCATGGATGGGCGCAAGCCGATGATCAAGAGCCATGTGAACACCTGGCTGCGCCAGCACCCGCAGGTGCTGGGGTTCAGCTCCTGCCTGGCCAAGCACGGCGGCACCGGCGCGGTGTATATCATCCTCAAGCGCACCATGATGGATGGTCGCGACGAGTAATCAGAGAACCTGGCACTCTTGCCAGGCCCCTGTCGGCGCCCTACCCTGCGCCCATTCGATACCCAACAGGATTTTCCATGTCCCTGGAACAACAGTACACCGCGATCCTTGGCCAGCTTGGCGAGGACGTTTCCCGCGAAGGCCTGCTGGACACGCCCAAGCGCGCCGCCAAGGCCATGCAGTACCTCTGCCGTGGCTACCAGCAGACGCTGGAAGAGGTCACCAACGGCGCGCTGTTCAGCTCCGACAACAGCGAGATGGTGCTGGTCAAGAACATCGAGCTGTATTCGCTGTGCGAGCATCACCTGCTGCCGTTCATCGGCAAGGCTCATGTTGCCTACATCCCCAACGGCAAGGTGCTCGGCCTGTCCAAGGTAGCGCGCATCGTCGACATGTACGCCCGCCGCCTGCAGATCCAGGAAAACCTCAGCCGGCAGATCGCCGAAGCCATTGAGCAGGTTACCGGCGCACTCGGCGTGGCGGTGGTCATCGAAGCGCAGCACATGTGCATGATGATGCGCGGCGTGGAGAAGCAGAACTCCTCCATGGTCACCTCGGTGATGCTCGGCGAATTCCGCAGCAACCCGGCGACCCGCGGCGAATTCCTCAATCTGGTTCGTTGAGCCAAGCCCCAGACGGCGGTCGCTCACTTCGGTGAACGGCCGTCGGCATTTCAGGAGTTAGAAACATGTTGCTCAAAGCCCTTCGTATCGGCCTGGGTCAGCTCGTCGTGTTCGCCGACTGGATCAGCCGCCCGCGCAAGCTAAAGCGCAGCCCCGAGGCGCAAGCCGAAGTCGAACGCGCCACGGCCAATCTGGCGCTGTACCAGTTCCACGCCTGCCCGTTCTGCGTCAAGGTGCGGCGCACCCTGCACCGCCTGAACCTGCCGGTGCAACTGCGCGACGCCAAGAACGACGCCGAACATCGTCAGGCGCTGGAGCAGCACGGCGGCCGCATCAAGGTGCCGTGCCTGCGCATCGAGGAAAACGGCCAGAGCACCTGGCTGTACGAATCCAAGGCGATCATCGCCTATCTGGATCAGCGCTTCGCGGGCTGAACCGCGCTTTCGTAGGAGCCGGCTTGCCGGCGATGCTTCTGCGTAAAGGATCGCCGGCAAGCCGGCTCCTACAGGTTCAGAGTTCGACACCTAAACTTCGCCCAGTCCTGTAGCCCGGATGCAATCCGGGAACGGTCAAGCCCTCTGGTGGCGCTGCAGAGCGCAATCAGAACGTAGGGCGGGTGAAACCCGCCAGCGCGCCAATGGCGGGTTTCACCCGCCCTACGCTTCAATGCCGTAGGTCTTGAGCTGGTCGAGGAACTGCGCTTCGTCCAACACCTTCACCCCCAGCTCGCCGGCCTTGGCCAGCTTCGAGCCGGCGCCTGGCCCGGCCACCACGCAGTGGGTCTTGGCCGAGACGGAACCGGCCACCTTGGCGCCCAGGCTCTCCAGCTTTTCCTTGGCCACGTCGCGACTCATCACTTCCAGGGTGCCGGTGAGCACCCAGGTCTGGCCAGCCAGCGGCAGGCCTTCGGCAACTTTCTTCTCGCTTTCCCAGTGCATGCCGAAGTCACGCAGCTGCTGCTCGATCGCACGAGCCAGTTGAGCGTTTTCAGCCACGTCGAAGAATTCACGCACGGCCTTGGCCTGTTTCTCCGGCAGGGCCTGACGCATGTCCAGCCAATCGCCGCCAAGCACGCCTTCCAGGCTGCCGAAACGCTCCGCCAGCTTCTGCGCCGCGCCTGGGCCAACAGAGGGAATATTCAGTTTGTCGAGCATGCCCCCAAGGGTGGCGACAGCCGAGAACTCGGCGCTCAGCTCTCCCTCTTCCTGCAGTTCGAGACCGCACTCACCCAGCAAGGCGCTGATCACCTGCTGATTGTGTTCATCCTCGAAGAAGCTGTGGATCTCATGCGCGACTTCCAGACCAATGTCCGGCAGATAGGTCAGCACTTGCGGCAGTGCCTTGCGCACACGCTCCAGCGAGGCTAGGGAGCGCGCCAGCACCTTGGCGGTTTCCTCGCCCACATCGGGGATACCGAGCGCATAGATGAAGCGCGCCAGGGTCGGCCGCTTGCTGTCCTCGATGGCCTTCAGCAGCTTGTTGCTGGAGACTTCGGCGAAGCCTTCCAGGCCGATGATCTGTTCGAAGGTCAGCTTGTACAGGTCGGCCGGCGAGCCGATCAGCTTCTCGTCCACCAGTTGCTCGATGGTCTTGTCGCCGAGGCCTTCGATATCCATGGCGCGGCGCGAGACGAAGTGGATGATCGCCTGCTTGAGCTGCGCCTGGCAGCTGAGGCGACCGACGCAGCGATACACCGAACCTTCGCTGATCGACTCCTTGCCCTTGCTTCGCTTGACCAGTTGCGTGCGCTCCACCGCCGAGCCGCACACCGGGCATTGCTCGGGAATGTGCACCGGGCGCGCGTTCTCCGGGCGACGTTCGGGCACCACGGCCATCACCTGCGGGATCACGTCGCCAGCACGGCGGATGATCACCGTGTCACCGATCATCACGCCCAGGCGCGCCACCTCATCCATGTTGTGCAACGTGGCGTTGGCCACCATCACACCCGCCACCTTGACCGGATTCAGACGCGCCACTGGCGTCACCGCACCGGTACGCCCGACCTGAAATTCCACGTCGAGCAGCTCGGTCAGCTCTTCCTGCGCCGGGAACTTGTGGGCGATGGCCCAGTGCGGCGTGCGCGCACGAAAGCCCAACTGTTGCTGGTCCTCGATATTGTTGACCTTGAACACCACGCCATCGATGTCATAGGCCAGGCTCATGCGCCGCTCGCCGATATCTCTGTAGTAATCCAGGCAGGCCTCGACGCCCCTGGCCAGCTTCAGTTCGCGACTGATGGGTACGCCCCAGGCCTTGAGCTGCTGCAGCATGGCCACCTGGGTGCCCGGCAGCTCCCCGCTGACCTGACCAACGCCATAGCAGCAGAACTCCAGCGGGCGGCTGGCGGTGATCTTCGGGTCGAGCTGACGCAGGCTGCCGGCAGCGGCATTACGCGGGTTGGCGAAGGTCTTGCCGCCGCTCTCGGCCTGCCGCGCATTCAGTTCCTCGAAACCAGCCTTGGGCATGAACACTTCGCCGCGCACTTCCAGCACCTGCGGCCAGCCCTCGCCCTGCAGCTTGAGCGGCACGTTGCGGATGGTGCGCACATTGCTGGTGATGTCTTCGCCGGTGCTGCCGTCGCCGCGCGTGGCGCCGCGCACCAGCTGGCCGTTCTCGTAGCGCAGGCTGACGGCCAGACCATCGAGCTTGGGTTCGCAGCTGTACTCGATCTCGGCGCCGCCGCCGAACAGGTCGCTGCCCTGTACGCCGAGGCCGTTCTGCACGCTGCGGTCGAAGGCACGCAAATCATCCTCATCGAAGGCGTTGCCCAAGCTGAGCATGGGCACTTCGTGACGCACCTCGCCGAAGGCGCTGAGCGCCTCACCGCCGACACGCTGGGTCGGCGACTCCGGCGTGACCAGCTCCGGATGCTCGGCCTCCAGCGCCTGCAATTCGCGGAACAGACGGTCGTACTCGGCGTCCGGCACGCTCGGTTCGTCCAGCACGTAGTAACGGTAGTTGTGCGCGTCCAGCTCGTTGCGCAGTTCGGAAATACGTTGGGCGGCGTCGGTCATGCTCGGTCTCTCAAACGAAAAGAGCAGCCTTGGCTGCTCTCTTTCGACTTCGTGTACGGGTCAGCGTTTCTGGGTCAGTTGCCGGCGCTCGAATTCGACGATGCGCTGGCGATAGTGTTCGATGGTCTGCGCAGTCATCACGCTGCGCTGGTCGTCCTTCAGCTCACCGCCCAGCTCGTGGGCCAGCTTGCGTGCAGCAGCGACCATCACGTCGAAGGCCTGCTTCGGATGACGCGGGCCAGGCAGGCTGAGGAAGAAGCTCACCGCGCGGGTGCTAAAGCCTTCGATATCGTCGAGATCGAAGGTGCCCGGCTTGAGTGCGTTGGCCATGGAGAACAGCACCTCGCCATTACCCGCCATGCTCTCGTGACGATGGAAGATGTCCATCTCACCGAAGCGCAGACCACTTTCGAGGATGTTCTGCAGCAGCGCCGGGCCCTTGAAGCCGAAGTCGTCGCGGGCGACCACGTTGATCACCAGCACCTCTTCTACCGGTGCGGCATCGGCAGCCGGCTTGGAGGTTTTCTTCGGCTCGACGGGTTCGTCATCGACCGGGTTGAGCAGAGTCGGCACCGGCTCATCGACGGCCAGGTTGAGGTCGCCCTGTTGTGGCTCGTTGCGCGGACGACGTGGCAGGTCCTTGGCGCTCATCGACGGTAGTTCGTCTTCGTCCAGCTGCGGCTCGTGGTCGCGATTTACCACACGTGGCGTACTGAGCAAATCTGGGTCACTGTCGTCATCAGGCATGTTGGCGAAGCTGCGGTCGAGCCTGAATTTGAGCTTGCCCTTGCCACCGCGCATACGGCGCCAGCCGTCGAAAAGGATGCCAGCGATAACGATGATGCCAATAACGATCAGCCACTCGCGCAGACCGAATTCCATGAAATACCTGACCCTTAAAAATTCTGGTGAAAAAAAGATCCAATCAACCGGATCACAACTCGACTATAAAACGCGGCGCCAACTTCATGTTCTATCTGACGTTTTCCGCGTGTAACAAAAGTGGGCAATAAGCTAGCACGACGAAAGGCAACTTTACACAGGGAGCCACATAAGGTTTTGCCTGTATTCAGTTAATCTCGCGGCGCTCTGCCATCACGCCTCCACCATCGCCAGCGCCTCCTCGACATCCACCGCCACCAGACGCGAGCAACCCGGCTCGTGCATGGTGACCCCCATCAACTGATCGGCCATTTCCATGGCGATCTTGTTGTGGGTGATGTAGATGAACTGCACCGTGGCTGACATCTCCTTGACCAGTCGCGCGTAGCGCCCGACGTTGGCATCGTCCAGCGGTGCATCCACTTCGTCCAACATGCAGAACGGCGCCGGATTGAGCTGGAAGATGGAAAACACCAGTGCCAAAGCTGTCAATGCTTTCTCTCCACCGGAGAGCAAATGAATGGTGCTGTTCTTCTTGCCCGGGGGCCGCGCCATGATGGTCACACCGGTATCGAGTAAATCTTCGCCGGTGAGTTCCAAATAAGCGTTGCCGCCACCGAAAACTTTTGGGAAGAGCGCCTGCAAACCGCCATTGATCTGATCGAAGGTGTCCTTGAAACGATTGCGCGTTTCCTTGTCGATCTTGCGGATGACGTTCTCCAGGGTTTCCAAGGCCTCGACCAGATCTGCGTCCTGCGCATCCAGGTAGCGCTTGCGCTCGGACTGCTGCTGATACTCGTCGATGGCCGCGAGGTTGATCGGCCCGAGACGGGCGATGCGCGCGGCCATGCGCTCCAGTTCTTCTTCCCAGGTGCTCTCGCTGGCTTCGGCCGGCAGCGTGGCGATCACCCCGTGCAGGTCGTAGTTGTCCTCGGCGAGCTGGTCGGCCAGCGCCTTGCGCCGCACGTTGAGCGACTGCCAGTCCATGCGCTGTTGCTCCAGCTGGCTGCGTAGCAGTTGCGCCTGTTGTTCCGCCTGGGTGCGGCGCTTCTCCGCGTCGCGCAGTTCGCGATCAGCGTCCTCCAGCGCCAAACGCGCCTGACGCAGTTCGTCGTCCACCGCCATGCGCCGCTCGAGCAGTTCTTCGAGCTTAATGCGCAGCTCTTCCAGCGGCGCCTCGCCCTCTTCCAGATTCAGCGACAGTTGCTCGCGCCGCTCATGCAGGCGCTCGGCCTGCATCTCCAGACGCTCCAGCGCCTGACGGGTGGAGTCGTGCTGCGCCTTGAGCGAGCCGACGCGCACCGCCAGTTGATGGGCATGGTCCTTGTGCTGACGCGCGTCCTGGCGCACACGGTCGAGACGCTCGCGCAGACTGTCGCGGCTGGCCAGCAGGCTCTCACGCTGCTCGTTATCCAGCGCCATGGCGTCCAGCGCATCCTGCAATTGCAGGCGCGATTCGCCCAGTTGCTCCTGCTCGATCTCGCGCTGCTCGGCCGCTTCCTGCAGTTCGTCCTGCAGACGGCGACGGCGCAGGCCCAACTGCTCGGCTTTGGCCTGGCTGGCGGACAGCTTTGCCTTCAGCTCACTCACCTGGCGCGCCAGTTCCTGGCCATGACGGCGTTGCTGCTCACGCTGTTCTTCCTGAAGACGTTGCTCGTCGCGCAGCGCCAGCAGGCGTTCATCCAGTTGCGCCAGGGCCGCCTCACGTTCCTCGCGCTCCAACTGCAAGCGCTCCAGCTCCTGGCCACGAGCCAGCACACCGCTATCGGCCTCGGCGGCGCGACGCACGCGCAGGAAATGCCGGCCGACCCAGTAGCCGTCGCGGCTGATCAGGCTCTCGCCATCGGCCAGTTGCCCACGAGCGGCCAGCGCCTGCTCCAGGGATTCGACCGGGCGCACGCCGGCCAGCCAGGGCGACAGGTCATGGCTCGATTCGACCTTGTCCAGCAGGCTACCGGCACGGCGCGCGCCGCCCTTGGCGGGGCTGGCCAGGCGCAGTTCGCCCTGCTCCAGCGCGGCGAAATCCAGCCCGGCGAAATCGTCCAGCAGCACGGCCTGCAGGTCGGCACCGAGCACAGTTTCCACCGCCAGCTCCCAGCCGGCTTCCACCCGCAGACCTTCGGCCAGGCGCGGGCGCTGCAGCAGGTTCTGCTCGCGCAGCCACTCGCCAGCACCCTGCCCCGGATCGAGTGCCGCCTGTTGCAGCGCCTCCAGCGACGCCAGACGGCCGTTCAGGCGTTGCAGCTCGCCTTGCGCCTGCTGCTGGGCCTGACCGGCCTGCTGCAATTCCTCGCGCAGTTGCTGCAGGCGCTCGGCCTGTTGCTCTTCGGCCAGGTGCAGGGCTTCCTGCTCCAGCTCACCGGCAGCGAGCTGTTCGTTCAGTTCGAGAATGGCGGCGTCTTCGGGGTCGGCCACCAGTTGCTGCAATTCTTCGTTAAGACGACGTTGGCGTTCTGCCAGACGCTCCAGGCTCTGTTCCAGCTGGGCGATGCGCGACTGCTGCACTTCGGCCTGGCGACGCGGCTCGGCGCTGCGCTGGTTGAAACCGTCCCACTGCTCCTGCCAGCCGTGCATGGCGACTTCGGCCTCTTCCAGGCTGGCAGCAGACTCCTCGGCAGCAGCGGCGGTCATCTCCTGCTCGGGCAGGAGCATTTCCAATTCTTCACCGAGGGTGGCCAGCCGGGTGCGGTCGTGGCCTAGGTGCGACTCAGTTTCCAGACGCGCCTTTTCTGCCTCGCGCAGGTCATCCTGCAACTGGCGCAGGCGCTGCTGGCCATGCTGGATGCTCTGCTCGACGCGGGCGATATCGCCACCCACGGAATAGAAGCGGCCCTGCACCAGGTTGAAGCGCTCGCTCAATTCGTGATGGCCATCGCGCAGGCGCTCGATGCTGGCGTCGGCGCTGCGCTGCTCGGCCACCAGGGCCTCGAAGGCCACTTCCTGATCGCCGATCACCTGCTCTCGGCTGCCGACCTGCTGGTTCAGGCTCTGCCAGCGCAGGGCCAGCAGTTGCGCCTTGAGCTGGCGCTCCTCGGCCTTGTATTCCTGGTACTTCTCCGCCGCCTGGGCCTGACGGTGCAGACGCTCGAGCTGGCGCTCCAGTTCTTCGCGCAGGTCGCTAAGGCGCTCCAGGTTCTCCTGGGTACGGCGGATGCGGTTTTCGGTCTCGCGGCGGCGCTCCTTGTACTTGGAGATGCCGGCGGCTTCCTCGATGAAATTGCGCAGCTCTTCGGGCTTGGCCTCGATCAGCTTGCTGATCATGCCCTGCTCGATGATCGAGTAACTGCGCGGCCCCAGGCCGGTGCCGAGGAAGATATCGGTGATATCGCGGCGCCGGCACTTGGTGCCGTTGAGGAAGTAGGTGTTCTGCCCGTCGCGGGTCACCCGACGGCGAATGGAAATCTCGGCGAAGGCCGCGTATTCGCCCACCAGCGAGTTGTCGCTGTTATCGAAGATCAGCTCGATGGAGGCCTGGGTCACCGGCTTGCGTGTGTTGGAGCCGTTGAAGATGACGTCGGTCATCGACTCACCACGCAGGTTCTTCGCCGAGCTTTCACCCATCACCCAGCGCACGGCGTCGATGATGTTCGACTTGCCGCAACCATTGGGCCCGACCACCGCCGCCATGTTGCTGGGAAAGCTTACCGTCGTCGGATCGACGAAGGACTTGAAGCCCGCCAGCTTGATGCTCTTCAGGCGCATCTGGGCTTAGCGCTCGGCCAGGGTTGCCAGCACCAGCTGGCAGTTGTGCTGACCGTAGGCTTGCAGCACTTCGCGGGCACGCTCGTTGTCACGGGCGATGATCGCCTGCAGCAGGCTGGCGAAGGTGCCCATGAACTGGCCCATCTCGCCTTTGCGCCGCTCCAGCGCCAGGTGGTAGGTGCGGCTGATGGCCGGCAGCAGGTTCTCCAGGGTTTCCTGCAGGTACGGGTTGTCGGCGAAGGGAAAGGCCGCACGCATCACGTCGAAGCTGTTCTCGACGAAGGCGCCGATATCGCCACGCTCCAGGCTGGCCAGCAGGCGCTGCTGGATATCGATGAAGGGCGCCAGGTCGGTCTCCACCTTCCAGCGCTCGATCACCGCGCGCGCCAGCATGATGTAGAGCTCGATGCTCAGTGCGTAGAGGCTGGTGACGTGGTGCGGGGTCAGTTCGCTGACCTGGGCGCCTCGGCGCGGCAGGATCACGATCAGGTGGCGGCGTTCGAGAATCAGCAGCGCTTCGCGCACCGAGCCACGGCTGACGTTGAGGGCCTGGGTAACCTTCTGCTCCTGAATGCGCTCACGTTCCTTGAGCTCACCGCGAATGATGCGTTCGGCCAGGTAATGGGCAATTTGCTCGGCGAGGCTGTCCGGGGCCTTGAACGTCATGACATTCCTTATTTGCGTCGATCCAGGGGCAGGCGGTCGAGTCTGGGAGCCCCGCCACGGCTGGGCGGGAGCAAGAAAATCTGGCGGCGAGTGTAACACAGGGTGTTACCCCGCCAAGCGTCCCCGCGGGGCACTTTCCGTTCTAAAGGTTGGCCGTGGAAGTCTGGCCGCGAAAATGGATTGTCCTACAATCTGAGGTAAAACCCAGAACAATAATGACTTGGAGAATCCGATGTTCGAACGCCTGCCGTCGCGCTGGATGCTCGCCCTGAAGAAGGTCGGCTACTGGATCTGGCTGATCCCGGTACTGGGCATCCCCCTCAGCTATTACTGGTCGCAGGGCAGCGCGCACGCCGACGCCTGGCCCTGGCTGGTGATCAGCGTGGTGTTCGGTGTCATTCCCTTGCTGGACTTCATTGTCGGTCGCGACCCGGCCAACCCGGATGAGTGCGACGAAGTGCCGGCCCTCGAAGCCCAGGGCTACTACCGACTGCTGAGTCTGGCCACGGTGCCGCTGCTGCTGGCGATGCTGGTGTGGAGCGGCTGGATATTCGCCAGTTACGAGGGCTGGAGCTGGGTCGGCCAGCTCGGCTGGGTGCTGTCGGTAGGCACGGTGATGGGCGCCATCGGCATCACCGTGTCGCACGAGCTGATCCACAAGGACCCGACACTGGAGCAGAACGCCGGCGGCCTGCTGCTGGCAGCGGTGTGCTACGCCGGCTTCAAGGTCGAACATGTGCGCGGCCATCACGTGCATGTATCGACGCCCGAAGATGCCTCCTCCTCACGCTTCGGCCAGAGCCTGTACGCCTTTCTGCCGCATGCCTACAAGCACAACTTTCTCAACGCCTGGAAGCTCGAGGCCGAGCGTCTCAAGCGGCGCAGCTTACCGGCCCTGCATTGGCGCAACGAGCTGATCTGGTGGTACGCCATCAGCGCGCTGTTCCTGCTCGGCTTCACCCTGGCCTTAGGCCCGCTCGGCGCCCTGTTCTTCCTCGGCCAGGCGGTTATCGCCTTTACCCTGCTGGAGATCGTCAACTATGTCGAACACTACGGCCTGCACCGGCGCAAACTGGACAGCGGCCGCTACGAGCGCACCAATGCGCACCACTCCTGGAACAGCAACTTCCTGCTGACCAACCTGTTTCTCTTCCATCTGCAGCGCCATTCCGACCACCACGCCTATGCCAAGCGCCGCTATCAGGTGCTACGCCATTTCGACGACAGCCCGCAGTTGCCCAATGGCTACGCCGGAATGATCGTGCTCGCGGTGTTCCCGCCGCTGTGGCGCGCCGTGATGGACCCCAAGGTGCGCGCCTACTACGCCGGCGAAGAGCACCAACTGAGTGAGTCGCAACCGACCTGAGCCCCCTGTTCGAGCACACCCAATCAACCCCGGCAGCGCAGGCTCCCGGGGTTTCGTTTGTCACCTAGGGTGCGCCATGCGCCCACCATTTCGACTTCGACCGGCTGGTGCGCACGACCCAGGCGGCCCCGCGCGTGCCTACGAAAGTCCCGCAGCAGAGCCCTCGCTGGCACGAAAACCGCTACTCTCAGAGCATAAATCCCGCCCGCCGCGCTCATAACCGAAACGCATGACAAGCAGCTGACCACGAGGTCAAATATTTGTTGACCCAAAAGTCAGAAAACTCTAGATTGCCTCCATGGCCAATCACTTCCGGGCCTTGCAATGCGTGCACATACCCGGCGAGCCAAACGATTCATAACAATAAAGTGCCTGGAGGTCGTCCTTGATCCAGTTTTTACTCAACCGGGAGCTGCGCACCGAGCATGCCCTGGACCCCAACGTCACCGTGCTCAATTACCTGCGTGAACACGTCGGCAAGACCGGAACCAAGGAAGGCTGCGCCTCCGGCGACTGCGGTGCCTGCACCGTGGTGGTAGGCGAGCTCGATGGCGACCGCGTTCGTTATCGCACCCTCAACTCCTGCCTGACCTTCGTCTCCAGCCTGCACGGCAAGCAGCTGATCACCGTCGAAGACCTCAAGCACCAGGGCAAGCTGCACAGCGTGCAGCAGGCGATGGTCGACTGCCATGGCTCGCAGTGCGGCTTCTGCACCCCCGGTTTCATCATGTCGCTGTTCGCCCTGCAGAAGAATTCGAGCGGCTACGACAAGGGCGCGACGATGGAAGCGCTGGCCGGCAACCTGTGCCGCTGCACTGGCTACCGCCCGATCATCGACGCCGCCGAGCAGGCCTGCTGCCAGAAGCAGCCGGATCAGTTCGATGCCTTCGAAAGCAACACCGTGGCTCAGCTCCAGGCCATCGCCCCGCGTGAAACTGCCGAGCTCAACAGTGGCGACAAGCGCTGCCTGGTGCCGCTGACCGTGGCCGACCTGGCCGACCTCTATGCCGCCAACCCCGAGGCGCGCCTGCTCGCCGGTGGTACCGACCTGGCCCTGGAAGTCACCCAGTTCCACCGCGAGCTGCCGGTGATGATCTACGTCGGCCATATCGAAGACATGAAGCGCATCGAGGTGACCGACAAGGACATCGAGATCGGCGCGACCGCGGCCCTGTCCGACTGCTACGAAGCGCTGTCGCGCGAGTACCCGGACTTCGGCGAGCTGCTGCACCGCTTCGCCTCGCTGCAGATCCGCAACCAGGGCACCCTGGGCGGCAATATCGGCAACGCCTCACCCATCGGCGACGCCCCGCCGCTGCTGATCGCCCTCGGTGCGCAGATCGCCCTGCGTCAGGGCAACACGCGGCGCATCCTGCCGCTGCAGGACTACTTCCTCGACTACAAGGTGACCGCGCGCCAGGAAGCCGAATTCATCGAGAAGATCATCGTGCCGCGCGCCCAGGCCAACCAGGCGTTCCGCGCCTACAAGGTATCGAAGCGCCTGGACGACGACATTTCCGCCGTCTGCGCCGCCTTCAACCTGACTATCGTCGACGGCGTGGTCACCGAAGCGCGCATCGCCTTCGGCGGCATGGCCGCCATCCCCAAACGCGCCAGCGCCTGCGAAGCGGCCCTGGTCGGCTCGGCCTGGTATCCGGGCGTGATCGAACGTGCCTGCAACGCACTGGGTGAGGACTTCACCCCGCTGTCGGATTTCCGCGCCAGCAAGGAATACCGCCTGCTCACTGCCCAGAACCTGCTGCGCAAGTTCTTCCTGGAGCAGCAGTCGCCCGAGGTCGAGACCAGGGTTACCGCCTACGCGTAAGCGTGCAGTGAATTGATACGCCGCCGGCACGCCCGGCGGCATGCGAAGTTTTGGAGGCGAAGATGTCCAGTCATATCGAACACAAATCCCAGGAAGAGCTGGCCGCCCTGTTCCGCGCCGGCATGACCAGCGGCGTCGGCCGCAGCGTCAAGCACGAGAGCGCGGACAAGCATGTGTCCGGCGAAGCGGTCTATGTCGACGACCGCCTGGAATTCCCCAACCAGTTGCACGTCTATGCGCGCCAGTCGGACCGTGCCCATGCGCGCATCCTGCGCATCGACACCCGCCCCTGCTACGAGTTTCCGGGCGTGGCCATCGCCATCACCAAGGATGACGTGCCGGGCCAGCTGGATATCGGCCCGGTGGTCGCCGGTGACCCGCTGCTGGCCGACGGCAAGGTCGAGTACGTTGGCCAGGTGGTGCTGGCGGTAGCCGCCGACAGCCTGGAAACCGCGCGCAAGGCGGCCATGGCCGCCATCGTCGAATACGAAGACCTGGAGCCGGTGCTCGACGTGGTCGAGGCCTACCGCAAGAAGCATTTCGTGCTCGCCAGCCACACCCACCGCATCGGCGACTCGGCCAGCAAACTGGCCAGCGCCCCGCGTCGCCTGCAGGGCACCCTGCATATCGGCGGCCAGGAGCACTTCTACCTGGAAACCCAGATTTCCTCGGTGATGCCGACTGAAGACGGCGGCATGCTGGTCTACACCTCGACGCAGAACCCCACCGAGGTGCAGAAGCTGGTCGCCGAAGTGCTCGGCGTGCCGATGAACAAGATCGTCATCGACATGCGCCGCATGGGCGGTGGTTTCGGCGGCAAGGAAACCCAGGCTGCCGGCCCGGCGTGTCTGTGCGCGGTCATCGCCCACCTCACCGGCCGGCCGACCAAGATGCGCCTGCCGCGCATGGAAGACATGAGCATGACCGGCAAGCGTCACCCCTTCTACGTCGAGTACGACGTCGGCTTCGATGACGACGGCCTGCTGCACGGCATCGAGATGGACCTGGCCGGTAACTGCGGCTACTCGCCGGACCTGTCCGGCTCTATCGTCGACCGCGCCATGTTCCACTCGGACAACGCCTACTTCCTCGGCAACGCCACCATCAACGGTCATCGCTGCAAGACCAACACCGCCTCGAACACCGCCTACCGCGGCTTCGGCGGCCCACAGGGCATGGTCGCCATCGAGGAAGTGATGGACGCCGTGGCGCGCCACCTCGGCAAGGACCCGCTGGAAGTGCGCAAGCTTAACTACTACGGCAAAACCGAGCGCAACGTCACCCACTACCACCAGACCGTCGAGCACAACGTTATCCACGAGATGACCGCCGAGCTGGAGGAAAGCGCCGAGTACGCCAAGCGTCGTGAAGAAATTCGCGCCTTCAACGCCAAGAGCCCGGTATTGAAGAAAGGCCTGGCCATGACCCCGGTGAAATTCGGCATCAGCTTCACCGCCACCTTCCTCAACCAGGCCGGGGCGCTGATCCACATCTACACCGACGGTTCGATCCACCTCAACCACGGCGGCACCGAGATGGGCCAGGGCCTCAACACCAAGGTCGCGCAGGTCGTCGCCGAGGTGTTCCAAGTCGATATCGAGCGTATCCAGATCACCGCCACCAACACCGACAAGGTGCCCAATACCTCGCCGACCGCGGCCTCCAGCGGCGCTGACCTCAACGGCATGGCGGCGAAGAACGCAGCCGAAACCATCAAGCAGCGCCTGGTGGACTTCCTGGTGCGCGAGTACAAGGTCACCCCGGAAGACGTGGAATTCCGCAACGGCCAGGTGCGCGTGCGTGATCACTTCCTGTCCTTCGAGGAGATGATCCAGAAGGCCTACTTCGGCCAGGTCTCGCTGTCGTCGACCGGTTTCTACCGCACGCCGAAAATCTACTACGACCGCGACAAGGCGGCCGGCCGCCCCTTCTATTACTACGCCTACGGCGTGGCCTGCGTGGAAGTGCTGGTCGACACCCTGACCGGCGAATACCGCATGCTGCGCGGCGACATCCTGCACGACGTCGGCGACTCTCTGAACCCGGCCATCGACATCGGCCAGGTCGAAGGCGCCTTCATCCAGGGCATGGGCTGGCTGACCATGGAAGAGCTGGTGTGGAACGCCAAGGGCAAGCTGATGACCAACGGCCCGGCCAGCTACAAGATCCCGGCCATCGCCGACATGCCCATCGACCTGCGCGTGAAGCTGGTGGAGAACCGCAAGAACCCGGAAGACACCGTGTTCCACTCCAAGGCCGTGGGCGAGCCGCCGTTCATGCTCGGCATCGCCGCCTGGTGCGCCCTGAAGGACGCCGTGGCCAGCCTGGCAGACTACAAGGTGCAACCGCAGATCGACGCCCCGGCCACGCCTGAGCGCGTGCTCTGGGGCGTGGAGCAGATGCGTAAGTTGAAACAAGCCAGAACAAGCGCCGTCGAAATGGAAACGGCCGGAGCGTAGGGTGGGCTTCAGCCCACCAACATCAACGGCGTGTATTGGTGGGCTGAAGCCCACCCTACGTCTGCGCGACATCCACCCTATGACGGTTCGTAGGGTGGACAACCGCGAAGCGTTGTCCACCAGGCCGTAGACGCACAGCCCAGCAGGTGTAAAACAATGACAAAACACACCGAACCGAATAACCCGCCCGCTCGCCCGGCACCGGTCCCCATTCTCGACCCGTCGCCGAGCAACTGGCGCCTGCCGCGCCCGGGACAGACCACGCCTTCCTGGAGGCTGAGCAAATGAGCTGGATCAGTGCCCTCGCCGACCTGCAGCAAAAAGGTGAAGCCTGCGTGCTGGTGACCATCATCGAGGAACGCGGCTCGACGCCGCGTAATGCCGGCTCGAAGATGGTGGTCACCGCCGAGCGCATCTTCGAGACCATCGGCGGCGGCCATCTGGAATACAAGGCCATGGAAATGGCCCGCGAGATGCTCGCCAGCCGCAGCCAGGACACGCGCCTGGAACGTTTCTCCCTCGGCGCCAGCCTGGGCCAGTGCTGCGGCGGCGCCACCGTGCTGCTGTTCGAGCCCATGGGCCAGCCACAGGCGCAGATCGCCGTGTTCGGCGCCGGCCATGTCGGCCGCGCACTGGTGCCGCTACTCGCCAGTCTGCCGTGCAAGGTGCGCTGGATCGACTCGCGGGAGAATGAATTTCCCGAGCACATCCCCGCCGGCGTGGAGAAGATCGTCAATGACGAAGTGGTCGACGAGGTGGAGAACATGCCGCCCGGCAGCTACTACATCGTCATGACCCACAACCACCAGCTCGATCTGGAGCTGACCGCGGCGATCCTCAAACGCGGCGACTTCGCCTACTACGGCCTGATCGGCTCGAAGACCAAACGCGTCAAGTTCGAGCATCGCCTGCGCGAACGCGGCTTCGAGGACACGCTGATGGCACGCATGCGCTGCCCCATGGGCCTGGCCGAAGTTAAAGGCAAGCTGCCGGTGGAAATTGCCGTGTCCATCGCCGGCGAAGTGATCGCCACTTACAACGCCAGCTTTGGCCAGGACGTGAAGAAAGGCGAATCCAGCGTCGCCAAGCTGCTGCCGGCCTCGCGCCGGTCCTGACTCTGCCTAATTCGCAGCGCGCCCAGTAGGGTGCGCCGCGCGCACCAATAACACCGCATTGCCCATGGTGCGCACAGCACACCCTACGCACTGCCTGCCCCAATCGAGACGTAATAGATGACCACCAACATCAAAGCCTACCGCGCCGCCATCCTGCACAGCCTTGCCGACCCGGCCGTGGTCGGTGTCGAGCAATCCTATGAGTATTTCGAGGACGGCATCCTGCTGATCGAAAACGGCAAGGTCGCCCAGGTTGGCGCGGCTGCCGAGCTGCTGCCGAAGCTGGCCGGTGTCGAGGTCCAGCACTACCGCGACGCGCTGATCACCCCCGGTTTCATCGACACCCATATCCACTACCCGCAGACCGGCATGATCGCCTCCTACGGCGAGCAGTTGCTGGACTGGCTCAACACCTACACCTTCCCTACCGAGCGGCAATTCGAAGACAAGGCGCATGCCAGCGATGTAGCGGCGATCTTCCTCAAGGAACTGTTGCGCAACGGCACCACCACCGCCCTGGTGTTCGGCAGCGTGCACCCGCAGTCGGTGGATGCCTTTTTCGAGCAGGCCGACAAGCTCAACCTGCGCATGATCGCCGGCAAGGTGCTGATGGATCGCAACGCCCCGGACTACCTGACCGACACCGCCGAGTCCGGCTACGCCGAGAGCAAGGCGCTGATCGAACGCTGGCACGGCAAGGGCCGCCTGCACTATGCGGTCACCCCGCGCTTCGCCCCGACCAGTACGCCGGAGCAACTGGAGCTGGCCGGCAAGCTGCTGGGCGAGTATCCGGACCTGTACATGCACACCCACCTGTCCGAAAACCGCAAGGAGATCGAATGGGTCAAGGCACTGTTCCCCGAGCGCAAGGGCTACCTCGACGTCTACGACCACCACAAGCTGATCGGCCCGCGCGCGGTGTTCGCCCATGGCGTGCACCTGTGCGAAGACGAGTGCAAGCGCCTGGCCGAAACCGGCTCGGCCGTGGCCTTCTGTCCGACCTCCAACCTGTTCCTGGGCAGCGGCCTGTTCGACCTGAATAAGCTGGAAGCCCATGGCGTGCGCGTCGGCCTGGGTACCGATGTCGGCGCCGGCACCAGCTTCAGCCAACTGCAATCGCTGAACGAGGCGTACAAGGTGATGCAGCTGCAGGGCAAGAAACTCGACCCGTTCAAGTCGCTGTACCTGGCCACCCTGGGCGGCGCCAATGCGCTGTACCTGGACGACAAGCTGGGCAACTTCCTGCCCGGCAAGGACGCAGACTTCCTGGTGCTGGACTACAACGCCACGCCGCTGATCAGTTACCGCATGCAGCAGGCCAAGAGCCTGGAAGAACGACTGTTCGCCCTGACCATGCTTGGCGATGACCGCGCCGTGAAAGAGACCTTCGCCGCGGGTGTATCGGTGCACCAGCGCTGAGCGCAGGTTGCGTGGAGCCACCTAAAGTGAGGCCGGATGCTACTCCACGTAGGGTGGATTAGCGGCGCTGAACGCCAATCGCGCAGGCGTGGATGAGAGCGGTGCGCCGCGTAATCCACCAGGCGATGGAACGCGTTGCGCCGATGGTGGGTTACGCCGCATCGGGCACGGCGAAACGGCCGGTAGCGGTGAAAGCGGCTAACCCACCCTGAAACTGAGCGCGGAGCTACCTTAAAATTGGATAGGCGGACGCCAACTTGTGGGAGCCCCGCCCCGGGGCGAAGTTGCTACCAACCCAATTCGCCGCGAGGCGCGGCTCCTACACAAGCGTCGAAACAGCTGCAGAGCGCCGACACCACCAATGAAAAAGCCCCGCTGCTCGCGCAGCGGGGCTTTCTTGTTACACACAACGAATCAGCGATTGGCAGCGCTACGACCCGGCTTCTTCTTGGTCTGCAGCAGGTGCGAGAACACCGCGTGCAGGTCATCCGAGGCGCTTTCCTCGTCCAGGTTGAGCTTGCTGTCGATGTGATCCATGTGGTGCATCATCAGGTGCACCGCACGCTCGGCATCGCGCGCCTCAATGGCGTCGATCAGCTGGTTGTGTTCGTCGTAGGAGCAATGCGAGCGGCTGCCACTTTCGTACTGGGCGATGATCAGCGAGGTCTGCGACACCAGGCTGCGCTGGAAGCTTACCAGCGGCGCATTACGCGCGGCCTCGGCCAGCTTCAGGTGGAACTCGCCGGACAGGCGAATACCCGCACCACGATCACCACGGGAGAAACTGTCCTGCTCGTCCTTGACCATCTGCCGCAGCTCGGCCAACTGCTCGACTGTCGCGTGCTCGACGGCCAGTTCGGTGATGGCGCGCTCAACCAGGCGGCGTGCATAGAAGATCTGCCGAGCTTCTTCGACGCTCGGGCTGGCGACTACCGCACCGCGGTTCGGACGCAGCAGTACCACACCCTCGTGGGCCAGGCGTGACAGAGCGCGGCGAATGATGGTGCGACTGACGCCGAAGATCTCACCCAGCGCCTCTTCACTCAGCTTGGTGCCTGGCGCCAGACGCTGCTCAAGAATGGCATCGAAGATATGGGCATATACGACATCGTCCTGAGTCCCGCTGCGGCTGCTTTTGCCCACGCGCGGCTGCTTCTTGAGAGGCTGCAATTGATCGTTCATTCTGGCTCGCGTCAATGAGAGTCGGCGACACTGCGACTCTACTGTGTTCTACCCGGTAGCTGACAAGCTCCGAGCGAAAAAACATCAGAAAAAAATTAAGACAATTGTACACAAGTCAATCAGCCATCACACCCTTCGTTGTATGACGTCGTAGCTGACCCTCGCCTGCATATCACCCACCTCTGAGCGCAGAACAACAAATTCTTTCTTTATATACAGCCGTCTTCTCAGTTCATTAGCGGCTAAGAACCCGGTCAGGCTGCCGAGCCGACGCTAGATCGAGCGTCGTCCTCAACCAAACAAAAATTCCATCCATTTGTTTTATAAGCATTTTATTTAAAGCCCTGAAGGGATTGTCGCCAAATCCATGCGCTTTTCCATCCGCAGGTTCGACTGGTGCGATTAATGCAACATTAAAAACATTAATTGCATTTTTTGTATACAACAGCATAATCGCGCTCGAGTGACTTCTTGACCGCTCGGTCAACAACTTAGCCAGGAAGCACCACCGAAAACACCGCCTGCCTCAGAGAGCATTGTTCTTGCGCAAGGCTCTGGGCGGTACACAACAAGAGAGATGAGGAGTACCCGCTGTGGAAAGCGTCAAACAAGAACAACACGCGAATCAACTGGCAAGAGGTGGCCTGCTCGACCGCTTCTTCAAACTGACCGAGCACCGCACCACCATCAAGACCGAGCTGCTGGCCGGCCTGACGACCTTCGTCACCATGGCCTACATCATCTTCGTCAATCCCAACATCATGGCCACTGCCGGCATCGATCATGGCGCCGCCTTCGTCGCCACCTGCATCGGGGCGGCCCTGGGCTGCTTCCTGATGGGGCTGTACGCCAACTGGCCAGTGGGCCTGGCGCCGGGCATGGGCCTGAACGCGTTCTTCACCTACACCGTCGTCGGTGAAATGGGCTATAGCTGGCAGATCGCCCTCGGCGCGGTGTTCATCTCCGGCGTGCTGTTCATGATCATGAGCCTGTCGAAGATCCGCGAATGGCTGCTCAACAGCATCCCGATGAGCCTGCGCTTCGCCATGGGCGCCGGGGTCGGCCTGTTCCTCGGCCTGATCGGCTTGAAGACCGCCGGTATCGTCGTCGACAGCCCGGCCACCCTGTTGACCATGGGCTCGTTCAGCAACCCGTCGGCGCTACTCGCCGCCGTATGCTTCCTGCTGATCGCCGTGCTCAGCCACCGCAACGTGTTTGGCGCCATCCTCTTCAGCATGCTCGGCGTGACCGCCATCGGCTGGGCACTCGGCCTGGTGGAGTATGGTGGCCTGGTGTCGATGCCGCCAAACCTGGCCCCGACCTTCCTGGCCATGGATATCGCCGGCGCGTTCAACGTGGCGATGATCAGCGTGATCCTGGCGTTTCTCTTCGTGAACATGTTCGACACCGCCGGCACCCTGATGGGCGTCGCCCACCGCGCCAACCTGGTAGATGAGGATGGCAAGATCCAGAACCTGTCCAAGGCGCTGAAAGCCGACTCTACCTCGAGCGTTGTGGGCGCCATGGTCGGCTGCCCGCCGGTGACCAGCTACGTGGAAAGCGCTGCAGGCGTCGCCGCGGGTGGCCGTACCGGGCTGACCGCCATCACCGTCGGCCTGCTGTTCCTCGCGGCGATGTTCTTCGCCCCGCTGGCTGGCATGATTCCGGCCTACGCCACCGCGGGCGCGCTGATCTACGTAGCAATGCTGATGATGAGCGGCATGGCGCATATCGATTGGAAGGATCATACCGACACCATCCCGGCTATCGTGACCGTGGTGATGATGCCGCTGACCTTCTCCATCGCCAACGGCATCGCCCTGGGCTTCCTCACCTACGCCACGCTGAAACTGCTGACCGGCCAGAGCGACAAGGTCTCGCTGAGCCTCTATGCGCTGTGCGTGATCTTCATCGCCAAGTTCGCCTTCCTCTGACGGCAAACACCCCGCGCTGATCGAAGCCCCGGCCCTGTGCCGGGGCTTTTCGTTTGGCCGTTCAATACCTCTTGTTGGTGCAAGGCAGCGGCCCAAGCGCCTCAGCCCGTAGCCCGGATGCAATCCGGGGATAGCTTCGATACTCCCGGATTGCATCCGGGTTACCGCGAGGCGCATCGCCGGCCCATGGGCATGCACTCAGTACAGGCAGCAGCGGTTGCCAAGGCAAATCCGGCGGCGCGAGGGGCGTACAGAAACTGGCAGGCAAAGGGGCTATGGGGTGAATCGTCCGCGATGCATGAGACGCGGCAATGCGTAGGCCGGGTTAGCGGCGCTGGGGGTCGTTATGGGGATCGCCACGCAACCTGGGCGCCGCGTAAGCCAACATTGCGGCGCGGCGGCAGACCGCCATGGTGGGTTACGGCGCTGGGGGTGGTGGTGTTTGCCTGATCCAGGTTCGCGCCTAACCCACTCTACAAAAGCCGGGCAACAACACAGCCCTGAAACACAGCCCAAAAAAAAGCCCGCAGTGTGAGCGGGCGTAAGGACTCAAACGAGTCTGAGGGTGACAAGCATTCGTCTGGCAGGCTATTGGCCCGCCAGTCACTCAGCTACCGCGGTAGGTGGAGTAGCTGTAAGGAGAAATCAGTAGCGGCACGTGGTAGTGCTCCTGACTGGCATCGATGCCGAAGCGCAGGACCACAACATCGAGAAATGCCGTATCCGGCAGTTTCACGCCACGGGCGCGGTAGTAGTCGCCAGCGTGGAAATGCAGCTGGTAGACGCCTGTGCGGTAGTCATCACCCTGCAGCACCGGCGCATCGCAACGGCCGTCGTGGTTGGTGGTAACGCTGTTGATCAGTTCCAGCTGCGCGCCTTCGACGCGGTACAGCTCAACCTTGATGTCACTCCCTGGGCAGCCGTGCGCGGCATCCAGTACATGTGTAGTCAAACGTCCCATGGGTCTCGGATGCCCGCGGCGCCTGGCGCCCTACGAACACCACACCTCCTCTACTCTGTTGAAATCGGCTCGTCGCAATGCTCCGACGCAGTGGCAGGATAGCACGCAGATCGAATATAAAACATTTTTCCAATAAATTGTACACAATAAATCCAATTGAAATGCTATCCATGCACCAAACCTGATCACTGCTGACATCATCGCCAGCCAGAAACCACGGCATAACCAGCACGCATTGCTGACCACCTCGGCAATTTTTTCGCTGTGGCACGCCGAGAAGAAAATGATGAAAAGTCGATTTACAAACGGCAACTAACTTTGTATACAATTACTCATCCCGGTCGCGTAGCCGTCGATTACCCGGCACGCAGTGACCGCAACGTTCCAGATAGGAAGACTGCAGTGAACGCTGATTACCCACGCGATTTGATCGGCTACGGCGCAAACCCGCCCCACCCGCACTGGCCGGGCGATGCCCGCATCGCCCTGTCCTTCGTGCTCAACTACGAAGAAGGCGGTGAACGCAACATTCTTCACGGGGACAAGGAGTCGGAGGCCTTCCTCTCCGAGATGGTCGCCGCTCAGCCACTGCAGGGTCAGCGCAACCTGTGCATGGAGTCACTCTACGAGTACGGCAGCCGCACCGGTGTGTGGCGCCTGCTCAACCTGTTCAAGAAGCACGACATCCCGCTGACCATCTTCGCCGTGGCCATGGCCGCCCAGCGTCACCCCGAGGTGATCCGCGAGATGGTCACCGCCGGGCACGAGATCTGCAGCCATGGCTATCGCTGGATCGACTACCAGAACATGGACGAGGCCACCGAGCGCGAGCACATGCTCGAGGCCATCCGCATCCTCACCGAGCTGACCGGCGAGCGCCCGCTGGGCTGGTACACCGGCCGCCTGGGCCCGAACACCCGGCGCATCGTGCGCGAGGAAGGCGGTTTCCTCTACGACTCCGACACCTACGACGACGACCTGCCCTACTGGGACCCTGCCAGCACGGCAGAGAAGCCGCACCTGGTGATCCCCTACACCCTGGACACCAACGACATGCGCTTCACCCAGGTACAGGGCTTCAACAAGGGCGACGATTTCTTCGAATACCTCAAGGATGCCTTCGACGTGCTCTACGCCGAGGGTGAAGCCGGCGCACCGAAGATGCTGTCGATCGGCATGCACTGCCGCCTGCTCGGTCGCCCGGCGCGC
This sequence comes from Ectopseudomonas chengduensis, assembly GCF_900102635.1. GTDB lineage: Bacteria > Pseudomonadota > Gammaproteobacteria > Pseudomonadales > Pseudomonadaceae > Aquipseudomonas > Aquipseudomonas chengduensis. The sequence continues at coordinate 233,103 of NZ_FMZQ01000005.1, read as the reverse complement.
CTGGCTTCGCTGGCGCGCTTCATCGACTACGTGAAGAGCCATGACAAGGTCTGGTGCGCCCGCCGTGTCGACATCGCCAGGCATTGGCATGCCACCCACCCCTTCCGCGCGACCGAACAAGAGAGCCGCCCATGAGCCGTTTCCAGACCCTGACCCCTTCCAAGCTGAGCCGCGACGCGTTCGTCGCAGCCTTCGCCGACATCTATGAGCACTCGCCCTGGGTCGCCGAGAAAGCCTATGACCTCGGCCTGGACGATAGCGTGGACGACATCGACATCCTGCAGCAGCGCATGGCCGATATCCTCCTGTCCGCCAGTCATGAGGCGCAGCTGGCACTGATCAACGCGCACCCGGACCTGGCCGGCAAGGCTGCAGTGCGTGGCGAACTGACCGCCTCCAGCACTGCCGAGCAGTCCGGCGCCGGCATCCACGAATGCACCGCCGAGGAGTTCGCCCGCTTCACCGAACTCAACGACGCCTACAAGGCCAAGTTCGGCTTCCCCTTCATCAAGGCCGTCAAGGGCAGCAACCGCCATCAGATCCTGGCCGCCTTCGAGGAGCGCATTCACAACACGCCGGAGCAGGAGTTCACCACTGCCCTGGCCGAGATCAACAAGATCGCCATGTTCCGCCTGCAGCAACTGTAAGCGCTGCAGCCCCCCACCCGAACAGAACAAGTAGAACAGCCATGCGTAGCCTGACCATCGAGCCCCTGAGCAAAGAAGCCTTCGCCCCTTTCGGTGACGTGATCGAAACCGACGGCAGCGACTTCTTCATGATCAACAATGGCTCCACCCGCCGCTATCACAAGCTGGCCACCGTGGAGACCGCACAGCCGGAGGACCAGGCCATCATCAGCATTTTCAGCGCCGAGTCGCTCGAGATGCCGCTGACCATCCGCATGCTGGAACGCCATCCGCTGGGCAGCCAGGCTTTCATTCCGCTGTTCGGCAACCCCTTTCTGATCGTGGTCGCGCCAGTTGGCGATGTACCTGTATCAGGGTCCGTCCGTGCCTTCCTCAGCAATGGCAGGCAGGGCATCAATTACCATCGCGGCGTCTGGCACCACCCGGTGCTGACGATCGAAAAGCGGGATGACTTCCTGGTGGTTGATCGCAGTGGTTCCGGCAACAACTGCGATGAGCATTTCTTCAATGAGGACGAGCTTCTTCTCCTCAACCCCCACCAATAAGAGAAGCCCGGGGCTGGCGTGCCTCCCCCGGGAAAGAGGTACAGATCGTGGAAGCACATTTCACCGAATGGCTAAACCTGGGTATCCGCTGGATCCATATGATCACCGGTATCGCCTGGATCGGCGCATCCTTCTATTTCGTCTGGCTGGAGAACAACCTCAACCGCAGTAATCCCCGCGAGGGCCTGTCGGGCGACCTCTGGGCGATTCACGGCGGCGGCATCTACCACCTGGAAAAGTACAAGCTGGCTCCGCCGAAAATGCCGGAGAACCTGCACTGGTTCAAATGGGAGGCCTACGCCACCTGGCTGTCGGGCATCGCCCTGATGTTGGTGGTGTACTACCTCAACCCCAGTCTGTACCTGATCAAACCGGGCGTAGAGTTGTCACCGGCCATGGGCATCGTCATCGGCTTCGGCTCTATGATCGCCGGCTACGTGGCGTATCACTTGCTCTGCGATTCGCCGCTGGGCAAGCGCCCGGCCCTGCTCGGCGCCGTGCTGTTCGTGCTGATCATCGCCGCGGCCTACGGCTTCAGCCAGATCTTCAGCGGCCGCGCGGCGTACATCCATGTCGGCGCCATCATCGGCACCATCATGGTCGGCAACGTGTTCTTCACCATCATGCCGGCCCAGCGTGCGCTGGTTAAAGCCATCGAAGACAACACCACGCCGGACCCGACCCTGCCGGCCAAGGGCCTGCTGCGCTCGCGCCACAACAACTACTTCACCCTGCCAGTGCTGTTCATCATGATCAGCAACCACTTCCCGAGCACCTACGGCAGCCAATACAACTGGCTGATCCTGGCCGGTATCGCGATTCTGGCGGTGCTGGTGCGTCACTACTTCAACACCCGCCACGACAGCAGCAAATACGTCTGGACCCTGCCGGCCGCAGCACTGGGCATGATCTGCCTGGCTTACGTCACCGGCCCGCAGACGAAATCGGTCAGCGCACCGGAAACGGCTCAAGCCCCGGCGATCAAGTACGCTCCCGTTCCTGCTACCGGCCGCCCTGGCACCCCCTCCACTACCAGCGAGCCTGCTGCAGAGGAAACCCAGGCAAAAGCCGATGCCAGCGAGGATTCAACCACTGCCGCTGACAGCGCGCCACCTGCTGCCAGCACCGATTTTGCCCAAGTCGAAAGCGTGATCCACGAGCGTTGCACCGTGTGCCACTCGTCGAGTCCCACTAGCCCGATGTTCAGCACCGCACCGGCCGGTTTCATGCTCGACACCCCGGAGCAGATGAAGGCGCAGGCAGCGAAGATCCACGCGCAAACCGTGGCCACGCAGATCATGCCGCTGGGCAACATCACCCAGATGACCCAGGACGAGCGCGACCTGATTGGCAGCTGGATCGCCAAAGGCGCTCAGATCAACTGATTGCCACACATGTCGCGCTCATGAGTGGGCGCGACATCTTTTTACAGCCATGAACCGCCGGCAGCGCAAGCTGACCGGCGGTTCAGTTTTTTGTGCACAATCCATAAATAAATTGTTTTTAACCATGTCCACAAGTTGTATAGTCGGCACATCCTGACCGATCGGACAATTTTTCGATCGATCGGAGCAGAGGTGCCGTGAAGCCTCGTGTAAGCCCATGACCATATAAAAACAACTGGCAGGCTATGACATGACCACAGACCGCAACACCCAAGCCCCAGCTGCGCCTTCCGGCAACAGCGACCTGATCTATCAGCTGGACGACACGCCAGCTTTCGCCCCTGCCATCTTCGCGGCGCTACAGCATGTGCTGGCCAGCTTCGTCGGCATCATCACCCCTACCCTGATCGTCGGTAGTGCGCTGGGCCTCGGCGCCCATGTGCCTTATCTGGTGAGCATGGCGCTGTTCGTTTCCGGCCTCGGCACCTTCGTCCAGGCCAAACGCATCGGCCCGATCGGGTCCGGCCTGTTGTGCCTGCAGGGCACCAGCTTCGGTTTTCTCAGCGTGATTCTCAGCGCCGGCTTCATCGTCAAAGGGCGCGGCGCCAGCGAGGAGGAGATACTCGCCACGCTGTTCGGCATCTGCTTCTGCGCCGCCTTCGTCGAGATTGCCTTCAGTCAGTTCATCAACAAGCTGCGCAAGGTGATCACCCCGGTGGTGACCGGCACCATCATCTGCCTGATGGGGTTGTCGCTGATCAAGGTGGGCATGACCGATCTGGCCGGCGGCTATGGCGCGCCGGACCTCGGCGCCCTGCACCACCTGGCCCTCGGCGGCCTGGTGCTGGGCACCATCGTCCTGCTCAACCGCGCCTCCTCGCAGGTGCTGCGCCTGTCGGCGGTTATCATCGGCCTGACCCTGGGCTTCGCGGTCGCCTGGTTCACCGGCCGGGTGGACTTCGCCAACATGGCCGAGGTACCGCTGATCAGCGTGCCGCAACCATTCAAGTACGGCTTCGGCTTCGACTGGATCGCCTTCGTGCCGATCGCGGTGATCTTCCTGATCACCCCACTGGAAACCGCAGGCGACCTGACCGCCAACTCGATCATCTCCAAACAGCCGGTCAAAGGTCCGCTGTACATGCGCCGGATCAAATCCGGGGTGCTGGCCGATGGCTGCAACTCGGCGGTCGCTGCGATGTTCAACAGCCTGCCGATGACCACCTTCAGCCAGAACAACGGGGTAATCCAGCTCACCGGCGTGGCCAGCCGTCATGTGGGTTTCTACATCGCCAGCATCCTGGTGCTGCTCGGCCTGTTCCCGGTGGTAGGCGCGGTGCTGCAGCTGATGCCCAAGCCGGTGCTCGGTGGCGCCACCCTGATCATGTTCGGCACCGTCGCGGTGGCCGGTATCAAGATTCTCAGCGAAGCCGGCCTGCACCGCCGCAACGTACTGATCGTGGCCATTTCCCTGGGCCTGGGCCTGGGTGTAGCCGGCGTACCGGACGTGCTCTCGCACATGCCGGACGTACTGAAGAACATCTTCGGCTCTCCGATCACCATCGGAGCCTTCAGCGCCATTCTGCTCAATCTCTTCCTGCCGGATGATCCGCAACTGGAAGAAGAGGATGAAAGCGAATACGACCCCGAGGCGCACCTGCACACCGTGCTGCAGAACCGCCCGGACGATGCAGCCATCGACGACAACAGCCTCAAGACTCTCAGCCGCGACCTCGACCCGGCCGCCCGACCAAGCTGACCCCTGGCTTAGACCCAACTCCCGGCGGCACGCCGCCGGGAGACGCACGCTTGCACTACAACAACAAGGAAAACCGATGAAACTCAAGCATCTGCCCCACTGCCTCGCCCTGTCAGCCGGACTGTTCTCCGGCCAGCAGGCACTCGCTGGCGACCTGCTTTACTGGCAGGACAACAGCCTGTCGTATCTGTACGGCGAGAACTTCCAGCGCATGAACTTCAACGGCGAAGAACAGCGCACCCAGACCACCTTCACCTTCGAGCACGCCAGTGGCTGGGCCTGGGGCGACGTTTTCTACTTCCTCGACTACATCCGCGCCGACAACGTGCAGTCGCGCGGCAGCTTCGACAACGGCACCTTCCGTCAGCATGACAAGAACTCCTTCTACTACATGGAGTTCTCCCCGCGCATCAGCCTGAGCTGGCTGACTGGGCAGAAGCTGGCCGCCGGCCCGATCAAGGACGTGTTCGCTGCCTTCACCTACGAGAAAGGCGAAGGCGGCCCAGGCCCGGAGAACTACCTGTATGGTGTCGGCCTGGACTGGGAAGTGCCCGGCTTCACCTACTTCAAGACCAACCTGTATCAGGTGAAGATCAATAACCACACCTTCTTCGCCGACAGTGACAGCAACGGCTACGCCACCCAGCTGACCGTCAGCGCGGCTTACCCGTTCAGCCTCGGCGATCAGGACTTCGTCGTCGACGGCTTCCTCGACTGGCGCTCGCCGTCGCGTGACGCCGGCACCCAGACCTCGGTCGGCTCCTCGATCCAGGTCAAGTGGGATGCGGGCAAGGCCCTGTTCGGCAAGGAACGCCAGCTCTACGTGGGCACCGAGATCAACATGTGGCGCGCCAAGTACGGCGTGAAACCGGTGGATGGGTCGGACGATCGTTTTGACCAGACCGCCGTGCAGGCACTGGTCAAGTATCACTTCTGACCCCTGCCGCAACGCACTTGGCCGACGTCGGGTAGGGACAGCGGCCGGGTAAAAAGGGGGATGGGCGCTCGCGCCCTTCCCCCTTTTTCTTTGCGCCGAAAGATGACCGGTGCGCACAGCCACCTACCTCGGGCCGTAGGGTGCGCCGTGCGCACCGCCTTTATCAAACCGGCTTGAATCGCCGCACCAACCCAGCGCTCCGCAATCAGACCAGGCACCGCATCGGTGCAGAATCGGGCCGCCTATCAGGCTTCTTCATCAACGACTTGCAAGCATGCAACTGACCGCAAGGTCAAGTTTTTGATCACAATATTTCTATTTTTTGTGTGCAATTTGTCCGAAAGCCATATTCAGCAACGTATTTTCTGTGTACAAGACAGTCAGGTTCCCACCGAAATACTGTCGAAATGGCTGTATACATCGATTCAGTCATGACGCGAATACAAAATCGGAACGGAACCTGCAGACAAATCTCCTCATACGCCGCCGCGGCGCAAGAACAAAACTGGGAGCTGTCCATGTCCAACACCGAAGATTTTCGCATCAAGAACATCGATCCCTCACTACACAACGAGGATCTCGCGCCACTGGCTCCCGAGAAGCGCACCTGGGGCTGGTTCGAGATCTTCAACGTCTGGTCGAACGACATTCAGAGCCTGTTCGGCTATACCCTGGCGGCGACGCTGTTCATCTCCTACGGGCTCAATGGCTGGGCAGTGCTGGCCGGTATCGTCCTCGCCGGCTGCATCGTCATGGGCCTGGTGCAGCTGACCGGCAAGCCCAGCGTCAAGTACGGCATCCCCTTCCCGGTGTTCGCCCGCGCCAGCATGGGCGTGCGCGGTGCCAACTTCCCTGCGCTGGTGCGTGGCATCGTCGCCATCTTCTGGTACGGCGTGCAGACCTACTTCGCCTCCACCGCCGTGGCGCTGCTGCTCAACTCGCTGTTGCAGCCGCAAGACCCGGCCGTATACATGGGGCTGACCGCCATCGGCTGGCTGTCCTACGTGATCGTTTGCCTATTTCAGGTCGGTCTGTTCGTCTGCGGCATGAGCTGGATCACCCGCTTCCTCAACTGGGCCGGGCCGCTGGTCTATGTGGTGATGATCGCCCTGATGGGTCTGATCTGGTATCAGGCCGGCCCGAGTCTGCTCAGCGAGCTGGGCAACATCTTCAGTGGCACGGGCGAGTACAAGGCCGGCCCGGTGGCCGCGTTCTTCGCCGTGGTCGGCACCATGGTCGCCTACTTCGCCGCCGTGGTGATCAACTACGGCGACTTCGCCCGCTTCGTCAAAAGCGAGAAGCAGATGACCATCGGCAACTTCCTCGGCCTACCGGTGAGCCTGGCATTCTTCTCGCTGATCGCCCTGGTGATCACTGCAGGCACCGTGGTGGTGTTCGGCGAGACGCTGACCAACCCGACCGATATCGTTGCCCGGGTAGACAACCTGACCCTGACCATCATCGCCGCGCTGACCTTCTTCGCCGCGACCGTGGGCATCAACCTGGTGGCCAACTTCATCCCGCCGGCGTATGACCTGGCCAACCTGGCGCCGGCGCACATCAGCGCCCGCACCGGTGGCTTCATCACTGCGGGTATCGCCTTCTTCATCGGCGCGCTGTGGGTGGCTTTCATCAGCAACGTCGGCATCGCCGCCTTCGTCGACACCCTGGGCGCCGTGCTGGCGCCGCTGTACGGCATCATCGTCGTCGACTATTACCTGGTGCGCCAGCGCAAGCTCGATCTGCAGCAGCTGTTCAGCGCCGAGGTCGGCTCGGCTTACTACTTCGACGGCGGCTGGAACCGCAAGGCGCTGATCGCCTTTGCCATCGCCTCGGTGTTTTCCGTCGCCTCGGTGTGGGCGCCCGTTCTTAGCCAGCTGTCGGGTTATTCCTGGCTGCTCGGCGCCCTGCTCGGCGCGCTACTGCACTACGGCCTAATGCACGGCCAGGCGCAGGCGCTGAAACGCGCCAACGCCAGTATCTGAACGATCACGGACGAGACGAAGCCGGCGCCTGTACGCCGGCTTTTTCTTTCTGCCGCTCGAGAAAGTCCACCTTCCACTGTTCCAGACCGATGTAGTCGCTATCCAGGTTGGCCTCGACGCGATAGCTCGCCTTGAGCGCGGCAACCTGAGCCGAGCGCTCGGCAAGAAAGCGATCGAAACGCGCGATCAGCTGTGGATGACGAGCGCTGGACAGGTGAAAGCTGCCGCGGGTATGCGGCAACTTGGGATCAAAGACCAAAGCACCCGGTCGCGCCCGGATGTTGTCCAGATAATGGGTGGCCACCACCACGTTGAAGTAGGCGCCATCAGTGTCCTGCTTCAACGCCAGGCGAATCATCTGGCGTAGATCATCGCTGTAGCTCAGCTGGATCTGCCCACTGTCGATGGCATCTTCGTATCCACGCGGCGTCCAGCCCTGCACCATGGCCAGACGACGGATGTTCTCCAACGCCTGGCCCTGCCGCTGCGGCGCCACCAGCACGCCGTCGACGTAATCGACCACCGCCTGGCTGTAGTGCAAGGTCATGCCTGCTTTCTGCGCGCCGGCCCAGTACGGGCTGTCGGGATACTTGAGATCGATCTCGCCACGCTGCAGGGCAGGCAGCAACTGATCCACGGGTAGCGCCTTGTAGCTCAGGCTGATACCGCTGTCGGCAGCGAAAGCGTCCAGCACCTCACGAGCGAAGCCACGGTACTGACCTTCGCCATCGAGGCTGTAGTGCGGGGCGAATGGCAGGTCCTCGACGCCGACTACATAGGTCTGCGCCAGGGCAGCGGGCGTCAGCATAATGGTGGAAAACAGGCACAGTCGTACGGGCTGCATTGAAAGCCTCCTTATTGTTGTTTTGAGATTGCAGTGAGGGCTTAGTGTCGCGTCAGGCATTAGATGTCGGTCAGGCGTCAGGCCTGAGTAGGAGCCCCGCCTCGGGGCGAAGCTTTTCAGTCGTCTGAACCGGCCCATGCGCCGCGGGGCGCGGCTCCTACAAGGACTCTGCAGCCTGCTGTAATTGATGTGGCGGTCTCGGCCCATAGGCAACAGATTATTCGTCTCGCGACACTAACCGCCGGTCATGCTCATGAAGCGCACCACCTGCACCTGCTCGTCGGTGGCGAAATGGTGCCGCTCGGGCTTCAGACGCAACGCCTCGATCAGTGCCTGGCGTAGGCGCTCGCTGTCACCCGGATGCGCGCGCAGCAGGCGCTTGAGATCCAGCGCGTTGTCGTGGCCGAGACAGAGCACCAGCTTGCCCTCGGCGGTGACACGCACACGGTTGCAGTCGCCGCAGAAGTTGTGGCTGTGCGGCGAGATGAAACCTACCTGGGTCTGCGTACCGACCACCTGCCAGTAGCGCGATGGCCCGCCAGTGACCTTGCTGCTACGCACCAGTGCATGGCGCTGCTCGATGCGCTGGCGCACCTCATCGCTGGAGCAGAAGGTCTGCTCGCGGCTGTGGCTGACCACGCTGCCCAGCGGCATTTCCTCGATGAAGCTGATATCCAGCCCGCGCTCGACGGCAAACTCGACCAGATCCAGCACCTCATCGTCGTTGCGCCCGCTCTGCACCACACTGTTGAGCTTGATCCTGTCGAAGCCTGCGGCACGCGCGGCGTCGATGCCGGCCAGCACCTGGTCGAGCTTGTCACGTCGGGTGAAGGCGGCGAAGCGCTCGCGCTGCAGTGAATCCAGGCTGATGTTCAAGCGCCGCACACCCGCCGCGCGCAACGGCGCGGCCATCTCCGCCAGTTGCGAGCCATTGGTGGTAATGGCCAGGTCATCCAGCTCGTCACGCTCACCCAGGCGCTGCAACAGGCTCAGCAGATTCTTGCGTACCAATGGCTCGCCACCGGTGATACGAATACGCCGCACGCCCAGCCCGATAAAGGCGTCGGCCACGGCATACAGCTCTTCCAGGCTGAGAATCTGCGCACGCGGCGCGAACTGCATGTCTTCACTCATGCAGTAGGTGCAGCGAAAATCGCAGCGATCGGTCGCCGACAAACGCAGGTAGGTGATGCGCCGACCGAATGGGTCGACGAGCTGATGGGTATTCACGGTGGGTCTCCTGCAGCGTCACGCGCCGAGACTTTTTGTCATGGATAACGCTATGCGCGATAGAAACAGAAAAGCGAATTCTTGTATACAGAAATTTGACCCGAGAGTCAGTTAAACGCTGAGCAGCCCGTGGCCGCTGGCTTGAGCCTCGCGCAAAGCCGGTGCTACCATGCCCGACCGCCGCCCGGCGGCAGAGCAAACCACAGGGCCTTATGACCAGCATTCGCGAGCGTAACAAAGAGCTCATCCTGCGCGCAGCCAGCGAAGAGTTCGCCGACAAGGGCTTCGCCGCCACCAAGACCAGCGACATTGCGGCCAAGGCAGGCCTGCCCAAGCCCAACGTCTACTACTACTTCAAGTCCAAGGAAAACCTCTACCGCGAGGTCCTGGAAAGCATCATCGAGCCACTGCTGGCCGCCTCTGCCCCCTTCAACCAGCCGGGCCATCCGAGCGAAGTGCTGACCGCCTACATCCGCTCGAAGATCCGCATCTCCCGTGAACTGCCGCATGCCTCCAAGGTATTTGCCAGCGAGATCATGCACGGTGCGCCGCACCTGTCGCCGGAACAGACCGAACAGCTCAACGCCCAGGCCAAGCACAACATCGCCTGCATCCAGCGCTGGATCGATCAGGGCCTGATGGCGAAAGTCGACCCGCATCACCTGCTGTTCAGCATCTGGGCAGCGACCCAGACCTACGCCGACTTCGACTGGCAGATCTCCACCGTCACCGGCAAGGCCAGCCTGGACGACGCCGACTACGAAGCCGCCGCGCAGACCATCATTCGCCTGGTGCTCAAAGGCTGTGATGTCAGCCCGATGCCGTCGATGGCCTCCGAACTGGTGACCAGCGCCTAGGCGACTGTTCCGTTGTAGGGTTTCCCGACATCCGTCACCGTAGGGCGTGCATACGCCGAGCGCTCGAGCGCAGTACGCCATTTCCGGGTTTTGGCGGACTGCTCGCTGGCGCTCGCTGAGTCCGCCCTACGCCTGCCCTGAGATTTCACGTCCAGCTTCGGCCTTCAGACCACATCCCGTAGGCCGTACTCGCGCAGCAGTACGCCGTTGCAATGGCTGACTGTTCGCGTCGCTACGAGCGGCCGGCGATCCGGTCAGCCCTACGACTGCTCTGGAACCCTACACCCCCGCATCCGCCTTCAGGCCGAGCGACTCCAGCGCACTCACCGCACACTGCTCGTCGATATCCGAGGTGTCGCCGGTGATGCCGACGGCGCCGATCACTTCGCCGCGTTCATCGCGAATCAATACCCCTCCCGGCGCGGGTACCAGGCTGCCTTGAGCCAGGTTGTTCACCGCCCCGATAAAGGCCGGGCGCTGCTGCGCGTCGGCGGCGATCAGGCGCGAGCCCTTGCCCAGGGCCAGCGCGCCCCAGGCCTTGCCGATGGCGATCTGCGGGCGCAGCAGGCTGGCGCCGTCCTCGCGCTGCAGGCTGATCAGATGCCCGCCAGCATCCAGTACGGCGACGGTCAGCGGCGCCGCCTTTATCTCGCGGCCCACGGCCAGCGCGCGGTTACCGATGGCGTTGGCGGTTTGCAGGTTCAAGTTGCTCATGCTGGTGACTCCTGAAGTGACGAAGGGAACGAAACACCCGGAGCGAAACCGGCACTGCGCACGCCGACAGCCCTAGGCAATCCAAAGCTCGCCCTCACTATCCCACCAGAAACAAAAAATTCAACCACTACATACAATATTATTTTTTATTGTATACATTAATCGCGACACATCTCTTCGCTTGCACTGCCAACCCCGTCAAACGGGCGTTTCAAAAGAATTTGGCCCAGGCGACAGGCTGCATCGGAAAAAATGTTGACCGCGAAGTCATGGCCTGCATAGAATCCGAGCCAGGTGTTTTGTATACAATCTGATAACAAAAGAGGCACAAGATTATGGCCAGAATGAGAGCAATCGAGGCAGCCGTACTGGTTATGCGCCGCGAAGGCGTCGATACCGCGTTCGGCGTCCCCGGCGCTGCCATCAACCCCCTGTATGCCGCACTGAAGAAACTCGGTGGCATCGATCACGTCCTGGCCCGTCACGTCGAAGGCGCTTCGCACATGGCCGAGGGTTACACCCGCACCAATGCCGGCAATATCGGCGTGTGCATCGGCACCTCGGGCCCGGCCGGCACCGACATGGTCACCGGTCTGTACTCGGCCTCGGCCGACTCCATCCCGATTCTGTGCATCACCGGCCAGGCGCCGCGTGCGCGTATGCACAAGGAAGATTTCCAGGCGGTCGACATCACCAGCATCGTCGGCCCGGTAACCAAGTGGGCCACCACCGTGATGGAACCCGGCCAGGTGCCGCGCGCCTTCCAGCGTGCCTTCCATGAAATGCGCAGCGGCCGCCCCGGCCCAGTGCTGATCGACCTGCCGTTCGACGTGCAGATGGCCGAGATCGAATTCGATATCGACGCCTACGAGCCGCTGCCGGTGGCCAAGCCGACCACCAGCCGCGTCCAGGCCGAGAAGGCCATCGCCATGCTCAACGACGCCGAGCGCCCGCTGCTGGTCGCCGGTGGCGGCATCTCCAATGCCGACGCGCAAGACAAGCTGGTGGAGTTCGCCGAGCTGACCGGTGTACCGGTGGTGCCGACCCTGATGGGCTGGGGCGCGATTCCGGACGATCACAAGCTGATGGTCGGCATGGTCGGTCTGCAGACCTCGCACCGCTACGGCAACGCCACCCTGCTCGCTTCCGACCTGGTGTTCGGCATCGGCAACCGTTGGGCCAACCGCCACACCGGCTCGGTCGACGTCTACACCGAGGGCCGCAAGTTCATCCACGTCGACATCGAACCGACCCAGATTGGCCGCGTGTTCAACCCGGACCTGGGTATCGCCTCCGACGCCGGCAACGCGCTGGACGCCTTCCTCGAGGTTGCCCGCGAGTGGAAAGCCGCTGGCAAGCTGAAGGACCGCAGCGCCTGGGTCGAAGCCTGCCGCGAGCGCAAGCGCACCCTGCAGCGCAAGACCCACTTCGACAACGTGCCGGCCAAGCCGCAGCGCGTCTACGAAGAGATGAACGAAGCCTTCGGCAAGGACACCTGCTACGTCAGCACCATCGGTCTGTCGCAGATCGCCGGCGCGCAGTTCCTGCACGTGTACAAGCCGCGCCACTGGATCAACTGCGGCCAGGCCGGCCCGCTGGGCTGGACCATTCCGGCAGCCCTGGGTGTGGTCAAGGCCGACCCGCAGCGTCAGGTCGTGGCACTGTCTGGCGACTATGACTTCCAGTTCATGATCGAGGAGCTGGCCGTCGGCGCGCAGTTCAACCTGCCGTACATCCACGTGCTGGTGAACAACTCCTACCTGGGCCTGATCCGTCAGGCGCAGCGCGGCTTCGACATCGATTACTGCGTGCAGCTGGCGTTCGAGAACATCAACGCGCCGGAGCTCAACGGTTACGGCGTCGATCACGTCGCCGTGGTCGAGGGCCTGGGCTGCAAGGCGATCCGCGTGTTCGACCCGAACGAGCTGCAGAACGCCTTCGCCGAAGCCAAGCGCCTGATGGCCGAGCACCGCGTACCGGTGGTGGTGGAGATCATCCTGGAGCGCGTCACCAACATCTCCATGGGCACCGAGATCAACGCCATCAACGAGTTCGAGGAACTGGCCGAGCGCGGCGTCGACGCGCCGACCGCCATCTCGCTGCTGGATTGATGCAACCAATCCCCTCTCCCCCGGCCCCTCTCCCATAAATGGGAGAGGGGAGACAAACAAAAGGAGCCAACCATGCCCCGTTTTGCTGCCAACCTGTCCATGCTGTTCACCGAAGTGGACTTCCTGGACCGTTTCGCCGCCGCCGCCGAAGCCGGTTTCAGCGGCGTGGAATACCTCTTCCCCTATGACTTCGCGGTGGAAGAGATCAAGGCCCGCCTGGACGCCAACGCGCTTACGCAGGTGCTGTTCAACCTACCGGCCGGCGACTGGGGCAAGGGCGAGCGTGGCATCGCCTGCCACCCGGATCGCGTCGAGGAATTCCGCGCCGGCGTCGACCAGGCCATCGCCTACGCCAAGGTGCTGGGCAACAAGCAGATCAACTGCCTGGCCGGCATCCGCCCGCAGGGCCTGGACTGCGCCACCGTGGAAAAGACCTTCGTCGACAACCTGCGCTATGCGGCCGACAAGCTGGCCGGCGCCGGTATCCGCCTGGTCATGGAAGCTATCAACACCCGCGACATCCCCGGCTTCTACCTCAGCACCACCAAGCAGGCCCTGGACATCCGCGACAAGGTCGGCAGCACCAACCTGTACCTGCAGTACGACATCTACCACATGCAGATCATGGAAGGTGACCTGGCCCGCACGGTTGAGAGCAACCTGGCCGCCATCAACCACGTGCAGCTGGCCGACAACCCGGGCCGCAACGAGCCGGGCACCGGCGAGATCAACTACCGCTTCCTCTTCGAGCACCTGGATCGCATCGGCTACCAGGGCTGGATCGGCTGTGAGTACAAGCCGCTGACCACCACAACCGCCGGCCTCGGCTGGCTGAAAACCCATAACGCGATCTGACAGGCGACAGCGGACCTCTGTAGGAGCGGGTTCACCCGCGAACACCGGCGAAGCCGGTGCCAGTCACCGCGGTGCCTGCTTCGCGGGTAAACCCGCTCCTACAGGGCTGTGCACCTGATTCAACAATTCAACGAGGTTATCTCTCATGGCTAAAATCGGATTCATCGGCACCGGCATCATGGGCAAGCCTATGGCGCAGAACCTGCAGAAGGCCGGCCACACCCTGTTCTTCTCCGAGCACTTCGACAAGGCGCCGGCCGACCTGCTGGGCGACAACGGCATCGCCCTGGCCAACCCGAAGGAAGTGGCCCAGGAAGCCGAATTCATCATCGTCATGGTCCCGGACACCCCGCAGGTCGAAGACGTGCTGTTCCGTGACAACGGCATCGCCCAGGGCGTCGGCACCGGCAAGGTGGTGATCGACATGAGCTCGATCTCCCCCACCGCCACCAAGGCCTTCGCCGAGAAGATCAAGGCCACCGGCGCCGCCTACCTGGACGCCCCGGTGTCCGGCGGCGAAGTCGGTGCCAAGGCCGCAACCCTGTCGATCATGGTCGGTGGCTGCCCGAACGCCTTCGAACGCGCCCTGCCGCTGTTCCAGGCCATGGGCAAGAACATCACCCGCGTCGGCGGCAACGGCGACGGCCAGACCGCCAAGGTGGCCAACCAGATCATCGTCGCGCTGAACATCCAGGCGGTGGCCGAAGCCCTGCTGTTCGCCGCCAAGAACGGCGCCGATCCGGCCAAGGTGCGTGAAGCGCTGATGGGCGGTTTCGCCGGTTCGAAGATCCTCGAAGTGCACGGCGAGCGCATGATCAAGGGCACCTTCGACCCGGGCTTCCGCATCAGCCTGCACCAGAAGGACCTCAACCTGGCGCTGTCCGGCGCTCGCGAGCTGGGCCTGAACCTGCCCAACACCGCCAATGCCCAGCAAGTGTTCAGCACCTGCGCAGCACTCGGCGGCAGCGGCTGGGACCACTCTGGCCTGATCAAGGGCCTGGAGCATATGGCCAACTTCAATATCCGCGGCGAGTAACAGAGCGCCCTCTCCCCCGACCCCTCTCCCGCATGCGGGAGAGGGGAGACAAGCAGCTCGGCGTTATACGGATTTTCAGCGTACGCCAAACCAGTCCCCTCTCCCATTTATGGGAGAGGGTTAGGGAGAGGGGCTTTGCTTCTGGCCCACCCTTTCGACCTTCCTGGCAGGAGGTGTCACGGCCCGATTGCCAGGTTGGTCGATTCCAGTCCCCAGGCGCTGCCACGCGGCGCCTGGGGACTGGAATCGATCCACCGAGAGAACATTGATCGTTCCCACGCTCTGCGTGGGCATGCATCCCGTGACGCTCCGCGTCACACAACAGCAGTCGCCTGAGCGTCTCGCCAGGCGTTACCACGCGGACGTGGGAACGATCATCCAGCGTCACCCCCAGAACAAGAGAACACCGCCATGACCTTCGACCCGCAACGCCTGCTGCGCGACCTGTTCGCCACCGCCATCGCTGCCGCGCATCCGCGCCAGGTGCTGGCCGACCATCTGCCCGCCGACCGCAGCGGTCGTGTCATCGTCATCGGCGCCGGCAAGGCCGCCGCGGCCATGGCCGAGGTGATCGAGCAGGAATGGCAAGGCGAGGTCAGCGGTCTGGTGGTGACCCGCTACGAGCACGGCGCCGATTGCAGGAAGATCGAGGTGGTGGAAGCCGCGCACCCGGTGCCGGACGATGCCGGCGAGCGCGTCGCCCGCCGCGTGCTGGAGCTGGTGTCGAACCTGTCCGAAGACGACCGGGTGATCTTCCTCCTCTCCGGCGGCGGCTCCTCGCTGCTGGCGCTGCCGGCAGAGGGCATCAGCCTCCAGGACAAGCAGGCGATCAACAAGGCGCTGCTCAAATCCGGCGCCACCATCGGCGAGATGAACTGCGTACGCAAGCACCTCTCGGCGATCAAGGGCGGCCGCCTGGCCAAGGCCTGCTGGCCGGCCACGGTCTACACCTACGCCATCTCCGACGTGCCCGGCGACGAGGCCACGGTGATCGCATCCGGCCCCACAGTGGGCGACCCGACCACCTCGGCCGAAGCCCTGGCGATTCTCGCTCGCTATGAAATCGACATCCCGGCCAACGTGCGCGCCTGGCTGCAGGATCCACGCTCGGAAACGGTGAAGCCGGGCGACCCGGTGCTCGCCCGCAGCCACTTCCAGCTGATCGCCTCCCCGCAGCAGTCGCTCGACGCCGCCGCGGCCAAGGCCGAAGCCGCCGGCCTGCCGGTGCTGATTCTTGGCGACCTGGAAGGCGAATCGCGCGACGTGGCCAAGGTGCATGCTGGCATCGCCCGTCAGGTGCAACTGCACGGCCAGCCGATCAAGCCGCCGTGCGTGATTCTCTCCGGCGGCGAAACCACCGTCACCGTGCGCGGCAACGGCCGCGGCGGGCGCAACGCCGAATTTCTCCTCAGCCTCACCGAGAGCCTCAAGGGGCTGCCCGGCGTCTACGCGCTGGCCGGCGACACCGACGGCATCGACGGCTCCGAAGACAACGCCGGCGCCATCATGACGCCCTACAGCCATGCCCGTGCCGGCATCAAGGGCCTGAGCGCCCGCGACGAGCTGGACGACAACAACGGCTATGGCTACTTCGCCGCCCTCGACGAGTTGATCGTCACCGGCCCGACCCGTACCAACGTCAACGATTTCCGCGCCATCCTGATTGTAGGGGCTGTTGACGCTCCGCTCGCGGCCGCGCCGGAACCTGCTTTTGCGCGAGACAAGGTGTGAAAAGAGATTTGTATTCCAAATAAATGACGAGTAGCACAGCGCGCAAAAACAGCCCCGGCCCTCCGGGTTGCGCGGCAAATGACGCCATGCGTCGTTACGGAACTTGGCAAGGGGACACCATTCCCTGCGTCCCGTGCCTAGCCTGGCGCCATTTGGCGCAGCAACGCGACTCGCGCCGAAACGTCAACATCCCCTAGAGCCCTGCCCAATGAACGCCGACAAGAAAGTAAAGATCCTCGCCACCCTCGGCCCGGCCATCCGCGATGCCGCGCATATCCGCCAGCTGGTGGAAGCCGGGGTCAACCTGTTCCGCCTCAACTTCAGCCACGGCGAACATGCCGACCACGCCCAGCGCTACCAGTGGGTACGCGAGGTGGAGCGCGAGCTAAACCAGCCCATCGGCATCCTTATGGACCTGCAGGGGCCGAAGCTGCGCGTCGGCCGCTTTGCTGAAGGCAAGGTACAGCTGGTCAACGGCCAGAACCTGCGCCTGGATCTGGACGCCACGCCAGGCGACGCCAGCCGCGTCAACCTGCCCCACCCGGAAATCATCGAAGCCCTGCAGCCGGGCATGAGCCTGCTGCTGGACGACGGCCGCCTGCGCCTGAAGGTGACCGGCAAACAGGCCGATGCCGTAGACACCTGCGTCATCGCCGGTGGCGAGCTGTCCGACCGCAAGGGCGTCAACGTGCCCGAGGCGGTACTGCAACTGTCGCCGCTGACCGAAAAGGACCGCCGCGACCTGGCCTTCGGCCTGGAGCTGGGCGTGGACTGGGTGGCGCTGTCGTTTGTGCAGCGACCGGAAGACATCGTCGAAGCCCGCGAGCTGATCCAGGGCAAGGCCTTCCTGATGGCCAAGATCGAGAAGCCCTCGGCAGTGCAGCATCTCGAAGAAATCGCCCGTCTGTGCGACGCCATCATGGTGGCGCGCGGCGATCTGGGCGTGGAAGTGCCGGCCGAGAACGTGCCGCGCATCCAGAAGGACATCGTGCGCACCTGCCGCCAGCTCGGCCGTCCGGTGGTGGTCGCTACGCAGATGCTCGAATCCATGCGTTTCTCGCCGGCACCGACCCGCGCCGAGGTCACCGACGTGGCCAACGCCGTGGCCGAAGGCGCCGATGCGGTGATGCTGTCGGCCGAAACGGCCTCCGGCGACTACCCGCTGGAAACCGTGCAGATGATGAGCAAGATCATCCGCCAGGTGGAAAACGGCCCGGACTACCAGAGCCAGCTCGACGTTGGCCGCCCACAGGCCGAAGCCACCGCCAGCGACGCCATCAGCTGCGCCATCCGCCGCATCAGCTCGATCCTGCCAGTCGCGGCCTTGGTCAACTACAGCGAATCCGGTGCCAGCAGCCTGCGCGCCTCGCGCGAGCGACCCAAGGCGCCGATCTTGAGCCTGACGCCGAGCCTGACCACCGCCCGCCGCCTGACCGTGGCCTGGGGCATCTATTCGGTGGTCAACGAGCGCCTGCGCAAGGTCGAGGAAGTCACCAGCACCGCGCTGGAAATCGCCCAGGCCCAGGGCATGGCCCAGCGTGGTGAAACCGTGGTGATCACCGCCGGCGAACCCTTCGGCCAGCCCGGCAGCACCAACAGCCTGAGGATCGAAACCCTGCATTGAGCCGGCGATTCTCAACGCAATAAAGAATCGTAGCCCGGATGAAATCCGGGGAATGCTCGACTCCTGATTCCCGGATTTCATCCGGGCTACGCATAAAGCCAACGTAGGATGTCGCGGGGCCGCCTAGGCCTTGCGCACCTGCTATGGCAAGGCGGTTGTGGTGCGCACGGCGCACCCTACACGGCTCCTCCAAACGACACGGACGGCTCCCCTCTCCCGCGTGCGGGAAAGGGGCTGGGGGAGAGGGCTCTCTTGGCGCATACATCATGCCTCCACTACCAACCTCACACCCTGCCCTGCTCAGCCTGCGCGCCCTGCTCAGCGGCTTCGCCCAGATATTCCTGCAACAGCACCCCGGCTGCGGCCTGCTGGTACTGATTGCCATCCTTATCGGCGCACCCGAGCTGCTACCCGGTGCCCTGCTCGGCGGCCTGACCTCGACGTGGGTGGCGCAGCGCCGCGGCTACCCGGAAGCGGACATCGCCATTGGTCTGTACGGCTACAACGGCATCCTGCTCGGTCTACTGCTCAGCCTGAAACTGCCATGGACACCGCTGCTGCCCGGGCTGATCATCGCCAGCTCCGCCCTGTCCAGCCTGCTGCTGGCACCCTGGATGCGGCGCATGCGCCAGCATAGCTGGCTGCCCGCCTTCACCTTTCCCTTCGTGCTGCTGGGTTGGCTGTTGCTGGCTCTGGTCACCCAGTTGCAGATGCCACTTGCAACCCCCACCAGCGCGCCCAGCGCACCGGAACTGAACTTCCTGCAACTGATGCTCGCCGTGCTGCGCGGCCTGGGCCAGGTCATCTTCCTCGACTCGCCACTGGCCGGCCTGTGCCTGCTGCTCGGCTTGCGCCTGGCCGATGGCCGCATGGCGCTGTGGGCGCTGCTGGGTTCTAGCAGCGGCTTCGCCCTGGCGATTTTCCATGGTTGGCCCAGCGATGGTGCCCTCGCCGGTCTCTATGGCTATAACGCCACCCTCGCCGCCATCGCCATGGCCCAGGTACACCGTAGCCCACTGGTACCGGCCCTCGGCATCCTGCTCGCCCTGCTGCTGCAACCCGGCTTCAGCGCCCTCGGACTACCGGCACTGACCATGCCTTTCATCCTCGCCTGCTGGCTGATCAGGGCCGGTGCACAAAGTTGGCAAAAGGCAGTCAAGGACAGCACCCCGACATTCTAGAATCGCGCAACCGACCGCAAAGGGAGCGCGCGGAACATGGACAGACGAATTCTCGGCCTCAGCTTGCTACTGGCAACCGCTACGACCTGCGCAGAGTCAAACCCGAGCCTGATCGGCCCGGTCAGCGATATCGTGGTGATCGCAGATGGACTCGGCCCGGAGCAAGACAACTGCCAGAGCTTCAAGGTCAGAGAAGCAATGGTCGCCGATTTCCTGCGTCACGCCCTCCTCATCACCCACCGCCAGGAGCACGACTGGTACCTCCACAGCCCCTGCCAGGCCCATGGCACCTTGAGCACCCGTTACGGTGAATGGCAGTGGCAGCTACTCAATCTGGGCACCGCACGGATTACAGCGGTCACCGGTGAAACCTTCGTGCTCGGTGATCCGCGGGAGGAGTCTTCGCTGGAAGGGGATTGAGAACAGAGCAGCAAGCACAACCACGGCCTTGCCCTCACTCTGCCTTCCTGCCTAGGCTGTGCCCTTTCGCGTAATTTGGACCTTGGCCATGGAGAACCGGCAGAGCTGGCGTCAACGCATCTACATCATCATCTTCGAAACCAGCACGCCCGCAGCGCAGCGCTTCGACAACTGGCTGCTGGTGACCATCCTCGCCAGCTTGATAGTGGTGATGCTCGACAGCATCGAGCACTTCCACAACCAGTACGCCGATGTGTTCGGCGCGCTGGAGTGGTTTTTCACCGCGCTGTTCGCCATCGAGTACGGCTTGCGCCTGTACAGCTCGCCCAAGCCGATGCGCTATGCCTTCAGTTTCTTCGGCCTGGTGGATCTGCTCGCAGTGCTGCCTGCGATCCTGGCGTTGATGTTCGCCGATGCGCAGTACCTGATGATCGTCCGCGTCATCCGCATGATCCGTATCTTCCGTGTGCTCAAGCTGCGCCAGTACCTGACCCAGGCCAACTTCCTGCTGGTAGCGCTGCGCGGCAGCAAGCAGAAGATCGTGGTGTTTCTGGTGTGCGTCTCGACCCTGGTCACCGTGTATGGCGCGCTGATGTACGTCATCGAAGGCCCAGCCAATGGCTTCACCAGCATTCCCACCGGTATCTACTGGGCAGTGGTGACGCTGACCACTGTGGGTTTCGGTGACATCACCCCGCAAACACCCGTAGGCCAGATGCTCGCCACGCTGGTGATGATCACCGGCTACTCGATCATCGCCGTGCCCACCGGCATTTTCACCGCCGAACTGGCCAACGCCATGCGCCAGGACGGGCTGATGGAGCACGACTGCCCGCATTGCCGGAAGAACCGCCACGAATACAGCGCGGCGTTCTGTAGTCGCTGCGGTGGACCACTGTTCAGCAGACAGGCCGAGCCGTCATCGGCGGCGCCAAGCAGGCCTGAAACAGACTGAAGCAAAACCGATCAACCACCGCGTGGTCATAAAGTCGCCCTATGGGCTATAAAGCCCGCCTTTTTTAGCTGAAGGAAGCGCGCCATGGCCGTTACCACCAATGAATCCACGGCACCTGCCAAGGCCGCCTGGATTGGCCTGATCCTGGGCCCCTTGCTACTGCTCGTCTGCCTGGTCACCGAGCCGCCAGCCGGCCTCTCCAGCACAGCCTGGGCTACCATCGGCCTGGCCCTGCTGATGGCCACCTGGTGGTCGACCGAAGCCATTCCGATCCCGGCCACTTCGTTGCTGCCGATCCTGTTGATCCCGGCGCTGGGCATCGACAGTCTCAATGCAGCCACCGCGCCCTACGCCAACCCGACCATCTACCTGTTCCTCGGTGGTTTCGTTTTGGGCCTGGCCATGGAGCGCTGGAACCTGCACAAGCGCATCGCGCTGATGACACTGCTGGCCATGGGCAGCAAGCCCAGCAGGCAAATCGCCGGTTTCATGATGGCCACGGCCTTCCTCAGCATGTGGGTGAGCAACACCGCCACCACCATCATGATGCTGCCCATCGGCCTTTCGGTAATCGGCATGCTCACCAGCGAGAAGAGCACCGACGAAGCCGATCGTGAGCGTTTCGCCACCGCCCTGCTGCTGGCCATCGCCTACGCCGCCAGCATCGGCGGTATCGCAACGCTGATCGGTACACCGCCGAACGCCTTGCTGGCTGCCTTCCTCGCCGACAACTACGACGTACAGATCGGCTTTGGCCAGTGGATGCTGCTGGGCGTACCGGTGGCGGTGATGATGCTGGCCTTTACCTGGTGGTGGCTGACGCGAGGTGGCTTCAACCTGGCCGGGCACGACAGCACGCAGCTGATCCGCAGCGAGCTGGCCGAACTCGGCCCGCTGAGCCGTGGCGAGAAGCTGGTGGCGCTGGTGTTCGTGGTCACGGCACTGGCCTGGATATTCCAGCCGCTGATCGCCGACTGGATCTCGGGCGTCAACGACACCAGCATTGCCATCGCAGCGGCACTGGCGCTGTTCATCATCCCGGTGGATGCCAAACAGCGCGTGTTCCTGATGAACTGGGAAAGTGCCAGCAAGCTGCCCTGGGGCGTTTTGCTGCTGTTCGGCGGCGGCCTGTCGCTGGCCGGTGTAATCCGCAGCACCGGCCTGGCCGAGTGGATCGCACAGAGCCTCGGCGCACTGGGCGCCCTGCCAGTGATCGCGATGGTCGGCGTGGTGGTGTTGGTGATCATCTTCCTCACCGAGATCACTTCCAACACAGCGACCGCCGCGGCCTTCCTGCCGCTGCTGGGTGCGCTGGCCGTGTCGCAGGGCATGCCGCCCGAGCTGCTGGCGATTCCTGCCGCCATCGCTGCCAGTTGCGCCTTCATGATGCCGGTGGCAACGCCGCCCAATGCCATCGTGTTCGGCACCGGGCATATGAAGATACAGTCGATGATCAGAGCGGGCTTCGCCCTCAACCTGTTCGGCGTGGTGCTGGTGACAGTGATCAGCTACCTGCTGGTGGGCTTGATCTGGGCGCATTGAGCCTGAATCGCACCAACAAAAACGGCGCCTTCGGGCGCCGTTTTCATATATGGAGGCTGGGGTATAAGCCTGGGTTGAAACTCACCTGATCGATACGGAGGTTTACAACCGTCGCCCCGCGTGTGACGGCCGATCAGCGATTCTGATACTGACGAAACAACCCCGGTGGAATGCCGGAGCTGTCGGTATCCTTCCACGGCCCGCCGGCTTGCGACGACCAGCTCCAGCCGCCGTCCCAGCGGTAGAAGATACGCTCGCGGTAGTACAGATCACGTGCGCCTTCGACCACATAGACGCCCAAACCCGGATTCCAGTGGCTCTTTACCCCAGGCGGCGGCGCATAGCGCGGGTGCGACGGCTGCTGCACCGGCGGCAACTGGCCAACCGGTGTACTCGGTTGCTGCAATACGCAGCCGCTCAGGCCAAGCCCGAGTACGCAGGCCAGCACCAAACGCTTCACTATGGCTGCCCGTCACGGCTGTCGATCAGTAGCGTCTGTACGTCAGTGGCCGAGTTGGCTACAGAACCGCTCTGGCCGATCCACTCACCCTGAGTGGCATTGCCGGCGCGCGATATACGCGCCACCAGTTGCACCTGATCGAATTGGGAGATTTTCAGCTGTGGCATCATCGCATCCACATCCGACAGGCTGACTTGCGCCGGCAGGTCGGAAACCTTCAGGCGCTTGACCGCCAACGGCACCGGCGGGCCACTGAGGGCACGGGCAAAGATGAACACGGCATCGTCCGGCTGCACGTTCTGCTGCACGTCGGGCGCCAGCGATACGCTGACCTGCAGCGCCTGAACCTTGGCGTCCGGCTCGGCTGCAGCGCTGGGCTGCTCGCCCTCAGCCATCTGCTGGCGGGCACGTTCGATACCACCGGCGATGGCCGCACGGGACGGATCCTGCTCCGGCAACACGGCGACCAGACGCTCCCAGTAGCGCACGGCATCGGCATAGCGCTGGCTTTCGTAGGCAGCGATACCCAGCAGACCGAGGCTGGTGACCTCTTCCGGATCAGCCTGCAGCGCTTCGTCGGTAAGCGCCTGCAGTCGCTCGCTCCACTGTTTGCCTTCGGCAAAATACAGCGCCTGCGCCCATTGGCCGAGCAGTTCCGGGGCACGCCCGGCGATCTCAACGGCACGCTCGAAGGCCTTGGCGGCATCGCCGGCACGCTCCTGCGCCATATAGGTACGACCGAGGAAGTACCAGGCCTCGGCAGACTCCGGCTGTTGCTGCACGGTCTGCTCCAGGCGCGCAGTCATCTCCTCGATGCTTTGCGGCTGCGCAGCGGCCAGTTGGCGAGTCTGTACGACCTCATCGACAGCGCCCCAGTGCAGATAAAGGGCAACCCCCAGCACCGGCACCAGCAGCGCCGACACCAGCGGAATCTTGCCGCCGAGCACGCTGCTGCGGCGCTGCACGCCTTCGGTATCATCCAGCAGCTCGCGCGCCGCCTCGGCACGACCGGCCTCCATCTGCGCTTCATCGAGCACGCCAGCCTGGAGTTGGTTTTCCAGCTCCTGCAGGCGCTCCTGATAGAGGGTGACGTTGAGTGCGGTACGGTCTTCTTCGGCCTGCAGCTTGCGAATACGCAGTACCGGAATCAACAGAAAAGCCAGGGCAGTCAGCAACAGCAGCCCGGCGGGCAACCAGAAATCGATCATCGGTCTTTGTTGTCCTGAGAGTTTTGCTCGAGCAATGCGGCGAGGCGCGCCTGCTCATCGACGGAGAGGCCAGCAGCAGAGCGGTCTTTGTTCTGGCTGCGACGGCGCAGGAGAATCACCCCCAGCACACCGAAGCCGATTACCAACATGCCGGCCGGGCCGTACCAGAGCAGCAGCGTGCGACTGGTCAGCGGCGGCTTGTAGAGCACGAAGTCGCCATAGCGCGAGACCAGGAAATCGATGATTTCCTCGTTGCTCTTGCCCTCTTCGAGCATGCGGAAGATCTCGTTGCGCAGGTCCGTGGCGATCGGCGCATCGGAGTCGGCGATGTTCTGGTTCTGGCACTTCGGGCAACGCAGTTCTTCGATCAGGCTGCGGTAGCGCTGACGCTCGGCGTCGTTGGCGAACTCAAAGGTATCGATGGCGGCCTGCGCGCTGGCCAACAGCCCCAGCGCCAAACCGGCAGAAATCAACAGACGCTTCATGGCTGGGCCTCGTCAACCAATTGCTGGTAGATCGGCGCCAGCTTCTCACGCCAGACACGCTCGTCGATGGTGCCGACGAACTTGTGGCGGATGATGCCCTTGGCATCGACGAAGAAGGTTTCCGGCGCGCCGTACACCCCCAGATCCAATCCCAGGCTGCCCTTGGCATCCTCGATATTGAGCTGATAGGGATTGTGCAGATCGCGCAGCCATTGCTGCGCCGGCTCGCGCTGATCCTTGTAGTTGACCCCATGGATCACCACGCCGGCCTCGGCCAGCTTGTTCAGCACCGGATGCTCGTGTCGGCAAGCCGGGCACCAGGTGGCCCAGACATTGACCAGCGCCGGCCTACCCTTGATGTCGGCCTCGCTGAGGGTGCGCTCGGGATCGTCCAGCGCCGGCAGGCTGAAAGCCGGAAACGGCTTGCCGATCAGCGCCGAGGGCAACTCGGACGGGTCGAGGAACAGGCCGCGATAGAGGAATACGGCAATCGCCAGAAAGGCCAGCAGCGGCAACAGCAGAAGCAGGCGTCTCATGCGCTGGCCTCCTGCATGCCCAGGGCTTCGCGCACGCGGGTTCTGACCTTGATGCGGTAGCGCTTGTCGGCTGCAGCGAGGAAGCCGCCGAAGCCCATCAGCAGCGCGCCCAGCCAGATCCAGCGGACGAACGGTTTGATGTGAATGCGTACGGCCCAGGCGCCCTGCTCCAGCGGCTCGCCGAGGGCGACGAACAGGTCGCGAGTGAAGCCGGCATCGATGCCCGCCTCGGTCATGGTCGCCTGCTGCACGGTGTACAGGCGCTTCTCCGGGTGCAGCACGCTGATCTGCCGCTCGCCGTCGAACACACGCACCGTGCCCTTGTCGGAAATGAAGTTGGGGCCTTCATGATGCACCGCGCCCTCAAACTGGAAGCGATAGCCGCCCAATTCCACCGAGTCACCCGGCGCCATACGCAGATCGCGCTCGTAGCTGCCAAGGCTGGTGAGCACCACACCCAGGGCGCATACGGCGAAACCGAAGTGCGCCATCTGCATGCCCCAGTAGCTGCGGCCCAGGCTCGGCAGGCCTTTTAGCAGGCCCTTGTGCCGGGTCTTGTCGAGGATGTCGCGCACGCCAGCCAGGATCACCCAGAAGGCCAGCAGGCAGACGGCCAGAACGGCCCAGTGGAAATCGCCATGCAGGAAAGTGGCGACTACCGCCAGCACCACGCTGGCCACCAGCACCGGTGCCAGCATGCTGCCCAACCATTTCAGCGGGGTATCCTTCCAGCGCACCAGCACGCCGACACTGATCACCGCCATCAGCAGTGCCATCAGCGGCAGGAACAGCGCGTTGAAGTAAGGCGGGCCGACCGACAGCTTGGCGCCGGTCAGCGCATCGAGCACCAGCGGGTAGAGGGTGCCGAGCAGAATCATCGCGGCCGACACCACCAGCACGATGTTGTTGACCAACAGCAGCGCCTCACGCGACCACAAGCCAAAGCCGACCTGGCTCTTGACCACCGGCGCGCGCACGGCGAACAACGCCAGCGAACCGCCCACCACCACCAGCAGGAAGGCGAGAATGAACACGCCGCGTTCCGGGTCGGTGGCAAAAGCATGCACGGAGGTGAGCACGCCCGAGCGAACCAGGAAGGTGCCGAGCAGGCTGAGGGAGAAGGTGGCGATGGCCAGCAACACCGTCCAGCTCTTGAACACGCCACGCTTCTCGGTGACTGCCAGCGAGTGAATCAGCGCAGTACCCACCAGCCAGGGCATGAAGGAGGCGTTCTCTACCGGATCCCAGAACCACCAGCCGCCCCAGCCGAGCTCGTAGTAAGCCCACCAGGAACCCAGAGCGATACCGATACCAAGGAAAGCCCAGGCAACGGTAGTCCAGGGCCGCGACCAGCGCGCCCAGGCCGCATCGAGCTTGCCGCCGAGCAATGCGGCGATGGCGAAGGCAAAGGCCACCGAGAAACCGACGTAGCCCATATACAGCATCGGCGGATGGACGATCAGGCCGAAGTCCTGCAACAAGGGATTGAGGTCGCGGCCATCAGCCGGCGAGTTCGGCAGCAGACGTTCGAAGGGGTTGGAGGTGACGATCAGGAACAGCAGAAAACCAATGCTGATCATGCCCATCACTGCCAGTACGCGGGCCAGCATCTCCTCCGGCAGGTGGCGCGAGAAGATCGCCACGGCGAAGGTCCAGCCAGCCATAATCAGCGCCCACAGCAGCAGAGAGCCTTCGTGCGCGCCCCATACCGCGCTGAACTTGTAGTACCAGGGCAGTGCCGTATTGGAGTTGTTGGCCACGTAGGCGACGGAGAAATCGTCGACCATGAAGGCGTAGGTCAGGCAGATGAAGGAAAACAACAGAAAGGCGAACTGACCCCAGGCAGCCGGCTGCGCCAGGCTCATCCATTGGTGGTCACCGCGCCAGGCACCGATCAGCGGCAGCGTCGCCTGTACCAGGCACAGGCACAGCGCCAGAATCATCGCCAGATGGCCGAGCTCGGGGATCATTGTGCGCTCTCCTGCTGATAGCCCTGTTTGGCGGCTTGGGCCTCATTGTGCTTCTGCATCATTCCGCTCTTTTCCAGGGCCTGCATGACTTCAGGCGGCATGTAGTTCTCGTCGTGCTTGGCCAGTACCTCGTCGGCCACCAACACGCCCTCAGCATTGACCCGGCCCAGAGCGACGATGCCCTGCCCCTCACGGAACAGATCCGGCAGGATGCCGCTGTAGCGAATGGTCACGCCGTGGGCGCCGTCGGTGACGACGAAGTCGACTTCCAGGGTATCGGGGGAGCGCTTCACCG
Source organism: Ectopseudomonas chengduensis (assembly GCF_900102635.1). GTDB lineage: Bacteria > Pseudomonadota > Gammaproteobacteria > Pseudomonadales > Pseudomonadaceae > Aquipseudomonas > Aquipseudomonas chengduensis. The sequence continues at coordinate 205,791 of NZ_FMZQ01000005.1, read as the reverse complement.
AGCCCTCTTCGACCAGGCCACCGGCACGAATGCGCGTACCCTCCGGGGCTTCGCCATTGGCGATCTGACTCGGGGTGTAGAACAGGTTGATGTTCTCCTGCAGCGCGGTCAGCGCCAGCGCCACGGCGATGCTGACGCCACAGAGGATGGCCAGAACGATGTACAGGCGTTTCTTGCGAACCGGATTCACTTCGATTTCTCCCGGCGCAAACGACGCGCCTCGTCTTGCAGGTAACGGCGGCGCGCCAGGATTGGCAGCACCACATTCAACGCCAGGATCGCCAGGCTGACGCCGTAGGCACTCCAGACGAATACACCATGAGTGCCCATGGCGAGAAACTCGGAGAACGACGCGAAACTCATGCCTTGCCCTCCACCAATGTCTGCACTTCGGCTTTCACCCAACTGCTGCGCGCTTCACGCTTGAGCACTTCAAGACGCATGCGATAGAGCAGCACGGCGCCGAAGAAGCAGTAGAACCCCAGCACCGCCAGCAGCAGCGGCAGCCACATCTCCATCGGCATGGCCGGTTTTTCGGTGATCTTGAAGGTGGCGGTCTGGTGCAGTGAGTTCCACCATTCCACCGAGTACTTGATGATCGGAATGTTGACCACACCGACGATCGCGAGCACGGCACAGGCCTTGGCAGCGCTGTCGCGGTTGCTGATCGCATTGCCCAGGGCGATGACGCCGAAATACAGGAACAGGAGGATCAGCATCGAGGTCAGGCGCGCGTCCCATACCCAGTAGGTGCCCCAGGTCGGTTTGCCCCAGATGGCCCCCGTGAGCAATGCGATGGCGGTCATCCAGGCGCCGATGGGGGCAGCCTGCTGCAGGGCGACATCGGCCAGCTTCATCTTCCACACCAGCCCGACCAAGCCGGCGATCGCCAGGGTCACGTAGATCGACTGCGCCAGGAAAGCCGCCGGAACATGAATGTAGATGATGCGAAAGCTATTGCCCTGCTGGTAGTCCGGCGGCGCGAACGCCAGGCCCCAGATCAGGCCAGCGGCGATCAGCAACACAGCAGCGATACTGAGCCAAGGCAGCCAGCGGCCGCTCATCTCATAGAACCACTTGGGCGAACCCCACTTGTGAAACCACGTCCAGTTCATTCAGTCGACTCATCATCTACACGTAGCCCGGATGCAATCCGGGGAGGCTGTCGAGAGCTCCCGGATTGCATCCGGGCTACATCACGGTTCGTTCTTATTCGCCGACACTGATGGTCAGACCGGCGGCAATCGCAAAAGGTGTCAGGGTCACCGCCAGGGCGGTGAGGCTGGCCAGCCACAACAGGTGACCGCTAGCCGGCAGTCCTTGCAAGGCCGCCTGCAGCGCCCCGCTGCCAAGAATCAGCACCGGGATGTACAGCGGCAGGATCAGCAGCGCCAGCAGCAGGCCGCCGCGCTTAAGACCAACGGTGAGCGCCGCGCCCACCGCGCCGAGCAGGCTCAGCACCGGGGTGCCGAGTAGCAGGGAAATCAGCAGTACCGGCAGGCAACGCCCAGGCAGACCAAGCATCAGCGCCAGCACAGGCGCCAGCAAAACCAGCGCCAGACCACTGAAAAGCCAGTGTGCCAGCACCTTGGCCAACACCAGAAGAGGCAGGGGGTGCGACGAAAGGACCCACTGTTCCAGCGAGCCATCCTCGAAATCACTGCGGAAAAGCCCGTCCAGCGAGAGCAGCACGGCCAAAAGGGCTGCGACCCAGACCAGACCCGGAGAAAGGGTTTGCAACAATTGCGTCTCTGGCCCCACCGCCAGCGGGAACAGCGCAATCACGATGGCGAAGAATACCAGGGGGTTGGCCAGGTCGGACGGACGACGAGCAAGCAGGCGCATTTCGCGCGACAGCAGTTGAGTGAAAACGTTGCTCATGCGGCGTACTGCCCCAGATCCAGATTGCGATAGGTCGCCAGTGTGCATTGCAGGCTGTGGTGAGTAGTCAGCACCACGACGCCACCACGCTCGCAATGGCCGGCCAGGTGCGCTTCGAGTTGCGCCACGCCACTCTTGTCCAGCGCAGTGAAAGGCTCATCGAGCACCCATAGCGGCGGCGTGTCGAGCAGATAAAGGCGTGCCAGCGCGACACGGCGCTGTTGGCCGGCCGACAGGGTATGGCAGGGAACATCTTCGAAACCGCGCAGGCCGACCGCTTCCAGCGCCTGCCAGATCGCCTCGCGATTGGCCGGGCGATGCAGCGCGCAGAGCCAGGCCAGGTTCTCTTCGGCAGTCAGCAGGCCCTTGATGCCGGCGGCATGGCCAATCCACAACAGGTTGCGCGCCAGTTCACTGCGCTGCTCGGCCAGGGCCTGGCCCTGCAAAAGGATGTCGCCGGAGGTCGGCTGACGCAGGCCAGCGATCAGCCGTAACAGGCTGGTCTTGCCGCTGCCGTTGGGGCCGCTGATCTGCAACATGTCGCCTGGCTGCAGAGCGAAGTGCAACTGCTCGAAGAGCATGCGCCAGTCCCGCTCACAGCTGAGCGCCACGGCTTCGAGAAGGGGAACGGGACGGGTCATCGATACCTGGCAGGGTTAAAGTCGACGGTGCTCCGGCCGCTATACTGACGCGTGCCGGAAGTGCGCTGCGCAACGGGACGGCATTATACATGTCGCGTCACTGTCCCCGCAGTCAGCATTTTCGACAGGGTGTTAATCTGTCGCAGGCAAATCGGCCTTAGGCTGTACTCGCGAAGCAGTACACCATCAGATACGTGAGAGCCCATGAGCGAAATCAGCAGCCCACGCCCGCTTCCCCCTGCCGTGCCGGTGATTCGCAACACTGCGACTGCCGCAGACATGGCCGTGCGTCTGTTGCAGCCGCTGGAAGGCATGCTGGCGGCCGGCGAAAGCGCCAAGGCCGAAGTCGTGGCGATTCGTGAGCAGGCGCAAAGCTTCCAACTGCTGCTCAAACTGACCCTCGCCGGTGGCAAGCAGGCGACTCTGCAAGCCGAAAGCCCCAGGCCACTGGCCCAGGGCAGCGCACTGGTGGTCACAGCACTGTCCGAGACTCGCCTGGCGCTGGCCTTGCAGGCTGGCGGTGACAAGCCGCTGACCAGCCTTGACCTGCAACAACTACCACCCGGCACGCTGGTGCAGGGCAAGGTCGTCAGCAGCGCCCCGCTGCCGACACAGAATGCGCAGACAATCTATCGCCTGGTGGTGAACCTGCTCAATACCCCGCTCGCCGGCAGCCAGCTGGCGCTCGACAGTCCGCAGGCGCTGCCGCTCGGCAGCCTGCTCAGCGCGCAGGTGCAGGGCAGCCAGAGCCTCGCCTTCCTGCCGCTCAGTGGCCGCCTCGATCAATTGGTACTGGGCCAGCAACTGGCCGCCCAGCAGAATCGCCAGGCATCGCTGGAGGGTCTGTTCAAGGGCCTGCAGAAGCTGAGCGGCGGCGATGAAGCCCTGCGCGGCAGTATCGACAAACTACTTGGCGCCCTCCCCGACAGCACCCAGCTGAGTACCGCCAAGGGCCTGGCCCAGGCACTCGAAGGCAGCGGTGTGCTGCTCGAAGCCAAACTGCTGCAGGGCCAGACCGGTACACTGCCGCAGGACCTGAAGGCCAACCTACTGCGTCTGATCGCCCAGCTGATGCCGCAACTGCCAGGGGTTTCCGGTCCCCTTGCCGGCCTGCAGAACGCCCTCGGCCAGAACCTGCCCAACCTGGCCCGGCAACTGCTCGGCGCAGGCGCTGCCGGGTCGGCACGCCAACAGGCGCTGACCTTTCCCCTGCCCTCACGCTTGCTGCAGAACATGGATGGCGAAGCCGACCTGGAAACCCTGCTGAAGCTCGCCGCAGCGGCCGTCTCACGGCTGCAGACCCACCAACTGTCGAGCCTCGCGCAAACCCAGGTCGACGCCAACGGCAACCTGCTGACCACCTGGCAGCTGGAGCTGCCCATGCGCCATCAGCAGGAGGTGATTCCGCTGCAGGTCAAACTGCAGCGCGAAGACAGCGCCAAGGCGGAAAAAGCGGAACAGAAGGAAACACTCTGGCGCGTGGAACTGGCCTTCGATCTCGACCACCTTGGCCCACTGCAGGTTCGGGCTCAGTTGCTACGCGGCAGCCTCTCCAGCCAGTTATGGGCCGAACGCGCCGATACCGCATCGCTGATCAACGCCGAACTGGGCAACCTGCGTGAGCGCCTGCAAGCCGCGGGCCTGGAAGTCGGCGAACTGGCCTGCAGCCAGGGCATGCCGCCGCAAGGGCCGAAGACCTCGCTGGAACAACGCTGGGTGGACGAAACCGCATGAGCCGCAAGTCGCAGTCCGAAGCGCGTCAGGCCATCGCCCTCAACTATGACGGGCAAACCGCGCCAATACTCAGCGCCAAGGGTGATGACGAACTGGCCGAAGCCATCCTCGCCATCGCTCGCGAATACGAAGTGCCCATTTACGAAAATGCCGAGTTGGTGCGTCTGCTGGCGCGCCTGGAACTGGGCGACGCCATTCCGCAAGCGCTGTATCGCTGCATTGCCGAGATCATCGCCTTCGCCTGGTACTTGCAGGGCAAGACACCGGAAGGTTTCGAGCAGGGGCAGGACGGCGAGCGCGACGTGACGCCGACGCTACCCCGCTTGAGCGGGCCGACTCGCTGATTTCGCGACGGAACACATGCAGGGCAAGAAAAAGCTTGGCTATGTCTGCGTTAGCTGTTGCCAAGCGGTTCAAAGCTTCGCGACTGAAGCCGCTCCTACGGTTTTTTGGGCTGGTGCAGGCGGCTGATCAGCTCGGCCTCGGCCTTGCTCAGGCCACAGGACTGGGTCAGGTCATCGACGCTGGCGCCCATGCCCACCAGGCGAGCAGCCTGGGTGAACGACAGGCTGCTGGGGTCACGCTGTTCGATCTGGCTGACCTTGTCCGGCAGCGGCGCCACTACTCGGCGCAGCTCATGCAGCTCTTCGCCCATGCGAATGCTGCCGGTCAGGTAGGCGTCGAGACGCTTGCTCAGCTCCCTGATCCGCGCATCGCGCACGGCGTCACGCTTGGCCTGCTCAACCAGCAGGCGCTGCTGGTTGCGGTACAGGCCTTTGCAGACGATGCCCAATGCCACGCATAGCAGCGCCACGAAGGCCAGGGCCGCGGCAAGCATGGCGAACTCGGACATGGCTCAGATGCTCTCCAGCTCCGACCACTCTTCCTCGGACATCATCTTGTCCAGTTCGACCAGGATCAGCAGCTCGCCGTTCTTGTTGCACACGCCCTGGATGAACTTGGCCGACTCGTCGTTACCGACGTTCGGTGCAGTCTCGATCTCGGACTGACGCAGGTAGACCACTTCGGCCACGCTATCGACCAGGATGCCGACCACTTGCTTGTCCGCTTCGATGATGACGATACGGGTGTTGTCGGTGACCGGCGCCGAACCCAGGCCGAAACGCTGGCGGGTATCGATTACGGTAACCACGTTGCCACGCAGGTTGATGATGCCCAGCACATAGCTCGGAGCACCCGGTACCGGGGCGATCTCGGTGTAACGCAGGACTTCCTGCACCTGCATCACGTTAATGCCGTAGGTCTCGTTATCCAGGCGAAAGGTCACCCACTGCAGAATCGGATCTTCGGCACCCTGTGCAGAACTTTTCTTCATGTCCCTAGCCTCATCAAAAACCGCTCAGTGCGGCATGCGCGGGTCGACCCGCTTGTCATCAACTATAAGAGCCCGTTGGCACTGGCTCACCAATTCTCAATGCAGTTTGCCGCCATTCAGGCGTTTCGCCCCGCCGCTGGCGATCAGCTCGGCCAGTGCCGCGACGTCGAGCAGCGCGCACATGTGCTCGATCACCGTGCCGGCCAGCCAGGGCCGCTGGGTACGCTGACTGCGCCACTTGACCTCGCTCGGGTCCAGGCGAATCGAACGGCTGACCTGATGCACGGCCAGCCCCCACTCGTAGCCCTGCACCGAAATCACGTACTGCAGGCCTTCGCGGAAGTCATCTCGGTAACGCTCCGGCATCACCCAGCGCGCAGTGTCCAGCACCTTCAGGTTACCGGCCTGGCTCGGCAGGATACCGAGGAACCAATCCGGCTGCCCGAACAGCGGTGTCAGCTCCTGACCTTCCAGTGGGTAAATCGACCCCAAGCAGATCAATGGCACGGCCAGGGTCAACCCGGCAACGTCGAACAGCAGGCATTCGAACGGCTCCTCGGCCCAGGCAGGGCGACCATCGGCCAACAGCGCAGCCGGCTGTGGCGCCAGCTCGGCAGCGGGAGCAAGCGCCGGCGGCGCCTCGTCGATGAGCGGAGCTTGTATCGGCGCGAGTAATTCAACCGGTGCGACGTCCATCTGTACCAGCGGTTCAACCACGCTAGCGGGCACAACCGGCTCAACCAGCCGCGCATCGCGCACCTGCTCCTCGAGCACAGCGGCCTCGAACTCGTCGAGGCTGACGGACATCTCCAGTTCGGCAGCGGCCTCCTGTAGCAGCCCGTCAAGGTAGGACTGCAGGGCCAACTGGGAACGCGTGGCGGTGGCGAGGTTACGGCTCATGACTGGAACCCGGAATAAGATCTTGACAGCCTATCGGCCGCTGCATGCTCCGACTTGAGTGTCGCAGTTCAACACAGACGCTCATTTCAAGCCACCTGCGCCGCCGGGTGATGAGTCAGAAGATGCTTGAGCAGTGCCCGATAGGCGATCACGCCACGGCTGCCCGCATCGAACTGCGAAGGCGTCCGCCCTGCCCGACTGGCATCACGCAAGCGCGTATCGACCGGAATATAGGCCGGCCACAGGTGCTCGGGATAGGTATTGCGCAGCACCCGCAGCGTGCTCATGGACGCCTGGGTACGACGGTCGAACAGCGTCGGCACGATGGTGTAGGGCAAGGCCTGCTTGCGCGAACGGTTGATCATCGCCAGCGTGGTGATCATGCGCTCCAGGCCCTTCACCGCGAGGAACTCGGTCTGTACCGGAATCACCAGTTGCTGGCTGGCTGCCAGGGCATTGACCATCAGTACGCCGAGCAGTGGCGGGCTGTCGATGACAGCATGATCGAAATCTTCCCACAGCTGCGCCAGGCTCTTGGCGATTACCAGACCCAGGCCACTCTGCCCCGGTGACTGGCGCTCGAGCGTGGCCAGCGCGGTGCTCGACGGCAACAGGGAGATATTCTCGTGACTGGTGCTGTGCAGCAGCTGCTTGGGCAGGCCTTGCGGCACATTGCCCTGATGCAGGAACAGATCGAAGCAACTGTGCTCCAGCGCATCGGGGTCATGACCGAAATAACTGGTCATCGACCCATGCGGATCGAGATCGACCACGACCACACGCTTGCCGGCATCGGCCAACAGGCCTGCCAGGGCGATGGAGGTGGTGGTCTTGCCGACCCCACCCTTCTGATTGGCTACTGCCCAGACTTTCATTTTCTCTCATCCTCCCGGCAAGAGGCGCTCAGGCCGAGAATGGCTATCGCACGCACGCAGCAGGCGACTGGGATTTGACGGCTCACGACTGTGGAACCCCCGACGTAGGCGCTGGTGCAGGTTGCGTGCCAGCCTCTGACTGCTGGGTCGCGGCACTGCCAGCGCCACGTCGCGTGTCGAGGTTGCGCGAAATCACCAGCACGACCCGGCGATTACGCCCCCTGCCCTCGGCTGTGGCATTGTCCGCTACCGGCTGGAACTCGCCGTAACCGACAGCAGCCAGACGTGAAGGGTCGACACCATCCATGGCCAGCATACGCACGATGCTCGCCGCGCGCGCCGCAGACAACTCCCAGTTGGTCGGATACTGCGCTGTCTGAATTGGCACGTTGTCGGTGAAACCTTCCACCTTTATCGGGTTCTGATAAGGCGCCAGAATCTTGGCGAGCTTCTCGATGATGTCGAACGCCTGATTGTTTGGAATGGCATCACCACTGGGAAACAACAGACTGGAGCTGAGCTCGATCTCGATCCACATCTCGTTGCCGCGTATGGTCAGCTGATCACTCTTGATCAGCTCGCCAAACACCTCGCGCACGCTGGAGGCGATGCTTTGCAGGGCCGAATCCGAGCTGGGGTCGTCCATCGAGGTGTTATCAGGCTCACTGGTGCGCGGCCGTTCCTCACCGACCGGAATCGGCTTGATCGAGCGTTCAGGCTGATTGAACACGCCCGTCAGCGACTCCGAGAGGATCTTGTACTTGCCTTCGTTGATCGAGGAAATCGAGTACATCACCACAAAAAAGGCGAATAGCAAGGTGATGAAGTCGGCATAGGAGACCAGCCAACGCTCGTGATTCTCGTGCTCTTCATGATGCCGCCTGCGCGCCATGCCATACCTCCATCAGTCCATGAAGCCTTGCAGCTTCAGTTCGATGGAGCGCGGGTTCTCACCCTCGGCGATGGACAGGATGCCCTCCAGCAGCATCTCGCGGTAACGCGACTGGCGCAGAGCAATGGACTTGAGCTTGTTGCCCATCGGTAGCAGCAGCAGGTTGGCGAAGCCGACGCCGTAGATGGTGGCAACGAACGCCACGGCAATGCCGCTGCCGAGAATGCTCGGATCAGCCAGGTTGCCCATCACGTGAATCAGGCCCATCACTGCACCGATAATACCGATGGTTGGCGCATAACCACCCATGCTCTCGAACACCTTGGCGGCCTGGATATCGCGCGCCTCCTGGGTATAGAGATCGACCTCCAGAATGCTGCGAATGGATTCCGGCTCGGCGCCGTCGACCAGCAACTGCAGACCTTTGCGCGCATAGGGGTCAGGCTCGGCATCGGCCACTGCCTCCAGGCCGAGCAGGCCTTCCTTGCGTGCCACCATGCTCCAACCGGTCACACGATTGATACCGCCGACCAGATCGATACGCGGCGGGAAAAAGATCCAGCGCATGATGCTCATGGCACGCTTGAACACCTGCACCGGCGCCTGCAGAAAAGCCGCGCCCAGCGTGCCGCCGATGACGATCAGCGCCGCCGGACCGTTGAGCAAGGCACCAGCGTGCCCGCCTTCGAGATAATTGCCGCCCAGAATGGCAACGAACGCCAGGATGACGCCAATCAGGCTCAGTACATCCATGCGCATGTTTCCGACTTAGCGTTCGTCACTGGCAGGCCTCGGTCAGGTGCCGGCCGATGTCATCCAGGCCGTAGACCGCATCCGCCAGATTGGCTTTGACCACGGCCATGGGCATGCCATAGATCACGCAACTGGCCTCGTCCTGCGCCCACACCTGGCTACCGCCCTGTTTGAGCAGGCGCGCACCCTCACGGCCATCGGCGCCCATACCGGTGAGTACCACGGCCAGCACCTTGTCACCGTAAGACTTGGCGGCAGAGCCGAAAGTGATATCGACACAGGGTTTGTAGTTGAGGCGTTCGTCACCCGGCAGGATTTTTATCGCGCCACGCGCATCGACCATCATCTGCTTGCCACCAGGTGCCAGCAGCGCCAGGCCTGGGCGCAGGATATCGCCATCCTCAGCTTCCTTGACCTGAATGCGGCAGAGCTTGTCCAGGCGCTCGGCGAAAGCCTTGGTGAAGGCCGCCGGCATGTGCTGGATCAGAACCAGCGGCGCCGGAAAATTGGCCGGAAGCTGGGTCAGCACGCGCTGCAGCGCCACCGGGCCACCGGTCGAGGTGCCGATGGCCACCAGCTTGTAGGCCTTGCGCTTGGGCGCTGACGACGTAGGGGCTGCGCCACCGGCCGCTGCCGCCGGACGCGCAGCAACAGGAGCCGGTGCAGCAGGTCGCGTCGAGACAGCAGGACGACTGGTCGGCGCCGCGCTCGGACTAGCCGCAGTCGGCGCCGGAGCCACCGCGGCCGCACTGAAACGGCGGTTGCTGCGCGCGATGCTGTGCACCTTCTCGCACAGCATCTGCTTGACCTTTTCGGGGTTGCGCGAGATGTCTTCGAAGTTCTTCGGCAGGAAATCCACTGCCCCCGCATCCAGCGCATCGAGCGTGACGCGGGCGCCTTCATGAGTCAGCGAGGAGAACATCAGCACCGGCGTCGGACAGCGCTGCATGATGTTTCGAACCGCAGTGATGCCATCCATCATCGGCATCTCGTAATCCATGGTGATCACGTCGGGCTTGAGCGCCAACGCCTGATCAATGGCTTCCCGCCCATTGGTGGCCGTGCCCACGACCTGAATACTGGGGTCAGCAGACAGAATTTCCGACACGCGCCGACGGAAGAAACCGGAGTCGTCTACCACCAAGACCTTGACTACCATACACACTCCTAGACGGCGTGGACCTCGGGTCCACGCCGCGAAACATCAGAACCGTCGAGCGTAGCGCTTGAGCATGCTCGGTACGTCGAGAATCAATGCAATGCGTCCGTCGCCCGTGATCGTGGCGCCGGACATCCCGGGCGTGCCTTGCAGCATCTTGCCCAGCGGCTTGATTACCACTTCTTCCTGGCCGACCAGTTGATCGACGACAAAGCCGATGCGTTGGCTGCCAACGGTGACGATCACCACATGGCCTTCACCCTGCCCCTCCTGGAATGCCTGCGGCACCAGCCAGCGCTTGAGGTAGAACAGCGGCAGCGCCTTGTCGCGCACGATCACCACTTCCTGGCCGTCGACCACGTTGGTACGCGACAGGTCGAGATGGAAGATCTCGTTGACGTTGACCAGCGGGAAGGCGAAGGCCTGATTCTCCAGCATCACCATCAGCGTCGGCATGATCGCCAGGGTCAGCGGCACCTTGATGACGATCTTCGAACCCTGGCCCTTCTGCGAGAACACGTTGACCGTGCCGTTGAGCTGGGAAATCTTGGTCTTCACCACGTCCATGCCGACACCACGGCCGGACACGTCGGAGATCTCGGTCTTGGTCGAGAAGCCCGGGGCGAAGATCAGGTTGTAGCATTCGAACTCGTTGAGGCGATCGGCCGCGTCCTTGTCCAGCAGGCCTTTCTCGACGGCCTTGGCACGTAGCACGTCAGCATCCATGCCTTTGCCGTCGTCGGTGATCGACAGCAGGATATGGTCGCCTTCCTGCTCGGCGGACAGCACCACGCGGCCTGCGCGAGCCTTGCCGGCCTTCTCGCGTTCTTCCGGGGTTTCAACGCCGTGGTCGACAGCGTTGCGCACCAAGTGCACCAGCGGGTCAGCCAAGGCCTCGACCAGGTTCTTGTCGAGGTCGGTTTCCTCGCCCACCAACTCGAGGTTGATTTCCTTCTTCAGGTTGCGCGCCAGATCGCGCACCAGGCGCGGAAAGCGGCCGAAGACCTTCTTGATCGGCTGCATGCGGGTTTTCATCACCGAGGTCTGCAGATCCGCAGTCACCACGTCGAGGTTCGACACTGCCTTGGACATCGCCTCGTCGCCGCTGTTGAGCCCCAGGCGCACCAGACGGTTACGCACCAGCACCAGTTCGCCGACCATGTTCATGATCTCGTCGAGGCGCGCGGTGTCGACCCGTACGGTGGTTTCCGCTTCGCTCGCGGCCGGCGCCTTGTCAGCAGCCGGCGCGGGCGCGGCAGAAGCACGAGCAGCAGCAGGCTCAGGTTTGGCTGCTGCGGGCTTGGCAGGCGCGGCGGCCTTGGGCACTGCTGCAGGTTTGGCCGCGGCGGCAGGCGCTGGCGCCGGCTCAGCGGGCGGCACGAATTTGCCCTTGCCGTGCAATTGATCGAGCAGCGCCTCGAACTCGTCATCGGTGATCTCATCACCCGCCGGAGCGGGCGCTGCAGCAACGGCTGCAACCGGAGCAGCAGCTTCGGCGGTGGCCGAGAACTGGCCTTTGCCATGCAGTTGATCGAGCAGCGCTTCGAACTCGTCATCGGTGATCTCATCACCTGCCGCTGCGCCAGCAGGCGCAGAAGCAACTACCGCAGCGGCAGGCGTTTCGACCGTACCGGCGAACTGCCCTTTGCCGTGCAACTGATCGAGCAGCGACTCGAACTCGTCATCGGTGATCTCATCGCTGGCACTGGTCTGTGCACTCGGGGCGGCAGCCGGCGCGTCACCCAGGGCATCGAGCAGTTGCTCGAATTCGCTGTCGGTGATGTCGCCCGCGGCAGCGGACGGCGTAGCTGGCTGAGACACCGGCACGGGTTCCGGCTCGGCCTGCTGCACCGGCGCAGGAGCCGCTTCGGCGCCGCCCGGTTCGGCCAGGCGTGCCAATGCCGCCAGAAGTTCAGGCGACGCGGGCGTCGGCTCGCGGCGCTCACGCACCTCGCCGAACATGCCATTGATAGCATCAAGAGCCTCGAGCACCACATCCATCAACTCCGACTCGACGCGACGCTCACCCTTGCGCAGGATGTCGAAGACGTTTTCGGCGATATGGCAGCACTCCACCAACTCGTTGAGTTGGAGGAAACCCGCTCCACCCTTGACGGTATGAAAACCGCGGAAGATGGCATTGAGCAGGTTCATGTCGTCCGGTCGGCTTTCCAGCTCGACTAACTGTTCGGACAACTGTTCGAGAATCTCGCCGGCCTCTACCAGGAAATCCTGGAGGATCTCTTCATCGGCGCCGAAGCTCATATTGTGTGCTCCTTAGAACCCTAGGCTGGACAGCAGGTCGTCGACATCGTCTTGGTTGGAGGCAACGTCATCACGCTTATCGGCATGAATCTGCGGACCTTCACCCCGCGATGGTTCTTTTAATTTTTCCTGTTCGGCGCGTAGCACGTCGTGGTTGTGCTGAATGCCGGCAAAACGGTCGACCTGGCTGGCCATGAGCATCAGCTTGAGCAGGTTGCTTTCCACTTCGGTCACCAGTTGGGTGACACGCTTGATCACCTGGCCGGTGAGGTCCTGGTAGTCCTGCGCCAACAGAATGTCGTTGAGATGACCGGAGAGCTTGGCGCCATCTCGCTCGCTACGGGCGAGGAACAGCTCGACACGCTTGGCCAGCTCACGAAAGCCATCGGCACCGATTTCGCGGCGCATGAAACGACCCCACTCGACGCTCAGGCTTTGCGCTTCATCGCTCAGGTCGTTGACCAGCGGCGCGCTCTGCTCCACCAGATCCATGGTCCGGTTGGCAGCCTTTTCGGTCATGGTCACGACGTAGTTCAGGCGTTCGGTAGCGTCGGCGATCTGCGACAGTTCCTGGGCATGCGGCATACGCGGATCGAGCTGAAAATTGACAATGGCGTTGTGCAGTTCACGGGTCAGTTTGCCGACCTCGTGATACAGCCCGCGATCGCGGACCTTGTTCAGCTCGTTGATCAGTTGCACCGCAGCGCCGAAATTACCTTGCTCAAGGCTATCGACCAGATCGCGGGCATTGCTTTTCAGGGTCGACTCGAGGTCACCCAGCGTGGAGTCATCATGTTCCATAGCACCCTCGCGGCTGACATCAGCCGTTGACCCGCTCGAAGATCTTCTCGATCTTTTCCTTCAACACCTGAGCGGTGAAGGGCTTGACCACGTAGCCATTCACACCGGCCTGGGCCGCCTCGATGATCTGATCGCGCTTGGCTTCGGCAGTCACCATCAGCACCGGCAGGTGCTTGAGGCGATCGTCGGCACGTACCGCACGCAGCAGGTCGATGCCGGTCATGCCGGGCATGTTCCAGTCGGTCACCAGAAAGTCGAAACTGCCGCTTTGCAGCATCGGCAGCGCCGAGGTGCCGTCATCGGCTTCCGCGGTGTTGGTGAAACCCAAGTCCCGCAAGAGGTTCTTGATGATCCGTCGCATCGTCGAGAAATCGTCAACGATGAGGATTTTCATGTTCTTGTCCAAGTCGACCTCCGTACAGTCCCAAACGTATTGCGCTTGCAACTACGCCCTTTAATCGTGAAACCGTTTTGCGCCTGCGAGTACGCCGCGTTCAGCCAGCGCGCCATTCACTCAGCCGCGAGCGCAAACGCGCCGCGCACTGGCTGTGCAACTGGCTCACGCGTGACTCGCTAACCCCCAGCACTTCACCGATTTCCTTCAAGTTCAGTTCTTCATCGTAATACAGCGCCAGCACCAGACGTTCGCGCTCCGGCAAACCGGCGATGGCATCGGCCAAGGCCGCCTGGAAGCGTTCGTCTTCGAGGTTCCGCGAAGGTTCGAGGTGAGTGTGTCCGGCGTCTTCGTGCAACCCGCCATGCTCGCCGTCCTGCAACAGGTCGTCGAAACTAAACAGGCGGCTGCCCAAAGTGTCGCCAAGAATGCCGTAGTAATCTTCCAGACTCAATTGGAGTTCGGCCGCAACCTCGTGATCTTTAGCGTCCCGCCCGGTTCTTGCCTCAACGACACGAATCGCATCGCTGACCATACGGCTGTTGCGGTGCACCGAACGCGGCGCCCAATCACCCTTGCGCACCTCGTCGAGCATGGAGCCGCGAATACGGATACCGGCGAAGGTCTCGAAACTGGCACCCTTGCCGGAGTCGTATTTGCGCGAGGCTTCGAGCAGGCCGATCATGCCGGCCTGGATAAGATCATCAACCTGCACGCTGGCCGGCAGACGAGCCAGCAGGTGGAAGGCAATGCGCTTGACCAGCGGTGCATAGCGCTCGATCAACTGGTGCTGGGAGTCCTGCGCCTGAGCCTTGTTGTACATGCGAAGTCCAGAAGCTGCTGTCATATGGCCGAGTCTGCAGTCGGTTGTTGCACCAGACGCTCGACGAAAAACTCCAGATGGCCACGGGGATTGGCCGGCAACGGCCAGGTATCGACCTTCTGAGCGATCGCCTTGAACGCCAGAGCGCACTTGGATCGAGGGAAGGCTTCATAGACGGCGCGCTGCTTCTGCACGGCCTTGCGCACACACTCATCGTAGGGCACGGCGCCAACATACTGCAGGGCGACATCGAGGAAGCGATCCGTCACCTTGGTCAGCTTAGCAAAGAGATTGCGGCCTTCCTGCGGGCTGTGCGCCATGTTGGCCAGAACACGGAAGCGGCTGATGCCGTGATCACGATTGAGCAGCTTGATCAACGCATAAGCATCAGTGATCGAGGTCGGCTCATCGCAGACCACCACGAGAATTTCCTGCGCGGCACGGACGAAGCTGACCACGGCATCACCGATGCCGGCGGCGGTGTCGATCACCAGCACGTCGAGGTTCTCGCTGATGTCGCTGAAGGCCTGGATCAGCCCGGCATGCTGCATCGGCGTGAGGCTGACCATGCTCTGCGTGCCAGAAGCAGCCGGCACGATACGGATGCCGCCCGGCCCCTGCAGGAGGACGTCGCGCAGGTCGCACTCACCGGCAATCACATCGGCCAGGGTGCGTTTGGGGGTCAGGCCCAGCAATACATCGACATTGGCCAGGCCCAGGTCAGCGTCCATCAACATCACCCGACGACCAAGGTCAGCCAGGGCCATGGACAGATTGACTGATACGTTGGTCTTGCCGACACCGCCCTTGCCGCCGGTCACTGCGATCACCTGTACGGGATGCATACCCATGTTCTTTCTACACCTTGTCTAACTTCGACGTGGCCCTCGGGCCGTTCACTCCCACGCACCTGCGCGAGAGGGTGCAACACTGTCGCTATTTCAGCCGGCGCGCTGCGCCGGGTTGTGGTAGAGACCGGCGAACATCTGCGCCATGGCGTCTTCACTCGGTTCCTCAACTGCCTGCAGCCCCACGGCACGGCTGACCAGCTGATGGCTACGCGGCACCTGCAGATCGTCCGGAATCCGCGGCCCGTCCGTCACATAGGCTACCGGCAGTTGCTGGCCTATAGCCAGACCTAAAACCTCACCCAGACTCGCGGCTTCGTCCAGTTTCGTCAGTATGCAGCCTGAAAGGCCACAACGCTTGTAACTATGGTAGGCCGCCTTGAGCACTTGGCTCTGACTTGTTGCGGCCAGCACCAGATAATTCTTCGCCTTGATGCGTGCCGAGGCCAGGCTCTCCAACTGCAGACGCAGCGCCGGATCGTTGCCTGGCAGGCCAGCGGTATCGACCAGCACCACGCGTTTCTTGGCCAGCGGCGCCAGAGCCTGCAGCAGAGACTGACCAGGGTCGATCTGAGTCACCGACACGCCGAGAATGCGCCCCAGGGTCTTGAGCTGCTCCTGTGCGCCGATGCGAAAGCTGTCCATGCTCACCAGAGCGACCTGTTGCGCGCCGTACTTAAGCACATAACGCGCAGCCAGCTTGGCCAGGGTAGTGGTCTTGCCCATGCCGGCCGGGCCAACCAGCGCGATCACACCACCCTCTTCCAGCGGCTCGACCTTGGGCGTAGTGATCGCGTGAGCCAGATGCGCCAGCAGCATGCGCCAGGCCTGACGCGGCTCGGCCACACCGGCCACCTTGCTCAGCAGCGCCTGCGATAGCTCGGCAGACAGCCCCATGCGCTGCAGGCGGCGCCACAGATTGGCCTGCTGCGGGCGGCGGTTCTGCAGTTGTCCCCAGGCGATGGAGCCCAGTTGCACTTCGATCAGCTCACGCAGGCCGTTGAGCTCGAAGCGCATGGCATCCAGCGCACGTGGATCGACCGCCGGCGCAGCAGGCGCTACGGCCTCGACCGGGCGCTGCGGCTTGACCGGAGTCGCCGGCAGCTCGGGTGCCAACAACGACTCGTTGGCGAACAGTTGGCGATCCTTGCCAGCATCCTGCTCGGCACGCGTGCTCAGCTCCGCCTGGGCGCTGGCGATGCGCGCCTGGGTCTTGCGCAGCTCGGCTTCCAGCGCCGGGTTCGGACGCACGGGTGCCGGCACCTGATAATCCAGCGCAGCAGTCAGTTCGACACCACCGGCGACACGGCGATTGCCGATGATCGCGGCATCGGCGCCCAATTCATCACGCACCAGTTTCATGGCGGTCCGCATATCGGCGGCGAAGAAGCGTTTGACCTGCATGACCCTTTACCTCAGTTCTGGCCAACCGTAGCGACTATGGTGACCTGCTTGTTGTCCGGAATTTCCTGGTAGGCCAGCACGTGCATGCTGGGTACCGCCAGCCGCGCGAAGCGCGACAACATCGCCCGGATCGGTCCGGCCACCAGTAAAATCACCGGCTTGCCGAGCATTTCCTGGCGCTGCGCCGCTTCCACCAGGGAACGCTGCAGCTTCTCGGCCATGCCCGGTTCGAGGAGGATGCCATCCTCGCTGCCCTGACCGGTCTTCTGCAGACTGTTCAGCAAAATCTGTTCCAACCTTGGTTCCAGGGTGATCACAGGCAGCTCCGGCTCTAGCCCCACGATGCTTTGCACAATGGCGCGGGCCAGCGACACGCGCACCGCGGCGACCATCGCGGCGGGATCTTGACTCTTCGGCGCGACGCTGGCGATGGCCTCGGCGATGGTGCGCATGTCGCGCACCGGCACCTGCTCCTGCAGCAGCGCCTGCAACACCTTGAGCAGCGTCGACAGCGATACCAAACCCGGCACCAACTCTTCGGCCAGCTTCGGCGAACTCTTGGCCAGCAACTGCATCAACTGCTGCACTTCCTCGTGCCCCAGCAGCTCGTGGGCATGCTTGTGCAGGATCTGGTTGAGGTGAGTGGCAACCACGGTACTGGCATCGACCACGGTATAGCCCAGCGACTGCGCCTGATCGCGCTGAGTGGGGTCGATCCACACGGCCTCCAGACCGAACGCCGGATCCTTGGCGGCAATACCATTGAGCGGGCCGAACACCTGGCCGGGGTTGATCGCCAGTTCGCGATCCGGATACACCTCGGCCTCGGCCACGCTGACGCCCATCAGCGTCAAGCGGTAGGCGTTGGGCGCCAGATCGAGGTTGTCGCGAATATGCACCGAGGGCATGAGAAAGCCCATTTCCTGCGACAGCTTCTTGCGCACACCCTTGATCCGCGCCAGCAACTGGCCACCCTGGTTGCGATCGACCAGCGGAATCAGCCGGTAGCCGACCTCCAGGCCGACCATGTCCACCGGGGTGACGTCGTCCCAGCCCAGTTCCTTGACCTCCTGCGCCTTCTGCGCCGGCAGCAGCTCCTGTTGGCGCTGTACCTCCTTGACCTCCTCTTCCTTGGTCTTGCGCTGCTTGTTAGCGATCCAGTAGGCGGCGCCAGCGGCCACCAGGCCCAGGCTGATAAAGGAGAAATGCGGCATGCCGGGCACCAGACCCATGGCAATCATGATCGCCGCCGCCACCGCCAACGCCCGCGGCGAAGCAAACATCTGCCGGTTGACCTGGGCGCCCATGTCCTCGGAGCTGGAAACACGGGTCACCATCACCGCGGCGGCGGTGGACAGCAGCAGGGAGGGAATCTGTGCGACCAGGCCGTCGCCGATGGTCAGCAGGGTGTAGACCTTGCCCGCCTCGGCGAACGGCAGGCCGTGCTGCAGCACGCCGATGGCGATACCGCCGATGAGGTTGATGAACAGAATCAGCAGGCCGGCGATGGCGTCGCCGCGGACAAACTTGCTGGCACCGTCCATCGAGCCGTAGAAATCTGCCTCCTGCGCCACTTCACTGCGGCGTTTCTTGGCTTCGTTCTGATCGATCAGGCCAGCATTGAGGTCGGCGTCGATAGCCATCTGCTTGCCAGGCATGGCATCGAGGGTGAAGCGCGCGCTCACTTCGGAAATCCGTCCGGCACCCTTGGTGACCACCACGAAGTTGATGATCATGAGGATGGCGAACACCACGATACCGACCACGTAGTTACCGCCGATCACCACCTCACCGAAGGCCTGGATCACCTGCCCCGCCGCGCCGTGGCCCTCGTGGCCGTTGAGCAGCACCACGCGGGTCGAAGCCACGTTCAGCGCCAGACGCAACAACGTGGCCGCCAGCAGGATGGTAGGGAACACGGCGAAATCCAGCGGTCGCAACGCATAGATGCTGACCAGCAGCACGACGATGGACAGCGCGATGCTGAAGGTGAACAGAGTGTCGAGCAGAAACGGCGGGATCGGCAGCATGACCATGCCGAGCATGACCAGCAGCAGCAGGGGGATACCCAGGTTGCCGTGGCGCAAACCTGCAAGGTTGCTGCGTACGTCACCGATTAGCTGTGCGCGATCTACTGCCACGTCCCTACCCCAAACCATTCAATCTTTTGACGCGAAAGTGCGTCCTGAAGGGGTAATGGCAAGAAGCGTTCCATAAATGACAGGGCAGCGCCCAAGACGCACGTTACGAATCACGACGCAGATCTGGCGGGATGGGCAAATCCGGTAACGGGCCGGGGCGCTTGCCCTTGCCGGCCTGGTACTGACGCAGCTGATAGACGTAGGCCAGCACCTGCGCCACCGCCAGATAGAGACCGGCGGGGATTT
Organism: Ectopseudomonas chengduensis; assembly: GCF_900102635.1. Classification (GTDB taxonomy): domain Bacteria; phylum Pseudomonadota; class Gammaproteobacteria; order Pseudomonadales; family Pseudomonadaceae; genus Aquipseudomonas; species Aquipseudomonas chengduensis. The sequence continues at coordinate 186,698 of NZ_FMZQ01000005.1, read as the reverse complement.
CCTGATCGAGTTCGGTAGAGTAGTAAACGGCCCGCGCCAGCCCCGGTGATTCCAACACCATCACCTTGTGCTCCTGGGCGATCTCACGAATCTTCAGCGCCAGGAAGTCGCCGCCCTTGGCCAGCAACAGCGGCGCCCCTCCCTTCTCCGGGTCGTACTTGAGCGCCACGGCGAAGTGCGTCGGGTTGGTAATCACCACATCGGCCTGCGGTACGGCCTGCATCATGCGGCGTTCAGCCATTTCACGCTGCAACTGACGAATGCGTCCCTTGACCTCGGGTTTGCCCTCGGTGTCCTTGTACTCGTCGCGGACCTCCTGCTTGGTCATCTTCAGCTTCTGCTTGTGACTCCACAGCTGGAATGGCGCATCCACGGCGGCGATCAGGATCAGGCCACAGGACAGCCAAAAAGCGCTCCAGCCGACCACCTTCAGACTGTGCAGGATGGCCGGCTCGATGGGCTCATTGGCGATGGCCAGCAAATCGTCCTGATCCACCGAAAGTACCACCAGCGCCACGGCGAGGATGACCAGGAACTTGGCCAACGCTTTGAGCAACTCGACCAGCGCCTGAACCGAGAACATGCGTTTGAGCCCCGCCAGCGGATTCATCCGACTGGCCTTGGGCTGCAGTGCTTCCGTGGAAAATAGCCAGCCGCCCAAAGCGATGGGGCCGACGATAGAGGCGATCAGCAAGGCGATCAAGAATGGCTGCATCGCCAGCAGGGCTTCCTTGCCGGAAGCCAGCAGGTAAAGCGCCATGCTGCGCTCGCTCATCAACACCTCACGCGGCAGGCTGAAATTGCCGCGCATGATGTCCATCAGCACGTTGCCCATGTAGGCACCGAAGATAATCAGGGCCATGGTGCCGGTGAGGGTGACCGCCAGGGTATTGAGCTCCTTGGAACGGGCGATCTGACCTTTCTTGCGCGACTCTTCAAGTCGCTTGCCTGTGGGTTCCTCGCTTTTGTCGGCACCGCTCTCGCTTTCGGCCATGGCTACCTCACCAGAGCGAATTCACCCAGCTGCTGCAAAGCATCGCTGGCCAGCGCCTGGAACAGGCTGCCGAAATCGGAAAGGCTGATCCAGTAGATCACCAGGCCCAGGGCCAGCGTCAACGGGAAACCGATGGAAAAGATATTGAGCTGTGGCGCTGCGCGCGTCATCACGCCAAATGCCAGGTTGATCACCAGCAACGCAGTCACTGCCGGCAAGGTCAACAGCAGGCCCGCGCCGATCACCCAACTCAGCTTGCCCGCCAGTGTCCAGTAATGGTTGACCATGAAACCCTGGCCGTAAGGCAAGGTGACGAAACTCTCCGCCAGAATCTCCAACGCCACCAGATGACCGTTGATCGCCAGAAACAGCAGGGTCACCAGCATCAGCATGAACTGGCCAAGCACCGGCACCGACACGCCATTGGTCGGGTCCACCATGGAGGCGAAGCCCAGGCCCATCTGCATGGCGATAATCTGCCCGGCCACGGCAAACAGGTGGAAGAACAACTGCAGGATGAAGCCGAACATGGCGCCGATCAGCACCTGTTCAAGTATCAGCAACAGGCTGCGCAAGTTCAGCGCATCAACCTGCGGCATCGGCGGCAATACCGGCACCAGCACGATGGTGATGGCCAGCGCCAGATACAGGCGCACACGGGTCGGAACCAGTTGGGTGCCGATGATCGGCATGACCATCAACATCGCGGCGATGCGGAACAACGGCAGCAGAAACTGGCCCACCCAGCTGCTGATCTGCGCATCGCTCAACTCCAACATGGCACCCTCAGCCGATCAGGTAGGGAATGTTCTGGATCAGCGTCTGGGTGTACTCCATCAGCTGACTGACCAGCCAGGGGCCGGCCCAGATCAGGGTAACCAGCATCACGATCAGGCGCGGCAGGAAGCTCAGCGTCTGTTCGTTGATTTGCGTGGCCGCCTGGAACATGGCCACGATCAACCCCACCACCAGACTCGGCACCACGGCCAGACCGACGATCAGCACGATCAGCCAGAGCGCTTCACGAAACAGATCAACCGCAACCTCGGGAGTCATCATCAGCCTCGCTATAAGGTGCCGAAACTGGCGGCCAGTGTGCCCATGATCAGCGCCCAACCATCGACCAGGACGAACAGCATGATCTTGAACGGCAAAGAGATGATCAGTGGCGAGAGCATCATCATGCCCATCGCCATGAGGATACTGGCGACCACCATGTCGATGATCAAAAACGGGATGAAGATCATGAAGCCGATCTGGAACGCGGTCTTCAGCTCGGAGGTGACGAAGGCCGGCACCAGAATGGTCAGCGGCACGTCCTCCACGCTGGCCAGGTCGGTGCGTTTGGACAGCCGCACGAACAGGGCCAGGTCGCTCTCACGGGTCTGCGCCAGCATGAAGTCGCGAATCGGCACCTCTGCCCGGCTCAGCGCTTCTTGAGCGATGATTTCCTCGTTCAGGTAGGGCTGCAGGGCATCGGTGTTAATCCGGTCGAAGATCGGCGCCATGATGAACATCGTCAGAAACAGCGCCAAGCCAACGAGAATCTGGTTCGAGGGGGTCTGCTGCAGACCCAGGGCCTGACGCAGGATGGAAAAGACGATGATGATGCGGGTGAAGCTGGTCATCAGCATGACGAACGCCGGTATGAAACTCAGCGCCGTCATGATCAGCAAAATCTGCAGGCTGACCGAATACTCCTGCTGCCCCTCGGCATCCGTCGACAGGGTAATGGCCGGGATCGACAATGGGTTGCTGCCCTGCTGAATCAGCGAACTGGCACTCGGCGGATCTTCGGCGAACGCCAGTGAAGCAGCCAGGCTCAGCAGCACTACCAGCAACAAACGCAACATCAGGATTTGTCCTTCTGATCCTTGCCCAGCAGCTCCATCAGGCGCTGGGCAAACTCCGGCGTAGCGGGCTCGGCATCGGCCAGGTGCACGGGCTCCTTGAGCACATGCAGAGGTGCGATACGCCCGGCAGACAATCCCAGCAGAATCTGCTCGTTGCCCACCTGCACCAGCACCAGGCGATCACGCGGCCCCAGCGGTTGCGTGGCCAACAGCTTGATCACCTGCCCGCTGCGTGGCGCCAGTTGCTGCACGCGGCGCAACAGCCAGGCCAGAACGAAGATAAGGCCGATGACCAGCAGTAACCCCAGCAGCAACTGCCCCAGCTGGCCGGCCACATCGCTGCCGGCCATGGGCGTGGCGACCTTGTCCGCAGGCTCTGCTGCCAGCGCAAGCCCGGGCAGCGCAAGCAACAACGCTAAAAGTCGGGTCATAATCAGCGCAGCTTCTTGATACGTTCGCTGGGGCTGATCACATCCGTCAGGCGGATGCCGAACTTCTCGTTGACCACCACCACCTCACCGTGAGCGATCAGGGTGCCGTTGACCAGCACATCGAGCGGTTCACCAGCCAGGCGATCCAACTCGATCACCGAGCCCTGGTTGAGCTGCAGCAGGTTGCGGATGGTGATATCGGTGTTGCCGACCTCCATGGAAATGGACACCGGAATGTCGAGAATCACATCCAGGTTCGGCCCATCGAGATTGGCCGGCAGGTTGCTTGGCGGCGCACTGCCGAACTCTTCCATCGGCGCACGCGGAGCGGCCGGTGCCGCAGGCGCAGGAGTCTCCTGCGCAGCCAGCATCGCATCGATGTCGTCCTGCCCGGCATCGCCCGCCTCGGCCAGCGCTGCCGCCCACTCATCGGCCAGAGCCTGTTCCTCGGGAGAGGTATTTTCTTCGTCTGCCATCGTTTTTCCTCGCCTGGCTTCAGCTATTCGCTCACATCGGGCCTAGCGGCCCTGAAGCATGACCAGCACTTCAGCGCTGGCGTTCGATTGGTTCCAGCACCTGCAGGGCCAGATTGCCCTTGTGTGCGCCTAGTTTGACCTTGAAAGTCGGTACGCCATTAGCACGCATGACCACATGCTCCGGCAATTCCACCGGAATCACATCGCCCGGCTGCATGTGCAGGATGTCGCGCAACTTCAACTGGCGGCGCGCGACCGTGGCCGCGAGCGGCACGCTGACATCGAGGATGTCCTCACGCAGCGCCTTGATCCAGCGCTCGTCCTGATCGTCGACATCGGACTGAAAGCCGGCATCGAGCATCTCGCGGATCGGTTCGATCATCGAGTACGGCATGGTGATATGCAGGTCACCACCACCGCCGTCGAGTTCGATATGGAAGGTCGACACGACCACCACCTCGCTCGGGCTGACGATATTGGCCAGCGCCGGGTTGACCTCGGAGTTGACGTACTCGAAGTTGATATCCATCACCGCGTGCCAGGCCTCACGCAGGTCGACGAACGCCTGGTCGAGCACCATGCGCACCACGCGCAGTTCGGTGGGGGTGAACTCGCGCCCCTCGATCTTGGCGTGACGGCCGTCACCGCCAAAGAAATTGTCGACCAGCTTGAATACCAACTTGGCATCGAGGATGAACAGACCGGTGCCGCGCAACGGCTTCATCTTCACCAGGTTGAGACTGGTAGGCACGTACAGCGAATGCACGTATTCGCCGAACTTCATCACCTGCACACCACCGACGGCGACGTCGGCCGAGCGGCGCAGCAGGTTGAACATGCTGATGCGGGTATAACGGGCAAAGCGCTCGTTGATCATCTCCAGCGTCGGCATGCGCCCACGGACGATGCGATCCTGACTGGTCAGGTCATATTGCTTGACGCTACCCGGCTCGGCAGCGTCCTCGGTTTCCACCAGGCCGTCATCGACGCCATGCAACAGCGCATCGATCTCGTCCTGGGAAAGCAGGTCTTGCACGGCCATCTTCGGCTCCCGCTACTGCAACACGAAATTGGTGAACAGCACCTGCTCGACCACAGTGCTGCCGGTTTCCTTCTGCGCCAGCTCCTGCACGCTGGCCAGCGCCTGCTGCAACAGCATTTCCTTGCCCAGCGGTGTTTGCAGCACGGCGAAGTCCTGACCGGAGAGCAGCATCACCAGGCGATTACGCAGTACCGGCATGTGTACCTTGAGCTTCTCCATCCCTGCGGCATCGCGACTCATCAGGGCCATGCTCACCTGCAGGTAGCGGGTGCGATTCTGATAATTGAAATTGACCACGAAGGCCGGCATCAAGTCCTGATAAATAGCTGGCTGTTGTACCGGAGCCGCTGGCGCGGCCGCTTCTGCCGGCTTGGCCTCCTCGCTCTTGTCACCCTTGCTGAGGATGAACCAGGTACCGCCCACGGAAAGACCGACGGCCAGCAGCAACCCCAGCACGATGAGGATGATCAGTTTGAGCTTGCTCTTGCCGGCGGGTTGCCCATCGCCAGCCGATGCCGCTTCTTTCTTAGCCATGCCAATAATCCGTCACTATCGGAGTTCATTCCGCATTCAAAGGGTTAGGAGCAAGTGTTATGCCAGCAGATGAGCTGATTTGTCTAACTCCGGGCTGCGGATTTAACAGCGCCGCGCCCTTGCTGTCACCCAAAATACATGCGCCCGGGCACCTTTCGATGACCCGGGCGAATGCAAGTCTAGCGGAGCAACGCCCATCGTCGGGCCATGCTGTGTAACGCCATCCGGTGCGCGTGCCACTCAGGCGTAATAGTCAACCAGCCCACGACCGGCAACCAGGCGCTCGCCATGCACCTCCTGCTGAACACCCGTGAGCAATTCCTCACTGCCCAGTCGCTCATCGCGTCCAGCCACACTGCCACGCCCACCCTCGCCCTGTCCTTGCCAGCCGCGATTGAGCGACTGATCGGAAACATTGGCGTCAGCCAGGTTCATACCCTGCTGGGCGAACAGCTCACGCAGGCGATGCATCTGACCTTCCAGCGCATCACGCACCCCGGCATTGGGGCTGGCAAACGTCACCTGGGCCTGATCCTGAGACAGATTCACCCGCACTTCGAGACGCCCAAGATCGGCAGGGTCCAGCTGAATCTCAGCCGACTTGAGGTTCTGACTGGAAAGCCACATGACACGATCCACCACCGCCTCGCTCCAGCCGCCCTGTTGCATGGCGACCGGCTGACCGGGTACCAGTGGCAGGCGTTGCGCGGCGCCAGCCTGATGGTTGAGCGCCTGCGTCAGCGCATTGAGCTTGCTGACGAACTGATCCGGGCGATTGGGCTGCACGCTGTCCTTGAGGCTTTCCAATGCTTCCTTGGTCAGGCTTTCCAGCGGCAGCTCAAGCATCGACTCCTCGCTGCTCTCAGCAAGCGGCTCGCCCTTGCCCATGGCTGCCATGGCGGCGGCGAAATCCGTACTGGTCGCCACTCGGGTACTTTTGGCCGCTGCATCCTGTGGTGCCTGGGCCTTGCCTGCCTCCTCCATCGACTGCTTGAGCAGCGCCAGTGGGTCGAGCGCATCATTTTCCAGCACAGGCTCGCCCTGCTCGGCGGCAGCCGGGGCGGCGCCGCTAATGATCAAAGCCGGCACATCCGACGCCACTTCGGCTAACGGAGCCTCCTCCAGCGGAACCTGAATACCACCCAGCGCCATCGCCAGAAGTGGATCGAGCTCTTCTTCCCCCCCTTCCTGGGCCGGCAAGGAGTTGCCGGGCGCGGCAACCACAGGCTGCTCGGCGGCAGCCGGGGCAGCCTCGGTTTCTTCCCTGGCGGTATCAGCGCTCTGCTCCGGGCTGGTTTTATCAGTGCTGCCAGCACCCTCGCCAGGCTTGGCCTGACGCTCCCTTGCATAGACCTCGGCAAAGCTGGAAGCACCGTTATTCCTGGGTTCCGGCGCTTTGGCCGGCTGCTTCGCTTTACTCTTCACCTCAGGCGTGGCCTGCAGGCGTAAATCGGGCAACGCGGACATGGACGCTCTCCGTCTGATTGAATCGTGACGGGATCAGAGCAAGGGACGGGCCAACTTCGGCAAAGGCCTCAGACGCGATAGCGCTGACGCTCGGATTTGAACAGGATGCGGACGATGGCGAACTCACGTTCGATCTGCTCGATCAGGGCCGGAGCCAGTTCCAGCGCCTCGCGCCGACCTGCATCCTCCAGCTCCTTGCACAGGCCGGCCAACAATACCGCACCCATGTTGCTGCAACTGCCCTTGAAGCTGTGCGCAGCCAGGCGCAGCTCCTGTGCGTTACCCTCGTCCAGCGCCTGATGCAACATACGCAAACGCTCTTCGGAGTCAACGACGAAGGTATCGAGCAATGTCGGGTATTCGTCTTCCATGACATCCTGCAAGGCAGCCAGCACAGCATCGTCGAGATGGATATCGGACACCGGGTCACTCCCTGAACATCAAGAGGCCGATTATGCCTCAGTGAGCCAGCAAAACTCCACGCGAACGCCACGGCCGTCAGGGTAAAGCTCGAGGCCATCGCTGAGCTCACGCACCAGTGCCAGCCCTCGCCCACACAGAGCATCGTCGGCCGCACTGGGGAGGCCAGCCGGGTCGAAACCTGGCCCGCTATCCTCCACCTGTACGATCAGGCGGCCGCCCTGCTCCTGCGGCAGCATCTGCAGGTGAAAGCGCACATACCCCTCATCCAGTGAGGCCAGGCGCAGATGCCGCTCCCGGTAGTACTCGGCAAAGCCCCTGGCATCGCGCTTGAGCGAGGAATCCAGGTTCATCACCCCATGCTCCAGGGCATTGGAATAGAGCTCGGCCAGCACGGTATACAGCTCGCCGCCACGCGGGCGCAGCGCCCTGACATCGAGCAGCAGCTGCAACAGAAACGGCAGCGGATTGAAGTGACGCAGACTCAGCGCACGAAACTCAAAGCTGGCTGACCAGTCCATCACACTGACCTGCCCACTGTCGGCAAAGGCCAGCGGGCGGGGACGCTCCTCATCGTCGGCAAGCCCGACCTGAACCATGCTGACGTCGTCTTGCTGCTCGCCTCGAAAGGCCAGTAGTGCCTGCTGGATCTCATCGAACAATGCCTGCGGCTGCCGATTGGCTTGCAGCAACTCGAGCAGGCGCGCCTCACCGAACAACTGACCATGCCGGTCGCTGGCCTCGAGTACGCCGTCGCTGAGCAGAAAGATGCGATCCCCCGGCGCCAGTGGATAGACCTCGCAACGATCACTGAAGGCTGCCTGCTCGAGAATCCCCAATGGCAGATGACGGGACACCAGCGGCTGCTGTGGGCGGCCATCGGCATGCAGCAGGTAGCCATCGGGCAGCCCGCCGTTCCACACCTCGAGCAAACCGCGCTTGCTGCTGATATTGAGCAAGGTGGCGCAGCAGAAAACCCCCACCGGCAGGATACGCTTGAGCTTGGCATTGATCTCGCGGAGGATCTCAGCCAGCGCATGCCCCTTGGCGGTCATGCCATAAAACACCTCGGCCAGCGGCATCGCGCCAATAGCCGCCGGCAAACCATGACCGGTGAAGTCCCCCAGCATCACATGCATACCACCGGACGGCTTGTAGGCCGCCAGTAGCAGGTCGCCATTGAACAGGGCGAAGGGCGACTGCATGTAACTGATGTTCGGTGCATCCAGGCAGCCGGAATGCGCCACCTTGTCGAATACGGCCTTGGCAACGCGCTGCTCACGCAGCAGATGCTCGTTGTGCCGGGCGATCAGGTCGCGCTGTTGCAGTACGGTGTCATGCAGGCGGCGCAAACGATCCATTGCACCGATCTTCGCCTCGAGTATCACCCGGTTGTAGGGCTTGGCGAGAAAGTCGTCGCCACCGGCCTCGAGACAGCGTACCAGCGCCTCACCCTCGGTCAGCGAAGTGAGGAAGATGATCGGCACCAGCGCCTCGCCGGCCTGATCCTTGATCCGCCGCGCCGCCTCGAAGCCATCCATCACCGGCATCAGCGCATCCATCAGCACCAGGTGCGGACGCTCCTGCTCGAACAGAGCGACCGCCTCCAGGCCATTGCTGGCGGTCAATACGCGGTGGCCCTGACGACTGACGATGGTGGACAACAGCATGCGGTCGGCCGCGTTGTCCTCGGCAATCAGAATGGCAAGTCGCTCAGGCATGCTCAGCTGATCTTGAACAACTGCTCGAAGTTGGAGATGGCGAGGATCTTGCGCACGTCACTGCTGCAGTTGAGCAGGCTGATCTGCGCCGAATCGCCGCCAGCATGGTCACGCAACAACAACAGCATGCCCAGTGCCGAACTATCCAGATAGCTGGTGTCACGCAGGTCGACCTGATAACGCTTGGGCGTCAGGTTGACGCGCTCGTAGGCGTCACGAAATTCCTGGTGGGAGGCGAAGTCGAAGCGTCCTCGAATCACAATGGTCAGCTCTTGCCCGTCGGCCGAGGGCTGCGAGGTAATGGCCATGTCTACTCCTTTGTCGAGACTTTGCCAGATAGGGCAATTCACGCTTGAAGGTGTAGCATCTGGTCGGCGACGAAACAACCACTATTCAGGGTTCACCACGGTCGATCAGGCGTTGCGCCAGCTCGTCGAGCAGTTTCTGTTCGCGCTTGTCCTCGGCCAATCGGGCTTCGTCAATGTAGCGCTGGACCAGTTTGCGCAGCCCCTCGAGACGCGCATAGCGTTGCTGCCAAACAGCGCGCACCTTTTCAAGATTGGCGCGATGCCACTCCAGACTTTGCTGCTGTTGGCCGACCGCCGTCTCCAGTTGCGCCAGAAAGCGCTGGTAGTTCATCAGCCACTGGCCGGAAACGCCCTTGCTGCCCTCGCTGATCCACTGCTGCTGGTAGTCGCCACGAAAACGCTCCAGCTCGCCCAGCTTGGCCTCAGCCTGCCCCACCAGCCCTTGGCAATGCCCGAGCTGGCGCGCGGCCTCGCGCTCGGCCTTTTCTGCCATCTCGACGACCGGCTGCAGACGCTTTGCGCGGCTCAGGCTCATCCGCGCCCCGTAGGGCGGGTGCAACCCGCCAGATCGCCCTGGCGGGTTACACCCGCCCTACGGTAACAGGTCACTGTCCCAACACCCCGGCCAGCTGCTCGCGGCTCTGCGCCATTGACACGTTCTCGTCGAGGCCCTGACGCAGGTACTGAGCCATGACTGGCTGACGGGCGATGGCCTGATCGGTATCCGCGTCGCCGCCCGGGACATAGGCACCGACACTGATCAGATCGCGACTCTGTTGATAGCGCGACCACAACTGCTTGAAGCGCTGCGCCTGCTTGAGCTGCTCCGGCGGCACCACCTGCGGCATGACCCGGCTGATCGAGGCCTCGATGTCGATCGCCGGATAGTGCCCCTCTTCCGCCAAACGGCGGGACAGGACGAAGTGTCCGTCGAGCACACCACGGGCAGCATCGGCGATGGGGTCCTGCTGATCATCACCCTCACTCAGCACCGTGTAGAACGCGGTGATCGAACCACCGCCGGCTTCGGCATTGCCGGCACGCTCGACCAGCTTGGGCAGCTTGGCAAAGACCGAAGGCGGATACCCCTTGGTTGCAGGCGGCTCACCAATGGCCAGGGCGATTTCGCGCTGGGCCTGGGCGTAACGGGTCAGCGAATCCATCAGCAGCAGGACGTTCTTGCCCTTGTCGCGGAAATACTCGGCGATGCGCGTGCAGTACTGCGCCGCGCGCAGGCGCATCAGCGGCGCATCGTCGGCCGGTGATGCCACCACCACCGAACGCTTGATGCCCTCCTCGCCGAGGATCTCGTCAATGAACTCCTTGACCTCACGCCCACGTTCGCCGATCAGGCCGACAACGATGATTTCCGCCTCTGTGAAACGGGTCATCATGCCCAGCAACACGGACTTGCCCACGCCGGTACCGGCGAACAGGCCCAAGCGCTGGCCACGCCCGACGGTAAGCAAACCGTTGATCGAACGAATACCAACATCCAGCGGCTGGCTGATCGGGTCGCGGTTGAGCGGGTTGATAGCAGGGCCATCCATCGGTACCCAGTCCTCGGCCTTCATCCCGCCCTTGCCATCGAGCGCACGCCCGGCGCCATCAAGCACTCGCCCGAGCATCGACATGCCCATGGGCAGGCGCCCGGTATCCGGCAACGGCACCACACGCGCCCCCGGTGCGATACCGGCGAGACTGCCTACCGGCATCAGGTAGATCTTACCACCGGAGAAGCCCATGACCTCAGCCTCGACCTGCACCGGGTGATAGCTGTCGCTGTTGATCACCAGACAACGGCTGCCGATGGCGGCGCGCAAACCTTCGGCCTCCAGGGTCAGGCCGACCATACGCAGCAGGCGCCCTTCCACCACGGGTTGGCTGGGCAGGTTGATCGCTTCGACATAGCCCGCCAGGCGTCTGGCGAAACTGATCCGCTCAAGGCGCATCGACGGCATCCAGATCCAGGTCGATGTCCGCTTCCGGCGGCTGAGAGACTTGCGCGCGCTGCTGCTCGAACAATTGCTTGAGCGCCTGCGCCATGCGCGTTTCGACACTGGCGTCGATCTGACTGTGCTCGGACTCGATACGGCAACCGCCGGGCAGCAGGCTGTCATCCTCGAGGATGCGCCAGCTTTCCTCGTGACGCTCACGCAAGGCCTTGATCGTGTCGAAATCCTGCGGATTGACCTGAATGCGCACGTTCTGCGCGCCCATTGGCAGCAGTTTGAGCGCCTCGCGCAGCACCTGGCGGATCTGGCTGGAGTCGGTGTTCAGCTCGCGCTGAATCACCTCGCGCACCATATGGCTGACCAGACGTACCATGGCCACTTCCATTTGCTGATCCTGCTCGGCAATCGGCTCGAGCAACTGCGTCATGAGTTTTTCCAGGCTGCCGACCTTCAGCGCCAAGGCCGCGTCGGCCTCTTGCTTGGCTTTGATCTGGCCGGCGTGAAAGCCGTCCTTCTCGCCCGTGGCGAAGCCTTCGTTATAGGCATCCTGGCGAATGGCTTCGAGTTCATCGAGCGTCAGTGGTTTGACATCTTCGAGTGCGACCTCTTCGACCTGTGCGGCGTCCTGCTGCTCGGATTCAGCTGGAGGCTGCATATGTTCTTCAGCAGCGGCCTCGGCTTCTGCCGGTTCGTCACCCGGCGCGTCGAAGCTGGGCAGCGCCCAGCGATCGAACGTGCCGAGATCCTTGGCGCGAATCAGCTCGCTATCAGGCTCCTTGGCAGCCATCAGGGTCTATTCTCGTTTCGACGCGAGCCGCGTTGCTGCGCCAAATGGCGCCATGGTCGGGCGGCGTTCCGCAGGCGCGGGACGCAGGGAATGGTTGCTCCCTTGCCAAGTCCCGCAACACAGCATGGCGCCATTTGCCGCGCAACCCGGAGGGCCGGGCCAGTTTTTGCGCGCTGCGGCGTTATTCGTCGCTCATTTGGAATGACCAAACTTCTCTCCTCATGCCTTGCCCCGCGCAAAAACTGGCTCCGGCGCGGCCGTGGCGAAACGGGAATAGACCCTGTCAAACCATCTCCTCGCCACCCTTGCCGCCAAGCACGATCTCGCCGGCCTCGGCCATACGGCGGGCAATGGTAAGAATTTCCTTCTGCGCCGCTTCCACATCGCTGACCCGCACCGGCCCCTTGGCCTCCAGGTCGTCGCGCAGCAGCTCGGCAGCGCGCTTGGACATGTTCTTGAACACCTTGTCCTTGATCGCGTCATCGGCCCCTTTGAGTGCCAGCACCAGCACTTCGGAGGAGACCTCGCGCATCAGCGCCTGGATGCCACGGTCGTCGACATCGGCCAGGTTGTCGAAGACGAACATGAGGTCTTCGATCTGTGTCGACAGGTCTTCGTCCACTTCGCGGATGGAGTCCATCAGTTGACCTTCCACCGAGCTGTCGAGGAAGTTCATGATGTCCGCCGCACGCTTGACGCCGCCCATGGCGGCGCGCGTGGCATTGGCGCTGCCGGAGAACTGTTTCTCGAGAATCTGGTTGAGCTCCTTCAGCGCGGCCGGCTGCACGGTGTTCAGCGACGACACCCGCAGAACGATGTCCAAGCGTACCTTGTGATCGAAGTGACTGAGCACCTCGGCCGCCTGGTCCGGGTCGAGGTAGGCGACGACGATGGCCTGAATCTGCGGGTGCTCGTAGCGAATCACATCGGCAACGGCACGCGGCTCCATCCACTTGAGGCTGTCCAGACCACTGGTGCTGCCACCGAGGAGAATACGGTCAATGAGGTTGCCCGCCTTGTCCTCGCCCAGCGCAGAGGTGAGCATCTTGCGGATGTAGGCATCGGAACCCACACCGAGGCTGGTCTGGTCGCCGACGATCTCGACGAACTCGGCCATCACCTGCTCGACCTGCTCGCGATGGATATTGCGCATGCCGGCCATGGCCACGCCGACGCGCTGCACTTCCTTCGGCCCGAGGTGACGCAACACCTGCGCGGCATCGGTTTCGCCCAGCGAAAGCAGCAGAATCGCGGCCTTGTCGACCTTGTTCAGCTTGGTAGCAGTGCGATTGTCACTCATCGGCGTTGATCCACTCTTTCACGACCTGGGCGACGCGGCCAGGGTCTTCCGCCACTAGGCTCTTGATAGCGTTCAGTTGCGCATCATACCCCTCACTAGACCTAGGCAACATGATGCTCTGCGGGCCGCCAAGGCTGACACGGTCATCGGACAGCTCGCCATCCAGACCTGCCATCGAGCCAAGCTCCACATCACCGGAGCCTGCCAGCTCCTTGCCCCTGCCACCGCCGGTGATGTTGTTGAGCACCGGACGCAACACGCCGAACACCAACACCAGGATGAACAGCACGCCGAGCACCTGCTTGACGATGTCCCAGAACCAGGGCTGGGTGTAGAACGGAATATCCGGAATTTCTTCGCCCATCGACGCGGTGAACGCCGTGTTGATCACGCTGACGCTGTCGCCGCGACTGGCATCGAAGCCCACCGAGTCCTGCACCAGACGAGTGAAGCGCGCCAGGTCATCGGCGGTCCAAGGCACCCGGCTGCTTTCGCCGGTGGCCGGGTCGACACGTAACTGGTCGTCCACCACCACCGCCACCGACAGACGACGCAGGCGCCCCTGCTGCTGCCGGGTGTAGCTGATGGACCGGTCCAGCTCGAAGTTGCGGGTCGACTGCTCACGCTTGTCGGCCGGATACGGGGCGAGCATCGGCTGGCCGGTGGCCGGATCCATGATCTGCTGACCGTTGGCATCGACCAGCGGCTGACCAGCCGCTATCGGACCGGCGGGAGCGGCAGCGCCTGCAGCCTGCTGCGGAGCGGCAGCCGGGCCCGGCGGTTGATTGGACAGCGCGCCCGGCACGCCTTGCGGCGGCAGACTGCTCTGACGCTGTTCGTTGACCTGTTGCTCACTGCGCAGCGCGGGTTGATCCGGATTGAACATTTCGGAAGTGGATTCAACCGAACTGAAATCCACATCAGCCGACACTTCCGCCTTGTAGCGACCGGTGCCCAGCACCGGCTGCAGAATGTTGTGCACACGCTGGGTGAACAGCGTTTCCATACGGCGGGTGTAGTCGAACTGCTTGCCGGCCATGCTCAGCTCGGACAGTTCCTGCTGGTCGGAGAGCAGGTTGCCCTTCTGGTCGACCACCGTGACCTGGCCCTTGTCCAACTCAGGCACGCTGGTCGCCACCAGGTTGACGATGGCCATGACCTGGCTGGGCTCCAATGCGCGCCCCGGGTAGAGTTCGACCAGCACCGAGGCAGACGGCTTGCGTTCGTCACGCACGAACACCGACGCCTTGGGCATGGCCAGGTGTACACGCGCCGCCTTGACGTTGTTGAGGCTGGCCACCGTACGTGCCAGCTCGCCCTCGAGACCGCGGCGATAGCGGGTCGCCTCCATGAACTGGCTGGTACCCAGCCCCTGCTCACGGTCGAGAATCTCGAAACCGACACTGTTATCGGTCGGCGCCACGCCGGCAGCTGCCAGGCGCATACGCGCACGCGCCAGATCGTCAGCCTTGACCAACAGGGCGCCGGAGTTGGGTTCGATGGTGTAGTCGATACCGGAAGCGGTCAGGGTTTCGACCACCTGGGTAGCATCCATACCGTTGAGGCTGCCATAGAGCGGACGGTAATCCGGCTGCTGCGACCACAGCACAACGGCAAAACCGATGGCCACGCTGGCAGCCAGGCCGACCAGCAGGCCGAGCTGACGCAGCACCGACATTTCGGCGAGATTTTCCAGGAAGCTAAGGCCCAGCAGGGGCTTCTTCGGCTCACCTGACTCGGCCTTGGCCGGTACGTTTGCTACTGCTGCTTCAGCCATGAATCAACCCTCAGACCGGCATCTGCATGATGTCTTGATAAGCCTGGACCAGCTTGTTGCGCACCTGAGTCATGGCCTGGAAGGATACGCTGGCTTTCTGCGAGGCGATCATCACGTCGGTCAGGTCGACCCCGCTCTGGCCCATCTCGAAAGCGGTCGCCAGTTTATTGGAAGCCTGCTGGGTCTCGTTGACCTTGTTCACCGCCTGGCCGAGCATTTCCGAGAAACTCGGCGCCCCTTGCACTGGCTCGCTCGCAGCAGGCTTCTGACGCGCCATGGCCTCAGCCTGCATGGAACGCATTTCCAGCATCAAGCGATTGAATTCGACACCCTGGCTCATGACTTCCTCCACTGCCCGCTTTTTGACACTAGCGGCGCTATGCAGGGGTATCTGCAACAAGGGTGCCAACAAAGCGGCTTATGGGAATCAGATCGGGAACACGCAGATAGATGGGGTAGCCACCGTCATCCCCGCGAAGGCGGGGCCCCAGCAGCACCAGACGACTCACCAACAATCTCTGACCAAAGATCGCGCCCTTGCGGATTTCGCTCTTCGATCAGGCGCAGCTTCCAGGCACGATTCCATTTCTTGATCGCCTTCTCCCTGGCTATCGCGCCACTCATACTTTCATGCTGCTCGTACCACACCAGCAACTTCACTCCATAGCGGAGTGTAAAGCCCTCAACGACTCCCTCTCTATGCTGCCAGACACGCCGCAGCAGATCCGCTGTAACTCCGGTATAGAGCGTGCCATTACGCTGACTGGCCATAATGTAAACGGCGGGTTGTTTCATGCTGCAGTCCTTTGCAGATTGGGCCCTCCATAGGTATGAAGGCCTATTCAGCGATTGATTTGAGCCCGAACGAAAAATCGCTCCTACAAGCCAGGGCAACTTTAGCACCGCGGCTGGATCCCCGCCTTCGCGGGGATGACGGTAGCTGCGCCTTCGCGGGGATGACGGCGATGGATCATTCGAGGTCATTCCCGCGAAGGCGGGAACCCAGGCAGCGTCCCCCTCCGTCGCATCCCCTTCAGCACAGCAACATTAGCTGGCGTACAGATAAGCCTCGACATCCATCCCGGCATCGCGCATCTGCGCCAGCTTGTAGCGCAGGGTGCGCGGGCTGATCCCCAGGCGTTCGGCGGCCTCCTTGCGGCGACCGCGCTCGGCACGCAGGGTATCGATGATCACCTGAAACTCACGACGGCGAAGGTCCTCGCCCAGCGCGCCGGCATCGACCGCACTCGGCGACTCGACCGGCTGCGTCATCGGCGGGGCCATACTCGGCGCCACAGCCAGGTGCGGCACGGCGCTCTGCACCGTCTGACCTATGGGTGCGTGCAGGCACAGATCCTGCGCCTGAATCACCCCGCCCTGCTGCAGGATCAATGCGCGCTGAATGGCGTTGTCCAGTTCACGCACGTTGCCCGGCCACTGATGCTGCACCAGGCTCTGCGCGGCCGACTCGGACAGACGCACCGGCGCCTGGTTCATTTTTTTGACGTGCTTGGCCAGCAGCCGCTCGGCCAGCGGCAGAATATCGGCAGGCCGCTCACGCAACGGCCGCCAGGCCAAGGGGAAGACCGACAGTCGATAATAGAGGTCCTCGCGGAAGCGTCCTGCGGCAACCTCGCTAGCCAAGTCACGGTTGCTGGTGGCCAGCACGCGAATATCCAGGTTGATTGGCTTGCGCGCGCCGACCCGTTCCACCTCACGCTCCTGCAACACACGCAACAACTTGGCCTGCAGCCCCAGCGGCATTTCGGAAATCTCGTCGAGCAGGATGGTGCCTCCGTCGGCCAACTCGAACTTGCCCGGCTGAGCAGTGACCGCACCGGTGAACGCGCCCTTCTCATGCCCGAACAAGGTGGCCTCGAGCATGTTGTCGGGAATCGCCGCACAGTTGATGGCGATGAAAGGCCCGGAGGCGCGCGGCGACTGCTGATGGATATAACGCGCCAGCACCTCCTTACCGGTCCCCGACTCACCCGTGATCATCACCGTCGAATCACTCTGCGCCACGCGTGACGCCAGCTCCAGCAGCTGCACGCTGGCCGGCTCGAGCGCTACCGGACCATCGCAATCCCCCGCCGTCAATTTACCGAGAGCGTGCTTGGCCACCAGTTCCAGCAACGTGCGCGGCTCGAACGGCTTGACCAGATAATCAGCGGCGCCCTGACGGATGGCATCTACCGCCCTCTCTACCGCGCCGAAAGCCGTCATCAGCAATACCGGCAGTTGCGGATAACGACTACGGATCTGCGCCAGCAGTTGATGACCATCCATACCCGGCATGTTGACGTCGCTGACCACCAGCCCGAACGGCTCTTCGGTCAACGCGACCAACGCCGCCTCGGCGCAATCGACCGCCCGATAATCATGCCCGCCCAGGCACAGGGTATCGGCCAGGGCTTCGCGCAGGGCGCGATCGTCTTCAACCAACAGGACTTTGGCAGCCATGGATTACTCCTGATTCGAGTGAGGCGCTGCATCAAGCAGCGGCAAAGAAACGATGGCGCAGGTGCCACGACCTGCACGTGATTGCAGCAGCAACTGGCCCTGATGAGCACGCGCCACCGCCTTGACCACCGCCAGGCCGAGGCCGGTACCGGTAGTCTTGGTGGTGAAGAAGGGCTCGCCCAGGCGCGCCAGGGTTTCCTGGCTCATGCCTGGCCCGTTATCGCTGACGCACAGGCGCAGCTGGCTGTCGCGGCGATATAGATGAACCTTCAGACGCGCATCACGCCCGGCAGCCTGAATGGCGTTGTCGATCAGATTGAGGACGGTGCCGACCAGCGTGTCGCGATTGCACAGCAACTCGCCGTCGCGCACATCGCACTGCCAGCGCACGGCCATATCGCCCACATGCGCATCGGCAGCCGCACGCAGCGCGTCGAACAGAACCGACGGCGACAGGCGATCCGGCAACGGCAGCTCGCCCCGGGCAAAGATCAGCATGTCACGCACCTGGTTTTCCAACTCGTGCAACCGCTCCTTCAAGCGCCCGGCGAAGCGCTGCTGCTGCTCGGCCGGCAGTACCTGCTCATTCAGGTGGCTTGCATAAAGCAGCGCAGCAGAGAGTGGCGTACGGATCTGATGCGCAAGAGAGGCGACCATGCGCCCCAGCGCCGATAGACGCTCATGGCGAGAAAGCTGATCCTGCAGGCGACGGGTTTCTGTCAGGTCGGTCAGCAGCACAAGCTGCCCCGGCTCCCCGTGCAGAGAACGGGTGGCAATGGACAGACGGCGGCCGTCGCGCATGGAGATTTCGTGACCATCGTCTTCGCGCGGCGCGAAGTTGCGAGCGATCACCTGGCGCCAGAGCATACCCACCAGTGGCTGGCCGAGCAGCGCACGCGCGACTGGGTTGGCCTCGCGCACGACGCCCTGACCGTCGATGACGATCACACCACCAGGCAGCAGATCCAGCAGGCTTTGCAGGCGATGGGCCAGACGTTCCTTCTCCGCCAGTTCCTGCATGCGCTGTGCACTGACCAGCGCCAGTTGCCCCTTCAGCTCATTGACCCGCGCCTCAAGCAGGCTGTAGGACTCACTGAGCTGATTGGACATCTGGTTGAACAGGGCAAAGGCCTGCTCCAGTCCCGCGCGGCTGGCTTGTTCGAGCGGTGCGGAGCCGTTTGGCTCTGCTGACTCGGTAGGACGAAGGTTGGCTTCCATCTGCTTCTCTCGTACGACGTACCGTCAGAAGACGGTCGGATACAAGAGCCTTAGCAATACCCGTGCCTACTTTTTTATTCTTATTTTTCAACCACTTGAAAAAACGAAGCCGGAGCTTGCGTCAAAGCTCCGGCTTTCTTTGCGGCGTTACGGATGTTCTGAAAAAGTTACTTACCGTCACTCCCGCGAAGGCGGGAGCCCAGGAGTTTCGCAGGTTCTGGATTCCCGCCTGCGCGGGAATGACGAGTTTTCCAGAGTTTCCTTAGCCTGAGGCTGAGGAATCAATCCTCGTCCTGACCATCCTCTTCACGGCGACTCATGCCGTACTTGCGCATCTTCTCCACCAGAGTGGTACGGCGAATACGCAGGCGCTCAGCCGCACGCGCCACCACACCGCCCGCATCGTCCAGCGCCTGCTGGATAAGGCCCTGCTCCAGATTACCGAGGTAGTCCTTCAGATCCAGCCCCTCCGGCGGCAGCATGGCTGGCGTATCAAGGCCCGGTAAACCGGCCATGATCGCAGCGCGCTCTTCCATTTCATCGCGCAAGCTGGCCGCAAGCTGCTCATCTTCGTCATCGACATGACGGAACTTCTTCGGCAACTCGCCCACCCCGATCACGCCATAGGGATGCATGATCGCCATGCGCTCCACCAAGTTAGCCAGCTCACGCACGTTGCCCGCCCAATCGTGGCGGCACAGCGACATGATGGCTGCCGAGTTGAAACGAATGGAGCCGCGCTTCTCGTGCTCCATACGCGAAATCAGCTCGTTCATCAGCAGCGGGATATCTTCGATACGCTCGCGCAGCGGCGCCATCTCGATCGGGAAGACGTTGAGGCGGTAATACAGGTCCTCACGGAAACTGCCATCCTCGATCATCTTCTCCAGGTTCTTGTGCGTGGCGGCGATGATGCGCACATCGGCGGTCTGCGTCTTGTTGCTGCCGACACGCTCGAAGGTTCGTTCCTGCAACACACGCAGCAGCTTGACCTGCATCGGCAGCGGCATGTCGCCGATCTCATCGAGAAACAGCGTACCGCCGTTGGCGAGCTCGAAGCGCCCTGCCCGACTGGTAATGGCCCCAGTAAAGGCACCCTTCTCGTGACCGAACAACTCGCTTTCCAGCAACTCGGCCGGAATGGCGCCACAGTTGACCGGCACGAACGGTGCCTCGCGACGCTTGGAGTGGTAGTGCAGATTGCGCGCCACCACTTCCTTGCCAGTTCCGGACTCACCGAGGATCAACACGCTGGCCTCGGTATCGGCGACCTGCTGCATCATCTGCCGCACCTGCTGAATGGCCCGGCTGGTACCGACCAGGCTGCGAAACAGATTGGGCTCGCGCTGCCGACCACGATCACGCGCCTGGTCGTACATTTCACGGTAGACCTGGGCGCGATGCAGCGAGTCGAGCAACTTGTTATAGCTAAGCGGAGTCTCCAGGCTGGCCAATACACGCCTGCGCAAATCCTCCGGCCACTCGACGATACTGGTGTCGCCGACCGTCAATAACGGCAGGAACTCATCCCAGCCAGCAATCTGCTTGGTCAATTCGAGCACACCGCCCTTGGCCTCGACATCGCCAAGCAAAACACTGAGCACTTCGCGACTCGAACCCAGCTCAGCCACCGCAGCGCGCCAGTCCTGACTGGTGCAAGTCAGGTGCTCTCCCCCGAGAAAATTCAGAATTATCGCCAGCTCGTGGCGGCGCACAGCATTGTCGTCGATCAACAGGATTTTGGTTTCACGCCACATCTTGTATACGTCTGGCCCGAGAAGTGAGGGGAAATGGTACGCCGAGGACTTAGCGAAAACCGGCAATTAGCCAGTAGTAAAGTCAATATACCGGATGTAGTCAATTTTATGGCGTGAATATTTGCACTGGCGTTCGAGCCTGAATGCGGCCTTCTACATGGAAGAAGGGAATCGTCTGTGAAAAGACGACAATTGCAGTTTAATGTGCAGCTAAAGACTCAAACAGCAAAAGCGATGCTAGGCCTCTCAACCGAACAACTGATAGACCTTGGCGCCCTGATGAGACTGGTTGAGCTGCAATAACTCACCGGCCAAGCGCCGCTGCTCGCCCTGGCAGATACCCACCAACTCACGGTAGAGGTCAAGCAATTGCTCCAGGCTGGAGCGAAGCTGCTCTTCATCCTGCTGACCCTCGAACATGGCGGCATCCACCGCCATGCGGCATTGCAGATCCAACTCGCCAATGGCGCTCCAATCCTGGTTGGCCAGGGCATCACACAGGGCCTGTCGGGTCGCCTGCAAACGCTGAACGGATGAGCTCATGACTTACTCCTATGGATAAACGATCAGGCGATGCCGTCCCAGCCTTCTTTGATCTCTCGTAGCAGGGAGGCAACATGTTGCAACGCCTGGGCGTCGTTCTTGAGATTGGCCTGGGTCAACTGGTGGACGATGTACTCGTAAAGGCCATCGAGATTTTCAGCCAGTTGCCCACCCTGCTCCTTGTTCAGCGCCTCGCGCAAACCGCAGACGATTTTTACAGCCTTGCCAATCAATAAGCCCTTCTCAGCAACCTGGCCACGCATCATCGCCCCCTGAGCCTGAGCCAGACGATCCAGCGCCCCCTCGAGAAGCATCTGAATCAAACGATGAGGGCTAGCCTCGACGAGCTGAGCCTGAGTGTTGACCTGCTGATACTGTCTGAGTGCTGATGCTGCATACATGACGACTGCTCCTATTGCCTGAGCTGGTAAACCTACTTACCTCAGTTATCGACGTGCTCATCGAAAGCTTTAGCGGCGGTTACCCTTTCTTTTGGCATTGCAGGCCACCATACAACACACCCCATCTTGAACGACGCTCAAGACAATGCTCCCGATACAGGCCACTCAGCCTATCAGGAACACACATAAAGCACGAGGCGAGAGCCAGGGTCAGGCTGAACGCACCGACCCATCTGAGACACTGAACGACACTCAGTCTTTTGAGTTATTCAGCGCATTGAGCGTTGACATGATGCTGTTACTGGTGGCGGTCAACTGGGCAACCAGGGTGTCCATGTTGTTGTACTTGGTGTAGAGGGTGGTGGTCAGGTTCTCGATACGACGGTCCAAGGCTTCCTGCTGCTCGGTCAGTTGCGACTTGGTCATATTCAACGCCTCGATACGCGTCTCCAACAAGCCACCCGTGGCCGTATAAGGACTGACTACCTCCTTGAGGCGAGGTATCAAGCCATTATCGCCCGCGAAGAACTCCTTGACATTGGTGTACTGGCTCGCCAAGGCGCTATTCAATACATCACTGTCAACCTCAAGCGTACCGTCCTTCTTAGTCGTGATGCCTAGCTGCGCAAGAATACTCAGCTCACCGCTACTGGTAGAAGGCTCGACCATGGCGCTACGCACCGAGTTCAATAGCGAGCGAACCGACGCATCCCCCACCAGAGCCCCTGCATCGGTGCTGGAGCCATCTTCACTGGCCGTCACCTTAGTCAATGCATTGGTAACGGTCATCAAGGTGTTGTAAGCCGTAACGAAGCTTTCTATCGAGGTTTTCAAACCGTCGGTATTGGCCGCCACGGTGAGGGTAGTACTGCCCTCACCAGCCAGCTTGATGCTCAAGCCACTGAGAGCCGTCACGGTGTTCGAAGAGCTGCTCAACTCGAGACCGTCGAGCTTATAGGACGCATTACTGGCCTGCGTGATGTAGCCAGCGGACGTACCGCTCTGCTGCGTCAGGCTCTTATTGCCATCCTCATCGATATTGACGTTAAGCGCAGCGAGATCACCCGTGCCCTTGACGTAAAGATCAGTGCCCTCACCCGTGGTTTCCGAAGACAGCACCAAGCGCGAGCCATTGGAATCGGTGACGATGTTGGCACTGATGCCGGCAGACGAGGACAGTTGCGAGTTGATTGCGTCGCGAATTTCCGTCAGCGAGGCACCCGCCTTAATCTCAACGTCGTAGGAGGCGTTACTCCCCACATCGATGGTCAAGGTGCCGCCAGAGGCGTAAGTGGTCGAGGAGCCACCTGGCTGACTGGCGCTGGCCACCTTGGAAGCCTTGGCCAGGCTGGTCACTTCGAGGCTGTAGCTGCCCGCCACAGCCGTGTTACCCGCCGTCACGCTGGCGACAGAGCTGGAAGATGAGGTGCCACTGAGGGCATCGAAGCTACTGGAAGCCGTCGTAAGACTGGTCAGCGCCGCCTCGAAAGCTTCAAGGGCGCTTTTCAACGTGCCGATGGCCGAGATACTGGTATCGGTCTTGGTCGTCAGACGGTCGATCTGCGCCTGCTTGGGCGCTTTTTCGGACGCTATCGTGGCCTCTACGATCGCTTTGATATCAATCCCGGACCCCAGGCCTACGCTCGTGACAACCATGACAACCTCCTCGCAACGAATAATTGACGCCTAGCAGACACTCAGCAATTAACGGGCCACTCAAGCCTCTTCACGGAACAAGAGACTGCGCATGTCTTCCAGACGCGCCGCCAGCTCGAGCGCCTCTTCGGACGGAATCTGCCGAACCACTTCGCCGGAACTGCCATCAACAACCTTGACCACGACACGCCCGGTGCTGTCGTCCAGTTGAAAATTGATGTCTCGACGGATGGACTGCATGGCATTTTGCATATTGGCCACGACAGACTCCAGTTGATCGCGCGGCATTTCTGCCGATTGCTCACTGCTAGCCGAGGAATCCTCCACTTGCACTGGGGGCTGCCCGACAGGCGACTCTCTACCCACACCGGCCTGACGCTGGGTCGGCACCACGGTGCTTATGGGTGTAACGCTGGAAATGGTCATAGGTTCACCCCGCAATGGGCAAAGGGGGAAGGCTTACGCACTTCCCCCTCGACCGTGTCAGACTTCAGCTTACTGCAGCAGACTCAGTACCGAGGAAGGCAACTGGTTGGCCTGAGCCAGGATAGCAGTAGACGCTTGCTGCAGGGTCTGTTGCTTGGTCAGCTCGGCCGTTTCAGCGGCGAAGTCGGCATCCTGAATCCGGCCACGAGCGGAGGTGGAGTTTTCCGAGATGCTTGCCAGGTTGGACACAGTGCTGTCGAAGCGGTTCTGTACGGCACCGAGGTCAGCACGCTGCGAATCGATGTTGGAGATGGCCTTGTCGATTACAGCGATGGCATTTTGAGCCCCCGTGGCACTGGTGATATCCGTATCGGCAATACTGGTCAGCGAAGACGAGGCGGTGGTGCCAGTGCTAAACAAGCCCGTCACACCTCCGCCAGCCAAGGAGTAAGACTTGGCCGAGTTCAGCTCAACCGCACCGGTAACGATCATGTCATCGGTAATCGTTGTACCATTAGCAGCATATTCACCGGAGCCATTCTGAACATTCACCTTGACGTTAGTCAACGAGGACGTCACGCCAGCGGTCGAAACCTCACCGAAGACGATGTTCTCGCCCGACTCAGAGGTAATGCTCAGCTCTTGGGTGCTTTCGTTGAAATTAACGGCGATACCCAGAGCAGAGGCGTTGGAACTCAACTGCTCGGCCAGGCTGCCAAGGCTGTCCACACCGATCATGTCGATGGCTTTGGAATCACCGACTTGGATGCTGAAGTTCGCCGGAGTGCCCGATGCAGCAGCGTCAACTTCCAGCTTAGCGACGGTACGCGCCGATGCACTGAGACCAGTTACGGCACCATCGAGTGCCTTGGCAATATCCTTGGCCGAAGCGCCATCTTCAATAGAGACGGTCTTGGCCTCACCGCTACCGGTAACAGTAATGGAGCCACTGGCAACACCTGTAGTATCGGGAGTGATGGCCAGGCTCTGCACCTGCTGCGAACCGATCTTGGTTGCCGAGACATTGCCCAGGGTCACGTTGATGGTTTCGTTGGCGTTGGCGCCCACCTGGAAGCTGGTGGTGCCGAAGGAGCCATCGAGCAGGTTACGACCACCGAAGGTGGTGGTTTCAGCAATACGGGTCAGCTCAGTAGTCAGCTGTGCGTACTCAGCCTGCAGGGATGCACGATCTTCAGCGCTGTTAGAGCCGTTGGCCGACTGCAGGGAGAGCTCACGCATACGCTGCAGGATGTTGGTGGATTCCTGCATCGCGCCTTCAGCAGTCTGGGCGATGGAGATGCCGTCGTTGGCGTTCTTGGTCGCCACGTTCAGGCCGTTGATCTGGCTGGTCAGGCGGTTGGAGATTTGCAGGCCGGCCGCATCGTCCTTGGCGCTGTTGATTTTCAGGCCACTGGACAGACGCTGCATGGTGGTGGACAGGGCGTCGGACGCCTTGTTCAGGTTCTTTTGGGTGTTGAGCGATGCAATGTTGGTATTGACGGTAAGAGCCATGACGAGAACCTCGTGGTGTGGGCTTGTACGACTCCCGGCCTTGGCAACCGCCCGGGATGGCCTAGAGAGCTTTCACTGGGGTTATCGTCGCCCCTGGCCAATCCTTTAGCATTTCTTTGATTTTTTTTTCGAGCCAAAATACTGACAGAACAAGAGAAAGAAAAAATCTTTCACAGCAGAAGCTTATGGATCTGCGCACTCTGCGAACGAGCAAGAGGTGGCGCGCAGTGCGCGAACAATCCCATGCCACCACACCCACCGCGCAGTACAGCCTGGCGCAGGAGTGCCGCCTTGCTGCGCCGCTCCACACTTGCGCTATGCCAAGATGCCTCTCAAGCGAATCAGTCGGGCAGCCAGGCACGCCCCCACTCCAGCGCCGCCTCCTCGGTCAACATCCAGTCAGCCAACACGTACGCCTGCAATTCAAGCCCAGCACGGCGACTGGCCTGCGGATCGGCAAGATGAGCACGAATCGCTTCGACCCAAGCCTTGCTATGGTTGCTGACACGGGTCACGGGGAGCACACCTCGATAAGGTTCGATATCGCTACAAATGACCGGGTATGCGCATGCGCCATACTCCAGCAGACGCAAATTGCTCTTGCATATATTGAAGCGATTGCGCTCAAGCGGTGCCAGAGCAATATCCAGATCCAGGCTGGCCAACCGCTGTGGATAACGCTCGAAGCTCACCCCGGCATGATACTCGGCGACATAGGGCATCAACTGCGCAGGACACATGCCGAAGAAGACCCAATCCACCTCACTGGCCAGTGCCTTGATGACATCCGCCAACAGCAGCAGATCACCCGTATGCCCAGCACCACCCGCCCAACCGACACGGGGCCGGCCAGGACGTCGGCGCGGTGACGGCACCGGCTGAACATTCCAGAGCGTTGGTTCCAGCCGATTTTGTGCAACGCGAATATCCGGGTGTAGATGCCGCAGCGCATGCCCCAGCTCTTCGGTCGAGACGACCAAGCGGTCGCACAAGGCAACGGCCTGGCTCAACTCACGCTCGACATGCTTGCCGAAAGCGCCGCGATGCTCGCTGAGCTCAGGTAACTCGAGAATATAGTCATCCAGCTCGAACACCTTGAACGCACTAGAAAATGCCTTCAACCGCCGTAACTGGGGTTCAAAAGCACCATACAGTCGTTGCAAGATAATCGCGTCAGGCGCCATACGCTCGATATGCAGCGGTGTATGCAAATAGCTGCTGATGGCTCCCTGAGCAAAGCCGTAGTCACGCAAAGCATTGAAAGGCTGAATCACCCTATATTGACCACTACCAAATCGGTCGGCAGCCAAGCACAGGAAAGAAGGTACTGCCCGCGCAACAAACGGCTGCCACGGCAACTGCTCGGTGACGGCCTCGAGCCTGAAATCCGCTTGCAGACTGAGTGATCGACTATAGGCCGGATCTGCCGCAGCAATACCCAGCCAGCGCTCATAGAACAGGTCAATGCTGGCGTCACTCATTGCCTGCTGCGCTCTACTCCCACTGCTGCCTTGCAGCAGGGTGGCATAGGGTGTCCAAACCGTCAGATAACCATCCCCACGGGCACGCAAGCAGAAGTCGACATCCGCGAAAGACTGCGCCTGCTCTGACTCGTCAAAACCCTGCAAGGCCAATAGCACATCGCGGCGCACCAGCATGCAGTCAGCACTCACAGCGCTGTAATTCTGCTCCACAAGCGCGCGATGCATATAACCAGGCTGGCGGGCATCAGCGCCCTCGAAGGGGCTACCCACTACACCATAAAGCCCCAATATCAACCCTGCATGGAGAATACGTTGATCAGCCCCGATAAGCCGAGCGCCGACGATCCCGACCTCAGGCCGTTGCGCGTGATTGAGCATGGCCTCGAGCCAACCAGGTTCGATCACGGCGGTATCGGCCGACAACAGCAGCAGGTACTCGCCCTGAGCCCTGGCTGCAGCAAGATTGAAAAGCGCCGCCCGGCTGTGCGCCTGGTCTAGGCGTATCACTTGTAGGCTCGAGCCCGCCATCGCCTGCATGCCTGCAAACCAGTCAAGGCTTTCCGCCTGCTGGCTGGCGTTGTCGATGAGCATGAGCTCGTAATGGCGGTAGCTGGTTTTCTCCAGAATGCTCTCGACGCAACGCTGCAACAAAGGCAACTGGTCTTGCGCATGCACAACAATCGAGACACGCGGCTGAGCGGCGGCGCCATAGTGAACACGCGCCAATGGCGCAACGCTGCCCGGGCTGACTTGGTGAGAGATGCCCAAACGCGACAAATGCGCAGATGTCACCAGAGCGACCTGCTCCTGCACCGCACCTTCGGCCAACCACCGCCCCAAGCCATAAGAAGAATGAATCAGCACATGCGCGATATGGCCAACACTGCCGAACCCCTTGCGCTCAAACAATCGCCACAGCAGATCAACCGGGCTGAGAGTAGCAAAGTTGCCAATGAAGCCCCCCACCTCCAGCAAAGCCTTGCGCTCGAACGCCAGTACCCTGCCGCAATAGGGATAGCTGCGCAGCAGGTCCAGGTTGAAATCCGGTTTGAAGAAGGGCTCCGTATACTCGCCATCGAGCACCCGGTCTTCGTCGAAGTAACAACAGGCAAGCCCCGTATGGTTGGCGCTGTGATCAGCGAGCAGCAATAACGTCTGCTCATCCAGCACATCACCGGCGCGCAGCAGCAGCAGCCAATCGTACTCGGCACGCTCAAGGTGACCATCGAGAATCGCCCAATCCTGCGCCTCTGGCAGCCACTCAAGAGAGGCGTCGCACTGCACGGATAACGGCTCACTGCGCAGCCACACCTGCTCGGCGCCATAGGTTTGCCGATCGAGGCTGTCCAGTGTCGACTGCAACACCTCAGCGGCCGCATCCGAGACATCGATGACGATCAGGATACGCGGCAACGCGCCCCAGCTAGCCATGCGCTCGGCTACTCGCGCGCGCTCACCTGGTGCCAGAACGCGAGACGCGCACCACTGCTGATAGTCCTGTTGGAAGGCATTGGATGGCTGAGCCTGAATCGGCAAACGCTTCTGTAGCGCCTGCTGCGCGTCACGGGTTGCCTCCAGGTAGCCGCGACCGAATCGCTCATCTGGCTCAAGATGACAACCTTCGCCCCATTCGTTCCAGGCATTGATGAATACCAGACGCTCATCGCCCTCGAACTCTTCGCAGGTACGCTCAAGGGTACGCTCGAGCCAGCTCTGGTAGCGCGCGGGCGTGGCGTTGACAAATAATCCCGCGCGCCCCTTTCTACGCCTTGCGCTGTTGTCCCAGCTTGGCACCAAGGATCTGAAGCGTTTGTAAGGCGGCCTGGGGCGTTCACTCCAATGATCGGCCAGCTTGTTGTAATCCCCCAGGAACTGCAGGGGAAGCTGCGGTAGGAGTAGCGGCTCGTCCGGGGCGATCTGAGAAGCGTTAACCTGATGAGGCAAAAACTCGCAATTGGCATCAAAGCCCACCACGTCCGGGTCATACACGCGGAAGCTTTCGACCCCCACAAGATAGACCTCGCCTATGCCCGCCTGGCGCCATGCCTGCCTCCAGGCGGCCAAAGTCCCGGGCAGGTCAGGAATGATATCGCCGCGATACACCAACACCACGGGCTTACCCGCAACCCGGATATAACGCGGATCACTCAAGTAAGGCGTCAAATCACGGGCAAAGTGCTCATGCTGCGCTGGATCATAAGTCTGCGCGATGAGCACCTCCTGATCACCGCCATCCCAGCGCCGCGTCCAGTTTTCATTGGCCCAGCATAGGCAAAATGGCAAATCGATCTCAGGGTGCTCGAGCAGCATATCGACCGGTTTTTCCAGCAAGCGCTTACCGTCGAACCAGTAGTAGTAGAAACAAAAACCCTCAAGCCCATGCTCACGAGCCAACGCTGCCTGGCGCTCAAGCACGGATATATCGGATAGATCGTAATAGCCCATTTCGCCCGGCACATGAGGCTGGTAGTGCCCATCGAACGTCGGCGTGCCCTGCCGCACGTTGGTCCATTCGGTAAACCCTTCCCCCCACCAGCGATCATTCTCTGCAACCTGATGAAACTGCGGCAGATGAAAGGCGATCATTCTCGGCATCTGGTTTGTAGAAGCGGGCGCAGTTGAATCCACACACACCTCAACCTCAGCAGAGAGCATGAAGTCGTTACGCACGGACTGCTCGACATAGCCAGGACGAATGTTTAGTACAAAGGTTTCCGGCTTCGAGAAGGCCGCCCAATGCCAGCCACCGACGATAGATTGCAGCTCCTGCTCGATGAGCACAAAGCGCTCAATAAGTGATCGCTCTACTGGTAGGCCAACAGCGCTGCAGAAATAAGAGTAGATAGAAAGAATATTGGTCGGCGTACCGGCCCACGGCTCAGACACATTACGAATCGAAGACAGCGAGATAAAAATACCGCGAAACAGGATATAACCAAGCGGAAGATCTTTCTGGCCCCGCCACTCCTGATCAAAAAACACGGCCTCTCCATTGGGCTGCAAACACATGTTTCTGGGGATAGCATCGAACAAACTACCTGGCACCAGCGAAGCTGCCGTGAGTGAATCGAGCCTCGACGCAAGCCCGGCATGTTGAATGAGCGCCTGAAACCATCGCGCCGCCCAGCGCTGTATCACTGCAAAAGTCCATCCTGGTCGCTTCAGCGCCTCAGCCAACTCGAACTGCCAATGCCGGCCCTGGTAAAATGGCTCTTCATAATCACGCACAGCCAACCAATCACGCTCGGCAAGATCAGGATAAAGACGACGATTCTTGACAAAAACCTTGCTGCCACGTTGCTCGAACTCAACGACCTTGGCGAATACGTCCTTACGCCCTGATGAATAGTGCAAGAGCAGAGGTTTTACAGGTGCTGGAACAGACTTGCGATTAGCCACAACAAGGAACGCATTGGCCAAGTCCGGCAACATGCCATTAGAGAGCACATTCCGACACAGTTGCGCCGAGGGGAATAGCTCCAGACTCGACGAAGCGTCATTGAGTGCCCCCCACAATACAGGCAGGAGATCCAAAGGCATGTCCAGGGCGGACTGTGTCACTATAGTGCGCGGGCGCCTGTGATCAGGGAATGGATAAAGCCACTGATTGACCAGAAAACCGGCATCCGTCAAAACTTGCTGTAACGCGGCACGCCCAAAACTTTCGCAGCCTTGCCCGCCAAAAGCAGTGTTGGCACTGATCTGCGAACCATTCAACATACCGAGCGACAGTGCATTCTCGCAGACCAGCAAGAGTGTTCCATCCTCCGCAAGGTACTCTTGCAATCGCGACAGCAATGTCTTGAGCGCAGCAGAGTGCTCAACCTCATTACCCAGAAACCGATCCGCGAACAAGGCCTGATCCATCAGAATAATGTGGTCAAACGTTGCTTTATCGAGACACTCAAGCGCACCAACGACAACCTCAACATTCGTCAAGCCGGCACAGCGCTTCTCTAAAACCTGCCCAAGCCGCTGACTCGGCTCAAGCGCCACGATTTGCGTACCTGGCAAGGCGGAAAGCGCCTCGGTAAGTGAGCCGCTGCCAGCGCCCAACTCAAGAACACGCCCAGAAATAAGATGTTCAAACGGACGAATTAAATTGAAACGCTCCTTGCTCAGATGAAAACTTAAACACTCACTCCCCTGCTGCCCACCCGCAACATTCGGCGCGCACCTCAACGCGGGCAGGATGCGTGACTCGTCACCTGGACACTTTAGACTTAGCGAGCTGAAATAGCTCTGCAGCAATCCCTGATTGAAATAAACCGTAGAATCATCTGGCCGCGTATAGCGATAACCGTTTTCGACCATGAAATTATCTAGCGTCTGCATGGCACACAGCAAACGCCGAGCGCGAATGGTATCGCCCAGCCCACTCAACTTAGCCGCATACTCCTCGCTCAGAGCCGGCTTATGCAGCAAGGCATGATAAAGCAGGGAATAATAATGATCATTCGAACAGGGGGTATAAAATCCTCGCCCATCAAACGTGCGCCGCGCCAAGATATCTTGCGCAAATGATGCACAGTAATAACTGTCGCCTACTCGCCGAAAATCAAACCTTACCTCCTCCCCCGCGATATTCACCGCATAGTGAACACGGTGCTCCCCCGCATAAACCAGATGGCCATTGGCAATGAGTGCCGCATTTTCATCAGCCACCAGCAAGTCGATATCACCATGCTCACCAGATGTATAGACACCTGGCAGATCATCGAAATTACGTAATACGACATAAGGAGTGGTTTCATTCAACGCTGTAAAGAGCTCCGGCAAACTAGCCCAGCTGCTGTCGCCCACCAGCTCTTGCCGCAACTGCTTTATCTGGCCCTGCCACTCGCTGTCTGCAACGCTAGCAACGAAATCCTCTAACCGCTGCCCGAGCAGTAGAAAGAGGTCATGTCGCGTTTCATCAATATCGTTGGTCGCATGTATAGGGAGACTCCCCTGCGCTCGACTCCGAAAATGATCCTTGAGATCGAACACTGCAGAGTTGACACGCCGGCGCCCCCCCAAGGTCAGGCGATGAGCATAAACAGGAGATTCATCCTCAAACAACAAAACCAGAAAGCTTCCGGTCCCGCAGTGGCGCTGCTTGTCACTGTCTGCTGTTAATTTTTTGCCATAAAACCGAGAAAGGTTCGTGGCAAACCGCTCCTCAGACCAAGTCAACTCATAAGCGGCAAGCAGCTTGAACCTCGCCCGAAGCTGCTCTATGAAGGCATCCTGTATATGCCTAGCACGATCCCAAACGATACAGAGATGGATTTCACGAACAGACATACACTCTCCGAGCTCCTGACGAGCTGCTGACTATGATGGCTGCGTGGAACGTGTCGTTACCGCTATCTGGCAAAGAAATTGACCGAACCTGTGTACTGAAAACCATCAACACAGCGTCAACCAACACCCCGACTCGCTTTGATCAAGCACGTTAGCCGGAGCGCCTTCCACACGAAGCCCATTATTATTGCTAGACAACAGTAGTGGCAGCATCAATGGAGCTGCCACTTTTTTGACTAGCGAGGGGAGTCCAGCAAGAAACCAGCCAGACTCACTACTTCAGATAGCCATCATAGCTTGTTGAACAGGCTCAATTGAGAAATCCGCACGAACGAAGCCTGCGCCGCCTCCAGCTTGGTCAGCTGCAGCACCAGCTTGGAGATGGCTTCGGCCATATCGGTATCGCGGATGGATGACTGGTTGCTGGTGTTGCTGATCTGCATGCTTTCGTTCTCGGTGGTCAGGGTATCGATCGCATTCAACCGGGCGCCAATCGAAGATTGAGTCGCAGACACCTGATTCATGCCGTTGTCCAGGTTGCTGATTGCCGAAGCAACTGCATCACGCAACGCCAACTGCGCAGCAGTGTCACCGGCAACCGGGGTCTTGAGCGTGGCGCTGAGGCTGGTGATGGTTTCGAAGATGCTCTGGGTTTCCGCCGATTTCCCCTGCACCACGAAGGTGTCGCCAGCCGCAGCGGCATCGCTGATCTGCAGCTCCACCCCGGCAAAGCTGATGGTATCCGGGTACGTCCCGGACAGCGCACCACTGCTGATCGGCGTGCTACCGCTAAGCACGGGCTGGGCATATACCTCGTAGTCCGTGGCACTGGTGAAACGAATCTGCACACCATTGCTGGGAAACTGAGTGGTGTATGCAGTCTGGTTGGTGACGCTGCCGGAGGTGATCTGCGCCGTACTGGTATTGCTGGCGCTACGGGTAATCGCCACTTCAGTCGCCGCCACGCCAAAGGTGAAGCTGTAGCCGGTCAGCAGGTCATCCAGGCTGCCCTCACCGTCGCTGTCTTGCAAGGCGACGTCGAGCTCGAAGGTCGCCCCTCGGAAGTTGATGGTAGTGCCATCGATGGCCACTGGGTCGAATGAGCCGGATGTGGAAGACGCCTCACTGGTGACGTCATTACCGTTGACATCCAGGATGCGAAATTGCGTACTGCTGACCAGCTCCAATGTATAGGGCTGACCATCGCGAAAGCTCTTGTTGTACTGAGTGGTATTGGCCACCAAGCCCTGAGACAGGTAGACACGCTGACCATCGGTGTTGGGATCATTGTCCAGTCCCGACTGGGTACGACTGGCATTGACCACATTCTCGAAGATGCTCCAGCCACTGTCGTTGATGGCCAGCGAACCGGAGCCAGACACCTGCAGACTGAGACTGGTCTGGTCACCCTGGTAAGTCACCGAGCCATCGGGGTTACGTACGAAGGGCTGAACGCCACTTTTGGAACCGGCGAAAATGTAGTTACCACTGGCATCCTTGCTGTTCATCAGGTCGAGTAGCTGATCGGTGATCTGATCCAGCTCACTGGCAATGGCGCTGCGATCCTCGTCGGAAAGCGAACCACCGCCGGCCCGCACGGTCAGCTCTCGCGCCTTCTGCAAGATATTGGTCACCGATGTGAGCAGCGCTTCTTCATTGGTCAACGAGTTGGTCGCAGTGGTCATGTTGGTACTGTATTGCTTGAGCTGCTCCTGCTGCTGATCGAGCTGCAACAGGCGGGCGGCCCCGACCGGATCATCAGCCGGCGTCTGGATACGTACACCACTGGAAATCTGCTGCTGGGTCTTGACGATATCGGCATAACCCTTCTGGTAACCGGAGATGTTGGAATAGAACATCTGCGGTGTGGAGATGCGCGTGCTCATGTCGTCAGGCCTCAAAAGCTGTTGATGAGTGTATCGAACGTGGAGCGAGCAACTTTAATGATTTGCGAGGCCGCCGTGTAGTACTGCTCGAACTTGATCAGATTGGCCGCCTCTTCGTCGAGGTTCACGCCAGACAGCGACTGCTGGCTGGTAGTGGCCTGGGTAAGGATAGCCTCGGTTGCCGAGGCATCCATTTTTGCCTGATTGGTCTTGGCGCCAACGGTTTCGATCAACGAACTGTAAGCGGTGGTCAGGCTCATGCCACTGTTGCCATTGACCGCCACGGTATTGCTGGTTTGCAGGGCCAACACGGCCAGACCATTGCGGTTGTCACTGCTGCCTTCGGCATTGAAGGCGATGCTCAGGCTATCGCCAGCTACCGGCGAGCCCGCCAGGGTCATCTCGAATGAATAAGCGCTGGGCACCGTCGGAGGATTGGCGGCGATATTGACGGTGACCTTGTTGCTCTGCCCGGGCACAATGCTGCCCGTACCAATGTTGTTACCGGAAGCATCGTAGAGGGTATAACCCTGAGCGCCACCACTGGCCGCATCGTACACCAGCTTGATCGGCATGCCGTTCTCGAGGCTGGCCTGCATGTCCGCGACAGCGGCGCTGTCATAAATGTCGATCAGAGTGGTCAGCGTTGGCTGAGTCACGCTGCCTGTGCCCACGTTGCCCGTGGTGAGCGTGGCGCTCAGTGGCGCCGCCAATGCAAACTGGTTGGCATCGGTCATGGTGACCTTGATGTCGCCGGCCGAATAGCGAGTGGGCAGGATGGTGAATTTGTCCCCTGCTGCGACGGTGCCCGCATCGAGCTGCAGCGAAAAACCATCGATCACCGGTGCCGGCGAGTCGGTGAGGTCAAAGGTGCCCATGTCCTTGCCATCGGACAGCCGTCTTACGCTGTAGCCGGTGGCACTGTTGAATGTCACTTCATAATCGCTGGCGCTGAGTTTGCTGGTGTCCTCGATGGACACGCGCAGATTACCGGTGGTGTCGCTGTTACCGGTCTGCGCAAGGCTGCGCTGCTGCTGCAGCGTCAGATCATTGATATCGCCAAAGAGCATGGCGCCGAGTTCGGCATTGAGGTCGAGCCCCTGCCCCAGCTGACTGTTGATCTGATCCGAAACCACCAACGCCAGACGCCCCAGTTCATTCATGGTGGTGTCGAGCACATCTTCACGGTAACGCAGCAACCCACCGATCTGCCCGCCGGTGATCGAGGACGTGACGTCCAGCGTTGAATAACTGTTCTGGCTAAGCTGCAGCGAGTAACGCGCAGGATCCTCGGTACTCGGCACCGCATTGAGCGTCGAAGCCGCATTACCGACGACCAGCGGCTGTCCATTGCCGATGAACAGGTTGTAATTGCCGTCCTGCTGCACCACCGTGACGCCGATCAGCTCGGAGAGTTCACGCACGGCCTCGTCGCGCTTGTCGAGCAGATCGTTGGGCGAACCACCAGCCGCCGACACATTCATGATGGCCTGGTTGTATCCCGCCACGCTGGCGGCCAGGCTGTTGACCTGCTGCGTCATGCTGGAAAGCTGCTGATTGATGTAGCCGTTCTGATCCGACAACTGACCATAGATCGAGTTGAAGCGCTCGCTCAGGGTATTGGCCTGGGTCAGCAACAACTGCCGCGAGGCGGTATCGGTCGGGCTGGCTGCGGCGGTCTGCAGGGCTGCGAAGAAATTCGCCATCACGGCGGTGATACCGGTGGTGCTGTCGGCCAGCAGTGAGTTGACCTGGTTGATCTGCGTCAGATAAGTCTGCGCATCACCGTCCAGCGCCGTCGCGGTACGCACCTGCGTCGTCAGGAAATCGCTGTAGATACGCCGCACGTCGGTAATCGAGGCGCCACTGCCAAGATAGGTCGCCCCCAGTTTCTGCGAGGCATTGGAAACCTGGGTCACCTGCTGGCGGGTGTAGCCGGCGGTATCGGTATTGGTGATGTTGTTACCGGTCACGGACAGCGCGGTCTGGCTGACACGCAGGCCGGAAACGCCAATCGAGAGAAGATCAGCCATGAATCACCTCAAAGCGTCCGTGTTGTTGCCACATCGCTGCGGGCGATGGTCTGGTAGGTTGCATCGATCTTGCGTGCGATTTGATTGATCTTGCGGGCGTACTGCGGGTCGGTGGCATAACCGGCTGCCTGCAGTTCGCGCACGAACGTCTCCGAGTTATCCGTTTTGGACAGCGCATTTTGATAACGCGGGTTGCTCTGCAGGAAATCCACCAGGTCGTGGAAGCTCTGCTTGTACGAGTCATACGCCCGGAAACTGGCGGTTTCGCGCACCATTTGGCCTTCACGGTATTCGCTGGTCACGGCGCGCGCGGCCTCGCCCTGCCACTGCCCATGGGTCTTGATGCCAAACAGGTTGAAGCTGCTGTCGCCGTCACTGCGCCGCAGGATCGACTTGCCCCAGCCGGTTTCCAGCGCCGCCTGCGCTACCAGGTAGTGCGGCTCGACGCCGATACGATCGGCCGCCTCCTGAGCCAGTGGCAGCATGGTCTGCACGAAGTCCTGCGCCGAAGCGAATGCCGCCTTGCCCTTGGCCAGTGGTGGCTGAGCCACGCTACGTGGCGTCGTCTTCTGGGGTTCGGCGAGCGCCTTCTCGCTGCTGTCCTTTTTCGCCACCCAGTCAGCACCGTTATTGAGCTGACCCTCGCTGCTGGAGACGATGCCTGCCAGCAGACGATCTTCCAGGCGTGACGGCAGCGACAGGCGCCGGCGGTTGAGCAGCGCAGCCTGCGACACAGGCGCCTCGTCTGCATTCTTGCTGCTCGCCTTGTCTGCGCCCGACTCACCCTGCTGCACGACAGTACCAAAGGGGCTGCTGCGCGCAGGCTCACCACGCAGACGGCTCATTTGCCGTACCAGAACATCGGCCAAGCCAATGCCCCCACCCTCGCGTGACAGGCTGATGGACAATTGCTGATCGTGCATTTCCTGATAGTGGCGCGTGGTATCACTGTCGAACAGACTGTCCTTGGCAACCGCCTCGTTGGCCGAACGCATCGACTTGAAGATCTGGTTGATGAACAGCGCCTCGAACTCCTGAGCGACACGCCGAACGTTACCCTCGCTGTCGCGCTGTTCGCCATTTTTCATGCCGGCCAGGCGATTGAGATCGGTATAAGCCCCAGAGTCGCTGACCGTACGTGTACCACCGAGCAAGGTATTCATAGGGCCACCTCAAATAACGATCAGGTCAGCCTGGAGCGCGCCTGCCTGCTTGAGCGCCTCCAGAATGGCCATCAGGTCGGAAGGCGCTGCGCCCACCTGGTTTACCGCACGCACGATTTCATCAAGGCTGGTGCCGGGGCCGAACTTGAACATCGGTTTGGCCTCCTCTTCCGCCCCCACGCGCGAGCGAGGCACTACGGCCGTCTGCCCACCGGAAAGGGCGTCTGGCTGACTGACGATGGGGTCTTCGGTGATGGTCACGGTCAGGCTGCCATGGGTCACGGCTGCCGGCTGCACCTTGACGTCCTGGCCAATGACGATGGTGCCAGTGCGCGAATTGATGATGACCTTAGCCACAGCCTTACCCGCCTCGACCTGCAGGTTTTCCAGAATCGACAGATAGTCGACACGCTGGTTAGGGTCGAGCGGCGCGCTGACGCGAATCGAACCACCATCGATGGCCTGGGCGACGCCAGGGCCGAGCAGATCGTTGATCTGGTCGACGATGTTCTTGGCAGTGGTGAAGTCGGGGCGATTGAGGTTCAGGGTCAGGTAGTTGCCCTGATCGAAACCGCTCGGCACCGGGCGTTCCACCGTAGCACCACCAGGAATACGGCCGGCAGAAGGTACGTTGACGGTGATACGCGAACCATCGGCACCACTGGCATCGAAGCCACCCACGACCAGGTTGCCCTGAGCGATAGCGTAAACGTTGCCATCGATACCCTTGAGTGGCGTCATCAGCAAGCTGCCACCGCGCAGACTCTTGGCATTACCGATGGATGAAATGGTGATATCGATGGTTTGCCCGGGCTTGGCGAATGCAGGCAGATCAGCATGCACGGATACAGCCGCGATGTTCTTGAGCTGCACGTTGCCACCTGCCGGCACCTTAATGCCGAACTGCGCCAGCATGTTATTGAAGGTCTGGACGGTGAACGGTGTCTGGGTGGTCTGGTCGCCCGTACCGTTGAGGCCCACGACCAGGCCGTAACCGATCAGCTGGTTACTGCGCACGCCCTGAATGGATGCCAGATCCTTGAGGCGCTCGGCCTGCGTCGGCAGGCTCAGCAGCATGCACGCGAGCATGATGACCAGCAGCAACCAGTCGTTGGCGCCACGGTGACGGTAACCACGATGAGCAACCGCGAACTGCCGGCGGCAGGACGTGCTCTGCGCTTCACGCACGCAGCCCTTCTTCGGCTCGCGAATCCGGGCATCGGTAAAGGCTTGGCGAGCAGAGTTCGCAGCCACAAAGGTCAGGGGCCATTTCATATTCATACCCCTCAGAACGGCCACATCGGGCTCAGGAAGAAACGACTCAACCAACCTGGCTGGCTGGCATCGGCAAACGAACCGGTACCAGAATAGGTCAGCCGGGCATCGGCGATACGGGTCGAGGATACGGTATTGCTGCTGGAGATATCGTCGGCGCGGACCAGCCCGGAGATACGTACCATTTCATCGCCGGTATTGAGCGTCAGCCACTTCTCGCCACGCACCACCAGCACACCGTTGGGCAGCACTTCCGCCACCGTCACCGTCACCGAACCACTGAGGCTGTTGCTCTGCGCTGCGGAGGAGTCACCCTGATTGCTGCGAGTGCCGCTGAACTCGGAGCTCAGCGTCATGGGGTTGCGCGTCAGCGGATTGGTCGCCGATACCGCACCGCCGAACAGCGAGGTCAGGCCGATATTGGCCGAGCTGTCCTTGCTGATATCGGAACTGGCCGCCTTGCTCGCCTGGGTACGCTCTTCCAACGTGATGGTAATGATGTCACCGACGCGAAACGCCTTGCGATCATCGTACAGATTGGTCTCGAAGCCGGCCTGATAGATCGCACCATTGGTCGCGCTCGCCGGCAATGGCGTGCGTGGTAGCACCGGCGCGTAATAGGGGTCGTCGGCTTTGGGCGTTGGCGCCATGCAGCCAAACAACGACACGCAGAACGGCAAAAGAATATAAAGACCTTTCATTGCATACCTCACATCACAGACGCTCATGCTGCACCCAGCTCAATCAGCATCAGAGATTCTGATTGACGAACTGCAGCATCGAGTCAGCCGTGGAAATCACTTTGGAGTTCATCTCATAAGCACGCTGGGTGGTGATCATATTGACCATCTCCTCAACCACGCTGACGTTGGAGTTCTCCAGGGTGTTCTGCAGCACGGTGCCCAAGCCATTGAGGCCCGGCGTACCCACTTGGGGCGCCCCGCTGGCTGCAGTTTCCAGGAACAGGTTGTTACCGATGGCCTGCAACCCAGCCGGGTTGATGAAGTCGGCCGTCTGCAGATTGCCGATGACCTGAACCGCCGGATTATTGGCAGTGGTCACCGAAACCGTTCCATCCTCACCGACGGTGAACGTCTGGGTCTCGGCGGGTACGACGATGGCAGGCTCCAGGGCAAAACCGTTGGAGGTCACGACCTGCCCATCGGAGTTAAGGTGAAAAGTACCGTCGCGCGAATAGGATACGGTGCCATCAGGCAGCAGCACCTGAAAGAAGCCACGGCCGTTGACGGCCATATCCAACGGCTGATCGGTGGTCTGCAGACTGCCAGAGGTGAAGTTTTTCTGCGTGCCGACGATCCTTACCCCGGTGCCCAATTGCAGACCCGATGGCAACTCGCTGTCCTGAGTCGTCTGGCCACCTGGCTGACGGCGAATTTGGTAGAGAAGATCCTGAAACTCGGCACGATCACGCTTGAAGCCGGTGGTCGATACGTTCGCCAGGTTGTTGGAAATCACCGACAGGTTCATATCCTGTGCGGAGAGGCCGGTCTTACTGACCCATAATGCTGGAAGCATGTCTATCTCCTCGCCCTCGCCGGGCGGAACTCATTAGCTGACTTGCATGATCCGGGCCATGGACTCTGATCCTTCCTTGGCCGTGTTCATCATTTTCACGTGCAATTCAAACTGCCGGGAAAGCGCCAGCATGGAGGTCATCTCGGCGACCGCGCTGACGTTACTGCTTTCGAGGAACCCAGAATTGAGGCGTACATTGGCATCTGCTTCAAATGGCTGGCCTGTGCGCGAGTGGATCAAGCCATCGGTTTCCTTGCGGATTTGCGCGGTATCGGGGTTGACCAACTTGATCCGGTCGACTTCGGCCAATACGTTTGGGGCCTCACCGAGGGCGCGGATACTGATGGTGCCGTCCTGGCCGATTTCCACCTTCTGCTCAGGCGGTACCGCAATCGGCCCGGCATTGCCCATGACCGGCAAACCATTGCCGGTGCGCAACACGCCCAGCGCATCGACAGTCAAGCTGGCGGTGCGCACATACGCCTCGTTGCCATCGGGGGCCTGCACGGCGATCCAGCCGTCTCCCTCGATGGAGACGTCCATATCACGCCCGGTTTCCTGCAAGGCACCTGGCGTAAAGTCGGTGCCGGGGCGCTCGGACATCGCATACACGCGCGCCGGATAACTGTCGCCGAAAACCGGCATGGCACGCGCCTGCTCAAGGTCGGCGCGAAATCCGCTGGTAGAGATATTCGCCAGGTTGTTGGCATGAGCCTTCTGTGCCAGGGCGTTCTGGCTGGCACCCGTCATCGCCACATACAGCAACTTGTCCATCTCGACCTCCGCCTGAAAAACCACAATCACATGGTTTTTAGCAAGGTACGTGCCACAACCAAAAATAAATATTAAGCTACTGTTTTTAAAAGAAAAAAGCCTCTCGCAAGGAGAGGCTTCAACAATGGAGACGGCAAGAATCTGCCGCCGAAATCATCAACGGATATTGATGATCGTCTGCGCGATCGCGTTCTCGGTCTCGATGGTCTTGGCGTTGGCCTGGTAGTTGCGCTGCGCCACGATCAGGTCGACGAGCTGCCCTGTCAGATCGACGTTGGAGTCTTCCAGCGCCCCCGCCGCAATCGAACCGAGCGTACCGGAAGTCGGCGTCCCGATCACCGGCTCACCAGAGGCCAGCGACTGCCTCCAGGCCGTGCCACCAACCGGGGTGAGGCCTTGCATGTTGGCAAAGGTCGCCAGGGCCACCTGCCCGATCACCTCGGACTTGCCATTGGTGTAAGTGGCAAACAATTGCCCGGTTTCATCGAAGGACAAACCCGACAATTGCCCGGTGGTGTAGCCATCCTGCGCCAAGCTGTTCACTGCGAAGTTGGTGTTGGTCTGGCTTGCCTTGCGCAGATCCAGGGTAACGCCGGTAGCGCTGGCAGCAGCGCCATTGGAGCCCCAGGTGACCGGATCGGTCGTAGCATCGGTGATTGTCGCTGGAATCCAGTTGGCCAGGCTCAGCGTGCCATCGCCATTATCACCAAAATCACCAAATACAATATTGTCCGTATCCAGTGCGCCTGCGGTGGTGAACGGCAACGTGGCCTGGTACGGGTCCGTACTGGTCGGATCGCCCGGGTTACGCCCATCCACCAGCACGTACATGCTCCACTGGTTGCTCGCATCCTTGACGAAGTATTGCGTCATGGTATGGGCGTTACCCTGCGTGTCATACAGGCTCACGGAGGTCGACCAGTTATAGGAAGTTGACACAGTAGAATCGAAGGGCGAGCTAGTGGGTATGCTGGCCGACGAATTGAGCGCGAGACTCTGAGTGACAAGCGAGGTGGCGTTAGGCTCCTGGTTACTGGTATCGACCACCAGATTGGTCAGCACCCCATTGACTAGATTGCCGTCAGCATCGACGCCATAGCCCATCAGGTTGTTGCCAGCGCTGTTGACCACATTGCCATTACTGTCGACCTTGAAGGCACCGGCCCGCGTATACAGCTGGCTACCACCGTCATTGACGATAAAGTAGCCACTGCCATTGATGGCCAGGTCGAGACTGTTATCGGTGTAGCTGATATTGCCCTGGGTAAACTGCTGGGCGATATCCGATGTGATCACGCCACTGCCGATCGAGTTGCTCCCCGTGCCGAACATGCTGCTGGCATAGAGATCGGCGAACTCCGCACGCGAATATTTGAAGCCGGTGGTCCCGGTGTTGGCAATGTTGTTACCCGTCACGTTCAAGTATGAACTGGCAGCCTTCAAACCGCTCAATGCTGTATTGAATGTCATGCTCGCGTCTCCCTTACATCGATCGCTTACTGGCCGATATTGATTACTTTGGACAACGCAATACTGCCTACACCGGCCAGATTGAGCGTCATGTCACTTGTTCCAGAACCCAGCGTCACACTGCTGACCGCTGCCGGCAGGTAGGTCTCAAGGGCCGTGGATTTGCCATCCAGCGAGGCCGACGCCTTGAAGGTGTAGGTGCCGGACGGCTGCGCCACTCCGCTGGCGTTAGTGCCATCCCAGGTGAAGCTGACGTTGCCGCCTTTGGTCTGGCTGTCGAGCGCAATGGTCTTGACCAAACTGCCTGCCGAGTCATAGACACCGACCGAAATACCATCGGCTGCGGACGGGAGCACGACGCTACCCGTCATGCCGGCGGCGCCATCGACATAGGTACTACTGGCCGATACCGTCACGCTGCGCCCCACCAAGGAGGACGCCTGGAGCGCTTGCGAGGACTGATAGGAACTCAGCAACGAGTCCATCGAACTCGACATGTTGGTGAGGCTTTCCAGGCTGCTGAACTGGGCGAGCTGAGCCACGAACTCACTGTTGTCCTGCGGATCCAGCGGGTTCTGGTTGTTCATCTGCGTTACCAGCAGCATCAGAAAGTCATCCTTGCCCAGGCTGGAGTAACTGGATTCGTTGGTGCTGCTGGTCGAGGTGCCGGAGTAAGTCGACAGCACGCTGCTGGAAACAGTCTCTGTGGTGCTCATGGCTATGTCCTTACTGACCCAGGGTCAGAACCTTCTGCAGCATGGTCTTGGCGGTATTCATCATTTCCGCATTGGTTTGAAAGGCTCGACTGGCCGAAATCATGTCCGCCATTTCCTCGACCACATTGACGTTCGGATAGAACACGTAGCCATCCGCATTCGCTGCCGGATGACTGGGCTCGTAGCGCATGTCCAGATTGCTCTGATCCTCGACGATGCCGAGCACCTGCACCCCACTCCCCGCCTCGTCCTGCTCGGCGAACAGCGAACCACTACCACTGTTCTGCGACTGCTGGAACACGGTGGCGAACACCGGATGACGGGCGCGGTAGGTCTGATCGATGCTCGAGGAAACGGTCTCGGCGTTGGCGATGTTGCTGGAAATGGTATTGAGACGCGTGCTCTGGGCACTCATGCCGGTTCCGGCGATATTGAAAACACTGGCAAGGGACATGGCCTGACTCCTTATTCGCCGCGCAGGGCTGCAGTCAGCCCTTTGAATTTGCTGTTGAGAAAGGTAAAGCTGGCCTGGAACTGCACCGCGTTCTCGGCGTAGTTCGACTGCTCGATCTGCAGGTCGACGGTGTTTTGATCCAGCGACGCGTGGAACGGCGTGCGATACGGCAGCTCGGCTTCGCCGGTCTTCACGCCCTCGGCTGGGATGTGGCGGCTATCGGTGCGGCTCAGAGAAACGCCGCCACGCTGCATGCGGCTGCTCTGTTCGGCCAGTACGCTGGCGAAATCCAGATCGCGAGCCTTGTAGTTCGGCGTATCGGCGTTGGCGATATTGTTGGCCAGCACCTCGGCGCGTTGGGCACGAAAGCCGAGGGCTTGTTCGTGAATACCGAGTGCTCTGCCGAAGTTGATGCTCATGTTCCGAACCTTTGCCGCTTGGGCCATGTAGTCTCTGTTGCGAGATATTCAGCAAAGGCTGTGCCAACTTATTTAAGTCAACAAAATCAATAGCTTAAAGCATGACGAACAGGGAAATAGCGGCAAAGCGGCAAGGCTTTACCGCCTATTGGCAAGCAAGCGGCAAAGCCAACCGGACAGATTGCCGCCCCGCCGAACCCTGGGGCGCGCGATGCGCATCGGTTCTTCTGCACCAGGCCAAACCGCTGGTGCCTACGGCGAAACCTATCCGATCGGGCC
The DNA here is from genome assembly GCF_900102635.1 of Ectopseudomonas chengduensis. GTDB lineage: Bacteria > Pseudomonadota > Gammaproteobacteria > Pseudomonadales > Pseudomonadaceae > Aquipseudomonas > Aquipseudomonas chengduensis. The sequence goes on along the minus strand of NZ_FMZQ01000005.1, from coordinate 142,882 downwards.
CATGGTTTTCAGAGTCCAGAAACGCAAACGGGAGGCCAAAGGCTAATGCTGATCAGATAAGTTCGTCACCACCCCCTCCTACTTGCAGTAGAGGGGCGTTTTTCGTAGGAGCCAGCTTGCTGGCGATGCTTTTTATGGCGGATCGCCGGCAAGCCGGCTCCTACAAAGATCGAGTGCAACGGCTTAACTGACTGGCATTAGGCCAAAGGCCTCCCGCTGCTGATACCAAACATGCCTTGCGCCTATTTGGCCTTGTAGATGATCCCCGGGCTGCACTGCACCATCTGGTACTTGTCCGGCAGGCCATTGAGCGCTTCGGAGGCGCCAAGGAACAGATAGCCACCCGGCTTGAGGGTGGCATGGATGCGCGTGAGGATGTCCTTCTTCACCTCGGCCGAGAAGTAGATCAGCACGTTGCGGCAGAAGACGATGTCGAACTTGCCCAATGCCGCGTAGCTATCCAGCAAGTTCAGTGGGCGAAACTCGACACGGCTCTTGATAGGCGCCTTGACCTGCCAACGCCCTGGCCCCTTGGGGTCGAAGTAGCGCTGCAGTCGCTCCTGCGAAAGCCCGCGCCCCATGGCCAGGCTGTCGTATTCACCGGACTTGCAGTTGGCCAGCATCGAAGGCGAAAGATCGGTGGCGACGATCTGCACACCTGCCTTGAGCTGACCGAGGTTGGTACGCTCGAACTCATCGATGGCCATCGACAGCGAGTATGGCTCCTGCCCGGACGAGCAGGCGGCCGACCAGATACGCAGGCGCTGCCCCGGGTAGGCCTTGATCAACTCCGGCAGTACACGGCTCTTGAGCACCTCGAAGGGATAGGTGTCGCGAAACCACAGGGTCTCATTGGTGGTCATGGCATCCACCACCTGCTCGCGCAACCCGCCTCGCGGCTGGCTCTGCATGCGCTGCACCAGCTCGCCCAGGGTCTTGATGCCGTTCTGTTCCATCAACTTGTTCAGACGGCTGGAGACCAGGTACTGCTTGTTGCTGCCAAGCAGAATACCGCAGGCCTTTTCCAGGAAAGTCCGGAACTGCTCGAAATCCAAATTACCTGAAGACACTAGTGCCGCCTCACCAACCATAACGTTCACCAAGGTTTGTCCCTCAGCCCCCATCCGCTACCCGAATGCGCTCGACCACCCGCGCCGCCAGATCATCCGGCTTGAACTTGGCGAGGAAGTCGTCAGCGCCGACCTTCTTCACCATCGCCTGGTTGAACACACCGGAAAGCGAAGTATGCAGGAGGATATGCAGCTTCTGCATGCGCGGATCGCTACGAATCTCCGTGGTCAGCGTATATCCGTCCATCTCGGGCATCTCGATGTCGGAAATCAGCATCAGCAGTTCCTTGTCGGGATTATGCCCCTCGTCGGCCATTTTCTTGAGGTAATTGAGTGCCTCGCGGCCATCGTTCAGCGCCGTCACCTCGACGCCAACGGTCTGCAGGCAGCGCAAAACCTGTTTGCGCGCCACCGAGGAGTCATCGACGATCAGCACATGCTTGGTCACCGCCTGACTCTGCACCTGATCATCGATGACGCCAGCGGAGATCACTTCCGAGGTCGGCGCGACTTCGGCAAGAATCTTCTCGACATCGATGATCTCGACCAACTGCTGGTCGAGCCGCGTGACTGCTGTCAGGTAGTGATCGCGTCCGGTGCCCTTGGGTGGCGGATGGATCTCCTCCCAGTTCATGTTGACGATACGTTCGACCGAGCGCACCAGAAAACCCTGAACCTTGGTGTTGTACTCGGTGATGATCACGAAGCTGGTCTTCAGATCTTCCAGCGCGGCACGGCCGGTAGCGATGGAAAGATCGAGAATCGGGATGGTGCCCCCGCGAATGTTGGCCACCCCCCGCACCACCGGACTTGATTTGGGCATGATGGTGAGTTTCGGGCATTGCAGCACCTCTTTCACCTTGAATACGTTGATACCGTAAAGCTGTGGGCCTTCCAGGCGAAACAGCAACAACTCCAAGCGGTTCTGTCCCACCAACTGAGTGCGCTGGTTAACCGAATCCATCAACCCGGCCATGCCCGGACTCCTTCTTATCCAGTAACGCCTACCCCGTTGAGCCTAGCAGGCGGCACGGGGCTTGCTTTGCATTGCTTATGAAGCAGAGAACGTCATCATTCCGTCAGCTACTAGCAAAGTGCCTTGCCCCTTTGCCCGTTTTACTCGCTTTGCCGACACTCGGCTACAGCGCTACGGCGGCTGCCACCTTCACCAGCACTGAACAACTTATCGGCGCCACCGAGGCCTTTCTTGAGCAGGCGACCACTGAATATCTACAGCGTAGCGAAATTCAGGGCCGCCATGAGATTCGCGTCAACCGTCTCGACCCACGGTTACGCCTGCCTCTGTGCGATCAGCCGCTGACCACCACGCTGGAAAGCCCGGCGCAGCCGCTGGGCCGTGTCACTACGCGCGTGCGCTGTGACGGCAGCGCTCCGTGGACAGTATTCGTGCCCGCTGAAGTGCGCTTGTATCGCCCCATTGTCGTACTGACTCGCCCGCTCAAGCGCATGAGCGTAGTCAAAGCTACGGATTTGAGCCTGGTTGAACGCGATGTCGGTCAATTGGGTCAGAACTTTCTCACCGACCTGAATCAGGCGATCGGCAAAAAATTGACGCGCCAGCTCGGTAGTGACCAGATTCTTCTTTCGACTCATCTGCAAATAGCCGAGGTCATTCGGCGCGGCGACCAGGTGGTGATCAGCGCTCGCGGCGCTAGCGTGAGTGTCCGTATGCCCGGCGAAGCTCTGACCGATGGTGCTCCAGGCGAACAGATCAACGTGCGTAACCTGCGTTCGCAGCGAGTCGTTCGAGCCCGCGTTGTCGGGCCTGGGCAAGTGGAAGTACCCATGTAGGCATGTTTCTTGTAGCGCAAAGACGTGGCGATTCCCTACACTGTTAAACGACGCGATGAAATTAATCCTAAAGTTTTCCCGGCAGCAGCCGAGAAGCATGGCAAGCGTCCACCATATCGTCCGAGGTTCTGCATCATGGTCATCGACTTCAACCGGCTGAACAATGCCAATACGCCCGCCAATGCGGGACGTACCGGCGCGACTCAGGCTGGCAATCGCAATGAGTCGGCACAGCCGAACAAAGCGCCTGTCACCGGTACTGATGAACAGACCAACACCAAGAGCGGTGAATCGGTACAACTGAGCCGTGAGGCACAGCAGTTGCAAACAATCGGCGAGAAGCTGCGTGATCAGCCCATCGTCAACAAGGAGCGTGTGGCCCAGCTGAAACAGGCCATTGCTGATGGCAGCTATCAGGTCGACAGCAAACGCGTCGCCCAGAAACTGCTCGACTTCGAATCCCAGCGCTAGTCTCAGGGCTGCGCTGGGGGTGTTGGACGCCCGACCCCCAAGAGCCCGCCATGAACGACACAGCCTTGCTTGACCTCTTCACCAACGATATCGGCACCGCCGAGCAATTGCTTGAGCTGATCGATAACGAATTCCAGGCCCTCACCGAACGCGACCTGCCGCGCCTCGACAGCCTGCTCAGTGAAAAACAACCTCTGCTTGCCCTGCTTCAACAGCACGGCAACGAGCGCAGCCGTCTGCTGCAAAACGCCGGTCTGAGTGCAGATCGCGAAGGGCTCACTGCGCTGGCGAGCAAGTCCTCCGTAGGTGATCAGTTGCTGGTACGCAGTGAGGAGCTGTCCGCTCTCCTGCAGCGCTGCCAGGAGGCCAATCTACGCAATGGGCGTTTGATTCGCGCCAACCAGGCCTCGGTCGGCAGCGTCCTTGGTATTCTGCGCGGCGCAGAGACACCCGGCCTCTATGACAGCCGCGGCGGTGCCGCTAGAATCGCGCAGCAAAGACCGCTCAGCCAGGCCTGAGCCATCCCCCAACAAAAAGCACAGGGACATGCAGGCACTCTGCCAGTATGCTAGTGCCGTTATAGCTCATGAACCGGAGAGTTCCGTCCTGTGTCCAGCGCGTTCAACGACGAGAGCGGTCCTCAGCCGCCCAAGGTGCTCAAGACATCCGTCGAGATCATTGCCATCCTGCGTCAACTGCAACAGAACCATGACCCCCTGATCATTCAGTTCAAGGGGCGCGACCTGCGCTTCCAAAGCTACCTGGTTGAAATCGATAAAGACCGTGCTCGCGTGGCACTGGACGAAATCATCCCCAACGATGGTGAGCGTTTTCTCAAGCAGGGTGAAACCTTCAACATAGAAGCGTTTCGCGACGGGGTACGCGTCGCCTGGACCTGTGATCATGACGTGCAGCTCGGCGAGCTCGAGGGAGCCCCCTGCTACTGGGCGCCGCTACCCAGTGAGGTAATCTATCACCAGCGCCGCAGCGCCTTTCGCGCACAATTGAAACAAAGCGATCTGGTCAAGGTTGTACTCAATGGTGACAAACTGCGCGAGTCGCTGCCAGGCCATCTGCTGGACATCTCGGCCACCGGCTGCAAACTGCGTTTCGCCGGCAACCTCAGCCAGCAATTGAGCAATGGCCAGGTACACGAGCGACTCACCGCCTATCTGCCCTTCGGCAACATGACCTGCGCCGTGGAGTTACGTCACGTGCAATACGAGGACAAGGTCGACATGACCTTCGTCGGCACTCGTTTTCATCGCTTGAACGGCCTTGAGCAACGTCAGGTCGAGCGCTTCGTCTATCAGCTGCAACGCGAGGCGCGTCGCACCGAGAGCGACGGCCCCTTCTGAGCCCACCCCCTCCATTCGCGCAAAGCCCGTAGGGTGGGCTTCAGCCCACCAAGGGAGGCCGCCGTGGGCTAAAGCCCACCCTACAAAGTCTGGCGGCGGACTACCCCCGCTTCACGTCCGGCTCAACCTCCTCCTCGCCCGCCGCAGCTGGCTCCTGCATCTGCTCCTGTACCGTCTGCTCATCGACCCTCGGGTCGAGCGCAGCGACCAGCGGCGAGCTGGTGACGTTACCCGGCATGGCCATATGCTGCAGTGGCGCATCATCGACCTGATGCTGATGGGTGACGACCTCTGGGCGAATACGCCAGACCAGGATCAGCGCACAGACACTGACAAACACATAGAGCATGTTGGCGCCATAAAAACGCATCAATACACCCGCCAATAATGGACCGATGCAGGCACCAACACCGAATGTCACCAACAGCATGGCCGTCAGTGATACCCGCCGCTCCGGCTCGACATGGTCATTGGCCAGGGCCACGGCCAGTGGGTAGAGGCTGAATTGCATCATGCTGACCAAAAAACCGACACCGAACAGCAGGCCGAGAAATACCTGTGGCAGTGCCGCCAACGGCAAGGCAGCCAGCAGCAGCAAGACCGAACAGCCACGAATCAGGCGCACGCGGTCATGTCGATCGGAAAGCCAGCCCAGCGGCCACTGCACCAGGAGACCCGCCAGGATGCAGCTGCCCATGAACAGCCCCACCTGCTCGGTCGATAGCCCCATCCGAGTGGCGTACAAAGGCGCCAGGCCATAAAAAGAACCGATCAACAGGCCAGCCACGGCGATAGCGGTCAGCGACAGCGGCACGCGACTGAGGAAGAAGCGCAGCTCCAGCGGTGCCGGATGCAAGGGCGCCGGGTGTAAACGCCGGGTCAGCGCTACGGGCACCAGACACAAGGCGAAGCACAGGGCGACCAACATGAGCAATTCCAGACCCAGCGTCGGATGCACCACCAGCGCCAGCTGCCCAAGAATCAGGCCCAGGTAGGAAGCCCCCATGTACCCGCTGAACACCAGGCCACGCTGCGTGGCTTCGGCCTGCTCGTTGAGCCAGCTCTCGATGACCATGTACTGACACATCATGCCCAGGCCCACCAGCATGCGCAGAAACAGCCAGAATGGCAGCCACTCGATCAGCCCATGGCCCAGCACAGCCGCCGTGACCACGCCGGCACAGGCCACGTAAGCACGGATATGCCCCACCCGACCGATCAGTCGATGCCCCAGCTTGCCGCCGAGCACAAGGCCAAAGTAATTGGCCGCCATCAGCGCACCGACCCAGAGACCATCCACGGTGTCAGCCAGACGCAGGGCCAGGTAGGTACTGAGCAGGCCAGAGCCGAGCAACATCAGCAAGGTGGCGAAATAGAGCGAGCGGAATGACTTCCAGATCAAGCGCATTGACGGGTAAAGCTCCTTGTGCACGGAAACCGGGAATGGCGGCGGGCCTGCGCGGCTAGGACGGCGCCCTTGGGGCGTGCGGGCGATGCAACTTTCGATGCCCTGGAAAACGAACAGTTCGATTGCCAACTCATCACGATTCAGACGCTCGCTTGCGCCGCACAGGGTACAGCGTAGCCTCAATTCTTCCTGTTCTTCGAGCGACCACGGGTCACACCCTGCCAGCCGCAGGTTTGCTGATCCGCCCCGGCAACTACCTGGCAGAGCCGGCAGACAAGCCTTGTAGAGATGCGACATGGGCTTGCGCCCTGTCGTCCAGATGCCCGTCCAGCGCACGAACCCCGATCCGGCTGTGCTAGAGTCGCGCGCTATTTTTTCGGCCTGCTCTCCATGGCACTACCGAAAAACCTCTCGAACCAGGCCCGACGCCACTTGCAACGCGCCCAGCAACCAGAGAACTCGCGATGTCCCAAGCCCTTCACCCTGCCCTGCAGCTACTCAACCGCACCAGCCTGGTGACGCAGATCATCATCGGCCTGCTGGCAGGTATCGCTCTGGCCGTAATCGCCCCGCAGGCAGCACTGTCCGTCGGCTTCATCGGTAACGTGTTCGTCTCGGCGCTCAAGGCCGTCGCCCCGGTACTGGTGTTCATCCTGGTGATGTCGTCCATCGCCAACCACCAGCAAGGCCAACAGACGCATATCCGCCCGATCCTGCTGATGTACCTGATCGGTACCTTCAGCGCCGCCCTGGTCGCGGTGGTGGCCAGCTTCGCCTTCCCGTCGTCGCTGGTACTGAGCAGCCAGGCTGCTGAACTGACGCCCCCCGGCGGCATCGGCGAGGTGCTCAAGACGCTGCTGATGAACGTGGTCGACAACCCGGTCAATGCCCTGCTGAATGGTAACTTCATCGGTATCCTGGCCTGGGCTATCGGCCTCGGCTTCGCCTTCCGCCATGCCAGCGCCGGTAGCAAACAACTGCTGGGCGAACTGTCCAACGGTGTGACTGCCATCGTCAAGCTGGTGATCCGCCTGGCGCCGCTGGGGATCTTCGGCCTGGTCGCCGCCACCCTCGCCGAATCCGGCTTCGACGCCCTGCTCGGTTATCTGCACCTGCTGGTGGTGCTGGTCGGCTGCATGCTGCTGGTGGCCCTGGTGGTCAACCCGGCGCTGGTGTACTGGAAGATCCGTCGCAACCCCTACCCGCTGGTGTTCACCTGCCTGCGCGAAAGCGGCATCACCGCTTTCTTCACCCGTAGCTCGGCCGCCAACATTCCGGTCAACCTGCAACTGAGCCAGCGCCTGGGCCTGCACGAAGAAACCTACTCGGTCTCCATTCCGCTGGGCGCCACCATCAACATGGCCGGTGCCGCCATCACCATCACCGTGCTGACCATGGCTGCAGTGCACACCCTGGGCATCCCCGTCGATCTACCCACCGCCCTGCTGCTGAGCGTGCTGGCCTCGATCAGTGCCTGCGGCGCCTCCGGCGTGGCCGGCGGCTCGCTGCTGCTGATCCCGCTGGCCTGCAGCCTGTTCGGTATTCCCAACGACGTGGCCATGCAGATCGTCGCCATCGGTTTCATCATCGGCATCGTTCAGGACTCGGCGGAAACTGCACTGAACTCCTCCACCGACGTACTGTTCACCGCAGCGGCCTGCATGGCACAAGAGCGTAAGGACAGCTGAGACCCGCCGCGTTGATAGCAAGGCCCACCTCGCGTGTAATGCTGTTCACTTAAGCGGAGCAGCCTTGCGATCCACCGGGTAGCGGGTCTTTGAAATCTTCACCGTCCTTGCTCTTGATGGCCTTGGGCGGTGATCCAGAAACAGCCCGCCGACTCCTGCCCTCAACGCTGATAAGCGTTGTCCTGTTGCTGAAATCGGGTTGGCCGCTGCCATCACGATCAATTGCACGGCGATGTAGTGGGCCACCGGCTTGAAGCGGATGTCGCTTGGGGAGCGGCCAAAGGCGACGGCTGCCTGACTGGCTTCACGACGAATGATGTTGCAGGCCAGCAACAATCCCCCAAACCTCTTGGTAGATCAGCTCCTTTACAGGCAAGAGCAGGCCGAATCGGCCTTTTTGAGGCAGGACGCCGGAACACAACAGGTGTTCATTGCCGCCCGTGTTCCTGTCTGTTCGCTCTTGTGCTCCATCGCTGAAAGCCCCGTGGTTACTGGCTCCAAGCATTCTAGGAACACCAATCACACCAAGAACAAGGAATTTTTCAGGGGTATGGGTTTGCATGCTCAAACCGACTTGCCGAAGTTGACCGGCACCACGTTGCCGACCCCTTACCAACGGTGGGCGAAATCGTATGGGGTGACGTGCTGCTGCCGGTTGGCATCGAGGTAGTCGGCCCACCACTGGCACATCAGCCGGCGTTCCTGCAGGTGCTCTGCCTTGTGGATGTAGGCGCCACGCACCGTGTCGCGCTCTTGGTGGCTCATCCGCCTTTCAACGGCATCCTTCGACCATAGCCCCGACTCCACCAAGGCGGAACAGGCCATAGTGCGGAAGCCGTGGCCGCACAGATCAACCTTGGTGTCATAACCCATACGGCGCAGGGCCTTGTTGATGGTGTTCTCGCTCATGGGCTTGTGGTGGTAATGGTCGCCGGGGAACACCAGATCGAAACGGCCGGTAAGCTGGCGTACCTGTTCCAGCAGCTCCAGTGTCTGGCGGCTCAGCGGTACCAGGTGCGGAGTCCCCATCTTGGCGCCGCGGTGGGAGAACTTGACGCCCTCGATGGCCTCGCGCTGGCCGGGTATCTCCCACATGGCCCGGACGGTGTCGATCTCACTCCAACGGGCAAAACGCAGCTCGCTGGAGCGGATAAACACCAGCAGGGTGAGCGATACCGCATGCCGGGTCAGCGCCCGGCCGGAATCGGCCTTGATACGCTGCAGCAGCTCGGGTAGGCGATCCAGTGGCAAGGCGGGCCGGTGGGCACTCTTGCGGGTGGCCGTGGCGCCCACCAGGTCGTTGGCCGGGTTACTGTCGATCAGCCCATGCTGCACTGCCATACGCATGACCCCGGTGATGTACTGGCGCAGCCGGCCAGCCAGCTCCAGGGTGCCGCGCTTCTCCACGGCCTTGAGCGGCTGCATCAGATCCCGGGTTTTGAGCTCACCCAGCGGGCGCGCACCGAGCACCGGCAATACGTGCAACTCGAGGTTGCGCCACACCGTGGCGGCATGCCCTGGCGACCACTTGAGGGAACAGGCCGCATGCCATTCCTCGGCCATGGCCTTGAAGGTGTTGGCGCGGGCATTGGTGGCTTCGATCTTTGCGAGCCTGGCGGTCTCTATCGGGTCTTGATCGTGGGCCAGCAGCTCCAGGGCAGAAGCACGCCGATCACGGGCGGCCTTCAGGGTCAGCGCTGGGTAGTTGCCGAAAGTGGCCAGCCCCGCCCTATCATCGGGCCGGGTGAACTTGAAGCGCCACACCTTGGAACCGCTGGGCTTCACAGCCAGGTACAGGCCCTGACCATCGAACAGCTTGTATTCCTTCTCGCGCGGCTTGGCAGCCTCACACTTGGAATCTGTCAGAGGGGTGACTGGGCGTGCCATAGGAATACGTACCCTTATCGAACCGGCGTATCCCTAAACGTCTTCCTAAAACGTGGATATGTACAGAGACAATAGTAGACAGCCGGATACAACAAAGCCGGCTCAAGTGGCCGGCTTTACTGGGATTCGTAGACTTCTATAGACAGATAGAGTCAATCATTTGGCGTCCCCTGCTGGAATCGAACCAGCATCTAGCCCTTAGGAGGGGCTTATTCTATCCGTTGAACTAAGGGGACACGGCCGTATTGGCAACGGCCGGGCCGCATCTTAGCGGCGACACGCGCATTTGTCATGTCGCCACCGCTCACTTCCTAGGGCCTGCTGCCGTTTTACATGGGCAACCATAGGAAGGCGCAGGCCATGGCCACCACGCTCTCGTAATTTCTCTTGAGCTTGTCGAATCGAGAGACCACCTGTTCGTGCTGATCGAAGTCGACGTGAGTGAAGACGGACATCGGATTACCTCGGATATAAAAAGCCGCCCCTCTCCCGCACGGGAGAGGGTGGCAAAGGGGATGGGTTTGAGGTTCAGGCAGCCGGTTCGAACAGCTGCACAGCGGCGATCTCGCTGACGGTCAGGCGTGCCTTGAGCTGCGTCGCCTGCTCGCGCGCCTTGGTCAGTGCCGCTTCCTTGACGTGGCCGTAGCCGCGGATCTGCTCGGGAATCTCGGCCAGCGCCACCGCCGTGCGGTAGTTACCGGCGTTGAGCTCGGCGAGCAGGTAGGCCACATTGGCTTCGTACTCCTCGATCAGCTCGCGCTCCAGGCGACGCTCGGCACTGTGGCCGAACGGATCGAGCACGCTGCCACGCAGGAACTTGAAGCGCGCCAGTACGCCGAACGCCTTGAGCATCCAGGGGCCGAAGCTGCGCTTGCACGGCTCACCAGTCACCGCATCTGGCTTGCTCAGCCAGCTCGGCGCCAGGTGGAACTGCAACTGGTAGTCGCCTTCGAACTGCGCTTCGAGCTGCTTGCGGAACGTGGCATCGCTGTACAGCCGCGCCACTTCGTACTCGTCCTTGTAGGCCAGGAGCTTGAAGTAATAGCGAGCTACGGCCTTGCTCAGGCGCTGCTGCGCATCGGTATCGGCCTTGCGCACGTGCTCGACCAGCTCACGGTAGCGTTCGGCATAGGCCGCGTTCTGGTAGGCGGTCAGACGCTGCACACGGTCGGCAACGATTTCCTCCAGCGTGCTGCAATGCGGCGCTTCGACGACCTTGGGCGCGGCGAGTTTTTCCACCGCAGCCAGATCATGTGCGGCGCGACGGCCCCAGAGGAAGGCCTGCTGGTTGAGTTGAACGGACACGCCGTTGAGCTCGATGGCCTTGTTCAGCGCTTCGGCCGATACCGGCACCAGGCCCAACTGATAGGCATAGCCGAGCATGAACAGGTTGGTGGCGATGCTATCGCCGAGCAGGCGAGTGGCCAGGCGAGTAGCGTCGACGAAGCGGGTCTTGCCCTCGCCCACCGCCTCGCTGATCGCCTCGCGCATGGCTGCGCCGGGCACCTGGGCGTCCGGGTTGCGGGTGAACTCGGCAGTGGCCGCCTCATGGCTGTTGATCACCGCATGGGCGATCTTGTAGTTGAGCTTGGCCAGCGCCTCTTCGCTGGACGACACCACCAGGTCGCAACCCAGCAGCAGGTCGGTTTCCCCGGCGGCGATGCGCACCGCGTAGATGTCGCTCTGCCGCGTGGCAATACGGATGTGGGTGATCACCGGGCCGAACTTCTGCGCCAGGCCGGCCTGGTCGAGCACGGTGCAGCCCTTGCCTTCGATATGCGCGGCCATGCCCAGCAGCGCGCCAACGGTGGTCACACCGCTACCGCCAACACCGGGCAGAAGGATGTTCCAGGGGCGAGTCAGGGCCGGCTGTTTCGGCTCCGGCAGGGCGATGAACAGCGCACCGAGGCCAACGGCCTCGGGCTTGCGCAGGCTGCCGCCGTGCACGGTGACGAAACTCGGGCAGAAGCCCTCCAGGCAGCTGAAGTCCTTGTTGCAGGCACTCTGGTCGATCTCGCGCTTGCGCCCCAGTTCGGTTTCCAGCGGCAGCACCGACAGGCAGTTGGATTTCACGCTGCAGTCGCCACAGCCTTCGCACACGGCCGGGTTGATGAAGGCGCGCTTGGCCGGATCGACCATCTTGCCGCGCTTGCGCCGACGACGTTTTTCGGTGGCGCAGGTCTGGTCGTAGAGGATCACCGACACACCTTTTACCTCGCGCAACTCACGCTGCACGGCGTCCAGCTCGCGACGGTGATGGAAGGTGACGCCCGGGGCGAAGGTGGCGCGGGTCGGGTACTTGTCCGGCTCGTCGCTGACCAGGGCGATGCGTTTGACGCCCTCGGCATGCACCTGCTGGCTGAGCTGGTCGATACGCAGTTCGCCGTCGATGGGCTGGCCGCCGGTCATCGCCACCGCATCGTTGTAGAGAATCTTGTAGGTGATATTGACCCCGGCGGCCACGGCCGCGCGCAGGGCCAGATGGCCGGAGTGGAAGTAGGTGCCGTCACCGAGGTTCTGGAACACGTGCGGCGTATCGGTGAACGGCGCCTGGCCGATCCAGGTGGCACCCTCGCCGCCCATCTGGGTGAAGGTGTCGGTGCTGCGGTCCATCCACTGGGTCATGTAGTGGCAGCCGATGCCGGCGAGGGCACGACTACCTTCCGGCACCTTGGTCGAGCTGTTGTGCGGGCAGCCGGAGCAGAAATGCGGGGTGCGCACGGTCTTGTGCTTGGGCGCGGCCAGGGCCTTTTCCTTGGCATCGAGGAAGGCCAGGCGCTCTTCGATGGTCGGGCTGCTGTAGATCGGCGCCAGGCGCTTGGCGATCACCCGGGCGATCATCGCCGGAGTCAATTCGCCCAAGTTGGGCAGCAGCGAATTACCCTGTTCATCGAACTCGCCGACCACGCGCGGGCGCTTGCCCACTGGCCAGTTATAGAGCTGGCCGGTGAGCTGGTCTTCGATGATGCTGCGTTTCTCTTCCACCACCAGAATTTCGTCCAGGCCTTCGGCGAACTGGTGCACCGACACCGGCTCCAGCGGCCAGCTCATGCCGACCTTGAGCACGCGCAGGCCAACCTTGGCGCACAGTGCTTCGTCCAGGCCGAGGTCATCCAGGGCCTGGCGCACGTCGAGGTAGGACTTGCCGGTGGTGATGATGCCCAGACGCGGGTTGGGCGAATCGAGCTTGACCTGGTTGAGGTTGTTGGCCAGGGCGAAGGCGCGCGCGGCGTAGATCTTGTAGACGTTGAGGCGCTTTTCCTGGGCCAGGGGCGGATCGGGCCAGCGGATGTGCACGCCGTCTTCCGGCAGTTGGAAATCCTCGGGGATCTTTATCTGGATACGCAGTGGATCGACGTCCACCACGGCCGAGGAGTCGACGTTCTCGGCGATGGTCTTCAGCGCTACCCAGCAGCCGCTGTAGCGCGACAGCTCCCAGCCGATGATGCCGTAGTCCAGCACTTCCTGGACGTTGGCCGGGTTGAGCACCGGGATCGACGCGGCGATGAACGCATGCTCGCTCTGGTGGGCGATGGTCGAGGACTTGCAGCCATGATCGTCACCGGCCAGCAGCAATACGCCGCCGTGCTTGGAAACGCCGGCCGAGTTGCCGTGCTTGAACACGTCGCCACTGCGGTCGACGCCCGGCCCCTTGCCGTACCACATGGCGAACACGCCGTCGTAGCGGGCGCCGGGGAACAGGTTGGCCTGCTGGCTGCCCCACACCGCGGTCGCGCCCAGCTCTTCGTTGACGCCGGGCTGGAAGTGGATGTGGTTTTCCTTCAGGTACTCGCGCGCGTCCCACAGGCTCTTGTCCAGGCCGCCAAGGGGCGAGCCGCGATAGCCGGAGATGAAGCAGGCGGTATTGAGTCCGAAGGCGGCATCACGCTGCTTCTGCAGCATGGGCAGGCGGGTGAGCGCCTGAGTGCCGGTCAGATAGAAGTGACCCGTGGCGAGGCGGTATTTGTCATCCAGGCGGATTTCGGCCAGTGACATGGAGCGCTCCTTTTATTGTTATGGCGAGCACAGGGAGCGCGACGGTAGACACGCTCCGTTGAGTCCGGTCACAGGATCGCTGCGACGGATTTGCCTAAAGCATGACCGGAGGGTTCCGCTTTTTTCTTTCTATTTTCCAGTAGCAAAGGCAATACTTCGCATGATCCTTCCAACAATCACAATAAATTGGAAACAATCATGCAGGACAAGCTCAGCCCCATCGACCGGCGGATTCTCCGCCTGCTGCAACACGATGCCGACCTCTCTGCCGCCGAGGTAGCCGAGAAAGTCGAGCTGTCGCAATCGCCCTGCTGGCGACGGATCAACCGCATGCAGGAAGAGGGATTGATCGAACGCAAGGTCGCCCTGCTCAACCATAAGCGCCTGGGCTTCGGCATCACGGTGTTCGTCGACATCAAGCTGTCGGCACACGGCCGCGGCAATCTGGATGAGTTCGAGCAAGCTGTGGTCGGCTACCCGCAGGTACTGGAGTGCTACAGCATGGCCGGCGGTTCGGACTACCTGCTCAAGGTGGTGGCCAAGGACATCGCCGATTACGAGCGTTTCCTGCGCGACCACCTGCTGCAGCGCCCGCATGTGCACGAGGCGCACTCACATATCGCCATGAGCGAGGTCAAACGCACCACCGAGCTGCCGCTGGATTAACGCCCTGGCCTGCGCGTCCGCCAAGCGGCCAACAGCGATGGGCCAAGCGCGGTCAGTGCCGAACCGAGCACGACGACCACCGCGCCTGCGTAGGCGATCCAGTTGACCTGCTCAGGTAGCACGTGATCCGGCCACCAGCTCGAAGCCAGGGCCACGGAGACGAAGGTCACCAGCGGTGTCAGCGCCAGGGTCGCGCTGACCCGTGAAGCCTCCCAATGCGCCAGTGCCTCGGCGAAAGCGCCGTAGGCGACCAGGGTATTCAGGCAGCAGGCCAGCAGCAGCCAACCTTGCAGCGGGCTCAGTTGCAGCGCTTGCAGCGGCTGCGCCCAGGGCGTCAGCAACAGCGCGCAGGCCAGGTAGATGACCATCATCACCTGCACCGAACTCCACAGGGTCAACAGTTGCTTCTGCGCCAGGCCGTAGAAGGTCCAGACGAAAGCAGCCGCCAGCACGGTCAGCACCCCGGTGGTATAGGTGGTCAGAGAGGTCAGCAGCTCACCCAGGCGCTGATTGAAGAACAGGCCGAAGCCCAGCAGCATCACCATCAGGCCAATCGCCTGGCCCAGGCTGAAACGTTCGCGAAAGATGAACAGGCTGCTGATTAGCAGCAGGATCGGCGCGACCTGGATCACCAGTTGCGTGGTCCCGGGACTGAGTAGATTGAGCCCCACCAGATACAACACGTAGTTGGCCGTCAGCCCGCCGATGGCCAGCGCCAGCAGCCAACCGCCCTTGCGCCCGAGCGGACGAAAACGCGGCAACCGACGGCTCGCAGCGAGGTAGGCAAACAGCAGAGAGCCGGCTACGGCCAGGCGATACCAGGTGACCGTGACCGGATCCATGACCAGGAGAACTTCTTTCAGCTTGATTGGCAGGATGCCCCAAAGCACCGAAGTGATCAGGGCCAGCAGCAGACCGTACATCCAACGGCCGGAAGAAATGTGCATGGCAACCTCTGGCAGGCGGCCAACAGAGCATGTCGACCGCAGCAGAGCATTCTAGGAGAGGCCACCACACCGACACAGCAACAGTTCAGCCCAGTTGCCGAGCGAAACTGTACTGATCGGCAACCCAGAAACGCCAGCCGATCGGCGCCAATAATCCATAAAATCCGCTAAAAGCCTCTAACAAGCCGCCAAAATCTACCATCTGTCGTTTTGCCAAGCAGGTCGCATTGGCCACAGTAAACTCAGGTTATCCAGCACCTGCAGATGGAGTCCCCGCCATGTTCGGCCAACGCACCGTCGACCCCCAACCGGGCACGCATTACCGCAGCTCACGCGTCAGCGCCGTCAACGGCCAGTATTTCTTCGCCACTCGCGAAGGCACGCTGGAGGGCCCCTACCTCTCCCGTCACGACGCCGAACAGAGCATCGTGCGCTATATCGAGCGCATGGTCATGGCCGACAAGCTGATGCGTCATAGCAGCGAGCACATCGACAACCTGCAGCGCCGCGAAGCGATCAAGCACAATCAGGAGCTTTGAGCGCTCCCACCTACAGACGCGCCAAGCCCAAATCCCCCCGATGCGCCGCGAGATGCGGCAGCACTGCGGCCAGCAAAGGCTCCTTGAAGGCATCCTGAAAGCGATGCGCCAGGCCCGGAATCAACTTGAGTTCGGAGCCCTTGATATGCGCAGCCACGTGTACCCCATGCATTACCGGCAATAGCGGGTCGGCCGTGCCGTGCACCACCAGCGTCGGCACGTTCAGGCGATTGAGCAACTCGACCCGACTCGACTCGGCAAGAATCGCCAGCAGCTGACGCTGCACGCCTTCGGGATTGAAGGCGCGGTCATAGGCCTGTTCAGCCTGATGCAAGAGCAAGGCACGATCATCATGCACCGACGGGCTACCGAGGGCCGCCAGCAAGTCTGCCTGCTGCTGCAGAGCGGCCTCGCGACTCCCCGCCTCGCGCCTTGCCAGCAGCGCCACCAGCGCATCGCTGGGTGCAGGCAGTCCTTGAGCACCCGAGCTGGTCATCACCAGCGTCAGACTGAGAACGCGCTGCGGCGCCAGATCGGCCAGGTGCTGGGCGATCATGCCGCCCATGCTCGCACCCAGTACATGGAAGTTGTCGACGCCCAGACGATCCATCAACCCCAGGGCATCGCCCGC
Organism: Ectopseudomonas chengduensis; assembly: GCF_900102635.1. Taxonomy (GTDB): domain Bacteria; phylum Pseudomonadota; class Gammaproteobacteria; order Pseudomonadales; family Pseudomonadaceae; genus Aquipseudomonas; species Aquipseudomonas chengduensis. The sequence goes on along the minus strand of NZ_FMZQ01000005.1, from coordinate 126,409 downwards.
CATGTCGCGCAGGTGATAAGGCGCGCCGAGCGAAAGGCCCAGGCGATAGCGCAGTACCTCGTAAGGCAGGTTGATGCTCGGCGCCGGCCGCCGCCACGTGCTCAGCCCGACATCGCGATTGTCGAAGCGCACGACGCGAAAGCCCTGCTGACACAGGCGTTCGACCACCTCGTCAGGCCAGTGGATCAACTGTCCGCCCAGCCCCATCACCAGCAGCAGCGCCGGGTCGCGCTCACTGCCGATGCTTTGATAAGCCAGACGCACCTCACCGACATCCACATAGCGAGTCGGCTCGGACAAGTCGCAATGATTGGCTGCAAAAGCCTGCAGACCGCACAGCAAAGCGGCCAGGAAAATGAATGCACGCATGAAAACACCAGAAACGCAGAACCCCACTGAAACGCGATTCTGATGAAAGTCGTTCGACGGCGCTGCCACACAAGCGTGACAGTTTGATGAAGGGGGACGAACGGTTGCCCAGACGGTGACCAGAAGTGCGATCCAGAGCGTCGCGAGCGCCCCTCCTACCTATCCGTAGGAGGGGCTTCAGCCGCGACCACTGCCGGGGAATCAGGCCAGCTCGGCGCGCAACTGCCTGGCGGCGGCCACCATGTTCACCAACGCCGCCTCGGTTTCCGGCCAGGCGCGGGTTTTCAGGCCGCAATCGGGGTTGACCCACAGGCGTTCGAGCGGGATACGCCGCGCCGCCTTGCGCAACAACCCGACCATCTCGGCGCTGTCCGGCACCCGTGGCGAGTGGATGTCATACACGCCGGGGCCGATGTCGTTCGGGTAAGCGAACTTCTCGAACGCTGCCAACAGCTCCATGTCCGAACGCGAGGTCTCGATGGTGATCACGTCGGCATCCATCGCCGCGATGGACTCGATCACATCGTTGAACTCGCTGTAGCACATGTGGGTGTGAATCTGCGTGTCGTCACGCACGCCGCTGGCGGTGAGGCGGAAGGCCTCGGTGGCCCAGTCCAGGTAGTGTTGCCAAGCGGACTTACGCAGTGGAAGCCCTTCACGGAACGCCGCCTCGTCGATCTGGATGATCTTGATGCCCACCGCTTCCAGGTCCACCACCTCATCGCGAATCGCCAGCGCCAGTTGCTGCGCCTGCACTTCACGTGACACGTCCTCGCGCGGGAACGACCACATCAGCATGGTCACCGGGCCGGTCAGCATGCCCTTCATCACCTTGTCGGTCAGACCCTGGGCGTACTTGATCCATTCCACCGTCATGGCCTTGGGTCGGCTCAGGTCGCCAACGATCACCGCCGGTTTGACGCAACGTGAGCCGTAACTCTGCACCCAGCCGAAGCGGGTGAAGGCATAGCCATCGAGTTGTTCGGCAAAGTACTCGACCATATCGTTGCGCTCGGCCTCGCCATGCACCAGCACGTCCAGCCCCAGGCGCTCCTGCACCTGTACCGCCTGGCGAATTTCACTCTGCATGACCTCGGTGTATTCGGCCGCACTCAGCTTGCCTTGCTTGAACGACTGCCGCGCCAGACGGATGGCCGAGGTCTGCGGGAAGGAGCCTATCGTCGTGGTCGGCAACAATGGCAGTTGCAGGCACTCACGCTGTTGTTCGATGCGCTCGGCGAACGCCGACTGGCGCTGGGCATGACGCGGACGAATCGCCGCCAGACGGGCCTGCACCTCGGGTTTGTGAATACGCCCTGAAGCCGCACGAGCAGCCTGTACTGAGCGGCTCGCTTGCAAGGCGGCATGCACAGAAGCGTCTTCCGGCACCTCCAGGGCCTTACCGAGCAATGCGACCTCCTGACATTTCTGCACGGCAAAAGCCAGCCAGCCTTTCAGCTCGGCATCGAGCTGGTCTTCGCGCATCAGGTCCACCGGGCTGTGCAGCAGCGAGCAGGACGGCGCGACCCACAGCCGGTCGCCCAAACGCTCGTGAGCGTGGCGCAGCACCTCAAGGGCTTTCTCCAGATCGCAGCGCCAGACGTTGCGCCCGTTGACCACGCCCAGCGACAACACTTTATAAGCCGGCAGACGGTCGAGAATGGTCGGGTACTGCTCCGGCGCACGTACCAGGTCGATATGCAGGCCATCTACAGGCAGGTTGGCGGCCAGACCGAGGTTGTCTTCCAGGCCGCCAAAGTAGGTGGCGATCAGCTTCTTGCACGGCTCGCGCTGGATCAGGTTGTAGGCGCGCTCGAAAGCGTTCTTCCACTCTTGCGGCAAATCCAGCACCAAAATCGGCTCGTCGATCTGCACCCATTCCACGCCCTGCGCGGCCAGACGCTGGAAGATCTCGCCATAGACCGGCAGCAGACTTTCGAGCAGCTCCAGCTTGTCGAAGTCGCCTCCCTTGACCTTGCCCAGCCACAAGTAAGTCAGTGGTCCGATCAGCACCGGTTTGACCTTGTGCCCGAGAGCATGCGCCTCAGCCACTTCCTCGAACAGTTGCTCCCAGCTCAGGGCGAACTGCTGATCCTCTCTGAATTCCGGCACCAGGTAGTGGTAGTTGGTATCGAACCACTTGGTCATCTCTTGAGCATGAGCACCGCCGCAGCAAGTACCGCTGCTCTTGTTTGCAACGGCTCCACGCGCCATGGCGAACAGAGTGTCCAGCGTCGGCTTGCCGGCGGCCGGGCGAAAGCGCTCGGGAATCACACCGAAGGCCAGCGAATGAGCGAGTACCTGGTCGTACCAGGCGAAATCGCCCACCGGCAGCAGATCGATACCGGCATCCTTCTGCAGTTGCCAGTGCTCGGCGCGCAGACGCTGGCCGACGGCGCGCAAGCCGGCTTCGTCCAGCTCACCTTGCCAGTGGGCTTCGAGGGCTTTCTTCAGTTCGCGGTCGCGGCCGATGCGCGGGAAACCGAGGGAATGGGACAGGGCCATGTCGTGAAACTCCAGAATCAATCGAGATGGCGCCATTCTCGGCACCAACACCGAGTGAGACAAACTCAAGATTTTCGTCTTGATCTAAAGATTTACTCATGTAGGCTGTATGAACCATTTTCATCCAGACACGCAACTGGATGAGTGAAACCTTTTAGAGAATCGCCATGCTCGAGCTACGCCACCTGAAAACCCTGCACGCCCTGCGCGAAACCGACAGCCTGGTGGAAGCCGCCGAACGCCTGCACCTGACCCAGTCGGCCCTTTCACACCAGTTCAAAGAGCTGGAAGAGCGCCTCGGCCTGCAGCTGTTCGTGCGCAAGACCAAGCCGGTGCGGTTCACCAGCGCCGGCCTGCGTCTGCTGCAACTGGCCGACGCCACCCTGCCCCTTCTGCGCGGCGCCGAGCGTGATTTGGCGCGCCTGGCCGGTGGCACTGCTGGCCGCTTGCACATGGCCATCGAATGCCACAGCTGCTTCCAGTGGCTGATGCCGACCATCGACCAGTTCCGCGATGCCTGGCCGGAGGTGGAACTGGACCTGGCCTCGGGCTTTTCCTTCGCTCCGCTGCCGGCCCTGGCCCGAGGCGATCTGGACCTGGTGGTGACTTCGGATCCCATCGAGCTGGCCGGCATCACCTACGTGCCACTGTTCACCTATGAGGCGATGCTGGCTGTCGCCAATCAGCACCGCCTGGCGCACAAGGCCTTCATCCAGCCCCAGGACCTGGCCACGGAAACCCTGATCACCTACCCGGTGGAACGCGACCGCCTGGATATCTTCACGCGCTTTCTCGAACCCAACGATATCGAGCCAGCCCAAGTGCGCACCTCCGAACTGACGGTGATGATGATGCAACTGGTGGCCAGCGGCCGTGGCGTGTGCGGCCTGCCCAACTGGGCGCTGCACGAGTACAGCTCGCGCGGCTACGTCAGTGCCAAGCGCCTGGGCGAAAAAGGGCTGTTCGCCACGCTCTACGCGGCGATTCGCACCGACATGCTCGACGCGCCATTCATGCGCGACTTCCTGCTCACCGCCAAGGACACCTCTTTCGCCAGCCTCGAAGGCGTCAGCGTGGCGCGCTGAGCGTCGCCTCATGGGGCAAGGATCGAGCGAATGTCGTAGGGCGGGTTAGCCGCCTGCCACCTTCCGCAATTACCTTCGCAATGTCTGTTGCGGCGTAACCCGCCATCGACGCAACGCGTTTGATCGCCTGGTGAGTTAGAAGCTTCGCCCCGGGTCGGGGCTCCTACACTCATGTATCCCCCGTAAGAACCGCGCCTCGCGACGAATGAGGCAGTGAACGGCTACCCGCCAATTGCCTTGTTACAACTCCCGTCTTGATGCATCGTGACCAACAGTCATAGCATGACCACCGGTCACGAAACCCGGAACAGTCATGCGCTATCAGGATCAACTCTTCCAGCAACGGGAAAACGCCCTGCTGCAATCCGCTCGCCAGCTGTTTCAGGAGCAATCCTGGGATCGCGTCACCATCGCCGAAGTGGCGCGTCACGCCGGCATCGGCAAGGGCACGGTGTACAAGCACTTTTCCAGCAAGGAGGCGCTCTACGCGCGTCTGGTGCTGGACTGCTCGCGCCAGCATCTGAGCGAACTGCGTGAGACCGCAAACCAGGCGCCGCCTCGCGAAGCCATGCGCCATGTGATTCGTCGCGCCTTCGAACAACTGCTGGCCGACCCACTGCAAGCCCAACTCTGCCTGCTGTGCGACCGCCCCGCCTTCCAGGAACGCCTGGACGCACCCTACCGTGAACAGTTCCTCGAGCTGGAAGGTCAGTACATGGCCCTGTTCAACCACCTGCTGCAAGGCAGCTTCAGCGAACTGCAACTCTCCCCCACTGATTGCCAACGCCTGCTGTGGGGCGTGGAGGCTTGCGTCAATGGCGTGATGGCCCGTATCGCCTCCGGCGGCTTCGCCCATTGGGCCGAACCCATCGAGCTGGACGCCTATTTCCAGCGCGTCACCGATTTCATCATTGCCGGCCTGCAAGGCCAGGCCGCCGCGCTGCATGCAGCGCCTGTACTCAGCGAGTAAACCCACATGTTCGCCCAACTCAGCAAGCGTCCCTGGATCATCGCCATCGTCATCGCAGTCCTGCTGCTGGGCTGGCTGTTCAGCGGCGAGCGTTTCGTCGCGCGCGACGATGTCGAGCCCGACCAACCCGCCACCAGCAACGAGCTGGCGCGTGTCGAAATTCAATGGCTGCAAGCACAACCCATGCAGCGCCAGCATGTGGTGCAAGGGCAGATCGAAGCCTGGCGCCGAGTGGAACTGCGCGCCCAGGTCAGCGGCAGCGTACAGAACCTGGATCAGGACAAGGGCAGCCGCGTCGCTGCCGATCAATTGCTGCTGAGCATTTCGCCTGACGACCGCCCGGCCCAGGTCGCGCGCAGCGAGGCCGATGTGCGCCAGCGTCAGAGCGACGTGAGCGCGGCCAAGCGCCTGCGCGAGCGCAGCCTCGTTTCCGCCAACGAGCTGATGCGCCTGGAGAGCGAACTGGCCAAGGCCCGCGCCGAACTCGACAGCGCCCGTCTGCAGCAGCGCAACACCAAGATCAAGGCGCCGTTTGCCGGCATCTATGACCAGCGCATGGTCGAACTGGGCGATTTCGTCCAGCCCGGCCAGAGCCTGCTGACCCTGGTGGATATCGACCGCCTCAAGGTCAGCGCGCAGATCGCCCAGCAGCAGGTCACCCAGCTCGAACTGGGCCAACCGGTAAAAGTTGAACTGCTCGACGGCCGCACGCTGCAAGGCGAACTGCACTTTATCGCCGCGGCCGCGGACCCCGGCTCGCGCAGTTTCCGCATCGAGGTCAAGGTGGACAACCCGGACGGCCTGCGCCTGGCCGGCGCCAGCGCCACCCTGCATATCCAGACCGGCGAAGTCATGGCCCATCGCCTGTCCCCTGCCCTGCTCAGCCTGGACGAAAGCGGCCGCCACGGCGTCAAGTGGGTCAACGACGCGCAGCGCGTGGAGTTCACCCCGGTGCAACTGATCAGCGTCGACAATCAGGGCGCCTGGGTCAGCGGCCTGCCGCCGAAGGTGGCGTTGATCACCCTCGGCCAGGGCTTCGTCCAGCCCGGTCAGCAGGTACGCACGCAACTCGCGGCCGTGGGCAGTTGAGATGCACGCACTGATCGCTGCCGCACTCGACCGTAGCCGTACCACCATCCTGGTCCTGCTGTTCCTGCTCTGCGGCGGGCTGGCGGCCTACATCGCCATGCCCAAGGAATCCAACCCGGACGTGGTCATTCCCATCATCTACGTTTCGGTGACCCTCGAAGGCATCAGCCCGGAAGACGGCGAACGCCTGCTGGTACGCCCACTGGAGCAGGAGCTGCGCAGCCTCGAGGGCGTCAAGGAAATGCGCTCGGTATCCAGCGAAGGACACGCCTCGGTGACCCTGGAGTTCGACGCTGGCTTCGACGCCAAGGTGGCACTGGCCGACGTGCGCGAGAAGGTCGATACCGCGCGCAGCAAGCTGCCCGAGGAGGCCGACGAGCCGACCGTCACCGAAGTCAACGTGGCGCTGTTCCCGGTCTTGTCGGTGGGGCTGTCCGGGCCGATTGCCGAGACCGAGCTGGTGTACATCGCCCGGCGCCTGAAGGAAAACATCGAAGGCATCGCCGAAGTGCTGTCGGTGGAGATCGGCGGTGACCGTGAAGACCTGCTGGAAATCGTCGTCGACCCGCAGGTACTCGACAGCTACGGCATTGACTACAACGAGCTGTTCAACCTGGTCAGCCGCAACAACCGCCTGGTCGCTGCCGGCAGCCTGGATACCGGCGCAGGCCGCATGAGCATGAAGGTGCCCGGCGTCATCGAAGACCTTGAAGACGTGATGCGCATGCCGATCAAGGTGGTCGGTGACAGCGTGGTCACCTTCGCCGACGTCGCCACCATTCGCCGCACCTTCAAGGACCCGACCGGCTTCGCCCGCATCAACGGCCAGCCGGCCATCGTGCTGGAAGTGGCCAAGCGCAGCGGCGCCAACATCATCGAGACCATCGACCAGGTCAAGGCACTGATGGAGCAGGCCAAGCCCCTGCTGCCGCCGGGCGTTGAAGTCAGCTACATCATGGATCAGTCGCAGGAAGTGCAGAGCATGCTCGGCGACCTGCTCAACAACGTGCTCACCGCCATCGTCCTGGTGCTGATCCTGGTGGTAGCGAGCATGGGCATGCGTTCGGCGCTGCTGGTCGGCCTGACCATTCCCGGCGCCTTCCTCAGCGGCATCCTGCTGATCTGGATGCTCGGCTTCACCCTCAACATCGTCGTGCTGTTCAGCCTGATCCTGGTAGCCGGCATGCTGGTCGACGGCGCCATCGTCGTCTCCGAGCTGGCCGACCGCTACCTGCATCAGGGCCAGACGCCCCGTCAGGCCTGGGCCAACGCGGCCACGCGGATGGCCTGGCCGGTGATCGCCTCCACCGCCACCACCCTGGTGGTGTTCCTGCCGCTGCTGTTCTGGCCCGGCGTGGTCGGCCAGTTCATGAAGTACCTGCCGGCCACGGTGATTCTCTGCCTGCTGGCCTCGCTGGCCATGGCCCTGATATTTCTGCCGGTGCTCGGCGCCGTCACCGGCGGTCAGGCACGCCCACAGGCCCCCAGCGCCAGCCGCGCCGGCAACGCCTACCGCAATCTGCTGGTGGTGCTGCTCAAGCGCCCGGGCCTGACCCTGCTCGGCATGCTGGCGCTGATCGCGCTGATCTACGTCGGCTATGGCCGCTTCAATCATGGCGTGGAGTTCTTCCCCGACGTCGAGCCGGAAAGCGCGCAGATCTGGCTGCGCGCACGCGGCGATCTATCTGTGCAGGAGAAGGACGCCCTGCTCCAGCAGGTGGAAAAGCAGGTGATCGGCATGCGTGAGGTCAAGGCGCTGTATGCGCGCTCCCTGGCCCAGCCGGAAGGCCAGCAAGGCCAGCTCGGCGCCGACGTGATCGGCACCCTGCAATTCCAGTTCGTCGACTGGCACCAGCGCCGCCCGGCCAAGGACATCCTCGCCGAAATGAGCCAGCGCACCGCCGGTATTCCCGGCGTGGTGCTGGAGTTCCGCAAGCAGGAACAGGGCCCCACCGACGGCAAGCCGGTGAAACTGCAGATCAGCTCGCTGGACCCGGCACTGGGCGAGCAGTGGGTCGAGCGTATCCGCGGGGAAATGACGCGGCTCGGCGGCTTCGCCGATATCGAGGACGACCGCGCCCTGCCCGGCATCGAATGGCGAATCAAGGTCGACCGCGAGGCTGCCGCGCGCTTCGGCGCGGACGTACTCAGCGTCGGCAACGCGGTGCAGATGATCACCAACGGCCTGAAACTGGCGACCTACCGCCCCGAAGATGCCACCGACGAAGTGGACATCCGTGTGCGCCTGCCCGGTAACTGGCGCTCGCTCGACCAACTCGGCCGCCTGACGCTCAACACAGCGGCCGGCCAGGTGCCGCTGAGCAACTTCGTCGACCTGCAGCCTGCGCCCAAGGTCGGCACCCTGCGCCGCGTCGATGGTGACCGCACCATCACCCTGCAGGCCGACCTGGCCGAAGGTGCGCGCCTGGACGAACGCCTCAAGGCGTTGCGCGAAGCGCTCGGCGATGTACCGGCCGAGGTCAAGGTGAAATTCGCCGGCGAGGATGCCGACCAACGCGAGGCGGCCACCTTCCTGATGACCGCCTTCGTCGTCGCCATCTTCCTCATGGCGATCATCCTGGTGACCCAGTTCAACAGCCTCTACCAGGCGGCACTGGTGCTGTCAGCCATCGTCCTCTCCACCGCTGGCGTGCTGATGGGTCTGCTGGTCAATGGCCAGTCGTTCGGCATCGTCATGGTCGGCATGGGCCTGATCGCCCTGGCCGGCATCGTGGTGAACAACAACATCATCCTGATCGACACCTACAACCAGTTGCGTCGCCAGGGCCTGGAACCGCGTGAAGCGGCGCTGGAAACCGGTAGCCTGCGCCTGCGTCCGGTGCTGCTCACCGCAGTGACCACCATCCTCGGGCTGATGCCCATGGTGCTCAGCATCAACGTAGACCTGGTGACCCCGAGCCTCGGCTTCGGCGCCCCCTCGACGCAGTGGTGGACGCAACTGTCGAGCGCCATCGCTGGCGGCCTGGCCTTCGCCACCGTGCTGACCCTGCTGCTCACCCCTTGCCTGCTGGTACTCGGTGCCCGCTTCGAGCGGCGTCCGCCGCCGCTGGAGACCTACGATACCGACCTGCTCGACCTGCCGGAGCATCTGATCGCCGCCAAACCCGACAGGGCGCAGGTGCAGCGCACCAGCTGACGCCGAACCGCCCAGGAATACATGGCAAAACGCCAGATATCGCCTAGGCTAACCAGCAACGATGGTTAGGGCGGGAATGGAAAGGCAGCAGGGATGCTTTTAACAGACAGCAGACGCGCAAGGCGTCTTGCAGAAACGACAAAGCCCTCTCTCGGAGGGCTTTGCTTTTCCACTCGCTTGGCATTGGCCAGCGCAAGGAAGAAACACCGAGCTAACGAAGTGTATGGGGTCGGCATCCTGCCTGTTGGCCACTTCGTTAGCCCAGTAACCGGAGAGTAGTCCAGGCAGTGGCAATGTGCCAAGCCTCAATTGCGCGGCATATTTCACAGAGCGGAGATGCTCCCCTGGCAACTCTCACACTTCGAATTTCCCCAGAATATTCGCATGACGGCAAATAACCATCTCTTTTCGTGACGCTTAAAACTATCACTCACAACGTCTTGAACTAGACACAAAGATGATGACTCATGCTTTCCAGTGCCGCGAGCATTGCTTAGCATGCACACAACGTATATACGTTGTAGTTACGAATCGACCGATAGGTGATGCACCATGGCCAAAGAAGCCGTTTTCAATCTGAAGCTTGAGCCCGAACTGCGCAAAGACTTCATGGCAGCCGCTCAAGCCGCACACCGGCCGGCCTCTCAGGTTATGCGCGACCTCATGCGCGACTACATTCGCCAGCAGCAACAGGCCAAAGAGCATGATGATTTCGTGCACCGCAAGGTCGCTGCTGCCAGGGCATCGGTAGAGGCTGGTCGTGGCCGATCCAACGATGATGTAGAGGCTGAATTCGCCGCTCGCCGTGCTAAGGCTCTGGGTCACTGATGCAGGTCATTTGGACACCCGAGGCACTGCAGGATCGTCTGGATATCTGGGAATATATCGCAACCGACAACCCACGCGCTGCTGCGCACATGGACGAGCTATTCAGTGCTGCTGCCGCCAGTCTGGCTGACTTTCCCGACAAGGGCAGACTGGGAACGGTGGTCGGTACTCGCGAGCTGATCCCTCACGAGAACTACCGTCTCGTCTATCAGACTGAGCGTGATGTGGTCTGGATTCTTGCCCTGGTGCACGTCGCCAGGATGTGGCCACCGGTTCAGAGCTAGCTGCAGCCTCCAGCCGCTTTCGACACGTTGCATGCCGCAGAAAACAAAAACCCCCGAAGCTCTGGGAGCTTCAGGGGCTTTGGCTTGGATATGGCGGGAAGATAGGGACTCTCCGAAAAACAGGCTACAGCCCAGTAAAATCAAGCATTACAGTCACTTACAGACCGTTTTGCTACAAATTTTTGCTACAAATCCATAGAAAAAACGACTAGCCTGTCACCCTAAAGAACATGTTCTTTATGGGTGAACAGAAATGGCAAGCGACAACCTCGTCTTACGTTCGGGCATTTGGCACGCTCGCCTAGCGATTCCGAAGGACGCCAGACCAGCACTCAACCGACGAGAGTTCACCGCCTCCCTCAAAACCGGCTCCAAGACCGAAGCCCAAAGGCTAAAAATCCCCTACCTACAGGAATGGCAATCAATGATTGCCAAAGCCCGCAGCGCAGCGAAGATCGACCCCGAAGACGCCCGCATTGAAGCAAAGCGAATGGCAGAGCGTGCCCAAGCATTCTTTGCAGATATGGCACAGGCAACCGTAATGGAACGCCCTATCGCTTCATTAAATGCCGATTTTGCGGCGGATTTTTTGAAACTCGACCAAAACCATAGCCAAGAAAAATGGGAGCGGATTTTGCGCCATTTTGAGAATGGCGAAAAAGTTGATATTTTGGCGCTCAATCAAGACTTTCAAAATCTTATCCAAGAGAATATGGAGCGGCAGAGTAATACTCTGCCCTTAAAAGCAGAAGAAAAAGAAGATATCCGCAAAATTCTCAAAGACCCTACCCACTACCGTGCTAAATCGCCCATAACGACCGCCAGAATCAACACATTCAAGACATATCAAGAGAACGTCAAAGGCATAGTTCAAAAGACCGTAGACACCCAAATAGCACGGTTGGAAAATCTCAAAAAATGGCTTGAAGACAACCGCCGTGACCTTACTCACGAAAGCATTACGGCCTACATGGATACGCTCAGCGTCAGCGAGAAAACCAAAAAACAGTTTTTATTTGCCGGTTCAAGTTTTTGGAAATGGGCAGTCAGATACGACGAAAATTTCAAAAAACTACACCGAGATCAACAATCCCCTTTCCAGAATCACGACTTCCCAACGAACCGAAGCAAGAAATCCGCAAACTCTACAGAGCGGAAATCATTCAGCACGGAAGACGTAGCAAGGCTTTATAGCACCGCTAAAAGCCTAAAAAACCGAGAAACCCTCTCCGATCTTATTTTGCTTGGAGCATACACAGGCGCACGAATCGAAGAACTATGCCGCTTGAAAACAAGCGACATAATCAACGACGAAGGCATTAAGTGCTTTTCAATCAAAGACGCAAAGACCGCAGCAGGCGAAAGAAACATCCCCATCCACCCCGACCTATTACATGTAATAGACCGTCTAGCGGAGAAGTCCGAAGACGGCTACCTAATAAAATCCACATCGGGAAATAAATACGGGAACCGTTCGGATGCGCTTAGCAAACAGTTCGGACGGTTAAAAACCGATCTCGGCTATAACTCTCAATTCGTTTTCCATAGCCTCAGAAAGACAGTAATCACCCAACTGCAACGGGCAGATATCCCCGGAATATTGATTGCCGCAATTGTCGGACATGAAACCGGAACAATTACTTTCGACGTATACAGTTCAGGCCCTAGCCCCAGCCAAAAACTCAATGCAATTTCCAAACTAAAATACCCAATCTAACCAGTCCACTCAAAAAGCGTTACTCATTAAAAATTTAGGGCGTTACACATAAAAAAACGCCCTAAAATCCCTCCTCCCGCTTTAAAGCAGACCTTACCCAGCCCTCACATGTGCGCCCGCTATAGCAAGCTATATATAGAGCACTAATAAAGTAGGCTTGTATAAGCCACCCTATACACGCACATACACAACACAAGAAAACCAATAAAAATAGCGATCATTTTTGATCAATTTAAAATTCATGGTAAATTATTTATATAAGGTATGAAAAACCTAGAGTTTTTAGACCTTTATCAACCCTTTGGTTTTAACTTCACACTTTTGCTGCGCAAAAGGTGAGAAGTTAAAACGTCGGGCCAAGGGTTCCACCCTTTGGAATCCCAAAAGCAAAATGCAAAAGCCATCTCGCTGGATAAATGGAGGGAAAAACAACTAAAAAACGAGGTAAAAAATGACTGGTCAGATTAAAGAAACATCAATGCTATATAAGAGACTAAATTTTTCAGTTTCAAGAATCCGAAAACTGGACAAGTCTCTTAAACACTCTTTGCGAATCCCAAGCAAAGAGATAAAAAAACTTCAATGGGACGAATCGCTATCGCATAAAAACGTCTTTATCGTTAATGGAAAGCGAGTTGCAATGAATACCCAGGACGGACTTTCCTTCATAAAGGAGACGCTAAAACCGTTCTATGCAATAAATCGAACCAAGGAGAAAAGGCAGGAGGACATAGAAACCAAAGGCAAATATAAGTACAAAATCAAGAAGATAATCAAGGAAGAAGCCGGGAATCCGGTTGCTGATTACCTAGAAGATCTAATCGAAAGAAACGACCACATAGACCCCCTTCAAGTCGCAGAAGACTTCAACGGTTTTGACCTGAGCAGAAAGGCTCAGAAGCTCAAAAGCGTGCAAAATTACATAGACCTACACAATGGAATCATCCAGATAGAAAAACCGCTGGATGGAAGAAAAACGGTTATTCAAGAAGCCTTCTTCAAGTTCCCGATGCACAACCAAGTAGATTTATCAGCCGACTTCTACATAAGCGGCATTCAAGACTTTTACTCAAAGTATTTTCCAGACTATAAAGTCCTACTAACCGTTTACCACGGCGACGAACTAGAGGCCAAAGGAGACAAGAAGGTTGGCGACCACCCTCATATCTTTATCGACTGTAAAAACCAAAGGACAGGCGAATATGACCTCACAGAGCATCAAGCCTTGCTTGCTAACAAGGTCATTGAGTCAATTGACTTCTTCAAAGAATACAATCCAGTCAATACCCAAAGCCAGACCTACGAGGAAAGCCAGATTATAGGCGAAGCACTACAAGAACTGTTCTACCAACACATAAACGATAAGTTTAAAAATGAGAATATCCCTATTGTCGCTAGCAGAGTGGAAACCACGCAAGAAAGCCTTGAGCTAAGAAAGAAACTCAGACTTGAGAGCAAAAAAGCCAAGGAAGATCGTGCATTCAATCTCTACACCCTAAGAGAGAAACAACTAGCAGAAGCAACAGAAACGCTAGAAAAAACTCAGCAGGAGATAAAACAGGCAGAAGTTCAAAATAGCAAACTAGAGCAAACGCTAGAGAAAAAGAATACTCTAATAGTCGAACAAACAGAGAAACTAGAGCAAATCGAAACATCATCAAAGAACAAAATCAACTTACTTTCCAATGAGTTTAACGAGCAAAAAAGAAAACTCGACAACATTATTGCTCAAGAGAAAATAACCAAGGAAACCGTTAGAGTCCTTGAAAAGAAAAAGACTGAACTAGAGAAGACAATCACAGCAGAACTAGAGAAACACAATAAGGCTATAAAAACCCTAAACGCTCAGATTGTAAAAGACGAGAAGCGACACGCTCAAATCACTAAAGCAATGACGATATTGAATGACGAACTACAACCATTGATTTACAGCCTAGACGTTAAAATCGACAAGATCTTAAACGCACAGCGCCTTTCTGAGCCGACCGACCCAATCTACAAAGAACTAAAGGAAAACGTATTCCAGACGGCACGCTATTTAGGAAGAGAGAAAAGGAAGGATTACCTCTTTAACGTCCATGAGAAATTAAACGAAGTCGGGCTAGACAGTAAACGAGTAGAGTTCGGAGTAATCGACAACGCTAAGCTATGGGCTTCCGACAAGTTAACTGACAAGCAAACAATTGAGTTTGACGAGGAAGAGAAGAAGCAAGCAGAAGTAGCAAGAAAGAGAAGGATGCTAAAGCCTAAACCACCAAGCCCATTCAACAATCCCAATAATCCCAATAATCCATATCAATAAAAGCACTCAAGCAGGGTGCTTTGGCTTTTCTCATTTGTGAGCATGGCATTTTGAAATCAAGCTATGCTAATCTAACCTCTGCTCCTCTAATTGCAGCGCTACATCGAATTGCTTACCTCACGAAAGGAGAATAGAAATGAGAGATTTCATAATTTCAATTTATGAATGGATGCTTATACTACTTTTATTTGTCGCCGCTGCTGCTGGTTTTTTTGCCGGGTATAATATTAACCCTTATGATGGAAGCATGTTCAAAGGGCTAATCGGGGGAATCATTGGTTTTGTTGCGGCAGTCCCACTAGTAGGGCATTTTATTACTGTTCTCTCAATTAAAGAGTCGCTGGAATGGCAGACAAGAAAAATTGAAGGCTTGCAAAGCAGTTTAAATCAAATCATTGCTAAGCAAAAACAGTGAATTGTAGATAGGGATATCGGGCGTGAAAAAAATTATACCTATAATCCTTGCTATATCAGCATGGAACGCAATTGCAGGTGAAAATCAAAAGTTTATAGATGACCTTGAAAGTCGTCACGGTAAGAGAATCGTTTACGAGACGGTTTATGCTATGGATGCCGTTGAGTCTTTTGATATTGAGTGCAACGCTCAGGATGGACGTTTCTTGCCACTAAGAAATGTGCTGCTAGCAAGATTAGCTCAAATGAATAACCCTGAAATACCAGTGATAACCAATATTGATAGCAGGGGGAAGTCTGTAAGAATCGTAGACTTCATTCAAATGCGTAATGGACAGCAACACAACTCCCTTGTAATGGAGATAAATGAATGGGGGGAGCTTATTCCCCACGGAATAACTACTGAAGCAATTTTGAACAGTTGTTTTGGCTCCTATGGTCCGATTTGGGATTATGAAAGTTAAATCTAAATCTCACCAATAAAAAGCCCGCAATTAAGCGGGCTTTTTATTACTCAGAATCAACTCCATATTCAAACAATATATCTACCGTATCACCTGACCCACCTGTGCAACTGCCAGACAACTCCGTTGCGGTCATTTCACTATAAGTAATATCTTTACTACCAATCGAAACAGAATCCCAACCAACTTTTCGCTGGTTTCTCACCAAATCAACACATACACCCTCTTTCGGAACTTTTTTATACTCCAAAGTGAAAGCATTGCTATTACTCTCACCCTTGATTACTACAGAACCACCCCAAGAATTATATACTCTATCCCCACCAACGATCTTCATCTTCTTCGGAAATATTCCAGACTCAACAGCCAAAGCATTCTCTAGCTCATCCGTAGTTTCATCACTAAACAAATCTAGAACCTGAGAGTATACAAAAGATATATTTTCGGACTCATTCTTTACATTTAGCCTATCTTTGACAGTCCCATACAAAGTCAAAGCAATCGCAACAATTCCTAGCAAAATACCCACAACAACTAATGACTCAATTAATGTCAAACCGGCACTTTTTCTAATTCCATTCCTTACCATATTTTCCTTTTTATTGTTTACTTAATATCAATATACCTCATAAATTCAATAATGGAAGAGCAAAAAAAGACCAGCATTTGCTGGCCTTTTTTTCAAGAAACACACAATTGAGGATTGTGCTAATTACAAATTAACCCATAAACAATATAAGTCAAGAGCGCATTGACAAAATTATAAAATGTGAGATTTTGAATATAGCAGAAAGAGAAAACCACCTCTGGAAAGGTGGCAATCAAACTAAACAACTTACTTAACAATATTCATTTAATCATCAAATAAATCATTGTCAAGACCACTTCCTAAGTTTTCTCTTTCTGAACATTAACCAGAAGAGGAATACAATGGAATGCTTAGACCTATTTAACGAGAAACTACCAGCAAGACCGTATCACGCTGACCACTTATCAAACGGCTTAAAAATAAACAAAAAAGAGAAAGCCGCACTTGCTCGCCACATTCAACCGAATGGCCCTACCCATAAATTATGGCTTGTCTATGACGTAGACCGTCGAGACGCTGGACTGCACTGGGAACAGGTAGGAGCGCCACCACCTAACCTAATCGCTCGTAATCCGGCCAATGGGCACGCTCATTTGCTCTACGGGTTATATACCCCTATCCGAACCGCAATCGACGGCAAAACAGCCCCTTTACGCTACGCTGGGGCTATCGACAACGCTATGCGTGATCTTCTCGACGCTGACATAGGTTATTCAGGGCTTATCTGTAAAAACCCACTCAATCCACATTGGATCGTCAAACAGTGGGAGCCAGAACTTTACACCCTAGACAGCCTAGCCGATTACCTGGACCTATCCCCCTACCAGAACAAGCGCAAGCCCCTTCCCGACTATGGACTAGGCAGGAACTGCACACTATTCGAGAAACTAAGGACATGGGCATATAAGGCTATCCGTCAGGGCTGGCCTGACTATGACCAATGGCTAAACGCTTGCTTGGATAGAGCCACGGGCTACAACAGCCAGTTTTCTACCCCATTGGATACCGCAGAAGTCAAACACACGGCCAAGAGCGTAGCAAAGTGGACGTTTAGAAACTTCAACCGTGGGACCTTTGAAGACTACATCGCCAAAACTCATACACCAGAGATTCAAGCGATTAGAGGCAAGCAGAAAGGCAGAACAAAAAGAGAGGAAGGCATTATTTTGCTTGAATCCGGCGCAAGCATTCAAGAAGTAATGCAACAGTTAAAAGTAAGCCGTAGAACCGTGTTTTATTGGAGAGAACAGACATAGCATTATAATCAGTGCAAAAGCCTATATCAGATAATAGCACCCGAACCGGGTTTCTCTGCTTGCTCATTCCGTTAGCGAAAACCATATCCTCACCCACTTACACCCATTCCTAAACCGGCCACCAACCGAGCGAATGCAGAGCCTTCGCCCGCTTGGCGACCTCGATCCTCAAAGCGAACGGAGAAGCCCCTAGAAACGCCTTGGACGGCCTTTCAAGGTAGAGGGTATGGATTGGCATAGGACAGGGCAGAACGCCCCGAAAGACAAAGAAAAAAGGCGATTCGTAGGTCAGGCTTGCGCTACAAAAAACGCTACAAACCGTTGCTACAAATCGCCGTTTCGACAACCTCATAAACCGTTGATTTATAAGGCTTTTTACGATATGGCGGGAAGATAGGGATTTGAACCCTAGGTGCCATTGCTGACACAACGGATTTCGAATCCGTCCCGTTCGACCACTCCGGCATCTTCCCAAGCGGCGCGAATCATAACAGCTGAATGCGCTTTGGCGAAGCTTATTTTGAAAAAATTTCGTGTTCTATCAGACGCTTGTGAAAAAGCCGGGGCTACCCGGCCTTCTCTCGCAAGGCTCAAGCGGTCAGGCGGGTCAGCGCTTCGCGGTACTTGTCGGCGGTTTTCTGCGCGACGTCTGCCGGTACGGCCGGGGCCGGGGCTTGCTTGTTCCAGCCGGTGGATTCCAGCCAGTCGCGCACGAACTGCTTGTCGAAGCTCGGCGGGTTGCTGCCTTCGGCGTAGCTGTCGGCCGGCCAGAAGCGGCTGGAGTCCGGGGTCAGCACTTCGTCCATCAGGGTCAGGGTGCCGTCTTCGTCCAGACCGAATTCGAACTTGGTGTCGGCGATGATGATGCCGCGAGTGGCGGCGTACTCGACAGCCGTGGTGTACAGCTTGATCGCGGTGTCACGAACCTTGGCAGCCAGTTCGGCGCCGATGATGGCTTCACACTGCGCGAAGCTGATGTTCTCGTCATGATCGCCCACGGCGGCCTTGGTCGAGGGGGTGAAGATCGGTTGCGGCAGTTTGGCCGCCTCCTTCAGGCCTGCCGGCAGGGCGATGCCGCAGACGGTGCCGCTCTTCTGGTATTCCTTCCAGCCGGAGCCGACGATGTAGCCACGCACGATGGCTTCGACAGCGACCGGCTTGAGGCGCTTGGCGACGACCGCACGGCCTTCGACCAGTGGCAGCTCGGCGGCGGACACCACGTCCTCGACCTTGTCACCGGTGAAGTGGTTGGGCACCACGCCAGCCAGCTTGTCGAACCAGAAGTTGGAGATGGCGGTGAGGATCTTGCCCTTCTCCGGAATCGGTTGTTCGAGGATGACGTCGAATGCCGACAGACGATCAGTGGCCACCATCAGCATGCGCTTGTCGTCGATTTCGTAGAGGTCGCGGACCTTGCCCGAGTAGATCTTCTTCAGGCTCAGGGTGGTGGGTGTGCTCATGTCGGCATTTCCGTTTCTGGCAAACGGGTATGCCGCGAGAGGCATCCCGAATGATGAAAGCCTTCGCGGCATGCCCTCCCTCATCCGGCGCTTCGCGCCACCTTCTCCCGGAGGGAGAAGGACTGAAGGAAGACGTCGCTGCGCGACTTTCACACTAACAAGGCGAAACCTTTGCGGGTTTCGCCCATCGATTAACGGCTGGAGCGCGCTGCAGGCCGTTTTTCAACGACCTGCTGGCGCCGATCAGCCGAGATTATCCTGGATCAGGCTCAGCACGCGGCGCGATACATCGGCCGGGGCTACGGTGTTGAGGTCTTTTTCCACGGTGACCTGGACGCCATCGCCAACCGGAGTCAGGCGCACCTGATAGCGCTCGGCGCGGGCTTCGATCTCTTCCTTGCTCGGCGCGCTGCCGAACATGCGACCGAAGAAGCCTGGCTTCTCTTCGTTGATCTGAGCGCCTTCGGCCATGTTGATGTAGTACAGGCCAAGGCTGCGGTTGAGGTCGTCGACGCGCACGTTGCCGAGCTCCAGCGAACGGCCGACGCCAGACCAGGCGCGGTCGAAATCGGCGCCGAGGTTGAGCACCGGGTTGCCGTTGCCGTCTTCGCTCAGGCTGACGCGGCTGGGCGCATCGTAGTCGCGTGCGGCGAGCAGCGATACCGAGCCGCCCTGCTCCACGCCACGAGCCATGCTCACCAGCATTTCGTCGAGCAGTGCAGCTTCGAGGCTGGCATTGCCGCTACGGGCAGCGAAATCGACATCGGCAGTGCTGCCGGCAGGACGCTCGGCGCTGGTGACGAAGACTTCACTGGTGTTGCGCTGTACGCCCGGCTCGATGCGCACGCGCACACGGGTTTCGGCGTCCGCCGCAACGCCGGAAACGCGGCTGCTCAGACTGCGCGCCATGCTCGTGGAGAGCTCATCGAAACGCTGCCAGGAGGTGATGAATTCGCCGGTTTGCGGACGCTCGCTGGCGATGCGGAAACCGTTGTCCTCGAAGAACTGACGCACCAGCGGCCAGACTTCGGCCGGCACGCGCTGGGCCACGACCCAACGCGAATCACCGCTGCGCTGCAGGCTGAACTCGCGTTCGTCGGCACGTACCTGCAGGCCTTGCGGGCGCGGCACTTCGAATTCGGCCGGGGTCGCGGTGCTGCTGGCTACCTGGGCAGGCACCGGCAGCAACGGATCGAGACGCTTGGCCTGGACATCAGCCGGCAATTGCATCGGTGCAGTCTGACGCGCTTCCAGGTAGTCGCTACCGCGATCACGGAAGTAGCCATTTTCACCCCAGAGCCAGCCGCAACCGCTGGTGCTGGAGACGATCAGAGCAAGGGCGGAAAATCCGGCCAGTCGCTTCATGCGTAGAATCCTTGAGTTAAGCCAATACACCGCACTGGCGCATGGCCTGGCGCAGCGGTTCGTGACAGCGCGGGCTGAGCCAGGTCAGCGGCAGACGAATACCGTCGCCCATCAGACCCATTTCGTGCAGCGCCCATTTCACCGGAATCGGGTTGGATTCGAGGAACAGCGCCTTGTGCAGCGGCATCAGACGGTCGTTGATGGCGCGAGCGATGGCCGCCTCGCCACGCATGGCGGCAGCGCACAGATCGCTCATGGCACGCGGCGCAACGTTGGCGGTGACGGAGATGTTGCCCTTGCCGCCGAGCAGCATCAGCTCCACCGCGGTGGCGTCGTCACCGGAGTAGACGAGGAAATCCTTGCTGACGCGATCCAGCACGTCCTGGGCGCGCTGAAGGTCGCCAGTGGCTTCCTTGATGCCGATGATGTTGTCGATCTTCGACAGGCGCTCGACGGTTTCCGGGAGCATGTCGCACACGGTGCGGCCCGGCACGTTGTAGAGAATCTGCGGGATGTCCACGGCTTCGGCGATATGGCGGAAGTGCAGGTACAGGCCTTCCTGGGTCGGCTTGTTGTAGTACGGGGTGACCAGCAGGCAGGCGTCGGCGCCGACATCCTTGGCGGCCTGGGTCCACTCCACGGCCTCGCGGGTGCTGTTGGCACCGGTGCCGGCGATTACCGGGATACGCCCGGCAACCTGATCGACCACGCGGCGAATCACCTCTAAGTGTTCGCTGTCGAAATCCAGTGTGGGGGATTCACCCGTGGTGCCGACCGCGACGATGGCATTGGTCCCCTCTTGCAGGTGGAAGTCCACCAGTTTGCTCAGGGCATCCCAATCCAGACCACCCTGCGCGTCCATGGGCGTGACCAGTGCCACCATACTGCCCGCAATCATGCAACCGCTCCTGCCGGAAAAATTGAGCCGTAATGGTACTGGTGCCACCAATCCGGCACAAGCAACGGACAAGGGCTTATCAGGTCGTTTGAACACTACCTGCGTTTTTCCGCGACCGGCTATCGGCGCAGGCCGTCGTCCGATGCACAAGGCTTCGCCATTCCCCTCGGCGGTGCTTTTCGCTAACCTGCTGTCTTTGGTCTGCGGCTTCTCGCGCGTGGACCGTTCATCGCTTTAGGAAGGCTGCATGTCCACCCCCCTCGTTCGCGAACAATTCCTCGTCATCAGCGCTCTCGGCCGCGATGCCATGGCCCTGACCAACCTGCTCAGCCGCACCAGCCATGAGAACCGTTGTGCGGTGATCAGCACTCGCCTGAGCCGTCACGGTGAATTCAGCGCCCTGGTGCTGCAGGTGTCCGGTAGCTGGGATGCCCTGGCGCGCCTGGAGTCGAGCCTGCCGCTGCTGGCCAAGAAGCATGATTTCAGCGTGGATCTGGCGCGCAGCGCTGCCGCCGAGGTGCGCCCGCAGGCGCTGCCATATGTAGCTTACGTCAGCGCGGTGTACCGCCCGGACATTCTCAACGAGCTATGCCAGTTCTTCATCGACCACCGCGTCGAGCTGGAAGCCCTGACCTGCGACACCTACCAGGCGCCGCAGACCGGCGGCACCATGCTCAACGCCACCCTGACCGTGACGCTGCCGGCCGGCACACAGATCAGCTGGCTGCGCGATCAGTTCCTGGATTTCGCCGATGCGCTGAATCTTGATGCCTTGATCGAACCCTGGCGCCCGCAGAATCCATGACGATCTGCTGCGCGTCGGCCCTGCTGCGTTAGAAACAGGTTCGGCCTGCTCATTTACAACTCGTAAACTCCGCGGCCTCACCTGTTTCTGCCTTGCATGGCTCTAGCTCGCGAGATCGCCGACAACCTCTAAATGAAGGAGTTTCCATGCCCGTTGAACTCGACAAAGCCGTTGCCGACTTCCAGGCCGAGGCCACCAGTGGCCAGCAGGTAAAGCTGTCCGACCTCAAGGGCCAGCAGGTCGTGCTGTATTTCTACCCGAAGGACGCGACCCCGGGCTGCACCACCGAGGGTATGGACTTCAGCGCTCGCTTCGAGCAGTTCAAGGCGGCCAACACGCTGATCTTCGGCGTGTCGATGGACAGCCTGAAGAAGCACGAAAGCTTCAAGTGCAAGCAGGCGTTCCCCTTCGAGCTGATCAGCGACGAAGAGCACCAACTGTGCGACCTGTTCGGCGTGTACCAGTTGAAGAAGAACTACGGCAAGGAATACATGGGCATCGTGCGCAGTACCTTCCTCATTGATAAGGACGGCGTGTTGCGTGAAGAGTGGCGCAACGTCAAGGTCGCCGGCCATGTCGACAAGGTGCTGGCAGCCGCCGAAGCCCTGAACAAAGGCTGACCCCCTGCCCTGCACATGAAACGCCGCGACGGCCAATGGCAGTCGCGGCGTTTTTGTTTGGAGGTAGCCTGGTTTGAGCTGTGCAAAACCCGGCGCTCAGCCAAGCATCTACGCGCCGTATTTGTAGGAGCGGCGCCCCGCCGCGAACATGGATGGCGCGCAATTGACGAGCTTCGCCCCGGGGCGGGGCTCCTACGCAAGGCCGCGCTGGAACCCTTATTCCAGGCACAGCCTTTGCCATCGACGCCTTATTCGGCGGACACCGGCTCGGTACGCGGCCAGGCGTTGATCACGGCCTTGAACAGGGTCGCCAGCGGAATGGCGAAGAACACACCCCAGAAGCCCCACAGCCCGCCGAACAGCAGCACCGCGCAGATGATCGCCACCGGATGCAGGTTGACAGCCTCGGAGAACAGCAGCGGCACCAGCACGTTGCCATCGAGCGCCTGGATGATGCCGTAGACCACCATCAAATAGAGGAACTGATCGCTCCAGCCCCACTGGAACAGGCCGATCAGCGCCACCGGCACGGTCACCACCACCGCGCCGATATAAGGCACCACCACCGACAGGCCGACCAGCAAGGCCAGCAGCGCGGCGTAATTGAGGCCCAGGTAGGCGAAGGCGATATAGGTGACCACGCCGCAGATGATGATCTCGATGAACTTGCCACGGATGTAGTTGGCGATCTGCTGGTTCATTTCCTGCGCCACCTGGGTAATCAGTGAGCGCTCGCGCGGCAGGTAGCTGCGAAACCACTGGCCGATCTGCTCGCGGTCCTTGAGGAAGAAGAACACCAGGATCGGCACCAGTACCAGGTAGATCATCACGCTGACCAGCATCGGCAGGCTGGACAGGGAGAACGACAGCGCCCACTGGCCAAACTTGCCAGCTTCGCCGCGCATGCTGTCGATCAGTTGCACGACCTGCGCGTCGGTGATCAGGTTCGGGTAACGCTCCGGCAGCAGCAGGAACACCGATTGCCATTCGGCGGCCATACGCGGCAGTTCATTGAACAGCGTGCTCAACTGTTGCCAGAGCAGCGGCATCAGCACCAGCAAAAACACCGTCAGGCCGCCCATGAACAGGGTGAACACCAGCCAGACCGCCAGCGCCTGCGGCACCCTCAGGCGCTCCAGGCCGTTGACCAGGCCCTGCATTAGAAAGGCCAGCACCAGGCCGGTCAGCACCGGCGCGAGCATGCCGCCCAGCGTCAGCACCACGGCAAAGCCCAGTACCAGCAGCACCGCCAACACCACCGCCTGTTCGTCGGAGAAGTAGCGGTGCAGCCAATCGCGTAAAACCTTGACCATCAGAATTCCTTAACGCAGAGAAGTGCCGGTTCTTTCACTACGCCCGCCACATGAAAAATGGCGCACGCCGCGCATGAATGACCACGGGGATGTGTTTCAAGCTGCAACAGCTGTTCAGGCCTTGCGCAGCCAATAGCGGTAAACGCCTGCCTCGAGTTCTTCATGCAGCAACGCATGCCCGGCCAGGCTGGCGAAGGCGCGAAAGTCACGCTGCGAGCCGGCGTCAGTGGCGCTGACCTTGAGCACCGCGCCACTGGCCAGGCGATTGAGTTCGAGCTTGGCCTTGAGCAAGGGCAGCGGGCAGTTCAGCCCGCAGGCATCGAGTTCAGCATCGAAAGCCGGTACGTCTGTCATCGTCTACTCCTGATAGGTCGGCTAGGATACCCAAGCCGCCACAACCCTGGCCAGCGCGGTAGCTGGCCGGCTACAGTAACGCCTTTGCCGCCCGAGAGCCCTGAGTGCATGACTTTTCTGCGCCCCACCCTGCTGACGCTGGCCTGCCTGTTCGCCGCCCACACGGGTGCCAGTGACCTGCCGTCGCTAGGCGACGCCAGCTCCTCGATCGTCTCGCCCCAGCAAGAACACCAGCTCGGCCGTGCCTGGCTCGGCCTGCTGCGCGGTCAGGTTTCGCAACTGGACGACCCGCAACTGAAGGATTTCGTCGAGTCCAGCGTCTATCGCCTGTCGGAAACCAGCCAGTTGCAGGACCGCCGCCTGGAGTTCGTGTTGCTCAACAGCCCGCAGCTCAACGCCTTCGCCGCCCCCGGCGGGATCGTCGGGGTCAACGGTGGCCTGTTCCTTTATGCCCAGACCGAAGCCGAGTACGCCTCGGTCATGGCGCACGAACTGGCGCACTTGTCGCAGCGCCACTTCGCCCGTGGCGTCGAGGCCCAGCAACGCATGCAGCTGCCCATGATGGCGGCCATGCTCGCCGGCATTGTCGCCGCGGCGGCCGGCGCCGGCGATGCCGGCATGGCAGCGATCATGTCGACCCAGGCCGCTGCCATTCAGGAACAACGGCGTTTCTCCCGACAGAACGAACAGGAGGCCGACCGCATTGGCCTGGTCAACCTGGAAAAGGCCGGCTACGACCCACGCGCCATGCCGCTGATGTTCGAACGGCTGATGCGTCAGTACCGTTACGACGCCCGCCCGCCGGAATTCCTGCTGACCCACCCGGTGTCGGAATCGCGTATTGCCGACACCCGCAACCGCGCCGAGCAGTACCCGGCCACGGGCCGCGAAGATAGCTTGCGCTACCAGTTGATGCGCGCCCGCGTGCAACTGACCTACGAAGAGACGCCGGGCGTTGCGGCCAAGCGTTTCCGCGCCATGCTCGACGAGAACCCTGGCCTCGATGCCGCACGCTACGGCCTGGTGCTGGCACAGATGAAAACCGGCCAACTCGCCGAGGCTGGTGAAACCCTGGCGCCGCTGCTGAGCAAGGCCCCGGACGACATCACCTACAACCTGGCGCAGATCGAGCTGGATATGGCGGCCAATCGCCTGGATGCCGCACAGCGCAGACAGAAACGCCTGCTCAGCCTCTACCCGAGCAACTATCCGTTGCAGCAGACACACATCGACCTGTTGCTCAAGCAGCAGCGCGTCGCCGATGCCGAACGCGCGCTGGACGACCTGCTCAAGACCCGCGCCAAGGACCCGGATGTCTGGTACCAGGTCGCCGAGGTTCGTGGCCTGAGCGGCAATACCATCGGCCTGCACCAGGCGCGCGCGGAGTTCTTCGCCCTGGTCGGCGACTACAACCAGGCCATCGAACAGCTGGACTACGCCAAGCGCCGTGCCAGCAACAACTTCCAGCTGGCCTCACGCATCGATGCCCGTCAACGCGAACTCTCCGAGGAGAAGCGCCTGGTCGAACAGATACTGCGCTGATCCGGAGCATGGCGGTGCGCACGGTGCGCCCTACCTCCCTGATCCCGGATTGCATACGGGCTTGGGATTTCCGTCTAGCGCGACAGACAGACGACTCGCGGCGCTACCGCCCTCTCCCCCAGCCCCTCTCCACTAGGCGTGCCCCCAATAAATGGGAGAGGGGAGCACATTGCGTAGAACGTGGGTGCGTAGCCCGGATGCAATCCGGGACATCGTCGGCAAATTCCCCGGATTTCATCCGGGCTACGTAAGCCTGTGAATGCAGTGCAGCAAAAAGAAAGAGCCCCGCACTTGGCGGGGCTCTTTTCTTTCAGCGCACGGCTCAGGCACTTTGCGCCAGGTCCATCAGCTCGCGGTTGGCCACCGCGTACATGGCGTAGTCGGTGCCGGTCGCCGAACGCAGCTCGGTCAGCATCGCCTTCCAGCGGTCGACCAGGCGTTGATGCTGGTCGAGCCACAGGGCCACGCGCGCTTCGATTTCCTGCGGACCATCGGCCATCTGCAGCACCGACACGGTGATCGCACGCTGCTGCCAGTCCAGATCATCACGGAAGGCCTCGCGGGCCAGCGCCTGCCAGTTGTTCTCCACCGGCAGACTGGTGATCTGCTGCAGGTACCAGGACAGCTCCAGGGAGCCGCCAACGGCGAAGTAGGCAGTCGCCACTTCACTGGCATCCTTGCCGGTGACGTCCGCCGCTTCGATGATCGGCAGCAACGTGTACAGATGGCTGGTGCCGGCGACCACGCGGGCCAGCTCCTCCGGCGTGCCGGCTTCGACGAAGCTCTGGTAGCGCGCCAGCCACTGCTCGCGGGCCGGGCCCTCGAGCAGTTCGTCCAGACGGCCGACCAGCGCTTCGATACGCGGTGCGAAATGCGCCACGTCGCGCGCGGCATCCAGCTCGTTACGGCGGCTGCGCAGGAACCAGCGGGTAGCGCGACGGCCCAGGCGCATCAGCTCGTCCATCAACTGCAGTTGCAGATCGGCCGATACCTTGTAGTCCAGCGCCTCGATCTGCGACCACCAGTGCGGCAGGCGGAACAGGTCACGCACGATCACGTAGGCGCCGGCGACGTTGGCCGCGCTCATGCCGGTGGACTCCTTCAGGCGCTGCACGAAGGTGATGCCCATATGGTTGACCAGGTCGTTGGCGATCTGCGTGCTGACGATCTCGCGCTTGAGGCGATGACGACGCATGGTGTCGCCGAACTTCTCGGTGAGGATCGCCGGGAAGGCGGTTTCCATCTCGCGCGCCAGGTACTCATCGTCCGGCACCAGGGACTTGAGCAGCGACTCCTTGAGGTCGATCTTGCTGTAGGAGATCAGCACCGACAGCTCTGGCCGGGTCAGGCCCTGGCCGTTGGTGGCGCGCTCGTTCAGTTCTTCGTCCGAAGGCAGGAACTCCAGCGCGCGGTCGAGCTTGCCGGCGCTTTCCAGCGCGCTCATCAGGCGCTTGTACTCGCCGACACGCTCACGGGCACGGCGCTCGGCCAGCGACAGCGCCTGGGTCTGCTTGTAGTTGTTGCCGAGCACCAGCTCGGACACATCGTCGGTCATCTCGGCCAGCAGCTTGTTGCGCTGCTTCCCGGTCATGTCGCCAGCGGAGACGATCTCGCCGAGCAGGATCTTGATGTTCACTTCGTGGTCGGAGCAGTCCACGCCACCGGCGTTGTCGATGAAGTCGGTGTTGCTGGCGCCGCCATGCAGGCCGAACTCGACACGGCCAAGCTGGGTCATGCCCAGGTTGCCGCCCTCGCCTACCACCTTGGCGCGCAGTTCACGGCCGTCCACGCGCAGGGCGTCGTTGGCCTTGTCGCCGACGTCGGCGTGGCTTTCCTTGCTGGATTTCACGTAGGTGCCGATGCCGCCGTTCCACAGCAGGTCGACCGGTGCCTTGAGCAGCGCGTTGAGCAGCTCGGTAGGCGCCAGCTTGTCGGCCGCGATGTCGAAGCGCGCCTTCATCTGCGGGGTGATGGCGATGCTCTTGGCGCTGCGCAGGAAGATGCCGCCACCGTCGGAAATCAGCTTGGCGTCGTAATCGGCCCAGCTCGAACGCGGCAGCTCGAACAAACGCTTGCGCTCGACGAAGCTCTTGGCGGCGTCCGGGTTCGGGTCGATGAAGATATGCATGTGGTTGAAGGCCGCTACCAGTTGCAGGCTTTCCGACAGCAGCAGGCCGTTGCCGAACACGTCGCCGGCCATGTCGCCGATGCCGATCACGGTGACGTTGTCCTTCTGCACGTCAATGCCGCGCTCGCGGAAGTGACGCTGCACCGAAACCCAGGCGCCCTTGGCGGTGATGCCCATGCCCTTGTGGTCGTAGCCGGCCGAGCCGCCGGAGGCGAAGGCGTCACCGAGCCAGAAGTCATATTCGGCGGCGATGCCGTTGGCGATGTCGGAGAAGGTCGCGGTGCCCTTGTCCGCCGCTACCACCAGATAGGGGTCATCGGCGTCGTGACGCACCACGTTCTGCGGCGGTACTACCTCGCCTTCCTTGAGGTTGTCGGTGATATCCAGCAGGCCGCTGATGAAGATGCGGTAGCAGGCAATACCCTCGGCCATCACCTCGTCACGCGAACCGCCGACCGGCATCTTGCGCGGTACGAAGCCGCCCTTGGCGCCCATCGGCACGATCACCGCGTTCTTCACCTGCTGCGCCTTGACCAGGCCGAGCACCTCGGTACGGAAGTCTTCCTCGCGGTCCGACCAGCGCAGGCCGCCGCGGGCCACGTCGCCGAAGCGCAGGTGCACACCTTCGACGCGCGGGCTGTAGACGAAAATCTCGAACTTCGGCACCGGCCGCGGAATCTCCGGGATCAGGCGCGGGCTGAGTTTGAAGCTGAAATAGGACTTGGCCGCACCGCTGGCATCGGCCTGGAAGAAGTTGGTGCGCAGGGTGGCTTTGATCAGGTCCAGGTAGCGACGCAGGATGCGGTCTTCGTTGAGCACGGCGACGTTGTCCAGCGCGGCGAGGATGGCCTGTTCGAGCTTCTGCTGCTTGTCTTCCAGATCCTCGGCGGTGAGCTTGCGCGCGAGGTAAAAACGGGTGCGGAACAGGCGCACCAGCTCCTTGGCGATGTTGGCGTGGTTGATCAGGGTCGCAGCGATATAGCTGAGGTCGAAGCCCAGGCGGATCTGCTTCAGGTAGCGCGCGTAGGCACGCAGCAGCGCCACTTCACGCCAGGGCATGGCGGCGGTCAGCACCAGGCGGTTGAACGCATCGTTCTCGGCATCGCCGCCGACGATGTGAATGAAGGCGTCCTGCAGGGTGTCGTTGAGCTGCTGGATGTCGACGTCCAGGCCTTCGGCGTAGGTGAAGGCGAAGTCGTGGATCCAGAACTCGCGGCCGTCATTGCGGCGCAGCTTGTAGGGGAACTCGCCGAGCACGCGCAGGCCGAGGTTCTCCAGAATCGGTAGCACGTCGGACAGCGGCAGCGGTGTATCGGCGTGATACAGCTTGCAGTGCAGTTGCTGCCCTGTCTGGGCCAATGGCTGGTAGAAGCTCATCACCAGCGGTTTGTCGTTGCTCAGGCTGAGCAGGTGCTGCATGTCCACCACCGCCGAGTGCGGGGCGAAACGCTCGCGGTAACCGGCCGGGAAGCCGCCGGGGAATTCGGCCAGGACGTTGGTGCCCTGGGCTTCGCCGAGGCTTTCGACCATCAGGCTGGCGTAGTCGTCCTTCCACGAACGGCAGGCCTGGATGACCTCCTTCTCCAGAAGCACGGGGTCGATCTGGGTCTTGTTCTTCGGGTCGACGCGCAGGATGAACTGCACGCGTGCCAGCACCGACTCGGAGAAGAAGGTCCAGAACTCGCAATCGGTGGCCTGCAGACGCTCCATCAGCACCTGCTGGATCTTCATCCGGGTTTCGGTGGAATAGACGTCGCGCGGCACGTAGGCCAGGCAGTAGCAGAAGCGGCCGTAGGGATCGCGACGCAGGAACACGCGAATCTTGTTGCGCTCCTGAATCTGCACGATGGACAGCGCGGTGTTGAACAGGTCGTCCACCGGGGTCTGGAACAGGTCGTCACGCGGCAGCACTTCCAGCACCTGGGCCAGTTCCTTGCCCAGGTGAGCACTGCTGTCGAAGCCCGAGCGCTGCTTGATCACGTCCACCTTGCGGCGGATGTAGGGGATGTTCCATACGCTCTCGGCATACACCGCCGAGGTGTACAGGCCCATGAAGCGGCATTCCTTGACCACGTTGCCCTTGGCGTCGAGTTCACGAATGGAAACGAAATCCGGGTAGGCCGGGCGGTGCACCCGGCTCGGCACTGCAGCCTTGGCGAAGGACAACAGCTGCGGCTCGCGCAGGTAGGCCACCGCCTCAGGCTCGATGTGCAGCTCCTCGGCGGACAAGCCGGTGCGCAGGCGCTTGGACAGGCCGAGCAGGGATTTCTCGTCGTAGACGATGCTGCCGCCATCGGCGGTCGGCACGACGGTGAATTCCTCGTAGCCGAGGAAGGTGAAGTGGTTGTCCAGCAACCAGTTCAGGTAGATCTTGATTTCATCCAGTTCGGCCTTGTCCACCTTGAGCTTGGCGCGATCCAGCCAGGCCAGCAGCTCGCGTGCCTTGGCCTTCATCGGCTGGAAGTCGGCGACGCTCATGCGCACGTCACTGAAGACTTCGTGAATGGCCCTCTCCAGGGTTTTCAGTTCGGCGGAGCTGGAGCAGCGGTCAATTTCCAGGAACATCAGCGCTTCCTGCAGCACGCCCTCGCCCTGGGTACCACGCGGCAGGATCTCCAGCAGTTGGCCATTCTTGTCGCGGCGCACGCTGAACACGCTGTTCTGCAGGGTGTGGATGCTGTAGCCATGGCGATTGAGTTCCATGCGCACCGAGTCGACCAGGAACGGGATGTCGCCATGCAGGATTTCCACCGCCGTGTGGGTGGACTGCCAGCCGTGCTTCTCGTAATCGGGGTTGAAGGTGCGCACCTGCGGCTTGGCGTGATCGAACTGCTCCAGCATGTGCCAGGCCGACAGGGTGCAGCCGACCAGGTCGGACAGACGCCGCTGGGTCAACTCCTCGAGGGCGATGATGCCGAAGAACTGTTCGGCGAATAGGGCTACTTGTGGCAGCGCCTGCTCACTCACGTGCTGTGCCAGGGCCGCTTGCAGTTGGTGCTGGAAGTCGGCTTTGCTGGCCGCCGTAAAGAACGCCATGGTTTTGCTCCATTGGGCTGGTGGTTCGACAGGAAGTCTGGATCGCTATCGCTGTCGCTGGGTGTTAGTTCAACGTTAGTCCATGAAGCGACGATGACACTTGCGAGTCGCATGCGGACCGGCGTGAAGGGAGCGACCGACTGGTCACATATAGCCAGCGAGCTTAACGAGGGATGGCCCGCAACCGCTTGCGGCGCTGCGACATTTTCTTTCAAGGCTGCACCGGCACGGTGCAAAAAGAAAAAGCCATGGCCCGCAAGCGGAGCGCGAGCGGGCCAGGGAGAGAGATCAGGTGCCGCGCATCGCTTGGGGCAGCGCCAGCACGATCTGCGGGAACAAGGTGATGAGGATCGCCGCCAGCACCAGCAGGAGGAAGAACGGGAAACTGGCGCGCGCCACCGCGCCCAGGTTGCGCCCGGTGAGGTTCTGGATGACGAACAGGTTGAAACCCACCGGCGGGGTGATCTGCGCCATTTCCACCACCAGGATGACGAAGATGCCGAACCACAGCAGATCGATCCCGGCAGCCTGCACCGCCGGCAGAATCACTGCGGTGGTCAGCAGGATGATCGAGATGCCGTCGAGGAAGCAGCCCAGGGCGATGAAGAACAACGTCAACGCCAGCAGCAACAGGTACGGCGACAGCTGTTTGGCGATGATCCAGTCGGCCAGCGCCGCCGGCAGGCCGGTGAAGCTCATGGCCGAGGTCAGGTACGCCGCGCCGAGCAGGATGAAGAAGATCATGCACGAGGTGGACACCGCGCCCATCAGGCTGGCCATGAAGGTTTCCCGGGTCAGCGCCCCCGAGACCAGCGCGATCAGCAGCGCACCGACCACACCCACCGCCGCTGCCTCGGTGGCCGTGGCGATGCCGCCGTAGATCGAACCGATCACCGCGACGATCAGCCCTAGCACCGGAATCAGCAGTTTGGCTCGGCGCAGTTTGTCCATGAACGGCAGGCGCTCGCCCTCCTCCGGCAGCTTGCTGCGATTGCAGGCAGACCAGAGCATCAGGTAGCCGCTGAAAATCGCCAGCAGCAGCAGGCCCGGCAGAATGCCGGCGATGAACAGGCGCGAGATCGATACCTGCGCCGCCACGCCATAGACGATCATCATGATCGACGGCGGAATCAGCAAACCGAGCGTGCCGGCACCGGCCAGCGAGCCCATGGCGATGGATTCCGGATAACCGCGCGACTTCAGCTCGGGCAGAGAGATACGGCCGATGGTGGCGGCGGTGGCAGCGGAAGAGCCACTGACCGCGGCGAACAGACCGCAGCCGAATACGTTGACGTGCAACAACCGCCCCGGCAGGCCCCGCATCCACGGCGCCAGGCCATTGAACATGTCTTCGGAAAGTCGGGTGCGATAGAGAATCTCGCCCATCCAGATGAACAGCGGCAGCGCCGTCAATGTCCAGCTGGCGCTGGAAGCCCAACTGGTGGAAGCGAGGATCGAGCCGGCCGGCGCACCGCCGAACAGCTCCATGCCGATGATGCCAACGCCGAGCAACGACAGGGCAACCCAGACGCCGCCGCCAAGCAGCACGAACAGCGCCAGCAGCAGGGTGATTGTAATGATTGTGTAGTCCACGGGTTCACTCACGAATGCAGTGCGGCGCTGGCCGCAATTAAGGGTCGAGCCAGTGGGCTCACTCGCTCATCGCCGTACCGGCTTCGACAGCTTCGAAGCGCTTGCCCTGGCAGACCAGCACCAGGCGCTCGGCCATCGCCACCACCAGAATCAGCGTGCCCAGCAGCATCGGCAGCTGTGGCAGCCACATGGGAATCGGCAACAGGCCGGGCGACACTTCCTTGAACTCGTAGGACTCCAGCACGAACAACGCGCAGTACCAGGCCATATAGGTGGCGATCCCCAAACCGACCAGCGTGGCCAATACATCGACCACAAGGCGACCGCCAGCGGGCAGCAGGCGCAACAGCAGTTCCACACGGATGTGCGCGCCACGTTGCAGGGCGTAGGGCAAGGCGAGAAAGCCCGATGCGGCCATCGCGTAGGCGGCGAACTCATCGGCGGCGGGCACCATGGTGCCCAGTTGGCGGGCGACGATCTGCGCCACGACCAGCACACAGATCAGGACGAGAAACACGCCGGACAACCATCCGGACAGGGTGTAGAGCTTGTGCAGTGGGGTCATTAACAACGGGCTCCCTGGTCAAGCCACGAGAAAAGCCCGCCGCAACCAGCGCGGCGGGCAGCAGAATCACGGCTGGTAGGTATCGAGAATCGCCTTGCCATCGGCACCAGCACGCTTGAGCCACTCATCGGCCATGCTCTGGCCGATCTGCTCGAAGCCGCTCTCCACCGCCGCCGGGGCCTGCTCGGATACCTGCATGCCATTGTCGGCCAGGGTCTTGACCAGCTCACTGGTCTTTTCCTGGGCAATCGCCCAGCCACGTTTTTCGGCACGCTCAGCGGCAGCCAGCACGGCAGCCTGGGTCGCTTCCGGCAGGCGGGCGAAGGCACGCGCGTTGACGATGACGAAGTTCTTCGGAATGAACGCCTTGACGTCATAGTAGTAGGAGGAGAAGTCCCAGGCCTGGGAGTCGACACCTGTGGTCGGCGAGGTGAGCATGCCGTTGATCATGCCGGTGCTGAAGGCTTGCGGTATTTCGCCGGTCTGGATCACGGTCGGCACTGCGCCCATCAATTCGGTCATGCGCGAAGTGGCCGGGTTGTAGGCACGAAACTTCATACCCTTGAAGTCATCCATGCTCGCGATCGGCGTCTTGGTGAAGATGCTCTGCGGCGACCAGGGCATGGCGTACAGCAGCTTGATGCCCTGCTTGGCCAGGCGCTCTTCCACAGCCGGGCGGCTCGCGTCCCACAGGGCCTGGGCCTGCTCGTAGTTGCGCACCAGAAACGGCACGCTGTCGATTTCGAAGATCGGATCTTCGTTACCCAGCACTGACATCAGTACGTCGCCCACCTGCACCTGGCCGGTCTGTACGGCGCGCTTGACCTCGGGGCGCTTGAACAGCACCGAGTTGGCGTGCACGCGAATAAGCAGTTCGCCGTTACTGGCTTTCTCCACATCCTGGGCGAACTCCTTGGCCACGGTGGTGATGAAGTTGCCATCGGGGTTCTCGGCGGTCATGTTCCAGCGCTCGGCGGCCTGGGCACCGAAGCCCAGTGCGCAAGCCAGAGCGGTAATGGCGAAACGCGATGCGATGCTTTTCATGGTGCTCTCCTGTTCATTGTTTTTTGTGCGCCGCAAGGCGCGGCTGGAAGACGATTTCGAGTCTCAGCGCATCGCCCTACCCTGTCCAACTAGAAAAACCGGAGGCGCATGATCGGAAATCGTTATGGGATGAAAAGGGGCGTTTTCGCGACAAATGCACCAGCAGCGGGCAGCCGTTTCCAGGCCCGCAGAAGCTGAATGGGGGTGTTCAGGCGCTTTGCTGTTCCGGCGCTGGCGCGACTCGTGCCATGCAGGCTTCGCCCATTTCCTCGGCGTAGACGTCCAGTGCTTCGCAGGCCAGGGCGATGATGTCCTCGCTGAGCTCCAGCCCCACGCCTGTACGCCAGGTGGCGACCACCGGCAAGGGCGGCGGCTCGGGAACCTCGTCGAGAATGGTCAGCAGGCCTTGCTTGAGTTCGTCATGCACCAGCGCTGGCGGCAGCGCGCCGATACCGAAACCGTCGCGCACCAGACGCGTCATCGCGGCGATGGAGTTGACGCAATTGATGCGTGGCGCACTGACGCTGCCGGCATGCAGCAGGTTGAGAATGTCCTGATGCGGCCGCGAATTCTTCGAGAAGGTGATGATGCGCTCACGCGCCAGCTCCTCCATCGAGGCATAGCTGCGGTGGTACAACGAACCGGTCGGGACGATCCAGCGCACCGGAAAGGCAGCCAGTTCCAGATTGCGCACGCTGTCGCCGTTGACCATGTCGGTCTGGAACACGATATCCAGATAGCCCTTGAGCAATTGCTCGTTGAGATTGCGCGCGGTGTCGGCCGTCAGCTCGATCTCCACCGCGGGGTAGCGCTCCATCACCCGTGTTACGAACGGACTCAACCATGTGTGAATGACGGTATCCATAGCCCCGACGCGAATACGCCCCTGAATGTTGCCGGTATCGCTGATCGACTGCTTCAAGGCCTGCATGGTGTCGATCATACGCTCGGCATATTCGAGCACCTTCTGCCCTTCCGGGGTCAGCGATACGCCTTTGGAGTCACGCAGAAAAAGACGCGTGCCGAGTTCATCCTCGAGCGCGGCGATACGGCTGGAAATGGACGCCTGGGTGCTGAACAGCTTCTCGGCTGTCAGGCGGAAGCTCTTGAGCCGTGCCACCCAGACGAAGGTCTCGAGAAATCTCAGATTCATGCCGTAACGCCTCTTCGCAATGTTCTTCTCAGGGGCTGATTTGCAGCGCCCACGCAGCCTCAGGCGTAGCAGGTTGTATGCCAGAGGTTTTTCGCCCAGCCGATGAATTTTCCTATCGCTGGCCCCCTGTTTTTTCTCGTTGGACGCCGCCGAACAACGCTTTGAAGAATGGCGCCGCGCTCTGCGCAGACCACAACAACATCATTCAAAACGCGCTCTGCCAAGCAGCCGCTCACGTCGGCTGCGCGCTCCCAACAGGAGACACTGCACCATGAAACCCCATTACCCACTGGCATCCGCACTGCTGCTCGGCGGCGGCCTGCCAAGCATCGCACATGCCGATTTCATCGCTGACAGCAAGGCCAGCGTCGAGATGCGCAACTTCTATTTCAACCGTGACTTCCGCCAGAGCGGCGCCCGTGACAAGGCCGAAGAATGGGCGCAGGGCTTTCTGCTGCGCATGGAGTCGGGCTACACCGAGGGCACCGTCGGTTTCGGTATCGATGCATTGGGGATGCTCGGCGTGAAACTCGACTCCGGTGACGGCACCGCTGGCAGCGGCCTGCTCCCGGCCGACCGCTCCGGCGGCTCGCAGGATGAGTATTCCAAGCTCGGCCTGACCGCCAAAGTGAAGGTCTCCAACAGCACACTGAAAGCTGGCGCCCTGCACTTTCGCAGCCCGATCGTCTCGGCCAACGACTCACGCCTGCTGCCGCAGACCTTCCAGGGTGCACTGCTGAACGTTCAGGAAATCGACAACCTGACCCTGCAGGGCGGCAAGATCAACCGCATCAAGGCCAACAGCTCCACCGATTACACCGAGATGACCGGCAACCGCATCGGCGGCAGCAGTGATTCCTTCGTGTTCGGTGGCGGCGAGTACAAGCTCACCCCGCAACTGACCGCCGGCCTGCACTACGGCACCCTCGAGGATATCTACCAGCAGTACTACGGCACGCTGGTGCACGTACTGCCGCTGGGCGATGGCCAATCGTTGAAGACCGACCTGCGCTACTCGCAAAGCCGCGAGGACGGTAACTTCCGCGACCTCGACAACAAGGCCTTCGGCGCCATGTTCACCTACAGCCTGGGCGGCCACGCCGTCGGCGCCGGCTACCAGCGCATGAGCGGTGACGATCCGTTCCCGTACATCGCCAGCAGCGACCCGTTCCTGGTCAACTTCGTGCAGATCAACGACTTCGCCAACGTCGAGGAGCGTTCCTGGCAGGTGCGCTACGACTACAACTTCGCCAGCATCGGCATCCCCGGCCTGACCTTCATGACCCGCTACATCTCCGGCGACAACGTCGAGGTCGCCGGCCGCAGCAGCGAAGGCAAGGAATGGGAACGCAATACCGATATCGCCTACGTGGTGCAGAACGGTCCGCTGAAGAACCTCGGGCTGAAATGGCGTAACGCCACCGTTCGCTCCAATTTCGGCAACGATCTCGACGAGAACCGCCTGATTCTCAGCTACACCTTGGCGCTCTGGTAAGCACTTCAACCCGATGACGGGGCCATCACGGCCCCGTTTGCATTTCTCGGGAAGCAAGAAGGCCATAGACTTTTAATCAAGTTGTATGACAACTTGCCGACTCCTGAGAATCATCCTGAAGAAGATGGCGAGGCGTTATCGTGAGCTTTTTACTGTCCTGGCAACAAAAATTCCGCGCCCTTATCGCGCTCACCCTGATCAGCCTGATCTTGATGGCGGCCGCGTCGTTATGGGCCAACCATCGCGTCAGCAGCGCCTTACAGGCGAGGGAACAGGCGGCAGCCTATGCCAGCGCCAGTACCCAGTTGATGAACCACTGGTGGCAACAGAACGCACTGCGCCAACAGATCACCCCCGACCTGCAGGCAGAGTTCGACAGCGGTCTCAATGAGCTGCAAGAACTCATCGGACAACTGTTGACGCAAGCCCAGGCACTGGAAGACGACGCCACCTTGCAACACGCCCAGCAGATCCAGGCCGTGCTGCTCGAGGAACTGGCCCAACAGCGCCAGTGGCTGAACCTCAATCAGGCCCTGGGCCTGACGCCTTTCGAGGGCCAGCGCAAAACATTGACGGAAAAAGGCAAGGCGTTGGAAGCGATCAGCTTCGAGCTGATCAAACCCTTCATTACCAGCGCTCTGAGCAGCCAACGTGACTATCTGTCGACCTTCGACCCGGCGTTCGCCCAGATTGCCCTGACGGCGATCGGCAAGCTGCAGGAGCAGATCGCGGATCTCGAATGGCAGGACACACCGATCGGCAAGAACGTGCAGGGCTATGCCCAGGCGTTCACTGATATCCATGGCAACATCGAGCGCATCAACGCGACCAATCAGCGCCTGCGCCAACTGGGCGAGCAACTGCAGACGCGCATCGACGAACAAGCGCAGGCGCTGCAGAGCGGCCTGTTGTTGCGCCGCACCCAGGAAGCCGAGCAGGCCCGCCTGTCCGCGCTGTGGATGATGGGGCTGAGTTTCCTCGCTGTCGCCGCCCTGCTCTGCCTCACCTTGCTGCAGGCTTCACGCACCCTGGTCACCCGTCTGCGCAACGTCATTCAGCTACTCACCCAGGTCGCCTCCGGCGATCTCACCGGCAAGTTGCCGGTGGGCAGCAACCCGCGCGACGAGTTCAACCAGTTGGCCGATGCCGCCAACCGCATGATCCAGGGCATCGGCGGCATCGTTGCCGAAGTGGTCCGTGCCAACGGCGAGCTGAGCCGCCTGCACCATCACCTGGGTGATGCCATGCGCCAGTTGGGTGACAACAGCACCCAGGTGGAAATGCAGACCGAGCAGGCCGCCTCGGCCTCGCACCAGATCAGCGCCACCCTCAACGACATGGCGCAACGCACGGCACAAGTCGGCACCGCCACCACCAGCGCTTACGATGCCGCGCGTAACGGCGGCGAGGTGATCGCCGCCAGCGTCGACAGCATGAGTCGCCTGGCGCAACTGATTCAGGACACCCACAGCCAGGTCGATGCCCTCGGCCAGAGCAGCGCCCGGGTCAGCGGCATCGTCAATGTGATCAACAGCCTCGCCGACCAGACCAACCTGCTCGCCCTCAACGCGGCAATCGAGGCCGCCCGGGCGGGTGATGCCGGTCGTGGTTTCTCGGTGGTGGCCGATGAAGTGCGCTCGCTGGCGCAGAAGACGGTCGCAGCAACCACCGACATCAGCGCCATCGTCGGCGAGTTCCAGCAACAGACCCGACACATGCACCAGTTGATGAGCAACGGGCTGAACCTGGCTGCCGACAGCGAGCGACATGCCGCGCAGGTGGCCGACGCCATCGGCGCCATCACCTCGGCGATGGAGCGCCTGACCGGCGAGATGAACCAGGTCGTGGTGGCCATCGAGGAAGTTTCCACCACCACCGAGGACATCGCCGACAAGATGGAAACCATCCACGTGCACACCGGGCAGAGCAAGGACCTGCGCCATGCCCTGGGCGGCCATACCGATGGGCTGTCATCCCAGGTCGATGCACTGGGACGCAGCGCCAGGCAGTTCCGCCTGACCTGAGCCTCATCGACTTTTCCTATATCGGGCGCACGCTTTAATTAGTTGGACGCCTCCGGCAGGCCGTTGAAAAATGACAGCCATGGATGACGGCTACGGCCGTCGCAAGCCGCGCCAGCACCGGCTTACCGGCTGCCTGCCTGAGGAGCTCCCGCGTGAACGACCTGCTTCTGAACTGTGACATCGGCGAAAGCTTCGGCGCCTGGACCATGGGCCTGGACGCCGAGGTCATGCCCTATATCGACTGCGCCAACATCGCCTGCGGCTTCCATGCCTCCGACCCCAGCGTGATGCGCAAGACCGTGGCCCTGGCCGTGGCCCACGATGTCCGTATCGGCGCGCACACCGCCTATCAGGACCTGGTCGGCTTCGGCCGCCGCTCGATGGACTGCACGCCGCAGGAAGTCGAAGACCTGATGCTCTACCAGATCGGTGCGCTGGAAGGCATCTGCCGCAGCCAGGGCACCCGTGTCAGCTACGTCAAGCCTCACGGCGCGCTGTATCAGGACATGATGCGCAAGCCCGCCACCCTGCGTGCGGTGATGAGCGCCGTGGCCAAGTACGACCGCCAGCTGCCGCTGATGCTCATGTGCACCCGCGACAACAGCGCAGCCCAGGCGCTGGGCGACGAATTCGGCCTGACCCTGTGGTTCGAAGCCTTCGCCGACCGCGCCTACGATGCCGCCGGTTTCCTGGTCAGCCGCAGCCTGCCGGGTGCCGTGCATCACGACAGCGAAGTGATCGTCAGCCAGGCGCTGACCCTGGCCCGTGGCGAGGCCCTGCAGGCCAGCGACGGCAGCGCACTGCCCCTGGCGGCGCAGACCCTGTGCGTGCATGGCGACAACGCCAGTTCGGTGGCAGCCGTGCAGCGCATCCGCCAGGCTTTCGATAGCCTGGTTCAGGCATGAAGGCGCCCAACGCCCGGCTGGAAGTCGCCGGCATCGACAGCCTGATCCTGCGCCTGTTCGAGCATATCGATGAAGCCAACATGCCATGGATGCTGGCAGCGCGTACGCGCCTGCAGGCAGCGTTCGGCGGCGCACTGATCGACCTGGTGCCCTCTTACACCACGCTGTTGCTGCACTACGACCTGTGCCAGCTCGACAGCGAGCAGGCGCGCACGAAGGTCGCCGAAGCACTCGATGGCTTGCAGCCTGCCGATGTGCAAGGCGGTCGCGAACACCAGCTGCCCACCTGGTACGACCGCAGCGTCGGCCCGGAGCTGCAACTGCTGGCGCGGCGCAGCGGGCTCAGTGAGGCGGAGGTGATCGCCCGGCACAGCGGCCATGCCTATCAGGTATTCGCCCTGGGTTTCGCGCCCGGCTTCGCCTTCATGGGGCTGGTCGAGGAAATCCTCGCCGCGCCGCGCCTGAGCACGCCGCGCAAGCGCATCGCCGCCGGCAGCGTCGGCATCGCCGAACGACAGACGGCCGCCTACCCGGTGGTTTCGCCTGGCGGCTGGAACCTGATCGGGCGCACGCCGAGCCGCCTGTTCGGCAGCGACATCGAAGGCTACAGCCTGCTGCAACCCGGTGATCGGGTGTGTTTCGTGCCCATCGAGCGCGCCGAATTCATCCGCCTGGGCGGTGACGACAGCCCGCTGGAGGCCAGCCAATGAGCGCTATCGATGGCGGCCTGCGCGTATTGCGCAGCAGCCCTTTCATTCAACTGCAGGATGCTGGCCGTTTCGGCGTGCGTCACCTCGGCGTGACCCAGTGCGGCGCGCTGGACTGGGTTGCCCATCGCTGGGCCAACTGGCTGCTGGGCAACCCGCTGACTGCCGCTGTGGTGGAGATCACCCTGGGCAACGCCGAGTTCGAATGCCGCCGTGACGCCACACTGGCGCTGACCGGTGCCGACCTCGGCGCGCGTCTGGACGAGCAGCCGCTGGCGCCCTGGCGCAGCTTCGAGGTGCGCCAGGGCCAGCGTCTGAGCTTCGCCCAGCCGCGCCAGGGCGCGCGCGCCTATCTCGCAGCGCCAGGTGGATTCCAGGCGCCGCTGGTGCTGGGCAGTTGCGCCAGCATGCTACGTGAAGGCCTTGGTGGCCTGCAGGGCGATGGCCGCGCCATCGCTGTCGGCGATGCTCTGGGCTGGAGCGGCAACGCCAATGAAACGCGGCAGATGCCCAACGAGTGCATTCCCGAGTATCAGGATGTGCCGCGCCTGCAGTTGGTGTTGGGTGCGCAAATTGGCGATTTTCGCGGACAGAGCCTGTTCGACGCCTTCAACAGCCAATGGCTGATCGATCAGCGCGCCGACCGCATGGGCATTCGTCTCAACGGCCCGCAGCTGCAATGCCAGCGCAGTTCGATGATCTCCGAAGGCATCCCGCTGGGCGCCGTGCAGGTGCCACCGGATGGCCAACCGATCATCCTGCTCAACGACCGCCAGACCATCGGTGGCTACCCGCGTCTCGGCGCGCTGACGCCACAGGCCGTGGCTCGGCTGGCGCAATGCCTGCCGGGGCAGACCATACAGCTTGCTCCCACCACGCAGGACAGCGCCCTGCTCACCCAGCGCCGGCTCCTGGCGCAGTGGCAATAGCGTCGCACCTGGCTGCATGACCCGCCCTCGTCGACGGCGGGTCATTTCAGCGCTGGCGACATCCCTCGCATTTCTGTTGCCAGACTGTTCATGACCCGCGCCACACATAGCGGCCGAAGCCGCAAATGCATTAAAGTCGGCGGTCTGCACGCGCGGCAGTAAAAGCCCCGCCCATCCGCCAGAAGAGCCCGACGATGGAACACCGTGAAGCGCTGGTCGCATTACGCCAATTTCTCTCCACCCAGATTCTCGGCCAGGAAAAGCTCATCGAGCGCCTGCTGATCGCCCTGCTCGCCGACGGCCATCTACTGGTCGAAGGCGCCCCTGGTCTGGCCAAGACCAAGGCGATCAAGGAACTGGCCGAAGGCATAGAAGGCGAGTTCCATCGCATCCAATTCACCCCCGATCTGCTCCCGGCGGACATCACCGGCACCGAGATCTACCGCCCGGAAACCGGCAGCTTCGTGTTCCAGCAGGGGCCGATCTTCCACAACCTGGTGCTGGCCGACGAGATCAACCGTGCCCCGGCCAAGGTGCAATCGGCGCTGCTCGAAGCCATGGCCGAGCGCCAGGTGTCGGTGGGCCGCAGCACCTACGACCTGTCGCCGCTGTTTCTGGTCATGGCCACGCAGAACCCCATCGAGCAGGAAGGCACCTACCCACTGCCGGAAGCGCAGCTCGACCGTTTCCTGATGCACGTGAAGATCGGTTTTCCCGACGCGGCGGTGGAGCGCAAGATTCTTGCCCAGGCCCGTGGCGAGGCACTCAATGGCGAGGTCAAACCCGAACACCGGGTCAGCCAGCAGGCGGTGTTCGCCGCGCGCAAGGAAATTCTCGGCCTGTACATGGCCGATGCCGTGGAGGAGTACCTGGTGCAACTGGTGATGGCCAGCCGCACCCCGGCCAAGTTCGATGCCGAGCTGGCCGACTGGATCGCCTATGGCGCCAGCCCGCGCGGCTCCATAGCCCTCGACCGCTGCGCACGCGCCCACGCCTGGCTGGCCGGACGCGACTTCGTCAGCCCGGAAGATATCCAGGCCGTGCTGTTCGACGTGCTGCGCCATCGCATCATCCTGTCCTTCGAGGCCGAAGCCTCGGGCGTCGATCAGGACCGCGTGATCCAGCGCATCCTCGACGTGGTGGCGGTGGCTTGATGCAGCCGCGCCCCATGCGCCTGTCCCACGTAGCCCGGATGCAATTCCGGGCTGATCACGCTGCCTCCCCGGATTGCATCCGGGCTACGGGCTGAAGCCCATGCAAACCCCGGCCAGCCAACCCGGCATCCATATCGCCCTCGGCGAGCTGATCGACATGCGCCACAAGGTGCATGAAGTGCCGCTGTTCTCCACACCGGCTCGGCGCAGCCCGCTGATCGGCCTGCACCACTCCAAGCTGCGCGGTCGCGGCGTGGACTTCGACCAGGTGCGCGTTTATCAGCCGGGCGACGACGTGCGCACCATTGACTGGCGCGTCACCGCACGCACCCAGGAGCCGCACACCAAGCTGTTCCACGAAGAGCGCGAACGTCCCATCTTCATCATCGCCGAGCAGAGCCAGCGCCTGTTCTTCGGCTCCGGCCAGTGCTTCAAGTCGGTGCTGGCCGCGCGTGCTGCAGCGCTGATCGGCTGGGCTGCGCTGGGGCATAACGACCGCATCGGCGGCCTGGTGTTCGCCGACAACGAGCATCACGAAGTCAAACCACGGCGCAGCAAGCAGAGCCTGCTGCAACTGCTCAATCTGCTGGCCCGTGCCAACCAGGCGCTCGGCCCGGAGAGCCAGGCCAACACGGGCCGCGACAACTTCGGCCTGGCCCTGCGCCGCGCCCGCGAGGTGCTGCGCCCAGGCAGCCTGGTGATCGTGCTGTGCGACGAACGCGCCCTCAGCGATAACGCCGAACAGCAGCTGACACTGCTCGCGCGCCACACCGATCTGTTACTGCTGCCGCTGTCCGACCCGCTCGATCACGCCCTGCCGGCTGCCGGCCTGCTGCGCTTTACCCAGAACGGCGCTCAGCTGGAGCTCGACAGCCACAATGGTGACCTGCGCCAGGCCTACCGCACCCAGGCTCAGGCCCGTGAAGCACGCTGGCAGCGTCTGGCGCAGAAGCTCGGCGTACCGCTGCTGCCGCTGAGCACCCAGTTCGAACTGGTCGAGCAATTGCAGGAGCAACTCAGCGCCCTGCATTCGAGAAAGTCGCTATGAACCCCATCGACCAGTTGCAGCCGCTGATCGACCCGCCTCCCATACTCTGGTGGCCGCCGGCTCCGGGTTGGTGGGTGCTGGCCGTGCTGCTGCCAGTGCTCGGCTGGGCACTGTGGCGTTTGCTACGCAACTGGCGCCGACGTACGCCCAAGGTGGCTGCTGAGCAAACACTCGACCCACTGCGTCAGGCCGCGCTCGATGAGCTGGCACGCTTGAGCAAACCCTATGACGGTGCTCCGGCTGGCCCCTGGCTGCAGCAGCTCAACGCCCTGCTCAAGCGCCTGTGCCGCGAACGCTATCCAGAGAGTGCCAGCCACACCCTGAGCAGCCGCGCCTGGCTGGCGTTTCTCGACAACCGCTGCCCGGCGGCGGGCCTGACCCGCTGGATGATCCTCGTCGATGGCGGCTACAGGCCGCAGTGCACGCTGAGCGACAAGGCCATCGTGGAGCTCGATCAGGCCATCGCCATCTGGATTCGCAAGCATGTTTGAGTTCGCCTGGCTCTGGGTCTTTCTGCTCGCGCCGCTGCCCTGGCTGCTGCGCCTGCTGCTGCCTCCAGCCGACAGCGGCGATGCGGCGCTGCGTGTCGGCTTTCTCGACGAATTGCAGGCCCTGAGCGGGCGCCGCGCCCGCGCCGCCCTGCCCAGCTGGCGCCAACAAGCACCGCTGGCACTGCTCTGGTTTCTGCTGCTGTGCGCCGCCGCACGGCCGCAGTGGGTCGGCGAACCGCTGCCGCTGCCGGCCAGCGGCCGCGACCTGCTGCTGGCGGTGGATGTCTCCGGCTCCATGGATTACGCCGACATGCAGTGGGACGACGAGCCCGTCAGCCGCCTGGAACTGGTCAAGCGCCTGCTCGGCGATTTCATCGAAGGCCGCCGTGGCGATCGGGTCGGCCTGATCCTGTTCGGCAGCCAGGCCTATCTGCAGGCACCGCTGACCTTCGACCGTCACACGGTGCGCACCTGGCTGGACGAAGCCATGATCGGCATCGCCGGCAAGAACACCGCCATCGGCGATGCCATCGGCCTGGCGGTCAAGCGCCTGCGCCAGCGCCCGACGCAGAGCCGCGTGCTGGTGCTGATCACCGACGGCGCCAACAACGGCGGCGAGATCGATCCGATGGTCGCCGCGCAACTGGCCGCCGATGAAGGCGTACGCATCTATGCCATCGGCATCGGCGCCGATCCGCAGCAAAGCAGTGCATTCGGCAGCTTCGGCTTCAGCGCCCTGGATCTGGACGAAACCAGCCTGCGCGCGATCACCGACGTCACTGGCGGTGAGTATTTCCGTGCACGCAATCAGGCCGATCTGGAGCAGATCGAACTGACCCTCGACCGCCTCGAACCGGTCGCCCAGCAACCTACCCTCGCCCGCCCGGCCCTGGCCCTCTATCCCTGGCCGCTGGCGCTGGCGCTACTGGGCTCGCTGCTGCTGGTCGGTCAGGTACTGTGGCCCGACCTGCTACAGCGGCTGCGGAGGCGTACATGAGCCTACTCTGGCCGGAATGGCTGCGCCCATTATGGCTGCTGGCAGTGCCTGTGTTGGCCTGGCTGCTCTGGCGCCTGTGGCATCGCGAGCGCCAGAGCGGGCGCTGGCAACTCCTGTTGCCGGCGGCCTTCCATCAGGCGCTGCTCAAGGGTGGCAGCGGCCGCTCCAGCAAGCTGCCCTGGCTGGCACTCGGCCTGGCCTGGCTGCTGGCCATACTGGCGCTGCTCGGCCCCAGCTGGCAGCGCGTTGAGCAGAGCAACCAGAAGCCTGCCGATCCGTTGGTGGTGCTGCTCGAACTGACGCCGCAG
The DNA here is from genome assembly GCF_900102635.1 of Ectopseudomonas chengduensis. Classification (GTDB taxonomy): domain Bacteria; phylum Pseudomonadota; class Gammaproteobacteria; order Pseudomonadales; family Pseudomonadaceae; genus Aquipseudomonas; species Aquipseudomonas chengduensis. The sequence continues at coordinate 81,446 of NZ_FMZQ01000005.1, read as the reverse complement.
ATGCTCGCCACCGACGGTCGCCCCAACCGCCTGGAACAGACCCGGCGCAAGCTGCTCGATCTGCTCGAAGCGCGTCGCGATGCGCAGACGGCGATCATCGTTTACGCCGGCAGCGCACACAGCCTGGTGCCGCTGTCCGATGACCTGGCCACCAGCCGCAACCTGCTCGAAGCGCTGAAACCCTCGCTGATGCCGGAGCCGGGGCGTCGCGCCGATCTGGCCGTGGCCCGTGCACTGCAGCTGCTCGACCAGGCGCAACTTGGCCAGGGTCGCCTGCTGCTGATTACCAGCGCCCTCGATGAAGAGGAGCGCAGCGGCATCCAGCAAGCGCTGCAAAAGCGCTCGGTACCCCTGCTGATCCTCGGCGTGGGCAGTCGCGAAGGCGCGCCGGTGGTGCAGGAAGACGGCAGCTTCCTCAAGGATTCGCGCGGCGCCATCCTGATTCCGCGCCTCGATGCGCGCGGCCTGCGTGAAACCGCTGAAGCCCATAACGGCCGCTACGCAGCGAGCCGCCTGGACGACGAGGACCTGCGTCGCCTGGGCCTGCTCGACGGCCCGCAGGCCATGCGCGCAGCGGGTGAGCCGACACAGCTCGACAGCCATATCGACCAGGGCTACTGGCTACTGCTGCCGCTGCTGTTGCTCGCCGCCTGCGCCGGACGTCGCGGCTGGCTGTTCTGCCTGCCACTGCTGCTGATGCTGCCGCCACAGAGCAGTCATGCCTTCGAACTCGACGATCTCTGGCTGCGCCCCGATCAGCAGGGCCAGCGCCTGCTTCAGGCGCAACGCCCGGCCGAGGCCGCGCAACGCTTCGTCGATCCGCAGTGGCAAGGCAAGGCACTCTATGAGGCCGAGGATTATGCCGCCGCCGCAGAACGTTTCGCCAAGGGCGACAGCGCAGCCGATCATTACAATCGCGGCAATGCCCTGGCCAAGGCCGGCGAACTGGAGGCGGCGCTCGACGCCTACGAGCAAGCCCTGGAACGCCAGCCGGAGCTGGCGGCAGCGCAGCACAACAAAGCCCTGGTAGAAGAAGCGCTGCGCCAGCGCGAGAATCAGCAGCAGTCAGGCAGTGGCGATTCGGACGAGCAGCAGGAACCCGCCAACGAGCAGCCGGAGGCCAGTGAGTCTTCGGCCGGTCAGCCTGCCGAGAGCAACACCGCACAACCCGCCAAGCCTGGCAGCACGGGCGAGAACAGTGAGCGCAGCGAAACACAGGGCAGCGCCAATGGCGCCGGGGAAGACACCCAGCCCAGTACCAGCAGTGAACTCCCGAGCGACGCCGAGCCCGTTGCGCCACCCCGCACGGAAGCCGATCTGGGCACGGCGGCAGAACGCCGGCAAGCGCTGGAACAATGGCTGCGGCAGATCCCGGATGACCCGGCCGAACTGCTGCGGCGCAAATTCTGGTACGAACAGCAACAGCGTCAGGACTCGAATCAATGAAGCGTCTGGTCTTCCTGCTTCTTCTACTGCTCGCGGGGCAGGCCCATGCAGAAGCCTTTTTCGCCAGCGTCGACCGCACTCGCCTGAGCGAGGGCGAAACCGTGGTGCTGACGCTGGAGTCGACCGACCCGACCCGCTTCGGCCGACCCGACCTGAGCCCGCTGGATAAAGACTTCGAGGTGCTTGGCAGCCGCCAGGTCAATCGCTTGAGCAGCATCGGCGATACACCACGCGCCAGCACTCGCTGGATCCTGACCCTGCAGCCACGCCGCAACGGCGAGGTGACGATCCCGGCGATCCGCCTGGAAGACGCCGAAACCCTGCCGATCACGCTGAATGTCGAGGCAGCCGTCAGCGCCGGCAACGGCGAACAGCTGGCACCGGTATTCATCGATGCCAGCCTCGATCAGGACAACGTCTACGTTCAGGCCCAGGCCGTGCTGACCCTGCGCATCTACCACTCGGTGTCCATGTACGACGACAGCAGCCTGACGCCCCTGCGCATAGCGGATGCGCGGGTCGAGCAACTGGGCGAACCACGCACCTACGAGAAGAGCATCGGCGGCGTGCTGCACGGCGTGATCGAGCTGCAATACGCCATCTACCCGCAGCGCAGCGGACAACTGGTGATCCCGGGCCAGACCTTCAGCGCCACCCTGGTCGACCGCTCGCGCAGCAATGATTTCCTGCCCTTTGGCCCCCGCACCGGCAAGGTCTCGCGGGTCAAATCACCGGACATTCCGCTGCAGGTCAAACCCAAGCCGACCGATTACCCGGCTGACGCGCCCTGGCTACCGGCGCGTGCCCTGGGCCTGGCGGAAACCTGGAACCCGCAACCGGAGCAGAGCCAGGTTGGCGATTCCCTGACCCGCCGCCTGATTCTCAAGGTCGATGGCCTTTCCAGCGCCCAGCTGCCGCCATTGCCGGCAACCCAGGTCGACGGCCTGCGTCGCTACCCGGATCAGCCGCAAATGAGCGACCAGAAGAGCGAAACGGGCATCATCGGTACCCGCGAAGAACGCGAGGCGCTGGTACCCAATCGCAGCGGCAGTTTCGATCTGCCGCCCCTGGAAGTGCTGTGGTGGAACACCCAGACCGACACGCTGGAGCGCACCACCCTCTCCGCCCGTACGCTGCAGGTCGCGGAAAACCCGCAACTGCAGAACGATGAACAACCCAATACGCCGATGGTAACGACCCAGGTGATCGAGGGGCCGGAACTGTGGCCCTGGCAGTTGGCCTGCGCAGTGCTGAGTTTGACCACGCTGCTCGGCTTCGGCTTGTGGTGGCATGCCCGCCGGCAACCGGCGATCCAGCGCGCGGCGCAGAGTGGCCCGAGCCCGCGCACACTACTCGACGACATCAAGCGTGCCTGCCAGGCCGGCGATGCCCAGGCCACTCGTCATGCACTCGACGCCTGGGCTCGCCAACAACCGGAAACCCTCGCCGATATGGCCGCACGCTACGTGCCGCTGTCGGACGCCCTGGACGGTCTCAACGGCGCGCTGTACAGCGAAGTTGGCCAGCAATGGCAAGGCGAGGAGCTGTGGAAGGCGATTCGCAACCTGCCCACCGCACAGGAGCCAAGCGCAGCGCCGCAGGAAAGCAGCGCGCTGCCGCCGCTGTATCCGCGCTAGGCGCGCGATGGGCTTGCAGGATACGCAGTTCGAGGCGTGCAAGTGGTAAGGTGGGCCGGGCGGCGATCCGTTTCAGCCCACCAACAGCGGCTGGCCTTGGAGGGCTGAAACGGATCGCCGCCCGGCCCACCCTACGTACTATATCCGCGCTGATCCCTGGATACGCCGCGCACCAATCGACCATGGCACTGTCCCCGCCAGAGGGTTCGCTCTGCCGTGGCCAGTAGCCGGGCATTCGCCCTGGCCGGTAGCCGCGAGACTTGGGCCTGGCATTGCGGATATGACTGTCGACGACGCCCCCCGGATTTCATCCGGGCTACACGGGGCTGAACATTGGCGGACGGGGCTAGTGCTATGTATGCGTTGAGCGGCGACGCGATCCATTTGTAGGAGCGGCGCCCCGCCGCGAATCTGCACAGCTTGCCTGACCTCGACTGCCGGTCGGGGGCGCCATACAGGCCGGCAACAAAAACATTCGCCCCGAGGCGGGGCTCCTACCCCAGGCAGCCATCCAGCAGTCGGCTTGCCATCTCGTATACCGGCGCTACGCACATAAAAAAACCGCGGCCCAAGGGCCGCGGTTTTCGTTCTACGCGATAGGCATCAAGCCTTGGCGCGCATTTTCTCGGTGTTGATCAGGAAACGAGCCAGGGCCGGCAGCAGCCAGATCGCACCGATCATGTTCCACAGGAACATGAAGGTCAGCATCAAGCCCATATCGGCCTGGAACTTGATCGCCGAGAAGATCCAGGTCGCCACACCGATGGCCAGGCAGACACCGGTGAACAGCACCGCCTTACCGGTAGATTTCAGCGTCTCGTAGTAGGCTTCCTGCAGCGGCATGCCCTGACGCAGGTAGGTCTCCAGACGGCTGTAGATGTAGATGCCGTAGTCGACACCGATACCCACACCCAGGGCGATCACCGGCAGGGTGGCCACCTTGACGCCGATGCCCATGAAGGCCATCAGCGCGTTACCCAGCACCGAGGTCAGCACCAGCGGCAGGATCACGCACAGGGTCGCAGCCAGCGAACGGAAGGTCAGCAGGCACATGATGCTCACCGCCGCGTAGACCGCGATCAGCATGGTGGTCTCGGACGCCGCGATCACCTCGTTGGTGGCCGCTTCGATACCCGCGTTACCGGCAGCCAGCACCACCTGCAGCTCGTCGGTGTTGTGCTGCGCGGCGAACTCTTCGGCGGCAGCCACGGCACGCGACAGGATCTCGGCCTTGTGGTCCTCGAGGAAGATCAGCACCGGCGCTACCGAACAGTCGGCGTTGTACAGACCTTCGGCACGGGCGATGGAGTTGTTCAGCACGTCCTGGTTACGCGACAGCGTTTCCCATTTCAGGTTGCCCTCGTTCATGCCCTTGATCATCTGCTTGGACACGGTGACCATGGAGATGGCGGACTGCACACCCTTGGTGTTCTCCATCTTCCACATCAGCTCGTCCATGGCGGACAGTGCTTCATAGGTGGAGCAACCCTCGCTAGGCGTCTTGATCATCACCACCAGCACATCGGAGCTGGTCGAGTAATTGCGGATGACGAAGTCGTTATCGAGGTTGTAGCGAGAGTCCGGGTGCAACTCCGGCGCGCCCTGATCGAGGTCGCCGATCTTCAGGTTCTGCCCGTACCAGACACCACCAGCCAGCGCCACCACGGCAACGACAACGGAGATCGGTGCCACCATCGGATGAGCGAAGTTGGAAATGGTGCGCCAGACCGGATGGTCCTTGGCGGCTTCCTCACGGCTCTTCTTCACCGCGCGGTTGCCGATACCGATATAGGAAATCACGACCGGCAGCAGAATCAGGTTGGTCAGGATGATCACCGCCACGCCCATCGATGCGCCGATGGCCAGTTCGCGGATCACGCCGATATCGATCAGCAGCAGGGTGACGAAACCCACGGCGTCGGACAGCAGCGCCACCAGGCCGGGAATGAACAGCTGACGGAAAGCCATGCGCGCAGCGGAGAGCGCGTCGGTCGCCTCCCCCGAGGCCATGGCGATGCCGTTGATCTTCTGCACCCCGTGCGAGATACCGATGGCGAACACCAGGAACGGCACCAGCATCGAGTAGGGATCGAGACCGAAGCCCAGGGTATGCAGCAGGCCGAGCTGCCAGATCACCGCGATCAGGGTGGTGATCACCACGGCCAGGGTGCTCTTGAAGCAGTGGGTGAACCACAGCAGCAGAACGAAGGTGATGCCGATGGCGACAGCGAAGAACAGCGCCACGCCAACCAGGCCATCGATCAGGTCGCCGACCTTCTTGGCGAAGCCGATGATGTGCACCTTGACGTTGGGATTCTGCGCCTCGTACTTCTCGCGAATCTTCTCTTCCAGTTCGTGAGAGAAGCTCTGGTAATCCAGCTTGATCAGCTTGCTCTGATCATTTGGATCCGGATAGGACTCCAGCAATGGCACATCGACGATGCTGGACTTGAAGTTGTTCGCCACCAGGCGACCGATCTGGCCCGACTTGAGGATATTGCTGCGCAGGTCTTCGAGGCTGTCGGCAGAACCGTCGTAGGTCTGCGGGATCACCTCGCCACCGGCGAAACCTTCTTCGGTCACTTCGGTCCAGCGTACGCTCGGGCTCCATAGCGACTTGAGACCGGAACGGTCGACGCCGGGAATGTAGAACACCTCGTCGTGGATCTGACGCAGGGTCTCCATGTACTCCTTGCTGAAGATGTCGCCATCGGTGGCCTCCACCGCGATCCGCACGGTATTACCCAGGTTGGCCAGGTCGTTACGGTGCTCGAGCATCTTCTGGATGTAGGGGTGGCCCAGCGGAATCATTTTCTCGAAGCTGGTCTGCGGGCGTACCTGCGCAGCCTGATAGAACAGGAAGATGCTGATCAGCAGGCAGATCAGGATTACCGCCGGGCGGTTGTTGAAAATCAGCCGCTCAAGGAAGGAGGCAGGCTGTTGTTGGTGCTTGCTCATGCAAAGGCTCCCGGCTTGTTATTGTTGGCCCAGATCGGCGCCAGTCGAGGCGGCGAGGTGAACGCCGCCCTGCCCCACCAGGATCAGGTTGCCGTTATCCAGTGCAGTTACACCGGCCAGCGAAAGACGGTCAGGGCGGTTGATGAGACTGAACGTCTGGCCGTGATCAGTGCTGCGCAGCACGGTACCGCCATGCCCCACGACCGCGATGCTGCCGTCGCGCAGCAAGGTGCCATCGGCAAGGCCAAATTCCAGCGGGCCATTATTTGGCGTGTGGAGGGTGATCTGCTGCCAGCTGTCTCCGAAATCGGCGGAACGGAATAGATGACCCCGCAGGCCGTAAACCAGCAGCGTGCCGGCTTCGTCGGTGCCCAGCGCGCCGAACAACGAACCCTCGTAGGGTTTATTTTCGACGGTCTCCCAGGTTTCACCCCAGTCGCGCGAACGGAACATGCCACCCAGCTCGCCGACAATGAACAGACCAGCATCCTTCACCGCGGTGATGGCATTGAGATGATAGGCATCTTCATTATCGAGACGATCACTGACGTCTTCCCAGTTCTCGCCACCATCGGTGGTTTCCAGCAGCGCACCATAGGCACCCACGGCGTAACCGGTCTCGAGATCCTTGAACCAGATATCCAGCAGCGGCGCTTCGAGCTCAAGATTTTCGTACTGCTTGGTCCAGGTCAGGCCACCATCGGTCGTCGTGAGAACCTGCGCATCATGACCGACCACCCAGCCATGCTGGGCATCGACGAAAAACAGCGAGGTCAGCATCTGCCGCGTCGGTACCTTGGCCTGCTGCCAGCTTTGCCCTTGATCGTTGGAATAGAGAATGTGGCCGCGGTCGCCAACGGCAACCAGGCGCTCACCGGTGTTGACCACATCGAGCAGCAGGCTATGCACGGCCTTGGGCGACTCGATGGCGTAACCGGCGTCAGCCGCAGCCGAGGTCTCGGCCTGCAAGGGTGCGGCAGCGAAAGCCAGAATGGAAAGCACACTGCACAGCGAGAGCGCTTTAGCCAGCGGCGAATGGACACGGAGCGCCGATTTGCGCGCCTGTTTGGGCGCCAGACCGGACTGGGTGCGCCGCATGACGGGCTCACTCATATACCTTCCCCCTTTCTTGTTATAGGCGGTACTGCCTTCAGAGCCTACTCACGATTTGCTGCGCGTCGGCCCTGCTACGTTAAAAACCAGCTCGGAATGCTCATGTACAAAAGTACACTGCGCTTCCTCGCTTGTTTTTGCCTTGCATTGCTCTAGCTCGCGAAAACGTGAATAGACTCTTAGCAGGCCGCCCATCCTAGCGAGCTTCGGAAAGCCCTGACAATTGGCGTGACGTTATGTTTTGTTAAGGCAAAACCCGCGTGATAGAAGCCTATTCGCCAAGCTGATACGAAAAGGCCGCTACTACTGTAGCGGCCTTCGCGTGAGACTACACGACTATTATCGCGTGCCGCGGCGACGCAGGGCAGCCGGTTTGAAATAACCGTCGTCCGGAACCGCCTGGGTGAAGTCGATGGTGTTGTTCTCTTCGTTGTCCAGGTTCTGCACGTGGTAACGGCGCGCCTGCAGATCGTGGAACACATCGAGTGCAGACCAGGTGGTCGGCAGATCGTAGTAGTTCTTCAGATAGGCGATGGACACGCGCCACAGCTCACCACGGCCGTCGTACTGATCCACCACCGCAGCCTGCCAGCTGTCCTCGTCGAGGAACAGGGTGCGCTTGGAGTAGATATGGCGGGCGCCGGACTTCAGCGTGCCCTCGACCACCCACACACGGTGCAGCTCGTTACGGGTCAGCGCCGGGTTGAGGTGACCGACCTGCAGCAGATCCTTGTACTTAACCTCAGGGCTGGTGACCTTGTAGTTGTTGTACGGGATGTAGATTTCCTTCTTGCCCACCAGTTTCCAGTCATAGCGATCCGGAGCACCGTTGAACATGTCGGTGTCGTCGGCGGTACGCAGACCGTCAGCCGCGGCGATCGGGGTATCGTAGGCCAGGTTCGGCGCACGACGCACGCGGCGCTGGCCGGCGTTGTAACCCCAGGCCTGACGCGGCTCTTTCACCTGATCGAGGGTTTCATGAACCAGGGTCGCGCCACCGGCCAGACGCGCCGGGCTGGTGGTGAACGACAGGTAATAGAACATGATGTTGTTCAAATCGGCGAACGAGCCGTTCTGCAGGTAGTACTTGAACAGCGCTTCCTGCTGCGAGGTCACCAGCGAATAGGCGCCGTTGCGCTGCACGGCCACTTCCGAGGCACGGCGCACGATGTAGGTGCCACGGTAGCGGGCGATGTGGTTCCACAGCGCCTCGACACCATTTTGCGGAATCGGGAACGGAATACCGCCATAAGCGTCGGTGAAGCCGTTACCACCATCGGCCAGCTTGGCGCTGGTGGCGTTCTTGATGGTGTTGTCATAGACCCACTGCGGCGCGGAGCCGGAGCGGCGGGTCTGGTAGACCGGCATCTGGTAGGTTTCCGGATAAGCCTTGAACATGGCGATCTGACCGGGGGTCAGGTTGGCCTCGTACTGGCTCAGGTTGGCCGCGGTGATGGTGAACAGCGGCTTGTCGTCGGGGAACGGATTGACGTGGTGCTGGCCCGAGCGGCTGTATCCAGCCGGGGCCTGGGTGATGCCACCGGTCCAGACCGGAATAGTGCCGGCTGCGTTGCCGGCTTTTTCGGCGCCGAAGGGAGTCAGGGTATCGCCAAGTTTTGCGGCTTCCTGCGAGGAAACGGCAGCCAGCGCGGAACCGGCGGAAAACGCCAGTGCAACGGCTACGGCCATCAGCCTGTGCTTGTTCAGCATGGGTAATTCTCCATGAAGAGTCGTGACGGGCGCCCGCAAGCGCCCGGCGTTCTTTCCGATTTTGGTTATTAGAAGGAGTACTTGACGTTGACGCCGATATTGTCGCGATCACGCGCATCGTTGTTCTGACCAGCGCCGTAGAACTCGGTGTACTGGATCTCGGCTTCCAGGCTGTTCAGATAGCTGGCGCGCATACCGACGGTGTAAGCCTTGCGACCTTCGATAAAGTTACCGGTCTGGTGCGAGTTGCCTTCGAAGTCGTGCTTGAACACGGCGAACGGCGACAGGTTTACGCCGGCGTAGACGTCGTTCCAGGTGCCGGAGAGCACCAGGGTATAGCCGTAGGAGTTCTTGTTGATCTGGTCGTCGCGGTCATAGCCGGAGATATAGGAACCGTTCGCACGTCCGGAGTAGTAGCGCACGTTACCCTGGAAGTCTGTGTACTTCAGATCGCTGCCACGAATATGTTCAGAACCGAGCTCAGCAACACCAAAAAGGGAGTCGAAGCCCAGTGACGGGCCAAAGTTGTAGATACTGCCAATGGACGTGTTAAAAGCCTCAACACGTTCATAGTTGCTCAAGCGACGATTACCCAGACTTACAGTCTGCCCCCCCACTTGCACCTGCTGCCCCAAAGCGATCTGTGGCGCTTGCTGGAGAACTTGCCCCAACAGGTCGTTAGTTGTGGCTATACCAATCGGCAGGTTGGGACGATAGGAAAACTCACCGAATACCGACGCATTGCCCACAGTGGTATTGAAGCTCAGCCCCATCATCCTGATGTCTTCGGCATATTGGCGGCTTGCTTGAATTTGATTGGCCACGTCAACCGAGACCAAACCGCCAGCAATCTGCTGCGCAAGTGCAGGATCACCGCCAGCCGCCCCCTGCACCGGAGCACTGGCGACCAAAGCACCAAACTGCGCAGGAGTTAGCCCAGCATAAGCCCCATCAAGCTGAGCGTAGATCGCAGGCTCTTTGGCATGGTAGTTGACAAAATAAAAACCAAATTCCGTCGAATTCAGCTCTTCCGCTATATAACGAAACGCCACACCAAACTGGCCATCGTTCTTGGCATTCAGGTCATTCTTGATAGATGCAACTTTGAAAGCGTCAGACGTGGCAAATGAACTCCCATTCAGCCCATAAGCAGGGTTCAATACGGAGGCTTGATAAAGCGAAAGACCACCGAGCCGCGGGTTCGGTGTCAGGGCCCCAGCTAGCGCACCACTTTCGTTATAAGCGGTATGACCGCCGTCAGCAAACAAGTCGGTCTCAGAGAAATAGGTACCGACCGGATCGATAGCACTCTCTTTCCAGTTGAACTGATAGAAGGTCTCCATCGAAAGGTTATCGGTCAAACCGATGTTGAAACTAAGCGCCTCGACCGGAACCAGCACTTCCTTCACTTCCGAGCCTGGCAAACGGAACTTGGCAGCATCGACCGGGTTGGTGGTGTTCACACCACCGCGATAGAACAGACCCTCGCCCCAGTTGAATACCTGCTTACCGAAACGACCAGAGACAGGCATGTTGGCCACGTCCCAGTTGCCATAGACGTAGGCGTCAAGAATCTGCGCGTCACGACCAGCCTTGTGGCGGGTTTCACGTGTGAAGGTGTTATCGCGCGGATAGCTTTGGCTCGGCTGAGCCGGAGTGTTGGCGTCATAGTAATCGTTGCGCTTGTCCATGATCTGGGTGTCATAGAAAGCGGTACCGCGAACGAATACGCCATAGTTCTGGTAAGAAGCCTCCAGATCGGTAGTGATCTTGAAAACTTCGGAAACCAGGCCGGTATCGAAGTTGCGGTTGCCATCGTTGGTGTTGATGTCGTTGTTGGTCTTGTCCTGGCCTTGTACGCGCCACAGTTGACCGTAGGAGATGGTGGTATCGAGGGAGCCGGTGATTTCGTTATCGGCGAAGCTGAACTCCACCGCTTGAGCCTGGGCGGCGACCAGCAACGGCAGAACGCCTGCGAACGCAAAGCCGGCCTTGGCCGGGGCAAAACGTAGAACGGGCTTGCGGGACTTAATTTCCATCGAGACTCACTCCGTGGACAGATCATTCTTTTGAGCGATCCCGTATCCGGGTCGCGATTGCCGTACTGACGACGGCTTCTGTTTTTATTTGCAGCGACATGTTCCAACGACCAGCGTGCGCTCGCACGCGGTCAGATCCAGCTCGGTACTGCAACCATTGTGCCAATTCAAACAGGTGTATCAGCGCAAACAGGCTTGGAAGAGCTGTTGGCCAGTTTCTTTTCGTGACTGATCAGCCACTGACCAATACGTCAGAAAAACTGGCGCACTTTGTCCTACGATCCGACGCTTTATGCCACTTACCACGCGCCTCGCAGCGCAGTTGGGTGACGAATATCATCTCGCTGTCAAGCGACGAAGCCCGAACTTAAGTGTGCAAAGGCATAACGGACTGCATGCATATTTCATTGGGTAACAAAAAAGTGTTACCAACCAGAGGTCGGTAACACTTTTTTTGTGGAGCAAAACCCGTTTCAGGCCTAAAGCCAACCAGTCAAGCGTCGACGCACCGAGTGTGTAGGAGCGGCGCCTCGCCGCGAACCTGAAAAGCTTCGCCCCGGGGCGGGGCTCCTACGAAACACAGCTTCCGTAGCCTTACCTAAGCGGCATCAGCCTTAGGCCAGGCTCTTGCTCACCACTTCATAGACATCGCTGGACAGCTCACCGGAGGCGAGGATGCGCTCCAGCTCGGCCTTCATCAGTGCCTGACGCGCCGAGCCGTACTTGCGCCAGCGGGTCAGCGGCGCCAGCAGACGCGAAGCGATCTGCGGGTTGAGGGCGTTGAGAGTGATCACCTGGTCGGCGAGAAAGCGGTAGCCGGCCCCGTCGGCGCGGTGAAAGTTGATCAGGTTCTGGTTGGCGAAGGCACCGATCAGCGCACGCACCTTGTTCGGATTCTTCAGGGTGAAGGCTTCGTGCTGCATCAGTGCATGCACACGCTCCAGACCGCCCGGCAGCGGGCAACCGGCCTGCACGCTGAACCATTGATCCATGACCAGCGGATTGTCCTTGAAGAAGTCGGCGAACATGGCCAGGGCCTTGCCCTGCTCTTCCTGGAACGGCGAGTTGACCAGCACGGCCAGTGCGGCAAGGCGCTCGGTCATGTTGTCGGCGTTGTCGAACTGGTCGACGCAGGCCGCCAACACCTCGGGCTTCTCGCTGAGCATCAGATAGGACAGCGCGATGTTCTGCAGGCTGCGGCGAGCGAAGTGCGCTGCCTCGGCCACGTAAGGCGTGGCCTTGGAGACTTCACGGTTGGCCTGGTAGCGCGCCCACAGTGGAGCGAACAGCGCGTCGGCCAGCGCCTTGCGAGCGAACTCGCGCGCGGCGTGGATGGCCTCGACATCCGCCACCTCACTGATTTCGGTGAGATAGGCCTCGCCCGGCAGCGAGAGCATCTCGGCGACCATGGCCTGATCCAGCGACTCGTCTTCAAGCAGGGTGCGCAGCGCGGTGACCAGACGCTGATCCAGCACCAGGGCTTCACCACGCTGGTGCTGGCCAATCAGTTCCTGCAGTACCTGCACGGACAGCTGCTGGCCGGCTTCCCAGCGGTTGAAGCCGTCGCTGTCGTGCTGCATGAGGAACATCAGTTGGTCACGGCTGTAGGGGAAGTGCAGCTTGACCGGCGCACTGAAGCCGCGCAGCAATGAGGGCAGCGGCTTCTCGACGACGCCTACGAAGGTGAAGGTCTGCTCAGCCTCAGTCACCGACAAAACGCGACTGGTGCCCTGCGCCGCGCTTTCGCCCTGCAGGCGCAGCGGCAGCTCAAAGCCTTGGGCATCGAGCAGGCCGAGCGCCACTGGAATCACGAACGGCAGCTTTTCGCTCTGCCCCGGCGTCGCCGGGCAGCTCTGGCGGAAGGTCAAGCTGTAGGTCTGCGCCGCCTCGTCATAGGCTTCGCTGACTTCCAGACGCGGCGTGCCGGCCTGGGTGTACCAGCGCTTGAACTGGGTCAGGTCGATGCCACTGGCATCTTCCATGGCCTTGACGAAATCGTCGCAGGTCACGGCCTGGCCGTCGTGACGCTCGAAGTACAGGTCCGAGCCCTTGCGGAATAGCTCCGGGCCGAGCAGGGTGTGAATCATGCGCAGTACTTCGGCACCCTTCTCGTAGATGGTCAGGGTGTAGAAGTTGGAGATTTCCATGTACGCGTCCGGGCGCACCGGGTGAGCCATGGGGCCGGCGTCCTCGGCGAACTGGTGAGTGCGCAGGTAGGCCACGTCTTCGATACGCTTGACGGTGCGCGAGTGGGTGTCGGCAGAGAACTCGCTGTCGCGGAACACGGTGAAGCCTTCCTTGAGCGACAGCTGGAACCAGTCACGGCAGGTCACGCGGTTGCCCGACCAGTTGTGGAAGTACTCGTGCGCCACCACCGCCTCGACGCGCTGGTGGGCGGCGTCGGTGGCGGTCTCGGCCTTGGCCAGCACGCAGCTGGAGTTGAAGATGTTGAGGCCCTTGTTCTCCATGGCACCCATGTTGAAGTCGTTGACCGCGACGATCATGAAGATGTCCAGATCGTACTCACGGCCATAGACCTCCTCGTCCCACTTCATCGAGCGCTTGAGGCTGTCCATGGCGTGCTGCACCTTGTCGATGTTCTCCGGCTCGACGTAGATGCGCAGCGCTACTTCGCGGCTGCTCATGGTGGTGAAGCTGTCTTCCACACACCAGAGATCACCAGCGACCAGGGCGAACAGGTAGGCCGGCTTCTTGAACGGGTCTTCCCAGGTGGCCCAATGACGACCGCCCTCTTCCGAACCACTGGCAATCGGGTTGCCGTTGGACAGCAGCACCGGGTAGGCATGCTTTTCGGCGCTGACCGTGGTGGTGAACTTGCTCATCACGTCCGGGCGGTCGAGGTAGAAGGTGATCTTGCGAAAGCCCTCGGCCTCGCACTGGGTGCAGAACATCGTGCCGGACTTGTACAGGCCCTCCAGCGCAGTGTTGCTTTCCGGGTGAATGCGCACACTGCTGTCGACCACGAAACGTTCCTGCGTCGGCTGCAGGGTCAGGTGGCTGTCGGTCAGCGTGTAGTCGCCCTCGCCCAGCTCGCGGTCATCGAGCTTGAGCTCCAGCAGTTCAAGCTGCTGACCATCCAGCACCAGTTTCGGCAGGCCAGCGCCGGCGGCGGGGTTGCGACGCATGACCAGTTGCGCGTGCACCAGGCTGTGATCCTCGAACAGCTCGAAGGTCAGGTGGGTCTCGTCGATCAGGTAGTCGGGAACCTGATAGTCCTTCAGATAAATGGTCTTGGATTGTTCGGTGCGCATGGTTCTTGGCCTCTCGTCTGCGGCGCCCCGGGCGCCGGTGGCAATCGGGTGTCAGGCGGCGATCTCGTGGATGGCCAACTGATAGGCGGTGTACTTGCGGATATTGATCACGCCGGTGTCGAACATCAGGTACTGGCCCTTGATACCGAGCAGAGTACCTTCGGCCAGCGGCTGCTTGTCCAGGTTGAAGCTGCTGATCTTGGCCGGGTAGGCCTCGATGGGGTAGCGAATTTCCAGCACCTCGGCGGCAGACAGCGGCTGAATGGCCTGCAGGCCGAAGCGCTGCTGCAGCTCGGTGATGCCCGTACCGCAGCTATCGAACAATTGCTCGCGAATCGCCAGCAGATCGACCGGCACGGCATCGCCCTTGAGCAGCGCGCGCCAGTTGGTCTTGTCCGCTACCTGGCTACGCAACAGGTCCTCGACGAAACCGGACTGCTGCCGCGTGGCCACGCGCAGGATGGGTAGCGCCTGGGTCGCACCCTGGTCGATCCAGCGTGTCGGCACCTGACTGGCGCGGGTGATGCCGACTTTCACGCCGCTGGAGTTGGCCAGGTAGACGATGTGATCGGTCATGCAGAACTGCTCGCCCCAGCTCGGCTCGCGGCAAGTGCCTGCATCGTAATGACACTTCTCCGGGCTCATGATGCAGACGTCGCACTGCGCCAGCTTCTGCATGCAGGGGTAGCAATAACCCTGGCTGAAGCTGGTCTTGGTCTTGCGTCCGCAGTGCGTGCAATGGATGGCGCCGAGGTATTCCAGGCGCAGGTGCTTGCCCACCAGCGGGTTGACCGGTACTTCTTCGTCGCCCAGGCGGAAAGCGTATTGCACCGGTGCGTCCAGGTGCGCCTTCATCTTGCTCAGCGAGCCACGTCCCAATTCACTCATCAGTGCAGGGTATCCGAGGACTTGAACAGCAGGTTGGGTACCGGCTCGGATTTGCTGCTGCATTCCTGCGGGCCCATGTAACCAGTGCGCTCTTCCTCCGGCAGGTTCTGCATTTCCCAGGCGATCATCGCCTGCAGGCTCAGCTCTTTCTGTTCCTGAGTCAGCTTGCGGCCGTCCGGCCATTTACCGATTTCCACGGCCAGCTTGAGGCTCTCGTAGATTTCCGGGGTGATGTTTTCAATCGCATCGAGAAAGGACGACATACAGGTCTCCAAGTAAATCATAGGGCGGGTGAAACCCGCCGAAACGCCGAGCTGGCGGGTTGCACCCGCCCTACAGGTCAAAAAGTCGAATCAAGCGCTACGTCGGGCCAGCATACCGCCAAGCAGCCCGGTCAGGCAGCCGGTGAGCAAGCCGCCGACATGCGCGGCATTGGCGATGGCGCCGAACTGCAACAACTCGAAGATGCCGGTCATGCAGATCAGCAGCCAGGCCAGCATCATCACCAGCACACCAGACGGCAGGCGATAGGCAGCGTTCGGTGCCAGGCGCTGGTAGATCCAGCAATGCCCGAGCAAGCCATAAAGCACGCCGGACAGCCCGCCGAACAACGACGGCCCGGCCCACCAGTATTGGGCGAAATTCGATGCCAGGCCGAACAGCAGGGTCAGCCCGAGCAGGCCGATGGCGCCCTGGCGAAATTCGATGCGCCGCCCCAGCTCCCAGTACCACAGGCTGTTCATCGCCAGGTGCAACCAACCGAAGTGGATCAGCATCGGCGTGATCAGGCGCCACCATTGACCGCTGCCCAGGGTGGCATCCAGATAGGTCAGATAGATGTGCTCACCGTCGAGGCGAAAATCGACAAAACTCAGCCAGCGAATGGTGGAAAAGTTCTCGCCCGCCAGGGTCACCGCAAAGACGATGAAGGTGGTCAGCAACATCAACGCCGTGACCGGGCTGCTCCGTAGCTGAGTGGCGAAACTCTCGCGCACAGGGGCGACGCTTGGCGGCAGCTCTCCGGCATCATCGCCCTGCGGATGACGCGCATAGAGCTCGCGCACCTGCTCTGCAAGCTCCTGCCCCGGCACCCAGAGCACCTGCTCGCCGCCCTCTTCCGATACCCGGTGCGGCACACGCAAACGCTGCAGCAGAGCGATGAAACCGCTCAAATCGCGATCCAGCGGCAAGCGCAACACAACCACAGCCGTCATCGCGGCGCCTCCTGAGGGTCGACATCGACCCAGACGAATTTACCCGCGTCCAGACGTGTTTCCTGATCCAGACGATAAGCCACCAGGCGGCCACCGACCACCGCGCTGTAATCCAGGCAGGCCAGGTTGGGCCTGATCGGCGCCGGCTTGCCACGCCGCCAGTAGTGACCGACGAACAGCAGCGGCTCATGCGCGCCGTACCTGAGCAGCTCGTCCTTCTGCAGTTCGGTCAACGGCGTCTGCGCCGCCAGCTCCGGCAAGGCATCGGGCTGGAAGACGATATCGCCATAAGTCTTCGGGTCCTCCTCCCAGAACTTGGTGCGGAAGTACGAGCGGGTGAAGCCGTCGCCGCTGGTCAGGGTCAGACCATGCGGCAGACGCATGTCGGTCCCGCGCAACAGGCGATCGAGCGCCATGTTGGCGAAACTGCCGGGCACCGCCGAGGCCTGCAGGAAATGTTCATCGATGCAGCCATCGGGGAATTGCGCCTTGAGCGGCGTGATCAACTCGTCATCCCAGCAGGCGTGCACCACGCGGAAGCGCCCGGCATCGATGAACAGCGGCATCTCGTAGAACCAGCGCAGGAACTCACGCCATTCCTGCGGATGATCCTCGAACTGCGCCAATGTCTCGCGCATCAGGCGCTGGTGGCGCGGGCTGTGTTCGCGCACGTACTGACGGCCACTACCCGGCGGCGCCGGCGTGCTCCAACCCAAGGCATTGAACTCGTGATTGCCCATGATGCACAGCGCCTGGCCGGCGCGAACCATGTCATGCACCAGATGCAGGGTTTCGCGGATACCCGGGCCGCGGTCGACCAGGTCACCGAGGAAGATCACCATGCGCGTCGGATGGCACCACACGCCACCCTGGCGGCTGTAACCCAGCCGTTCGAGCAGGCGTTCGAGGGTTTGCGCACAACCGTGGATATCACCGATCAGGTCATAGCCACGATGGGGGTCGAGGGACATTCAGTCCTGCCCTCCCAGGCGGCTGCCCCATCCAAGCTTGGTGCGGCAGACCTCATAGTAGTTGTGATCCAGCGGGTGGATCAGACGCAGCTTCTGCGCCTTCTTGGCCACGTGCAGGGTGTCGCCCGGGGCACAGGTGAAGTGGTTCTGGCCGTCGCAGGACACCTGCGGATAGATGGTCATGTCCGCCGACACCACCACCTTCAGCTCGCTATTGCCGTCGACCACGATGGGCCGGCTGGACAGCGTATGCGGGTACATCGGCACCACGACGATGGCATCGAGCTTGGGATGCATGATCGGCCCGCCAGCAGACAGCGCATAGGCGGTAGAACCCGTGGGCGTGGCGACGATGAGGCCGTCGGCCTTCTGGCTGCAGACGAACTGACCGTCGATATACAGCTCGAACTCGATCATCCGCGTCGACTTGCCGGGGTGCAGCACCACGTCGTTGAGCGCGTCGCCCTGGCCGATGGCCTCGCCCTGACGACGCACCTCAGCCTCGAGCAAGAAGCGATTCTCGGTCAGGTACTGGCCTTCGAGCACCTGCGCCACCTTGAGCTCCAGCTCGTCAGGGCGAATATCGGTGAGAAAACCCAGGCTGCCACGGTTGATCCCCAGCACCGGCACCTTGTGCCGCGCCAGGGCGCGGGCGGCGCCAAGCATGCTGCCGTCGCCACCGACGACGATTACCAGGTCGCAGACCTCGCCAAGCATCTTGCGCGAGGAGGTTTGCAGGCCGTGTCCCGGCAGCACGTCGGCGATGGTGTCCTCGAGGATCACATGCAGGTGACGGTCGATCAGAAAGCGCTTGAGTCGCCGCACGGTTTCCAGCACCCGCGTGCTGCCCAGGCGCCCGATGATGCCGACATTGCGAAATTGCTCCATGGGACTCCTGCCAGACAGATAAGAAACGAAGAGAGATTATCGGCCAAAGGCCTGGGCGGCAGCAAACCAGCACTGTTACTGCGCTATGCTCGGGTGATGACTGCTCCCGACTCGCTGCACGATCTGCTGCTGGGCTTGCGTACCCCGGCTGTGCGTGACCTGGCCTGGGCGCTGTTCTCGCCACCCATGCTGGGTGAGACCCCGAAAGTCCAGCGTCATCCGCTACAGGCCAGTTGCTGGACGCGGCAACCGCAGCGGCTGGCTGACTGGCTCGTGCAGCAGGACAACGATGCCGGTGCCCTGCATGCCTGGTTGGCCGCGAAACCGGTGCGCCGCCTTGGCCTCTATTACGAACGCTTGTGGCAGTTCGCCCTGCATGCGGCACCGGATGTCGAGGTCGTCGCCGCCAACCTGCCGATCCGCCAGAACGGTCAGACCCTGGGCGAACTGGACCTGCTGCTGCGCGACGCAGAAGGCGAACACCATCTTGAATTGGCAGTGAAGTTCTATCTCGGCACGGACGGCAGCGACGCCGCTGACTGGCTAGGCCCGGGCAGTCATGATCGGCTCGATCTGAAACTGAGCCACCTCGCGCAGCACCAGTTACCCCTGTCTTCGCGCAGCGAGGCACGGGGAGCGCTGAACGACCTGCAACTGGGCGAAACCCGATCCGCCTTCTGGCTCGGCGGCTACCTGTTCTATCCCTGGCCCGACGACTCCCCCGCGCCTCACGGCGCCACGTCCGAACACTGCCGGGGGCGCTGGCTGTACCAGCGCGACTGGAATGACTTCGCCGCGACGAAGCCAGGCGCGCACTGGCAGCCGCTACCGCGACTGGCCTGGCTAGCGCCGGCTCTGGTGAATGCCGACGGGGTCTGGTCTGATGAAATGCTCCAGCAATGGCTGAGCACGTTGCGCCCGGAGGCTCAGGCGCAACTGCTGGTACGACTGGAGGAGGATCACGCCGGGGATTGGCGGGAGGTGGAGCGGATCTTTCTGGTCAATGATCAGTGGCCGACGCACTCGTAGCCCGGATGCAATCCGGGACGCATGCGTCTGCAATCCCCGGATTTCATCCGGGCTACGCTTGCCCCAGAGCCTGCGCCGATCAACGGCTACGTTCGGTACGCCCACCGGAACGGGCCAGATACCCTGCGCCGCTCTCACAGAGCAGCGCATCGCGTTGCACCGCCGGCAAGGCGTCCAGGCCACCGCGCAAGGCGTAAACGCTGTAACCCAGCTGCGAGAGCAGAAACACCGCGCCGCTGCTGCGTTTGCCACTGTCGCAGTAGCACAGGTAGGTGCGTGATCGCTCCAGCAGGCGCGCCTTCAGACGCAACAGCTGCAGCGGCATATGCAGCGCTTGCGGCGCATGCGCCTTTTCGTACTCTTCCAGCAGGCGTACGTCGAGCCACTGCGCGCCCTGCGTCAGCAACCTGGCGCCCTCGCCCAGCGACACCTCGGCCACCACGGGCGCCTTGAGCAGGGCAAAGAAATCCTGACGATCCAGACGCAACACACTGCCGGCCTCGACCATGGTCACCGTGGCATTTCGCGGCCGGTCGGCAAGCAGGGCCTCCTCGCCGAAACAAGCGCCAACCTCCAGCTCCGCCAGCACCTGGTGCTCGCTACCAGCGCCCCGAATCACCTCGGCGCGGCCGCTTTCCAGGAAATAGCAGCAATCGCCAGTGGCACCCTCTTCGATAATCTGGCTGCCAGCCGCCAGCTCGATCTTCTGCAAGCGAGCGAGCATGTTCTGCACGTTGGCCGGCGGCACCTTGGCAAACAACGGGTTTTCCAACAGCCGCTCCAGCCACTCGACATCGGCGCCACTCTGCTGCAGCGCCAGCAACAGGTCCTGATGCGCCAAGCGCCAGGTCAGCAGGCGATCGAGCGTGGCACTGTCGATCATCAGCACGCTGACATCGCTCACGGCGCGGGCGTCATGTAACCGCGGCAGGCCGGGCGACAACGGGTGGCAGCTGATCTCGCTACCAGCCTGCACCCTCTGCGTTCTGCCCTCGGCATCCTGCAGCTGCAACTCGCCGGCCAGCAGATAGCAGGTCAGGCGCGCCTGATCCCCCCGACGAAACAGCAGTTGCCCGGCCAACAGAGGCTGCGGCACCAGCTGGCTACGCAACTCGCGCCACTGCTGCTCGGAAAGCACGTTGAGCGGCGTCAGGCTGCGCAGTTGTTCGGGGGTAAGGGGTTCGCTCATGAGGATTTCCAGGCTCCGCTGGTCAGACCTGAGTGTAGTCGGCGCTGGCGCCCATCAACACCCGACGCCCTTGCAAGCCGCCAGTATGAATGAATATCAGCCGACTGCCGCGCGCAAGATGACCGCGCTTGCAGAAATCGCGCAGCGCCATAAGCGCCTTGCCGGTATACACAGGCTCCAGCGGCACACCGCTGGCCTGCTCAGTCTCCAGGATGAACTGGCGCAGTGGCTCGTCGAGCCGGGCAAAACCGCCGCGCGCGGCGTCGATCAGTTGGCAGCGTCGCTCCGACGCCCCGGCCTCGTCCAGCAGCCTGGCGACCTGAGTGGCGACGCCGTGGTCGCTCGGTACCGCCTGCGCGCCGAACACGCAGCGCCGAACATCACCCAGCAGCACACCGGCCAGGGTGGTGCCGGTCCCCGTAGCCAGCCACCAGGCATCGAAATCAGGCCAGCCGATATCGGCCAACTGCGCTTCGGCCATCGCCACCAGACAGCTGCAGCCACTAGCGCCGTGAAGGCCCAGACCGCCCTCGCTGATCACCTGGAAACCCGGATAGCGGGCGAGCCAGGGCGCCCAGAAGTCCGGCTGATGCCGCGCACGGTAGCCGCTGTAACCCAGCCAGTGCAGCGCCATGCCCATGCGCTGCAGATCATCGACGGTCGGGGTCTGCTGCGCTTCACCACGCAACAGACCGACGCAGGCGAAACCGAAACGCCGGCCCGCAGCGGCCAGCGCATGCAAATGATTGGAGTGCGCTCCCCCCAGGCTGATCACCCCCTGCGCACCAGCCGCAGCGGCCTGCTCAAGATAGGGCGCGAGCTTGAACCACTTGTTGCCGGACAGCAGTGGGTCGACAAGATCCAGGCGCAAGCAGGCGAGCTCGACGCCGGCGGCCTCGAGCCAGTCCAGTTGCAGAGGTTGTAGCGGCGCCCGCGGGCGCCAGGTGGGAATCCGTATTGGCAAGGTCAGCTGACGGTGCGCAGACGACTGCTCGCCTTGTGCCGCGCGCAGCAGTTCGAATCACCCAGGGTGAAACGGCTGGGCGTATCGACGCGATCGATGGGAATGGCGCAGCGCTCCCCACTGGGCAAGGATGCGTCGCAGCTGGGCTGCTGATAATGCGCCAACCAGTGCCGATACTGATCTTCGGAAACGAAGCATTTGCCAGCGGCGTAGGCCATGGGATTGTCCTGATAGCGGGCGACATCCTGCAGGGGAATGGTCAGGTGCCCGGCGCCGGGATGGTACACCACGAATACCACGCCAAGCTTGGCCAGACGATCGAGCACCTGGTCACCGCCCTGACTGGCGAATGCATCGCGCTCACGCTTGAGGCGTTCGATTTCCGCTTGCAACTGGGCATCCAGCTCGTTGCGATAGGCCAGTTCGACGTCGCGTATGGCGATCTGTTCCTTGTACTCCGCCACAGCCGCAGCGACCTTGGCGCGCATTTCACCATCGTACTGCGCACGCAGGATATCGCCCTCGGTACGACCATGACGCTCGAGGGCACGCAGTTGTTGAGTCATTTCCTCACGGCTGCTCTGGAAACTTTCGGCCTGGGCGGCCAGTTGCGCCTTGAGGTTGGCGTTGAGCTCCTCCTGCTGGCGCAGCGCCTGATGCAGCCCATGGATCTGCGCCTGCAGATTCTTGCTCTGCTCCTCGCTGGCCAGTTTGAACTTGGCCAGTTCGTCTTCATGCTGCTGGGTCAGGCTGGTGATGCGCAGGCGCTGCTGCTGAATCAGCTGCGCGGTCTTGGCGCGATGTTCATGATCCATCTTCTGCGCCAGTTGCTCGGCCACTTCCTTGGCCGGATCCGGCGCATACCATTTGTCTTCGGAAGCTACCTGCAAACGCTCGGCAACCACCGACTGGGCACTGTCGTCCTCGATCAGGAGCCCTAGCTGGTTACGTTTGACTGCATCGCGCAGCAAAACCAGATCGTTTTGCCCCGGCGCCAGGCTGGGGTCCCACAGGTGCATCTGGTGCCAGGACACCGGGCACTGACTGCGACAAGCCAGACGAATCGGCCCGGCGCCGAGGTCCGGGCCACGGCCGGCACGTTCTGCCAGATGTTGCAGAGGAATGTTCCAACCCTTGTCGGGGCGACCGTCCTCGTCGAAATCCAGAAAGAAGAATACCGCCGCCCTCACCAGCAGCCGCGGGTTGATCACCACGAATACCGCGCGCATCTGTTCGTCGGCGAACTCGGGCATGTTCACCACACCATCGAGCAAGGCTTCGAACTCAGGGAACATCATCTGTTTGCAGATACCGCGTTCACTGAAGAACATCACGGCTTCCACCATCTGCGGCTTGTTCTGCATGCTCATTGAGGACCCTCTGGACCAACCGGGAATACGCGCGCGCATAGTCGCGTGCCGGAGCAGCGCATACTCCGGTACTGATATCGTCCTTGATATCTGAGGCAAGTCTAGGGGAAAACCCGACCACAGCAATGTGACTGGGTTGGCACTCACTCTGCGAGCCAGGCCGAATAGACCACCGCTTAGCGCAAAAATGTGACAAGACCGGAAAGTACGAAAGCTGCCAGCGGTCCGGTCCGCCTGGATGGTTAACAGCCTGCCAAGCACAACTCGATCGGCGGATTCTTGCTTTTCACCCATGCCTCACAAGCGGAATTTTGCCTATTCCAGCCAGTGCCATTGGGCTCATCCGCTCTAGAGCGGTGGTCCGACAACCTGGCACGTGACCTGCTCTGGCTCTTACAAGCTCGCGCGCCTGTCGCGCGGCCGGACTGATAAAAAAGACAAGAGGTCAGCCATGTTCCGCCATCACTTCACTGCCAACCCCTCATCGTTCAATCCGCTTCGCGAGTGCCTATCCCGGCGCCAGAAGACTGCCTGCACAGCACTGCCGCGTCCTTAGCTAAAAATAACAACAACGGAGAATTCTCATGTACTTAGCCAAGCGCCTTGGCCTGCTCGCCGCTGCCGCGATTTTGGCCAGTAGCCCCAACGCTCACGCCAACCCAACCTCGATCAACATCCTTACCGGCGGTACCAGTGGCGTTTATTACCCGCTGGGCATGAGCCTGTCCGAGCTTTACAGCGAGCGTATCGCAGACTCGACCACCAGCGTGCGGGCTACCAAGGCCTCGGTGGAGAACCTCAACCTGCTGCAGATCGCCCGTGGCCAGTTGGCCTTCGCCCTGGGCGACTCCGTTGCCGATGCCTGGAAAGGCGATGAAGAAGCTGGCTTCAGAGCCCCGCGTGATCGCCTGCGCGCTATCGCCGGGATCTACCCGAACTACATCCAGATCGTTGCCAGCAAGGCATCGGGGATCACCAGCCTGGAGGATCTGCGCGGCAAACGTATTTCCGTCGGGGCGCCGCGCTCGGGTACCGAGCTCAACGCCAGGGCCATTTTCAAGGCCGCGGGTCTCAGCTACGCGGATATGGGCCACGTCGAATTCAAGCCCTACGCCGAATCGGTCGAACTGATCGAGAAAGGCCAACTGGACGCCACCCTGCAGTCGGCCGGCCTGGGTATGGCGGCGATTCGCGACCTGGCCGAACGCGTGCCGATCACCTTCGTCGCCATCCCAGAGCAGGTGGTGTCACGTATCGGCAGCAGCGCCTATCAGTCGGGCACCATTCCTGCCGGCACCTACAAGGGCCAGGCCAACGACGTGACGACGGCGACCATCACCAACGTTCTGGTCAGTCAGACCAGCGTTTCCGACGCCGTGGCCTATCAGATGACCAAGTTGCTCTTCGAGAACCTCGACCGACTGGCCGAAGCGCATCCAGCCGCCAGGGACATCAGACTGGAACGGGCGACCAGTGGTCTGCCGATTCCGCTGCACCCCGGCGCCGAGCGCTTCTATCGTGAGGTGGGCGTTCTCAAGTAGAGCGCCCCTCAGCCCTTGGCGGCTGCGAGAAAGGGTGCCAGGCGCTGCGCCATTTCCGCGCCGAGCGCCTGCAGTCCGCTCATCGGGCGCACCATCACCTCGAACTCGACGATTCGTCCCGACTCGTCGAAGCGAATCATGTCGATGCCCTTCAACTCGCGCCCGCCAACCTTCGCGGAAAACTCCAGCACCACACTGAGGCCATCGGCAGTAGCCAGTTCGCGGTGATAGGCAAAATCTTCGAACACCTTGAGCACGGTATTGAGGATCAGATTGACCACCTGCGCGCCCGGATAAGGGGTGTGCGCCATGGGCGAACGGAACACCGCCTGAGGGTGCAGCAACTCGGGCAAGGCACTCAGGTCCTTGGCGGCGACGAACTGGTGCCAGCGTGCCAGGCTGGCTGCGGCGGATGGGTTGAGTTGAGCATCGAGCGACATGGGCGTCTCCTTGTTATTCTCAGCCACTAAGCAGACGCCCCGCACAAGGCGGGGCGTCGGTTCGATCAGAGTTCGGCCGCCAGGCGCGAGCCCTGGTTGATCGCCCGCTTGGCGTCAAGCTCGGCGGCGACATCCGCACCGCCGACCAGGTGCACACGCTGGCCGGCATTTTCCAGACCTTCCTGCAGCTCACGCAGCGGGTCCTGGCCAGCGCAAACGATCACGGTATCGACTGGCAGCACCTGCTGCTCGCCACCAGCAATGCGGATATGCAGGCCGGCATCGTCGATCTGCACGTACTCGACGCTGTTGAGCATCTGCACGTTCTTGTTCTTCAGGCCGGTGCGGTGAATCCAGCCGGTGGTCTTGCCCAGGCCATCGCCGACCTTGGACTTCTTACGCTGCAGCAGGAATACCTGACGCGCCGCCGGGTGCGGATGCGCCTTGACACCCGCCACGCCACCACGGGCTTCCAGCGCCGTGTCGATGCCCCACTCTTTCCAGAACTCGTCACGGTCGAGGCTGGTGGCCTTGCCTTGGTGCGTGATGAATTCGGACACGTCGAAACCGATACCGCCGGCACCGATGACAGCGACCTTATGCCCGACCGGCTTGCGCTCGAGAATCGCGTCCAGGTAGCTGATCACCTTGGCATGCTCGATACCCGGAATATCCGGGGTGCGCGGGGCAATACCGGTGGCCAGGATGATTTCGTCGAAGCCCCCCTTGAGCAGATCGTCCACCGACACGCGGGTGTTCAGGCGTACGTCGACGCCAGTGGTTTCCAGCTTGCGCTTGAAGTAGCGCAGGGTCTCGAAGAACTCTTCCTTGCCCGGCACGCGCTTGGCCACGTTGAACTGGCCACCGATCTCGCCAGCCGCGTCGAACAGGGTCACAGCATGGCCGCGCTCGGCGGCGACGGTAGAAGCCGCCAGCCCAGCCGGGCCGGCACCGACCACGGCGATCTTCTTCACCGCGGCGGTGGGGATGTAGTTCAGCTCGGTCTCATGGCAGGCGCGCGGGTTGACCAGGCAACTGGTCAGCTTGCCGCCGAAAGTGTGATCCAGGCAGGCCTGGTTACAACCGATGCAGGTGTTGATCTCATCGCTACGGCCTTCGGCGGCCTTGTTGACGAAGTCTGGGTCGGCAAGGAACGGGCGCGCCATCGACACCATGTCGGCATCGCCCTCGGCCAGCACCTGCTCGGCGACTTCCGGGGTGTTGATGCGGTTGGTGGTGATCAGCGGAATCGACACCTCACCCTTGAGCTTGGCGGTGACCTTGGTGAAGGCCGCACGCGGCACCTTGGTGGCGATGGTCGGGATACGCGCCTCGTGCCAGCCGATACCGGTGTTGATCAGGGTGGCGCCGGCCTGCTCGATGGCCTTGGCCAGCAGCACGATCTCGTCCCAGGTGCTGCCACCCTCGACCAGATCGAGCATCGACAGGCGATAGATGATGATGAAGTTCGGGCCGACCGCCTCGCGCACGCGGCGGACGATCTCCACCGGCAGGCGCATGCGGTTCTCGTAGCTGCCGCCCCAGCGGTCGGTACGATGGTTGGTGTGGGCGACCAGGAACTGGTTGATGAAATAACCTTCCGAGCCCATCACCTCGACACCGTCATAACCGGCCTGCTGGGCCAGCGCCGCGCAATTGACGAAGTCGGCGATCTGCTTCTCGATGCCCTCTTCGTCCAGCTCGCGCGGCTTGAACGGGTTGATCGGTGCCTGGATGGCGCTCGGCGCCACGGACTTGGGGCTATAGGCATAACGCCCGGCGTGCAGGATCTGCATGCAGATCTTGCCGCCCGCCTCGTGCACGGCCTGGGTGACGATCTTGTGCTTCTCGGCCTCTTCCACCGTGCTCAGCTTGGCAGCGCCGGAATACACGCCGCCCTCCTCGTTCGGGCCGATGCCGCCGGTGACCATCAGGCCGACGCCGCCACGGGCGCGCTCGGCGAAATAGGCCGCCATGCGCTCGAAGCCGCCCGGCTTCTCTTCCAGGCCAGTGTGCATGGAGCCCATCAGCGTACGGTTGCTCAGCGTGGTGAAGCCGAGGTCGAGCGGGGCCAGCAGGTGCGGGTAACGAGCAGTCATGGAATTCTCCACATCGCGGTGCAGTTCACGGATTGCCGCGGTCTCATGGTCACGCGGTCGGTTATGGAGCCAGACGATAAATAGGCTGCCAGCCATGCTCAATGATCAAAACTAACAAGATAATGATCAAAACTAGCAATAGAGGTTGGCAGCACGGCTCGACCGACCTAACCTGCACCGCAACCAAACTGAAAAAACCAATGCGCCTACTGATCACCCTTCTGCTCGCGCTCGCACTGCTGACCGGTCTTGGCAGCTACGCCCACTGGATCGCGCAGCGCCCCAGCAGCCATTACCTGTCCGACCTGCGCAGCCAGGTCGCGCTCGATATTGGTGAGCCCGGCACACGCGGCAACCTGCTGGGCATCCAGCCGGAACTGTTCGCCGCCGACTACCAGAGCCTCGCGCGACTGCGCCTGAAGCTGGCCGCCTACCTGGATCACGCCCGTGACCAAGGCATGCTCAACGAACGCACCGTCGTCGTGCTGCCCGAACATATCGGCACCTGGCTGCTCGCCGTCGGCGAGAAGGAAGAGCTCTATCGCGCCACCGAGCGCCGTCAGGCCATGCACTGGATGGCGGCGAGCAATCCACTGGATTTTCTCGGCGCACTGTTCAGTGCTGGAAGCGACGCGCGCCTGGACGACGCCATGTTGCGTACCAAGGCCAAGGCCATGGCGCGCGACTATCAGCAGCTGTTTGGCGATCTGGCCCGTGATTACCAGATCACCCTGGTTGCAGGGTCCATCGTTCTGCCCGAGCCCCGCGTGGAACGGGGCCGCCTCGAAGTCGGTCGTGGGCCGCTGTACAACGTCAGCCTGGTATTCGATCAGGCCGGTAACCCGCAGGGCCAGCCGCAACGCCACGCCTTCAGTGCCGGCGCACTCGCCACCAGAGCGCCGGAAGCCCTGCAGGTGCTGGAGACCCCGGCAGGCCGGCTTGGCGTACTGCTAGGCGGCACTATCGAACAGTTCCAGGCGAAGGCAATCGATGGCGAGGCAGTAGAGCTGCTGGCCATGCCCAGCGACCTGGATGGCCTGACGGACGACGCCGATTTCACCGAACAGCTGCAGGCTCACGGCATTCGTGCGGGAGTGAAAGTCCATCTGCGCGGCCGATTGTGGGAGCGTAGCGGTCAGTCCCAGGCGCTCGCCTTCGATGCCGGACGCAGCGAACGAGGCGCCAGCGAGCGCGGCGCGCAACTGATCAATCTATGGCTATAAAAGCATCACGCGTTCGCCTCGGCGATCTCTCCGTCGGCTTCACCCAGGCGCTGGCCGACGCATTGCGCGAACAGGGTCAGCGCCCCGAACCCCTGCTCGAGCAATTTGGCCTAGATGCCGCACGGCTCAGCGAGCCGCGCGCACGCCTGTCGATCCCGCGCTTCATGCGCCTTGGCCATAGCGCCATCGCCCTGTGCGACAACCCCGCTCTGGGCCTGGAAATGGGCCGTCACAGCCGCCTCAGCCAGGTTGGCCTGGCCGGCATCTGCGCCGCGCAGGCGCCTGATCTGCGCGAAGCGGCACGCACCCTGACCCGCTTCGAGCCGTTGTACGCCGCCAACTATCGCGGCCGTTCGGGCTTCAGCGAGGATGCGCGCGGCGCCTGGCTGCATTTCTATTCCATCAGCCCCTACAACGCCTACAACCGTTTCGTGGTGGACTCGGTGCTGGCCGGCTGGCAGACCAACCTGAGGCAGGTGGTCGACCGATCCATCACCGCGGAAAAGGTCGAGATCGAATTTCCTGCACCGGACTACGGCGAACGCTACGAAGCGCTGTTCGGCTGCCCCGTCGAGTTCAGTGCTGGCGCCAATCGCCTGCGCCTGAACAGCGAAACCCTGGCCCTGCGCAACCCTCAACATTGCCCAGGCACCTGGTGGCACCTGCTGGAGCTGTGCGAACGCGAACTGGAACAGCTGACCTGCACACGCAGCCTGCGCGAACGGGTCATCCAACTGCTCGGCCCACTGTTGCACGGCCACGAGCCGGATCTGCAGGAAGTGGCGCGCAGCCTGCACCTGCCGAGCTGGACGCTGCGGCGCAAGCTGGCCGAGGAAGGCACGCAGTTTCGCACCATCCTCAACGACACTCGCCGCGACCTGGCCACGGCCTATATCCGCGATACCGAACTGGCCTTCGGCGAGATCGCCTACCTGCTCGGCTTCGCCTCGGCCGAAGCCTTCCAGCGCGCCTTCAAGCGCTGGCTCGGGCAAACACCCGGCGACTACCGCCGCGCGCAACGCAGAGCGGGCTGATCGCACGGCAACCTTGATCGTCAAGCTCTCGCAACTTAGAATCCTTTTCATCCGCGTTTGCGGTCGCTTCTTACTCCTTTCATTCCGTGCCGGCCCACCGCGCGCGCCAACGACCCCGCGAACATGTCCAAGAAATCCCGCTCCAGACTCTGGTTTCTCGTCCACAGCTGGCTGGCCCTACCGGTCTGGTTCTTCCTGCTGATCATCTGTGTCACCGGCACCCTGGCCACTGTCAGCCAGGAGATCGTCTGGCTGGCCAACCCGGACGTACGCGCCAGCAAGCCGTCCGATGATGCGCAGCGCCTGAGCTTCGGCCAGGTACTGGAAGCGATCAATCGCGCCGAGCCCGAGCTGATCGTGCAGTCCATCGGCCGCCCGGACGAAGATCACTTCGCCCTCACCGCGCGCGTCAGCTATCCCGACGGCAGCTCGCCGCTGCTGTACGTCAACCCCTATAGCGGGGCGATCCAGGGGGTCAGCCCGGAGTTCGACTTCCGCCAGTTCACCCGCGCCCTGCATGGCTGGTGGCTGGTGCCGTTCACCAACGGCTACAGCTGGGGCTGGTACCTGGTGTCGCTGATGGGCCTGCCGATGCTGCTGTCGCTGATCACCGGCCTGGTGGTCTACAAGAAGTTCTGGAAGGGCTTCTTCAGCCCACGCCTGCGCATAGGCCAGGGCGCACGCATCTTCTGGGGCGACTTCCACCGCCTCTCCGGCATCTGGTCGATCTGGTTCATCGCGGTCATTTCCATCACCGGCATCTGGTTCCTGATCCAGGCGATTCTCGGCGATAGCCACGTGTCGATCTCCACCGAAGGCGTACCGCCAGTGGTGGCGCGCGAGGAAGTGCCGCTGGCGCCGAGCGCTGCCGAAGTGCCGCGCATCAGCCTGGACGCCGCCGTGCTCAAGGCCACCGACGTCATCCCGGGCCTGGAGCCAAGTTTCGTCAGCCTGCCGGGCTATGCCTACGGCCATTATTCGGTCTGGGGCCGCGGTTGGTATCCGCTGATGTTCCAGTCCGCCTCGATCAACCCCTACAACGGCGACATCGACGCTACCCGCCTGCTCAGCGACCGCTCGGGCCTGGAGTTCGTCACCGAGTCCATGCGGCCGCTGCACACCGGCGACTTCGGTGGCCTGTGGGTCAAGCTGCTGTGGTTCGTCTTCGGCCTGCTGCTGAGCATGATGGTGCTCAGCGGCCTGCTGATCTGGACCAAGCGCACCGCCCAGGCCACGGTCGCTGCGGTCAAGCGGCCGGCACGCGCCACCAAGCCGGCCCCGATCGTCGCCACCCGTGAAATCTCGGAGAGCCGCCCATGAGCAAGGCCGCAATCGCCCCCGCCCCGTCCGCTCTGGGCCGTTTCTGGTACAGGTGGCGCTTCCACCTCAATGTGCTGCTGGTGCTGATCCCCCTGGGCTTCATGCCCAAGTATTTCCAGGATGTCGCGCTGTTTCGTGGCGCCAGCGGCCTCGGCGAGCGTGAGTTCGGCGAAGTCCAGGTCGGCCCCTGGAGCCTGCGCCTGGCCGAGTTCCGCAATCAGCCGCCGCAACTGGAAGGTCCGGCCGGCTATATGAAGAGTTTCAACGCCGCGCTGTGCCAGGCGTGCATCAGCCAGGTCAAGGTGGTCTACCTGCGCATCGGCAAGCCGCGCAGCCTGCGCGCTGCCGGCGGACTGTTCTTCGGCAGCCCCTATCGCATGGGTACGAGCATTCCCATACCGCCACGCACCAAGCCAGACGCCGAGTTGTGGATCACCGCCGAGGGCTGGGACGGCACAGTACATCAGGCATCCATCCCGCTGGCCGAGGCTTCGCCCGCCACCCTCGCCTGGCTGAAACAACAAGGAGACAAACCATGATCCATAGCGCCCGCATCGGTCTGCTGATGCTCTGTACCGGCCTGTCCCCTCTGGCTCTCGCGCACAACCCGATCTGCGAATGCGAGGAGCACGGCACCGGCGAAATCATCTGCACCGGCGGCTTCTCCGACGGCAGTGGCGCCCCCGGCGTGACCCTCGACGTGATCAGCTACGAAGAAGAGGTGCTGGTGCCCGGCAAACTCGGCGAGGACTCCAGGCTCAGCTTCAAGCGTCCGGATGGCGAGTTCTACGTACTGTTCGACGCCGGCCCCGGCCACGTCGTGGAAATCGACCACACGGAAATCGCCAGCCAATGACCACCCAAGTGGTACGCCCGGCCGGCGCTGGGCATGAAAGCCTGTGGGTAGCCGTCCTCAGCCTGTCGATCATCCTACTGGCCGCAACAGTCATCAGCCTGCGCAGCGAGAACCACGAGGAAGAAAGCGTCGCCGCCCATCAGATCGATGCCCGCCGCGACCTGAACGCCGCCGAGCAAGGCATCCATACCGAATTGGTCGTGGCCCTCGACGAGATCCTGATGCTGCGGGACGAACAGCAGACCTTGCCCGAGCCGCAGCAACTGGCCGAAGAAGGCATTCCGCCTTTTACCCACGACGCCAGCACCGCCACCCGTGGCCACCACGTCTGGCAGCTGCTGCATGTCGGCGATGACTACGCCTACCAGGGTCTGAGCGGCGACAGCGCCGTCGCCGGCTCCTTCCTGTTGCTGGCAAGCGCAGCGGATGCCGACATCTGGCTCAACCGCTCCAGCGATGTCGTTGCCCCACAGAACCTGCATGCCGATGCCCTGATCGCCGCCGGCTGGCGCCAGGTCGCCAGCCAATACGACGCCGGCGTCACCCGCCAGCATCGCCACTGAATATCGGGAACCCCACCATGCCCTCTCGCTTCGTCTCCCGCCGCCTGCTGGCCAGCCTGCTGCTGAGCCTGGGCGCCGCCCTCGCCCCCGTGCTCGCCAGTGCCGACAACCACCGCCTGCGTATCGGCATTACCCTGCACCCCTACTACAGCTACGTCAGCAATATCGTCGGCGAACGCGCCGACGTGGTGCCGCTGATCCCGGCTGGCTTCAACCCGCACGCCTACGAGCCGCGCGCCGAGGACATCAAGCGCATCGGCGACCTCGACGTGGTGGTGCTCAACGGCGTCGGCCATGACGACTTCGCCGACCGCATGATCGCCGTCAGCGAGAAGCCCGACGTCCCCGTGATCGAGGCCAACGCCCGCGTGCCCCTGCTCGCCGCCACCGGCCAGGCCGCACGCGGCGCCGGCAAGGTGGTCAACCCGCACACCTTCCTCTCCATCACCGCCTCCATCGCGCAGATCAACAACATCGCCCGCGAACTCGGCAAGCTCGACCCGGACAACGCCAAGTTCTACAGCCAGAACGCCCGTGCCTACGGCAAGCGCCTGCGCGGCCTGCGCGCCGAGGCGCTGGGCAAGCTGACCGACGCCAAGGGCAGCGAGCTGCGCGTGGCCACCATCCATGCCGCCTACGACTACCTGCTGCGCGAGTTCGGCCTGGAAGTCACCGCAGTGGTCGAACCGGCCCACGGCATCGAGCCGAGCCCCAGCCAATTGAAGAAGACCATCGACCAGCTCAAGGAACTGGACGTGCAGGTGATCTTTTCCGAGATGGATTTCCCCTCCAGCTACGTCGACACCATCCATCGTGAGTCCGGCGTGAAGATCTACCCGCTGACGCATATTTCCTATGGCGAGTACACCGCCGGAAAATACGAAGAGGAAATGGCCCGCAATCTCGACACCGTGGTACGCGCCATTCAGGACGAAGGCGTATGACCGCCCTCGAAACCGCGCCGTCGCGCCTGCAGGGCCCCGGCATCGAATTCACCGGCATCGATCTCAACCTCGGCCGCACGCGGATTCTCGACAAGGTCAGCTTCCAGGTGCGCGCCGGCAGCGTGCACGCCCTGGTCGGCCCCAACGGCGGTGGCAAGAGCTCGCTGATCAAGACCCTGCTCGGGCAGATGCCACACCAGGGCGAGCTACGCCTGCACTGGCCGGCCAGCCCCGGCACCATCGGTTACGTGCCGCAGGCGCTGGAATTCGATCGCGGTCTACCGATGACGGTGGATGATTTCATGGCCGCCATGTGCCAGCGTCGCCCGGCCTTCCTCGGCCTGTCGCGACGCCACGCGCCGGCCATCGAACAGGCGCTGGCACGGGTCGGCATGCTGGACAAGCGCAAGCGGCGCATGGGCGCGCTGTCCGGCGGCGAGCGCCAGCGCGTGCTGCTGGCCCAGGGCCTGGTGCCCGAGGCGCAGCTGCTGGTGCTCGACGAGCCAATGTCGGCGCTGGACGAGCCCGGCGTGCAGGTGTTCGAGCAACTGCTGCGCGACTGGCGCCAGGCCGGCACCACGGTGCTGTGGATCGAGCACGACCTGCAGGCCGTCGGTCGCCTCGCCGACCGCGTCACCGGGCTCAACCGCCGCGTGCTGTTCGACGATACGCCACAGCAGGTGCTGACCCCTGACCGTCTGCTCGACCTGTTCTCCAGTCATCCGCGCCAGCAAGAGGCCTCGTCATGAGTTTCGAAGACATCCGCCTGGCGATCCAGGCCTGGGCCAGCGCCGGCTATTTACCCGAGGCTCTGGCCTACGGTTTCGTGGTCAATGCCCTGCTCGCCGGCCTGTTGATCGGCCCGGTGCTCGGCGGTCTCGGCACGCAGGTGGTGGTCAAGCGCTTCGCCTTCTTCTCCGAGGCGGTCGGCCACGCCGCGCTGACCGGCGTGGCCATCGGCATCCTGCTCGGCGAACCCTACACCGGCCCCTACGGCAGCCTGTTCGGCTACTGCCTGCTGTTCGGCATCCTGCTCAACTACCTGCGCAACCGCACCGGCCTGGCGCCGGACACCCTGATCGGCGTGTTCCTCTCGGTGTCGCTGGCGGTCGGCGCCAGCCTGCTGCTGGTGCTCGCCGGCAAGATCAACATCCATATCCTGGAGAACGTGCTGTTCGGCTCGGTGCTGACGGTCAACGCCCAGGACCTCGCCGTGCTGGCGCTGGTCTCGCTGCTGGTGCTGGGCCTGGCGCTGCCGCTGTACAACCGCATCATGCTGGCCAGCTTCAACCCGCAACTGGCCAGCGTGCGCGGCGTCGCGGTGAAGCCGCTGGACTACCTGTTCGTGATGCTGGTGTCGCTGGTTACCGTGGCTGCGGTCAAGGTCATCGGCGCCATCCTGGTCGGCGCCCTGCTGGTGATCCCGGCGGCCGCCGCACGGCTGCTCAGCCAATCGCTGAAAGGCTTCTTCTGGCTGTCGGTCCTGATCGCCACGTGCAGCACCCTGGCCGGCATCTTCCTGCCGATCGCCCTGGAGCTGCCGGTCCCCTCCGGCGCCGCGATCATCATGGTCGCCGGCATCGCCTTCGCCCTCGCCGCCATCGCCCGCGGCACACTGCCT
The DNA here is from genome assembly GCF_900102635.1 of Ectopseudomonas chengduensis. GTDB lineage: Bacteria > Pseudomonadota > Gammaproteobacteria > Pseudomonadales > Pseudomonadaceae > Aquipseudomonas > Aquipseudomonas chengduensis. The sequence continues at coordinate 47,117 of NZ_FMZQ01000005.1, read as the reverse complement.
AGCCTGAAAGGGAACCTGGGATGAACCTGCAACGCCTGAGCCTCGCCCTCGCCACCTGCGCCCTGCTCGCCGGCCCGCTGCACGCCGAAACACAGCCCGTGCGCATTCTCGCCAGCCTGCCGATCACCTATGGTCTGGGCGCCAACATGCTTGACGGCAGCGCCGTGCAGCTGCAACGCGCCGCCCCGGCCAACCTGCCGGCCAGCCGCCAGCTCTCGTATTTCGCCGGCCGCGGCGCGGGTGCACTGGAGAAGGCTTCGCGTGACGCCGACGCGGTGATCGCCCTGCGTTCGCTGTGGCCGGACGACCCGCTCTACCCGCTGGCACGGCGCAGCAATATTCGCATCGTCGAAGTCGACGGCGCGCGCCCGGTGGACGGCGCCCTGCCCGGCATCGCCCTACGCAGCGACGGCGGTGACGCCCTGGCCAGCCAACCCTGGCTCAACATCAACAACCTGGGGCGCATGGCCGATGTGATCGCCGCCGACCTGGGCCGCCTGGCGCCGGAGGCCAAGCCGCAGATCGAGGCCAACCTGGCGACGCTCAAGCAGCGCCTGCTCAAGCTCAGCGCCGCCAGCGAAAGCCGCCTGGCCGAACTGGACAACCTCAGCGTGGCCAGCCTGTCGGATCACTTCGACTACCTGATCGACGGCCTCAACCTCGACCTTGTCGAGCTGAGCGTGGCGAAGGACGCCGAATGGACGGCAGAAACCCTGGCGCAACTGAGCGCCGACCTGCGGGACAACGACGTCGCTGCCGTGCTTGTCCAGCGCCAGCCGCCAGCCGATCTGGCCAAGGCGATCAGCGATGGCGGTAGCCGCCTGGTGCTGATCGAAGACAACCAGGACACCCCCATAGCCGGGCTGGAAACGGCCATCGGCCAGGTGCTGGACGCCCTGTCGCCCTGAGCGAAGTCGCTCGGATGTAATTCAGAAATGCCGGCGATGCCGCTCCCGGATTGCATCCGGCTACAAAAGCGAGCCACAACCGTCTGACCGCTGTCCCATGGCCCGTTACAGCTCGGTGGCGTCCTCGCCCCCATCCACTGCGCCCTGCTCAAGGGCGCTCAGTTCCAGCAGTTCTTCCTGATAATCATCCATTACTCGACTCTCCCGCATGAACCGTTCAACGACGAAACAAGATGCATGCCCATCAGGCTAGAACGGCGGGATGAAGACAATATGACGAAAGGTCGCGGGCAGGTGAAATGGCCATCGACACTCACGAGGAACAGGCGCTGCCTGCGCAGGAGAGGTTTTAGCCGCGATGACAAGCACGCAAAGCTCGCTGCCTGAGCACCTGCCACAGCGAAGCAGATGCACAAACGACAGCCAATAAAAAACCCGCTGATCTAGCGATCAGCGGGTTTCGTATATGGCGCAGCGGACGGGACTCGAACCCGCGACCCCCGGCGTGACAGGCCGGTATTCTAACCGACTGAACTACCGCTGCGTGTCGGTTGGACTTTCGTCCAGAAAACTCTTGAAGCTTTATTGCATCTGATGGCGCCCTTGCGGACTCTGCCATCTCAAACCGATAAAACATCGATCTGGGAAATAATGGCGCAGCGGACGGGACTCGAACCCGCGACCCCCGGCGTGACAGGCCGGTATTCTAACCGACTGAACTACCGCTGCGCGTCGGTGGACTTTCGTCCTTCTCTCTAAGGCTATGGTGGGTGATGACGGGATCGAACCGCCGACCCTCTGCTTGTAAGGCAGATGCTCTCCCGGCTGAGCTAATCACCCATGTGCCTTAGCGAGGCGCGCACTTTATGCAGGCGGCGATGCTAAGTCAATACCCTGCTTGAATTTTTTCTGAAAAAGACGGGGCACCGCCTAATGCCAGTCAGTTAAACGTCGCCGCTGCGAATGCGTAGGAGCGGCGCCCCGCCGCGAACCGGGGCGATGCGCACTTGAAAAGCTTCGCCCCGGGGCGGGGCTCCTACGAAAGGCCGCTTTGGCAGCCTTATCTGATCGACATTAGGGTCACCGCCCACCTCATTCCATCTCCCCGCACAACTCGGCCGCGCGCAGCAGCGCGGCAGTGAGACTGTGGCGCTCCCAATCGGCCAGTGCGGCGAAACGCTGGTTGAATTCCGGCGGCATCAACGACGGCGCCTGCTGAATCAACTCGCGCCCGGCAGCGCTGATCAGCAGCCATTGACGACGACGGTCCTGATCATCGCGCTGACGCTGCAACAGGCCGTGCTCTTCGAGACGATCGAGCAGACCGGAAAGCGTCGCCGCCGTGAGGCTGACGCGGCTGCTGAGCACGCTGGCAGTCATGCGCGTCTCGCTGGCCAGCACCTGCAGCACCATCAACTGCATGGGCGTCAGCCCACCAAAACGCGCCAGACGCTTGGCATGCACCTCCCCCGCCTGCTGCAGGCGTCGCAGGGCCTGGAACAGGGGCATTTCAAAGGCCATGACAGATGACAAATCTATTTCAGCAGGAACTTTTTTATCAGTCATAAGCACCAATTCATAACAACCAAAACTTTGACATGAAAGCATTATTTTGTTTTGGTGTAAAAGGCTCGACCACGAGCCACTCCCCAACGGCAACACCGGTAAGGAACTATGTGCGGAATAGCTGGAGAACTACGTTTTGATCGACGCCCCGCGGACCTGGCGGCAGTCGAACGCATCACCCACCACCTGGCCCCTCGCGGCCCCGATGCCCACGGCTTCCACAGCCAGGGCCCCATCGCTCTGGGCCACCGCCGGCTGAAGATCATGGATCTGGCCGAAGCCTCGGGCCAGCCGATGATCGACAGCGATCTCGGTATGTCCATGGTGTTCAACGGCGCCATCTACAACTACCCCGAGCTGCGTGCCGAACTGGAGGCGCTGGGTTATCGCTTCTTCTCCGGCGGTGACACCGAGGTATTGCTCAAGGGCTATCACGCCTGGGGCGAGAACCTGCTGCCCAAGCTCAACGGCATGTTCGCCTTCGCCGTCTGGGAGCGTGACAAGCAAAGCCTGTTCATCGCCCGCGACCGTCTTGGCGTCAAACCGCTTTATCTGTCGCGTACCGGTGAGCGCCTGCGCTTCGCCTCGTCGCTGCCGGCCCTGCTGCAAGGCGGCGATATCGCCAAGACGCTGGATGCCGTCGCTCTCAACCATTACCTGAATTTTCACGCCGTGGTCCCAGCACCACGCACCATTCTGGCGGGCGTGGAGAAACTGCCGCCGGCCACCTGGATGCGCGTCGACGCCGACGGCAAGATCGAACAGAAAACCTGGTGGACGCTGCAATTCGGCCCGCAAGGCGATGAAGCCGGCTACGGCCTGGAAGAGTGGCGCGACCAAGTGCTGCATACCATGCGCGAAGCCGTGGCGATCCGTCAGCGCGCGGCCGTGGATGTCGGCGTGCTGCTCTCCGGTGGCGTCGACTCGAGCATGCTGGTCGGCCTGCTGCGCGAAGCCGGCGTGGAAAACCTGCTGACCTTCTCCATCGGTTTCCAGGATGCCGGCGGCGAGCGCGGCGACGAGTTCCAGTATTCGGACCTGATCGCCCAGCGCTTCGCCACCCGCCACCACCAGTTGCGCATCGGCGAGCACGAGATTCTCGACCAGCTACCGAATGCCTTCCGCGCCATGAGCGAGCCGATGGTCAGCCACGACTGCATCGCCTTCTACCTGCTCTCGCGCGAAGTGGCCAAGCATTGCAAGGTGGTGCAGAGCGGCCAGGGCGCGGACGAACTGTTCGCCGGCTATCACTGGTACCCGCAGGTTGACGGCGCCGACGATGCCTTCGCCGCCTACCGCGCCGCCTTCTTCGACCGCGAGCACGACGAATACGCGGCCTGCGTACAGCCCGCCTGGCTGACCGGCGACATGGCTGGTGATTTTGTGCGCGAACACTTCGCCATGCCCGGCGCCAGTGCAGCGGTAGACAAGGCGCTGCGCCTGGACAGCACGGTGATGCTGGTCGACGACCCGGTCAAACGGGTGGACAACATGACCATGGCCTGGGGCCTGGAGGCGCGCACGCCATTCCTCGACTATCGCGTGGCCGAACTGTCGGCGCGCATTCCCGCGCAGTTCAAGCTGCCTGACGGCGGCAAATATGTACTCAAGGAAGCGGCGCGCAAGGTCATCCCCAGCGAGGTGATCGACCGGCCCAAGGGCTACTTCCCGGTACCGGGCCTCAAGCATCTGGAAGGCGCCACCCTGGGTTGGGTGCGCGACCTGCTGCTCGACCCCAGCCAGGATCGCGGCCTGTTCAACCCGACCATGCTCGATCAGTTGCTGACCAACCCGCAAAGCCAGCTCACCCCGCTACGCGGGTCCAAGCTGTGGCAACTGGCAGCGCTCAACCTGTGGCTGAGCGAACAGGGCCTGTAACTCACGTGGAGCGGCCCTCGGGCCGCTCCTGCAGGATCAATGGTCGTAGCCCGGATGCACTCCGGGATTTGTCGCGACTCAATGACGATCCGGCTCAGACCGGACGTAGTGAACACGGACAGGGACTATTCCATGCGCTCCACTGCCTTCAATCAACGCCTGCTGCGCGGCCAGACACCCTCCTACGAGCGTCTGCAGGCACGCCTGGCCGAGGATCACACCAGCCAGCCCAGTCAACCGCAAGCCATTCATTGCGGCTGGGGCCGCCTGCTGATCGGCCATACCTACCCCGACGCCACGGCGCTGGCCGAATCCCTGCTGGGCGAACAGCCCGGCGAACGCGATATCGCGCTTTACGTGGCCGCACCGCATCAGGTGCTGGCGCATGCGCCGCAGCAACTGTTCCTCGACCCCTCCGACACCCTGCGCCTGTGGTTCACCGACTACCGCCCAGCACGTCGCAGCTTCCGTGGTTTTCGTATCCGTCGGGCGCAGAACGATGCCGACTGGCAGGCGATCAACTGCCTGTACCAGACCCGCGGCATGCTGCCGATCGACCCGGCCAAACTCACGCCCTACAACGAGGGCGGCCCGACCTACTGGCTGGCAGAGGATGAAGACAGCGGCGCGGTGATCGGCAGCGTCATGGGCCTCAACCACCAACGCGCCTTCCGTGACCCGGAAAACGGCAGCAGCCTCTGGTGCCTGGCGGTCGACCCGCAATGCAGCCGCCCAGGCGTCGGCGAGGTGCTGGTCCGGCATCTGATCGAACACGGCATGAGCCGTGGCCTGAGCTACCTCGACCTGTCGGTGCTGCACGATAACAAGCAGGCCAAGAAGCTCTACGCCAAGCTCGGCTTTCGCGAGCTGCAGACCTTCAGCCTCAAGCGCAAGAACGGCATCAACCAGCCGCTGTTCCTCGGCCCTGGCCCGCAGGCCGAGCTCAACCCTTATGCCCGCATCATCGTCGACGAGGCGCTGCGCCGCGGCATCGAAGTGCAGGTGGACGACGCCGAGGCCGGGTTGTTCACCCTAAGCCACGGCGGCCGACGCATCCGTTGCCGTGAATCGCTGTGCGACCTGACCAGCGCCGTGAGCATGACCCTGTGCCAGGACAAGCGCCTGACTCATCGCGCCCTGTCGCGCGCCGACCTCAGTGTACCGGCGCAGCGCCTGGCCGGTAGCGCCGAAGACAATGCCACCTTTCTCGCCGAGCATGGCTCGGTGGTGGTCAAGCCGGTCGACGGCGAACAAGGCCAGGGCGTGGCAGTTGATCTGCGTACGCCGGGCGAGGTGCAGGAAGCCATCGAACGTGCCCGCGTGTTCGACCAGCGCGTGCTGCTGGAGAGTTATCACGAAGGCCACGACCTGCGCGTGCTGGTGATCGGCTACGAAGTGGTGGCCGCGGCCATCCGCCGCCCGGCCGAAATCATTGGCGATGGCCGCCACAGCATCGGCAAGCTGATCGATGCGCAGAGCCGTCGGCGCCAGGCCGCCACCGGCGGCGAAAGTCGCATCCCCAAGGACGCCGAAACCCTGCGCACCCTGCACGGTGCCGGCCTCGACTACGACAGCGTGTTGCCCGCCGGTGAGCGTCTGGCCGTGCGCAAGACCGCCAACCTGCACACCGGCGGTACCCTGGAGGATGTAACCGCGATCCTCCATCCGGCCCTACGTGACGCCGCCATCAAGGCTGCGCGCGCCCTGGAAATCCCCGTGGTTGGCCTCGACCTGCTGGTGCCCGCCGCTGATCAGCCGGAGTACGTATTCATCGAAGCCAACGAGCGCGCTGGCCTGGCCAACCATGAGCCGCAGCCGACCGCCGAGCGCTTCGTCGATCTGCTGTTCCCGCTCAGCCAGAGGCCGAGCTGACTCTTCTCCCCCGGCCCTCTCCCACATACGGGAGAGGGGAAAACCCAACGCCGAGGAGCTTGCATGCAACAACTACCCGAACCCGATCTCGACTACATGCAGAAGGTGCTGCTGGAGATGCTTGCCATCCCCAGCCCCACCGGTTTCACCGACACTATCGTGCGCTACGTCGCCGAGCGTCTCGAAGAACTGGAAATCCCCTTCGAGCTGACCCGCCGCGGCACCATCCGCGCCACCCTGCGCGGGCGCCAGAGCGAGTACGAACGTTTCGACCGTGCCGTTTCCGTGCACCTCGACACCATTGGCGCCATCGTCCGCGAGATCAAGGACAACGGTCGTCTCGGCCTGGCGCCGGTGGGCTGCTGGTCGAGCCGTTTCGCCGAGGGCAGCCGCGTCAGCCTGTTCACCGACAACGGCGTGATTCGCGGCAGCGTGCTACCGCTGATGGCCTCGGGGCACGCCTTCAACACCGCCGTCGACACCATGCCGATCAGTTGGGATCACGTCGAGCTGCGTCTGGACGCCTACTGCGCCACCCGTGCCGATTGCGATTCACTGGGCGTTTGCGTTGGTGATTTCGTCGCCTTCGATCCGCTGCCGGAGTTTTCCGAAAGCGGCCATATCAGCGCCCGTCACCTCGACGACAAGGCTGGCGCCGCAGCGCTGCTGGCGTCACTCAAGGCGATTCGTGATCAGGGTCTGCAACCGATGATCGACTGCCACCCGCTATTCACCATCACCGAAGAGGTCGGCTCCGGCGCTGCTGCCGCCCTGCCCTGGGATGTCAGTGAGTTCGTCGGCATCGACATCGCTCCGGTCGCGCCAGGCCAGCAGTCCAGCGAGCACGCCGTCAGCGTGGCCATGCAGGACTCCGGTGGCCCCTATGACTATCACCTGTCACGCCAGTTGCTGCGCCTGGCGGCCGAACAGGAAGTACCGGTACGCCGCGACCTGTTTCGCTACTACCACAGCGACGCGCAATCGGCGGTCACCGCCGGCCATGACATCCGCACCGCGCTACTGGCGTTCGGCTGCGACGCCACCCATGGCTATGAACGCACCCATATCGACAGCCTCAAGGCCTTAAGCCGCCTGCTTACCGCCTACATGATGAGCCCGCCGGTATTCGCCAGTGACGCCCAGCCGGCACAGGGTTCGCTGGAGCGCTTCAGCCATCAGCTGGAGCACGATGCGCAGATGGAAAGCGATACCCGCGTCCCACCGGTGGACAGCCTGGTCGGGCAACATGATCGGGACGCTTGAAGGCTTCGGCGCATAAAGGCAAAGTGACGCAAAAGGACGACAGGGGAGCATCAGCTCCCCTTTTTCTGGCCTGCAGTCAGTGGCCAACCTTCGGGCCGTCGCCAAGCGACGTTGAACATGACTCCCGGCCATTTCCCATGGCCCTCTGAGGTTCACGGATGCCTCGCCTTTGTCTGGCCTTATTGCTGTTCTGGCTTGCCTGTCCAAGTTGGGCCCTTACACCTGCGCCGCTGGATAGCGACGACCTGCGCCTATCCCTGGGCCCTTACACCGGTTATTACGAAGACGTGGACGGCACCCTCAGCGTCGAGCAGGTGCGAGCCCTGGATGACGATGCTTTCCGCAAACCCGGCGGCGAGCACGCCAACCTTGGCAAGAACGCATCGGTGTGGTGGTTCAAGGCTCGCCTGGTCAATACGCTGGAGCATGAGCTGGGCGGCTATCTCGAAGTCAACTATCCGCTGCTCGATCGCCTCCAGGTTCACCTGATCGGCCCCGATGGCCAGCACCTGGAACAGGAAAGCGGCGACAGCTTCGCCTTCTCCCAGCGACCGGTACAGGTACGCAATTTCTGGTTTCCCATGCAGCTGGAGCCTGGCGTCAACACCCTGCTGATCCGCGTGGAAACCAGCAGCACGGTGTTCGTGCCGCTGTTCTTCGCCACCTACGGTGCCAGCGCGGCGGCGCAGGAGAACCTGATGGGCTTCAACGGCGCGTTCTACGGCGTGCTGTTCGCCATGTTCTGCTACAACCTGTTCCTCTACCTGTCGCTGCGCGAGTCGGCCTATCTCTGGTACCTGGCCTACAACCTCAACGTCGGTCTGCTCGCGGCCTGCTTCGACGGCATGCTGTTCAAGTTGCTACCCGAGCACGTGGCCTTTCAGTCGGTCAGCATCTACATCCTGATGTACGTGCACTGCCTCACGGCGATCCAGTTCAGCCGCCATTTCCTGCATGCACGTCAGTATTTCCCGCGTCTGGACACCGGCCTGCGCCTGCTGATGCTGATCTGCGTCGGCTGCCTGCTGTCGGTGCCGCTGATCGGCTTCGCCGCCTGGAACATCCTGGCCAGCGTTACCGTGTCCCTGGTGTCGCTGATCCTACTGCTGACCGGCATCTACGTGTGGCGTCGCGGCGTGCGCTACGGCTCCTACTACACCCTGGCCTGGGCCATCCTGCTGTTCGCCTTCATCCAGGCCACCACCGGTTCGCTGGGCCTGGAAGTGTTCGGCGTATTCGGCGCCACGGTGGTGAAGATCGGCGTGACCATCGAGCTGATCACCCTGTCCATCGGTCTTGCCGACCGCATCAACCTGCTCAAGGAAGAAGGCTTCCAGTCGCGTCGTGCGGCCGAGCAAGCCGCCTTCGAGAACCAGGCCAAGAGTCGCTTCCTGGCCAAGATGAGCCACGAGATCCGTACCCCGCTCAACGGCGTGCTGGGCATGCTGCAGCTGCTGCGCGAAACGCCCCTGGATCGCAGCCAGCGCTTCTACGTCGACACCATTTCCAGCTCCGGTAGTTCGTTGATGGCGGTGATCAACGACATCCTCGACTACGCCCGTATCGAATCCGGCAAGCTCAGCCTGGAGCAGATCGAGTTCGATCTTGAAGAGATGATTTCCGAAACGCTCAGCCTGTTCACCGGCCAGGCGCTGGACAAACGCCTGCGCCTCTACGTCAGCCTGGAAAACGGCGTGCCACGGCGCATTCAGGGGGACCCGACGCGGCTCAAGCAGGTGCTGATGAACCTTCTCAGCAACGCCCTGAAGTTCACCGCCGAAGGCCATGTCGCGGTCAGCGTCAGCCGCCGCAGTGACAGCCATGGCAGGCCGCATCTGGTGATCGCCGTCAGCGATAGTGGCATCGGCATCAGCGAGCAGGCACTGGCGCAATTGTTCGAATCCTTCGCCCAGGGTGATTCCAGCACCACCCGCCGTTATGGCGGCAGCGGTCTGGGGCTGGCCATCAGCAAGGAACTGGTGGAGATGATGGGCGGTAGAATCGAAGTACAGAGCACCCTGGGCCAGGGTACCCGCTTCGCCTTCGACATGCCGCTGCTGGCCGAACAGGAAACCCCCGACGAGCTCAGTCGTCTGCTGGCCGGACGCACCGCCCTGCTCGCCTCGCTGGACGGCCTTGGTCTGGATGCCATGAGCCGCTTGCTCGGACGCTGGGGCATGCGTACCGAGCGCTGCCAGACGCCGGAGCGCCTGCAGGACTACCTGGAGGATTTCGCCGCGCCGCCGCTGCTGGTGCTGATGGCGCCCTGGCCAGGTGGCGTCAACCACTGGCTCGACTCACTGCGGCCCAAGCTGCAGGCGCAACAGCGCGTGCTGCTGGTCTGCCCGCCCGAGGCCTGCCAGCAACTGCCAGCGAGCTACGAACTACGCCTGCAACACCTGGCCCAGCCAGTGGCGATCAACGCACTGCGCCAGGCCTTGAACGGGCTGTATGAAGAACCCAGAGCACAGGTACATCAGTTGGTCAGAGAAATACGCAGCGACAACAGCGAAGCCCCCTGCATTCTGGTGGCGGAGGACAACCCGGTGAACCAACTGGTGGTTCAGGGCTTTTTGAAAAAACGTGGCTACAGCGTACGCCTGGTCACCGACGGCCAGGCAGCGGTGGATGAATACGCTCGCGACCCGGCTGCCGTGCACTTGATCCTGATGGACTGCGAGATGCCGGTGATGGACGGCTTCGAAGCCACCCGGCAGATCCGCCGCCTGGAGCGCAGCCAGCAACTCGCCGCCGTGCCCATCATCGCGCTGACCGCGCATATCCTCGAAGAGCACCGCCAACACGGCCTGGACGCCGGCATGGACGATTTCCTTGGCAAACCGCTGGACAGTGGCCTGCTCTACAGCACCCTGGAGCGCCACCTCAAGCGGCCCGGCATGGTGCACTGAGAGAACTCGCAGCAGGGCGCCCTCTGGCTCTATCATGGGCGCCAATAACTGGAGTCACTCGTTGTGCTGATCCCCGCTGAGCTGCTGCAAGCCGATACCCTCACCGCCCTGATCGAAGACTTCGTCACCCGCGACGGTACCGATAACGGCGATGAAACCCCGTTGGAAACCCGCGTGCAGCGCGTACGCCGCGCCCTGGACAAGGGCGAGGCGGTTATAGTCTTCGACCCTGACAGCCAGCAGTGCCAACTGGCGATGAAGCGTGACGTACCCAAGGAATGGCTGGAGGCCTTGCAGCAATCGCTCAGTGATTGACCGTGTGCGCCAGCATCACCGATAGCTGGCACAGCGGCCGACCGCTCTCGGCCTGCCACTGGTTGAAGGCGGCCTGCACGGCAGCCAGGTCTTTCAGACTGGTCGGCGCCTTGTCGATCACGCCCTGCGCCTTGAGCGCGGCGACCATGTCATCGGTAGGGACGAAGGTGTCCTTGCCCACCATACGCAGGAAGCGCGGCGCCGACAGACCGCCAAGCTGACTGCCATGCTTGGCCAGATACTTCCACAACCCGACGATGTCACTGACCGGCCAATCGGCGATCAGCGCGCCGAAACTGCCCTTCTCGCGACGCACGTCAAGGATGAACTGGGCATTGCGGGGCACGCTTTTGAGCTTGCCCAGATGGCGGATCAGCCGCGCATCCTGCATCAGGTTCTCCAGGCGCTCGGCGCCCATCAGCACCACCTTTTCCGGATCGAAGCCGAAGAAGACCTCCTCGAACGCCGGCCATTTGGCATCCACCAGACTGTGTTTGAGGCCTGCGCGGAAGATACGCAGGCTGATCAGCGACAGGTAACGGTCATCGCTCAGCGCCCGCAGCTCGGCATCGCTGCGCGGCTGCGGCAGCATGGCCTCCAGCGCCTTGGCCGAGCCGAAACGGTTGAGGCAGAACTCGTGCAGCCACTTGTAATCACGCATGAATCGAACCCTTCATGAAACGGATGACGAAGCCTGCACGCAGCACGCCGAACACTCAAGTCCCTGAGCGGTGACGTGCACGTAGGGCGGGTGCAACCCGCCAATCTAGGACTGGCGGGTTACACCCGCCCTACCCGCGCAAACGCTCGGCGGCCTGGCGCAGCGCCGCTTCGGTGCCTTCCCAGCCCAGGCAGCCATCAGTGATCGACACGCCGTAACGCAGCTCGCCGGAAAGCGCCTGGCAACCGTCGAACAGGTGGCTCTCCAGCATCACCCCGCGCAGGCTGGCATCCCCGGCCAGGCGCTGGTCGATCACGCTGTCCAGCACCGCCGGCTGGCGCAGCGGGTCCTTGCCGCTGTTGGCATGGCTGCAGTCGACCATGATGCGCGGTGCGATACCCTGACGCTGCAGCGCCTCACGTGCGGCGGCGACGCTTGCCGCATCATGATTCGGCGCGCCGTGGCCACCGCGCAGCACCAGATGGGTGTCCGGGTTGCCGGCCGTGTGCAGCAGCGCCGGGTGGCCGAGGTCGTCGATGCCGAAGTGCTGATGCGGGTGCGCCGCCGAACGCATGGCGTCGCAGGCGATGCCGACGCTGCCGTCGGTACCGTTCTTGAAGCCCACCGGCAGATCCAGGCCGCTGACCATCTCGCGATGCACCTGCGACTCGCTGGTACGTGCGCCGATCGCCGCCCAACCGAGCAGGTCGTCGAAGTAGCCGGCGGCCATCGGTTGCAGCAGCTCGGTGGCCAGCGGCAGGCCGCGAGCGAGGATATCCAGCATCAGTTGCCGCGACTGGCGCAAGCCTTCGGCCATATCGCCACTGCCATCGAGATGCGGGTCGTACAGCAGCCCCTTCCAGCCCACGGTGGTACGTGGTTTCTCCACGTAGGCGCGCATCACCAGCAGCAGTTGGTCGTCGACCTGCGGCGCCAGCTCGGCCAGGCGCTCGGCGTATTCGAGGGCGCTGGTATGGTCATGCAGGGAACAGGGGCCGACCACCACGAGCAGGCGCGAGTCGCGGCCATCGAGCACGGCGCGGATGGCGTCACGGTCGGCGGCAATACGTTCGGCAAGCGTGGCAGACAACGGCAGGCGTTGACGCAGTACGGCAGGGCTGGGCAGCGGCTGAGCACTGCGGCGGGCGATGGTGGTAACGGTGGAAGCGAGTTGAGCAGAGACGGAAGCATTCATGATCTGGCGGTTCCTTGGCCGGCGCGGCCTGCGCCGCGCGGCGCTAACTGAGTGTTCGTTGCAAAGGTGTCAGGGCGGTGGTGACGCTGCTAAATCGCCAGTCGTAGCGGTAGTTGCGGTAATAACGGTTCATCTGCAAGTCCTCGATCTGTGGCCGTTTTTCGGCCGGAAAAAATAAAACCCCCGGTCGGGTTGCCGACCGGGGGTTTTCTGGAAAACGTCTCTGGTGGCGACCCTGGTGTCTCAGGCCGCCTGTGGGGTATCAGGCGCGCCTGTGCCTAAACCAATACCCAAAGAAATAATACGCTGCCGCCACAAGCGCCTGCGCACGAGCCAGCGCGGCGCGCGAGGCACCGGCTTGCAGCATGGACAGGAGGTTGAGGCTGGCGGACATGGAATTCTCCAAAGCGATGGCCGAACCATACTCCAGGCCTTTGCGACCTGGCAAGCGTCGCGGCTAAAGCCCCTCCCACATGCGACGCGAGCCGTGGGAGGGGCTTTAGCCGCGATGGCTTACAGGCTCATCACGTCGAGGAAGCGCGGTGTGGCGCTGTCGTCGATCTTCAGGCTCTTGAAATCGAACAGGTTGCGGTCGGCCAGCTGCGAGGGGTGCACGTTCTGCAGGGCGCGGAACATGATCTCGACACGTCCCGGGCTCTTGCGCTCCCACTCCTGCAGCATCTCCTTGACCACCTGACGCTGCAGGTTCTCCTGCGAACCGCACAGGTTGCACGGAATGATCGGGAACTCCTTGAGTTGGCTGTAGGCCTCGATATCGGCCTCGGCGCAGTAGGCCAGCGGGCGGATCACCACGTTGCGGCCGTCGTCGGACAGCAGCTTGGGCGGCATGGCCTTGAGCGTGCCGCCGTAGAACATGTTGAGGAAGAAGGTTTCCAGGATATCGTCGCGGTGATGCCCCAGCGCCATCTTGGTCGCGCCGATCTCGTCGGCATAGGTGTACAGGGTGCCACGACGCAGACGCGAGCACAGCGAGCAGGTGGTCTTGCCCTCGGGGATCTTCTCCTTGACCACCGAGTAGGTGTCCTTCTCGATGATGTGGTAGGCAACGCCGATGGATTCCAGGTAGGCCGGCAGCACGTGCTCGGGGAAGCCGGGCTGCTTCTGGTCCATGTTCACTGCGACGATCTCGAACTTGATCGGCGCCACCTTCTGCAGGTACAGCAGCACGTCGAGCATGGTGTAGCTGTCCTTGCCGCCGGACAGGCAGACCATCACCTTGTCGCCATCCTCGATCATGTTGAAGTCGGTGATGGCTTCGCCGGCCAGGCGGCGAATGCGCTTCTGCAGTTTGTTCTGGTTGACCGAAAGGGTGCCCATGGTGCGTCGGAATCCGAGGGAGTGGGAACGAAAGCGCAACATTTTACCCACAATGGCGCCGCGCCCCTACCCCGACAGCAATGAAATGCTAGTCTCGGCCGATGAACGACGACCTCGACCCCAACCTGGACCTCACCGAGCAGGTACTGCAGCTGCTGCAGGCAGCACCGGACGGCATTGCCGAATACACCCTGATCCAGCAATTGAAAGACCGCCACAGCGGCCATGTCCCCAATCTACCCCTGGCGGACAAGCTGGTGCTGTTTCGCACTCATTTTCTGCTGTTCAACGCGCTTTATCGCCTGCGTGAACGGCTATGGCAGGAGCAAACGCACCTGCTCGAGATCAGCCCGCTGTGCATCCGCCTGCTGCCCTACCAGCCAGGCAACGCGGCACTCAGTGAACGCGACGAGCTGCGCGATTACTATCTGGACATGAGTCAACTACGCGACACCGACGAGCGCGATGTCGAGCGCCTGCTGACCAGCTTCTGGACACGCATGCAGGGCGGCGAAGAAAAGCAGGCGGCCCTGGAACTGTTCGAACTGGCCAATGAACGGACGCTCGATCTGCCACGAATCAAGCTGCGCTACCGACAAATGGTCAGCGCACATCATCCGGACCGAGGCGGCAGCACAGAGCGGTTGCAGTCGATAAACCTGGCCATGGAAATTCTTGAGCGCTATTACCGCTAACCTCTAGAGAGCGATTTGCTCTAAAGCCAGACATCACGCCTGCTCCAGGCCCTGCCTATACTGCGACATAAGGTCGCATAGATTTCGGCCTGACACCCGGTGGCGCTGTACACGCGTGCCGGGCGTTCGCTGGGGGGCGACCGTCATAAGAAAGAGGAGGTGTCTGGCATGATCCACCACGTTTGGGGGCTCTTCACCCATCCCGATCAAGAATGGCAAGAAATCCGTGGCGAGGAAGAATCCATCAGCCACATGTATCTGACCCATGTGCTGATTCTTGCGGCAATTCCCGCTATTTCAGCCTACATCGGCACCACCCAGGTTGGCTGGGCGATTGGTGACCGAGCACCGGTGATGCTCACCGAAGGCAGTGCGATGGTGATGACCATCATGTCCTACCTGGCGATGCTCGCTGGCGTAGCCGTGATGGGCGCCTTCATCCACTGGATGGCACGTACCTACGACGCCAATCCCAGCCTGACCCAGTGCGTCGTATTCGCGGCCTACACCGCCACCCCGCTGTTCATCGGAGGTCTCGCAGCGCTTTACCCGCACCTGTGGCTGGGCATGGTCGTAGGCACGGTCGCGATCTGCTACACCGTTTATCTGCTCTATGTCGGCATACCGACCTTCATGAACATTCCTGAAGACGAAGGCTTCATGTTCTCCAGTTCCGTACTGGCGGTCGGCCTGGTCGTGCTGGTAGCGATGATCGCCAGCTCGGTCATTCTCTGGGGCATGGGCATCGGCCCGGTCTACACCAGCTGATAGTCACTAGACGCTAACCCACAGGCCGCCTCCGGGCGGCCTTTTCGTTGCCATGCGTCAGAAAATTTGGGTTGAACCCTACGCGGCTACGACTGCCCGAGAATTAAAGGCAGTCACGCGGATGGTCACACCATGTATGCGAACCTCTATACCCTTCTCACCCGCCCGGACCGCGCCTGGACGGCCATTCGCCAGGACGAGGAACGCAACAGCGCCAGTTACCTGCCTTACCTGCTGCTTTTCAGCCTGTTGCCGGCAGTTTGCCTGTTCATCGGCACCCATTGGGTGGGCTGGAGCCTGGTAGACGAAGAGCGCATTCGCCTGGAGGTCGCAAGTGCCCTGCAACTGAGCGTGTTGCTGTATCTGGCAACGCTGGTCGGCGTTTTCATCATGGGTTACTTCCTGCGCTACATGTCGCGCACCTTCGAGGCCAGGCCCACCTTCAACCAGTGCATCGGTTTCATCGCCTATGCCTGCACGCCCTTCTTCCTGGCCGGTATCGCCGCGCTCTACCCCACCCGCTGGCTGGCAATCAGCGTCCTACTACTTGCCTGTGCCCATGCCGCCTACCTGATCTATGTCGGGCTGCCACGCTTCATGCGCATCGACAACCAGCAGGGTTTCCTCTACGCCTCCTCGATGATTGGCGTGGGGCTGCTGGTAATCGTCACCATTCTGGTCAGCATGATCCTGTTCTGGACCTATACCCTGGAGCCGGAGTATCAGCGCACGGTGCAGCAGGACCAGAGCCGCGGCACGCAGGAACAGCGAATGCAGGCGCCAGGGGACGAGTGATACCTGCGCTGGCTGTCGGCTTGCGGCATAATTCACGCTCAGCCTGCACCAGCGCCTGTCCATGCCCGAACAGATTCACGCCCGCGTCGAAGCCTGCTACCAGCAGGCCGAAACCTTCTTCAAGCAACGCTTTGCCCGCCCCGAGATCAGCTTCAAGCTGCGCGGGCAGAAGGCCGGTGTCGCGCACCTGACGGAAAACAAGCTGCGCTTCAACCTACAGCTGTACCGGGCCAACCAGGAAGACTTCCTGCGCCAGACGGTGCCGCACGAAGTCGCCCACATGGTCGCCCATCAGCTATTCGGCCCACGCATTCAGCCGCATGGCGAGGAGTGGCAGCTGATCATGCGCGGCGTCTACGAGCTGCCGCCGCATCGCTGCCACAGCTACGAAGTCGAGCGGCGCAAGGTCAGTCGCTTCATCTATCGTTGTAGCTGCGCAGATGGCGAGTTCCCCTTCTCGGCCCAGCGTCACGCCCTGGTCGCCAAGGGCCGCCGCTACTACTGCCGGCGTTGCAAGGTGACGCTGACCTTCAGTGGTGAGCAGCGTCAGGAGTGATGAGGGAAGCTCCATAACGCCTCGGTGCGCGCGGCGCACCCTACGCCCGTATCGAAGTCTCGCAGAGTGCGCTGTGCGCAGCGACGTTGCCAGACAGTGAGCCTTGCGACTCAACCCAGCGCCTTAGCCCTCCTCAACGCTGCGATCTGTTCGGCGTCATAACCCAGCTCTGTCAACACTTCGGCGGTATGCGCGCCAACCGCCGCCCCGACATGCCGTGGTGGCGGCAGCCCTTCGGAGAACTTCAACGGGCAAGCCAGCTGCGACTGCGCGGGCAACCCCTCACGTGGCACCTCGACGACCAGCCCGCGAGACTTGATCTGCGGATGCTGCACCGCTTCGGACAGCGGCAACATGGGTTCGACGCAGGCATCAAGCTCAACGAAGACTTCGCACCATTGCGCGAAATCGCGCTTCTCGAACTCGATCTCGATCTCACGCTTGAGCGTGCGTTGATCCTCGGGCCTCTGCGACAGGCCGCGTGCTGCCAATTCGGGGCGGCCAATGGCGGCGCAGAACTGCTGCATGAATTGCGGTTCCAGGCTGCCGACAGAGAACCAGCGACCGTCGCGCGTGCGGTAGTAGTCGTAGAAGCTGCCGCCATTGAGCGCCTGGTTTTCCATGCCAGGCTCGACGCCGGCACCGAGGTAACCAGCGCCCGCCATGCCATGCAGGCTGAACGCACAGTCGGTCATGCTCACGTCGACCTGCTGCCCCACGCCGGTGGCCTGGCGCTGCACCACAGCAGCAAGCAGGCCGATCACCCCATGCAGCGAGCCGCCCGCCAGGTCGGCCAACTGTACGCCGAGCGGCAACGGGCCGCTGTCGCGACGCCCGGTGTAGCTGGCGATACCGGCCAGCGCCAGGTAGTTGATGTCGTGCCCGGCGCGATCACGATAAGGCCCACTCTGGCCGTAACCGGTGATCGACACGTAGATCAGCCGTGGGTTGATCGACTTGAGTGCCTCGTAACCGACGCCCAGCTTGTCCATCACGCCGGGACGAAACTGTTCGAGCACGATGTCGTACTCGCTGACCAACTGCCTGACCACCTCCACCGCTTCGGGCCGCTTGAGATCGAGGGCGATGCTGCGCTTGTTGCGGTTGAGGTAGGCGTGGCTGGTGGAGGTTCCGCCATCGTGCGGCGGCAGCACACGCACCAGATCCATGCGCGTGGGCGACTCCACACGCAGCACCTCGGCGCCCATATCCGCCAGCAGCAACGAGGCAAAAGGACCCGGCAACAGAGTGGAGAAGTCGAGAATTTTCAGCGAAGACAGTGGGCCGGACATGGTGACTCCAGATAAGAAAAAGTGGCCTAGGCGACTCAGCCTTCCCAGACGATGACGGCGTCACCGGGGAGGGCGGCAATGGCCTCGGCATAACGCACTTCCAGGACGTTGCGGCGAATTTTCATGGTCGGCGTCATGCTGCCGTTATCCACCGTCCAGGCCTCGCTGACCAGGTAGAAATGGCTGACACGTTCGTGCGCCGCCAACCGTTGATTGACTGCATGCAGATGCTCGGCAAGTGACTGGCCGAGCAACTCGCGCGGTTGCTGGCGGGCGGCTGGCGAGAGCTCGATCAGCGCCAGTGGTTGATCGAGATTGCTGCCCATCAGGCACACCTGCTCGACCCAATGACTCTTGGCGATCTCGCCCTCGATGGGCGCTGGCGCGACGTATTTGCCCTTGCTGGTCTTGAAGATGTCCTTGACCCGCCCGGTGATACGCAGGTAGCCCGCCTCGTCCAGCTGGCCGCGGTCACCGGTGTGCAACCAGCCATCCTTGAGCGTCTCGGCGGTTTTCTCCGGCTCACGGTAATAACCCTGCATCAGCGTCTCGCTGCGCAGCAGGATCTCGCCGCTGGCGTCGATGCGCACCTGCAGATGCGGCATCGGCCTGCCCACGGTACCGAAGCGCACCTGCCCGGGGCGATTGAAACAACCGTAGGCGAAGTGCTCAGTCATGCCGTAACCCTCGCAAATGGTCATGCCCAGGCGCCGGTACCACTCCAGCAGCCCGGTGGAAATCGCCGCCGCACCGGACACCAGCACGCGCGCACGATCCAACCCTAACCCCGCCCGCACCTTGTGCGCCACCAGACGTCCCAGCAGTGGGATACGCAGCAGGCGCTCGAGCTTGTGCGCCGGCAATTTCTCCAGCACGCCCTGCTGAAAGCGCGTCCACAACCGTGGCACCGAGAAGAACACGGTGGGACGCACCTGGCGCAGGTCGCCGGCGAAGGTCTCCAGCGACTCGACGAAGGCCACCGGTGCGCCGCAGTAGAGGCTGTTGAATTCGACCAGGAAGCGCTCGGCGGCATGCGATAGCGGCAGGTAGGAGAAGAACTGATCCTGCGGCGTCATGTTCAGCTCCGCCGTGGCGTTGGCCGCAGAGAACGCCATGGCGTGGGCCGAGAGCATCACGCCCTTGGGCTGCCCAGTGGTGCCGGAGGTATAGAGGATCGACAGCAGATCCTCGCCGCGTTGCAGATGCCCGCCGAACAGCGGCTCATGCGCCGCCAGCAAGGCCTGCCATTGATGCTCGGCGGGCATGGTCGGATAAGGCATGGCGATGCGGGTGATATGCGCCGCGATACCGGTGGCCAGCTTGTCCGGCTCATCCAGCTTGCCAACCAGGATTACCTTGCAGCCCGCGTGCTCCAGCACATAGGCGATCTGTTCCGGCGCCTGCAGCGGATACAGCGGCACGCTGACCAGCCCGGCGTGCTGGATCGCCAGGTCGCTGATAAACCATTCGGCGCAGTTTTTCGCCAGCAGCGCAACGCGCTCGCCCGGCACGCAGCCCAGCGCCAGCAGCGCGCTGGCCAGGCGGCGCGCCTGCTCGTCGACCTGGCGCCAGGTGAAGTCATGCCACACTCCATTGACCGGCTGACGCAGCCAGACGGCATCGGCTTGCCGATCCAGCCAGTGGTTGAAGCGTTGCAGCGGCAGTTGCAGTGGTTCGGTCATCGCGGCGCACCTGTTGTCGGTTGTTGTGCGGGGCCAGCGGTAGATCCCGGCATGGCGCCAGGGGGATCGATCAGTCGGACATTACAGGCCGAACACCCGGCGGGCGTTACCGTACAGAAATTGTGCCTCCACCTCGGCGGCCAGACCGAGTTCCTTGACCTGGGCCATGCAGCGGCTCAGGGACAGTTGGGGGAAGTTGCTGCCGAACAGCACCTTTTGCGCGCCGTAGCTCTGCATGTACTGCAGAAGCTGTGCAGGGTAATAACGGGGCAGATAGGCCGAGGTATCGATGAAGACGTTATCGTGCTTCCAGGCCACGCCTATCATCTCGTCCGTCCAGGGATGGCCAATATGCCCGGCGACGATGCGCAGCTCCGGGAAGTCCAACGCCACCTCGTCCAGATAGGGTACCGGTCGCCCGGTTTCCGACGGCAGCAGCGGGCCGGTATGGCCAACCTGAGTGCAGAAGGGAATGTCCAGCTCGATGCACTTCACGTACAGCGGGTAGTAGCGCCGGTCGTTCGGCGGCAACTTCCACAGCCAGGGCACGATGCGCAGTGCCTTGCAGCCCAGCTCGTGCACGGCCCGCTCCAGCTCGCGCACGGCGGCCATCGGCTTGCTCAGATCGACCGTGGCCACGCCGACGAAGCGCTCGGGAAAGGCCCGGGTAAACTCGGCGATCTCATCGTTGCTGAACACCCATCCCTCGGGGCGGCACCAGGCGGCCAGCATCAGCTTGTCGACGCCCGCCTCGTCCATCTGTGCGATGGTCTCCTCGGGGCCGAGTCGCACATCCAGCAGGTGCGCACTGCCGGACTTCTCGAACAGCCGCGCCACCTCCGGCATGCGCTCGCGCAGTTGGCCACCGGCGGGCTGAGCCCATGCGTCAATCGCAAGATTCATATCCACTCTCCGTCGAACGGCCGCTACAGCTTCATACCGCGGCTGATGATTTCCTTCATGATTTCCGAGGTACCGGCAAAGATGCGCTGGATGCGCGCGTTCGCGTACATCTTGCAGATCGGGTATTCCCACATGTAGCCCCAGCCGCCATGCAGCTGCACGCCCTCGTCGACCACCTTGCACAGCAGCTCGGTGGTGAACAGTTTGGCCTCTGCGGCGACTTCTGCACTGAGCTTCTTCTGGTTGTGATCCATCACGCAGCGGTCGGTGAACACCTGGGCCACGTCGATCTGGGTGCGCATCTCGGCCAGCTTGAAGCGGGTGTTCTGGAAATGCGCCACCGGGCGGCCGAAGGCCTGGCGTTCCTTGACGTACTCGATGGTGGTCTGCAGCGCCGCCTCGGCGCCAGCCACCGCGCCACAGGCATTGGTCAGGCGCTCCTGGGCGAGCATGTTCATCAGGTAGAAGAAGCCGCCCTTGGCATCGCCCAAGAGATTCTCCTTGGGCACCTTGACGTCGTTGAAGAACAGCTCGGCAGTGTCCTGGCTGTGCATGCCGAGTTTCTTCAGCTTCTTGCCGCGCTCGAAGCCGGACATGCCGCGCTCCACCAGAAACAAGCCCATGGCGTGCTTGTTGGCCGGATCGGTCTTGGCTGCGACTATCACCACATCGGCCAGATAGCCATTGGAGATGAACACCTTGGAGCCGTTGAGCAGCCAATGATCGCCCTTGTCCACCGCCGTGGTGCGCATGCCGGCCAGGTCAGAACCCGCTGACGGCTCGGTCATTGCCACCGCCAGGATGGTCTCGCCACTGATGATGCCCGGCAGCAACCGCGCTTTCTGCTCGGCATTACCGTACTCGGCGATATAGGGGCCGCACAATGCCGAGTGCAGCGGGATCATGAAACCGGGTTCGTTGATGCGCGCCAGCTCCTCGCACATGATCTGCTCGTAGCGAAAGTCCTTGAGCCCGGCACCACCGTACTCCTCGTCCGCCCAGGGCAACAGAAAACCCATCTCGCCGGCCTTGCGCCACACGCTGCGATCCACCACGCCCGCCTCTTCCCAGGCCTCCTGGTGCGGCACCACCTCCTTGTCCAGAAATGCCGCGAAGGCATCGCGGAACAGGTTGTGCTCGATCTCGAAATGGTTGCGTTGCATGGGGCGGTTCCTCCGCTGTTGTTATGCCCTTGAGGTTAAGGGCCGCCCCGCCGCCCCTCAATGACCCGTGCGCTCAGCCGGGTTGACCCATTCGGTCACGTAACCCCAGGCCAAAAAAAGCCCGCCATGAAGGCGGGCCGAAGGTGACTCCTGTGCGTGGCAGGAGCAGCACGTCAAACCAGTTCGCGGATCGCCGGAGCAGCGACTACCTCGGTCTTGCCACCAGACGCTAGCTCGCGCTGCAAGGTGTCTTCGTCCAGCTCCTTGCACCACTTGGCGACCACGATGGTGGCGACGCCGTTGCCAACCAGGTTGGTCAGCGCGCGGGCTTCTGACATGAAGCGGTCGATACCCAGGATCAGCGCCAGACCGGCAACCGGCAGGTGGCCAACGGCAGACAGGGTCGCGGCCAGAACGATGAAGCCGCTACCGGTCACCCCGGCAGCACCCTTGGAGGCCACCAGCAGCACCAGCAGCAGAGTGATCTGATGGGTGATGTCCATCGGCGTATCGGTGGCCTGGGCGATGAAAACCGCTGCCATGGTCAGGTAGATAGAGGTCCCGTCGAGGTTGAAGGAGTAACCCGTGGGGATCACCAGACCGACCACGGATTTCTTCGCCCCCAGCTTTTCCATCTTGGTCAGCATGCGCGGCAGTACCGACTCGGAAGACGAAGTGCCGAGCACGATCATCAGCTCTTCACGGATGTAGCGGATCAGGCGCACGACGCTGAAACCATGGGCGCGGCAGATGCCGCCCAGCACCACCAGCACGAAGAACACGCAGGTGATGTAGAAGCACAGCATCAATTGGCCCAACTGCACCAGCGAACCGACACCGTACTGACCGATGGTAAAGGCCATGGCGCCGAAGGCACCGATGGGCGCGACCTTCATGATCATGTTGATGATGCCGAACATGACGTGGGCAATGCGGTCGATGAATTCCAGCACCGGCTTGCCGAACTCGCCCATGCGCTGCAGGGCGAAAGCGAAGATCACCGAGAAGAACAGCACCTGCAGGATGTCGCCATTGGCGAAGGCACCGACCACGGTGGACGGGATCACGTTGAGCAGAAAGCCGACGGTGCTCTGCTGCTCGCCCGCGGAGGCATAGGCTGCGATCTTGCTGGCATCCAGCGTGTTCGGGTCGATATGCATGCCGGCACCTGGCTGCACCACATTGACCACGATCAGGCCGATCACCAGGGCAACGGTGGACACGATCTCGAAGTACAGCAGCGCGTAACCGCCAGTACGACCAACCGCCTTCATGTCCTGCATACCGGCGATACCGCTGACCACGGTGCAGAAAATGATGGGGGCGATGACCATCTTGATCAGTTTGACGAAACCATCGCCGAGCGGCTTTAGCGCTACACCGGTCTCGGGGTAGAAGTGGCCGAGCAGGATACCGATGGTGATAGCGACCAGAACCTGGACGTAGAGCATTTTGTAGAACGGTTGACGGGTGACGTCGGTCGTCATGGCAGTTCCTCAGTGACCCCGCGGTGCATCCTTCCGATACCGCGCAGCCCTTTTGTAAGCATGTTCCCTCCAGCCGGAGGGGTTTATTGTCGAGGGGCGTGATCCGCCGCCTGGTTCGCCGTATCGCAAGCCGCATGCCATATCAAAAAATTCAGACAAACCGTTTAAAAACAACAAGTTACACAACATACCAGCCAAACAGTCATGTCATTCGTGGCGGATTCCCGCACGACCAAGCAGCCGGCGCTGGCGGATATCCATCCGCACGTGAGCTGTGCACATGACTTGTTGCGCGCGGGCCGCTCTGGCTACCATCGGCAATCATCCTGGATCGGCCTGCCCATGCGCGAACGCACCATTGCCAGCCACTTCGTCCGCGCCGCCCTGCGCGGTGCGGATCGCCAAGGCCTGGCCTGCGAGCTGATACTGCGTCAGGCTGGCATCCAGAGCGCCGTGCTGGTCGAGCCGCGCGCACGCATCGCCCCGGAACAATTCTCCCGGCTGATGCAACTGCTGTGGGAAGCGCTGGACGACGAGTACCTCGGGTTCGGCCGCCAGCCGAGCAAACGCGGCACCTTCGCCATGATGGGCCACGCCATCATCCACTGCCGCAGCCTGGAAAAAGCCCTGAGCCGTGGCGCGATGTTCTACGGCCTGTTTCCCGATGCACCGGGCATCCAGCTGCAACGCGAAGGCGACTGGGCGCGGCTGAGCGTCGACGACAGCACGCTGTGGGACCCGGATCATTTTCTGGTCGAAAGTCTGCTGGTGATCTGGCATCGCCTGGGTAGCTGGCTGATCGGCCAACGCATCCGCCTGGAAGAAGCCACCTTCGCCTATCCCGAGCCCGCTCATGCCGCCGAGTACGAACTGCTGTTCCCCTGCAGCCGGCGCTTTGCCGCCGGGCAAAACAGCCTGCTGTTCCACGCCCGCTACCTGACCATGCCGTTGCTGCAGGACGAACGCACCCTCAAGCAATTCCTCCAGCACTCACCCGCCGATCTGCTGGCCCGCCCCGACGGCGGCGATAGCCTGATCAGCCAGATTCGTCGCCTGCTCGGCCGCGACTGCCGCACCTGGCCGGACCTGGAACAGGTAGCTCAGCAACTGCACACCAGCCCGCAAACCCTGCGTCGTCACTTACGCGAGGAAGGCACCAGCTTCCAGGAACTCAAGGACCATCTGCGCCGCGACCTCGCCATCTACCACCTGGGCCGCGACGAACTGGCGATTCAGGACATCGCCGAACAACTCGGATTCTCCGAACCCTCGGCCTTTCATCGCGCCTTCAAGAAATGGACGGGGCTGACGCCCGGAGCTTATCGGGCGCAGGAGAGTTGAAACGGCGGGATCGGCGGCCAACGTCGGCATGTCACACGCGGTAACCTACGGCGTCGACCGCTCGGTCATTTCGCTCTAAACAATTGCCCCACGGCGCCGACACAGCCGTCAGCACTTACTCAGAGATCCCGCCGATGTTCGCGACCCGCCTGAAACAAGAACTACAAGCCCTGCGCGAAGAACTGTCCTCGATCGAGCAGGTACGCACCAGCCTCGACGAAGAGATGCTCGCGCTCTACCTCGACGCCCAGGGACGCATCGACTCGGTCAACGCCAACTTCGAGAAAGAAATGCTCTACCGCGCCGATCAACTGCGCGGCCGCCCCTTGCTGGCGCTGATCCCGGAACATGTGCGCAACCTGGACTTCCACCACCGGGTACGCCATGCCCTGGAACGCGGCGAACATCTGGCTGGGGTCATCCGCCTGAAACGCGGCAACGGCGAAGAAGCCTGGCTACGCTCGATCCTGCAGCCGCTACGCGACAGCCAGGGCAAGGTGCAGCGCTTCTCCATCTATGCCAGCGACCTGACGCGTACCATCGAGACCTCGCGCGAACACGAGAACTTGATCAGCGCGCTGCAGCGCTCCACCGCCGTCATCGAATTCAACCTGAACGGCGAAGTGCTCACTGCCAACCAGCGTTTCCTCGATTCGATGGGCTACAGCCTGACGCAGATTCAGGGTAAACATCACCGGATTTTTTGCGATGCCTCCGAAGCCAATTCTCCACAATACCAGCGGTTCTGGGAGCAACTGCGCCGTGGCGAATTCGCCACAGGTCGCTTCAGACGCCTGGACAGTCATGGACGCGAAGTCTGGCTGGAAGCCTCCTACAACCCCATCACCGACGCCCACGACAACCTGTATAAGGTGGTCAAGTTCGCCACGGTGATCACCGACCAGGTCAATCGCGAAGCTGCCATCGCCGAGGCCGCCAACATCGCCTTCGAGACGTCGAAAGGCACGGATGACAGTGCCAAGAACGGTGCATCGGTGGTACAGCAGATGCTCGACACCATGCGCGAACTGTCCAGCCGCATGCAGGAGGCCGCGCAGGGTATCGAGGCACTGGACAAGCAATCCCAACTGATCGGAGCCATCGTCAAGAACATCAGCAGTATCGCCGACCAGACCAACCTGCTGGCCCTCAACGCAGCCATCGAAGCCGCCCGCGCCGGCGAGCAGGGCCGAGGTTTCGCCGTGGTTGCCGATGAGGTTCGCCAATTGGCTTCACGTACCAGCTCAGCGACGGAAGAAATCACCCAGGTGGTCGGGCAGAACCAGCAACTGGCGGAGCGCGCGGTAGAGCTGATCGACCGCGGCAAGACCCAGGCCGAATTGGGCCTGGAGCTTTCCGCCCAGGCCGGCCAGGTGATCACCGAGATTCAGGAGGGTGCAAAACTCGTGGTAAACGCGGTGGAGCGCTTCGCAACACAACTATAGAGAGGCTTGCTCTTCATGGTCGCCCGCGTGCTCTGCCAATCCTCAGGCAGCAGCGGCTGCATTCAGTCGTACAGGCGCACCCTGAAGCAGGCGCCACCCAATTCGGAATCTTCCAGACTCAATTCACCGTCGTAGCTTTCGACGATATCTTCCACCACCGCCAGGCCGATGCCCTGCCCCGGATTCTGTGCATCCAGTCGCTCGCCTCGCTGTAGCACCCGCTCACGCTGCTGCTGCGGTACACCGGGGCCATCGTCCTCAATGGTGATCAGGCAGCCGCCAGCCAGGGGTTGCAACCTGACACGTACGCGATGCAGGCAGAGGCGGTAAGCGTTCTCCAGCAGGTTGCCGAGCAGCTCCATCAGCGCGCCACGTTCCATGGTGATCTGACTGTGCTCGGGAACTTCCAGCGTCGCCTCCACGCGTTTGTCGCGGTAGACCTTGTCCAGCGAGCGGCACAAACCGTCGAGCACCGGCCAGACCTGCTCGCGATGGCGTACCAGGCCGCTGCGGCGCAGGCTAGCGCGCTGCAACTGGTAGCCAACCTGCTGACTCATGCGTTCGATTTGCGCCTGCATCAGTTGCGCCTGCTCGCGATTCTCGTGCTGAGCGGCAAGGGTTTCACCTATGCCTTGCAACACACTGAGTGGTGTTTTCAAGCTGTGGGCAAGGTCTTCCAGTGAGTCGCGATAACGCTCGCGCTGACGCCGCTCGCTGTCGAGCAGGCGGTTGAGGGAATTGGTCAGGCGCAGCAGTTCGCGTGGGTGTTCGTCACTCAGGCGCTGGCGGGTACCGGCCTCTACGCCATCGAGCTCGTCGCTGAGACCGCGCAGGCTGCGAAAGCCCCAGGTCAGGCCAAACCAGAGCAGGCCCAGCAATACCAGCAGGGCGATGCCCAGCCACAAACGCAACTGCCAGGCAAAGCCGTTGAACAGCCCCTGGTATTCGCGCGTCGGCTGCATGGTCACGATGCTCAGCGCGGTCTGGTCGCCGCGCAGCAAATCCACTTCTACGTCGTATACGAAGTATTCCTGGCCGCTGTCGTCGCGAATGCGGATGAACTCGTGACCACGACCATCGTAGCGCGGCAGGTAGCGCACCAACTCGTCGATGGAGGAGCGTGAGCGCCAGATCATCTGACCTTCACGGTCGAAGATGAAACCCAGCAGGTGCGAATCGAGGTTGTCGAATTCCTCATCGGGCATCTTGTCAGGCATGTGCAACTGGCCGTCATGGATACGCGCAGCAGATATCAGTGCAGCCGCGTCGGAGGCCAGACGTTTCTCCACGGTCTGCTCCAGGGCCATGAGAAACACGCCCTGCAGCACGGGCATCAGCAATAGCATGAACAGCATTGCCAGTGCGGCACTGGCCAGCATCAGGCGCAGGCGCAACGAGCCGAAACGCATGCGCAGCTTGCGCAGAACGGCGCGCGTTCGGCTCACTTGCAGCGCTCGTTGAACATGTAGCCCTGGCCGCGCACGGTTTCTATCGGTTTGCCGCCCAGCACCGCCTCCAGCTTGCGCCGCAAGCGGCCAACCAGCACCTCTATGACGTTGGGGTCACGCTCGTCATCGCCCGGATAGAGCTGCTCCATCAGGCGTTCCTTGGCCACCACCTGCTGGTGATGCAGCATGAGGTACTCGAGGATGCGGTACTCGTAGGCAGTCAGTTGCAGCGACTGTTCATCCACTGTGGCCTGCTTGCGGTTGAGGTCCAGCACCAGCGAACCTGCCTCGATGGTCGACTTGGTGAACCCGGAGGAGCGTCGCAGCAGCGCGTTCAAGCGTGCTTCCAGCTCTTCGAACTGGAACGGCTTGACCACATAGTCGTCGGCGCCGCAGGACAGGCCTTCGACCTTGTCCTGCCAGTTGCCGCGCGCGGTGAGGATCAGAATTGGAAAGTTCTTGTCCTGGCTGCGCAGCTCACGGATCAGGTCGATACCGCTCATACCGGGCAGACCGAGGTCGACCAGGGCCAGGTCATGATTGAAGGACTCAGCTCGGTACAGTGCTTCT
The DNA here is from genome assembly GCF_900102635.1 of Ectopseudomonas chengduensis. GTDB lineage: Bacteria > Pseudomonadota > Gammaproteobacteria > Pseudomonadales > Pseudomonadaceae > Aquipseudomonas > Aquipseudomonas chengduensis. The sequence goes on along the minus strand of NZ_FMZQ01000005.1, from coordinate 19,067 downwards.
TCGGCGGTGCGCACGGCATCCACCACATGCCCGTTTTCACTGAGGCGAGTGAACAGATGGTGACGCAGCAACGCCTCATCCTCCACCACCAGCAATTTCATGAGACTTCCCCTTTTTAGTTGTACGAAGGCCGGGCAGAAGCCCGGCCTGCTAACGCTAAGCCGCCATTAGAAGGCGAAGTTGGCGCCGAGGTAGAGCTGCGAACTGCTATGCAGATCCAGCGACCCGGCCTTGCCCTCACCACGCGGTGCCATTTCTGTGCTGGCGTTGGTACGCAGGTAACGATAGCCGGCTTCGATCGATGTATTGCTGTTCAATTCCTGCAGGATACCGGCCTGCAAACCTGCAGCAAATCCAATGTCGCTGTCACGGGAGAAGCCACGGCTCTCCTGCTCGAGCTTGACCAGACCGGCGGTTACACCACCGAATAGCTTGGTGTTGTTGCTACCCAGCGGGACGAACATGTCGTAGCTGCCGAGCAGATTCTGCTGACGCAGTTTGTAGCCATTGTGACTGTCGGAAACATTCTCGTAAGTCGCGTAATAGCGACCATCGGCGGTCTTCTGGCCGGCACGGATACCCCAGGTACCCTCGCCATCGATCACTTTGTCCAACTTGGGGTTGCCGAGGTTGGCATTCAGCGCGTTGGATTTCTGGATGTTGTTGTCAGTCTGACCCCAGGTCAGGCCGACGAAATTGTCGTTGGCCTGGGCCACGGTTGCGCCCAGGGCCAGGCAGGTAGCGAATGCGATACGGTTCAGGGTGATTTTCATTGAATCGTTCCTCTCGTTGCAGTTTTGATCAACTCGGCAACAAGTCTGCGGGAAGACTACTGAATCCCTCCTGAACCCTCCTTGAACCTGCACTGAACGAGCGGCAAACAGCCTAGATACGCCGTACCAGAGCGCTGGCGAGGATAAACAACGAGGCCAGAACGCCGAGTAACGCCAGCCAGCCGGCGTGCTCCCAGACATAACCACCAACGTAGCCCACCAGGCTGGAACCGAGGTAATAGGCACACAGGTACAACGCCGAGGCCTGCGCCTTGGCCTCCTGCGCATGGATACCGACCTGCCCGCTGGCAACCGCATGAGCCGCGAAGAAACCCAGAGTGAACAGCGCCAGCCCGATCACCGCAGCGCTTAACCAGGGCGTCGCACACAAGGCCACACCCAACAACATCAAGCCGATCCCGCCGTGCAGCACCTGGCGTGCGCCGAAGCGTGGTACCAGGCGCCCTGCCCAACCGGCACTGAAGATGCCCAGCAGGTAGACGGTGAACAGCAGGCCGATCACCGTCGCCGACAGATTGAAAGGTTCTCCGGCCAGACGAAAGCCGACATAGTTGAACAGCGCAACGAAACCGCCCATGAGCAGGAAGGCCAGAGCGAACAGCACGCGCAAGCGCGGGTTGCTCAGGTGCAGGGCGAAGTTGCGCAACAGGCCGCGCAAGGACAACGGCTGGGCGGTGAAATGCCGCGACGGCGGCAGCAGCCAGAGAAACAGCCCCAACGCCAACAGGCCGAGCCCGGCAATGCCGCCAAGGGCCCAGGGCCAACCGCCCAGGTCACTGAGCAGGCCGGCGAGCAGGCGCCCGAGCAAACCGCCCAGCGCCGTACCGCCGATATACAGCCCCATCGCCGCCGGTAGCGCTTCGGGGTCAAACTCTTCCCCAACGTAGGCCATCGCCAACGCGGGCAAACCACTCAGCGCCAGCCCCAGCAGCGCGCGCAGAACCAGCAAACTGCCCCACTCTTCGACCAGTGCGCAGGCAATCCCCAGCATCGCTGCCAAACCCAGCGCCGCAGCCATGACCGGCTTGCGCCCCCAGCTCTCGGCCAGCGCACCGGATACCAGCAGGCACAGCGCCAGACTAAGAGTGGTCAGCGACAGCGCCAGGCTGCTGCTGGCCGCAGAAACGCGAAAGTGCGCCGCCAGCAAAGGTAGCAGCGGCTGCACGCAGTAGAGCATGGCGAAGGTGGCGAAACCGGCGCAGAACAGCGCCAGGGTGGCGCGCCGATAACCGGCGCTACCACGACTGAGATGGGAAGCGGACATGGGCAGAACGACTCACGAAACATGGGGCAGGCAAGCAATGGATCACGACCCGAAAGCAGATCCGGCGCGCATCCCCGCGAATGAAATCAAGAGCAAATATTAGCACGCTATCGATAATCCGAGCGCGCCTGCACCGCCTTGGACAATCGACCAAGCCTTGATTCAGCTCAACGGACTTTGCCCTTACTAAAGCTAAGGTCTAGCCTCAGATACGGAACACAATGGAGCCGAGCGAATGGATACCACGCCCGAGGGCAAAGCCACGAAAGGCAAGGAAACCCGCCTGTTCGTCTTTCTCGTCGTCTGCCTCTTCCCCCTCCTCTCCGTCGCCCTGGTCGGCGGCTACGGATTCATCATCTGGTTCATGCAGATGCTGCTGGGGCCGCCTGGCCCACCCACCTGATCGTTACTCACCAGACGGAGCCACGGAACATGGCCGCCCCCCTGCATATCGCCAGCCTGCTGGTACATGTACGCCCCGAACTGCTTGGCGCGGTGAAGGCCAACCTGCGCCAGCTCGACGGTCTCGAACTGCACCAGGAGAGCCCTCAGGGCAAGCTGGTGGTGGTGCTGGAGACCGAACACGAGCGGCACATCCTCGCGCGTATCGAACAGATCAACGCGTTGCCGGGCGTGCTCAATGCCGCCCTGGTCTACCACGAACTCCTCGAAGCAGAAGGAGACTCAGAATGAAGCTAACCCGCCGTGAATTCGCCAAAGCTAACGCCGCTGCCATCGCCGCAGCGGCGGCCGGCCTGCCCATCGTCAGCACCGCCAGCAACCTGATCACCGAGGCGGACATGACCCGCCTGGACTGGAACAAGGCGCCCTGCCGCTTCTGCGGTACCGGCTGCAGCGTGATGGTGGCCACCCGCGACAACCGCGTGGTGGCCACCCATGGCGACGTCAAGGCCGAGGTCAACCGCGGCCTGAACTGCGTCAAGGGCTACTTCCTGTCGAAGATCATGTATGGCGTCGACCGCCTGAATCAGCCGCTGCTGCGCATGAAGAACGGTGTGTACGACAAGCAGGGCGAATTCCAGCCGGTGAGCTGGGACCTGGCCTTCGACATCATGGCGCAGAAGATCAAGCAGGCCATGGCCGAGCATGGCCCGGAGGCCGTCGGCATGTTCGGCTCCGGCCAGTGGACGGTGTGGGAAGGCTACGCCGCCAACAAGCTGATGAAAGCCGGCTTTCGCAGCAACAACATCGACCCCAACGCGCGTCATTGCATGGCCTCGGCGGTGATGGGCTTCATGCGCACCTTCGGCATGGACGAGCCGATGGGCTGCTACGACGATATCGAGGCTGCCGACGCCTTCGTGCTGTGGGGCTCGAACATGGCCGAGATGCACCCGATCCTCTGGAGCCGGGTCACTGATCGTCGCCTCAGCCAGCCGAACACCAGGGTCGCCGTGCTTTCCACCTTCGAGCACCGCAGCTTCGATCTGGCCGACATCCCGCTGGTGTTCAAACCGCAGACCGATCTGCTGATCCTCAACTACATCGCCAATCACATCATCGAAAGCGGCGCGGTGAACAAGGACTTCGTCGGCAAACACACCAAGTTCGCCCGCGGCGCCGACGACATCGGCTACGGCCTGCGCGCCGACAACCCGCTGGAGATGCAGGCCAAGAACGCGGCCAAGGCCAACACCTGGGAGGACATGTCCTTCGAGCAGTTCGCCGCTTTCGTCAAACCCTACACACTGGAGCGCACCGCGAAGGAGAGCGGCGTGGCGGCCGAGCGCCTCAAGGCCCTGGCCGAACTGTACGCCGACCCCAAGCGCAGGGTCATGTCGTTCTGGACCATGGGGTTCAACCAACACACCCGCGGCGTCTGGGCCAATAACCTGATCTACAACCTGCACCTGCTAACCGGCAAGATCAGCGAACCGGGCAACAGCCCCTTCTCCCTCACCGGCCAACCGTCGGCCTGCGGCACCGCGCGAGAAGTGGGTACCTTCTCCCATCGCCTGCCGGCCGACATGCTGGTGGCCAACCCCAAGCACCGCGAAACCGCCGAGAAGATCTGGAAGCTGCCGGCCGGCACCATCCAGGAAAAGCCCGGCTTCCATGCCGTGGAGCAGAGCCGCAAGCTCAAGGACGGCGTGCTCAAGGTCTACTGGACGCAGGTCAGCAATAACATGCAGGCCGGCCCCAACATCATGCAGGAGGTCCTGCCGGGCTGGCGCAACCCGCAGGCCTTCGTCATCGTCTCCGATGTCTACCCCACCGTCTCGGCCCAGGCCGCCGACCTGATTCTGCCCAGCGCCATGTGGGTGGAGAAGGAAGGCGCCTACGGCAATGCCGAGCGCCGCACGCAGTTCTGGCATCAACTGGTGAAGGCGCCGGGCGAGGCCAAGTCCGACCTCTGGCAACTGGTGGAATTTTCCAAGCGCTTCACCACCGACGAGGTATGGCCCGCAGAGCTGCTGGCCAAGGCCCCGGAATACAAGAGCAAGACGCTGTATCAGGTGCTGTTCGCCAATGGCCAGGTCGACCAGTTCCCCAGCGAACAGATCGAGGCCGGCTACGCCAACGACGAAGCCGAAGCCTTCGGCTTCTACCTGCAGAAGGGTCTGTTCGAGGAATACGCCCAGTTCGGCCGCGGTCATGCCCATGACCTGGCGCCGTTCGACAGCTATCACGCCGAGCGCGGCCTGCGCTGGCCGGTGGTCGATGGCAAGGAGACGCGCTGGCGCTATCGCGAGGGCCACGACCCCTACGTGGAAAAAGGCAGCGGCGTGCAGTTCTACGGTTACCCGGACAAGCGCGCGCTGATCTTCGCCCTGCCCTACGAGCCGCCAGCCGAGGCGCCGGATGACGACTTCCCGTTCTGGCTCAGCACCGGCCGCGTGCTGGAGCACTGGCACACCGGCAGCATGACCCAGCGTGTCGAGGAGCTGCACGGCGCGGTGCCTGACGCGCTGGTGTACATGCACCCGGACGACGCCAGGGCGCTCAAGGCGCGGCGCGGCAGCGAGGTCAAGGTGATCAGCCGGCGCGGCGAGATCCGCGCGCGCATCGAAACCCGCGGGCGCAACAAGCCACCGCGCGGCCTGGTATTCGTGCCCTTCTTCGACGCCAACAAACTGATCAACAAGGTCACCCTGGACGCCACCGACCCGATCTCCAAGCAGGCCGATTACAAGAAGTGTGCGGTGAAGATCGAACTGGTCAGCCTGGCCTGAGGAGAGCCGTCATGAGCCTGCGTTTCCTACCTCTGCTACTGCTCGCCGCCTTCGGCCTGGCCATCGCCGGTGAGCTCAATTACCCACTCGACGCCCCCGCGCCGGACGGCCGCCGCCCCGGCGGCACCCTCAGTCAGACACTACCGGCACCGGTGCTGGGCAACGAGGAGAACAAGGACCTGCGCCGCGAGCGCAACTACCCGGAACAGCCACCGACCATCCCGCACAGCATTCGCGGCTACCAGGTGGACGCCAACGGCAACAAGTGCCTAACCTGCCACAGCCGCGCAGGTAGCGCCCGCAGCCAGGCGCCGATGATCAGCATCACCCACTACATGGATCGTGACGGCCAGCCGCTGGCAGCCGTGTCGCCGCGACGCTACTTCTGCACCCAGTGCCATGTGACTCAGCAGGAAGTCAAACCCCTGGTCGACAATAGCTTCCGCAATATCGACCACCTGCTCGAAGACGAAGCAGCCGGCACGGCGAAACCCTGAGGAGGCCTCCCATGAAGTCGTTAATGGCCCTGCTCAAGGAGTACTGGGGCATCCTGCGTCGCCCGAGCGTGCATTACAGCCTGGGCTTTCTCACCCTGGGCGGTTTCATCGCCGGGATCATTTTCTGGGGCGGCTTCAACACCGCACTGGAGGCCACCAACACCGAGCAGTTCTGCATCTCCTGCCACGAGATGCGCGACAACGTATATGTGGAGCTGCAGGACACCATTCACTACAGCAACCGCTCCGGAGTGCGCGCCACCTGCCCGGACTGTCACGTGCCACACCAGTGGACGGACAAGATCGCGCGCAAGATGCAGGCATCAAAGGAGGTCTGGGGCAAGATCTTCGGCACCATCAACACCCGCGACAAGTTCCTCGCCCACCGCCGCGAGCTGGCCGAGCATGAATGGGCGCGGCTCAAGGCCAACGACTCGCTGGAGTGCCGCAACTGTCATAACTTCGACTACATGGACTTCACCAAGCAGAGCCCGCGCGCCAGGCAGATGCATTCCAGCGCGCTGGCCAGCGGCGAAGCCACCTGCATCGACTGCCACAAGGGCATCGCCCACCAGTTGCCGGACATGAGCGGGGTGCCGGGTTGGTAAGCGCCATGACTTCCCCGCACGGGGTGACAGGGCGCACCCTGCGCGATTCTAGTTCTGACGAAGTTGCTGCAATTGTTCGAGCAGGCCGGCGGCCGTCTGCTCGCCTACCAGGCGCTCACGCAGCCTGCCATCGGCGTCGACAATGTAGGTCACCGGCAGCACGTCATTGCGCGGCAGCTCGAAGCGCGCCGCCGGGTCCTGCGCCAGCACGGTGAAGCGAATGTCGAAACTGTCCGCGGCACGCTTGAGGTCATCGCCCTGCAGGGCATCGAAATTGACGCCGATCACCCGCGCCGACTGGGTTTTCAGCTGTTCTTCCAGAGCGTTGAGCTCGGGGATTTCCGTGCGGCACGGCGCACACCACTCAGCCCAATAATTAATGACTAGCCACTGGCCATCCAGGCTCTCAGCCGTTACCTTTCGTCCATGCTGATCAAGGCCGTAATCTTCGGCACAAGCCGTCAGCAGCAGACCGGCGCAGATACCCATAACAGCCTTGCCGAAACTCCGGAGCCCTAAGCCCATGTACTCGATCCTCGTCCACCCGGGGTTGATATGACGCTGGATGCCCTGCGCCTGGAAGTACCGGACATCCGCGAGGACAACAGCGTATCGCCAGCGGAAATCGCTCAACGACTCGCGGCAGCTCGCCATCTGGAGCCGGAAAATGGCCTGCAACAAGTGCTGGGCCTGTTGTTTTCGCTCAATCGCAGCGCTCTGACCTTACTGGAAAGGCAGCGTGCGCTGCAAAACTTCAGTGACGAGTACCGCCATTACGCCAGCCTTGCCAATCGCCAGCATCCGCCAAGCACGCTGTTCGTGCGTTTCTGCGGCGAGTTGGCGATCGGCTTCAAACGCCTGCTGCTGCAAATCCTGCAGGGTCGCCAGCCGTCGATGCCACACCTGGCCTGGTGCCTGTACATGGCCCAGCATTTCCTTGCCCAGCAGTTGCTGCGCCACTACCAGCTGTACCAGGAGCCACCTGCAGCGCTCTGGCGCGACAGCCACCTGCTGTACTGGATCGGCGAGCACCAGCAGTGTCTGGACGAACCAGTGGCGGCGGCCTTCGAGCCGAAACCGGCCAGTACCCTGCGCGGCCTTTACCAGCAGATGCTGCTCTTGGCCCTGAGCAATCCCTTCCATCTCGATGAAGGCGAATGCCTGACCCTGTTCAGCGCGCTGGCACCTCTGGCGGCGCTGGCCAGGTTGCAAGCCTGGGACGAGGAAGACGACGCCGAAGGCCCGGTAGTCGACCTCAGCGAATCACAGGCCTGCCTGAGTTTCGAACAACGTATCGAAGGCAAAGCCGCCAACCTGCGCCGCTTCGAACTGGGCGCGCTGCTGATCGCCCTGCACGAACCCGCGCCGCTGCAAAGCATGCAGGAGCGCCAGTTGCTCGAACGGGTACGCCAGCACTGGCTGGGCCGCCAGCAACGTCGCCATGAACGCGCCGAACTGGACGGACAGTGCAGTCTGGTGGTGGGCCTGCCGGCCATCCATGCGCAATTGCTGGACAAGCTGCCGCAACGCACCGAGGCGCAGATTCTCGATGCCAGCCCAGGTGGCGCGCGCCTGCTGTGCAACGCCAACGAGGGCGGACAACTGCAGGTTGGGCAACTGGTTCTGCTGCTTACCAATGGCACACCGACTCTGGCATTGGTGCGCTGGCGTCATCTCAATAGCGAAGGCTTGCACCTCGGGCTGCGCTATCTCAAAGGTCTGCCACGTCCGGTCTGGCTGCGCCGCGCCCCCAATGCGCAAACTCACCCTGGTGTGCTGCAGAGCACCCCGGCCCCCGGCAACGGTTGGCACCACGGCCTGTGGCTGCCCAACGGCCAGTTCAGCTCCGGCGAGCACCTCTGGCTGCAGCTGGCCAGCGTGCACAACCAAGCGATCCTGCCGCTGCCCGAAAGCAACCTGCAGACCTCATCGGTTACCCGTCACCCGCTGCGCCTGGCCTGATATGCGAAACTGCGACTCCAGTCACGCGGCCTGTCCGCCGAGTGCACAGTTTCGCCAGCAGGTGGGTGCTTATAATTCCTGGCACTCAAGTCTCACCCAGCCTGGAATTTCACCATGTCCCAAGCGCAAGACAAGCTGATTGGCTCCGTGCCCTCGCGCATCGTCGACGTCGCTCACCTGCTGGTCACGCCCTACGAGGGCCGCGTAGCCGAATACAACGTCGCCACCTGGCTGCAATTGCCGGGGCTGGCCAATCTGCCGGTATCGCTGCTGGTGAGTTACCGCGACGGGGACAAGCGTCGCGAGGTGAATGTCGACCACGGCAAGGTCAATGCCCATGGCAAGATCCTGCTCTCCGGGGTCGCTCGCATGCCGGTGCGGCTGAAGATCGAGGACATGCAGGTGCGCCTGCGCTCGGCGGTGCCGGCGCAGAGCCTGGTAGTCGAGGAGTTCTTCGTTCAGGCCGTCGAATTGGCCAACAGCGAAAGCCGCCAGGCCATGGCCTGATCCACAACTGCAACATCGAACCCCGCGCATCGACGCGGGGTTTTGCTTTCAGCCGGAGGAAACTCCGGGGCTGGGCGCGGCCTGCGGACTTGAATCGTCGGCGTCTGGCTGCAGGTTTTCGGCAGCCACATGCTCGAGCAGCGACTCCGGCCAGCGTGCGAAATGCAACCCGGTGATTCGATTGAGCCGCGTCAGCGCTTCCTGCGGATCGCGTCGATGAAGGTGGATTACCCTGTTTTTTACCGTCATTACTGCCTGCGTCCTCAGCGATCCCTGCCCTGCTGGCAGTTCGATAGCAACTGACCTTGCTGTAGCTAGAAGCGTGCCAGACCTTCTGTAACGCATTCATTGACGCCTGCCCCTGCACCCAGATCACAGCAGGCCTGGGCAACGCCTTAAACTGACGCTTTTTGTCACCCCTTTTCGGCGCCCTCTCTCATTCACCGTCGCCCACAATGTCACGCAAGTGTGCTCAGCCCTTCCCCGGTAACCAATCCGCCAGACTGACTCCGAACTGCTCCTCGCGCTCCGCTTGCAGGCGCTCCAGTCCCTCGCGCAATGCCGGATACCAGGGTTCGTCGAGCTGAGCCGGTAGTTGCGACAGAGTCGGCAACGGCCAAGGGCTGCACTCGAGCAACTGATGCAGGGCAAAATTGTGCAGATCACGGCACAGCACCCAACCTCCACCGCTGGCCTTGCAAGCCAGGTGCTCACGCTCGAGAAAGTCCATCACCTGGTTCCACTCGTCTTCCGGTAAACGCCAGCCAGCACGCTGCATATCGCCGTAATGCAGGGCTTCGCCCTTCTGCTGGCGTTTGAGCAACAGGCGCAACACCACCAGCAGAATCAATCCCTTGGGGATGGGGTCGCGACGCCAGTGCCGTGGTTGCGAGAGGCCGTACACCAGCTCGGCACCCAGCAGCACGATCAACCAGGACAGATAGATCCACACCAGAAATAGCGGCACCGTGGCGAAGGCACCGTAGATCAGGTGATAACCGGGAAACAGGCGCACGTAGAGGCCGAACAGCGCCTTGGCCACTTCGAACAGCACAGCGCTGAACAAGCCGCCCAGCACCGCATGGCGCAAGGGCACCCGAGTATTGGGGACCGCCGCATAGAGCAAGGTGAAGGCCGCAATGCTCGATAGCAACGGCGTGAAGGCAAGCAGAGTCCTGGCGCCGACTACTGCGTCCGGCCCGGAAATCAGCGACAGCGAGGCGATATAGGTACTGACCGCAAAACCTGCACCCAGCAGCAGCGGTCCGAGGCTGAGAATCGCCCAGTACAGCAGGAAACTGGACATGCCGCGGCGCGGCTGGCGCACCCGCCAGATCACGTTGAAGGTCTTCTCGATGGTTACCAGCATGAGGAAGGCGGTGACGGCCAGCAGCCCCACACCAAACCAGGTCAACTGCCGCGCCTGGGTGGTGAACTCACGCAGATATTCCTGCACCGTCTCGCCAGTGGAAGGTACGAAGTTGTTGAAGATGAACCCCTGGATGTCCTCGCCCACGCCCTTGAATGCCGGAATGGCCGAAAGCATGGCGAAGGTCACGGTCATCATCGGCACCACGGCGAACAGGGTGGTGTAGGTCAACGCCGCCGCGTTGCCGGCGCCACGGTTCTCCACGAAACGCTTATAGAGACTCAGCCAGAACCCCAGCCAGTCCTTAAAACGAACCTGCATGACCTCTCCTTAGCCCTCAAACCCAAACAGACAGACAATACGCCGCGTGAAAAGGTCGCAGCAAAGCGGCCCAGCGGTTTGCGTGCATCCGCGCATCAGGCGGTTAGAATAGCCGCCACTTCAAGCCGGATGCGAGCCACCATGACCGACCTGACCCTCTACCACAACCCGCGCTGCTCGAAATCCCGCGGTGCTCTGGAGCTGCTCGAAGCCCGCGGCCTGCAACCGCAAGTAGTGCGCTATCTGGAAGCGCCACCCAGCACCAGCGAACTCAAGAGCCTGCTCGGCAAACTGGGTATCGCCGCCCGCGACCTGTTGCGTACAGGTGAAGACGAATACAAGGCACTGGGCCTGGCTGACGCCAGCTTGAGCGAAGCTCAGTTGATCGAGGCGATGGTCAAGCATCCCAAGCTGATCGAGCGCCCGATCCTGATCGCTGGCGACAAGGCCGTGATCGGTCGCCCACCGGAAAAAGTGCTGGAGCTGCTGGCATGAACACGCCCTACATCCTCGTCCTCTACTACAGTCGCCATGGCGCCACTGCGCAGATGGCCAAACAGATTGCCCGTGGCGTCGAGCTGGCTGGTTTGGAAGCACGCCTGCGCACGGTGCCGGCGGTATCCAGCGAATGCGAGGCCGTGGCGCCGAGCGTGCCGGAGGACGGCGCCATGTACGCCACCCTGGACGACCTGAAGAACTGCTCGGGTCTGGCCCTGGGCAGCCCGACCCGTTTCGGCAACATGGCCGCACCACTCAAGTACTTCATCGATGGCACCAGCAACCTGTGGCTGACCGGCGAACTGGTCGGCAAGCCGGCAGGCGTGTTCACCTCCACCGCCAGCCTGCATGGCGGCCAGGAGACCACCCTGCTGTCGATGATGCTGCCTCTGTTGCACCACGGCATGCTGGTCTGCGGCCTGCCCTATAGCGAATCGGCCCTGCTCGAAACCCGCGGCGGTGGTACGCCTTACGGCCCCAGCCACCATGCGGGCGGCGACGGCAAACGCGCGCTGGACGAACATGAAATCGCCCTGTGCCGTGCACTGGGTCAACGCCTGGCGCAAACCGCCAGCAAACTGGAGCGCTGAACGTGGCCCGAGCGAAGAAACCCCTGCCCAGCCTTGAATGGCTGGAGCCACGGGTCAAACTCAGTCGAGCACTGAGCCTGTTCAGTTTCATCACCCTGCTGACCCTGCTGCTGGTGTGGAACCTGGCCTTCGCCGATCTGCATGGCGCGCGGATCGGGGTTGTATTGGCGATTCAGCTGCTGCCACTGGCGCTACTCGCCCCCGGGATGTTGATGGGCAACGCCCGTGCCCATGCCTGGGCCTGCTTCGTGGTCAACATCTACTTCATCCAGGGCGTACTGGCCGCCATCGACCCGGCGCGCGCACTGTTCGGCGCGTTGGAGGCGGTGATCAGCTTCGGCCTGTTCTGCACGGCGCTGCTGTATACGCGCTGGCGCTTTCAGTACGACCGCAAGCTGGCCGGAGAAGTCTGATGCGCCTGGTGCTCCTGCCTGGCCTCAATGGCAGCAGTGCCCTCTTCACGCCCTTGCTCGAGACCCTCGCAGGCACCGACTGCTGGCCACTGAGCCTGCCGGAACAAGGGCCGCAGGATTATCCAAGCCTGGCCGACGCACTATTCGAGCAGCTTGGTACGACACCTTTCGTGTTACTGGGCGAATCGTTTTCCGGCCCTCTCGCCTACCAATTTGCCCTGCGCCAGCCCACCGGCCTACAAGGCCTCATCTTCGCCGCCTCGTTTCTGAGCAGGCCCAATCCTGCCCTGGCCCTGCTCGCGCATCTGCCCATGCCCCAGGCACTGGCCACACAGCCCTGGCTGCTGCGCGCCCTGTGCCTGGGTATAACGGCAGACGAGCACATCCTGCAACAGGTGCGGAGGGAAATTCGCCGGCTGGATCAGAGGCTGCTGCACGCGCGAATGGCGACGCTGGCCAGCCTGCAAGCACCGACGCAAGCCGTGGATCTACCCTGCCTGCACCTCTGGCCGCAGCAGGATCGGCTGGTCGCAGACAGCGCTGCAGAACGACTGGCCCAGACTTGCGGCGACATCCGCCAGATTCGCCTGGATGGTCCGCACTTCATCCTGCAGACACAGCCAAAGGCCTGCGCCAGAGCAATCGCTGATTTCATGCAGGGAATAGTCGCGAGCTAGCCCGTAGCCCGGATGAAATCCGGGATTGTGTGTCAGGATTCCCGGATTGCATCCGGGCTACGCTCTTGCTGGCAGCTTGAGACCCCTGCCCCTACCAGCCCAGGGTTTCCTTGAGAAAGGGAATGGTCAGCTTGCGCTGGGCCTGCAGCGAGGCCTGATCGAGGCGTTCCAGCAGCTCGAACAACGCGCTCATGCTGCGCTCACCACGAGTGAGGATGAAGCGACCAACCTCGTCGCTCATCTGCAGACCACGACGCGAGGCACGCAGCTGCAGGGCGCGCAGCTTGTCCTCATCGGACAGTTCATGCAGCTGGAAGACCAGTGCCAGGGTCAATCGCGACTTCAGATCGGGCAGTTGAATGGGCAGCTCACGCGGCGACATGGTGCCAGCCAGCAAAAGACGCCGGCCGCTGTCACGCAAACGGTTGAACAGGTGGAACAAACCCTCTTCCCAGTCGCTGCGGCCAGCCACTGCATCGAGATCATCGAGGCAGACCAGCTCGCACAACTCAAGGTTGTCGAGCAGCTCCGGGCCGTGCTGCACCACTTCGCTGAGCGGCAGATAGACCACCGCTTCGCCACGCTGCTCGAAACGCAGGCAGGCAGCCTGCAGCAGGTGGCTACGCCCTACGCCCTCAGCGCCCCACAGATAGATCAGGCTTTCCGTCCAGCCGGCATCGGCCTCGCACAGACGCTCGACATAGCCCAGGGCCGCAGCATTGGCGCCGGGGTAGTAGTTGGCGAAGGTGGCGTCGTCACGCAGACGCACCCCCAGAGGCAGCTGGATAGGTTTCATGCTCAGGGTCTGTTCCCGTTTCGGCGCGAGCCGCGTTGCTGCGCCAAATGGCGCCAGGCCAGGTGTGGAGCGCAGGTAATGGTCGCTCCCTTGCCAAGCTCCACAACGCAGCATGGCGCCATTTGCCGCGCAACCCGAAGGGCCGGGCCAGTTTTTGCGCGCTGCTGCGTTATTCGTCGTTCATTTGGAATAACCAAATCTCTCTCCTCATGCCTTGCCCCGCGCAAAAACTGGCTCCGGCGCGGCCGCGGCGAAACGGGAACAGACCCTACCTCGTCGGTTCGTCGGAACCGCTGTTGGACTCTCCGTAAAGGCCGGAAAGTTTATACAAATCATGGGCATGGCGCAGCAGAACCATGATCACTGCGGCGACCGGCAAGGCCAGCAGCACGCCGGTGAAGCCAAACAGCTGGCCGCCAGCGAGGATGGCGAAGATCACCGCCACCGGATGCAGGCCGATGCGATCGCCCACCAGCATGGGCGTGAGGACCATGCCTTCGAGCAATTGACCAATCATGAACACCACGCCGATACCGATCAGCGGATAGGGTTCGAGACCGAACTGGAACAGCGCAGCAGTCAGCGCTGCACCGATACCGACGATAAAGCCCATGTAGGGCACGATGCTCGCCAGTCCCGCCAGCACACCGATCAGCAATCCCAGCTCCAAGCCCACCAGCATCAGGCCAGCGGAATAGATGACGCTCAGTGCCAGCATCACCAGCAATTGGCCGCGCAGGAAGGCGCCCAGTACTTCATGACATTCGCCCGCCAGCTTGACCACCAGCCCCTCGCGCTGGCGCGGCAGCAGGCGGCGCAACCGCTCGACCAGCACATCCCAGTCACGCATCAGGTAGAAGCTCACCACCGGAATCAGCAGCAGGTTGCCCAGCCAGGCCAGCAGCGCCAGGCCTGAAGAAGTCGCCTGAGCCAGCACCGCCTTGAGCACGTCGGTGGTCTTGCCGATGTTGTCGGTAAAGACCTGCTTGAGCTGATCGACCTGCAGCAGATCATTCTGCAGGCCCAGGTGCGACTGCGACCAGGGCAAGGCAGTGCCCTGCAGCCAGTCGAGCATCTCCGGCGCCAGTTGATACAGACGCACCAGCTGCCTCCCCAGCATGGGCACCAATACCAGCAGCAGGATCAGCAACAGCAGCGAGAACAGCGTGAACACCACCACCACGCCGCCAGTGCGCGACAGGCGATGCCGCTCGAGACGGTCGACCAGCGGATCCCCCAGATAGGCCAGCAGGATGCCGATTAGGAACGGAGAAAGAATCGGGTGTAGCAGGTACAGCAGCCAGCCGAGCAGAAACAGCCCAGCTATCCATAGCCAACGGGTGGAATCGGTCATGCTCGCGTCCTCGATGCGAAACGGCGCCCGAAAGGCGCCGTGTAACTGGGCTGTGGTCTACCCGGCGCCAATTCTACCAGCGAAAGCGCAACTGATCGGTGCGCGGTTTCACCTGCGGAGCCTCGGTTGCACCCGTTTCAGGAGCCTCTACCGGCGCTGCGGCGTCGAGCGGTTCGCTGACCTCCTGGAGCTGAGCCAATGCCAGCTGCGCGCGCAGTTGCTCCGGGCTGGCACTGACCTGATAGACCAGGCGCTGGCCGTCGATCTCCTGCAAACGCGCGGCGAAGGGTTCGAGCAAGCGCTCCAGCGCCGCGAAACGTCCCAGGTCAGCACCTTCGATCACCAGCGTCAGGCTCTGCGCCGCGCCAGGCTTGACGACGAACCGCGGCGCCAGACGCTCGGCCACGGCCAGCAGCACTGCATCGGCCAGCGCAGCCTGATCGGCGCCCTCAGCCTTGCCCTGTTCACGCTCGTCGCCCAGCCACAGGCGCCAGGTAGCCTGCCAGTTACCGCCGCTTTCGGTCGCCTGCACGGCCAGCAAGGCATCGGCGCCATAACGCTCGGAGGCCTCACCCAGTGCCCGCGGATCGTTGGCCAGCAGCGTATCGGCACTGCCCAGCGCCTGCTCACTGAGGTCCGCCAGGGGCAGACGCAGCGGCAGACCACGATGCTGAGCAGCATCGCGCAGCAGTGCCGATGCACTCTGGCTTTCGCCAACCAGCTGGCTGCCTTCCGGCGATTCGTTGAGCCACCAGGTGAGGATTGCCGGGCGGTTGGCGCCCCACAGGGCCAGGCCAGCCTGACGCAGTTGCTGATCGGTACTGGCCGGATCGAATTCGACCAACAGCGCGTCGCCTTCATAACCGTACTGGCTGACGATCTGTTGCGGGTCCTTGCGCAGTCCTTCCAAACCGGCGCTCTGCAGCGCCTTGGCATCACCGGTCAAGCGCAGCACCAGGGTCTGCAGGGCCTTCTGCATGGCCGCGTCGCGGCTTTCCGGCTGTTGATCCGCCACGGGTTCACGCACCTGATAAAGACCGGTAACCGGCGCGGCCAGTGCTGGCAGGCTCAGGAGCGACAGACAGAAGAACAGCAGGCGGATGGGCAAACGCATTGGGGTGGACTCTCGCAAGGGATGGCCGCACGGCGGGCAGGCACAAAGGCCTATACCTTAAACAGCCGCTCAAGCCCCGGCAACCAGAGCCAGCGCCTGCGACGAAGCGCATGCACGCGAGTGGCCGCTGCCGGGCAAGCCTGATAAAATCGCGCGCCTTCGCCAGCCGGTACGCGCGCCGGGCTCCTTGGATGAGCCCGCGCCACGTCGGCGCCTACACGAACTCCCCATCCAAAGGCCCGGATCTATGAGCAAGCAACCCTCCATCAGCTACAAGGACGCAGGCGTCGACATCGATGCCGGTGAAGCCCTGGTCGAACGCATCAAAGGCGTCGCCAAGCGCACTGCGCGTCCGGAAGTCATGGGCGGCCTGGGCGGCTTCGGCGCCCTGTGCGAGATCCCGGCCGGCTACAAGCAACCGGTGCTGGTGTCCGGCACCGACGGCGTCGGCACCAAGCTGCGCCTGGCACTGAACCTGAACAAGCACGACAGCATCGGCCAGGACCTGGTCGCCATGTGCGTCAACGACCTGGTGGTCTGTGGCGCCGAGCCGCTGTTCTTCCTCGACTACTACGCCACCGGCAAGCTCAACGTAGATGTCGCCGCAACCGTGGTCACCGGCATCGGCGCTGGCTGCGAACTGGCCGGCTGCTCCCTGGTCGGTGGTGAAACCGCGGAAATGCCGGGCATGTACGAAGGCGAAGACTACGACTTGGCCGGCTTCTGCGTTGGCGTGGTGGAAAAGAGCGAAATCATCGACGGCTCCAAGGTCATCACTGGCGACGCGCTGATCGCCCTGCCCTCCTCCGGCCCGCACTCCAACGGCTACTCGCTGATCCGCAAGATCATCGAAGTCTCCGGCGCCGACATCGAGCAGGTGCAACTGGATGGCAAGGCCCTGGCCGACCTGCTGATGGCGCCGACCCGTATCTACGTCAAGCCACTGCTCAAGCTGATCAAGGACACCGGTGCGGTCAAGGCCATGGCCCACATCACCGGCGGCGGCCTGCTGGACAACATCCCGCGTGTGCTGCCGCAAGGCGCCCAGGCGGTGATCGACGTGGCCAGCTGGAATCGTCCGGCGGTGTTCGACTGGCTGCAGGAACAAGGCAACGTCGACGAACATGAAATGCACCGCGTGCTGAACTGCGGCGTCGGCATGGTCATCTGCGTCGCCCAGGATCAGGTCGAAACCGCCCTGGCCAGCCTGCGCGCCAGCGGCGAGCAACCTTGGGTCATCGGCCAGATCACCGAAGCGGCAGAAGGTGCAGCCCAGGTTCAGCTGAACAACCTGAAAGCCCACTGATGCCCTGTAATGTCGTCGTCCTGATCTCCGGGTCAGGCAGCAATCTGCAAGCGCTGATCGACAGCGTCGCCCACGACGGCAATCCGGCCCGCATAGCCGCGGTCATCTGCAACCGCGCCGGTGCCTACGGCCTGGAGCGGGCGAAACAGGCTGGGATCGCCACCGAACTGCTTGATCACAAGCAGTTCGACGGCCGCGAAGCCTTCGATGCCGCCCTGATCCAGGCCATCGATGCCCACCAGCCGGACCTGGTGGTACTGGCCGGTTTCATGCGCATCCTCACGCCTGGCTTCGTTCAGCACTATGCAGGCCGCCTGCTCAATATCCACCCGTCACTGCTGCCCAAGCACAAAGGCCTGCACACCCATCAACGGGCTATCGAAGCCGGCGACAGCGAACACGGCTGCAGCGTGCACTTCGTCACCGAGGAACTCGATGGTGGCCCTCTGGTCGTACAAGCAGTGCTGCCAGTCATGGCAGATGACACGGCCGAAAGCCTGGCCCAGCGCGTGCATCAGCAGGAACACCAGATCTATCCTCTGGCTGTACGCTGGTTTGCCGAAGGCCGCTTGCGTCTTGGCGCTCAAGGCGCAATGCTGGATGGCCAGCCGCTGCCCGCCAGCGGCCACCTGATTCGAACCTAGGAGACTCTATGCGTCGTGCCCTGCTGTTCGCCCTGACACTGTTCAGCCTGCCCGCCCTTGCCGAGGATCTGCAGCCCTTCTCCGCCAGCTACACCGCGGACTGGAAGCAGCTGCCGGTTAGTGGTAGCGCCGAGCGCAGCCTCAAGCGCGAAGACGACGGCCGCTGGACCCTCAACTTCGAAGCCTCGATGCTGGTCGCCGGCCTGACCGAAGAGAGTACCTTCCGCGTCGACAACGGTGCACTGCTGCCGCTGACCTACCGCCTCAACCGCAGCGGCCTGGGCAAAGGCAAGAAGGTCGAGCAGGACTTCGACTGGGAACAGAAGCAGGTTATCGGCACTGACCGTGGCGACGCCGTACGCTTCCCGCTCAATCGCGGCCTGCTGGACAAGTCGACCTACCAGGTCGCCCTGCAACAGGATGTCGCCGCCGGCAAGAAAAGCGTGAGCTATCAGGTGGTCGACGGTGACGAAATCGAAACCTACGACTTCCGTGTGCTGGGCGAAGAAGTGGTGCGCACCAAGGCTGGCCTGATCGACGCGATCAAGGTCGAGCGCGTGCGTGACCCCACGCAAAGCACCCGCAAGACAGTGCTGTGGTTCGCCAAGGACTGGGGTCACCTGCTGGTGCGCCTGCATCAGGTGGAGACCGACGGCAAGGAATACCAGATCATGCTCAAGGACGGCACCGTCGCCGGCAAGCCGGTCGAAGGTCGTCGCGACTGATTGGCAAGCGCACAAAAAACCGGGCTAATGCCCGGTTTTTTTATGGTTCTTCGCATTCTCGCGGGGAGGATACGCTTGTAGTGGTCTGCTGATTCCGGACACCAATTTAGGCGAAAATCCTCGCCACTAAGAGGTGTTCGATGAGTAAGCAACGACGTACGTTTTCTGCCGAGTTCAAGCGAGAGGCTGCGGTCTTGGTGCTGGATCAAGGCTACAGCCATATCGAGGCCTGCCGTTCGCTGGGCGTCGTGGACTCGGCATTGCGCCGCTGGGTGAAACAGCTCCAAGAAGAGCGCCTCGGCGTCACCCCGAAAAGCAAAGCATTGACTCCCGAACAGCAGAAAATCCAAGAGCTGGAAGCCAGGATCGACCGACTGGAACGGGAGAAAGCGATCCTAAAAAAGGCTACCGCTCTCTTGATGTCGGACGAGTTC
>NZ_FMZQ01000017.1 GCF_900102635.1 Ectopseudomonas chengduensis | reverse complement strand
TGCTCAAAAATTGAGCAGAAGCAGTTGAACACCTGGGTCAGTTTTCAGTCGGCAGAACAGCCTCTACTGGGTCAGTTTTCGGTCAGCGGCAACACCAGGGCTTCCGGTCCTAACAACAGCCACGTCACCCGGCCTTAAAGTTGACTTTTTGATCTTGTTATGAAATGCACTCGTGACATATTTTAGATTGGAAGGATCGAAGAAAAATGGTCGAATATTTAATGAGCGAAGAAAGGGGATGCCTTTATCGACATACTCACTTGCCATCGACCCTACGTAACCAACAGTAATCCTTTCAGCTAGATCACCAAGGGGTTTTGTCTTTTTGGTTAGCATCTACTTGAACTCCAATGATTTTACTTTCGAGAGTATTTGGAGTTCTAGATTCGACGACAAAGAAAACAATTTTTCTAAATTTTCGCTAAAGCCTTGCAATTTATCACTGAACTGCTCCGGAGTTAGGTCAGAATATTCAATCCTCACTTCAAAATACTGCCCGGCACTCAGACTGTAATTCTTGGCGGCGAGCTCCTCGTAACTCACCACTTTGGAGAAATCCTCCACTTCTCGTTTATCGTTGAAAGTGGCGATAATGTGGTCTTCCTCGACTTCGGAAAGGAGGGTCTTCTGGTTCTTACCATCCTTGACCTTGGTTCCGAGATTGGAGGCATCGATCAGCACCACGTCTTCTTTATTAGCGGCATCGATAAATAGGATGGACACATTGGTGCCGGTAGTGGCAAAGATATTGCTAGGCATGGATACAACGCCGGCCAGCATTTTGTTATCCACCAAATGCTTGCGTATAGCCTTGTCTATACCACTTTGCGTAGTGATGAAGCCAGTGGGCACTACCACAGCCGCTTTGCCGCCGGGTTTCAGCGAATGGATGATGTGCTGCAGGAACAGCTGATAAATGGCCATCTTGTCGACGGCCTGCTTGGGTATGCTCGGCACCCCGGCGAAGAAGCGCTCTCGATGCTCATTGCTGTCCAGCGCGTTACGGAAATCGCTAAAGTCCATCTTGAACGGTGGATTGCTGACGATATAGTCGAATTTTTTAAGCGCTTTGCCCTCCCGATGGTAAGGGTGAAGCATGGTGTTGCCCTGGATGATGTTAGGGATGGAATGCACTAGGTTGTTGAGGATCAGGTTTAGGCGTAGCAGGCTGGATGACTTTTGTGAAATGTCCTGCGAATAGATACTGCAACGCTGCTCGCCAATGGCGTGGGCGATATTCATCAGCAGGGTGCCGGAACCCGCGGACGGATCGTAGCAACTCACGTTCCTGATTTTTCCGCGCACCTTCTCCGGCACTAGGATGGCGGCCATGATCTGAGCCACGGAGTGTGGCGTGTAGTACTCGGCGTATTTACCACCACTGTTACTGTTGTAGTCTTTGATCAGATATTCGAAGAGCGCTGCGTAGAAATCGTACTTCTGCGTAAAAATACGCTCAAAGCTGAACGCCACCAGCTTGTTGATCAATGCGCGGCAAAAACTGTCGCGTTTGGACGGATCTGAGATGTATTCGCTGACGCGGTCAAATAGCGTGACTTTGGCTCCGCCATCGGTTTTCACCGCGAAGATGTCGTTGTTGGTAATGGCGATGTCGCGCAGGGTGTCGTCAAACAGCTTCGCGAATTCTGGCTCATTCTGCCGGCCAAACAGATGAGCTAGAAAGTGCTCTGGCTTCAGGCGTGGAGTGTCAGGTCCCAACTGCAATTGCAGCATTTCCAATTCATCTGCGCTAAGGCCAGCCATGGCCTGCTCCCAAGTGAGGGCTTGGCTTAGCTCAGGACGGATTTTCTTCGCTTCGAAGGTGAATTTGTCATTGAGAAATTTGTAGAGAAAGACCTGGGTGATGATCTTGAATTCGTTGCCGTCGTTGCCCAAACCGTAGTCGGCGCAAGTCGACTTAAGGCTGTCAATCAGCCGGCGAGTGCGTTGCTCAAATTCCTGCGTTACCACGTACGTGTTCCTATTCGGGTGCCTGAGGCAAACTCATTAATATATTCGGCCACCACCAACTGGTTGATGGTGCGGGAAGCGTCTGGGGTGAGCTTAATCTTCTGGTGATTTTGGAACTCGCCAATCACGAGCGGCATCATCATCCCTTCGAAATATCTTTCATTACTCACGAGCTGGGTGTTCTGTAACACCTGCTCGTCGGCCGCCTGTTTGACGCCAGAGAGAGCCTCAAACAGGCGGCGTTCGGTTTGCGTGAGGCCGCCACGCTCTTGCAGGCGCTTGTGTATGCGGGTGTATTTGGCATCACCCTGATACTTGGCGCGTAGCTGGTTATTCTGCCGGTTGAGCTCTTTGACCTGGTCATGAATCGCGTTGAGCGCGCCGATATTGGCGGTCATTTCGTCTTGGGTGACTTCGTTGAGTTTTTTCTTCTTGAAAAGCCGCTCCAGCTCCTGCCTCAGAGTGATGAACTTGGGGTCTTGCTGATCGAAATTGTCGGCCAGTGCTTCGCGGGTCTGGCGCAGAGTGTTCTTGAGCTTGTCAGCCAGTACAAGCTCTTCTTCCCGGATCTTGGTGAACATGAACAGCACATCTTCCAGCGCCAAGTTGAGCAGGTTGCTGGTGTCAGTGCTGGATTCGATGCTCTCTTTCAGGTTGAGCATGTCGAGGTGGTTGCAGGTTTCGCGGTAGAGTTGGTTAAGCTTCTGAAAATCAAGCTGCTGCAGGAGTGCGTAGTCAGCCTGCAGGCGAATCAGGTTATAGAGGCTGCGGGCGTCGCCCAGTGCTTTCTTGAGCGCCAGCACCGTGGCGCGATCCTGAATTTGGGTGATCTGCCGCGAAAACTCTTCGGCGTTTTCGATGTTGAAGCTGAATAGGATGTCCTTTATCGCTTCGATTTCCTCGGCAATTTCTTCAGCGGATTTGAACAGGTTGGAGTAGTGCTCAACCTCATCGCCTAGCTCGGCCTGCAGCTCGTCGAAATAGGCCTTGTTGGTAGCGTCGAACTCCTTGCGGATGTCGGCGAAATCAACCACATAGCCGTAGCGAAAATCCTTGTAGGTGCGATTGACGCGAGTGAGAGCCTGCAGCAGGTTGTGTGAACGGATCACACGACCTAGGTAGAGCTTTTTCAGGCGCTTAGCATCGAAGCCGGTAAGCAGCATGTTGTAGACGAAAAGTAGGTCGACCTTGCCCGCTTTGAAGTCTTCCACCCATTGCTTGCGCTCTTCCTTGTTGCCCACGTCGTGCAGGATCAGTGCTGCGCTCTTGACGCGGTTTTCCAATAGGCTGCGGGCAGCGTAACTGCCGGGCTTCGCTGCGGCGATCAAGGCCTGCGAGGAATCCTGCAGGTTGGGGCTGGGCTGGCCCTGCTTGGCATGAACAGCGTTGAAGATCTCAAACATCTGCCGGGCCTGCTCGGCGCTGTCGCAGATCACCATACCGCCGATGCTGGTATCAGCTAGTGCACCGCGGCTCTTTTCGAAGTCACGCACGATGTATTCGAGCATGGGCTCGACAAACTTAGGGTGGGCGTAGATGAGCTTGCGGTCGATATCACCCTGCTGCAGTTCTACGGCGGCCAGCGCTTCCTGCAGGACGAGTTTGTAGTTAGTGGCGATTTCTTCGCGGATCAACCGCAAGGTATAGCCGTCGGCGATGGATGCGTTGTAGTAGTACTTGTGGATGTAGTCGCCAAACAAAGCGCGGGAGTTGTAGTCATCGCCGAGCAAAGGAGTACCGGTAAGTCCAATCTTGATGGCGCTACGGTCCGACTGGCTTAGATTTGCGAGGAAACTGCCCTGCGGGTTGTAGCTGCGGTGTACCTCATCAAGGAAGTAGACACGCTGGATGTTGACGTCGTAGTCCTCGGTACGCACCACGTCCGGGTCATCCTGGAATTTCTGGATGTTGACCACGGTGATCTCGGGCCTTCCGCTGTGGTTGTGTAATACCTGGGTGGCCTTGATATCACGGGCGAAGGCTTCACGGCTGTCGATGCTGTGTACGATCAGCCCACGCCCGGAAAACTCACGCTGGGCCTGGGTGAGCAGATCGAGCCGGTCGACGATGAAATAGAACTTGGGGATTATGCCCTGGCGCTGGAAGTAGTCCGTCAGAAAGCGGACGTTGTAGTAGGCAAGCGCGGTTTTACCGCTACCCTGGGTGTGCCAAATGATGCCCTTGTGTACGCCGGCATCAAGCTTCCTCTCAATCGCCTTAGTGGCGAAAAGCTGCGGATAACGCATGACGTGCTTATGCAGGCCGTCGGCCTCGTTGACATAGACGAGCGAAAAACGCAGCAGAAAAGCCAGGCGTTGGCGGCTGAACAATGACGCGCAGATACGATTGGTCGGTGCGTCGGGATCCTTATTACTGAGGAACTCCGGGCTGTGCTTGATGACGTTGAGGTTGTTGTCGCGCAGCACCGCGTTCTCGACGTCGTCATCTTCGGCAGCCAGCAGCTCGGCCAGATTCAACGCTTCCTCTTCACGGAAGTAATTGAAGATCGGCGTGTCATAGGAAGGGCTGGCATAAAAAGCACCTTCGATGGGCTGCGGAGAACCGTCTTCGTACTCCATGTTGTTGGAGAAGACCATCAACTGGGTGATGTTAATGAAGCGACGGAAACGCGGATTGCGGCAGCGCGTAATGATGCGGTTTCGCTCAGCCAATACGCCTTCACGGTTATGGGGCTTCTTGACCTCAATAAAGACCAGCGGCATGCCATTGATAAGCAGAGTGATGTCAGGCCGAAACTCGTCGTCGCCGTTTTTGCAGGGCAGCTCGGTCACAACGTGGAAGCTGTTGTTGTCGAAGTTCTCAAAGTCGATCAGACGGATGCCCGAGCGCTCGATTAGCTTGTCATAGAAAGCCTGGCCAAGGTCTTCGTTGTCCAGCAGCAGCTTGACTTCCGCCAGCAGGCGGTCGATGTCAGCGGCTTCCACGCCAGGGTTGATCCTGGCTAGCGAAGAACAAAAAAGCGCGGGGAAGATATTAGTTTGCTCATCCCAGGAAGCCCCCTTCAGAGAGAAGTAGCTGTAGCCCAGGCGAACTAGGTTCAATATACAGGGGATCTTGACGCGCGAATCTTCACTGAAAACCATTAAGTTTGCTCTTCCTTCTGCGTGGATCAGCTTGGGCAAGAGCGAGCTGATCTGCTCCGAACCCTCGATTAATGCTAATCCCCTATCGCTATCAAGCCAATCTCAATTGGCAACGAAAAACCGCAGGCATAAAAAAATCCAGTCACCGCTAAATGACTGGATTTTCTAGGGTTTTTTGGTCGGGACGGAGTGATTCGAACACTCGACCCCTTGCACCCCATGCAAGTGCGCTACCGGGCTGCGCTACGCCCCGACGATGCTTTCGGGTGACCGAAAGCGGGAGGAACTATACATTAAGCTTTTGAAATAAGGCAACTTTTTCTTAGCCCTACTTCTTCAGCACGTGCAAAACGTCCTCGAGCTCGGCGATCATCTGTTTGATCAGCTGACGATACTGAGTGGTGTCGTCCTTGGCTTCGTCACCAGAAAGGCGCTGACGTGCGCCACCGATGGTGAAGCCCTGATCGTACAGGAGCGCACGAATCTGCCGAATCATCAGCACATCCTGACGCTGGTAATAGCGACGGTTACCCCGCCGCTTTACCGGATTCAGCTGTGGGAATTCCTGTTCCCAGTAACGTAGAACGTGGGGCTTGACCGCGCAGAGTTCACTGACCTCACCGATGGTGAAGTAGCGTTTGCCGGGAATTGCCGGTAGTTCGTCGTTATGACTTGGTTCCAGCATAGGCCTCGACCCTGGCTTTCAATTTTTGCCCTGGACGAAAAGTGACCACACGGCGAGCCGTGATTGGAATCTCTTCCCCTGTTTTCGGGTTACGGCCGGGTCGCTGGCGCTTGTCGCGCAAGTCGAAGTTGCCGAACCCGGACAGCTTGACCTGTTCGTTCAGCTCAAGAGCCTGGCGGATCTCTTCAAAAAACAGCTCCACCAGTTCCTTGGCTTCCCGTTTGTTCAGGCCGAGCTCTTCATACAGACGTTCCGCCATTTCAGCTTTCGTCAGAGCCCCCATACGCTACTTCCTTAACGTGGCGTTGAACCTTTGTTCGAGGCAGGTGAGGATATTTTGCGTAGTAGTACTCACCTCATCGTCATTAAGAGTGCGCGATGGATGTTGCCAGGTCAAGCCGACGGCAAGGCTTTTTCTAAGCGGATCAATGCCTTTACCGTGATAGACGTCAAATAGCTTGAGGTCCGTCAGCCATTCTCCCGCCGTTTCACGGATTGCGCCCAGCACAGCCTCGGCCGGCTGCTCGCGGTCGACCAGCAGCGCGAGGTCACGACGCACTTCAGGGAAGCGCGACAATTCGCTGAATACAGGCATGCGACCAGCAGCCACTTCGGCCAGCACCAGCTCGAAGAGGAATACCGGCTGATCCAAGCCCAGGGTCTTGGTGAGTTCAGGATGCAGAGCACCGATGAAGCCAACCAGGCGCCCTTCCCGTTCGATGCGAGCGGTCTGGCCTGGATGCAGAGCAGGATGCTCGCCAGGCACGAAGCTAAAGGCATCGGCCGCACCGGCATAACCCAGCAGCGCCTCGACATCGGCTTTCAGATCATAGAAGTCGACGTTATCACGGCTGTTGGCCCAGCCCTCAGGCAGGCGGCTGCCGGTGATCACGCCGGCGAGCATGGCTTCCTGCTGCAGACCTTCCAGCTGACCGACAAAACGCAGGCCGCTCTCGAACAGACGCACGCGCGACTGCTGACGATTGAGGTTGTGCTGCAGCGCCTTGACCAGCCCTGGCCACAGCGAGGAACGCATAGCGGCCATATCGGCAGAAATAGGGTTGGCCAGTTGCAGCGGCTCTACACCCGGAGTGAACAGCTCGAACAGCTTGGGATCGATAAAGCTATAGGTGATAGCTTCCTGGTAGCCACGGGCGACCAACAGGCGACGCAGAGCAGGCAGCTCAGCACGCGCCTCGGACTTGGCCTGTGGCGCCAGACGGGCCTGCGGGTAGCGCACCGGCAGACGGTTGTAGCCGTACAGGCGCCCCAGCTCTTCGATCAGATCCACTTCCAGGCTGATGTCGAAACGGTGACTTGGCACACTGACCAGCCACTGGCCGGAGCCCTGAGCGCTGACACCCAGCCCCAGCGCGGTGAGCAGACGCTCGACTTCGGCGCTGTCCATCTCCATACCCAACATCTGGTTGATGCGCTCGGCGCGCAGGGTGATCGGCGCCACGCTCGGCAGATCGGCCTCGCTGCTGACTTCGATGACCGGGCCGGCTTCGCCGCCAACGATCTCCAGCAGCAGCGCAGTCGCGCGCTCCATTGCCTGGCGCGCCAGTTGCGAATCCACACCACGCTCGAAGCGGTGCGACGCGTCGGTGTGCAGGCCATAGGAGCGGGCCTTGCCGGCAACGGCGATGTTGTCGAAGAAGGCGCTTTCCAGGAACAGATCGCGGGTATTGTCGCTCACACCGCTGTGCTCACCGCCCATCACGCCGGCGATGGCCAGCGCGCGGCCATGATCAGCGATGACCAGAGTATCGGCACGCAGGCTGACTTCCTGGCCGTCGAGCAACACCAGCTTCTCGCCCTCTTCAGCCATCCGCACGCGAATGCCGCCATTGATTTCGGCGAGGTCGAAGGCGTGCATCGGCTGGCCGAGCTCGAGCATCACGTAGTTGGTGATGTCCACCGCTGCATCGATGCTGCGAATATCGGAACGACGCAGGCGCTCGACCATCCACAGCGGGGTCGGGCGAGACAGGTCAACGTTACGTATAACGCGACCGAGGTAACGCGGGCACGCCTTGGGCGCAAGCACCTCGACTGGGCGTACTTCGTCATGTGCAGGAGCAACGACGTCGATAGCGACCGGTGAAACAGCGGCGCTGTACATCGCACCGACTTCCCGAGCCAGGCCGGCGAGCGACAGGCAGTCACCACGGTTGGGGGTCAGGCCGATCTCGATGCTGGCGTCATCCAGCTGCAGGTAAGCGCGAATGTCGCTACCCACCGGCGCATCGGCCGCCAGCTCCATCAGGCCGCTGTTGTCTTCGCTGATCTGCAGCTCGGACGCCGAGCACAGCATACCCTGTGACTCCACGCCACGCAGCTTGGCCTTCTTGATCTTGAAGTCGCCCGGCAGCTCGGCGCCGATCATGGCGAACGGAATCTTGATGCCAGCGCGGGCATTGGGCGCACCGCAAACGACCTGGAAGGTCTCGGCACCATTGCTCACCTGGCATACGCGCAGCTTGTCAGCGTCCGGGTGCTGTTCGGCACTGAGGATCTCACCGACCACGATGCCACTGAAGGCGCCGGCCACCGGCTGTACCGCGTCGACTTCGAGGCCGACCATGGACAGGCGTGCGACCAAATCCTCGCGGGATACATCGGGATTCACCCAACTGCGCAGCCATTGTTCACTGAATTTCATGTTGTCTGTTCTCCTTAAACGAATTCGATCACGAGGGGCGGCGGCTAGCGAAATTGCGCCAGGAACCGCAGGTCGTTATCGAAGAACAGGCGCAAGTCATTGACGCCGTAACGCAGCATGGCCAGGCGCTCGACACCCATGCCGAAGGCGAAGCCGGAGTATTTCTCCGGGTCGATACCGCTCATGCGCAGCACGTTCGGGTGGACCATGCCGCAGCCCATCACTTCCAGCCAGCCGGTCTGCTTGCACACGCGGCAGCCCTTGCCGGAACACATCACGCACTGCATGTCGACTTCGGCCGACGGCTCGGTGAAGGGGAAGAAAGACGGACGGAAACGCACGCCCAGGGGCTTTTCGAAGAACACACGAAGGAATTCCTCGATGGTGCCCTTGAGGTCGGCGAAGCTGATGTCTTCGTCGACCAACAGGCCTTCGACCTGATGGAACATCGGCGAGTGAGTGATATCGGAGTCGCAGCGATAGACACGGCCGGGACAGACGATGCGGATCGGCGGCTGCTGCGATTCCATGGTGCGTACCTGAACCGGCGAGGTGTGGGTACGCAGCAGCATGTTCGCATTGAAATAGAAGGTGTCGTGCATCGCCCGCGCCGGGTGGTGGCCAGGGATGTTGAGCGCCTCGAAGTTGTGGTAGTCGTCTTCGACTTCCGGGCCCTCGGCCACGTTGTAGCCGATATGGGTGAAGAACTGCTCGACACGCTCGAGCGTGCGCGTGACCGGGTGCAGACCACCGGAAGCCTGGCCACGGCCTGGCAGGGTGACGTCGATACGCTCGGAGGCCAGCTTCTCGGCGAGCAAGGCCTGCTCAAGCACGGATTTGCGGGCATTCAGGGCGTCTTGCACTTGATTCTTGGCGGTGTTGATCAGGGCGCCAGCCTGCGGGCGCTCTTCGGCCGACAGCTTGCCCAGAGTCTGCATCAGGGCGGTCAGTTCGCCTTTCTTGCCAAGGTACTGAACCCGGAGCTGTTCCAGGGCATTGACATCTTCACTTCGTTGCACGGCCTCAAGCGCTTGCGAGACCAATGCATCCAGATTTTCCATTTACAGACTCCAGATACGAAATAGGGGAAGAGCTGTTAAGGCTCTTCCCCTATCTTTGACGTTGCCACCGGGCGAGCCCGGTGATTGTCGGGGGACTTAAGCCAGAACGGCCTTGGCCTTCTCGACAATCGCAGCAAACGCCGCTTTTTCGTTCACTGCCAGATCAGCCAGAACCTTACGGTCGATTTCGATCGACGCTTTCTTCAGGCCAGCGATCAGACGGCTGTAGGACAGACCGTTGACGCGAGCACCAGCGTTGATACGAGCGATCCACAGTGCGCGGAACTGACGTTTTTTCTGACGACGGTCACGGTAGGCATATTGACCAGCCTTGATGACAGCCTGCTTGGCAACACGGAACACACGCGAACGAGCGCCGTAGTAGCCTTTAGCCAGTTTCAGAATCTTTTTGTGACGAGCACGAGCGATAACGCCACGCTTAACACGAGCCATGAGTAATTACCTCTAAGTATCTTGACCGATTAACGAACGCGCAGCATGCGCTCGACTTTAGCTTTGTCCGACGGACCGATCAGCGAGCTGCCACGCAGCTGGCGCTTACGTTTCGTGGACATCTTGGTCAGGATGTGGCTCTTGAAAGCGTGCTTGTGCTTGAAGCCTGTAGCAGTCTTCAGGAAGCGCTTCGCAGCACCGCTCTTGGTTTTCATTTTTGGCATGTTTTGTACTCCGCATTCATTAACAACTGATAACCATCAGGCCTGCCAGTGCCCGGTAGATTATTTACGCTTCTTGGGTGCGATGACCATCATCAGCTGGCGTCCTTCCAGCTTAGGATGCTGTTCTACAGTGCCGATTTCAGCGAGGTCAGCTTCGACCCGCTTCAACAGCTCCATACCCAGTTCCTGGTGAGCCATCTCACGGCCGCGGAATCTCAGAGATACCTTGGCCTTGTCCCCATCTTCAAGGAAACGTACCAGGTTGCGTAGTTTTACCTGGTAATCCCCATCTTCCGTCCCTGGACGAAACTTGATTTCTTTAATCTGCTGCTGGTGCTGGTTCTTCTTGGCGATAGCAGCCTGCTTCTTCTTCTCGAACAGGTGCTTGCCGTAGTCCATGATGCGGCAAACTGGCGGCAGTGCGTCAGCAGAGATCTCTACCAGATCCAGCTTGGCTTCTTCAGCCACGCGCAATGCCTCATCGATCGAAACAATACCAACCTGCTCGCCGTCCGCACCAATCAGGCGCACTTCACGAGCGGTGATGTTTTCGTTGATCGGCGCCTTAGGGGCGGCCCGCTTGTCCTGTCTCATTTCACGCTTAATAGTTATTACTCCAAATCTTGGCGACCACGCCGGGAAACCGCTTGCTGCAACTGCGAGGCGAACTGCTCGATGGGCAGAGAGCCCAGATCGACGCCTTCACGGGTACGGACAGCAACGGATCGAGTCTCGACTTCCCGATCTCCAATAACCAAGAGATAGGGAACCTTGAGCAAGGTATGCTCGCGGATTTTAAAGCCGATCTTTTCGTTTCTCAAGTCAACCTTGGCACGAAAACCGCTTTGATTGAGAGTTTTCTCGACTTCACGGGCAAAATCGGCCTGCTTGTCGGTGATATTCATGATCACCGCCTGGGTCGGAGCGAGCCAAGCCGGGAAGGAACCGGCGTAATGCTCGATCAACATACCGATGAAACGCTCGAACGAACCGAGGATCGCACGGTGCAACATGACCGGGCGTTTGCGGCTGTTGTCTTCGGCGATGTAGCTGGCATCCAGGCGCTCAGGCAGGTTCGGATCGTACTGCAGCGTACCGCACTGCCAGTTACGCCCCAGGCAGTCACGCAGGGTGAATTCGATCTTCGGACCGTAGAAGGCGCCCTCACCCGGCTGATATTCCCAGGCCAGGCCGGATTCGTTCAGCGCTTCGGCCAGCGCGCCTTCGGCGCGATCCCACAGCTCGTCGGAGCCCACGCGCTTGGCAGGACGGGTCGAAAGCTTCATGGCGATATCGCTGAAGCCGAAGTCCGCATAGACCTGCAGGGTCAGCTTGATGAAATCGGCCGCTTCCTTCTTGACCTGATCCTCGGTGCAGAAGATATGCGCATCGTCCTGCACGAAGCCACGCACACGCATGATGCCGTGCAGCGCGCCGGACGGTTCGTTGCGATGACAAGCACCAAATTCGGCGAGACGCAGCGGCAGGTCGCGGTAAGACTTCAGGCCCTGATTGAAGATCTGCACGTGGCACGGGCAGTTCATCGGCTTGACCGCATAGTCGCGGTTTTCCGAAGCCGTGGTGAACATGTTCTCGGCGTAGTTGGACCAGTGCCCGGAACGCTCCCAGAGGATGCGATCGACCACCTGCGGCGTGCGCACTTCCACGTAGCCGTTCTCACGCTGTACCTGGCGCATGTACTGCTCCAGCACCTGGTAGACAGTCCAGCCATTGGGGTGCCAGAACACCATGCCCGGCGCTTCTTCCTGCAGGTGGAACAGATCGAGCTGCTTACCGATGCGACGGTGATCGCGCTTTTCAGCTTCTTCGATGCGCTGGATATAGGCAGCCAGCTGCTTCTTGTCAGCCCAGGCAGTGCCGTAAACACGCTGCAGCTGCTCGTTCTTCGAGTCGCCTCGCCAGTAGGCGCCGGAAATACGAGTGAGCTTGAACGCCTTGAGGAAGCGCGTATTCGGCACGTGCGGGCCGCGGCACATGTCGACGTATTCTTCATGGAAATACAGCCCCATGGCCGTTTCGTCCGGCATGTCGTCGATCAGACGCAGCTTGTATTCCTCGCCACGGGACTTGAACAGCTCGATGACCTCGGCACGCGGCGTCATCTTCTTGATGACGTCGTAGTCCTTCTCGATCAACTCGGCCATGCGCTTTTCGATGGCCGCCATGTCTTCCGGCGTGAAGGGGCGGTCGATGGCGATGTCGTAATAGAAGCCTTCATCGATAACTGGGCCGATCACCATCTTGGCGTTCGGATACAGCTGCTTGACTGCATGCCCAACCAGGTGAGCGCAGGAGTGGCGGATGATTTCCAGCCCTTCTTCGTCCTTCGGCGTGATGATCTGCAAGGTGGCATCGGTATCGATCACGTCACAGGCATCGACCTGCTTGCCGTTTACCTTGCCAGCCAGGGTGGCCTTGGCCAGGCCCGCACCAATGGATTGAGCGACCTCCAGCACGGATACCGGATGATCGAACGAACGTTGACTGCCGTCGGGAAGAGTAATGATGGGCATGGCGCCTCCTCTCCTAGTGGTGACCCCTACGAAAGGTCACGTGGGTTGGGATGAGCCAGGAAGCGATTCAGCGGTGTACCCACCTAACGATGGCAGGAGCCCGAAGGCCAACCAGACCGAACCAGAGTCACTGGAAGTAAAAGAGTGCGGATGCTTTCAGAAAGCCTGAGCCCTGACAAGCTGCCGTTTGAAACAAACACGTAAAACCTGCTCGAAAAATCCGAGCAATAAAAAAAGGGGTCGCTTAGCGACCCCTTTTTATCGATTTGGTAGGCACAATTGGACTCGAACCAACGACCCCCACCATGTCAAGGTGGTGCTCTAACCAACTGAGCTATGTGCCTTCGATGGGTGCGCATTCTACGCAGATCTTTTTGGCCGTCAACAGGTTTTTTCGCTAACTCACTGAAATAGGCCAATTTTTTATCGAAACCGGATCGTTGAATATTTTGCACGGACACTAGCCGGCCATTTTCAACTCAGGTAGCATCGGATCATTCGTAAAAAATAAAGAACAGAGGTTCAAGATGGCGCACACGGCATATCCACAATCCTATTACGCCGCTTCAGCCAACCCCGTCCCGCAACGCCCTACCCTCCAAGGCGAAGTGGAAACCGATGTGTGCATCATCGGTGCGGGTTACACCGGCCTGTCCACTGCACTGTTTCTGCTGGAAAACGGTTTCAAGGTGAGCATTGTTGAAGCGGCCAAGGTCGGCTTCGGCGCATCGGGTCGTAACGGCGGACAGATTGTCAACAGCTACAGCCGCGATATCGACGTGATCGAACGCACGGTCGGCCCCAAGCAAGCACAACTGCTCGGACAGATGGCCTTCGAGGGCGGCCGCATCATTCGTGAGCGCATCGCCAAGTACGACATCCAGTGCGACCTGAAGGATGGCGGCGTGTTCGCCGCGCTGACCAGCAAGCAGATGGGCCATCTGGAATCGCAGAAGAAACTGTGGGAGCGCTACGGCCATACCCAGCTGGAGTTGATGGACGCCAAGCGTATCCGCGAAGTGGTCGCCACCGACAACTATATCGGCGGCATGCTGGACATGAGCGGCGGCCATATCCATCCGTTGAACCTGGCGCTCGGCGAAGCTGCCGCTGTCGAGTCGCTCGGTGGAGTGATCTACGAACAGTCTCCAGCGACTCGCATCGAGCGTGGCGCCAACCCGGTGGTACACACCCCGCAAGGCCGTATCAAAGCCAAGTTCGTGGTCGTCGCAGGTAACGCTTACCTGGGCAACCTGGTGCCGGAGCTGGCGTCCAAATCGATGCCGTGCGGCACCCAGGTGATCACCACCGAACCGCTGTCCGATGAAGTCGCCGCCAGCCTGCTGCCGCAGGACTACTGCGTGGAAGACTGCAACTACCTGCTCGACTACTACCGCCTAACCGGTGACAAGCGCCTGATCTACGGCGGTGGTGTGGTGTATGGCGCACGCGATCCGGCGAACATCGAAGCGATTATCCGGCCGAAAATGCTCAAGACCTTCCCGCAGTTGAAGGACGTGAAGATCGATTTCGCCTGGACCGGCAACTTCCTGCTGACGCTGTCGCGCCTGCCGCAGGTCGGTCGTATCGGCGACAACATCTACTACTCGCAAGGCTGCAGCGGCCATGGCGTCACCTACACGCACCTGGCGGGCAAGGTGCTGGCGGAAGCGTTACGTGGTCAGGCCGAGCGTTTCGATGCGTTCGCCGGGTTGCCGCACTACCCCTTCCCGGGCGGTCGCCTGTTCCAGGTACCGTTCAGCGCCATTGGCGCCTGGTATTACACGCTGCGCGACAAACTTGGCGTGTAATCCCGCCATAAACGAAAACGGCGCCCTCGGGCGCCGTTTTCTTTTGCATCACGGACAGGCCGGTAAGGCCTGACACTGCCCACCAGAACCACTGGCTTTCGGCGGTGCGGCGAAGCGCCCATCCTCCGGCGCCAGACGCTGTGCGCAGGCCTGGGCCTGCTGCGCCTCAGCAGCACAGCCCTGCTCACCCAGTACTTGCGACAGGTTGAACCAACCCGCAGCAAAACCCGGCTCGCGCTTGAGGCTCTCACGCAACGCCTGCTCGGCGCCCTTGCGGTCGCCATCGGCGTAGCGGCTGTTACTCAGGGCGAACCACGGCAATGACTGCTCCGGCCAGGCCTCGGCGGCGCGGCGATAGGCGCGCCGAGCCGGCTGAGCATTGCCGGTTTGCTCAAGGTCGTTGGCAGCCTTCATCCAGACATGCATGTCGGCCTGTGCCGGCAAGCGCTCCGGAGGCAGGGTCACTACCGCCCAGCGCCCACCGCGCGCCCAGGTTCTGTCGAAGCTGTTGAAGCTGTCTTCGAGCCTGCGCGTGGTGGCCGAGCGCAAAATCAGCGTGCGCTCGCGGCGGTCGTAACCCACCACCACCGCGAAGTGCCATTGCGGATACCAGTCGAATGCCAGGTTCTGCAGCACCAGCACCGGGTTGCCGGCGGCCACCTCGGCGAGCACCGCCTCCAGGCGTGGCTGCAGCGGATACACCAGCATTTCGTGATTGCGTGCGGCGGCGACCATCTCCACCTGCAGGCTGCCTTCACGGCTGGGGATGTAGACCTTGTCCTTGAGCGCACCAGGCGTGGTCAGCACGCCACGCTGGTTGAGCATGGTGGCCAAGGCGGCCGGGCCGCACTGATAGGCGTCCTGGGGGAAGAAGGGAACGTCGGTGAGCTCCACCCGCTCAGGCAAACGCTCGCCCACCGGTGATAACACCGGGGAGCGAGCGCAGGCTGTGAGTAGAACGATCGATGCGATACAGCAGAGGCGAATCAGCGATTTATGCATTTGACGAAATTGAAGATGTTGGTGGCGCACAGCATATCAGTGATGATGAAGATCACCAGAAACAACACGATGATGCCGACCACACCCGCACCGGCTGGTGCCTGATCCAACTGCTGGTTGAACTGCGCCAGTTCGGCCGGGGTCAGGCTCGCGATACGTGATTCGACCTGATCACGGTCGACGCCCATCGATACCAGTTTCTCCTTCACCTGCTCGTCATCGAGCATGGCCATCAACTGTTCCTGATCCACCTTGTGCTGCTGCTCGGCGATCACCTCGTGAGTGCCGACCATCGCCGCATTCGCGGCAGGAATCTGGACCACCAGCAGCAGGTGAAACAGCGCGGTAATAGCCGCCAGACGGCGCATAACGGGGTTCATGGAAATTGTCATTGTGGTTATCTCCTGAGGGACGAGGTAGCCAATAGACAGCATCCAAATCGCTCAGGTTCACTCCACCAGTCTGCGCGCGTTCACGTTTCCATCAAAAGCTGACTGAGCACCGCACGCAGCTTGCCCGGCTTGACCGGTTTGTTCAGCAAAGGCGCACCCAGCGCCTGCAATTCGCGACGACAGTCATCGCTGCGATCGGCGCTGATGATCAGCGCCGGAATCGGACTGGAAAACTCATCACGTAGCTGCTGAATCACCTGACAACCGAGCACCCCGTGATCGAGGTGAAAATCCGCCAGAATCACCTCTGGCGCCCTGCCCTGCAGACGCTGCAGGGCCTCGCTCAAATCGACCGCCGTGACCACCTCGCAGCCCCACTGCCCGAGCAGCGCCTGCATGCTGTGCAGGATGTCGACTTCGTTATCGATCACCAACAGGCGCCTCCCCGGCAGGGGATTGCCGAGAACCGGTTGCGTCGCGGATTGTGCCTGGCGCCGCGGAGCCTCCTGCGCCAGCGGCACGCGTATACTGAAGACCGAACCACGCCCTGGCTGCGAGTACACCTGCACCGGGTAGCCCAGCATGCGCGCGATGCGCTCGACAATGGCCAGCCCCAGGCCGACACCCTTGCGCTCGGCCGCACGCCCGACCTCAAGCTGGCTGAACTCGAGAAAGATCTTGTCCAGTTGATCGGCCGCGATGCCGCGGCCGCTATCCCACACCTGTAATTCGACGAAAGCGCCACGCCGACGTGCACCAAGCAGCACGCCGCCACGCTCGGTGTAGCGGCAGGCATTGCTGAGGAAGTTGCGCAGGATGCGCGTCAGCAAGCGGAAATCGGTATGCACCGCGCAATTGGCAATTCGCGCGCGTAGGCGCAAACCGCTGGCCGAGGCCACACCTTCGAACTCGGACGCCAGCGGAGCGAGCAACTCTTCAAGGCGATAGACATCGAGATCCGGCTTGATCGCCGCCTGATCCAGCTTGGAAATATCCAGCAGATCCGCCAGCAGATCTTCGGCGCCTTCCAGGGCCAGGTGGCTACGCTCCACCAGGTTCTGCTCGGCACTCGGTAATTCACGCTCACGTAGCGTGGAGATCAACAAGCGCGCCGCGTTAAGTGGCTGCAGCAAGTCATGACTGGCCGCGGCCAGGTACTTGTCCTTGCTGCGGTTGGCCGCTTCGGCCGCGTCGCGCGCTTCGCGCAGGGCCAGCTCGATGCGCTCGCGCTCCTCGATCTGCCGCTGCAGATTGCGGTTGGATTCGAGCAACTCGAAGGTGCGCGCAGCGACGCGGCGCTCCAGTTCGTCATTGAGTTGTTGCAGGCGCTGCTGCGCCTGCTTGCGCTCGGTGATATCGGCGACGAAGCCTTCGAAGATGCCCTCGCCTTCAGGCTTGAGCAGCAGGTTCATCAGCACGTCGATGGTGCTGCCATCGCGCCTGCGCAGGCGCGTCTCGTAGCCGAGCAGAGCCTGGCCCTGGCTAAGCCCCTGGCGAATCACCTCCAGCTCGTCGAAGCCGCCGACGAACAGGTGCCGAGCCAGATCGCCCGGCGACCATAGCACCTGCTGCGGGTCGTCATAACCGAGCATGCGCGCCATCGCCGGATTGGCCGCCAGTACACCGTCCTGCAGGCTGGCCTGGATGATCCCGTGCACGGCGTGTTCGAACAGCCATTTATAGCGATTGCGCTCGACTTCCAGCTCTTCCAGGCGCGCCAGCAGCTCGGGGTAATGACTCTTGCGCGCCGACTGGCTGCCGAGCCCCAGCAGCCCGGCAAGCGCTTCGTCAGAGCGCCTCGCCATACACCACCTCGACGTCACGCTGGGTCGATTCACGCGGGTTGGTGAGGATGCACGGGTCGTCCATCGCATGGCTGGACAAGAACGGAATGTCAGAGGTACTGACGCCGTGCAGGCTGAGCGTCTCGCGAAAGCCCATGGCGTGCTTGAAGGCAATCAGGTGCTCGACCAGACGCTGGCGAATCTGCGCATGGTTGAGCCCACGGCAGTCGATGCCGAGGGTTTCGGCGATGACCTTGAAACGCTCCGGCGCCGCACTGTAGTTGAACGCCACCACGTGCTCGACCAGCACTGCATTGCACAGACCGTGCGGCAAGTCGAGGTAGCCACCGAGGCTGTGACTCATGGCGTGCACCGCGCCAAGGATCGCGTTGGAGAACGCCAGACCAGCCTGCATGCTGCCAAGCATGATCTTCTCGCGCAGGGCGATGTCGCCCGGGTTGGCGATCATCTGCACCAGGTTGCCGTTGATCAGGCGCATGGCTTCCAGCGCATGCGGATCGGTCAGCGGGCCGTGGCCAGTGGAAACGAACGCTTCGATGGCGTGCACCATGGCGTCGATGCCGGTGCAGGCCGACAAGAACGGATCCATGCTCAGGGTGGTTTCCGGATCGATCAGCGACACGTCCGGCACCACTGCCTTGCTGACGATGGAGAACTTCATCCGCTCCTGCTGGTTGGAAATGATCACGAACTGCGACACGTCGGCCGACGTGCCGGCGGTGGTCGGGATCAGGATCAGCGGAGGGCTGGGCACGCGAATGGTGTCCACGCCTTCGAATTCGAGAATGCTGCGACCGTGGGCGACGACGATGCCGATGCCCTTGGCGCAGTCCATCGGGCTGCCGCCACCGACCGCGACGATGACGTTGCAACCCTCGCTGCGATACAGCTCGGCGCCCTCCATCACCTCTTCCACGCGCGGGTTGGGCGACACCTTGGTGTACAGGCAGTAGGCGATGCCCTGGACCTGCAGGCTCGCCTCGACATCGCCAGCCCAGCCCGCGGCGACTACACCGGGATCGGAGACGACCAGCACCTTGCGTGCACCGAAGGTCTTGGCGTAATTGCCGACGTTATGCCGGGAGCCGGCGCCAAAGATGATCTCGGGGGAAACGAACTTTCGCAGCTGATTCAATTCGTGGCTCATACAACGGCCTGAAATTTATTGTTATGGAATGGCGATCAGCCTACTGCATTGCCGGGTTAATGCAATGCGACCTGCGATCAGCTCAGCCGCTGATAAAAGGCATGCTCAGCGCGCAGAGCCTCGGCCAGGTTGGTGGCTTGACGGAAACCGTGGCGTTCCTCGGCGAACAGGTGGTATTCCACCGGGAAACCGCGCTGACGCAGTGCCTCGATCATGCTTTCGGTCTGGCTCGGCACCACCACCGCATCCAGTGCGCCCTGGAAGAAAATCACTGGTGCCTTGATCCGTTCGGCCTGCAACAAGGGTGTGCGATCCCGGTAGCGCTCGGCATCCTGCTCGGGGTCGCCGATCAGCCAGTCGAGATAATCCGCCTCGAACTTGTGGGTCAGCCGGCGCAGCGCCAGCGGGTCGCTGACACCATAGAGGCTGGCGCCGCCACGTAACTGCGGCAGCTCGGCCAGAGCACGCAGCGCGCTGAAGCCGCCAGCACTACCACCGCGCACGAACACACGTTGCGCATCGATACGGCCATCACCGGCCAGTGCGTCGATGGCGGCGCGGATGTCCTCGACTTCCAGCTCGCCCCACTGGTCAGCCAGACGCAACCGATAAGCACGACCGTAACCACTGCTGCCCCGGTAATTGAGGTCGAGCACGGCGAAGCCGCGCAGCGTCCAAAAGGCGATACGCGGATCGAACACCGGGTAGCTGGCTGAAGTCGGCCCGCCGTGCAGGAAGATCAAAAGCGGCGGGCGCTCCCCGGTTGATGCAGGCGAGTAGAAAAAACCATGGCTGCGTTCGCCCTCACCGACCCCACAGCTGAATGGCTGGGGTCGTGATAGCTGTGCTTCCGCCAGCGGCTGCTCGCCGCCAGCCAGCATCTGCAATGCGCCATCGCTGCGGCGAATGGCAAGCACCGCTGGCAGACGATCAGGAGCGGCAGCGATGCAGTAGAAATGTTCGTTGTCGGCAGCCAGGCTACGGAAACGCGTAAACCCTTCGGCCAACAACCGCTCCGCCTTTGGATAGGGTGTCGCGGGGCCGCCCAGGCTGTGCTCAACAATTGTGTTGTCGCCGAGATCGCTGGTGCGCGCAGCGCACCCTACCAGAACGCCTTTGCCTTGCTCGAAACGCGTCAGTAAAAGCTCGCCGTTTTCCAGCGGCAGATAGGTTCGACCGCCCAGTTGCCAGGGCGCTGGCGCGTGATCATAGGGCTCGGCGTGCAACGTTGTGTCGCCATCGACGCAACAGGGTTGCCACCACCCTGCCTTGTCGCTCAACACCCACAACCGGCCCCGGGCATCGAACCGCGGCTGCTGCAGGGCCTGATCGCTGCCCTGCCCGGCCAGCACCCGAGTGCGCTCGCCGGACTCACGCTGGCACAGGCGCGTGGCGATCCAGGGCTGATGTGGTCGATCCCATTCGATCCAGGCAAGACGCTGGCCAGTGGGGTCAGCCACCGGCGCCGCATAGAAATCGGCACCCTCGACCAGTACCTCACGCTTGCCGTTCAGACCGATGCGCACCAGGCGATGCACCGCCGCGCCGCCTTCATGACTTTCCTCCACAGCCAGCAACGCCTGCCAGGCGGGCACGAAGGACAGGTCGCCATAACGGCAGTGGGAGTGACTGGTGATCAGGTAGGGTGCGCCGTACGCACCGCCGTCCAAGCCGATATCGATACGATAGACCTGCTGATCACGCTCATTGACGAACGCCACGCCATGCTCCGTGGCACAGCAAGCGCCACCGCCGTACTCGTAGACGCGGCTGCGCACGGAGAACCCTGGCGGGGTCAACTCACACACCACACCGTTGCGGCAGAAGAACAGCCCGCAACGCGCCAACTGTGGGTCGAATGCCACCCACAACACGCCACCGTGGGCAGCGTGCAGTTCGGCGAAGTCGGCACTGGCGGCTGCAGCCTGCTCGGCGCTCCAGATCGCGTCAGGATCGGTGCGCACGGCGCACCCTACGCTTTGCATATGATTCGTGAGGCCTTCTCGTTGCGATACTGCAGTTCACCCAGCCCAAGCGGTGCTTCATCGGCCTGCTGACGTGCAGCGAGAATAACGCCATGGTGCGCCGACTTGCTGCATACCGGGTCGGCGTTACTGGCATCGCCGGTGAGCATGAAGGCCTGGCAGCGACAGCCGCCGAAATCCTTGTCCTTCTCGTCGCACGAACGACACGGCTCGGGCATCCAGTCGTCACCGCGGAAGCGGTTGAAACCGAAGGA
Source organism: Ectopseudomonas chengduensis (assembly GCF_900102635.1). GTDB lineage: Bacteria > Pseudomonadota > Gammaproteobacteria > Pseudomonadales > Pseudomonadaceae > Aquipseudomonas > Aquipseudomonas chengduensis. Next base: position 85,602 of record NZ_FMZQ01000017.1, on the reverse strand, counting down.
ATGCCGCCAGATATGTTCGAGACTGTGCTCGCGCACGTTGGGAAACTGCACCGGCAACTGCCGCGCGCTGTGGCAAGGCAGCGCCGTGCCGTCAGGGGTGATGTCGAGGAACAGGTTGCCCCAACCGTTCATACAGGCCTTGGGGCGCTCCTCGTAGTAGTCCGGGGTGACGAAGATCAGCTTGCACGGGTGGTTCTCGGCCGCCAGCTTGTCGCGCCACTGATTGGTGATGCGTTCGGCGCGCTCCAGTTGCGCGCGGGTCGGAAGCAGCCCGGCTCGGTTCAGCTCGGCCCAACCGTAGAACTGGCAGGTGGCGAGCTCGACGAAATCCGCCTCCAGCTCCAGGCACAGTTCGATGATGCGCTCGATATTGTCGATGTTGTGCCGGTGGGTGACGAAGTTGAGCACCATAGGGTAGCCATGGGCCTTGACCGCGCGGGCCATCGCCAGTTTCTGCGCGAAGGCCTTCTTCGAGCCCGCCAGCAGGTTGTTCACTTCCTCATCGGCAGCCTGGAAGCTGATCTGGATATGATCGAGGCCGGCATCGGCGAACTCGGCGATACGTGCTTCGGTCAGGCCGATGCCGGAGGTGATCAGGTTGGTGTAGTAGCCCAGGCCGCGCGCCGCTGCGATCAGCTCGGCCAGATCCTGACGCACCAGCGGCTCGCCACCGGAGAAGCCCAGCTGCGCCGCCCCCAGTCCACGGGCCTGGCGGAATACCTCGACCCATTCGGCGGTCGACAACTCTGGGCCCTGCTGGGAGAAGTCCAGCGGGTTGGAGCAGTACGGGCACTGCAGCGGGCAGCGGTAGGTCAGCTCGGCCAGCAGCCACAGCGGTGGCCCTGGTTCATGACCTGCCTTAGCGAAGCTCGATCCAGAACTGAGCATGGGCCACCTCCATGAAGGCAAGAATGTCCTCGTCGATACCGGGCACATCGGGGAAGCGCTGGTGCAGGTTGCCGATGATCTCGGCCACCGAGCGCTTACCGTCGACCTGCTGAAGAATCTCGCTGGCGCTGTCGTTGAGCTTGATCATGCCCTCCGGATAGAGCAGCACGTGGCAACCTTGCGCCGGCTCGAACTGCAGGCGAAAGCCGCGGCGGATGGAGGGCACGCTGGGTGGGAGGATGACAGCAGTCATTGTTCGGGCTCCTGACTGGTGCGTGCGGCGCACCCTATAAAGGACTCGGCCTCAAGGTGCGCCGTGCGCACCGCTCGCTCGATACTCATAAGGCGATACCCCGATGCCAAACGCGCTCGGCAGTCACGGTGTGATACGGCGGACGCTGCAGCTCGTAGGCCATGCTCATGGCGTCGAGCATGCTCCACAGCACGTCGAGCTTGAATTGCAGGATCTGCAGCATGCGCTCCTGCGCTTCGCGCGTGCGGTAGTGTTCGAGGGTGATGCGCAGGCCGTGTTCGACATCGCGGCGCGCCTCTTTCAGACGCTTGCGGAAGTAGTCGTAGCCGGTGGCGTCGATCCATGGGTAGTGCTGCGGCCAGGCATCCAGGCGCGACTGGTGGATCTGTGGGGCGAACAGCTCGGTCAGCGAACTGCTGGCCGCTTCCTGCCAGTTGGCGCGACGAGCGAAGTTGACGTAGGCATCGACGGCGAAGCGCACGCCGGGCAGCACCAGCTCCTGCGACAGCACCTGATCACGGTAGAGACCGACGGACTCGGCCAGGCGCAGCCAGGCCTCGATACCGCCCTCTTCTCCGGGCGCACCGTCATGATCGAGGATGCGCTGAATCCACTCGCGCCGGGTTTCGCGATCCGGGCAGTTGGCGAGGATCGCCGCATCCTTCAGCGGGATATTGACCTGGTAGTAGAAGCGATTGGCCACCCAGCCCTGGATCTGCTCGCGGGTGGCGCGCCCTTCGTACATGGCGCGATGGAACGGGTGATGGATGTGATACAGCGCGCCCTTGGCGCGCAGCGCCTGCTCGAACTCGGCAGGGGTCATGGCAGGTTGGCTCATCAGTATCTCCGATACGCGTTGCGTAGGGTGCGCCGTGCGCACCAGCATTCTTTAAGGTCCGCGCGACCTGAACGGCCCCGAACACCCTACAAAACGATGCTCATGCCATCGAACGCGACCTCGATGCCGTGGGCGTCCAGTTCGGTGCGCTCGGGCGAATCCAGGTCGAGAATCGGGTTGGTGTTGTTGATATGGATAAGGATCTTGCGCGCGGACGGCAGGCCGTCGAGCACCTCGATCATGCCGCCAGGGCCGCTTTGGCACAGGTGGCCCATCTCACTGCCGAGCTTGTCGCCCACCTCACACACGCGCATCTCGTCGTCACGCCACAGCGTGCCATCGACCAGCAGGCAGTCCGCGCGGCGCATCCAGCCCAGCAGGTGCTCGTCTACCTGGCCCAGGCCTGGTGCGTAGAACAGGCTGCGGCCGCTGCGACGGTCCTCGATGAACAGGCCGATGTTGTCCCCCGGGTACGGATTGCCGCGATGCGGCGAATACGGCGGCGCGCTGCTGCGCAGGGCAATGGCGGTGATGCTCAGCGCCGGACAGGCGGGAATGCTGAAGGGTTTTGCATCCAGCTCGATCAACTGGTGCTGCAGGCCGCCATTCCAGTGGCTGAGCATGTTGAATAGCGGAAAACCGGTGGTCAGGTCCTGATGCACCATCTCGGTACACCAGACCTGATGCGGGCAGCCTTCGCGCAGGGTAAGCAGACCGGTGCAATGGTCGATCTGGCTATCGAGCAGGACGATGCCGGCGATGGCGGTGTCACGCAGCTTGCGCGCTGGTTGCAGCGCCGGAAAGGCCTCGATCTGCGCACGGATGTCCGGCGAGGCATTGCACAGGATCCACTGCTCACCGTCATCGGAAATGGCGATGGACGATTGCGTGCGCGGCTGCGCCCGCAGGGTACCGGCACGCACGCCGCGGCAGTTGCGGCAGTTGCAGTTCCACTGGGGAAAGCCGCCGCCAGCGGCGGAACCGAGAATCTGGATATGCATGGAAGTCACCAGCGGGGATGCCCCGGACGAGCCGGGGCCAGGAGCGATCAACGGTTGGCGAAATACATGGTCACTTCGAAGCCAATGCGCAGATCGGTGTAGGCGGGTTTAGTCCACATGATGCGGTCCTCTTGTTATGAAGCCGGGGCATTCCGGCAACCCCATTAAGCCCCCGCCAGGCAAGAGGCCAAATGGTACTTTGGGATGAATCGGCACTGGCATTGGTAGGTGACGCTATCAGTAGGCATGCCTCACGCCTGGAAGGTTCCAGTCATCGCCTGGCCTGAAACATGCGCCAATAAAAAACGCGGCCGAAGCCGCGTCGCGATAAGGATCTGCTGCCGTTCAGGCCCATGGCTGCCTGCAGATCCACCCGGGTAGGGTTGTTCGCCTGGCAAGAGGCGGCGCACCGGAGCGAGCGCGCCACCTTTGGTACATAGCCGGCTCACGATCTTGCGAGCTAGAGACCTACAAGGCAGAAGCAGGTGAGGAAGCGGAGTGTACTTTTGTACATGAGCATTCCGAGCCTGCTTCTAACGCAGTAGGGCCGACGCGCAGCAGATCGTGTGCTGGCTATCAGAAGAAGCCGAGCGGATTAATGTCATAGCTCACCAGCAGGTTCTTGGTCTGCTGGTAGTGGTCGAGCATCATCTTGTGGGTTTCACGGCCGACGCCGGACTTCTTGTAACCACCGAAGGCGGCATGCGCCGGGTACAGGTGGTAGCAGTTGGTCCATACGCGGCCGGCCTTGATTGCGCGGCCCATGCGGTAGGCGACGTTCATGTCGCGGCTCCACACGCCGGCGCCGAGGCCGAACTCGGTGTCGTTGGCAATCGCCAGGGCTTCGGCTTCGTCCTTGAAGGTGGTCACACCGATCACCGGACCGAAGATTTCTTCCTGGAACACGCGCATCTTGTTGGTGCCCTTGAGCAGGGTCGGCTGGATGTAATAGCCGCTGGCAAGGTCTCCTTGCAGTTGCTCGGCCGCACCGCCGGTGAGCACCTGGGCGCCTTCCTGCTGAGCGATTTCGAGGTAGCTGAGGATCTTGTCGTACTGCTGCTGCGAAGCCTGGGCGCCGACCATGGTCTCGGTGTCCAGCGGGTTGCCACGCTTGATCTGTTTGACCTTCTTCAGTACTTCGACCATGAAGGCGTCGTAGATCGACTCCTGCACCAGGGCGCGCGACGGACACGTGCACACCTCACCCTGGTTGAAGAAGCCCAGCACCAGGCCTTCGGCAGCCTTCTCGATAAAGGCCGGCTCGGCGTTCATGATGTCGGCGAAGAAGATGTTCGGCGATTTGCCGCCCAGCTCGACGGTGCTCGGGATGATGTTCTCGGCGGCGCACTTCATGATGTGCGAACCCACTGGAGTCGAACCGGTAAAGGCGATCTTGGCGATGCGCTTGCTGGTGGCCAGCGACTCACCGGCTTCGCGGCCGAAGCCCTGAACGATGTTGAGTACACCCGGTGGCAGCAGATCGCCGATCAGCTCGGCGAAAAGGGTGATCGACAGCGGCGTCTGCTCGGCCGGCTTGAGCACCACGGCGTTGCCGGCAGCCAGGGCCGGCGCAAGTTTCCAGGCGGCCATCAGCAACGGGAAGTTCCACGGGATGATCTGCCCAACCACGCCCAGCGGTTCGTGGAAGTGATAGGCCACGGTGCCTTCGTTGATCTCGGCGGTGCTGCCTTCCTGGGCGCGGATGCAGCCAGCGAAATAGCGGAAATGGTCAGCGGCCAGCGGCACGTCGGCATTGAGGGTTTCACGCACGGCCTTACCGTTGTCCCAGGTTTCGGCCACGGCCAGCAGCTCGAGGTTGGCTTCGATGCGGTCGGCGATCTTCAGCAGGATGTGCGAGCGCTCCTGCACCGAAGTCTTGCCCCAGGCGTCGGCGGCGGCATGCGCGGCGTCCAGCGCCTTGTCGATGTCGGCAGCGTTGGAACGGGGGAATTCGCCGATCACCGAGCCATCGACTGGGCTGGTGTTGCTGAAGTACTGGCCGCTGAGCGGAGCGACGAACTCACCGCCGATGTAGTTGCCGTAGCGTGGTTTGAGGGTGACGACGGCGCCTGCGGTACCCGGTTTCGCGTAAATCATGATGCTGACCTCTCTTGTTGTCGGAGCCCGCTGCCAATCGGGGAAGCGAGTCATGGTTCGATCTTAGAAAGCCCCCGAAAACCTCGGTATGCGCCCATGGCATAGATCACCTAGTCATTTGGTAGTAGAGCTGTCTGGCACGGGCTTTTGGCAGCGAGGCACGAGGCTGTGGAAGCTAAAGGCTAGACCCGTTGGCCTGGTCTTGCGTTCCCGACCAGAAAATTTCGCCCGTGGTATGTCGCAGCAGCTCAGCGCTGGCAGGCAGGCGCCAGAAACGACGATGGCCGGACAGAGTCCGGCCATCGTCTGACACCTCAAGCGATCAGCGCTTGGCCACCAGCTCCTTCGGCAGCTTGAAGGTCCAGAGCATGCCGCCCTGGTTCAGGTGCTTGACGCGCTTGGCCACCTCGCCACCCCACAGCGGTACCGCACCACCCCAGCCGGACAGCACCGAAACGTACTGCTCGCCGTCCATTTCCCAGGTCACGGGCGAGCCGATCACGCCCGAGCCGGTCTGGAATTCCCAGACTTTCTCACCGGTCTTGGCATTGAACGCCTGCAGGTAGCCTTCCGGGTTGCCGGTGAACACCAGGTTGCCCTTGGTGGTCAGCACGCCGCCCCACAGCGGCGCGTAGTTCTTGTGGCGCCAGACTTCCTTGCCGGTTTTCGGGTCGATGGCGCGCAGCACGCCGATGTATTCCTCGTTGAGCGGCTTGATGGTGAAGCCGGCACCCAGGTAGGCGGCGCCCTTCTTGTAGGCGATATCCTCGTTCCAGATGTCCATGCCCCACTCGTTGGACGGCACGTAGAACAGGCCGGTGTCCTGGCTGTAGGCCATGGGCATCCAGTTCTTCGCGCCGAGGAAGGCCGGAGCGGAGAACACGCTCGTGCCCTTCTCCTTCGCGCTAGGCGAGCCCGGACGGTTGCTGTCGTCGTAGATCGGCCGGCCGTTCTTGTCCAGGCCTTTGGCCCAGGTGATCTTGTCGACGAAGGGGAAGCCACGGATGAACTTGCCGTTGGTGCGATCGAGCACATAGAAGAAGCCGTTACGGTCGGCAGTGGCCGCAGCCTTCACGGTCTTGCCGCTTTCCTGATAGTCGAAGGAGATCAGCTCGTTGACGCCGTCGAAGTCCCAGCCGTCGTGCGGCGTGGTCTGGAAGTGCCATTTGATGCTGCCGTCGTCCGGGTTCAGTGCCAGGCGCGACGAGGAATAGAGGTTGTCGCCAGGACGCAGGTGCGAGTTCCACGGTGCCGGGTTGCCGGTACCGAAGAACAGCAGGTTGGTGTCGGCATCGTAGTAGCCGCCCAGCCAGGGCGCGGCGCCGCCGGTCTTCCACAGGTCGCCCGGCCAGGTCTTGCCGGCTTCGCCACCGCTGATACCGTTCTCGACGGCCTTGCCGTCCTTGTAGACGTAGCCCATGTGACCTTCGACGGTCGGGCGACTCCAGAGCAGCTCACCGTTCTTCGGATCGTAGGCTTCGATCTTGCCGACCACGCCGAACTCACCACCGGAGACGCCAGTGATCAGCTTGCCGTTGACCACCAGCGGCGCCGCGGTGATGGAGTAACCCGCCTTGTGATCGGCGACGTTCTTGCGCCATACCACTTTGCCGGTGTCCTTGTTCAGCGCCACCAGCTTGGCGTCGAGGGTGCCGAAGATCACCAGGTCGTCGTACAGGGCGACACCCCGGTTGATCACGTCGCAGCAGGGGCGGATATCGTCTGGCAGGCGCGCTTCGTACTGCCACAGCTCACGCCCGGTGCGCGCATCGACGGCGAACACCCGCGAGTAGGAAGCGGTGACGTACATCACCCCGTCCTTGATCAGCGGCTGCGCCTGCTGACCACGCTGCTTCTCGCCACCGAAGGACATGGTCCAGACCGGGCGCAGTTCCTTGACGTTCTGATCGTTGAGGATGTTCAGCGGGCTGTAGCGCTGGCCCTGCAGACCGAGGCCATTGGTGACGATCTCGTCGGTGGTGGTGGCGTCCTTGAGAATCTCGGCGTCGGTGACCGCCAGCGCGGCGGCGGACGGCAACAGCATGGCGGTACAGAGTGCGGTGAGGAGGAAAGGCTGGCGAAGACCGGCGTGTTTCATTGCGGCTACCTCTGCGGGTTCATTGTTATTGCCGGGAAATTTTCCCGGTCTGCCGCAAATTCTTGGCTCACCCGGGTCACCCAACAATTGCACCCCCAGCCGATTTTCCTCGTTCCTTGGTAGCAATACCTGCTCCACAGGCCATGATCATGACGATTGCGGCGGCCCCGGCTTTGCCCGACACTTGGCCGCCCGCACATTCTGATCGGAGACGCCCGTGCCCCACCCTCGCCAGGAAATTCTCAACCATCCCGATGCACTGGACTGCACTGTCTATCGCCCGGACGAGCAGGACCCGGATACCGAAGAGCAGGATCTGGGCGACGCCAAGGTCCTGATCACCGGTGCCTTCGAGCCGCCGCAGGATTGGGATGCGCACCAGCGCGAGGACTACTACGGCGAGGAAGACCCCACCCACTTCGTCAGCGCCCATATCGAATGCCTGGCCAAGCCAGCCACCCGGGAATTCTTCATGCCCGATAGCGGTGACTATGTGGCCGTGCAGTCCAGCCTGGGCGACGTGGTGATGTATTACGTCTACGACCACGAAGAGACCGAGCACGGCCGCCATTACGTGCTGATTCGTGATGACGAAGAGCTTTAGCCCCAGACGTAATGTGGGAGGCGCTTTAGCGGCGACGCCCTTATACGCAAGTCGCGGCTAAAGCCCCTCCCACAGGGTATTTCCAGCACATGCTGGTGCGCGCAGCGCACCCTACCAAGCCGTGGCGACGTTCGCGTAGGGTGCGCCGCGCGCACCGATGACACCCCAGGTTTCTAATCCTGACGATCAACCCGCCCCATGGCATTGAGCTCGTAGCGCGGGTAGAGGTGGCTGACGCTGCGGATCAGTTCATAGCGCGACAGGTTGACCTGAGCGAAGCGCTCGGGAATGGGCGCGCGGATCAGTTCGTTCATCTCCGCGCCCTGCTCCGCCCCCTGACGCAGCAAGCCATCGAGCCAGCCCAGGTAATCACGCATCTGCACGAACGGCGCCGCATCGGTGGTCACCGGGCCGTGGCCGGGCACGATCTGCTTCCATGGCATTGCTTCGAGTCGGTCCAGATCGGCCATCCACACGTCCAGCCCCGGGCTGTTCGGTGTGGTCAGTGCGCGCTGGTAGAACAGCAGATCGCCGGCAAACAAGACACCCGTGCGCTCATCGAGAATCGCCAGATCGGCGCCGGTGTGGCCGTGTAGCGCCAACAACTGCAGACGCCTGCCGCCGATCTCCAGCATGCCTTCGCGCACTTCTTCGCTGGGCAACACGACCTCGGTACCACGCATCCAGTCGCCCACCAGACGGTACATATTCTCCGCCATGGCGTCGCCCTGTTCAGCCAACAACCCTGTGGTCTCGGGTAGCACCGCGATGGGCACCCCGGTGAAGGCCTGGTTACCCAGCACATGATCGGGATGATGGTGAGTCAGCAACACGCGCACCACCGGCTTGCCGGTGGTTTTCTCGATGCTCTGGCGCAGCGCCTCGCCGTAGCGACGCGACGGACCGGTATCGATCACCACCACGCCGTCCGCAGTTTCGATAAAGCCGACGTTGACGATATTGCCGCCATTGTCCGCAGCGAAATTATCGGTGCTGCCTTCCAGCAGCCAGACGCCCTCGGCGATCTGCCGGGGTTGCAGGTGGTAATCGAGTGCCTGGGCAAACCCGGTACCGAGAGCCAGCAGAATCAGTATCCAGCGCATGCTTTTCTCCTCGAAATCTGCTTAGCTGAACGCTTCGCCCCGAGGCGGGGCTCCTACAGACAGGGCGAGCGCTGCTGCCTACTGTGGGAGCTGCGCCCCGCGGCGAATAGAACCGTCGTCAGAACGCGGCCCGGAATTCGTTGCCGTTGTTGTCGCGCAGCCAGACTTCGGCCTGCCGGTCGTCGCGCAGGTCAAAGGTCAGCGTTGGGTTCTCGCTGACAGCGGGGAACAACTCGATGCGCCCCAGCACCTGGCCATCGGCATCGCGCAGCTCGGCTTCTTCGATGTAGAACTCGGGGATGCCGCCGACCAGGCCGTTGTCCATCGGGTGCGACACCTGCAGGCGCAGACGGCTGTCCTCACCGCGTACGAAGCGCTTGCCCAGCACCTGGCCCAGGCGTTCCTCCCAGCCAGCCTCAGCACGCACCACGCTGGGAGCGGTACAGCCGCCACCCGCCGCTTCGACGCGGGCCGAGCCGATATGCCAGACGCCATCGTCGGTCAGCACCGCCGCGCGAATCGGCGTGGCCTGCTCGACACGGATGCGAATAGCCAGACTCGGTTCCAGGTGGTCGCCGGGGGCGAAGTCGAGAATACGCGGGATCGGGTTGAGCTCGGCCCAGGCCAGAATGCGCTTGACCTTGCCGCGGTAGGCGCTGGCGTCGATCTGGATCGGCACCTGGCGCGCATCCTCGGCGAATGGCGGCACCTCGAGGCGAACCTTGTCGTCGAAGACGAAGGCCTCACCGTTGAGCAGGCGCTGGTGGTAGTAGTCCCACATCACCGAGGTGACCGGATCGGGCGCGGCGGCCCGCGCTTCCCAGGCCCAGGCAAACAGGGCCAGCAACATCAGGCTACGCCAATCCATCGCCCACCTCCGGCTCGACTCTTATTGGTATTGTTCTGGCTTCTCGTAGCGCAGCCCGTAGCGCGCGTACAGGCGCTCGAGCGAGCCGTCGAGAATCAGGGTTTCCAGCCGTTCTTCCAGGGCATAGGCAAGCTGCCGATTGCTTTCGTGCACCGCCATGCCGATCTCCCATATCTGCCGGCCCATGTCCGGGTAGGCGTTCTCGGCCAGCGCCAGTTGCGGGTCATTGGCCTCGTGCAGCAGCCAGTCCACCTCGCCACGCAGCGCCATCACCGCATCCACTTCACCACCCTGCATGGCCGCAAAGGCCAGCTTCGGTGTCGGGTAATGGCGGGTTTCCTGGCTGAGCATGCCGCCCTGCACCGAACTCAGGTAGAACGAGGGCACACTCTCAACTTCGACGCCGACTGGATGCTGGCGCAACGCAACGATGCTCGGCACCTCGGCCAGACGCCGACGATCGAACGCCAGTTGCCAGCGCTCACGCTGATAGGGGCCGAACATCACCACGAGTTCGTTGACCAGCTCGCCCAGCTCGTTGCGCATCTGCGCGTAGTCGCGGTCGTATGGCACACGCAGCATCACATCGGCCAGTTGGCCCTGCGCGGTCACCCGGCCACGCCAAATGTAGTCACGCAGGTCGTCGTCAAGCTTTTCGCCTGGCGGCGCCCACATCACTTCAAGCTTCAGCCCAAGCCCTTCAGCCAGCGCCTTGGCCAGCTCGTAATCGACGCCACGTGGCTGACCGTCCTGCTCGTAGCTGTAGGGCGGGAAGTTCTGGTACAGCGCCACGCGCAGGATGCCCGACTCGGTGATACGGTCGAAGTCGCGCACCTGCGCCTGAGCCGTACCCAAGAAAAACAGCAGGCCACACAGGAGGGTCAGCAGACGCATGAATTACTCCTCGACGTGCACGCTCTCCAGATAGCTACGCACTGCCCACAATGCTTCCTGGCTAAGGAAGTCCGCCATCTTCGGCATATAGACGCGGCCATCGCGCACCGCGCCGTTGATTACCCGTTCCTTGAACCACTCGTCACCACTGGCGCCCAGTTCCAGCATCCGCAGATCCGGGGCGATACCGCCGGACTTGGCTTCCAGGCCGTGGCAGGCGGCGCAGTTCTGGTTGTACGCGGAGGAGCCGATCTCGATAGCGCGCGGGTTGTCGCGATAGGGGTTCTCGTCCAGCCATTCCTCACCCAGCGGTTCCAGGCCATCGGTGTTCACCGCCTGCGGTACCACATCACCGTGCGCCCAGAGGTTGGTCGATGCGGCGAGCACCAGCAGCGCCAGGGTGGATTGGATCTTCTTGTTCATGTCTAGGACCTCATCTAATGCACGCAAGACAGCCCATACAGAGCTCGTGGCGACCATCTTAGAAAGGCCGTGCAACGCGCCGAATGCTGCTTTGGTGGTCGCGTTCTAGTCCCTTGGTAGTAGGGCTTGTGAAGGGGTGTTGGCGATGCCTTGGCAGCAAGGCCAAGTCATGGGCCGACCGGGAAATCCTCCCGGCAAAGGCGGGAGTTTTTCCGTAGGCGCGAAGGTGGCCGGGTACCACCATCGGCTTGCCTCTGCTGGACATCCCCGGAACCCAGTTTTCGCGGTGTCACTGCAGCGACCTACCACCTCCAATGGGAAGCACAACGATGACAACAAGAAACCTACCCAGCACCCCGCGCCCCCTGGCGCTTGCCCTGATGTTGGCCGGCGGCCTGGCGCTTAGCCAGGGCGCGCTCGCCAAGCCGGTCACCTGGGAAGACATTGCCAACGACCACACCACCACCAGCAACGTGCTGCAGTACGGCATGGGCACCAACGCCCAGCGCTGGAGCCCGCTGGCTCAGGTGAACGCCGAGAACGTGTTCAAGCTGACTCCGGCGTGGAGCTATTCCTTCGGCGACGAGAAGCAGCGCGGCCAGGAATCGCAGGCCATCATCCACGACGGTGTGGTCTACGTGACCGGCTCCTACTCGCGCGTCTTCGCCCTCGACGCCAAGACCGGCAAGCGCCTGTGGACCTACAGCCACCGCCTTCCCGACGACATCCGCCCGTGCTGCGACGTGGTCAACCGCGGCGCCGCCATCTATGGCGACAAGATCTACTTCGGCACCCTCGACGCCCGCGTCGTGGCGCTGAACAAGGACACCGGCAAGGTCGTCTGGAACAAGAAATTCGGCGATCACTCCGCCGGCTACACCATGACCGGCGCGCCGACCATCGTCAAAGACGGCAAGACCGGCAAGGTGCTGGTCATCCACGGCAGCTCCGGTGACGAGTTCGGCGTGGTCGGCAAGCTGTTCGCCCGCGATCCGGATACCGGTGAAGAAGTCTGGATGCGTCCCTTCGTCGAGGGCCATATGGGCCGCCTGAACGGCAAGGACAGCACCCCGACCGGTGACGTCAAAGCGCCGAGCTGGCCGGATGATCCCAACCACCCGACCGGCAAGAAGGAAGCCTGGAGCCAGGGCGGCGGCGCGCCGTGGCAGAGCGCCAGTTTCGATGCCGAAACCAACACCATCATTATCGGCGCCGGCAACCCGGCCCCTTGGAACGGCTGGGCGCGCACCAGCGACGGCGGCAACCCCAAGGACTACGACAGCCTGTACACCTCCGGCCAGGTCGGCGTCGACCCCACCACTGGCGAAGTGAAGTGGTTCTACCAGCACACCCCGAACGATGCCTGGGACTTCTCCGGCAACAACGAGCTGGTGCTGTTCGACTACAAGGACAAGGACGGCAAGGTCACCAAGGCCACCGCCCACGCCGACCGCAACGGTTTCTTCTACGTGGTCGACCGCGCCAACGGCAAGCTGAAGAACGCCTTCCCCTTCGTCGACAAGATCACCTGGGCCAGCCATATCGATCTGGAAACCGGTCGCCCGGTGGAAGTCGAAGGCCAGCGTCCGCCCAAGCCCAAGCCCGGTGAAAGCAAGGGTGAAGTGGTCGAAGTCTCCCCGCCCTTCCTCGGCGGCAAGAACTGGAACCCGATGGCCTACAGCCAGGACACCGGTCTGTTCTACGTCCCGGCCAACCACTGGAAGGAGGACTACTGGGCCGAGGAAGCCACCTACAAAAAAGGCTCCGCCTACCTGGGCATGGGCTTTCGCATCAAGCGTCTGTTCGACGACCACGTCGGCATCCTGCGGGCGATGAACCCGACCACCGGCAAGGTCGCCTGGGAGCACAAGGAGCGCCTGCCGCTATGGGCCGGCGTACTCGCCACCAAGGGCAATCTGGTGTTCACCGGTACCGGCGACGGCTACTTCAAGGCCTTCGATGCCAAGAACGGCAAGGAGCTGTGGAAGTTCCAGGTCGGCACCGGGATCATCTCCCCGCCCGTCACTTGGGAGCAGGATGGTGAGCAGTACATCGGCGTGACCGCCGGTTACGGCGGCGCCGTGCCGCTGTGGGGCGGCGACATGGCCGACCTGACCAAACCGGTCGCTCAAGGCGGCTCCTTCTGGGTGTTCAAGCTGCCGAGCTGGGACAAGGCCAGCGCCCAGCGCTGATAGCAACAGGCATGGCGCACCCTCGGGTGCGCCATGCGCGCTACCTGTGGGAGGGGCTTCAGCCGCGACCGCCTCCCCCATCAATTCATCCGAGGACTCGCCATGAACTACCCGCCCCTGCTTATCCCGGTCCTGCTGCTGGTCATCGGCAGCCACGCCATCGGCGCCGAAACCCAGAACGACGGCGTGCCGCAGATCAACGGCTGCCGCATCGAACCCGACAGCAAATGCCCCAACGCCAACCTGCGTGGCGCCGATTTGCGCAACCTCGACATGCGCCGCATGGACCTCTCCGGTGCCGACCTTTCCGGCGCCGACCTGCGCCACGTCAACCTCGACCTGGCTAACCTGGAGAAAGCCAAGCTGCGCGGCGCCAACCTGACCCGTGCCAGCCTGCAACAAAGCAACCTTCGCCTTGCCGACCTGTCCGGCGCCAGCCTGGTGGCCATCAGTGGCTGGGCCCTATTCGCCCAGGCTGCGCAATTCGAAGGCGCCGACATGCGCGCCGCCAACCTGGAATTCGCCCGCCTCTCCGGCGCCAAGCTGCACAACGTACAGCTGCAGGCCGCCAACCTGGAAATGACCTGGCTGAGCAAGGCTGACCTCAAGGGCGCACATCTGCAAGATGCCAACCTGCAGGAAGTGAAACTCGGCAGCTCCAACCTGGAGAACGCCAACCTCACCGGTGCCCGCACCCGCTTCGGCAACTTCCAGGACGCCAACATGCCCGGCTGCGTGCAATGTCCCAAAGGGTGGGATTGAGCCCGCTCGCAAACACCCACACCCCGTAAGAGCGGCTGGGCGGCACTGCGCTTCAGCCGCGATGCACGCCTTAACATCGCGGCTAGAGCCGCTCCTACAGGCCGGCTGCAACATTAGGCTACAGGCTGCTCTTGTGGGAGGGGCTTTAGCCGCGACTGGCGCCTCCTAAGGTTAGCTTCGTAGCCCGATGAATCCGGGAGCAATATGTCTGCGGTCCCCGGATTTCATCCGGACTACACGCCAATGCCGATCAACTAAGCCTCCAGACCGCTTCCCGTAGGAGCCCCGCCCCGGGGCGAAGCGCTTCGAGTGCCCGTCGTACGGGTTCGCGGCGGGGCGCCGCTCCTACATCATCCGAGCGCCAGGCTATACAGCTCTCATCGAGGGCCTCGCCCATCTGACTCGGTGCAAAAACAACCTGAACCATGCCCATACAGGGCAATCCCTTCTTAGGAACAGCCAGATCGAGGCGGCAGCATCCAGGCCGTCATCAGTCATTGCCCAAGAGGGATCTGCCGTGACCACTACCACTGCAACTCCACACGCCTACCCCAACATTCTCAGCCCCTTGCACGCCACCCTGCTGTGCGGCCAGGTGCCGCTGTTTCTCGGCGCCCTGATCGCCGACATCGCCTACTACCGCAGCTACCAGATCCAATGGAGCAACTTCGCCTCCTGGTTGATCGCCGGCGCCCTGGTATTCGCCGGCCTGGCGATGCTGTTCGCCCTGGTCGGGCTATTCCGTCGACGCAACCCGCGGCCGCTCACCTACTTTCTGCTGCTCCTGGTTACCTGGGTGCTGGGTTTCATCAACGCGCTGGAGCACGCCAAGGACGCCTGGGCCGTTATGCCGATGGGCCTGGCCCTGTCGGTGATCGTCACCTTGCTGGCCATTGCCGCCACCTGGGTCGGCATGGCCCAGCCACGCATAGGAGATGCCCGATGAAAACTGCCATCGCACTGACCGCCCTGCCCCTCGCCCTGCTGTTGACCGCCTGCGGCGAAGAGCCCGGCAGCAACCAACAGTTCTACGGAGCCCAGCCGGACCTGCCCTCCCCCGAACGCGGCATCCTGCCGAGCATGACCATTGCCGAACCGACACCCTGGGGTGATCAACGACCCACCGTGCCCGAAGGCTTCAGCGTCAGCGCCATCGCCACTGACCTGAAGATTCCCCGGCAAACTCTGGTGCTGCCCAACGGCGACATTCTCGTTGCCGAGGGCCGTGGCGGTAGCGCGGCCAAGCTCAAGCCCAAGGACGTGATCGCCGGCGTGATCAAGGCACGTGGCAACACCTCGGTGGAAAGCGGCAACCGCCTGACCCTGCTGCGCGACGCCGATGGCGACGGCAGCTACGAGCTGCAGACGGTTTTCGCCGAAGACCTCAACGCGCCCTACGGCCTGGCGCTGCACGAAGGCAACCTGTACGTGGCCAACCAGGACGAGCTGGTGCGCTTCGACTATGAAGAAGGCCAGACCAAGGCCAGCGGCCCGCCGAGCAAGGTCGCCGACCTGCCATCGGCAATCAACCACCATTGGACCAAGGCGCTGACCATCAGCGAGGACGGCCGCTACCTGTACGTTGGTATCGGCTCCAACAGCAACATCACCGAGCGCGGCATGGAGGCCGAAGTCGACCGCGCCCTGGTCTGGCAGGTGGACGCCGAAACCGGCGCCTACAAACCCTACGCCACCGGCCTGCGCAACCCCACCGCACTGGCCATCCAGCCGGGCACCGGCACCTTGTGGGCAGTGGTCAACGAGCGTGACGAACTGGGAGAAGACCTGGTGCCCGACTACCTCACCTCGGTGCAGGAAGGCGGCTTCTACGGCTGGCCCTACAGCTACTTCGGCCAGCACGTCGACCCACGGGTGAAGCCGCAGGATCCGGACAAGGTCGCCAGCGCCATCGCCCCGGACTACGCCCTTGGCGCCCACGTCGCCGCGCTGGGCCTGGACTTTTCCAGCGACGTGATGGGCGAGCAATATGCCGACGGCGTATTCGTCGGCGAGCACGGCAGCTGGAACCGCAAGAACCCGGTGGGCTATAAGGTGATCTTCGTGCCCTTCGAAAACGGCCGCCCTTCAGGCGACCCCATCGACTTCGTCACCGGCTTTCGCACTGAAGACGGCAAGACCCGCGGCCGCCCGGTGGGCGTAACGGTCGATCCGAGCGGCGCATTGATCGTGGCGGATGATCTGGCGAATACGGTTTGGCGGGTGGTGAGGGATGGTAGGGAGTAAGCCTGTACATGGCTCCCACGCTCTGCGTTGCCTGCTGACTCAGATGTGCAATGCCCGGCAAGTGGACGCGGAGCGTCGAGGGCTGCATTCACACGCAGAGCGTGGGAACGATCAATTATGCGCAGACCGACATGGCTGTCATTCTGTAAGCAGGCCCATCTATCGAAAGGCGGCAAAATCTCTCGACAAATGGCTTGGCTGTATCCATGGAGTGCCTATATTCATTTAAACCTTTCATGTCATTCGTCACTTCCATCAGCGTATCCAAAACGCCCATGACATATGACAAAAACGTTCTTTGGACCAAGCTCAACGTCTCTCCACCACCAATACGCTTTGTTAATTTCCCGAAGACAGCAAATTCACCATCAGTAAGCTTTGCCTTAATTTCTTTTGGATCATAGTCCGTAACATCTAAATCAACAACCCCAAATGGAATCCCTGTTTCCGGGCTGCACAAAAGCATCTCAAGCTGCTTAGATTTCAAGTAATCCTGCTCAATTGCATCAATTAGCTGCGTGAGCGGTTTTTCATATTTCAGAAATTCGTCAAGAGATTTTTTCTGAATACCCAGTCCCACACCAAAGTGCTTTAAACCCTGAACAATTAGGGGAGCTGATGTCTGAAGTGTTTCGACAAGCTGAAAAATATCGACCGGCTGCAGTACAGCTTTTGCCTTGATATATTGACCTGCCGCCATTTCAACATTTGAAAAATCCTTAATATCTTTTCTATTCTCCAACTCATCAACCACAGTCATATGCAGCCCACCCAAAGTATATCGCTTAACAGTTGTAACTTCGCTGGCGCTTGCGCTTTCTCCTTTAACACCCAACTCTGCCTTTCCAAGCAAGCCTTGCAAAAATGAAATGCCTATTTTTGCATTAGCCTGACTATTTGCCGAAGAAGACACCCTTTCCTCCAACTCTGAGCCAACGCCTTTAAATAGATATGCGGCAGCATTCAAAACCATTTTCTCATTCAAGTACAAAGGTTCCAGATATCCCATTTCCTTTCCTACTCTGTGTTCAAACAGTGATTGGATAGAATTTCACATCAACCCATTACACGAGAATTCGGTGTAACACCGCACGCACGCCATGGCTCAATGCCATCAATCTACACCTAATCACTGGATTGCGGCGACCCTGGAAGCAGTAGCTGGCGTCAGGCCATTGCAGCTCGCCTTAGCCTCTCAAGCACTCTCCAACCCCACCCTAACCACCCCACTATCAATCGCCAGATGCACCAGTTCGGCCTGCGAGGCGATCTGCAGTTTGTTCTTTACCAAGGTCTGGTAGTTGGACAGGGTCTTGGCACTGATGCACAGCTTCTCGGCGATCTGTCTCGGAGGCAGGCCGCGGGCGAGCATGACGAAGATTTCGAACTCGCGCTGGGTCAGCTCGCGCAGGCGCGGGTCTAGACCGTCGCTGCTGGCGGGGTTGCAGGCCAGTTGGGTGGCCAGTTGCTGTTCGATATAGGCGTGGCCGGCGGCGGTGCGTTTGACCGCCTCCACCAGCACTTCCGGCGACGAGTTCTTGGTCAGGTAGCCGATGGCGCCGGCGTCCAGCGCCTGGCGTACCAGAGGCAGTTCGTCGTGCATGCTGAAGAACAGCACGCGCAGTTGCGGCAGGCGCTGACGAAGGCGGCGGGTGGTTTCCAGGCCGCTGATGCCGGGCAGGCCGATATCCATGATCACCAGGTTGGGGATCTCTTCCTGCACCCGCTGCAAAGCCTGTTCGCCATCACAGGCCTCGCGCAATTGCACATCCGGCAACAGCGCACGCAGCAGGCTCGCGTAGCCCTGGCGCACCACTGCGTGGTCATCTACCAGCAGAATCTTCATGACGTTGCCTCCAAGGGAATATTCAGGCAAAGCGCCCAGCCAGCTTGTGGGCGGCTGTGCAGGCGCAGTTCGCCGCCGAGACTGCGGCTGCGTTCGCGCATCGAGCGCAGGCCGATGCCAGGACGCAGCGGCAGTGCAGTGCCCTGGCCGTTGTCGCGTACCAACAGGCGCAAGCCATGGCCACGGCGTTGCAGGCGAATACGTACTTCGCTGGCATCGGCATGGCGGGCGACATTGGTCAACGCCTCCTGCACCAGGCGATAGAGATGGGCCTTGCTCGCCAACGGCAGGCTTGGCAGTTGTTCGCTCAGTTGCAGGCGACAGCGGATGCCTTGCGCCTGTTGCCAGTCGGCGGCTAGTTGCTGCAATGCTGGGCCGAGTTCCAGACGCTCCAGCACCACCGGATAGAGGTCGCGAATCAGGCTGCGAAAGCCCTGCTGCAGGCGCTCGCAGTTGTCGTCGAGCAGGCGCGCAGTGTCCTGCACCTGCTGCGGCCGATCGGCAATTACCTTGAGCAGGCAGGCCTGGGCACGAATGCCGCTGAGGTATTGGCCGAGGTCGTCATGCAGGGTCTGACCGAGGCGCGTGCGCTCGCGCTCCTGCAACTCCAGCAGCGCCTGGGTCAGCTCGGCATTGTCCGCCTGCACCTGTTGCAGGGTGGTGGCCATCTCGTTGAAGTGCGCCGCCAGGTGCTTGGCCTCGGCCAGGCCGTGGTCATGCAAGCGCGTATCGAAGTGACCGGCGCCGACGTCGCGCAGACCGGCGAGTAGTTCGTCCAGCACGCGCCGAGCCCGCTGCACGGCAAAGCGGATGGTCAGCAGGCTGAGGATCAGGGCGAAGGCGCTGAGCAACAGCAGTTGCAGCAGCGAGTCGTAGATTTCCTCGATTTCATCATAGGGATCGAGGGCGATACGCAACTCGCGGCCATCCTCCAGCGGCCAGGCATCGGCCACCAGTGACGCCGAGCCCAGCAGGCGTTCGGCGATCCAGTGCTCGATGGTGCTTTCGGTCTGCTGCTCGGGCTCTTCGCCCGGGCGCAGCCAGCTCACGCGGATATGCCGCAGGTTCTCGGTCAGTTCCGGGCGCAGGCTGCCGGGGTTGCTGCGCGCCACTTCGCCGAGGTATTCCACCACCGCTTCGGCGGCCTGTAGCTCGCGCTGCACATCGTGACTGGCCTGGCGCAACAGCAGCGCCAGCCCGGCCAGGGTCACCAGCCCGAACAGCAGGCTGACGCCGAGGTTGATGCGGCCCAGGGCGGTCATCTACTTGACAACGAAATGACCGAGCATGCCCTTGCCTTCCAGGCCCTTGGCGTAGAAGCGGTATTTGCCCGGTTTGACCGGCAGGAAGAAGATCTCCGCCTCGCCGGCGTCCTCGAACTCCAGCTCGGTGAGGGTCACCGCCTTGATCTCCACGCCGCCGGCCTCGACCTTGCGCAGGTAGATGGACGTGGCGAACTCGGGGGCCTGAAAGGCGTATTCCTTCTGCCCGCTGGCGATGATCTTGAGCTGGTAGGCCTGGCCGGTTTCCAGTTGGTACTCGTTCTGCGACATGAAGTAGTCGCTTTCCTCGCTCCCCAGCACCAGGTCGGGCAAGGCGACCGGCCGGCGGGTCATATCGCCGGCGGCGTGCAGTTGATCGACACCGAGCAGGCTGATGATCAGCAACAGCGGCAGTAGCAGGGCCTTGAAAATACGCATGGCGTTCACCTGTTCTTGTTATTGGACGTCGCCTGCCATGCTAGGAAGTAAAGGCCCGCACCGGGTTACTACCTTGGTACTGCCCAGCTGGTACTTTGGGCAGATTTCCCGCCAGATCCGGGCCCAATGCCCATCGCCCCTGCTCTACCCGCCACCATCGGCGCATCCATCCGCCACCATCGAACTAAATACCGCACGTACCCGGCTTGTTAGCCTGACTCACCGCTTTCACCCTCTTGGAGTACCGCCATGCGTCATCTCGCCTGCCTGCTGCTGGGCACACTGCTGAGCACGCCGCTGAGTGCCGGCAACGACGAACAGACGCGTATCGCCCGCGAGATGATCCAGGTGCTGGACGCCTATGCGGTATACAAGATGGGCGACTTCGACGAGGCCTTCGAGCGCTATCGCCAGCTCGCCGAAGCCGGTAACCGCCAGGGCATGCTCAACCTCGGCAACATGTACGCCGCCGGCCTGGGCACCGCAGCCGACCTCAAGCAGGCGTTGACCTGGTACCAGCGCGCTGCCGATGCGGGTGACGCCATCGGCATGTACGAGGTGGCCCGCGCCCATGACCTGGGGCTGGGCACCGAGGCCGACCCGGACCAGGCGGCGCAGTGGTATCGACGTGCTGCCGAGCAGGACAACGCCGAGGCGCAGTGGACGCTGGGTGAACGCCTGTACGAGCAAGGCCAGCACAGTGTCGGGCTGAGCTGGATACGGGCCGCGGCCAGGCAGGGAGAACATCCGCAGGCCCAGCAGTTTCTCGCCAGCCGCGAAGGCAGCCGCACCACCATCACCCCGACCGAGCACGAACGCCGCGCCGCACTGGCGGCCCTCGCGACGGTCGACCAGGCAGCCCAACGCCAGGATGCCGCGGCACTGGTGACGCTGATCGACGATGACGCGCAGATCCTGGTGCGCCTGCCGCACGAGCGTAACTGGCAGCATCTGAGCAAGGCGCAGCTGCGCACGCTCTGGCAGCAGACCTTTGCCCAGGCCGACGAGTACAGCTACCAGCGCAATGAGCCCGAACTGATAAACGCAGGCGGCACTATCCTGGCCTTCTCGCTGATCCGGGAGAAGCTCAAACGCGGCGACCGGATACAGCAGCTGGAAATTCGCGAAAACGCCCAGTTACGCGTCCGCGACGGCAAGGCCAGCATCCATGGCCTGCGCCTGGATATCCGCCAACAAGGCGAGTGAAGGCCTTGAAGAACGGCCCTGAAGAGCTACGACCTTTGTACTAAGCCGGCGCGACCTTGGGCATATTTCCCGACCTGGCGACGCTTCCTATGCTGGCGACACCCTTTGCAGGAGTCGTCCCATGCACCGGATCAGTTGCCGCCTGTTGTTCTGCCTCGCTGCCATATTCAGCTTGGTGGTCGAAGCCAGCGCGAACGAGCTGCAGGTGCGCATCGGCTACCTGGCTCATCAACCACCACGCGGGCCCTTGCTGTCCAACGTCATCCCCGAACCGCTGGACGCCGGCCGCCGTGGCGCGGAGCTGGCGATCATCGATAGCAACAGCACCGGGCGCTTCCTCAAGCAGAAGTTCGAACTGCAAAGCGCCGAGAGCGAGGATGCAACCGAGCTGCTTGCTGCCGCCGAACAACAGCATCAGGCCGGCATTCGCCTGTTCGTAGTCAATGCCCCGGCCGCTACCCTGCGCCAGCTCAGCGAGCGCCTGCCGGACAGCCTGCTGCTCAACGCCGGCAGCGCCGACGACGGCCTGCGCCGCGAGCAATGCCTGGGCAACGTGCTGCACACCCTGCCCAGCCGCGCCATGCTGGCCGACGCCCTGGCGCAGTTCCTCGCCGTGCGCAAATGGACACGCTGGCTGCTGGTCACCGGCAGCACCGAGGACGACATCGCCTACGCCGACGCGCTCAAGCGCGCCGCCAAACGTTTCGGCCACAAGATCGTCGCCGAAAAGCCTTGGAGCTTCGACAACGACCAGCGCCGCAGCGCCCAGGCGGAAATGCCGCTATTCACCCAGGCCAGCGAGTACGACGTGGTGTTGGTAGCCGACGAGCGCGGCGACTTCGGCGAATACCTGCCTTACAACACCTGGCTACCGCGCCCGGTGGCCGGCACCCAGGGCCTGACCCCGACCGCCTGGCACAAGACGGTGGAAACCTTCGGCGCCGCGCAGTTGCAGAAACGCTTCGAGGAACTGGCCGGACGCTGGATGAACGACCGCGACTTCGCTGCCTGGATGGCCGTGCGCAGCGTGGCCACGGCCATCACCAAGCAGCGCGCCGCCGAGCCGCAGGGCATTCGCCACCAGCTGCTGAACGAACAACTGCCGCTGGACGGCTTCAAGGGTCGCAAGCTGAGCTTCCGTCCGTGGAACGGCGAGCTGCGCCAACCGATTCCGCTGGTGCATCCACGCGCCCTGGTCAGCACCTCGCCGCAGGATGGTTTTCTCCATCCCAGTAACGAGATGGACAGCCTTGGCTACGACCGGCCCGAGGTGAGCTGTGATCTGGCGGGTATGTCCCTGTAGGAGCCGGCTTGCCGGCGATCATCGCAAAGTATCGCCCGCAAGCGGGCTCCTACAGAAAAGCAGAACACCTGTGGGAGGCGCTTTAGCGGCGACTGTCGCGGCTGCGACTGCAGGGATGCAGGAGATAGAACGAAGCAGGATGCCCGAGTCGAAAGCCCCTCCCACAAAAGCAACGGCTACCAACAACTACAACAAGAGGATCAACCCCATGCGTCTGACCCGTCTCGCCTGCGCCGTCGCCTTCGGCCTGGCCTGCCACTCGGCCTTCGCCGCTACTGCCTACGTGTCCAACGAGAAGGATGACAGCATCAGCGTCATCGACCTCGACAGCCTGGAAGTCACCGCCACCCTCGATGTCGGCATGCGCCCGCGTGGGCTGCTGCTGTCTTCCGACAACAAGCTCTTGTACATCTGCGCCAGCGACTCGGACCGCGTGCAGGTAATGGACCTGGCCACGCGCAAGATCATCAAGGAGCTGCCCTCCGGCGCCGACCCCGAGCAGTTCGCCCTGCATCCCAACGACCGCTGGCTGTACATTTCCAACGAAGACGATGCCCTGGTAACGGTGGTCGACACCCAGAGCGACGAAGTGCTGGCGCAGATCGAAGTCGGCGTGGAACCCGAAGGCATGGCGGTGAGCCCGGACGGTAAGTGGGCGGTCAACACCAGCGAAACCACCAACATGCTGCACTGGATCGATACCAGCACCAATCAACTGGTGGACAACACCCTGGTCGACCAGCGCCCGCGTCACGTCGAATTCGACAAGGACGGCAAACGTCTGTGGGCCTCGGCCGAAATCGGCGGCACGGTGACGGTGCTGGACGTCGACTCGCGCCAGGTGCTCAAGGTGCTCAACTTCGCCATCAAGGGCGTGCACCCGGACAAGGTGCAGCCGGTGGGGGTCAAGCTCACCGACGATGGCAAGTACGCCTTCGTCGCCCTCGGCCCGGCCAACCATGTGGCCGTGGTGGATGCCAAGACCTACGAGATTCTCGACTACCTGCTGGTCGGCCGGCGCGTCTGGCATCTGGCGCTCACCCCGGATCAGAAGCGCCTGCTGACCACCAACGGCGTCAGCGGCGACGTATCGGTGATCGACGTCGATACGCTCAAGGTGACCAAGTCAATCAAGGTTGGCCGCTATCCCTGGGGCGTGGTGGTCACGCCATGAATGCGCTGGAGGTGAGCGGCGTCGGTTTCGCCTATGGTGCCCGCCAGGCGCTCAACGACCTGGCCTTCGAACTGGCGCCGGGGCGTTTCGGCGCCCTGCTCGGCCCCAATGGCGCCGGTAAATCCACCCTGATCGCCCTGCTCACCCGCCTGTACGACCTGCAGCAGGGCGACATCCGCATCTTCGGCCACAGCCTGCGCGATGAACCGCGCCAGGCGTTGCGCCAGCTGGGTGTGGTGTTCCAGCAAAGCACGCTGGATCTCGACCTCTCGGTGCAGCAGAACCTCGCCTATCATGCCGCGCTGCACGGCATGCCGCGCCGCGAGGCGCAGGCGCGCATCGACGAGGAGCTGTTGCGCCAGGATCTCGCCGAACGTCGCCACGAAAAGGTGCGCACGCTCAACGGCGGCCATCGTCGCCGCGTGGAAATTGCCCGCGCCCTGCTCCACCAGCCGCGCCTGCTGCTGCTCGACGAAGCCAGCGCCGGGCTCGACCCAGCCAGCCGCTTGGCGCTGGGCCGGCATGTGCGCAACCTGTGCCGCGAGCAGGGCTTGTGCGTGCTGTGGACGACCCACCTGCTGGATGAGATCGAGCCCAGCGACGATCTGTTGATCCTCCATCGCGGCGCGCGCGTGGCCTGGGGCAAGGCCAGCCAGTTCGGCGAAGACCTGGCCATCAGCTTCGCCCGCCTCACCGGCGACGAGGCGCTGGGCCGTGGCTATGTGCGTGAGGCGCTGCGGCCCAGTTGTGGGAGGGGCTTTAGCCGCGAGATCCACCATATCGAAGAGCTCGCGGCTAAAGCGGAGCGCCGCCCGGCCACCCCCACAGATTCCAAAACGGAGCCGCAACCATGACCGCCTACTGGGAATGCCTGCGTGGCATCGTCCTGCGCGAATGGCTGCGCTTCGTGTTGCAGCGCTCGCGCTTTCTCAGCGCCCTGGTGCGCCCGCTGCTGTGGCTGCTGGTGTTCGCCGCCGGTTTCCGCGCCGCGCTGGGCATCGCCATCATCGAGCCCTACGACACCTATATCACCTACGACACCTACATCGTGCCGGGCCTGGCCTGCATGATCCTGTTGTTCAACGGCATGCAGGGCTCGCTGTCGATGGTCTACGACCGCGAGATGGGCAGCATGCGCGTGCTGCTCACCAGCCCGCTGCCACGCGCCTTCCTGCTGGTGGCCAAACTGCTGGCCACGGCGCTGATCTCGCTACTACAGGTCTATGCCTTCCTCGCCATCGCCTGGGTGTATGGCGTGCAACCGCCAGCCTGGGGCCTGCTCGCCGCGCTGCCGGCGCTGCTGCTGGTGGCGTTGCTGCTCAGTGCACTGGGGTTGCTGCTGTCCAACGGCATCCGCCAGCTGGAGAACTTCGCCGGGGTGATGAATTTCGTCATCTTCCCGATGTTCTTCCTGTCATCTGCGCTGTACCCACTGTGGAAGATGCGCGAGTCCAGCGAGTGGCTGTACTGGCTGTGCGCAGTCAACCCCTTCACCCACGCCGTGGAGCTGGTGCGCAACGCTCTATATCTGCGCCTGCATGTTGAGGCGCTGCTGATCTGCACCGGCCTCACCGTGCTGCTGACACTGCTGGCCGTGGCCAGCTTCAATCCGCAACATGCGGCGCTGCGCAAGGCGGGTTAACCAATAGGGAATCCCCCCGTAGGGCGGACTCAGGAGCGCCAGCGAACAGTCCGCCGCGCTTCGTCGCCTCGCAAACCTGATGGCGTACTGCTTCGCGAGTACGCCCTACGACAGATTCCAGGCACGCCCCACCAGCCATCTCTACTACTTTGGTACTGGTTTTCCTCTCCAACGTAGAATTCCCAAGCCTGCGACCATGGCCTGTAATACCGGCACAACAATAAGTAGAGACCTTGCCATGAAGTACCGTCTGCCCGTGCAAGCAGGCCTGATGCTCGCCTCCCTGCTACTGGTCTGCGTCGTGCGTGCCGAAGAGCTGTTCGATGCCGACGGCTATCGCAGCAGCCAGTACCGCAGCCCGACACCGTCAACGCTTGAGGGTGTTCAGGTTCTCGATACTCCCGCCCTGCAAAAGCTGCTCGACGAACGCCCCGATGTTCAACTGGTCGATGTCTACCGTCAGCTGTGGCGCCATGATCGCTTCATCGAAGAAGAGCCCCACGCCAACATCCCCGGCAGTCTGTGGCTACCCAACACCGGCAGCGGAAACCTGGAAGCGCTATGGCTGCGCTACTTCACCCATTACCTGAACCAGGCCAGTAAAGGCGACCTGGACAAGCCTTTCGTTTTCTACTGCCGCCCCGACTGCTGGCCGAGCTGGAACGCCGCGCGCCGCGCCCATGCCATGGGATACCGCCAGCTGTATTGGTATCGTGATGGTATCGACTCCTGGGAACAGGCCGGCCTGCCGATAGCGCCCGCCCAACCGGCCGAATTGCCTGCCGCTTTCCTCACGCCCACCGCCACACCATAATCACAACAACGAGGTGCAAGGCCATGTACAAGATTCTGATTGCCGACGACCATCCGCTGTTTCGTGAAGCCATCCATAACGTCATCGCCGACGGGTTTCCCGGCAGCGAGATCATGGAAACCGCCGACCTGGACAGCGCTCTGGAGCTGACCCAAAGCCACGACGACCTGGATCTGATCCTGCTCGACCTGAACATGCCCGGCATGCATGGCCTGGGCGGGCTGATGAACCTGCGCAACGAGGCGCCAACCATCCCGGTGGTGATCGTCTCGGCCGAGCAGGACAAGCAGATCGTGCTGCAGGCCATCACCTATGGTGCGGTGGGTTTCATCACCAAGTCCTCGCCGCGCGCGCAGATGACCGACGCCATTGCGCAGATTCTCGACGGTAACGTCTACCTGCCGCCGGACATCATCCGTTCGCAGAAAAGCGGCAGCTCGCGCCAGCACCACGACCACCACAGCATCGCCCCGGAACTGCTGCAGGCACTGACGCGCAAGCAACTGTTGGTGCTCGAGCGTATGACCAAGGGCGAATCGAACAAGCAGATCGCCTACAGCCTGGATATCGCCGAAACCACGGTCAAAGCCCACGTCTCGGCCATTCTGCGCAAGCTGGGCGTGCATAACCGCGTGCAGGCGATCCTCTCGGCCGGCGATATCGATTTCGCCTCCTACCTGCGGCGCTAGCTCCTGAGGAGTGACAGTCAATCCCGCACGCAGCACCTGGGCTCCCGCCTTCGCGGGAGTGACGAACGAGGTTGTCCTGACTCCCGTCATCAACCCGTGCTAAAACGGCGACCTCACCGATTGGAGCCCAGCATGCACATCCGTCCCTTCCGGCTCGCTGACGAAGCCGCCGTCGTCGATCTCTGGCAACGCTGCGACCTGACCCGCCCGTGGAACGATCCGCACAAGGACATCCAGCGCAAGCTGAAGGTGCAGCCCGAGCTGTTTCTGGTAGGCGAGATCGACGGCAAGCTGGTGGCCTCGGCCATGGCCGGCTACGAGGGGCATCGCGGCTGGGTCAACTACCTGGCGGTGTGCCCGGAGCAACGCCAGCAGGGCCTGGCCCGTCAGCTGATGGCGTATATCGAAGAGCAGTTGCTGGCCCTGGGCTGCCCCAAGCTCAGCCTGCAGGTACGCGATACCAATGCCGCGGCATTGGCTTTCTACGAACGCCTTGGCTACAAGGTCGATGCCTCGGTCAGCCTGGGCAAGCGACTGATCGCGGATGAGTGATGCCATATAGGGTTTGCCATGGGTACCGCGCTCAATTGCACGGATTCGCACGCCTCGGTGCGCACAGCGCACCCTACGGGGTGATCGATGCTTGGGCGTCGTAGGGTGCGCCATGCGCACCGGGGTTCACGACACTCTCAAGCCCCTGCCCCACGCTCCATCAAATGGCTCATCGCCGCCTTCAACTTCATCGGTCGCACCGGCTTGTGCAGCAGGCTGTGGCCCAGCTCGCGCATCTGCTGCTTGAGCTCATTGCTGTAGTTGGCGGTGATCATCAGCGCCGGTAGCGGCGCGCTGCGCCGGGCGTTGATCTGCGCCACCGCGTCGACGCCATTGCGCTCGTCGTCGAGGTGGTAGTCGGCGATCAGCAGGTCGGCCTCGGCATGGTAGTTGTCCACCTGGCACGCCAGGTCTTCTTCACTCAGCGCAGTAACCACCCGGCAGCCCCAGCCTTCGAGCAGGGTGCGCATGCCGGCGCAGATCGCCGCGTCGTTATCCAGCACCCAGACCCGCGCACCGCTGAGGCGTTCGAGCAACAGATCCGGGCTGTCCTGCACCCTGCGCGCGCGTGGCGCGCGGCGGGTCAGAGGCACTTCCACAGCGAACATCGAGCCCTTTCCCTGTTGCGACGCCACACGAATGCGGTGGCCAAGCATGCCCGCAATCTTCTCGACGATCGCCAGGCCCAAGCCGAGGCCGCGATCCTGCTTGCGCTGCACGTTGTCGCCGCGCTTGAACTCCTGGAAAATTTCCACCAGCTTGTCCTGGGCGATACCGATACCGGTGTCCCAGACTTCGATGGACAGGCTGTTGCCGCGCCGCCGGCAGCCCAGCAGGATGCGCCCGCTGGCGGTGTAGCGAATGGCGTTGCTAAGGAAGTTGCGCAGAATCCGCGCCAGCAGCTGCACGTCGCTGCGTACCAGGGCCGAGCTGGGCAGGTAGTCCAGGCGCAAACCCTCGCTACCGGCGATCTGGTGATACTCGGCGGCCAGGTTCTCCAGCAGCTCGCTGACGGCGAACGGCGCGATATCCGGCTTGATCACCCCGGCATCGAGCTTGGAAATGTCCACCAGGGTACCGAGCAGGCTTTCCACGTCCTCCAGCGAGTTGCTGACATTACGCACCAGCGGCGCGCAGCCGGAAAGGTCGCGCCTCTCCAGCAAGGCGCTGGTGAACAGCCGCGCGGCATTGAGCGGCTGCAGCAGGTCGTGGCTGACGGCGGCGAGGAACTTGGTCTTGGACAGGTTGGCCTGCTCGGCTTCGCCCTTGGCCTCACGCAAGCGCGCCTCCATCTGCGTGCGCTCGTCGATTTCGCGGCGCAACTGGTCGTTCACCGTGGTCAGCTCGGCGGTGCGCTCGCGCACGCGCTGCTCCAGATGTTGATAAGCCTGGTGCAATGCCTCGGCAGTCCGGCGACGCTCGGTGATGTCGCGGATCAGCACGAAGATGCCGACCACCTCGCCGCTGGCCTGACGGTTGGGCACGTAGGAACGCAGCATGTAGCGCTCCTGTCCGTTATGGTTGGTTTCGGCGAATTCGAAGGTCACACTCTCGCCGGACAGCGCCAATTCGACGTAGGGCTCCAGGCGCTGGCAATGCTCCTCGCTGTGCACTTCGCGCAGGCTCTGGCCGAGCATCGCGCCACGCGGCCAGCAGTACCATTCCTCGTAGACCTTGTTGGTGAATTCGTAGACCAGATCGGCCGACAGATAGGCGATCAGCGCCGGCACGTGGTCGGTGATCAGGCGAATCCAGCGCTCGCTGTCACTCAGTGCCTGAGCCTGGCGATGGCGCTCGGTGATATCGGTGAAGGTGTTGACGAAGCCGCCCGTAGGCAGCGGATGGGTGCGCACTTCGAGCATGCGCCCGTCGAACAGACGCACCTCCACCTGGCGCAGCGGTTTGCCGGCGGCATCGCGGCTGTCCGGGGTCAGCGGCTCAAGTTCGCTTTCCGCCATCACTTCGGCGAACGGCCGATGGGCGTTGATCGGCGCCAGGCCGCAGAGTTCGAGGAAACGGTGGTTCCACAACTCCAGCGCGCCATCGGCATTGACCATGGCCATGCCCTGCGACAGGTTGTCGACCGCGCGCTGCAGCAGGCGCGACTTCTGCGCCAGGGCCTGCTCGCGGCGCAGCGCCTCGCTCTGCTTGACCTCGGTGATGTCGGTATAGAGGATCACCAGCCCACCCTCGCGGGTCGGCCTCTCGCTGACCTGCACCCAGCGCCCGTCCTGCAGGCGGAACAGGCTCGGCTCACCCTCCTTGCCCAGCTGCGCTTCCACCACTAGGCCGGTGCTGCGGCTCAGCCGGCGAATTTCTTCCAACCGCGTACCGGTGCCGATGCGCGCGCGGCTGCGCGCCCACAGCGCCTTGAAGCGGCTGTTGAACAGCACGATACGCTGGCGGTCATCGAACAGCACGAAGGCGTCAGAGATGCTCTCGATGGCGTCGATCAAATGCTGGTGCGCGGTCTCGGCGCGCAGGCGTGCATCGCTGAGCAGTTGGTTGCTGGATTTCAGCTCGGCCATCGCCTGGTTCAGCGCATCGGTGCGTTCACGCACCTGCTCGGACAGCACCACCGAATGCTGAAAGGCCGCATAGGCATCGTCACCACGGGAATGGATCGACTCAACCCGTTCGATCAGCGCGGCGTTGATGCGCTTGAGCTTGGCGTTCTCCTGCTCCAGCGCCGCACAACGTGCCTGCAGCTCAGCGCTCGCCACGCCCAACAGGTCGGCCAATGGCGACACCGGTGAAGGTCTGGTTGATGTGCATGCCATTGAACTGCTCTCCGTAGGTGTTGAAGCCGATCACCCGCTGCTGGCGCAGCAGTGTGGCGACCGACTCGACGCCGCCATCGTTCTCGATCTCCAGGCGGCGCAGGAAGCAGTCGCAGCCGATGGTCAGCAGCAGCGGACCGAGTCGCTGCTCCAACCCGGCGAACAACTGCTGCAGGTTCGGCAGCAAGGGGCCGGGGTGCATGGCGGTGAGGACGATGCCGTTCTCCACCGCGCAGTAGAAGGTCAGGCTGAGGTCGTCGTGCACCTGCTGGATCGAGCGCACGTAGTAGTGATCGCTGATCCGCACCGCCAGCGGATAGGCGGCGAACGCGCGCAGATCCAGAGCCTCGATCGGCAGGCCGATCAGGTCGGCATATTCCTGCGCGGCCGGCGCGGCATTGAGCTCGTACACCCGGCGCGTGGCGCTGTCGGCACGGGTCACCACCAGCTTTTCCGCACTGGGCTGGATGTGATGGGTGCTGAACACCTCGAACTCCAGCCAGGTATTGAACAGCACCACCACCGCCGCGCCGCTGTGGAAGCGCCCGCCGTGATAGACGTGGGTATGGGTCAGGTGGTTGTCGTCGCCAGCCGAACCGCCGAAGTGCGGGATGCTGCCCAGCGCCGCGCTGAGTGCGCCGAGCACCAATTCCTCGCGGCTGGAAAGGCCATCGAGCAGGGTCAGGGCGAAGCTATGGCCCTTGATCGAGGCCAGCTCGTTGCTGCGACAGTTCTTGACCAGGCCATCGACCAGTTGCTGCGCATCGAGCAGATTGAAGCGTTCCATCTCGTCGATCAGCACGCTGGCGATGGAGAAGCAGCGCAAGTCGAAGCCCAGCGCTACCACGCAGCCACGGCCATAGCCCTGCGGGGTGATCTCGCCGGCGCTGGTACAGCCGACCAGGCTGACGCCGCCGAAGTGGGCCTCCAGCGCCTGGCCGAGGCCGTCGAGGTCGTATTCAGCCGAGCAGAAGAACAGCACGAAACCGAGATAGGGATGGATCAGCTGACGTGCCAGTTCCTGGGCGGCCAATTCCACATCCTTCGTGCTGGAGACGGCGCTGAGCACGCCCTCCGACTGTTCCAAGGCCATATCACGCCCCAATGCACCTGCTGATCATGGGGAAATTCTACGAGGCCGGCGCTGCCCGCCCCATGCTACTTGAGTACTGGGTAGTCGATCCGTAGGGCGTACTCGCGAAGCAGTACGCGACGCCCGCCGCAACCCTGGTCACGCCATGCATGGGTCGACAACCCGCTGCAATTCAATAGGTAGGGCGGGTGCAACCCGCCAGTGGGGCAACGGCGGGTTGCACCCGCCCTACAAACTGGTGCGCCGTGCGCACCAGCGTTCTTACAGGGCCGGCCAGAACATCAGGGTCAGCACGAACATCCCGGCGTAGAAGCCAATTTCCAGGGTTTCCGTCCACGGCTGGATACGCTTGATCGCGCCATGCACATGCACCAACACCATCAGCAAGGCCACCGCGGCCAGCACCTCGAAGGTGGTGTGCAGCGCTTCACCGGTCAGCGCCGCTCGCAGCATCAGCGCTTCGACGATGAGGATGAAGGCGCCCAGGCAACGCCCGAAGTACACCGCGAGGTCGATGTCCTGCGGGATGCGCCAGCGCATCAGGCGCGCCCAGGTCAGCGGCACGAGGAAGATGGGTAACGCGAAGACCAGCGTGGTGCTGATCGCCAGCACCAGCAGATAGGTTTGAGCAGATTCGTTCCAGAGTCCGATCATCAGTTTTTTCTCTTTCGATCCCTAAAAGAACGGGAGGCCCTAGGCCTCCCGTTATCCGCAAGCCGCGTGGCTTACCAGCTGAGTACCGCACCGACGGCGAAGGTGTCGGTGTCCTCGTTCAGACCGCTGCCGGCGGCGGCATCGATCTGGTACTGGTTGTACTCGGCGACCAGCTTGAGGTTGTCGTTGATGGTGCGGAAATAGGCGATGCCGCGGGTCTCGTAGTCCGCTGCCACGCCCAGGCCGTTGCCGTCGTCCTCGGTCTTGCCGTAGGACAGCGCCACACGGTTCTTGCCCCAGGTGTAGGAACCCTGCAGCAGGTAGCCGTCGCTGTCGATGTCACGCAGGGTCGGCTCGCCCAGGTTGTTGGTGAAGAACGGGTTGATGCCCTTGGCCTGAAAGCCCGAACCGGTCAGCGACAGGCCGCCAAACTTGGCCTGCACGCCATAGCCAAGGCCCTTCGAGGTGACCTTGTCGACGGTGTCGTCGGTGTTCTCGGAGGTCTGGTAGGCGCCGTTGACCCAGGTGTAGATGGTCGAGCCGCCCACATCGAACTGGTAACTGACTTCCGATTCGAAACGCGGGTTTTCCTGATAGGCCTTGCCGGTGGCGCTGTCGTCGTTGGTGTCGACCGGGTCCATGATGCCGACCGCAAAGCGCAGGCCTTCAGCCAGGTTGTTGTTGCGGTAGGTAATCTGCGAGGTCGGGAACGGGTACGGGTAGCCGGTGCCGATGTTGCCGAAGGACACGCCATTGCCGTCCACCAGGCCGAGGGTATCGGAGACGTTGCCGTAACCGGCCAGCAGCTCGTCGAGGAAGATGTTGGAGCGCGAGAACAAACCGAAGTCCTTGCCCACCAGCACCTCGCCCCATTCCGGGCTGGAAACGGTGCCATAGAACTGACGAACGTCGATGGCGGTGTCGGTGCCGTTGGTTTCGCTGTCGTTGATGGTGACCCAGAAGGACGAGCGGCCGGTCAGCTTGAGACCATCGATCTGCTTGCCAAAGTTGAAGCCGATCCAGTTGGGCAGAAAACCCATCTTCACCCGCGACTGACGGCGGTCGAACTGCTCACCGTCGCGGTCCACGTCGCTGTTGACGTAGAAGGCGTTGATGTAACCGTCGGTGGAGAATGTGGTGTCGTCCTTGTCATACAGGACGATCTCGGCGGCGGCCTGCTGCGCGGTCGCCAGAGCGACGGCGGTGGCCAGGGTCAGGGGCAGAAGTCGAGTGATGGCGATCTTGTTGTTGTGCATAACGCTCTCCGCTTGAGTGGCGACCGCCAGGGCAGTCGTGTCGGAGGCGATTATCGAAAGCGGGTCCGGCGGGCCATACGCTGCCTTGGCAGCGATTCGCTGCTGCTTTGGCCGGGCGCTACCGTCGCGCTTCCGCCGGCTCGCGACCGACCTGCTACCGGTAGTGGGAGAAAGGTATTAGTACCGTGCCAGCCCTAGGACGTAGAAATGCACCAGCAACAAGCGGCGCAGCTGCACAAGGCTTCGCCCCGGGTCGGGGCTCCTACACAAGCACCAGACACTGCCTCACCCTGTAGGAGCCGCGCCCCGCGGCGAATCGAAAGAACGACGCAAAGCCAGAGCCTTGCACCGGACCGGGGCTCCTGCAGAAAAAATGGCGTGGGAAATTTGATCGCAGTCGCGCAAAGAGCGCTGAAGAGAACGCAGCCTAGGCCGGCGACGGAGTTCCGCTGGCCAACACGCGCCAGTCGCGGGCGCTTAGCAACTGCTCATGAGCCTGGAGCAGATCGTTTTGGGTCAGGGCTGTCAGCGCCTGCTGCACCCGTTGCAGGTGCACCTCGGGCAAGCCTGCCAGATGCAGCTGCCACAGCTGCTCGGCACGCGCCAGGTTGGCCTTGGCCGGGCTCAGCGCTGGCAGCAAGGCATCGCGGTAACGCGACAAGGCCGTATCGTCCAGTGCGGCGAGCGCCTGCCGTTGCTCGCGCAGAAAGGCGCGGATATGGTCGAAGATGCCGGCCGCCTCGCAGACGGGTGACTGCAGGGCAAACAACAGGCCCCGGCAACCCTCGACCTGGTGGAAACCGGCGAACAGCGCGTAACCCAATTGCAGCTCGCCACGCAGGCGCTGATAGAAACGCCCCTGCAGCACCTGGCCAAGCACACGCCAGGCAGCCTCGGTGCAGGCATCGACGGCAGGCAAGGGACAGAACAACAGCAACGCGGCATCCGTACTTGGCTGCGCGACCTGGTGCCAGTCGACTCCAGTCTCGATACACGGCGCGGGCGACAGATCCGTAAGCGCCTCGACAGCCACGCACGACTCGTTCAACTGCGCCTGCTCGCGCGCCCCAAGCCCAACACTCAGCCCTTCCAACCGCGAGGCCCTGGGTAGCTCGCAGAGCTGCGGCAAACGTTGCAGCAGCGCCCGCAACAACATGCCCTGGGAATCGGGCTCGACGGGTTCATCCCGCGCGGCCAACAGTAGCGGTACCAGCAAAGCACTGAAGGTCGGCAATAGTGGTGCCGACCCGCGCAATGAGAGACTCCAGCCAGCCGCTTGCACGCTCAGCTGGCTGACGATGCCCAGCCGCTCACCACGCCAGCGCAGATCGGTGCTGCGCGCCAGCAACCCCGCTTCGATGGCTATCGCATCACCCGTACCCGAACAGGGGCCGCGCCAGTAAAGCGCCGCCGGCCCACCCTCGGTCTGCCCCGGATGATGTCGCAACGCGGCCAACGGCAAAACGGCCGATGCCACGACAGCGCCGGCCAGTAACGGATCATCGCCAGGCAGCCGCCACGGGTGGTTCGGAATTGGAATTGGAGTTGGTGATGGCATCGGCAAGGCCTGCAATGGCAAATCCAATCCGATTGCCGGCCACGGCGGCTGCGCCTGCTCGCCGCACTGCAGTTCGATCAGCCCCTCACCACGAGCCAGACAAACCAGCAAGGCATTCAGATCGCGCAAGGTGTGGCTGTCGTCCTGAGCAGGCGTTTGCAGCTCCCTGGCCGCCGCCAACGGACTGAGCCCAAGCAACCTGAGCGCTGCCACCTGCTGCTGGTGCTGCAGTCGCAATGACCAATCTGCATGGCCCTGCAGCTGCGCGGCCCAACTCTGCACGGCCGCGCGTAACGCAGCACCCTGCTCCGCTGCTGCGCCGGGAAGGTCCAGGCGCAGCAGGCATTGCCCCCCATGCTGATACAGCACCCTTGCCTGCAACTGCCGACACAGCTGCAATTCACGCAAGCCGTCGAGCAAGCCGCCGGGCTCAGGGTCCTGCAAGGCATCCAGCAACAGATCCAACGATGCATTCAGGTGGGGGGTGTCGAGCTGCACGGCAAGGCCCAGGTACACACCGGGGTGTTTGTGTTGCAGGTGCAGGCACGGCGCTCGCAGCGGCAGCAGGTCCAGCGGCGGAGCGGAACAGGCGTCGCCCTCGCCTGCCGGCAACGCTCCAAGTAGCGCCTCGGCGATATCCAGCAACTGCTCGGCCGGTTGTGGGCCGACCAGAGTCAGGTGCATATGCCGAGCCTGGTAGTGACGCTGGTGATGATCACGCAGCGCCCGCTGAAATTCCGCGGACTCCACAACGAGTGTGCTGCGATCACCTGCCAGAAACGCGCCGCAGCGATGCCCGGCAGCGAGCGCCTGTCCCAGAGCATGATTGATGCGACTGTCGGCATCCTGGCTGCGCGCCTGGTACTCGGCGTGCAGCACCTCGCGCTCGCGCACCTGCGCGTCGAGCTCCAGCAACGGCTGGCCAAGCATATCCAGCAAACGCATCAGCGCCGGCTGCAGCAACTCGGCCGGCAGCTCGCAGACGAAATCGGTGTGGCGCGCCTGAGTCGAGGCATTGACGAGCCCGCCGTGGCGCTGAACGAACGCCATCAGCCCCTGATCAGGCGAATAATTGCGGCTGCCGAGAAACAGCAGATGTTCGAGAAAGTGCGCCAGGCCCGGATAGGCCGGTGGCTCGTCATGACTGCCGGCGGCCACACGCAGGCACAACCCTGCCTGTCGCGCCCAGGGCTGTTGCTGCGCACGCAGCAGAGCACCATTGGCCAGGCGCCGAACAGGGGCAGAACGTGGAGCGTGCAGGGTCATCGAGGGTTCTCTGGGCAGCCTAGCGTCCAGCTTCGACAACGAACCAGCGCCAGACAATGCTGCTTTCGGCTGGGTAAAACGCACCTTTGGTCGTAAAAGTGGTGCACGCAGAAACGCAAACGCCCCGACACCAGCCTTGCGGCGAGTGTCGGGGCGTCGATTGGCAGACGTCAGTTGCGGCAGTCTTCGATCAGGCCTTTGACCAGACCAATCATCAGCAACAACATCAGCACCATGAACGGCAGGGCCATGGCCACAGCACCAGCCTGAATGCCCTTGAGCGCAGTATCGCCGCCAATCACGAACAACGTGACGGTCACCAACGCGATCATCACCAGCCACAGCACGCGCTGCACCGGCTGGGTGTCGGGGTCGCCACCGGCCGACAGGTTGTCGATCACCAGCGCACCGGAGTCCACCGACGTCACCATGAAGAACACCAACAAGGCGACCACCAGCAGCGAACCGATACCGGCCAGCGGCAGCATTTCCAGGAACTGGAAGATAGCCATGTTGACGTCACTGAGGCCTGCCGCCAGAGCACCGCTGCCGTCGATCACCTGGGCGATGGCGCCGCCTCCAAAGGCAGAGAACCACAACAGAGTGACCACGGTCGGCGCCAGCATCACCATGCCCACCATCTGGCGCAGGGTGCGGCCCTTGGAAACGCGGGCGACGAAGATGCCCACCAGCGGGCCCCAGGTGCACCACCAGGCCCAATAGAACACCGTCCAGCCCTGGAACCAGTCCTGATCAGGACGATCGATCCAGTTGCTCAGTGGCAGGAACATCTGACCGTAGTCGACCGCTGCGCTCAGGGTGTTGGAGAAGAACGCCATGCCGCCAATACCGACCGCGACCAGCAGAAACAGCACCAACGCCAGCAGCATGTTGATGTTGCTCAGGACCTTGACCCCGGCATCCAGCCCCCGCCACAGCGAGAACGCTGCCAGACCAGTGACCGCGACGATGAACAGCAGCTGAAAGGCGAAGGTGTTCGGGGTGCCCAGTACGTGGGCAATACCGGCCGTGGCCTGCATCGCGCCCAGACCGAGGGAAGTGGCCAGGCCGAAGATGCTCAGCACCACGGTGAACACGTCGACCATCTGCCCCGGCAAGCCACGATGCCCACGCCCCAGCAGCGGCTGCAGGCCGGAGCTGAGCGACAGTGGCAGGCCCTTGTTGTAGGAGAAGTACCCCACCACCAGCGCGCTGGTCAGGTAGATCGCCCAAGGGTGAAAGCCCCAGTGATACAGCGTCGCGCCCATCGCCGCATGGGCGGCCTCCGGGGTGCTGGCAGCCACGTTCAGCGGCGTTTTCCACCAGGCCGTGTATTGCGCCACCGGCTCGGCGACGCCCCAGTACAGCAGGCCGACGCCCATGCCGGCGGCGAACATCATGGAGAACCACGACAGGGTGCTGAATTCGGGTTTGGCATCGCGCCCACCGAGACGCACCTTACCCAGCGGCGACAGCGCCAGACCGGCGCAGAACAGCACCGCCAGATTGCCCATGATGATGATGAACCAGTCGAAATTCTTCAGGATCCAGCCCTTGATGCCTTCCAGCGTCTCGCCGAAGACCACGGGATTGCTCAGTGCCAGGAGAACCAGCAACAGGATGATGGAGAAGGAAACGGGGAATATGACGCGATGGAAGTTCAAGCCGAGCACTCGAATATTCAAGTCTCGACCGACTATGTTTTCCGCAACCATAGGCTTCATGCACGCACCTCGATTTTGTTCTTGTAATAGTTTTCTCCGCATCCGGGCCGAGCCCTGCAGGTGCAGTTGGCGGCTCGGTAAACGCTGCGGGTGATCAATAGTCGAACAGGCCCGAATCCATCGACAAACCATTTAATCTGCGCGACTTATGACTTTTAATCATCAATAAACACGATCGCTCAGGGCGCCGCCAGAAAGCCTCAAAGCCATATTTCACGGGCACTGGCGAGCCGCCAGGCAGGCACCTGCCGGCTCGTCGTTCTGGCTGAGCTTTGCGCATCCATTCGCAGGTAGGGATGGATCGCTCAGAGCCTCTGGCTGGGTGCCTCCTCGACTCGCTCCTCCACGCTGACCGCTGGCTCGATAACCGCAGCCAGGGTCGTGCAGGCAAGGGCATTGGGTGTGGCCTGATGCTGCAGCGGCGCATCGTCCTGCAGGTGCTCGCCGGTCACGCGCCCTTGTCCCACGGCAACCGCCAGTACCGCCGCGCTGATGGCAAAGAACAGGTAGAGGCTGGAGGGGCCGAAATGCCCCATCAGCGCACCGGCCAGCAGCGGGCCGATGCAGGCCCCCACGCCGAAGGTAGCGAGCAACAAACCCGCCAGTGACACGCGCAGACGCGGCTCCATGTTGTCGTTGGCCAGGGCCACGCCCAGCGGGTACAGGCAGAACTGCAGGAAACCGATGCAAGCGCTGAACAGCAGCAGCACGCCGAACGACAGGCCCTGATAGAACGCCAGCGGCAGGCAGGTCAGGATCAGCAACGCCGCCACACCGCGAATCAGGCTGGCGCGTGGCAGGCGATCCGACAGCCAGCCCAGTGGTAGTTGTGCAAGCAGCCCAGCCGCAATCGCCAGGGCCATGAACTGGCCCACTTCCACCGTGCTCAGGCCCTGTCGGCTGGCATAGATCGACGACAAGCCATAGAAACCACCGTTGATCATCCCCGAGATCAGTACGGTGAACAGCGACTGCGGTACTCGCTGCAAAAACAGGCGCAGGTCGATCGGCTCGGAGTCCGGTAAGGTCGGATGGGTACTGCGGGTCAGCGCCACTGGCACCTGGCTCAGGGCAAAGGCGATGACCACGCCGAGTAGCGCATGCAGGCCGAGATTGCCGTCGATGCTCAGCGCCAGTTGACCGAGCATCATGCCGACGTAGGCCGCGACCATGTAGATGCCCAGCACCTTGCCGCGCTGATCGCTCTGCGCGCAGTCGTTGAGCCAGCTCTCCACCACCATCAGCTGGCACATCATCGCCACGCCGACGACAAAGCGCAGCAACAGCCAGAGCGGCAATGCCTCACTGAAGGCATGTGTCAGCACTGCCGCGCAGATGATGCCGGAACAGGCCACGTAGGTCCGGATGTGACCGACACGGCCGATCAGCACCTGGCCGACCTTGCCGCCGACCACCATGCCCAGGGCATTGGCTGCCATCAGCGCGCCGCCCCAGAATTCGGCGACGCCGCCGGCAGTCAGGCGCAGCGCCAGATAGGTCATCAGCAGGGTCGAGCCGAGCTGCATCAGCAGGCTGGCCAGATAGAGTGCAGCGAACGCCTGGGTCAATCCGAGCAATTGCTCACCCCTTTCTCACGGAAAACCACCACGCCTGAGCCGGGCGCGCAGCAAAATGGGACCATCGGTAATCCTCCCAGCGGGCGAACCCGATGCCGATGTTCGGCGAGTTCTCGTGGCTGATCGCCTGCGCGACGAAGGCGGCGCCGGACGGGAGGAACTTCAGATCGATGGTGATCGACCAGCTGCGCCGGGAATTTCTCGGAAACGACCTGGCTCATAGCTCGCCCCGACTGTTCCAGGCCGCACCGATACCCTTGTCGCAGGCCGTGGCGAACACGCCCGGCTGCAGCTCGCCGAAGCGATGGCTTAACGGCACATCGCCCCACTGCGGGCTGCGCGCCAGGAAAGCCCTGCGATGATCGGTGCGTACCGACTCGCGCATGGTGCCGCTGCGGCGCTTGCAGTACGCGGGCACGTGCTTGCAGGTATTACGGGTGATCAGACGGCGATTCTGGGTCATGTGCACCGTGGTGCTCTCCTCCACCAGTTATTGTGGCCCACCCCAATCACAGCCAGTCCGTTTGCCACGGGTAGCGCGACAAGGCTTCACAGCCGTTGGCGGTGATCAGTACCTGCTGCTCCAGCTTGATGCCCTCCTTGCCACCCTGCTCGCCGATATAGCTTTCCACGCAGAGCACCATGTTTTCCTCGAATACGCCGTCGTAGCCGCTGCTGGCCCAGTCGGCGCCCTTGTGCGCCAGAGCCGGGTACTCGTCGACCAGGCCGACGCCGTGCACGACGCAGCAATAACGGTTGTGCCAGTAGGCCGGTGGAATGTCCCAGGACTGCTCGACGAACTCGCGGTGACTCAAGCCCGGACGCAACAGCGCCATGTTGTGCTGTACCTGTTCATGGGCCAGACGATAGAGCTTGCGCTGCTCGGTACTGGGGGAAACGTGGCCGACAGTCCAGGCTCGAGAGATGTCGGCGCAGTAGCCGTATGGGCCGATCAGGTCGGTGTCGAAGCAGACGATCTCGCCTTCCTGCATCACCCGGTCGCTGGACTCCTGCATCCAGGGATTGGTACGCGGCCCTGAGGCCAGCAGGCGGGTTTCGATCCATTCACCACCGTGGCGCACGTTCTCGTAGTGCAGCCAGGCCCACAGCTCGTTCTCGGTCATGCCGGGGCGCAGTGCACCGTGCATGCGCTGGATGCCGCGCTCACACACGGCGATGGTCCAGCGCATCAATTCCAACTCCGCGGGGGATTTGATCCGCCGTGCCTGCTCCATCAGGCTGTGCCCTTCTATCAGCGTCAGGCCAGCCTCGCGCAGCAGGTCGAGGCCCTCCAGGTCGACCTTGTCCACCGCCAGGCGCACCTTGTCGCCGGCATGCTGGCGAATCACCGCCTGTATATCGTCGGCCCAGGCCAGCGCCTTCTCGCCGATGCGCGAGCCGGCACCGAAATAGCTCCAGTTGATCGCGGGACGTATCTCGTCGAGCAGCTCGTTGCCTTGGTGCAGGTGTTCGCAATTGTGGAACTCGAACAGCACCACAGGCCCATCGGCGAATACCAGCGCATAGCGGGCGTAGTTATGCAGCGTCCACACCTGCATGTTGGAGGTGTCGGTGGCGTAGCGGATGTTCACCGGGTCATACAGCAGTATCGCCGCGCAATCGACGGCCTTGAGTTGCTGACGCACTCGCTGCAAACGATAGGCGCGAGCAGCCTTATGGGTCTCGCCACTGACCGGATTGCGCAGTGGCTGCGTGGCGACCTCGTCGGCTAGATACTTATTCTTGTTTTCGAACATGGCTAGACTTCCTGAGGGATGAAAGTGGACGCCGCCGGAGCCGACGTGCTCCATCTGCGCGCGGGACCATAGGCAACGCTCCCCTGGCTAAGCCAGACCGTGCCGTTGTTTCCAGTCACCCGGATGGACCACATAACCGAACAGCGCATGTCCGCCGTAGACCAACTCGGTGCCTTCGGGAATCCACAGCAGTTGCCCTGGCTTGACGCGATACAGCTCGCCGTTGGCATTGAGCTCGAAGCAGCCCTCGATGACGAAGATCACCTCGTCATACAGCAGGGTCCAGGCCACCTCGGCGCCCTCCCAGCGGGCGAAGCCGATGCCGATATTCGGCGAGATCTCGTTGCTGATCGCCCGCGCCACGAAGGCTGCTCCGGGCGGTCCGCCGCGCGGGAGGAACTCCAGATCATGGTGATCGACCAGCAGCACCGGGCCCTTCCCGGAAACGGCCTGGTTCATAGCTCGCTCCGACTGTTCCAGGCCGCCAGGCGAATGCGCGAACGCACGCCCAAACCGAGGAACGGCTCCGGAGGATTGAGCGATGGCATGCCGGTGACCGCCTGGATATCGCGCAACTGCGCCGAATCGCTGCCCACCGCCATTTCCGCCAGCAGCGTGCCGGAGATGGTGCCCCAGGCCGCGCCGACGCCGTTGTCGCAGGCCGAGGCGAACACGCCCGGCTCCAGCTCGCCGAAGAAGTTGGTGAAGTTGCGCGAGATCGCGTAAACGCCGCCCCAGGTGTGGCTGAACGGTACATCGGCCAGTTGCGGGAAGCGCGCCAGGAAGGCCTTGCGATGATCGGCGCGCACCGACTCGCGCATGCCGTCGCTGGTGCTCTTGCCGTACTTGGGCACGTGCTTGTAGGTGTTACGGATGATCAGGCGACGGTCCTGGGTCATGCGTACCGTGGTGCCGGCGTGATCGGCCGGAGTCAGGCCCCAGTCGAGCTGACCGCCGTAGGCCGCCAGCTCGGCATCGCTCAGCGGACGCGTCCAGCTGGCGAAGGTCATCACCGGCAGCAGGCGGTTGCGCAGGTAACCGAACTCCTGGGTGAAGATGCTGGTGCCGAGCAGCAACTGCTCGGTGCGAATCGTGCCCTGACTGCCCTGCAGCAGCCAGCCGCCGTGACCGTCGCGTTGCAGACCGGTGATGGGCGATTCTTCCAGCAGCTCGACATTCTCCGGCAGCGAGTGCGCCAGCCCGGTGACCAATGCCGCCGGCTGCATCAGATAGCAGCCCGGTGTGAAAATCGCGCGGCTGTAATAGGCATTGCCCAGCACCTGCGCCAGCTCGTCGCGCTCGACCAGGCGGAAGGGTTCGCCCAGATTCTTCAGCAACTGCTCGAAGTGCTGCAGATACGCCAGGCCACGCTGGCCCACCGCGCCCTGATACTTGCCGGCATGGGACCATTGGCAGTCGATGCCGTGACGCTCGATCAACCCCTGCAGCTGGGCGATGGCAGCGCGGTTGAGCGACAGCAGGCGCTGTTTGTGTGCCGGGTCGGGATGTTCCAGGGCGAACTTGTGCGGCAGGTCGATGACGAAACCGGAGTTGCGTCCGGAAGCGCCCTGGCCGACACGCTGGGCGTCGACCTGGATGATGCGTTTGTCCGGCAGCAACTCGCCAAGGCGGCGCGCAGCGGCCAGGCCGGCGAAACCGGCGCCGATCACTGCGTAGTCGGCGCGTTGCTCGCCGTGCAGGCGCTTGCAAGCGGGTTGCTGCGGCAGTGCGGCGTACCAGCCGCAACTGCTGTCGTCATGGGGCAGATTGATTTGCTTGCTCATGTGCGTGCCCTCAGGCCACTGATCGTTGTGCGTTCTGGCAGCTTTGCAGCCAGCTGTTGCGTTGGGTCTGTGCCTGTCGTCCGAGCAGGACGAAGCCGCACGCCAGCCCCTGGGCATCGTAGAAACCGGCGCTCAGACCATCGGCGCTTGGTGTGCAGCGCCACTCACCGGCGGTGCCAGGTGCCGGCGCCAACAGGCACAGCGGCGCGGCCGGGGTTTTCACCGTCACCGGCATCAGCGGATAGCTCACCGCCGTCGGCTGGCCGAGCAAGGTCTTGCTCAGCGCGGCGATGCCCTGGTTGATTGGCGCCAGATAGGGCAGCAATTGCCCATCGACCTCGATGCAGTCACCCAGCGCGTAGATGCCCGGCTGCGAACTCTGCAGCTGAGCATCGACCCTAATCCCACGGCCCACGGCCAGCCCGGCACACTTGGCCAGGCCCAGATTGGGCTGCAGGCCGACGGCCGAGAGCACCAGATCGGCCTCCAGGCTTTCGCCATTGGCCAGGGTCAGGCAGTAGCCCTGCTCCAGCGCATCGACGCGGCGCAGGGTGTTCTGCAAGTGCCAGCTGACGCCCAGCGCGGCCAGCGCACTTTGCAGATGTTGCCCAGCTTCGGCCGGCAGCAGGCGCTCCATCGGCCATTTACCGAGGCCGATGACGCTCACCTGGAAACCGCTGGCCGCCAGGTCGTTGGCGAACTCGCAGCCGATCAGGCCGTCGCCGAGAATCGCCACGCGTCGCACGCCGACCAGGCGTTCGCGGAAGCTGCGGTAGTCATGCAGGTTGTTGACGCTGATCAGCGCGTCGCTGGCCCCTTCGATGGGCAGGCGAATCGGCGCGGCACCGCTGGCCAGCACCAGTTGGCCGTACTCCATCTCACCGATATTGGTGTGCAGGCGCCGCGCCGTGGTGTCGATGCGCTCCACGGTGCAATGCGGGTAGACGCGAATCTTCAGGCGCTTCTCGATGGCCAGCGCCGACTCACCGGCCAGCGCGTCGGCGCTCTTGCCTTGAGCCAAGCCGATGGACAGCGCCGGCTTGGAATACAGGTGCCCGGATTCCTGAGTCAGCACACGTATTTCTACCTCGGCATCGGCGCGGCGCAGGGCCTGGGCCAGGCCATAACCGGCATAACCGCTGCCGATGATGACGATGGGCTGACGCACGTCGGCCGCCAGCGTCTGCAGCGGTTGCGGCGGCACCGGCAGCGGCGTGCTGAGCGGCGCTGCGGCGGCAGCGACGACCGGGCTGATATCGAGCATCTCGAAATCTTCCTTGCCGACTTTGCATTCCGGGCACTTCCAGTCCGCCGGTACGTCTTCCCAACGGGTGCCAGCGACAATGCCGTCGTCCGGCCAGCCCAGGGCCTCGTCGTAGATGAGGCCGCAAACCACACACAGCCAGGTCTTGAACATTGCGCTCACTCCCCCGCCACGCGAATGGCGATGTTCTTGGTGCGTACGTAGCTGTACAGCGCTTCCTGGCCCTTCTCGCGGCCGAAGCCTGACAGGCCAACACCGCCGAACGGCGTTTCGATGCCACCGGCATACCACTCATTGACGAATACCTGGCCAGCGCGCAGGCGCCGCACGCAGCGCATGGCGCGGCTGATGTCCTGAGTGAAGACGCCGGCGACCAGACCGAAATCGGTGCCATTGGCAATCTCGATGGCCTGCTCTTCACTGTCGAAGGGGATGACCGCCAGCACTGGGCCGAACACCTCTTCCTGGGCGATGCACATGTCCGCGCGCACATCGCGAAATACTGTCGGGAGCATGAAGTGCCCGGCCAGTTCGTTATGAGCCT
Organism: Ectopseudomonas chengduensis; assembly: GCF_900102635.1. GTDB lineage: Bacteria > Pseudomonadota > Gammaproteobacteria > Pseudomonadales > Pseudomonadaceae > Aquipseudomonas > Aquipseudomonas chengduensis. Next base: position 41,154 of record NZ_FMZQ01000017.1, on the reverse strand, counting down.
CGCCACCGGTGGCCAGTACCGCGCCTTCATCGACTGCGCGCCGACACAGGGTTTCGATTCCAGCAAGTTGAGCAGCACTGACCACCGGGGTGAGGTCCGGGTTGTCCTGGCCGAGACCGACGCTGAGCCCTTCGGCCAGCTCGACCACCGCCTGGACGATGTCTTCGTAGATCTCGCGTTGCACCAGCAGGCGCGACATGGCCGAGCAGACCTGCCCGGCATTGAAGAAAATGCCGTTCTTGACGCTGGCCAGCAGTTGCTTGCGGTCGACATCGGCGAAGGCGATGGCGGCCGATTTGCCGCCCAGTTCCATGACGCTGGGAATGGCGTTGGCCGCCGCATCACGGAGAATCGATTGGCCGGTAGGCACCGAGCCGGTGAAGACGATCTGGTCGACCTTGGCGCTGCTCACCAGGTGCGCTCCGACCTCACGACCGCGGCCGCAGATCAGGTTGATCGCACCCTGCGGCAAGCCAGCCTTGACGATGGCGCGCACCAGCACGCACATGCCCAGCGGCGACAGCTCCGGCGACTTGATCACCACCGCGTTGCCGGCTGCCAGCGCCGGCGCCAGGGAGCGAGCGCAGATGGACACCGGGAAATTCCACGGCACGATCTGCGCAGATACGCCCATCGGGTCGTAAACAGTGAAGTCCATGTAACCGTTGCCTAGCGGGATCGAGGTGCCCTCGATCTTGTCCGCCATACCGGCGTAGTACTCGAAGTAACGCGCGGCTTCGATGAACTCATCGCGGGCATCGTTGATGCTCTTGCCATTCTCCTGGCACAGCACCCAGGCGCCTTCGTCCGCCACCGCGCGGATTTCCTCGGCGATACGCAGCAACCAGCTGACCCGTTGCGCCGGGCGGGCGCGGGTCAGCTCACCGCTGTCGGCGCAGCGACGCGCCGCCAGCAGCGCGCGCTCGGCGTCTTCGACGGTGGCCTGGGCAATGGTCGCCAGTGGCTCGGCGGTACCGGGGTTGTTCACGCTCAGGTGCTGGGCACTGTCGACCCAGTCACCATCGATGTAATTGAGCCAGTGAGAGGCGATCGGATACATGACGGCCTCCTCAGGCGTTCTGCGCGATGGTCAGCAACTTGCGCGCGGCCCACTGGTGGAAGTAGTGCGTCGGGATGTCCATTTCCGGGGAGAACGCGCCGCCGCCGTAACCCGGCGAGTGACGGCCCTTCTGCATGCCCTCGACCGAGGCGATGTCCTCGGCGAACACCACTTTCCACGACTCCAGAATGGCGTTGCGGCAGGCGGCGTACTCGTCGCTCAGCGCCTCGTCACCGACATAGAACAGGCGCAGGTGCTCGATGGTACGGCCCGGTGCGACCGGTTCCAGCTGCATGGCGAAGGCATGGTCGGCCTGGATGCCCAGCAGCACGTTGGGGAAGAAAGCCACGTACTCGGCGTTGCGCAGGCGGTCCTGCGGCCAGCTTGGGAACTGCGGCAGGTGGGTGCCGGCAACATCGGAGAGGTTGTAGGCGTAGCTGCCCTGGCCGGCGAATTGCTCGTCGAAGAGGATGTTGTAGTGATCTTCCAGGCGCGAGTAGGTGTTCAGGCTCGGGTGCACCCACGGCAGGTGGTACGCCTCGCAGTAGTTCTCCACGGCCAGCTTCCAGTTGCAGGCGATGTCGAGGGTGGTGGAGTCCATGTTGGCGCGGCGGCGCATCAGGCCCATGCCGTCATCACCGAGGAACTGGCTCCAGCGCGCGGTCAGCGGCGCCAGCATCTCTTCCAGCGGCTGCGCGTCGCCGGACAGGTTGACGAATACCATGTCCATCCAGATGGCGCTGCGGATGGCCTTGAGGCCGTGCTTCTCGCAGGCGAAACGCTCGTCCTTGTGCTTGTCGATGCCGCCCACGTGCGGCGTGCCCTTGAGGCCACCGTTGAGGTCGTAGGTCCAGGAATGGTACGGGCAGCGAATCACGCCCTGCACGGTGCCGGCCTCTTCCACCAGCTTCATGCCACGGTGGCTGCAAACGTTGTGGAACACCTGCACCAGGCCTTCACGGTTGCGCATCAGCAGCAGCGGCAGGCCCATGAAGTCGACCGGTTTTACCGAGCCGTTCTGGCTCAGGTCGCTGGCGAAACCGACACAGGCCCAGGTCTTGCCCATGACCTGGTCGCGCTCGAGCTCGAACAGTTTCTGGTCGGTATAGAACTCGTTGGACAGGCCGGTGGCTTGGTGGATGGGTGCGAGTACGGTTTCCAGTTGGTGCACTGGGATTTGCTGAGAAGTGGCTTGAGTCATTGTTGTTATCCCCTGCAAGGCACGGTGGTGGTGATCGGCAGTCGCTAGGGCGCTGCTCGTTGGTCACCAGTGTCGAAAAGCAGGGGATTGTTCGACAAACGATTTTTTGCACTGATATTTATGATAAAAAATCATAAATATCAGAAGAGATGGGTGAGTAAAGCCAGTGATTACGCGGGCTGATGCATGTCGTTAACTCATCGACTCATGACGAGAAATGGTTTGTCCGGCGTTGCCGCCGGTGCCATCTTGCCGCCACTGCGCAACGCTCTGCAGGCACTTGCCTACCCGGCAAGCGCTGCCTGCTGCGCAGCGGTTCCACGCCAACAGCCGCGAAACCGCCTTCCTCACTGATCGCCCACGCTACGGGCGACGTACGAGCTGCCTCAGGCCAAAAGCCTGCGGCAGCCTCGTTTCAACCCGCCTGAAGCTCATCACCGGACTCGCTGGTAACCTGCTCCATCAACCAGTTGCGAAAGCGCTGCACGCTCTGTCGACTGCTGCGCCCCAGCGGTTCGAGCAGGCAGAACTGTGCATCGGTATGCAGCGTGACATCGATGGGTCGCACCAACGCGCCGGTCTGCAGGTGGTTGTCGACCAGGTTCGACCAGGCCAGCGCAATGCCCTGCCCGCTCAGCGCCGACTGGATCAGCATCGAATAGCTGTTGATATTGATTCGGTGCCGCGGCTCGCGCGCCTTGTAGCCCAGACGCTGGAACCACTCCGGCCAGCTGATCCAGTCACGCTGCGGGTCTTCCAGCCACAGCCAGGTGCCGGTGGCCAGCTGCGTCGGGTCGCAGAAATCCGGGTGCTTGGCCAGGTAACCAGGGCTACACACGGGGAATACTTCTTCGGCGAACAGCGGCGTCACCTGCATGTTCTTCGGCGGCGTGCGGCAGTAGTACAGCGCAAGGTCGCAGTCCAGGCGGGAGAAATCCTTGACGTGGTCATAGGCGATGATGCGCAGGTCCACTTCTTCATTGTCTCGCTGGAACTCGGCGACCCGCGGCAACAGCCAGAGCGAGGCCATGGCGGTGCTGGTCACCACCGTGACCTGTTGCGCGCCACGCCAATGACGAATCTCGCCAGTGGCATGGGCCAACTGCAGCAGGGACTCACGCACCGTGTCGTAGTAGTGGCTGCCGGTCGGGCTGAGATTGATCTCGCGGGTGGTGCGCTCGAACAGGGTCTTGCCGAGGTAGTCCTCAAGCAGACGAACCTGCCGGCTGATCGCACCCTGGGTGACGTTCAGTTCCTTGGCCGCGAGGGTGAAACTCAGGTTTCGCGCGGCTGACTCGAACGCCACCAGGCTGTTGAGTGGAGGCAGAGGTTGAATCTTCATGCAGGCAATTCACGCAGGCGTTGTTGTTATTTGGCCGCTGTCTGGAGAGCGGCTCGACCTAAAGCATGCAGCTTGTAGCGTTAAACCGATACGCGTCGCGAGAGAAAAGTCACAGCTCTGGTAGACTTGCACGCCGTTGCCAGCAGTTGCGCCACTGTGCGACGGATACCAGTAAAACAGCGCCGCGCCAGAGTTTCTTGCCTGAAAACCCCGTCAACACGTCAGAACGCGTCATCCCACATGTCTTTAGAAAATGTTGTAGCCACGCCGTCCGCCCTGTCTCGCCGTTTTTCCGTCGCCCCGATGATGGATTGGACAGACCGCCACTGCCGGTTCTTTCTCCGTCAGCTGTCGCGCCATGCCCTGCTCTACACCGAGATGGTCACCACCGGCGCGCTAATCCATGGCGATCGCGAGCGTTTTCTGCGTTACAACGAGTGCGAACACCCGATTGCCCTGCAGTTGGGTGGCAGCAACCCGCAGGACCTGGCGAGCTGCGCGAAGATGGCCGAAGAACACGGCTATGACGAAGTGAACCTGAACGTTGGCTGCCCCAGCGACCGGGTGCAGAACAACATGATCGGCGCCTGCCTGATGGGCCATCCCGCGCTGGTGGCCGACTGCGTGAAAGCCATGCAGGACGCCGTGAACATCCCGGTGACGGTCAAGCACCGCATCGGTATCAATGGCCGTGACAGTTACGCCGAGCTGTGCGATTTCGTCGGCCAGGTGCGTGATGCCGGTTGCCGCAGCTTCACCGTGCATGCGCGTATCGCCATCCTCGAAGGCCTGTCGCCGAAGGAAAATCGCGAAATCCCGCCGCTGCGCTACGACGTGGCTGCCCAACTCAAGCAGGACTTCCCCGACCTGGAGATCATCCTCAACGGCGGTATCAAGACCCTTGAGGAATGCGAGCAGCACCTGCAGACCTTCGACGGCGTGATGCTCGGCCGCGAGGCCTATCACAATCCCTATCTGCTGGCGCAGGTGGACAGTCGCCTGTTCGGCGCCGCGGACGCGGGCATTTCCCGCATGGACGCCCTGCTCACACTCAAACCCTACGTCGAACAGCATCTGCGCGAGGGAGGCACCCTGCATCACGTCAGCCGTCACGTGCTGGGCCTGGCTCAAGGCTTCCCAGGTGCGCGGCGCTTCCGCCAGTTGCTGTCGGTGGACATTCACAAGGTGCAAGACCCGCTAGCGCTGCTCGACCAGGCAGCAGAACTGCTACGCGGGCATTAATCCGGCGCGCTGAGGCGGTAGCGGCTACGCCCCGTCGTCTGCACCAGACCGTTTTCCTCCATGCGGCGCAGCACCTGGCGCACGCTGACCAGCGATAGCGGTTCGCCGGCGTCGCTCAGTTGCCGATGCAGCTCGCGCGCGGAGATACCCTCTTCGTCATTGGCGCTGCACAGCGCCTCCACCACCTTGAGCCTGGGCATGCTGAAGCGCAGCCCGGCGGCCTGCAGCCACTCACGACACTGGCGCGTATCCAGGCCTGCGGAAACTGAACGAGAAAGCAGGGTTTGGGTCGACATGTTCGGGCTCCTTGGCAGCTCGTCTAAAGTCGGACTCCACCGACTTCGGTACGTTCTCACGTACCGTCATTACTAAAGACGAACGAGCCAGCGAAAAGCGCAGCCCGAAAAGGTAAATTTTGTCAGTGACCCGACCGTTGAGCGCTTGCAGCGCCTCGGGTAAGGTCATGCCATCTGCAACGACAAGGCCTCGTCATGACCTCCAAGCTGGAACAACTCAAGCAGTTCACTACCGTAGTCGCTGACACCGGTGACCTCGACGCCATCGCCCGGCTGCAACCGGTGGATGCCACCACCAACCCTTCGCTGCTGCTCAAGGCGGCAGCCCTGCCCCGCTATGCCGATCTGTTGAATCAGGCAGTGAGTACCGGCAAGGGAGACTTGGGATTGGCCTGCGATCACTTCGCGGTGGCCGTCGGCCAGGAGATCCTCAAGGTCATTCCGGGGCGCATTTCCACCGAAGTCGATGCGCGCCTGTCGTTCGACACCGACGCGACCCTGCGCCGCGCCGAGCGCCTGATCGGCCTTTACGAAAAAGCGGGTATTGGCCGCGATCGCGTACTGATCAAGATAGCTTCGACCTGGGAGGGCATCCGCGCCGCCGAGCAGCTGGAAAAAGCCGGCGTGCAGACCAACCTGACCCTGCTGTTCGCCTTCGCCCAGGCACAGGCCTGCGCCGATGCCGGCATATTCCTCATCTCGCCGTTCGTGGGGCGCATCTACGATTGGTACAAGAAGGCCGAGGGCCGTGATTTCGTAGGCAACGATGATCCTGGCGTGCAGTCGGTCAAACGCATCTACAACTACTACAAGGCCAACGGCTACGACACCGTGGTGATGGGGGCAAGCTTCCGCAACCTTGGTCAGATCGAAGCGCTGGCCGGTTGCGACCGCCTGACCATCAGCCCCGACCTGCTGCAGAAACTGGCTGAGGACGATGGCCAACTCAGTCGCCAGCTCGCCTCTGGTGCTACCGGCGAACCTCGCCAGAGCCTCGATGAAGGCGGCTTCCGCTGGGCGCTGAACGAAGACGCCATGGCCACCGAGAAGCTGGCCGAAGGCATCCGCCTGTTCGCCCGCGATCAGGAGAAACTCGAAGCCCTGCTGGCCGCCAAGGCCTGAATGACAAAGGGGCGTCAGCCAAGCTGACGCCCCTTTTCATTGCGAGTTCGAAACCTAGGGTGCGCCGTGCGCGCCAGCGATCTTCTTTGCAGGTATCGGTGCGCGCGGCGCACCTACAGGAAAGCGGAAGATCAGTGCCGCTCGAGCGCGCTGACCAAATCGTGAAAGGCCTCGCGATTGGAGTCGTTGAGCCCCATCAGAATGCGGTGCGCTTCCAGCACCTTGGCCTTCACCACCTCTTCGGACTGATCCTGCGAAGGCAGATCATCCAGACAATCCGGGCAGGGAATCGGCCGATCGACGATGTTGAACACCTGATCGAAACCCATAGACTCCAGCAAACGGGTGATGTCGTCGTGAGTGGTGACAACGGTCGGCAACAGGCCCACCTTCTGCCGCGACAGAATGGACAATTTCGCCAGCAAACCGAGAGTCGTGCTGTCGATACTGCGCGTTTCAGTCAAGTCGATGACGATGGCCGAAAAATTCAACGCGGTGAAAATCTTTTCAATCGTGGCATCCAGAGCTGAACACAGCGTCAGACGGACTTCACCGACAAACTTCAGGACGAAGGTTCCATCCTGCTCGGCGAATTGGATGCGACCGGGGCTTATCCCAGGATTCATGCAAGGTTCCTGCTCAACACCAGCAAGGCGATATCATCCGGCATCTCGCCCAGATTGGCCAGACCGAGAACTTGACGCAAACCGCCCAGCGTACCGCCTGCTTGGCTAACCAGTTGTGGCAGCGCCAATTCCTTCTCTTTCAGCGTGTCGCCGGGCAACAGGTCGAGAATGCCGTCGGAGAGCAGGGTCAGGCTGAAAGACTCAGGCAACTGCATCACCAGATCGCCGTATTCGGCTTCTTCGAAAAGGCCGACCGGCAGACCGCGGCCTTCCAGGTAACGCGCCTGGCCATTCTCGAACAGCACCGGCAATGGCAGATGCCCGCCGATGCTGTAGGTGAGCATGCCGCTCTCCTCGTCGATCACGCCGCCGAGCATGGTCACGTGCTTGCCCAGCTTGCAGTTGATCAGGCCGCGGTTGATATGGCCGAGCACATCCGAGGGTTTGAACTGCGGCAGCGTACCGCCACGCCGCCACTCGTAGAGCAGGCGCGTGGTCATGAACTTGAGCAGCACGGTGACGAATGCCGAGGACGCCCCATGACCGGAGACATCGGCCAAATAGAACGCGATGCGTCGCTCGTCGATACGGAAGTAATCGACGAAGTCACCGGACAGGTACAGCGACGGAATGATCTGGTGCGCGAAGTTCAGGCCATCGGCCTGCCAGGGCGTCACCGGCAACATGTTCATCTGCACCTGACGGCCGGCGTTCTGGTCTTCCTGCAACAGATGCAGGCTGGCCTGGAGCTCACGATTGGTCGCCTCCAGCTTCTCGCGATAGAGCTGGTTCTCGACGCGCAGACGCGCACGATCCAGCGCGCGACGCACCGAGTGCTCCAGCACCGCCAGGTCTTCGAGAGGTTTGATCAGGTAGTCGGCAGCGCCGAGACGCAGGGCTTCGACGGCATCGTTCATCACGCCGGCGCCGGAAACGACGATCACCGGCACCTCGACACCCAGCGCGTTGATACGTCGAATCAGTTCAAGACCGTCGACCTGCGGCATGCGCAGGTCGCAGATCATCAGGTCGGGGCCTTCCTGCTGGAACACTTCCAGCCCCTGCAAACCGTTGTTGGCCTGCAACACCTTGAAGCCGCTGTCCTCGAGGTAGGCCGCGAGGCTTGCACGTACGACATCGTCGTCGTCGATGATCAGCAGAGTGGCACTGGTTTTGTGCATGGGGTATCCAGGCAAACTGCGCCAGGGCAATTTTGGTCACTGCCCATGGCGCGGCGCCGCATCTATGGCGCCAGGGCGATTTCAAGGGGCAGACGGTACTCCCATCTGCCGGCCGATTCAAGCCGGGACCGGTCGTCGTTCGGCGGCTTTACAGGTCAAATCGACGAGGGTTATAAGAGCCGCGGGAGAGCTCATAAGAAGAGGACAGGGTCCATGAGTCAGAATGATCGAGCGTACAGCGAGAAACGCGACTACATCCGCATGCGACTGGAAGCTGCAGTCGTCCTCCATCACGCTGGCCGGGAAATCCCTGCACTGTGCCTGGATCTTTCCAGTACAGGCATGCAAATCGAGGCTGAAGCGGCCCTGAGCATGGGCGACAAGGTCAAGGTCCACATCCCTTCAGAGCACAGCGAACTCGCCGGGCTCGACGCCCAAGCCGAGGTGGTGCGAATAGGCGATCTGGGCGACGGTCGTCAGTCGCTGGGCCTGGCAATCATCTCCATGAGCTGAAATCTGCATTTACGAAAAAGGCGGCTCAGAGGCCGCCTTTTTCGTATCTACAGGGCTTAGAAATCGTCTTCGACTTGCCCATCCTTCACCTTGAACTCACGGCTCTGCAAGTAGGCGTTGCGGATGAAGATGTACTTGTCGCCGCTGACCAGTCGCTCGGCCTGCAGCAGGTTGGCACGGGTGTCGACCACCTGTACGCCACGGGTGACGTTGCGCGTCGGTACGTGATCCATGTACGGATACGGCGTCAGGAAGCTGTCCGGCACTCGACCGGTGGCATCACGCACAGTGCTTGGGCCGAGGAGCGGGATGACCAGGTAAGGGCCGCTGTTCAGCCCCCAGACACCCAGGGTCTGACCGAAGTCTTCGTCATTCTTGCGCAGGCCCATGTGCTTGGCCACGTCGAAGAAGCCCAGCACACCGAAGGTGGTGTTGAAGATCAGGCGACCGGTATCGACGCCGGCGTTGTGCAACTTGCCCTGCAGCAGGTTGTTGGCCAGATTGCCAACGTCGCCGATATTGCCGAAGACGTTGTGCACGCCATCTTCGAGAAACTGCGGCGTGACAGCCCGGTAACCCTGGGCGATCGGCTTCAGCGCATAGGTGTCGACGGTATCGTTGAAGCGGAAGATGGGGCGATTGAAACTCTCCCAAGGATCTTCTTCCGAAGCGGCCTGACTCATCGCAGGCAGCAGGCTGAGGCCGACGAGGGCCATCAGGCCACCCAGGCGCGCGATCCAGCGAGCACCGATCACATGCATTTAAATCTCTCCTTGAGGAAAATAATGTGGCCACCGCCAGCGGGCCGAATGCCGCGTAGTATAAAGCCTGGAGCCCTGATTGGGCAGCATAGCGAAGAAAAGCGATGACCGACAAAACCTTGCTGCACACGGCACACATCCCTGTACGCTGGGGCGACATGGACAGCTACGGGCACGTCAACAACATCATCTACATGCAGTACCTGGAAGAAGCCCGTGTCGCCTGGTTCGAGCTGGCCGGCGTAGCCATGAGCAACGTGCCGTTCGGTCCGGTGGTACTGCAAACCCAGCACACCTACCTGAAACCGGTGATCCACCCCGCCACCGTGGTGGTGGAACTGAGGGCTGGCGCGGTGGGGCGCAGCAGCCTGGTGATCGCTCACCGGCTGACCACCGTCGAAGACCCGCTCACGGTCTACGGTAAGGGTTACTGCAAACTGGTGTGGATCGACCACGAAGGTGGCAAGTCGGTAGCCCTGCCGGAGCATGTACGCGGCCTGTTCAACGTCACCTAGCAGTCACATTACGGTCATCCGTCGGCGTTAGATTGGCCTAGGCCAATGCCACGGATGATCCCATGCCCTCCCCCTGCACCGCCCTGATCTTTCAACTGTCCGGCTGCCTGGTCGACTTCGGCGCCCGCACGCTACCTGTCGCGCTGCAACGGCTGCATCCCGAGCGCACAACCGCGAACCCGACCGGTACGCCGCAACAGGCGCTGGATGCATGGTTAGGCAAGTCGGCAACCAGCACACAACTGCAGGCGCTGCAACAGACGCTGAGCGAGGTGGCCGGAGAACATGCCGAACTGACCCCGGGTGCTGCACAGTTGCTGCAAACCCTGCATGCCGACGGCACGCCCTGCGCCTGGCTGGACGACCTTCCAGCCGACGCCAGCCTGCGCCTGGCCGAAGCGCTGCCCACGCCCGTCGAAGCGGTGCTGGCGCGCCAGGCCAGGCCATGGCCGGCGCCAGACAGTTGCTGGCAGGCATTGAGCCAGCTGGACGTCGAGCACCTGGATGGCTGTGTTGTCGTCAGCGGTAATCCGCTACTGCTGCAAGCCGGGCTCAATGCCGGCTGCTGGACCATCGGCCTGGCCGCCTGCGGGCCACTGTGCGGCTACGCCCTGGCCGACTGGCAGGCACTGGGCGCGAGCGATCAGGAACACCTGCGCGCCGAGGCCACGCTGCAGCTCTATCGTCTGGGCGTGCACTCGGTGATCGATCATCTGGGAGAAATCGAGGCCAGCCTGGACGATATCGGCGTGCGCCGGAGCAAGGGCGAAAAGCCCTGAGCCTTTGACTCGGATCAGGCAAAGCCGGCCCGCTTGGATTAACCTTCAGGTACGGGTTGAAAACTTCCAGCGCCGCTGGGGGTCAATGCCTAAGCTGATTCGACAAGGAGAACTCTATGCCAGCAAGCGACCTGCAGCAGCAACTGGAAGCCCTCCAGCAACACCTGGCCCAGGACACGCCGCTCAGCGAGGAAGAACGCGCATCGCTTTACCTGCTGACCCAGGAAATCGAAGTGCAATTGGCGCGTGAAGCCGCCTCAGCGCCTGACGCCACGCTGATCGATGGCGTCAATCTGGCGGTGGAACGTTTCGAGGCCAGCCACCCTACCCTCGCCGGCACCCTGCGCAACATTATGCAGAGCCTGGCCAATATGGGCATCTGAATGCCCTGCCCCGGCTCAGGCCCGGCGTTTCAAGCAAAATGTCGCCGCTTGGCCAATGCCACTTAGCCAAGCGTCGATGCATCGAACGTGTAGGAGCGGCGCCCCGCCGCGAACCTGGGCGGGGCTGACGCGAAAAGCTTCGCCCCGGGGCGGGGCTCCTACAAAGGCCGCATTGGCAGCATTGTCTAAGCGGCATTTTTCATGGGTTACTGGCGCGCCAGGCGGCCATTTTCCGGCTTGAGCGCCTCGGTGCTGCGATACGGATTGATGTCCAGCCCACCACGGCGCACGTAGCGCGCATAGACAGTCAGCGACTGCGGCTGCAGCAGGCGCTGCAGATCGAGGAAGATGCGCTCGACGCACTGCTCGTGAAAATCCGCGTGCTGACGGAAGCTCACCAGATAAGCCAGCAGGCTGGCATGATCCAGCGCCGCGCCGCGGTACTCGACTACCAGACTGCCCCAGTCCGGCTGGCCGGTAACCGGGCAGTTGGACTTGAGCAGATGGCTGTGCAGGCTCTCTTCCAGCACCCGGCCAGCGTCGCAACGCAGCAGCTCGGGCTGCGGGTGGTCGTACTGGCTGACACTGATGTCCAGTTCATCGATGCACTGACCCGGCAGCGTCGCCACGCCCTCCTCAGAAACTTCAGCCAGCGAGCGCAGGCGCACCGCCACCGGCTTACCGGCCACCGCCGACAGGTCACGCACCAGCGTCGCTTGCAGCTCGTCCCAACCGGCGAAAGCGGACTGGTTCAGGGAATTGAGGTACAGCTTGAAGGACTTCGACTCGATGATGTTCGGCGAGTCTGCGGGGATGGCGAACTCACCGATGGCCACCACCGGCTTGCCGGACGGCAGCAGCCAGGACAGCTCGTAGCAGTTCCAGTAGTCCACGCCCTGATACGGCAGGCTGGCGCCATCCAGACCCAGCTCCGCCCACTTGGTGGTGCGCGAGATGGGGAATAGCAGCTCTGGGCTGTATTCGGCGATGTACTGGCTGGACTTGCCCAGCGGGGAATGTTCGGCGGGGTGCTGCATGGCGCGCAATCCAGGGTGGCGAAAAACCGCGCAAGTTTAACGGGTTGAGCGCCACGCCGCACCCGCGAAGCACTACGCAGACTACCTGTAGGAGCGAGCTCTGCTCGCGAATTGCCTTACAGCCAGAAGCTTCGCGAGCAGAGCTCGCTCCTACAACAAAAATCAGTAGCCCAGTGAACTGTGAGAGGCTGCAAAAGCTCGCCGCTAAAGCGCCTCCTACAGGATTCAGACCGCCACCGGCTCCTCCTCGATCTTGCGCAGTGGCGCCCAGCGGCGCAGCAGCAGGTACAGCGTCGGAATCACGTAGAGGGTGAAGAAGGTGCCGACCAGCAGCCCGCCGACGATCACCAGGCCGATCTGCTGACGGCTTTCCGCGCCGGCTCCGCTGGCGATGGCCAGCGGCAGCGAGCCGAGTACCATGGCGCCGGTGGTCATCAGGATCGGCCGCAGGCGCTGCACCGAGGCCTCGATCACCGCCTCGCGCAGGGCCTTGCCCTCACGCAGCAGGTGGTTGGCGAACTCGACGATAAGGATGCCGTGCTTGGTGATCAGGCCAATCAGGGTCACCAGGCCGATCTGCGAGTAGATATTCCAGGTGCCGCCGAACAGCTTCAGTGCCAGCAAGGCGCCGGCCATCGACAATGGCACACTGAACAGAATGATCAGCGGGTCACTGAAACTCTCGAACTGCGCCGCCAGCACCAGAAAGATGAACGCCAGGGCCAGGGCGAAGATCAGCAGAATGCCCGAGCTGGATTCCTTGAAGTCGCGCGACGTGCCGGTGTAGTCGTATTGCGTCTCTGGCGGAAATACCTCACGGGCGGCGACTTCCAGATGATTGAGCGCCTCGCCCAGGGTGTAGCCGGTGCCGACGTTGGCACTGATGGTCACCGCACGTAGCTGGTTGAAGTGATTGAGCTCGCGCGGCGCCACCGTCTCGCGCACCTCGATCAGGTTGGACAGCTGCACCATGCCGCCGTCACGGTCACGCACATAGACGCGATCCAGATCCTGCGGGTTGCTGCGGTCGACGTCCTGCAACTGCACCAGCACGTCATACTGCTCGCCATTCTGCTTGAAGCGGGTCACCTGACGGCTGCCGAACAGACTTTCCAGGCTGCGTCCGATCACCGATACATCGGTGCCGACCGCCACCGCCTGCTCACGGTTGACGGTGATCTTGAGCTGCGGCGAGTTGAGTTTGAGGTCGCTGTCCAGCCCCTCCAGGCCCGGATAATCACGCATGCGCTCCATCAGTTGATCGACGTAACCCTGCAGTTCGGCGTACTCCATGGACGAGCGCACGACGAAGTTGATCGGCTGGTTACGCGCGCTCTGTCCCAACGGTGGGCGATTGACCGGGGTAACGCGCATGCCGGCGATGTCCTGCAACTTTGGCAACAACTCATTGCGAATCTCGAACTGGGTACGCGAGCGGTCGCCCCAGTCCTCCAGCTTCATGAAGGAAATGCCCTGGGCCACGGTCGGAAAACCCGCAATGACCAGATAGCGATTGGTCTCCGGGATGCTCGCATAAGCAGCCTCGACCTCACGGGCGTAGCGCGCCGTGTAATCGATGGTGGCGCCGTCCGGGCCATTGAACACGCCGACGATGGTGCCGGTGTCTTCGGTCGGCGCCAGTTCCGAACGCAAGCCACCGAACAGCCAGGCGCACATCACGAAGGCGCCGAGCAGCACGCCAAGCACCAGCGGCCAGGCGTGCAGGGCACGGTCCAGGCTGTGCTTGTAGCTGTAGGTCAGGCCATTGAGGAAGCCTTCGATCAGGTTGTACACGCGGCCATGACGCTGTCCGTGCTGGTGCGGTTTGAGCATCACCGCGCACATCATCGGTGTCAGCGTCAGCGCCACGAAACCCGAGACCAGCACGGCGCCAGCCAGGGTCCAGGCGAACTCGGTGAACAGCTTGCCGGTGGTACCCTGCATGAAGCCGATGGGGGCGAAAACGGCTGCCAGGGTCAGGGTCATGGCGATCACCGCGAAGGCGATCTCGCGGCTGCCCTTGAAGGCCGCCTGCATGGGCTTCATCCCGGCCTCGATATGGCGATGGATGTTCTCTAGCATGACGATGGCGTCGTCCACCACCAGACCGATGGCCAAAACCATGGCCAGCAGGGTCAGGGTGTTGATGGTGAAGCCCATCAGCGACATCAGAGCGAAGGCGCCGATCAACGAAACGGGGATGGTCACCAGCGGAATCAGCGTCGCGCGCAACGAGCGCAGGAAGATGAAGATGATCAGGATGACCAGTGCCACCGCTTCCCAGATAGTGGTGAAGACGTTGTCGATGGATTCGCGGATGAACTGCGAGTTGTCGTTGGCCACCGTCATGTTCATGCCGTCGGGCAGCAACTCCTTGACGTCGGGCCAAGCGGCTTCGAGGCCATCGGAAATGTCCAGCGGGTTGGCCGTGGCCTGTTTGACCAGACCCAGAGTCACCGCCGGCAAGCCATTGAAGCGAACCACGGTGCGCTCGTCGCGCGGCCCCACCTCGGCGCGACCGACATCGGACAGCCGCAGCAGGTAGCCCTGCGAATCGTCGAGAATCAGCTCGTTGAACTGCTCCGGCGTGCGCAGATCGGTTTCCGACAGCACGCTGAACTCACGCTCGCGCGACTCGATGCGCCCGGCCGGGATTTCCACGTTCTGCCGACGCAGGGCGTCTTCCACGTCCTGCACGGTGAGGTTGTGCGCGGCGAGCTTCTCCGGATCGAGCCAGATCCGCATGGAGAAGGTACGCGCACCGCGCACCTGCACTTCGGAGACACCAGGAATGGTCTGCAGGCGATCCTTGATCACCCGCTCCAGCACGTCGGTGATCTCCATGGCGCTGTGCTGCTGACTGTGGAAGGCGATCCACACCACCGGTTGAGCGTCGGCCTCGACCTTCTGCACGATGGGCTCGTCCACCTCGTCCGGCAGCAGGTTGCGCACCCGCCCCAGGCGATCACGCACGTCGTTGGCAGCCTCGTCGGCGCTGCGGCCAAGACGGAATTGCGCGGTGATCTGGGTGTTTTCCGCGCGACTGATGGAGGTGACGAAGTCCAACCCCTCGATGCCGGAGAGTACGTCCTCCACCGGCTGCGCTACCTGCGACTCCATGATCTCCGGGCTGGCCCCTGGATAGGTGACCTGCACGGTGACGATGGGCACGTCGATATTGGGGTATTCACGCACATTGAGGCGGTCGTAGGCCATCAGCCCCAGCAGCACCACGATCAGCGACAGAACAGTGGCGAATACCGGCCGGCGAATGCAGACATCGGAGAGTGTCACGGCTGGCGCTCCCCGCTCTTGGTGCGTACGGCCAGCCCTTCGCGCACGCGCTGCCAACCGGCACTGATGATGGTTTCGTCGCCCTGCAGGCCTTCACGCACCTCGACCAGCCCGTCGAAACGCTTGCCCAGGGTCACTTCGCGGCGCTCGACCTTGCCATCGACCACCAGATTGACCAGCAACTTGTCGCCCTGCGGCATCACCGCCTCTTCCGGGATAACCAGCGCATTGGGCCGCTCTTCGAGAATCACCGAAACTCGGACGAACTGTCCGGGACGCAGGCGGCGGTCATCGTTGCCGATATGCGCGCGGATCGCCTGGCTGCGCCCGGCTTCGTCGAGGCGCGGGTTGATGGCGAAGATTTCGCCACGAAAGCGTTCGCCGGGGTAAGTATCGAGGGTGATTTCCACGGTCTGGCCGAGGCGCACCTGGGCCACGGCCTTCTGCGGAATACGGAAGTCGACCTTGAGCGGGTCGAGCACCTCCAGGTTGACGATGTTCTGCCCGGCACTGAGGTAGTCACCGACGCTGGCCTGGCGCAGGCCGAGCGTGCCGTCATGAGGGGCCTTGATCTGGGTCTTGTCGAGCCGCGCCTGGGCCAGGGCCTGACTGGCACGCGCGGCCTGCAGCTGGCTCTGCGCCTCGTCCAGCGCCTGGGCGTTGCTGGCACCACGCTGAAACAGCATCTGCGCACGCTGGTGGTTTTTCTCAGCGAGATCAAGATTGGCCCGCGCCTGGGCAAATTCGGCGCGGGCAATCGCATCATCGAGGCTGATCAGCAGGTCGCCGGCGGTCACCGCCTGGCCCTCGCGGAAATGCAGGGTGGCCAGGCGCCCTTCCACTTCCGGGCGAATCATCACCGACTCGTCGGAGCGCAGCGAACCGAAGGTGATCAGCTCGTCACGCACCTCCATCTGCCGCACCGGCACGATCTCGACCATTGGCCCTTCGGCAGCCAGCGCAGGCGTCATGAACAAGCCCAGACACAGCCATGGAAGAGCACGCAACAGCACGGTCATGATCAGCCTCTTTTTCTTGGTAGAGGCGGAGTCTAACCGGCTGCTGCGTTACTGACAGGGGCGCAAGTTATTTCGCTATGTTTTTTCAGTCGCCGCCACATCCTGTAGCAGCGGCCTAGCCGCGAGCATTCAACCGTAGCCCGGATGAAATCCGGGGAACATAGCAGCCGTCCCCCGGATTGCATCCGGGCTACACATTAACGTTTAGTCGCGGTGGCGCCGCGAGAATCGCGGATAAATCCGCCCCTACATGAGCGGCAAACATCACTGACGCATGCCACGGCCGCTGACCAGCAGACGGATGCACAGGGCATAAAGCGCAGCGGTGGCCAGCAGCATGAAGCCGACTGCCACGCCGATACGGATGTCGGACACCCCAAGAATGCCGTAACGGAAGGCGTTGACCATGTGCAGGATCGGGTTGCCCAGCGACACCGTCTGCCAGAACGGCGGCAACAGGGTGATGGAGTAGAACACCCCGCCCAGGTAGGTCAGCGGCGTCAGCACGAAGGTCGGGATGATCGAAATGTCGTCGAAGTTGCGCGCATACACCGCGTTGACGAAGCCACCGAGGGAGAAGATGGTCGCCGTCAGCAGCACCACCAGCACGGTCACGCCCAGGTGATGCACCTGCAGGTGGGTGAAGAACAACGACAGCAGCGTGACGATGAAGCCCACCGCCAGCCCGCGCAGCACGCCACCGACGACGAAACCGATGAGGATGGTATGCGGTGACACCGGCGACACCAGCAGCTCCTCGACGTTGCGCTGGAACTTGCTGCCGAAGAAGCTCGACACCACGTTGCCGTAGCTGTTGGTGATCACCGACATCATGATCAGCCCCGGCACGATGTACTCCATGTAGCTGAAGCCCCCCATGTCGCCGATCTGCCGGCCGATCAGGTTACCGAAGATGACGAAGTACAGGACCATGGTGATCGCTGGCGGTAGCAGCGTCTGCGGCCAGATGCGCACGAAACGGCGGATTTCGCGGTGAACGATGGTACGCAGGGCCACCAGGTTGGCGGCGAATTCGCTGTTGAGGTACTGAGAAGTCATTGCGCCACCTTGGCCAGGTTCTTTTCCACCAGGGAGACGAACAGCTCCTCCAGGCGATTGCTCTTGTTACGCAGGCTGAGCACCTCGACCTGCTGCTGCGCCAGCTGCTGGAACAGTGCATTGAGGCCCTGGCTCTTCTCCACCTGCACCTCCAGGGTGTGGTGGTCGACCAGGCGCACCGGATAACCGCTCAGGTTAGGCGCCTCGCTATAGGAATCCTTGAGGTCGAGCAGGAAGGTCTCGACATGCAGCTTCTTCAACAGATCCTTCATGCTGCTCAGCTCGACGATACGGCCGTGGTCGATGATGCCGATGTTGCGACAGAGCTGCTCGGCCTCTTCCAGGTAGTGGGTGGTCAGAATGATGGTGGTGCCCTGCTTGTTCAGCTCGGTGAGGAAGCTCCACATCGAACGGCGCAGCTCGATATCCACCCCGGCAGTCGGTTCATCGAGGATCAGCAGGCGAGGCTGGTGCACCAGAGCGCGGGCGATCATCAGGCGGCGCTTCATGCCGCCGGACAGTTCGCGTGAGGCGACGTCGCGCTTGTCCCATAGGCCGAGCTGGGTCAGGTACTGCTCGGCGCGCTCCTTGGCGATCGAGCGCGGAATACCGTAGTAGCCGGCCTGGGTGACGACGATGTCGAACACCTTCTCGAACTGGTTGAAGTTAAACTCCTGCGGCACCACGCCCAGGCAGCGCTTGAGCGCATAAGGCTCGCGGTCGAGGTCATGGCCGAACACGCTGACCGTGCCGCCAC
This sequence comes from Ectopseudomonas chengduensis, assembly GCF_900102635.1. Classification (GTDB taxonomy): domain Bacteria; phylum Pseudomonadota; class Gammaproteobacteria; order Pseudomonadales; family Pseudomonadaceae; genus Aquipseudomonas; species Aquipseudomonas chengduensis. Next base: position 22,967 of record NZ_FMZQ01000017.1, on the reverse strand, counting down.
TCTTGTTCACCAGCGTGGAGAGCACACCGATGGTGGTGGATTTGCCGGCACCGTTGGGGCCGAGCAAGGCGAAGAAATCCCCTTCGGCGACGTCCAGATCGATGCCGTGCAGGGCCTGGAAGCCGTTTCCGTAGGTCTTGGTCAACTGGCGAATGGTCAGGGCGGAGCTCATGAAGATGGGATTTCCCGCGCGAGAGTGAGGTGGTTATAGATGAGGGCGGACACCGGCGATTGCAACCTGGTGTTTCATCCGCTCCTCACTGGCATGCACCCTACCGACCCTGGCGCGCAGAGAAAAGGCCATCCTGGCGATCTTGATTATCGACTCAGTCGATAACACTGGCCTCGCGCTGCATATCACCACCGAGCTGCAGCGCCCCGGACTCGAACAGATGCGGGTAGCAGCCGCGCAGGTGATCAAAGAATAGTTGCTCCGGCAGATCCTCGAACTGACCGTGGTCGACCAGGTACTCCATGTAGCGCTCACCCTGGTCGTTGTAGGGGTGGAAGACGCTGTCATGCACGCCGTCGAACTCCAGCGGCGCCACCTTGAACACCCGGCATAGCGCCTCGTTGAACGCCGGCGTGGCCTTGACCCAGCGCCCGTCCAGATACAGTTCGGTGTAGCCATGCATGGCGAACACCTCGCTGCGCAGCAGTTCCAGCAGGCGCGGCGTGGACAGGTGATTGCGCACATCGGCCAAACCGATACGCGCGGGAATCCCACAATGCCGGGCACAGGCAGCGAGCAGATTAGCCTTGGGCACGCAGTAGGACTCACCGGCCGCCAATGCATGACTGGCCTTCAATGTCTGCGCATCGAGGCTGAAGGCATAGGGGTTGTAGCGAACCTCGTCACGCACCGCCAGATACAGGGCCACGGCCTGACTGGTCGGTTCTCGTGACGCACCACGCCAACGTTCGGCGAACTCGACTACCGCGCGATGGTCACTGTCAATGAAGCGGACGGGACGTAGACAGTTCTGCATGGCGAGGGCTCCTGAAGTTTGCTTCAGTCTAATCCCGTCAATTGCGCCACGTTGACGACGATCCGGCCAAGCTCACCGCCCCTGCCGCCATTTATGGCTATGCTCGGGGCGTCGCCCGCTCGAATCATGGAGGAATGCACATGCTCGTCATCTGGTTGCTGGTTCTGCTGCTCGGGGTCGCCTACCTGGCCCATAGCCGTACCGCCGCCCTACCTGCCCTCGGCATCACCGCAGCCTACCTGGTGGCCATGGCATTGTTCAGCCCGGTACCGGGCTGGTTGCAACTGCTGCTGTGGATCGTCACCGGCGCCGTCGCCGCGTTCATCCTGCTCGGCGATCTACGCCGGCAACTGTTCACCAGCCCGCTGTTCGCCTGGTTCCAGCGCGTACTACCGCCAATGTCGGCGACCGAGCGCGATGCCATCGAAGCCGGCACGGTGTGGTGGGATGGCGAGCTGTTCAGCGGCAAACCGGACTGGGACAAGCTGCTGGCCTACCCCAAGGCCAAGCTGAGCGAAGAGGAACAGGCGTTCATCGACGGCCCCACCGAAGAACTCTGCGCGATGATCAGCGACTGGCAGGTTGGCCAGCAGATGGATCTGCCGGAGAAAGCCTGGGAACACATCAAGCAGCACGGCTTCTTCGCCTTGATCATTCCCAAGGAGTACGGCGGCAAGGGCTTTTCCGCCTACGCCCACTCGCAGGTGGCAATGAAGCTGGCCACCCGCAGCGGCGACCTGGCCTCCACCGTGATGGTGCCCAACTCCCTCGGCCCGGCCGAACTGCTGCTGCATTACGGCACCGATGAGCAGCGCCAGCACTACCTGCCGCGCCTGGCGCGCGGCGATGACATTCCCTGCTTCGCCCTCACCGGCCCGCTGGCCGGTTCCGACGCCGGCGCGATGCCGGACACCGGGATCATCTGCAAAGGCCAGTACAACGGCGAGGAAGTGATCGGCCTGCGCCTGAACTGGGAGAAGCGCTACATCACCCTCGGCCCGGTGGCCACCCTGCTCGGCCTGGCCTTCAAGGCCTACGACCCGGATCATCTGCTCGGCGACAAGGAAGACCTGGGCATCAGCCTGGCGCTGATCCCCACCGATACCCCCGGCGTGGAAATCGGCCGTCGTCACCTGCCGCTGGGCGCTGCCTTCATGAACGGGCCGAACTCGGGCAAGGACGTGTTCATTCCGCTGGAGTACCTGATCGGTGGCCAGGAGTACCTCGGCAAGGGCTGGATGATGCTGATGAACTGCCTGTCGGTCGGCCGCTCCATCTCGCTGCCGGCAGTCGGCACCGGCGCGGCCAAGTTCACCAGCCTCGCCACCGGCCAGTACGCCCAGTTGCGCGAGCAATTCAACGTACCGCTGGCCGCCTTCGAGGGCATCCAGGAAGCCCTGGCGCGCATCGGCGGCAACGCCTGGCTGATGGACAGCGCGCGTATCCTCACCGCCAACGCCGTCGACCTGGGCGAGAAGCCCTCGGTGCTATCGGCGATTCTCAAGTACCACCTCACCGAACGCGGCCGCGAGTGCATCGGCCACGCCATGGACGTGCACGGAGGCAAGGGCATCATCATGGGCCCGAACAACTACCTGGCCCGCTCCTGGCAGGGCGCGCCGATCTTCATCACCGTCGAGGGCGCCAACATTCTCTCGCGCAATCTGATGATCTTCGGCCAGGGCGCCATCCGCTGCCACCCCTACGTGCTCAAGGAAATGGCCCTGGCCGACCGCGAGGACAAGGATCAGGCACTGGCCGAGTTCGACTCACTGCTGATGAGCCATATCGGCTTCGCCGTCGGTAACGCCGCCAGCAGCTTCCTCTTGGGGCTGACACTGAACCGCCTGGGCCAGGTGCCCGGCGATGACCTCAGCCAACCTTACTACCGCGCCCTCAACCGCCTGGCCGCGGCCTTCGCCCTATGCGCCGACAGCAGCATGATGTTGCTCGGCGGCGACCTGAAACGCCGCGAGCGCCTGTCTGCACGCCTGGGCGACGTGCTCAGCCATCTCTACCTGGGCTCGGCCGCGCTCAAGCGCTACCACGACCTGGACTACCCGGAAGCAATTCGTCCGCTGCTGCGCTGGGCCATGGAGGAAAACCTTTACCACGCCGAGCAGGCACTCGATGACCTGCTGAGCAACTTCCCCAACCGCCTGTTCGGCTGCCTGCTGAAAGTGCTGGTGTTCCCGCTGGGCCGCCGCCATCACGGCCCGAGCGACGAACTGGACGCCGAAGTGGCCGCGATCATTGGCCGCCAGGCCGGCGACCCGGCACTGGAGTCGGTACTGGAAGGTTGCTACCGGCCGCAGGCCGATCAGGATTCGGTTGGGGCCCTGCAACACGCGCTGAACCTGGTGCAAGCCAGCCAGGATGCGCGCAAGCGTCTGCACCAGGCGCTCAAGGATGGCAGCCTGCAACCGGCTCCGGGCCAGGACGCCATCGAGGCGGCGATCGCTGCCGGCATCCTCGACGGCGAACAGGGCCAGCGCCTGCAAGCCGCCGAAGCGGCGCGCCGTCGGGTGATCGACGTCGACGACTTCGCCAAGGAAGAGCTCAAGCTGAGCCGCGGCAAGGTACGCTGAGTCGAACCGCTTGTGGGAGGGGCTTTTAGCCGTGAATTTCTTGCGTCGCGGCTACGACTGCAGGGATGCAGGAGGTAGAGCGAAGCAGGATGCCCTAGCCGAAAGCCCTCCCACGAAGGCCAGCCAAACGGGACAGCGGGCGCCAGGAACTCTATACTCCTGCGCCCGTTTTACCCTTCAGGAAACCGCACCATGGCCAGCCATCTAGAACACCACCTCGCCCTGCTCAACCACCTGCGCGGCATCCTCGTCGCCCTGGGCGAAGCCGAACAGGTGCTCGACGACAGCCATGCCCTGTTCCTCGAGCGCTACGACGAACTGCTCGCCGAACTGCCGCGCGACCCGGTGTCCAGCCAGTACCTGGGCCAGGATCTGATCAGCCAGGTGTTCCACCGCTACCCGCAGATCGCCCATCTGGTACCGCGCGACCTGCTGTGGTTCTTTGGCGGCGACTGCCTGCACTTCATGCCCGACGAGGAAATCGCCCTGTACCAGGCCCTCGACGAGCGCCGTTTCGAAGCCGAGGAGAACGACGAACCCTTCGACTGGAATCAGGAAAAACAGCTGCTGGCACTGCCCACCGACGGCTCCAAGCACTGATCGGCCAATAAACAAAAGGCCCGCACGGTAAACCGGCGGGCCTTTTGTTTTGTGTCTGTACGAACGATAGAAACGAAAACGCCGCTCGATTGAGCGGCGTTTTCGTTTATTTGGAGCGGGAAACGAGACTCGAACTCGCGACCCCGACCTTGGCAAGGTCGTGCTCTACCAACTGAGCTATTCCCGCGGTACAACTTGAAGTGGCGTCCCCTAGGGGACTCGAACCCCTGTTACCGCCGTGAAAGGGCGGTGTCCTAGGCCACTAGACGAAGGGGACCTGGAACTTCGTTTGAAACCCTGCCGAAGCAGCATTTCCAAATTTTGGAGCGGGAAACGAGACTCGAACTCGCGACCCCGACCTTGGCAAGGTCGTGCTCTACCAACTGAGCTATTCCCGCGGTACAACTTGAAGTGGCGTCCCCTAGGGGACTCGAACCCCTGTTACCGCCGTGAAAGGGCGGTGTCCTAGGCCACTAGACGAAGGGGACACACCCCGGAACATCAAGCAACTTTCCGGCTTCCTTCGCTCTGTTTCTAGCATTGCGCTGGAAGTGGCGCGCATTCTATGGAGCCTTTCGAGGGTCGTCAACCTCTCTCTAAAAAATTTTTAAAATCAAAGACTTCAGCCCATAAATCGATATGCCACTAGGAGCCATGCAGCCAAGCCACTACACTCGGTCGAAAAGTCGATTCTCGAGAGGTCCCAAGCAGTGTCCGCACTCGTGATAACCATGCTGATCGTCGGCGGCATCGCCCTGCTGATGGTGATTGCCTACATCAACCACGCCGTCGAGAACAGCAAGCTGGAGAAAGCGCGCCAGCGCGCTGATCTGCTCGACCGCATTCGTCGCTGCCAGGATATCTCCGAACGCATGCCTGGGCAGCTGATGACACCGCAGCTGAAGCTGCTACTGAGCCAGTTGCAGCTGCAAGTCAGCGAACGCCTGCTGCCGCTGGACAAGCAGAACGCCAGACTGAAGACCGATATCGACACCCTCAGGGCTCAGGTCGCTCAGGGCGAATCCATCCCGGTGAAGAACCCACCACAGCCCATCGCCAACGAAGCCAAGGCCAAGGACGTACGTTTCCTTCTGGAAAACCTGCACGCCCTGATCACCAGTTCGGTACAGGGCGGCCTGCTGCCCGCCAACGATGGCAAGCACTGGCTCAAGCAGATTCGTCAGATGCTGGTACTGGTGCATATCGAGTTCTTCAGCACCCTGGGCCAGACGGCCATGCAGCAGAATCAACCCGGCCAGGCCCGCCTGGCCTTCGAACGCGGCGTGCAATACCTGCGCAAGCAACCTGACCCAACCCCTTACCAGACGCAACTCAAGCGTTTCGAAGAGCAATTGGCGCGCGCCAATGCCATGGTGCTCAACAACAGCGTACCCAACGCGGATGAACCCAGCCAGTTGACCGAAGGTCTGAAGGACCTGGAAGACGACTGGAAGAAGAAGAACATCTACGACTGAGCAGACGACCGCCTTCACTCAGTCAACCACGTTGACCGCCGATAGGAGTTGTAATGAGCCTGACCGTTTACGGAGCACCCCTGTCTCCCTTCGTCCGCAAACTCTGCCTGTGCCTGATCGAAAAGGGCCTGGATTACGAGCTCGAGGTGGTCATGCCCTTCGGCCAGCCGGACTGGTTTCGCGAGCTCAATCCGCTAGGCCGGATTCCCGCCTTTCGCGATGGTGACCTGAAGCTGGCGGACTCCAGCGTCATCTGCCAATACCTGGAAGAGCGCTACCCTGAGCACATGCCGCTATATGGCGACGGTGCGGAGCAACGCGCCAAGGTACGCTGGCTGGAAAAATACGCGGACTACGAGCTGGCGCCGCTGTGTACCTTCACCGTATTTCGCAACCGCGTGCTGAAAGCCACCATGGGTCAGCCATGCGATGAGGAAAAGGTGCAGCAGACGCTCAGGGACAAGCTGCCCAACCACTTCGACTATTTCGAGGCCACGTTGGGTGACGCGCCCTACTTCCTTGGCGAACAACTGTCCATGGCCGACCTGGCGCTGGCCAGCCAACTGATCAACATGGAGCACGGCGGGGAAACCCTGGATGCCGGCCGCTGGCCGAACCTGCTGGCGCACTACGAGCGCATCAAGGCCCGCGCATCCACACAGCAACTGCTGCCACGTGAACTGCGCACACTGGAGAAGATCGGAGCCAAGCGCTGAACACGCCCGCTTCGTGGGGTGCGCCGTGCGCACCGATTGCGAAATCAGCTTCGGCGACGTCTTAAACCAGCGGTGCGCGCGGCGCCCCTAGCGGATCGAGTCTCCGCGCATCGCCAAAGGCGTATTCAGCAGTCGCTGGCGGCCAGGAATATCGCTGCCAGCGCTTCGATACCGGCCTGATCCACCTCCGTGAACCGCCCCACCGACGGACTGTCCAGATCCAGCACGCCGATCAGGCGCCCTTCCTTGACCAGAGGCACCACCAGCTCACTGTTCGATGCACTGTCGCAGGCAATGTGCCCCGGGAAGGCATGCACATCCTCGACTCGCTGGGTTTGCAGGCTGGCCGCCGCGGCGCCGCAGACACCACGACCGAAGGCGATGCGCACGCAGGCCACCTTGCCCTGGAACGGGCCGAGCACCAGCTCGCCATCCTTCGCCAGATAAAAGCCGGCCCAGTTCAGATCGGCCAGCTCGTGAAACAGGAAGGCGGAAAACTGCGCAGCATTGGCGATGAAGTCGCGCTCGCCGCTAAGCAATGCCTGCAATTGTGCACTCAGCAGCGGGTAACCGTTGAGATCACCACCAGTCTGAGAAAGATCGATCATGCCTGTTGCTCCAGCAGTTGCAGCCCGACCCAGTGGCGGGCGAATTGATAGGCGCAGCGGCCATTGCGGTTACCGCGACCCAGCGCCCAGCGAATGGCGGCTTTCTCCAGTGCCTCGTCCCAGCTCCAGCCGAGCCCGACCTGACGCGCCTGCACCTCTACCCAGTGACGCACGACGAGCAGGAAGTGATCCTGAGTGAAGGGATAGAACGACAGCCACAAGCCAAAACGGTCGGACAACGCGATCTTGTCCTCCACCGCCTCGTTGGGATGCAGCTCGCCGTCGACCCGCTTCCAGTTCTCGTTATCGCTCTGATGCTCGGGCACCAGATGGCGACGGTTGGAGGTGGCGTACAGCAGCACATTGTCCGGCGCCTGCTCCAACGAGCCGTCGAGCACGCTCTTGAGTACCCGGTAGTCACCCTCGCCCGCTTCGAACGACAGGTCGTCGCAGAACAGCACGAAGCGTTGCGGCAAGCCGGCCAGCAGCTCGACCACGCGCGGCAGGTCGGCCAGATGATCGCGCTCGATCTCGATCAGGCGCAGGCCGACCTTGGCGTGCTCGGCGAGCAGGGCACGCACCAGCGACGACTTGCCAGTGCCACGCGCGCCCCAGAGCAAGGCATGGTTGGCCGGCATGCCGCTGACGAACTGACGAGTGTTGCGCGCCAGCTGCTCGCGCTGGGCGTCCACACCCAGCAGGTCGCTCAGCGACAGGTCGAGGCTGACATCCAGCGGCAACAGGTAGCCGCTGCGGCCATCACGCACCCAGCGCGCCGCCACGCACTTGCTCCAGTCCACCTCCGGACGCAGTGCAGGCAGCAGGGGTTCGATGCGCTCAAGCACCTGCTCGGCGCGGGCAAGAAAATCCAGTAACCGGGAATCCACGATCTACTACTCCTTTTGCGCAGAGCCGCACGTTGCAGGCTCTGCCGGTACAGGGTCGCTATCAGCTATGCTTGGCAGGCGCCCAAGGATCAGAGACCACGCACGCTTTTATGGACATTTCGCTCACCAATCGCCTGTCGTTCAAACAGGCCGGCCTGACCGTCCTGGTGGCGTTTATTCTTGGTACGCTGCTGAGCGTCACCCAGGTGGCGGTCGATTATGCCAGCGAAGAGGCCTCCATCAACCGCGAGATTCGCGCGCTGCTGGAAATCAGCCACAACCCCGCCGCCCGTATCGCCTACAACATCGACGCGGAACTGGCGCAGGAGCTGGTCCTCGGCCTGCTACGCTCACCCGCAGTGACCCGCGCCGAACTGATCGACAACAACGGTCTGGTGCTGGCCAGCGTCAGCCGCCCGCGCCGGGAAAGCCGCTACCGGGTCTTCAGCGACAGCCTGTTCGGGGCCCAGCGGCAGTTCCAAGACCCACTCCACGTCAGCCATGCACCCAACGAAGCCCTGGGCTTTCTACGCCTGGAAGTCGACACCTACGCCTTCGGCAGTCACTTTCTCAGACGTTCGCTGCTGACTCTGCTCACCGGTTTCGCGCGCAGCCTGCTGCTGTCACTGATCCTGCTGGTGCTGTTCTATTTCATGCTGACCAAGCCCCTGACCGGGGTGATTCGCGCACTCAGCGAACGTAACCCGCAAGACCCGCAGCACCGCCCCGTGCCCTGCCCCAAGGGCCACGAGCGCGACGAGATCGGCACCCTGGTGGAGGTCACCAACCGCCAGTTGTCGAGCATCGCCCAGGAGATCGAACAAAGGCGTAACGCCGAAGACCGCCTGACCCAGTACCTGAACGAACTGGAAAACATCGTCTCGGCGCGCACTGCCGAGCTCAAGGCCACCAACGCCCGCCTCAGCCAGTCCAACCGCGAACTGGAGGTGGCGCGCACCACCGCCCTGAACATGGCGCAGGCGCGCTCGGCCTTTCTGGCCAACATGAGTCACGAGATCCGCACGCCGCTCAATGGTCTGCTGGGCATGCTTGCGCTGGCCCTGGACGGCCCGCTCAGCGCCGAGCAGCGCCAGCAGCTGGGTATCGCCCATGACTCCGGCAAGGTGCTGGTGGAACTACTCAACGACATTCTCGACCTGTCCAAATTCGAAGCAGGCCAGCTCGAACTGGAGGAAATCCCCTTCGACCTCGGCGCCTTGGCCGAGGAAACCGCCAGCCTGCTGTCACAGAACGCCGCCAGCGCAGTCGAGCTGACCTGCCTGATCGACCCGGCACTGCCGACCCAGGTGCTGGGCGACCCGACACGGGTGCGCCAGATCGTCAGCAACCTGCTGTCCAACGCGCTCAAATTCACCCGTTTCGGCCGTGTCGACCTGATCGTCGCCTGCGGCAAGGACGGCATCAGCATCCGCGTGCGCGATACTGGCATCGGCATCGCCGAAGATGCCCAGGCGCGCATCTTCCAGCCCTTCGCCCAGGCTGAAGTCGGCATCACCCGTGAGTACGGCGGCACCGGGCTCGGCCTGGCGCTGACGCGGCGCCTGTGCGAAGCAATGCATGGCAAGCTGACGCTGCAGTCGAAGGAGGGCTTCGGCAGCGAGTTCTGCGCGCAACTGCCGCTGCCCGCCCATGCGCAAGCCAGCTCCCAACCATCACTACAGGGCCGCATCGTGGCCATGACACCGGCCAGTAGCGGCCTGCAGCAGATGCTCAGTCAGTGGCTGCCAACCTGGGGTCTGAGTTATCAGCGCCTGGATACCGACGCCAGCCTGCACGGCGTGGATGCCGACCTGCTGATCAGCGATTGCCCGGAATGCCTGCTGGGTATTCGCCCGGCGATCAGCACGCCGGTGCTGCTGGTCACCGCCTATGGCAACTTCCTGCCGCACGAGCAGGCGCAGCGTCTCATGCCGCTGCTGCAGATCGCCCGCCCGCTGGCGCGCAATGGCCTGCTACAGGTGCTGCGGCACATCCTGCACAGCGACGATGGCAACCTGCACAACAGCGCCCAGACGCAAGCTGCGCGAGAAAGCACAGCACGCGTGCTGCTGGTCGAAGACAACCCGGTCAACCAGATGGTCGCCAAAGGCATGCTGGCCAAGCTCGGCTACCAGGTGCTGGTCGCCGCACACGGCGCTGAAGCATTGGAGGTGCTGGAGCAGGAGCCCATCGACCTGATCCTGATGGACTGCAACATGCCGGTGATGGATGGCTACGAAGCCAGCCGACGCATCCGCAGCAATGGCCGCTGGCCGGAGTTGCCCATCGTCGCCCTGACCGCCAATGCGCTGTCCGACGAGCGCGAGCGCTGCCGCGCTGCCGGCATGAACGATTACCTGGCCAAACCCTTCCGCCGTGAAGAACTGGCAGTCATGCTCGACACCTGGCTGCCCGATGAGGTCAATCGCTGAGCCGAGCCAGTAGCCGATCCAGGCTGCGCCGCAGCCCTTCCATCTCCAGCAGATCCTGATCACCGAACTGGCAGAGCAACTGCGCCTTGAGCGGCAGGACCTGCGCCTGCAGCGCCCTGCCAGCCTCGCTCAGGGCCAGATGCACCTCGCGTTCATCCGCCTGCGCGCGACGACGCTGCACCAGGTCCATCTGCTCCAGACGCTTGAGCAGCGGCGTCAGGGTGCCAGAATCCAGCTGTAGGCGTTGCCCGAGCGCCTTGAGCGTCGGCTGCTCGGGCGCCCGCTCCTGCCATTCCCACAGCACCAGCATCACCAGATACTGCGGGTAGGTCAGGCCGAGGGCGTCGAGCATCGGCTTGTAGCCGCGGATCACCGCACGTGAAGCGGCGTAGAGCTTGAAGCACAGCTGATTGTCCAGCTGCAGCCCGGCGGTGTCGAAAGCACTCATTTCAGCAGGGCTTCGATCTCGCTGCTCAGCTCTTCGGGCTTGGTGGTCGGGGCGAAGCGCTTGACCACCTTGCCGTCCTCGCCAATCAGAAACTTGGTGAAGTTCCACTTGATGCCCTGGCTGCCCAGCAGGCCCGGCGCGCGCTTCTTCAACTGCACGAACAGCGGGTGAGCATCGCTGCCATTGACGTCGACCTTCTTGAACAGTGGGAAGCTGACGCCGAAGTTCAGCTCGCAGAACTCGGAGATCGCGCCCTCGTCACCCGGCTCCTGCTTGCCGAACTGATTGCAGGGGAAACCGAGCACTACCAGCCCTTTGTCTTTGTATTGCTGCCAGACGCTTTCCAAGCCTTTGTACTGCGGGGTGAAGCCACATTTGCTGGCGGTGTTGACCACCAGCACAGCCTTGCCGCCGAAGTCGGCCAGAGTCTTCTGCTCGCCCTTGATGGTGGTGACCGGAATATCGAAAAGTGCGTTGCTCATGGGGAATCGTCCTGAATGGGCTTGAAGTGACGAATAAAGTAGCGAGCAATTAAATTGCATGCAATTTAATTAAGGCAAAATAACATATGCAGATATCGCACTATCCGTAGGTTAGTTAGCGGCGCCGAGTGCCGAGCTTCCAGACGCAGATGAACTCCTCGCGCTCGGATGGCCACCCCACGTAACCCACCGGGCGATGGATCGCGTTGCGCCGATGGTGGGTTACGCCGCACCGGCCTTAGCAAACTGTTCTGCAAGCGTGACAGGCGGCCAACCTACCCTACGAAACGGTGGCGCCCAGGGCTCGTACCAGAGCAGCCAGCGGCGCTGAATCACCCTGAATACGCACGTGCAAGCCATCGATCTCGCGGCGCATGGGGTAATGCTTGCGCAGGCGGTCGAAGCCGGCGCGACGGGTATCGGCATCGCCAACCAGGCTGCGGCGAAAGTCGGCATCGTCGCGGCGCGGGTCATAGACCGCGCGGCAAATGCTGGCCAGCGCCCAGGCAGGATCGGCGCTGCCGTCGATGCTCAGCTCACTCAACCAGGGCGCCGGCAACAGATCGGCCAGGCTCACCTGCTCGGCTACGCCCAGCGCCCGGCAGCAGGCCTGGTAGATCTGCGCCGTGCCGCGCAGCTTGCCGTCCAGGCTGTAGCCGGCAATGTGCGGCGTGGCCAGTTGGCACAGCGCGGCCAGCTCGACATCGGCCTGCGGTTCGCCTTCCCAGACGTCCAGCACGGCCTTCAGATCAAGCCGCTGTGGCAACAGGCTGCGCAGCGCGGCGTTGTCCACCACGGCACCGCGACTGGCATTGATCAACCAGGTGCCAGGCCTGAGCGCAGCCAGACGCGCCGCATCGAACAGGTGACGGGTCGAAGCGTCCAGCGGTGTATGCAGGCTGATCACATCGCATTCGCCGATGATCTGCTCCAGGCTGACGAAGTCGCCGCCCTCGGCGGCCTGGCGCGGCGGGTCGCACACCCGCACCTGCCAGCCTAGCCCCTGCAGCAGAGTCACCAGACGCCCACCGACCTGCCCCGCCCCGACCACGCCATAGACACGCGCAGCCGCGTCAACGCCCTCACGCTCGGCAAGGGTCAGCACGCTGCCCAGCACGTAATCCACCACGCCACGGGCATTGCAACCGGGGGCGCTGCTCCAGGCGATGCCTGCTGCGGCGAAGTAATCGAGATCCAGATGGTCGGTGCCGATGGTGCAGGTGCCAACGAAACGTACCCGGCTACCTTCGAGCAAGGCGCGGTTCACCTGCGTCACCGAGCGCACCAGCAACAGGTCGGCATCACGCACATCGGCCGCCGTGATGGCGCGCCCGGGCAAGCGGCGGATGCTGCCGAACGCAGCGAAGAACTCATCGAGCAGGGGAATGTTTTCGTCGGCGACTAGGTGCATGACAGGCTCCATCGGGCAGGTCGCCATTCTAAGTCAGCCGACACCTCAGCGTCGCCCCACAGGCCGCCAGACAGAGGGGCAGATCGTACTTTCCTGACCGACACGTCAAAGCGTAGACTACGCGGTTTCCTGCTATCCCGAAGAATCGAAATGTCCACCGACACCCGCCTTGGCCGCGTGCGCACGGAACTGCGCAGCCTGCTCATTCTGGCCACGCCGATCATCATCGCCCAGTTGGCGCACACCGCCATGGGCTTCGTCGATACGCTGATGGCCGGGCGCGTCAGCCCGCAGGACCTGGCTGCGGTGGCGTTGGGCAACTCGATCTGGGTGCCGGTGTTCCTGCTGATGACCGGCATCCTGCTGGCCACCACGCCCAAGGTGGCTCAGCGCTTCGGCGCTGGCCAAGAGGCCGATATCGGCCCGCTGGTGCGTCAGGCACTCTGGCTGGCGCTGGCCGTCGGCGGTAGCGCTGCGGCGCTGCTATGGAACGCCGAGTTCATCCTGCGCACCATGAACGTCGACCCGGCGCTGATCACTCCGGCCATGGGCTACCTGCGTGCGGTGGCCTGCGGATTCCCGGCAGTGGCGCTGTACCACGTGCTGCGCTGCTTCAGCGATGGCCTCGGCCATACCCGCCCGGCCATGGTGCTGGGCATTCTCGGTCTGCTGCTGAACATTCCTGCCAACTACATCTTCATCTACGGCAAGTTCGGCCTGCCGGCCATGGGTGGCGTTGGCTGCGGCTGGGCGACCGCGCTGGTGATGGGCTTCATGCTGATCGGCATGCTGGTCTGGGTGAAGTGGGCGCCCTACTACCGTGCCAGCGCGCTGTTCACCCGCTTCGAATGGCCGCAGTGGACAGTGATCAAACGCCTGCTGAGCATCGGCGTGCCAATCGGTATCGCGGTATTTGCCGAATCGAGCATCTTCGCGGTGATCGCCCTGCTGATCGGCGGCCTCGGCGCCACCGTGGTGGCCGGGCACCAGATCGCGCTCAACTTCAGCTCCATGGTATTCATGATTCCCTACTCATTGGCCATGGCCGCCACCGTGCGCGTCGGCCAGGCGCTGGGCCGTGGTCAGCCACGCGAGGCGCGCTTCGCTGCCGGGGTAAGCATGGCCGCGGCGCTGGGCTACGCCTGCGTATCGGCCAGCCTGATGTTCCTGCTGCGTGAGCAGATCGCGCAGATTTACACCCCGGACAAGACAGTGATCGCCGTGGCGGCAACGCTGATCGTCTATTCGGCGCTGTTCCAGTTCTCCGATGCCATCCAGGTGACGGCGGCCGGCGCGCTGCGTGGCTACCAGGACACGCGCATCACCATGTTGCTGACGCTGTTCGCCTATTGGGGCATCGGCCTGCCGGTGGGTTATGCGCTGGGGCTGTCCGACCTGTTCGGCGAACCCAGCGGCCCCAGTGGCCTGTGGCAAGGGCTGGTGGTCGGACTGACCTGCGCCGCAGCGATGCTCACCGTGCGCCTGGCGCGCAGCGCGCGCAAGCGCATCCGCCGGGCCGCCTGAGTCATTGGATAGGCAGGAAATCAGCTCTAGACTGAGCCCATGATTCGACCTGCCCTGATCCTCTACTTCTTTGCACTCGCCGGCTGCGGCCCGGCCAACGATGGCCTGGCCCTGCAGAGCGATTACCTCGAACGCCTGCAGCGCTCGCTCGATGCACCGAACGTCAGCTCGCTCGATAAGCGCAGCATCAGTCAGTACCGCCTGCCAGCCCGGCGCGAGCGGCTTTCGGACATCCCCGAACTGCGCATCGGCCTGCTCGATCTGGTGATCGACGCGCGGCGCTGTCCGCACCTGCAGCAGTTGATCAGCCAACGCAACAGCAGCCTGGGCAAACAGTTGATGCCCAGCCAGCGCCTGGGCTACGAAGGCGATCTGCTGCGCGCCATCGACGACTGCCTGCCGCATCTGCAGGACGACTCCAGCCTGAAGGCCACCCTGCAACGCCTGGCCGACGACAAGCGCCAGCAACTGCCTGCAGTATTCTGGAATGCGCTGAACGGCAGTCCGGAGTTCGAGAACTACCTGCGTTTCGCTGATAAAGCCTTGCCGGTGGACATGCTGGAAGACAGCGCCGCGCTGGACGCATTGCAGCGGCTGGCCAGCATCGGCGCCGCCCTGCCTGCGCAACTGCCGCCGAGCGCCAGTGAGCTGGAACCGCAGTTCTTCACCCTCTACGCCAGCGAGCAAGGCGGCCAGTTGATTACCAGCCTGGCCAGCCTGCGCCACACCCTCGACGCAGGCAGCGAACTGCTGGAGCAACGCCAGCGCAATCGCCCACTCTGCCCACTGGGCCAGGCGACGCCACGCGGGCGCATCCTGCAGAACATCTTCATCAAGTTCTACGCTGGCGGCCTGCAACCCTACCTGGCACAGGTCGACCAACGCGGCCAGCAGTGGCAGGCGGCGCTGCTGCAATTGCAACGCATCGACGGTATTCCCACCACCACCCGCGAGCACCTGCAGCGTTTGGCAGGCGAACAGGATTCGTTATGGCAGGATTTCCGCATAGCCACGGCGCGTCACGTCAAGGCCTGGCAGACTTTGCTAAACAGCTGCGGCCTGGCGCCGGGACAGGCGGGATGGCACAGCGAAAGCTAGCAAACCGTAGGGCGGGTGTAACCCGCCATCGCGACCAACAACATCCGCTATTTGGCGGGTTGCACCCGCCCTACGAGATAACTGCCTAATCGGCCTTCTTGCGAATCCAGTACAGGTAGGTGCCGTCTTCCTCGGCCTGACCGAGCAGTTCGTGACCGAGGAACACGCAAAACTTGGGAATATCACGACGGGTCGACGGATCGGTAGCGATCACCTTGAGCAGGCCGCCCGGCGACAGGTCGCGCACCTTGTTGTGCAGCATCATCACCGGTTCCGGGCAATTCAGGCCGCTGGCGTCGAGCAGGTCATCGTGATTGAGGGTCAGGGCTTCGGACATAAGGGGCTCCACAAACAGGCGCGCATTGTCGCGCAAAGCTGACCTTCAGGTCACCTGCCCGCACAATCCTGAGACCTGCGCGCACATCATCACTTACCGTGCCGGCGCAGATGACAGGTCACTTCCTCACGGTCGTGATACAGCTGCTTGCAGCCGATGCTGACCTTCAGGCCCCGCTCGACCAGCCCCGACTCGATGCGATCGAGCAGACGCCGCACTTCGGCGTAGCGCTGCTTCATCGGCAGCTTGAGGTTGACCACGGCCTCGCGGCACAGCCCCTCGCCCAGCCAGGTCTCGATCATCGCCGCCGTGCGCGCCGGTTTCTCGACGATATCGCAGACCATCCAGTGCACCGGATGCCGTGGGCGGAAGGTGAAACCATCGGCGCGCTGATGCACAACGAACCCCGAGTACATCAGGCTTTCGGCCATCGGCCCGTTGTCCACGGCGGTAACGCGGATTTCCCGATTGACCAGTTGCCAGGTCCAGCCGCCAGGTGCTGCACCCAGGTCAACTGCTGTCATGCCCGGCGCCAGGCGCTGATCCCACTGCTCGCGAGGGATGAAATGGTGCCAGGCCTCCTCCAGCTTGAGCGTGGAGCGGCTCGGCGCCTCGCGCGGAAACTTCAGACGCGGAATGCCCATCGGCCACATCGCCTGGTTATCCGCCTCGGCGATACCGGCGAATACCTCACGGCCGCTCTTGAAGGTCAGCAGCAGGCGCGGCTTCTTCGCGTCGTCCACCAGCTTGCCGGCCTTGAGCAAGGCCTTGCGCAGCGGCGCCTCGAACTTCTTGCAGAAGGTCGAAAGCTCCTTGCCGTCGTTGGTATCCACCACTTCCAGCCACAGGCTGCCGCACACCGGATAGTCCGCCAGGGCGTCGAGCAGCACACTGATGCGATCGCTCTCCGGCAACATGACGAAACCACCGCGTGCCCATTGCCTGGGGAAAATCAGGCTGTTGAAGCGCACACTACGCATCATGCGCTCGCCATCGGCCGCCTCGCTGCAGACGAACTCGGCACACGCGCTGCCAGGCTTGGTTTTGGAGTAGCCCGGTACATCCAGGCGTGCGGCGAGGTCGCTGATCTCGGCGCAAACCTCCCCTTCGAAACCGGGGCGGCAATGCAGAAACAGGGTATTCATCAAAGGGTCTCCTCAAGGCGCGCATGATACCCGAGACCGGAACCCAGAGCCGCTAAACCTGTCCAGCTACATATGCGCTGCCCACAGATAGGGAGCCGCCAGCCATCGCGTTTCGATGAGGCCCGGCCACCCAGAACAGGCAGCGCATAGCAACCGATAAAGGATATGCGCTAGCCAGACTGCTCAAGCCGAACTAGCTTGAAGGTCTGCCGCCATCAGACACAGCCCGAACCGTGCGGGCCCAAGGAGATGTGCAATGCCCTCCCTCGATAGCCTGAACTGCCGCCGCGAACTGAAAGTCGGCGACGCCACTTACCACTACTTCAGCCTGCCCGAGGCTGCCCAGCGCCTCGGCAACATCGACCGCTTGCCCAAGTCACTCAAGGTCCTGCTGGAAAACCTGCTGCGCAACGAAGACGGCCAGACCGTGCAGCCGCAGGATCTGCAAGCCATGGTCGACTGGCTCGACCAGCGCGCCTCCGACCGCGAGATCCAGTACCGCCCAGCGCGCGTGCTGATGCAGGACTTCACCGGCGTGCCGGCGGTGGTCGACCTGGCTGCCATGCGCGACGCCATGGCCAAGGCCGGCGGCGACCCGCAGCGGATCAACCCGCTGTCGCCGGTGGACCTGGTCATCGACCACTCGGTGATGGTCGACCGCTACGCCTCCTCCAGCGCCTTCCACGACAACGTCGAGCTGGAAATGCAGCGCAACGGCGAGCGCTACGCCTTCCTGCGTTGGGGCCAGCACGCTTTCGACAACTTCAGCGTGGTACCGCCGGGCACCGGCATCTGCCACCAGGTCAACCTCGAGTACCTGGCGCGCACCGTGTGGACCAAGGAGGAAGACGGCGTCACCCTCGCCTACCCCGACACCCTGGTGGGTACCGACTCGCACACCACCATGATCAACGGCCTCGGCGTGCTCGGCTGGGGCGTCGGCGGCATCGAGGCGGAAGCGGCCATGCTCGGCCAGCCGGTGTCGATGCTGATTCCCGAAGTGATCGGCTTCAAGCTCAGCGGCAAGCTGAAAGAAGGCATCACCGCCACCGACCTGGTGCTTACCGTCACCCAGATGCTGCGCAAGAAGGGCGTGGTGGGCAAATTCGTCGAGTTCTACGGCGACGGCCTGGCCGATCTGCCGCTGGCCGACCGCGCCACCATCGCCAACATGGCCCCCGAGTACGGCGCCACCTGCGGTTTCTTCCCGGTGGACGAGATCACCCTCGGCTACCTGCGCCTGTCCGGCCGCCCGGATGCCACCGTGCAACTGGTCGAGGCCTACAGCAAGGCCCAGGGCCTGTGGCGCGAGCCAGGCGCCGAGCCGCTGTTCACCGACAGCCTGAGCCTGGACATGGGCAGCGTCGAAGCCAGCCTGGCCGGGCCCAAGCGCCCGCAGGATCGTGTCTCGCTGGGCCAGGTCAGCCAGGCCTTCGACGACTTCATCGGCCTGCAGCTCAAGCCCACCGCCAAGGAAGAGGGTCGCCTGCTCAGCGAAGGCGGCGGCGGTACCGCCGTCGGTGGCGACAAGCAGAGCGGCGAAATCGACTATGAGGACGACGGCCATACCCATCGCCTGAAAGACGGCGCCGTGGTGATCGCCGCTATCACCTCCTGCACTAACACCTCCAACCCCAGCGTGATGATGGCCGCCGGCCTGCTGGCCAAGAAGGCCGTGGAGAAAGGCCTGCAGCGCCAGCCCTGGGTGAAGAGCTCGCTGGCCCCCGGCTCCAAGGTGGTCACCGAGTACTTCAATGCCGCAGGCCTGACGCCCTACCTGGAGAAACTCGGCTTCGACCTGGTGGGCTACGGCTGCACCACCTGCATCGGCAACTCCGGCCCGCTGCGTGAGCCGATCGAGAAAGCCATCACCCAGGCCGACCTGACCGTCGCCTCGGTGCTCTCCGGCAACCGCAACTTCGAGGGCCGCGTGCACCCGCTGGTGAAAACCAACTGGCTGGCCTCGCCACCCCTGGTGGTCGCCTATGCCCTGGCCGGTAGCGTGCGCCTCGACCTGACCCGCGACGCCCTCGGCACCGGCAGGGACGGTCAGCCGGTCTACCTCAAGGACATCTGGCCGACCCAGGCCGAGATCACCCAGGCCATCGCCCAGGTCGACACCGCCATGTTCCGCAAGGAATACGCCGAAGTCTTCGCCGGCGACGAGAAATGGCAGGCCATCGACGTGCCCAAGGCCGACACCTACGCCTGGCAGGGCGACTCCACCTACATCCAGCATCCGCCGTTCTTCGAGCACATCGCCGAAGATCCGCCACGTATCACCGATATCCGCCAGGCGCGCATCCTCGCCCTGCTCGGCGACTCGGTGACCACCGACCACATCTCCCCGGCCGGCAACATCAAGGCCGACAGCCCGGCCGGGCGCTACCTGAGCGAGCATGGCGTGGACAAGGCCGACTTCAACTCCTACGGCTCGCGCCGCGGCAACCATGAAGTGATGATGCGCGGCACCTTCGCCAACATCCGTATCCGCAACGAAATGCTCGGCGGCGAGGAAGGCGGCAACACCCTGCACATCCCCAGCGGTGAGAAGCTGGCGATCTACGACGCCGCCATGCGCTATCAGGCCGAAGGCACGCCGCTGCTGATCATCGCCGGCAAGGAATACGGCACTGGCTCCAGCCGTGACTGGGCGGCCAAGGGCACCAACCTGCTGGGGGTCAAGGCGGTGATCGCCGAGAGCTTCGAGCGCATCCACCGCTCCAACCTGGTGGGCATGGGCGTGCTGCCGCTGCAGTTCAAACCCGGTACCGACCGCACCAGCCTGAAACTGACCGGCAAGGAAGTGCTGGCCATCGAAGGTCTGGAAGGCGTGGAACTGCGCCCACAGATGCCACTGACGCTGATCATCACCCGTGAAGACGGCACGCATGAGGAAGTCGAAGTGCTGTGCCGCATCGACACCCTCAACGAGGTCGAGTACTTCAAGGTTGGCGGCATCCTGCACTACGTGCTGCGCCAGATGATCGCCAAGTGATGTACCTGCCCTGCCGTGTCATGCGGCAGGGCCTCCCCGTCGGGCCAAGGACGGCTCATGCCGTGACAAAAATGTGACGCCATTCAAAAAGCGATTACACTCGCCAAAAATGGATTCAGCCCTCAACTTCGCCGCTCGCCGGCCGATGACAGGGCATTACAACGACGGATACCTGCCATGCGTAACAACCAGCCGGTCACTCAGCGTGAGCGCACTTTTCCTGCACAACAACGCCTGATATCCACCACCGACCTCAAAGGACAAATCAGCTACTGCAACGACGCCTTCGTCGACATCAGCGGCTTCAGTCGTGAAGAACTGCTGCGCGCACCACACAACATCGTGCGCCACCCGGACGTTCCATCGGCCGTGTTCGAGCATATGTGGACGACCCTGAAGAAGGGCCGCCCGTGGATGGGCATCGTCAAGAACCGCTGCAAGAACGGCGACCATTACTGGGTCAACGCCTACGTCACGCCCGTGACCGAAAACAACCAGGTCGTCGGTTACGAATCCGTCCGTGTCAAACCGACCGCCGAGCAGGTGCGCCGCGCCGAAGTCCTATACGCCCGCATCAACGCCGGTAAGTCGGCCGTTCCGGCCAGCAACCAGTGGCTGCCCATCGTCCAGGCGTGGATGCCCTTCATCCTGGTCAGCCAGATCGGCTTCATGATCGGCCACTGGATGGGCAGCAATTGGGGCTTCATCCTCGCTGCCGCACTCTCCGTGCCGCTGGGTCTGGCTGGCATCGCCTGGCAGACGCGCGGCGTCAAACGCCTGCTGCGCCTTGCCGAGCAAACCACCTCCGACCCGCTGATCGCGCAGATGTACACCGACAGCCGTGGCGCCGAAGCACGCCTGGAAATGGCCATGCTCAGCCAGGAAGCACGGCTGAAAACCTGTCTCACCCGCCTGCAGGACACCGCCGAACAACTGACCCTGCAAGCGCGTGAAGCTGACAAGCTGGCGCACAACAGCTCGGCCGGCCTCGAGCGCCAGCGCAGCGAGACCGAGCAGGTCGCCACCGCAGTCAACGAAATGGCCGCCACCACTCTGGAAGTGGCAAGCAACGTCGCCCGCACCGCCATCGCCACCCAGGAAGCCAACCGCCTGACCAGCGAAGGCCGCACCATCGCCGCTGAAACCCGCGAAGCCATCCAGCGCCTGTCGCAATCGGTGGGCGATACCGGCGAAACCGTGACTCGCCTGGCCCAGGACAGCAGCGAAATCGGCGGCGTGGTCGACGTGATCAAGGGCATCGCCGACCAGACCAACCTGCTCGCCCTCAACGCCGCCATCGAAGCCGCCCGCGCCGGCGAAATGGGCCGCGGCTTTGCCGTGGTGGCCGACGAGGTGCGTTCGCTGGCACAACGCACCGCCGAGTCCACCGAACAGATCCACGCCCTGATCGCCAAACTGCAGCGCACCGCCGAAGAGGCCGTGCTGACTATGGAAATCGGCCGCAAGCAGGCCGACGAAGGCGTCGAGCGCGTACTGCAGGCTGATCAGGCGCTGTCCGGCATCAGCGACTCGGTGGCCAATATCGCCGATATGGCCAACCAGATCGCCGCAGCGGCGGAAGAACAAAGCGCCGTCGCCGACGAGATCAACCAGAACATCATCACCATCGCACAACTGGCCGATCAAACCGCTGGCGAAGCACAAAGCACCGCCAAACTCAGCGAGGCTCTGACCAACACCGCACAGGGCCAATACGCCCTGGTCGAACGCTTCAACCGCTGAAACAAAAGGCGCAGCGGCTCACCGCTGCGCCTTCCCCTCCCCGCCCTGCTTTTGTAGGAGCGAGCTTGCTCGCGATCTTCCCTACGCCCTTCCCAACCTTCCCCGCCTTCGCGTAATTGCCACTTGCCAGCAGTTATCCGACATGGTGTATAACCTCCCAAACACCCCATCGCCTCGCTACCTCCCGCGAGCTAGAGAAGGATTTTGAAAATGACCAGGAAGGTTATCCACCAGAATCGCCCGCAGGTTATGCAGCATTTGGTGTCTATTTATAGTTAGGCTTCAACGGAGCAGCCAATTGGAATTTACCATGGAACTAATAAACAAACTTAACCTAGTTGAGTGGGCAACGGTGCTGGCATTCATTACAGGCCTATGGAAATTTGTTTTAAAATCAGCCTTCGAGATTTGGTGGAAAAATAAGCTAGAGCAACAAAAGCAAGAAGTTGGGAATGCACTCTCAATTCAAAAAGAATTAACTTTAAAAAACGCAGAATTTGAAAAAGTAAAATTAGAAAGAGTTTTGCCGCTACTCGAAAAAATCAACAGCGCAATAAGCGAACACAATTTAATGTTCAATACTTATGCTCACGCAATAGCCAACAACATGTCTTACCCAGAAAGGCTAGAGGGATTGAGACTTGAGCAAGACAAGAAGATGGTCTCAGCCTTGTCAAAAATATCAATCTATATTCCCTCTGAGTTCCGCGCACTCCTATATCAACTCAGAAGAGTCATGAGTTGCTCTTGGCGGGATGCGGAGCGCGCCTGCGGTGTTCTAAGGTCTTGCGGCAGCAGCTCAGAAATAGCGTTTGCCGCACAAGAGTTATACTCAGAGCTAATCAACTGCTACTACTCAATGTGCAGTGAATATATTAGCTCCACATCTAGCCCAATAGCTCTTAGTGAAATATTGACATCACACCAACTTGATCAAGCCGCAAGAACCAATAGACTCGACCCTGCTAATCAGTTGGCGTGGAAATTTCTTTTACTTCCAGAGTACTACAGCAGCAATGAGCAAGTTGCAGCTCAAAACCAGTATGAGCAATTTCATAAAAACAACAACCAACCCCCTGCCTAACAAGCGGCTCAAATCACTCGCTTCGCTCGCTGGGACAGGCTAAAGCTCAATGTCATCAACTTTGGAAATTATCCATAAATATCATATAATTAGCGCTCAAATCAGTGCATGGGAGAAGCCCTTTTGACTACCTATACCGCATCGCTTGACACCGCCAGCCAAACCCTGGCTTGAAAATTGTACAAAAAATAACCAGCCCGCTCGATTGTCCCGCCTTCATCGCCGCCCACCGCCAGAATCCTCAAGACTTTACCCGCCGACGCCAGCTCACCTTCAAGAACCTCGTCCTGTTCCTGCTCAATCAGCCGCGCACGGCCCTGCAAACCGAACTCGATCAGTTCTATCGCGTACTCAATCAGGCGTCGACTGAGACGCAAATGGTCACTGCGCAGGCCTTCTGCA
>NZ_FMZQ01000040.1 GCF_900102635.1 Ectopseudomonas chengduensis | reverse complement strand
CGCTATCCCTTGGATACGTGATAGATGATTTGTAGTTCTTGCAAATTTTCGGCTTTCTGTCGACTTCACCATCGACACCCTCTGTCTCCGGCCTATGCCTTCGCAGATTGTTTGGGTGTTATATGGTCAAGCCTCACGGGCAATTAGTATGGGTTAGCTCAACGCCTCACAGCGCTTACACACCCCACCTATCAACGTCGTAGTCTTCGACGGCCCTTCAGGGAGCTCAAGGCTCCAGTGAGATCTCATCTTGAGGCAAGTTTCCCGCTTAGATGCTTTCAGCGGTTATCTTTTCCGAACATAGCTACCCGGCAATGCCACTGGCGTGACAACCGGAACACCAGAGGTTCGTCCAACCCGGTCCTCTCGTACTAAGGTCAGCC
Organism: Ectopseudomonas chengduensis; assembly: GCF_900102635.1. Classification (GTDB taxonomy): domain Bacteria; phylum Pseudomonadota; class Gammaproteobacteria; order Pseudomonadales; family Pseudomonadaceae; genus Aquipseudomonas; species Aquipseudomonas chengduensis. Next base: position 1,351 of record NZ_FMZQ01000040.1, on the reverse strand, counting down.
CCTCTCAAATCTCAAACGTCCACGGCAGATAGGGACCGAACTGTCTCACGACGTTCTAAACCCAGCTCGCGTACCACTTTAAATGGCGAACAGCCATACCCTTGGGACCGGCTTCAGCCCCAGGATGTGATGAGCCGACATCGAGGTGCCAAACACCGCCGTCGATATGAACTCTTGGGCGGTATCAGCCTGTTATCCCCGGAGTACCTTTTATCCGTTGAGCGATGGCCCTTCCATACAGAACCACCGGATCACTAAGACCTACTTTCGTACCTGCTCGACGTGTCTGTCTCGCAGTCAAGCGCGCTTTTGCCTTTATACTCTACGACCGATTTCCGACCGGTCTGAGCGCACCTTCGTACTCCTCCGTTACTCTTTGGGAGGAGACCGCCCCAGTCAAACTACCCACCATACACTGTCCTCGATCCGGATAACGGACCAGAGTTAGAACCTCAAGGTTGCCAGGGTGGTATTTCAAGGTTGGCTCCATGAGAACTGGCGTCCCCACTTCAAAGCCTCCCACCTATCCTACACAAGCAAGCTCAAAGTCCAGTGCAAAGCTATAGTAAAGGTTCACGGGGTCTTTCCGTCTAGCCGCGGATACACTGCATCTTCACAGCGATTTCAATTTCACTGAGTCTCGGGTGGAGACAGCGCCGCCATCGTTACGCCATTCGTGCAGGTCGGAACTTACCCGACAAGGAATTTCGCTACCTTAGGACCGTTATAGTTACGGCCGCCGTTTACCGGGGCTTCGATCAAGAGCTTCGCTTGCGCTAACCCCATCAATTAACCTTCCGGCACCGGGCAGGCGTCACACCCTATACGTCCACTTTCGTGTTTGCAGAGTGCTGTGTTTTTAATAAACAGTCGCAGCGGCCTGGTATCTTCGACCGGCATGGGCTTACGTAGTAAATACTTCACCCTCACCGGCGCACCTTCTCCCGAAGTTACGGTGCCATTTTGCCTAGTTCCTTCACCCGAGTTCTCTCAAGCGCCTTGGTATTCTCTACCTAACCACCTGTGTCGGTTTGGGGTACGGTTCCTAGTTACCTGAAGCTTAGAAGCTTTTCCTGGAAGCATGGCATCAACCACTTCGCATTCTAAAAGAACGCTCGTCATCAGCTCTCGGCCTTGATCTCCCGGATTTACCTAAGAAACCAGCCTACCACCTTAAACACGGACAACCAACGCCGTGCTGGCCTAGCCTTCTCCGTCCCTCCATCGCAGTAACTAGAAGTACGGGAATATTAACCCGTTTCCCATCGACTACGCATTTCTGCCTCGCCTTAGGGGCCGACTAACCCTGCGTCGATTAACGTTGCGCAGGAAACCTTGGTCTTTCGGCGTG
>NZ_FMZQ01000008.1 GCF_900102635.1 Ectopseudomonas chengduensis | reverse complement strand
CGCCGCTGTTGCTTGGGCCGCAGCGAATCGGCTTTTAGCGCCTGCTCCAGCGTGGCGTGAAAAGGGCTGAGTTTGTTGAAGATCGCGCGGCGTTGGTAGACCGGCGGCTTGGCCTCAGGTGCTCTGACCCACTTGCGAATCGTGTTGCGCGCCAACCCGGTGCGCTTGGCTATCTCATGCAGCGACAGCTTGTCGCGGAAATACATCCGGCGAATTTTGCCCATCATTTCCATACTGATCACCCTGTGTTCTCCTGCTCAAAAATTGAGCAGAAGCAGTTGAACACCTGGGTCAGTTTTCAGTCGGCAGAACAGCCTCTACTGGGTCAGTTTTCGGTCAGCGGCAACAGTGCGTGACCAGCAGTTGATCGAGAAGCACGGCAAGGCCGATGGCCTGGATATCAAGGTCGACTGGCAGCAACTCTCTGGCGGCGCGGCTATCAACGATGCGCTGCTGTCCGGCGCCATCGACATCGCCGGTGCCGGCATCGGCCCGCTGCTCACCGTCTGGGATCGCACCCACGGCAAGCAGAACGTCAAGGGTGTGGCTTCGCTGGGCAACTTCCCGTACTACCTGCTGAGCAACAATCCCAAGGTCAAGACCATCGCCGATTTCACCGAGAAGGATCGCATCGCCGTACCGGCGGTGGGCGTTTCGGTGCAGTCGCGTTTCCTCCAGTACGCCGCCGCCAAGCAGTGGGGCGACAAGGAGTTCGACCGCCTGGACAAGTACACCGTGGCGCTGCCGCACCCGGATGCCACCGCCTCGCTGCTGTCCGGCGGTACCGAGCTGACCGGGCATTTCTCCAACCCGCCGTTCCAGAACCAGGCGCTGGAGAACCCCAATGTGCATGTGGTGCTCGACACCTACAAGCTGCTCGGCCCGAACTCGCCGACCGTGCTCTATGCCACCGAGAAATTCCGCAACGACAACCCTAAGACCTACAAGGCCTTCGTCGCCGCGCTGGCCGAGGCTGCGCAGTTCGCCCAGAACGACAAGGGCGCGGCCGCCGACACCTACATCCGCGTGACCGGCGCCAAGATCAGCCGTGAGGAGCTGCTGAAGATCATCGATAACGAGCAGTTCCAGTTCAGCGTGACGCCGACCAACACCTACCCGCTGGCTGAATTCCTCCAGCGCGTCGGCGCAATCAAGAACAAGCCGGCCTCCTGGCAGGACTACTTCTTCGAAGACCCCGCCATCGGTCAAGGAAGCTGAACCCCATGAATGCCCCCTTGCAAGGCCACACGGCCAGCACGCAAAGCACAGGTGCCTTCGACACCCTGCTCGAGGTGGAGAAGGTCAGCCTCGAATACCGCACCCCACAGCGCGTAGTGCGCGCCACCCACGAAGTCAGCTTCGAAGTGGATCGCTCGGACCGTTTCGTGCTGCTCGGCCCTTCGGGGTGCGGCAAGTCCACGCTGCTCAAGGCCGTGGCCGGTTTCATCGAGCCGGTCGGCGGCAGCATCTGTCTGGATGGCGCCGAGGTGCGCGAGCCCGGCCCGGATCGCATCGTGGTGTTCCAGGAGTTCGACCAGTTGCCGCCGTGGAAGACGGTGAAGCAGAACGTCATGTTCCCGCTGCTGGCCTCGCGCACTCTGGGCCGTCGCGAGGCCGAAGAACGTGCGCTGCACTATCTGGAGAAGGTCGGCCTGGCCGCCTTCGCCGATGCCTACCCGCACACCCTGTCCGGCGGCATGAAGGCGCGCGTGGCGATTGCCCGTGCGTTGGCCATGCAGCCGAAGATCCTGCTGATGGACGAGCCCTTCGCCGCGCTCGACGCACTGACCCGCCGCAAGATGCAGGAGGAGCTGCTGCAGCTGTGGGAAGAAGTGCGCTTCACCTTGCTGTTCGTCACCCACTCGATCGAGGAGGCGCTGATCGTCGGTAACCGCATCCTGCTGCTGTCGCCGCACCCGGGGCGCGTGCGGGCGGAGGTGGGCAGCCACCAGTTCGACCTGCACAGCCTCGGTGGCGCGGCGTTCCAGCAGACAGCGCAGCGCATTCATCGCCTGTTGTTCGAGGAGGACAGCGAGGAGGGCGCGCGCGCCGCTGCCGAGCTGGGCTTCCACGACATCCGCATCGCCTACTGAGGAGAGTGCAACCATGAGTCTTTCCCCCGCACGGCGTGAGGAATACGAAATACCGCTGCAACCCTTGCCGGACCTCAAGCTGGAGCGCGAGCTGCCTCTGGCACAGCGGCTCTGGCAGCAGGGCTGGCTGCGCAAGACCCTGATCCTGCTGGCCCTGGCGCTGATCTGGGAGCTGGCAGCGCGTTACCAGGGCAACGACCTCCTGCTGCCCAGCTTCCTGCAGACGGCCAAAGCCTTCTTCGAGGGCATCGGCACTGGCGAGTTGCTGGAGAAGGTGGTGATCTCGCTGTCGGTGCTGGTCAAGGGCTACCTGCTCGGTATTGGCCTGGCCTTCCTGCTGACCACCCTGGCGGTGTCGACCCAGCTGGGGCGCGATCTGTTGTCGACCCTGACTTCGATGTTCAACCCGCTGCCGGCCATCGCGCTGCTGCCGCTGTCGCTATTGTGGTTCGGTCTGGGCGAGAACAGCCTGATCTTCGTGCTGGTGCATTCGGTGCTGTGGGCGCTGGCGCTCAATACCTACGCCGGGTTTCTCGGCGTGTCGGAGACTCAGCGCATGGCCGGGCGCAACTACGGCCTAAGGGGCCTGCGCTTCGTGCTGTTCATCCTGATCCCGGCGGCGCTGCCGTCGATCCTGGCGGGCCTGAAGATCGGCTGGGCCTTCGCCTGGCGCACCCTGATCGCCGCCGAACTGGTGTTCGGCGCCTCCAGCGGCAAGGGCGGCCTGGGCTGGTACATCTTCCAGAACCGCAACGAGCTGTACACCGACAAGGTCTTCGCTGGCCTGGCGGCGGTGATCCTGATCGGCCTGCTGGTGGAGAACCTGGTGTTCGCCACGGTGGAGCGGGTGACCGTGAAACGTTGGGGGATGCAGCGTTGATACGTAGGGGGCCACGTCACCGATCCACCTGTGCGGTCCGAATCGTAGGGTGGGCCGGGCGGCGATCCGTTTTAGCCCACCAACTGGACGCACCGCCGGTGGGCTGAAGCCCACCCTACATACGGGGTCGGATCACCGCCTGGCCCACCTACACACGAATAATTCACTGATCACATAACGAGAAACGACCATGACCAACACATTCACATTCGGCCGACTGGCCGCCGCACTGGGCCTGCTCGGCGCGTTGGCAACTCCGCTGGCCGCGCAGGCCGAAGGCAAGATCAGCATCGCCCAGCAGTTCGGCATCGGTTACCTGGTGCTGCACGTGGTCAAGGATCAGCAACTGATCGAGAAGCACGCCAAGGCCCAGGGGTTGGACAAGGTGGAGGTCGAGTGGCGCACCATCTCCGGCGCCACTGCGATGAACGAAGCGCTGCTGGCCGGTGCCATCGACGTAGTATCGGCCGGCGTGCCGCCGATGCTCACCGTATGGGACCGCACCCATGGCCGGCAGAACGTCAAGGCGGTCGCCTCGCTGGGCTCGCTGCCCAACTACCTGTTGAGCAACCGTGAAGAGGTGAAAACACTGCAGGACCTGTCCGAGAAGGACCGTATCGCCGTACCGGCCGCAGGTGTTGGCTTCCAGTCGCGCACCCTGCAGATCGAGACCGCCAAGCTGTATGGCAAGGACGATTTCCAGCGTTTCGACCAGATTTCCGTCAGTCTGCCGCACCCTGACGCCACCGCTGCGCTGACCAAGGGTGGCTCGGAAATCACCGCGCACTTCTCCAGCCCACCGTTCCAGTACCAGGCGCTGGAGAACCCCAAGGTGCACAAGCTGATCAGCAGCTACGACATCCTCGGTGGCCAGGCCACGTTCAACGTGCTCTATGCCACCGAGAAATTCCACGACGAGAATCCCAAGACCTACAAGGCCTTCTACGACGCGCTGGTGGAAGCCGAGCAGATCATCAAGGCGGACACGGCCGCTGCCGCCGAGACCTACATTCGCGTGGAGAACTCCAAGCTGCCGCTGGACTTCGTGAAGAAGATCATCGATGACCCGGAAAACGACTTCACCGTCTCGCCGCAGCGCACCTTCATCTACGCCGAGCAGCTGCATGAACTGGGCGTGCTGAAGAACAAGGCGGCGTCCTGGAAGGACTACTTCTTCGAAGAGGCCTACGCCCATCCGGGTAGCTGATCAACGGCGCTGTTCGTACAAGGCTCCCATCTGGGAGCCTTGTTGTTTGTCGACGGCCTACAGGCGTGGGCGCAGCTTGAGTTCGGGCGTGGGTTTGGGCGCCCCCTTGGCCGGGTGGCTGTCCGGGTGCTGTTCGATCATCTGGGCGATCTCCCGCAGCTTGCCCAGTATGGCCTGCGCCAGGCCGGCCTGGGTGCGGTACAGGCCAGTGTCCGGGTCCTGTTCCAGGTCACTAAGACCTTTGAAGGGATAGCTGTAGCGTTTGGCATCGGCGGTGAAGAAGCGCTGGTAGTTCTGCTCGGTGCCGTGCAGTTCGCGGCACGCTCTTTCCAGGCTCTGCAGCTGTTCGGCGACGCTGGCCAGTTGCAGGCGCAGACGAATGATCTGGTGGTTCTCCCAGTTCATCGGCGAGGCCTCGGCGCCCGGCTGCCAATGCTGCGGGTCGCCGAAACGCAGGACGAACTGCTGGCCGGCTTCGCGTCCGTAGCGGGTCAGTCGTTCGATGCGCTCGGTGGGCATGGTCAGGTTGAGGCCGCCTTCTTCGCGGGTCAGCTGGATCAAGCCGATACGGTCGCGAAAGCCGGGCATCAGCGACAGGGTTTCGTGGTTCCAGTCCTTGGCGACGTTGCTGAGCAGGGCGAGGAAACCGCGCAGGGCTGGCAAACCCCTCTGGGGGAAACGGCGCCAGTAGGCTAGCCGTGCATCGCCATTGTTACGTGGGAAGCGCACGCGTTGCTCGTCGGCACCATCGGTCGGTCCCAGATCGAGGCCGAAGGTGGGGCGCCTGGGCAGCGCGGCATCGAAGAAGTGGATGGGAAAGTTGGAGCTGATGCCGCCATCGGTAAACCAGCAGCGCTCCAGCGTCTTCCCGCTCTTGCGGTAGTCCACGGCGTGCAGTGGTACGGCGCTGAGCAGCAGGGGAAAGCTCAGACTCATACGTACGGCCACGATTACCGGCAGGTCATCGGGTAGTGGCAGGCGCAGATACCCGTCGCCGCGATCATCGCCGGGGCGCTGGTGAGCGCCCATCCAGGCCACCACGCGCTGAGGGAATAGCCGCGCGAACTCCTCCTGGCGGAAGTGGAACTGGTTGTTCTCGCGTACCTGCTCGTCGTCACGAAAGGGCAGGCGGAAAGGCCGCGCCATGCTCAGGCAGGTGGTCATCACCTGCAGGTCGATGCCATGGCGACGCAGGTCGCCGAAGGTCAATGGCCGTTCGCACTCGATGGCATCCGCCTGATTGGCGCAGTATTCGCGCTGGCCGCTGAGCTGATCGAAGTACTGGGTCAGCCAGGTGGTCAGGGCTTCATTCGGGGCGTCGTCATCGGCCTCTGGCATGCCGCTGCACAGGCCGAAACCGCTCGCTGGCAATTCACGCGATGCCACCAGGGCCAGGCGCACGATCACGGCAAGCACGCCACCCAGCGCTGCGAACAGCAAGACCCATAGCCAGACCATCACGCTGGCGCTGCTGGCAGCGCTCCACCACAGCGGCCCGCCTGCCAGCAGGGCGCCGACTAGGGCGGCGAGCTTGTGGCGCATGAGCATGACCTTCAGTGGCGCGAACAACCGCGTCCAGGGACCTTTTCCCTTGACCTCGAGGATGGCGATGAAGGTATCGAACAGTGCGCGCACTGCCGGGGCAGGCTTGAACAACGCCAGCAGCTTGGTGCCATGGCCATTCGCGGCGGGCACGCAAAGGTATTGGGGCAGTCGTTCGATTGTCGCGAAGCCGGCTGGGTCGCTGCTCAATTCACCCTGCTGATAGCGCTGGCGGCCCAGTTCGGCAGCGGCAGCTGCAGCCGCGGCGATGGCACCAGCGCTGGTGCCGCCGATGCTGCGCAGGCGAAACGCCTTGGCGATTTCGGTGATGGCCAGCGGGTAGACGATGCCGCTGGTGATGCCACCTTTCATGATCAGATCGCATTCCCGGGCAAAGGCCGCCTGGCGCGAATCGCTCATCTACTGCTCCTTGTCGTCATGCCGAACGCTGGCGCGAGCATGATAACGCGGCTTTGACGGCTATATGCCAGTATTGCGAGCGAGCGCTGGCGCTGGAGCCGCATGGACACCGGGCGTCGGTTTGGGCGAGGGATAGTCAGCCATTAGAAGTAGTTGCCACAGGCGCCACGGATGTTGTCGTGGTAGTCGAAGCGCTGGACGATCTTGTTCTGGTCGATGTCCATCATCACCGAGCAGCTGTAACGGCGCGAGCGCGTCGAGTACTCGTTGTAGCGATACCAGCCGCCCGGGCCAGGCGCAATGTAACTGGACGAAAGCTCCTCCCAGCTGCGATCCCAGTTATCGAACCACAGATACTGCTGGCGGCCGTCGCCGAGATCCTTGATCACGTGCGGTTCACCATACTGGGCAATGGCCTCGGAGGCGGGCTTGCCTGGCCAGGACTGCTTCGCCATCAATCCAGGGATATTGGGAATGGCTCGTTCCATGGGGCTGCCAATGCAACCGCTCAGTATCAGGCTGGCGAGTATTGGCAGAACGTAAAGCGCCTTGGTCGACATGAAACCTCCCTGTGCTGGATTGCGACGTAAGTGATGCCTCAACACTAGCTTGCCGATCAACTGTCGGGACGACGCCATTCAGGGCGAATGGCAATAATGGGACGAATTTATCGTTGTGCTTACGTTGTCCGACAGAATGCATGCAGTTGCTCATTTCTACGGCAAATTGCCATCCCTGGCGCCACTGGCGTTATGTCAGTGACCTTTGCTGCAGGCATCAGAGAGCGCCTTGAATTTCAGGGTCTGGATGTTTCCAGCAGAGTCTATGTATTTCATCAGGTGATCCACAGGCTTGCAGGTATGGGTTTTTGGTTTTGATATGGACAGAACCTTGGCTACATCAAGTTTCAATCCATACTTGTAAGTGGTGGCCGGGCTTTCAGCGAGGGCATTACCGGATAGAACCAAGACAAGGCTGGTAATTAAAATGTTTGCCAGGTTTTTTGCATGTTTGCTGATCATTTTTAAACTCCGAAAAAGCTAAATGGATGTCGAATGCCTCCAGGAGAGTTGAGCGTGGTTGCCAACTCACTCTCGGAGCAAAACGACGGAATTGTGTTCAGGTAAGTTGATCTGACAGTCTTGTATTTCAAATACTGTCAGATCAAATGGTGGCCACGAGCAGCGGCGAAGTCAGGGCTGCAGGCTTAAGCTTTTGGCACTGCAATATCGAAGGCCTGATCGTTCCCATTGGTAAAGGCGGCCTCCTGAATGTGGTAGACAGTCGGCTCTTGCGAGAAGTATTTCTCCAGGCCCAGCATGAAAGTCTGATGGTCGTCACTCGCTTCGAAACCCGGCGCATGGTCCTCAAGTGAAGCCCAACGCACGATCAGGTTGAACGTCTCGGGGCTTTCGATTCCCTGCGCGAACATATGGCCGTGGTAACCCTTGGCGCGTTGGAGCAAGTGAACTACTTCGGCAAATGCCTGTTTGAACTGTTGGATCTGTGCACTGTGAACAGGCAGTACGGCGATTTCATAAATCATTGCGGTATTCCTCTAGAGTCAGTTTGGTAGTTGAACCTATGTACTTACGGGGCGAGCGAGGGCTCGACGGCAATCGCGACTTTTCCGCGAAGACCGTTGTTGGGCGTCTCCAGCAGCGCATGCGCGCTTGAGATATCAGCGAGCGAATAGACCGCGCCAATATGGGGGCGCAGTTGGCCGCGCTCGACCAATGCCTTCAGCTCATCGAGCTTGCCGCGGTTCTGGCGGGTGAAGACGAAGTGGTAGCTGGCGTTCTTGCCCCAGGCCTGAATCAGGTTCTGCGGTTTGGCGATGTCGACGATCGAAACCACACGGCCAAGCTGGGCGAGCGCGTCGGGGCTACGGGTCAAGGTGTCGCCGCCGATGGTGTCGAAGATCACATCGACGCCGTGGCCATCGGTTTCCCGCAGGATGGCGTCCACGTAATCCTCTTGTTCGTAGTCGATGACTACGTCGGCACCCAGGCCCCGGGCGAATTCGAAGTTCTCTTCACGCACGGTGGTGAATACTCGGGCGCCAATGGCTTTTGCCACCTGGATCGCGACATGGCCGACGCCACCCGCACCGCCGTGGATCAGAATGCTTTCCCCGACCCGCAGCGATACACGCCCAATCAGTGCTTCCCATACGGTCCCGCCTACCAGCGTCAGGCTTGCTGCCTCGAGGTGGCTCAGCGATGCCGGCTTCTTGCCGATGATGCCTTCGGACGCAACGTGGTACTCGGCGTAACTGCCGTCACCTTCGAAAATCTGCGTGGTGTACCAGACCTCATCGCCTGGCACGAAGCTCGTCACACCTGGGCCGACCGCTTCGACCACGCCGGAGACGTCATGCCCGGTAATGGCGGGGAGGGGGACGTAATCGACGTAGTCGCCACGGCGTACCTGGTAGTCCAGCGGGTTGATGGAGGTAGCGTGAACCCGCACCAGAACTTGCCCTGCCTGCGGTACGGGTTTGGCCACTTCGCTCAGTTCGAACGCGTTCGGGCCGCCAAAGGATTTGAGAATTTGCGCTTTCATTGTGTGGTTCCTTGTTTCTGGAAAAAGGGATATAGGGAATTTTCGATATAGTGATGCAAAAAAATTTACTCGACTGTGCCTAGGGTCTCTCCATTGTCAGTCCTTGCTTCGGTTAAAAGGGATATCGAGAAATATCGATATACTGGGTCAAAAAATTACAGCTCCTTGCCAATGAGCTCGGCCAGGGCACGGATATTGGCTTCATTGCGTTTGTAGTAGGTCCACTGACCAACCCGGCGGACTTCGACCAGACCGACCCGTTGCAACGTCGCGAGGTAATCGGACACCGTCGACTGCGACAGACCGACACCTTCCTGAATACTGCTGACGCACACGCCCACGGTATGAACGTCCCCTTCATCTTGTGGAGGAAAGTTCTTCACCGGATCCTTCAGCCCCTTGAGGATGCCAAGGCGGGTGGGATTCGAGAGGGCTTTGAATACATTGATCAGGTCCATGGGTGGCGATAATATCGAGATTTACCGATATGTCAATTCATATATCTGCCGTTCGTCGCGCGGGTGGCCAGCCATCGAGCTGCGGGGAGGCCCCGCAGCAGGGCCCGGATATATGGCTGACGCCCATCTCAGCGCTTGTTCAAGCGCTTTGCCAGTCTGTCTCCACTCAGTTGGATCAGGCTGACCAGCACCACCAGGGCGACGATCACGGTGAGCATCACCTGGCTGTCGAAGCGCTGGTAACCGTAGCGGTAGGCGAGATCGCCGAGGCCGCCGGCACCGATGGCGCCGGCCATGGCCGAGGAATTGATCATGGTCACCAGGGTGATGGTGAAGCCGCCGACAATCCCTGGAAGGGCCTCGGGCAGCAATACGTGCCAGACGATGTGCCAACGCCTGCAACCCATGGCCTGGGCGGCTTCGATCAGGCCGTGGTCGACTTCGCGCAGGCTGACTTCGGCGATGCGCGCGAAGAACGGCGTGGCGGCGATGGTCAGCGGCACCACGGCGGCCCAGACGCCGTAGGTGGTGCCAACGATCAGGCGGGTGAAGGGGATCAGCGCCACCATCAGGATCAGGAACGGGATCGAGCGGAACAGGTTGACGATGGCGCCCAGCACCTGGTTCAGCCGTGGCGCCTCGAAGATGCCGCCCTTGCTGCTGGTGACCAGAAACACCGCCAGCGGAATGCCAGCCAGCAGTGCCAGCAGCGAGGACACACCGACCATCAGCAGGGTGTCGAGCAGGCCTTGCCAGAGGCGATCAAGCAGCAGCGACATAACCCAGTACCTCCAGGTGATCGGCTAGTGGCCGTAGGTTTTCGAGCAGGGTGGTTGGATCGAACGGCGACTGGCTGACGGCAATGATCAGATGGCCCACCGCATGGCCCTGGATCTGCTCCAGGCTGGCGTCGAGCAGCGTCACGCGGCCGCCCAGGGCCGCGCCGATGGCGGGCAGGTCCGGCTCCAGACCGCTGCCGGCGTAGTGCAGGCGCAGGATCAGATCGTCGTCAGGGTTTTCGCGTTCGCTGTGCAGGCGTTCCTGCAGACGCGCGGGCAGCGCATGCTGCAGCGGCGCCAGCAGGGTGCGCGTCACCTCATGGCGCGGCGCACCGAAGACGCGCCACACCGGGCCTTGCTCGACCACTTCGCCTTGTTCCAGCACCACCACGCGGTCGCAGATTTCGCGGATCACTGCCATTTCGTGGGTGATCAGCACCACGGTCAGGTTCAGGCGTTGGTTGATCTCGCGCAGCAGGCCGAGGATCGACTGTGTGGTTTCCGGGTCGAGCGCACTGGTGGCTTCGTCGCAGAGCAATATCTGCGGGTCGTGAACCAGCGCGCGAGCGATGCCGACACGTTGCTTTTGCCCGCCCGATAACTGCGCCGGATAGGTCGCATGCTTGTCCTGCAGGCCGACCAGTTCGAGCAGTTCGCGCACCTTGCGCTGGCGCGCTTCGCGCGGCACGCCGGCGACCTTCAGTGGCAGCTCGACGTTCTGCCACACGGTCTTGGCCGACATCAGGTTGAAGTGCTGGAAGATCATGCCGATGCGCCGGCGCAGGGCGACCAGCCGATCCTCGTCGTAGAGGGCGATGTCGATGCCGTCGATCAGTACGCGGCCGCTGCTGGGCTGCTCCAGGCGGTTGATGGTGCGCAGCAGCGAGGACTTGCCCGCGCCGCTGCGGCCGATGATGCCGAACACTTCGCCACGGGCGATCGCCAGGTCGATGTCGCGCAGCGCCTGCACCGGGCCGTTGGCGCCGTCGTAGGCCTTGCCCAGGTTGTCGAAGCGCAGGTGCGCCTCGACCGCCTGGCTGGCCTGTGCGGCCTGCTGCAGATGTGGGTCGAAACCGCTCATGTCAGCTTTCCCAGCCTGGCTGGTAGAGCTTGCCGTGGGCCTTGTCCAGGGCCGCGCGCACGGCCGGCGAGTGCTGGTAGATGTCGATGAACTTGAGCAGGCGGGCGTCCTTGGCCTTGGCCGGCTGGGCGACGAACTGGATGATGTACTCGGGGTTGTCCAGGCCGTCGAACAGCAGCGCCGACTCCGGATCATGGGTGCCGGCCAGGCGGATGTAGTGCGGGTAGCCCTGGGCTACGTCCACTTCATCCAGGGCACGCACCAGTTGTACGGCTTCCAGCTCGATGATGCGGATGTTCTTCGGGTTGGCGGTGATGTCGTCCAGGGTGGCCTTGTAGCCGACGTCCGGCTTGAGCTCGATCAGCCCGGCCTTGCGCAGCAATTGCAGGCCACGCCCGCCGTTGATCGGGTCGTTGGCGATGGCCACCTTGGCGCCGTCCGGCAGGGTGGAGAAGTCCTTGTGCTTCTTCGAGTACAGGCCGACGTTGTTGAGCACGCCGCGTGCCACCGGGACCAAGTCATAGCTGCCTTCCTTCTTGGCGTTTTCCAGGAAGGGAATGTGCTGGAAGTAGTTCACGTCGATGTCGCCATTGGCCAGGCTGACGTTGGGCGCGATCCAGTCGGTGAACTCGATCAGTTCGACTTCCAGGCCTTGTTTCTTGGCCTCGGCCACGGCCACTTCCAGCGGTGGGGCGAAAGCGGCGGTGGTGCCGAGTTTCAGGGCCGGCTCGGCCTGGGCCAGGGTGCTGGCGGCGAGCAGGGTGCCGAGGGTCAGGGTTTTCAGGGTCTTGAGCATGATGGCGTCCTTGTAGGGTTCAGAGCAGGCTCAGCGCGTTGCTGCTGAGGCCTCGCAGTTCGTGGGTGATGCTGTGCTGGTGCTCCAGGCGGGCGGGGTCGCGCCAGGCGGCACCGGGGTGATCGGATGGCAGGCGCGGGCCCTGGCCGAACAGCTTGTGGCGCAGGGCACCGTCTGCGTAGGCGGTCTTGTAGCGGCCACGGCGTTGCAGCTCGGGGATCACCAGATCGATGAAGTCGGCGTAACTTTCCGGAGTGACGATGCGCGTGAGGTTGAAGCCGTCCAGGCCGGTGGCGTCGATCCAGGTGATCAGTTGTTCGGCCACTTGCTCCGGTGAGCCGACCACCAGCGGGTAGCGACCGCCGAGGGCGTGCTGCTCGAGCAGGCGACGCTTGGTCCAGCCGCTGAAGGTCTTGACCACCGACTCGATGGCGTTGGTCTTGTGCGGCTGGATCGGCTCGTCCAGGCCGAAGGCGGCCAGGTCGATGCCGGTGGAACTGGAAAAATGCGCGATGCCGGCTTCCGGGCTGGCGTAGCGCAGGTATTCGGCGTGCTTGTCGCGGGCCTCGGCCTCGCTCGGCGCGACGATCACGGCGATGCCCATGAACACCTTGATGGCCCCGGCCGCGCGACCGGCCGCCACGGCGCTGGCACGCACCTTGTCGACCTGGGCGTGCACCGCCGCATGGTCGTTGCCGCTGATGAACACGCACTCGGCATGCTCGCCGGCAAAACGCAGGCCGCGTGGCGACGAGCCGGCCTGGAACAATAGCGGCGTGCGCTGCGGCGACGGCTGGCTGAGGTGATAGCCCTCGACCTGATAGAACTCGCCGTGGTGACGCACCTTGTGCACCTTGCCGGGCTGGGCGTAGACGCGGCGTTCGCGGTCGGCCAGAACCGCATCATCCTGCCAACTGCCTTCGAGCAGCTTGTAGAGCACTTGCAGGTACTCGTCTGCCTGGTCGTAGCGGCGGTCGTGCTCGACCTGCCGAGGGCGGCCCATGGCTTTGGCCGCGCTGTCCAGGTAGCCGGTGACGATGTTCCAGCCCACTCGACCTCCAGTGAGATGGTCGAGGGTCGAAAGGCGTCGGGCGAAAGTGTAGGGCGCCTCGTAGCTGAGGTTGGCGGTCACGCCGAAACCCAGGTTCCGGGTCACCCCGGCCATGGCCGAGACCAGTAGTAGAGGGTCGTTGACCGGCAGCTGGATGGCCTCCTGCAGGGGCAGGTCGATGCCGTTCTGATAGACGTCGTAGACGCCGAGGATATCGGCGATGAACAGCCCGTCGAACAGGCCGCGTTCGAGCAACTGGGCCAGGTCCGTCCAGTAGCTCAGTTGGTTGAAATCCGTCGAGCGGTCGCGCGGGTGCGTCCACAGCCCGTGATGGATATGTCCGACGCAGTTCATGTTGAAGGCGTTGAGGAGGATTTCCCGGGCCATCAGATGGTCCCCCGGCGTGGCGGCAGGCGCTCGTTGAGCACGTAGTCGCCGATGGCGTGGTACTTCCAGCGCACCGGGTCGTGCAGGGTGTGGGTGCGCGCGTTGCGCCAGTGGCGGTCGAGGCCGAATTCGGCCAGGGTGGCGCGGCTGCCGGACAGCTCCAGCAGCTTGCTGGCAATCAGCAGCGAGACTTCAGTGCTGATGGCGCGGGCTTCGGCCACGGCGATCGAGGCGGCGGCGACGCTGTGTTCATCTGGCGCAGTCTGGGCGCGGTCGACGAATTCGCCAGCGCGCTCCAGCAGCGCTTCGCTGGCGTGCAGGCGGATCACCAGGCGACCGATTTCCTGCTGGGTCAGTGGATCGTCGCTGGCCTTGTCGATGCCGGCGTCGATCCATGGGCGCGACTTGTGACGGACGAACTGCAGCAGGTCTTCGTAGGCGGCGCGGGCGATGCCCGTGTCGATGGCCGCATGCAGCAACTGGGCGAAAGGGCCGACGGTGGTCGGACGGTCGAAGGCGCTCTGAAACGGCACCACGTCGTCGGCGTCCACCGGCACATTGTCGAGCAGCACCGAGCCACTGCCGGTGGTGCGCTGGCCGAAGCCGCTCCAGTCATCGATCACTTGCAGGCCTGCCGCCTGACGCGGGATGAAGGCCAGTTGGCCGCGGCCCTCATCATCCACAGCGAGGGTGGGAATACGCTGCGCATAGAGCGCGCCGGTGGCGTAGAACTTGCGCCCGTTGACGCGATAGTGCTCGCCATCGCGGCTCAACCGCGTGTTGCGATCCAGCGCAGTCTTGGTGCCGAGTTCGGCCAGGGCATTGCCGTAGCGTCGTCCGGCCAGCACTTCGCCGTAGAGGCGGCGTTGCTGGGCTTCGCTGCCGTTGATGCGCAGCACTTCCAGGGTATAGAAGTGGTTTTGCGGAATCTGCCCGAGCGAGGCATCGGCCTGGGCAATACGGGCGATGACCTTGGCCAGTGTGACACTGGATACACCCGCGCCGCCAAAGGCCTTGGGTACGCTGATGGCCCACAGGCCGGAGTGGCTGAACAGTTCCAGCTCGCTGTGTGGCAGGCGCCGTTCACGGTCGCGTTCGGCGCTGCCAGGGCTCAGTACCTGGGCCAGGGCTTCGGCCACGCCGAGGGCTTCGGCGTCGCTGCGAATCAGCGCCACCGTATTCGTCAGAGGTGCGTTCATGGCTCAGATCCAGGAATGGCGGGCAGGGTGACGTTGGTTCAGGTGCCAGGCGCCGACGGCGTGGTACTTCCAGCGCACCGGGTCGTGCAGGGTGTGGGTGCGCGCGTTGCGCCAGTAGCGGTCGAGACCGAACTCGGCCAGGGTGGCGCGGCTGCCGGCCAGTTCCAGCAGCTTCTCGCTGGCCTGGAGGCTGATTTCGGTTGTGAGCGCTTTGGCTTCGGCCACCGCAATGGAGGCGCGGGCGGCAGCGTCGGCATCGATGGCGCTTGCAGCGACCTCATCGAGCACGCGCCCGGCCCTGTGCAGCAGCGCTTCGGCGGCGTGCAGTTCAACCTGCAGGCGGCCGACATCGGCGATCACGTAGGGGTCGTCACCAGCACGCTCGACCTTGGCGTCGATCCACGGGCGAGCCTTATGCCGCACGAAATCCAGCGTGTCGCGCAGCGCGCCGTCGGCTATACCCAGATCGATGGCGGCCTGGATCAACTGAGAGAAAGCGCCCTGGATGCTCGGTTTGTCGGCCAGCGGCCAGAGCGGGATCAGGTTGTTCTCGTCGACTTCCACCTCGTTGAGCAGCACGGTGCCGCTGGCAGTGGTGCGTTGGCCGAAGCCGGACCAGTCGTTGACGATGCGCAATCCGGCGCGCCCGCGCTGGATGAAGGCCAGCCAGGGGCGGCCCTGTTCGTCCAGCGCCTTGCTGGCGATCCAGTGGGCGAAGAGGGCGCCGGTGGAGTAGAACTTCTCGCCGCTGAATAGCCAGCGACCGTCACGTTTCACCAGGCGTGCCTGGATATCCAGGGTGTGTTTGCTGCCCCGTTCGGGGCCGCCGTTGCCGATGCGCCAGCCGGCCAGCACGCTGGCGAACAGGCGCTGCTGTTGCTCAATGTTGGCGCCGGCTTGCAACAGGCCGAGGAGGCCGAACTGATTTTGTGGGATCTGGCCCAGGGCCGGGTCGACCGCGGAGATGATGCGGAACACTTCGGCGATGGTCACGTAGGACAGCTGCGGGCCGCCGAAGGTGCGCGGCACGGCGATGCTGCCGAGGCCACTGGCGGTGAAACGCTCCACCAGTTCCCAAGGCAGGCGGCGTTCACGGTCGCGCTGGATGACTTCTGTCTGCGCCGCTTCTGCCAGGGCCTGTGCGGCCTGCAGGGCTTCGGCGTCGGTGCTGAGAATGGCGGCAGGATGTAGCGCAGGGGCGACGTCCTGGTCGCTGTCCTCAAGGGTAATCGGACTGGTCATGCAAACCTCATCTTGTGGATGTGCGCGCAACGGCACCGAGATGAGGGCGCAACGGAGCGGCGGGAATATCGAGGCTCCGGTGGTCCGGTTGTTTATACCTTATTGGTTTTAAATATTAAAAATAAATACGATTTTAGAATATGAATGTGTCGGAAAGTTAGGTGATAAATGCCCGATGCGTGGATGGTCCGGCCTGAACCTTTCAGATCATTGATGGGTGGTATGCCCGGGCCGCTTGGCGAATAATCTGCGCCTCGTCGTACCCAGCCAGCAGAGATCGTCATGAGCGCTACGCTACCGCCCCTCGTTCTGTCCATTCAGTCGCATGTCGCCTGGGGCCATGTCGGCAATGCTGCTGCGGTGTTTCCGTTGCAGCGGTTGGGCTTCGAGGTGCTGCCGATTCACACCGTACAGTTCTCCAACCACACCGGTTACGGCCAGTTTCGCGGCCAGGTGTTCGGTGCCGAGCATGTACGCGAGGTGCTGTTGGGGCTGCGTGAGCGTGGGGTGCTGCCGCGCCTGGCGGCGGTGCTGTCCGGTTACCTGGGCGATGCCGATACCGGGCGGGTAATCCTTGAAGCGGTGGGCGAGATTCGTCAGCACAACCCGTCACTGCGTTACCTGTGCGATCCGGTGATGGGCGACGTCGGGCGCGGCGTGTTCGTCAACCCGGCGATTCCCGATTTCCTCCGTGATCAGGCGATTCCCTTCGCCAATATCATCACGCCCAACCAGTTCGAGTTCGAACTGCTCACGGGCTCTAAACCGGCCAATTTGCAGGAGGCGGTGAAAGTCGCCCGGCAGTTGCGTGGTCGAGGCCCTGACGTGGTGATCGTCACCAGCCTGTCGACGCCGGATATCCCTGAAAGCGAATTGGGCACGCTGGCGGTGAACGGCGAGGGCGCCTGGCTGGTGAGCACCCCGCGCCTGGCGCTGCATCCATTGCCCAATGGCATGGGCGATGTGTTCTCGGCCACGTTGTTGGGCCGGTTGCTGGCCGGGCAGGCGTTGCCACAGGCTCTGGAGCTGGCTACCGCAACGCTCTACGCCTTGGTCGAGCAGACTGCGGACGGCGCGCGCGACCTGCCGCTGGTCGCCGCGCAGGAGCAGATCGTGGCGCCGGGCAAGCGCTTCGTCGCACAAACCCTGGCCTGAACCACGTTCGTCGGAATGACGGTGATTTCAATGTGATATCGCCTTATTCTTTTGCCTGCGGTCCACATTCTGATGTCGTGACCGTTTCTACGGATGGATTTTGACCTTCACCGCAGCAGGCCATCCTTACCGTAGACCGTCATCATGTCGTTTCACCGATTTCTTGCCTTGTTCGTGGCCTCCGCGTTGTGCGCCACTGCCAACCTTTCTCTTGCTGAGCAGATCAGCGGGCAGTTGCAGATCAGTCTGACCATTCTCAAACGCTGTGAAGTCTCTGCGCGCAGCGACGATTTCGCCGTACAGCTGACGGGGCATGGGTGCGAGCATGCCGCTTACCAGGTCCGTGATGGCAACGAGCGCACCTTGCCGGTGGTGCGCGAGGCCGAGGCTGGGACCATTCCCTTCCACGCCCTCGAGAATGCCGGCTCGACGCTGGTGATCTACTGGTAAGGCTTCAGTAGTTGATGATCAGCAACACGTTGTCGGTATAGACGCCCACCGGCGCGTTAGCTTGCCCGGGGTCGAGAATCGCCTGGTAGTTGAAGCTCTGTGAGTTGCCCGTGCCGCTGGCCGTCAGCGGTGAGGCGGCGTTCCAGATCAGGCTGCTGCCGCTGTAGTAGAGGTTGTAGCGAATGAACTGGCTACCATTAGTCAGGCGTCGCCAGGGCGCCTGGTAGTTCTGCCCGTTGTCGAAACTCAGCGTGTAGCCCTCGGTGTTGGTGCAGGTCACGGCGAAGGTGCGTTGCTGCGCGCTGAACTGGCTGATCAGGGCGTTGGCGCCAAAGTCCACGTTGGGCAAGGTATCGACGCGGCAGGCTTTGCTGACCACCAGGGTGACGGTCAGTGTGGCGAGTGACCCTGTGCCCCAGTTGGTGGGGGCACCGCAGATCACGACACAGCTTTGCGTCAACCCGGGGCTGCGGTTCCAGGCGCAGATATTGAGCGCGCCGACTGTGCAGATCGCCCAGTCCCAGCGCAGGGTGATGGTGGCGGTGTAGGTGCCGGCTGGCACGTTGGGGCCGGGGTTGGTGCGGAAATACAGGCCGATGGCGGTGGAGTTGCCACCGAGGGCGAGCAGGTTGATTGCACCGAGCTGTTGCGGCTGGCCGGCTACTAGCGCCTGGTTGTAGCCGGCGTCCTGAAACACCTGAAAAGGAATCTGATTGCCCTGGCCGTCCTGCAAGGCCAGGGTGCCGGGGTTTTGCAGCGTGACCCGAACGTATGCACCCGCCAGTACCTGAAGTAACCCCGGACAGGCCAGGCCGGCGCCGGCTGCTGCTTGCTGCTGCGTGGTGCGCAGACTCAGAGAGTTGGTATTGCCCAGATTGACCGAGCCACCTGCATAGGTGCTGCAGGCATAGGTCGGCATGCTCACCAAGGTGCCGCACAGCAGGAGTGCGTAAATCAGCCGGCGGATCATGGCTGACCGTCCTCCTGCAAGCAGGTGATGGGGCCGACCACGGCCATTTCCACGGCGCTGTCGTCCAGCGAGAAGTGGCTGCTGCAACGGCTACCATCGGCCAGAAGTACCTCCAGTTGGTTGTCCTTCGCCAGCCCTTCGAAATACAGCTGGCCGTCCCAGCCGATATAGGTGCGTCGACCGCTGGGACGATGCAGCACCTGGCTGCCGCGGGGCAGTGGTTGTCCCAGGCCGTCGACCAACTGGATGCTGGCTGACAGGCTCATCACCATGGGGAAGGCGAGCAACGCACCGCTGCCCTGGTGCACGGCGATGCGCTTCTGGGATTCCGACAGTTGCAGGTTGCTCGGTAGATTCAGCAGGTCGACTTCGTACTGGCCGGGGTAGTAGGACGGCACCCAGGGCACCAGCAGATAACCCGCCGAGTCGGTGCGGCCCAGCAGCTGATGTTCGTAGCGCACGGGCACATCTGAATAGCCCTCGGTGCTGACCAGCACGAAGGCGTCATCGATCCGGTTGCTGGCGAATACCTGGCTCTGCATGGCAACCAGCGAGCCGCTGACGCCGCCCCATCGGGTGGTGATGCCGTCGTTCTGGTAGACACCTGCCTGCACCTGGGCATGCTGGGTGCGCCAGGTCAGGTCGGCCTGGCGGTATTCATTGTCGCCGTCGGCATAACCAAGGTTCCAGCCCAGACCACCGTCGCTGGGTGGGTTGCGGCTGTAATTGGCGCGCGCGCGCTGGTTGCCGTTGCTGTCTCGCTCCACGCCTGTGGTCAGGGTGGAGTACAGGTCGAACGGGATGACCAGCTGTGCCTGGATGGCGTGCGAGGCGTCGTCCAGTTGACGGTTGAGGGAGAGAAAGAAGCTGGCGCTGCCCCACAGGCTGCGTGACCAGGACAGGTTGAGCAGACGTGTGCGCTGCCCACTGTGCTCTTCGCTGGCGAAGTAGCCGATGCCGAATGAGCCGAGCCCCTCCGGGCTGAAACTGAAGGTCAGTTGGTCGAGGATCTTGCTCAGCGGGCCGCCGGCCAGGTCGTTGTCCAGTGCATGCGCGACGCTTAGGTCGGCATAGTCCGAGGTGCGTTGGATGCGCTGCGCGGTGATACCGAAGCGACGCGCATAGTAGCTGTAGCCAAGGCTGTACTGTTGGCCGTTGCCGATACCGCTGCTCTGGCTTACGGAGCTGGTCAGGGTGCCCATCAGGCCAAGTCCGACGGTAGCGCCGACACCAGCCTGGCGCAGGCCTGCGCCGACTTCGGCATGGCTTTCCAGGGTGAGGCTGTCGGTCAGGCCATAGCGCAGGCTGCCGCTGCTCACCAGGCTGCCGTAGGAAAAGTCGTCCACGCCATAGTTGCGGCGCAGCTTGCCCAGCGACAGGGAGAAGTCCGAAAGCCCCTGTCGCAGCAGGGTATCGGTCACATAAAAGGGTACGGTGGTGGAGACCTGGCGCCCCAGCACATCCGTGGTCACCAGTGTCGCGGTGCCGGCGCCGCTGATGTAAGGCACGGTGTTGAGGGTGAAGGGGCCGGGGCGCAGCTCCTGTTGGCCGAGGCGGGCGTCGTCGATGAACAGATCCACGGTGCTGGGCACCGCAGCATCGCCATCGAACCGCGGTAATGGGTAAGTGATCAGATCCGGGCGCAGCGAGAAATTGCGCGAAATCTGCAGCCCGCCAAGGCGGACCGCGCTGTTCCAGGTCAGTGCGCCGGTGATCAGGTCGCCGCCAGTGAGGCTGAGCATGCGTTGTTGATCGTTGAAGCGCCAGGTGCTGTCGTAGCGGGTATAGCCATCGCGATAGCCCGGCCCGGAGAAACTGTGGCGATAGACGCCCGTGTTGGAAATCATGCCGAAGCCGTCGAACACCCGCTGTTCCAGCCAGGTGTTGGCGTAGTGGCCGGCATTCTCGGTGTGGTTGTAGTAGAGGTCATAGTTGAACAGCACACCGAACGCGCTCTGTGCCTGCATCGGCTCGCTCAGGCTGCTGGGGCCGAAACGCTGGTGCGGTAGCCATTCGCTGGGCAGGGTGAGTAGCAGGCGCTGGCTGTCCTGCTGATATTCGCTGCGCAGGGCATCGATCCGATCCAGGGCGATCCAGGCTGTCGTCTCCGAGGGCAGGCGCACGCCCGCCGCGAGCAGATCGTCGCGTTGGGCGAATAAACGGCCCTGATGTTCTCTCACTTCCACCACCTTGCCGCTGGACAGCTCATTGACGATCAACTCCAGGTAGAGCAACTGCGCCTCGGCGAACTGCTGTGCGTCATCGCCATGGGCTGACGGGACTGACAGCAAGGTAGCCAGTAGCAGCAGTACCAGCGATCTACTCAGCGGCCAGCGGCTGCTTGTGTCGACTTTCGTTGATGCGTGCCTGCACCTGGCCACTGCGCACGCCTGCCGGCAGAGGCCAGCGCATCTGCGCACCAGGTAGTACATAACCGAGAAGGCCTTCGGCCAGTGGCTGTTTGCCGCTGTCTCGCGATAGATCGACCTGGGACAGCCTGGCCGGGGCGGGGCCGAGGTTGCGCAGGTAAAGGAAGGCGCCGTTGCTACCGTCAACGACGCGGTAGCGCAGCTCGGGAGCCAGTGGCTGGCCCTGGCCTGGCGCTTCTCGCGCACCGTCATCCAGATAGGCCCCAGGCCCGACCACGAACAAGGGAACCGAGTAACGCATCTGGAATTGCACGCCCAATTGGGACGGCCGCGGTTGTGGCGGTAGCACCTCGTCGACCAGCACACGGTAGGTGCGCAGCGTGCCGGCGCTCGGCGGCTCCAGGTTGACCAGCCTGACCAGTTGCCGCTTGCCCGGTTGCAGCGTTGCCATCGGCGGGCTGCCCACTACCTGCTTCTGCGGCGTCAGGCGATCTTCGAATTCCTCCTGCTCCCAGGCCAGTACGCGTACTTGTAAATCCACCGCTTCCTGCCCGCGATTTTCCAGCCACAGCGCGGCTGATTTCTGGCGATCGGCTTCGATCAGTGGGTTGATCGGCCAGATCAGAATGGAGCTGGCGGCCTGTGTGGCCAGACTCGCCAGCGCTGTGGTCAGCGTCAGGCAGCAGGCGAAGAGGGTGCGTGTCCTCATGGCTCAATAACTCACGGTCACGGTGATGGTGTCGGTGTAGATGCCGGCCGAAGGTAGCGGGCTGACACTGAACAGGCGGGCGTAGACCGTGTAGGTCTGGGTGGCGCCGCCCACGGGAAAATTGATGCTCATGCGCGTGCCACCGTTGCTGCCATCGCCCCAGATGATGCTGCGCGCAGCGTCCTGGTAGAGCTGGTAGCGCAGGCGTTCCGCGCCACGCGCTAGGTAGCGCCCACCGCCCACGTTGCCGGTATTGAGCCCGGCATTGAGCGACAGCGTGACGGCCGTACCGGGTGAGCACTGCAGCACGATGGAGCCGTTGTCCGTTGTGCTGGCCGCATCCAGGTTGCTGGGCAGGGTGCTGATCTGGCCGAATGAGATGCTGCCGAACGAGGTGGCGTCGCTGCCCCCGGCACCGAGCAGGCAACCCGGTACGATTTCCGCGCGCAACTGGAAGCTCTGGCTGACGATCTGGTCGTTGATGCCCGTGTCGCCACGAGCAGGCAAGGCGTGCATGACCAGTACGGTCAGGCAGAGAAGGTGAGTGACCGCGAGTGAATGGGCCCGGCACGGCATCACCAACTCACCGTGACGGTCAGGGTATCGCTGTAGCTTCCCGGGGGCGGAACATTCTGTGCTGGCACCCGGGCGTAGATCGCAAGCCACTGATCCTGGCCATTGCCAACGGCGCTGACCCCCGTGCTGTTGTCCCAGACGGTGGTGTAGTCCGCGCCGGTATACAGGTTGTAGCTGAGTACGGCGGAGCCGGGACCGACCAT
The DNA here is from genome assembly GCF_900102635.1 of Ectopseudomonas chengduensis. Lineage (GTDB taxonomy): Bacteria > Pseudomonadota > Gammaproteobacteria > Pseudomonadales > Pseudomonadaceae > Aquipseudomonas > Aquipseudomonas chengduensis. Next base: position 198,155 of record NZ_FMZQ01000008.1, on the reverse strand, counting down.
CTGCCGATTGCTGGTGGTGCCGCTGTGGCCGGCATTGATCAGCACGCGATAGGGGATATTCTGCTGGCAATTGACGCGCAGGGCGCCTGCGTCCGGTTGACCGACCTGGGTTATCAGGTTGTCGAGTCTGAGGTGGGTGCCGAAATCCAGGGTCCCGAAGCTGACGCCCGAACCACTGCTGCTACCTGCCTGACAGGCCGGTAACACCTCGACATTCAGGCCGATGGTGGCGGTCTTGTCGACCGCCGGCAGGACTGCCGGGGCCATCAAAAGCAGGGAGGCGATCAGGCAGCGCATGGCGATTCTTCCCGGAAAGGTTCGAGATCCTCTTGCTTTGACTGTGCGGTACTTACCAGGCGATGGTGACTTGCACGGTGTCCGTGTAGGTGCCTGGGCTTGGGGTGTCCTGCGAGGGCACGCGGCCGTAGACGATCACTTCTTCGTTGGCACCGGTGCCAGTGCCGGAAAGCACTGTGCCTGTGGCGCCACCGTCGCCCCAGGGTTCGGTACGGCCGCTGTCCTGATAGAGGTTGTACGCGACGTACTCACCGGCATTGATCATGCGCCTTTGGCTGCCGGAAGCGTTCTGCCCGGCGTTCAGTGCAACGCTGTAGTCGGTTCCCAGGCTGCATTGCAAGCCAAACGAGCTGCCCCCGGCGCTGCCGAAGGAGCGGCCATCGATCAGGTTGGCGAGGTCGTTGTAGTCACCGAAGGACAGTGAGCCGAAGGTGTTGCTGGAGCCGCTGGCCGTACCGTTGGTTACCGTGCAACCGGTGCCGATGGTGATCTGAACGTTGAGTTGACCTTGCAGCTCACCGGCTGAGAACGCCGGTGCAGCGAAGAGCGAAAGTGCCAGGGTGGCGGTTCTCGTGATGGGCTTCATCGGTCGAGTCCCTTCGAAATGGAGTTGTTTGGACCATAGTCCAGACCTCCTTCATGCTCAAAAAATACGCGTTCTCGGTTTGCAGGTCAGAGGGCACATATAACTGATTGATTGGTCAACAAAAACTCTGCTCGCGTAAGAGATGGCGACACATCTCACTAGCCAATTACCTACATGTTTTTCAGACGAAGATTGCAAGATGATTTCGGGATCAGAGCCTGCTCACCCCCGCAATCACCGGCGTGCCGCTCATTGGATCGCGCAGCAGCGTGCAGCGTACGCCGTACAGGCGCTCGACCAGCGCCGAGGTGACGATCTCGTCGGGGCGGCCGCTGGCGACGATCCGGCCCTGATGCATGGCGATCAGGTGGTCGGCGTAGCGACAGGCGCTGGAGAGATCGTGCACCACCATGACGATGGTCTTGCCGGCGGCGGCCAGTTGGCGGATCAGCTCGAACACTTCGATCTGATGGCCCAGGTCCAGTGCCGAGGTGGGTTCGTCGAGCAGCAGCAGAGGCGTGGCCTGGGCGATGGCCATGGCGATCCAGGCGCGCTGGCGCTGGCCGCCGGACATCGACTCCAGCGGTCGATCGGCCAGTTCGACCAGATCGGCGGCTACCAATGCCGCGTCGACGATGGCCTGGTCTTCCTCGCTCCATTGGCGCAGCAGGCTCTGGTGCGGTTGGCGGCCGAAGCGGATCAGTTCGCTGACCGTCAGGCCATCGGGAGCTGAGGCGTCCTGGGGCAGCAGGGCGAGCCGGCGCGCCACTTCACGCGACGGCAGGCTGCCGATGGCCTTGCCGTCGAGCAGTACGCTGCCGGAGATGGGCTTGTGCAGGCGAGCAAGACCGGCCAGTAGGGTGGATTTGCCGCAGCCGTTGGGGCCGACGATGGCGCTGACCTGGCCACTGGGAATCAGCAGGTCGAGGTCTTCGATGATGCGGGTCTGGGCGTAGCCCATGCTCAGATCGCGGGCTTCGAGGTGCACGTCGGACTGGCGCGCGTCGCCGAGCAGTGAGGAAAGCAGGGTCATGTCGAACTCCGTGGGGCCTGACGCAGCAGAATCCACAGCAGGTAGGGGCCGCCGACCACGGCGGCGATGATGCCAACCGGGATTTCGATGGGCGCCAGCAGGGTACGGCCGAGCCAGTCGGCGAGAATCATCATCAGCGCGCCGGACAGCGCTGCATTGAGCAGCGGCACGCCGTGTCGGTTGCCCAGGTGACGGGCCATTTCCGGCGCCGCCAGGGCGATCAGGCCGACCGGGCCGACCACGGCAACGGCCAACGCCGTGAGCCAGACGCACAGCGCCAGGGTGAGCAGGCGCATGCGTTGCAGACGTACACCAAGGCCGATGGCGACGTTGTCGGAAAAGCGCATCAGGCTCAGGGCATTGACCAGCAACTTGGCCAGCGGCAGGCCCACGGCCAGGCCGATGCCGAGCAGCAGCACCGAGTCGGCCGGGCGTGCATTAAGGCTGCCGACCGTCCAGGGGTAGGCGGCGTTGGCGGCGTCCATGTCGCTGCGTGCCAGCATCAGGTTGGTCAGCGCCCCGAACAACGCGCCGATGGCAATGCCAACGACGATGAAGCGATAGCCACGTGCGCCACCGCCAGCGGCCAGGGCAAAGGTCAATACCGCTGCGGTGGCGGCGCCGCTCAGCGCCAGGGCCGACGGCGCCAGGCTGGTGGGCACGGCGACGATGGAGGCGACGGCGAAGGCGGTTGCGCCGTTGTCGATACCGATCACCCCTGGCGTGGCCAGGCGATTGCGCGCCAGGGTCTGCAGCAGGCAGCCGGAAGCGCCAAGGGCGGCGCCGCTGAGCAGGCCGGCGATCAGCCGGGGCATGCGCAGCTCCTGAATCAGGAACACCTGCAACGCCTCGCCCTGACCGAAGGCGGCCTGCAGGGCTTTCCAGGGCGTCAGGGTGTCGTCGCCTGCCGCCAGTATCCAGGTGGCGACAGCGACCAGCAGCAGGCTGAGGAGCAATGCGACGACCATGCTGCGCCGGTGCAGCAGCAGGCTGCAGTCACCCAGGCGCAGCAGGTGATGTCCGGCCGGGGCGAGTAGGGGGCGTGAGGAAGAAATGTTCATGTCACAGGGTCGGCAGGCGCTGGTTGCGCACCACGGCAATCAGGATCGGCGCGCCGACGAAGGCGGTCACCACGCCCACCGGCAGTTCGTAGGGGCGTACCAGCAGGCGCGAGATGACGTCGGCCAGTAGCAGGACGCAGGGGCCGAGCAGCATGCTCAGGCCCAGGGTGCGGCGGATATCGGAGCCCACCAGGCGGCGAGCGATATAGGGCACGATCAGGCCGATAAAGGCGATGGGGCCGGCGGCAGCCGTAGCGGTGCCGACCAGTATCGCCACGGCCAGCAGGGTGCCCAGGCGCGTCAGTTGCGGATGATGACCAAGGCCGCTGGCGACGCGTTCGCCCAGCGCCAGGGCGGCCAGCGGACGCACCACCAGCAGCGCCACCAATAGTCCGCCGATCAGTCCGGGCAGGCTCCAGTCGAGCGTGTCCAGCGGACGGCCCGCCAGGGCGCCGATGACCCAGAAGCGCATTTCATCGGCGGTGCGCTGATCCCATAACAGCAGCAGGCTGCTGAACGCGCCGAGCATGCCGGAGAAAGCAGCGCCGGCCAGCACCAGTCGCACAGGGTCATCACCGACGCCGCGCATGCGCGTGACCAGCAGCACCAGCACGCAACCCACCAGCGCACCCAGCATGGCGACGCCCATGTGCAGGCTTGCAGCCGAGGCGCCCAGGTTGATCGCCAGCACCACGGCGAACGAGGCGCCGGCGCTGACCCCGAGCAGTCCGGGTTCAGCCAGCGGATTGCGCGTCACCGCTTGCAGCAGTACACCGGCCGCGCCTAGGGCGAGGCCGACCAACAGGGCCAGTTCGGTACGCACCCAGCGCAATTCGAAGACAATGAAGCGGGCATCGTCATCGCTGCCCCCGAGCAGGGCTTGCAGGCTGGGCAGGAGGCCGATGTCACCCGCGCCCAACAGCAGGCTGGCGACGCACAAAAGCATCAGGCACAGCGCTGCGCCGGCCAATGCCTTGGGAACGGAAAGGCGTGACGCGAGCATCAGTCGAGCAGGGCCTTCTCCACGTCATCGAGTACCTGCTGAGCCGCCAGGTAGCCGGAGCTGCTGCTCCAGATCTGGCCGTCGACGGTTACCACATGACCGTCGGCGACGGCTGGCAGGCGGGTGAAGGCAGGCTGCTTGCGCGCGTCTTCCAGGGCCTTGCGACCATCTGGATTGAGCGTGGCGAGGAAGATCCAGTCGGCATTGATGCGTGACAGGTTCTCCAGGCTCAGTACGTCGCTGTGTGGTTTCTGCGCCTGGGCTGCGGCCAGTTCGTTGGCACGCAGGCCGAGGTCTTTCAGCAGTTGGCCAACGAACAGGTGGCTGGACATGATCACCGGCCCCTGCGGGTTCCAGCGCACTACGCTGACTGCCTGGCCCTGCGGCAGACGCTGGCGCAGTTCGGCGCTGCGTTTCTCGATCTCGGCAAGGCGTTGCTGGCCTTCTTCCTGTTTGCCGAGGGCCTGGGCATAGGTCATGTAGGTCTCGCGCCAGTCCTGGAAGGAATTGCCGGCGGGTACCACGGTGGGCGCCATCAGGCTCAGTTTGGCGTACAGGTCGCGTGACAGATCGCTGGAGGCCAGTACCAGGTCCGGCTGCAGGCGCAGGATGGCTTCCAGGTTGGGTTCACGCACGCTGCCCACCAGGGTGATCTTGCCTGCCGTGGTCTTGAGATAGTCCGGCACGTCGTCGCCGCCGCGACTGGCCAGGGTACCGACCGGTTGCACGCCGAGCGACAGCGCCGCATCCAGGGCGCTGTCGCCCAGTGCCACCACGCGCTGCACAGTGCCGCTGATTGTCACTGGACCGTAGGCGCTGTCCAGCGTGCGTTCGCTGGCATGCAGGGGCAGGGCGAGCAGCAGCGACGTGGTAATCGCCGCCGCTGTGCGTTGCAGGTGAGAGCGGATAGACATGCTGGACTCCGGGGCGAAACGAGCAGCAGCAAGCGCTGCTCCAGACAGGATCGAAAGCAAGCTATCTTTTACTAGGTGAGTTAATGAAAATCCATCGCATTTACGAAGTGTTTACAGGCTGTAGGCGCTGAATGAGGCGGCGGTGCCCGAGCCTTTTCATGAGGCTCGGGCCTGCTGCTGTGCTCAGTGCTTCAGCTTGGCCAGCCAAGCGCCGAGCATGATGGTGCCCGCTTGTTCGAGGGCGCTGGCATTACGCTTGGCGTCGTGACGCAGGGTGACGGGATCGATGCCCGAGTTGGCCAGTTCGCTGGCATGGCCCAGCAGCCAATGCTCGAAGAGGTCGCCGCGCACTTCCGGGTGAAATTGCAGGCCCAGCACGTTTTGCCCGCGAGCGAAGGCCTGTTGGCGGCATAGCGGGGTCGAGGCGAGCAGGGTGCAGCCTTCCGGCAGGTCGAAGGTGTCGCCATGCCAATGCAGTACGGCGATATCGCGCAGGGCGGCAAGTGGCTGATAGTCGGGGGCTGCCAGTTCCAGGGTCGACCAGCCGATTTCCTTGGCTGGCCCTGGATAGACGCTGGAGCCCAGTGCTGCTGCCATCAGCTGCGCACCGAGGCAGATGCCCAGCGTCGGCTTATCGGCTGCCAAGCGTACGCGCAGCAGTTCCAGTTCAGTGGAGACGAGCGGGTAGCGGTCGTGGTCATAGACGCCGATAGGGCCGCCAAGCACCACCAGCAGGTCGGCTGCGAGCGGGTCGAGTTGGCTGAGGTCACGTTCCGCGGCGTCGATGTACTCGATCTGGTAGCCGGCAGTACGCAGCGGTGCCTCGAAGCTGCCGAGATCCTCGAAACCGACGTGGCGGATGGCTTGCAGGGTAAGTTGGGTCATGCGCAATGTCCGTCAATAAAGCAGGGGGGAGCGCCCCCTGGCCTGGAGAATATGTTCGAAGTCCTTCAGCGCGGCGGCAGCGGTGGCGAGGGGTTCAGCGCCGCCGCCGATGGCGATCGTCTCGCCCATGGCGTCGCTGCTGATGCGGATGGCCTTGTTCTTCCCGTTCACCTGAGCGAAGGGATCGGACAGCGGGTAGGTCTTGATCCCGACGCTGGCGCGGATCGCGCCGTTCACGTAGCTGAGGCTGCCGACCAGACGGGGAACCAGGCCCTGTGCTTGCCAGGCTTCGATACGCTGCGCGGTGATCGAATGGATGCCATCGACCTCGACGTCAGCCATTGTCAGCTCGGCGCCAAGGCCGAAGTTGGCCAGCAGCAGGAGTTTGCAGGCGGTGTCCCAGCCTTCGGTGTCGTTGCGCGTATTCGCCTCGGCGAAGCCGCCGGCCTGCGCCTCACGTAGCGCCGCATCGAAGCCAAGCCCCTGGGTGCGCATGGCGTCGAGCAGGTAGTTGGTGGTGGCGTTGAGAATGCCCTCGACGCTGAGCACCTTGCAGCCGGCCAGGCTGTGCTCGAGCAGGTCGAGCGTGGGCAGGGCGGCCGCGGCTGCACCGCTGAGCTTCAGCTGCGCCCCGGAGGCGCGCGCCAGTTCGCGCAGGCGCGGCCCGCTGTGCACCAGCGCGCCCTTGGAGATGACGATGCAGTCCCGCCCGGCGGAAAGTGCCGCACACAAGTAGTCCAGGCCTGGCCCGCCGCTGCGAAAATCGCTGGGGCCGGCCTCGATCAGCACCTCGGCACCGCTCGCTGCGACGAAGTCCGGGCCGGACAGCCCGGGCAGCAGGTCGTCCAGCTGGTTGGCCTGCAGGCCATTGGCATCGGCCAGGCCGGCGCGTGAGCCACATACGGCAACCAGTCGCACATCCACGCCATAGACCTGGCGATAGCGGTCGCGACGTTGCAGCAGCAGGTTGGCCGTGGTGCGGCCAACACCGCCGAAACCGGCAATTGCAACCTTGAGCGTTTGCATGGGGTGTTCCTTTCGCTGTCAGCGGGCGAACAGGTTGTTGATGTCGGCGAACGCCTTCATTTCGACGGCGTTGCCGCTCGGGTCCTTGAAGAACATCGTCGCCTGCTCGCCTGGCTCGCCCTTGAAGCGGATATAGGGCTTGATGATGAACTCGACACCGGCGGCGCTGAGTTTATCGGCAGCGACCTGCCAGTCGTGCATCGGCAGGACGACGCCGAAGTGGCGCACCGGCACGCCGTGGCCATCGACCGCGTTGGCCGGTACTGCGCCTGCTTCGTCAGGCGCCAGGTGGGCGACGATCTGGTGGCCGTAGAAATTGAAGTCGATCCACTCTGACGAGCTGCGACCTTCGCTGCAACCGAGCAGGTTGCCGTAGAAGTCGCGAGCGGCGGTCAGGTCGTCAACCGGAAAGGCCAGGTGGAACGGGCATAGTGCGGTCATCGGGGTTCCCTCGTTGGTGAGTGGAATCATCCTATTCGGCGACAAGCCTCTTAAAAAACTATATGTTCTGATCATGAGCAAAACAGAATCTTATCAATCGACATGATCATCGAACTGCGAACCCTTATCGCGGTGGCGCGCTATGGCACCTTCAGCGCCGCTGGTGAGCGTATCGGCCTGACCCAGGCGGCCGTCAGTGGCCATATGCGCCGCCTGGAAGAAAGCCTGGGTTTCGCCCTGTTCGATCGCACCGGTCGCTCGGCCACGCTGAATGCTGCAGGGCTGCGTACGTTGGCGCGTGCCGAGGCGCTGGTCGCTGGTTTCGATGCCTTGGGCGAGCCGACCCAGGACGAGGAATGGGCCAAACCGCTGGAGATCGGCGCGATCGCCTCGGTGCACGCGACCATCCTCACGCGCGCCCTGGTGCCGTTCCGCCAGCGCTTTGCCAACTGCCGGGTGAATCTGTCGCCAGGCGTTTCCCTGCAGTTGATGGATCGAGTCGAAGCGGGGGAGCTCGACCTGGCGATCCTCATTCGTCCGGCGTTCGAGCCGCCGCGGGAACTGGAGTGGGCGCCGCTGGCATGCGAGAACTACGTGCTGCTTGCCGCCAGCAACGTGGCTGGCGATGACTGGCTGTCGGTGATTCGCGAGCAGCCTTTTATCCGTTATAGCCGCTCCTCCTTCGGAGGTCGCCAAGTGGAGCGCTTTCTACGCGACCATTCTTTAACGCTGCAGGAGTGGATCGAGGTCGACGATATACAGGCGATGCTGTCGATGGTCGAGAGTGGCCTTGGCGTGGCCGTGGTGCCGTTGACGGAAACCATCCTGCCGCTGCCGGCCAGTGTTCGCGCAATCGCGCTCGGCCCGACGGCAATTCATCGCGAGATCGGCGCGCTGTATCCCAAGGCCAGTCGTTCGGCGGCCGTGGCGGGTTTTATCGAGTGTTTGCAGACCGCTGGCGTGGCTCGCTAGAGGGCTGATGCCTGCATTTTCATCTTTGCTTTGAAACTCCTAGCGGCTTTGCCAGCTTTTTTCGTGCACAGGCATGCTGCAGACTGGCGTCCACTTCGCGTCATCCATCGATCAGGAGAGTGTTCATGAGCCCCATTTCCTTCGCGCGTCAGCGTTACACCACCAAGGCTTACGATGCCAGCCGCCAGGTGGATCAGGCGATCATCGACGAGCTGCTGGAGTTGCTGCGCCTGTCGCCGTCTTCGGTCAACTCGCAGCCCTGGCACTTCGTCGTGGCGAGCACTGCAGAAGGCAAGGCGCGCCTGGCCAAGGGCGCTCAGGGCGGTTTCGCCTATAACCAGTCGAAGATCCTCAATGCCTCGCACGTGATCCTGATCTGCGCCCGTCGTGACCTCGATGATGCGTACCTGGCCGATGTGCTGCAGCAGGAGGCCGATGATGGCCGCTTCCGCGATGACGCGGCGCGCACCACCCAGCACAACACCCGCAGCAGCTACGTCGAACTGCACCGTGGCCTCGGCGATATCCCGCACTGGGCGGAGAAACAGGCTTATCTGGCGCTGGGCACCTTGCTCCTGGGCGCTGCGGCCAAGGGCGTGGACGCCACGCCGATGGAGGGCATCGACCGCGAGGCGCTGGATGAAGAGCTGGGGCTGGCCGCTCAGGGGCTGAGCAGCATGGTCGCGGTGGCGCTGGGGTATCACAGCGACGGCGATTTCAATGCCGCGCTGCCGAAGTCGCGTCTGCCAGCCGAGCGCGTCTTCACTCACCTCTAAGCCTTTCGGTCGCGCCCTCGTCTGCAGGGGCGCAACCGCTGCTCATTACGGCAGTTTGGCGATCACCTTGATCTCGAAGTCGAAGCCGGACAGCCAGGTCACGCCGATAGCGGTCACTGTCGGATAAGGGGCTTCGCCCCAATAGTCGGCTACCACCTCCCAGATGGTCTCGAACTGCGCGTGCGGATCGACCATGAACACGGTGGTGTCAACCACGTCTTCGAAGCTGCAACCGGCCTCGGCGAGGATCGCATTGAGGTTGGCGAAGGCAAGGCGTACCTGCTCCTTCAGGTCGGGCTCGGGCGAGCCGTCCTTGCGACTGCCGACCTGGCCGGAAACGAACAGAAAGCCGTTGGAACGAATCGCCGGTGAATAGCGATGAAGTTCATACAGGTCATGGCGGTCGGCCGGGAAAACCACATCACGTTTGCTGGTCATTGTTGCCTCCATCTGGGCCACTACGGCCCGCTGTTAACGATGGAATCACTTTAAAAACACGGCGGGGCTGGATAAACGAGCAACTCTGGTCATGACTGTTTGTAGAATCCAAACAATCAATAGCCGAGAGAGACGTGAAATGGATCGTTTCGATGCGATGCAGGCCTTCGCCCGCGTGGTGGAAACCGGCAGTTTCACCAAGGCAGCCGCCACCCTGCACATGAGCAAGACCAGCGTGACCCAACTCGTGCAGCAACTGGAGGCGCGGCTGCGCGTGCGCCTGCTCAACCGCACCACGCGCAAGGTCAACGTCACCGCTGACGGGGCCGCCTACTACGAGCGCGTCGTGCGCTTGCTGGCAGATGTCGACGATGCCGAGACCAGCCTGTCCAGCGCATCGATGGCGCCGCGTGGCCGCCTGCGCGTGGACGTGCCCAGCCCCTTCGCGCGCATGCTGCTGATCCCGGCCTTGCCGGCTTTCTATGCGCGCTATCCGGAAATTCAGCTGACCATGGGCGTTAGTGATCGGCTCATCGACATCATCGGTGAGAACGTCGACTGCGTGGTGCGCGGCGGTGAGATCACCGATCAATCGCTGATCGCGCGCCATGTCGGCGATCTGCAGCTCGGCATCTACGCCACGCCGGGTTACCTGCAACGCGCCGGCACGCCGATGCATCCGCGCGAGCTGGAGGCGGCTGGCCATCACACGGTGGGTTTTCTCTGGTCGCGCACCGGCAAGGCCTTGCCCTATGCGATGCAGCGGGGTGAAGAACGCATCGAGGCCCATGGCCGCCCGCTGCTGACGGTCGACGATGGCAACGCCTATCTGGCTGCGGGCCTGGCGGGCCTGGGCATGCTCTGGCTGCCGCACTACATGGCCAAACCACACCTGGCCAGCGGGGAGCTGGTGCGTTTATTCGAGGACTGGCAGATGAAACCGATGCCGATGTACCTGGCCTTCCCGCCGAACCGCCATGTCAGTGCCAAGCTGCGGGTATTCATCGACTGGGTGGTAGCGCTGATGGCCGAGCATGCGCCAGTGTTGTCACGGCGCTGATGCTCGACTAACCGTCTTGCTCCGAATTCTGCTCGAGATGATCCGCCCATTTGCCGGCAAAGTGATAAAGCGGGATGAACGTCTCTGAGAGCTCGACCCCCAAGGCAGTCAGTGAGTAACCGTTGTCGCCCGATACGACGATGCCTGCTGCTCGTAGCTCGTTGATTCGGCTCTGCAGCACCGTTGGCGATATCTCCCCTGAAGCACTTCTCAAGGCCCTGGAGTTGAGCGCGCCATTGCGCAGCTCCCAAATAACCCGCAGCGCCCATTTCTGCCCGAGCAGGTCCAGCAGCGCCATGATCGGGCGGCGTCCATTGATAATCGATGAAGTCATGCTGGGCTTATCACCTCTGTTTATCGCTCTTGTTTGCTACAAAATATGTAGCAATACTGTTGCTACATATTCGATAGCGGAGAATACAGCATGAGCAGAATCTCGGCACTGAACGAACCCTATGCGGAGGAAATCCAGGCGTCCTTCGACAGGATCATGGGCGCAGGTGTACCGCCTCTGGTGCTATTCAGGACCCTGGCGAGCAGCAGGCGCGCATGGCAAAAGTTCACGGCGGGAGCCCTGTTGGACGGCAAGCTGCTGACGCTGCGTCAGCGCGAGCTGGTCATCGACAGATGCTGCGCACTGACTGGCTGTGAGTACGAATGGGGCGTTCATGTGACGGTCTTCGGCGAAGCGGCTGGCTTGAGCAGGGAGGAGGTGAGCGCTACGTTGGACAGGCCATTGCGTCCTGAAATGTGGTCTGTCGAAGAAGCTACTTTGCTGATCACCGTCGATGCGCTGCACGAGCGTGCAACGCTGAGCGATGAGGAGTTCGCCCGCATCCGGGAGTACTTCGATGATGAGCAGGTTCTGGAGATATTGATGCTGGCTGGTTTCTATCGAACGGTCGCCTACCTTGCCAACGGACTTGATCTACCGCTGGAGCAGGGGGTGGCGAGATTCAGTGAATACCTCCTTTGCAGCTAGCGTAGCTTGGCGCCAGTTGACGTTTCGCAGGGGGACTTGACCCGACGTTTATGCATTTGCTTGACCTTTGAGAATGATCGTTCTATCTTGCTGAGAACGATCATTCTCTATGGTTTGAACCATGCTCGAAGATGTCTCTCTACAGCAGCGCTTGCTGCAAGCCACCGAAAGCCTGGTCTATGCCGGTGGTATCAACGCCACTGGCATGGACGCCATCGTTAAGGCGTCGGGGGTGGCGCGTAAAAGCATTTACCGCCTCTATCCAACCAAGGAAATGCTGGTTGCCGCTGCGCTGCGCGCGCGTGATGAACGCTGGATGCAATGGTTCATCGCCGGCACTTCTGCGGGATCGCCGAGCGAGCGGCTGCTGGCCGTGTTCCCACTGCTGCGCAGCTGGTTCTGCGCACCTGACTTCCATGGCTGCGCCTTCATCAATGCGGCAGGGGAGGTCGGTGATCCCGACAGCGAGATCCGCGCCGTCGCGTTGCTGCACAAACAACGCCTGTTGGCCTACCTGAACGAGCTGACCACGGCTTGCGGCTTTGCCGATCCCGAGGCGATGGCCAGGCAGTTTCTCCTGCTGATCGATGGCGCAACGGCCGTCGCCATGGTCACCGGCCAGGCCGACGCGGCCGACAGTGCTGGTCGCACCGCGCAACTGCTCCTGCAAACCCTGTTGCCCAGTGATGGGCTAAATCCCCCGCAAGCCTGAGGTGCCGTCATGTCGTCAAATAATGAAGTTCGTCCGCCGCTGCCGCCGTTCACTCGCGAGAGCGCCATCGAGAAAGTGCGCCTGGCCGAGGATGGCTGGAACAGCCGTGATGCCGCCAGGGTAGCCCTGGCCTACAGCCTCGATACGCGTTGGCGCAACCGCGCCGAGTTCGCCAATGGCCGCGATCAGGCGCGTGCCTTCCTCGAGCGCAAGTGGGCCAAGGAGCTGGAGTACCGTCTGATCAAGGAGCTCTGGGCGTTCACCGACAACCGCATTGCCGTGCGCTATGCCTATGAATGGCGCGACGATTCGGGCAACTGGTTTCGCTCCTACGGCAACGAGAACTGGGAGTTCGGCGCCGACGGCCTGATGATCAATCGCTATGCCTGCATCAACGATCTGCCCATTCAGGAGTCCGAGCGCAAGTTTCGCTGGCCCCAGGGGCGTCGTCCTGACGATCATCCGGGGTTGTCCGAGCTGGGCCTCTGATCTGGGCTATGTGGGCACGGAGGTTGCTGCTTTAATGCGTCAATCACACCGTGCTCGAGAGCCCTGAATGAATCGCAACGACCTGCGCCGCGTCGACCTGAATCTGCTGGTGATCTTCGAAACCCTGATGTTCGAGAAGAACCTGACCCGTGCCGCCGAGAAGCTCTTTCTTGGCCAGCCGGCGGTCAGTGCGGCGCTGGCCCGGCTGCGTGATCTGTTTGACGATCCGTTGCTGGTGCGCAACGGCCGTGGTTTCGAACCGACGGCGCGAGCGCTGGCGATTCTCAAGGAGCTGCAGCCGGCCATGGATACCATCTCGGGCGCGGTCAGCCGTGCCCGAGAGTTCAACCCGGCCAGCAACCGCGACACCTTCCGCATCGGTCTGTCCGATGATGCCGAGTTCGGTCTGTTCCCGGCGTTGCTCAAGCAGATTCGCGAAGAGGCGCCGGAGGTGGTGATCGTGGTGCGCCGGGTCAACTTCCTGTTGATGTCAGCGATGTTGGCCTCGGGGGAAATTTCCGTTGGCGTCAGCTACACCACCGAGCTGCCGGCCAACGCCAAGCGGCGCAAGCTGCGCGAGATGAAGGTCAAGGTGCTGCGCGGTGACGACCGCCCTGGCGCGCTGACGCTGGACGAGTACTGTTCGCGTCCGCATGCGCTGGTGTCGTTTTCGGGAGATCTGTGCGGCAACATCGACAACGACCTGGCGCGCCTGGATCGCTCGCGTCGCGTGGTGCTGGCGGTGCCGCAGTTCAGTGGCTTGCGCTCGATCATCGCCGGTACGGAAATGCTCGCCACGGTACCGGATTTCGCCGCGGCAGCACTGATCGAAGGGACCCGCCTGCGTGCCGATGACCCGCCATTCGAGCTGGTCAATTCGGATCTGTCGATGGTCTGGAGTGGGGTGACCGACAACGATCCCGCCGAGCGCTGGCTGAGGAGCAAGATCATCGAGTTCATGGGCGAGCCAGGCGCCTGAGCAGGGCTCAGTCGCGATAGAACACCTGGATCAGGTGGTAGCCGAACTGGGTCTTCACCGGGCCGTGCACTTCACGCAGCGCCTTCTTGAAGATCACCTGATCCACCGCACGCACCATCTGCCCGGGCCGCACTTCACCTAGGTCGCCACCTTTCTTGCCGGAGGGGCAGGTGGAGTGCTTGCGCGCCAGCACATCGAAGGCTTCGCCGGCGGCAATGCGCTTCTTCAGCGCGGCGGCTTCCGCTTCGGTCTTGACCAGGATGTGGCGGGCCATTGCCTTTGCCATTGATGGGGTCCTCAAATCTGTCAGGGCGCTATTGTGCCAGCATTCATTGCGCCAGCAGAATGGCGTCAATTTTATGGGTTGTGTGTTGTCCGCAGCGCGGATCAATCATGGCCTATGGTATTTCAATCGCGCTCACGGAAACGCCGCCATGGATCTCCAAGCAATGCTGAAAATCCTGTCCACTCAGGATGGTTCCGATCTCTATCTTTCTACCGGCGCGCCGCCCTGCGCGAAGTTCAATGGCGTGCTCAAGGCGCTGAGCCAGGAGCCGATGAAGGCGGGCGATGTGGCGGCCATTGCCGATTCGATCATGGACAGTGCCCAGCGTGAGGAATTCGAGCGCGAACTGGAGATGAACCTGGCGATATCGCTGGCCGGTGTGGGGCGTTTTCGCATCAACATCTTCAAACAGCGTAACGAGGTATCCATCGTCGCGCGCAACATCAAGCTGGATATTCCGCGCTTCGAAGACCTCAAACTGCCCGAAGTGCTGCTCGGCACGGTGATGGAAAAACGCGGCCTGGTGCTGTTCGTCGGCGGTACCGGTTCGGGCAAGTCGACCTCCCTGGCGGCGCTGATCGACTACCGCAACCGCAACAGCGGCGGCCATATCATTACCATCGAAGACCCGGTGGAGTATGTGCACCGGCACAAGAAGTCGATCATCAACCAGCGCGAGGTGGGCGTGGATACCCGCAGCTTCCATGCCGCACTGAAGAACACCCTGCGCCAGGCGCCGGACGTGATCCTGATCGGCGAGATCCGCGACCGCGAGACTATGGAGCATGCCCTGGCCTTCGCCGATACCGGGCACCTGGCGATTTCCACGTTGCATGCCAACAACGCCAACCAGGCGCTGGATCGCATCATCAACTTCTTCCCCGAGGATCGCCGCCCGCAACTGCTGAACGACCTGGGCAACAACCTCAAGGCATTCGTTTCGCAGCGTCTGGTCAAAACCGTCGATGGCAAGCGCCGCGCCGCGGTGGAGGTAATGCTGGGTACGCCGACGGTGCGCGATCTGATCAAGCGCAACGAGTTTTCCGAGCTCAAGGAAATCATGGAGAAATCCAAGAACCTCGGCATGCAGACCTTCGATCAGGCGCTGATCGACCTGGTGCACGAAGGTGCGATCGACGAGGAGGAGGCGGTGAAGAACGCTGACTCGGCGAACAACGTGCGCCTGAAGCTCAAGCTCCATCGCGACAATCCGGCCAATGCCATGCCTGCACCCGCCGCCGCTGCGCCGGTTGTCACGCCGGCACCTGCAGCGAAAGCCGCTGCTGCAGGCGACTGGGGGCTGGAGCTGAAACTGGAGGACATCGAGCAGGAGCAACCGCCGGAAGACCCGGGGCGACAGGGGATTTAAGGGTCGGGCTGCAGCGGCAGATAGGCCTGACGCAGCCGCTGGCTGACGCCGTCCTCTTCCAGTTCGCTGATGGCGGCGCGCAGCTGTTCGACCAGTTGCGCATCGCAGTCCTTCGAGCAGCCCAGATACAGGCCGGTGCTGGCCAGGGTGGGGCTCCTGCGCAGGTTCTGTTCGCGATAGGCCGAGCTTTCCCAGATGTACAGCGCCTCCGGCACCCCGGTGAACCAGGCGTCGATACGTCCAAGGCTGAGCAGATGGGCCGGGTTTTCGCCCAGCTTGAGTTGCACGATCTGCTCGTCGCTGAAACCCTGGCGCTGCAGGATGCCCACCTGCGCCGTGCCCATGCCGACACCTATGCGGCGATAACGCTGACGGGCCTGCATGAAGCTGGTGACCGGCTCGTCGAGGCTGAAGAAGGCGCGCTCCAGCTCCATGATCGAGGCAATCCAGGTATATAGCTCCTCGCGCTCGGGCGTTCGTGACAGGGGAATGATCAGCATGTTTCTGCCCCTGGACACGTTGACCTGGGCGCGTGGCCAGGGCTCGGCGACGATGTCGGTGAGTTTGCCGATCCTGGCCAGCGCAGCCAGTACCACGTCACCTGCCATGCCATGGCCGCCCTCGTAGTGATGCAGCGTCAGGGGTGGCGCGTCTGGCATGTATAGCTTGATGGGCTCGTGGGCGGATGCGGTTCCAGCTAGCATCAACGCCAGCAGCAGGCAGAAAAACGTGTTCACGACGAACATCCTGTTGTCATTGTCGCTCCAGTATAGGAGGCGTTTGCGGCCCGATGCAGCGACCGATCCTGAGCCGGCTACTCGTGCCGAATGCTGCGATTCCTGCCCTGGGCTTTGGCTGTGTAAAGGGCTTTGTCGGCTGCCGCCAGCAGACGCTCCAGGTAGCGTTCGCAGGGTTTCAGGCTGGCGATGCCGATGCTTACCGTGACCGGTTCGTTGGCGACCTCAAGCGCCTTGATCTGATCATGCACGCGCTCGGCGATGTCGCTGGCTTCAGCGAGATCGGCGTTGGGCAGCCATATCGCGAACTCTTCGCCGCCGTAGCGCACCACGCTGTCGCCACTGCGCACGCTGGCCAGAAGACGTTGCGCCATATCCACCAGAACGCGATCTCCCTCGGCATGGCCGAAGCGATCATTGATCTGTTTGAAGTGGTCGATATCGATCAACAAAAGGCTGCCGCAAGCCAGGTCGCTGACGTTGCCGAGCCACTGCTCGACATGCACTGACAGTGCCCTGCGATTACTCAGCGCAGTCAGTGGGTCGGTATGGCTCAGTTGTGCAAGCTGCTCGGCTTCACTCTGAATTTCCACCGCATAGTTGGCCAACTGGGCGTAGGCGCTCTGCAGCGCCAGGTTGGCCTTGGCCAGTTGTGCTGCGCTTTCCTGCGCCTGTTCGCGAGCCTTGAGCAGCTCTGCTTCGAAACGTTGGCGATCCTTGGCGACGAAGAACAGCCAGATGACCTCCGGCGCGCCATCGACTTCGCTGATGCGTGCGTTGGCCATGACGGGTATTGACTGGCCGTTTTCTGATTGCAGTTGCAGGTAAAGCTCACTGAACTCGCCGTTGCGAAGCAACAGGGGCCAGGCGTGGGTATGCAGGAAGATGCGACTGGCCGGCGGAAAGAACTGATCCATGCCTTCGGCCGCGCCCGCACCTGCCAGGCGCTTGAAATCGCAATTGGAGTGCTTGATTCGGCCGTTGCAGTCAGTGACCAGTACCGGGCCGGGTAGGCGATCAAGATAGAACACGTGTGCGTGCTCCCTGCAGGTAGCGATGCATGGCGGCGCTCACCAGTTCAGGATGGCTCATGTGCGCGCAATGACCGCTGACGTCCAGCGTTTCCAGGGTGCTGCCCGTGAGTGCGGTATGCAGATAGTCGGCAACTGATGTGGGAACCAGTGCATCACGCTGGTGGTGCAGGATCAGGCTGGGCGACGGACACGACTGTAGCGCCGGGCGGATATCGGAGAAGAAGGTGGCTTGAGCGAAGGCATGGGCCATGATTGGGTCGGTCGAGCAGAAGCTGTCGGAGAGCTGCCGGGTGACTGCGGGAGTCTCGTCGGCCGATACCAGTGGTGCGAACTGCTGGGCCCAGCCCAGATAGTTATGGGCCATCAGCTCCAGCAGCCCCTCCAGGTCACTGCGTTCGAACCCGCCGCGATAGTCGGGCGGATCGTTGAGAAAACAGGGGGAGGGGCCGAGAAGAATCAGCCGGGAGAACAGTTCGGGCCGCCTGATGGCAGCAAGAATGCCGACGCTGCAACTGATCGAGTGGCCAACGAAGGTCAGATCACCCGAGAGTTCGAGCACATCGCATACTTCCAGAAGGTCTTCCACGTAACCCTCCAGCTGGGCATAGCGGGCAGGGTGGAAGGCGCTGGCATCGGAGCGGCCGCTGCCGACATAGTCAAACAGCACCTGGTGCCAGTGCTGGCTGAAGGCCGGCGTGACCTTGCTCCACATCTCCTGATTGCAACCGAAGCCGTGGCCGTAGATGAACGTTGGGGCATCGGTCGTTTCCGCTTTCAAGCGTTGAACGTTGTTGCGCTGGATGATGTTCATGTCGCCACCTTGCCATTTGCCGAGTTGGTCTTGGCCAGGACTCAGCTGCTGTGAAGACGAAAAAATGGCGCCAGTATAGTGATTTTTTCTGACTGGTGGCTTATGGCTACAACTCGTTTCGCAGCTCTGCCAGGCTGCGATACAGCTCCAGCGCTTGTGGGTTCGCCAAGGCATCGGTGTTCTTCACCGGGCGGCCGTGGACGACATTGCGTACTGCGAGCTCGACGATCTTGCCGCTGAGGGTGCGCGGGATATCGGCGACCTGGATGATTTTCGCCGGCACGTGTCGCGGCGTGGTGTTGGCGCGGATCACTTGGCGAATCTCTTCGCGCAGGGTGTCGTCCAGCGTCACGTCATCACGCAGACGCACGAACAGCACCACGCGCACATCGCCCTGCCAATCCTGGCCAATGACAATTGACTCCAGCACTTGCGGCACCTTTTCCACCTGGCGATAGATCTCTGCGGTGCCGATGCGTACGCCGCCCGGGTTGAGCACGGCGTCGGAGCGGCCGTGGATGACCAGGCCGCCATGCGCGGTTTCCTCGGCATAATCACCGTGGGCCCAGACGCCGGGGAACGTGGCGAAATAGGCAGCGTGGAATTTCTCGCCATCTGCGTCGTTCCAGAAGCCCACGGGTATTGAAGGAAAGTGTCTGGCGCAGACCAGTTCACCTTTTTCCCCTGTCACCGCCTGGCCATTGTCGTTCCACACCTGCACGTCCATCCCCAGGCCCTTGCACTGCAGTTCACCGCGCCAGACTGGCAGGGTCGGGTTGCCCAGGGCGAAGCAGGAGACGATGTCGGTGCCGCCGGAAATCGACGACAGGCACAGGTCACGTTTCACGTCGCGGTAGATGTACTCGAAGCTCTCGTGGGCCAGTGGCGAGCCGGTGGAAAGAATGGCCTTGAGCCTGCTCAGCTTGTGGCTTTCACGAGGTATGACGCCAGCTTTCTCCAGTGCGGCGATGAACTTGGCGCTGGTGCCGAAGATGGAGATGTCCTCGGCGTCGATCAGATCGATCAGGCGGGCCGGTTCGGGATGGAAGGGCGAGCCGTCGTAGAGCACCAGGGTGGCGCGCAGGGCCAGGCCGGAAATCAGCCAGTTCCACATCATCCAGCCGCAGGTGGTGTAGTAGAACAGAGTGTCGTCGGGCCCAAGGTCGGTATGCAGGCCCAGCTCCTTGACGTGTTGCAGCAGGGTGCCGCCGACGCCGTGGACGATGCACTTGGGCACGCCAGTGGTGCCGCTGGAATAGAGGATATACAGCGGTTGGTCGAAGGGCACAGGCGTGAACTGCGGCGCGCCGCCGGGTTGGTAGAAGTCCTGCCAGAGGGTCGTTAGAGCAACTGACTTGTAATCAGTAGGGCTGGCCTCGTCGCGTGAGTAGGGCACGATAACCAGCCGTTCCAGGCTGGGCAGTTGCGGGAGGATTTCGTTGAGCTTGTCGGTCAGGTCGATTCGCTTGCCGGCGTAGCGGTAGCCGGCGGCGGCGATCAGTACCTTGGGCTCGATCTGACCGAAGCGGTCGATCACCCCCTGGGTGCCGAAATCCGGCGAGCAACTCGACCAGGTGGCGCCGATGCTGGCGGTGGCGAGCATACCCACCACGGTTTGCCAGGTGTTGGGCATGAATGCAGCCACCCGATCACCGATGCCCACGCCCGCGTTGTGCAGGGCGCGTTGCAGCCCGGCGACATGGGCAGCCAGTTGCGCATGGCTGAGCTGTTCGCGACTGCCATCCTCGCCGATGGCCACCAGCGCTGGATGACCGTCACGGCGGCGCAGCAGATGCTCGGCGAAATTCAGGGCGGTACCGGGAAACCACTGTGCATCGGGCATTGCCGGGCCTTCGCGTAGTACTCGTTCGGCGGGCGCGTGGAAGTGGATCTGGAAGAAATCGACGATGGCCTGCCAGAAGGCTTCGCGTTGCTCGACGCTCCAGGCATGCAGGGCAGGGTAGTCGGCCAGGTGCAGGGCATGGCGGTCGTTTATGAAGCGGCGGAAGGCATCCATTCGGCTGGCGGCGATACGCTCGGCGGAAGGCGTCCACAGAGGTTGCTGCATGGTCAGTCCTCGTCGTTCTTGTCCCTGGGCTTCAGCTTAGTGCGTTCGGGGCATTTGACCTTTAACTCAGACGACCTTTGCTGCTATCGCACCGACTTTCTCATCGGTTCCGAAACTCTGGATAAAACGACGGGGCGATACGCTGCAGCCCCTTGTAGGAGCGGCTTTAGCCGCGAAAATCGCGGATGAATCCGCTCCTAAAGTGCAGAAGGCGATGGCATCTATCGGCTCAGGCGAGCACGCGCAACCCGCGAGCCATTGGCCTTGCCCAGTACCTCGCAGATGCGCTGACCAGCGGCGATCAGCTTATCCATGTCCACGCCGGTTTCGATACCCAGGCCCTGCAGCAGGTAGAGCACGTCTTCGGTGGCGACGTTGCCGGTGGCGCCCTTGGCGTAGGGACAGCCGCCGAGGCCGGCGACCGAACTGTCGAACACATTGATGCCTTCGAGCAGGCTGGCGTAGATGTTGGCCAGGGCCTGGCCATAGGTGTCGTGGAAATGCCCGGCGAGCCTGTCGCGCGGGATGTCGCGAGCGACGACCTCGAACATCTTACGGGTGGCGCCAGCGGTGCCGGTGCCGATGGTGTCGCCGAGCGATACCTCGTAGCAGCCCATGGCGTACAGCTCACGGGCGACGCTGGCGACCTGCTCGGGCGCGATTTCGCCATCGTAGGGGCAGCCCAGTACGCAGGACACGTAGCCGCGTACGCGTACGTCCGCCGCCTTCGCCGCTTCCATCAGCGGTACGAAGCGCTGCAGGCTGTCGGCGATGGAGCAGTTGATGTTCTTCTGCGAGAAGGCCTCGCTGGCGGCGGCGAACACCGCCACTTCCTCGACCTTTGCCTCCAGCGCGGCTTCGAGGCCTTTCAGATTGGGTGTCAGGGCTGCGTAGGTGACGCCTGGCTGGCGCTGAATGCCGGCGAACACCTCGGCAGAGCCCGCCATCTGCGGCACCCATTTGGGCGAGACGAAGCTACCTACCTCGATATAGCTCAGACCGGCTGCTGTTAGATCGTCCACCAGGCGCACCTTGTCGGCGACGCTGATCGGTTGCTTCTCGTTCTGCAGGCCGTCGCGCGGGCCGACTTCGACCAGGCGTACGGATGTGGGCAGGTTCATCGGATGTCCTCGTTTTCATCGTAGGGTGCGCCGTGCGCACCTTCTGCAAAACGGTGGGCTGAAGCCCACCCTACGCGACTGAAGCGGATCGCCGCCCGGCCCACCCTACGAAGATCTGCTGGTAGGGTGGGCTTCAGCCCACCTTATCCAAGGCGAATGCGGTAGATCGGTGAAGCGTGATCCACCCTACGGCTCTAGTTCCACCAGCACCGCACCTTCGCTGACCATTTCCCCTTCACGGCAATACAGCGCCTTGGCCGTCCCGGCTTCGGGCGCGCGGATGCTGTGTTCCATTTTCATCGCCTCCAGTACCACCAGGGCTGCGCCGGCCTCGACCGCCTGGCCGGGTTCGACCAGTACACGGACGATGCTGCCGTTCATGGGCGCGCTCAAGCCACCGTGCTGGGCATGGCTGGCTTCTGCGGCGGCAATGGGGTCGAAGCGTGTGATCGCGTGCAGTTCACCGCGCCATTGCAGGTAGAGGTTTTCGCCACGGCGAATGGCTCGTAGACGCTGGCGCGTGCCGTCGATCTCCGCCAGCAGCTCTTCGCCCTGCAAGCACGCCCGGTTGCTCGCGCGTACCTTGCGGCTCTCGCCCTGACTGCTCAGGTGCAGCTCGATTTCCGTCACGCCACCGGCGCGCCAGCCACTGCGGGTCGCCCAGGGCGAATGCGGGTCGTCGTCGCGCTCTATCGGCGCCTCGCTCTGTACCCAGGCATCGGCTGCCAGTTGCCAGAAGGCCTCCGGCAACTCGCCCGGTGCAGGCAGCAACTGCTGCTGATGGCGCGGGATAAAGCCCGTATCCAGCTCGCACGCGGCGAAGGCCGGATGGGCGAGGATGCGCCGCAGGAACGCCAGGTTGGTCTTCACGCCGCCGACCAGGGTATTGCCGAGCATGGCCAACAGGCGCAGGCGCGCCTGCTCGCGGTTCTCGCCCCAGGCGATCAGCTTGCCCAGCATCGGGTCGTAGAAGGGCGAGACGCTGTCGCCCTCGGCCACGCCGCTGTCGACGCGCCGGCCGTCGCCATTACCCGCCTCGCGGTACAGCGCCAGGGTGCCGGTGGCGGGGAGAAAATCGTGATCCGGGTCTTCGGCGTACAGGCGCACCTCGATCGCATGGCCATTGAGCGGCACCTGCTGTTGGGTTAGCGGCAGCGGCTCGCCACGGGCGACGCGAATCTGCCAGGCCACCAGGTCGAGGCCGGTGATGGCTTCGGTGACAGGGTGCTCGACCTGCAGGCGGGTGTTCATCTCCATGAAGAAGAAGTCGCCACGCTCGTCGAGTAGGAACTCCACGGTGCCGGCGCCGACGTAGCCGATGGCCTGCGCCGCCTTGACCGCAGCTTCGCCCATGGCGCGGCGCAGCTCGGGGCTCAGGCCCGGCGCCGGCGCTTCTTCCACCACCTTCTGGTGGCGACGCTGGATCGAGCAGTCGCGCTCGTTGAGGTACAGGCAGTTACCGTGCTGGTCGGCGAATACCTGGATCTCCACGTGGCGCGGCTTGAGTACGTATTTTTCCACCAGCATGCGCGAGTCGCCGAAGGACGACTGCGCTTCACGCTGCGCGGATTCCAGCGTCTCGGCGAGCTGCGCTTCCGACTCGGCGACCTTCATGCCTTTGCCCCCGCCGCCAGCAGCGGCCTTGAGCAGTACCGGGTAGCCGATACGTGCGGCGGCCTCGCGGAAGGTACCAAGATCCTGCTTCTCACCGTGGTAGCCCGGCACCAGCGGTACGCCGGCAGCTTCCATCAGCGATTTGGCCGCCGACTTGCTGCCCATCGCGTCGATAGCCGAGGCAGGCGGGCCGAGGAAGATCAATCCGGCCTGTTCGATGGCGCGGGCGAAGCCGGCGTTCTCCGAGAGAAAACCGTAGCCCGGGTGGATGGCCTGCGCGCCGCTGGCCTTGGCGGCGGCGATGATCTTGTCGATCAGCAGGTAGCTTTCGCCAGGCTTGGCGCCGCCGAGATTCACCGCGACGTCGGCTTCGCGCACATGCCGTGCATTGGCATCGATGGCGCTGTGTACGGCGACGGTACGAATGCCCATGGCCTTGGCCGTACGCATCACACGGCAGGCGATTTCGCCACGATTGGCGACCAGCAGGGTGTCGATCATGGTCATTGCTCCTGCCAGCTAGGTTGGCGTTTTTCCAGGAACGCACGCAGGCCTTCCTGGCCCTCGGCGCTGACGCGCAGGCGGGCGATGGCGTTCTCGGTGTAGCGGCGCAGGGCTGGGGTCAGCTCGCCGCTGCCGACTTCGCGCAGCAGATCCTTGCTGGCGCGCATGGCTTGCGGGCTGTTTTGCAGCAGGTTGGCGACCCAGGCTTCGACCTGAGCGTCCAGCTCATCGGCCGGGAAGCATTCGGCGAGCAGGCCCAGTTCGCGGGCACGCTTGCCGTCGAAACGCTCGGCGGTCAGCGCGTAGCGCTTGGCGGCGCGCTCGCCAATGGCCTGCACGACGAAGGGGCTGATCACCGCCGGGGCCAGGCCGATGCGCACCTCGGACAGCGAGAACAGTGCGTCTTCGCTACCGATGGCCATGTCACAGCAACTGGCCAGACCCACTGCACCACCGAAGGCGGCGCCTTGCACCACGGCCAGGGTCGGGATCTTAAGACCGTGCAGGTTGTACATCAGCTCGGCCAGTTCACGGGCATCGCTAAGGTTGGCGTTGTAATCCAGGGTCGCCGCGTGCTGCATCCAGGCCAGGTCGGCGCCAGCGGAAAAGTGCTTGCCACGGCCGCGCAGCATAAGGAAACGCAGGCTCTTGTCTTCACCGACGGCATCGAGGGCGAGGATCAGCTTGCGGATCATCTCGGCGTTGAAGGCGTTGTTTTTCTCCGGGCGGTTCAGCCACAAGGTGGCGAAGCCGCGCGGGTCTTTCTCAAGTTGTACGGTGGTGAATTCGGTCATGTCTGTCGCTCTCAGAACTCTGGTGTAGGAGCCGGCTTGCCGGCGATGCTTTTGATCGCCCGCAAGCGGGCTCCTACAGACTGGTGTTACATGCGGAACACGCCGAAACGGGTCGGTTCGATCGGTGCGTTGAGGCTGGCGGACAAGGCCAGGGCCAGGACCTCGCGGGTCTGCGCCGGATCGATCACGCCGTCGTCCCACAGCCGCGCGCTGGAGTAGTAGGCATGCGCCTGCTTCTCATACTGCTCGACGATGGGTTGCTTGAGGCGCTGTTCGTCCTCGTCGGAATAATGCTGACCGGCGCGCTCGGCCTGTTCGCGCTTGACCTGCACCAGTACGCCGGCGGCCTGCTGCGCACCCATCACGCCAATTCGTGCGTTGGGCCACATCCACAAAAAACGTGGGTCGTAGGCACGGCCGCACATGCCGTAGTTACCGGCGCCGAAGCTGCCGCCGATGATCACGGTGAACTTCGGCACCTGGGCGCAGGCCACGGCGGTGACCAGCTTGGCGCCGTGCTTGGCGATGCCGCCTTCTTCGTATTTCTTGCCCACCATGAAGCCAGTGATGTTCTGCAGGAACAGCAGCGGAATGCCGCGCTGGCAGGCCAGTTCGACGAAGTGCGCGCCTTTCTGCGCCGATTCCGCAAACAAGATGCCGTTATTCGCCAGGATCGCCACAGGGTAGCCATTGATGCGAGCGAAGCCGCACACGAGGGTGGTGCCGAACAGCGCCTTGAACTCATCCAGCTGCGAATCGTCGACGATACGCGCGATCACCTCGCGTACATCGAAGGGCTGCTTGGCGTCGGCCGGGATCACCCCGTACAGCTCCTCGGCGGCGTAGCGTGGGGCGATGGGGGCGCGGGCGTCGAGTTGGCCGAGCTTGCGCCAGTTCAAATTGCTGATGCTGCGCCGGGCCAGGGCCAGGGCGTGTTCGTCGTCCTCTGCATAATGGTCGGCCACGCCACTGGTCTTGCAGTGCACATCGGCGCCGCCGAGCTCCTCGGCACTGACTACTTCGCCGGTAGCGGCCTTCACCAGCGGCGGGCCGGCGAGGAAGATGGTCGCCTGTTCGCGCACCATGATGGTCTCGTCGCTCATGGCCGGCACATAGGCACCACCGGCAGTGCAGGAGCCCATCACGACTGCGATCTGCGGGATGCCCATGGCGCTCATATTGGCCTGGTTGAAGAAGATCCGCCCGAAGTGCTCGCGGTCCGGGAACACCTCGTCCTGGCGCGGCAGGTTGGCGCCGCCGGAGTCCACCAAGTAGATGCAGGGCAGGCGGTTCTCGCGGGCGATGGCCTGGGCACGCAGGTGCTTCTTCACCGTCAGTGGGTAGTAGGAACCGCCTTTAACCGTGGCGTCGTTGGCCACGATCATGCATTCCACGCCTTCGACGCGGCCGATACCGGCGATCACTCCAGCGGCCGGCACGTCTTCGCCGTAGACCTCATGGGCGGCGAGCTGGCCGATCTCGAGGAAGGGGGAGCCGGCATCGAGCAGGCGGTTGATGCGTTCGCGCGGCAGCAGCTTGCCACGTGCGGTGTGGCGCTGCTGGGCCTTCGCGCCGCCGCCTTCGTGCAGGCGGGCGAGCAGGGCGCGCAGGTCGCTGACCTGCTCGCGCATGGCCGCGCTGTTGGCGGCGAACTCTGGGGAGCGGGTGTTGATCTGGGTATG
Organism: Ectopseudomonas chengduensis; assembly: GCF_900102635.1. Classification (GTDB taxonomy): domain Bacteria; phylum Pseudomonadota; class Gammaproteobacteria; order Pseudomonadales; family Pseudomonadaceae; genus Aquipseudomonas; species Aquipseudomonas chengduensis. The sequence continues at coordinate 172,481 of NZ_FMZQ01000008.1, read as the reverse complement.
CAGGATGGCCATCGGTGGCGCTCCGATTTTGATTTGATCGCTCCCACGCTCTGCGTGGGAGTTTCGCCAGGGACGCTCAGCGTCCCCAGAACGGACGCTGAGCGTCCGGTTTCAGGTTCTCACGCAGAGCGTGGGAACCATCACAGATGCCTTACTTGGTCTCGTTGAACAGCTCACGGCCGATCAGCATGCGGCGGATTTCGCTGGTGCCGGCGCCGATCTCGTAGAGCTTGGCGTCACGCAGCAGGCGGCCGGCCGGGTATTCGTTGGTGTAGCCGTTGCCGCCCAGCAGCTGGATGGTATCCAGGGCCATCCTGGTGGCCATCTCGGCGGTGTAGAGGATCACGGCGGCGGCGTCCTTGCGCGACTCCTCGCCGCGGTCGCAGGCCTTGGCCACGTTGTACAGGTAGGACTTGGAGGCATTCATGCCGGCGTACATGTCGGCGAGCTTGCCTTGCACCAGTTGAAATTCGCCGATGGACTGCTTGAACTGCTGGCGCTCATGCACGTAGGGCAGCACCACGTCCATGCAGGCGCTCATGATCCCGGTCGGGCCGCCGGAGAGCACGGTGCGCTCGTAGTCCAGGCCGCTCATCAGCACGCGCACGCCACCGCCCTCGACGCCTAAGATGTTCTCTTCCGGTACTTCGCAGTCCTCGAACACCAGTTCGCAGGTGTTGGAGCCGCGCATGCCCAGCTTGTCCAGCTTCTGGTGGCGGGAGAAGCCCTTGAAGTCGCGCTCGACGATGAAGGCGGTCATGCCGCGCGAGCCGGCGTTGATGTCGGTCTTGGCGTAGATCACGTAGGTGTGGGCGTCCGGGCCGTTGGTGATCCACATCTTGTTGCCGTTGAGCACGTAGCGGTCGCCGCGTTTTTCCGCGCGCAGCTTCATCGACACCACGTCGGAACCGGCATTGGGCTCGCTCATGGCCAGAGCGCCGATATGCTCGCCGGAGCACAGCTTGGGCAGGTACTTGAGCTTCTGCTCGTGGCTGCCGTTCTTGTGGATCTGATTGACGCAGAGGTTGGAGTGCGCGCCGTAGGACAGACCCACCGAGGCCGAGGCACGGCTGATCTCTTCCATGGCCAGCACATGCGCCAGATAGCCCATGTCGGTGCCGCCATACTCTTCCTTGACCGTCATGCCGAGCAGGCCCATGTCGCCGAACTTGCGCCACATGTCCATGGGGAATTCGTTATCGCGGTCGATCTGCGCGGCACGTGGCGCCAGCTCGTTCTGAGCGAACTGATGTACCGAGTCGCGCAGCATGTCGAGGGTTTCGCCGAGGCCGAAATTGAGGGTGGGGTAGCTCATGGGGTCACCTGCTGTTGTTCTTGTCGTGGGGGCGATTACGCGGTCGTTTCGGCCAAGGCAGCGAGACAGCGCTCCTCGGCGGTATCCAGTTCCAGCTGCATCTGCTGGATATCCAGTAACTGTTGTTCAAGCTGCAGACGGCGCTCGGCGATCTTGCCCATGAAGGTCTCCAGCTGCTTGCGGCTGCCGGTTTCCGGGTCGTAGAGCTCGATCAGCTCGCGGCATTCGGCCAGCGAGAAGCCGATGCGCTTGCCGCGCAGGATGAGTTTCAGCGTCACCTTGTCCTTGGCGCTGTAGACGCGTTCCTGGCCACGCCGCTCCGGCGCGAGCATGCCTTGCTCCTCGTAGAAGCGGATGGCGCGAGTGGTGATGTCCAGTTCGCGGGCCAGATCGGAGATGGAGTAGGTGGTTGCCATGGTCATTGCTCGTTTACCTTTACGTTAACGTAAACCTGTGCAAATCTGGCTGTCAATCTCACTCCACAACAATCACAGAGGTTGAGCATGCGTATCGACGAATCCGTATTCCTGATCAGCGGCGGCGCCTCTGGTCTTGGCCTGGCCACAGCCCGTGAGCTGGTCGGGCGCGGTGGCAAGGTGGTGCTGCTGGATATCAACGCAGAAGCGGGCCAGCAGGCCCTCGCCGAGCTGGGCGGCAACGCCCGTTTCGTATGCGCCGATATCACCCGTGAAGAGGATGGCCAGGCCGCCGTGGCGCAGGCGTTGGCGGCGTTCGGCGCACTGCACGGGCTGGTCAATTGCGCCGGGGTCGCGCCGGCCGAGAAGGTACTGGGCCGCAACGGTGCACATGGCCTGGACAGTTTCCGCCGTACCGTCGAGATTAATCTGATCGGCAGCTTCAACCTGTTGCGCCTGGCTGCCGAGGCCATGGCGCAGAACACGCCGAACACCGAGGGCGAACGCGGGGTCATCATCAATACCGCCTCGGTGGCGGCGTTCGACGGGCAGATGGGCCAGGTCGCTTACGCTGCGTCCAAGGGCGGCGTCGCGGCACTGACGCTGCCGGCGGCGCGCGATCTGGCGCGCTCGGGTATCCGTGTGATGTGCGTTGCCCCCGGCGTGTTCGAGACGCCAATGATGGCCGGTATGCCGCAGGAGGTACGTGATTCGCTGGCGGCCAACGTGCCGTTCCCGCCACGGCTGGGTCGGCCGGACGAATACGCCGCACTGGTACGGCATATCGTCGAGAACGCGATGCTCAACGGTGAAGTGATCCGCCTCGATGGCGCGCTGCGCATGGCGGCGAAGTAACCGATAGCTAGCCCGGATGCAATCCGGGCCCCCACATATTTCCCGGATTGCATCCGGGCCATGTGATTCGAAGGTGAAACTCATGAAACAGCAACTCGGTCCCGTCGTTATCGTCAGTGCAGTGCGCACGCCCATGGGGGGCTTTCTTGGTGATCTGGCCGGCCTTACGGCGGCCGAACTGGGTGCTGCAGCCATCCGTGCGAGCCTGGAGCTTGCCGGGCTCGCGGCCGAGGCGGTGGACACGGTACTGATGGGCTGCGTGTTGCAGGCCGGCCAGGGCCAGGCACCGGCGCGCCAGGCCGCATTGGGCGCCGGGCTGAGCCAGGCGGTGCAGTGCACCACGCTGAACAAGATGTGTGGCTCGGGCATGCAGGCATTGATGCTCGGTCATGACCAGTTGCTCGCCGGTAGCAGCGAGGTGCTGGTGGCTGGCGGCATGGAGAGCATGTCCAACGCGCCGTACCTGCTGACGCGCGCCCGTGGCGGTTATCGCATGGGCCATGGTCAGGTGCTCGACCACATGTTTCTCGACGGCCTGGAGGACGCCTACGAGCGCGGCCGGCTGATGGGCACCTTCGCCGAGGATTGTGCGCAGCAGTATCGCTTCAGTCGTGAGGAGCAGGACGCCTATGCCCTGGAGTCGCTGCGCCGCGCCCAGCAGGCGATAACGGACGGCAGCTTCGCCAGTGAGATCGTCGCCGTGGAGGCGCCGCAGGGGCGTGAGCGGCGCCTGGTCGATACCGACGAGCAGCCGCCCAAGGCTCGGCCGGACAAGATCCCTGGCCTGAAGCCGGCGTTCCGTGAGGGCGGCACGGTCACGGCGGCCAATGCCAGTTCCATTTCCGATGGCGCTGCCGCGCTGCTGCTGATGCGCCTATCCGAGGCTCAGGAACGTGGTCTGAAACCGCTGGCGCGCATCATCGGTCATGCCGGCCATGCCCAGGCGCCGAATCTGTTCACCACGGCCCCAGTGTCGGCGATCCAGCGCTTGCTGGCGCGCATCGAGTGGCCGCTGGAGACGGTCGATCTGTTCGAGATCAACGAGGCGTTCGCCGTGGTGCCCATGGTGGCCATGCGTGAATTGGGCATCGACCACGCCAAACTCAACGTGAACGGCGGCGCCTGCGCCCTGGGACATCCCATTGGCGCCTCCGGCGCTCGCATCCTGGTGACCCTGTTGGCAGCGTTGCAGCAGCGAGGTCTTAAACGTGGTGTGGCGTCCGTGTGCATTGGTGGCGGTGAGGCCACCGCTGTAGCCATCGAGTTGTATTGAACCGACCCGTAGGGTGCGCTGTGCGCACCGAGAGTTTCTGCCAATCAGCGGTGCGCACGGCGCACCCTACGTATGGAGCCAGCCATGCTGCCCAACGAAGAACAACTACTGATCCGTGACATGGCCCGCCAGTTCGCCCAGGAACGGCTCAAGCCCTTCGCCGCCGACTGGGACCGCGAGCATCGTTTCCCAACCGAGGCCATCACCGAAATGGGCCAGCTGGGCTTTATGGGCATGCTGGTGCCGCAGCAGTGGGGCGGTGCCGAAACCGGTCATCTGGCCTACGCCATGGCCCTGGAGGAGATCGCCGCGGGCGACGGCGCCTGCTCCACCATCATGAGCGTGCACAACTCGGTGGGCTGCATGCCGATCCTCAAATACGGCAGCGAGGCGCAGAAACAGCGTTTTCTCCGTCCGCTGGCCGAGGGCAGCATGCTCGGTGCCTTCGCCCTGACCGAGCCGCAGGCCGGCTCCGACGCCAGCGATCTACGCACCCGCGCCCGGCGCGATGGCGATCACTACATCCTCAATGGCGCCAAGCAATTCATCACCTCCGGCAGCCATGCCGGCATGGTCATCGTCTTCGCCGTCACCGATCCGCAGGCGGGCAAGAAGGGCATCAGCGCCTTTATCGTACCCACCGATACGCCAGGGTTCTCGGTGGTGCGGGTCGAGGACAAGCTCGGCCAGCACGCCTCCGACACCTGCCAGCTCCAGTTCGACGAAGTGCGCATTCCGGCCGAGCTGCGCCTGGGTGAGGAGGGCGAAGGCTATCGCATTGCCCTGGCCAACCTGGAAGGCGGACGCATCGGCATCGCCGCGCAGTCGGTGGGCATGGCCCGCGCCGCGTTCGAGGCGGCGCGCGATTACGCCCACGAGCGGGTGACCTTCGGCAAGCCGATCATCGAACACCAGGCTGTGGCGTTCCGGTTGGCCGACATGGCCACGCAGATCGCCGTGGCGCGGCAGATGGTGCATCACGCGGCGAGCCTGCGCGAGGCAGGCCAGCCATGCCTGACCGAGGCGTCGATGGCCAAGCTGTTCGCTTCGGAGATGGCCGAACGGGTGTGTTCGGCGGCGATCCAGACCCTGGGCGGTTATGGCTACCTGAAAGATTTCCCGGTCGAGCGCATCTACCGCGACGTGCGCGTGTGCCAGATCTACGAAGGCACCAGCGACGTGCAGCGGATGGTGATCGCGCGCAGTCTGTAAGGGTAAGGTGCGCATCCTGCGCACCGATGCCTTGCAAACCAGCCTAGGGTTCGAGGCTCTCGAGCAACTGCAACGCCAGGCGCACGCGCTCGGCATTGGGATAGTTACGGTTGGCGAGTATCACCAGGCCGATATCACGCGCCGGCAGCAGCAGGATGTAGGCGCCGAAGCCGTTGGTCGAACCGGTCTTGTTCAGTAGCAGGTCACCTTCGGCTGGCTTGGGCACGCTGAAACGCTCCACCGGCTGGGGTTGCAGCGCCATTTCTGCAGAATTTCCGGCCTGCAGTTTCGCCAGGCTGATGGGGTAGGCATAGCGCTCCCAGCCCAGGGCCTGGGTCATGTCACCAACCTGGTAGTAACCGCGATGGGTGGAACTGACGGCCTGAAGCAGCGGTGCGGGCAACTTGTCGGGGTGCAGGTTGGCGTCGATGAAGCGCAGCATGTCGGCGGCAGTGGATTTCAAGCCGTAGGCTTCGGCATCCAGCGCGCCGGGACTCACGCGCACGGCCTTGTCGTCGCGGTAGCCCCAGGCATAACGCGTCATCTGCTCGGCCGGTATTTGCACGTAGCTTTCCTGCATGCCCAGTTGCGGCAACAGGTCCTTCTCCATCAACTGCTGAAACGGCTTGGCCATACTGGCCGCTGCCAGGTGACCGAACAGGCCGATGCTGGGGTTGGAATACAGCCGCTGCATACCCGGCGCATAAACCGCCTGCCAGTTGCGGTAGTAGTCGAGCATCTGCCGTTCGCTACTGACCGCGTCCGGAAATTGCAGTGGCAGGCCACCCGGGGTGTAGGTAGCCAGATCCAGCAGGCTGATGTGATCGAAGGCAGTGCCGCGCAGCTCTGGCAGATATTGGCTGGCGTTGTCGCTGAGGTTCAGCGTGCCGCGCGCTTCGGCGTAGGCGCCGAGGGTGGCGGTGAACAGTTTGCTGATCGAACCCAGTTCGAACAGGGTGTGGCGATCCACCGCCTGGCCGCTTTCATGTGAGGCGACGCCGTATTCGAAGAAATGCTGCTGGCCCTTGTGGCTGATGGCGATGGCCATGCCTGGGATGGCATAGGTCTGCATCATCGGTTTCACGGCAGCATCGACGGCCTGGTTCAGCTCGGCGAAGGCCGATTGGCTACCCAGGCAAAGGCCGAGCGTGACGAGCAGGGGGCGAAGGGATGGGCGCATGATCGTTCCTTGTCAGTTCATCGGGGGCAGGCGGCGGGGCACCGAGGTCTTCTTGACGATGGCAGTGTTGGTTTCGGCATAGCCGTTGATGCGGTCGAGCACCTCGTCCAGTTGCTCCATGGAGCGCACGTGCAGGCGAGCCACGAAGCAGTCCTCGCCGGTGACCTTGTCGCATTCGGTGAACTCGGGCGTGGCCTGAATCAGTCGCTCCACTTCATGCAGCTTGCCGGGCAGCGGTCGCACGCGAACGATGGCCTGCAACTGATAGCCGAAATGGCGCGGATCGATCTCCACCGTATAGCCCTTGAGCACGCCGCGTTCCTCCAGACGGCGCAGCCGCTCGGCCACGCTGGGGGAGGACAGGCCACTGATCTGCGCCAGGGCTTTGAGTGAACGCCGCGAGTCTTCCATCAGGGCGGCGATCAGGGTCTGGTCGATTTCATCGGTCATTGCAGGCCTCGTTAGGTAAAAGCCGGAATATGCCGTTGTAAAAAAGGCGAGGACTGGATTCTGCCTCAGATTCTCCATGGAGAGGGAAGTTGCACCTTCGGATAATTATCGTCATCTCTCGAAGAGGCTCCCCTCATGGATAACAACCTCAAACGCGGATCGCTGGAAATGGTCGCCGCCATGCTGATTTCCGGCACCATCGGTTGGTTCGTCCTGGTATCCGGCCAGGCCGTGGTGGATGTGGTGTTCTGGCGCTGCCTGATCGGCGGCGGCATGTTGCTGTTGGTCTGCGCCGTGCTCGGCCTGCTGCGTGCCGAGCTTCTGGGGCGGCGCGTATTGCTGCTGGCGGCGCTCAGCGGCGTGGCCATCGTCGGCAACTGGTTGCTGTTGTTTGCCTCCTACGCGCAGGCCTCCATCGCCGTCAGCACCGTGGTGTACAACGTCCAGCCGTTCATGCTGGTGGGCCTGGCGGCGCTGTTTCTCGGCGAGCGCATCACCTGGCTCAAGCTCGGTTGGTTGGCGCTGGCTTTCATCGGCATGCTGGCCATCGTCAGTGCCCACGGGCGGGGCGCGGTGGCCGCTGGCAACTACCTGCTGGGCATCGCCCTGGCGCTGGGGGCGGCGCTGCTCTATGCGGTCGCCGCATTGATCGTCAAACGCCTCAGCGCTACGCCGCCGCATCTGATCGCGCTTATTCAGCTGCTGACCGGTGTGCTGATGCTGGCCCCCCTGGCTGGGCATCAGTTGCCGCAAGGCGAGGCGGCCTGGGCCAGCCTGGCAACCCTGGGTGTGGTGCATACCGGGCTGATGTACATGCTGCTCTACGGCGCCATCCAGAAACTGCCGACGGCGCTGACCGGCGCGCTGTCGTTCATTTATCCGGTGGCGGCGATCCTCGTCGACTGGCTGGCCTTCGATCACTGGCTCAGCCCGCTGCAGTGGCTCGGTGTGGCGGCCATTCTGCTAGCGGCCGCGGGCATGCAGCAGGGCTGGCGGCTGGGCATAAAGACCCGGCGTGCCGTCAGGGTCTGACGCCCTGTTCGCGTAGGCGCTTGTACAGTGTGTTGCGGCTCAGGCCGAGGTGGCGGGCAAGGTAGGAAATGTTGCCGCCGCAGGCCTGGTACTGGCTGGCCAGATCGTCGGGCTCGGGGTGTGCTTGCAGGGTCGTGTCCGTCGGCAGGTCGAGAAAAAAGTCGTCCGGCAGGTGTTCGGCGCGGATGGGCTGATCGTCTGCCATGGCCAGCGCCACGCGCAGCACGCTGCTGAGTTGGCGCAGGTTGCCTGGCCATGGGTGGTGCTGAAACAGCTCCAGTACCTCGCGGCTGATACCCGCGCGCTGGTGGGGTTCGCGGTGCTGCTCCCACAGTTTATGGAACAGCGCCTGCTTGTCGCTGCGTTCGCGCAGTGGCGGCAGCTCCAGGTTCAGGCCGCTGATGCGGTAGTACAGGTCGGCGCGGAACTGGCCGCTGTCGACGTCCTGGCGCAGCGGGCGGTTGGTGGCAGAGACCAGGCGCACGTCGACCGGATGCAGCTCGCTGCTGCCCAGCGGCTGCACGCAACGTTCCTGCAGCACGCGCAGCAGGCGCGCCTGCACGCGCAGCGGCATGTCGCCGATCTCGTCGAGAAACAGCGTGCCCTTGTGCGCCTTGCGGATCAGCCCGATGTGGCCCTTCTGGCTGGCGCCGGTAAAGGCGCCTTTCTCGTAGCCGAACAGCTCCGACTCCACCAGCTCGGCGGGAATGGCTGCGCAATTGACCGCGATGAACGGCTGACTGGCGCGCGAACTGGCCTGGTGCAGCGCCTTGACGAAAACCTCCTTGCCGGCACCGGTTTCGCCCTGAATCAGGATCGGAATGTCCTTCTCCAGCAGGCGTTCGGCCTGGCGCACGACCTTGTCCATGCGCGCATCACCAGCGCTCAGGGTATGCAGGTGTGGCTCTTGCGGCGTGCTCTGGGTAGCTTGCGGGCGGAAGTCGCGGGCCTGGATCGGCGCCGGCCGGGCAGGGCGGCGTACTCGAGCGTGAAAGCGAAAATGGCCACTGGTGCGCAGGCTGAAGGGCTGACCGTCCGGTTGGTTGAGCAACTGTTGCAGCGGCACGTCGAACAGCTGCTCGATGGCGCCGTAGGTCAGGGGTTGGCCCAGCAGGTTATCGGCGCGGCGGTTGGCGGACACCACGTGGCCCTGCTCGTCGAACACGACCAGGCCGGCCCAGGGGCTGTCGAGGTTATCGAGGCTGGTGTTGAAGCTGAGCAGGTGATATTGGTCGGCAAACAGCTTGAGGATCAGGCGGTTCTCCACCGACTGGCTCATCATCTTGACCATGCCCAAGGTGTGCGCTGGCGGCAGGTAGCTGTCGCTGGACACGTCGAGCACGGCGATCATGCGCCGTTGCTCGTCGAAGATCGGCGAGGCCGAACCGGTCATGAAACGGTTGGCCTTGAGGAAATGCTCGTCGTGCTGGATATGCACGGCCTGGCCGCAACTGAGCGCAGTGCCGATGGCGTTGGTGCCGGTGTAGCGCTCCAGCCAGCTGGCGCCAGCGACGAAGCCGGCGGCCTGGCGCGGTTCGATGAAGCGCTGGTCGCCCCAGGATTGCAGCAGCCGGCCCTGGTCGTCGGCGAGCATGATCAGGCAGTTGGAGTTGGACAGGATGGTGCCGTAGTAGGGCAGCACTTCCTGGTGGGTGGTTTGCACCAGGGCCTGGCGGCTTTCCAGCAGGGCCGAAAGTTCGCCGGCAGGCGGTGGGTCGAAGCGCGGCGAGCTCTGATGGGTCAGGCCATAGTCACGACAGCGCGACCAGGACTCCTGGATGAGGGTGTCGTGCGCCGGGGCGCGGGCAGCTTCTGTCATACATGATCTCTTCTTGTTGGTTCGCGATCTGCGCCGCGATCGATCCAGTTTCGTTCAAGCCTGTTCAAAGTCAACGAACGAATTGTTCAGTTGTTCACATTCGACTGTTCAAAAGTGTTCAGTGGAATACCCGCGTGCTAATGAGCTTGAATGGCTTTTTTGATTTCTATCAAAGAGATACGTCTGATTTTTGGGCACTGGCACGCTTGTCGCTATCGATGTTCGCAACCGAATGGCACGACAAGAAAAAGGACAGGCCATGTCGCTCAAGCTCGAACACGTCACCCGTATCGTCGATGGCCAGGTGCATATCGACGATGCCTGCCTGAGTTTCGAACCCGGCTCATTCAACGTCCTGCTCGGCCGCACCCTGGCCGGCAAGACCAGCCTGATGCGGCTGATGGCCGGTCTGGATCGGCCCAATAGCGGCCGGGTGCTGATGAACGGCGCCGATGTCACGGGTATGCCGGTGCGCCAGCGCAACGTGTCGATGGTCTATCAGCAGTTCATCAACTACCCGACCCTGACGGTGTTCGAGAACATCGCCTCGCCGCTGCGTCAGGCCGGTGTGGCCAAGGAGCAGATCGTCGAGAAGGTCGAGGCTACCGCGCGCATGCTGCGCATCGACAAACTGTTGTCGCGCTTTCCGCTGGAGCTGTCCGGCGGCCAGCAGCAGCGCACGGCCATGGCCCGGGCGCTGGTCAAGGATGCCTCGCTGATTCTCTTCGACGAGCCTCTGGTCAACCTCGACTACAAGCTGCGTGAGGAGCTGCGCCAGGAAATGCGCGAGCTGTTCCAGGCGCGCCACACCATCGCCATCTACGCCACCACCGAGCCCAACGAGGCGCTGGCCCTGGGTGGCACCACCACCATCCTGCACGAGGGGCGGGTGGTGCAGAGCGGCAGGACCGCCGAGGTCTACCACCGTCCGCAGCAGATGCTGGCCGCCGAGCTGTTCTCGGAACCGGCGATCAACCTGCTGCCTGGACGCATCAGTGGCACTGAGGTGAGCTTCGCCGATTGCGTGCATTTTCCGCTCAACCCCGATCTGCGCGGCATCGCCGAGGGTGAATATCGCTTCGGCGTGCGCCCCAGCCATATCGGCCTGGTGCCGTCCAATGACGATGATCTGGAGTTGGCGGTAACCGTCGAGCTGGCCGAGATCAGCGGTTCGGAAACCTTCCTCCACGTGCGCAACGAGCAGTTCGTGCTGGTGCTGCACCTGCCGGGGGTGCACGAGTATGCGGTGGATACGCCGATTCTGATCTACATCCCGACCCACAAGCTGTTCGTCTTCGCCGCCGATGGGCAATTGGTGCAGGCGCCCAGCCGCCGCCAGGGGAGGGCCGCCTGATGGCCGAGATTCGCTTGCACAACCTCGCGCACAGCTACAGCGGCGTGCCGAAGGCGCCGGAAGACTACGCGATTCGCGAGATGAACCATGTCTGGCAGCAGGGCGGTGCCTATGCGCTGCTGGGGCCGTCAGGCTGCGGCAAGTCCACATTGCTCAACATCATCTCCGGCCTGCTCAGCCCGTCGCAGGGCGAAGTGCAGTTCGACGGCAAGGCGGTCAACAGGCTGTCGCCGCAGGAGCGCAACATCGCCCAGGTTTTCCAGTTTCCGGTGGTCTACGACACCATGACGGTGTTCGACAACCTGGCCTTCCCGCTGCGCAATCAGGGCATGGACGAGGCGCGGGTGATGAGCAAGGTGCACGAGATCGCCGAGGTGCTGGAGTTGCATCCGCTGCTGCACAAGAAGGCGCGCAACCTCACCGCCGACGAGAAGCAGAAGGTCTCCATGGGTCGTGGCCTGGTGCGCGACGACGTGTCGGCGATTCTCTTCGACGAGCCACTGACGGTGATCGACCCGCACCTGAAATGGAAGCTGCGGCGCAAGCTCAAGCAGATCCACGAGCAGTTCAACATCACCATGGTCTACGTCACCCACGACCAGCTGGAGGCCTCCACCTTCGCCGACAAGATCGCGGTGATGTATGGCGGACAGATCGTCCAGTTCGGCACGCCGCGCGAGCTGTTCGAGCGCCCCGGACATACCTTCGTCGGCTACTTCATCGGCAGCCCGGGCATGAACCTGATCGAGGTGCAGCGCTGCGAGGGCGGCGTGCGTTTTGCCGGGACGGTGTTGCCGCTGTCCGCCGCGCTCAACCAGCGCCTGGCCGAGCTGGACGGCAAGCGCCTGCAGGTGGGCATACGTCCCGAGTTCGTGCATGTCTGGGATGGCGCCTATGAGGACGCGCTGTGTGGCCGGGTGCTGCATGTCGAGGATCTCGGCACCTACAAGATTCTCACCTTCGATCTCGACGGCCAGGTGCTCAAGGTGCGCCTGCAGGAGGATCAGCCTGTGCCGCGCGAGCAGGTCTACCTCAGCTTCCCAGCACAGTGGCTGATGCTCTATGCCGACGACTACCTGGTGGAGGTGGCGCCATGAGGGTGCAGAACAACAAGGCCTGGTGGCTGGTGCTGCCGGTATTCCTGCTGGTGGCGTTCAGCGCCATCGTGCCGATGATGACGGTGGTCAACTACTCGGTGCAGGACATCTTCGACCCGTCCACGCGCTACTTCGTCGGCGTCGACTGGTATCGCCAGGTGTTGCAGGACCCGCGCCTGCACGACTCGCTGCTGCGCCAGTTCATCTTTTCCGCCTGCGTGCTGCTGATCCAGATCCCGCTGGGCATCGCCATTGCCTTGTGCATGCCGACACGCGGGCGCTGGGCGTCGCTGTGTCTGATCCTGATGGCCATTCCGCTGCTGATCCCGTGGAACGTGGTCGGTACTATCTGGCAGATCTTCGGCCGCGCCGACATCGGCCTGATGGGCTGGGCGCTGAACAAGCTGGGCATCAGCTACAACTATGCCTCCAACACCATGGATGCCTGGGTGACGGTGCTGATCATGGACGTCTGGCACTGGACCTCGCTGGTGGCGCTGTTGTGCTACTCCGGCCTGCGCGCCATTCCTGACGTCTATTACCAGGCGGCGCGCATCGACCGCGCGTCGAACTGGGCGGTGTTTCGCCATATCCAGCTGCCCAAGCTGAAAAGCGTGCTGCTGATCGCGGTGATGCTGCGCTTCATGGACAGTTTCATGATCTACACCGAGCCGTTCGTGCTCACCGGCGGCGGGCCGGGCAACGCCACCACCTTCCTTAGCCAAACCTTGACGCAAATGGCCATCGGCCAGTTCGATCTGGGCCCGGCAGCGGCGTTCTCGCTGGTGTACTTCCTGATCATCCTGCTGGTGTCCTGGTTGTTCTACACCGCCATGACCCACGACGACAAAACCCGCTGAGGCCGACCATGACGCTACGCAAACGCCTGGTACTGCTGATCTATTTCCTGTTCCTGCTGGTGCCGATCTACTGGCTGCTGAACATGTCGTTCAAGAGCAATACCGAGATCCTCGGTGGCCTCAGCCTGTGGCCGCAGAGCTTCACCCTGGACAACTACCGGGTGATCTTTACCGACCGCAGTTGGTACGAGGGCTACCTCAATTCGCTGTACTACGTCAGCCTCAACACGCTGATCTCGCTCAGCGTGGCGCTGCCGGCAGCCTATGCATTCTCGCGCTACCGCTTTCTCGGCGACAAGCACCTGTTCTTCTGGCTGCTGACCAATCGCATGGCACCACCGGCGGTGTTCCTGCTGCCGTTCTTCCAGCTGTATTCGTCCATCGGCCTGTTCGACACCCATATCGCCGTGGCACTGGCGCACTGTCTGTTCAACGTGCCACTGGCGGTGTGGATCCTCGAAGGCTTCATGTCCAGCGTGCCGAAGGAAATCGATGAGACGGCCTATATCGACGGCTACAGTTTCCCCAAGTTCTTCGTGAAGATCTTCATCCCGCTGATCCGCTCCGGCATTGGCGTCACCGCCTTCTTCTGCTTCATGTTCTCCTGGGTCGAGTTGCTGCTGGCGCGCACCCTGACCTCGGTGGACGCCAAGCCCATCGCGGCGGTGATGACCCGTACCGTGTCCGCCTCGGGCATCGACTGGGGCGTGCTGGCTGCTGCCGGGGTACTGACCATCCTTCCGGGGATGCTGGTGATCTGGTTCGTTCGCAACCATGTGGCCAAGGGCTTCGCCCTCGGTCGCGTGTAAGGGAGGTTCGTCATGAGCTGGATGGCCTGGACTCTACCAACCGCGCTGTTCTTCGGCGGCATCGCCGTACTGCTGGCCGGCATGACGCTGGTCGAGCTGCGCTGGCCGTGCGTCGAGCGCAAGGGTTTTCTGCCGATCACCACCACCCGGGGTGATCGGTTGTTCATCGGTCTGCTCGGCAGCGCCTACCTGCACCTGCTGGTGATAGGCGTGACCGACTGGAGCGTGTGGATAGCATCGCTGCTATCGCTGTTGTGGTTGTGCGCAGTCATGCGCTGGGGCTGAGCCGGGCTGCCGCCGGTATGCCTCTCCCCAAATCCTGAGATGGAGGTCTCTATGTTCGACAATAACAACAAGACCCGACATAGCATGGCGTTGGCCGCCTTGCTGGCGTTGTCCGGTTTGAGCGGTGCGGCCTGGGCGGATGCCTATGAAGAGGCCGCGAAGAAATGGATCGCCGATGAATTCAACCCATCTACCCTGACGCCTGAGCAGCAGCTCGAAGAGCTGAAATGGTTCATCAAGGCCGCCGAGCCGTTTCGTGGCATGAACATCAGCGTGGTGTCGGAAACCATCACTACCCACGAGTACGAGTCCAAGGTGCTGGCCAAGGCGTTCAGCGAGATCACCGGGATCAAGCTCAAGCACGACCTGCTGCAGGAAGGCGACGTGGTCGAGAAGCTGCAGACGCAGATGCAGTCGGACAAGAACATCTACGACGGCTGGGTCAACGACTCCGACCTGATCGGCACCCACGCGCGCTACGGCAAGGCAGTGGCGATCAGCGACATGATCACGGGTGAGGGCAAGGACTTCACTTCACCGACTCTGGATCTCGAAGACTTCATCGGCACTTCCTTTACCACCGGGCCGGACGGCAAGCTGTATCAATTGCCCGACCAGCAATTTGCCAACCTCTACTGGTTCCGCGCCGACTGGTTCGAGCGCCCGGAGCTCAAGGCCAAGTTCAAGGAGATCTACGGCTACGAGCTGGGCGTACCGGTCAACTGGTCGGCCTACGAGGACATCGCCGAGTTCTTCTCGGTGCACGTCAAGGAAATCGACGGTCAGCGCGTCTACGGCCACATGGACTATGGCAAGAAAGACCCGTCGCTGGGCTGGCGCTTCACCGATGCCTGGTTCTCCATGGCCGGCGGCGGCGACAAGGGCCTGCCCAACGGTTTGCCGGTGGACGAGTGGGGCATTCGCGTCGATGGCTGCCGTCCGGTGGGCTCCAGCGTTGCCCGTGGCGGCGATACCAACGGCCCGGCGGCGGTGTTCGCCACGCAGAAATACGTCGACTGGATGCGCCAGTACGCACCGCCGGAAGCGCAGGGCATGACCTTCTCCGAATCCGGCCCGGTGCCGGCGCAGGGCGCCATCGCCCAGCAGATCTTCTGGTACACCGCCTTTACCGCCGACATGACCAAACCGGGCCTGCCGGTGGTCAACGAAGACGGTACGCCGAAGTGGCGTATGGCGCCTTCGCCGAAAGGACCGTACTGGGAGGAGGGTATGAAGCTCGGCTATCAGGACGCCGGTTCCTGGACCTTCCTCAAGTCCACGCCGGAGAAGCAGCGTCTGGCCGCCTGGCTCTACGCCCAGTTCGTCACCTCCAAGACCGTGTCGCTGAAGAAGACCCTGGTCGGTCTGACGCCGATTCGCGAGTCGGACATCAACTCCCAGGCCATGACCGACGCCGCGCCCAAGCTCGGTGGCCTGGTGGAGTTCTACCGCAGCCCGGCGCGCGTGCAGTGGACGCCGACCGGCACCAACGTACCAGACTATCCGCGTCTGGCTCAGCTGTGGTGGCAGTTCATTGCCGAGGCGGCCAGCGGCGACAAGACCCCGCAACAGGCACTGGATGGCCTGGCGGCTGCGCAGGACACCATGCTCGGCCGCCTGGAGCGCTCCGGCGTGCTGGGCGAATGCGGGCCGAAGCTGAACGAGCCGCGTGATCCGCAGTACTGGTTCGATCAGCCGGGCGCACCGAAGCCCAAGCTGGCCAACGAGAAACCCAAAGGCGAGACTATTGCCTACGACGAGTTGCTCAAGTCCTGGGAACAGTCGCGCAACTGATCTAAGTGGCGCAGTGGCTGAAGCCCTTCGGCGAGGGGGCTTCCTTCCCTGTGGGAGCGGCTTCAGCCGCGATAAAAAACGGCACCCTAGGGTGCCGTTTTTCATTCAGCCGTACCGCTTATTTATGCAGATGCTCGGCCGCGTGCAGGGTGTTCTCCAAGAGACCTGCGCGAGTCATTGGGCCAACGCCGCCTGGAACCGGGGTGATCCAGCTGGCGCGGGGCAGGGCGGCATCAAAGGTCACGTCGCCGACCAGCTTGCCGTCTTCCTGGCGGTTGATGCCGACGTCGATGACGATGGCGCCTGGCTTGATCCACTCCCCCTTGACCAGCCCAGGCTTGCCGGCAGCGACCACGACAATATCGGCCTGGCCGACGTGAGCAGCCAGATCCTTGGTGAAGCGGTGGGTGACGGTCACGGTGCAACCGGCCAGCAGCAACTCCATGGCCATTGGTCGGCCGACGATATTGGACGCGCCAACTACCACTGCATGCATGCCGTAGAGATCGGCGCCCGTGCTTTCCAGCAGCGTCATGATGCCCTTGGGGGTACAGGGGCGCAGCAGCGGCATGCGCTGGGCCAGGCGGCCGATGTTGTAGGGATGGAAGCCGTCCACATCTTTATCCGGGCGAATGCGTTCGAGCAGCAGGGACGAGTCGAGATTCTCCGGCAGCGGCAGCTGTACCAGGATGCCGTCGATGGCCGGGTCTTCATTGAGCTCGTCGATCAGGGCGAGCAGATCGGCCTGGCTGGTCTCTGCCGGCAGATCATAGGCGCGGGAAACAAAGCCGACTTCTTCGCAATCCTTGCGTTTATGTGACACATAGACCTGGGAGGCGGGATCGGTGCCGACCAGGATCACGGCCAGGCCTGGCGCACGAAGGCCTTGCTGGCGGCGTTCGGCGACACGTTGGGCAATCTGCTGGCGGAGGCTGGCGGCGATCGCCTTGCCGTCGATCAGTTGTGCGGTCATTGCGCTGGTTAACCATTAATAAGGATGAAAAAAGGACGCGCATTCTCGCATGGGCGCTCACCTGGGCAAAGGCGCCTGCCATCGTTTTCGCGTAACTCCTTTAAATCGCTGAATTTTTTTGAAAATTTCTGTTGACGAGGTTGGGAGCCGTCTATAACATTCGCCCCGCTTCTCAGGAACAGCCACTCGCTGGGTGAGACGGCAAGAGTCAAGTCCTCGTGGCAAGGCTCAAGTCGAAAGCTTGTAAGTCTGCACTAGCGGATGGATAAGCGCCCGTAGCTCAGCTGGATAGAGCATCCGCCTTCTAAGCGGATGGTCGCAGGTTCGAGTCCTGCCGGGTGCGCCATTTGGCGGTCAGGCAAGTTGAGTAAGCAAATGCAATATGGTGGGCGTAGCTCAGTTGGTAGAGCACAGGATTGTGGCTCCTGGTGTCGTGGGTTCGATTCCCATCGTCCACCCCATATTCCAAAGCGCCAGGCCAAAAGCCTGGCGTTTTTGTTTTAAGCTGCAAAGCCACGCGGACGTGGTGGAATTGGTAGACACACCAGATTTAGGTTCTGGCGCCGCAAGGTGTGAGAGTTCGAGTCTCTCCGTCCGCACCATGTACAAGCCAGTATTTCCGGGGGTTCTAGCCGGATCGCTTCTCAGATGGGAGCGTTTTGGGAACACTTTGGGAATGGTGGAACGAAAAAGGCAGCCTGCGAGGGCTGCCTTTTGTCGTTTCTAGGGCCTGGATTCACAGCTTTAGCGCGTGCTCCAGGAGCGGGATCATGTCCGGGCCGTCCTTGCTGATGTACTTGCCGTAATGACGTTCGAGCATTGCGATTGTCGTGTGCTTCCATACGGCTGACGCAGGCTGGGCAGAGGCACTTGTAACCGCCGCTGTTGGTGGTCATGGCTGGGGCTTCCTGTGCAGGGCGAGGATGGCGCCCACTTCGGCGTGGCGCGCGGCGATGTGCTGGCGGTGGGCGGTGATGATGCTGGCCAGCTCGGCTTCGTCGATTTGCCCGTCTTCCAGGGCCTTGAGGATCATCGCGTCGACCTTGCCGCGCTTTACCGCCGTGCCCATGGCGCGGGCCAGCAGGTCAATGTTGTCCGTGTCTGTCAGCTCGGGCAGGGGACGTAAACGCCGTTGTAGAGGCTGGTGAGGTAGTCGGGCAGATAGCTGGTGCCGGCGACCTTCTCCAGCTGGCGCACTTGTTCGTCCGTCAGCGGGCGGTTGCCGGGGTTCTCGTACAGCTTGTTGTCGAACTGCTTGAGGTCCAGCCCCGGGCAGGTGGCGGCGCATTCGCGGCCCCCTGGGAAGGCGCCCCGGTGAGGGGGAATGCGAGGGCGATATCGGCAAGGCCGTGCTGGTGGGCGATCCGTTGTGAATCTAGTTGATGTCGGCTGACGAAGATTGCCTCTGCGATTTCTCGGCGACTTCTGTGTTGTACGCTTTCCTAAACTCGTCAGGCGTCATCCACTCTCTTGTGCACTGTACTAGCCCGAACTTATAGCCG
Organism: Ectopseudomonas chengduensis; assembly: GCF_900102635.1. GTDB lineage: Bacteria > Pseudomonadota > Gammaproteobacteria > Pseudomonadales > Pseudomonadaceae > Aquipseudomonas > Aquipseudomonas chengduensis. The sequence goes on along the minus strand of NZ_FMZQ01000008.1, from coordinate 154,255 downwards.
TATCTTTGGTCGGGAATTGCGATTATTGCTTTGCCTACCTCTAAGAGAGCAATTTTTGCACCCTCGACTTCATCAAGGTCACAGGCTTTCGGTTTAATATGAAAGCTGGCGCTCACAAGTTGCTCGCGGATCTTTGTTTCTGCCCAGTCCGTTTTAAGTAGCGCGCTTATAAGAATTATAGGGTTCAGCGCCAGAATTGCGCAGCAAAACGAGAGCGCATAAAGCTTGGTGTGTTCTTCGGGTGCACGAGACTTAACATGTACCTGACCCAATGGGCTGCTCAGTGGCTTCTTCACCCCTGATTTAACACCTGCGCCAAATAGGGCTGCTGCATACAATACCAGGAATACAGTTGCTAACATGGTTATCCATGCGAGCGGAACCATAATGATGCTCAGCCAAGACATGGCTGTTGGTAGTTCGCTGGCTCTAACGCCTGTCAGGTGTCCAATCACACCTTCTGCGTAGCTAGTCGCTACTGAATAGTTTACTGCCACTAAAATTACTGCACTGGCATTCAGTTGTGCGGTGTATTTCTTGTATATCGCTCTAATTGTTGGGGAGGTGAATACTGATATGGCGGACAATACGGTGGCTATTAGAAGTAGTGTAACTGCCGAGGATGTGACAAGACCATCACTGCTCTTTGTTAAAATAGAATAAAAGGCTAAAGGCAGGAAGAGTGCAAATATGACTGAAAGAAAATAAATGGTTCTTTCGTCGCGCTCAAGTGTTTTGGCGAGTTTTATGGCGTACCGAGCTGTTGAGATATCCGGGTGACCATGACGACTGGCGTGGTTGGCAAGCAGCCCCCACATGATAGGGAAATACAGGTAGATAACTGCTATTAGGTAAAGCGCATCCATTCGGTGTCTCGCTGTCCAGGAGTGCAAAGCAGGCAATTTAACATCGCGGAGTGGTCTTGTTCATCTGTTACTCATGCTTTGGGGGAGTTGAGCCCCTGGATGGTTGAAGCCGGTGCCCTGCAGCCGGTGCTTAGGAGCGTGCATATCCTGAAGCGGCAGTATGGTCTGCGGACAACTGCCAATGACGGAGTATGCAGATGCGTAGTGATGTTCGAGAGGCTGCGCCGGTCAACCTGAGGATCAGGGTGTGCAGCCCTTACAAGAGTGGGTCACGCCAGAGGAACGGCTATTGCTGAGGTTCTATCGCCAGCTTGATCAGGGCGAACAGGCGTTTATGCGCCGTGCGATTGAAGCCATGGTGACGCGAGATTCGCCCAAGTGAAAGAAGAAGCCCCGCCGATGCGGGGCTTTCTCAAGAGACAGAACCTAATCGGTCACTGTCACCTCTAGGGTTCTCGAAACTCCTGTATCTGAGTCAATGAAGGTAAGGAATACAGGTGCTGTGGTTTTCGTCTTCCCTTTGAGCACAATTGAGCGAATACCGTTGTTTGACTCAAACTTTGATTCAATTGCCGTGGACTCTGGTGATGACTTGATAGTAAAGAAGCCAGAGCCATCAAGTATCTGGTAATTCTTTGTTTCTCCAATCTTTATGGTGAGCTTGCCGTTGCTTGGAAAGCCTGCAATCACAAAGTCTGAGCTAAATATGCTGCATTGAGGCTTTAATGAATCTCTTTGAATTTCCGCATGTCGCTCTTCTACTGAATCAATCCAATTAATAACCGCTAGCACGTTTGGATCTACATTGTCATCGAGTCTAAGATTTTTGTCTTTAGACGGCATGCTTTCTTGCACTGCATCTGATACTGCTTTGTAAGATTCGGCTGTGGTGGGCTGTAAATTACTTTGTAGTCTATTTACAGCGTTAGCCGTAATGCGAATGTTGGTCTTCATCTGCAGGTCGTACTTATGTGCAATCTTGATTGCTGCGTTGTATCTGCCCTCATATGGCTCTAAAGCTGTATGGTTCTTTCCATAAAGTTCTACTGCTTCTTTAGTATCGAATACGCTATAGAATTCAATGAGACAAGACATTGCAGCCGAGCCCCCCATCCAGATTTGCTCTCTGGTGGGTTTGTATAAAGCCAAACCAGTGCCATAGAGAGCACCTCCACCTGCTGCGAGTGCAAGGTATTGGTGGCCGCTACTTGCAACAGCCGCTTTGTAAGCGCCTAACCCTAGAACTCCCGCTAAGGCAATGGTTGACGTGCTTGAGTAATACGAAGCGGTGATTGCGTTTGACTCGTACTCACGGCTGAAGTGGCAAGCCATTTCTTTACCTGATTTAGGGTCAGGCTTGCTGTCCCCTGTTGTCTCGGAGCAGTAAACCTCCGCTACGGGGGTGTATGGAGAGAGGATTGAACACGCTTGCAGTGCCACACAGGCGACGATCGTCAGACTCTGGAGAGCGAGTTTCATGATGAATCTTCCCTGGGATTTGGGGTATACACCATGGAGCATGGCATAAAGCCATGCCCTTTCAAGGCTGCGAAGCAAACTCTCGTCTAACCGCCCGCTGCGCTCTGGCCTTGCTGGCGTACAGGTGGGTGAGGCGCTTCGGGGGGGGGGTCTGGTCGCCCTCGGTGAGCTTGTGTTGCTGGCCGGTCTTGGCGTCGCGGTACCAGGCCAGCACGCCGGTATAGCCGGCATTCTCATCGGCCAGGCCGGCGATATCGTCGCCGTCCGGCAATTGCGATTCCAGATCCAGGGACGTGGTGAAGGCGTCGGGGGTGAAGCTGTGGCGGATGTTGCCGCCGAGCCAGACGGCAGCGCTGTTGCCGCCGTGATGCGAGTTAGAACGTTGTGGCTCGGGCGCGTCTAGAAATTGATTCGATACATAGGGATGGGCACATTATGCTTTGTTAGGGAGCACGCCAATGCGAGCTTATATAAAAAGTATGACTTTTCGCTTGGTGTAAGTTGCGAAAACTTACTTTCTATATCTTGGCCCCACATGCGTGCACGGCGTGATTTAAAATAAATGATGTAAGGCGTAAATGTATACCAGGCCAGCGTGTTGTTCACGGCCCCAGGGGTAAAGCTAATGAGCCCCATAGCAATGAATTGTACAGCGCAAAATGGGCAGCAAAGCTTATCCACGTATATAGGTCGAAAAATGCCTCTGTCGTGTTGGCGCTCCATTAGACGTAATTCAGCGTGCATGTTAGATATTCGGTCGTAATCCCCCGCTCTAAGATGGAGCTCGCTGTTGTCGAGGAGGGCTTGCCGGTCATTGAAAATGAAATTCACGGCGCCCTCTGTTTCGCCACTGGCTGTTGTGGTTAGCGCTAAACAGTTGGTTGCTATAAGTGGTCTTGCATACTTCCCGAATGTGGTTCTTGTTGATATATTTTTTACTTGTAGGTCCAGCCTTCTGGATAGACCTCCTTTTTTTACATGCGGCTGTATAACGTCGTAGATATTGTTGAACGCATGCAGTGCCAATGCTTCAATTAAATCCTTGCGACTGTTGTTGAACAAGTGGCTGGTTGAGCCGAGCATTTCATGGCGATTGTGGCCCTTGAAAGGGTCATACCCAATCGAAGCTCTTACCTGCTTGGTGGTAGAGCCAAGTGAGGCAGCGTCCTTCACACTCAAGTAGTCAACAATTTTTGAGGCAACGGAAGGCACATTCAGAATGTCAAGTAATGAAAGTAATACTTGCGGATTGGATAGTGCTAATGTACGAGTGTGGTTGCGATCTACCTCCCTGATATAAAGCATGAATTCGCCGTTGGGGTCTTCTAATTCGAGTCGAAGGCATGGAACAGTTATAAAAGCTTGAGTTACCCAAGAAATATACGTCTCGTCGTTATTGCTATATTCCGTATGTGCGGCACCTTCATACCCAACGTCTGCAATTAGGTCACGATTGTACATGGCAACCATATCCATGTGGAAATTATGGCGATTACCTTGTTCGAGAAAAAAACCAGGTATTGGACTGCTATGAATGAGGGAGATTGTCCAGCGGGCCATTGCTAACGTGATCATTTAGGTCTTCCCTGAAATAACTCGCTTTATTGTTATGCTGGCTAGTGGTTTTAGAATGACAGGCTATTTAATTGGTATAGTCGAGGGCTATGTTGCTGGCAAATCTTACAACTGGTTGTCAGATAGCTTCGATTTCGACGCTAGTCTGGTGATGTAGCTGTTACAGCGACTCAGCGTGCTGAGTGCGCATCCACTCCCGCTTGACCGCCCGCTGCGCGCTGGGCTTGCTCTCGTAGAGGTGGGTGAGGCGGCGCGGGTTGCTCTGGTCGCCCTCGGTGATCTTGTGTTGCTTGCCGGTCGTGGCGTCGCGGTACCAGGCGACGATGCCGGTATAGCCGGCGCCCTGGTCGGCCAGGCCGGCGATATCGTCGCCGTCCGGCAATTGCGATTCCAGATCCAGGGACGTGGTGAAGGCGTCGGGGGTGAAGCTGTGGCGGATGTTGCCGCCGAGCCAGACGATGGCGGCAATCTCGGCCTTGATGCCGGTGAGGCTGTAGGTCTGGTCGGGGATCAGCTCGGGGCGGCCCTTGGCCAGGGTGTAGCTGAGCGTGGCGGTGCCACGCTGTAGGCGCTTCCACTCGGCGCGGGCGGCCTGCAGGGCGCTGGCCTGTTCGGTGTAGCTGTGGCGCAGTTCCTTGAGGTTGTCGCCGGCGCCGGCGATGGCCTCTTTTTTGTCCGCGCTGTTTACGTCGTAGTAGTAGGCCTTGACGCCGGTGTAGGCGTCGCGGTCGGCCTGCAGAAAGCGGTGTTGGTCGCCGTCTGCCCTGGTGAGGGTGACGTGGGGCAGGGCGAGGCCGCTGGCGGTGGTGGCCTTGCCGGTGGGCAGGAACAGCAGCCGGCCGGCTTTGATGGTGGCGATGGCGTCATGCTCGCGGCCGAGGCGGCTGAGCAGGTTGGCGTCTGACTCATTGGCCTGATCGACCTGCAGCAGCTCGATGCCGGCGAGCACGGCGCTGACCAGCGGGGTGAGGCCATAGGCGGCGATGGCGCTGATGATGAAGGCCAGTGGTGTGGCGTCCCAGGAACGTTCCCGGCGCACCTTGAGGCCGCCGCGCAAGTCAGCGCGGCGGGCGCGAATGCAGAGGATGTCCGGCGCGCCGCTGTGCTCGGTTTCGTCGACGGTGTAGGTGCCTTTGTCGATCAGCCCGGTGTTACCACAAGTTTAGGGTGGCGCCGCGCGGTGGGATGGCGAGCAGGCCGTCGTGGTCACTGATGGTGAAGTCGCGCTGGTCGGCCTCCAGCTCGCGATTGTCAGTCAGCTCGATGCTGATAAGGCGCGGCTCCTGGCTGCCGGGCATATCGGTGCGACTGTTATTAGTGCGCTTGAGAAGGACGGTGATTTATTTTATGTTATTGATTTTTAAGGGTTTTAATTTGAGTCGCTTTAGTCGCCTGGTTAGGTGATTTCCTTGCCTGGGGCTTACCAATTTATGACGTTTCTGAATCCACGCTAACCCTTTGATAAAGCTGGCTTTCAGGCATATAGAGCATGCCGATTGCCAAAATTACCTTTTTGCTTTGCCTCAAAATAAATCCGTGTAGAATGCCGCCGCCTGCGGTGCTGAGCACCCGTGCTCGTTCTCACTGGGAACAAGCTGGGAACAGATTCACGCTCACGCACTTGCGCCCATTCACACAAATCAAGGCCTCCAGGCCTGGCAGTCGGGGTGTGGTGAGTTCGAGTCTCTCCGTCCGCACCATCTTTATATAGCCCCTCCCGACTGCCGCCTGCTTCTAGGGTGACTTCTGCACATTGACCCTCTAGAATGCTTGGCCTTGATTCGGGGCCGGTTCGAGCCGGCTTATGTCTGTGCAACGAGGAATATCCATGCAAGTTTCTGTTGAAAGCACTTCTGCTCTTGAGCGCCGCATGACTGTCGGCGTACCCGTCGAGCGCATCGAGACCGAAGTCAACAAGCGTCTGCAACAGACTGCCCGTCGTGCCAAGGTTCCTGGCTTCCGTCCTGGCAAGGTGCCGATGAGCGTGATTCGTCAGCGCTATGAAGATGCCGCTCGTCAGGAAGCGCTGGGCGACCTGATCCAGGCTACCTTCTATGAGGCCGTGGTCGAGCAGAAGCTGAACCCGGCCGGCGCTCCGGCTGTAGAGCCGAAGTCCTTCGAGAAGGGCAAGGATCTGGAATATGTCGCTACCTTCGAAGTATTCCCCGAGTTTCAGGTTTCCGGTTTCGAGTCCATCGCCATCGAGCGCCTCGAAGCCGATGTGGCTGACAGTGACGTCGACAACATGCTCGACATCCTGCGCAAGCAGAACACTCGTTTCGAAGCTGTTGAGCGCGCTGCCGAGAACGGCGATCAGCTGAACATCGATTTCGTCGGCAAGATCGACGGCGAAGCATTCGCTGGCGGTAGCGCCAAGGGCACCCAGCTGGTGCTGGGCTCCGGCCGCATGATCCCGGGCTTCGAAGACGCCCTGGTCGGTGTCAAGGCTGGTGAAGAGCGCGTGATCAACCCGACCTTCCCCGAGGACTATCAGAACCTCGATCTGGCCGGCAAAACCGCCGAGTTCACCGTTACCGTAAACAGCGTTTCCGCTCCGCAACTGCCTGAGCTGAACGACGAGTTCTTCGCCCTGTTCGGTATCAAGGACGGCGGTCTGGAAGGTTTCCGTGTCGAAGTTCGGAAGAACATGGAGCGTGAACTGCGTCAGGCCATCAAGTCCAAGATTAAGAACCAGGTAATGGACGGTCTGCTGGCTGCCAACCCGGTCGAGGTGCCGAAGGCGCTGATCGGTAACGAAGTGAATCGTCTGCGCGTGCAGGCCGTTCAGCAATTCGGTGGCAACATCAAGCCTGACCAACTGCCGGCCGAGCTGTTCGAAGAGCAAGCCAAGCGCCGTGTGGTGCTGGGTCTGATCGTCGCTGAAGTGGTCAAGCAGTTCGAACTCAAGCCTGACGAAGCCCGCGTGCGCGAGCTGATCGAAGAGATGGCCTCGGCTTACCAGGAGCCTGAGCAGGTCGTTGCCTGGTACTACAAGAACGACCAGCAAATGAACGAAGTGCGTTCGGTTGTACTGGAAGAGCAAGTTGTAGATACTGTTCTGCAGAAGGCCAACGTGACCGATAAAGCGGTTTCCTACGAAGACGCAGTCAAGCCGGCGGAAGCTCCTAAAGCCGACTGATCTGGTAACCTCGTTCGAGTACACCACCTTAAGCCAGCCTCCGTGCTGGCTTATGTGTATTTGAGACATGACTATTAGGGAGTGAGCGCAAGACATGTCCCGCAATCCTTTTATGCAAAACATGCCTGAAATCCAGGCCGCTGGCGGCCTGGTGCCGATGGTCATCGAGCAATCCGCTCGTGGCGAGCGTGCCTATGACATCTATTCGCGTCTGCTCAAGGAGCGCGTGATCTTTCTGGTTGGCCCGGTCGAGGACTACATGGCCAACCTGATCTGCGCCCAGTTGCTGTTTCTGGAAGCAGAGAATCCGGACAAGGACATCCATCTGTACATCAACTCGCCGGGTGGCTCGGTGACTGCCGGCATGGCGATCTACGACACCATGCAGTTCATCAAGGCGGATGTGTCCACCACCTGCATTGGTCAGGCCTGCAGCATGGGTGCTTTCCTGCTGGCTGGCGGCGCCAAGGGCAAGCGTTTCTGCCTGCCGAACTCGCGCGTGATGATTCACCAGCCGCTGGGCGGCTTCCAGGGGCAGGCCTCGGACATCGAGATCCACGCCAAGGAAATCCTCTTTATCCGTGAGCGCTTGAACGAGCTGCTGGCTCAGCACACCGGTCAGAGCCTGGAAACCATCGAGCGTGATACCAACCGCGACAACTTCATGAGCGCTTCGCGCGCCGTGGAATACGGTCTCGTCGATGCCGTCCATGAAAAGCGTCAAATGCCGGTCTAGATGAGGCGCCGGCTGTGGGCATCCTTCACTGGCGCGACTTGCGCCCTTGAAAATGCCCGCATTTGCCTTCATCTTGTGTTTCAAGCCTACCGTATTGGATTGATCGAATGACTGATACCCGTAACGGTGAGGACAACGGCAAACTGCTTTATTGCTCCTTCTGCGGCAAAAGCCAGCATGAAGTGCGCAAGTTGATCGCCGGTCCTTCCGTCTTCATCTGCGACGAATGCGTCGACCTGTGCAATGACATCATCCGCGAGGAGGTGCAGGAAGCACAGGCCGAGAGCAGCGCGCACAAACTCCCGGCACCCAAGGAAATCAGCGGCATCCTCGATCAGTACGTGATCGGTCAGGAGCGCGCCAAGAAAGTGCTGTCGGTAGCGGTATACAACCACTACAAGCGTCTCAATCAGCGCGACAAGAAAGACGATGTCGAGCTGGGCAAGAGCAACATTCTGCTGATCGGTCCGACTGGTTCGGGCAAGACGCTGCTGGCCGAAACGCTGGCACGCCTGCTCAATGTGCCGTTCACCATCGCTGACGCCACCACCTTGACCGAAGCCGGTTATGTCGGTGAGGACGTCGAGAACATCATTCAGAAGCTGCTGCAGAAGTGCGATTACGATGTCGAGAAGGCCCAGATGGGTATCGTCTACATCGACGAAATCGACAAGATCTCGCGCAAGTCCGATAACCCGTCGATCACTCGTGACGTGTCGGGCGAGGGCGTGCAGCAGGCGCTGCTCAAGCTGATCGAGGGCACCGTGGCCTCGGTTCCGCCGCAGGGCGGGCGCAAGCATCCGCAGCAGGAGTTCCTGCAGGTTGATACGCGTAACATCCTGTTCATCTGTGGCGGTGCGTTCGCCGGCCTGGAGAAAGTCATTCAGGCTCGCTCCACCCGAGGTGGTATCGGTTTCGGTGCAGAAGTGCGTAGCAAGCAGGAAGGCAAGAAGATCGGCGAGTCTCTGCGCGAGGTCGAGCCGGACGATCTGGTCAAATTCGGCCTGATTCCCGAGTTCGTCGGTCGTCTGCCGGTGATCGCGACACTGGAGGAGCTGGACGAGGCTGCTTTGGTGCAGATTCTCACCGAGCCGAAGAACGCGCTGACCAAGCAGTACGCCAAGCTGTTCGAGATGGAAGGTGTGGATCTGGAGTTCCGTTCCGATGCGCTGAAATCCGTGGCGCAGAAGGCACTGGAGCGCAAGACCGGTGCGCGTGGCCTGCGTTCGATTCTCGAGGGCATTCTGCTCGACACCATGTACGAGATCCCGTCCCAGCAGGACGTGAGCAAGGTGGTGATCGACGAGAGCGTCATCGAGGGTTCGTCCAAGCCGCTGCTGATCTACGAGAACAGCGAACCGCCGGCGAAGGCCGCGCCAGACGCCTGACGGCTGTTACACGATGCAAAGAAGGGGCCCCTCGGGCCCCTTCGCTTTTGTGGACATTGCGCTTGTTTTTTACGGGAGCTACCCCCATCTTAAAAGCCAAGGGTAATCCCGCCTGTTTACGGCCTTATGGCCGCCGCTGAGCCGAAATCATGAAGACAACCATCGAATTGCCTCTCCTGCCATTGCGCGATGTAGTGGTCTATCCGCACATGGTCATCCCGCTTTTCGTCGGGCGTGAGAAATCCATCGAGGCCCTCGAGGCGGCGATGACGGGTGACAAGCAGATCCTGCTGGTAGCCCAGAAGAACCCGGCCGTCGATGATCCGGATGATCAGGATCTTTATCGCGTTGGCACCGTTGCCACCGTCCTGCAGTTGCTCAAACTGCCCGACGGCACCGTCAAGGTGCTGGTCGAGGGTGAGCAGCGCGGCTCGATCGAGCGTTTCATCGATCTCGATGATCATTGCCGTGCCGAGGTGCAACTGATCGAGGAGGGCGAAACTGCCGAGCGCGAATCGGAAGTCTTCACCCGCAGTCTGCTCAGTCAGTTCGAGCAGTACGTGCAGCTGGGCAAAAAGGTCCCGGCCGAAGTCCTGTCTTCGCTCAACAGCATCGATGAGCCCAGCCGCCTGGTCGACACCATGGCCGCGCACATGGCGCTGAAGATCGAGCAGAAGCAGGAAATCCTCGAAATCACCGCGCTGTCCGCTCGCGTCGAGCATGTACTGGCCCTGCTGGATGCCGAGATCGACCTGCTACAGGTCGAGAAGCGTATTCGCGGTCGCGTGAAGAAACAGATGGAGCGCAGTCAGCGCGAGTACTACCTGAATGAGCAGATGAAGGCCATTCAGAAAGAGCTTGGCGATATCGATGAAGGTCATAGCGAGCTCGACGAACTGCGCAAGCGCATCGATAACGCGGGGCTGACCAAGGAAGCCTTGACCAAAGCCAATGCCGAGCTGAACAAGCTCAAGCAGATGTCGCCGATGTCCGCTGAAGCTACTGTGGTGCGCTCCTACATCGATTGGCTGGTCAATGTGCCGTGGAAGGCCGAAAGCAAGGTACGACTGGATCTGGCGCGTGCCGAGAGCATTCTCGATGCCGATCACTACGGTCTGGAGGAGGTCAAGGAACGCATTCTTGAATATCTCGCCGTGCAGAAGCGGGTGAAGAAGCTCAAGGGGCCGGTGCTGTGCCTGGTGGGCCCGCCCGGTGTGGGCAAGACCTCGCTGGCCGAGTCCATCGCCACCGCGACCAACCGCAAGTTCGTGCGCATGGCCTTGGGCGGCGTGCGTGACGAGGCCGAGATTCGGGGGCACCGCCGTACCTACATCGGCTCGATGCCGGGTCGTCTGATTCAGAAGATGACCAAGGTCGGCGTGCGCAACCCGTTGTTCCTGCTCGACGAGATCGACAAGATGGGCCAGGACATGCGCGGCGATCCTGCCTCGGCATTGCTCGAAGTCCTCGACCCTGAGCAGAACCATAATTTCAACGATCACTATCTGGAGGTCGATTATGACCTGTCGGATGTGATGTTCCTTTGCACCGCCAACTCGATGAACATCCCCGGCCCGCTGCTGGATCGGATGGAGGTCATCCGTCTGCCGGGTTACACCGAGGACGAGAAGGTCAACATCGCCATCAAGTACCTGGCGCCCAAGCAGATACAGGCCAATGGCCTGAAGAAGGGCGAGCTGGAACTGGATGAGTCGGCGATTCGCGACATCATTCGTTACTACACGCGTGAAGCTGGTGTGCGCAGTCTGGAGCGACAAATCGCCAAGGTCTGCCGCAAGGTGGTCAAGGAGCATGTCCGCGAGAAACGCTTTCAGGTCACCGTCAGCGCCGATTCCCTGGAGCACTTCCTGGGTGTGCGCAAGCATCGCTATGGCCTTGCCGAACAGCAGGATCAGATCGGTCAGGTGACCGGTTTGGCCTGGACTCAGGTCGGCGGTGAGCTGCTCACCATCGAGACGGCCGTGGTGCCTGGCAAGGGCAATCTGATCAAGACCGGTTCGCTGGGTGATGTCATGGCAGAGTCGATGACGGCGGCCATGACGGTGGTTCGCAGTCGCGCGAAAAGCCTGGGGATCCCGGCTGATTTCAACGAGAAGCGCGACGTTCACATCCATATGCCCGAAGGTGCCACGCCCAAGGATGGCCCGAGCGCGGGCATTGGTTTGTGCACGGCACTGGTATCGGCCCTGACGCAGATTCCGGTGCGGGCGGACGTGGCCATGACCGGGGAAATCACCCTGCGTGGTCAGGTGCTGGCTATCGGTGGTCTCAAGGAAAAACTTCTGGCGGCTCATCGGGGTGGGATCAAGACCGTGATCATTCCCGAAGAAAATGTGCGTGATCTGAAGGAAATTCCGGAAAATATTAAGCAAGACCTGCAGATTAAACCGGTTAAATGGATTGACGAGGTCCTGCAAATTGCGCTGCAATACGCCCCGGAGCCCTTGCCCGATGCGGCTCCGGAGATGGTTGCAACGGATGACAAGCGCGAGTCTGATTCCAAGGAGCGAATCAGCACGCATTAGCCGGGGGGCTTCCTTGACACAATTTTTGAGCCCTTGTTATAAAGCGGCTTTTATTGTGTCGGCAGGCCATCCAGCACCCGCTTTGCTTACACTAAAAATCAAGAAACAAACTCAACAGAAATAAGGGGACTTAGAGTGAACAAGTCGGAACTGATCGATGCCATCGCTGCATCTGCTGATATCCCGAAAGCTGTTGCTGGCCGCGCGCTGGATGCAGTGATTGAATCCGTCACTGGCGCTCTGAAGGCTGGTGACTCCGTTGTGCTGGTAGGCTTCGGTACCTTCGCTGTCAAAGAGCGTGCTGCTCGCACTGGTCGCAACCCGCAGACCGGCAAGCCGATCAGCATCGCTGCTGCCAAGATCCCAGGCTTCAAAGCTGGCAAGGCTCTGAAAGACGCCGTCAACTAAGCGTCTTCTGGGTTTGCCTCGCCGTCAGGCTCCGTCTGGCGGCTGTTAGGGGGCAGCGCAGGTAGTCCTAGACTCTTCTGCTCTGACCGCTTAACGCGTTACGAGAAGGCGCATCCAAGGATGCGCCTTTCTTCTATCTGGACATTACCCACACTGCGCGGCTGGTGACTCTGTACAGTCGTTCTGGGGGAAGCATGCTGCAAAACATCAGGGACAATTCACGCGGTTGGATTGCCAAAATCATCATCGGCCTCATTGTGATGCTGATGGCGTTTACCGGTTTCGAAGCCATCGTCACGGGGACCAGCAATCGCAACAATGCGGCTGACGTGAACGGTGACACCATTACCCTCAACGAGCTCAACCAGGCCGTTGAAATGCAGCGTCGTCAGCTGCTGCAGCAACTGGGTCGCGATTTTGATGCCTCGCTGCTCGATGACAACCTGCTGCGTGAGGCGTCGCTCAAGGGCTTGATCGAGCGCAAGCTGCTGCTTCAGGCAGCCGGTGATGCTCATTTCGCCTTCTCGCAGGGATCGCTGGACCAGGTGATTCTGCAAACTCCCGAATTTCAGGTAGATGGCCGCTTCGATGCCGCGCGCTTCGATCAGGTCATTCGCCAGATGGGCTACACCCGCCTGCAGTTCCGCCAGATGCTGGAAGAGGAAATGCTGATTGGGCAGCTGCGTGCCGGTCTCGGCGCCAGCAGCTTCGTCACCGAGCAGGAGGCGCGTGCCTTCGCCAATCTCGAGCGCCAGACCCGTGACTTCGCCAGTCTCACCATCAAGGCCGATAGCGCTGCGATCGAGTTGAGCGACAGCGACGTCAACGCCTATTACGACGAGCACGCTGGCGAGTTCATGAGCCCTGAGCAGGTCGTGCTGGAGTACGTCGAGCTGCACAAGGACAGCTTCTTCGATCAGGTCGAAGTCAGCGATGAAGATCTGCAGCCGCTGTACGAGAGCGAGATCGCCAACCTGGCTGAGCAGCGTCAGGCTGCGCACATACTTATCGAGGGCGATGACCAGGCTGCGCGTACCAAGATCGAAGAGATCAAGGCGCGTGTGGATGCTGGCGAAGATTTCGCTGCCCTGGCCAAGGAGTTCTCGCAGGACCCAGGTTCGGCTGCCGATGGCGGTGATCTGGGTTACGCTGGCCCTGGCGTTTACGATCCGGCCTTCGAGGAGGCGCTCTATGCGCTGCAGCAGGGCCAGGTTTCCGACCCCGTGCAGAGCGAGTTCGGCTGGCACCTGATCAAGCTGCTGGGTGTTCAGGCTCCAGAAGTGCCAAGCTTCGACAGTCTGAAGGACAAGCTGGCGCGTGACTTCAAAGCGCAACAGGTCGAGCAGCGCTTCGTCGAGGCGACCAAGCAGCTGGAAGACGCCGCGTTCGAAGCATCGGATCTGGCTCAGCCTGCCCAGGAGCTGGGTCTTGAGGTCAAAACCAGCGAAGCCTTCGGTCGTGAGGGTGGTGCAACTGGCATCACTGCCAACCGCCAGGTGCTGCAGGCTGCATTCAGTCCTGAAGTTCTGGAAGATGGCACCAACAGCTCGACCATCGAGCTGGACCCGAGCACCGTGGTCGTCGTGCGCGTCAAGGAACACAAAAAGCCCGAGCAGTTGCCCCTGGAGCAGGTTGCTGAAAGCATTCGTGCCCATCTGCAGCAGGAGCGTGCCAGTGCCGCGGCCAAGGCCGAAGGTGAGAAGCAACTGGCTGCTGCCCAGGCCGGTGAGCAGTCTGCTGCTGATTGGCAGGTTCAGGAGGCGGCCACTCGTAGCCAGGACGGCATCGAGCCCAAAGTGCTGCAGGCGCTGTTCCGTATGCCCAAGCCAGCGAAGGCGAGCGAGCCCACCTTCGCCGGCGTGACGCTGAACAATGGCGATTACGTCGTGCTGCGCCTCGATGGTGTGAATGTGCCGGAAGAAGCGCTGGCTGACGAAGAGCTCGCCATGTACCGCAACTTCCTGGCGTCGCGTGCCGGCCAGCAGGACTTCGCCGCGCTGCGCAAGCAGCTGGAAGCCAAGGCTGATATCGAGCGTTTCTGATCGCTGTCCGTCACGAGAAAGCCCCGCCAAGTGCGGGGCTTTGTTGTTTCTGGGTTACAACAACCATTCGATGGGCAGCCACGAGAGCAGATGAATGCCCAGGCGTTTGAGCAGGCCTGTACCGGGCTCGCTATCGAATCGCCGTTGCTCGCCATCCACGCGCTGCAGCCAGTAGATTCGGTCGTGTTCGTCCAGTCGCAGCTCGTAGGCATTGGCCGGGATATCGCTTTCGAATGCCTGGCCGATGGCTGCCGCCAGTTTCGGGCTTTCGATAAGAAAACCCATTTCCGTATTGAGGCTGGCAGAGCGTGGATCGAAGTTGAATGAGCCGATGAACACTCGCTGGCCATCGAGGGCGAAGGTCTTGGCGTGCAGGCTCGAGCCGGAGCTGCCGAATGGGCCGGCTTTCTCCCGGAGGCCTTCGTCGTCCGCACCCAGACGCATTTCATAGAGTTTGACGCCGCCTTCGAGCAGGGCACGCCGGCGCTTGGCGTAGCCGGCGTGTACTGGCGTCACGTCCGTTGCCTCCAACGCATTGGTCAGGATGCGCACTTCAACACCGCGTTGTACCAGGCCGGTAAAGATATCGACGCCGGTTTGCGTGGGGGCGAAGTAGGGCGATACAAGGTCGACGCGTGCCTGTGGAATATCGAGCATTTCGCCCAGGTGGCTGATCAGCAGCTCGCCGTCACTGGCATTGCCAAGACCCTTGGCGGGATCATCGCTGACCAGTGTGGTCTCGCTCCATTCAAAGCCAAGCTTCTTGTCCAGCAGGCGCTGAATGAACTCGCTTTCCTGCAGGGTCTTTACGTAACCGCTGGCTGCAGGCGAGCTGGAAAGGTCTGCCGCGATATCGTGCAGGGGTTGTGGAGCGCTCCGGCTGCGAGGCACGATCAGCTCCAGTGGGTAGCTGGAGTCGCTGGCCCAGTAGCGGTCGAAGTCGGCGGAGGTATCGGCCACGACCGGGCCGATTGCCAGTACATCGAGGTCGGCGAAGAGCACCCCCTCACTGGCGTCGAAGTATTCGTCGCCGATATTGCGTCCACCGATGATGGTGGCCTGGTTGTCCACGGTGAAGGACTTGTTGTGCATGCGCCGGTTGGCGCGTGGAAAGTGGGTCAGATAACCCAGCGCCTTGGCCTGGCGCAGGGAGAAGGGATTGAACAGGCGCACTTCGATGTTGGGGTGGCGATCGAGCGTGCTCAGGGTCTGATCGAGGTCGGCGATGCCATTGTCGTCCAGCAGCAGGCGAACGCGAACGCCTCGTTCGGCGGCTCTGAGCAGCGCATCGAGTAGCAGGGTGCCGGTAATGTCGTTGCGCCAGATGTAGTACTGAACATCTAGACTGCGCTCGGCCGCTTCGACCAGGAGCATGCGCGCGGCAAAGGCATCGCGGGCAGCCGCCAGCGTAAGAATGCCGGACAGGCCGGGGTGGGCGTCGCGTTCGCTGCCCAGTGCTTGCCCCAGCGTGGTATTGGCCGTTTCGGCCTGGGTGAAGGCCTGGCTCTCGGTACGGCCATCCAGCGGTGGCAAGGCGCAGCCGACCACAAGGCTGCATAGTACGCAGATCAGGCAGGCACGCCATTTGTCTGTCGGGATCATTGACCCATCTCGGTTCCAGGCTTCCAGCTAGGACAACGCCAAGGTTGAAGCGTGCCGAGTAGCGATGGCGTTTCGGTTCGGGTAGCTGAATGCTGACAAAAGCCAGAAACGACAACGCCGCACTTGCTGAGCAATATGCGGCGTTGTGGGTTCAGGCACGGCTGGGCCGTGCATGAGGTACGGCAGAGCCGGGCATCGCTCTACGATGTCCGGCGACCTTCTCAGTCTTCCATGGCGCCCATGGCGGTGGTGTTGAAGCCGCCGTCGACGTACATGATCTCGCCGCTGATGCCCGAGGCCAGGTCGGAGCAGAGGAAGGCGCCGGCATTGCCGACTTCCTCGATGGTGACGTTACGGCGCAGCGGGGTCTGCTTCTCGTTGGCGGCCAGCATCTTGCGGAAGCTGGCGATGCCGCTGGCAGCCAGGGTGCGGATCGGGCCGGCAGAGATGGCATTGACGCGAGTGCCTTCCGGGCCGAGGCTGCCGGCCAGGTAGCGTACGCCGGCTTCCAGGCTGGCCTTGGCCATGCCCATGACGTTGTAGTTGGGCATGGTGCGCTCGGCGCCCAGGTAGGAGAGGGTGAGCAGGCTGCCGCTGCGGCCTTTCATCATCTCGCGACCGGCCTTGGCCAGGGCGACGAAGCTGTAGGCGCTGATGTCGTGGGCGATCTTGAAGCCTTCACGGGTGGTGACGTCGGTGAAGTCGCCATTGAGCTGGTCGCCCGGAGCGAAGCCGACCGAGTGGACGATGCAGTCCAGGCCATCCCACTTCTTGCTCAGTGCTTCGAACACCGCGGCGATTTCCTCGTCGCTGGCCACATCGCAAGGGAAGCACAGGTCGGCGCTGGAGCCCCAGCCGGCAGCGAAGTCTTCCACACGGCCCTTGAGCTTCTCGTTCTGGTAGGTGAAGGCCAGCTCGGCACCTTCGCGGTGCATGGCGGCGGCGATACCCGAGGCGATGGACAGTTTGCTGGCAACGCCAACGATGAGTACGCGCTTACCGGTTAGAAAACCCATTGTGCTATTCCTCTTCCTGTTTCAAGGATCAGTGAGCCGTTGCCGGGGCCAGAAAAGCGGCTTCCAGCAACTGCTGCGTATAAGGGTGTTGCGGTGCACTGAAGATCGACTCGGCAGACCCCTGTTCGACCACCTGGCCCTGCTTGACCACCATCAACTGGTGGCTCAGCGCTCTGACTACCGCCAGGTCATGGCTGATAAACAGATAGGTCAGGTTGTACTTGGCCTGCAAGCCGCGCAACAACTCCACCACCTGACGCTGCACCGTACGGTCGAGCGCCGAAGTGGGCTCGTCCAGCAGGATCAGCGCCGGTTTCAACACCAGTGCCCGGGCAATGGCAATCCGCTGCCGTTGCCCGCCAGAAAACTCGTGGGGGTAGCGATGCCGCGTCTGCGGGTCCAGCCCTACCTCCAAAAGCGCGTCGATGATGGCTTGTTCCTGCTCCGCCTCGTTGCCCATGCCGTGAATGCGCAGACCTTCACCGACGATCTGGCTCACCGACATGCGTGGGCTCAGGCTCCCAAAGGGGTCCTGAAACACCACCTGCATCTGCCGCCGCAGCGGACGTACTTCCTGCTGGCTGAGGCCCTGCAACTGCTGGCCCTGAAAGCGAATATCACCGCGACTGGCGAGCAGCCGCAGAATGGCCATGCCCAGTGTGGACTTGCCGGAACCACTTTCGCCGACGATGCCCAGGGTCTGGCCCTGGGGCAGGCTGAAGTTGATGCCGTCCACCGCTTTGACATGATCCACCGTCCGGCGCAGCAGGCCCTTTTTGATCGGGAACCACACGCGCAGGTCGTCCACTTCCAGCAACGGCTGGCCCGCAGGATTGGCCGCAGGGTCGCCGCTGGGCTCGGCGCCGAGCAGTTCCTGGGTGTAGGGATGCTGCGGAGCCTGGAACAATTCTTCACACGACGCCTGTTCGACGATGCGACCGCGCTGCATGACACATACGCGGTGGGCAATTCTGCGAACCAGGTTGAGGTCGTGGCTGATCAGCAGCAGCGACATGCCCAGGCGTGCCTGCAGATCCTTGAGCAATTCGAGGATTTTCAGCTGTACGGTGACGTCCAGAGCGGTGGTCGGCTCGTCGGCGATCAGCAGCTGTGGTTCATTGGCCAGGGCCATGGCGATCATCACGCGCTGCCGCTGGCCGCCGGAGAGTTCGTGCGGGTAGGCCTTGAGGCGTTTCTTCGGCTCGGGAATACCGACCAGTTCCAGCAGCTCGAGGGTGCGCGCGCTGGCGGCCTTGCCGCGCAGGCCCTTGTGCAGAGCGAGCACTTCGTTGATCTGCTTCTCGATGCTGTGCAGCGGGTTGAGCGAGGTCATGGGCTCCTGAAAGACCATGGCGATGCGGTTGCCGCGAATGCCGCGCAGGCGACCTTCGCTGAGCTTGAGCAGGTTTTCGCCGGCGTACTCGATGCTGCCGTGCGGGTGGCGTGCGAGCGGGTAGGGCAAGAGGCGCAGGATCGAGTGCGCCGTGACCGACTTGCCCGAGCCGCTCTCGCCAACCAGGGCCAGGGTCTCGCCCTTGCGGATGTCGAAGCTGACGCCTTCGACCACGCGCTGGCACTGCTCGCCCGTGACGAACTCGACGGCCAGGTCGCGCACTTGCAACAGGGTTTCGTTCTGGCTCATGTCATTTCCTCGGGTCGAAGGCATCGCGGGCGGCTTCGCCGATGAACACCAGCAGGCTCAGCATGATCGCCAGCACGGCGAAGGCGCTGATGCCTAGCCAGGGCGCCTGCAGGTTGCTCTTGCCCTGGGCCACCAGCTCGCCGAGCGATGGTGAGCCGGGTGGCAGGCCGAAGCCGAGGAAGTCCAGGGCGGTCAGAGTGCCGATCGCCCCGGTGAGGATGAAGGGCATGAAGGTCATGGTCGAAACCATGGCGTTGGGCAGAATATGGCGGAACATGATGGCGCCGTTCTCCATGCCCAGCGCCCGCGCCGCGCGCACGTACTCGAGGTTGCGGCCACGCAGGAATTCGGCGCGCACCACGTCGACCAGGCTCATCCAGGAGAACAGCAGCATGATGCCCAGCAGCCACCAGAAGTTCGGCTGCACAAAGCTGGCGAGGATGATCAGCAGATAGAGCACCGGCAGGCCCGACCAGATTTCCAGAAAGCGTTGGCCAAGCAGGTCGACCCAGCCGCCATAGAAGCCCTGCAGCGCACCGGCGATCACGCCGATCACCGAGCTGGCCAGGGTCAGGATCAGGGCAAACAGTACCGAGATCCTGAAGCCGTAAATCACCCGCGCCAGGACGTCGCGGCCCTGATCGTCGGTGCCCAGCCAGTTCTGTGCCGAGGGTGGTGCGGGGGCTGGTACTTCCAGCTCGTAGTTGATGCTCGAATAGCTGAAGGGGATCGGCGGCCAGATCATCTTGCCGTCCTTTTCCGTGATCAGGTCCTGAATGTACGGGCTCTTGTAATTGGCCTGCAGCGGGAATTCGCCGCCGAACACGGTTTCCGGGTAACGCTTGAGTACCGGGAAATACCACTCCCCGTCGTAGCGCACGGCCAGTGGCTTGTCGTTGGCGATCAGCTCCGCACCGAGGCTCAGGCCAAACAGGATGAGGAACAACCACAGCGACCACCAGCCGCGCTTGTGCGCCTTGAAACGGTCGAAGCGGCGCTGATTGAGAGGGGATAGTTTCATGCTCAACCCTCCCGACTTTCGAAGTCGATGCGTGGATCGACCAGGGTGTAGGTGATGTCACCGATCAATTTCACGATCAGCCCCAGCAAGGTGAAGATGAACAGGGTGCCGAACACCACCGGATAGTCGCGGTTGATCGCTGCCTCGAAGCTCATCAGGCCCAGGCCGTCGAGCGAGAAGATCACCTCGATCAGCAGGGAGCCGGTGAAGAAGATGCCGATGAAGGCGGCGGGGAAGCCGGCGATGATCAGCAGCATGGCGTTACGGAACACATGCCCGTAGAGCACGCGGTGGTTGGTCAGGCCCTTGGCGCGGGCGGTCACCACGTACTGTTTGTTGATCTCGTCGAGGAAGCTGTTCTTGGTCAGCAAGGTCAGGGTGGCGAAGTTACCGATGACCAGGGCGGTAACCGGCAGCACCAGGTGCCAGAGGTAGTCGAGAATCTTGCCGCCGAGGCTGAGCTGCTCGAAGTTGTTCGAGGTCAGACCGCGTAGCGGGAACCAGTCCCAGTAGCTGCCGCCGGCGAACAGCACGATCAGCAGGATAGCGAAGAGGAACGCCGGAATGGCGTAGCCGACGATGATCGCCGAACTGGTCCAGACGTCGAAGGCGCTGCCGTGGCGGGTGGCCTTGGCGATCCCCAGCGGTATGGACACCAGATACATGATCAGGGTGCTCCACAGACCGAGCGAGATCGACACCGGCATCTTCTCGATGATCAGGTCGATGACCTGGGCGTCGCGGAAGAAGCTGGAGCCGAAGTCCAGCTGAGCGTAGTTCTTCAGCATGATCCAGAAACGCTCGGGCGCCGACTTGTCGAAGCCGTACATCTTCTCGATCTCGGCGATCAGTTGTGGGTCAAGGCCCTGGGCGCCGCGATAGTTGGAGCCGGCCACCGACACTTCGGCGCCGCCACCACCGATGCGCCCCGTGGCGCCGCCGGCAGCCGCATCGAAACCCTCCAGCTTGGCGATCATCTGCTCGACCGGGCCGCCGGGCGCGGCCTGGATGATGATGAAGTTGATGACCAGAATGCCGAACAGGGTCGGGATGATCAGCAGCAGGCGACGAAAGATATAGGCCAGCATGTTATTGCTTCGCCTCTTCGGTCGCTTGTTCGGCGGCTTGCTGCTGAGCTTCGCTCGGCTGCTCCAGGCCTGGGCGCATCCACCAGGTGTGCAGGCCGATATCGTAGAGTGGCGTCACCTTTGGGTGCTCGAAACGGTTCCAGTAGGCGACACGCCAGGTCTTGATGTGCCAATTGGGGATCACGTAATAGCCCCACAGCAGCACGCGATCGAGGGCACGGGTATGGGCGATCAGGTTCTGCCGCGAGTCGGCGTTGATCAGACCTTCGACGATCTGATCGATGGCCGGGTCCTTGAGGCCGATGAAATTGCGGCTACCGGGATTGTCGGCGCTGGAGGAGTGCCAGTATTCGCGTTGCTCGTTGCCCGGCGAGTTGGACTGGCCGAAGCCGCTGACGATCATGTCGAAGTCACGCGAGCGCAGGCGGTTGATGTACTGCGAAACGTCGACGCGGCGAATCACCAGATCCATGCCAAGGTCAGCCAGATTGCGCTTGAATGGCAGCAGCACACGCTCGAATTCGGTTTGTGCGAGAAGGAACTCGAAGCTGACCGGCTGACCGTTGGCATCGAGCATGCGATCACCTTCGATGCGCCAGCCGGCCTGTTGCAGCAGTTGGTAGGCGCGGCGCTGTTGCTCGCGAATGATGCCGCTGCCGTCGGTGACCGGTACACGGAATTCCTCGCTGAACACCTCGGCCGGAATCTTGCCGCGCAGCGGTTCTAGAATCGCCAGTTCGTCTTCACCGGGTAGCCCCTGCGAGCCCAGTTCGGAATTGTCGAAATAGCTGCGGGTGCGGGAATAGGCGCCGTAGAACAGGCGTTTGTTGGCCCATTCGAAGTCGTACAGCAGGCCCAGCGCCTCACGTACGCGGCGATCCTGGAACTGCGGACGGCGGGTGTTGAATATGAAACCCTGCATGCCGGTGGGGTTGCGGTTCTGGATTTCTTCCTTGATCAGCTGGCCGTTGGCAACCGCCGGGGTGTTGTAGGCCGTGGCCCAGTTCTTCGCGCTGGTTTCCAGCCAGTAGTCGAACTGGCCGGCCTTGAGCGCCTCCAGGGCCACGGTGTTGTCGCGGTAATAGTCGATCTGGATGCTGTCGAAGTTGTAGAAGCCGCGGCTCACGGGCAGATCCTTGGCCCACCAGTCGTCGACACGCTCGTAGCGGATGCTGCGGCCGGCCTGGACGCGGCCGACCTTGTACGGGCCGCTGCCCAGCGGTACCTCGAGATTGCTCTTGGCGAAGTCGCGCTCGGCCCACCAGTGCTTGGGCAGCACCGGCAACTGGCCGACGATCAGCGGCAGCTCGCGGTTGCCGGCGTGCTTGAACACGAAGCGCACGCTGTGCGGCGATTCCACTTCAACCTGCTCGACATCGGCGTAGTAGCCGCGGTACATCGGCGCGCCTTTTTCCATCAGCGTATCGAAGGTGAACTTGACGTCTTCGGCGGTGATCGGCGTGCCGTCGTGAAAGCGCGCTTCCTTGCGCAGTAGAAAACGCACCCAGGCGTTGTCAGGTGCCTTCTCGATCTTTTCTGCCACCAGGCCATAGGCGGTGAAGGGTTCGTCCATGCTTTGCACGGCAAGGGTGTCGTAGATCAGGTTGATCTCGTCGGCGGCCACGCCTTTGCTGATGAAGGGGTTGAGGCTGTCGAAGCCGCCGAAACCCGCTTCGCGAAAGGTACCGCCTTTGGGGGCGTCGGGGTTGGTGTATTCGAAGTGGGTGAAGTCGGCGGGGTACTTGGGCGCCTCGTCATACAGGGTGACGGCATGCTTGGGGGCGGCGAAGGCGAGGCCGGCCAGACCGAGCAGGATGAGGCTGCTACCGTGGAGCAGGAAACTGCGCAGCGGGTGGGTCATCGAGCGTTCTCCGTAGGCTTCAGCCACCAGGTGCGCAGGCCCAGTGTGTAGGGCGGCGTGGTGACGAAGGCGAACCGATTGCGGTACGCCAGGCGGTGATAATTGATGTACCAGTTGGGAATGCTGTAGTGCTGCCAGAGCAGGACTCGGTCCAAGGCCCGCGTGGCGGCTACCTGTTCGTCTCGAGTCTGCGCCGAGAGCAGCTTGTCGATCATCTCGTCGACCACCGGATCGTTGACGCCGGCATAGTTCTTGCCGCCCTTGATGTTCACCTGGCTGGAATGGAAGTACAGCGATTGTTCCAGCCCCGGGCTGAGGGTTTGCGGCAGGGTCAGCAGGATCATGTCGTAGTCGAACTGGTCAAGGCGCTGCTTGTACTGGGCGCGATCGACAGTGCGCAGGTTGGCGCGTATGCCGATACTGGCGAGGTTGGCAGTATAGGGCTGGAGAATGCGTTCGAGGCTGGGGTTGACCAGCATGATCTCGAACTCGAGGCGTTGACCGCGAGCATTACGCAGCTCCTGGCCGGAGGGTTTCCAGCCGGCATCGGTCAATAGACCGAGGGCGCGGCGCAAGGTTTCCCGAGGGATGCCGCGACCGTCAGTTACCGGTTGTGTCGGTGGCTCGGTGAGCAGGCGTGCGGGTAGCTTGTCGCGATGCGGCGAGAGCAACAGCCACTCCGCGCCTTCGGGCTTGCCAGTGGCCGAGAATTCGCTGTTGGGGTAGTAGCTGGCGGCGCGCACGTAGGCGTTGTTGAACAGCGTGCGATTGGTCCACTCGAAATCGAACATCAGCCCCAGCGCCTCACGCACCCGGCGGTCGCTGAACAGATCGCGGCGCGTGTTCATGAACAGCGCCTGGGTCTGGGTCGGAATCTGGTGCGGTATCTCGGCACGAATCACCTCGCCGCGGGTAACGGCCGGAAAGCGGTAGCCGTTGCTCCAGTTCTTTGCCTGGTTCTCTATATAGAAGTCGAATTCGCCGGCCTTGAAGGCTTCGAAGGCGACATGGTTGTCGCGGTAGAACTCCACCTCGACGCGGTCGAAGTTGTATTTGCCGCGATTGACCGGCAGATCCTTGCCCCACCAGTCCTTCACCCGCTCGAATACCAGGCGCCGGCCAGGTACCACCTGGACGATGCGGTAGGGACCGCTGCCCAGCGGCGCCTCGAAGGTGGTGCTCTTGAAGTCGCGATCTTTCCAGTAGTGCTGCGGCAGGACCGGCAGTTCACCCAGGCGCAGGATCAACAGTGGGTTACCGGTGCGCTTGAAGACGAAACGGATGCGGTGGCGGCCGAGAATATCGACGCGTTTCACTTCCTGCAGGTTGGTGCGGTACTGCGGGTGGCCGTCATTGCGCAGCAGGCGATAGGAGAAGGCCACGTCGTAGGCCGTGATCGGCTTGCCATCGTGAAAACGCGCTTCCGGACGCAGGTTGAAGACCACCCAACTGCGGTCCTCGCTGTACTCGACGCTTCTGGCGATCAGGCCATAGCTGGAGGCAGGCTCATCCCCCGAGGGGTCGTAAGCGCCAGTGCCGACCATCAAGGGTTCGTTCAGCTCATTGGCGCCGTACTGCAGGAAATGTGCGGTCGAGATCGGGCTGCTGCCCTTGAACGTGTAGGGGTTGAGCGTATCGAAAGTACCCGACGCCATGATGCGCAACGTGCCGCCTTTGGGCGCATCGGGGTTGACCCAGTCAAAATGACTGAAGCTGGCAGGATACTTGAGTGTCCCGAACTGGGCGTAGCCGTGGCTCTCGCTGATAGTCGCAGAGGCGGGAAAGCTCAAGGCCAGGCTGAGGAACAGCAGTAGGAGGGGACGCATCGGGGGTGAGATCCGATCCATGGCGGCGTTTGGGCTTCTGGGTCGGTACAGTAACAGCTTGTATGGGCAGGAAAAAGAGTGCAGCGGTGGGCGCTCGCTTACGACGCTACGGCATACACTTCAGGGACACACCATGAGGGTACGAATTTGTCGGAACGAAGCCATGGTTTGCAGTCATGGATCGATCGCCTGAACCAAGCCGAACTGCCCGCGCTGGCTGCAGTGGTGCAGGATCTGCAGCGCCTTGCGCAGCAGGATTCTGCTTCAGTACAGCAGTTGGCCGATGTGTTGCTGCGTGATGCGGCGCTGACCAGCAAGGTGCTGCGGGTCGGCAACAGCGTCTACTACAACCCGTCCCAGGAAACCATAAAGACCATTTCGCGGGCCATCGTACTGATCGGCTTCGACAATGTACGCCTGATCAGTCTTTCGGTGAGCCTGATAGACGGGCTGCTTACCCGCGCGCCGCGTGAGCAGTTGCAGATGTTACTCGCGCGTTCTTTCCATGCCGCGGTGCAGGCGCGCAACCTGGCTGGCTATGTCATTTCCAGGCACAGCGAAGAAGTGTTCATCGCTGCGCTGCTCCATCATCTGGGCGAGCTGGCGTTCTGGGGCTGTGGTGGGGCGCAGGCTGACGAACTGGCCGATGACCTTGAGCGCCCCGGTGTCGATGTCGATGAGGCAGTGCGTGAGATGCTCGGTGCCAGCTTTCGTCAACTTACCCAGGCGTTGCTGAAAAGCTGGAACCTCGGCGAAACCGCCATCCTCGCCCAGGCGGGCGCCAGCCAGCATGATCCGGCCGCCTACGCCGTACAGTTGGGCGTGCGCATCAGCGAGGCGGCGCTGGATGGCTGGGATTGTGCAGAAATGGAGGGCGTGCTGGGCAAGGTGGCGGCGTTTATCGACCTGACTCCGGAGGAAACCCTGCAGCAGGTGCTGGCCAGTGCTGATGAGGCGGTCAAGGTTGCCTCGACCTTCGGTGCCAGCAAGTTGTGCCGGCTGATTCCCAATACCGATCTCGAGCAGATTCGCCAGCAGCAGGAGGCGCGTCGTGCGTGTTTGCTGCAGCCGGATCTGTTGGTGATGCAGCAGGCATTGCAGGATCTTGGCCTGATGGTCAATGCCAGGGCCGATGTCGGGCTGGTGCTCGACACCTTGCTCAAAGGCCTGCATCGGGGCGTTGGCCTGGAGCGGGTGATGCTCGCGGTGCTGGCCGATGGGCAAAGCCGCTTCCGCGCCAAACGGGTGATCGGTGAAAAGTCTCAGCAATGGCTGGAGGACTTCGTGCTGCCTGCCGAGCAGGTGGAGCAGCCGCATATCTTCAGTTATGCGCTGCGCCATCGCGAGGCGATCTGGATGGGCGTGCCCGCCAGCTACAACCTGGCCGAGCTGGTGACCCAGCCGATTCGGCGCAGTCTTGGCGCCGGCATGTTCTTCATTGCACCGATCATCGCGGGTACCCGGGAAATCGGCGTGCTGTATGCCGACAGCAGGCTGTCCGGGCGGGCGCTGCGACACGAGCAATTCGTGGCGTTTCAGCGTTTCACGCAACTGGCGAGGCGTTGCCTGGAGGCGATCAGCAAGCGCTGATCACGGCAGATAGAGGGTCAGCTTTTCCCCTGGTTGCAGCTTGCTGCTGCGTGGATTCCAGGCCTGCAGGCGCTTGAGGTCTATATTGAAGCGCTTGGCGATCACATACAGTGAGTCGCCATGCTTTACGCGGTAGTAGGTAGCCTTGTCTCGTGAGGTGGCGGTGCTGCGATTGGCGCTGGCGGCGCGCGCGCCGCTGTCGGCGGCTGCCAGTGTGAGCACCTGGCCGACTTTCAACGCATTGCCTTGCAGCTTGTTCCAGCGCTTCAGGTCGTGCACCGCGACCTGGTTGGCGCGAGCGATCTGCCACAGGTTGTCGCCGTTCTTTACCTGATAGATCCGCGTGCTCGCGCTCTGCGCGACGCTGCGCTGCTGATACAGCGGTTCGCTCGGTTGAGCACCGGGCTTGGCGGGAATGGTCAGCACCTGGCCAATGCTCAGGTTGTTGCCACTCAGACGATTGACGTCCTTGAGCATGTTGACCGACAGGTGGTGACGGTTGGCGATGGCGTGCAGGCTGTCGCCGGAGCGTACGGTATAGCTTTGCCAGTCGACCATTTCCTGCGGTTTCATCAGGGCCAGGTTGGCGCTGAGCATTTCTGCCTTATCGGTCGGCACCAGCAGGTGTTGCGGGCCGTCGAGGGTAGTCCCGCGCTTGTAGGCGGGGTTGAGCTGCAGCAGCTCCTGTTCATCCAGGTCGGCCAGTTTGGCGACGCGCGACAGATCCATGTGCTGCTTGATTGCGATCTGTTCGAAGTAGGGTTCGTTGGCGATTGGCGAAAGGCTCACGCTGTAGGCTTCGGGCGTCAGGATCACCTGTGACAGCGCCAGTAGCTTGGGCACGTAGTCCTCGGTTTCCTTGGGCAGCGACAGGTTCCAGTAGTCGCTGGGCAGGCCGAGCTTTTCGTTGCGCTCGATGGCGCGGCTGATGCGACCTTCGCCAGCATTGTAGGCGGCCAGGGCGAGCAGCCAGTCGCCGTTGAACATTTCATGCAGGCGGCTGAGATAATTGAGCGCTGCCTCGGTCGATGCAGTGACGTCGCGGCGGCCGTCGTACCAGTTGGTCTGGCGCAGGTTGTAATGGCGGCCGGTCGAGGGAATGAACTGCCAGAGGCCGACCGCATGTGCCGAGGAGTAGGCCAGTGGATCGTAAGCACTTTCGATCACCGGCAGCAGCGCCAGCTCCATCGGCATGTCGCGCTCGGCAAGGCGCTCGACAATGTAGTGGATATAAGGCGCGCTGCGTTCGCTGACGGTATTGACGTGTTTTGGATTGCTGGCGTACCACAGGCGCACGCGTTCGATGCGCGGGTTGATGCCGATTTCATCCTGCAGCTTGAAGCCGTCGCGTACGCGTTCCCAGATATCGGCGTATTCACGCGGCTTGACCTGATTGTTGAGCCACTCCGGCTCGCGCTCCAGGCCCACGGCTCGAGAGGTATCAGCCGAACGGTCCGGAGTATCGCTGGGCAGGCTCTGACAGCCGGCCAGGATCATGCTGCACATCACCGCGAGCGCTCGGGAGTTTCGCGCTAACGCCTTTATATTCAATGGTTTGCGTGATGATAAAGGCATTGGGTGAGGTGTATGTCCCGGCGAAAAGGTCGGGCGATTCTAGGAATCGGGCCGGGGGTGGTCAAGTTTTCACCAGTCTTAATCTGGTCTTTTGCGGGCCTGTCGACCTTTTTCTCAGCGACTAAAACCTGTCTTTCCAGGCACGCAGACTAGCGAATACGGCGCTTGGCTCGCTCGACTGCCGGTCGTCGTGTCCCTTGCTCGCCGCGATTACCGCAGGTTCGGCGGTACGCAGGAAGGGGTTGGTGGCGCGTTCCAGTTCGATGGTCGACGGCAAGCTGATTCGACCGTCTTCGCGCCATCGCGTGACTTCGGCCAGGCGTGCATTCAGGCGTGTGTTGCTTGGCTCGACGGCATGGGCGAAGCGCAGGTTGCTCAGGGTGTATTCGTGGGTGCAGTACACTGCTGTTTCGCCGGGCAGATTGGCCAGGCGGCTCAGGGATTGATGCATCTGCTGTGGCGTGCCCTCGAATAGACGGCCGCAGCCACCGGCGAACAGGGTGTCACCACAGAACAGCAAAGCCTGTTCAGCCTGGTAGTAGGCGATATGACCAAGCGTGTGGCCAGGGACAGCCATGACCTCGAAGCGCAGGCCGAGGACCTCGATGGTGTCGTTGTCGTTCAAGTCGATATCGCGGGCCGGGATCTGCTCCGCTGCCGGGCCGGCGACACGGGCACCGGTGGCGTGCTTCAGCGTCTCGACGCCACCGACATGGTCGAAGTGATGATGAGTGATGAGGATATCGCTGAGCGTCCAGCCCGGATGGCTTTCCAGCCAGGCCAGAACGGGTGCAGCATCACCGGGGTCGACCACGGCGCAGCGCCTGGTGTCGGTATCCTGCAGCAGCCAGATATAGTTGTCATTGAAGGCGGGCAACGCGTCGATCTGAATCATTGCGGGTCGCTAAGCTGTTGATAAAGGTGCATCTTAGACAGGACATGCAGAACCTGTCATGCGGAGGCAGCGATGACTGATCAGGCATTCGCCCAGGCTGACCCTGAGTGGCTCAAGCTCATTGGCGAGGCGCGCGACTGGCTTGCCGGGCCGCTCGGCCAGCTGTTGCTGGAGGAAGAACGACGCTTGCTGGAAGAAGAGCTGGCACGCTTCTTCGGCGGTTATCTGGTGAGCTTCGGCCCTGGCGCCGAAGGCCCGCCTAAGGCCGGGCAGATCCAGCATAACGTGCGCCTGGGGGCGCCAATGCCGGGTGTGCAGATCGTCTGCGAGGAGCAGTCCTGGCCCCTGGGTGAGCATGCCGCTGATGTGGTGGTGTTGCAGCATGGTCTGGATTTCAGCCTGTCACCGCATGGTCTGTTACGTGAAGCGGCGCGCAGTGTCAGGCCTGGCGGGCATCTGTTGATTCTCGGTATTCACCCCTGGAGCGCCTGGGGGGCACGGCGTCTGTTTGCTCGGGATGGCCTGGCCAGAGCGCGTTGTATCGCGCCCAATCGTGTCGTCGACTGGCTGAGCCTGCTGGGCTTTGCGTTGGAGAAACGCCGCTTCGGGTGCTATCGTCCGCCGCTCGCTTCGCTGGCCTGGCAAATGCGCCTGCGGCGAATGGAAAGCTGGGGCAATGCCTGGCATTTGCCGGGTGCCGGCTTCTACCTGTTGGTGGCGCGCAAACTGGTGGTCGGCTTGCGCCCCTTGCGCCAGTCGCGCCGTGAGTCAATGGGCAAGTTGCTGCCGATGCCGGTGGCCAAGATCAGTCGGCGAGACGTCGACAACTAAAGGCCATGCCCGGGCCCGTCAAATCTGTACAGAGCTTATGAATGTCCGAAACCGATGAAGTGGTGATCTACACCGATGGCGCCTGCAAGGGCAATCCTGGTCCCGGAGGTTGGGGTGCGCTGCTGGTCTATAAAGGCGCAGAAAAGGAATTGTGGGGCGGTGACCCGAATACCACCAACAATCGCATGGAGCTGATGGCGGCGATCGCCGGCCTGATCGCATTGACCCGGCCCTGTTCGGTCAAGCTGGTGACCGACTCGCAGTACGTGATGAAGGGTATTCAGGAATGGCTGCCGAACTGGAAGAAGCGCGGCTGGAAGACGGCTTCGAAAGAGCCGGTGAAAAATGCCGACCTCTGGCAGAAGTTGGACGAGGAAGTGAATCGTCATCAGGTGAGCTGGCAGTGGGTGCGTGGCCATACCGGCCACCCCGGCAACGAACGAGCGGACCAGTTGGCCAATCGCGGTGTCGACGATGTGCGTACGGCGCGCTGAGCGGTGACATGGCACCTGAGTTAAGATGCTGCGCTGAATGTGCGGCAACCCGAATAGATGAGAGAGGCAAGGCGTGACAACCGAGAACACCGTCAAACGCTACGTAGTGCTGGATACCGAAACCACGGGTATGCCGGTCACTGACGGGCACCGCATCATCGAGATCGGTTGTGTCGAGTTGTTGGGGCGCCGCCTGACCGGGCGTCATTTCCATGTCTATCTCAACCCTGATCGCGAGATCGACGAAGGCGCCATCGCGGTTCACGGCATTACCAACGAATACGTGGCCGACAAGCCGCGCTTCCGGGAGGTCGCCGATGAATTCTACGAGTTCATCAAGGGCGCCCAACTGATCATCCACAACGCGGCGTTCGACGTTGGCTTCATCAACAACGAGTTCGCCCTGTTGGGGCAGAGCGAACGCGCCGACGTCAGTGATTATTGCTCGGTGCTCGATACCCTGATGATGGCGCGCGAGCGTCATCCGGGGCAGCGCAACAGCCTGGATGCGTTGTGCAAGCGTTACGGCGTCGACAACTCCAACCGCGAACTGCACGGCGCCTTGCTCGACTCGGAGATTCTCGCCGACGTCTACCTGGCAATGACTGGTGGGCAGACCAATCTGTCTCTGGCCGGTGAGGACGCCGATGGCGATGGCAGCGGGCGCCAGCAGGCCACGCCGATCCGCCGTCTGGACGCCTCTCGTCCGCGCACTCGCGTCATTCGCGCCAGCGACGACGAACTTGCGGCGCACATGGCACGTCTGGCCGTGATCGAGAAATCAGCTGGTGGCCCATCGCTGTGGGCGCAGCTGGAAAAGGCGCCGGAATAACCGAACAGCGCAATTGCGACCTTTTCTTATAGCGTGATGCACAGGGGGTTCCGCCGATCAGAGCGAGCCTCTAACCTGAGGCGATGGGCAGGCCAAGCCTGCCAGCCTTCAGGACGTCACAATGTATAAAGATCTAAAATTCCCCGTCCTTATCGTGCATCGCGACATCAAGGCCGACACCGTGGCCGGTGATCGCGTGCGCGCCATCGCTCAGGAACTCACCCAGGACGGTTTCAGCATCCTGCCCACGGCCAGCGCTGCCGAGGGGCGCATCGTCGCCTCCACCCATCACGGTCTGGCCTGCATCCTGGTGGCGGCCGAGGGGGCGGGGGAGAACAGCCGCCTGCTGCAGGACATGGTCGAGCTGATTCGTGTGGCGCGGGTGCGGGCGCCGCAATTGCCGATCTTCGCCCTGGGCGAGCAGGTCACTATCGAGAATGCGCCGGCCGAAGCCATGGCCGATCTCAATCACCTGCGGGGCATCCTCTATCTCTACGAAGACACCGTGTCCTTCCTGGCCCGTCAGGTGGCGCGCGCGGCGCACAATTACCTCGACGGTCTGCTGCCGCCGTTCTTCAAGGCGCTGGTGCAGCACACCGCGCAATCCAACTATTCCTGGCACACGCCAGGTCACGGCGGGGGCGTGGCCTATCGCAAGAGCCCGGTGGGCCAGGCCTTCCACCAGTTCTTCGGTGAGAACACCCTGCGTTCCGACCTGTCCGTGTCGGTGCCGGAGCTTGGGTCGCTGCTCGATCACACCGGACCGTTGGCCGAGGCCGAGGCGCGTGCGGCGCGCAACTTTGGCGCCGATCACACTTTTTTCGTGATCAACGGCACCTCGACGGCGAACAAGATCGTCTGGCATTCGATGGTCGGCCGCGATGACCTGGTGCTGGTGGATCGCAACTGCCACAAATCGATCCTGCACTCGATCATCATGACCGGCGCGATTCCGCTGTACCTGTGCCCGGAGCGCAACGAGCTGGGCATCATCGGGCCGATTCCGCTCTCCGAGTTCAGCAAAGAGTCGATCCAGGCCAAGATCGACGCCAGCCCGCTGGCACGCGGCAGGGCGCCCAAGGTCAAGCTGGCGGTGGTGACCAACTCCACCTACGACGGGCTCTGCTACAACGCCGAGATGGTCAAGCAGGCGCTTGGAGACTCGGTGGAAGTGCTGCACTTCGACGAGGCCTGGTACGCCTACGCCGCTTTTCACGAGTTCTACGCTGGCCGCTATGGCATGGGCACCCAGTACGACGAGCATTCACCGCTGGTGTTCAGCACCCATTCCACGCACAAGCTGCTGGCAGCCTTCAGCCAGGCCTCGATGATTCACGTGCAGGATGGCGGGCAGCGCCAGCTGGATCGCGACCGCTTCAACGAAGCCTTCATGATGCACATCTCCACCTCGCCGCAGTACGGCATCATCGCCTCGCTGGATGTGGCCTCGGCGATGATGGAGGGCCCGGCCGGGCGTTCGCTGATTCAGGAAACCTTCGACGAGGCGCTGAGCTTCCGCCGTGCCCTGGCCAATGTGCGGCGTAACCTGAGCGCCGAGGACTGGTGGTTCAGCATCTGGCAGCCGGGTGCAGCCGATGGCGCCGACAGCCTTGCCACGGCCGACTGGGTGCTGCAGCCGGACGCCGACTGGCATGGCTTTGGCGAAGTGGCCGATGACTATGTGCTGCTCGATCCGATCAAGGTCACCCTGGTGATGCCGGGGCTCAGCGCCGCCGGCAAGCTGGAGCCGCAGGGGATTCCTGCTGCGGTGGTCAGCAAGTTCCTCTGGGAGCGCGGCCTGGTGGTGGAGAAAACCGGCTTGTATTCCTTTCTGGTGCTGTTCTCCATGGGCATCACCAAGGGCAAGTGGAGCACGCTGCTGACCGAGTTGCTGGAGTTCAAACGCAGCTACGATGCCAACTTGCCGCTGATCGACGTGCTGCCTTCCATCGCCCATGCCGGTAGCGGGTGCTACCACGGCATGGGGCTGCGCGATCTGTGCGATGCGCTGCATGGGTGCTACCGCGACAACGCCACGGCCAAGGCGCTGCGAAGCATGTACACGGCACTGCCAGAGATTGCGATCAAACCGGCTGATGCCTATGACCGCCTGGTGCGGGGCGAGGTCGAAGCGGTACCGATCGACCAGCTCCAGGGGCGTATCGCGGCGGTGATGCTGGTGCCTTACCCGCCCGGCATTCCGCTGATCATGCCGGGTGAGCGCTTTACCACGCAAAGTCGTTCGATTCTCGACTACCTGGCGTTCGCGCGCACCTTCGACAAGGCTTTCCCCGGCTTTGACGTCGATGTACATGGCCTGCAAACCGACGCCGGACACTACACGGTGGATTGCTTGGTGGAATAAACCACCCCGGATCTGCCGAAGCGCAAGTTCTTCGGCAGATCAAATGCTTATCTCTGATATTCAAAGCAGTTGATAACGCCCGGGCTGTGGCCTGCGTCACGCTGGCAAGCATCGACTTTTATGACGCGCTTGTTATAGTTGTCCGGTTATTAATCACAAAATAATCATCGCGCTGCCACGCCGTTGCTGAGGATGCCTGCCATGTCCGACTACAAAGCCTTCCGCATCGAGCTGGTGGGCAAGATCGCTCACGTGCAGATCAATCGACCGGACAAGGTCAACGCCATGAATGCCGACTTCTGGCGCGAGATCATCGAGATCTTCCAGTGGGTCGATGACAACGATGCGGTCCGCGTGGTGGTGCTTTCCGGTGCCGGCAAGCACTTTTCCTCGGGCATCGATCTGATGCTGCTGGCCTCGGTCGGTGCGCAACTGGGCAAGGATGTCGGTCGCAACGCCACCGCGCTGCGGCGCAAGATTCTCGAGCTGCAAGCCTCCTTCAACGCTGTCGACAACTGCCGCAAACCCGTGCTGGCGGCGATTCAGGGCTACTGCATCGGTGGCGCCATCGATCTGGTCAGCGCCTGCGATATGCGTTACTGCACGGTCGATGCACAGTTTTCGATCAAGGAAGTCGACATGGGCATGGCCGCCGATGTCGGCACGCTGCAGCGCCTGCCGCGCATCATCGGCGACGGCATGATGCGTGAGCTGGCCTATACCGGGCGCAGCATCGATGGTCACGAGGCCGTACGCATCGGTCTGGCCAACCGGGCCTACGAAAACCATGAGACGTTACTGGCTGGTGTCATGGAGATTGCCGAGCAGATCGCCGCCAAGTCACCGATTGCCGTGCGCGGTACCAAGGAAATGATTCGCTACATGCGCGACCACCGCGTCGAAGATGGCCTCGAATATATCGCCACCTGGAACGCCGCCATGCTGCAGTCGGAAGACCTGCGCCTGGCCATGGCCGCGCACATGACCAAACAGAAGCCGGAGTTCGCCGACTGATGCCGTATTCGCTGATGTTCGCTGCGAGGCCCAGAGCATGGTAAGTGGAGCCACATCGCTGAACCTGGTGCGCGACGAGTTGTTCGTCACCATGGAGGAGGCCGAGCAGAGCCTGGAGCACTTCATCGCCGAGCGACACAACGGCAGCCTGCTGCAGCAGGCGGTGGAAAACCTGCAGCAGGTGCGCGGTACGCTCAACCTGATCGAGCTGGCCGGTGCCGAGTTGCTGGCGCAGGAAGTGCTCGATCAGGCCACCGATATCCCGGCCGGTGCCGGTGAGGAGCGCGACGTACAACTGGCGGCCCTGAGCAATGCCCTGCATGTGCTGCGCCGTTATCTGGAAAACGTCGACACTCATCGGCAGGAAATGCCTGAACTGCTGCTGCCGGCGATCAACGATTTGCGTCAGGCTGGCGCGCAGCAGCCGCTGCCGGAAAGTTTCTTCTTCAGCGTGCGCCTCGATCATGCGCGGCCACATACGGCTACCCAGCCACTCGATGGCGCGGCCAAACTGAGCGAAGGCAAGCGCCTGCGTCACATGTATCAGGTAGGGCTGCTGGGCTTCATTCGTGAGCAGAATCCGCAGGCCAGCCTCAAGCTGATGATGCGTGCGATGGCGCGCCTGGACAGCCTGTTCGCCAATGAGCCGCGTGGGCGCATGTGCTGGATTGGCGCTGCCGCCATCGAAGCGCAGTGCGATGGTCAACTGCTGCCACGTAAATCGCGCAAGCAGCTGTTCTCGCGGGTCGATCGCGAACTCAAGCTGATGCTCGGCAACCCCCAGTACGAAGCACCGCGCAGCTTGCTGAAAGAGCTGCTGTATCTGGTCGCGCTGGCTGACAGCCACGGCCCGCACGCCAGCGCCATGCGCGGAGTGTTCGGTCTCACGCCGTTGCCGTTCACTGACCACCTGCTGGAAGAGGAATACCGGCGCCTGGCCGGGCCGGGCCAGGCGGTGATGCGTTCGTTGTCCACGGCGATTCGCGAAGAGCTGGCCAGCGTCAAGGACATGCTCGACCTGCTCGAGCGCGGCACCTTGCAAGGCGAAACCTTGGGCACCCTGCATGCAATGCTGGGTAAGCTGGCCAAGACCTTGGGCATGGTCGGTCTGACCTCTGCCGGCAACTCACTCGGTGCGCAGTTGCCGCTGGTCGCCGCCTGGAGCGAAGACGCGCCGCCACAGGCTGAGCAGTTGCACAAGCTGGCCGATGCCGTGCTCTATGTCGAAGGCATGGTGGCCAGCCTGGAACGTGGCGAAGGTCGCGATATCAGGCCGGCTGCCGTCGAGCCGGGCAATGAGGCCGATTCTTTCGCTACTCATCAGCTCAACGAAGCCCGTATCGTCGTGGTCGACGAGGCACAGGCCGGTCTGGCTCTGGCCAAGCGCGCGATCACCGCGTATCTGGAGTCGGCTGGCGACAAGATGCACCTGTCCAACGTGCCGTTCAGCCTGCAGGCCGTGCGTGGCGGCTTGTGGTTTCTCGAGCAGCGTCGTGCCGCGATACTGGTCGGTGCCTGTGCCGACTACATCCAGACGCGCATGCTCGACAGCGGTCAGATGCCTTCGGAGCAGATGCTGGAAACCCTGGCTGATGCGCTGAGCAGCCTGGAGTACTACCTGGAAGCGGGCGCGGTGATGCGTCCTGAAACCCGCCCGAGCGTGCTCGACCTCGCCGAAGAGAGCGTCAAGGCGCTGGGCATGCCGGTGGCTGCCTGATGGTCTGGCGTAATACGTTCCTCGATCCGGCCCAGCCGGGTGGCTGGGCGCTGCTCTACAGCCAGCAGAACTTTCTTGCCGACAGCAATGGCGTGCTGTTTCCGCGTGACTGGATCAAGCGCCAGGATCTGCCGATCATCGGCGAGCAGGGCATTGGCCATTTCGGTGAGGACGCCGTCTATCTCCTACAGGTCAAACCGTCGGCCGCGCTGGATGGCTGCAACTGGCAGAGCCTGCGCCAGTTTATGTTGCAGGGCGAGGCGGAAACCTTCCGCATGCTCGCCTACGCCGCGCAGATCGGCACCTGGTACGCCGAGCATCGTTTCTGCGGCAGTTGCGGTACGCCGACCCGACAGCTTCCTGGCGAGCGGGCCATGCGTTGTGACAGCTGCGAATCGCAGCATTATCCGCGCCTGGCGCCGAGCATGATCGTGCTGGTGACGCGTGGCGATGAAGTCCTGCTCGCGCGCTCGCCGCGTTTCGTGACAGGGGTATACAGCGCCCTGGCAGGCTTTGTCGAACCAGGCGAGTCGGTGGAGCATTGCGTGGCACGCGAGGTGCGCGAGGAAGTCGGGCTCGAGGTGAAGAATCTGCAGTACATCGGCAGCCAGGGCTGGCCGTTTCCGCATTCGCTGATGCTTGGCTTCCATGCCGAATATGCCGGTGGCGATATCGTCATGCAGGAAGACGAAATCGAGGATGCGCGCTGGTTTCGCGTTGATGACTTGCCGCCGTTGCCGGCGTCGCGCTCCATCGCTCGCCATCTGATCGACCTCTACGTTGCGCGCCGCCTCGGTCTGCCCGAGCCGAGTCTGTCGTAGGGCGGGTGCAACCCGCCAAATCGATACTCTGGCGGGTTGCGCCCGCCCTACGCGACCCAGTGCTGCCAGACCAGGCGCGCGGCCAGCGCCAATACCACCGTAATGAACACCGGGCGAATGAACTTCGAACCGCCTTTGATCGCGGTGCGCGCACCGAGAAAGGCGCCGACCATCAAGGCGGCGCCCATGCTCAGACCGAGCCCCCAGGCTACCTGACCAAAGGCGATGAACACCGCCAGCGCCGCCGCATTGCTGACGAAGTTCATGGTACGCGCCACGCCGCTGGCACGCACCAGGTCGAGTGGATACATCAGCAGGCTGCTGACCGTCCAGAATGCGCCGGTGCCGGGGCCCGCCACCCCATCGTAGAGTCCCAGGCCAAGCCCTTGCGGCCATTGCCGACCGCGCGCTATCGGCAGGTCGTGTTCGGCTGGTGCCTCCGGCATACGTCCGAACAGCAGGTAAACACCGCAGGCGAAGACGATCACCGGCAGCATCTGGTTGAGCCAGGCGGCCGGCATCCAGTGCGCGATGACGGCGCCGAGCAGGGCGCCGATCAGGGTTGCCAGCAACGCGTTGCGCCATTGTTTCGGATCGAACAGCTTGCGGCGATAAAACGTGAGAGCCGCGGTGCCCGAGCCGAAGGTGGCGCACAGCTTGTTGGTGCCCAGCACCAGGTGCGGCGGTAAACCTGCGGTAAGCAGAGCAGGGATGGTCAGCAGGCCGCCACCACCGGCAATGGCGTCGATGAAGCCGGCGATGAAGGCGACCAGAGCGAGAATGGCCAGTGTGCTGGGATCGATGGCGAGCTCGAGAGCGAAGGGCATATTAAAGTGTCGACTTGTGGGCGAGTGCGCAGCCTGCTGGCTGTTCGTCGTGGGGAGAGCTGCGCATAATGCCGGGATTTCGTCAGAGAAGGAACGCAATCGATGCAATACGACGGGTTGGCCTGGGCCGTGGCGCTGTTGGCCGTATTGGCGCTGCTGGTGGCATTGCGCATTCTGCTCAATACGGGCTGGTTCCTCGGCTGGTTGCGTGGCACCTGTGGTCTGGCATTTCTCGCCCTGGCCGGCCTGGTCGGTCTGGTAGCTTACGATCTGTATGCCTACGAGCCGCTGCAGCCGGGCAAGCCGCTGGTGACGCTGAGCTTCAAGGCTGATGGTCCGCAGCGTTATCAGGTGACGCTGCTCGAAGGGGGGCGCGAGCGCACTGTCACGCTCGAGGGCGACATGTGGCAACTCGACGGCCGACTGATTCGCTGGAAAGGCCTGGCTGAGCTGATTGGTCTTGAGCCTGGCTACCGTCTGGAACGTCTATCCGGGCGTTTTCTGGCCATCGAGCAGCAGGCGCTGGCGCAACATGGTCGCGTGCAATTGGCCGAGAGCCCTTATGGCGTGGACCTGTGGCGCTGGCTGCGCATGAGTCAGCGTGATCTGCTGTTGTTCGACCCACAGGCGTTGCGTGTGAACTACCTGCCGATTGCCGCCGATGCGGTCTATAGCGTCAGCCTGACGCCGACCGGCCTGTTGGCTGAGCCGATGAACCCCGCAGCCGAAGCTGCGCTTAAGGATTGGTAGCGGCCGGGCGGGGGGATGTAGGGTGGGCTTTAGCCCACCCTACGTCACCAACGCTAACGCCAACTTCGCTCCCCTCTCCCGCCCTTCACGCACCCTCCCCATCAAGCGGGAGAGGTTCATCAATTTTTGTAGGGTGGGCTTCATTGGTGGGATAAAACGGAGCGCCGCCCGGCCCACCCTACAATTGTGGTGCGCTAGGCCTATCCTGTTTACGACAAAGGCACCCTGAGGTGCCTTTGTCGTTCATGGCGTCTGGCCTCAGGAGAGGAAGCCGCCGTCCACGTTCAGCGCCACGCCGGTGGTGTAGCTGGATGCTTCACTGGCCAGGTACAGCACCGCGCCGGCCATCTCGCTCGGGTCGGCTACGCGCTTGAGTGGGATGCGCTGCAACGCGTGCTTGAGGATGGCGTCGTTCTTGGTCAGTGCCGAGGCGAATTTGGTGTCGGTCAGGCCTGGCAGCAGAGCGTTGCAGCGAATGCCGAACTGCGCGCACTCCTTGGCGAACACCTTGGTCATGCTGATCACCGCGGCCTTGGTCACCGAGTAGATGCCCTGGAATTCGCCGGGGGAGACGCCGTTGATCGAGGCAACGTTGATGATCGAGCCGCCACCGTTTTCCTTCATCAGCTTGCCGCCTTCGATGGACATGAAGTAGTAGCCGCGGATGTTTACGTCCACGGTTTTCTGGAAGGCGCCCAGATCGGTGTCCAGCACGTTGCAGAATTGCGGGTTGGTAGCAGCGTTATTGACCAGGATGTCGAGACGACCGAACTGTTCCTTGATCTGCGCGAAGACGTTGGTGATCTGCTCC
The DNA here is from genome assembly GCF_900102635.1 of Ectopseudomonas chengduensis. Lineage (GTDB taxonomy): Bacteria > Pseudomonadota > Gammaproteobacteria > Pseudomonadales > Pseudomonadaceae > Aquipseudomonas > Aquipseudomonas chengduensis. The sequence goes on along the minus strand of NZ_FMZQ01000008.1, from coordinate 115,498 downwards.
ATCTCGCCGATGTGGCAGGCGATGGCAGTGGACTTGCCACCCTCGGCGGTGATGGCGTCAGCTACGGCCTGGCAGCCTTCGATCTTGCGGCTGGATACGATCACGTGGGCGCCTTGCTGGGCTAGCAGCTTGGCAATGGCTTCGCCGATGCCGCGGCTGGCGCCGGAAACGAAGGCGATCTTGCCGTCGAGATCGAACAGTTGGGTCTTGGACATTGTGATTACCCCGGGGTTAGAGAGTGGATTTGCCGATGACCTGCAGGCACATCTGCTCCAGCAGCTTGTTCATCTGAATGAACTGGGCGAAGCGCTTGTCCTGGGTCTGGCCGTGGTAGAAGCGGTAGTAGATCTGCTGCACGATGCCGGCCAGACGGAACAGGCCGTAGGTGTAGTAGAAGTCGAAACTCCTGATCTCGATGCCGGCTTTTTCAGCGTAGTAGTCGACGAACTGCTGGCGGGTAAGCATGCCCGGCGCGTTGCTCGGCTGGCGACGCATCAGTTGCACTGGCGCCGGGTCGCTGGCCTCGATCCAGTAGGCCAGGGTGTTACCCAGGTCCATCAGCGGGTCACCGATGGTGGTCATCTCCCAGTCGAGCACACCGATGATCTGCATCGGGTTGCTGGGGTCGAGGATCACGTTGTCGAAGCGGTAGTCGTTATGCACGATGCCCGGCTTGTGGTGATCGGCCGGCATCTTGTCATTCAACCAGGCCTTGACCGGCTCCCAGGTCGGTGCGTCCGGAGTCAGGGCTTTCTCGTAGCGCTCGCTCCAGCCCTTGATCTGACGGCCGACATAACCCTCGGGCTTACCCAGATCACCCAGGCCGCAGGCGTTGTAATCGACGTTATGCAGCTCGACCAGCTTGTCGATGAAGCTCTTGCACAGCGTGCTGGTCTGCTCGGGGCTGAAGTTCAGCTCGGCCGGCATCTCCGAACGCAGGATGATGCCCTTGACCCGCTCCATCACATAGAACTCGGCGCCGATCACCGACTCGTCGGTGCAGTGCACGTAAGCTTTGGGGCAGTAAGGGAAGCCAGCGTTGAGCTGGTTGAGAATGCGGTACTCACGGCCCATGTCGTGGGCCGATTTGGCCTTGTGGCCGAACGGCGGGCGGCGCAGGACGAATTCCTGCTGCGGGTATTCGATCAGGTAGGTCAGGTTCGAAGCGCCGCCGGGGAACTGGCTGATCTTGGCTGTGCCGCTCAGGCCCGGAATATTGGCTTTCAGATAAGCGTCGATGACGTCGGCATCGAGTTCTTCGCCAGTGCGGATGCGGGTGGATTGGTCGGTGAGCGCCATGCTTATCCCTTCTGCTTATGATGGGTGCCCTAGATAATTGGTTAATCTAATGCTGTGCTCAGGCTGTCACAAGCAATACGCGCCGTTATAGGCGGGCGTGTTGCACCTCGATCAAACTGCCTGATCAGTCATTTCGGTTTGTCACCTTGGCCGCAAATCACGGGCAAAAAAAACCGGAGTGCCAGGACTCCGGTTTTCGTGTTTTGCGCTCAGCTCGCCGATCAGACCGGGAACAGTTCGCCCAGCTTCATCGCCAGCATCATGTCGCCTTCGGCGCGCAGCTTGCCGGCCATGAAAGCCTGCATGCCGTCGGTTTCGCCGCTGACGATGCCCTTGAGGGTTTCGCTGTCCATGATCAGGGTCACGTTGGCGTTCGGGTTGTCGCCTTGCTCGAGGGCGCACGTGCCGTCTTTTACGATCAGCGCGTAGTTCTCGCCATCTTCGATGTTGAATTGGAATACCAGATCCAGGCCTGCAGCGGCGCTGGCGTTGAACTTGGACTGCATGGTTTGGGCGATGTCAGCAACACTCATGGTCTTATCCTTTTTCGGTTTTTTCGCGCAGCCTCACGGCCGCAGTGGGCTGGAGCTCATCGGTAGGTGATGAGCTCCGGCGCCTTCAGCAGCTGTAAATGCACATGGCTGTTGAAGGAAGCCAGACTTACCTCGCTGCCGCGGAATTTCAGCTGGCTGAGCGAGGTATTGACGATTTGCCAATTCAGTTCGAAGGCCTTTGCCGCCGGGACGCCGGTAATCAGGCGGAGCAGGGCGGTGATGGTGCCGCCGGAGGTAAACACGGCGATATTCTGTTTGCTGGTGGCCTGTTCGAGGATGCGCCGCAGACCGCCTTCGACCTGTTCGACATAGGCCTGCCAGCTTTGCAGGCCGGGCTTGTCATGCTCCCCGGAAATCCAGCGGCCGATCAGCTTGGCGAACAGACGCTGGAACTCGGCGCGGTTCTGTGCACCGTTACGCAGGATATGCAGGGCTTCGGGTTCTTCCGGGAGCAGATCCGGCAGCAGCGTGCGAATCACCGCATCGGCATCGAATTCGTTGAAGGCTTCGTCGATATCCAGCGCCGGTGCCCTGCTCATGTGCTCCAGGGCGGCGTTGGCAGTGTGTTGCTGGCGGCGCAGGCTGCCACTGATGCAACGATCGAGACTGATGCCGAGTTGCTCCAGGTGCTTGCCCAGCACTTCGGCCTGGCGCACGCCGACGGGAGACAGGACATCGTAGTCGTCTGCACCGAATGAGGCCTGGCCATGTCGAATCAGATAGATGCTGCCCACGTCCGTATTGGTCCCGGCACGTTGAATGTTTGGCGAGGGTATGAGGAAGCTTGGGGGCTGTCAACGAAAAAACATACGCTTGTTTGAATTGCCTGTATGTCCATTGTGCAGTGCTGCCGCGCTTGGCCGGCGAGGCGCTGCGCCGGTATGCTTGGGCCTTTGTGCGCTCAGGCGCCGCTGCATTGTCCAAGGGGGATCCGTGGAGTTTCTTAGCGAGTACGCCAGTTTTCTGGCGAAAACCCTGACCCTGGTGGTCGCCATCGTCGTGGTGCTGGTGGCGATCGCCGCCACGCGCGGCAGAGGGCGGCGCGGCAGTGGTCAGTTGCAGGTGCAGAAGCTCAATGATTTCTACAAGGATCTGCGTGAGCGCCTGGAGCACAGCGTGTTGTCCAAGGATCAGCTCAAGGCCACGCGCAAGGCGCAGGCCAAGGCGGCCAAGCAGGAAAAGAAAGCGCCGCCCAGCAAACCGCGGGTGTTCGTGCTGGATTTCGATGGCGATATCAAGGCCTCAGCCACCGACAACCTGCGCCATGAGGTGACGGCGCTGCTGTCCATGGCCAAGGCCGAGGACGAAGTGGTGCTGCGCCTAGAAAGTGGTGGCGGCATGGTGCATAGCTACGGCCTGGCTTCGTCGCAACTGGTGCGTATCCGCGATGCGGGCATCCCGCTGACCGTCTGCGTGGACAAGGTAGCGGCCAGCGGCGGTTACATGATGGCCTGCATCGGCCAGAAGATTCTCAGTGCACCTTTTGCCATCCTCGGCTCCATCGGCGTGGTGGCGCAGTTGCCTAACGTGCATCGTCTGCTGAAGAAGCACGAAATCGATTTCGAGGTGCTGACGGCCGGCGAATACAAGCGCACGCTGACCGTATTCGGTGAGAACACCGAAAAGGGCCGGGAGAAATTCCAGGAAGACCTGGAGACCACCCACGAACTGTTCAAGGGCTTCGTTGCCCGCTACCGCCCTCAGCTGGACATCGATGCCATCGCCACCGGTGAGGTCTGGCTGGGCATGGCGGCGCAAGAGCGCCTGCTGGTTGACGAACTGAAGACCAGCGACCAGTACCTGGCCGAGCGCGCCGCCGAGGCTGAATTGTTCCATCTGCATTTCGCTCATAAAAAGAGTTTGCAGGAGCGTGTCGGGCTGGCGGCCAGCATGGCGGCAGATCGCTTCGTCCTGACCTGGTTGAGCAGGCTCAATCAGCAGCGCTTCTGGTAACGCTTCGTTCATGATGGGCTGCGCGCCGCGTAGCCGCGAACCACGACAAGAGGAGAGGGTGATGACCGAGTTCAAGGCCTTGCTGGTCAGCGAAGGCGCCGATGGCGGTTTCCAGCGTGAAGTGGTCCAGCGCAACGTCGAGCAACTGCCGCAGGGCGAGCTGCTGATTCGCGTGCGCTATTCCTCGCTCAACTACAAGGACGCTCTGTCCGCCAGCGGCAATCGAGGTGTGACCAAGGCCTACCCGCATACGCCCGGTATCGACGCGGCCGGTGTAGTCGAAGCCTCCAGTGTTGCCGAGTTCGCCGTGGGCGACGAGGTGATCGTCACTGGCTACGACCTGGGCATGAACACAGCCGGTGGTTTCGGCCAGTACATCCGCGTACCGGCCGCCTGGGCGATCAAGCGTCCAAAAGGCTTGCCGCTGCGCGAGGCGATGATTCTCGGTACCGCCGGCCTGACCGCTGCCCTTTGTGTGGACAAGCTGGAGCAGGCCGGTGTCACCCCGGAGTCAGGCACCGTATTGGTCACCGGCGCCACGGGCGGCGTTGGCAGCATCGCCGTGGTGCTGCTCAAGCAGCTCGGTTATCGCGTAGCCGCTGCGACCGGCAAGGCCGAACAGGGCGATTTCCTGCGTGGTCTCGGTGCAGACGAGATCGTCAGCCGCGAAGAGCTGCAGCAAGGTAATGAGCGGCCGATGCTCAAGGAACGCTGGGCGGGAGCGGTAGACACAGTGGGTGGCGACATCCTGTTCAATGTGGTCAAGTCGCTGCGCCACAGCGGCAGCGTGGCCTGTTGCGGGCTGACTGCCGGCGTCGGCTTCCAGGCCAGCGTGCTGCCGTTCATCCTGCGTGGCGTCAACCTGCTGGGCGTGGACTCGGTGGAGCTGCCGCTGGTGGTCAAGGCATCGATGTGGGACAAGCTGTCGCTGCAGTGGAAGCTCAATCTTTCGCCGCTATGCGAGGAAATAGGCCTGACGGAGTTGCCGACGGCCATCGAGCGGATACTCTCCGGCGGTATGGTGGGCCGTATCCTGGTGCGACTCGACTGAGTGGATCAGAGGCCCGTCGATGACGGGCCTCTGCATTTCAGGCCTGGCTGACGTACATGGTGATCTCTGCGCGGAACACCGGCTTGTCACCGACGTAGGCCATCACCGGCACCTTGATGTCGCCGGTCCGATCCCAATCCACCTTGCTGCCATCGGCCACCGTGCGGATGTCGCCGTCTGCCTTGGCCAGGTATTCCACCGTCATCCCTTTGGGAATCCAGCGGTAACCGTCAGGAATGGAGGCGTCGGTCATGCTGCCGGCGGCGAGCTCGGCAGCATTGCACAGGGCTATGGCGTGCACCGTACCGATATGATTCAGCACTTCACGGCGTTTGGCGAAGCGGACCTCGGCATAGCCGGGGCGCAGCTCGACCATCTGCGGGGCGATGCTGGCGAAGTAGGGGGCGACCTGGCCGATCATCGCGCTGAACTGGGCAGCGCCGGCCTGCTGGAACATCTGCAACATCTGACTCATGACTCTCTCCTGCTGTTTGCGATTGAAGATGAGCGCGCGCCGGAGCAGTATACGAGAATTAGAAAGTTATTCTAGAATAATATTCTAGTCATAAGGAGCGGCATGGCCCGTCCATCACGCAAAGACGAGATCCTGCAGGCTGCGCTGGCCTGCTTCACCGAGCACGGCGTCGATGTCACCACCATCGAGATGATCCGTGACCGTTCTGGTGCGAGCATCGGCAGTCTGTATCACCACTTCGGCAACAAGGAGCGGATCATCGCCGCGCTCTATCTGGCCGGCACCGCACAATACGCCGAGCTGCTGCAGCGCGGATTTGCCAGCGCGGCCAGCGCCGAGGCCTGTGTCAAGTTGCTGGTGACCAGCTACATCGACTGGGTGCTGGCCAATCCTGATTGGGCGCGTTTCATCCTGCACAGTCGTAGTCGGGTCGAAGCGGGGGAAATGGGCGATGCACTGCGCGAAGCCAATCGCCAGCATTTCGCACAGATTCTCACGGCGCTCGCCGAGTACCGTCGGCAGGGACTGTTCAAGGCGCTGCCGGATGACTGTTTCGCTTCGGTGGTGATCGGCCCGACGCATGATCTGGCGCGCAACTGGCTGGCTGGCCGCACCCAGAGCAATCTTGGCGAGTGCCGCGAGCTACTGGCGCAGATCGCCTGGGATAGTGTGAAAAACAGCGGTTAGCCGAAGCGATAGATATCCATCCCCAGGGCGCCGTAGGTGAAACCGCTGTGCTCAATCGTGAAGGTACCGCCAGCACCTCGGGCGAAGAACAGCGGTAGCAGGTGTTCTTCGGTGGGGTGATTGCGTACGGCATCCGGCGCCAGCAGGCGGTAATGGTGCAAGGCCTCTTCGTCGTTCGCTTCGAGCTTTTCCACCACCCAGTCGCGAAACGCCTTGGCCCAGGGTGCGATGACGTCCGGGCCGGCACGCCAGTTCAGCTCGCCCAGGTTGTGGGTGATGCTGCCGGAGCCGATCAACAGGATGCCTTGTGCACGCAGGTTGGCCAGAGCGCGGCCCACGCGGGTCTGCAACTCGGGGCCGAGACGGCTGGGTAGCGATAGCTGCAGAACGGGGATGTCGGCTTGCGGATACATCAGCGACAGCGGCACCCAGGCACCATGATCGAAGGGGCGTTGCGCATCGAGCTGTGCAGGCAGACCCGCGTCGTTCAGCTGCTGGGCGATCTCCTCGGCCAGCTTCGGTGCGCCGGGGGCCGGATACTGCACGGCATACAGCTCGGCTGGAAAGCCGCCGAAGTCGTGCCAGGTCTGCGGGTGCTCGCCCGCCGTCAGCAGCAGGCGCTGGCTTTCCCAATGCGCCGATACCACCACTATGGCGCTGGGTCTGGGTATATCGGCGGCCAGTTTGGCCAGCGCCGGGCCGCTGGCACCGGGCTCCAGGGCCAACATGGGGGAACCGTGGGAAATGAACAGGCTGGGCAGCATGACGACCTCCAGAAATGTGCTCACATTTTCTCCGAGGTCTTCATCGATTAATAATGATGTTTTTCCGCGGTATCAATCGACTGGTTAGATGTTTAGCGCAGGTTGTCGCCAAAAGCGGTCTCGATATTGATGCCCAGGCTGAGCACGCCGAGAAACTGCCCATTCCGTGGGTCGTGGATAGGCGCAGAAACCTTGCTCTGAAAGCTCTGGGTCGAACCATCGTACTCGATATCGCCGATATGGATCTGGCCAGGCGCCAGGCGCATGGCTTGTCGAAAGTCATCTTCGTCAGCTTGCCAATAATCGCTGGTGACCTCGCTGATGGCGACTAATTGGCCGGAGTGGTCGCTGAGGAAGATCTCATTGAACAGGAGGATGTTGACGCGCTATGTTGGCCAGCAGGCGTGACGGCGGCGTCTGCAGCAGGCGACGGATCAGTGGCTTTTCCTCAAGCAGGAGCTCACGCAGCCATTGCCGGTCCAGTTCGTTAATGCGCTCCATGCTCGTATTGCGCGCGGCTACCTGGCGAAGGGCGTTCAACAGTTCGTCATGGTAGGCCCAGCGCTTCAGATGCTGGGCGGTCAACTGGCGCAGATAATGGGCTTCGGCTTCAGTCAGCGCGCTACTTTCGGGGGCGCAGTGTTCTACCTGACGATTGAAGGCGCTGAGGAAATCAGGGTGGTGCTGCAGGAAATCGTGAGAGAAATAGACGCCCAGTGGTGAGTAGCGTACGAAGCGTCGCTGCAGAGCTTGTTGGGGTGGCTGCTCAGAGAGGGCGCTACGCATGGCATTGTCATCGGCCAGGAAAAGATCGATGCGCCCACGTTGCAGCAATTCGATCAATTGCTCCAGGCGCGGTACCTTCTGCGCTACGGCGATGCCGCGAGCCTCCAGCCAGGTCATGCTGTTGCTCCCCAGCACGCTGCCGATGCGCAGCTCGCGGTCCCAAATCGGCTTGTTGAGGATCAGCGGATCCTGGGCGTACCAGTACCATTTCTCCATCAGAAGCGGGGCGGACAGCTGCGCGTAGCCATCGACCTGGCTGTCTGGTGCCGAGCTGAAGAAACCATCGGCGATGCGTCTACTGACATTCTGACGGGCTCGACTCAGCGATGTGAGCTGGATCTGATAAGGCCGCTGCAATCGATTGAAGATGCATTCGAGTACAGTTACCGAGCTACCGCTGAGTTCGCCGTCTACCACCAGTTGGTAAGGATCCTCGAGGCTGGTGTCGAGGCGCACGGTTGAGTTGTCTTGGTCATTGGCCTGCGCCAAGGTCGAGACAGCCAGTAACAGGCAGGGCAGCAGATGGCGGGCTGGCATCGAGTCATTTGGCGTATGGGTTGTTATTTCCAGTTTAGGTGAGGGGAGTGGGTATGCACGCGACATTCTGGCAGGAGCGCTGGGCGCGCGATCAGATCGGTTTTCATCAGGAAAAGGTCAACGGCTACCTGCGTCGTCACTGGTCCGCGCTCGGGCTGGCGAAAGGTGCGGCGGTGCTGGTGCCGCTGTGTGGCAAGAGTCTCGACCTGGTCTGGTTGGCGGAGCAGGGGCATGCTGTGATCGGTGTGGAGCTGGCCGAGCGCGCGGTGCAGGATTTCTTCGCTGAGCGCGATGTACAGCCGCAGGTGTCGCAGCACGGGGCATTCAAGGTCTACCAGGCGGGCGCGCTGCGGATTTTGTGCGGCGACTTTTTCGCCTTGAGCCGTGACGAGGTTGCCGAGTGCCGGGCTTTCTATGACCGCGCTGCGCTGATCGCCTTGCCGCCAGAAATGCGCGAGCGCTACGCCGCCCACCTGCAGGCGATTTTGCCGCAAGCCTGCCAGGGCTTGCTGGTGACCCTGGTGTACGACCAGCAACGGATGGATGGCCCGCCATTCTCGGTCGAAGACGCCGAGGTGGAGCGACATTTCGCGGCCAGTTGGGCGCTGCGCATGGTCGAGGAAAAGGACGTGCTGGCTGGTAATCCGCGTTTCAGCGACAGCGGTCTCGCTGCAGTGGATGAGCGAGTCGTCCATCTGACCCGCCGTTAGCGGCAGTCCCAATGAAAAGGCGACCCGAAGGTCGCCTTTTTTGTCCGTGCCGGATGGATCAGCCGCGGCGGCGCAGCGCCTCGATACGATCTTCCAGCGGCGGGTGGCTCATCAGCAGACCGGCCAGGCCGTTCTTCAGGCCGCCGTTGATGCCGAAGGCAGTCAGGCTGTCAGGCATCTGCACCGGTACGCCTTGTTCGGCGCGCAGGCGTTGCAGCGCGGCGATCATCGCGCCAGTGCCGGCCAGGCGAGCCCCGGCTTCGTCGGCCTTGTACTCGCGCTTGCGCGAGAACCACATGACGATGATGCTGGCCAGGATGCCCAGTACCAGCTCGGCGAAGATGGTCGCGACGAAGTAGCCGATGCCATGGCCGTCTTCGTTCTTCAGGATCGCCTTGTCGACGAAGTTGCCGAAGATGCGCGCGAAGAACATGACGAAGGTGTTCACCACGCCCTGGATCAGTGCCAGGGTGACCATGTCGCCATTGGCGACGTGGCCGATCTCGTGAGCCAGTACCGCGCGCACTTCATCAGGGGAGAAGCGCTCGAGCAGACCCTGGCTGACCGCGACCAGTGCGTCGTTCTTGTTCCAGCCGGTGGCGAAGGCATTGGACTCGTAGGCCGGGAAGATGCCGACTTCAGGCATCTTGATCCCGGCTTCGCGCGACAGCTCCTCGACGGTCTGCAGCAGCCACTGTTCGTGACGGGTGCGCGGCTGGGTGATGATCTGTGTGCCGGTGCTCATCTTCGCCATCCACTTGGAGATGAACAGCGACACCAGCGAGCCGGCGAAACCGAACACGGCGCAGAAAATCAGCAGGCTGCCATGGTTCTGGCCGGTGAAGCGGTCGACCCCCAGCAGTTTGAGGGTGATGCTGGCGATAACCAGAACCGCCAGGTTGGTGGCCAGGAACAACATAATGCGCATCATGGTGTGAACGGACTCCTCACGGGGAAAGACGTACGAGTAATGCCGGCTATATAAGGGCGCACCCCCGGGGCTTTCAACCAGCGACTATTTCAAACTATGTCTCTTGACCTTGTAGCGTACTCTCGAACAGCAGACGAGTGAGGCGGGCGGTGCGCTCGCCGTGCTGCTGGGCCAGGGCCTCGCGCAGCTGAAATGCCAATGTGGCATGTACGCGGCGCACGCTTGGCGGCAGCACTTCACCCTCGCGCAAAGCGTGGGGAATGGCGCGTGACAGGCGCAGAAAACCTTTCTCGCTCAGTACCGCCTGATCCAACGCGTCGTAAGCGATGGTCGACTCGAAACGCAGATAGCCTTCCTCGGCCAGCCACAGCAGCGCGCCGAGGCAGGCCTGGTGACGCTTGCTGGGCAGGCCGAATTCATCCGGCTCCTCACGTCCGATCAGGTCTTCCACGTACAGCGCCAGCTTGCGCGGGAAGGCCTGATAGAGCATGAGCAGGCCGCTGGCGGCGTCCTTGTAGAAATCGTCGATCTGCAGGTCCATGTCGGCTTACTGGCTGTAACCTTTGAGGAAGTTGCCGATACGACCGATGGCCTGCTCCAGGTCGTCGACGCGGGGCAGGGTGACCACACGGAAGTGATCCGGCCACGGCCAGTTGAAGGCGGTGCCCTGGACGATCAGCAGTTTTTCCGACAGCAACAGGTCGAGGACGAACTTCTCATCGTTGTGGATCGGGCAGACCTTGGGGTCGATCTTCGGGAAGGCGTAAAGCGCGCCCATGGGTTTGACGCAGCTGACCCCGGGAATGTCGTTGAGCAGTTCCCAGGCGCGGTTGCGCTGTTCCAGCAGGCGGCCGTTGGGCAGCACTAGATCGTTGATGCTCTGGTAGCCGCCGAGCGCGGTCTGGATCGCGTGCTGGCTCGGCACGTTGGCGCACAGGCGCATATTGGCCAGTATATCCAGGCCTTCGATATAGCTCTGTGCACGGTGCTTGGGCCCGGAGATGGCCACCCAGCCGGAGCGGAAACCCGCTACACGGTAGCTCTTGGACAGGCCGTTGAAGGTCAGGCAGAGCACGTCCGGTGCCAGCGAGGCGGTGCTGATGTGCACGGCCTCGTCGTAGAGGATCTTGTCGTAGATCTCGTCGGAGAAGATCACCAGGTTGTGCTGGCGTGCCAGTTCGACGATATCCAGCAGCACTTCCTTCGAATACACCGCGCCGGTGGGGTTGTTCGGGTTGATCAGCACCAGCGCCTTGGTATTGGGCGTGATCTTGGCGCGCATGTCGGCGATGTCCGGGAACCAGCCGGCCTGCTCGTCGCACAGGTAGTGCACCGGCTTGCCGCCGGACAGCGCCACGGCGGCGGTCCACAGCGGATAGTCGGGCGCCGGGATGAGTACCTCGTCACCGTTGTTGAGCAGTGCCTGCATGGCCATCACGATCAGCTCGGAGACCCCGTTGCCGAGATAGATGTCCTCGATAGTGACGCCTTCGACCTGCTTCTGCTGGTAGTACTGCATCACCGCCTTGCGCGCGCTGAACAGTCCCTTGGAGTCGCTGTAGCCCTGGGCGGTGGGCAGGTTGCGGATGACGTCCTGAAGAATTTCTTCCGGGGCCTCGAAACCGAACGGCGCCGGATTGCCGATGTTCAGCTTGAGGATGCGATGGCCTTCCTCCTCCAGACGCTTGGCGTGCTTGAGCACTGGCCCGCGAATGTCGTAGCAGACGTTGGCGAGCTTGTTCGATTTGCTGACCTGCATGTAAGGATTCCCGAGCTATGGAGAACCCACTGAAGTACGCTGCAAAATTCTCCCGGCGGGGAATCTTGGCAGCCCGTAACGTGGGTGACAGACTGGGGTCGAATCATACGTGGCGACCTGAGCGCGGCAAAGGTATCAGTCCTGCTTTTTTCTGGCCTGCCACGCGGCGCACAGAGGCGCTGTAGTCGCAGAAGCCTCACCCTCGAAGCTGTCAAATGCTGGTGCTGCCTGTACTGCTGCGTATTGCCCAATTACCGAGGAGGAACCCCGTTCGTGGATAAAGTCGACAAACCCCTGGATAGCTGGCGCGAAGAGCTGACTGACGAGCAATTTCATGTCTGTCGTCTGGGCGGCACGGAGCGGCCGTTCACCGGCGCTTATCACGACAGCAAGACCCCCGGCATCTACCACTGCGCCTGCTGTGGTGAGGCGCTGTTCGATTCGGATGCCAAATATGACTCTGGCAGCGGTTGGCCGAGCTACTTTCAGCCGATCAACGACGAGGTGATCGCCAGCCTCGACGACTACAGCCACGGTATGCATCGAATCGAGGTCAAATGCGCCAAGTGCGACGCGCATCTGGGGCACGTGTTTCCCGATGGACCCCGTCCGACCGGGTTGCGCTACTGCATCAACTCACTGTCGCTGAAACTGGTGCCACGCGATTGAGGCAGGCACGCCAGGCACATTGCGTGCCTGGCGCCGTAGGTTCAAGCCTGCTGGCTGGCGCGCTGGCGGCCTTCTTCCAGGGCGTCGCAGGCCTGTTTGATCATCTCTTCGGTAATGGGCACTTCGCGGCCCTGACCATCAATGATAAAACCGCCCACCGGCTCCTGTTGATGTTTGGTGGTGGGGTACTGGGCAGCGTTGTCTTGCAAGCTCATGGCCTGTCTCCTCATCAGTAATGCGCGCCAGTCTAGGACATCCAGATGAAGGCGCGGTGACAGCTGGGAACCTGCTCAAAGTCTGCTGCGCGTCGGCCATGCTGCGTTGAAATCGGGCTCAGAAAGCTCATTTACTACTCGTAAACTCCGCTTCTTCGCCCGATTTCGCCTTGCCTGGCTCTAGCTCGCGATACTTTAAGCAGATTCCAAGACGGCGGAACTCCGTCACAAAACACATTGCGAAAGTCGTATTGCAGGCTGCGTGCCAGCCTGTGTGGAACGAGGAATTCATGTCGCGTTTTCATATCGGTTTGATCATCAATCCACTGGCCGGGCTGGGTGGTCCTGCAGCTTTCAAGGGCAGCGACGGCATGGCCGAGCAGGCGCTGGCTCTGGGTGTCGAGCCAAAGGCGGCGCAACGTACACGCACCGCGCTTGAGCAGTTGTTGAGCCTGCGTGAGCGCATCGAGTTCGTCAGCTATCCGGGCGCCATGGGTGGCGATCTTTTGGCGCAGATGGGCTTCGAGCATCGTCTGCTGGGGCAGGTCGGTGCGCAGCCGACCACTGCCGAAGACACCCGCCAGGCAGTGCAGCAGCTACAGGACGCCGGTGTGGCGCTGATTCTCTTCGCTGGCGGTGATGGTACTGCGCGTGATGTCTGTGCCGCAGCCAGGGACGGCCAGCCGGTGCTGGGTATTCCGGCCGGTGTGAAGATCCAGTCCGGCGTCTACGCCATCAGCCCGCGAGCGGCAGGCGAGCTGACTGCGCGCCTGGTGGAGGGCGGCCTGGTACGACTGGCCAGCGGCGAGGTGCGTGACATCGACGAGAGCGCCCTGCGCGAAGGCCGCGTCACCGCGCGCTGGTACGGCGAGCTGTGCGTGCCGCAGGAGGGCGGCTACGTGCAGGCGGTCAAGCAGGGTGGCGTGGAGTCCGAAGAGCTGGTGTTGGCTGATCTGGCCGCCTGGCTCGAGAGCGAGTGGGAGCCGGGTGCGCGCTACGTGTTCGGTCCCGGCTCGACCTTGCACGGTCTGGCGCAGAATCTTGGTCTGGAAACCACCTTGCTCGGCGTCGATGTGATCGAGGATGGCCGGGTCATCGCCCGCGACGTCAATGAAACCGAGCTGTTCGCCCTGGTCGAAGGGCACCCGACTTATCTGCTGGTGACCGCGATTGGCGGTCAGGGCCATATCATCGGCCGCGGCAACCAGCAGATCAGCCCGCGCGTGCTGCGCGCCGGGGGGCTGGAGCGCCTGCGCGTGGTGGCGACCAAGCGCAAGCTGGCGACGCTGGAAGGTCGGCCGCTGCTGGTCGACAGTGGCGACGTGAGCCTGGACGACGCGTTTCCCGATGCCGTGCGGGTCTGGGCTGGTTATAAGGAAGAACTGCTGTACCCCCTGAGTCGATAGGAGATCGATATGCGCATGCTGATTGCACTGCTGCTCGGGTCGCTGGCGTTTGCCGTGCAGGCCATCGAGGCGGACAGGCTGGTGCTCGATGCGCGCCAGCAGGTGGGCGTGACCCTGAGCTATGACCCTGCCTATCGCCGCTTGAGCTATCCGGGCGGCGATGTGCCCGTGGCCACCGGGGTCTGCACCGACGTGGTGATCCGTGCACTGCGTCAGCAGGGGCTGGATCTGCAGGAAGCGGTGCATCGCGACATGCGCGGCAACTTCTCCGTCTATCCGAAGAATTGGGGGCTGAGTCGCCCGGACAGCAATATCGATCACCGCCGCGTGCCCAATCTGATGACCTGGTTCAAGCGTCAGGGCTGGTCGCTGCCGGTCAAGCAGGATGCCGCGGCATACCAGCCCGGTGATATCGTCACCTGGGATCTGGGCCGTGGCCTCACTCATATCGGCATCGTCAGTGATCGTCAGGCGCCAACGGCTACGCCGCTGGTGCTGCATAACATTGGTCGCGGCACGCAGGAGGAGGACATTCTGTTCGCCTACCGCATCACCGGCCATTACCGCCCGCTTGCCCAGCGGGCGAGCGCTGCGCAATGACCAGGCAATCGCTGCCGCCCGGTCTTGCCGCTGGCGAGCGCGTGGTGCTGTTCGACGGCGTCTGCAAGCTGTGCAACAGCTGGGCGAAGTTTCTCATTCGTCATGATCGGCAGCTGCTGTTTCGTCTGGCCTCGGTGCAATCGGAGCAAGGCCAGGCATTGCTGGCCTGGTATGGGCTGCCGACCGACCGTTTCGACACCATGGCGCTGATCGATGAGGCGGGGCTGCATGTACGCTCGGGTGCGCTGCTGCGCATCCTTGCTCGCCTGCCACAGCCCTGGCGTGCGCTTGCCTGGTTGCGTCTTATCCCGCGCCCGCTGCGCGATTGGTGCTATGACCGCATCGCGTTGAATCGCTATCGCCTATTCGGGCGGCACGAGGTCTGCCTGCTGCCCAGCGCCGACCATGCCGAGCGCTTTTTGCATGACTGAACGACGCCTGGCGCAGATCGCCTGGCTCGCTCGATTGGCTCTGGCACTGGTGTTCATCTGGCATGGCCTGGTGCCGAAAATTCTCTGGCTCAGCCCTGACGAGGTAGCGATGATCGCGGCCCATGGCCTGCCAGATCATCCGCTGTTCGCGCCGCAGCTGATCGCGGCTGCCGGCGGTATTGCCGAGATCCTTCTGGGCATCCTGCTGCTGACGCTGCGTCGCCAGCGTTGGCCCTTGCTGGTCGCTGGCGGTGTGTTGCTGGTATTGCTGCTTGATGTTGTGCTGCTGAGCCCCCATCTGTTGATTCAGGCGTTCAATCCGCTTTCGACCAACCTGGCTGCGCTGGCCTTGTGCGCAGTGGCCTGGCTGGCTGAAGCGCCCTCGGCTGCTGACTCCTGAGACCCGTCATGACATCGATGCTTTCTTCTCGCCAGCGTGGCGCCATACGCCTGGCCTGGCGCTTTATCGCGCCTTATCGCGGCCGAATGCTGGGCGCGCTGCTGGCCCTGATGTTCACGGCGGCGATCACCCTGTCCATGGGCCAGGGCATCAAGCTGCTGGTGGATCAGGGACTGGCCACACAGTCGCCGGCCGCGCTGCGCCAATCCCTGCTGCTGTTTTTCGTGCTGGTATTGGCGCTGGCCTTCGGCACCTACACGCGCTTCTATCTGGTGTCGTGGATCGGCGAGCGGGTGGTCGCGGATATCCGCCGGCGGGTGTTCGATCACCTGATCGAGTTGCATCCTGGCTTCTACGAGAGCAATCGCAGCTCGGAAATCCAGTCGCGATTGACCGCCGATACCACCTTGTTGCAGTCGGTGATTGGCTCGTCGCTGTCGATGGCACTGCGCAACCTGATCATGTTGATCGGTGGCAGCGTGCTGCTGGTGGTCACCAATCCCAAGCTCAGCGGTATCGTTCTGTTGGCTCTACCCTTGGTGGTGGCGCCTATCCTGCTGTTCGGCCGCCGTGTGCGTGCGCTGTCGCGGCAGAGCCAGGACCGCGTGGTCGATGTCGGAAGCTACGTGGGCGAGGTGCTGGGGCAGATCAAGACGGTACAGGCCTACAACCACCAGGAAGAGGACAAGCGCCGCTTTGGCGAGTCTGCCGAGGCGGCCTTCGATGTGGCGCGCAAGCGCATCGCCCAGCGTTCCTGGCTGATCACCGTGGTCATCGTGCTGGTGCTCGGTGCGGTGGGGGTGATGCTCTGGGTCGGCGGTATGGACGTGATCGCCGGGCGTATCTCCGGTGGTGAGCTGGCGGCTTTCGTGTTCTACAGCCTGATCGTTGGCTCGTCCTTCGGCACTCTGAGCGAAGTGATCGGTGAATTGCAGCGCGCCGCAGGCGCCGCCGAGCGTATCGGCGAGCTATTGCGCGCCAGTAATGCCATCGTGGCGCCGGAGCAGCCGCAGCATCTGCCGCAGCCGGTACAGGGGCGTATCGAGCTGCAGGATGTGCGTTTCGCCTATCCGTCGCGTTCGGACAGCTACGCCATCGATGGCGTCGACCTGCAGGTGGCGGCGGGTGAGACGCTGGCACTGGTGGGGCCGTCCGGGGCTGGCAAATCGACGCTGTTCGATCTGCTGCTGCGTTTCTTCGATCCGCAGGGCGGGCGCATCCTCATCGACGGTGTGCCGATCGATCAGCTCGACCCGCGCGAGCTGCGCGCCAGTTTCGCCCTGGTCTCGCAGAATCCCGCGCTGTTCTTCGGCTCGGTGGAGGACAACATTCGCTATGGTCGCCTGGATGCCAGCCAGGCCGAGGTGGAGGCGGCCGCGCGGGCGGCGCATGCGCATGAGTTTATTCAGCGCCTGCCGCAGGGTTACCAGACGCATCTTGGGGAGGCTGGGCTTGGGCTTTCTGGTGGCCAGCGTCAGCGCCTGGCGATTGCTCGTGCCTTGCTCGCCGATGCGCCGATCCTGCTGCTCGATGAGGCCACCAGCGCGCTGGATGCCGAGAGCGAGCACCTGATCCAGCAGGCGCTGCCGTCACTGATGGCCGGGCGTACCACCTTGGTGATCGCCCATCGCCTGGCTACGGTCAAGCAGGCGGATCGCATTGCGGTGATCGAGCATGGCCGTTTGGCTGCCATCGGCAGTCATGCCGAGCTGATCGAGAGTAGTCCGCTCTATGCGCGTTTGGCCGAGTTGCAGTTCGGCAACTAGCTCTTGGGTTTGATGGTGGCGGCTGCCCCGGCCGAAGCGATGATGATCGCACCGACGGCCAGCCACTGGCCCCAGAGCAGCTTCTCGCCGAGAAAGGCCAGGCCGCACATTGCCGCGACTGCCGGCTCCAGGCTCATCAGCACGCTGAAGGTGCGCGCTGGCAGGCGCGTCAGGGCGACCATCTCCAGGCTGTAGGGCAGGGCCGAGGACAGCACCGCGACACCGAGGGCGATGGGTAGCAGGTCCACGCTCAGCAGGTCCGTGCCGGCATGCCAGATGCCAATGGGCAGTACCAGCAAGGCGGCGACCCAGGTGCCCAGGGCGACGGTGTGGCGGCCATGCTGGGCGCCGGCTTTCTGCCCGAAGATGATGTACAGCGACCAGCACACACCCGCGCCAAGGGCCAGAGCTGCGCCGAGAGGGTCGATGGCGCTTTGCGTGGCGCCGGTTGGCAGCAGCATCCATAACCCGATGATGGCCAGAATCACCCAGACGAAGTCCAGCAGGCGGCGCGAGGAAAACAGCGCCAGAGCCAGCGGCCCGGTGAACTCCAGCGCCACGGCGATGCCCAGCGGGATGCTCTGCAGGGACATGTAGAACATCAGATTCATGCCGCCCAATGCCAGGCCGTAAGCGAGCAGGGCATGGCACTTGCGCAGATCCAGTCTGGCCCGCCAGGGCTGCATCACCAGCGACAGAATGATCGCGCCGAGCACCAGGCGCAGGGCTGTGGTGCCTTCGGCGCCGACCAGCGGGAACAGGTTCTTGGCCAGCGACGCGCCGCTCTGGATCGAAACCATGGCCACCAGCAACAAGGCAATGGGGACGAGAAGTGCACTGCGTGGCATGGGCTATGTCCTGGTGGTGATCATCAAAGAAAAAACCGGCCGCTGGGGCCGGTTCTTCGTGGCGCCTAGTTGCTTAGCGGTATTCGCAGAGGTAGGCGGTGTCTACGGCCACCTTGAGCTGGAACTTGCTGTTGGCCTCGACGGTGAACTTGCTGCCGGCTTCGAAGGTGTTCCAGTTGTCGCTACCCGGCAGTTTGACAGTCAGGGCGCCGGCAACGACATGCATGACTTCCAGTTGGCTGGTGCCGAATTCGTATTCGCCCGGGGCCATTACGCCGATGGTGGCGGGGCCTTCAGCCATGGTGAAACCGATGGATTTGACGGTGCCGTCGAAGTATTCGTTGACCTTGAACATCTGCGATTCCTCGAAAGGGGTTGGAAAAGTTGCAGGGAGCCATTTTAAACGCCGCGTCGCGACGACCCGAAGGCAGGCCTTAAAAGGGTCGCCAGTATGCCCAAGCGTCTTTTCTTCGTCATCAGTCTTTGAGAGGCAGTACCAGCGGCAACAGGCGCGAGGTGTTGCGTGCATCTTCGAGGGCGCGGTGCTGTTGTCCCTGAAACTGCATGCCCGCCAGCTGCAGCGCGCTGTGCAGGCCTACCGGGCGCTGTAGCTGGCGAGCCTTGGCGAAAGCCTGCTTGAGATTGAGGTGTGGCACATCGGCCAGCAGGCTATGCAAGCGGTGCTGGCGCCACTCTTGTTCCAGTTGGCGTCGATCATAATCCCCCCAGCTGCTCCAGCCGACCAGGCGCGATGCATGCTGCATCAGCCAGCGTTCGAACTGAGCCCAGACTTGAGGTAAGGGCGCTGCATTGTCGACGTCGGTCTGGCTGATGTGGGTGAGTTCGCGGCAGAAGTCGGTCAGGCACGGGCGGCGCTGTGGTTTGACGATGCGCTGAAAGTGATCCCGCTCATGGCCGTCCACACCAACCAGGCTGGCGCCGATCTCGATGATTTCCATTTCCTCCATCGCCCAGCCGCCCTCATCGGTGGTGGCCTCCAGGTCGATGACTAGCCAATGCCCCATGGGCGCTCCTTAGAACCTGTCTGCGATCTCTTGCGCTTCGGCCTCGCTGCATGGAAAAGGTTCCTGGCATCAGGGCCAAGGCTCCAAGCTCAAACACCCGTTCTGAATCGAACCGCAGGCAGTATGGAAGGCCTTTTCGACCAGGGCAAACGTCGTGTTAGGCTCTGGCGCCTATATCTGCAGGAGGTTGCTATGGCAAAGGTCGCGTTTCTCGGTTTGGGCGTCATGGGGTATCCGATGGCCGGGCATCTGGCTCGCAAAGGGCATCAGGTGACGGTCTATAACCGCTCGCCGGGCAAAGCCGAGCAATGGATGGGGGAATATGCCGGCAGCTCTGCGCCGACCCCGCGTGAGGCGGTGGCGGGCGCCGAACTGGTGATGTGTTGCGTCGGTAACGATGACGACCTGCGCAGCGTGATTCTGGGCGAGCAGGGTGCGTTCGCCGGTATGGCGCCGGGCGCCATTCTGGTCGATCACACCACCGCCTCGGCCGGTGTGGCGCGTGAGCTGGCGGCTGTTGCGGCCGAGCGTGGCCTGGGTTTTCTCGATGCGCCGGTATCCGGTGGTCAGGCCGGTGCGGTCAATGGCGTGCTGACCGTGATGGTTGGTGGCGAGGCCGAAACCTATGCGGTTGCCGAGCCGGTCATCCAGAGCTACGCGCGCATGATGCGCCTGATGGGGCCGGCCGGCAGCGGCCAGTTGAGCAAGATGGTCAATCAGATCTGCATCGCCGGTCTGGTTCAGGGCTTGGCAGAGGCGCTCAACTTCGCTCAGTGCGCAGGGCTGGATGGCCATGCGGTGGTCGATGTGATCAGCAAGGGCGCGGCGCAGTCCTGGCAGATGGAAAACCGCTACAAGACCATGCTGGCGGGCGAGTTCGATTTCGGCTTCGCAGTCGACTGGATGCGCAAGGATCTATCGATCCTGCTCGAGGAGTCGCGTCGCAACGGTGCCCAACTGCCTGTGACGGCGCTGGTCGATCAGTTCTACGCCGACGTTCAGGCCATGGGCGGCGGGCGCTGGGATACCTCCAGCCTGCTGGCTCGCCTGCAGCGTAACCGCTGATCGCCAAAGGCCTCGACGGACGGCGCGCGCCTCATTAGCAGGCCGTTGAAAAAACGTAGGCGAGGCAGCCAGTGCAAGGCAAAAGCAGCCGAAAAAGCGCAGTTTACGTTTCGTAAATGAGCATTTTGAGGCTGTTTTTAACGCAGCAATGGCAACGTAGGTAGTTTTTCAGCGGCCTGTTAGGATTGCCGCCGTTCGTTTGTAGTCGAGGTCGTTTCATGGAGTGTCGTGCCGGTTGCGGTGCCTGCTGCATCGCGCCTTCCATCAGCTCACCGATTCCGGGCATGCCTGACGGCAAGCCCGCTGGCGTGCGCTGTATCCATCTCAATGCCGAGTTTCTCTGCGCCATCTTCGGTCGCCCGGAGAGGCCCGCAGTGTGCGGTGGGTTCAAGGCGGAAGAGCAGCTGTGTGCGGATGATCGCGAAAGCGCCATTCGTATGTTGGGTTGGCTGGAGCAGGCGACTGCCTGACGATGTGAACCGCTCACGGCCCGTGCGGGTCGAAACGCAAACAGTCCCGCCGGGAGTTGCTCGAAGATGATGCGTTATTCCTTTCTGGCCATGCTGTTGTGCGCGACCGCTGTCCAGGCTGCCGAGAGGCAGTGGCAGCTGGAGCGCGAAGAAGACGGTGTCAGCGTTTACCTGGCTGACGTGCCTGGATCCAAGTACAAGGCCTATCGCGGTGTGGTGACGATCAACGCTGACCTGGCCGCGGTACAGGCGGCGCAGGAGGATGTCGCGGGGTCCTGCTCCTGGATATTCAGCTGCCAGCAGCAGCGACTGCTCGAGACCGAGGGTAATGTGAGCGAGCTGTACACCCGTTTCGAGATGCCCTGGCCGGTGAAGGCGCGTGATTCGGTGATCCAGGTGACCACGCGCACCGATGCTGACGGCGCTGTCACGCGCCTGCTCAAGGCGGTGCCGCAGCGATTGCCGGAGGAGAAGGATTTCGTGCGGGTGCAGCGTGTCGATGGCGAGTGGCATCTCAAACCGCTGGACCAGGGCAGGGTGGAGGTGACCTACGAGGTGCACACCGAGCCGGGTGGAAGCGTGCCCTCCTGGCTGGCCAACAGCTTCGTCGTCGATGCGCCGCTGCAGACGCTGCAGGGTTTGCGAGCGAAGGTGGAAGGGCGCTGAGCGAGATACTCGCCAGGCAATAAAAAAGGCTGCCAGATTGGCAGCCTTTTTCGTCTCAGGGCGCTATCAGTCTCGGTTGGTCGGCAGATCGCGCTGCTCGTAACCGGTGTACAGCTGGCGCGGACGGCCAATCTTGTACGGACCCGAGAGCATTTCCTTCCAGTGCGAGATCCAGCCCACGGTACGTGCCAGGGCGAAGATAACGGTGAACATCGAGGTCGGAATGCCGATGGCCTTGAGGATGATGCCCGAGTAGAAGTCGACGTTCGGGTACAGGTTGCGCTCTTTGAAGTACGGATCGGTCAGGGCGATCTCTTCCAGGCGCATGGCCAGTTCCAGCTGCGGGTCATTGGTGATGCCCAGCTCGCCGAGGACTTCGTCGCAGGTCTGCTTCATCACGGTGGCGCGCGGGTCGCGGTTCTTGTACACGCGGTGACCGAAGCCCATCAGCTTGAACGGGTCGTTCTTGTCCTTGGCCTTGGCAATGAACTTGTCGATGTTCGAAACGTCACCGATCTCGTCGAGCATGGCCAGTACGGCTTCGTTGGCGCCGCCGTGTGCCGGCCCCCACAGCGCGGCGATACCGGCTGCGATACAGGCAAACGGGTTGGCGCCCGAGGAGCCAGCCAGGCGTACGGTGGAGGTGGAGGCGTTCTGCTCATGGTCGGCATGGAGGATGAAAATCTTGTCCATCGCCTTGGCCAGCACCGGGCTGATCGGTTTGATCTCGCACGGGGTGTTGAACATCATGTGCAGGAAGTTTTCCGCGTAATTCAGGTCATTGCGCGGGTACATCATGGGCTGACCCATGGAGTACTTGTAGGTCATGGCAGCGATGGTCGGCATCTTGGCCACCAGGCGCATGGCCGACACTTCGCGGTGCTGCGGGTTATTGATGTCCAGCGAGTCGTGATAGAAGGCGGACAGGGCGCCAACCACCCCGCACATGATGGCCATCGGGTGGGCATCGCGGCGGAAACCGTTGAAGAAGGTCTTCAGCTGCTCATGAACCATGGTGTGGTTCTTGATGGTACTGACGAACTTGGCCTTTTCTTCCTTGCTCGGCAGTTCGCCATTGAGCAGCAGGTAGCAGGTTTCCAGGTAGTCAGACTGCTCGGCGAGCTGCTCGATGGGGTAGCCGCGGTGCAGCAGGATGCCCTTGTCGCCGTCGATATAGGTGATCTTCGACTCGCAAGAGGCGGTCGACATGAAACCAGGATCAAAGGTGAACCGACCCGTGGCGGTCAGGCTCCGCACATCGATTACATCGGGACCAACAGTGCCGGTCAGAACGGGCAGTTCGACGGGGGCATTGCCCTCGATGATCAACTGCGCTTTTTTGTCAGCCATATGTGGCCTCCTAGTTATGCTTGAAATCATCAGACAGCCCCCCACGCAGGGCCCGCACCACTATAGTGGGATAAATCCGAAAGTCAATTTGCGAGAACCCAGGCAGTAGAAGGGTTTGAACGGTGTTTTCAACGAAAAAAGGCCGCTATTTACGCCATTTGTTTAAAGGCTGCAATGCGCTTTTTGGGGGAGGGCATTGCATTGTCATTAGTCTGCTAACTGTCTATACTCTGCGGCCGACCGCCACAGGCTTTAGGGCCGTGTCATGGCGGTTGTCACTCATTGGGTGATGGGTACCTTGCCAGTGCACTTCCCAACAACTTTGCCCTGATCGTTAGGGGCTCTCAGTGTGATAAAAAAGCCGTGAATAGCCAACGACCTGTAAACCTAGACCTTCGGACTATCAAGCTTCCGATCACCGCTTACACGTCCATTCTTCACCGTATCTCCGGTGTCATCCTCTTTGTCGGTATCGCCATTCTGCTGTTTGGCCTCGACAAGTCGTTGACCTCCGAGGAGGGCTTCGCCCAGGTGAAAGAATGCCTGACCAGTCCGCTGGCCAAGTTCGTGATCTGGGGTCTGTTGTCCGCTCTGCTGTACCACCTGGTGGCCGGTGTACGCCACTTGATCATGGACATGGGCATCGGTGAGACGCTGGAAGGCGGCAAGCTGGGCTCGCAAATCGTCATCGCCGTCTCGGCGGTCGTGATCGTGCTGCTGGGGGTGTGGATATGGTAACTAATGTCACGAATTTCTCGCGTTCGGGCCTCTATGACTGGATGGCTCAGCGCGTTTCTGCGGTCGTTCTCGCGGCTTACACGCTGTTTCTGCTGGGCTATGTGATCTGTAATCCGGGTATGGGCTACGCCGAATGGCATGGTCTGTTCTCGCATACCGCAATGCGCATCTTCAGCCTGCTGGCCCTTGTTGCACTGAGCGTGCACGCCTGGGTTGGCATGTGGACCATCTCCACCGACTACCTGACGCCGATGGCGCTGGGCAAGTGGGCGACTGGTGTGCGTTTCCTGTTCCAGGCCGTGTGTGGCATCGCGATGTTCGCGATGTTCGTCTGGGGCGTGCAGATTCTGTGGGGTTTCTGATTCATGGCTAGCATCCGTACTCTTTCCTATGACGCCATCATCGTGGGTGGCGGCGGCGCCGGCATGCGTGCTGCGCTGCAACTTGCCCAGGGCGGTCACAAGACTGCCGTGGTCACCAAAGTGTTCCCGACTCGTTCGCACACCGTTTCCGCTCAGGGTGGCATCACCTGCGCCATCGCTTCGGCCGACCCGAACGATGATTGGCGCTGGCACATGTACGATACCGTCAAGGGTTCCGACTACATCGGTGACCAGGACGCTATCGAATACATGTGCTCCGTCGGTCCGGAAGCGGTGTTCGAGCTCGAGCACATGGGCCTGCCGTTCTCCCGTACCGAGCAGGGCCGCATCTACCAGCGTCCGTTCGGTGGTCAGTCCAAGGGTCCGGACAATCCGACTCAGGCTGCTCGTACCTGCGCTGCTGCCGACCGTACCGGTCACGCACTGCTGCACACCCTGTATCAGGCCAACCTGAAAGCCGGCACCTCGTTCCTCAACGAGTGGTACGCGGTTGACCTGGTGAAGAATCAGGACGGCGCCATCGTCGGCGTCATCGCCATCTGCATCGAGACTGGCGAAACCGTCTACATCCGCTCCAAGGCCGTGGTTCTGGCCACCGGCGGTGCTGGTCGTATCTACGCCTCCACCACCAACGCCCTGATCAACACCGGTGACGGCGTGGGCATGGCCCTGCGTGCCGGCGTGCCGGTGCAGGACATCGAAATGTGGCAGTTCCACCCGACCGGTATCGCCGGCGCTGGTGTACTGGTCACCGAAGGTTGCCGTGGCGAGGGTGGTTATCTGATCAACGCCCATGGCGAGCGTTTCATGGAGCGTTATGCGCCGAACGCCAAAGACCTGGCTGGCCGCGACGTGGTTGCCCGCTCCATGGTCAAGGAAGTCATCGCCGGCAACGGCTGTGGCCCGGACAAGGACCACGTACTGCTGAAGCTCGACCACCTCGGCGAAGAAGTGCTGCACAGCCGTCTGCCGGGTATCTGCGAACTGTCCAAGACCTTCGCTCACGTCGACCCGGTCGTCGCTCCGGTCCCGGTGATCCCGACCTGCCACTACATGATGGGCGGCGTGCCGACCAACATTCATGGCCAGGCCATCACTCAGGACGCCAACGGCAACGACAAGATCATCGAAGGTCTGTTCGCCGTAGGTGAAGTGGCGTGCGTATCGGTACACGGTGCCAACCGTCTGGGCGGCAACTCGCTGCTGGATCTGGTGGTATTTGGCCGCGCCGCTGGCCTGCACCTGGAAAAAGCGCTGAAAGAAGGCGTGGAAGTCCGTGGTGCCAGCGAAACCGACATCGAACAGTCGCTGTCGCGTCTGGCTGGTGTCAACGAGCGCAGCACCGGTGAAGACGTCGCCCCGCTGCGTAAAGAGCTGCAACAGTGCATGCAGAACTACTTCGGTGTATTCCGTACTGGCGAATACATGCAGAAGGGCATCCAACAACTGGCCGACCTGCGTGAGCGCATCGCGAAAGTCAAAATCGCGGACAAGAGCCAGGCGTTCAACACTGCGCGTATCGAAGCGCTGGAACTGCAAAACCTGCTCGAAGTGGCTGAAGCGACTGCGGTTGCCGCCGAGGCTCGTAAAGAGTCCCGTGGAGCCCACGCTCGTGAAGACTTCGAGGAGCGCGATGACCAGAATTGGCTGTGCCACTCCCTGTACTTCCCAGGCGAGAAGCGCGTTGCCAAGCGTGATGTCAACTTCGCGCCGAAGACCGTTCCGGCATTTGAACCCAAGGTTCGGACTTATTAAGGGTGACTGATATGTTGCAAGTCAGTGTTTATCGCTATAACCCGGAGAAGGACGCTGCTCCGTTCATGCAGGACTTCCAGGTCGACACCGGCGGCAAGGACATCATGGTCCTCGACGTGCTGGCGCTGATCAAGGAACAGGATGAAGGTTTCTCCTACCGTCGTTCCTGCCGTGAAGGCGTATGCGGTTCCGACGGCATGAACATCAACGGCAAGAACGGCCTGGCCTGTATCACGCCGATCTCCGCTGCCGGCCTCAAGGGCGGCAAGTTGGTGATTCGTCCGTTGCCGGGCCTGCCGGTCATTCGTGACCTGGTCGTCGACATGAGCATCTTCTACAAGCAGTACGAGAAGGTGCAGCCGTTCCTGCAGAACGATACGCCGGCTCCGGCCATCGAACGTCTGCAGACTCCGGAAGAGCGCGAGAAGCTCGACGGCCTGTACGAGTGCATTCTGTGCGCATGCTGCTCGACCAGCTGCCCGTCGTTCTGGTGGAACCCTGACAAGTTCCTCGGTCCCGCTGCACTGCTGCAGGCCTATCGCTTCCTGGCCGACAGCCGTGACACCAAGACCGCTGAGCGCCTGGCCTCGCTGGACGATCCGTTCAGTGTGTTCCGCTGCCGCGGCATCATGAACTGCGTGAACGTTTGCCCCAAGGGTCTGAACCCGACCAAGGCGATCGGTCACGTGCGTAACATGCTGCTGCAGAGCGGTACCTGATTCGCAAGTTGCTATACCTGTAACACCTGCGAGTCCGGCTCAGGCCGGCCTCGCAGTAAAGCCAGAGCCGCAGCCCACAAAGCCGCGGCTCATACTCGAAAAATATGACGACCAGCAGGGGCATCCGGGCTGGTACCCGGACTATCTGCGGGAACCCAAGTGGCTTTATCCGAGTCGCAGCATCATGACTTTGATCAGGACCATGCGGTATTCGCGCCGGTGGTGTCCCCTTACCGAGGGTGACCAAGCATGCAAGAAAGCGTGATGCAGCGCATGTGGGACAGTGCCCACCTATCCGGTGGCAACGCTGCCTACGTGGAAGAGCTCTACGAGCTCTACCTGCACGATCCCAACGCTGTGCCAGAAGAGTGGCGCACTTACTTCCAGAAGTTGCCGACCGACGGCAGCGCTGCAACGGATGTATCGCATTCAACCATTCGCGATCATTTCGTCCTGCTCGCCAAGAATTCGCGTCGTGCCCAGCCGGTTTCCGCCGGGGCCGTCAGCAGCGA
This sequence comes from Ectopseudomonas chengduensis, assembly GCF_900102635.1. Taxonomy (GTDB): domain Bacteria; phylum Pseudomonadota; class Gammaproteobacteria; order Pseudomonadales; family Pseudomonadaceae; genus Aquipseudomonas; species Aquipseudomonas chengduensis. The sequence continues at coordinate 88,974 of NZ_FMZQ01000008.1, read as the reverse complement.
GCACGAAAAGAAGCAGGTGGAAGTGCTGCGCTTGATCCAGGCCTACCGCATGCGTGGCCATCAGGCCGCCCAGCTCGACCCGCTGGGTCTGTGGGTGCGCACTGCGCCGTCTGACCTGTCGATCAATCACTACGGCCTGACCGACGCGGATCTGGACACCACATTCCGCACTGGCGAGCTGTATATCGGCAAGGAAGAGGCAACGCTACGCGAAATCCGCGATGCGCTGCAGCAGACATATTGTCGCACCATCGGTGCCGAGTTCACCCACATCGTCGATTCCGGCCAGCGCAACTGGTTCGCCCAGCGCCTGGAAAGCGTGCGCGGTCGTCCGCAGTTTTCTGCCGAAGTGCAGGCGCATGTGCTCGAGCGCGTCACCGCTGCCGAAGGTCTGGAAAAGTACCTGGGCACCAAATACCCGGGCACCAAGCGTTTCGGCCTGGAGGGTGGCGAGAGCCTGATCCCGCTGCTGGACGAAATCATCCAGCGCTCCGGCTCCTACGGCACCAAGGAAGTGGTCATCGGCATGGCCCACCGCGGCCGTCTGAACGTTCTGGTCAACACCTTCGGCAAGAACCCGCGCGACCTGTTCGACGAGTTCGAAGGCAAGAAGACCGAAGGTCTGTCGTCCGGTGACGTGAAGTACCACCAGGGCTTTTCCTCCAACGTCATGACTGCCGGTGGCGAAGTGCACCTGGCGCTGGCGTTCAACCCCTCGCACCTGGAAATCGTTTCTCCGGTGGTCGAGGGCTCGGTGCGTGCTCGTCAGGATCGTCGCAGTGACGCTACTGGCGACAAGGTACTGCCGATTTCCATCCACGGTGACGCGGCTTTCGCCGGTCAGGGTGTGGTCATGGAAACCTTCCAGATGTCGCAGACCCGCGGCTACAAGACTGGCGGCACTATCCACATCGTGATCAACAACCAGGTCGGCTTCACCATCAGCAACCCGCTGGATGCGCGCTCCACCGAGTACGCGACCGACGTGGCGAAGATGATCCAGGCGCCGATCTTCCATGTGAATGGCGACGATCCGGAAGCCGTGCTGTTCGTGACTCAGCTGGCTGTCGATTACCGCATGCAGTACAAGCGTGACGTGGTCATCGATCTGGTCTGCTACCGCCGTCGTGGTCACAACGAGGCCGACGAGCCGAACGGTACCCAGCCGCTGATGTACCAGCAGATCGCCAAGCAGCGCACTACTCGTGAGCTGTACGCCGATGCACTGATTGCCGCCGGCGTGCAGAGCAGCGACGACGTGCAGGCCAAGATCGACGAGTACCGCACCGCGCTGGACAACGGTCAGCACGTGGTCAAGAGCCTGGTCAAGGAGCCGAACAAGGAGCTGTTCGTCGACTGGCGTCCTTACCTGGGTCATGCCTGGACCGCGCGTCACGACACCCGTTTCGATCTGAAGACCCTGCAGGATCTGTCTGCCAAGCTGCTGGAAATCCCTGAGGGCTTCCTGGTTCAGCGTCAGGTGGCGAAGATCCTCGAAGACCGTCAGAAGATGGGCGCGGGCGGCTTGCCGATCAACTGGGGCTTCGCCGAGACCATGGCTTACGCCACTCTGCTGGTCGAAGGTCATCCGATCCGCATGACCGGTCAGGACATCGGCCGTGGCACCTTCTCGCACCGTCACGCGGTGCTGCACAACCAGAAGGATGCCTCGACCTACGTTCCGCTGAAGAACCTGTACGACGGTCAGCCGAAGTTCGAACTGTACGACTCCTACCTCTCCGAGGAAGCGGTACTGGCGTTCGAATACGGCTATGCCACCACCACGCCGAACGCGCTGGTGATCTGGGAAGCCCAGTTCGGCGATTTCGCCAACGGTGCCCAGGTGGTATTCGACCAGTTCATTTCCAGCGGCGAGACCAAGTGGGGCCGTCTCTGCGGTCTGACCGTTCTGCTGCCGCACGGCTATGAAGGGCAGGGGCCTGAGCACAGCTCGGCGCGTCTGGAGCGTTATCTGCAACTTTGTGCCGAGCACAACATGCAGGTGTGCGTGCCGACCACCCCGGCGCAGGTCTATCACATGCTGCGTCGCCAGGTGATTCGTCCGCTGCGCAAGCCGCTGGTGGTGCTGACGCCCAAGTCGTTGCTGCGTCACAAATTGGCCATCTCGACCCTGGAAGATCTGGCCGAAGGCTCCTTCCAGACCGTCATCGGCGAGATCGATTCGCTGGACCCGAAAAAGGTCGAGCGTCTGGTGCTGTGCAGCGGCAAGGTCTACTACGACCTGCTGGAAAAACGTCGTGCCGAGGGTCGCGAAGACATCGCCATCATTCGTATCGAGCAGCTCTATCCGTTCCCGGAAGACGATCTGGCCGAGGCGCTGGCGCCGTACAAGAACCTCAAGCACATCGTCTGGTGTCAGGAAGAGCCGATGAACCAAGGCGCTTGGTACTGCAGCCAGCACCACATGCGTCGCGTCGCTACCGCGCACAAGAAGTCGCTGTTCCTGGAGTACGCCGGTCGTGATGCGTCGGCAGCGCCAGCCTGCGGTTATGCGTCGATGCACGCCGAGCAGCAGGAAAAACTGCTGCAGGACGCCTTTACTGTTTAACGCCTTCATCCGCCAGGTGGCAGGTGCCACCTGGCGGTAAAACCGAATTTAAGGAAACGCATACAATGGCTATCGAGATCAAAGCCCCAACCTTCCCGGAATCGGTTGCCGACGGCACCGTGGCCACCTGGCACAAGAAGCCGGGCGAAGCGGTCAAGCGCGATGAGCTGATCGTCGACATCGAAACCGACAAGGTGGTGATCGAAGTACTGGCCGAGGCCGATGGTGTTCTGGCTGAAATCATCAAGAACGAAGGCGACACCGTTCTTTCCAACGAACTGCTGGGCAAGCTGTCCGAAGGTGGCGCTGCCGCCGCTGCTCCGGCTGCCGCTCCGCCCGCTGCCGCCGCTCCGGCTCAGGCTGCTGCCCCGGCCGCCGCTGGCGACGACGCCATCCTCTCGCCTGCCGCGCGCAAGCTGGCTGAAGAGAACGGCATCGACCCCAACAGCATCGCTGGCACCGGCAAAGGTGGCCGTGTGACCAAGGAAGACGTGGTCGCTGCCGTTGAAGCCAAGAAGAACGCTCCGGCCGCTGCTGCCAAGCCGGCTGCTGCTCCTGCTGCCGCCGCTGCTGTCGTCGCCACTGGCGATCGCACCGAGAAGCGTGTGCCGATGACTCGCCTGCGCGCCAAGATCGCCGAGCGTCTGGTCGAGGCTCAGTCCTCCATGGCCATGCTGACCACCTTCAACGAAGTCGACATGACTGAAGTCATGGCCCTGCGTTCGAAGTACAAGGACCTGTTCGAGAAGTCCCACAATGGCGTGCGCCTGGGCTTCATGTCGTTCTTCGTCAAGGCCGCCACCGAAGCCCTGAAGCGCTTCCCGGCAGTCAACGCCTCGATCGACGGCAACGACATCGTTTACCACGGCTACGCCGACATCGGCGTTGCCGTGTCCAGCGACCGCGGTCTGGTCGTTCCGGTGCTGCGTAATGCCGAGCAGATGAGCCTGGCTGAAATCGAGAGCGGCATCGCTACCTTCGGCAAGAAAGCCAAAGACGGCAAGCTGTCGATCGAAGAAATGACCGGCGGCACCTTCACCATCACCAACGGTGGTACCTTCGGTTCGATGATGTCGACGCCGATCGTCAACCCGCCGCAGGCTGCCATCCTGGGTATGCACAACATTATCCAGCGTCCGATGGCGATCAATGGTCAGGTGGTGATCCGTCCGATGATGTACCTGGCGCTGTCTTACGACCACCGCCTGATCGATGGTAAGGAAGCCGTGACCTTCCTGGTGACCATCAAGAACTTGCTTGAAGACCCGGCTCGCCTGCTGCTGGAAATCTAAAAGCCAGTCTCCTCCACGGCGGCCCTGTTCTCAGGGCCGTCCGGTTTATTCGAGAAGGAATACGTTATGACCCAGAAATTCGACGTGGTAGTCATCGGTGCCGGCCCTGGTGGCTATGTAGCCGCCATCAAAGCAGCGCAGCTCGGCCTGAAGACTGCCTGCATCGAGAAGTACCAGGGCAGCGACGGTAAGGTCGCTCTCGGCGGCACCTGCCTGAACGTCGGTTGCATTCCGTCCAAGGCGCTGCTGGACAGCTCCTGGAAGTACCACGAAGCGAAAGACGGCTTCGCCGTGCATGGTATCGAAGCCAAGGGCGTGACCATCGACGTTCCGGCCATGGTGGCGCGCAAGAACACCATCATCAAGAACCTCACCGGCGGTGTTGCCGGCCTGTTCAAGGCCAATGGCGTGACCCTGCTCGAAGGCCACGGCAAGCTGCTGGCCGGCAAGCAAGTGGAAGTCACTGGCACCGACGGCAAGACCCAGGTGGTCGAAGCCGCTCACGTGATCATCGCCTCTGGCTCCAAGCCGGTCGAGATCCCGCCGGCCCCGGTCGATCAGGACGTCATCGTTGACTCCACCGGTGCCCTGGAATTCCAGAGCGTACCGAAGAAGCTGGGTGTTATTGGCGCTGGCGTGATCGGTCTGGAGCTGGGCTCGGTATGGGCTCGCCTGGGTGCCGAAGTCACTGTCCTGGAAGCCATGGACAAGTTCCTCGCTGCTGCCGATGAGCAGATCGCCAAGGAAGCCCAGAAGACCCTGACCAAGCAGGGCCTGGACATCCGCCTGGGCGCTCGCGTGACCGCTTCGGAAGTCAAGAAGAAGCAGGTTGTGGTCAGCTTCACTGACGCCAATGGCGAGCAGAAAATGACCTTCGACAAGCTGATCGTGGCCGTAGGCCGTCGTCCGGTGACCACTGATCTGCTGGCTGCTGACAGCGGCGTGGACCTGGACGAGCGCGGCTTCATTTTCGTCAACGACCAGTGCGAAACCAGCGTTCCAGGCGTTTATGCCATCGGTGACGTGGTGCGCGGTGCCATGCTCGCGCACAAGGCCTCGGAAGAGGGCGTGATGGTTGCAGAGCGTATCGCCGGCCACAAGGCGCAGATGAACTACGACCTGATCCCGTCCGTGATCTACACCCACCCGGAAATTGCATGGGTCGGCAAGACCGAGCAGCAGCTGAAGGCCGAAGGCGTTGCCGTCAACGTCGGCACCTTCCCGTTCGCTGCCAGCGGTCGTGCCATGGCGGCCAACGACACCGGCGGCTTCGTCAAGGTCATCGCTGACGCCAACACTGACCGTGTACTGGGCGTTCACGTGATCGGCCCAAGCGCTGCCGAGCTGGTACAGCAAGGCGCGATCGGCATGGAATTCGGCACCAGCGCCGAAGACCTGGGCATGATGGTCTTCTCCCACCCGACCCTGTCCGAGGCGCTGCACGAAGCGGCCCTGGCGGTCAACGGTGGCGCGATTCATATCGCCAATCGCAAGAAGCGCTGAGTGTGCAAGTGGCCGGTAGCGTCCGGCCACTGCAGTAGTTGTTGTAAGCCGCCGTGGTAGGCGGGGCGTCGTGTAATCGCCTCATCGCCACGGTGGTGTTTGCAAGCAGAACCACGTCGGGTGGCCCGCGTCGAGTTCGACTCGCGGCGGAAGGCCCGGCGGACTGCTTCGGCAGTCACAGGTGGCGCGGTATCACAAGTACAGCGCCGAATGCGCAATACCTAAACGAAGACGGTAGACAAGCATGAATCTTCACGAGTATCAGGGTAAGCAGCTGTTCGCTGAATACGGCCTGCCTGTATCCAAGGGCTTCGCGGTAGACACCCCGGAAGAAGCCGCAGAAGCCTGCGAAAAAATCGGCGGCAGCGAGTGGGTCGTCAAGGCTCAGGTCCACGCTGGTGGCCGCGGTAAAGCCGGTGGCGTAAAGCTGGTCAAGAGCAAAGAAGACGCCAAGGCCTTCGCCGCCAACTGGCTGGGCAAGCGTCTGGTGACTTACCAGACTGACGCCAATGGTCAGCCGGTCAGCAAAATCCTGGTCGAATCCTGCACCGACATCGCCAAGGAACTGTACCTGGGCGCTGTAGTGGACCGCTCCAGCCGTCGCATCGTGTTCATGGCTTCCACCGAAGGTGGCGTGGACATCGAGAAAGTGGCCCACGAAACCCCTGAGAAGATCCTCAAGGCCACCATTGATCCGTTGGTCGGCGCTCAGCCGTACCAAGGTCGCGAGCTGGCTTTCCAGCTGGGTCTGGAAGGCAAGCAGGTCGCTCAGTTCGCCAAGATCTTCGTAGGTCTGGCCAAGCTGTTCAAGGATCACGATCTGGCTCTGCTGGAAGTCAACCCGCTGGTCATCAAGGCCGACGGCGACCTGCACTGCCTGGACGCGAAGATCAACATCGACGCTAACGCCATGTACCGTCAGCCGAAGCTGAAGACCTTCCACGACCCGTCGCAAGACGATCCTCGTGAAGCCCACGCTGCCAGCTTCGAGCTGAACTACGTGGCCCTGGAAGGCAACATCGGCTGCATGGTCAACGGTGCCGGTCTGGCCATGGGTACCATGGACATCGTCAACCTGCACGGCGGCAAGCCAGCCAACTTCCTCGACGTAGGTGGCGGCGCAACCAAAGAGCGCGTGACCGAAGCCTTCAAGATCATCCTGTCCGACAGCAACGTCGCTGCCGTTCTGGTGAACATCTTCGGCGGCATCGTTCGTTGCGACATGATTGCCGAAGGCATCATCGGCGCCGTGAAAGAAGTCGGCGTGAAAATTCCGGTGGTCGTCCGCCTGGAAGGTAACAACGCTGAGCTGGGCGCCAAGGTCCTGGCTGAAAGCGGCCTGAACATCATCGCGGCAACCAGCCTGACCGACGCTGCTCAGCAAGTCGTCAAAGCTGCGGAGGGCAAGTAATGAGCGTCCTGATCAATAAAGACACCAAAGTCATCTGCCAGGGCTTCACCGGCTCGCAGGGTACTTTCCACTCCGAACAAGCCATCGCCTACGGCACCAAGATGGTTGGCGGCGTGACTCCGGGCAAAGGTGGCACTACCCACCTGGGCCTGCCAGTGTTCAACACCGTGAAAGAAGCTGTCGAAGCCACTGGCGCTGACGCTTCGGTCATCTACGTTCCGGCTCCGTTCTGCAAAGACTCGATCCTGGAAGCTGCATTCGGTGGCATCAAGCTGATCGTCTGCATCACCGAAGGCATTCCTACCCTGGACATGCTGGACGCCAAGGTCATCTGCGACGAGCTGGGCGTTCGCCTGATCGGCCCGAACTGCCCGGGCGTGATCACTCCCGGCGAGTGCAAGATCGGCATCATGCCGGGTCACATCCACCTGCCAGGCAAGGTAGGTATCGTGTCGCGTTCCGGCACCCTGACCTATGAAGCCGTTAAGCAGACCACTGACGCCGGCTTCGGCCAGTCCACCTGCGTGGGCATCGGCGGTGACCCCATCCCGGGCTCCAACTTCATCGATATCCTGAAACTGTTCCAGGAAGATCCGAAGACCGAAGCGATCGTCATGATCGGTGAGATCGGCGGTTCGGCTGAAGAAGAAGCGGCTGCCTACATCAAGGCCAACGTCACCAAGCCTGTAGTTTCCTACATCGCTGGTGTGACCGCTCCTCCCGGCAAGCGCATGGGCCATGCTGGCGCCATCATCTCCGGCGGCAAGGGCACTGCAGACGAGAAATTCGCTGCACTGCAGGACGCCGGCGTGAAAACCGTGCGCTCCCTGGCTGACATCGGCAAGGCCCTGGCCGAGCTGACCGGTTGGGAAGTCAAGAAGGCCTAAGCCTTCGCTGACTGCTCGCGAAAAGGCCACCTTCGGGTGGCCTTTTTGTTTTTGAACGCGTGCGTATCTGGAGCCTTACCCCACAAGTGGGGCAGGGGGCTCAGGGCCGGGTATTGGATGCGCGCATGCTTCGCCAAGCTCAATCGAACTGGTACTGCACGCCCGCGCCAACATACCAGGCGCGCTCCGGGCCGGGTTCGTAGTAGCGGCCGTTGCCGTCACCGACTATCACCGACCCGATGTACTCGCGATCCAGCAGGTTGTCGATGCGCAGCACCTGGTTGAAGGTCAGTGCGCCGGCCTTCTGCTCGAAGCGCGCCTGCCAGTTGAACAGCGCATGGCTGGGCGCCGTCTTGGCGGTATTGCTGTCCTCGACATAGAGCTGGCTGCGGTACAGTCCTTCGACGGCGGTGCTGAACCAGTCCAGCGGTTGCCAGGCCAGCTCACCATACAGCGTGCGCGCGGGAATGCCGGGCAGGTGGTTACCTTCTTCGATCAGGCGGCCGTTGCTGGTGAAATCCTTGCTGTAGGTGGCATCGATCTCGGTGTAGGCGAGGTTGGCGCGCAGGGTGTCGCTCAAGCGGCTTTCCAGTGCCAGCTCGAGGCCCCTGCGGCGAGTCTGCGCGGCGTTCTGGAAGCGACTACGGCCACCGTTGGCCGACTCCACCACCAGCTCGTCATCGGTGTCGATCTGGAACAACGCCAGTTGCAGGCTGGTCGCTTGTGCGAGGCGGGCCTTGAGACCAATTTCAATTTGCTCGCTGGTGGCTGGTTTCAGCTCGAAGCCGAAGCTGTTGTCGGGGCCGGAATAGGACAGCTCATTCAGCGTCGGTGTCTCCAGCCCCTTGCCCCAGCTGGCATAGATATTCAGATCTGGTAGCAGGGCGTAACTGGCGCCAAGAGTGGGCGTGAGCTCACGGTAGGTGACCGAGCCGCTGTCGTCGCCATTGCTCAGGAAGCGGTCATCCACGTCGAACTCTACCTGGCTGTGGCGCAGACCAGCCTGCAGGTCGAGTTTGCCCAGCTGCCAGGCTGCCAGGCTGCCTGGACGTAGGGCGACAGGCTAGTGACCTCATTACGCTCGTCGCGGCGCAGATTACCTTTCACGCCCAGGGTGGTGCCGATGAAGTTCTCGTAGCCCTGGCGGTCATCGCGCGAATAGTCGTAGTCCAGGCCGGTGGTGACAGTCAGCAGGCTGCTACCCAGGTCGAACGACTGGATCCAGCGATTACCGATGCCATGGAAGCGGCGCTCGAAGTCGATCACGCCACCGGACTGAGAGGTCGGAATCTGCGCGGCTACAGGAATCGACTGGTACTGAATTACCCGTCGCGTGCCGCTGTAGACCGTGTTCTGCCAGGCGCCGGCGGCGAAGCTGCGCTCGTAGTTGAGGGCGAACTGGCGATGATCGACGGTCTTGCGCGTATCGAACTGCAGTGCGCTGGGGGCGGCGGCGCGGCGATTGCTCTGTACCTGAGACCAGGTCAGACCCTGCGGGTCCTGGGTGTCGTTCTGATCCAGTTCACTGAAGCTCAGGCTGAGCTTGCTGAGGTCATCCGGGTACAGGGTCAGCTTGGCAAAGGTCTTGTCGAGGATGGCGCCGCTGTGGTCGCGGTAGCCGTCTGTCTCGAAATGCGAGCGGTTGATGATGAAACCGGCTCTGTCGTTGCCGCCTTCGGCCGAGACGCGGGTACGGCTGGTGCCGTACGCGGCCTGGGAGGTGTCGAGCGCGACCTTGGGGGCACCTTCGCCATCGCGCGAGAACAGCTGGATGACCCCGCCTGAGTTGCTGCCGTAGACGCTGGCGAATGGCCCACGCAGGACCTCGATGCGCTCCAGGGTGTCGAGGTCGAAGGTCGCCGCCTGGCCCTGGCCGTCCGGGTTGGACAGCGGCACACCATCGGCCAGCAGCTTGATGCCACGAATGCCAAAGGCCGAGCGGGCGCCGAAGCCGCGTGAGGATATTTGCAGGTCCTGCGCATAATTTTGTCGATTCTGCACCACCAGCCCCGGGACGCTGCCGAGTGCTTCGGAGAGGTTGACACCTGGTTTGCCCAGGGTGGCTTGTTCGGCATCGATGCGGTTGACCGAGAAGGGCAGTTGCCAGCCGCTGGCCTGATAACGGCTGCCGGTGACTACCAGTGGGTCGCCCTGGTAGGTGGCGTTTTCGGCCTGTGCAGTCAGTGGCAGGAACAATGCGGGCAGCCAGAAGCAGGGGCTCAGCCGGTACATAAGCGAAATGTCTCTCTTGTGGCAGGTAGGCGATATTGAACGTGTCAGTCAGCAGCGGACCAGAGCTGGGTGATAGCCATTAGCGGAAATGCTCTACGAAATGTTGCCGAAATAGGGTTGTCGGATGATTTGGATAGCGCTAACATCCGGATCAAACAATGAGCGGCGCCACCTCGATGGTGCCCATGGAGTTCCCATGCAACAGCAGCCTTGCGCATTGCCTGCCCGTACCACCCTGGTGGTCATGGGGGTCAGTGGCTCCGGCAAGAGCGAGATCAGCCAGGCGGTCGCCACCGCACTCGGTTGGCGCCATATCGAAGCCGATCATTTCCATCCTCCCGAAAACGTAGAGCGCATGCGCGCGGGCATCCCGCTGAGCGACGAAGACCGTCGCCACTGGCTGGATGCACTGTGCGAGCAGATGCTGGCCGCGCAGGCCGCAGGTGAATGCTTCGTGCTGGCCTGCTCGGCGCTCAAGCGCGCTTACCGCGAGCGCCTGCGTCAGGCGGTTCCGGGGTTGCAGTTCGTGCATCTGGATATCGATCACGCCACCGCGGTGCAACGTGTCGGCGCTCGGCCCGGACATTTCATGCCGACTTCGCTGGTCGACAGCCAGTTCGCCACCCTCGAAAAACCGGCAGGTGAGCCATACGTACGAGTCGTCGATGCGCAGCAGTCGCGGCAAGCGTTGGTGGCCGATATCCAGGCCTGGGTTCGTCGCGAAGCCACGGAGGCCGTGTCGAGCCAGGCCCAGGATATGCTCGATAGCGAAATTGATAGCGCTAACCAAGCAGCCCAGCTAGGCGCCGAACCGATCTATGAGGGTCGCATCGCGCGTATGTTCGATCGCCTGACCGATGGCCTGATGGCGGTGCTGATGGCCTTCATGGTGGTGGCGGTGTTCACCAACGTGGTACTGCGCTACGCCTTCGGCACCGGCTGGCCGGGCGCCGAGGAGCTTTCACGGCTGGCGTTCGTCTGGCTGGTCTTCGTCGGTGTGGCCTCTGGTATGCGCCGTGGCGAGCTGATGACCTTCCGCATGATTCGCGACCGCTTCCCGCTGCTGGCGCAGCGACTGGTGGATTCGCTGAGCTGGATTCTCGTGGCAGGAGCGAGCCTGCTCTCGGCTTTGGGCGCCTGGAATCAGGTGCAGTTCGGCTGGGGCAACGTCAGTACCGTGGTCGGTTATCCGGTGGTGCTGGCGATGCTGCCGGTGCTGGCGAGCATGCTGGTGCTGGCGATTCTGGCGGTGGTGCAGTTGGTCAACCTCTGGCGGCGTACGCCGCAGGCGACGCTGACCCAGGCGCACGTCGAATGATGCTGGCCCAATTCCAACAAGACGGGCACTGCCCAGCGAGGACCTGCCGATGACTGTCGCGGTATTTCTTTCTTCCCTGCTGGGGTTCATGGCATTCGGCATGCCCATCGCCTTCGCCCTGATCCTCACTGCGGCCGTACTGATGTGGTACCTGGATTTCTGGGACGTGCAGTTGCTGGCGCAGAACCTGCTCGCCGGCGCTGACAGCTTCCCGCTGCTGGCGGTGCCGTTCTTCATCCTGGCCGGCGAGCTGATGAACGCCGGCGGCATTTCCCGGCGCATCATCGCCATGGCGCAGGCCTACTTTGGCCACCTGCGCGGTGGCCTCGGCTACGTTGCCATTGCGGCCGCCGTGCTGCTGGCCAGCATGTCCGGTTCGGCACTGGCCGATACCGCGGCACTGGCCACCTTGCTGTTGCCGATGATGCGTCAGCGCGGTTATCCGGTGCATTCCTCGGCGGGCCTGGTAGCCGCTGGCGGCATCATCGCGCCGATCATTCCGCCGTCAATGCCGTTCGTGATCTATGGCGTGGTCACCAACACCTCCATCAGCCAGCTGTTCATGGCCGGCCTGGTGCCGGGATTGATCATGGGCGCCGGCCTGATCGTCGCCTGGACACTGATCGCTCGCGGCTTCACCGAACCGACGCCGCCCAAGGCCACTGCTGCCGAGCGTCGCCGCGTGCTGATCGACGGCGCCGCTGCCCTGATGCTGCCGGTGATCATCGTTGGCGGTCTGCGCTTCGGCATCTTCACGCCCACTGAGGCCGCCGTGGTAGCCGCCATGTACGCGCTGGCCGTGTCCACCTTGCTCTACCGCGAGCTGAGCTGGAACGACCTGATGGAGACCCTGACCCGTGCCAGTCGCACCACGGCCTCGGTGATGTTCCTGTGCGCCGCGGCCACGGTCTCGGCCTACATGATTACCCTGGCGCAGTTGCCTGACGAAATCGGCGCCATGCTCGGGCCGTTGGCCGAGCACCCCAAACTGCTGGTACTGGCGATCATGCTGCTGATGATCGCGGTGGGCATGGTGCTGGACCTGACGCCGACCATCCTGATTCTGGCGCCAGTGCTGGCGCCCATCGCGATCAAGGCAGGGGTCGATCCGGTGTACTTCGGCGTGATGTTCGTGCTGATCGGCTCCATCGGCCTGATCACGCCGCCTGTGGGCACCGTGCTCAACGTCGTCGGCGGTATCGGCAAGTTGCGCATGGAGGTGCTGGTACGCGGCGTCATGCCGTTCTTCCTGATTTACCTGATCATCGTCGCGTTGCTGGTGGCGTTCCCGTCCATCGTCACCGTGCCGCTGGCCTGGCTGCGCTGAGTTGACCTGACGGCGTTGGTGCGCCGACATCATTCACAACAATAAGAGGTAGTCCCGATGAAACGTCCACTGCTCGCCATCCTCACCGCTGCCATGCTGTGCAGCCCGCTCGCCAGTTTCACCGCCCATGCCGATGACGTGCGTTCGCGCATGATCCGCTTCGGTTACGGTCTCAACGAGAACAGCAATCAGGGCCGCGCGGCCAAGCTGTTCGCCGAGGAGGTCGCCAAGGCCTCCGACGGCAAACTGAAGGTGCGTACCTTCGGTGCCGCCAGCCTGGGCTCGGATGATCAGATGCAGAGTGCGCTGATTGGCGGCGCGCAGGAAATGATGGTCGGCTCCACCGCGACCCTGGTGGGCATCACCAAGGAAATGGCGGTGTGGGACACGCCTTTCCTGTTCAGCAGTGCTGAGCAGGCCGATGCCGTGCTCGACGGCCCGGTGGGCCGCCAGGTCATGGACAAGCTGGAGGAGAAGGGCCTGGTCGGCTTGGTGTACTGGGAGAACGGCTTCCGCAACCTGACCAACAACACGCGGCCGATCAGCAAGCTGGAGGACTTCTCCGGCGTCAAACTGCGCGTGATGCCCAACCCGGTATTCCTCGAGACCTTCAAGCTGATGGGCGCCAATGCCGTGCCGCTGCCGTTCTCCGAGCTGTTCACCGCGCTGGAGACCAAGGCCGTCGACGGCCAGGAAAACCCCTTCAACACCATTCTTTCCTCGAAGTTCTACGAGGTGCAGAAGTACCTGACCGTGACCAACCACGTGTACAGCCCGTGGATCGTCACCGTATCCAAGCGCTGGTGGGATGGTCTGTCGCAGACCGAGCAGAACATCCTGCTGGAGGCGGCCAAGAAGGCGCGTGACTTCGAGCGTAAGGACACCCGCGAGGAAGCAGCCCGTGCCCTGGCCGAGCTGAAAGACAAGGGCATGCAGATCAACGAAGTGGAGCCAACCGAAGTGCAGCGCATGCGTGAGCAGGCCGCGCCGGCGATCCAGAAGGTCGTCGACACAGTCGGTCAGCAACTGTTCGATCAGGTGCAGACTGAGGCCGAAAAGGCCGCTCTATAAGGGCTTGCCCAGGATCGGCTAGGCCAGTGCGCCGCTGATTCTGGGCAGGTTCGCAGTTTCGCGGGGCACGCAGGTGGTATCGCTCCTTGCATGGTGGCGTTACCCCGGGCGGCGTGTCCCGCGCTTTATTCCCCGGCGGGGCTGGTAGAATCGGCCGCTGAAATCATTGGAGGCGCTATGAGCCAACGCCGTCGCCGGTCCGCAGAACGTGTCACCTTGTCCGACGTGGCCAAGGCCGCGGGCTGCTCGTTGATGTCCGCTTCGCGCGCGCTGTCGCAACCGGGGCGGGTGTCTGATGCGTTGCGCGAGCAGGTGATGCGCGCGGCCCAGGCGCTGGGTTACGTGCCCAACCCGGCAGCGCGGGCATTGGCCAGTTCACGCTCGAACCTCGTGGCTGTGGTGATCCCGTCGCTGTCGAACTCGGTGTTCGTTGATACCGTGGAGGCCATCCAGCGGGTGCTGATGCCGGCCGGCTTCGAAATGATGATCGGCGTCAGTCACTACCGGGTCGAGGAGGATGAGCGTCTGTTGCGTTCCTATCTGGCGCACCAGCCAGCTGGCTTGCTGCTTACGGGTTTCGAGCGCAGCGACGCGGCGCGCGAAATCCTCGGCGCCAGCAGTTGCCCATTGGTGACGTTGATGGAGCTGAGCGAGGAGCCGGAGGATTACTGCGTCGGCTTCTCTCAGGTCGAAGCCGGCGCTGCCATGACCCGTGCCCTGGTGCAGCGTGGTTACCGCCATATCGCCTTCGCCGCAGCGCAGCTTGACCCACGCACCCTGCAGCGTGCAGAAGGCTACCGTCAGGTGATGCGCTACCTCAATCGACATGATCCGGCGCTGGAATTGCTGACACCGCAGTTGTCATCCATCGGCTTGGGCGCCGAGTTGCTCGATCGCCTGCTGGCGCAGCAGCCGCAGATCGATGCGGTGTTCTTCAACAACGACGACCTGGCCATGGGCGCGCTGTTCCGCGCGCGTCAACTGGGCCTGGACGTGCCGGGACGCCTGGCCATCGCCGGTTTCAACGATTTGCCAGCGGCAGCCTGGATGCATCCGGCCTTGAGTACCGTGCGTACCACCCGTGGTCGTGTCGGTGAGCTGGCGGCGAACATGCTGCTGGCGCTGATGCGTGGTGAAACGCCGGAGCAGCATTGCATCGACGTTGGCTTCGAGCTGGTGATGCGCGACAGCGCCTGAGACCTACTGCTTCTTGTTGGCCGCCGCCAATTGCTCGGCGGCGTCGAGGCGCAGGCGTTCACGCTCATCGAAACGTTCTGCAGCCAGCGCCTCGATCGCCGCGCGCTTGTCGCCACTGCTGAGTCCCTCGTTGACCTGAATCTTCGTCTTGGCGGTGATGTAGTCATCCAGACGCCGCTGCCAACTCTGTCGTTGGCTATCCAGCGCCTCCAGGCGCGTGGTGGCTTCGGCGCCTACCAACTGCTGACGCATCTGGCGGATCTGCGCCGCGCTGGCGCCTTCGGCCTGCAGGCGCGCGGTGTGCTGCCGCAGTTCCTGCTGCAGTTGCGGCAGTACGGCGTCCTGCAGCTCTTCAGGCAGGGATGCGCGCAGGCGGTCGACGGCAACGCCTTTCTCCTCTGCGCTCATTGTGCTGTCGTGCTGGATGGCCAGGCGTTCCAGGGTGAAGCGGTTGTAGCCTTCCTCGCGGGCGAAGAAGGCCAGGTGGGTTTCGCTGTCGAACAGTCTTGCGCGCAGGGCCTGCACGGCGGTCTCGCGCTGGCGCATGGCATCCAGGCTGGCCATTTGCGGCAGGTCGCGCTCCAGCAGCACCAGCTCTCGCTTGTAGCTCAGGTATTGCTCCAGCAGTGCTTGCGCGCGGGCACGCGCAGGTTCCTGCAATTGACTGTCGATGTAGTTGCGCAGGCGTGACACGCTGGCATCCAGGCTTTCCTCGCCGATGCTGGCGAGGAAGTAATCGAAGATCCGGCGGATGTCTTCGCTGATGATCAGATTGCCGGCAGCGTCCAGGCGAAAGCTGCCGTCGACTTTGGTGCCGACGAAGGAGCGGGGCAGGGCCGGCGTTGTGGCCTTCTTCTGGGTATCTTGGTTGGGCGGTGTTAAGGCCTCTGCAGCCGGCGCCGGCCCGGACTGCGTAGGCGTGGCAGTGGCGGCGGGAGGCGTGAATTGGGTCGGTTGGTGTCCGGGTTGCAGGTAAAGCATCAATGCCAGGCCGGTAACGATCAGTAAAGGCAGGGCGAACAGGGTTTTCTTCACGGCAGGTTCCAGTAAGGCGTTCGAACCATTGCTCAGCGCTGGTACCTCGCAGGGTGCGCGCGGCGCACCCTACGAAGCGCAGCGGTTCAGAGCCCGGCGTTCTTCAGGCGGTTGGCGTGCTGGCGATAGACAGTCACCGGGTCGGTCTCGAACAGGCTGGTCAAGCCCAGGGTCTGGTTGACCTCGTCGAGATGGTTCATTCGGTAGTTGTCACGAATCACCTGGCCCATGCGCGAGCTGCAGCGGCCGACCAGGCCGTCATTGGCTTCGTTGCCGAAGGTCAGTGAGGAGGCGCCCATCAGCAGGTCGCTCGGGTCGAGCAGGTTGGTCAGCGGGCTGGTACCGCTCCAGGAGTAGTAGCGCACGCCGTTGACGCTGTAGGCACCTTCGCCGCAGGCGCTGGTGGGTATGCCTTGTGGGAACTTGGCATTGAAGCGTGCTGCGCCCTCGCTGTTGAGCGACTCCAGCGAGCCCAGCGCATTCTGCGGGGTGGTGCTGGAACTGCCGGAGAGGAAGTTGATCAGCGTCCCCAGGCCGTTGACGATGCCAACCAGCAGCGGGGTGGCGACCGGACCGGCCGGGCCGTCGCTGATGCCCTTGAGGAAATCGGCGGTGGCCGAACCCTTGTGCGGTGCACCGACGCTGGTGACCGATGCCACCAGATCCGGGCGAACGGCGGCGACGTAGCGGGTGGTTGGGCCGCCATGGCTGTGGCCGATCAGGTTGACCTTGCCTTTGCCGCTGATGGCGACTATGTCCTCGACCTGCTGCAGCAATTGCTCGCCACGTGCTTCGGAGGTGTCCAACTGGCTGACTTCGGTGACGTAGACACTGGCACCGTCACGGCGCAGTGCCGCCGGGATGCCATACCAGTAATCGACGCCGAGGATGCTGTCGAAGCCGAGCATGCCGTGGCCGAGGACGATCGGGTACTTGGTCTGGGTGTAGCCGGATGAACCGAACCAGAAAGCCTGGGTCTGGCCGCTGGCGAGCAGGCCGGTACCGAGACAGAGGGCGAGCAGGGTTTTATTGTTCTTCATGGGTGCTCTCGATGGGGTTTGTTGAGGCAGTCAGCTGCTTCCTGCAACACAGATCACGCCCATTCCGTGGCGCGTACGGCGCAAGAACGATGGCAGGAAACATGCCATCGTCCTGCAGTTTCCGGCGAACCCTCTATACAGGCGCTTTCCAGGATTTTCGGGCGACTTGGCCTCGATATCGCTGCGTACTTTCTGTTACGTGCCGAAACGTCAGGTCGCGCCGAGGGCCGCAATCGATCTGGCCAGGCGGGGCGTCCATGGCCAGGAACGGGTCTTTTGAGCGGATGGAAATGCGCGAATTGACCGGGGCCCAATCGAAGGTTGGGGTCGAAGTCGGGGGCGCCTTGACAGTTTGCCGTGGGCTTCTCTAGGATGCGCCCTGCGCCGATTTAAACAGCTACTTGCGGGGCGCCACAGGGGGTTGTCATCAACGCCTGAAATTCCGCTAAAGCGCTGGTTCGGTGTCGCCTCTCACCGCTGCCCAGCGGGATTCTCGAGGCGGAGACTCGACCATGATCTGTCCCCAACCCCTTATTCGTCTGGCGCCCATCACCTCGGGCCTGCTGCTGCGCAATCCACGCGTGCTGCTGGGCGGCAGCCACCAGCCTACCTTGCTGCGTTATCTCGAAGGCTGGCCCAAGCGCTGGGCCGGGTCGCGTGCCTTTCGCATCCAGTTCGTGCAGAACGGCGAGTCGCTGAGTCGTTTCGCGCGCGACAGCTTCGACCTTGCCGTGATCCAGGCCCCCAGCGCCGAGGACCTGGCACAAACCGTCGGTGAGCTGGTGCGGGTGGCGCGTCAGGGGCTGATCACCCGGCGCTAGTTGGGCTGTGGGGAAGCCGGCCATCTGCGTAAGGAGCGAGCTCTGCTCGCGAAGCTTTTTAAGCGCCAGTATTCGCGAGCAGAGCTCCTACAGCACCTAGGGATATTCGATCTCGACGATATAGCAGGTCTTCTCACCACTGGGGCTGTGCACCCGCACTTCGGCGTCCAGCTCCTTGCCGACCAGGGCGCGGGCCAGGGGCGAGTCGATACTGATCAGGCCCTGTTTCAGGTCCAGCTCGTCGGGGCCGACGATGCGGTAGCGCGACTGTTCGCCGTCTTCGTCTTCGATGGTGACCCAGGCGCCGAAGTACACCTTGCTCGGATCGGACGGCTTGTCGCTGACGACCTTGAGTTTCTCCAGACGCTTGGTGAGAAAGCGCACACGGCTGTCGATCTCGCGCAGCATCTTCTTGCCGTAGGTGTATTCGGCGTTCTCCGAACGATCGCCCTGGGCCGCCGCTTCGCTGACCGATTGCGTCACCTGTGGCCTGCGTACATGCCACAACTCGTGAAGCTCGGCACGCAGGCGCGCTTCGCCCTCTGGCGTGATCAGTGGTGTGCCGGCAGGGCGAGGGGGGCGATAGCGGCTCATGGTGTCTCGGGTAGGAAGAGGGGCGCCAAGTTTAGCAAACCCCTCTCACGGTTCTCAGCCTTCGCGTAGCACGCTCAACGGGCTGGCATTCAGTGCGCGGCGAGTGCCGAGCACGCCGGCCAGACCAATCAGCAGCGCGCCGATCAGCGGCAGCAGAAGCAGCCAGGGGTGCGGTTGCCAGCTCATGTCGAATGCGTAGCGATAGAGCAGAAAGCTCACCAGCTCACAGCCCAGCGCGGCCAGCAGGCCAGCGGCAGCGCCGAGCAGGCCGAACTCGGCGCGGCGAGCGCTGATCAGCAGCTGGCGTTCGGCACCCAGTGCGCGCAGCAGCGCGCCCTGGCGAATACGCTCGTCCAGTGTCGCCTGCAGCCCAGCGAGCAGCACGGTGATGCCGGCGGCGAGCACGAACAGCAGTACGTACTCGATGGCCAGGGTGACCTGAGCGAGGATGCTGCGCAGTTGCGCCAGCAGGGCGTCGACCTGCAGCAGCGTCACGCTGGGGAAGGCGCGGCTGAGGGCTACCAGCTCCGCGTCCTGGCCGGGCGGCAGGTAGAAGCTGGTCAGGTAGGTGGCAGGCAGGTCCTGCAGGGTCTGCGGCTCGAAGATCATGTAGAAGTTGGGCTGGAAACTGTCCCAATCCACCTGGCGCAGGCTGGTGACCTGCGCGTCGCGTTCGATACCGCCGACATTGAAACGCAACTGGTCGCCGAGCTTCAGTTGCAGGCTTTCGGCCAGCTCGGATTCGACGGAAACGCCAGGCAGCTCGCTGGCGTGCGCGGCGCCCCACCAATTGCCAGCGGTGATCAGGTTGTCGGATGGCAGATCCTCGGCCCAGGTCAGGCTCAGGTCGCGCTGGATAGCGCGCTCGCCGCGACTTTCCTTGGTTACCAGTTGGCGAACCGGCTCACCGTTGATCATGATCAGTCGGCCCGGCACCACGGGATACAGCGGGGCTGGATGCGGCGATAGCTCGGCCAGGCGTGCGGCGAACGCATCGCGCTCGGCAGGCAGCACATTGAGGGCGAAATGATTGGGTGCGTCCTCCGGCAACTGGTCCTGCCAGGTATCGAGCAGCTCGCCGCGCAGCAGGGCGATCAGCGCCATGGCCAGCAGGATCAGGCCGAACGCCAGCGATTGTCCGGCTGCAGCCAGCGGATGGCGCAGCAACTGACCCAGGCCCAGGCGCCAGGGCAGGGCGGCGCGCTGCAGCAGGCGGCGCAGGCTCTGCAAGCCGAGCAACAACAGACCGCCGAGCAGCAATGCAGCGAGTAGTCCGCCACCCAGCAGTGCCAGCGTCAGGCGCAGATCCAGGCTCAGGCGCCACATGATCAAACCCAGTGCGATCAGCGCTGCGCCGTAGACCAGCCAGGAGCTGGCCGGTACCGGCAGCATATCGCGGCGTAGCACTCGCAGCGGTGGCACGCGGCCGAGTGCGGCCAGCGGCGGCAGGGCGAAACCGGCCAGCGCCACCAGACCGGTGGCCATGCCGGCCAATGCGGGCCACAGGTCGGCCGGCGGCAGATCATCCGGGATCAGCCCGCGCAGCAAATAGAAGAGCACGTGTTGGCCGGCCCAGCCCAGCAGCGCGCCGATCAGGCAGGCGATCAGCCCGAGCAACGCCAGTTGCAGGCCGAACAGGGCCAACGCTTCACGCCGTGACAGCCCGAGGCAGCGCAGCAGCGCGCTGGCATCGAAGCGCCTCGCCGCGAAGCGAGCCGCCGAGAGTGCTACCGCGACACCAGCGAGCAACACGGCTGCCAGGCTGGCCAGGTTCAGATAACGTTCGGCGCGGCCGAGGGCGCCGCCGACCTGGCGATTGCTATCGCGAGCGTCGTCCAGGCGCTGATTGGGTTCCAGGCCTGCTTCGACTGCCTGACGGTAGGCCGCCAGGGCATTGGCATCGCCGCGCCAGAGTTCGCGGAAGCGCACGCGGCTACCGGGTTGTACCACTTCAGTCGCAGCAAGGTCGTCCAGGTGCATCAGCACGCGCGGCGTCAGGCTGTAAAAGTCGCCAGCAGTGTCGGGGTCATAGGTGAGCACACGGCTCAAGCGCAGGGTTTTGGCGCCTATTTCCAGTTCATCGCCAATCTTCAGATTCAGCGCGACCATCAGGCGCGCTTCGGCCCAGACTTCTCCGGGGCGCGGGCCGGAACCCGCTTCCTCTGGTGCGTAGGGTTCAGCAGCGCTCCTCAGTTCGCCGCGCAGCGGATAAAGGCTATTGGCTGCCTTGACGCTGGCCAGCTGAATGCCTTCCTGGGCCGCCACCACGCTGGAAAACTCCACCGCTTGTGCGTGATCGAGACCCAGCTTGAGCCCCGCGTCTATCTGTTGCTGGCTGGCCGGCGAGCTGCCACTCAGGCGTAGATCAGCAGCGAGAAACTCGCTGGCACGCAGCAGCATGGCGTCATTCAGGCGTGCGCTGAAATAACCGATGGCGCTGCTGGCGGCCACAGCGACCAGCAAGGCGAAGAACAGCACCCGCAACTCGCCGGCGCGGGCATCGCGCAGCAGTTGGCGGGCAGCGAGCGAAAACAGGCGAGTGACGGGTACGCGTTTCATCAGGGCTCCACGCGATCGATCAGGTGTCCGGCTTCCAGGCGAATCAGGCGCTGGCAGCGGTGCGCCAGGCGCTCGTCGTGGGTGACCAGCACCAGGGTGGTACCGCGTTCCTGGTTAAGCTGAAACAGCAGGTCGCTGATGCGTTCTCCGGTGTGGCTGTCGAGGTTACCGGTGGGCTCATCGGCGAATAGCACGTCCGGTTCTGCAGCGAAGGCGCGGGCAATGGCCACGCGCTGTTGCTCGCCACCGGATAGCTGGCGCGGGTAGTGCGTCAGACGTTGACCCAGTCCGACGCGTTCGAGCAGAGTCCGGGCGCGCTGGCGGGCATCGGCGTGGCCTTCCAGCTCCAGCGGCAGCATCACGTTCTCCAGCGCGTTGAGGCTGTCGAGCAACTGGAACGACTGGAAGACGAAACCCACATGCTCGGCGCGCAGGCGCGCGCGCTGGTCTTCATCGAGTTCGCTAAGGTTTTTGCCGGCCAGCAGTACCGCGCCGCCGCTGGGCAGGTCCAGACCGGCGAGCAATCCGAGCAGGGTGGATTTGCCAGAGCCTGAGGCGCCGACGATGGCCAGGCTGTCGCCTTTGCTCAGTTCGAGATCGAGATCATGGAGGATGGTCAGCTCGCCTTCCGCGCTGCTGACCACTTTGCTAAGGTTCCGCGCAGCGAGAATGCTCGAAGTCATGGAGATTCCAAATGCGTGCATGGTGGTTGAGTGGTGCCTTGACCCTGATGCTCTGGGCTCAGGGGGCGGTTGCAGGCACCCTGCTTGTGGTCGGCGATAGTATCAGCGCCGCTTTTGGCCTGGATAGCCGCCAGGGCTGGGTCGCCTTGCTGGAAAAGCGGCTGAATGAAGAGGGTTTCGAGCACTCGGTGGTCAATGCCTCGATCAGCGGCGACACCAGCGCAGGCGGCGCTGCGCGGCTCTCTGCGCTGCTTGCAGAGCACAAGCCGGAGCTGGTCATCATCGAGTTGGGAGGCAACGATGGTCTGCGTGGCCAGCCCCCAGCGCAATTGCAACAGAATCTTGCGTCGATGATCGATAAGTCGCAGTCTGCCGGTGCCGATGTGCTGCTTCTCGGTATGCGTTTGCCACCCAACTATGGCGCGCGCTACACCACGTCTTTCGCCCAGGTTTTCGCTGATTTGGCAGAGCAGAAGAAGGTGCCGCTGGTGCCGTTCTTTCTCGAGGGTGTCGGTGGTGTGCCGGGGATGATGCAGGCCGATGGCATTCACCCGACCGAGTCCGCGCAGGCGGTGTTGCTGGAGAATGTCTGGCCGACGCTCAAACCGCTGCTGTAAGTGCCTGTTTTCGGCGGAAACACAGTAGGCACAGGCTTTTCCGCCTCAAGCCTTTCGGCTAATGTGGCCGACCTGTCACGGAGCCCCAGATGCCGCGTCCCGCCTGGTCCCTTTATGCCTACCAACTGATCGAGCCGGATGAGCAGCTGGATCTGTTCGCTTGTCGTGAGGTGCGTGTGCATCTGGTGGCTCGCCAGTTGCGCCTGGGTGGGCATGCTGATCGCACGCTTTGCGGTGGCTTGTTGCCGGCGCAACCGCGTTGGCGGGCGCTGGAAAAGGTCTGGCTGCGTGACCGTCGTCTGTGTCCCGCTTGCCTGGCGGCATTCGAGGCGCAGCGCCAGGGGCTGTGCTCGAATTGGGCGGATGGCTGACGTCTGCCCGGCTTGCGAACGGCGGTGTACAATCGCCGCAATATCATTCAACTCTTCAAGGGACTCCCGGATGTTGTCGCGCTTCTCTGCGGTCAACCGCTGTCTGACTCTGGTCGCACTGTGCTCCAGCGCTGCGGTACAGGCACTCGAACTTCCACTGCCGCCGCCGGGCGAGGATGTGGTGGGCCAGGTACAGGTGATCAAGGCCAAGTACGAAGACACCTTCGCCGATCTGGGAACGGCAAACGATCTCGGCTATCTGGAAATGGTCGCGGCCAACCCGGGCGTCGATCCCTGGTTGCCGGGCGAGGGTACCGAGATCATCCTGCCGACTCGTTACGTGCTGCCACCCGGTCCGCGCGAAGGCATCGTGATCAATCTGGCCGAGTACCGGATGTACTACTTCCCGAAAGGCCAGAACGTGGTGCACACCTTCCCGCTGGGCATTGGCCGTGAGGGCTGGGGTTCGCCGCTGGGCACAGGCCGCGTGACCGTGAAAACGCCGAACCCGGCCTGGTATCCGCCGAAGTCGATTCGCGAAGAGCATGCGGCCGAGGGCGACATTCTGCCCACCGTGGTGCCGCCTGGCCCGGACAATCCGCTGGGCCCCTACAAGATGACGCTGTCGTTTCCTGGCTACCTGATCCATGGTTCGAACAAGAAGTTCGGTATCGGCATGCGCGTCAGCCACGGCTGCTTCCGCATGCTCAACCACAACGTGCTGGAGCTGGCGGGCATGGTACCGGTCGGCACGCCGGTACGCATCATCAACGAGCCCTACAAGTTTGGTGTAAGCAGCGGCAAGATCTATCTGGAAGCGCATGCGCCACTGGATGACGAGGGTGACCCCTCTGTTGTCGACAAGCACACTGCGGTGATCAATGCGTTGCTCAAGCGTGATGAACTCAGCGGCCTGCGCCTTGACTGGGAGATGGTCCGTGAGGTGGTTGCTGCCGAGGACGGTATGCCGGTACCTATCGCGGCGCAGACCGATAATGTGGTGGCGAGCAACGACAACCCGTTCTGATTCGGCAAAGTTGTAAAAGCCCGCCTGCATTCGTGTATGCGGGTTTTTTATTGCCCGGCAATCGAGCTGTTCGGAGAGGGTCAGGCATGAGCAGGTAATAAAAAAGCCGCACCAGTTGCCTGGGGCGGCTTTCGAAAAAACGAGTCGCAATTACTTGCGGCTGGCTTTTTCCAGCATGCGCAGAGCGCGCTCGTTAGCTTCGTCAGCAGTCTGCTGAGCTTTCTGAGCAGCGGCCAGAGCTTCATCGGCCTTGCGGTAGGCTTCGTCAGCACGGGCTTGAGCGCGAGCAGCTGCGTCTTCGGTAGCAGTCAGACGAGCTTCGGTTTCTTTGGACATGCTGCTGCAACCGGTAGCCAGAACTGCGGCCAGAGCCAGAGCAGAGAATTTCAGAACGTTGTTCATCGTGTTCCCCTTGAGGTGGAGTTTTCCATAAAGAGCAATTCCCCAACTGCGGGAAATTAGCCGGCGTACATACTACCTATTACTTTTAGTAAGTAAACGGAGCCAGGGCAAGAGTTGCAGTTTTTTTTCTTTGGACGGGACGCTGAAGGCTAGAACCTGCGTGGGCTGGCTAAAAAATAGACAGTTACGCATTCGATACAGTGCTGAGGTTGTACGAGCTGTTATAACTGTCCCGGTTTTCAAACTAAAACAATAAAAGAGGGAGATGCAGATGCTTGGGAATTTGGGGCTTTTGCTGGGCTTGTCGCTACTAATCTTCATGGCGTTGCGCGGGGTGAACATATTCATCGCCGCATTGCTGTGTTCGATTCTGGTGGCTCTCACCAATGGCGTCGCCGTATCAGGTGCGCTGCTCGAGCACTTTCCATTCGGCCCCTTGGGCGCATTCACCTTTGCTGGCAAGTTCTTCGTGTTGTTTCTTTGTGGTGCGATCTTCGGCAAGGTCATGGCGGCCAGCCAGGCAGCCAGCAGTATTGCGCAGGCCATTACCCGCAGCCTGGGCACGCAGCGCACGCTCTGGGTGGCGATGCTGGTGTGTGCGGTTCTCACCTATGGTGGAGTGGTAGTTTTCGTGGTGATCTTCACCATGTATCCGCTGGGCATCACCCTGATGCGCGAGGCCAATCTGCCCAAGCGATTGTTCTGCGCCGCCACTGCACTGGGGGCGGGGACCTTCACCATGACGGCCTTGCCTGGCTCTCCGTCGATTCATAACGTGATCGCAGCCAGTGCGCTGGGTACGGACCTGTTCGCTGGTGCCTGGATTGGTCTGTTCGCCTCGCTGGTGATGATCGGCCTGGGCATGGCCTATCTGCAGCGTGAGTGGCGCCTGGCGCGCGAGCGCGGCGAGGGATTCGAGCCTAACGCACAGGACGAGCGTATGCAGCAGTTGGCCGGTGTGCCGGGTAGCGGTCCGCATTGGGGTATGGCGTTGGTGCCGATCATCGTTGTGCTGGGGATCATTCTCCTGCCGCGCCTGCTCGCTCTGTCTGGTGCGGCTGTACCAGGTGAGGGGGCACTGGGTGGGCTGTTGGCCTTCAGCCAGGCGCAGCCGATTCTCTGGCCCAGTCTGGCCCTGGTGATCGCTACTGGGGTGGCTGTGCTGATGTTTCCGGCGTTGCGCCGCAATACTGTCGGCTTGCTGGGGCAGGGGGCTGACGATGCGATCATGCCGCTGCTCAATACTGCTGCGGTAATCGGCTTTGGCGGGGTGGTCACTCAGACCGCAGGTTTCGCCCAATTCGCCCAATGGATACTGGGGGTGGATCTGCCGCCGCTGTTGTCGGTGTTCGCCTCGGTCAGCGTGGTCTCGGGGATAGTCGGTTCCTCGTCTGGTGGCCTGCAGATTTTCATGCAGACCCTGGCGCCACGTTATCTCGAGATGGGTGTGGAGCCCGAGGTGCTGCACCGTATCGCCAATATCACTGCTGGCGGGCTCGATTCGCTGCCGCATTGCGGGGCGGTGATCGCGATGCTGATGATCATGGGGCTGACTCACAAGCAGGCATACAAGGATATCTTCGTCATCACGGTAGTTATCCCGGTAATTGCGGCTCTGCTCTGCATTGCAGTCTTGAGCTTCTGATTGCTCGTGGCTGGGCGGTTCGGCGGCTGATAAGCTTGGCCAATGGCATGGTCGGAAGTGGCAGCGGAATTTGCGCTTTTGCCAAAGCACCGGTATGAAGTAAAAATAGATGCGCCGCTAACGGTTTGCGGCTAGAGGAGTGAAGATGAGCGACGGGTTGTCCATCCACCATGACCAGGCGAGTCACCAGTTCGTGACCACCGTCGACGGTGATCGTGCCTATCTGGCCTATATGGATCTGGGCAAGCAGACGTTGGACATCTATCGCACCTTCGTACCCAATGGGCTGCGTGGCCGTGGCATCGCCGCTGCGCTGACCGAGCATGCCCTGCAATATGCCGAAGGCAAGGGCTACACGGTGATTCCGTCGTGCTCCTATGTCGAGCGCTACATGGAGCGACGTTCGCGTCACCAGTAGGAGTCGGTTCGGGGTGGTGGGCTGAAGCCCACCCTACGTGTGAATGCGGATACAAAAACGCCGGGCAATGCCCGGCGTTTTCATTGTTGCTGCGCCCTTAGCCGCGAGGGCGCTTGGGCAGTACGTCCTTGAGCTTGGCGTGCATGCCGCGCAGGCTCTTCTCAGTGGTATCCCAGTCGATGCAGGCATCGGTGATGGATACGCCGTACTTGAGGTCGCACAGATTCTTTGGAATCGACTGGCTGCCCCAGCCCAGGTGGCTCTCGACCATCAGGCCGACGATGGAGTTGTTGCCTTCGAGAATCTGGTTGGCCACGTTCTCCAGCACCAGCGGCTGCAGAGCCGGGTCCTTGTTGGAGTTGGCGTGGCTGCAGTCGACCATGATGTTCGGGCGAATGCCGGCTTTTGTCAGTTCCTGCTCACAAATGGCAACGCTGACCGAGTCGTAGTTCGGCTTGCCATTGCCACCGCGCAGTACCACGTGGCCATAGGCATTGCCCTTGGTGGTGACGATGGATACGCCACCTTCCTGGTTGATGCCGAGGAAACGGTGCGGGCTGGAAACCGATTGCAGGGCGTTGATGGCCACGGTCAGACCGCCGTCGGTACCGTTCTTGAAGCCAACGGCCGAGGACAGGCCCGAGGCCATTTCGCGGTGGGTCTGGGATTCGGTGGTGCGCGCGCCGATGGCCGACCAGCTGATCAGGTCCTGCAGGTACTGCGGGGAAATCGGGTCGAGCGCCTCGGTGGCGGTGGGCAGGCCCATTTCCGCCAGGTCGCGCAGCAGCTTGCGGCCGATGTGCAGCCCGTCCTGAATCTTGAACGAGTCGTCCAGGTACGGATCGTTGATCAGACCTTTCCAACCGACCGTGGTGCGTGGCTTCTCGAAGTACACGCGCATGACCAGGAACAGGCTATCTGACAGCTCGGCAGCCAGTACCTTGAGGCGTTCGGCATACTCGTGAGCGGCCTTGATATCGTGGATGGAGCAAGGGCCGACGACCACGAACAGGCGATGATCCTTGCCGTCGAGGATGTCGCGTACCACCTGACGGCCATGGGCCACGGTCTTCAGTGCGGCATCGGTCAGGGGGATTTCGCGTTTGAGCTGATCGGGGGTGATCAGGGTTTCGTTGGAAGCGACGTTGAGGTCGTCGATCGGTAAATCAGCCATCGTGCTATTCATCGGGTCAGGTCGTCAGGTCACGGGTGCCGGCCGCCAGCGATCCCCTATGGCGGTGCACAGCTAGTTGGCGCAGGGGGAGCCGAACCTTAGCGCGTACGGGGC
Source organism: Ectopseudomonas chengduensis (assembly GCF_900102635.1). GTDB lineage: Bacteria > Pseudomonadota > Gammaproteobacteria > Pseudomonadales > Pseudomonadaceae > Aquipseudomonas > Aquipseudomonas chengduensis. The sequence continues at coordinate 61,667 of NZ_FMZQ01000008.1, read as the reverse complement.
TGCGCGACAATGGGCGTTAAGTTCAATAAGCCTCATAGAGTGGCAGTATGAGGTGGCTTATTACCCTCGTTATTGGGTGGCTGCAGCGTATTCAGGCGAGATAGGGAAACTCGGCGGCATGCTTGGCAATCCAGTCCTGAGCGCACTGCTCGATGGCCATTGGGTGGCCTGATGCCTGCTCCAGCTGTTGTCGGTAATGCTGAATCTGGCAAACCTGCTCGACCATGCGCGCGCGGAACAGAGTGTCTTCATCGAGAAAGGCGATGCCTACCAGATAATCGGTATCCTGGCGCCGACACCAGGCCACTACGCCGGGGTAGCGTGCCTGTTCGCCCAGTAGCGGGATGCGCAGTTCGACCGAGGTGCCGCGGCGAAAGCCGCGTGTCGAGTTGCATGCAACCCCACCCAGGCTGATATTGTTCAGCCGCTGCCGAGGAATGCAGGCTTGTTTGCGCAGCACCAGTTCAACCGGCATGTCGCTTGGATGACGCAGAAACTTACGCATGAACACCGACCTTGAATGCAGGCAAACTGACATCAATGAATTCAGTATAGCGACGCAATTGGAATTGACCGATCTGGATGCCGACCGCCGGCTACTCGATCTTCCCGGTACCTCGCTACTGGTGTTCACAAGCACGGGCTGTGCCAGCTGCCGCTGGGCACGTCAGGCCTTGCCTGGCATGCCGCTGCCCATAGAACGCCTGTGCTGGGTCGATGCCGGGCATAACGCCGGATTGGTGACGCGATACGAGGTATTCCATCTGCCGGCGCTGTTTCTGGTCAAGGACGGTCATTTCTTTGGCGCATTGCACACGCGTCTTACCCATTCCGATCTGGTTAACGCCATGGGCGAGGCCCTGCTTCGCCCGGCTGAGGAGCTTCCCTGATGTCTCAATACCCTGCGCCGCGTATCGGCATCATCGGCACCGGTGCCATTGGCGGTTTCTACGGAATGCTGCTGGCTCGCGCGGGTCATGACGTGCACTTTTTGCTGCGCAGCGAGTACGGCGCGGTGGTCGAGCGAGGCCTGCAGTTGAACAGCGCGGTACATGGCGCACTGAACCAGGCGCCGGTACAGGCCTACCAGCATGTCGACGAGATGCCACCGTGCGACTGGTTGCTGGTCGGTGCCAAGACCACGGCCAATGCCGAGCTGGCGCCGCTGATTGCCAAGGCTGCTGCACCGGGCGCCCAGGTGGTGCTGCTGCAAAATGGCCTGGCAGTGGAAGATGAACTGCGCCCACTGTTGAGCGATGACCTGCATCTGTTGGGCGGGCTCTGTTACATCTGCGTTCATCGCAGTGCGCCGGGCGTGATCGAGCATCAGGCGCTGGGGGCGATCAACCTGGCCTATCACTCCGGACCGTTGACCGACGATGAGGCGCGACTGGCGCTGGCCGAGGAGGGCGCCAGCCTGCTGCGCAGCACCGGTCTGGATTCGGCGGCGATGCGTGATCTGGCGCAGACGCGCTGGCAGAAGCTGGTATGGAATATCCCTTATAACGGCCTGTCGGTGCTGCTCGATGCCGATACGCGGCGCCTGATGGGTAATGCCGACAGCCGCGCACTGATCGCTGACATGATGCAGGAAGTGGTGCAGGCTGCTCAGGTACTGGGCTACGTCATGCCGGACAGCTATGCGGACAAATTGCTGGCCGCCACGCAGCGCATGCCCGATTACCTGCCGAGCATGTACCACGACTTTGCCCAGGGGCGACCGGCCGAGCTGCACGCCATCTATGAAGCGCCTCTGGCGGCTGCCGATGCAGCAGGTTTCGATATGCCCAAGGTGCGCGCCCTGTATCAGGCGCTACGTTTCATTCAGGCTCGCCGGGAGGCTTAAGCATGGGTAAGGGGCTGGGGGACAAACTGGTGCTGGCGATTTCCTCGCGGGCGCTGTTCGATCTGAGTGAAAGTCACCAGATCTACGAAAGCGAAGGGGTGGAAGCCTATCGCCGCTATCAGATCGAGCATGAAGACGAAGTGCTGATGCCGGGCGACGCCTTTCCGCTGGTGGAGAAGCTGCTTGGGCTGAACACACGGCTCAGCGAACAGCGCGTGGAGGTCATCCTGGTGTCGCGTAACAGCGCCGATACCGGGCTGCGTGCGTTCAACTCGATCCAGCACTACGGGCTCGGCATATCCCGCGCCGCCTTCGTCGGCGGTCGTAGCCCCGATCCTTATCTGGCGGCCTTTGGCTGTCATCTGTTTCTGTCTACCCACGCCGATGACGTGCGCAACGCACTGAAAGCCGGTTTTGGCGCGGCCACGCTGCTTTCCGGCGGCGCGCGGCGGGCGAACAGCAACGAGCTGCGTATCGCCTTCGATGGCGATGCCGTGCTGTTTTCCGACGACTCCGAGCGCGTCTACCAGAGTGGCGGCCTCAACGCGTTCCAGGATCATGAGCGCGAAGCTGCTCGGCAGGCCCTGCCAGGCGGGCCTTTCAAGCCGTTTCTCGCCGCGTTGCATGCGCTGCAGCAGGAATTTCCCGAAGCCGAATGCCCGATTCGTACGGCGTTGGTTACCGCGCGCTCGGCCCCGGCACATGAGCGTGTGATTCGCACCCTGCGCGAATGGAACATCCGTCTGGATGAATCCTTCTTCCTTGGCGGGCTGGACAAGTCGGCGGTGCTGGAGGCCTTCGCTGCCGATGTGTTCTTCGATGACCAGACCGGACACTGCGAAAAAGCTCGCCAGGTGGTGGCGACCGGTCATGTCCCCCATGGCGTCAGCAACGAGTTAGTGCCCTGAGCCTGTGCCTGTGCAGGCGCCCAAGCGCCTGCATATAGCCATTCGTCCTAAATAACGCTGCCGATCTTGCTTTGTCTGATGCGCTGCTAAGCTCAATCAAGGGCCTGCGCCAGCAGTCGAGGAGGCCGCGTGATCCGCTCGATACTCTATGCCACCGATCTGGGGCTTTACGCCTCCTACGTGCTGCAGCACGCCCTCGCTATGAGCCGCAGCTTCAAGGCCGATTTGTATGTGGTGCACGCGGTTGAGCCCATGGGGCTATTCGCCGAATCCGTGCTGCAGACATACCTGGACGAGGACACCCTCGGGGAGCTGCGTCGTAATGGGCTGAATACCGTCATGGCCAGTATCGAGCAGCGTGTGCTGGAGGGCTTTCGCGACGAACTGGGTGATGGTCAGCAGGATCTCCAGTTGATTCGTGCGGTGCGGGTGCTTCAGGGGGATCCGCCTGCGGTGATTCTTGAGGAAGCGCAGAAACTTGGGGTGGATCTGTTGGTCGTAGGCAGTCATAGCCATGGCGCAGACCTTGCCGTGCCGCTGGGACGTACGGCTGCGCGCATCGTGCAGTTGTCGGAGGCGCCGGTGTACCTGGTGCCCATGCTGCAGCATCGAGGTCATGGAGATTTGTAAAAGGGGGAACCTGATAAAACGTTCTAGGCTGTTCGATTAAACCAATAATATGGTTATATACGGCATTGGCAGTTGTTGGCCTGCCTTACTGCTCTGAGGGAAACATATGAAGCTTCAGCAATTGCGCTACATCTGGGAAGTTGCGCACCACGACCTCAACGTATCGGCTACCGCTCAGAGCCTGTACACCTCGCAACCAGGGATCAGCAAGCAGATTCGCTTGCTCGAGGATGAGCTGGGCGTGGAAGTCTTCGCCCGCAGCGGTAAGCACCTGACCCGCGTGACCCCAGCCGGAGAGCGCATCATCACCACCGCTGGCGAGATTTTGCGCAAGGTCGAAAGCATCAAGCAGATCGCCCAGGAGTTCTCCAACGAGAAGAAGGGCACGCTGTCCATCGCCACTACCCACACCCAGGCACGCTACGCGCTGCCGCCGGTGATCAGCGCTTTCATCAAGCAGTACCCGGACGTTGCCTTGCACATGCACCAGGGCACGCCGACGCAGATCGCCGAGATGGCGGCCGATGGCAGTGTCGACTTCGCCATCGCCACCGAAGGTCTCGAGCTGTTCAACGACCTGATCATGATGCCCTGCTACCGCTGGAACCGCTGCGTGGTGGTGCCGCAGGGGCACCCGCTGACCAAGTTGCCGAAGCTGACCCTCGAGGCCCTGGCCGAGCACCCCATCGTCACTTACGTATTCGGTTTCACCGGGCGTTCGAAACTGGACGAAGCCTTCAGTCATCGCGGTCTGACGCCCAAGGTGGTGTTCACCGCCGCCGACGCCGACGTGATCAAGACCTACGTACGCCTGAACCTGGGCGTTGGTATCGTGGCCAAGATGGCGGTCGACGCCAAGCTCGATCCGGATCTGGTGGTGCTCGATGCCGATGATCTGTTCGAGCCCAGCGTGACCAAGATCGGTTTTCGTCGCGGCACCTTCCTGCGGGGGTTCATGTGCGACTTCATCGAGCGTTTCGCCCCGCACCTGACCCGCGAGATGCTGGCCAAGGCGGTGCAGTGCCACAACAAATCCGAACTCGAAGAGCTGTTCGCAGGTGTCGAGTTACCGATGCACTGAAGCAAAACAACTGAAACGAAACATGGCGCCCTTGGGCGCCATGTTTCGTTCTAGCCAGCTTCAATCAATGACTGAGGTGCAGGCCGCACTCGCGATTGTCTTCACCCTTGGTCGGGTCGAAGTAATCGAACTCGTTCGGCAGGTCGTGGGCGACCAGGTACTGATACAGATCCTTGGAGGACCAGTGCAGCAGCGGGGCGACCTTGATCAGGCCGTCCGGGTTGATGCTGATGGGGTTCATCTGCGCGCGCACGGCGGTGTCGGTGGCACGCAGGGCGGTGAACCAGACGCTGGGTGCGGTCTCGCGCAGAGCGCGAGCGAAAGGCTCGAGTTTCACCTCTTCGGTGAACGCGGCGTGGCGCGGATCATCCAGGCCTGGCACCGGGCCGTCGATGGCCTCGCGGTGCGCGCGCGAGCGCTTGGGCAGGTAGGTGATCAGGTTAAGGCCCAGCTTGCGGGTCACTTCGTCGGCGAAGCGATAGGTGGCTTCGGTGTTGTAGCCGCTGTCCATCCAGACCACCGGGATATCCGGTTTGACCTGGCTGACCATGTGCAGGATCACCGCTTCGAAAGGGCGGAAGTTGGTGGTACAGATGGCGGGTTTGCCCAGCCCTATGGCCCACTGCACCAGCTTTTCAGGCTGGTTACCGAATTCGGCGTTGAGCGCGTCCAGGTCGAGTTCCATGGTGAGGATTCCAGATCGTGTGCGTGAGGGCGCGATGGTAACAAAGCCCGATTATGCGGCTAAATAACTAAGGCATTTTACGTCCTTCGTTTCAGTTATAAGAAGGCTACGTTGCGCCAGTCAGGCCCAGCGGCTAGAGTGCCGGCTCCTTTTTGGCTCAACCGAGGAGTGGCCTGTGGAAATCGCGTGTCTCGACCTGGAAGGTGTTCTGGTTCCGGAAATCTGGATCGCCTTTGCGGAAAAAACCGGCATCGAGTCGCTCAAGGCGACCACCCGCGACATCCCCGATTACGACGTACTGATGCAGCAACGCCTGCGCATTCTCGATGAGCACGGCCTGAAGTTGAAGGACATACAGGACGTGATCGCTACCCTGAAGCCGCTCGATGGCGCCGTGGAGTTCGTCGACTGGCTGCGTGAACGTTTCCAGGTTGTGATTCTCTCCGACACCTTCTACGAGTTCTCCCAGCCGCTGATGCGTCAGCTCGGTTTCCCGACTCTACTGTGCCACCGCCTGATCACTGACGAGAACGATCGCGTGGTCAGCTACCAACTGCGCCAGAAGGATCCCAAGCGTCAGTCGGTCATCGCCTTCAAGAGCCTGTACTACCGCGTTATCGCTGCTGGCGACTCGTACAACGACACCACCATGCTCAGCGAAGCCCATGCCGGCATCCTGTTCCATGCGCCGGAAAACGTGATTCGCGAGTTTCCGCAATTCCCGGCGGTGCATACCTACGAGGATCTGAAGCAGGAATTCCTCAAGGCATCGAACCGCAAGCTGAGCCTGTAGCTGACGTAGGGCGGGTGCAACCCGCCATCGCGATCTGGCGGGTTGCACCCGCCCTACGTTTCTAAAGCCCCTCCAGCGTTTCCAGCAGTACTTTCACCTTGGTGATGGACTCCTGATATTCGGCCTGCCAGTTGGAGTCGGCGACTATACCGCCGCCACCCCAGCAACTGACCTTGCCGTCCTTGACCAGCAGGCTGCGAATGGCAATGGAACTGTCCATCTCACCGCGTACGTCGAGATACAGCAAGGAGCCGCAATAGAGCCCGCGACGTGTCGGCTCCAGCTCATCGATGATCTGCATGGCGCGGATCTTCGGCGCGCCGGTGATGGAGCCGCCGGGGAAACTGCAGGCGATCAGGTCCAGCGCATCCTTGCCAGGCGCCAGCTCGGCGGTGACGCAACTGACCAGATGATGCACGTTGGGATAGCTCTCCAGGGCGAACAGCTCCGGTACTTTCACCGAACCGATGCGGCAGCTGCGGCCCAGATCGTTGCGCAGCAGATCGACGATCATCAGGTTCTCGGCTCGGTCCTTGCTGCTCGCCAACAGCTCCTGCGCCTGCGCCTGATCATCGTCGGTGTTATCGCCGCGGCGCCGAGTGCCCTTGATCGGACGGGTTTCCACCTGACCGTTGCTGACCTTGAGAAAGCGCTCGGGCGACAGGCTGAGAATGGCGTCGCCATCGCCCAGGCTCCGGAAACCCGAGAACGGCGTGGGGCAGGCCTGGCGCAGTGCCAGGTAAGCCGCCCAGGGATCGCCCGCGCAGGGCGCCTGAAAGCGCTGGGCGAAGTTCACCTGATAGCAATCGCCAGCGAGGATGTAGCCCTGGATGCGTTCGATCGCCTGGCGATAGCGGTGCTGGTCGATAGCGGCCTGGAACGGTTGGGTCAGTCGGAAGGGCGCGAGTTCCTCGCCATGCGCTGCATCGAACAGCGTCCGCAGGCGCTGGCGCTCTGCCTCCGGCAGCGCCGGGTGAAACAGCAGGGCGCTGGTACCCAGCTGGTGATCGCTGATCAGCGCCCAGGCGTAGAGACCGAAACGGGCATCCTCGAGGTCGAGATCATCGACGCTCTGTTCGGGTAGCACTTCCAGGCGGCGGCCGAAGTCATAAGACAGGTAGCCGATCAAACCACCGACGAATGGCAGCTCCTGCTGCGCTGGCACTTCGGCGGGCCCGAGGCTCTGCAATGCGCCTCGCAGGCGTTGCAGAAAGTCGTTGGCCGATTCGTCGGGCGTGGGCGCCAGTTCTGCCAATGGCCAGGCGCTCATAAGGTCATAGCGTCCACGCGTGGCACTCGGTCGTCCGGCATCCAGCAGTACGGCGCCGGGGGCCTGGCGAATGCGCTGGAAGTAGTCGCTGGGGTCGGTGCGGTAAGGAAGAGGGTGCAGAGAGCAGCTGGGCATGCGTGGCAGTCGAATGGGTTGAAAGAGCGATTGTAGTCCGCCGCTAATATTCATCCTAGGGCTTCGGCCAGGTTTGCTCCGGTACGCTCGGCTGATTAGTATGGAGTCGTGCCAGGATGTTGAACTGCCGTACCAAAACAATAATGAATGAAGGAATCCAGGCCATGGATGTAGTGATCGGCCCAGCCGCTGGAAGCCTGCTGCGTTCAAAACTGTCGCCGCCCCAGGCATCCGTGGACTATCTGACAAGGCCCCAGGTGGAAGCCGCGCTTTCGGCCCACCCCCACGCCCGCCTCGTGCTGTTTTGCGCGCCTGCTGGCTTTGGCAAGACCACCGCGTTGGCGATGCTGGTCGAGCAGCGTCGTCAGGGCGGCAGCGCTGTTGCGTGGCTATCGCTGGGCTCTGCTGATGATGAGCCGGTACGTTTCTTCCAGCAACTGATCGAAGCATTGGGGCGTTCACTGCCCGGCCTGGGTGATTACGCCCTGGGCTACCTGCGCAATACCATGCGGGTGCCGGTCGAGGCCGTGATGGAAAGTCTGCTGGTGGATCTGTCGCAGCGTTCGGAGCCGCTGCTGCTGGTGCTCGACGATCTGCATCTGATCCAGGATGGCGAGCTGCTCGTTGCACTCAATCGCCTGGTCAAGATGGCGCCCCCGAATTTCACCCTGGCCATCGGCAGCCGTTCGCAGCCCGCCCTGAGTCTTGCCACGTTACGCGCCAAGGGATTGTTGCTGGAACTGGGCAGTGATGAGCTCAGGCTCAATCCTGAAGAAACGCGCGGTTATCTGGAACGCAGCGGCCTGCAGCTCGATCCAGAGACGTTCGGCGCACTTTACCGTCATACCGAGGGTTGGGTGGTGGGGGTGCATCTGGCCTGCTTGTGGCTGCGCAACCACCCGCAACCGACCGAGCGCCTGGCCGAATTGGGCGCAGACAAGAACGTGGTTGGCGATTACTTGCTGCGCTCGGTGTTCGAGCAGTTACCTGGCGAGCGCCAGGAACAGCTGTTGGCGCTAGGGGTGGCGCAGCAGCTCAGTGGCGAGCTGGTCAACGCCCTGACCGCGCGTCAGGATGGCCAGCAGCTGCTGGAAGAGCTGGAGGCCATGCAGCTGTTTCTCCTGCCCATGGATCGCGAACGCCAGTGGTATCGCTTCCATAATCTGTTCGCCGAGTTTCTCCGCAGCCGTCTCAAGGATCGCGATCCCGAGCGCTTCAAGCAGCTGCATTTCAATGCCAGCCTGTGGTTCACCAACCACCATATGCAGAACCTGGCTATCGAGCACGCCTGCCTGGCCGAAGATGCCGAGATGCTCGCCGCGCTGCTCGACGGCTGCGGTCTGGAGCTGATCAACCGCGGCCAGCTCAACCTCATCTACAAATGGCGACAGCATGTGCCGGACGAAATCGCCGCGCGCTTTCCGGTGCTGGTGCTTGCCGATGTCTGGACCCGTGCGGCCGAGCTGGGTCTGAACGAGGCCAACGGCATGCTCGATGAGCTGCTGGAGCGCTGGGCCGATTCGCGCACCAGTGGGCCGTTGAGTGACAAGGTGCTGGCGACGCTGGCGATCAAGGCGGTGATCGCCTTGCAAAAGGACGACCTGGATACCTGCGTCGATCTGGCGCGGCGCATCGAGGCGCAGCTGGGGCAGCACACCGCGTTTCTCGAAGTGGCGATCCTCACCGTTGGCGCCCTGGCCAACGTCATGCTTGGTCAGGCCGAGCAGGCGCGCAAACTGCTGGCGCTGGCGCAGCAGCGCAACCATTTCCTCGAAGGCCGTTACCTGGACATGCAGTTGGCCAACGTGGAAGTGCTCCTGTGTCTGGAGCAAGGGCGGGTAAAGCAGGCGCAGCTGCTGTTCGAGCAGTTGCGTGCGCGGATGATGCCCTGGTTCGGCGAAAAGTCCCGAGCCCTGGTTCTGCCAACCATCAGCGAGTCGCTGATCGCCTATCACCAGGGCCGCCTGGACGGTCTACAGGATCGGCTGCGCTGGGCGTTGGCCACGGTCGACGTGATCAACCCGATCGACCTGTATGCCCAGGCGATGCTTTGCCTGGCACGGGTTCAGCGCCAGCAGGACGCGCCGAAAGAAGCGATTGCTACCCTGGTGCTGATGCAGAACCTGGCGGCGCGCAATCAATCCTGGCGTTTCTACGTGCAGGCCGTGGGCGAGGAAATTGCGCTGATTCTGCAGGAGCCGATGGCTGACCGCAGCAAGCGTGCAGAACAGCGCCTGAAATCGGTGGATTGGAGCAAGTTGGCGGGGTATTACACGCAGCGCAGTTTCAATCCGGTGCCGTGGGTGCTCGGCCTGACCCGTGTTCGTCTGCAGCAGGCGCGGGGCCATTTCAGCGAGGCGCTGCATGAGATCACCCAGTTGCGCAACCAGTTGCAGGATGGCCGGCACGGGCTGCATCAGCTGCGCCTGGATCTGCTCGCTGCGCTGAGCTACCAGCGCCTGGGCTACCGGGAACGCGCGCAGAGCCTGCTGGTGCAATGCCTGATCGGCGCCGAGCGGGAAGAAGCGCGCAGCCTGTTCATCGAGGAAGGCGAGGCCATACGCCAGTTGCTGCAGCAGTTGGAATCCGTCGAGCGCCAGCCGGCGCTGCAGGCGTTCATCCGCAGCTTGTTGAGCGCCTGGCCCGGCCAGGAATCGCCGCATGCCATTGTCGTGCTGGAGGAGGGGCTGACCGAGCGCGAGCGTGAGGTGGTCTGTCTGGCCGCCAAGGGCATGTCCAATGAAGAGATCGGCCAGCAGTTGGCGCTGGCCCTGGGTACCGTCAAATGGCACCTGCACAACATCTACGAAAAGCTCAAGGTGCGTAATCGTACTCAAGCCATCCGCCGTGCCCGCGAACTGAGCCTACTCGAATCATGAACAGCCAGAATCCGTCCTGCCAATCCGCCGCACCGCTGTTGCGTACCAAGCTGTATCCCGCCCATGCCGAGGGCGCGCCGCTGCTGGAGCGTGTGGCCTTGCTCGAACGTTTGCTGGACGCCAGCGAGCAGCGCCTGATCGTGCTCAGCGCACCCGCCGGCTTTGGCAAGAGCACTGTCCTCAGCCAGCTGCGTAGCCGTTTGCAGGGGCAGGGGACGCGGGTCGCCTGGCTGTCGTGCGATGAAAGCGATAGCGAACCAGCGAGGTTTCTGCAGTATCTGGTCGCGGCGGTTGCCGCCACCTGTCCCGGCTTCGGCAGTAGCGCCGCGGCGCTGTTGCAGGGCGAGATCAGTTGGCCGCTGGAGGCGGTGATAGATGCGCTGCTCGACGATCTGAAAGGACTGCCGGAAACGCTCTATCTGATGCTCGACGACTTTCACCGCATTCGCCATCCATCCCTCGGTCAAGGCGCGCGCTATCTGATCGAGCGCCTGCCCAAGCAAGTGCGCCTGGTGGTCAGCACGCGTTATCAGCCGCGCTTTCTCGAAGAGCCGCCGTCGCTCGGCGCCTGGGCGTTCTGGCTCAAGGCCGAGGACCTGCGTCTGACTCGTGCGGAAGCGGCTGCGTATCTGCGCAAGATCAAAGGTCTCGCGCTTGAGGAAAGTGAACTCAACCAGCTGTATACGCGCACGGAAGGCTGGATCACTGCGCTGCACCTGGCGGCGCTGGCCTTGCCGCGCCAGCATGATCGCAAGGCCTTTCTCGCCGGGCTGTCAGGGACCGAACGCAACATCGCCGATTATCTGGCCGAAGATGTGGTGGCCAGCCTGCCGGAAACAGTGCAGCTGTTTCTCGACCAGACCTCGGTCCTCGACGAATTCAACGCTGAGTTGTGCAACGCACTGACTGGGCGCCAGGACGGTCGCGACATGCTGCGCCGGCTGCAGGCCGAGCAACTCTTCGTGATCGCGCTGGACGAGCAGGGCCAATGGTTCCGTTATCACCACCTGTTTGCTGACTTTCTTCAGGGGCGCCTGGCCAGGCGCGGCGATCCGGTTCATCTGTTGCACGCCGCTGCGCGCTGGTGCGAAAACCATGATCTGGCCGACAAGTCGATCAAGTACGCCCTGCGCGCTCGCGATTATGCTTTCGCCGCCGAGCTGTTGGAGCGTCAGGGCGCGCGTCTGATCGCCGGTAATCGGGTCTACGGCATCCTCGCCATTCTCAAGGACATCCCACCGCTGGTGATCACCGAGCAGCCGGTGTTCCAGATCTTCTATGCCTGGCAGCTGGCCTTTGAACAGAAGTTTGCCGAGTCCGAGGCGTTGATCGAGGAGGTCAGCGCACGCCTGACGCAAGGGCGCGGCAAGGGTATCCACTTCGGCCTGATCGAGCTGCTGGCTGCCGCTCAGGTGCTCAAGGCACTGGTGTTGCTCTATCAGGACAAACTCGACGCCTGCCTCAAGGTCGCCAGTCACTGGCTGGCGCTGGTACCAAAGAATCAGCCGGTATTTCGCGCCAGCCTGGCCTGCGTGCAGGCAGCGGCGTTCGCTCTGCTCGGTGAGTTCGGTGAGGCGGCCAAGGCGATTGCCGTGGCGCGGGAGAACCTGCGTCAGTGCGAGAGTGAGTACCTGCACGTGATGGCCAGCCTGATCGAGGCGCTGATCTGCAAGGAGTACGGCGAACTGGAGCGCGGTCGCTCCCTGGCCGAGGCCGCGCGGGCCAGGGTCGAGCAAGTATTTGGGCGGCGCAGCCGGGTTGGTGGTCCGCTCGGGCTTGCCTATGCCGATCTGCTTTACGAACAGGATCGCCACGCTGCGATTCTCGCCGAGCTGCCGCTGGCCACCACCTGGCGTGATGTTGCCACGCCGGTGGAGTTGATCAGCCGCGGCAAGCTGGTCATGGCGCGTGCGCGCTTCTTTGCCGGTGCCGGTGAGCAGGGGCTGGAAGAACTCGACGAGTGGTTGAGCGGTTTGCAGGGGCCAGGCTACGAGCGGGTATTTGCCATCGCCATGGGTTGCAAGGTGCAGTTCCTGCTGTGGCTACGCAGGCCCAACGAGGCGCAGCGTATTTATCTGCAGTTGGAGCGTCATCTCGCTGTATTGCCCATCGAGCGCTATGGCGATGCACACACGGCGCTGGCGCTGAGCCAGGCGCGCCTGGCGCTGAGCGAGCAATGGGCGGAAAGAGCCCAGGCCAGCCTGGAGGCGTGCCTGGCCAAGCAGGGAGCGGACCACCAGCGTGATCGGCGCCTGCACCTGAGCCTGCTGCTGTCAGTGGCTTACTGGAGCAAAGGTAACGGCGAAAAAGCCTTCGCGCTGTTGCAGGCGACACTCGAAGAGGCCTGGCAATGCGGCTATCGCCGCTTGTTTCAGGACGATGCACTGTGGCTGCTGCCACTCTGGAATGCCTGGAGCCGCGCCGAGCCCAAGTGTGCCGCTGTCTGGCAGGGCGTTGCCGAAATGCTACGCGAGCAGTGTCGCAGGTTGGCTATCGATCCAGAAAGTCTCGAGGAAAATCAGGGGGTCAGCCATCGCGAGCGGGAGATATTGCGGCTCGTGGCAGCGGGGCTGTCGAATCGCGATATCGCCGAGGCGGTGCACTTGTCCGAGGCCACCATCAAATGGCACCTGCATAACCTGTTTTCCAGGTTGGGCGTACGCAGCCGCACGCAAGCCGTACTCAAGGGCAAGAGCCTGGGGCTACTGAGCGAGGCATGAGACGGTGGGGTGAGGGGGGGCGAGCCGGCGAGGGTGCATCGAGCGAGTCGTAAGGTGCGGCGGCACCTTACGACGTTCGCTGGTCAGATTTCCTTGCTGGCGATGTGACCAAACAGCTCCTGGGAGAAACGCACGCGCTCTTCTGCGTCTTCCTGAATACCCTTGGCTTTCAGTTCTTCCAGGCGGGCTTCCACGGCATGGGCGCGGTGGGTCAGACCACAGTCATTGGCGATCTGGATATTCAGACCCGGGCGGGCGTTGAGCTCGAGAATCAGCGGGCCCTTGTCCTGGTCCAGCACCATGTCCACGCCGATGTAACCCAGGCCGCACAACTCGTAGCAGCCGGCAGCAAGCTTCATGAAGCCGTCCCAGTTCGGCAGTTGCACGCCGTCCACCGCGTTGGTGGTGTCCGGGTGCTTGCTGATCTTGTTGTTCAGCCAGGTGCCACGCAGGGTGACGCCAGTGGCCAGATCCACACCCACGCCGATGGCGCCCTGGTGCAGGTTGGCCTTGCCGTTGGACTGGCGGGTTGGCAGACGCAGCATGGCCATCACCGGGTAGCCCATCAGCACGATGATGCGGATGTCCGGCACGCCTTCGTAGCTGATGCTTTTGAAGATGGTGTCCGGGGTGACGCGGTACTCGATCAGCGCACGGTCGCGGTGACCGCCGAGCGAGTACAGGCCGGAGAGGATGCTGGAAATCTGCTGCTCCAGCTCCTCGTGGCTGACGATCTTGCCGGACACCGTCTTGAAGCGGTCCTCGAAGCGGTCGGCGATGACCATGATGCCGTCACCGCCGGCGCCCTGCGCCGGCTTGATGACGAAATCGGTGCGCCCGGCGATGATCTCGTCGAGCTTGTCGATTCCCTTCTCGGTGTCGATGATGCCGTACAGTTCCGGCACATCGATGCCGGCCTCGATGGCCCGCTCCTTGGTGATGATCTTGTCGTCGACGATCGGGTACAGGTGCCGTTTGTTGTACTTCAGCACGTAGTCCGCGTTGCGTCGGTTGATGCCCATGATGCCCTTGGCTTCAAGGGCCTTCCACGTCTTGATCAGGCCGAACATGGTCTTAGTCCTTGAGGAAGGCTTTGAAACGGAACAGTTCGGTCAGGCGGTAGCCGCGGTAACGCCCCATCGCCAGCATGAAGCCCACCAGGATCAGCAGGATCGCCGGGAAGGTGAACACGAAGTACACCAGCTCCGGCACGCTCATCAGCAGGTGCGCGATGGTGGCGGCGAACAGGGTGCCGATGGCGACCTTGAAGGCATGGCTGCCGCCACGTTCTTCCCAGGTGATCGACAGACGCTCGATGGTCATGGTCAGAATCACCATCGGGAACAGCGCAACCGACAGGCCGCGTTCCAGGCCCAGCTTGTGGCTGAACAGGCTGATGGCGGCGATCAGTACCACGACGAAGGTCAGTACCACCGACAGGCGCGGCAGCATCTGCAGCTTCAGATGTTCCAGATAGGAGCGTAATGACAGACCTAGCGCGGTGATCACGGTGAACAGGAAGATACCGAAGCCCAGTTGGGTTTCGCGGAAGGCGAGGGCGATCAGCACCGGGGTGAAGGTACCCAGGGTCTGCAGGCCGCCGAGGTTGCGCAGGATCAGGATGACCAGCACGCCGATCGGGATCATTACCATGATCATGAACGTCTGCTGGGTCTGCAGCGGCAGGCCGTACAGCGAGTATTCAAGGAAGCTGGCGTCGGTGTTCTCATCGGTCAGTTTGGCCAGGCGGATGGCGTTCATCTCGCTGTTGTTCAGGCTGAAGCTGACTTGCGCCTGACGGCCGCCTTCGAGGCTGACCAGATCACCGTCACCGATCCACCAGACCAGGCGGTCTTCCGGCAGGCCCTGCTCACCGGATTCCGGGTTGAAGTACAGCCATTTCTGGCCATTGAAGCTACGTAGCCACAGCTCCGGCGACTGAGCGACCTCGGCCTGCAGGCGAATGGTGTGTACGCGCTCCATCGGCACGTGGGCGATGGACAGCAGCAGGTCGACGACCTTGGCCTTGTTGGCGGTGGAGGCATCGCCGCCGAGCAGTAGTTTCACGTTGTCATCGTTGACGTTGTTGGCGCGCTTGATGGTTTCGCTGATGAAGGTCTCGACATCCGCCGAGTGCTGGCGAATGGGCGCGAGCAGGGCTTCGGCTGCGATCTTCTCGGGGCCTTCGACCGGGATGCTGTCGCGGAAGATCGGGCCTTTAGCAGGCGTCTGCTCGCCGCTGTAACGCTTGGTCAGAACCAGTCGGTAATAGAGGGTCTGCTTGCCATTGGCACGGCGTGCCGACCAGGTGACGCGGCGGTTGCCATCGACACGGTTGACGCTGACGCCGTAATTGTTGGAGATGAAGCTCTCGTTGAGGCTCACGTAATCCTGGTTCAGCGGCGGCACGAACATCTGCAGCTTCACCGGCTCACGCGGCGTCGCCTGGAATTCGACCTTGGCATCGATGTTCCACAGATCGTCGGTCTCGTCCTCGGTCACCGGAATGCCGAGAATGAAGATTTGGTATGCCGTAATCAGAACGCCCAGGGCCACCAAGAGGGTGATCAGGACTTTCAGATGCAGGTTCAGAGAGCGCATGGGAATTACTCGCCAGGGGTTGCGTCATTGGTGCAGTCGGGTTTGCCGGCTGCATATTTAAGGCTTGGATCGACCATGGCTTCGAAGTGCTTGAGCGCTTCGGAGCCGATCAGAAGCGGGTATTGGAATGCGCTTCGGTCGGTCAAGTTCACTTCGATCGTGCGCAGGGTCTTGCCCATGCACAATTCAAGGTCGATTACCGGACGTGCCGTATAGGTCTTGCCTTCATCGGGGTCGAAATCGCCAGCACGGCGTTTGATCTTGCTGATTCGCGCCAGCGGACGCTCGATAGTGCGCTCATGGGCATCGTCGATGGCCAGCACGAAACGCACCCAGGTTTCTCCGTCACGCTTGAAACGTTTGATATCGCGGGCGCTCAAGGACGCAGTTTTGGCGCCAGTGTCGAGTTTGGCGGCTACCTGCAGGTCCAGTTCTTCTACGTGAATATATTCATTCAGACCATAGATCGACTTGCCCATGGCCAGAGCCGGGCAGGACAAGGTCAGCAGGCAGATCAGCAAAGAGAAGGGTTTCAGTCTCATGTGTCCTTGAGAAGGTATTGCCAGGGGCGGGATGGAGGGCAGCAACTGGCAGGCATCCTGCCATACAACTTTCTGCCGTGAAGTCTAGCAGGCATGGCAAAAGGCGATGGCCGGGCACGAACGGGCGGATTCTAACATGGGGATTTTCCGTGCCGACAGACGCTTATGTAGCTTTCTGCAAGTAGGGTCGCGGTTTGCCTGATCGGGCGAGCTGGAGATATTGTCGACAATACTTTGGTCTGCTTTGACGAATTTGCCTTCATGGCGTAGTTTTATCGCCATGAAAAGCTATTGGTGTTGACAATCATGCTGCTCGAATCAGATGTGTCTACAGCGCCGCAGGTGGATTCGGAAACACTTTCCGAGCACGTCTTCCGTCTGATCCAGGCTGCCATCGTCAAGGGCGAGATCGCCCCCGGGAGCAAAATCTCCGAGCCTGAGCTGGCGCGCACCTATGGCATCAGTCGAGGGCCGTTGCGCGAGGCGATCCATCGCCTGGAAGGGCAGAAGCTGCTGGTGCGCGTGCCGCATGTGGGGGCGCGTGTGGTGTCGCTCAGTCATGCCGAGTTGGTCGAGCTGTACGAGATTCGCGAGTCGCTCGAAGGCATGGCTTGTCGCCTGGCCGCCGAGCGCATGACTCAGCAGGAGATCGGCGAGCTGCGCCGGGTGCTGGAGCTGCATGAGCAGGATGCTGCGTTCAAGGCTGGTGTCGGCTATTACCAGCAGGAAGGCGACTTCGACTTCCATTATCGGATCATCCAGGGCAGCGGCAATCGCACCCTGGCCAAGCTTTTGTGCGACGAGCTGTACCAACTGGTGCGCATGTACCGCCTGCAGTTTTCCACCACACCCAATCGGCCGCATCAGGCCTTCGCCGAGCACCACCGCATTCTCGACGCCATCGAAGCTCGCGACGGTGAACTGGCCGAACTGCTGATGCGCCGCCACATCGGCGCCTCCAAGCGCAATATCGAGCGCCACTACGCCTCCCAAAACGGACAGCAAGCGCTCATCCCTTCATCCAAGACTCGAGGTGATTCATGACCCAGTTTTCCGCCGGCCAGCGTTTCCGTCAGGCCCTTGCCGAAGAGCAACCGCTGCAGGTAATCGGTGCGATCAACGCCAACCATGCATTGCTGGCCAAGCGTGCGGGTTTTCGCGCCATCTACCTGTCCGGTGGCGGCGTGGCGGCCGGTTCTCTCGGCTTGCCGGATCTGGGCATCAACACCCTGGATGACGTGCTCACAGACGTACGCCGTATCACCGATGTCTGCGACCTGCCGCTGCTGGTGGACATCGACACCGGCTTTGGCCCCTCGGCCTTCAACATCGAGCGCACCATCAAGAACCTGATCAAGGCCGGCGCCGCAGCTGCGCACATTGAGGATCAGGTCGGCGCCAAGCGCTGTGGCCACCGTCCGGGCAAGGAGATCGTCTCCTGCGAGGAGATGGTAGACCGCGTGAGGGCCGCCGCCGATGCCAAGACCGACCCGGACTTCTTCCTGATCGCCCGCACCGACGCCATCCAGGCCGAGGGTGTGGATGCCGCCATCGAGCGTTGCCAGGCCTACGTCGAGGCAGGTGCCGATGGCATCTTTGCCGAGGCGGCCTACGACCTGCCCACCTACAAGCGTTTCGTCGAGGCGCTGAAGGTGCCGGTGCTGGCCAATATCACCGAATTCGGCGCCACGCCGCTGTTCACCCGCGACGAGCTGGCTTCGGTCGGCGTGGCTATCCAGCTCTATCCGCTGTCGGCCTTCCGCGCGGCGAACAAGGCGGCCGAAAGTGTTTACACCTCGATCCGCCAGAACGGCCACCAGAAGGATGTGATCGAGCTGATGCAGACCCGCGCCGAACTCTACGACCGCATCGGCTACCACGCCTTCGAGCAGAAGCTCGATGCGCTGTTCGCCGCCGGCAAGAAGTAAGGCTGTAGCCCGGATGCAATCCGGGAATGGTTATCGTGGTTGTCGGATTGCCTCCGGGCCACGCGCGTAGAGCACGAGCAAGTAGGGTGGCCCGGGCGGCGATCCGTTTCAGCCACCGCATCAGTGCTGCTGGTGGGCTGAAGCCCACCCTACGGAAAGCGCAATAGAACAAAAAGAGTCGAGGAGATAGCGATGAGCACCACCGAAACCACCACTCCAGGCTTCAAGCCGAAGAAATCCGTCGCCCTTAGCGGCACCGCCGCCGGCAACACCGCCCTGTGCACTGTTGGCCGCACCGGCAACGACCTGCATTACCGTGGCTATGACGTGCTCGATTTCGCCAACCGTTGCGAGTTCGAGGAAATCGCCCACCTGCTGGTGCATGGCAAGCTGCCCAACGTCGCCGAGCTGGCCGGCTACAAGGCCAAGCTCAAGGCCCTGCGCGGCCTGCCGGCCGGGGTCAAGGCCGCCCTTGAGCAGTTGCCGCCCTCGGCGCACCCGATGGACGTGATGCGCACCGCCGTGTCCGTGCTCGGCTGTCTGGCGCCGGAGAAGGACGATCACAACCACCCTGGCGCCCGCGATATCGCCGACAAGCTGATGGCCTCTCTGGGTTCGGCGCTGCTGTACTGGTACCACTACAGCCACAACGGCAAACGCATCGAGGTGGACACCGACGACGACTCCATTGGCGGCCACTTTCTGCACCTGCTGCATGGTGAGAAGCCGCGGGAGTCCTGGGTGCGCGCCATGCACACCTCGCTCAACCTCTACGCCGAACACGAGTTCAACGCCTCGACCTTCACCTCGCGGGTGATCGCCGGTACCGGTTCCGATCTGTTTTCCTGCATCGCCGGCGCCATCGGCGCGCTGCGCGGGCCGAAGCACGGCGGCGCCAACGAGGTGGCCTTCGAGGTGCAGAAGCGCTACGACAGCCCGGACGAGGCCGAGGCTGACATCCGTGAGCGGGTAGGGCGCAAGGAAGTGGTGATCGGCTTCGGTCACCCGGTCTACACCGTCAGCGACCCACGCAACAAGGTGATCAAGGAAGTGGCCCGCGAGCTGTCCGTGGAGCAGGGCAACACCAAGATGTATGACATCGCCGAGCGACTGGAAAGCGTGATGTGGGAGATCAAGAAGATGTTCCCCAACCTCGACTGGTTCAGCGCTGTGAGCTACCACATGATGGGCGTGCCCACCGCCATGTTCACCCCGCTGTTCGTCATTGCCCGTACCGCCGGCTGGTCCGCCCACGTTATCGAGCAACGCATCGACGGCAAGATCATCCGTCCGAGCGCCAACTACACAGGCCCCGAAGACCTGAAGTTCGTGCCGCTCAAGGATCGTAAATAACCATGAATGACACCGTGAATAGCCAATACCGCAAGCGCCTGCCCGGCACCGCGCTGGATTACTTCGACGCCCGTGAGGCGGTCGAGGCGATCCAGGCCGGCGCCTGGGCGAGGCTCCCCTACACCTCGCGCGTGCTCGCCGAGCAGCTGGTGCGCCGCTGCGATCCGCAGGATCTGACCGCCTCGCTGGAGCAGCTGGTCCACCGCAAGCGCGACCTGGACTTTCCCTGGTACCCGGCGCGCGTGGTCTGCCACGACATCCTTGGCCAGACCGCACTGGTCGACCTGGCCGGCCTGCGTGACGCCATCGCAGAAAAAGGTGGTGACCCGTCCAAGGTCAACCCGGTGGTGCCGACCCAACTGATCGTCGACCACTCCCTGGCCGTCGAGGCAGCGGGATTCGACCCGGACGCCTTCGAGAAGAACCGCGCCATCGAGGATCGCCGCAATGAGGATCGCTTCCACTTCATTGACTGGACCAAGACCGCGTTCAAGAACGTCGACGTGATCCCGGCCGGTAACGGCATCATGCACCAGATCAACCTGGAGAAGATGAGCCCGGTGATCCAGGCGCGCGGCGGCATCGCCTTCCCCGACACCTGCGTCGGCACCGACTCGCACACCCCGCACGTCGATGCCCTGGGCGTGATCGCCATCGGCGTCGGCGGCCTGGAAGCCGAAACGGTGATGCTTGGCCATCCATCGATGATGCGTCTGCCTGATATCGTCGGCGTCGAGCTGACCGGCAAGCGCCAGCCTGGCATCACCGCCACCGACATCGTTCTGGCGATTACCGAGTTCCTGCGCAAGGAGCGCGTGGTCGGTGCCTGGGTCGAGTTCTTTGGCGAGGGCGCCGACAGCCTGACCATCGGCGACCGCGCCACCATCTCCAACATGTGCCCGGAATACGGTGCCACCGCCTCGATGTTCTATATCGACGGCCAGACCATCGATTACCTCAAGCTCACCGGGCGCGAGCCGGAGCAGGTTGCATTGGTGGAGAACTACGCCAAGACCCTCGGCCTGTGGAGCGACGCGCTGAAGACCGCCGAGTACGAGCGGGTGCTGCGCTTCGATCTGGGCAGCGTGGTGCGCAACATGGCCGGCCCGAGCAACCCGCATCGTCGCCTGCCCACTTCGGCTCTGGCCGAGCGCGGCATCGCTGATGAGGTCAAGCTGCAAGCCGGCAAGGGCGAGGAAGCCCAGGGGCTGATGCCCGATGGCGCGGTGATCATCGCCGCCATTACCAGTTGCACCAATACCTCCAACCCGCGCAACGTCATCGCCGCCGGTCTGGTGGCGAAGAAGGCCAATGAGCTGGGCCTGGTGCGCAAGCCCTGGGTGAAGACGTCTTTCGCACCGGGTTCGAAAGTCGCCAAGCTGTACCTGGAGGAGGCCGGCCTGCTGCCGGAGCTGGAGAAACTCGGCTTCGGCATCGTCGCCTATGCCTGCACCACCTGTAACGGCATGTCCGGCGCGCTGGAACCAAAGATCCAGAAGGAAATCATCGACCGGGACCTGTACGCCACCGCTGTGCTCTCGGGCAACCGCAACTTCGACGGACGTATCCACCCCTACGCCAAGCAGGCCTTCCTTGCTTCGCCGCCGCTGGTTGTAGCCTACGCCATCGCCGGTACCGTGCGCTTCGATATCGAGCAGGACGTGCTAGGCCATGACCTGAATGGCAAGCCGGTCACCCTCAAGGACCTGTGGCCGAGCGACGAGGAGATCGACGCCATAGTCGCGGCGAGCGTCAAGCCGGAGCAGTTCAAGCAGATCTATATCCCGATGTTCGATCTGGGCACCGTCAAGGAAGCCGACAGCCCGCTGTACGACTGGCGCCCGATGTCCACCTACATCCGCCGCCCGCCGTACTGGGAAGGAGCGCTGGCCGGTGAACGCACGCTCAAGGGCATGCGTCCGCTGGCGATCCTGCCGGACAACATCACCACCGATCACCTGTCGCCGTCCAACGCCATCCTGGCGGACTCGGCCGCCGGTGAGTACCTGGCGAAAATGGGCCTGCCGGAGGAGGACTTCAACTCCTACGCCACCCACCGCGGCGACCACCTGACCGCGCAACGCGCCACCTTCGCCAACCCGCAACTGGTCAACGAGATGGCCGTGATCGACGGACAGGTGAAGAAGGGTTCGCTGGCCCGCGTCGAGCCGGAGGGTAAGGTGATGCGCATGTGGGAGGCCATCGAAACCTACATGAACCGCAAGCAGAACCTGATCATCGTCGCCGGTGCCGACTACGGCCAGGGTTCGTCCCGTGACTGGGCGGCCAAAGGCGTGCGTCTGGCGGGTGTCGAGGTGATCGTCGCCGAAGGCTTCGAGCGTATTCACCGCACCAACCTGGTGGGTATGGGCGTGCTGCCGGTGGAGTTCAAGCCGGGCACCACCCGCTTGACCCTGGGTCTGGACGGCACCGAGACCTATGACGTGGAAGGCGAGATTTCGCCGCGCTGCGACCTGATCCTGGTGGTCAATCGCCGCTATGGCGAGGTGCTGCGCGTACCGGTGACCTGCCGTCTGGACACTGCTGCCGATGTCAGCGTGTACCAGGCTGGCGGCGTGCTGCAGCGCTTCGCCAAGGACTTCCTCGAAGGCACGGTGGCTTGACCTGACGCGACATGCCGGCCCGTCAATGGGCCGGCACAACTCCTATAGGTGCGCGTAGCCCGGATGCAATCCGGGGAGAACTGCGTCGTCATTCCCGGATTGCATCCGGGCTACTTTTTCAGGGCTGCGTGTATGTCCCATTTACCGCAAGTGAAAATCCCCGCCACCTACATGCGTGGCGGCACCAGCAAGGGCGTTTTCTTCCGCCTGCAGGATCTGCCTGAGCGTTGCCAGGTGCCGGGCGAGGCGCGCGACAGGCTGTTCATGCGAGTGATCGGCAGCCCCGATCCGTACTCGGCGCAGATCGACGGCATGGGCGGCGCCACGTCGAGCACCTCCAAATGCGTGATTCTGTCGAAAAGCAGCCAGCCTGATCACGATGTCGACTACCTCTACGGTCAGGTCTCAATCGACAAGGCCTTCGTCGACTGGAGCGGCAACTGCGGCAACCTGTCCACGGCGGCTGGCGCCTTCGCCATCCACGCCGGCCTGGTCGATCCCGCGCGGATTCCCGAGAACGGCACCTGCGTGGTGCGCATCTGGCAGGCCAATATCCAGAAAACCATCATCGCCCATGTGCCGGTCAGCAATGGCCAGGTGCAGGAAACCGGCGACTTCGAGCTGGACGGTGTGACCTTCCCGGCAGCGGAGATCGTGCTGGAGTTCCTCGATCCGTCCGATGACGGCGAAGAGGGTGGCTCGATGTTTCCCACCGGCAATCTGGTCGATGACCTCGAAGTGCCGGGTGTCGGCACCTTCAAGGCGACCATGATCACGGCTGGTATCCCGACGATCTTCGTCAATGCCGAGGACATCGGCTACCAAGGCACCGAGCTGCGCGAGGCTATCAACGGCGATCCGGCGCAACTGGCGCGCTTCGAGCAGATCCGCGTTGCCGGTGCGCTGCGCATGGGACTGATCAAAACGGCCGAGGAGGCTGCGACACGTCAGCACACCCCGAAGATCGCCTTCGTCAGTCCGCCCAAGGACTACCGCACCTCCAGCGGCAAGGACGTGAAGGCCGGCGAGGTCGATTTGCTGGTGCGGGCGCTGTCCATGGGCAAGCTGCACCACGCGATGATGGGCACCTGCGCGGTGGCCATCGGTACGGCGGCAGCGATTCCGGGCACGCTGGTCAACCTGGCGGCTGGTGGCGGCGAGCGCGAGGCGGTGCGTTTCGGCCATCCGTCCGGCACCTTGCGTGTCGGCGCGCAGGCCAAGCGGGTCGATGGTCAGTGGACGGTGACCAAGGCGGTGATGAGCCGCAGTGCGCGCATCCTGATGGAAGGCTGGGTGCGCGTACCCGCTGAAAGCTTCTAGGCCCTGAATGAGAAAAGGCTCGAAGTTTCGAGCCTTTTCCCTTTTTAAACATGGGCTTGCAGCGATCATTTAAGGCGTCTTTCAACACCTTTTTCCACCAGAATCTTGGCCGAAATTTCCTCGACCGAGAAATGCGTGGAGTTGATGAAGGCAATGTTTTCGCGGCGGAACAGGCCTTCCACCTCGCGCACTTCGAACTCGCACTGGGCGAAGCTGGCGTAGCGGCTGTTGGGCTTGCGCTCGTGGCGGATGGCGGTGAGACGATCCGGGTCGATGGTCAGGCCGAACAGCTTGTCGCGGTACTTTTTCAGTGAGTCTGGGAGCTGCAGGCGCTCCATGTCGTCTTCGGTCAGCGGGTAGTTGGCGGCGCGGATGCCGTACTGCATGGCCATGTACAGACAGGTAGGCGTCTTGCCGCAGCGCGACACGCCGACCAGGATCAGATCGGCCTTGTCGTAATAGTGGGTGCGGGCGCCATCATCGTTGTCGAGGGCGAAGTTCACCGCCTCGATGCGCTCCATGTAGTTGGAGTGCTGGCCGATGGAGTGTGACTTGCCGACCGAGTAGGAGGAGTGCGAGCTCAGCTCCTGCTCCAGGGGGGAAAGGAAGGTCGAGAAAATATCGATCATGAAACCATTGGCGGTATCGAGGATCGCACGAATATCGCGGTTGACGATGGTGTCGAAGATGATCGGGCGGGCGCCGTCCCTTTCAGCGGCGGCATCGATTTGTTGTACCATGGCGCGCGCTTTTTCGATGCTGTCGATATAAGGGCGCGTCAGTTTGGTGAACTGAATGTTCTCGAACTGTGCGAGCAAGCTCTGGCCCAAGGTTTCGGCCGTGATGCCGGTGCCGTCGGAGATGAAGAAAGCGGTTCGTTTCATTTGCGCCAAAGGCCTTAAGCTGAGTTCGATTCTTGGCTATGATAGGCCGCGTTTTACGCCGGGCCCACCGGGTTCGGCATTGTTACTTATACAAGGGCAAGGCCACAATCGCGCGACCTCGGTCGTTCGACATTGCGCAGCCCACTGAGCTTTTCCAATACAGTTAGTGGAGAGATCACCTTGGTAGAGTACGTAGTTTCCCTCGATAAGCTCGGCAATCACGATGTTGAGCATGTGGGGGGCAAGAACGCATCCCTCGGCGAGATGATCAGTAACCTGGCCGGTGCCGGTGTCTCGGTTCCCGGCGGTTTCGCCACTACGGCTCAGGCCTACCGCGATTTTCTCGAGCAAAGCGGCCTGAATGCGCAGATCCACGCGGCGCTTGACGCACTCGATGTCGATGACGTCAACGCCCTGGCCAAGACCGGCGCGCAGATTCGCCAGTGGGTGATGGACGCCGAGTTCCCGGCTGAGCTGGACAAGCAGATCCGCGAAGCCTTCGCCACCATGAGCGCCGGCAACGACAACATGGCCGTGGCCGTGCGTTCCTCCGCCACCGCCGAAGACCTGCCGGACGCCTCTTTTGCGGGGCAGCAGGAAACCTTCCTCAATATCCGCGGTGTGGACAACGTGATTCGCGCTGCCAAGGAAGTCTTCGCTTCCCTGTTCAACGATCGTGCCATCGCCTACCGCGTGCACCAGGGCTTCGACCACAAGCTGGTCGCTCTGTCTGCCGGCGTGCAGCGCATGGTGCGTTCGGAAACTGGTACCGCCGGTGTGATGTTCACCCTGGACACCGAATCCGGTTTCCGTGATGTGGTGTTTATCACCGGCGCCTACGGCCTCGGCGAGACCGTGGTGCAGGGCGCGGTGAACCCTGACGAGTTTTACGTGCACAAGCCAACCCTGGAAGCGGGCCGTCCGGCGATCCTGCGTCGCAACCTGGGCAGCAAGGCGATCAAGATGATCTACGGCGACGAAGCCAAGGCTGGTCGCTCGGTGAAGACCGTCGAAGTCGACCGTGCCGAGCGCGCGCGTTTCTGCATCACCGACGCCGAGGTCAGCGAGCTGGCCAAGCAGGCGCTGATCATCGAGAAACATTACGGCCGCCCGATGGACATCGAGTGGGCCAAGGACGGTGATGACGGTAAGCTGTACATCGTGCAGGCCCGTCCGGAAACCGTGAAGAGCCGCGCCAGCGCCACCGTGATGGAGCGCTACCTGCTGAAAGAGAAGGGCACTGTGCTGGTCGAAGGCCGTGCCATCGGCCAGCGCATCGGCGCCGGCAAGGTACGCGTGATCCACGACGTATCCGAGATGGACAAGGTGCAGCCGGGCGACGTGCTGGTCTCTGACATGACCGACCCGGACTGGGAGCCGGTGATGAAGCGCGCCAGCGCCATCGTCACCAACCGCGGCGGGCGTACCTGCCACGCGGCAATCATCGCCCGTGAGCTGGGCATTCCGGCCGTGGTCGGTTGCGGCAATGCCACCAGCGTGCTGAAGGACGGTCAGGGCGTGACCGTATCCTGCGCCGAAGGCGATACCGGTTTCATCTTCGAAGGCGAACTGGGCTTCGACATTCGCAAGAACTCGGTCGACGCCATGCCGGATCTGCCGTTCAAGATCATGATGAATGTCGGTAACCCGGATCGCGCTTTCGATTTCGCTCAACTGCCGAACGAAGGTGTTGGCCTGGCTCGCCTGGAATTCATCATCAACCGCATGATCGGCGTGCACCCGAAAGCGCTGCTGAACTTCTCCAGCCTGCCGCCGGAGATCAAGGACAGCGTCGAGAAACGCATCGCCGGTTACGGCGATCCGGTCGACTTCTACGTCGAGAAGCTGGTCGAGGGTATCAGCACCCTGGCCGCCGCCTTCTGGCCGAAGAAAGTCATCGTGCGCCTGTCGGACTTCAAGTCCAACGAATACGCCAACCTGATCGGCGGCAAGCTGTACGAGCCGGAAGAAGAAAACCCGATGCTGGGCTTCCGTGGTGCTTCGCGCTACATCAGCGAATCCTTCCGTGACTGCTTCGAGCTGGAATGCCGCGCGTTGAAGAAAGTGCGCAACGAGATGGGGCTGACCAACGTCGAGATCATGGTGCCGTTCGTGCGTACCCTGGGTGAGGCCTCGCAAGTGGTCGAGCTGCTGGCCAGCAATGGCCTGGCCCGTGGTCAGGATGGCCTGAAAGTCATCATGATGTGCGAACTGCCGTCCAACGCCATTCTGGCCGAAGAGTTCCTCGAGTTCTTCGACGGTTTCTCCATCGGCTCCAACGACCTGACCCAGCTGACTCTGGGCCTGGACCGTGACTCCGGCATCGTTGCCCATCTGTTCGATGAGCGTAACCCTGCGGTGAAGAAGCTGTTGGCCAATGCCATCGCTGCCTGCAACAAGGCTGGCAAGTACATCGGCATCTGCGGCCAGGGTCCGTCGGACCATCCAGATCTGGCCAAGTGGCTGATGGAGCAGGGGATCGAGAGCGTGTCGCTGAATCCGGACTCGGTACTCGACACCTGGTTCTTCCTGGCTGAGGCTCAGCCAGCCTGAGGTCTGTGATCGATCCAGAAAGGGCGGGTTGATCCCGCCCTTTTTGGTGGTCATCGTGTTTTGCCAGTCATCCCAAGCCGTCGCCAGCGATATGCAATATCGCTCCCGGCGGTTTTTTATGCGTGTCATTATTCTTTTATGGCGTCTCGCCAGTGCGGTCATCTGATCCATGCAAAGCAGTAGTGAGCTTTTTCCCGTTTCCCTGATGAGTGCCGAACTGCGTGGCGATCTCAGTGAAGACGTCTATCTTCTCAAGCCCAACAACAGCCCGGACTCCAGCGTCGAGCTGGCCTTGACCCGGCTCGGCCGCGCAGGGGCAGAAGGCGAGCGTGGCGTGCCCGTGGTATTGCTGCACGGCAGCTTTTCCAATCGGCGCTTCTGGTATTCGCCCAAGGGCATTGGCCTGGGGCCTTACCTGGCGCGCGCGGGGTTCGATGTGTGGATCGCCGAAATGCGCGGCCACGGCCTGTCGCCGCGCAACGAAAACTATCGAGACAACCACGTGGCGCAGTACGTGCGCTATGACCTGCCAGCCATTGCTGATTTCATCATCGAGCAGACCGGGCAAGCCGCGCACTGGGTCGGCCACTCCCTCGGTGGAGTGATTCTGGCGGCGGCGCTGGGGGGCGGTTATCTCGACGAGTCGCGTGCGCGTTCGGCGGCATTGTTCGGCAGCCAGGTCAGCCGTATCTACTGGCCGCTCAAGCTGCCGCCTGTGGAGTGGGGCGGTCGCCTGCTGCTGCGTGCCTTTCCCTACCTGTCCGGGCGTCGGCTGAAGCGCGGCCCTGAAGACGAGCCGACCGGCCTGGCACTGGAAACCCTACGCTGGCTCAGGCTGTTCGGGCGTTTCGGTGATGCTGATCAGGATTGGTGGGCGGGCCTGGCTCAGGTGCGCGTGCCGATTCTGGCGGTAGGAGCTGCGGCCGATCAGCAGGATCCAGCCTGGGCCTGTCGCAAGCTGCTGGAACAGTGCAGTGCGGCGCCGTCGCGGTTCTTGCTGCTGGGCAAGGAGAACGGTTTCTCCAGTGACTTCGGGCATATCGAAATGCTGGTCAGCAAGGAGGCGCAGCGCGAGGTGTGGCCCTTGACCGAATACTGGTTGCAGCATCTGCAACTGCCCGCCGGCTTTGCCGATCAGGCCTCTGCTATAGGATCTTGAGCTGCTGCTTGAGATCGTCCCGGCCGTTTCTTCGGCACGGGCTTAGCGGTAAGATGTGACGCATCATGTGTGGGTGGTCATTTCAGGTTCAAGTGCTTGTTTGTCGTTCATGTCGGGCGAGTTCGCAGCGATAGCGCGATGCTGAATTGTCCCGCTTCAAGCAGGTCCATGAAGGTGGCTGCCTTCTCATCCATTGTCGAAAGGAGTTCTGTCATGCACTACATCACCCCTGATCTGTGCGATGCCTATCCGGAACTGGTTCAGGTCGTCGAGCCCATGTTCGCCAACTACGGCGGCCGCGATTCTTTCGGCGGTCAGATCGTCACCATCAAGTGCCATGAGGACAACTCGCTGGTGAAGGAGCAGGTCGATCTGCCTGGTCAGGGCAAGGTCCTGGTCGTGGATGGCGGCGGTTCCCTGCGACGTGCGCTGCTCGGTGACATGCTGGCCGAGAAGGCCGCGAAGAACGGCTGGGAAGGCATCGTCGTATATGGCTGCATCCGTGACGTCGACGTCATCGCGCAGACCGATCTGGGCGTGCAGGCGCTGGCCAGTCATCCGATGAAGACCGACAAGCGCGGCATTGGCGACCTGAATGTGCCCGTCAGCTTTGGCGGCGTGACCTTCAAGCCGGGCGATTATCTGTACGCCGACAACAACGGCATCATCGTTTCCCCGCAAGCCCTGAGCATGCCGGAATAAGCCGATGCAGGATCAGGATTCGGCGTTGCTGCATGCCTTCGTGCTCGATGGTCGGGGCGGTGCACGCAGCATTACTCGGCATGAACTGGATGGCCTGCAGCTAGGCGAGCAGGAAAGCCTGTGGCTGCACTGGGATCGCGGCCAGGAGCAGTCACAGCGCTGGTTACGTGAGCACAGCGGGCTGGATGAATTCAGCTGCAACCTGCTGCTCGAGGAAAATACCCGGCCGCGTCTATTGCCCCTGCCCGACGATGAGCTGCTGTTGTTCTTGCGCGGGGTCAACCGTAATCCCGGCGCAGAACCGGAAGACATGGTTTCGGTACGTATCTTCGCCGATGCCCGGCGGGTTATCTCCCTGCGTCAGCGTCCATTGCTCGCGACCGATGCACTGATTGCCGATCTGTTGGCGGGCAAGGGGCCGAAGACGTCGTCAGAGCTACTCCTGGAGCTCGCCCGTCACCTCACCAGTCGCGTCGATGATCTGATCGCCGAGTTGAGCGAGCAGCTCGACGTCGAGGAGGATGGCCTCGATGGTGATGAGCGGTATCGTCCCGATCACGGCCTGGTGTTGCAGGTGCGTCGGCGTGCGGCCAGCTTGCGTCGGTTTCTCGCGCCGCAGCGCGATCTCTACGCGCAGCTGGTGCGTAATCGACAGCCCTGGTTCGTCGAGGACGACGGTGACTACTGGAACGAGCTTAACAATCGCCTGACCCGCTATCTGGAAGAGCTGGAGCTGATTCGCGAGCGCGTCGGCCTGGTACTGGAGGCGGAAAGCCGGCGTCTCGGTGAGCGCATGAATCGCATCATGTATCGCTTCACCGTGATCACCGGGATGTTCCTGCCGCTGACCTTTCTCACGGGGCTGCTGGGCATCAATGTCGGCGGGATTCCGGGTTCTGAAAGTCCGATTGGTTTCTTCATCGCCTGCGGCCTTATGGTCCTTCTGGCGCTGGGTCAACTGCTGCTTTTTCGACGTTGGCGTTGGCTGTGATGTGTGACTCATCCGCCGGCTACTGCGTCTAGCCGTGACATCCCGTGAGGTGCGCATGCACGATCCATTCGAAGAGTCTCTACGCGATTTGCTCAAGTCCTCGTCGTCCAGCCATGACGACGATGCTTGCCTGCACCGGGTTCTCAAGACCGCCAACCGCCAGGTCGGCGCTGGTGACCTGTTCAGCCTGGTAGGCCACTG
Source organism: Ectopseudomonas chengduensis (assembly GCF_900102635.1). GTDB lineage: Bacteria > Pseudomonadota > Gammaproteobacteria > Pseudomonadales > Pseudomonadaceae > Aquipseudomonas > Aquipseudomonas chengduensis. Next base: position 31,862 of record NZ_FMZQ01000008.1, on the reverse strand, counting down.
GGCGCAGGCCCTGATGATCGCCCTGAACAACGGTTCGGCGCATGTCGCGCCGGTTTCGCGCCGTACCCAATCCTCTGCTTCTGCTGATAAGGCTGACTGAAATGGAACTCGATCCCTGGACCCAAAGCCTGATCTCCGCGATGACCGCATTGTGGACCAAGGTTGCCGGATTCATTCCCAACCTGTTCGTTGCGCTGGTGTTGGTACTGCTTGGCTTCGTCGTGGCCAAGTTGCTCGACACGCTGCTGTCCAAGCTGCTCGGCAAGGTCGGACTGGATCGCCTGATGACAGGTACCGGTCTGACCAAGCTGCTGGCGCGCGTCGGCATTCACGCGCCGGTATCGACCCTGATCGGCAAGATCGTCTATTGGTTCGTGCTGCTGATCTTCCTGGTTTCGGCCGCTGAATCGCTTGGTCTGCAACGGGTTTCCGCGACCCTCGACGTGCTGGCGCTGTACCTGCCCAAAGTCTTCGGCGCCGCCCTGGTGCTGCTTGCCGGTGTGCTGCTGGCGCAACTGGTCAGCAGCCTGGTGCGCGGCGCTGCCGAAGGCGTCGGTCTGGAGTATGCCAACGGGCTGGGGCGGGTCGCGCAAGGTCTGGTCATCATCATCAGCATCTCCGTGGCCATCGGTCAGCTGGAGATCAAGACCGACCTGCTCAACAACGTGATCGCCATCGTGCTGATTTCCGTTGGCCTGGCGGTCGCGCTGGCATTGGGCCTGGGTAGTCGCGATATCGCCAGCCAGATTCTCGCTGGCATTTATGTGCGCGAGCTGTATCAGGTCGGGCAACAAGTGCAGGTTGGTGAGGTCGAAGGGCAGATCGAAGAGATCGGCACAGTGAAAACCACCCTGTTGACCGATACCGGTGAGCTGGTATCGGTGGCAAATCGAGTGATGCTCGAACAACGCGTGAACAGTCGCTGACGCCAATCTGTTATTTTATGCCGCTGCCCGGCAGGCGTGACCTGCCGGGCACTTTTCGTCCTGACTGTCGGCCCGACTCGTTTTGAACAAAGCCCAGCCCTTGCCCACGCGCTACGACCCCCGCGAGCTCACTGATGAAGAGCTGGTGGCGCGCGCCCACGACGAGCTGTTTCATATAACTCGTGCTTATGAAGAGCTGATGAGGCGCTACCAGCGAACATTATTTAACGTTTGCGCGCGTTATTTGGGGAACGAAAGGGATGCTGATGATGTCTGTCAGGAGGTGATGCTCAAAGTTCTCTATGGCCTTAAGAACTTTGAGGGTAAATCCAAGTTCAAAACTTGGCTCTACAGCATCACCTACAACGAATGCATTACTCAGTATCGAAAAGAGCGGCGAAAGCGTCGATTGGTTGACGCCTTAAGTTTGGACCCGCTCGAAGAGGCTTCCGACGACAAGACACCCAAAGTCGAGGAGCGAGGCGGTCTGGATCGCTGGTTGGTTCACGTCAACCCGATCGATCGCGAGATTCTGGTGCTACGTTTTGTCGCAGAGCTCGAGTTTCAAGAGATTGCCGACATCATGCACATGGGCTTGAGCGCAACGAAGATGCGCTACAAGCGAGCATTGGATCGGTTGCGGGATAAATTTTCGGACACTTCCGAAACTTAGTTCAGCTTCCCGACCACTAAGGGAGTGGCGAACCCTGATATAATCGCCGCCAAGTTGCCGACTGAAGTTAACGGCGACTTATTAACCACCAAGATGGGGATTTAACGGATGAAAGTAAAAAACACCTTGGGCGTAGTCATTGGCTCTCTCGTTGCCGCAACCTCCTTCGGCGCGCTGGCGCAAGGCCAAGGCGCTGTCGAGGTGGAGGGCTTCGTCAATCGCTACTTCACCGACGTTCAGCGTGATTACGCGCACAACGAAGGCAACCTGTTCGGTGGCAGCATTGGCTACTACCTGACTGACGACGTCGAACTGGCGCTGTCCTATGGCGAATACCACGACCTGCGTGGCGAAGGTTCGCAAGGCAGCAAGAATATCAAGGGCAACCTGACCGACCTGAAGGCCATCTACCACTTCGGTCAGCCGGGTGTTGGTCTGCGTCCGTACGTCTCTGCCGGTTTCGGCCATCAGAGCATCGGCGACGCCAACAGCGGTGGTCGTAACCACTCCACCCTGGCTATCGCTGGCGCTGGTGCCAAGTACTACTTCACCGAAATGTTCTACGCCCGTGCTGGCGTTGACGCTCTGTACAACATCGACCAGGGCGACACCGAGTGGCAAGCTGGCGTGGGTGTTGGTCTGAACTTCGGTGGCGGCAGCAAGCCTGCTCCGGCTCCGGTCGTGGCTGCAGCGCCCGAGCCGATGCCTGAGCCCGCTCCTGAGCCGGTGATGGAAGCTGTTCGCGTTGAGCTGGACGTCAAGTTCGACTTCGACAAAGACCGCGTCAAAGAAGAAAGCTATGGCGACATCAAGAACCTGGCTGACTTCATGAACCAGTACCCGCAGACCACCACCACTGTTGAAGGTCACACCGACTCCGTTGGTAGCGACGCTTACAACCAGAAACTGTCCGAGCGTCGTGCAAACGCCGTTCGTGACGTTCTGGTCAACCAGTACGGTGTTGACGGTAGCCGCGTAAACACTGCTGGTTACGGTGAAACCCGTCCGGTTGCTGACAACGCCACCGACTCCGGTCGCGCTATCAACCGTCGCGTTGAAGCTGAAGTGGAAGCCCAGATCCAGCAGTAATGCTTCTGGAGCTCCAAGAAAAACCCGGCCTCGGCCGGGTTTTTTCTTTTCCGGAATAAAAAAGCCTGCCGAGGGGGCGACGGGCAGACAACTTCGTCGCAGGAGCGCGAAGCTTTCAGGCATGCAGGAGCTGAGGCATGCTGATCTGTGTGCTGGCGCGGGCGACTTCGCCGATCACCAGAATGGCCGGGCTCTTCAGGGCGAAGGCTGTTGCATCGTCCTGCATCGCGCCCAGTTGGCTGCGGCACTCACGCTGTGCGGGCAACGAGGCGTTCTCGATCATGGCCACCGGCATCTCGGCGCTCATGCCGCCGGCGAGCAGGCCGTCGCGAATATCCGCTAGCTTGGCGACACCCATATAAACCACCAAGGTGGTGCCGCTCTGCGCCAGTGCCGCCCAGTTCAGGCTGCTGTCGTCCTGGGTGTGGGCGGTGACCAGGGTCACGCCACGGGCCACACCGCGCAGGGTCAGAGGAATGCCGCAGTAGGTGGCGCCGGCCAGTCCGGCGGTGATGCCGTTGACCATCTCCACTTCGATGCCGTGCTCGCCGAGCCAGTCTGCTTCCTCGCTGCCGCGGCCGAAGATGCAAGGATCACCGCCCTTGAGGCGCACCACGCACTTGCCCTGGCGTGCATAGCGCAGCATCAGGCGATGGATAAAGGCCTGCGGGGTGGAGCGGCATCCGCCGCGCTTGCCCACCGAGACGATACGCGCGCCGGGGCAGTGCTCGAGCACGGCCGGGTTGACCAGATCGTCGATCATCACGATCTCGGCCTGGTTCAGCGCCTTGACCGCCTTGAGGGTCAGCAGCTCGGGATCACCGGGGCCCGCGCCTACCAGCCAGACTTTTGCACTCATGTTCACCACCTCTCTCGTGTCACGTGCCGGCGTTTGCCGCTGGTTCCCACGCTCCGGCGTGGAAAGGATTCGGGGGACGCTCTGCGTCCCATGAGACGCGGAGCGTCTCGGCCTGCGTACCCACGCAGAGCGTGGGTACGATCAACTCATGCGTTCACTGCAGTGGGCTGTTGCGCCAGCAGACGTTTGATTTCGGGTACGCAGGAGCCACAACTGGTGCCGCACTTGAGCTCCTGCCTGAGGCCGTCCAGGTCCAGGCCGCGTGCGATGCCGGCGCACACCGCGCCTTCGCTGACGTTCAGGCAGTTGCACAGGGTCTTGCCGCGCGTGTTGGCGGCTGCATTGCCTGGCGGCGCGGAGACCGGGGCGAGCAGCCAGCGACGCAGATCGGCGTCGGCCTGGCCGTCCAGCCACAGGCTCCTGAGCCATTCGCTGGCGGCGGTTTCGCCGGCCAGGCGGATGCTGACGATGCGGCCATCCTCGATGCGCACGCGCTTGCCCACCGCACGGCGCGGGTCGTCGTAGGCCAGCACCGGACCTTCATTTAGGCGCAGCAGGCGGTCGATCTGCGCCAGCAGCTCTGGCTGCGGCGCCACGGCGCTGGCGGCGCGAATCAGCAGAGCGGGGCGCTCGCGGCCGGTGGGGGTGAGGCTGGCGTAGGCGAACTCCTCGAACAGCGGGCGCAGGGCCTCGAAGCGGCTCTGCACCTCTCCCTCGACCAGGGCGAACAGCTGCCAGGGCAGCTCGACCTTGTCCACCTCGACACCAGCATGCTTGAGCTCCGGTTGTTTGGATAACGGATCGAAAGCCGGCTGGGTCAGCACGTTGGTGCCCAAACCCTTGAGGAAGCGATCGCCCCAGTGCATCGGCAGCCAGGCCTGACCGGGGCGCACCGATTCGTCGGTTTGTACCGGCAGGATCAGGCTGCCGCGACGGCTGCGCAGCTTGATCAGATCGCCGTCCTGCAGGCGACGACGACGCAGCTCGTCCGGGTGCAGGCCGAGCACGGCGGCCTCGACATGGCCGAACAGGCGCGCGGCGGTGCCGGTGCGGCTCATGCCGTGCCACTGATCGCGCAGGCGACCGGTATTGAGGGTAAGCGAGTAACGCGCCTCGCGCTTTTCCTTCGGCGCACGGTAGGGGTCGGCATGAAACTGCGCGCGCCCGCTGGCCGTGGGGAAGCGGCCATTGGCATAGAGCCGCGCGGTGCCGTGGCGTGCGCCGGCCGGGAACGGCCATTGCTGGGGACCTTGGTCATCAATCAGCGCGTAGCTCAGCCCCGAGAGGTCGAGGTCGCGCTGGGCGGTCAGGTGCTTGTATTCCTCGAACAGCGCTTCGCTGTCGGCGAAATCGAACAGGCTGGGCAGGCCGGGGCGGAGCAGAGTTTCCAGGCGACGGGCGAAGTCGCAGGTGATCGACCAATCGGGCCGCGCCTCTGCGGGCGCTGGCACGGCGCGGCGCACATGGCTGACGCGGCGCTCGGAGTTGGTCACCGTGCCTTCCTTCTCGCCCCAGCTGGCGGCGGGCAGCAGCAGGTCGGCGTAGCGGCAGGTCTCGGTGGTGAAGAAGGCCTCTTGAACGACAACGAAGGGGCAGGTGGCCAGAGCCTCGTGCACCTTGTTCTGGTTCGGCAGCGACTGCGCCGGGTTGGTGCAGGCGATCCACAGCGCCTTGATGCGGCCGTCGTGCACCGCATCGAACAGCTCGATGGCGGACAGCCCCGGCGTCTCCGGCAGGGCGTCGACGCCCCAGTAGGCGGCGACTTCGGCGCGGTGTTCGGCGTTGCCTGCCTCGCGGTGGCCCGGCAGCAGGTTGCTCAGGCTGCCGGTCTCGCGGCCGCCCATGGCGTTGGGCTGGCCGGTCAGCGAGAAGGGGCCGGCGCCGGGCCTGCCGATCTGTCCGGTGGCCAGGTGCAGGTTGATCAGCGCGCTGTTCTTCGCGCTGCCGGACGAGGACTGATTGAGCCCCATGCACCACAGAGAAAGGAAGGAGGGCGCCTTGCCGATCAGCTCGGCGCAGCGCTGCAGGCTGTCCAGGCTGATGCCGCAGATATCGGCGGTGGCCGCCGGGCTGTAGTCGCGCACCAGGTTCTTCAGCGCCTCGAAGCCTTCGGTATGGGCGTCGATATAGCGGCGGTCGATCCAGCCTTCCCACAGCAGGATATGCAGGATGCCGTGAAACAGCGCCACGTCGGTGCCGGGCAGGATCGCCAGGTGCAGGTCGGCCAGCTCGCAGGTGTCGGTGCGCCGCGGATCGATGACGATGATCTGCATCTCGGGGCGGCGAGCCTTGGCTTCTTCCAGGCGGCGGAACAGCACCGGGTGGGCGTAGGCCATGTTGGAGCCGGCGATCAGCAGGCAGTCGCTTCGCTCGATGTCTTCGTAACTGCAGGGCGGGGCGTCGGCGCCGAGGCTGCGCTTGTAGCCGACCACCGCGCTGGACATGCACAGCCGTGAGTTGGAGTCGATATTGTGGGTGCCGACCAGGGCGCGGGCGAGCTTGTTGAAGGCGTAGTAATCCTCGGTCAGCAACTGGCCGGAGATATAGAAGGCCACGCTGTCCGGGCCGTGCTCGCGGATGGTCTCGGCGAACACCGCCGCGGCGTGGTCCAGGGCGCTGTCCCAGTCCGTGCGGGTGCGGGCCAGGCCTTTGCCCAGGCGCAGCTCGGGGTACAGGGCGCGGGCATCAAGGTCGCCAGTCAGGTGCAGGGTCGAACCCTTGCTGCACAGTTTGCCGAAGTTGGCCGGGTGGCTGGGATCGCCGGCGACGCCGAGAATCTTCTCGCCGTCGTGCTCGATCAGCACGCCGCAGCCCACGCCGCAGTAGCAGCAGGTGGAGGCGGTGACTTGAGTGGGGCTGGCCATGTTCGGAGCTCCTGAGGCGCGGGGACGTTCTGGTGGGAGGGGCTTCAGCCGCGACCGTCGCCGCTGAAGCGCCTCCCACAGGGCTGGCTAGTTGCGTTGCGCGAATGCCAGCAACACGCGGCCGCTCTCCACCTTGGCATGGTGCCGATGGGCGCAGCCCACGTCCGGCGCCACGGCCTCGCCGGACTCCAGCTCGATCTGCCAGTTATGCAGCGGGCAGGCCACGCGCTTGCCGTAGATCAGCCCCTGGGACAGCGGCCCGCCCTTGTGCGGGCAGCGGTCGTCGAGGGCGAATACTTCATCGTTACTGGTGCGGAAGATGGCGATATCGCCTTTCGGCCCGGCGATGATGCGCGAGCCGAGCACGTTGATCTCTTCCAGGGCGCAGATATCCAGCCAGTTCATACGGTGGCCTCCTCGATTTGCACGACCTTGATGGTGTCGAACTCTTTCTTCAGTTGCGGCGTTTCGATGCGCTGCTTCCAGGGATCATGTTCGAACGACAGGGCGTAGTGCAGGCGCGCAGCCAGGGCCTTGCGGTTGGCCTCGTCTTCCAGCACCGCCTTCTTGATGTGCTCCATGCCGACGCGCTGCAGGTAGTGCACGGTGCGCTCGAGGTAGAAGGCCTCCTCGCGGTACAGCTGGAGGAAGGCGGCGTTGTACTCGCGCACTTCCTCGGCGGTCTTGACCTTGACGAAGAACTCGGCCACCTCGGTCTTGATCCCGCCGTTGCCGCCGATATACATCTCGAAACCGGAGTCCACACCAATGATGCCGACGTCCTTGATGCCGGCCTCGGAGCAGTTGCGCGGGCAGCCGGAGACAGCCAGCTTGACCTTGTGCGGCGACCACATGTTGAACAGGTCGTGCTCCAGGTCGATGCCCAGCTGAGTGGAGTTCTGCGTGCCGAAGCGGCAGAACTCGCTGCCGACGCAGGTCTTCACCGTACGGATGGACTTGCCGTAGGCGTGGCCGGAAGGCATGTCCAGATCCTTCCACACCGCCGGCAGGTCGTCTTTCTTGATGCCGAGCAGGTCGATGCGCTGGCCGCCGGTGACCTTGACCATGGGTACGTTGTACTTGTCGGCCACATCGGCGATGCGGCGCAGCTCGGAGGGATTGGTAACGCCGCCCCACATGCGCGGCACCACCGAGTAGGTGCCGTCCTTCTGGATATTGGCGTGGGCGCGTTCGTTGATCAGGCGCGACTGCGGGTCGTCCTTGGCCTCGCCCGGCCAGGTGGAGATCAGGTAATAGTTGAGCGCCGGGCGGCAGGTGGCGCAGCCGTTGGGCGTGCTCCAGTTGAGAAAGGCCATGGTCTGCGCCATGGACGTCAGGTGCTGCTCACGGATGGCCTTGCGAATCTGCCCGTGGTTGAGGTCGCTGCAGCCGCAGATGGCCTTCTCGCTCTTGGGCTTGACATCCGCCGCGCCGCCGACCGTGCTGATCAGGATCTGCTCGACCAGGCCGGCGCAGGAGCCGCAGGAACTGGCAGCCTTGGTGTGTTTCTTGACCTCGTCGACCGAGAACAGCCCGTTCTCCTGGATGGCCTTGACGATGGTGCCCTTGCACACGCCGTTGCAGCCGCAGATTTCCATGCTGTCGGGCATGTTGGCGGTCTTGTCGGCGCCCTGGTGGCCGACGTCGCCGATGGCGCCTTCGCCGAACATCAGGTGGTCGCGGATCTCGCTGACGTTGTGATTCTCACGAATCTGGCGGAAGTACCAGCCGCCGTCGGCGGTGTCGCCGTACAGGCAGGCGCCGACCAGCACGTCGTCCTTGATCACCAGCTTCTTGTACACGCCGCCAATGGGGTCCGACAGCGTTATCGTTTCCGTTCCCTCGCCGCCCATAAATTCACCGGCGGAGAACAGGTCGATGCCGGTGACCTTGAGCTTGGTCGAGGTTACCGAGCCCTGATAGCGGGAGAAACCGAGCTGGGCCAGGTGGTTGGCGCAGACCTTGGCCTGCTCGAACAGCGGCGCCACCAGGCCGTAGGCGATGCCGCGGTGGCTGGCGCACTCGCCGATGGCGTAGATGCGCGGGTCATAGGTCTGCATGGTGTCGTTGACCAGGATGCCGCGGTTGCAGGCGATGCCGGCGCTCTCGGCCAGTTCGCTGTTGGGGCGGATGCCGGCGGCCATCACCACCAGGTCGGCGGGAATCACCTCGCCGTCCTTGAATTTCACCGCGCAGACGCGGCCTTCGCCGTTGTCCAGCAGCTCGGCGGTGTGCTTGGGCAGAAGGAACTTCAGGCCGCGGTCTTCCAGGGATTTCTGCAGCAAACGGCCTGCGGTGCTATCGAGCTGGCGTTCCAGCAGCCAGTCGCCGATATGCACCACAGTGACGTCCATGCCGCGCAGCTTGAGGCCGTTGGCCGCTTCCAGGCCGAGCAGGCCGCCGCCGATGACCACCGCGTGCTTATGAGTCTTGGCGGTGTCCATCATCATCTGAGTGTCGGCAATGTCGCGATAGCCGATCACGCCCTGCAGGTCCTTGCCCGGAATCGGCAGGATGAAGGGGTTGGAGCCGGTGGCGATAAGCAGGCGGTCGTACTCGGCCTCGCTGCCATCGTCGGCAATCACCAGGCGCTTCTTGCGGTCGATCTTGATCACCTTGCGCCCGAGCAGCAGCTTGATGTCGTTTTCCGCGTACCAGTTGAGATCGTTGAGCACGATCTCCTCGAAGGTCTGTTCGCCGGCCAGTACCGGGGAGAGCAGGATGCGGTTGTAGTTGGGGTGCGGCTCGGCGCCGAACACGGTGATGTCGTAGAGATCGGGGGCGAGCTTGAGCAGCTCCTCGAGGGTGCGTACACCCGCCATGCCGTTGCCGATCATCACCAGCTTGAGTTTTTGCATGCCGGCCATCTCCTGAAGAAAAATCACGGTCGAAAAAATTGTCGGGAGCAATTTTTAACGTCGCTCCGCGACGGCTCGAAGAGTGGCCGCCAGGGATGGCAGGCCATAAAAAACAAAAAAGGCGTCCCGCTAGTCACCTAGCGAGGACGCCTTTGTCCAGGTCCCGTTCTATCGGGAAGTGCAGCCTTCGTCGTTGAAGGTCGCGCTTTATGTGGTTTGTGGTAGTTGTGAATGCAGCCCTTGTGCCAACTCGATCAGGTCACGGTTTTTCAGGCTTTTCAGTCACTTGGCTGGCGCTGTAGGTTGGGTTTATGCACCGTTGAGAGGCGTTTTGCGCTGCTTTGGTGCGGGGTGGGCTATTTGAGCAGCAGGAACGCCAGCAGCAGGTTGAGCAGCAGCGACACCAACGCCACGCTGCGCCACACCAGTAGCGGCTCGCGCTCCAGCAGCGGTCGTGGGCGGTTGTTCAGGGATTGGCGCTCGCCACTTTCCAGGGCCAGCAGCCACTCCTCGGCGGTCTCGAAGCGCTGCGCTGGGGCGGCGGCTACCGCGCGGCTCAACACCTCATCGAGCCAGGCAGGCAAGTCCGGGCGGTAGCGGCTGGCCGGCACCGGCTGACCGAAGCGCGGGTGCTGGAAGGCTTCGACTTCGCCATGGGGATAGTGTCCGGTAAGCAGGTGATAGAGCGTCACGCCCGCGGCGTAGAGGTCCTGCTGCGCACTGGGCAGGCTGCCGGCGAAGGCTTCGGGGGCAATATAGCTGGGCGTGCCGGGCAGGCTGTGGGCCTCGTCGCGGGTCAGGCCCGGGCAGTAGGCCAGGCCGAAGTCGAGCACGCGCAGTTCGCCGTCGTCGCCGAGCAGCAGGTTCTCGGGCTTGATGTCGCGGTGGATGATATTGCGCCTGTGCAACAGGCCGAGGGCCTTGATCAGGCGCGGCGCCAGGTCCTGCCAGTCGGCCAGGCTCAGCGGGCCGTGCTGGCGTAGGCGCGCGGCCAGGGTCTGGCCGGCATATTCGCGCTGCACGTAATACAGATGCTGGCGCTGCGGCAGAGCATGCAGCTCGGGAAAGTGGCGACCGGCGACGCGGCGCAGGAACCATTCCTCCTGCAGCAGCGCCGGGCCGGCCTGCTCCTCGCCGGCGCGGCTGGGCGGCATGGTCTTGAGCAGCCAGGGCAGGTTGTCAGCATCGCGCACCCGGTAGATCAGCGACTGGCGCGATTCGCCGAGCAGGCCTTCGACCTGCCAGCCCTCGAACTCCTGGCCTTCACGCAGGCGCGGCGGCAGAGGCCAATGTTCGAGCTGGGCCAGGGTGTCGGCCAGCGCGGCTTCTGGGAGCTGCTCGATGTGCACCAGCAAGGCGCTGGCGTTGTCCTGGCTACCGGCGTGGTGCGCCTCGTCGACCAGTGCCTGGCAGATCGCTTCGGCGTCATCGTCTCGTTGCAGCAACTCGCCGATGCGTTTGTCGTTGAGGCAGGCCCAGACGCCGTCGCTGACCAGCAGGAAACGGTCACCGGCCTGCAGCTCGCCGTCGCGGTAGTCCACCACCAGGTGTTGATCCAGGCCCATGGCGCGCTTGAGCACGTGCTGCATGCCCGGCTGTTCCCACACATGGTCCTCGGTCAGGCGCAGCAGCTGGCCGTCGCGCCACAGGTAGGCGCGGCTGTCGCCGATGTGCGCCAGGGTGTAGCGCCGCCCGCGCAGCACCAGGGCGGTGAGGGTGGTCAGCAGCGGCTGGCCGCCGCCGTTGGCCTGTAGCCAGCGGTTATGCGCAATGAGCAGGCGGTCCAGGCTGTGCTGCACCGGCCAGGTTTCCGGGGTGGAGTAGTAATCCAGTGCCAGCGCCTGCAGGGTCGCGCGTGCGGCCAGGCCGCCGTCGGCGCACTGGCTGACGCCATCGGCCAGACCGAGCAGGTAGCCCTTGCTGGCGGCCAGGGCCGGCGCCGGGGTGACCACACGCAGGGCGTCCTGATTCTCGCTGCGCGGGCCGATGGCGCTGGTTTCGCCGATGCTCAGTTGCAGGGCCATGATGCGGTTTCCGTAGATCTTTGGACCGTAGGGTGCGCCGTGCGTACCAGGCTCGACGCAAATCGCTGGTGCACGCGGCGCGCCCTACGGAGTGTGGCCGGTCGTTGAGAACTCGCTCACACCCGTGCGGCGGTCACCGCGGCGCTACCCCAGGTGGTGCGCCAGCGCTGCTTGACCCCATGCAGGCCGACCCAGGCCAGCACGCCGAGGCTGGCGAACAGCCAGAGGCCCAGTTGGTAGTCGCCGGTGTGCTGCTTGATGGTGCCCAGGCCTGCCGCGAGGAAGAAACCACCGATGCCGCCGGCCATGCCGATCAACCCGGTCATCACGCCGATTTCCCTGCGAAAACGCTGCGGTACCAGCTGGAACACCGCGCCATTGCCAGCACCAAGGCCGAGCATGGCGGCGACGAAAAAGGCCAGGGCGGCGTTCGCGCTGGGCAGGTTGAAGCCCACTACGGCAATGCACAGCGAGGCGATGGTATACATCATCAGCAGTGTACGAATGCCGCCGATGCGGTCGGCCAGAGCGCCGCCCAGCGGGCGCAGCAGGCTGCCGGCGCAGACGCAGGCGGCGGTGTAGTAACCGGCGGTCACCGGGTTCAGCCCGTACTGGTCGCTGAAGTAGCCGGGCAGGGCGCTGGCCAGGCCGATGAAGCCGCCGAAGGTGACGCTGTAGAAGAACATGAACCACCAGCTGTCGCGATCGCCGAGGGCCTTGAGGTAGTCGCCGAAGGCCTTGGGCTTGGGCCGCTCCGGCGCATTCTTGGCCACCAGGGCGAAGATCACCAGGGTCGCCAGCAGCGGGATCAGCGCCCAGCCGAACACGTTCTGCCAGCCGGACAGCGCGGCCAGGCCGGGGGCGAACAGCGCTGCCAGCACGGTGCCGGAGTTACCGGCGCCGGCGATGCCCATGGCCTTGCCCTGGTGCTGCGGCGGGTACCACTGCGAGGCCAGCGGCAGGGCCACGGCGAACGCCGCGCCGGCGAAGCCGAGGAACAGGCCGAGCAGCAGCGCCTGCTCGTAGCTGCCGATGCCGATCTGCCAGGCGCAGAACAGCGCGACTATCACCACCACCTGGCCGAGCAGGCCGGCGGTCTTCGGCGACAGACGGTCGGCGAGAAAGCCCATCAGCAGACGCAGCACGGCGCCGGCGAGAATCGGCGTGGCCACCATCAGGCCGCGTTGCTGGGCGTTGAGGTCGAGGTCGGTAGCGATCTGCACCGCCAGTGGGCCGAGCAGGTACCAGACCATGAAGCTCAGGTCGAAATAGAGGAAGGCGGCAAACAGTGTGGGGGCGTGGCCGGCTTTCCAGAAACTTGTATTCATCTATCACCTCATCAGCGAGAAGGAGCCCGGCCAGGCGCGGCGAACCGTGGTCGTGGACACGGCGGCCGTGCCTGCCGGGAAGGCCGTGCACTTGTGGTGCAGAGCCCTGCGGCCGAAGCCACAGCAGGTTTGAGCGATTGCGGTGCAGGCTCGGATCGCGATGCCTGCGCCGGCCCCGGTCACTGGGGCGAACACGAAAAAAAACGCCGCTTCACCACAGGCCATGAAGGCGAGGTGAGGCGACGTCTTTGTCGTGAGGGAGGTGGCCGCCGTTGGCTACCTGGTGCGAGGGAATAAGCAAGAGCCGAGCCAACCGAACAGAGGCCCTGGGGTCAGGCGCTACGCACCTTCAATACGCGCAGTACTGCCGTAAAACGAGGCGTTTGCGCCGTCTATGCCCCCGAATGGGGCGATCGCTGCGTACTGAGAGTGGCTTGAGACTGGACGCTGGAAAGTTGGGTAACGCTGGTTGCGTGAGTGGGTAGCGGCGCGGTCAGCAGGGCGAGCGCCAGCAGATTGCTGAGCAGCCCCGCCTGACGGGCACGGCGGTAGGTGTCGGTCATCCTCGATCCCCCCTTTTTTCTGTTCTGACCTAGGCGTAGCAGACGAATGACGATGTGTCACGTTATTAGCAGCAATAACTGTGCAAGTTTGCAGACGCCTGTTCGCCCTGGGCCCTGAAGCAGTGGAATCGCTGAGTCAGTCGAGCCGATTGACCTTGGGGAACTTGGCGCTGAAGGATTCCGGCATTGGCACCACCTTCGACTGCAGATAATCGAAGAACACGAAGCCGGACTTGGCCATGGCCACCAGCGTGCCGTCAGCCGGACGGGTGATGCGGAAGGTGATGTCACCGCCATATCGGTTGAAATCCATCACCCCGACCTCGAACAGCAGCTGGTCACGGGCATGGGCCTCGGCCCTGTAGGTGGTGGCCAGGTCGGTGACGATGATTCCAGTGCCTTTGCCGTCGGTTTCGCGGATGCCGAACTCGAAGAGGAAACGGGCACGTGCCTCGGAAATCATCGAGATCATCGAGTCATTGCCCAGATGGTTGGCGCCGTTGATGTCGGTAACGCGCACGGTCAGGTGAGTGCTGTAGCAGTACTGGTCTTCGGGAAAATCGAGGGTCAGGCGTGCCATGGTCGAGCCTTCGTCTAGGAGGGCGGCGATTGTAAACCGCCGCGTTCCTCAGCGGTGCAGGCTGTTGAGGTGATAGAACGTGACGCGACCACCTTCGCTATCCGCTCCGGAATTGTCCTGGATATAGGCGCCCGCCTTGAAGTACAGGTACTGCTTGCTCCAGCTGCTGCTCAACTGGCGGTAGAGCGAGCCATTGTCGCCATCGGTGCTGGCCACGCTGATGCCGATGCGTCCGCTGGGCGTGACGCGCAGGTCGTAGCCGAAGCGCTCGCCAAGCTGAATGTTCTCGGCCAGCAGGATGTTTTGCACGTCGCTGTCGCCTGGGCGAGCGCGCAGCAGCAGCTCCACCCGGCCAACGCCACGTCGATAGTGATATTGCAGCTTGAGCAGCGGGTCGTTTTGGCTGCCCGGCACGTCGGTACTGTGGATCTGGCCGATCACCACCTTGTTGCGGCTGGGCACCTGGTCAACCTGCAGCACGGCGCTGAGATAGCTGTCCGAACTGGCGTGGAGCCAGTTGTCGAGTCTGCCGTCGTGCTGGGTTTCGCGTAGCTCGCTGCGTGGATAGCGGGCATCGGCGGTGGTCGAGCCGGTGACCGGCACCCAGAAGGTCACGCTGCCGTCGGCATTGCGCCGAAAGTAACGGCTTGTATAGCCGTTATTCAGCCGTTCGGTGGTGATGGTGGTCGGCGCTGGTTCGGTGGGAATCGACAGATTCCAGGTGGTGAGGTCGAGCACGGGGTTCTCTGCTTGTCGGTTGAGGGCCCTTGTTCGTCCCTGCAAAGGGCCAGAGGTTCCGCCGCCCCAGCCCTTGAGCCAGAGCGGTTTTGACCCTCAGGCGGCCGGGCGCTGCTGGCGCTGGTAGAGAAACTCCAGCACGGCGGTACGGTAGGCGTGGTACTGCGAGTCATTGGCCAGCGCCAGGCGGTCGCGCGGGCGCGGCAGGTCGACGGCGAGGATTTCGCCGACGGTGGCGGCCGGGCCGTTGGTCATCATCACGATGCGATCGGACAGGAGCACGGCCTCGTCGACGTCATGGGTGACCATCACCACGGTGCTCTGGGTCTGCCCGACGATGCGCAGCAGCTCGTCCTGCAGATGTGCACGGGTCAGGGCATCGAGGGCGCCGAACGGCTCGTCCATCAGCAGCACCTTGGGCTCCATGGCCAGGGCACGGGCGATGCCGACGCGCTGCTTCATGCCGCCAGAGATCTCATTGGGATGCTTGTGCATGGCATGGCTGAGGCCGACCATGTTCAGCGCCTGCTCGGTGCGGGCCTTGAGCTGGGCCTTGCTTTCGCGCGCGCCGAAGACCTTTTCCACGGCCAGGTGGACGTTGCCGAAGCAGGTCATCCAGGGCAGTAGGCTGTGGTTCTGGAACACCACGGCGCGTTCGGGGCCGGGGCCGTCGATCTCGCGGCCATTGCAGATCAGCCCGCCTTCGTTGGCGTCGAGCAGGCCGGCGATCAGGTTGAGCACGGTGGATTTGCCGCAGCCGGAGTGGCCGATCAGTGCGACGAACTCGCCGCGGGCGATGCTCAGGTTGACGTCGGCCAGTGCCTGGAAGCGGCCTTTCTTGGTGTCGAAGTGCTTGCTGACAGCGGTCAGCTCCACGAATTTGTCCATCGGAGTTCTCCCGTTCTGGCGCTGTGCCCCGAATTTAA
The DNA here is from genome assembly GCF_900102635.1 of Ectopseudomonas chengduensis. Lineage (GTDB taxonomy): Bacteria > Pseudomonadota > Gammaproteobacteria > Pseudomonadales > Pseudomonadaceae > Aquipseudomonas > Aquipseudomonas chengduensis. The sequence continues at coordinate 16,434 of NZ_FMZQ01000008.1, read as the reverse complement.
TCAGTGACACTTTTATTTAAAACAAAGACTTGGCGTCTACTATTGAACTGATTTGTAAGCTTGCGTAGCCCGGGTGCAATCCGGGGAAACGGAGATCGCGTTCCCGGATTGCATCTGGGCTACGAGTTGGCCGAACGCGCCTCTTCAGCTCGCGTAGTCAAAGCGTTTGGCGATCAACAGCAGCATCTGCTCCAGTGCCAGGCCGACCAGGCCGACGATGATGATGGCGATGAGAATGTGCTCGACGTTGAGGTTGTTCCATTCGTCCCACACCCAGAAGCCCAGACCAATGCCGCCGGTGAGCATCTCCGCGGCGACGATCACCAGCCAGGCCACGCCGATGGCCAGGCGGATGCCGGTCATCAGGTGCGGCAGCACGGCAGGAAACAGAATGCGCGTCAGCACCTTGAACTCCGACAGCTTGAGCACGCGGGCCACGTTCAGGTAGTCCTGCGGCACGCTGGCCACGCCGGCTGCGGTGTTGAGGATGATCGGCCAGATCGAGCTGATGAAAATGACCCAGATCGACGCCGGGCCGGCCGCCTCGAACACCAGCAGGCCGATCGGCAGCCAGGCTAGCGGCGAGACCGGCCGCAGCAAGCTGATGATCGGTGCCAGCATCCCCGCGAGAAAGGCGAAGCGGCCGATGGCGAACCCCAGGGGAATGCCCACCAGCGCCGCCAGGCCGAAGCCGACCCCGACGCGGCCGAGCGAGTTGAGGATGTTCCAGCCGATGCCCATGTCATTGGGGCCGTTGTCGTAGAAAGGATCAGCGAACAGCACCAGCGCGGCTTGCCAGGTGCTCAAGGGGCCGGGCAGGCCCTCGCTGTATTGCGCCAGCAACGACCAGAAGCCGATGAAGGCGATGATGCCCAGCAGCGGGGCGATGCCGGTCTTGAGCAGGCTGCCCAGTGCGGCGGCGCTGGGCAGCAAGGCCTGCGCAGAGAGGCGCGGCTTGGCGATTGGCGGCAGTGGTGTTTTCAGGGGCGCATTCATGCTCACCTCCGGTCAGGCTTTGATGGCGAAGGAGTCGGCGTAGGCGGCTGGATTGCTGCCGTCCCAGACCACGCCGTCGATCAATGTGCTGCTGCGCAGCGGGCTGCTCGGCACCGCCAGCTTGAGGGCCCCGGCAGCCTCGGCGTAGAGCGCGGTCTGGTTGACCTGTGCGGCCACGGCCGCGTAATCCGGTGCATCCTTGAGCAGGCCCCAGCGCTTGAATTGGGTGAGGAACCACATGCCGTCGGAGTGATAGGGGAAGTTGACGCTGCCGTCCTTGCAGAAGGCCATGGCATGTTCGTCCTTCCAACTGTTGCCGAGGCCGTCCTCGTACTGGGCGAGAAAGCGCGGCTCGATCACCTGCACCGGCGCGTTGACGTAGGCCTTGCCGGAAATCAGCTTGGCGGTGCTCTTGCGGTTCTCCTCGCTGGCCTCGATGAAGCGGCTGGCATCGAGAATCGCCATGATTAGCGCGCGGGCGGCATTGGGATACTGCTCGATAAAGGCGCGGGTGGTGCCAAGCACCTTCTCCGGGTGATCCGGCCAGATCTGCTGGGTGGTGGTGGCGGTGAAGCCGATCTTGTCGAAGATAGCCCGCGCGCCCCAGGGCTCGCCGACGCAGAAGCCGTCCATGTTGCCGACGCGCATGTTCGCCACCATCTGCGGCGGCGGCACGACGATGGTCTTCACATCGCTCATCGGGTTGATGCCGACACTGGCCAGCCAGTAATACAGCCACATGGCGTGGGTGCCGGTGGGAAAGGTCTGGGCGAAGGTCAGCGGATTGCCGCCTTTTTTCACGTGTTCGGCCAGTTGCGCACCGTTGGTCACACCGGCCTCACGCAGTTGCTTGGACAGGGTGATGGCCTGGCCATTCTGGTTCAGCCCCATCAGCACTGCCATGTCCCGTTGCGGCCCCGCCAGGCCGAGCTGAGCGCCGTACATCATGCCGTAGAGCACATGGGCAGCATCCAGTTCGCCAGTATTGAGCTTGTCGCGCACGCCGGCCCAGGAGGCTTCCTTGCTCGGATTGATGGTCAGGCCGTATTTCTCGCCGAAACCCTGGGTGGCGGCGACCACCACCGAAGCGCAATCGGTCAGGGGAATGAAGCCGACGGTTAGCGCGGCTTTTTCCGGCGCGTCGGAGCCGGCCGCCCAGGCTGCACTGCGCAGCGAAGCCGGCGCCGACAGGCCAAGTGCGGCGATGCCGCTCACGGCGCCGGCCAGGGCGATTGATTGCTTGAGGAAGTTACGGCGGCTGGTGGCCAGGGACTTGTTCGAATCACGATCGGTCATGGGTCTAATCCTTGTCAGGCGCATAAACAAAAAACGGCGTACGCCAGGCCACCTCAATGAGAGGAAGGTGACCTGACGGACGCCGTTGTCCGTGATCCTCGGCCCGCCGCCGTTGGCGTGCTACGCAGGATGATTGACAAGGACTTAGCAAGGGGCTTGCCAGCTTTCGTGCACAGCGGCCGAGCAGCGGCATGTGGTACCTGACCGGTAGGGGCTGGGTGCCGGCTTTCCAGAGGCTAGCTGTTTAGGATCAATAAGTTGCAGCTGTGTTTTGAGGGGGGGTTGAAGTGTGTGGAGCGAGCGCAGGCTTGGCTCACCCCGCATGCTTCTGAGCCAATGCCGTGCATGAGCGGGCGTCGCTGAGCCTTTTTGGTTCGTATCGTAGGCTCAGGAAGCCGGTTGAACGCGCGCCTCCTCGACGAAGTCGCGCAGCCAGCGCAGCACTTCGACGGCTTCCCAGCGAGTCGGATCGAACAGCGCATAGGCCAGACCCTGGTAGCCGACCACATCCAGTTGCCGATGGTAGCCGGCGCGCTGCAGCAGCGCCTCGATCTCGGCGAAGCAGGTATTGAAGTGCTGACGATTGAAAGGGGTGCGGCTCTCGGTGACGATGCCCTCGAGCTGCAGTTCCTCGACCATCTCGCGTACCCGCTCCAGCGGCATGCGGTTCACTCGGTGTTTTAGCTGCAGTACGTCCAGCATGATGGCGCTCCTGTGCAATCGATCATTTACCTGCGATATAGCCTAATCGAAAAATACTGTACAAATAAACAGTATTGAGTGATATTGGCCTCACTTAGGCGACAACAACCCGTCCACCACCTGAAGGTGGGCGCCTTGCGAGGGGGTATTGGCAATGCAACAGATGCTGATGACGATTGTGCTATTGGCCCTGCTGAGCGGCTGCGCGCAACCGCAGATTGATCGACCACAGGCCAACGGTGCCTACCTGGTGATCGAGGGCGAGCAGGCCTGGGCCGTGCTGGTCTCCGATGGCCAGCGTGTCGAGGAGACGGGCATAGTGCTCGACGTGATTCGACTGCCCAGCCATCACTCCAACATTGCCGCCAGTTACGTGATCGAAACGCCCAACTGCGGCAAGCTGCAGTGGCTGACCGAGCGCCATGGTGCTGCAGAGGGTGAAACCACGCTGTTGCCGGCCGCCTTCAACGAGCAACTGAGCAAGCCCGGCTGCGTGCTCGCGCAAGGCCTGAGCCGAGCCTGGACGGCCCTGGATTATTCCGGCTGACCCGTTGGGTGCGCCGCGCGCACCGACATTCGCCGGCGGGGTAATTGGCGAGACGCGCAAAGAAAAAGCGCCGCGACCTCAACGGAAGCGGCGCTTTTCATTTATGGGTTACCGAGAGTTGCGTTTAAAGCAGGTGTTGCTTGTCCATCTCGATGGCGGCATCGAGGGTTTCCAGCAGCGCCTTGCGCACCTTCAGCTTGGTGTTCTTGTGTGCGGTCATGTTGATCTTCTTCATCTGCTGCGCCACCGCCTGAGTGGTGGCCAGCAATTGCTCGGCCGGTACCACCTTGTCCAGGAAGCCGGCATCTACAGCGCCAGCCGGGTCGAACATCTCGCCATTGATCACCGAACGGTGGAATGCAGACTTGCGCAGACGATCACGAGCCAGCTCGATACCGACGTGGTGCATGGTCATGCCGATCTGCACTTCATTCAGGCCGATATTGAACGGACCTTCCACGCCGATACGGTAATCGGCCGACAGCAGGATGAACGCACCCTTGGCCACGGCATGACCCGGGCAGGCGACGATGATCGGGTAGGGGTGGGCGAGCATGCGTCGCGCCAGCGTGGAGCCAGCAGCCACCAGGTTGATTGCATTCTGCGGGCCCGAGGTCATCACCTTCAGGTCATAGCCGCCGGAAAGAATTCCCGGCTGGCCAGTGATGACGACGATGGCGCGATCCTGCTCGGCGCGGTCGAGGGCGGCATTGAACGCAGCGATCACGTCAGGCGAGATGGCATTGACCTTGCCATTGCTCAGGGTGAGGGTGGCGATGCCATCTTCGAGTTGATAGCTGATCAGGTCGCTCATGGCGGTTTTCCTTGTTAGAGCCTTGGGGGCGAATGTGGGCAGAAGGTACTCAGCCGCAGCGCTCTGGTAAAGCGCCGCGGCTGACTGGCTGGTCAGTGTTTTTGCCTATCGCGGCTATGCCGGATGGCAATTGGTCGAACGCAAAGCCAGGCCTTTATGGTGAGCAGCGAACCGAAGGAGCTGCCCCATGAACACCCTCTACTCCATCCTTTATATGCTTGCCGTGATCGGCCTGTTGCTGGCATCGGTCGTGCTCAGCGAAACCTTCTACCTGCGCAGCCCATCCGGCGTGCTGCTGCTATTCGGCTTGGGCCTGTTCATGTCCCTGGGTTTTCTGCTGTTCGGCCACATTCGCTTCGACGAGCAGCCCTGTGAGAAGCACGAGGAAAACCCGCTGCGCTCTTAAGCGCATGAATCCTTTAAAAAAAATTTGCCATCGAGAAAACATTCGACTACATTAGCGCGCCTCGACGGGGTAAACGCCAAAACGTCGAGATCCGGTGAAGTGTCCGAGTGGTTGAAGGAGCACGCCTGGAAAGTGTGTATACGGGAAACCGTATCAAGAGTTCGAATCTCTTCTTCACCGCCACTTTCGTAATACCTAAAGCCCTGAGAACTGAGAAGTTTTCGGGGCTTTTTGCTTTTCAGCTTTCGGCAGGTGTCGAAGAAGTGTCGAAAAGCGGATTCAGGGTCAAAGCATCCTGCAGATGGTCCGGCGACAGGTGCGCATAGCGCATGGTCATTGCCAGCGACGTATGCCCCAGGATTTTCTGCAGCGTCAGGATGTTCCCGCCCCGCATAACGAAGTGACTGGCGAAGGTGTGGCGTAGCACGTGCGTTGCCTGGCCGGCCGGGAGCTTGATCGAAGTCTTCTCCAGTACACGGCTAAAGGTCAGCATGCAGTTGGTAAACAGGCCGTGGCGCTTGAAGTAGATCTGCAGTGCCTTTTCCAGCTCTCTATCGATAGGAATCGACCGGGTTCGCTTCGACTTGGTGTTGGCAAAGGTCACCATGCCGTTTCTCACTCGCTCAGGTGTCAGCGCCTGGGCTTCTCCCCACCTGGCACCCGTACTCAGACAGACGCGAGCGATCAGGCCAATTCCAGGGCTGGTCGTGCGGTCATCCAGGGCCTCGAGCAGTTCGGCTATCTGGCAGGTCGAGAGGTAGGAAATAGGGCGTTCCTGCAGGCGTAGCGGGCGGACCTTGGCCAGCGGGTTGGGATAGTCGATATCGCCGAGACGGTGCAGCTCGTTGAACAGGGCTTTCAGGTAGCCGAGCCGGTTGTTTAGCGTCTTGCCTTGAATGCCAGCCTTGAGCAGTTCGCTGCGTGTTTCGCAGAAGGCATTGCCGGTGAGCTTGACCGCGATGGGGTCGCCCAGGTCTTTAGCCAGGTTCTGCAGGGTGCGGAGGATCGCGGCACCATCAGCTAAAGCATGGCCATGGAGTTCGTGATACCGGGTGCAGAGTTCAGATAGGCGGCGACGATCTTTCGGCTTGGGCGTCCAGGCTGGCGAGTCGATGCAATTGGCCCTGCAGGTCGCTTCAAAGCGCTGGGCTTCACCCTTGGTCTTGAAGGTCTTGCGAAAGCGCCGGCCCTTGATGGGTTCAACGTCGACTTTCCAGCGTCCGTCAGGCAGTTGCTCTATTGCCATCAGACAGCACGCCCCCAACGCACATGCCGTTCTTCAAGGATGCCTTTGATGTGCTTATACAGCCCGTCTTCATCCATGCCTTTGGCGGCATAGTGGTCGCGGATCACCGGCCAGCACTCCCAATCCTTGAGCCGATAGAAAGCCTTTCTAGCGCCCACTCGCTCCCGTGCCAGCAGGCTGACGAAGTTTCCCAGGAATAGCTCGACGTTCTTACCGGAGAAGCCGCGCGAGGTCTTGTATTGGCGCTTGTACTCGGTTTCATCGACCAGGGAATCCACCGGCAGATCCACGCGAACATCGTCACGGATCAGCGTCCAGATGGGCTCAAAGTAGCCAGGGCGAGCCAGCAACTTGAATTGGCGCAGGCCATAGCGCCACAGGCCGTCTAGGTGAGGGGCAAAGGCGGCATAGCTGTTGGTTTCGATGGTCTCGCCGCTGTGCAGGTCGAACGAGCCGGAGGCGAATTGCTGGATCACCGAGTGGTGGTAACGCAGCTCTACGCGCCATACGTCTTGCTCGGGGTTGTAGTTGTCCGGATCGGCTTCGTCGAAGCTGTCGCGACGCTTCCAGACGTTTTCCCAATAGTCGAGCTTATCGATGGAGCGGGCCTGTTCGGTCTTGTTGTAGATACCGAGCTGGACGCCACCAGCAGAGCCGAACAGGTAGGACTGACCTTTGCCGTAAGTGGCAGACTCCAGCGTCCACTGGATTTCCTTGATGCCGGAGATATCACGGGCTGCGCGTGCGCGGCAGTGCATGCGGGCGACCAGATCGGCGGGCGGTTGCCAGCCCTGCAGGTCTAGCGCGAGGTGGACCGCGCATTGGTTGCGTTCGACGTTGGTCAGCACGTGGTCGGCGTAGTAGTCCAGGCGTTCCTGCAGGCGCTCGGGGCAGAACTGGTCGATGGCATGCGGAGACACCTCGATTTTCAGGTGGGGGCCGATATTCTCGATTTTGGCGTTGAAGTTCTTCACCAGCAGGATGATGCCCAGGTCAGCATTCTGCAGCTTGTACTGGTAGCCAGAATCCTTGCTGACGCGACCCGAGTGCCAACGTTGGCCAGCGAAGTCGACGATGGTCCCTGGCTTCTCGAACAGGCTCATGATTTCCGGGCGGATCAGGCCGCGATACAACTGGCGGACGGTATCGACGCTGCAGGCCAGGATTCGGACGTTGGAAAGGTCAGTTATCCGAGCGGTCATGCTGTCGAAAAACAGCCTACCGGTCGGGGTTTTCTTGAACTCACGATCAACGCGGAGTTGGTCTTTAACTGCCATTTTCTAATGCTCCAAATAGTGCCGAATCGACACGTTTAACCTTGGTTTATCTGACGTGCTACAGGGACGTCAGCGCCCGCGCGGCGGCGCACACGCGCGCTCGTGCCTCGCACGCAACCACGCCGCCGCGCATGGCGTTCCGTTGGTGTTCGCTCACAGGGCACCCTGATAGCCGCTCAGCGACGGCCATGCAGCGCCTACCGGTGCGTTAGCGCTGGCAGAAGGAGCAGGGCGCGAGGGCTGGTTTTGGGGAGGCTGTTGTTCTGGTTGTGTCTGAGCAATCTGGCCGTTGGGATCGGGCAGGCGATCAGGCTTCGCAGGATCGAATGCACCTTCTTCGACGTAGGCCATGCAGGCTTCAAAGGACACCACCGCTCTAGTGCCTTGCTGGGTGTTGCAGCGACAGCCGTAGACCTTGCCGTCGCGATAGCCCAGGACGAGGCGCTTGTGATTCCTGGCCACCATCTGTTGATCGGTGGAGTACATGCAGGACAGACGCGGATAGGTGACGGGCCGGGTGATTTCGTCGTAGATCGGCGCCGAGCTGGGCACATCGGGTAGGCGGGGCACTCGCAGGGCGACGTACTCTTCAGGCGACAGCGGCGCGGCATTGTTTGGGGCTGGCTGCTGCGCCACGGGTTCGCCGGTCGGTGACGTAGCGCGCGCCTGTTCGACGGCTTCGGCCTGGGGCTTGGGCGGGGCGATACGCCGTTCATAGATGCCGTAGCCGAAGTAGCCGATACCGATGATGCAGGCGATAAACACGAACAGCGCCCGAGGCGGCTTGAACTTCATGTGATGCTCAGAGCCTTCGGCCACGGACTGGTACACGCCGAAGTACTTCTTATCGAGTAGGACGCGGGTCGCCTGGCCGTCGCTGAAGTCGTTCTTCTTCTCGACGTCCATGTTCACGCGCTCGAACTCCCAGCGCTTGATGACCTTGCCTTTGTGGCCTCGCACGTAGTGAATGTGCGAGTTGCAGAGCTTGCGGAAGTGGGTGTCGATCAGGCCGGGGTTCTGGGTAATGCAGTGCAGTTCATGGCCGCGATGGCGCATGGTTTCCAGGGCGCTGGCGTAGGCGGGGACGGCAGAGCCGGCAGGGCGCACACGGAAGAAGGTCTGCGCTTCGTCGATGACGATCATGGCGTTCTGCGGCAGCTCGTGCCATTTCTGCGGCTCATCGAATTCTTGCCAAACGGCCTCGAGGACTTCGGCATTGGGATCGAAGCCGCGGATGTTGTGGTAGTAGACCGGGCGGCCTTCTTTCGCGGCTTTGGCGTCTACTTCCTTGATGGTGTTCAAGGTCTTGCCGTTGCCCTGCAGACCTGTGCGCAGGACGAACATCAGCCACCTGCCTTGTTGAGCAGGGCGAGGCCGGTGATGGTGCCGGTGATACGGTCCATCCCGGCCAGCATCAGGCGAGCGATGACAGCGGCGATGATGATGTTGATGGCCACATCGACCTTGGCCATGCCGAGGATGGCCGCGACGGGTGGCGGGATGGACCCGAACAGGCCTTTGACGTAGCTGTCGACGGTGTCGATCAGTTGGCCGATACCGACATAGGCAACGTAGGCAAAGCCCAGGGAAGCCAGCGCCCGGAAGACCAGCCCGGAAACGATGGAGCCGAGGAAGGTGGCGAGTAGTGGTAGTAGTGGCATATCAAGACCCCTTGATTCCGCGTCCGATGGAGACTGCAAAGAAGATCGAAGCCAGGGCCACAATCAGCGGGCCGATGGCTTGGGCGAAACGGCAGGCGGGCTCCCAGCTAAACGAGTAGCTGCGGCCCATGACGGAAAAGCTTTGTGGTGATGGGCACGACTGAGGCAGCCAGCGGCCTTTGTTCACGGCTTCGGTGAACAGGCTGCTGACGGCGATAGACTTCTCTTCCAGCTGGTAGTCCTCGCCGGCCAGCTCGCTCTCGATGTCGCGCTTAACCTGTTCGTTGTACGTCCACTGGCATATCTGGTTTTTGTTGGCGCGCAGAATGGCGCACTGGATGACGTCGCCTTCGCACTTCAGCTCGGTGTCGCAATCTTCGCCCTCGACGCTGGGCTTTACGCATTTGTTCGGGTCGGTTTTGGGGTCGCAATCGCCGTCATCGTTGCCCTTGCACTGGTTGGGATCGGTTTTCGGGTCGCACACACCATCGCCATCACCCTTGCATTGATTCGGATCGGTCGCGGGATCGCATTCGCCATCCCCTTCGCCGTCTCCCTCGCCATCACCGTCACCTTCTCCATCCCCATCGCCGTCCCCGTCTTCTCCATCGCCGTCTTCGCCGTCACCATCATCGGGCGGGCAGACTTCGCCGGTGCTGGGGTCGCATTCCTCAGGTTCATCAGGCACGCAGGTGGTGCCGGACCATGAGTGGCCAGGGCCGCAATCTGGCGGCGGGTCGGTCGGGTCCGTTGGGTCGGTGGGATCGGTCGGCGGGGTGCCACCGGTGGGGTTGTCGCCGGGCTGGCATTCAGCGCCGGTGAACGTGCCTACGCCCCAGCAAACGCCAGTGGTAGCGCCTTCGGAAACAGGGGCACATTCAGAGGTACCCAGGGCGATACGGCAACCGGCCTCGCAACCATGTTCGATAGGGCCAAGGCCGTTGAGGTCGGGGCGAAGCATGGACCAGGTGGTGCTTTGGTCCTTTTTGGATTCGCATTGAGATGGCGGGGGCTCACAGATGCCGGTGTGAGGGTTATAGACAGCGGGCTGAGTACAACCATTGCCAGAGCGCTGGACAGTAACAGCGCCACGAGCAACAACGTTGCCAGTTGTAGCGCTACGGCGCTCATAAGGACAAGAAAATAGATTTTCGCTACTACCAGGGGAGCAGGCAGACAGGGTAACAAGATTCATATCCCAATTCTGGGAAGAGAGATTTAGGTGTGCAGCATCCTGAGGAGTGGAGTTGCGAATATCATTGCAGCGAGAGAGACCACACATCCACCAATAATCCTCAGCCTGAGTTAGCCCCGAGTAAGACCCAGCCGAAACAATCAGCAGAGCCAGCGCGACATAAAAGCGTGTCCGGCGCATATCAAACCCGCCCAAAGAACAGAGCCCAGAACGCCATAACGATGATGATCGTGGTCAGCATGTTGGCGTCCATGAAAAGCCCTTATGTGAAAAAGCCCGATAACGAGTTACCGGGCTGGTTGGTTGCAGCCGGCCTTACAGCGCGCGGCGGATGAACTTGAAGGCGGCGATCGCGATGATCACGCCGAGGACGATGCCCGCGACCTCGACGCCATCGACCTGCGCATCAGTGAGGGCAGTGGTCACACCGGCCGGGAGGGCGGCATGAGCTTGCTGTACGGCCAGCAGGCCAACAGCGGCGGAAGCACCGAGCGAGCGGCGCAGGACTTTCAGGTTTTGCATGGGTGTGTCTCCTACAGGTTGAGTGCCTTTTTCAGCACGAGAGCACCGAAGACGATGGCGAACAGCACCAGGGCGTGTTCGCGGATCTGTGCATGGTCTTCAGCGGTTAGCCCGGTCGGGCTTATCTCACTGAGCGCGACGGTGGAGAGGGTGCCGACACAAACCGGGGTCTGGCCTGCGCTCTCCCATACGCCGTCGCACACAATGAAATTCATGGCGCCCCCTTACTCGGCCAAGCTGGGGTCGCGGATGACCTCAGCCATGGCGATGCAGTCGGGGCAGATGACGAGGTCGGGCGCCGTGTTCAGATCGGGCAGCAGGTCGGGCTGGGGGGCGGACTGGTTGTAGAGCTGGCCCATGGACTGCCCGCAGCAGTCACACAGCACGCGATCAACGATCAGCACGGCGGCGCCCTCCCGTTAGGCCTTGGCCGCGTCCGGTTGAGCACCGGTCGGCTTGGGCTGTTGTTGGGTGCCTTGCGGGGCAGCAGGCTTGGCGGCCTGGCCTTTCGGGTTCACCGCCTCGATATGCACAGCCAGGTTGTTACCTTTCTGCTTACCAGCACGCGCCACTTCGAAGGTGATGCGGACCGTTTCGAGCGGGGCAAATTGGGCGCCAGAGGCGAACACCTCATCTGCAACGTCGGCAGGCACATCCATGCTCACAATGGACAGGCCGTTTTCGGTGATGCCGTCTGGCTCATCGCCGTAAAACACCTTGACGATTTTTACGTCGGTGCCGTTTTGGTTGAACGCCAGTTTCTGAGTGCCGAGAAATGCAACTTCCATAGTCGAACGTGCCATCTGTTTTTCCTCGCTTAGTTGCGCGTTATTGCGCGGTTTTGCCTTTCAGCAGGCCGAATTAGCCCAGGCAGAGGAACTTGCTAAGTTCGCCAGTGCCAGGGATTACGCGGCTTGCAACGGGTTTCTATGTGCCTAGTTATACGCTACTGAAAAGTTAAAAAGTCACTCTTGCATAAATATCATCGGTTAAAACTTATTGAGCCGAATAGTGACGCAATGGAACTTTTAACTTTGGCGATAATTAACTTTTGATCATTAATCTGGTTAACACCAAGGGCTTTGCCCTTGTCATCCCACTCTTGCCGCCGAGGGCTCGGGAGCGCGGGGCGGTGGAGCTGCCCCACACTCACGAGCGGAGGCTATTCAGGGTGGTGGGTGTTCAAGGGTTCGCTCTGCCCGTGCCTCCGTTTGACCGAACGGTGAAGCGTGTTCGGACAAGCCGGGGGCGCGGCCCTTGACCGGATGGGCCGAGGTGCAGACGGTGGGTTCGCCGGGGCGTTGGATTGAGTTACGAGCAAGGCCGAAGGACACAATTCCAACGATGGCTAGCAGGTCGAGAAGCAGGAGGACTTGAATCATGCGATCACCCCACCAGTTCGAACGGTTCGCGCAGGGGCACGAAGGGCGTGGGTTTGCCGGTGTCGAGCACAACGCTCCAGTACTTCGGCGGCCGGCTCGACGGCTTGTGTTTCTCGCAGGTATAAGCCGGCGTAACGTGGGTCCGACCATTTACCACGGACCATTGCGCGGGGCGGCAGTCGGTGCATGGTGTGGATCGGCAGGTAGCCGAGTTCGACGATGTTGGGAGCGTCGCCCAGTTTCGATTGACGTAGCACACAGAGCAGTCGCAGTTCTCGGGGTGCGGGTGTCGCACGAACGCCATGTACTTGCCCTGGGGATTGCGGGCAAAGCAGCCCGGACAGCCGCACTCCCTGGGATGTGACAGCAGGTACTGACTCGTGTTGGTCATTGGCCGACACCTCGGGCTTTGCTTTGGCGAAGCTGGCTTGCAGGCGGGTGACGATTTCGGCGTTCAGGGAGCGGTTCGCCTTTTTGGCGGCTTGCTCTACCTGGGCGCGGAGGGCTGGCGGCATGCGCAGCTTGAATTGCTGGTCAGTGCGGCTCATTGATTCACCCCCGTAAACAACACCACGCGGGTTTTGCCGAGCTTCACGCTCTCGACGGTGCCGGTTCTGATCCAGTACGCGACCTGTTCGACCGGAACACCAGCCAAGGCGGCGAAGGCGGCTTGCGTATAGAAGGGAGGATTCATGCCGTCCACTCCTGTTCCAGCAGCCAGGTGCGGAGCAGGGCGCTGTTGACCATGCGGCGCTTGCCTAGCTTTACGGTGGGGAGAACGCCTTTCATTGCCCAGGCACGCGCGGTGCCGTAGGTCAGGCCGTTCCGGTCGGCCCAGGACTCGACGGTTTCCACGTCCTGTTGCGGGCCTATCAGCTTCGAAGGTTCCAGCTCTTCCAGTTCCATGCTCGTTCCGTCACTATTCGTGTGGTTCTACACAAAACGTGTAATAAATAATTTATCGATGCAGGGGCATGATGGCCTTTGATGAATTATTTATCAATAAATTATTCATCATTTATAAGAGCTTTTTGGAATGATCGAGGAAAGGCTTAGAACCCTAGTGAGGCACATAGGGGCCACGAAGCTGGCTGAGGCCACTACGATCAAGGAGCGCCAGAGGTGGCAGACCGTGGCGACCAATCGGAAGGTGAAGACCCGGATCGAGGATCTAGAGGAGCTGCTGAAGGTATTTCCTCAATACGAGTTGTGGCTGTGGAGGGGGGAGGTAGACCCTGCAAAGGGCCAGGTTTCGCCTGGATACGAAGAGGCCAATTCAAACTTGCCCAATCAAAACGCGGGATAGCGATTACGACGGAAGTAGCTAGGCGTTGGTATGCCCGTAGTTTTAATTTAACCAAGTGACAAGGAGGTTGCGTTGTCTTTTCTAAGCAGTATCAAAGATTTTCTTTCTAAACGATATTTGGAAGTTGCAGTGGCATTCGCTGCTATTGCTGTGGGTGGTGTTCTATATGCCTACTTCTCTAAGTTTCATGGAGGATGGAGCCCTGATCAAGATACGTGGGGTCAGTTTGGTGACTTTGTAGGAGGCACGCTAAATCCATTGCTTGGCTTTATATCTGTTGTGGTTTTGGTTTCTACACTAAACCTGCAAAGAGTAGAGTTGAAAGAGGCTAGGGCTGTAGTTAAAGAGGGAAATGAGTTGCTTGAGTCGCAGTTGAGAGCAATTCATTTGCAGTCCTTAGAGGTTACTTTTTTTAAAGTGATGGAGGAGTTTGAGAAGAATGCGATTGTTCTTGCTTGTAAGAAGGTTGAACATGAGAAATCATTATTTAGTGCGGTTTATTGCTATGTTTCAGCAGGGGAGCAGAAAGGAATAGTAGACAAAGGGTTTAAATCTAAAGGTAATTACTTTAAATTTATGACAGGGGGTGCTGTGGATTTTGGAGAGTTCAAATATATGTTGGTCGGGAAGATTATTAATCTTCTGGAAATTGCGGAGGGGCTTAATAATAATCAGATACATTATTCTCTGATTCAGTCGGCTGTTGGTCCTGTATTGATGTCTGCTGCGATTCATTTTATTAGCGTTGAATATCCGGAGTTATACCCTCGAATTGCAAAGGCTAAAAGAACTCTCTGGGGTATAAATCCCGAGCTTGTTTATTTGGATGTGATTGCAAAAGACTTTCTAAAAGATTCGTCTTATGAAAAGTATGTAAAAGATAAGGATCGTATAATCACAAAGAGAGAGCGCATTCTCAAGCTTCATGAGCAGCCTAAAATAAAGAGCTAAATTCGAAGTTGTTAACAAAGGGAGTCGTAGGTGAGACCTGACAGGGAAGATATGCCAACCTATCTCCGGAGCAAGAAAAAGCCCGGCCCATGGCGAATGGTGGCCATCCTGGGCGTGGGTTCCGCGATTACCTGGAGCGTGATCGCGTTGTTTGCTAAGCCAATCGTGATCAATGTTGACCAGCTCAAGCAGGCGATCCACGTAGACGGCAAACCCCTGTTCAGCCAGCAACCGGCACCACAGCCCTACAGTGAGCCGGAAGAGCCTATAAGGCTGCCATCTATTCCCATCGATCCACCCGCGCAACGGGTTGCATACGAGCCGGTAAGCCAGCCTCAGCCACATGCATCGATCCAGTGGACAGAGGAAGAAAAGGCGAGGGCGATTGCCAGTTCGCAGAACGTGTTCAGTGACAAGAACTACACGCCCAAGCAGCCGGCCAGCACCTACACACCGCCCGCACCCCATCGCATAGCCCAGGCACCCCAGCAGACGCAGCAGCGCCAAGCCAAGCAGGTAAGCCGCGAGCGTACTTCCAGATGGATCAAGAGCTGGAACGGCGGCAGCAACTACCTGGCTGAGTGGCTATCGGTGAACAACTACATCGACGGCACCAGCGTTTGCGCCAATCACCGGCGCGGATCAATCGATTACAGAGAATGCCGCAAGGCCGCCAAGCAGCACTTTCATGAAGAGTGTAGAACCTGGCGTGCCCGCTATGACAGTGACCGCGAGACGAGCAGTGATCGCATGAAGACGCGCTATTGCTCTGCGGCGAGTAGTTTTAACCCGATGGGATGAAAAATGGATTCAGGGCTTTTAAGGCAGAGGCGCAACCTTGTATCAATAAGTTCTGTACTTATTGTTTATGACTTTGCAGAGATTAAGATAAGGCAAGTTGGGTGGATGGGGACATCTATTGAGGTTGGAAATCCGGCAGCGCTATCCATTATTGTCTGGGTAGTGTGGCTTTACTTTTTTCTAAGGTACTATCAGTACTGGTCTAGCGAGAAAGACGCCAATGTTTGGAGGGACTTGAACGATCTAGTTAGTTACAGAGCCATTGCTTATTGTGAGAAAAAATACTCACTTGATAGAAGCTTTAATTGGGATGGGAGTTATGTTTTAAAGCGGAAAAGTGTTTTTAGGTGGTGTGTTACTTGGAGCGAGTATCAGGTTAATTTTAAAAAAAGGTGAGGTGCCATCTTATGATATGCCTGTCTTATTGATGATGGGTTGGAGTTTGATTATTTTATCCAAATACTGCATTAACAAAAAGCACATGAGTGAACACGTGCTGCCATTTCTATTGGGTATATGTGCGCCGCTAGTAAAAGTTTATTCCATGCTTTAAGTCATTCGCTATCCTAGAGTGCTGGGTTCTATGCATTAAGCCAATTAGGAATGTCTTTCATATCATGCAGTGCGCGCAAAACATCGCTGTGGGTGTCTTGATCGACGAAGAACACAAGGAAGGGATAGCGCTGGAGTGGTCAGGAACGAAGACCAGGCAGGTCTAGTTCATGGTCATAGTGGGCAGAGCCGGAAGCAGTATGGCAACTGATTTGCTTGTAAGCTCGCTCCAGGGCGACTAAGGGATCGGCTATGTCGAGGTTGCAGAGCCTTTCTTTTCTGGACGAAGCAGTGAGGACAGCCGAGCTGCAATAAGTTCGGACTCAGCCAGCAATTGGACGGACTCTTGTTCCCAGACAGGGACCAGGCCTTGCAGGTCTTCTTCTTGATTAGCGCGCAGGCACCACTGATAGCGGTCATGCCAATCGCCAAGCACTGACTGCATCTGCTTGAGTGCTTGAAAGGTGGCAGACGGCAGCGGTGACAGTCGTGGGAAGGCTTCAGCGCAATAGCGAAGACGTTTGGCGAGCAACCTTAGTTCGTGCGGATCATGGTTGGTGTTGCCAAGCGCAGACATTAGCTGTCGAGACTGCTTGGTTATCTGGTTGACGATGGTTATTGCGAGGCTATCGAAGTCGCCTTCTCGCTGAGCTGCACGAAATTCGCCAGGCCATAGATCAAGGCGTGTTGCTGCTGACCGAAAACTGACCCAGTAGAGGCTGTTCTGCCGACTGAAAACTGACCCAGGTGTTCAACTGCTTCTGCTCAATTTTTGAGCAG
>NZ_FMZQ01000030.1 GCF_900102635.1 Ectopseudomonas chengduensis | reverse complement strand
GTCAGGTAACGGGTCATGAACGTCAAGCCAGGGATGCCAACGCTGGCAAAGTTGAAGTCATAGCGGGCCTGCCATGAGGTTTCGTCTTTGTTGGCGAAGTCGCCGATCTGCACATAGTTGACCAGGAACGGATCGGTGCCGTTGATGTAGGCGTAGCCGGTGTCTCCGCTCATGCTCTGGTAGCCAACACCGAGGGCGTGGCCACCAAAGGCGTAGGTAAACATTGCTCCGAATGCCTTGTTGTCGACGTTGCTGTTGCCTTCATCGGTGGAGCGGGCGTAGCGAAGATCAGTTTTTAGCGACTGCTTGTCACCTAGCGGCAAGGTATGCAGGACAGTGAAAATATGCTGTTTGTAGAAGTCGTCCAGGTTGCCGTAGTTGTAGCCAGTGGTCAGGTTGCTGTTCCATTTGTAGGTCGCCCCGGCGAAGTTGAACTCATCGCTGGTCTGGAGTCCGCCGCCACTGATAGCACGGGCAGAGCCGCTGGTAATGCTGAGGTCTTCGCTATCAGAGGAGTCGCGCTGGCTTACTTGCTTGAGTTGGCCTGCATCGAAGGTCAGTCCATCAATTTCCAGCGAGTTGAGATGCCCACCCTGAAAGGTTTGTGGCAGCAGGCGCGAATCGTTTGCTTGAATGGTTGGCAGCTTGGGTTGCAGCGTGCCCAATTTCAGCACGCTGTTGGAGGCACGTAGCTTCGCGGTTAAGCCCAGCTCGCCATATTCATCCTGCGCGGCACGAGGTGCTTCTTTATCGCGCTTGAGCAGGCCCGTGCCTGAGCGTTCGGCACTGGAGTCCAGCTTGAGACCCAGCATGCCGATAGCGTCAATGCCGACGCCTATGGTTCCTTCGGTGAAACCGGATTCGTAGCGCATCAGGAAGCCTTGGGCCCATTCCTCCTGCTTTGATTGGCTGGCTGAATCTTGGCGGAAGTCACGATTAAATTAGAAGTTACGCGCTTCCAGACCAGCTTTGCTGTCCGCCAAGAAGTCAGCGGCCGCAGGCTGGCTGAGACTGAGTACCCCAGTACTCACCGCGACTGCCAAGAGGGTCTTCTTCATTGTTGTTTCTCCATGATCAGGGGGTTGGCATATCGGGGAGTCGTCGCTGCATGCCGTGCTCTCCGAATAGGGGGGCAGGTTCCTCTGCGCCAATGCTCAGCTGGGGGCTAGGCCAGTTCGCGCGCAATAACTAGGTCGAGGAACCATTACGGACTTTGGGGAAGATCAAGCGGAATACGGTAAAGCTGCCTGGCAGGCTGCTGACCTCGACCGTGCCCTGGTGCAGGCTCATGATCGAGCGAACAATTGCCAGGCCCAGCCCTGTACCCCCTTCGGCACGAGAACGGCTGGTATCGACGCGGTAGAAGCGCTCAAACAAATGGGGGATGTGCTGTGCTGGGATGCCAATACCAGGGTTTCCGACCGAGAACGATACGGTTTCGCTGTGCTTCTCGATCAGCAGCGAGATGTTTGCGCCGATAGGGCTATGCCGAATCGCATTGGACAAAAGGTTTGAAATGGCGCGCTGCACCATCAGCCGATCACCGAAGGTTCGGCCTGCTCCGGCAATGCTCAGACTGATCTGCTTCTCTTCCGCGGAGATGCTGAACAGATCCACAACGCGTCTTGCCTCGTCTTCCAGGGCAATCTTCTCGAAGGGCACCAGGGACGCTGGGTGGCTGACTTGAGCGAGAAACAGCATGTCGGAAACAATCCGGGTAACGCGCTCAAGCTCTTCTGTACAGCACTCCAGTACGGCTTTGTATTCCTCTGGCGGACGCTCTCTGGAGAGGGTTACCTGGGCTTTGCCCATCAGGTTGGTGATGGGCGAACGCAACTCATGGGCTAGGTCATCAGAGAATTGCGATAGCTGCTGAACGCCGCCATCAAGTCGATGCAGCATGAAGTTGATGCCGTGGGCCAGCGCGCTGAGCTCTTGTGGAAGTTTGTCGACGGAAATCCGATGGGTCAGGTCCTGCGTGGAGATCAGCGAGGCAACTTGACGAAATTGCCGGAGAGGAGAGAGGCCTCGCTGCACGATCCACCATGCGCCCATGCCAATCAGCGCGAGCAGAAGAGGGAGTGCGATCAGTGTTGATTTGAGGTAGGCGCTGAGCAGCGCTTCGTCGGCAGATCGATCAATTGAGAGCAGGACTCTGACGTGGTCGCCATCGTTGAGCAGCATCACTTTGGATGCGGTCAGGAAGTTGTTTCCCTCAGTATCCGACCAGCTTTGGTAACTAGGGGTATCGCCTGCCGGTATGTTGGCAAGAATGGGCTCCCTGGATTTCTCACCCAGATTCAGGAGTAATTTTGTGCCTGACTTTTTCCCGTAGATCGTCAGGTGCAGGTTGTCATGTCCCATGACCAGATCCAACAGTGCGTGAGGCTGCTGGGAAATTGCATGGGCGCTCATGTCTTCAGCGAGACTGTGCTGAATCTGCTCCAGTTTGCCGTCAAGACTCTTCTTGGCCAAAGAGTCCAACTCATGAGTCAGTGCGAAGTAGGCGAGTGCCGCTAGCAGAACAACCAGTGCCGCCCCCATCACGCTGACCGACAGGCCAAGGCGCATGGATAGACTGGCCGGCCTCATGCTCGCTCCTCAAGCACGTACCCAACACCCCTAAGGGTGTGGATCAGTTTGTTATCGAACGGGTCATCAATTTTGGCGCGCAGCCTGCGGATGGAGACTTCGACGACGTTGGTATCGCAGTCAAAATTCATATCCCAGACCAGCGAAATGATCTGGGTGCGCGATAGCACTTCCCCAGAGCGGCGCATCAGTAGGTGCAGCAACGCAAACTCTTTGGTGGTCAGATCGATACGCTGCTCGCCACGGAACGCGCGGTGCCTAGCCGGATCAAGTTCAAGGTCGGCTACCCGCAGCACTTCCGGTACCGGAATTTGTTCGCTTCGCCGTAGCAACGTACGAATTCGCGCAAGTAATTCAGGGAACTCAAACGGTTTGACTAAATAATCATCCGCGCCCAAATCCAGGCCTTTAATTTTATCCACTAAGCGGCCGCGCGCGGTCAGCATTATTACGCGAGTACTGCTGTTGCTGCGTATATGCTCAAGCACACCCCAGCCATCAATTTCTGGAAGGTTTACATCAAGCACTACCAAATCGTAAGCGTGTTGCCTAACAAGATGGAGGCCGTCAACTCCCGTGGCAGCCTTATCAACTACATAGCCACTTTCGCTTAAGCCTTGGTGTAAGTACTCAGCAGTCTTGGGCTCGTCCTCGACAATAAGGATTCGCATAAATATTCACCTTAAAATGTGCGGCCAGTATTTTTTAGATTTTCTTTTGTTGTGGCTGCAGAGTGGTTTTAATTCTTTAATCGGTGATCACTGACATGACCTGAGGCGTTTCAGCTTTCACCAAGGCTAAAGCCTGTAGCGGCTTTAGGGTCAAGCCGTAATGCCCGTTTTGACAAGGCTCATGGGGTTAGCGACAACGTGTCGCACGTCTCGAACTCATCCAAAACACCCAACTTTGGACTGGCAGGGCTGCCCCGTGGCGCTAGGAACGGGGCAACCCTTATTTATCTGTGTTTGTTTCTATTTGTTGCTGGACGCTAAATCGCCTGCTCTCTTGAACGCTGCCAATATTAATACAGCCACACCTGAAAAAGTGCTGGATAACGTATTTGTAATTTTCCAGTCACCTTGCTGATAGGCATAGAGCACTACATTCTGCCGGGAATTGGCTTTCTACTTATTTTCCTAAGTAATAACCTGCTAGATTTCTCAGGCTAAATAAATAGCAAGGCCTTCATTTATTCCAGCAGAGTTAGTTCTGCGGAGGGCTTTTAAGTGTATGTAGAAACAGTCGCCGGTTATGGTGTAGGCATAGGTAAGCTCTGTGTATTTTCAGGCCTACTGGCCGCATTGTTGATTGCTCCAGTGACAACAATTGCTACTGAATCAGTCGGGCAATCAATAACGATTGAGGAGGCGCTGGCGCAAGCGCTCACCGAGAACCAGGAGTTCGCTGCAGCACAATGGAATACTGGCATTGCCAAAGGCGCTCGTACCCAGGCTGGGCTGATCCCAAATCCTGAGCTGTCCTGGAGCGTTGAGGACACGCGTAGTGAGTCGCGCGTTACCAGCATTCAGGTATCTCAGCCAATTGAGTTGGGCGGCAAGCGTGGCGCGCGCATCGATGTTTCTGAACGTGATCAGGACGCTGTGGCGATTGACCTAGAGCGTAAGAAAAACACCTTGCGCGCTGAGGTTATCCAGGCCTTTTACTCGGCACTGCGTGCCCAGGAAGGACTGCAGCTTTCCACTCAGTCGTTAGACCTTGCCCTTCGCGGACTTCAGGTGGTCGAAGCGCGCGTAAAGGCCGGCAAGGCTTCGCCAATCGAAATTTCGCGTGCTCAGGTGCAGCTTTCGGAAATTCAACTGGAGCTGAATCGCGCACGCCTCAATCGAAGCAATGCCTACAAGCAACTGGCGCTCATAACGGGTGCCAAGACGCCGAACTTCGAACATGTCGAGGGTGATCTTGAGCGCCTGCCGTATCTGCCATCGCAGGCTGAGATGCTTGCACGCATAACAGATACAGCGGACCTGCGGCTGGCCAGCATGCAAATCCAGCGTGCCGAGTCTTCCTTGGAACTCGAAAAGTCGCAGCGCATTCCAGACCTCACCGTCAGCGTTGGCAGCCAGTACGACGAAGGGCTTGGCGAACGCGTCAATTTGCTCGGCTTGTCGATGCCTATTCCATTGTTCAACCGCAACCAGGGCAATGTGTTGGCCGCTGCTCAAGGGGCTGACCAGGCGCGGGATTTGCGCAATGCCACAGAGCTTCGCATGCGCGCGGAGGCTCAGCAGGCGTTTGAGCAATGGGAAAGCGCTAGAGGTGAAGTCGACTCGATCAGCGGAACATTGCTTCCGACTGCGCAGCAAGCGGTAGAGGGTGCCGTGCGGGGGTTTGAGATGGGTAAGTTTGCCTTTATCGATGTGCTCGATGCTCAACGCACGCTCGTAAGCATGCGCTCCCAGTACCTGAATACCCTGGATGAAGCTATTTCGGCTTGGGTGAGCCTGGAGAAGATCTACGGCTCCCAACTCAACGTCGAATTCAAAAAGTAAGCATCCCCGCACACCTACATAACGCCTCAGACGGTCACGTCATGCGACATGAAACCTCGCCTGCTTTCCAGGCGGCTGCATGTTTATTGAGCCCGTTCAGTCGCCGTCGGGGCATGAGTCAAATTCAATACTTTTGATAATTTGGAGTTACCAATGGCATCAACAACTCCCAGAAAACAGTGGCTGATGATTGCGGCCGTTGTCGCCATCGGTTTGGCTGTGGCGGGTCTGATTTTAAGTGGCAGCCCAGGTCAGTCTGGGGAGGAAGGCCATGGCCATGATGAAAGCCATGAGGATGCTTCGGCTCACGCAGATCCCGAACACCATGGGGATGCTTCGGCCGAGGAGCATGAAGAGGCCGACGAACATGCAGATAAAGAGCACCATGAAACCGTAGAACCCACCAAGGGCGAGCATGGCGGCAAGCTTTTCACTGAGGGTGATTATGCGCTTGAAGTGACGATTTTTGAGGAAGGCGTAGAGCCTCAATTCAGGCTCTATACCTACTTGGACGGCAAGCTTCTAAATCCTGCGGACAGCACGGTGCAAGTGACCCTGTCGCGCCTTGGTCAACCTGCACAAATCATCAATTTCAGCAAAGAGAATGACTACCTGCGTGGCGATGCCGCGGTTGTAGAGCCGCATTCATTCCAGGTTTCCATCAGTGCCAAGCACAGTGGCAAGAGCTACTCGTTCGGTTACGAGCAGGTTGAGGCGCGCGTGACCATGACGGATGCGCAGCTTGAACAGGGTGGTGTCACGCTAGCCACTGCGGGGCCCGCGAAAATCGCTTCCACGCTGCAAATTCTGGGCGAGGTTCGCTACAACGGTGACCGCACGGTTCAGGTGACCCCGCAACTTGCCGGGCGCGTCGACTCGGTGGCGGTGAGCGCTGGCGATACGGTGCGTAAGGGTCAGGTGCTGGCCAAGATATCCAGCCAGGCACTTGCCGAGCTGCGTGGCGAGCTGTTGGCTGCACAGCAGCGTTCGGCGCTTGCCCGCACGACCTATGCGCGCGAAAAGCAATTGTGGGAAGAGAAGATTTCCGCCGAACAGGATTTCCTGCAGGCGCAGGTTGCCATGCAGGAAGCCGCTATCGCAGTGCAGCGCGTCCAGCAACAAATAGCCTCGCTGGGCGGTGCCCCAGCCAAAGGCCAGAATCTCACCGAGTTCGAGATTCGTGCCCCTATCGATGGCGTGATAACCAGCAAAAGCATCTCTGTTGGTGAAGTGCTCAAAGAGGATTCCGCAGTCTTTACCCTCTCGGATTTGTCGACCGTATGGGTGGACTCAACCGTGGCGGCGAAAGACTTGGGCGTAATCGCCGAAGGGCAAAACGTTGTCGTGAGTTCCAGCGCATTCGCCGCCACGGCTAAGGGCTCCATTTCCTATGTCAGCGCTCTGGTTGGGGCGCAAACTCGCTCGGCGACTGCTCGCATCGTGCTCGCCAACCCAGATCGGCTATGGCGGCCTGGTTTGCCGGTGACGGTCGAGGTGGTTGCCGAGGAGAACGACGTGCCTGTGGCTGTGGCGGTCGAAGCAATCCAGACCGTTCGCGATTGGCAGGTGGTGTTCGGCCGCTTCGATAATCAGCTGGAAGCTCGGCCGCTTGAGTTGGGCAAATCCGACGGCCGCTTCGTCGAGGTTATCTCGGGTCTGAAGGTGGGTGATCGTTACGCACTGAAGAACAGCTTCCTGATCAAGGCTGAGCTTGGCAAAGCCGGCGCGAGCCATGACCACTAATCCGGAGTCGAGCCATGAAACAAGTTACCGCTATTTTTCGCCCGATCCGGCTTGAGGCCGTCGAGCAAGCGCTGCACGCACTGCCGCACCTGCCGGGATTCACCATCTTGCCCGCTCATGGTCATCCGCGTGGCCACGGTAAGGATCACAGTTACATCGCCGACGAGTGGAACCCCGACGCCCATCAGCACCTCGTGCTGGTGGCATTTTGTTCCGACGAGGTTGTCGATGAGATCGTCCAGGCCATCGAGAAGGCCGCTCACACCGGCGTACCCGGTGATGGAATCGTCGCCGTAGCCCCGTTGACCGACGTATTGCGCATCCGTACTGGAGAGCGCGGTGATGCTGCGCTTTAGGGAAAATTGATATGTACGAACGATTAATTCGCTTCGCCATCGATCAGCGCTGGCTAGTTTTGCTGGCTGTGCTCGGCATGGCCGCGTTGGGTGTTTACAGCTACCAGAAACTGCCGATTGATGCGGTTCCCGATATCACCAACGTGCAGGTGCAGATCAATACCGAGGCTAAGGGCTACTCGCCACTGGAAACCGAGCAACGGGTGACCTTTCCGATTGAAACGGTTATGGCGGGGCTGCCCAACTTGCAGGAAACGCGCTCTATCTCGCGTTATGGACTGTCGCAGGTCACGGTCATTTTTGAGGACGGTACGGACATCTACTTCGCGCGCCAGTTGGTGAATGAGCGGATACAGGAAGCCCGTGGCAATCTTCCCAGCGAGCTGTCGCCGAGCATGGGGCCTATCGCCTCTGGCTTGGGCGAGATCTATATGTGGACCATCGAGGCGCAAGAGGGCGCAAAGAAGCCGGATGGCAGCGCCTATACTCCGATGGATCTGCGTGAAATTCAGGACTGGATCGTCAAGCCACAGCTGCGCACCGTCAAAGGCGTTACCGAGATCAACACCATTGGCGGCTATGCCAAGGAGTTCCAGGTCTCGCCCATGCCGGAGCGTCTGGTTGCCCATGGCCTTAGCCTGCAGGACATTGTTGCGGCGCTGGAAAACAACAACGCCAACGTCGGGGCGGGTTACATCGAGCGCAGTGGCGAGCAGTACCTGATCCGTGCCCCAGGTCAGGTAGGCAGTATTGCCGACATCGCCAATATCATCATCAAGAGCACCGATGGCGTTCCCGTGCGTATTGGTGACGTGGCCGAGGTTGGACTGGGTAAAGAGCTGCGCACTGGTGCCGCCACTGAAAACGGTCAGGAGGTGGTGCTCGGCACGGCATTCATGTTGATTGGCGAGAACAGCCGCTATGTATCGCAGGCGGTCGATCTGCGCTTGAAGGAAATCAACCGCAACCTGCCGAAAGGGGTCATGGCGAAGACGGTCTATGACCGCACCGTATTGGTCGACAAAGCCATCAGCACGGTGAAAAAGAACCTGATCGAGGGCGCTCTGCTGGTTATCGCGATTCTGTTCCTGTTCCTGGGCAACATCCGTGCAGCACTCATCACCGCGATGGTGATCCCGCTGTCGATGCTGTTCACCTTCACGGGCATGGTCAGCAACAAGGTCAGCGCGAACCTGATGAGCCTCGGTGCGCTCGACTTCGGCATCATCATCGATGGTGCCGTGGTGATCGTTGAAAACTGCGTGCGTCGTCTGGCTCACGCCCAAGCCTCCGCGGGCCGAACGCTGACTCGTAACGAACGCTTTCATGAAGTTTTCGCGGCGTCGAAGGAAGCGCGTCGTCCGCTGCTGTTCGGGCAACTGATCATCATGGTGGTGTACCTGCCGATCTTTGCGTTGACCGGTGTGGAGGGCAAGATGTTCCACCCGATGGCGTTCACCGTGGTGACAGCGCTGCTGGGGGCCATGATCCTCTCGGTGACGTTCGTCCCAGCGGCTGTTGCGCTGTTCCTCAATGGCAACGTCAGTGAGAAAGAAAACCGCTTGATG
Organism: Ectopseudomonas chengduensis; assembly: GCF_900102635.1. Lineage (GTDB taxonomy): Bacteria > Pseudomonadota > Gammaproteobacteria > Pseudomonadales > Pseudomonadaceae > Aquipseudomonas > Aquipseudomonas chengduensis. The sequence goes on along the minus strand of NZ_FMZQ01000030.1, from coordinate 5,753 downwards.
GTCTGGGTCAAGCAAGGCTACGCGCCGTTGCTGGATTGGGTCATGGTCAGCAAGCCGCTGGTGCTGACTATCGCGGCAGTCATCATGCTGCTTTCCGGCTTGGCTGCTTCGCGGATGGGCAGCGAGTTCGTGCCGAGCCTGGATGAAGGCGATATCGCGCTGCATGCCTTGCGTATTCCAGGAACCAGCCTTTCACAAGCAATTGACATGCAGGTGCAGCTCGAACAGCGGGTCAAATCCTTTCCCGAGGTTGATACCGTGTTTGCCAAGCTGGGAACCGCCGAAATCGCCACAGACCCCATGCCGCCGAACGTGGCAGACAACTTTGTCATGCTCAAGCCGCGCGACCAGTGGCCCGACCCTGATCGCAGCAAAGCCGATCTGGTTGCTGCGATGCAGGAGGCGGTCGAGCAGGTTTCCGGCAACAACTACGAGTTTACTCAGCCCATTCAGATGCGCTTCAACGAGCTGATCTCCGGCGTACGCAGTGACGTCGCGGTGAAAGTGTTTGGCGACGACATGGATGTGATGAACGAGACCGCCGAACAAATCGCCGAGGTGCTGGAGGGTATTCCGGGTGCCGCCGATGTGAAAGTTGAACAGACCACGGGGCTGCCGATGCTCAGCGTACAAATCGACCGTGAGAAAGCCGCACGATTCGGTTTGAATGTCTCGGAGATTCAGGACGCCATTTCCACCGCCATCGGTGGGCGTGAAGCAGGAGCGCTGTTTGAAGGTGACCGGCGTTTCGATATCCAAGTTCGCTTGGCGGACGAGTGGCGCAATGATGTCGACAAGATCCAGCAGCTGCCTATTCGTCTGGCCAATGGCGATGGGCTGGATGGCCCAGGGTTTGTGCGCTTGGCTGATGTGGCGAGCGTGGTGTCCGCACCGGGTCCGAACCAGATCAGCCGTGAAAGTGGCAAGCGTCGCGTGGTGGTCACCGCGAACGTTCGTGGTCGCGATATCGGCTCTTTTGTCGCCGAGGCCGAGAGCAAGATCGCCCAGGCGGTGAGAGTTCCTACAGGTTATTGGACGACTTGGGGCGGCACCTTCGAGCAGCTTCAGTCGGCGGCCAAACGCCTGCAGATTGTCGTGCCGGTATCACTGCTGCTGGTGTTCACGCTGCTCTTTATGATGTTCGGCAATGTCAAAGATGGCTTGCTGGTATTTACCGGCGTGCCCTTTGCGCTGACAGGCGGGATCATGGCCTTGTGGCTGCGTGATATTCCGCTATCGATCTCCGCAGGCGTGGGTTTCATTGCTTTGTCGGGCGTGGCGGTACTCAATGGCCTGGTCATGATTTCCTTTATTCGCAGTTTGCGTGAGAACGGCATGGGATTGGACGAGGCCATTCGCGAAGGCGCATTGACTCGCCTACGGCCAGTGCTGATGACTGCCTTGGTGGCGTCTCTGGGCTTTATCCCAATGGCCACTGCAATTGGTACGGGGGCGGAGGTTCAGCGGCCTCTGGCCACGGTGGTAATTGGCGGAATCTTGTCCTCAACGGCGCTGACGTTGCTGGTTCTGCCATTGCTCTACCGCTTGGCCCATCGCATGCGTTAAGTTCGCAACGCTGTTCGTGTACAAGCAGAAAGCCCCGCTGAAAGCGGGGCTTTCTGCTTGTAGGGAGTGGGGTCACTAGGTTGCGTCCAGTGCAGGTACTGCTTGTTGCCTGGCTCTCTGATGGTTAGATTGGCTGGCCACACTAGTACGCGCTACCACCTGTAGGATCTACATGAAAGGACGTGAAAGCGGCATGCCAGAAGAGGACTATTGGCAGAGTTTCTTCGACGCCGATGGCGTTGTCGAAACTCTGTTCGATGCTGCTGGTGTCGCAGGTGATCTGGTCGAGTTTGGTTGCGGCTATGGAACATTCACATTGCCCGCTGCGCGTTGTACGCGCGGTGTGGTCACTGCGCTGGATATTGAGCCGCTGATGGTGGCGCGTGTAAGGCAAAAAGCCGAGGCGCAGGCGCTGCACAATGTACGAGCAGAGATACGGGACTTTGTCAGTCAAGGCACGGGCCTGGTTAGCGCTACTCAGTCCCATGCCATGATTTTCAACCTACTGCACCTGGAGCAGCCATTGGCGTTATTGCGAGAGGCGCATCGGACACTTCACTGCGGAGGGACTGTTGCCGTCATGCACTGGCGCAGTGATGTCCCGACGCCGCGCGGGCCCTCTCTCGATATCCGCCCGCGCCCAGAACAATGTCAGGCATGGTTGTACGCTGTTGGTTTCACTGATATCAGGCAGGTCGATGTACAGGCCTTTAGCCCATATCATTTTGCTCTGCTCGCTACACGCTGATGGCGATGCTCTTTTTCTGATGTGGATTACATCCACCGGAAGAGCTGTTTAGTTAATCTGCCGATATGACGTTTGATATTCGCTGTGCGGCTATGGAATATAAAATACGCCAAATAAAAAAAGCGCCCCGAAGGGCGCTTAGGGTACACCTCTTTCCAAAGGAGCTCGGGAGCTTCTAGAGGTGAACATCGTTCGGAAGTGAGCGGTTAGTCAGCGTTGGTTTCTTTTTTAAGTTCGGTATTGGCCCGATCTTGGTTGCTGGACTTAACCTTTAGTTCGTCCGCCGGCTTGGCAGCAGGCTCAGTTCCGTGAATTCGTTTTTGATCTGCTCGAAATTTTGCCTGAGCTTTCATTGAGCGATCATAGCCATCTTCTGCATAAGTCTGTGTGGAACCGACAAGAAGTACTGATCCAATAACTAGGGCTTTCAACATCTTCATAAGGCAGGCCTCGTAAAATTCAATTATTAGCTTGTCGAGGTTCATGGACAAGTTCTGCAAGTTCGAGTGAATTTTACGGAGGTGAAGCTAACAGCAGCGTGAGCCCAACATTACATTCTTGAAATCTAATAACTGCCTATCTTGTTATGCATGAGCGGGCAGTGCTTTTAGAGCCCGCCCGCCCATCCATTTTTAGAGCACGCTCAGTGGGTACTCGACGATCAGACGAACCTCGTCCAGATCCGACTCGTAATCCGTTGCGCGGGTAGTCATCTGGCGAACACGGAAGGACATCTCTTTCAGTGAGCCCGTTTGGACGACGTACTTGGCTTCGATGTTGCGTTCCCAGCGCTTCTGGTCAGTCAGCGGGTTGCCATCGGCATCACGACGCATATACACACTGTTGGCGTCGGAATAGTCCGCATCTGTACCCAGCGCATAGCGCGTCATGAAGGTCAGTCCAGGAACGCCATAGCTGGCCATATCTAGGTCGTAGCGCAGCATCCAGGACTTCTCTTTCGGCGAGTTGAAGTCGCTGTACTGAATAGAGTTGTCGAGGAAGATGGAATCAGACTGGCGCAGGTAGTCGAAATCATCGTCGCCGTTGTTGCGCTGGTGCGACAGGGCAACGCTGTGTGCACCGAACTGCACACCCACTTTGCCGCTGTAAATGTCGTTATCGAACTCACCCAACAGCTGCTGGCCGTCATCAACAGCTTTGTAGTAGTTCAAGCCACCGAACAAGGAAACACTGTCGGTCAGCGGGTAGGTGAAGGACGTACCGGCATAGTGCTGCTTCCAAGCATCCTTGAGTTGGCTGCTATAGAGACTAAAGCTCAGGTTGTCATTTAGCGAATAGTCACCGCCGAAATAGGCAACCCATGGAGACGCGACAGAGCCCGCATAGAAGGTTGCGAACTCATCACGCATGGTGCTGACCTGCGGCTGGCTCATGGCATGCAGGCGGCCACCCTGAAGGGTCAAACCATCAAAGCTTGTGTTCTCAACCGTAACGCCGCGAAAGCTTTCCGGTAGCAGGCGGGAGTCACCGTAGTGAACCACCGGCGTCATGGGGAACACATCACCCACTTTGACAACGGTGTCGAATAGCCGGGCTTTTACTGCACCACCCACTTTGGAGTAGTTATCTTCGGCTTCACCATCACTATTTACCGGCAGCAGATTAACAGTACCACCTGGGCCATATCGACCATCCCCGGTATCCAGTTTAAGGCCGAGCATGGCGAAGGCATCAATACCAAAGCCTACGGTGCCTTGGGTAAAGCCCGACTCGAACTGGCCAATGATCCCGTGTGCCCAAGCTTCAGTATAACCATTGTCAGTGTTGCTCGACTGACCTTTACGAAAGTCACGATTCATGTAGAAGTTACGGTTGAGAATATTGAAACTGCTACCTTCTACAAAACCTTCGGCTTGCTCTTCTGCGGCCGCCATGAGCGGAGCTGCACTGACAATCGCCGAAAATACTGCAAGGGATAGTTTGGTTTTATTAAGCATTTATTGCTCCTTTATAATTGGCAGTTATTAGTCTAGTTTTCGCCATGGCGTTCTTATAGGTATTGCACCCTCAAGCGCTCTGCGCCTTTGGGGAGCTGAGCCCTATCCTTGCAAGCTGAAGATAACTTGAAGATGATTGGAAAATTACAATTCTGTAATCTTCACAAGGCGGCAATGAAAGTTGTCTTAAAGCGACATTTGAATTCAGATTTTCAATAGAATCCGACGGGTAGGTCGAGAGAGCTCCAGCCTTGATCAGGCCGAATGTTCATGACTGCCAGCTCATAGGACGGTGCACTCAGATAGATCGATAGCGCCGGGCTGATGTGACAAGCCGGCTGGGGGTGACGCCGGTTGATCTTGTTTGGATGCTCGTAAGCGTCCACCCGAATCACCTTGCGTGATTCGGGCATGCTGCTCACTCCCGCCGTGTAAGCCAGCATTTCGCTGACGAGCTGGAGCTGGCAGGCGCACTGCGTATATTCCAGCTCATGGCAGTAATGGTGCATGAAACTGTGACCGCATGGGTGTGAATAGCCATGGGCTCAGCGCTTACCAGACGAAGAGTTGGTTGATGCGACCAAGAACCTAGCAAGGTGCGATTACTACAGCGGCTGAGAGTTTCCGTAGTTAAAGCCATTTGCCGCCAAGGTTGCCCAGCGGCGCTGACGGTGGGCGTAGAACAGGCGCGCAAATAGCCAGACGAACGGAGTGAGGACGCCCGCCTTGATGGTCACGCTATCTCGGTAAAGCGTTCCGCCGTTGACCTCTTGTGCCGTAATGAGGTGATCCCACTTGCTGATCAGCGGGCTGTAGCCGTTGTCTCTTAGCATGAAAATCTGAGCATTTTCCGTCTGCGGGTATGTAATCACAATCGCCTGACGGCCAATGGGAAGTACGCCGAATAACTTCAGCTTGACCCAGTAAGTGCCCTCGCTCCAGGTGCCAGGAAACTCAACGGGAGTCAGCGGGCTGAAACTCAGCAACGGTGATGCAACCTGATGCAGCAGACGTGGCGTGCGCACCTGGGCGATCACCTCTGCCAGTGAGCATGGCAGCTGGGTAGAGATATCAATTTGCATGGGCGCAATCACCGACCGGATTGAGTTTACTTTGTTGGCGCTGATAGAAAATTGACCCACCCTGCCGATTGAAATTTGACCCAGGGCGGATTGCTGATTTTGTTACCAGCAACTGTGGATAAGTCTACCAGCGCAGCTGCTGTTGCCCCCACTCCTTCGCTAGCCCAGTTCAGTTGTTTAAGACCTGCCACACGCAGCCATGTAGCAGGCCGTCGTCGCCATGAAATCAGAACGGCTCATCGTCCTCCGGTTCTTGGCCGCCCTTACGCTTTCGCTCCCGTGATTTGATCTTGGCCTGGGCCGCCAAGCTACTGTGTTGCAGGCGATAGGACTCGTTACCGGTTTCGACGATGTGGCAGTGGTGGGTCAGCCGATCCAGCAGGGCGGTGGTCATCTTGG
>NZ_FMZQ01000004.1 GCF_900102635.1 Ectopseudomonas chengduensis | reverse complement strand
GGTCGAGCCATCCACCGCGAGCACCCTCAGCCCACGCCACTTCTGACGCAGCCCGAAGCAGTCAATTTGTTGCTGCAGGAGGCGATTGAGACTTTCAAATACCTCGGGGTTGAGCTTTTTGCGCGCTTTGCAGAAGGCCTGCGCAGTGACCATTTGCGTCTCAGTCGACGCCTGATTGAGTACGCGATAGAACTGATCGAGTTCGGTTTGCAGGGCCGTGCGCGGCTGATTGAGCAGGAACAGGACGAGGTTCTTGAAGGTGAGCTGGCGTCGGCGGGTAAAGTCTTGAGGATTCTGGCGGTGGGCGGCGATGAAGGCGGGACAATCGAGCGGGCTGGTTATTTTTTGTACAATTTTCAAGCCAGGGTTTGGCTGGCGGTGTCAAGCGATGCGGTATAGGTAGTCAAAAGGGCTTCTCCCATGCACTGATTTGAGCGCTAATTATATGATATTTATGGATAATTTCCAAAGTTGATGACATTGGGGTTTTGCTGGTGCCAGCGTTCTAACGAAACATAACATTCGTGCTCTTTCGATTAATAAAGGGCGGTCAACTAAGTCCTACTTTCCCGATTATTTGATTACTCAGCAGGACTATCCTCTTATTGTTGTGGAGGCCAAGACGCCGGGAGAAGATCTAGTAGAGGCTTATAGAGAGGCAAGGCTATATTCACAGGAAATTAATGCTCTGTTTCCGGCAGGCATCAACCCTTGTGTGAAAGTGATTGCTACTGATGGAATGATTTTTCTTGCGGGTAATAGTGACGAACTAGAACCTTGTATTGAGTTGAAGCTAGAGGATCTGATACCGGCTAGCGAGCTATTCGCAAAATTCGTGGAAGGCTTTAGTGTAAAAGCTGTAAGTCATCTCTGCGAAAAATATGATGCTCTATTGAAGCCTAGCTATCTTAAGAAGCCTCGACGAATAATAGGCGGGAAGGCCCTGCAGAACGAGGAAGTTGGGCATAATTCTTTTGGTGCTAATATTGCGGCTGAACTTGGGCATATATTTAACCCAAGCTCTATTGAGGATAGGATCTTTATTGTAAGAAATGGATATATTCCATCAAAAAGGCGCGAAAGATATATAGATCCAATTGATAAGATCATAAGAGCGGCAAAGCCACCCAGTGAGGCGGACGCTAAGCTTATTGAAGATACAGCAAACCCGTCAGAGCTTGTAAAGGTTATAGCTCGTGGTAAGGTATTAGAACATAAAGTTATTTTGATCGTCGGCGGGGTAGGGGCAGGGAAAACAACTTTCATTGACTATTTGCGAGAGGTTGCCCTGCCAAGAGACGTTGCGGAAAGCTCCCTTTGGATTCGCATTAATATGAATGAATCCCCAATTTCTGGGGATGAAATATACAACTGGCTTCGCGCTGAAATTGTCAGTGGGTGTAAGAGAGAGCTACCGGATATTGATTTTGATGATCTGGATGTTGTTCAGAAAGTTTACTCCGTTGAGTTGGCTCGATTTAATAAAGTGCAAGGCAGGCTTTTGAAAGGCACGCCAGAGTATAATTTGAGGCTTGTAGAAGAGCTTGATAAATTAGAAGCTGATCGTCATAACACTGCAGTTGCTTTTACGAGATTCTGTGGGACGGAACGCGGTAAGCTTCCTATAATTGTGCTCGATAATTGCGATAAGCGAACGCTAAATGAACAGCTACTTATGTTTCAGGCGGCACAATGGCTGCAGCGAGAGTTTAAAGCTCTGGTAATACTTCCGTTGAGGGAAGAGACATATGATAACCATCGAGAGAGACCGCCGCTGGACACCGCACTTAAGGATATGGTGTTCCGAATAGAACCACCTATGTTCCAGCAAGTGCTAGTGAAGAGAGTTCAGCTTGCCTTGAGAGAGATTGGTGCGGGGCAAAGTGGTTCGCTTAGATATGATTTGCCTAATGGTTATACTGTTGAATATAGTAAGACAGATACTTCTTTGTATTTGATGTCTATATTGAAGTCGATCTTCGATCATGATAAATATGTGCGAAGAATTATAGTTGGTCTGTCGGCGAGAAATATACGTCGGGCGATGGAAATATTTCTTGAGTTTTGTACTAGTGGGCATATTAAGGAAGATCAGATATTCAAGATAAGGAGGAGCGAGGGGAAATATACGCTTCCGTTATATCAGGTTTCAAGAGTTCTGTTGCGTATGAATAGGCGATTCTATGATGGTGATGCGTCATATATAAAAAATATCTTTTCTACAACGCAATTTGATGCAAGGACTAACTATTTTTGCAGGTACTTGATACTTAGGTGGTTGAAGTCAAGGTTTCATCAGTTTGGCCCTAGTCCCGTTAAAGGTTATTTCAAGGTAAGGGATGTTAAGGATGCCATAATGGTCTATGGTTTTGAGGACTCGATTGTGACTCGGGACATAGAACATTTACTAGCAGGGCACTGTTTGCTTTCGGAGGATTTTAGAATAGATCAAATAACGGATGATGACCTTATTAGGATTGCGCCAGCAGGATTCGTTCATCTTGATCTATTGAGTAATATAACTTATTTGGCTGCTCTGGCTGAGGACACTTTGTTCTCGGATGAATCACTAACTAGAGCTATTGCCGGCAGGATCTCTGATCTTGAGAAGCATTATGATGTGAATACTACTTACGAAAATGCCCGAGATCTCGTTGGGTATCTTGAGAGGGAGCGAGAAAGGCAGGCTCAGTTGTCAGGAACATTCTTAAGTCAGAGTGAGTTTCTTGAGTTGTCAGATTTGAGTGACATGAAGAATGCGCTAGAAAGTCACATTCTGAAGAATACTCCTAAGGATTGGTTGGCAGCTGAAACAGAGTATCCTGTTGGGTCTGAACATCCCGGTGTGATAAAGAATGTTGATCTTAGGTATGGGGTTTTTGTGTTAATAGGTAAGCTCACTGGTTTGGTGCATGTAAGCAAGTTTTCAGACTTTAGACGAGAGTCTGAGCGATTTAGAAGTGGTGCCAGAATAGCTGTTGTTATCGAAAGCGTTGATGTTGTAAGAAAGAAAATTGCATTGGCTTTACCTCCTGAGACTTAGACCTTTGGTTTTTAGAGGTGTGATTTTTAGTGTTTTCTAGTATCCAAGTTATCTTGAGTTGCTTAATCTAGGTAAGGTTCGGTGACTACATCGCCTGATTTTCCTGAAATGCTCTGTTTCAATAAGATATCAGGTGCTTTTATAGTTCGATTCTATGGGGCTTTCTGGCTCAATGGGGCGGTTCGTAGCGGGTTCATAATCCCCACCTAGCCCTTAGTCTCAGCCCGACAATTCCAAGCCCAAAAACAACAAAACCCCGCCAAAGCGGGGTTTTGTTTATGCGCTGCTTACAACGATCAAACGTTGATCGGTCGGCAAAGGTCCATGAGCACTGAGTTTCGCGGGGAAAGCGCGCCATGGCCCTCGCGGGAATCGCTGGAAGTACCCCCAGTTGTACCCCCATGGGGGTATCGGGATGATAGATCAGTCTGGATGCGGGTGCCAACGCTGCGCCTGCCGGATAAAACGGGTATGGCGCAGACCGCATTGTTGGCTGACGCATGGGACGGTACGCGATGAGATGCGGGGGAACGGGCCGCTGTGGCCCAGACCTTGGAGAACGCTCATGGCAGACCATCACACCCGCCACAACCCGCTGGGGCAAGACGCCCTGTTCAGTACTCCAACCTCGCTCATGCTCGATGCCCGCCTCACGCCATTGGAGCGCAATGGCTGGCAGGTGCTGCGCATGCTGCGTTCTGCCGAGGGCATCAGCCCACTGGCGAATCTGGGGCAGTTGCGCCGCTATCTCACCTCTACACCACTGGGGCAGCGGGCCGGGTACGAGACGGCCCGGCGCGTCCTCGTTGTGCTTCGGCTGACGGGGTGGATCAGTCTGGTGGGGCAGCACCGCGACCCTCTGACCGGTCATGTGCTCAGCGAGCTGTATCAGGTTCACGAAAGCGCCCTGCACTTCCAGCAGGCTTGCACGCTCGATGCCAACCTGTCCGCGCTTTTGCAAGCCTCCATCGGCCACGAAAACAACCAGGTGGATCGGGTGGCCATTCACATTCAGGCAACGCTTGCACAGGCACCTGAAGCCGCCTCCATTGCGACCCACGATCAGCGCCACGACGACGATGATTTACCCCCTACGCCGCCGTCGCAGGCAAGCGAGGCAGCCGACCCACTGCTATTGTCAGGGGATTCCACTGGCAGCACGTTTGTTCCGCAACAGACCGGGCACGCTCGCCGCATGACAACTGAGCAGGGCAGTACGTATAAGACGTATATGTATAAAAAAGAACGTACGTACCGCGCGCGCGAAGGCGACGGCGACCCGGCATCGCAGTGGGTGAACTTGCCGCCTTGCCTGAGCAATGCCCAGGCAGATCAGCAAAAAGATGTGCAGGCCGCCTTGCGGCGGCTGCCGCCGCAGCATCGCCAGGAAGTGCTGGACGAATTGCAGGCACGCAGCCAGAGCGGCACCGTGCGCAATGTCGTAGCCTACTTTTTCGCCTTGGTGAAGCGCGTCTTTGCTGGCGAGTTCCGCTTGTGGGCAGGACGCAAGGAGGCGTCTGCCACCCCACGGACTGCCGAGAATTGGCCTGCTGGTGTGCCACGCACCGAACACCGCCTAGAACCGACTGCGCAACCGGCATCGCGTGAAACCGCCCTGGCGCACATTGCCAACATCCGCAAGATCATGAACACCTCGACGAACGCCGGGGACATCGCAGCGCAGGCAATGCAGGCCAGGGGATGGCAACCGCATCCTGCGTAGCAAATGCTGCCGCAAAACGCGGTCGTCACTGCACGCCGCAGTGACGACCCGCGCAACACCGCCAACAATGCGGGCGAAAGCCAGTTCCTATTGCATGCGGCCTACATGATGATGGCCGCCCTAAACTGACCGGACAGTTGCCAAGACCGATGGGCTTCGTACATCGGCACCCCCAACAGCGCAGGTTCCTGCAAGCGCTGGCCCGTCAGGGCGGAACCACCCCAGGTATGCCCAGGCTCCGACCGCATACCGGCCCTACCCAGGGCGGAGCCTTCTTCGTCTGTTTGAACTCATCCCTACCGCGCCGCCTGGCGCACCGTCCTTTGCGGCAATTGCCTGTGTGCAACGCACCGGGCTCCTGCTGCATTTCTCATCCCACCCACTTCATAGGAGGACTCGTCCACGTTCGCATCACTTTCGTCTTGTAGTACCTCCGTCCGGGCTTCCAGCAGGGAGCAAGACGGACGCCTCATTCGAGGCTCTGGTGTCTCCTGAACACCATGCCCTTGCCCTCACGGGATCTCGCCTTGGCGAGTTGGCACCAACACTAACCATTGAGTTTCAGGACAACGCGGCACGACGCTTTGCTTGGAGGCCGGAAGATGGACGACTTGACCTATACCCTGCGGCAGCTTTGCCAACGCAACCGTGACGGCAGTCACAACACGCAGGCCGACCGGATGCGTTCGCTGTCGCTGGCCGCGCGGCAACTGCGCGAGGCCGGCTTCCGGCAGATGAAGGCTTCGTCGCTCAAGGGCAAGCACGTCCAGGCGTTGCTGGAACGCTGGCAAGGCGAAGGTTTATCGTCGGGCACCATCAAGAATCGGCTCTCTCACTTGCGCTGGTGGGCTGAGAAGATCGGCAAGGTCGGCATCCTGCCGGCGGACAACACGCAACTCGGCGTGGCCGAGCGCCGCTATGTGACCAACATCAGCAAGGCCCAGGAACTGGGCACAGGTCTTGAACAGATCACCGATGTCCACGTGCGCATGAGCCTTCAGCTACAGGCCGCCTTCGGACTGCGTCGGGAGGAAGCAATCAAGTTCCAGGCCAGCTATGCGGATCGAGGTGACCACATCGCCCTCAAGGGATCGTGGACCAAGGGCGGTCGGGAGCGAACGGTGCCCATCACCACGACAGAGCAACGCGACGCGCTCCACGCAGCACACCACCTGGCCGGCACAGGATCACTGATCCCGGCAAACAAGACCTACATCCAGCAGCGGCACGTATACGATGGACAGTGCAAGGCAGCGGGTCTGAGTCATATGCATGGCCTTCGCCATCAGTATGCGCAATGCCGCTATGAGACTCTGACGGGGTGGCCAGTACCTGCAGCGGGTGGGCCATCCGTCAGGACGCTGAGCGATACACAGCGAACCCAGGATACCGCAGCACGACAAATCATCAGCCGAGAGCTTGGACACGAGCGGTTGCAAGTCACTTCTATCTATCTTGGAAAGTAGGCCTTGCCAGTCTGCTTGAACTCCACCACCTCGTTTTCCCAGGTGTCCATCAGGCTGTGCAGCAATTGGGATAGATTTGGTCGCGTCATTGTTGCACCTCCAGCAGCACCTGCTCAAGACGATCTATCAGCTTCTTGGCGCGGCGCACTTCCTCTTCGTAGAGCGGTGTGGCGCTACCGTGGGATGCAGGGTTGAGCACACGCTCGGTCATTTCCAGCACGCGGTCAACGGCCTCCACAGCCTCCATCTTGGCCCAACCGTCATGCTTCAGAACAGTGCGGAGGTCGTTGCGTTTTGATTTGAGCTTACCCTTGTCGGCAGGTTGCAATGCAGCGCTGCCGTCCAGATCAGTGTCATCCGCTGAGATCAAAAGTTCTCGATGCTCCTTGGGCGTGCCCTTCAACACCCTTTCGTACATTGAAGTCGGAATGCCCTCCAGCAACTTGTTCTTTGCCGCACGCAGGTTCTCGGTCAACGAAAAGAACTGTCCCGGCGGCAGCGCCTTGCCTTCCGCCCATTCCCGATAGCGCTTGGCCGTGTCTTCCGCTGCCTTACGCAGGAACATTGCGGCTTCTTCGATGTCATGGCCGTTGAGGTAATCCTCCGCTTTTTCGAGATCACCTTTCTCGCTCTTAGCCTGGATATTTTGCGCAGCGTTGCCCTGCAAGCGCACAAACTGCCACTCAGCGTGACTGCTTCCGATACGACGGCGGAACTCGCGGAAGAAGCCAAGCTCGTGGGTCAAGATAATTTTCTGATAGTTGGCGAAGGTGTCGGATAGCAGGATGTCCACCACCTTCATGCGGTTGCTCATGTCCAGGCTGACCAGTAGGTCATCAAGAACCAAGAGCTTGAGGTCGGATTCGTGCAGATTGACGAGTGAGGCGGCGAAACGGACGGACAGCGCTAGTTGGGTCAGCTTTGCCTCGTTCAAGAAGCTTTGAGGTCGTGTGATTTCTTCGCCACCAATCTGGATGCCAAAGGATATTACTGGCTTCGTAAATATGAACGTATTTTGGGTTGAACCGATTGCTCGCGGTGTTGTTGTCACCCCAATTTTTAAGGTCACTTTTGCAGGGTCATCAGCAGAAAAGTACTCGTCGTAGAACTGCTGTGCCTTTGTACTGATTGAATCCACTATTCCAGGAATAACAGCAGCAAAAGCGTCCGTTTTTCGCCTGAACCGGTCATAGGAGTTTGTCCCTGCAACACCACTTAACCCACGAGGATTTGGCATTTCGAATCTTATAGCATCCCACATCTGCAATGGATTTCCGCCACCAGTCGAAGCGCAGAATGGCAATATCTCTTTTTCAAACAACGGCCATAAATCGAAGTTCTCCGAGTTACGAAAGTGTGAGAAGCCGAAGAAAAAACGATAGGTAATGAAGTCACTGGCAAGATCGCCCTTCAGAATGATGGGATGATTGTAAGTTCCATGATCGGCCTGACTAATGCGATAGATAGTGTCGTTGCGGGTCTCTGTATCCCGCAACGTCAATGCGATTTCTCCAGACCTGGGGACCGCTTCTTTCTGCTCATGCAAATTAAGCAAGTGCTGTGGATTCGCAGGATCGAAATATTTGGCGATACTGCCGCTCGGCTTCTTTCCCGCACTCTGGAGAAAGGTGTAGAGCGCCCAATACAGCGAAGACTTGCCTGCACCATTGGCGCCGTATACCAACAGGTGGCGCCCCTCCAGCTTAAGCGAAAACTCACGGAAAGCTTTGAAGTTGGTGATGGCGATGTGGTGCAAGCGCGCCTTCATACCTTGCCCTCCTCTTTGATGACGGCCAAGAGATCGGGGCTGTCGGCGGAAATGCGCAGTAGACGGTTGCGCATTTTCGACTCGGGCTCGTTCAGTGAACGATAAAGTTGTGCAATGAAATCGCGCCGCTTCGAGTCCGAAGCGGCGGGATCGTAGACGGCGAGATGTGGGACGAGAGCGTCGATGAACAACAAGTCGCGCTCGGCCATGTGATCGCGGAAATAGCATTCCATCACGCAGGCATCGATGAGGTCTTCAAAGAAGCCCGCGACAGTCAGGTCACCAAACCCGTGTACCGCTTGGATCAACGCAACCAAGTTCGCAATGTTCTCCTGGACTTCTACAGCCGGCTTGACGACGGGGATCTGCTGAATCGGTGCCGCATCCACCTGAAAATTAAGACCCTGCATGCTTCCGCGAAATCTCAGCCAGTAGTGAATCACTGACGAGTTCAGGACGGCGGACAAGTAGCGCATGTCGATGCGTGATGTCTTAATGACATTCATCGAGAGCATTACGTAAGCTAGATCTCGCGTAAAATAAAACGTCGGTGATACACATTTTCTCGGGGAGAGAATTTTGTCACCTTCGCGAAAGAACGCCTCGTCACGTGGCCAGTGAAGGTTGAAATAGGCAATCTGGCCGGTCTGATTCTCGCGACGTTCTTCCATGATCTCCCGAAACTGGGAAAGGTGCTTGATGACGGATGGAGCTTCATTTGGCGAAATGAGCCCCTTTTTCGTATAAAGGATGCTCAAGTCCGTGGGGCTGCGGTGGTACTTTCTGATGTGGACAGGCTCATATAGCGGCTTCAGAAATCGGCGATCTTCCCCGCGAATAACTTTCGCCTCTTCTTTGTCTAGGACAAAGACACCATCGCCGACGTTAATTCCGCGCTGCTCCGCCTTTTTTTCGCCAAGTGTTTTTATGTTCCTAGAGTTCACCCGGTCGGGATTTGGAACGATGCCCTGGGCTATTTCCGACTTTTCGATGTAGAAAGACCCTCGCTGCTGAATTGCGTCGAGAATCAAATTCTTGTCGCCGGAATTGAACAGCAGTGTCTTGCCGGCCATTGCTACGCGATCGACTTCAACCATATAGGTCTGAAGATTGGCATCTTGCTTCGGCACCCCAGAGGACAGTTTGTAAACGTCCTGACGTGAAAAGTCGGATGGAGCCTTGGAAATTTCGGCCTTGTAGCGCTGTGGGCTCTGCTGCTTAATCAACAGCATGACCATCGTCTGGATGGCCGCCGACTCGAATATCATGAAATTCTGGAAGTCGATCAGCTCGACGAGCAATGCCTCCGCCAAGATCTTGTCCCGCAATTTGGATGCGCCAGCATTCGTCACCCAATTGTTCGTGGCAATGAATGATAGAATTCCTTTGGGCTTCAAAATGTCCAAGCCTACGTCTACGAAAAGATACCAGACGTCCATCTTTCCCTGGTAGCAGGGAAGGTTGCGAAGGCTATCGAATCGTTTTTTGTCGTCGTTTTCTTTGAAATACGGCGGATTGCCGATGACGATATCGAATCCGCCGGCCAGTGAACGCCCAAACATCCAATGCGGATCGAAGAAATCGGCTGTAGTCTGCGGGTCGAAAGGGTTCCATTCAGCAATATGCTGTGCCTTCTTGGATGAGCCGAGGCTCTGGGCAAGTTCTCTCCCAAGCTCTTCTCGAAGAGTTTCGATCTTCTTCTGGAGGGCGAGCTTCTGGTCGCGCCTTTGCACACCGAAGTGGCCGTGGTAGAGGCTTTCGATTTCAGCTTCGATCTGGTGAACGCGTGCAGGAAGCAGTGCCAACTGATCCATTTCGGGCAGACCAATGAGAGTATTGGCAGCAACGAACTTTGTTTCCAAGTTCGGCAGCGAGCGAATGCCGTGGTTCTCGCGTTTGTTGCGGTTAGTGCGCTGGTCGCAAACCAGGGAGATGAAAAAGCGCAGCTTGGAAATCTGGATGGCAATGGGCTGGATGTCCACGCCATAGAGGCAGTTCTCAATCAGGTAAAGCTTGCGCCCATAGTCATCCTCGTTGTCGGCAAAGTCGCGCTCGATGGCGGCGATGGCCGCCTGACGCGCGGAAGAATCGGGAATCTTCGCGGCGGCATCAATCTGGAGTTGCTTCCAGAGCGCGTTGTCGGGGTCGAGCTTGTGGATGATGTAAACCAGCTTGTGCAGCATCCCCATCGGGAACGCGCCAGAGCCACAAGCCGGGTCGAGAATCTTGCAGGTGTGGATGGCATCCAGCAGCGTGGCGACTTCTTTCTCATTGAATGGATGCGCCCGCTCGGTGTAGGCGAAGAGGATATCCAGGCCAGCCTTCGCGTCCTGCTCGCTCATGCCGGCCTTGATCAGCGCGCCGGTGAGATGCGCTTTGAGCGACTCATCCACCATGTATTCAACGATGGGGCGCGGAGTATAGAAGGAGCCTGTCTGCTTGCGGGCAGTGGTCTTGGTTTCCTCGTTGTAGGAGGCCAGCAGGTTCTCAAACACTTTGCCCAGCAGTTCGGGGTCAAGCGCGATTTCCTGATCGACCGGCGTGTTTTCGACGATGGTGAATTTGTAGGCGTTCAGGATATGCAGAAGCCCGCGAACCTTCTCCTTCTTGCGCTTCTTGTCGCCATAAGCGTCCGAGAGGTCTGCTTCATGCTCCACGCTGAAGAAGAGGTGGTTGGGCAGGGTTGGACGCTTGTTCTTTGTGCGTGAGAAGCCGTCGAGGTAGCGCTTCTTGCCCGTTGCTTCCTCGGTGCGGTCAAGGCACTCGAACAGGCCGCCATTGAGAAACGGCACATCGGCAAACTGATCGAGCGCGGTAGCGGGATCGCGGAAGTGATCTTCGTAGCGATAGAGCGTGTCCACACCGTAGGTGGTGCGGTTCTTCGGAAAGCCTTCGTCCTTGGCAAAAGCGCGATAGGGCTGGCCCTTGGCATCCTTGCCCATGCGCTGGTTGAGCGTGGCGAAGAACAGGTTTTGCAGGATGGCCTCGTTGTAGGTGGAGGCGTCGGGCGACAGGTCTTTGAGAATCTTCTTCAGTTCATCCTCGACAAACAGCTTGTCGGGCACGAGGTTCTTCTCCTTGAGGAACCAGCAGAAGATGAGGCGCGTAAGCAGGCGGATGAGGCCGGTGGCACGGCGCTTTTCGTCGTCCTTTTCGATGTCGGCCGGGAAATCGACTTGTGGCAGCGCCCAGAAATACCAGTTGGCGAGTTCGCGATAGAAACGCTTGTTAAGCAGTTCGACATTGAAGACTTCTTCCCAGGCGGCATGAAGCTGGTCGAAGTTCTGGATGACACGGCGACCCTCAGTCAGCTCGGCCAGCGAGAACGATGCCAGGATGTCCAGGTGGCCAGGGTGAGGATTTTCGATGGCAATGTTCTGGATCAGCGTGACCTTGCCCAATACGTCCTTGTTGTCGTCGCGCTTGTTCAAGCGGCGATTGATGACGGCGATGGAGAACCGCCCGCCGATCTTGAACAGCACCATCACCGGCATTGGGAAGATGCGGTTGATCTGGCGGGCGATACCAGCGAGCTTGCCGCGTGCGTAGTCGCCATCCGCCAGTTCGATGGCGATGAAGACGTAGGACTGAAGCAGGGAGGTCTTGACGGCTTCATCCTTGAACAGCGCGGTGCTGCGGGAAAGCTCTTCGTCTGTAAGCTGGAACAACAGTTCAGCAGACTGCCAGCTTGCGATCAGTGCTGCCGGGTGTTCCAGCTTGGATTCTGAATCGAACTGCGCACGGAACTCGGCAACCGAAGGCGTTTCAACGGTACGGTCGGATGCGTAGCCCAAAGTGGAAAACAGCGACAGCGCAGCTTGACGCAAGGGCTGGCTGGAAAGTTTTTGGATGCGCTGGCTGATTGCCTGCTTCATTTGGGTGCTATTGCTCATGCTTGATCACCAGCCAAGTAATAAGATCAAAGTCAGTTGTGGCCTTGATAGCGCTCTGACTGCTCAGCAGCTTGCCACCACGCCCTGAGAAAAGATTCCCTGCGTTCTTGCGCCCAAACTGTGCGGCAATGGCAGCCACCGCTTTGTCGAGCAGGCCGCTGTAGCAGCTCATGTCCTGCCCGTGGGCAGTCTCTTCGTCGAACAGCTTGCACAGCTTGGCGTGTGGTTCGGTCTGGCCCTGGCAGACCGCGCGGAAGATTTCCAGAATCTGCTTGGGCGCGGTGAAGTTGTAGCGCACCTCGCCATCGTCACGGATATAGACGAGGAAATACGGTTGCAGCGGGTTGACTGCCTCATTGCCGGCGGCGTCGATGCGCTGCTTCAGGCAATAGATGATGCCGGGCTTGATGGCGCTGTACTCGGCGTGCGGAGGCACTACGGCGTAAAGGCCGAAAGGAGCTTCTTCCAGCTTCTCTCGGTTGGCTTCGATGTAAGTGGCCAGTTCCATGCGGAAGTCATCCAGCGTGAATTCTCCCAGCGCGACGGATTCGTTGAAGTCTTCCAGATCGAGCACTTCGTCCTTGAGTCGCAGCAATTGCTTGTCGCGGTAGCGCATGTCCTGCTTGATGAGGTCTTCTAGGTCTTCGGCTTGCAGGATGTTGTCTTCCGCCGTGGCGGCGATATCGACCAGAGCCATACGCGCCTCGACACGGTTCTTGAGATTGATGTACTTGTTCAAGTCCGGCGTGGGCCAGAAGTTGACGAGCTGGATGGCGTTGTTGGGACTGCCGATGCGGTCGATACGACCAAAGCGCTGGATGATGCGCACCGGGTTCCAGTGGATGTCGTAGTTGATGAGGTAGTCGCAGTCCTGCAGGTTTTGGCCTTCAGAGATGCAGTCGGTGGCGATGAGGATGTCGATTTCGCCATCCTGCGGCATGGACTTCATCTTGCCCCGTTGTTTGGCGCGCGGAGCGAAGTTAGTGAGGATGTGGGTGAAGTCGGCCTGGCCGAAGGTGCTGCGATTGGGGCGTGCGCCGCCAGACACCAGAGCGATGTGAACGCCCAGCGTGTTGCGTGACCAGTCTTCCAATTCTTCGTACAGATAGGCAGCGGTATCGGCGAAGGCGCAGAACACAATGACCTTGCGGTTTTCCTCGCCCAGTGTGTTGGTGCTGGGGTGACGCACCTTGTGTTCGATGAGGCGCTTGAGTTCGGCGAGCTTGACATCGCGCGATGCATCGACGGCTTGGGCAGCATCGGCCAGCAGCGAAAGCTGTTGCTTGTCGGTGGTCAGATCGGCCAGCCAGGCGGCCACGTCCATATGCTCCATGCGGTACTTGAGCTTGGTTCCCGCCTGGAAGGCCTGGGCCAGTTCTTCGTCTTCTTCGGCTGGCTCCACGAAGAAATCAGGCTGGATGTCTTCCGCCGTCTCGGCCTGGTGTTGCAGGAACTGCTTGAGTCGTTCTTCCAGGTCTTCGATCTTGCTGACGGTGCGCTCCATGGTGATGGCAAAGGCGCGCACAGAGCTTTCCAGGCGCTTGAGGAAGTTCACCTTCATCATGCCGATCAGGAACTTCTCGCGGTTCTCCTGGCTGAAGTTCTTGACGCGATGGTCTTCGTACTGCGCCTTGAACGCTTCCAGCACGTACTTGGACGGCTTGAAGATGGAAAGCTGGTAGTTGTCGATCTCGTCGTTCAGCTTGTCATAGGAAAGGAAGCGGCCCTTGAGATCGATCTCGGAGAATACGGATTCCGGCTTCCTGCGCTTCGGAAATTGCCCGATCTGTGCCATCGAAGCTTTGTAATACTTCTGGATGTGTTTGCGCGAACGGGCGATGGTGAGTTCGTCCAGCAGGGTGAAGAACCCGGCGGAGAGCCTTTCCATCAAATCACGGGCATCCCGCTCGCCAGAGCGCCTGGCCCACTCCATGAAGGTCTTTTGGGCGACGGTAAGCGTGTCCTTGATGCTGTTGATGCCGAAGCTCTGCGAAAAGGCAGTATCGCGCCCTTCGGTGACAAAGTAGATTTGGTTTCGCAGGTCTTTAAGGTCGTTGTTGACCGGGGTTGCGGACAGCAGCAACACCTTGGTCTTGACCCCAGTCTTGATGATGTCGTCCATCAGCCGCTCATAGCGGCTCTTCTTGATGAGGTTGCCTTCTTCGTCGCGCTTGCCCTTGGTGTTGTTGCGGAAGTTGTGCGATTCGTCGATGACGATCAGATCGAAGTTGCCCCAGTTGAGCGTTGCCAGGTCGATGCCATCTACGCGGCCGCTGTCACGTGACAGGTCGGTGTGCGAGAGCACGGTGTAGGCAAAGCGATCCTTGAGGAAGGGGTTGAGTTCGCTGTTGTTCTGGGCGAGATAGACCGTCCAGTTGTCGCGCAGCTTCTTGGGGCATAGCACCAGCACGCGGTGATTGCGCAGCTCGTAGTACTTGATGACCGCCAATGCCGAGTAGGTTTTACCCAGGCCCACGCTGTCGGCCAGGATGCAGCCGTTATGCTGGTTGATCTTGTGGATGGCGCCTTTGACACCGTCCTTCTGGAAGTCGAACAATGCCTTCCAGACCTCTGTGTCGATGATGGCGGTTTGGTCGAACAATGCGGCATCGGCTTCCTGCCCGGACAGGAAGCGCTCGAAGACGTGGTAGAGCGTCTTGAAATAGACGAACTCCGGCGCATGATCGACATAAAGCTGCTCCAGGTAGCGCAGAACATCGGCCTTGACGTCGGCAACCAGTTTTTCGTCGCTCCAGATTTCATCGAACCATTGTTTGAGGTCGGCCCTGTCGCGGTCGCCATCGACAATGAGGTTCAGTTCGATGTTGGGCGTGTCGGACAAGCCGAGGCCGCGCCGGGTGAAGTTTGAGCTGCCCAATAGCGCATGTTCACGTCGGCCATCGTCAATGTGATAGAGCTTGCCGTGCAGAAGGTTGGCCTGGCGGACTGAGCGGATATCGACCTTGTCGCGCAACCATGCAGCGCAGCGACGAGCGACTTCCTTCTGTTGCAGGCGGTTGGCCAACTCCATGCCTTCGTCTTCGATCTTGAAAGCTTTCTTGTCGGTCTTGTCCGGGTCGAGCGAAGCGATGAAGCGGGGTTCGCCGAACAGGAAGTTCAGATGATCGATCTGGTCAAGCTGACTGGACAGCGCATCGTAGGCGTAGATGGTGAAGTAGGCCGATACCACGGAAAGTTGGCTGCCTGCGGCCATTTTCTCGGCCAGGAAGTCGGCAACCTTGCCGCGAGTATGGTTGTCACGGATGCCATGACTGATGATGTTTCTTTGAGTACTCATTTCTCACCCGATTGATCGGTGCGAAGCCACTTCGCACCTCGCCCCTTACCAGTCGATTCAATCAAGCCTTCTGATTTCATCGCTCGCAGCACTAGTCGAACCATGTCCCGGCTCACGCCCGGGCAGGCTTCTTCAATCTCGGAAATCGAGAATGGCAGGGTGCGCCCCAGAACTTCCGTCCGCACCCGGTCGCCTTTGCTGCCACGGCCACGCTCGATGGTGCCGACACGCTCCTCGAACTCGCGGTAGGCCCGCAGCAAGGCGCCCCAGAAGTAGTCAAGCCAGGGCTTTACGTCGTGCTGCCCCTGGTGCCAGCCCTGCGAGCTGGCTTCCAGCGTCTCGTAATAGCCTTCCTTGGTTTCCTCGAAGATGCGTTCCAGACTGATGTAGCGGCCCACGGCATAGTCGAAGTGGTAGAGCAGCAGCAGGGTCAACAAGCGGGACATGCGACCGTTGCCGTCCGGGAAAGGGTGGATGCACAGGAAGTCGAGCATCGCCAGCGGCACCAGTACGAGAGGGTCGGCTAGGTGCTGATCCAGCGCGGTGGCGTATCGCACGGTCAGATCGCCCATGGCCATCGGCGTCAGGTGCGCTGCGACTGGCTGGAAGCGTAGACATGACGTGCCGTCCGGGTGACGTTCGATGATGTCGTTATTGGTAGCCTTCCAGCGCCCGCCCGCCTGCGGCATATAGCGGTACAGCAGGGTGTGGAGTTGCAGCACTACGCCCTCGCTGAAGGGCATGTGCGCGGCCGATTCGTGGATCAGCGCCAGGGCGTCACGGTAGCCGGCGATCTCCTGTTCGGAACGGCTCTTTGGCGTTGCGTTGCGGATGACAAGAGACTTCAGCCGCGAGGGTGCGACGACAATGCCTTCCAGACGGTTGGAAGACTCGGTGGACTCGACCACCGCGATCTGGCGCAGCCCCTTGAGGGCTTCGGGCGACTGCGCGGCGTAGAGTTGCTGCTTGCCCTGGTACTCGCCCAGTGAGCGCAACGTGGCAGCCTGGGTGCCGTCGAAGCGAAGCGCGGCGAGGTACTCGGGTGTGAGCGAGTGCATGGAAATGTAAGCCCAGGCTGTGTAAATGGGGTAATCATAGCCTTTAAATGGGGCATTGTCTCTAGAAATACCTCATTAACAGTGTTTGACTACCCCATTTCCTGAATATTGGACCGGTCGCGAGGAGTTGGCATGGCTGACCAGGGCGGAAATGGGCGACATGAACTCAAAAATAGGGTAATTAATCAAAAAATACCCCATTTATTTCATTACCTACCTCATTATCAGCACCCAGCCTTCGGAAGGCGAACGGCAAGGGAATGGCATTCAAGGGACAACGGCCCTATCCAGAAAAGGAAAAGGCCGCCCTGTCCATTGGTTCTGCAACACCCAGCCAACTCTTCCCTATGCCGTGCCGCTGCCCTCCGCAGCACCCAGGTAGTCCGCCCAGTCCTGCAACAGCGTCCTTCTCTGATCCAGTAGCAGTGCTTTGTTATATGTCGCCCGCACCTTGTTGCTTTCCACGTGGGCAAGCTGCCGCTCGATTGCATCAGGCCGGTACCCGTTCTCATTGGCCCAAGTCGAAAAGGTCGTCCGCCAGCAATGCGGCGTTGTACCCCGTCCCAGGTTCATGTCACGCATTGCGTAGGTGAGCCGATTGGGCGTGGTGAAGCCCTTGCCGCTCCGGTGTGGGAACAGATAGCGGCCACCGCCCGTGATGCACTGCAAATCCTTCAGCACGGCGATGGCCTGTGCAGACAACGGGCTGACATGGTCACGCCGCGCCTTCATCTTCACCGCAGGCCGACGCCACAATGCATCCTCAAAGTCGAACTCGTCCCACTCGGCATCCGCCGCTTCCCCTGGACGGCAGGCAGTCAGCGCAATCAACCGCAGACACAACGAGGTTTCCGGATAGCCCCTGTAGCCGCACAACTCCTGATAGAACTTCTGGATTTGCTCTCGCGTCATCGCCGCCTTGCTCTCGCTGAGCGGCACACGCAGCAGCCCACGCAGGCTGGGAATTGGATTGGCCTCTACCAAGCCACGCACAACCGCGAACTCGAAGATGGCAGAAAGATCGCCTTTGACATGGATGGCCGCCCACGCACCATGTGCCTTGCATTCCTCCAGCAGAGGGCGGATCTGCTTCACGCCGATGTCGCTCATCGGCAACCCATCAAACTTCGGCGACAGGTACTTCCTGATGCGGGATTCTTTCGTGCGGTAGGAACTGAGCGCAAAGACTGGCTTGATCTCGGCCAGGTACGCCTGCGCTACCTTGGCGAACGAGCTTTCCTTCGCGCGCTTGCGTTCCTCCAGCGCTTCGAGGTTGCGCTGCTTGACCTGCTGCCGTTCATGGGCAGGATGGACGCCTTGCTTGACCAAGGCACGCGCCTTCTCACGGGCCGCGCGCGCCTCCGCAAGACTTACTTGAGGAAAGCCGCCAATGGCAAAGAGGTTCTCCTTGCCTTGCAGGCGGTACTTCCACCGCCAGAGCTTGCCGCCGGTGGGCTTAACCAGCAGGAACAAGCCCCCGCCGTCTGAAAGTTTCCAGTCTCGATCAGTCGATTTGGCCGACCTGACCTCGAGGTCGGTGAGTAGATTCTCGGGCATCGTTGGACTCCACTGCGGGGAAAAATACCCCCACGGTTGAACACGAGTACCCCCAACGCTACCCCCGATTTTTTCAGAACTCGATGAACAATAGGAACGCTCAGCAGACCGTATTGTTAGGCAAGCTATTGATTTCAAAAGGCCTGCCCATTCCATCGAGCGCTATTGAGCGCTCCTGAGTTCAGAAAAAATCGTCAGACGTTGATCACACGTTTAAACGTTAAAGCGGAAGTGCATCACGTCGCCGTCCTTGACGATGTAGTCCTTGCCTTCCAGGCGCCATTTGCCGGCTTCCTTGGCGCCGGCTTCGCCCTTGTACTGGATGAAGTCGTTGTAGGCGATGACTTCGGCGCGGATGAAGCCTTTTTCGAAGTCGGTGTGGATCGCTGCAGCCGACTGCGGGGCGGTGGCGCCGACCTTGACGGTCCAGGCACGTACTTCCTTCACGCCTGCGGTGAAGTAGGTCTGCAGGTTGAGCAGCGAGTAACCGGCGCGGATCACGCGGTTCAGGCCCGGCTCTTCCATGCCCATGGTTTCGAGGAACATCTGCATTTCTTCGAGATCGTCCAGTTCGGCGATCTCGGCTTCGATCTTGTTGCACACCGGCACGACGATGGCGCCTTCTTCTTCGGCGATGGCTTTTACCACGTCGAGGTGCGGGTTGTTCTCGAAGCCGTCTTCGGCGACGTTGGCGATGTACATCACCGGCTTGGTGGTGAGCAGGTGGAAGGTCTTGGCCAGGCGCTTCTCGTCGTCACCCAGATCTTTCAGCAGGCTGCGCGCCGGCTTGCCTTCGGTGAGGTGGGGGATGAGCTTTTCCAGCAGGGCCTTCTGCGCCACGGATTCCTTGTCGCCACCTTTAGCGGTGCGAGCCACGCGCTGCAGTTGTTTCTCGCTGCTGTCGAGGTCGGCCATGATCAGTTCGAGGTCGATGATCTCGATGTCGCGCTTGGGGTCGACGCTGTTGGCAACGTGGATGACGTTGTCGTCTTCGAAGCAGCGCACTACGTGGGCGATGGCGTCGGTTTCGCGGATGTTGGCGAGGAATTTGTTGCCCAGCCCCTCACCTTTCGACGCGCCCGCGACCAGGCCGGCGATGTCGACGAATTCCATGGTGGTGGGGATGACCTTCTCGGGTTTGACGATTTCGGCCAGGGCATCCAGGCGCGGGTCAGGCATGGGCACGATGCCGCTGTTCGGCTCGATGGTACAGAAGGGGAAGTTCTCCGCCGCGATGCCGGATTTGGTGAGGGCGTTGAACAGGGTGGACTTGCCGACGTTGGGCAGGCCGACGATGCCGCAGTTGAATCCCATGATGTGTCCCTCGGTAAAAGATGGTTACTTGGTGGCCTTCTGGCTATGCAGTTTGCGCATGGCCACGGTCCAGTCGCCGGCAAGTATTTCCGGCAGGACGTCCAAGGCGAAGTCGATGCTCTTGTCGAGCAGTTCCTGTTCGCTGCGTGGGGCGCGTCCGAGCACGTAGCCGGATACCAGGCTGGCGTGCCCCGGATGGCCGATGCCGAGCCGCAGGCGATGGAAGTTATTCTGGTTGCCGAGCTGGGCGATGATGTCGCGCAGGCCGTTGTGCCCACCGTGGCCGCCGCCCTGTTTGAGCTTGGCGACGCCGGGTGGCATGTCGAGTTCGTCGTGGGCCACCAGGATTTCTTCGGGCTTGAGCTTGAAGAAATTGGCCAAGGCCGCCACGGACTGGCCGCTGCGGTTCATGTAGGTGGTGGGGATGAGCAGGCGAACTTCGCGCCCCTGGTGAACGAACTTGCCCACCAGGCCGAAATATTTGCGATCGACGCTGAGGTTGACGCGCTGGCTCTCGGCCACGCGCTCAACGAAAAGGGCCCCTGCATTGTGCCGGGTCTGGTCGTATTCGGGGCCGGGGTTACCCAGGCCAACGATCAGTTGTACGGCAGTCATACAGGAGCCCTTTTGAGGAAATCGCCCGGCGTGATCGCCTGCCGGGCGGGTTCCGCGCTGTGATTACTCGGCAGCGCCTTCTTCGTCTTTAACGCGGCTGGCGTGGATGTTGGAGACAGCCAGGTCGTTACCGTGAGCCAGAGCAACCAGCTCAACGCCTTTCGGCAGCTTCAGGTCGGACATGTGGACGGTCTGGCCAACTTCTACGGCAGCCATGTCGACTTCGATGAATTCCGGCAGGTCTTTCGGCAGGCAGGAAACTTCGACTTCGCTGATGGTGTGGGAGATCTCGCCACCTTGCTGCTTCACGCCAACGGCGGTTGCTTCGTTGATGAAGTGCAGGGGTACGTGGGCGGTCAGTTTCTGGCCGGCTACGACGCGCTGGAAGTCAGCGTGCAGAACGAAGCCTTTGGCCGGGTGGCGCTGCAGGGCTTTGATCAGGACGCTTTCTTTGGTACCGGCAACGTCCAGGCTCAGGACGTGGCTGAAGGCAGCTTCGTTTTCCAGCAGCTTGGCCAGGTCTTTGGCCAGCAGGCTGATCGATTGCGGGGCTTTGTCGCCACCGTAGATCACGGCAGGCACCATGGACACGTTACGACGCAGGCGGCGGCTCGCACCTTTCCCCAGGTCGGAACGCACTTCGGCATTCAGGGCAAATTCAACAGTCATTTCACATCTCCAAAATAACCAAACCGCCTTGTGGCTTGCGACCAGCCTAGGGCGGTAGGGCAAAAAGCCCCGCACGAGGCGGGGCAGTGTGATCTGGCCAGTTCCGCTTAGCGGAACATGGCGCTGATCGATTCTTCGTTGCTGATGCGGCGGACCGCTTCGGCGACGACCGGGGCGATGTCGAGCTGGCGAATACGCGAGCAGGACTGCGCAGCAGCGGACAGCGGGATGGTGTTGGTGACCACCAGCTCGTCCAGGACGGAATTCTCGATGTTCTCGATGGCGCGGCCGGACAGCACCGGGTGGGTGCAGTAGGCGTAGACCTTGGCGGCGCCGCGCTCTTTCAGTGCTTTGGCGGCGTGGCACAGGGTGCCGGCAGTGTCGACCATGTCGTCGACCAGGATGCAGGTACGGCCTTCGACGTCACCGATGATGTGCATCACTTCGGACTGGTTGGCCTTCTCACGACGCTTGTCGATGATCGCCAGGTCGACGCCCAGGCTCTTGGCCACGGCGCGAGCACGTACGACGCCACCGATATCGGGGGAGACGATCATCAGGTTGTCGAAGCGCTGGTCTTCGATGTCGTCGACCAGGACCGGGGAGCCGTAGATGTTGTCCACCGGGATGTCGAAGAAGCCCTGGATCTGGTCAGCGTGCAGGTCGACGGTCAGCACGCGGTCGATACCGACCACGGTGAGCATGTCGGCAACCACTTTGGCGCTGATTGCCACGCGCGCGGAACGCGGACGGCGATCCTGGCGGGCATAACCGAAGTAGGGGATGACTGCAGTGATGCGAGTCGCCGAGGAACGGCGGAAGGCGTCGGCCATCACTACCAGTTCCATCAGGTTGTCGTTGGTGGGTGCACAGGTCGGCTGAATCAGGAAGACGTCCTTACCGCGAACGTTCTCGTTGATTTCGATCATGACTTCGCCGTCGGAGAACTTACCGACCGAAGCATCGCCGAGGGGAATGTGCAGCTGACGAACGATCCGTCGCGCCAGATCGGGGTTTGCGTTCCCCGTGAAGACCATCATCTTGGACACGCGCAGTACCTGCCGGCTGGGGGTATACCTGGATGGGTATGGAAAATGGCAGGGGCGGCTGGATTCGAACCAACGCATGCCAGGATCAAAACCTGGTGCCTTACCGCTTGGCGACGCCCCTATATTCTGTGTTGAATGCTTGTTGACTCGGTTCTCGATGCCTCCCGAGGGAGGTTATGGCAGGGGCGGCTGGATTCGAACCAACGCATGCCAGGATCAAAACCTGGTGCCTTACCGCTTGGCGACGCCCCTGTATCGTATAGCCGAATGCTGAGCATTCACTTCTTGGCCAATGCTTGGAGCCTGCGGTGCAGCATCGAAATGTTGCGACCTTGAGCGACAAAGCTCGGCAAAGTGCCTGGAAGTTGGCGGGCGACTTTATCAGCATCGTCCCTATTTGGGAAGCTCCCAAATATGCAAGCTCCAGTGCCGGTCAATCTAGCTGAAACAAATTTGTTCAACAAGATCAAAGCGTTACGAACTTCAGGGTAACGCTTCTCTACGACCGGCTGGCAGTCGTTTCGACCACCCCCCGCAAGAAGGCTGCGAACTTTAATGGGCGGCGTATCCCGTGTCAACTCGGGCGAGCCGAAAACTTCTGCTGTGCTTACAAAGACTTGCGGTACGGCGACGAGGAACCAGGGTTCGTCCAGTTTTACGGGGGTCAGGCGCTCGCCAACGCCCTCGGCGAAGGCGGCGTGGCCGCGCACGAATACCGGCACGTCGGCGCCGAGGGCCAGGCCCAGTTCGGCCAGACGATCTTCGCCCAGTTGGGTGCTCCACAGGTGGTCGAGGCCGAGCAGGGTAGTGGCGGCATCCGAGCTGCCGCCGCCGATGCCGCCGCCCATGGGCAGGCGTTTGTCCAGCCAGATATCGGCGCCCAGTAGGGTGCCGCTGGCTGCCTGCAACCTTTTGGCCGCACGCACGATCAGGTTGCTGTCATGTGGCACGCCGTCGATGGGTGTATGCAGGCGGATTTCGCCATCCTGGCGAACGCTGAAGCCGAGTTCGTCGCCGTGGTCGAGAAACTGAAACAGGGTCTGCAGCTCGTGATAGCCGTCGGCGCGGCGGCCGAGGATATGCAGCATCAGGTTGAGCTTGGCGGGGGCGGGCAGGATCAGTTCGGCGTGGCTGGGGATGGTGGTGTTGGTCATGGAGTGCGCTGAAGAGTCGTGTTAGGGGCTTGCCTCCCCTCTCCCGCTTGCGGGAAAGGGGCGGGGGAGAGGGGCGGCAAATCACCCTCTCCCCGGCCCTCTCCCATAAATGGGAGAGGAAGTGGTTCGCGGAAGTAGCAGGCCGCGTGGCCTATCCACGCGGCTGCGTGCTATGGGCGGCGCTGGGCAAGCTGTCGCGGCTGAAGCCCCTCCCACAGAGAATGTGGTCGCTTACTGCCCCAACTGACGCGGCTGCCAGTCCTTGATCACCAGGGTCACTTCCAGGTCCTGGCCGTAGAGCTTCAGGCGCTCCGGCAGGGCGTAGCCGTTCTGCTCGGTGTAGCGCTGGTATTCGACCTGCCAGCCGTCCTGTTCCAGCTGCGCCAGGTGGCTTTGCTCATCGAGTGTAATGCGGCTGCGGCTTTCCGGGGCGGGCAGGCCGCGAATCCACCAGAGCAGGTTGGACACCGGCAGGTCCAGGCGCAGTTGCTCTTGCAGCAGGGCTTCCGGCGATTCGGCGCGGAAACGACCGCGGTTGGATACTTCCAGCAGGATGTCGCCCGGGCGGCCGGTCAGGCGGGCGGCGCCGCCACCCAGCGGGCCGGACAGGCGAATGTCGTAGTAATCCTGGCGCTGCAGCCAGAACAGGGTGGCGCTACCGGAATCCTGCGGGGCGCGGATGCCGATCTTGCCGTTGATCTGCCAGCCGTCGAGCTGAGTGATCTGCTCTTTGTGGGCTTTCCACTGGGCCGGGTCGCCCTGGCCTTCCAGCGCTTCGTGCGAGGTGAGGCCGGCGCAGCCGGCGAGCAGGGCGATAAGGCTGAATACGAGTAGGTGACGAAGCATCAAAGAGTCTCGGAACCGGTCAGGCGCAACAGCGTGTCACGCAGAATGGGGCTGTCGGGCGTTGCGCTGAGGGCGTCGCGCCAGACGCGTCGGGCGTCGCGCTGCTTGCCTTGGGCCCAGAGCACTTCGCCGAGGTGGGCGGCCACTTCGTGGTCGGGGAATTTCTCCAGGGCCTGGCGCAGCAGGCGCTCGGCCTCGTCGAGGTTGCCCTGGCGATAGTTGACCCAGCCGAGGCTGTCGAGAATCGCCGGGTCGTCCGGGTTGAGCTGGTGCGCTTTCTCGATCAGCTCGCGCGCTTCTTCATAGCGCGTGGTGCGGTCGGCCAGGGTGTAGCCGAGGGCGTTGAGCGCCATGGCGTGTTCCGGCTCGCGCTGGATGATATAGCGTAGGTCGGTTTCCAGCTGGGCCAGGTCATCGCGCTTTTCCGCGAGCATGGCGCGGGTATAAAGCAGGTTCAGGTCGTTGGGGTACTGTTCCAGCCCTTCGTTGATCACCTTCCAGGCTGCCTCGACCTGGCGGTGATTGCTCAGGCCTTCGGCTTCGATCAGGTACAGCTGGATGGCGTAATCGGGCTGTGCGCTGCGTGCCTGGGCCAGGCGTGCGCTGGCTTCTTCATTGCGCTGTTGGGCGAACAGCAGTTCGGCCTGGCGTTGCTGGGCCGGCAGATAGTCGTTGCTCGGGCCGACCAGGGCGTATTCCTGCAGAGCTCTGTCGTTGTCGCTCAGCGCTTCGTAAGCGCGGCCGAGGTTGTAGTGCGCGGCATCGACATGGCTGCGGCGTTCGACCAGCTCTTCGAGGTAGACGATGGCTTCTTCCCAGGCTTCAGCTTCCAGGCACACCAGCGCCAGGGAGAAACGCAGGTCGTCGTCGTTGGGGTTTTCCTGCACCAGCTTGGCGAACTCGCCCTTGGCGTCGTCGAGGCGATCCTGCTCGACCAGCAGGCGCGCATAGGTCAGGCGCAGGCGTTTGTCGTCGGGGTTGTTGCGGATGCCTTTCTGCAGGATCGGCATGGCCTCTTTGCCACGGCCGAGGCTCTGCAGCAGGCGGGCGCGCAGCAGGATCGGCGATACCTCGTTGCTGCTCGCCGCGCTGTCTTCGAGCAGCTTCAGTGCCTCTTCGGCGCGGCCGTCCTGTTGCAGGAGGATGGCCTTGCCGAACAGCAGCTGGCTGTTGTCCGGGTTCTTGCTCAGCAGGCGATCGAAGCCCTGCAGCAGGCCGGCGCGGGTATCCGGGTCGGTTTCTGCGGCGGACAGGGCGAGGAAGTCGAAGTGGGTATCGCCCTGGCGCTGCAGCACCTGCTCCATATAGGTCATGGATTCGTCGTAACGGCCAGCGCGGGCCAGCTGCACGGCGGCGGCGCGTTGGGCGTCGATGTTGCTTGGCGCGCTCCTGGCCCAGATCAGTGCGCTGTCGAGCGCGGCCTGTTCGGCGCCGAGGTACTCGGCAATGCGGAAGGCGCGTTCGGCAACACCGGCATCGCCAGTGGCGTTGGCCTGCTGCACGTAGTTGCTGAGGGCGATGTCGAAGCGATTGCGCTGCCCGGCCAGCTCGGCAGTGAGCAGGGCGAACAGGGTTTCCTCGCTGAAGGAGCCGTATTCGCTCGGTTCCAGCTGGGTGGTCTGATCGGCTTCCTGTACCGGCGGCGTACCGTCCGGCTCGCTGGGGGCGAAGGTTTGGCAGCCGCTGAGGAAGGCGAATGCAGTGAGCAACGCGAGGGGTCTGTTCATAGTGCCTTGTCGTGCGTTATTCCGGGGCGGGGGCCGTGCTGGCGCGTGCCCTGCGACGTTCGCGGCATCATGACACAAGCCTTGGAGCAAGCCCACTGGCCAGGACGATGCGGCGAACTGTCTATTGGGACAATAGGTCGCGGGAGTTGTTCTCTCGGGGGCGAAGTAGGACAATTGCCGGCTCCCGTATTGCCCCTCAGCGACCCTGCATGGCCTTTATCGCCCTCGGTATCAACCACAAGACCGCCTCGGTAGAGGTGCGCGAGCGCGTTGCTTTCACCCCGGAGCAACTGGTCGAGGCGTTGCAGCAGCTGTGTCGGCTGACACCCAGCCGCGAGGCAGCGATCCTCTCTACCTGCAACCGCAGCGAGTTGTACCTGGAGCAAGATCAACTGAGCAGCGATGAAGTGCTGCAGTGGCTGGCCGACTATCATCGCCTGAGTGTCGCCGAATTGCGCGCCTGCGCCTACGTGTACAGCGAGGAGGACGCGGTTCGGCACATGATGCGCGTCGCCTGCGGGCTTGACTCGATGGTGCTGGGCGAGCCGCAGATTCTCGGCCAGCTCAAGTCCGCCTACGCCGTGGCGCGTGAGGCCGGCACCGTCGGACCGTTGCTCGGCCGTCTGTTCCAGGCCACCTTCAGCACTGCCAAGACGGTGCGCACCGATACCGCCATCGGTGAAAACCCGGTGTCCGTGGCCTTCGCTGCCGTGAGCCTGGCCAAGCAGATCTTCGCCGACCTGCACCGCAGCCAGGCGCTGCTGATCGGCGCCGGCGAAACCATCAGCCTGGTCGCCCGCCACCTGCATGATCAGGGCATCAAGCGCATCGTCGTCGCTAACCGCACCCTGGAGCGCGCCAGCCAGTTGGCCGAGCAGTTCGGCGCGCATGCGGTGCTGCTGTCGGACATCCCCGATGAGCTGGCGCACAGCGATATCGTCATCAGCTCCACCGCCAGCCAGTTGCCGATTCTCGGCAAGGGGGCGGTGGAAAGCGCGCTGAAAAAACGCAGGCACAAGCCGATCTTCATGGTCGACATCGCCGTGCCGCGTGATATCGAGCCACAGGTGGGCGAGCTGGACGACGTTTACCTCTATACCGTCGACGACCTGCACGAGGTCATCGAGGAAAACCTCAAGAGCCGCCAGGGCGCCGCGCAGGCAGCCGAGGAGCTGGTGGCAGCCGGTACCGACGATTTCATGCTGCGCCTGCGCGAGCTGGCCGCAGTCGATGTGCTCAAGGCCTATCGCCAGCAGGCCGAGCGTCTGCGCGACGAGGAACTGGCCAAGGCGCAGCGCATGCTGGCCAACGGCAGCAATCCCGAAGATGTGCTGGCGCAACTGGCCCGTGGCCTGACCAACAAGCTGCTGCACGCACCCAGCGTACGCATGAAGAAACTCACCGCCGAGGGGCGCGTCGATGCGCTCAGCCTGGCCCAGGAATTGTTCGCTCTCGACGAGAGCGCGCCGCAGGACAAAGGTCTGCAATGAAAGCTTCACTGTTGAACAAGCTGGACAACCTCAGCGACCGCTTCGAGGAACTGACGGCGCTGCTCGGCGATGCCGAGGTGATTTCCAAGCAGACGCAGTTTCGCGCCTATTCCAAGGAATACGCCGAGATCGAGCCGGTGATTGCCACCTTCCGCGAGCTGCGCAAGGTACAGAGCGACCTCGAAGGCGCTCAGGCGCTGCTCAAGGACAGCGACGCGGACATGCGCGAGATGGCCGAAGAGGAAGTGGCCCAGGCCAAGGAAGCGCTGGTCACCCTGGAAGACAAGCTGCAGCGCATGCTGCTGCCGAAAGACCCCAACGACGGCCGCAACGTCTATCTGGAAATCCGCGCCGGCACCGGCGGTGACGAGGCGGCGATCTTCTCCGGCGATCTGTTCCGCATGTACTCGCGCTATGCCGAGAGGCAGGGTTGGCGCGTCGAGGTGCTGTCGGCCAACGAAGGCGAGCACGGCGGTTTCAAGGAAGTGATCGCCCGTGTCGAGGGCGACAACGTCTACGCCAAGCTCAAGTTCGAGTCCGGTGCTCATCGCGTGCAGCGCGTGCCAGAAACCGAATCCCAGGGCCGCATCCACACCTCCGCCTGCACTGTGGCGGTATTGCCGGAGCCGGACGAGCAGGCGGCCATCGAGATCAACCCGGCCGATTTGCGCGTAGACACCTACCGCTCATCCGGCGCCGGTGGCCAGCACGTCAACACCACCGACTCGGCGATCCGCATCACCCACATTCCCACCGGCACCGTGGTGGAATGTCAGGAAGAACGCTCGCAGCACAAGAACCGCGCCAAGGCCATGGCCTGGTTGGCGGCCAAGCTGCAGGACCAGCAGGAAGCGGCGGCGCACAAGGAAATCTCCGAAACGCGCAAGCTGCTGGTGGGCTCGGGCGACCGCTCCGAGCGCATCCGCACCTACAACTTCCCGCAGGGCCGGGTGACCGACCACCGCATTAACCTGACCCTGTATTCGCTGAACGACGTGATCGCAGGCGGCGTCGACGCCATCATCGAGCCGCTGCTGGCCGAGTACCAGGCCGACCAGTTGGCGGCGTTGGGCGATTAAGTGCAGCGGTGCGCATGGCTGGCGCCGCTACGAGAACGACATGGCCACCATTGAATCCCTGCTTAACAGCGCCGACCTGCCCGACTCGCCCACGCCGCGGCTGGACGCCGAGCTGCTGTTGGCGGCCGCGCTGAACAAGCCGCGCAGTTACCTGCGTACCTGGCCGGAGCGCGAGCTGGATGACGAGCAACTGGCCCTGTTTCAGAACCACCTGCAACGCCGTCGTCAGGGCGAGCCAGTCGCTTATATCCTCGGTCATCAGGGCTTCTGGAGCCTCGATCTGGAAGTGGCGCCACATACCCTGATTCCACGTCCGGACACCGAACTGCTGGTGGAAACCGCGCTCGAACTGCTGCCGGCCACGCCGCTGGCTGTACTCGATCTGGGCACCGGCACCGGCGCCATCGCCCTGGCCCTGGCCAGCGAGCGTCCGGCCTGGCAGGTGACCGGCGTGGATCGCGTCGAGGACGCCGTGGCCCTGGCTGAGCGCAACCGTCAGCGCCTGCAACTTGGTAACGCAGCGTTCTTGCATAGCCACTGGTTCTCTGCACTGAGCGGACAGCGTTATGGCCTGATCCTGAGCAACCCACCCTATATCCGCGCTGACGACCAGCATCTCGAACAGGGTGATGTGCGTTTCGAACCGAGCAGCGCTCTGATCGCCGGCAGCGACGGGCTGGACGATATTCGTGTGATCATCCAGGCCGCGCCGCAGCACCTGCTGTCCGGTGGCTGGCTGCTGCTGGAGCATGGCTTCGATCAGGCCGAGGCCGTGCGCAGCTTGCTCAGCGAGGGCGGCTTCGTCGAGGTCAATAGTCGGCGTGACCTGGGTGGTCATGAGCGCATCAGTTTGGGACGTTTCGACCGTGAGTGATCAGATGCTGAGCGATGATGAGCTGCTGCGTTACAGCCGGCAGATCCTGCTGAAACAGATCGATGTGCAAGGCCAACTGCGCCTCAAACAGGGCCGTGTATTGATCGTCGGTATGGGCGGGCTGGGCTCGCCGGTGGCGCTGTATCTGGCGGCCGCTGGCGTCGGTGAGTTGCACCTGGCGGACTTCGATACGGTGGACCTGACCAACCTGCAGCGGCAGATCGCCCACGACACCGCCAGCATCGGTCAGGCTAAGGTGGATTCGGCCATGGCGCGGCTGGGGGCGATCAATCCGCAGATCACACTGGTGCCGCATCGGCAGGCGTTGGACGTCGACTCGCTGGCCGCCGCCGTGAGCTCCGTCGACCTGGTGCTGGACTGCTCGGACAATTTCTCCACCCGCGAGGCGGTCAATGCTGCCTGCGTCGCGGCGGGCAAGCCGCTGGTCTCCGGGGCGGCGATCCGCCTGGAAGGCCAGCTCTCGGTGTTCGATCCGCGCAACGCCGCCAGCCCTTGCTATCACTGCCTGTATGGCCACGGCAGCGAGGCCGAGCTGACCTGCAGCGAGGCCGGCGTGGTCGGCCCGCTGGTGGGGCTGGTCGGTAGCCTGCAGGCACTGGAGGCGCTCAAGCTGCTGGCCGGTTTCGGTGAGCCGCTGGTAGGCCGTCTGCTGCTGATCGACGCGCTGGGTACGCGTTTTCGCGAGTTGCGGGTCAAGCGTGATCCGGTTTGCGAGGTGTGCGGTGGGCGCTAACGATAGGCTGCGTAGCCGTGGGGATGATTTGAAATGAGTCAGTCGCAGGCGCCGATTGGCGTGTTCGATTCCGGCGTCGGCGGCCTGTCGGTGCTGCGTGAGATTCGCCAACTGCTGCCCAACGAGTCGCTGCTTTACGTCGCCGACAGCGGTCATGTGCCTTATGGCGAAAAAAGCCCGGAATACATTCGCGAACGCTGCGTGCTGATCACCGAACACTTGCTGGCGCAGGGTGCCAAGGCCCTGGTGCTAGCCTGCAACACGGCGACGGCTGCGGCTGGTGCCGAGTTGCGCGAGCGCTATCCGCACGTGCCCATCGTCGGCATGGAGCCGGCGGTAAAACCGGCGGCGGCGGCGACCCGCAGTGGCGTGGTCGGTGTGCTGGCAACCACCGGTACGCTCAAGAGCGCCAGGTTCGCTGCACTGCTCGATCGCTTCGCCAATGATGTGCGGGTGATCACCCAGCCCTGTCCGGGGTTGGTGGAATGCATCGAGGCCGGCGAGCTGCAGGCACCGGCCACGCGCGAACTGCTGCAAGGTTATGTGGCGCCGCTGTTGGCCGAGGGCTGTGACACGCTGATTCTCGGCTGCACCCACTATCCCTTCCTGCGTCCGCTGCTGGTCGAGCTGGTGCCACCTTCGGTGACCCTCATCGATACCGGCGCGGCAGTGGCGCGGCAGCTGCAGCGTTTGCTCACTCAGCACGACATGCTGGCAACTGCGCCCACTCGGGCCACTCGCTACTGGAGCAGCGGAAACACTGCGCAACTTTGCCGAGTATTGCCGATTTTGTTGAGTGAAACGGCCGAAGTGCTTTCGATATAGTGAATTTTTTTCGGTTTGGGCTTTCTCTGATATCGAATACTTCTATATTTTTGTAACGAGCCTGATAAAAACCTCCCGCTATACAAGGAATGACTCATGAAGAAGTTATATGCCTTTGCCGCAGCTACGGCCCTGACGTTTGGAACCATGGGTGCTGCGCAGGCTGCGGACGTAACCGCGGCTATTGGTCAGAGTGGCGACTCCACCATGGTTTATCGCTTGGGCGCGCAGTGGGACTGGAACCACAGCTGGCTGGAGAGCAGCTATGGACGTCTGACTGGTTACTGGGACCTCGGTTACACCTACTGGGATGGCGACGACACGGCGAGTAACCACAGCGTTTCTTTCGCGCCGGTATTCGTTTACGAGTTCGCCGGGCAGAACGTGCGTCCATACATCGAAGCCGGCATCGGCGTTGCGGCGTTCTCCAGCACCGAGCTGGAGAGCAACGATCTGGGCTCGTCGTTTCAGTTCGAAGACCGTATCGGCGTCGGCCTGCGTTTCGCGGGACAGGAGATTGGTCTGCGTGCCATTCACTATTCCAACGCGGGCCTGAAGAACCCCAATGACGGCGCGGAAGCCTACACCGTGCATTACCGCATGAGCTTCTGAATAAAAAGACCGGGCAAGCCCCGGTCTTTTTCATTGTGCCTCTGGCCTGCGCGGCGCGCTCCGCTAGCGATAGGCCTGAGCGATGCCCCGGCGCTCTTCCAGGCATTCGGCCGCACCCAGCTCGAACTCCCGGCAGATCAGTGGGCGCACCTCGTAGATGGTGCAGCGCATGCTGTTGCGGTCCAGCGCTGCGCACCAGTTGTCGTCCAGGCGACGCATCACTTCGCTGCCCCACTGGTCGGTATCGATCAAATGCTGCGGCACGTCGTTATCGCCGAATAGCATCACTTCCAACTGGCAGCAGCAAGCCGCGCAGGTGCTGCAACTGATCTCGGGTTCGGTTGGCAGTTGGGTATGGGGGATGGTCTGGCTCATGGCGCGGCAGTGTACGCCATGCAGTGGATACGCGGGGCTTGGGCTGACAGGGTGCAGCGGACAGTGCCGTCAGTTCAGCAGGCCGCAAGCCGCTTTTCGTAGGAGCCCCGCCCCGGGGCGAAGCTTTTCGAACCCGAGCCGAAGCGGTTCGCGGCGGGGCGCCGCTCCTACACATGCGGGCATTTGTGCTTTTTGTAGGAGCCCCGCCCCGGGGCGAAGCTTTTCGAACCAGAGCCGAAGCGGTTCGCGGCGAGGCGCCGCTCCTACGGAGGCTATCGGCTAGGCCGAGCGGCGGCTGCGCAGGCTCTGCTCGTATTGCGCACGATAGAGCTTGGCGAAGCCATGCAGTACCGGCATCACCACGGCCCAGACCAGCGCGAAGATCGCCAGGGTTGGCCAGGTACCCAGTGGCAGCGCGACGCCGGCAATCTTGGCGCCGCCGTAGTAGGACAGCGGTGCCGCAACCGCGCCGAGCAGGCTGGCTCGCCACCAGGGCTGGGCAGTCCAGGCCAGACAGTGATTGAGCGTGCTGGCCAGCAACAGCCAGAGCAAGGCCAGCCACAGGGGGATCAGCTGGCGCTCCTCGCCGAAATCGAACACGCCGAGGTTGAGCAGAAAACTGTCCAGTGCACTGCCGGCAAGAAACACGCTGAGCAGCAGTTTGCCTTCGGCCGCCCAACTGCTGACCCACAGCAGGTGCACGCCAATGATCACTGCCACCACCAGCAGCCAGGGGCTGTCGCCAGCAAAGACGCAGACCA
Organism: Ectopseudomonas chengduensis; assembly: GCF_900102635.1. GTDB lineage: Bacteria > Pseudomonadota > Gammaproteobacteria > Pseudomonadales > Pseudomonadaceae > Aquipseudomonas > Aquipseudomonas chengduensis. Next base: position 287,762 of record NZ_FMZQ01000004.1, on the reverse strand, counting down.
GCCAGCCGAGTTGGAACAGGAGGGCATTGGCGATCAGCTTAGGCATCGAAGTTTCCTAACAGAGGCGCAGGGCGTGCGGCCGGTTTGGCCAGCAGCAATTGCGCGGTGCCAATGGTGCGTTCGAGGAAGCCGCCTTCGCAATAGCAGAGGTAGAACTCCCACAGGCGATAGAAGTAATCGTCGTAGCCCAACTGCTCCAGGCGCTGCCGCGCGTGACGCAGGTTGTCGTGCCACAGGCGCAGGGTACGCGCGTAGTGCAGGCCGAAATCTTCCATGTGATGCAGGTTGAAGTCGGTATGCCGGGTGACCACGTCGAGCATCTTCTGCACCGAGGGCAGGGCGCCGCCGGGGAAGATGTAGCGCTGGATGAAGTCCACCGACTTGCAGGCCTGTTCGTAGCGTTGATCACGGATGGTGATGGCCTGCAGCAGCATCAGCCCGTCGGGCTTGAGCAGGCGCGCGCACTGCTCGAAATAGGTGGGCAGGAAGCGATGGCCGACGGCTTCGATCATCTCGATGGAGACCAGCTTGTCGTACTGGCCATCGAGGTCGCGGTAGTCCTCCAGCAGCAGGGTGACGCGATCCTCCAGGCCCAGCTCGCGAATGCGTCGCTCGGTGTGGGCGTGCTGCTCGCGCGACAAGGTGGTGGTGGTCACCCGGCAGCCGTAATGAGTAGCGGCGTAGATGGCCATGCTGCCCCAGCCGGTACCGATCTCCAGCAAGTGGTCCGTAGGCTGCAGTGCAAGTTTCTGGCAGATGCGCTGGAGCTTGTTGAGCTGCGCCTGTTCCAGGCTGTCGTCCTCGTTCGCGAACATGGCTGCCGAATACATCATGGTAGGGTCGAGGAATTGTTCGAACAGGTCATTGCCCAGGTCGTAGTGCGCGGCGATATTGCGGCGCGAGCCCTTGCGGGTGTTGCGATTGAGCCAGTGCAGGCCCTGGATCAGCGGCCTGCCGAGGCGCGCCAGGCCGCCTTCCATGGCGTCCAGCACGTCGAGGTTGGCGACGAAGATGCGGATCACCGCCGTCAGGTCCGGCGTGCTCCAGTAGCCATGGATATAGGCCTCACCCGAGCCGATCGAGCCGTTACCCGCCACCAGGCCCCAGACCGCAGGGTCATGCACCGTGATTTCGGCGCGCAGGCTGGCCTGCGGGTTACCGAAGTGCAGGCTGTCGCCCGCCTCGTGGATCACCAGCAGGCCGTGGTGCAGGCTCTGCAACTGGCGTATCACGGCGCGCCGCAACAGACCGGCGCCAATGCCGTTGCCACTGCGTACCAGACTTCTGGTGGGATTCAGGCTAGAGCTCTTCATGGTGCATGTCCTTCACTTGCGGGCGGGCGACACGGAAGCTGCCTTCCGCGGGCTTGTGGTCGAAAATCGGGATGCGCTTGAACAGCAGGCGCATCGCCTGCCAGTAGATGGCGGCCAGGGTCTTGCCGGTCATCCAGGGGAAACTCAGCAGGTAGCGGTGCAGGCTGGCGCGGTTGAGGCCTTCGCGGTGCAGGCTGAGGCTGGCATCGAACATCTTGGTTTCGCCTTGCCAGTCGGCCATGTGCACGCCAAGGCGTTCGCCCACGGCGCTGAAACTCATACGGTATTGCAGCTCGCGCGGCAGGAAGGGCGAGACGTGAAAGGCCTTATCGACGCTGACTTGATGGCGGCCTTCGCCCTCTGCCGGCAGCACATAGTGATAACGCTCACGCCACGGCGTATTGCTGACTTCACAGAGAATCGCCATCAGGCGCTGGTCGGCGTCATGGCAGTAGAAGATGCTCACTGGATTGAAGGCCAGGCCCCAGCTGCGCGGCTGCGTCAGCACGCAGATGCGACCTTGCGGGCGTGTGCCCAGTGCCTGCTCCACGCGATCGCGCACCGCCTCATGCAGTGCCACGCCCTGGCGGGTGGACTCGGGTAGGTAGTCGCTCTCGCGAAAGGCGAATGGCGCCCAGCGGCCGGAACCGGCCAGCTTTGACAGGGCGAACAGCTGCGCCTGCTCACTCAGGTCGAGGTACAGCAGACCCATGCGATAGCGAAAGGCATGGGCGCGCGGGGCGAAGCGGCGATGCTGCACCCAGCCGCTGTACAGGGCGCTGTGCATCAGAGCGTCTCTCCGAAGGCACGCGCTACGCGCAGTGCGCTGACCACGCCATCTTCATGAAAACCGTTGGCCCAGTAGGCGCCGCAATAGTAGGTGTGCTGCGCGCCGAGCAGCTCTTCCCAGCGCGCCTGGGCGGCGGTACCGGCCAGGCTGTACTGCGGGTGGGCGTACTGGAAGCGCGCGAGGATCTTGCTCGGGTCGATGGCGGCCGTCTGGTTGAGGCTGACGCAGAAGGTGGTATCGCTGTCGATGCCCTGCAGGATGTTCATGTCGTAGGTCACGGCCGCCGGCTGATCGCTTGGTCCGCCCAGGCGATAGTTCCAGCTGGCCCAGGCCAGCTTGCGCTTGGGCAGCAGGCGCGTATCGGTATGCAGCACCACGTCGTTGTTGGCATAGGGCAGGGCGCCGAGAATTTCACTTTCCTTCTCGCTGGCCTGATCGAGCAGGGCCAGGGCCTGGTCGCTGTGGCAGGCGAAGATCACCTTGTCGAAGCGCTCCGCTCCGGCCGCGCTGTGCAGGGTGACGCCATCCTGATCACGGACGACGCGGCTGACCGGGCAATTGAGGCGAATGCGCTCGGCGAAGCTTTCGGTCAAGGGCGCCACATAGCTGCGCGAGCCGCCTTCGATCACCTGCCAGGTCGGCCGGTCGCTGACCGAGAGCAGGCCGTGGTTCTTGCAGAAGCGCACGAAGAACTGCAGCGGGAAACCAAGCATGTCGGCCAGCGACATCGACCAGATGGCCGAGCCCATCGGCACAATGTAATGCTCGATGAAGCGGCGGCCATAGCCGTTGCTGTCGAGGTACTGGCCGAGCGTGGTGTCGGCGCTGATGCGGTTGTTGGCGAGGTCGTCCAGCGACTGGCGATTGAAACGCAGGATGTCGCGCAGCATGCCCCAGAACGCCGGCGACAGCAGGTTGCTGCGTTGGGCGAACAGGGTATTGAGGTCGTGGCCGTTGTACTCCACGCCGGTGGCCGGGTCGCTGACCGAGAAGCTCATCTCGGTGGGCTTGAAGCCGACGCCGATCTGCTCCAGCAGGCGGATGAAGTTGGGGTAGGTCCAGTCGTTGAAGACGATGAAACCGGTATCGATGGCGTAGCTGCGACCGTCCACCTGCACGTCGACGGTGTGGGTATGACCACCGATCCAGTCGCTGGCCTCGAACACCTGAATGTCGTGCTGGCGATTGAGCAGGTAGGCACAGGTCAGGCCGGCGATACCGCTGCCGACGATGGCGATTTTCATGCGTTGTCCTCGTTGCGCGCCAGGCGGCGACCTATGGCCAGTTGCAGGCTGCTGGGCAGGCTGCCGAGCAGTTTCAGCACGGCGATGAAGAGAGTGGGAAAGGCGATCTCGTGCGGGCGCTTGTCCAGACGCTCGGCGATGTATCGCGCGGCGCGTTCGACCGGCCAGCGCATGGGCATCGGGAAGTCGTTCTTCTGCGTCAGCGGGGTGTCGACGAAGCCGGGGCTGACCAGGGTGACGTCGATGCCCTCGCTGGCCAGGTCGATACGCAGTGTCTGCATCAGGTAACGCATGGCGGCCTTGGAGGCACCATAGGCTTCGGCGCGCGGCAGCGGCATGAAGGTCACCGAGCTGCCAACGCCGACCAGGTGTGGGCGCTCGCCCTGGCGCAGCAGGGGCAGGGCGGCTTCGATGCAGTGGCTGGCGGAAAACAGGTTGGCGCTGACCACGCGTTCGATCATCGCCGCCTCGAACTGGCGCACATCGACGTATTCGCAGGTGCCGGCGTTGAGGATCACGCAATCCAGCGCGCCCCATTGTTGAGCGATGCGCTCGCCAATCGCGTGTACCTGCTCGGCGTCGGTCAGATCACCTGGGGCGACCAGCACCTGATCGCCATAGTGAGCAGCGAAGTCCTGCAGTGGGCCACTACTACGCGCGCTCAGCGCCAGCTGATGGCCGGCCTTGAGCAATTCTTCGGCCAGTGCGGCGCCGATGCCGCTGCTGGCGCCAGTGAGCCAGATACGTTTCATGCCAGCCTCCGTTTCAGCCAGGCGATCACGCTACCGAGCAGCGGCAGATGTTCGTAGAGCAGTGCGCCGGCATCGAAATAATCACGGTGTTGATAGACGCGCTCGCGCCAGAGCAGGTGCGAGCAGCCTTCGACGGCGATCTCGGCGCCGCCGCGCAGGCGCGGATGGCGATAGCGCATGGTCCAGCGCAGGTAGCCTTCCCCTTCGGCGACCTGATCGAAGCCGTGAAATTCGAAATGCAGCGCTTCCACATTGGCGTACAGCTCGGCGAAATAGCGGCGTACCGCCGTCAGGCCGTGCACCTCATGCAGCGGGTCACGAAACAGCACGTCGTCGCTGTACAGCTTGCCGAGCAGATCGAGGTTGTCCTTGTTCAGCGCGGCGAAGCGCTCGGCGAAATCGTGAAGAAATGCACTCATGCCGGAACCTCCCGCGCAGACAGGTTCTTGAACGCCGCCAACGCGCGTTCACGCGAGCGTGACAGATCGACGATCGGGCGTGGATAACCGGCGGGCGCGAACAAGCCGCCCAGTGCGGATGGGTCATGAATGTCGCGCTTGTTCAGCCCGGCCAGCTCTGGCACCCACTGGCGAATGAACTGGCCTTCGGGGTCGAACTTCTGCGACTGGCTGATCGGGTTGAAAATGCGGAAGTACGGCGCTGCATCGGTGCCAGTGGAGGCGCTCCATTGCCAGCCGCCGTTGTTCGCCGCCAGGTCGCCATCGATCAGGTGACGCATGAAGAAGCGCTCGCCCTCGCGCCAGTCGATCAGCAGGTTCTTGGTCAGGAACATGGCGACGATCATGCGCAGGCGGTTGTGCATCCAGCCGGTTTCCAGCAGTTGGCGCATGGCCGCATCGATGATCGGCAGGCCGGTGCGGCCCTCTTGCCAGGCGGCCAGGTCTTCCGGGGCGTGGCGCCATGGCACCGCCTCGGTTTCCAGGCGGAAGGCACGGTGGCGCGATACCCGTGGGTAGCCGACCAGTGTGTGCTTGTAGAACTCACGCCAGAGCAGCTCGTTGATCCAGGTGACGACGCCTGGGTTGCCACTGTCGAACTCGCCCTGATTGGCCGCGAGCGCGGCATGTAGGCATTGGCGCGGCGATACGACGCCGGCCGCCAGGTAGGCTGATAACTGGCTGGTGCCAGGCTTGGCGGGGAAGTCGCGTTCGTCCTTGTAGTAGGTGACCTGCTCGTCGCTAAAGCGCTGCAGGCGCTGCAGGGCAGCCTCCTCTCCGGCGGGCCAGAGCAGGCGCAGGCTGGCGCTGGGTGTGGCGAAACCTTCTGTGGTTTCGGGTATCGCCTCACTGTCGATGGCCAGCGGCGTTTGCGCCTTCGGTGGGGTGATCAATGCCGGCAGGGCCGTGTGCAGGCGCTCGTAGCACACCTTGCGGAACTGGCTGTAGACCTGGAAGTAGCCGCCGGAGCGGGTCAGTACGCTGCCAGGTTTGAACAACAGCTGATCGAGGTGGCTGTGCCAGGCGATGGCCTGCTGGCCGAGGTAGGCGCAGACCTGCTGATCGCGCAGGCTTTCGTTGACGCCGTACTCCTCGTTGACGTGCACGGCGCTGATGTCGTGTTCATGGCAGACCTCGGCGACCTGCACCGGCGCCTCGCTCCAGTCGTGGCAGTGGCGTACCAGCAGCGGCACATTGAGCGCCGCCAGGGCCTTGCTCAGCTCCGCCAGGTTGCGCAGCCAGAAGTCCACCTTGCTCGCGGCATCGTCATGGCGCTGCCACTGGCCGGGCGTGACGAGATACAGGGCGATGGTCGCGCCGCTGCTCATGGCGCGGCTCAGGGCGGTGTTGTCCTGGGTGCGCAGGTCGCTGCGAAACCACATCAGTTGCTGCATGGGGTTACCTCTTGGGTGCCGAGCAAGCCATGGCGCAGCAGCCAGGCGTGCGCGGCGAGCGGGTCGCTGGCCGACTCCAGGTCAGTCAGCGAGTCGCGGTGAATGTGAGCGGCGGGGCCGGCGAGCAGCAGCGGCACCCGGCATTGTTCGGCCAGACGGGGTAACTGGCGGCGTACCAGGGCGCCGTCCAGCGCTTCTTCGGCGTACAGCAGCACGGCGCGCGGGGCGATGTGCTCCAGCGCCGTCAGCAGTTCATTGGGCGGCAGCGGCCAATCGAAGACCTCCACCGGACAATCGCTGGCGCTGGCCAGCCAGGCGCACAGCCACAGGCCCGGCTCCATTGGCGCTTCACCGAGGTTGATCAGCAGCAGTGGCGCGCCGCCGACCTGGCGATTGCAGTGATAGATGCGCGTGGCCAGCTTGCTGCGCAGCCAGGAGAGGAAGAACACCTGCTCGGCGCGTGCGCCGAACTGGCCCTGCCAGCGCTGGCGCAGATCACCGAGCAGCGGCCACAGCAGTTGTTCGACCAGGGTGCTGGCCGGGTAGAGCGCCAGTGCCGAGTTGAAGCGATCATCCAGACGTCGCTCGTTGAACTGAACGATGCAGCCGAGCAGCTCGTTGCGCTGACGTGACCAGTTGTCGGTGTGGGTTGCTTGCGGCACCTGCTCGTGGTCGAGCAGCGCCTTGACCTGGCCGACGGCAACGCCGCGAGCTAGCCAGGCGAGAATGGCGTTGATGCGTGCGAGATTGGCCGGTGAATAGAGGCGGTGTCCCTTGGGGGTGCGGTAGGGCACGATCAGCCCGTAGCGGCGCTCCCAGGCGCGCAGGGTCACAGCGTTGATGCCGGTGCTGCGGGCCACCTCGCGAATCGGTAGGTAGCCCTCGTCGAGTGCCTGGCGGTAGTCGTGGCCGACTTCGTCGTCGGCGATGGTTTCGCTGGTCATGGCATCACAGCGCATTGCGCAGGCTGAGTGGCTCGGGGTGCGGCTGCAGATACGCTTGCTCGGCGATGTAGCGATCCGGGTGACGACGGAAGTGGTGCTTGAGCAGCGTCAGCGGCACCACCAGCGGCACGATGCCCTCGCGGTATTGACCGATCAGTTGCTGCATCTCCTGCTTGTCCTCAGGGCTCAGGCTGCGTTTGAGGTAGCCGCTCAGGTGCTGCAGCACGTTGCTGTGGGTGCCACGGGTGGCGCATTTCTTCAGCGCGCTCATCAGCTCGCTGAAATAGCGCGGCGCCAGCTCACCCAGATCGTGCTGGCTCAGGTCGCCTAGCATGCGTCCGAGCGTCTTGTAGCGCACCGGGTCGGTGGCCATCAGCAGGTACTTGTAGCGCGAGTGGAAGGCGATCAGCGCGCGACGCGTCAGGCCTTGCTGCAACAGACGCTGCCATTCGGCGTGGGCATAGACGCGGGTGATGAAGTTCTCGCGCAACACCGGATCATTGAGGCGGCCGTCTTCTTCCACCGGCAGATCCGGATGCCGAGCGCAGAAGGCAGCAGCGAAGATGCCGCGCCCCGGCTCGCTCGGGCGTCCGCCTTCCTGATACACCTTGACCCGTTCCAGGCCGCAGGACGGTGACTGCTGCATGAAGATGTAGCCGCTGATGCCCTGCAGTTCAGTGGCCATGCGTTCGCCATAAGCGGCCAGGGCATCGGTGACGTCTCGCGAGCGGTCGACGGTGCCGACGGCGCGCGGCGCTTGTGGATCGCCGACCAGGCGAATCGGCTCCCGAGGGATCGACATGCCGATGCCGACTTCGGGACAGACCGGGATGAAATCGAAGTGTTCGGTCAGGCTGCGGCTGCACAGGCGTGACAGCTTGTGGCCGCCGTTGTAGCGGACTTCGGCGCCCAGCAGGCAGGCGCTGATGCCCAGTTTGGCTTTGCTCGCTTGCATAACCTGACCTCATTAGACCTTGTACATGAAGTGATCCATGTACAACTTGTGTCTATCATAGGTGCGCAGTTATACAAGTCAAATACTTTGTATAGGTTTGGTATTGGTTTTCTGTGCATGCCGGCGGCGTCAGCCGAGGGTGCTGCCGCCAGGTATCACGGGAGGCTCAGCGCCAGCCTTGCAGCCAGCGTTCGCTGTCCTGCAACTGGCGCCAGTCGAGTTGCTGGCTGCGTTGCGTGAGGACCGCCTGAAGCTCGACGCCGAGGATGTTGTCTTGCTCGTCGCGGATCAGTTCGGTCACCAGGAAATGACGCTCGCGGTTCTGCGGCTGCGCGGCTGTCCATTTCGACAGCAGCAGTTTGCGCGGGTTGAGGCGGCGTTTTTCAGGCCTGTTGTTGGGTTGGCTCATTGCAGGTGCTCGAGCAGACGGCGCGCAGCATCCTGGCCGCTGAGCCAGGCGCCTTCGACCCGCCCCGACAGGCACCAGTCGCCACAGGCATACAGGCCCAGATCGGCATCGGCCAGTGCCCCCCACTGATGCGCCTGTGCCGGGCGTGCATACAGCCAGCGATGGGCGAGGGTGAAGCTCGGCGGCGGCACGGCGCAGCCGATCAGCTCGGCGAAGGCGCCGTGCAACTGTTCGATCACCGCTTCCTTGGGCAGATCGAGATTCTGCCGGCTCCAGACGCTGCTGGCGTGCAGCACCCAGGTGTCGAGATGGGTGTCGCGGCCAGGTTTGCTCGGGTTGCGCGCCAGCCAGTCGAGCGGGCTGTCCTGCACGAAGCAGCCCTCGACGCGAGTATCCAGGTGGCTGTCGAAACCCAGTGCGACCGCCCAGGTCGGGTCCATGATCACGCTCGCTGCGGCGCCAGCCAATTTCGGTGCGGCCGCCAGCAGGGCGCTGGCTTGTGGGGCGGGGGTGGCAACGATGACGTGGCTGTAAGGGCCGTGGCTGTTGCCTTCGGCATCGAGCAGGCTCCAGTAGCGGTCGCCACGGAACACTTCGGTAATGCGGCAGCTGAATTTAACCGGCAGGGCGCCGAGCATGGCGCGGGTGATGGCGCTCATGCGTGGGCAGCCGACCCAGCGCACTTGCTCATCCGGCGAGGCACTGAGCTGGCCGTCCTGGGCGTTGTACAGGCTCGGCTGCCATTCGGCGACCCAGCCGCGGGCCTGCCATTGCTGTACCGCCTCGACGAAGCGGCGGTCACGTGCGGTGAAATATTGCGCGCCAAGATCCAGGCTGCCGGCGTCGCTGCGCTTGCTTGCCATGCGCCCGCCACTGCCACGGCTCTTGTCGAACAGTTCGATATCCCGGCCAGCGGCGTGCAGGGCCTGGGCGGCGGATAGCCCTGCGATGCCGGTGCCGATGATGGCGATGGGTGCGTTCATGGTTACCTCGTCAGCGCTGAATGCTTTACAGGCTAAGGCTTGGACAAAAGCTATACAAGAGTGTTTTCATGTATAGATGTCGCCGAAAGTGGCGCTCCCTTGCTTTAGGTTTAGGACAAACACGGCAATCAATAAAGGCACGTGTGCGCGTCATGAACCAGACTAAAGGTGAAGTTTCTTCCATTGCCATGCGAGGACGATGCCATGCATATCCTGCTGACCGGCGGTACCGGTCTGATCGGGCGAGCGCTTTGCGCACACTGGGCCGAGCAGGGCCACCACCTGACCGTCTGGAGCCGTGAGCCAAGCAAGGTCGCGCGCCTCTGTGGGGCCAATGTTCGAGGCATTGCCCGGCTCGAGGAGCTGGCTGAAGAGCCGTTGGACGCGGTGATCAATCTGGCCGGTGCCCCCATTGCCGACCGCCCCTGGAGCAGCAAGCGCAAGGCGCTGCTGTGGTCGAGCCGGATCGGTCTGACCGAGCAGTTGCTGACCTGGCTGCAACGGCGCCAGCAGCGCCCCGCAGTGCTGCTGTCGGGCTCGGCAGTGGGTTGGTACGGCAACGGCGGTGAACGTGAGCTGAGTGAAGGTACGCCGCAGGTCACCGATGATTTCGCCGCGCAGCTGTGTGGGGCCTGGGAAGAAACTGCACAACGCGCCGAGGACCTGGGGATTCGCGTGGTGCTGGTGCGCACCGGCCTGGTGCTGAGCCCGGATGGCGGCATGCTCAAACGCCTGTTGCTACCGTTCAAGCTCGGCCTGGGTGGGCGCATCGGTGATGGTCGGCAGTGGATGCCCTGGATTCATATCGCCGATCAAATCGGCCTGATCGATTTTCTCTTGCAGCAGGGCGACGCTCGCGGTCCTTATAATGCCTGCGCGCCATTACCCGTGCGCAATGCCGAGTTCAGCAAGGCGCTGGGCCAGGCGCTGAGCCGCCCGACCATTTTCCCGGCGCCGGCCTTCGTCCTGCGCGCTGCACTCGGCGAGATGTCCGAGTTGCTGCTCGGCGGCCAGCGTGCCGTGCCGGCGCGCCTGCTGGAGGCGGGTTTCAGTTTTCGTTTTACCCATCTGGATGTGGCCCTGGCGGATCTGCTGGGCCATCAATGACTAGGATTTCGCATGACCGATCACGCATTGTTGCTGGTTAACCTGGGTTCGCCCGCGTCCACCGAAGTAGCCGATGTCCGCCGTTACCTCAATCAGTTCCTGATGGATCCCTACGTGATCGACCTGCCCTGGCCGCTGCGTCGATTGCTGGTGTCGCTGATTCTGATCAAGCGTCCTGCCGCATCGGCACATGCCTATGCCTCGATCTGGTGGGACGATGGCTCGCCGCTGGTGGTGATCAGTCGCCGTTTGCAGGAAGCGATGAAGGCTCATTGGACTCAGGGCCCGGTGGAGTTGGCCATGCGTTATGGCGAGCCTTCCATCGAGTCGACCCTGCAGCGTCTAGCTGCGCAGGGCATCCGTGAAGTGACCCTGGCGCCGCTGTATCCGCAATTCGCCGACAGCACCACCACCACGGTGATCGAAGAGGTCAAGCGGGTGGTGCGCGAGCGCGGCCTGGACATGCGTCTGTCCACTCTGCCGCCGTTCTACGATCAGCCGGAATACCTCGACGCCCTGGTGGCCAGCGCCAAGCCTTATCTGCAGCAGGATTTCGACCACCTGCTGCTGAGCTTTCACGGCCTGCCGGAGCGCCACCTGCACAAGCTCGACCCCAGCGGTCATTGCCTGAAAGGTGAAGATTGCTGCCGCAGCGCTTCGCCCGAGGTGCTCGCCAACTGTTACCGCGCGCAATGCCTGCGCAGTGCCGAGCTGTTCGCCCAGCGCATGGGCTTGCGCCCTGAGCAATGGTCGGTGAGCTTCCAGTCGCGTCTGGGCCGCGCCAAGTGGATCGAGCCCTATACCGAGAGCCGTCTCGACGAGCTGGCCGCGCAGGGCGTGAAGAAGTTGCTGGTGATGTGTCCGGCCTTCGTCGCCGACTGCATCGAGACCCTGGAGGAAATCGGCGACCGTGGTCGCGAGCAGTTCGTTGAGGCCGGTGGCGAGAGCCTGCAGCTGGTGCCCTGCCTGAACGATCATCCCGACTGGGCGGCGGCGTTGAAGGTGCTGTGCGAGCGGGCGCCACTGATGATCTGAGCGCCTGTTCAGGTAAAACAGCGCTGCGGCCAATGCCGGTCAGAGACAGAACTGTAGGAGCCGGCTTGCTGGCGATCCGCTCAAACAGCATCGCCGGCAAGCCGGCTCCTACAGATTCGCTTAACTAACGGGAAGTACGCTCTGAGCGACTATTGAGTTTTGCTACCGAGCCATTCGCCTCGGCGGGTATGAAGCATTCGCCGACCTGATAACACCTTCGAGCGATACTCACCGCCGTTTATATCGTCCTAAGCTGGCGCTTCTTTCAACCGTCGCGCGTCGCGTTCTGCGGTGCCGAGGAGAGCGTCCGTGCATAACAACAATAACGGCTATCCCTCCAGTGCCCGAGCCTGGGCCACTGTTGCCATCCTGATGGTGGCGTATGTCCTGTCCTTCGTCGATCGGCAGATCCTCAATCTGCTGGTCGAGCCCATCCGTCGCGATCTGGCGATCAACGATACGCAGATGAGCCTGCTGATGGGCCTGTCGTTCGCCCTGTTCTACACCGTATGCGGCATTCCGCTGGGGCGAGTGGCCGATACTCGTAGTCGGCGCGGGTTGATCGCCGTCGGCATTCTGTTCTGGAGCGCCGCTACCGCCGCCTGCGGCATGGCCAAGATGTACTGGCAGTTTCTGCTGTGCCGCATCGGCGTGGGTGTGGGCGAGGCGGCGCTGTCGCCGGCGGCCTATTCGCTGATTGCCGACAGCTTTCCCGCCGAGCGCCGGGCCACGGCCATCAGCGTCTATTCCATGGGCGTCTACCTCGGCTCGGGCCTGGCCTTTCTGGTCGGTGGCCTGGTCATTCAGTTCGCCTCGGCACAGGGCGATGTGACCCTGCCGGTGCTGGGCGAGGTGCGTCCCTGGCAGTTGATTTTCCTGATTCTCGGTGTGGCGGGTGTGTTTTTCACCCTGTTGATGCTGGCCATCAAGGAACCTGTCCGGCGCGGTGCCGGGGCGGGCGTGGCGGTGCCGCTGAGCGAAGTGGGGCGCTACATTCGCGCCAATCGCCGTACCGTGCTGCTGCACAACTTCGGTTTCGCCGGGCTGGCTTTTGCCGGTTACGGCAGTGCAGCCTGGATACCGACTTTCTACATCCGTACTTATGGCTGGGACGCCGGCCAAGTCGGCATCGTCTACGGCTGCATCGTCGCAGTCTTCGGCTGCCTGGGCATCGTCTTCGGCGGACGCCTGGCGGACCTGATGGCCAAGCGTGGGCGTAGCGACGCCAACATGCGTGTCGGCCTGTACGCTGCGCTGGGCGCCTTGCCGATGGTGGTGCTGTTCCCGCTGATGGACACCGCCTTCTGGGCCAGCATGCTGCTGGCGCCTGCAGTGTTCTGCCTGAGCATGCCGTTCGGCGTGGCGCCGGCAGCGATCCAGGAAATCATGCCCAACTCGATGCGCGGCCAGGCGTCGGCCATCTATCTGTTCGTCATCACCCTGATCGGCCTGGGCGTTGGTCCGACCGCCGTGGCACTGGTGACCGATTTCGTCTTCGCCGACGACAACGCGCTGCGCTACTCGCTGCTGATCGTCACCACCCTGGCGGTGTTGATGTCGATCATCCTGCTGGCCAAGAGTCTCAAGCCCTATCGCGAAAGCGTGACGCGGCTGGAGCAATGGGCCGCCAATCCAGCCTGAGCAGGCGCATTTTTCTGCCGTGCCGCGCATTGATCGGCACGGTTTATGCGCCAGGGCACAGGCAGCGTGGAATTTTTGCGCTTTACTGAGGTTCTGAGTGTTGCGCGCGCCACTGGGGCGCGTGCCAGCCAGGGAACCTCTGCATGGGAGCGAGGCCAGCGTCTGCTGCACAGGGCAGACCAATCAACAGCTCGGTATTTGGGCAACGGCTGGTGCTGCCGGGGTTGGCTGCGCTGTTGTTGTTGGGTGGTTGCACGGGGCGCCTGGACAACGACTCCATTGTGCATACGCGCAGCCCGCTCAAGCCCGCCGAGGTGCTGCAGACCGACGTCGACCGTATGGCGACCCTGGCCATGCGCAACAACCTCAACAGCCTGTATCGGCTGATGAACAAGTTGTACCAACGTAACCCGCGCGAGTGGCGCAAGAACTCCCTGCCTGATGCCGCCGCTGCCGAGCGCGCCATCCAGTACGCCATCGAACACAATCAGGACTGGCCGACCTTGGGCGGCCGGCGTGATGTTGCGGCGCTGGATTACTCGCTGAGCCCGGCCTTTCAGGGCGACCGCGTGGCGGCCTTCACCTATGCCATCGGCAGCATGCTGGTGACGGCTCACGGCGGCCGTACCGAGTTCTACCTGACCGACAGCTTCAATGCGCAATTCATCCACAACGCCGCACGTAATCTGGAAAAGGCCGGCTGGATGCTGTCGCAGCGCCGTGATGCCGCGGGCCGGCCGCTGCTGCTATCCAACGAGTTCTCCGAACAGGGCAACAACCTCAGCTACGCAGTGGAGTTCGGCAAGATGGTGGCGCGTCTCGATCTGCTCACCCATGTGCTGGAAGAGCGCTACCGGCGCATGGGCGCCAACTATGCGCAGAGTCTGTTCCTGCTGAATTTCCTGCCGGTGCAGTGAGCGGGCCGCCACCCGTTGCGAGCGGCGGCGGAGCGTCACACCTTGCGTACGAACTCGGACTTGAGCTTCATCGCGCCGATGCCATCGATCTTGCAGTCGATGTCGTGATCGCCGTCGACCAGGCGAATGTTCTTCACCTTGGTGCCGACCTTGACCACCAGTGACGAGCCCTTGACCTTGAGGTCCTTGATCACGGTGATGGTGTCGCCGTCCTGCAGCAGGTTGCCAACCGAATCCTTGATCACCCGCGCGTCATCACCGCCGTCGGTATTCTCGCCAGCTTTCCACTCATGGGCGCACTCGGGGCAGACCAGTTGATCGCCGTCTTCGTAGGTGTATTCGGAGTTGCATTTGGGGCAGGGCGGCAGAGCGGTCAAGGGGTGTCCTCGGTGCAGTGAGAAACCGCAGATTATATAGGGTTTTGTTCGCTGGCGTCGCTCTAGGACCTGCAGCCCTTGAGATACGGGTGTTTTAAATATTGGACTTCTTGCCAGGCGGTAGTTTGCCTGGATTGCCCTTAGAGCGCCTTTTAATGGGCGTTCACTTGTTGTGCGATAAATGGCTTACCAGAAAATCTTGAGCAGATTTGTTTGACATATTTTACGGCTCGGGCAGACTGGCTGCAGATTCCGTTGCCGAACCGGGTAGCGGGCAGCGTCGCTGCAGCCCCCTCTCTGGATGGAGTTGACCCGGTTCGAGCCGCCGTCGGAAGGCGGCACTCAGGCTCAGGATGAGTCTCGGTGCACGGGGTTAGCCAAACAGGCCGGAGGTGCTACAGCAGAGTGTTCTGCTGGCTACCGGTCTGCACAGCAACGATAGGCCCGGCCTGTCCCAAGGTGACGTATGTCCGACAACAAGATCCGCAGCACTCCTAGCAAGAACAATCTCCGCAAGCCCGTCGTGTTGATGTCCATGGGCGCTCAAGAGCGCAAGGGCCACGACTATCAAGTAATGACTCACAAATACATCCAGCCTCTGGTCGAGTTCTCCGGTTGCGTGCCGGTATTGGTGCCCACCTGCTGCGGCATCGAGGATCTCGAGCAGTATCTGGATATGGCCGATGGTGTTTACCTCACCGGTGCCGGCAGCAACATCGACCCGGCGCTCTATGGTCAGGAGAACGAAACACCGAACAAGGGCCAGGATCGCGACCGCGACCTGTTCGATCTACCGCTGATTCGTGCCGCCATCGCTCGCGGTCTGCCGATCTTCGGCATCTGCCGTGGCATGCAGGAAATCAACGTGGCGCTGGGCGGCGACATCTACCAGAAGGTCTACGCCGAGCCTGGTTTCAACGACCATCGCGAAAACCCCGATGATCCGGTCGAGGTGCAGTACGCAGCCAGCCACAGCGTGCGTCCGGTGGCTGGCAGCTGGTTCGCCGAGTTGATGGGCAAGGACGAGATTCAGGTCAACTCCCTGCACGGCCAGGCGATTCGCAACCTGGGCAAGGGACTGGAAGTGCTGGCCACCGCCGAGGATGGCCTGATCGAGGCGATCCACGCGCCGAGCCTGTCCCCCTTCCTGTTCGCGGTGCAGTGGCACCCGGAATGGCAGGCGGCGAAGAACCCGGATTCGGTGAAGATCTTCCAGGCCTTCGGTGACGCCTGTCACCGCCGAGTAGCTTCGCGCAGCAGTCGTCAGGCGGCCTGATCGCCGTGTAACCGCCGGCTCCTGCTTCAGTAGGGGCTTGGCGGTTGCGGCCAGTTCAGGATACCGCTGTCACTGAAGCGGCGGGTGCCGAACAGGCCGTCGGCGAGTTTGCCACGCAGCATGTAGGGCACCTCCTGGCCAGGTTGATAACCGGCCACGCCCCACGCCTGACGCATCACTGAAAACGCTGAAATGCTCACCGGTACGCTCAATACCGTCTCGCCGAAACGTGGCACGCTGCCGCTCTGGTCGCTGACGCCACTGGCCAGCGGCTGGCCGTTCACATCCAGATCCAGTGCCATGCCGTTGAAACTCACCGCGCTGTCATTGGGGTTCTGCACCCGTAGCTTGACCGCGAAGCGTACCTCCAGGCCCTGACCGGGCAACGGTTCCAGGCCGACCAGGTCGACCCGTAGCGGATCACGATTGCTCAGGCTGGCGCAGGCGCTCAGGCCTGCTGCAAGTAGGGCAACGAGGCAAAGACGAAGCAGACGGTGCATGGTGATCTTCCCTGGACGTTATGAGTTCAGGATAGAAGACCACTGCACGCGCCATTAGCTCCCGGCACGTTGCCGACTGCCCAGTACCAGCGCGATACCGCCGAGCACGGCAACGGCGCTCAAGGTCAGGCGCAGAGACAGCGCTTCGCTCAGCAGCAGGCTGCCGCCGAGCGCGGCGAGAATCGGCACGCTCAACTGCACCGTGGCGGCCTGACTGGCGCGCAGGCCGGGCAGCGCGCTGTACCAGATGGCGTAACCGACACCCGAGGTCAGGGCGCCGGACAACACCGCGTAGAACAGGCCAGGCCCATCCCAGTTCAGTTGCGACAACAGCACCAGCGCCAGCAGCACGGCCAGCGGTGCCGCACGCAGAAAGTTACCGGTGGTCACGGCCAGCGGATCACCCTGGCCGCGCCCGAGCAGCGAGTACGCGCCCCAGGCCACGCCGGCCAGCAGCATCAGCAAGGCCGCCAGCAGCGGGGGCGCACTGGCACCGGGTAGCAGCAGCGCCAGCAGGCCGGCCGTGGCCAGCGCCGTACCGAGACTGGTGCCCAGCCCCAGACGCTCGCCACGCAGCAAGCCCCACAGCAGCATGCTCAACTGCACGGCGCCGAACAGCAGTAGGGCGCCGACGCCGGTATCCAGTTGCAGGTAAGCAAAGGAGAAGGCCGCCGCATAGGTGAACAGCGCCAGCGCGCCAGGCCAATTGCCGGCGATGGGTTGCCCGGTCTGCCTCAGCTTGAGCAGCAGCCACAGCGTCAGGGCGCCGGCGAGCAGGCGGATAGCCGTGAAACTGGCCGCGTCGATTTCCGTTTCACGCAGCGCCAGGCGGCACAGTAGCGAGTTGCCGGCGAAGGCCAGCATGGCGAGGCAGGTAAGCAGCAGGATACGCGGTGGCATCGTCCATCCTTGGGTGAAGGTCTGGTGATGCTGGGCAGCTAATCACGTCAGGCTGCCCGATGGCATTGGCAGAAGGTCGCAAGTTGCTGCGACCTTGGCCAGTAAGCGCGCAGGCGCGTCTCAGAAGTGTGCCTTGACTAACAGGCTGGCGGTGTTCTGGTCGGTCGAACCGACGAAGTTGTCGCTGACGAAACCGCCGTCCTTGATACCGTACTTGTTCTTCCAGTAGTCGTACTCGATACCCACGTACAGCTGCTTCTCGCCCCACTTCAGCGCCTTGCCCAGGTCGTACTTGATCTGTGGGTTGAAGTGCAGGTTGGCGTGGTAGTCGCCACGGCGATTGCTGTCGTTGTCCACCACCCAGTCCATGAAACCGTCGATGAGAATGTCCGATTCGCCTACCGGGATGGTGTAGCTCCACACCGGGGTGATCTGCCAGACGTTGCTGCCAGGGCGGCTGCCATCGGTGGTACGCAGGTAGGTGTTGAGCTGGAAGTAGTCGAAGCCGGGGATGTCCAGGTCGACCGCCGGGCCGATCAGGTAGGACTCGACGTCGTCTTCACCGAACTCGTAGGTGGTGGAGATCAGCACGTCCTTGATCGGGCCGAAGGAGAAGTCGGCACCGGTGATCTTGCCCAACGAGAAGCGCGGGCTGAACTCGCCATAGAAGGTGTGGCCGTCACCGGCGCCGTTGGTGGCATCGGTGTTGTATTTGATCACGTCGACGAACAGGAACAGGTCACCGAAGCTCCAGCCGCTGGCGTGCTCGAAGGTGACGGTCTGCTGAATCTCCGGGTCGATCTTGAAGTCCTGGCCATAGAGGTAGGTCAGGCTGTTGTTCTGCCACTGCAGCAGATCGCCGGCGACGGCCTGACCGCCTGCCAGCAGACCGCCGGCGAGCGCCAGCGAAGAGAGAGTGCGATTCATGAAAGCTCCTGATGGTTAAGACGTGTCGTTATGATTTTTAAACCTGTCCATGCGGTCAGGCTGGAGCTGCTAGAGCAAAAACGGCGCCAATTCTATATGTCGTAAATAGTCTTTTAAAATCAATTGGATGAAGAAATTTATGCAGAGTGCGTTGGGCGCCGCTCTGCACTTTTTCTGATCGTTGAGACAGCTTTGGCTTTGACTTGGTGCGTATCGTCAGCTCAGGGGCGCCGTTTGCGAGGCTTGCGCGGCGCGCGCTCGGTGCCGGGTACGTGCAGATAGGCCATGACGCTTTCGGTCAGTTCCTGGGCGAGGCTTACCGCCTCCTTGTTACGCGCCATGACACCTGCCACCAGGGCTTCGATCAGGGCCAGCACGGCGGCATTGGAGCTGATCAGCACCGGGTGTTCGGCGGGGGCGAACAGGCTGTACTCGGCGATCTCCACCAGCGGCGAGGCGGGCGAGTCGGTGATGGCCAGCACGCAGGCGCCGCGTTCGCGGGCAAAACGCGCCAGTTGCAGGGTGTCGAGCGAATAGCGCGGCAGGGAGATGGTCAGCAGCACGTCGCGCTCGGTGATGGCGGCCAGGCGGTAGGCGGCGTTCTCGTTGCCGCCTTCCATACTGATGGCGGTGGCGTCATCGCAGAAGGGCACCAGGTTGGCCGCAGCCAGGCCGGCCATGTAGGCGCTGTTGCCGAAGCCGAGAATGTAGATGCGGCGCGCCCCGAGCAGGCGCCCGATCACTGCCTCGAACACGGCGGCGTCATTGTTGCTGGCCGCCGCGCCGAGATTGCTGCTGGCGATCTGCAGATGTTCATGCAGACCGAAGGCCCCGTCCGGGCGCTGCGCCAGCTCGTCGCGCAGCTTGTCCACCGGCGACACCATGTCCTGCAGGGTGGCGACCAGCTCGGCCTTCAGGCTGATGTAGCCGCGCAGCTCCATGGCCTTGGCCAGACGGTTGACCGCCGCAGGCGAGGTCTGCGTGGCCTGCGCCAGCTCTTCGATGGTCAGAGTTGCGGCCTTCAGCGGATGGCGCAGGATGAAGTCGGCCACCTTGCGCAGCGAGGGCTGCAGCTGTGGCGCGACCTCGGCCAGCTTGCGCAGGATGGGGGCGCTGTAAACGGTGGCGGAAGACGACGAGCTGCTCGGCATGGCTGGGCTGATCCGGTCTGGCGATGGCGCGCAGTGTATCCGAAGCCGCCCGCCGTGCGCCTGTTTCGCTTACTTGAGGCTGCCGCAGAGAAACTGCTGCAGGCGCTCGGACTGCGGGTTGGCCAATACCTCGCGCGGGTGGCCCTGTTCTTCCACCAGACCCTTGTGCAGGAACATCAGCTGGTTGGACACCTCGCGGGCAAAACCCATTTCGTGGGTCACCACCACCATGGTGCGACCTTCGGTGGCCAGGTCCTGCATTACCTTGAGCACCTCGCCGACCAGCTCGGGGTCGAGGGCCGAGGTGGGCTCGTCGAACAGCATCACCTCCGGCTCCATGGCCAGGGCGCGGGCGATGGCTACGCGCTGCTGCTCGCCGCCGGACATGTGCGCCGGGTAGGCGTCCTTGCGGTGCGCGACGCCGACCTTGGCCAGGTAGTGCTCGGCCCTGTCGCGCGCCTCGGCCTTGCTCTGACCGAGTACGTGCACCGGCGCTTCCATGACGTTGTCCAGGGCGCTCATGTGCGACCACAGATTGAAGTGCTGGAACACCATGGCCAGACGCGAGCGCATACGCTGCAACTGCTTGGCGTCGGCGGCCTTGAGCGCGCCGCCGCGATTGGCGACCAGCCTGAGCTCTTCGCCATTGAGCTGGATGCGACCGGCATGCGGCTGCTCCAGCAGGTTGATGCAGCGCAGGAAGGTGCTCTTGCCCGAGCCGCTGGAGCCGATGATGCTGATCACGTCGCCGGCCTTGGCAGCCATCGATACGCCGCGGATCACCTCGTGGCTACCGTAGCGTTTGTGCAGGTCCTGAACTTCGAGTTTGTACATGTTGTTGTTCTCTTAGGGCATGAGTCAGTCGCTGAGCAGGCGACCCTGGCGAATGGGCGTTGCCCCGGCGACCTTGGCCAGCCACAGGCCGGGGCGGGCGAAGCGCATGCGCTCGCGGGCATAGAGCACGCCGCAGGTTTCGGCGCGGACGATGCTGTGCTGCTCGCTCAAGGGGTCGATCACCTCGAACAGTGCCTCGCCGTGTTCGACCCACTCGCCCGGCTGCTTGAAGAAGCTGACCACGCCCGGATGTGGGGCGAGGGCGTACTGCGCGCCGGCAAAGGGCGTGGCCTCGCAGCAGTGTTCCGGCGCTGCCGGCCAGTCGCCGGCGATCAGTCCCCGCTCGGCGAGGAAGGCCAGAATCGCCTCGGCGCTGGCTACCGCGCGTTCGGCTTCGGTGTCGGCCATGCCGCCCAGCTCTACGGTGGTGGCCAGGCAGGCCAGGGGAATCTCGGCTTCGGGGAAACGCTGGCGCAGTCGTTGCCAGGGCATGGCGCAGGCCTCGTCGAACGAGCTGCCGCCGGAATCCTCGGCCAGCAGCACCGCGCCGGCCTGCAGACGCGCCGCCAGAGGGCGCAGGGCCGGCCAGTGCTGCGGCGCGCTGTACAGGTGCACCGCGGCCTCGAAGTCGCAGTGCAGGTCGAGCACGATGTCGGCATCGCAGGCATGACGCAGCAGCAGACGCTGCATGCCTTCCAGCTCCGAGGCCGGCGCGGGCAGGGCGTCCAGCGCCTCGTTCATGGCGCGGCGAATCAGGCGCACGTTGCTCGCTTCGTCGCTGCCCAGGTGCCCCTCCACATGCGCTGCGACCGCGGCCGCCAGATCGACGAAATCGCGGTTGAAGTTCCTGCCGCTGGCGAATTCGAAGCGGCCCTGGACCGCCGCCTGGAACAGCTGGCTCAGGCCAATGGGGTTGGCCACCGGTACCAGTTCGATCACGCCGGTCAGGCGTCCGGCGCTTTCCAGCTGCTGCAGACGACGCCTGAGTTCCACCGCCACGCGCATGCCCGGCAGCTCGTCGGCATGCAGGCTGGCCTGGATGTAGGCCTTGCACGGGCCGCTGCCGTAACGCAGCACGCTGAGGTGACGGCTGGTTCCGGTCGGGCTCCAGGGCAGTGGATGGTCGATACGTTGCATAGGGCTTCCTTGTTAATGCTTGCGTGGGGTCAGGTGGGCCAGCCAGCGCAGTTCGGCGTATTTGAACAGGCGCACCAGGCCCACCGTCAGCACCAGATAGAACAGGCCGGCGGTGATGAAGGCCTCGAACGGCATGTAGTACTGCGAGCTGATGGTGCGGGCTGCACCGGTGAGGTCGATGAGCGTCACCAGCGAGGCCAGCGAAGTGGTGTGCAGCATCATGATCACCTCGTTGCTGTACTGCGGCAGCGCGCGGCGCATGGCCGAAGGCAGCAGGATGCGCCGGTAGAGCTGGGCGCGTGACATGCCCATGGCCCTGGCTGCCTCGATCTCGCCGGGCGGCGTGGCCTTGAGGCTGCCGGCCAGAATCTCCGCCGTGTAGGCGCTGGTGTTGATGGCGAAGGCCAGGCAGGCGCAGAAGGTGGCGCTGGAAAAGTACGGCCACATGAAGCTGTCGCGGATGACGTCGAACTGGGCCAGGCCGTAGTAGAGCAGAAATAGCTGTACCAGCATCGGCGTGCCGCGAATCACGTAGGTATAGAGCCAGGCTGGGAAGTTCACCAGCGGCGAGCGCGACACCCGCATCAGGGCCAACGGCAGAGCCAGCAGCAGGCCCAGGGCGAGGGCGATCAGCAGCAGCTCGAAGGTGACCAGCAGACCGCTGGCATACAGCGGCAGGCTGGAGAGGATCAGATGGAAATCGAGCATGGACGTGATCCTCAGATTTCAGCCGTGCGAACGCCGACCGAGTAACGCTTTTCGACGGCGCGCAGGAGCAGCAGCGAGACGCTGGTCAGCAGCAGGTACAGGCCCGCCACGGCAAGATAGAACGTGAAGGGTTCACGGGTGGCGTCGGCGGCGTTCTTGGCCTTGAACATCATGTCCTGCAGGCCGACCACCGAGATCAGCGCGGTGGCCTTGGTCAGCACCAGCCAGTTGTTGGTGAAGCCGGGAATGGCGAAGCGGATCATCTGCGGCACCAGGATGCGCAAGAACACCTGGGCGCCGCTCATGCCATAGGCTGCACCGGCCTCGGCCTGGCCCTTGGCGATGGCCATAAAGGCGCCGCGGAAGGTCTCCGACAGATAGGCGCCGAAGATGAAGCCCATGGTGAACACACCGGCGACGAAGGGGTTGATGTCGATGTAGGCGGTGTAACCCAGGCTGGGCGCGATGCGGTTCACCAGGTCCTGACCGCCATAGAAGATCAGCAGGATCAGCACCAGGTCGGGGATGCCCCGGATCAGGGTGGCGTAGGCGTCGCCCAGATTGGCCAGCCAGCGCAGTGGCGAGAGGCGCAGCGCAGCGCCGGTGAGGCCGAGCAGGATGGCCAGCGCCATCGAACACAGAGCCAGAGTCAGGGTCAGCCAGGCGCCCTCGACGATGATCGGGCCGTAGCCTTGCAGCATGGTGGGAAACCTCGTTGCAGCGCAGAGAAACCGGCGCCTGTTGCAGGCGCCGGGGTGGGCGGCTTACTGGCCGTAGATGTCGTAGTCGAAGTACTTGGCCTGTACCTCGGCGTACTTGCCGTTGCTGCGAATGGCGTCGATGGCGGTGTTGAGCTTCTCGGCGGTGGCTGCGTCGCCCTTGCGCACGGCGATGCCGGCGCCGCGACCGAAGTAGCGCGGGTCGTTGAAATCAGGGCCGACCAGGGCGAAACCCTTGCCACCGTCGGTTTTCAGGAAGCCCTCGTCGATGTTCACCACATCGGCCAGCACCGCATCCACCCGGCCTGCCAGCAGGTCGAGGAAGGCTTCGTTGTTGGAGCCGTAGCGCACCACGTTGACGCCGGCCGGGGTCAGTTCGGCAGTAGCGTAGCGATCGTAGGTGGAGGCGCGCTGCACGGCTACCTTCTTGCCCTTGAGGTCGACGCTCGGGTCCTGGATCTGACTGCCTTCCTTCATCACCAGCTTGCCGGGGGTGTGGTAGTACTTCTTGGAGAAGTCCACCGACTTCAGACGGTCTTCGGTGATCGACATCGAGGACAGCACGGCGTCGACCTTGCGCACCTTGAGCGAGGGAATCAGGCCGTCGAACTCCTGCTCGATCCACTGGCATTTGACCTGCATCTGCGCGCACAGCTCGTTGCCGATGTCGTAGTCGAAGCCGGCGATCTTGCCGTCGGCGGTCTTGAACGCGAAGGGCGGGTAGGCCGCCTCGATGCCGATGCGCAGCGCCGGCTCGGCGGCGACGGCGAAGGTGCCGAAGGTGGAGAGCGCCAGGGCGCCGAATAGAGCGATCTTGTTCATCTTGTTACTCCAGTGGATGGCGGTTGGGAGGCAGCGTCCGTCGCGACAGGCGGCGGGGTTGAACGTTACGCCGACTGTTGCCAGGCGGCGCCGGCAGGGCCTCGTGAGCCTTGGCCGGTGGGCGATCGGGTGGGACGCCCGGGCAGATGCATAAATATCTTTGACATGTTTTTTTTCACGAATCTACGTTTAAGAAATATTTATGTCAAACGTGGCGTGTGGTGCTTGTGCCTTGAAAATGGCTGGTATATAAATTTTCACGTGTGAATTTTGTGAAAAAAATAATTCATATCGCCGCGACCTGTCGCCAAGCCCATTTCATTTGGCCTGCGAGCAGGGGGCATACCGCTTTCGACTTCTGACAAGAGCAATAACAATGAACAAACAGCGCAATCTTCGTGGCCTTCTCGCCGCGCTCCTCCTCTGCGGCAGTGCTGATCCGGTAATGGCCGATGGCAACCTCCTGGCGGTCGGCGGCATGCTGCGAGCCAGCAACAGCCTGGTCTACGAGAAACTCATCGAACTGGCGGGCGGTGCCCAGCAGGCGCGTATCGCCATCATGCCCACCGCCAGCGGCAGCCTGGGCTCCAGCAAGCGCTTCCAGGCCGAGCTCGAAGCCCTGGGCGTGCCCGCCGAGCACATCCGCATCGTCGGCATCGACCGCCACAACTATCAGGACACCATGAACGACCCTGCCGTGGTCGCGCCGCTGCGCGAGGCCAGTGCGGTCTGGTTCGTTGGTGGCGATCAGGCGCGCATCGCCCGTGCGCTGTTCAACGCCGACGGCAGCCCGTCGCTCGCCATGCAGGCCGTGCAGGCGATCTACGATAAGGGCGGCGTGGTGGCCGGTACCAGCGCCGGGGCCAGCATCCTCGGTGCGCGCATGCCCACCGCCTACGGGGTGGTCATGGACACCCTGGATTTCGGCGTGGCCACGGCCGAGGGCCGGCGCGGTACCGCCCTGCTCAGGGGCGCAGGTCTGTTCACCGCCGGCGTGATCGACCAGCACTTCGACAAGATCGAGGAAACCAGCAGCGGGCGCGCCGCGCGCATGGCCAGCTACCTGCTGGAACAGCCGGCTCCGGGCAAGGGCTTCGGTCTGGATACCAACACCGCCATGTGGATCAAGCCCAGTGGTGAGCTGGAGGTACTGGGCGAGGGCTACCTGACCATCATGGACCCTGCCGCGGCGAAGAAGAGCTTCGGGCTCTACGGCACGCGGATCGACGACATGCGCCTGGCCATGCTCGGTCATGGTGATCGCTACGACCTGGCCTCGGGCGAGATCCGGCCGGACGCCGGCAAGCAGCTGATCGAGCCTGGCAATGAGTACCTGGTGGGCAACCGCCTGCTCACCGACCTGTCGGCCGTGTCGGCGATCAACCGAGCGGTGCTCTATGGCCTGGCCGACAATACGGCGAGCCGTCAGCTCGGGCTGATGACCCGCTACAACCCAGCCAACGGTTACCACTACGGCTATCGCTTCGAATTCAGCAAGCGGACGGACTTCGCCGCTCATAGCCGCTTCCACGATTCGCAGACCAACTACAGCGTCAGCGACGTGCGCCTGGATATCCGCCCGGTGACCGCCGATCTGCGCGAGCCGGCCGCTGGCGCCCCGCGTGATGCCGGCAACGGTCGCCGCGGCGACGCCATTCGTGCGGTGACCTTCCGCGGCCTGATGACCCTCAACGCCGAAGGCGCCTTCGAGGCGCAGCGCCCGATAACCCGCGGCGAGCTGGCCAATGCCCTGCAGATGACCCTGGCCGCGGAGCCCAACCTCAAGGCCCTGCCGACGCTGAGCGACGTGCCGGCCGAGCATCCTCTACGCGAGCACATCGAAGTGGTGGTTTCCAACGGCTGGATGGATGGCGCCGAGCGCTTCGACGCCGAGCGGCCGGCCAGCCGCGCGGACTGGGCGCTGGCCTGCAAGACGCTGGTCGAGCGCTTCAGCGGAGCCACGTTGAGCAAGACCGTGGCGCTGCAGGACGTCGCCGGCCTCGCCGTAGCGAACGCCGAGGCTGCCGCGCAGACCGTGGCCGAAGGTTGGCTGAGCGCCAACCAGGGACGCTTCGAGCCTGCTGCGCCGGTCGCGCGCGCCGAGGTCGCCGAGACCCTGGCACGCATCATCGGCCTCTAGAGCCTTTTTTCTACCTCTACCCCCAGCCCGCCTGCACCGCGCAGGCGGGACGGGCACGGCTGTGCCGGAGAAACGAGCCATGCAATTGAACCGAGTGGAAGTCTTCGCCCTGCACAAGCTGCTGCAGGACGACAGCCAGATGGCACAGACCGTCATCTCTTCCAGCGTGCGAGTGCACGAAAGGGTGCGCACCCGGGCAGGTTTCTTCTCGGTGCTGCACCTGCCGCGCCGCCTCGAACTGAGCCGCGAGCTGCAGGAACGGCGCTGGCCGTTTCGCCTGAAGCGGCGCAGGGGCGTGGGCTACTTCGTGTGCTGGCTGGAAGAGCGCTCACTTTGCCTGGAGGCCGTGATCGAGCGCGGCGAATGCCCGGCTGACCTGGTTCCCGAGCTGTTCACCTGAGCGGCTGCGAACACCGCCCGCGTTGCGGGCACCCCATACCAATAAAACCAACGGAGTAAGGCATGAAGATTCTCAAACTCAGCTGTCTCGCCCTGGCCATCGGTGCCGTGGCCTCGCAGGCTGCCGCCGCCGGTCAGCAGCAGGAAGCCAAGGGTTTCATCGAGGACAGCAGCCTGCAGCTGATCAACCGCAATTTCTACATGAACCGCGACTACCGTCATGGCGGCAGCAACAGCCAGGGCATCAACCGTGCCAAGCCGGTCAACGAACGCAACGGCTATCGCGAGGAGTGGGCACACGGTGCGCAGCTGAACTTCAGCTCGGGGTTCACCCAGGGGACCGTCGGTGTCGGCGCCGATGCCTTCGCCTACGGCGGGGTCAAGCTCGATAGCGGCCGTGGCCGGGTAGGCAACGGCCTGCTGCCGATCAGCAACAACCGCACCGCCGATGCCGAGGTGCCGGACAGCTACGGCCAGATCGGTGGTGCGGTGAAGCTGCGCGCCTCTTCCACCGAGCTGAAGTACGGCGAGATGCGCCCGACCGCACCGGTGTTCGCCACCGGCGATGCGCGCCTGCTGCCGGAGACCGCGACCGGCTTCCAGATTTCCAGCAGCGAGTTCGACGCACTGTCCTTCGAGGCCGGCCACTTCACCTCGATCAATCGCCGCAACTCCACCAACTCCGATGACGACCTGACCAGCGAGTACGCCGAGGTGGAGGCGCGCAGCGTCGACTTCGCAGGCCTCAGCTACGCGGTCAATGACGACCTGAGCCTGATGTTCTATGCCAGCGAGGCCAAGGATGTCTGGCGTCAGTACTTCGCCAACCTGAACTACAACATCCCGCTGGCCGATAGCCAGGCGCTGAACTTCGACCTGGTGGCGTACAAGACCCGCGACGAAGGCGAGGCGCGTGCCGGCGAGCTGGACACCCTGACCTGGTCGCTCAAGGGCGCCTACAGCTTCGGCGCGCACAAGCTCAGCCTGGCCTATCAGAAGGTGCGTGGCGACGAGTTCTTCGACTACATCGGCGGCGACTCCATCTGGCTGGCCAACTCGGTGCAGTACTCCGACTTCAACGCCCCCAACGAGCGCTCGGTGCAGATCCGCTACGACCTGAACATGAAGCACTACGGCGTTCCCGGCCTGACCTTCATGGCGCGCTACATCAAGGGCGACGACATCGACGGCACCAAGGCCGATCCGAATGGCGCCTTCGCCGGCTGGGCCGGTGACGACGAGAAGCATTGGGAACGCGATCTGGAAGCGCGCTACGTGTTCCAGGAAGGCGCGGCCAAGGACCTGTCGCTGCGTCTGCGTCACGCCACTCACCGCTCCACGGCATTCGACGACGACCTCGACGAGGTGCGCCTGATCATCGAGTACCCGCTGAGCATCCTGTAACGGCATTCTCCGGGCGGCGACAGATCACGGGCCGTCCGGAGCTTTTTCTTCAAGGTCAGCTCCCACGCTCCTTTGGCCTTAAGGCGTCGCCAGCGGCGCCTGCTTTTCCGCCAGGAGACCTGACCCCCTGGCCCCGCGCGGGCAAGGAGTCGAAATGCTACGCATGCTGTTGTGTCTGTTCGCTGTGCTGCTCGCCCAATCGGGCACGGCAGGACCGTTGCGGGTCGCCATGGAGGGGCAGTTCCCGCCTTTCGAAGAACTCGATGCGCAGGGCAATCTGGTCGGCTTCAACGTCGACATCGCCAGGGCCCTGTGTCAGCGCATGCAGCGCGAATGCGAACTGCAGCGCTTCGCCTGGGATGACCTGATCCCGGCACTCGACGCGGGACGCGCGGACCTGATCCTGGCGTCCATGTCGATCACCGCGGCGCGCGCCGAACGGGTGGACTTCACCGCTCGCTATGCGCAGACCCCGGCCTTCTTCTTTGCCCGCAAGGGCCATATCAATCAGATGCTGATCACCCCGCGGCGCATCGCCGGCAAGCGCGTCGGCGTGCAACAGGGCACCACCTACGAGCGCTTTCTCGAGGCCCGCTTCGCCGAGCATGTGCAGCTGCTGCGCTATCCCAGCGCCGCCCAGGCCTACCGGGCGCTCGCAGGCGGCGAGCTGGATCTGGTGCTCGACGACGCCGTTTCCGGTTACTTCGGCTTCCTCCTGACCGAACTGGGCCGCGACTTCGAGCAGGTCGGCGGCCCCGTGGTGGCGCCGCAGTTCTTCGGCCAGGGGCAGGGCATCGCCGTGCGCAAGGGTGACGACGAGCTGCGCCAACAGCTCGATCGGGCGCTGGCCGCGATCCTTGCCGACGGCACCCACAAGCGCATCGAGAAACGCTACTTCAAACAGTTTTCCGTTTACTGAGGCCGGCCCGCCGACTGCGCTCTGGCTCCCAATCGCCGTTCCCCAACCAGCGTCACCAACCGTGCCCCTGCGGCACCTGCGGAGAAATCGAAATGATCGGATCGGTTATTCGTTACACCCTCATGCTGGCTCTTCTGTTACCGCTGCCGGCCCTGGCGGCCGGCCCGCTGCTGCTGGTGGGCGGCGGGCTCAAGGACGACAACGCGGTGATCTACCAACGTCTGGTGCAGCTGGCCGGCGGCAGTCAGGCGCGCATCGGCGTGATCACCGCCGCCTCGATTCCACCGAGCCAGGACCCCGACGCCGGCACGGCCAACGCGCGCAACTCCAAGTCCAATGGCGAATTCTACGCGCAGCTGCTGAAGACCTACGGCGCCCAGGATGCCCAGTGGATTCCCATCGACCTGGACAGCATCGGCAACAACAGCAACCCGCAGGTGATCGCGCAGATCAACGGCATGACCGGCTTCTTCTTCGGCGGCGGCGACCAGGCGCGCCTGACCCAGACGCTGCAGACCGCAACGCGCGCCGACACGCCGGCACTGGCCGCGATTCGCGCCCGGCACGATGCCGGCGCCGTGCTCGCCGGCAGCAGCGCGGGAACCGCGATCATGGTCGGCGGACCGATGATCACCGGCGGCGAGAGCTATCCCGCTCTGCGCTACGGCGTCTACACCACCTCGGGCGGTGATGACCTGTCCTACGACATGCAGGGCGGTTTCGGCTTCTTCAGCCACGGCCTGCTCGACACCCATTTCAGCGAGCGCGGCCGTCAGGGGCGCATCGTGCGCCTGGCCGACTACACCAACGTGCCGTTCGCCTACGGCGTCGACGAGGACACCGCGCTGCTGGTGCAGCACAACCCCAGCCTCGGCCAGGTGGAGATGGAAGTGCTCGGCAGCAACGGCGTGTTCATCTTCGACCTGCGCAACAAGCAGCGCGGCACTGGTAGCAGCTATGCCCTCTACGACGTGCTGGCTAGCTACCTGACCGCCGGCGACCGTTACCGCCCGGCCAATCAGCAGTTCGTGATCGCCAGCGGCAAGACCAGCCTGCGTGGGCGCGAGTACTACAGCTCGGCGATGACCGCCACCGGCGACATCTTCAGCAGCCCGAACAACAGTGGTGCCAACGGCCGACGCAACCCGCGCGAGTTCGTCAAGGTCAGTACCGACCTGTTCGACAGCCGCTCCACCAGCACCCTGGGCCGCACCTACGAAAGCAATCCGCGTTTCCGCGTCGACCTGATCAAGAGCACCACCTTTGACAGTCACGGCTATCAGGGGCTTATCAACGGCAAGCGCCTGACCTCCTATCTGCGTCTGCGCGTGGATATGCGCCCCAACTGAGAGTCGCGCTGCCTGCACCTGCTCAGGCAGCGCCGCTGTCAAGCCGCGAGAAGTTCTGCGCGCGGCTTCTTTGCTACTCCCGTACGAGTCTTTCCCGCCAGACGGTCGCTGCGCAAAGTGCTTGACGAAGCTATATGAAGGTAGTCATATAAGTGGCTAGGATTATGGTCATAATCTAAATCGCTCACCTACCTTCATCCCTCATTCCGGAGACTTCCATGAGCACTGCAAGCAAGCCTGCTACCGCCCTGATTACCGGCGCCTCGTCCGGCATCGGCGCCACCTACGCCGAGCGTCTGGCTCGGCGTGGTCACGACCTCCTGCTGGTGGCGCGTGATGCCCAGCGCCTGCAGGCCCTGGCAGAGCGCCTGGGCGGCGAATATGGCGTCGCCGTCGAGGTGCTGCCGGCCGACCTGACGCAGAAGGCCGATATCCTCAAGGTGGCGCAACGCCTGCGTGAGGATGCCGGTATCGGCCTGCTGGTAAACAACGCGGGTGTGGCGATGAACGGCAAGCTGGCCGACGCCGATCTGGAGCAGGCCGAGGCGATGATCCAGCTCAACGTGGTGGCACTGACCCACCTGGCGGCTGCGGCTGCAGCCAATTTCTCTGCGGCGGGGCGTGGCGGCATCATCAACCTCGGCTCGGTGGTGGCGCTGGCGCCGGAGATGTTCAACGCCGTGTACAGCGCGACCAAGGCCTACGTGCTGAGCCTGACCCAGACCCTGGCCGGTGAGTTGCGGGGTTCGGGCGTGCAGTTGCAGGCGGTGCTGCCGGGCGTGACCCGCACCGAGATCTGGGAGCGCAGCGGCACCGACGCCTCGGCGCTGCCGCCGTCGATGATCATGGAAGTGGGCGAGATGGTCGATGCGGCGCTGGCCGGTTTCGATCAGGGCGAACTGGTGACCATACCCTCGCTGCCGGATGCAGCCGACTGGGATGCCTTCGTCGCCGCCCGCGCCGCGCTGGGGCCGAACCTGTCGCACAGCCAGGCGGCGGCGCGCTACAAGTGAGTCCGAAGCAGTCTAGTTATTGGCTATGTGCACGTGAGTGACGTTGTAGGAGCGGCTTCAACCGTGAATTTCGCGGATAAATCCGCTCCTACGGGTGCACAGTTAACTCAGGCATAGCCTTGTCATTACGCGTCCTGCGTCTGCTCGATCAGCAGGCGACGGGTCGTTTTCAGCAGGCGGTCGGACAGCTCCGGGTCCTTGACGCTGCGCGACAGCAGCAGGGCGCCGACCATGCTCGAGAGCAGCAATACGCTCTGCTCGGCGGCATCATCTCCGCCGAGGTTGTCCTCGATCATGGCCAGACGGTCACGCACCAGGGCGTCGGTGGTTTCGCTGGCCTCGCCACGTTGACCCAGCTCGGCGGACATGGTCGGCAGCGGGCAGCCACTGCCGGGGTTGGCGCGATGCGCGCTGGACAGGTAGCTGGCGATAAAGCGCGGCAGCGGTGCCTCGGCATCCTTGGCCAGCGCCTCGGTGCTGCGGGAAAGTTCCTCCACCGCATGGCGCAGGGCGTTTTCCACCAGATCGTCCTTGGACTTGAAGTGGGCATAGAAACCGCCGTGGGTCAGGCCCAGTGCCTTCATCAGCGGCTGCAGGCCGGTGGCGCCGACGCCATCGCGGCGAAAGCGCAGGGCCGCCTCCTCGATGATGCGTTGGTGGGTCTTGGCCTTGTGGTCTTCCGAATAGCGCATGGGCTTTCTCGTCTATCAGATGCTGGCTGTCATCTTACACCTGCATCGCCGTTCTGGCGCGGCGCGTTCATGTCGAGAATCAGACAGGTGGTGGAGGCGACGGCGTAGAGGCGCTCGTCGACGTCGTACAGTCGACCTTCGGCCAGCGCGGTGGAGCGGCCGACATGGATGATGCGGCCTTCGGCGCGTACCGGACCGGCTTCACTGCGCAGCGCGCGGATGTAGCTCACCCGCAGGTCCGCGGTGGTGTAGCCCTGGCCCGTTTTGAGCAGGGTATGCACGGCGCAACCCATGCAGGAGTCGAGGAGTGTGGCGATGTAGCCGCCATGCACGCTGCCCAGCGGGTTGTAGTGGCGCTGATCGGGCGTGCCCTGGAAGACGAACAGGCCGCTGGCCCATTGCACCGGGGTGAAGTCGAGCACCGCGTTGATCGGCGGGGAGGGCAGGTCGCCGCGGCCGATGCCGTCGAAGAAATCCATCGGCGTCATGGCGGCCACCTCCGCCAGGCTGAGGGTGCCCGGGGCTGCGAGTTGATTGCGAATGGCCTGTTCCTCGGCAATCCAGGTGGCGAGGCGGGCGTCTCGGGATAAGGCGGTCATGCAGGCTCCAGATAAATATGATGGACGACATTCAATGTTTCATATTATGGTCGAAATATAAATAGCCGCCAGTCGCTGTCGATCGGAGTTTCGCCATGCAGCCTTCCCGTGTTTTGTTGATCATCCTGATGCTGCTCACCGCGTTGGGGGAGACCTCCACGCAGTTGCTGATTCCCGCCCTCGGTGAGCTGGAGCGCGGGCTGGAGGCCGAGCCTGGTAGCAGTCTGTTGGCGCTGTCGCTGTTCGTCGGCGCCTTTGGCCTTGGCCAATTGCTGCTCGGACCGCTGTCGGATCGGCTCGGGCGCCGTCCGGTGCTGCTTGCCGGGTTGAGCCTCTATCTGCTGGCGACCCTGGGCATGCTGCTGGCGCCGAACATCGACGTGCTGATCGGCATGCGCGTGCTGCAGGGGCTGGGCGCCTGTGCGGCGCTGGTGCTGGCGCGTGCCATCGTCCGTGACGTGTGGCAGGAACAGGCCGGGCCGGCCCTGGCGCTGACGGTGCTGGGCATGTTCGCGGCCATCGTCCTGTCGCCGGTGGTTGGCGGCCTGCTGACCCAGTTCGGCGGCTGGCGTGCGCCGCTGTTGGCGACCCTGGTACTTGGCAGCCTGGCCTTGTTGTCGGTGCTTACCGGCTACCGCGAAAGCCATCTGCAGCGCGATCCGCAGGCTGGTCGACTCAAGGGCCTGCTGGCCAGCTACCTGCAGGTGTGGCCCAGTTGCCGCGCGCTGGCGCTGACCATTGCCTGTACCTACGGCTCGATGTTCGTCGTGGTGGCCGGTTCCTCGTCGGTGTATATCGGCCTGCTGGGGCTGAGCGCGGCGCAGTACGGGTTGACCTTCGCCCTGATCGTTTCCGGTCTGCTCGGCGGTGCCCTGTTCACCCTGCGCAACGTGCAACGCCTGGGGCCGCAGAAGGTGGTGGGCATCGGCGTCGCGCTGGTGCTGCTCGGGTCGTTGCTGACCCTGGCGACCTACCTGCTGTTTGGCCTGTCGCTGCTGGGGCTGTCGCTGCCGCAGGTATTGGTGACGCTGGGCGGTGGCATGCTGCTGCCGGCCGCCGTGGCTGGCGCGGTGATTCCCAATCCGCAGCGTGCCGGATTGGCTGCGGGGCTGATGGGCTTCTCGCAGATGGCGGGCGCCACCCTGGCCGGCCTGCTGCTCGGCGCCCTGCAGGATGGCTCGGCCTGGCCTATGGTTGCCTTGAATGCGCTATTCGCCGTGTTGGCGTTTCTGTTCTTCCACCTCTTGCGCGTGCGCCCGGCCGTCACGGCTGTGGTGGCCGGCAAACTTCCCTGATTCGAGGACAAAGTTATGAGCAGCTATGACGTGGTCATCATCGGCGCCGGACCCGGTGGCTACAACGCGGCCATTCGCGCCGGGCAACTGGGTCTGAAGGTGGCCTGCGTGGAAGGGCGAGAAACGCTCGGTGGCACCTGCCTGAACGTCGGCTGCATGCCGTCCAAGGCCTTGCTGCATGCATCCGAACTCTACGAGGCCGCGGCCGGTGGTGAGTTGAGTGCCCTGGGGGTGGAGGTCACGCCGACGCTCAACCTGGCGCAGATGATGAAGCAGAAGGCCGATAGCGTCGAAGCGCTGACCAGGGGCGTGGAGTTTCTGTTTCGCAAGAACAAGGTGGAGTGGGTCAAGGGCTGGGGGCGGATCGATGGTCCAGGGCGAGTGCAGGTCAAGCTGAGCGAGGGCGGCGAGCGTTTGCTGGAAACCAGGAACATCGTCATCGCCACCGGCTCGGAGCCAGCACCTTTGCCGGGTGTGGAGATCGACAACGCGCGCATCCTCGACTCCACTGGCGCGCTGGCGTTGCCCGAGGTGCCGAAGCACCTGGTGGTGATCGGCGCCGGGGTGATCGGTCTGGAGCTGGGCTCGGTGTGGCGCCGCCTGGGCAGCCAGGTCACGGTGGTGGAATACCTTGAGCGCATCTGCCCCGGTCTTGACGGCGAGACGGCCAAGACCCTGCAGCGCACCCTGAGCAAGCAAGGCATGAGTTTCAAGCTCGGCACCAAGGTCACCGGTGCCAAGACGGGCAAGTCCGGCGTGACCCTGACGCTGGAGCCGGCAGTAGGCGGTGCGAGCGAGACCCTGGAGGCCGATTACGTGCTGGTGGCCATCGGTCGACGTCCTTATACCAAAGGGCTCGGGTTGGAGAGCGTCGGCCTGAGCACAGACAAACGCGGCATGCTCGGTAACGAAAAGCACCAGAGCGGAGTGCCCGGTGTGTGGGTGATCGGCGACGTCACTTCCGGGCCGATGCTGGCGCACAAGGCTGAGGACGAGGCGGTGGCCTGCATCGAACGCATCGCCGGGCACGCCGCCGAGGTCAACTACGGGGTGATCCCCGGCGTGATCTACACCCGCCCGGAAGTGGCCAGCGTCGGCAAGGGCGAGGAGGAGCTGAAGGCCGAAGGCCGCGCCTACAAGGTCGGCAAGTTCCCCTTCACGGCCAACAGCCGGGCGAAGATCAACCACGAGACCGAAGGTTTCGTGAAGATTCTCGCCGACGCCAATACCGACCAGATTCTCGGCGTGCACATGATCGGCCCGAGCGTAGGTGAGCTGATTGGCGAGTATTGCGTGGCCATGGAGTTCTCAGCCTCGGCCGAGGACATCGCGCTCACCTGCCATCCGCACCCGACTCGCTCCGAGGCAGGGCGCCAAGCAGCGATGGGTGTGCATGGCTGGACGATGCAGGCCTGAGAACGGGCTGGGTGTCGCGGGTAGTCCAGGCCGTGCTTATCGGGTGTTGCGTCGATTGAACGATCACATCTGAAAAAGCCGTCATGCCCGCGCAGGCGGGCATCCAGAACCTAGGAATCATCTGGGCTCCCGCCTTCGCGGGAGTGACGATAAATGGCTGTTTCAGCGCGTAGCCCGGATGCAATCAGGGCTACGTCATAGGATGTGGTCGAGATTTACCGGTTCGCCCGGTTGGGCGTTGAGTTTGCTGCGGATGTCGGCGAACACCTTGTCGTATTCGTCATGGCCGCGCATCACCGGGCTGGCGTTGGGGTGCAGGCCATGGCGGGCGGCCACGCGGGTGGCGACGCTGGCAAAGTTGAAGGCGACGTCGCGATGCAGTTCGAATTCTTCCTCGAAATGCTTGCCGTCCACCTCGCCGACCAGGCGCATGTGCAGCATCGGCCCCTGCTGCGGGTCCTTGCGGACTTCGTAGTAGAAGTCCACCGAGAAGGGCGGCAGCAGGCGCATGTGCTCGGGGCGGTCGTTATTGTCGCGGTGCAGGTGACCGGGGGTGAACATGATTGTGCCCTCTCAGCGATAGACGATGCCCTTGCAGTCCAGGCTGATGCGCGTGCCTGAACGACCCTGGACGATGGCTTCGATATTTTCCAACGAACCGATCACCGCGCTGCTGCCGGTATTGCGCGCGAACTCGCAGGCGGCCTGTACTTTCGGACCCATGGAGCCGGCGGCGAAGCCGAGCGCTTCGATGGCGTCGGGATGAGCTTCGGCGATGGATTTCTGCGTGGGTTTGCCCCAGTCGACATAGGCAGCGTCGACATCGGTGGCGATCACCAGCAGGTCGGCATTGAGCTGTTCGGCCAGCAGCGCCGAGCACAGGTCCTTGTCGATCACCGCTTCGACGCCGCGCAGTTGGTTGCCGTCGTACATGGTCGGGATGCCACCGCCACCGGCGCAGATCACCACGCTGCCCTTTTCCAGCAGCCACTTGATCGGGCGAATTTCGAAGATGCGCTGCGGGCGCGGGCTGGCCACCACGCGGCGGAACTTGTCGCCGTCCGGGGCGATACTCCAGCCTTTTTCGGCGGCCAGACGCTCGGCTTCCTCTTTGCTGTAGACCGGGCCGATGGGTTTGCTCGGTTTCTTGAAAGCAGGGTCGGCGGTGTCCACTTCCACCTGGGTGAGTAGGGTGGCGAAGGGCACTTCGAACGGCAGCAGGTTACCCAGCTCCTGTTCGATCATGTAACCGATCATGCCTTCGGTCTCGGCGCCGAGCACGTCCAGCGGGTAGGGATTGGCCGCGTCATAGGCATTGCCCTGCAAGGCCAGCAGGCCGACTTGCGGGCCGTTACCGTGAGCGATGACCAGCTCGTTACCGGGTGCCACCTTGGCGATCTGCTGGCAGGCGATACGTACGTTCTCTCGTTGATTTTCCGCGGTCATGGCTTCACCGCGGCGAAGCAGGGCGTTACCGCCCAGGGCGATGACGAGTCGCATGGTGTTCTCCTTGTTCGTGTTCGTAGTCCGGATGCAATCCGGGGCAGTGGAACAGGCCATTCCCGGATTTCATCCGGGCTACATGACTGCGTTGCCGGTCAGACCCTCTCCCCCGGCCCCTCTCCCATAAATGGGAGAGGGGAGACAAGCTCATCCCCGGATTGCATCCGGGCTACGTCAACCTAAATATCAGCCAGGGTCGCCACCAGAATCGCCTTTATGGTGTGCATGCGGTTTTCCGCTTGCTCGAAGGCGATGTTCCAAGGCGACTCGAACACCTCTTCGGTGACCTCGATGCCGTTCTTCAGGTGCGGATACTGCTCGGCGATCTGCTTGCCGACCTTGGTCTCGCTGTTGTGGAAGGCCGGCAGGCAGTGCATGAACTTCACCCGCGGGTTGCCGGAGGCCTTCATGATCTCGGCATTGACCTGATAGGGCAGTAGTTCCTGGATGCGTTCGCCCCAGGCTTCCACCGGCTCGCCCATGGACACCCAGACGTCGGTATGGACGAAGTCGACGCCCTTGACCGCCTCCTTCGGGTCTTCGGTGAGCAGGATGCGTGCGCCACTTTCTTCCGCGAACTTCTTGCAGGCGGCGACGTGTTCCTCGCTGGGCCACAGCGCCTTGGGCGCGGCGATGCGCACATCCATGCCGAGCTTGGCGCCGATCAGCAGCAATGAGTTGCCCATGTTGTTGCGCGCGTCACCCAGGTAGGCGTAGGCAATGTCGTGCAGCGGCTTGTCGCTGTGCTCGCGCATGGTCAGCACGTCGGCGAGCATCTGCGTCGGGTGGTACTCGTCGGTCAGGCCGTTGAACACCGGCACCCCGGCGTACTGGGCCAGTTCTTCGACGATTTCCTGCTTGAAGCCGCGGTACTCGATGGCGTCGTACATGCGCCCGAGCACGCGGGCGGTGTCCTTCATCGACTCCTTGTGGCCGATCTGCGAGGAGTTGGGGTCGATGTAGGTAACGTTGGCGCCCTGGTCGTAGGCCGCCACCTCGAAGGCGCAGCGGGTGCGGGTGGAGGTTTTCTCGAAGATCAGCGCGATGTTCTTGCGAGTCAGGTGCTGCTGCTCGGTGCCGGTGTACTTGGCGCGCTTGAGGTCGCGTGACAGGTCGAGCAGGTAACGCAACTCGCGGGTGCTGTGGTGCATCAGGCTGAGCAGGTTACGGTTGTGCATGTTGAAAGCCATGATTCGTTCTCCTCGTGGGCAGTGGAAACACCCCGGCAGCGGATGGCCGCCGGGGCTGGCTGGATCAGTAGTCGATAGGGTCGCGGATGATCGGGCAGGTCATGCAGTGGCCGCCGCCACGTCCGCGCCCCAGTTCGCTGGCGCTGATGGTGATGACCTCGACGCCGGCCTTGCGCAACAGCGTGTTGGTGTAAGTGTTGCGGTCGTAGCCGATCACCACGCCGGGCTCCAGACAGACCACGTTGTTGCCGTCGTCCCACTGCTCGCGTTCGGCCTCGTATGCGTCGCCGCCGGTTTCCACCACGCGCAGCTTCTTCAGATTGAGGGATTCGGCGACCACGTCGACGAAGGGTTTGTCCTCGCGGCGTACGTCGATGCCACCCGGGCGGCTCTCGTCCGGGCGCAGGGTGAAGGGCACGATGCTGTTAGCCACTTCCGGGAAAATGGTCACCAGGTCGCGGTCGCAGAAACTGAACACGGTGTCCAGGTGCATGGCCGCACGGGAGCGGCCGAGGCCAGCGACCACTACCCGCTCGGCCGCGCCCTTGGCGAACAGTGCGCGCGCCACCTGGCCGATGGCCTGGTGCGAGCTGCGTTCGCCCATGCCGATCAGCACGGTGCCGTTGCCGATGGGCATCACGTCGCCGCCTTCCAGGGTGGCCGAGCCGTGGTCCTGGTCCGGATCGCCGTACCAGATCTCGAAGGGCTCATTGGCGAAGTCCGGATGGAAGGTGTAGATGGCGCTGGCGAGCAGGGTTTCCTGACGGCGTGCTGGCCAGTACATGGGGTTCAAGGTGACGCCGCCGTAGATCCAGCAGGTGGTGTCACGGGTGAACTGGGTGTTGGGCAGCGGCGGGAAGATGAAGCTGGCTTCGCCGAGGTAGGCGTTGAACATCTTCGCTGCCTCGGAATCCGTGTGCTTGGCCAGGTCTGCGCCGGATACGCCGCCGATCAGGAATTCGGCGATCTTGCGTGGCTCCAGCCCTTCGATGAAGGCGCGCACTTCATTCTGCAGGCCGAGGCCGACACTGTTGGGGGTGATCTTGCGGTCGAGTA
Source organism: Ectopseudomonas chengduensis (assembly GCF_900102635.1). GTDB lineage: Bacteria > Pseudomonadota > Gammaproteobacteria > Pseudomonadales > Pseudomonadaceae > Aquipseudomonas > Aquipseudomonas chengduensis. Next base: position 249,494 of record NZ_FMZQ01000004.1, on the reverse strand, counting down.
TCCACTTCAGCGCGTTGGGGTCGCTGACGGTCTCTTCCAGCAGGTTGTGCATCTCCACCACTTCGATGCCACGTTCGCGCATCTTGGTCATGAAATCGAAGTGGTCGCGCTTGGCCTGGGATACCCAGATCACATCGTCGAACAACAGTTCGTCGCAGTTACCGGGGGTCAGGCGCAGGTGGGCGAGGCCTGGCGAACAGACCATCACCTTGTGCAGTTTGCCGGCTTCGGAATGAACGCCGAGGGGCTTCTTGGACATATCGAACTCCTTCTCTTACAGACTCAGGAAGCCGTCATACAGCCCGTAGGCGGCGATGGCGGCACCGATCAGCACGGCGACGAAAATGATCTTCTCGACGCCGGTGAAAATGGGCTGTCCCAGTTCGCGCTTGGCCTTGGCGAAAAGGAGCGCGCCAGGGGCATAGAGCAGCGCGGACAGCAGCAGGTACTGCACGCCGGCGGCGTATACCAGCCACACCGCGTACAGGGTGGAGATGCCTGCGATCAGCAGGTCCTTGTTGCGCTCGCCGGCGGCGTTCTCGTAGGTCTCGCCGCGCACCGCCAGCAGTACTGCGTAGGCGCTGGACCAGAAGTAGGGCACCAGGATCATCGAGGTGGCCAGGTACAGCAGACTGAGGTAGGTGGAGGCGTTGAACAGGGTGATGATCAGAAACAGCTGGATCAGTCCGTTGGACAGCCACAGCGCATTGGCCGGAACGTGATTGGCGTTCTCCTTGCGCAGGAACTCGGGCATGGTGTGGTCGCGGGCGCTGGCGAAGAGAATCTCGGCGCACAGCAGCGTCCACGACAGCAGCGCGCCGGCCAGCGAGACGATCAGGCCGATGGCGATCAGCTGCGCGCCCCAGGGACCGACCACCTGCTCCAGCACGCCGGCCATGGACGGGTTCTTCAGCCCGGCCAGTTCGGCCTGGGCCATGATGCCCTGAGACAGGATGTTGACCAGCACCAGCAGCAGAAGCACGCCGACGAAACCGATCACCGTGGCCTTGCCGACGTCGCTGCGCTTCTCGGCACGGGCGGAGAAGATGCTCGCGCCTTCGATGCCGATGAACACCCAGACGGTGACCAGCATCATGTTGCGCACCTGATCCATCACGCTGCCCAGCTCGCTGTTGCCACGGCCCCAGAAGTCCGCGGTGAACACGTCCATCTTGAAGGCGATGGCGGCGATGACGATGAACAGCGCCAGCGGCAGCATCTTGGCGATGGTGGTCACGGTGTTGATAAAGGCCGCTTCCTTGATCCCGCGTAGCACCAGAAAGTGCAGCAGCCAGAGCAGCACCGAGGCGCCGATCACCGCCGGCAGGGTGTTGCCTTCGCCGAAGACCGGGAAGAAGTAACCCAGAGTGGAAAACAGCAGCACCATGTAGCTGACGTTGCCGATCCAGGCGCTGATCCAGTAGCCCCAGGCCGAGGAGAAGCCCATGTAGTCGCCGAAACCGGCCTTGGCGTAGGCGTAGACGCCGCCGTCGAGTTCGGGCTTGCGGTTGGCCAGGGTCTGGAACACGAAGGCCAGGGTCAGCATGCCCACGCCGGTGATCAGCCAGCCGATCAGGGTGGCACCGGCGCTGGCGCTGGCGGCGATGTTCTGCGGCAGCGAAAAGATACCGCCGCCGACCATGGAGCCGACGACCAGCGCGATCAGCGCACCTAGGCGGAGTTTTTGCGTTGAATCAGACATCTCAATTACCTCCGTGTCACAGGGGGACATAGGTATTGAGCGCGTTTGGCGAGCACAGCATCCTGACTTGAATCAAAAGTCAGGATTCGTCAACGCACATCCTTGTTGCAAGCGTTGTCGAGCACCTGAACGAGTCAGGACTGCTGCTCTGGCTGGTACGCTGAGGCGCCAGTCCAATCACGATAGTCCGTACTTTCTGTTACGCAATGATGGCGAGTTGAGATGGGATGAAGGCGGGGGGATGAAATGGGCGGGGCGGTTGGCCCCGCTCGACGCACCGGCCGGATAGGCTGGCGCAGACCCGAAGGTCAGAAGGAGAGAACACGGCGCCGGGCGGGTAGCCCCTGCTGGCAGTTGCACCGTGTGGGTGCAGCATGACGCGGAAAGCTTTCAGCCAGCTTTCCACGCCATTACCGGCTGCGATCAGCCGATGGTCATCAGGCTGGCGTTGCCGCCGGCCGCCGCGGTGTTGACGCTCAGGGCGTGTTCCACCAGCAGACGTTCCAGGGCGATGTCGGTCTCGCCCTTGTTCAGGCCGTGTACACCGACGATGGCGCCCTTGCGCTGGGCCGCCTGCTCGCTGACCGCGCGCAGCTGGTCGGAGTCGCCGTGGTGCAGGATGGCGTCCAGCTCCACGTCGACGCTGTTCCAGTCGGCCACCAGCTGGATGTGCTTCTGCACCTCTTTCGGCAGTTCGGCGTATAGCGCGCGCTGGCTCTCCAGCCAGATCGCCTGGCTGCCCACGGCCAGGGTGGCGGCCAGCTGGGCCAGCAGGTCGTTGCGCTCGTCGGCCAGGTTGAGCACATGCTCACGCGGCAGCAGGGTGTAGCTGTTGCGCTCGCCGGTCGGGCCGGTCAGCACGTGGCTGCTGTAGCTCTGCGACAGCGTGCGGTACTGCTCGAACAGTGCGGCGATGGCCGGCTCCTGCTTGCCTGCCCAGTCGGCGAAGGCACTGCGCACCTTGTCCAGCTCGCTCGGCACCGGCAGGGCCTGCACTTCGGCCTGTTGCAGGTACTGGGCGACGGCCTCCTGCGGGCGGGTCGACAGCAGACGGTAGAGGTACAGCGGGCCACCGGCTTTCGGGCCGGTACCGGACAGACCTTCGCCACCGAACGGCTGCACGCCGACCACGGCGCCGACCATGTTGCGGTTCACATACAGGTTGCCGACCTTGGCGGTGCCGACCACCTGGGCGATGGTTTCGTCGATGCGCGTGTGCACGCCGAGGGTCAGGCCGTAGCCGCTGTCGTTGATCTGCTGCAGCAACTTGCCCAGATCCGCGCGCTGGTAGCGCACCACGTGCAGTACCGGGCCGAAGATCTCGCGCTTCATCTCGTCGAAGCTGTCCAGCTCGATCAGGGTCGGCACGACGAAGGTGCCGCGCTTGATGTCGTCAGCGTTGACGCGCGCCAGTTGGGTGACCTTGCGGCCTTTCTCGCGCAGCTTGGCGATGTGCGTGTCGATGCCGGCCTTGGCTTCGGCGTCGATCACCGGGCCGATGTCGGTGTTCAGGCGCTCGGGGTTGCCGAGTGTGTACTCGGCCATGGCGCCCTTGAGCATGGTCAGCACGCGGTCGGCGACGTCGTCCTGCACGCACAGCACGCGCAGGGCCGAGCAGCGCTGGCCGGCGCTGTCGAAGGCGGAGGCGACCACGTCCATCACCACCTGCTCGGTCAGCGCCGAGGAGTCGACGATCATGGCGTTGAGGCCGCCGGTTTCGGCGATCAGCGGGATGGTGCGGCCCTGGGCATCCAGGCGCCCGGCGATATTGCGCTGGAGGATGCCGGCCACTTCGGTAGAGCCGGTGAACATCACCCCGCGCACGCGCTCGTCACCGACCAGGCGCGCACCGACGGTTTCGCCACGGCCCGGCAGCAACTGCACGGCGCCGGCCGGTACGCCGGCCTCGAGCAGAATACGCACGGCCTGGGCGGCGATCAGCGGCGTCTGTTCGGCCGGCTTGGCCAGCACGGTGTTGCCGGCGGCGAGCGCGGCGGCCACCTGGCCACTGAAGATCGCCAGGGGAAAGTTCCACGGGCTGATGCACACCACCGGGCCCAGCGGGCGGTGGCTGTCGTTGCCGAAGCTGCGGGCCTGGATCGCGTAGTAACGCAGGAAGTCCACCGCCTCACGCACCTCGGCGATGGCGTTGGCGAAGGTCTTGCCGGACTCGCGCACCAGCAGGCCCATCAGCTGTTGCAGTTCGGCTTCCATCAGGTCGGCGGCGCGTTCCAGCACGGCGGCACGTTCGGCCGACAGGGTCGACTGCCAGATCTGCCCGCTGGCCAGGGCGCAGAGGATGGCGCTGTCGACATCCTTGACGCTGGCTTCGCGCACGTGGCCGACCAGGTCACGGTGATCGGCCGGGTTGCGCACTGGCTCCGGCTCGCCCGGGTTAGGTGCATCGCAGCCGAGCATCGGTTCGGCGACGTAGCTGAGATTGGTGGACGACAGCAGCGCCGAGGACAGCGAGCCGAGGCGGTGTTCGTTGGCCAGGTCGAGGCCAGCGGAGTTGACCCGCTCCTTGCCGTACAGGTCACGCGGCAGGGCGATACGCGGATGCGGCAGGCCGATGGCACCTTCCTGCGCGGCCATCTGCTCGACCTGCAGCACCGGGTCGAGGACCAGGTCTTTCAGCGAGATGCTGTGGTCGGCGATGCGGTTGACGAAGCTGGTGTTGGCGCCGTTTTCCAGCAGACGGCGTACCAGGTAGGCCAGCAGGGTTTCATGGCTGCCCACCGGTGCGTAGATGCGGCACGGGCGGTTCAGCTTGCCGTCGGCGATCTTGCCCACCACCTGCTCGTACAACGGCTCGCCCATGCCATGCAGGCACTGGAACTCGTACTGGCCCGGGTAGTAGTTCTGCCCGGCCAGCTGGTAGATGGCCGACAGCGAGTGGGCGTTGTGGGTGGCGAACTGCGGGTAGATGGCTTCCGGCGCGGCCAGCAGCTTGCGTGCGCAGGCCAGGTAGGACACGTCGGTGTACGGCTTGCGGGTGTACACCGGGTAGCCTTCCAGACCATTGACCTGGGCCAGCTTGATCTCGCTGTCCCAGTAGGCGCCCTTGACCAGACGGATCATCAGGCGATGACGGCTGCGCTTGGCCAGGTCGATGACGTAGTCGATCACATAGGGGCAGCGCTTCTGGTAGGCCTGGATGACGAAACCGATGCCGTTCCAGCCGGCCAGGGAGGGCTCGAAGCACAGGCGCTCGAGCAGATCCAGCGACAGCTCCAGGCGGTCGGCTTCCTCGGCGTCGATGTTGAGGCCGATGTCGTACTGCTTGGCCAGCTGGGTCAGGCCCAGCAGGGTCGGGTACAGCTCGTCCATCACGCGCTCGTACTGGGCGCGGCTGTAGCGCGGGTGCAGGGCGGAGAGCTTGATCGAGATGCCCGGGCCTTCGTAGATGCCGCGACCGTGCGAGGCCTTGCCGATGGCATGAATCGCCTGCTCGTAGGAGGCCAGGTAGCGCTTGGCGTCTTCCTCGGTCAGCGCGGCTTCACCGAGCATGTCGTAGGAGTAGCGGAAGCCCTTGGCTTCCAGGGTGGCGGCGTTGGCCAGGGCCTCGGCGATGGTTTCGCCGGTGACGAACTGTTCGCCCATCAGGCGCATGGCCATGTCCACACCCTTGCGGATCACCGGCTCGCCGCTCTTGCCGATCAGGCGGTTGAGCGCCGAGGTCATGCCGGCCTCGGTGTGGGTCGACACCAGCTTGCCGGTGATCAGCAGGCCCCAGCTCGCCGCGTTGACGAACATCGACGGGCTCTGGCCGAGGTGCTGGCTCCAGTTGCCGTTGGCAATCTTGTCGCGGATCAGTGCATCGCGAGTGGCCTTGTCGGGAATGCGCAGCAGGGCTTCAGCCAGGCACATCAGCGCCACGCCTTCCTGCGACGACAGCGAGAACTCCTGCAGCAGGCCCTGCACCAGGCCCTGACGGCCGCTGGCGTTCTTCTGGTTGCGCAGCTTTTCGGCAATACCCAGGGCCAGCTTCTGCGAGGCCTCGGCCTGTTCCTTGTTCAGGCGCGCCTGCTCCAGCAGCATCGGCACCACTTCGGTTTCCGGGCGGCGATAGGCGCTGGTGATGGCGGCGCGCAGCACCGACTGCGGGAGGATGCTTTCGGCGAAATCGAGGAACACCTGCAGGCCCTGCTCGGTCAGCGACTCCAGCGCTTCTTCACCGGCGGCAGCAGCCAGGCCGGCATGCTCGGCGGGCGTCAGGCCACTCTCGACTTGCTCCAGATAATTGAAGATCGCCTGCTTGATCATCCAGTGCGGCGTACGGTCGATCTGCGCAGCGGCCTTTTTCAGGCGCTCGCGGGTAGCATCGTCGAGTTTTACGCCAAGCGTGGTGGTGGCCATAGGGGTGTCCTATTTTTGTCGGTTGTACAGGGTGAAGCTGCCTGGAGCAGTTTCTGGCGTCGCTTGCGACGGCCCTAGGGGCTGCCGCCATGGATGGCGGGCAACAAAAAAGCTGCGGGAGATTAAACCTGCTTTGGCATCTGGTGCAACTAGGTGCAACCAATTTGGGTGGCATCCCGACGGACGTTCATTTCACCCTCAAGGTTGACGCTGTAGCCCCTGTGCTCCTTGAGTTGCAGAGTATCAACCACACTCCGCAGCTTCGATTCGGGCAAGAGCGAAGGATTCGCCCAATCCAGTCTGCCGAGGCGCTGCGTCATCATGGTGCAACCGTGGTGCTACCCCTGTGCCTGGGCTCACAACGGTGCTGAGCTGCGCTTCGAGCGCATCGCGACTGGGTAGTACCTGTTCAGCATAGACCGCGTCATCGGAGCAACGTGGCTCCCGGTCGTCGGGAGCCAGCTGCTGTAGCAGGCAGTTGAAGAACGCAGGCGGCGACTGCCTGCATGCAGGCGCTAGGGCGACGCGTGAGGCCAAGGCCGAGGTGATTTTTCAACAGCCTGCTAGGCCCGTTCGCGGAGGATGGCAATGAAGGCCTGCAGCGGCGCCGGAACGTGGCGATAGCTGGAGTAGTAGAGACACAGGCCCGGGAAAGGCGGCGTCCAGTCCTCCAGCAGCAAGATCAGCTTGCCTGCCTCCAGTGCCTTGCGAGCAAAAGCCTGTGGAACGTAGGCGATACCCAGCCCGCGACAGGCAGCCTCGACCAGCAAGTCGTTGTCATCCAGGCTCAATGTGCCCGGTACATCGAGCGCCAGGTGCTGCGTGCCCCGTTCGAACTCCCAGCGATAACGCTTGCCGCTGGGCATGCGTTGGCGGATGCAGCGATGGCATCGTAGCTCGTCAGGTGTGTCAGGACGCCCGAAGGTGGCGATATACGCCGGTGAGGCGACGGTGACGAAGCGTACGTCACCGCCGAAGGGTACCGCCACCATGTCCTTGGGGACCGACTCGGCCAGGCGCACGCCGGCGTCGAAACCCTCGGCGACGATATCCACCAGCCTGCCCTCGCTGACCAGGTCGAGCTCCACGTGGGGATGGCGTTGCAGGAAAATCGGTATCACCTGCTCGAGCAACCAGCGCGCGCCGCCCTTGCTGGCATTGATGCGCAGGGTCCCGGCGAGTTCCTCGGGCCCATGGCTGACCGCATCCAGTGCGTCGTCCAGCTCCTGAAGCAGAGGCGTCAGGCGCTGCAGCAACTGTTCCCCGGCCTCCGTCACGGCCACGCTGCGGGTGGTGCGGTGCAGCAGGCGAACCCCCAGGCGCTGTTCGAGCCCCTTGATTGCATGACTGAGAGAGGAGCGCGATACCCCGAGGGAATCGGCGGCCTTCTGGAAGCTGCGCTGCTGAGCGACCTGAATGAAGGCCTTGAGATCGGGGAGGCTGGCGTTGCTCATTGGTGAGTTTTCTTCACGAGGGCGTTCGTATTGGTGGGGCTTATCATAGCTCGACCCGGCTCATACCATCGGTTTCACCCTTTAAGGAGATTACCGATGAAGATCGAGCAGAGCACCCGAGCCTCCCTGTGGATTGATCTGGCTGACAGGGGCTGGTCCTTTTCGCGGCCAACACTGATGGCCGGTTTGCTGGCACTGGCCCTGAGCGCCACGGCCAGCGGGAGCGAATCCGACGCGCGTGCGATCAACCAGGTGGCAGGCACCTGGCGTATGGTTTCCGCCACCCTGGAAGCAGATGGCAGGATCGAGCGTCCGTACGGTGACAACCCGCAAGGCATGCTGGTATTCACGCCTGACATGCATTTCGTCGAAGTGCTGACCAACGGCGATACACCGCGTTTTGCATCCGATGCGCGCGGCGGGGGTAGTGACGAAGAAAATCGCCGTGCCATGGCGTCGAGCATCGGCTTCTTTGGCACCTACAGCGTCGACGAGCAGGGGCGTTTTGCCGGTAACCGGGTCGAGGGCGCCACCTTTCCCAACTGGGTCGGTGGCGTCAGGACGACGAAGGAGTTGCAGCTGAGGGTCGAGGGGGATCGGATGTACGAGACCTTCACGCGGCCAGACGGTGGACGCTTCAGCGCCGAGTTCGTGCGGTCCAGGTAGAGCCAGGATGTGTGGCCTTTGCGGTGCTCAGTAGCGGCAGTCTTCGCCGGTACGTTGGTAGATCAGCGTGTGCTGTTCACCTTTGGAATCCAGGTAGACCATGCGGGCTTCACCCGCTTCGCAGCCTTGCGGCAGGGTCTGGCTGATGACCTTGGCAATGTCCAGGTGCATGCCGTAGTGGTAGTGCTCGGGCGTTTCGGCATGTGCCAGGGTGGCGGCGCAGCCGAAAGCGAGCAGGCAGACGATACGTTTCATGGTGGCCTCGATGCAGGAAAAAGGGCCGTTTCAGCGGCCCGAGGGACGCCGGTCAGGAGCGCGGCCGGCGCCAGGTAAGCTCTGGTTCAACCGTGCTGATCGCTGTTCTGTGTGCTCGCGGTTTGCGCCTGCTGGGTGGCTGTGGCGTGCGGCTGTTGCTGGTGGGCCTGTTGATGAGCGACGAAGGCCGCCGACTCTTCGGCGAAGCAGGCCTGAGTGGCCAGCAGAGTGGAAAGGGACAGGACAGTGGCAGTGAGAAGGTTCTTCATTGGGGCGATCCTCTTGGGATTCTTCGTGGGTTCGAAGTCATCCTAGTGAGGCATCGAGGTGCGAAAAAGCGCGTTCCGGGTGAATGACCATTACCTATAGCGCAACAATCCTGCAGGCGTCGCCCAGTATTGCGCGTCGTCCAGTACCGCTTCGTCAGCGCGCAGCAGCGGCGGCAGTTCGGCCTTGAGAAACTCCACCCAGGTGCGGGTCTTGGCATCGAGAAAGCGTCGTGACGGATACATCGCATAGATGTTCAGGGCGCGCAGCCGGTGCTGCGGCAGGATGCGCAGCAGGCGTCCTTCACGCAGCGGCTGGCTGGCGACGAACGAAGGCAGCAGACAGAAACCCATGCCGGCCTGGGCCGCCTTGACCAGGGCTTCAGCGACGTTGACCTGAAAGCACTCGGCCGGCAGCGCCTCCAGTTGCTCGTCGCCGAAATCCCATTGGCCACGGTACAGCGGGTCGGTCAGGCGCAGGTAGCGGTGCTGCTGCAGATCGCTCGGCTGCTGCGGGATGCCATGCTGGGCCAGGTAGCTGGGGGCGGCGCAGAGTACGCTGTAGACCGGACCCAGGCGTTGCGCCACCAGTTGCGAGTCCGGCAGGTCGCGGGCGAAGGCGACGGTCACGTCGTGGCCGTCTTCGAGCAGATCAGGGGTGCGTTGCGCCAGGGTGAGCTCTACCACCACCTGTGGATAACGCTCGGCGTAGCGGGCGATCAATGGCGTCAGGTGCTGCAGGCCGAGGCCGGTCATGGTGTGCACGCGCAAGCGACCGCTGGGGGTGTGGTGGGCGCCGCGCGCTTCGGCGTCGGCTTCGTCGATCTGGCCAAGAATCTGCCGGCAGCGCTCCAGATAGCGCTCGCCGGTTTCGGTCAGCGCCAGGCGCCGCGTGGTGCGCTGCAGCAGGCGTGCCTCGAGATGTTGCTCCAGCTCGGTGATCAGTCGCGATACCTGCGCGGTGGACAGATCCAGCGCCTGGGCCGCAGCGGTGAAGCTGCCGCGCTCGACCACTTGAACGAACACGCGCATCGCATGCAGGGTATCCATTGTTGCTCCTGGCGTAAGGGCATCTCTAACAACTACCTGCGTTGCCATCGCGGCGTTAAAAACAGGCTCAAAATGCTCATTTACAACTCGTAAACTGCGCTTTTTCGCCTGTTTTTGCCTTGCGCTGGCTGCCTCGCTTACGTTGCTAGAGGCGCCCGTAATAGGCCAGACGCATTATGCGCGACTGCAAACCTTACAACGCACCCAGAATCAACTGCGCCGCCACCGCGAACATCATCGCCGCCACGCCCAGATCGATCAGGCGCCAGGTCAACGGCTTTGCCAACCAGGGCGCCAGCCAGGCCGCGCCGAGCGCCAGAGCGCTGAACCAGAGAAAGGACGCGCTGGCCGCGCCAGCGGCATAGGCGCCGGGTTCAGGTTGCTGGGCACCGAGCGAGCCGATCAGCAGCACGGTATCCAGATAGACGTGCGGGTTGAGCAGGGTGACCGCCAGCGCTGCGAGCAGCACCGCGCGCAATGAGCGCGGTTCGCTACCGGCCGCCTGCAGCGATTGCGGGCGCGCAGCGCGCAGCAGCGCCTGGCTGCCGTACCAGATCAGGAAGGCGGCGCCGCCCCAGCGAGCGATGGCCAGCAAGGTCGGACTCTGTGCCAGCAGGGTGGCCAGGCCGAACACGCCAGCGGCCACCAGCAGGGCATCGCAGACGATGCACAGGGCTGCCACTGGCAAATGATGTTCGCGGCGCAGGCTCTGCGCCAGGACGAAGGCGTTCTGCGCACCGATGGCCATGATCAGACCGATGGCCACCAGCAGGCCATTGCTGTAGCTCTGCCACATCATGCCGGCTCCGGCAGGGATGCCGCCGACAGGGCGCGCAGGGTGGAGAGCGCCCGTTCGGCTCGTTCGCTGGGCACGAAGATATGGTCGTGATGAAAGCCGGCGACCACGTTGCAACTGATGCCGGCCTGCGCCAGGGCGGCGGAAAAGGAAGCAGTAAGACCCACGGCCGCCAGCGACGAATGCACCTCAAGGGTGATCCAGGCGGCGACGTAGTCGTAGCTCAGGCCATGGGCATCGGCGATTTCGCGCGTCAGCACCAGGCTCAGACCTTCAGGCTCGTGCATGCTGGCGAGCGGCTGCAGGGTGCTGCAGTCATGCTCGGCTGGGACACAGCAGAACACGTACTGACCGGGATTGAGCTGCGGCGTCATGCTCTGCAGCAGGCGTGCGAGGTTGGTTTCGCCAGACATGGCGGGCTCCTGATTGGGTTGAATGCTGGCGAGTCTGCTGTGTGTGGATGTATAAGAGAAACCAATATTGCTGATCACTCATTAGGAAAATCGATTGTTCGATTACAAACTTCTCGCCGCTCTGGCCGCGGTGGTGGAGCAGGCCGGCTTCGAGCGTGCGGCGCAGGTGCTGGGGCTGTCGCAGTCGGCGGTGTCGCAACGCATCAAGTTGCTCGAAGCGCGGGTCGGCCAGCCGGTGCTGGTGCGCGCGACGCCGCCAGCGCCTACCGAAATCGGTCGGCGCCTGCTCAACCACGTGCAGCAGGTGCGCCTGCTCGAGCGCGACCTGCAAGGCCAGGTGCCGGGGCTGGATGAACAGGCCTTGCCCGAGCGCCTGCGCATCGCCATCAACGCCGACAGCCTGGCGACCTGGTGGGCGGCGGCGACCGCCGAATTCTGTGCCGCTCAGCAGGTGTTGATGGAGTTGGTGGTGGAGGATCAGGAGGTCGGTCTCAAGCGCATGCGCGCGGGCGAGGTGGCCGGTTGCGTGTGTGCTGCCGAGCGCCCGGTGGCGGGTGCGCGCAGTCTGGCGCTGGGGGCGATGCGCTATCGCGCGCTGGCCAGCCCGGCCTTCATCGCCCGGCATTTTGCCGCTGGCGTCAGCGCTGACGCGCTGGTGCGTGCGCCGGCCATCGTTTATGGCCCGGATGATCAGTTGCAGCATCGTTACCTGGCGGGCTTCGGTGTCACTGGTGCTTTTGCCTATCACCTGTGCCCCTCGTCCGAAGGCTTCGTGCGTCTCGCTGAAGGCGGTTTGGGCTGGGGCCTGGTGCCGGAACTGCAGGTGCGCGAGGAACTGGCCAGCGGCAGGCTGGTGGATCTGCTGCCCGAGCGTTTCATCGATGTGCCGTTGTACTGGCACCATTGGCGCAATGGCGGCGAATTGCTCAGCGAGCTGACCGAATGCCTGCGTCGCGCAGCCGGCGGCGCGCTGGTGCAGGTGCAACCCGGTCCGTAGGGTGCGCCCTGCCAGGCGAGTACGGCCTGGCGGGTCGGTATTCTGGCCGTTACCGACAGGGCAGCGGGGGACGAGCGCTGCTAGAGTGCGGCAACTACAAGAATCAATGGTAGGGGATGGCGATGAAGATTCTGGTCACCGGCGCGAGTGGCTTCATCGGGGGGCGCTTCGCTCGTTTCGCGCTCGAACAGGGCCTGGACGTGCGGGTCAACGGCCGTCGTGCCGAGGGCGTGCAGCATCTGATCAAGCGCGGCGCCGAGTTCGTCCAGGGCGATCTGGGGGATGCCGAGCTGGCCCAGGCGCTGTGCCGGGATGTCGAGGCCGTGGTGCACTGCGCAGGTGCGGTGGGCGTGTGGGGCGACTATGCGCATTTTCATCAGGCCAACGTCACGGTCACCGAGAATGTCGTCGATGCCTGTCTCAAACAGAAGGTGCGGCGCCTGGTGCATCTGTCCTCACCGTCGATCTATTTCGATGGCAAGTCCCATGTCGATATTCGCGAGGAGCAGGTGCCCAGGCGCTTCTCCGATCACTACGGCAAGACCAAGTACCTGGCCGAGCAGCAGGTGTTCGCCGCGCAGGAGTTCGGCCTGGAGGTAATCGCTCTGCGTCCGCGCTTCGTCACCGGCGCGGGTGATACCAGCATCTTCCCGCGCTTGATCGGCATGCAGCGCAAGGGTCGCCTGGCGATCATCGGCAATGGTCTGAACAAGGTCGACTTCACCAACGTGCACAATCTCAATGACGCCTTGCTCAGCTCGCTGCAGGTGGACGGGGCGGCGCTCGGCCAGGTGTACAACATCAGCAACGGCGCGCCGGTGCCGCTGTGGGACGTGGTCAATTACGTCTTGCGTCGCCTCGAGCTGCCCCCGGTGACGCGGCATGTGCCGTTCCCGCTGGCTTACGCCGCGGCGACGCTCAACGAAGGCGTGTGTCGGGTGCTGCCGGGGCGGCCCGAGCCGAGTCTGTTTCGTCTTGGCGTGGCGGTGATGGCCAGGGATTTCTCTCTGAACATCGACCGTGCCCGCGAGTACCTTGGTTACGAACCCCGGGCCAGTCTGTGGGATGCACTGGATGAATTCTGCACCTGGTGGCAGGCGCAGATGGGACCTCAGGCGTAGATGCGTTGGCCGCGATAGATACGTACCGAGCCGCTTGGCGCGCCGACCGGTATCTCGACGGCGGCCAGTGGGGTGGCCGATGCGCGCTGCGGTTGATCGGACAGTTCGGCCAGGCGCTGGCCGAGGCGGCGGGTTTCTTCATCGTCGGATTTCAGGCTGCCATCGAGCATGGCGCCGACCGCGTTGGGCTGGCTCAGGCGAATGTCCACGTCCTGCTCTTCGCGTAGACGGCGACGCAGCGCTTTCATGCAGTCCAGTACTTCTTTGTTCAGTTCCATTGCCACTTCCCCCGATTGGTTGAAGGGTCACGGGTTCAGGCCTTCCTCACCATCCGTAACCGCGCCAGCCGTAATCCTTCGGCTGGGACACATCTTCGTGCTTTGCAGAACTTTCAGGCCGCCTGCTGGCTTGTGAGCGACGCGCTATCGGCTCGTTCACGACGGGAGAAAAAAGCAAAGTGCGTACCAGTTCATGTTTTGCGGAACTGCTGGGCTGCAGGCGAGTCGATGGCCCTGTCGCGCCCTTCGTCGGTGCGCCGCGCACCTGCTTGGCGCGACGCTGATGGTGTAATGGCGAATCGGTATACTGCGCGGCATTTCCGTTCATTCGTTCCAACCATAGGTCCGACCATGCGTAACGACGCCAACGACGAACTCGACAATCTGCCCAGCCTGACTCCGGAGCGCCGTGAGGATTTCGCCGAGCCGCGTGAGGAGCCCGCTGCGCGCAGCAGCCGTGTCACCAGCAGCAAGGCTGCAGTGGCCAAGGGCGCCAGTACCGGTCCGCTGTGGGCGCTGGTTGGCGCGCTGAGTTTCGCCCTGGCCGGCCTGGGCTGGTGGAGCCTGCAGCAGATCGGCCTGATGGAGCAGCGCCTGGTGGCGACCCAGGAAAGCTTCGCGCGCATCAGCGAGGAGGCGGCCGGACGAATTCAGGATATTTCCGGCAAGGTGGTGGCCACCGAGTCCAACGTCACCAGCGGCAGCGAGGCACTCAAGCTGCAGGTCAAGCAGCTGGAAAATCGCCTGGCCGAGCTGGGCAAGCAGCAACAGCAGAGCGCCACGGCGCAAGCAGCGCTGGACAAGCGTATCGAGCAGTTGGGTGCGGAGCTCAAGAGTGGCATCGGCGCCAGCGCCGACTTCGACAAGCGTCTGCAGGCGCTCTCCACCGAGCAGGCAGCGCTGAAATCTGCCCAGGCGGACGTCAAGGCGACCCAGGCCGAACTGGCCAAGCTCGATACCCGCATCAAGACCCTCGGTGGCGATATTGATGCGCTGAAGAAGCAGGGCAATCCGGCGCAATCGATCCGTAGCCTGGAGCAGGATCTGCTGGTGCTGCGCAGCGAGCTGGACAACCGCCCGGCCGCCAGTGCCGGGCCGAATACCGCCGAGTTCGATGCCTTCCGCGCGCAGATGACGCGCAACATCAATACCCTGCAGAGCCAGGTGGTGAATCTGCAGCAGCAGATCAATCAGCGCTGAGTGCCACCATCTCGATAAACGAACGCCCCGCAATGCGGGGCGTTCGTTTATTGGTCGCGGCTAAAGCCCCTCCCGCAGGATATCGCTTGCGGGAGGTGCATTAGCTGCGATCTTACAGACGCGGATAGTCGATATAGCCGACCGGGCCGGAGCCGTAGAAGGTTTCCGGGTGCGGCTCGTTCAGCGCGGCGTCCTGTTCCAGGCGCTGCGGCAGGTCCGGGTTGGCGATGAAGGGGATGCCGAAGGCCACGGCATCAGCCTTGCCTTCGGCCAGCCAGGCGTTGGCCTGATCCTTGGTGAAACGTTCGTTGGCGATGAATACGCCGCCGAACTCCTTCTTCAGTTGCGGCGTCAGGCTGTCGTCGTCGGCTTTTTCGCGAGCGCAGATGAAGGCGATGCCGCGTTTGCCCAGCTCGCGAGCGACGTAGCCGAAGGTTTCGCCTCGGTTGGCGTCACCCATGTCGTGCGAATCGGCACGCGGTGCCAGGTGTACGCCGACGCGGCCGGCGCCCCATACCGAGATGGCTGCATCGGTCACTTCCAGCAGCAGACGCGCGCGGTTCTCGATGCTGCCGCCGTAGCGGTCGGTGCGCTGGTTGGTGCTGCTCTGCAGGAACTGGTCGAGCAGGTAACCGTTGGCGCCGTGGATTTCCACGCCATCGAAACCGGCAGCCATGGCGTTTTCGGCGCCCTGACGATAAGCCTCGACGATATCGGCGATCTCTTCGGTTTCCAGCGCGCGCGGGGTAACGAAGTCCTTGATCGGGCGTACCAGGCTGACGTGGCCGGCCGGCTGGATCGCGCTGGGAGCGACCGGCAGTTCGCCGTTCAGGTAGATGGGGTCGGAGATGCGGCCGACGTGCCACAGCTGCAGGACGATCTTGCCGCCGTTGGCGTGTACCGCCTGGGTGATGTTGCTCCAGCCGCGAATCTGCGCATCCGACCAGATGCCGGGGGTGTTCGGGTAGCCCACGCCCATCGGCGTGACGGCAGTGGCTTCGCTGATGATCAGGCCGGCCGAGGCGCGCTGCACGTAGTACTCGGCCATCAGCGCGTTGGGCACGCGGCCTTCGTCGGCGCGGCAGCGGGTCAGCGGCGCCATGATG
Source organism: Ectopseudomonas chengduensis (assembly GCF_900102635.1). Lineage (GTDB taxonomy): Bacteria > Pseudomonadota > Gammaproteobacteria > Pseudomonadales > Pseudomonadaceae > Aquipseudomonas > Aquipseudomonas chengduensis. The sequence continues at coordinate 233,831 of NZ_FMZQ01000004.1, read as the reverse complement.
ATGCGGTTGTTCAGTTGCAGATCACCGATCTGGATGGGGTCGAACAGTGTGGGCATGGTGGTTTCTCCGAGGGAAAGGTCAAATCAGAGTTGCTGGCCGAGGCGCTCGACGAAAGCCTGGATCAGCTCGTCGTTGCGCTTGAAGAAGTGCCACTGGCCGACCTTGCGACTGGTCACCAGACCGGCGCGTTGCAGGGTGGTCAGATGGGCGGAAACGGTGGATTGCGACAGCCCGGTGCGCAGGAAGATCTTGCCGGCGCACACGCCGATCTCCAGCGGATGATCCTGTTCGGCGAAGTTGAGCTCGGGCTCCTTCAGCCAGTCGAGGATGTCGCGGCGCACTGGGTGGGCGAGGGCCTTGATGATGGTGTCGATGTCCATGGCGGTGTCGGTGTGTATCGTCATGGGGCGAACCTTATATCGTCTCCGAGCGATATACAGATTGATTGTTCCAATAGTCTCCATCAACGGCTTCGATTGTTCTGCTCACGGCGGTAAGCTCGCGGGATGAACTATCTGGCCCATCTCCATCTTGGTGGCGACGCACCACCGCAGTTGCTTGGCAGCCTCTACGGCGATTTCGTCAAAGGCCCGTTGAGCGGGCGCTGGCCGGCACAAATCGAGGCGGCCATTCGTCTGCACCGGCGCATCGATGCCTTCACCGACAGCCACCCACTGCAAGCCTGCGCGCGTGCCCGCTTTCCCGCCGCGCGGCGACGCACGGCCGGCATGCTGCTGGACCTGTTCTTCGACCATTGCCTGGCCCGCGATTGGGCCGAGTATGCGGCGCAGCCGCTGGACCATTTCACCCGCGAGGTGTACCGGGTGCTGGCCGCCGAGGCCGAGCTGCCAGGGCGCCTGGCACTGATGGCACCGCGCATGGCCGCGCAGGACTGGCTCGGCAGCTACCGCGAGTTCGCGGTGCTGGAGCAGGTGATCGCCGGCATGCAGCGACGGCTGTCGCGGCCGCAGTTGCTCGACGGCAGCCTGGCGGAGTTGGAGCGGCTGTACGAGCCGCTCAGTGAGGACTTCAGTGCCTTCTACCCCGAACTGATGGCCTTCGCCGAGGCCGAACTGAACGCATCGAGGTAGCGGCGGTGCGCGCAGCGCACCCTACATGTGAACCGAGTCTGGACCGTAGGGTGCGCCGTGCGCACCAGGGCTTTCGCCGCTGCGACGTTCGCTGCCAAAGCGCCTACCACCAGGTTTCGCGTCGGGCGCTGTGGGAGGGGCGTCAGCCGCGGCGACCATCACTGCAATCTCTCCTTCAGCGGCTCAGGTCGCCTGAGCATGCAGGCCAAAGCGCCGCACCACCCATTTCTCCAGCTCCGCCACGGCGAACAGCGCCAGGCCTGCCAGCAGTACACGCAGCCATTCCTCTGGGCTCAGGCCGACCGAGCCGAATACCCCCTGCAGCGGCGGTGCATAGGTGAACAACAGCTGCAGCACCAGGCAGATGGCGATGGTCACCAGCACCGCGCGGTTGCCCAGCAGGGCGTCGCGGTTGAGCACCGAGCCGAAGATGCTGCGGCTGTTGAACAGGTAGAAGATTTCGCACATCACTATGGCATTCACTGCGATGGTGCGGGCGCTTTCCAGGCTGTTGCCAAGCTTCAGCTCCCAGAGGAACAGGCCGATGCCCGCGCCGGCAATCAGCAGCGAAACCATTACCACGCGCCAGACGAAGAAGCCGGATAGCAGGGGCTCGTTCGGCGCGCGTGGGGCGCGCTGCATCAAACCGCGTTCGCTGGGTTCGAAGGCCAGCGCCAGGCCCAGGGTGCTGGAGGTGACCATGTTGATCCACAGCACCTGCGCCGGCGTCAGTGGCAGCACCACCTGGAACAGAATGGCGAAGATCACGATCAGCGACTGGCCGCCATTGGTCGGTAGAGAAAACAGGATGAATTTCTTCAGGTTGTCGTAGATCGCCCGACCCTCGCGCACGGCCCCGGCGATGGTGGCGAAGTTGTCGTCGGCCAGCACTACTTCGGCTGCTTCCTTGGCCGCTTCGGTGCCCTTGTTGCCCATCGCCACGCCGACGTCGGCGCGCTTCAGGGCCGGTGCGTCGTTGACGCCATCGCCGGTCATGGCCACGACCTCGCCGCTGTCCTGCATGGCCTGCACCAGGCGCAGTTTGTGCTCGGGGCTGGCGCGGGCGAATACCTCGACGCCGGGCAACACCTCGCGCAGGCGGCGGTCATCGAGCAGTTCCAGCTCGGCGCCGGTCATCGCCGGCAGGCCGACGCCGATGCCTAGTTGCGCACCGATGGCGCGGGCCGTCTCGGCATGGTCGCCAGTGATCATCTTTACCCGGATACCGGCGCGCTGGCATTCGGCGACAGCGGCGATGGCCTCCTCGCGTGGCGGGTCGATGATGCCGACCAGAGCGAGCAGAGTCAGCCCATCTTCTACGTCGTCGAAGCTCAGGTTGCGTTGCTCGGTCGGTGCCGTTTTGCTGGCCAGGGCCAGCAGGCGCAGGCCACGGGCAGCCAGATCGGTGGCCTGGCGTCGCCAGTAGTCGGCATCCAGAGCCGTGTTAGCGCCGTCGGCGCTGCGCTGGCTGGCGCACATTTCCAGCACGCGCTCGGGGGCGCCCTTGAGGTAGACCAGGCCATGGCCTGCGTGGTCATGGTGCAGGGTGGCCATGAAACGGTGTTCGGACTCGAACGGAATCGCGTCACTGCGGGGCAGTTGTGTGTGCAGCGACTGGATATCGAGACCGCTTTTCAGCGCCAGGGTCAGCAGCGCGCCTTCGGTCGGGTCGCCATGCAGTTGCCAGTGGCCGGCGGCGTCCTGTTGCAGGCGGGCGTCGTTGCACAGCTGTGCGGCACGGGCGATCTCCAGCAGTTCGGTGTCGGGCTCAAGCAGCTTGCCGTCCTGGTGGAAGGCGCCTTCCGGGGCATAGCCGACGCCGCTGATATCGAGGATGCGGCTGGCGCTGACCACGCGTTGTACGGTCATTTCGTTGCGGGTCAGGGTGCCGGTCTTGTCCGAGCAGATCACCGTCACCGAGCCCAGGGTTTCCACTGCCGGCAGGCTGCGGACGATGGCATTGTGGCCGGCCATGCGCTGCACGCCGAGGGCGAGGATCACCGTCATGATCGCCGGCAGACCCTCGGGGATGGCCGAGGCGGTCAGCGCCACCACCATCATGAACATCTCCCCCGGATTCTGGCTGTGCCAGAGGATGCCAAGGATGAAGGTGGCCAAGGCTAGGATCAGGATGATCACCGCCAGCCAGCGGCTGAACTGTTCGATCTGTCGCAGCAGCGGCGTGGACAACGCCTGTACCTGCTGCAGCATCGCGCCGATTCGGCCGAGCTCGGTGTCGGCGCCGCTGGCCACCACCACACCGCTGGCCTGGCCGCTACTGACCAGCGTGCCCGAATAAGCCATGCAGCGGCGGTCGCCGAGTGCGGCGTCGGCGTTGCAGTGCGCCACGGATTTTTCCACCGGTACCGATTCGCCGGTCAGCGCCGCTTCTTCCACCAGCAGGTTCTTCACGCTGATCAGGCGCAGGTCGGCTGGCACCTTGTCGCCGGATACCAGCAGCACGATGTCGCCGGGCACCAGGCGCTCGGCATCGATTTCATGGCGTTCACCGCCACGCAGCACCATGGCGTGGGGCGAGAGCATGCTGCGGATGGCGTCCAGCGCGTTCTCCGCCTTGCCTTCCTGGATGAAGCCGATGATCACGTTGATCAGCACGGCGGCAAGGATCACCGAGGTATCGACCCAATGGCCGAGCAGGGCGGTGGTCAGGGCGGCGACCAGCATCATGTAGAGCAGCACGTTGTGGAACTGATAGAGCAGGCGCAGCAGCGGTCCACGGCGTTGCGGCGGCGGCAGGCGGTTGGCGCCGTGGCGTTGCAGGCGCAGTTCGGCTTCGTCCTGGCTGAGACCGCTGGCGCTGCTGTGCTGGGCATCGAGCGCTTGTTGTGCAGTCAAACCGTGCCAGGTGTGGTCACTATGTTGTGAGGGGGCATTGCCCATGCGGCGCGTCTCCTTGTTTGGGCCGGGCTGCGCTTGTTGGCCGCCATCCGGCGGGCAGTGAGCAGTCCTGATTACCCTAGTCCGCTTTACCGCGTCGGGCCTGACCTGCATCAAGGAGTACGGAGTCGAGAGGCGCTTGAATGTAACGCGGTGTTAAACCCATGGAGGAAACGAGATGATCAAGATTCTGGTAGCGACCGACCTGTCCGAGCGTTCGGCGCATGCGGTGCAGCGCGCCGTGCAACTGATCCGCCGTCAGGGTGGCGGTGAGTGGAGTCTTCTGCATGTGATCGATGACGATGCGCCGGCCGCGCACGTGCAGCGTCAGGTGCAACAAGCCGAGACGCTCTTGCAGGCGCAGGCTGAACGCCTGGGCGAGCAGGCCGGCAGCATTCCGCGGGTGATCGTGGGCACTGGCGAGGCCGCGGCGGTGATCGTCGAGAGCGCGCAGGGCATGGGCGCCGATCTACTGCTGGTGGGCGCGCATCGCAAGTCGGCGCTGCGCGACTTCTTCGTCGGCACCACGCTCGAACGCGTGGTGCGCAGCAGCCATCTGCCGGTGCTGCGGGTCAATGGCCCGGTGACCCACGAGTATCGTCATGCGCTGCTGGCGATGGACCTGTCGCGTACGTCGCAACAGGCTCTGAACCGGGCGCGTGAGCTGGGCCTGGCGAGCCTGGACAACCTGCATGTGGCCAGTGCGGTCGAGCCGGTGGCGGCGGGCGCGATGATGGAAGCCGGCATCAGCGCCGAGGTGCTGGAGAACCAGCGCGAGCTGCTGCGTCAGCAACTGGTGGAGCGCCTCGATGCAGTCGGTGCGAAGCTGGGTCACGAGCGTTTGCTGGTACAGATTGGCTCACCGGAAGGGGTGATTGGCGAGGCCTTGCGCCACTCCGGCGCGGACCTGCTGGTTCTGGGCACCCACGCCCGTGAAGGCGTTTCGCGCCTCTTCCTCGGCAGCGTGGCCAGCCAGCTGCTGGCGTCGGTCGACAGCGACGCCTTGATCGTACCGCCGGCTGACTGAGTGCGCTCAGGCCGCCTCGGCCTGCTCCTGCTCGGCTGTGTTCAGCAGCAGGGCGCTGGCGATGATGGCCTGGCTGTGCCGGGCCAGTTCGTTGCGGCTGCGTGATTCGCTGGGAATCGGCGCGAGCAGGCGGATCTCCACTTCACAGGCTGAGCTCGAGAGCAGGCGCAGCAGGTGCGAGAGCATGTCGTCGTCGCCGATGAAGGGTGCCACGGGGCAGGGCTGGCCGTCGCGCAGATAGCGGATGGCGACGGGTTGTACGGCCACGCCGCTGTCGATGGCGCTGCTCAGCAGGCGGCCGTGGAAAGTGCGTAGCGCGAGGCCGTCGGTGGTAGTGCCTTCGGGAAATATCAGCAGGTGATGACCCTGCTGCAGATGGCGGGTGAGCTGCTGGCCGACCTGGCTGCTGTCGCCCGCACCGCGGCGGATGAACTGCGTGCCGGCCTTGTGTGCCAGCCAGCCGGCGACCGGCCAGTCGCGCACCTCTGCCTTGGACAGGAAGGACAGCGGCTGCAGGGCGCCCAACAGCGGAATGTCGGTCCATGACACATGGTTGCTGACCCACAGCATCGGCTGCGTCGGCAGCTCGCCCTCGACCCGTACGCGAAATGGCAGGGCGCCGCCCAGGCGTGCCAGGAACCAGCGCGTCAGACGCTGGCGCAGCGGCATCAGATCGTGCCGAACTACCCGCTCGACCAGGCTGACGATGCCGGCCAGCAAGGTACCGAAGGCGATTACCAGGGCCAGATGAAAGAGGCGCAGGGACAGACGCAGTTTGGCCATCGCGGCCTCCGCTCGTGAATGAGTGCCGACATTATCCATGGCTCGAACCGCTTGGCGATGCCTTATCGTCATATGTTCTGTAGGAGCGAGCTCTGCTCGCGAATGCTGGACACTCTCGTTCGCGAGCAGAGCTCGCTCCTACAGCCGGGTTTCAGACTGCCGCCTTGAAGTGCCGAGCGTAGCGCGGGCACAGCTCGTCGCGCTTGAGCAGGATGAACACGTCGGCCACCTGGAAGTCCTTGTCCCAGCACGGCTCGCCGCAGATTTTTGCGCCCAGGCGCATGTAGGCCTTGAGCAGTGGTGGCATCTCGGCGATGACGTTGCCCGGCAGATCCAGTTGCGGCAGGGGATGTTTGGGCTCGGCACGCAGGTGTTCGGTGCACAGGTAACGTTCGCGCAGACGCTGCATCACGGCATGCGCCTGGATGCCGCCGTCCTGCATGGAGATGCTGGCGCAGCCCATCAGGTAGCGGTAGCCGCCTTCGTTGAGTACCTCGGCCAGTTCGCCCCAGAGCACGGCGATGGTGGCGCCGTTGCGGTAGGCGACATCGACGCAGGTGCGGCCGATTTCCAGTACCGGGCCTTCCAGTTTGGCCAGGCCGTGCAGGGCGAATTCCTCTTCGCTGTAGTAGCGACCGAGACCCGCGGCGGCCTGGTGATCGAGCAGGCGAGTGGTGGCGACCAGTTCGCCGCTGTTCAGATCACGCACGCCGATATGGCTGCAGTGAATGTCGTAGTCGTCCATGTCCAGACCCAGTTCGGCGCCGTTGAGCTTGGCATCGAATTCCGCGCTGAATACGCGGTAGCGCAAGGCCTGAGCTTCACGCAGGGCGGCGGGGCCTTGCAGACGTTCGGCCTGCAGACGGCGAGCGGTTTGAGTCATGCCAGATCCTCCGTGTGCCGGCTGAATGCTTGCAGCCGGTCGATCTTGTTGGGCAAGCTCAGGCTAGGTAGCTGCGGTGTCACCACCGTGACGCTTTTTTTATGCTTATGTGACAGCGGCGCAGATACTGCTGCGAGGAGCCCGTGCGATGCCCTGGTCGAGTCTGTTTCAGCCCAATGAGCGCCTGACTGCCGAGGTGGGCCTGGAAGACTGGTACGCCCGTTTGCTGGAGCGCCTGGGCGGCACGCCGCAACCCTTCGAACTGGCACTGGTGGGCGGCCTGCTGGCGGCCACGCCGGGCTTGGCCTTTCTCGCCGGCTATCAGGCGGCGTTGCGCATGCTGTGGCCGGCGGCGCCCTGGACGGCAGGCGCGCTGTGCGTGACGGAGAACCGCAGCACCCGCCCGGCGGACATGAACACACGTATCGACGGCCTGCAGATCACGGGGCGCAAGGATTTCGTCACCGCTGCCGAATGTGCCGACTGGCTGCTGGTGGCGGCGCGTGAGGAGGACGAGGGGCAGGCGCCGCGTCTGGCTCTGGGCGTGGTACGCCAGGGCGCGCCAGGTGTACGTATCGAGCCGCTGCCGGCCCTGCCGTTGATGCCGGATATCGGCCATGCGCGACTGCACCTGGAACAGGCCCACGGCGAGCGCCTGGCCGGCGACGGCTGGGACGACTACGTCAAACCCTTCCGCACCCTGGAAGACGTGCACGTACTTACCGCTGTTGTCGCCTGGCAGTTTGGCGTGGGGCGCGATTGTGCCTGGCCTGAAACGCTGCTATTGCGCCTGCAGGCGCTGCTGGCCGGTTGTGCCGAGGTCGCGCGGCAGGCGCCCGATGCGCCCACCACCCATCTGCTGCTGGCCGGGTTGTTCGCCGAGCAGCAGGCGTTGGCCGATGAGCTGAAGGTGGCCTTTGCCGGCGGTCCTGCGCATTGGGCCGAGCTGTGGCAGCGCGACAAGGGCTTGCTGCGCATCGCCGAGGCGGCGCGCAGCAAGCGTCTGGAGAAAGCGCGGCGGATTGTCGCCGGCCGTTGATCCATATCAGTACCGTCCTGCGGTCGTGCGCCTAAGGTTGCCTCGCGTTTCTTCTACGAGGTTTCCATGCGCCGCGAGCCCATCGTGCTGTTCGATAACGGCAGCCACCAATGCCTGATGTTCGATGACCTGGTCAGCGGCGAAGGCGTGCAATCCAACCAGTTTCTGATCACCGACAACGAGCAGTACCTGCTGCTCGATCCGGGCGGTGATCTGACCTATACGCCGCTGTCGCTGGAACTGTCCAAGCACATTCCGGTGCAGGACCTGACCTACATCTTCGCCTCGCACCAGGACCCGGACATCATCGCCTCGCTCGACAAGTGGCTGCTGCACACCCGTGCGCGGGTGATCTGCTCCAAGCTGTGGGCGCGTTTTCTGCCGCACCTGACCGCCAACTACCTGGTGTTGAGCCGTGGCATCAACACCTTCGATCGCATCATCGCGTTGCCGGATCGTGGCCAGAGCATCCCGCTCGGCAAATGCTCGCTCAAGGCCGTGCCGGCGCACTTCCTGCACTCGGTGGGAAACTTCCAGGTCTATGACCCGGTGAGCAAGATCCTTTTCTCCGGTGACATGGGCGCTTCGCTGGTCGACGACGCTTCGCCGGTGCGCGACTTCGTCAACCACGTGCCGAATATGGAAGGCTTCCACCGCCGCTATATGGCCGGCAACAAGGCCTGTCGCCTGTGGGCGGCGATGGTGCGGCAGATGGATGTGGAAATGATCGTGCCGCAGCACGGCCGGCCCTTCGTCGGCCCGGAAATGATCAGCGCCTTTCTCTACTGGATCGAGAACCTCGAATGCGGTCTCGACCTGATGGGCCCGGAGGATTACCAACTGCCCAAATGAGGGGCGCAGATGGCGGTTCCGTCGCTTCAAGCCGTCATCATGGCCATGCTAGGGTGCGCCACGATTTCTGATCGAGGCCGCCCATGTCCATCTCCTTGCTTCGTCGACTGAGCCTGGCGCTCGGTTTCAGCCTGGCTGCCAGTACCGCCTTGGCGGAAAACTGGCCGCAACCCGACTGGCAGAGTCAACCCCGTGTCGAGAGCACCGCGCTGGCCGAGCTCGAACAGTACGCCTTCCCGGAACGCGATGACGTCGAACGCACGGGCGTGCGTACCGATGCGCTGCTGGTGATACGCGACGGGCAGATCGTTTACGAGCGCTACGCCGAACCGACCACGGCGCGGACCGCGCACCTGACCTGGTCGATGGCCAAGAGCCTGCTCGCTACCACCCTCGGCGTCGCTTACGGCGAGGGGCGCTTCAAGCTCGATGCACCGGCCGCGCAGTACTACCCGGCGATGGCCGAGCACCCGCAGATCAAGATCGGTCACTTGCTCAACTGGGCCTCGGGCCTGGCCTGGGAAGAGGACTACGAGTATGCGCCGCTGAAATCCTCGGTGGTGGCCATGCTCTACACCCGCGGCCGCACCGACATGGCGGCCTTCACCGCTGCGCATGCGGCGGACGCCGCGCCGGGCACGCGCTTTCGTTATTCCAGTGGCGACAGCAACGTGCTGGCCGCCGCGTTGCGTGGCATGGTCGGCGAGCAGGCTTACGCTGACTATCCCTGGACAGCGTTGTTCGAGCCGCTGGGCATCACCAGAGCGACCTGGGAGCGCGATGCCAGCGGCACCTTCGTTGCGTCGTCCTATGCCTACCTGAGCGCGCGCGACCTGGCCCGTGTCGGCCTGCTGATGCAGCGCGGCGGTCGCTGGGGCGAGCGCCAGTTGCTGCCGGCTGCCTGGGTCGATTTCGTATCCACGCCTTTCGCTGACTACCAGCCGCAGTTGGCCAAGCCGGGGGATGCCGTGCCAGGCGGGCATTGGTGGCTCAACGCCGAACTGCCAGGCAGCACGCGGCCCTGGCCGGATGCACCGGCCGATACCATCGCCGCGCTCGGGCATTGGGGGCAGGGGCTGTACGTGATGCCACAAGACAACCTGCTGGTGGTGCGTTACGCCGATGACCGCGACGGCAGCTTCAACCACAACGAGCTGCTCAAACGCGTGCGTGCGGCCTTCGCCGAAGAGGTGCAGCCATGATCCGTCGCCATCCGATCCGCAGCGCGCTGGCGCTGCTGATGGTCCTGCTGCTGGCCTGGGCCTGGCCTAATCGCGCCCATCTGGCCGCCTTCCCCGACATCATCGGCGCCTACACGGCCAAGGAGTACTGCTCCTGTCGCTACGTCAGCGGCAACCCGGCGGCTTACTGTGAAGGCTATGTGAAGCAGTACGTGCCGATCAGCAGCCTGCTCGATGACGACAGCGCCAAGCGCGTTACCGCCACCGGGCTGGGCCGTACTCACAGCGCGGTCTGGCTGGGCGAGCGGCAGGGTTGTCAGTTGTTGCCGAGCAAGTAGGGCGGGTGAAACCCGCCACCTTGGAAGCGGCGGGTTGCACCCGCTCTACGGTGCTGTGGGCGCCGGGCTTTGCAAGGCTCGCGCTGGCGACTATCGTTGCCGCCTGGTCATGCCGTTTTCGAGTTCTCATGCGCCGTTCGCTTCTCGCCCTGTTGCTTGCCGCTGCCTTGCCCGTTCACGCCGACTGGTACCTGGACAACGAGTCCTCGCGGCTGTCGTTCATCTCCACCCATTCCGGCAGTCAGTCGGAGGTGCATCGCTTTCTTACCCTGCACGGGCAGATCGCGGCCGATGGTCGCGCGCGCCTGCGCGTGGATCTTGACTCGCTGAGCACCGGTATCCCGCTGCGTGACGAGCGCCTGCGCGCCATGCTGTTCGACACTTCGCGTCTGCCCGAGGCGCGCATCAGCGCGCAGGTCAACCTGCCGCAACTCACCGACCTGGCACCCGGGGCGCAGCTGGAATTGCGCTTGCCCCTGCAACTGACCCTCAACGAGCGCACGCGCGAGCTGCATAGCGAACTGTTGGTGACGCGGCTGGATGATCGCCGCTTCCAGGTGGTGACCCTGGCGCCGCTGGTGCTGCACGCCGAAGATTTCGCCCTGGCCAGCGGCATCGAAGCGCTGCGTAAAATCGCCGAACTGCCGGCCATCAGCCTGTCGGTGCCGGTGGGCGCCGTGCTGATCTTTACGGCGCGTTGAGCGTGCATGCGCGCGGCAGCATCTTCCCCTGGCGAGGCGGCAATCGCTTCGAATTGCTGCTGGACGGGTCGGTATTTTTCCCGCGTATGCTGGCAGCCATCGAGGGCGCCCAGCAGCAGGTAGAAATCGAGCTTTACCTGATCGAGGACGGCAGTTGCAGCGAGCGTCTGGTCGAGGCGCTGTGCCGAGCGGCTGAGCGTGGGGTGAGGGTACGTGGTCTGTTCGATGCCTACGGTGCGGCAGGCCTGGGCATCGCATTACGTGAGCGCATGCAGACCGCCGGTGTGCAGCTGCGCTGGTACAACCCGGTGCGCTGGCGGCGGGGTATCCGCAACTTTCATCGCGATCACCGCAAGCTGCTGCTGGTGGACCAGCGCCTGGCCTATGTTGGCGGCACTGGCTCCACCGATGAGTTCTGGCTGCCAGACGAGCCTCGGAGTCCCTGGCACGAAGCCATGGTGGAAATCGAAGGGCCGCTGGTGGGCGACTGGCAGCAGCTGTTCGAGCAACTGTGGCTGGCGCGCTTTTCCTGGCGCCCGAGTTATCAGCCGATACCGCTGAGCCTGCCTGAATGCCCGCCGGCCGGCGTTGGTCTGGGGCGCGTGGCCTATGCCGATGCTGCGCAGCACCGCGACATTCTGCTGTCGCTGTTGCGCGCACTGAAGGGCGCCAAGCAGCGCGTCTGGCTGGCCACACCTTACTTCCTGCCGACCTGGAAAATCCGCCGCGCCCTGCGCCGCGCCGCAGCGCGCGGTGTCGAGGTGCGCCTGCTGCTGGCCGGGCGCAACACCGATCACCCGCCGGTGCGTTTTGCCGGGCAGCGCTACTACCCCAAGTTGCTCAGGGCCGGGGTGCGCATCTTCGAATACCAGCCACGCTTCCTGCACCTGAAGATGGTGCTGGTGGACGACTGGGTCAGCGTCGGCTCGTGCAACTTCGACCACTGGAACCTGCGCTTCAACCTCGACGCCAATGTCGAGGCGCTGGACCCGGATTTCACCCGGGCAGTGACGGCCAGCTTCATCGAGGACTTCGGCGTCAGCCGCGAGATCACCCTCGATGATTGGCACCAGCGCCCCTGGTGGCGCCGCGCGCAACAGCGCCTGTGGGGCTGGCTGGACCGGCTGGCGGTGAATCTGCTGGATCGCTGGCGGTAATCCATGTCGATATCCTGAAGGCTCTATCTCAGGCGTTTCGTTCACATCCAGAAAAGTTTTGCCGCCTTGGTAGCGGAGAGTGGTTGCTATAGTCGACAGCCTTTTTACGCCTGAGCTTGGCCGTGGCAGGCATGCAGTAGCGACTCAGTCAGAGGAATGCGCCCGTGACGAAAACCCTGCTTATCGCGACACTTTCCGCCAGCCTCCTTCCCCTCTCTGTGCTCCAGGCCTCGCCGCAGGCTGGTTATGGCCCGCAGCTGGAAGGTTTCGAGTATCCCCACCCGATCCAGCGCTTTGAGTTCAGTTCGCAGCAGCAGGATCTGTCGATGGGCTACATGGACGTGAAGCCAACCGGCCAGGCCAATGGCCGCACAGCTGTGCTGCTGCATGGTAAGAATTTCTGCGGCGCTACCTGGGAGGCGACCATCAAGGCGCTGAGCGATGCCGGCTACCGCGTGATCGCACCGGATCAGATCGGTTTTTGCAGCTCAAGCAAACCGCGTGGCTATCAGTTCAGCTTCGGCCAACTGGCCAGCAATACTGACGCACTGCTCGAGTCGTTGGGGGTGGAGAAGGCCACAATGATCGGTCATTCCATGGGCGGCATGCTGGCCGCGCGCTATACCCTGAACCATGCCCTGCGCGTCGAGAAGCTGGTGCTGGTCAACCCTATCGGTCTGGAGGACTGGCAGGCGGAGGGTGTTCCCTACGTGACGGTCGACCAGCTCTATCAGGGCGAGTTGAAGACCTCCTATGACGGCATCAAGAACTACCAGCTGAAGTTCTACTACAACGGTGTGTGGAAGCCCGAGTACGACCGCTGGGTCGACATGCTCAACGGCATGTATAGCGGCCCTGACAAAGAGATCGTCGCCTGGAACCAGGCGCAGACGGCGGAGATGCTGTTCACTCAGCCTGTGGTGCACGAGTTCGCCAATATCAAGGTACCGACCCTGTTGCTGATCGGTGGCAAGGATCGCACCGCCCCAGGCGCCAACCGCGCGCCGGAAGAAATCGCGCAGCGCCTTGGTAACTACCCAGAACTGGGCCGCAAGACCGCCGAGGCGATTCCCGAGGCAAAACTCGTGGAGTGGCCGGAGCTGGGCCATTCGCCGCAGGTCGAGGCGCCGGTGCTGTTCCACGAGGTCCTGTTGCGCGAACTGGCGGCCAGCAGCAACTGATCGACCAGGCAGAGCCCGATTCCGGGCTCTGCCGATGGGATTAGGCGCTCCCGGCGGCTTTCGTTACAGCCCAGCCTGGTGGCGGAGCTGTCCTGGCTTCGCGGCCCCTGTTCGCGGCGGGGCGCCGCTCCTACAGTTCAGAGCCGTGGCGCATTGGGCAGCATGGCCTGCCAACAAATAGTTCCCCACCTTCCTGATACCTCGTCATTCAGCACGCTGAGTGTCGCGGCCTGCGCCCGCGCCAGGGCGCCATTCATCCTTTCGGGCGACAGATGAAATCCCTCCTTGGTGCGCTTATCCGAGGTGTGGTCGCTGCGTAGGGTTCCCTGCAGTTGCACCCCACTTCAGGAGACCCGCATGACAAGAACAACAGGGCCCGGACTATTCCAGCCGCACACCTTGGCTTTGGCCGTCGCCGTCGGTTTTGTCGCACCGGCACAGGCCGTCAACTTCAACATCGGTGAGATCGAAGGGCAGTTCGACAGCTCGCTGTCGGTCGGCGCCAGCTGGTCGATGCGCAGTCCGGATCGCGATCTGATCGGCCCCAACAACGGCGGCCAGGGCCAGGCGCAGACTGGTGACGATGGGCGCTTGAATTTCAAGAAGGGCGAGACCTTCTCGAAGATCTTCAAGGGCATCCACGACCTCGAACTGAAGTACCGCGATACCGGCGTATTCGTGCGCGGCAAGTACTGGTACGACTTCGAGCTCAAGGACGAAAGCCGCCTGTTCAAGGATATCGACGACAGCAATCGCAAGGAGGGCGCCAAGTCTTCGGGGGCGGAAATTCTCGATGCCTTCCTCTACCACAACTACGCCATTGGCGATCTGCCGGGCACGGTGCGGGTCGGCAAGCAGGTGGTGAGCTGGGGCGAGAGCACTTTCATCGGCAACAGCATCAACGCCATCAACCCGATCGACGTGGCCGCCTTCCGCCGCCCCGGCGCGGAGATCAAGGAAGGCCTGATCCCGGTGAACATGCTCTACCTGTCGCAGAGCCTCACCGACCGCCTGAGCATGGAGGCCTTCTATCAGTTGGAGTGGGACCAAACCATCCTCGACAACTGCGGCACCTTCTTCTCCACCGCCGATGTGGCCGCCGATGGCTGCGACAACGGCTACCACATCGGCTCGCCGGCCATCGCGCCGTTGCAGCCGATTGCCGCCGCGTTCGGGCAGGGCTTCCGCGTCGACAGCGAAGGGGTGATCCTGCCGCGTGCCGGTGATCGTGATGCGCGTGATAGCGGCCAGTGGGGCCTGGCCCTGCGCTGGCTCGGTGACGAGACCGAGTACGGCGCTTACTTCATGAACTACCACAGCCGCACGCCCATCGTCAGCACGCAGAACGCCGGGCAGGCGACCTTGAATGCGCTGCCGGGGATCATCGGCACCGCCAATGGCATCGTACCCGGCAGCGGCGCCGGCCTGGCGCAGAGCGTAATGCTCGGCAATGGCCGCTACTACCTGGAATACCCCGAGGACATCCGTCTCTACGGACTGAGCTTCTCCACCACCTTGCCTACTGGCACCGCCTGGGCCGGCGAGGTCAGCTACCGGCCGAACCTGCCGCTGCAGATCAACACCACCGACATGACCCTGAGCCTGCTCAACCCCATCACCAATGGAGCAACTGCCCCTGTCGTGGCCGGCCCCGGTCAGGACAACGTCGGCTACCGGCGCAAGGAAGTCACCCAGGTGCAGACCACCTTGACCCATTTCTTCGATCAGGTGATGGGCGCCGGGCGCTTCACCCTGGTGGGCGAAATCGGCATGGCCCATGTCGGTGGGCTGGAGAGCCGTGAAGACCTGCGCTACGGCCGCGATTCGCTGTTCGGTGCCTACGGATTCCGTGGCGACACTCACGGCTTCGTCACCAGCACTTCCTGGGGCTACCGGGTGCGTGGCATCTGGGAGTACAGCAACGTGTTCGCCGGGGTGAACCTGCGGCCGAACGTCTCCTGGTCGCATGACGTCGACGGCTATGGCCCCAACGGCCTGTTCAACGAGGGTGCCAAGGCGGTGAGTTTCGGGGTCGATGCCGACTACCGCAACACCTATACAGCCAGCCTCTCGTACACCGACTTCTTCGGTGGCGAGTACAACACCGCGGTCGACCGCGACTTCCTGGCGCTCAGCTTCGGCGTGAGCTTCTAGGCCAACAGGATCAGTTGAGGAATGCAGATGAATACAACCCTGAAGATGCTCGGCGCGCTGTCCCTGAGCCTGCTGGCCAGCGGTGTTCTGGCCGCGGTCAGCGAGCAGGAAGCAGCCAAGCTCGGTACCAGTTTGACCCCGCTGGGCGGCGAGATGGCCGGCAACGCAGCTGGCACCATCCCCGCCTGGACGGGCGGCCTGGCCAGCAATGCCGGGCAGGTCGATGCACGCGGTTTTCTCAGTGACCCCTTCGCCGGTGAGCAGCCGCTGTTCACCATCACCGCGCAGAACCTGGAGCAGTACCGCGACCAGTTGTCGGCCGGGCAACTGGCGATGTTCGCGCGCTATCCGGAAAGCTATCGCATGCCGGTGTACCCGACGCACCGCAGTACGGCGGTACCGGATGCGATCAACGCTGCGGCCAAAACCAGCGCGCTGAAGACCGGCCTGCGTGATGGCGGCAACGGCCTGACCGGCTTCACCGACAGCCGCTATTACGCCTTCCCGATTCCGCAGAACGGCCTGGAGGTGGTGTGGAACCACATCACCCGTTACCGCGGTGGCAACCTCAAGCGCAGCATCGTGCAGGCCTCGCCGCAGACCAACGGCGCCTACACCCTGGTGAACTTCGAGGACGAAGTGGCCTTCCCGGACAACATCCCCGATATCGATCCGAGCAAGGCGGAAAACGCGCTGCTGTTCTTCAAGCAGCGGGTCACCGCTCCGGCGCGTCTGGCCGGTAACGTGCTGCTGGTGCACGACTCGCTCGACCAGGTGGCCGAGCCGCGCATGGCCTGGCTGTACAACGCTGGTCAGCGTCGCGTACGGCGTGCGCCGCAGGTGGCCTATGACGGCCCGGGCACTGCGTCGGACGGTCTGCGTACCTCGGACAACTTCGACATGTTCAATGGCGCCCCGGATCGCTACGACTGGAAGCTGGTGGGCAAGCGCGAGCTGTTCATTCCCTACAACAACTACCGCCTGGCGCTGCCGAGCGTGAAGTACGCCGACATCCTCAAGGCCGGGCACATCAACCAGGACCTGACCCGCTACGAGCTGCACCGTGTGTGGGAAGTGGAGGCGACGCTGAAGTCCGGTGAGCGCAACATCTACGCCAAGCGCCGCTTCTATGTCGACGAGGACTCCTGGCAGATCGCCCTGTCCGAGCACTATGACGGTCGCGGCCAGCTCTGGCGTGTCGGCGAGGCCATGCTGCTGCAGCACTACGCGCAGAAGATCCCGGTCTACGCCCTGGAAGCGCTGTACGACGTCATCGCCGGTCGCTACGTCGCCGTCGGCATGGCCAACGAGGAGAAGATGTCGATCCAGTACGGCACCCAGGCCTCGGCCAAGGACTTCACCCCTGCAGCGCTGCGTAACGCCGGCGTGCGCTGACCACTAAGCAACTCGAAGCAAGCCGGTGTCGCCTTGTGCGTCGCCGGCTTTTTTCTGTGCGCCTCTCTCACGTGAATCTCGCGCCATAAGCGCCAAGGGGTGGTCGCACGCGGTAAGCGGGGTACCATCGTCTGGTGGTTCAACAATGACAAGCAGAGAGAACCGCTGCCATGCCTACCCTTGCCATCGCCCGTCCAAGTGCGTTGCAGGTGCAACCTGCCAATCTACCGCGATTGCCGCCCTGTGTGGTTTCCCGCCCAGCCCTGCTGCAGCGCCTGCTCGCCAGCGAGTCGCGACTGCGCTTGCTGTGCGCGCCTGCTGGTACCGGCAAGAGCGTACTGCTCGGCCAGTGCGCACGCCACACACCAGCCGCCGTCGAGCGTGTATGGCTCGATCTCGGTGGCCGCAGCCTGACACCGACGCAGCTGTGCAAGCGACTGGCCGCAGCCATGCAGTTACCGTTCGACGATGGCGGTGAAGCGGGGCTGATCGATCGGCTGCATGAGCGTGCGGGGCGTTTGTGGATCTTTATCGACGACTACCCGCGACAGGCTGACGATGAGCTCGATGCCTGCCTCGACCGGTTGTTCGCCGTGGCGCCGCAGCAGGTCACCTGGTGGGTCGCCAGCCGCCGCATACCGGCCTGGAACCTGCCGCGCCTGCTGCTGCAGGGCGATCTGCTGGAACTCAAGGGCGAAGAGCTGGCGCTGGATGACGCGGCGCTGAATGAACTGTTGGCGGCGCTGCAGGTGACGCTGGCGCAAGACGTGCGGCAGGCTCTGCTGGACAGCAGCGAAGGCTGGCTGGCGGCGATTCGCCTGCTGCTGCTCGACGTCGACGAGGATGCGCTGCGTCAGCGTTTGCAGGCTGGTTGCCCGCTGCTACGCGATTACGTACAGCGCGAGGTGCTGGCCGATCTGGACGAAGAGCTGCGCAGCGATCTGCATGCACTGGCCTTGCTGCCGCGTTTTTCCCGGTCGCTCTGCGAGCATCTGCTGGAGGGCCGTGGCAGTGAGCTGCTCGGCGAACTGCAACGACGACAGCTGTTCGTGCGTAGTCTCGACAGCAGCGGCACCTGGTTCCGACTGTGGCGACCGCTGGCCGAGGTATTACGTCTTCTGCCGGGTGCGCCGGCGCCGGCCCCGATCCATGTGCGCGCCTGCCAGTGGTTCGCTCAGCACGGTGATATTCGCGAGGCCGTCGAACACGCCCTGCTGGCAGGGCAGGTCGAGGTCGCGGTCAATTACCTGCAGCGGTTCAGCCAGGAGCAATTGCTGCAGGGGCACTCTGTCGCGCAGTTCCTGCAATGGCGCGAAGAGCTGCCGGCCTGGCTGTTCGCCAGCTCGCCGCGACTGATCGTGCTGCAGGCCTGGGCCCTGATCATCTGTGCCCGTTTCGATGAAGCTGCCGACTGCATCCAGGGGTTGGCGCATTTCATGCCGCAACCGGATGAGCGCCGCCAGCGCAAACTGATCGCCCATTGGCAGGCATTGACGGGCGTATTGGCGCGTCAGTGCGGACGCCGTGATGCCCGGATGCACTGCGAACAGGCCCTGCAGATGCTGGACGAGGGCAGTTGGTCGCAGCGCGTGCTCTGTTACCAGGCGCTGGCCCAGCAGCATATGGCCGAACATGCGCTGGACCAGGCCAAGCAGGCGCTGGATCAGGGCCTACGCCTGGCGCGGCTCAATGGCAGCCTGATTTTCGAGGCTTTGCTCAATACCGATCACTGCCTGCTGCTGCAGATGCGTGGCGAGGCCGGGCGCGCTGCGGAGCTCGCCGAACAGTCCCTGGCGCTGCTGCGCGAACGCTTCAACCATAGCCCGGTGGTCGCTCGCCTGCTGCTGGTACGGGCCAGCCTGCTGGCTCGTCAGGGTCTCGACGAGGCGGCGCAGCAGGCGTATCGGCTGGGGCTGCAGGAAGCCGAGCACTGCGAGGATGCCTACATCATTTCCGGCTACCTCGGCATGCTGGAGCTGGCGGAAAGTCGTGGCGATCTCGACGAGGCCCATCAGTGGTTGCAGCGGGCCGAGCGAGTGATGCAGTGGTCGCATGTGCCGGAAGTGCGTTACCGCTGTGTGCTGCAGTTGCAGGCTGGGCGGCTGCTGCTGCGTCAGGGGCAGACCGGGCGGGCGCGGGAACTGTTCGCCCAGACGCTGCAGCAGCTGCAGCAACGCCAGCAGCTGGCGCCTTCCGAGTTCTACGATTTGTTGCCGCGCTTGCGTCGTTACCTGGCGCTGAGCGATCTGCTGCTCGGCCACCACGCTGCCGCTGAGCATGCACTGCGCCTGCTGCTGGAGGAATGCCAGCTCGCCGGGCATCGCAGTCTGGCCTGCGAATGTCGGGTCAGCCTGGCCGAGGCGCTGCTCATGCAGGACGAGTTGGAGCAGGCAGATAACCTGTTGCAGCAGGCGCTTGGTGAGGCGCGACAGCTGCGCCTGCTGCGGCCGTTACAGGAGCTGCAGCAGCGTCAGGCGCAATGGCTCGATCGCCTGTTGCCGGGTGAGGCTGGGCAGAACCTGCATCAGCGCCTGTTCGATCCGGCGCCGTGCTTGGATGAGCCGGCCAGTGCCGGTACTGCGCTGCTCAGCTCGCGGGAGTTGGCAGTGCTGCAGTTGATCGCGCAGGGCTGTTCCAATCAGGAAATCGCCGATCGTCTGTTCATCTCGCTGCACACGGTCAAGACTCATGCGCGGCGGATCAACGTCAAGCTCGGCGTGCAAAGACGCACCCAGGCCGTGGCGATGGCCAAGGCGCAGGGGCTGATGGGGGATTGAGTTCGGCCTGCTGCGCGTCGGCGCTGCTGCGTTAGAGGCAGGCTCACAATGCTCATGTACAAAAGTACAGTCGCCCGCGACTCCGACCGTTGCTCGCCTGCCTCTGCCTTGCATCGCTCTAGCTCGCGAGGCCTCACAGTGCGGTGATCGCGAGCGGGGATTCAACCGAGCAAATAGTCAGCTCGTAGGGTGGGCTTTAGCCCACCTGGGTTGGTCAGCGTGGGCCGAAGCGGATCGCCGCCCAGCCCACCCTGCAAGGCCTCGCTGCCTGGTCAGCCGAGGAAGTAGAATGCGCCGCAGATCACCACGCCCGAGTACAGCAGCATGATCAGGCAGTAGCCCATGATGTCGCGGGCGCCGAGACCGACGATGCCGAGCAGCGGCAGTGCCCAGAACGGCTGGATCATGTTGGTCCAGGCGTCGCCCCAGGCAATCGCCATGGCGGTGACGGTCGGCGAGACGCCCAGTGCCTGAGCAGCCGGCAGCATGATCGGGCCTTGCACGGCCCACTGGCCGCCACCAGACGGCACGAACACGTTGACCACGCCAGCGCTGAGGAAGGCCAGCAGCGGGAAGGTGTCAGCCGAGGACCAGGAGATGAACGCTTCGGTGATCTGCCGGCCGAGGGAAATACCGTCGGCGTTGGCGCCCATCATCATGCCCATGATCCCGGCATAGAAGGGGAACAGCAGGACGATGCCGCCGATGCCACGCACGCTCTCGTCCACCGCGCGCATGTAGCGCTCTGGGGTGCCGTGCATCAGCAGGCCGCTGAACAGGAAGATGGCGATGACCACGTCCAGGCCAAGCACGAAGCCCTTGGTGGCGAAGTGGTTGAACAGGTAGATACCGGCCATGGCCACCAGTGCCAGACCGAGGATGCGGCTGTCGTCCAGGCGCTGCGCCGGGGTTTCACGAGCCGGCAGTTCCGCACGCGATTCCACCAGTTTGGCTGGGTCGGCGATCTTGGCGCCCTGACGCGGGTGCATGGCGCGGTTGAGCAGCGGCAGGCCGATGAACAGCAGGACCACGATGGTCAGGTTCAACGGGCTGAACAGGGTTTCGGTGATGCTCACTGGATCGGTCAGCACGCCTGCGGTGATGCGCGCCAGATCCGGGCCGCCGGTGGCCATGGACAGCGGAATCGAGCCGGCCAGGCCGCCGTGCCAGACCAGGAAGCCCGAGTAGGCCGAGGCCACCAGCAGCGGGTAATCGACGCCATCGACCTTGCGTGCCAGGGCGCGGGCGAACACCGCGCCGATCACCAGGCCGAAGCCCCAGTTGACCCAGCAACCGACCAGCGCCACCAGGGTGACCATGATGATCGCCTGACCGGGTGTGCGTGCCAGGCCGGCCAGGCGGTCGAGTTGGCGATTGATGATCGGTGCGCTGGCCAGAGCGTGGCCGGTGACGAAGATCAGCGACATCTGCATGGCGAAGCCGAGCAGCGTCCAGAAACCGCTGCTCCAGTGCTGCACCATGGCCGGTAGCGATTGGCCAGTGGAAAAGATACCAGCGAGCAGCACGCCCAGAGTTAGCAAGGCGGAGAAAACGAACGGTGAGGGCAGGTACTTTTGTACCAGGCTCACGCTCATGCGGGTGAGGGTGTTGAACATGGATGACGCCTCTTTCTTATGGTTGTGTAAGGGCTTTACCAGGCATTCAGGGTTGGCTATGCCTGCGGGTTGCAGTGGATATGACAACGCTCGGCCGAGGCCGAGCGGGTGGTTGTGTTGAACCGTAGGGCGGGTGCAACCCGCCATCCCTGTAGTGGCGGGTTGCACCCGCCCTACGTTTTCTAGCTGCTCAGGCGCGCTCGATGGCCAGTGCCACGCCCTGGCCGCCACCGATGCACAGCGTGGCAAGGCCTTTCTTGACATCGCGGCGGATCATCTCGTGCAGTAGGCTGACCAGCACGCGGCAGCCCGAGGCGCCGATGGGATGGCCGAGGGCGATGGCGCCGCCGTTAACGTTGACCTTGTCGGCATCCCAGCCCAGCTCTTGGCCGACCGACAGCGCCTGGGCCGCGAAGGCTTCGTTGGCTTCGATCAGGTCCAGGTCGGCCAGGCTCCAGCCGGCCTTGTCCAGGCAGCGACGGGTGGCCGACACCGGGGCGATGCCCATGATCGCCGGGTCGACACCGGCATTGGCATAGCCTTTGATCTTCGCCAGTACCGGCAGACCCAGCGCCTGCGCCTTGGCCGCGCTCATCAGCAGCACGGCAGCGGCGCCGTCGTTGAGGCTGGAGGCGTTGCCGGCTGTAACGCTGCCGTCTTTCTTGAATGCGGGTTTGAGCTTGGCCAGGGATTCGGCTGTGGTGCCGGCGCGCGGCTGCTCGTCACGGGCGAAGGCGATAGGGTCGCCCTTGCGCTGCGGGATCAGCACTGGAGTGATCTCGGCATCGAAGCGACCGGCCTCGATGGCGGCCACGGCCTTTTGTTGCGATGCAGCGGCGAAGGCGTCCTGGGCTTCACGGCTGATACCGTATTTCTCCACCAGATTCTCGGCGGTGATGCCCATGTGGTAGTCGTTGAAGGCGTCCCACAGGCCGTCGACGATCATGCTGTCGAGCATCTGCGCGTGGCCCATGCGCAGGCCGGTGCGGGCCTTGGGCAGCACGTAGGGCGCCAGGCTCATGTTCTCCATACCGCCGGCGATGATCACCTCGGCGTCACCGCAGCGAATGGCCTGGGCAGCCAGGTGCAGGGCTTTCAAGCCCGAGCCACAAACCTTGTTCAGGGTCATGGCCGGTACGGCATGGGGCAGGCCGGCACGAATGGCGGCCTGGCGCGCGGGGTTCTGGCCACTGCCTGCGGTAAGCACCTGGCCAAGGATCACTTCATCGACCTGGGCTGCGTCGAGACCGGTCTGCTCCAGCAGGCGCTTGATGACGATGGCGCCGAGTTCCGGCGCAGGAATCTCGGCCAGGCTGCCCTGGAAGCTGCCGATGGCGGTGCGGGTGGCGGCAACGATGACGACGTCTTGCATGGGAAATCCTCTTGGCGCGGTAGGGCGGAAAAAGCTTCGCGGATGAATCCGCTCCTACAGGGTGTAGGACATAGCCAAAAAAACGCTCTGTAGGCGCCGTGCGTGGTGGCGCCTACAGAACGGTAGACAACTTAGAAGCTCATTTCCGGTACGTGTTCGGGGACGATCAGCTTGCCGGCGGTCTTGGCGACGATTTCCTCGACGCTCACGCCCGGTGCGCGCTCGCGCAGGATGAAGGCGTTGTCCTCGATCTCCAGGTAGGCCAGATCGGTCAGCACCTTGCGAATGCAGCCGCAGCCGGTCAGCGGCAGACTGCAATGCTCCAGCAGCTTGGATTCGCCGTCCTTGGACGCGTGGGTCATGGTAACGATGATGTTGTCGGCGCCGGCCACCAGGTCCATGGCGCCGCCCATGCCCTTGACCAGCTTGCCGGGGATCATCCACGAGGCGATATTGCCGCGCACGTCTACCTCAAAGGCGCCGAGCACGGTGAGGTCGACGTGGCCGCCACGGATCATGGCGAAGGACTGCGACGAGTCGAAGATCGCCGCGCCCTTGATCGCGGTGACGGTCTGCTTGCCGGCGTTGATCATGTCGGCGTCCACTTCTTCTTCGGTGGGGAAGGCGCCCATGCCGAGCAGGCCGTTCTCTGACTGCAGCATCACCTGCATGCCTTCGGGTACGTAGTTGGCCACCAGGGTGGGAATGCCGATGCCGAGGTTGACGTAGAAGCCGTCCTGCAGCTCGCGGGCGACGCGCTGGGCCATTTGTTCACGGGTAAGAGCCATGGTCTTTCTCCTCAGGCGCGCAGCGTGCGTTTTTCGATGCGTTTCTCGAAGTTGCCGCAGATCAGCCGGTCGACGTAGATGCCGGGGGTGTGAATCTGCGTCGGGTCGAGTTCACCGGGTTCGACGATCTCCTCGACCTCGACCACGGTGATGCGCCCGGCAGTGGCGACCACCGGGTTGAAGTTCTGCGCGGTGTGGCGGTAGACCACATTGCCGAAGTGGTCGGCTTTCCAGCCCTTGACGATGGCGAAGTCGCCGGTGATGGCCGGCTCGAGGATGTAGTGGCGGCCGTTGATTTCGCGCGCTTCCTTGCCTTCGGCGACCGGGGTGCCATAGCCGGTAGCGGTGAAGAAAGCGGGGATGCCGGCGCCGCCAGCGCGCAGCTTCTCGGCCAGGGTGCCTTGCGGGGTGAGTTCGACTTCCAGCTCGCCGGAGAGCAGTTGCTGTTCGAACAGGGCGTTCTCGCCGACGTAGGAGGCGATCATCTTGCGGATCTGCCGGTCTTCCAGCAGCACGCCGAGGCCGAAGCCATCGACGCCGCAGTTGTTGGACACCACGGTCAGATCGCGCACGCCACGACGGCGGATCTCGGCGATCAGGTTCTCGGGGATGCCGCACAGGCCGAAACCGCCGGCCAGTACGGTCATGCCGTCCTGTAGGCCGTCCAGGGCTTCTGCATAGCTGCCGACGCGTTTGTCGAGTCCGCTCATTCGAGGCTGCCTCTCTTTTGTCGTTATGGGGCAGGAGCACTGCCAGGCTGCGGTCAAGCTTCAGTGCTGCGAGCTTATTTGTTAAGTTTGTTTTTCCTCTTGATTGATCAGGTAAATAAATCAATGACCGTCAAGCAGCTACGCGCCTTTCTCGCCGTGGCGCAAAGCCTGAGCTTCGCCCAGGCCTGCGAACGCCTGCATCTGTCGCAGCCGGCGCTGAGCCTGGCGATCAAGAATCTGGAGCAATCGCTCGGTGGCCAGTTGCTGGTGCGCACCACCCGTAGCGTGGCGCTGACGCCCGAGGGCGAGACGTTGCTGCCGATTGCCGTGCGCCTGCTGGCCGACTGGGACAATGCCGAGGACCTGCTGCGCCAGCACTTCACTTTGCAGATGGGCAAGGTGGCGGTAGCAGCCATGCCCTCGTTCGCCGGTAACCGCCTGCCGGCGGCGTTGCGCGCCTTTCGCGACGCCTACCCACGGGTCAACGTGGCGGTGCACGACGTGATCAACGAGCAGGTGATGGAGATGGTGCGCGACGGTCGCGTCGAGCTGGGTATCGCCTTCGAGCCGGCGACCCTCGACGGCCTGCAGTTCACCCCGTTGTACGAGGACCGTTTCGTTGCCGTGGTGCCGGCAGCCAGCAATCTTGCCGACCACGAAGCGCTGACCTGGGCGCAACTGCTGGAACAACCCTTCATCACCC
Source organism: Ectopseudomonas chengduensis (assembly GCF_900102635.1). Lineage (GTDB taxonomy): Bacteria > Pseudomonadota > Gammaproteobacteria > Pseudomonadales > Pseudomonadaceae > Aquipseudomonas > Aquipseudomonas chengduensis. The sequence continues at coordinate 209,185 of NZ_FMZQ01000004.1, read as the reverse complement.
TGCAACGGCCTTCGGCGGTACGCCTGCTGCTGGAAGACAGCGTGACCTCCAGCCACGGCAAGCTGCCGGTAGCGTTCGAAAGTCATCAGTTGGTCACGGTCGGGCGCATGGTTGCCGAAGGCCTCGGCGTCAGCGCCGTGCCGCAACTGTGCCGGCAGCAGATGGAAGAGCTGGGCGCCCGCTGCCTACCGCTGAGCGAGCCACAGGTGTCGCGTCGCGTCGGCCTGCTGCACCAGGCCGGGCATCAGCTATCCAGCGCGGCGCAGGCGTTGAGTGAGGTGCTGCTGCATCAGGCCGGGCAGTAGGGCGGGTGAAACCCGCCGCCTGCGTTGTGGCGAGTGAACCCCTTGGCGGACCTATAACTGAGACAGGTCTGCCGGGGTGTCGATGTCCTGCAGTACGCCAGGATCGTTCAGCTCGACGATGCGCACAGCCTCGGGGTGCTGCTGCAGCACCGGCTTGGCGCCGGCATCGCCGTTCAGCGTCGCGAGCTGCGGCCAGAAAGCGCGGCCGAACAGCACCGGGTGGCCGCGTTTGCCCTGGTAGCTGGGCAGCACGATGGCGTTCGCGCTGGCGTGAGCGAACAGGGTTTCCAGGCTGTCGCGGCGAATCGCCGGCATATCGGCGAGAAAGATCGCCACTGCCTCGGCGCCGGATTCGGCCAGTAGTCGCTCGGCGCCTACCGCCAGGCTGTGGCCCATGCCCTGGGCGGTGGCCGGGTTCTGCACGATACGCACACCCGTCGGCAGATCCAGCGCTGCTGGCGCTTCGTCCGGGCGTAGCACCAGCCAGACCTCTTCCAGCATCGAGCAGGGCAGTGCCAGGCTGGCGCTGAGCAACGAGCGGCCGTCGGCGAGTTCCAGCCGGCGCTTGTCGGCACCGAAGCGGCGGCTATAACCGGCCGCCAGCATCAGCGCTGCGACTCTGTGGGTTGGGCGCTCGCTGACCATGTTCAGCCGGCCAGCCCGGCTGCTTTGGCGCGCGCAGCGTGCAGTTTCTTGTAGCTGTCGATCAGGCGCAGGTGCTTGTCCAGGCCTTCGAGTTTCATGCTGGTCGGCGTCAGGCCATGGAAGCGCACGCTGCCGTCCACCGAGCCGATCACTGCATCCATGCGCTCGTTGCCGAACATACGGCGCAGGTTGTGCTCGTAGTTGGCCAGCTCCAGCTCGTCGTCCAGCTGGATCTCCAGCACGGCGTTGACCGCCTGGTAGAACAGGCCGCGCTCGACGGTGTTGTCGTTGTACTGCAGGAAGGCCTCGACCAGCTCCTTGGCATCGTCGTATTTCTTCAGCGCCAGGTTGATCAGCAGCTTCAGCTCGAGGATGGTCAGCTGGCCCCACACCGTGTTGTCGTCGAACTCGATGCCGATCAGCGTGGTGATATCGGTGTAGTCGTCGACCTCGGTGTTGTTGAGGTTGCGCAGCAGCGACTTCAGTTCGCGGTCGCTCAGGCTGTGCAGGTTGAGGATGTCCTTGCGGAACAGCAGCGCCTTGTTGGTGTTGTCCCAGATCAGATCCTCGACCGGATAGATTTCCGAGTAGCCCGGCACCAGGATGCGGCAGGCGTTGGCGCCGAGATCGTCATAGGTGGCCACGTAAACCTCCTTGCCCATGTCCTCGAGGATGCCGAACAGGGTCGCGGCTTCCTGCTCATTCGAGTCGCTGCCTTCGCCGGAGAAATCCCATTCGACGAATTCGAAGTCCGGCGTGGCGCCGAAGAAGCGCCAGGACACCACGCCGCTGGAGTCGATGAAGTGCTCGACGAAGTTGTTCGGCTCGGTCAGCGCCAGGCTGTCGAAGGTCGGCTGCGGCAGGTCGTTGAGGCCTTCGAAGCTGCGGCCCTGCAGCAGTTCGGTGAGGCTGCGCTCCAGCGCCACTTCCAGGCTCGGGTGCGCTCCGAAGGAGGCGAATACGCCGCCGGTGCGCGGGTTCATCAGGGTTACGCACATCACCGGGAATTCACCGCCGAGGGAAGCATCCTTCACCAGCACCGGGAAGCCTTGTTCCTCCAAGCCCTTAATGCCGGCGACGATGCCCGGGTACTTGGCCAGCACTTCCTGCGGCACGTCCGGCAGGCACAGCTCGCCTTCGAGGATCTCGCGTTTCACCGCCCGCTCGAATATCTCCGACAGGCACTGTACCTGGGCTTCGGCCAGGGTGTTGCCGGCGCTCATGCCGTTGGACAGATACAGGTTCTCGATCAGGTTGGACGGGAAGTACACCGTCTCGCCGTCGCTCCTGCGCACGAATGGCAGCGAACAGATGCCGCGCAGGGTGTTGCCCGAGTTGGTGTCATACAGGTGCGAGCCGCGCAGTTCGCCATCCGGGTTGTAGATAGCCAGGCAATGCTCGTCGAGGATTTCCTCGGGCAGCGCATCCTTCGGGCCCGGCTTGAACCAGCGCTCGTTGGGGTAGTGGACGAACTCGGCGCTGGCGATGTCCTCGCCCCAGAACTGGTCGTTGTAGAAGAAATTGCAGTTCAGCCTCTCGATGAACTCGCCCAGGGCCGAGGCCAGTGCGCTTTCCTTGGTCGATCCTTTGCCGTTGGTGAAGCACAGGTTCGACTGCGCGTCGCGAATGTGCAGCGACCAGACGTTGGGCACGATGTTGCGCCAAGAGGCGATCTCGATCTTCATGCCGAGGTCCGCGAGGATGCCCGACATGTTGGCGATGGTCTGCTCCAGCGGCAGATCCTTGCCCGGGATGTAGGTGGTGGTGTCACTCACCGGCATCAGCAGCGCCTGGGCATCGGCGTCGAGGTTGTCGACTTCCTCGATGATGAATTCGGGGCCCTGCTGCACCACCTTCTTCACGGTGCAGCGGTCGATGGAGCGCAGGATGCCTAAGCGATCCTTCTCGGAAATGTCCGCCGGCAGCTCGACCTGGATCTTGAAGATCTGCGCGTAGCGGTTCTCCGGGTCGACGATGTTGTTCTGCGACAGGCGAATGTTCTCGGTGGGAATGTCGCGCGTCTGGCAGTACAGCTTGACGAAGTACGCCGCGCACAGCGCCGAGGAGGCCAGGAAATAGTCGAACGGCCCCGGCGCCGAGCCATCGCCCTTGTAGCGAATCGGCTGATCGGCAATCACCGTGAAGTCATCGAACTTGGCTTCGAGGCGAAGGTTGTCGAGAAAGTTGACCTTGATTTCCATGGGGCAATACCAGCGAGCGAAACAAAATGGCGGCCATTATCCGGGTTTTCGGCGGCCTGTCTTGCTCGGTGGTTGCTGATGAAAGCGCGTCGGACCGGCGGCGAGTGCGACGCCGGCCCAAGAGATAGCTCAGCTTTCGAGTTCGGCAGGGTTACTGGTGCCGATGGAGGTGTAGCTCGGCCATTGCCGCAGCAGGGTTTCGACGAACTGTTCGGCTGCCGGCGACAGCGAAGAGCCGCGGCGGCGTACCAGGCCCAGCGTACGACTGATCACCGGATCGACCAGTGGCCGGCTGACCAGAATCGGATGATCCTCGGCCGGCATCGCCAAGCTGGGGAGGGCGGCGATGCCCAGGCCGGCCTCGACCATGCCGAGTGATGTCGACAGATGCTGCACCTCATAGAACCAGCTCGGGCGCCAGTCGAGATGGGCCAGGCCGTGATCGAGCAGCACGCGGTTGCCACTGAGGCGGCCGACGCCGATCAGACGGTAGTCGCTGAGCTCGCGCCAGGCCACTTCCGCTTGCTTGGCCAGGGGATGATCGCGCCGGCAGGCGAGCACGAAAGGCTCGTTGACCAGCGGCGTGAAGTCGATCTCTGCGCTCTGCCCACTCTGCATGTTGATGCCGAAATCCGCTTCGCCGCGAATAACCGCTTCTAGCCCTTCATGGGCGCTGAGGTCGAGGATACGGATGCGGATCTTCGGGTACTGCAGGTTGAAGGCGCGGATCACCGTCGGCAGGAAGTAGAAGGCCGCCGTCGGGATGCAGGCGAGGGTGACCTGGCCGGACTGGCGCTCGGCCAGTTCGCGGATACCGAGGATCGAGCGCTCGAAGTCGTCCAGCAGGCGCTGCGCCTTGGGCAGGAAATCCCGGCCCACGGCAGTCAGGCTGACCCGACGCGTGGTGCGATCCAGCAACTGGATGCCGAGGCTTTCTTCCAGTTTCTGCATGCGCCGGGTCAGGGCCGGCTGGGACAGGTGGATGGCGTTGGCGGCCTCGTGAAAGTTGCCGAACTCGGCGATTTTCACGAAAGCGCGGATGTCTTGCAGTTCGTAATTCATGCGCTTGGGTTATCAGTCGTGCGTATTTTTGTTTGAAATTTACCAATGAACCCTAGTCTTTCGGCTTAGGACTGGCAAGCGAGGAAATACTCACATGCATTAATGCGTTAAATGGAATAAATATCAAAATATATGCATTTTACAGAATAAATATCCGCTCCCCATAATCGACGCAAAGCAACAATCACTGGTTTTATTGCGTTGGAGGCATCATGCGGACGGTACCTTGTGTACTCATGCGAGGCGGTACTTCGAAAGGGCCGGTCTTTCTGGCCAATCACCTGCCCACGGACCCGCAACAGCGCGACGAGGTATTGCTCAGCCTGATGGGATCGGGCCATGAGCTGGAAATCGATGGTATCGGCGGCGGCAGCCCGCAGACCAGCAAGGTGGCGATCGTCAGTCGTTCGCCGCATCCGGATGCGGATGTCGACTACCTGTTCGTGCAGGTCATGGTCACCCAGCGCCGCGTCGACACCGCGCCCAACTGCGGCAACATGCTCTGTGCCATAGGTCCTTTCGCCATCGAGCACGGCCTGGTCAATGCCGGCTCGCCGATGACGCGGGTGCGCATTCGCAACCTCAATACCAACACCTTCGTCGATTCCGACGTGATGACCCCCAATGGCCGCGTGCGCTATGACGGCGACACCGCCATCGACGGCGTACCTGGCACTGCCGCGCCGATCAAGCTGACCTTCCTCAATGCCGCTGGTGCCAAGACTGGTCGCCTGCTGCCCACCGGCCGCATGCGTGACGAGTTCGATGGCGTCGTCGCCACCTGTATCGACATGGCCATGCCGATGGTGCTGATGCATGCCGAGGCGTTGGGCAAAACCGGCTACGAGTCGCCTGCCGAGCTGGATGCTGACAGCGCGTTTCTCCAGCGCCTGGAACGCATTCGCCTGCAGGCCGGCCTGGCCATGGGGCTTGGCGACGTGTCGCAGATGGTCATCCCCAAGCCGGTGCTGCTGGCACCTGCACGCCACGGCGGCACGCTGAGCGTGCGCTATTTCATGCCGCATACCTGCCACCGCTCGGTCGCCGCCACCGGCGCCATTGGTCTGGCCACCGCCTGTGCACTGCCCGGCAGCGTTGCCCAGGACATAAAGCCCATCGAAGGCGAGGCGCTGGTGCGTCTGGAGCATCCGGGCGGGCAGATCGAGGTTTCCCTGCAGCCTGCCGCGGATGGCAACCCCGAAAAACTGCGCGCCTCGCTGGTGCGCACGGCCCGTCGCCTGTTCTCGGGTGAGGTGTACATCCCCAGCCTGAGGCGCACCGGCAGCTGATTTCGCTTCACCACAACCACACCCGTAGGGCCAGTCACAATGATAAGAACAAGATCCCTCAGTTGCTCCGTCGTCGGTATGACGGTCATGGCGCTGCCTGCTGTCGGTGCCAGCGCTGCCGGTTTCATCGAGGACAGCAAGGCCAGCCTGGAGCTGCGCAACTTCTACCTCAACCGCGACTTTCGCGAGAATGCCGGGCAGAACAAGCGCGAAGAATGGGCGCAAGGCTTCATCCTCAACCTGGAGTCCGGCTACACCCAGGGCACCGTCGGTTTTGGTGTCGATGCCATCGGCATGCTGGGTCTGAAACTCGACTCCTCGCCTGATCGCAGCGGTACCGACCTGCTGCCGCGCGACAGCAAGAATCGCCCCGAGGATGACTACAGCAAGCTCGGTGTGACCGGCAAGGTGCGTTTTGCCGAGAGCCAGCTGCGCGTGGGTACGCTGCTGCCGAAGATGCCTTACCTGCAGTACAGCAATTCACGTCTGCTGCCACAGGTGTTCGAAGGCTGGCAGCTGCAGAGCAAGGATCTCGAACGCGCCACCTTCACCCTGGGTGAGATCGACCGCGTGGTGCAGCGTAATGTCTCCGGCTCCGACAAGCTGACGCTGAACAACAAGAACGGCCGTTTCGGCGGCAGCCCGGAAAGTGATGAATTGCGTTTCGGCGGTGTCGACTATGCGATCAACCCGCAGTTGCTCGGCAGTTATCACTACTCAGAACTGAGCGACGTCTATCGCCAGCACTTCCTCGGCGTGCAGCACAATCTGGCGCTGGGCGCCGGCAAGCTGAAAAGCGACCTGCGCTACTTCAACAACACCGAGGCCGGACGGAAACTGGTGGGCGACATCGACAACCAGGTCATCAACGCCATGTTCACCTACAGCGTCGCAGGCCATGCACTGGGCCTGGCTTATCAAAAGATGCTTGGCGACGATGGCTTCACCTATGTCGACGGGGCCACGCCTTACCTGACCAACTTCCTGCAGATCAACGACTTTGCCGGCCCTGACCAGCGTTCCTGGCAATTGCGCTACGACTTCGACTTCGCCAGCGTCGGCGTACCGGGCCTGACCTTCATGACCCGCTACGTGCGCGGTGACCAGGTCGACCTGGCGGCAGGCGAAGGGCGTGAGTGGGAGCGCAACACCGATATCGCCTACGCCTTTGGCGATGGCCCGCTGAAGAATCTCAAGGTGACCTGGAGAAATGCCACCTACCGATCGAGCTTCGTCCGTGATCTGGACGAGAATCGCCTGATCCTGAGTTATATCGTGCCGCTCTGGTAATGCATCGGCTGTACATACAAGACCAATAAGAGGAACCCATCATGATCACCTGCTCTCTGCGCCACATTCTGCCGCTGTCTTTCGCCGTATTGCTTGCCAGTGGCTCGGTACTGGCTGGCGAACCCTCCCGTCCGGAGTGCATCGCCCCAAGCAAACCAGGCGGCGGTTTCGACCTGACCTGCAAGCTGGCTCAGGCTGGTTTCAAGGATGAAGGCCTGCTCAAATCGCCGATGCGTGTTACCTACATGCCGGGCGGCATCGGCGCCGTGGCCTACAACTCCATTGCCGCCAACCGCCGTGCCGAACCCGGCACCCTGGTGGCCTTCTCCGGCGCCTCGCTGCTCAACCTGGCGCTGGGCAAATACGGTCGTTTCGACGAGACCGCGGTGAAGTGGCTGGCCACCGTTGGTAACGATTACGGCACTTTGGCGGTACGTGAGGATTCTCCCTACAAGAACCTCGATGATGTGGTGCAGGCGCTGAAGAAAGACCCGAAAAGCATCGTGGTTGGTGGCGGCGGCAGTGTCGGCGGCCAGGGCTGGGTGAAAATCGCTCTGTTGGCCCGCGCTGCGGGTGTCGATCCGCGCGAGCTGCGTTACGCGGCTTTCGAGGGCGGCGCCGAGCACTACATGGCGCTGATGGGCGGCCATGTGGACCTGGTCACCGGCAGCGCCAGTGAGATCCGTGCGCAGCAGGGCAACAAGATCCGCACCCTGGCGGTCTTCAGCGAAGAGCGTCTCGGCGGCGATCTGGCCTCGATCCCCACCGCACGCGAGCAGGGCTACGAGATCCAGTGGCCGCTGATTCGCGGCTACTTCCTCGGTCCTGACGTGAAAGAGCAAGACGTGGCCTGGTGGCATGCGCAGTTCGACAAGCTGAATGCCTCCAAGGACTTCCAGACCTACCTGGCTGACCGTGATGTGCTGCCTGACTACGTCACCGGCCCGAAGCTGGAACAACTGGTCAAGGCGCAGGTGCAGGAATACCGCAAGCTGGGCGAAGAGTTCGGCCTGGTTGAGTGATAGACCCATGCGCCGTCTTTGCGCGGCGCATCGCTGCGGAGCAACATCATGCATGATCGTATCTTTGCGGGGGTGACCCTGCTGCTTTGCTGCATCCTGGGTTTTTTCGCCTGGAGTTACAGCGCCCCGTTTTCCTACGAGCCGGTCGGGCCCAAGGCCTTCCCGCTGCTGCTGTTACTGCTGATCGCCTTCGGCTGCCTGCAACTGCTGCTGCAGCCGGCTGGTGACGTGCAAGGCGAAGAGCCGCCCCTGAACCGCGAAGTGATGGTCAAGGCGCTGGTTTTTCTCGGCCTGATGATCGGCTACGCCGTGCTTTTCGAGAGCATCGGCTTCATCCCCGCCAGCGTGCTGTTCGGCATCGGCATGGCGCGTCTGTATGGCGGCAGCTGGCTGCACAGCCTGATCAGTGGCGTGGTATTGGCCATCGGCCTCTATCTGCTGTTCGACAAGGCGCTGGCCGTACCGCTGCCGCTTGGCATCCTTTTGTCCCTGGAGAGCTGAACCCATGGATACTCTCGGTTATCTCAGCCATGGCTTCGGCGTGGCGCTGAGCCCCTACAACCTGGTCACGGCCCTGTGCGGGACCCTGATCGGCACCGTCGTTGGCCTGCTGCCGGGTCTTGGTCCGATCAACGGCGTGGCCCTGCTGATTCCCGTTGCCTTCGCGTTGGGGCTGCCACCGGAAACCGCGCTGATCCTGCTGGCGGCGGTGTACCTGGGCTGCGAATACGGCGGCCGTATTTCCTCGATCCTGCTGAACATTCCGGGTGAGGCATCCGCCGTGATGACCACCCTCGATGGCTACCCGCTGGCTCGTCAAGGCCAGGCCGGTGTCGCGCTTTCCCTGTCGGCCTGGAGTTCGTTCATCGGCGGCCTGATCGCTACCGCTGGCGTCGTACTGTTCGCGCCGCTGCTGGCCAAGTGGGCGGTGGCGTTCGGCCCCGCCGAATATTTTGTGCTGATGGTCTTCGCCATCACCTGTCTGGCCGGGATGGCCGGCAACAAACCCCTGAAAACCGCCGTCGCCGCGCTGATCGGCCTGCTGCTTTCCTGCGTGGGTATCGACGCCAACAGCGGCGTATATCGCTTCACCTTCGGCAGCCTGGGGCTGGCCGATGGCATTCAGTTCGTGGTCCTGGTGCTGGGGCTGTTCTCGGTCAGCGAACTGCTGGTGCTGCTGGAACGCACCCACCACGGGCAGAAGGCGATCAAGGCCAGCGGGCGCATGCTGTTCAGCCTGAAGGAGGGCGGCTTCGTCCTGGCCACCAACCTGCGCAGCGGCGTGGTCGGCTTCGTCCTCGGCGTGCTGCCGGGTGCCGGTGCGACCCTGGCCAGCGCGGTGTCGTACATGAGCGAGAAGCGCATGGCGGTGAAGGACAACAAATTTGGCAACGGCGACCTGCGCGGCCTGGCCGCACCGGAAACCGCCAACAGCGCAGCTGCCTGCGGCTCCATGGTGCCGATGCTGACTCTCGGCGTGCCGGGGTCGGGCACTACAGCAGTGATGCTCGGCGCCCTGACGCTGTACAACATCACGCCGGGGCCGCTGCTGTTCCAGAACCAGCCGGATATCGTCTGGGGGCTGATCGCCTCGCTGTTCGTCGCCAACGTCATGCTGATCATCATGAACGTGCCGATGATCAAGGTCTTCACCAAGGTGCTGGCCGTGCCTTACTGGGCGCTGGTGCCGGCAGTGGCGATCATCACTGCCATCGGCGTGTATGCGGTGCACGCGACCACCTTCGACCTGTACCTGATGATCGCCATCGGCATCTTCGGCTACGTCATGCGCAAGCTGGATTTCCCGCTGTCGGCGATCCTGCTCGGCTTCATCCTCGGCGGCATGATGGAGCAGAACCTGCGTCGCGCACTGTCCCTGTCCAGCGGTGATCTCGGTATCCTCTACGCCAGCCCGATCACCTGGGTGGTCTGGGCGCTGGTGGCGGTGATGATCGTGCTGCCATTCTGGCGCGCCTGGCGTGCGCGCCGTCAGCAGAGCCCCGTGGCCAGCGAGGCCTGATTCGGAGACTTGGCATGCGTATCGTGATACCGGATGACTATCAGCACGTCGTGCAACAGCTCGATTGCTTCGGGCTGTTGGAGGGCTTCGATGTTCGCGTGTATCACGATGCCGTCAGCGATCCGGACGTACTGGCCGAGCGTTTCGCCGATGCCGACGCGCTGGTGCTGACCCGCGAGCGCACGCGTATCGACGCTGCGTTGCTGGCACGCTTGCCCAAGCTGAAGCTGATCAGCCAGACCGGGCGAGCCGGTCCGCATCTGGATGTGGAGGCCTGCCGCGAGCGCGGCGTGACCGTCGCCGAGGGCACCGGCTCGCCTATCGCGGCGGCCGAGCTGACCTGGGCGCTGATCCTCAATGCCCGGCGTCAGCTGCGCGAGGCCATGAACGGCCTGTACGCCGGGCACTGGCAGGTCAACCTGGGCCAGCGTCTGTATGGCCAGACGCTGGGCATCTGGGGCTACGGCAAGATCGGCCAGCGCCTGGCACGTTATGCACGAGCCTTCGACATGCAGGTGCTGGTATGGGGCAGCGAGGCCTCGCGCCAGGCCGCCATTGCTGATGGATACGAGGCTGCGCCGACGCGCGAAGCCTTCTTCGAGCAGGCCGACGTGCTCAGCCTGCACCTGCGACTGGTGCCCGCCACCCGGCATTGCGTAAGCGCAGCCGATCTGGCGCGGATGAAGCCTGACGCCCTGCTGGTCAACACAAGTCGCGCCGAGCTGATCGCTCCGGGGGCGCTGCTTGACGCGCTGGATCTTGGCCGTCCTAGTCAGGCGGCGCTGGATGTTTTCGAGCAGGAGCCGATCCTGCAGGCCGATCATCCGCTGCTGACTCATCCGCGCATTCTCTGTACGCCGCATCTGGGCTACGTCGAAAAGCACAGCTACGAAGCCTACTTCGGCGAGGCCTTCGCCAATGTCAGGGAATTTGCGCAAGGATAATGTTCTGACCACTGGGGTAAGGAGCATCAGCGCAGCTGCCTGGCCCGCCTTGATGTTCTCTCGAGTACGACGGACCAATTTCTACTGTGTCTGCAGTGTGCTTTTCGAGCGAAGCACCGATTGAGATGCAGGCCTCTGCCAGGTATTTCGGTAGGATCGTACCTGGGTTCAGAAATGGAGATAGGGATGCATTCATCCGAGCGGCTGAAGGGGATCGATGTCTTTGTTGCCGTCGCTGATTTTGGCAGCTTCAGTGCTGCTGCCGAACGCCTCAATCTCACCGGCTCTGCCGTCAGCAAAAGCGTGGCACGGCTGGAGGAGCGTCTGGGCGCGCGGCTATTCAATCGCACCACCCGCTCGCTGGCGCTGACCGATGCAGGAGTCCTGTTCTACAGGACGTGCACATCGGTTCTGTCCGAGCTCGAAGAGGTCGAACATGCGCTGGTCAGTCAGGAGCACGAGCTCCATGGCAAAGTCCGTATAGACCTGCCGGCCTCCTATGGTCGTCTCCATGTACTGCCATTGATCATGGATTTTGTACGCCTGCACCCCATGCTTCAGCCGCATATATCGTTCACTGATCGGTTTATCGATCCTGCTTACGAGAGCATCGATATCGTCGTACGAATCGGTGGCCCGGATACCTGGCCGGCCAATCTGGGTCATGAGTACTTTGGTGCGCAGCGCCTGATCTTCTGCGCCTCACCGGACTACGTGCAGCGCTATGGCTATCCTGAAAACCAACATGATCTGGATAACCACCAGTGCATCGGTTACCTGCAGAGTGATGGCTTGGTCAGCTCCTGGTTTTTCAGGGGGGCGCGGCCGGGAGAGATGGAGCGCCGAGCGGTACAAACGCGAATTGCCGTGGGGGACGGTGAGGGGGAGGTGGCGGCGGTGCTTGCAGGGCACGGTATCGGGCAGTTACCGACCTGGCTTACGCAGCGCCACATCGAACAGGGAACGCTCGTCGAAGTGTTGCCGGACCTGGCTACGGATGGCTTGCCCATGCATTTGATCTGGCTGAAAAATCGCGAAAACGCAGCCAAGGTCAAAGCTCTTCTGGATTACCTGCGTCCCCGGCTTACACCGCATGGCATGCGAACCTCGGCAGATAAGGCGGAGCACTGATTACGCCGAACCATGCTCCGCATTGACCAGAACCGACGCCTTCAGGTCGCAGGTGCCCGCTCCTGCCGGGACGCCAACTTATGTACCAGCGGCACCAACATCAGAGCCATGACGGCGATAGCCGCAGCAGCATAGCCAAGATACTCGATCCCCTGATTGGCTATGGTCATGCCGCCGACAATGGCGCCAATACCGATGCCTGCATTCGCTGCCGACACGTTGGTGGTGCCCGCCAGTGCCTTGGAATGGGAGACCGAACTCATGACACGGACCTGGCTGACCGGATAAAGAGCGGTATTGGCAATGCCCCACAGGCCCAGCGCAGCGCAGAAAATCAGACCCATATGCGCGAATGGAACAACCGCAGTCATGCCAATCGCCAGCAGAAGCAAAAAGAGCACGCTGGCCTTGATCGGCGATCTATCGATCGCCTTGCCGCCAATCCAGTTGCCTATCAGGCCGACTGCGCCGAATGCCATCAGCCACCAGCCGATATTTTCCGGATGCACGCCCGCCACGCGCTCCAGGATGTCGGCGAGGTAGGTGTAGGCGGTGAACATGGCGCTGAACACGACGATGGAAAGCAGCACATTCGAAAGGAAATAGGGTTCCTTGAAAATCTTCGCTTGCTGCAGAAAGTCCACCTTGGCAGTGCGGGATACGGCAGGCATGAAGGCCAGGATTGCCAGCGCCATGATCAGCGATAAGCCGGCGAGCAACCAGAATGCGCCCCTCCAGCCAAGCGCATTCGACACCAGGGTGCCCAGCGGAATGCCCAGTAGCATCGCGGCAGAGATGCCCAGGTAAACATTCGCTATCGCCTGACCCGCTTTCTCGGGGCCGGCCAGTTGCCCCGCGGTTTCACTGGCGGTACCCCAGAAAACGGGCAGGGCCAATGCAGGCACCAGGCGCGCTACGGCAAGAAGCCAAAAGCTGTCCGACACCGCCGCAAGAGCGTTTGATGCGGCGAAAATCAGCAGAATGGCCACGAACAGCTTCTTTCGATCAAGATGAGAAAGCATTGCTGTCAGCGGTGGCCCAAAAATCATCACCGTGAAGGCAAACAGAGTCACCAGTTGGCCTGCCATCGAGATGGAAATGTCCAAGTCTCGGGCAAGAGCAGGCAGAAGGCCGATGATCAGGAACTCAGTGGTGACGATGAGAAAGGCGGAAAATGCCAGGATGGCGACGCTAAGGCCGGCGCCTCGTTGCGAGCGGACAGATTGAGAGGCTGATTCATAAACAGACATGGGCGGAGCTCCGGTAAGAACGGCCGCGAGTCTATTGATTATTTTTGTTCTTATTTTTGGCATTTATTCAATTTATTAATGAATAAAATTCGTTAATTGGTGGTGGCAACCTGAGCGCTGCCAGGACGACCATCCACCTGCCGAAAGGCCAGGCCGCCCATGCTATGTGACACACCTTCGCCAGCCACTTCATGCAGAAGGGCGGGAACATCCTCACGCTACAGAAATCCTGGGCCACTCCAGCTTGGCCATGACCATGCGTTATGCTCACCTTGCACCCGAGCATTTGGCTGAGGCTTTGAGGTTGAGCCCGCTTTCAGGGCTTGAGTTGGTTGGTGTTTGATTGTGTTGGTTCGTGTTGCCGGAAACGCATATTTGCGGGATAATACTTTCACGACTCAACCCTTGGCGGGCCGATTCAGTTCAGCCTTAGCCTCGGGTGAAGAAACCGGCCCATAAAGCCGGTTTTTTCGTTTCTAGGGATAGGGCATTGTGCGTACAGCTTTCTTCGTAGACGGCTACAACCTCTATTACGGCGTCCTGCATGGCTCCGACCACAAGTGGTTGGATCTGACTGCGCTGCTTGCCGAGATCTTACGGATCCAGGAACCGTCGGCCGAACTGGTCTCCGTCGATTACTTCACCTCTCCTGTCATCGCCAGGCTTGCGACTCGTGGCCAGGTCTCCAACGATGCGCAGAATCGCTATATCCGCGCTTTGCAAGCGAGAGGTGTCTCGGTCACGCTCGGTACACACCGGCTGGCGAAGGGCTATGCGCCCAGGTACCTCGATGGTCAGAAGCCTTCCAGGCAAGATCAGGTAGCGATTTGGCAGCTCGAAGAGAAAGAGACGGACGTTAACCTGGCTCTAGGCATGTATCGGGCAGCATGCCGGTCTGCGGATCTGCAGCTGGATCAGATCGTGCTGGTATCGGGCGACACTGACCTGGCGCCTGCTCTCGCTGCCATTCGCTCGGACTTCCCGCACATCCGCATTGGCGTGATTCTTCCGCACCGTCACGAACAGCGGGATCCGCCGGGATCACTGAAAGAGCATGCCCACTGGATCCGCCGGCACATTCCCGAGTCTGAACTTGCGGCTTTCCAGCTCCCGCTAAAGGTGCCACTTCCCAGGAAGCCAGCCATCGTCAAACCGGATTATTGGTAGCCTGATCCTGCTGTGACACTTTCGGGATGGGTTGACCACTACACCCGCTACAAGGTTGCCGGAGCTGTAGCGTTTCTACCGGTGTCGGGAGAGGGTGAGAAGAAGCTAAGCGTATCGATCAACCAGATCGATTGTGGTGGGCACTATGTCTCCGATTGCGCCGTTTCCATTCTGGTTGAAACCGGGGCAGGCCATCGGGAGGTTATTAATAGCCAGCGATTCAACGGCTACCCACTGAGCTCAGCTCTTGATAAAGCGCTGGATGATGCAGCTGCCAGGATCAGAATAACCGCCGGGCTTCTGGACTACCTTGTTGGGCGTCCATAAGGTTTTTGGCGAGGGTTGCTAGTGGAATGACTCGGGCCTTATGGGCTTTAGTCATTCCTTTCGCTGGCCTGCAAGGATGGTGGTTTCGTAATGATCCCTTGTCCGCTTGAGCAGGTTGCTGGAGATGAATGTCGATGCGCTACTCGCACCTCGCCCCGGAACATCTGGCCGAGGCGGTGAGGTTGAGTCCGTTGGCAGGGCACATCCTTCGTTCTCACTAGATTGCCATGCCCTTCATTTCTAGCTTGGGCTTCATGCTTTGTAGCTCTGGCTGTCAGCGAACGACCCAACGCTGTCGCTCGTCAACGGTAGGTATCAGCCCAAGGCAGCCCTTCATTCAGGACTACTTCTGGCTTTTTGCAGAGCCTACGAAGTGAGTTCGATTCAAGGCTGGTATTTTATACAGTCCAGATAGCCTACTCCTCCACAATGTCCCGGTACCACTTCTGTTAATCGTCGCATAAAGGTTGTGTTGCAGAATCCTCTGAAATTGACTGAGCCTTTCGTTCCCGACGCCGGCAAAGCCAGTTGCGGATGTCTCGAACAATCATGCATATCGCACCAATGACTGTCAGCAGAACGAACGCACCAACAAACTGAGCGAGAAGTATGCCGCCGTTGTAGGCCACTGCTCGGTTGCCTTGTTCAAAGCTTGCGAGCACCGGGCCTTGCGCCGCCATAAGGCAGCTCAAAGAAAGTACGCGGCTGAACGTTAAGTATTCCATGTTGTGCCTCCTTGCGATGGTCAAATCAGCCAGCGGTACTGCTTGCGCTTAGGGAATGCCATTCTGACCGCGACCGCGATCAGCACCAGACCAATGATGGCCGAAACACTGGCGAATCCAATGCTGAGCTGGATAGCTGATGCAAACTCTTCGGGATTGTGCTCCGCGTTGTACCAAGCCGAAGGTGAGCCGCGGTGCCCGGCGATATAGACGGAGCCGCTTGATATATCCAGAAAGACGGAAACGCCAACACCGATGCCTAGCAGCAGGAAGAAAAAGCCGAGAATCAGAACACTGAACATAAATAATCACCTCCTGACATCGCGTTCTGCTCACTCACTGGTGATCGTTCAATCAGCAGCTCTTGATTGAAGGGTGACACTTTCGGGGCATTCGCTGCCCCTGAAAACACAAAACCCCTGAAATTCTCTAGGAAAATCAGGGGTTTATGCTTGCTTCAATTGGTGGAGCCGGGGGGATTTGAACCCCCGTCCGCCAGTTCTCCACTGTCGGTACTACATGCTTAGCCGTGTCTATTGAGTTAACCCTCAGCCGCCCGACGGGCAGGGTGCATTGGGCGAGTTGTGTAAGTTTTAGCCACTTCGTCCACAACGTACTACGCGGCGATCCTGTTCTGCATGACAATCACTTCAGGTTTACAGGCATCCCCTAGTGATCGCTGGAGCCGAAGCTACCAGAAGGACTAGTCGCGCCGCTTACGCAGCGAGAGCGTAGCCCTCGTAGTTTTCGTCATTGGCAACTATAGAAAGTTGCAACAGTTGATTTACGACTTCTGTTACCAAGTCGGCATGCACCTCGAGCTTCGCTACCGGCGTCGAATCCTAATCGGCCCCAAAACTTTTCGGTTACAGATAGGACGTCGAGTGTACGGCAAAGGTTCCTCAGCGTCGACTGCGGATTCCATCGCGGGAAGCTATGATGGCGCCTCGCATCTGCCTGCGTCCTCTGCAAAGGAGCTGTAATGCCGAGTTCTAGCCGCTACCCTCTACGTCAGTGGATCTGGCGAGCGTTCGTGCAAAGCGCGCTGATCCCGCTGATTCTGGTGGAGTCGGTGCTGATCGCGGTGTATCTGTTGAGCAATCAGGCGATTCGTGACGCGCAGATCGAGCATCTGCAGGAAACAGCCGTGAAAGATCTGGCCAGCGCCGCGTTGCGCGAAGCGCAGATCATCGACGGGCGGCTGCGCTCTATCGAGTCGCTGGTGCAGGTGTACCGCGACGGTGCTCTCAAAGCGCTGCTCGATACCCGTTTCCAGGCCGATGAGCTTGAGCGCCAACGCCATGCGGTCACTGACAGTGGCGTGTTCTATACCCGCAGCGATGACGGGCGCGCAGCATCCTTCTATGCCAACAGCACGCCACTTGCTCAGCAGGATCACGCCAAGGTCATGCGCCTGTCGCAACTCGATCCGCTGATGCGTTCGATCAAGCAGGCGAGCCCGCTGGTAGCGGCGCTGTATTTCAATACCTGGGACAGCTACAACCGCATCTATCCCTGGTTCGATACGCCCGCGCAGTATCCCCACGACATGGTGATACCCGATTACAACTTCTATTACCTCGCCGACGCCAAGCACAACCCGCAGCGCAAGGTGATGTGGACCGAGGTTTACCTCGACCCCGCTGGCCTGGGCTGGATGATGTCGGCCATCGCCCCGGTGTATCGCGAGGACTTTCTCGAAGGCGTGGTCGGTCTCGACGTGACCGTGGGCCAGATACTGGGCGAGATTGCCGAACTCAACGTGCCCTGGCAGGGCTACGCGATGCTGGTCAGTCATGACCACAACATCATGGCGTTGCCGAAGGCAGGGGAGCTGGATTTCGGTCTGCGTGAGCTGACCCAGTACTCCTACGAAGAGGCTGTGCGCCGTGAGGTACTCAAGCCCGAGGACTTCAACCTGGCCAAGCGTGAGGGCATGGAGCCATTGCTGCAGGCGATGAACGCGGGCAATGGCAACGTGCAGGAGGTGCTGCTCGGCGGCCGCAAGCAACTGGTGGCCTGGAGCGAAATACCGCAAACCGGCTGGCGCTTGCTGCTGGTGGTGGACGAGGAGCAGATTTTCCAGGAAACCAACCAGTTGGCCGAGCGTTACATGCAGATCGGCTACCTGCTGATCGCCGGTCTGGCAGCGTTCTATCTGCTGTTTTTCGCCCTGATGTGGCTGCGTTCGCGCAAGCTGAGCAAGCAGCTGGCCGAGCCCATCGATGGCATCGTCGACATGGCGACCAGCCTGGGGCAGGGCAAATATTTGCCAGCAGTGCCGGACAGTCATATCGCCGAGGTCAGTCGCCTGGCTGACGCCGTGCAGCAGGCCGGCAAGCAGCTCAAGGCCAGCGAGCATGAGCGGCAGGAGGCGCAAAGCATTCTGCAACTGGTGCTGGAGAGTACAACTGAAAGTCTCTGGCAGATCGACACTACTGATCTGACCATCGATCTCAGCGAGCGCTTCGTTCGGCGATTTGGCCTGGGTGCGAATCACTTGACGCTGAGCGAGTTCAACCAGCGCGTACACCCCGATGATCTGGAACGTCTGCGTCACCTGCGCAAGCTATTCGCTGACAGTGGCGAGGAGTACTTCGACGCCGAGTACCGCTATCTCGATTGCCGCGGTGATTACCTCTGGCTGCTCAGCCGTGGCAAGGTCCTGGCACGTGACGCGAGCGGCTGGCCGCTGCGCATTGCCGGCACGCACGTCGACATCACTCGGCTCAAACAGGTGCAGGAAGAACTGCGCCACGCCAGCCTTGAAGCGCTTGCGGCCAGCCAGGCCAAGAGTCGCTTTCTGTCGAGCATGAGCCACGAACTGCGCACGCCGCTCAACGCCATCCATGGCTTCGCCCAGTTGATCGAGATGGAGGTGCAGGACAAGCAGGGCGCCAAACTGGAGACCGATTACGCGCGCGAAATTGTCACCGCCAGTCGCCATCTCACTTCATTGGTCGACGACATTCTCGATCTGTCGAGCATCGAGAGCCGGCGTCAGCAGCTGCAGTTCCAGCCGATCGAAATCGGTGCGCTACTCAACGGTTGTGCCGAGCTGGTGCAGCCCGAAGTGCAGCAGAAACAGTTGCAACTGCAGGTGATGGAGGCAGCCAATCCGCCCTTGTTCGTACAGGGCGACCCGCGCCGGGTACGGCAGATTCTGCTCAACCTGCTGTCCAATGCGATCAAGTACAACAGCCCGCGCGGCATGATCCGCATGGGCTACGAGGTGCGTGCCGATTGTGTGCGGTTGTGGGTTGATGACACTGGACCGGGGCTTTCCAGCGAGCAGCAGGCGCAGCTGTTCCAGCCTTTTCAGCGTCTCGGCCGGGAGAGCTCGAATATTCCCGGTACCGGCATCGGGCTGGTGCTCTGTCGTGAGCTGGCCACGCTGATGGACGGCGAAATCGGCGTGCGTAGCGAGCCTGGTGTCGGTAGTCGTTTTTGGCTCGACATCCCCAGTGCGGCCAGCCCTGATGTGTTCGGCGACGAGACTGCCGAGGTGCCGGCGCAGGCCGTGAAAAGTCTGGTGCAGGTACTGTGCGTGGAGGATCATCCCGCCTGCATGAAGATCCTGCAGGCATCGTTGCGTGAGTTTGCCGAAGTCAGGGGCGTGAGTTCATGCCAGCGGGCATTGGCCGAATTGCAGGAAAGTGAGCCGGCACTGGTGTTGCTGGATATCGACCTGCCTGACGGCAATGGGCTGGATATTCTCGACGCCATGCGCGCTGAGCCGCGTTTGCGTGATGTGCCGGTGATGGTGATCAGCGCGGTGGCCGATGCACGGTTGTTCGAGGATGCCAAAGCGCGCGGCGCTTCGGCCTGCCTGAGCAAACCGGTGGATCTGCAGGAGGTGCGTCAGGTCGCGCTGGGCTTGCTGTACAGCGGTTATTGAGCAAGCCCAGCGTGATTCATTCGCTGGCGGCCAGCAGGTCGAGGGCTTCGCCCAGCACCTTGACCGACTCGACATGATCACCGGCCTTGTGCAGGGCTTCACCTTCGGCGCGCAGCTCCTGCACCTTGGCCAGCACCTCTGGGTCGGCAGGCGGATCGCTTTGCAACAATGCATCGATCTTGGCCATATCCTGCGGGCAATGCATGGCCCACAGTGGCAGGCTGATCAGGGTTGCGGCGAGAAACATGAGCGTGCGACGCATGATGACTCTCCTGAAACGGGTTAGGGGAATCTCAGTATAGGAGAGCTCAGAGCCATCGGCGCCTGGCGGGTTTCAGCGACGCCGAAGCTCCACCTGCAGGGCGTGTTCATCGGTCTGAGTGCAGATGATGGCTACATTCAGGAAGTGCTGGATTACCTGCATGTTGCTGCTCAGATGCTCGCTCATGTGCGTTGTGCTGAAGCTGCCGCCGCCAGCCATGGCCAGTGGCAGCAGCAACTGATCGGCCAGGTGCTCGGCCACGGCGGCGCCGCTGTGCAGCCATTGCCGCGCTTGACCCACGGCCCGGTCAGCGACCTGCTCGGCGCGCACGCTGCTTTGGCCGACGCTGCTGAACACCTCGGTAAGGTGCTCGCAGGCGATTTCCAGCAGCAACACGTTGCCTGGGCCGATCTGCTTGTCCAGCCAGATGCCTTTCAGTGCCTGTTCCGGCCACTTCAGGCGCTTGCCGACACGCGCCAGTTCGCGCTCGGCCACATGGCCTGGCACGTCCGCCACTATGGCGGTTGCCAGCTGATGGTGAACGGCGCCGGGCGCCTTCAGGTGCAGCGGGCTTAGCACCGACGGTGCGACCTGCAGGGCGATTGCGCCGCCACCAGCCGGTGCGAAGCCATGGCGCAGCAGTTCGATCTCCACCTGTGCGCCCATGCGCCGGAGCAGCGGCAGCCAGGCCCGCTCGAGAAACTCGAAGGGTGGCGCCAGCGGGTTGTGCGTACCGCCGCTGATGTGCACCCGGCTGGGCTGGTCGGCTTGCAGCAGGGCGGGTAGCAGTGTCTGCATCACCAGGCTGCAGCTACCAGCGGTGCCGATGGCGAAGTCATAGTCGCCGCCCTGGATCGCGCCGGGCGCAAAGCTCAGACTCTGCGAGCCGAGCTGCGCGCCTTCCACGCGGGCCGAGCTGATCTGCGCGGCCGCTGTTACAGCCGTGAGATGCTGACGTAGCAGGCCGGGGCGGCTGCGCTTGGCGCGGATGTTGTGAATGCGAAACGGCTTGCCGGTGATCATCGACAGGCTCAGCGCGCTGCGCAGTATCTGGCCGCCGCCGATGGCGCCGTCCAGCTCGATAAGGTCCTTGTTCATCTGTAATCCTTGGTGATCGTTGCCACACTATCCGCACGGTGGATATCGGATCGGCTGCGAACTGTACTCGGCTCAGGCGTAGCGTTTCACTGTCTCGCGCAGGTAGGCGTCGAGCAGGCTGCTGTCCGCGCGGGTACGCGGCAGGCTCGGCACCGGCTGCTGCAGTTGCGTTTCGATGAACGCATGCAGAGCGGCGCGGCGCGGGCCATAGGCGGACTCGTCGGCGCTGCGCTTGAGAACCAGCAACTCCTCCACCTCGGCCAGCAGCGCAGAGTCGTCCACCGTCTGCAGCAGGTCGGCGAAGGTCATCGGCGGCCGGCCGCGACCCTGGTCGATCCAGCGCACGGCGAGCAGCGGGCGCAGTACGTAGAAGTATTTTTTCAAGCGCACCGAGTCGCCCTGCAGGTAGCCGCGAAAGTTCTTCCTGGCCATCGACAGGTAGTGGTTGCGCGCTGCCGGCGGGCTGTAGAAGTGCTCGGCCAGCTCGCGCAGGCGCGCGGTTGCCTGATCTTCCTGGCGATACACCAGCGGCGAGTCGAGCCACTCCAGCAGCGTCGGGTTGGACTTGCGCAGCAGGCCGAGGGTCTTGCGCAGTTCCCAGCCGCTGACGTCCAGCTCGTCGTCCAGTGGGCGTTCGATCACGTCACGCGGCGCATCCACCTGGACGAACCAGTCCGGTTTTTCCACGTATACGAAGCGCGCGTCGTAATCGCTGTCCGGCGAGGCAAAGCCCCAGGCGCGGCTGCCCGATTCGCAGGCATAGAGCACTTTGACGTTGCGCTCGCGCTCTAGCCGTTCGAGTTCGACCAACACCCGGGCGCGCATGGCGTCGCTGAGCGGGTGGCGTTGTTGCATGTTCATTTCTCTATCCTTGTTCAGTCTGTCGCGCTGGCGGCCAGCGCCGACAATGTCCGGCGTCGCGGGTTGTATAGGGTGAGGCACCAAATGCCCCACAATTCCTTGCCGTCGTCAAAGTAGCTGCGCCAGGTGCTGCGCTGCGGCTCTGTATCTGCATTGCCGACCCAATCGAGCACCTGCATGCCTTCTTCTGGATACAGCCGCAGCATTTGCAGCCATTCGCGAAAGTCCGCCACGTGCAACGGAGTGCCGTAGGGCGGGTCGCGGAAATTGCGGCACAGCAGGCCGTCCTCACTGGCCAGCTCATGTAGCTCTATAAGGTTGAAAGCCGTCGGGCGTGCTTGCGCAAAATCGGGTGTCAGGTCAGGCCAGCGTTGTTTAGCAAAGCGCGAGTCCTGTGCAATCAGCTCAAGTCGGCCAAGGCGAGCGAGCTCCTCGATGAGCTCGAACAGTATCTGCAGCACCTGCCGATGCTCCGCTTCGCCGGGTGTGGCGGTCGGATCGAGCGTGGACACCACGAAGTCGAACACGCAGCCCGCCTCTTCCAGGCGGGTGCGCAGTTCATCGAGTCGCTGGCTTTGCATCGGTTGCAGCATGGCTTCACCTCATTCTGCTATTCGCATTGCCTCGAGCTGGCGGTTCTCTCACGCCAGGCGTGTCACGCAATCTGGCGGCAGGGCACCGTTGTCCTGCAGCTCGGCAACCTGGGCAAGCAACTTACGGCGCTCGGCTGGCGCTGTGGTCGGGTCGACCATCAGGTATTGCTGCTGGCACCAGTTGGCGATCCAGGCCAGCCAGTAGTCGCGCTGCTGCACTTCGCTATCCAGGCGACGCAGCAGGTAGGCCAGCTGTTGCCAGCGCGGCCGCAGCGCCATCAGTGCGGCGCGGCGGTGGTCCGGTAGATGCTGCCAATCACGATCCAGGCGCCTGTCGAGTTCCGCTTCCAGTGCATCCCAGGGTTGGCGGCCCAGACATTCGCAGGCTTTGGCGAAGACCTTGTCGGCTGGATCATCCTGCATCGCCAACTGCTCGCTCAGGTGCTCGTCGCTTAGGCTCACTAACGCCGCTAGGCGCACGCTGGCCATGGGCGAACGTAGCGCCGCAGCACGCCAGCACTCATCCAGGCTGACCTCCAGTTCGCTGGCCAGGCCTAGTACGCCCAGCCATTCGCGTTTGGACTTGGGCAGGGCTGCGTCCAGTCGCTTTGCGAGCACTTCGCCGGCATCGAGTTGCCAGCGTGGCGCCGCCCAGCGGGCCAGGTTGCGGACCGCCGGCGAGGCGTCCAGCAGAGCATCACGCAGCATCTCGCGTGGCTCGTCGAGCCGGCTCAGCAGCGCATGCATGGCCTTGACCCGCACGCTGGCACCGGGTGTAGCCAGTGCCAATTGCAGCAGCGGCACTGCCTGTTCCGCAGGCAGGCTCTGGCAGGCTGAAACCGCCATCTGGCGTACCGTCATCTCGCGGTGTGCCAGTGCCTTGCCGAGCAGGCTGACGGGCTCGTCGCTTGCCTCCAGCAGCAGGTCGAACAGAAACCGAGCGCTTTTGCCGTGTTGAACGAGGAACGCTGCCTGCACTGCATCGCGTACTTCGGCACCCTGCAACACCGTGCGTGCTGCCGCCAGTGTCTCTCTGTGGTCGGCACGCTGGCGTTCTGCAAGCGCCATCAGCGGTTGCAGGGCATGTAGCAACGCTGGCGTATGCTCGGGTACGAGATAGCGCTGCACGCCCGCATTGGCCAACTGGCGTACCTGCGGCACCCAGTCGTTGACCCGTTCGAGCAGGGCGGCCAGGGCTTCTGGTGAAGGCAACTCGCTCAGTTTACGCACCGCCACCTCGCGCACGAAACCGTTGTGGTGACTGCTCAGCGTGAGCCAGTCGCCTTCGCCCTTGCAGTCGGCTAGGACCTCCAATGCCTCGTGGTGACGATAGCTTTCCCAATAGTTGTCGGGCGCTGGGCGACTATTTAGCCGCTGCAGCCAGTCTTTCAGGTGCTTCATAGTCTCTATCCTTTCACGCACACCACCTGACGCAGGGTGTGCACCACTTCCACCAACTCGCGCTGGGCGTCCATTACCTGATCGATGTCCTTGTAGGCCATCGGTATTTCGTCGATCACGTCGGCGTCCTTGCGGCATTCCACATGAGCCGTGGCGCGGATCTGATCTTCGATGGTGAAGACCTTCTTCGCCTTGGTTCGGCTCATGGTGCGCCCGGCGCCGTGGCTGCAGGAGCAGAACGCCTCCTCGTTACCCAGGCCGCGCACGATGTAGCTCTTGGCGCCCATGGAGCCGGGGATGATGCCCAGTTCGCCCTTCTTCGCTGACACCGCGCCTTTACGGGTTACCAGCACCTCTTCACCGAAGTGACGTTCCTTCTGCACGTAGTTGTGGTGGCAGTTCACTGCCTCCAGGGCCACCTCGAACGGTTTGACGATCACGCCGCGTGCCGCCGCGATCACCGCATGCATCATCAGCGCGCGGTTCTGCTTGGCGAAGTCCTGCGCCCAGCCCACAGCTTCCACATAGTCATCGAAGTGCTGGCTGCCTTCCTCGAAGTAGGCCAGGTCACGATCCGGCAGGTTGGCGATGTGCTGGCGCATATCGGCCTGGGCCAGTTCGATGAACAGGTTGCCGATGGCGTTACCCACACCGCGCGAACCGCTGTGCAGCATGAACCAGACGCGGCCTGCTTCATCCAGGCAGACTTCGATGAAATGGTTGCCGGTACCCAGGGTTCCCAGGTGCTTACGATTGTTGGTTTTCTCCAAACGCGGGTACTTGTCGGTGATCGCCTTGAAGCGCTCGCTCAGCGCCGACCAGGCGTGGTCGGCCATCTCCGGCACGTTTTCCCAGGCTCCCCGATCACGACCGGCGCGCGTGTTGCTGCGCCCGTGCGGCACGGCTTTCTCGATGGCGGCGCGCAGCCCGGCCAGGTTATCCGGGAGGTCGTGCGCCATCAGCGAGGTGCGCGCGGCGATCATGCCGCAACCGATATCCACCCCGACCGCAGCCGGGATGATCGCGCCGACCGTGGGGATCACGCTGCCGATGGTCGAGCCCTTACCCAGGTGCACGTCCGGCATCACGGCCAGGTGCTTGAAGATGAAGGGCATCTTCGCGGTGTTCATCAACTGCTGCTTGGCGTCTTCCTCCACCGGAACGCCTTGCGTCCACAGTTTGATTGGCTTGCCGTTTGCGACTTCCAGCAGGTTGTAAGTTTTGCTCTGCATCATCATTCACTCGTAATTCGGGCTGGCTGGGCCAGCGTGCTTGCAGTGCGGCGACAATCGTTGGTGAAACATGCGCGTCGCTCTATCCTGTTGAGCTACCCGTTGCCGGGGCGGGATTCGAACCCGCAACCTTCACGTCCTGTAGTTCCACCGGCATTCGCCGGGTCAATAAAAATGGTGGATGCGGGCCTCCGTGCAGCGACGAGGTGATGGGCACATTTGCTCTACCGACTGAGCTACAGCCTTGCGGCTGACGGGGCTCGAACCCGCGACACAATGTAGTACCCAAGGCATTCGCTGCCTGAAAAAGATGCGACGACAACGAGTGGTGAAACTCGCGCTCTCCCATTGAGCTACGGCCCCCCAGTGATGGAGCCGACGGGATTCGAACCCGCAACCTCGATCTTAAAAGGATGTAGTTCCACCGGCATTCGTCGCAAAACCGTGAATCAGGTGGCACGACAAGATAAGTGACTGTTCCGTGTTGCCACGGGCCGGTATCGAAACCGGCATAACCGATGTACAGCCACTGGCATTCGTGCCTTCGCTCGTAGTCGACAAGTTCGTGATGAGACGTCTTGGATGTAGTCCCATCAGCATTCGAATACGCTTGAATCGTTGATCTGTGCGCCCGGCCCCAGTCGGCCGGGCGCGTTCTCATATCTCCATCTGCTCGATGGCGTCGACCCAGTGGCCGGCGCCGAAGGTACCGCTGGCGAACTGCGCCACCACGTCGAACACCGCGTCGCTGAAGCCGCCGACATTCAGGATATCCGCACGATCCGGCGCCTGGGTGGTGCCATGGGGTTGCAGGTCGATGCAGATCAGCCGCGCTTGCGGGTTGAACTGCTTGATTCGCTCCCACTGCCGCAGCGTCTCGGTGGCGCCATGGCGGCGGGCGTCGATCCAGGATTCGTTGTCGGAAACCAGAATCAGCGTATCCACTTTCGCCTTGGCATCGGCCAACTGCTTCAGCGGGGCGGAGCAACTGGTGCCGCCGCCGCAGATCGCCGCCAGCCTCGAAGCGTTGCTCATCACGCTGTCACGCGGGTTGAGCGTCATCTTCACCACTTTGTTCTCGAACGGCAGCAACTGGGCCTGCGGCTGCTTGCGCAGGATCGCTGCGGCCACCAGCGCCGCCACGTCGATGCAGCGCACCGCAGTGGTCGCGCCCTGGCGGTAGCCGGTCACCGGGCTCGCCATCGAGCCGGATACGTCCGGGCATACCACCACCTGACCGCTCAGCGCCGGTACATTGCTCAGCGACAGCTCCAGAGCATCCTGCAGCGCCTCGCGCACCGTCGTTGGCACGCCGTCGCCGGTCATGCGGTAGGCCGCCAGCAACTGGTACGGGTAGACCCGCGCCTTGCCGATTGCCTCGCCATCGGCCAGACGCCGCGCCGCCATTTCGGCACAGCCCTCGACCGCGAATGCGCCATGGCGCACCAGCGTATTGAGGTTCATGCGCAGCGCCTGCCAACCCATGCGACCGGCCAGTTCGGCCCATTGCGCCGCGCTCAGCGTCTCGTTGCCGAGCAGTTGGAACGGCACGTCCGGCAACTCGCTGCTCGCGCCGCTGCGAAACGCCAGCAGGGCGTGGGTCAACGGCGGCAGGGCAGCAGCATCGGCCGGCTTGCCGATCAACCAGGCGAAGAAGGCTTCACGCCAGGCCTCGCTCGGCTTGGGGTGAACCATCTTCACCACGTCGGCCAGCGACGGCTGGTTGCCGACTGCGGCCTGCAGCAGTTGGCGTTCGCTGGCGGTGTTCAGCCAGTTCTGCACCAGACGCTTGGGCTGCGAACCGAGCGACTTGCGTCCGGTCACGCAGCTACGCAGGATCTGCACGAAGGTGCGCAGCATCTTGCCGTTATCCACTACCTGCTCGAACAAGGCCGGCACCAGGCTCGAGCGTTGTGCGGCCAGGGCTGCCAGCAGCAGGGCCGGCATGTCCTTCATGTGGCCCTTCTTGCGGGCATAGAGCGCGGCTTTGGCCACATAGCGGGCGTCCAGCTCGCCGACCAGCTTGAGCACTTCGTCCAACTGGGTTTGCGCATCGGCATAGACGGTCTGGTTCAGGCAACCGGTGACCGCCAGCTGGGCCAGCTTGTGCTTGGGCTTGTAGGCATAAGCCGGCGCCTGCTGTTTGTTCAGCGTGTCGCTGGCCGGCAGTTGGGCTTGGCGGGTGTTGAACAGGTTGAAGTTGGCCATCTTGGCGTCTCGCAGTGTTGTCCGTTGTTGCCAGGACTATTGCAGCGGCTGTGCCAGGTTTATCTTTCGAGTTCTTATTTTTATTTAAAGTATTGATTTAAAAGTATTTTATTTTTGTTCGAGATGATTTTTGCTGGATCTTGAGGTGGTCGGCTTCAGCAGCATGATATCTATATAGATCGTAATTTATCTTTTTGGATAAGATGCTGGAGGGTCTACGAGGATTGAACATGATTCGCAAGCGTACCGTCGCCATCGGCTTTATCGGCACCACCCTGGATCGGGTCGGCAAGGGTGCCAATCGCTGGAACAAATGGCGGCCGAGTATCGGCCTGTGTCAGCAGCCGGATCTGCTGATCGACCGTCTGGAGCTGATCCACGGCTCCGACGCACGTGATATCGGCCTTGCCGAGCGCATTCGCGCGGACATCGAGCAGATCTCCCCGGAAACCGAGGTGCGCCTGCAACAAATGCAGTTGCGCAACCCTTGGGATTTCGAGGAGGTCTATGGCGCGCTGCACGACTTCACCAATGCCTATGTCTTCGATACCGAACACGAGGACTATCTCGTGCATATCACTACCGGTACGCACGTCGCGCAGATCTGCTGGTTCCTGCTGACCGAGGCGCGCTATCTACCGGCAAGGCTGATACAAACTTCACCCACACGCAGGCGCGCCGAGGTCGATCCGGTCACGGGCACCTACACGCTGATCGACCTGGATCTGTCGCGCTATGACCGCATCGCCTCGCGCTTTCAGAACACACGCCTGGAGGGGCTGGCCTTCCTCAAGTCGGGCATCGCCACGCGCAATGCCGCCTTCAACCGCTCCATCGAGCAGATCGAGCGAGTCGCCGTGCGCTCCTCGGCGCCCATGCTGCTGATCGGCCCGACCGGCGCGGGTAAGTCGTTTCTGGCGCGGCGGGTGTACGAGCTCAAGCGCAGCCGCCATCTGGTCGATGGTCGCTTCGTCGAGGTCAACTGCGCCACCTTGCGCGGCGATGGCGCGATGTCGGCGCTGTTCGGCCATATCAAGGGCGCTTTCACTGGCGCGCAGAACGCTCGTGATGGCCTGCTGCGCGCTGCCGATGGTGGCATGTTGTTCCTCGACGAGATTGGTGAGCTGGGCCTGGACGAGCAGGCCATGCTGCTCAAGGCTGTCGAGGAGAAACGCTTCTTTCCCATGGGCTCAGACAAGGAGGTGAGCAGCGACTTCCTGCTGATCGCCGGCACCCACCGCGACTTGCGCGCGCGGGTGGCTGAAGGTCTGTTTCGCGAAGACCTTTACGCGCGGATCAACCTTTGGACCTTCGATTTGCCAGGCCTTGCCGGGCGCCGCGAGGATATCGAGCCGAACATCGATTTCGAGCTGCAGCGCCATGCCCGCGAGCAGGGACGGCTGGTGCGTTTCAATCTGGAGGCGCGGCGGCGCTATCTGGCCTTCGCCAGCTCCAGCGAGGCCGCTTGGCAGGGCAACTTCCGTGAGCTGTCGGCCTCGATCACGCGCATGGCGACCCTGGCCGACAGCGGGCGTATCGATGAAGAGCAGGTGCGTGAGGAGATCGAGCGCCTGCGCAGAGCCTGGGGCCAGGTGGAGCAGGACGATGGGCTGAAGGCCTGGCTGGGCGAGGCGGCGGACGAGCTGGATCTGTTCGACCGCCTGCAGTTACGGGCGGTGCTCGAGGTCTGTCGTCAGGCCGATAGTTTGTCCGATGCCGGGCGCCGGCTGTACCAGGTGTCGCGCCTGAGCAAGGCGCAGCCCAACGATGCCGACCGGCTGCGCAAGTACCTGGCGCGTTTCGGCCTGGAGTGGAAGGATCTGCTCGGTAACTGATGGCTGTGCTTTGCTCCGGTATGCTGTGCGCCTGATTCACTCCATGCAAGGAATGCCCATGCGCCACCCTATGACCGTCGAGCAGTTGCAGCAGGCCTGCACAGCTGGGCATCGTTTCGACTATCTGTATTTCTGGGGGCACAGCCGTGCGGCGGGGACGCCGGTTGGCAAGAGTTGTCTGAGTCAGTGGTATCCCTCGGCCTTTACCCTCGGAGGCATCCGCTACGCAACGGCCGAGCACTACATGATGGCTGGCAAGGCACGTCTGTTCGATGATGCCGATGCGCTGCAGCGCATCCTGGCAGCGCGCATACCGAATGAGGTCAAGGCGATAGGCCGTGAAATCCGTGGTTTCGACGAGGCGCTTTGGCGTGAAAACCGTCAAGCCATCGTCTTCGAGGGCAATCTCGGCAAGTTCTCCCAAGACCCGGAGCTGGCACGTTACCTGATGGGAACCGCACCTCGTTTGCTGGTGGAGGCCAGCCCGGTCGATCCCGTCTGGGGTATCGGCCTGGCAGAGGGGGATGCCAATGCTCATTCGCCCGCGACCTGGCGTGGCCTTAACCTGCTGGGCTTCGCCCTGATGCAGGTGCGTGAATGCTTGTTGAACGAGCCCGGACGCTTGCACAGCGAGGCTTGAGCGAGCTGCCTGCCATCAGCGTCGAGCCTCCTTTTGGGCTGGCGAGTGGTCGCTGAGCACGGGCTCGATCAGTAGTGATACCAGCGCAGCTCCAGCCTCACTTCGTTAACCGGGCTGGCCAGTTGGCTGAACTCGCGCTGGGCGCTCAGGTGCAGGCCGAGGTTGCGTGACATTTCCCACTGTTGGTTGAGCGACAGGCGCCGGCGCACTTCGCCGTTGTGGAAGTAGTCGCCGGCCGCCTCCAAGGTCAGGTTACCCAACGGGTTGCGCCACAGCAGCCCGCTGTTGAAGCCCAGCGCCGGGGCGATCACGGCAGCGAAATCCTCGTTGTATTCCAGGCGCGCGGTGCCGAGAGCGAAGCCGAGCAGGTAATCGTGCAACTGCCAGGTGGCACCGGCGCCGCCGCTGATATGGCTGACCAGTGGGGTGTCGCCATCTTCGCCGAGCACCCGCTCCAGGCCGCCGCCAACCTGCCAGGACAGCGGCTGCAGCAGGGCATTGCGCGGTGTCAGTGAGCGAATGTTGGCCAGGTCCAGGCGTTGCAGTTGCCAGTGGTTGTTCTCGTACTGGCGCAGCTTGAGCTGGAAGATCTCGATCTGTGCGCCGAGCGGGAAGCCGTCTAGGTTGTCGTTGAGGTCGTGGTAGGCCATGCGCAAGCCGTACTCGGCAAAGGCGCGATCGTCGCGGTTGCCGCCAGCCAGTTGCCAGGTGCGCGACTCATGGCCTTCCTCTGGTAGCGGCGGACGCTCGACCTGCAAAGGCGGTGGCGGGTTGCGATTGATCGCACCGAGCAACTGGAAGCTACGCTGGGCGTTGCTGCTACGTTCTTCATCGTTGGCGTGGTAGCGCACCAGGCGGAAGGCGGCGTCCTGGATCAGCGCGCGGCGTTCGGTGGGCAGGGCGAGAAAGTCGCTGTCGTCGAGCTGCGTTGGATCCTGGCTCAGGCGCAGGACCCACGCCTGCTCGTCGCTATTAAGCGGTTCGGCGCGCGCCAGCAGTTCGCGCTCGCGCGAGGGGCGATAGTCGATGCGTTCGATCAGCCCGGCCTCCTTGACCGCACGCACGGTATCGGTGGGGATGGCGGTGAGCGGGAAGTGCTCGGTCAGCTCGATGCCGGGGCGGGCGATTTCCAGTAGCTCCAGCAGGCGGTAGGAGCAGTTCTCGTCGAAGAAGAAGTAGTCGAAGCGAATCTGCTTGAGCTCCCAGACGTGTTCGACCATGCGCGCGGTTTCTTCCGCCGTCAGGTTCAGCCGGTATTCCCACAGATCGCGGTTTTCCAGGCGGTTGTACTCGCTGAGTTTCTCGCGATACGGCACCAGGGCGAACAGGCCGGGGTAGCCGCCCATCAGGCCACGCCAGGCATAGAGAATACTGTTGTCGTCACCTTCGATGAAGGCGCCGAAGTTCAGCGCGTAGCTCAGCAGCGCGGTGTTGTGGCTGTCGATATCCGGTTGATCGATGCGCAGCAGGGTATGGCCGAACATCGACGAGGGGCTGTTCAGGTAGGCCGCCGGGAACACCAGCACCGTGCTGTGCGGATTGACGTCGGCGATCCAGTTTCGGTATTCGGCGCAGTCCGGGCTGGGCAGGTCATCGAGCTGCAATTGCGCCTTGAGCCAGCGGGTACGCGCCGGGTAGACGCATTGCGGGTGACGGTCGCCCAGTTCAGCGGGTTGGTACAGGGCCTTCAGGGTCGCCTGCAGTTCGGCTGCCGGATCACTGTCGCCATCTTCTGCGAGAAAGAAATCGTCGTCGTCGACATAGCTGCGCCAGCCGCCGAGCTTGCCGGTCTCGTAGTGGCCTAGGGCGATCCAGTAGGGGTCGTTGGCCAGTTGTTCGAGCGTGGCGGCATGCAGGGGAGGACTGAGGCTCAGGGCAAGGACGGCGAATATCCGTTTCAAGATCGCTCTTCTTCTGGTCATGGCGATGGCCGAGCTTTGGCCAGGCTGTCGATTGGTGTCAAGGCAGTCGAACAAGACATTTTGCGCAAGTGCTGACCGGCGTCAGTCACGAGCTTCGTGCTGCGCATCACACTGAGCGCTCTTCAACGCAAGGAGACTGCTCATGGCTCACCGTGATGTGCTGGACGCTCTGCTGCATGACTACACCACCCGCGCCGAGGCGATTCGCCGCGATCTGGGGCGCAGCCACTCGGCGGATTTCGCCGAACAGGCGCAGCAGCGGCAGAACGACGAAGTGCTCGAAGCCCTGCTGGCCGAGGCCGAACATGGTGTATTGCTGGTGCGCCAGGCGCAGCGGCGCCTGGCCGAAGGGCGTTATGGCGAGTGCCTGTGTTGTGGCGAGCCGATCGAAGCGGCGCGCCTGGCCGCCCTGCCGGTTGCCGAATACTGCTTGCGCTGCGCCGAGGATCTTGGCGATTACAGCAGCCAGGCGGCCAGGCTGAAGTAGAACAAAAGTGTGCACAGGTCGGTGACTGCCAGGGTCACCGGCCCTGCGGCGATTTTGGGGTCAAGTCTCAGTGCGTGCAGCAGCGTCGGTACGCTGAGGCCGAGCAGGCAGGCAGCGCCGAGCGACAGCAGAATGCTGGCGCCGATGATCAGGCCGGTCCAGGCTTCGCCGCGCCAGAGCCAGACGATCAATGCCACCAGGCTGCCGCAGGTGGCGCCGAGCATCAGCGCGGTCGGCAGTTCATGGCGCAGGCTGCGCAGGTACCAGGCGAGATCGGGCCGCACGCTGCGCAGGGCCTGGATGGTCACCGACATCGATTGCATGCTCACGCTTTCGCCCAGGCCCAGCACCAGGGTGAGAAAGAACGCCAGGACGATGCTCTTGGCCAGTGTGAGCTCGTACAGGCTGGCCAGCAGGGCGCAGAGGGTGCCGCTGGCTATGGTCGCCAGCAGCCAAGGTACGCGCAGGCGAAAGGCCCAGAATGGCGAGGCGTTGCCAACCTGGGCGACGTGAAAACCCAGGGTTTCGAACAGCGCATCGGCTTGGTTGCGCTGACGCAGGTCGTGGCTTTCCTCATTGAGCAGGGCGATATCCACCAGGCCGCACAGGCGCTGCTGCTCGTCCACCACTGGCAGCGCCAGGAAACGGTGACGGATCAGCATCTGGCAGGCATCGAGGATGGTTGCGCGATTGGGCAGCGCGATGATGGCCGTATCCATCAGTTCGACCAGCTTGGTGTCCAGCGCAGCGGTGAGCAGACGACGGCTGGGTAGCACTCCGATCAGACGCTGCTCATCGTCAACCACATAGAAATAGATGATGCGCTCGCCCAGGCCTTGGACCCGTATGTCCTCCAGCGCCTCGCGCACGCTGAGCTGATGATTGAGTGCGGCATAGTCATGGCGAGCGACATGCAGGACGGGTAGATGCAGGTGATCGGCTCTGGGCATGGCGGCTTTCGCGTGAAGGACGGTGGTGGGCAGCTTATTACTCGCTCGGATTTTTCATCCTGAGCTGAATCAAGCCTTGATCCCTTTCGCGCCACAGGCCCAGAATCACCCCATGTTTTGCGGAAACTTCCGCCCGCTATAAGGATCGCCAATGTCCAAGCGTAGCCTCGATGCTTTGCGCCTTGCCCCCGACTCACTGACCCGCCCCTTCGCCCCCGAGCAGTTCAACTTCAGCAGTACCGATGATCTCGAACCCTTCCGCGGCGTACTGGGTCAGGCCCGCGCGGTCGAGGCCCTGCAGTTCGGCGTGGCCATGCCGCGCCCTGGCTACAACGTGTTCGTCATGGGCGAGCCCGGTACCGGACGTTTTTCCTTCGTGCAGCGCTACCTCAAGGCCGAAGCCAAGCGCATGGAGACTCCGGCTGACCGGGTTTACGTCAATCATTTCGACGAGCCGCGCGAGCCGCGCGCGCTGGAGCTGCCAGCCGGCACCGCGAGTGCTTTCATCGCCGATATCAACCAGTTGATCGACAATCTGCTGGCCACCTTCCCGGCGGTGTTCGAAACGCCGACCTATCAGCAGAAGAAGAGCGCCATCGATCGCAGCTTCAACAAGCGCTACGACCAGGCGCTGGACGTGATCGAGAAGCTGTCGCTGGAGAAGGGCGTGGCCCTGTACCGCGACAGCACCAATATCGCCTTTACCCCGATGGCCGACGGCAAGGCGCTGGATGAAGCCGAGTTCGCTCAGTTGCCGGAAGCCGAGCGCGAGCGTTTCCATGCGGATATCGCTGCGCTGGAAGAGCGCCTGAATGAGGAGTTGGCCAGCCTGCCGCAGTGGAAGCGCGAGTCGAGCAACCTGCTGCGTCAACTCAATGAAGAGACCATCACCGTCGCGTTGCAGCCGTTGCTGGCGCCATTGTCGGAGAAGTACGCGGAAAACGCCGGCGTCTGTGCCTATCTGCAGGCCATGCAGATCAACCTGCTGAAAACCGCCGTCGAGCAACTGGTGGATGTCGACAAGGCCGACCCGCAACTGCGCAAGCTGCTGGAGGAAATGTACTGCCCGAGCCTGGTGGTTGGTCACCACGCCAACGGCGGCGCACCGGTGGTGTTCGAGTCGCACCCGACTTACGACAATCTGTTCGGCCGCATCGAGTACAGCTCCGATCAGGGCGCGCTGTACACCAGCTACCGTCAGCTGCGCCCCGGGGCGTTGCACCGCGCCAACGGTGGCTACCTGGTGGTCGAGGCGGAAAAACTGCTCAGTGAGCCCTTCGTCTGGGAAGCGCTCAAGCGCGCCCTGCATTCGCGCCAGTTGAAGATGGAGTCGCCGCTGGGCGACCTTGGCCGCATCGCGACCGTCACCCTCAACCCGCAGGTCATTCCGCTGCAGCTGAAAGTCATCATCATCGGCTCACGTCAGCTGTACTACGCGCTGCAGGACGCCGATCCGGACTTCCAGGAGATGTTCCGCGTACTGGTCGATTTCGACGAGGACATCCCGCTCGCCGAAGAAAGTCTTGAGCAATTCGCGCAACTGATGAAAACGCGTACCTCGGAAGAGGGCATGGCGCCGTTGACCGGTGCCGCGGTGGCGCGCCTGGCTACTCACAGCGCGCGTCTGGCCGAGCACCAGGGTCGCCTGTCAGCGCGTATCGGTGACCTGTTCCAGCTGGTCAGCGAGGCCGACTTCATTCGCCAGCTTGCCGGGGAAAGCATCACCGACGTCGGCCATATCGAGCGCGCGCTCAAGGCCAAGGCCACGCGTACCGGGCGCGTATCGGCGCGGATCATCGACGACATGCTGGCCGGCATCATTCTCATCGACACCTGCGGCGCCGCCGTCGGCAAGTGCAACGGCCTGACCGTGCTGGAGGTGGGTGACTCGGCCTTCGGTGTGCCGGCGCGGATTTCCGCCACCGTCTATCCGGGCGGCAGCGGCATCGTCGACATCGAGCGTGAAGTCAGCCTTGGTCAGCCAATTCACTCCAAGGGCGTGATGATCCTCACCGGCTTCCTCGGCAGCCGCTATGCACAGGAATTCCCGCTGGAGATTTCCGCCAGTATCGCTCTGGAACAGTCCTACGGTTACGTCGACGGCGATAGCGCCTCGCTCGGCGAGGTGTGCACGCTGATCTCGGCGTTGTCGCGCACGCCGCTCAAGCAGTGCTTCGCCATCACCGGGTCGATCAACCAGTTCGGCGAGGTGCAGGCGGTCGGCGGCGTCAACGAGAAGATCGAGGGCTTCTTCCGCCTGTGCGAGGCGCGCGGCCTGACTGGCGAGCAGGGGGTGATCATCCCGCACTCCAACGTCGCCAACCTGATGCTCGATGACCGTGTGCTGCAGGCGGTGCGTGCCGGCCAGTTCAACGTCTATGCTGTGCGCCATGTCGACGAGGCATTGAGCTTGCTGGTCGGCGAGGCGGCCGGGCACCCGGACGAAAAGGGTCGCTTCCCCAAAGGCAGCGTCAACGCTCGTGTGGTCGAGCGTTTGCGCGATATCGCCGAGATCGGGCTGGAAGAAGAGCTCAAACCGGCCGACGCGGACAAGGCGAAAGCCGAAGCCGAGGCGGCAGCGGCGAAACCGGCCAAGGCGCCACGGCGCAAGAAAGGTGAGGGCGAAGGCGCAGCGAGCTGATCATATCTTGCACGATTGTCCCGGATTGCCCGGGACAGGCGCGCAGGCGTTCTTGCTCACGCCTCATGCACAGAGTTATCCACAGATTGCGTGGATAACTTTGGCCTTCACAGTGCGACCGCTCGGGGTGTAGGCTGGAGCCTGGATTCCGCGAGGGTCGCCGCCATGCCGCGCAGCCTCTGTCTCACCCGCCAATGCCTGGGCCTGGTCACCCGAATCGAGTGCGTGATTAAGCCACTGGCAGGAGACAACGGACGTTGGACACTGCTTTGCGCTGCCGGTATGTCGGGAGCACAGCCTTCGGCTATCAAGGCGCAGGGCCCGTTCTATGGGCCCTCTGTCGCTGAAGGGGCGCTTACGGCGATTGCCGAGAGCCTGGTCCTGCAAGGCTACGTAGAATGCTGCGAACCGCCGATCTGGTGTCTGCACCTGCAGGCCGAGTTGCGTCGTGTCAACGGCGAACGCCACAGCCATGGCGGTGTATTTCAGCCGCAGCCCGAGACTGACGGGCAGAGCTGAAACGCCTGAAACAAGGCGCGCCAGGGCCAGTTGGGCGAGACAGCAGGGCTGTGGTTATCCACAGTGCGTTGGGCATCTTCTGCTGATGCTGGGCGATGGGTATACTCGCCGCGATTTTCCCTCCCTCAGTGAGTTCTCCATGGAACGCTTCATCGAAAACACCATGTACGCATCGCGCTGGTTGCTGGCGCCGATCTACTTCGGTCTTTCTCTCGCCGTGCTGGCATTGTCGGTCAAGTTCTTCCAGGAGCTTTATCACATCCTGCCGCAGATCTTTTCCCTGGCCGAAGCCGATGTGATCCTGAAGCTCCTGTCGCTGATCGACATGGCGCTGGTCGGCGGGCTGCTGGTGATGGTGATGCTGTCCGGCTACGAGAACTTCGTTTCGCGTCTGGATATTCACGAGGGCACCGAGAAGCTCAGCTGGCTTGGCAAGATGGACTCCAGTTCGCTGAAGATGAAAGTGGCGGCGTCCATCGTGGCGATTTCGTCCATCCACCTGCTCAAGGTGTTCATGGATGCGAAGAACTACGATCTGGAGTACCTGAAATGGTACGTGATCATTCACCTGACGTTCGTTGGCTCGGCCTTCGCCATGGGCTATCTGGACAAGGTCACCAAGCACGACTGACCCGAGACCGCTTCACAACCGCCCGTCCGAACGTGACGGGCGTTTTGCTTTTTGGGCTTGAGCTTTTTCTTTGTTGTACAAGAATTAATTTTGTATAAGTTCTTGTATAGTTAAAGGCAGGAGGCAAGCCCGATGAATCTGCATGATCTGTCCGCTCACGCTCAAGCCGGACGCGTCGACGAACTCAATCTGATCTCCCTGGAGGGTGGCATTTATCTGCTCGAGGCGCGGATGGAAGGGCGTGCCCACCCAATTCTTACCGACCAGGGCAGTACGCTTAACCTGCGTTCGATAGAGCATGCGCGTGACGTGCTGCAGGAAATGCCGGCGCTGCCATTCTTCCTGGTGCACAGCTCGGTACATGACGAGATGTGCGGCATGCCATCGGCTGACAACAGCCTGCGCGTGCCCATCGCCTTCCGTTCTGGCTGGTGACGGCTGCCTTCGCACCGGCCGCCACGTTGCAGGGCAGGGCCCTGGCAGTCGTGGAGGTGAAGACCACTGGAGCCCACCCGGCACGTGATGCCATCTGGGAGCTGGCGATCATTCAGGTCGATGCTGAGGGTTGTGTCGCAGAGCGCTTGCACTGGCTGTTCGAGCCTGATGTCGCGCTGCCCTCGCAGTTGCTCAGCCTGAGTGGATTACACCCCCTGGAATTACGCGGCCAGCCACGCATCGATAGCGAAGCACAGGCGATAGCTGACGCTATTTGCGGCCGCGTGCTAGTGGGCCATAACCTGCGCTTCAGCCTGGCGTTC
The DNA here is from genome assembly GCF_900102635.1 of Ectopseudomonas chengduensis. Lineage (GTDB taxonomy): Bacteria > Pseudomonadota > Gammaproteobacteria > Pseudomonadales > Pseudomonadaceae > Aquipseudomonas > Aquipseudomonas chengduensis. The sequence continues at coordinate 171,871 of NZ_FMZQ01000004.1, read as the reverse complement.
TTGCGCCGAGTGCTGCCTGACTGGAAGACGCTGCGCTCTGCGCAGCTGTGCACCCTGCGCCTGGCCAGAGCGGCGCTGCCGGAGTTGGCGAGCGCCGGCTTCGATGCGCTTTGCGCACATTTTGGCATCATGCGTTTCTTCCGCGATCGCGCCGTGCCGGATGCCGAGGCCGTGTTGACGCTGGCTCGGCACTTGCTGCAGCAGGTCGCGCCGACGGCTCTGGGGCATCAGCTGCGCAGCGCGGCGCGGCCCCCGTTGCTGGCCGCGGAGCGTTTCGCCCAGTTGCCGGAACGTCCGGGTGTTTATTACTTCCTGGGCGACGGTGGTGCGCAACTGTATGTGGGCAAGAGCCGCAATCTGCGCCGCCGGGTGATGTCGCACTTTCAGAACGATCATCGCGACCGCCGCAGCCTGCAGATGGTTCAGCAGATCCGCGATGTGCAGGTGGCTATCACGGCCGGTGAGCTGGGCGCTCTGCTGTTCGAGTCCGCCGAGATCAAGCGTCTGCAACCCTTGTACAACCGTCGTCTGCGCAAGCAGCGCGAGCTGTTGACCTGGGCGCTGGCGGGCGAGCCTGGCGATCTGCACATCGAACTGCTCCAGCACCAGGCGTTGGCGCCAGGGCTCCGGCATGCCGGTTTGTTCCGCTCGCGCCATCACGCGCGTCAGTGGCTGCTGGAGCAGGCGCGGCAACGACGCTTGTGCCTGCGTGTACTCGGTCTGGAGGAGGGCGAGGGTGCCTGCTTCGCCTATCAGCTTGGGCGCTGTGCGGGTGCCTGCTGTGGCGAGGAGCCGCGCCAGGTGCACGATACGCGGTTGCTCGCCAGCGCCGAGCGCCTGCAAACCCAGGCTTGGCCATGGGGCGGGCCGGTCGCGCTGGTCGAGCGCGATGACCGGCACGGCCTGACCCAGTGGCACGTGCTCGATCAATGGCGCCACCTTGGCACGGTAGATCGTTTCGAGCGGGTCGAGCCATTACTGACCAAGCGCCGTGGCGGCTTCAACCTCGACACCTATCACATCCTGCTCGGCCACCTGCGCCGCCACCCGAACATGGAGATCGTGCTGCTGTGACTGTTCGTCGTCTGATTCTCATTCTGGGCGACCAGCTCACCCACGGCCTTGGTGCGTTGGAGGACATAGACCCAGCCCGTGATCACGTGCTGCTGGCCGAGGTGATGGAAGAGGCTAGCCATGTGCCGCACCACCCGAAGAAGATCGCGCTGATCTTCAGCGCCATGCGTCATTTCGCCGAAGCCTTGCGTGAGCAGGGCCTGCAGGTGCACTACGTGGCTCTGGATGATCCTGATAACAGTGGTTCGTTGCCGGGCGAGCTGCTGCGCTGGACGCAACGGCTCGATCCGGCCGAGGTGCATCTGACCGAGTGCGGCGACTGGCGCCTAGAGCAGGCGCTGCGTCACTGTGGCGTGCCGCTTCACTGGCATCAGGACAGCCGCTTTCTCTGCAGCCGCGATGCGTTCGCCGCTTGGGCCAAGGGGCGCAAGCAGCTGCGCATGGAGTTCTTCTATCGCGAGATGCGTCGTGACAGCGGGCTGCTGCTCAACCCTGACGGCACACCTGAAGGTGGTGCCTGGAACTTCGACGCCGACAACCGCAAACCTTTGCCCAAAGGCGTGTGCCCACCCGCGCCACTGCGCGTCGAGCCTGACGCCATCACGCGTGACGTGCTGATCTTGGTCGGGCAGCGTTTCGCCAGCCATTACGGCAGCCTGGAGGGTTTCGATTACCCGGTAACGGCTGAGCAGGCCGAGCGCCTCTGGCAGCATTTTCTCGACAACGGCCTGGCCGACTTTGGTGACTATCAGGACGCCATGGCCGATGGCGAACCCTTTCTCTTTCACTCGCGCATCAGTGCTGCGCTGAATATCGGCCTGCTCGACCTACGGCGGATCTGCGCCGAGGTCGAAGCAGCCTATCGCGCCGGCGACGTGCCGCTGAACGCCGCCGAAGGCTTCATCCGTCAACTGATCGGCTGGCGCGAGTACGTGCGCGGCATCTACTGGCTGCGCATGCCGGAGTACGCCGAAGGCAACCGCTTCGGCAATTCACGCGCACTTCCAGAGTTCTACTGGACCGGCAAGACGCGGATGAACTGCATGCGTCAGGCCATCGGCCAGACCCTGGAACATGCCTATGCGCACCATATCCAGCGACTGATGGTGACCGGTAATTTCGCCTTGCTCGCGGGCATCGCACCCAAGGATATCTGCGACTGGTACCTGGCCGTGTACATGGATGCCTTTGATTGGGTCGAGCTACCCAACACCCTGGGCATGGTGATGCATGCCGACGGTGGCTACTTAGGTTCCAAGCCGTATTGCGCCAGCGGCCAGTACATCAAGCGCATGTCCAACCATTGCCAAGGCTGCAGCTACAAGGTGAGCGAGAGCACTGGCGAGTCGGCTTGTCCGTTCAACGCGCTGTACTGGCATTTCCTCATGCGCCACCGTGAGCCGCTGGAGCGTAACCCGCGTATCGGCATGGTCTACCGCAACCTGGTGCGCATGACCGAGGCAAAGCAGCAGGCGTTGTGGGACTGGGGTGAGCGCCTGTTGGCGAAACTCGACGCTGGAGAAATGTTGTGAAGAAGAGCGAGCTGCCGGTGAAGACCTGTGCGGTCTGCGGCCTGCCTTTCACCTGGCGCAAGAAGTGGGCGCGCTGCTGGGACGAGGTGCGCTACTGCTCCGAGCGCTGCCGACGTGGGCGCTGAGCGGATGACTGGCATTTGCGCCAGTCATCCACCATAAAGGTTCAGACCTGAAAGCGCGCAACCATGCCTTGCATGTTGGCGGCCAGGCTCGATAGCGCGCGGCTGGCGGTGCTGGTCTGCTCCGAACCGGCCGAGTTCTGCAACGACAGGTCGCGAATGTTGATTAGGTTGCGGTCCACTTCGCGGGCCACATGGGCCTGCTGTTCGGTGGCGCTGGCGATCACCAGGTTGCGGTCGCCGATCTCGGCAATCGACTGGATGATCTGATCCAGTGCGACCCCCGCGCCTTCGGCGATATCCAGTGTCTGCTTGGCCAGACCATTGCTCGACTCCATGGCGCGCACCGCCTGTTCAGTATCGTTCTGTACGGTGCTGATCATGGTCTCGATCTCACGGGTTGATTGCCCGGTCTTGTGCGCCAGGGCGCGCACCTCATCGGCGACCACGGCGAAGCCGCGACCCGCCTCACCAGCTCGCGCCGCCTCGATGGCGGCGTTGAGGGCGAGCAGGTTGGTCTGTTCGGCGATGCTGCGAATCACGTCGAGTACCTGGCTGATGCCTCGGATCTTGCCGGCCAGTTGGCCAAAGTTGCTCGAGGTCGAATCGACGTCGGCCGCCAACTGGTTGATCGACGACAGCGTCTGGGTGATGCGCTCGCTGCCCTGGCGGGCGATGCGCCCGGATTCGCTGGAGCTTTCCGAGGCACTGGCAGCGTTGCGCGCCACTTCGTCCACGGCGCTGCTCATTTCGGTGACTGCCGTGGCCGCCTGGTCGATCTCCAGGCTTTGCTGGTGCAGGTTGCGCGCGGTGCCATCGGTCACTGCACTCAGTTGTTCAGCGGCCGACGCCAGCTGGTTGGATGCATCGGCAATCTGCTCGATGGTGCCACGTAGATTGCCTTGCATGCTCTTCAATGCCTGCAACAGCTTCGCGGGTTCGTCGTTGCCCTGGGTGTCGATGCTCATGGTCAGATTGCCTCTGGCCACCGAGTCCGCGACCTGCACCGCTTCCGCCAGCGGCTTGACGATGCTGCGAGTAAGAAGCGCGGCCAGCATGACCGTGGCAATGGCAGATAGGACCATGACCAGCAAGGTGCCGCGGCTCGCTTGGGTATAAACGGAGTCGGCGGCTTTTGCTGCGCCTGAGGCGCCCTGGCGATTGAGGGCTATCAGTGTATTGAGCGCCTTGACCATGGTGTCTGCCTGCTGGTTCATGGCCCCTGTAAGCAATTCCTGCGCGGCCTGACGGTCACCGTTTTGCAGATGCTGAGCGAGTTGGCCACGCAGTCTCAGATAGGCTGCCTCGGCACTCTTGAACTCTTCGTAGGTGCTACGTTCCTCGGGTGAGCTGATCAAGGTCTCGTAGCGTGACTGCACATCCTTCAGGTCATCCAGCAGCTTCTGCGCCAGAGCCATGTTTTCCTGCAACTGCTGTGGGGTCTCGCTGAGCAGCATGCGCAGGGTCACGGCGCGCAGACGCAGGATGTCTTGCGTGACGTCGCCTAGGGTATTGAGGCTGGGGATCCAGTTGTTTTCGACCTCGCTGGAGCGGTCATGCATGCTGTTCATCTGCAGCAGGGCAAAACCGCCGAGAGCGAAGACCAGTAGGGCGATCAAGCCAAATCCTATTGCAGCGCGTGGGGCTATGGAGATGGATCTGAAGTTCATGGTGGCAGTACTCGGAAATTGAGAAGGCGATTAACGGGCTGAGGTTTTTCTTATCGTTTTCAAGATCGATCAGTCTCCTTGCGCACAGTCGCTGAGGTCGTGCTGAAGTGTTTCGATCTTCTCGTAGAGGCCTTCGACCAGCGCGACCAGGTCCGGGTCAAAATGCTTGCCGGCTTGTTCGCGTATGTAGGCCTGTGCCTTTTCGAGGGGCCACGGCTCCTTGTAGGGGCGTGGCATGCGCAGTGCGTCGTAGACATCGCAGATGGCGACGATGCGTCCAGACAAGGGAATCTGTTTGCCGCTCAGTCCATTGGGATAGCCACTGCCATCCCATTTCTCGTGATGGGTCAGGGAAATTTCTGCGGCCAGAGCGGTGAGCTCAGAGGCGTGCTGGTCGGTGAGAATGGAGTGGCCGATGGCGGGGTGCTCCTGCATCTGCCGGCGCTCATCATCGCTCAGTGGGCCAGCCTTGAGCAGGATGTGGTCGGCGATACCGATCTTGCCGACATCGTGCATCGGGGCGGCCTGACGAATCAGCTCGATCCACTCGGCGCTCATGCCGTGAGCTTCGGCAATCAACGCGGCGGACTCACCGATACGTACGATATGGTTGCCGGTCTCGCTGTCACGGTAGGCAGCCGCACGCGCCAGGGTGCGCACCACGGCGCCATAGCTTTGAGTCAGCTGCGTCGTGCGTTCGCGTACGCGTTGTTCGAGGGTGCGGTTGGCTTCAAGCAGTGCCAGGCTGGCCTGGCTCAGTTGCAGATTGCTGCGTACGCGCAGGATAACCTCGGGCAGGTCGACCGGTTTGCTCAGATAGTCGTTGGCGCCCAGTTCCAGGCCCGTGCGGCGGCTGACGCTGTCGTTCAGCGCGGTGATGATGATGATCGGATTGCTGCTGCGATCACGGTCGGCCAGGGCGCGGAGGATGTCGAAGCCATTCGGTGCCGGCATGTCCAGATCCAGCAGCAGCAGGTTCCAGGGGTTGTGCTGCAACCACTCCAGCGCTGCGGCAGAGTCGGAAAAACTGATGGTGTTGCGCATGCCGAAAGCCTTGAGACTGGATTCCAGCAAGCGACTGTTGGCGATGACGTCGTCGACGATGACTACCCGCGATTGAGTGAAGTCCTTAGACAGCATAAGTCGCCTCCTTGCTGGTAAGGTCGCTGACCAATTGGCGCAGCTCATTGGCGTCGATGGGCACACCCAGCAGGGCACTGGCGCCCAGGCCGACCAGTTCCTGCAGTTGATCTTCACGGCTCAACAGTACTATTGGCAGGTCGGCCAGTTCAGCATTCTGGTGCAAGGTGCGTAGCAGGTCGCGTCCGTCCATGCCATTGAGCTCTACGCTGAGTAGCAACAGATCAGGGCGTCTGGCCAGCAGAGCAGCCAGCAGCTGGTTGCCATCGTCGAACTGCAGCAGGTCGATGTTCGCCAGGGCCGTGCTGACGACCTCTCGATTCGCAGTATCGAGGTCGCCGTGATACACGCAGGCCGGGTGTTGCGCCTGTGAGGTGGTTACAGGTCGGCTGAGTTCGACGTAGCGGGGCAGGTCGATCCAGAAACTGCTGCCCTTGTTCGGCTCGCTGTGCAGGCCCATCTCTCCATTCATCAGCGCTGCATATTCCTTGCACAACGATAGGCCAATTCCGGTGCCCTGGATGGCGCTGTTTTCCTGGCCGAGACGCTGGAAGGGTTCGAACAGGAGAGGCTGCAGCTCGCTGGTGATGCCCATGCCGGTATCGCTGACCATCAAGCGCACTCGACCGTCGTGTTCCATGCAGCTGAGGCTGACGCTGCCTGCTGGTGTGTACTTGATGGCGTTCGATAGCAGGTTGAGCAGCACCTGGCGCAGGCGACGTGCGTCTGCCAGTACCGGCACCTGACTAGGCGGCAAGGACAGCTTTAGCCTCAAACCGCGGGCTTCGACCTCGGGTGCTACCAGGTCGGCACACTCGTTCATCAGGGCCACTGCGTCTACTTTGGCCATTTCCAGGCGCGGCAGGTCACTCTGCAGGCTCGACCAGTCGAGAATGTCGCCCACCAACTGGTTGAGGTGGCGGCTGGCGAGCAGAATTTCTTCGAGGTAGTCGGTGTCCTGCTGCCCCTGTTGCCCTTGCTGCATGCGCATCAGCTGGGCGAAACCCTGTATCGCGTTCAGCGGTGTACGCAACTCATGACTCATGCTGGAGATGAACTGGCTCTTGGCGCGGCTAGCTTCCTGGGCTTCGTGGCTGGCACGTTGCAGCTGCGTGGCACTGCGCTCAAGGCGCTGGCCCATGGATTCGACGTCATCGATGATGGCTTCTAGTTCGTCGATGGTGGTCGCCGGGCGTTTCGGCTTCCAGTTGCCCTGGCCAATCTCACGGAGCATGGTGACTATGCCACCGATGGGTTTGCGCAGACGCTCGGTCAGCTCGCGGGCGCGCCCCCACATGAAGGCAAAGAACACCAGATAGAACAGCACCAGACCGCCGATCAGCAGGTAGCCGATGTTTCGGTAATGGCTGGCGAGTTCATTGGTCTGGCTGAATACCTCCATCTCATCGACCACCGCCAGCAGATGCCAGTCGGTGGATGGGATCGTTGCCCAGGCAACCAGGTGTGGACGGTCGTTGAGATTCACGGAAAGCACGCCTTTGTCCCGCTGCGCAATGGCGTTGGCGAGGCCTTCGGTATCGGCACGTTTGAGCAGATTGAAGTCCTCGGGTTTGAACAGTTCCGAACTGATGGCTTCGTCGTAGGAGTGGGTGGTCAGTTCATCCAGGCCGAAGTCGTCCTCTCCGGCTGGAGGCAAGGCCATGATGTTCATTTCGTTGCTGACGATCACTCCATATCCGTTCCATGGCACCTCGAGGCTCTGGATATGTTCGAGCAACTTGCCGACTGTGATGTCCAGGCCGACTACGCCTTCGAGAAAGTCCCCGCGTAGCACGGGGGCAACGGCCGAGAGCATCCAGCCCTGGCCTGCTGGGTCGAGGTAGACATCGGTCCAGGCGACCTTGCGTTCGGGGTTGTGCTTGGCGTCAGCGAGGTAATAGAAGTTGTAATCGGGTATCACCATGTCGTGGGGATACTGCGCGGGTGTGTCGAACCAGGGATAGATGCGGTTGTAGCTGTCCCAGCTGTTGAAATAGATGCTGGCCACCAGCGGGTTCTGCTGCACGATTTCGCGCATCAGCGGATCAAGATTGGCCAGGCGCGCGACTTTTTGCAGGTCCTGCTGCTCCAGCGGTGTGGCGTTGGAGTAGAAAGATGCCGCGCCACCTTCATCGCTGGGGCTGTAGCGCACCCCGCTGGGCGTCACTGCCAACTCTGCCGGCGCGACCGGTTGGTTGTCGTTTAGCGTGCTCTGGGTCAGGGAGGCGTAGGTGCTGGTCAGACGAGCAATATGGCCCAGCTCGCTCTCGACCAGGTGAGCTTCCTGACCCGCTGCAGCCTGCAGGTCGCTCAACGCGGTCGAGCGCAAGTGGGATATCTGTGCGTCACGGATGGAGACGTTGGTGAGCAGATAGACGCTGATCAGTACTGTCTCCACCAGGATCAGTGGAATCAGAGCCGTTTGCACGAATGCACGCCATATCCATGTCCGAAGACTGACTCGAGAGCCGTTTTGCATGACGCACGCTCCTGCGGGGCGAACGAATGATGTCGATATGATATCTGGGCTTTTCTTAAGTAAGGCTTAGCTAAAGGTAGTAGCTATTGCGCCAGATCAATGCTCTTGTGCAGGCGCTGAATTCAGTGGATGAAAGGTATGGCAGGTGTCGGGTAACTTTGGGTTCTGTGCTAGTCTGGCCGGCCTTTTTCACAGCCCCAAGCGGAGCCTTTCATGTCCGAATTCAACTTCAGCCCCGATCTGTCCTCCGATGAAGGTCGCGTCAGCTATGGCATCGGTCGTCAACTCGGTGGTCAGTTGCGCGACAACCCGCCGCCCGGCGTGGACCTGACTGCCATCCTCGCCGGTCTGACCGACGCGTTCAGCGGCCAGGCCAGTCGTGTTTCCGAAGCCGAGCTGGGCGCCAGCTTCAAGGTCATCCGCGAAGTCATGCAGGCTGAAGCGGCCGCCAAGGCCGAAGCCGCTGCTGGCCAAGGTCGTGCCTACCTGGCCGAAAACGCCAAGCGCGAAGGGGTGACCGTATTGGCCTCCGGCCTGCAGTACGAAGTGCTGGTCGCTGGCGAGGGCGCCAAGCCGTCCGCCGAGGATCAGGTGCGTACCCACTACCACGGCACGTTGATCGACGGCACCGTGTTCGACAGCTCCTACGAGCGTGGCCAGCCGGCTGAATTCCCGGTTGGTGGTGTGATTCCGGGTTGGGTCGAGGCGCTGCAACTGATGGGCACCGGTAGCAAATGGCGCCTGCACGTGCCGAGCGAGCTGGCCTACGGCGCCCAGGGTGTCGGCAGCATCCCGCCGCACAGTGTGCTGGTATTCGATGTAGAGCTGCTGGATATTCTGTAAGTCTTGGGACGCAAGCTGTCGCTTCGGTGCGCACAGCGCACCCTACATGGCAGCCTGATCCAACGAAACGGGGCACCCTGCTGACAGGGTGCCCCGTTTTGTCTTTCAGGATGGGCGCAGGGCCCGTGCGTAGCAGTACAGAAACAGGCTGCGCACCAGCTCTTTGAGCACGATGGGTTCGCTGGAGCTGAGCTCGTGCAGGTCCAGGTCGCCCTGGTCGCGCAGCTCGTCCAGCGCTTCTTCTTCCAGCATGGCGCAGACTTCCCCGGTTTCGCGGTTGAGGATGCGCAGGTAGGGATGCGGGCGGTCCAGCCAGGCATCGATCAGGTAGGTCATGGCAGGTCTCCTTGGCCGTCATTACGTAACTGAGAATAATTCCTATTACATAAATAGCAAGGGTTAATTGCGACCTTTTGTCGTTTGCCTGTTTTCAGTGGGGGCGGACAGGTCGAATGCTTGTCCGCCCTGCGTACCTTCCCCGCCTGTGAGCTGGAGGGCCGCAGCCTGCGTCACGGCGTCCATTCTGCCGCGCAGGCCGAAGATGCTGGGGCGAGCCGCGTGCTGCGTGCCACGCCGGTTCGCAGGTTGGCTCAGGAGCCCAGGCGGCGAGTCACTTCGCCCAGTTGGCCGGACATGTCATGCAGGTTGCGGCTGGCCTTCTGCGTGCGCTCGACGTTGTCCTGGTTGGCGCTGGCGATGGCGGTCAGCTCGGTGAGGTTGCGTGAGATGTCCTCGGCCACCGAGGTCTGCTCTTCGGCGGCGGTGGCGATCTGCTGGTTCATGTCGCGGATGGCCTCTACCGCCTCGGTGATGCGCTGCAGCATGGCGCCCGCCTCGGTGACCTGGGTCACGCCCTGTTCGCTGCGCTGCTGGCCGCTCTCGATGGCGCGCACGGCATTCAGTGCGCCGTTCTGCACGGTATCGATGATCTGGTTGATCTCGGCGGTGGATTCGGCTGTGCGCTGGGCCAGGGTGCGCACCTCGTCGGCGACCACGGCGAAACCACGGCCCTGTTCGCCGGCGCGCGCGGCCTCAATGGCGGCGTTGAGCGCCAGCAGGTTGGTCTGCTCGGCGATGCCGCGGATCACTTCCAGCACCTTGCCGATACGCCCGCTGTCGCTTTCCAGGCGACGGATCACCTCGGCGGTGTTGGCGATCTCGCCGCGAATGTCGGTGATGGTGGCGATGGTCGACTGCATCACCGTGCTGCCCTGGCGGGCTGAGTCGTCGGCATCGTTGGCCGCGTGCGCGGCATCAGCGGCATGCCGTGCGACTTCCTGAGCGGTGGCGGACATCTCGTGCATGGCGGTGGCGACCTGATCGGTACGCTCGAACTGCTCGCTGACGCCCTCGGTCATGCGTGAGGCGATGGCGTTCAACTCGCTGCTGGCGCTATCGAGGTTCTGCGTGCTCTGGTGCAGACGCTCGCTGGTGCTGGCGAGAAAGTCGCGCAGGGTGTTCGCGGCGCGCGCCAGCAGGCCCAGCTCATCCTGCCGAGTGCTTTCCACGCGTTGACCGAAGCGACCTTGGCTGAGCTGGTCGACATGGCCGATCAAGTGGCGGATGGGAATGATCAGATTGCGATTGACCAGCCACAGGCTGAATACGGCGATGACCAGGGCGGCGGCCAGCATCACGATGGTGCCGCTGAGAATGGTGCGTGCGGCGCTGGCGTTGATCTGCTCGGCCTGGCTCAGGCTGTTCTGGCGCAACTGCTCGACCAGTGCAGTCATCTGCTCACTGGCGGCGCGGTCGATGCCTTTGACGGCTTCATCGCCTGCCCTGGCATCGGCTCCGGCGGCCACGAAGGCGTCGCGGCCCTTGCGGTAATTACCGCCGAGCGCCTGATGTTCGCTGCGCAGGCGTTCGACCTGCGTCTTCAAGGCCGGGTCGGCAGTGGCGACCTGGGTCAACTGGCCGAGAATGTCCTGCACTTTGCGTTCCTGCGCTTCGAACTGGCTCCAGTAGCGTTGCAGGTTGGCGCTGTCCTGGCCGCGCAGCAGGACGTTCTTCCACTCCTGCACCTGGATCTTGAATTCGACGTTGGCCGCGTCGATCAGGCGTGAAGATTCCAGCGGCCCATCGAGCAGGCCGCGGTAGGACTGAATGCCGCTGGAGAGGAAGCTGAAGCAGGCCAGGGCGGTGATCAGGATCAGCGCCAGACTGCCGCCGAGCAGGGCGAGAATCTGCGCGCGCAGGGATTTTTGCAGGAACATGATGGGATGCCTCGGAGGTCAGGCGGAGCGGGACATATTCAGCGTAGTTGGTGAATGTTGCAGATTTGTGAAATGTCTAGACGAGTCCGGCAAATGGCCATGAGCAAGCCTGGCGTCGGGGGGTAATCCTGATACTTGAATGATTGCGCAATCATCTTAATCTGACTCGGGTTGTCCATTTTCGGCGGCCCAACGGGGGCGTCGAGTTTCATCACGAGGAAGATGTCATGACCGATAACGCCACCCCACACGCCGACGATGACCGTATCACCTGGCTCAGCCTGCGCTCGGTAGCGCTGCCGCTGGCCAACCCGATCAGCGATGCCAAGGTGCTCACAGGTCGGCAGAAGCCGATGACCGAGATCGCCATCCTGATCGCCGAGATCGAAACCCGCGACGGTCATCGTGGCCTGGGCTTCAGCTACTCCAAGCGCGCCGGTGGCCCCGGTCAGTTCGCCCACGCCCTGGAAGTGGCGCCTAATCTGATCGGCGAGAACCCCAGCGATATCGCCAAACTCTGGGACAAACTGTGCTGGGCTGGCGCCTCGGTGGGGCGCAGCGGCCTGGCGAGCCAGGCCATCGGCGCCTTCGACGTTGCCCTGTGGGATCTCAAGGCGCGCCGCAGCGGCCTGTCACTGGCACGCTTGCTCGGCAGCCATCGCGATTCGGTACGTTGCTACAACACCTCCGGCGGCTTTCTGCATACGCCGCTCGATCAGTTGCTGAAGAACACCGACATTTCCCGCGAAAAGGGCATCGGCGGGATCAAACTCAAGGTCGGCCAGCCCGACTGGGCGCTGGATATCCATCGCGTCAGCACGGTGCGTGAGCACCTGGGCGAGAGCTTCCCGCTGATGGTCGACGCCAACCAGCAATGGGACCGCCCTACCGCACGGCGCATGTGCCGTCGTCTGGAGCCCTTCGACCTGATCTGGATCGAGGAGCCGCTGGACTGCTACGACGCCGAAGGCCATGCCGAGCTGGTGCGCCTGTTCGATACGCCGATTGCCACCGGTGAGATGCTCACCAGCCCCGCCGAGCACTGGGAGTTCATTCGCCAGCGCGGCGCCGACTTCCTTATGCCCGATGCGCCGCGCGTTGGCGGTATCACACCTTACCTGCGCGTGCAGACGCTGGCCGAGCAGGCCGGCATGACCCTGGCACCGCACTTCGCCATGGAGCTGCACGTGCACCTGGCCGCCAGCCACACGCGCGAGCCCTGGGTCGAGCATTTCGAATGGCTGGAGCCGCTGTTCAACGAGCGCCTGGAAATTCGCGACGGGCGCATGTTGGTGCCGACTCGTCCGGGCCTGGGCCTGAGCCTGAGCGAGCAGGTTGCCGGCTGGACGGTGCAGCAGGCAGAGGTCGGCAAACGCGCTTAGAGCGTCAGTTCTGCGGATAGATGTCGCGAGCGGCCTGGCGCACAGCTGCGATCATCGACGGCAAGGCCGGGTTGTCGTTGTCGTCGCGCCAGACCAGATGCAACTCCCCGCATACGCCTGACGGTAGCGGCAGCTCGCGGAAACGTACCTGCTCGAAGCGGATGGCACTGGCGCTGCGCGGCACCAGTGCCAGCCCCATGCCGGCATTGACCAGCGACAGGATGGTCAGGGTCGAGCCCAGCGCCTGAACGAATTCAGGCTGGATGCCGCTGACGCGAAACAGGCCGGTGTGCAGCTCGTTGAAGGGCTGCCAGGCGGTATGCGCGTAAAGAATGAAAGGCTGACCATGGAGCATTTCCAGGGTCGGCCTTTCGTGCTGCGCCAGCGGATGCGCGGCGGGCGCGGCCAGCACGAAGGGTTCGCGTAGCAGGCATTCGCTGACCAGTCCGGGTTGCTGCAAGGGCGCGCGCACGATGGCCAGGTCCACACGCCGGGCACGCAGTGCCTGCACCTGTTCGAAGGTGCTCATCTCCAGCAAGGCGATATCCACCCCAGGGCGTTCGCGCTTGGCAGTGGTGATCGCACGCGGCAGCACGTCATACACCGCGCTGGCGACGAAGCTGATAGTGAGTGCGCCACTTTCGCCAATGGCGGCCAGTCGGGCGCTTTGCGCGGCGCGGTGGGCCTGATCGAGCAGCGCCTGGGCTTCGACGAAGAAGGCACGGCCAGCCGCCGTCAAGGCAACCGAGCGAGTGCTGCGGGTGAACAGCGTCACGCCCAACTGATGTTCGAGCAACTGTATCTGCCGGCTCAGCGGCGGCTGGGTCATGTTCAGGCGCTCGGCAGCGCGCCGGAAATTCAGTTCGGCGGCCAAGGTGGTGAAGCAGCGCAGTTGGGCCAGGTCGAACATTGATTCATTCCGGGTATCAATCTAGTGATTGATTAGATTAGACCTGGATCAATGAGCGCGTCCATTATCGTGCTCAAGCCGCTGCAGTTGGCGCTGTAGAGGGCTAGCAGGTCGTTGAAAAACGTAGGCGAGGCAGCCAGTGCAATACCGATGTCGGCCCCGCAAAAACAGGCGAAAAACGGTCGGAGTCGCGGTCGACTTTACGAGCTGTAAATGAGCATTTTGATCGGACTCGCGCACGAGCCTGTTTTTAACGCAGCAATGGCAACGCAGGTAGTTTTTCAACCGCCTGCTAGAGGCACAGAGGTGGGAGTCAGGAAAGAACCGCCCCCTGAGCAGAGGGGGCGGCAAGTTGCGGGGTATCAGGTACGCAGGATCTCGTTGATCGCGCTGGGTTTGGGACGTAGCGCGCTGAACACCTGCCAAAGCACGAACGCCAGGGCCAGGCCGAGGAAGGTACCGGCAATCGGATTGGTGAAGAACTCGGCGAAGCTGCCGTCCGACAGCATCAGGCCTCGGCGCAGGTTGGTTTCCGCCATCGGCCCGAGGATGAAGCCGATGATGAACGGCGCCGCTGGCATGCCGGCCTTGACGAAGGCGTATCCGAGCAGACCGAACAGCAGGATCGACCAGACGTCGAACAGGCGGCTGGACAGGCCGAAGGCACCGACCACGCACAGCACCAGAATGATCGGCAGCAGGATGTGCTTGGGCACGTCGAGCAGCTTGATGAACAGGCGCAGGCCGTAGAACTCCATGAACAGCATCATCACCGTGGCGACGATCAGCGCGGCGAAGATGGTGTACACCAGTGGACCTTGGCTGATGAACAGCAGCGGGCCGGGCTGGATGCCGTGGATCAGGAAGCCGCCGAGCATGATCGCGGTGACGGTGTCGCCGGGAATGCCCAGGGTCATCAGCGGCATCATGGCGCCGCCGATACCGGCGTTGTTGGCCGTCTCGCTGGCGACCACGCCGCCTATGTTGCCCTTGCCGTAAGTGTGCCCGTCTTTCGCGCGCTTCTTGGCGATGATGTAGGACACCAGGTTCGAGGTACCGGCGCCGATGCCCGGCAGGATACCGATGCCCAGGCCGATCAGGCCGGAGCGACCGGCATTGGGTAGTTGCTCGCGGAATTCCTTGAGCGAGAAGCCGAAGCCCTTGATGTTCTTCATGCTCACCGACTTGGCCTTGCCCTGCACGGCATGGCGGCCGGTTTCGGCGAGTTTGATGATCTCGGCGACGGCGAACATGCCGATCATCACTGCCAGCATCGAGAAGCCGCCGTTGAGCTCACTGACGCCGAAGGTAAAGCGGCGCACTGCCTCGACCGGGGCGATACCGACAGTGGACACGGCGATACCCAGCGCACCGGCGAACAGCCCCTTGACCATGGAACCGGCCGACAGGGTGGCGATCAGGGTCAGGGAGAACACCGCGATGGCGAAGTATTCATGCGGGCCGAAGCTCAGGGCCACCTTGGCCAGCTGCGGGGCGATGAACATCAACGCGACGATACTGAAGATGGTGCCCAGAAAGGAAAACACGATGCCGACGCCCAGCGCCTTGACGCCGTGGCCCTGTTCCATCAGCGGGCCACCATCGAACACGGTGGCGATTGATGACGGCGTTCCTGGAATCTTCAGCAGAATCGCTGAAATCAGCCCGCCCGAGGTCGCACCGATGAACAGTGCGACCAACAGCGACAGCCCTGCCTGCGGGCCCATGGTGAAGGTCAGCGGCAGGCATAGTGCTACAGCCATGGTCGCGGACAGGCCGGGTACCGCGCCGAAGACGATGCCCATGGCCACACCGACGGCCATCAGCATCATGATGTTCAGTGAAAAGACGGCACCGAAGCCTTGCTGCAGTAATTCGAGCATGGTCGATCCTCAGATGTAGTTGTTCAGCAGGCCAGCGGGCAGCAACAGGTCGAAGGCCTCGCGGAACAGCAGGAAAATGAGCGCAGAGCAGATAACGGCGATCAGCAGATAGGTCAGATGTCTGGCTTTCTGGTTTACCGGCGTCAGCACGAGGAACTGCAGATAGAGGTAAACCACGGTCATGATCGGGAAGCCCACAGGGCCGAGCAGGGCCATGTAGCCGAGGATCAGGCCGAGAGTCTTGAGGACGGTCTTGGGTTCTATGACTTCAGCCGGTCGGTCTTCAGCTTCTGTCGGCACCGGACTTGCGGGTTCGGCGGCAACCTTGGGTTTGGCAAAGGCGCTGACCAGTTGCATCAGGCCAAGCAGAGACAGAAATCCGGCCAGCAGTTTCGGCACCGTGGCCGCATCGACACCGTCATGCCCAGGTAGTTGTTGTGCCAGGACCAGGTAGGTAAGGCTGGCGCCGAGCATGGCAATGCCGATGATCAGTTCTTTCTTGTTCAGGGTGTTCATCGTGTACCTCGATGTTCTGAGGCGCAGCGCCGGCCCGAATCGCTTGGGCCGGCGCTGCGTTATGGCTTACTTGGCCTTACGCAGCTCATCCTTGAACTGCATGAAGTCTTCGCGGGTCTTGGCCAGAATCTGCTTGGCCTCTTCGGTGCCGTAGAACGCGACCGGTTGCTTGAATTTCTTCAGGTCTTCGGCGTAAGCAGGTTTCTCAGTGATCTGCTGCATGATGTCAGACATCTTCTTCACGATCGCCGGGTCGGTGCCTTTCGGGAAGGCCACTACGTAGGGCTTGTCCATGGTGATGTCGAGGCCTTGCTCCTTGAGGGTCGGGACCTCGCCGAGCATGGTGTTGCGTTCGTCGTTGGGCTGGCCCAGGGCGACCATTTGCCCGCCCTGCACATAGTCCTGTACGGAACCATAGGTGATGGCGCCCATGTCCAGACGACCACCGAGCATGCCGACCACGCGATCGGATACGGTGCCACCGTCAACCATCTTCAGTTTGGCGCCGGTGAGTTTCTCCAGCATCAGGCCCTGGATGTGCGAGAAGCTGCCCATCTCGGTGCCGTAGGTTATGCTGCCGGGATTGGCTTTCGACTTGTCCACCAAGTCCTGCATGCTGGTCACGCCGGACTGCTTGGAAGCGACGAATACGGTGCTCTTGTCGACGCCAGCGATGCAGGCGACATCGAAGGTCTCGTAGCTATCTTCGGTCAAACCAGCCACTTCGTTGACGATCAACTGGCCCGGATGGGTGAAGAGGATGGTGTTGCCATCCGCCGCCGCGCCCTTGACCTGTTCGGCCGCCAGGGTGCCACCGCCGCCAGCGACGTTGGTCACCACCATGGTCTTGCCGGTGATCTCGTTGAAGTACTTGGCCATCATGCGGGCGTTGAAATCGGTGTCGCCGCCGGGGTTGGCGATCACCACGACCTGCACCGGACGAGTCGGCCATTTGACCTCATCGGCGAAGGTGGCGGAATGAGTGGCCAGGGCACCCATGCCGACCAGGGCAGAAAGGAGGGAGGCGCGGAATGTTTTTTTCATTGGAATACTCCGGGGTTGGATAAAAGCCGCGTGAGTCAGTCGCGGCCGAGGCTGGGACGTTTCGGGTCGTACTGCCAACCCGGAACCAGGTACTGCATGGCCATGGCGTCGTCACGCGCGCCGTTGGCCACCTTCTTGTAAAGCTCGTGAGCGGCCATGATCCGCTGCATGTCCGGCTCGATGCCGAGGCCGGGCTTGTTGGGGACCTCTACCTGGCCGCCGATGATCTGCAGCGGCTCGCGAGTCAGGCGCTCTTCGCCTTCCTGCCAAATCCAGTGGGTGTCGATGGCGGTGACGCGGCCTGGTACGGCCGCGGCGGCATGGGTGAACATGGCCAGGGAAATGTCGAAGTGGTTGTTCGAATGCGAGCCCCAGGTCAGGCCGAATTCCTCGCACACCTGACCGAGACGTACGGCGCCCTGCATGGTCCAGAAGTGCGGGTCGGCCAGTGGAATGTCCACCGCCTCGAGGCGCAGCGAGTGACCCATTTGCCGCCAGTCGGTGGCGACCATGTTGGTGGCGGTAGGAATGCCGGTGGCACGCTTGAACTCGGCCATGATCTCGCGGCCGGAATAGCCGTTCTCCGGGCCGCAAGGGTCTTCGGCGTAGGCCAGCACATGGTTCTGGCCCTGGCACAGGGCGATGGCTTCATCCAGCGACCAGGCGCCGTTGGGGTCGAGGGTGACGCGCGCATCGGGGAAGCGCGCCTTGATCGCGCGGATCGCGTCCATCTCCTCGGCGCCATGCATCACGCCGCCCTTGAGCTTGAAGTCGCTGAAGCCGTAGCGTGCATGGGCGGCCTCGGCCAGGCGGGCGATGGCCTGCGGTGTCATCGCGGCCTGATGGCGCAGGTGATACCAGTCGTCCGCCGAACCTTTGCCGGCGAGGTAAGGCAGGTCGGTGCGCTGGCGCTCACCTATATAGAAGAGGTAGGCGAGCATCGGCACATGATCGCGTTGCTGGCCGCTACCGAGCAGTTCGGCCACTGGCACGTCGAGGTGCTGGCCGAGCAGATCGAGCAGGGCAGCCTCGACCGCGGTGATCACGTTGTCCAGGCGCAGGTTGATCTCGTGGGGCTGCTTGAGCACGCGTGCTTCGGATTCGGATGTGACCTGATGCTGGGTGGTCTGAGGCCCTTTGGCCGGCCCGGCGATGGCCTGGCGCAGGCTATTGAGCACGCGGTTGTAGCGGCCGACCGGTTGGCCGATCACCAGCTCGCGGCAGCGTTCCAGTGCCTGGCGGATGCCTTCGCCACCGGGAACCTCGCCACAGCCGATGCGCCCGGCATTGTCCTTGAGCAGCACCAGATTGCGGGTGAAGTAGGGGGCGTGGGCGCCACACAGGTTGAACAACATGCTGTCATGGCCGGCTACCGGGATGACCTGCATCTCGACTATCTGAGGTGTGCTGTTGCGGGAGGCTTCGTACATCTTGGCAGGGGCTCCAGACTTGGTGCGGCCCTCGGCCGCAATGGCGAAGGTACGGTTCAGTCGTGCACCGGGATCATCAGGCGATCCGCGCTGCAATGGATGAGAGCGTGAGCAAAGATGGCAACGAAGCCAGTGCAGGCTGTGCTGTTCTGGCGAGTGCGCACAGCGATGTGGCGATGCGCACGTTGGCAGCAGGTAGCGGCAGTGAAGGTCTGTGACATGACCTGGCCTCGTTTGTTTTTATTGGAATGTCATAGGTTGTCGTATGACTTGGTGAAATTAGTACCAGCCTGTTCCTGACCTGTCAACGCTGCTCATGGCTAATGATGATTGCGCTGCCATTTCTTCTGGCGTGATCATGGAGCCTGCTCTAGTCTGAGCTTTGCGCTTGTGTTGCGGTTTTCCGGCGAGGCGGGCGAGGGCGGGTAAATCTTCGACGAACGGACGATATAAAAACTGGTGTTTTTTTTGTTGTTGTACGATAACGTATCTCTACAGCTGCGGCTGACGCTATTCCTCACAACTCGCTTTACTAGGGTGTTCGCATAATGAATCCACAAGAACTTAAGTCCATCCTCTCCTCTGGTCTGCTGTCTTTCCCGGTGACCGACTTCGATGCTGCCGGTGATTTCAACCCGGCTGGCTACGTACGCCGCCTCGAGTGGCTGGCGCCTTACGGTGCTTCCGCTCTGTTCGCTGCCGGCGGTACTGGCGAGTTCTTCTCCCTGGCGCCGGACGAATACAGCGCCGTGATCAAGACTGCCGTAGATACCTGCGAGAAGTCCGTGCCTATCCTGGCTGGTGTCGGCGGCCCGACCCGCGTGGCCATCCAGATGGCGCAGGAAGCCGAGCGCCTGGGCGCCAAGGGCCTGCTGCTGCTGCCGCACTACCTGACCGAAGCCTCTCAGGACGGCGTCGCCGCCCATGTCGAGCAGGTGTGCAAGTCGGTGAAGATCGGCGTGGTGATCTACAACCGCAACGTCTGCCGCCTCAATGCCACCCTGCTGGAGCAACTGGCCGAGCGCTGCCCGAACCTGATCGGCTACAAGGACGGCCTGGGCGACATCGAGCTGATGGTGTCGATCCGTCGCCGCCTGGGCGAGCGTCTGACCTACCTCGGCGGCCTGCCGACCGCTGAAGTCTACGCTGCGGCCTACAGGGCCCTGGGTGTACCGGTCTACTCCTCGGCCGTGTTCAACTTCATCCCGAAAACCGCCATGGCCTTTTACCGCGCCATCGCCGCGGAAGATCACGCCACCGTTGGCAAACTGATCGACGATTTCTTCCTGCCGTACCTGGACATCCGCAACCGCAAGGCCGGTTATGCCGTGAGCATCGTCAAGGCCGGTGCCAAGATCGTCGGTTACGATGCCGGCCCGGTACGTGCGCCACTGACCGATCTGCTGCCGGACGAGTACGAAGCCCTGGCCAAGCTGATCGAAGCGCAAGGCGCGCAGTAACACCGCAGGTGGCCGCTCGCTTCGGCGAGCGGCCCAGTCGCGCTCCGGCAGGCCGGGCGCGACCGCGTTGAACCATTGTCGAACCCGCATAAGAACAACAGGGTAACGCTCATGACTTCACAGATTCCTGCCGCTGTCGGCACTCCGCTGATCACCGAGCTGCAAGTCGTACCGGTCGCCGGTCAAGACAGCATGCTGCTCAACCTGAGCGGAGCCCACGGCCCGTATTTCACCCGCAACATCCTCATTCTCAAGGACAGCGCCGGCCATGTCGGTGTCGGCGAAGTCCCCGGCGGCGAGGGCATTCGCAAGACCCTCGAAGACGCTCGCTCGATCCTTGTCGGCCAGCCGGTCGGCAACTACAACGCATTGCTCAATCAGGTACGCCGCGCCTTCGCTGATCGCGATTCCGGCGGTCGTGGCCTGCAGACCTTCGACCTGCGCATCACCATCCATGCCGTCACTGCGTTGGAGTCGGCGTTGCTCGACCTGCTCGGCCAGCACCTCGGTGTGCCGGTGGCTGCACTGCTTGGCGAAGGCCAGCAGCGCGATGCGGTGGAAATGCTCGGTTATCTGTTCTTCGTCGGTGACAAGGACAAGACCGATCTCGGCTACCGCGATGAGCGCGATGCCGATGACACCTGGGAGCGTGTGCGCAACCAGACTGCGCTGACTCCGGAAACCATCGTCCGCCAGGCCGAGGCCGCGCATGCGCGCTACGGCTTCAATGACTTCAAGCTCAAGGGCGGTGTGCTGCATGGCGAGGCCGAAGTCGAGGCGATTCGTGCCCTGGCCGCGCGCTTCCCGAACGCTCGTGTGACGCTCGACCCCAATGGCGGCTGGTCGCTGGACCAGGCCATCGCCTTGTGCCGCGACCTGCATGGCGTGCTGGCCTATGCCGAAGACCCCTGCGGCGCCGAGAACGGCTACTCCGGTCGTGAAGTGATGGCCGAGTTCCGCCGTGCCACCGGTCTGCCCACCGCGACCAACATGATCGCGACCGACTGGCGGCAGATGGGCCACACCATCTCCCTGCAATCGGTGGATATCCCGCTGGCCGACCCGCATTTCTGGACCATGGCCGGTTCCGTGCGTGTGGCGCAGATGTGCAACGACTGGGGCCTGACCTGGGGCTCGCATTCGAACAACCACTTCGACATCTCCCTGGCCATGTTCACCCACGTCGCCGCTGCGGCGCCGGGGCGCGTGACCGCCATCGATACCCACTGGATCTGGCAGGACGGCCAGTACCTGACGCGTAACCCGCTGCGTATCGAAGGTGGTCTGGTGCAGGTGCCGAAAACGCCGGGCCTCGGCGTCGAGTTGGACTGGGATGCGCTGGCCAAGGCGCACGAGCTGTACCAGGCCAAGGGCCTGGGCGCGCGCGACGACGCGGTGGCCATGCAGTACCTGATTCCGGGCTGGACCTTCAATAACAAGAAGCCCTGCCTGGTGCGTTGAGCCTGGCCTGACGCCGTTCCGTGATCTTGCGGTCCCGTAGGGTGGGCTTTAGCCCACCTTGACTACAACCGGTGGGCTGAAGCCCACCCTACGGGGTGTTCGCCGCGGCCTACGGGCTCAGCCTTTCCTTCTGTCTCACGAGCCTTGCCGATGCCAGATGCCAAACCGGGTCGTGTGCGCTACAGCATTCTGCTGATGCTGTTTCTGGTCACCACCATCACCTTCGCCGATCGCTCCAGTCTGTCGGTCGCCGGTTCGGCGATGCAGGCTGGCCTGGGCATCGACGCGGTGACGCTTGGCTATATCTTCTCGGCATTTGGCTGGGCCTATGTGATCGGGCAGATACCGGGCGGTTGGCTGTTCGACCGCTTCGGTACCAAGCCGGTGTATACCCTGGCGCTGTTCGTCTGGTCGGTGCTGACCCTGCTGCAAGGCTTCGTCGGCTGGCTGCCGACAACCTGGGCGGTAACCTCGATGTTTCTGCTGCGGCTGCTGGTGGGCTTTGCCAGCGCGCCGTGCTTTCCCGGTAATGCGCGGATCACCGCTTCCTGGTTTCCCACCGCCGAGCGCGCTACCGCCACGGCCATCTCCAGTTCGGCGCAGTACGCCGCCACCGCGTTGTTCGCACCGTTGATGGGCTGGGTGGTGCAAACCCTGGGTTGGCAGTCGGTGTTCATCGTGCTCGGTTGCCTCGGTCTGGCGCTGTCGTTCGTCTGGCTCAAGCAACTGCACGGCCCGCGTCAGCACCCGCGTATTGGTGCAGCCGAGCTGGCCCATCTGGAACAGGGCGGGGCGCTGATCGATCTGGAAGGGCTGCGTGGTGGCAGTGGCGGTTCGCAGTGGGGCTACCTGGGCCTGCTGCTGCGCCAACGCACGATGATCGGCATCTACCTTGGTCAGTACTGCAACAACGCCATTACTTACTTCTTTCTCACCTGGTTTCCGGTTTACCTGGTGCAAGCGCGTGGCATGAGCATCCTTGGCGCCGGTTTCGCCGCCGCCTTGCCGGCCATCAGCGGGTGCGTCGGTGGTGTGCTCGGCGGGCTGCTGTCCGACGGCATGCTGCGTCGCGGCCACTCGCTGACTCTGGCGCGCAAGCTGCCGATGGTGTTCGGCCTGCTGCTGTCGAGCGCCGTGGTGCTGTGCATCTACGTCGACAGCGACACGGCAGTGGTGGCGTTGATGGCCCTGGCCTTCTTTGGCAAGGGCCTCGGCTCGCTGGGCTGGACGCTGGTGGCCGACACCTCGCCACGGCAGATCCTTGGCCTGTCTGGCGGCCTGTTCAACACCTTTGGCAACCTGGCGGCGATCACCACGCCCATCGTCATCGGCTACTTGGTCAGCCGTACCGGATCATTCGATGGGGCATTGGCCTATGTCGGCCTCAATGCCCTGCTGGCGGTCGTGAGCTTCGGCCTGATCGTCGGCCGTATTCACAGGATCGAGCTGGGCGCCACGTCTGGCTCGGTTTCCTGAACGCACAACAGGAGCAAGCGTCATGCAGTTGATTCCCCATCAGGATTCGCCCCGTTACATCCGCCTGCACCCGAGCGACAACGTCGGCGTGGTGGTCAATGATCAGGGTGTCGCCGCGGGTGGCCAGTTCGACGATGGCCTGACGGCTATCGAAGGCATTCCACAGAGCCACAAGGTGGCGCTGGTGGATATCGCCGAAGGCGGCGAGGTGGTGCGTTATGGCGAGGTCATCGGCTATGCGCTCAAATCCATCGCCGCCGGCAGTTGGGTCACCGAGCAGGTGCTGCGCATGCCCGAACCGCCGCTGCTGGACAACCTGCCCAAGGCGACCCTCAAGGCCGCACCCGGCGAGCCGCTGGAAGGCTACACCTTCGAGGGCTTTCGCAACCCGGACGGCAGCGTCGGCACGCGCAATATCCTCGGCGTGACCACCACCGTGCAGTGCGTGGTCGGCGTGCTCGATCATGTGGTCGAGCGCGTGCGCAAGGAAGTGCTGCCCAAATACCCTAACGTCGACGACGTAGTGGCGCTGTCGCACAGCTACGGCTGCGGCGTGGCGATCAACGCGCTGGACGCCGTGGTGCCGATCCGCACCCTCTATAACATCAGCCGCAACCCCAACCTCGGTGGCCAGGCGCTGGTGATCAGCCTCGGCTGCGAGAAGCTGCAGGCCAGCCAGTTGATGGATGGCGATGTGCTCACCAACGGCATGGACGAGGAAGACTGGCTGTTCCGCCTGCAGGATTCCGGCACCGGCTTCACCGGCATGGTCGAGCAGATCATGGGCATGATCGAGGAGCGCCTGAAGGTGCTCGATCTGCGTCGTCGCGAGACCGTACCGGCTTCCGAGCTGGTGGTTGGCATGC
The DNA here is from genome assembly GCF_900102635.1 of Ectopseudomonas chengduensis. GTDB lineage: Bacteria > Pseudomonadota > Gammaproteobacteria > Pseudomonadales > Pseudomonadaceae > Aquipseudomonas > Aquipseudomonas chengduensis. Next base: position 148,367 of record NZ_FMZQ01000004.1, on the reverse strand, counting down.
AGTGCGGCGGCAGTGATGCCTTCTCCGGGATCACCGCCAACCCGGCGCTCGGCGTGGCCGCCGACCTGCTGGTGCGTGCCGGCGCCACCGTGATGTTCTCCGAGAACACCGAAGTGCGTGACGGCATCCACCTGCTCACGCCGCGTGCGGCCACGGTCGAGGTGGCCGATGCGCTGATCCGCGAGATGGACTGGTACGACCGCTACCTGGCGCGCGGCATGGCCGACCGCAGTGCCAACACCACGCCGGGCAACAAGAAGGGCGGGCTGAACAACATCGTCGAAAAGGCCATGGGTTCCATCGCCAAGTCCGGCAACAGCCCGATTGCCGGCGTCGTTGCGCCGGGCGAGCGCATTCGTGGCAAGGGCCTGTGGTTCTGCGCCACGCCAGCCAGCGACTTCATCTGCGGCACCCTGCAATTGGCGGCGGGCATGAACCTGCACATCTTCACCACCGGTCGTGGCACGCCCTATGGTCTGTCCATGGTGCCGGTGATCAAGGTGGCCACACGCACTCAATTGGCCGAACGTTGGCCGGATCTGATCGACGTCGACGCCGGGCAGATCGTCTCCGGGCGCATGACGCTGGAAGAAATGGGCTGGCACATCTTCCAGCTCTACCTGGACGTGGCCAGCGGTCGCAAGCAGACCTGCGCCGAGCACCTGCGCCTGCACAACGATCTGGTGCTGTTCAACCCGGCGCCGGTGACCTGAGATGAGTGGCCTGTCCGATGATCTGCTCCAGGCGCTGCGCGAGGTGGTCGGCGAGGCTGGCCTGATCACTGACGCCGAGCGCATGCAGAGCTACCTGAGCGACTGGCGCGGCGCCTACCGTGGTCAGGCGGCCGCAGTGCTGCGTCCGGCTTCGACCGAGGAGGTTGCTGCGGTGGTGCGTCTGTGCGCGCAGGCCGGCGTCGCGCTGGTGCCGCAAGGTGGCAATACCGGCCTGTGCGGCGGCTCGATCCCGGACGACAGCGGAGCGCAGATCGTGCTGTCGCTGACACGTATGAAGCGCATCCGCGCAGTGGACGTGGGAAATGAAACCATCACCGTCGAAGCGGGGGTGATCCTGCAGCAGTTGCAGGAGGCCGCCGCCGAGGTCGGCAGGCTGTTCCCGCTGTCGCTGGGCGCCGAGGGTAGCTGCACGGTCGGCGGCAACCTGGCGACCAATGCCGGCGGCACCGCGGTACTGCGCTACGGCAACATGCGCGACCTGGCCCTGGGCCTGGAAGTGGTGATGCCCGATGGGCGCATCTGGGATGGCCTGCGCGGGCTGCGCAAGGACAATACCGGCTACGATCTGAAGCACCTGTTCATCGGCAGTGAGGGTACGCTGGGCATCATCACCGCCGCCGTGCTCAAGTTGTTTCCCGCCGTGCGCAGCCTGACCACCGCCTGGGTGGCTCTGCCCAGCCCGCAGGCAGCCGTCGAGTTGATCGGGCAGATGCGCAGCCTGTGCGGCGACCGCCTGACCGGCTTCGAGCTGATGTCGCGACAGAGCGTCGAGTTCGTCCTGCGCCATGTCACCGGCGTCAGCGATCCCTTCGCCGACGCGCACCCCTGGTACGTACTGATCGAGCTGAGCGATACCCAGCCCAACGCGCCCTTGAACGAACTGCTCGAGCAGGGCCTCGGCACCGCCTTCGAGCAGGGCGTGGCGCTGGATGCCGTGGTCGCCGCCAGCGACGCCCAGGTGCGCGCCTTGTGGGCACTGCGCGAGGGCATCTCGGAGGCGCAGAATCATGAGGGGCCGAGCCTCAAGCACGACATCAGTGTGCCGGTCAGCCGTATTCCCGACTTCATCGCGCGTACCGATGCCGCATTGCAGCAGGCGTTTCCCGGTGTGCGCATCGTGGCCTACGGGCACGTCGGCGACGGCAACCTGCACTACAACATCAGCAAGCCCATCGGCGCCGAGGATGCCGCGTTCAAGGCGCAGGCCGAAGCGATCATGCACGTGATCTACGACCAGACCTTGCACTATGCCGGTAGCATCAGCGCCGAACATGGCCTGGGCCAGTCCAAGCGTTTGGCCGCGCAGCACTACAAGGCGCCGTTGGAACTGGAGTTGATGGCCCGCGTCAAGCAGGTGCTGGATCCGGCCGGGCTGATGAATCCGGGCAAATTGCTGTAACAGGCCGTTGATAAACGTAGGCGAGGCAGCCAGTGCAATACCGATGGCGGCCCCGCAAATACAGGCGAAAAAGCGGAGTTTACGAGCTGTAAATGAGCATTTTGATCGGACTCGCGCACGAGCCTGTATTTAACGCAGCAATGGCAACGCAGGTAGTTTTTCAACAGCCTGGTAAGTCGTACAGTCGAGACAGGAGGAACAATGAGCAAACCCAAGGTGCTGCAGATCGGCCCGCTGAGCGAGCGTTTCAACCGCGAGCTGGCTGAGCAATACGAGGTCAGTGCGCTGTGGCAACAGGCCGAGCCGCTGACGTTCCTGCGGGAACAGGGCGAGCAGTTCATCTACATGGTGTCCTCGGCACGCTTCGGCTGCACGGCTGAGCAGTTGGCGCTGCTGCCGAATCTGCGCGCCATCTGCAGTTTCGGTGTCGGCTACGATCCCTATCCGTTGGAGCTGCTGCGGGATCGCGGCATCGTGCTCAGCACCACGCCGGACGTGCTCAACGACTGCGTGGCCGACCTGGCAATGGGCCTGATGATCGACAGCGCTCGGCGCCTGTCCGAGGCGGATCGCTTCGTGCGCAGCGGCGCCTGGAACAGCACCACGGGTTTCCCGCTGGCGCGACGGGTCAGCGGCAAGCGCCTGGGTATCGTCGGTCTCGGCCGCATCGGCGAGGCGGTGGCACTGCGTGCCTCGGGTTTCTCCATGCCGGTGCGTTACCACAATCGCCGTGCGGTCGAGGGCAGTCCTTACCAGCACGAGCCGGATCTGCTGGCGTTGGCGCGCTGGGCGGATTTCCTGGTGCTGACCTGCCCGGGCGGCAAGGCCACCCATCATCTGATCAACGCCGAGGTGCTCGAAGCACTTGGTCCGGATGGTTTTCTGATCAATGTGGCGCGCGGTTCGGTGGTCGATGAAGCGGCGCTGATCGCTGCACTGCAGCAGAAGGTAATCGGTGGTGCTGGGCTGGATGTTTTCGAGCGCGAACCCCAGGTACCGGCAGCGTTGCGTGAACTGGACAACGTGGTGCTGCTGCCGCACGTCGGTAGCGCCAGTGTCGAGACGCGCCAGCAGATGGCCGATCTGGTGCTGGACAACCTGCGCGCCTTCATCGCCACCGGCAGGTTAGTGACTCCGTTGTAGGGCGGGTGCAACCCGCCAACCAAGGCGGCGGGTTTCACCCGCCCTACGGCTTCGTGTGCATTCATGAAAGGCCGCTGAATACGCCGTGCGGCATCTGCAGCCTGGCCTATCGTCACGACGTCACAAGCGCCGTGATCGCTTCTTACCTCACCTGCAGCATCCCCGGCGCACCACAAGTGCGCCGTTTTTTCTCCTGTGCGCTGATGTCGGTGCCTCATGCCCTGTAAACTGTGATGTTTTCCGCAGGCAAGGACTCTCACCGTGCAGTCGGTCATCTCCATTTCGCAACTGAACAAGATCTATGCGTCCGGGCATCCGGCCCTGCAAGGCATCGACCTGGACATTCGCCAGGGCGAGATATTCGCCTTGCTCGGCCCCAACGGCGCCGGCAAGACCACCCTGATCAGCATCATCTGCGGCATCGTCAATCCGGGTGAGGGCAGGGTGCTGGTCGGTGGCAAGGACATCGTCCGTGACTACCGTGCTGCCCGCTCGCAGATCGGCCTGGTACCACAGGAACTGGTCAGCGATGTGTTCGAAACCGTCTGGGCGACGGTCAAGTTCAGTCGTGGCCTGTTCGGCAAGAAGCCCGACCCGGCCTACCTGGAGCAACTGCTCAAGGACCTGTCGCTGTGGGACAAGCGCAACGCCAAGATCATGGAGCTGTCCGGCGGCATGAAGCGCCGGGTGATGATCGCCAAGGCGCTCTCCCACGAGCCGCAGATTCTCTTCCTTGACGAGCCTACCGCTGGCGTCGACGTGGAACTGCGCCGCGACATGTGGAACATGGTCAGGCGCCTGCGCGAGCGTGGCGTGACCATCATTCTGACCACCCACTACATCGAGGAGGCCGAGGAGATGGCCGATCGCATCGGGGTAATCAGCAAAGGCCGCATCATCTTGGTGGAAGACAAGCAGGTACTGATGCACAAGCTGGGCAAGAAGCAGCTGACCCTGCACCTGCAGCAGCCGCTGTCCTGCGTGCCGGCCGAGCTGGCGCGCTATGGCCTGGAGCTGGCCGATCAGGGCCATGCCCTGGTGTTCACTTTCGATGCCCAGCACGAGAACACCGGCATCGCCGAACTGCTGCGCGACCTGGCTCAGCACGGCATCGACTTCAAGGATCTGCAGTCGAGCCAGAGTTCGCTGGAGGAGATTTTCGTGTCACTGGTCTCAGGCCGATGAGACGCTACTGCGCTCGCCCAGGCTGCGTTGAAGTCAGGCTCGGCCTGCTCATGTACAACGCGTACACTCCGCGGCCTCGCCTGACTTCGCCTTGCCTGACCTTCGCTCGCTACGCCTCTCAGCGCCCTGAAATGGAGATTTGCGCATGAACCTGTACGCCATCAAGGCCATCTACCTGTTCGAGCTGGCGCGCACCTGGCGCACCCTGCTGCAGAGCATCGCCACGCCGGTGATCAGCACCTCGCTGTATTTCGTGGTGTTCGGCTCGGCCATCGGTTCGAGCATGACCCAGGTGCAGGGCGTCAGTTATGGTGCCTTCATCATTCCGGGTCTGATCATGCTGGCACTGCTGACCGAGAGCATTTCCAACGCCTCGTTCGGCATCTACATGCCCAAGTACTCGGGGAGCATCTACGAGCTGCTGTCGGCACCAGTGTCCTATCTGGAGATTCTGATCGGCTATGTCGGCGCGGCGGCGACCAAGTCGGTGATCCTCGGCCTGATTATCCTGCTCACCGCCAGGCTGTTCGTCGATTTCGAGATTCAGCATCCCATCTGGATGGCGGCGTTCCTGGTGCTGACCGCGCTGACCTTCAGCCTGTTCGGTTTCATCATCGGCGTATGGGCCGATGGCTGGGAGAAGCTGCAGATCGTTCCGGCGCTGATCGTCACGCCGCTGACCTTCCTCGGCGGCGCCTTCTACTCCATCAGCATGCTACCGCCAGCCTGGCAGACGGTGACCTTGTTCAACCCGGTGGTGTACCTGATCAGCGCCTTCCGCTGGAGCTTCTACGGCGTGTCGGACGTCAACGTCGGTGTCAGCCTGGCCATGGTGCTGGGTTTCCTGGCGCTGTGCATCCTGCTGGTGGGCTGGATCTTCAAGACCGGTTACCGGCTCAAGAGCTGAGCTTGGCATTCGCGGCTGAAGCCGCTCCTCGTCTAAGCCTGTAGGGCGGGTGCAACCCGCCATGAATAGGTGGCGGGTTGCACCCGCCCTACGGGAGGCGCTTCAGCGGCGACTGATTTCGAGTCGTCGCGGCTAAAGCCCCTCCCACAGAATCAGCCTTCGTCACTTCACCCGCAGTTCGCACTCGAAGGTTTCTGCCGGTGGCACGTTCTGCTCCCACGGTTGCTGGTAGGTCAGCAGCAGGCGACCTTCGCCTGGCTCGCGCGCGGTGAAGCGCCAGGTGGAAATACCGCCAGCGCCCACCAGTCCGGCGTCTTCGGGATTGCTGTATACCTCGGGGCCGAGGCTTTGCAGCACGTTCGCCGCGCCATCACGGACTTCCCAGCGAAAGCCGGTGGTGGGGTTGCTGGGCAGGCTGAGAATCAGTTGCTGGCCCTTGTTCAGCGTCAGCGGGCACTGCCGGTCCTTCTTCAATTCCAGCGTGCCGGATTGATGGGCGCAGGCCGTAAGCAGGGCCAGGGCGGGCAGGGTGAGCAGGCGCAAGGTGGCATGCATGACGAACTCCAGTCGACGAAACCTGGCCCAGCATAGCGGCATAGACCTGTCGGTGGCGACCGTAGAGGTGCGCGGTTTGCTGTAGGAGCGAGCTCTGCTCGCGAATGTCGGCGGGCCTGAAAAGCTTCGCCAGCAGAGCTTGCTCCTACATACGCCTCTTTAGTCGAACAGCACTTTCGCCACATCGCCGTAGCGCTTGGCGAAGTGCACGGTCAGGCCTTCCTTGAGGTAGTCCGGCAACTCCTCGTAACTGCCGCGGTTGGCCTCCGGCAGGATCAGTTCGAAGATCTTCTGCCGCCGCGCCGCGATCACCTTCTCGCGTACGCCGCCGATGGGCAGCACCTGGCCGGTCAGGGTCAGCTCGCCGGTCATGGCCACGCCCTTCTTCGGCGCCTGGTTGCGCGCCAGGGAGAGCAGGGCGCTGGCCATGGTGATGCCGGCGCTGGGGCCGTCCTTGGGCGTGGCGCCTTCCGGTACGTGCAGGTGGACGAAGGCCTGGTCGAAGAAGGTCGGGTCACCACCGAACTGTTTCAGATGCGAGCTGACGTAGCTGTAGGCGATCTCCGCCGACTCCTTCATGACGTCACCGAGCTGGCCGGTAAGCTTGAAGCCGCGATTGAGCGTATGGATGCGCGTCGCCTCGATCGGCAGGGTAGCGCCGCCCATGCTGGTCCAGGCCAGACCGGTGATGACCCCGGTGCCGGCCAGCACCCGCTCGTTGCGGAACACCGGCATGCCCAGGGCTTCCTCGAGATCCTTGGCGCCGATGCGGATCTTCGTCTCGGGATCGTCCAGCAGTTTCACCACCGACTTGCGCACCAGCTTGCCCAGCTGTTTCTCCAACTGGCGTACGCCGGCCTCGCGGGCATAGCCCTCGATCACCGTGCGCAGCGCCGCATCGCTGATGGACAGGCGCGCTTTCGGCACGCCAGCTTTCTCCAACTGCTTGGGCCACAGGTGGCGCTTGGCGATGGCCAGTTTTTCCTCGGTGATGTAGCCGGACAGGCGGATCACCTCCATGCGGTCGAGCAGCGGCCCGGGGATGGAATCGAGGGTATTGGCGGTGCAGACGAACAGCACCTTGGACAGGTCCAGGCGCAGGTCCAGGTAGTGGTCGAGGAATTCGACGTTCTGCTCCGGGTCCAGCGTTTCCAGCAGCGCCGAGGCGGGGTCGCCCTGGTAGCTGGTGCCCATCTTGTCGATCTCGTCGAGCATGATCACCGGGTTCATCACCTCGGCTTCCTTCAGCGCCTGCACCAGCTTGCCGGGCATGGCGCCGATGTAGGTGCGGCGATGGCCCTTGATCTCCGCTTCGTCACGCATGCCGCCTACCGAGAAGCGATAGAACGGCCGGCCGAGGGATTCGGCGATGGACTTGCCGATGCTGGTCTTGCCCACGCCGGGCGGGCCGACCAGCAGCACGATGGAGCCGGCGATCTCACCCTTGAAGGCGCCGACGGCCAAGAACTCGGTGATGCGCTGCTTGATGTCGTCCATGCCGGCGTGGTGCTTGTCCAGCACCTTGCGCGCGCGGCCCAGGTCGAGCTTGTCCTCGCCGTGAATGCCCCAGGGCAGGGCGGTGGCCCAGTCCAGGTAATTGCGCGTGACGGCGTATTCTGGCGAGCCGGTTTCCAGGATCGACAGCTTGTTCAGCTCCTCGTCGATGCGCTTCTGCGCCGGTGCGGGCAGGGTCTTGCCTTCGAGGCGGGCGAGAAATTCCTCACGGTCGGCACTCTTGTCATCCTTGCTGATGCCCAGTTCCTGCTGGATCAGCTTGAGCTGCTCCTTGAGGAAGAATTCGCGCTGGCGTTCGCCGATCTGCTTGTTGACCTCAGCCGACAGCTCTTTCTGCAGGCGGCCGACCTCCACTTCCTTGCGCAGCAGCGGCAGCACCTTTTCCATGCGCTTGAGCATGGGCACGGTATCCAGCACTTCCTGCAGCTCCTGGCCGGAGGCGGTGGTCAGAGCGGCGGCGAAATCGGTGAGTGGCGACGGGTCGTTGGGGCTGAAGCGATTGAGGTAATTCTTCAGCTCCTCGCTGTATAGCGGGTTGAGCGGCAGCAGCTCCTTGATCGCATTGATCAGCGCCATGCCGTAGGCCTTGACCTCGTCACGCGGATCGTTCGGTGGCTGTGGATATTCCACTTCGGCCAGGTACGGACCGCGGCGGCTGAGCCAGCCGCGAATACGCACGCGGGTCAGTCCCTGGGCGACGAACTGCAGTTTGCCGCCTTCCTCGCTGACGTGATGTACACGCACCAGTGTGCCGTGCTCTGGCAGGGTATCGAGGTCGAACTCGCCATGTTCGTCCGGCGGGGTGTCGACGAAGAATACCGCCAGGCATTTATGCTCGGTATTGCCGACGCGCGTCAGCGTGCGGCCCCAGGGCTGCTGGTTGACCATGACCGGCAGCACCTGCGCCGGAAAGAACGGGCGGTTGTGGATGGGGATGATGTAGAGCTTGTCCGGCAACTGCTGTGCGGGCAGTACCAGGCCGGTGCTATCGGCCTTGACGTGAACTTCGACAGCTTCGGGGGTGTTGTCCTGATCGTTCATGGAGCACCTTTGCGTGTACGTTGGTTGCTACATGGGGCGAGTGCAGGATTTTTTCAACGTTTCAGTCGAGGCTCAGGCGAATGCCTTGCAGGCGCTGCTCAATCAGTGGGGTGAGCAGGGCGAAGCACTCACCGGGCGCCAGGCGAATCTGTGCCGACTCGATCAGGTCACTCTGCAGGCGCTCGATCAGCGCGAGCAGATGCGAGTCCTGTTCCTGATCGAGCATGCGGTTGCAGAGAAAGCGCAGTTGCATCTGTAGCCCAGGCGGGCAGCGCTCGTAATTGGCCGCGCGTACCGCCAGGCCGCGCAGCCTGGCAAGGTCTTCGAGCGAGCGGCAGGCCTCGCCGAGCCCGCGAATTCTGGGGTGATGTTGACGGTAGAGGCGATCTTCGAGTTGTTCGATCACCGTCAGCAGTGTTTCGATCAGTCGGCAGTGGGCATCGAAGTCAGCGGGTTTGCGGCGCAACTGCGGCCAGTGTTGCTGCAGGGGAGGTAGTTGCATGCTGGCGCCGGGCCAGTTCAGCCAGAGCTGATCCAGCTGCTGCGCCTGCGCATTGCGCTGCGTGACGCTCGCGGCATCCTGCTGCGCGCCCAGCCCACGATGTTTCTGCAGGGCCTGAAGCAGGTCGAGGCAGCGCTGCACGATCTCGGTGTCCGCCCGCTTGCTGGCTTTCAACTGGCGATTTTCCGCGCGGTGGGTGAGCCAGTAGCTCAGTGTGAGCAGCACGACCAGCAGGGTCAGAAAAATGAGGGCGGCATCGCTCATCGGGGTTCGCTTGTCAGGGACGGTCGAAAGGAGCGAAGCAACTCTCCTGCCATTTGCCGGAGGCTGTGTAATGCGGTTCAGCGGGATTGATCGGGTGCACGGTAATAGGGCCTGAGGCTGTCCGGAGCTGTGATTTGGTGCGCTGGTTGCTATAGGTGCAACCATTTCGCTGATGGGTGGTTGCGGCGTTTTCCCTGGGAAAGGAGTAAAGTGCAACCCTTGTTTCGTGCCGCCAGTCTTTTGCGATGCTGCAAGCCCGTGTGATCCGCCTGGATGAACAGGCCCATGAACATGCCCATGATCATCACCAATTGGTGATGTCCCTGGTCGGCCGCGCCGAATTCGAAGTCGGCGGCCGCGGTGGGGAAGTCTGCCGTATGCGCGCCTGCCTGGTGCCGGGCGATGCCGCCCACCAGTTCGCCGGCATGGGCGACAACCGCATGCTGATTCTCGACCTGGACGAACAGGATACCCCCAGCGAAGACCTGGAGCTGCTCCACCGTCTGTTCGAAACACCGCGTTATCCCGCCCTCGATGTCGATTTCCAGCACCTGCTGAGCTATGCCGGCGCAGAGCTGGAGCGCTACGGCAGCGACTCGATTCTGGCACGCTCTCTTGGCGGCGTATTGCTCCGAGCCCTGCATCTGCGCCTGTTTGGCGAACAGCGCCGGCAGCCGCAAGGGGCGCTGGATCTGCAGCGCCTGGACGATTACATCGGTGAGCACCTGGCGCGGCGTATCAGCGTCGCCGAGCTGGCGCACGAAATGTGCCTGAGCCCCAGCCACTTCCATGCCCAGTTCAAGGACAGCGTTGGACTCACGCCACACCAGTACCTGCTTCAGACTCGCCTCGACCGCGCCGCGCGCATGCTGCGCGAGAGCAATCTGCCGCTGGTGCGTATCGCCGAGGAATGCGGTTTCTCCAGCCAGAGTGCGCTGACCACAGCCATGCGCCGCTATATGGGCCTGACCCCGAAACGTCTGCGCCGAGAATAGCGCCGCTGCTGGCCAATTGCCGCTGGCCGGTTTGCCGCCGGCCAGCTAGGCTATCACCTCAGTACGCCAAACTCGGTTGCCAGGACGGCATGTAATCCTATGAACGTCCGGCCTTCGGCTCGGGCCAAGGTACGCGCATGACTGGTTGCAATTCCCGCCTGCTCCCCCTCGTTCTGTTCGCCGCCGTGGTCCTGCCCTGCCTGGCGCATGCCGCGGCGCTGCAGGCCGAGCTGGTGGATGCCGCCGGCCAGCCGCTGGCCGATGCGGTGATCAGCCTGCGCGGCCCGCTGCACGCGCCACAGGCATCGCCGCCGGCGCGCATGGATCAGCGCAACAAGCAGTTCCAGCCCCATGTGCTGGCGGTGCGCACCGGCACCTCGGTGTCCTTCCCCAACAGCGACGACATCCGCCACCAGGTCTATTCCTTCTCGCCGGCCAAGCGTTTCGAGCTGCGCCTGTACCAGGGCACGCCGAGCGAACCGGTGCTGTTCGACAAGCCCGGGCTGGTGGTGCTCGGCTGCAATATCCACGACTGGATGCTCGGCTATATCTACGTCACCGACGACCCCTGGTTCGCCGTCAGCGACGAGCACGGCCGTGCGGCCATCGCCGAGTTGCCGGCCGGGCGCTACGCCGTGACCCTGTGGCACCCGGGCAACCCGCAGCTGCTGCCGCAGGCCGCCGGCGAGCTGCAGTTCGACGCCCAGGCGCCGCGCCAGCGTTTCGTCCTGGCCAGCAGCGGTCCTGCCGAGTCACCCGCGCCGCCGGCGCCGAGCGCGTTCGGCGAGGCCTTCAGGAAAGCCGCCGAAGATGCTGCGCAGTAGCTTCCAGGCGCGTATCGCCGGCGTCCTCATCCTGCTTTTGCTGGTGGTGATCGGCGCTCTCTATGTCGCGGTGAAGGCCGCCACCGATGCCGCAGTGCGCGCCCAGGCGCAGGAGCAGTTGAACGTCGGCAGCCTCGTTTTCGAGCAACTGCTGGCGCTGCGCAGTGACCAGCTGCAGCAGGCCGCCCAGGTACTGGCGGCCGATTTCGGCTTCAAGGACGCGGTGGCCAGCGGCGATGCGCCGACCATCCGCTCGGCACTGGCCAACCAGGGCGCGCGCATCAACGCCGACGCGGTGTTCCTGCTGGGGCTGGACGGCAGCCTGCAGGTGAGTACCGACCCGGGCATCGATGCCAAGGCGCTGGCCCGTCTCGACGGCCAGCTGCAGTTGCCGCGGCGCGACGGCCCGCGGCTGTTCCTGCTGCCCATCGGCAGGCAGATCTACCTGCTGGTAGATGCCACGGTGAGCGCGCCGCTGCCGATCGCCCGGGTGCTGATGGGCTTTGCCGTGGACCACGAATTCGCCCTGCAACTGCGCGAGCTGACCCACCTGGAACTGAGCCTGGTGGCCAGTCGCGACGGCGCGGCGCCGACCTGGATCAGCACCTTGCCGGGCAGCGCCCAGGCCCTGTTGGAGGCGCAGATGGAGGTGGCCGGCGCGATGCCGCAGCGCCTCGACGACGGCGTCGAGCACTACTTCGGCCAGCACCTGCAGCTGGCCAGCGGCCCCGGTTACCGGGTCGAGGCGCTGCTGCACAAATCCCTCGGCGAGGCCGAGGCGGCGTTCGCACCGCTGGATCGGCGCATCCTGCTGATCAGCCTGGGGGCCATGCTCGCCTCGCTGGTCGGCGCGCTGTTGCTGGCACGCAGCGTGTCGCGGCCGGTGCGCGAACTGGCCGCTACTGCCCAGCGCATCGGCCGCGGCGACTACCAGCAGCCGGTAGCCCTGGCTCGCAGCGACGAGCTGGGCCTGCTGGCGCTGGCGGTCAACGACATGCAGCGCGGCATCGCCGAGCGCGAGCGGCAACTGGCGCACAACGCCCTGCACGACGTGCTGACCGGTCTGCCCAATCGCACCCTGGCGCTGGAGCGGCTGGGCAGCGCGATCACCGCCGGGCGGCCCACCGCGCTGCTGTACCTGGGCGTGGGCAACTTCGCCGCGATCAACGAGAGCTGCGGCCAGGGCGGCGGCGACCTGGCCCTGCAGCAGCTGGCCCGGCGCCTGCAAGCGACCCTGCGCCCCGGCGACAGTCTGGCACGCCTGCTGGGCGACGAGTTCCTTCTGCTGCTGGAGCAGTGCGACGGCGACAGCGCAGTGGCCAGCGCCGACCGTCTGCATCAACTGCTGCTCAAGCCGCTGCGCATCGGCACGCAGGACGTCGCCCTGGACTGCCGCATCGGCATCGCCGCCTACCCGGCCGACGGCGACACGCCGGACGACCTGCTGCGCCGTGCGCGCATCGCCATGCAGGACGCTGCCCAGCAACCTGGTCGCCTGCAGCTCTACCAGCAGGGCCGCGACGCCGCCCAGCAGCGGCAGATCCGCCTGATCCGCGACCTGCGCCACGCCGCCGCGCAGGGCCAACTGCTGCTGCACTACCAGCCCAAGCTGGACATCCGCGAGGGTCGCGTGCGCCAGGCCGAGGCCCTGCTGCGCTGGCAGCACCCGCAGCTGGGCATGGTCTCGCCCGGCGAATTCATCCCGCTGGCCGAGCGCACCGGCAGCATCCAGCTGCTCACCGCCTGGGTCATCGAGGAGGCCCTGCGCCAGCTGCAGGAATGGGACGGGCGCGGCGTCTGGGTGCAGCTGTCGCTGAACATATCCACCGAGGACCTGCTCGACGTCGGTCTGCCGGCACGGGTCGGCGCGCTGCTGGCGCAGTACCGGGTGGCGCCGGAGCAACTGATCTTCGAGATCACCGAGAGCGGCGTGATGCTCGACCCCGAGCGCGCGCTGCAGGTGCTGCACGGCCTGCGCGGCTGCGGCATCGGCCTGTCGGTGGACGATTTCGGCACCGGCTACTCCTCGCTGGCGCAGCTCAAGCGCATGCCGGTGCAGGAGCTGAAGATCGACCAGAGTTTCGTGCGCGAGCTGGACGACCACAGCGAGGACTCGGTGATCGTCCGCTCGACCATCGAAATGAGCCACAGCCTGGGCCTCAAGGTGGTGGCCGAGGGCGTCGAACTGGCGCCCAGCCTGAGCCTGTTGCAGCGCTGGCACTGCGACACCGCGCAGGGCTACCTGATCAGCCGGCCGCTGGCCGCCGCGGCCTTCGAGGCCTGGCTGGCGCAACCCTATCATTCCCCCCTGGCCAAGGTGCACTGAAGCATGCGACTCGCTTATCTGTTGGGCCTGTGCCTGTGCGCCGAGCTGGCTGCTGCCGGCGAAGGCCGCCTGCTGGCCACCGGCGGCGCCACCAGCCTGGAAGGCGCCGCCGGCGGCGGGATCACGCCCTGGGCGGTGCTGGCCGGTTACGGCGAGCGCGGCGAGTGGGGCGCAGACGTGTTCGCCACCCGCGTCGAGACCGGCGACTACCGCCTCGACGTGGCCGGCGTGGCGGCGGCCTACGGCAACCGCATCGAGCTGTCCTACGCACGTCAGCGCTTCGACCTCGGCACCCTGGCCCGTGACCTGCGCCTGCCGGACAACAGCCTCAGCCAGGACGTGCTCGGCCTCAAGCTGCGCCTGGCCGGCGATCTGATCTATGACCGCCTGCCGCAGATTGCCCTCGGCCTGCAGCACAAGCGCCAGCGCGACTTCCTCGTGCCCAGCCTGGTCGGCGCGCAGCGCCGCGAGGACAGCGAAGGCTACCTGGCGGCCAGCCGGCTGATTCTCGGCGGTGCCTTCGGCTACAACCTGCTGCTCAACGCCAACCTGCGCTACAGCCGGGCCAACGAACTGGGCCTGCTGGGCTTCGGCGGCGACCGCCGCGACCGCCATTCCTGGCTCAAGGAAGGCTCGGTTGCGGTGTTGCTGGATCGGCACTGGGCGGTGGGCATCGAGTACCGGGAAAAACCCGACAACCTGAGCTTTGCCGGCGAGAGCGACTGGGCCGATCTGTTCGTCGGCTACTTCCCGAACAAGAACCTGGCCCTGGTGCTGGCCTACGCGCGACTCGGCGAGATCGCCACGCTGGATAACCAGGACGGTGTCTACCTGTCCGTGCAGGGGAGTTTCTGAACGTGCGCCTGGCCATGCTCTGCCTGCCGCTGCTGCTGGCAGCCTGCGCCCAGCAGGCGCCGCGCGACGACGGCCTGTACCGCGCCCTGGGCGAGGAGCCCGGTATCGTGCGGATCGTCGAAGGCATGCTGCTGGGCAGCGCGCGCGATCCGCGCATCGCCCGGCACTTTCTCGACATCGATATCGAGCGCCTGCGTGAGAAGCTGATCGAACAGCTGTGCTTCGAGAGCGGCGGCCCCTGCGTCTACACCGGCGACAGCATGGAGGAGAGTCACAAGGGCCTGCGCCTGACCCCCAGCGATTTCAACGCCCTGGTCGAGCACCTGCAGGACGCGATGGAGGCCGAGGGCGTGCCGACGCCGGCGCAGAACCGCCTGCTGGCGCGCCTGGCGCCGATGCGCGGGCAGGTGATCGACCGCTAGTGCCTGGGCTCAGGTGTAATTCTGCGGGCTCAGCTTGCGCTCGATCAGCTCGATGAGGATGTGCAGGGTCTTGATGTGCAGTTCCTGCACGCGGTCTGCGAAGTCGCCGCCCGGGGCGCAGATGCAGACGTCGGCCAGGCTTTCCAGCAGCGAGCCGGGTTTGCCGGTCAGGGCGATCACCTTCACACCCAGCGTCTTGGCGGCTTCGGCGGCCTTGACCACGTTGGGGCTCTTGCCGCTGGTGCTGATGGCGATCAGCACGTCACCTTCGCGACCATGCGACTCGATGTAGCGCGAGAAGATGAAGTCGTAGCCGAAGTCGTTGGCCACACAGCTGATGTGGCTTGGGTCGCTGATCGACACGGCGGCGATGCCGGGACGGTTCTTGCGGTAGCGCCCGGTCAGCTCCTCGGCAAAGTGCATGGCGTCGCACATCGAGCCGCCATTGCCGCAGGAAAAGGCCTTGCCCTTGTTCTCGAAGCTCTCGACCAGCAACTCGGCGGCCTTCTGGATATTGCTCAGGGTCTGTTCGTTGGCGAGGAAGGCCTCCAGCGCGCGCTGGGCTTCCTGCAGGCTGTTGCGGATATGTTCGATCATCGCGTCTCAGAACCTCAAGGGAGTTCAGGGCTGGAATAGAAGGCTGTCAGCACTTTCACCAAGTGCTCCAGGTCGTGGCTGCCGGCCAGTTCGCGAATCGAATGCATGGCGAAGGTGGGCAGGCCGATGTCGACCGTGCGCACGCCCAGCTGGCTGGCGGTGATCGGGCCGATGGTGGAGCCGCAGGCCATGTCGCTGCGCACCACGAAGCTTTGCACCGGTACTTCGTTTTCCAGGCACAGGTGGCGGAAGAAACCGGCGGTCTCGCTGTTGGTGGCGTAGCGCTGGTTGCTGTTGATCTTGATCACCGGGCCGGCGTTGAGCTTGGGGCCGTGGTTGCCATCGTGCTTGTCGGCATAGTTCGGGTGTACGCCGTGGGCATTGTCGGCCGACACCAGCAGCGAGCGCTGGATGGTGCGGACGAAGGCGTCGCCGTCTGGCAGCACGCGGCGCAGCACCTGCTCGAGGAAGGGACCGTCGGCGCCGCAGGCCGAGCAGGAGCCGACTTCTTCATGGTCGGTGCAGACCAGCACACAGGTTTCCTCGTCGTCCGCGTCGATCAGCGCCTGCAGGCCGGCGTAGCAGGACAGCAGATTGTCCAGGCGGGCGCTGGCGATGAAGTCCTGGTTGAGGCCGACGATGGCAGCGCTCTGGGTATCATAGAAGCTCAGCTCGTAATCCAGCACCGCGTCCGGGTTGAAGTCGTGCTCCATGGCCAGTTGCTCGGCGAGCAGGGCGCGGAAATCGGCGGTTTCGCTGCTGGCGAGCTGGGCCAGGATCGGCGGCAGCTCGTTCTGCGGGTTGATCGCCCAGCCCTGGTTGGCCTCACGGTTGAGGTGAATGGCCAGGCTTGGGATCACGGCGATGGGCTGGTAGAAATCGATCAACTGGCTCTCGACCTTGCCGTCGCGGCGGTAGGTCACGCGGCCGGCCAGCGACAGGTCGCGGTCGAACCAGGGGGCGAGCAGGGCGCCGCCGTAGACTTCCACGCCGAGCTGGAAGAAGCCCTGGCGCTGCAGCTCCGGGTTTGGCTTGACGCGCAGGCATGGGCTGTCGGTATGCGCGCCTACCAGGCGAATGCCGCCATCTACGGCCGGACGCTTACCCAGCTTGAAGGCGATGATCGAGGAGTCGTTGCGGGTCACGTAATAGCGGCCGCCAGCTTCGGTGTGCCAGGTCGCGCGCTCGTCCAGGTGACGATAACCGGCGGCTTCCAGGCGCATGGCCAGGCTGGTGGTGGCATGGAAAGGGGTCGGCGAGGCGTTGAGAAAATCGAGCAGGCCTTGAATCAGTTCTTCGCGCATGTATCACTCCGGACAGCGATGGCGCAGTGTAACCGTTTTGCCTGTTCTTGGCAGAGCGGCGCATGCATGGCCCGGATAGAGAACGGCAATATTGCGTGAGGGACGGCAGTATCAGATGACGAGTGCCCGGAACAAAAAAACGGATACCGACAGAGCCCCGATCTGCCGGTATCCGTACGCTGCAAATCAGAATTTGTAGGTGGCCGAGAGGCTGAACACGTCACCCTTGGCTTTCACTTCACCATCCATGCTGGCGCCGCCCAGGCGATCCTGGTTGACGGTGCGCAGCCGCGCCTTGTCGACGAACTGGTGGGAGTAGGCCGCGTCGATGCTCAGGTTCGGCTCGGTGGCGAAGCGGTAGCTGCCACCGAAAGAGACAAAGGTGCGATCGCCATCGGGAATCCGCGCGTCACGGGTGGAGTTGCGGGTTGGCGTCTGATCCAAGGCCACGCCGGCACGCAAGGTGAGCTGCTCGGTGACGCGATAATCGCCGCCGATCGAGTACATCCAGGTGTCCTTGTAGTCGTAGGGAATGACTACCAGGGTGTTGCCGTTGGATTCGAGCTTGAGTTCCTTGAACGATGACCATTGCGTCCAAGTAACGCTGGCACCCAACGAGAAGCGGTCGTTGAACTCATGGACCCAGTCCAGCGTGGCGCTGGCAGGTACATCCAGACGGGACTTGGCATCGGCGCCGTCCGGGTTCAGGTTCAGGCCGGGGAAGGCCAGTTCGATGGCGGTCGCATCGCCGAAGACCGGAGGAAACAGCGGGTTGGTCATCAGATCATAGGAATATTGATCCGCATGGATGTTGTAGTCCCCTTTGAGCTTGTTGCGAATGCGGGCGTGATAGTTGAGGCCCAGCGTGTCGCGCTCGGTAGGTTTCCATGCGACACCGGCAAACCAGCCGAAGGAGGTGTTGTCCACCTTCACCCGGATCAGCGCATCGCTGATACCTGGTGGCAGGCCCAGCGGTAGCTGGGACGATGGCGTGCCGGCAGCAGCCAGCAGATCGAGGTTCTGGCTGATGAAGCCCTTGGTGTGCTGGACGATGACGCCACCGCCGACGGCAAAGGCATCGTTGACCTTGAAGGACAGGGAGCCGGTGAGGCCGACGGTCTCGATCTTGGTATCCACCGCGAAGTCCTGACCTTTCCAGTCACCATCCCAGGTGGTTTGCGCACCCATGGGCACCACCTGGCTCAGGCCGAAGCTCAATCGGTCGTTGATCGGCATGACCAGAAAGCTGGTGGGCAGTGCCTTGCCGAAACCACCCTGACCGCCATCGTTGGTGATGGGACCGTTATCGATGATGTTGCCGGTCGGGTTACCGGCCGGGTCAAATTCCAGGTCGCGATCCGAGCGCGGGTCGCCCTGATGGTCGTAGACGTTGCCTTTGTACTTCAGGCTGACCCGTGCATGGTGCACGGACACCTGAGCGACGTTATGGTCGATGAATGCCATGGCGGCAGGGTTGTTGAACGCAGCGCTGGGATCGTTCTTCCACATAGAACCGCCAGCAAATGCACGGCCCCAGCCTGGTGTGCCGTAGGTCGGAACACCGAATGCGCCCGCCTGAACCTGAGAAGCGGCCAACATGGAACCTGCCATGGCGGCAATCCAGATAGTTCGGTGTGTTTTGGCAGAGAGAATATTATTTTTATTGCGCATGGCTGATCTCTTTTGTCTGAGAACTTCATTACTTCCAATAACCCGCGTCGTTATTGAACGATTCAATGCGGACGCGGGTTATTACTACGTGCAACTATTCAGTTGACCGAAATGGCCGGCGCCTGAACGTTCAGAGAACGAATGTTGCAGTTGCCTGCCAGTGCCTGTGCGGAGGTAACGCGCAGGGTGCTATTGGAGTTGGTCCATTGCACGTTGATGGTGGTCGGGCCTGCGCAGTTGGAGGCCGGGATCAGGGGCGGGGCACCGGCGATGGTGAAGCCGACGCCGGATACGGTACCGAGCCAGGTTTCGCCACTGTCGGTGGTGGTGCTTGGAGTCAGTGTCCATGGCAGGCCGGTGATGGTCGGCAGCGCACACAGGCCGCTACCACTGACGGTCACGGTGTTGATGTTGGCGCTAGCCCCGCCGGCGTTGATGGTGCCGTTGAAGACGACGCTGCAGTTCACCGTTGCGCCAAAGGACGAGGGCCCCGAAACGCCGATGGTGCCAGTTGCGGTGAACGGAGAGCTACCCGTGATGGTGGCCGCCGAGGCCATACCGGAAATACCCAGGCCGATTGCCAGGGCACCGATGACACTAACCAGTTTGTTGTTTTTCATTGTTTCCTCACTAACAGATTGTTGTTGTATGTATGGCTGTTACGAGATGCACAACAAAACACAGACCTATCTCTTCCAGCCCGAACTTCCCGAACAGTCCCGAGTGTTTTTTCAGGCAGGCGCTCGGGATACAGCTAACTTCATGCAAGTGTCGTCATATGCATGCAGTTGACTGTTTTGCAGGCGAAGCAAAAGTTCGCCGAATCGCGGTGAAACGTCCTTATTTCTTGCCGGGTGTAATGGCTGAAGAAATAGAGTGGGAGGCCACAACATGCCGAGGCGTGATGTGATTGCGCCCAGACAGAAAGCAGGAGCGGATGAAGAGTTGCCTAGCGAGCAGTTCCATCTGGTTCAAGCTCCCCGTTATGTGTTGGCAGGACCATTCGAGTTGAGCGATATGCAGACCGGGCGGTGCAATCGGCGGGCTCGTTGTCTGCCTCTAAGGTAATCTTCTGTGGCGAAAGAAAACCCCAGCCAAGGATGGGTAGGACTGCTGACCGATCGATCAGCTGTGAGTAACCGGGAAGAAGCTACACACCGCCTGTCGCCGATCCATACCAATGGATGGGGGCGGTGTGCTCAGTTTGCGACTCGTACGTAACCGGGCTCGAGCCCGAAGACTTCCAGCCCATCAGGCATCGAGCGTCCGGCCTCGACTTCGACCACGCTGACGGGATGCTCGGGGGCGCTGCGGTAGTCGAGCAGCCACTTGTCTCCGGCTCGACGCATTGCGGCGCTGGGCACCACGAGCGCGTCGGGATTGTGATAGGTGAGGATGCTCAGCTTGGCGCTCATGCCCAGCCTGACCTGGCGCATCTGCGCTTCATCCAGTTCCGGGATGCTCACCACGACTTCGAACTGAGAGCTGCCGCCGGGCACGCTACCGCCGAGGGCCTGGCCGCCCACCACCATGACCTTGCCTTGCAGGTGCTGGCCATCGAAACCGTCGCCGGTAACGTCGACCGGCTGGCCTTCTTTCAACTGGTTGACGTCCAGTTCGGCGACTCGGGCAATGACGCGCAGCCCCTCGATACTGGCGAGGCCGAACAGGGGCTGGCCCTGGCTGACCCGGCTGCCTGTCTGCACTGGGCCTTTGGCTGCCTCTTCGGCGCTTATGCCGGGGGCCTGCACGACGATGCCGGAGAACGGCGCGAGGATATCTCCTGAGGCCAACTGTCGGCTCAGCGCCGCGTGCTTGACCTCGGCATTGGCCAGCTCCATCTCGGCGATCTGCCGGTACTCGCCGCGGCCGCGTTCGAGCACGGCTTGCAGCTCCGCCTCCGCGGCCTGCAGGTCGAGGCGCTGCAGCTGCGTCTGTCGTTCCAGCTCTTCCAGTTCGTTGCGGGCAACGATGCCTCGCTCATGCAGGGAGCGTGTGTCCTTGAGTTTCTGTTCGTTGCCGTCCAGGCCCATCTGCACGCTGCGCAAGGCGCGCCGTGCCCGGCTTACCTCCTGTCCCGCCTCCCAGTCCTGAAGTTCGCGCACCGTACGACGGGCCTTGAGCAGCGTGGAGAGGGCATCACGTACCTGCACCTCCAGCTCGCTGGCATCCATGCTGAGCAAACGCTCGCCCTTGATGACCCGTTGCCCGGGTTCGACGAAGTTGTTGGCGATGTTGCCGCCAAACGGAGCGCTGATGCTGATGGTGCGCGCTGGTTCGATGCGGCCGACCAGGCCGATGCGATGCTCCAGGTTGCTCGGCTGCACGGCCAGCCACTGCCCGGATGGCGGTTCGGCAGTGGCGCGTGGCTGGATCTGGAACGACAGCGCTGCGATGCCCGCCAGCAGTGCGAGTCCGGTGATCATCAGGCGCGGTAGGCGCCAGTGTTTGCGCTTAGTGGTCATTGAGGATGATGTCCCAGCTTTCCAGCGTCATGCCCAGGGTCAGGTCCAGCTGCGTCTGCGCGTTGAGGTAGGCGATCACGGTGTTGAGACGAGCGTTCTCGGCGTTCTGCAGGTCGCTCTCGAAGCTCAGCACCTGAAAGTTGCTGGAGCGCCCGGCGGCCAGCTTGTCCCGTTCGATCGCCAGCTTGCGCTTGGACAGTTCCACACCACGCTGGGCGATTTCGTACTGGCGCCAGCGGGTGCTTACATCCCGTATGACATCCTTGACGTTGCGGATCAGTGCCTGCCGGGCATCGGCCAACTGCAGTTGCTGATCTTCGACGTTGATCCGGGCATGTACTTCCCCCTGGCGTCTGCTCAGATCGCCGATGGGGATGTCGAGCCGTATGCCGGCATAGCTGTCCCAGCTGCGATCTGCGCCATTGCCATAGGTCGAGCCGTAGCGATCTCTGGCCTGATTGGCGCCGACTTCGAGCGACAGATCCCAGAGGCTCTGGTTCTTGGCGACCAGCAGGTTGATGTCCGCTTGCTGGCGCATGATCAACTGGCGCAGAAAGTCGGGTTGCTGTCGCTCGGCCAGACTGATGGCCTGGCCGGGATCGATCTCGATCGCTTCAGCGTGCAGGGCATCGGTTGCCCGCACTGGCGAAGAGAGATCCAGCGCGAGCAGGCGCAGCAGCTCCAGGCGGCTGCGGTCGACCAGATTGGCCGCTTCCTCGACGCCAAGCTCCTGGCTGGCCAGGCTGGCTTCGGTCTGCACCACCTCGAACTCCGCCATCCGCCCAGCCTCGATCATCGCCTGGTTGACGCTCAACAGCTCCTGCGAACGCTGTAGGGCGGCCCTGGCGATGTCCAGCTGCTCCTGGGCGCGCAGCAGCTCGCGGTAAGCGAAGATGATCGCCGCGACGGTCTGCGAGATGCCGGCCTTGAGGCCGAGCCTGTTGGCCTCTTCGGTCAGTTGCGCGAGTCGCAGTGGCGCGGTGGTGACGTCGCGCCCGCCGCCACGCAGCAGCGGCTGGATGATGCTGAAGTCGACGCCGTCGTTGCGGCGCCAGCCCGCCTGGTTGGCTTGCGTGTGGTACTTGCTCCAGCCGAGGCTGACCACGGTGCCGTATTCTCCCAGCAAGGTCGCTGTGGCGCCGAACTGACCCGCACGCTGGCTATCGGCATGCCCCCGCGAGGCTCGGTAGCTGTTGGAGAGATACAGTTTGGGGTTGAACGCGTCCTCCGATACCCGCAGGTCGAACTTGTCGGCGATGCGCCAGAGGTAGGCGCTCTTGATCGAGCGGTTGTTGCGCAGCCCGAGAAACACCGCGTCGACCAGCGACAGGTCGGCCATCTGTTCACTGAGCAGTTCAGCTGGCGCCGGGTCGGGCATGCTGGGTGCCGAAGGGCGCAAGGGCTCTTCCCGCCACGCCTGTGCTGGTGCGCTGAGGGTAACGATGAGGAACGCGCCGAGCGCCAGTCGCCTATTCATCGCGCAGCGCCTCTACCGGTTGCAGGCGCGACGCGGCGATGGCCGGATGCAGACCGAAGAACAGGCCGACCAGCACCGTACTGCCGATGCCCAGGGGCAGCGCGCCGGGGGCCAGAAAAAATGCCCAGCCAGACAGCTGCGCATAGCCCCAGCCTCCCAGCATGCCGAGAACGGCGCCCAGCAGTGCGCCAACGCTGGTCAAGGCCACGGCCTCGACCAGGAACAGGTTGCGGATATCTCTGCGCCGTGCGCCCAGGGCCAGGCGCACGCCGATCTCCCGGCGGCGTTCGCTGACGTTCATCAGCATCACGTTCATCACGCCTACGCCGCCACCTATCAGCGAGACGACGCCGAGCGCTGCCAGCAGGTAGGTGAAGGTTCGGGTCTGCTGTTGCATGCCCTCGAGGATCTGCTGCGCGAAGATCAGGGTAACCGGAGCATCCCCAGCGATGCGCTGGGTGAGAGCCTGGCGCAATTGCTCGCCGGCCTGGATGACTTCTTCGGCGCTGTTGGCGCGGGCCACAACGTGGCTGATCTGTGGCACGGGATTGATGCGCGTCATGCCCTCCATGGGGATGAACAGCGTTTCGTTGGCATTGAACGGCAGGAGCATGCCGGGGGCACCTTCCTGGAGAATGCCAACGACCCTGAATTGATAGGACTGCAGGCGTAACTGATCACCCGGTTGCAGCGGATCGTCCGGCAGGCTCAGGGTCTGTGCCAGCGAGGCGCCTATGACCGCATAGGCTTCCTTGCGGTCGAACCCCGACAGCGACCGGCCGCTGGCGATATCCAGACGCGCGGCCTCGAACAGTGCCGGGTCGGCGCCGATGATGTTGGCGTTGCCGATCCGTCCGTGGAAGATCGCCGGTGCGCCATAGGTCATCACCGGAGACAGGCTGGCGATGGCCTGGGTTTGTCGAGCCAGCGCTTCCACGCTCAGACGCAGGGGCAGGCCGTCGCGCCCGGTGGGTTGTGGTGGCAGCTGCAGCACCAGGGTATCGCTGCCCAGGTTGCGGAAGATCGCTATCGATTGCGCGGCGGCATTGCCGCCGATGTTGAGCAGGGCCACCACCGAGCAACTGCCCATGACGATGCCCAGCAGGGCCAGCAAGGAGCGCCGACCGAGCATGCGTAGGCTGTTCAGCGCCTCGACCAGTATCTGTGCGGCGCTCGGCCCGGTACTCAACGGCATGGCCGGGCTCATGCTGCGCCGGCCTCGCGCAGCAGCCCCTGGTGCACCTCGACCTGGCGCGCCAGGCGGTTGGCGATCAGCGGGTCATGGGTGACCACGATCAGCGTCACGCCTTGCTCGCGGTTGAGCTCGAGCAGCAACGCCATGATCTCCTGGGCTGTGCTGGCATCGAGATTGCCGGTCGGTTCGTCGGCGAGAATCAGTGCAGGCTTGCCGACCAGCGCGCGGGCGATGGCGACGCGTTGGCGCTGCCCACCGGACAGGCTGGCGGGGCGATGCTCGCTGCGTTCGCCCAGGCCGACCCTGGCGAGCATGGCGTGCGCCTGTTCGCGCGCCTGGCCGGGCGCGATGCCGCGATAGGTCAGGGGCAAGGCGACGTTGTCCAGTGCGCTGAGGCGGGGAAGCAGGTTGAAGCTCTGGAAGACGAAACCGATCAGCTGGTTACGCAGGGCGGCCAACTGGTCCGGGCTGGCCTGGGCGACGTCGATACCATTGAGGTGGTAGTTGCCGGTATCGGGCAGGTCGAGCAGGCCGAGCACGTTGAGCAGGGTGCTCTTGCCCGAACCGGAGCTGCCGAGGACGGCGCAGCTCTCCCCGCTGGCGATCCGCAGGCAGACGTCGTCGAGGATATGCAGCGTTTTGTCGGCAAGCCGGTAGTGCTTGCCAATGTGCTGCAACTGGATGAGCTGTTCTTCGTTATTGTTTTCGAGCATCCCGATGCCACTGCCTGCGTCCATGTCGATGAACCACTGAGCATCGCCTTGTCAGGCACTTCACGGAGCCGACGCCATAGGGCTCTGTTCCGGGAAATCAGAGGGCGGTCGTCTTTCTGAAAGCGGTCGCAACAGGACCATGCCCGATAGCAGGATTGGCAGCGCTGGCTTGTCTGTAAAGCCAACTTTCTTCTGGTTCGCGCAGGCAGTGTTACCGATGCTCACACCTTCCATGTCGGGTGGCTGAGCGTGCCGAAACGGGAGATGGATGAGGGCAGGCATCGGGCTGCCCTCGGCGCAGGCGACAGATCAGAACGGAGCGGGGCACTCGAAACGCATGCGCTCACCGGTTTGCGGGTGGGTGAGGGCGAGCATGCTGGCGTGCAGGCACAGGCGCTCATGGGCGGCCAGGGCCTGTTCGTGAGCGTAGAGGCGGTCGCCCAGCAGTGGATGGCCGATGGACAGCATATGCACGCGCAACTGGTGCGAGCGCCCGGTGATGGGCGTGAGCTCGACCCGGCACCAGTCGCCGCAGCGCTCGATGACGCGCCAGTGGGTCAGGGCGTGTTTGCCCAGTTCGTGATCGACCACATGACGTGGTTTGGTCGGCGGGTCGTAGCGCAGCGGCAGATCGATGCTGCCGCTGTCGGCCTGCGGCTGGCCCCAGCACAGGGCGGTATAGGCCTTCTCGGTTTCACGGTCGTGGAACTGCCGGGACAGCTCGCGGTGGCTGTCGGCGTCGCGAGCGAGGACGATGATGCCGGAGGTTTCCCAGTCCAGCCGATGCACGATGCGCGCTTCCGGGTAGCCGTTTTCCTGCAGGCGGGTGACCAGGCAATCCTTGTTGTCATCGGCGCGGCCGGGCACCGACAGCAGCAGGGTGGGCTTGTTGATCACCAGCAGGGCAGCGTCCTGGTGGAGAATTTCGATCTGGCTTAGCGGCATGGGGCGTTCGCAACGGTCTGGTAGGAGCGAGCTCTGCTCGCGAAAAATGCAGGTTACCGATATTCGCGAGCAGAGCTCGCTCCTACAGGCTATCGATGGCTACAAACGAACACGGCGGCCGAAGCCGCCGTGAACGCAACCGGTCTCGATTAACGATCCGGCAGGGTAATGTTCAACTCCAGGATCGAGCAACTGCCCTGGTTTTCCAGGGCGACCTGGACCTGATCCGATTCGATGTTGACGTACTTGCGGATCACTTCCACCAGCTCCTGCTGCAGGGCAGGCAGGTAGTCCGGCTGGCTGCGCTGACCACGTTCGTGGGCAACGATGATCTGCAGGCGCTCTTTGGCGATGGATGCGGTGGTTTCCTTCTTGCGCGAACGCAAGAAGTCAAAAATATTCATTCTCGACCTCCAAACAGGCGCTGCAGGAAGCCCTGCTTCTTCACATCCAGGAAGCGGTGCGCCACGTCCTTGCCGAGCAGGCGATCGACTGCGTCGCTGTAGGCCTGGCCGGCATCGCTCTGGTCATCGAGGATGACCGGGATACCCTGGTTGGATGCCTTGAGCACGGCCTGGGATTCGGGGATCACGCCGAGCAGGCGAATGGCGAGGATTTCCTCGACGTCTTCGACGCCAAGCATCTCGCCCTTGGTGACGCGCTCGGGGTTGTAGCGGGTGAGCAGCAGGTGTTCCTTGATCGGTTCTTCGCCTTTCTCGGCGCGGCGCGATTTGCTCGCCAACAGGCCGAGCATGCGGTCGGAGTCACGTACCGAGGATACTTCCGGGTTGGTCACGACAATGGCTTCGTCGGCGAAGTACATCGCCAGGTGCGCGCCTTTCTCGATGCCGGCTGGCGAGTCGCAGACCACGTACTCGAAATTCTGCGACAGCTCGCTGATGACCTTCTCGACGCCTTCCTGGGTCAGCGCGTCCTTGTCACGGGTCTGGCTGGCGGCCAGCACATAGAGGTTCTCGAGACGCTTGTCCTTGATCAGGGCCTGGGTCAGGGTCGCTTCGCCGTTGACGACGTTGACGAAGTCGTACACCACGCGGCGTTCGCAGCCCATGATCAGGTCGAGGTTACGCAGGCCGACGTCGAAGTCGACGATGACGGTCTTGTGCCCGCGCAGGGCGAGGCCGGTACCGATGGCAGCGCTGGTGGTGGTTTTACCGACGCCACCTTTGCCGGAAGTGACTACGAGGATCTTGGCCAAGGTGATTCACCCCAAAAAATGAATAAAACGCGGGAATCTGAGGCCGTTAAAGGCTTCCAGATGCCCTTTTTGTGTCCGTAAAAAGTGGCCGCAGTATCCGTTAAAGGCGGGTGATGTTCAACACGTCACCCGACAGGCTGACGTGCACTGCATCGCCCCACAGCGGGTCGCGGCGCAGGTCTTCGGCAACCTTGTAATGGCCGGCGATCGACAACATTTCGGCGCCCATTTGCTGACAGAAAATCCGTGCCTTGGTGTTGCCCTTGATGCCCGCCAGGGCGCGGCCACGCATGGGCGCGTAAACATGGATGTTGCCATCGGCGAGAAGTTCCGCCCCGGCGCTGACCGGTGCCAGCACGATCAGATCGCCACCCTGGGCATAGATCTGCTGGCCGCCGCGCACCGGGCTGGTGATGATGCGACTGGGTTTGTGCTCGGGTTCGGCCGGTTTTTCTTCGATTTTCTTTGGCGCTGGATCGAGGAGGCGTTCGCGTGCACCGGACGGCGGCAGTACCGGCAGATCCATGGCTTCGGCAGCGGCGACGTCGCTTTCCCGCGAGGCGCGGATGGCCAGGGTGCGCAGGCCATGGCGGCGGCAGACGGCCATCAGCTCGGCCAGGTCCAGTTCACCTTCGCCTTCCGGCAGTTTGTCCAGGGCCAGCACCAGCGGCGTGTTGCTGAAGAAGGCCGGGGCCTGGGCGACTTTTTCCGTGAGTTGCGCGTCGAGGCGTTCGAGATCGTTGTGCGCCAGTTCCATCACGGTGATGGCGAGCATGCTGCCCTTGAGCTGGAATACGGGGTCTTGGGCGAGGAGGTCGGCTTGGCTCATGGTGGTGCGATGGGCCTTCTGGCGAGTCGAAAGATGCCGGACTTATAACGAGATAGCCCGCATGCCGCAAGCCGCGCGCGTCAGCGAGGCTGGGAAGAGGCAAGGCTTGGCTGTCGATTCGCTGTCGTGACCTGCTCTGACGGCAGTGATGCCAGCGAGCTGGTCGGGAAAACTGCGTTAGAATGCGCGGCTTTGTAAGTGATCGGAAACGTCTAATGGATCGCCCCCGCTTTCGCGCCTATTTTCTTCATCCGCGCTTCTGGCCGCTGTGGCTGGGCTTCGGATTGCTGTGGCTGGTGGTGCAACTGCCTTATGGCCTGCAGCTGAAACTGGGGCGGGCACTGGGCTGGCTGATGTACCGCACGGCAATCTCGCGCCGGCAGATCGCTGCGCGCAATCTGGAACTTTGCTTCCCCGACAAGAGCGCTGCCGAGCGCGAGCGCCTGCTCAAGGAGAATTTCGCCTCCACCGGTATCGCCTTCTTCGAGATGGCCATGAGCTGGTGGTGGCCCAAGGAGCGTCTGGCGCGATTGGCGCATGTCGAAGGCCTCGAGCATCTGCAGCAGGCGCAAACCGAGGGGCAGGGCGTGATCCTCATGGCGGTGCACTTCACCACCCTGGAGATCGGCGCCGCGCTGCTCGGTCAGTTGCACACCATCGACGGCATGTACCGCGAGCACGACAACCCGCTGTTCGACTACATCCAGCGTCGTGGCCGCGAACGCCACAACCTCGATGCCAGCGCCATCGAGCGCGAGGACATTCGCGCCATGCTCAAGGTGCTGCGTGCCGGCCGTGCGATCTGGTACGCGCCGGATCAGGATTACGGCCGCAAGCAGAGCATCTTCGTGCCGCTGTTCGGTATTCAGGCGGCCACGGTTACCGCCACCACCAAGTTCGCCCGCCTGGGCAAGGCGCGCGTGGTGCCTTTTACCCAGCAGCGTCTGGCCGATGGCAGCGGTTATCGTCTGGTGATCCATCCGCCGCTCGAAGGCTTCCCCGGCGAGAGCGAGGAGGCCGATTGCCTGCGTCTCAACCAGTGGATCGAACAGGTGGTCAGTGCCTGCCCGGAGCAGTACCTGTGGGCGCATCGGCGTTTCAAGACGCGTCCCGAGGGGGAGCCGAAGCTGTACGGTAAGCGCAAGTAGCGCATCTATACTGCAACGAAAAACAGGACCGCTCGATGACCGTGATTGCCCGCCCCGATGCGCCCGTTACCGGGCTGATCCTCTCTGGTGGCGGGGCGCGGGCGGCCTATCAGGTCGGGGTGTTGGCAGCCATCGCCGATCTACTGCCGGACGCCTCGCACAATCCCTTTCCGGTGATAGTCGGGACCTCGGCCGGGGCGATCAATGCCGTTGGCCTGGCCTGTGGCGCGCTGCAGTTCGGCGAAGCCGTACGGCGCCTGACCTCGGTCTGGCAAGGCTTTCATACCCATATGGTGTACCGCAGCGACTGGCCCGGCGTGCTGCGTCAGGCGGCGCGCTTCATTGGCCACAGCCTGCTTGGCCTGGGGCGCGATGTTCCTGTGGCCTTGCTCGACAGTTCGCCGTTGCGTGAGTTGCTGGAGCGCGAGCTGGACTTCTCCGGCATCGCTGCGGCCGTGCGCCATCGCCAGCTGCGAGCGGTAGCAGTGACTGCCTTCGGCTACGAAAGTGGCCAGGCGGTGACCTTCTATCAGGGCCGCGCCACTATCGATCCCTGGTTCCGCCATCGTCGCGTCGGTGTACCGACGCGTCTGCAGCTCGACCATTTGCTGGCCAGCGCGTCGATCCCGCTGATCTTTCCGCCGGTGAAGATCAACCGTGAGTATTTTGGCGACGGCGCAGTGCGCCAGGCGGCGCCGATCAGCCCGGCACTGCATCTCGGGGCCAGCCGCGTGCTGGTGATCGGTGTCAGCGGCAATGCCCAGCTCGAACCCAATGCCGAGCTGCCGCGCGTGATCAGCACTCGACCGCCGAGCCTGGCGCAGATCGGCGGGCATATGCTCAACAGTACCTTTATCGACAATCTGGAGACGGACATCGAGCTGCTCGAGCGGCTCAACCAGATGAGCGCACTGGTGCCGCCGGAGCGGCGTCCGCGTGGCTTGGGTTTGAACCCGGTGGACGTGCTGGTGATCGCGCCGAGCCAGCCGCTGGATCAGATCGCCGCGCGCCATCAGCGTGAGCTGCCCAAGGCGCTGCGCCTGTTTCTGCGCGGCCCGGGGGCGACCAAGGCCGGTGGAGCGGGCGTGCTCAGTTACCTGTTGTTCGAGCCCGGCTACTGCAGTGAACTGATCGAGTTGGGTTATCAGGATGCGATGACGCGCAAGGCCGACCTCTGCCGTTTTCTCGGGTTGGCCGAGGTCGCCCATTCCGCTTGATGCACGTCAGGCCAGCACACCATCACGAAAATCGCGCATGGCCTGCTCGATTTCCTCGCGGCTGTTCATCACGAACGGTCCGTACTGGACGATGGGTTCGTTCAGTGGTGTGCCGGCGATCAGCAATACCCGCGCACCATGGGTGCTGGCCAGGTGCAGCTCACCCTCGTCGGATAGCCGCACCAGACGCCCGGCGCTGACCGGTTGTGTACTGGCCTCGGGCAGCTCGAGCAGGCCTTGGTAAACGTACAGCATGACCCGCTGACCATCGGCCAGGCGCGGTGAAACCTGACTGCCGGCCGGCAGGTTCAGGTCGAACAGCTGAGGCTGGGTATGTGGCCGCTGCACGGCGCCGGCCTGGCGGATCTCGCCGTCATCGAATTCACCAGCGATCACCACCACCTCGGCGCCGGACGCCGTGTTGATGCGCGGGATGTCGGTGGCTGGAATATCGCGGTAGCCCGCTTCACCCAACTTGTCCTTGGCTGGCAGGTTGAGCCACAGTTGGAAGCCGCGCATGGCGCCGGACTCCTGCTCGGGCATCTCGCTGTGGATGATGCCGCGCGCAGCCGTCATCCATTGCACGCCGCCGCTGCCGAGCAGGCCGACGTTGCCCAGATGGTCTTCATGGCGCATGCGCCCTTCGAGCATGTAGGTGATGGTTTCGAAACCACGATGCGGGTGCGGCGGGAAGCCGGCGATGTAGTCGTCGGGGTTGTCGGTGGAAAACTCGTCGAGCATCAGGAAGGGGTCGAAGCGTTCCAGGCCCGGTCCGCCGATCACGCGGTTGAGGCGCACACCGGCGCCGTCCGAGGCGGGTTGGCCAGGCTGGATGCTGATGACGCGGCGTTGCGAGGTCATGGCGGCTCCTTGAAAGGTAGGAATGACGCCATGCTAGTCGCATTTAATCGATGTTTGTGTGGAAAATTTGCGGGCCATGCATCGATAAATTCGATGCATGGCCGAGGGCTCAGTCGGCAATCTTCAGCTTGCGCGACTCGTTGTAGAAGTAGCGGATCTTCTCGTACTCGAACGGCGAGTTGAGTTGGCCATAGCGGAAGCCGGTATTGGCGCGGGTGTCGACGATGCGCAGTGCGGTGATGCCGGGATTGCTGCGACTGGCGTCGGCCACATCGAGGTAATTGACCGCGTTCTCCAGGCTGTAGTCCGCCACCAGCCCGCCGGTGTCGCGCAGGTTCGATGGTCCGAGCAGTGGCAGCATCAGGTAAGGCCCTGCGGGTACGCCGTAGTAGCCCAGGGTTTGGCCGAAGTCTTCGCTCAATCGGGGTAGGCCCATCTTCGTCGCCGGGTCCCAGATACCGCCGACACCGAGGATGGTATTGAACAGCAACCGCGCGGTGCTGTTCATCGCCCGCTTGCCCTTGAGCTGCAGCACGCTGTTGGCCAGCGTGGGAATCTCGCCGAGGTTGTTGAAGAAGTTGTGCACGCCGGTTTGCACCAGGTTCGGTGTGACGTAGCGATAGCCGTCGACCACGGGCAGGAATACCCATTGATCGAAGCGGTAGTTGAAGTGGTAGACGCGGCGGTTCCACGACTCCAGCGGGTCATAGACCTGCAGGGCGTCACTGGAGGCGCGTTCGAACTCCTGCTGATCCAGTCCTGGGTTGAACTGCAGGTTCTGCAGCGGGTTGGTGAAACCGTCTGCGTCGACCTGGCTTTCGGCCAGTGTCTGCCCGCTGGCCAGCAGCAGGGCAAAGATGAGAGTGCTGTGCTTAACCACGGAAGAACTCCAGCATGGCGTCACTGTTGACGCGATAGTTGAGGTTGCCGCAGTGCCCGCCACGCGGGTAAAGGGTCAGGCGGTCGCCGAAAGTGCGGCGCAGGAAGCCGATGTCGCCCGGGCCGAGGATCAGGTCGTCGGCATTGTGCATCACCGAGACCTTGTCGCTGCCTTTGAGGTAGTCCTCCAGGGCGTAGAGGCTGCTCTTGTCGATCAACTGGTTGAGGCTGCCGCCGTCATAACGCGCACGCCACATGGGCATCAACTGTTCGGCGATGTAGCAGTCGAAGTCGCAGCGCAGGGCCATCTGGAAGAATGGCGTGAGGCTGGTGCTCTCGGTGATGCGGTAGTCGCGCGGAGTGATCAGGCCGCGGCGGTTGAGCAGGTCCGAAGTGAAGACGATATCGGCAGACGAGAAGCGGAACGAGGTGCCGATCAGCATTGCCATCTGCTCGTCGGAGAGTTTTTCCTTGGATTGCTGGAAGTCGTAGAGCATGGCCTCGTTGATATCGAGGTAGCCCTTGTCGTTGAAGTAGCGAGTCAGCTTGCCCAGCACCAAATCATAGAAATTGGTGCTGTTGTCGATGCCTTGCACCTTGGTCTGCACCAGCTTGTCCAGGTTGCTGACAGAGGTGTAGAGGTTGACCGGCGGGTTGAGCAGCAGCACGCGTTTGAAATCGAAGGCACGCCGGGTTTCGTCCAACTGGCTGACGAAGGCGGCATGCAGCGCCCCCAGGCTGTAGCCGGTCAGCAGGAACTCGCTGACCTCCAGCTTTGGATGCTGGGCACGCACGGCCTGCATGGCGCGGTACAGATCGTCGGCATCATCCGGGCTGTAGCCTGGCGTGGCCGAGCGCGAGGCAGCGGCCATGAAGTCGTAGCTGGTCGGTGACGACAGCTGTACGACATGGAAGCCAGCGCCGTAGAACAGCTTCTTCAGGTATTCGGTGGTGCCGCTGGCATAGTGCGCGCCGGTGCCGGAGATGATGAAAATCAGCGGCGCACGACCGTTCTGCTGGGCCAGGCGGTAACGCAGCTTGGTCACCGGCCAGAAGTTGTCCAGCAATTCAAACTCACGATCCGGGCGCAGGCGTACCGAGTAGTCGCGTTGCCGGATGTCGCCATCGGCCGGCAGCGTCGGGCGCAGCTCCGGCGGCGTGGTGGCGATGGTCGCCTCGAAAGGGTTGGCCAGTGGGTAGCCGTAGCTTTCGGCATCCACGTCGGCGGCCATCGCGGAGGCACAGAAGACCAGGCCGCCGAGCAAGGCGGCGAGTCGGGCAAGGCTGGGCATGTATTAAGTCCCTTTGAATAAGAGAACGTCTGGGTTGAGCAGCTGGCTTATGACAGCAGCAAGCGGGGCAAAGTGCCAGACTATCCTGCCTTATCTCAAGGAAACATGCGTAGCCGCAACAAGAGGCGCGCCGACTGACTCCAGGCTTTTTCAATCAGGCGTGGTGGTGCAGCCAGGCATGCTTTGGGCGCTCTGCCGCAGGCTGACGACGGCGTTCGAAACGCTGCCAGACCTTCTCGTGAAAGTAGAAGCCCACCGAGTTGCACAGGGGCTCGATGGCCGCCACCATGCCGCTGGCTGCGACACTGCCAGTCAGGGCGTAGGTGACGCCGAAGGCGATGCAGAAGTGCATGATGGTGAAGGTCAGGGTCTTGAGCATGATGCACCTCGTTGAGAATCATTTCGTCATGTAAGAGAGGCTAGTCCTGTTCGTCAGTGTCGGGAAATGTGGCCTTTGCATGGTCTCGATAGTGTTGGTCAATTGATTTCTGTTCTTAGAGAGTCTCTTTCTATTTATTTTGCCTCGGGGTGTCTGCGTTAAGGTGGCGCTCTCTTTCGGTGGAGTTGGGCGATGCAGATTAGTGATATTCCCTTCGGCGTAACGGACTGGGCTGCTATACCAGCGACCGAGCATCCGGGTGAGCGAGGCGTGGCACGTTGGCGTACTTGCCAGTTCGGTGCGCTGCGTGTGCGCATGGTCGAGTATTCGCCGGGCTACCTGGCCGACCACTGGTGCCGAAAAGGGCATGTGCTGTTGTGTCTGGAGGGAGAGCTGACCACCGAGCTTGAGGATGGCCGGGTATTCGTGCTCAAGCCTGGTATGAGTTATCAGGTGGCGGATGGGGCCGAGGCTCATCGTTCATCGACGATGTCTGGCGCACGCCTGTTCGTGGTGGACTGAGCCGCAATGCTTTGGCGCATGGCTGCCGATGCCCTGGTGCTGGTGCACCTGGGTTTCATCCTGTTCGTGCTACTGGGTGGCTTGTTGCTGCTGCGCTGGCCGCGTCTGATCTGGCTGCATATACCTGCAGTGGTCTGGGGCATCGTGGTGGAGTGTTTGCATCTGGGTTGTCCGCTGACGCCCTGGGAAAACCAGTTACGCCGCGCGGCCGGGCAGGCTGGCTATGACGGCGGCTTTATCGAGCATTACCTGATACCGCTGATCTATCCGGCCGGGCTCACGCCAAAGATCCAGCTCTATCTGGGCGCGATCGTGGTGTTGGTCAACCTGAGCGTATACGGCTGGCTGATCTGGCGCTGGCGCAACAAGGCTTGATCGCGATTTGCCCTGCCTATTCATAAGTCTGATGAAGGCGCGGGTGCTTTATTGCCTTCGCTACACTGCCAATCATTGCAACCAAACATTGAAGGCAGGGCTGCTATGCAAAACCGCATGATGATCACTGGCGCGGGCTCCGGCCTGGGACGCGAAATTGCCCTGCGTTGGGCACGCGAGGGCTGGCGACTGGCGCTGGCCGACGTCAACGAGGCCGGCCTGGCGGAAACATTGAAACTGGTCCGTGAGGCTGGCGGTGATGGCTTCACCCGACGCTGCGACGTGCGTGACTACAGCCAGCTGACCGCTCTGGCGCAGGCCTGCGAGGAGCAGTTCGGTGGTATCGACATCATCGTCAACAACGCCGGTGTCGCCTCTGGCGGCTTTTTCAGCGAGCTGTCGCTGGAGGACTGGGACTGGCAGATCTCGATCAATCTGATGGGCGTGGTCAAGGGTTGCAAGGCATTCCTGCCGCTGCTGGAAAAGAGTAAGGGCAAGATCGTCAACATCGCCTCGATGGCGGCCCTGATGCAGGGGCCGGGCATGAGCAACTACAACGTCGCCAAGGCCGGTGTGGTGGCGCTGTCGGAAAGTCTGCTGGTAGAGCTGCGTCAACTGGAGATCGGCGTGCACGTGGTCTGCCCATCCTTCTTCCAGACCAACCTGCTGGACTCCTTCCGTGGCCCTACTCCGGCGATGAAGGCCCAGGTCGGCAAGCTGCTGGAAAGCTCGCCGATCAGCGCAGCAGATATCGCTACTTACATTCATGACGAAGTGGCCAAGGGCAGCTTCCTGATTCTGCCGCATGAGATGGGCCGTATGGCCTGGGCACTGAAGCAGAAGAATCCGCAGGCGCTGTACGACGAGATGGCCAGCATGGCCGAAAAAATGCGCGGCAAGGTCAAATCGATCAGCTGACCATGGAGTCAGCTATTTTCGCCGGCAGGCTTGCCTGGTGTGACCTCCGGGGGTAGGGTGGCCGCCCCGGCCTGCCTGCCGTAATGACTTCGGATACCTCGTGAAACCAGTCCCTCGGGCCCTACTGCTAGTGGCCCTGGTGCTGGCGGCGATCAATTTGCGCCCCGGCATCACCTCCCTTGCACCGCTGATCGAACGCATCGCTGCAGAGCTGTCGCTGAGTCGCAGCTTCATCAGCCTGACCACGGCCTTGCCGGTGTTGTGCATGGGCCTGCTCGCACCGCTGGCGCCGCGCCTGGCCATGCGCTGGGGGCTCGAACGCACCATCGTGCTCTGCCTTGGGCTGATCGGCCTGGCGCTGCTGGCACGTCTGGCCGCGCACCAGAGTGCGGTGTTGATCGGCAGCGCCATTGCCCTGGGCGCTGGCATCGCGGTCGCCGGGCCGTTGTTGTCGGGATTCATCAGGCGTCACTTCGCCAGCCAGATGGGGCGCGTGGTGGGCTGGTATTCACTGGGTATGGCCATTGGTGGGGCTGGTGGCGCAGTGCTCACCGCGCCGGCCACCGCGTTGTTCGGTGACGCCTGGCACCTGGGCCTGGCGGTATGGGCGGCACCTGCGCTGTTCGGGGTCATGCTCTGGCTGTGGCTGCCCAACCAGGCGGGTGCTGCCAATGAGCAGGAAAGCGGTGGCCTGCCCTGGCGGCAGCCGCGCGCGTGGCTGATCAGTTGCTTCTTCGCCATTCAAGCGGGCTTGTTCTATGCCATCGCGACCTGGGCCGTGGCGCGTTATCACGAAGCGGGGCTGAGCATGCTGCGCAGCAACTCGCTGCTTAGTCTGGCCATGCTCATGGGGCTGCCCAGCTCGTTCCTGCTGCCCTGGCTGGCGCAGCGCTACAACGCGCGTTATCCGCTACTGTTGGCTTGCGGTGCGGTCACCTGCGGTTGCCTGGCGATGGTCACCTTTATGCCGCGTTTCGTTCCGGAACTGTGGGCGGTGATCCTGGGTTTTTCGCTGGGCGGCTCCTTCGCCCTGTCGCTGGTGCTACCGCTCTACGAAGCCGGCTCGCCGATGGCTGTCAGCCGCTGGACGGCGATGATGCTGTTCACCGGTTACAGCCTGGGTTGCCTGACGCCCATTCTCACCGGCTTGGCGCGCGACCTGTCCGGCAGCTACCGTCTGCCGTTTGCAGTGCTCACTGCGTTGGCGCTGGTGATGACGCTGGTGGCGTGGTTGCTGGGGTGTAGCAGACGTCAGCCTCGCTGAAGAATTGGCAGCAGTTCCTTTCTTGCCCAGGCGTGCTGTGTTAGAAGGCGTTCTGCTTTTTCAGGAGTGCCGGTGTGGAGTCCGAATCCATCGTCTATGGCTGCATCCGCGACTGGCCCTCGGATGACCCCGAGCAACGTCGCCTGCGCCGTGAAACCAATCATGGCGTGCTGGCCGAATTGCCGGCCGGTGAGCTCTGGCCGTTTCTTGGTCGTGAAATGTTCTCCTTCTGCGATCTACCCGGTGCCGGCTTGTACCAGACCCAGGTGATCCACTTCGGCGCCAGCTATGGCGCGATCGAGTACGAATGGAACCTGTGGATCGAAGCCTTCGAGGCGCTGCTCAAGCGTCTGTACTGGGCCAGCGCGGTGGTGCATCTGGAAACCGAACTCAACGGCATGCATACCTTTCGCTGGGAGTCCGATAGCGGCTTTCATAGTCCGCAGGAAGGTGGGCTACGCGTGCGTTGCGCCTGGGAGCGCGAAGGCGCTTTGCGCGGTTAGGAGGCGAGGATGATCAACTATCTATGGTTTCTGTTGGCGGCCCTGTTCGAGATCGCCGGCTGTTATGCCTTCTGGATGTGGCTGCGGCTTGATCGCAGCGCCTGGTGGATCGCGCCCGGGCTGCTCAGCCTGGCGCTGTTCGCACTGATTCTGACCCGCGTCGAAGCCTCCTTCGCTGGTCGCGCGTATGCCGCCTATGGCGGTGTCTATATCGTCGCTTCGCTGGTGTGGCTGGCCTTGATTGAAAAGACCCGGCCAATGCTCAGCGACTGGTTGGGTGCTGCGCTGTGTCTGGCGGGGGCTTTGATCATCCTGCTGGGACCGCGGCTACATTCCTCCTGATCTGCTTATAAGCATAGGAAGTAAAAAGTTCCGCTGTCATCAAATCTTTATATATCGGCAACTGAGCTGAAATAACCCCTCGCCAAGATTCCCCCCAACACGAACGAGCCCATTGCTCGGGTGTTTTCAACACTTAAAGTCCAACAGGGGAATCCTCGATGATCCGTAAGCACTTCGCCGGTTTCGCAGCCAGCGCCCTGGCTCTGGCCGTCTCCGCCCAGGCTTTCGCCGGTACCGTCACCACTGACGGCGCCGATCTCGTGATCAAGACCAAAGGCGGCCTGGAAGTCGCTACCACCGACAAGGCGTTCAGCTTCAAGCTGAGCGGCAAGCTGCAGTGGGACGCTACTCAATTCGATGGTCTGATGGCTGCCGATCAGAACAAGCCGTTCGACGATACCTTCAACACCTTCATCCGTCGTGGTGAGTTCGGCCTCGAAGGCACCGCCTACAGCGATTGGGACTGGGGTCTTCGCCTGAGCTACGACGAAGCCGATGACACCAGTGTCGACCGCGCTTTCATCGCCTACACCGGCCTGGACATCGGTACCTTCACCGTCGGCCGTTTCGGCGTTGACTACGGCCTGGAAAACACCACCAGCTCTTCCTGGATCACCGCCATCGAACGTCCGTTCATGTACGACTTCCTCAATGGTGATGAGGACACTCAGTTCGGCGTCAACTTCAAACACTCCGGTGACAACTACGGCCTGATGGCTCAGGTTGCCACCTACGAAGGTGACAACAACTACAAGAGCGAGGACAACGACGAGCTGTACGGCTATACCCTTCGCGCTCACTGGGCTCCGTACCTCAATGGCACTGACGTCATTCACCTCGCTGCCAACTACCACAACAGCGAGTCCGACGATAACCGTGCTCGCGCTCGCACCCGCATGGGTATCCGTAGCGACAACGACTTCCGCCTGACCTTTGGCGACGTGCGCGTGGCTGACAAGGACGTTGAATGGGTGCTGGAGTCCGGTGCTCAGTTCGGCTCTTTCCGTGCGCAGGCTGAGTACTTCCAGCGTCAGATCAGTGGTGAAACTCTGGCCGGTGCGAAATCCGACGTCGACCTCAGCGGTTACTACGCTCAGGTTTCCTACATGTTCAACGGCGTGCGCCAGTACAAGGCTGCTGACGGTAAGTGGGACAAGCCGGACAACATGAAAGGTTCCTGGGAAGTCTTCGCCCGTTACGAAAGCACCACAATCGATTCCGATGCGGGCGCCATTCCGGGCAACCTGGGTCTGGCCGGTATCGTGGCTGACGACGTGAACGATGAGTTCGAGACCAAGGCCATGGTGGTGGGTGTGAACTACTTCGTTACCCCGTCCGTCCGTACCAGCCTGAACTACGTCGATTACCAGGTGGACAACATCAACACCTCCAACCAGGTCGGTGGCAAGAGCGTGCAGGATGACGGCAAGGCAATCGTAGGTCGCCTGCAGTACGTGTTCTAAGCAATACCTTCATCCGTTGCTCCTGATTGAGCCCCGCCAATGGCGGGGCTTTTTTATCGCCAAGTCCTTTGGAGATGTTTCGATGCGTCAAATCACTTTGATACTGGTTGCGCTCGGCCTGAGTTCGACCGTCCTGGCCCAGGATTACAGTGCAGCCAAGCCCGGTGAGTTGCTTCAGGTGCCGCTGCAAGCGTTGCACCCGACCCAGGCTGCGGTTGGGTATGACCAGATCTACTACAAGCTCGGCCGCTTCGCGCAAGAGCGCAATAAACTGTTCGACGAATATTGCGAGGCCAACGGGCAGGGCGAGAGTGCCAATGTGCCGGGTGACGCCGACCTGCGGAAACCGGAAAGTTTCACCTGCCAGGATAAGGTCGGTGCTCGTAGCAGCGAGATGAAAACCGTGGTCATCGGCCCCGAAGGCAAGTTGTTCCTTACCGATGGTCATCACACTTTCACCGTGCTTATGGAGCATCCCAAGGGCGGTGAAAATCTGAACATGTGGGTGCGGGTGACTGACAACTTCAGTGACAGCGCTGACATGGCCAGCTTCTGGCAACGCATGGCGCAGGCGCGCAAGGTCTGGCTCAAGGACGGCAACGGCCAGGCCATTGATCCTCAACAGATACCGAGCCAGCTCGGTTTGCAGCATCTGGCCAACGACCCCTATCGAGCGCTGGTGTACTTCACTCGCGAGGTGGGTTACGACAAGCCGCGTTCTGGCGAAGTGGCCCCTGAGTTTCTGGAGTTCTATTGGGGCAACTGGCTGCGTTCGGTGATGTCGCTGGATACATATGACCTAAGTGACCGTGGCGATTACCGCGATGCGGTCGAAATTGCTGCGAAGAAGATGGTGGCGCTCGCGCCGGAAGACGAAGTCGGCAACAGTGGATTCAAGGCCCGTGAACTGGGTGGTTATTCGTCGATGGATCGCAAGGAGCTGAACAAAGTAGCCGGTCGCAAGCTGAACTATGCCACCAGCTACAAGAAGGCTCTAGCCGGGGAAAGTTGAAGGCTGTAATTGAAAAGGCCCAGCACTTGGCCGGGCCTTTTTTAGCGGTTACTCAGTTGTTCTTGTAGTTGTCCAGCGCCTTCTGGATCATCTGGCGGGCTTCGGCGGCGTTGCCATAGCCATTGAGTTCGACTTTCTTGCGGCCTTCTGGCAGTTGCTTGTAAACGCGGAAGAAAGCCTCGATGCGCTGGCGCTCGATCAAGGGCAGGTCATCAATATCCTTGATGTTGTCGTAAGTCGGATCGATATCACTGCTGGGCACGCCAATGATTTTCTCGTCCGCTTCACCGCCGTCGATCATCTTCAGATAGCCGATCGGACGGAACTTGATGAGGACGCCTGGATGAAGAGGCTCGCGAGTTAGCACCAGACCGTCCAATGGGTCGTTGTCGCCGCCTAGTGTGCGAGACAGCGAGCCGTAGTTGGCAGGGTAGACAACAGGCATGGACTGGAAGCGATCGACGAAGACCAGACCTTCTTCGTTGATTTCATATTTGATGAAGCTGCCTGCCGGGATTTCCACCGCCATGTGAACGTTGTTCGGTGCGTCTTCTGCCTGACTCGCGTGAAAGGGATGAGTGATCGACTTCTGGGCGAGGGCAGTGCCACTGCCGAGCAACAACGCGACTCCGAGGGCGAGAAGGGACTTTTGCATGGATAACTCCTATACAGAGCTCAAGGTTATAAGGGTTGGCCTCCTCATATTGCGGGTGCATTGTTAGAGATATATTGCAGTCTGGCTTCTGGGACTCAGGTCATGCCCCTCACCATCATCGACTCGCTTCATGCTGTATCCGCGGACGTATGGGACGGACTGCTGGCGCAGCCACAACCCTTTCTGCGTCATGCCTTTCTCAGT
Source organism: Ectopseudomonas chengduensis (assembly GCF_900102635.1). Taxonomy (GTDB): domain Bacteria; phylum Pseudomonadota; class Gammaproteobacteria; order Pseudomonadales; family Pseudomonadaceae; genus Aquipseudomonas; species Aquipseudomonas chengduensis. The sequence continues at coordinate 108,254 of NZ_FMZQ01000004.1, read as the reverse complement.
GCGCTGGAGGACAGCGGCAGCGTTGGCGGCCGCAGTGGTTGGCAGCCCTCACACCGGCTTTGGTGCGATGAGCACGACAACGTGCAGGCGGCGCTACCGGCTTATCTGAAGCAGCACTCCTACGGCGAATACGTGTTCGATCACGGCTGGGCTGACGCCTGTCGCCGTGCCGGAATCGGTTACTACCCCAAGCTGTTGGGCGCCGTGCCGTTCTCGCCGGTGAGCGGGGCGCGCTTGCTGGGGGATGCCCATGCGGCCGGGCAGTTGCTCGACGCGCTGACGGCCGGTTTGAGCGAGGAAGAGTTGTCGAGCCTGCATATCAACTTCACCAGTCCGGCCTGTGATGCCGTCATGATGCGACGACCGGGGTGGCTGGAGCGCTTGGGTTGCCAGTTCCATTGGCACAATCGGGGTTACCGGGATTTCCAGGACTTTCTCGATGCGCTCAGCTCGCGCAAACGTAAGCAGATGCGCAAGGAACGTGAACAGGTGGCGGGGCAGGGCATCGAGTTCGACAGGCGTCTGGGCCGCGAATTGAGCGAGGCGGACTGGGATTTCGTCTATCACTGCTACGCCAACACCTACCACGTGCGTGGCCAGGCGCCCTATCTGACGCGGGACTTTTTCAGCCTGCTGGCTGAGCGTATGCCCGAGATGATTCGGGTGGTGTTCGCGACGCAGCATGGCCGCGCGCTGGCCATGGCCTTCAGCCTGGTCGATGGCGATACCTTCTATGGCCGCTACTGGGGTTGTCTGGCCGAATTCGATCGGCTGCATTTCGAAACCTGCTTCTATCAGGGCATGGAGCTGGCCATCTCCGAAGGTCTGCAGCGCTTCGATGCCGGGGCGCAGGGCGAGCACAAACTGATCCGAGGCTTCGAGCCGGTTCTCACCCGCTCTTGGCACTATCTCCGTCACCCGGGACTGCATGCTGCCGTTGCCGACTTTCTCGAGCAGGAGCGCTCTGGCGTGCGGGTTTACGCGCAAGAGGCGCGGAGCTATCTGCCTTTTCGCCAGCCTGACAACGGCTGATCGAGCGATCAGGTTATCGGCGAAGGGCCGAAACAGCTGTTTGCCGGAAGTTCCCCAAGTCGGAGATTTCTGTAAAAACTCCAGAGCTTTCAGCAAGAAGCCCGCTCGCTTCTGCCACTAAATTCCGCCCTTCACTTTCGTTACGACCGTTTTTGTCTGCGTCTATTGGTCAGACCAGCATTGCTGGGCTAGACCGATAAGAGAGGTTCATGCAGTCGAACTGTGATGGTAACGCGATTCGGTGGCCGCAGGCGCAAGCCAGGGAGGTCAGGGAAAGTGCCCAGGCACTTGCCGATGCAGTGACGAGGTGGTGGAGGTTTCACTGCACCGGTATCTGCCTTGATCGTGCCCACTCGATATCGGTGTGACGAGGAAGAGACCGGAGCCCCGCATCCGCAAAAGCGGGTGCACTTTGCCAATCAGGGCACGGTGCCCGAGAACAACAAACGAGAGGGGAGCCCCCCAAAATGACAGCTAATACTCCAATGCTCGTCACCTTCGTGGTGTACATCGCAGCCATGGTGCTGATCGGCCTGATCGCCTATCTTCGTACCAAGAACCTTTCCGACTACATCCTCGGTGGCCGTAGCCTCGGTAGCTTCGTTACCGCATTGTCCGCCGGCGCCTCCGACATGAGTGGCTGGCTGCTCATGGGCTTGCCGGGCGCGATCTTCGTCGCCGGCATCTCGGAAAGCTGGATCGCCATCGGTCTGGTGATCGGCGCCTACCTCAACTGGTTGTTCGTCGCCGGCCGTCTGCGCGTGCAGACCGAGCACAACGGCAACGCCCTGACCCTGCCTGACTACTTCACCAATCGCTTCGAAGACAACAGCCGCATCCTGCGCATCTTCTCGGCACTGGTGATCCTGGTGTTCTTCACCATCTACTGCGCTTCTGGCGTGGTGGCCGGTGCTCGCCTGTTCGAAAGCACCTTCGGCATGTCCTACGAGACCGCGCTGTGGGCCGGCGCCGCGGCGACCATCGCCTACACCTTCATCGGTGGCTTCCTGGCAGTGAGCTGGACCGACACCGTGCAGGCCACGCTGATGATCTTCGCGCTGATCCTGACCCCGATCGTGGTGATGATCGCCACCGGTGGCTTCGACCCGGCCATGGTCGCCATCGAGGCGGTCGACGCCACCAACTTCGATATGCTCAAGGGCGTTACCTTCGTTGGTGTGATCTCGCTGATGGCCTGGGGGCTGGGCTACTTCGGCCAGCCGCACATTCTGGCGCGCTTCATGGCCGCCGATTCGGTCAAGTCGATCCCGGCTGCCCGCCGTATCTCCATGACCTGGATGATCCTGACCCTGGCGGGTGCCGTTGCCGTAGGTTTCTTCGGTATCGCCTACTTCGCGGCACACCCAGAAGTGGCGGGCCCGGTCGCCGAGAACCCGGAGCGCGTGTTCATCGAGCTGGCCAAGCTGCTGTTCAACCCCTGGATCGCCGGTATCCTGCTGTCCGCCATCCTGGCTGCGGTGATGAGCACCCTGAGCTGCCAGCTGCTGGTGTGCTCTAGTGCGCTGACCGAAGACTTCTACAAGGCTTTCCTGCGTAAGGACGCCTCGCAGACCGAGCTGGTCTGGGTCGGTCGCGCCATGGTGCTGCTGGTCGCGTTCATCGCCATCGCCCTGGCGGCCAACCCGGAAAACCGCGTACTGGGTCTGGTGTCCTATGCCTGGGCCGGCTTCGGCGCTGCGTTCGGTCCGGTGGTCATTCTGTCTCTGCTGTGGAAGGGCATGACCCGCAATGGCGCCCTGGCTGGCATGCTGGTTGGTGCCGCCACCGTGATCGTGTGGAAAAACTGGATTGGTCTGGGTCTGTACGAGATCATTCCGGGCTTCATCCTCGCTACCCTGGCCATCGTCATCTTCAGCCGTATCGGTCAGGCTCCGAGCCAGTCGATGCTGAGCCGCTTCGACAAGGCCGAGAGCGAATACAAGTCGGCATAACCGTGCCTGCCTGACCCAAAGGCGATGACTGCTTGGCAGTCATCGCCTTTTTCGTTGTTGGAGCCCTAAGATATGCCCACCCTTTTTCGACGGATGCTTCCATGACCAGCAACGACCCGCTCCACGGCCTGACCCTGCAGGCGATTCTCACCGCTCTGGTGGAGCGCATCGGCTGGGAGGGGTTGGCCCGTCAGGTCGATGTTCGCTGTTTCAAGCACGAGCCGAGCATCAAATCGAGCCTGACCTTTCTGCGCAAGACGCCCTGGGCGCGGGCCAAGGTCGAGGAACTCTATCTGCAGCAGTTCAAGTCCTGAGGTCGTTCACCCCCATCAGTTGAGTTCGAGCCCCAGCGCCTGCAACGCCTGCCGATAGCTGTTGCCCGCCATGCGCAGGCCGTTGTTGTGGTTAGCTCCGTCGATCAGCAGCAATTGCTTGGGTTCGTTGGCGGCGGCGAACAGCGCCTCGCTGAAGCGTGACGGCACGTAGCGGTCGTCGCGCCCGTGGGCGATCAATACAGGGATACCCACCTCACCGATCTTGCCCAGCGAATCGAACTCCTGCGACAGCAGCCAGCGCACCGGTAACGAGGTATTGGTCACCGCGGCCGCCACATCACCCAGGTTGGTGAAGCTGGACTCGACGATCAGACCGGCGGCCTGCGCTGCTTCATCTTCGCCCGCCAGCTCGTGCGCCAGGTTGACCGCCACGGCGCCGCCCAGGGAATGACCGTAGATGAAGCGCTTGTCCGCCTCTGGCTGCAGGCGCACCAGATGCTGCCAGGCGATCAGGGCGTCCTGATAGACGCTGCGCTCGGAGGGCAGGGCGCCACGGCTTTCGCCAAAGCCGCGGTAGTCCACCGCCAGTACCGAGAAGCCCATGGCATGCAGTTGTTCGATGCGAAACAGCTGGCCTGTCAGGTTCCAGCGTGAGCCGTGCAGGTAGAGCAGTGCCGGGGCATCCTTGCGCGCGGCTGGCCACCACCAGGCATGCAGGCTTTCATCGGCCGTCAGGTCCGGTGACTGCAGTTGCACGTCCTCGATGCCTGCGGGCAGGCCGCTGAACCAGCGGGCAGTGCCGGGTTCGATGCGAAACACCAGCTCGCGCTCGGTCTGCTCCAGTTTGGCGCAGCCAATCGGTAGCAGCACCAGCAGGCAGGCCATCACAATCAGGCTCAGGCGACGGCGGCGGAGCAGGGCAAACCAGGATGAGGGCATTGGCGATACTCATGAACGGCAACGGATGATGCTGCCATGGACTGCATATCCGGTGCCGGGTTTCGCCAGTCACTGGTCGCCGTGGTTACCGCGTGTTACCGCCAACTGATCTGCGGCGCGCTCTGAGGCGCTTGGCAAAGGGTGACGCTACCGGGTTCCAGGTAGGGCGTAAGTATCGGCGCCATGCCCTTGAGCACCTGTACCGGCAGGGCCGAGGTGAAGGTGAAGCGTTCTGCCTCGCGTCCTGGTACGAATGCGGTCAGTGTGCCGTAGTGACGCGGGCCGAGGAAGAACACGAAGGTGGCCGTGCGGTTCATCGCCCGTGAACTGATCACCCGTCCGCCTGCACCGACGCTTTCCATGCGGTTGTCGCCGGTACCGGTCTTGCCGCCCAGGGTCAGATCACGCCCGTCCTGCAGCTGGAAGGTGCCCTGCAAGCGCCTTGCGGTACCGCCTTCGACCACTTGGGAAAGTGCATTGCGCAGTGCGGCCGCAACTTCCGAGGGCATTACCCGCTTGGCGCCGCGGGTATTGCGCTCGACCCGTGTCTCGTAGGGCGTATCGGCGGCGAAGTGCAGTTCGTCGATGCGCAGTACCGGCTGGCGAATGCCGTCGTTCTGGATGATGCCCATCAGCTCGGCCAGCGCTGCCGGCCGGTCACCGGAACTGCCCAGGGCAGTGGCCAGGGAGGGCACCAGGTGCTGGAAGGGATAGCCGAGGTTCTTCCAGCGTCGGTGAATGTCGGAGAAGGCCTCCACCTCCAGCATGATGCGGATGCGGCTGTCGCGGGCACTCTTGTGCCGGGTGCGCAGCAGCCAGCCATAGACTTCCTGGCGCTCGTCGACGCTGGCTGCCACGGCGTCGCTGAAGGTGGCCTGCGGGTTGTCGATCAGATAGCCCAGCAACCACAGTTCCAGCGGATGCACGCGAGCGATATAGCCCTGATCCGGCAGGCTGTAGGCGCCAGGGCCGTAGTCCTTGTACAGACGCGCGATGCGTTGATCGGTGAGTTTTTCCTGTGGCAGTTGCGTCCGCAGAAAAGCGGCGAAGGTTTCTTCATCGGCCTGCGGCAGCAGGTAGCGGTGCACGGCGCCCAGGCGCACAGAGGTCTGGCGCAAGCCGCTGATGAAGGTCTCCAGGCGCTGCTGCTGCGGCTGGCCCTGGTACTTGCGCCAGAAGCGCAGCAGGAAGGTGCGCCCCTCCTGGTCAGCGAAGCGTTGCAGATATTCCTGGCGGCGTGGGTCCTTGTCGTCCTTGAGCAGTTCGGCGCTGTTCTGATAGGTGCTGTAGCGCACCAAGTCGCGCATCAGGCGGACGAAGGGCAGGTTGATCGACTCGCGCAGGGATTCACGCAGGGTCGGGTTGCGGCCGTTGTCCTCGCGGCGGAAGTTACCGAAGGTATGCAGGCCGCCGCCGGTAAAGAAGCGTTCGTGCGGGCTGGCCGAATAGCGTCGTTCCAGCGCAGCTTCCAGCATGCTGGCCAGATCGGCGCCGGGGTTGGCCAGCAGATAGGCGACTGCCCAGCGGCTGAGGTAGTCCTGCTCGGCGATATCGACGTTACGCAGCTCGGCCGCGTTCTTGTTGGCGTGGCGCTGATGCAGCTCGGCGATGATCTCCAGATAAGTCGCCAGCACCCGTAGCTTGGCGGTGGAGCCCAGTTCCAGCTTGCTGCCTTCGTTGATGTCGAAAGGCTGGTCGGTGCTGTCGGTCTGCACGCGTACCCGACTACCGGTGGCCGTGCGCTCGAACAGGGTGAAGCTGTAGCGCACCTCGGCGGTCTTTTCCGGGGACAGCAGGCGCTCGCCGAACAGGCCGATCTTGCCGGCGAATTCCGGGTCGGCCAGGCGTTGCAGGTAGAGGCTGGTCTCCTGCTGCAGATCGCGTTGCAGGGTGCTGCGTGCGGCCAGATCGAGGCGGTCCAGATCATACAGGGGCATGCCCAGCAGGTTGGACAGGCGTGAACGGGCGACGCTGATGCCCTTGTCGTTTTCCACCGGCCGTAGATTGGGCTCCTGTTGCCAGTCGCGGTATTGCAGCTTCTGCGTCAGCGCCGCGTCACGCAGCTCTGCGTCGATCAACCCTCCTGCCGCCAGCAGGCGGATATGACTCTCCGTCAGTGCTTCCATCTCCTTGCGCCCTTGTGCCAGATAGTAGGAGGGACGGCGTTGGGCGATCATCAGTGACAGCATCTGGCGCAGAGCCAGGCCACGCTCAGCCATGCTGGCGTCGGGCGTGCGGGTTGGGTCGAGCAGCGCATTGCTGCGCTCGAAATCCGCGCCGTACCAGATGCGCAGGCCGTCAGCCAGGCCATGGACCTCGCCATGTCCCGGGGCGGCTGACAGCGGTACGCTGTTGAGGTAGTCGCGCACGATGGTCTGGCGTGCTTCCAGGGTCTGCGGTCCCTGCTGGTAGGCACGCACGCTGGCGGAGATCATCTGCCGCAGCTTTTCTTTCGCCGACAGCGTCAGGCCATCGGGAGAGTGCCGGTATTTCTCCAGCTGGGTCGCCAGGGTGCTGCCACCGGCGGACTGATCTTGCACATCGAGCAGCTTGCCGATCTGCGACAGCGCGGCCATGGTGAATCGTGGCCAGTCTACCGCGGGGTTGGCCAGTGGCTGATCGCTATCCAGCAGGTGACGGTTCTCGATGAACAGCAGGCTGCTGACTACCAGCGGCGGAATGCTGGCGAAATCGGCATAACCCTGTTGTGGATAGCGGAACTCATAGAAGGGCGTGCCACGGCAATCGCTGATGCTGAGGCCGGTTTGGCTTTTCTCGATGAAGGGCGGGAACAGGCCGCGACGGCTGTAGGCCATCAGTGCCGGAGAGAAGCGGGCCTGCTCGCTGATCAGGAAGTCGCGTTGCTGCAGGCGCTCCAGCATCAGTGGCAGGTAGGCGTAACCCTGACGTTTGTCGAAGGGGCCGTCAGCCGGGTAGAGAATATCCGGGCTGGGCCCAGGCTCGACGCGGTAAGTGAGGGTAGCGGCATAGCGGCTCAATTCGCGGGCCTGGAAGTGCGCGCTGCGCAGTTCGAAAAACAGCAGCGCGGTTGCAGTTGCCACCGCTGATGCCAGTAGCAGGTAAAGCACCAGGCGCCAGCGGCGTGGCCGCGGGGCTGGCTTGTCGTCGACCGCCGGCAAGACGTTCGACGCAAGTTCGCGGTGCTGAGGATCCGATTGCCATAACGCGCCCATAGTCCACCGGCTTGGCCTATCTGCTCCACGGAAAACACGAGACGGCCGCTGGCGCCTCGTCTGCTTATTATCAGCTTAGCTGCTGTGAACGGGGCTGGCTGGCGCTTTTGACGCAAAGCGTGTCGGGCTGGCTCATTGGCGCTAGACTCGCTGCAACGCACAAATGCAGGGAATCAGCATGCAGCGCGACCACCGAGAACAGCTTCAGCAAAGCTGGCAGGCCAATGCCGACGCCTGGGCTGCTGCGGTGCGTGAGCAGCGCATCGAAAGTCGGCGCCTGGTCACCGATGCCGCGATCATCCAGGCCGTCTTGGCGCTGCAACCCAAGCGGGTCCTGGACATCGGCTGCGGCGAGGGCTGGCTGTGTCGGGGCCTGGCCGAGCACGGTATCGAACCGGTCGGGGTGGATGCCTCCGCGCCGCTGATCGAGGCGGCTCGCGCCGCGTGCGACGGGCGCAGTCAGTATCGGGTCTGTGGCTATGCCGAGCTAGAGGAGCATGCCGAGCAACTCGGGCGTTTCGAGGTGCTGGTCTGCAACTTCGCCCTGCTTGAAGAACCTTTGCAGCCGATTCTGCGCAGCCTACACGGCTTGCTGGCACCTGGGGGCAGTCTGCTGATCCAGACCCTGCATCCCTGGCGGGCCAGTCATGGCGAGCCTTATCAGGACGGTTGGCGGGTCGAGGATTTCGTCGGTTTCGGCGAGGGTTTCCAGGCACCGATGCCCTGGTTCTTCCGCACCCTGCAATCCTGGCTGACGCTCATCGGTGAAACCGGCTGGCGCCTGGAGTGGCTGCAGGAGCCGCTGCATCCCGAGAGTGTTCAGCCGGTGTCCCTGCTGCTGTTGCTCAAGCCGCTCTGATCATGCAACTGCTGCTCAATCTCGACGTTCCCGATCTGGCGGCGGCGGTTGAGTTCTACCAGCAAGCGCTCGGGTTCAGTGTCGGGCGTGTGCTGTTCGACGGTACGGTTGTCGAGATGCTCGGCGCGGCTATACCGCTCTATCTGCTGCACAAGGCTGCGGCCACTCGACCCTGCCCCGAGGCGGGCGTGCAACGTGATTACCGCCGCCACTGGATGCCGCTGCATCTGGATATGGTCGTCGATGATTTGGATGCTGCATTGGAGCGGGCAGTCGCTGCCGGCGCTCGGCAGGAAGGTGACATCCACGAATATGACTGGGGACGCCTGGTAACGCTGAGCGATCCCTTTGGCCACGGGCTGTGCTTCGTGCAGTGGCTCGGAGAGGGGTACGACCTGGTCACCACCCACACGGGAGAAATCGATGCGCAGAATTGAATTGGCCGGCGTGCAGGTACCGGTGATAGGCCAGGGAACCTGGCGCATGGGGGAAGATGATCGCCAACGCTCGCGTGAGGTTGCGGCGCTGCGTGAGGGGCTGGATCTGGGCCTGAGTCTGATCGATACCGCCGAGATGTACGGCGAGGGTGGTGCAGAACTGGTGGTGGGCGAGGCCATCGCCGGGCGCCGCGACGAGGTGTTTCTGGTCAGCAAGGTGTATCCGCACAACGCCAGTCGGGATGGCGTTCAGGCGGCCTGTGAGCGCAGTCTGAAGAGACTGGGTTGCGAGCGTATCGATCTCTACTTGCTGCATTGGCGCGGGCGCTATCCGCTGGAGGAGACCGTCGAAGGCTTCGAGCGGCTGCGCGAGCAGGGCAAGATTGGCGCCTGGGGCGTCTCCAACTTCGATCTGGGCGATCTACTCGAACTGGATCAGCCGGCTTGCCGGACCAATCAGGTGTTGTACAACCTGCAGGCACGAGGCATCGAGTATGACCTGCTGCCCTGGCATCAGCGCGCCGGTATGCCGCTGATGGCCTACTGTCCACTTAGCCAGGCTGGTGCGCTGCTGCACGAGCCGGCATTGCTCGAGGTGGCCCAACGTCATGGGGTCAAGCCGGCTCAGGTCGCACTTGCTTGGGTGCTCAGGCAGGAGGGTGTGATTGCCATCCCCAAGGCCGTGAGCAGCGCGCATCTGCGCGATAACGCTGCGGCAACTTCCATTGCCTTGAGTGCGGATGATCTGGCTTTGCTGGACACGGCCTTTGCTCCGCCGCAGAACAAGCGGCCGCTGGAGATGGTTTAGCCTGCATTGCCCGGCTTAGGGTGGGTGCGACACGTGCAACCGGCTGCGCCGGACCTCCGATACCGCGCCATATCGGTACCGCGAGAAAACGGCAAATAAGGTCAGTTGGCCGGATCGGCAGCCAGGCGTCCGGCATCCTTGAGCAGTGCCTTGAGGAAGGCATCCTGCAGTTCGGGATCGTTGCGGGTCAGCTCGATCAGGCTCTGCTCCAGCTCGCTTGCCTCTTCTTCCAGACCTAGATCGGAAAGGCGTTTGACCCGGTGTACCCACTGGTCAACATCGCCACCTTCGAGGTCGTCGAAGATCAGGTCATGCGCTTCACGCAGCTTGCCGCGTAGGGTATGGCTGACCATGAGGGTCGTTTCCGCACGCGCGACATCGTCGCCCAGGCGATCTTCGACGCTCAGTTGCAGCATGTTCAGGCGCGCGATGTCCTGTTCGCTGAACGGGCTGTCGAGCAGGTTGAGGCGCAGCACACCGCTGCTGTCGGTGAGCAGTTCGAATTGCTGGTCGCCAGCCTTGACCTGTACCGGGCGCTCGGACCAGGGCAGATTGGTGTACTCCATGCGACGGTCGCGCTGCAGTTCCTCGATACTGGCCAGGTTCTGCTCGGCGCGGCCGTTCGACTCGACGTTCATGAAGGGGTTCAGGCCGGCCATGCCGTAACTGATCCAGCCACGGGTAGCGGTTTCCGGCAGGCTGCCGAGCAGTACGACGTTGAGTACGTTGGCGCCCACGCCGGCTACCACCGCGACCGCGCCCATCGGTACTTCATAGATCTCGCGCCAGGGCTGGTAGGGGGTGTAGCGGTCGTAGCGACGAGTCACCTCGAAAGCGGTGACCTCGTAGCTTTTCTGGTCATGCACGCGCACGCGGCGTTGCGGTAGCTCCAGCACCTTGGGTTCGCCAGCATCGATCTGCAGCTGGTGATCCAGCAGTTTGCGTTCGATGCGCTCCTCATGCTCGCTGCGTTGCGGCAGCTGATTGGCGCAGCCGCTGATCAAGAGGGCGCCGCACAAGGCGGCGCCGGTCAGGCGAAGGTTGTTGCTCGTGTGCATGATGTCTCGGTAGGGCGCGATCAGCGGCTGATACGGGCTTGCAGGAAGGACAGGATATCGGCCAGCGGCACGGCTTGCGCATCGGTTTCGGCACGGCTCTTGTACTCGAGGTTACCCTCGGCCAGGCCACGGTCGCTGACGACCACGCGATGCGGAATGCCTATCAGCTCCATGTCGGCGAACTTGATGCCGGGACTGGTTTTCTTGTCACGGTCATCCAGCAGTACTTCGTAACCAGCGGCGGTCAGCTCGGCATACAGCTTGTCGGTGGCCTCGCGCACCTGCTCGGTTTCGTAGCGTAGCGGTACCAGGGCGATCTGGAACGGTGCCAGGGCGTCGTTCCAGCGGATGCCGCGCTCGTCGAAGTTCTGCTCGATGGCCGCAGCCACCACGCGCGATACGCCGATGCCGTAGCAGCCCATGGTCAGGGTGACCGGCTTGCCGTTCTCACCGAGCACCTGGCAGTTCATCGCCTCGCTGTACTTGGTGCCGAGCTGGAAGATGTGGCCGACTTCGATGCCGCGTTTGATTTCCAGGGTGCCCTGGCCATCCGGACTGGGGTCGCCGGCGACGACATTGCGCAGGTCGGCAACCTCTGGCAGCGGCAGGTCGCGCTCCCAGTTGACGCCGAAATAGTGTTTGTCCTCGATGTTGGCACCGGCAGCGAAATCGCTCATCAGCGCCACGCTGCGGTCGATGATGCAGGGGATCGGCAGGTTGACCGGGCCCAGTGAGCCGGGGCCTGCGCCGATGGCAGCGCGAATCTCGGCTTCATTGGCCATCTGCAGCGGGCTGGCAACCAGCTCCAGGTTAGCAGCCTTGATCTCGTTCAGCTCGTGGTCGCCACGGACGATCAGGGCGATCAGCTTGCCTTCCTCGGCAGCGTGCACCACCAGGGTCTTGATGGTCTTCTCGATGGCCAGGCCGAAACCCTGCACCAGTGCGTCGATGGTCTTGGTGTCGGGCGTATCGACCAGGCGCATCGCTTCGGTCGCTGCAAGGCGCTCTTTCTCGCGAGGAATGGCTTCGGCCTTCTCGATATTGGCGGCGTAGTCGGAGACATTGCTGAAGGCGATATCGTCTTCACCGGAATCGGCCAGCACGTGGAATTCGTGCGAGCCGGTGCCGCCGATGGAGCCGGTATCGGCCTGCACCGGGCGGAAGTTCAGGCCCAGGCGACTGAACACGTTGCAGTAGGCCTGGTGCATGCGGTCATAGGTTTCCTGCAGGGACGCCTGGTCGGCATGGAAGGAATAGGCGTCCTTCATGATGAACTCGCGGCCACGCATCAAACCGAAGCGCGGACGGATCTCGTCACGGAACTTGGTCTGGATCTGATACATGTTGATCGGTAGCTGCTTGTAGCTGTTCAGCTCGTTGCGGGCCAGATCGGTGATCACTTCTTCATGAGTCGGGCCGACGCAGAATTCGCGATCATGACGGTCCTTGACCCGCAGCAGCTCGGGGCCGTATTGCACCCAGCGACCGGACTCCTGCCACAGCTCGGCCGGCTGAATGGCTGGCATCAGCACTTCCAGTGCTCCTGCGGCATTCATTTCTTCGCGCACCACGGTCTCGACCTTGCGCAGCACGCGCAGGCCCATCGGCAGCCAGGTGTACAGGCCGGAGGCCAGCTTGCGGATCATGCCGGCACGCAGCATCAGCTGGTGGCTGATCACCACGGCATCGGAAGGGGTTTCTTTCAGGGTCGAGAGCAGGAACTGACTGGTACGCATGTTTGGCCGTTCTGTCGGTTGCTAGGGCTTGGAATAGGCCGGCATTGTACGGTGCCTATACAGTGGCGTACAGGACGGGTGCAGGCGCAAAAGTGCTACTGCACGTGCCGGGAGGATTAAAGAGTGGGATTGACTGCGCTTGAGGTTCAGAGCCTGATTCGAGCTGGGCTACCGATGGCCGAGGATATCGATCTGCGGATCGACCGCCTCGATGAAGAAGGTGTGTTGGCGCGTGTGCCTTTTCACGCCAAATTGGTGCGTCCGGGCGGCACCCTCTCTGGCCCGACCATCATGGCGCTGGGGGATGCGGCGATGTATGCCGTGGTGTTGGGGCGTCTCGGCCGGGTGGAAATGGCAGTGACGTCCAATCTCAATATCAACTTTCTGGTCAAACCCAAGCCGGTGGACTTGTTGGCCGAGGCGCACATATTACGCTTGAGTCGGCGTCAGGCAGTTTGTGAGGTTTCGTTATATTCGGCTGGGAATGAGAATGAATTGGTGGCGCATGTGACGGGGACTTATGCTTTGCCCCTTTAGAGCACTGAGCCAGAAATAGAGAAACCCGGCCAAGGCCGGGTTTCTTTTATACCGCTATCGAGTAGCGCTGAAGTTACAGAACGCTCAGCGGGTATTCGACGATCAGGCGCAGGTCGTTGTTGTCTGAACCGTTTACCGAGTTGTACGCACTGTTGGCACGCCAGATGGCGCTACGAAGGCGGAACGACAGGTCTTTGGCGGCACCATCCTGAACGACGTATTTGGTTTCGAAGTTGAACTCGTGTTCTTTACCTTCCTCAGCGAAACCTGCAACGTCGATATTGTCGCCATAGATGTAGCGAGTCATGAAGCTCAGACCCGGTACGCCATACTCGGCCATGTTCAGGTCGTAGCGAGCCTGCCAGGAGCGTTCGTCCTTGCCATTGAAGTCGGAGTATTGCACGGAGTTGGCCAGCCAGACGGTACCGCCGCCGTCTACACCGTATTCATAGCCACGATCACCGCTCGAGCGTTGGTGGGCCAGGGTGAAAGTGTGAGCGCCCAGCGAGTAGGCAACTGCAAGACTCCAGATGGTGTTGTCTTCGTCACTAACAGTATTGGTGTAGGTCTTGTCGTAGTCGGTCTTGTAGACGTTGAAATCGAAGTTCAGAGCCTGCTCTTCGGCCAGCGACAGGTTGTAGTTGACGTTGCCGTAGTACTTCTTCCAGTAGTCTTCTACATCGGAGGCGTGGAATGCTGTACTCAGGTCATCGGTGAACGAGTAGGAAGCACCCACGATATTGGCGTACTTCAGGCCAGCTTCACCTTTGCCGTTGATGTCATCACGGCTGGTGCCAGTTTGGCTGCTCATGGCGGTGAAGCGACCGGCGCTCAGTTCCAGACCTTCGATTTCGTTACTTACCAAGTAAGTACCGGTGGTGACCTCTGGCAGGATGCGGCTATCGTCGGTGGAGAACACCGGGCTGGCGGTGAACTGACTGCCATACTTCAGAACAGTGTCGGAAATACGGAGCTTGACAGCGCCACCAACTTCGGTCTGAGTGTCGTCGCCACGACCGTCATCGGTCTGTGCGAACTGACCTGTGCCGTAGCGGCCACGACCGCTGTCGAGCTTGATGCTGCTCAGGGAGTGCGCGTCAAAGCCGACACCAACGGTACCTTGGGTGAAGCCGGATTCGTACAGCAGGCGGATACCCAGGCCAGTTTCTTCACGGTAGCCAGCCGGGTTGGCGGAGGTGCTTGCGCCGTTCGAGGCACCATTCTTGAAATCGCGGTTCATGTACAGAACGCGATTGAAGATATTGAAACTGCTGTCTTCGATAAAGCCGTTGGACTCGGACTGGCTGGAAGCCACTGCCATTTGGCTGGTGCCCGCGGCTACTGCCAGGGCGATTACGCTCCACTTCATCACTTGCATCGTGATTGCTCCTTTGGTTTAGAAGAGTTGCGCTGCCCACTGTTTTGTTATATGGGCGGCTCTTTCTTTTTGTGTCGGCGGTAACTTATAGCACGCAGCCAATATTGGCGATAGTTGCAGTCTATTCATTACGACCTCGTTCATGCTGGTGTCGCATCGCATTAGGAGGAATGTCGCAAATCTGTAGCTCTGTCCTTGCGTTTCGTTATGCCAACGCTTTCGCGGCTCTGAGGTGCCTGGGGCCACTGTTATTGATCGACTGCACGGCTCGCCGAGCATTGCTTTCACAGATAGCAAAAGTCGTGCTCAAAACCTGGATGCACCGCTAAAACCTTGATTTTCTGGCATGCGGTGCGTCGAGTAGCGACGCTGATGCCGCGTGCGGCGCGGGTTTGCCTGAGCGAGGTAAGTTCTTCGTGTCTGGCCAGCGGCAGGCGATATCGCCTGCGTTCATATCGCTGCTCCGGTAACGCTTGGCACTGTCTATTACGGGAAGAAACAAAATGGTGCACGTCTGCGGTGCGTGTGCGTCCTGGCTGCCTTGCGTTGGTGCGTAGCCGCCGGATGAAGTCTCGACTGAGCCAGCGTATGCTGCGCGCCATCGTTTGGCCCTTGCTGGGGGCTACGCTTGATTGATCCCTTTATAAGGAGGAGAGCCGTCATGTTCGCTCTGGATTCGCGTCTGCAGCAGGACTGCCTGCTGGTCGGGGATTTTCCCCTGTGTCGTTTGCTGCTGATGAATGACTCCAATTACCCCTGGTTCATCCTCGTGCCTCGGCGTGAGGAGGTCAGCGAGTTGTTCCAGCTCGACGCTGACGATCAGCGTCAACTGTGGCAGGAGACCACGCTGCTGGCCGAGATCCTCAAGGACACTTTTGCCGCCGACAAGATGAACGTGGCCACGCTCGGCAATGTCGTCAGTCAGCTGCATATGCATGTGATCGTGCGCCGACGTGACGATGTCGCCTGGCCCGCACCGGTCTGGGGGCGGCATCCGGCGCAGCCTTACGCACGGCAGCAGGTGGGACAGGTCATCGACAAGCTGCGCCTGGTGCTGACCGAGGATTTTCAGTTTGCCGGAGAGCCAGCATGAGCCTCGAGTCGCGGATCATGGAGCTGGAAAGCCGCCTGGCTTTTCAGGATGACACCATTCAGGCGCTCAGCGATGAGCTGGTCGAACAGAACAGGCGCATCGAGCGGATGCAGCTGCAATTGACGGTTCTGGCGCGGCGCCAGGAGGAGTTGAGCGGTCAGGCGGGTATTGCCGAAGACGAAGCGCCGCCACCTCATTACTGATATGAAAAAGCCCGGGTTCCCGGGCTTTTCTTTACGTGCTGCTCAGCGCCGTGAAGGGGCTGCTGCGATCACGTCCTCCGCCTGCAGGCCTTTGTCACGCTGCATGACCGAGAACTCCACGCGTTGACCTTCGATCAGTACGCGGTGGCCCTCGCCGCGAATGGCGCGAAAGTGCACGAAGATATCGTCACCCGAGTCGCGGGAAATGAAGCCGAACCCCTTGGACGTATTGAACCACTTGACCGTACCAGTCTCGCGATCATCTGGAGTCACGCTGGTGCTGGCACTGGCTTGTTGTACGGGCGGGCGTCGATCTGCGCTGCGCGGCTGCGTGCCCAGCTGTGCTGCGAGGCTCAGCGCCACGGCAACGACCAAGGCCAGAAGCGGTAACCAGATGGCGGGTTGGCTACCGATGCTGGGCAGCGGGGCAAGCAGGATCAGGCTCTGTACCACGGCAGCCAGTATCAATAGAGCCGATGACAGCCCCAGCAGTTGTTGGCGCGCGGGGTGGGCGTTCTGTTGTTGCGCTGCGGCAAGCAGGTTGAACAGGCCGATCAGGGCCAGATAAATGGCATCCGGGGTGGTCAGGAACGAAGTGGAAAAACCGGGTACGGCAGACAGCAGCAGGGCGGCAAACCCTGTCACGAGATGGGCAATCTTCAACATCTTCGATGAACTCACTGATTGAATGATGACTCAAGGTGTTGCGGAGAGAGCGCGCTTCAAGGGTTGCCAGTTGAACGGCAACGACGCGCGCCGGTATACAAGGTTGGCGACGCCGCAGAATGGTAATGCGGCGTGCGAGACTATTTAACAGCAAAGGCGGGGGCTTCTCAAATCAAGCGCTTAGCATCGTTTCGCTGGTAATGGGGTGGACCTGATTGCGCCCGGCGCGTTTGGCTTGATAAAGCGCGTCATCAGCCCGCGTGAGCAGAGATTCGAATGTGTCGCCTTCTTCGGCCATGGCGCAGCCGAAGGACGCGGTAATGCTGTCCAGAATCTGGTCCGTGCGCCTTACCTTGACCCTCAGTGACTGGATCTTGTGGCGCAGTTGTTCGGCGAAATCGAGGACTCCGTTGAGGTTGGCGCAGTTACGCAGTACCACACAGAACTCTTCGCCGCCGTAGCGCGCAGCAAAGGCCTCCGGTGGCAGCAGGTCACGCAATAGTTGCCCGACGTGTTGCAGTACGCGGTCACCCAGTGGATGGCCGTATTGGTCGTTGAACTGCTTGAAGTGGTCGATATCCAGAATCACCAGCGCCAGGCCCTGTTGTGACTCGTTCAGGGCGCGCTCCAGCAAACGGGTAAAGGCATGGCGGTTGAATACGCGGGTCAGGCTGTCGAGCGTTGCTGCCAGATGTGCACGCTCCAACTGGCTGCGCAGGTGCGTGATCTCTTGCTGCGCGGCGCGCAGGCGGTAAAGGAATTTTTCCTGCTGATCCTGCATCAGCTGGGTGCTTTCCTGCAGATCGCTGAGCACGCTGGGTAGATCGTCGACGATGGGTTCCTGCAGTGCGCTGAGACCCTGGCTCAGGCTCTGCTGGTAGTACTGGCCGCCAATCACGCTGCGTGAGACGTCGCCTTCGATATCATCGACCAGCTCGATTACCTGCTGCTGGCCGGCGCGAGCTTCTTCCAGCTCGCCGCGGATGATGTAATCGCGAAACAGCCGGCTGGCGGTTTCCAGCGGGAATACGTCAAAGTCCTCGACCACCTTGTCCAGGCGGCGGTTGAGCTCTGGTTCGCTGCCTCTGCTGTAGGTGTACCAGAGTGCATAGTGCACCGGGTTTGGTGGGATATCGTGACGCATCATCAGTGGCACGGCTTGCTTCAGGAGCTCGGCCGCCTCGCGGGTTTCCTCCGGGTACAGGTCGATGATGCTGGGCGGTTTGGCTGGCTGACTCATGGGTGTCGGAAACTCAATGGCGAATGGCCAGAGCATAGATCAGGGCGAGGCTGCATGCCTAATGGAAAGGCCCGGATCACCGGGCCTCTGAGCGTCTCAAACAGCGAGCAGGCTACGCAGCATCCAGGCGGTTTTCTCGTGCACCTGCATGCGTTGGGTCAGCAGGTCGGCAGTCGGCTCGTCGCTGACCTTGTCCAGCAGCGGGAAAATACCGCGCGCAGTGCGTACGACGGCCTCTTGGCCTTGCACCAGTAGTTTGATCATTTCGTCGGCGCTGGGTACGCCTTCCTCTTCCTTGATCGAGGACAGGCGGGCGTAGGCGGCGTAGGTGCCTGGCGCCGGGAAGCCCAGTGCACGGATTCGTTCGGCGATTGCATCAACCGCCAGCGCCAGTTCGGTGTACTGGCCTTCGAACATCAGGTGCAGGGTGTTGAACATCGGACCGGTGACGTTCCAGTGGAAGTTATGGGTCTTCAGGTACAGGGTGTAGGTGTCGGCCAGAAGGCGCGAGAGGCCTTCGGCGATGGTGGCGCGATCCTGTTCGGCGATTCCGATATTGATTTCCATGGTTTTTCTCCTTTCAGGTGAGCCCAGGGTGTTTATCCCGCAGTGTTGGTGAGAGCCTAACACGCAGGGCGTCGGGATGATCCTGGCTTATATCAATGAAAGCGATGTTTAGAGGCTATTGATAGCGGACGGTTCATTTGCGGCCAATAAATCCCGGCCCTGGCGCGGCGTCAGTCCGGTGCGTGGTGCAATGCCCGCTCAGCCGTGCGCCAGTCCCGGCTGCTGCTGCAGGGTGCGATTGAATACCTCCACCCAATGGGCGCTGAATTGCTGGCCGGCAAGGTTGTTGATTTCAAGGATGGCGCGTAGCAATGGGCGTTTGCTCAATGTCTGATGCGCGCGTTCATGGGTCCTTGCGTCAAAGGTGTCGACGATATGCAGGATCAGTGCGCCTGGGGCTATCTCCCTTTCGCTCAGGCCTTTGGGGTAGCCAGAGCCATCGGCATGTTCCTGGTGCTGCATGATGATCTCCATCGCCGCCGACCAGTCAGGCATGCGTTTGAGCAGGTCGCTGGCCAGGCGCGGGTGGCCTTGCATCATGCGGCGTTCTTCGCGGCTGAAATGGCTTTGCTTGTGCAGAAGCTCCAGCGGCAGGAAGGCCATGCCGAGGTCATGCAGGCAGACTGCGGCCGCCAGTTGCTCCGGCTGTTCCGCGTAGCCGCCCGCTGCATTGATGCTCAGTGCCAGTTCCAGCAGGCGCAGGTTGCGGCCTCGCCAGTAGGGGGAGCGCTGTTCGGCGGCCTCGGTCAGTGCACAAAAGAACTGCAGATCGGGCTGGACCACGATCGCGTGGCGTGCCAGCAGCGCTTCGATGCGGCTTGGTTGCGCTTCTTCGGTGAGTTGCAGGCGAGTGCTGGGGTCCATCTGCTGCAGCAGCTCGAGTCGTACCTTGGTCTGTCGCTCATTCGGCGTTATGGCCAGCGCCTGCAGCGCGTTGCACAGCTGGCTGACCTGCGTGCTATCCGGGGCTGGGTCGGCGCCACCCAGTGCCTGAGCGATCTGGGCGCGCAGATGGTCGAGGCTGAGCAGCAGTATGTCTCCGAGCAGGCTGTCGAAGGTCAGGTGCCCCGAGCGCAGGGCGTCGAGTACGTCCTCCATGGCTTGTGGCAACGGCATCAGTTCGTTGAGCCCGACGTAACTAAGATTGCCCTTGAGCGTATGGATCAGGCGAAACAGCTCGCGCAGCCGTTCCGAGCTCTTTGGCGCTCGTTCCAGTTCGATCAGCAGTTGCTCGCAGCGGGGAAACTGCTCGGCGGCGTCGAGGCGGAAATCTTCCAGCAGATCGCTGGACAGGTCGCTGCGATGGGGTTGGGCCATGGTCGTTCTCCAGGCAGGAGGCGCTGTTCATTATAGAAGGCATCTGCCGAGCGGCTGCGTCATGACGATTTACGCTATATAATCCCGCTCTTTATCGAAGCGCGGCGTACGGTTGGACGTTCGCTGTGGTGTGGCTCCTGCCCAGGGCGTTGGGGGCTGCCTGACCTATCCAAGACCTTAGAGAAGCGAAACACGATCATGATGCGCAGCCACTATTGCGGCCAGTTGAACGAGAGCCTGGATGGCCAGGAAATCACCCTTTGCGGCTGGGTACATCGTCGCCGTGACCATGGCGGGGTGATCTTCCTCGATATCCGTGATCGTGAAGGCCTGGCCCAGGTGGTATTCGATCCTGATCGTGCCGAGACCTTCGCCAAGGCCGACCGCGTGCGCAGCGAATACGTGGTGAAGATCACCGGCAAGGTTCGCCTGCGTCCGGCCGGTGCGGTCAACCCGAACATGGCGTCCGGTGCCATCGAAGTGCTGGGCTATGAACTGGAAGTGCTCAACGAAGCGGAAACCCCACCGTTCCCGCTCAATGAATACACCGACGTTGGTGAAGAAACCCGCCTGCGCTATCGCTTCATCGACCTGCGTCGCCCGGAAATGGCCGAGAAGCTGAAACTGCGTTCGCGCATCACCAGCAGTATCCGTCGCTACCTCGACGACAACGGTTTCCTCGACGTGGAAACCCCAATCCTGACCCGCGCCACCCCGGAAGGTGCGCGCGACTATCTGGTGCCGAGCCGCACCCACGCTGGCAGCTTCTTCGCCCTGCCGCAGTCGCCGCAGCTGTTCAAGCAACTGCTGATGGTCGCCGGCTTCGACCGCTACTACCAGATCGCCAAGTGCTTCCGCGACGAGGACCTGCGCGCCGACCGTCAGCCGGAGTTCACCCAGATCGACATCGAGACCAGCTTCCTCGATGAAAAAGACATCATGGACATCACCGAGACCATGGTGCGCAACCTGTTCAAGGAAGTGCTCGATGTCGAGTTCGGCGAACTGCCGCACATGACCCTGGCCGAAGCCATGCGCCGCTTCGGTTCGGACAAGCCGGACCTGCGTATCCCGCTGGAGCTGGTCGATGTGGAAGATCAGCTCAAGGACGTCGAATTCAAGGTCTTCGCGGGACCTGCCAACGACCCGAAATGCCGCGTGACCGCGCTGCGCGTGCCGGGCGGGGCGAGCATGCCGCGCAAGCAGATCGACGACTACACCAAGTTCGTCGGCATCTACGGTGCCAAGGGCCTGGCCTATATCAAGGTCAACGAGCGTGCTGCCGGCGTTGATGGTTTGCAGTCGCCGATCGTCAAGAACATCCCGCTGGACAACATCAACGTCATCCTCGACCGCGTTGGCGCTGTCGACGGCGATATCGTGTTCTTCGGCGCCGACAAGGCCAAGATCGTCAGCGAGGCCCTGGGCGCGCTGCGCATCAAGCTGGGCCATGACCTCAACCTGCTGACTTGCGAGTGGGCACCGCTGTGGGTCGTCGACTTCCCGATGTTCGAGGAGAACGACGACGGCAGCCTGACCGCCATGCACCACCCGTTCACTTCGCCGAGCTGCAGCCCCGAAGAGCTGGAGGCCAACCCGGCTGCCGCGCTGTCGCGCGCCTATGACATGGTGCTCAACGGCACCGAACTGGGTGGCGGTTCGATCCGTATTCACGACAAGGCCATGCAGCAGACCGTTTTCCGTGTGCTCGGCATCAGCGAAGAAGAGCAGCAGGAGAAGTTCGGCTTCCTGCTCGATGCGCTGAAATACGGCGCGCCGCCCCATGGTGGCCTGGCCTTCGGCCTCGATCGTCTGGTGATGCTGATGACCGGTGCTTCGTCGATCCGAGAAGTGATCGCCTTCCCGAAAACCCAGAGCGCGGCCTGCGTCATGACTCAGGCGCCGGGTGTGGTGGACGCCAAGTCGCTGCGCGAGCTGCACATCCGCCTGCGCGAGCAACCCAAGGCCGAATAAGCCTGCAAAAGAAGCCTGGAGATCCCAGGCTTCTTCGTTATGGGGTGGAGAGACTCAAGTGCTTACGCCCCTGCAATTGTGAAACCTTATAGATGGAGTGAGTTATGGCTGGTCATTCCAAATGGGCCAACATCAAGCACCGCAAGGGGCGTCAGGACGCCAAGCGCGGCAAGATCTTCACCAAGCTGATCCGTGAGCTGACGGTCGCGGCCAAGCATGGTGGTCCGGTTTCGGCGGACAACCCGCGTCTGCGCCTGGCCGTGGACAAGGCACTGACCAACAACATGTCGCGTGACGTGATCGACCGCGCCATCGCCCGCGGCGCCGGCAACAACGAAGCCGACAACGTCGTCGAGTTCAGCTACGAAGGCTATGCGCCGAGCGGCGTGGCGATCATCGTCGAGGTGATGACCGACAACCGCAACCGTACCGCAGCCGAAGTGCGTCATGCCTTCACCAAGTGCGGCGGCAACCTCGGCACCGATGGTTCGGTTGCCTACATGTTCGAGCGCAAGGGGCAGATCAGCTTCGCGCCGGGTGTCGATGAAGATGCCCTGATGGAGGCAGCGCTGGAAGCCGGTGCCGACGATGTGGAAATGGGAGAGGACGGTTCGGCCCTGGTGTCGACCAGCTTCACCGAGTTCCATGCCGTCAACGAAGCACTGAGCGCTGCTGGTTTCAAGGCCGAGGAAGCGGAAATCGCCATGATCCCCTCGATCAGCGCGCCGATTGCCGATCTGGAAACGGCGCAGAAGGTGTTCAAACTGATCGATATGCTCGAAGACCTGGATGACGTGCAGAACGTCTATCACAACGCTGAAGTCGCTGACGAGATCATGGAACAGCTCGGCTGAGGCTGTAGCCCCATCCAATATGGGGCGGTTTTGTAGGGCGGGGGAACCCCGCCAAGCTTATGATGGCGGGTTGCACCTGCCCTACGAATGAGAAGGCCGGAAGCGCTGCACAGCGCTTCCGGCTTTTTTCGTCAGGCTGACCGGCTGGCGGATGACGTCGACGAGGGCGCCCCGTATACTCGCCAACTGGATAAATAGACAGTTGCTGATATGACCCTGATTCTAGGCATCGACCCGGGTTCGCGTATTACCGGCTATGGCGTGGTGCGTGATACCGGGCGCGGTTGCGAGTACGTGGCCTCGGGCTGCATTCGTACCGGCAACGGTCCTTTGGCCGAGCGTCTGCAAATCGTCTTTCGCGGAGTCAGCGAGGTGATTCGCACCCATGGTCCGGTGACCATGGGTATCGAGCAGGTGTTCATGGCGCGCAATGCCGATTCGGCGCTCAAGCTGGGGCAGGCGCGTGGCGCGGCCATCGTCGCAGCGGTGGAGGCGGGGCTGGAAGTCAGCGAGTACACCGCGACCCAGGTCAAGCAGGCCGTGGTCGGCACCGGTGCGGCGGACAAGCAGCAGGTACAGATGATGGTCATGCATCTGCTCAAGCTGGTGCAGAAACCGCAGATCGACGCCTCCGACGCCCTGGGCATCGCTCTGTGTCATGCCCATCACAGGCAGAGTCTCATTCCCCACGGGCTTGCCGGCGCCAAGCGGCGTGGCGGCCGTCTTCGTTTGTAATCGGATTAAAGGAAAACAGTGGTGATCGGACGTTTGCGCGGCACTCTGGCGGAGAAGCAGCCGCCGCATTTGCTTCTGGATGTGAATGGCGTCGGTTATGAGCTGGAAGTACCGATGACGACCCTTTATCGTCTGCCTGCGGTGGGCGAACCGGTAACCCTGCACGCTCACTTGGTGGTGCGTGAAGATGCGCATCTGCTGTATGGCTTCTTCGAAAAGCGCGAGCGTGAACTGTTTCGCGAGCTGATTCGCCTCAATGGCGTCGGCCCCAAGCTGGCGTTGGCGCTGATGTCGGGGCTGGAGGTCGATGAGCTGGTGCGCTGCGTGCAGGCCCAGGACACGGCGGCGCTGGTCAAGGTACCTGGAGTGGGCAAGAAAACCGCCGAGCGTCTGCTGGTCGAGCTCAAGGATCGTTTCAAGGCCTGGGAGTCGATACCGTCCATTGCGCCTTTGGTGGTGGAACCTCAACTGGCTCAGGCAGTCTCAAGCGCGGAGAATGATGCCGTCAGTGCCCTGATATCCCTTGGCTACAAGCCGCAGGAGGCCAGCCGAGCAGTTGCCGCCGTCAAGGAGGATGGTATGAGCAGTGAAGATTTGATCCGACGCGCGCTGCGCGGCATGGTTTAGTGGAACCTTATTGATGATCGAAGCCGATCGCCTGATTACCGCCAGCCCACGTGAGCGCGACGAGCAGCAGGACCGGGCCATTCGCCCGTTGCGGCTGGCCGACTACATCGGTCAGCCCGTCGTGCGCGAACAGATGGCGCTGTTCATCCAGGCTGCGCGGGGCAGGGTGGAAGCACTCGACCATACGCTGATCTTCGGCCCACCGGGCCTGGGTAAGACCACCCTGGCCCATATCATCGCCGAAGAAATGGGCAGCTCGATCAAGAGCACTTCCGGCCCGGTGCTTGAGCGACCGGGTGATCTGGCTGCGCTGCTGACCAACCTGGAAAGCGGCGATGTACTGTTCATCGACGAAATTCACCGTCTTTCGCCGGTAGTCGAGGAAGTCCTGTATCCGGCCATGGAAGACTTCCAGCTCGACATCATGATCGGCGAGGGCCCGGCGGCCCGCTCGATCAAGCTGGATCTGCCACCCTTCACCCTGGTTGGCGCCACCACCCGTGCCGGCATGCTGACCAATCCGCTGCGCGACCGCTTCGGTATCGTCCAGCGCCTGGAGTTCTACGGTATCGACGACCTGGCCACCATCGTCTCGCGCTCAGCTGGGATTCTCGGCCTGCCCATCGAGGCCAAGGGTGCTTTTGAGATTGCCCGTCGTGCGCGTGGTACGCCGCGTATTGCCAACCGCCTGTTGCGTCGTGTGCGCGACTTTGCCGAAGTGCGCGGTAACGGCCATATCACGCAGCTGACCGCCGATCAGGCGTTGAATCTGCTGGATGTCGACGAGCGCGGTTTCGATCATTCCGACCGCCGCCTGCTGCTAGCCATGATCGAGAAGTTTGATGGCGGCCCGGTAGGGCTCGACAGCCTGGCGGCGGCGATAGGTGAGGAGCGCCATACCATCGAGGATGTGCTCGAGCCGTATCTGATTCAGCAGGGTTACATGATGCGCACGCCGCGCGGACGTGTGGTCACTCGCCATGCCTACCTGCACTTCGGGCTGAATATTCCCAAGCGCGCTGGCGAGCAGGTCGCTGGCGATCTTTTCGCGGCAGGTGACGAATGACGAAAAAATTGTTACCAGCCCGGATTGGCAAGCAGCAGGCCGGGGACTAGAGTATGCGCGCGCAAAACGGAGTCCAGCCGTTCAGCCACCACTGCCGGGTCTATTACGAAGATACCGATGCGGGCGGCATCGTCTACTACGTCAACTACCTCAAATTCATGGAGCGGGCTCGCACCGAGCGTCTGCGTGAGCTGGGTTATGCCCAGTCGACGCTTGCCGGTGAGGGCCTGTTGTTCGTCGTGCATTCTGCTGAGGCGCGTTATCACGCGCCGGCGCGCCTGGATGACGAACTGGTGATCAGCGCCGATGTGATCGAATTGAACCGTGCCAGCCTGCGCTTTCGTCAACAGGTCAGGCGGGCTACGGATGATGTGCTGCTCTGCGAAGGGCAGTTTCTGGTGGCCTGTGTGCGCGCCGACAACTTGAAACCCCGGGCTATCCCCGAAACCCTGCGACACGCGTTCGCTGGGACGCAGGCGCCGGGTCTAATTGCAGCAGGAGAGTAAGCGTGGAAGCTAACGCCGTTGACCATATGTCGATGTGGAGTCTGATCAGTAGCGCCAGTCTGTTGGTTCAGTTGGTGATGCTGACCCTGGTGGCCGCCTCGGTCATTTCCTGGGTGATGATCTTCCAGCGCAGCAATGCCATTCGCGCCGCCAAGCGTGCGCTGGACAACTTCGAAGATCGCTTCTGGTCCGGCATCGACCTGTCCAAACTGTATCGCCAGGCCGGCAGCAACCCCGATCCGGATTCCGGTCTGGAGCAGATCTTCCGTGCCGGCTTCAAGGAATTCTCCCGTCTGCGTCAGCAGCAGGGCGTCGACCCGGATGCGGTGATGGACGGCGTGGCGCGTGCCATGCGCGTGGCCATTTCCCGCGAGGAAGAGAAGCTGGAAACCGCGCTGCCGTTTCTCGCCACCGTCGGCTCCACCAGCCCGTACATCGGCCTGTTCGGTACCGTATGGGGCATCATGAACTCCTTCCGCGGCTTGGCCCAGGTGCAGCAAGCCACGCTGGCTACCGTGGCACCGGGTATTGCCGAAGCGCTGATCGCTACTGCCATCGGCCTGTTTGCGGCGATTCCGGCGGTCATCGCCTACAACCGTTTCTCTGCCCGCAGCGAGATGCTGATCGGTCGTTACTACACCTTCGCCGACGAGTTCCAGGCCATCCTGCACCGCAAAGTGCACACCTCGGAAGACTAAGGCGAGCGAAGAGGACAGGTTTTAACCATGGCGAGAATTCGCAACAGACGCAAACCGGTCGCCGAGATGAACGTGGTGCCCTACATCGACGTGATGTTGGTACTGCTGGTCATCTTCATGGTCACCGCGCCGATGCTCAATCAGGGCGTCAAGGTCGATCTGCCCAAGGTCAGCAGTGAAGCGCTGCCGCAGGACAACGACGCGCAGGTACTGACCATCTCCATCAAGGCCGACAAGACCTACTACTGGAACATGGGCAGCGAGGTCGACGTCGACACCGAGCAGGAGCGGGCCTCGACCCTCGAGCAGATGACTCAGGCCGTGTCGGCGATCATTGCCGAGAACCGTCGTCAGGGTAAGCAGGTGCAGGTGTTCGTGCGCGGTGATCGCACGGTCGATTACGGCACCGTGATGTCGGCCATGGGCGGTCTGCAGCAGGCCGACGTGGGTAACGTCGGACTGATTACCGAGGCTCCCTGATGCAGCAAACCGAGCGTTCGCAATCGGAAAGCTACTTCTGGCCCGTGGTTTGGGCGGTGGGTCTGCATGTCCTGATGTTCGCCATGCTGTTCGTCAGCTTCGCCTTCACCCCGGAGCTGCCACCGGCGCGTCCAGTGGTGCAGGCTACGCTGTATCAGTTGCAGTCACAGAGCCAGGCCACTACGCAGACTACGCAAAAGGTTGCAGGCGAGGCGCAGAAGACCTCGGCGCCACAGTTCGAGACCGAAAGGCTGGAACAGAAGAAAGCCGAGGAGCAGAAGCAGGCCCAGGCCGAAGCGCAGAAGGTAGCCGCAGCCAAGAAAGCCGAGGAACAAAAGCAGGCCGAAGAGGCTCGAAAGGCCGAGGCGGCGAAGAAAGCCGAGGCCGATAAGGCCGCCGAGCAGAAACGTCAGGCGGATATCGCCAAGAAGCGCGCCGAGGAAGAGGCGAAGAAGAAAGCCGCTGAAGAGGCCAAGAAGAAGGCCGCTGCAGAAGAGGCCAAGAAAAAAGCGGCAGCCGCCGAAGCTGCGAAGAAGAAAGCCGCCGAGGATGCACGGCGCAAGGCCGCCGAGGATCAGAAGGCGGCAGCGCTGGCCGAACTGCTGTCGGACAATGTGCAGAACCAGCAGGCGCTGGCCGAGACCCATGGTGACCAGGTTGCCGGCAACCTCGATGATCTGATCATCAAGCTGATTACCGAGAACTGGCAGCGGCCGATGTCGGCGCGTCGAGGCATGAGCGTCGAGTTGCTGATTCAGATGCTGCCCGATGGCACCGTGACCAACGCCAGCGTATCGCGCTCCAGTGGCGATGCACCGTTCGACAACTCGGCCGTTGCAGCTGTACGTAACGTCGGGCGTATTCCCGAGATGCAACAATTGGATCGCGCTACCTTCGACCGTATGTACAGGCAGCGACGCGTTATTTTCAAACCGGAGGATTGAGCTCTGTGAACAACCTGATTCGTATCGCCCTGTTGGGGCTGGTCATGCTGGTCGGTAGCGTCCAGGCGGCCGACCCGCTGGTGATCTCCCAGGGCGCTGACCGCGCCACACCCATTGCTGTCGTGCCGTTCGGCTGGCAGGGTGGTTCGATACTGCCTGAAGACATGTCGCAGATCATCGGCAACGACCTGCGCAACTCCGGCTACTTCGAACCGATCCCGCGGCAGAACATGATCAGCCTGCCGACCCAGGCCAGCGAAGTCATCTACCGCGACTGGAAAGCGCTCGGCGCGCAGTACGTGCTGGTCGGCAACATCGTGCCCAATGGTGGCCGCTTGCAGATTCAGTACGCGCTGTTCAACGTCAGTACCGAGCAGCAGGTCATGACCGGCAATGTCGGTGGTGGCACCGATCAGTTGCGCGACATGGCTCACCATATCGCCGACCAGTCGTTCGAGAAGCTCACCGGCGTCAAGGGGGCATTCTCTACGCGCCTGCTGTATGTCACTGCCGAGCGCATGGGCACCAGCAACACCCGTTACACCCTGCAGCGCTCCGACTACGACGGTGCCCGTGCGGTGACCTTGCTGCAATCGCGCGAGCCGATCCTGTCGCCGTCGTTCGCGCCGGATGGCCGCCGTATCGCTTACGTGTCGTTCGAGCAGCGTCGCCCGCGCATCTTCGTGCAGCACATCGACACCGGGCGTCGCGAGCAGATCACCAACTTCGAAGGCCTCAATGGCGCGCCGGCCTGGTCGCCGGATGGCAACCGTCTGGCCTTCGTGCTGTCGCGCGATGGCAACCCGGAAATCTACGTGATGGACATGGGCAGCCGGCAGATGCGGCGCATTACCAACCATTACGCCATCGATACCGAACCCTTCTGGGGTAAGGATGGTCAGACCCTTTACTTCACCTCGGATCGTGCGGGTCGTCCGCAGATCTACAAGACCAACATCAATAGCGGGGCTGTGGAGCGAGTGACCTTCGTCGGTAACTACAACGCCAACCCGAAATTGTCGGCTGATGAGAAGACCCTGGTGATGATTCATCGTCAGGATGGCTTCACCGTGTTCAAGGTGGCTGCACAGGATCTGGAAACCAACCGTTTGCGCATACTTTCAGACACAAGTTTGGATGAGTCGCCCACTGTTGCGCCCAATGGCACCATGCTAATCTACGCCACCCGCCAGCAGGGCCGGGGAGTCTTGATGTTGGCGTCCACCAATGGACGCGTGAGGCTCCCTCTTCCTACCGCTCAAGGCGAAGTTCGAGAGCCTTCTTGGTCCCCTTACCTGAACTGATGCGGTGCTACACCTTTTTGCTTAACACAACTGGGGTTCATTAGGAGTTACATGATGGAAATGCTGAAATTCGGTAAGTTCGCTGCACTGTCCCTGGCTCTCGCCGTTGCTGTAGGTTGCTCCTCCAAAGGCGGCGACGCTGCTGGTGAAGGCGCAGTTGACCCGAACGCTGGCTACGGTGCCAACACTGGCGCTGTTGATGGCAGCCTGAGCGAAGAAGCTGCTCTGCGCGCTATCACCACCTTCTACTTCGAGTACGACAGCTCCGACCTGAAGGCCGAAGCCATGCGCGCTCTTGACGTACACGCCAAGGACCTGAAAGGCAACGGCGCTCGCGTCGTTCTGGAAGGCCACGCTGACGAGCGCGGTACCCGTGAGTACAACATGGCTCTGGGCGAGCGTCGTGCCAAGGCCGTTCAACGCTACCTGGTTCTGCAGGGCGTCTCCCCGGCTCAGCTGGAACTGGTTTCCTACGGCGAAGAGCGTCCGGTTGCCACTGGCAACGACGAGCAGTCCTGGGCTCAGAACCGTCGCGTAGAGCTGCGTAAGTAAGCTGCCATGCGAGATTGCCGCCGTATCCTGACCCTTCTGGCACTCGCCTTGCCGCTTGCGGCGATGGCGGAGGTTCCCGTACTGGAAAGCAGCTCCATGCAACAGGGCAGCAGCTATCCACCGGCGGGTTATGGTACGGCCGGCACCTACGCCGGAGCGGGTGCGCAAGCACCCGCTTCTGCGCAGGGTATGCTGTTCAATCAGCTCGAGCAGATGCAGCAGGAAATTGCGCAACTGCGGGGCATGGTCGAAGAGCAGCAGAATGAAATCCAGCGCCTCAAGCAGGAAGGCCTGGAGCGTTACCAGGATCTGGACCAACGCATTTCCTCTGGCGCCGCTGCCGGTGGAGCTCCCGCACAGAATTCAGCCGATGGCGCGGTAAACGCCAATGGCACCCCGACGCCACCTGCCGCACAGCAGCAGGCCAGCGCCGAGCCGGGTGATCCGGCCAAGGAAAAACTCTATTACGACGCTGCCTTCGACCTGATCAAGGCCAAGGACTTCGACAAGGCGTCGCAGGCGTTCAGCGCCTTTCTCAATCGTTATCCCAACAGCCAGTACGCGGGTAACGCGCAGTATTGGCTGGGCGAAGTGAATCTGGC
Source organism: Ectopseudomonas chengduensis (assembly GCF_900102635.1). Taxonomy (GTDB): domain Bacteria; phylum Pseudomonadota; class Gammaproteobacteria; order Pseudomonadales; family Pseudomonadaceae; genus Aquipseudomonas; species Aquipseudomonas chengduensis. The sequence continues at coordinate 78,621 of NZ_FMZQ01000004.1, read as the reverse complement.
CAAGGGTGATCTGCAAGCAGCCGGTCAAGCCTTTGCCAAGGTCAGCCAGGCCTACCCGAGTCACCCCAAGGTGCCGGATTCGCTGTTCAAGCTGGCCGATGTCGAACGTCGCCTGGGTCACAACGACAAGGCCCGTGGCATCCTTCAGCAAGTCATCGCGCAGTACCCGGGTAGCTCGGCCGCCCAACTGGCCCAGCGCGATCTGCAGCGGCTGTAAGCCAGCAATTGACGAAAACCCGCGCTCGTCGCGGGTTTTTCTTATCTGGCCTCGCGTGATCCATTAGAATGAGCGCTCGCATGCGAGGCGGGGTTTCAGCTCGGCTGATGTCCTTGTCGCCATGCCTTGTCGAATGTCGGCCACTGCCGGCGTTCCTGTCTTTTCACGCAACGGAAGCGGATGGCCTGTTTCGTCATCACGCTCGTGGCTACCATGCAAGAAACTCTGCGTATCACCGAGATTTTCTACTCGTTGCAGGGGGAGACGCGTACCGCCGGCTTGCCGACGATATTTGTGCGCCTTACCGGCTGCCCCCTGCGCTGTCAGTACTGTGACACCGCCTATGCCTTCAGTGGCGGCGAGATCGTCACGCTGGACAGTATCCTCGACCAGGTGGCCGCCTATCGGCCGCGCTACGTCTGCGTCACCGGCGGCGAGCCGCTGGCTCAACCCAACTGCATCCCTCTGCTTGCGCGTCTGTGCGATGCCGGTTACGAGGTGTCGCTGGAAACCAGTGGTGCGCTCGACGTCTCAGCGGTTGATGCACGGGTCAGCAAGGTGCTCGATCTGAAGACGCCTGGATCTGCCGAAGTGCAGCGCAATCGCTACGAGAACGTCCAGTGGCTGACACGCAACGATCAGGTCAAGTTCGTCATCTGCTCGCGTGAAGACTACGACTGGGCAGTATCCAAATTGATCGAATATGACCTGGCTGCTCGAGCCGGCGAAGTGCTGTTCTCGCCCAGTCACAAACAGGTCGATGCACGTGCCCTGGCCGACTGGATCGTGGCCGACAACCTGCCCGTACGTCTGCAATTGCAGTTGCACAAGATTCTCTGGAACGACGAGCCGGGACACTGAACATGAACGACAATAAAGCGGTCATCCTCCTTTCCGGCGGCCTGGACTCGGCCACTGTGGTGGCCATGGCCAAGGCAGAGGGCTACGCCTGCTACAGCATGAGTTTCGATTATGGCCAGCGCCATCGCGCCGAGCTGCAGGCGGCCGAGCGCGTCGCCCGGCAACTGGGCGTGGTCGAGCACAAGGTGATTGGCCTGAACCTCAACGGCATCGGCGGTTCGGCGTTGACCGACAGCAGCATCGCCGTGCCCGAATCGCCCACTGAAGGTATTCCCGCCACCTACGTGCCAGCACGCAACACGGTGTTTCTGGCGCTGGCCTTGGGCTGGGCCGAGGTGCTGGGGGCGCGCGATATCTTCATTGGCGTCAACGCGGTGGATTACTCGGGCTACCCGGATTGCCGTCCCGAGTTCGTCGCCGCCTTCGAGCGTATGGCTAACCTGGCGACCAAGGCGGGTGTGGAGGGGCAGGGCTTTGTTATCCGCGCACCGCTACAGCAGATGAGCAAGGGCGAGATCATCCAGGCCGGTATGCGCCTGGGCGTGGATTACGCACTCACTGTCTCCTGCTACCAGGCCGATGATGACGGCCGCGCCTGTGGCAAGTGCGACAGCTGCCGCCTGCGTGCAGCCGGTTTCGCCGCTGCCGGTGTGCCTGATGCGACGCGCTACTGCTGAAAAAGTTTTCGCGAAGTGTTGATTTCCTGAATTAAATCAGTATCATGCGCCTCGCGTTGGGTCGTTAGCTCAGTTGGTAGAGCAGTTGGCTTTTAACCAATTGGTCGTAGGTTCGAATCCTACACGACCCACCAGATCGCAAAAGCCAGTCGTGAGACTGGCTTTTTTTTGCTCTCGGAAAAGCCCTCTGGCCCGATGCTGCCCTGCCTGTGGCGATGGGCAGCCAGAGGGTATACTCGCAGCTCGCTCAAGAGCGCCGCAGGTTCGATGATATGACGCAGATTTCCGAACGCCTTCTGGTTCAAGCCCACCTCGATGCCAAGCAGCCCAAGCCGCTGACCGCCGAGGAGGAGGCCTTCTATCGCCGCGAAATCGCCGCTGAGCTGAAGAAGCAGAACGCGGTGCTGGTGGCGCACTACTACTGCGATCCGGTGATCCAGGCGCTGGCCGAGGAAACCGGCGGTTGCGTTTCCGACTCCCTGGAAATGGCCCGCTTCGGCAATCAACACCCGGCGCAGACCGTGGTGGTGGCCGGGGTCAAGTTCATGGGCGAGACGGCGAAGATCCTCAATCCGGAAAAGCGCGTGCTGATGCCGACGCTGGAGGCGACCTGTTCGCTGGATCTGGGCTGCCCGGTGGATGAGTTCTCGGCCTTTTGCGATCAGCACCTCGAGCGCACCGTGGTGGTGTATGCCAACACCTCGGCGGCGGTGAAGGCGCGTGCCGACTGGGTGGTGACCTCCAGCTGCGCGCTGGAGATCGTCGAGAGCCTGATGGACAACGGCGAGACCATCATCTGGGCGCCGGACAAGCATCTGGGCAACTACATCCAGCGCGAGACCGGCGCCGACATGCTGCTGTGGGACGGCGCCTGCATCGTGCACGAGGAGTTCAAGTCCAAGCAGCTGCTGGACATGAAGGCGCTTTACCCAGACGCTGCCATTCTGGTGCACCCGGAATCGCCGCAGAACGTGGTCGAGCTGGCTGACGCCGTGGGCTCCACCAGCCAGCTGATCAAGGCGGCGCAGACCCTGCCGAATTCCACCTTCATCGTCGCCACCGACCGCGGCATCTTCTACAAGATGCAGCAGCTGTGCCCGGACAAGACCTTCATCGAGGCGCCCACAGCCGGCAACGGCGCGGCATGCCGCAGCTGCGCGCACTGCCCGTGGATGGCGATGAACACCCTGGAGCGCGTGCTGACCGGCTTGCGTCAGGGCTCCGGCGAGATTCATGTCGACCCGGCGCTGATTCCCAAAGCGATCAAGCCGCTCAAGCGCATGCTCGATTTCACCCAGGCGGCGCGGATGAAGGTCGCCGGTAACGCCTGATAGGCATGCAGTAAAAAGAAGCCCAGCCAATGCTGGGCTTCTTGCTTTACGTAGCCCGGATGCAATCCGGGAATGGTGAGAGGCCAATATCCCCGGATTGCATCCGGGCTACGGCAACTGATCAGCTCAGGTTGCCCAATTCTCCGGTTCGTTGACCACATTGAGCAGCGCGCGCAGGCGGCCATAGTCGCGACCGTTGAAGGCGAAGGCCAGACGGGTCAAGTGGCACAGTTCCGGTTCGTCGCGCTCCTGCTCGCAGTAGGGTTGCTGGGTAAAGCCACCTTCCTTGCACAGGCTGGCGAAGTCGCTGTCCAGCTTGGCCAGAGCCGCCTCGTTGAGCGGATGATTGAGGCGAATCACGAAGCGATCCTTGAGCCAGCGGCTGGAGTGGAAGTTGCGGTAGAAGCGGGCGATCTCATCCACCGCCTCTTCGGCGCTATAGACCAGGTGCATCAGATTGAGATCGGTAGGCAGGATATAGCCGTTATCGCCAAGCTGACGACGGATGAAGCCCAATGCATCTTCCCAGTAGCTACCGCCCGGTTGGTCGAGCAGTACCACGGGCACCAGTGGGCTCTTGCCGGTCTGGATCAGGGTCAGCACTTCCAGCGCTTCGTCGAGGGTGCCGAAACCGCCGGGGCACAGCACCAGGCCGTCGGCCTCCTTGACGAAGAACAGCTTGCGTAGAAAGAAGAAGTGGAACGACAGCAGGTGATGGCTGCCGCGCATGGTCGCGTTGGCGGTTTGCTCGAAGGGCAGGGTGATATTGAAGCCCAGGCTGCTTTCCGCACCGGCGCCTTCATGGGCTGCCGCCATGATGCCGCCACCGGCACCCGTGACCACCATCAGATCGCGGTGTGCCAGTAATGCGCCGAGCTCGCGAGCCTGCCTGTACAGGGGATGATCGGGTGGCGTTCGTGCCGAACCGAACACCGTGACCTTGCGCCGCCGTTTCAGTTGTTCCAGTACGCCGAAGGCATGCTCCATCTCACGCAGGGTCTGCATCATGATCTTGGCGTCCCAGCGGTTACGATCCGCCTGGGCCATATGGATCACCGTGGTGAGCATTTCGCGGTACAACGCCAGGTTGGGGCTGTTGCTCGGGGTTGCCAGAGCGACCAGCTCCTCCACCTTGCTGCTCAGGTCGACCTCGCTGGTTTGCACGTGGCGCGACAGATAGTCGTCCGCTTCAAAGGGCATGGAAACTCTCCTCTTCTTGGCCTGTGAGAGGCGAGTAGCCTCTCGCGGTGGCCGGTTCCTTGATTATGGAGTGTTGAGCAGCTTGCCACAGGCAGTCTGCCGTTTCGTTGCCATCTTTTCGTAAGCGCCGGTTACAGGGCGATCTGTTCACCGGGTTCGGGAATGTTGGCGATCCAGTTCAGGCGTTCGCGCAGGGTGGCTTGCAGGGCCTGCATCTTCTCCAGCTCGCCGTGCACCAGGTACAGCTCGGGGTGATGCTCGAACCGGCTGGCCCAGTCGAGCAATTGCGTTTGCCCGGCGTGCGCGGAGAAACCGCCCAGGGTATGCACCTTGGCCTTCACCGCGATGCGCTGGTGCAGCACCTTGACCGTCTCGGCGCCGTCGACGATCAAACGCCCCAGCGTGCCCTTGGCCTGGAAGCCGGGGAACACCAGATGGCAGTTCTCGCGCCAGAGGTTGTGCTTGAAGTGATGAACAATACGCCCGCCATTGCACATGCCGGCACCTGCGATGATGATCGCGCCGCTCTTGATCCGGTTGATGGCCATCGATTCTTCGGCTGTTGGCGTGCAGCGCAACACTGGCAGCCAGTCCTCGACTCGCTTGATACCCTTGGCTGCCAGCGCCGCGCGATCGGTAGCCGCGAACTGGTCATGAAAGCGGCTGTAGATGGCGTTGGCGCGGATTGCCATGGGACTGTCGAGGAACACCGCCTGTTGTGGCAGGCGGCCTTCCTGATAGAAGCGGCCAAGGTAATAGATCAGGTCCTGGGTGCGGCCGACGGCGAACGACGGGATCAGCACGTTGCCGCCTTCCTTGTGAGCCTGCTGCAGGATGTCGGCCAGCTCTTCCAGGGTTTCATCGCTGGGGCGATGGTCACGGTCGCCGTAGGTCGACTCCATCAGCAACACGTCTGCCTGATTCAGTTGGGTCGGCGCCTGCATCAGTGGCGAGCAGGTATTGCCCAGGTCGCCGGAGAACACCAGATGACGGTGCAGGTGGTGATCCTCTACCTGCATTTCGATGATCGCCGAGCCGAGGATATGGCCTGCATTGTGGAAGGTGACCTGCACGCCCTTGGCCACCTCGACCGCTACGCCGTAGGCATGCGCGCGGCGCTGGCTGAGCGCCTGCTCGGCATTGGCGATGGTGTATAGCGGTTTAACCGCCGGCTTGCCCTGGCGTGCGCGCCAGCGGTTTTCCCATTCGGCGTCCTTCTCCTGCAGGAAGGCCGAATCCAGCAGCATCAGCTCGAGCAGTTCGCAGCTGGCCTCGGTGGCGTGGATCGGGCCGCGATAGCCTTCGGCGACCAGGCGCGGCAGCAGCCCGCTGTGATCGAGGTGGGCGTGGGAGATCACCACCGCATCCAGGCTGCTCGGGTCGAAAGGAAACGCACTGCGGTTCAGGTCCTCTTCCTGGCGGCGTCCCTGATGCATGCCGCATTCGAGCAGCACCTTGGCGCCATCGCGGCTTTCCACCAGGTAGCAGGAGCCGGTGACCTGTTGAATCGCACCGAGAAAAGTGAGCAGGGCCATGGTTTTTTCCTTGTCGTGATCTTGAGACGAGTCTGCCGCTTCGAACCGGAGCGAGTCTTGATGCAGGTCAGCGGGTGCCGCGTAGCGATACCTAAACTGCAGGAAACATTCAGGAGAGCACTCATGACCCAGCTATTGCCCGACGCTGTCGCCTTGGCTCAGCACGCTCAGCAATACCCCGACTTTGCCCGCTGGCAAGCCGGTCACGGACCTATCCAGCATAGCCCGCAGACCAGCGCCGCCGTGTTTCGTCTGGCCCATCAGCTGGTGCAGAGCGGCCTGCAGCCCGACTTGCCGAGCGTCTACCGCCTGTTTCGCGCCCTGGATTCGCTGACCGCAGCCGGCCTCTGGCTGGTGGTGCACATGACCTACGCGCAGCGCGTGAGGCTAGATGGCCAGCCGCTGCAGGCCGAGGACTTTAAGCCGGTGCCGGAAGGTCATACTGGTGGCGCGCTGAACATGGTGCCGGCCTACGCCGGTTACCTGGCACTCAATGCCCTGACCGCCGAGACGCGTGGCTGGCTGATGGGGCAGGGTCATTGCGTGGCAGCAATCGAGGCGCTGAACCTGCTGACCGGCAATCAGCACCCCGAGCAGGCCGCCCGTTACGCTCGCGACGAGGCGGGCATGAGTCGCCTGGCGGCGGATTTCTACAGCTACGTCCAGTCCGTTGACGGCAGCCCAGGCGTGCCGCTGGGCAGTCACGTCAACCCGCACACCGCCGGCGGTATCGCCGAGGGCGGCTACCTGGGCTTTGCCGAGCTGCAGTACGCGCATCTGCCATTGCCGGGGGAGAAGCTGGTGGCCTTTCTCTCCGACGGCGCCGCCGAGGAGCAGCGCGGCAGTGACTGGATGCCGCGCTGGTGGCGCGCCGAGGATTGTGGCGTGGCGCTGCCGGTGATGATAGCCAATGGCCGGCGTATCGAGCAGCGTACCGAGTTGGGCACGTTGGAGGGCCTGGAAGGGTTTCGTCGGCACCTGCGCGGTTGCGGCTTCGATCCCCTGAGTTTCGATGGGCGTGATCCGGCAGCCTTCGTCTGTGCGTTGTGGGAGATGGAGCAGCGCCTGGCGCATCGAGTGGATGAACTCAATCGCGAGCTGATCGGTTATCCCTTGCCGATGCCCTACGGCATTGCCGAAACCACCAAGGGCTATGGTTTCTTCGGCGCTGGCAGCAACGCCGCTCATAACCTGCCGCTACCGGCCAGCCCGGCTCTCGACGCGCAGGCGCGCGAGCTGTTCAACCAGCATGCGGCTGCCTTGTGGGTAGAGCCGCAGACATTGTCCGACGCCTGCAATCTGTTCGCCAGTCGCAAGGGGCACGCGCTGGAGCGGGACAACCCGCTGGCCTTGCGTCAGCCGCCTCAGCCGGTACAGCCGGTGCTGCATTTTCATGATCGGCCCTGTTCGCCCATGAGTGCGCTGGATCGTTATTTCGTCGATCTGGTGCGCGCCAACCCGCAACTGCGGCCGCGTGTCGGCAACCCGGACGAACTGGCCAGCAACCGCCTGGGTGGGGTACTGGCAGCGCTCAGGCATCGCGTCAGCCAACCCGAGAGCGAGCTGGAGTCGCTGCACGGCGCGGTGATCACCGCACTCAACGAGGAGGCCGTGGTGTCTGCCTGTCTGGCCAATCAGGGCGGCCTGAATCTGGTAGCCAGCTACGAGGCGTTTTGCGTGAAGATGCTCGGCGCCGTGCGCCAGAGTCTGATCTTCGCACGTCAGCAGAAGGAGGCGGGACGTCCAGCCGGCTGGCTGGGCTGGCCGCTGGTGGCCACTTCGCACACCTGGGAGAACGGCAAGAACCAGCAATCGCACCAGGACACCACCTTCTGCGAGGCACTGCTGGGCGAAATGCACGATGTCATGCGCGTGCTGTTGCCGGCCGATCACAACTCGCTGCTGGCCCTGCTGCCGGAGATCTACCAAGCGCGTGGCCAACTGGCCTGCCTGGTGGCGGCCAAGCGTGAACGACCCTGTTTCTTCACGGTCGAACAGGCACAGCAGCTGGCGCGCGACGGTGCCCTGCAGGTCGATGAAGGTGGCGACGGCGAGCCTGTGCTGCTGATCGCCAGTGGCAGCTATCAGTTGAGCGAGATGCGCCGCGCCGCCGTTCGTCTGAGCGTGAAGGGTGTGGCCTGGCGTCTGATTTACTTGCAGGAACCGGGGCGTTTTCGGGCACCGCGCGATGCCTGGGAGGCCGCCAGCGTAGCCAGCGCCGAGCAGCGTGAAGCGCTGTTTCCGGCGGCGTGCCGCCGTCGCGTGCTGCTGACGCACATGCGCCCGGAGGTAGCCGCGGGCCATCTTTGGCCGCTGCTTGGCGACGCCGCCAGTTGTCGGGCGTTGGGCTACCGCAACCGCGGCGGCACCTTCGACGAGGCCGGCATGCTGTTCGCCAATGGCTGCAGTTGGGCGCATGTGCTGCAAAGCGTGGCCGAAGTGCTGGGCGTATCGCCCGATGGCTGGTTGAGCGCTGAGGAACGCGCGGCTCTGGCAGGCAGGGGGGACCCTCGCTGTCTGCGTTGAGCCCACGAAGTGGAGCAACGGGAAGGGAGGGGCAGGTATGCCCAGGTTGACGCTGGAGATAAACACGGAGCTGTACCGCATGCTGCAACAGGCTGCGCGTACCAATCACATGAGCATCGAGGACGAGTGCCTGCGCCGCCTGGAGGGCGGCGCGCGGCGTTCACGCTATATGGAGGCCTTGCTCGCCGAGCTGCGCGCCGATGATGCGCAGCGTCGAGCGGAAAGGGGCTGACGACGGTCGTGGATCAGAGGCCGCAGTCGCTCTTGTCGAACACTTCGACGGTAACCGGACGGTTGCTGCGGTACTCGCTGAACTGATAACGCAGCTGCGCGCCCTGCGCCAGCAGGCTGCGATAACCCGGGTTGCGGCAGACGCTGGCCGCCAGCTGGCTGCGCACCGTATCGGGGTTGCCGCGCATCTGCGCGGCATGCGCTTCGCGCACGCTGAGGTGGTTGATCAGCGTGTGACCTTCCACGGTATAGCCCTGATCGAGAATGTCCTCGTTGATCGCCCGCGGCGTGCCTTCGCTGCTTTGCCGGGCGACCTGCTCCAGGGTGCGAGTCAGCTCCATCTCCTTCAGCGAAGCTGCCTGGGCAGTGGGAAGCATCAGGCTGAGCGCGAGAGCGGGGAGGATGTAACGCAGCATGTCATGTGACTCCTGAAAGCGTGGACGAGGGGTTGGACAGGGCCTCGCAGCGAATGTTCGCGCCGCTGGCCATTTGCCCGTGTGAAACAAAGTGTTACCGATGGGGACATGCTGGCCTTTGGCCGCCGCCCGTCACCACGACCAAAGGCCGGGGATCATCGGCCAAACCTGCACGTCACAGACATTGAGCCGCCGTCGCAGTCGGACGTCGCCAGTACAGACCTGCCTGAAGTCTGCCGCTGGTGCAGGAAGGACTGCGCGGTGTTCAAGCAGCGTGCAGGAGAATAACAATGACAATGCTCTTTCGGCGCTGGCCATCGCGGGTGATGGTCGGCAGTTTACTGGTTTTGCCCGTTGCGCAGGTGCAGGCATCCGGTTATCACTTCGGTTCGCAATCGGTGGCGGCGCAGGGTTCGGCACATGCCAACGGTGCCGAGGCGGCCGACCCTTCGACCATTTTCTACAACCCCGCAGGCCTGGCCCGGCTCAAGGGTACCCAGGTGACTTCCGGTCTGAGCATTCTGCTGCCGGATGGCGATTACGAGGACAAGGGTAGCCGCGATGTGTTCGGCAATCCGGTGTCGGGCGATGCCGGCGAGTTTCTGCCAGATGCCGCCGCTGCGCCCAACTTCTATTTTTCCCACGAGATCAACGACCGGGTGACGGTCGGTCTGGGCATCTTCACCCCGTTCGGCGCCAAGCTCGACTACAAGGAGGACTGGGCCGGGCGCTACGGCATCCAGTCGGCCAGCCTGGAGACGGTGACCTTCAACCCGAGCATTGCCTTTCGCTTCAACGAACACCACAGCATCGGCTTCGGCGTTTCGGCGCAGTACATCAAATCGGTGCAGCGCGGGGCGGCGGATGTCAAAGGTGCTTCGCGGCAATTGGCTGGGCAGTTTGTCACCGCCAATCAGGACCTGACCGAGCTGGCCGCATCACCGCTTGGTCAGTTCGCCATTCCCTTGCTCTATGGCATCGATGTGCCCAGTGAGATCAGCAGTTGCGACGGTCAGGCCGATGATGCTTTCGTCGACTGTGTGGCGAAGAACTTCGCCGACAACGTCCAGGGCGACGGTTACTTCCGGGTCAAGGGCGATGACTGGGGGTTTGGCTGGAATATCGGCTACATGTGGGAGCCGACCGAGTCGACGCGCTTTGGCGTGTCGTATCGTTCCAACATTCGCCACACCCTCGAGGGTGAGACCAAGTGGAGCTTCGCCGGCGTGTCCGGCAGCGTGCCTTCACCCGATACCGATCTGAGCGGTGGCATCGATCTCGGCATCATCACCCTGCCGCCAGCCGATGCATTGGGGCAGGTGCTGGACCCGAGCAACTGGGTCAATCCCGGCGATTTCGCTGGCTCCAGGCTGCACCCCAACTCCAAGGCCAAGACCGCTATCGATACACCGGAGATGCTCTCATTCAACGCCTTTCATCAGCTCAACGACAAGGTGGCGTTGATGGCGGATCTGACCTTCACCCGTCACTCGCGGCTCGACGAAGTGCGTATCGGCATCGATCAGGTGGCCGGCTATCCCTACTTCAATGGCGTTACCGAGGGCGACCTGAGCGTCAAGCAGGACTGGAAGGACAGCTACAAGATCTCCCTGGGCATGAACTACCAGTACAGCGATGACCTGCTGCTGCGTACCGGCGTGGCCTACGACCGCTCTCCGGTCAACTCGCCGCAGCTACGTCATCCGGCGTTTCCCGATGCGGATCGCTACTGGCTTTCGCTCGGCGCCAACTACAAGGTGACCCGCGACACCTCGCTGGACTTCGCCTACAGCTACGTGCAGTTCTCCAGCGGCAAGATGGACTACCAGGACGGCTGCTCCCCGGCCGGCTGGGTGCCGGGCGCCGGCGGGCTGTACCAGGACAGCGGCGTGCGCTGCACCGGCAACGGTGGCAATTACACCGGGGAGTACAACACCCACATCCACTTCATCGGCCTGGCGTTGAACCATACCTTCTGATCCATCTGAGCGGCGAACGGGGGTGGTAGAATCCCGCCCCCATTCGCTGTTGCTCCCGCCATGACCCGTCCAGCCCCACATGCCGTCGCCCGCCTGCGCACAGAGCGCCTGGCGCGTAGCCTCAAACCCTTCGTCGCCCGTGGTTCGCGCGCCGAGCGCTGCCCGCACTGCCGGGTGCAGCCGACCCATTGCCTGTGCGCCTGGCGCCCGCAGGTCGAGGCCAATGCCGCCATGTGCCTGGTGATGCATGACATCGAGGCGTTGAAACCGAGCAATACCGGCTGGCTTATTGCTGATGTGGTGCCTGAAACCCACGCCTTCGGCTGGACGCGTACTGCCGTCGACCCGGCGCTGCTGGAGTTGCTGGCCGATCCGCAGTGGCAGCCTTATCTGGTGTTTCCCGGTGAGTACGTGGCGCCGCAGCGCGTGGTGGAGGAGGTGCAGCTTGCGCCCGGCAAGCGGCCGCTGTTCGTGCTGCTCGATGCCACCTGGACCGAGGCGCGCAAGATGTTTCGCAAGAGCCCCTATCTGGATGCGCTGCCGGTGCTGAGCCTGACGCCGGCGCAACTATCGCGCTATCGCCTGCGTCGCTCCACTCGTGGCGAGCACCTGTGCACCGCCGAGGTGGCCGCCATGTGCCTGGAGCTGGCTGGCGACCTGCGTGCCGGTGAGGCGCTGGACGATTATCTCGATGTGTTCAGCCAGCACTACCTGGCTGCCAAACGGCGTCTGCCGCTGGATCTCAACGACGCTCTGCACCAGCGTTTGCAGACGTACCGCTGAGTTCGGTGGGCAGCGGCTTGGGCCACAGCTGCGCCAGCAGCATGCCGCCGAACATCAGCGCACAACCCAGATAGCCGCGCGGTGCCAGCACTTCGCTCAGCAACAGGGCGCCGGCGATGGCGGCGAACACGGCTTCCAGCGAGAGGATGATCGCCGCATGCGAGGCGATGGCATGCTGCTGCGCCACCACCTGCAGGGTGAAACCGATCGCCACGCCGAACACTCCGCCGTAGAGGATGGCCGGCCCGGCGGCAATGATGCCGTCCAGTGTCGCGGTCTCGAATACCAGCGCCAGGATCAGGCTGATCACCGCGCAGGTGGCGAACTGGATGAAAGCCAGGCGCAGCGGGTCGTGACGGCTGGCGAAGAATCCCACCAGCAATACGTGAATACCCCAGACGAAGGCGCCGGTCAGTTGCAGCCAGTCGCCGGAGGCTACGGTGAAGCCTTCGCCGACGCTGAGCAGGAACATGCCGACCACTGCCAGGCTGGCGCCCAACCAGATGCCGGCGCTGCTGCGCTGGCCGATCAGCAGGCCGAGAATCGGTACCACGATCACGTACAACCCGGTGATGAAGCCTGAGTTGGTCACCGTTGTGAACAGCAGGCCGACCTGCTGCAGATTGATCCCTAGCGATAGCGCCAGGCCCATGATCACGCCACCCACCAGCAGGTTGCGATTCAGCGGTGCAGCGGGGCGCTGCTGGCGACGTTGCAGAAAAGCCAGCACCGGCAACAGAACCAGGCAGGCGAGGGCGAAGCGCAGGCCGGTATAAAGGAAGGGGCCGATGTTATCCATGCCCAGACGCTGGGCGACGAAGGCGCTGCCCCAGATCATCGCGGTAATCAGCATCAACAGGTCAGCGCGCAGGGCTTGGCTTCGCATCAGGGCGTCTCGGCAGGAAAGCTGCGCATCGTGCCGCAAAGCATTGAGCTTGACCACCCCGCCACAGCTCGGCATGCTGAGCGCCGCCGTCGGTCCGAGTGGGGAGTCTGTGATGCTCAATGAGCAGGCTTGAGCGGGTCGTCAGGCGAAAAGCACTGCCATACTCACCTCAGTGCCACTTATAACAAGAACAGGATCTGCCAATGGCCGCCTACGAAATCCTGATTGCCGACGACCATCCGCTGTTTCGCAGCGCGCTACAACAAGCATTGACCCTGGGCTTGGGACCTGAAGTGCGTCTGGTAGAAGCTGCCAGCATCGCCGAGCTTGAAGGCCACCTGGCCGCCAAGAGTGATTGGGACCTGGTCCTGCTCGATCTCAACATGCCCGGTGCCTATGGTTTCTCCGGCCTCGTGCTGCTGCGCGGGCAGTACCCGCAGATTCCTGTGGTGATGATCTCCGCTCAGGAAGAGGCGTCCGTGGTCAACCGCTCCCGTGAGTTCGGCGCCAGTGGCTTCATCCCCAAATCCAGCCCGCTGGAAACCTTGCAGCAAGCGGTGCGACATGTACTCGATGGTGACACCTGGTGGCCACCGTTGGCCGAGGAGGGCGCGCCGGTTTCCGCCGAGGCCAAGGCGGCCAGTGCCGGCCTGGCCAGCCTGACACCGCAGCAGTTTCGTGTGTTGACCATGGTCTGCGAAGGGCTGTTGAACAAGCAGATTGCCTACGAGTTGAGCGTCTCCGAGGCGACGGTCAAGGCGCATGTGACGGCGATTTTCCGCAAGCTGGGCGTGCGCACCCGCACCCAGGCGGCGTTGCTGTTGCAGCAGATGGAATCGATCCCCGCGCAGTGAGCTGCGCTGCGTTGAAAGCAAGCTCGGCTTGCTCATTTGCAGCCAGTAAACTGCGCAGCCTCACTTGCTCTCGCCTTGTATCCCTCTAGCTCGCGATCTCGTAGATAGGTTCTCGCGCAGCGGATGCAGTAAGCTGCGCGCCTCTTCCAGTAGGGGTGAGGCGCATGTCGCCATTCAAGGGCCAAACCGGCCTGAAACGTATCCTCAATGCCGCCAGCTATTCGCTCGATGGCCTGCGCGCTGCGTTCTTCGGCGAGGCAGCCTTTCGCCAGCTGGTGTTGCTCAATCTGGTGCTGATTCCATCGGCTTTCCTGCTCGACGTCAGTCGTGGCGAGCGCGCGTTGATGGTGGCCGTGTGTCTGCTGGCACTGATCGTCGAGCTGCTCAATTCGGCCATCGAGGCAGCCATCGATCGCATTTCCCTGGAGCGCCACCCGCTGTCGAAGAACGCCAAGGACATGGGCAGCGCCGCGCAGTTCGTCGCGTTGGGCATGATCGCCTCGGTGTGGGCAATCATCCTCTTGAACTGACGCTCAGATGATCGGTGGTAGGACGATCTGATCGCTGCGACTGACTCCGGCCGTCAGTGCGCGACACTGTTCGAGAAACTCGCGCATCGCTGCTGTCTGGTACTTCTGCTTGTGCCAGATGAAGTAGAACTGCCGGCGCAGGTCCAGTTCCGGAGTTTCCACCGGCATCAGGCTGCCGCGACGAAAGGCATCGCGCAGCGCCAGGCGTGAGATGCAGCCGATGCCCAGGCCGGATTCCACGGCGCGCTTGATCGCCTCGGTGTGTTCCAGCTCCAGGCGGATATTCAGGTTGCGCGGGTGATGACGCATGGCTTGGTCGAAGGTCAGCCGCGTGCCCGAGCCCTGTTCACGCAGAATCCAGGCTTCATGCGTCAGCTCTTCCAGGCTGGCACTGCCGCGCTGGGCCAGTGGGTGTTGTGGCGCGCAGAACACCACCAGTTCGTCCTCGACCCAGGGCTGCACCTCGATATCCGGGTGCTGGCAGTCGCCTTCGATCAAGCCCAGGTCCAGCTCGTAGTGAGCTATCTGTTGCACCACATGAGCGGTGTTATGCACCTGTAGCTTCACCCGGCATTCGGGGTGGTGCTGCATGAAACTGCCAATCAGCAGGGTGGCCAGATAGTTGCCCACGGTCAGGGTGGCGCCGACGTGCAGCGAGCCATAACCGCTCTTGCCACCCAGCAGGCGTTCGATTTCGCGCGCCTGGTCGATCAGGGCCACGGCCTCGGGCAGTAGCTGTCGGCCCAGGGCATTGAGCGCCAGACGCTTGCCGGCGCGATCGAACAGCTGGCAGTCGGATTGGCGTTCCAGTTCGGTCAGCGAAGTGCTGGTCGCAGACTGCGACAATGCGAGCGATTGCGCGGCGCGCGAGACGCTTTCATGCTGCGCCACGGCGACGAATACCTGAAGTTGTCTGAGAGTAAATCGCATATCGATATAACCGATAACCTATATCTTGATAATCCACTTAACAGATATTGTTGCCGCGAATAGAATGCCGCGCAATCGCGCCTTTGGCGCTGAAGTTCTTCGAGGAAATCATCATGAGCAATATGAACGTCGAGCGCGTGCTCAGCGTCCACCACTGGAACGATACGCTGTTCAGCTTCAAGTGCACCCGTGATCCGGGCCTGCGCTTCGAGAATGGTCAGTTCGTGATGATCGGTCTGCAGCAGGACAATGGCCGCCCGCTGATGCGCGCCTACTCCATCGCCAGCCCGAACTGGGAAGAGCATCTGGAATTCTTCAGCATCAAGGTGCCGGACGGTCCGCTGACCTCGCAGCTGCAGCACCTGAAGGAAGGCGACGAGATCATCATCAGCAAGAAGCCCACCGGCACGCTGGTGCTCGATGATCTCAACCCCGGCAAGCACCTCTATCTGCTCAGCACCGGCACCGGTCTGGCACCGTTCATGAGCGTGATCCAGGACCCGGAAACCTACGAGCGCTTCGAGAAGGTGATCCTGGTTCACGGCGTGCGCTACGTGAACGAAGTGGCCTACCGCGAGTTCATCACTGAGCACCTGCCGCAGAACGAATTCTTCGGTGATGCCCTGAAGGACAAGCTGATCTACTACCCGACCGTGACCCGCGAGCCATTCGAGAACCAGGGCCGTCTGACCGACCTGATGCGCAGCGGCAAACTGTTCGCCGATATCGGCCTGCCGCCGATCAACCCGCAGGACGACCGCGCCATGATCTGTGGCAGCCCGAGCATGCTCGACGAAACCAGCGAAGTGCTCGACAGCTTCGGTCTTAAGATCTCCCCGCGCATGCGTGAGCCGGGGGATTACCTGATCGAGCGTGCCTTCGTCGAGAAGTAAGCCGTCGATCTGCTGCGCGTCGGCCCTGCTGCGTTAAAAACAGGCTCGGCAGGCCGCTTGCGGCCAACGCACTTTAGTGCGGCCCCGTAGGGGCGAGCGAAGCGAGTCATGCTCATGTGCTACAGCACACTCCGCTTTCTCGCCTGTTTTTGTGGGGCCGCCATCGGTATTGCATGACTCTAGCTCGCGAGATCGAATGAAAAGCCGCCCAATTGGGCGGCTTTGTCGTTCGTGGGGCTCGTAGCCCGGATGCAATCCGGGGAGGGCGTATAGCAATCTCCCTGATTGCATCCGGGCTACGGGTTACATCGGTGTCTTAAAGACGCTTGGCGTCGATGATCAGCACTGGCTCGCGCGGTACGTTCTGGTGCATGCCGCGGTTGCCGGTGGGGACCTGGGCGATCTTGTCCACCACGTCCATGCCACGGGTCACCTTGCCGAACACTGCGTAACCGAAGTCGCGCGAGCCGTGGTCGAGGAAGGCGTTGTCCTTGTGGTTGATGAAGAACTGGCTGGTGGCCGAATCGCGTACCTGCGTGCGAGCCATGGCCAGGGTGCCACGGACGTTGTGCAGGCCATTGTCGGCCTCGTTCTTGATCGGTGCGTCGGTGTCCTTCTGGCGCATGTCGGCATCGAAACCGCCGCCCTGGACCATGAAACCTGGAATTACCCGATGGAACTGGGTACCGGCATAGAAGCCACTGTCGACGTACTTGAGGAAGTTCTGCGTGCTGATCGGCGCCTTGTCGGCGGCCAGTTCGATTTCCACTTCGCCGAGGCTGGTGGTCAGCAACACCTTGGGGTTTTCCGCGGCGAGCAGACTGGTCGACAGCAGCAGGGCGCCGGTGGCGAGAACGAGTTGCTTGAGCATGATGGTCAGTTTTCCTTGTTGGCAGTCTCGCCGAGAAAGGCGAGCAGGGCGTTATTAAAGCGTTCCGGTTGATCCAGTGGTGTGGCATGGCGCGAATTTTCGATCACCAGCAGGCGCGCGTTGGGCATTTCTGCCACGTACTCGCGCTTGCGTTCAACAGGCGTGTAGTCGTGGTCGGCGCTGATCACCAGGGTAGGACAGGTGATGCGATCGAGGCGTTCCCGCACGCCCCAGCCGATGATCGCGTCGAGGCTGGCGAGGTAGGCACGCTTGTCGTTCTGCGGCCAGCGTTCTTCGATCTTGCGCCGCAATTCGGCCTGCTCGGGCTTGGGGAACAGCAACTTGCCCAGCGCCTTGGCGATGGTATCCAGGCTGAGCAGGCGCGACAGCGTCCAGCGCTTGCCAATTTCCAGCCAGTCCCGCGCACTCTTGGCCTTCACCTCCGGGCCGCTGTTGACGATGGTCAGGCTGCGCAACAGCTCGGGGCGGTCGACGCCAAGCTGGAAGCCGATCATGCCGCCCATGGAGATGCCCACCAGATGCACCGGGGGCAGTTGCAGGTGTTCGATCAGGGCGGCGACATCCTCGGCGAAGTCGGCGATGCGATAAGCCTCGCGTGGTTTGTCCGAGCGGCCATGGCCGCGCACGTCCAGTGCCAGAACCCGGTAATGCTGGGCGAGCACGGGAATCTGGTATTCCCAGTCGCGCGTGCTCGAACCCAGGCCATGCACCAGCAGCAGCGGCGCGCCGTGGCCATAGTCCTCGTAATGCAGCTGGCAGCCGTCGTTGTCGAAGTAGGGCATGGCGGGGCTCTCAGTTGGTCGACTGTGGTGCGGCGAAGGGCGCGTCCAGAGGGGCGGCATCGAAGTTCTTGATCAGCTCAATGAGAATCTGCGTGGCCGGGCCGAGCACGCGTTCCTTGTTGCTGTAGAGAAAGAAGCGCGGTTTGCGGATAGCACCCTGAGTCAGGGGCAGAGGTTTCAGCAGACCATCCTGCAGTTCACGGACGATCAGATGGCGCGGCAGCCAGGCGAAGCCCAGGCCGCTGCTGACGAAGGTGCGTGCGGTCGGCAGGCTACCTACCGTCCAGCGCTGCTCCGCGCCGAGCCAGCCGGCGTCGCGCGGCTGCAGTCGGCCACTGTCGCGGGTGACCACCTGCATCTGGCCTTCCAGATCCTGGAAGCTCAGCTCACGTTGCAGGCGGTGCAGTGGGTGTTCCGGGTTGGCGACGGCGACGAATTCCACTTCACCCAGTTCGATGCCGAGGTGGCCAGTGATGTTCAGCGCGCTGATGGCCAAGTCGGCGGTGCCTTCGAGCAGCACTTCCTCGACCCCGGACAGCACCTCCTCACGCAGGCGCACACGGCAGCCGCGGCTCTGCGGCATGAAGGCGGTCAGGGCGCGGACGAGGTTGGCGGTGGGGTAGGCGGCATCCACCACCAGGCGCACCTCGGCTTCCCAGCCCTGTTCCATGTGGTGAGCCAGATCTTCCAGCTGGCTGGCCTGCTTGACCAGTTGCCGCGAGCGGCGCAGCAGCACGTCGCCGGCCTCGGTGAGCACGGCCTTGCGGCCATCGATGCGCAGCAGCGGTACGCCGAGCTGTTCCTGCATGCGCGCCACGGTATAGCTGACCGAGGATTGCGAGCGGTGCAGTACGTCGGCAGCCTGGGCGAAACCGCCCTGATCCACCACGGCCTGCAGCGTGCGCCATTGATCCAGGGTTACACGAGGAGCTTTCATCACATCATCCTGCTTGAGTCGGCTGTTATCGCCGACGATCTCCACCTACACTGGCGATCCCATGTTGGAGAGCACCGATGAAAAAAATAATCTGCTTGCTGTTCGCCTTTCTACCGTTGGCTGCCCATGCCTATCCCATCGAGGTGGAAAAACAGTTCAACGGTGCCGAGGTCTCCGCGACCACTCAGGAAATCGACCACAACATGGCGGCGCTGATGCTCTACAACTATGGCCAGAGCGAGGCCGAGTGCAGCGCGGTGTTCCGCAATGGCCCCGAAGCGCCACGTACCCGGCGTACCGTGTTGGCGCCTGGCGCCAGCAGCAACATGACGGTCAAGTTCACCCGTAGCGTGATTCGCCTGCGGATCAACCTGACCTGCAACCTGAAGTGATGAAAGCCTAGATGCGATGGCTCGATAAATCAATTTAGTCGATATATTTAAGCGGATATTTGCGCTTTTTAATCGAAAGTCGTATCTCTACTCTGTGTTCCATCGACTCGTAACCACCTCGATGGAGCCTCTGACATGTCCCGTATTCTCGTAATCGAAAGCAGCGCCCGCCAGCAAGGTTCGGTCTCCCGCGAACTGACCCAGCAATTCATCGCCAACTGGCAGGCTGCGCACCCGGCTGATCAGGTCCAGGTGCGTGATCTGGCGGCCGAGCCGGTACCGCATCTCGACGCCACGCTGCTGGGTGGCTGGATGACTCCGAGCGAGCAGCAGAACGATGCCGAGAAGGCTGCCCTGGCCCGCTCCAATCAACTCACCGATGAGTTGCTGGCTGCCGATGTGCTGGTGCTGGCTGCGCCGATGTACAACTTCGCCATCCCCAGTACCCTCAAGGCCTGGCTGGATCACGTGCTGCGCGCCGGCGTCACCTTCAAGTACACCGAAACCGGCCCCCAGGGCCTGCTGACCGGCAAGCGTGCCTTCGTGCTCACCGCCCGTGGTGGTATCTACGCCGGGAGCGCGCTGGATCATCAGGAGCCCTACTTGCGCCAGGCACTGGCCTTCATCGGTATCCATGACGTGCAGTTCATCCATGCCGAAGGCCTGAACCTGGGCGCCGAGTTCAGCGAAAAAGGCCTGGCCCAGGCCAAAGCCAAGCTGGCTGAAGTGGCCTGATCCGAGACTCTCCTGGCGCCTGGGCTCCTGGGCGCTTCTGCCGGGCATTGCGCAAGCAATGACCGGCTTTTTTACGTGGGCCTGGCGACACGCTCTTGCCCGGTGGCGACGGCTTGCACGTGAGGCCGGTGGGGTTCGCCTGCTGTCGATTGTACGTCCGCGATGAACGCGCTAAGGTCGCCGCCTGTTCCTGAGGTGACCATGCGCTATCTGTTGATCGTGACCCTGCTGTGGGCGTTTTCCTTCAGCCTGATCGGTGAGTACCTGGCCGGTCGGGTCGACAGCTATTTTGCGGTGCTGACGCGCATCGTCATTGCCGGCTTGCTGTTCGTGCCGCTGACCCGTTGGCGCGGTCATGCTCCGGCGTTCGTGCGCGGCATGCTGCTGATCGGCGCCCTGCAGTTCGGCATCACCTACGTCTGCCTGTATCTGAGCTTCTCGGTGCTCACGGTGCCGGAGGTGCTGCTATTCACCATCCTCACGCCGCTGCATGTGACGCTGATCGAGGATGCGCTGAACCGCAGATTCAACCCCTGGGCGCTGGTCGCCGCTCTGGTCGCGGTGCTGGGCGCCGGGATCATCCGCTATGACGGTATCAGCAGCGGCTTTTTGCTCGGTTTCCTGTTGCTGCAGGTGGCCAACTTCACCTTCGCCGCCGGGCAGGTGCTGTACAAGCATCTGCTGCTCAAACACCCCTCCACCGAGCCGCAATACAAGCGCTTTGGTTTCTTCTACCTGGGCGCGCTGTTGATCGCGCTGCCGGCCTTCCTGCTGCTGGGCAACGGCGA
This sequence comes from Ectopseudomonas chengduensis, assembly GCF_900102635.1. Classification (GTDB taxonomy): domain Bacteria; phylum Pseudomonadota; class Gammaproteobacteria; order Pseudomonadales; family Pseudomonadaceae; genus Aquipseudomonas; species Aquipseudomonas chengduensis. Next base: position 58,246 of record NZ_FMZQ01000004.1, on the reverse strand, counting down.
GCGACTGCCGAGCACCGCACTGCAGTGGAGCGTGCTGGTCTGGCTTGGTGTGGCGGCGTCCGGATTGGGACTGTACTGGTGGAACAAAGGCGCCAGCCTGGTCGATGGCGGCACCCTGGCAGTGATGAACAATGCACTGGTGCCTGCCGGCTTGCTGGTCAATCTGCTGATCTGGAATCACGACGCTGACCTGCTGCGCCTGGCCCTGGGCGGTGTGGTGATCGCCGCTTCGCTACCGCTGGTCAATCTGGGGCGCACGCGTCGTACGCCTGCCGAGGTGCACTGATGCAACTGTCCGGGCGGGGTGTGGCGCTATCGGTTGGCGCGTCGATGCTGTTTGCCGTGTTGCCTGGCTACGTGCAGTGGCTGACGCCGCTCGATGGCGTGCAGATATTCGCTCAGCGCGTGCTCTGGTCGATTCCCCTGGTCTTGCTGTTGGTACTGCTGGCGCGGCAGACCAGCTTGCTGCGCGAGAGCTTCGTGCGTCTGCGTCGCGAGCCGCTGTTGTTGGCCGCCTGCCCGCTGGCAGTGGCGCTGATCGGCGTGCAGTGGGGGCTGTTTCTCTGCGCGCCATTGGCCGGGCACATGCTGGAAGTGTCCATGGGCTACTTCCTGCTGCCGTTGGCGATGGTGCTGACCGGCCGACTGTTCTACGGCGAGCGCCTGCGCCCGCTGCAGCAGTTGGCGGTGACCTGCGCCATGCTCGGCGTGCTGCACGAGTTGTGGCGTACCCAGGCGTTTTCCTGGCTGACGCTGATCACCGCGCTGGGTTACCCGCCTTATTTCATGCTGCGCCGCTGGATGCGTCTGGATGCGTTGTCCGGTTTCGTGCTGGAGATGCTGGTGCTGGCACCGTTGGCGATCTGGCTGATCATCGCTTACGGGCCGGTGGGGGCGTTCAGCGATCGTCCCTTGCTGTGGCTGCTGGTACCGGTGATGGCGTTGATCGGCACCCTGGCGTTCGCCGCCTACATGGCATCGAGCCGGTTGTTGCCCTTGGGGTTGTTCGGCATTCTCAGTTACGTCGAGCCGGTGCTGTTGTTCGCCGTGGCGCTGCTGGTGCTGGGCGAGCGCTTCGATAGCGGGCAATGGCTGACCTATCTGCCGATCTGGGGAGCTGTGCTGCTGGTTGGCTGGGACAGCGCTCGGCTGCTGCGCAAGCAGCAGCGCGAGAGCATCAGGCCACGTTGATACGCGGCGCGGGGATCTGCGTGCGCATATTGGCCTGCTTCTGCACCCGATAATGCACCTGCAGGGTGCCACTGTTGAAGCGGCGTTGGTCGCTCAGGGTCAGGCTGCGTTCCATGCCCGTGGCCAGCAGCGGGATGCCGGCGCCGAGCAGGTGCGGCACCAGGTTGATCACCACCTCGTCGATCAGCCCGGCGGTGTAGCAGTTACCCGCCAGCAGGCTGCCGCCGACCAGCCAGATACGCTGGAAGCCGGCTTCGTTCAATGCCGCCACGGCTTGAGCAGGCGTGCAGTGGATCAGCTGGATTTCGTCAGCCGCGCACGGCAGGGCGAGGCGAGTCAGCACCACGCAGGGTTTGCCGGGGTAGGGCCATGGGCCGCCGCGCTTGAGGAGGGCCTCGTAAGTGCCTCGGCCCATCAGCAGTGCGTTGATGCCGGAGTAGAAGTACTGAAAGGCATATTCTTCATCGGCCTGGCGTAGTGAGTCGAACCAGTCGATGCGCCCATCGGGGCGAGCGATGTAGCCATCGAGGCTCGAAGTGACGTGATAGATCAGTGACGGGTTCATCATTGCACCTCGGGCGGGCCATCTGAACATTGGAGTGGCGCCGCCGAGACAAGTTCGTCGTGCGCCGTACCGCTTGTCGGATGGCTGCGCGATAGTCTCTCATTCGAGAACGTTGCGCAGAATTTCCTAGACGATCCCCGTCGCGATGGCGAGCAGCACCACGTCACGGCCGATCTGCTTCCATTCGTAGCCCTCGTAATAGGGCAGGCGCGAGATCAGGCGGCTGTCGAAGTTCTTGTCGATACCCGGTGGCAGCGGCTTGCCGCGAGCCAGGTTCTTGGCGATGCCCGGTGGCAGGGAGGAGGTTGGGCCGATCAATTGGCGATTGTCGCCGAGGATGATGCGCACCCTTTCAACATCCACGGTCGGGCCGCGCAGATCGATCTGGACGCCATCATGCTGGCCCGGTTTGCCTTTGCCGGGAGGCGGGTTGGCAAGCACTGGCGATGCGGCCAACAGGACGCACAGGCCGATACTGAGAGTGGTCTGGGGTTTGATGGGCATGGGCAGCGCTCTCGGGTAGTGATGCGAATTGGATATCCGGCGCGCGCTCCCGATTCCGGCCCGCTCCTGCCGGATAGCGACTCCAGACAGCCGTCCGTCGTCGCCTGAATGCGAGTTTCATGCAAAGAAATTCGGCCCCGACGGCGGAAACCGTTAGGCTATGCATCGTTTTGTCGATTTCTTTGAGGTAGTGCCCCCGTGTTTGCCCAATTCGCCCTGCATGAACGCCTGCTCAAAGCCGTGGCCGAGCTTAATTTCGTCGAGCCGACTCCGGTGCAGGCGGCAGCGATTCCGCCTGCGCTGGAGGGCAAGGACTTGCGGGTGATCGCCCAGACCGGCAGTGGCAAGACCGCCGCTTTCGTCCTGCCGCTGCTCAATCGGCTGCTCGGCGATGGCAACTCCAAGCAGCGCCTCAGCATTCGTGCGCTGATTCTGCTGCCGACCCGTGAGCTGGCGCAGCAGACGCTCAAGGAAGTCGAGCGCTTCGCCCAGTTCACCTTCCTCAAGGCCGGTCTGGTTACCGGTGGTGAGGACTTCAAGGTGCAGGCCGCGATGATGCGCAAGATCGACATTCTGATCGGTACGCCGGGCCGGCTGATCGAGCATGCCAACGCCGGTAATCTGCCGCTGGATGAGGTCGAGGTGCTGGTGTTCGATGAAGCCGACCGCATGCTCGACATGGGCTTTGCCGAGGACGCCCAGCGCCTGGCTGAGGCCTGCGGCCCGCACCAGACCCTGCTGTTCTCCGCTACCACTGGCGGCAATGGCCTGCGCGAGATGGTCGCCAAGGTGCTCAAGGACCCGCAGCACCTGATGCTCAACAGCGTCAGCCAGCTCAATGAGGGTACTCGCCAGCAAATCATCACGGCCGACCACAACTATCACAAGGAACAGCTTGTGGACTGGTTGTTGGCCAACGAGACCTACGACAAGGCTATCGTCTTCACCAACACCCGCGTCCAGGCTGATCGTCTCTACGGCAAGCTGGTGGCGGCCGGGGTCAAGGCGTTCGTGTTGCACGGTGAGAAGGATCAGAAGGACCGCAAGCTGGCCATCGACCGCCTACGCCAGGGAGCAGTCAAGGTCCTGGTGGCCACCGACGTGGCTGCGCGCGGTCTGGACGTCGAAGGCCTGGATCTGGTGATCAACTTCGACATGCCGCGTTCCGGCGACGAGTACGTGCACCGCATCGGTCGTACCGGCCGTGCCGGCGGCGAAGGCCTGGCGGTATCGCTGATCTGCCACACCGATTGGAACCTGATGTCGAGCATCGAGCGCTACCTCAAGCAGCGTTTCGAGCGTCGTACCATCAAGGAGCTGAAAGGCATCTACCAGGGGCCGAAGAACCTCAAGGCCTCGGGCAAGGCCGCCGGCAGCAAGAAGAAAAAGACCGACAAGAAAGATCCGAAGAAAGCCACCGCCTCCAAGCGCAAGACCGGTCCGCGTCCTGCTGGCAAGCCTTCTGTGCTGGTCAGTGCCGATGGCAGCGCGCCGCTCAAGCGCAAGAAGCCGGCTGCGGAGTAAGGCTGCGACCTTGATTCTGTAGGAGCCGGCTTGCCGGCGATGGGCGTATCAATCGCATCGCCGGCAAGCCGGCTCCTACACAAGCCTCACTCTACTCCACCCCGACGAAACCACCGGTCTGGTGCTGCCACAGGCGTGCATACAGACCGCCGTGGGCAATCAGCTCGGCGTGGGTGCCGGTTTCGATGACCTGCCCCCGGTCGATCACCACCAGGCGATCCATCCGTGCGATGGTCGACAGGCGGTGGGCGATGGCGATCACCGTCTTGCCTTCCATCAGGCTATCCAGGCTTTCCTGAATGGCCGCCTCCACTTCCGAGTCCAGTGCCGAGGTGGCTTCGTCCAGTACCAGAATCGGCGCGTCCTTGAGCAGCACGCGGGCGATGGCAATGCGCTGACGCTGACCACCGGACAGCTTCACGCCGCGTTCACCGACCTGAGCATCCATGCCGCGTCCGCCCTGGCTGTCATCGAGGGTGGGGATGAAGGCATCGGCGCGGGCCTTGCGTACTGCTTGCCAGAGCTCGTCGTCGCTGGCATCGGGTTTGCCGTAGCGCAGGTTTTCACGGATCGAACGGTGCAGCAGGGCGGTGTCCTGGGTCACCACGCCGATGTTGGCGCGCAGGCTTTCCTGAGTCACCGTGGCGATGTCCTGATCGTCGATCAGGATGCGTCCGCTTTCCAGGTCGTACAGGCGCAGCAGCAGGTTGACCAGGGTCGACTTGCCGGCGCCGGAGGGGCCGACCAGGCCGATTTTCTCGCCGGGTGCAATGGCGATGTCCAGGCCGCTGATCACGCCGCCCTTCTTGCCGTAGTGGAAGTGGATGTCCTCGAAACGCACGCCGCCCTGCGTCACCTGCAGCGGTTTGGCATCTGCGTGGTCGAGCACCAGGCGTGGTTGAACGATGCTCTGCATACCGTCCTGCACGGTGCCGACGTTCTCGAAGATGCCGTTGACCACCCACATGATCCATTCGGCCATGTTGTTGATGCGGATCACCAAGCCCAGCGCCAGGGCGATGGCGCCGGTAGTGATCAGCGACTGGCTCCACAGCCACAGGGCCAGGGCACCGGTGCCGACGATCAGTACGCCGTTGAGGCAGGTGATGAGAAAATCCAGCGCAGTGATGGTGCGTGACTGCAGGCGGAACTTGTCGAGCAGATCCTGCATGGCTTCGCGGGCGTAGCTTTCCTCTTCCTGCGAGTGGGCGAACAGCTTGAGCGTGGCGATGTTGCTGTAACCATCGACCACGCGCCCCATGACCTTCGAGCGCGCCGAGGACGCGGCGGCCGAGCGCGCCTTGATGCGCGGCACGAAGTACCAGAGCGCCGCGCTGTAGCCGACTATCCACAACGACAGCGGTACCACCAGGCGCAGATCGGCGGCGGCGAACAGGTACAGCGCGCTGCCGGCATAGACCACCACATGCCACAGCGCGTCGATCACCTGCATAGCCGAGTCACGCAGCGAGGGGCCGGTCTGCATCACGCGCTGGGCGATGCGCCCGGCGAAGTCGTTCTGGAAGAAGCTCAGGCTTTGCTTGAGTACGTAGCGGTGGTTCTGCCAGCGAATCAGGTTGGTCAGGCCCGGATTGACTGCCTGGTGCGTGAGCAGGTTGTGCAGGCCGAACACCACGGGGCGGATGATCAGCGCCACCAGCAGCATCCACAGCAGCTCGTTCTGGTGCTCGCTGAAGAAACTGCTGGCATCCGTGCTGGCCTGGGCCATGTCGATCAACTGGCCGAGGAAGCTGAACAGCGCGACCTCGATCAGGGCGGCGAAGAAGCCGATGATCAGCACCGCCAGCATCAGCGGCCACACCTGTTTCAGGTAGTGGCCGTAGAAGCACAGCATACCGGTTGGCGGGGCGACGTCGGGGCTTGGTTTGAAGACGTCGATCAGGGATTCGAAGCGGCGAAACAGCATTGCAGGCGTCCTGCCTCAATAGGAGTGGACGCCGATAGTAACGCTGTCAGTGCGAGCGAGTCTCAGTTAAAAGCGGTTTCTGCAACTCGCCGGCCCAGGCCAGCAGTGGAATCTCCAGCTGCGGTTGCCAGATGCGCTTGAACAGCAGGGCCAGATGTTCGGCTTCGCCGCGGTCGAAGGGCAGGCGGTCGATGCGCTCGTGCACCTGCCATTGGCCGTCCTGCAGGTGGGCGAAGTCGAAGCGGAAGGGATGAAAACCGGTCATGCCCAGACGCAGATCGGTGACGATCAAACGCTCACCCACCTGGTCGTAGCGCAGCACGCCGCCGGTGAACCACTCCAGCCGCTGGTGCATGGGCGAGTCCGTCAGTTGCTCGCGCAGGTGCGTGCCGCGCGGCAGGCGTTGCAGTTGCGGCGGCTTATCATCGAACCAGCCGACCAGGGCTTCGTGGTAGTCCTCGCCATCGAGCACGATGACGCGCCACAGCAGGGTGTTGAGTGGCGTCGGCGTAGTGAACAGCTGTTCGGCCTGGATGCCCTGGCGCGCCAGCTCGCGTTCCACGCGCTGCTCGGCCATGAATTTGCCGGCCAGGCTGAAACCGATGTACAGCGTCGATACGGCCAGCGCCACGGCCGGTACGCGCCAACTCTGCTCGCGCAGGCCGGTGAACAGGCTGATCACCACCGCTGCGATCAGCGGCACGGTATACATCGGGTCGATGATGAACAGGCTGGACCAGGCCGTGGGTGTCGGCATCAGCGGCCAGAACAGCTGGGTACCGTAGCTGGTGAAGGCATCCAGCAAGGGATGGGTGATCAGCACCAGCCACAGCGTCAGCAGCAGGCGATTGGCCGAGTAACCGGGGTGAGGGCGAAAGCGCCTGGCCAGCCAGGTCAGCAGCAGGGCAAAGCCGCTGAGGACGAACAGCGAGTGGCTGAAACCGCGATGGTAGGTCATGTTGGCCACGGCATCGCCGTATTCCATGACCACGTCCAGATCGGGAACGGTGGCGAGCATCGCGCCGTAGAGCAGCGCCTTGCGCCCTTGCCAGCGACCGAGCAATGCGCCCTGGATGCTGGCGCCGAGTACCGCCTGGGTTATGGAGTCCATCGAGTGCTTCCGAAAAAAGACAGGCCGCTACGTTAGCCGAGGTGCTGAGCGAATGCCGTGGGGAAATTTCAAGCAAAGATTACAGCTGCGGCGGGTATTCTGATGCCCATGCCTTTCAAGAAATCATGGCCATGCTGATCGTCTCCAACAGTGTTCACCTTCCCGATGATGAAATCGAACTGACCGCCATCCGCGCCCAGGGCGCCGGTGGGCAGAACGTCAACAAGGTGTCCAGCGCCGTGCACCTGCGTTTCGACAGCCAGGCTTCGTCGTTGCCGCCCTTTTACAAGGAGCGCCTGCTGACGCTTGCCGACAGCCGTATCACCGCCGACGGGGTGGTGATCATCAAGGCGCAGCAGTACCGCACTCAGGAGCAGAATCGCGCCGACGCCCTCGAGCGTCTTGCCGAGTTGATCCGCAGCGCCGGCAAGGTGGAAAAGAAACGCCGTCCGACCAAACCGACCCTCGGCTCGAAAAAGCGCCGTCTGGACGGCAAGAACAAGCGAGGGGTGATCAAGGCGGGGCGGGGCAAGGTGGATTTCTAGCAGGCCGTTGAAAAACGTCGGCGAGGCAGGCAAGACAATACCGATGGCGGCCCCGCAAAAACGGCCGAAAAAGGCACTGGGCCCGCACTCGGGTTTACGAGTTGTAAATGAGCATTTTGAGGCCGTTTTTAACGCAGTATTGCCAACGCAGGTAGTTTTTCAATGGCCTGCTAGCCGCGTGCCGCCAGGTACGCCTGATAGTCAGGAATACGGTATTCGTGCTGCTGCTCCAGCAGGCTGCTGCTGAGCATGTAGTCGGCGCTGCTCTCGTTACAGGCTACCGGGATGTTCCACACCGCCGCCACACGCAGCAGGGCCTTGATGTCCGGGTCGTGTGGCTGTGGCTCGAAGGGGTCCCAGAAGAACACCAGCATGTCCACGCGCTGTTCGGCGATGCGCGCGCCGATCTGCTGGTCGCCGCCCAGCGGGCCGCTGATCATGCTTTCCACCGGCAAATCCAGACGCTTGCTCAGAAGCAGGCCGGTGGTGCCAGTGGCCACCAGTTCATGGCGAGCCAGCTTGTCGCGCTGACGCTCGCACCAGTCCAGCAGGAAGCCTTTGCAGTGGTCGTGCGCCACCAGGGCGATGCGCTTGCGCGCCGGCAATTGGGCATGGGTGAAGCTGATACGGCTCATCAAGCCTCCTCGTTCAGTGCAGGCGGGCCAGGACCAGGCAGTTGTCCAGCATGCGGTTGGAGAAGCCCCACTCGTTGTCATACCAGGCCATGACCTTGAGCAGCTTGCCGCTGACCTTGGTGTGGTTGGCATCGAAGATCGATGACAACGGGTTGTGGTTGAAGTCGCAGGACACCAGCGGCAGCGCGTTGTAGCCCAGCACCGGGGATTTCTCGCTGGCGGCCTTGAACAGGGCGTTGACTTCCTCGGCAGTGGTCTCGCGCTTCACCTGCAGAGTCAGGTCGACCAGCGACACATTGATCACCGGCACCCGCACGGCCATGCCGGTGAGCTTGCCGGCCAGTTCCGGCAGTACCAGGCCGACCGCTTCGGCGGCACCGGTCTTGGTCGGGATCATCGACTGGGTCGCCGAACGCGCACGGTACAAATCGCTGTGGTAAACGTCGGACAGGTTCTGGTCGTTGGTATAGGCGTGAATGGTGGTCATCAGGCCCTGTTCGATGCCCAGTTCGCGATGCAGCACCTGCGCCACCGGTGCCAGGCAGTTGGTGGTGCAGGAGGCGTTGGAAATGATCTGCATGTCAGGTGTCAGCACCTGCTCGTTGACGCCATACACCACGGTGGCGTCGGCACCCTTGGCAGGTGCGGAGATCAGCACCTTGCGTGCGCCGGCCGCGAGGTGCGCGGCGGCCTTGTCACGTTCGGTGAACAGCCCGGTGCATTCCAGCACCACATCGACCTGATGAGTTTTCCAGGGCAGCTCGGCCGGATTGCGAATGGCGCTGACGGCGATGCGGTCACCCTTGATCCACAGGCTTTCGCCGTCCACTTTAACTTCTTCAGGGAAATGGCCGTGGACGCTGTCATATTGCAGCAGGTGGGCATTGATCGCGCTGTCGCCCAGATCGTTGATCGCCACGACCTGCAGGTGCTGGCGATAATTCTGGGTATAGAGTGCGCGTAGCACGTTGCGACCGATACGGCCGAAGCCATTGATGGCGATGCGTAGTGTCATGGTGAGGGTCTCGTCAATTTGTTGTTGTAATTACAAGATTATTCCCATTGCTCTAGAAATCAAGCCCGTTGAGTGGCAGTATTTTGTTGTAAATACGAACAGACGCTAGAAGCTAGCCTGGAGATTTCCCATGCATCCCCGCGTTGTTGAAGTTACCGAACGTCTTGTCGAGCGCAGCCGCGCCACGCGCCAGCGCTACCTTGAGATGATCCGTGCGGCCGCCAGTGAGGGGCCGCAACGTGGCAAGCTGCAGTGTGCCAACTTCGCTCACGGCGTCGCCGGTTGCAGCGGTCATGACAAGCAGACCCTGCGCCTGATGGAGGCGGCCAACGTGGCCATCGTGTCTGCCTACAACGACATGTTGTCGGCCCATCAGCCCTACGAAACCTTTCCAGAACAGATCAAGCAGGCCCTTCGCGAGTTGGGCTCGGTGGGGCAGTTCGCCGGTGGCGTGCCGGCCATGTGCGATGGCGTCACGCAGGGTGAGCCGGGCATGGAGCTGGGCATTGCCAGTCGTGAGGTGATCGCGATGTCCACCGCCGTGGCGCTGTCGCACAACATGTTCGACGCCGCTCTTTATCTGGGAGTGTGCGACAAGATCGTGCCGGGGCTGGTGATGGGCGCGCTGCGTTTTGGTCATCTGCCATCCATGTTCGTGCCGGCAGGGCCAATGACCTCGGGGCTGTCCAACAAGGAGAAAGCCGATGTGCGCCAGCGTTACGCCGAGGGCAAGGCGACCCGAGACGAGCTGCTGGCTGCGGAAATGGCCGCTTACCACGGGCCAGGTACCTGCACCTTCTATGGCACCGCCAATACCAACCAGTTGCTGATGGAGGTGATGGGCCTGCACCTGCCGGGTGCTTCCTTCATCAATCCGGGCACGCCACTGCGTGATGCGCTGACCCGTGAGGCTGCGCAGCAGGTCACGCGGCTGACCAGGCAGAGTGGCCAGTTCATGCCCATTGGCGAGATCGTCGACGAGCGTTGCCTGGTCAACTCCATCGTCGCTCTGCACGCCACCGGTGGTTCCACCAACCATACCCTGCATATGCCGGCCATCGCCCGCGCCGCCGGCATTTTGCTGACCTGGCAGGACATGGCCGACCTGTCCGAAGTGGTGCCGACCCTCGCGCACGTCTACCCCAATGGCAAGGCCGATATCAATCACTTCCAGGCCGCAGGCGGCATGGCCTTCCTGATTCGCGAATTGCTTGAAGCCGGGTTGCTACATGAAGAGGTCAACACCGTGGCCGGCCGCGGCCTGTCGCGCTACACCCGTGAGCCCTTCCTCGAGGACGGCAAGCTGGTCTGGCGCGACGGTCCGACCGAAAGTCTCGAGGAAAGCGTGCTGCGCCCCGTGGCGCGGCCGTTCTCGGCAGAAGGCGGCCTGCGCCTGATGCAGGGCAACCTCGGCCGTGGGGTGATGAAGGTGTCTGCGGTAGACCCCGAGCATCAGGTGGTGGAAGCGCCAGCGCTGGTGTTCGAGGATCAGCTGGATCTGGTCGAAGCCTTCAAGGCCGGCAAGCTGGAGCGCGATTTCGTTGCCGTTGTGCGTTTTCAGGGGCCGCGCAGCAATGGCATGCCGGAGTTGCACAAGATGACGCCTTACCTGGGTGTGCTGCAGGATCGCGGCTTCAAGGTGGCACTGGTCACCGACGGGCGCATGTCCGGTGCCTCGGGCAAGATTCCGGCGGCCATTCATGTCTGCCCGGAGGCTTTCGATGGCGGGCCGCTGGCGCGGGTGCGTGACGGCGATCTGATACGTCTCGATGGTACGACGGGGGAATTGCTGCTGCAGATCGATGAGGCCGAATTCGCAGCGCGCGAGCCGGCCGCGCGGCCTGCGCAGGCAATTGGTTGTGGGCGCGAGCTGTTCGCCTTCATGCGCCACAACTTCAGCTCGGCCGAGCAGGGCGCCAGTGCTTTTACCGAGAGTCTCGAGTCACTGGTCTGAGGTCTACACAGGTAGCCCGGATGAAATCCGGGAATCGCTGGTGCAATGGCCCCGGATTGCATCCAGGCTACTCGCCAGGCGCCGATCAGGCTTGATGCATTGGATTAGGCGGGTTGCCCCGCCTACCAAGATACCTGTCCGGCAATGTCTGCAAGGTCGCTTTTCGTAGGAGCCCCGCCTCGGGGCGAAGCTTTTCAGGCGCCCCACCCAGATTCGCGGCGGGGCGCCGCTCCTACAGACCTAAGTCCTGCTTTTGACCGTTTCAGATGCCCTGCGGAATCTCTTCGCCGCCAAGTGCGGTGAACAGTTCCGGCAGAAACTCCACCAGGGTCATCATCATCAGGATGAAGCTGGCATCCTGCTGGGCCAGGGCGTCGTCACCACCGTCCTGTTCGGCCTGCTCCTGCAGCACGTCTTCGAAGCGCAGGCGCTTGATGGTCAGCTTGTCATCCAGCACGAAGGACAACTTGTCCTGCCAGGCCAGCGACAGTTGGGTGACCTGCTTACCGGTGGACAGGTGCAGCTGGATTTCCTCGCTGGTCAGATCCTGGCGCTTGCAGCGCACCACGCCGCCGTCTTCGTGGGTATCGCGCAGCTCGCACTCGTCGAGGACGAAGAAGCCTTCGGCAGCGCTCTGGTTCTTCAACCAGTCGGTGAGGGTGGCGGTCGGCGCTATCTTCACCGACAGCGGGCGCACCGGCAGCGAGCCGATGGCTTCACGCAGGGTTGAGAGCAGGTCTTCGGCCTTCTTGGCGCTGGCGCTGTCGACCAGGATCAGGCCCTGTTTCGGCGCGATGGCGGCGAAGGTGCCGGATTTGCGGATGAAGGCGCGTGGCAGGAAGGCCTGGACGATCTCATCTTTGATCTGGTCGCGCTCTTTCTTGTACACCTTGCGCATCTGCGTGTTTTCGATTTCGTCGACCTTCTCTTTCAGCGCGTCGCGCACGACCGAACCCGGCAGGATGCGCTCTTCCTTGCGTGCGCCGATCAGCAGGAAATCACCGCTGACATGCACAAGCGGAGCATCGGCGCCTTTGCCGAAGGGGGCGGTGAAACCGTAGGTGGTCAGCTCCTGGCTGGCGCAGGGACGTGCCGGCTTGCTGGCCAGTGCGGTCTCCAGTGCTTCGGCGTCGAAAGGGATGTCCTGGGTGAGGCGGTAGACCAGCAGGTTACGAAACCACATGAGCGGGTGATTCTCCATTGATGATGAGGTCGCAGGTTGGCGCCGTCCTTGGGCTCTCCCATTCGGGAAAGCCGGCGCGCAGCGACGGATGAAGGTGGCGGGCCATCAACAGGATCATGATCGCTCCGCCGGCACAGAGCGCGCATTATTCTCCGCTGGCGTGCTCAGGCCAACCCTGACAACTAGCCGCTGAGGAAATTCGCTGGCATCGCCTAAGTTCTTGCTGCGGCGATAAAAATTTTTGCGAAGAGGGCTTGCCAAGGTCAGGATCGCTCTCTAGAATGCGCCCCACTTCGAGAGTGAAGGGTGATTAGCTCAGCCGGGAGAGCATCTGCCTTACAAGCAGAGGGTCGGCGGTTCGATCCCGTCATCACCCACCAATCTCGCAGTTACGCGCAGCGGTAGTTCAGTCGGTTAGAATACCGGCCTGTCACGCCGGGGGTCGCGGGTTCGAGTCCCGTCCGCTGCGCCATTCTTCTCCTCGCTTCATCCCCTCCTGTGACAACTCTTCGGCATACGCTGAAATCTTTGAAAAATCCTTTGCTTGCTTGAACTTATGCGCATTGCTCGGCTCCTATGCCGTAGCCAGTGATTGCGGCGTACTGCTAAGCTCGCGCTTTCACTCGACGGCCTTCGGGCGCATCTACAAGGAACAAGCATGAAACAGCATCGTTTGGCGGCAGCGGTTGCCCTGGTGGGCCTGGTGCTTGCCGGTTGCGATTCGCAAACCAGCGAAGTCGAACTCAAGAGCCCGGCGCAGAAAGCCTCCTACGGCATTGGCCTGAACATGGGCCGTAGTCTGTCCGAGGAAGGCATGGATGACCTGGATTCCAAGGCCGTCGCTCAGGGTATCGAGGACGCGCTGGCGAAGAAGGAGCCGCGCATCAAGGACGAAGACATGATCGAGGCTTTCTCCTTCCTGCAGAACCGTGCTGAAGAGCGCATGACTGAGCTGAACAAGGAAGCCGCTGAAGCCGGCAAGAAATTCCTTGAAGAGAACGGTAAGCGCGAAGGCGTGGTCACCACCGCTTCTGGCCTGCAGTACGAAGTGATCAAGAAAACCGACGGCGAACAGCCGAAGGAAAGCGACGTAGTGACCGTTCACTACGAAGGCAAACTGACCGATGGCAGCGTATTCGACAGCTCTGTCGCTCGAGGTAGCCCCATCGATCTGCCGGTTGGCGGTGTGATCCCGGGTTGGGTCGAAGGCCTGCAACTGATGCACGTCGGTGAGAAGTACAAGCTGTACATCCCCAGCGAGCTGGCTTACGGCGAGCAGAGCCCATCCCCGGCCATTCCGGCCAACTCGGTACTGGTGTTCGATCTGGAACTGATCGGCATCAAGGATCAGGCAGCCGAGCCGACCGAGCAGTAACACTCGGTACTCGTTTACAACGCCCCGTCTTGACGGGGCGTTGTCGTTTCTGGGGGGGTGTAAGCAAGGATGTGGAGGTCAGGGTGTTACGCTTATGCACATCATGGGAAACATTCCTAACAAGTCTGAGCTACAACTGAGTCGCGCTCGTGTCAATCAGCAACTTGTTGATTTTCATGGATTTTATATGCTGTATAAAAAATATCCGATCTAAGCCCAGGCCCCATGCCACGGGGCTTTGATAAGCTTGTCGAAAGACTTTGCACAGATTTATCCACAGCTTCGGTGGATAAGCGAGGCAAGCCCTGATACTGCCTGGCTTGCCGAGGAGGCCGAATGAAAACACCGTGGAAACTGACGCGTTACCTGCCGCTGGCTGCCCGCTTCCTGCGTGAAGGCCGGTTGCCGGAGTTGCTCCGCGCGCTGGCTGACAAGCGCACACCACAAGGCCAACGCTTCGCCGCTCTCAAAGAGGACCTGCAACTGCTGCGTGCACTCAGTCTGGCCTGGTTCAAGGGAGAGTACCGGCAGATCAGCAGTCAGGCGCTGTTGATGGTGGTGGCTGCGCTGCTGTACTTCATTACCCCCTTCGATGCCATTCCCGACTGGCTGGTCGGCGTTGGCTTCGTCGATGACCTGGCCGTGCTGGCCTGGATAATGCGCACCTGGCATGGCGAGCTCGAAGCCTTCAGGGCTTGGCGCGACAAACAAAGCCCGGAGCGCCTGGCGCTCATTGAGCACCTGCCGGCAGCGGAGCGGGTCGATCCGTTGCATTCCTGATGATTTGTTGGGCCAGGGCGAGCACCGCATCTTGCTACCTTGGCAGCATGGATCACGCCCCAGGCGGCAGACGCCTGTTAAGATGGCCGCATGCAAGGAAGGGGTCGAGGCTGTCGGCCCTGCTTTCCAACGGAGAGACTCATGAGTGTGCAAATCATTGCCCGTGACGGCGAGCCGGAATACGCGGTGCTGCCCTGGGCCGATTATCAGGCCTTGTTGCAAGCCGCGGGTCGCCAGGACGTTGCCGCGGCCGTTGCGCCTTCGCCAACGCCTACAGCCAATCGCGCGCCTCTCGCGCAATTGCAAACGTTACGCGAAGCCAAGGGCCTGAGCCCGGAAGCGCTGGCTCGCAGCGTCGGCATCAGCCCTCATTATCTAGCCATGATCGAAAGTGGCGAACGTCAACCCGACGCTGCCATTCTGCGTTCGCTGGCCTGGGAACTGGGGCTGGAGGGCTGGTCTTGAGCGTGCGTATCAGTCGCCAACACTGGCAGGCATTGCTGGCCGAGCTGGACGACGCCCGTCGTCAGCGCCACCTACTCACCTACCGGGCACTGATCGAACGTCTCGATCTGCCGGCACCAGCCATGCAGACCCTGACCGCCGCACTGGAGCACTTGGCTGCACTGGATGCGCGCGCCGAACGACCGCTGCGCAGCGCTCTGGTGATCAGCCAGGGCGCCAGTCGCCTGCCACGTACCGGATTCTTCGACTGCGTGACGAGCCTGGGACGCTTCAGTGGCGCTTCCGATGGTGTGGCAGCTGCATCCTGGCACGCTGCCCAGGTGGTCAGGGTGTTCGAGTTCGACTACCCCGCCGATGTCTAGGTTGCTCTGGCAGGTACGCGCACGCCTTGGCTACTGGCTGGCCCGGCGTCTGTTTCACTGGCCCGCGGCGCTGCGTCAGCCACGTGTGTGGCAATGGATGCAGGGCCAGTACGGGCGCATGGCCAATCTCGGCGATCGCTCGGCACAGAGCTTTTACGGCCATATTCTGCTGTTCAGGGGGCAGGGCCTGGGTGCGCGTGAGGAAGGGCTGAGGTTGTTGCGCCTGGCCGCCAATGGCGGTGACGGCAAGGCCGCCTATCAGTTAGGCGTGCAGGCCCTGCAGGGCGATACCCGGCAGGCACCGGATGCCTCGCAAGCAGTAGGTTGGTGGGAAATGGCGTTGGCTGCCGGCCATCCTCTGGCTGCCAGTCGTCTGAGTCAGCTCTATCGCGACGGTGCTCCCGGGCTGGAAGCAGACCTGCAAGTCGCCGAGCGCTATGCCGCCATGGCAGACGAGGCTACGCGCTCAGGCCGTTGAGCCTTGCAGAATATGCAGGCTGTAGCCAGGCACGGCCTTGGCCTGGCGCTTGGCCTCGGAGGCCAGTTCGGCCAGGCGCGAGGCATCGAGCTGGGCGCAATCTTGCGCTTTTACGTGCACCACGCCGATAGACAGTGACAGCAGCGCATATTCCTGGCGCTGGCCGTGGCGGTTGTGGGCAATGAAGCAGCCGGCCTGAAGATGCTCATCGCGGTAAAAGCGTCGGCACTGATTCTGGAAATCCTCGATCAGCTTGCCGAGCTTTTCGCGCCAGTCTGGCGAGCCGAGCACCAGCATGAAGTCGTCACCGCCGATATGCCCGACGAAGTCGCGGGCTGGATCGACCCGGTCATTCAGGCATTGCGCCAGGCACAGCAGCACCTCGTCGCCCTTGGCATAGCCGTAGAGGTCGTTGAAGGGTTTGAAGCTGTCGAGATCCACGTAGCACACCGCAGCTTCGCGTTGCTGCTGCAGCAGGCGGCCAAGGCACTGCTGGATAGGTACGTTACCCGGCAGCAGCGTAAGCGGATTGGCGTGTCGGGCCTGCTGCAGCTTCTGTTCGGTGATCAGCTTGAGCACGTCGAT
Source organism: Ectopseudomonas chengduensis (assembly GCF_900102635.1). Classification (GTDB taxonomy): domain Bacteria; phylum Pseudomonadota; class Gammaproteobacteria; order Pseudomonadales; family Pseudomonadaceae; genus Aquipseudomonas; species Aquipseudomonas chengduensis. The sequence continues at coordinate 42,047 of NZ_FMZQ01000004.1, read as the reverse complement.
GACCCGGCCCAGGCCCAAGTAGCGGCCGTTCTGGATGATGATGAAGTCTTCCTCGATGCGCTGGCGCGCGCGGCTGGTGAGCAGGCGACTGACCTTCTGCAGGGACTGCGTCAGTTCCACGGCGAGAAAGTCCTGGCTCATCAGGCGGCTGATGGGTTTGCGCGCGAACAGATCGGTGGCGAAGGGCTTGAGCAGCGCTTCGGACAGCGAGTGACGATGGACGATCCCGACCGGTTGGCGCTGCGTGTCCAGTACGGCCAGGGAGTTGAGGTTGGCCTGGGCGCGAAATACATCCAGCACTTCAGCGATGGCCGTGTGCTGATCGACCGCGGGCTGGTCGTTGAGCAGGGCGCTGAGGTCATGGCTGTCCTCACTGAGGCTGACCTGATTGCTCAGGACCTGGGGCAGCAGTTGCCGGGCATCGCGTGGCGGCTTTTCCTGCGGCCTGCTGAGCAGATAGCCCTGCACCAGATCGACACCCATCTCTGCCAGTACGGCCAGCTCTTCGGGCAGTTCGATACCTTCGGCGATCACTTGAGCGCGCGAGGCTTCGGCCATCTTCAGGATCGAGCCGACGAACTCACGCTTCACTGCATCTTGATGAATACCATCGATGAAGTGGCGGTCGATCTTCACGTAGTCCGGGCGCAGCTCCGACCACAGGCGCAAACTGGAGTAGCCTGCGCCGAGGTCATCCAGAGCGATGGAAAAACCCATGGCGCGGTAGTGATGCAGGGCATTGTCGAGCAGGGCGAAGTCTTCGGTGGGGGACTGCTCGGTGAGTTCGATCACCACCTGGCTCGGTGGAATACCGAAAGCCTGTAGCAATTTCAGGGTACGCCCTGGTTGATGGCTGGGGTCGAGCAGCGATTCCGGTGAGACGTTGAGAAACAGCTTGCCTTCCAGGCCCAGATCACTGAAGCCTCTGCAGGCGCTCTTGCGGCAGGCCATTTCCAGCTCGCTCAGGCGACCCGCATGGCGGGCGACGGCGAACAGCGTCAATGGCGAATGCAGCGGACTGTTGGACGGGCCGCGAGTCAGGGCCTCATAGCCGAGAATGCGCTGTTCGGACAGCGAGACGATAGGTTGGAACAGGCTGCTGAGGTCGCCGTGAGCGAGGATGTTGCCCAGTGCGCCCAACTGCTCGGTGACGGTCATGGTGGTCTCGATCTGGCGGAAACGAAAGGGCCGGTGTTTAACCGGCCCTTTATTTCACGACAGTTCGATGACGATTTGATGACGCTCGATGGGTCGCCTCAATGCAGCGCCAGCGAGGGGTTCAGGCCCAGGTAGTCGAGCAGGATGCGTCCGCTCTCTGCCAGGTAGGCATCGTCTTCCGGTGTGCTCTTTTCATCGGCGACTGGCAGTGCGTCTTCGTCTTCCTTGGCCAGTTCCTTGAGTGGCTCTTCGCCCTTGGCCAGGCGGCGGTTGTTTTCCAGTGCCAGTTGCTTGGCTTCGACTTCGGCCTGACGTGCACGACGGGTCTGCTCGTTGAGACTGACGGTGGTTTCTGCCATCAGCTTCTTGGCCAGGGTCAGGCGGTCGCGAGTGAAGACGAAGTCCGGGTCTTTGGCCGTGCGCTGATCGTGACGAGCTTTCAGCTCGGTCAGGAAGGGCTTGATCGGGTCCAACTCGGGGGTGATCGCCGGGCGGATGCTGTCCCAGGGCAGCGCAGCGGGCAGCGCGCTTTCGCCGATGTCCTTGGTGTCCATGACGTCCGGGTACAGGATGTCGGGGATCACGCCCTGGTGCTGGGTGCTCTGGCCGGAAACGCGATAGAACTTGGCCAGGGTCAGTTTCAGTTCGCCATGGTTGAGCGGCTGAATGGTCTGCACGGTGCCCTTGCCGAAGGTCTGGCCGCCGAGAATCAGTGCGCGGTGATAATCCTGCATGGCGCCGGCGAAAATTTCCGAGGCCGAGGCGGACAGACGGTTGACCAGCACGGCCAGTGGGCCGCTGTAGTAAACGCCCTTGTTCTCGTCGGCTAGTACGTCGACACGGCCGTCGGCGTTGCGCACCAGTACGGTGGGGCCCTGTTCGATGAACAGGCTGGTCAGTTCGGTGGCTTCCTGCAGCGAGCCACCGCCGTTGTTGCGCAGGTCGATGACCACGCCGTCGACCTTCTCGGCCTGCAGCTCGTCGAGCAGGCGTTTGACGTCACGGGTGGTGCTCTTGTAGTTCGGGTCGCCCGCGCGGAAGGCCTTGAAGTCGAGGTAGAAGGCCGGCAGTTCGATGACGCCGAGCTTGTAATCACGCCCCTCGTGCTTGAGCTCCAGAACCTTCTTCTTGGCAGCTTGCTCTTCCAGCTTGACCGCTTCGCGGGTGATGGTGACCACCTTGCTGGTCTGGTCGCTGGGCGGATTGCTGGCCGGAATCACTTCCAGGCGCACGGTGGAACCTTTCGGGCCGCGAATCAGCTTGACCACTTCGTCCAAGCGCCAGCCGATCACGTCGACCATTTCATCATTGCCCTGGGCGACGCCGACGATCTTATCGGCCGGTGCGATCTGCTTGCTCTTTTCGGCTGGGCCGGCAGGCACCAGGCGCACCACCTTGACATGCTCGTTGTCGCTTTGCAGGACGGCGCCGATGCCTTCGAGCGACAGGCTCATGTTGATGTCGAAGTTTTCCGCATTATCCGGTGACAGATAGGTGGTGTGCGGGTCGTAGGTGGTGGCGAAGGCGTTGATGTAGGTCTGGAACACGTCCTCGCCACGGGTCTGCTTGAGGCGCGCCAACTGGTTCTTGTAGCGCTTGGTCAGCAGTTCCTGGATGTCCTTGGTTTCCTTGCCGGCGATCTTCAGCCGCAGCACTTCGTCTTTGACACGCTTGCGCCACAGTTCATCGAGTTCAGCGCGGTCTTTGGCCCAGGGCGCTTTCTCGCGATCGACCTGCAGCTCTTCATCGATGCTGAAATCGATCTTGTCGACGCCCTTGTCCAGTTCCGCCAACGCATAGTTCAGGCGCTCTTCCGTGCGGGTCAGGTGGCGGCGAAAGATGGTGAAGCCGGGTTCGAGGTCGCCGCTTTTCAGCAGGTCATCGAAGCGGGTGCGCCACTGGTTGAATTCGGCGATGTCAGCGGCAGTGAAATAGCTGCGCGATGGATCGAGCAACTTCAGGTAGTTGTCATAGATCTGAATCGAGCGTTCGTCGTTCAGCGGCGGCTTGTTGTAGTGATGGCGGCGCAGCAGCTCCACTACGTTGAGGCTGGCGATCACCTGCTCGCGATCCGGCTGCAGATAGTCCCAACTGGTCGCTGCGGTGGTCTTGGCCGCCAGCGGCAGGGCACTGAAGCCGAGTACGAGGGCGAGGGCGGTGCTTGCAAGAGATCGCTTCATGCTGATTCGACGTAGTGGCAGTTGATAACGCATATTAGGCCGTATTTGAGGGCGCCAGGTTCCGTTGGCGCTAGGCGAGAGCCCGGCGGTCTGCGCTGGGCTCGGTTCACTTGCACTATGGAGGCAGCATGAAGGCATTGCAAGGCGTTGAAGGGCGTGCAGAGTGGCTGGAACAACCGGCGCAGACCTGTGACGCGGGGCAGATTCGGGTCAAGGTGGCTGCCGCTGGGCTCAACCGGGCTGACCTGTTGCAGCGCGCCGGGCTTTATCCGCCGCCGCCTGGTGCGAGCCAGGCGCTGGGCCTGGAGTGCGCCGGGGTCGTTGTCGAAGTCGGCGCCGGCAGCGCCTGGCAGGTGGGGGATCGCGTCTGCTGTCTGCTTGCCGGTGGTGGCATGGCCGAAGAGGTGGTGCTCGATGCTCGCCACGCCATGCCGGTGCCAGAAGGCTTGAGCCTGGTCGAGGCGGCTGTGGTGCCCGAGGTCTATGCCACCGCCTGGCTCAATCTGTTCCAGCTCGGGGCCCTGCGCCCCGGTGAGAAGGTCCTGCTGCATGCCGGCGCCAGCGGTGTCGGCTCGGCTGCTATCCAGCTGTGCAAGGCATTCGGCAGCCCTTGCTGGGTCAGCGTCGGCTCTGCCGAGCGGTTGGCCTACTGCGAAGCGCTCGGTGCCCAGGGCGGTGCCCTGCGCGGCGAAGACCTGCAAGCGCTGCGTGATTTCGGACCGTTCGATGTGATCCTCGATCCGGTTGGCGGGCAGTACGCGGCGCTCAACCTGGAATTGCTGGCCCGTGATGGTCGTTGGATCAATATTGGTTTGATGGGCGGACGCGAGGCCACCCTGGACCTGGCCCAGGTGCTGGGCAAGCGCGTTCAACTGATCGGCTCGACCCTGCGCAATCGCGACGACTCGTTCAAGGCCGACCTGTTGCATGATCTGCAGCAACAGGTCTGGCCGCTGTTTGCCGAGGGGCGGTTAAAGCCGCAACTCGAGCGCAGTTTTGCCCTCAAAGACAGTGAAGCGGCATTCGAGACACTCGCCGGTAATCAGGTTGCGGGTAAAATCGCGCTGCTTATCGATCCCGATCTTGTCTGAGCAGTAGCTCTAGCCCGCGCCTGGCGCGGGCTTGGTCAACGATTGGCTCATTCAATCAATATCATGGCCGTAATCAATAAGCTTTTTTTCGTTAGGTCGCTAAGATACGCCCTGTAAATTTCAAACCCTCACAGAAACCTCAGAAGGAGTCAGAGATGTCCCTCATCAACACTCAGGTACAACCGTTCAAAGTCAACGCTTTCCACGCTGGCGAGTTCATCGAAGTCACCGAGCAGTCCCTGAAGGGCAAGTGGTCCGTGCTGATCTTCATGCCGGCTGCCTTCACCTTCAACTGCCCGACCGAAATCGAAGACGCTGCCAACAACTACGCCGAGTTCCAGAAGGCCGGTGCCGAGGTCTACATCGTGACCACCGACACTCACTTCTCGCACAAGGTCTGGCACGAAACTTCGCCGGCTGTTGGCAAGGCTCAGTTCCCGCTGATCGGTGACCCGACCCACCAGCTGACCAACGCTTTCGGCGTACACATCGCTGAAGAAGGTCTGGCTCTGCGTGGCACCTTCGTGATCAACCCGGAAGGCGTGATCAAGACCGTTGAGATCCACTCCAACGAAATCGCTCGCGACGTTTCCGAGACGCTGCGCAAGCTGAAGGCTGCTCAGTACACCGCCGCTAACCCGGGTCAGGTTTGCCCGGCCAAGTGGAAAGAAGGCGAAGCCACTCTGGCTCCGTCGCTGGACCTGGTTGGCAAGATCTAAAAACGGCTTCAGAGCTGCTGCGCTCGGCTAGGCAGCGTTGTAATCAGACTCGGGCTTGTCATGTACTTCAGTACACTTCGCGCCCTCGCCAGATTTACTCGCTGGCGCTCGCCCTTCGGGCCAGCCTTTGGCTGTTACTCCCGTTGGTCGTTTCGCCTTGCCTAGCCGTCGCTCGCGACGCTCTGAAATCCGTTTTGCAATTGCTACCTGCGCTGTCAGGGCCATTACCGGCCCCTGTGGTGCCCGATGCCCGGGCGCGATCCGTCCGGGCATTTTATTGCCCGAATTTTCGTATTTGAGGAATTTCCGCCATGTTGGACGCCAATCTTAAAGCCCAGTTGAAGGCCTACCTGGAGAAGGTCACCCTGCCGTTCGAGATCGTCGCGTCCCTCGATGACGGCGCGAAATCTCAGGAGCTGCTGGGCCTGCTCCAGGACATCGTCGGCCTGACCGACAAGATCACCCTGAAGACTGACGGCAACGATGCCCGCCGTCCGTCTTTCGCCCTGAATCGTCCGGGCGAAGACACCGGCGTTGCCTTCGCCGGTATCCCCATGGGCCACGAGTTCACCTCGTTGGTGCTGGCGCTGCTGCAAATGGGCGGTCATCCATCGAAGCTGGATGCCGACACCATCGCGCAGATCAAGAGCATCGAAGGCAAGTTCGAGTTCGAGACCTATTTCTCGCTGTCCTGCCAGAACTGCCCGGACGTGGTCCAGGCGCTGAACCTGATGGCCGTGCTCAACCCCAACATCCGCAACGTCTCCATCGACGGTGCGCTGTTCCAGGAAGAAGTCGAGCGTCGCCAGATCATGGCTGTGCCGAGCATCTACCTGAACGGCGAGGTGTTCGCTTCCGGTCGCATGGAAGTGAAAGAAATCCTTGCCAAGATCGACACCGGCGCTGCCAACCGCGACGCCGAGAAGATGAGCGCCAAGGACGCCTTCGATGTACTGGTAGTCGGTGGTGGCCCGGCGGGTGCTTCGGCTGCGATCTACGCCGCGCGTAAAGGTATCCGTACCGCGATTGCCGCCGAGCGCTTCGGTGGTCAGGTGCTGGACACCATGGCTATCGAGAACTTCATCTCCGTCAAGGAAACCGAAGGCCCGAAACTGGTGCGCGCGCTGGAAGAGCACGTCAAGGAATACGAAGTCGACGTGATGAACCTGCAGCGCGCTTCGGCTCTGGTACCTGCCAGCAGCGAAGGCGGCCTGCACGAAGTGAAGTTCGAGAACGGCGCGTCGCTCAAGGCCAAGACCGTGATCCTCTCGACCGGCGCACGCTGGCGCGAGATGGGTGTGCCCGGCGAGCAGGAATACAAGGCCAAGGGCGTGTGCTTCTGCCCGCACTGCGACGGCCCGCTGTTCAAGGGCAAGCGTGTGGCGGTGATCGGCGGCGGTAACTCCGGCGTCGAGGCAGCCATCGACCTGGCCGGCATCGTCGCCCACGTGACCCTGCTGGAGTTCGCCGACACCCTGCGTGCCGACGCCGTGCTGCAGAAGAAGCTGGGCAGCCTGCCCAACGTCACCGTGATCAAGAGCGCGCAGACCACCGAGGTCAAGGGCGACGGGCAGAAGGTCAACGGCCTGGTGTACAAGGACCGCACCACCGAGGAGCTGCACACCGTCGAGCTGGAAGGCATCTTCGTGCAGATCGGCCTGCTGCCCAACAGCGACTGGCTCAAGGGCAGCGTCGAGCTCAACCGCTTTGGCGAGATCATCGTCGACAGCAAGGGTGCGACCAATATCCCCGGCGTGTTTGCCGCCGGCGACGTCACCACCGTGCCGTACAAGCAGATCGTCATCGCCATGGGCGAAGGCTCGAAGGCATCGCTGTCCGCCTTCGACCACCTGATCCGCCATAGCTGATCGGTTGTTGCAGAAACGCAAAGGCCACCCCTCGGGGTGGCCTTTTTGTTTCTAGGCATCCGTAGGAGCGAGCTCTGCTCGCGAACATCGCAATCCAAGCGATTCGCGAGCAGAGCTCGCTCCCACAGTTACGCCCCGTCCCTGGAGCAATGCGCTCAGCGCTTCAGACCGCCCAGGGTCAACGGCATCTGGCGGTTCACATCCTTGTACAGCAGGTAGCGGAAGCGGCTCGGGCCGCCGGCGTAGCAGGCCTGGGGGCAGAAGGCGCGCAGCCACATGAAGTCGCCGGCTTCCACTTCGACCCAGTCCTGGTTCAGGCGGTACACCGCCTTGCCTTCGAGCACGTACAGGCCGTGTTCCATGACGTGGGTTTCGGCGAAGGGGATCACACCACCCGGCTCGAAGTTGACGATGTTGACGTGCATGTCATGGCGCATGTCGCTGATCTCGACGAAGCGCGTGGTGCTCCAGCGGCCTTCGGTGCCCGGCATGACGATCGGCTCGATGTCCTGCTCGTTGGTGACGAAGGCTTCCGGGTAAGGCACGCCTTCGACCGGTTGGTAGGCCTTGCGCAGCCAGTGGAAGCGCACGGCCTGGCTGCCGTTGTTGCGCAGCGACCAATCGCTCTGCGGCGGTATGAAGGCGTAGCTGCCCGGACGCATGGCGTGCTGGGTGCCGTTGAGGGTCAGGCTGAATTCGCCTTCGACGACGAAGATCACGCCTTCGGCGGTGGCGTCGAGCTCAGGCTTGTTGCTGCCGCCGTTCGGGCCGACTTCGACGATGTACTGCGAGAAGGTTTCGGCGAAGCCGGTCAGCGGGCGGGCGATGACCCACATGCGCATGTTGTCCCAGAACGGCAGGTGGCTGGTGACGATGTCACGCATCACGCCTTTGGGGATCACGGCATAGGCTTCGGTGAACATGGCGCGGTCGGTCAGCAGTTGTTCCTGACCGGGATGGCCGCCATGCGGGGCGTAGTAGTAGGGCGTTTTGCTCATCGAGAGATTGCCTCGGTGGGTGGATGGCGCTGGGAACGATCCCGGCGCGGAAAATTGGCTCCCATGCACTATAGGAATTCGCGGATGGATTCGGAAATTAAATAGTAGAATGCCTGTCAGTGGGTTTCATGATAGGCATGCGACATGCTCGATCCCGTGTTGTTACGCAGTTTTCTCGCCGTGGTGCAGACCGGTGGCTTCACCCGCGCGGCTGCCAGCCTGCATCTGACGCAGTCCACGGTCAGTCAGCAGGTTAGGCGACTGGAAGAGCAAATCGGCGCCGAGCTGCTCGACCGCAGCGGCCGCTACGTGGTGACCACCACCGAGGGCGAGCGCCTGCTGGGTTACGCCAACCGCATCGTCGCACTGATGGACGAGGCCATGCTCGCTCTGGGGCAGAGCGCGGTGGAGGGCGAAGTGCGCCTCGGCGTGCCGGACGATTTCGCCGCCAACAGCCTGACGCCCTATCTGGCCGATTTTGCCGACGCACATCCGGGTATCCGCCTGGAGATCACCAGCGGTCTTAGTCATGACGTATGGCGCGCGTTCAATGCCGGTGAGCTGGACCTGGCGCTGATCAAGCAGCGTGCCGGTAGCGCCAAGGGCCTGGCCAGCTGGGCCGAACCGCTGGCCTGGCTCGACAGCCGAGCGCGCCCGGTGCTGGCGCGCAACCCGGTGCCGCTGGCGGTGTTCCCGCCCAACGGCCTGTATCGTCTGGAGATGACCCACGCGCTGGACGCCATGGGCAAGCCCTGGCGCATCGCCTATGTCAGCAGCAGTTTGCCCGGCGTCAGCGCCGCGGCCGAAGGCGGGCTGGGTCTGACCCTGTTGCCGCGTCGCTTGATCACTGCCGAGCACCGTGAACTGGGCGAGGCCGAAGGCTTCGCCCCGGTAGCGCCGGTGGAAGTGGCCCTGCATGCGCGCAACCAGTTGCCCGGTTACGCGCGGGAGCTGGCGGCGGCGTTGATCGAGGCCTGCGAAGGGATCATGAGCAAGTAGGGTGTCGCGGGGGCCGGGTAGGGTGCGCCGTGCGCACCTTGAAACCAGTGCTTCGCCTTGTTGACCGTACACGTCGGCGGACGCCGGTGCGCACGGCCTGGGCGGCCCCGCGACATGCTACGACAGGATCAGCGCCAGCTGAGAATCGGCCAGCCGGCCTGTTCGGCGTGGGCGCGCAGGGTCGGGTCGGGGTTGACCGCGTAGGGCTTGTCCACCAATTGCAGCAGCGGCAAGTCATTGCGCGAGTCGGAATAGAAGCTGGCGCCGGCCAGGCTTTCGCTCTGCTCGGCGAGCCAGGCGTGCAGGCGGGTTACCTTGCCTTCGCGGTAGGTCAGTACGCCCTGGGTACGCCCGCTGTAGAAGCCGTGCTGCAGCTCCAGGTCGATGGCCAGCACCTCATCGATGCCGAAGCGCTCGGCGATGGCGCTGACCAGGAAGTGCGCCGAGGCCGAGATCACCAGCAGGCGATCGCCTGCGGCGCGGTGCGTGGCCAGGGTGCGGCTGGCGTCGCTGTAGAAGATCGGTTCGATCACGTCCTCGACGAAGGGCTCGACCACATGGGCGACCTCCTCGGGCGTGCGGCCGACCAGCGGCGACAGGGTGAAGGCCATGTAGTCCTCCATGGCCAGTGTGCCGGCGGCATACTGGCGCATCAGCTCCTGTTCGTGGGCGATGAAGGAGTCGCCATCGGCCCAGCCAATCTTCACCATTTCCTGTGTCCACAGACTGGCGCAGTCGCCATGGATCAGCGTTTCGTCGAGATCGAAAATCGCCAGGGCCATCACGCCACCTCCCGGATCGCATCAGCGCCAATGGCCAGGCTGACGCTCTGGCCGTCGTGGTGCAGGTCGGCGGCGGAGCGATTGAGCACATCGACCAGCAGCTCCACGCCGCGCGCTTCGACGCGGTAGCGGATCACGTTGCCGAGCAGGCTGTGGCTGCGAATCTGCGCCTCAATGCCGCCGTCGGCGAAGTGGATGGCTTCCGGACGAATCGCCACGCGGCTGCCGATCTGTTGGCCGAGCAGGCGGCTGGCAGCCTCGGCATCGAGCAGGTTGTAGTTGCCGATGAAGCCGGCGGCGAAGGCATCGGCCGGCGCGGTGTAGAGGGTCTCGGCGTCGCCGCTCTGGACGATCTGGCCGCCGTTCATCAGCACGATGCGGTCGGACAAGACCAGCGCCTCTTCCTGATCGTGGGTGACGAAGATGGTGGTCAGGCCCAGCTCGCGCTGGATGGCGCGGATCTGTTCGCGCAGGTGTTTGCGGATGCGCGCATCCAGTGCCGACAGCGGCTCATCGAGCAGCAGCAGGCGCGGACGGGTGACCAGCGAACGGGCCAGGGCCACGCGCTGGCACTGGCCGCCGGAGAGTTGCTGCGGGTAACGATTGGCGTAGTCGTTGAGCTCCACCAGTTCCAGCACCTCGGCGACGCGCTTGCTGGCCTCGGCGGCTGGGACTTTCTGCATGCGCAGGCCGAAGGCGACGTTCTGTTGCACAGTCATATTGGGGAACAGCGCATAGCTCTGGAACACCATGCCGATGCCGCGCTTTTGCGGCGCAACGGGTACCAGGTCCTCGCCGCCCAGCAGGATCTGCCCGCCGTCGACCGCCGTCAGGCCAGCGATGCAGCGCAGCAGGGTGGACTTGCCGCAGCCGGACGGGCCGAGCAGGGTGATGAACTGGCCCTGGCCGATCTCGATGTTGATGTCGGTGAAGATGGGCGTTGCGCCGTAGCTTTTATGCAGGCCGCGGATATTCAGGTAACTCATGATTTGTCCTTGTTCAGACGGTTGGCTGCCCAGGTCATCAGCAGCACGAACATGAAATAAGAGATCACCAGGGCGCTGGTGAAGTGGCCGCTGTCGTTACGCATGTTGTACAGGTACACCTGCAGCGTCTCGTAGCGGCTGCCCACCAGCAGGTTGGCGAAGACGAATTCGCCGAACAGGAAGCTGAAGGACAGGAACACCGAGACCATCAAACCCTTGCGCAGATTCGGCAGCACCACCATGAAGGCCGCGCGCCAGGTGCTGGCGCCGAGCAGGTGGGCGGCGTCCATCAGGTCGCGCAGGTTGATCGCCTGCAGGTTGTTGGTGATCGCCCGGTACATGAAGGGCAGGGCGATGGTGAAGTAGCAGCCGATGAGGATCCATGGCGTACCGAGGATCGGCAGCGGGCCGGACGCGAACAGCTGCATCAGGCCGACCGAGGACACCACCGGCGGAATGGCGAACGGCAGCAGGATCAGCACGTTCATCACGCCGTCGAGCCTGGGGAAGTGGTAGTTGACCACGAACAGTAGCGGCAGGATCAGCAGCAGTGCCAGCGCCAGGGCAGCGATGCACACCAGCAGCGAGCGGGCGAAGGCGGCGAGAAAGCGCGCGTCGCTCCACAGCGCCACGTACCACTTGAAGGTGAAGCCGCTGGGCAGGATGGTCGCCGACCAACTGGTAGACAGCGAGTACACCAGGGTGCCGAGCAGCGGCAGCAGCAGGATCAGGAACAGCAGGTAGACCACCAGTTGGTGGAACAGCGGCGAGCGTTTTTCAGCGGGCGACATGGTAGCTCCGGCGCAGCAGCCATTGGTGGACGATGGTGATCAGGGTCATCAGGCCGACCAGCACCATGGCCAGCGCGCTGGCCATGTTGGGGTCGAGGAAGATGTCGCCGGAGACCATCGCCGCGATACGGATCGGCAGGATGTTGAAATTGCCGGTGGTCAGCGCATACACCGTGGCGTAGGCGCCCAGGGCGTTGGCCAGGAGGATGACGAAGGTGCCGAGCAGCGCCGGGGTCAGCACCGGCAGGCCGATATGCCGCCAAAACTGCCAGGTGCTGGCGCCGAGCAGTTCGGCCGACTCGCGCCAGTCTTCGCGCAGGGCGTCGAAGGCCGGATAGAGCAGCAATACGCCGAGGGGAATCTGGAAGTAGGTGTAAAGGACGATCAGGCCGGTCTTGGAGTAGAGGTTGAAGTCCTCGATCACGCCCATCTGCTTGAGCAGGATGGTCAGCGCGCCGTTGAAGCCGAGCAGGATGATGAAGGCGAAGGCCAGCGGCACCCCGGAGAAGTTGCTGGTCATGTTGGAGAAGGCCATGACGAAATCGCGCAGGCGGCTGCTGACCTGGCGCAGCGAATAGCTGCCGATGATGGCGATGACGATGCCGAACAGGCTTGACCAGAAGGCCACCTCCAGGCTGTGGCGCATGGCCTGCCGGTAGAACGCCGAGGAGAAGGCCTGCTGGAAATTGCCCAGGCCCCAGCCTTCGGCGGTATTCAGACTGTTGCTCGCCACCCAGGCCAGCGGCGCGATCTGGAAGGCGAAGAAGAACAGGGCGAAGGGCACCAGGCACAGCAGTGCCCAACCCTTGCTGGATATGGTGGACTTCATGCAAGCAGCTCCCTGCACCAGGGTTTGTCGTGGGCTGCGCCGAGTAGCTGGCAGATAGTGCCGCACAGTTCGGTCTGTTGCGGGCGGGCTGCAGGATCGAGGCTGAACGCGCTGCCGAGAACGATCAGCGGCACTTCGCGCTCTTCCGGCAGCACGCCGTTGTGGCTGCGGTCGTTGTTCATGCCATGGTCGGCGGTCACCAGGATCTGGTAACCGGCGTCGAGCCAGGTCTGGATGTATTCGGCCAGCAGCACGTCGGCCCTGCGCGCGGCGTTGCGGTACTGCGAGCTGTCGAGACCGTGCTTGTGGCCGGCGTCGTCGATGTTCATCGGGTGCACCAGCAGCAGGTTGGGGCTATGGCGCTGGCGCAGGCTGTCGGCATCGGCGAACAGGTGCGAATCCGGGTAGTGGTCGGCGTAGTAGAAGTGGCCGTGCTGGATCGGTAGCGACGGTTCAAAGGTGTGGCGGTCGCGGGCAGCCTGGAAGGGCGCGCGGTTATACAACTCACTGACCCAGTGATAGGCCGCAGCGGCGGTGCTCAGGCCGGCGTCACGGGCGTAGTGAAAGATGCTGCGCTGATGCGACAGGCGCACCACATCGTTATTGACGATGCCGCTGTCGATGGGCGCCACGCCGGTGAGGATGCATTCGTAGAGCGGGCGGGACAGTGCCGGCAGGGCGCAGTCCAGCTTGTACAGTGCGGCGCGCCCGGCCTGGCAGTAAGCCAGCAGGTGGCCCAGCGCATGCTGGGCCACCTGATAGCTCAGGCCATCCAGTACCACCAGGATGACGTTGTGCTTCATGGATTTCTCTCGTTCGGTCGTAGCCCGGATGCAATCCGGGGGCGTACTTGGCGATTGCCCCGGATTTCATCCGGGCTACGGATCAATGGTGTCGCGGCCGCATCAATTCATATTGATGATCACGTGCTCCTGCCACAGGCGCGGCAGCATCTTGGAGGTGTTCTCCCAGGCAGCGGCATCCTTGATCGGCTGGACCTTGGCGTACTGCTCTTGCGGCAGCAGCTTGGCCTGCACCTCGGCCGGCAGCTCGATGTGCTCGGCGCGGATCGGGCGGGCGTTGCCCTTGGCCAGGTTGATCTGCCCAGCGTCGCTCAAGATGTATTCGCGGGTCAGCTTGGCGGCGTTGGGGTTCTTCGCCCACTTGTTGATGATGGTGGTGTAACCGGAGATCACCGAACCGTCAGACGGGATCAACACCTCGAAGCGCTCGGGGTCGATCTGGTCGCGGTAGGACAGGCCGTTGAAGTCCCAGACGATGCCGACTTCCACTTCGCCCTTCTCCAGGGTCTGGATGGTCGGGTTGGCCAGCGACAGGCGACGCTGCTTGGCCAGTTCGCCGTAGAAATCCAGGGCCGGTTGCACGTTGCTCTCGTTGCCACCCATGGCGATGGCAGCGGCCAGTACGCCGTTCACGGCTTGCGCAGCGGTGCTGACGTCACCGGCAGAGACCTTGTAGGTGCCGGTCTTGAGGTCGGCCCAGGAGCGCGGAATGTCCTTGACCAGTTGCTTGTTGACGATGAAGGCGATGGAGCCGGTGTAGGCCAGCATCCAGTGACCGTCCTGGTCCTTGGCCCAATCCGGAATCTGCGCCCAGGTGCTCGGTTTGTACGGCTGGGTCACACCTTGTTGTACGGCGATGGGGCCGAAGGCGGCGCCGACGTCACCGATATCGGCGGTGGCGTTTTCCTTTTCGGCGGCGAACTTGGCGATTTCCTGCGCCGAGCTCATGTCGGTGTCCTGATGCTTGAGACCGTAGAGGCGCGCCAGGTCCGCCCAGGTGTCTTTCCAGTTGGCCCAGCTGTCGGGCATACCCACGCTATTCACCGCGCCCTCGGCGCGTGCAGCCTGTTCCAGTGCCTGCAAGTCGGTGCCTTCGGCCATGGCGGAGGTCGCCAGGGCGATGGCCGAACCCATCAGTGAAGCCCGCAGCAGTTGTTTCATTGGAAACTCCTTTGCAGTGAGAGTGTTGGTCTAGATCAGCAATACCCGAGCCAATCTAAGCGCCTTCGATGACAGTTTTATGTCCGGCCATGGGTGGCAGATGTCTAGGTGCAGTCAGCTGGCGCGCTCATCAAGCGTAGACCATGGATAAGTGGCTGATTTCGCGGGCCTTGAGTGGATGTGACAGTGGCATGCGGCGTGCTTGCAGCATGGCTGTCATCTATCAGTCATCTAGACTGCCTAGTCTTGTAACCCGTCTGAGCGAGTGACTTTTGCCCTGTCATGGGGCTGGACTAGTCCAAAAGGGGAAATTTTGATGCGCGAAGAAGCGCCACGGGCCGTCACCATCATCTGCCGCGCGTTGCAGGAGCAGATCGACCGGGGCCTGTTGCCCTCCGGCAGCAAGTTGCCGGCCGAGCGCAAGCTCAGTGAGTTGTTCGATACCACGCGCATCACCCTGCGCGAGGCGCTCGGCCAGTTGGAGGCGCAGGGGCTGGTCTATCGCGAGGAGCGTCGTGGCTGGTTCGTTTCGCCGCAACGGGTGGCCTACAACCCTCTGGTACGTACCCACTTCCACGCCATGGTCGCCGAGCAGGGGCGGGTACCGGCTACCGAGGTCCTGAGTGCGCGCTTGATGCCGGCCTCCGCGCAGATCTGTCAGGTGCTGGAGCTGCCGGCACTGTCGAGCGTCTATCAGGTGTGCCGCGCGCGGCGCATCGACGGGCGCCTGGTGCTGTATGTCGAGCACTACCTGAATCCGGCCTACTTCCCCGGCATTCTTGAGTTCGACCTGACTCGCTCGCTGACCGACCTGTATGCCAGCGAGTACGGCATCCACTACGGTCGCGTGCGCTTCGACATGGTACCCACCGCGCTGCACGCCGAAGCCGCCGCCAGCCTCAAGGTGGCGCCCGGCAGCCCGGCGCTGCGCATCACCCGGGTCAACCGCGATCAGCACGGACGCATCATCGACTGCGACCTGGAGTTCTGGCGCCACGACGCCATTCACGTCAGCGTCGAAGTCCCCGAGTAGAGTGCGCTGCGCGCACCGAGGTCGCCGGCAGACTGTGAATCGCCAGTGCGCGAGGACTACGGAGAGGCTGATGCGCACGGCGCACCCTACCGTTCGTCGGCTTCTGTGATGTTTTTGCGGCCAATGTCGAAATGCGCTCGCTGCGTTCGACTATCCAGTACCCACCCGCCAAGGAACTGGAGTGCGTCATGAAATACCTCTGCCTCGTCTACGCCAACGAACAGGAGCTGCACAGCTCCCCCGACAGCCCGCATGACAGCGAATGCTTCGCCTACGCCAACTCGGTTCAGGAGAGCGGGCGCATGCTCGCCGCCGAGGCGCTGCAATCGGTGCAGACCGCCACCACCGTGCGCATGCGCGGCGGCAAGCTGGCGATCACCGACGGCCCCTTCGCCGAAACCAAGGAGCAACTGGCCGGCTTCTATCTGGTGGAGGCGCGTGACCTCAACGAGGCCATCCAGCTCGCCGGGCACATCCCCGCCGCCCGTGTCGGCTGCGTGGAAGTGCGCCCGGTGCGCGAGCTGGATATCCAGCCGGCGCAGCTGCAGGCCGCTCAGCACTGAGCCGGCAAGGCTCGATCAACAGGGAGAACCGCTATGGATCGCCACTATGTCCCCGAGGTCGCCACGCGTGAGCAATGGCTGGCCGCTCGCAAGGCGCTGCTCGAGCAGGAAAAGGCGCTGACCCGCCAACGTGACGCGCTCAACCGCGCCCGCCGTGCCCTGCCCATGGTGTTGGTGGAAGAGGATTACCGCTTCGACGGCCCGCAGGGCGAAGTCGGTCTGGAGGCGCTGTTCCACGGGCGCAGCCAGCTGATCGTCTACCACTTCATGTACCACATGGATCGCGGCGAGGGCTGCGACGGCTGTTCCTGCCTGGTGGACAACATCGGCCACCAGTCCCACCTGCATGCCCGCGACACCAACCTGGTGCTGGTCTCGCGCGCGCCCTTGGCCGATCTCGAGGCGTTCAAACGGCGCATGGGCTGGACCCTGCCCTGGTATAGCTCCTACGGCAGTCGCTTCAATTACGACTACCACGCCACCACCGACGAGCAGGTCGCGCCGGTCGAATACAACTACCGCGACAAGGACGAGCTCGAGCGCTTGGGCCTGACCTATCACATCCAGGGCGAGCAGCCCGGTATCAGCGTGTTCCTGCGCGACGGCGGGCAGATCTACCACACCTATTCCACCTATGGCCGAGGCGTGGAGATGCTGATGAGCAGTTTCCATTTCCTCGACTTCACGCCTTTTGGCCGCGGCGAGGGTTGGGATGGTATGCCCGATCTGGACGGCAAGGGGCTCAACTGGACGCGCCTGCACGACGAGTACGAACAGACCGCGCCCACCCACGACTGCTGCGGCCACAAGGCCTGAACCTCAGCGAAGGAGAAACGACATGAGTCAGCACGAATTGCAAGATGCCCTGAACGACTGGACCGAAGCCTGCCGCAGCAAGGACGTGGCGCGCATCATGAGTCACTACGTCGAGGACGTGGTGTCCTACGATGCCATCGGCCCGTTGCGTTTTCAGGGGCGCCCGGCGTACCAGGCGCATTGGCAGGCCTGTATGGAGATGTGCAGTGGCCCGGGGATGTTCGAACCGCACGAGCCGACCTTCACTGCCAGCGGCGATCTGGGCGTGACCCATTACCTGCTGCATTGCGGCGGCAGCAATGAAAAGGGCGAGCTGGAGACCTGCTGGATGCGCGTGACCCAGTGCCTGCGCCGCCAGGGCGGCCGCTGGCTGATCTTCCACGAGCATTTCTCTGCCCCGAGCGACATGGAAAGCGGCAAGGCGCTGTTCGATCTGCAGCCCTAGCGAGCAGGGGCTGTGCCGTACCAGACCATCCTTAGCGCGCGACCAGTTCCAGCATGCGTTGCGCCTGCTGGCGTACGGCCTCACGCAACTCGACCGGCTGTTCGATGGTGAAGTCGAAGGACAGGCGTAGCAGCAGGCGAGCGAACCAGGTCGGGCTGTCGGTGCTGGTGGTCAGGCGCACGCTGTTGCCTTCGGGCATCAGTAGACCAGCGTTGCTCCCCAGTTCGGCGATGGCACCGGCGAGGTCGGTGTGCAGCTGGATACTCACCGGGTAGGCCCGTGGCAGGGTGGCGATGCTGGTATTGAGGTGGGCGGCGGCATCGAAGGCTTCCGGCCGCTCGAAGTGGCTCTCCAGGGCGCGCACTTCGCGCAGGCGGTCCAGGCGGAAAGAACGTACCGCCTGGCGCAGGTGGCAGTAGCCGCTCAGGTACCAGAAGCCCTGGCGGAAAACCAAACCGTAGGGGTCGACCTCGCGCTCGCTGCATTGGCCCTGATCGCTGCAATAGCTCACCCGCACCTGACGGCGCGCCTCGGCGGCAGCGGCGAGTTCGGCCAGCAGTTGCTGGTCGCCATTGGCGCGGCTGCGCGGCAGATCCAGGATGGCGCTCTGGCTCAGGGCGCGCACCCGCTGCTGCAGCCCCTTGGGCATGACCCGCTCCAGCTTGGCGCGGGCACTGGCCACCGCCATGGCGGTTTCTGCCAGGCCCAGATTGGCCGTCGCCAGCAGGCCCAGCGCCACCGCCTGGGCCTCCTCAGCAGTGAACATCAAGGGCGGCAGCTTGAAACCGGCCACCAGGCGGTAACCACCGTGCCGGCCGCGCTCGCTGGTCACCGGAATCCCCAGGTCCTCCAGATGGCGGATGTAACGGCGCAGGGTGCGGCCGTCCACCTCGAGGCGCTCGGCCAGTTCGCGGCCGCTGAGCTGGCCATGGCTTTGCAGCAGCTCCAGCAGGGCGAGCACGCGGGTGGTGGGGCTGTTCATGGGATCGCAGGCTCCGTAGGGGGCGCTGTGCGCACCGATCAACCCCCTGGCTGTCTTGCTGCGCGCGCACTCAACAAAAAACAGCGCTAGGCGATTTTATTAGGGCGGAATATAGCCTAATTGGCTCTTAGTCTGGAGGTAGGTCGACGCTAAAGGCGTGTCGGCCACCAGCAGACAAGGAGCAACCCTTATGCAACCGATACTGTTCTACGGCGTTCCGCAAGGCTGTTCGTTCGGCTCGATCGTAGCCCTCGAGTGGCTCGGCCAACCTTATCGCCTGTGCCGGGTCGAGATGCTCGAGCAACCCTGGGACCCGCTTTTCGAGCGGATCAACCCGCTCTATCAGACGCCCGCACTGCTGCTGGAGAACGGCGAGTTCCTGAGCGAGAGCCTGGCCATTCTCCTGAACCTGGCGGCGCGGTCGGTGGATACGCCGCTGGGCCCACGCCAGGGCAGCGATGAATTCGATGCACTCAACCAGATGCTGTCCTACCTGGTGACCGACTTTTTCTCCGCCTTCAACCCGCTGTGGTTGGCTTATGAAAAGGCTGAGCTGGACGAGCCGCAGCGCGAGCTGTTGCGCAGCCTCGGCGCAGAGCAGGTGATGGCGGGCTGTCGTTATCTCGATCGGCTGCTCAGCGAGCGCGACTGGCTGCTGGGGCAGCGACGCAGTCTGGCGGACGCCTACCTGAGCGGTGTCGGCCGCTGGGTCGACTACCACCAGTTGTTCGATCTGCGACACGACTACCCGCATCTGGCCCGCCACCTGGCTCGACTCGCCAACGATCCGGCGGCGCGTTTCGCTCATGCGATCGAGCAGGGCATGACGGTTGAGGGCGCTGGCGGCTTCCTCGGCCATGTGGGCTTCCAACAACTGCGCGAAGGGCTGTGCGCAGCCTGAAAACCTATGGTGAGGTTTCGATGATCGACCATCTTTGTATCACCGTGGCCAACTTTCGCCGCAGTCGCGCCTGGTATCAGGCGGCCCTGGCGCCTTTGGGCTACGAGTTGAAATACGACGGCGAGCATGGCGCGGGGTTGGCCGCCGGCTTCGGTCCGCAGGCCGAGGAGCAGGCCGTGCTTTACCTGCTCAGTGCCGTCCCCGGGCGTGGCCAGTGCGAGCCGCTGACGCATTTTTGCCTGCGTGTCGACAGCCAGGCGACAGTGCAAGCCTTCCATGCCGCGGCGTTGCAGGCCGGTGGCGAAGACAATGGCCGGCCCGGCCTGCGCGAAGAATATGGTTACTACGCCGCCTTCGTGCTTGACCCCGATGGCTACAACGTCGAGGTGGCCTGTTACGTCTGAACCTTCGTCACTACTGGCCCAGCGCCGCGCAGGAAGGCTCGTAGCGCTGCTGGCAGGCGCTCTGGTACAGGCGCTGGGCCTGGTCAGGGTCGCGTGGTACGCCGCCTTCACCGCGACGGTAGAGGTTGCCCAATACATGCTGCGCCATCGGGTTGCCCGCAGCGGCTGACTGGTTGAGATACTTGAGCATGTCGCGCTGGTTGGCGAACTCAGGGGCGTCGCGGCCGGTATAGAGATAGGCCAGGCTGACCGCCGCCATGGCATGACCCTTGTCGGCGGCCTGCTTCCACCAGTACTCGGCCTGCTTGAGGTTCTTCTCCGGCTGGCCGACGAAGTAGCTGCTGCCGAGCTGGAACTGGCTTTCCAGATCACCACGCTGGGCCCGCTGGCGCAGCTGATCCTGCTCGGTCTGGGTGATGGGCTGTTCCACCTGTGGCTGTTTTTCCGGCGCGCTGGAGTCTGGTTCACGCCCGGCGCAGCCCGCCAGCAACGCGATGGCGAGCAGGGCAGTGGTAGCGTGACGCAGGTTGATCGGGCTGGGCATGGCAGAAACTCCGTAGTCGGGAAACAGGGCAAGTCGCTATTAGGCTGACCCTGGCCACCATAGTTCGCTGTCGTTGATCAGTCTGTCGCGGTGCGACTTCACACTCGCGTCATGAACTGCAATCCTGAGCGCTGGTTTCGCTTACGAGGCAGTCATGAAGATCAGTGCGGATTTCGACAGTGGCAACATTCAGGTCGTCGACGCCAGCGACCCGCAGCGCGTACTGCTGGCCATGCGGCCGGACCTCAACAGCCACCATTTCCAGTGGTTTCACTTTCAGGTCGATGGTCTACAACCTGGCCAGGGTTATGGCTTCTGCCTGACCAATGCCGGGCAGTCGGCCTACAACCGCGCCTGGGACGGTTACCAAGCGGTGGCCAGCTACGATCAGCAGGACTGGTTTCGCGTGCCCACCCGTTATGAGGACGGGCAACTGCACTTCGAGTTGCAGGCCGAGCACGAGCGCGCCTGGTTCGCTTATTTCGAGCCCTACCCACGAGCGCGGCATGAACGCCTGATCGCCAACGCGCTGGAGCGCGGCGCTGAACTGGTTGCCAGCGGTAGAAGCCTGGAAGGCCGTGATATCCAGCTACTGCGCATCGGTGGCCAGGCTGGCGCTGCGCGCAAACTGTGGATCATCGCCCAGCAGCATCCGGGTGAGCACATGGCCGAGTGGTTCATGGAGGGGCTGATCGAGCGTTTGCAGAATCCGCAGGATGCCGAGATCGCCGCGCTGTTGGCCGAGGCAGAGTTCTATCTGGTGCCGAACATGAACCCGGACGGCGCCTTCCGCGGGCACCTACGTACCAACCATGCCGGGCAGGACCTCAATCGCGCCTGGCAGTCGGCCAGTTCCGAGCGCAGCCCCGAGGTGCTGTTCGTGTTGCAGCATATGCAGCGTATTGGCGTTGACCTGTTCCTCGATATCCACGGCGACGAAGAGATCCCTCACGTGTTCACCGCCGGTTGCGAGGGCAATCCGGGCTACACCCCACGGTTGGCTGCGCTGGAAGAAGACTTCCGCAATCGTCTGGTTGGTATCGGCGCAGAGTTTCAGACCCGTTTCGGTTATCCGCGTGACGAGCCGGGTCAAGCCAACCTGACTCTCGCCTGCAACGCCGTCGGCCAGGCCTTCGATTGCCTGTCGTTCACCATCGAGATGCCGTTCAAGGACCACGATGACAACCCGCAGCCATGCACCGGCTGGAATGGCGCACGCTCGCAGAAGCTGGGGCAGGATGTGTTGACCGTGCTGGCGCAGATGGTCGCCACCTTGAGATAGGGGGTGCACCCTGCGGCATTCGAGCCGGTGCGCACGGGCACCCTATAGGGCCTGCGCTATCACAGGCAAAAAAAAGCCCGTCACGAGGACGGGCATAAAGTGCCGTTAACACACAGGAGTCAATAGGACGCAGTGATGCGTCCGGTATTACAGAATCGACAGCGGATAGTTGAAGATCAGACGGTTCTCGTGCAGATCGGCACCCACGTCGCGGCGCACGTCGGAGTTACGCCAGCGGATGCTGAGGTTCTTCAGCGTGCCTTCCTGGATGGTGTAGGCCAGCTCGGATTCGCGGCCCCATTCCTCGGCGTTCTCGCGGGTTTTCACGCCATTGGTGTAGACGTCGATGTTGCTACCGCTGACGTAGCGGTTCATCAGGGTCAGGCCGGGAATGCCGAGGCCGGCGAAGTTGTAGTCATGGCGGATCTGCCAGGAGCGTTCTTCCGGGTTGTCATAGCTGTTGGTGAAGCCGTCGTTGACCAGAGTGCCGCCGCTGGCGCCGTCGATGCGCATGAACTTGGTGTCGCCGCTGAGCTTTTGGTAGGCAACCATGAAGCTGTTGTTGCCGGTCTTGGCAGTGAGCGCGCCCTGATAGACCTTGTTGTCCAGGTTGCCGGCCTTGGCCGCGCCTTCTTCCTTGCCGGTGACATAGCCAAGGTTGGCACCCAGGACCCAGTCACCGACCGCTTGGCTGTGGGTCAACTGCACGTAGCTCTGCTGGTAGACGTCTTCCAGGCGCGCGTGCCAGACGCCGACCATGGTGTTGTTGCCGTTGAAGCGGTACTCACCGCCGCCGAAGTTGAAGTCGTCGCCCTTCACGCCACCGAACGACATGTCTTCACGGCTGGCATCGTTGCGCTGGCTGTTCTTCCAGAACTGGCCGCCGTACAGGGTCAGGCCATCGATCTCGTTGGAAGTCAGCTGAGCGCCCTGGAAGGTTTGCGGCAGCGAGCGACCGTCGTCAGCACGCAGGATCGGCAGCACGGCGAACCACTCGCCGACCTTCAGTTCGGTCTTGGAAATCTTGGCCTTGGCAGCTACGGCAGTACGGCCGAACTGGTCGGCGGCCTGGCCATCATCGTGGATCGGCATCAACTGGGTGTTGGCGGCGCCACGGTTGCCGTCCAGCTTGATGCTGTACAGACCGAGCACATCCAGGCCAAAGCCGACAGTGCCCTGAGTGAAACCGGAGCGGGCATCGAGGATGAAGTTCTGCGTCCAGCCCTCGGCCTGGCCCTGGCGCTCACCGCGGATCACGGGGTCGGTGCCGTTGAGGTAGTTGCGGTTGAAGTAATAGTTGCGCAGGCCGAGGGTGACCTTGGCGTCTTCGACGAAGCCGGCAGCGTGCGTGGTGGTCGGCATAACCAGGGCCAGAGCCGTGCTGCCGAGCAGGGCCAATGGAATGATGTTGCGTGCGGTCATTGTTGTTGTGCTCCCAGTTTTTGAACGAACCATCCCCTGCCGGTCTGCATCAGGACCTGCATGATGGGAATGTTGTGTTTGCCCCGTAGAGGGCGATAGCCCGGCCGAACGCGGCCGGTCATTGCTGGTGGCTGACGTCAGCCTCCGGCGAATCCGGTTCTATGGCGTGTGGCGGCGATGGATGCCGAGCAGGCGAGGGGCTGCTGCGCTGAGGGAGAGGCGAGGGTAGTCATGTCATGGCCCTGTTTCTTGTTTTTATCGTTGTCATATGTCGTCATACAACTTGCTGGATTATCGACAGCCTTTTTATCGCTTGTCAACGCATTGCTAGACGAAAGTCTGAGTAGGTTTTCCCCATGTAACGGCGCTATTGGCGATGTTGCAGGCTTGCAACGCGGTTCTGCGCAGAGCTGGTAAACCAACTGGTATCGAATTTGTTGTGTGATAACGTATGACAAATTCACTTACATCAAGGGTTTATCCATGCCGCATTGCCTGATCGAAGCCGCCCGCGAGGTGAGTGAGCTGATCGCGCCGCAGGAGCTGGTGCAGCTGGTGCATGACCAGGCGGCTGACACGGGACTGTTCCAGCCCGGTGAGATCAAGGTGCGCCTGAGCCTGTACGAGCACCACTGCGTGGGTGGCGAGCCGGGGCTGTTCGTGCACCTGATCTTCTACGTGCTGGCCGGTCGCAGCGATGACGACAAGCGGGCGCTGTCGCGGCGCGTCGTGCGTGCACTGGTCGAGCGTCTGCCGCAGGTGCCGGCGATCTCTCTGGACATGCGTGACATCTGCCGCGAGGTGTTCAGCAACAGACGCAACTGCCTGGACGATTAATCAGTCTCCAGTAAACGCGCCCCGGCGCCCTGTTCGCCGAGTTCGTCCCTGGGGTTGCGCAGTGGGCAGTCCTGCATCGACAGGCAACCGCAACCGATGCAGCCGGTGAGCTGGTCGCGTAGCCGCGTCAGCTGCTCGATGCGCGCATCCAGATCGCGCTGCCATTGCGCCGACAGTTGTTGCCAGTCCGCTGCCGTCGGCATGTGATCGCAGGGCAGTGTGCTCAGTGCCACACCGATATCGGCCAGAGGAATACCCAGGCGCTGTGCCACCTTGATGATCGCCACGCGGCGCAGCACATCGCGTCGATAACGTCGCTGATTACCGGCATTGCGCTGGCTGTGGATCAGCCCTTTGGTCTCGTAGAAATGCAGCGTGGAAACCGCCACGCCGCTGCGTTCGGCGATCTGACCGACGCTCAGCGGGCGTTCGTGGATAGAGCGTGACGTCGTCATGAAAAATCCTGTTGACCTCAAGTTAAGTTGAGGTTTTACCCTCGCTGGCCTTGATAGACAACAGCGAGGGCAATTCCATGCAGGACCGCATCCGATTGGTACTGATCTACGGCAGCGTGCGAGAAGAGCGCTTCTGCGACCAGGTGGTGGCCTGGGCGCGTGAGCAGATCGAGCAGCGCAGCGAATTCGAGCTGAGCCTGGTCGATCCGGCCGTGATGTTTCGCCAGCCCGGCGAGGCGCAGGAGCTCGCCGAGCGCCGGCATCAATCGCTGCAGCAGTTGCTGCGCGCCGATGCCTTTCTGATCGTTACGCCGGAGTACAACCACGGCTATCCGGCGGCGCTCAAGCAGTTCATCGACGAGGTACCGGCATCCTGGGAAGCGCGGCCGGTGGGGTTCGTCAGTTATGGCGGGGTATCCGGCGGATTGCGCGCGGTGGAGCAACTGCGCCAGGTGCTGGCAGAGCTGCATGCGATGACGGTGCGTGGCTCGGTGAGCTTCACCAATGCCTGGGAGCAGTTCGATGAGCAGGGCCGCCTGAGCGAGCCGCGACGCGCCAATTCGGCGCTGGCGCATACGCTGGTGCAGCTGAACTGGTGGGCGCAGACGTTGCGCGCCGGGCGCGAACGGGTGCCCTATGAGCGGATCAGGGGGTAGAAACGACGTAGCCCGGATGCAATCCGGGAGCTTTTGAGGGCATCCGCGTATTGCATCCGGGCTACGGAGTAGTCATCTGTAGGGCGGGTGCAACCCGCCAGGGCTATGTGGCGGGTTTCACCCGCCCTACGAACTACGGAGCAGAGGACACGCGATGAGTGTAGGAGCCTCGCCCCGAGGCGAAGCTTTTGCGTCTTTCGACGCATTCACCGCGAGGCGCGGCTCCTACAGAGCAGGGCTACGTTGCCGATCAGCCGCGGTAGTAGCGCTGCGGCACGAACGGGGTCTTGGCGACTTTCATCGCCACGCGCTTGCCGCGCACCACGGCCCAGACGTCGCTGTCGATGGCGGTGTGGCTGGCGTTGACGTAACCCATGGCCACCGGTGCGCCGAGGGTCGGGCCGAAGCCGCCGCTGCATACCTGGCCGATCACGGTGCCGTCGGCATCGACGATTTCCGCGCCTTCACGCACCGGTACGCGCTCCTGCGGCAGCAGGCCGACGCGCTTGCGCGCCACGCCTTTCTGCTGCTGCTCGAATACGCGCTCGGCGCCCGGGAAGTTGCCGGCGCGCTCGCCATCGGCACGACGCACCTTGGAGATGGCCCACAGCAGGCTGGCCTCGATCGGCGTGGTGGCGCTGCTCATGTCGTGGCCGTACAGGCACAGGCCGGCTTCCAGGCGCAGCGAGTCACGCGCCCCCAGGCCGATGGCCTCGACTTCCACTTCGGCCAGCAGGCTGCGTGCCAGGGCTTCGGCCTGGTCGACGGCGACGGAAATCTCGAAACCGTCTTCGCCGGTGTAGCCGCTGCGGCTGACGATGCACTCGCTGCCCAGCAGGCGCACGCGGGCCACCTGCATGAAGGTCATCTTGCTCACTTCCGGCGCCAGGCGGGCCAGCACGTCGACCGCTTTCGGGCCTTGCAGGGCGAGCAGGGCGCGCTCCTCGAACAGGCACTCGATCTGGCACTGCTCGCCGATGTGCTTCTTCAGATGCGCCAGGTCCTGATCCTTGCAGGCGGCGTTGACCACCAGGTACAGGGTGTCGTCACCCAGGTTGGCGACCATCAGGTCATCAAGGATGCCGCCCTGGGCGTCGGTGAACATGGCGTAGCGCTGCGTGCCCACCGGTAGGTCGATGATGTCCACCGGCACCAGGGTTTCCAGGGCGCGCGCGGCGTTCTCGCCACGCAGCAGGATCTGGCCCATGTGCGAGACGTCGAACAGGCCGGCGGCGTCGCGGGTGTGCAGGTGCTCCTTCATCACGCCCAGCGGGTACTGCACGGGCATGTCATAGCCGGCGAAGGGCACCATGCGCGCGCCGAGTTCGAGGTGCAGGGCGTGCAGCGGAGTCTTGGCGAGAGTTTCAGTGGTCATGTCGATTTCCTGTTGGGTGCGTCGCGCGCACCGGTTGGGGCCGCCGTGCGGCCCGTGGTCAGTCGGGTATCAGTCAGCGTAGACCGGGTAGGTGGCGCACAGGTCGGCGACCTGGCCGCGCACGCGCTCGATCACGGCCGGGTTTTCCAGGTCGTCGAGGATGTCGCAGATCCAGCCGGCGAGGGTGCGGCATTCGCCTTCCTTGAAGCCGCGAGTGGTCACCGCCGGGGTGCCGATACGGATGCCGGAGGTGACGAACGGCGACTGCGGGTCGTTCGGCACGGCGTTCTTGTTCACGGTGATGTGAGCATCGCCCAGCGCCGCGTCGGCCGCCTTGCCGGTCAGGCCCTGCTTGACCAGACTGATCAGCATCAGGTGGTTGTCGGTGCCGCCGGAAACCACGTCATAGCCGCGCTCGACGAACACCGCTGCCATGGCGCGGGCGTTGTCGATCACTTGCTGCTGGTAGGCCTTGAAGCCCGGCTCCAGTGCTTCCTTGAAGCACACCGCCTTGGCCGCGATCACGTGCATCAGCGGGCCGCCCTGGGCACCCGGGAATACGGCGGAGTTGAGCTTCTTCTCGATCTCTTCGTTCCTGCGCGCCAGGATCAGACCGCCACGCGGGCCGCGCAGGGTCTTGTGCGTGGTGGTGGTGACCACGTCGGCGAATGGCACCGGGTTGGGGTACAGACCGGCGGCCACGAGCCCCGCCACATGGGCCATATCGACGAACAGCAGAGCGCCCACCTTGTCGGCGATGGCGCGGAAACGCGGGAAGTCCAGCACGCGCGAGTAGGCCGAGAAACCGGCGACGATCATCTTCGGCTTGTGCTCGATGGCCAGGCGCTCGA
Source organism: Ectopseudomonas chengduensis (assembly GCF_900102635.1). Classification (GTDB taxonomy): domain Bacteria; phylum Pseudomonadota; class Gammaproteobacteria; order Pseudomonadales; family Pseudomonadaceae; genus Aquipseudomonas; species Aquipseudomonas chengduensis. The sequence continues at coordinate 15,116 of NZ_FMZQ01000004.1, read as the reverse complement.
CTTCGTCGTAATCGATCAGGCCGTTTTCGTCGATGCCGTACTGCACGGCGTTGTACAGCTTGCCCGAGGACGACACCTTGGCACCGTGAGTCAGGTGGCCGCCATGGGCCAGGCTCATGCCGAGAATGGTATCGCCGGCATTGAGCAGCGCGAGGTACACGGCGCTGTTGGCGGAGGAGCCGGAGTGCGGCTGCACGTTGGCGTAGTCGGCACCGAACAGTTGCTTGGCGCGCTCGATGGCCAGCGCCTCGACCTTGTCCACATGCTCGCAGCCACCGTAGTAGCGCTTGCCCGGATAGCCCTCGGCGTACTTGTTGGTCAGGCCGCTGCCTTGCGCCTGCATCACGCGCTGGCTGCAGTAGTTCTCCGAGGCGATCAGCTCGATATGGTCTTCCTGGCGCTGTTCTTCGGCCTGGATCGCCGCGAGCAGGGCGTCGTCATAGCCTTGCAGTTGGTCGTGCTTGCTGAACATGGTGAGGCCCTCTTTATCGTTTTTCTCGGGATGCAGTCGGCCCGCCCCGGTGAGGGGAGCCGAAAGAAACGGGTTGGATGTAGCCCGGATGCAATCCGGGAGCTTTTGACAGCTTCCCCGGATTTCATCCGGGCTACGGGGCGGCGCTTACGCGTCCTGATACGCCTCGATGGACGGGCAGGCGCAAACCAGGTTGCGGTCACCGTAGACGTTGTCCACGCGGCCAACCGGTGGCCAGTACTTGGCTTCGATCAGGGTCGCCAGCGGGTACACGGCCTGCTCGCGGCTATAGGCATGGTGCCATTCGCCAACCAGCTCCAGCGCGGTGTGCGGGGCGTTCTTCAGCGGGTTGTCGTCCTTGTCCAGACGGCCCTGCTCGACCGCGCGAATTTCCTCGCGGATGGCGATCATGGCGTCGCAGAAGCGATCCAGCTCTTCCTTGGACTCGCTCTCGGTCGGCTCGATCATCAGGGTGCCGGCCACCGGGAAGGACATGGTCGGGGCGTGGAAGCCGAAGTCGATCAGGCGCTTGGCCACGTCGTCGACGCTGATGCCGCTGCTGTCCTTGAGCGGACGGATGTCGAGGATGCACTCGTGCGCCACCAGGCCGCCTTCACCGGAGTACAGCACCGGGTAGTGCTCTTCCAGACGACGGGCGATGTAGTTGGCGTTGAGGATCGCCATCTGCGACGCACGCTTGAGGCCGTTGCCGCCCATCATGGTGATGTACATCCAGGTGATCGGCAGGATGCTGGCGCTGCCGAACGGCGCGGCGCTGACTGCACCTTCCTTGCGTGCCATGTGCGCATGGCCCGGCAGGAACGGTGCCAGGTGCGACTTGACGCCAATCGGGCCGACGCCCGGGCCGCCGCCGCCGTGCGGGATGCAGAAGGTCTTGTGCAGGTTCAGGTGCGAGACGTCGCCGCCGAACTGGCCTGGGGCGCAGAGGCCGACCATGGCGTTCATGTTCGCGCCGTCGATGTAAACCTGACCGCCGTTGTCGTGGATGATCTGGCAGATCTCGCGGATGCCTTCCTCGAACACACCGTGGGTGGACGGGTAGGTGATCATGATCGCAGCCAGGCGATCCTTGTGCTCTTCGGCCTTGGCCTTCAGGTCGGCGATGTCGACGTTGCCGCGTGCATCACAGGCGGTCACCACCACGCGCATACCGGCCATGGAGGCGGTTGCCGGGTTGGTGCCGTGGGCCGATTGCGGGATCAGGCAGATGTCGCGCTGATCGTCGCCACGGCTCAGGTGATAGGCACGGATGGCCAGCAGGCCGGCGTACTCGCCCTGGGAACCGGCGTTAGGCTGCAGCGACACGGCGTCGTAGCCGGTGGCGGCGCAGAGCATGGCTTCCAGCTCAGTGGTCAGCTGGGTGTAACCGGCAGCCTGTTCGACCGGAGCGAAGGGGTGCAGATTGCCGAACTCCGGCCAGGTCACCGGGATCATCTCGCTGGCGGCGTTGAGCTTCATGGTGCAGGAGCCCAGCGGGATCATGCTGCGATCCAGAGCCAGGTCCTTGTCGGCCAGCTTGCGCAGGTAGCGCATCAGCTCGGTTTCACTGTGGTAGCGGTTGAACACTTCATGCTGCAGGATCGCCGATTGGCGCAGCAGGCCTTGCGGCAGGCGGCTGGCGACTTGGGCGGCCAGATCGCTGACGGCAGGGGCGGCCTGGTCAGCAGCGAACAGGTTCAGCAGCGCCTCGACGGCGGCCTGGTCAGTGGTTTCGTCCAGCGACAGGCCCAGACGCTCGGCGTCGATCTCGCGCAGGTTGATACCGGCAGCACGGGCCTTGGAATGCAGCTCGGCGGTTTTGGCGCCGGTCTTGATGCTCAGGGTGTCGAAGAAGTGCTGCTGCTCGACGCTGTGGCCCAGCTTGGTCAGGCCCAGTGCGAGGATGGCGGTGAAGCTGTGTACGCGCTGAGCGATCTCGGTCAGGCCTTTCGGGCCGTGGTACACGGCGTACATGCTGGCGATGTTGGCCAGCAGCACCTGGGCGGTACAGATGTTACTGGTGGCCTTCTCGCGGCGGATGTGCTGCTCGCGGGTCTGCATGGCCAGGCGCAGGGCCGGCTTGCCGAAGCGGTCGACCGACATGCCGACCAGGCGGCCCGGCATGTCGCGCTTGAACGCGTCGCGGGTGGCAAAGTAGGCGGCGTGCGGGCCACCGAAGCCCAGCGGTACACCGAAGCGCTGGGCGCTGCCCAGGGCGACGTCGGCGCCGAACTCGCCCGGCGGGGTGAGCATGGTCAGGGCCAGCAGGTCGGCAGCCACGGCAACCAGGGCGTTGGCGGCGTGGAAACGCTCGACCAGGGCGCGGTAGTCGAAGATGTCGCCGTTGCTCGCCGGGTACTGCAGCAGGGCGCCGAAGTAGGCGCTGGCGTCAGTGATGGCGGCTTCGTCGCCGACTTCGATGTCGATGCCCAGCGGCTCGGCACGGGTGCGCAGTACGTCGAGGGTCTGCGGGTGGCAGTGCTGGGACACGAAGAAGGTGTTGGCAGCCTTGTTCTTCGACAGACGCTTGCAGAAGGTCATGGCTTCGGCAGCAGCGGTGGCTTCATCCAGCAGCGATGCGTTGGCGATCTGCATGCCGGTGAGGTCGCTGACCAGGGTCTGGAAGTTCAGCAGCGACTCCAGACGGCCCTGGGAAATCTCCGGTTGGTACGGGGTGTAGGCGGTGTACCAGGCCGGGTTTTCCAGCAGATTGCGCAGGATCGGGCTCGGCGTGTGGGTGCCGTAGTAACCCTGGCCGATGAAGTTCTTGAACTGCAGGTTCTTGGCGGCGATGGCCTTGATCTTGGCCAGGGCGTCGGCTTCCGACAGGCCCGGCTGCTCGCCGAGGATGCTGGTGCCCTTGATGCTCTCGGGGATCACGGCACCGGTCAGCGCATCGACCGAATCGTAGCCGAGCAGTTCGAGCATGGCGGCGGTGTCGGCATCGCGCGGGCCGATGTGGCGGGCGATGAATTCGTTCTGGGTATCGAGCTTGGTCATGGCGGTCACTCAGGCGTCGGCGTTGGCGTTCAACAGACGATCATAGCCGGCCTTGTCCAGCAGGTCGGCCAGCACGGCGTTGTCGGCCAGGCGCATGCGGAAGAACCAGGCCTTGTCCAGCGGCGACTCGTTGACCAGTTCCGGGCTGCCTTCCAGGTCGGCGTTGATTTCGACGATCTCGCCATCCAGCGGCATGACGATGTTGCTGGCGGCCTTCACCGACTCCAGCACGGCCACTTCCTCGCCCTGAGCGTAGGACTTGGCTTCCGGCAGTTGCACATACACCACGTCGCCGAGCGCGTCCTGGGCGTAATGGGTGATGCCGACGGTAACCAGACCATCGTTGTCCAGACGCAGCCATTCGTGATCGGCGGTGAAACGCAACTCGCTCATGTCAATTCCTCAGGGGGGTAATGGTGTCCGCTTCTAGGTGGCGGGCAGGTTTTGGGAGCGTTTGCAATGCCGGTGCCAAAGTAAAAATATTCAATAAAATCAAATACTTAATTATATTTTTTGGGGTTGTATACAGTCCTCTGGAACGATATCGCTACGAAATCGGGCGTCGCAAATGGAAAAGTCGAAGTCGCACCAGTCGCCGCGCGGCTTTCACTTGGTCGTTGCTTAATCGTTACGGTGTAATGATATCGATACGGCATCTAGCTGGAACCGCTCAAGGGCATTGGGGTCGGTAACTGGGAGGCTTTATAAACAAGGAGATAGATCAACCATGAGACCCCTGATTCCCCTGGCATTCGCACTGCTCGGCGCCACCAGCCTGCAGGCTAGCGAGACAGTCACCGTGACCCTCGAACAGGCCACCGAAAACGGCACAGGCGCGCCTGTCGGCAGCGTGACCATCAGCCAGTCGCCCTATGGGCTGGTGTTCACCCCCGATCTACAGGGACTGGAACCGGGCGTGCATGGCTTTCATGTGCATACCGAGGCCAACTGCAATGCAGCCGAAGTGGACGGCAAGCTGACACCAGCCGGCGCAGCAGGCGGCCACTGGGACCCGCAGAACGCCGGCCGCCATGGCTTCCCCTGGGAAGACAACGCCCACCTGGGCGACCTGCCGGCGCTGCTGGTGACCGAGAATGGCAGCGCCAGCCAGCCGGTGCTGGCGCCGCGACTCAAGAGCCTGCAAGACCTGCACAACCGTTCGCTGATGATCCACGCCGGCGGCGACAATCACGCTGACCACCCGCAACCTCTGGGCGGCGGCGGTGCGCGTGTAGCCTGCGGGGTGATCAAAGTGCCGACCAGCACCACGCCGATCTGATTCAGAACCTGGAACCGTAGGGTGGGTTAGCGGCGCTGATCGATGAGCGATCTGGCAGCGAGGTCGTGGTGCGCCGCGTAACCCACCGGGCGATCTTTCGCGTTGCGCCGATGGTGGGTTACGGCGCGTCTAAATCTGCGGTGTTATCAAGGCTCAAAACAGGCACCTAACCCACCCTACGGAAGCGAGTGCTCAGTGCTTGCCCGGTATGCCGTACTTGCGCAGGCGTTTGGCGATGGCGGTGTGCGAGGTGCCCAGGCGTGCAGCCAGTTGGCGGCTGGAAGGGTGGCTGTCGTAGAGCTTTTCCAGCAGCGCCTTCTCGTACTCGTCCATGGCCTGTTCCAGGCTGGCAACTTCCCCTTCCACCCTCGGCGCCACTTCGGTGCCGGCGATATCCAGGTCGTCCATCTCCACCCAGTTGCTGTCGCAGATCGCGGCCGCGCGGAAGATCACGTTCTGCAACTGGCGCACGTTACCCGGCCAGCGCCCGGCCAGCAGCGCCGGGAAGGTTGCCGGCGCCAGGCGGCAGGGCAGGCGCTGGATCTGCGCGCAGGCCTGGGCCATGAAGTGCTGGGCCAGCAGCAGGATGTCCTGGCCGCGCTCGCGCAGCGGCGGCACTTCCAGGTTGAGTACGTTGAGGCGGTAGAACAGGTCTTCGCGGAAGCTGCCTTCGGCGACCATCTTTTCCAGGTCACGGTGGGTGGCGCTGAGGATGCGCACGTCCACCTTCACCTCGCGGTCGCCACCGACGCGGCGGAAGCTGCCATCGCTAAGAAAGCGCAGCAGCTTGGCCTGCAGATAGGGCGACATCTCGCCAATTTCGTCGAGAAACACCGTGCCCTGGTTGGCCAGCTCCAGCAGCCCCGGCTTGCCGCCGCGCTGGGCGCCGGTGAAGGCGCCGGGGGCGTAGCCGAACAGCTCGCTCTCGGCCAGGTTCTCTGGCAGGGCGGCGCAGTTAAGCGCCAGGAACGGCGCGGTGCGACGCACACTGACGGTGTGGCAGGCGCGTGCCACCAGCTCCTTGCCGGTGCCGGTTTCACCGTGGATCAGCAGCGGCGCATCGAGCGACGCCACCCGCAGGGCGCGGGCCTTGAGCGCACGGATGGGTGCCGACTCGCCAAGCAGTGAATCGAAGCCCTCGGCATGATCGTGATGCAGCGCAGCCAGGCGCTGACCCATGCGGCTCGGGGCATACAGGGTCAGCAGGCCACCGGTCAGTCGACCGTCTTCGGTGATCGGTTGGGCATCGAGCAGCAGCGGTTGGCCGGCGAAATGCACCTCGCGCAGCGGCTGATGAAAACCGGCGGCGAGCAGCGATTGCTGCAGCGCGTCATCGGTGAACAGCGCGGCGATGCTCAGGCCTTCGGGCGGGCGGCTGCACATGTCCACCAGCGCTGGGTTGGCCAGCAGCACGGTGGCGCGGTCATCGACCGCCAGCACCGGGTCGGGCATGGCCGCGAGCAGCGCATCGAGCTGCAGGCGGCGACGCTGGCCGGGCAGAATGTCCACCACCTCGACGCTCTGCACACCGTGCACCTGCAGCAGCGCGCCGCGCAGCTCCTCGAGCACGGCGGCGCTCAAGGTCGGTGCGTCGATATAGACGTTTGGCGGTACCATCTCCACCGCATCGAGGTTCAGATTACGCCCGCCAAGCAGCGCCAGGACTTCCTGGGTGATGCCGACGCGGTCGATGAAGCTGACGTGGATGCGCATTGATGACGGTCGAAATGGGCGAACAGGCGGCGATTATGCCTGCTCTGCTCGATATGAGGAAAAGGGCAACACCGTGAGCACAGAAAAACCGAGCCGCGCCGCCTACCACCGCGAGCACCAGGCCCGCGCCGAAGCCGAGGCCCAGCGCCTGTTGGCGCGCAAGGCCGAGCTGCAGGGGCGCTGGCTGCCCTGGGTGGCGCAGGAGCTGTACCAGCTAAACCCGCCGGAATTCGCCAACATGGTGCGGCGCGAGTTGCAGCGCTTTTCGTAGGCCGGATGCAATCCGGGGACTGTTTGAAACAGGTCAAAGCTGTCGCGGCTAAAGCCCCTCCCACAAGTCTCCCGCATCTGTGGGAGGGGCTTTAGCCGCGACCCGTAGGGTGCGCTGCGCGCACCAGCCTTACTGCCGTTGGTGCGCACGGCCTAGGCGGCCCCGCGACACCCTACGTGAAGCCGTCCTACGCCCGCTTGCGCGCACAGCGGCTCATATCCACCTTCCCCACATAGGGGTTGCCCCAGCCCATCACGCAAGCCACCTGCTGGTTGCGCTGCTGCTCCCAGACCTTGGGCGGGTAGGCCTTGCTCCAGGCTTCGTAGAGCTGCCGGTCCTGTTTCGACAGGCGCAGCTTGTAGCGGTCGGACATATAGAAATAGGTGCGCGCGATCATCCCGCGGATGGCCGGGCGCGGCATCACCTTGCGCGCCTTGAAGTCCACCACCGTCTCGCAACGCCCGTACTGATGCGGTTTCTGCGGCAGCCAGGCGAAGCTGTAGTTGCTGCGATCACCATTCACCTCGCCGATGCTCGGCACCAGGTTGTGCAGGTCGGCCTCGGCCCTGCGGAACTGCACATCGTTGGCCGCGCAGTTATTGCGGCCGCCTTTCTGCCAGCACTGGCGCTGATGGCCGATCACCCAGGCCGGGACGATATGTTCCCACTCGATGCGCTGGGCGCGATTGGCGTTTTTGCGTGGCGTGTAACCACAGGAGCGCAGATCGACCCGATTGCCGCTGTACTTGCAGCCGCAATAGAACTCGGTGGATTGCTGCTCATACAGCGGCCAGGCCAGGCGCTTGGCCTCGGCGAAAGTGGCGGGTGCGGCGTGCAGGGAAAGGGCTGTGAAACAGCAGAGCAGGGGCAGTAGACGTCGAATCATGGGGCGGCAGGGTAGCCGTCACTGCCACCCTTGTGAAGCAGGAAAATTAAGGTTTTTCAAAGGCTTATATGATGGCAAAGCGCCCTCCTCGAACGAGGAGGGCACATGCTTTCAGGCGTTGGCCGAGGCGGTGATGGCTTGTACGCTGTCGCCGCGGTGACGGCTGAACTGTGGCAGCAGTGAGCCGATCAGCATGCCCGCCAGGCTGATCAACAGACCGGCCAGCTGCGGTGGCCAGAAGTCGGTCTCCTGATAGGTCAGCTCCAGAGCGATCCAGCTCGACAGGCCAAGGATGATGGCCAGCAGCGCACCTTGGGTGGTCGCACGTTTCCAGAACAGGCCGGCGAACAGCGGCACCACGGCGGCTACCAGGGTCACCTTGTAAGCATTGCCGACCATCTCGTAGATGCTCGCCGTCGAGTTCAGGGCGAAGATCGACGTGGCGATTGTCATCGCCACCACGCTCACGCGCATGGCCAGCAGGAACTGGCGGTCACTCATCACTGGCACGAAGTTCTTCAGGATGTTCTCGGTGAAGGTCACCGACGGTGCCAGCAGGGTGCCAGAGGCAGTGGACATGATCGCCGACAGCAGCGCACCGAAGAACATCACCTGGGCGAACAGCGGAGTGCGCTCCATGATCAGGTGCGGCAGGATCATCTGCGCGTCCTCGGCCAGCCACTTCTGCACCATCGCCGGGTCGATCAGCGAGGCCGCGTAGGTGAGGAAGATCGGCAGCATGCAAAACGACAGATAGAACACCGCGCCTGCCATCGAGGCGCGCGCGGCGATGTTCTCGGTCTTGGCCGACATCACGCGGGCGTACACGTCCTGCTGCGGAATGGAACCGAGCATCAGTGTCACCGCCGCCGCGATGAAGGCGACGATATCCCGTGGCTCGAAGGCATGCATGAAGGTGAACTTGCCTTCGGCCGCTGCGTGGCTGATCACCACGTCGGCGCCGCCGGCCATGTCACCAATCAGCCAAGTCAGGTAGCACAGGCCGGCGACGATGATGATCATCTGCATGAAGTCGGTCAGCGCTACCGACCACATGCCACCGAACAGGGTATACAGCAGCACGATGGCAGTGCCGATCAGCATGCCCTGGGTGGTGGTGATCGAGCCATCCGAGAGCACGTTGAACACCACGCCAAGCGCTGTCAGCTGCGCGGCCACCCAGCCCAGGTAGGAGCCGATGATCACCAGGCTGGTGAGTATCTCCACCTGCGGGCCGTAGCGCTTGCGGAAGAAGTCGCCGATGGTCAGCAGGTTCATGCGGTACAGCGGCCGGGCGAAGATCAGGCCCACCAACATCAGGCAACCGAAGGAGCCGAACGGGTCCTCGATGATGCCGGCGAAACCTTCCTCGATGAAGGTGGCCGGGATACCCAGCACCGCTTCTGAGCCGAACCAGGTCGCGAAGACCATGGCTGCGACCAGGGGGAAGGACATGCTCCTGCCGCCGGCGGCGAAATCCTTGGAGTTTTTGACGCGAGTGGATGCATAGACGCCGACACCGACGGTGAACAGCAGGTAGATCGCAACAAACCAGATCAGCATTGGATGAATACCAGTGGCTCGCCCGTCGTCCGGCGTGGGCAGTGCCCGCTAGGCCGCCTGGACAGACAGCATTATTGTTTTCATGGCGCGTCCCAGCTGGCGCGCGATCCCCCTCAGGCGCTCGCCGTGCCGGGTTCGCGGCCACCTGCCGCAACGGGCGAGCAGTCTGCCAAAGCCGTAAAATATGTCAAACAGATAAAGGCTTGTTCAGCGGAAAAAACGATAAACGATAGGCCTGTAAAGTGTTTAAGGCACCGGGATCAGGTGCTCCGAGGGTTTATGCTTATCGCTGTTGTGGATATTTTACGAATGTGCTTCATCGCCAGCTCCAATATTCGCTGCAATGCGTCAGGCGCTAACGGCGTTGTGTAAGAGGCGGGAGAGGCTCTTTTGTTCGCCTCGCCCCCTTGGCGTAACGACGGTTGTGCTAGCTGAAGCGTGGCAGGCGGCCATCGCTGGTGCTCTCGTTAGCCTCGGCCGGTTGCGGCAGGCCATCGACCTTGAGTACCGGCATCCTCTCGCCCACCAGGCGCAGATCCCGGCGGGGCAGGGCGAAGCGCACGTCCAGCTTGCGCAGGGCATCGAGCAGTTGCAGGTTGATCTCCTGCTGAATGTCCATGTACTGGTTGTAGTCCGAGGTCAGCACGATATACACCACCTCGAAGGTCAGCTGGCTTTCATCGAAGCCGAGAAAATGCGCGCGGTCGAAGCGGGCCTTGGGCGTGGCGCGGATGATATCGCCGACCTTCTCCGACACCTGACGCACCTTGGCGCTGGGCGTGTCGTAATTGATGCCGAACTTGAAGACGATACGGCGGGTATTCATGCGCTTGTAGTTGTGCACGATCTGCCGCAGCAGATCGGCGTTGGCGCACACCACTTGCTCACCGCTGAGGCTACGAATACGCGTGGTCTTCAGGCCGATATGCTCGATAGACCCGGCGACTTCGCCGAACACCACGAAATCACCGATCTCGAACGGCTTGTCGACGCCAATCGATAGCGAAGCGAACACATCGCTGAGCACCGTCTGCACTGCCAGCGCCACGGCGATACCGCCGACACCCAGGCTGGCCACCAGCGCGGTGATATCCACCCCCAGGTTGGCCAGGATCGACAGCAGCATCACCGACCACACCACGATCAGAATCATGATGCTGATGATGGTAGTCATCACCGGGTTGTAGCTGCCGCCGCTCTTGCCTATCACCAGGCTGCGCGACCACAGGCGCACGCCGGTATCGACCCACAACGCCACCTGCAGGGCCAGGGCGACGAACCAGGTATGGCTCAGCGCGCTTTGCCAGGCGAGCGGCAAGTCCGCCAGACGCAACGCCAACAGCAGGGAAAACGCCAACAACAGCACGCGGCTGGTGCGGCCGATGACCATGGCGATGAAGTGTGACCAACTGCTCTCCTGATCAGCCGACCCAGCCTTCAGGCGCTTGTGCAGGGTGTTCACCAGGGTACGCAGCACGCTGTAGATCAGCGCCGTGGCGACCAGGACAATCGCCACATTGAGCCAGACATCGCGTTCAAGCCAGATATTCCATTGTTCCATCGCCAGGGGCCTCCAGAAAAAAGACATATAGGGTTCTGGTGGCGTTGGGGAGCAGAAGTTCCGGGGAAATGGATGGCGCGCTGCTGAGTGCAGCGCTCATTCAGGTAGTGGGATTACACGAAGAGGGGGAGCGAGCGAAGGCATCGAAAGCTCACTGCTGTTTTATCGAAGCGCTGGATTTTTGTACGAGCTTCGCCAGAGGCTCCAACGACCAGAAAAACAGGAGCAGCATTGTGGTGGCGAGATGGCTCAGTGCTTCCGAAAACTCGCCACTCCACAGATAAAGCGCGAATAGGCAGCCGCTGTAGAGAGTGGCTGCCAGCAGGATCAGTCGGCACAGCTGGATGCTGCGTTTTGTGAAGAACTTGTGGTTGTTCATTGAGGAATTCCTTTTCGCGGCGTGAAGAAACTGGCGCGAGGATACTGTGATGGCTGGCGGTAATCGAACCCTTTCCGGCCCCTCGCTGTGATCCGCAACGCCCGGCTTTACTGGCCTTGCAGCCCATCAGCTACAGCATTTTTCCGCTATCCCTTGCAGTGCTTTCGACACTTTTTCGACACAGCTGCTAGACATGTTTTGCCGCTATGTCTAGCTTCCGAGCATCAGCCTGTCGTTTTTGCGACGGCAATTTTTCAGGCTCAGGCAGTCATGTATCGCATACCCCAAGATCTAGACTTATCAGGGATTATTGGTGAGTTCACAACGCAAGTATTGGTTGGTCAGTTCGACATTCAATTTCGTTTTGGAAAATACCATTTTGCGATTCAGTCAGATATTCATCTTATTCGGCACGGTGAGGTCATAGGGGTTTGGCAGTCGGGTGCTTGGCCACCACAGCAGTTTTTTGAAGTTATGAACGTTAACGTGGTTGCATGCCAAATGCCGGATGAAAGAAAAGTGGTTATCCATCTGGAAAATGGCATGGAAATTCATCTTCGTGATGATTCAAATAAATTCGAATGCATGCAGATTTATGTCGATGGAGAACAGAGTCCTTACATAATATAAGTGCATCGTTTAGCTAAGACTTTCTGGACATTAAATCTATCCTTTTTAGGTAAATGGAAACGCCCCAATGCCTCGGTACACTGGTGGGCCATATCGCTTTAGAACGTGGCTGAGAGGTTATCTGCCCTGGATGTTAATTGATTGGGGTGTTGCCGCTAAAGGCTCCGATTGCGAGCAAGCCGGAGGCTCTCATGAGTGGTACAACATCAATGGTAAGGAAAGTGGATGCTATCACTGCCAAGTCATATGTGAGGGGCAGCTTTGGCGTCTAGATGACCGGCAGTCACTCGGTTAAAGGTCTAAATTTTTATAAATATTTTTCTACTCTTACACTCAGGATAAGCATGCGGCGTCCAACCTATTCTGCAGCACTCATGAACGATACCAAGTGGCGCGAAGTGCTGAGCCTGCTTAGGCGCTTAGGTATGAGTTTCGAAGTGGCTTACGTCTGGGATGAGCGGTTCAGGGCGCCATTTTCAGTCATGGATATGAGTCTTAGGGACTCCCATGTTGCTGATCCCGGCCTAGGTGGCGGCCCAACCGAGTATCGGGATATCTTCTCTATCCGTATCCCCCGTACCTTACCGTCGCGCAACCCCAGAACAGGTGAAGTGCAGCAAACCATTGAGAACAGCGACCGCTTCCTAGTGGAAGCCACCAAGTTAGGTCGGCTCCCTCTTAGAGAGGAGGGTGGCTTCATCTATCTTGATGGCTATAGTCACCGTGTTGAAATGCGGTAAGGGCTTGGTTCATTGTGGCGGGGGTATTTGAACCCTTTCCGCCCCCTCGCTGTGATCCGCAAAGCCCGGCTTTACTGGCCTTGGAGCTCAGCAGCTACAGCATTTTTCCGCTATCTCTTGCAGTGTTTTCGACACTTTTTCGACACAGCTCCTAGACATGTCTTGCTGCTATAGATAGCTTCAGGCCATCAGTCTCTCGGTGTCTCGTGTTTTCAGCCTAAAAATGACGTGTCTGTTACCTTTGACTCGTTAAATATCGAATGGCTGCTTACGCTCACAGTAAATCAGCCAACCTCGCCGAGGGGCATGACGACATGTCGTCTAATTTATAGCTAGTAGAAATTAATTAAAGAGCTAGGGATATGGAAGTTAATAAAAAAGTATACAAGGCATTTCTCGATGTTGTTGACGGAAAAGACTCTCGAACAACAAAGGCCTTGTACCGCCTTTTTCTTGTTGCAGCAACAGCGGTTTTATTAGTGTTTTGTGTGAACTTGCTCTCTATCGGAAGAAGTTCTTTTGGTGAGTGGGGGGATTTCTTTGGTGGTGTGCTTAATCCAATATTAACTTTTCTCACCTTTATGGGGTTGTTGATAACAATCGTTATTCAGCAGACAGAGCTTAAAGAATCACGAAAAGAATTTAAGCGCTCGGCGGATGCTCTAGATGATCAAAGCAAAAGCTTAAAGAAGCAAAATTTTGAAAGCACTTTCTTTCAAATGTTATCTCTGCACAATGATATAGTTAACTCCATAGATCTTGTGGAGAAAGAGAGTGGAAATACAACAAAAGGCAGGGACTGCTTTAGGGTGTTTTACACAAGGCTTGCTCGACTTTACCGAGAGACAAAGAATAAAGGTAAAGGTAAATACCCGCCCGAAAGTATTGCTAAACTTTCCTATGCTTTATTTTGGAAGGGTCACCAGGCAGAGCTAGGGCATTACTTTAGGTATCTATACAACCTTATAAAATTTGTCGATGAGAGTGAATTCTCCGAAGGTCTTTACATAAAGCTAATAAGGGCCCAGTTGTCGGATCAGGAGCTTTTTCTTCTTTTCTATAATTCAATATCCGATCAAGGTCAGAAATTTCGAAATTACATCGAAAAGTATGCTTTATTCGATAATATGCCGGCGATAAGGATTCTTGATAAAGCGCATCTCAAGTTGTACCCCGAAAAAGCATACGGAGTGCCTGTCTCCTAGTAGGCGCTGCTTTGCGCTTGATTAGTTGGTGTGTTTTCGGAAAGGGATGTATTTATTTTCTTGATAAATAAATTTGTCCCCTTTTCTTAATTGTTTAGCTTTGAAATAGGGCTAAGATGAAATCGTCGACACTAAATACATTGATGGTTGCCAAGTCAATTTACGGTGAAACTAAATACTTAGTCAATTCAGGTGATAAGCATGCTTGCACTGCGGGATTAATCCTTCTACAGGACTTTGTTGAGCTTGTTGTTTTGGCAGCTTTAGATGAGCTAGATGTTGACGAGCAGAGAGCCCTAGAGTCTAAATCTTTTGACGAGTTGCTTGGTGAATTGAAAAAGCAAAAGGTTCCGATCATAAAGTCTGGAACTATTAAGGCGCTAAATAAGCAAAGGGTGATTTCTAAGCATTATGGACAATTGGCAGAGCCCGCTTCAGTTGTAAATTACTTTAATGTTGCAGTGGATTTCGTCGATGCGCTGCTAAAAAGCGTTATTGGTTTAAAGTTGAATGAAGTGTTTCTTGCAGATATTTTAAAAGATGGGGCCGTCAAGGAGTTAGTTAAGGAGTCTATATCTCTCGCCGCGCAAGAGGAGTATCTCGATGCTCTTGTTGGGCTGCGTAAGGCATTTTTTATTTCATACGAATGCGATTACTGCATTTATGCATATCGACATCGAGATGAAAATGAAAATGGTCTTAGTGGCATACTTGGCTTAGGTCTATTAGGAGGGGGGAAAGCTCACTACTGGACAAAAAATAAGCAGTGGATCGATAGGAATGTAAATAAGCCAGTTGATTATGTGCAAATTAATCATGATCAATTAAAAACTGACTGTATGGAAATGGGAGTCAGTACTGTAGATGTCGAGAACTTTCGACGACTTACTCCGGAGGTTGTTAGGACTGAAAGCAATCAATGGCATTTTGAGTATTCGAGTTTATTTGCTGCCAACGAGCTGAATATTGAAAATTTCAATTACTGTTTGGATTTCCTTGTTGATTTTTTAATTAAAAAGCAGGAGATGGACTCACGTAGAAGATATCCTAAGAGAGATAGAACTATACCCAATGTCATCAACCTAAGCTGCAGCCCTGCCCAAGGCAAGCCCCCCGAAGCAGCCAGCCGCCATGGCCGTCGGGCGATGACCAGGCCTCTGCCGCTCAATCAGGCGGTCTAGCTGGGCTGGCGGTGATGTGATCATCGTCTGTTCCGGCTGTCTAGGCGAGATTTCTCGTTCTCCGGACGAGCCTATGCCGACCGCTTGTGGCCAGCTTTTTTGCACGGAGGTTGGGCGGTGGTGTTTCTTCAGCGCGTCGGTTTGTAGCCCTCACAACCTCGGCTGGCTGCGCGTTTGCGTTGGCGCGCAAAGCTACGGCCTGAGCGTACGGCACTGAGGCTTTTAGCCATCAAGGC
>NZ_FMZQ01000007.1 GCF_900102635.1 Ectopseudomonas chengduensis | reverse complement strand
CCGGATTGGCAAGCCTCGGGCAGGCCAGGCCTTGCCACTTCATTGAAAATTTTGTGTTAAGACGCCAGTGCTAGCGGGTCAACCATGACTACGAGGTGCTCACCTATCGACTCCAAGTACTGATCTGGCGGTGGTATCGTGGTCGAATCACGTAGCGACATCACTATCCTGCGGAGCAGTGCATCCTGGGCCATCCGAAGGGCTTCGTCAGGCTTCGCACTCTGTACTACAAGGTCTTCGAAATCCAGTAAACGCACTGCGACACCGGCTTGCGATGGCTCTATGACTGCCGGGTAAGGAATGAGATGGGTTAGTACAACCTGCTTACCCTTGTTTTTTCCTGCCTCCAGCTTCCGCACTAGTCTCTGTGCCTTGAGGTGTGTGTACCTTTTAAGCATGGAAAGGGACTTGTGTCCGCTGATGGCTGCTATCTCCATAAGGTCAAGAGTGCCTAACTCGAAGAGCCGGCTGATAGCTTCATGGCGAAGGTCATGGAAATGAAGGTTCTCGATATCAAGCTTCTGACACATGTAGCGCCAGGTGCTCTTGATGCCTTCAGACTGGTAACCGAACACTCTGCCAGTGGGCTTGACGCCAAGCCTGACAAGAGCATCCCTTGCTTTGATTGAGAGCGGAACGTCACGCTTCGACCCGTTCTTAGTCTCAGGTAGGTGAGCGACCCGTGTTTTGAGATTCAGATGCTCCCAATGCAAACCCAAAATTTCGCCTTGCCGCATGGCGGTTTCAAGCGCAAGGACAACAATCGAGTAAAGCTCATTGTTCGAGTAATTATGACAGTAGCGAAGAATTAGCCGCTCCTCGCGCGCAGTAACACGCCTCTCTCTTCCAGGCGGCATTTTAGGCTTGCGTATTTTTTGAACAGGGTTGTCATCACAGATACCCCATTCAATCTTTCCAATCTCGAATAGGTTTGAAAGCAGTGAAAGTTCGAGCCTAACCGTCGAAGGTGAGAGCAGCTTTTTGGTTTTGGCGTTATAATTTGTTAGGCGCTCATCGCGATACGAAGCGATGTCTACGCTCGTAATATCGCGAATTTGTTTTTGGCCAAGCCAGGTATTTGATAGTTGCTCAATCCGATAGCATTCTTGCTTATAGCCTTTCTTTAGGATTGAAACACGAGATTGGTATTGCTTAAGAGCTTCGGCCAGGGTCATGAGGTTCTTTTCGGGAGGGCTCGCATCGGATGCTCTGCGTGAGGGTGATTATCTCGACCAAGCTAACCCCCAGCGCATCCGCTAACGCAGTGATCGTGTCCAGTGTTGGCGAGCGCTGCCCAAGCTCAAGCAGGGAGACATGATTACGAGCAATCCCTGACTCAAATGCTAATGCTTCCTGTGAAAACTTCCGGCTCTTCCGAAGCTTTCTGAGAGCGATTCCGAAAGCGACGTTGTGATTACGGATGCGATTTGATCCTTGGGTACAAAAGCAGAAATCATCCCGGTAGCCCCTGCCCGAGTCTTCCATCAATAAGTGGAAATATGCCTTGAGCTATCAGGGGAGGGCGTTCCGCCGGGGGTGAGGCGGGGAAGGCAAGCCGGACAGCTCCATTGAATGGCTGTCATGAGATTTGCTATAAAATCAACATGTTACGATGATGGCGAATTGATGTCCGCTATTCCTTGTAACTGGGCAGCACACAGCGGGAGTGAGGTGCGGAATGGGGCTTTCAGCCGAGCAGCAGTCGATTGTGTTGCACTCTGTAGAGCAGCACGCAAAGGTCCTTGCGGTAGCGGGGTCGGGAAAGTCACATACGATGGTTGAGCGCGCGGCATATTTGGTAGAAGCCAAGCGTGTTGATCCAAACCACATCATCGTTGTGATGTTTAACCGGACCGCTATGGAGGAATTCGAAGGACGTTTGATTAAGCGTCTTGGAAAGCGCAATACCCCTGACTCAGTGACTTTTCACCAGATGGGCGGCCAATGCCTCAAGTGGCTTGTGAGCGGTGGCTTCGTGGAGAACTGGAAATTTGAGCCCGAGCCGACTAGGGCTCAATATTTCTGCGCAGACGTGATAGGCCCCGCTTGCCGTAAGTACGGGTACAAGTACCCAAGGATTGTTGCTGATGCATTCCTTGGTTTCATTGACAGGGTGAAAAGTGATCTTGCAACTCCCCAGGAAGTGTGGGACGCGGGAGATTGGGATAGCCACTATGAGTGGTTTGTCGGGATGTATCCGGTCTTCGAGCAAGCGAGGGCGAAGAAGAAGCTAAGGTTCTTCAGCGACCTGATCTACGATCCTGTCGTAGCGATGGCTCAGTCGCCTGAAGCTGCTGCCCATGTGGCTAATCGCTTCAGGCACATCATCATTGATGAATTCCAAGATATCTGTGAAGCACAGTACGTGATGATGCGATACGTCGCTGGCGACAAGGCCAAAGTGATGGTGGTGGGCGACGACGATCAGACTATCTATACCTGGCGCGGGGCGAAGCCTTCATACATCCTTCGAGGCTTTGAGGAGGATTTCGAAGATTGCCTTACCTACCGGCTTACCAGAACCTGGCGCTATGGTCATGTACTCAGCTGCGCAGCAAATTACGTCATCACGCATAACACTGATCGCGCCGACAAGCTGTGTATTTCCTCAGACTCGACGCCGGCCACCAAGCTGATGCTGCAATGGGAGGATGTTGACGGAAAGGCGTTAATCAAGGTTGTGGAGGCTTGGCTTGGAGCCGGCCGGCAGCTGGATGAAATAGCAATCCTGGTTCGAACATATTCGAGGTCCTATGGCAGCCAGTTTGCCATGCTAGAACGCGGTATTCCCTTTCGTCTCGAAGGTGGTGATAACGTCTCCGTGCTGGACAACCCTTGGGTATCGGCGCTGCTGTCATGGATGGAAGTTGCCGATGGTCGCTTCGCGAAGAGACCATATGCAGGAGAGCCTGACGGCGGCTCAGTCTTCAAGATGAGAAAGCTCCTAGGCACGCCCCCGCTCGGAATTTCCTACGAGGGCATGAAGGACCTGTCTACTAAGGTGCTCCTAGAGCCCGATGGTATTGGTGCGTTCAATGCTTTCGTCGCTTCCGGTCTTACTGCCCAAGAAGGTCACCTTTCGGCGAGGGTCTACAAACGGGCAAAGGTCTGGAGGGAGGTCCGAGCGCTATCCCATGAGCGAACTCATAGCCCTATGGATATGATTTCCCTACTGCTAGAGCGATTAGAGGTTTACGAATCGATCCAGTCATTCTCTCGCAACGCGGATGATGCTGAAGAGCAGATGAGGCTTGTAGAGGCCTTCGTTCGATATATTCAGTCAACTAACTTCACCCGTCTTTCGGAGTTCCTCAATCACATAGACGATCTGCGTTCATTCTCTGAGCGTGCAAAGCGGTCCACTGTGGCAGTGCATGTGACCAGCGTACACAAGAGCAAGGGGCTTGAGTGGCCATGTGTAATGATGATTGGCCTGCACGAGGGTGGATTTCCGCATAAGCCAAGGAAGCAATCAGCCGGCGTGAACGAGGCCGAAAGGATTGAGGACGAACGACGGCTTTTCTATGTGGCCATGACCCGAGCAAGGGAACAGTTGTGTCTCTTCTCTCCGCCCGACGCAGAGCTACACACCTGGCTACGAGCGGGGCGAACCGGCAGCCCTGATAACCTCCCAGCCGATGGGAAAACAGCGAGTAGGTTCCTATACGAGACCAACTTAATGCTGGCAGACACACTGCCAGCGATGATCGATCAGCCGCGCCAGATCAAAGCCGCAAATCCAGAAGTGTACAATGCCTACTTGGCCGAATTGGGGGTCAAAGGTAGAGCCAGGAGCATCACCGAGGCTGCCGCAGCAAATTGACCTAGGAGACATTGATGGACAAGGGCTTCATTAGTAACTATCGGGCGCGAGCCAAGACGCTTCAGGAGTATCGTGACATCGAGCAAAGCCTGCGCATGCTTGAGGGCCGGCTGGAGCGGATGAAGAACAGTGAAGAGCTGAAGCGCGAAATGGAGTTCGAGGGAAAACTGACGGCTCTACTTGAAGAATATGGATTGAGCTTGACCGACATTGTTCGGATGCTCGATGTAAAAGGTGACAGGAAGGCGGCGGGTAAACCACGCCGTAAAAAAAGGGCAGTTTCTTTTTACAAGAATCCGCACACAGGTGAGACGGTAGAGGCACCCAGTCCCAGTCACCTGGTACTCAAAGCCTGGCGCAAACAGTATGGTCCTGAAACAGTTCGCAAGTGGAAGGTGCCGCAGGATTCAGGCGATGTCACACCAGCGTGACGCTCCATGAAATAAAAAGGCCGGCTTGATGCCGGCCTTTTTATTCCATTCTTAATCAGTCGAGCCAGTCCTTGAAAAGTTGCTTGGCCCTTACCTGGCTGGGCAGGTCAGAAGAAATTTTAGTTTGCGGGTACTCAAGTGTCTGGATGATGCGGTCAATGACATCATCCGCTGCCGCTTCAGCGGCCGGAGCGTCGTCTTCGTTAAAGAGCATTTCTGCCTGCTTGATCGAACCACGAACTTGGGCGTAATCGATCTCGCTGCTCATCCAGGGCATCATCGCCATGCTCCTAGAGACCGCCTTTGCCATCGCTGAAGTAGGTTCTGGCTCTGGGGGTACTGGTGCAGGCATCTCGACTACCGGCGATTGCGCAGCGGCGACAGCAGAAGCAGGAACGGGATCGTTCTCCTCGTCGCTTGCATAATCAGCGCCTAGAAAATCGCTTAGGGCGCTTTCAGGCTTCATGGGAGTCAATCCACCACCACCGCTATTGCCACCAGATGTTGAGGTGTCTACCTCCTCGAAAAAGTCGTCGAGGTCTGCGGGTAGCGGAGGCATAGTGCTGAAAGCATCCAGGTTTGCTTCGTCAGCTTCCTGCTGAATCTTGAGGTGACTGGTGCCGCTGTTGTGTGCCAGGAACACCATCGTCTTGACCACATCACTGGCATTGCTCGGGAGTTGCTCGCACAGTGTTTTGATCAAGCCGCTGGGCGGATCAATCTTCTGTTCCAGAAACTGTTTCGCAACAAAGGTTCGTTGGGATAGCTCGATGGTCTGAGCATCAGCCTCCGCATATAGAGACGCAACACCTCTAATCACCGACTGCGAGGCGAAATAGGTAGTCATCTCTGACAGCATGTGACGTGCATCGTCTTTGAGCATCAGCAGCAAGTCCTCCCACTCTTGGCGAGGGGTGTGCTGCATGTATCGTAGGATCGTATCCTCGTTGGGAATTTTGACCTTGGCCATACGCACCGGATACCAATGGTCAATAAACCTACGAAGCGGATCAGGTCCTTTTTCAGAGATGCCGTGGTTGAAGACCTGTACCTCGTGAACGCTGCCCTGGTACAGCAGGAACGCCTGGCCAGTACCTTGTTTTTTGATGTCCGTCTCGCTGATGCGGTACTGCTTCTCCAACCCAACTCCAGACGATGCGTACACGTTACCGAGATCACCGTCGCGCTCGTACTGGTTTCGAACCAAGACTTGCGCCTCACCAGAAAACTCACGTGCAAGCTCGGTCGTTTCCTTGTCGTCGATATACATGATCTGCTTGAAAGCAGAGTTCGCCATGATCTGCTTCGTTGTCCTGGAAATGTTTTCGATCATGCCAGGGGCATCCTGCGTCCCGGTAATTACACCAAAGCCTAGTCCCCTGGCCTGGGCATTGATGATCTCCTGCCCCTCGACCAGCATGTATGCGTTTTCGTCGTTGATCACCCCGTAAGGGATATCTGAGTTTGTCGGAAGGTTGTGCACGATGTCTTCGGCCGAACCTTCGAATACTGTTCCAAGCCCGACAACCATGCCGTTCTTGGTAGCGGTCAAAACGATCTTGCCAAGGTTGGACAATTCCTCACCTGACTTCTCCATGGAAGGCAAGAGCGTCAACAAAATTCGGCCATTGAGCACAGCATCTTGATAGTCAATTTCGCCCTGGCCAACCATGTAGATGTGGCCATAGGTATCCGACAGAGAAGCTAGTGAGCGAGTGAAGTAAGCCTGAGCGAAGCCGAACTGTCGCGTCACTTCTTCCGGCTGTTCTGTAATGTCCTTGTTCTCATCGTAGCCAGGCAACGACTCAAGGTATCCCTGAAGTGCGTCACGACTACGCTTGGTGATGCGGTTGTCGCGGAAAAGCTGGACGAAGAACTTGAAGCTCATATGCTTCCGGATTACGCCAGGGTCGATCTGCAGCACCCCCATGTCTCGAAGGTCAGTTAGTGCCGGAAACTCAGCACTGACCAATGCGACGGCCCGTTCAGCGAAAATCTTGTTCTCGCCTTCAGATGGAGGCATAAGCGACACGAGCAACTGTGTATTGGACTCGGCTGAACCACGAGCAAACACAGCAGCATCATTAGAAAGGCGTTCGGCAGGGTCACGGTGCTCCGATGTAAGCCCGGTTATGTAGTTGGTTACGCGAAAATCATCATCACGACCGAAAATGCGGCAAATGGTGCCGACCTGAACCATCGACTTTGGTGCTGCCTTCGCATCTTGAAACGCAGCACCTGAGCCGACAGCAAGGTAGTTGGCGAGGTAAGAAACGATGCTTTCCGTTTTTCCCGCACCCGTCGTGCCGAAGATCAGGAAATGTTGCGTCATCGCTTTGAAGCTCGCCCATACCTCCAGGCCGAGTGAGCGAATCTTGCCAATGAAGAAACTTCCACGAGCCTTATTGAAGCCGGCGTTGTCGCCGATCTTCGGATCGTTCATGTCGATCTTGTTGGCTTCGAGTGGAAGATGGATAGGGAGTACATCAGGAACACTGGTCACTGCCCAGCGAAGGACCAGGAACCCGAGTACCGCAAACGGTAGGAAGCCGGCCCAGACAAGGGTGACCATCGCCGAAAAGAGTGCCCATGCAAACGGTATCCATGGGTATTGAAGAAGCGCCCAGGTCTTCTGATAGAAGGTTCTGGGGTCGACGATGGTACGAGTGTTGGAGATTTCCTGGTGGCGTTGAATGCTCACGGTGTATCGTCCTCAACCCGACGTGTCTGCTGCGGCTGTCTTGCAGGAACGGTCACGGCGAAGGCAGAACCACCCGCTTTGTTCGCTGCACGAGCGGCTTTCTCGTTCTCGCGTCTCTCGCGTTCTGCGTCCAGTTTGGCGTTTGCGTCTTTCACGAGCTTCTGCTGATGCTCTTCGCTGTACTCGCCAGGCTCAATCCAATGCTCCATGGCCATAGTGCGCCGCATCTCCTCGATAGCGCCGAGTACCATCGGTGTCTCAAGGCGCTTACCAATAATTCGCTCGACCTGAGCATGTGCCCAAGGACCGGCAGCCTCCCAGTAAGGGCACTGTCCTCCCTGACCACATAAGGCGTACCAGAGAGTCCGGTTAACGGGTTTAAGCCATAGGAAATTGGCGTGCATCAAACGCCCTTTCTTGCGAGCCCAGGCGAGCGTTTCCGACATCACATTTAGGGTATGAGCATGCCGCTCAATGATTGCCAACGCCTGGGGGTGCTTGCCGTATTTTGCGATTAGCTCATCCATTCCTTTCGTGTTGGCTGTATGGGGTGTAACGAGCTTGCCATGCCCGTCGTACTTACCTTCACGGAAAGAGAAGGCGAGTTGCTTAACGAAGGCCCAAGCTTCCTCTTGCTTACCGCTCCCCTGTGTGACGAACACCGCGTACAGGGCCTTTTCCAGCGGTGGAAGGGCATCCGCCCCTTTCCAGTATCCGCCCAGCTGCTTGGTGAATAACGCATTGGCGCGCAACACGTCATAGACAACATACCTGTAGTGCGGCATCAGCTTGCGCTTTACAGGAAAGGGCTGGAGCTTCTGGGTGGGAGTAAAGGGCGGGATTGGAAGCATCTTGCTTTCATCGACTGGCTTTTCGGGATCAACAGGAACATTGGAAATCCACAGCAAAGCATGATCTCGCGCGAAATCTAATGGGAGTGAGTATGTAGCCCACGCACCAACGTAAGGGTGGGTCTTAAGAAGGTCCTTCCCCTTGATGATCGCCGAAGCTGGAAAATGATGGCTTTGGATATCAATCAGGTCGTAAACATCTTTGATTTCACGACGGAATTTGAATCGAACAACGCCTTTTTTTACTTTCCATCCCCAGTAAATAAGCGCGGGGACGACAACCCAGCGCCAAACGTAGCCATGCAGTTCAAAAAGCTGGAAAAGCGACACAATCCCATAGTTCTTTGGCTTCATCCTCGGGATGTGGTGATGGGCTGACACGATGGCCTGCATCTCCGACTCGGTAACAAGCCAAGACAGGTGCTGATATGCACCGAACATGAAATAGGAGCAGTAGAAGCTGATCCACATGATGGCCGGCTTAGCCAGCCACCAAAAGCCAGTTGTCAGCAACGCGGCAAGGATCAGAATCATTCCCGCATTGACGAGCGAGCTGGGGCCTTTCTGGTTCTCACTCATTCAATCGATTCCTGCGAATACATGCGCTCAAAAGCGGCTCGAAGCTTTCGGGCGTAGATGGCGTTGAATTCCGGGGTAGCTGAGTGGTAAACGGCAATAGCGCTGAGATAGTCAGCATCAGTGGTGATCTGTGCCTCTTTCTCGGGTGGGAACACCTTACGCAGGTGCCATGCTGCAACCGTGGCGTTCACACAGCCATCATTGCGGAGCAGGTCCTCCGTGATACCTAACTGAGCGATAGCATCACGGTGAATCGAGTTCAGCTGAAATAGGCCTATGTCGTAGCTTCCGTTTTTGTTCGGCCGACTGTTTTCACCGACAGAGCCACCCTCGACCATCAGCACAGCGAGAAGAACATCCGGATGGATGGAATAGGCAGAGGCTGCTTTGACTAAGCAGTCTGCTGTCAGAGGCCTTTCAGTCGCAAAAGCAGAGCTGCTGAAGCACAGGAGGGCCGCCAGAGCGACCTTACATACGCATGCGATCATTGTTGTTTTGCTTCGATTGAGTGGACTGCTCTCGACTTGGCGCGAGGGTGCGCATCGCGCCATTAACCGAGACCTCAATGCCTTGGTACAGGCTCTCGAACGACTCAAATACATGGTCGAGGGGGTAACCATTTGCGGTTGCATGTCGCTGTTGGTCGCGCGGAAGCGTTCTGAGGTTTTCGAGT
This sequence comes from Ectopseudomonas chengduensis, assembly GCF_900102635.1. Taxonomy (GTDB): domain Bacteria; phylum Pseudomonadota; class Gammaproteobacteria; order Pseudomonadales; family Pseudomonadaceae; genus Aquipseudomonas; species Aquipseudomonas chengduensis. The sequence goes on along the minus strand of NZ_FMZQ01000007.1, from coordinate 239,214 downwards.
GCAGTGTCCATACCCTGTGCCCAGCAGCTCGCAAGCAGTTTGCCGGCGTGGTGTATCAGGGTGACACCTAGATTAGCCTTCTCGTTATCGTTGAGATTCCAGCGTTCCGAAACCTGGGCAAGAGTCTGGTCGAGTACTCTGTCCGCCAGATGATCGCTAACCATCTGCGCGACTCCAGCAGCATCACTGTGGAAATAGGAAAATGCGTGGTACTCCGTCATCACATTCGTTGTAGCAAACGAAAGAGCCTGGATCAGTTGCCACTGGGGGTCACCAAAGTTTCCAGAGAACGGCAGAGCCTGTGATTGTGTGACGCTTGCGAGGTGAAGGAGGGGCTCCAAATACTTCGAACTACCCTCAAGAACGGGGCCATTGCCCCGCTCAAGCGCACTGACCATTACGGGCATCAGCTGGCCCGCAATTTGCGAAACAAGCCAGGCAGGTGCATCTTGAGGCTCAACTGAGAAAGCGCTGGCCACAGTCAGCGCGTCATCTCGAATTCGGCCCAAGGCTGCCGACATCATCTGCTCGACCTGCTCAGGATTTTTTTCGGGATCAACCCACTTGGTAATGGCGGCCATAAGCGGAGCAAGAACCTTGACTCCATGGGACGCATTCTTAATCGCAGAATCGACAATCCCGCCTTGATCTTCTGGGAGCGATTGAGTCTTCTCTTTGATGAGCGCTTCGAGGCGCGCACGTGTCTGTTCGGGCGTCTCAGCGGGCTGGGCAGCGATGGGCGCTGATGAACCGGAAAGCTGCCTCTCAAGCTGATCGTCGGAGAGATGGGGCGTCTCGGACTGCCCCAGGAAATCATCTAGCAGACGGGAATCTGAGGGCTTGCTCATGAACGACTCCTTGGTTTTGAGACATCTGGTAAGAGAGGGAGGCTTGATCCAGCAACTCTGGCCAGTTAGCCAACTGCATAGCAAGATCGCCGCGCTCTAAAGCGTCCGTGACCCAGTTATGGGTCAAATCGTTGAAGTAAGGCTCAAGCGGAATAGCCCTCTGGTTCTCAGGAAGTAGCTGCCATTCTTCAGGGGTGTAGCCCAGGTCGCGCATGCCAAGGCACGCAGCGTGTTCAAGTGCTGCATCGAGGAACCGCAAGCCTACAGAGAGAGGCAGAACCGCTGGCTGGATAACAACCTGATTGCCGTATGGGGCAGCAGGATCGTTCACGCAAGCGAATGGAAGAACGTTGCCTCGCGCGTGCTGCGCAATGCCGGAGATCGCGACAATGGCTTGAGCATGCAGCGTGAGGGCCCATGAGAGTGGGCCAATAGGGTCCATAGCCACATGCATAGGGAAAATGGTGTCTTTTATTTGGACGGCAGAGACACCGAGAGAAAGCGCGCTGCGTTCAAGGAGGGCGCTCAATTTGTGTATCGAGTCGGACGAATAGTGATACATGGGCTGGCCTGTTCATCACTGTGGGTAGTAGATATAATGACACTATACGATAGATAGTTAGGCCGAGCCAAATGCTCTATACATCTCTCCATGTCTATGACCCGGCGCTCGATTGCATGGTCGACCGGGTGCAAATCGGCCTCGAAGACGAAACGCTTAAGGCGATCCTCGATGCTCTTGAGCGCGGACCCGGCGTGAAGCAGCTCGAAGTACTTGCTAACAACGGGGCCGGCGATGCCGTCCGTGTGGTGATGACTTGGAGCAATCCGACAGCAGGGTTCTTCTGTCGAGTCGACGGATTCCCGGCTGGCCATATCCACTACGACGAGCTGAAGGGAGCCTACGGCAAGCCCTGCGCGCCAGATGCCCGAACCCTATCCGTTTGTTTGAGCAATGAAGTTGATATCTGGAGGCGTGGGGTCTTAGACCCCGGCAATGGCATGGTTACCGTTTACACAGCACAGCGAGACCTTGCCTACCTCGGCGCTGATGCGTACCTCCTCGATGTTGACCAGGCTCATAGCCTCGACAGCATGTACCTGAAGCTGGAAAAGGGAGAGCCATCGATTTACCCACTGCGGGTGCCGTTCGAGCAGCTGCTGCAGATAAGACCTCCTGGGTTTGAAGAGGCCTCTCCGCAAAGCGCGGAACAAGAGAGCGCGATTGATAGCCTTCAGCGGCTGATATCGCAAATGCAGCAGGGAGCAAGCCTGGATGAATTGGATAAGCCAAAGACTGGGCCTGCGTCCGGCCTTCGCTGATCCTGCGGTGGTTTTACCTTTAGCCGATTGAATGAAGGAGATGTGAATGAAGCGTCTGTCTGTGGTCGCCGCAAGTGTGGTGCTCTTGGTCTCTAGTGGTGCGGGTGCCTATGATCTCGGCGGCTTGACCGGTGGAGGCTCTACAGCTGGTGGGGGAGGGGTTTCGGCCGGTATGCCGGCCGAACCTTCGTGCGCTCAAGTAATTTGTCTCTCACCACAAAATGGGATGCCGCCTCCGCCTTCCTGTATCGCGGTACGCGCTCCCTACTTTGCGATACGGGTTTTCAGTCCCTACTACAATTCAAGCGCTACCGCTCAAGCGCGACGCGCATTCCTGATGACTTGTACTACAGCTAGGCCCATGGACATCAATACGATCACAAACAAGTACGGCGAGCTGTACTCGGACCCGATGGTCTATTGACCTACATTCTCAGCGCTGCCCGGATCATCTTCGCTGCGCTCCTGTCGTAGGGGCGCTCTCTTAAGGTCTGAATCCCTTCCTCAACCGATAACTTCCTTCGCCATTGAGGCCACTGCCTCGTGAGCTGTTGAAATTCGGCATCGAGTAAAGGGCCGTGTGATTTCACAAAGGCCAGCATCATTTGGCAATCGCTATCGCCGCCCAGGCCAAGCTTCAGTTTGGATAACGCGGTCAGCTCACGCATCCCTTTCCCTTGAGCTTGGGAGCGCTGAAGCCGCTGTGCAACCTCCGCATTATCGTCATGCCACATCCAGCGCGCTGCGAGGGCGACAAGGGGGTGCCACTCAGCAACTGCGTTATCCTGCTGGCGCTGGTATTTCCCGCTGGCGATCTGCTCACTCTTCAGTCCGGTCACTGCGCATGACTGAGCGAGAAGGGCATCCTGGAGTGCGCCACTGGCCATGTCCAGGTACTGCTCCATGGCCACCAGGTAGCAGGCTTTGTCCTCAAGCCCCAATTTATCCGGAAGGCCTTTTCGGCATAACGAATCAATGTACTGGGGAAGGGCGAGCGCATCAGCCATCAGAGCTTCGAGCGACTTTTTACCCTGCTTACGAATAAGTGAGTCGGGGTCGTCTCCATCAGGTAAAAGGACGATCCTGATATCCAGTGAGGGGTGATAGTGTTGCATGATGACGGCAAGATTACGTTCGGCCGCACTTTGTCCGGCAGCATCTCCATCGAGGCACAGCCAAATTTTTCGGACGCCCAAACCCATCAAGAGCTGCACTTGCTCACCTGTAAGCGCAGTCCCCATTGGCGCAACAGAAATCCCAAGCCCGGCCGCTGACGTTGTGATCACGTCAACGTAGCCTTCGACTACGAGTGCTTCACGACGTGCGGCAATATCAGCCTTGTGTTGGTGGAGGCCGTAAAGCAGCTGTGACTTTTGGAAGAGGGGGGTTTCAGGAGTGTTGATGTACTTCGGGGAGCCTTCCTTTTCACCAAGGAGGCGACCGCCGTATCCCACCAGCTCGCCAGCATCGTTCCGGATCGGGAAAATAAGGCGATCCCGAAACATATCGATCATTCGGTCTGAGTTCTTCAGGGTTGTGATGACACCGGCAGCCTTGCCGGCGAGGCGAACTGGGTGAGACGTAAAATGGTCAACCAGGCCCCTCCAGTTGTCAGGCGCGTAACCAACCTCAAACTGGCGAATCGAGTCCTTAGAGAAGCCGCGTTCCTTTAGGTATTGCTGCGCGGCGGGCTCCTGAAGGTGCTTCTGGAAGTAAATCCTGGCGACCGTGAGCGATTTCGTCATCAGTTCCGGCTGAGTAGGGGCAGCCATACCGTTCTCCTATAAGCTGAACAAATGACCTGTATAAAATTTGAGCGAATAAGTCGCCGCCTCAAAATGGGGTCGCTTCGCTTTTTTATCCACAGAGTTGCCCACAGAATTTGTGCATATCTCTATGTATTCTAAAGTATCATTAAACCGTGTATAATGCGTGTTATGTTACCAGAGTCCAAGGAGGAGGTGTAGCGATGGCGATGCCCGCGATTTCGAGTGATGGTGTTCAGGTTGGCCATAGCGATAGCTATCCGAATGGAGTATCCATTCTTATGGAGTCACAGCTTGCGACCGTGCTGCCCGACCTCGGGCTGGAGGGTGTTCACTTCGAGCTGTCGCTGCATGAGTTCTGTCCGGTTCTTCGCCCGGTATGCGGCGAGCGTCTCAGTGTTGAAGGCGTGGGGGAGGTGAGTGCCATTGCCGCCGGCCTGCTGGTTTCAGTGCTTTCCCTGGAATACGTGCTGGGTGGATGGGCGTCTAGCGATGGCGTGATCAACTTCTCGCGCCACCTTATGGCCCGTGAAACGCGCCGCTTGAAATTGCGACTGATCAGCAAACTGATTGCAGAGGTCGACAGCGAGGCCCACGAAGTTCGACAGGCGGTTCGCGATGCAGTTGCTGTTTAGTCTCGCAATGTTCGGCTTGGCCGTGCTAGCGCTCGTACTGCCTCTGGCCGAGGTCTCGAACTTTTCCCCGCTAATCAGGGTGGTTCTCGATGGTGTGCAGGGCGCTTTTACACTTGCATGCTTTCTTGTATCTGCCCAAGTGGCTTGTGCCTGCAGGCGGGCGAGGAATGAGACAGCCGGAATACGTCCCGTCATGATAATGAAGTGGGTTCCAGAATGCGCGTAGTGAATGGCATGACGCTCTTCTTCTCGAAAGAGGATGCGCTGTCGAACTGGCATCCATCTAATTTCGTTGTTAAGGGTGTCGAGTTCAACTGCGTCGAACAGTTCATGATGTACTGCAAGGCAAAGTTGTTCAGCGATCAGGTCGTTGCCGACTTGGTGCTGAAAGCGCAGCACCCTAAAGACCAAAAGGCGCTCGGTAGAAGGGTGGCCAACTACGACGATAGAGTTTGGTCGCAACGGCGGGAAGGCATCGTTAGGCATGGGGCATATGCGAAGTTCATGCAGAGCCCCGACGCTCAGCGCGTGTTGCTAGGGAGTAGGGGGTCGATGCTCGTCGAGGCAAGCCCCTACGACAAGATTTGGGGAGCCGGACTCTCCCAAGATGACCCCAGAATTCTGCTACCCCCTGAAACCTGGCCTGGTCTAAACCTTCTAGGGCGTTCCTTAGAAGTTGTGCGCGAGCGCATTTCGCTGGAGCTTCATGAGCAGCTCGGTGTGGAAGCTGCCAGAAAGAAGGAGGTCTTTGCGGCAAAGGTAGATGGTCTGCGGGCATTCGGCGTTCCCCCTGAAGAAGCACATTCGTTGCTAATACGTTTCAGAGGAAATGCCCTGATGGCGGCCGGCTACGCGCAGACGGCGAGTTTCTCTGTGAACATCAGCGGTGACCGGGAGGCATACAACCTCTCGGGTGCTGAAGCATTCTGCACAAACTACCAAGTAACGGACGATTATCAAATCGTGCGGCGCGAGCTATCTACTAATGATCACCAGGACTACGCCGCAGAAGGAAAGTCGGTTAAGGGTCCGCGTCTCTAATTATCACGTCGATTAAAAGGGGTGTCTCATGGATTGGAAAAATGAACTTCAAATGAAATTGGCGGGCTGGGAAAGTGCAACGGATTTTAGTGTTCGTCGCGAATATTGCTTGTCCGTGTTACGCAATGCGGGAGGTTTGAACTTAAAGGAGATTTTCGATAAGGTCATCGTTGGTGCGCCGCCGGTCTACGCATTGCAATCGGATGACTTCGGAATCTATTTCGAACTTGTTTCTCGCCTGTTGCGTAGCGAGGATAGTGAAGGTTTAAAGTACTTTTTCGGGGCGGATATAAAATCGTCCATAACGCAGGAAATCCTTACTCTTGTCGCATGCTCTAGCGTTGAAAAGCTTGAGGCTTTCATAGCCGCAGCCAAGCTATATTCGATCCCAAAGGAGTATTTGCCAGTTGCATTTGTTTCGAAAATGCTCATTACCCCTGCGGTTGTTGGTTTTTTTGAGAATCATCGAGACGACTTCACATTCGATATCTATCCCGATTATTTCGAGGGTCTATGCTGGACTTATCTGGGATGGCCAGATTACTTGCGATCCCTGAAGCTGCCGGATCGAAGCGAGGTTGAAAGAGCTATTGCGGCGGTTGGACGAACTAGCCACAGCAAGGACGTTCCCTCTGAATGGGACTTGTCGTCACTTACAGTTCTAATCGTTACCGGGAAGCTGGATGATATTGTTAGCGAGGCGTATAGAAACCTCGCGGTCGCCAAATGGCTCTCGTACACTGTGATCACAGATAATATCACTCAGTTCAATCGCACCTGGCTGATGGATATGGGGAGCGAAGGCATTGCCAAGTTGTTCGCTAGCGCGATGGAAGCTGCCCATGAGTATGATCGTGAGCAACTTTCACGGGGACTTATGGGGGTTATGATGATTCTCGGGGGTGCTGCCTATAGTGTTCAGCGTATTAGTGTTTCGCGCAGGAATATTCCTAGTTCTTTGCCATCCACAGAGCATTTACGCCGGGTGCCGGTTCGTATCCCAGTCAGTGATGATTCAAAAGCTGTCGTGCCTTAAGCAAAGTTTTTACACTGTATTCAACTCTAAGTTGTGTCTTTTGCAGGTGATGTTATATGAGCGAAACGAATCTTCGAGTAGGGAAAGGAATCCATTCGTCCCATCCGGACGATTGGGGTTGGGAAGTGTCGTCCGAGCAGACCGGTTACGCCTGGGGTACGGCCGGCTCTGAAATCGAGGCGTTCCATGATGCAGCTACGAAGCTGAACGAGGTGATAGCCAGTAAGGGCTTCGTGATGCAAGAACCGGCAGCGGAAGACGATGTGCTTGAGGTGTTGAAGTCGCCCTTGTCCATTCTCAACGACCCCAAAAAAGTAAAGACCTTTATTAGTGAACTGCTTGATGGTGAGGACATCCTCGACTTCAGTTCCTTTGAAGACTTCAAGGTCTGGCTGGATGCCTTGCTTGAATACGACCGTCGCGACAATGAAGATACGCCAGGCGGTGATGAGATTGGTTCGGAGGATTGCTTGCGCCAAGCTTATCTGGACCTTTGCAACGAGGCCAGAGCCAACGCTAACTCGAAGCCTGGAATGCGGTTGGGTTAGCGAAGCGGCAATGACTTTTTGACGGCCGGCGCGAAGCGCCGGCATGCTTTATAGCGATTACTCACTAAAATGTCTCTTTTAGTGAGTAATATGCATGAGGGGCGATAGCGCTTCGGTTCAATGGCTGATTTAAATATCGTTTTAGATCAATAGCCTATAGCGGCATGTTGCACGGCCTAGTCGGTCTGCCAGGTTAATGGCGAACGACGCAAGCCCTGTTGACCGCTGGACGAACACAGGAATCTTCGGAAGCGTCATTGAGGTGTCGCTTTCTTGGCAGGCAGAAGCCGGGGGTGTGCATGTGGATCATTAGAAAGGACGGGGTTTCCGTGCGGGAGCTTTCGCTAGAAGAGCGCGCATTGCTGCACGGGTTTTCAGCGGGGACGCTGGCGCGTCGTGAGGAAGAGCTTGCGAGCAGAATCCTGCGGTCCGTCCGCAGTGACGGCTGCTGGCTGAGTTGCGACTGCATCCGGCCGATGCCAGTCATGAATGTCGCGCTGCGCGACACGGGGACCCTGGTGCTGCGCAATAACCCCGGCGGGTCACCACATGCAGCTAACTGCCCGCTCATAAAACAGGATTCCGGGCACGACGACTCTGAACGGAAAAAACAGCCAGAGTTGGTCAGAATTTCGCCAGATTTTCCTATCACGCTTCACGTTGAATTCTCGGGGGCAGAGCCTCGCGAATCGCCACAGATTTCACGTAGCGACGCCTCTAAAACCGCTTGGTCACAAAAGAAACGAATACTCTCCCTTCTGTTCTCTTTGATCGAGAGCGCCGGCCTCCATGAATATGATCCGGCATTGCCAAAGACGGTGACCGAGCAGTACGCAAGGCTGAGAGAGGTTGCCGGCCGATATCGCCTGGCGAACTCAGTCCCCTTGCTTGGCTACTTTGGCTCCCACATCAGCAAGAAGCATCTCTATGAAATGGCGCTGAGGCTTAAGTCCGCAAGTCAGTTTGGCAAGTATCGTCGTACCGGGTTGCTTCTCGACCTGGTAGAGGGTGTGAGCGGTAGGACGATCAAGCTGCTTGACGACAAAGAGTTAGGTTTTTTCTCGCACTCTGAAAAGTCGGGAACCGCCTCTGGCCCGCTGATGGCGTTGGCCACGGTCACGACTCAAGCCCACAACTCGGGGTTCTATGAGTTAGGCACGGTGGCCGCCCTCCCCGTGCTAAGTCGACGGAACCTCCTTCCCGTCGCGGCTGACTGTGAGAGATCGCCGCTTGAAGAGATTCTTCCTTTACTCGACTGGCTTCTCAAGAAACACAGCCGCCGGGTGGTCCTGCGTCGCGAGATGCTCAACGGTGGTAACGAGGTAGAGTTGATCGGGCGCGACAGGATTGTCCGCCTTGATCTTACAGGCGAGACACTTGCGAGCAAGACGGAGCACCCTGGCGATGGGATTCTCCTGACTTTGGCGGATCAACCAATCGACATCTTCAAAAAGCGCATCGTTCGCGCGTTCCTTTCTGAGTTGGATGCCAAACATGAATTCTGATAACACCATGCCGGTCGCCAGCTTCCAAGTCCAGCCAGTTGCAAAGGTTGGCCAGGTGACGCCGGGCATGGTCGAGAACGCTATCAGGAACTTTTTCCTGGGGAAGATGGCCAGCAGCAGCAAGTTGAATATCCGCTATTCGATGGCAAGGATCGCGACGGATGCCGGCATAATTCCAGGCGATAGGCCCATCGAGTCTGTGCCGTGGCATACGTTGAATGCCTCCGCTGTTACCTCCCTCATCGACACGTGGCAAGCGCGGGAGCTGTCGAACGACACCATAAGCCTAAACGTTCAAATTATCAGGGGCTGCGCAAGGGCCTGCTTCCTTGCCGGGCTGATGCCGGCTGAACAGTTCGCGCTACTCAAGGAGATCAAGCCCCCGCGCGGTAGGAACAAACGGGGCCGTGGGCGAGCTGTTGCCTTGCGTTGGCGCGATCTTATGTTCGAAGAGTGTTTGAAAGATGAGAGGCCCCAAGGGATTCGCGATGCGGCCATCCTCGGCGTCTTTTTCGGCGTTGGACTTCGGCGTGCCGAAGTCAGTCGTATTCAGGTGGAGGACGTTGACATTGATGCGGGAGAAGTGAGGCTTAAGGTTAAAGGCGGTAACACTGTAACCAAGTACCTTTCGCCTCTGGCGGTCAGGCACCTTCACCCTTGGATCGAGGTGCGAGCTAAAAGCCTTGGCTACCGGGGGCCACTGTTCTGTCGAATCCTCAAGAACGGCAAGCTGGTCGACAAGGCAGTCAAGCCAAACGGCTTGTATTACCTGCTGGAGCAACGATCAAAACACGCTGGGTTGCCATTTCTCGTCAGGCCACACGATGCCCGGCGGACTGTGGGTACTTGGGCGCTGAGCGAGTTCGGGGAGATCGTAGCCAAGGAAGTTCTTGGTCACGCGAACCTCAGCACAACAGCCATCTATGACATGCGGGGCGACAAGATTGCCCAAGACGCACTCAGCAAGATCAAGTAGGAGCCGGGAATGAACATCGACCTCGCGACCCGTTTAATTCAAACCCTGCCCTCCTCCGCACCAGGGTTATTCAACCCCTGGATGGAGCGATGCAGCTTCGATGCTGATGGTAACGGCCCAGAGCAAAGGACTGAGCGGCTGGCCCAGCATTTGGATTGCACAGCTCGGCTGATCCTTGTCGGTGAGGCACCAGGCTACCAGGGATGTCGGTATAGCGGCGTAGGCTTTACAAGTGAGCGACTATTGATGGAGGGGGCTATTCCGCGTGTAGCCTGCAATAGCCGGCTCTCAAGCCGGAGACTACCTTTCTCGGAGCCGAGTGCAACCATCGTCTGGAAAGCGCTTTACCGCCACGGGCTTGCTGACTCGACCATCCTATGGAACGCCCTTCAGTTGCACCCGTTCAGGGCGGAGCCCTGGACCAACCGAACGCCGACGCCGGCAGAGCTGGCCTATGGAGTTCCTGCCCTCAAACTTCTGCGTGATGCCTTCCCCGAGGCCGTGCTAGTAGCGGTGGGTAGAAAGGCAGAGCAGGCACTGGCTGAGCTTGGGGTTTCTGTCGGCGCTGCTGTTCGTCATCCAGCTAATGGTGGTGCAACAGAGTTCGCCGAGGGGCTAGCACGATTGGTAACAAAGTAAGTAAGTAATAAAGTAAGTAACTAATGCTCTAGCGAAGCGCAGGTGCTGATGACGCGCGTACCGTATCCGCCATGTCCGGTGTGGTTGCCGTCGTGAGTGCGTCTATGTGGTTGATGGACGCTAGACGTGCATCGCGCGGGAAAGGGGAAACCGAGTTGGAGCCTGGTGGTGAAAATGCGGGATCGAACACTGCGATACGAGCCATCTGAGAAAGGTCTAGCGCTACCCCCATCTGCTCGGCCATAACCTTGAAGTTCTCTTGAGTCTGGATGCCCAGATGCCGATGAAGCTCTGGGGAGCGCAGATTGTTTGTGATCAAGTCGTTGATCAACTTCGATGCTCGGTGATCTGCATTTAGCTCAATGGGCTCTGTTGCCACAACATTGAGCAACTTCGTTGCGACGTTGGCAGCCGTGTCGAAGTGATGCTCGAATCTTGCCAGTTCAGGCTGCTTCGCAAAGGCTCTGTGTCCCACAATCACTTTTTCAGCCGAAGACTTAGCGAATATGTTCCGCAGGTCCGCATTATCGAGTGGCTCCAGCTCTTTCGATATCCTGTTCACCGCTTGAAAAATCTCATGCGCGGGCATGCCCCTGAAATCTTCAGCGTTCAGTGTGGCCACCACATAATCCAGCATATCCTCGGTGTTGTGCTCCAGGTCCAAGAAGCTGATGCCTCGCGTTGCTCGGGTCATAGCAAGGCCGTTTTCGAAAAACCCTTCCTGAGAGGCCATATACAGAACGACCGCTAAGTCTGAAAGCATTTCTTCGTAGGCCACCGCGTAGAGCTTCCCTGGCTCTCCCATAGCGGCAGTAGCACGCTTCTCTAAGGTCATATCACCATTGGTGCAGTGCTGAAGCTCGTGAATTAGGACTGCAACCGCAGCTTCATGAAGTGGTTGGTAAACGACCCCACTAAGCCCGGTAAGCCGAGGGATGAACGTGTGTTCGCCAACAGTTCGCGCGATGCTGCCATAGTTCTCGTAGGTATTGACGAAACAGAATGCCTGGTCAGCACCAAACAAAGGCATGCGCTTAAATGAATATGCTCTACCCTCAGTAGGTCCGTGGTTCGAGTTGAAGAAATCTGCTACCTGCTCCGGTGTTGGGGCGTCGATACGAGCAGTCTGTGCAACCATGTTCACCGTTCGCTCATACTCTCGTTCAGGAAGATTCTTGAGGAAGGCGAGCAGGTTAGGGGAATTGGTCGAGATGACCTTGATGTTGGGGCTACCAGGAGCAGCAAGTGCTTGCTGAAGCTGGCTCACTGCATCCAACTCTACCGTCATCTTTGCCAGGCTTGAAGCACGGCTCACCTCAGCAACTTCTCCATGCGCAGCTCCAGCAGTTGTGCCGGCGATCAGGGCAGCTAGAACGGGAGCAACCAATTTCGGGAGAAGTCCGGACGGCTGCTTGGTATGTACGTGTGTCGTGCCGTTTGAGAGAAATGCTTGAAGGTTGAGCATTGTCTGCCCTTCCCTACTTCACAATCGGCATATGGGCCTGAACAGTTGCTCCGTCCTTGCCTTGGTAAATCACATAGAGGCCAGAGGACCGGATGTGAGGCAGGCACTCTTGGTCAACTGACTTCAGAATCAGACGCCCCTCGCGGCCGGCGATTACGAGATCGATGAACCCGCCCTCTTTCGCCTCTTCCTGAACTGTAGCTGTATCGCTGAGTGGCCAAACCCGGTCCAGCCACAACAAGGCGCAGGATTCTCCATCCTCATGAGGACCGACGTGCAGCAGGTATTCTGTGAACTCTAGATCAGTGGCAGGCATGTGAATTCCTTGTGGTCAGAGGCCAGGGTTGTTGCGGTTGGCGGCACGGGATAGCTGCACTTGCTCAAGGGCATCGATGTCCGCGTAGTCATAAACAGGGATGGAATCACTTTCGGCGCGTATCAGCTTGTCGGTGTGACCAAGAATGCTGATACGCGATTCATCGAAAACAACGAAATTGCAGGAGGACCCATCGGTCTTTCGGGTGATGCCGTCGGCGTAGCGCACGCCCTGGATTCCATGAGTAAGCATCCACTGAGTCGCTTGTTGCTCAGCTGATTCGGTAGCAGCCAAATAGATCGATTCACGCCCACTCAGCGCAGCAAGTAGATGCTCTCCCTTAGCGTTGTTCGCCACCTGGCGGGCGATATGGTCGCGCATCTCAACCGGCAGTGACGCATCCTGGATAATTGCATTGAATGCTGTTTTCACGAGGCTGGATTGCTGGCTAAGCGGGGCCTCAAGAACCAGGTACTCATCAGGTTTGATACTGACTTCGACCATGTAAAGATTGCCTGCGCCAATCGGAGCATGTAGGCGCAAATCAGGGTAGTGAGCAACCAGATGCTTAACATCTAGTGCCCGTTCTATTGCTCGCTCGACATCTCTATGGCGCGCTACGAGGTATCCGTCACCGGGATAACGATTCAGCTCGCGCTCGATTCGAGAAAGCTCATCAGAAAGGGGCTGAACCTCAGAAAGGGAGGTCAGACGTTCTGCCAAAACGCTATTCAGCTGCGCCTCGCTCATTCCAGGGCGAAGGTGCCAATGCAAGGCGCATTCAATCTCATGAAAGCCACGGGCCAGTGCCTTGTCATCGCTGGAGAGAATTCTCCGGAGATCGCGGGCTCCGCCTGCCGGCAGAAGGGTATACCTGTCCACGCTGTGCGCGTTCACGTTCAGCATACCCTCGGTCAGGTGTTTCGCTACAGCCTGCAACTGGAAATCGAGTTGTGCGATACGCTCGGCGGCGTGCGCGGGGTCGTCTTGTTGGAGAATCGCGACCTGACGAAGCAGCCGTTCGGCCTCTGGGAGAGCTTCTGGATTGAGGTCTGTCTGGGCAAGTAAACCTGGCAACACTGCCTCTGTCAGCTGCCGAACATTGGGGAAAAGCTCATTTTCATACCAAACCATGGAGCGGTGGTGTGCGGTCTGGTACTGCTTAGCAACCATCTTGGATTGGGCGAAATACAGACCGTAACCGAACGCTTGGGCCCCTTCGCCAGTGCCTACATGGTCAAGGGAGAACTGATCCACGTCATGACGTGTTCCATGGTATGCCAGGTGAAACCGCGTTGAGCTTGAAGCCCATTGTTCCAACTCGTTGGCCATTTTGATGCTGGCTTTATCCCAAAGAACTAGGTGCTCTTCGTCTCTGATACCAACAAACCCGGCAGCCAATAGCGCCTGTTCGGCGGTATGGGGCGTGGAACTCTTCTGAGCGAGCGCCTGGAATGCTTGCGCACCGGTCATGCCCCTGCATTCTGGTAGGGCGTGAATAATGCGGTCTGTCTGTTCAGGCGTAAGCGCCCTGCCCCATGCAAGCGTGTTCTCCTCAGACGGTGAAGCCCACTGGGCAAGAACCTGCTTACAGGACCTGCTATTTGCAAGCGCCGACTGGGTTTGATGAACAAGCCGTTGGGAGACTTTGCGTTGGCTTTTGAGCCATTCGAGACGTGAGCGAAGGTCATTGATCTGGGCTTCTGCACGCTCCATGACCTCTGCTGCCGCACCATCAAGCCTGGCTTGTAGGTCTACCAGACTTCCCCCCAGATGTACGCCCGGAAGATCGGTAATTGAAAATGCGGCACCAGTCCCCTGCTGAAGCTGCAGGGTTTCGAGTTGTCGCGACATGCCGCTTATCGCCGGGCCAATGTGAACAATATCGAACTGAGCGCCTGGGGCCCCTGCAAAGGATAGGTTTCGGCCAGCACCCGCAATCACGTCTTTGCCAACATGACGGATGCGGCGCATCAGCGCCGCCATCGCACCGGTCTCGATGAAAACATCTGTGAGTGGCTCGCCGAGAACTTCCTGCTCCAGATCGCTAATGAGGTCATGGAGATCATTCAGTGGCTCAACGAGTTCGTCCAGCTGAGCCTTCTTCTCTATGCTCGGTCCGTTTGCTCGTAGCGCGGCCGCCTTTGCAAGGAGTTCATCACGCTGAATTTGAGCCTGGTCCAGTTCAGCTTTTTTCAACCCCGCAGCCGTGGGCACTATCCGCTTTGGCAAAGAGTCAAACCACGCTGCGCCATCAGGCGTCAGCATGCCGAAATCAATGCTCGATTCAGGATGCCGGCGCTGAAGCTGCTGGATCAACTGGGTCGCGTAACCCTGCCGGCGAAACTTGTCCTCGACCTCAATCATCTGGATAGAGGGTCGGCCGTCCAAGATTGAATAGTCGATACGGCCTACAGTCTCACCACCAACACGAGCTTCAAGCGTCAAATCAAGCTGTCTACCATTTGTGCCATTGAGGCTTTCGACGAACGAAATCGATGGCTGTCGCGCACCTGTGACGATGATGTCACCGTCAGGCACAGATTGGGTGACTGAGGGAGATATCAACCGCCGCTCTTCTTCGGTCAGTTTGATTCTGGCCTGGGTATTGCGAGCTTCCACCTCACCGGCTAACCGCAGGTAACGTTCGGTCGGAGAGAGGGCATTGTCGCGAGTTTCCCTGTACGCAAGCTCCAAGTCAGCCGTGGAGTTGTAGGTCGCCAGGGAAACAGCTCCTCCGATTGGCTGCCGCCCTATCAAGGCTTCGAACAATGAGAGCGCAGACGCTGGTACGACTGCGGCCTGTGATTGTTCGGTCAGGCGACGCAGTGTCAGAGCGTCTTTCCATTCTTGAACTTGCTCTGGCGTGGCTTTGCTTTCTTCTTCGTCAGGGTCACCACCGCGAGCAAAGCCTTCGACTTCCTGAATTGCATGCTGAATCTCGTGAAGAATCGCGGACTTCGCCACTTCAGGGTCGGCAACAAACCCCATCCTAATGGTCCTGACAAAGCCGTTGCCGCTTGAAACGAACTCTGCGTCGCCTATACGAATGGAGTCATCGATCACGAAGTCGATATCGGCCACCCAAGGGTATGCCTGGAATAGGCGTGGGTGATCCAGGATGTCACCAATCGTCAGGATTCCAGACGGGTAACGTAGATCGCGGCTGGTTCTGGCGAGCTGCCATTCGTTGATACGCTGGGTCAGAAGGCTATGTGGATACTTGACAACAAAGTCCTTCGATCTGATCCACTCGCCGCCATTGGCATCGCGGAGTTCCCATACATCCGGCTCACCCCAAAGCTTGATGCGGGCATCGCTATCGTCGATCTCGAAGCGCCATTTACCGTCAACCCCTTGGAACCAACCAGTTTCCTGGCGTACGTCTTCAACATGATGACCATCAGCAAGTCGTTTGATCGCATCGACCAGAGACGTACCGCTAGCGGTCATAGCTCGGGGGCCGGCGAAGCTGAAACGGATATCCGGATTCGTGGGATCGAACGTACCGACGTTGCCTATAGCACTTTTGATCTGCTCTGAATGCAGGGCAACGAAGAGGCTGTCGCCACCGAATTCGAATGCTATCCCATCATAGTTGCCGTCAATGACCTTACGCATGATGTCGCTACGGTCTTGATCAAACAGGTCAACGAGTGCTTGTTGTTCCCCCCCATACATCACCAAAGAATCAACATCTAACTGAAGGTCGAAAGCGTACTGCTCAAGTGTATAGGGATTTTGCAGGGACAGATAAACAGGCAGTATGTTGGCACCGCTTTCAGTCTCCGCATAGCGAGCAGCGCGAATGGCGAAATCGCCTGCCCCGCCTGGGATGTCACTACGGTCGTCAGTGAAGAAGAACCCAATCTCGTCATAACCGAATGTGCTACCAACCTTTTTGGGGTCAAACGAGTCGAAATCGCTTGCTGTGCCGTGATAAACGACCAATGGCTTGCCATCTCTGACGACTTTGCTATCAGCGAACCAGCGGCTAAAGGCCTGTTCTCGATCCAGCGCGAACTGAAATCTCGAATCAGAATCGTCAGCGAAAATGTTCCGTGGATAGAACTCGATGGCTGTGGCCGGAATGCTCAGGCGATTGCTGCTGCCAGTAACAGGGTCAACAGTATGGCGCACTGCCTCCCACTCAAGACCTACACCTTCGGCGAGCATCTTATGATCTACTGCGTTTGCATCAGCCAGGAACAGATTCCCTGTAGCTGGATCAACGATGCCGCGCAGGTCTTGGTACTTCGCTTGTTTCGCGAAAGCGAGCGCCTGGTTACGACTTGGGTTCTTCAGGACCTTGGTGGTGCCATCGCCGGTAGAAGAGTCCAGATAAAGGGTTTCGGTAGTTCTACCTGTCCCAGGGCCAACTCGGGAACCGCTGTTGATGATCCTGATCTGCCCTGGATCGAACGCGACATACTGATCGAAGGTCGAGTGGCCATCGTAGGCATTACGGACGATTAGTCCGTCATGCCCCCCATCTCTCGCCTCCTCGACGTCAAACACGATGTCGTTGTCGCCCTGGCCGTAGTAGTCGACGACATAGGGATTCTGCAACGACAAGAATGCCTTGATAACATTACTACCATAGGGGCGAGCGCCTGACTCGGTTCCAGCAAAAAAGATCGCGTCTCCCCGAAATTCAGCAAAGTCGGCTTCAGTGCCATGGAACACTGGTAGTGGAAGCCCGTTGGAATCTGCAACCTTACTGTTCCCGAACCAAGCCTCAAAGTCTTGAGCTGGAGCGTCTAGAGTGAGTTTAAAGCGGATGTCCGTACTCGATGGGTCGAAATTTCCATTGTTCCCAATGGCTGACTTGACTTGCTCGGGGCTCAGCGGAACAAGGACATCCCCCTCATCTGCCGTGTTCTTTAAGATAAGGCCGTCGTAGTTACCGGACAGAAGTTCTTCACGCAGGGGGGAATCTTCCTTGCCGATTACGCTGGCATCGATCTGAAAGTCACGTGCTGGCCGACCTGCCGCATCAACAACAAGAGGGCGCTCGATTTTCAGATACACGGGGAAAACGCCGGCTGGTTGCCCCCCGCGACTGGTCATATGCCATTGAGCTTCAGCAAAACGGCTCGCCACGTTTTTGTCGGAAGTGAAGAAGCCGGCCCAAGGGCCGTTGGGGCTGTCGAATACTGTGATTTCCGAGCCGTCTTGCCAGGCCTGGGTAGGACCGCCTTTATAAACCACGAGGGGCTTACCACCGGCATCGACCACTTTGCTGTTCCCGAACCAGCGAGCGAACGCCAATTCTTCATCAGAGGCTTTCAAGCGGAACATGATGCTCGGGTTTGCCAGGCTGTAGTCGCCATTGTTTCCGACAGCACTTTTGATCTGGTCAGGCTCGAACACAGCAATAACGTTTTGCCCGTCAAACTCGGTGCTAAAGCCAAGTGCCTTCTGCTCAGCTCTCAGCGTGGCAAGGCTTTCTTCTAGGCGCATGCGCTTGGCAGTATATGGCTGGCGCTCACTGCGAGGGACCGAGTACTCCTCTTCCTTGGCCCGCTCTACAGCGGCTGCATAGATGCCGATTTCAACTTCCAGCTCTCCGTTAAAAGTTCTGGTGAAGCCGATGCTGTCGTAGCCCTGAGCCTTCAGCTTGGCTCGCAGGCCTTCGGTTGACCCTATGCCTTTTGGCGATTGGTCTTCGAAGCGGCGTCCCTCCGCCTCATGCATGTCTCGGAGAAAGTCATCAAACCTGTCGTAATACTTGGTCCGTTCGGCACGTAGGAAAACGGGGTAGATCGCAGCGCCTGGTCCGCTCGCGTAAATACCAGCACCTGTGTGACCTGGATTATCGGAAAACCAGATGCCTACTGTGTCCATGCTGGCCCTACGAAATTCCGTCGACTTCAGCCTATCAAAGACATCAATTTCGCCAGCATAGGTTGCGTGGTACATGACCAATGGTCGACCTTCATCATCAAGGACTTTGCTATCACCGAACCATTGCTTGAAAGCTTCAATAGGATCGTCGGGCGCACTGCGGAACTGAGCTGTGGCGTAGCGTTGGAGTACTGCTGGTGCCTCTGCATCCGGAACGACAAAGGCGGAAGCTTGCACAACACGCAATGCCTCCTGAGCACTTTGGTACTGTGTGTCGCCGATCTGTCCTTTGCCGAAGTAATTGAGCTGCCAATGGTCAGCGAACTTGGCCGAGGGAGCCAGGAAATAGAGCTTGGAGCGGTCTGGCTCTGCAGTATCATCGACCCACATAGCGAAGCCCTGGCGCTCAAACTGGTCACTTGCGGCGCGCTGCGTCTCGATGCGCCGGCCTTCGTCCAGGGTGGCAATAGCTAAGGAACGCAGCGCAGGATTCTCCGTTTGCGCTGCGAGGGTGTGGAGAGTGTCCGCCCATAGGTCAAGAGTTTCCCAGATAGCTGGGGCGTTCAGTGCGCTCATGCTGTAGATGAACGCCAATGCATCCTCTGCTGGAAGATCAGATAAGTGCCGCTGGCGCTCTTCAGTAGTCGCAAGGAACAGGGTGTCGAGCAGAGATTGGTCCAAGCGGTCGATCCATGAAGGATCAACTGAAACGTCTTGCAGGACTTCCTTCCCGTAGTAGTCGACTGCTTGGCGCGCAAGGGTGGCCATATCGAAGGGATTGAGTCGGAAGTCATCGAGCAGGCCGGCTTGGTCAAGCCAGCGGCACGTATCCGTGCGGAAGAGCCAGGTGCGGAGCTGTTGCAACACCTCATTGCCAAGGGCATGTCCGCCCTCGCCGCCTTCAACCGCTTGGCGTTCATTCGCTACGCGCTCAACCAGATACGCGAGCCGCTCACTGGGAATCTGGTGGTTTTCAGTGGACCTCGGCACTCGCATTGCGGCCCAGGTAGCGTAGGTGTCGCCGGCTTGGAGTAGCTTATCGAACTGACGACATAGGCGGCCGTAGTCGTCACCAAGCATGCTGGCAAGGCCTGCGTGCTCACCGACCTCATGAAGAAACAAGCCGACGGTTTTGTCGCGCTCGATCCTGTTGGCCACCAGGTAGATAGTCCGGTCTGGTGTAGTAGCACCTGCGCATTGCTCAAGCTGTTCGGGGGTGAAGGTGCTAAGGAGGCCGGGCGGGAGTTGTTCTATCGAATCGACCAGTACCAGCTTGCCGGCATTGAGCAGTCCGTCAACGACCTGACCGCCGTAGTGGCGGCGGAGATCATTGGCCATAAGCTCTGCAGTGTTATCAGATGCCACCGCCCCAGAACGCATTACGTTATCGGGATACCCAGGTTTCTGCTGCTGCTTGGCGTATCGTGCGGCTGAGTCGAAAGAGGCCCGCCATAGGGCCAGAAGGCGATCATCTGGCCATCCAGTGAAAGCTTCAGGGTTAGTCGCACGCATGGCTGGGACAATCGTTTCTAGCACCTCGCTATCGCCGAGGCGAACCATCATCCAGGCGTCCACCAAATGGCGAATCTGTGGAAGGGTGTCCGTGGCAAGACCGTATTTGGAGGCCATTGACTCCATCCAGGACAGTGGCAGGCTGTCCAGGTAGCGGCGCTGCAACTGGTCTTGCTGGATACCCACCAGCGCGCCTACGCCGTCTTGTTCAACCTTGATCAGCCAGTAGCTCTCGCTGAGTGCGTCGAGAAGGTGATGGCGCACGCCAATATGCTGGGCGAGCGCCGGATGAGTCCAAAACTCTTCAGGCTCGGCGGCGAACGCAGTTGTGCTGGCCTGGTAAACCTCCCAGTCAATAGGACGCCATTCGATGTTAGGTTGGAACAGTTCGGCCAGAGTGGCTGCATGGCGAATGGGCGCTTCAACGCTGCCTGCGATGAACGCACGCATGGAATACCCATCCAGCTCATTCCCCGTGATCTGAAAAGCATGCTTGCCGTCGGCAGATGTAAGAAACTCAGCGTCAGCCCAAGGATGGTCGGCCTTCATCGGTAGCTCACGGCACGCTTCGGTCAAGGCATTGGCCAGGTCCTTGCGGCCGAGCGATGCACAGCGAGCGTTGACCCACTTCAGTGTGCGAGAACGCATCTCGACAGGCTGCGAACTAACTACCTGCAACAGCCCCTCCAGTGAAAGACGCGGGGCGAGCGTATCAGGATGCAGGTTTTGCAGATCAGGCCATGCCGACTGCATAGCAGCCAGCATGTTGAGGGGGCGCTCGCGCAGAGCGCTGCGCTGTTCCGCGTCAAGTGAATCATCCGCTCGCCAACCCAGGTCTGATAGGTCCTTGTAGGCCTGCTTCGATGGGGAAGGTAACGCGATAGCGGCCTTGGCTAAGGGGTGCCAGAAAAGCTGTTCGCCGGTCATCGGCTCAGGACGAACAAGCACGGTCGCACGCTTCAGTGAGTCGATGATGGCGGACATGACTGGAATCCTCAGTGCAGGGATGGGCCGCGAGGTTTACGGGTATTGGGACTATCAAGTTCTTCCACGGCTTCCTGAGCAGTGCGCTGGAACTTGGCGGTATCCATGCCGAGGTCTTGCAACTCACAGAGTTGTTGCTCTTGCTCATGGCGGAATGCGTTCTGTATCTGACGCAGCACGTGTACCGCTCGCTCGCCATGGATTTGGTTGCAGTCCATGTCCATAACGGCGCTTTCGATCTGCTGGCGCAGTAGTTCGGCGTAGCGCAGCGATGGCTTCATCTGCCGGCGAAAGCCGTGGATGAAATCAGCGGCATTCAGGATGTGACCGCCTTCCTGCTGGGTATAGAGCGTTACCGACTTCATGCCGCGAGTGCTGGCATGTTGGAACGCCTCGCGCATGTGAGCGCCTTCGGCGTACTCCTGGCGGGTTCCGATCCACTCCATGGTGTCCATAACTGGACCCTTCGGTGAGTTACCGGCAATCACCAGCGCCGTGCGAACGCTGTTCCAGTTGTCGGGGCTTATCTGGTACTTGTGAATGCAATCTTGGCGCGAGATGGCGGTTTGATCGTCGTTCACCTCTACCCCGATAACCTGAATCAGGCCTGCTTGCTGAAAGCGAGGATCAACAGCCATACGAAGGAAACGGTCGACCTCCTTGTTGCCGATCAGGACGTGAGCCGGGGCATCAATCGGGCAATCGACATCAGAGGACCACCCGACAACATAACCGGCCTCGACACGATCAGAGGCCATTTGAACTGGGACACCGAGACCTTGTACCTGGAGGATGATTCCATTACGCATGTTGGTTCCTTCTCAGCCCATACGCAGGGCTTTGGTGGTTCGTTGTTGCATGTCATCCGCGTCCATGTCGGGATGCGTAGCGCTAAAGGAAGATGCTTCTTGGGGTGATGTATGAAGCTGAAAGTCGTCTTGAGAGAAAGCCTGGTCGGTGACTGCCGACACCTGTTCACAGTGAGCGTTGGCAGCTTGGCTAGGACGAAGTGATGCCGGCATCGCAGAGTTGTAAGCCGCGATCATGCTGCCAATCACCTCCTCGTAGTCATTACCGTAATGGAAGACCTCGGCATTCTCTTTAAGCAGATTGACCTCCTTCCCGAGAACGTTTGGCCCCTTATTCATGAACAGGTGGCCACGAG
Source organism: Ectopseudomonas chengduensis (assembly GCF_900102635.1). Lineage (GTDB taxonomy): Bacteria > Pseudomonadota > Gammaproteobacteria > Pseudomonadales > Pseudomonadaceae > Aquipseudomonas > Aquipseudomonas chengduensis. The sequence continues at coordinate 217,608 of NZ_FMZQ01000007.1, read as the reverse complement.
GAACATCAAGAAAAACACGAAACTCTGCGTTGAGCTGCTCCGGGGAGCTTGATGAAGATATCGGAGAGATTCGAGCCGACAGTTTGCGATGCAGGTTGTCCTTGATCCAACGGATGTCACCCTTAATGTCGAAGCGCACATGATGCCCTTCGGGAATCAAGAGCGATTCACGCAGAGCTGCATTCATGCGCTCAGCAATGGGTGTGGCCAACGTTTGGATTGTCCCAACCAGGGTGTTGAACAGCTCGCGACGATCAGGCTCCTTGGAGAAATGAGCGACCGAAACGCCGTCCATCTTTACGTCGACCCCCTCTTCGGTCTTCTCCATCGATATCCCGGCATCGGCATAGCTACGGCCATGGTTGGGGCCTGAGATGCCATGCACTGCACGCCAGCAGGCTGACAACTGTTTAAGGTGTGCCTCGGTTGACTGGGTTGGAACTGGCGCAACAAACCACTTGTTGAACTTCTCTTCGTAGTGATTTGCCTTGAAACGAATGGAATGCGCGTTATCAGCGTCACGATCCATGATCAGCTCGTTGTGCTTGAACACACGAGGCAGATTCTGCGGATCGATCTGCAGAAACGCACTTGCCGCTTCGACAAATACGTCATGGTGGTCAAAGACGTAAGCACCGTTTTCGTCTCGCTGCCCAAGCTTGTACTGCCCGGTCTTACGCAACACCGGATATTGGTTTCTGAGCGCTTCGAGTTGCTCGTCGGTGGTGAACATGCCGCCGCTTGGGTCTAGGCCAACGGCTAGGCTACTGAGGACGGAACGTGCCCCGGTGAGGTTCTGGCGAACCGCTATCGCCTGCATACTTTCGATAGCAACTGCGAATTTGGACTCGCGGTGAATGCCGCATTGAATTGCCTTCGATAGAGCATCGCTGGCTTGAAGCGATGCGATATAACGGGCATCGACCTCGGCGTGACCGGAAAACAGCTGCATGTTGTCCCCGTCTTTGGCTGACGCGGCGTACTTCGCAGCAAGATTGGCGGCCCAGGAGCAAACGGTTTCATCGGTGATTTCAGGGAATGAGCCATGGCGTCTCAGAGAGTCCGCAGTGCTCACATAGGCGTAAATAGCAGCAGCGGTGCGGGGAGATTCTAGGGGCATGGCTGCCCACATAAGTCTCCCTCGAACATCCTTTTCTGCTCGATCAGCCAGCCAGACTTTGGCCGGGGACATAAAGACGGAAATTTCACCTTCGAAGCTTGGTCGTTTGGGGCTATTGGTGGACATCACGGGCTCCTTTACCCAAGCCTTGGCGCATGCTGGCGCTGTTCCGATGGCAGAACCTCGGTATAAGCAACTGATTCATTGACGGCACTGATAGAGCGGCGCAGTTGTTCAGCTGCACCAGGAAGTAGGCCGACAACCTGTTGCGACTGGGAAGCGCCCAGGTTGCTTGAGATTACGAGCGCACCCGTACCTTCGATCAGAGCATCCACATAAGCGCTCTGAACCTGGCCATCTCTGAAGTGAAGTGGGGGGCCAGACTCGGTTTGGTTGTGGGAGATCAACAACTGATCATCCTCACACAGACGTGGATTCGAGGCCGCCGGCAGTTGGCGGAACGCTTGGACCGCCTCTTCAAACGTACTGAATCGTTGTTCGACCGGCGTGATCTGTCCGGCCACGAATGCTTGCACCGCGAAGCCTTGCGGCTTACGCAATTGCGGGTACTGCTCTTGAAGCACGCACAGTTGTTCGGCGCATTTAGCAGCAGCGCCGTGCGCGTATGCCTGCTTGATCTCCGCGAGTCGAACGATCGCACTACTCAGTCGTTCTCGCGCGGCGACCGTGGCCATGCGCTCCATTTCTCCCGCATTGGGTACGTTAGGCTCAAACCCAAGGTCGATAGCCTTCTTGAGTGCCAAATCAACCGACAGGCCCGCGAGCATGTTGGCGTAAGTTGAGCCGTAGCTGCCTGCAACAGAAGCTTCCATACCACGCTCAACGAATTGAACAGCCAGGTTCGCAGCCCAGGACTGCACGGTTTCCTTGCGGATATCACGGCGAGCGCCAGCACTATCGAAAGAGCGACCGGCTTGCAGGCATGCATGGATGGCAGCAGCAGCACGTGCGTCATGTTCAGGCAGCGCCTTCCAGCGCAGAGCCCCTTGCACGCCAAAAGCCTCGGCCGCATGAAGAGAAGAATCGCCGGCCGGATAGATACCAATTTCGCCGGGGAACAAAGGGGTGCGCTCGTACTGCATGAAAAGGCTCCTATTAGCGCAGGCGCAGCGCGCGAGGTTGGGGGGCAGGTTGTTCACTCTCGGCATCGAGGTAGATGCTTGTACTGCCGGAGTCGAGTTGTTCGGAAATTGATTTCAGCCCTTCAAGCTGGCGCTTCCACTGGCGGTCGAGCATTGCCGGCCGCCCCAACGCAGCAGGCACATGGCTATCCCATAGCTGTGCTGCTGTTTCAAAATCGAAGCGAGAGAGAGACTCAAGGTCGTCGTACACAGCGCAGCCGAGCGCAGGTGCTTGCTCCGAAAGTCCCGCCTCAGAAGCGCTGGCGGTCCAATCGACAGCTTTAAGCTGTGACTCAACATGCAGGGCCAGCGCCTGGAAGTAACCGCTGCTGAATGCAGCAGCTTCTGGCGTTGCCACGCCGGGGGTTCGCTTGACGTAACGCGGGGCCCCCTGCTCGTCGTTACCCCAAACCTCAGTTGAAGCTAAGGTGCTTGCCTTGCGCGGGTTGTAGGAAATGATCACCGAAGGCCGACGCGACCGCTCGACCTGATAAAACGCCCTGCCTGCCGCTGCGGCGTCATCGAAAACCTGGTCGTCAGCGATATCGGTTGAAGACAGGTGAAAGGTGGTCTTGGGTTCGGTCGCCTTGAATGCATCCTTCAGCGCGTCACCATTGAGTGCCGTGATGGGGAGTTGGGAGATCGCGCTCTCTGGCCCCTTGGTCACCACGGACATGGCCACACGAAGATCATTGAGCACGCGGACCCCGAGTTGACCTTGGGCGGTATTTGAGACGGCCCAATGTTCGTTGATCAGGTCGTGTGCACCACGGAGCGCACAAACGAGAGGCCCGTCCTCGGTCAGGTTTTTAACCAGGTTGCCTCGAAGCTCAACCAGTCGCTCAACAGTACCCAGGTTCATGTTTGCAAAAAGCGCTTTGGCGGCCAGTGTGGGGTTGCCCCCTGCAAGCTGTGCAATGTCCTGAGCGCTCAAATAGGCCTTGGCGTTACGAACGGCGGTAAGAACATCCAGGGTCATGTCGGCATTCTTGATGGCTGCCTCAGAGCGTTCAATGAAAGAGCGGATAGCCAGACTGGACTGGTCGAGGTTGAATTTCGGGCCGTTGTCGACGGCGAGGATTCCCACGCTCGGGCCGTGCATGACGTTTGGCATGCGAAGAGCCAGGCCCTGCTGGATATCGAAGACGATGTTGCCGGTCAGTCGCCCGTCCCAAATAGGTGCGGCGTGAATGGTTTTTTCATCGCAGCGGGTAACCTGACACCAGTGGATAGCGCTGCGCAGCGGATCGGGGTTATCGGCGTTGCACTGAGCAACGAAAACCCGGTCGCCGGGCTGCAAGGCCTTCAGCTCGTCATGAGTGACGCGGAAGAAATCGCGATTGGCCATAAAATTATACCATCCCCAATTGTGGGTTCGATGGGCCCACCCGGACCCCCTTCGCACCGCCCGTCCCCCGGCGCTGCGCGCCGGCCCTACTAGCTGCTCTCTCGAAAACCCTGATGGCGAAGCATCTCGTTTCCGAAAAAACAAAAGGTATGCGATATTGTGACACGATACCGTGTATAGATACAGGTTAGCGCAAATGAGTGAGAGCGTAAAACCACCAATGGATAACGAAAAATCAGGCAGCTTGACTACGGATGACTTGCGCTCGATGGTTCTCGATCACGTGATCGAGCAAATGAACCTCTTCGTGCCGAAAACGATTCCTGAGCCAGTAGGCCATATGACTGAGCTGCTTGATTCAATGAATCAGCTTGCGCTGAAGATTGCTGCTGCCGCCCTGGTGAACCGTCAGAACCTCTCCCCGCTGAAGACATTCGACAGCGAGATAGGTATCGATCCCGATCAAGATCAAACTGGCAATCGATATGAGCTGCGTTACCGACTCGTAGAACAAATCGGTAAATCGGAACCTCACGTTGACCAGACGTTCACGTACGATGAAGCTGTCGCTGCCTACGATCAAAGCTTTGTCGATACCTACTGGGGTGCTCTTGGTGAACGATGTCCAAAATGTGTTACCGCTCCAGGTGATCGCCATCTATGGTTCACAGTCGTTCGCTACCCCATTGCCGATCTCGATATGGAACAAAGCGCGAACCATTCCTCACGTCGACCTACACACGGTCCTCGTCAGTAAAACTCGTTACCGAGATAGTCGTTGACGAATCTCGGTAGCGAATTATCCGATACCCCTCTTCTCTTCGATGACGATTTATGCGTTAGCGACAATCGTTAGCGAACTACATCTCGTCCCCGACAGTTCAGAATGGCCAACGAGAAAGAGCGCCCCGCCCGGTTGGTCCGGTCAGGTCGTTTCTAGGGGGTGCGCTTCGCGCACGGTGGGGAGGACGGCGAAGAAGCAAAACAGGGGTGCTATGGAGGGATGAAGCACCCTTTGGGGATGGTATAATTTATGAGTAGGTGCAGAAGGTTCGGGCTCCACGGTAAAAGAAACCCGGCAGCGGCGGTGCGGCCGGGTATATTGGGGATGGTATAATTCTAAGCTCGGGCCTAAACCTAGCTTGCAGTCTTGGATGCTTTCGAAGAGGCTTTCAACTTCTCCCGCGCCACCTGCGCACCCTCACTCAGCAGATACCTCATGCCCAAGTTGTCATCCGGGCAGAGCGCCAGCATCTTCTCGCACACCACATCCGCTTCCTGCCGGCGGCCGCAGGCAATGAGAGCCAGAACATAGTGATGGTTCAGCTGAAGATAGCCCCGGTTGCAATTCTCCGTGTATCTGAGCGTACTGGCGAATGCCGGCGGCAGTAGCTCAAGGTCAATCCGTCCTACGCTGGATCGTCCGATCCAAGCGGCCTTTTCACTCTCACCCAGCTCGATCAGCGCGCCAATCTCAAGCGCCGTTGCATACAGAAAGCCTGGTTCTATTTCCTTTGCCTTGCGCGCCAGGGTTACCAGCTTGCGCAGCGCGGCCGGCGACATCTGACCCAGGCTGTAATCCGGGCCAGGCAGGTGCATCTCGATATGCTCATCGAGCATTCCTTCCAGCTCGGCCATATGCGACTCGCGACGGGCCAACAGCAGCGCACCGTGGCCATCTTCCTTCCACTGGCGGGGTGCGCGCCAACCGTCAACGGCATCCCAAATGCGGAACTCAAGCGCGCCGAGGCGCGGCATAGTCGACTGAATGGGCAAGGACTGAGCATCAGCGCGCTGGGCAGCATGAAAGCTGGGGAATCCATCGAGGCGTGCGGCCAATTCCTGGCAAGCTGCTAAGCTGGGTGACGCGCCGTATTCTTGGATGAATGCGGGTAGCAGGCGCTTGAGATTCTTGGCGCGTTTCTTGAGGCGATCAGTATCCATGACTCTCTCCATTACCGGCGAAACGAGGTAAGCCCACTTCCCTCAACCGGCTGTGGTTGAGAGCATGATTGCGATGTTCAGGGGGATCAGGTGCTGCTGAAGCTTCGCCATGTGGGCGGCGCGCGGCCTGGTCCGCGCGGGTGCACTATCCCAAACAGGGGTTTGCATGACAAGCATGAATGGCCTCTGGCCAGCACGGCGTAATATCTCTAGAATGATATTATTCCGTGTACTTATGAGGTGCTTATGCTCTCCCTCGAAGAACGCGCCTGGCAGTTCGCGATGCAGGCGCATGGCAGCATCGACCAGAAGCGAAAATACACCGGCCTCCCCTACATCACTCATCCAGGCGAAGTGGTTCAAATCCTGCGGGCAGTACCCGGCACGACACATGAAATGCTTGCGGCGGCCTGGGTGCATGACACTGAAGAGGACGTACCGTGGGTTACTTTCGAGATGATCGAACAGGCGCTGGGTGTCGAGGTGGCCACTCTCGTGCGAGAAGTGACCAAGGTCAGTACGCCGGCAGACGGCAACCGTGCGGCGCGCAAAGCGTTGGATCGAGCGCACTACGCGCGCGCCAGTGCCCAAGGGCAGACGATCAAACTCGCCGACATCATCAGCAACATCACCGCCCTACCGGACTTGGATCGTGACTTCGCGCGGGTCTATCTGGCCGAAGCAGCGCAACTTCTCGATGTCCTGATCCTAGGTGATCATCGTCTCATGGCGCGCGCCAAGGCCACGTTGCTACGGGGTATGACACTGCTTTCCATGGAACCAGTCGTTCACAGCATAGAACGTGCGATCTGCCTGGAGGACTTCTTTCCTAAACCTCGCAACCTGGTGGCACTTGCAGCGTTCAGAGAAAGTGACTCGAAGTAAAAATGCCGGCGAATGCCGGCATTTTTATAACGAACAACCCACCTGTTATCAGGAGCAGTTTTTAGGACCTATTCTACGTGGGTACTCGCGGCCATTCTCGTCGTAGCTTGGCTCACCAACCGGCGTGGTCATGACCTGGAGCATTAAACGCCCGTCGCCCGAGTCAGAGCCGCTGGGGCGCAATTCATATGCAAAGCCATTGATGCAAAGCAGCTCTACTGTGCGGGTGGCTGTCTCCTTTGAGCCAAGGTACACCTGGCCATCAATTCGAGACATCGCAACCGCGCTTAGCCCGATTGCAATGACAGACAGCATTAAGGCTGCTGTGGCCGCAACCGCTGTGTAGCGAATTTCCATAGACGACTCCCCGAGGGTCAAACGACCCTCGCCTCCCCGCTTTCTACCTTCAAGTCACAGATCGCGTTGCCGGCGTTCTGTGCTGCCTCGTCGACACCGAAGAACATCACGCCTTCTTCCGGAAGCTCCTGGTAATAACCGTAAAGCCCAGGCCCGCTATGGCAACGCTCGTCGCCCATCAGCAATACCAAAGGATCGTCGTCTTCGCCGCCAAAGCACTCGATCACACCCTTGAGTTGATATGGGGTGAGATGGATTTCACTCTCTGGCTTACTCGGCAGGCCAAAGTTGAGGTGATCAGTTGCACCAGAAAACCACATCACAGCCCCGATTGGCTTACCGGAAGCTTCATGGCTAGCCAGGAAGGCTGTACCGGTTTCAAGCGAAGCGGCCGAGGCGGAAAATCCGCCCAGAGCGTCCTGCGCATTCTCCGGCAAGAAGAATGCCCCTTTACGGAGATTACCTGGTAGGCAGCAGTAAACCCCTTCACCGCTGTGGCCATGCGCATTAAACAGCGCAACTACTTGGGGCTCACCACTGTCTAGTACAGCTTGGATCAGCTCAGCCTGATGCAGATTGATCGTCACACTCATCCCAATGCTCCCATATCCGAAATAGCCTCTTGTATAAGCCGGCAGGCTTCGCCAACCGGTCCACCGACACCTGAAGGCCGCCAGTTAGGCGTTTCAGCGTCCATTGCGATGCAGATCAAATCCCATCGACTCACTAACCCAGCCCACTGCGGGGACAGCTCCGCCATTAATGGAAGCTTCTCGACAAACGCCGGGACTTGCTCCAACAGCAAACGGCAGCGCCTGAAGTCATCAAGGTCTTGCGGGTGGTCGCGATCCTGCTCCAGCGGTATCCCGGTAAACACCTCGAACATGGTCTCACTACTGACACCCCGCTCGCCTGATTCCAACCACTCGCGAGCGCCATCAGGCAGGTCAACCAGCAAAGCACTGTCTACAGCTGGGAGCGAGGCGCGGAGTTGGTCGAGCGAACATTGAGAGCCGATAACCATAGATGCCTTAAGTCGCCGTGCCAGGTCTTGATCCATTAGGTGGCCATCGGGTTGTTGCTCGACAAGTTGGGTCATTTCTCGCAGAGAGAGCGTTCCGGTAATGATGAGACAGCCGAGACGCTCTTCGGTCTGATACCCAGATTTGCGAAGGCGTGGGTGCACGCTGACGGCAGATTCCCAGTCCGCCGCTACGACAGGATCATCTAGGTTCAGGTAGGCCACGTGAATCTGAGCACCGAGCCCGATCTCTCGCAGCATGTCGCTAGTTCCGGCTCTTCGCCGGCCGGCAATCACCTCTTCGACCGGCGCGTTCCAGTACAAGACCTCGCCATCGGATTCTTGCGTCGCACACGTCGCGTCATCCGGCCACTCATTGAGCTGGGCCAACACTTCATCGAGCGACAGGCTGCTTGGATCGCGAAACAACTGCTCCCCCAGGTTCACCTGAAATCCTGGCATATCGATACTCCTTTGTTTCAGTCCATCACGGTTTCAATTGAGGTGCGGCTTACGCGCAAGGCTCTGCCGCATTGGGTCAAGTCAAGGAATTGCTGTTGATCCAGGAAAATGAAGACCAGCCACTCTTGCTGCGTAAGCGCGTCGACCCACGCGGACCACTCGGACTGATTTATCTCTTCTACGAAATCGGCCATGTCCGCAAGCTTCAGTGCAAGGCTCTCCAACAGCGGAACGTCGTGATGCTCAAGCCCTCGAACAGCGACATGGGTAGCAGTGACTACGGGATTCAACACGATCTGCTCACACGTCATGCCGGCACGAACTCCTCACCTGCCAGAAATAGGGCCACGACGATGCTGTCATCTCCCCAGATTGCTACTGGAGTGCATTTCGACTTGGCCGCTTTCTCGACCGCTGCGTCACGCGCTGTGCTGATATCAGGGAACTCCTGGTCGCATGGGAGTGGGTTCAGAAGATTTCCGATCCTGTACATCCAGGCCTCCTAAAGGGTCTCTTGGTCAGTAGTCGCCCTTCGGGCTCGTGGCTTCGCCGGGCCGGGGTCGCCTGGATGCTTCATAGCCAGGATTTCTGCTTCAAGTTCCTGAATGCGACGCCGGGCATCTGCGAGTTGCGAAGCTGCAAGCTGTGCCTCATTGCGGTACTTCCTGATCTTTAGATTCACCTGCTCAGCATCGGAGACCCTGGCAAGTAGGTGCGTCAGCAGGAACACCTCTCGCTCCTTGTCAGAACGATTGCTGTAAGCCTCGCATGCCGTGTTGAAGTGCTCGCCGCCTTTCTTCTCTGCGAGGACGCGCGCAGGCCCGGCGACTGCCTTGATCACGCCGCGCTCGCTTGCGTACAGCAATCCCCAACCAACAGGCAATTCGTCTGGGCTAATAAGTCCATCAGGGCAGAGGAAATACCTCCAGCGCCCAAGCCCCTTGCCAGGTTGCCGGTGTGGCTTTTTTGCATCCGCAAGGAAGTCAGCGCGGGACACTTTGACTTCAAGGACGATTGAGCCGTCGTTATGCCCAGCCATGCGGAAGCCAATAGCATCGGGCATTTCTGTGCCCCATCCAGTAAATAGCTCTGTGTGAGCCACATGGCACCCATGCCCTCCTCGGCTATTTGGGCGCAAAAGCCATTTACTCCCGAGAGCACACAAATCGCGATGTTTGAGCATGGTGGCTCCTCTGCTGACGGCCGGAGTGTAATGGCTCTACCGGTTAGTGTATATGGTATAGTGATATTATATGGTGTATAATGCACACCATAATACACGACTCGCCTTCCAGGGCGAAGACTGACGACGAAGGAGTGAATGCAGCATGAACGGGAATCGCTATGTACAAACCATGAAGCGCCTGTGCGGCCACGCTGATGCCGTCGAATTTAAATATCGCGGACGCACTGAGCACTTGGCTCAGCAGGCCTATGCGCGGAACAGCCTCTGCTCGGAATGCCGGGCGAAGGTGCGGGAAATGGTCGCGGCAGCCGGCAAAGGGTTCTATCGCGTAGAGGGCATATTGATTCGAGGCACTGTCAACCGGGTGAGTTGGGCAACCAAGCTGCGCCTTGAGGCTTTACGCAAGCACGGTCCTATCATGCAGCACCTGGATAGCCTGGGCGACGAGCCGCTTGCTCGGGCAGGCCTCGCAGCATACCGCATGCTTTTCAGCATCACCTCGGCGAAGTTCTGGATCGAAACCAGGGAGTTCGGATTCTCCGATTACTGGTTGATCTCGGAGATCGAGCACCTGCTCCGCAGCTATGAGCTGTATGGCACCAACTACTCGTCAAGCTCCGCATATGGCTACTGCCGTCAGTTCAACAAGCCGTCAATCGAAATGGCCCGCGCTTTCATAAGGGAGGGTCAGGTGGTGGCTCAGGAGGAAAGTGCATGAGTAAGGCTCGCGCCCGCCGTACATCTGCCGGCCAGTTGGAGCTGTTCGAGGCGGTACGAAGCGCATACCAAAAAATGCCGGATGTACCACTCGACAACGAGGGGCTCTACAACCATGTTGCGCAAGCTGTTGGCATCAGCAAGCAAGAACTTTCCATGCGCACCCCAGTAGGCACGTCTGGCCAGTTGCATAGCTTAAAGCGTCGCGAAATACGTTGGTGCCAACAAACTCTTAAGCACCTCAAGCTCATCGAGCGCGTACATGGCGAGCGTGGTGTCTGGCGACTTACCGAGGGAGCAAAACGCGACCTCCATGCAGCGAAGAAAGGAGTGAAGCTCCTGGCATTCTCTACCGACTTGGGTGTCGCGATCTGGGGCGCGGCTGCGGACACGTTCAAGCGCCTTGAAGTCCCCATAACGCTTTGCTTCACATCTCCGCCGTACGCGCTAAGAAAATCAAGGGCTTACGGAAATCCTGATGAGCACGGCATCGTCGACTTCATCTGTGAGAACCTTGAGCCGATCATCGAGAACCTGGCAGAAGATGGCAGCCTCGTGCTGAATGTCTCGAATGACATCTTCGAAGAAGGGTTGCCATCTCGCTCAACCTATCTTGAGCGCCTGGTATTGGCGGTGTGTGATCGCTTCGATCTGAAGCTGATGGAACGTTTCGTGTGGCACAACCCTTCGAAACTACCGGGCCCGATCCACTGGGTAAGCAAGACCCGCCAGCATCTGAACGTTTCCTATGAGCCCGTCCTCTGGTTCGCTAAGTCACCTCTGAAGGTGAAATCGGATAACCGTCGCGTACTGCAGCCCCACAGTGATCGCCATATCCGTCTGATGGCTCAGGGCGGAGAAAAACGGGCGGCCGAGTACGGCGATGGAGCCTACAAGCTCAAACCTGGATCGTTCGGGAAATGGACTGAAGGAAAGATTCCCAAGAATGTACTCACGCTTGGGCACAGCTGCGCTGTTAACCGTGACTATCGACAAAGTGCAACTGAACTCGGGCTTCCCCTACATGGGGCGGGCATGCCTTTGAGCCTCCCCGAGTTTCTTATTCAGTTCCTGACAGAACCCGGTGACCTGGTAGTGGACCCGTTCGGAGGAAGGATAGTCACTGGACTAGCAGCAGAAATGCTTGGGCGCGCCTGGCTGTGCACTGAAATCATGCTGGAATACATCCGTGGAGGAGCGGAGCTGTTCCGTCAGTACCCAGGCTTCTGGCTGAACCCGTACCTCAAAGACCTGCGGGCTGCATAGTCCGGTGAGTAAAGGAGCCCACCTACCTCGCGACCGGCATTCGCACCGCGTGACCGGGTGAGAGAGAGGGGCGCTGGCCGCCAGGTATCAATCGCAAGCTTGGCGGCTCACTTCCCTCGCCCTGGCTCTGAGCCGAGGGCTCGCGAAAAATTCTGTTCGCAATAGCTCCAGAATGCGCCTTGTAGAACCTTCGATATGCTTCGGCAAGACAAGGTATTGCCTCAACAAGAGGGGGCACCCTTTTACCGTACCGAGGGGAATTGCAGAAAGCCTCACTCAATGCGAGTTGGTTCACCATCGCGTAGACCTCGGCGGCCGCAACACCTGCATCGACTTCACATCCCGGAATAGATTGCAAAACGATGGTGTCGATCCACCTGAAACGTAGGCGCAAGCACGCCGCGAATGCATCATGCATTTTTCACCCTTTAGGCTCGGCGCTTGCAGATGCAATGGCAGCGCTTGGACGGTCACCCGCCTCGCGTTTTGCAGCTGAAGGGGTTGCCTCGTGACGCCGAAAATCGGGGTATGACACAACCTCGGGCTCGAACGCCTTCCGCACCAGGTACTCGAACCCGGCGCAGGCAACCGTAAGACTGATGATCACCGCCACTAAGAAGCGGCTTGTGTCTACTCGGGACATATGGGAAATGCGCGACAATATGCGTTATCGCATCATAATACCGTGTATTTCCATAATCGCGAATAGGCCTCTTATTTGAGGCTAGTACAGGTATCGAGGGAACAGGGTCACTTCCGGCGGGACTTGAACCAGCAGAGCAACCCGAGAACGATCAGCGCAAACAGGATGGACACAATCCCCCAGGGAAAGCTGGAAGCGTCGATGTCCTGGGCGCGGACGCCAGATGACGCACCACAACGGCCGTCGACCTGCAGCATCGATACTTCTGACTGTTCGGCGGCTTTTGGGCATTCGATCATGATACCGTCGTTGATCACATTGCACCCTTAGCGTCTCGCGCACTCGATCTGGCTTTCTTGCCTGGCCGCTTGCCAATCAACACGACATCAAGCAAAGAAACCAGCACGCGGCCCTGAGACTGTGAAATTGAAATAGACATCTCATCCTGACCCGCATCCAGCTGCTCAGCAATCGGCGCGCGCAGTGGAGTCAGCTCGGTGAGCATGCTTATTAGGGTGCGTCGGTTTGGCAGCTTCACAGGTTCCAAATCACGGCGCATGGCGCGCGATCTGCCGGCTTCACGAGCGTTAGCTACCATGCGGTTAAGGGCGGTCAAGGCGCTTTGTCCTCCGCGCCTCTCGTCCCTAACTGCCTCAATCACCATGGCGTACGTCACCTGCTCGCGAGCGATAAGGCGACGCACCCCCGGCTCTGCCGTGGCGAGGATCAACAGCTGCTCAACATGCTGGGGCGTTTTCTTTGCAAGCGCGGCAATTTCCTTATTGAGCAGCCCGCCATCCTTAAGCTCTTTGAAGGTGTCGGCACGCGCCAGCAACGGCATATCGTTGAAGCTGGGAGACTGAATGCGCTCCATCGCCTGGTCGAATCGTTTATTGGCCATTGTGCTGCCTCGGCGAGTAACTATATTGTCTATAATATCATAATACCGTGTAGTTTGCGATATAAATCCCTCTTGTATGACGTGCGTCACAGCACATAAAGCTCTTCACCTGAAGCCCGCCAGCCGTCTATCAGGCGGGGCAGCTATGCTGCCCCTGGTGGTTTATTACTTTCTCTGTTACTTTCTTACTTACTTACTTTCTTACTACAGATGCAGGAGGTCACTCTTATGCGCCCCACGGAATTTACCGACGAGCAGATAATCAAGGCTGGCCTGGAGATTGAAAGCCAGGGGCGCAGGGTGAGCGGCTTCGCAATCAGAAAGCTCCTTGGTGGCGGCACGCAATCTCGCTTCAAGGCCGTGTGGGAGGCATACAAAGCAAAGGGTGCGGTTGAGACCCCCGTCGATAATCGCGACCTGCCGGTTGAGATCGAGGACCTGCTGGGGCAACTCGGCGGCACGCTGATCGAGCACCTTCAGAGCCTGGCGCTCAACATCAATAATCAAGCGCACAGGATCAGCGAGCGTCGGGTAGCTGAGGTTCTACAGCGCAGCGCGGCAGAACGGACACAGCATGCTGAGGAAATCCAAGAAGCATCAGATGCCCTCGACGACCTGGACAAGGAGGTGGAATCACTCAAGGAACAGCTGAAAGAGTGGCAGCAACGTGCTGAAGCGGCGCAAGAAGCAAGCACGCGCCTGAGCGCTGATCTTGCGGCTAGCACTGAGCGGCAGCGCAGCCTCACAGCCGAGTTGGCTGAAACTAAACCGCGCCTGGCGGAACTGACCCAGACCAACAAAACCCTTGAAGCTGAGCTGGTATCACTGCGGCCACTCAAAGAGGAAGTGGCACGCCTGCGTGAGTCTACAAGCGCCCAGGCCAATGAACTTGCCGAAATGCGAGCAGAGAACACTGCCGGCGCACGCAGGGAGCAGACACTCCAGACACAGATTGACACGCAGAGCGCGCGAATTCGTGAACTTGAGACCGCTGGACGGGACAGCGAGATCGAGCTGGCTCTGCTACGCCCGCTTAAAGAACAACTGGCGCAATTGCAGCTGAGCCATGATGCACTCGCGAACCTCGTTGCGGAGCGCAAGACCGAGCTTGCAACCAAAGATGAGAAGATCAAAGGGTTGGAGCGCGATGTTCTACAGCAGCACGAGCGACGTGAGGAGAATCAGCGGGAAATGAGCCGCCAGGTAAAAGCACTCCAAGACGAGATCAAAACCTACCAGAAGTTGCTTGAAAAGCTCAGCCCGCAGACCAAGGGGGACAGTAAAAAAGACTAACGCCACGCTATTGGGGAGGGGCAACCCTCCCCATGCACAACGCTCTCAGCAAGCATCTTCTCCCTCTTGGCTCGAACTATCTCGCCGGTCCGCCGCATCGGAATTTCAGTAGCGCCAGCGGCTACCGCGAGCGCCCTTTTGCTCATGCAAATGTCGAAATGGCTCTTCGCAGTACCAGGGTATTGGTGCCACTTCCGTAGCACACCAATCCTGTCCGCCATCTCAAGCAACTCGTCTTCTGTGTCCGCAATCATGTGCGACATCTTCATGCGGCGGTAACGCCCTGCCTCAGTAAGATGCATGTCGTCGACATAGACAGCCATAAGTTGAACCCCGATCAGGCAGCCGAGCGAACATGCATCTCGCGCTGCTCCTGCCTCGTTTTGGCCTCGATGCACAGATCAGTTGTTGGCCTCGCCAGCAGCCGGCGAAGACCGATAGCCTCGCCTGTTTGTGCGCACCAACCGTAATCGCCCGAATCGATCCAAGACAACGCTTTGTCGATCTTGGTCAGGAGCTGGCGGTTGCGCTCAACTTGGCGAACCAACAGCTGGCGCTCTTCTTCGATGGTTGCCGCGTCAGCTTCATCCGGAGCTGTCTCAAGGGTTTTCAACTCAGCACGGGATTTATCCAGGCGTTCAAACGCTTCTTCACGCTGCGTTGTCAGTAAAGCCCTAAAGAACTCCAGCTGTGCTGGGCTCATGTATTCAGTTTCAGGCTGACGCAACAACTCTTCTTCGTTCATTGAGATGATCCCCTTGCGGCTTTAATTGACTGGTATTGGTGCTCGACCTCATTGACGACAGCTCGCCTGAAGCCCAGCGGATTGATGACGTTTCGAATAGGTGCCGTACGGCCACCTACACCGCCGACGCTGATTGATCCGTAACCGAGCAGACGCCCAAGGACTGACTGGTCCACAAGAATGGTTTCTGTGCGACCAAGAAACAGCTCCACGGTCTCACGGCGTATCAGTCCACGCTTAGCAATCACCCGTTTCGTAGTGACAGCCAACTCCGTGGTCTTCATTTCCACGACGCCGCAAATGAAACTCCACAAACCAATGCAGCCCCAGAGCAGAAGCACAGCGGCCAGCGGAACGGTCTCCTGCGTCGGCAAGAGTGCAAGCAACGCGAGATAAATCGCTCCACCAATGAGTAGGTGGCCAATGCCTTTCACCAGGACAATCCAATGCACTTGAGCTGCATAAACGACATCCTCTTCGGGGCCTATTACCTTCTGCACATAGCTCATTTTTCCTTACTCCCACCCAGGAACGGGAAGAGCTTGCGTAGCAGGTTGATCAGCAATAACGCAAGAATGACCCCACTGACGAAAATGACGCACATAACGGCCGGGATGGAAGCGCGGGCAACCCCAACACCGGTATTAGCCTGTTCGGCATTCCAGCGCCCTACCACCATCGCAGCCAACAAGGCAAACAGGCACGGCACAACCAGCAGAACGCCTCGCAACAAGTTTGTGTCTGCACCTATAGATGGCTTTATAAGCACATGTGCCAAGGAATAGTCGATGACGCCAATTACAAGCGTTATAGCAACGGCAGAGACCACCGCAGATGTCTCGGATGTGTTCCCACCACGTAGAAGCGTGAAGACCGCATTAAGTGCAACAGCACCAAAAACGATACTGGGGAAGTAAATCAACTCGGTCCCGTTGAAAAATGATCCCAACTCGTAGACAGCAATCATGGAGATTAGGACCGCCGCCAGAACCGGCATGATCGCGCCGCCCGCCGCTATTACGATTACGACTGTGAACACGAGCAGAGCCAGGATCATTGCCACAACAATCGCAAGTCCTATCCACACAGACTCAAAGCGTCCGGCCACTTCGAAGATCAGCGACGAGCGATCAACGAGCGCGCCAGCTAGCATTGCCGCCAACGAAGTCAGCATGATTACTAGCGTGGTCGCATGGACTTCAACGCTTGAGAGTCCGCGATTGCTGCCCCCAAACAGCACCTCGCGCTGAGCTGCGCTTTGCGGTGCATCGGGACTTGGGAAAAACCAACCGTTGAGTAGGTCGAGGAAGGTTCCCTTCATAGGACGATTCCCTGGGATTGCATGTACTGCGCTGTCTGGGGCATCTGAGCCTTTATCGCTCCGCCTACCTTTGCAGTTGCCTGCTGAGTCGCTTCTGTCATCCATGACGGAGCGCTAGCCTGCCCGATCATGTACTCAGCCGTGTCTGTAGTGAGAAGGTCAGCGGCAAGTAGCGGCTTGTCATACCGCTCGTAGAATCGGTCAATGGCACCCAATTCCTTGGCGAATATTTTCGCACCGCCCGGACGCAACAGCTTCGCCACGTTGCCCGCTACAGGTATTACGCCGATACCTGCCATGATGTAGTCAGTGGCGCTCATATCCGATCCATCCAGGTTCTTGCCGGTCATTAACATCCCGAGATTGATCATGTTCCCCACAATGGGGGCGGACTGAAGCAGGTTCCCGACCAGCTTCGACTTGAACAGGTCCCCCATTCCAGTCAGCGCCTTGCCCAGCGCACCTTTCGGAGCAAGGGCATCAAGCCCCTTCATGCTTGCCAGTTCCGCGAAGTCTTGCTTGAGCATTGCTGCAACATCTTCAGAGTCGCCCCCAGCGTCATGAGCGACCTGAGTAGCACCAGTAGGATTCCAGCGGCCAGGTGCAACAGCCTGACTCTGCGAGCGCGAATTGAATACATACGCGGCAGGCTCGAACTTGAATGGCGCGCCACTCATGTTCACGACTTCAACGTTGGTACGAAGCTGATTGGTGCCTACGGCGCGCGCAGCGACGCCTTCGTCAAGCAGCGTGTAGGGCGATGAATGTGGAGAGGCCACGTGCTGTCTTCCACTGATCTGCTGGCGTGCTTGCCATTGCTCCATGGCGGAAGCGAGTTGCCCTGAATCGCCCATGACAGAAGGGTTGCTCAAAAAGTTATCTGGGTTGCCGCCGGCAAGGTCTTTGAGCGCTGCGTACCCCTGGCCGAACATCGACTTATCCCAGGCCTCATTGAGCCCACGAATGACCTCCTTGGTTTGAGCCTGACTCATCAGCTTCGAGTAAGCAGCTGGGTCACTACCACGCAACAGGTCTTTCTGGCGCTCAGGCATGGCTTTGAGCATCTTCTGGTCAAGCTGGCCCGTCTTCATGCCACGCAGAGCCCACATAAGCGTCTGGGTGTCAGGGTCTGCGCGATAAGACTGGAGGGAGCCACGTACGCCCCGCTCCTGATGCTGCTGGATGATGCTGTGATAGGTCGGAAGCATTTGCGGATCGATAAAATCAGCTACCGACTCAAGACGGAACAGTTCACCGGCTGGCGCTGCGTTCAACTCCTTGTCCAAACAAAAACCATCGATATCGAAAGTCA
Source organism: Ectopseudomonas chengduensis (assembly GCF_900102635.1). Lineage (GTDB taxonomy): Bacteria > Pseudomonadota > Gammaproteobacteria > Pseudomonadales > Pseudomonadaceae > Aquipseudomonas > Aquipseudomonas chengduensis. The sequence continues at coordinate 199,945 of NZ_FMZQ01000007.1, read as the reverse complement.
GTTTTTCGCCTGGGAGTATGGTGTACGCATCCAAGTTCGGCGCGGCAAGGCTCATTCGGGCTTTCTTGGGTGAAAGCCCTTCGACCGTATCGACGTAGCTCAGCAGCCTTGCTGTCGACTGCGAGAGGTCCAGGAATTGCGACTGAGTGAAATTGCCGTCAGTAGCCGCAATGGTCCGCTTGGCCGCAGTGAAACGGCTATACAGCGTCTGGAATTCGCTGGTGTTGTAGCCCATGCCAATAGGGCCGTTTACGAGCTGGTCGAAAACAGCCTTGCCGGCCAGCGAGTTCTGATAGGTGCCGGCAGGTGGAATCCCTTTGAAGGAGGTGGTGCTGTCTTCAATCAGCGATTTCCACTCAGACGGAACCGCCGGCACAGTCAAGCAGCCACTGATTTGCCCACATAAGAAGGTCAGCGCGGTGGCGTAAGCAACACCCCGTTTGAACAAGCTATGCATGCTGCCTCCTTACTGGCTAGCAATAACGCGACCGACGTATGAAAGGCCGGTAAGCGGTAGATCAGGAAACTCTCCAGACGGAACACTGCACAGATGGCCTTCTATTGCGCGGCCGATGTAATGGGTTTGCGCTGTATCGCTGTAGTAGCAAAGCAGCTGCAGGCGCTCTTTCTCGTGCTCGTCGACATTCATCGCGTACACGTCGGTACTGACCAGGAACATGGTGGCCGCCGGATGAACACGCATTACCGGCACGAGCCAGAAGCCCCGCTGGCGTACGACCTTGCCGGGCGGGACTTCGAGGTAATCGACACCCGTCGGGAGTTGGCCTTCTTTCAGGTATGACCGGACTGAATCGTCGCGAAGTACGGGGCATCCGGTGAACGTCAGGTTGTTATTTCTCATGAGTTTGTACACAGCTATCCCTAGGAGGCATGAAGCCTAACGGTTGTTATTCTTTCGTCGCTACTTCAACGAGCCAGTACATCCAAAATGATCGGGATATCCGGAATTACTTCAGGATGACTCGACCGGAGCTTTAACCATCCACCTGGGAACCCCGCCAGGTTGTGTTCACGCGCAAGCTTGTTATAGGTGCTCATCAACAACCCATGGAGGTGATCAATAAGCGAGGCTGGCGTATCCAGAGCTTGGTTATCAAAAGCCTTGTGGCTGTCTTTGAGGTAAGCCACAACACGGGCATGACGAGTCCCGGTGTTGCCGCGCCCTGAGAGCTGAATGACTCCGCTGACGTAGATGCAAAGAGACAGACAGTCGCAACGCAACTCAATGGCATTGCTAGTGAAGGGGCGCTGCGCGCGGTGAGCGTCGATCAGTGCGCCAGCAACGTGCGAAACCTCGCCTGATACCCCCGCATAGCGTATTGGGAGCTGCCAAGGGCCGACAGACGGAAGTCGACCACCAGGCGAATGAGGGTGCGGGTCCTGCGCAGCACGAAAAAGAGAATCAAACGTGGTGGCCATCTGCGAGCGCAGGCCCTGAGCCATGGTTTGCTTGCCCTCAAGTGCCTTGTGCATAGGCACTACAACCGAGTCAGCGTTGCTCATTATTGCCACCTCAATCACACGTTCATGCAGGGCTGGACGTAGGAACCTGGGGACTGGAGGCGACTGCCATACCAACGCGCATCGGCCTCTTGGAAAATCGCTACGCGAGCTTCCTGGGTCATGTTGAGTTTGTTCTCCAGCAGGAAGGCGGCAATAGCGCTCTCCTCATCCCCGCCATCGTCGCGAGTGTTGATCACTTCATCGGCGCAGAGGCTGACCATTTCGACGGTCCAGCCAAGTCGCTCCAGATCGGGGGCTACGGTGCAGTGCGCTGTCATGCTAAAATCCATCTTGTTTGATTTAATATCACAATACCATATATAGTAACGCCATTCAATATGGCCGCGAAGCGGGAGACAACTCAATGCGTGGCTACTACGTCAAGAACATCGGCCTCAACCGTGGAAAGCCCCGCATTTGGCTGCAAGGCGGCGAGGTCGCAAATGCAGGCCTTACGCCTGGCGCGCGCTATGACATTCACGTCAACGGCGGAACCGTAGTGCTTCGCGCCAACCCTGACGGCTCGCGCGTGGTCAGCTCTAAAGCGAAGGGCGAAGACGCTCTGCCGATCATCGATATCAACAGCAAAGAGCTGCTCGCGCTGTTCGACGGAATGTCTGCCGTCCGGCTGGTGCAGCGCGAAGGCGAGATATACCTGCTGCCGCTGGCCACGGAGTTACGCAAGAAGGAACGCCTGACGCGACTGCGCCGTAAGATCGAGAACGGAGAGCCGATCAAGACTGGCGCTGTCTGCTTCGGTGGCGGCATTCTCACGCACGCCCTACACAAAGGCCTCGAAAAGGGCGGCATCAAGTCGGAACTGGCATTTGCAGCCGAAATACGGCCTGAGCTGCTACAGCATGCCATGAAGGCAAACTCAGCCTGGGGTAAGGACACCATCCCCCTCGCAGCACCAATTCAAGAGCTTGCGTTCGACCCGGCCGCCATGGAGCACATCCCCAGGATCGACATCGCCGAATTGGGGCTTGCGTGCTCAGGCGCATCCATTTCTGGTCGAGCCAAGCGTGGCACCGATAAACCGGAGGATCATCCCGAGGTGGGGCATCTTGTGGTCCCGGCGTTGATCATCTTGGGCAAGGGCAACCCTGCAATCATCGAGTTCGAAAACGTTGTTCCATACGCATCGAGCGCCAGCGCCAGCATCCTGCGAAACCAGCTCCGCGACCTCGGCTATGACACCTACGAAACGATCATCGCCGGAAGCGACTTCAATGCGCACGAGGACAGAAAGCGCTGGGTCATGGTGGCGGTAACCAAAGGACTCTCCTTCAGCTGGGACATGATGCAGTTCCCCGAGAAGAAGGAATCACCTTTGAAAGACATCCTTGATCAGGTGCCCGTCGATGATCCCATGTGGAGCAGCATGTCCGGCCTCAAAGCGAAAGAGGCGCGCAATGCTGCTGAAGGCAACTGCTTCAAAATGCAGATCGTCAGTGAAGCCGATACCCAGGTTGGCACAATCACAAAAGGCTATGCTCGCGTGAGGTCGACAGACTGGAAGCTGGCCCACCCCACCAACCCTAATCTGTTGCGTCAATTCACCGTATCTGAGCATGCAAGGCTAAAGCAGATACCAGAAGGCCTTATCGAGGGCCTTGCCCAAACTGTTGCGCACGAGGTTCTAGGCCAGAGCGTTGTCTACGAACCGTTCGTTGAGATCGGCAGGATGATCGCTGATACCATCACAAACTTCGCCGAAGGCCGTACACCGCAGTCAATGCCGGAGCTGGTGGAAATGATTGCCGCTGAGTTTACCGACTCGGCCAGCCAGGTTGTCTCCGAAATCAGGAAGCCAATGGTAGGCGTCGTGTATGAGGGGCCAATCACTGTCAATGACTTGGGCATGGTGATCCAGAACATCGGCAACGGCGTTGGCATCCTCCACCACAGGGATACCTTGAAGACTGACCTGATAGAGGGCGTGAAGCTGGGCGAATCGGTTCGCATCCAGTACCCATCGAGCCGGCAGGCACCACGGGTGACCTCTCTCTCCGAGACGCCGCCAAGCATATCCCCTGAACTTTCCAAAGCGATGGCCACCGCATCACGCCAAGCGCCAACTCAAGACAATGGCCCGCAGCTGGATATTTTCGGCCAACCTGCGGACTTACCAGAGGCAGTACCCCGCAAAACCTCCAGCCCGAGAATGGGCTAGACACTTTTGTTTCACATAACCGCCCACGGGCACATCAACATCAGGAGCACTACATGAACAAGTCCGAATTGGTAGCAGCCGTAGCCGACTACGCCCAGATCACCCAGAGCCAGGCCGCCGCTGCCGTTAATGCCGTAATCGAGAGCGTAACCACGGAACTGAAGAACGGCGGCGAAGTAACCCTCGTGGGCTTCGGCACCTTCAATGTCAAAGAGCGTGCCGCGCGCACCGGCCGTAACCCGCAGACCGGCAAGTCCATCGAGATCGCCGCCGCGAAAATTCCGAGCTTTCGCCCCGGTAAATCACTAAAAGATGCAGTGAACTAAGCGCGCCGGCATTGGCAAGAAAAACGGGCCCGAGGGGCCCGTTTTTATTACAGACTACATATGTCTCAACGCAATCCAGGATAACGAATTACTACCCCTGATGACTCATGTGCATCTCCAGGCTCCATAGCTGCGTCTACTCCAGCATTCATGCGTTCCAGACCTTGAAGGAAGTTGGCTCGTATACCAGAAAGCTTGGAATTGCCAGCCTTGAACACGCCATACCAATCTTCAACCTGTTTCCCTTGACGCTCAACTTCCTCCTCAACGTCAATCCTGACCTGCAAAGCTGGGTCAACGAACCCTGTCTCGAATGAAAGCTCCACCAAGTGCATCAACTGGGCTTGATCAGCCGAGCGCACCTTTTCAGGAAGAGACTGACGTTCAACACGCTCCTCTAAGCGAATACGCAAGGTTTCCTCTGCTTGTACGCGGGCAATACGCTCGGATACCTGCTCAAGCTTCTCATCGAGCTTTCGTTGCTGACGTTCCTGTACAAAGGTGTAAGTATTCTGTGCCTGGTCGTAAACCATATATGCACCGATTACCGGCCCCATTACATAAGCACCTAAAGCAGCGCCTACAAGGTCGGCAGCGTGACGGCCACCATCTTCTGATTTTGTCGCAGCACCGACGGCACTCCCCACAACCAACTGGCTTGCTTTAGATAGAAGCTTACCTGACGGATTCACCGCAAGGGATGCAACATCGCCAGCGATGTTGATAGCCTTGAAAGAATCACTTGTGCAAGGTGTAGCACCTAAAGTGTCAGCTGCTACAGCCTTTGCGATATCGACGGAATGCTTATTGTCAGAACATTTGTCAGGCTCAGAAGCATGCACGCCTATTGATACACATCCAACAGCCAAAGAGAGAGCAGCAGCGAGGGCAGCTCCATGACGTTTACCAGACAAACCTTGTTCAACTACAACCGCAGATTGAACACCAAGTCGCTCAAGCAATGACGAGCGCCATTGCGTGCCTGCCCCCATCTCAGCACTCATTTGATGAGGCCTCCGAATAGCTAGTAGGCACCAGGTGCTCCTTCTCCGAAACTGGATCAAGCACAACCAACGGAAGCTTCATCATGACAGCCTGCTTGAAAGCTTCACCGAGGCTTTTAAGTGCCAAATGTCCAACTTCAGAATGCAGAACCAAGTCACCATCAACCAGATGCGCCCCGACAGCAGAAAGGGCTATCTCTCCGCCGGCATCGAGCGAATCTATGCTGACAATTAAACAGACTGGCTTATCGTCCTCCCCTTGACCAATGGCAATTGCATAGCTTTCGATTTGTAGAACACTAGTAGTCATCAGCATTCAGTCCTTTTCCGTTCACATCGTTTCGTAGCTAGATAATGGCCAGGTCATATCAACATAGGCCATAGCCGCCTCGCGAGTCTTGAATCTGCGCGTCATGACCTCGGAAGGATGACCGATATCGGAACTTTCACATGTGAAATAGGGAGGCCCTTCAAGCCAGTAGTTCGCGCACGGTTGATCAGAATCATCTTGCGGCTGACTCGCACCAGCCAAATCACTCCGATACCAAGAACTGGGACGAAATTCCTTCCAGTTTGCAGCGGAGTTAGGCTGTTCCATATCAGGTTCGACGGGGGAAAGGCCAGAGGCCTTTGAGGGGGAGGTGGCGGACGCTGGGAGATTCGAACTCCCGGAAGGCGGAACCTTCGACAGTTTTCAAGACTGCTGCCTTAAGCCACTCGGCCAAGCGTCCTATTTAGTTGACCCCGCCCGGTAGGCGTGGCGGGCGGGGTCCAGGCGTGTTGTCCTATGGACTGATTCAGGGGGCTCCAGCCGGTGGGCCGAGCCCCTACCGCAATCGGAGATGGCCTTGGGCGCAACCGCCCTTGAGAGCCATCGACCTGACTCCCCTGGCATGCACAACCGCCGGAAGGGCGGCCTCTTTCAAGCGCCGAGATTGACCGCAGAATGGAGCGGCCAGGCTCCTCAAAAGCCTGGTGACCCACTGGGCAAAGTTACTTCCCCATCGTGCCATGACGGTCTCCTAAACATGCAGCAGCCTATGGCTGTAGCGTTCGGCGCATTTGGTTGAGGCCCATGCGCAGAGCCGTGACGAACTGCGCATGAGGCTCAGGCTGGGCACCGTCAAAGACGAGAGCCTAGCCAACCCGATAACGGGTTTTGGAGCGGGCGGCGGGAATCGAACCCGCGCCATCAGCTTGGAAGGCTGAGGTTCTACCATTGAACTACGCCCGCGAACCTGGTGCCGGCAGCAGGACTTGAACCCACGACCCTCTGATTACAAATCAGACGCTCTACCAACTGAGCTATACCGGCAAAAACTACGAAATCTGGCGCAAAAGGCGGGATTCGAACCCGCGACCTGCCGCTTAGGAGGCGGCCGCTCTATCCAGCTGAGCTACCTCTGCGCAACACCTGCTGAATCAAATGGGTTGAACCCACCCCAGCAAGTACACGATTTAATTATATTGTATCGTGTAGTCAATGGCAAGCGCCTGATCCCATTTTCCTTAAATTCTCACCAAGTACGCCGCGACTACAGCCGCTGCAAGTCCGACGCTGGTGAGCAGGCCTATATTTCGGGAGCACCAAACACGCGACGCCCAAAGCCACGGGGACGCTTCAGCTTTTCTCACTTCTCCAAGCAACTCATGAAACGCTCGCTTGAGCGTGCTGTGGCTCATTGCAACGTCTCTCCTGGCGCTTATGAGGTCTCCCAGGAAGATGTGCACTGGAATCTCTTTGATGTTCCGCTCCCATTCGCTACATGGGGTTAGCGCTCCGGCGGGAATCTCAATCGAACTACCGGCGCGATGGTCAGCATCGGCATAGGCAAACTCCAGGCCGAATTGCTCGTAGAACCAATTGCGCCTGACTTTGTTATCAAGACTCGCCTGAGCCTCGCTTAACGAGATAGACCTGACAATGGCCTCTGGCCATTGCCGGACCCAGGTGACTATTTCGTTCATCAAATAGGTTCCCACTCGCTGACCCTGAATAGACTCAGGATCGAGGAAAACTGCTCCTCGTGTCACATTCGCTGAGGTCAGCGATACGGCGTTGGCCGTAGCACAGTAGCTGCCGGCAAAAGAACCGCCCACGGCTTCAGAATGGCCATAGGGATCAATTACACGATATTCGAGAACAAGTGAAGCACGCACAATCTCCGACGACTCGTTACGAACAACCGTCTCCTTTCGTTCGACTGCGAGGTAAGCTACAGGGTCATCGGATTGGCCGAGTCGATCACGCACTTCAAGGATCAGGATTCGCGGTTTAGTTGCACCGGAGCTGCCCCATGAAATATCAAATGACGGAAGCCCCATAAGCGCGCTCCTTACGCAATTGATTGCAGTCCAGATGGAAGCGGAGAAGGCGTCCACGGGAAGCCGGGGCCTCTATCATCGCCATTGCCAGGACTACCGCCATAACCTGAAAGCCAGATGTACTCTGCCTCAAGCAAGAGGTCCCTGACCTGCATTGAAACGGCTTCGGCAGCCGTACAGTGATATCGCCTCCAGTCGCGGCAAGCACGCTCCCAATCGATGAGCAGAGGTGAAGGGGAATGCTTGGCTCGAAACCAATACTCGGAAAACTCGGTCACGAACTGTTCAATGCTACAACACGGCATACATGCACTCCCCCACCCGTTTATTGCTTGCGCCAAGGTGCAATGAGGGCTGATGTATCCGCCACCGCCTGATCTATCACCCCAGGTTGTTCATGATCGAGAATAGTACGAACGCCCGCTATGGCAGCCAACTCTTGCTTGGCACGAGCATGGCCTCTTGATGCGGCAATCGAATACCAAACGTACGCTTCGAGATCGCTTTCCAGCGATGGAAAATTGCCAATCTGAACATTGGTAGCGTACTGGTACATTGCTTCCGCATCACCGGTCAGTGCCGCACGTTTCATCAGATCACCAGCGGTAACTCGGTCTCCAGTTGCCAGTTCATTCTGGGCCTTCAAGAAAAGTGCCTTGGGATGACCTGCATTCGCAGCGAAGTCTAAAGCCTCGGCCGCGCTGGGTTGACTGCTCTTAGAGAGAAGACCGAACAGAAAATAGGCCGCTTCGGGATCACCGGAAGCGTACGCCTCCTCCAGATAGGCCGCGCCCTTCGTTGGATCGTTCAGATTGGGTTGATAGATGTTGGCGTACAGCAGACCGGCTTCTCGCTTAGCACGGACGCTTGTTGTGGCGGCTTTTTCCATCAGCGATTGCCCTTGCGCAAGGTCAAGGGGAACCACTTCACCTTTGAGATATAGCCAGGCGAGAACACGGGTAGCCTGACCATACCCCATTTCATCCGCCAGCCTCAGATGCTCAATCGCACGCGCAGGATTCTTCTCTCCTGCATCGCCGGACATCAGGTGGCGCGCAAGCTCATAATGAGCTTGTAAGCTACCGAGAGTTGCAGCCTGCTCCAGCAGACTCATCATCAGGGCGACATCGCCGGAGGATTGCGCAGCCTTAGCATCACGGAGTGCCTGGCTGATCGCCAGAGGGGTCATTTCCTCCCCACCAACCACGGTCACCGAACCCTCAATCTGACTTGTAGGATCGGACACCTCTACGGGCTCGCGATAGGCAGATTGCACCTGCTCGGCAGGCTCAATAATCGTGTAGTCCGCAGGCTCGCGATACACGGGGTCAGGGTCAACATAGGTGTAGGGAACTGGCTCTTTCAAGCTGCAACCACCGACAACCACGCTGCCTACAACGATCCAAACTGCTCTCAAATTCACAAGGTATCTTCCACTATGCCTACTACTGACTGAACGCCTACGCTCTCATTCTAGCCGTCGTGACGTTCATTCTGCTGACCTTGTTCAAGCGAAACATTACTGGCCACCCTCGCCCGCTGTGAAACAAGTTCTGGATCATGACTTGGAACAGCAACAGTTGCCGCTTCTTCAGGCTGCCCGGCGCGAGTCAACTGAAAGGCCTCATACCCAGCAATACCGCTCAGCGCCATGCACCATAAAAGCGCCCCACCTAAAACGGTATCGACAACGAAGCCCCCCACGGTTGATGCTGCAAGAGCGGGGTTGTAGCAAACGGTGAACATGATTAGTGCCAGCCAGGCCCAAAACACGCCAAGGGCGAATTTTCTCCGCGCAGAACTACCAGGACCATTCGTAGAGCTGCATGCTTTCAAAGATGCAGCGGCTGCCATTGAAGCCTGAAATGCAAATAGCAGAACGAAAGCCCCTGTGGCGACCGCAAGCAGAATCCCATCAGGCCTCAGAACCAGGGCGACCACCAACCCCACCAGTGACATCGCAAACGCAACCAGCGGCACCTTCACGCGCACCAGCAGACCTTCAGTTTTCAGAGACTCGACCATCTATTTCATCCTCATCATGTTTGTTGTTACCGCCCTGGCGCAGGTCTTCACGGGCAGTTTCCGGCGAGCCTATACCCTGCTTCCTCAGCGTCCTGCGCGGTTGCGAACTCAACCCGGTTACGAGGGCTCACATCCCCATAACTTGGGCAGTCGGCGCGGTGGAAGATCATTGAGTTTCGGTTGCCGCGAATCATCGCCTCACCTGAGTGGTCTGGATGCTTTGCAGCAATTTGGAACGGGGCCGTGGTTGGTTGCGCTTGAACGGTCAGCTGTTCGCTTGCAGCACCAGGATTAGTACTTAGGGTCGCTACAACCGGCGCATGATCGGAGACAAACTGCCGCGCTTGCGCGTGAGTCCAGCCGATGAGTTTGGGGTAAGCAAGCACAGCCGCGCTCGTGACCCCCATGCTGCTGCCATTACCAAGCCACACGTTGTCATAGAGATTGGCAAATTTGCCGTTCACCGAAGAAAGAGTACTGGCTCCACGAGTTACGAGAGGTCTCGCACTAGCCTTCACTGACGCCCATGCGCGATGGGAGGGCGGCAGGTTGAAATCACCCATAACCATCATCGTAGGCGTCTCCGGATAGACCTCACGCAGCCACTCCCAGTAATCGCCCAACGCCTCGATCTCCGGAATCCGGTCCGCTTCACTTCGTCCGTAAAGAACGTGGATGGTGGCAGCTACAAACTCTTCACCTGTGCCGGTGCTCTTGAACCTGGCCGAGAGTGGTTCGCGGGCGAAACGGTCCCCGTGATCCAGGTAGACAACTGCGCCATCCACGTACTCGACAGCAGTTTCGCGCCACAGGAAGGCATACATCTCCTTGTAGCTACCCCGCCCAATGAGGTGGGACTTCAGAAGGCCCCAGGGCTCCCCCGTGCGGGCTTGGACAGCATCATGCAACTCTGCCAGTGCGGATTCAGACATGATTTCCTGAATAGCGATGAAGTCCACGCGGGCAATGACTTCAGCCATGGCCGGAAAGCTTTTCTGCCCACCCTCCCCCAGACGTTGGATATTCCAGGTGGCCACCCTCAGATCGGCAGCGAACGAAACGAAGGACAAAGTACTCAGCAGAACGAGCACCAGCATTTTACGCAGCATTGAGAAATCCTTAGCTGATTGATGGCCCCGGCGAGCCGGGGGGAGATGCCGGTTCAGAGACCCCGGAACTGACCGCACTGGCGGAACGCATCGACACTGAACGAAATGTCTCTGCGGCGGACCCACTTCGAGGTGAGCTTCAGCAGCTCCTTGATGTCCCGCCCGCTTGCCTTGGGAAAAGCCTCAACCAGGCCATTGATCAGCGCCTCACCCAGGTCTAGATCGAACTGCTTCGAGAGTACTTGCCAAATGGCCTTGGCATCCTCGGGGCTGGGCAACTCGTATTTCACAACCGCAATGCAGCGCGAGAGGATCGCATCATCCACGTCCTTCGAGCGGTTCGTGGTCATGAAGAGCAAGCCACTGAAGTATTCGAGGGTCCGCAGAAACTCAGCCACAACAGCGTTGTGTTCAATGTCATTTCCGCGCGCCCGGATATACACATCCGCTTCATCAAGCAGCAGCACAGCGCCCCAGCGCTGAGCACGGTCAAGAATGTACTTGAGGTTCTTTGACACTGCCTCCGGACTGATTCCCAGAAGTCCGGAATGGACCCGGAACAGCGGCCGCTTGATCACCTCCGAATAAACCTCCGCCGTCAGGGTCTTACCCAGGCCAGGTTCACCGACACAGAGAATGGTCGTACCGCCCGACTTGCCATCGACGATATCGTCCATCAGTACGTCCATATCCGTCGCCAGAATCTCGATCAAGTCGCGATGGTTGCTCGGCAGCACCAGCTTGTCGCGCAGCTCCGGCTTGTACTCGTAGGGCCGAACATTGGCCACGTGCACACGCATCATGTCGTGCAGGTCGAGGTTGTACATCAGCAGGTGGCAGTGATACGGAATCTCATCGAATCCCTCCTCTACCCCATGCTTCTCCCAAAACTCGCGCGACGCATGCGGGACGAACTTGCGACCGGCTAGCGACTCTTCGCTCACTGCCTTGGTGCCTTCCGGGCTCAGGTCGACAATGTTTCGCGACCAGCTATTGCCCGTCTGCATGAGCGCTTTGCCGGTACAACGGAACTGCTGGTGCTGCATCGGCTGATACCGCTGGAACAGACGAAGATGCTCTGCATGCGCTTCATGAAGGTCTTCTGTCTCGATCACGAAGCCTTCATTCGCAAGCAGCTCAGGCACCTTTGCCTTCGCAATGTCGTTGCTGTTGAAGTGTATGTTGAAGGTCTTCATCGAACCGTCGCCGCTCTCGCAACGCTCTGTGCGACTGTTCCAGGTCAATGAAAGCGAATTGGCCAATAGCGTCACGGTCACGGACGGAGCTTCCTTGGTTCGACGATCACCTTCGTCATACTTCATCTTGTGGACGAGATAGGGCTCCGGGTTACCGGATTCGTCCACCTTGAACAGATAGCCCTTGATGTAATGCTTTTTCAGGTAAGTGATCAGACCGGGGATCAACATCTTCAGACTGCTGATTCGGCTGGACTCGGGCTCAGTGATGATGGACTGATAGCTTTTGACGGCCATATGCGTTGCGCGGTCGCCAGCCTCCTTGGCGAGCCCGTAAAGAAGCTCCAGAGCATTTCCATCCATGAGCATCAGTTCGACGCCGATGCTTGTCGAACGGTGGGTGTCGAGACCTTTGCGGATACCGAGACGCTCCCTTAGCTCGGTGAAACCGCCCTCTTCTAGGGAACTGTCGAATTTGTCAGCAAGTTCTTTTTCCAGAGTGACGTGCATGATCGTTCCTTAAGCAAAATCGTTCAGTAGCTGCTACTTGAGAGTTCGGATGGTGACCCCGAGGGCCTGGATGGTGAATTCGCCACCACCCGTGATACCAGCCTCAATGAGGAGCGTGTCCTGGGCAGGCAGTCCAAGTTTGTGAAGGTGTTCGCTGATACGGGGCCATGTGCTGAGCATGTGACGGGCCCGTCCGGTGCCGGCGTAATTGCTGAACGAAACCCGAACACCATGCGGACGTTTCATGATGGCCAGCTCCCAAACATCGCGGGCACAGCCATGGCCTTCGCCATCTGACGCCAAGTTTCCAAGTGTGCTAAGCGGGCGCGGCTCACCAAGAAGGCGCGCCTGATCGAGAACCAAGCCCTCGCGCTTTTCATAGGTCCATGCCTCCAACGGGACCCAGCCCGCCGAAGTACGGACATGAGTGAACCCCTGCTGAGCCGCCTCTTCTACACCGCTCATAAGCTCTCCTTGCACACCGACCGCTTCTGCGCGGCCTGGACGGCCTGACTGTTGAGTCCTGTTTTCACTGTCCATCACGCTGGCAAAGACATTCCAGGATCGCAGTGCGATCAGGTCTTTGCCTGGCGTAAGCCATCAACCGCTCACGGAGCACGACGAATCGAGCGCCGCCGCTCAGCTCAGCCAGCCTTTCATACGCATACAGGCTGCAAACCACGCCCGCCGCCTCGGTGCAAAGATGGAGATCAACACCTGCTGCAGGTATCTCGATGCGCAGAGGTGCGGGCGGCGTCATGAAAAAACCGCCATTACTCAATTGATAGGCGCACCAGCTTCCCTCAAGGGTTGCGCTCGGCGAGAGCAGCTTGGCGCATGCCATGATCAGTGCTCGACGCTCCAGGCTGGCACCTCCAAAAACAGACTGAAGGGCGCGCAGACCCTTGTCGCCTTTACACTCCTGGGCCTCGATTCGGAGGTTTGCGACCTCTGCGGTATTCATGGCGAGCCACCTCGATTGGCATATTCACGCCTTCATTCTAGATAAACTATAGTTTGTGTCAATCCTTGCTTTTCACAAACTATGGTTTATATTTGCGTCATCCATAATTCATTGCAGCCACGCGCGCCTTTTTCGAACACAGAGGGAACAATGGGGAATCGCACTCACAATGGTCGCCTGCTGGGCATGATCGAGCAGGCAACAGCGACTGCCGAAAAATCGACGTCGAAGGAGAGCCTGCTTAAGGCGGTGCAGATCGTGCGGGCATTCAAGGGCCCCTTGGAGTTCGATCAAACCAAGCCAAAGGCCGCCGCAATCGTGCTGGGAGCCCTGGCGCTTGCAGCTATCGCGTTCGCGATTTGGGGCTCGCCCGAGATGAAGGCCTGGGTAGCTCAAGCCACAGGGGTCGATCACCAACTGGTGCAAATTGGACTTGCCGTGTTTTTCGGCACGTCTACCTTGGCCTGCTTTGCCTTCATGGGTAGTCGCGCGAGTTTGCTGCCAAACCTTTCGGAGGATATCGCCCGGCGATCCTCTCGCATCACGGCCGGACTGGTTCCAGTCCCAATGGGTAATGAGAAGCTGCTGACAAGACTGCTAAAAGAATTTGGCGATTACTCGCGCGGTAACCACAGTCGAGACATCAAGCTTGCGCTCACTTCGTCATACACAGGGGAAACCCACCAGCTCTCGTACACCTACTGCCAAATGCATTACGTGAACAAGCGAGTGGTGACCGAGCGCGTATCTGATGGTCGAGGCGGTTTTCGAACCAGAACCAAGACCGTCTATGACCATTTCGACCGCTACAGCCTGGTGATCGACTTCCCATGGGTAGAAGGCGTCTCTCTGCGATCCAATGGTCAATCCGCTGTCGACTTCGAACACTCCTTTGAAACCTCTTCCAGCGATTTCAACAGGGCCTTTGTGCTGACGGGCACGTCAACCATGGGATGCGTCAAATTTGCAAAGCCGGTTACGGTGCTGCATCTCCTCAGAATGCGTGAACAGCTCGAAGGCTTGAATCTGGAGTTTTCACTTGGCGGCAGGCTTTGCCTCAGTTTCGAGAACAGCACGCTGCTCGACTTCGACATGAGTTGCGACCTGGCTTCGCCAGACGACTTCTACCGGCTTATCAATGCCGGCGTACGGCTCCCCAATCTCACCCAAGTGTTAGCAATGGCTCACAGGCTGGCCGACCAACACGACGACAACTTCAGCCTACCAACCCCTACCAAAACCCAAACGGAGAACTGAGCGATGGACCTTTCTGTCATCGTTGCAATCGGCCTGGCCGTGATCACTATTGGCTTCGTGATCGCCCTCTACAACGGCATCATTGGCGGCTACAACCGCGCCCAGCGCGCCTGGGCGGATGTCCTCACCTACGAGCGCCAGAAGACGAAAGTGCTCGACGCGCTGCAACAGCAGGTCGCCAGCTACCAAGACTATGAGCAGCGCGTTATGACCGACATTACGCGCCTGCGCAGCGCCATCGCTGCGCTTCCGGCCGAGGCTGACGGTAACGCCCTGGTGAATGCGGAAAAGGCTACCAAAGCCCTTATGAGCGGCTTGCGCATTGCAGTCGAAGCCTACCCAGACCTGAAGGCCTCCGAAGTCATGAACAACCTCATGCGTGAGATTGCTGAACAGCAAGAAAACGTCGGCGCTGCCGTGGTGATCTTCAACCGAGAGGTCGAGGGCTTCAACAACTCCATTCAGATGTTCCCCGGTTCGCTCGTCAACAGCACGATGAACAAGAAGAACGCCATTACTCCGTTCAGCGATGCCGAAGCCGAGAAAGGCTTCGACTACAAGCCGAACTTCTGAACCACACCGAACGAGAGGACGCACACCGTGAAAATTATCAAAAGTCTGATCACTGCCGCCGCGCTCGTGCTGCTGGCCAGCCAGGCAACCTTTGCCGAAACGCAGGGCAACGCAGCGGCCGACGCCAACCATATTGTCACCTATGAAATGGTGATCATCCGCTTCGAGAATCAACTCGAAGGGCTGGATGAAAAGAGCAAGGCCGCCGAGCAAGCAACGACCCTGGATGAAGCTATGGCAGCGTTCGCGGACAAGTCTTCCAAGGCCTACACCGTTCTCTACAAGCCTCGCGTGGCCATGCTCGACAATGGGATTCCGGGCGTTACTGCAAGCCAAAAGACTGACTTCGTGAACTCGGTGAAGGTCAAGCAGTTGGAGAATGGCAGCACCGAAGTAACGAATGAACTGACGCCATTCAAGACGGGCTATTCGATCACTGTTTTTGCGGCACGGCCGGCTGACAACGCGACAGCGCAAGCCGAGATCGATAGCACCATCCAATTGCAATTCGGGGCCAAGGAAGCTGACGCTGTAGCCAACGTCAACACCAGTGGCCAAAAGCGCCTTGTTCAGGGTCAGGTACAGGCGTTGACTTGGAAAACGGGCCAGAACCAATACGCCCTGCTTGCTCAGCTCAACAAGCTGAGCCCGGCCCACGCGGGGAACTGATATGCGGGCAGCGTTGCAGACATTCCTCGCAGCAGCATTCAGTCTGTGTGCGATGCTCGCACAGGCTGGGGGGACGGCGACCGCAGGCGGACTGCCATCGTCGCTCCGGCCGCATGAGAACTCGACAGCCCTGCTCCGCTTCGTAGGAGTGATCGGCGAGGTGAGCAGACCCCTACCGGCTGATCAGCAAGCGGAAGGGCTTTCGCTCCTCCGCAAAGGCGCGAGCTACGACGATGTGCTCTCGGCCATAGCAACGCCGGATGGCTTCCAGCAGCAGTACAACCTACTGCTGGACACGCCCGATGGCATGCCCCAGCTGATCCAGGATCGGGATGTCCGCAAAAGCGGGACACTTACGGTTTCCGCATCTGGCATGGCTACTACCCCTACGAGCATTTCCGAGGGGTACATACTGGAGGTGAAACCCGGATTCATGGTTGGTAGCGACACGACTGTCGAGCTGGAACTCCGCCACCTCTTACCAGAGCCCAGCGGCACGAGCCTGTACCAAGCCTCTGGCAGCAAAACGATGTCCAGCGGTGAATGGCAAGTACTCACCTGGGAGCACGCCGGGAAGCACTATGCGATGCTGGTCCAACTGGAATCCATTTCCCCCATCTGATGCACTACTGACTAGGCCGGTTCGCCGGCCTAGAACAGACCACGCAACGCAGGAGAGGCTATGACGCTGAATCATTTACCCGCCGATATCCGTGGAGAGCTGCAGTACCGAAATGCTCTGTGCTGGGTATTGGCCAACAAGGTCACTCGCGCTACGGCGATAGCCGAAGCACTGAGCATTACCGACCAAGAAGCCAAGCAACTCCTGGAGCGCATGGAGCGTGATGAAGTGGTTGCCGTTCCGATTTTCACGGGTGGCGCTCATTCGCTGCTGGCTTCCTCGCAGGACGAGTTGCCTGATTTCTACGGCACCGATGCGCTATTGCCGGCCGCAACCCTTCTACGCATCGCGAATCACCTGGCGGGGCAAGACAGCGAGGAGTCAGTTTCACTGCTGCGCGAGCTGTTTGCTCTTAAACCAGGCATGCTCGACAAGCAGCGCCTTTACGCCAATGCGACCTCCATTCCTGTTCAAGCCGATACATCGCAGTAGCGAGACGCCTATGAAGCGCTTTGAGGAAGTGCCCTATCTGTTGAACGGAGCGGACTGGGGGAAGAACAAGGTTCTCGCCCGCACAACCGCCGGCATGATGCTCGTCTGGCTGTCAGGAGGAAGCGTTTGGAGCGGAATGAACGGAACTCAGTATACTCCCGCCCGGCTGATACTCCTTCAAGAGTGCGGCGGCTCTGGACGCATGGGGAAAACCTTGCATGAAGGCGGCCGCCTGTCTCGGCGTCTTCTCGGGCTTTACCAGGCTGAGATCGAGGGCGCGATGGGCGTCGGGGCAGTCGGCCAGATAACTCTAAGGTCAACTGTGACCCTCTAAGGAGCCTCACGTGCATTCGGATTACCCACCCCTCCTCTCACCAGATGAAGCGAAGGACGATATCCACCGCAAGGGATGGAAAATAGTCTCCCTGGCACAATGGTGGGATGTGTCAACGGTGTACGTCAGCCGGATCATCAATGATCCCAACCGCAAGCGGCACTGGGATGACGCGATTCGTGGCCTACCGCATTGCCCCAGAAACCTGCGGTCTTAATCAGAGACAGAATCCATGGCAACCTGGATAGAGATTCGCTGCGAGAACAGAGGCAAAGTCTCTGAAGAAGAGGCCGCCCCGACGAAGCGGTGCTACTCATCTGACAACATCGGTCCCATGGACATGGCAGAAGACAACCGGGCAAGTCTTCTGGAAACGATGCGCTTTCTGGAAAAAGATGCTCGGGACGATGGATGGAAAAAGACCAAGGAAGGTTGGGTCTGCCCGTTCTGTGCAAAGCTTTCGTCCGGCGCGCAGTGAATGGCGCGCGGCAAACTAGCGCCCAAGTCTTGGCAACGAGCTGGGCCTGGGTTGTTCCTGTTTAAGTTCCTCATCAATGGCCAACAGTGTCATCTTGAAACGCTCGACAGCTGATAGAGGCTGATCAACCTCCTCGCCCCCTTTAGCAACGCCATTCAGCCCATTCGACTCAGCAACAAGAGCAGACAGTTGCTGCTGAGCGATATCCGAAGACATAAAAGCAGCAAGCCCAGGATGGAGATCGGCCGGCAGGTCATCTGGTGCTACCCAATCGCTCCCCTGAGATTCCCAGTTCAAGTCGGGCTCAAACTCTTCATCAACTACAACGATGAAGTTGTGGTAGCGGAAGCCGCCATCAGGTGAGTTGAACACGTAAGACTCGATCACTCGATTGTGATCGGCAGCACCGATGCCTGTTTCCTCGGACAGTTCACGCAATGCTGCTTTCTTTGGGTCCTCCTTCGGGTCGATAGCCCCGCCCCACGTTCCCCAGGTATTTGGCTCAAGCACCAGGTCAGAACGATGGGCCAATAGCAGCTTACCCGTGCTTAGAGCGAACACCACACAGCCTGCGCCCTTACGACCCCAGAAGCCTGTCTCGATGAAAGCCTCGGAATGGAGTGCATCGAAATCGTTATCCACCTTCAGACCTCCTTGAGGCGTCGCTGATCATCTTCAAAATCGGAACGCCACCCTGCCCATAACTCGGCCTCGATGTGCGCATAGGTATCGGCAAGGTCTTCCAAGTGACGCCTGAGCGCTTCTTCCTCTTCAAACCGAACTGCTTCATCGTAATCCCAGTGAATATTCTCTGCCGTTTGCGAGGCCCCAAACCCCGCACTCCAGCCTTTTAGTAAGTACTTCGCAGACCCAACAGATACTTTGTTGATGACCTCCCACACCTGCGAGCATGGCACTCGCATCATGCTTGCAAGATGGGACTGCACGGACGCAAGCCACTTCGAGTATGGAAGCCCCAACGGCTCACGAGGGAAAAGCCAAGCGGCGGAAACCTCACCGAGCGATCCAGTAGCTGCATTCCGGTGGTAACACTCTGTGAAGACCTCATGTGCGAGGTTGTACTGGTCGGCCAACTCCGGCACATCCAGTAGAAGCGAAGGCGCTCGCGGCCCATAATGTTGGTAGATGAGCACATCTTTCGATGCCAGAGCATGGACGGCATCGTAGGCCGCCTGTATGGCTTCCTCGGCTTGTTCCTCAAAGCCAGGTATACCGCTCAGCACAACGACATCAACCCAACGTAGGCGCGCGGTAAGAGCCTCTTCAAACGCAGGGTTCATACCTTCCCCCATCGTCTACCGAACATAGAAACCAAAGGACTTCTCTCCGGTAGGTCCATCTCGCACATCTACTAGCTGCTCAGTGGACTCCAGCAAGGCCGTAAGATCAGTTGTTTGCATCGATATATTGGCGAATGAAAGTCGCGCACCGGGCACTTCTGCGAGCTTGGACTCAGCGAAAACCCCGCCGGTATCTATCGCGTAAACATTTCCCAGACGGCGCAATCCGCTCCATTGAGGTGTATGCCCCACAAACACTCGGCCAACACCGAACACACCTGATTCATCACCTTCTTTCAGGCGAGAACGCCCCCAAAGGGCAATCTCTTCAGTTTCAGCGCAACCAGCTTCGATCCGCTCAATGAAGGAAGGCCAGTCCATTCCCTGCGGGACTTCAGCGTGCACCATACCCACGATTCCCCTTGGAGTTGTGACCTCGATCACCAAGGGCAATGTTCGGACAGCATCCAATATCTCTCGGCGGACCTCGGCAGATGTCTCCAACCACCAGCCAAACCCATTTTGCCTTCCTGCCCATTGCAGTACCTGCTCTGGCGGCTCACCTTGCGCATAGAGCTGCATAAGCATGTCTTCGTGATTACCGCGCACTGCATACACGTACGGCTGTGCAAGGAACTTCGCTGCACGATAAGAACCAGGCCCACGATCAATGAGATCGCCTACGGAAATTAGCCGGTCCACCTTCGGGTCGAAGCAAGCTTTGCGCATTCCCTGGATAAGGGAGTCAAACGCTCCATGGATATCTCCAACAACAAAATCGCGCCCTTGGGTATTCAAGCCGAGTCGGAGAACACGCGCGCATTGAACTGGAGCTTGACTCATGATGGTCACCCTCAATCATGGCAGAAGACTGAGAAGTCGCCGAAAGGGCGCGGGAACCCTTCAGGAAGAGTGACCCTGGCCAGGAACGGAATCATCTCGGAACGCTCAAGAACGCGCTTAGCCAGAAACGCCTCTGCGAGATCACGGAACACCTCGCGATTCAGATCGAACAACTGTTGAAGTCGAACCAACTGCAGTCGCTCCAGCTCTTGAAGCTTTTCGTCGTTGAGAACCTGCTCGAACTTGTTCTGGGGCTCGATGTAGTAGATGCCTTCGTAGTGATTGGAAAGGTACTGGCGCGCAGCCGACTGCCATTTGCAATGATCGCTACCGGCACCAAGAGTCGCCTGGCCGATGCCAATCATCTCGCCCATCTTGCCGGCGAGAAATACCAGCATCAGCCATTCGACAAACACCTGGCTCGACAGGCGATTACCCTCGTCGACCCCTGTAACGAAACCAAGGACGCCACGGGGATCAGTGCCGTCATTCATCACCATTCGGCTGTTATCCGGTAGCTTCCCAAGCGCGGCATAACAAAGGGCGTGGCCAGCCTCATGAAAGGCCGTATGACGCTCATCCTGCTGACTGGGTTTTTGGAGAGGCCAGGCAAGACCAGCCTTCGCAAGGTCAACACCTTTCACTGGCTCCCAGGACAAGGTTCGCGCCATGCTGAAGATCACCCAACAAATTGCACCTACTATCAGCGCAATGACTACCTCATGAGGCTGTTCGCGCAATACCGTAGCCCACCCATCGCCCTGGAGACCTACCAGCCAGAGGAACAACGAATATGCCGCAAGCCCATACACAAATGCCTGCATCCCGCGAGCAACCGACTGCCATTGCCCAGTGTGGGTTTGAAACATCAGGACTGCCGGCGGCAGCATGATTACGATGAAAATGCCTGCCATCTTCACCCCACGAAAGACCGCCTGTGCCAGCTCATCAGAGGGCGTGGTTGTAGCAGCGCTGCAACCTACAATCATGAGCACCGCAACAAGCAGTTTAATGACTCGCGCAGGGCTGTTTGAAGCCCACGACTTAAGCCCTGCCGTCCAATCTCTTGGCCACTGCGGGGCAGCAGAAAGAGTCTCACTGATGCCAATGGCCAGCAGCGCGCAAATAGCAGTAGCGGCGAGCGACGGTCCGCCACCAATTAGCAGACGGATCAGGTTGAAGGTCACGATGCTGACGCCGCCGACGAACAGCATTCGCCGAATCGGCTTGACAGCTAGCCAGTTGTGAAAACGTCCAAAGCTCATACGGATTCCTTAGCGGCACCGCTAGCGCGACGCCTGCGCAATACAGAAGGCATGCAAAAGAATGCGACTATGGCTCCGATTAGAGCCACAAGCGCCACGCTCGAAACGAGGGTAAGGGATGGCATCACAACGAGGGCCGGCTCAATAGCCTGTATGGCCTCTTTGCCTACACCTGCTTCAAGAGCAACGCCGTATACCTTGAGTATCGCGTCGCCCCGGCGCAATTCAGTAATGATGAACCAGACCGTAGGAACCCACAGCAGGCTCGGGCCAATCGCCAACATCCAGATAACAGCACGCACCCCGGCCGGGAGGCTCCGCATGCTCTCTCTGAACTGCCGAACAAAACTCACTCCTGTACTCCTTGTGCCGCGTCTCGACAGGCCAGGCGACACCCTTTTCGATTTGCTATCTCATCATCTGACGGGCGCACGTGAACGAAGACAAAGGCACCATCATCGTAATGCTCCAGATACCCCCACTCGCAGGTCATCTCGTCCTGGCCCGGATTCGGGGGAAGGAACCACCATGGCTCACGGCTGATCAGGTTAGCCATTGCGCAAAGCCTCCAGTGATGGTTGAGGAACATGTTCCGGTGCTGACGCCCAGTCGTACCAACGTCGATGGCTCACTTGAGCGTCAGGGGCAGGAACCAGGTACACATCCGAGAAACCGCCCTTATCTGGCCAGATAGCGAAAATCGCAGCCATCGTGGCCTCTTCAATGGACGGGAAGACCGCAACGAGCGAACGACTGAATATCGCACACCGCTGGCCAGCTCCCCGACAGAAGCGCATGGCAACGGCACCCAGATATGCCTCCGGTACAAGTGTCTTTACCTCATCACCGCCCAACTCTTCAGGGAGCCTATAGGCGACTCTTTCAATACCGGCGGCATTGCCTGAAAAACCCGCGCTGCTCATCGCTTGAGCGCTCCTTTCAGGAGGCGCGTGTCAAATGGATAACGCTCTGCTTTGACACAAGCTTCAGCAGCTTCCGGGTGCTGAGGGTTCAATAGGAAGTTCTGGGTATGAGGCATGATGGCGCTGGGGACTTCGAGTATCAGGGACTCTCCGCCATCGAGCCATTCATCTCCGATTTTCCGGGTCATCTCCTGATCTTCCCTCCAACCAGTTGGCAGAGTGCCAACGCGCTGTTCGGAAACGTGATCAGGAAGATCAACTTGAAGCAATTGGAAGGTGTTTGGCAGGTCCTCTGGATCAATCTCAAGATGAACAAGAGTCTCCAGCATGGCCGATGATGGGCTGTCTGTGAGGTACACCACTGGGCGACCTGCATGGTGCCACCTACCCTGTGCAATCACACCACCACGCCCGCTTAGGTCGGAGAACGGGGACATGCGCCACTTCCTGCTCATGCACCGATACCTTCGCCGATCTGGACCAGCATGGTAATGACTTGCTCTTGGCCTTCGTCATCCTGAAGAACATCGAGTGGCGTTCTTCCTTCAAATCGGTCCTTTGGCTTCTTCAGCCAGCGAAGGGCTTTATCTTTCTCGCCGAAAACCGTGAAAGCCAAAGCAATGCCGCTGGCG
This sequence comes from Ectopseudomonas chengduensis, assembly GCF_900102635.1. GTDB lineage: Bacteria > Pseudomonadota > Gammaproteobacteria > Pseudomonadales > Pseudomonadaceae > Aquipseudomonas > Aquipseudomonas chengduensis. The sequence continues at coordinate 177,397 of NZ_FMZQ01000007.1, read as the reverse complement.
ATGCCATAAAGGGTTCGACTGAAATCCGGCGAATATTTGGGGGCGTCAGTCTGCGCGTCATCGGCCGGGATACGCACCGGAACTGGATTTGAAAGCTCAAGCAGCAGGTGCAGAACTGCGCGGTCAAAGCCACCGTCCACCAGGTTCGCAGCTTCGTCCTCTCGGGTATCGGCTGGAACACCGGTCAGGCAAGCAAGATGGAGCCGGTACTGCGCATAGGCGTCGGCTGGAAGTCCGTCTCGCAACGTGAAAGCCATTTTGCCTCCTGCGGTGCGCTCGAACCTGAGCGCCGTGAGTGTTAGTAAGGGCCCGGCTGAGCCGGGCGTTGTCCTGGGCTAGCCCAGGCGGGGGCCTTGATCCTTGCGGACACTCAGCCCACGATCCATAGACTGGTTCTGCTGCTGCTCGGCCCGTTGCTGCTGTTCTTGGGCCATGCGCGCGCGATCAGCCTGGTACTGGATCATGTCCGCACTTGGGGAATAGTCGTTGGTTGCCGACTGGTTCTGCATAATCTCGCGGCGCACTTCGTTGTATGCCGCATGCAGCTCTTTGGTGATCGATTGCGCTTCTTTCAGAAAAGCACGCGCATCATCCTGAATTGCCTCCCGCTTCCGGGCCGTCGATTCGAGCATTACCCCGGCGGTGCCGATGCTTGCCGCGAAAGCCGCGCCAACGACGGCTACCGCTGGGGCCGCCGCAATGGCCGCTAACGAAGCAACGCCGATCACCCCAGCTACGAACCAGCCGCCCACCTTCAGGCGACTGGCGTTATCGCGAGTCACGATGAACTCAGCCGCTTTCAGGCGTTCTTGCGCCAGTCGAATGCCTTCGCGAAGGCTCGTCGACATCTCCTGTATCTGAACACTTTGCTGCTGCGCTGTGCGCATAGAGCACCTCCCCAATGGGTATATATGCCACGGTATCATAATACCGTTTAGACCATTTTACTTGATTTGTGGAATCTTGCCGTGTAACTTCGCCGTGTAACTTTGGTGTGTAACCTATCTGTGTAACGTCTCAAGTCCGCAGGCGATGCGGCTCACAAACAAGAAGGGGGTCCTCATGGCCTTTGTGCCGGTGGTAGGCAGCGTCAACTACAAGGGAGGCGTAGGCAAAACGACTAGCAGCCGCGTGGCGGCGCAAGGTTTCGCCGAAGATATCTCGATCAATCAAGGTAAGCCGGTTCTGATCGTCGATCTCGACCCGCAGGCCAACACCACTCGCCGCTGGCAGCTCGCCGCTGTAAGCCATGAAGACGGTAGCGTGATCCCGATCCCTCATGACGAGCTGGCCGAAGCAACTGACGGCCTCAGCTACAGCTCGGTATGTGATCTGTGGCTTGACCTTCTTGGCGCAGGTTCGCCGGTAGCGCCGCTTGCTTACCCTACCTCTAACCCGCGCATTCATGTCGTCCCTGCCCATGAGAACTTCATGGTCGCAGCCTCGCGCATGCCAGACGAGAAGGTCCCAGTTCTTGCCGCTCGAATGGTCGAATGGTTGCGTGACCCTTCGCTTGCTGAAAAATACTGCTGCGTCATCATTGATACCCAGCCGACTAAATCGGCTTTGATCGATGCGGCCTTGGCGGCTTGCACCCACGTCTACATCCCCTTCATTCCTGAGCCGCAGCCCGTAGACGGCGTGCTCTCGATGATCACCTATGTGAGCCGCCAGGCTCAAAACCGTGGCAACGATGTCCCGCTGCGCTTCCTTGGCCTGCTGCCGAATCGGGTCGAAAAGAACGTCATCTTGCACAAGAAGACGCTGCGCTCATTAGAAGACCACCCGAACTTCGGTCGTTACCTGATGCCTGTTCGGATGGAAAAGCGAATCGGCTATGCCGAGACAGACGATTACCGGAATGCGCCTGATCAGGTAACAGACCTGGAAGGTTCCAACATCGAATGGGAAGCGCGTCGCTTCGTGCGCTATCTGTGGGAGCAGATCAAGGCTGATCTCCCCGCGCTGGGTCATGAGGTGGGAGCATGAGCGCAAGAAAGATAATTGGTGGCGGCCTCGGACTCGACAGCCAGGCAACCGTAGCCGCGCAGGCCCTTAGTCAGATGGAGAACAAGGCACTACGGCGCTATGAAGCGCAGGCCGATCTATCGAAGGTCTACCCTTCGCCTGAAAATCCGCGCTGGGTCACTCTGAAGATGGCCGGCGTTACTCGCGAGCGCCTTGAAGAGTTCAAAATCCAGCCTAAAGAAGCCGTGGAACGTTGGCGACTTCGCCAGGAGGCATACCTCAAGGAGCTACTGGATCAGGGAAAAATCTCCGAGCACGGGGTCTGGTCTGAGCTGTTCTCGCTTTCCAATAGCGTTTACAAGAACGGGATCGATCAGCCTATTACTGCACAGCCAACTGGTGAAATCATCACCGGCGAGCGTCGTTGGAGCGCTGCTTTCATGGCAGGGCGCACACACGACCAGGTGATTTTTCAACTCGTCCCCGAGGATCGAGTTCACCTGATGCGACTGATCGAGAACCTTCAGCGTTCAGGCCTGAATGTCGCTGAGATTACTCTTTCACTGCGCAAGGTGCTTAGCACCTGCGGTGCTCTAAAAGGCGAGCTAGGTCCAGACAACCGGGAAATCTCGGTAGACCTGATGATGGGTGTTTTCGGCTGCGGCCGAACCCAGGCCACCTACTACCGCGCGCTTTGCTGCCTTGCTGAAGATGATCCCCTGCTGGAGCAGATCACCAACAACGGGTTTACCAGCCTACGAACTGCGTACGAGGCGGCATCAGCTCGCCTACGCGAGCTGATGAATACCCCTCCAGCTTCTCCGGCCGCCGCTCCCCAGGAAACCGGTCAACAAAGCTCGAACATCAACGGCGGAGCCAAGACGCCACGCCCACCCATGCCACAGGTCAAGCTGCGGCTGCCAGGTACAGAAGGCGGTACACGTCTGCTGTCTGCTCTGTCGAAGATCGAGGGTATCCCCTCGGAAGTCAGCGAGAGTCTCGAAAGGGTCCGCAAGACTTGGCACGGAGCACCGGATCGCGCGCGCAAGAAGCTCCTCGCGACAGCCCTGGAGCAAATTCTTGAAGCACTCGACAAGATCGATGAGTCCGAAGAGGAAGAGGCCCGCGCATGACTCGTACTCCCATCGGCACAACGATTACCCCGGTGGAAACCACGACCGTCAACTATCCGGTCTGGCTCACTAACGAGCAACTCGAAAGCGTTCGGCGTGCATTTGAAGCGAGCGACGATGATTGGGGCGATTGGTCGGCGAAAGCATTTGCAAGATTGATGAGGGAGGATGAGGCAGAGCTGCGCTCCCTCCTCAATGGGCTTGGCAGGACTGGGCGCGCTGACAAGGTGGCGCTCCCATGCCGGATCAGGACCAATGTTCTTGATCAGGTCCGCAAAGCATCGAAGACCTACAAATGCACCGTGCAGGCCGTTCTAAGTACAGCGTTCTCAATGCATGCCCTTGCTCCGACACTCGCAACCGACAAGAACGCCAGCCAGGACGAAGAAGCTCTCTGATCAATTCTGACGATAACGGCAAGTACCGCCACGGCATTAAACGCGGAACTTAAGCCCCGCGAATACCAGCATTACGTTGAGAACGGAACAAAGGAGGACACTCAGCCATGGGGAATAATGAGCCCAGCGCTACAGGTATTCTTGCAGAACGCTTACAAAGTGAGGCAACGTTCTGGTATGCGATGATGGCAGACGCTGCCAGTGTCTTGTTCTGGGTTGCCGTGCTCGCAACCATTGCCGTCGGCTTTCTTTGGCTGTCCAACATTATCGAGCACCTAAATCTTAAGAAGGGCTGGCGGCATGCCGTAGCGTTTGCAGGGCTCTTCCTGCTTGCCAGGGGTCTTAGTGCTGGGGGTGCATATCTACGAGTACTGTCCCCCACTTATGAACCAGGGGAGGCTGCATTTGGTGCGGCATGGATGCTTTTGAGCCTTGTCCTGCTGGTAGGTCCCTTCGCCTTGATCTTCGCTTCTCGGAACTTTAAGAACACCTGAGCTTTGCAGGACTTGCATGCCGACCAATGAGCGCTGGTTCGCCTGCTTTATTCAGAAAGCCAACGCGGAGGCCGGCACGACGAAACCGTAGTGCTTGAGCATACCCTCTCGGAATCGCACCCACTCTTCCTCCCCAGCTGCACCATGGGTGCACATTAGACACTGATCAGCCCCAGCCATCTGGGCAACGACGGTGGTATGCAGATCGATGCCGAAACGCTTAGAGAAGCGGCCTACGGTTGAGCCGTCTGAGGCGTGCACCCAGATGGTGTCACCATTTCCAGATACCTGGACTTCAAAGCTCAGCCCCTGATCAACTGCTTCATCAATCCAACGGTCATAACCTTTCACAGCGGCCTTGCTCCTCTGCACCGGGGGAAGTGAGCACAGCTCCAGAAAAGCTTGCCGGCGCTGTGTCCCTTCTTCGCTTCCTTCGTCTGCATAACACCACCACAACGAGGGCAACGCACTATTTGCAACGCAGTCGTCACAATGGCTTCTTCAGGCGCGGGCGGTGGCAGCCGATTTTCAGCCATCCACTGACCAATCACAGCGCCATCGATCAACCGGACATTCCGGCCACGGGCGAATGCCTTCGCATCCTTCGTGAACTCACCGGAAGTAACCACAAAACCCCAGCTAGCACCTTCGGCAGCCATGACCCCGAAAAGCTCGCGGACAACATTGACACTCACTTTTACGGATTTCCACTGCTTGCACTGCACGAGAGCCTTTTCACCATCACGGAAGAGCACCAGGTCAACACCACCATCAGCGCCATTCGAAGTTTCGTCGACTCGATAGCCTTGTCTGCGAAAGGCCTCGCCGATCACCTGTTCAAACTGCTGCCAAGTGATGCTTTCCAAAGCCTTCGAGGGTACGGCAGAGCGAGCAACCGAAGTAAAGAGCCGCGCGCGGCGAGTGCGCTTCAGCAACGAAACTACAGAGCCGAGGACGAAGACAGCTGGAAGGACATACTGAGCGAACATAGCGAAGATTATGACAATCTGCTGGCCGGCGTACCCACCGTGGCCGAGATGAGAAAGAGCCCCTACCTCGCCCCCAGCCAGATGTCTGCAGATAAGGTAGGTCGAGAACGCGAAAACGAGGCTCAGCCACCAGGGCATCTTCACTGACAGATTGAAAAGCGCGTCTAGGAACGACCCTCCCCGCCTCGCCATGCTTATTGACCGTTACTGCGCACGCGAACGGGTGAAGCCTCGGATCGGATATGCCAGAACTGCCGCATAACGAGGGACCACATCAGCCAGCCTACGATCACAGTGGTTCCGAGGATTGTGCCGATGGCGGCCTCGCCCGTGACTGGCGTCGAGGACTGAGAAATAGCTACCACACCAGCTATCACTACGCACAACATGAAAAATGAGAGCTTCGCCCAGTCGTTCCAGTAATTGATCTTGGCAAGCGTGTTTTTGGCATCAGGCATTGGTCGATTCCTTATTCATTGCTGGATACAGACTCGCGAAGTAGCTTTCTCACGCCAGCCTTGTTCAGTGCCGGCCCCCAGCTCACAAGGCGGTACTCGTTTTCATCCTTTTCGATCACCACACCGAGCTGTGCGCCAGACCGTTTCATGCTATCGAGGATGTTCTGTTTGCTATAGCCGGTCTCATTGACCAACTGGGTCAGCCTGGAAGAACCAAGCTTGTCCAATGCGACAAGGACCCTGAACATTCGCCGCACGTCGCGCACTGGAAAGTCCGGATACCCCTGCTCACTCGCTTCCACCATCAGGCAGCCTCCAACTACTCGTGAACTTGCTTAAGGCGCACAACGCGCCAGCATCATTCTAGGTAGTTTCAACTTACCGCACAACGGAAAACAGAAGCACGGCAGAGATTGCCTGATGGCCCTCCAACGATACGGAAGCTCTCACCAGGCAGAGCGCAAGCTACTTGCCCCTACGGAGGTACTTCACTGCAGGAAGAAAGCCCTCAGCGGCCGCCTTAGCAATCCATTCACGTGCTTCCTGGGGCTTCTTTTGTACCAAGTACTGCACGCCCCATAAATACATGCTCTCGGCATCCCCGGCTTCGGCCATTGCCTTAAGCTTGGCGTGATCGCCGTTCAAGAACGCATCACGGGTGGCCTCATCATTCCTGATCATCCACAGAACTGCATGTGGCTTACCGAGCGCTGCGAGCTGGGCCATCTGAGGCGTCAACTCTTCGATCTCCACCCTTGCCTCGTAGGCCTTTCCCCAACGAATAGGTTCTTTTGAAAAGATCAGCCATCCGAAAACAAACATGCCCACAGCTAACCCGTAGAAAGCTTTCTTCCGGCTGGGGTTGATCTTGAACAGGAACAACTCTTTTTCATGCCATTCGTAATTCAGGCGTTCGTCGCGCGCTCCGACCTTCAGGCCGGCTTCGCCAGCAGTGCTGCTCATAAAATACCTCTTTGCTTAGGTTGCTCGACCAGGCTCGATCAGGGAAACAATATACACGGTATAAGAATATCATTACGTGTATACTTGCCACTATTTATCACACCTGAGAGTGCAGCCATGCTTCATCATGAACTGGATATCTCCGAGCTGATCAAGGACCTGGATGGCACAGCCACCCTAATCCGCGAAAGCTCCATAAGCGACAACCTGAAGGCCGATCTGCGCGACAAGTCGCTTGTGTACGCATGCTTCCTAACAGACCTATCTAATGGCAAGTTCATGTTCACGGATGACGGCGTGCCCGAGATGGTTGAAGCGGCACGAGGGTTTACAGGCTTGCTGCGGAAAGAATTGACGACCCAATAGGCCACACGTGACGGAGGCTCACATGCAATCCTCGAACTTTGAACAACGCTTGAAGGCGGCCTCAGACGCTCTATTTGGCAAATTCTGTGCAGGCCTGGCTAAGATCGATCCTACGACCGCCGCCGTCTGCGCGACCGCTCTTTGTTCCGCTACCTACATTGCCGGATTTGGCATGGAAATCGCCCATCAAACCCAGATACTGGGCGAGGCAGGGAAAGAAGCCCTCAAGGCATACCAAGCGCTTACCCCAGACACGACTCTGCGCTATTTGGGCCAGGCCCTGAGCGGCGACCTGCCATCAACTGGACAAAACCTTCAGGGTGCGGCTGCATGGATGTTCATGACTGTCCCCGCAGCTACCGCAGCTCTGGCTAAGCTGGCGAAAGGGTTCGGGCAGATGCGCGCTCAAGCACCAGAGGACATCACGCCGCGTCTGCGCGGGGCTACGCGGGTGGAGCAGCTTCAATCGACACTTTCCACGCTGAACTCTTCGCTGGACAAGCCCATCGCCATGCAAGAGCCTACGACCTCGAAGAAATTCAGGGGTATGAGTTGATGGTTGAAGGGCAAATCAATCTGCTTGCCGCTCAGTTAGCCAGCGTGCTCGTGATCATGCAGATCATCTCTGCAGTTATCGCGGCGCGCAGCGGAAAGCTCGGGCTGGTTTTGGTCTCATCGACTGTACTTACAGCCGCGACCGTGGTTTTTGCAATGCTACCTTACACCGCTGCCGGCCCCGCTCGGGCTTTCTGTGTCGTGGCAGGGCTTGGAGCCGCCGGGAGTTACGCTTTCTTTTTCCAGAGGGCTTTGGCGCGCAACCAGGAACGCACTCAACGATAGCACCCATCAAAGAGACGCAGCGATGAACGAATCTCGTAGCAACCAACAAATGCTGAAGTGGCTCGTCGGAACCTCAGCATTCGCATTCGCCAACGCGCTCATGGTCATTAGCCTGGCCGCAAACATGCAACGTGAGCCTGAAAAGGTCTCCACGTACCTGGCCGTTATGGCCGCGTGCGTGATCCTGGGCCTACTCAGCGGACGCACAGCACGCCGCTACTACAAGCATCTGAAGTCCGTTCTGGGGAATGCAGCGAGCAGCCAAGCAAAGCCGGAAGTTGCTGCGGAAGGCGGCGCACTAGAAAGCTGATCGCGTCGCTGGTATCGCGCTCCAGGCCGATTGGGTGATAATTCCCTGACCCAGAAATGGGATGGCCCCGCAGAGCGGGGCCATGGATACTTACCTAGCGTCATCACCAGCATGAACCATTAGGGACTTCTGGGAGAGGGCGGCCTAGGGCTGCGAGACCAATATAATACGCGACAGCAGGATGTGCAAATTTGAGTAACCAAATTCCGGGCGCGCTGCTTGAGAGCATCTTCTCTAAGCCCCGCATTGTACGCTATGCAACGAATCCGCGCGGTGCTGAAGCCGCTGTCGCGTACCTGCACAACCTTCAACTCGCCGAATCGATCATGCCCTGCCTCCACATCCTGGAGGTGGCGCTCAGAAATGCCGTGCATTTGCAGCTGAAGACCAAGTATGCACGCGCTGACTGGTGGGAAGCGGTGGCCACGTTCACAGCGAAGGACGTAGCGGAAATCGCGAGCACAAAGCAGAAGATCGGCCTCAAGGCTCACGCGGCAACACCAGACCGGATCGTCTCTGAACTCAGCTTCGGGTTCTGGACCACGCTGTTCAATAAGCGACACGAGGTGGAGCTATGGAAGGAGTTGCGCCTCGCCTTCCCTCGCTGCCCAAAGCAGAAGCGCCAGCGGCATGAGATATCGAAAGCACTCAACGCGGCCCGTGAGTTGCGCAATCGCGCAGCACATCACGACGCGCTGCTATGGCTGAAACCAGATATGCGCCACAGCTACCAGGTGTGCCTGGAGGTAATAGGTTGGCTGGAACCCCAACTGAAACCGTGGCTGGCTACCTTCGACAGATTCCCGCAATCCTGGGCAAGCTGGATGGGATGCCCGGCAGCACCAGCACCAGCACCAGCACCAGCACCAGCACCAGCACCAGCACCAGCACCAGCACCAGCACAGCCTGCGGCTATTGCACCGGCCGCACAACCTTCGTAGGTAACGCTGCTCAGCGAGTAGTCGAGCCTGTTTCTGACGTGGGACTCTGCAGAACGCGAATTTGCGCGTAAGCGCCTGTCAGTTGTCCCTCAAGCTTCCTGCATCGCGCCTCAGCGGCGCGCTTTTGCTGTACCACATGGCCAAAGGCTTCCTTAGCAGCCTCCTCGGCCAGCTCCAGCAAGCGGACACGCTCGCGCAACTCGGCAATCTCAGCAGCGTCCGCGCAGCGTTCGCATGCGCGGGCCAACTGACCGTGAGGGCAGTCACGCTCTGGCGCAGGGCCATTGGGCACCTCAGCTGCGTTTACCCCTGATTCAGACATCGCCGCGCTCAGTCAGCAGAAGTGTCGGCGTAGCTGACCTCATGCCCCATGGCCACAAGATCACCCAAATGCTTCGCCACCTGGCGGTAGAACACGCCCATATCAGGGTTCGCCAGCAAGCCTTTCGGCTCTTGTAGATCGACCCACATGGTCTGGCCTTCGTTGCGCTGTTTGAGCGTCCGGTTACCGCTTGGGTGGTAGTCCACCTGTAAATCGATCTTCATGCTGCTTCACCCTTTTCCTGGAAAAAACTCACGGATGTCGGCCCTCGGGGCATCGTAGAACGCAATCCCATACGATGCCCAGAATGCGCGGAAATCGAGATTCGGAACACGACTGTCCTCGGGAGGAATCTCGGTGCTGCAAAACAACGAGGTGTCACTGAGATTGAAGTGGGTACGACATGCCAGCGGCCGATCCGCGTAAATCGAGCACATGCCATTTCTAAGGAAAGTGCACGGCTGACCAAAGTACTTCTCCCGCAGACTCAGGTCATCATGCCGAACGCCGACCTTTAGCGGCTTCTTCCGTATCACCTCCCCAATCAGCTCCGCCTCGAAGCTGGTGATCACCACAGCAATATTGCAGCACTCTGAACACCCTTTACGGCAAGCGACATGGGGTTCGGCCGCAGCTGATACCCGGTCTGCCAACTTCTTCAGCCGATTGTACTTCGCACGCTGGCTGCCTGGCTGCTGAGCGGCGCTAAACACTTCTTGATCGAGGTCAGCGAGCCAAGGGGCCGCGTCAAACATTGCGCGCTTATTTCGCCCTCCCTGGACGATCACGTCATCTTGGAGGGCTTCAATCTGCGCCACAGGGATAAGGGCAAGACCACTCATGCTCGTTGAACACTCTGGACGATATCGGCTACACCAGCGCCGTCGTTCAACACCAGGTCCCGACGAATCTGCCGGCAAAGGTTCACCACCTCATTTAGGTTCTTCAGCCCCAATTTGGCTATCTGATCCGCCAGGTGGGTAACGTCCTTACCAGGCGTCCTCTCCCTTGCGAGTTCCATCTGTGCAATGCGCAAGCAGCGCTCGGTGTCAGGGGCTGTGATCTCGACCTTGAAGTCGAAACGGCGAAGCAGTGCTTCGTCAACAAGTTGCACGCTATTGGTGGCGGCAACGAACATACAGTGCGGCGAAAGGCGATCCAGGGAAATCAGTAGCTGGTTAGTCACACGACGCATCTCGGTAACATCGCCGGTCTGATCGCGCTTGATCCCCACTCCGTCGAACTCATCCAGGAAGACGACACACGGGCCACTAGCCGCATAGTCGAAAATCGCCTCGACGTTTTTTCCGGTCTCACCGAGGTGACTCGCGATCAGGCCGCTGTACTTCACCCGAAGAAAGGGAACGCCCAATTCTCCGGCCAGAGCTTCGGCCAGCATAGTTTTCCCATTTCCTGGCTCGCCATGAAGCAACACCCGATGCCGAGGCGCGAGATCAAACGCAGCCAGTTCCTCTTGCCGATGATTCTCGGCGATTATGTCGAGCACCTGCCGCTCAACTGATGGGCTCAGTACAACCTTTTCCAGCAAGAGGCGCGGTTGTTCCAGTGCTACAAGATTGTCAGGGGCTTTGCGAGGAAGCGCCGTCGGCTTGGCCATGGTTTGTCGCAGCAAACGCTCCAGGCTACGGTGAACCGACGGATAGTTCTCCTCGGTAGCATCGACCAACTTCTGGCTAACCTCACGAAGCTGATCATCAACCCGCCACTGAAAAGCCTCCACCAGCTTCGGGATCATCTTGATGATCACAGCATCGGTCGCTTTACGCCGCTTCTTCAGCTCGGCGGGAGAAACGGCCTCGGTTGCACCCTCGGGCTGTACGATCTGGTTCATGGTCATCATTCTCGTGTTCAGTTTACGAACCGGCTCATCGCCGGTTGGATTGTTCCGCGCTATGGCCACAACTCAACTCGGCTTGTACAGCTTGTACCAACAGCCGAGGCCTTCATATCCGAGCCGTGGCATGCCTTCAGGCAGGTCATCACCACGGATTAAGCCTTCCTCGGCGTTAAGCTCAGCCTCGATAACCGTGAACTCCTCGGGGAGCAGCCATTGCCTCGATGACCCACTCACCGAGTAGTCATTAGCAAAGTCCAACCTCGGGCTCTTCTCGCCTTCGCCGAGGGCAACATAGATCACCTCGTAGGGTGACTTGTTGCCCATAGCGCCACGGAAGAAGCTGTACTGATGAATCGAGCCTGGCTGGTACTTCTCAATGTCGACTTCAATGCCGAATATCCTGTCGAGACCCGTGCGCTCAGTGACAGAAAGACCGCCGGCAAGCCATACGCTCATGCGACCCGGCCTGTAGCTGATGAACTCTGGAACCAACTTATCCAGCGTGGGCACTCGCGATGAGTTGTTGCTGTAGTACGCATTCTCATACCGAATGGCATCTGGATGATGCAGAGGGATGTCATCGAGCTTCAGCGCCTCTTCGCGGGGAATCAACACTAGGTCAAGGGTCGAAAGTACCCGCGACATAGATGGATATCCATCGTACTCACGCGCATTGCTTACCTTGTTAGCGAAGGCCTGCACGAAGATCAGCTTGAACGCCTCGCGGAACTCTGACGACGGCGAAATCGCTGCAATGAAACTCTCAGCATTATGTGCCCGTAGCGCCAGTACATAGAGCCGTTCACGGCTCCCATCCTTCTTACCCCAAGTAACACCTATCGGAACGGTCAGCACAGGACTCCGTACCCTGGAAGAACGCTTGGTGCGGTGGATGCAGCTCTGGCGCACGGCAGCGTAACGGGCAGCGAGCTTAGAAAAAGCCTCTTTGTTGCCGATCAGGTCTCGCAGGTACTCAACGCCCTGCTCACATTTAGCGAGTACCTGGTCCTTCTGCTCCTGCGACTTAAACCCGGAGAACGAACCCAGCCAGTCGGCAGCGGCATCGAACTGCTTCACCGTTTGTTCGGATGCCGACATGCTTGGTAGGCGATCCCACTTGCGGTACAGCTCAGTCACGGCCCGCTTCCCAAGGCGCAACACAATCCGATGCACCCATACGTGGGGCGTGAGTCGATTATCGCGCTCGGCCGGCTTGGGCGCGGCATACAGGACCAGCTGTCCTTTGCCGGTCACAACCAGCCGGAGAGGAGCCAGATCAATCCGAGCAGCGAACTCTTCAACACGGTGGAGTTGGTCACGGCCTGCATGCGCCAGCAGGTACATGACTTCCATCAATGCTTTCCAGCCTGGAGCATCAAAGCCCTGGTCGAGGGTAGGGAGTGCTGCCCCACGATTGGAGGCACGCCAAAGGCGCACAGCATGGCTTACAAGCCCCTCGGCATCCTCGCTTGGTACAACACCACCCGCAATCAGGGAGGCGCGCAGGTGCGCGCGTGCAGGGACCTCTGCGGCGCGCTCGGCCTCAATAAAACTCAGTGCCTGCTTGAACATGCGGATGTAGGACAGCTGGTCGACACGCGACTTGCGGTCGTAGATGTAGTGCCGAATCTCCTCGGGCTCTACTGCGTCGAGCACCAGGTAGGGCATGAGTTGGAAGGTATGCTCACGACTTGAGCGCTTCGGCATGACCTTCACGTTCGTCGGCGTGTTGTCGGAGAAACGGCTGACAGGTAACTCAACGCAAACGTCCTTGCCATCCTGGTAGGCAATGCGAACATCAGGCTCCCCATAGTAGTGGGCACGAATACGATGGGCACCTGGAGCAGAGTTCTCGTCAATGACCTCACCCCAAAGCCCAAGAACACGACTCCCAGAGGCCAGGTAACGGTTCATCCGAGAGAACCAGTTGATTACACCCTCGATCTGCTCGCCACCACTGATCATTGCCGAGGCATCATCGTCGCGGATGAAGTTGAAGTGAGCTTCCTGGAAGTCGAGCGAAACGAAACTGAAGTCCTGCGGGCCTTCGTAGAAGTCGCCGAACAGCTTCAATCGATGATCGAGGCCGCACAGTAGGATAAGCAGACGCTTGTAGTGCAGGGCCTGGCGCTCAAAGCTCTTAAGCGAGCTGGTGTACTCCAGGCTGTCGAACGTGATGTCGCTTCCATCGAAACCGCGAAAGAGACGATCCACCTCGTCGCGGGTCGGAAACAGCCGATCAGCACCGATATGCGTTTCAACCGGGGACAACACCATGTGGATGTTCTCGCCGTCACGCACGAGCAGAAAGACCTTCTTGTTCTCGATATTGCGCACCATCGAGACCAGTGAATCGGAGTAGGTGATGTCTTTCCTGTTCGAGGCCATGCAGACGACGCAGCGCTCAGTCGGAAAAATCTGATCGACCAGGCCTTGTTCAGTGCCCAGCAGCTCCAGAAACAGCTTAAGCGCCGCAATGTCAGTGCGCGGCGTAACGTCAGCGTAGACCGACAACTCTTCAACCATGATGAGCTTACTTTGCATGATACTCAGCGGCACGCCGGCAGGGGCGCTTTTGCCTTCGCGCACCTTTTCCACGTGGACTTCGCTGCCGACATAGAGCTGGAGCGATTCGATACCGTCCACCACCTTCTTGACGTAGCGCTGCATTTCTTCGGTTTGGGCCAGAACGGCTGCACCCTGCTCCTCGAAGTACGGCGTCATAGCACTAATGGCTTGGGTAATTTCATTCGACTTGCTGGTGATCCAGTTCTTCTGGATCGTCACTACCGCCAGATGATGCTCAGCCTGCATCGTTAGGGCACGAATTGAAGTCTCATTGATGCCACGGGTCAGTGCAGTCCCCAGGTTTAAAGGTGGCGGTGCGTCTGAAGGGATAACGGCCGGCAGGTTATCGGGGTTTGCGCCTGGCTTCTTCGCAGATTCGGCTGCAAGGCCCTCCGCTACGATGCGCTGCATCTTCTCCGGGCTGGCCTGTACGTCGACCAGTTCCTGTTGAAGCGCGAACACGCGACCCTGCACTTCCTTGACCTCGGCCGCGCGAATTTGCGAAGCGCTTGGTTCGTGATCGAACTTGTCGAGGAAATCCTTGATCCGGAACTTGTGCTTGCTCTTGGTGCGGCCGTAATGGCGCGGGTGTGCCCGCAAGGTAACCGTGTGCGCAGCGCCATCCACCCAATCGATGGAAAGGATCAGCAGCGTCTCGCCGGCAGGAATGTCCTCCTCCGGGATATCCTCGCGCGCAGTGCAGTACTCGCCGGACTGAAGGCTCTGGAAGCGCTCAATGCGCTCGAACTCATCGCGGGATTCCTTGGTGGTCAGATCGTTCATGTCCTATGCCTTCTGTTCGGATGCGCTTCAGTCAGTACTCAGGGCTCGCTGCGCGAGGAAGGGTCAGAAGTAGCCTCGCCGCTTGGCTGAGCGGGCCGCCCTGCCAAGGCGAACGGCGCGTGAAGCGGAAGCGTTGTACTTCTGCGCCCTGGTGCGGCCAGAGCTGCTTGGAGCGCTGCCGAGAACGATAACCGCTGGACTGGCCGGCTGATACACCGCATTGAGCTTCTGGAGCGCCAGAGCGTGCATCTCCTGATCGCGGTCAGTGGCGCGCGGGCACTCGGCTTGCTGGAATTCATTGCGGAAACCTGCGACGCGAACTCGCCAGGCGCTGCGCTCCGCTTCATCAACGCATGCTGACCAGTCATCCACCAGTCGAAACATCTGAGCCGTCATGTCGCGGTAGTCTTGAACTCGCACGCTAGCGATCCCCGGTTAGCCAAAATACAGGGTAATAATACTTCATTTAGAGTTTCTTTATCAAGTTTAAATTACCCTGCAAGCTGTGCGCACAATAAGCAAAAGCCCGGATGGGGTCGCCATCCGGGCTCTGTGTATACAGCAGACGTTTAGCGGGTGCCGCGAGCAGGCTCGGCCCGCGTGTCTAGGGCCTTAGCTGCCTCCTCCCAGTCCAGCTTGGGAATGACGTAATTGCCGGTGACCTTGACCAGCTCACCGTCACGGCAGACCTCTTCGAGCTGATGACCAGGGCCGCCAGTGCCAATGACGACAATTCCAGCCGGGTGCCGCTGAAAGAGGCGCTTGATAAAATTAGGGATCATGCTGGCTAAACTCCTGGGCATCGCATGCCCTGCGATAAAATGAAGCCACCTACGCGGCGGATAACGGTGGGGGGAATGATGCAGAACGCAAATCACGTGCTCTTCTAAGCCGCCTATGCGGCGGCAAACGTTGAGCGGGATGTAATGGAATCCATGCGCCACTTCTAAGCCGCCTACTCGGCAGTAAACACCAGGTGTTCGTTGGGGTGCCCGCCTCGTTTCTTCTAAGCCGCCTATACGCCGGCAAACGACGCGCGAGAGCAGGGTGACTGGAGCAACCTCTTCAAAGCCGCCTATGCGGCGGCAAACGTGATGAGTGGCCGAGTGCCACGTCGCGACCTATTCTAAGCCGCCTACGCGGCGGCAAACGAGTCGCCGCCGGAGGACTCGCCGACATTCCGCCTTCAAGCCACCTACTCGGCGGCACACCTGCTAATCACGATCTGCACGTCGGGGTACTGCTTATAAGCCGCCTACGCGGCGGCAAACGTGTGAAGCGTCCCCGGATCGAGAGCAGCGAACTTCTAACCCGCCTACGCGGCGGCAAACTGCTGTGGCTTGTCTTGGTCGCGCTCCCGCTCCCCTCAAGCCGCCAAGGCGGCGGTAATCGATGCGTTAAGCCCAATTGAAAACCTATCGCCCTTCTAAGCCGCCTACGCGGCGGAAAACTCTGACCTGTATGTTCTCGCGCGCTCCTCTAAACCACCCGCACGGTGGTAGACATGCGGAACACGACTTTACGCCGACAGTTCTAATGGATAGGCAGCAGACACCAGGTCACCATTCCAGTAGGGGACATTAACCGTCAGGTCGGCAACAGGCACCGGCCGAAAAGCACTGATTTTATTCCACACTGCCAATGGAAGTGGCCTGGCTGGCAAGCCACTTGGGGTGATCCACGAGTAGTCTTCTGTCATGCGCTTCCAATTCACATCGACTATTTCACCTGCTCCTGCATTGGCTCTACGTCCAATTCCAGGGAGGTGGTTACGTATCAACTCAACAACTCGATCAGCATCACCGACACCGTAAAAGATCACAGTTCGCGCATCAATTCCCGCATAGTTGCTCATATTTGCTTTATATGGTCCTCGCTTCACATCAATGGCCAGGTAACGTTTAGCCTTACCTTTGGACTGGGGTGCGAAGTGCTCTTCAGACAAGTCATTGATACCCCGAAGGTTCATAACTCGCTGTACAGTAGTGTGGGAGTAGTTTCCTGCTACGAATGCACAGCTCCCCTTGAATATCCCAGATTCCTGTTCAAGCGGAATATGGGGAATCGTGTCCGCCCCCATCAGTCCGCACTCACGAAACACCGCTGCGGAAAGCAAGCTATCGAGCGTTGTGCGAGGCCTACTCATAACAAAAGGAGTTGCCAGCTTGATAACCAACTTAAAGGGAATGGCCATTACACAAGCTCCGGGGTGTAGAGATCGCCGGTTTTTAGGAACAAGCGTGATGCTTTGAAATTATCCTCAAAGCGAGCAGGAATGCAGTGCTCAAAGCTCTTGAGCACCCGTTCCCGAGGCGTCATCAATACCTCATCCAAAGAAGAAGCAAATTCTGCCGGATAGGGAAAACGGCCATCAGCAATCCACACTCGAACACGATCATCACGACGACGAATCCCTCGACCGAGACCTTGGGAAAAACGCTGTCGGGCCTGCGCATTGAGACTGTCAAACTTGATCTTATCGATCCCGGCGTCGCTAAATCCTCGATGCCGCAGATTCACTTCCATCAAGCTCAACCGGAATCCACTCAGTGAACCAAAGGGAATACGAGTGATCACCAAACTCTGCACGTTGCCTGGAAGATCGATTCCCTCCCAAGCGTTCGGCGATATCAAAACAGCTCTCTCGGTTCGCAGGTACTGTTGTTTAATCTCCCCCATCGAGTCACCTTTCCGAGCGACGATGAGGCCAACAAGGCCGTTAAGGCGTCTTTCCAACTCGCTGGAGTCCCCATGACTAAGCGTAAGCACCAGCGTCCTACCGCCAGAGGATGCCGCAGCCCGAATCATTGATGCCGCATAGTCCAACCATTCAGGATTTGATCGCATCGCAGTGTCGTCATCCTCCCTGGCGACGTTAGTCGGAAGAGGCGCAGAGGGCTCCGGCAGAACAAAGCTCATGTGCCCGAAGCCCTCCGGCGCGTCGAAAACGCGATAAAGGTCTGCGGTCACATTGTGTATGGGATAATTCATGCCGGCCTGGCAATGCCGAATAACGCCGATGGTCTGGGCAAAAGCATCGAAAGCCATCGGCAGAGTTCGACCAGGAGTAGCGAGCGTTGCGGATGTGAACAGGGCTGCCCTGAGATAACTACGTGGCGGCGCAACTCCCTCAACCTCTCCTTCATCCCAGTCGCGAGGGGCCAGAAGCCGTGTGATGATACGCGCAGGCTCCGGCCTTCCGACCCTGAGCGAAGGATAATGACGTACAGGCGACCAGCTAATAATGCTCAGGTTTCCGTCCTGCTGATCAGCCTTCGCTACTCTAGCAAGGTCGTTATAGCTGTCACAGAACTCGGCAAGGACAGCCTTGGGTTTTGCATCCAGCTCTGCCTGCGAGGATTCGAGCATTTCGCAGAAATGTTCGACATGGGGGCGAAGTGCCTTGAGTACGCCATTGATCCGCTGAGTAACCTCGACCGGCAAAACAGCCAACTTAGATTCACCAGCGTCAATCTCCATAACTGCGTTATAGAGGCTCGACACGGACTGTTGCAAACCAGGAAGTGCGTAGGCATCCGCGATCTCACTGGTGAGTTTGCTGAGCCTGTGAACCGAGACTTCTGCACTCAACACAGACTCAGCCGCGTCTGCCAGGCGGTCAGCCTCATCGCAGATCAGGATGGTGGCTTTTCGCTCGCCACCATCGATAATGCTTGCCCAGCGAGAAACGTCGAGCATCATCAATGCATGGTTTACGATCAGAACGTCGGCATTGAAGGTTTCGGTTAGCCCTTGGCTGTAGCTTTCCAACTCCTCCGCCGGGGCGCTGGCATTCAGGCACAACGAGGCACGCTCAATCCCGGCCGGTAGCACGGAGCCGTCCTCGCCAACCTCAAACAGATAGTCTTCCAGCGTTGGCAGCGATTGCGTTTTCTGCTCGATCCAAGCCAGCATTTTCGATACAAACTCAATGGCATCAGGTGCTGACTCCTGACTCTCCGTGAGCCTATCGAGATACTCGCGACAGGCTGACTCGGAGAGGTAGTTTTGTCTGCCAACACGTCTAGCGAAGGTGACAACTGTTCCCGTTACTTGCCGAATCCAGTCCCGAGCTTTAGGCGCATCGTTCTGAATGATTTGTTGCTGAAGCGCCCGAGTAAAGGTCGACACCAGAACTCGCTCCCCCGTCAGCGCGGAATACGCGAAGGCAGGAACCAGATAGCCCAACGACTTACCCGTCCCTGTGGCTGCCTGGAGAAGGTTCACCGCAGCAGCATTATCAGCCTCCCGGTAACGGCAGAAACCTCTGACAACCGTTTGCGCGTAAGCGTGCTGTTTCGGGTTGTAGTGATAAGCCTCGCGGCTCCAAACCAACTTGCCGTCTGGACCCAGAATGTCGTCAACAACCTTGAGTAGCTTCTTTTCCAGATCACTCATTACTGCACCTCAATCTCAAAAACTGGGAAGCGAGATGCCGAAGCCGTAGGAACCAGGAAGCTCGCCGGTTACCGCGATGGCAGGGACACGCTCAATGTAGATGTGAAACCGCTGATGAGTCGACTTGCTCTGCATAGGTAATGAATGAGTAGAGTGAATCCATACACTCGCAGGCTGATATACCTCACCACGCGCTAGCGCCCGGCGCTCAAGCCGACGCAGATGGGATGGCGATCCACGATCCGGCTTTCGGCTGCGCCGATAACCATGCAGGCACTTCGCAAGCGAAGGAACCTCAGACACCTGTCCACGCATGAAGAGCAGACCAGCCTCGATCAACGGATCGAGAAGATTAAGGCAATGCGAAATAGCGGCCTGGGAACCGAGAAGGCGCATGATTGGGCCAAAACCTCCGTTCTCCTCGCACCACATAGGCCAATCGACAGCTATAGGCTGGCCTTCGCCGACAGAAAGATGCGCGGCTTTCAGAACGCGGCCAAACAGCTCGTACCGAACTGGCCCGCCGACGTGCGACAGATCGATATAGTGGCTCAGCATATTCAGACACTCGGCACAGACAGATTAAAATGCTCGCTGCCCAGGTATTCCTGAAACGCCTTGCGAGCCAGGAATAACTCGCTGCCTTGTGGAGCTTCAACGGTCAGTGCCCCAGAGAAAGGTTCGAGCACCAGCACACCTTGCGAAACCTTTCCAACACCAGGCGATACCTTAAACACCTCCCAG
The DNA here is from genome assembly GCF_900102635.1 of Ectopseudomonas chengduensis. Classification (GTDB taxonomy): domain Bacteria; phylum Pseudomonadota; class Gammaproteobacteria; order Pseudomonadales; family Pseudomonadaceae; genus Aquipseudomonas; species Aquipseudomonas chengduensis. The sequence continues at coordinate 157,864 of NZ_FMZQ01000007.1, read as the reverse complement.
CGAGCACTCACCAGGCCACAGCCAGCGGCGAAGTGAGCCCCTAATGTTGGCATCAGGCTGAACTGATCCAGCGCAGCAAGAAGAGCACCCAGCTCCTCGAAACTCGCGTTGTTCAGGATGAAGCGTTGAAGCATTACAGCACCAGCAGGGATTGCTTCCCAGCCCGCAAGCGGCATGCCGACAGAGTTCTTTACCCCCGCTTCTTCTTTTACGCCTTTTACTTCTGCTTCCAGACGCTCAATCTCTTGGGTCAACTGGGTCACGCGATCAGCATTCTTCTCGGCACGTGCAGCCTTGCGTTCCTTGTCCAGAGCCCTGATCTGCCCCTTGATTGCCGACGCATCACGGTTACCCTCAGCCTGGGCAATCAGCGCCTCAACGTCAGCCGCAGATAAAAATTCGATTTGACCTCGATCCCGGTACAAGTCATCGGTACGCGCACCGCTAAAGACAACGGGACTGCTTACGGATTCGCAGATCGCATTGCCAACGGCAAGGCGTCCATGAACCATGCCCAGAAAACCCGCATCACCCGCACCGAAGAGACTTAGCAACACATTGTTTTTGCGCCATTCGGCCTCTTGAGAGACCGATGACTTATCCGTAGCTTCACCACCCTTCACACCGCCGAGGGTCAGAAGATAGTGCTCGTTTAGGGAAAGAGGCTTCTCATTTCCGGTACGCAAGATAAGGTTTTCCCGCAGTACATCGCGGAGAGCACGGCGGAGCTTCCCTCGGATACCTGTTGCCGGAAACATCAGTCGGCGTCCAGCCGCTGTGTTGATGAATGGAACAGGAGTCGGCGAATTCTTGCCGCGCACTCGCTCCTCGGCCTCCTTGAGAGCGGCACTGCAAGTGGCCAACGGCTGCTCAGCCTTGATTTCGCCTTCAAACACGTAGTGGGCGGATTTAAAAGCCATCTTGGTCTCCATCAGTGGACAGCGCATTGGGCTGCAGGTAGGCTGACCTAAAATTATTCCCTGTGGTGTTGATATGCAAGCTCTTAATTTTTGGAATGACTGCATCGGAAAGTTTCTTGGCCCAGAAATGCCGCCCGAACTTGCAATAACCCAGCAGGTTCCGACCCGCTTAAAAAAGGGCACAGGTCTCAACCGTCTAGGTGCAGGCATTGACGTGTTTTACATAGCAAGCCCAGGCAGCAGTTCTGTAATTGGAAAGCTGGAAATCACTGAACGATCCGAACTGGTCCTCGTAGCCAGCGAAGATGTCAGCGGAGAAAAGCACATAGCGCAGTGGCTGATCCACGAAGCTCCAGCCGACACACCCTGGATGATCGGAGTGATTGGGAACGCGAACCCAATCAATAGCCTCAAGCTTTCCTACCCACCGGCACTGTGCCGATTCTGTGGAGCGAATTCTGGCTTCGATTTTGACCTGAGCGCTGTACGTCAGGCCGTTTCGATCATTGGAGACCTGGATTGGAAAAAGGACATTGCCCCTGCATTACACGTCTACCAAGCCCGGATGCACGCTAACGACACAGGTGATCAGGATAAGGCTGAAAAAGAGGGCAAGAAGCTACTCAAGATGTTTGAAAAAAATCCTCATCTCAGGACTGCTCTGCTTGCTCTTTGCAGGCTACCCCTGAAACCAAACTCGGGTGAGTATGAGGTGCTGTCGTGGTATAACCGCGTCCGCTAGGCATTGCCTGCTTTCGCTGCCGTCAGGTGGTTGATAGGTGTGGCGTTGAGATGCACCTTGTTGCCGCTGAAATGTGGTGCACGGCAATGCCTAGCTACTTTCCAATGGGCTCTATTTGTTTCGACGGCTTGGAAACGTACTTTTAGAAAGCCAGCCTCAGATAGGCTAGCTCAAGCGACTTGTCTGGTGCCGCTCATAAACTACTTCGACCAACCCTCTCCCCTAACGCCAGAATTCCAGAAGCCCAGGCGACCACCTAATTGTTTTATGGGATGGAGATAGACCAGGCCGCAGTATGTGCAGCGCCTGGCACCACCGTGCGCCTGAGCCTCGGCACGAGCCTCTTCCGGAAACCGCTTAAGCACCTCGTCATGCACAGCCATTTGGCGGCTCGGCTGGCCGCCAGAGCAATGATCGGGACAATAGCCTGGCGGATAGTTTCGTGACATACGTTCTCCTGTGAACTAGCGGGCTCAGTTGGCTTTCGGCACACGGAGGCCCCTGGCAACCTGCTTTGCCCGGTACGCCCTCTGGACCAGGATATCGAGTCGCCTTCTAGCCTCTTTCACAGCGCCAGCACGCGCCGAAAGATCAGGGTAACGCTCGATGTCGGTTAGAAGCCTGGCCATCTCACTGAACTGCCAATCCATTGCGTCGATCTCCTCTATCACAGAGGAGCGATTGGGGTCGGATGGCCAGATCGGGTGAACAGTTGCAGCACGTGACATGACAGCGCCCCTCTCGATCAAAACTCTTCAAGATGGGCCAGGGGGTCTGTCTGCGATACGACTCCCTGCCTATCCACCGTGGTGGTGAAGGTACACATCATCTCCCTGCCCAGCGCTGGAATCTCCCTCAAGGCGGAGGCGTGATAGGTGATCATGCCGTACAGCATCGGCTTATCAGTGCGCACCAGCAGTCCGTAGTATCCGCTGGGCCCTTGAACCGTCATAGTCAGGTCTGGATCGGACACCAACCTCAACGCAGCCCTGGTGAAGCCGCTAGCCTCTTGAGGACAACCGAAGGCAAAGACCTCAAGCCAGCAGCGATCATCCTCGGCCAGAAGTTGGAAAGCTTCTTTGCGTACAGCCGGCACGCCTGGAAAGTCGCTGTTGGTATACAGCTCGGCTGCGCTCAATTGAAACCGAGAGAAAAAGCTCCCGTCGAAGACTGGGGTACTCTTGCCAGGCGGCAGATCAAGGTTGGGGTAGGAAACGCGGTAAAGCCTGGGGAAGGCTACGCCCGAACGAGGGCAAACGAAACCATCAGCCAAGGTGTCAACGGGTACTACATGGCCGTTGGCCGCCTTGGCAATTTTGCTCTGAGCAAAGGTCGCCAAGCAGGTGATTTTGCCGTGGGGCTGTTCGTTATCCACGACTAAGGCCTCCAGCTTTCGGTCGACTCATGGGGGCTAATCCTTAATCACAACAAACGATTGGATGACGGCACTTTCATTAACTACATCAGTCATCGACAACACCCATAACAACGGCGCTATAGATCATGTTCGAGACTTTCTCCCGAGCCACCTCAAGTTGGCGCTTGATATCATCACATGCGGCCTTATGGGACAGCTCTGCATCACCCCAGTTAGAGTCACGCTTTGCACTACCCCAAAAAGAATCCCGAGCCATAGCCGTGCGGAATTCAACGGTTTCGCCGAACTGAACTTCATTGTCCTCTTTAACGAACACCATTGTTTCAAATAACAGCGGTTCACCTCTCCCAAAGCTGTAGTCAATGCCGAGGAAAACCGTACTCACCCAAAATCCATCGATTGTGGTTTCAGAAACGCGAGTTTTATCGCTTCCCATGAAGAGGCTCCACTCAAGGATATCTTCGCACGGCACAGCCAGTTTGCCTTGGAGGATGTAGTTCACGCTCGCATTCCTTTAACTACCGGGAGCATTTAAACGAATAACATGCCCCATCATAAGGCCTGCTTCATTACTGTCGGTGAAGGGCCCTAAGTCAATCGCTACAGCGGAGGACAGGATCGGCTGCGATCCATACCATAGCTTTCCGCACTCAATGCTGGCCCGGTAATTACCAACAGGCACGTGCACTGTTTCGTTCCTTCCGGCGCGGACGACTACATCGAGAACCTGTGCCTGCTGTCCCGAGACCAAGCTGACTCTACAGTGTTTGCGCGAGCCTTGACCGATCACCCCTAGAGGAACTGTCCGAGCCCTCGTCGCAAAGCCACCGTAAAGAGTAATCGTCCCGCTTGGCGGTGGCTGAAGCGCCAGCACCAGCATTTTATGACCACTCTGCCACAACATGAACATTACTGCGCCCATCATCATGGCCATGACGATGGCGAACAGTCCTCGACTCCTCGATCCTTGCAACCTTTTTTTTCGCAACACTGGCTGAGAACCAGCAGGCGTCGCGATGCCTCTGCCACCCCGGAATAGCTTGGGGTCGTAGTAAATGTCGTCATCCTTCTGGCGAGTCACTTGGACAACCTCGCCAGCGCGACAAAAGGATGCAGGGTCTCGTAATCAAAGTGGTGTTCGTCAACCGATACCCCGGTGGCCACCAGTATGTGGGAGAGGTAGCGGGCATAGCTCTGCACATTGTCGACGGTCATGCCGCTGGCCACCGCAAGCTTCCCCTTCGAAGCCGAACTCATCAGCGCGATTTTCTCTACGCTTGGCGGACTCCCAGTCGCTTCACCGCTCGTGGTTGGGACGAATCCCGCATCAAGCGCATTTCGCGCAGCGTCCGCAGGCAGACTTTCAACTCCCTGATACTTGAACGCTACCGAAGCGAAGACCTGGACATCGGGATACGCCTTGATGAATGCCGACAAGTCGCTTGCGAGCGGCGCGAAGCCCGCAGACGAAACACCACAGTCGTCACCCCAGATCATGTCGAGCCCACGCTCAACTGAGACCTGGGCAGCTACACGGGGACCATGGGTCAGCAGGTTGATGCCAACGCGCTTCCCAGCATGCTTGGCCTTGATTAGCTGAGCGATGCCGCCGAGCTGGGCATCCTCATTACCATGGGAGATCAGGAAAACCCCATCAGCGCCAGCATCAAAGGCCAACTCCGCTTGTTCCATCGCGGTAGCGCGATCCAGAAAGTGAATCACTGGCAAGACCTGAATTCGATTACCCATCAGGCTTCTCCCGCCGCTGCAGTTTCGACAACAACCCATTCACCTCGACGAAGCTCCTCGACTACGTTTCGGGGGCGGCGCGAGCTTTGTGTCTCTTCGGAAGTGACCGCCAGGCCTGGCCCACTACAGGTGCTGGCTACCAGCTTACCTTCCTCTCCAGAGGAGAGATGCCTGACCCGCTGGCCCCGGCAAAAGCCGATGTATTGCTCCATGGCGACCAATTCCGCTTCCTGCGCTTGAGCAACGAGAGTGCCGATCTGCTGATCGATATCGGAACGTTGCTGACGGAGATGCGCGATACGAGACTCGTAATCGGCACGCGCCGCTCTACGAACATCGACCTCTTGTTCGTCAGCCATCCCCTCCTCATACAGCCAAGACTGCAACCCTTTCAGGCCAACCAACTCACGTACGACCTCGCTCGGAAAACGTGGCAGCACGAAACCATCGAGGTCTGGGCTTAACACCCCACGATCAATCAGCACCTCCATTGCATCAATATCGGAACAGTGCGGCCGAACCACTCGGTCAAAGTCGGCCGCACTCCAGTTCCGACCTTCAGTGTCGACCTGACCGAAAACATAGAGTGATGGGACGCCATAGTTCGAATACTGCTCGTCGTGGTGCTCGAACATGGGCGTACTGAAACGCCAGTAATCGCCCTCTGTTTCAACCGCGTCGTCTTCATGCAAGCCATAGACACGCGGCCCCTGATACCGATGGGCGACGAGATAGCCAGTATCTTTGCGTAGCACCGCAACCAACTGACCATTCATCACCGGAGCCGGCGATTTCTCCTGAAACCACTCTGGTGCGTCGTTAATGGCTTCCAGCCACAGACTGTTGAACGTTGTCATGCAGGTATCAACGTCCGGAGTCGCCATGTCCTCCCGTGCAAGACGCATGAGGTCGTGCCGAAGGTCTACCCACGCAGCACCAGATTTGTGGCTGTCGGGAGACTTCAATCCTGCCCAGAACTGATTGATGGCCGAGACATGTACCGCCAGCAGTTCGCTGAAGCGCGCACGACAGGCGCTGAGCGTCAGGTTTGTACCACTCGGAGGGATCAAGGGCAGAGCATCAGCCATGAACGGCTACCTCATCAAAAATGGATTTATGGGGACCTTCCCTCACGCTTTCGTCGAAGTCGCCGCGCGCCAGCATGTCAATCAAGATGCGGGCGTTGGGCTTACCCTTCCCCATCTCGCGAATCAAGCCTACGGCTTCTGCGATAGCTGCCGCCTCTGCAGCCTCAAAGGACTGTGCGTGCTTCCCCCACTTCGGGGATGGGGCATGACTGCGGCAGGACTTGGACACATTCACTGTGACCGAGTAGTGATAGAGCCCCTCGTAAAGCGCGAACTGAAGCTCTGCGTGGTCGATATGGCTGAGCGGATACTTCCGGTTGCTACCCGGTACGACATAGAGCCGTTGTACCGCATTGCGGCAGAGCACGCCGGATGGGAGCGGGACGGCTTCAGCCAGCACAACATTGCTGGCGTTCGTGGAAAACAGGTCAACCTGGAACATCGAGCAACTCTCCGGCCTGGAACATACGCCGCCCGCACCGCGCAAGGCGCTGGCAGGCTTAAAGCATATTCGGCGCGCCCCTCTTTATCAAGTTAAACTTACCATTCAAGCAAACCACTTCGATCATGATGCACCGTACGGCGATGCAATACCAAATAGGCAACTCTCGGCTTTATAGCCTTAAATCCCTTGACGGGCACCTTTGAAACTATTGTTTGTGCTATGCCGCCATTACACAAACTCTGCTTTATGCCGGGTCATGCTCGACGCGAAATAGATTACCGCGCCCAACTGCTCCGGCTGCGACATCGACCAATCTTCACTGGTAGCATATCGGCCGCAAGAAACTGGACTCTGGCGGGGCCTGCAAGCCATTACGCAAACCCCCGTTCAAGCTGCTCGTTAGGACGCCTGCGGCGGTGCGGGCAGAGCAAGAGCCATAACCCTACTACAACTGCGTTGGAACCTACGGTGGCGCTACCTGAATCCACAGAAGAGCTTAAGCGCTTCGCTATGGCGACTGGCGAGTGGCTCGGCGCGCTCATCAGAAAGCATCGCTCCACCAAGCCTGACGTGGTGGCGGCTCTAATCGAGAGACTCCAGTTGAAACTGGACATAGAGGATGCCCCCATCCCCACACCCAACTGGTACTACCAGGAGGAGCTTGCACAGGTACTGAATGCGCTCGGGATAGACCAAGCGAGCGCAAGGCGCATCTGTGAAGATGATGAGCCCCTGTACGATCACTACGAAGCGTACGACATAGAGATCAGCAAGTTTCAGGATGTGGTGAACACGTTCGGCACGCAAGGATGCTGGGAGACTGTTTCCGGCTGGGCAATGAGCATCCCCCCGGAGGAGGTGCTGCCGGTAGCAGTAGATCGGCGGCTTGAAGCGCTGCTGGCTAGCTGCCGGCCGGAATAGAGCGCCCCGCCGACGGGGAACTGAAAGCAGAGCAACGCCTACCGATGAGCGTCCTTACTATCGCTCACAGGAGCAGAATGCTCAGGATGAAGTTGACCAATCGTATCGTGGAAGCGTTTCGCGAACTGGCCGATCAGCTCCGCATGCGCCCTCTCCATTTCCCTTTTGCCCGCGCGGTTCAGCGCCGTGGCGATAGCCAGCGTAACCAGCGCCAGCACGGCCGGTTTCCAGAACGAGAGACCAAACCATCCAGCGAAGACCGAGGACACCTCCAGCAGGCCCAGCAGTGCCGCACACCCAAAGGCCATCGCAGCGATCAAGCACACCCAGGCAAAGCAGGCCAGGCCAACAGCTTTCCAGCTCATACGGTAGCTCCCTGTTCGTTTGTCCAGCCGGTAAGGCTCGCCTCGACGGCGACCAAACCTACCACCTCCTCGGCAACCAGTCCCAAGTATTCGCCTGTAGAGGCTTCAAAGGCCTCCACAGTCAGCGCGCCGAATGGGCTCGGTAACCGGCTTTCCTCATAGTCGGCCACCTGGAAGCGTACAGAACCGACATCCTTGAACGCCGCCCAGCAGGGGCCGCCCGTGTTCGCGATCTCGTAACCCTTCTCGCTCCACAGCGATTCAGCATCGCGGCGGATACGTTCCTTGCCGGCGGCATAGCACTTGCCCGAGACCTGGATGGAAGGCTTGTCAGCTGTGCGCAGCTCATAGACACCATTGCCGACTGGGATAGCCTTTGCGCCAGCGCGTAGCAGGTGCTCAATCTCGACTGGGGAAGGGAAACTCATTAGTAGGCCTCGGGATGATCAGGATTAATTGCCTGCATGGCTTCTTCGTGGGTGTACGACTTGGCGCTGGAGTCGTCGGCCTCTCGGAGAGCTTCCTCGACCTCGCAGGTCATCCGCTCATATTCTTCTGGCCACAGCGTTTGCTCCATGCGCAGCGACGACTGCCCCAGCAGATGTAGCAGGCCGAACAGGCGCATGTCATTGGTGGCGGCGATGTGCTCCTTAATCCGCTGGTGAATGGCCTCGCTGGCTTGATGCGCCTCCGGTGAAGCCGTGCCTTTGTAGTCGGCGGGAAAACCCGCTTCCTCGGCGAGACGTGCCCAGGCGCTGGCCAGCACCTCGATGCTGGACGTATTCATTTGCTCATCCATGTGATGAACGCACCGAAGGCGAACATAATTGCCGCACGGTAGCGGGGCGAGCGCTCAATGGATCAATCCATAGAACCATGACAGCGGTGCTGGCAAAGCCTCCGTTGTGTCATCTGCCAAATTGGCGGCTTGGAACCAAGCCACGGCAACCGTAACAACAACAATAGAACACACCAGGACATGCCCTGCGCGCGTGATCCGGCTTAGCCAAGGCGACTTACAGCGCGCTCGATGACGAAGCACCATTTCAATTTCTTCGCCGCTAAGCTCTATATGCTGCTCGCTCATTTTCATGTCCTTTAGTCTCTGCACTTCGCCAGCACGGAGTCACCAGGGTCAACCCCATTAGCAATTGCCATTTCACGGTAGCTGTCGAACAACTCAAGCCCTTCGTCATCCAGATCATCCTGAATCTGCCCCTGGATATACGCCAGGCGGACAGACAGATTGTGTCCAGCGCCACGCAGTAGGAAGCCTGCGCAGGTAGCCGGGCGCTTGGTCCCAGAGGAGTGGCATGCGAAGGTGTTCTCAGCCATATCGTAGGCGGTCGATGCTGAGTGCCTGAAGGCCTCGGCCGGGAATACGCCTACCGCGTCAACCCGCCATGGGCAGTCAGCGCATGGAGTGCGTCGATAGCACCGCTTCCCCTTCGGCCCCTTGCTTACGACGGTCACCACCTGGTGCTCAGCGCCAGCAGGGCGTACATCGGTGATTGTCGACTTTCTTGTCATGCGGGCCTCTTTCAACGCTCGGCACGATGAGTTTCGTAGAGGCTACTGCGGCGGCGCTTCATCTCAGCCTCGCGGGCACCTTCTATGAGGCCCCTGGCCTCACCATAGGTCAGGCGACGGCTGAGCTGTGCAACCTGCTGAACAAAGCCCAAGTGCGCTTCATCGAGAAAGCCATTCTCCCGCATTGTGACCAGTTTATTTTCCTGATCGGCATCCGCATCACGAAGAGCAGTAGTGCTATGGAGGAGGAACAGCAACACAAATCCGGAAGGCAACAACAGAAGATGTACCAAACCAATTCCGATCAAGAAAAGAGAAATGCAGGTCAGGACCACGAGAGCGATTGCGGCGGACGTAAAACGGCGCATCGCCTTCAGCTCGTTGGGGGTAATAGGTGGCTGATCCAGGCGAAAACGATAGAATTTCATTTAGTCACTCCAGGCTCGACTTAAGCCAATAATGCGGCGTTGATCACGCGATTGGCTTTTTGAGTAATTTTCCCATGTTGCACTTGCGCCCACACACGTGAACCGATCACCTTTTCAAGGATGGTCATAGTGTTGCCGGTGTGAATCTTGAGCAGCAGTCTTTCCTGGAGCTTGCGGGCGCGATCCACGATTGCGGGCATGTTTTCAAGCATCCAACCACTTACGTCAGCCTCACCAGCCGGGGCGAAACCTTGCTCCCGCGCAATCTCAGCAGAAGCCTGCGCTAGATAGGCCGCAACGTCCTTCGGAAGCACTGGGTTTGGGTTGCTATCGGTCATCGCGCACCTCGCTATTCGAGACCCGATTATAGGTAATTTGAACTTACCTTGGCAAGTTCGACTTTTCAGTGTTGATACCTTTCAGGGTTGCGCCAATTGATGTCTTGAGTATTATTGGAGTAGGCCGCTTGCTGCCCGCCCCCTCCGCCACTATGGCATGGTGAAAGCAAGTATCCCGCAGCGTGGTTGACTCTTGTCAGCGCGTCGCAACGGAGGGACGACAGCCTTCTAGGCCTGCTGACTATTATGAGGATTTGACCATGCACAACGCCGAAGAGCTTAAGGCTCAAGCGCGCCGCCTTCGTACGCACCTGAAGTCCAATAACATCGCGCTCTCAACCTCCATGTCCCTGGAGGCAGTTGCCGCGATTCACGGATATCGCGACTGGAACACCGCAGTGGCAGCCGCAACGAAAGCTGCCACCGTCACACCGCACATATATGGTCTCGATGATCCTTACGTGCAGAAGCTCATGGGAAGGCTTCACACCCTCATAGAACTCGCCCCTGATGTGGCAACTGGAACTTCTTTTGCGCTCGGCAAAGCCCTGGATGAGAAAAAGCTTCCGCTAGAGGCCGCCAAAGTGGCTTCGATTTACCTATGGGAGCTGCCCGGCTTCCGTAACGGCCGCTACCAGGATGCGGAAAAAATCCATCAGATGATGCTGAACGCACCAGGCACATCGCAGCGGCACGAACTACTCGATGAGAGCGGCGAGCTACGCGAAGCGATTCTCGCTAACGTGACAACGACCATCCCACTGCGCAACGACAGAGACGCCTGACGCATGGTTCGGCGGCGGGTCACCTGCCGCCATTTGAACTATGGTTCAATATATTGCTTGTTTTTGTTTGAATCACAGTTCAAACTAGACGAGCATTTTGACGCCAGGTATCTATCATGCCCTCTTCCATCGAGTACACCTACAGCAGCATTCGTCGCCGCCACGTCGTCCGTACCGCCGGCCTCACCCTAGCCGGTCGCGGGATCATCGCGGAGCACTCGCAGGCTGAGGGCAAACCCTTTAACGTCTACACACTCACGCGGACCGCTTTCGAGCGTGTCTCCGCTGCGCATCCGCATATGACCCCGTACTAACCAGGTGAAAGGACAGCACCATGCCTCGCACTATCGAAAGCATCGTAGAGAACCATCGGGTGGCCGCTGAACGGCGCACCGCTGGTAAGCCTGTGTGGGACATGACCATCGACATCAAATCGATCCTTCATGAAGATCAGTCCAACACCTCAAATGAGCACGCCGCCAAGGTGGCCAACAGGATCGGCGCTCTTCTTCGCAGCAGTGTTCCTACAGCATGGCTTGAGTACGGCTCAAGTCGAGTCGACTTCACGCTGCTGGAGATCGTTGAGGGGATGGAAGCGCAGGAGCCTGACAGCTACGAAGGCGAGACGGCCTTCACCCCGCTGGATGACCTGAACAACATGCTCGACCAGCTCTACGACTGGTCTGATCGCCAACGAGTCTGGCTTGGTCCCTGACTGCGCACAGCTGTTGTCAATTCACTCGTGCCGGCGGCTGTGGCGGCCTCGCAGGAGTGAGTGCATCGCCTGGCATACCTTTAAAGAGTGATATATCATCCCTTCAAAGGCCTAAAGGATGAAGTATCATGCGAAAGCACAAGTCGCTTTTGCCAGAAACGACCCTATCCCTACTCTCCCAGCTCGGGGCGAATATTGAATTGGCACGCAAGCGCCGACGCTTGTCGATTGAGACCGTCTGTAGCCGATCAGGGATTACTCCGCAAACCTACAGACGCCTTGCCAAAGGCGAGCCAGGCCTGGGCATCGGAGTACTTGCGGCTGTCTTGAGCGCAATGAACCTGGAGGGTGACCTCGCACTGGTCGCCTCCCCGTCTTCAGATGAAGTCGGCATAACCATGGAAAGGGCCCACCAGCCAAGACGAATTCGCGGAGAGCAGAACAATGACCTGGACACCAATTTCTAAAGCCTACGTTTTCGCAGCCCTGAACGGGGAGCCTCGCCCCATGGGCATCCTGGCTAAAGACCACTCCGGGCTTCGCTTTGCGTACGCACAGAGCTGGCTTGGTTCACCGGACGCCTTTTCCGTCGATCCGTTGAATCTCCCGCTATCACCTGGCGAAAAGCATTCGCCAAAGCTATGGGGATGCTTCGAGGACGCCACTCCCGACAACTGGGGGAGAAAGGTGCTCCTCGCTACTCACAAGCAAGCCCCAGCCAACGAGATCGAATGGCTACTTGCTTCTCGCGGCGCAGGTGCAGGCTGCCTCCTCTTTTCGGCTTCGCGCCACGCGGTGACCCCTCCTGTACCTGTACCTTCGTTCTCTGAGCTGGAGCAACTGCTGGAACTTGCCGACGAAATCGACCGTGGCGAGCTACCGGACCACCTGGACGACGCTCTGGCCAAGCTGCTGGTCTACGGCTCTTCCATGGGAGGCGCGAGACCCAAGGTAACGGTTCACCTCGGCGAGCAGCAGTACATCGCCAAGCTTTCTCGGCGTGATGACGTGTTCAATCAGCCACGCGCTGAGTTCGCCAGCCTGTCGATGGCCAGCGATGCGGGCATTCCAGTTCCGGGTCACCAGCTCCACACGGTGAACGGCAGAACGGTGCTGCTGATCGAGCGTTTCGACCGCGAAGGAGAGAATCGCCGGCACTACCTCAGCGCGAATGCACTCATCGCTCCGGATCGCATGCGACCGGGCGACGTGGAGGGGCCAGTCAGCTACCTACGCCTGGCTGCCGTCATTCAGAAGATCAGCCAGGATGCCCAGGCCGACCTGCATGACCTGTATCGACGCATGGTGTTCAACGTTGCGATCAGCAACACTGACGACCATCTCAAGAACCATGGCTTTCTGCACCAGGGTCGGGATCAATATCGGCTTGCGCCAGCGTTTGACCTGCTGCCCCACCCAGACCAGACGGCGGACCTCGCCTTGATCGTTGGCGCGCAGGGTCGAGCTGCAACCTTCGCGAATGCGCTGTCCATGTGCGAACGATTCGGCCTCACCAAGATGGAAGCTACCCAGGTCATTGAGCAGGTAGTGGCTGTTACCGCTCAAGCAGCCTGCTACTTCCAGCAGGCCGGCATGCCGCCGCTGGAGGTCGGAATACTGACAGCCGCATGTAGCGGGCCCCAGCAGCGCTTCGCACAAGCAGTAGAGGTCTCGGCTACATCATCAAAAACCCATAGCGGGCCGCGCCTTTGATTACGCCGGCATCAAGCCAGTGATTTGAACAATAGTTCAATCATTGTCTTGTTTTTAATTGAACCATAGAACAAACTATGGCTATCGCAGCGCCTCAAGGTAGAACGTTATGGCCAATCGCAACGCTCAGTTTCTTTCGAAAATCGACAGTGAGGCTAAGGCCTTGATCCTCGAATCCATCGCGGCGCATTACGGGATAACCCCCGAGGAAGCGTATAACGAGGTGGCCGACGTGAATGCAGAGCACCTCTTGGATTACATGGTTGAGCCGCAGCGTTCGGCCACGTCTGTTCTGATGCAACGTCACGGTATGCATGGGTAGGGGTAATAAGCCCTATAGACACAGACGGCTTCGACCGCGCACAAGTAGCAGGATGGAACAGGCATGACGAACAGCACCGATCAACAACCTCAAGTACCTCGCGCCATTATCGTCGACGAGTTCAGCTGCTACATGGGCGGGCGCAATGATGACCTCAAGGTAAAGCTCCGAGAGATCGAAGGCATTCCCAACGCTGCCTACCTCGTAAACGGCACCAAGGTTTTCGTGTTTGAGAAGCTGGTAGCGCTGGTCACAGAGCGACAGGTGAAGCAGCCTGGCCAGACGGTAGATGAAGTAGCGCTTGAGCTTTACCCGGACGCGCACGTCACCGCATTGGAAGCAGTGAATGAGTGGGACATCGTGCCCGAACCCTACGAACTTTGCGACGATATCGATGGCGGAATCGCGATTCGCCATCGCCCCTTCAATGCACAGTTGCCTGGCACCTATCCGTGCCAGGCCGAGGCCCGTATAGCGCTCGCCCGCCTGCTGCTGGGCGAAGTTATCCTGGGCAAAGGTGACTTCACCTTTTGCGGCCAGCCCATGACCCTGAATGAACCAATGCTTGCGCTGGAGAAACTGCCGCCGCGCCCAGAGATCGATACAAATCTGGAGCCGGCGAGCTTCGCCTACAAAGCACTTGGGCAGGTCACCTACGAAAATGGCTTCGAACCAATATCGGAAGACCTCTTCAACCAAGTGAAGGAATTGGAAACGACCTGGAAGGATCAAAGTGCCCGAGCGGAGAAATATGCGATTAGCCATGCCACTGGTCTCTGGCATCTGACCGATAGCCTACGCCTGGAGCAGCTGATCGATTCGCGGGATGAAGTGCCTGAGTACGGCCAAGAGGATGCAGCCGAGCTGCGCACGCTGTACCCGGAGTTACACGTGCTCCCGGACGCCTCGCTTTATGAATGGTTCGACACCTACCAAGTGGAGTGCTGCTACCTCAATGGCTGGACGCCATACCGCGACGATAACTTCCTGTTCTACATGATTGGCCGAGCCACAAGCAGCTGCGTCGACCGTGAAGACGCAACGGAGTTGGGCCAGTGGGTTGGCTACGCGCTTCTTCACCACAATGCCTCTACTGACGACGCGCAATCGTTTGGTCGCGCTGCGCTGCTCTATGACAGCAGTATTACCGGCCTTGCCGTGCGGGTAGCGGAAGCAATGCGCTATCTGGCCAAGGCACGGGAGCTTACCGACCTTCGTGGTGCGCCCATTCAGACGATGATGGATTTTATGAAGATTGGTAGGAAGATCGGCGTAAATCAGCACATGGCTGTTCAAAACATCTGCGACCTGAATGATGAAATTTTACCGGTCAGTAGGGCGGGGTTCGATTAGTGAAGAGCGGCACTAAGCCTTTCCAACTGAACCATGTGGGTGAATCCGATGAATCGCAAACCATTTTTTGATCGAGCTGAGCACCGAAACGCCGCCATAGCTGGATGGCTAATTTTCGCCATTTGGGTGCCTTACTCGTTGTGGGGTCTCCTTTGGACGGTAATCGGATTGGGCGTTCTCCACTCGGTACTGACAGTAAGAGTATCGGCTGAAGGGCGGTATGGCTTCATTACCTGGATCGGATTTTGGTCTTCCTGGCCGTATGTATTGATTGCCAGATCGGCTTGGCGAGAGCCTGAGCAAGTAGAAGTGGAGCAGCTTGAAGATGCCTCCAACTAATTCGAGCTACCGGAAGGCATGCACCTGATCGAGGAAAACTGCGATGAATGTAAGGCCGGGTAATTTAGAGATTGTCGTGGCTGTAGCCTGGCTCGTTGTTGGAGCCTACTTCGGTCTGGAAGGCCAGTCATTGCTCAAGGGCCTCTTGGCTGGCGGCTTGTTCACGCTCGGGTCTTGGGGAATGTTCTTCCTGTTCCTCAGCACTGCGAACTTTGCTCTGCTTCCCAGCTACAGCCGTGCGCCATTCGCCGCGTGCGCAGTCGCGCCTTTCAGCACAGGGCTAACCCTGCTGCTTTTGAAGGGATGGCCTGGGGTACGCAAGGTTAAGAATTAACCTCTGACCTAACGAAACTGATCACGGAAAACGACAATGAGCCAACGGATACAGAAAGTAGTAGGAGTGGACGCCAAGCAGCTCGGCGAAAGGTACGAGCATGTGTTGGGCTCCGCGCTCCGCGCCGATCCTGATGTACTGGTAATTTGTAACTCGATGGCCGGGGATTTTGATTTTGCATTTGCGAGAACGGCATACGAGACTGGCCATTGCGTGCAGATCATTCCCAGGCGGGATTTCGCGCCTGAGTCCACTGAATGGCTAACTCATCGAATTGCCTAGGAATACAGTCCATGAATCTTGGCCTACTACACAAATACCTCGGCGATTTGATCGCTTCTGGGACTGACCCGAAACTGCCTGTCATTCTGCCGCCGGGAGAGTACGAGGATAACCCTCAAGAGCTGACTGCCGCGATGTTGGTCACTGGCCCCTATGATGGTGACCCATCCCCCAAAATGTCTGCCTATACCTCACGCAGCGGCGCTGCTCTCCTACTAAGCGGTCAGAGGTTCGATATAGATTCCCTTCGCGAGTCCCATAACCTTGCGTGGCCTCCTGTTGATGCTCCAGAGCCCAATCGCTGCAACTAAGAAGGTACATCAGTGTCCCCCCCAGACCTTGAAGAAGACTTCGTGCAGAAAAATGCGCGCCCCGGAGAGGACTGGGACCAAGCGCGGCGACGCCTGGAGGGCGAAGTGGCGCGGCGATACTGCAAACTCCCTGCTTGCGATATCTGCGCCGTAGGCGCTAATAGCCTTCAGAGCGCGGTAGAGCGGCACAGTCTGGGCATGTGCTCTGCCAGCCTATCGGAATGGCCCGCAGCGGCAATGAGCCAGCGATTATTCGACGCGGCTCATGAGCAAAGCGCCGTGCACACGCGCGCTCAAGAGGCTATTGCGCGAGGCAATATTCAGGCACGACTACATCATATCCAGGTGCAACCTCACCCGATAAATGCGCTCCGGTTAGCCTGCGCTGCAGGCGGGTACATTGAGGCTTGTGACCAACTGGGACTGTTCGATCCGGGAGAACTGAATAGGTGGCGACAGGAAGTGCATAGGCTGCACCTAAAGGCTGAAACAGACTTTGTTCGCCAGTTCCAGGAGCGCGATCCTGATGCATTGCCATGGCGGTCTGCTAACCAGGGTAAAGAACAGTAATCGAGCGGCTTACACACCTACGCTTGCGCAGCCAACGCCGCTAGCCTTGCTGATCGGTGCCCTTCTCCGCTTCGGCAAGGGCTTGTTGATACGCCATATCGCCTGGTGTTGGTCGCTTCTTCCAGGGCTTACGATCTGGCTTAGAGTTACCGGCATAAAGTGTCACATTTCCACCTTGCTCTTCTTTGAACTTCCGGCATTGTTCTTCCAGCTGTTTGCGAATCTCGTCTTTGTGCATATTGCTCCTACGATTGGGCTGAGTTGACGCATGGTGAAGGGTAGCGCCAAGCGCCGAGCAGTCACAAGACGCCAAATGACCCGACATTTGACTTGAAATCGCATACCAAACCGCTTTAATGGTAATTTGAAAATACCTATAATGTGAGAACCACGACCTCTTCGGCCCTGGCCTAGCGTCACAGTGCGCCCGCAGCGGTCTAGATAGGATGGACACGGCTTTGGCCGCAGCAGGATCGCCTGCCTATAAGGATTGCTTGTTCATCAACACTACCGGGATTAAAGCATGGGCCTCAATTTTTCGATCACTCCCGATGATGTTTCTATCGTCCTGCTGAAGAACGGCCGCAAGGCCGATGAAGAGACCGCCAACAAGCTGTTTGAGATGGTGGACCAGGATGCCGTCACCAACGCAGCAATACGTGGCGACGATATCGATGAGCAGACCAGCCTGGCACTGGCTGAGATCGAGTCGCAACTCAAAGCCGCTGGCCACCTTTAGGCCTATCGCGGACAATGCAGGCCAATAGGAATCTCGCCAAAAAGGAACCTTCATGGATATCAAGGAACGCTACAAAGTCGCGCGAGAAAAGTACTTCGCGATGAACCCTCAAGCAGCTCGCGAGATCGATTCCGTGAGCAAGGCAGTCATTGAAGCGGCTGGAATGACGGTCGACGAGTACCGTGAGCAAGCCCGCGCTGCAGCCTTCGTCAAAGCCGCTGGAGCACGTGGTATCGAGGTAGACGAGTTCGTCATCGAGTTGGTCGCCGACTCTCCTGAGCAAGCGCAAACCTGGCGCATGGATCGTCACCGGAAGATCGCCAGCTCACTCGGTATCGAATGGGACGACTACAAGCAGCTTAATCGGATCGTCGAATAGAAGGCCGATAATGCAAATTGAGCAGCAACTCCAACAGCTTGGCTACCGAGTCATCTCCGGGCGTAGTCGCATGATCGTTGACCTGGAGATCGGTGGTAGCACAATCGCCATCGACCAGCACAGTAAAACGCACGAGATCACACTTCGCGACGGCAAGATCGCGATTGCGCCAGCGCCTGGCATGCACGCTTTAGCGACTATCACGATCACCACTGATCAGCCCCAGACTGATGCCGAGCGCAGCCATCGGCTGACGCTGCCAATACCCGAGCCATGCAGCGAACGCTATGCCTCTGGCTGGGCCTATGCGGACTGGCATCTCGCCAATGGCGGTAACACAGAAGCTGACGCGCCTGGCGAATGGCATGAAGAAAAGGTCAACGGGTTTTGGGACCGTCTCACAGAAGAGCGTCAGCGCCTTTCCACCCGCGTGACAGCAAACGCTCACCCCCGATGACCGCACCGGCCAATTCTGTCGCTACGCGCTGCAAGTACCTCCCTCTCGCTATGGAGTTCTTGCAAAGCATTGGCCTGCCTGCGCGACTGGTGCCAGGCGCTCAGGGCTTCATTGACCTTATCCGCATCAAGCAAGGCACGCTGGAGATCGATCCAGCATGCCCTGTATCCAATCTTCTCCATGAAGCTGGCCACCTCGCTGTAGTGCCACAACGCTTTCGTAGCCTCATGGATGGGAACCTAGATGATTCCTTCGCCATGATGTTCGAGCAGCTTCAAAGCTTGGACCTCCCCCCAGACGACCCCCTTACCATCGCCTGCATTCAGTCGTCCGAGTGCGAAGCTACCGCCTGGGCGTGGGCCGTAGGCGAGCACCTCGGCATACCACCGAAGGCACGCATATTGGACGATGAATATTCTGGTGATGGAGCGACCGTACGCCTACAGCTCATGGGCTGCGCTTACTTCGGCATAAACGGTCTGGCTCACGCAGGATTCTGCGTAACCAGGGCAAGGCCTGGAGTGTCGTTGCCGGCCTACCCGAAACTCGCCTATTGGCTGCAACGGTAGACCCTGAGCTGAAGGCTCAAGCCTGCCGGCAGTTGGAGCGCCGCGCGGCGGCGAGCGGGGAAATGCAGAGCCTTAGACCTCTTCCACCGCAGGGATCGTATCCCGCCAAGTTCCGGCCACGATCTTCTCCCAGTGCGATGGGGCAACGCCATCTATCCGAAGGCTCCATACGGGATCGTGGTCAACAGCACTACCATCCGCCCGCGTGAAACACCACTGCGCTGCGATCAGGTGAAGCCCTTCCCTATTGGTGTACTCAGCGGTATGGATCAACGGAAAGTCATCCGGCAGACCTGCAAGCGCTGCGCGCAACTCGCCGACGTTCCGAATGTAGGCGCTGCGCCAAAACCGTTCCCGCTGAAGCTGCTCAGGCGATTTAGGGGCACCGAAGTACTCCTCGATCTCTCTTCGACCGGCGAAGCTCAGGAACTCAAGTTGGCCATCATGCCCAGGCTGGGCGCAGGCCTGGACGTTGAAAGCCCCAAGGTCGTTGAGCTGCCCATCGTTTACGGACATGCACGCTCCGACGGCCTCTTCCACAGTGGCCCCCTCTACTTTCACTCGAACACGATTTGGCAAATCCTGCCCGCCAAGCTCGTGATCGTCATCGAGATCGTGAATGTCTACCAGGATGAGCTTCATGTTTGGTGGTTCCTCTAAATGGCGTCTCGCGCCAGCTACTTGATACGGTCGTAGAAATTTCCACCCCTTCGGGAGTAGCCGCCGAGGTTCGTATGTCGGTGGGCTGCTGAGCCTGCCTGCCGACGGCATACCGCATCGTTGCCTTCGTAGCCAACGCTCAGAACTTCGTCACCGGCCGCGCTCGACAGCACCACCATTGCGGCAAGAGGTTCGCGCTCAATCTCATTGGCCTCGATATGCTGCGCCAGCGACCTGAGCCAATCAGCGAGTTTCTTCCGCTCGGCCTGGTTTTGCTGCACCTTGTTGTTGTGCAGTCTGGGCATTGATGGGAAGTGGAGGATTTCACTCATTCAGCAACTCACTTGCACGGGCGTTCCCGGCGTTGATCATGATTCGCCTGGACTTTTTCGCTCTACCCCGCATTGCGGACATCGAGGTCGCCAGCACGTGTTGCGCCCAGGTCGATGCCCATGGACTGGCATGCATTCAAGATCGCCTGCTCGGCGTGGCAGGCGTCAGACATAATTGCGCCCTGCCGGCCTGTGCCATCGAGCGGGAGCCCTGCTGACTCGCGAATCTTCTTGATGGCGAACAGAAGATTGGCCGTACAGCTCTGGAGCTGGTCCAGGGAGACGGTAAACTGCTTACTCGGGGCGTGATATCTCATACTTCGTCCTCAATCCGAAGGTGGAAATCTGGAGACCAAGAGAAACAGCCTCGGTAGCCGCCAGTTCGGGGGTCTCCCAGCAGCCAATCCAGAAGTCCTGGCGATCCTTTGGGGCCACTGCAAACGGTGGTACGTCATCGCCGCATTCGTTCTGCCTGTACACCACAACCTCAACTCCCCGCGCCAGGTAATCGGCCATCTCGGCCCGGCACTCGGGAAATGCAGATTGAACATAGGCCTGCTGCGCAGGAGTGAGAGTCATAGCGATCTACCTTAGACCTGCATGCCGACATTCGGGCTCAGTAGCCATCGTTCGCTTCCTTTAACGTCGGGCTTTTCGGATCGCTTCAACGGAAATCTTCTCTGCTTGAACCTGCGGGTCACGCATCAAGCGTGCGAGTTGAATATTCCTTCGCACAACGTAAACAACTGCCCCCAGCGCGAGCGGACAAAGGCCAAGGAATCCAATGTGGATCAGAAAATCACCAAACTCTGGGCCATAGGTGCCCGGCCAGCCCAGGTAGGCCAGGTAAACAGTAAAGAGTGTCCAGATCAAAACGATCCAGAACTGTGCGATTCGTAACGCCCTACTTTGCATCTTGAATTCCCTCGTCTAGGTATCCGGGGGCGCTCAGCTAGTGCCCCGCAACTCTATGAGCACTGGCTCTCAGCGCGCAATGAGCATGTGATGGATCATGGATGACCTCATGTTTGGAAGGATCATCACAATCCTGATTCGCCAGCGGTTGCCGGACACCTCGTGAAATAGGGACACGGCATCATCGGGGAACTGATCTACTAAGTCCGCTGATAGCGCCCTGTCGGCAAACATGCTTGCGTGTTTATCCAGTGCCAGGCTTGCTGCGCCCCTCAATGAACATGCCTCAAAATCATCGCTGGCAATGCTTCGGCGGTCGTCTAGCTGGCAGAAGTACCGATTATGCTCTTTCCCAAGCTCGATACTTGTAGGTACGCGAAGCGATGGGTCGATTGGGCAGCCAGCGGCGGACAGCAGTTGGTCAACCAATGCTTCAAGCTCGGCATAACTCTTGAACCCTTTCCCAAAGTGTCGCTTCTGCACCGGATCAAGCGCATTGCACTGAGCCATGCTCAGCTCGACACCGCGATGAAACCAGTTAGACATCTCCATGTGGCTTCCTAACTAAGTCTGAGGGTGAGAACTACAGAGCCATTTGGAGAGCCTACAGCGCTCGCGTGGTATCCCTCAAAGTCACCATCGGCCACGCCCCCATTGAGCACTCGCTCGTAACTTTCAGCGCAGAAAATCGCTTCAACTTGGGCAAAGATGAGGCTGCCGGGAATGCCTTGGCTCTCAACAAGCTCTGCGCCCGCACGGCGCAACAGCGTCACAAATGGCTTGTAGGTCGCATCTGTGTACCCGGCCTCTTTGTGTTCATTCAGCTCAGCGACCAGAGCCGCGATTAGTGCAAGTTGTAATGAGTGCATTGTGGGTTTCCCTTAACAGTTCGGCTGGAGGCCAGCGGCCTTCTGTTCATCCACACAACGAGCAAACTCTGCGCCATCATGCAGAGCCCAGGCCCAAGTCCCAGCGGACAGGACAGCGACCGTGGCAACAATGCCCAGAAGAAATTTCTCGGTGCGGGTAAGTCCACGCTTTGCTTTCATCATCGCTTCCTTGATCAGTTTGCTTCAGCGGGATGGCCGCTATCTGATGGGCGAAGTGCCTTTTCGATTTCAGCCTGACATTCCAGTCTGTTATCGGGAGTCCACCAACAGGGCTTAACATCCGCTTCAATCACGGCGTGAGGAGCTATCTGAGCAACTTCTACCAATGCCTTCTCATAGACCCCACTCACTTCTGCAACGGTCTGTGAGCCACGATGCAGTCCATAAGCAAGGCCGAGCAGGCTGCCAATTAGAAGTCCAGCAGCGAGGCTGCCAAGGGCAATCGCTTTTACTTGAACGGGGGCAAATGAGGTAACGGCCATGGTCAGTTTCCGATATCAGTTCACGTCGAGGGGTTGTAGGTTACGGATGATTCCCTATTCCTGGAGAGTCGGGCGGTCCCCCACCAAGCTTGATGTTTCAATCAGTTGCTCCCATCGACGCCAAAGCATCTCGATGTAGTCCGCACGAGTCATCGTGCCTTTGTAGAGGCCTAGCGCCCAAGCATCATTGCATTCAACCAGGGCAGTTTCGCCGCTACTCAGAACGCCGACATCCAGACTGAATGCAGCCGGCGCATTCGGGCCGCTCGCCATAAGCGCAGCCATCTCGCGGACCAGATCGAGGTCAGGCGCTGGCATGTCATCAGGTGCATTGTCATATCGACCCTCGCCTCGCACCTGACCATCAACGACGTAGTAACGATATTCAGAAAGCCACGATACGGGCTCTCCAACCCATACCGGGGTTTCAGGCGGCAGCGATAGGAAGGCCTGATACTGAATCCGGTCGTATCCGTTCAGGTGCTCAGGATTTCCGAGCGTGTCGACGACGAAGCCTGTGAACGCCTTGGTCGTTGTCGGCTTGATAAACCAATGGCCGATCACACTGCCAGCGGGCAGGAGTTTTACCTGACGACGCAGGTATGGCAGCAGTATGTCGGGGTACGTGAGGTTTTCAGGCTCGACGATCCCGGCAATGGACATGGCCTTTCGGATGAACTCGACAGTCCCGATTGGGAGGGTGGCACCCTCGCGCAACGCAACGGAGTAGTCCTGCAGGTTGTCGAAACTGACCGACGCAATAGGCGTGTCGGAAGTCATCGCATATTGGTGGGCCGCTATGGGCTCTTTATGCGACGTGCCTGATTGGCTCAGGATGGTGAATGCAGCTTGTGAAGCCATGACTGATTCCTTGATCGTCTCTAATTCATACCGCTCTAGCGCTGCGATCAGCAGGCTCTACAACTGCTGGCCAGAGGTCACCCAATCCTCGACCCTAAGCCCAGGTGCTCGGTCGAACTCTCGACGGTTGTTCGTCACCAGGATCAGGCCCTGTGAGCGCGCATGCCCGGCGATCATCTGGTCATATGGACCTATGGGTGTTCCGGCTTTGGCAAGCTCTGCGCGGAGTTGGCCGGTATGCACAGCGGCATCGCCGTCGTACGCCAATACTTCCAGGCGAGCGGCAAAGCCCTCGATATCTGCAAGGTTCCGCTCCGGGCTAGCCGACTTCTCCGCCCCGTAGATCAACTCCATCAAAGTCACAGTGCTGATACACAGCTGGCCGTGGGCACGCTTGAACGCTTCCCGCACCTGCGCGGGCCTGTTCTTGATGGTGAAGATGCAGATGTTCGTATCAAGCATGTACTTCAACATCAGAGCGCCTCGCGCTCTTGGTCGGCCGGCTGGTCGCGGTCTGCCATGTAGTCGTGAGTGACGCCTTCGGCCTCGAACCAGCTATCCCAGGACTCGCCGGCCGGGGCGATGATCCGGGTCCTACCAATAGAAACCACATCGACGCGCTTCACGTCGTCGGGCAGCGCGGCGGCCTTCGGTAGCCTCACGGCCTGGCTGCGGTTGCTTTGGAAAACTGAGCCCTGTTCCACTGTGTACCTCTCGGATGGGATATGTCTCGCGTATATGCCATGATATCCACCATCATGGATATGTCAAAGGGATATACGCTCAAAGCTGCGGGTTTGCTGGGAACGGCCGCTGATAAAAGCAGAGAAAAGCATGCTTCCGGCCTTGCCTTATCATGATAACGAATATACAATATCAACTATCAAAGGCCGCATAATCGGATACTCGACATGACCACTGCTCGCTGGCTTGAACTGATCGGCACCATCTTCGGCATCGCTGGCGCGGTGCTTATCGCGGCGAACATCGAGGTATCGGGTTACGGCTGGATTGGCTTTGCGATCAGCAGCGTCACCATGGGTTGGTTCGCGTACATGATCAAAGCCTGGGGGTTGCTGGCTCTTCAACTGTGCTTCTGCGCAACCAACGCGCTGGGTCTGTGGCGCTGGCTTATACAGCCCGCATTGACCGTAGCCTCTGGCTCCTGACCCATTGCCCGCCGGCACCGAGGATACCCCATGACCATACAGCTCCCCTCCCCGCTTCTCGAAGGCTGCAATCGCCAGTACGACATCGACCTGTTGACTCGCCGCGAGCCCACCAAAATCACGCGCGAGGGGGAGCGCCAGCTTATGTGCTGGGTACTGCCTGTGTGGCAGCGCGACCCTTCCTGGAGCGAAGAGCAGCAGATTCGCTTCATTGAAGGCATCTTCCTTGGGCTCGGCACCGGTTACTACGTGGTGCACGGTTCCGACTGGCACATCGACGGCGAGGTAAAGCCGATGTCCGGCTGGCTGATTGATGGCCAGCAGCGCATCACGGCCATCAAGAAGTTCTTGGATGGCGAGTTGGCCATCTTCGACGGCATACGCTTCGGCGACCTTGACCGCCCGACGCAGTTGCGCCGTTTCTTGCGCATGCCGTTCCCCTGCATCGAGTTGGAGTATCAGGAGGACGAAGAGCGCCTCAAAGACCTGTACAAGCGCCTCTGCTTTGGAGGAACACCACACACTGCCGCCGACCTGGCGCGCCTTGGCTGAAGGTGCCAACTATGCGTATTTGCAGCCCAAGCCAGATGCTCGAAGCCACACGGCGACTTCGCGACCTACGCACCAGCAATAGGTCCTCGCACTCGCGCGGGGAGCTTGAAGAGTTGGAGGCAGCAGTGGGCGATTCGCCCTATCAGGCCTGTATTGAATGCCACGGGGATGATGGGCCGGCGCGCGAGCTTTGCAGCACCTGCGGAGGTGACGGCTTCGTGCTGTCAGGTGAAAGGCTCTAATCTGGCGGCATCGGCAATATCAAATCAGTATCATGAAAACCCAATAAGGATGTCTGCACGATGAAAAAACACCTCATGCTTCTATGCCTGGCCATTGCGATGGCTGGCTGTGACCTCGCTGAAAAGGTCGGGTCGCAAATTGCCAAGCTGGCCGGCGAAGAGCCGGTCACCCTCGTTTTCCAACCTGGCTACGTGGTGGTATCCGGAGGAATCCCGCTAGCCATCATCGGTCAGGATGCTTGCCCCAAGCCCGACCGCCTGATGCAGATCATTGGTGGAGGTGCTGATACCAGCTCGAATGACTGCCTGGTAATCCCGCCCTCGGCTACCGAGGTCTCGCTCACTGTGGTGGATATGACCAGCGGTAAATCCTCGTCGGAGCGCTGGACGGTTACGCGCAGCGGAGACAACGACTTGCGGATGCACCTCTTCCGCGAAAACGGCGAACCGGTGCTGGTCGACACTTATGCGGCACAGGCAAAGCTGCTGCCCAAGTGCGCTACCGAGGCCGCACAGGAGTTCGGGGCACCCGTGCGGGTCTTTCAGGCCATGGCACTGGCAGAGCAAGGCAAACCCGGCCTCAACCCCAGCGGCGGCTATGGGCCAATGGGCTTTGGCGAGATCGCAATACCGATGGCAGCCGATGGCATAGGTGCCGATATCGACGCGGTGAAGAACGACCCGTGCACCAACTATCGCGCTGCTGCCTGGTGGCTCATGAAGGATGTGGGCGACAAGACCGGGGACATCTGGCCAGCAGTTACGAACTACTACTACGGCAAGACAGATCATTCGAAGACGCCGGCAGTTGACCTGGTGAGGGCCATCTACAAGCGGATTGAGGGCTGATTGATCATGTCCGAGAAAGAATACGAACCCTACTGGAGCATCATCGCTAAAGCGCTGGAGTGCCGTGGCACCCTCGCTGACGACTATGCTCGGCATCCAGAACATAGCGCCAGCAAGTACCTGGTGCGCATGTGCGAAGAGTTGACGACGGCCGTTCAGAAACACGGCAACCCCAATGCAACGCTCAGCGAGATGCTTCGTCTCGAAGCGACATGCACGGGGGCCGATTATCACCACAAACTCGCGCTTCGTTGCCGCGAACTGGCCAGGCGTGCCGCCGCTTAGCCCACCAGTACCCCCGCATCGACGGGATCAACCCAAGGAGCAATACCATGAAGAAATGCGTTGTGTACGGAGACATGCAGGCCGATAGCGCGGCCGACCAATACCCTACCGTCAACCTCTGCGACGATTGCGTCGAAGAGGATCAGAAAGCCGGCGAGAATACCCGCATCGTTACCGTCGAAGGTGCTGGTGATCCGGACCTGGGCGATAGCTGCGAATGGTGCGGTGCAGAAGCAAGCGAAGAGCACACCGCATAACCGCGCAGCACCAGCAGGCCTGCCCCGCCATAACGTTGGCAGGGCAGCTTCAGACGCTTGGGGAGGAGCAGGATGACCGACGCAGCGATTGATCCAGCTACAGCGACCGCTGAGCCAGAAGACTGGCAAGCACGGTGCGGCGTGCAGAGAATCCATGCTCACGGCTACTACAGCGGCGTCGCTTGCTTGGCCATGGTCGCCGGCATCAGCTTCGAAGAAGCGCGACAAGTCTTTGTCGGTCTAGGCCTCGGCGTTCGGCGCACCGGCCGTGCTCCCTTCTCAAACAACCTCAGCGAAATGCGCATGGCGGTCGCCAGCACAGGCCTTGTCCAACAAACCAGACGCTGGCGCGGGTGGGATGATTTCCAAGGTCTCGGCATTCTCAAGATTCGCGCCGATTGGCGCGGCGCTCCCGGCAAATGGTACTGGGCAACTGCCTTCAGGCACCCGAAGTACGACATTGCCGTGTTTGATCCCTATTCGGAATTCCCATCATTCAAGCGCATGCCCATGGATGTGATGTGCGTGGGTTTCGACGTATACCAACCCAGAGGGGAATGGTTGCAGGTCGAGCAGCGTTTAAGCCTCTCCAAGTAAAAGGATACCCAGTGAAGACACCTGACCCGGCTGCCATCGAACGCTTCCGCGAGAAACTACTCAGCCTCCCTGCCGAAGACCTGGCCACTCTCGTAGTCGTGGCCGCTATTGCCCTGGACGACTTGGAGATGCCTGAAGATATCGCGGGCCAACTCGGCATCGAAGAAGAAGCGCTATCCGAATGGGAAGCGCGAGTGCTGCACGCGGGCCCTATCGGGTCAACACTCGATGACCTGGCTTCCAAAGTACTTGGCCACACAGATGAACTGGGCCTCATAGAATCAGATACCGCCAACGCCTGATCATTCAACATTCGCAGTACCGGAAAGAAGGACCTCAGCATGCCAAAATTTTTGAACACCAGCGCGACAACCTACTACCTGGAGGAACTCATCAAGGGTGCGCGCGAGCGGCTTATCCTGATCAGCCCGTTTCTGAAACTCAACGACCGGATTCGCGAACTGCTCGAAGACAAGAACCGTATGAAGATCGACATACGCATCGTCTATGGGAAGAGCGAGCTTCACCCGGATGAGATCAACTGGCTGAAGAATTTGGACTTCGTACGTACCAGCTTCTGCAAGAACCTCCACGCGAAGTGCTACATGAACGAAGAGGCCTGCATCATCACCAGCCTCAACCTGTACGAATTCAGCCAGGTCAACAACAACGAGATGGGCATCTATCTGTCTCGCGAAGAGGACGGTCAGGTCTTCCGCGATGCTTATGATGAGGCTCAGCGCCTGATCCGTGTCAGCGATGAGGTTCGCATTGCGCTGGAGAAGGTCCCACAGAAGGCAGGTGCAGTTGATGAGGTTGAGCCGAGCGGTGATGAAGCAGAGGCCGGTGCGGCAGGTTTCGAAAAGCTGACTACCGCAAAGCTGGCGACCAGGGTCGGCATAACCACCGCCGAAGCTTTCGAGCGCTTGGTCACCCATGGACTGCTTGAATTGAAAGGCACACACCACTACCTGACCGAGAAAGGCAAAGAGGCTGGGGGCAGCTTCCATCGCGGGGGGCGTGGCTTCTACTTCCTTTGGCCTGAAGCGCTGGTGATTTAACGATGAGCAAATCCATTCGAATCGCGGACCCAATGGAAGCACTGGTGAGTCTTCAGCGAGAAATACGCCGAGGCATGCAGACCCACCCCACCGAAATGAGCCCAAGCGTTCGTGTCATCCACGATCAGCCAACCGGCATCGCACGGTACACCTACGCGAAGATCGAGCACGGCCGCGTGAAGGCGATTTCCATATTCGTCCATCACGAGCCCATAGACGGCATTCCCTGCTTCAACCTGGGGTATGCCGTGCCAGAGGCGTATTGCAACCGAGGGTGGGCCAAGGAGATCGTTGAGCAGGGTATTCAGGAGCTGCGCCTGGGGCTCGGCCGGCATGGCGTCAAGTCGTTCTATGTCGAGGCAGTCGTCGGCAAGGACAATCTGGCTTCTCAGCGTGTCGCAAGCAAAGTCATATCGGACACACCCGTCGAAGGCACCGACTCGGAGTCTGGCGAGGCCATTCTCGCCTACACCCGCCTGGTCGAGTGCTGACCCTACCCTACTCTCGATAGCAAGATCGCTGCCATGCTGACCATTCAAGCGCACTCTTCAGCCACCTACGCACCACGCACCTATGTGAACGCTCACGCGGCTGACCTTACGGTGGCGCTGGCCGTCGACTTTACGACCGCTGGCGAGCGGCTGACGCACAAGGCGGCTGGTGATCGCTACCTTGGCCTACCCCTTGGCGGTGACCCCATTCTGGCCGCCCGCAAGCTCTATGCAGAGCTACGTCGTCGCAACGCCAGCACGCTCAATATCGCCGGCAATGGTATCTATACGCTGTCCAGGGCGGGCTGGTCGCAGGAACACGTCAACCAGTGGGTCTATGCCGTACTGGCGACCGTTGCACCTCACTGGCCGCTATCGCTAGTGCGTTCCGGTGGCCAGACAGGCGTCGATATCGCCGGGGTTGCGGCTGCCCATGCTCTCGGACTGGAGGCGCTGGCGCTGCTACCCGGCGGCTTCCTTCAGCGCTTCGAGGACAAGGTAGACTGTCCTCATTCGGCAGATGAGATCAGGGCGCAGATCGAGCGCTATGCGCATCTGCTGGTGCAGGGAAAGCAACAGCAGCCCCCTTGCTCAAGGCTGCCAGCAGACGTAGGATTTGCTGGCGCGCCGCCAGCGCCAGCACGCCCACCAGGGCGAAGGCCGATCTAGGCCAATGGCATCTCCCTCACCAATCGACATCTAGCATGCCAGCTGCGGCATGTGTTCAGTGGGCGTAACGCAAATGCCGCGTGGAGATTGCCATGCTCGATGATCTGCGTTTCCCCTCCGGCGTCACCTTTGCCCAAGCGAAGAAGGACGCCAAGCGCCTGGCCAAGAGCCAGTCCATCCCCCACACCGAAGCTCTCGACAGGATCGCGGCGCAGCACGGGCTTGCTTTGCCGTGGGCGAAGGTTACTGGGGCACTGCGCGAATTCAATGCAGAAATCGCGTCTTTGTCCTTCCCTGTTGCTGACGAGCCGTATTTCAGTGCAAGTTTCACGGGGATAAAGAATGAGGCTTTGGTAGCCGGGGATATCGGCCCTGGCAAGCTCGTTAGCTTAATTCACTCGACTACGATGCTATCGCCAGCAGGCCCTAGGCCAGTGGTTTTGTGCTCAGCCCAGGATCAAAGAAAGTGTCCCGATCTGGCTCCATCGATTTGGCAAGAGGGGTCGTCTTCCCCCGTGCCTGGCTCCATTATTGGATTCTACCCAGGCGTTTCAGGATACCCAGACGTTAGATCACTCGAACTCCCGGCCGGAACTATCGTTCTGTTGGATGAAGGAGTTCCAGAATCTGCCAAGTCCTACTGGCCAGACTGCCAGGCTTGGGCAAGAAGCAAACGCATTGCGCTAGTTTATCTGGTGCGTATGGCTGACCTAATCGACATATCAACCCAGATCAGGCACGTGAATAGGGCCTTTGTCCTCATCCAACGATCAGGGCAACAGTTCACCTTGCGTGATCCTGAGCGGCGAAAGACTACTGTCGACTTCTCTCTTTGGAGTAGGCCCAATCTGTTCAAGGAAACGCTACGACTCGTCTTGGGAACAGACCCAGAGACCAGTACGTTCTATTTGCACAAGAACAGTACCCCTGAAGCTCAATCAACCACTCTAGAAGCTGCCCAAAGGCTTTGGGCAGAAGGAAAGAACGCGACCGTCGTGGGCCGCTTCAAGGGCATGTAGGCCTGGCTTGCGCACCAACCGTCGGCACGGATGCCGGCAGCTGACCCTACACTGGGCCAGGTTGCTGAGTTGCGACGCGCTTGGAACGAACGACCTCGGCCATCTGCTGGTGCAGCTTCACCGCGCCCTGGCTGGTGATCACCCCGCAGCATTCCAGCGTAACGATCTGGCCTTCCAGAATGCCGTGGAAACGGTAGTACATCTCCTCACCTGGATTGGTCTTGGCGAAGTTCTCCAGGTTCCGCGCGAACCGCTCCAGCTCGCTGGCCTTCAGATTCTCATCTACCATGCGTTTCTCCCCGGTGCGTCAGAAAGGTATGGTCTCATCCCACAGGGGCTCGTCGGCCTTCTGCGCCAGGCTCTTGGCCTTGATCCTCGCTTCCAAGGACTTTATGAAGCGGATCGAGGATGCAACGTGATTGAAGATCAGCAGGCTCTCGTCGTAGTTCAGGATCGGATTGTCGTGAGCGAGGCTCTTGTTGTTGCGCACATCGTTGAAAGCCTCCAGTACCGAGATGCTGGACCTCAATATGCGCTCGGTCATCGCCGACTCAAGGTGGCCACTTGCGCGTAGTGCCTTCACATACTCGCCGAAGACACTGTGCAGTGGCTTGTCGCGGCTGATCGTGATGCCGTGCGGCTCACAGGTCACCCGGATGAACTTGTTGACGAACGTGTGTAGCCGATCAAGGGCACCCTCCGGCTGGTTCTTCTCGATGGCCTCACGCACGTGCTCGGCGACCACCTCGAAGTCGCGCTCATCTGCAATCGCGGTCAGCGCCTCCATATCGGCAACTGGCTGGTCGCTGAGTAGGCGCTGAGCGATCTTGCGACAGTCATCAACCAGCGCAGGGTTGCTGTCACCCAGACGGTCTATCTGAAGCCCGTAAGCAATCAGCCCGTCGAGCACCTTGCCGACTGTGTGGTTCGGAGCAATCTCCCAGAAGGTACGCATGCGCTTGGCTTTAGAGCCACCGCCTACCCGGTACTCCGGCGCGTCGATATCGACTCGAAAGTCGAGAAAGAACTCAGCATAAGTGCGATCCGAGAAGTCCAGGACATACCCGTCCCCCATCCCAAGCACCTTTTCGAGCTTGCGCCGCTCGAAGGCAGTGATCTCCGCCATGGCACTACCTCTAAGCCTTGGCCACGGCCGACACACCAGGTGCGGTCAGCTCAAGGTACAGTTCGAACAGGAAGGCCACTCGTTCAGCATCAGAGCGCCATGCCTTCTTCCCTCCAGAAGTGACATAGGCCTGATCAACAGCGCGATCCAGATCGCGATGTGCCTTGATCAGCTCAGGCGGCATTGTCAGCGGGTCATAGAGGTCGGCCAGGCATGAGTCACCGTAGAGCGCTCGCGCCTGAAGAACGCCTTCTGCGGCGCTCTCAATCGCGTGCTGCTGTGCCGGCGACAACTTGGTCGGCCACGGGTAGTTGTTGTAGACGATACCCACCGAATAGCGATAGTCCGACTTGAGGCGGCCGCAGACATTACGCATCCAGGCGTTGTGCATGGTCGAGTTCAAGATACCGAAGTGGTACATGCCAGCGTTCGGCATGATCTTGACCAGATTGCTGGCCAGCGTTTCCGGCATTTCGAAGCCGATAGGAATGAACAGGCGACGCTCCGAGGACACCTCGGGAATGATCAGGTAGTTGCCCTTGGGCATGTTCTCCACGTGGAAGCGTGTCGGCGTCTCGGCCAGCTTGCGGGTGGGCGGGCTCTTACTGGCCAGGCGCGTTTCGCGCACCAGCTTGATCCGCTCCCTGGCCAGCGGCATCGCGCGTAGCTCATTGGGTGGGCACTCACCCAGCCAGAGGCACCAGCGCTCGAAGCCGTTAATGAACTCCTCGGAGCCCACCCAGCGACGGAACCAACGCTTGGACTCGGGTTCCTTCTTGATGAAGTCCTCCATCTCCTCCGTCGTGAACAAGTAATGTCCGCCGTCGATAGGCTTATTGCCGATACCGATCTTGGGTACGTCGCACAGCGGGTTGGTGCGGTTCTGCAGGACGACATCGGCCGCATCGACCAGATACGGGTTGATGTTGCTTGCCACCACCACCTGCGGTTCGCCACGGATATCGAGATAGTCGTAGATGACCCGCTTGCTCGGTTCCGACTGGCTGAAGCCGACGATGATGCAATGCACAGCAGCCACCCCTTTGGCCTCATTGCGCCATTGGAAGGTACGGTGGGCGAAATGGATGTGGATACCCATGTCGAGCATCACTGGCCATAGCACGCCGGCCTGTTCGCCTTGCGTGATCGAGTTGGTCGACACGAAAGCACAGAGCGTTTCCGGCTTGGCATAGCGCGCGGCCTTGATGTACCAGGCGGCTACGAAGTCGAGCAGGCCCAAGTTCTTGATCCCG
Source organism: Ectopseudomonas chengduensis (assembly GCF_900102635.1). Lineage (GTDB taxonomy): Bacteria > Pseudomonadota > Gammaproteobacteria > Pseudomonadales > Pseudomonadaceae > Aquipseudomonas > Aquipseudomonas chengduensis. The sequence goes on along the minus strand of NZ_FMZQ01000007.1, from coordinate 125,382 downwards.
CCGAGAGCGAACTGGATATCGGCACGCTGATCGTCGCTCATCATCTTCGCGCCAACGAACGGTGGATTGCCGAGCACGAAACAACAGCGCGCCGCCGGCACCACATCATTCCAGTCAAGTCGCAGAGCGTTGTCATTGACGATATTGGCCGACTTGATCAGCGGGATACGCACCAGGGCGTCACCGAACGTCTGGCCAACCAGCAGGTTCATCTGATGATCGATCAGCCACATGGCCACCCTGGCAATCTGCGCTGGCCACTCCTCGATCTCGATGCCATGAAATTGATCGACATCGACCTTCACGTAATGGGCAACGGCATCCATGGACAACTGCTGCTGATCGCGCTTGTAGAGCCGCTTGATAACCTCCAGCTCCAGCAGACGAATCTCGCGATAGGTGATGACCAGGAAGTTGCCGCATCCACAGGCTGGGTCGAAGAAGTTCAGGCTACCGAGCTTGTCGTGGAATGCCCGCAACTTGGCCGGCTGAGTCTTGACCCGCTCGTACTCGGCACGCAGATCATCCAAGAACAGCGCCGAGATGAGCTTGAGGATGTTCTTCTCGCTGGTGTAGTGCGCGCCCAGGTTGCGTCGAACCTTCGCGTCCATGATCCCCTGGAACAGCGAGCCGAATATCGCCGGGCTGATCGTGCCCCAGTCCAGATGACAACACCACAGAAGCAGGTCGCGCATCTCTTTGTCGAAGCTTGCGGTACGCAGGTGTTCCTCGAAGAGCTTGCCGTTCACATAGGGAAATGCGGCGAGCTGCTCATCGAGGTTACGCAGGCGCTTCTCCGGCGGCGTGTTCAGTACCTCGAAGAGTTCATTCAGCCGAGAGGCCAGGTCAGAGCCATCCTCGCTGGTGCGGGTGCTGATGAAGTCCTCGAACGCATCTCGCGGCATGAAGATGCCTGTGTCGTCAGCGAACAGGCAGAACAGCAGGCGGACAAGGTAAACCTCCAGCTGGTGCCCCTCGTACCCTATCGCAAACAGTTTGTCGTGCAGTTTGCCCAGTCGCTCGGCGGCATCGATGTTTACCGGGTCCTGCTCGCGGAAGGTACGGGCCTCGTAGCCAGCAATGAAGCCGAAAGCGGTGATGTGCTGGGGCAGCTCCTCCAGCGGGAATTCGAACTCGGTATCCGCCTCCAGATCGTACAGACGAAAGCGCGCAAAGTCGGAAACGACGATGTATCGAGGCAGCTCTTTGTCGGACAGCCCTGGGAAGTAGTCGATGGCCTGATCGTGGGCAATGGTCAGGTCTTTGCCACGAGACTTATGCTCGGCGAGCATCACACCTGGCCAGAAGAGGTCGATATACCCGTTCTTTCCGCTGGCCTTGTGCACCAGCTTCTCGAACTGGGCAATTCGCCTGCGTGGTATCCCGAACACGTTGAAGAATGCATCCCAGAAGCTCTTGGCCTCGGCATCTTCAGATGATTCGTTCTCCCACTCGCGAACAAAGGCTATCGCTCGGTCTCGAATTTCGTTCCATGACAACGGCATAGATACTTCCTTTAACGATCATGACTCGATAGCCCGATCTCTTATTGTGTTGGCATATCGGAGATGTACAGTTCCCCGTGTGGATAGGTGAGCGCCCTGGTGACACCTGCCGGCGTATGCTGTCGCTGCGAGGGGGCATCCAGCCACGCCAGCCGCTTCCTTGCAGTCATATCCGCGTGCAGGACTACCGGGTTCCGCTCAAGGCGCTCACCTATCGTCAACGGTTAAGCAACGGCCGGCGCAAAGGTCCGCCAGTTCCATGAACCGCTGCTGGGCCACATCTGCATCAGTAGGGTCAAGGAATTGAATGACATGGCGATAGCGGTCTAACAGGCTGTCGAGGAGTGCAATTTCGTCGTCAGTCATTGGGGGGCTATTTAGCGCCTCTTCAGCCTTACGCAACTGGTCAATATCGAACTCTTCGATTGTGCCGATTGCTATTTCGCTGCCTTCAGGTGTGATCGCGATCAACTGGGAACCATCTCGCCGAAGTGAGAAAGGGTCAGATGCGTTTTCGTTTTGGTCAGTCATGATGGGGTTCCTGAAGCAATTAGGCCGGAGAAAACGCCGCTTTCGCTGCTTGCACCCTGAAGCAGCATGCAATCCACTTCATCCACTCGGCTGGCGCGACTTTACCTTCAATGCAAAACGCATACGCACGTGCGACTACGAAAACATCCTGCCTCGTTTCCGCGTCAGTTAAAGGTGCTGACACAGCAAACGCAGCATGCTGCCGGAAGTACTCCGCAGCACTGCGCATTCTCGACATGTCATCGGGAGCCTTTGCTTGATCGAATGCAGCGGTCATGATCTCCGCATCTACCTCTGCCTGCTTCGTCGAGAAGAATTGCTTGTGAGCGTCGATGATCTCATTTGCGGATTGCGTGCTGTTGGATGTCATTATCTGATTCCTGGCAGAGTGGTGGTTGGTTCCGGCCGGCGGGCTTGGACTGCTACCCGCTACAAGGATCGCGCCGAAAGGCCCGCCTTCGTCGGGGGCTGCCGCAGCGCGCCGATCATGACCAGTGGTGAGACCAGCACAATGATCGCAGCGATGTTCTGCGACACGAGCGAAGGCGCGGCTGGTTCAAGTGCGGCCAGTACTGTAGGACTGCACCAGCACAGAAGCAGCCCGCTTTGGTTGGCACAGCCGTTGAGCAGGGTTGACGCACGACGGGCGATCACCATGGCTGCAACTGCATACAGGGCCACAGCCACAAGCTCTACTGGCGATTGAAACCAATCCGGAAGCATCACCTCAGCAGCATTTGACCGGATACCGAGGAATACGCCCGCAAGAACGCCCAGGAAGACCAGGGAAGCGATGCTACTGATGGACTTCATACGGGCTCTCCTACTTGAGCGCTCATTTCGTCGGCGGCTGGCGCTGCGCTAAACAAGTCATTTGTGCTCGGGTTAAACCCAGCCGGGCGCGCCGTGTTGAACCCCTGTTCTATCGAGTTCAGAGCTGCGATCCAATGGCTTTCCCGCTGCGTAATGTACGCGGCGCGATCCTTACAGTCATCCGGGATTACGATGACCTCCAGAATCGAGTACTCCCAGTCGGTTGGATGGCTCGCATGGATCGCTTTGTGAAACTTGCAACCGGTAGGGACAGTCAGGTGCTGCCACCAGCGCAAGGTGAAGGGCTGAGTGGTCTGGCCGACATAGGCCATGCCTGAAGACTTCTGGCGAATCTGGTAGATAACTGGCGGCAGCTTGCCTTCGTTGGTCAGGCGGAACTCCTGAACTTCGCGTGCCTTCCCGTCAACTGAGCAGCGGTATGAGCAGTAGTCAGCCCCCCTGTAGTCGGCGTGGAAGTCGTTGTACTTGTCGATCAGGCGAAACGTGCTGCCGCACTCTCGGCATGAGGACTCCCGGAAACGCCGCAGAATGTAGTCATTACTGGGGTCTACCTCCTCGATGCGCAGGAGGTAAGCATGCTGCTCCAGGTCCTTCGCTAGCACGCGCTGGGGGAACGTACGGCCGTACTCCTCATCGATCTGCGCCTTGGCGGCCTTGCGGTCGGGCGCGGTCACGAGACCGCTGAAAACAGGCGGCCAGGCCCATGGTGAGTCGCCTTCGTACTCGGGAGGCCTGCGCCCTTTGATCTGGTAGTAAAACTCCGGCATTGCCACTCTCCGTAGCCCGTGGCGGGCGATTGAACCAGCGAATAACGGGGCAGCGGCGAGCGCTGCCCGAGGGGGGCAATCCCGGCGTTAATCCTTGTTGCGTTTGAGCTGGTCTTTCAGCTGGGTCGGAATCTGACGAATCGTCAGCGTGTCGCGCGCTTCGTCGTACTCAATCTTCGAGCCCAGCAGGTGCGCCTCGAAGCTGATCGAGAGACCTTCAGCTCGGCCGGTGAAGCGCTTGAACTGGTTGAGCACCTTCTTGTCTGCCGGGAATTCCGGGGCCATTCCATAGTCCTTGTTGCGGATGTGCTCGTAGAAGGCCTTCGGGCGGTCTTCGTCGATCAGGCCGGACAACTCTTCCAGGGTGATCGGCTCACCGAGCTTCGCCTGGGTGGTGGCGTAGCCCACCAGGGTTTCGGTCTTCTCGCGGGCCTGCTCTTCCGGGAGGTCTTCGCTTTCCACGAAGTCGCTGAAGGCCTTCAGCAGGGCACGGGTCTCGCCAGGTGCGTCAACGCCTTCCATGCAGCCGATGAAGTCGCGGAAGTAGTCAGAGACCTTGCGGCCATTCTTGCCCTTGATGAAGGAGATGTACTGCCGGGACTTGGGGTTGTTACGCCATTCGCTGATGTTGATCCGGGCAGCCAGGTGCAGTTGACTGAGGTCGAGGTGCGTCGTGGGCGCGATATCCAGGCCTTCGGTCAGGGTGACACCTTCACGCTGGTGCAGCATGGCGACAGCCAGGTAATCGGTCATGCCCTGGACATAATGGGCGAACAATACGTGGCCACCCACCGCCAGGTTCGATTCCTCCATCAGACGTTGCAGCTGTTCGGCAGCGTGATGGCTGAACGAGGCAAAGTCCCGCTCGCCATCCAGGTACTGCGCCAGCCACCCACTTAACGGGTAGGCACCGGAGCCCTCGTGGAACAGACCCCAGGCTTTGCCTTGCTTGGCGTTATAGCTTTCGTTGAGGTCGGCCAGCAGGTTCTCCAAGGCCTGAGAGGGCACCAGCTCGCTTTCGCGCGTATGAAGGGAAGCCGGCGAGCCGTCCGGCTTTTTGTCGATTCGATGGACGATGCAGTGACGAATGGGCATGAAAACCTCGCAGGATCAGGAGTTGGTTGGCGTGCTGGTGCTGGAATGACCATCGAGCAAGGCATCGGCCTTGACGATGCTCGGGTACTGGCTTGCGGCCTGTGGGCCGTGTTTCGGTTCGAGCTGTAAGAACAGGTCGGATCGGAGCAAACGAAGAACATCCAGGACGTTCGAGAGTTGCTGAGGCATTACCGCTTTCGAGGGGACCATTGCGGGCAAGCCCGCTTTTTCAGACGCGATAGCGTCATCAACCTCTTTGCACATTTGCTCAAACGTGACCCCGACGCGGAACGCTACTTGCGGGGCGTAAAAGCGCCAGCGCTCGGCGTCAACACAGCTACCTTCGTCAGCAGCCGGCCCTTTGCCCTGTTCAGCACTTGGCGCATTCAACAGGACAGTGCCTCTTGCGTGCACGTCGGCATAGGCCTGGATCGCATCCCACCATTCGTCCTGAGGCATCGCCCCAGCAATCAGTTCTTGAATAGCAATGGTCTGGTGGTGTTGAGGCAGCTGGATCGCCTCCAGCGCGGCGATATCGGCACGGCAGGCATCCAGCAGTTTCTTGGCCTGTGTGTCGACAGTTTGTTTTGGAGTTGCCGAGGCCTGGACGGTCAGCTTGCCCCGCAGTTCGTCAATCGGCTCCCACCATTTCTCGCCGTAACGGTGACGCAGGTTTGCGCCGCTATCGTGCCCCGTGAAAACCTGAAGCGCTTCAGCTGCATCCTTCGCCAGCTTGAGCCAGACAGCCTCGCGCGCGCGCAGCGCATCGATCTCGTCCGCCATCGTCTCGCGTGGCGTGTTCGGCCAGTCCGGCCGCTCCTCTCGATAGCCCATCGACCTTTCCTCTTGGTAACGATAGAGATGGCAGCGCCAGCAATGAGCACAGCCATCGCTTGATATTGTATATTCGTTATCAAGAATATGGAAGCGGGAATTTTGGGTATTTCCGATGGCTACGCGAAAGGCCGGGTGCCTCTCGCTAGCCCCATTAGCCGCTGATCAGACAGCGGCCATGGGGCATGTTTGCTAGTCGGCTCGCTGGGGAGCAAATGAGCTTTGGTGCCAGAGGTGAATCGGGCGAATCACTCGACCGCTTTGTGCTCGTGCCGGGTGATCTCAAAACCACCAGTAACCGAACGGATTTCAAAGTCGTACCCGAGCTGCTGAGCCATAGCGCGGAACGCGGTAATTTCCAGGTCGTCTTGGTAGCTCTGACCATTCGCCTGGTAGTTCTTGCCGATCTCGTGCAGGCGCTGCTCGATCAAGTCCAGCATGGAGTTGGCATATTGAGATGGGACGGTGATCTGCTTACTGCTCATGGGAAGCCCTTTTGTCGTGAAGTTGAACTGCGGCATCCCAAAGTCGGCATACCGCTACTGCCGAAGCCCGCGCGATGGCGGGCTCATAACAGTAAGGCCTCATGCCAGGCTTCGCCGACTATGGTCTTACAGCACGGGTACGCATCAGAACTTGATGCTGGCGGGCGCGTCAGCCAGCTTGAAGCGGTACGCAAAGACTGGCTGTTGATTGATGCCGCCCCAATACGTGATAGCTGTAGAGCACTGATCAGGCGTTACCAGGGTTCGCATGAGCATGGTCAACTCTTTGGCCGCATCAAGCAGCCAAATTGACTCATCCTCTGGATCAGGTCGCGCTGCCCCTGCATACAGCAAGTATGCTCGCTGAAGCTCAACGCTGTACGCGAGGCCGACATATTTCTGCCCCAACAGCCAGTGCATGCAGACCAACTCATAGCGGTCACACTCAGCCTTGAGCCCATCCTCCATGCCCTGACGATACTCTGCCAGCATCGCTTCCGCCTCTGCCTGTGCATCCGCCAAGGGCGTTTTGCCCTTTCCGCTGAACGCTGGTAACGACTGGATAACCAGCAGGTTTTCACCGCGCTGATTCTGGGACAGCAGCTCACTCATGATCATCTCCATGTTATGCGAGGGTAATGACGCCGCGTTTCGCTAGAGCCTTCTTGCAGCGCCGGCATCCAATGTGCCCATTTGTATCAGTCAAGGTCTGACCTGCCCCGTCATCGGCGATAACGCCGCACAAGGCCCTATTATCGTTGGCGTCGTACTCGACGGCGTGAGTGCAGTAACCCCTCTCCTTCGAGTTGTAGCTTCGCCACTGCACCCAGTAGTTATCGGTCGTATTGGCCATCTTGGCTTCTCAGTGATCAGGCCTTTGCCACGTCGCCCTGCCGGTTGACGATTTCCATGTGCGTTGAGTCGCCCTTGAGCCTGAAGGTAAAGCCAGCGCGCCAGTCCAGGCGCTCGCCGAATTCGCTGATCCAGTCGCTGGCATCCTGCTTACTGCGAAAACCACGCTCATACTTCACCGTATCACCGCGCCGGACAAACCAGCGGCAATTACCCTGGAGCGGTACAGAGGTGTAACTGAATGAGGTCATAGCACTCTCCAATTCAGGCTTGCGAGGTGGCTACTGGTCGAGCCGTGACTCTAGATCGCAGCGCTCGTTTTCAAGCTCTTCAATAGCTTCATCAGCTTGCTCAACAATGGAGTTGAGTTTCGGCCTCAGTTCGCCGGCCAGACTCGCAGAAAGAGCGCCAGCGTGCTCCATTGCATCCATGTAGCCCAATAAGCGAGAGGCGCGCTTTGCGGCCTCAAGCTTTGCAGTACGGACACTTTCAGGGATGTTTCCCCATGCCGAATTCAATGCCTTCTCTACGTCATCGAATTGCTGGGCGATATAAGCGACCTGATCAAATGCAGCCATGATGATTCCTGTATCTGTTCTCGCGTTCAAGCGACCTGGTGAGATTGTCAGCGTGCGGTAGCAACGTGCTTTTCACTGCCAATCACGTCGACCTGGTGCATCTCGAAGTTACTGGCCGGGCAGGTGCAGATGCCAAAGGTTCCGTGGTACTCGGATTGAACAGCACGGATATAGGCGAACTCAGCTTCGTAGGAGAAGAAGGTGGCCGGCGGAAATGCCCCTGCGCGAGTGGGATAGACAGAGGTAGCTTTACGCTGCATCGCTGTTTGTTCTGCAGGCATTGGTTCGTCGATGAACCGTACGTCGATGAAGCGAGAGCCCGATTCGTCGGCTGCCTGTACGGCAGCGGAAATGCGCGCATTGCGCTCCGCCTGGCGCTCCAGCCACAGCTCATGCTGCTCGGACTCTTCAAGAGAGCTGAAACCCAGTGCGAGTGCTTGCTCCAGCTTCAGGGCTTGATCGACCATCGTAGCCTCCCAGGCAATACGTCACAATGACCATAGTTTGAACTATAGTTAATTCAATGGCAAGAATAGATTAAACCACAGTTCAAACTTTGTGTTTCGCCCTGATCAGGTCATTCGCCGATAAATGCCCCTGCAACCAGCTCTGCCGCAGCATGGCGAGCATCGCGGTGGGCGTGCAAGTAAGCAGTACGCCTATCCGTGAATTCATCGTTTGCTTTGCTTTCGTCGCACTGAATATTCATTACGTCAGCGTACAGCTGGCTCACCACGCTATCGACCTCAAGCCCCTTGGCAGCGAGTTTGCAAAGCGCCAGCACCGTATCAGGGGTCAACGCGCTGATAAGCTTTGCTGCCGACTGGTCGATGAAGCTCACCTGATTCAGATCGTCAACTTTGAACCACTCGGCACCAGGTACTGCCTTGCTGGCCAGCCCTTCGATTTGCTCGATTACAGCCTGGACTTGGATATCGATAGGCATCGGTGCCCTCTCCTCTTGCTATGCACAGCTCCATTACTGGACCTGGCTAATTAGTGTGTCCTTCGCCTTCGACTCCAGGGGTTCACCCCTGATCGAGCGCCAGAGGAAGTCGTTATAGGGTTCCCTTGCGTCGCCATAGTCGGGTGCAGGACTTACCTGAACCGGACGAAGATCGGCGATTTCGCCGACGCTATCCCATACGTCCTGATTCGACAGATATCCCTTTTGCAGTCGATCACGAATGGCAGCCTGAAGAGCTGGCGGCAAGGTCACATACTCGCCGGCCAGAACGGCATAACCGCTGGCTGTAGCCTCCTGTTTCGCGTACCAACTACTTGTCGCAGGATGAATGACGAAATGGGTGATCGCTACCAGCGCCAACACGTATACAGCGCCAGCAAAGAATTTCTTGCCTCGATTCATAGCGTTCTCGATGATCAGGGGCGCGGCCAACCTTGATGGATGGCGCACGAGATATCCAATTCGACGTAGCCGATACGCTTTCTTGGTCGGCCGTAAACCTGCTCGCCATCCGGCTGCCTCATGACGACATGCAGCACATTTCCATCAGCAGGTACTTCCACATGGATTGCATCAGTGATCTGGACACGACCAGGCGCACCATCAGCGGGCTCAGTCACTGCGGTATACGCACAGCCTTTAGCTGCCAGTGCATCTGCGACTGATTGAGCATTCATTAAGCAGACTTACGCCATGAGATGTCGTCGATAAGTGATCGCCCCTTTCGGAGCAACTCCACCAGGTATCCCTCACCTGCACGATCCTCGCCGGACAGTAGGCCGGGAACGTTGTGCAGAACATTGGCGACATCCACTGCATGCGCCGGAGCATCAAAGGCCGCTTCACGAATGCGGCAAAGACCATCGGCCAATAGAGTCAACGCCTCTCGACGGTTAGCCGGATCAACGACCTTCACCTGGGCCAGCAACTGATCAATAACGAATGCCGCGCTCCTCATCGCGTCCAAGGTTTCGCCCACAGGGAAGCCTGGCTGCCCTTGGCGGTTGATGCGACTCCAAAGCAGCTCGGCGACACTCGAAGCCTCAGCGACAAGCTCTTCCAGTTGAGCAGCCTGTTTCAGCTCAGCAAACGTTTCCCTCGTACTTTTAACACTTGCGTGAAGCGCTTTGGCGTCGCCTTCAGGTCGCGTTTCGCTCCCAGCTTGCGCGAGATCAACAGCGGGTTCATACCAGACGCGCAAACCACCGGCTTGAACTTGAAACCCAAGAAAGGTAGTTGGCGGGATCGTCTCGACATTGATGATCCTGGCCGTTTCGCTGGCCAAACGCTCACGAACCTTACCGAGAGCGACGTTCAGCTCCTTGGCTTCACTACCATCGCGCTCGAATACGATAAACACTGCCTTCAAAGCCATACATCCCCCTACCCAAACCGTTTCATCAGCGCAGTCAAACACGCCCAGCCAATGACGCCCATGACCAGCCCGAAGCCAACAACCGTCCGCTCCAGTCCATAGGTAGCATTCAGTGCAGCAAAAAACGCCATCACTGCGGTGCCCGCGAGCGGGAAAAGCCATGCCCGACTCTTCGAATTAGCCATCAATAATCACTCACTGTTTGAACATATCCGTCTGGCCATCACCTGGGTCCTTCCTCGGCGCGTTTAAGGGGTGGCCGAGCTGGCGCTTCACTTCTGACAACCACGCTTTGTATGGCGTGTTGGCGCGCACCCCGAACGGATACGCTTCGACAAGTGCCTTGCGTAAGGCCGGCATATCTTCGCGCCCGACATTACGAATGACATCCGCCACGATTGGCGCAGCGCGATCAGCCCAAGACATACCCACCCCCGCTTAGTGGTGAACGCCAATACTCATGAAGAACATAACGCCGCCGTAGAGGATGGCTCCCATCAGCACAAGCGTGGCGACACCCATAAGAGGGTGCACGCCTCTTCCTGGAGGTACGAAGCTGCCACCGAGCGTGCGGTTAGCCAGATAGGTCAACCCTGCGCGCACTCCAGTTGCTTCGTATTCTTCGAGCGCCAGCTGGTGCTGCTCTTGCGCCTTGATATACCTCGCCAGCGCAGCTCGCTGCATGCTTGACCGGGTAGGCATGTCCGCGCGCTCGCTCACGTCGAGATGCAGCTTGGTGCAGTGATCGTAAGCTTGGCGGTATTCCTCACATGCAGTTTTCAATGCTCGCAGCTTGATCTTCCGTAGGCTCATGGCTCAATCACCTGTCAGGCTGTCGCGGCAGCTTTACGGGCTTGCAACAGCGACTTGACCTCTTCTACGCGCTTACGAGTGTCGGCATCTCGTTTGGCATAGGCATCACGGGTAGCCTTGCCGAGCTTGTCGCGTATAGCTTCCTTGGCGCGGATATAGCGTGGGTGCTGATCCAGGAACTCTTGGCCATGGCCCCAATTCTTTCCTGACATGGTTCCAGTACTCATACCAACGTGAGCCCCCTGGACAGCAGTCGGGTGGAAACCGAGGTGTTCATACATTGGAACCAACTCCAGAGGACAGTCGAGCCCCAGCACTGGGTAGTCGCGCTTCAGCTCATCGAGCATCAGCCGGAACACGCCCTGGCCGCGATAGCTCTTCTCGACTGCCGCATATCCAATGGTTGCCACACCCTCTGCCAGCAGCCTCGGCTTGTACTGGATAAAGCCCGCAAACCTGGGTTCGTCTTGTTCATCGTCGATTGCTGCGATGACACCGACCTTCAACTCGCACATGAGCCCTTCAAAGCGCTGGCGAACACCTGCGCCTACCATTGTCATCGCGTCGTAAAGCAACGCAGCAACCTCGGCCTGCGCCAGCGGCAGTATCGGGCTGTCCGCGTCCACCACGTAGCCGACCATCGCTGGCGCTTCAGACACAGCCAGGTTGACGCTCTTATCGATCACGAGGGGACTGATCCCGTTAGTGAAGTGAATGAGTTCCATGCCCCATTTCCCCTATTTCGGTTGACGTTTTGCTTCCCAGAACTTGGCCCGCCGTTTTTCCCTCGGCAGGGTAAACACGTAGTAGTTGAAGATCGTCAGTCGTACGGTGAACGCCGAAAGAATGGCCATGGTGATAAACACCCGTCCCAGCGAGTCTTTACCTTGATCCTCAGCAGCGATAATCAAGCCAGAAATCCAGCCCGACATCAGCCAACAGCCATAGACCACGCCGGCCATAGCGCCCATCATGATGAGGTGCAACAACGGCACCAGGTAACCACCTTGCTTCCTGTGCATATTTCCTCCGGTCAACGATTCGGGAGTTTTGCCTTCTTAACTATCGGTAGTCCGCGTACAGCATCGTCCCAGTACTGGTCACGGTCAGGGTCGCTGCCGATCTTGCTAATCCAAGCTTCCGAGCGCCGCCAGCGACCCGCAAGCATGCGATTCGTCCAACCCTTGCGCTTGCACTCGGCCTTGAACTCAGTCGGTGACATCTTCTCTTCAGCTGACACTTTCTCTTCAGCCATCTAGGCCTTCTCCAGATTCATTGTTGTAGCTTGGGCATTCGCTAACGCTGCCACGCTCTCTTCTTCACTCAAGATCACTGCGCCTGTCAGCCAATAGCATTGGTCAAGAGGTGCGCGCGTATATGGCGGCGCAGCGTTGCTGCGGTATGGGAACCGCCAATACTGACCAAAGTGCCAGGAGCAAACGCGATAGGCGCACGAGGCCACTAAGCCAAGGCCCTGCATTGGCCGTTCGACAAAGCGGTGCTCTGGCATCGTTCTGGGCATGTTCCGCGTTACCCGCCATAGACGCATAACGTGTCTTCGAACCGCGCGTATAGCTTTGAATACGTGTGGGACGCTGCCCGTCCCTCGGCCATCGCGGCGATGACATCCATCAGCACTACGCCTTCCGGCTTATCTATCCGTACCATGGGCGTCGGGAGCTGAGCGGCGGTGACGATCTTCGCAGCCAGGGCCTCTACCTTCTTCTTCCGGCGGTTGGCCGCGTAAAACTCTTCGAGTGGCCGCGCCAGCTTGAGTAGGTCAGCTTTCTTGCCGCAGAAGATGTAACAACCGGAGTTGTGATCACCGTTGTCATCGAGCAGCGCAAACACTTCGAGCGCCATCATTTTCTCCTGATTCTCTATCTATCTGGTGGCATGAAGGATCATTGCGCTGTCAGCCGTTCGTGCACACCTCTACCGACCACGGGTATCTACAACGGGGCCAATCGCCAGGTATTGCTGTGCAGGAATGTCGTAATCGCTGTAACAGCTGATCGGCAGTACCTGGATTAGCTCGTGAGTCATGGCCTTCTGTTCGCCATCACCGAATGGCGCATACGTGACTGCGACGCAGATGTCGCCACCGACTTTTTCACGAACCGCGAGCAGTTGCCCAATGAACTGGTCAAGGTTCATCGGGGCTGGTGTCTCTGGCGCAGCCTCAGCAGCTCCTGTATTGCTTGCAGCAGCTTGCAGCACTTCGCTCAGTAGCTCCGAGAGGCGGTATTGGGCCGAAGACTCGCTGTCGTAGCCAAGCGCCTGGAGTTCACGAATTGCCAGCTCCAAGCCGGCAGCGTGTTTGAAGTCGAGGACGGTAGGCTGTTCGTTCGACGTGCTCATGCGCTACTCCCCGGTGTAGCTGGTAACGGTCTGAATCAGCTTCAGCTTTCCCTGAATGTTCAACGCAGAGGCCTGAAGGTCCTGGGCATGAATATGCAGCAACCCGTTATCAGCTCCCACCATCTTACTCAGGGTTTCCACCAGCGCTTCAGCTTGTTTCAGCGCCTTTGCGATGGCGACAGAATCTTTGTTGCTCAGGTTCATCGTTTGCAGCTCCTTTCAGGGCTCTGAGTGCAGATGTCTTAGCGGCAACCAGGCGCGCGATCTGCGGACAGTAAGGACTATGAACTATAATTCAATCGCTAGCAAGCCACTTATTGAATCATACTTCAACAAATATCGTTGCTCATACTTGAACTATGGTTCATACTTCGCAGAACTGCCCATTCACAGGAGCACGCCATGCTGTCCATTACGACCAAGCAGGTTGATTGGAACGCCATTGAGGATGTGACGGAGCACTTCTACGGCCGGGCCGATGGAGATGTGCTGGTGACGCAGAAGGCTCCAGGCGAGCCAGGGCTAGACGGATCTGGCTCCGTTTACGCGATGGTCTGGACTGGCAAAGCGCTGCGCGCCGCCAATGACCTGGAGATGTACCGCTTCAAGAAGGCGATTCGAGCACAGCAAACTCAGCCGCTCTGAGTGAGCCATAACCACGCAGCAGAGAAAGCCACATGATCGACCGCAAGAACGCAAAGCAACAGATTCTCGCCGCCGCGCGTGAGATGGCGAAAGCCTTCCCGTCTCAAGAGTACTGCTACGCTCGCGAGCACTTTGGCTTGCTGGGCATAATCAAGCGCATCACAGGTAACATCATGCCAACGGCGCGCCAGTGCTGGGAGTACGTCGGGCTGGACCGCTCTGCCATTGTGGATGAGTTCGAGTTTGCCCAAGCGGACTTCGCTCGCAAGGCACACGAAGTACTTTCAGAAGCCTGCTAACAGCGTCGTGGGTTTTTCAAGGAATAGAGCCATGAGTAAGTACATCATCAGATTGCGTCGCCGTAGCCTGGCTTCGCCTAAGCGTGGGATGAAAAGCGCTTGGAATGAATGGCAGGTGGTTGAAGGACGGCGCGTTGTGTCTCGCCATGACAGCGAGCGGCAGGCGCAGGATTGGATTGTTCAGCAACGCCAGCCTCTGCCGCCCGGAGCGATAATCGAATACTGCGGCGAGCACGGCGAAGTGGTCAGCGATCCGGGTGGTAATGGTCGGGTTACCGTGCGGGTGGGGGATCACCAAGCTCAATGGTGGTGGACATTCGAGGGCGTCACTTGCTCTGTTGTTTCGATTCCCAGCGTCGCCGGCCAGGTCTCTCATCTGGGCTAGAGGCAGTCTTGCCCGTGGCGATCAGTCGTGGATAGTTGGCAGCAGGCTAAATGTCCATTGCACAAAAGAATGCGGCGCGTTTTGTCGCCCAAATTGAGTAGAGCGTGTTTATGTCGACGAGCTTCCACAGCCTAACCTGCGATCAACAGCATGCAGTAAACGCATACATGGGTAAGCGTATCCGACAGCACACGCTGGAGCAGATTACGTTATTCGCTCTAGCTGCTGCATTGGCTGGCATGTATTTCCTGCCTCTACCTTGGTGGGCGTGGATTATTCCGGTAGCCCCGTTCCTCGCATACGTGTTTCAGGCCGGCAAAGTGGCTCAGTCTGCTCTGCAGGAAGCTCTCAACCGGGGAGTTCCCGAAGAAACAATTTCCTCGACTATGCGCTTGATCTACGGCAAACGATTCCGCTTGCCCTAGTGCAGCGCACTTACTCACTCTTAGGAAGTAAATGACCATGATGAAATGGAACCGGGTAGCCCCCTTAGTCGCAAGCGCCCTGTTCGCAGGCGCGGCCTTCGCGGATTCGATCAGCGTAACTGCCCTCGACCAGCTGAGCGATGACGGTCAGCGCGTTCAACTCCAACCTGATGGCGGTAAGTGCAGCTTTCACGGATACCTGGATGCACCCGCAAAACTGGTTCGCATCGAGCAGAAAGCCTGCGCCAGCGCAGACGGAACTGTTGAACGATCTCCGCTCAACGCGACAGCTAGTATCAAGTCGCTTCCAGCCCCGGCCGGCACGCGCTTGGAACTCGCTGCCCAGTTCGCCACCTATCAGGTCGACGCTGTTCGTGTTGAAGGCGGCCTCATGCTGTGCCCACCTGGCCATAACGCTACCGGCAATGGCATCGAGAAGGATGGCTGTGCTGGCGCTGACCCCGTTTCGCTCGAACGCTATACGGAGATTAGCTGCCCAGGTGGGCGATTGATCGGCGTCACTCCAGAGTTGACCAAGACCGACCCTGTGGGTGTTGAAAGCATCACCCTGAGCATCGCTCCAGCAGTCGGCGAGACTTGTGAAAGCCAGGCACAGTGATATGCAGGATCGTCTTAAGCAGCTGCTCGATCAGTTACCGCAGCAACCCCAGCGGCAAGACTCAACCCATGCCCAATTAGCCGATTTGCATGCTTTCGCGAATCGACTTGGGCTGTACGATGCTGCCGACGCTATCAAGATGATGATCAACCCCAAATAGGGAGAACGCGCTTTGAATTGGTTCGTTTACGAAATTCTGCCTATTGACTTCGGCTGGGAGCACCTGCACACGGTGCAGCAAACACTCGCCGACATTACGAGCGCCCCCGAGACGGTTGCAGACGAATCCCAGAAGCTGGACTTGTCCGATGCCCTGCAATTCTCGGCCAGATGGGAAGCAGCCAAGACCGCTGCGCGGGAGCACGGCTGGGAAGGCGACTTCCGCCATGATCCTCGCGTCTTCTGGCTACCAGGCGAAACGAAGTTCGACCTGGCCTTTGTCTTCAAGCAGGACAATAACGGCACGACATACGTTGTTTCTCCAGTCGTGCTTCCCTGGCTGGACGCATTGACTTAAGCACCTGCCATAGCCGCATAAGGGCTCAGCGCCGTAGAGCCGAAGTCAGAGGGAGGCAGTTAAGCTCCCTCCTCGCGCTGGCCCCGCATCGGGGCCTTCCAGGAAGTGCTATTCGGCATGGCGTACCCATCCCAAATACCATTTCAACAAGGCTGCCCACAGCCTGTCGTCCTCACCGGAAACGGTACGGTGAATGTGGGAATGCACGAAGCTGGTTGGCAACCATTGCCAGGCATCGAGAACGAGGACACCGATAGCGCTTTGCGTTCACCTGGCTCAATGGGAGCAACCTACTATGACTTCAGATTCACTCAAAAGCCGCGCCAAGCGCCTCCGGACAGCGGTGACCGATATGCTCAAGGTTCCGGTAACACATTCGCAGTCGCTGGAGCTGGTGGCCAAGGAAGAGAACTTCCCTAATTGGGACGCTGCATGCGCTTCCTACGGACGGCCCAAACAAGGGCAATCAGCAGCACCAGCGACCACAAACATCCGGGTCAGCGTGCAGAGCAATCAAACGCCCAGCGTTGCAACCATCTTCAGCGCTCACGAGCCGACCATTGCTGAACTGAATCGCCTGATGGATTTATCGGATACACGTGGCGCGCTGGTGCTGATTGCCGGCCCCACTATGCAGGGAAGAACAACCACAGCCAATGTGATCATGGGAGAGCTGGCGCTTGAACGCACCGGCACTCGCGAACGGCTGTCGCGAACCTCTGTAAGACCGGATGAGGACTTCCCGCTCGGCCATCGACTCAAACTGATCGACGAGATTCGAGATGACCGAATTGCGTTTGAGGCCGTAGCTTACGCCCTGGCCGGCGTGAAAGTCGTTGCCGTCATCCACGCACGAGATGGCCTTGAACGGCTTCGCGTGCTGTTGCGCAGTTACGGGGCTGGTGAAAGCTTTCTGGATCAGTTGCTAGCTGAGGGGCAGGCTCTCTCGGTATTCCAAGAGCTGGACTGGCCAGATGCATCCATGCTTCACCAGGCTCGAACAAAGCGAGAAGAAGCGATGCTGCGCCAGCACGGACTGGATGCCGATCAAGCCCAAATGGTTGCAGCACAAGGCAGCAAGGCCGTCCTCGACACCCTTCTGTCTTCGGGCGCCTCGCAGTAACCGGCAAACAGGCCAAGGTTGTGATTAGGGCCCTCTCACTTCAGTGAGAGGGGGATGGGTGAAGCGCCAGCCTCACCCTCCCCTACTCAGTTGCCCCCTTAAGGAGACCGCATGCCCAGGACGCGAATACACCTCACACCGGCCGAAGCTGCTGCCCGTGGGCTGCGCTGCCGTACGCACCTAAAAGCTGAACACCTGATGCCTGGGCCAGGTGCTCGCCCTGTTGGCAGCGTCTGGCAAGGCCGTGGCGCGTATTACGTCTACGATCCTTCGGATTGTGTACCGTGGTTTTGGGAACCTGGCCCTGCGCAACAACGCCGACAGAGCATCGCTGCGCAGGCACGGGAACTGATCGACAGCGCCTGCTTGGTGCTGGACACTGAAACAACAGGCGTTGGCCCAGACGACGAGGTTTGTGAGATCGCCATTGTCGACGCCGCCGGTCGACCGATCCTCGATACCCTGATTCGCCCATCCAAACCAATTCCACCCGAAGCCACCTCTATCCACCGTATCACCGATGAGATGGTGGCCACCGCACCGAGCTGGCCCGAGGTAGCCGTGTTGTTCGCGTCTATCGTCGCTGGACGGAAGGTCGTTGCCTACAACAGTGCCTTTGATGATCGATTGCTGATGCAGACGCACCAGCGCCACGGGCTGCCCTCGCCAGTGCTAACGACAACTTGCGCGATGCAGATGTATGCCGCCTGGAATGGCGAGTGGGACAAACGACGGGACGGCTGGCGCTGGATGAAACTGATCGACGCGGCAACCTATTGTAGTGCGGCAGAGCCAGGGGCGCATCGAGCGCTGGCCGACGCCCGGATGACGTTGGGTGTTCTTCGTTACTTGCAGCGATGCAAGAGCGGTCGGCGACCGCCTCGGCGAACATCCTAACCTTCATTGTCAGATACGGTGAAAAGGGCGCTAATCAGCGCCCTTTTTCTTTCTCAGCACCCCAACCGAGGCCCTGGCTCTGCTGGCGCTGCAATGAGCATGCACATTACTGCAATGCGTTAATTTAAAATTGACGCTATAGCTTGCTTTAACTTGATATGCGAAATACAATATCAAACACAGGCAAGCCCCTATCTGGAGTGATGACCATGACCCCGAACCCCGCTCGCGACATTGCCGTTTTCATTACCGCCGGACAGTTTGTCGGCCTGAAGAAATACAGCGCGACCAGCGAAGAGACCAAGGTCGTTGCCCAGGTTGCCATTGACTTCGCTCACCTGCTGCGCAAGCCGGATTCTCGCGTTCACAGGTATACCTTCGCCGAGGTCGCAGACCTGATTGAGCAGTCCTGCAGAGGTCGCTGGGATGCCCACTGCGAGCAGATCATCAGCGAGCTTCGTGCGCTGCATGAGCGCCAGCTCGAAGTAATCGCCGCGCAAGCCGCACAAACACAACACTAAGCAGTAAGGCCAAGCCCGTATGTCGAACGTCGCAAACACCAAGGTCATCCAGCGTCTTCAGGTACTCGCCAATGGGTTGGTCGGCAGCAACTCCGTTGCCGGCTTCAAAGGTCGTGTCGAGTTCATGAGCTTGGCTATCAAACATGACCTTGTGGACGACATTACCTCCTACTCCCTCTGGGATTCTGGTTATGAAGGCCTTGGTGAGCGCAGTGTCGATACCTGCTTTGAGATGGGGGATTCCGAAGAGGTCATCGCCGAGCTGATCAGGAAAGCTCGCGCCGAGGGCTTTATCAGCGCCGTATCCGGCTTCGCAGGAAGCAGCTTCGAGCGCTGGTGCTCCTACGCCGACCGTCAAGCTAGTCTCGCTTTCTGATCAACGAGGTTCCGATGATCGACAACAACCGCATCGCCGCCCAGTTCGTCTCGGAATGGGACGGTGGTTTCCAGCTCGCAACCTTCTGCACCGTCGACCTGGCCACTGGCCGGGTTGCACCGGAGAGCGCCAGCGAGGAAGAGTCGGCCCAGGTGGACTGTCTTGACCGCGAGTTCGTGGGCTTCAACGGGCAAGCGTTCGCAGTCCGCTGTGATGACGACTCCACCGAGTATTTCCTGGCTGACCTCGATCAGTTCAACGCTCACGTCAACGGCCTTGAGCAGAGCGCTCACCCGCGCTTCAAGCTGGTCAGCAGCGAGATGGATCAGGAATTCCACATTGTGGATGCAGCTGGCCTCTTCGTGGCTATTGCTGTCACCCATGCCCCGCATAGCAAGGCGAAGTGGGCCAACAAGAAGCTTTCGGTCAAAGAGCTTTGGGAGTCGGTGGCCACAGTTGAAGAGCGCGAGCGCTACGCAGCCATTCTCGCCACCCCAGGCTTCAGCGCTAACGACATCCGCACCCTGCTGACCCATTCGAGCAACTGAGGTATCCATGCAGCACCTTACCGTCACCGATATGTTTGGCAACGTCCTCCCGGTAACCGACCTGGAGAAAGCTATCGCCGAGGAATCTTTGGGCGCAGCAATGCAGGAGAACTACCACACCGAGCCTTTCGCCTACGTGGACGGCCTCAAGCGCCCTATCGCCGAGCAAGCCGGTCAGCGCGCGTTAATGCGCGATTACCACCAGGACGTGCTGGACAAGCTGCTGGTGCTGAAGCTGCAACAGCAGCACCAGCTTGGCTTTATCGCCGGCTGCTGGGGGCACACCTTTGATGCAGCACAGGGAATGCAGAGCATCCGCCTCGTCGCCTGCAATGCAGGTAAGCGACTTATCGCCGCCGAGATGCTTGTCGGTAATAGCTGGCGCTCCTTGACCACGTGCGAGCTGAAAGCACTGGCTGATACCCTGAGCGCCGGCAAGGTTCTCCTCGATCCGCTGGCGCATGGACTGACAGTTACCGCCACTCTCCCAGCCTGGGCCCAAGCCCAAGCTGTCTCCAAAGTTGCCTAGGACACGACCATGACCGAAGAAGAGACTTACCCGCGCTTCATCGTCCACCGCACTCCTCGGCAGCCAACTATGTACGTGTGTGTCGCCGGCCCTGAACATGCTGTCGAGATCGTAGAGAAAACTGACCCGCACAATCTCAACCCTCTCGGGTTTGAGTACCGCATCCTTCGCTCCCGTGCGTCGGTCAAGCAGCGCGCAACAGGGGGCGAGTCGTTGACTCGCGAGCAGTGGTTCGCCAAAGCGGCCGAGTTGATGCTGACGCACCTCACCAGCATCAACGATCTGCTGACCATCTGCGAGATGGCGCGCAGCGAAGCAAAACGGCAGAGCAAGCGCAAACCGGATTATTCTCGTGTCATTCCCCTCCTCCAGTCGCCTGACCTTGATTGGAGCCGCCGCAACAAGGTGGCCCGCCGGCTGGCTGAAGGCGGAAGTAACCTGTTGTCCTGATCGGAGATCACCATGTCCACTGTCGAAGCCGCGTTTGACCATACCCCTATCCGCCCGGTGCGGAGCGACGTGATTGGCGAGCAGGTGTTCGTCGAGGCGTGGCAGGCGTTGATGTCCAAGGAGCCGCCGTCCATCTGGGATAGCGAAGGCCCAAATGCTCAGCTCCATGCCGTGCTGGCGCGCGTGTCTGGTCGGCTCACACAGCGCCATGCGAGCGTCTCCGCAAGCGTCATCCGTTGGCTGGGAACCAACAACGGCCGTGCGTTCCTGGCTCAGGCTGAAGGCCTCGCCGAGCGTCTTGCTGGATCGCTGTTCTGCCGTACCTCAGCCTTCGTTATGGCCTGGGCCAACGAAAACCAGCGCCTGAACTTTCGTGACTTCGGTCTACGCACTATCGAGATGGTTCTCGCCCCGGCTCATGAGATAACCGAGAACGGCCGTGACACCAAGCGTACGCCTCTCAGCGCCAGCGATTACGAGACCGTCGAGTCGGTTGTCGCTTGGCTGGCAGAGGGTGCCGGGCACACGTTCCTAAAAGGTTGCCAGGCCGAGATAGACCGCCGGCTGAAGGAAGAGCGCGACGCGCGCCGAGAAGCCGACATTCAACGCATACAGCAGCGCACTGTCGCCGCGAGCAACTGATCCAGGAGGATGTATGGCAATTACCTTGCAGTCTGTCATCTGCCCCGCATGCGCCGAGGAGCTGGCGCGCGACAACCGTGGTTGCCCGCATTGCGGCTACCAGGACCATGTTGCTGGTCGCATCCTCTCTCTGCAGGAGATGGCGCAGTTGCCGAGTTATCCCGCGCCTAACGCCGCATCCTTCGACGATGTGTCTCCCGGCTTCATCGCGGCAGTCATCACCGCTGCACGAGTTGGGCACCAGGCCTCCTAAAACAAGTGATTTGTTTTCCATGATCCAGCGCGTACAAGGCGCCTGGCTACCACTGAACCACACGACAAGATGACGATGGCACGCACCTGGACAGACCTTTCCCTGATTGAGCAACCCGAGCGAATAGCGCGCCTTGCGCGGGACGTGCGTGGCTACCCTATCCCCTTCGTAGTGGAGTTCGACGATCAAGGGATTCCTGACTTCCGGGCCCTGGATATGCAGAAGTGGGTGCACGCAGTGAACACCAAACGCTGCGGTATCTGCGGTGAGCCCCTTGGTGGCCGCATGGCTTTCGTTGGCGGTCCTCTGTCTATGGCAAACCGCTTGTTCACTGATCTGCCCATGCACCGGACCTGCGCCGAGTACGCCTTGCGCGTCTGCCCCTTTATCGCAGCACCGAAATTCGCCTACAGTCCGAAGGTTGAAGGGGTCAGGGTCGCAACGAGCGTTTCGGACACCCGACCAGAGCGCTTTGGCCTGGGCATCTCTCGTGGATTCTCGGTTGCTCAGCTTCCCTCTGGTGATATTGTGCTGCACGCCAATCCGTTTGAAGAGATCACCTGGTGGCGCGAAGGTCGCCAGGAAGGTGAGCCAGAAAAATAGCTTGTTTTTCCGCTCTCCCCTCTTCCATTTTCTTGATTACGCATATACAATATCAAGCGTAAACAGGCACATTTGCCTGACCAGCCAGTAATCGCGGCCCCAGGAGGGCATCATGGAAAAGCAAGCTACCTCTGTGCGTCAGCTCCAAGAACTGCTGGCCGCCAAAGCCAAGGAAGGTGACAACGTAATCACTATTCAGCGTGACCGCGCCCACGTTTGCCCGGTTGAGCTGATCGATGTCTACCCTGAGCGCAACATTCGCCCAATCGATCACAATACCGTGCGCGAATACGCCGACGCCATGAAGCGTGGCGATAGCTTCCCCGCCATCCAGGTGAAGGTCGAAGGCAATCGCATCGTGGTTGTTCACGGTTACCACCGTGCCCTGGCTGCCAAGCTGGCGGTGAAGGAAGGCCACGAGATGGCCGGTCTGAAGATCGAGGACTTCAAAGGTAACAGCGCTGACGCTATCTACCTGATGCTGAACTCGGAGAACTCTCTCGCCGTCGACGCCGTGTCGCGCGCGGAGGCCTACCTGAAGCTGCACAATCAGAACTTCACCAACAAACAGATCGCCGACCGCTGCGGCAAGCCGGACGGTTCTGGCAAGCGTACCGCTGAGCATGTGGCGCAAATGCTGCTGCTTGCTCAGGCCGAAGAAGCTGCCAAGCAGTTGGTGCGCGACGGCAAGATCATGGCCACCACGGTGATCGAGCTGATCCGTGACGAGAAGAAAGGCGGCCCGCAGCATGTGGAAGCCGCACTGGCAATGATTGCGCAAGCGGAGGCACAGGGCCGTCAGCGCGCCATGCCGAAGGATAAGCCTGCTGCTCGCACCAGCACCCCTGCTGCACCGAAGCTGAAGATCAAGGAGGTTCGCACACACTTGGCCTCGCTCTCCTCGCTCACCCCGAGTCTGCGTGCTGCGCTCGATGAGCATGCGATGAACAGCTTCACCGCAACCGAAGCCAAGGAAGGCGAAGACACGCCTGATGTTGAGCTGCAAGTCAGCATCCCGGCGAGCAAACTGGCAGAACTGGTTGCCCTGCTGGAAAAGACCGAAGCGCCTGAGCAGCCCGAGGAAAACGGCACTGGCGCTGGCAACGACGATCAGCATGACATGTTCAACACTTCGCGCGAGCAAGCCGAGGCCTGAAGGCCCCGGCTCTAATATCCGCCCACAGAATAGCGAGTACTGATTATGGGCCCTGAAGACGAGATTTATACGTGGAAGTGGGATGGTGTCTCGATTGACAGCATCAAGGACTTCGCTGCGCAGTGGAAGCTGGACACGCTGGATATGGTGGAGCGCTATTTCTTCGGTGGCTGGGAAGAGACAGTGCCGGCTGAATACCGTGGCTTCATCAAGGGTCCGATTGATGAAGACCCCTCGAAAGGCGAGAACAGCCTGGCCGGACACCAGCACGTGATGCTGATACTGGCGATTGACTCGCAGGGTAGCGCGCTGGTGCAGCAAGGGGTCATTGACCGCTACACCGATGCTGAAGGCTATTCGCTGGTCGAAACAACACGGGACGGCGCTATCGGCATGGCTGACCAATACCGTGAGGCTGCGGCCTCTTCCAAATTCAGCAAAGGCATGCGGATGGGCTAACGCACTCTGGAGGGATTCTCTTCCAGACCAAGCGCCAGCAGAATATTCAACGCCACGCGCGAATAGGCCGGGCGACTCAGGGAGACTGCTCATGCAACGCTTTCGCGCCGCACTGATGCTCATGATGGTCTGGCTGGATACCTTTCGTGGCGGCCAGTATATGGTTCAAGCAACCTTTGGCCGCTTCTACGTCCGTTACCCCGATGGGAAGCGGTCTCAGCGCTTCTATTACCGCACCGCGCGCCAGTACGCAGAGCTGTACGGCGGCAGGATCGTTCACCAGGCGACCGGACACGAACTGCGCAAGCAGTACGACGCACCCAGGAAGTTCGCATGAGCACCACTCGTAGCTTTATCCAGGTGTCGAAAGCTTGGTATGCCGGCTCTGCCCTTGGCGACGATACCGAGCGCTTCGATATTATCGTCGAAGACACGAACTGGTCGGCTCAGTTCTCCGTCCATTGGCCAAAGCACTCACCTTCCGGCAGCAGTGAGTTGGTTGTTCTCGATGACGCCTGGCGGGCCTTGGCAGGATGTAACGACCTCATCTCCAGTATGGCAATGGCCATCGAGGCTTTGACTCCTCCTATGCTTCGCGCACAGCTTTTGTCGTGTGGCTTTGCGGATGCGACGGCCAGTACCTCAAGCGCTCATTGACGACGAGTTGTCTATGAATATCAGCCAGTGCATCGAAGACCTTGTTCGCAAGTATGTCGAAGTTTGGCGAGTGGCCAACACCGCTGAAGCCATCAACAATGGCTACTGCATGGACTTCGCCGATTTCCTGCTGAAGTACCCAGCAGTGGCTAACGATGGCTTTTTCATCATGGATAGCTGGGCTATCAGGTCGGGTGTCGTCATGGATGAGTACGAGGTTCACGATCAGGGCCACCTCAACTGGTCCTTACTCGAAGGCTATGGAATTTCTCCCCCATCGGACATGAGCCAGGATGACCTCGATAAGGTCTACTTCGCCTATCACGTTTGGGTAACCAATGGGTATCTGCACTACGACTCTGAATCGCCCGAAGGCGTGGCCTCCCCCTTCGATTTACCGATTTTCAAAAGGGACATCGAGAGACACCTTGCTAAGCCAGTACCTGCTCAAACGGTAACGAAGGCTTTACGGATGTCTTGACCACCCTCCCTCTTCACATCAACGGTATCTATAGAACAGGCATCCGGCTATGGCACAGCAGCTTTATCGTGTGGTGGAGGCATCCTGGGATGCCAGTGGGCGTGTTGAAACGGACATAGGGTGTTCCTGGAAGCCTGAGCGTGCCGCCAAGGAAGAAGCGCGCCAGCTCAAGCTCAAGGCCCCTACCCGCCTCTTCTCTGTTCAGAAAAAGCCGCGCTGATCATGCCTACGGTAGTGATTGACGGCATCCCCTATGTTCCGCGCGCCGACATACCGGAGCTTACGGATGATCGTCTGAATGAAGCGCTGAAGCAGCTGGTGACCATGCAGTACTTGAAGCAAACCCACAAAGCGGTTGCCCAGGCCTGGAATGTTCTGGATACGCTCGCCCCCGAACTGGCTGAGTTGGCCGCGACCGATCCAAAGGCCGCATACGACCGCATGCACCCGAACGGTGACTAGGAGCGCCGCGCCATGGAACCAGTCAAGCTGTCACCTGGCGAACGCCATCTGATCGCCTCGATCATCGAACACATCTACCCGGACCCGAAAGCAGGCAGCACGTTGCCAATCGAGGCTGGAGAGATGCGGCCGGCACGTGGAATGGAGCGCAAGGGTCTGGTCACGATTCGCGTCCGCGATGAGCACGGCCGGCAGGTTCCGGAAATGACCTTTACCCCGCTGGGCGAAACCATCTATGAGCGCCAGCGCCATCAGGCATCCGCTTGCCCCTAGCTGGCGCTGGCGGAGTAACCCACCGTCGAAATCCACTGGTTTTTCGTATCTCCTACGTGGTATTCACCTTGGTGTGATCAGGCAATCCGGCTCTGGTCGCTACAGGGAGAAAAACCCTATGCAGGACTCATGGTGTGCAAAGGTCTGGGATGGAACCCAGTTCCTCTATGGTGCAGCTGCACGCGAGTTTCGCCTCCGCCAGGCTGGCGGCGTCGAAACTGTCATCCGTACTACCTCAACGAAGGCCGCCGAGATCGCTACTCGTGAAGCCTTGGAAACCGTAAACGGCACAATCCAGGCTGTTACAGCGCCGAAGTCGAACGTGATTGCATCGAGCAGGCCAGCCTCCCGCCGCAGGCCTCGCGTACGCCGTACAGAGCAAGCGCAGGAGCAGAAATAGTTCGTTCCAACTACGGAAAGGGCCTTCGGGCCCTTTCTTCGCCTAAGCCCGGCGGTTAGCCTGCTCGCCCCTACCGGGGCTCATTCCTCGGGCATATCATCCAACCTTCACACCACACGAGGAGCCTGCCGGTGACCGGATACCCGAAGAACCCTGCCGCCCGTGAAAGCATGATGACTTTCTGCAACGAACTGATCGCGGCAGCTGAAGCTGAAGATGCTGACAAGGCCGCAGGCTACCTGCCGATGATCAGAACGTGTATGGCCGATTACTTCGAGGAGCTGATGGCGCATGCCGGCGACCGTCCTGCCTTCGACCAGTTGCGTGGCTTCCTCAACGGTTTGGTAGTTGCTCAGCGCCTTACCCCTGAACAGGGCCACGCTTTCATGCAGAGGGTGAATGCTGGCGCTACTGGTGAATGGCTTTAGAGCGCTTGCGGAAGCGGCTGTTGATCCTGAACTTCAATGAAAGCCGAAACGACAGTCCTGGGATGCGTTCTCGCCTTATCAAAACGATGCCCTTTACGCACTGCAAACCAGTGGTCACGAACGCTGATGATGTAGGTTTTTGACACATCGATGGTCGACAAGAATTGCTTGACGGTTGTCCTCTGATGAGGCCGGATCATGGGCGATACCCGCACCCCCATGTCACGAAGCATGCACCAGGCTGCTACTTCATTCATGCCACTATTGATCTCCCAACCCCGCTGCTCTGCCATTTCCTTCACAGTCGACAGTGCTTGGCCGGTAGCAATGTGAATGGCGTAAGGAACACAGTCGCCCACGGTCATATCACCTATGCAGCATCACCAGACGGCGATGGCTTGAACCACTTCGGTCGACAGTAGCGGGTAGCCTCAACGCAATACATACCTAGCCCTGTTCCAAGTGGCGCAAAAGTAAGAAGTGCCAACAACGGATGCCCGGCATTAACCAGAGCGCAAGTTGTCGCCCAAGCTAATGCAATGCACCCCATGACCAAGCAGACCACAAGGCAAATCACTACTCGATCACTGAGCGCCTCAACGCGCTCACGTTTGATGATCCTGACTAAAATCATTTATGCATCCGTGATAAAAGAGCTAGTGGTTTTCAGCGGTTATAAACACTGTTTGGTCAATCGCTATTGCAGCGGTAGTCAGTGCATATTGCTGACGCTGCAGGTTGACCCACTGTTCAAGCGCATTCAGTACCCATTGATTCATTGTCCTGACACTTGCCCCCTTTGCGGAGATAGCGCTGCTTACACCCTCTCGAATGGTGTCACGTACTGAAGGCGGAAGCCTGATCACGAATTGGTCGGTAACTTTGCACTCTGCGAGAATGAAGTCAGGCACCTCCGCAAGTACCTTGTCGGCCAAATCATGACCCAGGTATGCCCTGAGAGCCATAATCACGGATTTCATGCGCATATTGCCGCTCAAAGCCTCAAGGATTGCGGCAACCATCTCTGAATTTTTGCTGCGCCCTTGGTGCTGCCCGATTCCACCTAACTCCTCAAACAGTTCCGAGTAGCCCCTGATGACAAACTTGTCAGCGGTTCGGCTGCTGTACCTTGGGCGTGGAGCCGGGCCAGTACGAGCTGCGCTAAGCGCTCGGTTCAACGCGGCTAGCGCAATCGGGTTTGTAACTACATTCATGCAACATCCTTTGGAAACGATGGCAGCTTGGGCGCGTGGTCGATTGCTTTGTGGTTATGACTTTGCAGTCACGGGCTTAAGGTCAACCCAAGACAACTCGCGCAGCAAACCAGAGCACTCGCCCGGAAGCAGTTCACTGCACGCCTTCCCCACATTGCTGGCCGAGTCAGTGGTGGAAGCCATCTGTTCGCAGACAGGACAAACCACCCAACCGGTTCTTACCTCAAGGCCAGGAGCATCTGCGAACAGAAGATCGCCGGCATATCTCAGATACGCGCGATGGATGTTCTCGGCTTCGAAGCCATTGCGGGCTATCTGAAGGGCTTGCCGCCCTTTTTCCAACGCTTCAGCCCCGCTGCCTTTAGTCCAGAAGAAGCTTTTGTCCTGAATCATCTGGGCTACCGACGATAAAGCGGACGTGGCGCTGTACAGACGAGCACAGTGCTGGATCAACTCTTCGCGAGTGCATTCATCGAACGGTGTCTGCCCCCACTCCAACTCTTTACTGCTCATAGACTTTTCCGTTACTCGGGCAGCTCGCCGGCCAGCTCGACAGCGTTAGGGCCGCTTGGATTCCTGTCGCTTTGCTCCTGATAGTAATCCAGCCGCCAGGTCGGATAGCCGCTCGCCGCGTTGCAATACTCGATCACAGCACAAAGCTGCAATCCCTGGTCTTCACACCAGTCACGAAGGAAAGACTCGATCTTTTCCGGGCGTCGAGCATCCCAGAGCTGGCCACTGTCACCAAAATGCTTCTCGCACAGAGAGTCGTGCTTAGAGCGATCCCATTGGAGTAGCCTGTCGGTATAGATCGTGCCGGTTGGCTTCACTACTGAGTTGATGTACAGGGTAATAGGGTCGTAACTGTACGGATGGCTGTGTTTCGTCCGTACAGCCTGATCACCCCGATCATCAACCGACAAGTACATTCCACGACCGTGACGCGCATATCGCATGAAGGGTTCCTCAAGCTATTCGTTTACCAGTTCCCAGCCTGTGCTGTGCTTGTGCATGCACCGGATCGTGACGGTGGTTTTGCTCCCGAGCTGGCCGCGAGCGTAGTGCTGCATTTTGGCCTTGCCGTCTTCAACAGCCATCACGTTCTAACGAATATCGGCGCTGTAGCCGCTAATCCCCTTGTCCTTGCGCACGGCGCGCTTGATGACCTGCGCGGGCAAGAAGCGCACGCCACGCCTTTTCATTTCCACGAAGGCTACCAGGCGAACATAGGCTGCGCTTACGTCGTCTGCATACCCCAGTTTGGTCACCGCTCCATGCCCAACAGGCAGGTCGAGAAGCCCGAGTGAACCAGGTCCGATATCTATCGTTTGAATCTTTGGAAGCAGGCAGGTCGTGTCCGCTGTTGGTATCTCACGATTCACGCGCTCAATGTGCTTGCGCAGCAGATGCGAGGGCTCCACATGGCCTGCACCACGCTCTGCAGCAGGAACAGCCAGGCTCACATGGGTATACGACTCTGCAAAGGGGTTGGCATTGACGATAGCGCCGGATGTGGTGCGAAATTTTATGTCCATGCTTGCCTCAACTGCTCATTTCAGTTTGAACGGCCAATTGCCGCTACTCATTAATTGCCAGGTCAGTCGGTATCGCCAGTGGGCTTTATCTCATCGAATCGCGCATACTGATTTGTAGTGGTCACGACTGCATGAGACCTCGCCAATTCAAGAAACTCGGATTTCTCGAAGGCAACTCTGAAAAGGTTCTGGTTGGGCATCGGGTGCATTTCCAACACGCCACTTGGAGACAGGCGAGCAGCTTCAGCTAACAGCTTTTCCAGCGCCTCGGCGGGAAGGTGAACGCCGTACGCCTGGCCATCGTGCTCGACGGCAAAAAGTACCTTCGTGAATTTGTGTGCCATGCATGAATTCCTCGTTACGCGGAGTTGGCAGGTAGCTCCGGCGGCATGTGAATCCAGCCAGAGCCTTTGCACACCTGACAGTCGCCTTCCTACTTGCTCTCGTAGAACGCGCGAACGCGCTTCACTACTGGATCGTCAGGCAAAACCTGACCATGGAGATACAGGCTCACTGCCGCCCAGCGATCACCGTTTTGGCTCTCAAGCGATGATGCGATTACAGCAGCTGATCGCTCGTAGAACGTGCATGGAGCTGCCCTTGGAGGATCACCCAGCTCGTTGCGCATGAGGGATTGATAGAGCGCCATTTCAACATCACTCGCCTGAGCTGCATTCACTGCGCACTCGGGCAGTGTCATGCTGTCTGCATAGACGGAGGGACTGCCAACGACAGCCACGGAGGTAAGCAGCGCTAGGGCGTAAAGGGTGGTCTTTGTCATCCCACTGTTTCCTGCTTAGTTGGACTGTTCGGCTTGATTCGCCGCCTGCGCCTCGATCTGCGCGATAGCAAGGTCAGTCTGTTGCTTGAAACAGGTCGCAAAGTCGGCACCGTGCTTGTCGGCCATTCCTTTGCAATAACCCGCTGCGAACTGGAGGATGCGCTGGGTCCCTTCATGCACATCACTCGCTGGGGAAAGACTTGCTAACTCCTTCTCAGGCTGTGCAGCACAGCCTGTCACTAACGCTGAGAAGGCAACGGCCAGTGCATAACGTGCATTCTTCATTTAAAGGATTCCCTCGATCAGTTTGCTAATGCTCGATAGGCAGTGAGGTGATCTGTTTCAACCGTCAGCAGCGCCTTGCGTCCATCCTCGCTCAGGCCGCTGTTGGCCTGATGGGCAATTGCAATCAGAGCATTCATGCCATGGAAGTGGCCCAAGTAGCCTTGCCAGGCTGCATCTAAACCTTCAGGTGGAATCCCATTCGACTTGTTCCGGTAAAAGGCAAGGACAGCAGCCAGTTCCTGCTGGGCAAGATCGATGATGGTTTGTTCAAGCTCGGTCATGCTGTGGTTTCCTTAACAGCTCGGCTTGAGGCCGTTCACCGGCTGCTCTTCAGCGCTTTGATCGGGGGTTGCGCCAATGACCCGGAGTTCGCGATAGCACAAGCCAGCACCACACAGCGATGCCAGCCAGATAACCGCATTGACGATTGGAGCCCACATCGAACCATCGCCGTAGAAATAAGCCAGACCTGACCATGCCAGAGCTACGGTTGTAGCTCCGAACAGAAAGGTGTGGACGATGAGCGATTGAAGCGTTCGATTGTTCATAGATGGTTTCCTCGGTGGCTGCCGGCGTCGATGTGAACTTAACCTAATCGTGGGCCTTGTGGCCGAGCGCGGTTATGCGCGCCCCCCTCACAAATAGCGGCACGCTTGAAAATCGCCTTCAGTGCGTCCCACTCAATATCGTGCTTGCACCAGCCGTCCTCCCGATCACTCTCAAAAATCGTTAACAGCTGCCTATCCGTGACATCCTTGGTCACGACCCACCCAGCACTAGCTGCGCGGCGAAAAATAGCCTTCAGCGCATCTTCGGACAGGTAGTGCATACACCAACCATCCTCATCTGCATGTTGAAAAATTGCTTCGATTTGGGCTTCGCTCAAAATATCTGTGTTGCTCATTGATTTCCTCGAACTAGTCATCCTGGGTCTCTGACTGCATGTAAGCTACGGCCTGAGGGAACCCCTCCTTCGCAGCCTTTTCGATCCAGACTTTCGCGACCTCGGGGTGCCCTTTGTCCATTTGCATGACGCCATAGAGCCACATGCTTTCCGAATCGCCTCCTAGTGCGGCATCGGTAAGGGCAGCGAATCCAGATTCCTTCGCAGCCTCATATTCGTGCTTGATCATCCATACGATTGCATCTGGCTTCCCCGACTCTGCTAGCGTCTTCATGAGTGGGCGAATTTGGTCAATTTCGCGAGACTCGCGCACAGACTTAAAATACTCCTTGATGGGTTCCTGACCGGCAGTCGTTAGCAGGTACAGGCCGACAAGGATTCCGACATGCAGGTAAAACGCCTTTTTTCGCGTCGGATTCACCTGGATGGTAAACAGCTTGTTATTGGGAAAGTCACTCAAGACGGTTTTCCTATGCGTCGGCATGCTGGGTGAAGTAGTCGCAAAATGCGCGAGCTACCAATGCTGCGTTCTCGGTCGTTGGCTGGAGAAAGCGAAGACCGTCACCCCAGGTAGGGTCGCCTCCGCAGCAGCCGCGCTGACCAAAGGCTGTGCTGAATTCGCCCGCCTCTTGGTCGATTCGCATGTATTCCCCTTCCGACAGCTCCAGGTGAGGCGTCAGTTCACCCCATAGGAAGTCGGCTCCCTCCAGGTCGCCTTCGTCGTGCGCCTCGATCTTGAGGGCTGCGCTGCCGATCAGCTCAATCTGGTCGAGCACCATCACGGTAAAGGGCCAGAGGCCTTCGGGTCGTTCCATAGGTTTTCCCTTAACTCCTTCGTAGTTCAGCAGCCAAGGCGCGTAGTACCTCGCCACGAGCATCGCGATCACGCTTCACGAGCCCCAGCATGAATCCGTAGTAGCCGCCCTCGGGGGCTGGCACAACCTCGACGCCTGGGAAGTTGGAGACGAACTCGATGAATTCCACCTCAAAAGCATCTGCGGCCTTTGCCGCACGGAGCAGGGAAAGGTCGTCGGTCGCGGCTACCTGTTCAAATGCACTAGCCATGTAGTCCCGCCACATGCGTCGGTCGTCACCGCCAGGCATCGAACTGACAAGCAACTCGCTCAGCGACTCGGGTGTTTGCTCAGTCGGCATGCGTTGAATTCCTCGTTACGCGCAGTTGGCAGGTAGCTCTGGCGGCAGGTGAATCCAGCCAGAGCCTTTGCACACCTGGCAGTCGCCATCAGCGCTGACAATTTCACGCCGGCCAGCATTAACCATTTTGCGCTTGAACAGTTGGTAGTCTTCGGGGTTGCGGCCTGGCGCGAAGAACCGGCGCTCGTCATCACGAGTCAGCTCGATCAGCACGCAATCACACAGGCAATCGAAGCGGTCGCGGGCTGGCTGTTCCGGTGTCTGCTCGGTCTTCATCGTCGGTATCCTTGATCAGTTGAGAGGTTGCCAGTGGCTCGGAATCAGGAACACTTCGCCGCGTGACTCATCGACTTCTAGCCAGTTCGGCTTGACCCCATTCCTCGACAGCCTGAACGAAGCAACAGACACCCAGTCGCAGAAGTACCGATTTGCGAAATGAGCCGCTCGTATAGCCGTACCATCTTTCGGAGCTGTCTCAATGGGGCTCCAGTTCTCCCAGTCATCGCGTGGCATGGGATGTGATTTCCTCGAACTTAGGCCAACTGCCGCTTGGCAATCGCAGCCGCCAGCAGACGCTCATCAAGCACAGCAGCACACTGCTTACCGTGCTGCTCGTTGTAATCCAGGCAGGCATGCTGTTCATTGCCCTCGGCGTCAGTGCGGATCGCGTGGTTGCCACACAGTTCGCCGCACACATCGCAGAAGGTTTCTTCGATTTCGACCAGACGAGTCTTTCTCATGTCAGCTTTCCTAGCGTGAATGGCGGGCAAGCTTTGCCGCCTGCTTGCGGTACTCAGACGACGTAACGTCCATGTAGACGAACGCCTCGCGTTTGTCTGGCATCACACCTTCCGGGGCGTTACCAGCTTTCTGGGCAATCTTGAAAAGCTCTCTAAGGCGCATAGCTCAGGCTCAACCTCTTACTTCTCGACGTGATTCAAAGGCACTGGTTTCACTTTCAAAAAGTGGCTTTGCTTCCAGACACCAGGCTCTTCTTCAACCAAGATCGACTGGGTGCTGATCACACAGTGCCGCCCAGCCTTGGCGTATATCGCCTTGAGCCCTTTTGAAGCTTCGGCCCGAGCATTTGGCTCGGCAGGATTAAGCACGATTACAGCCTCTTGACCATCCTCAAGACGTGCGTAGTCGGTCATACGCAAGTGTCCAAGGATGAAACGGCTTCCATTAGCTGCCATCTGATGGTGTTCCGTGAGGGGTTGCTCTTGATGCAATATTAGGTCAGGTCATCTGACCTTTCAACAGCTTTTTTATCCCTGCCCTTTTGACCACCGGGCCCCAATCCACAAGCCTGTACTCGGCCCCCTCTTTCTCGACCTGGACACCTAGCTGCTCGCGCAGCCGAGGCACATCATCAAGGATGGTCTGCTTATGATGGCCTGTCTCGGCGGCCAGGGCGTTAAGCGTCGGGCGCTCAAGGTCAGCCATTGCGAGGGCTAGACGAAGCAGGCGGCGCACATCCCCTCGGGGGAACTGGGATTTTGAATCATCAACCATTCGGCCAAACTCCAGACCTGTGATATCACTCTGCATTATGGTCAGTTGTGCTGACCTTTGGAAGTGCCTATCGAGGAATTCTAAAGCTGATCACCAGTACTCATTCGATATTCACGGGATGTCGATTACGCGGCGGCTCCAAACGCTTTTGCAACGCGAGAGGTCGCCGAAGCTCAGGCATAAAAAAACGGCTACCAGTCAAACTGATAGCCGTTTTCTGAGGCCCCAGGTAGCTTCCCCTGTAAAGCAAGTCAACCCGAAAGTTGGTGGCTGAATCCACTTCGCAGCCCCCGGTGAAGGGGCAAAGTAACTGGGTGCGCGCTGGCCACACAGCGATTTTCTAACTTCGCATAGAGTCCCTTGGCGGTCAATCGCCAAAGGTCACCGAAAATCACTAGACAATCCAAAGGCGGAATGGCGATAGGGTTTTCGATGAGTTCTTGCCCTGTCGACATCGATTGGTCACGTTCATCGAAGACACAGGTACAGCCTGATAACGACAGCACTGGTGTTGGCCAGAACGATCTGGCCTGAGCGTGCTGGGTGACGACCACCAGCTCGGTAACGCGCTACCTTCTCGTTACCGAATTTACCAGGTGCTGGCGCTGAAAAAATGCCCTGATGCCCTAGATCGAAGACTCAGGTACAACGTTGTCGAATAAGTCTCCGTTCTCGACAGCGACATCGGTGATGTCCTCGGCATCGAGATCAAAGGGAGTTCGATCATCACCATCGTCAGCGGCAGCGTACTCTTCCATCGCTTCCTTCACGCGAGCGGCATCTCCAATCTGGAGCCCGAAGACCATCCACTCGTGATCGTCATTGCGTGCCACACCCCAGCCGGGCTTGATGTAATCGTTTTCTTCGAGGGCGGTACAGGTCTTGATGAACTCAGATTTGAACTTGCGCTCCAGCTTCGTGTAGTCGCCTTTGTAGCCAACCAGCATGAAGTAATAGTGCAAGCGCATGCGGTACACGCCATCACGGTGAGAGCCTATGAAGGTCAGCAGCCGCTTCGAAATCGGATTGAGCTTCTCGCGAACCTTGTACGGGATGAGCGTTGTATTGACGCCATCGAAGAACAGACATGTCATCGGATCGAGGCTGATAACTTCGCGGCCGGAGACAGGGTGCGTCGTCAACCTCTCGATGAAGCGAAGGGTAACGAAAACAGGTTCATTGCTGTCGCTGGCCAGCGCTGCCTGGATGGCCTTCAGGTGCTCGCTGTAGCGGTTGCGGATTAGCTCAACCAGAAATTTGCCGTCAGCGCGCTTGCCCAGGTTTTTGTCCGTCAGCAGCTCATATAGGCGCTTGAGAGCTGGCTTGTGAGAGATGCGCACGCTGGCTGATTCAAGATCGCTGAGCATCTTGGAAACGCGAACGAAGTTAGGGCCACCTGTGCTGTAGTTCAGATCGCGTATCAGGTCAACGATACGGACGTGGATGCCTTTCGTCAGCGATGTGCCCCTGGCGTAAGTAAGCAGCCTACCCCACAACTCCTCGTGATCGGTATTGAGAGATGGCCCGCGCTGCTCCAAGGTCCCGCCACCGACAGAGAACGTGGTTACCCAGTCCTGGTAGTACTGCTTGTGCTTGGATAGACCGAAGAGTGCGGAACGCACAATGGGATTGGCCATCTCGTAGATGGTCGGATTGAAGTACGGTAGAACGCCCTGGACCTGAAGCTGTGCCAGGTCTTTCTGGGTACGTAGCTTCCTTTCTCCTTCTTCGCTCATCTCTGCGGTGGCTGTCATGATGTCGTCTCAGAAGGTTGATCAATTCCTGACCACAAAGGTTATATGTCCATACCACCGCGTTCAATGGAAGTTTAGGAACTTATTCTTCTAGATAAACGATGTGCTCCATACCGATAGGCTGGATCAGCGAAGTTCAAGGTACGGTCATCGAAGGCTCAGGTGCAGGCATCGAAGGTTGGGGTACGATATGGCTGTATTGCTCGCCAGGCCTGGTGATTCTGAGTTATCCACCGCATCATGTCCCGCCGGCTCTCGCGATGCGCGGGTTAAGTCGGTAGCAAACAGGTTATTTTTTTCTGGTTTTAAAGCAGGTGAAGCAAAAGCGGGTTAGAGACCCGGTTAGGGAACAGGTTAGAGGTGCTTTTAACCGGCGCGGAGGCCACGTCCTGCCTGGTTTGCGCTCATAATGCCTGTACCTGGCCCTTCGATATCCCGTACCCAGCTCGACGTTTCACGTACCCAGGACTACGTTGCTCGCACCTCAAGCTTCGTTTCGTGTACTCTGCCCTACGTTCTGCGTACCTCACCCTTCGAGGCCGTACCTAGGTCTTCGATTCTCTGTGTGTAACCCCCCTATTTTCTGTTGACAAGCTGTGTGCATCCTGTGCGCAAGCTGTGTTCTATTTTTCCAGTT
Source organism: Ectopseudomonas chengduensis (assembly GCF_900102635.1). Classification (GTDB taxonomy): domain Bacteria; phylum Pseudomonadota; class Gammaproteobacteria; order Pseudomonadales; family Pseudomonadaceae; genus Aquipseudomonas; species Aquipseudomonas chengduensis. The sequence goes on along the minus strand of NZ_FMZQ01000007.1, from coordinate 89,457 downwards.
ATCTCGCAATCGCCTGATTCCATTGGTTTTTTCTCGCATCACCTAAGAAACGACCGATTGCTGATGCTTTCCTGTACCTGACTCTTCGTTTTGTGCTCCTTAAATGAGCGTCCAGATGGCGCTGTCGCGCGTGTGGTGGGCGTTTTCCTTCCTCTCAGCCTGGAACGTACCTTACTCTTCGATCCAGACGCAGCGGTTCCAGCGCCAGCGTACCTGGGGCGTACCTGACTCTTCGATCTCGTGGGGGGGGCTTGGTACTCGGTGCTGGCGCTGCAGTGCAGCCTGAGCAAACCTGAACGAAGACTCAGGTACGGGGGGAAGTGGCAGTGCTGCAGGCGCTGGTGATGAATCGAAGGGTCAGGTACAGGGTGCACTCAGCTGGTCACCGTACCTGACCCTTCGATAGGTCGCAGTGGGCGTGGTATGCATCGCCTCAGAGGGTGGGGCTCCCTGAAGCGGGGCCTAGGACATGATCGACGGACCGAAGAGTGGGGTACATCGGCTGTACCTAACCCTTCGATAGATTCGCTGCTGTACAGCCTGTCGCGATTTCGGTGCTGAGCTGGCGCTCCATACCGGGGCCAGCCTGCCCTCGGCGGCCACAATGCTGGAGATAACGAAGGCTCAGGTACAGCGGGCCTGTCGTTAGCGCTTCAAGCCGCTTGGCCCCAGTCACGAGTCGCCGCACGCCAGCCGCTGGTTGGATCGGCCAGAAGACTGCCGGCCGTCACGAGATCATCCTGATTCGCTATCAGCCTGGCGCGGGTATGCCGACGCGGGGTCACGAGGTCGTATTCGATCCAATCGCCAATCTTCATCTCTGCTGGCGCAGGCCTGGCAACATCAATGGCGAACACTTCGACATGATCGGGTCCGAAGTGCGGATGACAGATCGTGATGATCCTGTATCCCTTCCAGGGCAGCACCAGCCGCCGCGAGGTATCGCCCCGCTTGGGGTAGCCCCGCGTCAGCTCAATCAGATCGTAGTCCTGCCCTACCAGGCGTCGCCGCCAGAACGGCGTAACCAGCCTGAACTCCTCGGGTTTGATGCCGGCGGCAATCTGGTCGAAGTAGATGCCCTTGAGCGGGATGGTCAACGTGCGCATAGCGCGTGTGATTACTACGGGATCGAGCATCAACGTTCTCCTATCAAATGGTTCGCTCAATACGCAATCGGCAGTTCCGACCAGGACGTGGTGAAGCGCTTGCTCATGCGTTCACGCTTCATGCTCCAGCCTGTGTCACTGAGCGTGCGCGCCAGGCGTAACGTATTGCGCCCCTGCCGGCGGTTGATTTCATCCATCACGCTCATGACGCGGTGACTATTCGGGCGAGGTGCCGGGGCAAACAGATCATCGGTGAAGTGGCCATCTCCAACGAAATCCATGAGGATCACACCAGCTTTGGCGTACGCGGGCCCGCTGACGTAGATAGCGCGCAGTCCAGCCTGCGCCGCCTCGACAATATCGCGGGAGTCGGCGCTCGGGTATGGCATCGGCACGCTGGCGCTACGGCTATATCTCGCATCACCCTCGGTGAACGTCCCGGTGCTGACGAACACCTGCACCATCCGGCATAGCTGGTGCTGGCCGCGCAGTTTCTCGCTGGCGCGGCAGCCATAGGTGGCCACCGCCTGCTCCAGCAGCGCCAGCTCGTAAACCCGTTCACCGAAGGATCGAGTGCAAGCGATCATTTGCTTTGGCACCGGGCTGTCTTCAAGATCAAAGCAGCGCTCCCCTGCAAGCTCTCTCGCTGTCCGTTCAACGTTGACGTTGAAGAGCCGCCGTAGGGTTTTACGATCAAACTCTGCGAGCTGGATAGCGTGAGTGATGCCCATGGCGTTCAGGCGCTCTGTATGGCGGCGACCAATTCCCCAGACCTCATCGACAGTCATCACTGGCAGGCTGAGTAATCGCCGCTGGCGCGCAGGGTCTCGCAGATCGACAACCCCCTCTGTTTTCGGCCACTTCTTCGAGGCGAAGCTCGCCAGCTTGGACAGCGTTTTGGTTGGCGCGATGCCAACGCCGACCGGAATGCCGACTTCCTTCAGCACTCGACGGCGAATCTCCCGGCCCAGGGCATCGAGGTCGCCCATGACGCCATCGAGCGCCAGGAAACACTCGTCGACGGAGTACTGTTCGCAGCGAGGTGCCATCTCGCGCAACACGGTGGCAACACGCTGGGACAGATCAGCGTAAAGCGCAAAGTTCGAGCTGCACATCACCAGGCCGTGCGAGCGCACCAGGTCGCGAAGTTGAAAGAACGGCTGACTCATCTTGATACCGAGGCTTTTGGCTTCGTCGCTACGACTGACGACACAGCCGTCGTTGCTGCTGAGCACGACAACGGGACGCCCGCGTAACGCCGGCTGAAATAGGCGCTCGACGCTGACGTAGAAGTTTTTGCAGTCAACCAGGGCGAACATGCTTCAGCGCCGCAACTTGTGGAGACAGTAGGTGGCCACGCCGAACAGATCATTCTCCTCGCCATCACGCAGGTAGATCGGTTGATACTTGGAGTTGGCTGGCACCAGCATGGGCGGATGGCCCTGTCTGAAGGAAACCTCCTTGACTGTGAACTCACCGCCGATGCAGGCGATCACAACGTCACCGGAGACGGCATCCAGGGCCCGATTCACCACCAGCACGTCCCCGTTGAAGATGCCCCGTTCGATCATGCTATCGCCGCCAACGCGCACCAGGTAGGTACTGGGCGCGCGAACTTCGGTCAGTTCGTCCAGGGACAACGCCGCTTCCGCGAAGTCATCAGCAGGGCTTGGAAACCCGGCACTTACGCGGCAGGCATAGAATGGGACGCGGATTCGGGACGGCCGAACGCGCCCAAGCACTTGAGTCAGGGTCATGGGTATTGCTCGTGAATACTGTATGTTTATACATATAGCATAGCGAGCCAGCTAAACCAGCACCAGCAGGAGGGTTTATGTGCAGCCGATACGAGGCTCCGAGCGTCGCCGATCTGGCCAGCGCCTTTGGCGTCACGCTCGATGAACCAGTGCAGCGCGAACTGTGGCCGGGGTACATCGGCCCATTCATCCGGGCATCCGGTCTGGCGGATACCAGTGATGCGGCAGCGCCAGCGCTGGTTGCTGGCGCTGGGGTATTCGGCCTGCTGCCGTTCTGGGCAAAAGACACCAAGCTGGCGCGAAGGACGTACAACGCCCGGTCGGAAACTGTTGCGTCGAAGCCATCCTACCGGGACGCCTGGAAGCTGGCGCGTCACTGCATCATCCCTGCCCGCGCGATCTACGAACCTGACTGGCGCACTGGCAAGCCGATACCGACACGAATCGAACGGGCAGACGGGCAGTTGCTCGGCATCGCCGGCCTATGGGATCGCTGGCGGAATCCTGACGGTCGCGAGGTACTGAGCTTCACGATGCTCACAGTGAGCGCCGACGATCATCCGCTGATGCGCAACTTTCACCGGCCAGGCGACGAAAGGCGGATGGTCGTGATTCTTCCGGCTGGCGCATACGGCGACTGGCTGCATGCGCCAGCAGAGCAAAGCGCCGAGTTCATGCGGCAATATCCAGCTGATCGGCTTGTAGCCGAAGCCGCCGGCTGACACTGTACAGGCGGGTGGTTCGCTCTAACGTGGAACCTTCTTGATTTGGTCGGTTATATCCTTGTGGCACCCCATGCAGAACCGGCGCTCACCACCGCGCACGCGCTCCATGTTGCCGGCATCAAAGGCATCCCCATTTGCGTCGAAAAACTGGATGTACTTGCAAACCCGCTTCTCGTACCACCCTTCGTGGTTTCCGCATTTGGTGCATGGTTCCACTTGCTGCCAGGTGCCTTCAGACTGCATGACTGGATTCCTTAAGAGTTAGACGCTGGATTGCCTGCTGCCTTGGAATCATCGCGGGCGTTGTCCACGCCGGCCGCCCAGTGGGCATAGGCTCGCGAGCCGCGCGGAAACAACCTGTTAGGCGCGTCCGGCTGGGTGTAGCCGACAGCGTAAGCGTTGCCACCACCACCCATGCCGCGAAGCTTCTCGGGGTCTGGGCGCGGGGTCATCGTTCGTAGCTGGTCGTAAACGGCTTGGTGCTCGGCGGCTGCGAAGGTGCGGCGCTTGGGCATGGGGAGGGTTCCTTTCAGGTCGTTATGCGTATTCGCCGCGCAGCAGTCCGTCAGCGTCCAGGGCATTCGCCCCGTCGCCACCGTCGAAATTACCGTCAAGGTGCGCCAGGATAAGATCGCCACTGCCGCCGTCAGAGAACCGCAACTGCCCGCCCGTGCCGCCGCCGAAAACTTGCACCCCAAGCGCCTGTGCCTGCTTGGCGTAGCGTGATATGCCACGCGCAATCTTGGCTACCTCGGCAGGGTCAAGGCCGGCGGCCTGGCATTCGTTCTTGTTGAGAATCATGGAAGTGAAGGTTCCTTCGTGGTTACCTTGATCATGCCTGCGAAATACGCAGCACGGCGGCTTCGTATGCTTCACGTAGCCCACAACCGCTAATTGCCCGATACCACTTCACCCAGGCCACGTTTGGTTTGCCTTCCGTTGCTAGCTCCGGCTCGGGGCCAGCGTTGTCGCGCTCTGCTTGCCGAGCAGCCTCAGCACGCTTGCGATGGAGATTGAAAGAAACGTCGGATGCCTCATGGTAGAAGTCAATGCACTTCTCACCGATTTCGATAGTCGGAACATGGCTAACATGATCACCTTCCAAGGAAATGGCGAACACCTGCTTTTCCTCTACCCAATCCAGCTCAAAACCCTTGTAGTTGCTGGTTTTCATGATTCCTTCCAACCCCATTTGCAATAGTTACGACCGGACAACCAAGCGCGGTGAAGTGCCGTCTTAGCACAGAGTTTCCGAACTGACCTTGGGATGATTTTTCCGCAGTAGCCATGTTTGTAAGCCCAAAACTCAAGGCGACTCATCGTGATTGGCCTATGCAGCCAGGGCGCGTGCGCGCTGTTGCGCCACGAGGGCGCGGGCAAAGCGGCAGATGTCGTGCGTCTTGGTCAAGCTTGTGCGGAGCGGATTATCTGACCGGCCGGAAAAGTCGGCAGTATCCGACTGCACGAGGCGAACCAGCTTCTCCCACGCTGTGCAGTCGTCGACGTTTCCGGTGTAGCTACAGCCGGTGACATGCCAGTCGATCATCACAAGGTGTTCGCGACCTTTGACAGTCAACTGCTCCATATCCTTCTGGAACTCGCCGTTCTTGTGGCCCAGCGTCAGTAGTAGTCCCTTTGCCTTTGCGCACAGTTTCTTGAGCTGGCGCGGGCTTCTGCTCTTACCCATGTTAAGCGTGACTTTGGCCATGTGGGGGTTCCTCGTTACTTCAGCGTGAGGCCTGTAAGGTCGAAGTACTGGCTCGACAGCACCGCCATTTCGGTGCGCATCTCAGCCACTTCCTCATCGCTGTACTTGTTGCCATAGCCGGCAGCGACGACACGATCACGTAGGGCGTCGAACTGACCTTCAATGCGGTTCGCTTGCTCTTGCTTCTTGACGAACTCAGCCATTGTGTTGGCCACAACAGAAGTCTTCGCTTGCCCACCACGGGGCCAGTGATTTGCCATGATCTGCTTATCCTCGACTGGTAACTTGTTCACGGGCCTGGCGGAAACGCTCTTGAAGCGCTTCAACAGCGGCGCTAATGCTGTCAGCCCCTTGTGTCGTATCGACGCCCAGCGTACGGGCTACCTCACGCAGAGCACGTGCTGCATCACGAGCAGCTGTGCTGGCTTCGTCACTGAGTACAGTGCTATCTGCAAGCGCGTCCAGCTTCCAGAAAAGGTCGGCCAGCTTCATTTCCGGCTTCGTGCTCATCGGTGAATTTCCTCAGATTGATGTTCAGCCAGTCGTTCAGAAGGCGAGTGCGCCGATCTCGACAAGGATGTCTTTGATCTCGTCGTATGCGCCCTGAGTTTGCTCATCAAGGTCACAAGAAGAATCAAGAGCGGCTTTTTCAACGCGGGCGAAGTCAATCGCGCCTTGATCAAACAAGGCTTTCGCGACGGCTTCTAGGGGCTCCCCTTCAGGATTAACGACATTTTCCAGGTGATTGCGCAATACGTTCTCGACATCTTCCTGGGTAATCTCGAATGCTGCAAAGGTCATGGTGGTGCGTCCGTCTATGTCGCGTAAAAGAGCGAGGGGTCTGTAGATACGCTTTTAGTATGTTCTATACTTCAAGCATTAGCAACGTAAATTTAACCTATAGTTCAAGCATTCAGGCGCGCCGCATGGCGGCGGAGCGGGAGAAGCTCCTGTAGCGCTAACCGCACGGCCCTTGCCATATCTTGATAACGAATATACAATATCAAACATCGCAAGGCATGCCCTACAGGAGACCTCAGCATGGCCAACACCGAGCGCAACTCTTCCCAGGTACTGGTGCCGTTGAATCAGCACGAGGACTTCAAGAAGCGCCTGGCCGCGCTCAACGCCAAGGCCACGAAGTTCGGGCTGGAGCCTATCGTTGCGGGCGAGCCAGTTGCCGAGCTGTACACCATCAAGACCGAGGAAGCCAACGACGGCGAGGCTATCGTCACAATGCTGGTGCGTGCCAAGACCAGCGAGTTGAACGATCCCACGCGCGCGCCGCAACTGGTACGCATGCTTCGCATCGACCTCGACTACCCGATCATCAAGCTCGGCAACTGGCGTGTGGTAGCCCAGGTAGAGAAGCACAGCCGCCAGGGTGACAATCTGCTGTTCGTGGTATCCACAGATCAGGAAGACCACGACCACGCAGAGCAGCACCGCTCGGGCAGTGTGTCCTGCCAGCACTGCAACACTCGCCGCGCTCGCAAGCTGAGCTACATCCTCAAGGATGAAGCCACAGGCGAGTACAAAGAGGTCGGTAGCACTTGCCTGGAGGACTTCACCGGCATCAACCCCGCCGCTGCGCTGTTCCTGGCCCAGCTCTACAGCTTCCACAAACTGGTGGACTACAGCGACCCTGACGCAGGGTACGGCGGCGGCCCGACCTCCTACGGCACCATCGACTACCTCATGCGCGTGCTGTTCGTGAGCGAGCGCTACGGCTTTATGTCGGCCGCGAAAGCGCGCGACCTGTCGGAGGAGCCTACCTACCGTCTCGCATGCAGCCTGCCTCACGCGCTGCGCAACGACAAAGCACTGATGGACGCATATTCCGATGCCGCCTCGCGCCTGCACGACACGGCGGAGAAGATCGTGGAGTGGTATGCCGCCATGGAGTGCAGTTCCTCCTTTGACCGCAATGTGAAGGTCCTGCTGTCGTCTGATGATCTGCTGATGGATAACAAGCACCTGGCGTTCGCTGCTGGCGCTGTGCCCGCCTACCTGCGTCACCTGGCCGAGAGTGCACAGGCCGCAATCCCATCGAGCTACGTTGGCAAGCCCGGAGAGAAGATCGTCGGCGAGTTCACTGTCGAGCGGGTGGTGCACTTCAATGGCCGCTTCGGGCCACAGATTCGCCTGAATTTCCGTGACGCCGACGGTAACAAGCTGAGCTGGAAAACCGGCTCCGCCCCGGATTACGTGACTGAGGCCGGCGCTATCGGCCAGCAGTTCAAGGCACGCTTCAAGGTGAAGAAGCACGACGAATACAAGGGGGTGAAGAGCACCGACGTAACTCACCTGAAGATCGAGGCCTGGGGTGACGCTGCAAGCTGATCGCCCTGCCCCGCCGGATAGCAAAACAAGCGCCTTGAGGGGCGCTTTTTTGTGCCTGCGCGCTTCCATTGCCTTGATAACGAATATACAATATCAAGCACACGAAACGCCGCTTGCCGGCGCTGGCGCAGGATAGAGGACGCAGAGCATGAGCCAACAACCCGAAGTAGCCACCACTCCCCAGGTCGACGAGATGCTGGCGCGCAATGCCGTGGTCGCTATCGGCGTAAGCGGCGGTAAGGTATAAACAACGAACTTTTTGTAAAGCCTATAAACCCGTAGGCATTGGCCACACAGGCCCGCGCCTGCTGGTGCATGCTGACTTGGGCTCGGTTGAGTGGCGGCAGAGCCAGAGCAAATGTGAAGGGCTGGCGGCCACCCTCGGTCTGGAGCTGGTAACCGTGCGTCGCAAAGCAGGCGGCATGATGGAGCGTTGGCAGACCCGCTGGGACAACAACGTCGCGCGCTACGAGAGTCTGTCTTGCGTGAAGCTGATCCTCCCCTGGAGCACGCCGAGCATGCGTTTCTGCACGTCCGAGCTGAAATCGGCCGTGATCGCCAGCGAGCTGAAGAAGCGCTTCAAGGGCCAGGAGATCATCAACGTCACGGGCATCCGCCGCGAAGAGAGCGCCGGTCGCAAGAAGGCTGCCGTGGCCAAGGATGACCCGCGCCTGGCACAGAAGAACGCCGCAGGCATCACCTGGAACCCGGTCATTGAGTGGACCATCGGCGAAGTGAAGGCGGCCATCGCGCGCCGTGGTATCGAGCTGCACGAGGCGTATACCAAGTACCTGATGACCCGCGTCTCGTGCGTGTTCTGCATCATGTCGTCAGCCGGTGACCTGATCGCCTCGACCACCTGCCCGGACAACCAGGATATCTACCGCACCATGGTTGAGTTGGAAGCGACCTCAACCTTTGCCTTCCAGTCGAACAACTGGCTTGGCGATGTCGCCCCGCACCTGCTCGGTAGCGAGCTGGCTGACCGCCTGGCGCTGGCCAAAGAAGCAGCGCGCGTTCGCGAGATGGCCGAGGCGCGAATCCCTGAAGGCCTGGAGTACCAGCAAGGCTGGCCGACCCGTCGCCCGACCCTGGACGAGGCAGCAATCATTGCTGACGTGCGGCAGACAGTGGCTGGCGCAGTTGGCCTCAGCGCCAGCTATCTCGATCACCATTCCATTCTTGATCGCTATGACGAACTGCTGGCGCAGAAGTTCGCCAAGACGCCGGCCGTGCCGGTGCAACTGATCGGCGCTATGCAGCGCGACCAGATGGCTTTCGGTTTCTAACGCGAGGATCACGCCATGACCACCTTTGACCAATCCCTCAACCTGCGCGTTGACTTCGAGAAAGCACAGCTTCAGAGCGATACGCCAGCCATCGCCGAAGCGCGCGTGAACGCCTATGCGCTTGGCATGGAAGCGTACGAGGCTGGCCATGAGCTGGAAGACCGCCCCGCTCTTCTTTCGCCGCTCGCCTCTTCCTGGGAGGCAGGCTGGCTGTATGCGTTCTTCTACAGCGACGTGCTGCAGGCATGAGCGCCATGCACCAGCAGCCCCAAGCGGACCAGTATCAGCAGCCTGCCTGGATGAAGCCCTACCAGTCGGGGAGCCGGATCGGATACGCGCAGGCGGTCATGGCCTATGCCGACTACTACGGTGTTGATGGCAGCGCCGACGTGGACCCCGAGATCGAGGAGCGCATGCCGCCCATGCCGCTGCCCATGGTTTCCTACGCAAGCCGCACAGGCACCCGTCGTAACCTGGCAGCTATGCGCGCGGCCGGCTGGCGCTTGCTGGTGTCAGCCAAGGGCGTGCTGCGCACGGAAGGGATGCGCTACGCGCTGGATAACGGCGCATGGACTGCATTTCAGCAGGGTGAAGCCTTTGACGAGCTGGCGTTTGGCCGGGCGGTCGAGCTGCTGGGTGAGTCGGCCGACTGGATAGTCCTACCTGACATCGTGGCGGGCGGCATGGCCTCGCTGGAGTTCTCGCTACGTTGGTTGCAGCGTCTTGAGGGTATTCCCACCAGGTTGCTGCTGGCGGTGCAAAACGGGATGGAGCCGGACGACGTGCGCGACCTGCTGTCGCCAGCCGTTGGCCTGTTCGTTGGTGGCGACACGGAATGGAAGCTGGCCACGGTGAATATGTGGGGCCAGCTGGCGCGCCGCCGCAACTGCTACATGCATGTCGGTCGGGTCAACAGTGCCAAGCGGATCGCGCTGTGCGCTGCGGCCGGGGCGCACTCGGTAGACGGCACCAGTGCCAGCCGCTTCGAGAAGACCCTGGCCCCGCTTGATGCTGCCCTGGTGCACCACACGCGCACCCAGCAGGACTTCTTCAACCCGTGGCATATGCGGTTGGAAGAGATACCGTTTGACTGTCGCTGAGAAGAAAGGGCTTCCACTTGCTTGATAACGAATATACAATATCAAGCAACAGGAACGCCCACCCAGGAGAAAGCCCATGACCGCTCCCGCTCAGCAGAACGAAAAGATGCAGACCGCCAACACCATCCTGCGCCAGCTCGGCGGTAATCGCTTCATCACGATGACTGGCGCTCGCGACATTTTCGCCATCGAGACTGGCCTGCAGCTCAAGCTGCCGTCGCGCTTCGCCAAGGACGGGATCAACTACGTCAAGATCGAGCTGGCCCCTAGCGACACCTACACCGTAACCTTCGGCAAGGTGTTCAGTTCCAAGGGGATGCCCCAGTACAAGGAGCACTCCGTCGAAGAGCTGGTTTACGCCGACAACCTTCAGGCCATCTTCACCAGCGTAACCGGCCTGGACACCCATCTCTAGCACCCCACTTGAATCTCAATGGAACGTGGATCATGGCAGAGCTGAATCGCTACACCGTTTCCCCTTTCAGTGGGGATCGATACTCCGAGAACGAGAAGAAGCTGCGTGAGGGTGAGACCCCTTGCGCTATCTGCGGTAAAGCTGTGAAAGAGCCGTTCAAGCACCAGGCGGTTGTAGTCGGTGGAGGTGACTGGGCGTCGACCGAAGAAGAGGCAGCGGATGTCGAGGACCCTGGATACATGGGTGTATGGGGTATCGGTGTCGATTGCCATCGCAAATATCTGATCAAGCCCAAGTGATTGCTTGGCAGTTGCCGATCCATTCGACTAAGCCAGCGTTTCGCTATAAAGGCGCTGCGCGTGCGTCGCTATCAAGCCCCTGCCCAACCATTCGACAAGGAGAACGCTATGTCTCAGTTCAGTGCCAAGCCCGCCTCGCAGCGTCTCAACGTAGGCGTTCAAGATGCTGGAGGGTCCAGAGTGGGCCGGGTTGGCGAGGTATTTCGTTGCACGCACTGCCAATCTAGTGGTGGATGCGATTTTTGTGGTGGGACCGGTTACCGCGCAATTTGCAATAGCACGGAATGCCACGAGCATGGCTGTTCCGTGGGCTCTTGCGGTGCCACGCAAGCAGACTTTGATAACTGGGAGCGTCGCCGAGCGCAGGAGGCGCAGGGCAAACATGCGTAGCTCATAGCGCGTGCTGCGCACGGAGGGGCGCGGCGCGCTTGCGCATACCTAAAGGCTCATTCTCTGCTTTTGTTTTCTTGATTATGAATATACAATATCAAGAATACGAAGCAGGCCGGAGCTGCCCAGATGCAACTGATCGCCACCTCTCTTTTCGAAGACGCCGCCCCGGTATCCGGTCCTATCGTTGAGCTTAGCTTCGACGAAAAGGTGGCCAACGCTGTCGCGGTGATCAAGCGCCACATCCTGGATGGCAAGCGGTTTATCGGGGCCTCGTCCTTCGGCAAGGACAGCAGCGTCATGGTCGCGCTTACTCTTATGGCGATGCAACAGCTCAAGGAATCCGGCTTTGCCGTTCCTGAGTTCCACGTCATGACCAGCAATACCCGCGTGGAGAACCCGGTGGTGGAAGCGTACAGCCAGGGCGAGATTCGCGCCCTGAAGGCCTTCGCCCTGGAAAACGGCCTCCCCGTTCGCGTCTGGGTCTGCTCGCCCAACCTGACAGAGAACTGGCTTGTATCCATCATCGGCGGCCGTACCATTGCGTCCCTACCGGGCAACTCCGCCAAGTGCCAGCAGCAGCTCAAGAAGGACCCGCTCGACCGCACCAAGCGGCAGATCAAGGCTGTTCTGAAGAAAGAGATGGGCGCGGCCTACAGCGAGGATAACGTGGTTGTCCTGATCGGCACCCGCCGAGATGAGTCGGCCGTTCGTGAGCGCAACATGGAAGCGCGCGGCGAGAGCGCAATCGAGCCGGTGAACACCGCCAAGCCGAACAAGAAACCCGCTTGGGTTCTGAGTCCCATCGCCGACTTCACGACCGACGACATATTCACCTTCCTGGCCATGGTGACCAATGACCGGATCAAGACCTACAGCGATTTCAAAGCGCTGACCGAGGTTTACCGCGATGCGGCCGGTGAATGCATGGTGAACGCCTTCGTTCGGGACAACGGTGTAGAGCGCAAGACCGGCTGCGGGGCGAGGCACGGTTGCTGGTTGTGCCTGCGCGTGGCTTCAGACCGGAGCATGGAGAACATGCTGGCCGAGGAAACCGGCAAGCATGCCTGGATGAAGCCGCTGAACGACTTCCGCAATTACCTCAAGGCGCGCCACTACGACCCGAAAGGCCGCAACTGGATTGCGCGGTCCTTCAACGAGGAAACCGGCCGTATCAAGATCGCAGCGAATGCCTACTCGCCGGACCTGTGCCTGGAGCTGCTGCGCTACGCCTTGACCATCGATGCAGATGAGGCCCATCGCGCTCACCGAGCTGGCGAGGAACCACGGTTCCAGCTGCTCGGCATGAAGGAAATCCTGACGATTGACCTGTACTGGGGGCGCTATGCCTATCAGCGGCCTTTCACCGCGCTGAACGAGTACCGCGAGATATTCGAGCGCGGCATGCGCTACTACATGCCCGAGCAGTACCAGGAGTTCTCTGCCGACGACCTCGACATGCGTCGCGAGGTAGAGGTTCCTTTCGTCGATGAGCACTTCCACGGCTTCTACGAGGGCCTGCGCTCCGCCAGCTCTGCGGCCGCCAATGCCGAAAGTGTGATCAACAAGGGTGGTATCTACTACACCCACGTGAACGAGACCAATGAGTTCGATATCGACGCAGAGAGCGTTGCGCTGTTCTACGAGTTCGAGCTGGATCGCGCGCTGGAGTACTACGGCCCCCATAGCGACGTTGCCCCGTCTGAGGTGGTGCACTACCTGGCGCGCTTCGGTGTGGTGTCGTTCAAGAAGGGCGGGCATTCGTCCTGGGACAATATGCTCAGGATCGGCAATCAGCTCCATCGCCACGGGTTGCGGGAAATCCTCAACGACCCCGATGCCTTGATCGCAAGGCTGTCAGAGCTGGGCCCAGCTATCACCACGTCTGCTCCGACTGAGCAGCAGCTGGCGCTTACGCTTGACCACCAGGTGGCCACAGCACCAGCAGCCGGCGACGACCCGGTAGAGCGCGCGGAGACCTACCTGAAGCTCAGCAATCAGAACTTCACCGACCAACAGATCGCCATTCGCTTCAGCAAGGCTGATGGCGTAGAGCGCACCGTCGAGCACGTCAGCGAGATGCTACTGCTCGCTGAAGCCGATGAGTCGGTCAAGCAGCTGGTGCGCGCCGGCCAGATCAAAGCCAGTACCGTGACCAGGCTGATTCAGCTGGAGAGGCAAGGCGGGCCAAGGCACGCCGAAGCAGCGTTCGTGATCGCTCGTAACTGAGCGAAGCAGGACAGGCAGGCAATGGCGTGCTTCGCACGGAGGCGCGCCAGGTGCGCTCGATCCTGGCGCAACATCTCTCTTCCATTTTCTTGATTACGAATATACAATATCAAGCATCAAGGCGACCCGTTGCAGCGCAGCGGCAAGCCAGACAACGCTTGAGGTCAGTCAAATGCAGGTATACGACAAGAAGATTCGGGACGCTTTCCACGAGTTCTCTTCAGGTGTGGCTTCGGACAACACAAGAAATCGTTCTTACGCCTATTGGGCTCTGTGCAGTGACCTGCCACACGGTGGGCCTTTTTACCTGCTCGGGAACACCAAGGTTGTTGAGCTTTGGCGCAGCGTGAACCAAACCAGCAAGCGCAATAGTAGCTATCTCATCGTTCGCGTAAATAACGATGCGGCAGGCTATGCGTTGCTTGCGGAAACCCTTGAGAAGCAAGTCGCTTAAATAGATCACAACGGAGCTTGTCCCCATGGTTGGTAACGAAGAACTCAAGGCCCTGATTCGCCGCGCTGAAGCTCGCGGTGCCATCGTCGATATCGGCTATGACCATCAAGCAGCGACTGAAGGTCGCCAGGTGATCGATACCGTCGCGATTGTTGGGCTGAAGGGCTGCGGCCCGCACCCGATGTCCGCCATTGGTGCCGCTGAGCGCCTGCGCGGACTGCTGGCCGGCATCGACTTCGAGCCTTACACCCAGGAGCAGCTTGCTGCGCGCGTGGATGAGATTGCCGCAGGCTGGACCTACGACGAGGCCGCCCTGCGCCAGGCTATGTGCGTAGAGGCGATGCCGAAGCGCTTGCGTGACACCTGCCGCCGCTACATGACCGGTCAAGCTGAAAGCCTGGACCACATTAACCTGAGCGAGGTGGCTATGGTTATCCGAGCCCCGCGCGCAATCAGCTTCAATACTGGCCGTCAGTACACCGCCGAGGGTCAGAAGATCGAGGCGAAACTGGTCGACGTGGAAGTGTGCACCCTCTTCGGTGTTGACCTGTACGTGGTCGACTTCAATGACACCTCGCGCCAGATCACCGGCCGCGTGAAGATCGAGCAGTTCACCCAGGCGGCCGTTATGGCTGCGTATGATGCTGGCAACTACAAGTCCATCTGACGGGACAAGGAGCAGGATATGGAATCTCAACAGCAAACCCTGATGTTCGAGCGCAAGTACATTGCAGGTACTGTCAGCGAGCTGCGCGAACGCGCCCGCCGCCTGGATGACGCGGTGGAGTGGAGCGACAGCATCGCCGACACCACTCAACACGACAGCGAGCGCCGGATCATCTCTGCCACCTTGGCCGCTATCAACACGGAGTATGGTCCCAGCTACTTCAGCGCCAGCACTCCGTCTCAGGAGCCCCAGCGTGTGCGAGTAACTGAGTTGACCGATGATCAGGCGACCGTGCTGGCGCTGAAGTTCGGCGACGGTAAGCCGGTGCTGGCGCTGATTGAGGAGATGGCAAGTGCCGGCATCCTCAGCATGGACAGTGTTGGTGCAGCTATCACGGTTCCCCAGTGGGGCAACATCGGATTTATGGGTAAGCCCATTCCGGCCGCCATGCGCTGCTACCTGGCTTGGCGCTTCGGTGAAGAGTTCGACGCCTAACTCATTCTGTTCCTGGCGGCTTCGGCCGCCCCTTAAACTGACCGGCCAGCCTACCCGGTAAGGCCAAGGAGCCCCGTATGAAACAAGCACGCTACACCCTGCTGGCGCGGGAAGAGATGGTGTGGACCCGTCACGAGCACAACGGTAGCGACGTGTGCCCGGTCGAGCCTGATGAGGTGGTAAAGGCCTCGGGCGGAGATCAAGGGGCCGGGCCTTGCCCGGCGAGTGCCGTGAGTTGGGCAGGCGTCACGCACTACGAAACCTGCGAGCCGCGTTTCCCGATGCTGGCCAAGGAGCTGGAGGCAAAAGCCGCCGGCAGCCAGGTGATCGGTAACTTCCTCGACTGGCTTGAAGGCCAGGGCATCAACCTGGCGGTGGCTGATGAAACCGCCGGCCCGAACGCACTCCGTTTCTATGTGCCCTGCATGCAGTCGCACACCGACCTGATCGCCGGCTTCTTCGACATCGACCAGAAACAGGCCGACCGTGAGCGCCAGCAGTTGCTGGATGAGTTCGTGGCCAGGCAGCAGCTCCAGCAGTAACCACCGACAAGCCCTGCAGATGCGGGGCCTTTCGAGAGCGCGTCCAGGGTGGCGCGCTGCCGAGAGTGAGAGCGGACCAACACCCAGGCCTCAGCCATCGCCCGCCGATATCGGCTCAGCGACATTGAGCTGGACCGTACCCCAACCTTCGATGAACGAGCCATGATGCAGCAGCCCTATTCGATATCCGCGCCGATCTTGTCCACCCTGCCGATACCGCGTCAGGTCGAAAACCATGCGGAGCAAATTGGCGTGAACACCTTCTATGCAGGCATCAAGGAACTGCCCTACCCGCTCAACACGGCATCCGTATGGATTAGCTGCCAGTGTGCCTGGCCGCATGAGGACCCCGATTACGAGGGTCTGATGTTCATTACGCTGGCGCTCAGAGCTGACCACCTATACCGGCAGTGCCAGGTGGGCGACATCCATCTCTCGCACGCGGTATTCCCCGGCACAGTATTTTCGACCAATCCCCTGGCCACGCATTGGCTCCAGCCAAACGTCCTCGACGCAGAATACGGATTCATCGGCCTCCAATGGGAGGTCAGCGCCAGCGACTACCACGCCCGTTACGAGCAGCTCCGCAAGGACCTGGAGCAGTTGGGGCCGCTGTCTGGGATGACTCAGGAGACTCTGCCGGCGGTGCTGGAGCCGACCGGGCTGTAGGCAGTTGCTATGCCCTGCGGGTGCTGAAAATTACGGTTGCTCATGCTTGATAACGAATATACAATATCAAGCATTCAGAGCCGTATTTTCGAGGAACACCCCGATGAGCACCGAACAAATCGAGCAGCTGGTCAAGCGCACCCAGGTCGAGTACTCCCGCATTGCAGGTGAGCCCGTTGAAGCGCAGCAGATCGGCAGCGCGATCTACGTGTTCGGCTCCGAGCTGGCTACCCTTCGCCTGTTCCGCAAAATGCCCAACAAGCGCCAGGGCTACAGCGCGAACCTGGAGCGCTTTTACTTCACCTTCGACATCCCTTTCTAACCCCGCGCCTGGACCTCGGAGGTCATGACAATGGACTCTCGCACGATCAAGGCTGCATTCGCTGAAGCGGGTATCAAGGTGCGTGTGCGGGCTTTCCCGCCGCGCACGTTCCGTGTGTGCTGCCTTGGCGACGTGCCTCATGACAAAGAGGCCTCGAAGGCCGTTGCCATCCAGCTCGGTCTGGTAGATGCAAGCGGCCAACCCGGTGGCAATTTCAACCAGGCGCACGAGATGTCCGTTCGCCTCCCGCGCTGAACCCCGCCAGCATCCAGCAGAACCTCGGGTTACCGAGGTAGGAGCCCCATATGTCCGAGATGATCACCATTCCACGCCTGGAGTCGAAAGGAGTCATCCTCCCGAAGGCCGACGGCAGCCAGCCGCGCCTGTTGCGTGGCGGCAATAGCTTCGAGCTGGCCCAGGCGGGCATGCCAGCAGAGCGTTTCAGCAACGGCGTGATCTTCGCCGAGGTAGATACCGGCCACGGTGTCAGCCACTGCATGATCGATGCCCGTAGCGTCGACTACAAACCCAATCCGGTGTGAGCCCAGGCCCATGAAGCCATCCACAAGTAAGTACATCGCCTTCGAGTCAGTTTCCATTCCTGACCTGTTCAAGTTGGCCCCTGGCGCGTTTGGCTTGTATCTGCCGGCCAGGGATGAGAACGGCAAGGTTCAGAAGAGCATGGCCAAAATCGCGGCCGGAGCGAAGTCGGCGGCAGTGCATGCGAAAAAGCGCTGTGTCGTGCAAACGCTGGTCATTCTGGAGCAGAGCGTAGAGGGGGAGATTCCAGCCCCTCAGCGCATGCTGAAGGTAACCGTGACCCCGATTGATCAAATCTCCGAACGTGGCCGGCGCTACAAGGAGTCGCAGAAGCCCGGCGAACGGGAGAAGGCGCTACAAGCCAAGGTGAAGGTGTTTGCCGTCAATCTGGATGGTGTCCATAACGTCATGGTCGCCGCCCCTTCGCTGAAGGCTGCGGCTGACCTGATCGGCACTACCGTCTACCTGATGCGCACCTACGATGCCGGGGTCAATGATGAGGACAAGGCGGTTGCGCTCGCCACCGTTGGCCAGGTGTTCCGCCAGGAAGGCATTAACGGTGCATGGGAACCCTGGACGCCCGACGCCAAGCGCTGACAGCGCTGTACCAATTACGTGGAGAGGATCGCCATGCAGCATAACGCCCAACCAGCTCCCGAGCTGATCACAAACCTGAAGGCAGTCAAGATCACCAACTGGAAGGAGTTGGTGCCGGGTGGCCACGTGCTGCACAGCGGGTGGGCAGTCCTCGACGTGGAGAGCAACCGCCTGTTCGCTGGCCATACGGGACGCTACCCATACCTCAACCAGAAGGCAGTCGCCCAACAGGTCGCGCAAGGCGGCCTCATCGCGGGCTTTGCTACCGTTGCCCTGGCAGGCGCTGCCTGACTCTCGCCCTCCCCTTCTCTCTCGCTGGGGCATGAAACAGCGCCAGCGAGCCTGATACACGCCCCCGACCTCAAATAGCGATTTCTTCAAACTCTCCGCTTCCATTTGCTTGATAACGAATATACAATATCAAGCATACATGACAGCCAGGAGTTACCCACCATGTCCATCGCCTACGACGCTCTCACCGTTACCGAGCGTGAAGCCGTTGACGAAGCGGTTGATGCCGCTAGCGCGAAGCTCAGCGACTGGGGCATCGATGTTCCCTTTCAGAAGCTGAAGGATGCTGTCGAGGAAGCCCTGGCCGGTGTGGTTCTTCAGTTTGTCCGCGCCCAGAAAGGTGTACAGGCTCCAGCCGCTGCGCAGCTCCCGGATGCCGATCCTGTGACCGCCGCCAATGAAACCGCTGACCTGTCCTATCGCCACCTGGGGTTGTTTACCTCCTTCCTGGCCAACACGCCTGCAGGTGAGAACGCCTGGCGCGAGATTGCAGCCAAGACCGATGGCACCGGAAAGGTTCTCTCCATTCATGCCGAAGACACCATTCGCCAGCTTCGCGCCGCAGGTTATGCGGTTGCAGAGGCAGGTGAGGTGGTAACTGGTGATGAGGACGCCATTCTGGCGGAGCTTGGCTTGCTTGACGGCCAGGATCAGCAGGCCACGGTTGTGGCTGCTGTACCCAAGAAGCAACTGGCACTGCTCAAGACCGATAACGGCCTTGCCCGCGTTTATTACCGTGGCCCCGCTGGCCTGTATTGCTTCCTTCAGCAGGACCGCCACCAGGGCCCTAATCAGTTCGGCCTTTTCCGCTGCACCGATAGCGGTGAGCCGGATTATCCGGTTGATATCGAAAAGTTCGAGGTTGACCTGGTGCCGGCGGGCGACTGCTCTACCGCGACTGCCTTCCGCGCCTGGCATGCCGCCCGCGCCTAACCCCACACATTCGAGCAGAGGCCAGCATGACTCCTGAACAACACGCCAAAGAAACCACGCGGCTCAAGAGTGCCATCACCCGTGCACGCAACAACGTGAAGGCCCTCCCGACGCTGGCCGAGAAGATCGAAGCGAAGAACAAGGTACGCGAGCTGGAAGACCAGCTGCATGACCACAAGCTCAACTACTTCGAGCTGGTGTCGGCGTAAGGCTGAATAGCCCCGCCTGCCCCGCTGACGCATTACGGACGACAAACCCGATGATCCACGCACAAGCACTCACCGAACCGCACCTGCTGACCGCCGAGTTGTTCGTCGCGTCTGCGGTGGCCACCAAGTTGACCAATCACGGCCGCCGCTGGCAGGTGACCTACGGCGAGCGCTTCTCGGCATTCTCCGACGAAGCAACGGCCGAGGCCGCCGTCGTGGACGTGCACCGGGCGACAGTGAACAACGCGCTCTACTTTCACCTGCCCGACGTATCGGTGCCCATGGCCAATAAGCCTGCCCTGCCACCGGCCGAAGTGCTGGCGCAGTACCCGGACGTGGTAGCCCGCTTTCCCGAGCTTGGCCTGAGTGCTGGCGCTCAGGGATGCCTGGCGCTGTAAACAGAGATCGGAGACCTGTCATGAGCCACAAAGACATCGCAACGCTCGCCGCGCACCTTCAGGCCCTGCTGGGCAAGGTTCCGAGCAGCCAGCTACACGCCGGCCAGGTAGCCGGGGATAAGCCAGGCATCCTGGCGGGCGACATGCCTGTCTGCCGCATGCGTGAAACCGCCGAGGGCGCGCTATACGCAACGCTGATCGTTGAGGGCATCAATGCCCTGCCCCAATTGCTGAACGCGCTGGAGACGCCTGCGCAGGCTGCTGGTGCAGCACCAGCAGATGAGGACAGTCCACTGCGCCAGCAGATCGAGGGCAAGATCAGCGAAACCCTGCAAATGCTGCCGGGTTTCAAGGCTGCCACTACAGGCGTATGGGCCAAGCTGCTGTATGCCGCCGTGGAACCCTGGCTGGCCGGCGGCCGTGAGGTCTTGGTTGTGGAGTCGGCCCCAGTTCCCCAGCGCCAGCAAGAGGCGCGCGGCGCGGATGGGGAAAAGCAAGCTCGCCTGGATGCAGTTACGGAGTTCTGCAATTACATGCTCGGCCAGGGTGAAGGCGAGTCCATGCCGAACGAGCATGCCCTGGAGCAGTTGGTGACGGACTGGGACAAAGCGCACAACGGTGCACTGCCCCATGACTCGCACCAGGCTGGAGAGGCGCAGTAATGCCGGCGTTTCGTGTGACCGCCGTGGCGGCGGAAGCGTTCCGCGCGGGACGCATGAGCCAGCATCGCGTTCCGGCCCCTGCTGGCGCTGAACCGCCGGTAGCGCCTGGCATGGTGATCGAGCTTGAAGAGCCTGCCCCGTACGGGAAGGTCATTACCTTGGGTCGGGTGCTGGTGCTGCAGATCGAGCGCCAGCGCCTGGAAGATATCAGCGATGAGGATATCCATGCCTGCGGTTACCCCAATTGGACCCTGTTCTCTGCCGACTGGACTCAGCTCCACGGGGCGAAGGGGTTCTCTTGGGACGTTGATCCGGATGCATGGGCAATCAAGTTTGAGGTGTGTCGATGAAAGCGATTGTTGGGTGGCAACGGGTTCGAGCTGGGCGTTACCGGCATGAGAGCGGGGCCCAGGTGTATCACGCTGCCGCGCAAGGTTCGGAGTGGGTGGCCGAGTTGCCTACCGGCGAAGTGGTGTCCGGGCTACAGAGCATGCAGGACGCCATGCATTGTGCGCAGCAGCATGACGGTGGCCAGGTACAGCCGGCTCGCAATATTGCATGAACCTCGCTATCTTGCTGCGCAAATCGCCACACGGCGGGAACTATCCGAGATCGATGCCCAGAAGCCAGCAATGAGTGCTGGCGCTGGCCGAAGTAAGCCGGTGGCGCAGCCGCTGGTCATAAGGGGAACATAAGTCATGGCGAAAGAGTTGAAGGTATTCGCTCTGAATCAGGGGGATGGCACACGTCGAATCGTGGCCTCTCCTACCAAATCGAGAGCTGCAACTCTGCTCGGCGTGAAGGGCTACTACCTGGACACCCACGGCGGCCCTACTGAGGATGCCGAGGAGAAGGAGCTGGCGCTGTCTGATCCTGGCGCTGTATGGGCTATGAGGCCCAACGGGAAGAAGTGGACCAAGGTGGCCGACTCGAAGAAGGCAGATGCTTTGCCAAGCCATGGCGGTAAGCGGCCGGGGGCTGGAAAACCACTGATCGGACCAGGCCCATCCAAGCAACGCGGCTTTCGCATGGATGATGAGAACTACGCCAGGTTCATGGAGTTGGGTGGAACCAAGTTCCTGCGCAAGGTTGTGGCCTCGGGGATCGACCTCACCAGCAAGGAGTGGGCTGACCTGGAGAAGCTTGGCGGTGTGGCCTGGCTGCGCAAGCAGATGGCTGCTGGCCTGAAGGAACTGAAAGGCTGAAACAGCAGCGCTAAGGCGACTGATAAAAAAACCGGCTCAAGAGCCGGTTTTTTGTTGGGCGATCTTCTCATCCTGGATACGCCGGTAGATTTCCTCCCGGTGCACCTCGACGTGCTTCGGCGCGCTTGTGCCGATGCGGACTTGATTGCCCACGACGCCAAGCACGGTGACAATGATGTCATCGCCAATGTTCAGTGTTTCGCCAACGCGACGGGTGAGTATCAGCATGGTGATTCCTTTCAGGTGAGTGGCTTGAAGGCTGAGCCTGAACCGGTTTTTCCGTTCCAGGCAGCAAGGGAGCCAGGGACGAATGCCCTGGATTCGAACATAGCGGCAGACAGTTGGAACACGCTGGTCCGCCAAGCAGGATCAGCGGCCGATATCGAGGTCGGGTAGCCGTCGAGGTAACGGTACTCGGCCATCATCGTTGATCGGTTGACGCGGATTATCTCGACAACGTGCTTACAGTTCTCAATGTCGTCAGCAGCCAATATATCGGGAACGATCATGGCCTGGACGAAGATATCGGCAGCCTCACGAAGCTCGCTGGAGATTCTGCAGATCGCCATCACTTCAACTCGAATGCCCTGATCTTGTAGAGCGTGCACGAGACGAACGAAATCGCCATCACCAGTGACCAGGACAACACGATCAAGGCGGCCGGCGTGTAGCATCACGTCAACGGTCAGTTCGACATCGCAATTGCCTTTGGTCACGACACTGCCGCTATCCTGACGATATGACTTGCATGGCTTGCAGTGAACCTTGCAGCCGGCGGCAATGATGCGAGCGAGGTGACGACTATGCCAGGTGGCGTAATCAGCGCTTTCTTCAGCTCGCGTTTCATCGAATGCCAGGTAGGCATGCATCTGGGTAACCAGGCCACTGGCTTCGTAATAGCGCCTGATGGTTTCGTAGCGGACTCTCTTGCCGCCATTGATTGAGATGTTGTCGCTGTCGACGTAGATTCCGGTACGCAGGCTGGTCATGCTGTCTTAGGTAGCTCTTTCTGGAGCGCGCCCATCATCTGGGGCTCATGCGGGTTGTCAGGCGCACCATAACACCCAATCCGCAACGATGGCTTGCCCCAGGCCTTGGCACCACAGACAGAGCACTGGAAGGTTGTCTTGCTGGCGCTCTTTGCTGGGTCCCGAGGTTCGATACCCTGTTCTTTGAGAGTGTCGACCAACACCGGCTCGAAGCGCTTCATCGGAGGTGCAGCAGGTTTGGCAGCCAGTTGTGGCGCTGGCGCTTGGGCAGCACCAGCATCATTGGCCTCGTTCCCGGCCGGCATGGATTCGATACCGAGATCGGCCATGCTGGTGCCGCCCTCCCCTTCTGCATCGCTGTTGGCCACGCGAGCGAGTGGAGCGATATCGCTGGCGCTGGAAACATCATCGTCATCGCTGGCGCTGGCCAACAGGGGATTCTTGGCAAGCGGCGAAGCTTCGATAATATCCGGAGAGGCCACAACTGGCAGCGGAAGCCTTGGCGGGAACCGGTCTACCCAGGACAAGGTGAACGTATCGTCAACCAGCTTGGAGCAGGCCTGATCGAACGGACCACCCTCGATCACGTAGGTCTGCACGTTGTCACCGACACGCTTGCCGCCAGGCAGGCCGGTATCGGTTGGCATGAGGCCTATGGCTTCGCACATATCGGCCCACTCGGTATTGCGATATCGCCGCCGAGGGAGCTTATCCCGCTTGGTGTTCAGTCGCTGATCGAGGCTGACCATTTCACGCACCAGGACACTGAGGGTTTCCTGAATGGTGCGCACGGCGAAGTAGCTTGGGTTGAGCGCAATCTCATGCGTTTGCTCGCCGTCAGTCCGGTTCTGGAACTGATTCGCTGAGAAGTACCCGTAGGTGTCGTGCTGGCGCTGAAGCGTGATCAGGCAGTACGGCAGCCGGTTGTCGAAGAGTTCTTGGTTGAAGAAGTCGTACGCCTTTTGCAGTTCGGCGTAGGCCTGCTGGGTAGGTTTTGAAACCATGACAATCTCCCCCGAGATGGATCGTACGATCCAGACCGCTTAGACCAGCAAGCGCAACGGCAGGCGCTCAGGTCGATCCGTTTGATTGGAGCTGAGCCAGTTGAGCTGGCTTGCTGGTGCTGGGTTGAAACTGGCCTGCCCCTCGATCACCGGGCCGATGAAACCGAAGTGTTCCCCGTCAACCTTGTGCACGAGGAGGACCCAGGTCTCCGAAGCAGCGTTGTCGATCATTCCCCAACGGCCGTCCCAAGTGATGCAGGCAAATCGAACCGTGCGGTTGACGATCTGCATGGCGCGGTTCATCCGGCGTTCATGGAAGTGACCGGCCAACACGAGACTGACCGATCCGCTGGCGCTGAGCAGGTCCGGGCAGGTGCCCATAGCGACATAGCGCTGGAGGGAGAGATTGAGCTTGCTGGAGCGAAGGAGTGAGTACTGCTCCAGGTAGGGCTCGCTCGCGTTATCTCCGGTCGAGCGCTGGATGACGCGCATCGGGAGTTTCGCGGAGACGGCGTAGAGCAGCTTCAGCCAACCTTGTTTCAGTCTTGTCATCGGTTCAGTTTTTCGGTAACTATGAAAAAGGATAGGTGTTATCACTATCGTATGATAACACTATATCGTGTGTTCATAGTGCAAGCCGGGGTGAACCTCCCCGCAGACTACAAGCGAGATGGTGATCAAGAAGAGGTTGACCTCTCACACCGTCGCTGCATTTGAATCGAAAGGGGCGCATTGGCGTGCGCCTTTTGCTGGCTATCCGAACAGCTGTACATAACAACAGGCTGTATGGAAATACACTATAGGAGTTAGGCTCAAAAAGAAACCCGGTTACGTCTGGCCTTTGCTGATCATCTTCTTGGCGGGAGAGTGAGCAAGGTAGGCGGCTGGCCTGCATCCAAACGCACCGGGGGTTCCACGCTATCTAGAACTAGCAATGGTTCATAGTGCGATGTAATCCTCCCATGACTGCGATCTAGAGTCAACGACTCAGATCGCAGTTTTGCCGTTTATTTTGATCGCACTGCGATCTTAGGCCCTCCCCCACCCCGCTTCCCCTCCCCTCTTCCGATCAGGCCAGCCTAACCAGAGCCTCGAATGCATGGTTAAGGTTGTCGAATTCATAGATAGCGCAATCGAGCGCCTGTCAGGATACGGGGAGAATCCCCGTGTCCTGCCGGCGCTTGTGCATGCGCTCTATGCACCGCAACCACACAATCCATTCAGCCAGCCTGGCGCAAGCAGGGTGACATTCAAATCGCTGCGCCATATTCCGTTCGGTGAACGTAAGCATAAGCCACATCAGATGCACAGCCAGTTCCGTGAGTCATGCGCGAAGGTGTTGAGCATACTGGTCAAGCGAATGGACATCAGGTCCCGCCAGTGCGTCTACGTGAACCCGGTCAAGAAGCGGACGCGCACGTTATATGTGCCGGAGATAGCTCGCTTAACTGGGCTGTGTGATCGCACTGTAACTCGCGCACTTGGTGCGCTGGTGCGGGCGAACTACCTGTTCAGGGACCTGAAGCATCGCTTCTTCCTGAGCCTGTCGCTGTTCCGTGACCTGAATCTTTCTCTAACGCTGGCGCGGCTGACGAAGCAGCTCATGGGGCTGGACCAGGCTAAAACCAAGGGCGTTAAGCCTGGTGCTAAGCCGATCCAGCAGAAGGGTCGTAAATCGCATTGCGATCTACCTGCAACGAATCCTGCGATAACTCCAGCGCCAGCACCTGAACCATTGCCACGCGAAACAAGCGAAGCCTCAAAGACAATCGGCAACCGCTTCCTTGATGCACTCCCCCTGTCGCTTCGGCGACGAAGACCAAGTGGGTAGCACTCTACCCCATCCCTTCTACGCCTAACGTCCTTACCGGCTCTGCTGGGGAATGCGGCTGCCCTTGATTCGTGGTTTCGGGCTAACTCCAGTACCACTAGGCACCAATCCGTGGATCGCAGTGCGATTTGACCACTGAAGCAACCTTTAAAGGGCGGCCAGTCATTGTACCCGTCCTCAAAAAGTCAGTTTTCCACAGGCCGGCTTAAAATTACTGTCACCACCTTTCCAGAAAAACTGTCATCCATAGTCATAGGGAAAATAAAGAATCAGTTCCTCTCGGGAACCTTTACTCACCTTCGGTTCAAGAGCAAAAGCAAAAGCACCTTGAGACTTGGTGTAGCACAGTGCTGTGCTAGAGACATGAATGCCTCTGTCCTTTGCGACGGGCAGCATGAGAGTAATCCGGCACCCATGTCTTGCTGATGCCGAATGGTTCATCGATCCACCGTACTGCATCGACGCGAAAGGACTCATGTGATCTGGTTGGCGTCGTTGAGATCGCAGTGCGATTTATTGAGGGCAAAAAAAAGCGCCCGAAGGCGCTAAAGGGGGTGCACGATATCTACAACCTGGGGTACTTCGGTTTAGGTTTGGCTTCGTCCTGGGCGATCTTGCTCAGAGCCTCGCGGAGCACGCTCGGACTATCAGCGCCTCGTTTAAGATGGTTATCGGCATCAGCCTGGATGCTTGTGCTTTCCCAGTCCCGCAACGTCTGCTTGCTGCCCTTGGCGTACATCTCCAAGTCCTTGGATGCTACCTGGACAGCATAGTGTGCAAACCGCTTTACGTGCTCAGACGATGCGCTCATGTTGCTCGGCATGTGCTGATCGTTCAGGCCAACCTTCTGGCGGATTTGCACGATCTTTTCCTGGATGGCGCTGATCGCGAACTTGTCTGCAAGGTCTTCGTAGTCGACCGCCGCCCGGAACATTTGGCGAATGCCTTCATGGTTACCTTGCAGGGCCTGGCGAGTGGCCGCATGGAACGCCTCGGCCGGCATCTCGCCCCACTTGATCTGCATGCCATTCTGTTCGGAATAGGCATCGAGCAGGCTACGGATCGCGCGGGCATTGCCGTCGGCAAAAGGGCTGATGGCATACAACTTCACATAGTAGTTGGCCATCTTGGCCGAGAACTCGCTGAGCGTCATGCCCTGGGGGTCTTCGTTGCCCAGAGCCTTCAGTACACGACCGACTTCCATCTCGACCAGGGCCGGAGGTGCAACTGACTCTGCGTAGTGGTCGCCCACCTGGATGCTGTCCTTACGGAAGTCACCGGCCCACGGGTACATATCCCCAAGCAGGTGCTTGTGAATCGACTTGAGATGCGCTTGGTCGAATGCGCCCTTGGGCAAACCTTCAGTTGCTCGCAGGGTCGAGAAGAGGGCGTCGGCTTCTCGGATGATCGCCTGGTCTGTGATACCGAAATGGTTGTCGAGTTGGATTGAGCGGAAGTTCGCGTGTCCTTTCATGGTGACCCCCCTTCAGTTACGCAGGCCGGCAATGACTTTCTGCCGGAGCTGCTCGCCGTCGAAGTCTTCGGTCCCAGCACTGTCGATCAGTTCGCTGAGAAGGTTCTTGCCATACTCGGTCGAGATTTCATGACCGCTCAGGGCTTGGGAGCCGAGCGCGTTTTCGAGCCGGTTGAGGCGCGCCATGGTTTCGGGCTTTTGTGTAGACATCGTTATGCCTCCAGGCATGGTGGTTTCAGATCGCAATGCGATCTACGTTTTTCTGAGGTTCGTGGAAAAGTTGGTGAAGCTCTTCGGCTATTGGCTTTGAGCTTTTTGAGGCGAAATGAGCCAAAGCTTCGGATATTGCCGTTTGTGCGCTACGTGAAAACTGAGAAAGTCCGCGAGGGGTTATTCCCAAGATTTCACCCAGCGCACGAATGTTGTTATCGCTTAGAAAGGCCTCTTTTTCGGTGGCGAGCACCTTCGAGGTGATTCCGAACAATGAGATCGAGGCTAAATCGCAATGCGATCTCGGCGTCTCCCAAAAGGGTAGGGGGGTGAGATTCATCCCGTTGTAAACAAACACCATTTGGAAACGGAACGGTGACCCGGCTATCGAACCAGCATGGCAATCGAAGATCAGTCCGTGGATAAGCTCTTGCACCTGGCGCATCGGATCGCAGTGCGATCTGGTCATGAGCCTGATCGTCGAGGCGATAATGTCTCTTGAAGTGAGAGCGCCACCAAGACCGCCACGCTGGTCCCGTTGAACTACCCGCAAGTAGCTTCCAAACGGGATGCGGTAGGTCGAAACATAGGCATGCGTTGCGCCAGCCCTGGCCGTGTATCTACCTGGTACTCGCGGCAACGCGACGCCAAATCGGCGAGCGGATGCCAATAGCGCGAGCTTCCCACCACGGTCATTGATGATGCTCGCCCGTTCGGTTAGTAGCCCAAGTGTCGATGCCGCAGAACCGAGCATCAGGTTGGCGTGGGCTGTAACGGAGTCACATGGACGGACCATATACAGGCCTGGCGTTATTTCTCTGTGGACTAGCCCTGCAATCTGCCGCTGCTCGCCCTGCGATATGAGCCTGGCTGTTGTGGCCGCGTCGATATGAACAAGCCATGTTGCTGGCTCAACTCCTGGCATTCGCCTGCCTGAAGGTAACTGGTGCAGATCGTCGAAGTGACCGAGGAGGGTCAAGCTATCGAGCACGTCGATACAGTCCTCTGATCGGTCGTAGACCGGATTCGTCCTGGGCGGAAGTGAGTCAACCGCCTGATCAAGATAGAGTCCAAGGCTGACCTTTCCGGCCAGCCGCTTAAGCGCCATCTCAGGTGCGTTTATGTCCATGGCTTTGGCCATCAGCCTGAAGGGTAGGGCGGTATCAGACTCTTCGAGGTCATCTCCAGCCTGGCTCACTGGCAGGTCTGGATGAAGTCTTGGTATCACTGCATCAGCAGACTGCTTATGCGCGTAGCGCCATGCGCCTTCGGTATGCCACACATCTCCTGATGCAATGCATGTTGGCTTTCCGCCCAGCATCACTGGAGTAACCATGTAAACGCGCGCAGCGGACGAATCTTCATGAGGGAGATCGCATTGCGATCTACCCGCTGAAACGCCGCACGCAGCCTCAACGACTGTAGTGAGGAGGCCCAAGGCTTCCCATGTCATCATCCAGTCGCGAAGCGCGGCTGCCGCACCATCCAGTAGACAGCGCCCTGCGCTTGCGATCTGATCCGGTGAATCCGCAGTTGTTTCATCGTTAGCGCAGCCATATCGCTCAGCGAGCTTCAACGCCAGTGATTCCTCAACCAGAGCCCGCGCATCAGCGACAGTCAGGCTCAGACCCAAATCGCAGTGCGATCTGTCGAAGGATGATGCTGCTACTACCAGGTGCAGCGTGGCAACGTCATGCCACGCCTGCATCCACGCCGAGAGTGGATCATCCAGCTGCAGCTCAGGCCTTTTCGCAAAGCCAGACATGCGTCGTACTGCGAACTGACACGCACGCTGAACCTCGTCATCCAGATCAGCTACAGCGGCGACGCTTATAGCGGATTGCGGGATGTCGAGAGGTAGATCAGCAGTTGGCCGGATCACGGTAGTCGTCATCGATAGAGTCAATGAGTACACGATATAAGAATACTGTACCACATAAACGGCTAAACATTGACCAAGCCCGGCGGTGCGTGACTCCGAGTTCAAATAGGGTCAACCGTTCGAGAATCCAGGTGGCCAGGGGTAATTGGTTGGCTATGTGGATTGTACGTCCACGTCATTGCACGTTAGTACGTTGACGCGGATAGTCGATTCAGTCGGCGAGATAGATCAATCAGTTGGCGATCAGGGTGTGCTTGCGACTGGTTTGTTTATGGTTGCCGATTGGATCACCTGAGAACGTGATTCGGTTTCTTTCGCTGCCGCTTTGGTGTGTTGCGCCCCCTGTACTGGGCGGCTGGCCTTATCGCCGGCCCGATTGGTTCGTTTATGTTTGCGCGTCTCCATCCTTGTAGCCGCTGATGCCGTGCCGCTGACGAGGTTTATGCGCTGCCGATTGGTTCGGTTATCTGGCTGACTGGTTCGTCTATGGTTGGCGGGATGGCTCGTTGGCGGCTCGCTGCCTATTTGGCCTGGAGCTCGCGCCATACGTGCGTTGGCGATATGGCGGCTCGCTGCGCTCGCCTCAAGAGCCATAGCGGCCGCCTCGCGGCCCCTGTGAGCCGCTAGCGAGGCTTATGTGTCGTGGGCGAGGGTAGGGCGCGTTATCGCCTTTACACGCGCGCTGGCGAGGTTATAGGGCCCGGCGCGGCCAGCATCAGCAATCATGCGTTGCTATGGTTGGCGAGATGCTAAGCATCGGTGCCGATTGGTTCGTCTATCTTGTGTGCGAGATGAATGCTGCTGGCCAGGTTGACCTGGATGTCGAGATGCTGGCTCGCTGCGCTCGCCCCGCCATGCATGCGCTTCGCGCACTCGTGACCGATTGGTTCGTCTATGTTGGCGGGTTATGCACTCTGGATCGCACTGCGATCTAATCGCTACCGACAATGCCGCGCTCGCGGCCGATTGGATCGTCTATCTTTCGCTTGTCTGCCGCAGTCCATGCCCTTTGGTGTTGGCCGGCAACGAAAGTACCTGTCGATCACCATGTAAATCATCTGGCTGGCGAGATTCACCCTTGATGGCGTGCATTTCGGCTCGCTTCGCTCTCCCTGTATCTCGTGCCGTGGTCGATTGGATCGTCTATCTTTGCGGGGAGCGCATTTCGCTCCCCGTATATCGCTCGCGCGTAGGCTGCATCTCTTTGCCGAATCGTAAATCGGTGACGATTTGATCTGGTGAACGACATGCTGGCTCGCTTCGCTCGCCCCGGCTCGACATTTCCATCGCTATCGAGTCATTGCATGGATGACAAGGGCTATATCGGGAACGAAAGCGAATAGTTTCGATGCCGAGAAGTACCTAGTAGACGACATGATGGCTCGCTACGCTCGCCTCGCGCCCTTCTTCCTCACTCGGACCGATGTTTCGTACTCGAAACTAATTGGCGAAAGCGATAACCTTCTCTCGATGCCGAGAAGAATGGTTTAAGACAGATCAGGGGTAACGACATGTTGGGCTCGCTGCGCTCGCCCTCGCAATACTGGATCGTACGATCCATTTTATAAGCGTCTTCGCGTTGCACGTCGACGCTTTGGATTATCACTGCCGCATCAGTCTGGCGCAAGCACCGGCTACCGCATGTAAAACTCAGCAATTGAGTCTTGGACGGTACTCATTGGTTTTTCGCTAAAGAACAAGTCACCCTGGCGAACCCTATGGGATACAGGGTTCACCTGCTTATCCCAGGTCATGATCTCATCGGCATCCCCAGGCCAAGGCCTTGGAAGGATAAACGCGAATCCCCTGTCAGATGTGCTATCTCGCGGTCCGTAGTACTTCTGGTTCGTCAGCATCGAATGACCAAGCATCGCAGCCAACTCGTACCTGGTGTACTTCAGGCTGCGCCTGACTTCCTCTGCGAATATGTGCCTGGCTGTATAGAACGTGACGCTCAACGAACCGGCCTGGTTGCCGTCTACATCAGTGCCCTCGTGATCAAGCTCGCCACCTGTGGCCCCGCACAGCCGCCTCCATGCCCTCGATAAGGTAGCCCTACTGGTGTTGTACCACTTCTTGAAATCCCCCGAACCGACGACCTCGCCCATAAAGTACTTCAGCTGATCAAGCTGATCACTGGGCCACTCATCAAGCAGGAGATGTCTTTTCGGTTTAAGAGGATTGTCATCCCTCCTGCCAGATTGTTTCAGGGTATGCACCTCAAGCACAGGGCCTAACGTCAGTTTTGTGTTTGGGCAGTAGTAGCTATCTAGCAGGCGAGCCTGCGGCCACTCCATAGGTCGCAAGCCAGTCATAGCAGTAAGAACCAGAAGCGCAACGATATTTTCCCCACCCTTATAGCGCTGGGCACCGGCAGGTGTTTCTTCTACAAGCTGACGCATCAAGGACTTGAATCCATCCTGATCGATGTACGAGGCATAGATGGAATTGTTGTCCGTGCCCATGAGCTGAAGATGCTGGATCAGATCACCAGCCTCCTTGTCGTCTTCAACGATGGCCGCCTCCCGCGATCCTGGTGGTAACCAGTTTCGTACGAACTTGGAACTCGGGTGCTCGATATCCTCCAGGTAAGCAGCCATCCACCTTCTGTAGCACTTCGCTGTAAGAGGGGAGAGTTTGTCCTCTACAACCCTCTTGTTCAGCCATGCAATCAGAGCGGCAGCATCAGCATCCACCGAACCAACCCCTGTCTCTTCTCTAAACCTCAACAACAGGTTTTCTGCCCTGTACCTGATTGAATCATCGAGTGGCATGTGCGGCTCCAAGGTGCTTTGGGTTGCTTGAATACAGCGCTGATGTCCAGGGGCATGCGTTTGGCGTGTATCACCCCAAACACATACCCCTTAATAGTCTTGCTACGGTTTTTACACCAAGCAAGGGGTGATACAGAGCATGATTCTAAGCCGGAAATATTCCCGCGCAACAGGTGATACACGTACAGCTTGCAAGGGGTGATACAGATCAAAGGAAAAGATGAATGTTGGGCTTCGTTAGGCGAGGGAGGTATGGGGAGGGCGAGGTATGCAGTGCTGGGAATGGACTCTTTGTGATCCCGGCAACCGGGCTCTAAGAGCAAGGGTGGGGTGGAGGACTAGGAGATATCTTAATGGAAATGGCTTCTCCAAACGCTTTCTGGCGATTAAGTAGCAAAGGGGCCAGTATCGGCACAATCACCCAACTATGGCTTTATCTGCCATAAAAAGCCATTTGTGCCAGTCGCCGCTTAAGATAGGTGTGTTTGTATCGGGTCGCGCACGGTTTCTATTGTGGTTTTTTAGGCTGATATGGCTTTTCCTGCCATTTTTGCCCGAAGAATGGGATATGGCCTTTATCGCCAGCTATTGGCTTTATATGGTTTAGTGATACAATTTCGAGCACCGTGGAGGTGCTAAGGCATCGGTATGCCTTAAAAATCCACTGCTCAATATCACCGTAAGAGGTAAAGATGGACTTTCAGGTCGCAGACGTAGCTGTGCCAGATGGCCTGCAAAACCCACCTGTTCTTCGAGAGTTGAAGGAGATGAAAGGCGGGGTAGTGGCAGAGGGCAAAGAAGCTGAGCAGGGGCTGCGCTTTCGCGCAGTGAGGGAGGAGGCGCTACGTGTTGGTGCGCAGACGGGACTAGCGTATCGCTATGGCCTGATCATGGAGTATCTAAACACCAATGAGCCAAAGCTCAACGTCACCTTCAGCTTTGCGGGATTCGTCAAAGAAGGTCGCCTACTGGTTCCCGCAATCGTACAGACTCCGAACCAGTTCATCCTCGATCAGGAGAAGGCAGAGGCGCGAGTAGTGCGTGATGCCTACACAATCGAGGAAGAGGCGAAGATCATCTCGGTCGTGCCGACCTGGCGCGACTACCTCTGGCAGCAGTATGGCTATCCGGAGCCGCCTCATAGTTCGATGCTTCCTCGGAGCGAAACTGAAGTGATTGCTTGGAAGGCAGGCTTGGATGAAGGCTGGAGAGCCGGCGTCCGGCAGGCCGACTCGATCTATCAGGATCGCCTCGCCTCGCTGACCAAAGCTGTAGAAGGGCGTCACCTCTATAAGACGCTTGAGTCCAAGGAAATGATTTCGCCTGCTGCGCTTAAGGTGGTGGCCAATCGTGTGACTTTCAATGGCCGAACCATGAACGTTGGCGAGGTGATCTACAGCATCAAAGACATCGCCAACTACAAGCAGTCAGGCGACTGGAGGCCAGTATGGACGCGCTAGGCCTTCCTGCAATCGAGTTCACTGAACCCCCAGTGTTCAATGTCGACACTCTCAACAAAGCATTGATGTATGTGATCGAGAACAAGGGTGACGACCTCATCCTGGTTACAGGCTATCCGTTTGGCATGATCTGGTCTGAACGTGTAGTCCGCCTTGGGGCGCGCCCGCTGATGACCGACGAGCTGCGAGACCTCTTGGTCCGTATCACAGACAACCCGAACGCTGCTATGGAGCTACAACAGCAGGAAGATATCGACTTCTCTCACGTTATCCAGCTAGGCCGAGGAAAAACACTGCGCTTTCGCGTCAACGCAACTGGATGCATGGGCTTGAATGGTGGTGCGGGCCTTGGGATTGTGTTTCGACCGATCACAGGAGTGCCGAAAACAATGGATGAGCTTGGAATGCCGCAAGCAATCCAGGAGGCGGCATTGCCGAAGAGTGGGCTTGTAATCCTGTGTGGACCAACTGGGTCGGGAAAAACAACAGCACTTGACGCCTTCATGAGAGCGCATGCGACTGACCCTATGGGCAAGCACATCCTCACCTACTACGCACCGATTGAGAATGACCTGTACTCGATTCCGAACCAGACAGGAATCATTGCTCAGACAGAGATCGGCAAAGGCTACGGTGCGCACCTTAAGACATTTGCTAAGGCTACGCGGAACTCGCTGCGTCGCCACCCGATGGTGATTGCCTACGGTGAGGCCCGAGACCGAGAAACAATTGAAGGAGCTGTGCTGTCAGCAATGACGGGACACGCGACCTACACCACGACGCACACCAACAACGTCCACATGGCGATTCCGCGTATGGCTGACGCCTTCGATGCTGGTGACCGAGTACGGATAAGCAACGGATTGATCGACCAGTCACGAATGATCATGCATCAGAGGCTGTTGCGTCGCAGGGACGGTCGGGGAAGAGTCCCGGTCAGGTCCTGGCTAGTGTTTACCCAGGACATTCGCTCACACCTGCTCCGTATACCTTATGACCAGTTGCCCAATGAAATTCAGAGGCTGGTAAAGGAGCATGGCCGCGACCTGCTCGTAGACGCAGAAGAGCAGTACGAACTCGGTAACCTTCATGAGGACGAAATGCTGGCCCTCAAAGCGGAGTTGAAATATGCCGATCACAACTCCTGACGGGCATCGGATCATTACGGCGCACGCAAGCAAGCAGTCGAAGGTCAGCCTCAAGCTCTTTGAGGCTCATACCAGTGTGCTCGTACCCTTGATGGTACTGCCGGTACTGCCGTTTCTAACCACCCTGAAAATCTCGCTCACTTGCGTCCTGGTGTTAATTCTCCTGGAACGCCGAGGTTGGTCTCTTAGGCTCGCCTTGAAACGACTTCGTTCAAGGATTGCTGGTCGCTATCGGCACAGGACAACACGCCGCACTCTCATCCGCAGAATCAAACTGAACTCGTAAAGGACAACCAATAATGAAAGCTCAAAAGAAGACAATCGTTCCCCGCCTCGTGGCTGATGACAACGGCTACGCCGACCACAAGATCGCCTGGTTTGATAGCGACCGCAAAATCTTGACCCTCAAGGTCCCGTCCCTCATTGAGGTAGGCTCTACCAACAGCCTATCGGATGCACAAGGTAATGCAGTGGGGGCGTACGAGGTCGGCGGGGTTCGCTACACCTGCGATCCTACCGTTAGGAATCCGATGAACATTCGCAACAGTGAGTACCCTACGAGCCTCGCTAACAGAGTGTTGGTAAATCATGCTCTGACTCGGGCTGGCCTTCTGGGGATGCCGGCGCGCATTGCCGTAACACTTCCCTTGCGCGACTACTACAACCAGGACGGCAGCGTGAACGAGACGCTGAAGGCTGCCACTATCAACAACTTCACCCAGGGAGAGGGTAAGACAGTCACGGTTATTGGTAGTGAGGCCCAGCCTGAAATTCTCTCAGTCAGCGCATACTGCGAAGCGCTATGTGGCTACTTCGACTGGGCTATGGATGAAGCCTGCAACATTCGCGATGAGGCAATGAACCTACAAGGTGAGATTGCTATCGTCGACATCGGTGGTAGCACGACGGATATCCTCGCTGTCCAGCTCAGTGATAACCGTCTGATCATTAACAACGCCTCATCTGGTACTGAGAAGGCAGGCGTCCTGGACGCCAAGAACGCTTTGGACGCAAAGGTGCGTGAGCACATGGTCAAGGAAGGGGTGGCGGTTAGCGGCCATGACAAAAGTCTGCCGGCATGGTTCGTAAATTTGATCATGCAAAAGGGGGAGGCTAAGTACCTGAGTAAGGACTGGAAACTCGCTGACATCCGTGACGAAGCTTGTGGTGAAGTTGCTGAACGCATCACTAGCTACATCCGTAGCAAACTCGGCAACCTTGGCAACTACCAGGTGATCATTGTTATCGGTGGAGGTGCCATTGTCTTCAAGCAATGGCTTGAGCAAATGTTGCCGGGTGCAGAATTCATGGATGAATTCGCTAATGCCCGAGGTGCTTTGAAATACATGGCCGCCTGGGGCAGCTTCGAGGATCAGTAATTGGGCGCGCCTAAGAAGAAACCGCCACACTCAACCTACGTCCGTAGGCGTGTAATCAACATCGTTGCCAAGGAAGGCAATGATGTTGACAGCAAACTACTGCAGGGGTTTGTGAGGATGCTGAATGAAAAGGCATCCCTTGGGGTGGATACTGAATGGATCGTTGGGGCGATGTTAGAGCGCTATAAGCGTGAAGCCTTCGTCGAGTCCCTAGGTTTGAATGGTCAGTTCCCGTTTAATCCGCAAGATTTAAGGCTGTCTTTGAACTCAACCACACCCGAGCCTGGTGAGTCCTCAGCGGTCGGTCATGCTGACCGAGGGGGAGAGGGGCAGAGCCTGAATGTGATTGCAGCGGCAACCCGGCCTGCAACCGAGCAGCCAAGAGCTGTTCAGAGTGAGGCGGAGATGCAGGTCGTGCAGGCTGTCATACCGCCGGATGTGAAAAGGGGATGGCAAGTCATGAGTTAGGGCCGCTAGTCGGCCCTTTTCTTTTGAGCTTCTATCTGAAGTTTTAGCATGCTGTTCAGTGCTGGGCCCTGAATCTCTACAAGAAGTGAGGCGGTTTCGTTCCTGTACAACTCCCTTGTCCAGTCTAGTGACTGGACAAAGCATTCCCATTGCCTCAGCCAAACTCGCTGCGCTTCCTCGATCCTCACGGTCACCCAACTCCCATCCGTCATTTCCTTAGCGGCCGGCCAGGCTTCTCTGAGAGCTTCTGCCGTGATCAGCCGAGACGGAGGTGTTTCGCCAAGATTCGATAGGAGGAGGCGAAACCACGCGGCCTTGCTAACGGCCTTGCCGTTCAGCTGTGACAGGAGTGATGCGCCTTCTTTAAGGTGATTTACTGACTGCGCTGTAAGTTTAAGCGCAATGTCATGGCCAGGGAGCGAAGGGCGTCCGGGTCTAGGTATCAGTTCGGTCACGGTAAGCTCCAGAGTTCAGTGATTGTGAAAATAGTTTATCAAGTCCTCTTGATAAATTAAAGAGGAAGGCTTAATATAGAGTCATAGGGTGTAGTGCCCGAAGGAGAATGTGATGACCTACAAAGCTGATAATGGAATTTTCGACTCTGCCATCGCTGATGTGCGCGCTGCGTCGGCCAATACGCCGGTCAACATCCCGTGGGCCAAGGGGTTGGCTTGGAATGCTGTCGGCAAAGTTGACGCGATGATTGTTCATGCTGGTAATGCTCTGGGCGTAGCGAGGAATACATCTGGCGACATCAAGCTCTACTATGGGCGTGAGCACGCAGGCATGCCGCTTTTCGCGATCTGGGGGGCATGGCGATCTGTGTTTGTCGCTGCGGCGCTGATCTACCTGATTTACTTCGGCTATGTGGCAGGCAAGACCAACGGCACGGCAAATATCATTGGATTCCTGGCCGGTCTGGCGGCTTTCTTCCTGTTTGCTGGTAAAGCTACCTACGCCATGTGGGCTGCACCAATCTACAACGTGATTGGTAAGAAGGGGTATGTTGGAGCGCTCTGGATTGCGGTGTTTGCCACTCTGGTGGGTGTGAGTGCAATGCTGGGTAGCGGTATGCGTATCTGGGAGGGTGGTGTGCGTTACACTCTTGATATTGCAGGGGTAATCCCTGACATCACTGGCCGTCGTGGCATTGCTGATGTGCTGAGTGTCGAGGCGCAGCGCCTTCACTGGATGTCGCATAGCCCGGTGAGCGCGGCAATCGGAAACCTCTTTTACACCGGCTTAGGGCTTGCCGTGGTGCGTGGCGCAGCTTGGGTGTTTGATCGGGCATTCTTCGTGTACCTGTCCCGTCATTCGGCAGCAAATATGGTAGCTGCATCTAAAGTGCCGTCTCACATCCTCAGCGCGAGCGGGGTGGAAGGGTTCGCTTATGCAAACGGCGGGGCGTCTGGCGGTTACGTCATCCTGTGCGGAGCGGCGATGCTGGTTGGCGTAGGGCTTATGTTCCTCGCCTATTGAAAGGCTGTAATGAAAAACGCCCCTATTGAGGGGCGTTTT
Organism: Ectopseudomonas chengduensis; assembly: GCF_900102635.1. GTDB lineage: Bacteria > Pseudomonadota > Gammaproteobacteria > Pseudomonadales > Pseudomonadaceae > Aquipseudomonas > Aquipseudomonas chengduensis. The sequence goes on along the minus strand of NZ_FMZQ01000007.1, from coordinate 51,975 downwards.
TTTTTGCCTGCTAAACGTGCTTCGGCTTAATTCCTGCTGGGCTAAATCCTGGTGCGGCTTGCGCTGGCGATCCAGGGTTCTGCATTCGATGCCCGGCTGCTTCAGACTTGTGGCCGAATGCCGCGACATTTGTGCGAGTTTCACGCTCTGCGCCACTGTCGCCCGTGACTTCCTGGCCGCCATTGACCCAGCGTAGACCGCGCTCAAACAGCTCAGAAGGAAGCGAGAACATGCGAACCATGGCGGTGTAGGCAAAAATTGTAACGACAGCCATCGCACCAGCTATGACGAAGGGATTGATAAATCCAGAGACCAGGACGCCATTGATGTAGTCAATGAGCCAACTCATGAGAACACCAATAGGGCGCATTAGGAGCAGAATCGCAAAGAAACCGACGACACGCCAAACTGGGCCAAGAAGGAGGCCGATCATGAGCATGTAGCCCTGCCTGGTGTGCTCTGTGCCCCATCCCTCTTTCTCGGCAGTGCCATGTGCTGCCAGCCAAGCAGGGCTTACAAGAAGGCACTCGACAAAGAATAAAAGCCAAGACAGGAAACCCATGAACCACTGTACAACTGGGATTGTAGGTAAAATAACGCCAAGGGTCAGACCGATAATAAGTAAGTAGAGAATGATCATATTGAAGAAGGGGCCAACCTGATCAATAAAGCTCTGTACTCCTGCTTTGATACCTTCTACTGCGCCGACTGCGACAGAGCCAGGCGCGCCTAGCAAAGAACCAAAACCAAACGCGAAGTTGTCAGCGGAGTTCTTTGCGCCTTTAGCAGTCTCTGCAGTGCCGGTTAAGATTCCAACAGCTACCGATGAACCAATGGTTTTGGCCCAGAAGATAGTTTCGGCAATAGCGCCTGTGGCATTGCCAAAGTATTGAAGGTTGATAATCGGGTCATCGCCATTTCGGAAGGCCATCGCACGGAACGATGCAGCAAATGCTTCATACATAATGTTCTTGATGCCATCCATTATGCCCTTGCCTTCACTACCAGCATCTTCTATTGCAGATAGGCTATAGCTATCGATGTCAATATTTGCTGTTCCATTATTAGAATTTCCGCCAGTCAGACGTTTAGCTTTTTGGAGTCCTGAAATTCGTGCAGACAGCACACGCAGGCGCTCATCGTTTCTGAAAGCATCATCGAGTTGTGGTGGGGTGTGCTCGGCAGAGAAGGCCTTAGCAAGTTGATTGATCTGCGATTGAGACATCATTTGCTGCCAGAAAATAGTACCGAGCGCAGGCCATCCAGCCTCCTTTGTTTGTTCTACCCAACTCGCGCCATCGTTTTTCTTAGTGATGATATCGTTTACTGCTGTCGCGATTATTCCCTGTGTTTTAGTGTTGTATGTAGCTACTGCCTCGTAGTACAAGCGCAAAGCTTCGGGAGTCTTATTTTCTGCCTCAGCCCGTGCTTTCTCATAAGTCGACTGCTGTGACTCACCTCCGCTTTGTAGAGCAAGTAAAGCCGATTCATCGTGCAGGATGATTTTTGCAACCGCTTGTACCTTTGGAAGTGTCGAAGCAATCACCTCTTGGTGTTTGGCAGCAATGGCTGCTGGGGCGCTGTGTGCAGATGAGTATGGGTCTGAAGGGCCAGAAAAAAGAGAAGTAAGAGTACCTGCGTGCTCAGAGCTTTTAGGAGAAAGAATAGTGAATGTAATCTTTCCACAATAGCCAATGCGCGGATCAGACTTCTGTGAGGACTCGCCTGGTTCGGTATGGTCGTAGGAATATTCCGTTACCGAACCTCCGCCTTGCGGGGAAGGTCGTTGGGTCGTTTGACCTTTGATAGTTTCGAAGTTAGTTACACCGTTGATATATTGGCGGCAAACCTCGGATGCGACCCAGCTCATCACTACAGCAGAACCATCGGCTAAAGCTGGAGAGCGATACGCGCCATTGTGGTAAAGATAATCGAGGCCTTTACCCATCACATAATTTGCGAAAGAATTGCTCTTCTCGGCAACAGTAATAACACCATACTGTAGCGTCGAATACCCGCTGGTCAGCGGGATAAGCAGTATCACTGCGGCTGTAATTCGAATGGGCATCCAGAATGAAGAAATAACCTGGCCGCCTGGCACGCCCTTATTGCCAGTTTGAATAACGAATGTCGTCGCCCCTACCACTGCTAGCCACGCCATGAGTGATAGTGCGCCAAGGTTTATAAATCGGGAAACGGTCGAAAGAAGAGAGACTTCGCCATAGTTCGAATTTCCGCCACCAACGATATACTCGATGATGCGCTGACCAAAATCTGTACCTGTAGATGATGAGAAAACATCCGCGATCTGTCCATTCATGGCGGGTGTAATCGAAGGTTCAGCAGCGATGGCCGCGCCAGTCAAAAATATTAAAAGAAAGCCAAATGTTTGTTTCATGGCTTGGCCGCTCCGTTATTCCTTTGTAGGAGTTCGTTGTTTATGTTTCGGCGTGACTGGACGCTGACAAACAACTTGCAGGCAATGAAGATAACCAAAGGCACGCTGTAGAGCAGCCACGTTGTCACCTCGCCAAATCTGAAAAGGGCACCAAGCCCTTTTGACAAGGTTATGAGAACCCAAAGGAGTAGGGGGCTTAAAAGTAAGATCGTCCGGGCATGCAGGGAGGCCGCGTATGACAGCTGTTCGTCACTGTAATCATCGTAAGAGAGGCGCAGGGTAGCGTCCCTCTTTTGCTTTCTGAACGCAGCTCGTAGCAATGGAAAGCTGGCGCGATATTTTACGTCGTCGGCCCGCCGCTTCCAGGTGTCTACTGCCGCGATGAAGCGAACGGTTTTGCGTGTCTTGTGGAGAAGGCGCGTCTTTTCCTGCGGAGCCGCCTCATCAGGGCTGCTGGGCTGGGCGTTTGCGTCTGGCATGAGGTGAGCCCTTCAAAAATGACTATGTATGGTATAGTACCATTGTATCGCATAGTGTGAGAACGGCGGAGGGGATTGTGGAGGTACGTTCGCAGAGCAGAAGTCACTTGGATGACTCCGAGGTCTCCGCTTATTGGCGGCAGATAAGCCAGTCGCTTTCGAGGTTGCTGGATGAGATGGATCACCGCGACACCTGGGCGATTGATGGCGACCCTGCATTCCTCGATCTGCTGTCGAGGCTTGTAGAACTGATGGAAAACGAAACCTTTGCCTCAAGCATCGAACGTGGCGAGAACGCTGCTCGCATGGCTGAAGTGCTAGCCCTTCTGAGGACAAGTCGCTTCATGCGGGTTCTGGAGATGTTCGACAAGAGACAGCCCGGCGTCGTCAATAGACTGGTTCTCGCCTTGGCAAGGCTTGGAGGGGAAGGTGAATTGTTTGCCAGCCTTTTCTATGAGCGGCTACTAAACGTGCATAGGGCCGAGCTACTAGGCCAGGTTTTCTCCGTTTCTCGTGGTGAGCGCATCGCCCAAGACGTACAAATGGTTAAGGAGATTATGTAATGAGGCGTTCGCTTTTAGGGATGGCGGTCATCCTCCTAATGTCAGCTCAAGCCTGGGGCGCGGACGACGAATGTGCGCTTGACGAGGTAATGAGAAACCAGCGCGTACAAATGGACCAGCGAGTGGCTGACATATACAAGCTGCCAGAAGCCGCGATGGACAACGCGCCGCACGTTAAAGATGCATCTTGCCTACCGATCATGGATGACTTGGACAAGCTGATTCGGATGCGAATCCCTTCCATTGGTGGAATGGACGGAATTTGGACCAAGATCAAAGATCAAGCCTGCAAGATGGCTAACAACTATCTGCAACAAATCGCAAACCGCGCAAAGACTTCTGTAAGTGACCCGCTCGGCGTCGTGACCGTTAGCGCAGGCACCACAACTGGTGAAGGTGGAATGGCAGTAGAGACCTACGACTTCGGCAAGGTGCTAGAGCGAGCCGGTACGCAGGTCATTAACCAGGGAGGGAACGTCATCAAGGGGGATGTGAACGGTGCAATTAGGGACTTGCCTGTAGGTCCGTCGAACCGCACACCTCGCGTCGAGTCCGAAGTCAGCAATGGGGTGAGTGATGCGATTCGTGGCCTATAAAATCGTCCTGTTGAGTTTCCTCATTTTGGCATCTGGACGAGTCCTCGCTTTGGGTGGAATCCCAGTTGAATGCGCGGGCTGTGAGCAGGCGTCGAAAGACGCAGCCTATAACTCGGCGAACTCAATAATCGACGCTATACGTTCGCAGACTGAGGTCTTGGTCAACGCCATGGACTATGTGATGCGCATGGAACAAGCCGTGGTTAACGAGAGGGCTAAGGCAGAGCACAAGCTTTCCAATAGCTATCAGATGGACCCAGACCTCGGGGCAAAACCAAGGGCTGCATGCGGGCAATATGCTGCGGCCGGCATGAGAAAAGCCCTGGAGAACTCTTCCAAGGTTGTCCAGGCTGGACTTCGTTCCCGTATTGAAGCGCGAAATGAGCGTTCCAAAAACTTGGCACCTGGGGAGCCCCGGCTAGCCTACGACGTAAAAGAAATCTTAGAAAAAATGGACAAGCCAGAGTTCAAAGGAGCTGAGCTGCTTGTTCAGGAAGAAGGTATTGAAACAGAAGACAAGGATAGGCTTGCAGAGCTTCTGGAAGCCCTGCTAATGCTGCTGAACCCATACCCGGTATCAACCCCAACAGCAGAAGAGGTTGAGCGAATCAAGGCGCATGGTACGCCGGCAGAAAAAGCTTCGTTGGCAGAAGCGGTTGTCATGAAAGAGCGTATGCAGATCGGCCAACAGGTTTTCGCAGAACATTTCGACAAAAACCTCAAAAAAATTGATCCGAAGGACCTTGAGTACATGCTCAAGGATGTGCGTTCAAGCATGAGTAGCGACCAACAAAATGAGTTGGATAGCAAGCTGAGTGCCTATGAACTCGACGAGCTGATGGCTACGTATCGGGTTCGTTCAGAAAAGTGGTTCACCGCTGTGGTGGCCAACCCCAGTGAAGCCGCCGCTAAGAAGGATGCACTGATGATGCAGGCCGAAACGCTTAACCAGCTTTGGCAGCTGAACAAAGAGGTTCGCAAGTTGGTGAGGCTGACCGCAGAAGCCTCCACTCGCGATGTAAGTCAATCCGGGCTGATGAGCCGTTAATCAGAGGCGTGCGCACATGAACGAACAAGACCTTCTATCCGATCAGAGTAATGAAAGCACAGCCATTCTGGCTAGTCACTCCGAAGGAACTCATCAAGAAAGCGTTGTGGCTGAAGGTGTGGCTGCTTCGCCTGGAGATACTGAGCAGCACGAAATGGTGCTGTTTGCCGGCGACCGTATTGGGGACAGGGACGATGAGATTGCCCCATCTGGTGATGAAAATCAGGTGGTAGCTCAGGAAAGTCCTACCTCTGCAGACACAGAAGAACCTGTAACTGAGGACCCGTTTGCTGAAGAGTCGTTTCTGGAGCTGGATGCTCAAGAGATCGCGGCAATCAATGGCGAAAGCACGGCTAGTGATGAATTGATTGTTGGTAATGAAGCGTCGATCAATGATAACGATCTTCCAGGCGAAAACTCCGATGAATTTCTCGGCGCAGAATCAGCCCGAGAGTTTCTTTTGCAGCAGGGCGCTGGAAAGTTCTCTTCGCTGCTCAGTAATGCGGCCGGTCAAGAGTATCAAGAGGAGCAATTTGGTGGTGAGCATCACCCAGAGGGAATGAGCATGCGCTCATTCGCGAGGGGGGCAGCTCCAGCCGGGTCTATGCTTCCTCCCGGTGATGCTGGCCAGGCGCAAGCTCCACAGTATTCTGCCACTGCTCAGGTCGTCGGGGCCTTGGCATCAGGTCTCGTCGGGGCTGTGCGTGGCATGGTTGGGGCCGTTGCAGGTCGCCCAGCGGCAACCATGGTGAAAGGCTGTCAGACGTTTATGAACAACAGAAGTGAACGTACGTTTCAGCAGAATATGAGCGCTGTTGAGGCGGTTGCTTCCGAGTGGAAAGCCGCAAGTACGGATCATCTCGGCGACGAAGAAAAGCTTGCTGCTTTCATGCATTCGGAGACGGCACTCGCCCTCACAGAACGAATGGCAAAGGCTGCCGCATCGCTGGAGCAATCCGCCAGGCAAATGGCGTTGACTGCGCTCAAGAACGGCATGGACAGCGATGAAGTGCTCGAAAAAACGGCAGCAAAAATCGCCAGGTTTACCGACCAGAACAAGGAAGCGCTTGCATTGATGAAGCAAGGTGATTCCTCGATGTTGGAACGGTTTGACCGAATCACCAATGACCTATTCACCATGATCAAGAATGCAGTACTTCAGATGGTCGAATGGGTAACAGGTCAGAAGATGGAGCAAGAGCCGGGGGTGGCTGCAACAGCCGCGCCCAGGATGGGCTAAGCGATAGCTGAACTAGATATCCCGAGGTGAGAAAGGCCATGCTACCTAGCATTTGGGGTAAGCACGATGTTGCCCGAATTGATCCGGTTTTTGTAAACGGAACCCTGGTTACTACGCTTGCTCAGGCACCTGAAGGGTGGGAGCCACGGTTGGAGGCTATTGGTTTTCGAAGGACCAGGAATGGTTGGGCTCGCCTCGGGCATCTAGTACAAGCTGAGTACCAGTATCTCTCCTCCGAGATCGAACTCGTTGGCTTCCGGCCGGATTTCGCAATCGATATCCCAGCTGCTTTATCAGCCAGTGAGACGACACCTTTCGAGGTTAGGGACGAGGTACTCGGGTTCTGGCAGAGGAAGTATTCATCCCTCCAGGCATCGCTATACCTAGAGCACGGTGTAACCTTCTCTCGCGGGCAGGTCTGGACTTTCGTCGAGCAGGCCCTTGAGTCAGCCATTACCCCTGAATCAGAAACTGTACTTGGTCTCGCCATCGAATCACTGCGCTCAAAGGGAGCACTACCTGCTGATGTGCAGGCTATGGAAGCACGTTTAAAAGCATGGAGAGGGGACACAGGGGAGCCATATCAGGCTCCTATCCCCCGTAAGATCATACTTGCTCAAAGCTCGGCAATTAAGTGGACCGATACGGATGGCATAGCAAGAAGTGGGCGGCTAGCAAGGCCTTTGCGTATTGGTGATACGGGAATTCTCGTTTACTCGGACGGGCCGTCATGGGTAGGAGGGTACGTGTCGGTCGCTCCAATCAGGGTTGCGCGCTCTTCCATTTTCTATGATGAGCCTACACCCGATTGGTTGCCTGAGCATATTCAGGAAACCGCAAATGTTAGCCAACCGCTCACAGCCTCGCCTTCTCCGGACAGGATTGACCCTTCCTCAGTAGAGGTCAGACAAGAGGTCATCGCTTCCATAGCCAAATTGATCCAGCGCAACGGCTACCTGACCGGCAACAATGGTGAATGGTTAACCCTTGCCCGGACTCAGCTTGGCTTTGATTTTCCAGGTGATGATTCCGATCAAGGCATCGAGTGGCTTAACCAAGTTTTTTCTCTTCTTCAGCAAGAAAGTAAGAAGGTCTACGGTGATGATCCGATTCAGTTTGCCCTTTCAGCATCTGCAGACGCTGGTGATCCGCTGACGCTGAGTGTGGTCGTGGCGGCCTCGATTAATGGAAACGTTTATCGCGAGGGCCGAAGCCACAGTGTTCCACTCTGGCGAAGCGGGCAACCCATAGTCCCCGACTTCAGGGGCGCACTCCAGGAGGTAGAGAGGCAGCGTTCAGCTGATGAAACAATTCTTCGGCGATCTGCATCTGCTCTTGGTGCTGCGACTGAAGGGGGACCGACGCTGCCACTTAGGGCGTTGCTTTCCTGCTGCACGGCTATGGAGACCATCGCGGAAAGGAACCCTGAAGCTATCGATCAAGACTATATGTACCGTCTCCTCAGTACCCAACTACGAACTGCAGAAATTCGTGACTATATTGACCGCCGCTCTGTAGATAGCAGCTTAAGTTACACAGTATATGAGCGTGCGCAGCGCTTGTTGGAATTCGATGTCGTTAACCTGAAGTCATCACTAATCCAGCTATCTGATCTGGTTAATCTTCTTAGCGGGCAAAACGAACTGGGAATCGGCTGGCTCAAATCTTTAGCAAAAAGAGAGCTAGACAGTTACGTAGTAAGATGTGATTCGAGTGCACTTGATGAGAAAGTCCCCCGTGCTGAAGGACTGATGTACACCAATGTTGTTAAGGGTGGAAGGCCTTGGCTGGATTGGGATAGCGCTAGATTATACCAAACGCTAGACCCTGCTTTAAATCATTATGCTGAAGCAATCATTCGATATTCACCTGCTCTAGGGAGGGTGGAGGCATCTCGTCTTGAAAAACATGCAGAGCTAGTTAAGCGTTATACGCTGGCAAGGCGTGTACGAGAGATACCTGGAAGGCTTCGAGCTATTTCTGATGAGAGCATTAAGGAATTAATAAGAGCCGACCTCTATCGTTTAGGCGGCACTCGCGTTATGAAAATCCCGGAGCAGAATCTCGACCGTATTTTGGGACAAGTGGCTGTCGCTGCAAGGCGTGAAGGGGTATGGGGCGTAACATTAGAGTTGAAGGCCCGCAGCATTTTCACAAGACCGGTCAATGTAGATACGGCTCAAATGTCAGAAACTCGCGCTGCTGTTATTGGCAAAGCTGTCTCGGATATAAAGGACCGGGGAGGACGATCAATTGTCATAGGTCTGGATACTCTTAGTTGGATTGATCCAGAACTGGTAGAGCTTCTTAATGGGGATGACAAACCTGCGGTTATTAAGAGTTCTGCATCTCTATCAAATGCTGGCGAGTCAGCTGATAAATACGTAGATACGGGTGTCGTTGCAGGTCTTGCGGCTAAAGACATTAGGGGCTTTGATAAGGCGCAGCTAATAGCCAGCGCTGAGTTAATGAGCGACAGTCAAAAGTCAAACTACATAACGAAAGAGCTTTTATGGCCGCGTAAAAGCTTTGAGGAAATGCGTGAGCTAGGTGCGCTTCCCCGAGTGGCAGCAATGCATGACCTTATTTGGAAAACAGTTGATGCAAAGCCAAAGTCATTAATGAAGAGCCATGTGACTGCATTTATTGAATTGGTGCAGGCATATAAAACACTAGATAGAAGCCTTACCGGTGATCTTGCAACATATCAAGATTCATTGAACGCTATTTCCTCTAAGCTCTTTGGGGGTGACGAATTCCGCCATGTGAGTGACGTTTACTGTATGCGTAAAGACCTTAAAATACGTGGTACGCATACGACACTAAAAAGCCGGGTCGATTTTACACAGTCGTCGAAGCTTAGAGACGTCGCTGCTCATACCGATTGGTCCCAATTAATTCGCGTAAAAGCTAAACCAAAGTCAGTTCCCGCCGGCAGCCGAGTAAAGCGTGGTGAACTTCAGCGCATTGGTCCGGACTATCGCAATGGAAAGTCAGTCACGGGCGAAGACTTCATCCGTACCTTTGGGTTCTCTGGGGTGGAGTACGGAAACTGGACCACTCAAGAGGAACGGGAAAAGCATCTGAATTTTGCCTACGACAGCATGATGGACTTTGCCAGAGTGCTGGGTTGGGAACCCATGGCCTTAAGTTTAGGGGGGAAACTTGGGCTCTGTATAGGTAGCAGAGGTAAGGGCGGTAGAAACGCAGCAGACGCACATTTTGAGCCGGTCAACATGGCAATCAACCTCACACGTATGCGAGGTGATGGAACTTTGGCGCATGAGTTTTTCCATGCGGCGGCAAACCATTTTGGGCGCTTGTACCGAGGCGTGTCTGTCGATCTTGCTGACGCAATTGCGTATCCGCTCAAATCGGATGAGAACATAAGAATTTCGGCCCCAGAGACTAAAGGCAAGCTTAGGCAGGAAGTTGCATCCTCTTTCTATGCGCTAATGGCGAGCATTATGCGTGCACCAAAGGATGGAGCGACGTGGGCTGACCTCAGCAGTTACACGGAACAAAGTGCTTTCCTACGTTCGGCTATCGCAGTGGATGGAGAAAAGAAGCGTGTCTACTGGTCTCAGCCTGCGGAAATGTTTGCTCGGGCGGGAGAGGCTTGGTTCAGCAATATGCTTGAATCGGCAAAGCAGAGAAATGACTACCTGGTAAAGCAAAACTATCGTGAATCGGCTATGGGGCTCTATCCATCTGATTCGCACATGCAGCGGATAAACCATTACTTCAGTCCCTGGATCGACTCGATACGCAACGAAACTCAGAAAGTAAATCACCCGTATCTGGGGGAGATCGAGATGCCGGTGTTGAATACAGAAATGTACAGCCGCGCCCCGCTTGTTGCCAACGATCTTATATCGCTAGCACAAGAAAAACTGGAGACGCTATTCAAGTCGGCTGCCCCGCATCTTTGGGTAATTGACGATCCACGTGAGAAGCCTGGCTTCTACGCTCTTGCTCGACACCTCATTCAGCTAAATGCTTCCTGTGCCGATGAGGATACCTTCAATCATGAGGCCTGGCATGCAGCGCACGCTGTACTGCTTACCGAAGAGGAAAAAGGAGCAATGGCGTCAATATTTGTCCCTGAAAGCCCTCTGGCGAAGAGGCTTGCTCACATTATGAGGGTGGAGGGTTATGCTGATGCCGTGGAACACATGCTCAGCGACACTAAAGAGATGCAGGCTTATGCTTACCAATTTTGGGCGGCTGGGAAACTAAATCTAAGTGCTGATAGTGGTTTGATCGAGTTCAACCGAGCGAACGATTTCGTCGAAGGTGTCATCGAAGTTAAGGACGTTTTCGGTGAGGCGGTAGTCGAATCGCTCTTCAACCGATTTCGAAGTGGTGAGTTAGCACAGCGCAGACATGAGTTCGACCTCCACCACGAGACTGAAATATCGGAAGCTGATTGCTGGGATGCGGATAACATCATCTGGAATCTGGAGCCAATGCAAGACAACCAAGTGACAAGGCCTAGACCTTTCCGATTAGGATAAAAAAACCCCGCTTCGGCGGGGTTTTTTCCGGTATCGATTTCAGTTAATAGCTTGCCAGTCGTCGGCGTTTGGCAGTCCGCTGATTACTTCTACGGTTCCATCTTTCCGCCTAAAAACAACCACAGGGGTTCCAAGGCTAGGGTTCTTATCAGCAAGGCTGTGATAAGTCATGAAGTTTTCTTTAGCGCGTACATAGTCTGCTTCAGATAATGCTTCGATGCTTTCAGCATGCTTCGAAACATCCCACGTAGGCTTCATTGTTTCGTGAAGAACATCGTTCCCTCTCTTGGGGTCAAGTCCATACTCCCTCAACGCCAGGGCAGAGAGCACCCACCCCCGCTCCGAGGTGTACATTGGAAGCCAGTTCCATTGGATACCAAATCGCTTGGTCAGCTCTTCGCTCTGCGCGGAGAGCTTCGCGCAATTCACGCACACCGGATCGACCAGAACATAAACAGCTTTGTCTGGTGACCCTTCCGGGGACCGAATGCTGGGAAGAGCTACCAATTTCGCAAGCAAATCCTCTCGTGCAGCAGTGACAGACTTTTGATCCGCCTCTGGCGATGCAGAGGGCTCCTGCGTTGCAGGAGTGGATGGTGCTGGGGAGCCGGCCGGGGCTGCGCCGAGTAGAGCGAGCCGCTCATTGATCATGTTGATCGCTGCATTGTTGGTAGCTAATACAGTCTCCAGTTCTCCGTCAGCACTAGCGCCGCCAGTGCGAACCTGAATTTTGCTTCTTCGGTCATGAAGAGGCCCGTTCAGGAAACGCTGTCCATCAGGGAGCAGGTAGACAAATCCACGTGAGCTGTCGTCGCCTTTTACCGCGTGCATGTCTACTTCGAGAAGGCAGCCTGCAGCTTTTGCACCTGCACCCAGGTCGAGCAATTCGGCCGTGTTGATAGCCAGCTTTGGGAAGTGCACAGAAAGAAGTGCATGCGCCTGATCAATGCCTGCAGCTTTCTCGCAGGCCTGCGAAGACCCGCCATCACCCTTTACCCAAAAGTAGAGCACGATGCTCCCGAGAGCGAGGATTGCGAGGGCAGAGCTTAGGTACGCGGCGAAAAGTATGCCCTTGGGTTTACTGATGCTGTCGGTCATATGGTTCACCATAAAATTTTGGTTTAGTGATACTACACCGAATAGTTTTTCAGTGCTACGATGTGTAGCAGTTAGGAGAGATCAATGCTGCTACGCGACTACATACGTTCACTGCCGAAAGGCGAAAGGGGTGCTTTCAGACTGCGCCTTGCGGCGGCGCATGGGGTGTCCGTGGCGCTTGTTCGGAAGTGGGAGAACGATCCTGCGCCCGATGAATGGAGTGCTGACAAGAAAAGGGCTGAGGTAAGGCGGCATCCGTCAGAGCTAAAGGCCATTGAGGTCACTGAGAGGCTAACTGATCACCGGGTGACGCGGCTTGATCTAAGGCCGGAATGCTGGACGATGGAGATGGAGACCGTATGACTAAAGCACCCAATAACGCGGGCGCAGATAAAAACTCCGCGAAGGCATCAAGCGACGCCTCTCTCTTGGATCGTGTCCTCGACACCCAGGGCATTGTTGCACTGCTAAATCTAGGCGTCGTTGCAGGCGAAGAGCTGCGCCGAAAGAATCGCTACATGGTTGGCCTAATGGCCTGCCTGGCTTTATCGCTGGCTTTCAATGTCGTCCTCTACAACAAGGTTCCTGAACCGAAACTGCTCGGTGAAACCACTGACGGACGAATCAGAGAACTCCCGCTTCTCAATGCGCCGATGTATAGCGATGCGGAGATTCTCGCGTGGGCAGAAAAATGCATCACAACAATCTATGACCTCTCCTACAACGACTGGGAAAAGCACGTCCAGAACGAAACGGGGTGTCTGAGCGATAGCGCGCGATCTGGGTTCGTTGGTTCACTGCGACAAGTGGGTGTTCTTGATTACCTGACGCGCGAAAAGCAGGGTATCGCCTATGCGACGCCGCAGGGGGCTGTTCTTCGAAAAGGTTGGATTGCACCACAGGGCTACTGGCAATGGGTAGTAGAGGTCCCGTATCGACTGACGATTGAAGGCAAGCAGCGGGGCTCCATTGAGCTGGTAATGATGATGCAGATACGCCGCGTGAGCCTTACCTGGCGAGAAAGTGGGCTTTGGGTTGCAAACTATAAAGTGACGCCCAAGGGGAGTAGGCCGTGAAACTGATTTGTCTCCCTTTGCTGGCGACCCTGATTCTGCCAGGTATTGCTCTGGCAGAACAGGCGAAGAGTGAGCTTGAGGTTCGGGGTGATCAACTTCTTAAAGCTGATCCGAAAAGCATTCTGAATCTTCGTGAAAGAATCCAAAATATTTCAGCGGCCAAACAAGCCCCTATTCAGGGGGACTTTGAGCCCGAGATTCCTCAAGAAATTCTCAACATTGATGAAATTTTCGATGTGACTCTTGGGCCGGATAACAGAGAGCCGAAAATATTCATCGCCAGATACCAGAGTAGTGCCGTTAGCTTTATCGACGCATACGGAAAACCGTGGCCGATACGAAAAATATCTTCGTTCCTAGATGGGCTTGTTTATATCGAGAAGGCTGCAACTGACTCTAAGGGGCAACCTGGCGAAGGGGCGGAGGGAAATGGCATTGATATAAATGACCCCCAGGCAGGAAGCTTCACAGTAACTGCATTGAAGCATGGCGTGGTCGGCAACATCACAGTGTTCCTTGTTGGCCAGCAAACGCCTATCTCCGTTCAGTTGGTAGGAAAGCCTTCAATGTACCACCGAAACGCCACTGTGCGGGTGCAGGATGTTGGTCCGCAGACCAGCCAAAGTGACTTGTTTCGAGATGTAGGCGTGGTGATTGGCACAGATACCGATGTTGATCTGAATCACGCGCTATATGGCGTCACCCCTGCCGGCAGCGAAGAAATGGTCGTAGAGGGGGCTGAGGGTAAAGCGTGGTTGAAGGATGGTGTGCTTTACCTTCGGACCCCTATTGCCGTGTTCTCTCCAAAAATCTTGCGTTCTTCGCCAGGTAATGGGCGTTATCGAGCCTACAGGCTGGAAGCAGCTACTGAAGTTTTGGGAACAAATAACGAAGGAAGGACGGTTGTGATGAAGATTCTCCGCAGTCCTGCAACCGCCATTCTTGAACAAGGGATTAAGTGACGCCATGGCTACGCCAGACGAAGATAAGATTGCCGATGAGGCTTTTGGTCTTTCCGCTAGCCGTGAAGATCAATCCGAGCGCGTTGGAGCGGAATACGCAACTATTGCCCCCGTTCGGGGTGGAAAAGCGATTAAAGGAATCTTCAACAAAGAGAATAAGTGGCGGCTGGTTGCTATTGGTGGATCAGCATTTTTACTAATCGGTGGCATCGCATGGGGATTCCTCTCGGTTTCCCAGAGCGATGTGAAGCCCGCATCAGTTGGTACGGTTGGGCAGGGCTCGAAAGTGTCAACCAGGGCTAGCAACGAAACGACCGAGTTTCAACGGCGAGAGGCTGAAAGGTTCAATACGGAGACACTCCCTGAAATTCAGAAAACAGACCCAAACGCACATCCTATTGTGACTATGGGCGAGGAGAATCCGTTCGAACCGGAAGTGCAACTGAAAACACCGAAGAAAGTTTCGGAGGCTGGCCAAGTTGAAGAGCCGGCAAGAACTACAGCACAGCAAAACGCTCAAGCTAGAAATGCTGATCGTGAGGCCAACAAGCAACTGGATGATCTAATCAAGGGCTTGATCGAGGACGAAGGCCGTGTTCCGAAAGCTCTAGCGGTTTCCTGGAGCTATGCTGGAAGTTCACGGGGAACAACAAGTCGTGACGCACAGCAACCTAATGCAATGCAATCCGCTGCTCAGCAAAATGTTTCGCAGCAAACACAATGCACTTTCCTAGCTAGGGCAGGGGACATGTATATGGCTACGGCCGATCTTGCCCTGAATAGCGATGTCGGCGGTAGCGCCTCGCTTACTATTCGAAATGGTTCAGCACGAAATTTTCGGCTTATAGGTTCTTTCGAACGAAAGGAAGAATGGATTCGCCTTGAATTAAACAAGTTGGTCACTCCCTGGAAGACTTACACCAACGTAAGTGCAATTGGATTGGATGTGGGAACTTCGCTTAATGCGGTTGAGGGTGACGTGGATCGCCACATTATGTACCGCTATGGTTGGTGGGGCTTTGGCACTGTCTTAAAGGCTGTGGGTAGCGCAGCGGAAAAAAATGCAAATCAGCAGGTTGTTATAAGCGACGGTAACGCAATCCAATCCACGCAACAGGATTCTTCGCGTGAAATAAAAATGGCCCTCGGTTCACTTGGAAATGATCTTGGGTCTGCTTTTCAGGATCGCCTAGATAGGCCCATAACGGTGTCCCTAAAGGTTGGCGATGAAGTCGGCGTCTTCTTTTTGGACGATGTGTGTCGTTAAGACGCGCTATCTGGAGGATTTATGAGCAGCAGCCACGCAGAGCAACAGAATGAGCATAGCCCCGAAGAGAGTGGTCAGCGGTTTGACTTCGATCTGAATAACGATGAGTTGAGAGATGACTTCGACTTATCCCGTATCGAAGCTGAGTCAGAACAGGTAATGAGCCAGCATGTGTCAGAAATGCCTATGCCAGAAAGACTGGACTTGCCACATGACTTCGATAGCCAGCTGGAGCAACAGGGGGCTAATGAAGGCAAGGCAGTCGACGTTGCCAAGGGAGGTAGTTCAAACATTCTGATCGCTGTGGTTGGAACAGTGATGGTCGGCCTCCTCAGTGCCCTTGGCTATTGGGCTTGGGCTACCATCGTCGCGCCCTCAAGTCCGGCGCAACACAAATTCCCAGACGAGACCATCCAAGCCCCTGCTCCGGTACAAAGTCATAATCCAGGACAACAGATACGCCCAAGCCAGGACCTGAATAAAGAAAGCGCTGATCTTGTTGCAGCTCTAGGCGGCGGCCAATCTCAGCCTATGACGAACACTGTCGCTCCGCAGCCCTTGGCAGTAGAAGAAATCTCCAAGGGCGGGAACGATGGAGAACTGCAACGGGAAGAATTCTTGGAGACGCAAGGGGATTCCTTTGGTTCTCATAGTGATTCGATCTCGGCGCGAGAAGAAAGCGGGCTTCGTGTGCTGCGCAGCGACGGCGGAGTTGTTTCTATGTCTGCGTCAGCACCTACATCCTCCCCTATTGCACCTACTGAGGAAGACGCTCTCTATGACAAAGCATTGGAGCATGCAGGTGCAATGGATTTGCCACCAGGTGCTATCAAGATTGATCCGAATGTTATCAGCCAGACCGTCCAAAACAGTCGAGTAGATTCACTGGCGGCAACTGTTGAGACTTCACGCAAGGAGGTTGCTGATCTGAAAACTGTTATGGCCGATCTGCGTGGCGAAGTATCCAAGCTAGGCAAGGCCATCGACGGAAGTATTGCTCAGCAAAGCGAGCAACGAAAGCTCGTTGAAAATTTGGTTAAGACTGTTGAGGGCATCTCCAAAAAACAAGAATTGGATGTTGCGGCGTTGAAGAAGGAAATCAACGAACGAGCAGCAGATCGGACACCTGTAGCGGCAAAGCCAGTTGCGGCAAAAAGTCAGGCCGTCGTGACTTCACCAAATGCAAACCCTGTTGCAGCTCAGCCTGTAGCGCATGCACCACAGGCAAGGCCAGTTGCACCCGTTGAAGTCGCAAAACCTGTCGTGCTTCCAGCCCCGCAGCAGGTTGCATCTGTCGTTGCGCCAATATCTGAAGGCTCTCAAGCGCATAGTCTCCAGCAATGTGATGGCCGACTTGTATCGAGCAACTGGCGCGTCAAAGGGATCAATAACTCCTCGGCATATGTTGTTCGTGTTCAGGATGGTGAAGGGCTCTTGGTTAAACAGGGCGTTGAAGTTCCTGGATATGGCGCGGTAAAAAGCTTCGACAGATTTAACAGAACTGTTTGTACAACTCAGGGCCTCATCAGAAGGTAACGATTTATGGCGGCCAATGGGTCAAATAGCGGCGGTATGGGAGATGTGCTAGGTAACATCGGCGTTGGAATGAGCGATGTATTTGTCAACCTATCCGCCGAGTACCCCGCGCTTCTAACGTTCATCTTCGTTTGTTTCGCGGCTGCCGGCATTCTGATCTCAGCTAGTGCAGTGTTTGACTTGATTAAAATTGGAGACAGGAATCAAGCAAGCCAAGGTGGTGCAAAAGCCATTTTTGCGAAGATGATTGGTGGGTCTTTACTTATAGACATGGCTTTTTGGGCCAGCGTTATGGGTGACTCACTCTGGTCATACGCTGACCCGCTGGGAATCGAAAGTTACTCAGCATCCAGCGGTTCTGACGACTTAGGTCAAACAGCTCTAATGGCTGTGATTGGATTTATTGTACTTGCAGGGTACGTGGTACTTGGGCGTGGTTACTTCATGATCACAAAGCTCGGTTACCTTACACCTGACGCACGATCCGATTTAATCGGTAGCATTATTTCACGCATCGCTGCTGGCACGGCCATGATTGCCTGCTTGCACATTGCAAAAGCGATTGATAACTCAACCGGGCTAATGTGGCTTCCAAGCTAATAGGTCCAAAACCACAACCTATGGGTGAAACTATGAAAGACCTGATCGAAATTCTTTATAAGGCAACCGACCGTTTGCTCCAACGTGTCAAGCGCACCTTCATATTCATGGCTATTGCCTTTGTTTCTCAGCCTGCCTGGGCTCTCAAAGCTAGCGATCTAACTGGAGGCATTACCCTTGAGGTATCTGCCGGCGTAAAGTTAGGCCTTATCATCATTGCAGGTATTGGCATTGTTACCGCTGGTGTGGCAATTATTAGCTGGATCATGGCGAATAAGCGCAACGAGCCAGCTAAATGGCAGTTTGGTGCAGTTCTTGGCGGCGCTGCAGCAACTATTGTGCCTCTGCTTGTTCTCGCTTTTGCTGGCTCCCTTTCTGACGGTCAGGGCGATGCAGAGGGTGTCTTCAACGATCTGGGTATTAACTACTAAGGCCGATCTGATATGGCGCTTGATCTTGTAGGCACAGTTGGTCAACCGCAAATTGCGGAGAGGGTAATTCTTGGCCAATGGTTGAAGAATGATACTTTACGGCCTATCGGCCTACAGGTTCTCAAGCGCCATAACTTCACCTGCTCTAACTGCGGCTTTGCTAGTAGACCATCAAAACAAATTCCTCATGGCTGGATGATCCCTGCCGGGCTTCGACATCCAGGATTGGTTCCAAGCCCTGACGCGAAATGCTTGTGTCCAATGTGCGTTGCTCCATTGGCTCTGAACTGGTCTGTGATTTCAAAAAAGAAAAAGGGACAGGAACTTCAAGCACCTGGAATGCTCATTTATTGCCCATGGATCATTCAGCGGGACTTAAACGTACTCGCTTCATATTCTGTGGCTGTAAAGGCCAATTGTAGAGTGGGTCGCTCATCAGCTATCGAAGCCGTAGTGCGAAGCTTAGATGCAGCTATTTCCGCTCTGAATGAGGAAGTGGGCAGCAACACACCGATCTACCGTGGCAAAGACAGTGACTTCGCCCGGAGCTTAGCTCTACTCCCGAGCGAATACTATCGAGATCGGAGTGAACTCATCGGTGCACTTCGCTGGTGGCCGAATTTAGACTATTGGGAGCAACAGGGCCTCTATTGGTATCAAGCTTCGACCCAAGCATTGCATAAGCGCTTCGAGTCCATCTTGGAGGGACTTCTATGAGTTCGCTCGCGCCAAAAATTGGTGTTGCCTTGTATATCAAGGGGCATCCTTTTGACAAGGAAGGTAACTGGGCCTGTGAGTTCAGAAAAGAGCCGTTCCAATTTGTATCGGCTAGCGATCTTCCATCACAGACACTCTGGATCACCAATGCAGATCTCGGTGACCTGATGCGTGCCGGCTTACACAAAAACCCTAAGATTGCTCACGAAGGTTACTTCAGAACACGCATCTCGCAGATGATCCAAGAACTTGGGATAGGTGAATGGTCACTAGATCAGCAGGCATCTATGCTCGCTGAAATGTTGGGGTGTGCTGCTGAAATGGCGAGGTTGCAACTTGGGCTGACACAATATCCTAGTAATGGGATAGCCCAGGCAGTAGGGCAACTGTATGGAGTTCAGGAGCCTGCTGAAGGGTCTACCATCTATCAGATCGCAGAACGAGCTTGTCAAAACTACACAAGTTGCGAACGTGAGCGCCGGTACGAACAAGCAAAAATATTCTCATTCTGGCTGCCAAGGTACGACTGGTCTTCAAAGCTACTGCTTGAGCCTCTTCCGACCAGTGAAAGTTTGAAAGGTGTTTCTCCTCATGCGCTACCCAACATGGGGCGGGATGTTGCGGCGGTTGTGAAGTGGGCAACCGAGAGCAAATTACCTCTGTTTGCACGTATACGAATTCATGGGCTTGAGGAAGTAGTAGGCAAGCTTATGAACTACGGCGCAGGTGCGCAAAATGTCACCAGTTCGACTGCTGATGGTGCAATTTACGACGCGCGTAATATGAGGGAGTGGTGCTCACTGCCGGAACTAGATGTTCTCTCTCAAGCAGGCGATATTGAAATACTTCAAGTTGCAATTGCAGGTGGCTGGGCTAGGTCTGGCCTAGATGTTTTCAAAAGTAAACCATGCGCAGTTTCCTACAGTTACAGCCTAGTAGCTGAAAACCTTTGGGTCGGCCTCACGAGGAAGCCCAGCCCAGATGGCAAGACATCCAAAAACCTCACTACTGCATGGCTACAAGCGCTAGATCGCATGCATTGCCTCCGCATTGCAGAAAAACTTCACAGTACCGGAATGGAAATTATCAATTATGGCTATGGCCGGATAACCGTCGTTTGCCCTAAATCTGTAATCCAGATAGTTCCCCAAATTGCGAGAGAGATGGGGCTGATGTATCCATCTTCTCTTCAAGGACTGGAACCTTATACGCCAAATAGCGCGCATGCCTTCATGGTAATGCAGTCGCTTCTTTGCGGCGGAGATCACAACAATCTCCGGCGTATGAATCAACTAGCTTTGCGCGAACTGGAAGGTGCACGCCGTGGAGCTTAACCCGCAGCAACAAGCTGCAATCGATCATCCTCATGAGCGCTCCTGCCTTGTTATGGCTGGGGCTGGGTCTGGTAAGACCACCGTCATAGCATTGCGGGCAGCCAAACTGGCACCAAAACTTCAGGGGCAATCTGTCCTGATGCTTACATTCTCAAATAAAGCTGCTCAGGAAATGAAAGCGAGAATTAAGCGGCTTGGCTCCGAAAGCATGAATATTCAGGTGGATACCTACCATAGCTATGGATTGCGCCTGCTTAAAGATGATTATGCCGGTTATGGACTGAGTGAAGGCTTTACCCTTCTGAATGAAGCTGATGTTAAAAGGAGCATTCGACAGAAGGCACGAGATGCCGGCCTACCAAAAGATATCTCCAGCGAGGATAGAAAGCGCCTGTCCCCAAGTGCTTGGCTCAACACCTGGAGCCTAGCAAAACAAGCTGGGTTCAACGTAAACAATCCAGAGAATAGGTCTGAATTATGCAGCCGTATAGCCAAGGCTCACAACCTCAGCTCCGACGAAATTGCAATCGCGTGGGGCACGCTACGCGGGTATGAGGACGAAAAGGCAGCTGCGTCTGCATTGGATTTTGACGACCTACTCTATTTGCCACTACTTCGTGTAGCGCGCGACGAGAGCTACAGGACAACGATTAGATCAGGAATTGGTCACATTGTCGTTGATGAAGCTCAAGATACGAATCGCATCCAATACGAACTGATTAAAAGGCTCGCCCTGGGTCACTGTGGCGTAACTTATGTGGGTGACGATGATCAATCAATCTATGCGTGGCGAGGTGCGGATGTCAGCAATCTTCATAGATTCGTGCATAATTTTAGCGCTGACCAGATTCGCCTAGAGCAGAACTATCGCTCTACCCAAGCGATTGTAAATGGAGCGGCTGATTTAATTTCGCACAATACCAATCGGCTGGATAAGAGGCCGTTTTCCAAGAGCATGGTAGGGAAAACCCCCACCATGGAGTGGGCTCAGGATGGGCGCGCTATGGCTGACGCTATCGCTCATCAGATTCGTGCAGGAATAGACGCAGGAAAAGCACCGGAGTCATTCGCAGTACTGTACCGAACCAATCGCATGGCCATGCTGGTTGAGCAGGGGCTCAGGCGTTACGGTGTGCCCTACCAGGTAGTCGGGGGCATGAGCCTGTTCGAGCGAACGGAGGTCGTAGCTGTTACAGCCGCGATTAGGCTGGCCTCCAATCCACGAGACACTTTTGCACTTAAAGCGATCACGCCATTTGTTGATGCCTTTGGTAACTCAAGTAGTTATGAGGTGTGTCAGTGGATTGAGGATAGCCCTTCTTCAAGTCTGGCTGCATTGCCAGAGAGCATCGAAGGTATCCAGGCTAGAGCGCTGCTGTCACTGAAAGATTTCTATGAAGACCTCAAGGTTGAGGCAGCATTCGCCTCCAGTGCTCACGAGTTTGTTCAATGGGCGATTAACGGGCCAATGGCGATCCTGGAGCGAGAGAAAGACGACCAACTGCGCGAGAAGCGTGCCGGCCATTTAAAGGCGCTGGGGGACGATATCGATGCAGAGTTGGCCGAGAGAATTAAATCCGAGCCCAAGCTAACCTGGCGCGACGTACTCGGTGAGGTGGCTCTCAGAGATCGCCGTCAGGAGCAGGTAGAGGGCGGTCTGGTAACGCTGAGCACGATCCATCGGGCAAAGGGACTTGAGTGGGACGTTGTGCACATCGCGGGATTCAGCAACGGCTTATTGCCTTTAGATTCACGTGAAGAGCTGATGGACGAGGACGCTGGTTACCATCACCTAGAAGAAGAGCGTCGACTTGCCTACGTTGGGCTGACCCGTGCGAGGCATGAGGTAATCCTACATCACGCTGATTCATACCAGTTCCCTGGTATGGCCAAACCACTTGAATGCGAGCCGTCCTTATTCGCTCAAGAAGTAGGAGGGCTTGTGACACGTACTTTCTCGGAAACAACCCTTCCTGATGGATGCTTTGAAGCTGAAAGTCTTGAAAGTTTACACGAAGACTTCCAACGCCTCCTCCATGCACAAAATCACCGTTCTATGAGGTTGTCCTAATGCGCTACACGTTCCCAGATAGGGTTCTGGACGGAATTGACGATCTTGTTCGTGGTATCCGGGGGTGGTCTAAATCTGACCACAGTCAATACTTGACGCTCGCATGCGCACACAGCAATCACTCGTTAGCTCTCTTTAATGGATCGCTGCTCAGCATCATCGAAATTGAAGGCTATATGGGTCAGTACATCCCTGACCAGTTCGTAGAATTGCGCGAGCAGTGGATGCGGTTCATGCAAACTAATGCAAATGACCGGACGAACAAGGGGTTCGACCTCTTCTGGTCATACGAGTACGACCCGGAAGGCATGGAAGAAAGCATGCATAAGGCTCGTGAGCCAATGCGTAAAGCCGCTCGCCGACGCGGCATGGATGTTGACGATATCGTAGATGAAGAAGCACAAGTATACGGTCAACGCTGTGCATCGGAGAAACAGTATCTGTTGGTAGTGAGCCATATCGATTCATTGCCCTCGGCCGAGCATAAGGCGGCCCGCACTGAGACCATGAATAGGATTCGTGGCTCTATGAAAGGGCGTGGGGCTATGCTCGCGAACGTAGGCATACCAGCTTTGGGGGTTGTTCACGAGCAACATGTTTCTAAGATAACCAATTTTCTCAGCACGGCTGGTTATGGTTACTCCTATCGGAGGCTTAGCGTTTACGAGGCGCTATGGGAAGTTCGCCATAGTTTAATGCCGTCGACGACAAGCAAAGGCTGGAAAGCAAGGTTGACGCTACGCGACTGCGCATTCCGGACAACGGAGGAAGTGCCTGTAAGTGTCATGAGGACCGATACAGGAGGGCCGAAAAGTGATCTCACTTTCATGCTGCCTCCCAAACTGTCTAAGCAGTTGATGCCGGAAGATGTTGTTGATCTTGGTAAATATGTTGTTGTTGGGGATCGCACTTACGCTCCGATATTTGCAAGTGAATTAGCGGTTGATCCTGAACCAATCGAGTTCCTTCTTCGTGGGGTATACAGGCACCGCATACCAGTGAGGATGGTTTATTGCCTAGGTGCCAACTCTGATCAAGCAAATTACTGGAATCGTGTCTTCGCCGGTACTTTTAACTGGATGTCAGCCAGTAATCGCCAAATCACCACTGCAAATAAGGCGATGCAAAAGTACAAGGAGTCGGGGGGAGCACTATTCGCGTATGGCATTTCGGTTGCTACTTGGGCTCGAACAGATGTCGTCTATAACGAGGTAGGCGCGCCAAGCTATCGAGTTAGCCAAATTGATGAGCGCTCCCGCGATCTAGAGACGCTTCTCCAGCAGTGGGGTGGTCAGCAGTTGACCACAACCCACGGATGCGCTGTTGAGGCACTAATGAGCGCAACACCAGGCTACATGATCCCGCCCGCATGCCCATTGGCTCCACAAATAGACTCTGATGTTGTGACGCAATTGCCCATCATGCGGCCAGCCAAACTTTGGCCAGCTGAAACTGGTATCTGGTTTCGCACCGGTGACGGATCGTTGATGCCCCATCAGCCTATGAGCAGCCGGCAGAACACGATGATCACTTTCTTCCTCGGGGGGATGGGTTTCGGTAAGTCTAACTGCCTGTCGGAGCACATTAATTTTTTTGCGAATCATCCCACTGCCGACACCATGCCTTATATCCGGGGTATGGATTTCGGCGCATCGTCAAGCGGTGTGATTGATATCGTTCGACATTCTCTTCCCGCAAACCGTAAGCACGAAGCCATTTTCGAGTTTTTCGTGAATGATGGCAGCCTCGTTAAAAACATGCTGGATACCCCACTGGGTTGCATGTACCCGCTGGCAGATCACGAGACATTCCTCCTAAATTGGCTGATGACTCTGGCTGATGATGTCGTTAGCTCCATGGATGGTGTCTCGACTATTCAGTCGATCTTCAGAAATGCTCTCAGGAAGGCATACCAGCGTAAGGACCCCCGCGTGGCTGGTTCTGAGCCAAACGTCTTTCAGCGTGCGGTGTCGGAAAGGGTCGTGCTGGAGGTGATTGAAAGGGCTGGAATTGAGGTTGCCGATCACGCTTACTGGTGGGACATTGTTGAAGCTCTGTTCGAATTTGGTGTCAGAGAAAAAGATGACCAGGCAATCTTCGCTGCGAAGGTGGCGCAGCGGCATGCAGTCCCGCTGCTGTTCGATGTCACCGTTGCATGTTCCAATCTGGCAGATCAATACAAAAGTGCACCCAAAGTCGACGGTATTCCCCTTGTAGATGCTTTGTGCAATAGCCTGAAGAATGCTACGGACCTCTTCCCTTGTTTCTCAGGACGCACAAACCGCGATATCAGCGAGTCGCGCGTTTGCGTGTTCGACATGAGCACCGTCTTTCAGCGGGGCGATGGCCCAGGCGCGTCTTGGAGGCGTTCCGTGTTCTTCATGACGGCCTTCAGGCTGCTCACTGAAGACCTGTTCATTTCCAAGCGAGAAACTGGTGATGAGATATCACATCGGTACGATGAGCTGGGGCTGAAGGACTGGATGCTGCGCTGGCATGACAAGTACCTGGAGCAGCAGGACCTCATCATGAAGGTCTTCTGGGGTGACGAGCTTCATCGGATAGGAACGGTAGCAGGCGCGTTCTCGACGCTTGAGTCGATGGGCCTGGAGGGCCGGAAATATCGTGTAGGTCTGATGCTGGGAACCCAGAACCCCGAACACCTTCCCAAGGCTCTGCTGCTGGAATATTCAAGCGCATTTATTTTTGGCGCCAGCCAGTCGGCGGAAAAGGCGCGCCTTATAGCGAAACTCTTTGACTTGACACCGGACGAGTGTAAGAGTGTGCAGGACATCACGAAACCAAACGCCGACAAGGGCGCTGAGGTATTCTGTATCCACAAGGTCGACACCAGAATCCAGAAGGTCAAGCTGAACTTCAACCTGGGGCCGATCAAACGGTGGGCATACGCCACGGAAGGCACTGAGCGGGCTCTGCGAGGTATTTTGTACAGTCGCGGTCCATCCACTACCTGGGCAAGGAGAGTGCTGGCTAGCCAAGTACCTGATTTGAACAAAGAAATCAAACGCAGGTACGAACGGCTGGAAGCCGCAGGCAGAGATGGTGTGTCGGAGTCTGAGGTGATCGAAGAGATCGCCATGGAGCTTTTGGGTCAAGCTAGGGCGTAACAAGCATGCTAGTAACTGAATACTTGGTAGGAAGGCAGAGCAAGGGTGGCCGTGAGGGCGAGCCTCTCTGTCTCATCGTCAATTCGGTTCTACCGACCGACTGTAAGCCGGGGCGGGCCGATCTGGCGAGGAAGATGCACCGGAAAGACCTTATTCTGGAATTTGTGCAGGACGGGGCCCCGGTTGAATGGATCAGTCTGCCGGACTTGCCGGCAGATGTTGTTGAACTATTGAGCCAGGGCAGGTCTATACCTGTTATTGATTCTGCCGACTGGACGTGTGTGGTTTGCCGTCTACAGGCGGTAGAGGCCGATCTCCCTGATAAGTTGCTGATGGTGAAAGCGTGACAGAAAAAGCTGAAGCGAAAGCCCTGGTTGATGCATGCACTGAGTTCGAACGGCGTGGCCCTAAGTTGGCTGCTGTTGTTCGCCTGGGTAGCTCAATCGAGGTTGTCGCCCAAGAGATTCATTGGCCTGAAGCTATCGCTAGCAAGATCAAGCGCGACAACAGGAATGACAACCTGGCCGACCTGGTTAGCTCTTCTCGTGATCGATTGATGGCCACACTGCATCGCATCGAGAAATCTTCATTGCGTGCAGTAGGTGACGAATTGGGGGCTGGTAAGAAATCGCCAGGTCCTAAGCTAGGCTAAAAGGAGGCTTTAAGCCTCCTTTTTTACGCCACCTTAAGGTAAGCGCCTTCCCTGAAGGGGAGGTAGAACAACAGATCACCCTTGGAATCGGAACGCCTCTCGTGGTCACGAGGAAGGTTGAACCGAACCCTTTTTGTAGGCCACATACCTGGGGCGACCAAGAAAGGCAAGGAAGCATGGCACATCTTTCTCAGCGCGCCAGCGCCTTCTCCCCATACGACGTTCGCCCTGATATGCGGGCTTACTGGCGTATGCCAACTGATCACCGTGGAAGCATCAAGGGTGCGCAGTTGATCAGCGATATCGAAAGCTTTTTTATCGAGCAGTTTCTCAACCGCTTCGTCCCTGGTAAGCCGTTCAGTACCTTCGGAGCGCTTAGCGAGAGTGAACCCAATGCTGGCGGGCTGACCATCCAGCAACACTATACGTCGCCAAGCTTGCAGAGGGTGCAAGCGTGGCATGCCAGAAGCTCTATAAGCACCTCGGAGTATGTGAGGTGTAGCCCCGGAAGCCTCAAGGGCTTTTACGGTCGCCTCGAACGTGGCCTTAGCTTTGTTCAAGGCTGTGAAGGCCTGGAGAACATCCTGAGACACTTCAAACACGCCAGGATATCGCCAGACTTCACCATTGGCGGCGGACTCTTGGCAATCGATATCCGAGATCGCGGCAAGCAAGTGCTCGGCAGGATACCCATCAAGCGCGGTGCCAAGCTCTGGAGAATACAAGACACCCTGAGCTACAGCGCCTGGTTTAAGGATCACGCGGCGCGCGTTCGACAATGCATCCGTCAGCATTTCGATTGCGGTGGATACCTGTGAACCGACATCGACTGCTAGGGAGTTCATTCAGTCTTGGGCTCCACACTTCGTCTCTTGAGGGGTTTGGCTGTGGACTGAGAGCTGGCCGCACTAACAGTCCTCTCGGCGCGGATATATTTTGTCCAACCTCCGCGTGCCCAAACGGTGCTTGGGGGAGTCACCAGCCTGCTGGCGGCCTCGGTTTCAATGATTTCCCGAATGACAGGCCACTCGTGGGGGTAGTCCGTCACGATAGCGTCGATGATGAACATCAAGTGACGAACAGTCAGGCTTGCCTTATCCGGACCATCGTTGAAGAGCCTGAAGGTGCTGTTCGTTTCCAATCCCATCAGCGGGCCGAGATGACTCTTTTTGAACGTCGGGTCAATGGAAATGATTTTGTCTACCAACTCTTCAGCCGTGGGTGGGGCGAGTTTTGGCATGTAGGCCGGAAACGCCGAAAAAATCCGGAGAAGAATGGAAAGCGAGCTTGGAAGCCGCTTTTCGCTGTTCTTCTTGGTATAGAGCCCGGCAGTATTAATACCGAGGATAAACCCTGTTTCAGAGAGGTGAAGCCCGTGTTGCTTCGTAAAGCGGTCGATGTCGCTCCCGCGTAGTGGGACTGGATCGGCAAGGTAATCATTTGCCGCCGTAAGGTGTTTCAAAACAAGTGATTTGTTCGTCATAATCAGCCAGTGGAAGGTGTACAAAGACCTTCATGCTATATATCATAAAATATCATCGAACGTACAGGCGCAAGCGTGATGTCTAAAGTCAATCTGTCGAGCGTCATCTTCTACCGGGGAGATGAAGATCATCGCCCGGTCGAAAGTCAGCTTGAATTGAAGGGCATCGAAAGCTACTTCAAGAGCATTCGCTTCCCTGTGAAAGGCCCGACGTTTCTTTACGGTCATCGTAACAACGCCGTTCCTTACCTGCTCCAACTCGCTGGTGAGCAAGGTAAAGAGGCGGTGGTCGTAGAGGTGCATGTCGAAATTGGGAACTGGATGAGGCAGAAGGTAGACCTAACCGATGACGCCGAATTCGGTATTTCACAGACGCGGTTCTTGAGCGTGAAGCGCGCCAAACGTGATTTAAGCGCCCTGATCAGCAAGGAATGGGTCCGCCACGTACTTCCCGAGGCTGACCCGGATTGGCCTAAGAACTCAACGCGCAATCCGTGGATTCTCGATCATGTAATC
Source organism: Ectopseudomonas chengduensis (assembly GCF_900102635.1). Taxonomy (GTDB): domain Bacteria; phylum Pseudomonadota; class Gammaproteobacteria; order Pseudomonadales; family Pseudomonadaceae; genus Aquipseudomonas; species Aquipseudomonas chengduensis. Next base: position 24,263 of record NZ_FMZQ01000007.1, on the reverse strand, counting down.
GAGCTGCCTGAATTCAAGCATCTCGCTGTCATCGCGTACCAGGTGGAAACGGCTGAGGCTGGGTCTTTTCAGTGCGCGACAGTTTTCGACTTGGACGCCATCAGCATGATTGATGGCGGTTGGCGGTTGCAAGACATTGACGTAGTGCTATAAGGTAATAGGGCAGGCCTTCGCCTGCCTTTTTTTTTGGGTAGAGACTACACGGTTTAATATCACTATATGGTGCATTTACACGGGTTGGTCGACTCGCTTCCCCAGTCCTCGGTTGTCAAGCCGGAGGACAGGCAGCGCTGGATCGAAGGCGTGATGCGTTGGCACCGCGCTCGCGCGGAGTGGCACGTGCGTCGACTCTACGGCCTTGGCGGGTCTGAGATCGGACCCGTGGTCAGGCACTTTCTTGATCGCACTGAATCCGGCTTCACGAACATCCAGCGAGTAGTGGAACAGAAGCTGCTACAGCGGCTGCCGGAGTATCAGACCTCCCATATGCGGCGAGGTACTGAGCTTGAGCCGTTGGCTCGACTTGCATTCATGTACAAGTACCGCGCTGAGCAAGACAAGGCAGCTATCGCTGCCATGGCTCGCCCACATGGCCGAGAGGGGTACGGCTGGCTTCTTGGTAATCCCGATGACATCGTGACGTTGAATGGGAAGCGCTGGCTACCGGACTACAAGGTTCCTTCCTCGTACGACGAGGAAGTACCGTTTGACTACGAAGCGCAACTCCATCACTACGACCTTGGTGCGCGTTTCCGTGGGATCAAATGTGATGGCGGGCTGCTTCTCGTGAAGCTGGACCTTGAGCCAGAACTCGCAGCGTCGTTGACCGAGAAGATGGCAAAGCAAGGTATTTCGCATGAAGACTTGGACCTGATGGCACAAACCATCGCCAGAGCAAATGTCCCTGGCCTGCGAGTCATGGCCATCATGGTTGAGCCTCGCAAGCAGATGCATGTAGATATCCTCGACTGTGGTGCAGAGTGTTGGAACAGCCTGGTCCTGCGCGGGGTTGTTCCGCAGCTGGGAAACGCAGAAAAAAACGTTCTGCTCGATCACGACATCGCGCAGCAGGTAGCCCAGTACCAACAGCAGTACCTGATGGCCAAGGCCGCTAGTTCTCAGTTGGAGTCGATCAGCGATGCGGCTGCTCAAGGTCTTAAGGAAACTCTGGCTGGATTCGATCTCAAGCAGGTGAAGCTTCCACTCACAATGGTCAAGGCTACCGAGAAGGTAGACCTCGACAAGGAGGCTGTAATTGCAGAAGCCATCGAGAGGGGTGCAACACCAGAAGAGCTGCTCGACGAAAAACGAGCCTACTCAATTCCTGCGCTTGTGGAAGAAATAAAACGACTCGGCGGTAATGCCGAGGACCCAGGGCTTTTTGCTCCAGCTGGGTTCTCGCTGGACAAAGCCAAAGCGTTCCTGAGCGCCAACGACATACCCCTTGGTCCGTTCGAGATTCCAAAGATATCTATCGGTCTGTCGACGAAGAAGGCAGATACACAAGCCCGTGATGCAGTGCAGAAGCTCTTTAACGAAGAGTTCTTTGGATGGGTTGATCGCCTTAATGGTGCTCAATCGAGCCAGATGCACGAAGCCGCCGTTACCGCTGACACGGATCATGAGACGCCTCTTTTTGCAGGCGAACCTAAAGAATTGGATGTGTTTGTTGATGACGGCGAAGCCGAACATCAAGGGCAGGATGCCCGAAAAGCTCTCTCTATGCGCATTTAAAAACTAGTCCACGTTTCACCGAGGTGAGTATGAGCAATCCAAACGACTTGCTTGCAAATTTCCAGCAGCAGATCAAAGAAGCGGCAACCCAGGACCGCGCGAACTATTTTCTGGTACATGTCACCAAGGTCCTGGTGGGCCGTAAAGACCCAAATAACTTCCAGGTGCACGGGATTAGGCTTGATAACGGAAAGCCGGTGACTGTGACTTCAAAAAAATCGTCTTCAGGACAACATCTGCCCCAGCAGCAGGCTGTTATGAGGGCGGACAAAACGAGTCGGGTCGGCTCGAAAGACCCTGAAGTAGCGGCCTACACGGCTGAATATTTTCACACCTATGGGGAAGGCTCACTCTGCATTCACGCACTGATGCGGGCGAATAAACCGTATGAGCGGGACGGTCAGTCGTTCGCGAGTGTCGATGTACTCGACCTCGACGCAGCCACTCAGCGCATCACCTCAGCAGAAGAATTTGACCGCGTTCTTCTGTCTTTGCTGAAACCCTGGAACTTCAAAAGTGGACCGCTGGCCGAAGACGCTATCGGCAATCGGGTGTGGGCGAAGAATGGTGTTCTGGGAATCCAACCGACAGTTCACCTACGTCTGCTAGGCGCAGACAATATGGTGGACAAGGGAATTTTCTTTGGGCTGGGGGCTGTGGATCGTGCTAATGGCCAGCCGTTACCATCCCCACGCCTTCCAACCGACGATGAGATTCTCGCTCATCTACGCAAAAGCCCATCCTACGCAATGCTTAAGGGGCTTACAGAACAACCAGGTTTTAAGGAAATCGGATACGTTGCTATTCCCGGTATGCGTGTGAATGTGGGGCGTGACGCTCTGAATGGTACTGCTGAAAATTATCTCGGGGCTCCCAAATCGTGGACTTGGATCAAGAAAGAAGTGCCGGCTGTCGACGGGAACCATCCCCAAGTGCGCGGTTGGCGCGGGGGAATTCTCCATATCAAGGAAACTACATCCGGTCGGAAGATTGCGGTTGATGCGGCACCAAGCGTCAAGTGGGGCCTTACGCTACACCCGCGCTTGACTCCGATGGAGCAAGAACTGCGCAATCCGTCGCAGGTTCAGCAAGCCGCGCCCGTTGCTAAACAAAGCACCGACCAGAATGCAGCCTCACGAACCGAAGCGCCGGCACGTGCGGTATCAGAACAGCAGGTCGCACGACCGCAGCAGGCGGGCGTTCAAGAACGTACTCACCCAGCTGATGAATCGTATGAGAACCAACCTGCAAACCATGCCGAGCAGTTCGAAGACTACAACCCCGAAGACATCTACATGATGGAGCAGATGGCAAACGACGGTGGAGAGCGCTTCGAGGATGATATCGATGACCTGCTACAGCAAGCCGAAGCAGCACGAGAGAGGCGGAACACATCAGTTCCCCGGATGTAACTCTCAACGAATCGGTTAGCTGTAGAGAGAGCGGGGGAACCCGCTCTCTCTTTAAGGGCATTTAAATGAAAAAGTTATGGATCGATCTGAAGGCTTATGGCCTTCGCCTTGTGATGGCTCGTGGAGCTAGCGCAGATAGCCATCTTCTTGTGATGGCCGGTGCTGGCTTACAACAGGAAAAAGACCGTCTTGAAGCGCTAGGCTTCAGAAGGGACGTTCGCTTTACAGAGCGAAATTACTGGATTCGCCCGATGAAGGGTATGAATCATGCAAAATTGCTGCAGGCATTCCCGGCTGCAGAAATGGTGGAACTGCCGGTTGAAATGATCATGCCGGCGATTCGCAAAATTGAGGTAAACAATCGTGAAAGCACAAGCCGAACTGCAAAACCATCCACACATGGAAATTCCTCTCGACGCGCTCATGATGACCGAGTTGGAACCGATGGGGCACTGGGCCAGGGTGATCCACGAGACTCTTCTGGAAATCGACCCTCAGCGCCTGAAGAAAATGGCGGAAGAGAACACGTTGAAGCAGTTTCTGGTAAAGCAGCAGGAGCTGTTGTCGGAAGAAGCGCGAAAGCTGGAGAAGGAGTGGAGGCTGAGGAATCCGCTTCCAGTGGACGCCAATCAGCAACTCCGAGCGAGCTGGTACAACCAAGCGAAACAGTCAGCCAGCGAGACCCTGCGAGACGAGATCGCGAAGAGTTATCTGATGATGAAAGAAGCGTAATAGCCTCTGTTCTAAGTGGAGAGGCAGAATCAAGAACAATCGATCATGCAGTTGCCCTAGTTGAGCATATTGCGAACGAATGGGGTGGCGAGTTAGATACGTGGCGAGAAAGCGACAAATCCACGGTGGGGCAATGGAAATTCAGCAGCCTACGGCTCGGTGTGGCCGAAGTTGCAATATCTGTGTCCAGCGGTGGAGTCATCCAGGTAAACCGCGACCCGTTCACTCCCCATTCTATGGGGCGTCAACTTCACACTAATAGGTTGGCATTCATTACCAGCCTGTCACTACAACTCCGCAATGAAATCTCAGCCTCGACATACTTCGGGATAACAAAAGCGCTCTTCCGAACCGGTCAATTCGAATCGGCGCTAGCGCACTATCAGCAAGACCCTTCCGCTTCGGATGCATCTGTTGCCATGGACGACTTTGTTGAGTACATGGCCGGTATGGTCGGCGGCCCAGAAGCTGCGCTACGGCTAACAGCTAATCAACGGGCCGCGCTCTTCGAGCTTGGCGCAAGGGATGATGAGGTTGAGCAAATCGCTTTAGCCGGCGGCTTCGAAAAGCTGGCTTCAGCTGCTGGCTCCTCTGGCCTCGTTGAAAAGCTTACTCACGCCCGGCGTGAGAAGTTACTTACCCATTTTGAGGGGGAGGGCTGGAAGCGAGAAGGAGGTCGACTTGATAGAGTTATAAATGGCACCCAGTTTGTGCTCGAAATGCATTCGGGGAAACTTGGTTTGTCACTGGTGCAAAAGGTGCCCGGTGATGCCGATGTGATTCTCCTCTCGGTCGACGATGGCATTGATCTTCCGGTATCGAAACTAGGGGCCCTAGAAATGGCCCTGGAAGAGTCCATGGGTTCAGTCCAGCAAGCTGCTGTGGCTGAGACAGCAAAGCAGCGTACTCCTCTAGAGCAACTAGCATCTCAACTGGTAGAGGTATTCGTCCGCGAGGGAATGGCAGCGGCACAACAGCGCCATAAAGAGTTGATTGAGCAGCACAGCCTCACGGTAGCAGAAAGCAGCGCGCTCACTGGTCTCTTTCAACAGGGCGCGCCAGAAGAACTTCTGGAAAAAGCTAAGGCTCAGCTTCGTCCTGATATCGCCGGACAAAGAGCATTCTTGCATGATCAAGGCAGGGTTGCGCCGGACTACTTGAGTGAAGAACAGCGAAACGCTTGGTACACCGGTTACGACGCTGTTGCCCAGGTGCCAGGTCAAGACGTAGCTGCTGGTTCCGATGAAACTGCATTAGCTAACGGCCAGTCCTCAAGCGAACCTGCACCTGATGAATTAGTAGTCGATCCCGGCTCGGATGAAGCGAAGCAGATTGCCCGGATGCGGTCTGAACTTGAGGGCATGCGCAGAGAACTCTCCGCGCAGGGGCAGGTGGTTGATTCTCGTTTGCTTGAGCGCATACGCAAGTACGAGGCTGCCCTATCGGAAGTGGGTATCGAGCTAAACGAGCCACTGCGCCCATCTGAAATTCATGCTTATGGCGAAGATGAGTCAGATGGGATCGAAAGAGACTGGCGGGGCATTACTGCTGAAGAGCTTCTCGATGCGTATAGCAATGGTAACGGATACACACCGACGCAAGCCGGCAACGCCTTCAAGAGCCTGGCCAAGGCTGAAGCGGGCGAAAGCCTTACAGAATATGACCGGCTTTCACTGGCTCAGTTCATGGGCTGGGGTGGAGTGGCGCAGGCGTTCCGTACTGATCAGAAGAAGGAGTACGACAACCGAAAGGGGCAAGAAACGGCCAAGTTCCTTGGAATCGAATCCGGTACATTCAACAGGCACGTCATTGAGAACCGGCTGGAGAGCTACTACACGCCTGCCCCCTTGAGCGTCGCGATTTGGAAGTCGCTCATGCGTCTCGGGGTGAGTCCGTCCGGGAAATTCTTAGAACCAGGATGCGGTGCTGGCTTCTTCTTCGCGGGGGCCCCAAAAGAAGTTCAGGCGCAGGCCCGGCTGGTGGGTGTCGAGTGTGATGAGGTTGCGGTCAGGCTTGCTAAGGTAATAGCCCCAGACGTGACGATTCTCAATCGGCGATTTGAGCGAGCGGTTCTGGATAACACCTTCGACGCAGTGATCGGCAACGTTCCTTTTGGCGAAACCAAGGTCAGCGACCGTCGTTATCCAGAGGCGAGCCACATCCATGACTACTTCATTGTTCGGGGCCTAGACCAGCTTCGCGTTGGCGGAGTGATGGCCGTGATCACCTCAAGCGGAACCCTGGACAAGAAGCATCCAGGCATTCGGCAACAGATCATGGACAGAGCTAACCTCGTAGCAGCGTTCAGGCTGCCCCAGGAGGTGTTTGACGAACAGGGAGCCTCCGTAATCACGGATGTTCTATTCCTGCAACGCAGGCCGGACGGGACTACCCCTGATTTCGACTTCACAGAAACCGCCGACCTCGAACTTCAGGTAGAAGGGCAAAGCCACTCGTTCCCGGTAAACCGCTATTTTATCGACCATCCAGAGAATGTCCTGGGCGACTTCGAAGTTGTCGGTAGCGCCTTTGGTCCGAAGCTAAGCGTTGCCTCTACGCGACCTGGTAGCGGCCGCCAGCAGGTATTCTCTATTGCTGTCGAACTTAGCCAGAAGATGGATGCAGCGCTGCCAGCCGGCATCGCTCAAAGGAAAGAGTGGCCAAAGGCAGATGTGACTGTGGAAGAAATGCCACGCTCGCAGTTGGAGACGCAGAATGACTTTGGTGGCGGGATGCTTATCAAGGGGTTCAAAGGCTTCATCGGCGACATGGCCATCCACGATGGTGTTTTGGTCGAAATCATAGATGTCGTCAATGAATTCGATGACGATGGCATTCGAATTGGAGAGAAGTTTGTCGCTCGCCCGTTGACCCTGCCTCCTAAACAAGAGGTCAAGGCAAGGTCTTACATCCAGGTCAGAGACACGGCTCGGGAACTGCTTGATGCGCAACTAAGGGGCAGCGATTCAGAATTGGCCTCAGCACAAGCAAAAGCAAAGCAGGCCTATGACGCCTTCGTCAACGAATTCGGCCCGGTGAATCACCCTGCGAACGTGCGTGTCTATGGTGACGATGCCGGCAGTGCAGATGCGTGCTCTCTTGAGGTCTGGGATGACGACAAAGATGAAGTAGTGAAGCTCGCCGACGCTTTCATTGAGCGTGTAATCAACGGCGACACAACACCTCAAATCAATACGTCTGAGGATGCCTATTACGCCTCTATCGACCAACGTGGCCAGGTTGATCTCGAATACATGGCTGAGGTAAGTGGTATCGACCAAGAAAGGATTTTGGGAGACCTTCTTGGGTACAAGATTTTCATGGACCCTGATACCCGCGAGTACCAATCAGCCGATGTCTATCTGAGTGGCAACGTTGTCTTGAAGCTGGCTCAAGCAAAGGAAGCTGTACTAACAGACGACAGGTACAAACTCAACGTTGCAGCTCTAGAGCGTTCCCAGCCGGCCCCGATTCCTTTCGAGGACATCACCATAAATCTAGGGGCGTCGTGGATACCCGTTGACGATATTCGGCTTTTCACGAGCCATCTGTTCCAGTTGCGCCAGCCGCTATCGGAGCGCGACTTTGTGGTGCGATACGCGCCACAAGTCGGCCTCTGGACAGTCGATGTGAGCAATTCATTCAAAAAGGATCATGAGCCCAACCGCAAATCTCTGTGGGGTAATGAAAAAGCGAGCTTCGAAGAGCTGCTGGAGAAGCTGCTCAACAACAGCAGGCCAACGCATACCTACAAAGACGGAAAGAACAAGACAGTAACGGACGAAGAGGCGACTGTTCGTTCACGCGAGAAGCAAGAAGAAATTGCCAATAAGTTCTTTGAGTGGATTGCCAGCGACCCAGATCGCGCCGTCAAGTACACCGATCTGTATAACACCCACTGCAATGTCTACGTCATCCCAAGGCCTGATGGTTCAAGGCTGACGTTCCCAGGCCTAGCTGCCACATGGCAACCTCGCGCGCACCAAAAAGACATGGTGGCCATGGCTTTGATGGGGCGCAATGCGATGGCAGCTCATGCCGTCGGTGCGGGAAAAACGTTCGAGATGGTAGCCATCGCGATGAAGCTTAAACAGGTTGGCCTGGTTACCAAACCCTGCATCGCAGTTCCCAACCACATGCTCGGGCAGATTGCACGCGAAGCTAAGCAGATGTACCCATCTGCCAGGGTGCTGATGGTGACAAAGGATGATCTGCGCGGTTTGGCACGAAAGCGTTTCCTGGCCGTAGCGAGGAACAACAACTGGGACATCATCGTGATGACCCATAGCATGCTGAATCAGATCAGACCTCCAGCGGAAATACTTCTGGCAGAACTTGAAGATCAGGTCCGGATCATTAACGACCAGATAGATATCTGCGATAACAAGCGTCAAGAAAGGCAGCTGACAGCGAAATTGAAGACAGCGGAAAGCAAGGTTGATGCCCTCATGGATCAATTGGACGATGACGAGCGACGCGACCGTTACCTATCGATAGACATGCTTGGCATTGACTGCCTGAACGTGGATGAGGCGCATCTCTACAAGAACCTTGAACTGAACTCCAATATGGACGTGCTGGGGGTGACCAACGGCGGTTCAGCGAGGGCGTTCAACCTATATGGCATCTCTCAGTACTTCCGTAAGCACTGGGGTAAGTCATTTGGCCTGTTCTCATTCACGGGAACGGCCGTCGCCAACTCTATGTGTGAACTCTACGTCCACAACAAAATTTTGAGGCCGGACTTGCTCGAAGAAAGCGGAATCTTCCACTTCGATGAATGGGCCAATCGGTTCGGGAGCGTGGTCTCGAACCTTGAGGCGCTGCCCGAGGGTGGTGGCTTTAGAGTCAATGAGCGATTTGCGCGGTTCGTAAACCTTCCAGAAATGCTTAGGTTATTCCGAACCTTCGCCGATGTGCGGACGAAGGAGGACTTGAAGCTTCCGGTGCCACAGGTAAACACCGAAGTGGTGTCGGTGGAGCAATCGGACTGGCAAAAAGCATTCATGACCCATCTTTCGATTCGTGCCATCCAGGTCCGTAAAGGACTTGTACGTCCGGATCAGGACAACATGCTGGCAATCTCTACTGCCGGCAGAAAAGCATCGCTCGACCTGCGCCTTGTCGCGGCCGATCTTCCGGAAGAAGCGTCTCTTAAGCTCGGCGCGGTAGCACAGAACGCACGTTACCTTTACGACCTAAGCCAAGAGCACAGGGGGACGCAGTTGGTATTTATGGACCTCGGGACACCAGGCAAAGGTAAGCCGTTCGTGGCGTACGAGGCACTGAAAGAACTGATGGTGAAGGCGGGCATTCCCGCTAATGAGATCGGCTTCGCCCACGATGCGAAAACTGACGACGCAAAGGAAGCGCTGTTTGCAAAAGTACGCTCCGGTGAGATTCGCATTTTCATGGGGTCAACAGAAAAGATGGGGGTTGGAACAAACGTCCAGGAGCGTTTGATCGGTATGCACGATGTTGACTGTCCTTGGAACCCAGCCGGTATCGAGCAGCGCCGTGGACGCATCGAGCGTCAAGGGAACCTGTACTTCGATCAGGTCTACAACTACCGATACACCACCAAAGATTCGTTCGACCTCTTCATGTGGGAAACGAACAAGCGCAAGGGTGACTTCATCAATCAGGCATTGTCCGATCCCACTTCTGCGGGGCGCGAAGTCAGCGAAGTGATGGACCTTGGTTATGCAGAAGTCCTCGCAGTAACCACAGGAAATCCGAAAATCAGGGAGAAAGTAGAAGTAGACGATCAGGTGAAGAAGCTGGAGAGGAAGTACAAGAGTTGGCTAGCAGAAAGGGCAAGTCGCATGCACTTCGAAAACTCCATTAGGAAGGATATTGCGCGAGCCAACATCGAGCTGGGTACGTGGGATGAAGCCCGTAGGGCGCTTCCGCATTCGACCGTGAAGGTCGCAACAGTTACCGGCCGCGTAAGTGGGCTGCAAGATGGCGACACGTCCTGGCTCTATGCTACTGAGATTGGCGAGGCCATTCTTTCTCGATTGCCGATGGTTGAAGCGCAAATGATGCGCATGTCAGAGACGGAAGCATCCTTGGGTGTTCATGTTGGCGGGATTGAGGTAAAGCTCACTTTCGAGCGAGGTTGGGCGGAGAAGTACGAGACCCAGCTCCGTGGTTTCATCGGCGGCGAAAAGCTTCCAATCAACGTGTGTGCGCCCTCGAAGAATGCAGCGGTACTGGGCAAGTCCGTGCGTAGTTGGTTTAACGCTGCCGAGCACATTGCTCGTTGCCAGGGTGTAATCGCAAAAGCTGAACGAGACCTTAAGGTGATGATGGGAGCCGAGGTCCAGGATGTCTGGCCGCACGAAGCCGAGTTAGCAGAACTCAGGGACAAAAAGAGTGAGTTGGATATGTACTTTACTGCGCAAGACAACGACACAATCCCAGCCGAGGACCCATTCCTTGCCATGCTTGCCGAACACAGAGCTGGATTGCGTGCTTCAAGGGAGGACCAGATGGAGGTCTTTGAAGTTGGCGAACCAGGCGCGCTGTTCGAGAGCGTTGAGCGGGAGGTAATCGCTGAATGCGATGAGCACGATTCAGTATCGCCATATCGAGGGTTCAACCAGAGGATGTGATTGGACCGTGATGTACACAAGGCCCCGCTAATGCGGGGCCTTTTTCTTCCGGGTCGTGAAATCAGCCGCGCTGTCTCCGTCGACGCGACTAGCGTTGACTGCGACATTAAGGAACAGATACTATTCGGTCAATATCATTATATCGGGTACTCAATCGATGAAGCGGGTGGCTTTATTTGTCTGTTTCCTAGCTGTCGCTGGCTGTCAAAGTGCAGCCCCGAAAGCGACCGGCATTGATGGAGCGGACCCTGCCGCACGTGCGCTTGATGAGGCAGCCATGCGCATTGCGAGGGCCGCCGAACAAAGCGCGCTAGCGCAAAGTGTGGGTGGGAAAGGGAATCGAGTGACTGAGGAATACCGCATCGATATGGCGCGCGTGCCCGAAGAGATGCGTAAGCCACTGCTGCTGGAAGGTGGCTTCAATGGCGAACTCGAAGTTTTCCTCAAGTCACTCACGGATGCAGTTGGCTGGGTGCAGCCAATTGTCCTGGGGATGCGCCCGGCGACGCCTTTGATGGTGACCTTCACAGAGCAGCGCAGGCCGCCCATCTACTGGGCCGCAGACGCCGGCTATCAAGCAGGCGCGATGGCGGACGTCACCGTCAATACAAGCCTTCGTCAAATCTTTATTCGTTATCAAGAAGCTGGAGGCGTGCGCTGATGCCTAGGAAAGAAGTCGTCTTCCGGAGGCAGCTAAGGATCGCTCGACCTGACTTAGATAGCGATCTGGACGCACGTCTGATCCGCTTTCTTGAGCACAGCGAGGCGGAAAGCACATTCAAAATGCAAGAGTGGTGCAGGAATGCACTGAGACGTGCATTTGTTCAAGACCAGCTCGCGATACTCGTAAGTAAGGGTGATGACACCGCTGAGTTCAAGCGTGAGGTTCACCGCTTCCTTGTAGGGGAGTTGTCGTGATGCGTTTATGGATAGCGCTGTCTTGTTTTGTTCCGCTCACATGCTTCGCGGGTTTCTCGATTGAGGGGAGCCCGATGCTTTCGACAGAGCAGGGGCAGATGAGCCGGCATACACCTTATGAAGATCGTGGTCTTGCACCTTTCAGGCAGCCCGACGCCGCTATGGCACCTAAGCAGCAGCGTTATGTCAATTCTGAACTGCTGGTCGATCTCGCTTATTCACCGCTGACCGAAACGGGTTCGGGTAACGCCGAGATAGTTGAGGGGTTTGGTGACGAAGTGCCTTTCGCTGATGGGATGGCACTGATCATCCCGGCCGGCTGGCAAGTGTATAAATCGAAAGACCTTGCAGGTAAGGACGTTCCCACAGTTATCACTTTCAACGGTGGAAAGCGCTGGCCTGATGTGCTCCGCGACATCGCTCTACGCGAAGGGTTGCAGTTTCATGTGGACTGGTATCAGCGGACCATCCAGATGCTGAAAGGTCGCCCCGTTGTAGCGGGCAATAAACGAATCAAGGTCATCGAAGAACCTCCGCGCCCAGCCCCAAAGGTCGCCGCGCCTGTAGCGGCTACAAAGCCAAGCACTGGTATCTCCAACTCAACAGCAAAGGCATCCGGCTCAGCTGTAACTCTACCGGCCCCCAATGCTGCGCCGATCACGGCATCTACTGGTCCTGCGACCTCGGCTCCACCAAAACAAGCTACTTCGCCTGCTGCTCCTAAACCGATTGTACCGGCGCTCCCGCCCGAAACGAGACTTAACGTCCAGGCCGGGTATCTCAGCGACAACCTGATAAGGCTATCGAAGGAGAACGGGTGGAACCCACCAGAGTGGCGAATGGATGATGTGGATTACCGCATTAAGGCCGGTTACCCAATTGCCGGGAAGAACTTTGCCGAGGCCATCACCAAGCTGTTGATGCTGCACCCAGTTGAAGCAGAAGTGAACACAACAACCCGAAAAATTACTGTCCTGAAGGAGGCTCGCTGATGCGTCGTCAGCTCCTTACAACGTGTCTGGCCGCCAGCTTCATTTTTGCAGTAGCGGGCTGCACTACTCCGGTCGGTCAAATGACTGACAAGCCGTCCCAACTCAGTAAAGAGTTGGAAAGTTGGAAAAAGCGTATGGAGGACCAGCAGCAAGGGCGTATTCGTATTACGGATATGCCTAGCGCAGGTGAACGTGTCGCGCGTGAGAAACATCGTTGGTTGAAAGATCAGCGAATAAACCTCGCTATGCCAAAGGGGCAAAGTTCCATCAGTGCCCAGGCTTTGGCGCAGATGCTCCGCGCCAAAGGTATCAACGTAATGTCCAGCCTCCCGCTGGAAGGCTATCAATACAACGGCTTTGGCGTCAGCAACGTAGATGGCGAGACAGCGCTTCGCCTGTTGTTCGCACCAATGGGGCTCGATTACGTCATCAATGATGAAGGCCGGTTCATTGCAATCGTTCCCAATAAGCAGCGTACCTACTACATAAAGATCGGGCCGAAGAAAACCAAGTACGTCAGTGGCTCCGTTAGCGGGAACGTGGGTACGTCGGGTTCTTCCTACGGCGGCTCAGGTTCTTCGGGGGGCGCTAGCTCCGGCGTAGGTGGCGGCGAATCCGGCGGTATCGTCGGGGGCGTTCAAACTGGTGTTGATACCGGTAAAGGTGAAGTCAGTATCGATATGGACTTCTGGGAAGACCTGAAGACCGAGCTGGCAGCTCTCCTCAAGCAGTGTGTGCCCTCGTATGTGGCCCCTGTTGCAACCGCATCAACTCTTCCGCCCATGCCGCCCGAAATGACAGGCGGCATGGTGGGAATGCCGGCCATGCAGATGCAGGTCATGCAGCAGGCGGCTGTGCCGCAGCCTGCTATGCAGGCGGGGGGAGGTTCTCTGTGCAGCGAGCAGACGCTAGGCAATTTCTCAGTGAACCCCAGCACAGGGGCCGTAACAGTGCAGGCTCCTCATTGGGTGATGAACGACATTGAAGACTACCTGAACAACGTCAAAGCGGATAACGCCGTCACGATGGTTTACGAGGGCATGCTCATCCTCGTGAACACAACTCGCGAGAAATCGGAAGGCCTCGATCTGCAGGCGTTCGCGAGCTTCGCCAATGGTGAGTTTGGGATGGTGGTGAATAACAACGCACTTGGCGGCGTAACAGTTTCTCCACCGTCGACCGGCGTTCCGCCCGTTGTCACTCCTGGTGGAGATGCCATCGCTGGTAGTTTCCTGGGGGTGCAAAAACTGGTTGGAAATCCCGCTCAGATTTTCCTCGCCTACTTAGAGGCGAATGGCTCTTTCACGATCAAGCAAAAACCCAGGCTTGCGACAACCAACGGTGTTCCGTCCGAGTTTGCTCAGTACGACACTCAATACTACAACCAGGTCCAGCAGAACGCATCTTCTGGGTCAACGGGCGGCGCGCTGGTAGGTACTAGCAACCAGCTTATACCGTTCAAAGTTGGGACGCTGCTTCGCATCGTTCCTTATTACGACGATGCAACGGGCATGGTTCGCTCACCGATTACCTTCAGTCAATCCCTTCAGACTGGAACTTTTCAGACAACCCAGTACATCACTGCCGGCGACGGAGAGACGCAGGCTATCCCCAGCGAGATTCCACAGATTCGTGACTCGAACTACAGCGGCGAAGTGCTGATGAAAGACGGGGATATGATCATCCTGGGTGGCCAGGTGAACGAGTCCAGCGAGAGCACAGGCTCGGGTCTGCCGGGCTACAACGCCGAAGGCAATTGGTTGTCTGGCGCGATGGGCCGGAAACAGCACAAAGACTCTGTTTCCACCTACTACCTCGCTCTGACCCTCAAAGTGAACAAGTGAGGGAATGGTCATGCGAGTAGGCACTCTGGAAAAGCACAGTTCCCGAGGATTCACTCTGATTGAGCTGCTGATCGCTGTTGCCGTCTTTGGCGTGCTAATTGTCGCCATCACGCCCTTTATCAGCATGGGATTCCAGTACAGGGAGTTGGCTAAGCGCGACGAGCATACGCTCAACATGCAGAAGATCGCGGGCGGGATCATGAACTACGCGCGAACCAGCAACGGTGGGAGGTTGCCGGCTCCGTACACTGGTGGAAGCTACAAGTCGACAATCTACAACTCTGGCGATACCAGTGCTGCCGGTCAGGCACTTTCAATGGAACTCCGAAATACCGGGGTTCCTGTTAATGCCATCAATGACGACAACTCTGCCGTCCAGAATGTCCGCGTGTATCAGCGGGTGTCAGGTTTGACACAGGCCATTCCGTTCTATTTCTCGACAGGAACAAACGTCACGCTGACATATGACGTTGGGGCTCTTGTGCAAACAAAATGCCCGTTGTCAGGGGCTTGCAATACGGCAATCCCTGGCGACTCACCGACTATGACTGCTGCAAACGTTACAACCTGGGCTCCTGCCGGTGAAGACTACGGCGGTATCGTATTCAGTACATTGCCAGAGCAGAAAGCAATGCTCCGACAGACAACAGGTCGCTTGAACAGGCTCGCGGACAAGCTCGCGAGTGAGTTCTACACCAGGCTGCGGCTGGCTGCTGCGAATTCCACAAATAACTTTTTCCCGCTCCCAAACAATGCTGGGGCTCCGAGCTACGTAGGGCGAAATCCGGTTGTAAATATGGGTTGCCATAACGGCTGGTATCGCCTCAGCGATGCCAACGTCAATGTGCTGGCTCAGATCGGATTGGACCCCTCCGAGTTTGGCGTAACCGCTTGGGGGGGCGCTATTGAGTATTGCCAGGATTACGAGCCAACAGCTTCCGGAACAAGTACCGCAAACACTGCGCCGCACTACGCGGCTCTGCGGATCAACCGGAGCGTATCGCTCGGGGCAGCACCAACTGGCGTTCTCGCAAACGATGTCGTTATCACCTTCTAAGCGAGTACCCAGGAGCATCCATGCAAAAGCTGCCCGCTAAAAATCAACGTCGGTGGTCTTTCACCGTCATTGACTTGATGGTCGTCATCGCCATTGCCGGTGTTCTCATGCCGTCACAAGAAACTCGCACCAGTGATGCTGTGCGTGCTGAAACTGCGCCCGTACGGGCGTTAACGCTACCGAAGATGTGATCACTTTAAAGCCATAACCCGCAGGAGTAACCATGAAAAAGCTTCAACCAAAAAGACACGGGCAGGGTGGTTTCACCCTCATTGAACTGATGATCGTCATCGCAGTGGTCGGTGTGCTCATCGTTATCGGTGTCAACGCATTCCGGGGCAGCAGCGACGGTGCGAATGCACTGGCAATCAACGGCGCTTCAAAACAACTCGCCAAGGGTGTTGGCTACATGCACGTCCAAATGGGCACTGGGCTCAGCGCTATCGGCAACCCGGTACTCGCCTCGGGCATGACCATGATGGACGTTCTGATGGTCGGCAGCAGCGCCGTGAACACCACGTACCGTACCCGTTTCGAGCAGATCAATATGCGCCCAATGGAAGGCGACTTCCGAGTGGTTACCCGTGCAAGTGGTAGCACCCCTGGCGTTTACCAGGTGCTGGATTACACCGTCAGCTTTGTTACCTGCGCGACCGGGAAACTCTGCTTGCAATACACCAACGTTCCCAGCGAAACAGTAGCCGAGCTGGCCAAGCGAGCTGGGATCAACAACTTTGTCGCATCGACTGCTGTGAGCAGCGGCCCGCTACGTTATACAGCGGCTTCCAACGGTTTCCACACCGTTACCGTCGAAGAAGTTCCGTAAGGTCTCACCATGCCGGTTATCTTCGTATTCGCCATCGGCGTGATCATCATCGCCTCGCTAAATATGGCTTTTCAGCCAGTTGAAGAGACGTTGAACTACTACCGGACCAAGCTCCTTCAGCATCGTCTGGAGCGACTCGGCGAGGCCATGATCAACAGATACGAAGAGAACCCGGCAAGTGGGTTCATCACTCCAGCGAACCTCCCAACAACTGCAGGGTACGAGTATTTGCGCCTAGACAGTCCGCAGGACTTCCAGGCCCAGTCTGCGCCAACAGTGAGCGATAGCGTTTGGCGCTTTACTCGCATGGCTGTGTGGTTTGAGTCCCCCTACAACGCTGTGGGTAACGCTGCCTATGTCTCAGCTGCCGAGAACACGTGCGGGACGGGATCATTTGCGACCGCCACTAGCTGGTGCGGGCGTTCGAATAGCATCTGGATGAAGGTCGAAACCAGAGAGAGTCACAGCACGATATTGCTAGGCGAGAAACAACGTCTGGTGCGAACAATTGCAAAGTTTGGCCGACGCTACGCCAAAGACCAAACATTCACTCCTCTTGCGGTCGGCACGGCACGGACTATGCCGCAACTTGTTGGTTATGCCGGTACGGCGGCTGCTTGTTCTGGAGTGTATAGCTACAACGATATCCCATTTACGTGTGATGACCTTTTTAACATGTGGGGTATCCCTATTTCGTTCAACCAGGTGACTGCGAACCATATCGCGCTGGTGAACCGTACCCAAATTACGAATAGCTCAGGCGCACTTGTCCGCCTGGCAGAAGAGATGAAGCTGGAGTAAGAGCCATGAATATGCCCGCTACAGATTTGAATGACAGTGCTGTTCTTGCTCTTGCAGCTTCATGGGGCTTCGATGGCGGTGCAATCAGTCCCCAACTGCTTGAACACGCACTCAATGTATTGAACCTTCGCAAGCGCAAAGTCGGCGAGATTGTTGTATCGCTTGGAATTGCGAGCCAGCAAGCAGTCGACGTGCTTGTCAGTTCCAAGCCAGATGAGGAGAAAACACTCGACTGGCTACGGCACAATATCCAGGATATTGCGCCGCGCTATGACGAGGTGATGGCGATTCACCTAGGGTTGCCATTCATCTCGCAAATTTATGCAGGCCTCCAGGTCCACCCGCTCCTCGCAAAAAAAGATGTATTCCAGAAGATTGAGTCTGATCTTGCACGTTGGAACGTACTGCCGATGCAGATCAACGGTAGCACTACCATGCTTCTGTTCGGCGACATGCAGAAAATGCTTCGCTTTGACACCCTTGGTCGGAATGAAAAGCGCCAGTCTCCATTACTAATGGCGCTGGCGTCCGAGTTGAAGCAACCACGTGTTGATGAGTTGCAAATCAAGTGCGCTGCTGCTGACAACGGCGTACTCATTTATTATCGCCAGCAAATGGAAGATGTCGCAGAAGGCAAAACAAGCGCAAGTGAAAGCTTGCAGATCATCACTGAGCAAGATGGAGAAGGTAATCCAACCGCAGCGAAAGCCATCTCCATCCTGAACGAGGCAATTAAGCTACGCATTAACGATGTGGAGATCGCTCCAGATAAAAAGAACGGCTCCTCTCGTGTATTCTTTCGACGCAATCAGCGCCTGAGAAACAGCGGTATTGTTTTGGCAGGCGCAGAGAAGGACGAGGTTGTCCGCTTCTTGTTGGCTCGGTCTGGCGCGAACAAAGGCGCAGGTCGCCTAATGGCTCCAGCGGATGGCAACTCGCTGTTTATTGGGAAAATGGGCCAGGCTTTCCTACGATTGTCGTTTATCCCCCTAGAGTCATCAAACGGCGAGGCCATCTCAGTTTCTGTACGGGTACTTCCTCGTACCGTTCAAAAAATCAAGATGGGTGACCTAAATATCCCAGCTGAAATTCAGGCCGAGCTAAAACGTTTCATACGACGTAAGTATGGGCTCGTGATTGTTTGTGGGCCAACAGGCTCAGGTAAGTCGACAACCATTGCTGGGATGATATGTGAACACGAGGAGCTATATGGAGATAGTCTTAAGCGCCTCAGCGTTGAAGACCCCTGCGAGCGAATTCTCCCTGGTGTGCTTCACATCGATGTGAGTCAGCATACTTATCGCGGCGACAAAGAAGAGCAGCAGAACAAGTTTGCTATGGCGCTGCGCGCAATACTGCGTCACGACCCAGACCTGATTTTCGTAGGTGAGGTTCGGGATAAAGAAGCATGCACGGTCTCTGTTGACTCGGCTAACACCGGGCACTTGGTATTTACCACCACGCACGCAAACGACCCTGTGCTCGGATACCGACGTATGGCCGGCTTCCTCAACGCTGATCGTCGTTTCGACTTGGTGAACGTATTGGAGGCAATCGTTGCTCAGCGCCTTGTTACGACGGTGTGTCCGCATTGCTCGGTTGAGACGGAAATGGACGATGAAAGCGTAGAGGACATGCTGCACTACTGCCGTTCAAAGGGAATCGTCCTGGAGCGCAACGAATTACCCAATGTCTACCGGAAAGCAAAGCCTACTGGCTGCAACAAGTGCCTTGATGGTTACGACGGGATGATCCCGATTCATGGCTTGCTTACCATGAATCCCGAGGTTAGAGCGCTGTTGCTAAGCAGCGATGAAAGGGATTGGATGCGTGCTCAGAATGCTAGCGACAGCAAGCACACGCTATTCAATGCCGCTTTCCAACTTTTTAAAAGCGGAAAAGTTGATTTGGATACGGTGATGCTCTAATGAACAAGCCATCAGCCAACCGTTCGCGCGTGAAAGAAGTATCTATCAGGAATAATCGCCAGTTACGAGACGTTGCGTTTACGCTACGGAATCTGTTTAAAAGTGGTCACCTAGGAGCAGCTGAGATTCTTCAAGAGGCCGGCAACGCCCATGAAGAACATCGCGCTGTTCTGCATGCCGGTGCTAAGCAAATATCTCATAACGGATGGAGCTTTTCGGATGCTGTTTCTGGGTTGTTCCCAGCCAACATCATGCCGGCAATACAAGCGGGTGAAACGGCTGGTAGTATCGACAAGGTTTTTGACCAGATTTGGCAAGCAAGTAAAGCCCAGGAAGAAATCAATAAAGTAATTGGTCAACTAAAAACGCCAATTGCCATTTTATTTGTTGCATTTCTAATCAGTTTGGTTTTCTACATTGTGCTTGTCCCGTTTGTGTACGAAGGGCTTGCGCGGAATGCTCCTCCTAGTTATGACCCTGGGTTTATTGTTAATTCGGCGAACGCGATTAGGAGCTGGCTGGATCATAATTGGCTATTAACTTTGGTTGGTTTTTCAGGTCTCGTAATTGGCATTGCTGCTGCGTTAGCCAAACAAGAAAATAGAGATGCTGTCGGAATCTGGTGCGTAAAAGGTCTATCGCGTTTCAAGGGTATCGGTTCCGCATATGCGAATCTCAAATTCGGCCTTATGGCTCGATATTTGGAAATTGTGTCCATGGCTGGGCTAGACATGACCGACCGGATAAAGCTCGTTGTCGGGCTTATTCCAGAGCCACTGCGTCCAGGTCTTTTGGCCTTTCAAAAAGAGATGCTCGTTAAAGGATTGAAAGATGCGGCACGTGCAGAGGGCAGGGCTGAAGGTGATCCGAGAAAATCGATAGTAATGTGGCCGCCATATTTGCGACTTGCATTCTCTCAAGCCCACGATACTGGTGAGATGGATGAAGCCATGCACGAGTACGGAATAACAATGATCATGGACGGGAAAGAGCGTTTGGAAAACTACATTGTCACGCTCAACCGATTGATGCTTTTTCTAGGTGGCATGGCAGTAACAATTCCCATGGGCACGATTTACACAGTGATGGGCCAAATTATGTCCCTTCGCATGCAAAGTCTGTAAGGGCCAGATATGAACCTGATTTCTAGCATGGATCAGCTCGACGAGCTGCTCGCGGTCGGAAGCAAAGAGCCGATTCTCCTCGGCGGTGAACTGGTCTTTATCACGAATGATATTGATGCTTTTGAATCTCTACTCGATAACGATAATGAGCAGTACATCCAGCAGCCGCCCCGTTTAGCAACAAGGGGTGGCTTTGCAGTTAAGAACAAGAAAAAGCTGTACGTTGCAGTTTCCAAAGAAGCAGTAGCATCTATCGCAAGCTACAAAGGGAAAACCTTTCTTCTTGCGGACCAGTATTTGGCCTACGGGCTATCCCAGCGTGCAAACTGCATAGTGATCGGCGGCGGGGTCACCTCGGTCGGCCTCCTGAACCTTGAAGTCTTCGTCTTTACCCACCAAAGCCTCGAAGCCACTTACGAAAGGAATGTTCAGCCAGATGGCGTGCGGCTCGACATTGCGTTGCAGGACATCCTGGCGCAGTACGCTGACCACGAAATCTTCTGGTGCGATCCTCTAGGTGATCCGCCAATTTGCGACCTTAGCCAGCGTCTGAATTTTAAAGAAGTCGGCGCTGCTCCTCTTAAGAGTCTCGTGCCCCGCAAATTGTTCTCAAAGCCGCAGAGCGTTGATGAATCTCTGGGGTGGTTTCCGGCGGTCAGCTTAGCGCTTGTCGGTGCTCTGGCCCTTGGTGGCTCGATAGGTCTTCAGTGGGCGCGCCTAGGCGCGGAGCGGGCTGAGTACCAAAGCGAGATTGCCGGTTATGAGGAGGCGTACAAGAACAGCTCTCAGAGCCTCGATCTGCTGCGGCACAGGGAGTTTCTACTTAAAACGAAACCTGGTCATGAGGGGCGTATCGCCAAGCTCGATCTCATGCTTCGGCAGGTAGCCCTGCTTGAGGGAGTAATCATCCATCGTATCCGTTTTTACGATGAGGTTGATCCCCGCGCTTCAACGGTCAATCAGGCTATGAGTATGTCGAGTGAAGCAATCCAGGCGAGAGATGACTTCTACGTTGAATTCTCGGTGCCACAGGTTCTCGACGTGGGCTCTGCGCGGGATCAGGCTGAGCCGCTTCTTGCGGCGTTGAATAACAAAACAGGCATGACGGTCCGTGTAATGGATCATGCCGAAGAGAATATTCAAGTCGGTGACGCCGACCACAAATACTGGCGCTATAGGCTGGGGGGTAACGACAAGTGATCACCAACAAAAAGCTTGTTATCGGTCTCGGCGGGGCATTGGGGATTGTTTTTTTGCTTGCGATTCCTGAAGCCTGGAAAAACCTTGGCGAAATCGTGAAGAGGCAGGCCTCTGCGAATCTTCGACTGATTGAATGGAAAGAGGCCTACCAAGCACTTCTCCCTGTGAATGACCGCTGGCAGGCTGCGTTCATCGGTTTCGACTCAGTATCAGATCAGTTGACGCTCACTAGGATCGTCAACATCGAGCAATACGGACTTAACCTGGATGTTGATAGGGTCGAGCAGGTCGGCTCTGAAGAGGTTGTGGTCAATGGGATGCCTGTAGGGCTTCAGAAACTGTGCATAGCGACAGGTCGTGAGTCTCTGGAGGTAAGCTCAACCTCGATGTCGGGTCTGCGAGCTGGTATGCGAGCGATGGCTCTGCGTACCGACATTGAAATGGGGACCGTGGAGTACGCGATCAACAAAGGCGATGATAAGGAAGGAGTCAAAACGACCTATGTCGCCCGTGTATCGCCTTTCTGTATTCGCGTTCGTACAGACCAGAAAGTAGGAGCCGGGGTATGAAGATCGAGACAAACCTCTCACCTGATCTCGTGAAAGGGCTTCTGTTTGTCGGCGGGATGCTTCTTGTCTACGGTCTTTGGGTGACCCTGAGCGACATGAATCAGAAGATGAAGTATCAGGCTGTGTACGGTGAGCAAGCACCTGTCACAGAGATGGCCAACACCCAAGTCTCATACTCACTTCCGATTGTTCAGGCATCGAATGATAAAACCCTAGATGATGGGCAGGTCGTTGTGAGTGATGACCTCATTGAGGCGGCCTTCAGTGCGCCAATGCCTGTAGAAGAAGTCGAGACGAAGAAAGAAGAGCCAAAAGTTCAGCTGTCAGCTCTACTGCTTGCGACATATCGCCCACAGGTTGGAGGGCTAGCAGAGGGGGGGGCATTCATCGGCGGCGGATTTTGGCGTGTTGGCGACGATATTTCTTCCATGCCTGTTAGGGATGCATCGGGTAGCGTCGTACTCCCAAGATTGGCTGGTATAGCCAGCAACAGTGTGCAGCTAGCCATCGGCGATGAACAAATCGCTTTGCCTTTCGAACAGTACTGAGTAGCGCAGATGGATGATGATCGCCTGCGTGACCTTAGCGAGCGCTTGAGCATTCTGCTGGACAAACAACAGCCCGTCCGCGCTGGCGGCCGGGGAGAGGAAAGGGTCCGGGAATACGGCAGATTTATGGCGCTCGTGGAGGCCTATAGCCAGTGGCGCTATGAAAACCCCGTCAAGTCCCTTGTCATCAGGCTCATTAGTGGTGGGGCATCTTGCGCCGCACTGCTACTTACACTCTGGTGGGTGGCCGGCACTGGAGTTGGTGAGGCGACGGGACTCCAGTCACTGCGGACGAAAGCCACAAACGTCTATTACGCAATTCTGTGGTCGACCCGTGGAGATGTGGACGCAGCTCTTGTAGCGCAGATGGCTCCTCAGCGCTTCCCTGGAACAATTGAACAGGTCATTGATGGGGTTCTTGTCGTCTCCTACTACGAGGCAGGCAAGCAGTATCGTCGCTTGGTTAAACCTGCAAACGTCATCATGACTGACAAGAAAGGGTTCGAGTTGTGGGCCAAGCAGTACCTACTGAAAGGCGTCACGTTTGACTTCTACATCCCTCTGGAGGAGATCAAGGGACACAAAGTCTGGGCGGCCGTGATCTGGTACAGGAAGACACCAGTCAATGTTGAGTTGGTGGAGCGGTCATTAGGATACCCCGAGAAGAACCCGCCTACAGCCGTTGTAAACCAGGTGTTCAGCCAGTACTACTGGAACCTTGCAAGAGGCAGTTGAGTTGTCTAAATTTTGTTCGGACTACACGGTATTCTGATATTGTATGTTTGATCTTCCACCGGCAATACAACACAACGAGGTTCCTCGCGCCTGCGTGATGACCGTCGCTCGTTCATACCAGTTACCTCCTGAGCTTATCGGTGGCTTGCTGTATGTCGAAGGCGGACGAAAAGGCATGGCGAACAAGAACACTAACGGCTCCTTCGACTATGGACCGGCACAAGTGAACTCGGCCTGGCTTTCGAAAACGGAGGAGGTTGGGATCGGGGCTAGTGCCCTGCAGCACGACACATGCGCAAACCTTTGGGCTGCGGGCTGGATCATGCGCAGGTGCCTAAACAAGTTCAGTAACTCTTTCTGGCATGCCGTGGGTTGCTACCACACCGGAGAAAACCCGAAGAAACCTGAGCAGCTGGCACGACAGCGCACATACGCGGTGAAGGTGTACCGAGCAATCGAGAAGACCAGAGGGCCATTTCTGAAATGGCTCAATGGCGTTTGAGGTGATTTGAGGTGATTTGAGGTGATGGATGAATAAACAACTGGTTTTGATTGGAGCTGTGCTCTCGCTTCTTTCGCAGGCTGCAATGGCATACGCAGAGGAATGGCACTGGGAAGCCTTCGGTACTGGAAGCTATAGCGGCCAGGTCAACCTTCGTGATGATCAGGGCAGTGCACTCAACTATCAGCGCTACAGCAGCGGAATGAATCCCCAGCTATTCGGCATGACTAGCGTGCAGCCTCCTATGGTGGTCGTGGCCGGAGGGAAGGACATCACTATTGATCTCGTGCGCGCCGGAACCGCAGTCCCTAAGCCAACGTGCACAGCTCCGGAGACACCAAAAATCTATGTTACAGCCAGTACGGTCTGCGACTCTGGTGTGGGCTCGAACATCGGTGGCTACCACACCTGGGCAGAAGATAACGGCACCGACTTTATCCCGAGGCTTGCCGTCTGGGTCCAGGGGTTGAATTGGCGGCAGATCAACAACAATCCGTGCGGGATCGTTCAAGTCCAGACCATGTGCAAGTGAGGCCAACATGAAAATCCTTCTTACCCTCCTCGTAACAATCTCACTATCGTTTTCAGCCATAGCAGGCGATTCAGTGGCCGTAGGCACTGCGCCATCGGTTTCACCACGGATCGCTGTCGAAGGTCAGACCTGCACTGGAGTAGGCACTGCTGCCATCACGAGCACTGGTTTGCCACTTTCTTGCCAATCCGG
>NZ_FMZQ01000035.1 GCF_900102635.1 Ectopseudomonas chengduensis | reverse complement strand
CATTGTCGTTACTCATGTCAGCATTCGCACTTCTGATACCTCCAGCAAGCTTCTCAACTCACCTTCACAGGCTTACAGAACGCTCCTCTACCGCTCATCCAAAGGATGAACCCGTAGCTTCGGTGTATGGTTTGAGCCCCGTTACATCTTCCGCGCAGGCCGACTCGACTAGTGAGCTATTACGCTTTCTTTAAAGGATGGCTGCTTCTAAGCCAACCTCCTAGCTGTCTAAGCCTTCCCACATCGTTTCCCACTTAACCATAACTTTGGGACCTTAGCTGACGGTCTGGGTTGTTTCCCTTTTCACGACGGACGTTAGCACCCGCCGTGTGTCTCCCGTGCTGACACTTGCTGGTATTCGGAGTTTGCATCGGTTTGGTAAGTCGGGATGACCCCCTAGCCGAAACAGTGCTCTACCCCCAGCAGTGATACACGAGGCGCTACCTAAATAGCTTTCGAGGAGAACCAGCTATCTCCGAGCTTGATTAGCCTTTCACTCCGATCCACAGGTCATCCGCTAACTTTTCAACGGTAGTCGGTTCGGTCCTCCAGTCAGTGTTACCTAACCTTCAACCTGCCCATGGATAGATCGCCCGGTTTCGGGTCTATACCCAGCGACTAAAGCGCCCTATTAAGACTCGCTTTCGCTACGCCTCCCCTATTCGGTTAAGCTCGCCACTGAATATAAGTCGCTGACCCATTATACAAAAGGTACGCAGTCACCCAACAAAGTAGGCTCCCACTGCTTGTACGCATACGGTTTCAGGTTCTATTTCACTCCCCTCTCCGGGGTTCTTTTCGCCTTTCCCTCACGGTACTGGTTCACTATCGGTCAGTCAGTAGTATTTAGCCTTGGAGGATGGTCCCCCCATGTTCAGACAAGGTTTCTCGTGCCCCGTCCTACTCGATTTCATTGATAAGAGCGTTTCGTGTACGGGGCTATCACCCACTACGGCGGCACTTTCCAGAGCCTTCCACTACACTCAAATCAACTTAAGGGCTAGTCCCCGTTCGCTCGCCACTACTTAGGGAATCTCGGTTGATTTCTTTTCCTCAGGGTACTTAGATGTTTCAGTTCCCCTGGTTCGCCTCTTGCACCTATGGATTCAGTACAAGATACCCGGCTTATGCCGGGTGGGTTCCCCCATTCAGAGATCTCTGGATCACAGTCTGTTTGCCGACTCCCCAAAGCTTTTCGCAGGCTACCACGTCTTTCATCGCCTCTGACTGCCAAGGCATCCACCGTATGCGCTTCTTCACTTGACCATATAACCCCAAGCAATCTGGTTACTGTCTCAATCGTGAAGACGACATTCGCCGAAAATTTGCGTCTTGAGAACTACAAATTTTACCTTGACCAGATCAATTGCCAGTGAAAGCAATTAATCAGTCACTTCTATCACATATCCAAATTTTTAAAGAACGATATTCGTACCGGTCAAAAGACCAGAAATCAGCACTCAACAGGCTTTCCCTGAAGCGCTCATTTCTGAACTCTTTAACACTCACCGCAACACGAGAGAGTGGTGGAGCCAAGCGGGATCGAACCGCTGACCTCCTGCGTGCAAGGCAGGCGCTCTCCCAGCTGAGCTATGGCCCCGTATTCTTCTGCACCAAGCAATTGGTAGGTCTGGGCAGATTTGAACTGCCGACCTCACCCTTATCAGGGGTGCGCTCTAACCAACTGAGCTACAGACCTATAACAGGGTCGCGTTACAGCATCGTCTTCGACTATGAATCAAGCAATTCGTGTGGATACTTATGAAGAAGCTGATGTCTTCGATTAAGGAGGTGATCCAGCCGCAGGTTCCCCTACGGCTACCTTGTTACGACTTCACCCCAGTCATGAATCACTCCGTGGTAACCGTCCCCCCGAAGGTTAGACTAGCTACTTCTGGAGCAACCCACTCCCATGGTGTGACGGGCGGTGTGTACAAGGCCCGGGAACGTATTCACCGTGACATTCTGATTCACGATTACTAGCGATTCCGACTTCACGCAGTCGAGTTGCAGACTGCGATCCGGACTACGATCGGTTTTATGGGATTAGCTCCACCTCGCGGCTTGGCAACCCTTTGTACCGACCATTGTAGCACGTGTGTAGCCCTGGCCGTAAGGGCCATGATGACTTGACGTCATCCCCACCTTCCTCCGGTTTGTCACCGGCAGTCTCCTTAGAGTGCCCACCATTACGTGCTGGTAACTAAGGACAAGGGTTGCGCTCGTTACGGGACTTAACCCAACATCTCACGACACGAGCTGACGACAGCCATGCAGCACCTGTGTCTGAGCTCCCGAAGGCACCAATCCATCTCTGGAAAGTTCTCAGCATGTCAAGGCCAGGTAAGGTTCTTCGCGTTGCTTCGAATTAAACCACATGCTCCACCGCTTGTGCGGGCCCCCGTCAATTCATTTGAGTTTTAACCTTGCGGCCGTACTCCCCAGGCGGTCAACTTAATGCGTTAGCTGCGCCACTAAGTTCTCAAGGAACCCAACGGCTAGTTGACATCGTTTACGGCGTGGACTACCAGGGTATCTAATCCTGTTTGCTCCCCACGCTTTCGCACCTCAGTGTCAGTATCAGTCCAGGTGGTCGCCTTCGCCACTGGTGTTCCTTCCTATATCTACGCATTTCACCGCTACACAGGAAATTCCACCACCCTCTACCGTACTCTAGCTCGCCAGTTTTGGATGCAGTTCCCAGGTTGAGCCCGGGGCTTTCACATCCAACTTAACGAACCACCTACGCGCGCTTTACGCCCAGTAATTCCGATTAACGCTTGCACCCTTCGTATTACCGCGGCTGCTGGCACGAAGTTAGCCGGTGCTTATTCTGTCGGTAACGTCAAAACACTAACGTATTAGGTTAATGCCCTTCCTCCCAACTTAAAGTGCTTTACAATCCGAAGACCTTCTTCACACACGCGGCATGGCTGGATCAGGCTTTCGCCCATTGTCCAATATTCCCCACTGCTGCCTCCCGTAGGAGTCTGGACCGTGTCTCAGTTCCAGTGTGACTGATCATCCTCTCAGACCAGTTACGGATCGTCGCCTTGGTGAGCCATTACCTCACCAACTAGCTAATCCGACCTAGGCTCATCTGATAGCGCAAGGCCCGAAGGTCCCCTGCTTTCTCCCGTAGGACGTATGCGGTATTAGCGTTCCTTTCGGAACGTTATCCCCCACTACCAGGCAGATTCCTAGGCATTACTCACCCGTCCGCCGCTAAATCAAGGAGCAAGCTCC
>NZ_FMZQ01000016.1 GCF_900102635.1 Ectopseudomonas chengduensis | reverse complement strand
CCAAGATGACCACCGCCCTGCTGGATCGGCTGACCCACCACTGCCACATCGTCGAAACCGGTAACGAGTCCTATCGCCTGCAACACAGTAGCTTGGCGGCCCAGGCCAAGATCAAATCACGGGAGCGAAAGCGTAAGGGCGGCCAAGAACCGGAGGACGATGAGCCGTTCTGATTTCATGGCGACGACGGCCTGCTACATGGCTGCGTGTGGCAGGTCTTAAACAACTGAACTGGGCTAGCGAAGGAGTGGGGGCAACAGCAGCTGCGCTGGTAGACTTATCCACAGTTGCTGGTAACAAAATCAGCAATCCGCCCTGGGTCAAATTTCAATCGGCAGGGTGGGTCAATTTTCTATCAGCGCCAACAATCAAGGCGCGTAAAGAGTCGCTCAAGCTCAGGGGAGGCAAGTATGTCTCTGTAATGCGAACGAAGCCGAGCTAAACGAGCACTGCAACCAGCAGCAAGACCACGCCGGCCAAGCTCAGCAGCAAGAACTTCAAGGTCGCGGACGGGGGTGGTGATCTGGCCAACCTCTGATGCTGCATGGCGAAGCGGTACAACAGCCGGATGCCGTCTTAGAGGATGGAGAAGGCTGCGAATACGGCGCACCGCTATGCGCAGGTCATGTAGTGCTTCGGGGTCGCTATCGGCCTCCAGACGAGCCTTGCAGGCGTAAAGGTTGACCTGCAGAACGAGTACTTGAGAAAGCATCTGATCAACAAGCGGCATGGACCATATCCTGTAAGAGTCATCGCCATTGGGGGCGTCGATATCATCACAGAATGCAGGTGTTTCAGCGAGAGGGGGAGGGATGGGCAAAGGGTCACTAAATGTTGACTGATAGGGCGCGCTTAGCGGATGGGTCGAATACCTCATCGCGAAGAATGCGGAGGTCTACGGCGTCTTGGTTCAAGCGGTGAATTAGTCGGAGCATGTGCTGGCGTAGCACCTCGTCTCGGGTGTTCTCAGCAGCTCGCATCAGGGTGAAAGCGGCGTCTTCGTTGTTGGTTGCGATGGAATCCAGCGTCTTGCGTACATTGCGAATCAAGGTGAAACCCTCGGTTTAGAGGGCTGCAAGGTACTGGGCGTGTGTTTCTAAAATATTGCAACGAATCAGCGAGCGGACAGATGGACACTGGAAAAAAACTGGCTATTGTCATGAATCTGCAATGCGGTAAAGCGAAAGTGTGAGTGCACTCCATGCAAGTTGGTGCAGCTCATACTTCTTAGGCAAGGCCAACCGTATGGTTGGTCTTTTTTTTGCCAGATTTTTGCAACCTAGACCATTGTGTTATGGAGGCAGCATGGATATTTCGATTGAAAAATCTGATGGCAGAGAGTCTGAGCAGTGGGTCGTTAGTGCAGGTTCGTTGACCCTGTGTTTCAGGGATCAGCGGTCCGCCATGGAGTTTTCTAGCAAGCTGAAAGAACGAGTGGAGTCGCCTCATTCGCTGCCTGTGATCGAGTCAGAGGCATTTGCGCAGGTAGAAAAGCTCAGCTGCGTAAGCTGACCACACGGCTCATGTGTCGAAAAAGTGTCGAAATCATAGAGCCTGATAGCGACGAATCGAGACGGTGAGGGTAGCGCAAAGCCCGTATTGAGCGGGTTTGGCACGGATTGAGACGCTACCGAAACGGGTTCGAATCTCTTCTTCACCGCCACTTTCGCAATACCTAAAGCCCTGAAAGCTGACAAGCTTTCGGGGCTTTTTGATTTCTGGCTTGTCGCTCTTCTCTCGGCTCAAGACGCTAATCAGCCAACTGCTCGCTTCAATTCGATGGAGCAGGTGACTGCCTGGAGTGCCGTACACGTTCGCGCAGGCTAGCGAAATATCGCTGGTTAGCAGGCTTTGCTGGCTTGGATTCGGCACCAGCCAGCAACTCATTGCGTAGTTGCTGGCGTTTGTCGTTTGGCATGGACGCTCCCTTGAAGAGATTAACCTAAAAGGTTATTTTGTGCGGCATGGAAAAGCGCAAACCCCATTTCAAGCTTGAGCTGGTGAAGCAGGCCGTAACCGAGCAGCGTTATCGCTTCACCCGCGTAGCCTTGGAAGGGGGCGCCGAGCTGGGTATGGAGATGGCTGACATGCTGGCCGTTATCAGTGCCCTGAGCAGCCGCGACTTTTTCAAGAGCATGACAACCTATGCGGATCATACTACCTGGCAGGACGTTTACCGACCCGACACCGAATTCGGGCAGGTCTATCTGAAGTTCACGCTGGTGGCCGATCTGCTGATCGTTTCCTTCAAGGAGAAGTGACCATGAAATGTCCAGTATGCGGCGGGGCGGAACTGGTTCACGACACCCGCGATATGCCCTTCACCTACAAGGGGCAGACCACCCAAATTACTGCAGTAACGGCTGACTGGTGCGATGCGTGCGGCGAGTCCCTGACTGGGCCGGCTGAGAGTGAGCGCGTTATCCGTGCCATGAACGAGTTTCGCCAGCAGGTGAACGCCCAGGACGGCAATCAGGAGCTTATTCGCAGCGTGCGTAAGCAGTTGCGGTTGAGCCAACGTGAAGCGGCCGAGCTGTTCGGCGGTGGGCCGAATGCGTTTTCTCGTTACGAGCGAGGCAGCACAGAAGCACCGCAACCGCTGGTGCAGTTGTTCAAAATCTTGGGGCGACACCCGGAGTTGATCAACGAGCTGCGTGCTGGTTGAGTGTCGAAATCATAGAGCCGAATAGCGACGAAACGAGCCGTTGAGGGGAGCGGAAAGCCCCTATTGAGCAGGTTTGGCATGGACTGACACGCTACCGGCACGGGTTCGAATCTGTTCTTCACCACCACTTTCGCAAAGCCCCTGCAGGTAAACCTACAGGGGCTTTTGTTTTTCTGGTCCCCACAGTTTTCACGCTATGCGTACCCATGATGCGTACATACACGCCTGTCATCATTCCTTCGTCGTTCCGTCATATCGCTGCCACCGCGATTGGTTGCAATCGCAGCATAGGCCAGGAGGATGCTGCGATGCAGATATGCGTGATTGGAGCAGGATACGTAGGTTTGGTGACGGCCACCTGTTTTGCCGAAATGGGCAATCAGGTGGTCTGCGTCGAGCGAGATCCGCAGCGCGTCGCGATGCTTTCGCGAGGTGAGGTGCCGATCTACGAGCCTGGCCTGGAGACGATGCTCAAGGCGCAGCTGGCGGGTGGGCAGCTCAGTTTCACTTCGCAGCTGAAGGCCGGCATCCGCCGCGCCGAGGTCATTTTCATTGCGGTGGGCACGCCCAGTGGCGAGGACGGTTCTGCCGATCTGAGCCATGTGCTGGCGGTTGCCGACGAGCTGGGTGAGCGGCTCGATCATGCGTGTCTGGTGGTGGACAAATCCACGGTGCCGGTGGGCACCGCCGAGCGTGTAGCGCAGCACATCAACGCCGGTCTGGCGCGTCGGGAACAGCGGGCGCGAGTGATCGTGGCGAGCAATCCAGAGTTTCTCAAGGAAGGTTCTGCGGTCGAGGACTTCATGCGCCCCGATCGGGTGATCGTCGGCTGCGACGAGGAGCGTGGGCGCGAGTTGCTGCGCCGGCTGTATGCGCCATTTCTGCGTAATCACGAGCGCCTGTTGTGCATGAGCGTGCGCGCCGCCGAGTTCAGCAAGTACGCGGCCAATGCCTTTCTGGCGACCAAGATTTCCTTTATCAACGAGATGGCAGGTATCTGCGCGCGGTTGGGCGTTGATATTGAGGAGGTACGCCGCGGTATCGGTAGCGACCGACGTATCGGCACGCACTTCATCTATGCCGGCTGTGGCTACGGCGGCTCGTGCTTTCCCAAGGACGTGAAAGCGCTGATCCGTACGGCGGAGCACGAGGGCATCGAGCCGGGCATCCTGCGTGCGGTCGAAGCGCGCAATGCGTTGCAGAAAACGCTGCTGTTCCAGGCCCTGCGCGAGCATTTCAATGGCCACTTGCAGGGGCGGGTCGTCGCGCTCTGGGGGCTGGCATTCAAGCCCGGTACTGACGATCTGCGCGAGGCGCCCAGCCTGGTGCTGCTCGACGCACTGCTGACCGCCGGCGCCAAGGTGCAGGCCTGCGACCCTGCTGCCACGGCAGCTGTTGCCGCACGCTATGCGGCGGCCGTCGAGGCGGGGCAACTGATGTTGAGCGAATCCCCCTATGCCGTCGCCCAGGGTGCGGATGCATTGGTGCTGGTGACGGAGTGGAAGCAGTTCCGTCAGCCGGACTTCCCGCGTATTCGCGGTGCGATGCGCATGCCGGTGCTGTTCGACGGGCGCAACATTTATGACGCCGATCAGCTGGCGGAGCTGGGTTTTCTTTATCGCGGCATCGGTCGACCTGCAAGCGGCAGTTGTAAGGCTAGCGCGGCTTGATAGACTGAGCGCGCATTCCAACCATCCCCACTAGGGAGTCCCATGATCAAGAAATGCCTGTTCCCCGCTGCCGGTTACGGCACGCGCTTCCTGCCCGCTACCAAGGCAATGCCCAAGGAAATGTTGCCGGTGGTGAACAAGCCACTGATTCAATACGGGGTTGAAGAGGCACTCGAGGCTGGCCTCAACCAGATCTCCATCGTCACCGGTCGCGGCAAGCGTGCGCTGGAAGACCATTTTGACGTGAGCTACGAGCTCGAACACCAGATCAAGGGCACCGACAAGGAGAAGTACCTGGTTGGCATCCGTCGTCTGATCGACGAGTGCAGCTTCTCCTACACCCGTCAGGTTGAAATGAAAGGCCTGGGCCACGCCATCCTCTGCGGTCAGCCGCTGATCGGTGACGAGCCGTTCGCTGTGGTACTGGCTGACGACCTGTGCCTGAACCTGGAAGGCGATAGCGTGCTGGCGCAGATGGTCAAGCTGTACAACCAGTTCCGCTGCTCCATCGTGGCGATTCAGGAAGTGCCGAAGGACGAGACGTCCAAGTATGGTGTGATCGCTGGCGAGATGATCCGCGATGACATCTACCGCGTCAGCAACATGGTGGAGAAGCCCAAGCCCGAGGACGCGCCGTCGAACCTGGCGATCATCGGCCGCTACATCCTCACCCCGGATATCTTCGATCTGATTCGCAGCACACCGCCGGGCAAGGGTGGCGAAATCCAGATCACTGATGCGCTGATGCGCCAGGCCCAGCAGGGCTGCGTGATGGCATACAAGTTCAAGGGCCAGCGTTTCGATTGCGGTAGCGCCGAGGGTTACATCGACGCGACCAATTTCTGCTTCGAGAACCTGTACAAGACTGGCAAGGCGTTCTGATACGTCTGCAGGTCAACGAAACGTGCCTGTCAGAGCAGCCTTGCGTAGGAGCCCCGCCTCGGGGCGAAGCTTTGCGATGCCTCGTCGCCCCAGTTCGCGGCGGGGCGCCGCTCCTACAGAGTCGGTGCATTGATGCTCAAACTGACGCCACCCTCGGGTGGCGTTTTGCATTTCAGGGGATGGGCATCTGTTCCGAGCCGGGGCCGAGCGGCTGGCCGTAGCTGAACTCCACGTAGTTGCCGGCCGGGTCGCGCAGGCCACAGTAATAGCCCACCGGGTAGGGTTCGTCGCGTGGCGGCCAGATCAGGCAGCCCGCCTGTTCGGCCAGGGCGGCGATGCGGTCGACGTCCTCGCGGCTGCTCAGGGCAAAGCCGAAGTGGCTGTAGTCATTGGCCGCCAGGTTGCGGTCCTGGCCGCCGGGCATGATCACGAAGATGAACTGGTGCTCCTTGCCTGGCTCGGCCATCCAGACGATGCGTGTGCCCTTGCCGGGGCGCTCGTGGATCACCTGCATGCCGCAGAAACGCTGATAGAAGGCGATGCAGGCGTCGAGGTCGGGGACGTGCAGGGCAAGGTGAGTCAGGGTAGGGCGCATGGGGTTCTCCTCTGCCTATCAGCTTAGCGCGGGCCTTTGCGGTATGCTCCTCGTCTGCCAAGGAGATACCCTCATGAGTCACGACTTCGACCTGTTCGTTATCGGCGCCGGTTCCGGCGGCGTGCGTGCGGCGCGCTTCGCCGCTGGTTATGGTGCGCGCGTTGCGGTCGCCGAGAGCCGCTACCTGGGCGGCACCTGCGTCAACGTTGGCTGCGTACCGAAAAAACTGCTGGTGTACGGCGCGCATTTCGCCGAGGACTTCGAGCAGGCCTCTGGTTTCGGCTGGTCACTGGGTGAGGCGAACTTCGACTGGACGACGCTGATCGCCAACAAGAACCGCGAGATCGAACGCCTCAATGGCATCTACCGTAACCTGTTGACCAATAGCGGCGTCAGTCTGTTCGAAGGTCATGCGCGCATCGTCGATGCGCATACCGTCGAGGTGAATGGCCAGCGTCACAGCACCGAACGCATCCTGATCGCCACCGGCGGCTGGCCGCAGATTCCCGATATTCCCGGTCGCGAGCACGCCATCAGCTCCAACGAAGCCTTCTTCCTCAAGCAACTACCCAAGCGCGTATTGGTGGTGGGTGGTGGCTATATCGCCGTGGAGTTCGCCTCGATCTTCCATGGCCTGGGCGCGCAGACTTCATTGCTGTATCGCGGCGACCTGTTCCTGCGTGGCTTCGACGGTGCGGTTCGCGAGCACCTGCGCGAGGAGCTGAGCAAGAAGGGCCTGGACCTGCAGTTCAACGCCGACATCGCCAGCATCGAACGCAAGGCCGATGGCAGCCTGGCCGCGACGCTCAAGGACGGCCGAGTACTGGAGGCCGATTGCGTGTTCTACGCCACCGGTCGCCGGCCGATGCTCGACAACCTGGGCCTGGAAAACGTCGAGGTGAAGTTGGACAAGCGCGGCTACATCGAGGTGGACGATCTGTTCCAGACCTCCACGCCGTCGATTCTCGCCCTTGGCGACGTGATCGGCCGCGTGCAGCTGACCCCGGTGGCGCTGGCCGAAGGCATGGCCGTGGCGCGCCGGCTGTTCAAACCCGAGGAGTACCGTCCTCTGGATTACCGCATGATCCCCACCGCCGTGTTCAGCCTGCCGAATATCGGCACCGTTGGCCTGAGCGAAGAGCAGGCCATTGAAGCTGGGCACAAGGTGAAGATCTTCGAGAGCCGTTTCCGTCCGATGAAGCTGACGCTGACCGAGAACCCCGAGCGCACGCTGATGAAGCTGGTGGTCGATGCCGACAGCGACCGCGTGCTCGGCTGCCATATGGTCGGCCCGGAAGCCGGCGAGATCGTTCAGGGTCTGGCTGTTGCGCTGAAAGCCGGCGCGACCAAGCAGATCTTCGATGAGACCATCGGTGTGCACCCGAGCGCCGCCGAGGAGTTCGTCACCCTGCGTACGCCGGTCAGCCGCTGAGGACTGCATGGAAAAGCTTTTCTATGTCGCCGACCTGTTCGGCGTGGCGGTATTTGCCATCACCGGTGCGCTGATGGCGGGGCGCAAGTCCATGGACTTGTTCGGCGTGCTGGTGATGGCCATCGTCACCGCGCTGGGCGGCGGCACGCTGCGCGACCTGATTCTGGACAATCATCCGGTCAGCTGGATTCGCGATGACACCTACATCCTGGTCGCCTCCCTGGCGGCGCTGGGCACGGTGGCCTGGGTGCGCATGACCCGGCCTATTCACGAGAAGGGCCTGCTGATCGCCGATGCCTTCGGCCTGGCCGTGTTCACCGTGTATGGCACCGAGCTGGCGCTGCAGCACGGCACGCCGATCAGTACCGCCGTGATCATGGGGGTGATGACCGGTGTGGTTGGTGGGGTGATTCGCGACGTGCTGTGCAACGAGATTCCGCTGATCTTCCAGAAGGAAATCTACGCCACGGCCTGCATCGCCGGCGCGCTGACCTTTATCGGCCTGCGTGCCTTGGGCACGCCGCACTGGCTCGACACCGCAGCGGCGATGCTCGTGGTGCTGGCCGCTCGTCTGGCGGCGATTCACTGGCACCTCGGGTTGCCGCGTTTTCATCTTCTGGACAGGCATTGAGCATGATCGAGAGACTGGACCATCTGGTACTGACGGTGGCGGATATCGACGCCACCGTCGATTTCTATGAGCGCGTACTGGGCATGCGCCACGAGCGTTTCGGCGCCGGGCGCAGTGCTCTGGTATTCGGCCAGCAGAAATTCAACCTGCATCAGGCCGGGCGTGAGTTCGAGCCCAAGGCGATCAAGCCGACACCAGGCGCCATTGATCTGTGCCTGATCACCCTGTGGCCGCTGGAGCGAGTCATGGCTCATCTGGCCGAGCAGGGCGTGACGGTGGAAGAGGGGCCGGTGGCGCGCACCGGCGCCGTGGGGCCTATCGAATCGGTGTACTTTCGCGACCCGGACGGCAATCTGATCGAAGTGAGCCGTTATCCCGCATAGGGACGGCTTCTTGCTTGCAGCGGCACCTCGGCATCCACGTGCTGAGGTCGAGGTGCCGAACTTCGTAAAAAGCGCAGCAGCGAAACGGCGCCTGCTGAAATATCTTGAACCGTAAAGGTTCTAAACGGGTCAGGTTCTATTACCGAGTCACTCAATTGGTATAGAACTCATGATCAAGAAATGTTTATTTCCCGCAGCCGGTTACGGCACCCGTTTTCTTCCCGCTACCAAGTCGATGCCCAAGGAAATGCTCCCGGTGGTCGACACCCCGTTGATCCAGTATGGCGTCGAAGAAGCCCTGCAAGCCGGGCTGCATGAAATCGCCATCGTCACCGGCCGTGGCAAGCGTTCGCTGGAAGACCACTTCGACATCAGCTACGAGCTGGAACACGAGATTTCCAACACCGGCAAGGAAAAATCCTTGAGTGGTGTGCGCCACCTGATCGATCAGTGCACCTTCTCCTATACCCGCCAGATCGAGATGAAAGGCCTCGGTCACGCCATCCTCACCGGCCGCTCGTTGATCGGCGACGAGGCGTTCGCCGTGGTGCTGGCCGATGACCTGTGCCTGAACCTGGAAGGCGACGGCGTGCTGGCCCAGATGGTCAAGCTTTACGAACAGTTCCGCTGCTCCATCGTCGCCATTCAGGAAGTACCGATGGAGGAGGTTTCGCGCTACGGCGTGATCGCCGGCGAAGCGCTGCGCGACGACATCTTCCGCATCGAGCGGATGGTGGAGAAACCCAACCCCGAAGATGCGCCGTCGAACCTGGCGATAATCGGCCGCTACATCCTCACGCCGGATATCTTCGAGCTGATCGAGCAGACCGAACCGGGCAAGAGCGGCGAGATCCAGATCACCGACGCGCTGATGAAGCAGGCCCAGCAGGGCTGTGTGCTGGCCTACAAATTCAAGGGTCGCCGCTTCGATTGCGGTTCGGCCGAAGGCTACGTGCAGGCCACCAACTTCTGCTTCGAGAATCGCCACAAGACTCATCCGGTGATGACTGCGAGCCCGCAGCTGAAGGCAGTCTGAACACCAGCGAAAGGAGGAGTGAAGGATGAACGACAAGACCCTGCCGCCTCAGCATCAGCAGCGGCAACCTGGTGTCGAACACGCCATGCACCCTGAGCCGGTCTACCTTGCCGATGATTACCGCGCGGCCGGCAAGCCGACCGGCAAGGTGGCGATCATCACCGGCGGCGACAGCGGTATCGGTCGCGCCGTTGCCGTGCACTACGCCCTGGAAGGGGCCAAGGTTGCATTGGTTTACCTGAACGAGGATGAAGACGCGCAGAAAACCCTCGACGAGGTGAAGCACCACGGCGGCGAAGCCATCGCCCTGGCGGGTGACGTGGGCGACGGCGGCTTCTGCCAGTGCGTGGTCGACGCCGTGATCGCCAAGTGGGGGCGCCTCGATATCCTCATCAACAACGCCGGCGAACAGCATCCCGAGCACAACCTCGAAGCACTCGACGAGTCGCAGTGGGAGCAGACTTTCCGCACCAACATCTTCGCCATGTTCCACCTGACCAAGGTTGCGCTGGAGCATCTGCAGCCGGGGGCGAGCATCATCAACACCAGTTCGGTGACGGCCTACAAGGGCAACCCGATGCTGCTCGACTATTCCTCGACCAAGGGCGCGATCACCTCGTTCACCCGCTCGCTGTCGATCAACCTGGCGCCGCGTGGCATTCGCGTCAATGGCGTTGCGCCTGGGCCGATCTGGACGCCGCTGATCCCGTCCACATTCAGCGCCGAGAAGGTCTCCGAGTTCGGTGCCGACACGCCGCTGGGCCGGCCTGGACAACCTGCAGAGGTCGCTCCGGCATTCGTTTATCTGGCCAGCAACGATGCCTCTTATGTCACCGGGCAGATGCTGCATGTCAACGGTGGAAGTGTGGTCAACGGCTGATGAAAAAAAGCCTGAACGACTCGCGGCAGAGCCTGCCTCATTTTATGTAGAGGCAATAACGCCTCGCGAGTAACTATCAGGAGGTACCAGCAATGGCGACCAACAAAAATCCGGGTAACTTCGCAAACGATCGTGAAAAGGCCTCGGAAGCCGGCCGTAAAGGTGGTCACAACAGCGGCGGCAACTTCGCCAACGACCGTCAGAGAGCGTCCGAAGCCGGGCGCAAGGGCGGTCAGAAAAGCCAAAGCGGTCGCGAGTCGTGACCGTCATGCCAGGGCCCGCTAGAAGCGGGCCCTGGCATTTTTACCGATGTGATTGGTAGACCTGAGGAGAGCAAAACGATGAATGCCATCGAACTGCTGAAAAAGGATCACGAAACCGTAAAGGAGCTGCTGAGCAAGCTCGAGGACACCACCGAGCGCGCGGTGCAGACGCGCAAGAAACTGCTGCTCAAGATCGAGCAGGAATTGAAGATTCACACCGAGCTTGAAGAGCAGATTTTCTATCCGGCCTTCAGGCGCGCCGGCAGCAAGGACGACGCCGTACTCGCCATCGAGGCCAAGGAAGAGCATCGCGCCGTAGAAGCGCTGGTATTGCCCGACATCAAGGAAACCTCGCCATCCACCCTCGAGTTCGCAGGCAGAGTCAAGGTGCTCAAGGAGCTGTTGGAGCACCACATCGAGGAAGAGGAACGCGACATGTTCCCCCAGGCCAGCAAGCTGCTGAGCAAACGTCAGCTGCAGGAACTGGGGCAGTCGATGGAAGTGCTGCGCAAGTCGCTCAAGAGCAATGCCCAGACCAAGGCGGCCTGAGCATTACCGGGCCGATGCTTGCGCAAGGCGGGCATCGGTCTAGCGTTGGCGCAGATTGGGCTGATAGCTCAGGCGCAACGCCACGCAGGCGATCCGCTCGGCCTGAGCATACTGCGGTTTTTCCAGCTCCTCACCGAACACATCCGGATCGATTTCCTGGTAATCCCAGTCCCAACCCGTATCGCCCAGCGACAGGCGAATGGCATTGAGCAAAGGATCTTCACCGTCAACGATCGCCACCCCGGTATAGAGCAACAGCGTGCCGCCAGGCGCGAGTCTTTGCATTGCCGTATCGAAGATCGCCAGGGACAGTCCGGCGCCATGCTTGCCGCCGCCGTGGCGATAGGTACGCTGTTGCGGATCGAGCATATAGGGCGGGTTGGCGATGATCATGTCGAACTGCCCGTCCACATCCCGTAGCAGGTCGCTGCTCTGTACGCGCAGGTTATAGATGCCCGCCAGGCGCGCATTCACTGCGGTCAGGGCCAGTGCTCTGGGGTTGATATCCAGCGCCATGACTTCTGCCCCCGGGCGTAGCTGCGCTGCCGTGATAGCGCCAGGGCCAGCGCCGCAGCCGATATCGGCGATGCGCCGCAGCGGCTGGTTGGTGTGCGCCAGGTAATCGCGCAGCAGGCGGGTGAAACGGTAGGTATCGGGGCCGAAGAACACTGCGTCGCTTTCCTCCGTGGGAAAACGCGAGTGCACGTAGAGCCCGTCGCCCAGGGTCGACCAGCGCACCTGGCTGATCCAGCCTTGCGCGTGAGGCTGCAGCACCTCGGCCTCACGCATGCTCTCGAGGATTTCCTCGTCCAGCGTGCCTTCAGCGAAGGGTCGGCTCCAACCGAAGACGTCGCGCAAGTCCCTGGCCAGGGCATTGCCCGGACGCTGGTTGACGCGCTGATGGGTGAGTGGTGTGGGGGTGACGAAGCGATAACCGCGTGCACGTAAAAGCGTGCCCAGGCGCAGCAGGGCGAGACTCTGGGGGGCGTTGAAGGTGGGTTCGAGCATGAGCGGATTCCAGGGGCAGGGCGGCTACTGGATCAGCGCCGCGAAGGTACGGGTGGCTGCCAGGCCGGCGCTGGACCAATGCTGCGCTGGCGCCTGCAGGCCGATCAGGCGAGATTCACGGCGATAGGCGTCCATGCCTTGCAGTTCCTGGATCAACTCGCGGCGCTCGCGGTCCAGCTCGCCATGCTGCGCGCTGCCCGCCAGCGCGAGTGCGGCCTGAGGCTTGCGCCGCGGACGGAAGGGTTTCGCCGGCGCCTCCGGCTGCCAGCTACCGGCAATCCAGTCATGCAGCAACTGGCGCTCGTAGGTGCTGAACACACCGAACATGGCCGCTCCTGGCCCCTGAATCAGGCGCCAGAAGCGGCTGCAGGCCGGGTCCGTGTCGCGCCGTATCCAACCGCTGTTCTGCAGTGCTTCGAGAAAGTTCGCCACGCTGCCGGAGCTGCCCAGCCATTGATTGACCGTGCGTCCTTCGATACGGCAGTAGTCGGAATGCACCTGGCTGGCGACCGCGCGCTTTTGCTCGAACATCTGCAGCAACTGCTGCTGCAGATCGAAGCTGTCGATCACGGCCGTCGAGCCCACACCCAGCTCATTGAGCATGTAGCCGCGCAGCACGCGCTGGTAGAACGCCTGGGCGTCGCCGACACGCGGCAGATTGGTCAACACACTTTGAACGGCCTTGGCGGCATGACCGCTGGAGCCGTTATCGATGGTCACGTGCAGTTGAAAGTAGTAGGGGTCGATGTCCAGCTCGTTCAGCTCGAAGGCACTGATCAGCAGGTGCAGCGGCAATTGTTCATAGCCCAGGTTGTAGCCGATCACTTCGGGCAGGAACTCGTCGGCCAGCAGGCCCAGCGCCAGCTGGATGGCGCCCTGGCGATACAACTCATCATCCAGTTCGAGGGCATCCTCACAGCCTTGGCTGGCCAGCAGGCGCTGGTAGAGCAACACGTGATTCTGCGCCGCGACCCCGTCGCCAAGCTCTTCCAGGTAGGTGCGCACCAGCGGATACACACGATAGTCGCGCCAGTGGGGCAGAACGCCGTACAGCCAGGCACCGTCGACCAGCTTCGTCGGTGCCACGGCGCGCACAAAGTGCAGGGCATCGGCCTTGCGTGGGAAATAACGCCGGCCTTCGCCGGCGCGTCGCCCCGCGAGATAGTCGGCGTAGTCCGCTGTCACACGCTGGTGCTGAAGTTGCGACCAGGCCGCCAGTTCATAGGGGCTTTGCGGCAGTTCGCAGGGTAGCTCCGCCACCTCCTGCAAGCACTCCAGCAGAAACTCACGTGCCTGAGGGTGGCCCGGTTCGGGCTCAGCCAGCAGTTGCTGATAAAGACTCTGAAAAGGCCCTGAAAGGGGCGCGAGTGAAATGCGCTGGGCGCCGGGGCTGTCGATGAAACTGGCAATCGACATGGGGCAGATCTCCTGAATAAGTCCATCTATAAGAGGGCGATGTGTTGCATAGGAGCGGTCGAGCCGGACAAAGATTCCCACTGAATTTTCGCCGCCCAGCGGGTGATCAAAGAGGTTGAACTCACGGCTGCCGGGGGCCCTCAACTACAGGAACCACGGGAGCAGGCGAGTCATGGCAGCGAGCACGTTCGGCATCGAGGAAGAGTACTTTCTGACTGACCTGGCAAGCCGCTGCGTGGCGCAGCGTGGGGTCGAGGCCTTTGCCATATCCAGTCGTCGCGCGCTGGGCCAGCGGGTGACGCGAGAGATGTTCGCCGCACAGTTCGAGGTGGTCACGCCGGTGCTGAACAGTCTCGACGAGGCGCGCGACTGTCTTGGCCAGGCGCGCAAGACCATGGCCGACCTGGCCAGCGAGTTCGGCTGCGGCATCCTCGCTGCCGGCACCCATCCGCTGGGGCAGTGGCGTAGCGTGCAGGCGACCAACATGGCGCGCTACCGGGCGATCTTCGATGACTACCGGATCGTTGCCAGCCGCAGCGTGCTGGCTGGCCTGCATGTGCATGTCGGTGTGCCCGAGGGCGTCGACCGCATTCGCCTGATGAACCGGCTGACGCCCTGGCTGCCGTTATTGCTGGGTCTGAGCGCGTCCTCGCCGTTCTGGGATGGCCGACCCTGCGGTTTGATGAGCTATCGCCAGGCGGTCTGTGATGAATGGCCGCGCATGGGCATTCCCGATCACTTTCGCGATGACGCCGAGTACCAGCGCTACCTGAAGGTAATGACCGATACCGACTGCATCGGCTCGGCCGTCAATCTGTGGTGGAACATCCGCCCGTCACTGCGCTTCCCCACCCTGGAGCTGCGCATCGCCGATGCCTGCCCGCGTCTGGACGATGCCCTGTGCATCGC
The DNA here is from genome assembly GCF_900102635.1 of Ectopseudomonas chengduensis. Taxonomy (GTDB): domain Bacteria; phylum Pseudomonadota; class Gammaproteobacteria; order Pseudomonadales; family Pseudomonadaceae; genus Aquipseudomonas; species Aquipseudomonas chengduensis. Next base: position 121,041 of record NZ_FMZQ01000016.1, on the reverse strand, counting down.
CGGGCTGTTTCGCGCCATGCTCGGCCATGCCCTGGATGCGCCTCACCATGACTGGTTCGATGATCCGCTGACCCGCATCCTCACTCTGGAAAACCGCTGGCGCGCCAAGCGCCGCGGTCTGCGCGGGCTGTTCATCGAGCCGCACAGCCAGAGCACCTTGCCATTCGCCGCCTGGCTGGACGAAGTGCTGGCCTGCATCGGCGAGCAGATTGCGCCTGACGAACGCTGGATCATGACCCACGCACGCAAGCTGGCGCGGGTCGGCGGCAGTGCCGAAAACCAGCTCATGACCTACCGCCGCGCCCGCAGCGGCGGCGCCGATCATCGCGCAGCCCTGTTCGATGTGGTCGACAGGCTGATGCAGCAGACCGCCCTGCAGGACATTCGGCAAATAGCCTGAACCTTTGCCGTGCACCTGACTTTCTAAACCTCACGTGAGCCGCAATTGGCTGCGTCATCCAACGCTAAGGAGAAACGCCATGTCACTGACCCATAACGTTCATCGTCTGGAACGTGCCGTATCACTCGCCACCGGCGCCACCGCCATCGTCGCCGGGGTTTGCCAGGGCGGTACCTCAGGTGTGCTCAAGGCCCTTGGTGGCGCCGCGCTGCTGCAGCGCGGGATCAGCGGACACTGCGTGGTCAAGGGAATGATCAGCGACCCCAAGAGCGAACTCGAAAGCTTGCGTGAGCGGGTGGCCGAGCTGCGCGCGGCATTACCGAAACTGCAAAAGGAGATGGAGCGGGTGAAAGGGCGCCAGGAAAACCGGCTGGATCATGCGGTGGAGGAAACCTTCCCTGCCAGCGACCCGATTTCGCCTTGAACCGAGCGTACGGACGATGGCGCATCTGCGCCGTCGCCATGCGCGGCCCATATCGTTCGAAGGAGGCATCTCATGAAAGACACAATTCCAGGTCCCACCCCGGAGCGAATCGATGAACAGGCGCTGGACTTCAGCGATGAGGAGGATAGCCTCGGCACCGGCGATCCCACCTTGCAGCCGACCGCGCGACCATCGTCCACCCCAGAGGAGGAAATTGGCCTGACCGGTGCCGCGACGCTAGGCGAGAGCGAGCATGAGGACAACGTCAGCCTCGACGATCTCAGCCCGGACACCCTGATCGATGACAGCGGTGCACGCTCGCCACTCGAACGTGGTGGCGATGGTGCCAACGATGAGGAGCTGAGCGTGGTCGACGAAACGCAGGTCGGTGGTGGCTTCGGCCTCGACGAAGCGGAGCTGGCGCGCTCGGCCCCCCTCGACGGCAAGCCCTGGACCGATGAAGTGGTACCCACCGACGAGGAGCGCAAGCCATGAATGCACGAACCTGCGCCTGCCCGCATTGCGATTGTCCGGTCGAGTCTCGTGAGTGGGTGCACGAAGTCGCCGGCGAAGATCTGCTGTATTGCTGCGAGGCCTGCATGCAGCGTCATCCCAAGGGCCTGGTCCAGTGCCAGAGCGCCGGTTGCGATTGCGGTGAGCGCGTGGAGCGTGAGCGCGAACTGGCGTCTTGATAAACGTCACTCCCGCGTAGGCGGGAGCCCAGCTCGCAGGGTATTTATGGGTTCCCGCCTGCGCGGGAATGACGAGATCTTCAGGCCGATCGAGTCATTGACCGAGGAGGCAACCTGCCTCAGGCACTGGCCTTGCGCAGCGCCTGCAGCAGTTCTTCCTTGCGCATGCGAGAGCGCCCGGCGATATCCCGCTTGCGCGCCAGCTCCATCAGCTCGGTCTTGTTCATCGCCTCCAGGCGCTGACCGGAACGGGGTGTGCCTTCACGGGACGCTGCCGCCCGCCGTGCCGAGGACTTGCGTGCTGCCTCCTTGCTGGCTGCGCTGGTCTTCTGCCCGGAGCCGCCAGCCTTTTCGCCACCGCCGGACTGCTTGTTGACCGTGGCCCAGGCACGCGCTTCGGCCTCGTCCTCGGGTACACCGCGGGCCTTGTAGCTGTCCTCGATGTGCTCGGCCTTGCGCTTCTGCTTGGCGGTGTATTTGTCTTTGCTGCCACGGGGCATGAGCGTTCTCCCGGTTGCGGTTGGTTTTGGGTTCGTAAGGGAAAGGAATGCATGGATGGGCATAGGTTCCCAGTTTCGGATAACCGGCGGCGACGATGATCCGAACCTCTGCGTACCGGATTCGCTCAGATGCAAAGCATCCCTGGAGATTGAACGACGATGGACGTACTCGAACGAATTCTCACGACCCTGGTGCAGGAGTTTTCCGACCTTGGCCAGGTGGAGCACATCACCCGCGCCACGTTGCGCCTGATTCTGGCCATGGTCCTCGGCGGCCTGCTCGGCTACGAGCGCGAGGTCATGGGCAAGGCCGCCGGGATGCGCACGCATATGCTGGTGTGCCTCGGCGCGGCGATCTTCGTCATGGCGCTGGAGCAGGACGGCGCCGAAGCCGACGCCATGAGCCGGGTGATCCAGGGCATCGCCGCGGGTGTCGGTTTTCTCGGCGCCGGCACCATCCTCAAAGGCCAGAACATATCCGACGTCAAAGGTCTGACCACAGCCGCTGGCCTGTGGGCCTCGGCCGCCATTGGCGTGGCGGTCGGGCTCGGGCGCGAGGCCACCGCCGTGCTGTCCACGGTGATCGTGCTGGTGGTGCTGCACCTCATGCCGCTGCTGGTCGATCCGGGCGCCAGGACCAAGCCGGACGACCAGGCCGATGAAAAGCCGAGCGACAGGCAATAGCCCGTTAGCCCGGTGAACGGGCAAAAACTGCCTGAACTTTTACCTCTGCCTCCACCTCGGAATTTCTGACAGGTGCAGCGCTTCGCGCGCTGTCGCAAACCTGCCCGCCAATCCCTTCGAACACGTCTGCCAGGCGTAGAGGAGCCAGGAACGATGCCGTCCCCGCAATATGCCGATCAGACCGTCATCCATGCCATTGCCCAGCCTCGGCTGGCCATCGAAGCAGTACAACCGATCATTGAAAGTGGCCGCTTCGCCAGCAAATGCCTGTGTGGTCGGGAGTTTCCGGTCACGGCGGTGATCTTCAGCGATGGCCACGAGCAACTGGCCGCCGATCTGCTGTGGCGCGCCAATGGCGAGGCCACGTGGCAGCGCACGCCGATGCAGGCCCTGGGCAATGATCGCTGGAGCGCCACACTGCGTATCGATCAGCAGGGCCGAGGCGAATTCGCCATCGAAGCCTGGCTGGACGTTTACGCCAGCTTCCGCCAGGAACTGGTGAAGAAACTCGGTGCCGGTGTGCCGGTGGAACTCGAACTGCAGGAGGGCGCGCAGCTGGTTCGGCGCATCGCCGCGCAGGCCCCGGACGAATTGCGCGGCGAGCTGGCGGCCCTGATCGAACGCATGGAGGCCTCGCAATCTCAGGCCGAACGCGAAGCGGTGCTGATCGACCCATCCGTCAACGAACTGATGCGCCGCGCCGAATACCGTCCGCATCTGCTGCGTACGCCGAATTACCCGCTGGATGTCGAGCGCAGCCTGGCCGAGTTCGCCAGCTGGTATGAGCTGTTTCCCCGCTCGCTGGGCGACGAGCAGCGCCACGGCAGCTTCGCCGACGTGCATGTGCGCATCCCCGAGATCGCCTGGATGGGCTTCGACGTGCTGTACTTCCCGCCCATCCATCCCATCGGCCGCAGCCATCGCAAGGGGCCGAACAACAGCCTCAAGGCCGGCCCGGACGACCCCGGTAGCCCCTATGCCATCGGCAGCGAGGAGGGCGGTCACGAGGCCGTGCACCCGCAGCTCGGCAGCCTCGAGGATTTTCGCCAGCTGGTGCGCGTGGCGCGCGAACATGGCCTGGAGGTGGCGCTGGATTTTGCCGTGCAGTGCTCGCCGGATCACCCCTGGCTCGAGCAGCACCCCGGCTGGTTCAGTTGGCGCCCGGACGGCAGCATTCGCCATGCCGAGAATCCGCCGAAGAAGTACGAGGACATCGTCAACGTCGAGTTCTACGCCGAAGCGGCCATGCCCGACCTGTGGCTGGCATTGCGCGACGTGGTGCTGGGCTGGGTGGAGCAGGGCGTGACGCTGTTTCGCGTCGACAACCCGCACACCAAGCCAATGCCGTTCTGGGAGTGGCTGATCGCCGATGTGCGTGAACGCCACCCCGAGGTGATCTTCCTCTCCGAGGCTTTCACCCGCCCGGCGATGATGGCGCGCCTGGGCAAGCTCGGCTTCAGCCAGAGCTACACCTACTTCACCTGGCGCAACACCAAGGCTGAGCTGCAGAGCTACCTGACCGAACTGAACCAGGCGCCCTGGCGCGATTGCTACCGACCGAACTTCTTCGTCAACACGCCGGACATCAATCCCTATTTCCTGCAGCGCAGCGGCAGGCCGGGTTTTCTCATTCGCGCTGTCCTGGCAACCATGGGTTCCGGGCTGTGGGGCATGTATTCGGGCTTCGAGCTGTGCGAGGCCGAGCCGGTACCAGGCAAGGAGGAGTACTTCGATTCGGAGAAGTACCAGCTGCGTCCGCGCGACTACCAGACGCCGGGCAACATCAACGTCGAGATTACCCGGCTCAACCAGATCCGCCGCGAGAACCCGGCGCTGCAGACCCATCTGGGCTTTCAGGCCTACACCGCGTGGAACGACAACATTCTCTACTTCGGCAAGCGCACGGCCGATCTGAGCAACTTCATTCTGGTCGCCGTCAGCCTCGATCCGCATCACGCCCAGGAGGCGCACTTTGAATTGCCGCTGTGGGAACTGGGCCTGCCAGACGATGCCGACCTGCAGGGTGAAGACCTGATGAACGGCCACCGCTGGACCTGGCACGGCAAGGTGCAGTGGATGCGCATCGAACCCTGGCACCTGCCTTTCGGCATCTGGCGAATCCAGACCGCCCGCTGAACAACGGAGTAACACCATGGCCAAGCGCAGCGCCGGCAAGACCTTCCTCAACGACCCGCAGTGGTACAAGGACGCGGTGATCTATCAGGTCCACGTGAAGTCGTTCTTCGATGCCAATAACGACGGCATCGGCGACTTTCAGGGCCTGATCGACAAGCTCGACTACATCGCCGAGCTGGGGGTGAACACCCTTTGGCTGCTGCCGTTCTACCCCTCGCCACGGCGCGACGACGGCTATGACATCGCCAAGTACAACGACGTGCACCCTGACTACGGCTCGCTGAGCGACGCCCGGCGCTTCATTGCCGAGGCGCACCGGCGCGGCCTGCGCGTGATCACCGAGCTGGTGATCAACCACACCTCCGATCAGCACCCCTGGTTCCAGCGTGCGCGCCGGGCGAAGAAGGGCTCCAAGGCGCGCGACTATTACGTCTGGTCCGACAACGACGAGAAATACGCCGGTGCGCGGATCATCTTCATCGACAGCGAGAAGTCCAACTGGACCTGGGACGCGGTAGCCGGCCAGTACTTCTGGCACCGCTTCTACTCGCATCAGCCGGACCTCAATTTCGACAATCCCAAGGTGCTTGAGGCCGTGCTCGGGGTGATGCGCTTCTGGCTCGACATGGGCGTCGACGGCCTGCGCCTGGACGCCATCCCGTACCTGATCGAGCGTGACGGCACCAGCAGCGAGAACCTGCCCGAAACCCATGCCGTGCTCAAGCGCATCCGTGCCGAACTGGATGCGCGCTATCCGGATCGCCTGCTGCTGGCCGAGGCCAATCAGTGGCCGGAGGACACCCGGCCCTATTTTGGTGGTGAAGAGCATGGCGAAGGCGACGAATGCCATATGGCCTTCCACTTCCCGCTGATGCCGCGCATGTACATGGCCATCGCCCAGGAAGACCGCTTCCCGATCACCGATGTCCTGCGCCAGACGCCGGAGATTCCGCCCAATTGCCAGTGGGCGATCTTCCTGCGCAACCATGATGAGCTGACCCTGGAGATGGTCACCGACGACGAGCGCGACTACCTGTGGAACTACTACGCCGCCGACAGTCGTGCGCGTATCAACCTCGGCATTCGCCGGCGTCTGGCGCCGCTGGTGGGGCGCGACAGGCGACGCATCGAGCTGCTCAACAGCCTGCTGCTGTCGATGCCCGGCACGCCGACGCTGTACTACGGCGACGAGATCGGCATGGGCGACAATATCTACCTCGGCGACCGCGACGGTGTGCGCACGCCCATGCAGTGGTCGGTGGACCGCAACGGCGGCTTTTCCCGTGCCGATCCGGCCAGTCTGGTGCTGCCGCCGATCATGGACCCGCTGTACGGCTACCAGACCATCAACGTCGAGGCGCAGGCGCGCGACCCGCATTCGCTGCTCAACTGGACGCGGCGCATGCTCGCCATCCGCAACCAGCACAAGGCCTTCGGCCGTGGCTCGCTGACGATGCTGGCGCCGAGCAACCGGCGCATCCTGGCCTACCTGCGCATGCATCGAGGCGAGGATGGCAGCGAGCAGCAGATCCTCTGCGTGGCCAACCTGTCCAGCGCGGCCCAGGCCGTCGAGCTGGAACTGGCTGAGTACCGCGACCGGGTACCGGTGGAGATGATCGGCGGCGCCTCGTTCCCGCCCATCGGCCAGCTCACCTACCTGCTGACGTTGCCTCCGTACGGTTTCTACTGGTTCTACCTGGCCGACGCCTCGCAGATGCCCAGCTGGCACCTGAAACCGGTGGAGCGCATGCCGGAGCTGCAGACCCTGGTGCTGGGCCGCGCCCTGAGCGAAGTGATGGACGGACGCGCGCGGCAGACGCTGGAGCGCGAGTCGCTGCCGCTGTATCTGCCCAAGCGCCGCTGGTTCGCGGGTGAACAGCGCCCGGCCGTTAGCGTGCTGTACGTGATGCCGCTTGGCGACGATGCCAATGCGCCGCTGCTGGGCGAGGTTCAGGTGACGGGGGCAGCTGGCGTCGAGCATTACCGCCTGCCGCTGGCCGCAGTGCCAGAACGTGCCGAGGGCAACGATCTGCCGCAGCAACTGGCGCTGGCCCGGCTGCGCCGGGGGCGCCATGTGGAGCTGCTGACCGACGCCTTCAGCCTGCCGCAATTCAGCCAGCAGGTCCTGCGCCTGCTGCGTGAACAGGCTGTGCTGCGCAGCGCTGCCGGCGAATTGCAGTTCCGCGCCGAGGCGGCGCTGCTGGCACTCGACAGTGTCGACGAGAATGACTTCAAGCTGCTTTCGGCCGAGCAGTCCAACAGCTCGGTGCTGATTGGCGAGCAGCTGTTGCTCAAGCTGTTGCGCCGCGGCTTCCCCGGTATCCACCCGGAGGTGGAAATGGGCCGTTTCCTGACCGATCACGGCTACGCCAATGTCGCGCCGTTTCTCGGTGAGGTGGTGCGGGTCGACGAGGACGGCCAGCCCCATACCCTGATGGTGATGCAGCGTTATCTGGACAATCAGGGCGATGCCTGGCAGTGGACGCTCAATACCCTCGACCGTGCCATCCGCGATGAACTGGTCGGCGGCACCGCCGCTCCCGATGTCGACGCACTGGGCGAACTGCAGCAGTTCGCCGGCGTGCTCGGCAAACGCGTCGGCGAGATGCACGCGGTACTGGCGCGGCCGGTAGAGAATCCGGACTTCGGTTATCAGCTCAGCGGCGAGCGCGACAGCGCCCGCTGGGCCAAATCCATCACCGCGCAGCTGCGGGAAGCCTTGCAGGCCCTGGCCCGTCAGCGTGATGCCCTGAGCCCGGCGACCGCCAAACAGGCCGACTGGCTGCTGGCCAGGGAAAAATCCTTGCTGGAAGCCGTCACCCGCCTGGCAACGCAGGCGGCAGGTGGCCTGCGCATACGGGTGCATGGCGACCTGCACCTGGGCCAGGTCCTGGTGGTGCAGGGCGATGCCTACATCATCGACTTCGAGGGCGAGCCCAACCGCTCGCTGGAAGAGCGCCGCCAGCGCCACAGCCCGTTCAAGGACGTCGCCGGGATGCTGCGCTCCTTCGACTACGCGGCCGCCGTGGCACAACGCAACGCCGGTGGCGTGGAAGGCGCCGTGGATGCCCAGCAGCTGGTACGCGGCGTGGTATCGCGCTACCGCGAGCAATCGTGCAGTGCCTTTCTCGATGCTTATCGTCTGGCCGCCAACGGCTTGCCCCACGAATGGCATGAACGCGACGGCGAAGGCGCAGCCCTCGACCTGTTCTGCCTGGAAAAGGCTGTCTATGAAATCGTCTACGAAAGCGGCCACCGCCCCGACTGGATCGATGTCCCGTTGCAGGGGCTGGTGGATCTCGCTAACCAATTGCCAGGAGTGCGACCTTGAATCAGAACAGAGTGCAACGCCTGCAGCGTGCCGAAGACGGTGATCCGTTCAGCTTCCTCGGCCCTCATGCGCAAGGCGACGAAACCCTGGTACGGGTCTGGCTGCCAGGTGCCGACGCGGTGGAGCTGCTGGCCAGCGACGGCTCGCCGATGGGGCGCATGCACTGCAGCGACCCGCAGGGTCTGTTCGAATTGCAGCTGCCCCAGGCGCAGCGCTACCGCCTGCGTATCCACTGGCCGGGCAGCGTGCAGGAGATGGAAGATCCCTATGCCTTCGGCCCGCTGCTGGGTGACACCGACCTCTACCTGTTCGCCGAAGGCAACCACCGCCAGTTATGGCGCTGCCTGGGCTCGGCACCGGTAGAACATGAAGGCGTGCCTGGCGTACGTTTCGCCGTCTGGGCGCCCAATGCGCGGCGGGTGTCGGTGGTCGGTGACTTCAACAGCTGGGACGGCCGCCGCCACCCCATGCGTCTGCGCTACCCGGCGGGGGTGTGGGAACTGTTCATCCCGCGGCTGCAGCCGGGCGAGTGCTATAAGTACGAAATTCTCGGCCCGCACGGCGTGTTGCCGCTGCGCGCCGACCCCATGGCGCAAGCCACCGAGACGCCGCCGGCGACCGCTTCACGGGTGCCGCAGGACGAGGCCTTCGCCTGGCAGGACCAGCAGTGGATGAGTGAGCGCGAGCAGCGCCATGCTTCGCAGGCACCGCTGGCGATCTACGAGCTGCACGCAGGCTCCTGGCAATGGCAGGACGATCACGCACCGGACTGGGACGAGTTGGCCGACCGGCTGATTCCCTACGTACAGAACCTGGGCTTCACCCATATCGAGCTGATGCCGATCATGGAACACCCGTTCGGCGGTTCCTGGGGCTACCAGCCGCTGTCGATGTTTGCACCCACCTCGCGCTTCGGCAGCCCACAGCGCTTCGCCGCTTTCGTCGATCACTGCCACCGCGCCGGCATCGGCGTGATTCTCGACTGGGTGCCGGGGCATTTTCCCAACGACGCTCACGGTCTGGCCGAATTCGACGGCACCGCCCTGTACGAGTACGCGCACCCGTTCGAGGGATTTCACCCGGACTGGAACACCTGCATCTACAACCTCGGCCGCACCGAAGTACACGGCTTCATGCTGGCCAGCGCGCTGTACTGGCTGCGCGAATACCACGTCGACGGCCTGCGCGTGGATGCAGTGGCGTCGATGCTCTACCGCGATTATTCACGCGAAGCAGGGCAGTGGATTCCCAACCGCCACGGCGGGCGCGAGAACCTGGAGGCCATCGAATTTCTCCAGCATCTCAACGAGGTGGTGCGCAGCGAAGTGCCCGGCGCGCTGATGATCGCCGAGGAATCCACCGCCTGGCCTGGCGTCAGTCGGCCGGTGCAGCAGGGCGGCCTGGGCTTCAGCCACAAGTGGAACATGGGCTGGATGAACGACAGCCTGAGCTACATCCAGCAGGACCCGATGTACCGCCTGCACCATCACCACCAGATCACCTTTGGCCTGCATTACGCCTTCTCCGAGCGTTTCATCCTGCCGATCTCCCATGACGAAGTGGTGCACGGCAAACGCTCGCTGCTCGGGCGCATGCCCGGTGATCGCTGGCAGCAATTCGCCAACCTGCGCCTGTTCCTCGCCCTGATGTGGAGTCACCCGGGCAAGAAGCTGCTGTTCATGGGCTGCGAGTTCGGCCAGTGGCGCGAATGGGACCACGACCAGCAGCTGGACTGGTACCTGCTGCAGTACCCCGAGCATGCCGCTGCCCAGGCGCTGGTACGCGAGCTGAATCGTCTGTACCGCGAAGAGCCGGCGTTGCACCGCCTCGACGACCAGGACAGCGGTTTTCAGTGGCTGGTAGGCGATGACGCGCGCAACAGCGTATTCGCCTGGCTGCGCAAGGGCGGCGAGGGCAGTGCGCCGTTGCTGGTGGTGCACAATTTCACCCCGCAGGTGCTCGACGGCTACCGCATCGGCGTGCCGCACGCGGGCCGCTGGCAGGTGCTGCTCAATACCGATGACCGTTGCTGGAGCGGCTCAGGCGCCGGCAGCGAGGGTGAGCAGCACAGCGAGCAGATGACCGCTCACGGCCAGTCTGACTCGTTGAATTTGCAGTTGCCTCCTCTGGGCACGCTGATTCTGCGACCGATGCAATAAGCGTCGCCGCTGAAGCGCCTCCCACAAGGGGCGAGGTGTGCCTTGGCGTGATGATTCTGCTCCGGCCAACAAGGCGCCGGACTCGTAGTGGGAGGGGCTTTAACGGCAATCGCGGCTAAAGCCCCTCCCACAAAGGGTGGGGTCAGTGCGCAGAGGTCACGCCGCGCAGCACGGTGTCGTTGGCCATCCGGCTGTGGCCGGAGGCGATATTGCCCAGCGAAACCACACCCACCAGGCGCTTCTCGCGGTTGAGCACGGGCAGCCGGCGTACCTGGATATCGGCCATGTTGGCGGCCACATGCTCGACGTCCTCGTCGTCGAAGCAATAACGCACGTTGCTGCTCATCACCTGACGTACCGGCGTGTTGCCGTCCAGGCCCGCAGCAACGGCACGTACGGCAATGTCGCGGTCGGTGATCATGCCGATCAGGCGGTCACCTTCGTTGATCAGCAGCGCACCGCTGTCGATATCGGCCATCAGCGTGGCGGCCTCACGGATGCTGCGCTCTGGCTCCAGGGTGCGGACGTTGCGGGTCATAAGCTTGCTGATTTTCATCGTCGATCTCCTGTTGCAGGTTAGGTGGGCAGATGCCCAGGGCGAACCGCAGCATCGAGGTGCAGCGATTCAGGAATAACGCACCAGGTGGTGCGGGTAGTCGCCTATCCGTGCGCCAACCACCATCTCGCTGACCCAATCGATCAGGATGCGCGTATAGGCTTGCTGGTGGCGGTCCTCGCTGAGCCCGTGGTCGGCACCGGCCATGGTGCGATGGCTCAGTGAATGGGCCTTGTCGAAGGCATTGCGGTAGCTCATCAGCGTGGTGTGCGGGACGAAGTCGTCATGCTCGGACTCCACCAGCAGCACGTCGCCGCGAAACTCGGAGCAGGCGCCGAGCGCCAGATTGTCCTGCGCGCGCAGCGGCGTGCGGCGGTACTCGGCCAGCCGTGCAACGTCCAGTTGGCGCTTGGGCAACTGCCATTGTTCGTCCCAGTACAGCGCCGGCACGCGCAGGGCCAGCCAGCGCACCGGGCGCCGCACGCTGAGCAGGGTGGCCAGGTAGCCGCCATAGCTGGTACCGATCACCGCGATGCATTCGGGGTCGACCGTTTCGTGCGCGGCCAGCAGGTCGTAGGCGGCGAGAATGTCGGCCAGGTTGTCTTCGCGCGATACGCGCTCCTGCGCCTCGACGTTGCGTTCGTGCCCGCGCAGGTCGAAGGTCAGGCACACGCAGCCCAGCCCGGCGATACCACGGGCACGGGCCAGGTCGCGTTGCTGGCTGCCGCCCCAGCCGTGCACGAACAGCACGCCGGGAACCTTGTTCGGTGGGGTCAGCAGGGTGCCGGCGATGTGCTGGCCATCCACCAGAATGTCCAGACTCTGGCTGCTCGCACTCATAGCGGCCCGACCTTGACGTACTTGGCAAGCGGGCCGTCCTCACTGTGCTGACCTTGATACAGGCAAATGGAGCCAGGTGGCGGCGGCACATCCTGATAGAACTCATGGGTCGAAGCCTGCAGCGTTTGCAGCTGCGGGTCCTTGATGAACGCTTCCAGGGCGAAGATTTCCGCCGCGCTGGCTCCGCCGACGCGCCAGGATTGTTCGAGTACGCCACTGCGCGACTGGCCTCGCGCGTTCAGCCCTTGTGCCACGTCGTAATTGCGCCGTGATGCCTGGATGGAGGGATAGACCTCCAGCGCCGCCAGTTCGAAGATGCGCGCCTGTTGCACGGCCAGGCGCACGGCGCGCGGCAGATCGAGGGTCATCAGTGCCAGGTAGTCGCCGCGCACCAGCGTCAGGCGCGAGCCGCCGTAGACCTGATTGCCGTGACCGTCGTCAGTCAGTTGCTGGGTACCGTGGTAACTGAGGGTGACGCCTGCCACGCGAATCTGGCCGACGCTGTAGGTATCGGGCTGCTGCAGGTCCTCCTCCAGCACCAGGCCCTGCTGCCGCACACATTGTTCATCGAGCGCCGCCAGCGCGCTTTCCAGCTCAGGATGGGAGCGCACCACCTGCTGGCCTCGGCCGCCGGTGCCAGCAACCGGCTTCAGGCGAATCGGCCCGTCGCGCAACAGGCGTTTACCGGCTTCGGTAGCGTCCTCCAGATCAAAGACGCTGAAGCCCCGCAAGGTGACGCTTTCGACCTGCAGGGCGAAGCGCTCGGACCAACCCACAGGCAAGTGGCGCGGTACGTCGAGGGCAGGGTGACTGATGGCCTTGGTGGCCAGAAAGGCATGCTCGACCTGGCCGCCAAATAAATCGTCCGGCCCGTCGATGCCCAGCGAGCCGACATCGCCGACCAGGGTGTCTTCAGGCAGGTAGTAGTAGCGTCCGCGGATCTGCGTGCCCGGCTGACAAGGGCCGAGGAAGGGGCAACCGAGCAGGTCGGCGAGTTTTTCGCCGAGCTGGCGTTGGACCATGCGCTCATGGGCCATGTGCTGAGCGGTGCCAGGTAGCAGAAGCAGGCCTTGGTAAGCGCCCATCATCGATCCCGCCAGGTGCCGCCGGCACTTTCACAGTCGATGCGTACCTGCTTGAGGTCGCCCGCCTGGTAATAGTGGGTGACCACCTTGGCATCGTTGGGCACGGCTGGGCGCGGCTCGCCCTGATCGTCGTCGCCGGAGCGGTAGTTGGCCAGGGTTTCCTGGGTCAGTGCGGCTTCGCATGTGCCCAGCTTGGCCTCGGCGCAACTGGCTACCTTGCGTTGATCGGTGTTGAGCATGTCATCGGCCTCGTTATTGCACGACCAGTCGATGGCGCCCTCGTCCATGCCGGTGAATTCGTAGCAGAACTCCTGTGCGACCTCGGCAATGGCATCGCTGGAAGTCCGGGCGCTGACGTAGCAGGCTTCCGCCAGTGCGTCGCCGGCTGCCAGCGCGCCGACCAGAAGACCGGGAATGATGGCTCGCATGATTTTCTCCTCGACAATGGCGTTCTTAAGTTGTGAGGGGAGCCGCCAAGTCGAAGTTCAGGCTTTTTGACTTTTTGATCAGAGGGGGCAAAGGGCAGAAAAACCCTGAACTCATCGCCGTTGCGAAGGCCCCAAAGAAAAAGCCGAACCCATCGTTTCGGCTGCAATCGACGCGCGCGTGAGGGGATCGATATGAGCGAATCGCACAGCGAGGCCGAGAGTGCCGTAGCCCAGTTCAAGGCGGCCATCCTGGCCAAACTGCGCTACGCCGTGGGCAAGGACCCGAGTACCGCCTTCGATCACGATTGGTTCGAGGCGCTGGCGCTGGCCACGCGCGACCATATGATCGACCGCTGGGAAGAGTCATCCGCCCAGGTCGAGCGTCAGGGCGCCAAACGTGTCTATTACCTGTCCCTGGAATTTCTGATCGGCCGTTTGCTGGTGGATAACCTGAGCAACCTTGGCTTGCTCGATGTGGCGCGCCAGGCCATGGCCGAACTCGGTGTCGAGCTCGAACGCATCCGTGAGGTCGAACCCGATGCAGCCCTTGGCAATGGCGGGCTAGGGCGTCTGGCCGCCTGTTTCATGGAGAGCATGGCGACCCTGCGCCTGGCCGCTCATGGTTACGGCATCCGCTATGAGCATGGCCTGTTCCGCCAGGCAATCGTCGACGGCTGGCAGGCCGAACAGACCGAAACCTGGCTGGATTTCGGCAACCCCTGGGAGTTCGAGCGGCCTGAGGTGGCGTATCGCATAGGCTTCGGCGGTGGTGTGGAAACCCTGGACGACGGCACAGGCGGCACGCGCCAGCACTGGCATCCGCAGGAGAGGGTACGTGCCATCGCCTATGACACACCGGTGGTGGGGTGGCGCGGCGCCTCGGTCAATACGCTGCGGCTGTGGCGTGCACGCGCCGAGGAAAACCTGCAGCTGGACCGCTTCAATGCCGGCGATCACTTCGGCGCAGTGGCCGGCGAGGTGCGTGCCGAAAGCATCTCGCGCGTGCTCTATCCCGCCGACGATACCGAGGCCGGCCAGGAGCTGCGTCTGCGCCAGGAGTATTTTCTGGTCTCCGCGTCGCTACAGGATCTGCTCGAGCGTCATCTGCGTCTGCATGACGGTCTGCAGTGCCTGCCGCAGCAGGTGGCGATCCAGCTCAACGACACTCACCCGGCCATCGCTGTGGTCGAGCTGATGCGCCTGCTGGTGGACGAGCATCGCCTGCCCTGGGCGCAAGCCTGGCAACTGACGGTCGCCACCACCTCCTACACCAACCACACGCTGCTGCCCGAAGCGCTGGAGTCCTGGCCGGTAGCGCTGATGGAGCGTCTGCTGCCGCGGCACCTGCAAATCATCTACCTGATCAACGCCGAGCATATCGATGCGCTGCGTGCCAAGGACATCCACGACTTTCGCCTGCTGCGCGCGGTGTCGCTGATCGAGGAAGACCACGGCCGCCGTGTGCGCATGGGCAACCTGGCGTTTCTCGGCGCGCACAGCATCAACGGCGTTTCCGCGCTACATACGCGGCTGATGCGCGACACGGTATTTCGCGATCTGCACCGGCTCTATCCCGACCGGGTGAACAACAAGACCAATGGTGTGACCTTCCGCCGCTGGCTGTTTCAGGTGAATCCGGGGCTGACGCATCTGCTGGTCGACGCTCTCGGTGAGCAGGTTCTGCATCGCCCCGAGGATCATCTGCAGGCGCTGGAACCCTTCGCCGAACGCCAGGATTTCCGCGACGAATATGCGCTCTGCCGCCAGCGCAACAAGGAACTGCTGGCCGAGCGAGTCAGGCACGTGCTGGGCATCAGTCTCGACACCACGGCCATCTTCGATGTGCACGTCAAGCGCATCCATGAATACAAGCGTCAGTTACTCAACCTGCTGCATACCGTGGCGCTGTACCAGGCCATCCGCAACGATCCGACCACCGACTGGGTACCGCGGGTGAAGATCTTCGCCGGCAAGGCGGCGGCCAGTTATCGCCAGGCCAAGCTGATCATCAAGCTGGCCAACGACATCAGCCGCACCATCAATGGTGACCCGACCGTACGCGGGCTACTCAAGGTAGTGTTCATCCCCAATTACAACGTCAGCCTGGCCGAAACCATCATTCCTGCCGCCGACCTTTCTGAGCAGATCTCCACCGCTGGGCTGGAAGCTTCCGGCACCAGCAATATGAAGTTCGCCCTCAATGGCGCGTTGACCATCGGCACGCTGGATGGCGCCAACGTGGAAATGTGCGAGCGGGTCGGCGAAGACCACATGTTCATCTTCGGCATGACTGCCCAGCAGGTTGCCGCCCGGCGGCGCCTGGGCCTGGAGATGAGCGATGTGGTGGCGGATTCGGAACGTCTGGAGGCCGCGCTCGGCGCCATTCGCGGCGGGGTGTTCTCGCCTGACGATCCGGCGCGCTACGTGGGCCTGGTGGATTCGCTGCTGTACGAGGACCATTTCATGGTCTGCGCCGATTTCGATGCCTATTGGAAGGCGCAGCGCCAGGTCGATCAACGCTGGCAGCGGCCTGAGCAGTGGTGGCGTTCGGCGGTTCTGAATACCGCACGGATGGGCTGGTTCTCATCCGATCGCACCATCGCCGAATACGCCCGGGATATCTGGCAGGTGCCGCTGCCGCCGCGCGAAGGGGACTAGGGTTTCAGCGCTGTACGCGGTGTGCCGGCGTACTGCCGCCTTTCTTCGGATGCAGGATGCGCGTGACCTGCACGTCGGTGAACTCGTTGGGCCACTCGAAGGTGTGCAGGGCGCTGAGATAGAAGCGCGCCTGGTGGGGCGTGAGCTGTTCGCGATCCGACTCGACTTCGACGCTGTGCGGCTGGTTGTGCAGGATGTAGCTGATCAGATGCAGTGGCTTGGCCATGATATGCCTCCGGTTTTGCTGAATGATGTGAGATAGACCTGCGTAGCGCGCTCGTGAGTTCCCGCCATCCGCCGGGTGGTTGCCCGTAGCGGTGCGCTGCGCGCACCGGCCCCGATGTCTTGCGCAGCCGGTGCGCATGGCGCACCCCGCGTCAGTAGGTTGTTTGGCCTCGTTAGCCGGGCTGGGTCTCGACACCTTGTTCGCCACGCTTGCGCAGCGTTTTCGCACGCTTTTCCAGTACCAGGTAGGTAGCGCTGGCCAGCAGCAGCGGCAGCAGGTAATAGAGCACGCGATAGGCGAGCAGGGCGGCGATCAGACTGGCCTGGCTGTATTGATGCTGCAGCAGGGCGAGAAACACCGCCTCGAGCACGCCCAGCCCGGCGGGTATGTGCGCCACCGCCGCCGCCATGCAGCTGATCAGCAGCACCCCGAGCACCGAGGTGTAGGCGGCGCCTTCCGGCAATAGCCAGTAGATCAGGGCCGCCATCAGCGACCAGTTGCTCGCGCCCAGGACTATCTGCATCACCGCCATGCGCAACGAAGGCAGGGTGATCGAACGCTCGCGCAGGTGCCATACGCGCTGACGGGAAAAGGCGCAGATACCGACATAGGCGCTGACCACACCCAACAGGGCAAAGCCCAGCAGCTGCAGCCCGGTCATGCCCAGCCCCCAGTTGTCGGGCAGCTGTACCAGGCGCAGGGAGAAGATCACCCCAGCCAGCGCCATGTAGCCGGTCCAGTTGGTCAGCAGGCTGAGGCTGAGGATGCGCGTTACCGTCGAGGCGCTAAGGCCCAGGCGCATGTACAGGCGGTAGCGCATGGCCACACCGCCGATCCAGGTGGTGAAGTTGAGGTTGAAGGCGTAGCAGACCATCGCCACCGGCAGGACCTGGCGTGCCGGCAAGTGGTGGCGACTGTAATGGCGGCCCAGCAGGTCGTAGCAGCCAAATACCAGATAGCTGGCGCAGGCGATCAGCGCGCCCACCAGCAGGGTCTGTGCGCTGTAATCGCTGAGCGCCTGGCGCACTTCGCTCCAGTCCAGATTGCGCGCCAGCATGTACAGCAGAGCTGGTACGGCCAGGAGAAAGAACAGGGTGAGTGCGCGTTTGCCCCAGCGCATCCAGGGGTTGTTGGGAGCGACATTCATCCAGTCTTTTCCTCTTCGTAACCGCGGGCCTTGTCGATTGGCTCCAGCGGCTTCAGGTTCTTGCGGTGCGCCGGCAGCCAGCCGGCGATGGCCGGGAAGCGGCGCAGAAAGTGAAAGCACAGGAACACCAGCGGTGCGCGCCACCAGTAGCCGCGTATCACCCGCTCCAGTTCGATGCGCTTGCAGTGTTCGCTAGAAAGCGCGAGCAAGTGCTCATGCAGGTAGTGGTTGAAGGTCCGGTCACGGATCACCAGATTGGCCTCCAGATTCAATGCCAGGCTCAGTGGGTCGAGGTTGCTCGAACCGACCGTGGACCATTCGTCATCCACCAACGCCACCTTGCCGTGCAGCGGGCGCTGGCAGTATTCGTAGATCACCACACCGTGGCGTAGCAGGTAGTTGTAGAGCAGGCGAGAAAAGGCCTGGACCCAGCGCATGTCCGGTTGGCCCTGCAGGATCAGGGTCACCTGCACGCCGCGTTCCGCCGCGTTGCGCAAGGCGCGCAGCACACGGTAGCCGGGGAAGAAATAGGCGTTGGCGATCACCAGGTGCTTGCGCGCCGATTCGAAGGCGCGCAGGTGTTCGTCTTCGATATCGGTGGTGTGGCGCTCGTTATCGCGCTCCAGCAGCATCACCCGCGCATCGCCCACCGGCTCTCTGGAGGGCTGCGCCGGGCTCGGCTCGCTGAACGCCGGGCGTAGCAGGCGCAGCATGGCCACGTGCAGGTCGCTGACGATCGGGCCGCTCACCTCGACGGCATAGTCCTGCTTGGCCATCTCGCCGAAGTCGCCGAGGTGATCGGCCGAATAGTTGATGCCGCCGACAAAGGCGCACTGGCCGTCGATCACCACCAGCTTGCGATGAAGGCGGCGGAACAGGTTGGTACGCATGCCAAAGCGCCGTGGGCTGGGATCGAAGACATGGATCTTTACCCCCTCGCGGGTCAGCGCTGCGACGTACTCATGCTGCAGGTCGGCGGTGCCGTAGCCGTCCACGGCGGTGACCACGCGCACGCCACGCCGCGCGGCCTCGATCAGCACCTGTTGCAGTTCGAGGCCGACCTTGTCCTCACGAATAATGAAGGTTTCCAGCAGCACTTCGATGCGCGCCGCGCGAATGCATTCGAACACCCGCGGGTAATAGTCTTCGCCATTGATCAGCAGGCGCAGCTGGTTGCCGTCCCGCCATATGCCGCTCACAGGTGAATCTCCGCAGCGAGTGGCGCGTGGTCGGAGAGGTGCGACCAGGGCCGGGTGGACAACACCTGCGGCTCGTGTGCCGTGGCATTGCGGGTGTAGATGCGATCCAGGCGCAGCAGCGGCATGCGCGCTGGAAAACTGCGCGCGGGCTTGCCGTGGCGATGCTCGAACGCCTCGCGCAGGCCATGCGGCGCCAACAGATCGTCTGCGCGTAGACGCCAGTCGTTGAAATCGCCGGCGACGATTACCGGCGCACCGGGTTCGAAGGTCGCCAGCAAATCCAGCAACAAGCCCATCTGCTGACGACGATGCGCCTCACGCAAACCCAGGTGCACGCACACTGCATGCACGGCGTCCTGCCCGGGTACATCGAGGCGACAATGCAGCAGGCCGCGCTGCTCGGTGCCGCTGACCGTCACGTCGAGGTTGTGATACTCGAGGATGGGAAAGCGCGAGAGCAGGGCGTTGCCGTGATCACCAGCCGGGTACACGGCGTTGCGCCCGTAGGCGAACTGCGGCCACATGCTGTCGGCGAGAAATTCGTACTGCGGCACGCTGGGCCAGTCATGGAAACGCTTGGCGTGCAGGGCATGGTTGCCGAGCACCTCCTGCAGGAATACCAAGTCCGACCCGGTAGCCTGCACGGCGCTACGCAGCTCCGGCAGGATGAAGCGACGGTTGAGAGCGGTGAAGCCCTTGTGCGTGTTGATCGTCAGCACGCGCAGGCGCTTGACCGGCGTCACGCGGTCGATGATCACCTCCGGTTTGGCGATGGTGTTGTTCATGCTCGGCCACGCTCGCTCACAGGCTGCCGGGCTTTTTCGAGCGCGACTCACCGAGCGGATCGGCCTCGGCGATGGCGCGGTCAAGAATGGCACCGCCGTGCACCTGCTCCTCGCTGCCGTGGCTGGCGTCGTTCTTCGCCGGCTGCAACTGCACCTTGATCCAGCCGCTGTCACGCCGGTCGAAGGCCTTGAAGGCTTCGATGGCGTCGCTCATGGGCTTGACCTGGGTGAGTATCTTCGCCGGGTCGATGCGCCCGGCCAGGACCATCTCGATCAGTTGCGGGATGTAGCGACGATGGTTGCAGTTGCCCATGTTGACGCTGAGGTTCTTGTTCATCGCCTGGCCGATGGGAAACTCGCGCGCCTGGTGCGGATAAACGCCGATGATGCCCAGCGTGCCTGCCTTGGCCAGGGCGTCGACGGCCCACTGCAAGGCCTGCTCGGGGGCGTCGCCCGGTTGCCACTCTTGGCCTTCGGGCTGGCGTGGCGAGTGGCCATGAGCAGGGCACTGCGCATCGACGCCCACGGCATCGATGGCGCGGTCCACGCCGATGCCGTTGGTCAGTCGGCGCAGGGTGTCGACCGGGTCTTCACGGTCGAAGTTGATGACCTCGGCGCCTTGACGGCGTGCCATGTCCAGACGGTCGTCGAGGTGGTCGATGGCGAATACACGCGCGGCACCAAGCAGCTTGGCGCTGGCGATGGCGAACTGGCCGACCGGCCCGGCGCCGAAAACGGCGACGGTATCACCGCTGCCGACTTCGGCCAGCTTCGCGCCGAAATAACCGGTGGGGAAGATATCGGAGAGCAGGATAGCCTGATCGTCGCTGATCTCGCTGGGCAGTTTCACCAGGCCGATATTGGCGAAGGGGATACGCGCCATCTCCGCCTGCAGGCCATGGAAGGCCCCGGTGATTTCCGGCCCGCCGTAAAAGGAGGTGCCGGCCTGCTTGCCGTTGGGGTTGGCCTCGTCGCACTGGGCGTAGTAACCGGCGCGGCAATAGCTGCAGTTGCCACAGGCGATGGTGGAGGGCACCACGACGCGATCACCGATGTTGAGGTTGCGCACATCGCTGCCCAGCGCCTCGACGATACCTACCGCCTCATGACCGAGGATGGTGCCTTTGCGCATGCCACCCACGGTGCCGCGCACGAAATGCAGGTCGGTGCCGCAGATGGCCGAGGCGGTAATGCGGATGACCGCATCGGTACTGGCCTGCACCTCGGGTTCCGCTACGTCGTCCAGGCGGATATCGTCAATGTCATGGAAAACCACTGCTTTCATGAATCTCTCCCGAGGCCGGCCAGCTGGCCGGCGTAGGTGATTGTTTGCTGGGGACTGACGCGAAGCACCACGCGCGCCGAAAGCCGGCGTTACGCTCGAGCGGCGTCATGGGTTGTCCCAGCATCTGTATTTTTCGAGTTGGCAGACGGAAGCAGGGTTCAGGCTTTTTTTCGCGGCGGCCTTTAGCGCAGTAACTCCAACAACTGCAGCGAGCGCCCGTGCAGCTCCACGGCGTCCTGCTGCACGGGCCTTGGCACTGTCTGCGCGGTATGCGTATCGACCAGGCACAGCCACTGGCGCCCGCCGCGCACTTCGGGCAGTTGGAACTCGCAGGGCTGGTGATCGGCATTGAGCAGCAGGAGCAGGGTGGCATCGGCACCGCTGCGTTTGACACCCGAAGGTTGCGCGCGGCCGTCCATGAGCATGCCCATGCAGCGCGCTTCCTCGTCGTGCCAGTGCTCCTCGGTCATCTCGCTGCCGTCCGGGGCCAGCCAGGTGACGTCCTTGACGTCCAGCTCCTCGTTGTAATGCCCGACCAGAAAGCGCTGGCGGCGCAGGATCGGGTAGCTCCGGCGCAGGGCGATCAGGTGTTGAGAGAAGGCGAGCAGCTCGCGGCCTTCGTCGTCGAGCGTCCAGTCCACCCAGCTCAGCTCGTTGTCCTGGCAGTAGGCGTTGTTGTTGCCGTGCTGGGTGCGGCCGAACTCGTCGCCGGCCACCAGCATCGGTGTGCCCTGAGCGAACAGCAGGGTGGCCAGCATATTGCGCATCTGCTGCACGCGCAGGCGGCGGATCGACGGGTCGTCGGTGGCACCCTCGCAGCCGTGGTTCCAGGAGAGGTTGCGGTCGGTGCCGTCCTGGTTGTTCTCGTCGTTGGCCTCGTTGTGCTTGTGGTCGTAGGACACCACATCGCGCAGGGTGAAGCCGTCATGCGCGGTGATGAAGTTGACCGAGGCGAAGGGCCGGCGCCCACGCTGGTTGTACAGATCGCCTGATGCGGTCAAGCGTCTTGCCAGTTCGCCGAGCTCGCCGCGATCGCCCTTCCAGTAGGCGCGCACGTTGTCGCGAAACTTGTCGTTCCATTCGGCCCAGCCCGGCGGAAAACCACCGACCTGATAGCCGCCGGGGCCGCAGTCCCAGGGCTCGGCGATCAGCTTGACCTTGCTCAGCACCGGGTCCTGACGGCAGGCGACGAGAAAGCTGTGGCGCTCGTTGAAGCCATCGGCATAGCGCCCGAGAATGGTCGCCAGGTCGAAGCGAAAGCCATCCACACGCATCTCGGTCGCCCAGTAGCGCAACGAGTCGGTGACCATCTGCAGTACGCAGGGGTGGCTCAGATCCAGCGTATTGCCGGTACCGGAGTCGTTGATGTAGTAGCGGCGTTCGTCCGGCAGCAGACGGTAGTAGCTGGCGTTGTCGATGCCGCGCATGGACAGCGTCGGGCCGCGCTCGTTGCCCTCGGCGGTGTGGTTGTAGACCACATCGAGAATCAGCTCCAGGCCGGCTTTGTGCAGGTGCGCGACCATTTCCTTGAATTCGCTGATGCGACCGCTGGCGAGGTACGCCGGGTGCGGGGCGAAGAAGCCGATGCTGTTGTAACCCCAGTAGTTGTTCATGCCCTTTTCCAGCAGATGCTGGTCGTTGACGAAGGCATGCACCGGCAGCAACTCGACGCTGGAGACGCCCAGCTCGCGGATATGCCGCAACAGTTCGGGGTTGGTCAGCCCGGCGCAGGTGCCGCGCTGGCGCTCGGGCACCGCCGGATGACGCATGCTGATGCCGCGCAGATGCGTTTCGTAGATCACCGTGCGATCCCAGGGCGTGCGCAGGCTGGGCTGTTCGCCCCAGGTGAAGGCGGGGTCGATGACCTTGCACTTGGGCACGAACGGCGCGCTGTCACGCTCATCGAAGCTCAGGTCGCCGGCCGGGTCGCCGATGGTGTATCCGAACAGCGCCTCCGACCACTGCAGCTTGCCCACCAACTGCTTGGCGTAGGGATCGATCAACAGCTTGTTGGGGTTGAAGCGGTGCCCGGCTTCGGGCTCATAGGGACCGTACACGCGGTAGCCGTAGACCTGGCCAGGACGCGCGTCAGGCAGATAGCCGTGCCAGATCTCGTCGGTGTATTCCGGCAGTTCGATGCGTTCGATTTCGGTTTCGCCACGCTCGTCGAACAGGCACAGTTCGACCCGCGTGGCGTGCGCCGAGAACAGGGCGAAGTTGACCCCGAGTCCATCCCAACTGGCGCCCAGCGGAAACGGCGTGCCTTCGGTAACGCGTGAGCGCTGTTGTTTGCGCATGATGGTGACCTCAGGCTTTCGGCGTCTTGGGCGTGCGCGGGGCACGGGGTTTCTTCAGCAATGCCGGCTGCTCGGCTTCGCTCAGCGGCACCGTCTTGGGTTTGCTGATGCGTCTCGGCTTGGCTGTGGTTTGGGCTTGCGCCTCGGCTTCGGCCAGCTTGCTGGCCATCTTCCAGTGGCGCTCGTGCTGGCCATGGGGGCGGCCTTCGGATTCCCAGATCTGAAAGGCAAACTCGCGTATGCGCTGCTCATCGATATTCATGGCGTGACTCCTGTGATCAAGGGGTAAGGCGAAGCAGGTTGACCGGCAACTCGGCCAGCGCGTCGGCAAGTGGCACGCCCTCGTGCGTTGCGACCTGGCAGGGGGTGAGCAGGCCGGTGACATGTCCGTCGTTCAGTCCGACCGGCAGCACCACGGTGGTGTCGCCCCAGCGCTGTGCGGGTACATGGGGCCGGTCGTGTTCTGCGAGCAGGCCGGCGGTCAGGCGCGGCACGATCACCAGCAGGTGCTCGTCACCGTGACTACGCAGGAAGGCGAGCACCTGGACGGCGTGTCTGCCCGTGACCGCCAGGGGCTGGTAACTGCCCTGGCTGAACAGCGAGGAATGCGCCGCACGAATCGCCAGGACCTGCTGGATCAGCCATTGTTTGATGCGCCCGTTCTGCCAGCTGGCCAGCATCGCCGCTGGCACGTCCCCGGCCTGTAATGCGGCCTGTCGCGCGGCGAAGTCCACCGGGCGACGGTTATCCGGGTCGACCAGGCTGAAATCCCAGAACTCGCAGCCCTGGTACAGATCGGGCACGCCGGGGGTGGTCATGCGCAGCAGGCATTGCGTCAGGCCGTTCAGGGCGCCAGCCGGCGCGATGGTGGTCACCGTGCTGGCCAGTTCGCGCCGCAGCGCCAGGCCATCGGGCTCGACCAGCAGGCGCCTGAGGAAGTCCGCGCAGGCGCTTTCGTGATCGTCGTTCGGCGCACTCCAGGCGCTGTTGAGCTTGGCCTCGCGCAGCGCCTTGTGCTGCCAGCCGAGCAGGCGTTGCAGGTAAGCATCCAGGCCGACGTCATCGTCCGCCTGCAGTCCCAGCGGCCAACTGCCGATCAGCGCCTGATAGAGAATCGCCTCTTCGCCGCCATCCGGCGCCTGCTGATAGCTGCTACGCAGCGGTTGCGCAAGGCGCTGCCAATGCCGGACGCGCTCGGCGTACCAGGCGGCGCGTTCGCTGAGCACTGCCAGACGCGCGCGGCAGTCTTCGCCACGCTTGTGGTCATGGGTGGCGGTCGCCAGCAGGTTCAGCGGATGTTGCGCTGCACGTTCGCGGCAGGCCTGATGGAAACGTTCGACGCTGGCGCTGAAGTGCTCGGCATCGAAGCCCACGTCATAGCGCGACAGCAGCACGCCGGCGCGATACAGCGCGGTGTCTTCCACGGCCTTGGCGGCCACTGGCGAAGTCAGCTGCTGGAAGCGCGTCAGCGCCTGGGCACGCAGGCGCCGCGCACGGCCGGGCGGCAATGCACGCAGGAAGGCGCCGCCGAGCCAGTCGTCGAGATGCGGCAGCAGGGGCCAGTCAGCCTCGGCCAGGGTCTGCCGCGCGCCGTCAAGCGCCTGCTGGAAGAAGCGCCGATCCTGCTGCGAGCGACCACAGGCCTGGGCATAGGTGCGGTACACCGGAAAGTGCACGATCAGCTCGCGCAGCGTCCGGCGGATCGCGCCAAGGGTCAGGTCGCGCGTGGCGATGTCATGGCGGGCGACGTGCAGCAGGCGCTGGGAAACTTCCTCCAGATCACCGGCCAGCGAGCCTTCCAGCACTAGGCGGCGCGCCTGCTGAATCTCGTCCTCGAAGGCCGTCGGCCGGCCGCTGAGCGCTTGCCACAGTTCGCTGAGCGGCAGCTCACCGTGTGGATCCTGTTGCAGCAGCGACACCTGGTTCATGAACTCGTAGCCGGTACTGCCGTCCACCGGCCACTCCTGCGGCAGCTGTTCGCCAGCGCCGAGGATCTTCTCCACGAAGATGGGGAAGGGCGCGTCGCCACGCAGTTGCCGGAGGCGTCGTCGCAGGCGGCTGCAATAGGCGCGCGGGTTGGCCAGACCGTCGATATGGTCGATGCGCAGGCCATCGATCAGGCCGCGCTCGATCAGCTCGAAGACCTTGGCGTGGGTCTGCTCGAACACCTGGCTGTGCTCGACGCGCAGCGCCCCCAGTTCGTTGATATCGAAAAAGCGCCGCCAGTTGATGTCATCCGCTGCGGTACGCCAACTGGCCACGCGGTAATGCTGGCGTTCGAGCAGCGCATGCAGGCGCTGTTGCGCCGCTTCGTCACTGCCTTGAAAGCTGGCCAGCAGGGGACGCACCTTGTGCGCCTGCGCGGCCAGTTCGGCGCACAGCTGCTCAGCTTGTGTACGGCTGTCGCCAGCGCTGCCCAGGCGGGCGAAGCGCTGACCCAGTTCGCGCAGCGCGGCATCGTCACTGCTGCGCAGGATGCTGGCGTAGCTGGATGGCGTCAGCGGCAGGCGGTGTTCGAAGTGCTGGGCGTGAAAGCGCCCGCGCTCGCCATCGAACACCAGTTCCAGGGTGCCGTCACGCAGCGCTTCGCCGTAGTCGCTGCGCAGGAAGGGCACCAGCAGCTGGCCGCTGAGCAAGGGATCGTGAGATTGCCACTGGATATCGAAGAAGTCTGCATAAGGGCTGTCTTGCCCCCATTCCAGTACGTCCAACCACCAGGGATTGCCGTCGCCGCCTACGGCCATGTGGTTGGGTACGATATCCAGAATCAGCCCCATGTCATGGGCGCGCAGGATGTTCACCAGTCGCACCAGGGCTTCTTCGCCGCCCAGCTCGGGGTTGATCCGGGTCGGATCGATCACGTCGTAGCCATGTTGCGAGCCGGGGCGGGCGGTGAGAATCGGCGAGGCGTAAAGGTGGCTGATACCCAGCTGCGCCAGGTAGGGCACCTGGGCTGCCGCGTCGCGCAGGGTGAAGTCCTTGTGCAGCTGCAGACGCAGCGTGGCGCGCAACTCAGTCATGGCCAGCCTCCCGGCGTGCGCCGTCGAGGGTAGTCAGACGCTCGCTGGTGGCGGGTTGCTCCAGCAGTTCGCTGACCGCCAGCGGGTAGCGCCGTCGCCAGTTCGGATGGATATCGCCAGGGCCCGGCAGGTTGGGCTGCTGCTCCAGGCCGCAGGCGTCCTCCAGTGACAGCAGCGCCAGTGGCGCGGTCGTGCGGCCGACGTGTTCGATGCAGGCTTGCAGGCAGGCATCGTCATCACCGCCGCTCACCATGCCTTGGCGTTCCAGCAGTTGGCGCAGCGCCACGCGCTCACCGGCACGCTCGGCGTGATCGCCCTCCAGCAGCTCGGCGTCACGCTGGCCGGCGCGTACCCGCCATTCCAGATCGCGGCCGGCGAGCCAGCCCTTGATCGTCGGCAGGTCATGGGTGGTGGTGGTCGCCAGGGCATTGCCGGGCCAGCGCTCGGCCGGCACGAAACCGAGGTCATCCTGCTCGAACAGCAACACGCGGGTACCGAGGATATTGCGTGCGGCGAGCTTGTCGCGCAGGCCCTCGGGCACAGTGCCGAGATCTTCACCAATCACCAGGGCACGATGGCGGTGCGATTCCAACGCGAGAAGGCGCAGCAGGTCGTCCAGCGGATAACGCAGGTAGGCGCCGTGTTGCGACTCCGCGCCCTGTGGGATCACCCACAGGCGCTGCAGGCCCATCACATGGTCGATGCGAATGCCGCCGGCATGCGCCAGGTTGGCCTGGAGCATCTCGATGTAGGCGCGAAAGCCGTGCTGACGCAGGCCCTGCGGCGAGAAGGCGGCGACCCCCCAGTTCTGCCCCTGACGATTGAGCACATCCGGCGGGGCACCGACGGTGACCCGTGGCAGCAGTTCGTCCTGACGCGACCAGGCCTGGCTGCCGGCGCAATCGGCGCCCACCGCCAGGTCGGCGATCAGGCCGATGCCCATGCCGGCGCCGCTGGCAGTGGCCTGGGCGGTTTCCAGACCATGGGCGATCAGCCATTGGCAGAAGGCGTGAAAGCGCAGTTCATCAATATGCTCGATGGCGAAACGGGTCACAGCGCCCTGATTCGGGCTGCGCAGGGCCTCCGGCCAGGTGCGCCAGTCGCCGCTGGCCCCTTCGCGCAGGCGTTGTGCATGGATGGCCTCGAAGCAGCAATGCTGCTGCAGCGCATCGCCCCCAGCGGTGCGAAAGGCGTCGAAACGCTCCTGCAGCTGGCCGGAGTCATTGCAGAAATCCGCGTACAACTGGCGCATCAGGCGCTGCCGAGTAGCGGCCACGGCCGGCCAGTCGATCAGCTCCAGCGCTTCCAACCGGGTCATCTCGCTGTGCAGCCCGGCGGCCTGAATGGCGCGCTTGACGCGGTCCTCGCCGAGCAGGGTGACGGGAGCGGCGTACAGGGTGTTGAAGAACAGCCGGCTGGACGGCGAGTAGGGGCCGTAGCTGCGCAGATCAGCGCTGAACTGGGCGTGCACCGGGCTCAGGCCGATGGCATCGGCGCCGTAATTGGCGGCATGCCGGGCCAGATCCGCTACTGCCAGGGTATCGCCCAGGCCGCCGTCGCCGGTGCGGCGCAAGCCGTAGAGCTGGGCAGTCAGCCCCCAGATGCGCGGCTTGCCACATAGCTGCTGCACCGACATGCAGGCGGAGGGGGCCACGGCGAGCGCATGCTGGGTATCGCGAATCTCCAGCTGGTAATAGCCAGGCTGCTGTTGCGCCGGCAAATGGCCGTCGTGGTCAAGCCGGCCCTCGCTGATGTTGCCCTGCTCGTCGGTGAGCCGATAAAGGCTCTCCGCCGGGTAGAGGGTCAAGGCCAGTGGTTGATGCTGGTCCTGAAGCAGCAGGGCCGAATCTTCTGGCACATGCTGGCGGTGCACCAGCGAGGTCAGGCTTTCGCGTATCTGTTCCGGGCTTTGCGCCGGATAGCCCAGCGCCTCCAGCAAGTTGCGCTGGGCTTCTGCCGATACGCGCTGTGGCTGGCCGTAGGCATCGGTCCAGTCGATGCTTAGATCCGCGGCCTGCGCCAGTTCGGCCAATAGTTGATCACTCATCGGGCTGGCTCCAGGGTGACCAGGGCACTGCGCGGCGGCAATTGCGCCTGACGCAGGTCGGCGTCGTCGATGCGCAGGATGTACAGGCGTTCGCCGTGCATGGCCTCTGCAGGCAGGGAAACGGCGCTGGTCCCCAGATTGATGGCGATACTCAGCGCCGGACCATTGCCCAGTCGCCAGCGCGCCAGCACCGCGCCGTCACCCAAAACCTGCGCACCCAGACTGCGTGCCTGCTCCAGCCCTGGCAGCAGGCGGCTATGGCGCACCTGCAACAAGCCGCGATAGAAGGCCAGCCACTCGCGTTGTTCGGGCTCCAGTGCCGGCGCCAGATCCGCTTGCGAGCGCTGGAAGCTGGCCTCGGCATTGGGGTCGGCAATGGCCTCGCGGCTGTGCGGCGAGTTGAATTGGGAAAAATCGGCGAACTCGTTGCGCCGGCCCTCGCGCACGGCATTGGCCAGCTCGTCGTGGTAATCGGTGAAGAACAGAAACGGCCGCTTGCTACCCCATTCCTCACCCATGAACAGCAGCGGCACCATCGGGCACAGCAGCAGGAGCACGGTAGCGGCCTTCAGCGCGTCGACGTCGGCGAGCAGCGTCAGGCGCTCGCCAAAGGCGCGGTTGCCCACCTGGTCATGGTTCTGCAGGAACAGCACGAAGGCATGCGGCGGCAGATCGGCGCTGGGCTCGCCGCGCGGCTGGCCATGACGATTGGCCTGGCCCTGATAGACGAAACCCTGTTCCAGACAGGTGGCCAGCTTGCGGGTCGGCGCCTGGGCGTAATCGGCGTAGTAACTTTCGTTCTCGAAGGTGAGCAGCGCATGCAGGGTGTTGTGGCCGTCGTCGTTCCACTGCGCATCGAAGCCATCACGTAGCAGGTGCGCGGCGTTGTGCTCGTTCTCCAGCACCAGGTGCACCTGGCGTTGTTGCGGCAGCGCCGAGCGCACCCGCGCCGCCAGCTCCTTGAGGAAGTCGTCATCGTCGATGGCGTGCACGGCGTCGAGGCGCAAACCATCGACGCGATAGTCCAGCAGCCACATCAGCGCGTTTTCGCAGAAGAAGTCGCGCACCTGTGGGCGGCTGAAATCGATGGCTGCGCCCCACGGCGTGATGCGCTCTTCGTGGAAGAACTGCCGCGCGTACACGCCCAGATAATTGCCGTCTGGGCCGAAGTGGTTGTAGACCACATCGACGAACACCATCAGGCCATAGGCATGGGCGCTGTCGATCAGTTGCTTGAGTTCATCGGGCGTGCCGTAGGCGTTGGCCGGGGCAAACGGCAGCACGCCGTCATAGCCCCAGTTGCGCGTGCCGGAGAAGGCATTGAGCGGCATCAACTGCAAGGCGGTGACGCCCAGATCGGCCAGGTGCGGCAGGTGCTCGATGACCTGCTGGAAACCGCCGAACAGGCCGACGTGCAGCTCGTACAGCACCGTCTCGTGCCAGGGCCGGCCGTTCCAGTCGCGCTGATGCCAGATATAGGCCGAGTGATCGATGACCTGGCTGAAGCCATGTACGTCCTCGACCTGGCGGCGCGAGGCCGGGTCCGGCACTGGCCACTGGCCGTCGATACGGTAGCGATAGGCGGTGTCGGCCGGGCACTCGATCAGCGCAACGAACCAGCCTTCATCCTGTGCCTGCATCGGATGCAAGCCACCGCCTTGCAGCTCCAGTTCCACCTGGCGGCTGCTGGGTGCCCAGAGGGCGAAGCGCACACGTCCATCGGCCATTGGCCGGGCTCCATGGCTGTACATCAACGCAGCGCTCGGTGGGCATTGGCCTGGCTCAGCAGACGTTGAAAAAGGCGGTCATAGGGTTGCACCGACTGGCGCCAGTAGAGCGGGGCGCTCATGGCCTGGCAGCGCATGGCTTCCAGCAGTTCGGGATGGTCGAAGACCTGCAGCGCGCGGTCGATGGCCTGGCGATAGGCGTCGGCCCTGGGCGCGTCGAAGAGAAAACCGTTGACGCCATCCTCGATGGTGTCGGCCAGGCCGCCCGTGCAACGGGCGATGGGTAGTGAGGCGTAGCGCTGGGCGTACATCTGGCTCAGGCCACAGGGCTCGAAGCGCGAAGGCATGAGCAGGAAATCGCTACCGGCATACAGGCGCCTGGCATCACTTTCATCGAAACCAATATGCACGCCAATGCGCCCCGGATGGCGTCGCCCCAGCTCCGCCATGGCGGCCTCCAGCGCCGGCTCGCCCTGGCCGATCACGCCGATGCGGCCTCCACGCGCGACGATGTGCTCAGCAACCTGCAGGGTCAGATCTATACCTTTCTGCTGCACCAGACGCGATACCACGGCGAACAGCGGCCCGTCGTCATCGAGGCCCAGCCATTGCTGGACATACTCGGCGTTGGCTCGTTTGCCCGCCCAGTCGCCAGCGCTGAAACCCTGCAGCAGGTGCGGATCGCTCTCGGGGTGCCAGCTTTCGTCGATGCCATTGGCGATACCGCTGAGCTGATTGATCTGCACCTTGGCCCGCAACAGGCCATCGAGGCCGCAACCTTGTTCCGGCGTGGTGATTTCACGGGCATAGCGGCGGCTCACGGTGGTTACATGCTGCGCGTAGGCGATACCCGCCTTGAGAAACGACAACTGGCCGTAGAACTCCAGACCATCGACGCCGCAAGCTGACTCCGGTATCGCCAGCTCGCTGGCGCAGCGCATGTCGCACAGGCCCTGATAGGCCAGGTTATGGATGGTCAGCAGGGACGGCGTACTGGCTTGACGCCAGGCCATGTAGGCCGGCGCCATGGCGGCTGGCCAGTCATTGGCGTGCACCAGCTCCGGACGCCACTGGATGCCGGCATCACCCGTAGCGATTTCTGCGGCGGCCAGGCCAAGGCGGGCGAAGCGAATATGGTTATCGGCCCAGTCGCGGCCCTGATCATCGACATAAGGTGAGCCATCACGTTCGTACAGCGCCGGGTTGAGCAGTACGTAGACGATCAATCCATCGGCCAGATCCATACGCCCGATCTGGCAAGGCGGCAACGCGGCCAGGCCAGGCAACTGCCCGACGATGCGGATCGGTCGGCCGCTTTCCACCACCTGCCGGTAGCCGGGGATCAGCAGGCGAATGTCGTGTTGCGGCGACAGCGCGCGGGGTAATGCGGCAGAGACATCGCCGAGCCCGCCGCACTTGATCAGATCAGCGAACTCCGAGGTGACGAACAGCACGCGCTTGCGCTGCGGATGCTCGCTGTGCATCTGCAAGGGAGGCTTGGCTGCGGCGCAAAGGGTAGGTGTGGCTTGGATGTGTGCGGAGGCTGCAGCGCTTGCCATGTCTCTCTCCATAGGGGGTTGGACCTGAGGACGACTCGCCTTGTGGGCGAGGGCCTGTGGAGGAGTGCGGTGAACGATTGCGCGATCTCCCCCTTACCCTTGAGCTGACGGGGCGAGGCGAACAAAGGTTCGACCTTTTTTTCACTGGGCAAAGGCAGCGTAAAAAGTTGAACGCAGCCCTTTCGGCCGCTTTCACAGAGCAATCAGACCGTTGCGAGGAAATGACAGATGCAGAACGTCGAACAGGTGGTGAATTTTCTAAGCAAGTACAAACTGCGCCTGGCCACCGCCGAATCCTGCACAGCGGGGCTGATCAGCTCGCTGGTGGCGGATGTGCCCGGTAGCGGCAAGGTGCTCGATTGCGCGTTCGTCACCTATTCGCCAAAGGCCAAGCAGCGCTGCCTTGGCGTCAGCGCCGATACCATCGAGCGTTTCGGCCTGACCAGCGAAGAAGTTGCGCGGGAGATGGCACTGGGCGCATTGCTGCGCAGCGACGCCGATATCGTGCTGGCCAACACCGGCCTGGCCGAGGCAGAGGGAGAGATGGACGGCTTGCAGTGCATCGCCTGTGCCATTCGCCTGGAGCAGCACCAGGGCATCGTCAGCGAAACGGTGAAGTTCAGCGGAGGCCGCAACCAGGTACGTGAGCAAGCGGCACGCTACGCCCTGATGCAGTTGCCTTACTACTACGAACGACTGCGTCAAGGCTGATTGGTGAGGCGCTGCCGAGCTGCATCAGCAGCCCGGCAAGCCGAGCGATCATTCTTCCGGCAACTGACCGTTCAACTGCTCAGCGCGTTGCAGATGCTGCTCCAGCTTGGGCAGCGTCTCGCGGGCGAAGCTGGCGAGCTCCTCGTCATCGACATTCACGGCGCGACGGAACAACTCGATGGTCTCGCGGTGAGCGACCACCTGATTGTTCATGTAGGCCTTGTCGAAGCTGTCTTCGCTGCGCAGCTTGAGCACCAGGGCCTTGGCCTGGTTGATCAGTTCGGCATCGTCGGAGACCTCCAGGTCCTTGCTCTTGGCCAGCTCGGCCAACTGCTGGTTCGCCCGACGATGGTCGTCGATCATCATCTGCGCGAAGCCCTTGACCGCTTCGTTCTGCGATTTCTCCAGGGCCAGTTTGGCCGTTTCGATCTCGGCGACGCCTTTCGCCGATGCCTCTTCGACGAAGTCTTCGCTGCTTATCGATTCCGTCTGGCTGGCAGCCTGCAGGCTGGTGACGGCGCAGATGGCGAAGGCGGCAGCGGCCAGTAAGGCCAGTGGTTTCAACGGGTGCATATTCGATCCTCCTGGGATGTGCGTTCACAGGGGTAGAAGGTGCAGGTCGCGACGAAGTTCAGGACAAATTCGCCGCGCTAGGCCAAGCGCAACGGCCCGCCAGCACTGGCTTCGCGGAAAAATTCAAGTCGAACGGAACTGCTGCACTGCGCCTCAAAAAGTACCCGGAGCGACTTTCCCGTCGCTTGCGTGGCCACCATGCATGACATGGCCACTGAATAACCAGGAGTAGCCAATGAGCAAGCAACCGAACAGCGCCGATAACAGCCAGATGGCTGGCAGCGACACGCTCGACCGCAGCAACAGCAACACCAAGCTCGAACAACTCGAACGTTTCCGCGAGGACGCGACAGGGCAGGCGCTGACCACCAACACCGGGACGCGCATCGCCGACAATCAGAACAGCCTGCGCGGCGGTGAACGCGGGCCGACGCTGATGGAAGATTTCATCATGCGCGAGAAGATCACCCACTTCGACCACGAGCGCATTCCCGAGCGTGTGGTGCATGCACGCGGTGCTGGGGCACATGGCTATTTCGAGGTAACCGATCCTATCAGCGACCTGAGTTGCGCCGCGTTCCTCGGCGAAGCCGGCAAGCGCACCCCGGTGTTCGTGCGATTTTCCACCGTGCAGGGGCCACGTGGCTCGGCCGATACGGTGCGCGACGTGCGCGGCTTTGCGGTGAAGTTCTACACCGAGGAGGGCAACTTCGACCTGGTCGGCAACAACATGCCGGTGTTCTTCATCCAGGATGCGATCAAGTTCCCCGACTTCGTCCATGCGGTCAAACCCGAGCCGCACAACGAGATTCCCACCGGCGCGTCTGCCCACGACACCTTCTGGGACTTCGTCTCACTTACGCCGGAATCGGCGCATATGGTGCTGTGGACCATGTCCGACCGCGCCATTCCCATCGCCTATCGCTCTATGCAGGGCTTTGGCGTGCACAGCTTTCGCCTGGTCAATGGCGAGGGCCAGAGCAAGCTGGTGAAGTTTCACTGGCGCCCCAAAGCCGGCGTCTGCTCGCTGGTGTGGGATGAAGCGCAGAAACTCGCGGGCAAGGATCCGGACTTCCACCGCCGCGGCCTGTGGGAAGACATTGAGCGCGGGCTCTACCCGGAATGGGAGCTGGGCCTGCAAGTGATGGACGAGGAGGACGCGCTGAGCTTTGGCTTCGACCTGCTCGACCCGACCAAACTGGTGCCGGAAGAACTGGTGCCGGTACGCGTTGTGGGGCGCATGGTGCTCAATCGCAACCCGGACAACTTTTTTGCCGAGACGGAGCAGGCGGCCTTCCACATCGGGCATGTGGTGCCGGGTATCGACTTCAGCAACGACCCGCTGCTGCAGGGTCGTCTGTTCTCCTACACCGACACCCAACTGCTGCGTCTGGGTGGCCCCAACTTCAACGAGATTCCGATCAATCGGCCACTCTGTCCGTTCCACAACAACCAGCGTGACGCGCCGCATCGTCAGCAGATCAACCGTGGCCAGGCAGCCTATGAGCCCAACTCAATCGACGGCAACTGGCCGCGCGAGACGCCGCCAGCGCCGAGCGGTGGCGGCTACAGTTCCTATCCCGAACCGGTCAGCGGCACCAAGATACGGGTGCGCTCGCCCAGTTTCGCCGATCACTTCTCCCAGGCCACGCTGTTCTGGCGCAGCATGAGCGAAACCGAGCAGCAGCACATCGTCGATGCCTACAGCTTCGAGCTGTCGAAGGTCCGGCGCCTGTACATTCGCGAGCGCCAGGTGAGGGAAATTCTCGCCCACATCGATCCGCTGCTGGCGTTGCGCGTCGCGCAGAACCTGGGTATCGATCTGGACAGCACCTCGACCTCTTCTATGGAGGGCAAGCTCCGGGATTCCCCGGCGCTGAGCCAGATGAATCTGCTGCCCGGCGATATTCGCGGACGGCGCGTTGCGGTCCTGCTGACACCCGGTTGCAAGGCCGACGAGGTCGGCAGTTTGAAAAAGATGCTGGAGGGTGCCGGCGCCGTGGCCAAGCTGCTGGCGCCTTCGGCAGCCGCGCTTAAGGACTCGGACGGCCAACCGATGCAACCCGACGGCAGCTTCGCCTCGGAGCCGTCGATTACGGTGGATGCCGTGTTCGTGCCGGGTGGTGAGTACGTGCTCAAGACCCTGCAGGACGATGGCGTTGCCAAGCATTACCTGCTGGAGGCCTACAAGCACCTCAAACCCGTGGCGCTCAGCGGTGATGCCGCTCAGCTTGCGGCGATGCTGGGGCTGGAGGAGGACGATGGCATGCTCTGCGGCGATAGCTTCGATCCGCTGTACATGCGTTTCGAGACTGCGCTGAAGCAACATCGTATCTGGGCGCGGGAGATGCGCGCCAAGAGCATTCCTGCCTGAACCGACGCCCGGCCTAGCACGGTTTTTCGTCGCTGGGCCGGGGGCTTTTCTTGCGCTGCGTCCTGGTCGATGGGCGCAGCGGCATTGGCGCATCGAGCTGCGAGCCGGGGTCTTCGTTACCGGGGTCGTCCAGTAGCGCCTCGCTGGAACGCGCCACTGGCGTTCTCGTGGTTTTGTCCGATTTCATGCTGACTCCAGTAACGGCTCTTCTGCACACACCTGGCATGTTCGCGCGCACTCCTGACAATGCTCGCTGACGTGCTGCACGCATTCCTCGGCGCAGGCCAGGCAGGCGATCCTGCACAGCTGGCTGGCCACCGCGACGTAGGGGCTGTTGCGCAGCATCAGCGTTGCCGTCAGGCGGCACAGGTCGGAGCAATCGCGGCATAGCTCGACGCAGCGATAATGCCCGGCATTACCCTCGCTCAGGCAGGCCGAAGCACAGTGCTCGCAGGCGTTGGCACAACTGCTGTAAGCGGTAATGTGATCGAGATAGTTATACGCTTCTGACATGTTGATGCCTCGTTGTATAAGTACTGTATAAAATAATAATGAGCGCCAACAAATGGTGGTTTTACTTTGCCGGCACTCGCACGCCGAGTAACTTCTTATAGGCATTAAAAAAGATCATATTGATCACTTGCTGTGCTCAGGAGAAGTTGGCCCATCACCATGGCCACGCGGGCCGGCAATACCCCAGATAACCAGCCCGATAATCGGGAATATCCAGATAAGCAAGGCCCAAAGGGTTTTCGTCCCGACATGCTTGTCGCTACGAAATACACTGATAACCGCCCACAGGTGTAGCAGAACGATGAAGGCGGCAATTGTAATGGAAAAGTAAATGACTGAATCCGGCATGACATGCCTCCTTTCAATAAGGTACATGCATGTCGACAGCCACCCCGATCATTCGCTCAGATAATCGGGATGCGGGAAACAGTGAAGGCAGGATAAAGGCCGGAAATACCAGCCGAGGGCCTCAAGGGCGGCTAGAAGGAGTGATTGGACTTGATCACTTCGATCATCATGTTGTCAGGTCTGTCCGAGTCGCTGTCGTGCAGCGAGTCACGGTGTATGTCCGTGCAGGTCAGAATAGAGCGGCTGAATTCGAACCCTGGGTCAGGCCGCGCAGCAGCGGCAGTGTCTTTGCTGCAGTCTTCGCAGTGCGGGTTGTTCAGATCTTCGCTGTGAACCTGATAGCAGTTCGAGTCGATCTCCTGCAAAGAACGCTGCATCGTCTGGGCTTTCGGTTGAGGCTGGGACAGCATCACCGCCAACGCAGACGGTTGAAAAGGCTGCCAGACCAGCAGCACCACCAGGCATGTAGAGCCGGCCATGTAGGGCCACTCGTACATCAACTGGTGCCGATAGGGCATATGCCGTCTGATTCTTCCCAACAGATCTTCCGGCTTGTTTCGAGCCCCCCTTGAATCGTTGCGTCTGGGCACTTGCGTATCTCCTCATTTCTTTTCGAGCTTTCTCATGGCCCATAAGCGAGAGGAGCGCGTGCGAAAAAGCGGCTCGCGCGAGTAGGTGGGTAATTGGGTGGTGCTACAGTGTTTGACCGCCTCATTGACTGACTCGGCATCTTCGTTCAGAGCCATATCGAAATGAATAAGACGAATGAATTCTTGCGTGGAGCAACTTCCATCGAGGACGCGCACCAACTGTCGCTCGTTATGAGCAACGGTAAGCACAATGCTGCCGTCCGGTCTTGGCGTCATATCAACTTCGTAGTTGGCTAGCGCCGATCTGATATTTTCCAGGTCATGTTTCATGAGTCTCTCCTTGTGAACACTCATCAACCATAACCATGTATTCAATGCATACCAACGATTGGGACGATTGGTAAAAAGAAAATTCAAAGTGACATCATCTACCGGAGTTATACAAAGTGACCTGGGCAAAGTTGATTGCAGGAAGATGTTCGCGACTCGCTTTCCGCACTCAAGACTTTATTGTTTGAGCACAGCACCTTGCGGCCGGGAATAAGCCAACTGCTTCGCAACGACAGAAAAAATACTCTGAACTAAATCTGCATCATGGTTTCCGCGGAGCGCTGACCATCAGCGGAAAACCTGAATATAAGTTGTACAAGAGGTTGGCGCGCCTGAAATCTGCGCTACAGGGAGTTCTCCGCACCTTCTCGTGCCTGCCGACGCCAGATCTGTGTCAACCACCGCCAGCTGATCCAGCCGGCAGCAGAGAGGTAGACCAGGCTGCCTGGCACCCACATCAACAAGCCAGCCAGTTGCTGGTCGGCCAGGTCGCGGGACTCGCCATAGAAGGTCGTGTTGCCGAAGGTGAGCAGGGCGCCGAGCAGGCCGGTGTGCATCAGCGTCAGGAGAATGGCCATCAGTGCGTGTGGCACCTGCCGTGGATTGGCGCGCAGGCAGGACCACCAGAACAGCCAGGCGCTGAACAGGAAGCAGGCATGTTCGATGGCGTGCCACCAGGTGTTGTCCAGCGCCAGCATGTACAGGCTGGGGGTGTGCCAGACCCAGATCATCGCGCCGTGCAGCATGGCCAGTGCCACCGGATAACGACCGCTGCGCAGAATGGCGTTGGACACCGGCGCCATCCAGCCACCGAGCACTGCTCGCCATTGCGGCAACGGCCGAGCCAGCGCCCAGAGTGGTGCGATGACGATCATGAACAGCATGTGCTGGACCATGTGCAGGCTGGTGCTGGTCTCCGCCCAGTCATCGATGGGGCCGAATACGGCGAGCACGGTGAGGACCATGGCCAGATGCATCCACAACGCTTCGCGCCCGTGCGGGCGCACTTTGCGGCAACCCAGGATGTACAGCAGCCAGGCCGCACCGAGCAGCAGAGCGCTAAGCAGCAGCGGTACGCGCTCGTTCAGATGCAGATGGCCATCGAGCAGGCCATGGGCGGCGGCCGTGCCAGGCAGAAGGAGGAGGGCGAGGACGATCATAGGCATGGCGGCAGGCTCAGCGTTGGCAGCGCGACGAAAACGGTGGCGATGGCGCCGATCAGGTTCACGCCCGCAGCGAGGCGAGCCACGAAGCGCGCAGGCGGGCCTTCACGCTCGTCCCTGGCGGCGCGCTGAAACCGCCAGGCCAAACCCAGCAGGGCCGCCATGGTGAACAGACTCAGCAGAGCGAGCAGACCGTTCAGCCAGGTCCATTGCCCCTGTGCGGGATCAGGCGGCGCCAGTGCGCAACCAACCGACAATCCGCCGTACAGCACGACGAACCAGATACTCCAGAGCACCAGCCCGAGAGGGATGTGGATCGGATTGTAGGGGGAGCGTAACGGCTGCATCACACACCTCCGAAGGTGGGCGGGAACAGCACCACGCTGCAGTAGGTGATCCACATCACGGCCAGGCTGTATTGCCAGAATTGCTCGACCACCAAGGGCTCGTAGGGCGTGCGCTTGCATACATAGCCGTAATGCACACGCAGGGCCTGCAACGCGCTGAGAATGGTCGCCAGCGTCCCGTGCGCGAGGCTGTAGACGAGCATCACCACGATTACCGCATCATGCGCGGTGGCGCGCGGCGCCAGGTCTCCCGCCAGCAGCGTCCAGAGCAGCAGCCCGGCGTGCAACGCGCCCAGCAGCGCCGTCCCGACAAAGCAGGTGATCAACGCAGCGGGTTCACCCTGACCCTGACGCAGACGGCGCAATACCGGTCGTTGCCACAACACGGCAATGCTCAGCAACACGGCGCTGGCCAGCAGCAAGCGCTGATCGATTACCGCATCGTCCGGCACCAGCCAGTTCGGCGATACCGTCCATAGGTAGAACCAGCCGAACAGCAGCGACAGGTACAGGGCACCGTTGGCCAGCAGCGTCACGCCCATGCCCCACAAGCCAGGGCCATCACAGGTGCGCGAGTGCAGTGGCGGCTCGCCAGGCTGCACTCGCGCATCCGGCGCCGCCAGCGGGTGCGCGCCGTTCTCCCAGCTCCAGCGCAGCAGCACCAGCACGGCGACGATGTTGGCCACCAGCGCGACCCAGTAGAACTTGCTCAGCAGCCCCAGGCAGGTGAAAGCGATGAACAGCGAGGCGATGAAAGGCCACCAGCTATTGCCCGGCAGATGGATGATCTCGCGTACTTTGCCGGTCAGCGGCTCGATACCCCAGGTTTCTCGCCGGCCATGGTCGATCACGGTCAGGGCGAACTCTCCACGGTCGATGCGCTCCTCCAGGTCGGGCAGCTCCCACATCGGGTGACGGGTACGCACCGGTGGCAGGCTGACGAAGTTGTAGGGGCTGGGCGGCAGATGCGTACTCCACTCCAGGGTGTCCGCGTTCCAGGGATTCTTCGTGGCCTTCTGGCCGAAACGAAAGTGCAGGACGATATCCAGCAGCACCGTGGCGATGCCAATGGCCATGATGAAGCTGCCGATAGACGAAATCAGGTTGGGCAGGTCCCAGCCCAGGCCGGATTGGTAGGTGTAGATGCGCCGCGGCATGCCCATCAGGCCGGTCCAGTGCATGATCAGGAAGGTCAGGTTGAAGCCGATGAACACCAGCCAGAAGCCCAACTTGCCAAGGCGTACCGATGGCATGCGTCCGGAAAAGTGCGGCAGCCAGTAGTAGATGCCGGCCAGCAGCGGGAAGAACATGCCGCCCACCAGCACGTAGTGCATGTGCGCCACCACGAAGTGGGTGTCGTGCACCTGCCAGTCGAAGGGCACCAGTGCCAACATCACGCCGGTCAGTCCGCCGCAGACGAAGATCACCAGAAACCCCACCAACCACAGCATCGGCACGTGATACAGCGGCCTCCCGACCCACAGTGTGGCGATCCAGGCGAACACCTGGATGCCGGTCGGGATCGCCACCAGCATGCTCGCCGCGGAGAAGAACGCCTGCGCCAGTTGCGGGATGCCCACGGTGAACATGTGGTGCACCCACAGGCCGAAGCTGATGAAGCCGGTGGTGAGGATCGCCAGCACCACCCAGCGGTAGCCCACCAGCGGCCGTTGGCAGAACACCGGCAGCAGGGTCGAGACGATGCCGGCCGCCGGCAGGAAGATGATGTACACCTCGGGATGGCCGAACAGCCAGAACAGGTGCTGCCATAGAATCGGGTCACCGCCACGCGCCACTTCGAAGAACGGCAGGCCAACCGCGCGCTCCAGCTCCAGCAGGATGCTGCCGAGGATCAGCGGCGGGAAACCGACCACGATCATCATGGCCATCACCAGGATGTACCAGGCATAGATCGGCATCTTGTTCAGCGACATGCCTTCGGCGCGGGTGCGCAGGATCGACACCACCAGCTCGACACCGGCCGACACCGCCGAGATTTCCACGAAGGTGATGCCGATCAGCCAGAAATCCGAGTTCGGCCCGGGCGTATGCACTGCGCTGGACAGCGGCGTGTACATGAACCAGCCGGCCTTAGGCGCGATGCCCAGCAGCAGACTGGCACAGAGAATCAGCCCGCCGAACAGGTAGCACCAGTAACCCAGTGCCGACAGCCGCGGGAACACCAGGTCACGCGCGCCAAGCATCTTCGGAATCAGGTAGACCGCCAGGCCTTCCATCATCGGCACGGCGAACAGGAACATCATCACCGTGCCATGCATGGTGAAGACCTGGTTGTAGACGTCCGGCTCGAGAAAGTCGTAGCCCGGTATGGCCAACTGCGTGCGCACCAGCATCGCCAGCAAACCACCGAACAGGAAGAACCCGAGCCCGGTGAGCATGAAACGAATACCGACGGTGGTGTGATTGACGATGGTTAGCGACTTCCAGCCGCGCGGGTTGCCCCATACGTCATTGAACTGATCGTGCAGTTGTTCCTGGGCGGCAACCTGTTCGTTGCTTGGCGTAGTCACGGGCGCAGAGTCTCCAGCCAGTCGGCGATGGTGCTGAGGTGGTCGGGGTCGAGATCGTCATGCAGTGGCATGGCGTTGCCGGGTTTGAGCCGCTGGTGCTCGTGCAGCCAGCGCAACAGTGCGCCTGGTTCATTGCTCAGCACACCGGCGCCGAGCATCGATCGCGCACCGACATCGCTGAGATCCGGCGCGCGATTGCCTTCGCTCACGCCCGCCACGCGATGACACTGACCGCAACGCGCGGCGAACACCTCACCAGCCGGGCCGGGCAGGGCGCTGACCTGTTGTTCGCGGCGCGCCTGCAGCCAGTTGGCGAAGTCTTCTTCGTCGTGAGCCTGCACATCGAGAATCATGTGCGTGTGCTGTGTGCCGCAGAACTCCGAGCACTGGCCACGAAAGGTGCCGGCCTGATCAGCCTGCAGGCGGATACGATTGTCCCGGCCGGGGATCATGTCGATCTTGCCACCCAGGCGCGGCACCCAGAAGGAATGAATGACATCGGCGCTGGTGACGTCGAGGTCCACCGGCCTGCCGACCGGCAGGTGCAGCTGATTGGCGGTAACCACGCCGCTGTCCGGGTAGCGCACCTCCCACCACCATTGATGGCCGACCACCTCGATACGCATGGGCTGCTCGCCCGCCAGCGGCAAGGGCAGCATGCGATGGCCGATGGGTATGCCGAACAGCAACAGGAGCAGCACGCTCAAGGTCGGCAACAACAGCCCGCCACCGACCAGCCAGCGCAGCGTCAGCTGGCGTGCCCGTGCGGCGTCCATCTGTGGGCTGTTGCGGCGCATGGCGTGCACCCACAGGGCCATCACCACGATCAGCACCAGGGTGGCGAAGGCGCACATTGCCCACCACAGCATTGCCACCTCGCGCGCCATCGGTCCGGCCGGATCGAGCGCAGATTGCGGCCCCTCGCAGGCAACGAGAAACGGAACTGCCAGCGTCAGCGTGGTCAACTTGAAACAGGGCGTCAGCCAATGACGCGCCCGTTTCACCTCATCATTCACCTGTACAGGGAGGCCGGGATGGCCGAAATAAAGGAAGTTATCGTCAGTCGCGCCGCCATCGCCGGGCATCCGCTGCACCCGATGATGATCCACTTTCCGGTAGCCGCGCTGCTGGGCCTGGTGGCGACCGATATCGCCTATCTGCTGCTGGCCGATCCGTTCTGGGCACGTGCCAGTCTCTGGCTGGCGGGCGTCGGCGCCTTCGGTGGCTGGGTGGCGAGCATGGCGGGGCTGGTCGATCTGCTTACGGTTGGCAGCATCCGGCGCAAGATCACCGCCTGGTGCCACGCCATCATCGCGGTGATGATGCTGTCGTTGGCATCGCTGAACTGGCTGCTGCGCTACGCGGGGCCGGAGCAGGGCATGGAGCGCTGGGGCCTGTACCTGTCGCTGCTGACCGCAGCGCTGATTGGCCTGGCTGCTTATCTGGGCGGGCGCCTGGTGTACGAGCACGGCGTGGGTGTCGATACACGCTGAACCAATCGGCTCCGGCTTGCCAGCTACTGGACGGTAGAGAGAGCGGGGCAGGCCGGGCATATTCTCGAATACTCCATGATCAGAAGGGTTTGGCCAGCACCAGCCAGAGCGTGGCGCCGATCAGGGCGCTCAGCAGCAAAGCGATCAACAGGCAGTCGCGGCGCAGCGCAGGTTCGGCGGCACGTTCGATACGCAGGATCAGCACGCCGCACAGGGCGTGACAGAGCACCATCCCCGCGACCGTGGTGAGCTTGACGATCAACCATGGGTCGAAAATCGACTCACGTAAAAACAGCGCGGTGCCCGAACCAATGGCCAGCAGAGCGGCTGGCGTGGCGATCATGTTGAAGACGGTGCGGGTGAGGTGGGCATGGTCGCGATAGAACATCTCGTCGCTGGCGCGCGTGCCGGCAGCGATCATCGCGGGCAGGTACAGCAGCACGCCACACCAGCAGATCAGCGCCATGAAATGCAGCAGTTTGAGCAGTGGCATCGATGCTCTCCCA
This sequence comes from Ectopseudomonas chengduensis, assembly GCF_900102635.1. Taxonomy (GTDB): domain Bacteria; phylum Pseudomonadota; class Gammaproteobacteria; order Pseudomonadales; family Pseudomonadaceae; genus Aquipseudomonas; species Aquipseudomonas chengduensis. Next base: position 78,377 of record NZ_FMZQ01000016.1, on the reverse strand, counting down.
TGCGTCCGTTCGTTGCGAGCACGTGGCCCTGGTGGGGCAGGCCACGACGTTGTGACTGCCTGATGGTGTCTGAGTTCGGCCACTCTCCAGAGCGGGCCAGGATCCTCTCCAGTCAGAAAAGAAGGAACCGCCGCAAGGAGAAGGAGGAGACGGTGCGGCGGCCCTGGGGAAGCAAGATGCTCGTTCGATTTGGCGCAATTGCGCCTGCCAGGTCACGAAACGGCCCCTGACAAAGCTCCCCTGAAATAAACAGAGTTCCACTGGCTGGTTTGCGTTCAAGCTTTTTGCCGGGCTTGTGATGATCCGCACGGCCATCGAGGCGCAGAAAATTGAAACCCTCCCGTGCGTTTTCACTCACTGCAAAAGAAGGCCGCGCAAAGGCATTTCATTGCAGAGGAGACCGTCATGAGAACCCACGTCGTGCATTTCACCGCACCGATCAACTCCTACACCTGCGGTCAGTTGATCGACAAATGCAGCCAGGCCATCCATCAGGGCGCCGATGAGCTGGTGCTGAAGATCGCCACCATGGGTGGGGAGTGCAGCTACGGCTTCTCCCTCTACAACTTCCTCATCTCGCTCCCGGTGCCCGTGAAGACGCACAACCTCGGCACCGTCGAATCCATGGGCAACATCATCTTTCTTGCCGGCGAAACACGCACGGCCTGCCCGCATAGCAAGTTCCTGTTTCATCCCTTTCACTGGACGGTCAACGGCGCCGTGGACCACGCGCGCATGTCCGAATACGCCATGAGCCTGGACTACGATCTGCAGCTTTACGCCAGCATCGTCGCCGAGTGCACCGCTGGCGCCGAAGCGCCCCTCAACGTACTCGAATGCCTGATGTCCGCACCGCGCATTCTCAACGTCTCCGAGGCACTGGCAACCGGTGTGATTCACCGTGAAGACTGCCTCGGCATGCCGGCCGAGGCAGTCAACTGGTGCGTGCATACCTGAAGCCGGCTCAGCTTGCTGCTTGGAATATTCCCTGAACGATCAGCGCAGCCTGCACGTCGGAATCCATGTAGGCCCCAAGACGGGACATACCACCCAGCAATGGCCGTTTAGCCGGCCCGGAGACAACACATGGATCTCACCGACGATCGTAAAGACCTGGTACGCACCCTCAACAAACTGATCGAAACCTGCAAGGACGGCGAGGCAGGCTTCAAGGTCTGCGCCGAAGACGTCAAGCGACCCGACATGAAGCAGCTCTTCTCGCAACGCTCGCGGCAATGCGCCGAAGCGGCGGAAGAACTGCAACGGACCGTCCTGGAATTGGGCGGCGAGCCAGAGGACAGCACCAGCGTGGGGGCAGACCTGCACCGCCGCTGGGTCGACCTGAAATCACTGGTCACCGGCAAGGACGAAGAGGCCATTCTCAACGAAGCCGAGCGCGGCGAAGACGTGGCCAAGGAGCGCTACAGTGAAGCGCTGACCAAGAATCTGCCCCCAGAAATCCGCAGCATGGTGGAGCGTCAGTATCAGGGCGTGCTGCGCAATCACGATGAAGTCAGAGCGATGCGTGACGTGGCTCGTGCCAAGAGCTGATCCGTCTACCGGGTGCCGCAACACTGCGCGCACCCGGTGTCAGTTCTGTGCATCCGAGTGCGCAGGGGAGGCGTAGCGCATGCCGACGTTGGACAAGACCATTGCCCAGCTCAACCACCTTCTGATGACTTGCCACGACGCCAGCTTGAGCTATCGACGTCTTGCAGGCAGCGCGAGTACATCCGAGCAGCAGCGGTTATTTCGCGAGCGCGAACAGCAGTGCTCGGCGCTGATGGCCTGCCTGCACAATCAGATCGTTACCTATGGCGGCCGACCGACACAGCATCCAAGTCTGTTCGGCATGCTTCGCCATGCCTGGAACAGCGTGACCACCTCGCTGTTACCTGAGCGCGGCCGCGCCCGTTTGCGCGCGGCGCTGCGCACCGAAAAACAAATTCGCCACGGTTTCGAGCAAGTGCTCGCGGAGCAGCTGTCACCGCAGTTTCGGCAGCAGTTGCAGGAGCACAGCAGCCGCAGTGTTGAATTCGAAAGAATCATACGCACGCAGTTGTAGCGACAACTGCAGGAGAGGGTGGCTCAACCCGTGGAGGACTGCTTTGGCGGTTCGGCATTACTCGCGTTATGGCTTAAAGTAGCCGGTTGCCGAAAGAACCGTCATGGCCATAGCCATGAAGGGCTTTCATTCTTTACATATAAGTGTGTGGTGAAGATGAACAAGCCTTTCATTTCGCTGTGCCCTGAAATTACTCGGGCACACGCGCTGACGCTGATGGAGTGGTTGCAGGATGAGCGCGTCACCTGCTACCTGAGCGATTCGCGTAATGTTTCCCGCTCCATAGAGCAAGCCATCGAACGAACTCAATTGCCGATCCTGACCCATCTGTTCAACCGGGGCGGCCGATTCTTCATGGCCTACGACCGGCAGGACGCCCCGGTGGGCTTTGTCCGTTTGATCAAGACCGGCCGGGAGTGCGAGATAGTCCTGGCCATCGGAGACAGCAACAAATGGGGGCAAAACCTTGGCGCCCGTACGATCCGCGAAGGCATGAAACTGGCTTTCCTCGACATCCGGGCAGAGAAGCTCATCGCCAAGATCCATCCGGACAACGTGCGCTCGCTGAAAGCATTTCAACGCAGCGGTTTTCTGCTTGAGAGCGAAACGCCGACATTGAAGTCATTTGCCATGACGGCGGGGCGCTATTTCCAGTTACTGCGCGCAGGTGCCGTTGGCGACTCCACGGGGATCTATATCACTGAAATCGACAAGGCCAGGCTCGAATGTCTGATCGCGCTCGAGCAAGGCCCGGCCATTGTTGAACTCGAACATGAGCTTGAGCGGGCCATCGTAGTCAAGCCGCAACAGGTGGCGTGCAATGTCGTCACGATGAACTCCAGGGCGTTGTTGCAGCTGGATGACGAAGAGATCGAAGTGGCCTTGGTTTACCCTGAAGACGCGGACAGCAGCGCCGGCAAGCATTCCGTGTGTTCCGACATCGGCGCAGCCATCCTGGGTTATCAGGAGGGAGACGCCATCGACTGGCGAGTGTCTGATCGGACCCGCCGGATCGAGATCAGGAAAGTGCTATATCAGCCGGAGGCCGCAGGCGATTACCACCTGTAATTGCGCCTTCAGCTAAGGATTCGCTCATCAGGCATGAGTATCTCCCAAAGAGCGGGGGATCGCTTTACGTGCCTGATGCGAACCAGCTGTCATAGCGGTTCAGCGCATACTCAAGCCAATACGTAATTTAACATAATATACATTATGCGAAACCAAGGCTTATCCAATGTAGGGCTCTTTACTCTCGTTTTGGCCAGACTGAATCACCTACGTTGGCTCCCAGACACTTGAAACGCCGGGTTTCATCGTTCCCATGATCCATATACTCCCATGGGCCTTGAGACCTTTCGCTTGGTCATTCTCTCAACCGCATCTGCAGCTTCGCTTTGCGCTCGACAGTCCTAGATGCGTGCTGCGATAAATTTCCGAGATGCCATATGGGTTCGCTTCGCTTCGAGTCAGTGTCTGCACAACACAACACAACACAACACAACACGACGGATCGTATGGGTTGGTTGTACGTAGATCGCGATTGCCTGGATCGACGCGATGCTCCGGACGGATTTATTCGGCTGACTCGGCTGCGTCTCGGTAACCAGGTTGAGCACCTTATCGCGATTCTCTTGACCCATGCGTTGGCTCAAACAATACTGTATTCATATACAGTATTTGGTTGTTACCTCCATGTCATCCGTGGTCGCGCTTGACCGGTTGATCGACGCTCGCCGCGTATGGCGAGGCCAGGTCGTTTCATCGCCATCGGGCGCCAATTTCTCAACTGGACATCAGTTTCTCGACGCCGTACTGCCAGGTGGCGGCTGGCCTAGGGCTGCACTCAGTGAAATTCTCACGACTGCGCCTGGCATTGGCGAGCTGAGTTTGCTGTGGCCGACCCTTGCCAGTCTGACGGTTTCAGGCGAGCGGGTGGTGCTGATCTCCCCTCCTCATCTGCCCTACCCTCAGGCCTGGATTCATGCCGGCGTCGATTTACGCCAACTGAGCATCATCCAGGCAGATGGCCGCGATGCCCTGTGGGCTGCCGAACAATGCTTGCGTTCGGGGAGTTGTGGCGCGGTGTTGAGCTGGTTGCGTCAGGCCGATGATCGCTCGCTGAGACGTCTGCAAGTGGCAGCGGCTACCGGACAAACCCTAGCTTTCGCCTATCGGCCGCAGGCAGAAGCGGCCAATCCTTCACCGGCAGCACTACGACTGGTGCTCGACAGCCAGCCAGCGCAGCTACGGGTGATCAAGTGTCGCGGTGGTCTACCACCTGCGCAGCCGCTCGCGTTTGCCTGGCATTGAACCTGCCATGCTCTGGGCTTGCATCTTGTTGCCGCAACTGGCCATGGACGGCGTGCAGCGCCACCGCGCCAATCCTGATGAGCCGTTGGTGCTGCTTACCGGCTCGCCACAACGGCGCGTTCTACAGGCGGTCAACCCGGCAGCCCGAGCCCTGGGGCTGAAGCCCGGCCAGTCACTGACTGCAGCGCAGGCGCTGACACGTGGGTTTGCCACGGCAGAATACGATCTTGCGGCCATCGAGCGCTGGCAGCAGTTTCTGGCCGCCTGGGCCTATGGCTTCAGTGCCCAGGTCAGCCTGCACTATCCGCGCTGCCTGTTGCTGGAGGTGCAGTCCAGTCTGGGACTGTTCGGCCCCTGGCCGCGTTTCGAAGCACGCCTGCGCGCCGAGCTTTCGGCATTGGCCTTCCAGCACCGCATTGCCGTCGCGCCGAATCCGGCAGCGGCCCGAGTGCTGGTCAATGTCGGTGATGGGTTGATGGCAAGTGATGAGCGGATGCTCAAGCAGATGCTCGATCCCTTGCCAGTGGATCGGCTCGGGCTATCCGCCACGCTAACCACGGCCTTCAATCGCATGGGGCTCAGGCAGTTGCGGCAGCTGTTGGCTCTGCCGCGTGACAGCCTGGCCAAGCGTTTCCCTGCCGAAGTGCTACGTCATCTCGATACCCTGTCTGGCCAGCGTCCGTTAGCGCTGGATTTCTTCATGCCTGCGGATGTTTTCGATACCCGTATCGAGCTGAATTTCGAAGTGGAATCGCATCAGGCACTGCTGTTCCCGTTGCGCCGGCTGACAGCCGATCTGGCGGCTTACCTGGCCTGTCGTGATAGTGGCGTGCAGCGTTTCACCCTGCATCTGGAACACCGCGCGGGTGCCGATACGCAGATACAGGTGGGTCTGCTCAGCGCCGAGCGTGATCCCGGCATGCTGTTCGAGCTGACACGTGGCCGTCTGGAACATCAGCAGCTACCAGCGCCGGTGCTGGCCGTGCGGCTGGAGGCGCGTGAATTGCCGACCTTCGCGCCGCAGCATCAGCAACTGTTCGACGAGCGTCCACAGCAGAACCAGCCCTGGGAGCAATTACGCGAGCGGCTAAGGGCGCGCCTCGGTGATGACGCTCTGCATGGCCTCGGTGCCAGAGCCGATCACCGCCCCGAGCATGCCTGGCAAAATGAGCCTACCAACCCCTTGCTGCCTCCCTGCGGCCCGCGCCCCGGCTGGCTGCTGAGCGAACCCCAACCGCTGCGTGAGGCCTCACTGCGCATCCTCTCCGGCCCGGAGCGTATCGAGTCCGGCTGGTGGGATGGCGAGGATGTGCGCCGCGACTATTACGTGGTGCAAACCCGTGCCGGTCAGCGCGGCTGGGCGTATCGCCCGGTCGGTAGTGATGGGCCATTGCTGCTGCACGGCTGGTTCGCATGAGCGATTACGCCGAGCTGCATTGCCTGTCCAACTTTAGTTTCCAGCGCGGCGCGTCCAGTGCGCAGGAGTTGTTCGAGCGTGCGGCAAGACTGAACTATCGCGCCTTGGCAATCACCGATGAATGCACCCTGGCCGGCATCGTGCGCGCCTGGGAAGCCTCGAAGAAAACCGGGGTAAAGCTGATCGTAGGCAGCGAGGTGCTCATTGAGAAAGGCCCGAAGCTGGTGCTGCTGGCCGAAAACCTGGCGGGCTATCAGGCGCTATGCGGCCTGATCACCCGGGCGCGGCGCCGAGCGGCAAAAGGCACCTACCGATTGCTGCACGAGGATTTCGTTGCGCCGCTCGATGGCCTGCTGGCCATCTGGCTCAGCGACGGTGACGCCAGCGCCCTGCCCTGGCTTCGCTCGCTGTTTCCCGAGCATCTGTGGCTGGGCGTTGAGTTGCATCGTGGCGCCGACGATACCGCGCGCCTGCAGCGCCTGCTCGAGCTGGCAGGTGATCACGACCTGCCGGCCGTGGCCTGTGGCGACGTACACATGCATGCCCGTGGCCGCCGCGCCCTGCAGGATTGTATGACCGCCATCCGTCATCATCTGCCCGTGGCAGAGGCCGGCGCCTATCTGTTTGCCAATGGCGAACGGCATCTGCGCCGAGTTGAGGAGCTGGCCGAGCTGTATCCGCCCGAGCTGCTCGCACAGAGCCTGCGCATCGCCGAGCGCTGCCACTTCGATCTCGAGCAACTGGAGTATCACTACCCGCACGAGCTGGTGCCAGAAGGTCATGACGCCACGTCCTGGCTGCGCTTTCTGGTGGAGCGCGGCGCTGCTGAGCGTTGGCCCGAGGGAGTGCCGGACAGGGCCCGCGCGCAGCTCGAACACGAGTTGGCGCTGATCGCCGAACTGGAATACGAAAGCTACTTTCTGACCGTGCACGACATCGTCCGCTTTGCCCGCGAGCAGCAGATCCTCTGCCAGGGCCGGGGGTCGGCGGCCAACTCGAGCGTCTGTTTCGCCCTGGGTATCACCGAGCTGGACCCCACCCACAGCCGGCTGTTGTTCGAGCGCTTTCTCTCCCGCGAGCGCAACGAGCCGCCGGATATCGACGTCGATTTCGAGCATGAACGCCGTGAAGAAGTCATCCAGTACGTGTTTCGTCGCTACGGCCGAACGCGTGCGGCGCTCACGGCCGTGGTCAACACCTATCACGGCGCCGGGGCGATACGCGACGTCGCCAAGGCCCTCGGCTTGCCGCCTGATCAGGTCAATGCGCTGGCTGACTGCTGTGGCCGCTGGAGCAGCGGCCCGCCAGCGCCCGAGCGCCTATTGGAGGCGGGGTTCGATCCGCAGAATCCACTGCTCAGGCGCGTGCTGATACTGACCGGCGAGTTGATTGGCTTCCCTCGCCATCTATCGCAGCATCCGGGCGGTTTCGTCATTTCCGAGCACGCCCTCGATACGCTGGTGCCGGTGGAGAACGCGACGATGGCCGAGCGTACTGTCATCCAGTGGGACAAGGACGATCTGGACAGGGTCGGCCTGCTCAAGGTCGACGTGCTGGCTTTGGGTATGCTCAGCGCCCTGCGCCGTTGCTTCAGTCTCATCGAGCGCTACCGGGGCACGCAGTGGACGCTGGCCACCCTGCCCAAGGAAGACCCGGCCACCTACGCCATGATCTGCCGTGCAGACACCATTGGCGCGTTCCAGATCGAGTCCCGTGCGCAGATGGCGATGCTGCCACGATTGCGCCCGAAGGCGTTCTACGACCTGGTGATCCAGGTGGCCATCGTCCGTCCGGGGCCGATTCAGGGCGACATGGTGCACCCCTACCTGCGTCGGCGAAACGGCGAAGAACCGATCGACTATCCCTCGGATGAACTCAAGCCGGTCTTCGAGCGCACGCTCGGCGTACCGCTGTTTCAGGAGCAGGTCATGGAGCTGGCCATCGTCGCTGCCGAGTACACACCCGGCGAGGCGGATGAACTACGCCGCAGCATGGCCGCCTGGAAGCGTCATGGCGGGCTCGAACCGCATCGTCAGCGACTCACCTCGCGCATGCTGGAAAAGGGTTACACGCAGGCATTCACCGAGCGGATCTTCCGCCAGATCGAGGGCTTCGGTAGTTACGGTTTTCCCGAGTCGCATGCGGCCAGCTTCGCCCTGCTCGCCTATGCCAGTTGCTGGCTGAAGTGCCACGAGCCTGCTGCCTATGCCTGCGCGCTGGTCAACAGTTGGCCGATGGGCTTCTACAGCCCGGATCAGGTGCTGCAGGATGCACGGCGGCATGATGTCGAGGTGCGTCCCGTGGACGTGCACTACAGCGACTGGGATTGCAGCCTGGAGCCCGATGAACATGGCGAGCCGACCATTCGCCTGGGTCTGAGGATGATTCGTGGCATGCGCGAAGACGACGCGCGCCGTATCGAACAGGCACGCCAGTGCGGCGCATTCCGTGATGTCGAAGACCTCAGCATACGTGCACGCCTGGATGCATCGGCGCGCGAGCGATTGGCCGATGCAGGCGCTCTCTCCGGCCTGGTTGGCCACCGCTATCAGGCGCGCTGGGCGGTGGCTGGTGTCGAGGAACAGTTGCCGCTGTTCGCCGGCGTATCTGCGCCGAGCGAAGAAATCCTGAGTCTGCCTGCACCATCGCAAGGAGAAGACCTACTGACCGACTATGCCACGCTTGGCACCACGCTCGGTCCGCACCCTCTGGCCCTGCTGCGCCAGGCGCTGCGAGCGATACGCTGCAAGAGCTCGCGGGAGCTACAGGCAGTTGAGCACGGCCGGCCTGTCAGCATTGCCGGTCTGGTGATAGGCCGGCAAAGGCCGCAAACCGCCAGCGGCGTGATTTTCCTCACCCTCGAAGATGAGTTCGGTCTGGTCAATGTGGTCGTCTGGCACGACCTGGCTGAGCGGCAGCGACGAGTTCTGGTGCAGTCGCAGATGCTGCGCATCGATGGCCATCTTGAGACCGTCGACGGTGTGCGCCACGTGATCGCCGGGCGCCTGACGGACATGACGACGATGCTGACGGGCCTGGATATACGCAGTCGGGATTTTCACTGACCCGTCACTTCAACCGCTGCGCACGTAAGATCAGGAAAGATGAACATAAAAAAAGGCCGCACTGGATCACCAGGCGGCCACAAGTCGTCTTAACCAAAGGAGATGAAGTGGAGCCAGAGCGACGGCCTCCGGGAGTGTTGCAAAAACCGCCGCCTATGGAATCTTCATCGGGGAGAAGCCTATCGCCGATCCTCCCGAACACCGCATCGAAGTCGTTGATAGTGATCATCGATCAGCTTGAATAGTGCATCTGCTGGCAGGGTGATAACTCTAAGCGCGCCCTCTGGGCCGGGCCTTACCTCGATGTGAGGCGCGTTGAAAACAGCACACCAACACCGGGAGCACTCATGCACAAGAAGCACTGTCTCGCGCTGGCTTGCAGCCTCGCGCTGGGCGGGCAGTTGGCTCATGCCAGCAGCCAGTCCGAAGCCAACGGTTTCGTTGAAGACGCCAGCCTCAATCTGTTGCTGCGCAACGCCTACTTCAACCGTGACTACAAGGACAACACCAACGACGCCAAGACCTGGGGGCAGGGTTTCATCGCCACCTTCGAGTCCGGATTCACCCAGGGTACCGTCGGCTTCGGCGTCGATGCTTTCGGCCTGCTCGGGGTCAAGCTCGACAGCGGTCGCGGCCGCAACTATCGCGCGTTCTTCGACACCGACAGCGAAGGTCGCCCGGTGGACGACCTGTCCCAGGCTGGCGGTGCGGTGAAACTGCGCGTATCCAATACCGTGATCAAGTACGGCAACCAGTTCCCTTCCCTGCCGGTTCTGGCCCATGACGACAGCCGTCTGCTGCCGCAGTCCTTCACTGGCACGCTGGTCACCAGCAACGAGATCGAAGGCCTGGAGCTGAACGCAGGTCGCTTCACCGCGGACAGCCCGATGGGCGACTCGGCACGCGACCCCAATCGCCTCAAGAGCATTGATGTGCTCGGCGGCAGTTACGCCGTCAGCGACGATTTGAGCCTGGCGGTGTATCACGCCGATCTTGAGGACATGTACAAACGCTACTACGCCAACGTCAACTACAACTTGGTGTTGGCCGCCGAACAGGCGTTGAATTTCGACTTCAACATCTATCGCACCAAGTACGACACCGGTTCCGTAGCAGCCCTGGATTACGGCGGCGATGGCGAAGGTGACCGCAACACCATCTGGAGCCTGGCGGCCAAGTACAGCATCGGCGCCCATGCCTTCATCGTCGCGCACCAGCGCAACAGTGGCGATGCCGGATTTGCCAAAGATTATGGCGACGGCGGCGGAACCATCTATGTAGCCAACTCCTACTACTCGGACTTCAACCTGAAGGACGAGCGTTCCTGGCAGGCCAGCTACGAGCTGGATTTTGCCAAGTACGGTGTGCCGGGTCTGCGTTACAAGTTCGCCTACGTACGCGGTGACAACATCGATACCGGCAGCGACAACAATGGCACCGAGCGCGAGATCTTCAACCAGATCGGCTACACCTTCCAGAGTGGCGCGGCCAAGGATCTGCATCTGCGCCTGCGTAACTCCATCTACCGCTCCAGCACCGACGTAGGGCCGGATCTCAACGAGATCCGTGCCTTTGTCGAATACCCGCTGAGCATCCTCTGATGGTCGCTGCCCCGGCCGAGGCCGGGGCAGTTCTCAACCGCGCAGGGTGTGCGCAACAGCCCTGGCGGCATCCTCGATGGCGCGTTCTTCATAAGGCGCAAAGCCCATTACCAGCCCTGGTGGCCTTGCCTCGACGCAGTAGCTCGCCAGTGGCAATGCGTCGATACCGGCAACCTGCAAACGCGCGAAAGCTTCCTGTTCGTTCTCCACCTGCAAATGGCAGGCGATATCCATGCCTGCACGAATTTCCGGCACCTCGATCAGCCCTTGCCAGTGCTTGTGCGCGGCTTCGGCGAAGGCGTCGGCACGCGCTGCGTAGATCTTGCGCATGCGCCGCACGTGACGGTCGAAATGCCCCTCATGGATGAAATCGGCCAGCACGGCCTGCGCCAGGCTGTTGGCATGGCGCGACATCAGCGCCGAGGCACGGGTGAAACTCTCCACAAGATGTTCAGGTAGCACCAGATAGGCCAGACGAATCGAGGGGAACAGCAGTTTGCTGAAGGTGCCAGCCATGATCACCGAGTGCTCGGCGCCCGGCATGGAGCGCAACGCCGGAATGGGTTTGGCGATGAAGCGGTACTCGCTGTCGTAGTCGTCCTCGAAGATATAGCTGCCCTGCTCTGCCGCCCATTTCAGCAAGGCCAGGCGCCGTGCCGGCGACAGCTCACCACCCAGTGGGGCCTGGCGTGAGGGCGTAACGTAAGCCAACCGAGCGCCAGGCGCCAAGCGCCTCCCCTCGTCCACCTTGATGCCGGAACGATCTACCGGCACGTCCACTCGCGTCACACCTGAGATGTCCATCAACTGCCGTGCGCCGGGATAACCGGGATCTTCCATCCAGACCTGAGAGTCGCCTGGAGCCAGCAAGCGCAGGCAGATATCCAAGCCTTGTTGCACGCTGCCGAGCACCAGGATGCGCTCCGGTGAAACCTGTACCCCACGGGCGATGGCCAGATAGCCGGCGATGGCTTCACGCAGCTCGGGCAGGCCTGCCGGGTCGGCATCGAGCAACATCGTCAGGCGCGAGCTGCGCAACTGCTGGGTGTGCAACTTGCGCCACAGGTCGATGGGAAAGGCGTTGATATCGCCACGGTGAGGAAAGAACGGACGCACGCCGGTTGGCAGCGTTCGCCGAGAGAAGATTGGTTCGATCTCGGCCAGACGCTTTAGCCAGGGCGTGTCAGGAGCTGTGCGCTTCTCTTGCACCTCGGCCACCACCTTGCGCCGAACGTATCCGGCGTTCAGCGTCGGGTCTGGCAATACCTCGCTGACGCGCGTACCACTGCCGGTTCGAGCTTGCAGATAGCCTTCGGAAAGCAACTGCTGATAGGCCGCCTGCACCGTCCCGCGTGCCAGGCCGTAGTACTCGGCCATGGAGCGAGTACTGGGTAGCTTGCTGCCAGCGGGCAGGCGCCCACTCAGAATCGCGCGGCGCAGCGACTCGTATAGCCATCCCTGCAGGCTGACTCCCTCCTCCGGCGTTCCCAGCGGCAGAAAGACCACTTGCGGTGGGGTTTTATCGAGTGGCATAGGGTCCTCGAAGTGGACTAGTTATTTTTGCAGATACTGGATCAATACCCTGATCCAAAACAACCACACAATCGATCCCGTAGCCAGCCAACACTTCTTTTCTTCAACGACTATGGGAATTCACGATATGAAACAGCAGATCCTGATCATCGGTGCCGGCTTCGGCGGTATGTGGAGTGCGCTGAGCGCCGTTCGCCTGCTGGATCAGCACCAGCGCCTGGACGTCGCCGTTACCCTCCTCGCTCCGCAAGCGGAACTGCGCGTACGTCCGCGTTTCTATGAAAGCGACCTGAGCACCACCGTTGCACCGCTAGGCCCGTTGTTCGATGCGGTCGGCGTGCAGTTCGTGCAAGGCAGCGCCACCCGTATCGATGCCGCAGGCAGGCGAGTCATCTATCGCAATGCAAGCGGCGCGCAGGCCGAACTAAATTTCGACCGGTTGATTCTGGCATCCGGTAGCCAGGTCGCCCGACCTCCACTGGCCGGTATCGACCGCTTCGCTTTCGATGTCGACAGCCTGGAGGCGGCGCAGAAACTCGAAACCCATCTGCAGAACCTGCGTGACAAACCGGCCAGCCAGGCGCGTAACACCGTGGTGGTGGTCGGCGGTGGTTTCACCGGTATCGAAACGGCTACGGAAATGCCGGCGCGGCTGCGCGCCATTCTGGGTGATGAGGTCGATGTGCGGGTGATCGTCGTCGACATGGGCAAACAGGTTGGCAGCGTCATGGGCGAGCAAATCGCCTCGGTGATCGCCGAAGCCAGCGACACACTGGGCGTGTCCTGGAAGCTCGGTAGCCCGGTGTCGATGGTCGATGAGCATGGCGTCCAGCTCGACAACGGCGAACGTATCGAAGCTAGCACCGTAGTCTGGACCGTCGGGGTTAAGGCCTCAGCGCTGACGCAGCAGATCGATAGCGAGCGCGATGCCTTCGGCCGCCTGCACGTCGACCGCAACCTGAAAGTGTTGGGTCAGGACGCCATCTATGCCACCGGCGATACCGCCTATGCCGCGGTGGATGAACTTGGCAACCACGCACTGATGACCTGCCAGCACGCCATCGCTCTCGGCCGCTCCTCCGGCAATAACGCTGCAGCCGATCTGCTGGGTGTCGAGCCGATTCCCTACAGCCAACCCAAGTACGTCACCTGCCTGGACCTGGGCGCCTGGGGCGCTGTGTTCACCGAAGGCTGGGAGCGCAAGGTGGTGCTGACCGGCAAGGAAGGCAAAGAGCTGAAAATGCAGATCAACACCCAGTGGATCTACCCGCCGGAGGCCAAGCGCGAGATCGCTCTGGCAGCCGCCGACCCGCTGATTCCGGTCGTCGCCTGATCGATGAGGCATGCCCAGGGCGTCGGCTGTCCTGGGCATGTCACGCTCAATCGCGGTAAATCTGTACCTGCAGCTTCGCCGGCGGGTCCTCCCCTTCAGCCCGCAACCATTCGCCTGGCGGTTGCCCGACCTGCTGGGCAAAGGTGCGTGAGAACGACGCCTGCGAGGCGTAGCCCACAGCATCGGCGATCACCTTGATCGGCTTCCCCTCACGCAGCAGGTCCTGCGCCACCTTCATGCGCCAGGCAGTCACATAGGCCATGGGCGTCATGCTCATGACCTCGGAGAACAGTGCTGCGAACTTGGTACGCGACATCTTCGCCAACGCGGCCAGACGCTCGACGCTCCAGGCCAGTTGGGGTTCCTGGTGAATGCAGATCAGCGCAGGCCCCAGTTGACTGTCCTGCAGCGCATAAAGCAGGCCGCTGGTTATGCGCCCTTCGTTCACCGCGCGGCGTACCAGCAGGACGAACACATATTCGAACAGCAGGTTCAACGCCTTGCTCCGGCCGGGTGCCTGTGTCCGGAATTCGTTGACCAGTGAGCCGATCACCGGCCCGAGCTGCTCAAGGGCGCTCAACGGAAACACCAGGGTTTCCAGGAGACCCAATGGAAATGGCTGCTGCCCTGAACGCCCGAACTGGAACGAGGCGCAGATCAGATCCACGCCACCGGGCTGGTGCGCACGCAACTTGTAGCAGCAGGTGCTGGGACAGAACAAAACGCTGGGTTCACTGATCGCGATGCGAGGCTTGTCGGCGTGCACCATATCCAGTGCACCTCGCTCGATGACGTGGATGAATGCCATGCCAGGGGGCTTATCCAGCACCAGGGTACCGTCTACCGGGCCGGCGAATAACAGTCGCCCTTGCAGGCTCGTGCGCTCGAAGAACTCGGAAAGAACATCCATATTGGCAATGACCTGATAAAGATTCTCTAGGGTGGTGAAAGCTCAACCGGTTAGAGCCCATGGGTTGAACCGTCGTCGATTGATAGACAGTTCAACCCATGAAAATTCCAACGGTTATTCACCAGGACGGAGAATCATCCGTGATTTACATCACGGTTTTTTCGCAGGCCCAACCCTGAAATACCCATCCAACAAGGCGCACGCCGATCAGATCAGCCCATAAGAATGACCATTGTCTTCTGACTGGGCCTGCATCTTGGCTCGCTCCTCCATGCGCTGGGCAATTTCTTCTTCGACTGCCTTCTGCTGCTCAGGTGGCAGCGCCTCGATCTCCTCTTCGGTCATGCCTATTTCCTTGAGGATACTGTCGCGCATCTTCTCGGCCGGAGTCATCGCCATATAGGCCTTGAAAGCCTCCAGCGCGGCGTTACCGCCCTCGTCGCCCAATGGCTTTTCCACCTGCCCTGAACTGACGGATGTCTCGACCTTGCCGTCTGACGCGTTCTGCAGAGCGACGCGCAAACGCGCGAAGCCCTCCTCCGTAGCCTGCCTGGCGCGGAACTCGCGTTCGGACTCGGCGTTCGCCGTGCGCGTGGTCTTCTCGACATTGCGCGCTAACTGGGCCAGCTCGCCCTGCTCTTCACTCTGCTTGTTGCGAAATCCCGTCAGGGATATGCCACCGTAACTGCCAATACCTCCAATCGTGCTCATGCCGTGCTCCTTGACTGAGTTGCAATTGCCAGGCGTACTGATTCAAAGCGCATGCCAGCTCACGAGGCGCGCTTAACCAATTGAAAGTATTGAACTTTATAATCAGGTAGAAAGGAGGCGAGGCAACCCCTTGCCGTCAAGCGGCAAGGGGTTGCAGGGGGAGCTCAGTGCTGCCCGCTCATTTGCCGGAAGGCATCGAGCAGTGCCTGGCTGAGATCGACCGAGGAGAACTTGGTCAGTACCGCATTGGCACCGACCGAACGCGCCTTCTCGGTATTCATGGTGCTGTCCAGCGAGGTGTGCAGCAGCACGTAGGTGCCGGCAATATCGGGGCTGCGACGAATTTCCTGAACCAGACTGTAGCCATCCAGCTCAGGCATCTCGATGTCCGAGACCAGAAGCTCGAATGGCATGCCAGCCTGATGGTATTCGTGCAGTTGCTGCAGGGCAGCCTGGGCACTGCGCACTGCGGTGCAATCGAGCCCCAGCTGGCGCAGTACGTTGAGGGTCTGTTGCAACGCGACTTGCGAGTCGTCGACCAGCAAGACGCGGCGATCTTGCAGCAGGCGGGCATCCTGGCCATCGAGCAGTTGCCCGACGGGAGCTTCCTCCAGCGCAGGGGCAATGTCGTGCAGTACCTTCTCGATATCGAGAACCTGCACGATGGCGCCATCGATCTGTGTCACACCGGTAATGAAGGCACGCGCGCCGGAGCCGGCGGGTGGCGGACGCACATCGCGGGTGGAGCACTGCACGATACGCTCGACACTTTTCACGTGCAGCCCCTGACGCGAGCGGCTCAACTCGGTGACGATCAGGCAACCATCGTCTTCGTCAGCCGCACCGCGTTCGCCGATGGCGCGCGCCAGGTCGATCACCGTCATCGCGGCGCCGCGCAAGGTGGCGATGCCGCGCACGTTGGGGTGACGATTGGGCAGCTTGGTCAAGGCTGGACAGGGAATGATCTCGTTGACCTTGAGCAGGTTGATCCCCAGCAGGCGGCCGCTATGCAAACGAAACAACAACAGCGATAGCGCGTCGCCGGTAACCAGACTCATGTACCTATCCTTAGAACGAACGTAGACCTAGGTTATAGCGACCGCATGGCCAAGGACTTTAGGGTCTGTGCGAAAAGTCGTCGAGCGAAGGTCAGGCAAGGCAAAAACAGGCGAAGAAGCGCAGTTTACGAGCTGTAAATGAGCATTCTGAGCCTGTTTTTAACGCAGCATCACCGAGCGCAGGCACTTTTGTACAGAGCCTAATCCGTGGCCAGTTTCAGGGCCACCCGCCCGCGGTTCGGGCAGGTTTCCATGTAGCGATGCGCTTCGACGAAATCTTCGAAGTCGAACACCTTGTCGATCACCGGCGTCAGCAGGCGGTCCGCAGTCATCTGATTGATGTGCGTGAGCGCGCGTTGCACGGCATCATTGTTCGGCTCGATTCCCAGCTCCGGGCACCCGGTGAAATCCAGCACGCAGTGACGGAAGAACTGCAGGTGCTTCTTGAATGCGGCGCAGGCAGGGAAAGCCGTATCGTTGCCGCCATTGATGCCGTACAGGATCAGCTTGCCACGCGGCGCGGCGATATCACCCAGCAGCTTCATCTGCGGGCCGGCACACTGGTCGAGAATCACCTCGACACCCTTGCCTTCGGTGTAGCGCTCGACTTCCAGGACCAGGTCCTGTTCCTCGGTGGCGATCACCTTGTCGGCACCCAGGCCACGCAGGAACTCGCGATCCTCCGAAGAACTGGTGGATACGATGACCTTGGCACCCAGCGCCTTGGCCAGTTGCACGGTCTGTGGTGCCATGCAGTGGCTGGCCTCAGTGATCAACACATGCTGGCCAGGCTTGAGGTGAGCGAGATCGTTCAGTGCCAGGTAGCCGAACAGCAGGCTGGTGTAATGAACGCTGGCTTCGACCGGACTGAGCACGTCGGGATAACGAGTCAGGGCATGGCTGGGCATCAGCACCAGATCGCCCCAGGTCGGATAACGATTCGGCGTACCCGCCGGGAAGCCGGCAACGGCGGTGCCGACTTCGAAGTCGCTCACGCCCTCGCCCAGCACAGCCACTGTACCGGCCAGTTCAAAACCGGTGCCGGCCGGAAGCTTGGCCTGTTCGGACGCCAGGTTCTGACGCCACAGCACGTCTTTCCAGCCCAGGCCGACGGCCTGAACGCGCACCAAGACTTCGCCAGGGCCGGGCACAGGGGTCGGAACCTCTTCGTACTGGAGCACATCGGCATCGCCGAACTTATGAAAACGGATCATGCGGGACATCGCTTACCTCGAGCTTGATCGCGGATTAACACTTCAATGACTGTGGACTCTATCCGCTGTGCGGCGGCGACACTATCAGACTCTATCGATAGTCTTCATGCCTGTCAGTGATTCAGCGACTTTCAATCCGCTGCACACTGCCCGTACTATTGCCCGGGCAAAGGCTCTCATTTGCAGCGCCGTGCTGACAAGGCCCGTATCCCTCGAATGGTACCCGGATGAACCGCAACGACCTGCGCCGCCTCGATCTGAACCTGTTGATCGTCTTCGAGACCTTGATGCACGAGCGCAGCGTGACGCGAGCCGCGGAGAAGCTTTTTCTCGGCCAGCCCGCCATCAGTGCGGCGCTTGCTCGACTGCGTACCCTGTTCGATGATCCGCTGTTCGTGCGTACCGGTCGCAGCATGGAGCCGACACCGCGCGCGCAGGAGATCTTCGCCCTGCTCTCGCCAGCGCTGGATTCGATCTCCACCGCTGTCAGCCGCGCCGCCGACTTCGATCCCGCCACCAGCAAGGCGGTGTTTCGCATCGGTCTGTCCGATGACGTCGAGTTCGCCCTGTTGCCCGCCCTGCTCCGCCGTCTGCGCGCCGAAGCCCCCGGCGTGGTGCTGGTGATCCGCCGCACCAACTATCTGATGATGCCGGGGCTGTTGGCTTCAGGCGAAATCTCGGTGGGCGTCGCCTACACCGAGGAGCTTCCGGCCAACGCCAAGCGCAAGATTCTCCGCCGCAGCAAGGCCAAACTGCTGCGTGCCGACACCGTACCCGGTGCGCTCAGCCTTGATGATTATTGCGCGCGCCCGCATGCGCTGGTGTCCTTCGCCGGCGACCTCACCGGCTTCATCGACGATGAACTCGCCAAGATCGGGCGCGAGCGCCACATCGTACTGGCCGTTCCGCAGTTCAACGGTCTGGCCACCCTGCTGGCGGAAACCGATATCGTCGCCAGCGTGCCGGATTACACCGCCGCTGCCTTGACTGCGGCTGGTGGTCTGCGCGCCGAGGATCTGCCGCTGCAGACGCAGACCTTCGAGCTGCACATGGCCTGGCGTGGAGCCCAGGACAACGACCCAGCCGAGCGCTGGCTGCGCTCGCGCATCCAGATGTTCTGCGGCGACCCGGACAGCCTCTGATAAATATCCGGAAACGCACCACCTAAGTGCCGGCAGGCACCTTTGTGCACCTTCATAGATCGAAATTGATATAAGTGCGTCTTTTATCATTCCCGATGATATTCAAGTTCATGGCATTCGATTCGTAGCCCTCCGAGACTCGTCGCAGACTCCGCCAATCCACAAATCCGACTGGCGGAGTCACCCATGGAACAGCAGCAAAAGAACATCTGGATATTCCCCCTGGCCCTCGCCGGCGTACTCGCACTCAGCGGGTGCGAACAGGCTGCGCAAACTCAGGCGCAAATGCCCGCTCCCAAGGTCAGCGTCGCCGAAGTCATCGAACAGCCGATCAACGAATGGGACGAGTTCACCGGGCGTCTCGAAGCGCCGCAATCCGTCGAGATTCGCCCGCGCGTCTCCGGTTACATCGACCGCGTCGCCTTCAGCGAAGGCACCCTGGTAAAGAAAGGCGACCTGTTGTTCCAGATCGACCCGCGTCCATTCCAGGCCGAGGTCAAGCGCCTCGAAGCCCAACTGCAGCAGGCCCGTGCCAACCAGGCGCGCGCCGCCAATGAAGCGCGCCGCGGCGAACGCCTGCGCCAGAGCAACGCCATCTCCGCGGAACTGGCCGATGCCCGTGCCAGCGCCGCCACCGAAGCTCAGGCTCAGGTCGCTGCAATCGCCGCCGAGCTGGAAAACGCCCGCCTCAACCTCAGTTTCACCCGCATCACTGCGCCCATCGACGGTCGCGTCAGCCGCGCCGAAATCACCGAAGGCAACCTCGTCGGTGCCGGCGAGAGCCTGCTGACCTCGGTGGTCTCCACCGACAAGGTCTACGCCTACTTCGATGCCGATGAACGCGCCTTCCTCAAGTATGTCGAGCTGGCCCGTCAATCCGGCTCCGACGCCCGTGGTGCCAGCCCGGTGTACCTCGGTCTGTCCGATGAAGCCGACCACCCGCACCTGGGCCAGCTGGACTTTCTCGACAACCAGGTCAACCCGCGCACCGGCACCATTCGTGGCCGCGCCGTGTTCGACAACCAGGATGGCCGCTTTACCCCGGGCCTGTATGCGCGTCTGAAACTGGTGGGTAGCAAGCCCTACGCCGCCACCCTGATCAAGGACGAAGCAGTCGGTACCGACCTGGGCAAGAAGTACGTGCTGGTGCTGGGTGACGACAACGCCGTGGCCTATCGCTCAATCGAGCTGGGGCCGAAGCTCGAAGGGCTGCGCATCGTCCGCAGCGGCCTGAGCAAGGGCGAGAAGATCGTGGTCAACGGTCTGCAGCGCGCCATGCCTGGCTCTACCGTCGATCCGCAACCGGTGTCCATGGCAGATGACAGTACCCTCGAACGGCTGGCTCGTATGCGCCAGGCCGTCGATGGCAGCCAGGCCCCGCGCATCGCCGCCGAAAAAATCGAAGCTCGCTCGCCGCGCGGCTGATCCAGACCGCGCCCAGAGGAAAGACCCATGAATTTCTCGCAATTCTTCATCCAGCGGCCGATCTTCGCCGCGGTGCTGTCGCTGCTGATTCTGATCGGCGGCGCCATCTCGCTGTTCCAGCTGCCGATCAGCGAATACCCGGAAGTGGTGCCGCCCACCGTCGTGGTGCGTGCCGATTTTCCCGGCGCCAACCCCAAGGTGATCGGTGAAACCGTCGCCTCGCCGCTGGAGCAGGCCATCGTCGGCGTCGAGGGCATGCTCTACATGTCGTCGCAGTCGACCATCGATGGCCGCCTGACGCTGACCGTGACCTTCGCCCTCGGTACCGACCTGGACAACGCCCAGGTGCAGGTGCAGAACCGCGTCACCCGTACCATGCCGACCCTGCCCACCGAAGTGCAGCGTCTCGGCGTGACCGTGGATAAGGCCTCCCCGGACCTGACCATGGTGGTGCACCTGACCTCGCCGGATCAGCGCTACGACATGCTCTACCTGTCCAACTACGCCGCGCTCAACGTCAAGGACGAGCTGGCGCGCTTGGACGGCGTCGGCGACGTACAGCTGTTCGGTATGGGCAACTACTCGCTGCGCGTCTGGCTCGACCCGAACAAGGTCGCCTCGCGCGGGCTCACCGCCACCGACGTGGTCACCGCCATCCGCGAACAGAACCGCCAGGTCGCCGCCGGTGCCCTCGGCGCGCCGCCTTCCGATGCCGGCAACAGTTTCCAGCTGTCGATCAACGCTCAGGGCCGCCTGGTCTCCGAGGAAGAGTTCGAGAACATCATCATCCGCGTCGGTGACAACGGCGAAATCACCCGCCTGCGCGACATCGCCCGCGTCGAGCTGGGCTCCAACCAGTACGCCCTGCGCTCGTTGCTGGACAACCAGCCGGCGGTCGCCATCCCGGTGTTCCAACGTCCTGGCTCTAACGCCATCGATATTTCCGACTCGGTGCGCGAGCGCATGGCCGAGCTGAAGAAGTCCTTCCCGCAAGGCATGGAGTACGAAGTGGTGTATGACCCGACCATCTTCGTCCGCGGCTCCATCGAGGCGGTGGTGCACACCCTGCTCGAAGCCGTGGTGCTGGTGGTGCTGGTGGTCGTGCTGTTCCTGCAGACCTGGCGCGCCTCGATCATCCCCCTGGCAGCTGTGCCGGTGTCCTTGATCGGCACCTTCGCGGTCATGCACATGTTCGGCTTCTCGCTCAACGCCCTGTCGCTGTTCGGCCTGGTGCTGGCCATCGGTATCGTGGTGGACGACGCCATCGTGGTGGTGGAAAACGTCGAGCGCAACATCGCCCTGGGCAAATCGCCGGTCGAGGCCACTCGCCAGGCCATGAAGGAGGTGACTGGTCCCATCGTCGCCACCGCCCTGGTGCTGTGCGCGGTGTTCGTGCCGACGGCCTTCATCTCCGGTCTTTCGGGCCAGTTCTACCAACAGTTCGCGCTGACCATCGCCATTTCCACGGTGATTTCGGCGATCAACTCGCTGACCCTGTCGCCGGCTCTGGCCGCCATCCTGCTCAAGGATCACCACGCGCCGAAAGATGCCTTCTCGCGTGGGCTCGACAAGCTGTTCGGTGGCTGGCTGTTCGCCCCGTTCAATCGCATGTTCGAGCGCGCCAGCAACCGCTACGTCGGCACCGTGCGTCGCGTGCTGCGTGGTAGCAGCATCGCCATGCTGATCTACGGCGGCCTGCTGGTGCTCGGCTACCTGGGTTTCTCCAGCACTCCGACCGGCTTCGTGCCGCAGCAGGACAAGCAGTATCTGGTGGCCTTCGCCCAGTTGCCGGACGCAGCGACGCTCGATCGCACCGAAGTGGTGATCAAGCGCATGAGCGAAATCGCCGGCAAGCATCCGGGCGTGGAAAACACCGTGGCCTTCCCCGGTCTGTCGATCAACGGCTTCACCAACAGCCCCAACAGCGGCATCGTTTTCGTCACGCTCAAGGACTTCAGCCTGCGCAAGGACGAAAACATGTCTGCCGGCGCCATCGCCGCCGAGCTCAACGGCCAGTTCAGTGAAATTCAGGAAGCCTACCTCGCCATCTTCCCGCCGCCGCCGGTACAGGGCCTGGGCACCATCGGTGGTTTCCGCCTGCAGATTCAGGACCGTGGCAACCTGGGCTATGAAGAGCTGTACACGCAGACCCAGAATATCCTCAACAAGGCCCGCCAGTTGCCGGAGCTGAACCCGATGTCGGTGTTCACCAGCTATCAGGTCAACGTGCCGCAGGTCGATGCCGCCATCGACCGCGAAAAGGCCAAGACCCATGGTGTGGCCATCAGCGACATCTTCGACACCCTGCAGGTGTACCTGGGTTCGCTGTATGCCAACGACTTCAACCGTTTCGGCCGCACTTACCAGGTCAACGTTCAGGCCGACCAGCAATTCCGCCTGGAGCCGGAGCAGATCGGTCAGCTCAAGGTGCGTAACAACCGTGGCGAGATGGTGCCGCTGTCGACCTTCGTCAAGGTCGATGACAGCGCTGGCCCGGACCGGGTGATGCACTACAACGGCTTCCTCACCGCCGAGATCAACGGTGCCGCCGCGCCGGGTTACAGCTCGGGCCAGGCCGAAGCGGCTATCGCCAAGCTGCTCAATGAGGAACTGCCGATCGGCATGACCTTCGAGTGGACCGATCTGACCTACCAGCAGATCCTCGCCGGCAATACCGCGATCTTCATTTTCCCGCTCTGCGTGTTGCTGGCCTTCCTGGTGCTGGCCGCCCAGTACGAAAGCTGGAGCCTGCCAATGGCGGTGATCCTGATCGTGCCGATCGTGCTCTTCACCGCCATCACCGGGGTGATCATCGCGGGCCTCGACAACAACATCTTCACCCAGATCGGCCTGATCGTGCTGGTAGGCCTGGCCTGCAAGAACGCCATTCTGATCGTCGAGTTCGCCAAGGAGAAACAGGAAGAGGGTCTCGATCACGTCGCAGCGGTGCTGGAAGCCTGCCGCCTGCGTCTGCGCCCGATCCTGATGACCTCGATCGCCTTCATCATGGCCGTGGTGCCGCTGGTGCTGTCCAGCGGCGCAGGCGCCGAAATGCGCCATGCCATGGGCGTGGCGGTGTTCTCCGGGATGATCGGCGTGACCTTCTTCGGTCTGCTGCTGACTCCGGTGTTCTATGTCCTGATCCGCGGCTTCGTCGAAAAACGCGAAGCCCGCAAAGCCGCCCGTCTGCAGGAGTCGCATGCATGAAAGCCTTTGCCCCCGCTCTCCTGACCCTGGCGCTGTCGGCGTGCGCCGTCGGCCCGGACTATCGAGCGCCCGTGACCGATCCAGCGCGCATTGCCGCGCTGGAAGCGGCCGATTACGACCGCAGTCGCTTCGAAGCCGCCTGGTGGCAGCAGTTCGACGACCCGACGCTGAACCAGCTGGTGCAGCGTTCGCTGCAGGACAACCGTGAACTGCGCGTGGCGTTCAACCGCCTGCGTGCAGCACGGGCGATACGCGATGACGTGGCCAACGACCGCCTCCCAACCGTCACCAGCCGCGCCAGCGGCGAGTTCGGCAAGGCCCAGCAGCCGCCGGTCAGCGAGGAACGCATCCGTCAGGAACGCTACGACCTGGGTCTGGACATGGCCTGGGAAGTGGACCTGTTCGGCCGTATCCAGCGCCAACTGGAAGCCAGTGAAGCGCGCATCGAAGTGGCCGAAGCGGATTATTACCAGTTGCAGGTCAGCCTGATCGCCGAGCTGGTTGATGCCTACGGCACCCTGCGTGGCGCACAGCTGCGCGAAAGCATCGCCCGCGAGAACCTGAAGAACCAGCAGGATTCGCGCTCCATCACCGAGCAGTTGCGCGACGCCGGCGTCGGCAACGAGTTGGACGTCCTGCGCGCCGATGCGCGCCTGGCCGCCACCGAAGCCAGCCTGCCGCAACTGCAGGCGCAGCAGGTGCGGGCGCAGAACCGCATCGCCACCCTGCTCGGCCAGCGCCCGGAACAGCTGCAGATCGACCTGTCGCCCAAACCACTGCCGGTGATCGCCAAGGCATTGCCCATCGGCAACCCGAGCGAACTGCTGCGCCGTCGCCCGGACATCCAGGCGGCCGAGCGGCAGCTGGCGGCGGCCACGGCCGAAGTCGGCGTGGCGACTGCCGACCTGTTCCCGCGGGTCAGCCTCTCCGGCTTTCTCGGCTTTACCGCCGGGCGCGGCTCGCAGCTGGGTTCATCAGCAGCCCGTGCCTGGGGCGTAGCGCCGAGCATCAGCTGGGCGGCCTTCGATCTCGGCAGCGTACGAGCGCGCCTGCGCGGCGCCGAAGCCGAGGCTGATGGCGCGCTGTCGCAGTACGAACAGCAGGTATTGCTGGCACTGGAGGAGTCTGAAAACGCCTTCAGCGACTACGCCAAGCGCCAGCAGCGCCTGGTTTCCCTGGTGCGCCAGGCCGAAGCCAGTCGTGCTGCAGCCGATCAGGCCGCGATCCGCTATCGCGAAGGCACGGTGGATTTCCTCGTGCTGCTGGACGCCGAACGTGAGCGCCTGGCCGCCGAAGATGCCCAGGCCTCGGCTGAGGTCGAGCTCTACAGCGGTATCGTCGCGATCTACAAGGCGCTCGGCGGCGGCTGGCAGCCTCAGGCCTGAACCCACTCTCCCCGGTCGGCGCCATGCCGACCCTCCTCAGCCCCAGGGTTCGATGCTCTGGGGCTTTTTTATTTCTCTCAGCCGCACTCCACCCGATTACGGCCTTGTGCCTTGGCCCGATACAGCGCCGCATCGGCCCGCTGCACGAGCGTTTGTGCCGGGCTGTTGCCATCGTTTCGCATCGAGGCAATGCCGACACTGATACTGACGTGGCCCAAAGGCGAGCGCTCATGTGGCAACGCCAGGGCCTCGACGGCCCGGACCAGTTTCTCGGCCATGCTGTGCGCCCCATCGGGCCCGGTCGACGGCGCGAGAAAGACGAACTCCTCGCCGCCATAGCGCGCCACCAGATCGGTAGAACGGCTGATGGTGGCGGCCAGGGTTTGCGCGATCTGCTGCAGACAGCTGTCGCCAGCCGGGTGGCCGTAGTGGTCGTTGTAGGTCTTGAACCAGTCGACATCCAGCACGGCCAGGGCCAACGGCTCGCCGACGCGCTGGGCGCGCTTCCATTCCTTGTCTAGCACCTCGTCGAAGTGGCGACGATTGGCGATGCCGGTCAAGGCATCGGTCAGGCTCAGGGTCTCCAGACGGCTGTTGAGCACCTGCAGCTCTTCGGTGCGCGCGGCGACGCGTTGCTCCAGTTCGCGCTCGGACCGTTGCAGGGTATCCACCAATTGCTCCCGGGTTTGCAACAACCTGGCCTGGGCCTGCAGTTTTTCCTGACGCATGACGTTGATGCGGTCGGCCAGGGCGAAGGCCAGCAACAGCATCTCCAGCGACGAGCCGAGCTGCAGGCCGTCGACCGTGAAGGCGTTGGTCGGCAACAGGCCCATGGCGCGCAGGCTGGTGCTGGCACCGCCGAGGATCAGCAGGCCGAAGGCAGCGAGGAAGAAGTAGGCGCTGCGCTGACGCTTGAGGGCGCAGGCCACGCCCACGCCGAGCATGACGAAGGCAGTGAGCAGGTTGACCACGATGGCCACGCGCGACACCTGGGGCAGCGCGAAGGCATAGATCAGCGGCGAAAGCAGATACAGAGCAATCAACGCGCGCAAGCCAGGATCGACCCGTGGCAGCAGGCGCGCGGTCTGTAGCATGCCGCGCATGAACAGCAGCATGGCGCTCAAGGTCAGCGAGACCGCCGAGTAGTAGACCACGTTGCTGTTGAGCGTCTGGCCGAGCAGCTTCCAGTCCGGGGCCATGCCGTTCTTGATCGTCAGGGCGCTGGCGGTGATCAGCACGAAGGTCACATAGAGCAGATAGAGGCGATCTCGCAGGGCGATGAACAGCATCAGGTTGAACAGCAGCATCGCGACGGCGATGCCCATGTAGCCGGCGCGGGCCATATCGTCTTCGCGCTCGTAGCCGCGCAGCGCGTCGGCCGTCCAGAGTTGTAGCGGTACGTGCAGGCCGATGCTCGACTCGACGCGCAGGTACACCACCTGTTGCGCGTGCGCCGGCAGGTGCAGCGGGAAAACGAAGTTGCGGTTGGCGTAGGCCTTGCCCGTCTGCGGGCGATCCGCGCCGGTGAACCAGGTGCGGTAGCCACCCTGCCCGTCCGGCACGTACGCATCGACCAGGGATATACGCGGGTTGTCGACCACCAGCAGGCGCGTCAACGGCTGGTCGCCGGAGTTGCCAACGTCAAGCCGAAACCAGTAGGCCGAACGGGTGAAGCCCAGGGCGAAGGAAGCGCTGGGGGACTCCTGATAACGGAAACGTGCGGCCATCTCTGCTGATCGCACGTCCGAAAGCTGCAGCGCCCGCGAGGCATCCTCCAGGATTCCGGCATGGGTGGTTAGCGACAGCGGCTGCTCGCTCGGCTGGGCGACATCGAGAGGGACGGCACCGGCCCATGTCGACCAGCACAGCAACAGGCTCAGCAACAGCCAGGGAGAGAAGCGCAGGCGGCGACGGGCATTCATGGCGGGTATCGACGGGGCTCGGACGAGCGATGACCACGGGGAGGCAGAGTCTACAAGACAACCGGGCGGCGCCAAAACGGGCCCTGAGGCTTGCCGGCGCTGCTGCGGGCGATCTGCCTGAACGCGCGCAGGCAGCGACACAATGGATCGCCTGCCGGCGAAAACGGAGCGCGCCTACGCAGGCTCTTCAGCCTTCTATAGACTGACCTGCGTACCACCAGGGAAAGACCAATGACACCGGATCAGATCGCCGCCTTCTGCCTCGCCCTGCCCGGCGCCCGCGAAGACCTCAAATGGGGCAGCAACCGGGTGTTCTCGGTGGCTGGCAACAAGATGTTCGCCATTCTTGATTTTCTTGGCGAGGATCTGGCCTTCAAGGTCGATAACGACCTGTTTCTCGGTCATGTAGACCGTCCGGGCATCCGCCCTGCCCCGTATCTGGCTCGTGCTTACTGGATCAGTATGAGCGCCCACCGGCCGCCGCTGGGCGACGATGAGCTGCGCCAGTTGCTGACGCGCTCGCATCAACTGGTGGTGCGCCGCCTGCCCAAGCGCCTGCAACCCGGCCTGCTACTGGACGAATAAGGGTATGTGGCGGGCGATGTAGGTACCGTCGAGCAGCAGCAGATCGATCCAGAACAGTTGATGAACTGCGACGATCAGCCAGAAAACAGCCTGATAGGAAGCCTTACGCGTCTTGTGCCGGAATGTCTGCTGAGCGATCAGCGCACCTGGCCAACCACCAGCCAGTTCGACCAGATGCAGGGTGTTTTCCGCCGTGCGCCGGTCACCGCTCTGAGCGCTGCGTTTATCCAGCCAGTACTGCAGGAAACTCAGCAGACTGGCCAGCAGATAAAGCGGCAATACCCACCAGAGCCCCTTGCCGAACAGCGTCACGCAGCCGAGCAATGGCAGGATGCACAGCAAAGCGAGCACCAAGGCCTTGCTGGAGAAGTTCTGGATGGAGCCTTGAGTCGCTGACCGGTGCGTGGATTTGGCAGCAGCCTTGCGCACTACCGGTGCCGCCGTGCTGGGTGTTTTCGGTTTGCGCCGGATCGACTGGCGATCAAGGCTGAACTCGCCAGCCAGGCGCAAGTGCTCGGCCCTTGGCCGCCCTCTTTCGTCACGCCCTTCGATGAACAGCACCTCGTCACCCGGCAGCGGGCGGCGATCACCGCGCATCGCCGAGATATGCGCGAAGACTTCAGCACCGCCGCTCAGCGGCTGGATGAAACCAAAACCCTTGGCGTCATCCCAGCTTTTAAGGCGCCCCTTGCGTTCGGTACCGATCACGGTTGCGCCGTGCTCCAGTCGATCAGGTGCAGCTGCCAGGTGGCGAGAATCACCAGGCCGAAGGCAATGCGGTACCAGGCGAACACCGCATAACTGTGGCTGGTGATGAACTTGAGCAGTGCGCGCACGGTAATCATCGCCACGATGAAGGTGCTGACGAAACCGATGGCGAAGATCGGCAAGTCGCTCATCTGCAGGATGTCGCGGTACTTGACCAAAGAATAGACCGTAGCCGCGACCATGGTCGGCATGGCCAGAAAGAAGGAGAACTCGGTCGCGGCCTTGCGCGACAAACCAAACACCAGGCCGCCGATGATGGTGGCGCCCGAACGCGACGTACCCGGAATCAGTGCCAGACATTGCGCAAGACCAACCTTCAATGCCAGCTTCCAGGTCATGTCGTCGACCGTTTCGGCCTTGATCGCGTGTTCGCGCTTCTCCGCCCAGAGCATGATGATGCCGCCAATGATCAATGCCATGGCCACTGTGATCGGATTGAACAGCCAATGCTCGATCAGATCGGCGAAGGCCAGGCCAAAAATCACCGCAGGAATGAATGCCAGCAGCAGGTTGAAGGTGAAACGCTGCGCGTTCGGGTCGCTGGGCAAACCGACGACGACGCCGAGCACCTTGGCTCGAAACTCCCAGATGACCGCCAGGATGGCGCCGAGCTGGATGATGATCTTGAACGCCGTCGCCTTTTCGCCATTGAAGCCCAGCAAGTCACCGACCACGATCAGGTGCCCGGTGCTGGAAATCGGCAAGAACTCGGTCAAGCCTTCCACTATGCCCAGAATCAGAGCCTGAAAGGCCACCCAGAAATCCATCAAATCCCCCAAAGCGCGGCAACTACCTACGCGTAAAACTCAGAACGTGGAGCGTGGCCCCGGCCCTGGGACACAAAACCGTCATGGAGGTTCCTTGCAACGGTCTAGCCCGGTGCTCATTCAGGTTCTGCGCCGGGCTGCCGAAATGCTATCAGACAACTAGAGTGAATAATGCCTCGATGTGACAGTATTGCTCTGCGCCCTTCGAGGCAGCCCTGAAGCCGACAATTACAACAATCAGGAATTCGTCCATGAACAGCTTACGTAGTCTTCCTATCAGCCGCCGTCTATGGCTGATCCTGGCGCTGGCCATTCTGACGCTGATCTTGCAGGGCGCCTACATGCTGCGCCAGATCCACATCGATCTTTACGCCGGCAAATCGGAAAAGACCGAGCATGTGGTGCAGAGTGCGGCCGGCATTCTCAAGCACTTCCATAGCCTGGAAAGCGCCGGCAGCCTGAGCCGCGAAGAGGCGCAGAAGCAGGCCATGGAAGTGGTGCGCGGTTTACGCTACGACGGCCAGGAGTACTTCTGGATCAACGACCAGACCCCGGTCATGCTCATGCATCCGATGAATGCCAAGCTCGAGGGCCAGAACCTTTCAGGTTTCAAGGATCCGGACGGCAAGGCGCTGTTCAACGAGATGGTCGCCATCACCCGCAGCCAGGGAGCCGGCCAGGTCGACTACCGCTGGCCGAAACCTGGCGCCACTGACCCGGTACCGAAAATCTCCTACGTCGAGCTGTTCCAGCCCTGGGGCTGGATCATCGGCTCCGGCGTCTATGTCGATGACGTACAGGTGGAGTTCCGAGCCCAGGCGGTGAAAGCCATGAGCATCGGTCTGCTGATCGCCCTGCTCCTGACTGGACTGGTGGTGCTGATCACTCGCAGCATCGTGCAGCCGCTGCAGGCCGCAGTGGACGCCATGGCCAGCATTTCCAGCGGCGAAGGTGACCTGACTCGCAACCTCGACACCCACGGGCGTGACGAATTGACTGCCCTGGCGACCTATTTCAACGCCTTCACCGCAAAGCTGCGCCATGTGATCCGGCAGATGCTCGATTCGGCAGGCTCGCTCGATCAGGCTGCCCGCTCGCTTGGCGACATTTCCAGCGAAGCGCAGCGCCATAGCCAGCAACAGGCGCAGCAGATGGAGCTGGTGGCGACCGCCGTCAACGAGGTGACCTACGGCGTACAGGACGTAGCGAAGAACGCCGAACACGCCTCCAGCGAGATGCATACCGCCGAAGACCAGGCCAGCCAGGGCCAGCAGAACATCGAGGCGAGCCTGCGCCAGATCGATCAGTTGTCGGGCACCATCGACAAGGCCGTCGAGGTGATTCAATCACTGGCCAGCGAGAGCACGCAGATCGGCAGCGTGCTGGAGGTGATCCGTTCCATCGCCGAGCAAACCAACCTGCTCGCCCTCAACGCCGCCATCGAGGCTGCCCGCGCCGGTGAGCAGGGCCGCGGTTTCGCCGTGGTCGCGGACGAAGTGAGGCTTCTGGCGCAACGTACCCAGCAGTCCACCGCTGAAATTCAAGGTATGATCGAGCGCCTGCAAGGCAACTCCGAGGCTGCCGTCAAGGTGATCAACGAAAGCAGCCGCGCTTCCCAACTGACCGTGGAACAGGCTAGCCAGGCCGGTGAGAGCCTCGCCCAGATCGCCCAATCGCTACGCAACCTGACCGGGCTCAACGCCTCGATCGCCAGCGCCACCCTGCAGCAATCCCACGTGGTGGAAGACATCAATCAGAACGTCACGCAGACTGCTGCACTGGCCCACAACACCGCCGAGGCTGCCGAACAGTCGAGCGCGGCCAGCCAGCACCTGAAACAGCTGGCCGACCAGCTCAATCGTCTGCTTGGGCAATTCCGCGTATGAGTCGAGCATGAGCAGCATGCAACATCAGGAGGTCGATTTCAGTCGGCCGCAGAACCAGGACCTGATCTGGGACCTGGACAGCATGGCCCGCCGCGAGCTGGCCGAGCGTTTCATCAAGCTGTTCGAGAATCGCCTGTGCGTCTATTCCGAATCGGTGGGGCAGCTGTACACCAACTACAGCCTGCACTTCCCCACCGATCTCGGTCGTAAGATGGTGGTGCTGCCCAACCCCTATGCCTTCCACGACACCCTGCACGGCATCGACAGCCAGGCCATCCGCAAGACGGGTCTGTGCGTGTTGCCGGGCAAGGTTCTGGGCAAACCTGGGCTCCTACTCAGCACCCAGATCAAGGACGATGGGCCTGCGCCCAAGACCATGCCCTTCAAACCGGCACTGGCGCAGATCATCAGCAACCAGAAGAAAATCGGTGATCTGTTCCTGCCGGTGCTGATGAAGGGCGACCTGCGCGAATTCGACCAGCAGATGCCCTATATCCACCTGCATCGCCTGCAACTCGCGCGCCTAGAGCGGCTGTCGAGCTTCGAGCGCGACGACATCCAGCAAACCATCACCCGCAAGCTGCTGATGCTCTATCGACAAGCCGACAGCCTGGTGTGCTGAACCGCCGGCATCAGTACAATCTGCACCCTTTTCTGATTTGAGGACGCCGGATGTCCTGGCTCGAACTCGTTGCTGCCGGGCTCGGCATCGTCGCGGTGTGGCTGACGGTCAGACAGAACCCCTGGTGCTGGCCCATCGGCCTGGTGATGGTGTTGCTCTACGCCTGGCTGTTCTATGACTGGCGCCTGTACTCCAACCTGCTTCTGCAACTGTTGTTCGCCGCGCTGCAGCTCTACGGCTGGTGGCAGTGGACCCGTGGCGGCGAACGCCATGATGGGCGCAAGGTCAGCCGCCTGGGCATGCTCGAAGCCCTGACTGGATTGTTGATCGGCGCGCTCGGTGCCGGGCTGCTCGGCTATCTCATGGCGACCTACACCGACGCCAGCTCACCCTGGCTGGATTCGGCGCTGACTGCCTTCAGCCTGGTCGCGCAGCTGTGGATGGCGCAGAAACGCCTGCAATGCTGGGCACTTTGGGTGGTGGTAGACCTCTGCTATGTGGCCTTCTTCCTCTATAGCGAGCTGTACCTTACTGCTGGTCTCTACGCTGCTTTCACCGCATTGGCCATCAGCGGCTGGCTGAGCTGGCGTCGCGACCCGGCGTTGCAGTACGCGCCATGAAGGTACTGGTGCTGACCGGGCCGGAGTCCAGCGGCAAAAGCTGGCTGGCGGCGCACATACAGGCACGCTTCGGTGGCGTGGTGGTGGGCGAGTACGTGCGCCATTTCATCGATGAGCAGCAGCGCGATACCTGTTACGCCGACATCGCCGAGATCGCGCGCGGCCAGTTGGCCTGGGAGGACGCGGCGCGGGCAGCCAGACCGCCGCTGCTGATCCTCGACACCCACCTGCTGAGCAACATGCTCTGGAGCCGATGTCTGTTTGGCGACTGTCCGCAGTGGTTGGAGGCCGAATTGCTGGCGCGTCACTACGACCAGCATCTGTTGCTCGACCCCGCTGGCGTGCCCTGGGTCGAAGATGGCCAGCGTTGCCAGCCACAGCTGGCAGAGCGCCAGGCTTTTCATCAGGCCTGCCGGGGCTGGCTGCAGGGTAACGGGCAGCGTTTCTGCGAACTTTCAGGTGGCTGGGACGAGAGGCGCCAGGCAGCGCTGAAGCAGGTCGCAACGCTGCTCGGCTCAGCGGATCAGTACGCTGGCCCAGGCCACTAACAGGCTCAGGCACACCACCAGCGTCAACGGCGTACGCAGTGCCGGATACCATTGCGGCGCCAGTCCTACGCGTACCGCGTGCATGTCTGCCAGATACAGGCCGATAAAGGCAAAAAGGAAAATCGGTAGCGACAAGCCCATCGGCAGTCCGCCAGCCAGTGCAGCCCAGCCCAACAAGGGCGGGATCACCGAGAGCCCCAACTGCAACTTGGCATTCTCGTCGGTTTCCTCCGCCCGCATCGCCAGCCCCCAGTGGATGGCGCCCATGAAAGCCAGGATCACGGCTGCGAAATCCAGCAACGCAGCCAGCACGAAAGGTCGCCAGCCCATGGGAATCACCCAGATACCCAGCGCACCGCCAACGAATGGAACCAATCCGGCATAACCCAGCAACACGGCCAGTTGCGGCGGCTTCTCGGCGTCGAACGGGTGCATGACGATCTCCTTGACGATAGGTGTGCCGAGCACCTTAGCAGTGTTTCTTAAGCGTTACAGCCATGAGTCTCAGCGCAGGCGATGCTTGTGCAGCAAGCGATAGAAGGTTGGCCGAGACACCCCGAGCGTCCGCGCCGCCTGGCTCATGTTGTTGGCGTAGCGGCCCAGGACGTCGTTCAGCGCCTGCCGCTCGGCCCGTAGTATGTAGTCCTCCAGCGTTACCGGGGTGTCGATGCTGACCTGTGCCGGGCGCAAGCCAAGGTCGGCTGCAAGAATCTGTCGTCCTTGAGCCTGCACCAGTGCGCGTATCACGCGATTGCGCAGCTCGCGCACATTGCCTGGCCAGGGATGGCTGATCATGGCTTCGATCGCTTCTTCACTGAAACGCCGGTGATGCCGCCCGATCATCGCCCCGTGCTGTTTGGCGAAATGCTCGGCCAGCAGCGACAGATCACCTGGATGTTCGCGCAGATTCGGCGTTTGTAGCTGTTGCGCCGCCAATTGATGAAACAGATCCCGCCTGAAACGTCCCTGCTGCAGTGCCTGCACCAACTCGCCTCGGTCCAGGGTCAATAGATGTGCTTGAGGATGGCGCTGCAGGTAGTCCAGCAACCTTTGCTGGTCAGCCGCAGAAAGCAGGGAGGCGTTTTCGAGCAGTACGCTGGTAACGCTCGATGCGGCGAGCGCGGCCTCGTCGAGAGGCTCGGCGCAGTCGATAGCGCGCATGGCCTGGCCAGCAAAGGATGAGCGCTGATGGAGCAAACGGGCCAGAAGATGCTTGCCGCTACCACGTTCCCCACTGACAAGTAGCGGCCCTTCGATACGGCTCAGGCGATCCAGCTGCCGCCGCAGACTGCGCGCTGCACCGCAATTGCCCAAGAACTGCGGCAGTTGTCGTCCGCTTTTCAATCTGCGCAAGCGAGTGGCTGCCTGCGCCTGTTGCAAGGTTTCCAGTAAGCGGGGCATTTCCCCCGGCAATGTCAGCGCGGCGAAACACCATTCGCCGACCAGCTCTTCGCCGCCGATCTGCATCAATCGCTCGGCATCCGCCAGCACGATGCAACCCAGTCCCGTCAGTTGCAGCTGTTTGAGCAATGCATGACTCGGTCGCTGATCGAGGTGAAGCAGGAGTGCATCACCTAAATGGCCGTTGAGCGTTTCTGGCGTGCAGTGCTGCACTGACCAGCCAGCGGCCTGCAATGGTTGAAGCAGCGCTTCGCATGCATCGAAAGGATCGAGCATCAGTAATTGCCGGGATGCGACGGAAACAACCTCCAACATACTCCATCCTTGGCGCCATTATTTTGTAATCCCAATAAAAACAACAATTTGGCGCTCGCAAACGTAAAGCTAGCAAGAACTTTGACGCTTCATGGATCATTTCTCTATATGCATTGTTCCTACTGGTTATTGCAGAGTTTTCATGATCAAGGCGATGGCACCTTGCCAATAGTCTGCAGTATTGGCATAACAGACCAATTAATAAGAACGCTACAAGGAAGTCTCCGATGCGTCTGCTCCGCCGTGCCCTGAAACTTTTCATCTTGCTGGCGCTGATCGGCCTGGCGGTGGCGCTGTATTACGTCGCCAACCCCAACCTGCCGACCTATCAGCAGCCCAGCGATTTGCACTATCTGGACCAGTGGGGCGAAGAGCAGCGCCAGACCTATTACTACACGCCGCAGGGCACCACGGTTAAAGGCCTGCGCTATGACTGGTTCAGCGCGCTGGAAATGCCGTTCGGTACCGAGAAATTCGCCCGCCTCGATTATCTGGCCCGCTTCGGCTTTCTCACCGATCCCAAGCAGCAGCCAAGCGCTCTGAATCCCGGCAATCTGCCGGTCGGTTTTACCCGTCACCAGGACAGCGAAAGCGGCGAGCACTTTCTCGATATCAGCTGCGCCGCCTGCCATACCGGCGAGCTGCGCTACAAAGGCCAGGCTGTGCGTATCGACGGTGGTGCCGCCCTGCACTCTCTAGCCTCTACCGTGCCGACCCTACGCGGCGGCGGTTTTGGCCAGGCGCTGGGTATGAGCATGGCCTTCACCTATTACAACCCGCTGAAATTCCGTCGTTTTGCCCAGGAAGTCCTGGGTGATCAATACCCGCAAGGCCGTGACCAGCTACGCGAGGATTTCAAGCAAGTGCTCGACCGGCTGCTGGCAACTGCCTTCAACGACTGGCACCGCGGCCTGTATCCGACCGAAGAAGGCTTTGGCCGTACCGATGCATTCGGTCGTATCGCCAATACCGTGTTCGGCGATGTGCTGGATGACGCCAACTACCGCGTCGCCAATGCCCCGGTCAGCTACCCGCAACTCTGGGACATCTGGAAATTCGACTGGGTGCAATGGAATGGCTCGGCCATGCAACCGATGGCGCGCAACGTTGGCGAAGCCCTGGGCGTAGGCGCCAGCCTGCATCTGCTCGACGAACACGGCAAAGGCGTTGCCGAGGCTGATCGCTACGCCTCCAGCGTGCGCCTGCATGACCTCTACACCCTTGAGGAAACCTTGAAACGGCTGCAGCCACCCAAGTGGCCAGAGGCTGTATTCGGCAAGGTGGATCTGCCGCTGGCCAGCCGTGGCAAGGCGCTCTACACCGAGAATTGCGCCTATTGTCATGCCCCCGATCCCAAGCCGCGCGACCAGCGCCTGGCACCGTCGCGCGATCCTGAGTGGAAGATGCGCGTCGTACCGATCAGCATCGTCGGCACCGACCCAACTACCGCCGACAACATCGCTGACCATCGTTTCGACATCAGTCGCCTGGGCTGGACCAAGGCCGAGTTGTCGAAGCTGGACGTGCGTCTGTACGGCGCCAGCCTCGATGAGGTCGATTTCAAGAGCATTTCCAGCGCCAAGGGCCTGGCCTATATCACTGCTTATGTGGAGAACCGCGCCTATCAGGACGCCGGTATCGGGCCACGCCAGCGCAAGGAAATGGACGGCTACGGCCTGCCCATCGGCGTTCAGGAGAAGCGCGGCTACAAGGCCCGCCCACTCGATGGTATCTGGGCCACCCCGCCCTTCCTGCACAACGGATCGGTGCCCAATCTGTTCGAGCTGCTCTCTCCTGTATACGAGCGGCAGGCCCAGTTCTGGGTCGGTAATTTCGAATTCGACCCGGTACGCGTGGGCTATCGCAGCGACAAGTTCCCGGGTGGTTTCCTGCTCGATACCCGCGTTACCGGCAATGGCAATGGTGGCCATGAGTTCCGCGATGGCTGCCGTCAGGAGGGCGTCATCGGGCGCGCCTTGTCGCCGGACGAACGCCTGGCGCTGATCGAATACCTCAAGGTGCTCGGCAACGCTGACCTGGAGACTCAGCTCAGCGACGTGCCGGTACAAACCTGGACACCCGGGCCGAGCTGCGAAGGCTGATTTCAACCGATATCTAGAACAAGGATTGCAACGATGTTGAAACGCTTCTGGCTCTGGCTCGGTCGCCTGCTCGGCAAACTGCTGTTCACCGTCGTTCTGGTCGGCCTGGTTGGCTGGGGTTTGGGCGAAGCCTATTACGCCTGGAAATTCTCCGGCCCGGTCTCCACGCAAGAACAGATCGCGCCGGATGAAAAAGCGCTGACCAGGCTGATCATCGAAGATGCGGTACGCATCGTCGAGCAACACCGTGATAACACCCGCGTACTGCGCGATGCGCATGCCAAGGCCCACGGCTGCGTCAAAGCCGAGGTGCAGGTGCTGGATACACTGGACGAGTCACTGCGCCAAGGCGTGTTCAGCGAACCTGGGCATACCTGGCAGGCCTGGATGCGCCTGTCCAACGGCAACGCTTACCCGCAGTTTGATCGTGCCCGCGATGCACGTGGCATGGCCATCAAGCTGCTCGACGTGCCTGGCAAGAAACTCATGAAGAGTCCGGCGCATGCTGGCGAACAGGATTTCGTGATGTTCAACCATCCAGCCTTCTTCGTTCGCGACGTGGCCGAGTACCGCACCAATTTCGCCGCTCAGGCAGATGGCAAGAAGGTCCAGGCTTTCTTCCCAAGCTGGGACCCGCGCACCTGGGAGGCACGCCACCTGATTATCGCCCTGAAGACCCTGGCTCCGGCGCCAGAGAGCCCCGTGGCCACTACCTACAACTCCATCGCGCCGTTCAAGCTCGGCGAATTGAACATCAAGTACCGCGTGGTGCCCGCCCCACAGAATTGCCCACCCTACGAGCTGCCGGAACAAAACACCGACCTGCCCAACTTCCTGCGTAATGCGCTCTACCAGCAGTTGTCACTGGACCGTGCGCCGGCGTGTTTTGAACTTCAGGTGCAAAAGCAGAACGCGCAGTACTACATGCCCATCGAAGATCCGACTGTCGAATGGAGTGAAAAGATATCGCCCTTCGAGAGCGTTGCGCGTATTACCGTACAGCCGCAGGACTTCGATAGCCGCGAACAAAACCTGTTCTGCGACAATTTGTCCTTCAACCCCTGGCACGCACTTCCTGAACACCGGCCTATCGGGGGCATAAACCGTTTGCGCAAATCGGTATATGAGGCGGTAAGCGCCTATCGCCATCAGCGCAACGCCCCAGCCCTCGCTAACGCTGCGCCGCAGCCAGTTACGCAAGAAACAGAGGTGGAACTTTCGCAGTAGAAAGTTGTAGCCGGCGAGACGCCTGAAGTTTTTATCAAGGCACACTACGCCGGTAATAAAACTTTTTTCAGCCATGTGTGACTTATGGGTCTACTGAGTTCATCAACAACATTGAAAGGCCAACATCAATAACCTGTTGGCCGCCATTGATTGTTGGGAACAACTCGGAGAAACCGACCCCATGAACACACCGCTGCGTTTCAACGAAGCCCTGCTGATTGCCGATCGCGCCTTCCGCCCGTTCCAGTGCGTGGCCTGGGCTCCGCAGGACGGCACCGGCGTCGTCAGCATCAGCGTCATCGACCGCACCAACACCCGCCTGCTCGGCCGCACCCAGCTGTCCAGCGCCACCTACAGCGACCCGCAACAGCTGGAAGACGCACTGCAGCGCTCCCGTGATGAGCTGCGCAGCCAGGGTTTTGACCTGGCGCCTTGGAGCATGCCGGAATAAACCCCGTCGGGGCGCCTTGCGCGCCCCCAGATTTGCCCGTTGCGCTTGGCCGCCAGCGACTGCAGACTGCTGCGATCACCCACTGTGCCGAGCCTCGCGCCATGCTTGAACTGCGCCCCAACTGCGAGAACTGCGACTGCGATCTGCCTGCGTCCAGTGTTGACGCCTTGATCTGCTCCTTCGAGTGCACCTTCTGCCGCTCCTGCGCCGAATCCATCCTGGCGCTACGCTGCCCGAACTGCGGCGGCGAACTGGTGAAGCGGCCGATTCGCCCGGCCGAAAAGCTCGAACGCTTCCCCGCCTCCAGCAAACGTGTACTCAAGGCCTGAAATGAAAAAGGGGCGACTCCAGTCGCCCCTTTTTCATGTGCAAGACGCCTATCAGTAGTAGGCGTTCTCGCGATTGCTGTGGTCGGTCACGTCACGCACCCCCTTGAGCTCTGGAATGCGCTCGAGCAGGGTTTTCTCGATGCCTTCCTTGAGGGTGTAATCGGCTTGGCCACAGCCCTGGCAACCACCGCCGAACTGCAGCACGGCAATGCCCTCTTCGACCACGTCGATCAGCGTCACCTGGCCGCCATGGCTGGCCAGGCCGGGATTGATCTCGGTCTGCAGGTAGTAGTTGATACGTTCGTTGAGCGGACTGTCTTCGTTGACCATCGGCACCTTGGCGTTCGGCGCCTTGATGGTCAACTGGCCGCCCATGCGATCGGTGGCGTAGTCGACGACTGCGTCTTCCAGGAAAGGCTCACTGACGCCATCGATCCAGGCGGTGAAACTGGCCAGGCCAACGGCGGTGTCTTCAGGCTTCTGCTCACCCGGCTTGCAGTAGGCAATGCAGGTTTCCGCGTAAGGCGTACCTGGCTGGGTGATGAAAACTCGGATGCCGATACCCGGAGTGTCCTGCTTGCTCAGCAGCTCGGCCAGGTAATCTTCGGCAGCTTGGGTAATGATGATGGCGCTCATGGCAACTCCTCGCGAACATGGACGCAGTGTACGCCAGAGCGCCGCCCGGTTAAAGCCCAACTAAATTAGTAGGAATTGATCGCAACCATAGCCGCCATGCGACAAGCAATCTGGAGCGCACTTCACGTGCGCTCCGGTGCATTTAGAGGTTCTGGTAGCGGTTCATATCCAGCACGCCTGTCTCCAGCGGCTGGGTTTCGCGAATATGCTCGGCGAGATCGTGAAAATAGCGCCAGAACTCGGGATGACTGCGCCGTACACCCCAGCGCTCGACGATTTGCTCGAAGGATTTTGCGTCGCTGACAGCTTCCATCTGCTTGACGAAGGCATCCACCGCCCCCGCTTTGACCGTGAACAGGAAATTCGGATAGCTGCTCAGCACTTCCGGGTAGATGGTCAGGGTGTCCAGGCGCGGTTGATAGCGCAGCTCCTCTCCCAGCATGAACGCCACGTTGCTGTGCGCACGGTTGCGCAGCAGGCTGTAGATCTCGCGCGAGCCATCGCTCAGCTCTACCCGCAACATCGTCGCTTCTGGCAGTTGATCAATCACCCGCAAGCCGCCCGCCGGACGACTGGCCAGGCGCGCCAACGTCTGCTCGACATCTTGCAGCTCCCTGGGCAAACCGTCGCGATAACACTGCGCGCCTGTGCAGCGGTTGATCGGGTCAGGACGCGCGTTGAGCTTGGCGTAGCGCTGCAGCAGCTGTTCGGCGAACTGCTTCTTCGGATCCTCACCGGTCAGGCCAATGGCGCTCGGTGAACGA
The DNA here is from genome assembly GCF_900102635.1 of Ectopseudomonas chengduensis. GTDB lineage: Bacteria > Pseudomonadota > Gammaproteobacteria > Pseudomonadales > Pseudomonadaceae > Aquipseudomonas > Aquipseudomonas chengduensis. Next base: position 39,058 of record NZ_FMZQ01000016.1, on the reverse strand, counting down.
TGATCGACTGAGGTGTAGTCCAGCAGCATCTTTAACTTGCCGCTGTTCTGATACCAGTCATCCAGGTAGGCCTCACGTGAGCGCGCTGGCAGCAGGCGCAGAAAGTTCACTTCGGCGCCATTGCGGATCAGATCGAAATACAATCGCGTCTGCGCCTGGTGCGAAACGTTGCCGAACACGTCGAAGTTGACCACCAGTTGGTAGTAGGTGCGCTCCAGCAGCGGGTAATCCATCCACCAGAGGGTCTGCGGAATCTCGCCGAGCAGGCCTTTGCGCACCGAGGCACTGTCGTGCTGGCGGAAGATCGACAGCAGCGCGTTGTCATTGCCGCTCCAGATATGTGCCCAGTCCGCAGGAGGTGCGTCGGCGTAAGCGTCCTTGCGCAGGTTCTCGTAATCGTTGCGCTTGTCGCGATAGTTGCGCCACAAGCCCAGCAGATCGCCGATATCGTCGAACTGGCCGGGCATGGCCAACAGCGGCGTGGCCTCGCGCTGGTAATTGGCATCGGTGATGTAGAGATCGTGCTCCGGCGCCTGGAACACGGCCCAGAAGTTGTCGCGAATCACGTCAGTGGCGATCTGCCCGCGGCACACCGGACCTCGGATGAAGGTACGCACGAAGTACTCGGCGTTATCCAGCATGAACTGATAGCGCGCACGCGCCGGAATCGCGGCGAAGGTTTCGAAGGGGTTGGCGCGGCGTTGTGCGCCGTAACCCGGCACAGCGTCCAGCGCCCAGTCTTCGCCGAAGAACAGCTCCTTGACCCGTGCCAGCTTGGCGTCACCCAGTGGGTAGGTGATATGCGTCTTGTGCACGATCACGCCCTGGATCGGCCATAGCCGGTAGTAGAACTCGGTGCCCGGATCGTCGTTCGGGCGGCGCGTGGCGATAGGATCGATGGGTTTGCCGCTAGGGGTACGCGAACGGACCATCTGGAAGAAGTGCCCGGGCTCCCCGCCCTCGAAGTGCAGATGCGCGAGGAACAAATGCTCGTACAGCCAGCGCGCAACCAGATCCTGCCGCGCACCGGGCGCATTCAAGAATTTTTCCCACTGCTCCACCTGGCGCAACTCGACTGCACTCGGCGTGAGCGCCTGTTCGGCGACCGGCGCACCCTGGGCCAGCCACTGTTCAAGGGTGGCGTACTCGTCATCGTTCAGCCCCGTCACGGCGAACGGCATGCCGCCATGGGGATTCTTCTGCGCATAGGCAGCGAACTCCCCCGGCAATGGGCAACTGTTGCTGCGGGTGATGGCTACGTCGAGATTGTCCGGGAGCTTGGCATTGGGCTCCAGTGGCTGACTGCGACCCAGCTCCAGCATGCGCTTGATCAGCGCAGCCTGGCCGTTCTCGCCATCGAGCACCGAATAAAAGTCGCGCTGGCGCCAGGCCGCCTCGCCCTGTGCATCCAGATAAAGCCGAGTGGTCGCTTGCGCCTTGCTGCGCGTACCGTCGTACACCAGTTGCTTGCTGGCGCCGCGCGCAATGCCTTCGCCACTGCCCAGATTGAGCTGGCACGGCGCGTCATAGCAGGTATGGCAGGCTACGCATTTGTGGGTGAGGATCGGTTGGACGTCATCGATATAGGAAATCGCTTCCGCACGGGCCAGGCCGGCTGCGAAAGAAAGAAGAAACAGAGCAGCGGGCTTGAGCATGGCCACGTCCTTGAGTGCGATGCTGGCAATTCTAACGAGACGGCGCCTCCAGCAACATGAATGAAATTCATGAAAAGCCCGCTGGTGCTCCAGAACCCTGCAGCTTTGCTATCATCGCCCACCTTTGTTTCCGCTTTGCTCAGGTAGTTCTCATGTCCGATCGCAGCGCCCGCCTCCAAGCCCTCCAGCAAGCCCTGAAGGAGCGCATCCTGATCCTCGATGGCGGCATGGGCACCATGATCCAGAGCTACAAGCTGGAAGAGGCCGACTACCGCGGCGAGCGCTTCGCCGACTGGCCGAGCGACGTCAAAGGCAACAACGACCTGCTGCTGCTCAGCCAGCCGCAGATCATCGCAGCCATCGAGAAGGCTTATCTGGATGCCGGCGCCGACATTCTGGAAACCAATACCTTCAATGCCACCCAGGTATCCCAGGCCGACTACGGCATGGAGGGCCTGGCCTATGAGCTGAACGTCGCCGGTGCCCGTGTAGCTCGTGAAGTGGCCGACGCCAAGACCCTGGAAACCCCGGATCGCCCGCGCTTCGTCGCCGGCGTGCTTGGCCCGACCAGCCGTACCTGCTCGATTTCCCCTGACGTTAACGATCCCGGCTACCGCAACGTTACCTTCGATGAACTGGTAGACAACTACACCGAGGCCACTCGCGGCCTGATCGCAGGCGGCGCCGACCTGATCCTGATCGAGACCATCTTCGACACCCTCAACGCCAAGGCGGCGATCTTCGCCGTGCAGCAAGTGTTCGATGAAGACGGCGTCGAGTTGCCGATCATGATTTCCGGCACCATCACCGACGCCTCCGGCCGTACACTGTCCGGCCAGACCACCGAGGCGTTCTGGAACTCGGTAAGGCACGCCAACCCTATCTCCGTCGGTCTGAACTGCGCCCTTGGCGCCAAAGACCTGCGCCCTTACCTGGAAGAGCTTTCCAACAAGGCAGACACCCACGTCTCTGCGCACCCCAACGCCGGCCTGCCCAACGCCTTCGGCGAGTACGACGAATCGCCTGCCGAGATGGCTGCGGTGGTCGAAGAGTTCGCCGCCAGCGGCTTTCTCAACATCATTGGCGGTTGCTGCGGCACCACGCCAGGGCATATCCAGGCCATTGCCGAGGCGGTCGCCAAGTACCAACCTCGCACCATTCCAGAGATTCCCAAGGCCTGCCGCCTGTCGGGCCTCGAGCCCTTCACCATCGACCGCAACTCGCTGTTCGTCAACGTCGGCGAGCGTACCAACATCACCGGCTCGGCCAAGTTCGCCCGCCTGATCCGTGAGGAGAACTACACCGAAGCACTGGAAGTCGCCCTGCAGCAGGTGGAAGCCGGCGCTCAGGTGATCGACATCAACATGGACGAAGGGATGCTCGACTCCAAGGCCGCCATGGTCAGGTTCCTCAACCTGATCGCCGGTGAGCCGGACATCTCGCGCGTGCCGATCATGATCGACTCCTCCAAGTGGGAAGTGATCGAAGCGGGCCTCAAGTGCATCCAGGGCAAGGGCATCGTCAACTCGATCTCGATGAAGGAAGGCGTCGAGCAGTTCAAGCACCACGCCAAGCTGTGCAAGCGCTATGGCGCCGCTGTGGTGGTGATGGCCTTCGACGAGGTCGGCCAGGCCGACACCGCCGCGCGCAAGAAGGAAATCTGCCAGCGCAGCTACGACATTCTGGTCAACGAAGTGGGCTTCCCGCCGGAAGACATCATCTTCGACCCGAACATCTTCGCCGTCGCCACCGGTATCGAGGAGCACAACAACTACGCCGTCGACTTCATCGAAGCCTGCGCCTTCATTCGCGACAACCTGCCCTATGCGCTGAGCTCAGGCGGCGTCTCCAACGTGTCGTTCTCGTTTCGCGGCAACAACCCGGTACGTGAGGCGATCCACTCGGTATTTCTCTACTACGCGATCCAGAACGGCCTGACCATGGGCATCGTCAACGCCGGCCAACTGGAAATCTACGACGAGATTCCCAAGGAGCTGCGCGACAAGGTCGAGGATGTGGTGCTCAACCGCACATCCGGCGGCACCGACGCCCTGCTCGCCATCGCCGACAAGTACAAGGGCGACGGCGCCGTCAAGGAAGTCGAGAACGAGGAGTGGCGCTCGCTGCCGGTGGACAAGCGCCTGGAACACGCGCTGGTCAAAGGCATCACTGCCTTTATCGTCGAAGACACCGAGGAGTGCCGCCAGCAATGCGCGCGCCCCATCGAGGTCATCGAAGGCCCGCTGATGAGCGGCATGAACGTGGTCGGCGACCTGTTCGGCTCGGGCAAGATGTTCCTGCCCCAGGTGGTCAAGTCTGCCCGCGTTATGAAGCAGGCCGTTGCCCACCTGATTCCCTTCATCGAAGCGGAGAAAGGCGACAAGCCGGAAGCCAAGGGCAAGATCCTCATGGCCACGGTCAAGGGTGACGTACACGATATCGGCAAGAACATCGTCGGCGTGGTGCTGGGCTGTAACGGCTACGACATCGTCGACCTCGGCGTGATGGTGCCGGCGGAGAAGATCCTGCAGACCGCCATCGCCGAGAAGTGCGACATCATTGGCCTGTCCGGCCTGATCACTCCCTCGCTGGACGAGATGGTGCATGTCGCCAAGGAAATGCAGCGCCAGGGCTTCACTCTGCCATTGATGATCGGCGGCGCCACCACCTCCAAGGCCCACACCGCGGTGAAGATCGACCCGCAGTACAGCAACGACGCGGTGGTCTACGTCACCGACGCTTCGCGCGCCGTCGGCGTGGCCACCCAGCTGTTGTCCAAGGAGCTGAAGGCCGATTTCGTGCGCAAGACCCGCGACGAATACGTGGTGGTGCGTGAACGCACCTCGGCCCGAGCCTCGCGCACCGAGCGCCTGGGCTATGCCGATGCCATCGCCAACAAGCCGGCCTTCGACTGGAACGGCTACGTCGCGCCCAAGCCGAGCTTCACCGGTACCCAGGTGCTTGACGACATCGACCTGGCGACCCTGGCCGAGTACATCGACTGGACACCGTTCTTCATCTCCTGGGACCTGGCTGGCAAGTACCCTCGCATCCTCACCGACGAAGTGGTTGGCGAAGCTGCCACCGCGTTGTTCGACGACGCCCAGGCGATGCTGAAGAAGCTGATCGACGAGAAACTGATCAAGGCCCGCGCGGTGTTCGGCTTCTGGCCGGCCAACCAGGTCGCCCATGACGACATCGAAGTCTATGGTAACGACGGCAAGCCCCTGGCCACCCTGCACCACCTGCGCCAGCAGACCATCAAGCCCGACGGCAAGCCGAACCTGTCGCTGGCCGACTTCGTCGCGCCGAAGGAAAGCGGTGTGACCGACTACGTCGGCGGCTTCATCACCACCGCTGGCATCGGTGCCGAGGAAGTGGCCAAGGCCTATGAGGCCAAGGGCGACGACTACAACTCGATCATGGTCAAGGCCCTGGCCGATCGCCTGGCCGAGGCCTGCGCCGAATGGCTGCACGAGCGTGTGCGCAAGGACTACTGGGGTTATGCCAGGGATGAACAGCTGGACAACGAAGCACTGATCCGCGAGCAGTACAAGGGCATCCGCCCTGCCCCCGGCTACCCGGCCTGCCCGGATCACACCGAGAAGGCCACGCTGTTCAAGCTGCTCGACCCCGAGGCTGACTACCACAAGGCCGGCAAGAGCGGCGTGTTTCTCACCGAGCACTACGCCATGTTCCCTGCGGCAGCAGTGTCCGGCTGGTACTTCGCCCACCCCGAGGCGCAGTACTTCGCCGTGGGCAAGGTGGACAAGGATCAGATCGAGCAGTACAGCAAGCGCAAGGGCCAGGACATCGCTGTCAGCGAACGCTGGCTGATGCCGAACCTGGGCTACGACGACTGATGCAAAAGAGCCCGCAATCGCGGGCTCTTTTCATTCATGCAGCGACGAATGAGGCGCGACTCGCGCCGATCATCGAAAAACTCGAACTCTCATGCACGGACGCGGCTCCAAAACATGTCGAGCCATTTCGGCTCAATCGACGGAGCGATGACATGTACAAGCACAGCCTTGCAGTACTGGCCGTAGCGGCTGCGGTGAGCGGTTGCTCGACCTTCGAGAACCCGGCCGATTACCTGACCTTCCGCAATGAGCCATTGGTCAAGCAGGTCGACCACGGCATGACTCAGGAACAGGTACGCACCCTCGGTGGGCCACCCTCTTCGGACGTGCGCAACAGTGTCACAGGCGGCACCTGCAACAACTACGTGCTGAATGTCGACGGCCTGGAGCAGCCCTATTACGTGGACTTCGACGTCAACGGCCGGGTCGACAGCAAGGGCTTCATGACCTGCGAGCAGCACCAGGGCAACCAGCGCAAACGGCTCTGAATGCGATCAGCCCCGCTGCACGCAGCGGGGCCATTCATTGGCTAGAAGATCAGTGAGAGCAATCCCACCACCACGATCAGGCCGATGATGAAAATGATACCGACGGTACCGCCCAGAAACTTCAGCATGCTGACTCTCCTTTTTCGAGGTTCACGAGTTGTGACCTCGACCTGGCTGTCAGCGTTTAGCTTTTTTCTTCACCTGCAGCGGCGAGCATCAGGCGCCCGGGCGACGGACGATCTTGATGCTGTACTCCATCTGCGGCTTGCGCGTCACGCTCACCGCACGACGGCTGACGGTATCCAGCGTGATGTTCCAGAAACCACTGGAGGGCACGCGAATCTTCGCTGGGAACTTGATGAAGGCGCCGCCGTGATAACTGTGCCGACCACGGTTCCTGAACGCGCGAAAGTTGGCATCGTTCATCAGGCGGATGTTGCAGGGCTGCGAACACTGGATGACCACCAGATCGCCCTCTTCCAGATGCTCGCGTTGATGGATGAATTTCATCGTTTTCGGACTCGGTGGTGAAACGGGGGCGCAATAGTGCCGCAAGCGGCCCGACACCGCCAGCGCAGCTGACGACTCGCTTGCAGCCAAGGCTCGGGCTACCTAGGATGCGCGCCCAACACTGTCATTTGCTGCTGCCATGAAAGTCGTGCTCGACCGCATCCCCACGCTGATCGCCCTGCTGCGCCGTTACCCAGGCCTGGTCGCCCTGTTCGGCTTCTGCTCGGGCGTGGCCAGTTTTCTCCTGGTCGACCGCCAGGCGTACCTGGCCAAGGTGCTCGGCGTGGTATTGCTGGTCAGTTGGGTCTGGTTGATTCTGGAGAACCTGCTGCGTGAACGCATTGCCCGGCGCTTCGGCTTCGAATTGCCGTTGCCGCTGCTGCGCTACGGCACACAGATGATCCACCAGGAAAGTCTGTTCTTCGTCTTGCCATTCTTCTTCATCACCACCACCTGGAACAGCGGGCAGTTACTGTTCAGCGGCCTGCTGGCGATCGCCGCCCTGGCCTCGATCACCGACCCGATTTACTACCGCTGGCTGGCGCCCAGGCGCTGGTTGCTGTTGATCTTTCACAGCCTGGCGCTGTTCGCGGTGATGCTGACCGCGTTGCCGATCATCTTTCACCTCAGTACCCCGCAGAGCTACCGCATTGCCCTGCTGATCGCCACGCTGCTGGCGCTGCCGAGCCTGCCGGGCCTGATCGGTTTCACCGGCTGGCGACGCATTGTGCTACTGGCCGCCCTGCCTCTGGCGATGGCCAGCGCCGGCTGGGTGGCGCGCGCCTGGGTGCCACCGGCAACGCTATGGCTGACCGAGGTGGCGATCAGTGATCGCTTCGATGGCGAACAACGCACGCCAGGCGAGAGCCTGCAACAGATCAGCCCGGAACAGCTGCGCGATGATGGGCTTTACGCCTATACCTCGATCAACGCCCCACGCGGCCTCAACGAACGCATCTACCACGTCTGGCAGCACAACGGCCGGGAAGTCGACCGCATTGCGCTGGACATCAACGGCGGGCGCAAGGAGGGCTATCGCGCCTGGACGCACAAACTCAACTTCCCGGCCTCACCCGAAGGCCGCTGGCAAGTGCGAGTCGTCACCGAAGCAGGGCAGATGATCGGCGTACTGCGCTTCGACGTGGTCGCTGCCACGGCCAAGTGATAGCATGCGCGCCCCATGCAGCTCACCGAACTCAACCAACGCCTCGCCGACCTTGGCGCCAAACCCCAGCATATCGGGCGCATTACCCGTGCCTGGCTGCAGGGCAAGCCGTTGGATACCGGCACCAAGCATCAGAAGACCGAGAACTTCTTGCCCCTGACGGTACGTGAAGGGCTGCCAGCTATCGCCAGCGAACTGGACGCACTGGCCCGGCTGCGCTCCGAACATCCTGGCGCCGACGGCTCGGCTCGCCTGCTGGTGGAGCTGGCCGACAAACAGATGGTGGAAAGCGTACTGTTGCCACGTGATGGCCTGTGCATCTCCAGCCAGGTGGGCTGCGCGGTAGCCTGTGTGTTCTGCATGACCGGCAAGAGCGGTCTGCTGCGCCAGCTCAGCAGCGCCGAGATGGTCGCCCAGGTCGCCCTGGGTCGGCGCTTTCGTCCGGTGAAGAAAGTGGTATTCATGGGCATGGGCGAGCCGGCGCACAATCTCGACAACGTTCTTGAGGCCATCGATCTGCTCGGCACCGAGGGCGGTATCGGTCAGCGCAACCTGGTGTTCTCCACCGTTGGTGACCCGCGGGTGTTCGAGCGCCTGCCCAAGCAACGCGTGCGCCCTGCCCTGGCGCTGTCGCTGCATACCACTGACGCCGAACTGCGCCAACGCCTGCTGCCCAAGGCGCCTCGCATCGATCCTGAAGAGCTGGTGGAACTGGGCGAAGCCTACGCGCGCACCATCGACTACCCGATCCAGTACCAGTGGACCCTGCTCAAGGGCATCAACGACAGCCAGGAAGAGATGGACAACATCCTGCGCCTGTTCAAGGGCAAGTTCGCCGTGCTCAACCTGATCCCCTACAACAGCCTGGAAGCCGACGACTACCAGCGCCCCGACGGCGAGCGCATCGTCGAGATGGTGCGTTATCTGCACAGCCGTGGCGTGCTGACCAAGGTGCGCAATTCGGCAGGCCAGGATGTCGACGGCGGTTGCGGTCAACTGCGCGCCCGCGCGGTGGATGTGGTCAATACCAGTCGCTTGCACAGAAAGCGCGGCTGAGGCTCAAGAACGGCACCTGAGAGCCGATACAAAAACGTACAGAGAGACCACACGTCCCGCCGGCGAAAAGCCAGCACTGTATTTGCCTTGCAGACAACTGCCTTGCATGGATGCAGCCCCGTCGTCTTGGTGCCCAGGAGCCCATTCATGAAAATCGCCCACAAGGTCGGTATCGCGGCCGCTACCGTGCTGTTCCTTACCACCAGCCTGCTGTCGCTATCCCAGGTCAGCCAGGTCCGCGACACCCTGCGCAGTCAGGTCGAATCGAGCATTGCCGAATCGAGCAATGCATTGGCCAGACAGATCGAGAACTGGCTAAACGCCAAACTGCGTCTGATTGACCTGGTGTCGCAAACCATCGACAGCAGCTACAGCCCTGAAGAAAACCAACGCGTATTCGATGCGCCACTGCTCAAGAACGAGTTCATTCTGGTCTTCGGTGCGCTGGAAGCGGACGGCAAGCCCATCAAGAACAGTGACGACTGGAAACCCAGCGCCGACTGGGACGGCCGTAAACGCCCCTGGTATGCGACCGGCAAGGCTGGCAATCAGGCAGTGCTGACCGAACCCTACGTCGACTCCACCACCAATGAAATCCTCATTTCCGCCGTGGCCCGGATCAGCGACGCGGGTCAGTTTCTCGGCGTATTCGGTGGCGATATCCGCCTGCAATCGGTCGCCGATGCGATCAACACCCTGGACTTCAATGGCGCCGGCTATGCCTTCCTGCTCAGCCGCTCGGGCAATATCATTTCCCACCCCAATGCCGAGTACAACGGCAAGTCCTACAGCGAACTGTTCGACGGCCAGAGCCCGGCGCTGAGCAAGGAACTGCGCGAAGTCGAGGCCGGCGGCAAGAACCTGCTGGTCTCCTTCACCCCGCTACCCAACCTGCGCGGCATGGACTGGTACATCGGCGTGGTGCTGGACGAGAGCGTGGTGATGGCCGAAGCCAACCGCCTGACCTGGCTGGCCGTGGTCGGCACCGTGGTCGGTGTGGCAATCAGCCTGGTGGTGCTGGGCCTGCTGATGAACAGCCTGCTCAAACCACTGAGCCTGCTCAGCACCTCGTTGCGTGAGATCAACAGCGGCGAAGGTGACCTGACTCGCCGCCTGGCGATCACCAGCAACGACGAGATCGGCGAGCTGTCGCAGGAATTCAACCGCTTCCTGCAGACCCTGCAGACGTTGATTGGCGACGTCATGGGCAGCTCGCGCCAGGTCCGCGAAAGTACGGCTCTGACCTCAAACGAGTCGGAACAGGCCGCGCGCCGCCTGCAGGAACAGCTGCAAGAGCTGGATCAGCTTGCCACCGCCATGCAGGAAATGGCCTCCACTGCCGAGGAAGTGGCGCGCAACGCCCAGGCCGCAGCCCAGGCCGCCGTCGCCGCCAACGAAGAAACCGAAAACGGCGTGCGCGTGGTGTCGCAATCCAGCGCGGCGATCCGCCATCTGGCCGACGAGATGGATGGCACCAGCCACGCGATCAACGAGCTGGCCAAGCTCAGCCACAACATCGAGTCGATTCTGCAGGTCATCACCAGCATCGCCGAGCAGACCAACCTGCTGGCACTGAACGCCGCCATCGAAGCCGCGCGCGCCGGTGAATCCGGCCGTGGCTTTGCCGTGGTCGCCGATGAGGTGCGCTCGCTGGCCTCGCGCACGCAGCAGGCCACCCAGGAAATCCGCCAGATGATCGATCAACTGCAAGGCGGTGTGCGTCAGGCCGAAAGCCGCATGCAACAGAGCCGCGACACGGCCAGCAAGACGGCCGAAGACGCCGGCGCGGCCAACGACATGCTCGGCCGTATCCGCGAGGCGATCACCCGCATCAACGACATGAACCTGCAGATCGCCACCGCGGCCGAGGAGCAAAGCGCCACCACCGAGGAGATCAACCGCAACACCACCAACATTCGCGACATCAGCCATGAACTGGCTGGCGGCGCCGAACAGCAGGTGCGCCAGTGCGGCTCGATGGTGGAACAGGTTGGCCAGCAGGATCGCCTGCTGGGGCGTTTCAAGGTCTGAACCATGAGCGATTGAATGACGCACAACAAAAGCCCCGGCATGCCGGGGCTTTTTTCATCGAGTAGACGCTCAGACGCCGCTCTTGACCTTGCTCCAGATACGCGTGCGCACACGGTCGATCTTCAGCGGCATGGCCTCCAGGGTGTACAGCTTGTCCATCACCGCCTCTGGCGGATACACGGTCGGATCGGCCTTCAGCGCCGGGTCGACCAGCGCGTCGGCCTTGGTGTTACCGTTGGCGTACTTCACATGATTGCTGATGGCCGCCATTACCTCGGGCTGCAGCAGGTAGTTCATGAAGGCGTAAGCGCCATCTTCGTTGCCGGCATCGACCGGCATGGCCACCATGTCGAACCAGATCGGCGCGCCTTCCTTGGGAATCTCGTACTGGATCTTCACCCCGTTACCCGCCTCAGCGGCACGGGCGCCAGCCTGCATGATGTCGCCGGAAAAGCCCACCGCCATGCAGATCTCGCCATTGGCCAGATCACCGACGTATTTGGAAGAGTGGAAATAACGCACGTTCTTGCGCATCTCCATCAATAACGCTTCGGCGCGCTTGTAGTCCTCAGGGTTCTTGCTGTGGTGTGGCAGGCCCAGATGATGCAAGGCGATCGGCAGCATTTCCGGGCCGTTGTCGAGGATCGCGACGCCGCACTCGTTGAGCTTGGCCAGCTTGATCGGGTCGAACAGCACGTCCCAGCTGTCCATCGTCACCTCATCGCCCAGCACGGCGCGCACCTTGTCTACGTTGTAGCCGATACCGGTGCTGCCCCACAGATAGGGGAAGCCGTGCTCGTTGCCCGGGTCGTTCACCTCCAGCGTCTTCATCAGTACCGGGCTGAGGTTGTTCCAGTTCGGCAGCTTGCTGCGGTCGAGCTTCTTCAGCGCACCGCCCTGAATCTGCCGGGCCATGAAGTGGTTGGAAGGGAACACCACGTCGTAGCCGGAGCGACCAGCCATCAGCTTGGCGTCCAGCGTCTCGTTGCTGTCGTAGACGTCGTAATGGGTACCCCGGCCGCTGCTCTTTTCGAACTGCTTGAGGGTGTCCGGGGCGATGTAATCGGTCCAGTTGTAGATGCGCACGCTATCAGCGGCATGAGCGGTGCCGGCCAGGATCAGGCACGGCAGGAGTTTCTTCAGCATGGGATACCTCGTGAGTTGTTGTTCTAGGCAGTACTGAAAAGGGGCTGACTCAGAAGATCAGCACATAGGTCTTGCGCACCGTTTCTTGTATGTCCCAGATGCCAAGGGTATTGGCCGGCATCATCAGGGCGTCGCCGGCGCGAATCTCGATGGGCTCACCGCCGTCAGGCGTGAAGGTGCAGCGCCCAGCCACGAAGTGACAGAACTCCTGCCGCACAATCTGTCGGCGCCAGCGCCCCGGCGTGCATTCCCAGATGCCGGTCTCGACGCCGTCACTGCGCTCGACGCTGGTGGTCGAAGTAACCGCCACCGGCTCGCTCAGGGGCACGGCAACCGGATTGGACTCGTCCAGGCCGACGTTGGGAGTGTTACGAAAATGGGTGATATTCATTGGTACTCCGGATAAAGGAACGGCTGGCATTCACTCAGCCCATCAGGCTTTCCATGCGCGCCGCCACCGCCTGCGCCAGACGCCGGCGCCAGGCCGGGCTGCGCGGGTTGGCGAGGACTTCGTCCTCATGCACGAAACTGCGGATGATGGCGTTGTAGCCAAGCCAGCGGCAGGGTTCGGGCTCCCAGCGCCTCAGGCTGGAAATCGGGCTATCACTCAGCACCCAGGGCTGGCGCAGCAGTTCGCTGTCCCGACCGAGAATGAGATCGGCCAGGGTGCGCCCGCCCAGGTTGGTGGCTCCGACGCCCTCGCCGCCGTAACCGCCAGACAGCGCGATGCGGTTGCGGGTGTCGCGCAGCATGTGCGGCTGGAAGCGCCGCGCCATGCCCAGGTTGCCACCCCAGGAATGGGTGAAACGCACGTTGCGCAGCTGCGGGAAGATTTCCCCCATCAGGTAACGGCGTAAACCCAGCTCGTCGTCGGTTAAGTTGAAGTCGGTGCGCAGGCGCCCGCCAAAGCGGTAGCCACCACGCGCCCCGAAGATCAGACGGTCATCGAGGCTGCGCTGGCCGTAGGTGACCTGACGGCTGAATTCGCTGAACGCCTGCCCGCGCTCCAGGCCGATACCGGCCCAGACATCCGCCGGCAATGGCTCGGTGGCAACGATCAGGCTCTGCACCGGCAACTGGTGATTACCCAACGGCGGCAAGCTGGCGGCGTACCCCTCGATGGCCGGCACCACCCAGTCAGCCGTGACCAGGCCGTGAGCGGTACGCACCAGGCCGGGTTGCCAGTCGATCACCGGGCTGCGCTCGTAGAGTTCGACACCCAGGTCCTCGACGCAGCGCGCCAGGCCCCGCACCAGCTTGGCCGGTTGGATCGTCGCGCAATGCGGGCTGTACAGCGCGCCGTAGGCATTGGCCACGCGCAACTGGGTGGCCAGTTCGCTCGGCGGCAGCCAGCGGTAGTCGTCTTCGCTCAGGCCCAGCGCACGCAGTTCCTTGAGATAATCACGCAGGCGCACTTCCTGCTCCGGGTAGCGCGCCGCGCAATACAGCACGCCGCCCTTGCGCAGATCGCAGTCGATGCCCTCGCGGGCGACCACCGAGACCACTTCATCGGGAATGCCGTGCAGCAGGTCGAAGCCCGCCTTGCGCTCCGACGCTGGCACACCGGCCAGCAGACGATCCTCGCCGAGCAGGTTACCCATCAACCAGCCACCATTGCGCCCGGACGCACCGAAGCCGGCGGTCTCGGCCTCGACGATCACCACACGCAGCTGCGGCGCCTGGCGCTTGAGGTAATAGGCCGTCCACAGGCCGGTATAACCCGCGCCGATGATAGCCACGTCGGCGTGCAGCTGGGCTTGCAGGCTGGGCCGCGCCTGCAGCGGATCATCGAGCTGATCCATCCACAGACTGATGTTGCGCCAGGAATTCATCCACGCCTCCGTCATCAATCGATGACACAAGGCTAGTTGGGGCGATCAGTCGCTGTCTTGCGTGCGTGCCCGCGCGGAAATCTGCTTGAGGTAGGCCGTGGGCGAAAGCCCGGTGTGGCGCTTGAAGCAGCTGTAGAAGGCCGACAACGAGTTGAAGCCGGCGGCAAAGGCCAGCTCGTCGATACGCTTGAGGTCGCTGCCCGCCTGCAAGCCATCGAGCAAGTACTGCAGGCGGGCGCGGTTGACGTAGCGGTAGAAGCTCTCGCCCAGCACCTGATTGAGCAGATGGGATATCTGGTTGCGGCTGTAACCCGTCGCTGCCGCCACCTGCTGCAGATCCAGCTCGGGGTCGAGAAAGGGCTGGCTGCGCTGAAAGTAGTCCTGCAGGTCCTGCGCCAGCTGACCGAGCTGGCGGGTCGACAGCCCCAGGCGGCTGATCGCCGGGCGCGAACTGGCCGCTTCGCCAGTGCCACGCGCCTCATGCACCAGGGTGGCGTATTCGTTGATCCGCCAGATCAGCCCGTCGCGCACGGTGATGGCTTCACCGGTGCGGAACGACACAAGCCCTTCCCCGCCCTGCAAGCTGGTGCAGTACTGGATGAAGGCGGTATGCCCGTCGATGCGGATGCGGTCGACGTGCTCCAGCAGTTCGCCCGGGCGGCGCGGCAGGTTGTTCTCGACGTACTCGCGCAGCTCAGCCAGGCGCATGCAGCGCTGCTGGTAGAAGTCGTTGTACTCGATCTCCGGGTGATACAGCGCCATTACAGCATCGAGGTCGCGGTGCTTCCAGCTCAGGTGGTAGCGCAGGATGGTTTCGCGGGTGCGCTCGGTTTGCGCGGCATCGTCAGGAAAGAGATCGTCAGACATGGTCAAGGTCGGTGGTCAGCGCTCGCGCAGATTGCCTGATTCGCCGCGGCCAGCCTAGTCCCTCGTGCTGGCGTGGCGGTTGCGGACTATGCTTGCAGGACCGACGGAGAGGCTGACCATGAGCGATCAGGACAAAGACCCCCAGCAGGCCCCGCTGACCCTGCGCGAAATGCTGCAGAGCGTGCTGGCCGCCGCCCTTGGCGTGCAGAGCGGGAAGAACCGTAGCCGCGACTTCAGTCGCGGAAAGCCCAGCCATTTCATTCTGCTCGGGGTGCTGTTCACCACCCTGTTCGTGATCGTATTGCTGGTGACGGTTAAGCTGATCCTGCACCTGGCGACTGGCTGATCAGTCCAGCAGGGATGCTATCGAGCAGTCGTAGCGCTGCTGTTGGGGCTGAGTCAACGCGCTGAACTGGCCAAAGTCCATGTCGATGTCCGCCTGGCCAAGGCGTGCCAGCAGTTTCTGCGATTGCGCCCTGTCGAGCAGGCGCAGCAGGGATGCCACCTGGTCCTGGCCGCCGCGCTCGATGAAATCCATGTCACGGGCATGGTCACTGAGCATCACCAGGGCACAGCCCCCCAGAACGAAGTGGCCACTCGCCAGGACATCGATTCGTCCATCGATATGTGCCTGCAGCACCCGAGCTGAGTTATTCAAGGCTGCATAGCGCAGGTCTCTGCCCAGCTCATCAGCCGCACGCATCACGCCGAATGCCATTGCATCGTTTGCGGACCACACCAGGCTCACCCCCGGATAGCGCGGCAACAGGCTCATCGCCTGCTCATAGGCGCGCTGCTCCTGCCACTCGCCATGCACTGCCTGCACCAGACGCACATGCGGCGCCTCGTTCAGCGCACGTTGCAAACCGGCCAGACGCAAGATCGATGACGGCGTTTGCTTGACCCCGGAAAATGCCAGCAGCTCGGCCGGTTGCCCCTTGGCAAGCGCGATCAGTTCGCGCCCCATGAGGTAACCTGCCTCTTCATCATTGGGCACCAGGCTACCCAGCCAGTTGCGGTGACGCTCGCGGCTGCCACCGATCAGCTCCTGCTGCTCGTCGGTGAGCGTGCTGTGGAGGGCGAAAAGACCAACCTGGCTAGCTTCGAACAGGCGCAGCAGCACAGGTCCCTGGAACTGCTCGTTGGTGAAGATCAGGTAATCCGGGTGTTCACCGTCGAGAACCTGGCGGGCATTGCTCAGCATGCGCGCTGGATCACGCTCACCGTAAAGTACCTTCAGGTCGATGCCGAGGTCGCCTGCGGCGTCCTGCATATAGCGGGTGTAATCGGCCCAGAACGGCTCGTCGGAATAGCCGGGATTGAGGAAGATCACAGACGGCGCACGGGTTTGTGCTGACGCCAATGCGCAGCACAGTAATAGCCACAGGCCCAACACCCACCGGATCACGGCACCGCTCCCCAATTAACCGGGGCGCAGTATAGGGCGCAAATGACAAAAGGCCGACCGCTAATGCGTATCGGCCTTCGCCCTCACTGTCCGCTGACCCAGAAGACCGCCGTACCTACCGCGATCAGGATCAGGCAAAAGATCGCCCAGGCATCGATGACGCTGTCGGAATTGTCCACTTCAGTGTGCTCGGTCATGGTTCCCCCTCTTCTTGTGCTTTTGGGTGATGCACACTGCATTTAAGACCAGCCTTGGCCATCGCTCAAACCATATGGTTATGCTCTAGGGCAGTCTTATTCCTTAAACCAAGGTTTATATATTCAAACATCACTTTTACGCATAAACCTGAGCTGGTATCGTGCCCCGGCTCCTCGGGGAGTGCGCGGCCGTGCGCGCTGATTGGCAGTAAGTAGCCTGAAAACAGGACCCTTCATGTACGTATATGACCAGTACGATCAAAAGATCGTCGAGGATCGCGTCAAGCAGTTCCGCGATCAAACCCGCCGCTACCTCGCCGGAGAGCTGAGCGGCGAGGAATTCCGTCCGCTGCGCCTGCAGAACGGTCTGTATATCCAGCGCTACGCGCCCATGCTGCGCGTGGCCGTGCCTTATGGCCTGCTGTCGTCCACCCAGGTGCGCATGCTGGCCAAGATCGCCCGCGACTACGACAAGGGCTATGCCCATATCAGCACCCGCCAGAACGTACAGTTCAACTGGCCGGACCTGGAAGACGTGCCGGAGATTCTCGCCGAGCTGGCCACCGTGCAGATGCACGCCATCCAGACCAGCGGTAACTGCATCCGCAACACCACCACCGACCAGTTCGCCGGCGTGGCCAAGGACGAGATCGTCGATCCGCGTCCCTGGTGCGAGATCATCCGTCAGTGGTCGACCTTCCATCCCGAATTCAGCCACTTGCCGCGCAAGTTCAAGATCGCCGTCAACGGCGCCGTGGGCGACCGTGCCGCCATCGAAGTGCATGACATCGGCCTGGAAGCGGTGAAGAACGCAGCCGGCGAGCTGGGCTTCCGTGTTTCCGTCGGTGGCGGCCTGGGTCGTACCCCGATCGTCGGCAGCTTCATCAACGAATTCCTGCCCTGGCAGCACCTGATCAGTTATCTCGACGCCATCCTGCGCGTGTACAACCGCTATGGCCGTCGCGATAACAAGTACAAGGCGCGTATCAAGATTCTGGTCAAGGCGCTGACCCCCGAGGTGTTCGCCGAGCGCGTGAACGCCGAGTGGGCGCACCTCAAGGACGGGCCGACCACCCTCACCGAAGCCGAAGTCGCCCGCGTTGCCACACACTTCGTTGATCCGGCCTATCTGACCCTGCAGGACGAAGACGCCCTGCTCGCCCAGCAGAACGCCGAACACCCGGGCTTCGCCCGTTGGCGCGAGCGCAACACCTTCGCCCACAAGAAGCCTGGCTACGTTGCCGTGACCTTATCGCTCAAACCCACCGGCGTGGCGCCAGGCGACGTCACCGACAAGCAGCTCGATGCCATCGCCGACCTGGCCGACCGTTATTCCTTCGGCGAAGTGCGCAACAGCCACAACCAGAACATCATCCTCGCCGACGTCGAGCAGCGTCAGTTGCTGGCTCTTTGGGGCGAACTGCGCGAACAAGGTTTCGCCACGCCGAACGTAGGCCTGCTGACCGACATCATCTGCTGCCCGGGCGGCGACTTCTGCTCGCTGGCCAACGCCAAGTCGATCCCGATCGCCGAAGCCATTCAGCGTCGTTTCGACGATCTCGACTATCTGTTCGACATCGGCAATATCGACCTGAACATCTCCGGCTGCATGAACGCCTGCGGTCACCACCACGTCGGCCATATCGGCATTCTCGGCGTCGACAAGAAAGGCCAGGAGTTCTATCAGGTATCGCTCGGCGGCAGCGCCGGCCGTGACGCCAGCCTGGCGCAGATCCTCGGCCCATCCTTCGCCGAAGCGGACATGGCCGATGTGATCGACAAGATCATCAAGGTCTACGTCGAGCAACGCACCGAAGAAGAAAGCTTCCTCGACACCTACCGCCGCGTCGGTATCGATCCGTTCAAGGAGCGCGTCTATGCAGCGAATCATTAAGAACGGTCAGGTGGTCGACGAGACCTGGCACCTGCTGGCCAAGGACGTGACCCTGGACGTCATCCCCAACTGCGACGACATCATCGTCCCACTGGCACTGTGGCGCGAGCATGCGCACGCCCTCAAGGCCCGCGACGGCGGTCTTGGCGTCTGGCTGGAAGCCGGCGACGAGATCGAGGAAATCGCCGATGACCTGGCGCATTTTCAGGTCATCGCCCTGGAGTTCCCGGCCTTTACCGATGGCCGCCACTCCTCTACCGCCTACTTGCTGCGCACCCGCTACGGCTACAAGGGCGAAGTTCGCGCCATTGGCGACGTGCTGCGCGACCAGCTGTTTGCCCTCAAGCGTGTCGGTTTCGATGCCTTCGCCGTGCGCGCGGACAAGGATCCGTACGATGCGCTGAAAGCCTTCGAGGACTACAGCGAGGTTTACCAGGCTTCGGCCGATCAGCCGCAACCGCTGTTCCGTCGCCGCGCCTGATCACGGCAGCTGAAACGCCTCAAACGCCCCGACTGGTTCGGGGCGTTTTGCTTTGTGTACTCCGCTCGCAGAATTCAGGTCGAACCGTAGTGCGTTGCTGAAGTCGGACTCTATAAGCCCATCGCATAGGGAGAGACCGCCATGAAGCACGACTGGGACCTGATCGAACGCCTGCTGCACGAGGCACAGAACTCCGCCGGCAAACCCTTCGCCCCGCGTCGCTACGCCGAAGACCTGGCCGAAGAGCATAAGAATGCCGGCGACCCCGTGGATAATCTCGACCATCTGCGCGCCGAGGCTGCACGCTATGAAGCGCGCCTGCTGCAAAACGGCTTTATCGAACCACGCCCGGAAGACGAAGGTGGCAACGGCGAAAATTTCATTCTCACCGCGCGCGGCGCGCAGCTGCTGAGCATGCTCGACAGCAGCATCCCCGGCAGTGAGCGACCACGCGAAGTGCTCGACGAAGCGGGTGAAGCGGCGTTGACGCCGGAGGTGTTCGATCGCCTGGCGCCCAGGGCCAATCTCAGCGAAACCGGCTGACAGGCTGCTGAAAAACTACCTGCGTTGCCATTGCTGCGTTAAAAACAGGCTCAAAATGCTCATTTACAACTCGTAAACTGCGCTTTTTCGCCTGTTTTTGCCTTGCACTGACTGCCTCGCCTACGTTTTTCAACGACCTGTTCACCTGCCCTTAACAAACAAAAACGCCGCAACCCGGTAAGGGTTGCGGCGTTTCGTTGATCCTGCCATGAGCCATCAGGCACGCGGGATCAATCCTCGCGGTAACGACGCAGCTTCAGAGCCTTGCCAGCCACGCGGGTATCTTTCAGCTTGCCCAGCAGGCGGTCCAGACCGTCTTCCGGCAGCTCGACCAGGCTGAAGGTTTCGCGGATCTGGATACGACCGATCGCTTCGCGAGCCAGACCACCCTCATTGAGGATGGCACCGAGCAGGTTCTTCGCGGCGATACCGTCACGAGTACCCAGTGCAGTGCGGCAACGCACGCGACCTTCGGTCAGCGGCACCGGCGCGCGGCGCTCGCGGAATTCACCACGATCACCGCCACGCTCAGAACGCTCGCCGTCACGTTCACGACGCTCACGCGGAGCGCCGCCAGCGCCCGGCACCAGTGGCTGCTCGCGCTCGACAGTGGCCAGATCCAGGGCCTGGCCGTTGGTAGCCTTTTTCAGCAGCGCAGCGGCCAGAGCACGTGGGCTGCAGCCGATATCGGCGGTCAGACGGTCAAGCAGATCGCCGTGGCTGGCTTCGGCATCGGCCACCAGCGGCGCCAGGCTGTTGGTCAGTTTCTTGATGCGAGCATCGAGCACTTGCTGGGCGTTCGGCAGTTTGACTTCACCGACCTTCTGCCCGGTGACACGCTCGATCACCTGCAGCATGCGACGCTCACGCGGCGTCACCAGCAGCAGCGCACGGCCATCACGACCGGCACGGCCGGTACGACCGATACGGTGCACGTAGGACTCCGGGTCGTACGGCATGTCGACGTTGAATACGTGGGTGATGCGCGGCACGTCGATGCCACGGGCAGCCACGTCGGTCGCCACGACGATGTCCAGACGGCCATCCTTGAGCGATTCGATGACGCGCTCACGCTGGTTCTGGGCGATGTCGCCGTTCAGCGCAGCGGCCTTGTAGCCTTTGGCTTCCAGAGCGCTGGCCAGGTCCAGGGTGGCTTGTTTGGTACGCACGAAGGCGATCAGCGCGTCGAAATCCTCGACTTCCAGCAGACGCAGCACGGCGTTGGTCTTCTGGTCGGCGTGGATCATCAGATGCGCCTGCTCGATGCGCGAGACGGTCTGAGTCTTGGCAGCGATCTTGATGTGTTGCGGCTCACGCAGGTGCTTTTCGGCAATGGCACGAATCGAGTGCGGCAGCGTGGCGGAGAACAGCACGCTCTGGCGGCTTTCCGGCATGGCTTCGAAGATCACTTCGAGGTCATCCATGAAGCCCAGCTTGAGCATTTCGTCTGCTTCGTCGAGTACCAGGTACTGGATGGTCGACAGCACTTTCTCATCGCGACGCAGGTGGTCGACCAGACGGCCCGGTGTGGCAACGATAACCTGGGCGCCCTGGCGGATGGCCTTGAGCTGCGGGCCCATGGGCGCGCCGCCGTAGACGGCGACCACATTGAGGCCAGGCATCTGCTTGGAATAGGTTTCAAACGCGGTGGCGACCTGCAGGGCCAGCTCGCGGGTCGGCGCCAGAATCAGCGCCTGTGGTTCACGCTTGGTCGGGTCGATTTTCGACAGGATCGGCAACGCGAAGGCTGCGGTCTTGCCAGTGCCGGTTTGGGCCTGACCGATCATGTCCTGGCCGGCGAGGATCACCGGAATGGCCTGCGACTGGATGGGAGACGGCTCTTCGTAACCGACGGCGGTCAGAGCGGCGAGAATATTGGGGTGAAGTCCGAGCGCGGCGAAGCCGCCGATTTCCTGGGTCATGGGTCTGCCTCAAGTGCATCCGCAAAGACCCATGTTCCAAAGCTGCGCATGCCGTGTAAGACCTTTTGGGTCACCCTGGCAGCCTGGTCGGCGGGGATTTGCGAAAACGTGATGAAAGTGAATCGTCAAGGATAGTCCGCTGGGGACTGGCTGCCGGGTGTTAATTTCCCGGGCGAGTTGCACTACCTGAACGTGGCCAGAAAATTGGCCGGCGCGAACTATACCGGAAAATCCTGTCTCGGGTGCTGGTTTTTATCGATTGGCATGCATCCAACCGCTCAACGGCGCATCAAGTGGCCGGACGCAGCGCTTCGATCAGCGGCTGTAGCGAATAACCCAGGCGCGGCGCCAGCTCGCCCGCACGCATCTGCAGGCGTCCCATGTTCAAGCGTTGCTCGAGGTCAGCCGGGATCAGCAGTACCACGTTGCCCTCCTTCACCGGGCACTCCCAATAGTGTCGGTGATAGAGGCCACGCAGCAATGCCGCGCCAAGCGGCTTGCCGTCGTTGCCTGCCCATTGGTTGATGATCAGCCAACCACCTGGATTGAGCTTCTCGCGGCAGCGCTCGAGAAAGCGCCAGGCCAGATGCCCGACACCAGGCCCCTGGTCGGTGTACAGATCGAGAAAGATCAGGTCAGCGGTTTCCGCGCTGTCGAGCAGTTCGGTGGCGTCGCCGATGCGAATGGTCAGCCGTGGGTCATCGTCCAGACCGAGAAACTCCATGGCCAGGCGCGGTACGTCCGGGCGCAGCTCGATGGCCTCGACGTCCTCCAAGGGCAGGAACTTCAGGCAGGCCTGGGTCAGGTTGCCGGCGCCCAGACCAAGGAACAGTGCGGTTTCCGGCGCATCGTGGCACAGCGCGCCCAGCAACATGGCGCGGGTGTAGTCGTATTCCAGCCAGCTGGGATCGCCCTGGAACACGCAACTCTGCTCGATGGCATCACCAAACTCGAGAAAGCGGTAGGCGCCGATCTGCACCACACGGATCACCCCGAAGGCGTCGTGCACCTCGGCCAGCAGAACCTCGTCCTGCTGCTGCAACTCGTCGTCCGGCGGCAACCCTGGCATCGATACCTCTCCCACAGTGACATCCCGTACCACAAGAACCGGGCTAAAGGCGCCGATTGTCATTGAAGCAGCCGCCCCCGGTCACGCAATAATTCCAACACTTGCGCTGCTACTCATAACAATAACGAGGTTCGCCATGTACGCCATCATAGGTGCCGGCCCCATGGGCCTGTGCACGGCTCGGCAATTGAAGAAGCACGGTATCGATTTCATCGGTTTCGAGCTGCACAGCGACGTTGGCGGCCTGTGGGATATCGATAACCCGCACAGCAGCATGTATCACTCGGCGCATCTGATTTCCGCCAAGGGCACCACCGAGTTCCGCGAGTTCCCCATGCGTGCCGAGGTGGCGCCCTACCCGCACCACAGCGAGATGCGCCGCTACTTTCGCGACTACGCCAGGCAGTTTCGTCTCTACGAGCATTATCAGTTCGACACCCGCGTGCTACAGGTGCAACGCGAGCAAGATGGCTGGAAACTGATCAGCGAGCGCAACGGCGAGCAACGCGAATGGCGTTTCGACGGTGTGCTGATCGCCAACGGCACCCTGCATACGCCCAACCTGCCGCGCCTGCCTGGTGACTTTTCCGGCGAGTTGTTGCATTCGAATGCCTACAAGAGCGCGGATATCTTTGCCGGCAAACGGGTGCTGGTGGTCGGCTGCGGCAACTCGGCCTGCGATATCGCCGTCGATGCCGTGCATCGCGCCGCCTCGGTCGACCTCTCGGTACGCCGTGGCTATCACTTCCTGCCCAAGTTCATCCTCGGCAAACCCACCGATACCTTCGGCGGCGCGATCAAGCTACCGCGCCGTCTCAAACAGCTGGTCGACGGTCTGCTGGTGCGCGCCCTGGTCGGCAAACCCTCGCAGTACGGTCTGCCCGACCCGGACTACCACCTGTACGAGTCGCATCCGGTGATGAACTCGCTGGTGCTGCACCATATCGGCCACGGCGACATCCACCCTCGCGGCGATATCACGGCAGTGAGGGGGCAAAGCGTGACCTTTGCCAATGGCGAACAGGCCGAGTACGACCTGATCCTCATGGCCACCGGCTACAAGATCGACTACCCCTTCATCGCTCGCGACGAGTTGAACTGGCCGCAAGGTGCCGGTGCACCGCAGCTGTATCTCAACGTATTCCACCCCGAGCACGACGACCTGTTCATGCTCGGTATGGTCGAGGCCTCCGGCCTGGGCTGGCAGGGTCGTGACGAGCAGGCGGAGCTGGTCGCGCTGTATATCCGCCAGTCGCGGGCTGGCAGCCCCGCTGCTCAGGCCCTGCGCCAGACTATTCGTGCTCAAGCCAGCCAGCGCCTGGATGGCGGCTATCGCTACCTGCAACTGGAGCGCATGGCCTATTACGTGCACAAGGACAGCTATCGTAGACGCATAGCCGAACACAGCGCCGCGCTGCGCCGTGAGCTGGCCAACGATGGCGCACTCGCTGCGCAGGGGGCATGAGCATGGAACAGGTGAATATCGCCTTTGACCCCAGCAGCCTGGTGCTGATCAACCTGATCGTTGCGTTGATGATGTTCGGCGTCTCCCTGGACCTACGCGCCGAAGACTTCCGCCGCATCGCCCGCGCGCCCAAGGCCCCGGTGATCGGTATGCTGGCGCAATTCGTGTTGCTGCCGGCGCTGACCTGCCTGGCTTGCTGGGCCCTGGCCATCGAGCCGCAACTGGCGCTGGGCATGACCCTGATCGCTGCCTGCCCAGGCGGCAGCTTCTCCAACATCATGACCTGGATGGCTCGCGGCAACGTCGCGCTGTCGGTGAGCATGACCGCCGTTTCCAGCGTCGTCGCCAGCGTGCTGACACCGCTCAACTTCGCCCTGTACGCCTGGCTCAATCCACATACGCGACCCTTGCTGACGCAGATCGAACTGGACCCGCTGAGTTTGCTGCTGCTCGTGCTGCTGGTGCTCGGCCTGCCTCTGCTGGCTGGCATGTGGATCGGCCGGCGCTTCCCGCAACTGACACTGAAAGTGGAAAAGCCCCTGCGTCTGTTCGCCTTGCTGGTAATGCTCGGTTTCGTGGCGCTGGCGTTCAGCCGCAACCTCGAGCAGTTCACCCGACATTTCCATCTGTTCTTCTGGCTGGTGGTGGCTCACAACGCTCTGGCACTGAGCATTGGCTACCTCAGCGCACGCCTGAGCGGGCTGCCGGTGGCCGACCGCCGCGCCCTGACGCTGGAAGTGGGCATCCAGAATTCAGCGCTGGGCCTGGTGATCATCTTCACCTTCTTCCCGCAGGCCAGCGGCATGTTGCTGATCGCGGCCTTCTGGGGCTGCTGGCATCTGGTATCCGGCCTCAGCCTGGCCTGGCTGTGGTCACGCAGGCCGCCTGCAGCCGACGCGTTGCTGACGCCCTTGCCCAGCGCAGGAGAGCGGTGATGCGCGTGGTCCTGATTACCGGCGCCGCCAGCGGCCTCGGCTGGCAACTGGCGCGCGCTTGTCACGCACGTGGCGATGCCCTGCTGCTCACCGATATAGACGCCAGCGGCCTCTCGGCTCGCGCCGATGAATTGGGCAGCGAGCGCGTAATGGCCCTTGCTGGCGACATCACCGAACCCGAGCTGCATGAACGTCTGCTCGATGACTGCCGGCAGCGCTTCGGCCGGCTGGACGTGCTGATCAACAACGCCGGCATCACCCACCGCTCGCCCACGCTGCGCACCGATCCAGCGGTGTTTCGCAAGGTCATGGCGGTGGACTATCACGCGCCGCTGGAGCTGACCCTGACCGCCCTGCCGCTGCTGCGTGAAAGCCGCGGCCAGGTGATCGCCATCGGCTCCATGGCCGGCTGGATGCCGGTGCTCGGCCGTGCCGGTTACTGCGCCGCGAAAAGCGCCTTGGGCCAGGCCTTCGAGGTGCTACGCGCCGAGATCGCCCGTGACGGCATCGGCCTGCTCATGGTCTATCCGAGCTTTCTCGATACGCCCATCGATCGCAATGCCCTGGGTGGCGATGGCAAACCGGCCGGCCATGCCCGCTCGACCATCGGCAGGATTCGCAGCGCCGACTGGATGGCAAGCCTGATTCTCGATGCACTGCAACAGCGCCGCGAACGCCTGTTCCCGGATCGTGGCAGCTGGCTGGCGAGCCTGCTCTGGCGCCTGGCACCGGCGCTGTACCACCGCAAGATGAGCCAGCGTTTCGCCGGGGAAATGAGCTGATGGCCCTGGCGCCCTACGCCCTCGGCGGCTTCATTCTGCTGGCCTACACCCTGGAAGCCGTTACTGGCTTTGGCAGCGTGGTCATCGCGCTGTCGCTCGGCGCATTGCTGCTGCCCATCGATCAGCTGTTGCCGATTCTGGTGCCGCTGAACATCTGCATGACCGGCTATCTGGTGCATCGCCACTGGCAGCAGATCGACCGCCGCCTGCTGCTTGGTACCCTGCTGCCCGGCATGCTTATCGGCACGCTGCTCGGCTATTGGCTGCTGCCTTATTTGGACACCCAGGCGCTGAAGCTCGGCTTCGGTGCGCTGATCGTCTGGTTCGCCGGCCGCGAACTGTGGCGCCTGCGCCGGGCGAGCGCACTGCCGCAACGCCCGGCCTGGCTGACTCGCGTCATTACCCTGGCCGCAGGCCTTAGCCACGGCCTGTTCGCCTCGGGCGGCCCGCTGCTGGTCTACGGCCTGGCTGGCACCCAACTGGACAAGGCGCGACTGCGCGCCACCCTAGTTACTGTCTGGTTCACCCTCAACAGCCTGCTCACCCTCGCCTTTCTGCTCGACGGCCGCCTGCTGCCAGCGCTGCCCCAGGTGCTCACCTACGCCCCGCTCCTGCTGCTCGGTGTGTGGCTGGGCGAACGCCTGCATCGACGCTTCGACGAGCGTCATTTCCGCCTCGCCATCTACGTCCTGCTGTTGGTCACCGGCATCCTGCTGCTGGCGCCCTGGAGACTGCCATGAGCTACGACATCATCATCAACAACGGCCTGTACTTCGACGGCTCCGGCGCGCCGGGGGCAATCCGCCATATCGGCATCCGTGACGGCAAGGTCGAGGTGCTCAGCCTCAGCCCACTGGAGGGGGCCGGTTGCCCCGAGGTGATCGACGCCAAAGGCCAGTGGCTCACCCCCGGCTTCCTCGAGATCCACTCGCACTACGATGCCGAGGTGATCGCCGCACCAGCACTGAAGGAGTCGGTACGCCATGGTGTCACCAGCGTAACCATCGGCTCCTGTTCCATCAGCATGGTGCTGGCCGACGCCGAAGACTGCTCCGACCTGTTCACCCGCGTCGAAGCGGTGCCGCGCGAGTACGTGCTGCCGATCCTCAAGGAAAAGAAAACCTGGCGCGACGCCGCCGGCTATCGCGCCTTCTACGACCAGTTGCCGCTGGGCCCGAACGTCAATTCCTTCCTCGGCCATTCGGAGCTGCGCGTGGCGGTGATGGGCCTGGAGCGCGCCACCAGTCGGGTGAAGCCCAGCGAAGCCGAACTGGCGCGCATGGAACAGTTGCTCGAAGAGGCGCTGGACGCCGGGTGTATTGGCCTGTCGGTGATGACCACCCGACTGGACAAGATGGACGGCGACCGCGCCTGGTCCAGCCCGTTGCCGTCGACCTTCGCCAGTTGGAAGGAGTTCTCCCGCCTGTTCGCCGTACTGCGGCGGCGCGGCGCCGTGCTGCAGGGCGCGCCGAACGCGGTGACCAAGGTCAACGTGTTCGCCTTCCTCTGGCAGGCCCACGGCTGGTTCAGGAAGCCGCTGAAATGCACCATGCTGACGGCGCTGGATCTCAAGTCGCAGCCACTGCTGCATCGCTTCACCCGCCTTTCCGGCTGGCTGGCGAACAGGGTGCTGCGCGGCCACTTCCGCTGGCAGACCTTGCCAGCGCCCTTCACCCTGCGCCTGGAAGGACTCAACGTGAATGCCTTCGAGGAATTCGGTGCCGGCGAGATCCTGCGCAACATCAAGGACCCGGATGAGCTCTACGCCAAGGTCAAGGAGCCAGCGTTCCGCGCCCTGTTCAAGAAGCAGGTAAAGGCCGTGCTGACCAAGGGCCTGTGGCACCGCGACTTCTCCGACTGCTGGGTGACCGAATGCCCGGCCCCCAGCCTGGTCGGCAGGAACTTCAAGCAACTGGGCCAGGCGCGCGGCCTGGATGCGGTAGACGCCTACTTCGAACTGGCCTGCCAGTACCGCGAGGCGCTGAAGTGGACGACCTGCTACGGCAACCAGCGCGAGGCGATCATGCGCAAGCTGCTGGCCAGCCCCTGGACGCACCCTGGCTTCGCCGACTCCGGCGCGCACCTGCGCTCCATCGCCCAGTACAACTTCCCGCTGCGTTTTCTCAAGTACGTGCGCGATGCCGAATTGGCCGGCGAGCCGTTCATGGAGCTGGGCAAGGCCGTGCGCCGCTGCAGCGGCGAGCTGGCCGACTTCATCGGCATCGATGCCGGCTACCTGCGCGTCGGTGACCGTGCCGGCCTGGTGTTGATCGACCCCGCCGGCCTCGATGACACCCTGGACGAACTGCACGAAGCGCCGATGGAGGTGCTGGGCCTGATGCGGGTGGTCAAACGCAACGATGCAGCGGTCGCGCTGACGATGATCAACGGTCGCATCGCCTATCGGCGCGGCCTGGAATACCCGGATGATCTGGGCAAGGCACAGCGCTACGGGCGCTTCCTGCCGGCGCGCGATGTATCGCCGCGCATGCGGCCTGCGCGCGCATTCGAGCCCGCCCCGGCGTCATGAGCCAATACACGTACGAGCTGCGGGGCTTATCGGTTACCATGCGTCTCCGCCTGATCAATTGCTAGAGACGCAGCATGTCGAATGCCTGGAGCCCCGAAAGCTGGAGGGCCAAGCCCATCCAGCAGCAGCCTGAATACCCTGATGCCGCGCACCTGAATCGCGTCGAGCAAACCCTGGCCGGCTACCCGCCGCTGGTATTCGCCGGCGAGGCGCGCGAGCTGCGTCGCCAGTTCGCCGAGGTCACCCAGGGCCGCGCCTTCCTGCTGCAGGGCGGCGATTGCGCCGAGAGTTTCGCCGAGTTTTCCGCCGCGAAGATCCGCGACACCTTCAAGGTGTTGCTGCAGATGGCCATCGTCATGACCTTCGCCGCCGGCTGCCCGGTGGTCAAGGTCGGACGCATGGCCGGCCAGTTCGCCAAGCCACGTTCGTCCGGCAGCGAAACCATCGATGGCGTTACCCTGCCCGCTTACCGCGGCGACATCGTCAACGGCATCGGTTTCGACGTCGCCAGTCGCGTACCGGACCCGGAGCGCCTGCTGCAGGCCTACCACCAGGCCACCGCCAGCCTCAACCTGCTGCGCGCCTTCGCTCAGGGCGGTTTTGCCGACGTGCATCAGGTGCATCAGTGGAACCTCGACTTCATCGCCAACTCGGCGCTATCCGAGAAGTACCACCAGTTGGCCAATCGCATCGACGAAACCCTGGCGTTCATGCGCGCCGTCGGCATGGACAGCGCGCCGCAGCTGCGCGAAGTCAGCTTCTTCACCGCCCACGAAGCGCTGCTGCTCAACTACGAAGAGGCCTTCGTCCGTCGCGACAGCCTCACCGGCCGCTGGTATGACTGCTCCGCGCACATGCTGTGGATCGGCGACCGCACCCGCCAACTGGACGGTGCGCACGTCGAATTCATGCGCGGCATCGAGAACCCCATCGGCGTCAAGGTCGGTCCGAGCATGGACCCGGACGAGCTGATCCGCCTGATCGACACCCTCAACCCGGACAACGATCCCGGTCGCCTTAACCTGATCGTGCGCATGGGCGCCGATAAGGTCGAAGCGCACTTCCCGCGTCTGCTGCGCAAGGTCAAGGAGGAAGGCCGCCAGGTGCTGTGGAGTTCCGACCCCATGCACGGCAACACCATCAAGGCCAGCAGCGGCTACAAGACCCGCGATTTCGCGCAGATCCTCAGCGAAGTCCGGCAGTTCTTCGCCGTGCACCAGGCCGAAGGCACCTACGCCGGTGGCATCCATATCGAGATGACCGGGCAGAACGTCACCGAGTGCATTGGAGGTTCGCGCCCGATCACCGAGGACGGCCTGTCAGACCGTTACCACACCCACTGCGACCCGCGCATGAATGCCGACCAGTCCCTGGAACTGGCGTTCATGATCGCCGAAACGCTGAAGCAGGTACGCCGCTGACGAGCCGCGCCCTGGCCAGTGGCCAGGGCGCGAACCGGCTCGCACATCTTCTGTGCGGTATCCGGCATAATGCTGCCCCATCGCGAGCACCGGACAGGTGCCCCAGTTACACCCAGCCGGAAAGGACTCGCGGCCAACACCCCCAACAAGGACGATGAACCATGCAACTGCGCACCACCCTCTCCGCTTTCGCCCTGTCCAGTGCTGTCTTGCTGACTGGCTGCCAGAACATGTCCCCCGACGCCATGCTGCAATCCGGCCTGATGGCCGTGCAGGCCGCGACCCTCAGCGACGCCGAAGTACGCAGCATGTCCGACCAGGCCTGCGCTGAAATGGATGCCGAAGCCAATATCGCCGGCCCGAACAGCCCGTACAGCAAGCGCCTGGACAAGATCGCCAACAACCTCGGCCATCAGATCAACGGCACGCCGATCACCTATAAGGTGTATCAGGCCGATGAGGTCAACGCCTGGGCCATGGCCAACGGCTGCGTGCGCGTATACAGCGGCCTGATGGACCTGATGACCGACAACGAAGTGGAAGGCGTGCTCGGCCATGAGATCGGCCACGTCGCCCTCGGTCACAGCAAGAAGGCCATGCAGACCGCCTACGCCACCACCGCCGCGCGCAATGCTGCAGCCGCGTCGGGCAACGGCACCATTGCCGCATTGTCCGCATCGCAGCTCGGCGCCCTGGGTGAGCAACTGGTCAATGCGCAGTTCTCGCAAAGCCAGGAAAACGCCGCCGATAACTTCTCCTTCGACCTGCTGACCCAACGCAACATCCCCCGTGAAGGCCTGGTCACCGCGTTCGAGAAGCTGGCCAAACTGGGCGGCGGCGAAGGCAGCATGTTCTCCTCGCACCCGGGTTCCAGCGACCGCGCCGCCAACATGCGCACCCGTCTGGCTGCCAAGTAAAGGTAATGTTCAGGGGCTGCATTGCAGCCCCTGTTTCATTGGGAGATTGCCATGTCGATACTGCGTAACGGCTTGCTACCGTTCACTCTGCTGCTGCCGCTCGGCGCCTGGGGTGATTACGACAAGCATTACCAGGCCTGCCTGGACGCCAGTGGAGTGATCGACAACGCCAGCGTCGCCGGCTGCGCCGAAGGCGTATCGGAAACGGTGAAGAAGGAGATGAACCGCATCTACCAGCAGCTGTTCCTCAAGCTGCAGGACGACGCGCCAGAGGACGCCGAACAGCTGGAAACGGCGCAGAAGGCCTGGTTGATCTACCGCAACGGCCAGTGCGACCTGCAGGGCAAGCACGTCGGCTCGCCGATGTACTACACCTGCCCGATGGAGCTGAATATCCAGCGCGTTGAGGAACTGAGGTTCCTGCTGGAAAACGGCGGCTAACCGAGCAGTCCGCGCAGACTGACGCTCGGCGCCAGCCACACCTCATCCAGGCCCAACCAATGCGCCAGCGCTCGCAGTGAATCGCTCAGCGCCAGGCGCGCCTCCTCGCTCAACACCGCGTCCTCCAGATGCACGGCATGCACCGCCAGGCGTCCGGTAGCGCGCTCGCTGCGCAGATCCACCCGCGCCAGCAGGCGTTCGTGGTGCAGGAACGGCAGCACGTAGTAGCCATACACGCGCTTGGCCTGCGGGGTGTAGATCTCCAGGCGATAGCGAAAACCAAACAGCCGCTCGGTGCGCTCGCGTTCCCAGATCAGTGAATCGAACGGCGACAGCAAGGCGCTATGGCGAACACGCCGGGGAATGCGCGGCTCACCACGGCAATAGGCCACCTGCCGCCAGCCTTGCACCGCGACGGGCAACAACTCGCCCGCCTCCACCAATTCGGCGATACGGCGCTTGCTGTCACTGACGTCCAGCCGGTAGTAGTCGCGTAAATCGCGCTCGGTCGCGACGCCAAGGGCATCGGCAGAACGCAGCAACAGGCGGCGCTGCGCCTCGTCCTCATCGAGATCCGGGTGATTCAGCATATCCGCGGGAATGACCCGCTCCGGCAGGTCGTACAGCCTTTCGAAGCCGCGGCGCCCGGCCACAGTGACCAGACCTGCAGCGAACAGCCATTCCAGAGCCATCTTTTCCGCGCTCCAGTCCCACCAGGGGCCGGCCTTCTCGGTACGCGAGGAAAGGCTGCCGGCGCCCAGCGCACCGCGCTCGCGCACGGCCTGCAGCACGCTGTCTATGGCGTCACGCCGCTCCACGCCGAACTTCGCCAGCTGGCTGTAGATGCCCTGCCCATCCGCGGCTCGGCGCATTCGCCAGCGCAGCAGCGGATAAAGCTCGAGCGGCAACAGCGAGGCTTCGTGCCCCCAGTATTCGAACAGCCGCCTGCGCCGCACCCGGCCCCAAGCCAGTTCATCGAGGTGCTCGGCCTGGTAATGACCAAGACGGGAAAAAGCCGGCAGGTAGTGCGAGCGCACCAGGGCATTGACCGAGTCGATCTGCAACACACCAAGGCGCTCGATCTGCGCCTGCAGCTGCTTGTGGGCGATGGCGCCGCGTGGAGTACGGCCGAACCCCTGAGCGGCCAGGGCCAGGCGGCGGGCTTCGGCGAGAGAAAGTGAGAGCGTCATGGCGACCAGCCTATCAGGCAGTTTGGCTGCCGACGAGTTCAGGCCGGCGCGGCGAACGCGTGGCGAAAGGTGAAGGCCTGCGCCGTCGCGCCATACTCGCGCAGATGCGCCAGGCGCTCGGAGGCCTCGACCACGCTCGGCCGATGCCCGGCTGGCACCCACCACAGCACCTGGTGCGCCTGCTCGACACGCTCGAACCATTCACGACGGCGCTTGAGCATCTCGGTATGCGCCGATTTGTAGACGTAATCGCTGAGCGACTGTACGTCGTGCCAGACCGACATGTTCACCAACACCTCGTCACCAAACGGACGGATTGCCGTGGCATCGCCCGCCTCGTCCTGCAAACGCCAGACATAGCCGGGCGAGCCTTCAGCCAGTGCATTGATACGCTCCAGATTGGCGACGAAGTCAGCCATCTCCGGTGACTCCAGCGGCGTCTTCATCCAGGCAATGTTCAGTTGGGCCAAGTGATAAGCGGACAATTTCCAGCCTCCATGCAAACGAATGATCAGGGTTGCTGAGGCAGGCCACGCCAGCCGGACAGACGTCGACGCAACCAAGCCTCGCTGCTGACCAGAGTGATACCCGACAGCACCAGCGCCGCGCCGATGATGAAGTTCAGGGTCAGTGGCTCGTCCAGCACCAGCACGCCGAAGGTGACGCCAAACAGAGGTGTCATGAATGAGAACACCGCCATGTTCGAAGCCAGGTAGCGGCGCAGCAACCAGAACCAGGCCAGGTAGGTGAAGAACGACACCACCACGCCCTGCAGCAGGATGCTGGCAATGGCCACAGGCGTCCAACGCAGCTGGGAAAGGTCCACCACCACCAGCGCATAGGCCAGCAGCAGCACGAAGGCCACTGCCAACTGATAGAACAGGGTCAGCCCGGCCGGCGCCTCGGACAGGCGCGAGCCCCGCACCACGACCGTGGTCGCGCCCCAGGCCATGCCTGCGCACAGCCCCAGCGCATCGCCGAGCAGCATGTCGTGATCGATCTCGGCCCAGTTACCGCCCACACCGAAAGCCATCACCACGCCGCCGAAACACAGCGCGATGCCCAGCCACTGCAGGCGACGCAGACGCTCGCTGGGCAGTAGCAGGTGCAGACCCAGCGCCGAGAAGATCGGCGCCGTGTACAGAAACACCGCCATATGCGAGGCCGTGGTGTAGCGCAGGCCCAGCGCGATAAAGAAGAACTCCAGCGCGAACAAGACACCGGCCAGGATCCCGGCCAGCCAGGTCGTACTGAGCCACTCGCGCCAGCCGCGCTGCCACAGCAACAGCAGGCCGACCAGCACCGCGGCAACACCCGAGCGCAACGCTACCTGGAGCATGGGCGCGATATCGTCCGCCGCCAGTTTGATTGCCACCTGCTGGCTACCCCAGATGGCGCATAACAACAGCATCAGTTGGAACAGAAAAAAATCGGCGCCCTTGCGTACCGCGGTCATTCAGCAACTCCCGTCATGTGCCACTCATTTTCTCAGCGGGTCATCCCAGAACGGCCGTTCGGCCTCCTGCAACACATCGGCTCGGGACAGTCCCAGGTCCTTCAATGCAGCATCATTCAGTTGCGCCAGCTGCGCCCGCTCGCGAGCCAGTTGACGCCAGCGCCGCAGCATACGCCATACGCCGACCAGTGACGGCAGCCGTTCGAAGTGGATGGCCTGAGCCAACGCATAACCTTTCTGACCTTTCATCTTTTCGCCCTCCCTGTGGGGTTGGCGTCAGTGTCGGGTCAGGCTTAAGATCAATCCAACGAATGTTTCTTATGGGATCCATCTCGAGGATTGATGAATGGCCTTCCACCCCAGTATTGATACCGAATTGCTGCGCAGCTTCGTTGCCATCGCCGACACCGGCGGTTTCACCCGCGCCGCAGAAACGGTCAATCGCACCCAGTCAGCCGTGAGCATGCAGATGAAGCGGCTGGAGGAAGACGTGGTGCAGCGCCCGTTGTTCGAGCGCGACGGCCGCCAGGTGCGGCTGACACCCGAGGGTCAGGTACTGCTGGGTTATGCGCGGCGCATTCTCAAGCTGCATGGCGAGGTACTCAACACCCTGCGCGAGCCGCATATGGTCGGTGCCGTGCGTATCGGTACGCCGGACGACTACGTGATGCGTTTTCTGCCGGAGATTCTCTCGCGCTTCGCCCAGGCCTATCCACTGGTGCAGGTGGAGGTGCATTGCGAACCCTCCGGCCAGCTGTTGCTGCGCCAGGATCTCGACCTGACCATCGTCACCCGCCAGCCCGGCAAGGAGATCGGCCAGCTGCTGCGCCAGGAGCGCTTCGCCTGGGCCGTGGCCCAGAGCTTCTGCCCACATGAACAGAACCCCATGCCATTGGCCATGTTCAACGCCGACTGTTTCTGCCGCGAATGGGCCTGCAACGCGCTCGATGCGATGAGCCGTCCCTACCGCATCGCCTACACCAGCCCCAGCCTGTCGGCGATCTTCGCCGTGGTGCGCGCGGGCCTCGCGGTCACTGCGCAGCTGCAAAGCCTGATCACCCCGGATCTGCGCATGCTCGGCGAAGCCGAAGGCCTGCCGCTGCTGCCGCTGACCAGCATCGTGCTGCTGCGCAACGAGAGCAGCCAGTCACCCGTCACCGAATGCCTGGCCGAGCATATCGTCGAAGGTTTTCGCCTATAGGCGGCCACCCGACTCCAGCGCGAGCAGCAGCGCACAGAGCAGCAGGAAGCCACAGAACAGGCTGCGTAGCAGACGCTCCGGCAACGAGTGCGCCAGGCGTACACCCCAACTGATGCTGAGCAGGCCACCGATGGCCAGCGGCACACCCATCCACCAGTTGACGTGATCGTGCAACGCGTAGGTAAACAGCGTAACCCCGGTGCTGGGCAACGCCAGCGACAGCGAGAGCCCCTGCGCCACCACCTGCGTGGTGCCGAACACACTGGTCAGCACTGGCGTAGCCACCACCGCGCCACCCACACCAAACAGCCCGCCCATCGCACCAGACACCCCGCCCAGCACGCCGAACCAGCCCCAGTGATGACGCAACTCGCCACTGGCCGGCGCCTGAGCCATCAGCATGCGCAGCAGGTTGTAGGCCGCCAGGGCCAGCAGAAAACCGACGAAGGCCCAACGCATGGTGCGCGAATCCACCTCCACCGCATACAGCGAGGCCAACCAGGCGCAGAAGAAGCTGGTGACACCGAGCAGCAGGGCATGTCGCAGGTCGATACGATTGCGTTGATGGTAACGCCAGATCGCCAGCATCACGTTCGGCACCACCATCACCAGCGCAGTCCCCTGAGCAAGCTGCTGATCCAGGCCGAAAACGATGCCCAGCACCGGAATGGCGATCAGGCCGCCGCCGATGCCGAACAAACCACCCAGCGTCCCCAGGCCCAGCCCCAGCAACAGATTCAGCAACAGGTCGAACAGATTCATGACACCTCCAGACAGTGGGCGCATGTTAATCAGCCGCGGCTAGCGCGGAAACGCATAGCAACGCACAATGGCTTTGCTTATCTCGCATAAGAAGGCTGCCATGAACCCCGATGCACTGACCGACCAACTGGAACTCTTTCTCGACGTGCTGGAGACCGGCAGCTTCTCCGCAGCGGCAAGGCGCCATCCGCTCACGCCTTCGGCAGTGGCACGGCGCATCGACGCCCTAGAGCGCGCCATGGGCAGCAGTCTGTTCAGTCGCACGACTCATGCGGTACGCGTCACCCCGGCGGGCCTGGCCTTCGCCGAGCGCGCCCGGCGCATCCTCGCCGAGCTGCACCTGGCCCGCGCCGAAGCGGTGTCGTTGAGCAGTGCACCGGAAGGCCTGATTCGCATCGACGCCCCCTCCCCCTTTGGGCGCCGCCACCTGGCTCCGGCGATTGCCGAGTTCCTGCGCGCCAATCCCGGCCTGGACGTGCAACTGCGCCTGATCGACAGCTTCATCGACCTACAGGGCGAACACCTGGGCGAGGTGGATATCGTCGTGCGTATTGGCCCCCTGCCCGACAGCCGCCTGGTGGCCACGCCGCTGGCGTCGATGACGCGCATCGTCTGCGCCAGCCCGGAGTATCTGCGTCGACGCGGCATTCCACGCAGCCCGCTAGAGCTGGAACAACACGACGGCCTGGACTGGGACAGCCTGGCGCCACCTTACGCCTGGCGTTTCGAAGTCGACGGCAAGCTGCAGCTGTGCAAGCCCAAGCGCCTGCGCCAGACCAGCAACAACGCAGAAACCCTGCTATTCAGCGCCCTCGCCGGCATTGGCGTGGCCCACCTGCCCACCTGGATGAGCAGCGAGCATCTGCAACGTGGCGAGCTGATCCCGCTGTTCTGCGAACAGGGCCTACCGCCCGTCGAGCCGGTGAGCATCTACGCCCTGCGCCTGGAACGCGAAGCCAGCCCGCGGACACGCCTGCTGCTGAGTTTCCTGAAGCAGCGCTTCGGCTTTCCGCCACCATGGGACCAGGCGCTGCAAACCAGCCTGGCCATCGCGCAGCAGTAAGATCATGACCCTAGGGTGCACCGCGCGCCCCACGGAAACCGCCGCGTGACGGCCACAAAAAACCCGGCACCTAGGCCGGGTTTCTCGTGCAGCTTAAGCTCAGGCCGGAGCCTGGGTGCGGCCCTTGTAGGAACCGTCACGGGTATCGATCTCGATCCAGTCGTCGATGTCGACGAACTCAGCAACCTTGATCTCGGTACCGTTGCGCAGCTTGGCAGGCTTCATGACCTTGCCGGAAGTGTCGCCACGAGCAGCGTTCTCGGTGTAGACAACCTGACGGACGATGGTGGTCGGCAGGTCGACGGAGATCACTTTGCCTTCGAAGAACACGGCTTCGCAGACGTCGCTCATGCCTTCTTCGATGAACGGCAGAACGCTTTCCAGATCTTCGGAACGCAGCTCGTAGGAGTTGTATTCCGGATCCATGAACACGTAGTCCTCACCGCTGATGTAGGACAGGTTCACTTCCTTGCGCTCGAGAATCACCGGCTCCATCTTGTCGTCGGCTTTGTAGACGGTCTCGGTCTTGGAACCGTTGAGCAGGTTCTTCAGCTTCATCTTGACGATGGCGCTGTTACGACCGGACTTGGTGAACTCGGCCTTCTGGATCAGCCACGGCTGGCCATCGATCAGGGCCACGCTGTTGACTCTCATTTCTTGTGCAGTTTTCATGCGAATATCCGAAATATGCGGGAGGTACAGAAATCTAGGCCGCGTATGATAGCCAATTTAGGTAAAACTGTTCCAGCATCGTGGCAAGATCCGACCGAACGGCCTGTTCGTCACACCATTGCTCGGCGTGTCGCTGCAGTACCGGCCATACTTCGAGAAGCGCAGGCCAGACCGTTCCCATCCCTTCCCCCGCATTCCAGGCTCGCCAGAATTCAGCCTGAACGGCAGCGGCTTCGGGCATCAAATCGGCGTTATAAATCGCCAGAAATGCCTCAAGTTTGTCCCAGTGCGCCCCTTCCTCCTGCGGGTAGATGTGCCAGAGCAATGGCCGCCCCGCCCATTGCGCTCGCACGAAGGAGTCTTCGCCACGCACCGCGTTGAGGTCGCAGCACCACAACAGGCGGTCGTAGTCATCCTGCGCCACGAAAGGCAGCACATGGATCAGCAGATTGCTGCGCTGCCGCTGATCACCAGGCACCAACTGCACCTCGCCCAGCCAGGCCTGCAGATTCGCCAAAACCTTGCCTTGCGGCACCAGCAATTGAGTCGACTGCGAATCGGCTGCCAGTGCATCTAACCATCCCGCCAGCCCCGCATTTTCATAAGCGAACAACGAAATCAGTCGCGCCCCGGGTTCCCTTATCACGCCAAGCGACTGCAGGAACGCCTGCTGCGCGTGCGCGTCTGCCTGAAAGGCGCGCCGCTGCGCCAGCAGATTGGCCTCGCGCAGCAAACCGCCCGTGCCCTCCACGAATCCGGGAAAGAAGAAGAACTTCTGCAAACCGCTTGGTTGCGGTGATGGCAGGCCATGGCAGCCTGCCACCCAGTCTTCGGCACTGAGATATTCCAGATTCAGCCACAAGCGACGCGTGCCGCTGGCCGCCATTGCCTCGATATAGGCAGACGGCAACTGACAGGCGAAGGCCTCGATCACCACCTGCGCAGGTTCAACCGCAGGGAACGGCTCACGCCACTGGCGCACCTCGACACCGCCCCAGTGCTGGCATTCAGCATCGACACTGGCCTCGGGGCACAAGCGTACGAAGGCCCCCAACTCGTCGACCCATAGGCGCACAGCATGTCCCTGCTCAGCCGCCAACTGTCGGGCCAACCGCCAGGTCACGCCGATATCACCGTAGTTATCCACCACGCTGCAGAAGATGTCCCACCTGGCCACGCTGCGCCCCTTCAGAAGATGATCGCCATTCTAACCGGCGAGCAAGAAAAAGCCCGCCAGAGGCGGGCTAAGGGGAGCGCTGGAGCGAGCGCGGGGTAAAACAGTGAATCAGGCCAGCAGCGAATCGCCCTCACGACGAATAGCGCTGCTGAGCAGCCAGACCGCCTGGCAAGCCAGCGCGGCCTCACGGGAAGCGAAAGGGCCGGCTTTGGGCTGGCCATCCACCATCACCAGCCAGCACGCCATATGACCATCGGACCTGAGCTCAGCCGGGACGGCGCTGCCAACCAGGGAAACCACATCGATACGGGACATCATGACCTCCAAGCCAATTCAATCTCTGTTGGGCTCAACATTAGGCCGATGCCTCGCCAGACAGAAATCAGTGCTCTCGATAGTGACCATGGATATTGCCAATGGCGGAAGCACAGGCGGCACAAACTGCGCCATGCGCGGTATGGGCATTAAAGTGCCTTTAATACCCAGCCTCAGAGCAATTTAAGGCATTTTATTGCCTTTATTTGCAAAGGCTACTAGTCTAAACGGCATTAAAGTGCCGGAGTCGATATGCATGTTGCCGCTGACCGAAAACTGACCCAGTAGAGGCTGTTCTGCCGACTGAAAACTGACCCAGGTGTTCAACTGCTTCTGCTCAATTTTTGAGCAGGAGAACACAGGGTGATCAGTATGGAAATGATGGGCAAAATTCGCCGGATGTATTTCCGCGACAAGCTGTCGCTGCATGAGATAGCCAAGCGCACCGGGTTGGCGCGCAACACGATTCGCAAGTGGGTCAGAGCACCTGAGGCCAAGCCGCCGGTCTACCAACGCCGCGCGATCTTCAACAAACTCAGCCCTTTTCACGCCACGCTGGAGCAGGCGCTAAAAGCCGATTCGCTGCGGCCCAAGCAACAGCGGC
>NZ_FMZQ01000034.1 GCF_900102635.1 Ectopseudomonas chengduensis | reverse complement strand
GCCGTACGCTCAGGCCGTAGCTTTGCGCGCCAACGCAAACGCGCAGCCAGCCGAGGTTGTGAGGGCTACAAACCGACGCGCTGAAGAAACACCACCGCCCAACCTCCGTGCAAAAAAGCTGGCCACAAGCGGTCGGCATAGGCTCGTCCGGAGAACGAGAAATCTCGCCTAGACAGCC
This sequence comes from Ectopseudomonas chengduensis, assembly GCF_900102635.1. GTDB lineage: Bacteria > Pseudomonadota > Gammaproteobacteria > Pseudomonadales > Pseudomonadaceae > Aquipseudomonas > Aquipseudomonas chengduensis. The sequence goes on along the minus strand of NZ_FMZQ01000034.1, from coordinate 10,382 downwards.
GGAACAGACGATGATCACATCACCGCCAGCCCAGCTAGACCGCCTGATTGAGCGGCAGAGGCCTGGTCATCGCCCGACGGCCATGGCGGCTGGCTGCTTCGGGGGGCTTGCCTTGGGCAGGGCTGCAGCTTAGGTTGATGACATTGGGGGAACAGCATGCCCTGCAGAACGACACACGTCACTTTTGTTAAATTAATAAGCTAGCTACCTATTGGGCATAACCTTGCAATTTGCTTCAATTTACGCACATGCACTTGCGACCTCAAAATGCAACGTAAGCCCCGAATATCTCCATTATTGTCGCCGCCAGCCTTAGTTACAGCTGCTATGATGAATGAGATCGAAAACTGAAATCCCCCACTAGAATTGTTGACTGGAGTCAAAATGAATAAAAAGCGGCCGGTTAATCTTGATATTCGAACCATTCAGCTTCCTCTCACGGCGCTTACATCGATTCTGCACCGGATTTCAGGAATTATGCTCTTTATTTTTCTGGGACTGATACTGTATATGCTGAGCAAATCGTTGGAGTCAGAAAAGGGTTTTAATGAAGTCAAGGAGATTTTTTCTTCACCTTTCGGCAAAGTTAGTTTCTGGTTGGTATACTCTTCATTTATTTATCATCTCGTAGCCGGAATTCGACACCTAGTTATGGATGTGGGTGTTGGTCATACTTTGAAAGGCAGCAATCGCGCCTCTACTATTGTTTTAGTAGTGTCGGGTGTTTTAATGGTTGCTGGCGCCGTATGGATTTGGTAGCTGTGGAGTCGTAATGCGTATTTACAAGGACTAAAAGCGTCCTTTAAAGCTAACTTACGAAAGTATTTATAATCGACGGTTCACGCTTAAACGGTTGAATCCTTTCGGGCTTCCGAATAGCTGTTAGCTGAAAGCTATCATGAGCTAAGTTTTCTGTGCATCATCAAATGTGTTAATGGGAGCGCCATAGTACTAGGTACAAATATGGCTCTAGGACAATGTTAGATGTTTTGGATTTTGAGGCGGATCGCTCTTATCGAAGATCGTCTAATTCGCTCTGAAGCGCAGGTTTTTTGAAACTATCACCTGGTTGGCACACTGTGCGAATCAACATCAGATATGAGAAAGCCAATCAGGTGAACACTACCCTCGAGGGCTCATCTGTCCAGTTAAAGCCTCGAGTCTTTCTGGGTGCGCAAAAGACAAGAAGGTTATATGGGAAAATTATGAGGCCTGGATACCATGCGTCATGGGCGTGCCGATGCTGTGAGTGACAGAGCGAGAAGCAAGTGAAAGTCCCTGAAGTAGGGGCGGGATGCGCCCGAGTGGCATTTTTTGTCTTAAGGTAGATCGCGTAGCTGTTCTTCAGAATAATCTTCAGAGCGTTGACGACAGCCATCGCTGTGCATTCCTCAAGAATAGAATGTGTCGGAAGGGTGGCGTCATTGGTGTTAGTCATCGCTTAGGATTTCTCAATCTGGCTTACACGGGCGCCTGTACCGATATCCCCGCGGATGGCGACGTATCGATGTTGAATTCCTCGCCAGACGAAGTGCAATGAGCTGCGGCTATAGGCTTGCGCAGCCTTAGATAGCCGGCCGTCGCAGGCGCGCCGGTTGGCCGGGATCTTCTTCTGCCCGTCAGGTGTCCGGTCGGAACTCCAGCACGAACGCTACGACCTTTTCGGCGGACATTTCGCACGGCTTCAACAATGTCCTATCTGATGTAACGCGGAAGAGGTTGAAGCTGACAATGTCAGTCCCGTCCAACTCCCTGGCGAACAGACTGTTGCGACGTCCGTCCCCAGATCGCCGGACGATCAAGCTGAAACGCCGGCCTTCATAAGTCCCTTCTCTGTATCCCTCCGCAAGCTTCGCGAAAGCGGCATCGAACTCGGAATGCTCCATGTCATCCATCCTTATTGATAGAACAGAGGCGCGGCGGGTGCGAGACCGCCAGTGCCGGGTCGCGCTAAGGTGCCGGGCAGATTCCTGCAGCCGACGAGGCCCGGGGTGGGCAGGATAATTGAGATGTCGGCGCCCGCATGGCTATCAGCGAAGTCGTCCGTCCAGTCTGCTAGGCAACGTCCACGCCTTTCCAGAAAGCGATGTAATCCCGGATACCCTCGGCATCCGGAGTGGGGGCGGGATAGGTCCAAGCGGCGTTCACGTTGAGCGCGTCACCCGCGCGAACATGAAAGAAGCGCGCGGCGCCTTTGATCGGACAGACAGATGTGTGCGGGCTCATCTCAAGCAGGCTCAGGTCGACTCCTGACGGTGGGAAGTAGTGATTTCCCTCGACGATGACTGTTTCGTCGCTTGTGGCGATAGTAGTGTCTTTCCAGATGGCTGAGACCAACGGACTCTCCTTTTGTATTCATCAACCGGCGAAGGCTCGCGGGCTGGCTGCCCCAAGCCGCACCTCCTCAGGTGGCAGGCGGGTTGCGCCCGAGAAGTTTGTCGAGCTCGCCTCTGACATCGAGCGCGAATAGCTCATCGGAGCCACCGATAAGGGTGCCATTGATGAAGATCTGCGGCACGGAGCTTCGCCCCGACGCTTCCGCCATGGCCTGCCGGTGAGCCGGATCCGCCTCAATATCGAGCTCCTTCCATCGCACGCCCTTTTCCTTGAGGAGCGCCTTCGCTCGGCGGCAGAACGGGCACCAATTCGTGGTGTACAGCAATACATCAGTTGTCATATTGCATCTCCGGCAGTTGCACGCGGATCGCTGTCATGGCGTTGATCTCCAATTCGCGGCGTTCAAAGATGGCGACTGCACCTTGGCCGACATCGGAGCAGATGCTGACGATTGGCCGCTATCCAGGCGACATGGCCCAAAGTGCTTTCACCGCCAGGCAGAGGCCGCACGCGCCTCCTGTAGCGCCGAGCCGATGCTCTAAGGTAACCGAGCCTCGATTGGGACGGAAGCGGTCCCGCTCGAATCGCCCATCATGCTGGTCGAGCATATCAGGACGACGGATAGTGCAGGAACTTTCAAATTGAGCTTGATGTCGAGCCAGGTATCGCGAGCGAAGGCGTTCTAGAGGCCGGGGGGTACGAAGACTGTGTTCGGCAAAACGGTTCACGTTGATCGCCAAAGCTTCCCAGGGCGCACGTCTACGATCGGCGCGACGTGAGATAGCTCGCGCCGCTAGCCCCCGTAGCGCTCCGTCTTGATGATGGAGGCGTCCAAGCCCGCCAGCAGCGCGCTATCGGTTGCGATGTTGACGAATCCGTTAGACCCGCAGACGAACACTTGCGTCGGCTTTCCCTGAAGCCTGGTTAGAATTTCTTGGACCATCATGCCGTCGATCCGTCGCGCAAAGTCCGATGCGCGAACCGGTTTCTCGCGCGTAATCGCGAGCGCCAGGACGAACGCCGGATCGCTGATTTCGATGCAATGAAGTTCTTCTGAGAAGAGAACGTCCTCGGCGGTTCGTGCGGACAGGAGCAACGCTGTCGGAACGGCTTGGGCCAATGCGCGGCGCTGCCGGATCATTGCCATCAACGGCACGAGGCCGGAGCCTCCCCCGATCAACAGAACCGGATCTATGGCAGGCTCAGGCCAAAGGAAATGGCCACCGAGCGGACCGCGAACTTCGATTTCGTCACCAATCGCCGCGATGTCGTGAAAAAACGGCGAAACTTCGGCATCCGGCATGCGCTCGATAGCTATCTCGACGATCGGGGTCGAAACTGCCGATGACGCGATCGAGTAGCTGCGCATTGCACTGTAGCCGTCGGGCGCGGTCAGCCGGATATCGACGTGCTGACCTGCGGTGTGCGCGAACGGCTTGCTCAACCGAAGGAAGAAGCTCTTGATACTCGGTGTTTGCTGGATGATGTCGTCGATCACGCATGATTGCCACGAACGGACTTGCGCTTCGTTTTCAGTCATGGGTGTATCGTTGTTCGCGCCACGGATCGCCGTAGATGTGATAGCCGTGCAGCTCCCAAAAGCCGGCCTCGTCACGCGTCGTGAATTGCAGCGCATTCACCCATTTGGCGGATTTCCAGAAGTAAAGGTGCGGCACTAGAAGACGCGCCGGCCCCCCATGATCGCGGGAAAGTGGCTTGCCCGCATAACTGAGGGCGACCATCGCTTTCCCGGAAAGCAGATCCGTCAGAGGGACGTTTGTCGAATAATTATCGTAGCAGTGCGCCAAGACGAAATCGGTAGGCCGATCAAGCTCTGCATCTGCAAGGATGTCTTCAATGAGTACACCCTCCCAAACGGTATCCAGTTTGGACCAAGAGGTGACGCAGTGAATATCCTTTGTCACCTGGGTCTTTGGTAGAGTGTTGAATTCGCCCCAATTCCACGTTTTGACGGGCTTCGGACCAATTTTGACTGTGAATTTCCAGTCGGAGGGCTCTACCCTCGGCGTAGGGCCGGCCGACAGAACAGGGAAATCCTCCACCAGATGCTGACCTGGCGGAATCCGATCGGACTGGTCGCCTGAACCGCGACCGGTGAAACCTCTGGTGACCATAGTGACCCCTCTTGCTCGATACGGCAGACCGAAGCCGGCCTTCATTTCAGTACTCTGCGTAAAGCATTTGCCCGCACATCCGCCGAATAAGCCAATCGACTAAAAATCAGATACAGATGCTCTATCATCGTAAAAAATCGCGTATCGAACATAGCGTCAGGCCAGCATGATTCCCAATACCCAATGGCTATAGGGTAGATAACCCCAAGGCTGCGTACGCTGATCTGCGGTATGCGGAGCGGAAGTTGCAGGTTCGCTCTCAAACGGATGGGCAGCGTGCAAAGCTCAAGGCTCACCAGCGCATGGTTGCCCAGTTCGCGCTCGCCGGCAGCTTGAGTATATTAAGGACGAAATGTCGATCTGATCTATTCTGGCTTCAGGAAATAGGGAAAATAAGGTCGGACGTTCGCGCACCGTCGCGACGCGCGATCATCCACTAAGCTTCTGTATCGGGGTTGGAGGATCAGATGAACGAGATCGAACGACAAGCGCCTGAGCTGCGGGTGCAAAAATGGATTGGCAAAGATGGGGAAAGTATCGCGCCGTTCAAACTGTCAGATATCGGGCCCGGCCCGAAAATCTTGTTTGCCTTCCAGCATTGGTGCCAAGGTTGCCATTTGCATGGGTTTCCGACGCTACAAAAGTTGCATGCAGCGTTGAGCTCAAAAGACGTGGGGTTCGCAGTGATCCAGACCGTCTTCGAAGGAACGCATGAGAATACCTTCGAGAAGTTGCGCGTGAACCAGCTCAAGTATGAGCTTCCTATCGTTTTCGGTCACGACGAGCAACCGACCGGCTCGCCGTTTCCAACCTTCATGGAAGACTACCGCACACGAGGAACTCCGTGGTTTACGGTTATCGACGCTGGCGGTAGCATTGTTTTCTCGGACTTCCATCTCGACGCGGAGCGACTAGTGAAGCAACTTGAGCAAGGTTAATCGTTGGAAGGTGGGCAATCATCCTGATTGCCACCCATCCCCTGATGCCCACTACAGGCGTTGCGCGCTGTAACTCTGTTGATCAGCGTGCGAAAACCCGGATCCGGATAGGAGGAGCGTCAACGATTGAATCAATCCGTTGGGAGAGGGCGGCTCCGCTCCGTCAGCTCGGCAATAGATAACCCATTCTCGCCGAGCAACTCTCTGATCCGATCGACGATATGAGCCCCTAGCGCCGCTGTCTTGGTCCCCCCCACAGATTCCCAAGATGCGAGTTCACACGCCGATACCTCGTGGTCAGCGCCGAAGTGCTTCTGTCGGTATGTCACCGCCGCCCTTCAATGATAAAGGCGCGGTAACGGGAACCGGCAAAGCGATGAGCAGCGATGGTTTGGTAGGCGGGACTGTCATACCAGTCGCGAGCGGCCTGCATCGTCGGGAAACGCAAGATTACGGCCCCTTCGATGGGCGGCCCCTCCAAATGCTGGATCGCGCCATAAGCGGCGAGAAAGGTAACGTCGTGACCATCGAACGATGGTCCGACGCCTGCAGAATAGGTTGCGAGTGCATGTGGGTCGCTGGTTTCTTCCCGCGTAAAGACGACGAACGCTTCCATCATTAGGCCTCTCAAAGGTTGGATCTGTTGGCCATTACCACCGGTGATGGCCTCACAGTCGTCAGGCTGGCAACTGGAACCCGATTTTCATGAGTGCCTCGACGCACGCATCCTGATCCTGCTGATAGTTGCCTCCGGAGATGCCTATGCCGCCGATCAACTTCCCATCCTCCAGAATCGGATAACCGCCGCCGACAGCGACCATCCGAGGGCGATAGGCTAGCGGCGCCACTTTTGGATCGTTGGTCACATAGTCGTTCCAGACATGGGTCGGGAACCCAAACGAGGCGGAACTCCAGGCCTTGTCGATGGCAACATCGACGGTAAGGAACGGCGCATCGTCGGTGCGCTCGAACGCGCGCAGGTTACCGGTGGCGTCGACGACGGCGACGGCAGCCGGGATGCCGATGGCACGGGCCGCAGCGAGCGCCGCGTCGATGAGGGCGACTGCGGTTTCGCGGTTGATCGAGGCGGTGGCAATAGATTTGGTCATGGGATTCTCATCGCTGGGGCATAACCCGTTCGGCTTTTTGAGGTTGGACAAGATGTTTGGCGATCGCGGTCGTTAGAAGCCTTCGAGGGGCGAATAGAGAAAACGGAAAAAATCGTACGCTAAGGTTTTCCGGGCAACCGTAGCGGCCTGAACTTCCCGTCTTCAAGCCGGCGGCTCTGCCGCCAGACGTAATCGCCGGTTAGGTTGATGTGTTCCCAACCCAGCGGCGACAGGTATTGCAGCAGCTCGCCGTCCACCGGCTTACCAGCCTCGACCAGCCCCTGGGTGGCGCGTTCCAGATACACTGTGTTCCACAGCACGATAGCCGCCGTCACCAGGTTGAGGCCGCTGGCCCGGTAGCGCTGCTGCTCGAAGCTCCGATCCCTGATTTCGCCGAGGCGGTTGAAGAACACCGCCCTGGCCAGGGAGTTGCGCGCTTCACCCTTGTTCAGGCCGGCATGCACGCGACGGCGCAGCTCGACGCTTTGCAGCCAGTCGAGGATGAACAGCGTGCGCTCGATCCGGCCCAGCTCGCGCAGGGCCACGGCCAGTCCGTTCTGGCGCGGGTAGCTGCCGAGCTTGCGCAGCATCAGCGAGGCGGTGACGGTGCCCTGCTTGATCGAGCTGGCCAGGCGCAGGATGTCGTCCCAGTGGGCACGCACGTGCTTGATGTTCAGGGTGCCGCCGATCAGCGGGCGCAACGTCGGGTAGGCTTGCACGCCCTGCGGCACGTACAGCTTGGTTTCGCCGAGGTCGCGGATGCGCGGCGCGAAGCGGAAGCCTAGCAGGTGCATCAGGGCAAAGACGTGATCGGTGAAGCCGGCCGTGTCGGTGTAGTGCTCCTCGATCCGCAGGTCGGACTCGTGGTACAGCAGGCCGTCGAGCACATAGGTGGAATCGCGGACGCCGACATTCACCACGCGGGTGCTGAACGGCGCGTACTGGTCGGAGATATGGGTGTAGAACAGCCGTCCCGGCTCGCTGCCGTACTTCGGGTTGACGTGCCCGGTGCTCTCGCCCCGGCCACCCGCGCGGAAGCGCTGGCCATCGGAGGATGAGGTCGTGCCGTCGCCCCAGTGGGCGGCAAAGGCGTGGCGATACTGGTGGTTGACCAGCTCGGCCAAGGCCGCCGAATAGGTTTCGTCGCGGATGTGCCAGGCTTGCAGCCAGGACAGCTTGGCGTAGGTCAGGCCGGGGCTCGACTCGGCCATCTTGGTCAGCCCGAGGTTGATCGCATCACCGAGGATTGCGGACAGCAGCAACGTCCTGTCTTTGGCCTCGGCCCCGTCCTTCAAGTGGGTGAAGTGGCGGCTGAAGCCCGTCCAGTCGTCCACGTCCATCAGCAGTTCGGTGATCTTGATGCGCGGCAGTAACTGGCTGGTTTGGTCGATCAGCGCCTGCGCCCGATCCGGCACCGCCGCATCCAGCGGGGTGATTTTCAGCCCTGACTCGGTGAGGATGGCATCGGGCAGCTCGTTGTCCTTGGCCAGGCGGGTGACGGTGGCCAACTGCTCGTCCAGCAGCTGCAAACGCTCTTCCAGGTACTGGTCGCTGTTCGGGTTGATCGCCAGGGGCAGGGCCTGCTCGCGCTTGAGTGCGGCGAACTTCTCGGCCGGCAGCAGGTAGTCGTCGAAGTCGCGGAACTGCCGCGAGCCCTTGACCCAGATGTCGCCGGAGCGCAGGGCGTTCTTCAGCTCGGACAGGGCGCAGATTTCGTAGAATTTCCGGTCGAGGCCTTCCGGGGTGATCACCAGCGGCTTCCAGCGCGGCTTGATGAAGGCCGTGGGTGCATCGGCCGGCACCTTGCGCAGGTTGTCGGCGTTCATCTCACGCAGGGTCTGCACGGCTGCCAGCACGCCTTGCGCGGCCGGCGCGGCGCGCAGTTCCAGCACCTCCAGCAAGGCCGGCGTGTAACGGCGCAGGGTGGCGAAGTTCTCGCCGACCAGGTGCAGGTGGTCGAAGCCTTCCGGCCCGGCCAGCAGCTCGGCCTCGCTGACGCTCTCGGTGAACTCGTCCCAGGGAATCACCGCCTCGATGGCGGCATAGGGGTCGCTGCCGCTTTCCTTCGCTTCCAGCAGCGCCTGGCCGATCCTGGAGTACAGGCGCACCTTGTCGTTGATCGCCTTGCCCTGCTTCTGGAACTGCTGCTGATGCTTGTGCTTCGCGCCGCTGAACAGCTTGACCAGGATGCGGTCATGCAGATCGACCAGCTCATCGATCACGGTCGCGGTGCTCTCCAGCACCACGGCGGCCAGGGTCGCGTAGCGGCGCTGCGGCTCGAACTTACCGAGGTCTTTGGGCGTCATCTGCCCACCCTCGCGGGCCAGCTTGAGCAGGCGGTTCTGGTGGATGTGCCGGCCCAGGCCTTCGGGCAAGTCCACCAACTGAAATGTCTTCAGCCGCTCGATGTGTTCCAGCATGTGCCGAGAGTTGGGTTTCAGCGGTGCCTGGCGCAGCCAGGTCAACCAGGTGATGCTGCTGCCGGCCTTGAGCTTCAACAGCTCGTCCAGCTTGGCCCGATGCGAGTCCGTGAGTGGTTCGACCAGGGCGCGGTAGACCCGCCGATTGGCTCGCGCAATGGCTTCCGAGCAGGCCCGGTCAATCACGCTCAGCGCCGGCAGGATGCGTCGTTTCTGCCGTAGGCTCTCCAGGGCCTGACCGGCCAGCAGCAAGCCTTTGTCGGTCTGCTGGGCCAGCTCGGTTAGCTCGCGCACCAGGGCGCGGAAGTCGGACAGGCCGAACGGGGCCAGTTGCAGGTCGGTGCGCAGTTCCTGGGCATGCTCGCGACGGGTCACGTCGCGCTCGCCGTACTTTGCCCAGCTCGCCGGCTCGGCCTGGACTTGCTTCGCCACCCACAGGATGACCGGCTCGGGCAGCTCGCTGTCGGTTCCCAGCGCGTAACCGGGGTAGCGCAGCAGGCAGAGCTGCACGGCGAAGCCGAGGCGGTTGGCGTCGCCGCGTCGCTGGCGGATCAGCGACAGGTCGGAGTCGTTGAAGGTGTAGTAGCGGATCAGGTCATCCTGGCTTTCCGGCAGCGCAAGCAGGGTGTCCCGCTCCGTGGCCGAGAGGATCAAGCGACGCGGCATGTGTCAGTCGTCCGTGCGGAGGTACTGGTAGAGGGTTTCCCGGCTGATGTTGAACTCGCGGGCAAGCTGCGCCTTGGGCTCGCCGGCCGTCGCTCGCTGCCGCAGGGTAGCAGCCTGCTCATCGGACAGGGCTTTCTTGCGGCCCCGGTACGCGCCACGCTGCTTGGCCAAGGCGATGCCCTCACGCTGCCGCTCGCGGATCAGGGCGCGCTCGAACTCAGCGAAGGCCCCCATCACCGACAGCATCAGGTTGGCCATCGGCGAGTCCTCGCCAGTGAACACCAGGCCCTCCTTCAGGAACTCGATGCGCACGCCGCGCTGAGTCAGCTTCTGTACCAAGCGACGCAGGTCATCGAGGTTGCGGGCCAGCCGATCCATGCTGTGCACCACCACTGTATCGCCTTCGCGGACGAAGCTCAGCAGCGCTTCGAGCTGGGGGCGCTGGGTGTCCTTGCCCGATGCCTTGTCGGTGAACACCTTGCTCACCTGGGTTTGTTCCAGCTGGCGTTCCGGGTTCTGGTCAAAGCTGCTGACCCGGACGTAGCCGATGCGGTGCCCCTGCACGATGTCTCCTTGGTTGAAGGCGGCTTAAGTGCACTTTCTGTTCCGTTGTGCCTCAAAGCCCATTTCTGTCAGGCTGAAATCTATGACCTTCGCGGGCATGTGTCAACGAATGCGAAAGATGTCGTTTTCAGAAGACGACCGCACCATCTGACTGGATGTAACGCCTGGTGTGCATACGGCTCCTGACAGCCCAATATCAGGAGTCGTCTGCAC
>NZ_FMZQ01000009.1 GCF_900102635.1 Ectopseudomonas chengduensis | reverse complement strand
CAGTGACCATTTGCGTCTCAGTCGACGCCTGATTGAGTACGCGATAGAACTGATCGAGTTCGGTTTGCAGGGCCGTGCGCGGCTGATTGAGCAGGAACAGGACGAGGTTCTTGAAGGTGAGCTGGCGTCGGCGGGTAAAGTCTTGAGGATTCTGGCGGTGGGCGGCGATGAAGGCGGGACAATCGAGCGGGCTGGTTATTTTTTGTACAATTTTCAAGCCAGGGTTTGGCTGGCGGTGTCAAGCGATGCGGTATAGGTAGTCAAAAGGGCTTCTCCCATGCACTGATTTGAGCGCTAATTATATGATATTTATGGATAATTTCCAAAGTTGATGACATTGGGCTAAAGCCCGCCCCTTAACCAAACGTTATGACTAGAAGCATGGAAAGAATATCCAAAGCCCCCAGTGACTGCAGCAAAGAAGAGCTTGATACATTTGAGCGATTAGTTATTGCTGGTGGTGAGGTTTCGCCAGAAGGCTTGCGCCAGCGTATTCAACGTGCAGAAAAACTCATCTTCATATATGACGGTGAATGCGTTGCTATTGGAGCAATAAAAAAACCTAACGCAGGATATAAAGCCGGCGTCTTTAAAAAATCCAAAGTGACAGAACAAAGAGAATACAAACACGAGCTAGGCTGGTTGTATGTATCCAGCGCGGCAAGAGGAAAAGGCTACGGCCGAGCTTTAATGGAGGCAATCAAAGAGTTGCTCGCTGAAACACCGTGCTTTGCCACTACGCGTGAAGACAACGAACCTATGCATTACTTATTCAGTCAGTTTGGCTTCTCAAGGCTCGGGCAACCTTACAAAAGCCAAAACGGAGACTACCTCCTGACTCTATACGCAAGGTCATAACAATTGGTTCAAGTCGTTCGCTTCGCTCACTCGGGACCGGCTTATTTATGGCGCAGTACTATCGGCCTAAAAATAATCTATCCCCTTTTCGAAAAATCAATGACACACCCCATTGATGCTCAAAGCATTAACACAAGGTTATAATTATGAATAGATTTTTCATGCCATTAGTGATCTTCATGATGTCCTTAGCTGGCTGCACTAGCGCACCACCTGAGCCAGCCGATATACAGCCGCACCTAAACGAGTTGCCAGTTTTAGCAATATATTACGACGACACTGAAGAGCCTGTTGGATATGGAAAATATCAAGCTTTTTTGTTTCTTCTGCCAAATGATCAATTTGTAATATTGCGCAACAGGGACAATGTTGAAATATTTCTATCCAACCTCGCCAATTTAGAAGCAGAATATCCGTCCACAAAAGAACCCATTAAGTTCACAAGGAATGGGAATTTAATTTCAGGACAAAGAATATTTGACCATTTGAAAACCGATGGATTTGTGCCGCACATCTACTACACAAAGTATGAAGGAGAATTTCAAGGCGACACCCTTCATCTTAGATCGCTATCTGGTCGGGTTTATCCAGACGGGCAAGAGAAAAAGGGCGAGAATATTACATGGGATTTTCGCAAGCTAAGAGAATATTGAAATTACTTTTCAAATACCATGACACCATCAAGTAGCCTGGGTAGAGCACAGCGAAACCCAGGGGAGATTCGATGGGTTTCGCGTTGCTCTAACCATCCTAAGGTGCTGCTCTTGCAAGCGAAGTTTGCCGGAGGTTTCTTCGTTGCGGGGCGCTATCAATCAGCCCGAACAACCATCGCAAACGGTGGATGAAAAAAGCGTCGGCTACGCGCCCCGATCCACCCTACGCAATGACTTGCCCGGGAGGGCGACACCAAGCCGTCCCAGCAAGAACGCCGCTCACCCCTGATTGCGCCGGTTCTGCGCCAGGCGCTCAGCCAGGGCGTCGAGTTCGGGCAATTCGTCCTCCGGCATCTGTCGGATCACCGCCTGGGTCAGTTTCATCTGGCGGATGAAACGTCGGCAGTTGCCGCACATGGCCAGGTGGGCGCGGACGGCCAGGCGCTGGCGCAGCGTCAGTTGGCCGTCGAGATAATCGCTGGAATGAGCGACCAATTCCTTGCAGGTCAGCATTGGCCTGTCTCCTCGAAATGTTCCAGGGTGGCAAAGACTTTCAGGCGTGCCCGATGCAGCAGCACACGGGCATTGGAGAGCGAGATGTCGAGAAGATTACAGATCGCCTCCAACTCCAGGCCCTGACGCTCGCGCAGTACCAGGACGCTGGCCTGCAACTCGGACAGGCTGGCCAGGGTGTGTTCCAGGCACTGACGCAGTTCGTCCTCGGTGAGCAGGGCTTCGGGGCTGTCCTGGTGCCAGGCATGCGGCGCCAGCAGCCAGTGACCGTCATCAGAGAAACGCTCGTCACCCACCGTGCCATGCGGCGCGGCTAGGTCGTCGAGCAGCAGCTCACGACGGTTGTGCTTGAGACGAGTCTTGGCGGTGTTGGCGGTGATGGTCAGCAGCCAGGTCTTGAGGCTGGAACGCCCCTGGAAACCACCCAGGCTGCGCACCACGGCGAGCCAGGCATCCTGCACCACCTCATCGGCGTGACGACTGCCGACGATGGCGTAGGCCACCGCGCGCATCGCCCCCTGGTAGCGAGCTACCAGCTCGCGATAGGCCGTCTGCTCACCGGCGAGCAGACGATCCAACAGATCGGTATCGGACATAGAACTCCCATGAGTAGGGCCTTGCGCGCACGATCACACTCTGCGTACGCGCCAGGCATTCCTACAGAGAGTTCAACGCTTGCGCAAAATTACACTGCCGATCGAATAACCGGCACCAAAGGAGCTTAGAACACCCAAGCTGCCCGCCGGCAGGTCGTCCTGATTCTTGTGCAGGGCGATCACCGAGCCGGCCGAACTGGTGTTGGCGTAGGTGTCGAGAATCACCGGCGCCTCGTGCGGCTCGGCATCGCGGCCCAGCAGTTTGCGCGCGATCAGCAGGTTCATGTTGAGGTTGGCCTGGTGCAGCCAGAAGCGCTTGACGTCGCTGACGTTGAGCTGGTGCTCGGCCAGGTGCGCGGCGATCAGCTCGGCGACCATCGGGCAGACGTCCTTGAACACCTTGCGGCCTTCCTGCACGAACAGCTTGTCGCGCGCGCCGATGCCCTCTTCCGCAGCGCGGTTGAGGAAGCCGAAGTTGTTGCGGATGTTGTTGGAGAACTGGGTCAGCAGCTTGGTGCTGACCACGTCGAACTGGTACTGGGAGGTAGCCAGGTCGGCACGCTCGATGATCACCGCAGTGGCGGCGTCACCGAAGATGAAATGGCTGTCGCGGTCGCGGAAATTGAGGTGGCCGGTGCAGATTTCCGGGTTGACCATGAGGATGGCGCGGGCCTGGCCGGTCTGGATCGCGGTGGTCGCGGCCTGGATGCCGAAGGTGGCCGAGGAGCAGGCCACGTTCATGTCGTAGCCCCAACCGTTGATGCCTAGCGCGGCCTGCACTTCGATGGCCACTGCCGGATAGGCGCGCTGCAGGTTCGAGCAGGCGACGATCACCCCATCGATGTCGGCGACAGTCTTGCCGGCGCGCTGCAGTGCTTCCTTGGCGGCGCCCACAGCCATTTCGCAGAGGATGCCCCACTCTTCGTTGGAACGCTCAGGGATACGCGGCACCATGCGCAGCGGATCGAGAATGCCTTCCTTGTCGATGACGAAGCGGCTTTTGATGCCCGACGCCTTCTCGATGAAGCCGCTGCTGGACTCGCTCAGCGCCTCCACCTCACCGCGGGCGATGGCCTCGGCATTATCGGCATTGAACTGCTGCACATAAGCATTGAAGGATGCCACCAGCTCGTCGTTGGAAATGCTGTTGGCCGGGGTATAGAGGCCGGTACCACTGATGACGACGTTATGCACGCTCATTCCTCTTCTCGGCCGCTGGCGGCCTCAGGCAGTAGGCCGGCGACAATGGCGCAGGCCGAAAATCGGGAGACTTGGGCCAAGCTCTTGCGACGGTTGGCTCCGGGCCACTGAGTGTGCCACAGGGCGATGGGGTTCGTCCTCAGCCCTTGAGAGTGTCTAGGTGGACAGAACATGACCCAATATAGCCGTTTGGTCTAAAGTCTTATCTTGATCCGCGCACCTGGAGCTTGCATGAACCTCTCCCTGCTCAGCCGCTACGCTTTTTTCGCCTTCTGCGTGCTGTTCACCCTGGCCAGCCTGCCTTTCCTTGGTCATCAATGGCTGTGGCCGTTTACCCTGCTCACCGGCGTGCTCAGCCTGATCGGTATCGGTGACCTGCTGCAGACGCGCCATGCAGTGCGGCGCAACTACCCGATCCTGGGCAACATCCGCTACCTGGTCGAAGGTATCCGCCCAGAGATTCGCCAATACCTGCTCGAAGGTGACGCCGAGCAACTGCCCTTCTCCCGCGCCCAGCGCTCGCTGGTGTATTCGCGCGCCAAGAACGAGGGCGCCGACAAACCCTTCGGCACACTGAGCGATGTGTACCAGAACGGTTTCGAGTTCATCAGCCACTCGATGCGCCCGGCGCCGCTGACCGACCCGTGCAGCTTTCGCGTGGAGATCGGCGGGCCACAATGCAGCCAGCCGTACTCGGCGTCCCTGTTCAACATCTCGGCGATGAGCTTCGGCTCGCTCAGTGCCAACGCCATTCGCGCGCTCAACGAAGGGGCGAAACTCGGCCAGTTCTACCACGACACTGGTGAAGGCAGCATCAGCCCCTACCACCGCGAGCACGGCGGTGATCTGGTCTGGGAGCTGGGCAGCGGCTACTTCGGTTGCCGTGCCTCGGACGGTCGCTTCGATCCCGAGCGTTTCGCCGCCCAGGCCGCCAGCCCGCAGGTGAAGATGATCGAGATCAAGCTCAGCCAGGGCGCCAAACCGGGCCATGGCGGCATCCTGCCCAAGCACAAGGTCACCGAGGAAATCGCCAACACCCGCGGCGTACCGATGGGTGAGGACTGCATCTCGCCCTCGCGCCACAGCGCCTTCTCCACGCCGACAGAGATGCTGCAGTTCATCGCTCAGCTGCGCGAGCTGTCCGGCGGCAAGCCGGTCGGTTTCAAGTTCTGCCTGGGCCATCCCTGGGAATTCATGGGCATCGTCAAGGCCATGCTGGAGACCGGCATCCTGCCCGACTTCATCGTCGTCGACGGCAAGGAAGGCGGCACCGGTGCAGCGCCGCTGGAGTTCACCGATCACCTGGGCGTACCACTGCGCGAAGGGCTGCTGTTCGTGCACAACACCCTGGTCGGCAGCAACCTGCGCGACAAGATCAAGCTCGGTGCCAGCGGCAAGATCGTCAGCGCCTTCGATATCGCCCGCGTGCTGGCCATCGGCGCCGACTGGGCCAACTCGGCGCGCGGCTTCATGTTCGCCATCGGCTGCATCCAGAGCCAAAGCTGCCACACCAACAAGTGCCCCACCGGCGTGGCGACCCAGGACCCTCTACGCCAGCGCGCCCTGGTAGTGGAGGACAAGGCCCAGCGCGTCTACAACTTCCACCGCAACACGCTCAAGGCGCTGGCCGAAATGCTCGCCGCCGCCGGCCTCGACCACCCGGCGCAGATCGATGCCAAGCACCTGGTGCAACGTATGTCAGCCACCGAGATCAAGCTGTTCGCCCAGCAGCACGTGTTTCTCGCGCCGGGCGAGTTGCTCAGCGGCCAGATCGAAGGCGAGTTCTACGAGCGCATGTGGCGCATGGCGCGTGCCGACAGCTTCGAGCCGGCGCCGGCCTGAGCGTCCGTCGTCCAGCCTGTTACGGCCAAGCTCAGCACGGCTTCGCTCAACGCTCCCTGACCGGTACCTGCATGCGTTTTTCGCTATCCGCTCTGCTGCTTCTGCTGTGCCTCGCGGCCTCGGCTCAGGAGCAACGCCCGTTGCGTTTCTCGGTGAGCGAGAGCTGGGCCATGCCGATGATCAACATCGTCGATGGTCAGGCCACCGGTGGGATCCTCTACGACCTGCAGATGCGCCTGGCGCAGAAGGTCGGGCGCCGTGCGCAGATGCTGGTATTGCCGCGTCTGCGCGTACAACGCCTGCTGACCACGGGTGAAATCGACGTGCGCTGTTACGTCAGCCCTGACTGGCTCAACGAACCCCACCACCAGTACATCTGGAGCCTGCCATTCATGGTGCAACGCGACATGATCGTCGCGCGTGACGCCGAATCGGACTTCAAGCTGGAACACCTGCGCGGTGAACGTCTGGGCACGGTACTGGGCTTCAGTTACCCCAATCTGGAGCCGTTATTGGCCAATGGCCAAGCCCATCGCGAAGATGCCCGCACCCAGGCGCTGGTGCTGGAGAAACTCGAAGCAGGTCGCTACCAATACGCGATCAGCAACGACCTCAGTCTGAACTGGTTCAACCGTCATCAGCCGCAAGAAAAACGCCTGCATGCGCTCGCAGAGATCAGAGCCGCTCCGGTCGGCTGCATCGTCCGTGACGCCCCCGACGTGCCGACCCAGGCCTTGCTGCGCGCGCTGGTAAAGATGAAGCAGGATGGCGAGTTCGACGCCATCCTCGCTCGCTATCGCTAACAGCTACCGACCCGACTTCAGCCGACTGAACGCACGGGTCAGCGCCCGGTTGAACTCGCGACTGTTGTCATTTTTGGTGTACAGCGTGGCGCGCAGCTCGGCCGGCGGATAGGTGCCGGGGTCGGCGAGAATCGCCGGATCGACGAAGGCGTCGGCCGCTGGCACCGCATTGGCGTAGTAGATGCTGTTGCTGATGGCGCCGATCACCTCTGGCGTCATCAGATGGTCCATCAACGCCAGCCCGGCTTCCGGGTGCGGCGCATCACGCGGGATGACCATGGCATCGAACCACAGCAGTGCTCCTTCACGCGGGATGCGATAGCTCAGCTGGAAGTCCTTGCTGGCCTGCTCGGCCTGTGCCGCGGCGATGGCGACGTTGCCATTCCAGGCCATGGCCAGGCAGGTGTTGCCGTTGGCCAGATCGCTGATATTGCGATCATTGTCGAAGTAGCGAATGAACGGTCGCACCTTGGCCAGATGCGCCTCGGCCTGTTTCAGGTCATCGAGGTTCTGCCGATTGATATCCAGCCCCAGGTAGCGGAACGCAGCGGCGAACACCTCGTTGGGGTCATTGAGCAAACTCACTCCGCAATCGGCAAAACGCGCCACCACCTGCGGGTCCATCAGCATCGCCCAGCTATCGGTCGGGGCATTGGCCATGCGCTGAGCGATGGCCTGCTCCTGGTAGCCGAAACCGGTGGTGCCCCAGACGTAGAGTCCGGCGTAGCGATTGCCCGGGTCGAACTTGGCCATGTGCTGAGTGAACTCGTCATCCAGCCCGGCAAAATGCGGCAGCTGCGTCTTGTCCAGCTCGCGCAATGCACCGCTGGCGATGGCCCGGCTCAGGTGCTGGCCGGCAGTCAGCACCAGGTCGTAACCACTGCCGCCGGTGAGCAGTTTGGTTTCCACGGTTTCCAGCGAATCGAAGTGATCGACCACCACGCGGATACCGGTCTCCTCTTCGAACGAAGCCAGGGTGTCCGGGGCCAGGTATTCGCTCCAGATATACAGGTTGACCTGCTTCGGCGCCGCACCGGCCTGCGCCTGTGCGCAGGCGGCAAGGGCCACGGCCAGCAGACTGGCGGGCAGTTTCATCCGGGCCTCCTAGGCGCGCTGAGGCGCGGCGTATTGCGGCATGGTGATGCAGGCGACGTTACCGCCACCCAGCAGGATTTCCCGCGAGTTCTCGATGCCGAGGATGCGATGCTGCGGGAACAGCTCGGCCAGGGTGGCCTGGGCCACACGGTCATTGGCGTCGCCGAACAGCGGCAGGACGATGGCCGAGTTGCCGGCGTAGTAGTTGATGTACGAGGCGCAGATCTGCGTGCCGGCCTGGCGGGTATGGGTGGCATCGTCCTGGTCCAGGCCTTCGGCCTCTTCCGCGGTCCACTCCAATACACGCGGTTGCGGCAGCTTGTGCACCTCCAGCGCACGGCCACGGGCATCGCGCACGCTGCGCAGGATGTCGTAGGCCTCCTGGTAGATTTCCCATTGCGGGTCGGTGCGGTCGTCGGTCCACTGCATCACCACCACTCCAGGGCGGACGAAGCAGGCCAGGTCGTCGATATGGCCGTCGGTTTCGTCGAACTTGCAGCCGCGCGGCAGCCAGATCACCTGCTCGGCACCAAGGTAATCCGACAGCCTGCGGGTCATCTCGTCCTTGCCCAGGTGGGCGTTGCGATTGCGGTTGAGCAGGCACTGCTCGGTGGTCAGCAGGGTACGCTGACCGTCACTCTGGATACCGCCCATTTCGGCAATGAAAGGCGCGCGATAGCGATCGAAACCTTCGATCTCGAGAATTTTCTGCGCGATCTGATCATCCTTGTCCCATGGGTAGTAAAGCCCGCCATCGAGCCCGCCATAGGCGTTGAATTCGAAGTCCACACCGCGCACTTCGGCCGTCTCGTCGTGGACCAGAAACGCCGGGCCGCTGTCGCGGAACCAGGTGTCGTTGCAGGTCATTTCCACCACCCGCACATGCGCCGGCAGCAGGCGCCGAGCGTTGGCGTACTGCGCCGCCGAGGCGCAGACGGTGACCGGCTCGCTGCTGGCGATGGCCGCAACGATCTCGACCCAGACCTTCTGCGCCGGCTTGCCGCCGTTGCGCCACACGTCCGGGCGCTCCGGCCAGCCGAGCCAGCAGCGGCTCTTGGTTTCGAATTCGCCGGGCAGACGAAAGCCGTCGGCCTTGGGCAGGGAGGTCAGAGTACGGGCCATCGCGCGGCTCCTCGTCAGTGGCTGGAAGTAGCCCGACAGTACGCCCGTCGGTGCCGCCTCGACCAATGACGATAATCGCGGAACCCTTGAATTCAATTCACAGATCAACCAGCTGATCAGTGAGCCATTCGATGAAATGAGCGACTGCCGGCTTATCCAGACGCAGGCGCTCGCACACCAGCGCGTACTGCCCGAGCGACGGCACCTGGGCGGCAAAGGGACGTACCAGGCGACCACTGGCCAGGTCTTCGGCACTGGTCAGGTTGTCGCCGATGGCCACGCCCTGGCCACGTGCAGCGGCCTCCATGGTCAGGCCGGCATGGCCCAGATACAGATGCCGGGTCGGCTGGATATCGCCAGCATGAGTGGTCAGCCAGGCGGTCCAGGTCTTGCCGTCCTGATCGTCATGCAGCAGGCAATGACGCGCGAGGTCGCGCGGGTGCTTGAGCGGCGACTGGTTGAACAGGCCCGGGCTGCACACCGGGAAGAATTGCAGGGTCGGCAGCGGCCGTACGAAGTAGGCGCTGGCATCGTCCGGGCCGGTGCCATAGGTGATGGCGATATCGATCTCGCTGCCCGGCAGAGTGGCCTCCAGCGGCTGTTCGTGCAGGTGCAGGGTGATCTGCGGGTGGCGCTCGGCGAAGTCGGCCAGGCGCCCGACCAGCCATTTCTGCGCCAACTCTGCGGTAACCGCGACGCGCAGTTGCGCCTGCGAACCGGGATCGCGCAGCTCGTCGCAAGCCTCGCCAATCAGCTCGAAGGCCTGCTGCAGGCTGTGCAGCAGGCGCCTGGCCTGCGGTGTCGGGCGTACCTGACGGCCGTCGCGCTCGAACAGCGTGCTGCCGAGTTGCTCTTCGAGCTGGCGAATCTGGTGGCTGACGGCGCTGTCGGTGACGCACAGCTCAGCGGCCGCGCGGCCGAAGTGGGCATGCCGCGCGGCCGCTTCGAAAGTGCGCAGGGCGGTGAGCGAAGGCAGACGACGCATGACGATTCCGTTTCGGTCGAGAACGCGCATCCTCGCCCAGCCATGGATGGCCGACAAGTCTCGTAGCGTGTCGCAAGGCCGACCAGACGTTGCGCGCCGCTGATTGCAGTCATGGCTGGCTGAACTCCAGGCGTGTTCCACAAGCCGGTGCGCGCAGCGCACCCTACGCAACACCACCCGCGGCTATACCGGCAAGTGCTTCGCTCGTTCGAACGTAGGGTGCGCCGTGCGCACCAACTGCCTCCGACTAGGTTCCGCTCAGGCTATGCAGCACCTGCTCGATGCGCTGTTGCAGAGAGCCGGTCAGCCGTGTGAATGGCCAGCCGCGCCGCGTCAGCTTCTGCTCGTACCACTGGTTCTGCCGGCGGCGAAAGGTCTCGTCCTGACGGGTGCCGTCCTGCACGAAGGGGAAGTCATCGGCGCACAGGAACAGGTGGTGATAGTGCCGATCGGCCAACTGCTCCAACTCGGGCTCGGCCCGCCCGAACAACTCGCGGCAATAGAACAGCGTGGTTAGCGGCGTGGTGTCGCAAACCAGGTAGCGCTGGCACTGCCCGGCCAGGCTCTGCTCACGGTCGACCTGGGTTCGACCGATACGCAGCAGGTCGTCATAGGCGAGCACGCCGCCCTGCTCTTCCCAGAGTTCGCGACCGTACTCGGCGGCGTGACGCGTGCCCAGAGCCTCGGCCAGCACCAGGGCGAGGCTACTTTTGCCGGTGGACTCACCGCCGAGCAAGGCGATGCGCTCGACGAAATCGCCATACACCTGCGGCGCCAGGTAGTGATGCAGGCCATGAATATCGGCGCGCAGACGCGTACCGGACACCGGCACCTGAATGCGCGCGCGGTCGATCTCGACGTGCTCCACCGGCCGGCCGAAACACCGGCTCAAATGCGCGGCAAAACCATCGCCGTAAGCCTCGCTGGTAAAGACCGCGTCGACCGGGTGGCCGAGCACTGCCAGGCAAAAGTCGGCGACGAACTGACGCTGTACAGCATCGGAATCGGATTCGTGGGGAAGCTCTGGCAGCGCCAGGCCGCGTGCATGCTGCTGGGCAACCCACTCGGGCGTCACCACCCAGCTGCGCAGCTCGGGAAAGCGCACCTGCAGCCAGTTCGCACGGCGCTCGGGCTCGCAGCCGGCAAGCTCCGGGTAGGCCCAACTGAGCAGCACCAGTTGCTCACACCGCTCTTGCGCCTGGCGAATCAACCATTCATGCCCCAGGTGCAGCGGCGCGAACTTGCCGACCACCAGCCCACAGGCAAATCGCTTGTTCATCTCAGACCGTCTGCGCGTTCAGTTCACGGCGCCAGCGGTACAGGCCGTACCAGGCGTTGCACCAGAACAGCAGGTAGATGAACGCCGTCAGATACAACTCGCGCGAGGCGAATAACGGCACCGCCAGCGTGTTCACCAGCAGCCAGCCGTACCAGGTTTCCAACTTGCGGCGCATCAGCAGCAATTGCGCCAGCACGCTCAAGGTCAGCACCAGGGAATCGATGAAGGGCGCATAGGCGTCGGTGAAATGATGCAGCAAGGCGCCGTATGCGCCTGCCACGACCACCGCGAGCAGCAGCGCCAAGCCCACTCCGGCCGTGCTGGCACGGCTGATCGGCAGCGCCTCGCCCTGGCGACCGCGTAACCAGCTCCACCAACCCAGCAGACTGGTGGCGATGAAGAAAATCTGCAGGGTGACATCGGCATACAGCTGCACGCTGAAGAACAGCCAGCCGAACAGCACGCAGCCAACCAGGCCGACGGCCCAGGTGTGCACCGAATTGCGCGCCGCCAGCACGACCGAAACCAGATAGAAAAGGTTGGCGAAGATCTCCAGCGACGACGGCATGCACGCATCCTTATGAACATGGAATCCGCCGCGCAGCCTACCACGTGACGCAGGCCACAGCCGTGCATGCGTCACCTGACAACGGGGCCGATCCATGCTCTGATAAGCCTCCCCTCGCACTCCAAAGGACTGGATCGCCTCATGCCTCTGCTCGCCCTGCTAGTCATCGCCTGCCAAGTCACCTGCGGCCTCCACGTGGTTCGCAGTGGCCAGGAACGCTACTGGCTGTACCTGATCATCGCCCTGCCCGGCCTCGGCTGCCTGATCTACTTCCTCGGCATCATGCTGCCGGATCTGCTCGGCAGCCGACGCGGCCGGCAGACACTCAACCGCCTGCACGACAGCATCGACCCCGAGCGCCACCTGCGCGCCCTGCGCGACGAACTGGAGATTCGCGACACCCGTGATACCCGCGTCAACCTGGCCGATGAACTGCTGCGCATGGGGCAGGCCGAAGAAGCGGCCCAGCAGTATCAGACAGCCCTGCGCGGCATCCACAGCGACGCCCCGGATATCCTCCTCGGCCTGGCCAGGGCACGTTTCGCCCTGGGCGACTTCGCCGGCTGTCAGGCGAGCCTCGATCAACTGATCGCCCACAACCCCGACTTCCGTTCCTCCGACGGCCACCTGCTGTATGCCCGCGCGCTGGAAGGCCAGGGCAACGACCTCAAGGCCGAAGAGGAATACCGCGCCCTCGGCAGCTACTGCGCCAGCCCCGAGGCGAACTATCGCTATGCCCTGCTGCTGCGCCGACTGGGACGTCAGCGCGAAGCCATCGAACTGCTGCAACAGATCCAGACCCACGCCCGCCGCTCCGCCCGGCACTATCGAGTTCTGCACAAGGAGTGGCTGGACCTGAGCCAGAAGGCGCTGCTCGAGCTGCAGCACGGCTGAACCGCCACGACATTTTTTGCGTGCATGGATCACAAAAAGCAAAGCTGGCCCGCCACTGCGCAAGACTTTGCGCATAGGTCCTTGGTTAGCATCGGCGTTGATGATCGACCCTGCCGGCATATCGCCGGCTGCAGCATGGATGCACGACGATGAGCGGCTACGTCCCCAACAATCGCAACGAACGCCCCGCACCGACGCCGGCGCCCTACAACGGCGATTTCCACCGCCAGGCTCCCAGACCATTGGAAGGCGGCAGCACTCAGACCTCCAGTTGCCTGGTCGGTCTACGTTTCGTCTGGGACAACGGCGAATGCCTGGGCGCCAATCTGCCCTACAGCCTCTCTCCCGCCAGCGGCAATGCTGTACGCGGTAGCCTGGATTCTCGTGGTGGCCTGATTCAGACCATTCCCAGCGGCGAGTACCAGGCGCAGTTGCTCGCTGACGCTGATGTCGATACCGACATCAGCAATGCCCGCGCCGAGCTACAGGCCGTACTGGACGAAATTCTCGCCGCGGAACGCGCAGAAGCAGCCCAGTTGCAGGCCATTCAGGACCAGCGCAGTGCCTTCTCCAATTACCTGCATCGACAACTGGCCGTAGGCAATGGCTTCTTCCTCGGTGCCTGGGGGCTGCTCAAGACTGCCAAGGAATTCTCCGACCTGGTCAATCCTTTCACCGCCTTCTCCAATGCCCTGCGCAGCGCCTGGCAGGCGCGCGCCAGCGAGGGAGAAACCTGGCTGACCGCATACAATCGCCAGTTCAGCGCTGAACAGCATCGAGAGCTGGTGGAGGCGCTGGGCTTCGACCCGAGCAGCATCACCCGTGAGCAACTGGCCGAAGCCTACGAACTGACCTGTTTCATCTACGAAGACGGCCCCAGCAAAGCCATGCTCGGCCGCTTCGCCGTCGACTACGCCAAGGCGCAGAACGTCGAGGAAGTGGCCGAGTTCAGCGGCGGCGCACTGTTCGAAATCGTACTGGCAGCCCTGCTGATCGTCTTCACCGGCGGCATCGGCCTGGCCGCGCGTGGTGCGGCATCGGTAAGCTATCTGGACAAGCTTGCACGTCTGGGCAACGCCCTGAAGCGCCTTAGCGCGGCCTTGAAACGCGCAAGGATCAGGCGCGGTGGCAGAGCGAGAGGGAGCGGGACTGGGGCGCGGACAGTGGAAGTGACGCGCCCAAAGGAGGTAAAACCAGGAACGGTACAAACGCCTGCTGAGGAAGGGCGCAGACGGCAGACCGGTTCAGGATATTTCTCCGGCACAGCAGATGAAGCCTATGAAGCTATTCGGGCAAGTAATACCGATGTTGCCGACATATCAAAAAATACCGGGATCAAGATAGAAAATGTTCAAAAGGTGAAGGATCACTTGTTTTACGAGGAACACCTGCTTGATCGCTATGTGGAATATGGAATTCCAGCTCAACGCGCCAGATTCGACAGCGACATGGGCATCGCCAATGCTTGGAAGAGACTGGAAAATGGAACCCACACTCCTGACGACATGAAACTATTAAGGCATGAAACAGCAGAAGCATGGTACATGCGGAGAAATGACTCCGGATACACTGATGCCCATAATGCAGCAGAGCGTCGCTACCCTGCACCCAAACTGGAAAATTAAAAATGCAATTCCTTTACGATGCCCCCTATTACAAAGTCATCCGCATAACCGGCCCTCAACATAACCTGCTTGGGCTATCGCTTGGACATAGTGAATCCATAGAAATCAGCGACCTTGCTTCCAGTGAACCTCATGAAAATACGATCAAAAGCGATGATGTGCTCACCCAAGTCATCACCGGCTTAAAAGAAATAAATCATCAACTCCAATCAAACTACCAAATCAACAAGGTGCAATTCGTAGCCACTGACACGCCGGATAAAGATGTATACAGAGACCTCACCAAAGAACTCATCTTCCGCCTACACAATAATCAAGACTTCATAAGTCTCTCCAAACAACGCCCAGACATCAACAAAACCAATACATAAATTACATCCCCCAAATAACTTCAAAAACCAAATACTCACCTCAAAAGGGCGCCCCATTTCTGATTATGAACAGGACAGAAGAGGAGCTACTAGAGGAAGTCGCCAACCTCGGTGACTACGACACAGCGGCAGAAGCACTGCACCAACTGCAACACCTGAACAAAGCCGTCGCAGAGCACTTGGCAGTAGACATTCTGCGTGACAACAAGGGTGACGAATATTTCCAGGCATCGGCTTTCGGGACGCTTTACTCAGTCAATCTCCATAAAGGCATTGAGCTAATAAAAAACTCACCCATGCCCCTGAACACAGCGACACTGAGTGCCATGATCGAATGCATCACCGAAGACTCCGGCGTTGTGGTGGATCACCCTGAAATACTCGAAGCGGCAAAGGTGTTGAAAGAGACAATCAGGAATCTGAATTCACAGGACAGCCATCGAATCCAAGACACCCTCGAATGGTTTCTGGAAACCTATCCGGATATCTGATTCTTTCAGCATTATCATTACAAAAAACAGAGCACCAGCAAAACCTTAACTCCTGAAAGAACAGAAACAGTCAATGAGCGTATATGAATTTCCCGCACTAGCAATTCAAGATTGGCTACGTGTGTTCTGCTACGACAGCTATTGCGCGGATGCCATGACCAGTGGACTGACAAACAGCAAGGACACCACTCTGCATTGGCAGTTGGCGGTAGATACGCTCTATCGCCTTTTCGCTAGTAACCTCCTCCATATTCCATCCTTGAAAGCTGACGACTTTTCGACGCAGAAGTCCATTGCACTCGATTACATAAAGTCACTTGCCCGTCATGACCCTTTCCGCTCGGACATAGAGGAAACCTCACATTGGTATCTATGGGATATCAGTGCCACAGACAGATGCCATAGACTTATCGAGAAGTTTGGAATTCGTGATCTTCCTCAAGGGGAACTAAGTCAGGGGTTTGTCGCAGCGCTCCACAGCCTATTCGCTGAAAACCAGGTTGCCTGGAGTGACCAGCCCCTGATAGTCATAAACACGGATCAATGATACCTGCGCACGTTCTTCACCGCTAATTCAGCGTACCGTTGCCGGCCTGCGTCAGGAAAATCTTAGGCGAGAACAACACACATGCATAATGATCAACTATTCAGCTTTACTGATTTCAAGAAAGCCAACAACGATCCAGCTACTTCCGGCATCGACTACGTGCAAGCTGTATATGCCACTACTCCCCTGCACTTCGATTTCCTCCTCCACTACGCACAACTAATGTCTCCCGCAATAGAAATTGTCGACGACCGGGCATTTATTGGCGAGCTTTTCGATGCGAATCGTTACCTAGACCTCATAAAAACAACACAAGATATGGATCGCACTCAGTACTGGATGAATTTACTGGAAATCACAGGACTGTTTGACAACTTGACAACCGAGCAGGCTATCGCTCTAGCGCAAATAATTTCCCAATGCTGGAACAGTAATCTACTTACCAAACATGGCAATTCATGCGGAGAAGCTCGTTATATTTGCGACACCGATAGCGGTGAAGTCTTCGTCACCATAGCCAGATGGTCCCTCGCAGATACAGAAGAGCAATGAGTAAATCCATCACCAGCGAGTTACGCATCGACGCTTCATTCCTGGCGGGAAAGTGACAGGCTTCCCCAACCAAGTTGCCAGACCTTAAGGGGTAGTAATGAACGAATATTTTCCCGAGCTTGCTAAGCGCAACCTGGTTGACTGGCCGACCCTGGCGATCGGCTTGAATAACGGCTGGATAAACAAGGACGCCGTATCCGAGCATGCCTTCAAACTACTGTCTGCTGGTCAGCAGGACAGTGATATTGCCGTTCTGGCCGGCAGCGACGCCCTGAGTGATGACGAAGTAGTCGCCTTGCTGGCAACCCTGTGCAAGAAAGAGGGTATCGATCTTCAGGAAAAACGGTCGCATGCTCTGGAGAAATGGCGGCTAGCCATGCTC
Source organism: Ectopseudomonas chengduensis (assembly GCF_900102635.1). GTDB lineage: Bacteria > Pseudomonadota > Gammaproteobacteria > Pseudomonadales > Pseudomonadaceae > Aquipseudomonas > Aquipseudomonas chengduensis. The sequence continues at coordinate 203,281 of NZ_FMZQ01000009.1, read as the reverse complement.
TCGGAACTGCAACACTCCTCGCTTGCCGATGAGGACAAGATCGAACGGTTGCAGGAACTCTATGCGGAGTTCGGCTACCCGGACGATATGGCCTCATGCAGCATCTACGCGCAAAACGATGTCGATCCGATCGATGCGCTACATCAAGTCGTCGCTGCTCTGGAACAGCGCTTTGCCAGCGACAGCGGCAGATAGGCTACTCCCACGCCTCCCGCTCGCCCTTCCAGGCATGCAGCTCGCGCTTCTGCGCCCCCGACCACAGCCAGCCGCCGCGTGCACCGACCAACGTGCTCACCGCGTGCTGGCGGCCGAAACTGTTGTGCCGAGCCAACGTCAGGGCGATATCGCGTAGCACGGCCAGGGTGTTGCTGTTGGACTGGAACAGCGGCGTCAGCAAGCGGCTGGCCTGACGGTAGTAGCGCAGGTGATCACGGCGCGTATCACCGTAGCTGGTGAAGATGGCGTTCCAATCAAGCGCTTGCTGGTGCTCGTCACCGGCATTGCCAAGCGCATCGGCCAGTGCAGCAGCATCGACCAACGCCATATTGGCACCCTGCCCCAGTTGCGGGCTCATGGCGTGGGCGCAATCACCGATGGCAAGCACGCGACCATCGTTCCAGCGTTGCATGCGCACGTCGGCATAGGCCGCCAGGGTCAGTTGTGCGGGATCATCGATCTGCTGCAGATAGGCCTCTGAAGCATCGCCAGCGAGGTTGCGCACGCGGGTTTTCCAGGCCTCCAGGCCACTCTTGCGCCACGCATCATGTTCACTAAGCGGCAGGCTCCAGAACAGGCTGGTCAGCGATTTCTCCCGGGCTTGGTGGGTGCATCCGGTCGGCATCAGCCCGAACATCTCGCGGCAGCCGCGGTACCACTGGCGCAGTTCTCCGGAATCGGTCCCCGGCGAAGTTGGCAACATGCTCCATAGAGCGCCCCAGGGATAGGGGCGCGACCACTGACGCACCTGCATCTGCGCACGCAGGGTCGAACGCGTGCCATCGGCCAGGATCAACGCGGCGAAATTGCCCAGGGGTTGCTCATTGCCACCCTCGTCCTGGCGCAGCAAGCGAACATGGCCGCTGGCTTGCTCGAAGCGGCTGACCGCCACACCGGTTTCCACCTGCACACCGACACGCTGCGCGGCATTGAGCAATGCCGTCATCAACACGCCGCGGTGAATGCCAAGGCCGAAACTGCCTCGCTGCCAGTCGTGATAACGGGTATCGAGGATCACCCGGCCCTGCCAGCTGGTGCCGTACAGACGGCTGACCGGCGCACCCAACGCGGTGCACTCGGCCAGCAGGCCCAGACGCTGCAGCACAGCCAGGCCGGAAGGCTGCAAGAGGATGCCGGCGCCCACCGGCTGCAGCTGTTCGACCCGCTCCAGCACGCGTACCGAGTAACCCTGGCGGGCGAGGAAAATTGCAGTGGCCAGGCCGGCTGTACCCGCTCCCACTATCGCTATCGGTAATCCCATTGCGGCTCATCTCCCTGTTCTGGCCCAGAGATTCTAACCGCCACAGCCGGTGCCGTCGGGAACTGCCGCTCAGGCTCTCAGAGAAACATCCCGCCTGACGCCTCGATACGCTGACCATTGATCCAGCGGCCAGCATCGCTCAGCAACAGCGCGAAAGCTGCGCCGATATCATCGGGCAAGCCGACCCGCCCCAGTGCCGTATTGCCGGCGATAAAGGCATTGACCTCAGCATTGTCGCGGACCACGCCATGGCCGAAGTCGGTCTCGATGGCGCCGGGAGCCAGTACATTCACGCTTATGCCGCGCGGACCCAGTTCCTTGGCCAGATAGCGCGTCCACACTTCGACGCCACCTTTCATCGCCGCATAGGCGCTGTAACCCGGCAAGCTGAAACGGGCCAAGCCGGTAGAGACATTGATGATCCGGCCGCCGTCGACCATCAGCGGCAGCAGGCGCTGGGTGAGAAAGAATGGGCCCTTGAGCTGGATGTTCATCAGTTCGTCGAACTGCTGCTCAGTGGTTTCGCTGAAGGCGGCATGGATGCCGATACCGGCGTTATTGATCAGGAAATCGAAACGCTCAGCCGCGAAGGTCTCACGCAAACCAACCGCCACACGTTCGGCGAATGCGGCAAAGCTGCTGCTGTCGCTGACATCCAATTGCAGCATCAGCGCTCGGCCACCCTGCGCTTCGATCTCGTGGGCCAACTGCTGCGCGTCATCCGCCTGGCTGCGATAGGTGCCTATGATATCCACGCCTTGAGCAGCCAGATGTTTAGCCGCACTGCGGCCGAGGCCACGGCTGGCGCCTGTGATGAGTGCGATTTTGCGAGTCATGGTGAATCTCCTGTGATGGGTGATGAAGTTCAATCACAGGTTATTGATCGATCAGATACTGATAAATCCAGAAAAACCGGAAATACTGATCGCCACGAGCGAACAATCTGGGCCGCCATCATGAACAAGCTGGAGCTGCTGCGTACCTTTCAACGTGTCACCGAACTGAGCAGTTTTACCCAGGCCGCCGAAAGTCTGGGCTTGCCGCGCTCGACGGTGTCTGAGCAGGTGCGTGACCTGGAACGCCTGGTCGATGCCCGTCTGTTGCACCGCACCACCCGACGGGTGCGTCCGACCCAGGACGGCCAGGCGCTGTACGAACGCGCCCGTGAAGTGCTGGCACAGATGGACGAGCTGGAGAACCTGTTCCGCCAGGATGCCGGCGCACTGAGCGGGCGCCTGCGAGTGGATATGCCAACGGAAATAGCCAGGCGTCTGGTGGCGCCACGCCTGGATGAATTTCTCGCGCAACATCCGGCATTGGAGATCGAACTAGGCTGCAGTGACCGCCGCGTAGACCCACTGCGCGAAGGTTTCGATTGCGTGCTGCGCATTGGCGCCATCGACGACGATAGCCTGGTAGCGCGACCACTGGGCCAGCTGTCCATGGTCAACTGTGCCAGCCCGGCTTATCTGGCCGAGCATGGAACGCCCGAAAACCTGGACGACCTCAGCGGGCACAGCCTGATCCACTACGTGACCGCCTTTGGCACACGCCCAGACGGTTTCGAATATCAACGTGACGGCAAGCTGCAGCAATTGCCCATGAGTGGCCGGATAACGGTGAACAATATCGACGCGTACCACGGGGCCTGCATCGGCGGTCTGGGCATCATCCAGGCGCCGCTGATCGGCATGCGCACGCATTTGCAGAGTGGGAGTCTGTGTCGCTTGCTGGACGATTGGGTCGCGCCGCCCATGCCAGTGCATCTGCTGCACCCGCACGGGCGTCATCTGCCGCGACGGGTGCGCGCCTTCATGAACTGGCTGGAAACGCTGCTGGCCGATGAGGTTGATCGCCAGTGAAGCATTTGCGCAGGGTCACCGACCCGCAACCGCTCTCACCGAATCAGGGCTTGTCCGGGCGGATATCGAAGCCACCCTTGTTCTGGCTGACGATGCGCAGGTGCTGGATCTCCCCACTTTTCACCGGCACCGCCACCTCCCGCAGCAGGCGGCCCATGCCGCACAGGGTGTCGTCCATACGATCCGGGGTGATGCCGACCACGCGCGTGCCGGGCGGCACCTGAAAGGTCGCGACCTCGCCGACGCCGATGCGTGCAGCGACCTTGCGATCCACCTCGATGGCCACGAAGCAGCCGCCTCCCATCACCCCGAAGTCGCGATTGACCACGATCTGCGCACTGTTCGTCTGCGCCTCCTGAAAGGCCAACAGGCGATCTTCCGGTACCGGTTTGATGTACTCGGGGTCGCCCCGAAACGATGAACAACCGGCCAGCAGCAACAGCGGTAGAGCGATGAGGATCGAGCGCATGAAGCCCTCCGTGGGCAGATGAATGCCGCCTGAGTATTGGCCTTGGCGAGCCTGTGGGCAAGATATCGATGACAGCGATTTTCGCTAGCACAAGCATCGATTTCTGTAATGAAGGGCGCAGTGTTTTCATCTCTCTCGAACCCAGCGCCACCTAAATCGGCGCAACTAATCGGAGACTACCCAGATGAAATTCGCAGCCCTCAACGCCACCCTCATCGCCGCTTTCGCCCCCATGGCCTTCGCCAGCGAGAAAGCACCTGCCAGCTCCAAAGTGGAAGTGCAGGAATACCAGTACGGCATGCAGCTGGACATCGACCAGGTTCTGCAGCGCACCGACAACAGCCGCAAGAGCGGTGTAGTGCCCAGCGTCATGGTCTACCGCGACAGCCAGGGCGAAGTGCACGCCGTGCGTTTCGTCGAGTGGGGCGGGCTGAGCAACCAGAACGGCTAACCCACAGGTTGCCTGATGCCCCGGCCGAGTCACTCGTCCGGGGCAATACCGCTTCAGCCCTGCAGGCGTTTGACCAGACGTGCCTGCAGCGCTTCCAGCTCGGCCGGGTCGGCCTTGGTGGCCGCGTGAATACCCAGCCCCTCGCCCTCGAAGCGCGGGATCACGTGCATGTGGATATGAAACACCGTCTGCCCGGCAGGCGCGCCGTTGAACTGTGCCACCTGCACACCAGCGGGTTGCAGTTCGTCGACGACTGCCTGAGTGACCTTCTTCACCACGGCCATGACCTTGGCCAGGCTGGCGTCGTCGATTTCCAGGATATTGCGCGCAGCAGCGCGCTTGGGAATCACCAGGCTGTGGCCCCTGGATTGCGGGAATAGATCGAGGAAGGCCAGCACATCGTCGTCCTCGTAGAGTTTGTAGCAGGGCAAGTCGCCACGAATGATAAGGGCGAAGATGTTCTGGGAATCGTAAGTACCGTGCAGGCTCATGCCGATGGGTTCCGTGCCGGGTGGATGAAAAACCCACCATACCGCCTCGCTCGCACGCAGGGAACCAGGCAGGATTGCTTGAGTCGATGACTACTAGCAGCTGGATCGATTTCCTGCGCCCCAGCCACTCGTGTTCTGATCGCCTCTTCTTCGGCCCATTCGACATGGAACCCACATGACCGACCTCAGCCCCTTCCACATCACCCGTAAATGGCCCGCCCAGCATCCCGAGCGCCTGCAGCTGTATTCGCTGCCCACGCCCAATGGGGTCAAGGCCTCGATCATGCTGGAAGAAATCGGCCTACCCTACGAACCGCACCTGGTCGACTTTGCCAGCGACGATCAATTCAGCCCCGAGTTTCTCTCGCTGGCGCCGAACAACAAGATTCCCGCCATCCTCGATCCCGATGGACCCAATGGCCATCCGCTGGCGCTGTTCGAGTCCGGGGCAATTCTGATCTACCTCGCGGAAAAGACCGGCAAGCTGCTGCCACAGGACGCCGCTGCCCGCTACGAGACGATTCAATGGCTGATGTGGCAGATGGGTGGCCTGGGACCGATGTTCGGCCAGCTCGGTTTCTTCCACAAATTTGCTGGTGCCGAGTACGAGGACAAACGCCCGCGTGACCGCTACGTGGCCGAATCCGCGCGCCTGCTTGGCGTACTCGATCAGCGTCTGCAAGGCCGCGACTGGATCATGGGCGAGTACAGCATTGCCGATATCGCCGTGCTGCCCTGGGTGCGCTGCCTGGTGGACTTCTACAAGGCCGGTGACCTGGTGCAGTTCGAACGCTTCACCAACGTGCAACGCGTGCTCGATGCCTTCCTCGCCCGCCCGGCGGTGCAGCGCGGGCTGAACATTCCCGCGCGCGGCTGATGATGTTGCGGGAGTCGGCCACCGACTCCCGCATCGCTGCAACGGCAGGGTTGCACTGAGCTAGCTGGTCACCACCAACTGCTGCTCGGCACTACGCTGATCGGCCTGCCCGCCCAGGTACCAACCGAGCAATCCCCACAGCGCCGCACAGGCAGCGCCCACCAATGCCACCAGCCAGGCGCCCTGAGCCAGCATGTCGAGCAGGCTCTTGAGCCAGCCACTCATGGCATCGCCCGCGCGATAGACCACTGTGTCGATGAAGTTCTTCGCCTTGTACTTGCTCTCGGCATCCAACGGCGCGAAGAGCATTTCCCGTCCTGGCCGCACGAAGGCGTATTCACCGATACGGCGCACGATCATCAGCGCCGCCAGCATGGCGAAGGTCGGCATCAATGCCAGACCGATGAAGCCGACACACACCAGTAGCGGCACGCAGGCCAGCAACACCCGCACCCCCATACGCCGCGCGACACGCCCAGTGATGAACAACTGGGCAATCAGCGCGCCGGCCTGCACCACGAAGTCGATCACGCCGAACACCCGCACCTGATCGGCGCGATCCGGGAACAGCTCGGCCACCAGGCGGGCCTGCTCGAAATAGAGAAAGGTGCTGGCCGTCGCCAGCAGGATGACGAAACCGGCGATGCCAAACAGGTAGGGCGAAGACAGCACACGCATCAGGCCACTGAACGGATTGCCCGGCACCGGGCGCCGCGGGCTTTCCGCCCGCACGGCACCGGCACGCCCCGCGCCACCCTCCTCGCGCCAGCGCATCAGCACCTGCTTGAGCGACAGCGCCACGGCCAGCAGCACCGCAGCCAGCAGAATCAGCCCACTCTGCCCCAGCGTGCTCACCAACAAGGCACTCAACGCCGGGCCGACCAGGCCTCCAACGCTGGCACCGGCGGCGATGAAGGCGAACAGGCGCTTGGCCTGCTCGCTGTCGAACACGTCGGCCATCAGGCTCCATGCCACCGAGACGACGAACAGGTTATAGACCGAAATCCACACATAGAAGCTGCGCGCCAGCCACACACTCTCTTCAGCACTGAAGAACAACAGGGCAAACAACGCCAGATTCAGGGTGAAGAAGCCATACACCCAGTCGATGAAGTGAATCCGCGGTACCCGTGAACTCAGCCAGGCGAACAACGGCACCGCGATCAACATCACCACGAAGGTGGCGGTGAACAGCCATTGCAGGTTCTCCACCCCCGAGACGATGCCCATCGCCTCGCGGATCGGCCGCAGCATGAAGTAGCCCGAGAACAGGCAGAAGAACAGGGTGAAACCGGCCAGCGCCGGCCACAGCTCGTTGCGCTGCGCGTTGATGGCCACGGCCACGCGCTGCGCCATCGTTGACGATGACATGCGAAATTCCTCGAAAGGGCGCGCCGGTACAGCGCGCCGGCATGACTCAGCCGTACCTGACGCCCGTCAGGCGCTCGGCCACCGACCACAGGCGCGCCGCATCATCGGCATCCGCCGCAGCCTCCGGCACCTTGGCCAGGCCCAATGGGCCGCGTTTTTCCTCTTCGCCGGTCGGCCCGTAGTAGCGCCCGCCCTCGGCCTCGGCAGCCGTCGCCGCGAACAGCGACGACAGCGCACCCTGCGCCGCCGAGTGATAGACATCGCGATCCTTCGCCCACTGCTGAGCGAACTCGCTTTCCAGTCCTGGCCCGCGCTCGACCAGTTCGGTAACGGCGACGCCAGGGTGCGCGGCGACGCTGCGCACGCCCCAGCCATTGGCCAGGCTGCGCCGCTGCAGCTCGAAGGCCATCATCAGACAGGCCAGTTTCGACTGCGCGTAGGCGGCGTAGGGGTTGTAGTTGTTCTCCGACTGCAGGTCATCGAAGTTGATACGGCCACGGTTCACGGCGATGCTCGCCAGTGTCACCACGCGCGGGTCGGGCGACTTGCGCAGTGATGGCAGGAGCAAGCCAGTGAGCGCGAAATGGCCGAGGAAGTTGGTTGCCAGCTGCATCTCGAAACCATCACGAGATACGCCGCGCTGAGGCGGCGCCATGATCGCGGCGTTGTTGATCAGCACGTCCAATACCTCGCCTTCGGCGTTCAGGCGCTGGGCCAGGCTGCGTACCGAAGCCAGGTCGGCCAGATCCAGCTGTTCGAAACGCACCCGCGCATCGGGTACCTGAGCACGAATACGTTCGATGCTCTCGGCGCCACGCTGTGCATTGCGCGCGGCGATGATCACCTGCGCCCCAGCCCCGCTCAGGGCCAGGGCGTCCTCGAAGCCCATACCACTGGTGCCGCCGGTGACCAGCATGCGCTTGCCGGTCAGCGCCGGCATGTCGCTCGCCTGCCACCCCGGTGTGGTACTGGCCCAGGCGAATGTCGGCATCCCGCCCAACACCCCGTGCAAGGCCAGGCTACCGCCCACGACACCAAACAGTTTCAGGGCATCTCGACGCGAATGGCCTCGCCCCACAGCATTCTTCTTGTCCATCGGCTGATTCCTCGTGTCCGTTGACTCGATGCGCCAGACCAGGCGCACGTACAGGACATAGGGTGCAGGCAGATGGCACGTACGATAAGCCGTCCAAAGCCGAACAGCGCATACGGTCAGGCGGACAGTTACCAGGTGTTTCGCAGACGCGAACCCGGATGCAATCCGGAATCGTTGATATACATTCCCGGATTGCATCCGGGCTACATCCCAGAAAGCGCCCTCAGGATTGGCAAAGCGGCCGCTGCGCCGCATTATCGGACCCTTCGTCATCGCCCAGTCGACGCCCATGCGCCAACCAAATCTATCCGACGTCGCTCTGTTCGCTGCCGTGGTCGAGGCCGGTGGCTTTCGCGTCGCAGCGCAACGCCGCGGCATGTCGGCCTCGTCGCTGAGCGATTGCGTGCGCCGCCTGGAAAAGGAACTGGACGTGCGCCTGCTCAACCGCACCACCCGCGGCCTGACGCCGACGGAAATCGGCGCACGCCTGCTGGAACGTCTGCGCCCCGCGCTGGACGAGATCAACACGGCGCTCAACGACCTACAGGAAGATCCACAGAACCCGGTCGGCTCACTGCGCCTGCATGTGCCCGGCGTGATCGCGCGGCACATCCTGCCGCAGCTGCTGGACGGTTTTCTCGCTCGCTACCCTGGCATCGCGCTGGAAGTGAACATGGACAACACCTTCATCGACGTCATCGGCGCCGGTTACGACGCCGGCATTCGCTACGAGGAAAGCCTGGCCAAGGACATGATCGCCATCCCTATCGGGCCGCGTCGGCAGTGTTTCATGGCAGTGGCGGCGCCCAGCTATCTGCAGCGCCATGGCACGCCGCAACACCCCAGCGAACTGAGCGAGCATCGCCTGCTCGGCTACCGCTTCGCCAGTGGCAAGCTCGGCGTGTGGGAGTTCGAACAGGAGGGACGCACCCTGCGTATCGCCCCCGAGGGCCGCCTGGTCAGCTCGTCGCAGGATCTGCTGATCGCTGCAGCCTGCGCCGGTCACGGCATTCTCTACACCTTCGAGGAGTACATCGCGGCGCCCCTGGCCAGCGGCCAGCTGCAACCCTTCATGCAGGACTGGTGGCAACACTTCGACGGGCCGTACCTGTACTACCACAGCAGGCGTCACGTACCGGCGCCGCTGCGTGCCTTCGTCGACCACGTGAAGGCCCTGAACGACTCCGGCCATCCATCTCCAAGCCCGAAATAGAGCGGTGGCCAATACCCAAGCAAGGCGCTGGGAGATTATAATTGCGCGCTTGCTTCTCGCCCCTCCAGGTCTCTCATGAACAGTTCTGCATCCGACGCCGCGACGAGTCTGTCGCCGGGCGCGATCCTTCTCATTCAACTCGCTCTGGCCCTCGGCGGCTTCGCCATCGGCACCGGCGAGTTCGCCATCATGGGCCTGATGCCCAACGTCGCCGCCGATCTTGGCGTCAGCGAGCCGCAGGTCGGCCATGTGATCAGCGCCTACGCCCTCGGCGTGGTGGTCGGTGCACCGGTGCTGGCCCTGCTCGGCGCCCGCCTGCCAAGGCGCATCCTGCTTCTGCTGCTGATGGGCTGCTTCGCCCTCGGCAACTTCGCCAGCGCTCTGGCACCGAGCTACGAGCCGCTGCTGCTCTTCCGCTTCATCGCCGGCCTGCCGCATGGCGCCTACTTCGGTATCGCCATGCTGGTGGCTGCCTCCATGGCGCCGCCGCACAAGCGCGCCAAGGCGGTGAGCCGGGTGCTGGCCGGCCTGACCGTGGCCATCCTGATCGGTAACCCGCTGGCCACCTGGCTCGGCCAGTTCATGAGCTGGCGCTACGCCTTCGCCCTGGTCGGCATCATCGCCATCATCACCATCGCCATGGTGGCGATCTTCCTCCCGGCCGACCCGCACGAGCAGCGCAGCAGCCCCTTGGGTGAACTGCGCGCCTTTAACCGCGCACCGATCTGGCTGGCACTGGGCATCGGCTCCATCGGTTTCGCCGGGATGTTCTGCGTATTCAGCTACATGGCGCCCACATTGCTCCACGTCACCCAGGTCGGCCCCGGCTGGATTCCCCTGGCCATGGGCGTGTTCGGCGCCGGCTGCATCGTCGGCAACAGTGCCGGCGGCTGGCTGTTCGACCGCCTGCGCCTGCGCGCCGTGGCCTGGATTCTGGCCTGGAGTACGCTGGTGCTGCTGGCCTTCCCCTTCGCCGCGCACAGCCTGTGGACCATCCTGCCGGCGATCTTCGCCCTCGGCACGATGATCGCCCTCGGCCCGGCCCTGCAGACCCATCTGATGGACGTCGCCACGGGCGCGCAGACACTCGCCGCCGCATCCAATCACGCCGCGTTCAACGTCGCCAACGCCCTCGGCCCCTGGCTCGGCGGCCTGGCCATCAGCGCCGGCATGGGCTGGACCGTGACCGGCTACATCGGCGCGGCCACCGCCATCGGCGGCCTGCTGCTGTTCGCCTGGGCCTGGAAGGTGCAGCACAAAGACGGGCCAATCTGACAGATGCGGGATAGTGCGCCGGCAGGTATCGTCTACCTCCCGAGCCACTATCGCGTAACCCGCCCGATGATTGCCCAGCGTTTACGATTCGCCCTGCTCGCCACCACCCTGTTCACCGCGCTGACCGCCCACGCACAAGTGGAAGTCGAAGCTAACGCCGGCCTGCTGGCGGTGAAGATTTCCGAAGAGATCGTTCCGGGCGATTACGAGAAGCTGCTGGCTGGCTTGCGCGCCAAGCCGGGCAAGCACAAGCGCAAGGTCGTGCTGCTCGACAGCATCGGCGGCAGCGCCCCGGAAGCCATCCGCATGGGCCGCTTGCTACGGGAAACCGGCTTCGAGGCGCTGGTACCTTCCGGCGGCCTGTGCCAGGGCAGTTGCATCTACCTGCTCGCTGCCGGCACCAAGCGCACCATCAACGGCCACGTTGCCCTGCGCCGTCCCCCCTTCCCCGCTGGTGACTCGGCGCTGGCACAGGCCGCCCATGGCAGCCAGCCGTTCAGCCCGGCCAGGTACTTTCGTGACATGGGTGTCGACGTAGGCCTGGCGGAAGACATCTATCAGGTCGCGCCAGGGCGCTTGCGTCTGCTGAGCCAGGATGATTTGCGAAACTATCGGCTGAAATAGCGATACCCGCTGAAGTGAAGCAAGCCCCAGCATCACGCGATGCCGGGGCTTTCTTCAGGTTCTTCGCATTCTCGCGGGGGGATACGCATGGCACCGGGCTGGCAAGTTTGTGTGCGTGCCGCTTACTGACTTAGCACTATCCATTAGTGCGTGCGCTGAACGTTTGGGTTGCGCCCCTTACGGGCGCCACACCTTGATTCGCTGCGCTCACCCTTCGGGCCAGCCTGCGGCTGTTACTGCGCTGCGCTACGTTTCTTTGCTTGCCCAAGAAAGGTGTGCCAAAGAAGGGCACCCGGCATTTTAATTCCAGTCAGTTAAGCGTCGATGCTGCGAATGGGTAGGAGTGGCGCCCCGCCGCGAACCAAGTCGATGCGCAATTGAAAAGCTTCGCCCCGAGGCGGGGCTCCTACAAAGGGCTGCTTTGGCAACCTGATCTGATCGGCATTACCCTGCCTCCGGGTTTTGCTGCGCGAAATTCCCCACGCCCCGATGCTGCTCCGGGGGCCGGGGCGCGAGCTTGCATAATCTTTGCGGAATTGAAGTTGGCGGCGTCTGGCCTTTGCCCTTGCTCTTCAACTGCGATCTCACAGACGACGCCCAAATCCCCTTCAGGAGGCCGAGTGGAATCGCCACGTAAGGGGTTGAGCGACATGGATGTCGCGAGAGCTGCGATGGGCCAGGGATGGCCCTTCGCAGCGTGCCCCTGGAGTGGTGATGGAACGAGGGAACCCCGGCGCAGCCGGGGCCGTATGTAGGGGTGTGTTTCTTTGCTTACTTTCTTTGCACAAGCAAAGAAAGTGAGTCGCCCGTAAGGGGCGAAACCCATCAGATCAGACGACACGCTAACGGATAGTGCCAAGCCATCGACAGCTAACACGTAATTGCCAGTCCGGTATCAACCCGCACTTTCCCCAAACTATGCGAAGAACCTTTTCTCATCAGAACAGGAAGGTCAGCGCCAGGTTGAACAGCATGGCGGCGACGAAACCGATGGGCGCGGCGCGTAGCAGCAGTTGCGAGAACAGGGTCGAGCGCACCTTGTCGTCCGTGCAGGAGCCCAGCAGTAGGCTGCCGCCGGAAGAGAACGGCGAGATCGAGGTGGCCTGGGCACCTACGACGATGGCGATGAAGATGATCATCGGATCGATCGACATCGACGCCGACAGCGGCAGCACCATCGGGAACAGCGCCGGCGCCACCACGCCGAGCGTACTGGCGAAAATCGACATCAATGCAGCCACCACACCGAAGGCCACCGGGATCATCAGCGGCGGGATGTTGCCACTGATCCAGGACGCCAGGGAGTCGATGGCGCCGGCCTTGATCGCGACGGTAATCAGCATGCCGACACCACAGATCATGATCAGCGTGGCCCAGGGTACGGAGGCGATAGCCTTGCGCTCGTCACCGAGCTTGAGCAGCAGTGCGATCACCGAGAACACGCTGGCAATCAGGCCGATATCCACCTTGCTGTTGATGAACCTGACCGTGGCGTTGTCCGGAAAGGCCAGCAGCGCCAGCGGTGCAGCGAGCACCAGCACCATCATCAGCACGGTCAGCAGCAGGGTCAGTTTCTGCTCACGGTTGAAGGCCTCCGGTAGATCGGCGGCGAGCACCGCATTCTTCAGGTTGCGGCCATGACCACCGAGGAAGACGAAGGCGGAAATCACCAGCACCGGAATGATCGCCGTGCTGGCGAAGATCGCCAGGGCGTTGACGAAGGCTTCGCTCTCGGGCATGCCCGCGCTGGTCATCAGACCGCGGAAGATAATGCCGCTCTGGCTGGAAACGAAGTTCGCCCCGGCCAATGCGCCGTAGTTCACCGCCATGCCGCCGAGAATCAGGCTCATGCCGGTGCGCTGGCACAGCAACAGGGTCAGCGGCGCCATGAAGGCCAGTACGGTGTAGTAACCGGCGCCCATGCCGGCGATCACGCTACCGGTGACGAAGATCGCGTACGGCAGCAGGTGTGGCACGCCACGGCAGCGATACAGCAGATGCCCGGCGAGTTTTCCCAGGGTGCCGTTGACGGTGGCGAAGCTGTAGAACAGGCAGACCGAGAAGATCACGAAGAAAATCTTCAGCGGCCACATGTTGATGATGTCGCCCGGGCTCAGGCCCATGCCGAAGCAGCCCAGCAGGTAGGCGAAGGCAATGGCGAACAGGCCGATGTTGATCTTGGTGGTGTACCCCAACGCGACGGCGAGGACGATCGCGGCGACGACGAGCAGGCTCATCATGATTTGATTCCTTTTGTTGTTCTGATGTGAGCGACGGTTACGCCGAGGCGAAACCGAACAGAGTTGCGGGGTTGTCCACCAGAACGCGACGGCGCTCCTCGGGGTTGGGCAGCAGGGCCTCGAGCAGCACGAACTGCTGATCGTAACGGGTCTGCGACTCGAACTGAGTGTTGGGCCAGTCACTGCCCCAGAGGAATCGCCCTACTCCACCGCAGGCTTCACGCAGGCGCGCTTCGATGGCCTGGGCACGGGCCTGATCGGACTGGCTGCGATAGGCCGCCGACAGCTTGATCCACACCGGCGCCTGGTCGAGCAGATCGAAGAAAGCGTCATGCTTCGGATCGTCCAGCTGCACGCTCGGTGCCGGCAGGCCGAAATGATCGATCACCAGGGTGACGCCTGACTCGAGGATCGCCGGCACGATCAGCGCCAGGTCGTCGAAACCACGCTGGATCTCCACCTGCCATCCGCGTCGCGCCAGGCGGCGGAACAGGCCGTTCCAGGCCGGGCCGGTGTAGTCCTCCAGCACCTTGCCGATCAGGTTCAGGCGTATGCCCACCACACCCGCGGCGGCCAATTCGTCCAGCTCGGCATCGCTGACCTGCGCGTCGACCACCGCGACGCCACGCAAACGCTGCGGGAAACGCTGCAACGCCGCGACCATGTAGTGGTTGTCGGTGCCGAGAAAGCTCGGCTGGATCAGTACCCCGTGGGACAGCGCACAAGCGTCCAGGTGGGCCAGGTACTGCTCCACGCTGGCGTCATAGCTGGGGCTGTAGCGGCGGCCGGGAACCATGGGCAGGTCCTGGCGGAAGATGTGCGCGTGGGTGTCGATGCCGGTGATTGCGGCATAAGGCATGGGCGTCACGAAGCGATACCTCTGTCGTTTTTTGTACGAGCCGCCGGTACGAGCGACTCCTTTTTGTAGAACATATATTCATATATATGATTAGATGACTGTATCTACAGAGATCGAGTGCTGTCAATCTGCAGGCCAGTGGTAAAGTGACGGCCGGTCGACTTTTGGATGTGAGGTTTATGAGCACCACGGCTCTGGGACAGGACGAACGCCTGCCGCTGTATCAGCGGTTACGCGACGAAATGCTGGGCAAGATCGCCGCAGGCGAATGGCTGCCTGGGGAAGCCATCCCCACCGAAGCGGAGTTGACCCGCCAGTACGGCGTGGCCGTGGGAACGGTGCGCAAGGCGGTGGAAACCCTCGTCGCAGAAGGCCTGCTGCTGCGTGCCCAGGGTCGCGGCACCTTCGTGCGGCGGCCGAACTTCGACGGCTCGCTGTTTCGCTTCTTTCGTCAGGTCAGCGCCAGCGGCCAGCCTCAGGTACCGCAAAGCCGTATCCTCGACTGCCGCCAGGTGCCTGCCGACGCTACCGTCAGCCAGGCCCTGAAACTGGGCGAAGGCGAGCCCTGCGTCTTTCTCCAGCGCCTGCGCCTGATCGACGGCCGCCCGCTGTTCCATGAACGTATCTGGCTACCCGCCTCGCGCTTCAGCGCTCTGCTGGATATCGCCGCCGACCACTTCCCGCAATTGCTCTATCCCTTCTACGAGCAGCATTGCGGCCAGCGCATCGCCTCGGCCCAGGAAACCCTTACCGTCTCCGCAGCCGATGCAGAGCTCGCTGCCATTCTGGATGTGGCCGAAGCCAGCCCGAGCGTGGCCATCGAACGCACCGCATTGGGCTACGACCGCACGCCGCTGGAATATCGCCTGTCACGCGCGGCGGCGGAGAACTTCCGTTACCAGGTGGAAATCAGCTAACAATTTTCAGCACGCTGAATGCAAAACGCCCGTGCAAGCCCGGGCGTGAGATGCAGTGCTAGCAGCGCTTGTCAGAACAAACCGAGTGCCCAGGCCGCGCCGAAGAGCACCAGCGAGAAGCCCCACATCCACCACAGCGAATAGCGAATGTGCCGGCCCAGATCCAGCCCGGCCAGACCCAGTGCCAGCCACAGTGCCGGCGAGAACGGGCTGATGAAGGTGCCGATGATGTTGCCGATGGTCAGCGCATAGACCACGCTGGCCGGCTCGACGCCCTGGGCACCGACCACTTCCAGCGTTACCGGCAGCAGGCCGAAGTAGTAGGCGTCGGTGCTCAACATCAGCTCCATCGGCAGGCCGAACAGCCCCAGCAAGATATGCATCTGCCCCACCAGCGGTGCCGGCAGCACCTGCGCCAGGTCCTGGGCAATGGACGTGAGCATGCCGGTGCCGGTGAAGATGCCGAGCATCGAGCCCGCCGCCAGGATGATCATGCCCATACTCAGCGCAGCCGGAGCGTGGGCGGAGATACGCTGCATCTGCGCCTTGCCGCCGGGGTAGTTGATCAGCAGCGCCAGGCACAGACCGATCATGAAGATATAGCCAGCCGGCAGCACGCCAGAGAACAGCGATACCAGCACCGCCAGGAACAACGCGGAGTTGGCCCACAGCAGACGCGGGCGCTCCAGTGCAAGCTCCTCGGCGCTTGGCTCATGCAAATCAGTGCTGGTTTCCACCAGTACCCCTTCGTCCCCACTCTTGCCGGCGGCGATACGGCGCTGCTCACGCCAACCCAGCAGCGCCGCCAGGGCTACCAACAACACCACACCGATACCCTGGATGGCGATCAGCGGACGCCACAGCTCGGTGACCTCGATGCCGGTCACGGCCGAGGCACGGCCCAGCGGTCCGGCCCAGGGCAGCATGTTGAAGATACCGGCGCCGATCGCCAGCAACAGCAGCATCAGGTAGGGGCTCATGCGCAACTGCTTGTACAGCGGCAGCAAGGCGGGAACAGTGAGCAGGAAGGTGGTGGCGCCGGCACCGTCGAGATGCGCCAGCATGCCGATCACCGCCGTGGCCACGGTCACCGCGATCACGTTGCCGCGGGTCAGCCGGACCATGCCGCCGATCAGCGGGCGGAACAGCCCGGTGTCCTGCAGCACGCCAAAAAAGGTAATGGCAAACACGAACATGGTGGCAATCGCCGTCACGCGGCCGATGCCATCGGTGAAGAAACCGGAAATCGCCTCCGGGCCAAAGCCCGCGGCCAGAGCGCCGAGCAACGGCACCACGATCAATGGCAGAACAGGCGACATGCGCCCGATAAGCAGCAGCACAACCAGGCTGCAGATGGTCAACAGGCCAATCAGGGTCAACAAACCGCTTTCTCCTCTTTTTCTTGTAAGGCACGCGAAAGGCGCGTGCGGAGGCTAAGAGGCGAACCTTTCAAAAACCTTTAAGCGGCGGACATGCGTCACGCTAAATGTCAGTGGATATGTCGCCGAATCGGGGCGGCAGCCCTGCCACCCCGACTTCACTTATTGCAGTGTGTAGCCCTTGTCCACCACCCAATCCTGGCCGTGGACGCCGCGTGCACCATTGCTCAGCTGAAACAGCACCACCTCGGCAATCGCCTGCGGATCGAGAAACTCGCCGTCGACCAGGCGCTTGCCAACCTCGCTGGCAACGCCCGCCAAGGCATCGTCGGCCAGGCCCAGACTGTTCCAGATCGGTGTCGCCGTCGGCCCTGGTGAAACCAGATTGAGCCGCAGCCCGTCGCCGGCATGTTCCAGCGCCAGACTACGTACCAGCGCCGAGAGCGCCGCCTTGCTGGCGATGTAACCGCCGAGCCCGGCAAACCCCAGTTGCCGCAGAAAGGTACTGATGAACACCACCGACGCAGGCCGCGCCAGATGCGGCCTGAGCACTTGAAAGGTATTGATTGCACCGGCGCCGTTGACCTGCCACTGCTGCTCGAACGCCTGCATATCGCAGCCCGGCGCCAGCCGCGCGATTCCGGCGTTGGGCACCAGATAGTCGACTGCCCCGAGCCGCCCCGCCCGCTCGGCCAGTCCATGCAGCGCGTCGATATCGGTGACGTCACCCGCACACCAATGCAGCTGTTCTGGATGCAACGCCTGCAGCGCTTCCAGCGCGCCCAGACGCCGTGAAAAAGCCAGCACGCGCGCGCCGCGCTGCAGCAACAGATCACACACAGCCAGACCGATACCCGAGCTGGCCCCGGTGACGACAGCCAGACGACCCTGAAAATTCGTATTCATGAAGTTCCTCGAAGCAAAAAGAGCATGAGTGCCGCGGCTTCCACGAGCCGCGCTGAGATCGACTTACTGCGCTTGCAGACGGATGCCGTTCATCTCCACCTGCTGACCCAGCGCGAAGCGCTCCTTGGGCGAGCGCACCCACTGCTCACGACCGTCTTCGTGGCGCACCATATAGGCGGTGCCACTATTGCCAGTGGCAGCCTGCACCTGTGCGCCCGACCAGAGCCCGGCGGCGCCACCGACCAACGCACCGACAGGGCCACCCGCGGCGGCGCCCAGCATCAGGCCGGACAAACCTCCGAAACCGGCACCCACCGAGTTTTCTTCACGTTCGGCCAGCACTTCGGCAGCCTGCAGAACATTGGCGGCCGCTAGGCCGAGGGAAAGGGCAAGCAAGGCAATGGATTTCATCTGAGCTCTCCTGTGATGGGCATTGCACCCGGAGAGAGTCAGATTCTGTGCCATGTATTTTATCTATAAAAAACAGATAGATAAGAAAAAACAGGTACTAATGACAACAAGGAGATCAGGTCACAATGACAACTTTAAAGTCATTGTGACTTCAACCCTGGATCGACAAGAAGTGTTCAGCTAAACGTTTTGACCCGCTCCAGCCAGGCCAGGTCGAGCCGCGTCTGCTCGATGTCCAGCCCCTGCTGCTCCATCGCCTCACGATGGCTGTCGATCTCGCGCACCATCTGGCTCAGCTCGCTGGAGTTGCCGTCGAGCTGATGCATCTGGGTCACTCCCAGGTGGTAGAAGCGCAGCAGCTTCATCGCCGTTTCATCGCCCTGGGCCACGCCTGCCTTGACGTGATGCATGACGTTGGTCACGCGCATCAGGCTGCGCTTGAGGCGCCAACCGTAAACGGCCGGCGCCATGAACGGCCGCAACCAGAGTCGCTGGCGCACCAAGGCAATGGTCAGGCCGAGCCCCGCCAGCACACCCAGCAGGTTCCACTTGAAGTTGTCGCCACCGGGCGTGCCGAAAAGCTGCGTGCTCGCCGTGGCGCAGAGCATGGCCAGCGCCACGAAGATGACCGCGATCACCATGGTGCTGCGGCGGGTCTGCTGGCGGTAGTAGGCGGGGTCGATGGGCTGGATTTCGAACATGCGCGAAGGCTCGTGGCGGGGTCAGTCGGCGATGGTACGACAGCTTGCCGCGATGCACGAACCCGTCACGCCTCTGTACGGTACTGAAGATAAGGACCGATCGCCGCCATCGCCCCCGCCAGGTACTGCGCCTTCTCACCCACCGGCGCCACGTAGTGCAGCGCCTGGCGCGCCTCGTCGAGGCCGACCAGACGGGCGATGACCCAGGCGGCGAGATAGGTCGACGCCAGGCAGCCACCCGCCGTGGCGACATTGCCACGGGCGAACAGCGGCTGGTCGAGCACCTGCACACCCGCCTCCTGCACCCAGGGCTTGCTGGTCAGGTCGGTGCAGGCGAGCACGCCGTCGAGCAGGCCGAGCCGGGCCAGTAGCAACGTGCCGGAACACTGCGCCGCCAGCAGTTGCCGCGCCGGGTCGAGGCGCAGCTGCGCCATCAGCGCTTCATCCGCCACCACCTCACGAGTACGCATGCCACTGCCGACGATCACCGCATCGGCCGCGCAGGCCTGCTGCAGGTCGATGTGGCTATCGATCACCAACCCGTTCATGGATGTCACGCGTGCAACTGGGCTGGCGATGCTGACGCGCCAGTCGGGCCGGCGGACGCGGTTGAGAATGGCGAAGGCGATCAGCGAGTCGAGCTCGTTGAAACCCTCGAAGGTCAGAATGGCGATGTGCATGGCAGCTCCTGTGATGAAACGGGTTGCCACGCAGCTTCGGGGCAATGATCATGACAATCAAATAATTGTCATGGATACAACCCATGCCCCGCGCGCGCTACAAGCAACTGGTCGATCAGTTGGCCGCCGACATCCGCTGCGGCGCGCTCGCGCCCGGTACACGCCTGCCCACGCACCGCGAACTGGCCGCGCAGCACGGCATCGCCCTAGTCACCGCGTCACGGGTCTACGCCGAGCTGCACGCCATGGGCCTGGTCAGTGGCGAAACCGGGCGCGGCACCTTCGTGCGCGAGACCAGCCTGGCGCCTGGCCACGGTATCGACCAGCCGGCGACCGAGGGCGGCATGCTCGACCTCAACTTCAACTACCCCACGTTGCCGGGCCAGGCCGATCTGCTGCGCCAGGCCCTGCGCCAGCTGGCATTGTCTGGTGACCTGGAAGCGCTGCTGCGCTACCAGCCGCATGCCGGGCGCCCCCATGAGCGGGCATTGCTGGCCAGGCACCTGACGGATCAGGGACTCCCGGTCACGGCGCAACAGGTGCTGATCGTCAACGGCGCCCAACACGGCCTGGCGCTGACCCTGCAGACCCTGCTCAAGCCCGGTGACGTGGTCGCGGTCGATGCCCTCACCTACCCCGGTTTCAAGGCGGCTGCTGCCGCGCGCGGCGTGGAATTGCTGGCGCTGCCCTGCGACGCCAGCGGCCCCGATTTCGATGCCCTGGCAGCACTGTGCAGAACGCGCCGGGTACAGGCGATCTACAGCATGCCGACCCTGCACAACCCGCTGGGCTGGGTACTCGACCAGCGACAGCGCAAGCGCCTGATCGATATCGCCCGCGAGCACGATCTGCTGATCATCGAGGATGCCGCCTACGCCTTCCTGGCCAGCTCGGCACCAGCGCCACTGGCCGCCCTGGCGCCCGAACGCACGGTGCATGTATCTGGCTTCTCGAAGAACATCGCCACCGGCTTGCGGGTTGGCTACCTGACTGCGCCTGCCGTCTGGGTCGCCGCACTGGAGCGCAGCATCCGCGCCAGCACCTGGAACACCCCGGGCATCATGACGGCGCTGGTCTGCGCCTGGATCGAAGACGGCACACTGGCCCGCCTGCAAGCACAGAAGCGCGAGGACGCCCGCTGCCGGCAAGCACTGGCGCGGCGCGTGCTGGCCGGCCTGCAACCGATCGGCCATGAGGCCGGCTATTTCCTCTGGCTGCCGTTACCGGCCGAGGTGCGCGCCGATCAGGTCGTGGCGCGCCTGCTGCACGAGCGGGTGGCGGTCTCCACCGCTGAGCCGTTCAGCACCTCGGAGCAGGTGCCCCATGCGCTGCGCCTGGCCCTTGGCTCGGTCACCCTGGCGCAACTGGAAGACGCGCTGGACAAGGTCAGGCAAGCCATCGCCCATTTCGCCTATTGAGCGACCTGACGCAGCCACTCGCTGGGACTCGCCCCCACCTTGCGGCGAAATGCACGGGCCAGGGCCGAGGGGCTTTCATAGCCGACCTCGTCGGCGATCAGCGCCATGGGCCGGCCCTCGCGCAGACGCTTCTGCGCCAGGCTGACGCGCCAGCCCACCAGATAATCCGCCGGTGTAGCACCGACCACATCGTGAAAATGCGCAGCGAAACTGGCGCGCGACATGCCGGCCAGCGCCGCCAGCTCGGCCACCGACCAGCCGTGCTGCGGTTTCTCGTGCAGTTGATTGAGCGCCCGCGCCAGGCGTGGTTCGGCCAGCCCCGCCATCATCCCCGAGGCCAGCTCGCGGCTGTTCATCAGATGGCGCAGCAGTTGAATCACCATCAGCTCGAACAGGCGATTGAGCACCAGTTCGCGTCCGCAATCCTCCCCCGCCGCCTCGGCGAACAGCCAGTCCAGGCAACCGCTCAGGCTCGGCAACTCGCGCAGCGGTTTGACGATGGCGCCTGGCAGTGACCGCGACAGCGGATTGTCGATGCCGCCGTCGAAGGCCAGGGTCGCGCAGACCAGTTCGGCACCGTCAGCCTCACTGGCCGTCATCTGGTGCAGGCGCGGCCTGGCCACCAGCATCAGGCTCGGCTCTTCCAGACGCAGTTCGCGGCCATCGCCTTCACGAAAGCTCATGCGCCCGGCACGCAGTAGATGGATGTAACCATGCGGCTCATGCTCGCCATGGCTGCTGGTGCCGCAGAACCCACCGCGGTGGAAGGTGCTGGCGTGCAGGTTGAAGTGATGCAGCAGGCTGGAAAGGCGATCCATGGTCATCTCGCACTCTTGGACGATCTGTCGCACAACATCGACGATCTGAATCCGAAAAGCCAGATCGATTGCCTAGCATGGCTCCAGGCTTGAACGACAAGCTCCCCACCCAAGACTGGAGAAACACCATGACTCGTATCGCCGCACTGCCCTTCGAACAAACCGCTGCCAGCGCCCAGACGCAACTGGAAGGCATCCGCAAGGGCCTCGGTTTCATCCCCAATACCTTCGCCACCCTGGCCCACGCCCCGGCCGCGCTGAGCGGCTACCTGGCACTGTCCCAGGCGCTCGGCAAAGGCACACTGAACGCCAAGGCGCGCGAAGTGGTGGCGCTGGCGAGCTCGCAGGTCAACGGCTGCGAATACTGCCTGGCCGCGCACACCCTGTTCGCCGGCAAGGCCGGTCTTAGCGCAGCGGACATTCGCAGCGCCCGCGATGGCGAGTTCGATGCCGTAGCGCGCCTGACCCGGCAGATCATCGACAGCCGCGGCCGCCTCAGCGATGCGCAGCTGCAAGCCGCGCGCGATGAAGGGCTGAGCGAGGCCGCTATCGTCGAAGTGGTGGCCAACGTCGCCTTGATGACGCTGACCAATTACCTCAACAACCTGGCCGAAACCGTTGTCGATTTTCCACCAGTAGCCGTCTGATGACGCCGGAGGTACACCATGCAAGCCGTCACCCTCTACACCACCGCATACTGCCCTTACTGCATCAACGCCAAGGCGCTGCTGACACGCAAGGGCGTGACCTACGAGGAAATCGACGTGAGTCGCTCGCCCGAGCGTATGGCGGAGATGCTGCAGCGCAGCAAGCGCCGCAGCGTGCCGCAGATATTCATTGGCGAGCATCATGTCGGCGGCTTCGATGACCTCGCCGCACTGGAACGTGGCGGCGAACTGGATGCGTTGCTGCAAGCCTGAACCCTGATGGCCGACCTTGCCGGCGGCCATCACCCCTTCTGCGCCGACAGCTGTGCCGGCCTACTCCTTTTCGTCAAAGCGCTCGTCTTTGCCCTCATGCACCTGGCCATCGCTGCCGATACAAAAGCGGCAACATCGGCCCGATAGGCTGAGCGTCGCCCTGCGCCCTATCTCGAAATGGAGTCTGCCCATGCGTCTCGACGCCCTCTCTTTGAAAACCCGCCTGATCATCGCGGTGGCGATTCCCTGCATCGCCCTGCTGCTGGTGGCGCTGACCAGCCTGAGCAGCATGTCGAGCATGCATCGGGACACGCAGGTGCTCTATCTCAATACGGCTGCGCCGATGCGCGCCATGGCCGAGGTCGCCTCGCGCATCCCGCGTATGCGCGTCGGGCTCGACATGATGCTGCTGCAGGAAACTCCGCTACGCGACGAACGCGGCGTGAAATCGCGCGTGCAGGATGCCCGCAACGAAGATGTGCCCGGCATGCGCGAAGCGATGCGCCAGGCCGTGGCGGCCCAGGTCAACCCGGAGCGCAAGGTCCAGGCGCAGCAACTGCTTGATCAGTTCGAAGCCATGGTCAGCAATGAACTGAACCCGATGCTCGCCGCCTTCGACGCCGGCGACATGGCCAAGGCGCAGCAGATCTATCGCGACCAGTACGCCAAGACCTACGGCGTGATGCGCCAGGGCGCCAACGACCTGCTCGATGCCCTGCTGCAGCAGGCTGAGCAGCAGAACCAGCACAGTGCCGAGAGCTACGACCAAGGCATTACCCGTCAGATCGCCATCATCGCCATCGGCCTGCTGGTATCGATCATCATTTCCTGGCTGATCGTGGTGCAGCTACGTCGCCGTGTGGCGGTGTTGCAGAGCAGCCTGGGCCAGGCTGCCGACAACCTGGCCCTGGACACCCGTATCGACCTGCACGGCCAGGACGAGCTGAGCGAGATCGCCCGCAGCTTCAACCAGTTCATCGACAAGGTGCATGGCGCCATGCGCCAGCTCGCCGACAACTCGCGCCAACTCTCGGGCATGGCTCGCGACGTGGCCGAACGCGCGCGCCTGACCCAGAGCAACTGCACGGCGCAAAGCGACCGTACGGTGCAGGTGGCCACCGCCATCAACGAGCTGGGCTCGACCGTCAACGAGATTGCGCGCAACGCCGAGAACGCCGCAGCAGTCGCCCGCGAGGCGACCCAGCATGCCAGCGACGGCAGCGCCGTGGTCAGCCAGGCGCATCGCCAGGTCGATGCCCTCAACGGCGAACTGGAACAGGCCGCCAAGGTGATCGAGGCACTGGCCGCGCAGACCGACGCCATCAGCACCACGCTCAACACCATCCGCAGCATTTCCGAACAGACCAACCTGCTCGCGCTCAACGCCGCCATCGAAGCGGCGCGTGCTGGCGAGCAAGGCCGCGGCTTCGCCGTCGTGGCCGACGAGGTACGTACCCTGGCCAGCCGTTCCGGTGCCTCCACCGAGGAGATCCAGCAGGTCATCGACCGCCTGCAGAACGAATCACGCTCGGCCGTCGAGGCCATGGCCAAGGGGCAACGGCAGAGCGCGCTGGTGGTGGAATATGCGAGCAAGGCGTCGGCGGCGCTGGAGCAGATCAACAACCATATCGGCCAGATCAGCGACCAGAACATCCAGGTCGCTACTGCCACCGAAGAACAGTCCAGCGTGGTCGAAGACATCAACCGCAACATCGTCGACATCAACGAGCTGACCGTCGGCACCACCCATATCGCCGACCAGCTCAACCAGGCCAGCAGCGACCTGCAGGCGCTATCGACCCAGCTCGATGGCCTGGTCGGGCGTTTCCGGTTGTAACCCCTCAAACCACTCGGTGCGCACGGCGCCCCCTCCGGTCGGACGCCGTGCGCATCGAACCACCTACAAGTCTTCGTCGATGCGCTCGCGCAAATAAGCGTAGAAGGGGTTGGACGTCATACGCTGCAAACTATCGAGCCCCACCACCAGCACGCCGTGTTCACCGCGCGGTGCCAGCGTGCCAAGGGCTACGCCGTAGAACTCCTCGGAGGTCGGTTCGCTGCCATACAGCGGATCGTCCGTGGGAAACGGCAGTGCAACGTGTGACAGCGAGAACAGCTGGCTCGGGTATTCGACGTTCAATGGCGTCACCCGCGCCTCACGCTCGCCGGCGGTGATTCGCCGCGCCTCGACCTGACGACCACCGCTCTGCGCAACGCCCACTACCGTCAGGTCGTAGTCACGCTGAGCCGGTGGCAGCAAGGTCTCGAGCAAGCCGCTCATGTCCGCCCGCAGCAGCGAGCTGGCCGCCTGCGAGCGGTTGATGTCGAAAATCACCAGTTCGCTGCCATTGGCCGGTAGACGCTCGAACAAATGACGCACCACGGCCGGTGTACTCACGGTACTGTCGGCCAGCGACTGAAAGGCCAGCACCGGTGGCAATCGTGACAGACGGCCATCGGCTTCGGCGGCATCGAAGGCAGACTGCACCTCGCTGGTCAGCTCATAGGTCTGCCGCGCCGCGTGCACCGGGAAGGAGTTGTACTTGAACGGGTTGAACTCCGGCAGCACGTTCATCCAGGCCGACTTGGCGAAGGCCGGCAGCAACGCCGGCAGGGCCGCCAGCCCGGCGTAACGGGCGTAGCTGGTGACACCGATCATCGGCGAGATCAGCACCAGGCGTTGCGGCATGGCCAGGCGCTCGTCTTCCAACGCCGCCAGGCTGTAACGCAGCGCCAGCGCCCCGCCGTTGGAGTAGCCGACCATATAAAGCGGCCCGTCCGGCACCTGGCGCCGCGCCTCGCGCACGGCCAGGCGGGTAGCGGCCAGCCATTGCTCCCAGTGCGCAGCAGTGAGCGCCGCCGGCACCGTGCCATGGCCAGGCATGCGCGGCACCAGCGCTAACAGCCCCTGTTCGCTCAGGTGCTGGGCGATATGGCGCAGGCTGTATGGCGAGTCGGTCAGGCCATGCAGCAACACCACCACGCCACGCGCCGGACCTGGCGGCTGCAGAGTGAAGGAGCGATTCCAGTCGCGCAGCAGGTTGCCGGGGTAGACCGGGCTGTCGCTGGCGTAGCGGCTGTATGGCGCCGTGCCGGAGGCCGTGACCGGCTCGATCAACTCACTCTGCAGGCGCTCGAACAGGGCCGCCTCGGCGGCCAGATAGGCTTGCCAGTCGGCAGCGTCCAGCTCGCTGACCTCCAGCTCCTACGGCACCAGGCGGTGCCAGGGTTCCAGTTCGGGCAACGACGACAGCCCGGCGATACGAATGCCGAGCAAGGCCACCACGATCAACAACAGCACTACCAGCGTCCAGGCCATCACGTTGCGCATGCGTGGTAAACGCATCAAGCGCCTCCCTCGAAAATCTCTGGCCGGGAAAATCCGTCCCGGCGACCGGCTCGGGGACTTTAGTGCAAAGCGGCGCCCGACCACCACTGGGTTGGCCTTTAAGGTCTGTATCGGTGCCATGCGATTCAGCAGGCTGCGTGATCTGGAATCAAGCCAGAAGCGCTGGATGAACTGAGCAGGCAAGCAACGGGCACCGCTGATAGGCTGCGCACATGAATCTCGCCGCTCAACTCCAGACACTCATTGCCAACGACCCACAGCGCTTGCGCATCCTGCAGCAGGTGCGCGGGCTCGACTTGCCCGATTGCTGGGTGGCCGCCGGTTTCGTGCGCAGCGCAGTCTGGGATCACTTGCATCAACGCACGCCGTCCCCGCTGCCGGAAGATATCGACGTGATCTGGTTCGACCGCAGCCAAACCGCCCCCGCTCGCGACGCTGAACTGGAGACGATCCTGCGCCACAGGGACGAATCGCTGCAGTGGTCGGTGAAGAATCAGGCACGCATGCATCTGCGCAATGACGATGCGCCTTACGCCTCGGCTACCGAAGCGATGCGGCACTGGCCAGAGACCGCGACGGCGGTGGCCATAAGGCTCGATGAACAAGACAGGCTG
This sequence comes from Ectopseudomonas chengduensis, assembly GCF_900102635.1. Taxonomy (GTDB): domain Bacteria; phylum Pseudomonadota; class Gammaproteobacteria; order Pseudomonadales; family Pseudomonadaceae; genus Aquipseudomonas; species Aquipseudomonas chengduensis. The sequence continues at coordinate 176,863 of NZ_FMZQ01000009.1, read as the reverse complement.
GAGGTCGCCGCACCGCTCGGCCTGGAGGATCTGTTCGGCCTTATCGTGCGCCCGGCCGGGCGCTTTCAGAACGAGAGGAGTCAGATCTACCAACAGCGCCTGCATGACAAGAACTGGCTGGCCACCTGGCCAAAGTTGCAGGTGATTGCGTAGGGTAGATCGGGCTTCAGTAGCGACAGACTGGAGGTGCCAGCAAAGCTTCGCCCCGGGGCTCCTACAGGCAATGAAGCGTGGCACCCGTGGGAGGCGCTTCAGCGGCGACAATCGCGACTGAAGCCCCCCACAGAACCAAGGTCAGATACCGGCGACCACCGCGCAGATACCCTGCGCACTGTCGGCAAACTGGCTGCACAGGTGATTGATGGAGGTCACCAATACCTGCTCGGGCGCGGAGATGAAATCCACCGACATCATCACGCTGAGCATGGTGATACTGATGATGGAGAAGGTGAACAGCTTGCGCGCCCACACCCGATCATCGACGGCCTTGTAGCCCGATACGCCCATCCACAACCAGTAGGCACCGCTCAGCGCGGCAACCACGAAGTAGCTGTAGCCGGCGTAACCGCTGAGCGTCAGCATCAGGGTCGCGACCACGAAGGCGGCGATGTACAGCACGATCTGCCGCTTGGCCGCCGAGATCCCCTTGATAACGGGCAGCACCGGGATGTTCGCGGCCTGGTAGTCATTGAAACGGAAGATGGCGATGGCATAGGAATGCGGCATCTGCCACAGGCTGAAGATCAACAACAGGATGGCGGCGCCAGCGTCGAACTCGTTGCTCACCGCGCAGTAGCCGACCACGGGCGGAGCCGCCCCGGACAGGCTACCGACCAGGGTGCCGTACACCGAGCCACGCTTGAGCCACAGGCTGTAGAGGCCGACATAGACCACGAAGCCCATCAGCACCAGCATCACCGCCAGGGTGTTGGTGGCGGCGTACAGCAAGGCCACCCCCGCCACCCCGAGCACGCAGGCATAGACGATGGCGTGCACAGGGGACACCAGCCCCTGCGCTAGCACCCGGTTACGGGTGCGCTCCATCTTCTGGTCGATGTCCCTGTCGATATAGTTGTTGAACACGCAGCCTGAGGCGATCACCAGCGAAACCCCCAGCGCTGTCGCGAAGTACAGCGCCAGATCGATATCGCCACGCGAAGCCAGGAAGAAACCGCCCGTCACGGAAATCAGATTGCCGAAGACGATGCCCGGCTTGGCGAGGTTGAGGTACTGCTTCAGGAGCGCCAGCATCAGTTGATCATCATGTGATAGTGCATGCTCCACATGATCCAGACCGACAGGCCGACCACGAACGCGATGATCAACACGGTGAAGATCATCGAAATCACGTTCCAGCGGCCTTCTGCGTCGGTCTTCATGTGCAGGAAGTACACGAGGTGGACGAGCACCTGCGCCAGGCCGAAGAGCACCACGGTGATCAGGGTCGCGCCACGGCTCAGGCCCAGCACTTCAGGGTGCATGACCAGCATGAAAGGGATCACGGTGAGGATCACCGACAGGATGAAACCGGTCAGGTAATCCTTGAAGCCCACGGCGTGGGCGGCGTGATTATCTTGGTGAGCCATTTACAGCACCCCCAGCAGGTAGACGACGGTAAACACGCAGATCCACACCACGTCGAGGAAGTGCCAGAACAGGCTGAGCAGCCCGACGCGGGTCTTGTTGGTGTCGGTCAGGCCACGGCTGCCAACCTGGAACATCAGCACCAGCATCCACAGCAGACCGGCACTGACGTGCAGGCCGTGGGTGCCGACCAGGGTGAAGAACGCCGACCAGTAAGCGCTGACCTGTGGCCCGGCACCTTCATGGATCAGGTGGCGGAACTCGTACAGCTCGATGCTGATGAAGGCCGCACCGAACAGGAAGGTGATGCCCAGCCAGCGCAGCACCGCGCCCTTGTCGCCACGGTAGGTGGCGAGCATGGCCATGCCGTAGGTGATACTGGAAAACAGCAGTGCGAAGGTTTCCACCAGCACCAGGTGCAAGCCGCCACCGAGCATTTCCTTCGCGGTGGGGCCACCGGCGAAGGAGTTGCTCAGCACCGCGAAGGTGGCGAACACCGTGGCGAAGATCAGCAGGTCGGTCATCAGGTAGACCCAGAAGCCGAACAGTTTGATGCCACTGCTGTCGTGGTGGTGCTCATGGCCATGGCCATGAGCGTCATGTGGGAAATGGGGTTCGTAAGCGGTCATGGTTAGGCCTGTACGACTGCGTTGGCTTTGGTTTGGTGGTGCGCCTGCTCGATCCGCGCGATCTCTTCGGGCTGCACGTAGTAGTCGATGTCTTCGTCGTAGGAACGCACGATGAAGCTGACCACGGCGCCGACCAGGCCAACGATGGCGAGCCACCAGATGTGCCAGATCATGGCGAAGCCGAAGGCGATGACGAACGCCGACACCACCAAACCGTTACCGGTGTTCTTCGGCATGTGAATCGGCTCGTAGTGCTCAGGCGCAGGCATCAGCTCGACACCGTTCTTCTTCGCCTCATAGAAGGCGTCGATCTTGTCCGCCGTCGGGATGACCGCGAAGTTGTAGAACGGTGGCGGCGAGGACGTCGCCCACTCCAGGGTGCGGCCATCCCAGGGGTCGCCGCTCACGTCGAGGTTTTCCTTGCGCTTGATGTAGCTGGTGACGAACTGCACCACGGTGAAGACGATGCCGATACCGATCAGCACAGCGCCGACCACGGCCACCTGCACCCACGGCACCCAGGCCGGGTTGTCGAAGTGGTTGAGGCGACGAGTCATGCCCATGAAGCCCAGCACGTACAGCGGCATGAAGGCGAAGTAGAAGCCGATCAGCCAGCACCAGAAGGAGTAGCGGCCGAAACGATCGAGCAACTTGAAGCCAAAGGCTTTCGGGAACCAGTAGATGATGCCGGCCAGGTAGCCGAACACCGCACCGCCGATGATCACGTTGTGGAAGTGGGCGATCAGGAACAGGCTGTTGTGCAGCACGAAGTCCGCCGCCGGCACCGCCATCAGCACACCGGTCATTCCGCCGATGGAGAAGGTCACCAGAAAGCCCAGGGTCATCCAGGTCATGGCGTTGAGTTGCAGACGGCCACGGAAGATGGTGAACAGCCAGGTGAAGATCTTCACCCCGGTGGGGATGGCGATGATCGAGGTCATGATGCCGAAGAAGGCGTTGACGCTGGCCCCCGAGCCCATGGTGAAGAAGTGGTGCAGCCACACCACGAACGACAGCACGCCGATGGCCGCAGTCGCCCAGACCATCGAGGCATAACCGAACAGGGTCTTGCGCGAGAAGGTCGCCACCACTTCGGAGAACACGCCGAACGCCGGCAGGATGAGGATGTACACCTCCGGGTGACCCCAGATCCAGAACAGGTTGGCGTACATCATCGGGTTGCCGCCCAGCTCATTGGTGAAGAAGTGGAAATCCAGGTAGCGGTCCAGCGACAGCATCGCCAGGGTCGCGGTCAGCGGAGGGAAGGCGCCGCAGATCAGCACACAGGTCACCAGGATGGTCCAGGTGAAGATCGGCATCTTCATCAGGCTCATGCCCGGTGCACGCATCTTGAGGATGGTGGCGATGAAGTTGACCCCCGTCAGGGTCGTGCCCAAGCCTGATAGCTGCATGCTCCAGATGTAGTAGTCCATGCCTACACCCGGACTGAACTTGATCCCCGATAACGGCGGATAAGCCACCCAGCCGGTCTTGGCGAACTCGCCCAGGCCCAGCGACAGGTTGATCAGCAGCGCGCCGCCGACGAACAGCCAGAAGCTCAGCGAGTTCAGGTAGGGGAAGGCCACGTCACGCGCGCCGATCTGCAGCGGCACGACGATGTTCATCAGGCCGGTGACCAGTGGCATGGCCACGAAGATCAGCATGATGATGCCGTGCGCGGTGAAGATCTGGTCGTAGTGCTCGGGCGGCAGGTAGCCCTGGCCGTCACCGTGGGCCATCGCCAGGTGGGTACGCATCATGATCGCGTCAGCGAAGCCACGCACCAGCATGACCAGCGCGACGAGGATGTACATCACGCCGATTTTCTTGTGGTCCACCGAGGTGAGCCACTCGCTCCACAGGTAGCCCCACTTCTTGAAGTAGGTCACCGCCGCGAACAGTCCCAGACCACCCAGCGCCACGATGGCCAGGGTGATCATGATGATGGGCTCGTGGTACGGAATCGCGTCCAGAGTCAGTTTTCCAAACATATTCACTCCTGCACCTCCGCTGCTTCGTGCATGGCCGTGCTGTGGGAATCTTTCAAGGTCACGTACTGCCCGATCACCTTGTTGAACAGGTTCGGCTCGACCTGGCCGAAGTAGCGAATCGGGTAGATCGGATAGCGGTGGTTGACCATCTCGCCGGGCTCGCCTACCTCTTTGAAGGCGGCGAAGTCCATGACCTCGGGCGACTGCTTGACCTTGTCGACCCACTGCGCGAAGCCTTCATCGCTGACCGAGTGGGTGGTGAAGCGCATGGCCGAGAAGCCTTCGCCGCTGAAGTTGCCGGACTGGCCGAAGAACTCGCCCTGTTCGTTGGCGATCAGGTTGAGCTGGGTACGCTGGCCGCCCATGGCGTAGATCATCCCGCCGAGCTGCGGGATCGACAGCGCGTTCATCACCGTGTCGGAGGTGATGTGGAAGGTCACCGGGGTTTTCTCCGGAATCACCAGCTCATTGACCACGGCCACGCCCTGGTCCGGGTAGATGAACAGCCATTTCCAGTCGAGCGAGACGACTTCGATGTTCAGCGCAGGCTTGTCCGATTCGATCGGGCGATAGGGGTCGAGCGAATGCGAGGTTTCCCAGATGATGACCGCCAGTACCGCGACGATGATCAGGGGAACGCCCCAGACGACCAGTTCGATCTTGTGCGAGTGTGCCCAGTCGGGCATGTAGGTGGCCTTCTCGTTCGACTCGCGATAACGCCAGCCAAACCAGAAGGTCATGACGATCACGGGAATGACCACGATCAGCATGAGACCAATGGAGATCAGGATGAGGTTGCCCTGCTCGACACCGATCTGCCCTTTCGAGTTGAACAGTGCCCAGTCACATCCACCGAGCGCCGAGAAGGCAATCGCCATCACCAGCCAGCGCACACAACGATGGTATTTCTCTTCTTTCATGTCACGACCTTCAACTGAGTGAGCCCACAGTCGGCTTCAGTTGCCGTGCAGCCCATCGAGTAAAAGGCCGGCAGCGAGAACTCAGAGCTTGAGCATCCGTGCAAGCGAAGCGGTAAACCGTGGGAAGCGCGGATGGTGCAGGCTAAGAAGGCCTCATACAATTCATTAGCGGCCTACTTATGAGCGAACTTACAGCATCCATTCGACATGTTTCGAAACATTTACGCAAAGATTTGAAACACTTTGCAGCAAGAAGCCAGCAAAGAAGCGCAGGGGTGCGACAAATGATCACAGCCCCGTTTTAGAGCTGTTTGTCAGCAAATTGACAGGAATCATTGACACGAAAGATGCCGCCAGCTGACAGCACGGTCTGGCTTGACATTGAGGAGATTTTGAGGTTTTCGAATGCGAGCTAGAGGCGCTTGGGCCTAGCGAAAGGCTGGGTCGCAGAGCGGCAGCTAGATAGAAATCAGGGGTGGTTGGCGCTGTAGCCCGGATGCAATCCGGGGCAATTGAGCGCGGCAAAAGCATCGCGGCTGAAGCCGCTCATACCCCTATTCCGTAGGAGCGGCTTCAGCCGCGATAGCTATACCAAACCCGCATACAGATTCGATGCATGCCCCGGATTGCATCCGGGCTACGCAACCGAAAGCCCGGACATGCACGCTTCGCAGCGCACCATCCTGTAGGAGCCGCGCCCTCGCGGCGAATCGGCCACAACCCCGGCAATCCTGGCCAACGCTTCGCCCCGAGGCGGGGCTCCTACACGGAACGCTCTTCAAGACGGACAAACATCCGAGGAAGCGAGGCGCCTGTGGGCAGATCAGCCTCCCCCACTACTTCCAAGCGCAATAACACCCCACCGCCAACCCACTGGCCAGGGAAACATGGCGCCCCTGAGTCAGCGCATCGAGCACCGGCTCGACGAAGCTGTTGCTGGAGTTGCACACCAGCCCTTCGCTGTAAGGGCCGGCATAGGCCAGGTTGCCGTCACGATCCCAGATCGCCAGGGCCGGGCTGGCCGGCAGCGCTTCCATGCCCTCGATGCCAGGCAAGGGCTTCATCCGCCCGCGCAGGAACGGCGCGATCTCACCCTGGCTGCCCGGCTTCTGCACGCTGTAGAACGCTACATCGGCATTGCGGTGCAGGCCGATCAGGTAGCGCAGGTGCGCGTCGGTTTCCCCGTTGCAGGGGCAATCTGGGTCCCAGAAGTGCACCACACGAATCGGGCCAGGGCCAGCCAGCTCAGGCGGCAGCTTCAACTCGCCCTGACCGAAGATCACCGTCTGCTCGGCATAGGGCCGCAAATAGGCCGCGCCGCTAAGCCACCAGATCAGTACCACGCTCCCCAGCGCCAACACGCAGAAGCCCACCACCAGATGCTTGAAGCTCAGGCGTTGCAGCAGGTTCATGGCTGATGGCCGAACTTGCGCAGGAACTGCTTCTCCATCTCCTGGCAACTTTCCTCGGTGAAGCTGCGCTCGGTGGCCTGCGCGCTCTTCCAGCAGGCCTCGATGGCCGCACGCTCGCCGGCCTCGATCTCGCTGTCCTGCGGGCGAGTCATGATGTAGATCAGCCCGGCGAAAATCAGTACGACAAAGGCCAGGCCGACCAGGAAAAGGCCCAGGCAGCCACGGCGTCCCAGCCCGACGTTTTCATCATTCACACTCATCGTTCTTCAGTTTCCGCATTCATCAGTGGATAGCTCGCCCCTGCACCGGGGCGAGCGCCGATCATCAACCTTCAACCAGCGTCCACTGCTTGCTCAGGCGCTTGTCCGATACCGCCATCTTCGTGCCCAGTTGCTGGGCGAACAGCGACACGCGGTATTCCTCCAGCATCCAGCGGTACAGCGTCAGCTCCGGATCACGCTTGCCTTCCTGGGCATGCTTGGCAGCGCGGGCCTTGTACTGCTCCCAGTAGCCGGCCAGTTCACCCGTCCACACACGGTCGCGCTGCACCTGCGCACCCACCTTGTCCAGGCGCTGCTCGATGGCCTTGAGGTAACGAGGAATCTCCTTGAGCCACTCGCCCGGCGTCTCGCGCACGAAGCCGGCATACACCAGGCCCGCGAGCTGCTGCTTGATATCGTTGAGCGCCATCGCCTGGGCCAGGTCGATCTTGCCCTTGAAGCGCTTCTGCAGGCCATGGTTGAGCTTGAGGATTTCCAGCACCTGGCGGGCGATACGTTCGGCATGCGTCGTCCAGTCGCCGCGCTTGCGCTCGGCCAGTTGCGCCAGAGCTGCCCCATCGCGCGGCAGCGTGGCTTCGCCTTCGAGGATGCAGGCATCCAGGCTGGCCAACAGAATGTCCTCGACCAGCGCCTCGACGCGGCCGATGTCGCGATAGAGCAGCCCCAGCTCGGTCAGCCCCGGCAGCTTGCCGCGCAGGAACTTGGCCTGTTCGGCCAGTTGCTGCAAGAGCAGGCGCTGCAGGGCGCGGCGGTGCTGGAAGTCGGCCTCGGCCTGAGTCGGGAAGCGCCCTTCCTTGACCACTCCGCCTTCTTCCACCAAGGCCGGGTAGACCGTCATGGAAAGCCCGGCGATCTTCTGCTGCGTCTTCTCGGCCACTTCGGCAAAGGCTTTGGCCTCCACCGCCTTCGGCTTGTCGCTCTGCTGCGGGATGGCCAAGGCCGCCTGGCTGGCCTCGGCGAAACGTGCGGTCAGCTCGGCCAGATCGCGACCTTCGCCAAGGAACTTGCCCTGAGCGTCGACCACCTCAATGTTCATCTTCAGGTGGTTTTCGATGCTTTCAGCAGCCTCCGCCCAGGCCTCGTCGGACACCCGCGCGCCAGTCATGCGCAGCAGTTCATGCCCCAGCGCCTGCGGCAACGAGCCCTGGCCAAACACCAGCTTGTCCAGCGCCGCACCAACGAAGTCCGGCACCGGCACGAAGTTCTTGCGCAGCGCCTTGGGCAGGCCGCGCACCAGGGCGATGCACTTGGCCTCCAGCAGCCCCGGCACCAGCCATTCAAGGCGCTCGGGCGGCAGTTGCGGCAGCAGCGGCGCCGGCACGCGCAGGGTCACGCCGTCACGCGGGTGGTTGGGCTCGAAGTGATAGCTCAGCGGCAATTGCAGCTCGCCAATGCGCAAGGTGTCCGGGTACTGCGCGGCGGTGACTTCCTTGGCATCGCGAGCCAGGGCGTCTTCCTCACGCATGATCAACAGCTGCGGGTCGGCGGCGCTGCCTTTCTTGTACCAGCTCTCGAAACTAGCAGCCTGGTAGATGTCCTGCGGGATACGCGCATCGTAGTAGCCGAACAGGGTTTCCTCGTCGGCGAGAATGTCGCGGCGACGCGACTTGGCCTCCAGCTCGTCGAGACGTTCGAGCAACTGGCGGTTGGCGGTCAGGCAGCGCACGCGGCTGTTGATCTCGCCGCGCACCAGCCCCTCGCGAATGAACATCTCGCGCGAAACAGGCGGGTCGATGGGGCCGTAATGCACCGGGCGGCGACCGACGATGATCATGCCGTACAGGGTGACCTGCTCGTACGCCACCACCTGGCCGCGCTTCTTCTCCCAGTGCGGTTCCAGATGGTTCTTCTTCACCAGGTGGCCGGCCAGCGGCTCGATCCAGTCCGGCTCGATCTTCGCCACCATACGGGCGAACAGCTTGGTGGTTTCCACCAGCTCAGCGGCCATGATCCAGTTGGGCTTCTTGCGCCCGATCACACTCGACGGGTGAATCCAGAAACGCCGCTGGCGCGCGCCGAGGTAGTCGCCCTCCTCGGTCTTCTGGCCGATCTGGCTGAGCAGGCCGGCGAGAATCGCCTTGTGCACGGCGGCGTAATTCTTCGCCCGCACCGCCGCCTCACTGGCTTCGGCCTGCTGGCGGGCGATGGCGTTGACACGGGTGTCCTTGGTCGGCTGCGGCGTGTTAGCCGTTTGCTCGCCCTGCGCCTCCGAGCGGCTCTGGCTGCCCTTGCCCATCAGTTGCAGATCACGGGCGATTAGCACCAGTTGCCGGTGCGCATCGCGCCATTCGCGCAGGCGCATGTAGTTGAGGAAGTTCTTCTTGCACCAGGTGCGCAGCGGGTTGCTGCCCAGCTCCTGGCGTTTTTCCTCAAAACCGCGCCACAGGTTGATCAGCGCGGCGAAGTCCGAATCGACATCCTTCCACTGCGCGTGCGCCTGGTCGGCGGCCTGCTGGCGATCCATCGGTCGCTCGCGCGGATCCTGCACCGACAGCGCGGCGGCAACGATAAGGATTTCCTCCAGGCTGCCCTGCTTGGCGCCTTCCAGCACCATGCGCCCCAGGCGCGGGTCGATGGGCAGGCGCGCCAGTTGCCGGCCGATGGGCGTGAGCTGGCTTTCGCGATTGACCGCCGACAGCTCCTGCAACAGGTTGAAGCCGTCGCTGATGGCCTTGCCATCTGGCGGCTCGATAAAGGGGAAGTCCTCGATGCTGCCCAAACGCAGGTGCAGCATCTGCAGAATCACCGCCGCCAAGTTGGTGCGCAGAATCTCCGGGTCGGTAAATTCAGGGCGCCCGAGAAAATCTTCCTCGCTGTACAAACGAATGCAGATACCCGGCTCGACCCGGCCGCAGCGGCCCTTGCGCTGGTTGGCGCTGGCCTGCGACACCGGCTCGATGGGCAGGCGCTGTACCTTGGCGCGGTAGCTATAGCGGCTGATGCGTGCGGTGCCGCTGTCGATCACGTAGCGGATACCCGGCACGGTCAGCGAGGTTTCCGCGACGTTGGTGGCCAGCACGATCTTGCGCCCGGCCATGGGCGCGAAAATCTTCTGCTGCTCGGCCGGCGTCAGCCGTGCATACAACGGCAGCACCTCAGTCAGGCGCAGGTTGGCCTTGCGCAGCACCTCCGCCGCCTCACGAATCTCGCGCTCGCCGGGCAGGAACACCAGCACGTCGCCGGGGCGCTGGCCCACGTTGCGCTCGTGCTCGGCGATCTCATCCAGCGCAGCGAGAATGCCCTGGTCGATGGACAGGTCATCGAGCAGGCGCTCGCCCTCCTCGTCCACCTCCGCCGCCAGCGGGCGATACCAGGTTTCCACCGGATAGGTGCGGCCAGATACCTCGATGATAGGCGCGTCGTTGAAGTGTTTGCTGAAACGCTCCAGATCGATGGTCGCCGAGGTGATGATCAACTTCAGATCCGGGCGACGCGGCAGCAGGGTCTTCAGATAGCCGAGCAGGAAGTCGATATTGAGGCTGCGCTCATGCGCCTCGTCGACGATGATCGTGTCGTACTTTTCCAGAAAGCGGTCGTGCTGGGTTTCGGCGAGCAGGATGCCGTCGGTCATCAGCTTGATCAGCGTGCCGTCCTTGCTCTGATCCTCGAACCGCACCTGATAACCGACCAGCTCGCCCAGCGGCGTGCCGATCTCTTCCGCTACCCGAGTCGCCACACTGCGCGCTGCCAGGCGGCGCGGTTGGGTATGGCCAATCAGCCCATGCACACCCCGACCAATCTCCAGACAGATCTTCGGCAACTGCGTGGTCTTGCCCGAACCGGTCTCACCGGCGATCACCACCACCTGGCTCTTCTCCAGCGCGGCCTTGATCTCGTCGCGCTTGGCGGCAATCGGCAGCGCATCGTCGTAGCGCATCACGGGGATGCTGCTACGCCGAGCCGCCACCTTGTCGCTGGACGCCTGAAAACGCTCCAACCACTGCGCCAGCTTGGCCTCATCTGGATGCTTCTGCAGCTCATGCAACTGCCGGCGCAAGCGATGGCGCTCGGCGATCATGACGTGGTCGAGGTTCTTCTGCAGCGTGGCGAGGTCAGTCATCTAGATCGGGGCAATCAGGGCAAAGGCGGGATTGTCGCAGATTACAGCGTGGGGCGGGCAGGCTATGCCGCAGCGGAAGAGCGTGAAGATAAGGCGTAATGGAGCGGCGGGTTTCGGCCAAAAGTGGACATACCGCGTCTACGAAGGCCGATTCAACATGAGCATGTTATGGCTTAATGAATTCCAAAGCTGAGCCGAACGGGGCGAAATCAATGGAGTATCTTTCTAGGGTGTGCTTCAACTCTCAAGGGTGGAGACGTCCCACCGGGGAGGCTAGAGGACTTGAAGTCTCCAGACCACCCTCATTTTCCAGAATGTTTGGTTACGGCCACGAAGAGTGGCTGTTTCGCTTTGATTGGCAGATTGATGGCTGGCAGTACGGTTTCTTGCAGGGAGTGAATGATAGTCGCTCAACCGTTGCTGGTATGGATGAGGCGGTGGACGTGACTATTTATACCTGCGAGCCCGGAGGCCGGCGCAGATATGTGGCCAAAATTTTGGATTTAGAATGCCTCAGTCGCAGCCAATCTGACGCCGCTCATAAACATTTTTCAGCGAATGGCTGGATCGATGAAATGCGTTCCGAAATTATCGCTGTAGGGGGGGATACCACCGCTCTGGGGGATCCGGAATGGGTAGGCGGCATTATCAACGTCCGCTTTCGGCAGGAGAATGTGCGCTGGTATCCACCTAGAACATACGCACAAGATGGTGAGTATGTCCTGAACCTAAAGCGTTATCAGTTCAATGAAATCCGGAACGCAACTCAAATCCCGTTCGTCGACAGAGTCAGTCCGGGCCGCAGAGGTCGTAAAGATGCCCCGAATCAACTACCGTTCTACAGGAGTGGTTCCGCTGGAAAGGTTTGCACCCCGGAGCACGGGCTAATTCAGGCAAAACTACTTGATGAGCTTAGAGCGGAGTATCCAGATGCAGACATCAGCTGCGAAAAAGATTTTGTAGATATCTCCGTCGAGACACTTAATGAGCGCATCCTTTATGAGGTCAAATCTGACCTTGTGCCACGCACGGTGCTCAGGCTTGCGCTCGGACAATTACTTGAATATGGCTTCTATTCAGTCTTTGATGCTGACTCTCGCTTTAGCACCAAGTTGGTTGCGGTTGGGCGAACACCGCTCACGCCCCAAGACCAAGCCTATCTGAACGGCTTGCGGGAGAAATTTGGATTACCGTTGGAATATCGTGTTGTCCCGATTTGAGCAAAACAATCGGGGACAGACCACGATATAGATGCTGCCGAGCGTCAGCTCCGGCGATTCTGCCTGTCGCGACTGGTCGCTTATGCCGATTAGCTGACCTTCGCGAGAGGCTGCTACCGCCCAGGAGCGGTCAGCCGGGGCTAGAAATAAATCCGTCCCCTTATTCTGCAAATTGGTGAGCAAAGTCAGGCGCGATTAATTTAAAGTCTGATCGAAAGCAAAGAGGTTCAGTAGCGCGGGTAAATTATCTGTCGCGCGTACTGTGGTTGCATTGACGTGCGGGGCGCTATGGGCAATCAGCATAAAGGGAATGTTTACATGAATTTATTCGCGAGCGGTGAGAATACACAGCTGAATGCATGCGTAGGCAGGAATGGCTGGCCTGGAACAAATTACTATGCAAATGGATTTGACAGCGTCGTTCACACAGTGTGCCGAGATACCATATCCAGGGGATTTGGCCCGGACGAAGTAGTATATCCGATCGTATTCTGCGCTCGGCATAGAGTAGAATTATTTCTGAAGATGCAAATCAGGTTAATTGAAAGAGTCAGAGGGCATATTACTGTATCTGATCCAAAGCTGATGAGAACTCATGATCTCGGTGCGTTGTGGGAAATGTATGTGACTGCATCTGGGCAGTGTGATCCTCGATATAAAGAGATGGTCTCACTCATAGAGCCTGCAATTCGTGAGCTTTCGTTGATTGACCCTACCGGAGAGACCTTTCGATATGCCTATGACAACAATAATAATAAGCATCTTGAGGGTAGCGTTTCACTAATTAATATTGAGGTGTTTTATTCGGCTTTCTGTGCGCTCTCAGAAGGTATAAAGAATGCGGAAATTCTTACTGATTTTCTCTCCGATGAGTACGGCACGGGAACATACACGAAGCAAGCCTCAAGATCTGTTATCGAAAATATTTCAAAGGAGCTAACCCGTAAGTCCAACTGGGGAAAGCCTTGCTTCAGAGTTGTAAAGAATGAAATATGCGAGAGATACTCAATTAGCCAGAGAGGCCTGTCTGAAATTATAGATGTAATAAAGTCTCATCGGGAGTTTGCTTTTAATATTGGCGTGGAAATATCAATTGAAGATATCTCGGCAGAGAAAATTGCTAATTTCCTTGAGTTTCGTATCAGAGCAACAGCCGAATCTAACAAGTCAAATTGGCGGGATGTTTTGTTGTCTGGTTCCGGCATGGATCGTGAATTTTATTCTTTTCTGTGTAAGAATTATTCGATAAGAGAAATGAGCGCATTGCTAGCCCTTGCCGATGTCAGCAGCCCACTTTGTTACTCTGAGGCATACGACGATTTATGTGACCAGTATGAATGTGGCGAAAGTGATACTGCTGAATTTTCCGGATACCTAAACGGGAGGAGCTTTATTGCACCTAAGATTATTTTGGGGCTAAAGAAGCTAAGGCAAATATCCACGCTTAAATATATTTCTAGCGTGGGAGTCGATGTGGGGGATTTGCCGTTTTTCTGAATGAGCCGTCCCATCCTTGTATGGAACAATCGAACAATCGAACAATCGAACAATCGAGGACAGAGCTGAAGTATTCTAGTTGATGAGACCAGTTAGCTGAACCTCGTTATGACCTTAGGCTAGCCTAAGAACAAAACCACAATCAGCGTGTATTACTTTACAGATTGGCGCAGTAGTATTCCGAGCTTGGAAATGGCATGATGTGCCATCTCTTGAGCCAATATCTTATGTTATGAATCGCCCAGATTGGTACTTGCCCTTAAGCGAAAGCTTCTGCGTCGCCCTTTCGAGCGGCACATTTCCTGATTTTCCGAGTCTAGCTCGATACGAAGCTGCGGCTGTCATTTTCCTTCAGCAACTCCCGAAACTGAATTCACAAAATACTCGCTCATTAGAGCTTGAACGAAATTTTGTTAAATTGCTTGGCTATTCAACTGATACTTTGCGATCAGTGTTGAGCACTGACTACTCACAACAAGCATTCACAGCGGGGCTTATTCTAGCTCCGGCGGTTGGAGTCGGTCTGCTGGACCACGATGCGCTGTATAAACGTCAGTTTCTGCACCCCGATGGATCATGGAATTTTGATTTCTCGCGGCAATATGCAAAACTTTCGGGAGTTATAAGTCATGAGCACAGGAGGCCCAGCGGGCATGTTGTTCTATTGAGCGATCCACAACTGCGCTTTGTGGATACAGTACGAGCAAACCCGCAAGAATCAATTGAAGCCCAGGCCCTCGCCGGTACAGGAAAAACTTATGTATTAGCAGAAATCCTGGCATTAATGCCGGATCGAAAATTTCTTTTTCTTGCGGATGTTAGCGCCAAACTCCTTCCCATTCAAAAGCGTTTTAAAGGTCAGATCTGGACCAGCACGTTCAAAAGCATGGCAGAGCGAGTACTCGCCAAGGGAAACAAAAATCTCGAGGCCAATCTAGCCGCCTCTTCAAGGGTACCTCTAAATTATCCTAAGCTTGCAGAGCAGCTCGCGTTTGGTCCGATTGGAAATTTAAGTTCCGCCCAGGTGGCATCGCTCTGCTGGGCGGTGGTGTATAAATTTTGTGAATCCGATGATTCAGTAATCACTACCAAGCACATACCTCGGAACTACATCAATTACCTTTCTAAAGTTAACCAGGAGATTGTGGCCGCTGCGTCGGCGAAACTCTGGTTTAAATTGTCGCACATTGAGAGCGGCGACGAATGCATTCCTGTGCGTGGCTATCACCGTATCAAGCAAATGTCATTGGCTGGACTTCAAATCCCAGAGCAGGCAGAAGTGATCCTTGTTGATGAAGGACACGATTTGTCCCAGCCAATGATCAACATACTTGACATGACCCCACAGACAGTTATTGCCTTAGGGGACCCTTTGCAAAACTTAGAAGGTCAGTATGTAGCTCACAAGGCATCCATTCGTCATCGCGAGATGTCCTTATCACTGCGAGCAGGCCCTTCGCTTACCGATTATGTCAATCAGTTAGTAGAAGCTTATCCAGAGTCACGCAGCCACCCTTTCCAGGCAGACAAAAACAAAGAGACTGTAGTCGAGGAGTATGACCCAAGCTCATTCCCACCAGCGCAATGCGTAATCTTGACGTGTGACGAATGGGGAATCTTTGATTGGCTGATCAAAGGTCGACAACATAACAAAGCGGTAGCTGTAATAGATTGGAATAGCCTCTTTAAAAATTTTATAGACGACTGCCTTAACCTCTTCGTTCATGGCAAGCGTCCGACGCATGGAGCAATATCCGGTTATCAGAGTTGGGAGCAGCTGAGGCAAGCTATGTCGTGGAGCGACTCTTTCTCACGTGTAGATAAGTGGTTTGAAGAGGTGGGCTCGAAATTTGGTGTCTCTCAACTTTACACTTGCGCAGAGTTAGATGAATTAATGCAAAGCACTCCTTCTCGTCATCTTGTAGCCACTGTTTTCTCTTGCAAGAACTATGAATTACCTCGACTGGCAATATCAGAGGATCTGTATTACTTCTCATCACTTACAAGCAAAAGAAGCTTCTCGAAAAAGCTTGCACTAATCTATACTGCAATCACAAGAGTTTCTGGCATGATCTATTTGCCCTCAAGCCACAACGAGTGGATGGATTATATTTTCAAAACCAGACGCGACATATCACTATTCAAACAGAATACTTCCACTTTTATCAATGACTAGCCACTGCGAAATCCTTGAGATAACTCCATGAATGAATGGCGTACTGTATTTCATCACAATAATTATCACATGCGCTCCTACTCCGAGACTCGCTGGGCTGCGATGCTTGACGCCTTAGGTATTGCCTGGCTTTATGAACCAGAGCAGGTTTTAACAAGGCACGGTATTTACAAGCCCGATTTCTATTTACCCAACGCACATCTATATCTTGAAGTAAAAGGCCCCCATCCGACCTCCATAGAAATAGAAAAAGCCCAAGATTTACAAGAAACCACTGGGGTCCCAGTCTTTTTTTCCCATGGCCGACCAACTTTTTTTGACGGAGAGCTAAGAGGAGGAATGATTTCTTATTTCTCAAGTAATCTAGCCGTTCGTTTTACTACTGCTCGGCTTGGACAGCTTATAAAGAGTCATCTCGATGACAAAATATATTGGTCTTATATTTATAACGGAAGGCACACTGCCAGCCCACCGTACATAAATGTTGGTAGTGTGGCTACTTCATATCTCTCATCGCTTTTATCTAGAGCACAATTAGAACAATACCTCGAAAATCAACACAAGCCCCTCAATGCAATTAAAGCAATCAATCAGAACCCAGCCGGAAACATTGAGAAGGCCTTACAATATGCCAGTAGTAAACTAAAGAATGAACAGCTTATTAAATTGCTTTGTTCTGGCAGATTTGGAAGCAGGTCGCTATTCTCTGGCGAATAAAAGGGGCGCAACCATTCTAGATACGCCCCCTTGCTACCCTAACCGACGGTGAAGCTACCTTACAGCAGCACCCGCCTAATCACACAAACGCTGGTCAAGTTTGTAGGTGTGTAGAGCTACATTTGCGCAATGCAGGGGCCTGTTTGGCGTGTGAAGCCCAGTTTTGCATCCTCAGCTTCCTAGATCGCTCTCCAGGGTCAAACGGGATGATCGGACGCTAACAAAGGTGTGTCCGCTCTTGGCCGATAGCAGCCGCTCCACACGGCATCAAAAGCCACAACGCCCCGCACAGTGGACCATTGATTAAGCCTTTAATTGGATCAATACCTTGATCCTCTTAATTGTCTTAATTGGGCAGACCTTACTGATCCCCCATCCACAAAGGGTACTGCTCTATGACTCGTCTTAATTGGTTTGAGGCTTCACCCGGCGCAGCTAAAGCACTGGGAGGACTGCACCATTTCGTCACCACCGGAACGAACCTGCCGCCTCAGCTCATCCATCTCGTGTTCTTGCGGGCATCGCAAATCAATGGATGCGCGCACTGCATCGATATCCATTCGCGAGATCTGATCAAGGGAGGTATGTCAGTAGAAAAGCTCGTTCTGGTGCCAGTCTGGCATGAGGCCGCGCATCTGTTTTCCGAGCAGGAACGTTCCGCCTTGGCCTGGACGGAAGAAGTGACACTGGTCAGCGAAACGCATGTTTCCGACGAGGCTTATGTCGCGGCATCGTCTGCATTCACCCCGAAAGACCTGGTCGACCTTACGGCGGCTATCGCAGCCATGAACGCGTTCAACCGCATGGGTGTCAGCTTTCGCTTGAGCCCTGCTGCGAAGGCGTAAACCGGAGGGGGGATTTAAACCCCCGTCTCAAGTGCCTCTTCTTAAACCGTTACCGCCGCTGCACCTCTGGAGCGCCAGGCGAACCCCAGCACCATCAGCAGTCCCAGCCCCGCCATTGCCGCGCCGGCGAGGGAAATCGCCGGGTATCCCAACCCCGCCTTGATCACCGCGCCGCCCAGCGCTGCGCCGATGGCATTACCGAGGTTGAAGGCGCCGATATTCACCGCCGAGGCCAGGTTGGGCGCGTCCTTGGCGGCTTCCATCACGCGCATCTGCAGCGGCGGCACGATGGCAAAGCTGGCGATGCCCCAGATCAGGATGGCCACGGCAGCCGGTAGCGGCCAGCGCATCAGCACGGTGAAGGCCAGCAAGACCAGGATCAGCGCACTCAGTGAGACGATCAGGGTGCGGTCGACGGAGCGATCCGCCGCCTTGCCGCCCCACACGTTGCCCAGCGTCAGGCCGATGCCGTACAGCACCAGCATGGCGGTGATGAACGCGGTGGAGGCCTGGGTCTCGCTGCTGAGGATCGGCGCGATATAGGTGAACACGGTGAACATCGCGCTGGAGCCGATTACGGTCAGAGCCAGTGCTGCCAGCACCGGGCCACGGCCCAGCACGCGAATTTCCGCCAGCACGCCGTCGCTTTTCGGCAGCGGCACGTTGGGCAGCGCGAACCATAGCGAGACCATCGCCAGCACACCGAGCCCGGTGATGCCCCAGAACGCCGTGCGCCAGCCAAGCACTTCACCGAACCAGGCCGCCAGCGGCACGCCGCCGATGGTCGCCAGGGTCAGGCCCATGAACATCGCAGCCACCGCCCCGGCGCGTTTGTCTGGCGCGACCACGCTGGCGGCGACGATTGAGCCGACGCCGAAGAAGGCGCCGTGATTCAGCGAAGTCACCACGCGGGCGATCAGCAGGCTGGTGTAGTCAGTGGCCAGGGCGGACATCAGGTTGCCCAGGGTGAAGATGGCCATCAACCCGATCAGCAGGTAGCGTCGGGGAATCTTGCCGGTGGTCAGGGTCATCAGTGGCGCGCCAAGCAGAACGCCGAGGGCGTAGGCGCTGACCAGCAGGCCGGCAGCGGGAATGGATACGCCGAGATCGCTGGCGATACCCGGCAACATGCCCATGGGGGCGAACTCGGTAACGCCGATGCCGAAGGCACCGATTGCGAGTGCAACGAGTGGTGGATTGATACGCATGGAAAGGCTCCTCATCTATGCCGCGAATGCTAGGATCCAAACCTTGACGGCGGTAGATGGCATTTCTGGCAAACACCTTTGCTTACGGAGCACAAATGGACATAGGCGGCCGATCAGGTGACATGGTGGTGTTCGCCACCGTGGCGGAGGAAGGCAGCCTGTCGGCCGCTGCACGTGCACTGGGGCTGACGCCTTCGGCGGTCAGCCGGATCATCGCGCGCACCGAGCAGCGCCTCGGCACGCGCCTGCTGCTGCGCACCACCCGCGCAATCACCTTTACCGCCGAGGGCGAAGCTTACCTGCGCGGTGCCCGGCGCATCCTTGCCGATATGGCGGAGGTCGAAGAAGCCATCACCGATCAGGGCGTGCCACGGGGGCGCTTGCGCGTCAGTGCCGCGCTCGGCCATGGTCGGCTGGCCATCGTGCCGCTGGTGGCGGCGTTCAGCGCGCGCTACCCGAACATCACCGTCGACCTCAGCCTGGGCGACGAGGTGGTCGACATCCTCGGTGGCCAGGCTGACGTGGCCGTGCGTTTCGGCCACCTGCCGGACAGCCCGCTGACCGCCCGCAAGATCGGCGAAACCGGCCAGGTGGTAGTGGCCTCCCCCGATTACCTGCAACGCCACGGCACGCCGCAGCGACCGGAAGACCTGTTGCAGCACAACTGCCTACGCTTCAATTTCCGCCGCGCCGAACCCAACTGGCCGTTCATCCGCGATGGCCAGGCGTTCTCGCTCAAGGTCTGCGGCAATATCGAATGCAGCAGCGGCGAAGCGCTGGCGCAATTTGCCCGGGTCGGCGCCGGCATCGCGCGCATCGGCGAATTCAGCGTGGCCGAAGACCTGCAGCGCGGCGACCTGGTACCGCTGCTGCAAGCCTTCAACCCCGGAGATCGGGAACCGATTCATGCCGTGTTCGTGGGTGGATCGGCAATGCCGGCGCGGGTGCGGGTGTTCGTGGATTTCCTGGTGGAGCATCACCGGATGTAGACGCGTTTTCGCCTGTAGCGACCAGGGCCACCAGCGCACAGGATGAACCGAATCAGGTGATGCATGCGCGTCTGCGGCTCTGCTGGCAGCGTCGACCTTGCAGAGCCGGAGCGTCGCGCGGACACCGCAGCGGCTCGATCAGCCGCTGATAAAGGGGAACACGCCCAGCAGCAAGGCCGCCGCCAGGATGACCATGCACACCATCACCGCCCATTTGAGGGTGAAGCGTTGCAGGTCGCCAAATTCGATCTTGGCCAGGCCGATCAGCAGATAAGTCGAGGGCACTAGCGGGCTGAGCAGGTGCACCGGCTGCCCCACGATCGAGGCGCGCGCCATTTCCACGGCACTGATGCCGTAGCTGGACGCGGCCTGGTTCAGCACCGGCAGGATGCCGTAGTAAAAAGCGTCGTTGGACATGAAGAAGGTGAACGGCATGCTCACCAATGCCGTGATCACTGCCAGGTAGGGGCCGAACGCGTCAGGGATGACCGCCAGCAGGCTCTTGGACATGGCCTCGACCATGCCGGTGCCGCTGAGGATGCCGGTGAAGATACCGGCCGCGAAGATCAGCCCGACTACCGCCAGTACGTTGCCGGCATGGGCGGCGATGCGCTCCTTCTGCTGCTGCAGGCAGGGGTAGTTGATGATCATGGCGATGCTGAAGGCGATCATGAACAGCACCGGCATCGGCAGCAGACCGGCGATCAGGGTGGTCATCAGCACCACGGTGAGGATGGCGTTGATCCACAACAGTTTCGGCCGACGCGCCTCGGGAAACTGCGACACGCTGATGTCGTCTTGGGTGACGTGGTCGTCCGGCAGGTGCAGCACGCCCAGGCGTTTGCGCTCGCGCAGGCCGTAGAGATACGCGACACCAAACAGCGCTAGGGCGCCGACAATCATGCCCGGAATCATCGGCACGAAGACGTCCGATGGGTCGACGTGCAAGGCACTGGCGGCACGTGCGGTCGGGCCGCCCCAGGGGGTCATGTTCATGATGCCACCGGCCATGATGATCAGCCCGGCCATGATGGTCGGGCTCATCTTCAGGCGGCTGTAAAGCGGCAGCATGGCGCCGACGCAGATCATGTAGGTGGTCGAACCATCGCCATCGAGGGAGACGATCAGCGCCAGGGCCACGGTGCCGACCGCGACCTTCAGCGGGTCGCCCTTGACCAGTTTGAGGATCAGCCGCACGGGCGGATCGAACAGCCCGGAGTCGATCATGATGGCGAAGTAGAGGATGGCAAACATCAACATCACGCCAGTGGGCGCGAGCTTGCTGATGCCTTCGAGCATCATCGGGCCGATCTGGTTGGCGAAGCCACCAATCAGCGCGAACAGAATGGGGATGATGATCAGGGCGATCAGCGCCGACAGGCGTTTGCTCATGATCAGGTACATGAAAGTCGAGACCATGGCGAAGCCAAGGAATGTGAGCATGGAGATTCTCCGGACGGAATTCGGCTGGGGCTTGGAGACGATCAGCGAGGGTTACGCAACGAACGAACGGAGAGAAGGAACGCGAGGCCTGTCAGGGGCATGGATGTATACCGTTTTGTTCTTGTTGGTAATGGTCGGCCGCCAAGGCGGTCACGACGCTGTGGCAGGTCTGCGCCTGCCATGGGCAAGAACATAGGCGTGGAAGCTTTCTGGCAGCTTTCATCACGAAGCTGTCATATAAAAATTCATATTTGATGATTCTCATGCGTCACGTGGGCATGTGCGGAGATGACGCTCCTCTCATCCACCTAGCGACGGGAACGCGACGCGTCGTCCGCCCTACGGGTGGGAGGAGCTTCAGCCGCGAGTTTTTCAACTATGGATGGCCACGTCGCGGCTAAAGCCTCTCCCACGCACATGACGTTCCTGCCAGTCACTGCCTAAGCGCTGGCGCCATTAAGCCTGGCGCGCCAGCAACCATTCTTGAGCGTGGGAACTGCCAACAAGCCGCGATCACACCCCATCCCGTACAGCCAGCCCCGCCAACAACTTGCCATGCAATTCATGCAACGTCCGCTGCTCGGCAGCGGTCAATCCCGAGAGCACGCGCTGCAGGTTGGCCACATGGGCTTCGAGAATGCCGTCGATCAATTCGAAGCCGGCCGAGGTCAGTGCCACCAGCACGCCACGGCGGTCGCTGGGGTGTTTGCGCCGCTCGATCAGCCCGGCCTTTTCCAGGCGGTCGATGCGGCTGGTCATGCCGCCCGAGGAAATCATCGCGCTCTCGTACAACGCCGTGGGCATCAGTGCATAGGGCTCACCCGAGCGGAGCAAGGTCGCGAGCAGGTCGAACTCCCCGGCCTGCAAGCCGTGCTCGGTGAAGAACGGCAGCAGGTGATCACGCGTGATCACCTGGCTGAGCTCGCCCAGACGGCCAATCACCGCCATGGAAAAACCGTCCAGATCTGGCCGCTGTCGAAGCCACTGTTCGGCAGCCAATTGTGCGCGGTCTTGCATATCGCCCTCGATTTATCTTGATATCAAGATACTTTTCAAAAAGAATGTTTGCATCGTAACGCATCCACCCTCAGGAGACAGCTGCATGCCCGGCTCCCAATTTCGTCCCGTTCTCGCCTTGTCACTATTACTGACCATCGGCGCTCTGATGGGACTGACCAGCATCCTGGTCAAACTGGCCGGCAACGTCGGCTGGCCGGCCATGGCCTACCTGCTCTGGAGCTTGCTGGGCGGCGGTTTGCTGCTGTTGCTGTTCACTTGGATACGCGGCGAGCGCCCCGGCATCAGCCCCGGGTTGCTGGGTTATTACCTGGCCTCGGGGCTGCTCAGCATCGCGGTGCCGAATGGTTTGCTGTTCAGCTCGATTGGCCATGTCGGCGCCGGCTTCGCCTCGATGTGCCTGGCCTTCCCACCCTTGATCACCTACCTGCTGGCACTGGCCTTGCGCATGGAAGGACTGAGCCGTATTCGTCTGCTGGGCATCTGCATTGGTCTGGCGGGCAGCCTGTTGCTGGCCCTAGGCAAGCTCAACGCCGGCGACAGCCCCCTGCTGTGGGTGCTGGCGGCGCTCTGCGTGCCGGTGTTTCTGGCGTTCGGCAACATCTACCGTGCCCGCTACTGGCCGGTTGGTGCCAGCCCGCTGTCCCTGGCGCCCGGCATGCTGCTCGGCGGTGCGCTGCTGCTGGTGCCGCTTGGCCTGTTCGGTGTCGACCTCGCACCACGTCTCGAAAACAGCACGGCAGTGGGCCTGCTGGCCCTGCAGATGCTGCTGTTCGCGGCCGTTTATGCGCTGTTCTTCGTCCTGCAGAACCTGGCTGGCACGGTGTTTCTCAGCCAGATTGGCTCGGTGGCGGCGATCACCGGCGCCGCCATCGCCATCGGCCTGCTCGGCGAACAGGGCAGCCTGAGCATGCTGCTGGCAGCGCTGTGCATCGTCGGCGGCGTCCTGCTGGTGGCCTGGCGCGGTGCGAAGGAGTCACAAGCATGAAGCGCCAGATCTTGCTGCTCATCGCCATCGTCCTGCTCGGCCTGAACCTGCGTCCGGTGCTGGCTGCCATCGGACCGTTGCTCGACCATATCCAGCTCGACACCGGCCTGGATCATGTCGGTGCCAGCCTGCTGACTAGCCTGCCGGTGGTGATCATGGGCCTTGGCGCTCTGGCCGCCGGCCTGCTGCGCCAGCGCCTCGGCGAGCGCAACGGGATTCTCTTCGGCGTACTGCTGATCGCCCTCGCCTGCCTGCTGCGCGGCGTGCTGCCGGACTCCAGTACCTTGATCGCCACTGCCTTGCTGGCTGGCGCCGGGATCGCCTTCGTCCAGGCACTGCTGCCGGGCTTGATCAAGTCGCGCTTCCCCACTGACAGCGGCCGCCTGATCGGTTTCTACAGTTGCGCGATCATGGGTGGCGCGGCCTTCGGCGCGGCGCTGACGCCCTGGTTGGCGCACTCGATAGGCTGGTCGTGGGCGCTCGCGAGCTGGACACTACCTGCTCTGCTCGCTGCCGCATTCTGGTACCGCGCCGCGCCTGCGCAGGCAGTCGCAACGTCGAGCGAGCTGCCGCGCCTGGATGTCTGGCGCTCACCAAGGGCCTGGCTGTTGATGAGCTTCTTCGGCATCGGCACCGCCGGCTACACGCTGGTGCTGGCCTGGTTGCCGCCTTACTACACCTCACTGGGTTGGAGCGCGCAGGCCAGCGGCCTGCTGCTGGCTGCGCTGACGCTTTGCGAAGTGGTCGCGGGCCTGCTGGCATCGAGCCTGCTGCCACGCTACCCGGATAGACGTGTGTTACTGGCGGTGGTCTTGCTGGCGCTGCTGGCCGGGCTGCTTGGCCTGATGCTGGCACCGCTGCAACTGGTGGTGCCGATCTGCATGCTGCTGGGCGTGGGCATCGGCGCGCTGTTCCCGCTTTCGCTGGTGGTGGCCCAGGATCACCTGGATGACCCACGCCAGACTGGCGACCTGCTGGCCTTCGTGCAGGGCGGCGGCTACCTGATCGCCGCCACAGCGCCGCTGCTGGCTGGACTGCTACGCCAGTACACCGATGACCTGCGCCTGAGCTGGATGGCGATGGCCGCTGCCACGCTTGTGTTGATGCTCATGGCGTCGCGCTTTACCCCTGACAGTGGACAGTTCCGAACCCGCCCTCTTCGCGTCGCGTAGGGCGGACTCAGGAGCGAAGCGAACAGTCCGCCGAGCCATGCCACACCAGGCACCACGCCATTCCAGCGAAACTCTGGCGGCGTACTGCTTCGCGACGACTGCATGGATGCAGGAGGTAGAGCGACGCAGGAAGCCAAAGCCGAGTACGCCCTAGCGGCCCTACCATCCAGGTCGCCAGGCAATAAAAAACCCGCCGTAGCGGGTTTTCGTTTCAGCAGGCTCGAATCACTTCTTGCCCAGCTTCTTCAGCTCTTCGTCGCGCAGTTCGCGACGCAGGATCTTGCCGACATTGGTGGTCGGCAGCATGTCGCGGAACTCGACGGCCTTGGGTACCTTGTAGCCGGTGAGGTTGGCGCGCATGTGCTCCATCACCTGCTCCTTGGTCACACTCTCGCCTGGTTTGACCACGACGAACACTTTGATCGCCTCGCCGGATTTTTCGTCCGGAATACCGATGGCGGCACACTGCAGCACGCCCGGCAGGGTTGCCAGCACGTCTTCCAGTTCGTTCGGGTAGACGTTGAAGCCGGACACCAGAATCATGTCCTTCTTGCGGTCGACGATACGCAGGTAGCCGTCTTCCTGGATCAGACCGATGTCGCCGGTCTTCAGCCAGCCTTCGGCGTCGAGGATTTCGTCGGTGGCTTCCTGGCGTTGCCAGTAGCCCTTCATCACCTGCGGGCCTTTCACGCACAGCTCGCCGATCTCGCCGATCGCCAGTTCCTGACCGTCGTCGTTGACGATCTTGCACAGGGTCGAGGGCACCGGAATGCCGATGGTGCCGAGCTGGATGGCGCTGAACGGGTTGACCGTGGCCACCGGGCTGGTCTCGGTCATGCCGAAGCCTTCGCAGATGGCGCAGCCAGTGACTTCCTTCCAGCGCTCGGCGGTAGCCAGTTGCAGGGCCATGCCGCCGGAGACGGTGAGCTTGAGGCTGGAGAAGTCCAGCTTGCGGAAGTCCTCGTTGTTGCACAGGGCAACGAACAGGGTATTGAGGCCGACGAAACCGGTGAAGCGGTACTTGGCCAGGTCCTTGACCACCGCCGGCAGGTCGCGCGGGTTGGTCAGCAGGATGTTGTGGCCACCGATCAGCATCATCGCCATGCAGTGAAAGGTGAAGGCGTAGATGTGATAAAGCGGCAGCGGCGCGATCAGCACCTCGCAACCTTCATTGAGGTTGGCGCCCATCAGTGCCTTGACCTGCAGCATGTTGGCCACCAGGTTGCGATGAGTGAGCATCGCGCCCTTGGCTACGCCAGTGGTGCCGCCGGTGTACTGCAGCACGGCGATGTCATCGTTGCTCGGAGTGGCCTCGGCAAAACTCTGACCACGGCCCTTGGCCAGGGCGTCGTTGAGTTTGACCGCCTTGGGCAGGTTGTAGGCCGGCACCATCTTCTTCACGTGCTTGATCACGGCATTGACCAGCAGACGCTTGAAGGTCGGCAGCATGTCGCCAACTTCGGTGACGATCACGGTTTTGACACCGGTCTTGGGCACGACCTGTTCGGCCAGGTGGGCCATGTTGGCCAGGCAGATCAGCGCCTTGGCGCCGGAGTCGTTGAACTGGTGCTCCATTTCCCGCGCGGTGTACAGCGGGTTGGTGTTGACCACCACCAGGCCGGCGCGCATGGCACCAAATACCACGATGGGGTACTGCAGGACGTTGGGCAGTTGTACGGCGATGCGGTCGCCAGGCTTGAGATCGGTGTGCTTCTGCAGGTAGGCGGCGAAGTCACCGGAGAGCTTGTAGATCTCGCCGTAGGTGAGCGTCTTGCCCAGGTTGCTGAAAGCAGGCTTGTCGGCGAAGCGTTGGCAGGACTCTTTCAATACCGCGAGGATGTTCGGGTACTGATCGGGATTGATTTCGGCAGCAACCCCAACGGGATACTTGTCCTTCCAGAAGTTTTCGGTCATGGAAGCCCACTCCTAAGCAACAGCTGATCTTCACCGCGCGACGGCGGTTGTTTGTTGTGTGTATAGCTCGCTTTCCCGCTGGCCCAGGGCCCGGAAGCGCGCCGAGAGTAGCAGCTTTGCCAGAGGCCGACCAGCACCAAACATGGCCTTGAGAGTCGCAAAAGTGACCAAAAAAGACCGCAAAGTCACAGGCCATCCTTGTCTTAGTTACCCCGCGAAAAGCCTCTAGCTCGCATATTGCAGCGCGTAGAGCCTAGCTCGTCTCTGCCGGTGATGCAGCACTGGGCTGCATGAAACACGCGAAGGTAGTTACCAAATCACAACAATTGGACTGCCCGAGGACAGTTGAGGCGGGAAAGCCCCTCCCCCTGCAGTGGGGAGGGGCTTTGGGTCAGGCGATGTCGCGCAGCTCGCGACGCAGGATCTTACCGACCGGGGTCATCGGCAGCGAGTCCTTGAACACGATGTGCTTGGGCACCTTGTAGCCGGTGAAGTTTTCCTTGCAATAGGCCTTGAGCTCCTCGACGGTGACGCCGCCATCACGCGGCACCACAAACAGCTTGACCACCTCGCCGGACTTCTCGTCCGGCACGCCGATGGCCGCGCAGCTGGCGACTTTCGGGTGGGCCATGACCACGTCCTCGATCTCGTTGGGGTACACGTTGAAGCCGGAGACGATGATCATGTCCTTCTTGCGGTCGACGATACGCACGAAGCCGTCCGGGTCGATCACCGCGATGTCGCCGGTCTTGAACCAGCCCTCGGCGTCGAGCACTTCGGCGGTCGCTTCCTCACGCTGCCAGTAGCCCTTCATCACCTGCGGCCCCTTGATGCACAGCTCGCCGCGCTCGCCCAGCGGCATCTCGTTGCCGTCGTCGTCGATCACTTTGAACGCCGTGCCCGGCACCGGAATGCCGACAGTGCCCAGGCGCGCCTTGTCGCCATAGGGGTTGGTACTGGCCACCGGCGAGGTTTCGGTCAGGCCGTAACCTTCCACCACGGTGCAGCCGGTCATCTGCTGCCAACGCTCGGCGGTGGCCTTGACCAGCGCCGTACCGCCGGAGTTGGTGACCTTGAGGTTGGAGAAGTCGAGGTTCTTGAACTCGGGGTGATCCATCAGCGCGACGAACAGGGTGTTCAGACCCAGCAGCGCAGAAAATTTCCACTTGCCCAGCTCCTTGACGAAGCCGGGGATGTCGCGCGGATTGGTGATCAACACGTTCTGGTTGCCGTTGACCATCATGCACATGCAGTTCGCGGTGAAGGCATAGATGTGGTAAAGCGGCAGCGGCGCGATCATGATCTCCTGCCCCTGCTTCATCAGCGGCGTGCCGTCATCACCGAGCTGCGCCAGGCAGGCGTCCACCTGCAGCATGTTGGCCACCAGGTTGCCGTGGGTGAGCATGGCGCCCTTGGCCACGCCGGTGGTACCGCCGGTGTATTGCAGCACGGCGATATCGTCGTGACCGACCTTGACCGGCGCCAGCGTCTGGCCGTGGCCCTGCTTGAGCACCTGCTTGAAGGCAATGGCCTGGGGCAGATGGTAGTCGGGCACCATCTTCTTGACCTTCTTCACCACGGTGTTGACCAGCCAGCCCTTGAGACTCGGCAGCATGTCGCCCATCTTGGCTTCGATCAGGTACTCGATCTCGGTATCCGGCAGCACTTCCTGCACCAGCTTGCCGAACATGTTCAGGTACACCAGCGCTCTCACCCCGGCATCCTTGAACTGGTGGCGCATCTCGCGCGCGGTGTACAGCGGGTTGGTGTTGACCACGATCAGCCCTGCGCGCATGGCGCCGAACACGGCGATGGGATACTGCAGCACGTTGGGCATCTGCACCGCGATACGATCGCCCGGCTTCAGGTCGGTGTGCTTCTGCAGGTAGGCGGCGAAGGTCGCGGAGAGACGATCCAGCTCGGCATAGGTCAGCGTCACGCCGAGATTGCTGAAGGCCGGACGGTCGGCGAAACGTTTGCATGAGCGCTCGAATACTTCGATCACCGACTTGTAGCTGGACAGGTCGATATCGTTAGGCACGCCGGGAGCGCGCTTGTCGTTCCAGAAATCAGGTTGCATTGTTCTTGTCCTCTTCCCCTGAAGTGATCTGGCCCGCAGTGCGGGACTGCCCGGAAAGTAGCAGTTCAGAGCGGCGCCGCAAATAGCTCGAAGGCGTCATTGATGGGCTGAATTTCCCAATAAATGTAGTGATTCGTAACCGATCTTTGCGGCTCGATGGAAATTCGACTGTGCTTTGCGTGATGACGGCCAAGGTGCACAATGCCGCCAACTCCCGGCACAAGGATTCGCCATGCGCCACGACGCCTTCGTTATCAACGCCAGCGATGGCACGCCATTGCAGGTCAATCACTGGTACGGCGACGAGCCGCCACGCGCGGCGGTCATGCTGGCCCATGGTATGGCCGAGCACAGCCTGCGCTACGCACGCCTGGCTGAAGCCCTGGTCGCGGCAGGCTTCGCGCTCTACGCGCTGGATCAGCGCGGCCATGGCGCTACCGCCGAACGCGGCACCCTTGGCCACTACGCCGATGAAGACGGCTGGAGCAAGGTGGTCGGCGACCTGTCCACCCTCAACCACCACATTCGCCAGCAGCACCCGCATACGCCAATCTTCCTGTTCGGCCACAGCATGGGCAGCTACATCGGTATGGCCTATCTGCTGGGCCATAGCTGCAGCCTGCAGGGCGCCGTGCTGTCGGGCTCCAATTACCAGCCCGTGGCGCTGTACAAGGCCGCCAGACTGATCGCCGGCTTCGAGCGCTGGCGCCTGGGCCCCAAAGGGCGCAGCAAGGTCATCGATTTTCTCTCCTTCGGCTCGTTCAACAAGGCTTTCAAGCCCAACCGTACGGCCTTCGACTGGCTCAGCCGCGACCCGGCGGAAGTGGACAAATACGTGACCGATCCGCTGTGCGGTTTCGTCTGCACCACGCAGTTGTGGTGCGACCTGCTCGATGGCCTGCAGCACATCACCCCGCCCAGCAACCTGGCGCAGATCGATGCCGACTTGCCGCTGCTGGTGATCGGCGGCTCGCGCGATCCGGTCAGCGACGGCAAGCGCCTGAGTGATCTGGCTGGCGCCCTGCGCGAGGCCGGCGTGCGCGACGTGCAACTGAAGATTTATCCCGAGGCCCGTCATGAGCTGCTCAACGAGAGCAATCGCGACGAGGTCACCGCCCACCTGATCGACTGGCTGCAGCAGGCGCTGAGCCATGGTCGAAGCCCAATCAAGGAGTGTCCATGACCCAGGTAACCAATATCCCCTACGAAGCCCTCGAAATTGGCCAGCAGGCGAGCTTCGAAAAGCAGGTCGAAGAACGCGACGTGCAACTGTTCGCTGCGGTATCCGGCGACAACAACCCGGTACACCTGGACGCCGCCTTCGCCGCCGAGACCATGTTCAAGGAGCGCATCGCCCATGGCATGTTCACCGGTGCGCTGATCAGTGCCGCCATTGCCTGCCGCCTGCCTGGCCCGGGCACCATCTACCTTGGCCAACAGCTCAAGTTCACCCGCCCGGTAAAACTCGGCGATACCCTTACCGTGAAGCTGGAAGTACTGGAAAAACTGCCGAAGAACCGCGTGCGTATCGCCACCCGCGTGTTCAACCAGGACGGCAAGCAAGTGGTCGATGGCGAAGCCGAAGTGCTCGCCCCGGCCAGCGAGCAGACCGTAACGATGCCACCGATGCCGCAGGTCACCGTCAACTGAATCGCCACACACTGGTGCGCGACCGCTGCGTCGCGCACCACTTTTGTTCTACACTCACAAACCTTGAGCGACCTGGCGCCGTATAAGTGCGTTTCCTTGTGCGTTTCGCACAAAACCCTTTGACTACCTTACCAAGCAGCCCGCTGCGCTGCTTTCTGGCACGCCCCCTGCTATCGCCAAGGCTTCACACCCTCACCGGAGCCAGGTCCATGAGCAACGCCACCCCCGATAGCGATTACCCCCTGAGCGAGGTGCCCAACGGCGCGCGCAAGGGGCTGTTCTCCACCGCCATCCTGTTGTTCGGTTTCACCTTCTTCACCGCCACCATGTTCGCTGGCGGCAAGATCGGTATGGCCTTCGACTTCACCACCCTGCTCTGGGCTGCAGTGATCGGTAACCTGCTACTCGGTCTGTATGCTGCCGTACTGGGTCTGATCGCCTGCCGCAGTGGGCTGAACTCGGTACTGATGGGCCGTTTCTGCTTCGGCGAGGTGGGCAGCAAGCTGTCCGACATGCTTCTTGGCTTCACCCAGATCGGCTGGTACGCCTGGGGCACGGCGACCATCGCCATCGTCCTGGTGAAGATTCTCGGCCTGCCCGAAGGCCTGACCATCCCGCTGATGGTGCTGTTCGGCTTCGGTTTCTGCCTCACCGCCTTCGTCGGCTACAAGGGCCTGGATCTGCTCTCGCGCGTCGCCGTGCCGGCCATGCTGGTGCTGCTGGTGGCTTCGCTGTGGATCGCCACCCGTGATATCGGCGGCCTCGCTGGCCTGCTCGCGGTGGAACCGTCCGAGAGCATGAGCCTGAGCGTGGCCATCACCCTGGTCTTCGGCACCTTCGTCAGCGGCGCCACCCAGGCCACCAACTGGACGCGCTTCGCCAAGAGCGGCCGCGTCGCGGTGCTGGCCAGCCTGTTCGGCTTCTTCATCGGCAATGGCCTGATGATCGTCGCCGGTGCCTATGGCGCCATCGTCTACCAGCAACCGGACGTGGTCGAAGTGCTGGTGCTGCAGGGCCTGTCCATGGCTGCCGTGATCATGCTGTTCCTCAACCTGTGGACCACCCAGGACAACACCATCTACAACTTCGCAGCAGCCGGCTGCAACCTGCTGCGCACTGGCAAGCGCAAGACCGTGACCCTGGTCGGCGCCGGCATCGGCACCCTGCTGGCCATCGGCGGCATGTACGAGATGCTGATCCCCTTCCTGATTCTGCTCGGTTCTATCATCCCGCCAATTGGCGGTGTGATCATGGCTGACTTCTTCTACGGCCACCGCGCGCGCTACCCGATACTGGCCGATGTGCGCCTGCCCGCATTCAACTGGGTCGGCCTGGGCGCCTACCTGATCGGTGCGCTGAGCGCCTACTTCTCGCCCTGGGTCGCGCCGCTGGTGGGCATCGCCGTGGCTGCCCTGGCCTACGTGGTGCTGTTCGAGGCGAACAAGGCCCTGGCCAGCCGCCAGCAGGTCGCTGGCGCGTGAGCCTGACCGTCGCTGACGTGCTCGCTCTGCCCGGTCTGGCCAGCATGCACCTGCGTGCTGGCCAGGCCGGACGCGACAATGCCGTGCGCTGGCCCTACGTGGCGGAGAACGAAGGCATCGCCGACTGGGTGATGGGTGGCGAGCTGATCTTCATCACCGGCATCAACCACCCGCGCGACGAAGCCAACCTGCTGCGCCTGGTGCGTGAGGGTCATGAGCGCGTCGTCGCCGGCATGGTCATCCTTACCGGCGCCGAGTTCATCCAGGCCATCCCGCCCAGCGTCATCGCCGAAGCCGAGCGCCTGAACCTGCCACTGATCGAGCAGCCCTACGCGCTGAAGATGGTGGTGGTCACCCAGGCCATCGGCACCGCGCTGGTGCAGGCGCAGCAGCTCGGCCGCTCGCGCCAGCATGTGCTGGAGCAGGTGCTCGACGGTGACTACCAGTCGCTCGACGTTTTGCTGCAACGCGGCGACAGCCTGGGCCTGGCGCTGCACGTACCGCGTCAAGTGGCGCTGTTGCGTCTCGACGGCAGCGAGCAACTGTTCGGCGACTTGCCTGATGAAGACGCCGAGCGCCAGTTGCAGAGCCGTCAGCAACTGCTGCAACGGCGCCTGGAACAGAGCCTCGGCGAACTCGGCAATGCCTTGCCACTGGTCAGTCAGGGCCGCCACTGGATCGCCCTGCTGCCCTGCCCTGACGGCCAGGCCGAAGCCCGTAATCGCCAGGCCATGACTGCGCTGCTCGACGAACTGCGCCCGCAGCTTGGCCCGCTACGTCTGTTCCTCGGTCTGGGCAGCGCCGGCTGCGAGGCGCAACGTTTCGCCCAGGGTCTGGGTGAGGCGCGTCAGGCCCTGGCTGTGGCGCAGCGCTTTCCCGAGCGCCTGGGTCTGTGCAGTTTCAATGAACTGGGCGTGCTGGAGCTGCTCGGTGCGATCCGCGACCGCAGCCTGCTCGATCGCTTCGTCGAACGTGTGCTCGGCGCGCTGATCGGCGACGACTCGCGCCACCAACCGGTGCTGATGCCGACGCTGGAGGCCTGGTTCGCCGAGAACGGTAACCTGGCCCTGGCCGCGCAACGCCTCAACGTCCACCGCAATACCCTGAGCTACCGTTTACAACGCATCGAAGCGCTGACCGGCTGCTCGTTCGAAGATCCGCACGACCGCCTGAACATCAGCGTTGCGCTGTTGATCCGGCGCCTGTCGTCGCCTGCCTGAGAGGAAACCTGATGATCATCCACAATGCCCGCCTGCGCGGCCGCGACGGCCTGCATCGCATCACCCTGGACGATGAGCGCATCGCCGTCATCGAGGCCCAGCACGCCCTGCACCCCATCGCCGAGGGCGACCTGGACGCAGCCGGCAATCTCGTGGTGCCACCCTTTGTCGAGCCGCACATCCACCTCGATGCCACGCTCACAGCCGGCGAGCCGGCCTGGAACATGAGCGGCACGCTGTTCGAGGGCATCGAGCGCTGGGCCGAGCGCAAGGCGCTGGTCACCCATGAAGACACCAAGACGCGCGCCAAGAAGACCATCGACATGTTGGTCGACCATGGCATCCAGCACGTGCGCACCCACGTCGACGTCACCGACCCGACCCTGGCCGCGCTCAAGGCCATGCTCGAAGTGCGCGAGGAAACCCGCCACCTGATCGACCTGCAGATCGTCGCCTTCCCGCAGGAGGGCATCGAGTCCTATGCCAATGGTCGCGCACTGATGGAGCAGGCCATCGAGCTGGGCGCCGACGTGGTCGGCGGCATCCCGCACTTCGAGAACACCCGTGACCAGGGCGTGGCGTCGATCAAGTTCCTCATGGACCTGGCCGAACGCAGCGGCTGCCTGGTGGACGTGCACTGCGACGAGACCGACGACCCGCAGTCGCGCTTTCTCGAGGTGCTGGCCGAGGAAGCTCGCGTGCGAGGCATGGGCGCGCGCGTCACCGCCAGCCACACCACCGCCATGGGCTCTTACGACAACGCCTACTGCTCCAAGCTGTTCCGCCTGCTGAAGATGAGCGGCATCAGCTTCATCTCCTGCCCCACCGAGAGCATCCACCTGCAAGGCCGCTTCGACACCTACCCGAAACGCCGCGGCCTGACCCGCGTGGCGGAGATCGACCGCGCCGGCATGAACGTCTGCTTCGGCCAGGATTCCATCGTCGATCCCTGGTACCCGCTGGGCAACGGCAACATCCTGCGCATCCTCGAAGCCGGCCTGCACATCTGCCACATGCTTGGCTACGAAGACCTCAAGCGCAGCCTGGATCTGATCACCGACAACTCGGCGCGGGCGCTGAACCTGGGTGAAGGGTATGGGTTGGAAGTGGGTCGCCCGGCCAACCTGCTGATCCTGTCGGCGCCGGACGATTACGAGATGGTGCGCAGCCAGGGCCACGCGCTGGTGTCAGTGCGCCATGGCAAGGTGCTGATGCGCCGCACGCCGGCACAGATCGAGCGCGCCTGACACAATGTGTAGGAGCCCCGCCCCGGGGCGAATAGTGGGTTCAACTCATTATCGACGTTGCCTGAGCCATTCGCCGCGAGGCGCGGCTCCTACCAGTCAGAACCGCCCTACTCCACCCTTACACTGGCAGTCATGCCAGCACTCAGCACCAAACCCTCGGGTACCTCATCCAACCTGATCCGTACCGGAATACGCTGCGCCAGGCGCACCCAGTTGAAGGTCGGCTCGACATCGGCCAGCAACTGCCCGTCCGGGCTGGCGTTGCGGTCGGTGATGCCGCGGCTGATGCTGTCCACCTCGCCGCGAATCTGCTGATCCCCGCCCATCAACCAGACCTCCACCGGCGCGCCGACCTGAATGCGCGGCAGCTTGGTCTCCTCGAAATACGCCTGTACGTAGAACGACTGGGTATCGACCAGCGCCATCACCGCCTGCCCGGCATTCACGTAGTTGCCCTGCGCCAGCACCAGGTTGGTAATCTGCCCATCGCGCGGGGCATGCACTTCGCTGCGCGCCAGATTCAGCTCGGCCACACGTAGATCGGCCTGCGCCTCGCGGTATTCGCTGCGCGCCATCTCGGCATTGATCTGCGCGTTTTCCAGCAGCTCGGCGCTGATTGCTTGGGCACCCAGGCGCGAGCGGCGCGAAGCCTCGTGCTCGCGCAGGCTCAACTGCTGGCGGCGAATGTCCACCACCGCCTTGGCCTTCTCCACCGCCGCTTGATAGCGGTCGCGGTCGATGCTCATCAGCAGATCACCTGCCTTGACCTGCTGGTTGTCGCGCACCTTGAGCTCGACCACCCAGCCGGACACGTCCGGGGCGATGGTCACTACGTCGGCGCGCACGCGGGCGTCGCGCGTCCAGGGCGAGTACATATAGTGCTGCCAGATCCAGGAGCCGGCGAAGATCGCCGCCACCACCATGGCCAGGGTGATGCCGACTCGAATGGTCGAACGCATGCTTTCTCTCCTTACCGCCCCAGCACGGCAATCACGGCCGCTAGGACACAGACATACAAGGCACAATCGAACAGGGCTTCGTGCCAGATCCAGCGCGACAACCCTATGCGCTGCAAGCCCAGGCGCAACACGCCAGTCAGCAACAGCGCCAATACCGCGTAGGCCGCCATCGGGCTCAGCAATACGCCACCCAGCGACCATTCATGTAAGCCCATGGGCCTCCCCTTTCACGTGACACCAATGACGCCAGCCGCTCTGCAGCTGCAATAGCGCCGCCTCGGCCAGGCGCTTGTCGATGCTGGGCGTGCAGGCGCGCAGGGCCTCCTGCAATTCGGCCACCGCTGCGTTCAGATCGTCTTCACGCCCTGGAGCGGGGCCACGCTCCAGCGCGTCATCGAGGTGTTCCAGGAAACGCTGCTGCGACCTTGCCAGGCCGGCATCGGCATTGGCCAGGCACTTGCGCAGGTGCAGCAACTCGTCGCCCAGATCAAGGCCAGCCACGCCATCGTCCCAGCGGCTGCGCGCCTGATCCGGCCGCGCCGGATAATGCCGCGCCAACTGCAGCAGACGATCAGCCATGCGCCCGCCGAACCAGTTTTCGGCGCGGCCCAGGTCGCGACGGGTCAGGCGCCCGAGGTCGGTCAGGATCGCCTGCATCAGGCGCCGGCCATGCCAGACCGGATTGCGCAGCACCACCAGCTTGAAAGCCATCACCGCACAACCCACGCCTATCAGCATGCCTGGCGCCTCATTGAGGAAGAACTCGACGTTGTAGCCGACACCCGGTGCCGGCAGGCAGAGCACGATGAAGTGCAGGCAAAACGAGGTCGAGGTCGCAGCCGTCGCTGGCTTGGCCATGCCCAACACACCGAAGAACAGCGGCACGCCCAGCACCATGCAGAGCATCACGAAACCGTCGATCTGCGGCATCAGAATCTGACCCACGAAGAACGCCACTGGCAGCGCATAGAAGATGCCGCGCAGAAACATCATGCCGATCTGCGGCGCCGCTTCGAGCCGGGCGAACAGGCTGCACACCACGCAGGCCAGCAGCAGCGCGCCGGTGGCGTGGGTCCAGCCAGTGGCCAGCCAGAATGCAGCCAGAACCAGGAAGGTCAGCGCGCTGCGCGAGCCATACACCAGCGCAGTCTGCCAATCGTAGTGCCAGGACAAGGCGCGCGGCGCATCGGCCGGTGCTCTGCCCTCCTCGACTGCGAGCAAGGCACGACTGGCATCCTCGACACGCAACAGCAGCACCATCAAGCGTTCCAGGCACAGCTGCTGGCCACCGCTCAATTCTTCGTCCTGCGCCGCATGGCGCAGTTGCTCGACCAATTCCAACAAGCTTTCTGGCTGCGCCTGCTGCAGGCGCTCGTCCACCACCTGCAACCAGGGCGCGACCGCCTGCGCCTCGACACCGCTCAGTTGCCGCCACTGCCGCGCCACCCCACGAGCCAGACGCAGCATGCCGAGCAGATCACGACTCAACACCCGCAACGCCACGGCACGCTGGCGACCACGGGCACCCTCAAACCAGGCGTGCTCGCGCTGGGCGTCGACGGCGACGATACGCGCCAGCACCTCCAGCAAGCCCTGTCGCGAATCAGCCTCACCCGCCAGCGCCTGGCGCGAAGCCGCAACGCCGGCCTGCCAGGCATTGCGCGCCTGCTGCGCCAGTTGCCGCTCGACGCGCTGCGGCCAGAGCAAAGCGCTGCTCAGGGTGGCGCAGATGATGCCCAGACAGATTTCCGTGCAGCGGGCGATGGCTTCATCGAATACCACATGCGGCTTGCCGATGGCCGGCAAGGCGATGATCGCCACGGTGTAGCCGGCCAGCACGAAGGAGTACGACCAGGCGCTGCGCAACATGGTCGAGGACGCTGTACACAACGCCAACCACAAGGCGAACGCCAGTATGAACAGCAGCGGCGCCTGGGCGAACAGCCCCATCATCACCACGGCCATGAAGGTGCCGACCAGCGTGCCGAGCAGCCGTGCCAGGCCCTTCTGCACGACCATGCCAGACAGCGGCTGGGCGACGATGAACGCGGTCATCAGCGCCCACTGCGGCTGCTCCAGGCCGAAACGCAGCGCGCACCACAGCGCCAGACCACCGCCGAGCAGGGTCTTGATGGCAAATTGAACGGCTTGCGAGCTTGGCGCGAGAAACGCCAGCAAGGAATCACGCACGATGGCTACCTGAAAGAATCTCAGCCCTGAACATAGCTGTAGCGATTGAGTTGCGCCTCCGTGCGAAACTCAATTATTAGCTAGCTAAGCATTTATGTCCAGAAGGTGCTGCGACCTCAGGTGGGCAACGCGCAAATAAAAAAAGGGCGACCGAAGTCGCCCGAATTGCCTTGCGTGCCCATTGAACTGGAAGGATCAGCTCTGCTTGCGCTTGTGCGCATCCTTCCAGATGAAGTAACCAACACCCCCGAAGAACGCGACCATCAGAAGTACGGTGCCGACTCCGGCGAGAACCACTGTATCGACGAACATGGCTGCCTCCTGTTGTGCCTGTCTGTCTGGGATGGCTTCACGTTATCAGCGCTGGCGGCGGGAAAATTGATCTGGGTCAATGGCCGACGAGCAGGCGCGAGCGGGCCTGCGGGAATACTGACGCAGGTCAAGAAATCGAGAGGGTACGAGGCGCGAAGCACAGCCTGGCAGCCATGCACAACGATTGAACCGCGGGAGTTTCAGCGTTTCTTGGGTTTGCTCTTGGACTTCTTCTTGGCCTTGCCGATCGGCAACACCTGCTCGAAAACCTGGCGCATCTCGTTGAGGCGCTTGTCGTTGAGATCGTGGATACGCTTGTCGCGCTCGGCGGCGAAATCGATCAGCTTGTCGTCATTGCTCATAGCGGAAACCGGATCAGGCGAAAGGTCAGGTTCAGGCGTGGCGCGCAGGCTTGGCGCGTCTTTGCCACTTGGTGCTGCCAATGATGCTGGGTCGGCCCGCGCATGACCAGTAGCGAAGCATGCTCCAGCGTCAACGAATGTTCGATGCGCGTGCTGCCAACCCGGCGCAGATCGAAACGCCGGCTGCCGCCGAGGTTGAGCGAAGCGATCAGCGGATTGCGCCCCAGTTCCGGCTCGGCATCGCTGTGCCAGCCCATGGAGTCCTGGCCGTCGCGGTAATGATTGAGCAGCACGGCATTGAGCGATTGCCCGACTTCTTTCTCGATCCGTTGGCGAATCTCGTTCAACAGCGGCGTCCAGGGCAAGGGCTCGTGGATCTTCCCGGAATAGCGGTAACGCGCCTCGGGGTCGCCATACCAGGCCGTCAGCCGTGGCGTGCGGTGGTAACGGCCGTGGATGAACAACTCCGGCTGCTGCCAGGGCGTCTGCTCGACCAGCATATGCAGCCAGTTATCGGCGAGCGCGGGGTCGACCCAGCCGGGCAGATAATCCAGCTCGGCATCGGCGAGTGCGGGCAAGGGGTCGGCGAACAGCATGACAATCTATGCGCAAGAGAATGAAAAGAGTGTCTCAGACTTCAACGTCTACCCACAGCCCCTGCCGGGGCAGATCGCCCAGCGCCTGCTCCACCTCTTCCGGCTCGGCCTCAGCCAGTTGCTCGGGGGTGTAGCCACGCCGCTGGCGGCGGCGCTGTTCTTCGCGCAGCAGCTCCTCGGTTTCCTGTGGATGGCGCTTGTCGAGGCTAAGCGCACTTTCCTTGGCGCTGCCTTCGGCCGGGGTCACCGGAGGAATCTCGGGCTTGGGCTTGATCACATCCTGCGAGGCAGTGACCGGCACCAGGCTATGGGGGATAGGCGGTAGCACGTTGCAGCACCTCCTTTGGTCAGGCTGTCGGCCCCGTGAGCCGCGACTTTAGCCGGTGCTCGCTACACTTTTGACTAAGCCGCACGGCAATAGTGCCATGACCGCTTTGGCCGTGGCGCTGCATCCGTTACCATAGCCGGCTTTTTCACGCGGGAGACAGACAGGCATGGCGCAATATCAACCGGGGCAACGCTGGATCAGTGACAGCGAAGCGGAATTGGGTCTGGGAACCATCCTCGCCGAGGACGGCCGCCTGCTCACCGTGCTCTACCCGGCCACCGGCGAAACCCGCCAGTACGCTACGCGCAATGCCCCGTTGACCCGTGTACGCTTCGCCCCGGGTGACGAGATCACCCATTTCGAGGGTTGGAAGCTCACCGTGCAGGAAGTCGAGGACGTCGACGGCCTGCTGGTCTACCACGGCCTCGATGCCCAGCATAAACCGGTGACCATGCCGGAAACTCAGCTGTCGAACTTCATCCAGTTCCGCCTGGCCAGCGACCGCCTGTTCGCCGGCCAGATCGACCCGCTGGCCTGGTTCGCCCTGCGTTACCACAGCCTCGAACACAACAGCCGCCTGCTGCAGTCGTCCCTCTGGGGCCTCAGCGGCGCCCGCGCGCAACCGATCGCTCACCAGTTGCACATCGCCCGTGAAGTGGCTGACCGCATCGCCCCGCGCGTACTGCTGGCCGACGAAGTGGGCCTGGGCAAGACCATCGAAGCCGGCCTAGTGATTCATCGCCAGCTGCTCTCCGGTCGCGCCAGCCGCGTGCTGATCCTGGTGCCGGAAAACCTGCAACACCAGTGGCTGGTGGAAATGCGCCGGCGTTTCAACCTCGACGTCGCCCTGTTCGACGCCGAGCGTTTCATGGAAAGCGACGCCAGCAACCCCTTCGAGGATTGCCAGCTGGCGCTGGTCGCCCTGGAGTGGCTGAAGGACGACGAAAAGGCCCAGGACGCGCTGTTCGCCGCCGGCTGGGACCTGCTGGTGGTCGACGAAGCCCACCACCTGGTCTGGCACCCGGAGCAGGCCAGCGCCGAATACTCGCTGGTCGAGCAACTGGCCGAGGTCATCCCCGGCGTGCTGCTGCTCACCGCCACCCCGGAACAGCTCGGCCAGGACAGCCACTTCGCCCGTCTGCGCCTGCTCGACCCCAATCGCTTCCATGATCTGCAAGCCTTCCGCGCCGAAAGCAGCCAGTACCGCCCGGTGGCCGAAGCGGTGCAGGAGCTGCTCGACCAGGGCAAGCTCAGCTCCCAGGCGCGCGACGCCATCGGCGGCTTCCTCGGTGATGAAGGTCGCGAACTGCTGGACGCCATCGACGGCGGCGACGAAGAAGCACGCGCCCGCCTGGTACGCGAGCTGTTGGATCGCCACGGTACCGGCCGCCTGCTGTTTCGCAACACCCGCGCCGCCGTACAGGGTTTCCCTGAGCGCGAGCTGCACCACTACCCGCTGCCGAGTCCGGACGAATACCTGGAGCTGCCGGTCGGCGAGCATGCCGAGCTGTACCCGGAAGTCAGCTACCAGGCACAGGACGATATCGACGAAGAGCAACGCTGGTGGCGCATCGACCCGCGCGTCGAATGGCTGATCGACACCCTGAAGATGCTGAAGAAATTCAAGGTGCTGGTGATCTGTGCCCACGCCGAGACCGCGCTGGATCTGGAAGACGCCCTGCGCGTGCGCTCCGGCATCCCGGCCACGGTGTTCCATGAAGGCATGAGCATCCTCGAGCGCGACCGTGCCGCCGCCTACTTCGCCGACGAGGAATTCGGCGCGCAGGTGCTGATCTGCTCGGAAATCGGCTCCGAAGGCCGCAACTTCCAGTTCGCCCATCACCTGGTGCTGTTCGACCTGCCGGCACACCCGGACCTGCTGGAACAGCGCATTGGCCGTCTCGACCGTATCGGCCAGAAACATCGCATCCAGCTGCACGTGCCGTACCTGGAGAACAGCCCGCAGGAGCGTCTGTTCCAGTGGTACCACCAGGCGCTGAACGCCTTCCTCGCCACCTGCCCCACCGGCAACGCCCTGCAGCACCAGTTTGGCCCGCGCCTGCTGCCGCTGCTGGAGAACGGTGACGACGGCCAGTGGCAGCAACTGGTGGACGAAGCCACCGCCGAGCGCCTGCGCCTGGAAGGCGAGCTGCACAGCGGTCGCGACCGCCTGCTGGAGCTGAACTCAGGCGGTGCCGGTGAAGGTGAAGCGCTGGTCGAGGCCATCCACGAGCAGGACGACCAGTTCACCCTGCCGATCTACATGGAAGAGCTGTTCAACGCCTTCGGCATCGACAGCGAAGACCACTCCGACAACGCCCTGATCCTGCGCCCCA
The DNA here is from genome assembly GCF_900102635.1 of Ectopseudomonas chengduensis. Lineage (GTDB taxonomy): Bacteria > Pseudomonadota > Gammaproteobacteria > Pseudomonadales > Pseudomonadaceae > Aquipseudomonas > Aquipseudomonas chengduensis. The sequence goes on along the minus strand of NZ_FMZQ01000009.1, from coordinate 136,039 downwards.
GCGAGAAGATGCTGGACGCCAGCTTCCCCCTGGGCGACGACGAGGCGGTGACCATTACCTACGACCGCGAGCAGGCCCTGGCCCGCGAGGACATGCAGTTCCTCACCTGGGAACACCCCATGGTGCAGGGCGGCATGGACCTGGTGCTGTCCGGCTCGATGGGCAACACCGCCGTCGCACTGATCAAGAACAAGGCGCTCAAGCCCGGCACCGTGCTGCTGGAGCTGCTCTACGTCAGCGAAGTGGTCGGCCCGCGCAAACTGCAACTGGGGCGCTTCCTGCCACCGGCGGCACTGCGTTGCCTGTTCGACGCCAACGGCAATGACCTGGCCGCCAAGGTCGGCTTCGAAACCCTCAACGACCAGCTGGAAAGCGTGCCACGGGCCAGCGCCAACAAGTTCGTCCAGGCCCAGCGCGACGTGCTGGCCAAGCAGATCAACGACGCTGAAGCCAAGGTCATGCCGCGCCATGTCGAGCGCGTGAGTGAGGCCAAGCGTCGCCTGATCGCTGAACTGGACGAGGAACTGGCGCGCCTGGTCGCCCTGCGCGCGGTCAACCCGAGCGTGCGTGACAGCGAGATCGACGCCCTGCGCGAGCAGCGCGAACAGAGCCTGGCGATGTTCGACAAGGCCGCCCTGCGCCTGGAAGCGATTCGCGTATTGGTGGCAGGCTAAGCACGCCCCTCTGTAGGGTGCGCCGTGCGCACCTCATGCGCGCACAATATTGCTGGTGCGCGCAGCACGCCCTACGTGCAGCCCCTGCATCCGGGCTACGGATACAGGGGCTAGGCACCCAGCTCTTCCAGTCTTTTCTGCAGAAACTGCCGATCCGGCCCCTGTTGCGCCAGCGCCAGGGCCTGGCGGTAGGCAGCGACTGCCTGCTCGCGCCGGCCAAGCCTACGCAGCAGATCGGCCCGCGCCGCATGGGCCAGGTGGTAGCCCTCCAGTTCGCCTGCAGCCAGCAATCGGTCAATCTCCACCAGCCCCGCCTGCTCGCCATCTCGCATGGCCAGTGCCACGGCGCGGTTGAGCTCGATAACAGGCGACGGATTCAGACGCAGCAGCTCGTCATACAGGCCGACGATCTGCGCCCAATCGGTTTCTTCCAGACTGGCCGCCTCGGCATGCACCGCGGCAATCGCCGCCTGCAGGCTGTAGGGGCCGAAACGCCGCGAGTGCAGCGCCTGCAGCACCAGCGCCTCGCCTTCGGCGATAAGCTCGCGACTCCATAGGCTGCGATCCTGGGCCTCCAGCAAAATCACCTCGCCATCGACGCCGCTGCGCGCAGCGCGTCGCGACTCGTGCAGCAGCATCAACGCCAGCAGCCCCTGCACTTCCGGCTCGGGCAGTAACTCCAGCAGTAGCCGTCCCAGGCGAATCGCTTCGTCGGACAGCTGGCTGCGGGTCAGCGAATCACCCGAGCTGGCGAAGTAGCCTTCGTTGAACACCAGGTAAACCACCCGCAACACCGCCTCCAACCGCTCGGGCAGCTCACTGCGCCCCGGCACTTCGTAGGGAATGCGCGCATCGCGAATCTTCGCCTTGGCCCGCACGATGCGCTGGGCCAGGGTCGCAGGACTGGAGAGGAAAGCGCGGGCGATCTCCTCGGTGGTCAGGTCGCATACCTCGCGCAGGGTTAGTGCCACCTGGGCATCGCTGGCCAGCGCCGGGTGACAGCAGGTGAAAATCAGGCGCAGGCGGTCGTCCTCTAACAGTTCGCCGCCTTCGGCGTCGCTCTCATCAGGCAATTCGATCTGCTCGTCCAACGGCTGGAAGCGACGTTGCCGACGCAGGTTGTCGATGGCCTTGAAGCGCCCGGCGGAGACCAGCCAGGCACGCGGGTTGTCCGGCACACCGCCTTGCGGCCACTGCTCGACCGCACTGCGAAACGCCTCGTGCAGCGCCTCCTCGGCCAGGTCGAAATCACCCAGCAGGCGGATCAGGGTGGCGAGCACACGGCGCGACTCATCGCGGTAAAGGCGCTCGATCAGATCGGTGACAGGTGGCGATATCGACATGCGCTTCTCCTGAACGAACGCATACGTTGCCCAATACTGCCGGCGGCGTCGAGTAGCGGCACGATCCGCCCCTCGATTTGGCATCCCTCGCATTGGCAGCCGTTCGGTCGCTGGGCATAGTCGCGCCATTCCAAGAACGAAGGGAGTCTTGCTATGCGTTGGTTGCTGCTCGGTCTGGCGGGTGCTGCGGTATTTCTCTACGGCCGGATCACCGGCGATGCACAGCTCAGCCTGCTGACCAAGGGCATCCCGGTGATCGCCCTGCTGCTCTGGCTACGCCAGGCGCCTGCCGGCACCTACCGCCGCTGGATCGGCATCGGCCTGGTGTTCTCCCTGGCTGGCGACATCCTGCTGGACTGGCCCGGCGATCTGTTCGTGTTCGGCCTTGGCGCCTTTCTGCTCGGCCATCTGGCCTACCTGCGCGCCTACTGTTCCGACAGCCGGCAACCGGCCCTGCCCGCTTTGCTGCTGGCACTAATTGCCGGTGGCGCGATGTTCGCCATACTGGCCAGCAGCGGCCTGGGCGAACTGCTGATCCCGGTGGCCTGCTATGCCACGGCGATCAGCCTGATGCTCTGGCGCGCCCTGGCCCGCCTCGGTCATCCGCAGCTGCAGCCGCGCTCCACCTGGCTCGCAGCCGGCGGTGCGGCGCTCTTCGTGCTGTCCGACAGCCTGATCGGCATCGACCGCTTCGTCGCCAGCTTCGACGCCGCGCCTTACGCCATCATCCTCACCTACTGGCTCGGCCAGTGGGGCATCACCGCTTCGGCCTTCCAGCGCAGCAACAGCGCCTGACTGTTGCGCCACACTTGGCTAAAATGCCGGCCTTTTCCGCTACCCGTTGCGACCGCCGTGAGCCAAGAACCTGATCGTCTATTTGCCCAGCCTCTACCCGAGGTGCCCGACTTCGTCTTCAACGAGGATGTGGTGCGGGTCTTCCCCGACATGATCAAGCGCTCGGTGCCCGGCTACCCGACCATCGTCGAGAACATCGGCGTGCTCGCTGGCCAGTTCGCCCAGCCGCACACAACCCTTTACGACCTCGGCGCCTCGCTCGGTGCAGTGACCCAGGCGCTGCGCCGCCATGTGCGCGTCGATGGCTGCAAGGTAATCGCCGTGGACAACTCCCCGGCCATGGTCGCGCGTTGTAGCGAATACCTGCATGCCCAGGACGCCATGTTTCAGGAGCTGCTGCCGGTGGAGGTGATCGAGGCCGATATTCTCGCCCTCGACCTGCAGCCCACCTCATTGGTCACGCTCAACTTCACCCTGCAGTTCATCCCGCCGGAGCGGCGCCTGGAGCTGCTCACGTGCATTCGCCAGGCACTGTTGCCCGGTGGCGCGCTGATTCTCTCGGAGAAGCTGCGCTTCGAGGACGCCGCCGAGCATGAGCTGCTCACCGAGCTGCATGTCGCCTTCAAACGCGCCAACGGCTACAGCGAACTGGAAATCGCGCAGAAACGCAGCGCCATCGAAAAGGTGATGCTGCCCGACAGCCTCGAGCAGCATCGCGAACGCCTGCTGGCTGCCGGCTTCAGCAAGGTAGTGCCCTGGTTCCAGTGCCTTAACTTTGCCTCACTGGTGGCCCTGCCATGATGCGCGACCTGGATCTCGACGCCCTGCAGGCACAACTGGCTGGCACCCCGCTGCAGGACTGGGCTTGTGAGCTGCCCGGCCAGCTCGATGCCAAGCTGGCCATCGGTCACGGCGACCTGGCGCGCTGGTACGGCGCCGTGCAGGCACTGCCTGAATTACCGGTGAGTGAGGTGGAGCTGCTGCAGCGCTTCGCCTTCGGCGGCGCCTGCGATGACGCCACCCGCGCGCAATTGAAAACCGCCCTGCAGGGCCTGATTCCCTGGCGCAAGGGGCCGTTCGAGCTGTTCGGCGTACACATCGACACCGAATGGCGCTCGGACTGGAAATGGCAGCGCGTCGCCCCGCACCTGGACCTGGTCGGCAAGCGCATCCTCGATGTCGGCTGCGGCAACGGCTACTACATGTGGCGCATGCTCGGCGCGGGTGCCGACAGCGTGGTCGGCATCGACCCCAACTGGCTGTTCCTCTGCCAGTTCCTGGCGATGAAACGCTACCTGCCGGACCAACCGGTGTGGCACCTGCCACTGGCCTTCGAGGAACTGCCGGCCAAGCTGCAGGGCTTCGACACGGTGTTCTCCATGGGCGTGCTGTACCACCGCCGCTCGCCCATCGACCACCTGCTCGACCTGAAGGATGCGCTGGTCAAGGACGGTGAGCTGGTACTGGAAACCCTGGTGGTCGAAGGCGATGCCGAACAGGTGCTGGTGCCCGAAGACCGCTACGCGCAGATGCGCAATGTCTGGTTCCTGCCTTCGGTGCCGGCCCTGGAGCGCTGGCTGCGCCGCGCCGGCTTCGAGGATGTGCGCTGCGTAGACGTCAGCACTACTTCGGTGGAAGAACAACGCGCCACCGAGTGGATGCGCTTCCAGTCGCTGCCGGAATTTCTCGACCCGGCCGACCACAGTCGCACCGTCGAAGGCCTGCCGGCACCGACCCGCGCCGTGCTGATCGCACGCAAGCCCTAAGGACAGCGGTTCTCGTAGGGCGGGTGCAACCCGCCAGACTGCAATTTGCGGGTTGCACCCGCCCTACGGCCGCAGCCAACGCGCCCGCCGCTGTGCGATCAGCCGCAGCGGTTCACCGGCGCCCTGCTCCACCACGCCACGAGCACCGCCAAGGCGGATCCTTCCCTCGATGTCCTGCGCCAGCAAGCGGCGCATACGCCGACGCCAGAACCAGGCGCCAATCCAGTCGACGATGGCGTTCTGCAGATCCAGCGGCCACATGGCCGGCATATAGAACTCGGGCATGGCTGGGCGCGACTTGTCGCGATTGCTCGAACTGTTCATGACCTTTCCTCCGTTTCGCAGCCGGCTTCTTGCCGGGCTTGCGATCAGGATGAAACGCGCCTATCGTTCAAACAAACGACAAATATCAAAACCTGGATTAAGTAATATTTAACGATAATGAACGCGACAGCTCCCATCTCCCTGCCGCTTCTGGAAAACGATGTGCTGCGCACTTTCGTCGCCATCGCCGACAGCGGCAGCTTTACCCGCACCGCAGCACAGGTGTTTCGCAGCACGGCGGCCGTCAGCCTGCAGATCAAGCGGCTGGAGGAGACCCTCGGCCAGCGCCTGTTTATCCGCGAGGCACGACAGGTTCGCCTGACCGCCGAAGGCGAGGTGCTACTCGGCTATGCCAGGCGCCTGCTCAAGCTCAACGAGGAAGCGGTGGCACGCTTTCTCACCCCGACGCTGACCGGCCGCGTGCGCTTCGGCACGCCGAACGATATCGGCGACCGCGTGCTGCCAGGCGTGCTGACCCTGTTCGCCCGCAGTCACCCAGCCGTAGAAGTCGAGGTCAATGTCGGGCGCAGTGTGGATCTGGTGGCGAAGCTGGATGCCGGCGAGCTGGACCTGACCCTGATCAACGCCGGCAACGACGGCCTGGATGACGCCCGCGGCGAAGTGATCTATTCCGAGGAGCTGGTCTGGGCCGGGCGTGACGGTGGCCTGGCCATGCAACGCTCGCCCTTGCCGCTGGCACTGGCCAACCCGGGCTGCGCCTGGCGCCGCACCGCGCTCGATGCGCTGGATCGTCAGGGTGTGGCCTATCGCATCGCCTATTCCTGCGAGCAGTGCGCTGGCCAGGAAGCGGCAATGACCGCCGACCTGGCCATCGCGCCTTTCCCCCGCAGCCTGGTCAAGCCGCCGCTACGCCGACTCGGCGCAAAACAAGGCTTGCCCGCCCTTGGCGAGTACCACATCAAGCTGATTCTCGGCCATCAACGCAACGACGCCGTCGAGGCGCTCGCCAGGCAGATGGTTCAGGCTTTCAGCCAGGACTGAACGAACGAAGTGGGAGGCGCTTCAGCGGCGATAGACCATCGAAAGTCGCGGCTGAAGCCCCTCCCACAAAGTACGCTAGCCGCGATAGGCAGCGGCGACGATCAGCGCTTTCATCTCGGCGACCGCCTGCTTGAAGCCGACGAACAGCGCATGGGCGACGATGGCGTGGCCGATGTTCAGTTCGTTGATGCCGGGAATCGCGGCCACGGCCTCGGCGTTGTGGTAGTGCAGGCCATGACCGGCATTGACGATCAGCCCGTGGTTCAGGCCGCAAATGACGCCATCACGGATACGCGACAGCTCATGCGCAGCTTCTTCTGCCGTATGGGCATCGGCGTAACGACCGGTGTGCAGTTCGATAACCGGCGCGCCGACGCGCATGGCCGCTTCGATCTGCCGCTCTTCAGCATCGATGAACAACGACACCTCGCAGCCCGCCATGGTCAGACGCTCGACCGCTGCGGCGATACGCGCTTCCTGCCCGGCTACGTCAAGGCCGCCTTCGGTGGTCAGTTCCTGACGGGTTTCCGGCACCAGGCACACGTGCGCCGGACGGATCTGCTCGGCGAAGCCGAGCATGAAATCGGTGACGCCCATTTCGAAGTTCATCCGCGTCTGCAGCACGTCGGCCAGCACGCGCACATCACGATCCTGGATATGTCGGCGATCTTCGCGCAAGTGCACGGTGATGCCATCGGCACCGGCTTCTTCGGCGTCCAGCGCAGCCTTGACCGGGTCCGGGTAACGCGTACCGCGAGCCTGGCGCAGGGTGGCGACGTGGTCGATGTTCACGCCGAGCAGAATACGATTGGCCTCAGTCACGCTTGGACTCCTTGAGCGTCATGAAAAGTTCGCGGCTGACCAGGGGCCTGCCGCCAAGATGGGGTGCCAGCGCCTGGCGCATCAGACGCTTGGCGGCGGCCAGCGCGCCCGGCGTTTGCCAGTCAGCCTCGGCCATGGCCAGCAGTTCGCGGCCCTGGAACACACCGGGTTGCAGTTGTACCACCGGCACCAGGCCGATGTCCTGCTGCCAACGGTAAAGTGCCGTTGGATCGATGGGTTGGTCGTGCTGGTCACGATCCAGGGCGAAACCATAGCCCAGCTCGTCCAGCAGGCGCCATTCGAACGCGCGCAGCAGCGGTTCCAGCGCCCGACCGGCAGCCAGTGCCTGCAGCGTCAGACCGTAGTGTTCGAGCATCACGGGGTGCGGGTCTTCGGCCGGCAACAGGCGGATCAGCAGTTCGTTGAGATAGAGACCGGAAAACAGCGCCTCGCCCGTCAGCAACAGGGGAATGCCGGTGCTTTCCAGGCGGCCGACGGTCTTCAGCTCACCGCGCCCACGCAGCTCCAGTTCCAGCGGCGCAAAAGGCCGGGCAATGCTGCCGACCTTGCCGCGAGCGGCGCGCAGCACAGCACGTACGCGGCCCTGGGCGGTGAAGAAATCCACCAGGGCACTGCTTTCCTTGTACGGGCGGCTATGCAGAACGTAGGCGGCAGAAGTCATGTGGATAACCGCCAGAATGCGCCATGAGCAACGACGAGGATGCGCATGGCGCCTCGATCAATCCAGGTAACCCAGCGAACGCAGGGCGCGCTCGTCATCGGACCAGCCACCTTTGACCTTGACCCAGAGGTTGAGCATCACCTTGGAGTCGAACATGGTTTCCATGTCCTTACGTGCTTCCTGGCCGATGCGCTTGATGCGCTCGCCCTTGTCGCCGATGATGATCTTCTTCTGTCCGTCGCGTTCCACCAGGATCAGACCGTGGATATGCAGGATACGGCCCTCCTGCTTGAACTCCTCGATCTCCACGGTGATCTGGTACGGCAGCTCGGCACCGAGCTGGCGCATGATCTTCTCGCGAATCAGCTCGGCAGCCAGGAAACGGCTGGAGCGGTCGGTGATCTGGTCTTCCGGGTAGAAGTGTTCGGACTCTGGCAGGCGCTCGCCCACCAGCTTCTCCAGGGTATCGAGGTTCTGCCCCAGCAGCGCGGAGATCGGCACGATCTCGGCCTGCGGCAACTGCTCGGCCAGCCAATTGAGGTGCGGCAGCAACTCGCTCTTGTCTTCCAGGCGGTCGGATTTGTTCACCGCCAGCAGGATCGGGCATTTGACGTACTGCACCTTCTCCAGCACCAGTTGGTCTTCGTCGGTCCAGCGCATGCGGTCGACCACGAACACCACGACGTCAACGTCCTTCAGCGCTGTGCTGGCGCTGCGATTCATGTAGCGGTTGAGTGCCTTCTCGTTGTTCTTGTGCAGCCCCGGGGTATCGACATAGACAGCCTGAATCTCGCCCTCGGTCTTGATTCCGAGCATGTTATGGCGGGTGGTCTGCGGTTTGCGCGAGGTAATCGCCAGCTTCTGCCCGAGGATATGGTTGAGCAGCGTCGACTTGCCCACGTTGGGCCGGCCGACGATGGCGACGTAGCCACAACGGGTCACAGGTGCATCAGTCATTGCCATTCTCCACCCCGAGGGCGATCAGCGCCGCAGCCGCAGCGACCTGCTCGGCGATACGCCGGCTGCCGCCCTGGCCCAGGGTCGTTTCATTGAGCAGGGATACCTGGCACTCGACCATGAAGGTACGGCAGTGCGGCTCACCCTGTACGTCCACCACCTCGTAACGAGGCAGCTCACAGGCACGCGATTGCAGGAATTCCTGCAGTCGCGTTTTCGGATCCTTGTTGGTGTCGACCAAGGTCAGGCCGTCCAGCTCGCCGGTCAGCCAGTCCAGCACGCGCTCGCGGGCTGCATCCATACCGGCGTCCAGATAGATGGCGCCAATCAGCGCCTCCAGGGCATCGGCCAGAATCGACTCGCGACGGAACCCGCCGCTTTTCAGCTCACCGGAGCCCAGGAGCAGGTATTCGCCCAGCTCGAAACCGCGGGCCAGCACGGCCAGCGTCTCGCCTTTGACCAGGCGTGCGCGCAGGCGCGATAGCTGGCCTTCGCGGGCCTGCGGGAAGCGCTCGAACAGCGCCTCACCGGCTACGAAATTGAGGATGGCATCACCGAGAAATTCCAGCCGCTCATTATTGCGGCCGGCGAAACTGCGATGGGTCAGGGCCAGGACCATCAGGTCCTGATCCTTGAAGCTATAGCCGAGCTTGCGCTCGAGGCGGGAAAGGTTGGGACTCACGGCATCCGTACACGAAATTCTTTGTCGAAATTCACCACCAGATCGAGGTTCTCGATCAGCGGCTCGCGTTTTTCATATTTGAGGTGGACCAGAAACTCGTTGTTCTCCACCTTCACCTGCAGGGCGTCGCGCATGTTCAGGTCACGAATGTTGTTGACCTGCATGCCCTTGCTCACATGGTTGTAAAACTCACCGACGGTGCGCACATCCGACGCCTTGTCGGTTTCCACCGAAGTGATGATCTTCTCCAGCGACATATAGTCGAGATAGTGCGGCATCACCTTGAATGCAGTGCTGGCGAAGAATGCCACCACGGCCAGAACCATCAGCCAACCCAGAATCGAAAGCCCCTGCTGCGAGCGCGCGAAAGTCATGTGTATCCCCAATGAACGGTCTTGTTGGAAAGCCTGACGGCTAGACTATTTATAGCCTGCGGCGCTGTATTGAACAGCGCGCCAGTGCTCAATGAATCAGGCCGACCCGAGAGAAATTGGGCAGATTGCTGGTCTTGGGCTCCGGCCAGCTCATCCAGATGGCGAAGGCCTTGCCGACGATATGATCGTCCGGGACCATGCCCCACAGCTCCTGAGGGATATGACGATCACGCCAGTAACGGCTGTCGTTGGAGTTGTCACGGTTGTCGCCCATCATGAAGTAGTGCCCTTCCGGCACCACCCATTGGCCGCCAGGCTCGCGGCGCATGCGGGTCATTTCCTTGCGAATGGTGTGTTCGGCCTGGCCCAGACGCTCCTGATAGAGCATCGCACCACCCAGGCTGCCCGGCTCCTCACCGATCAGCTTCTCGGCCACCGGCTCGCCATTGATCAGCAGACGCTTGCCCTGGGTGTACTCGATGCGATCACCCGGCAGTCCCACCACGCGCTTGATGTAGTTGATGGTCGGGTCGCTGGGATAGCGAAACACCATCACATCGCCGCGCTGCGGGTTGTCCACCTCGATGATCTTCTCGTCGATCACCGGCAGACGAATGCCGTAAGCGAACTTGTTGACCAGGATGAAATCACCTACTTCCAGGGTCGGCTTCATCGACCCGGAAGGAATCTGGAACGGTTCGACCAGAAACGAGCGCAGCACCAGCACGATAGCCAGTACCGGGAAGAAGGATTTGCCGTACTCGACGAGCAACGGCTCCTTGTTCAGGCGCTCCAGCACCCTGTCGTCGGGATCGTCGACCCGCCCCTGGTACGCCGCAATCGCCGCACGGCGGCGCGGAGCCAGCAGGATCAGATCGACCAGGGCCAGGAAGCCGCAAACGGCAACCGCGATAACCAACAGGAGCGGGAAATTGATCGACATAGAGCCTTAGCTATCCAACCTGAGCACGGCAAGGAAGGCTTCTTGTGGAATTTCCACGTTGCCGACCTGCTTCATGCGTTTCTTACCGGCCTTCTGCTTCTCCAGCAGCTTCTTCTTACGGCTCACGTCGCCACCGTAACACTTGGCCAGTACGTTCTTTCTGAGCGCCTTGACAGTGGTCCGCGCGATGATCTGGCCGCCAATGGCTGCCTGGATCGCCACGTCGAACATCTGCCGAGGAATCAGTTCCTTCATCTTCTCGGTCAACGCACGGCCTTTGTAGGCGGCGTTATCGCGGTGCACGATCAATGCCAGGGCATCGACCTTGTCGCCGTTGATCAGTACATCCAGCTTGACCAGGTTGGCGGACTGGTAGCGATCGAAATGATAGTCCAGCGACGCATAGCCGCGGCTGGTGGACTTGAGCTTGTCGAAGAAGTCCAGCACCACTTCGTTCATCGGCATGTCGTAGCGCACTTGTACCTGGCTGCCGAGGAACTGCATGTCGCGTTGCACGCCGCGCTTCTCGATGCACAGGGTGATGACGTTACCCAGATGTTCCTGCGGTACCAGGATGGTCGCGTTGACGATCGGCTCGCGAAAATCGGCGACGGACGAAGCGTCCGGTAGCTTGGAGGGGTTGTCGACGACGATGGTTTCGCCGGTCTTGAGTTCCAGTTCGTAGATCACGCTCGGCGCGGTGGTGATCAGGTCGAGGTCGTACTCGCGCTCCAGACGTTCCTGGATGATTTCCATGTGCAGCATGCCGAGGAAGCCGCAACGGAAGCCGAAACCCAGGGCATCGGAGCTTTCCGGCGCGTACTGCAACGACGAGTCGTTGAGGGTCAGCTTCTGCAGGGCGTCGCGGAAGTCCTCGAAGTCGTCGGAGCTGACCGGGAACAGGCCGGCGTAGACCTGCGGCTGGATTCTCTTGAAGCCTGGCAGCACCTCGACCTCGGGGGTCGAGGACAGGGTCAGGGTGTCACCCACCGGCGCACCATGAATGTCCTTGATGCTGGCGATGATGAAGCCTACTTCACCGGCTTTCAGATCAGCAGTAGCGGTGTGTTTCGGCGTGAAGACACCAACGCTGTCGACCAGGTGCACCTTGCCGGTGGACTTGACCAGGATCTTGTCGCCCTTCTTCACTCGGCCATGACGCACACGCACCAGCGAGACCACGCCCAGGTAGTTGTCGAACCAGGAGTCGATGATCAGCGCCTGTAGCGGTGCTTCGATATCGCCAGTCGGGGCAGGAATCGTGTGCACCAGGCGCTCGAGCACCTCGTCCACGCCCATGCCGCTCTTGGCGCTGCAGGCCACGGCGTCGGTGGCGTCGATGCCGATGATCTTCTCGATCTCGTCCTTGACGCGGTCCGGATCGGCCTGCGGCAGGTCCATCTTGTTCAGCACCGGCATGACCTCAAGGCCCTGCTCGATGGCGGTGTAGCAGTTGGCAACCGATTGCGCCTCGACGCCCTGACCGGCATCGACCACCAGCAGCGCACCTTCGCACGCCGCCAGCGAACGCGAGACTTCGTAGGTGAAGTCGACGTGACCGGGGGTATCGATGAAGTTCAGCTGATAGGTTTTGCCGTCCTGCGCCTTGTAGTGAAGGGTGACGCTGTGGGCCTTGATGGTGATGCCGCGCTCACGCTCCAGATCCATGGAGTCCAGGACCTGAGCCTCCATTTCACGCGCGGTGAGACCGCCGCACATCTGGATGAAACGGTCAGCCAAGGTGGACTTGCCGTGGTCAATGTGGGCAATGATGGAAAAATTGCGGATATGACTCAGGTCACTCACAGATCAACACTCAAAGAAGGCACGGGCAAGACGCTTGCCGAAAATAGCCGCGGATTGTACCCGATCCCTCGCGACGGCGTCACGTCTGCACAGCGCTGGTGCAGATACGAAGAAGGGCGCCCGAAAGCGCCCCCTTCAACGTACCTGGGTTACTCAGCCAGCTTGAAGGTGATGAAGCTGGCACGCCCCTGACGTAGCACCCGCATGGACACCGAACGATTCTTCGGCAGATCCTGCGCCACCTGAGTGAAGGCGCTGATGGAGTCAATGGCCTGATTGTTCAGGTGCGTGATCACGTCACCAGGACGCAGGCCGATCATGGCCGCAGGACCATTGAGCACTTCCTTGACTACAACCCCGCCCTTGAGGTCGAGGCCTTTCTTCTGCTCGGCAGTCAGCTCCACCACCGTGACACCCAGGCGGTTGTTGCTGCGCTCGCCACCCTGCGCCGAACCGGACGACGCCAGTTCCTGGCCTTCCTCCGGCAACGTACCGACGGTGACGTTAAGTTTCTTGCGCGAGCCATCACGCACGACATCCAGCTCGGCTTTCTCACCCGGCTTCAGCCCCCCCACGAGGTGCGGCAGGTCAGCCGACATGACGATCGGCTTGCCATCGAGGCTGAGAATCACATCACCTACCTGCAGACCGCCCTTGTCCGCCGGACCATCTTCAAGCACTTGCGCGACCAGCGCGCCAGCCGGCTTGTCCAGACCGAAAGACTCGGCCAGATCCTTGTTCACTTCCTGAATCACCACGCCGAGCCAGCCGCGGGTCACCTTGCCATCAGCCTTGAGCTGGTCGGCCACCTGCATGGCCACTTCCATCGGGATGGCAAAGGACAGCCCCATGAAACCGCCGGAACGGGTGAAGATCTGCGAATTGATGCCCACCACCTCACCTTGCAGGTTGAACAGTGGGCCGCCAGAGTTGCCCGGGTTGATAGCCACATCGGTCTGGATGAACGGTACGTAGCTGTCGCTCGGCAGGTTACGCCCCTTGGCGCTGACGATCCCTGCCGTCACCGAGTGATCGAAGCCGAAGGGTGAACCAATGGCCAGCACCCACTCGCCGACCTTCAGGTCATCTGCCTTACCCAGACGCACCACAGGCAGGTCCTTGCCCTCGACCTTGAGCAACGCGACGTCGCTACGCGGATCGGCACCAATCAATTTGGCTTCCAGCTCGCTGCGATCAGACAGACGCACGATGATTTCATCGGCATCGGCGACCACATGATTGTTGGTCATGATGTAGCCGTCCGGCGAGATGATGAAACCGGAACCCAGCGACTGCGCTTCGCGCTGGCGACCACCCGGATTACGCGGAATCTGTGGGATGCTGCGCTCGAAGAACTCGCGGAACATCGGCGGCAGCCCTTCCAGATCAGGCAAGCCCGGCTGCCCGGCAACGGCGCGCTCGGGCATCTTCTGGCGGGTACTGATATTGACCACCGCAGGCGAGGCCTCTTCTACCAGATCGGTGAAATCAGGCAGGCTGGCCTGAGCCAGCAGACTTTGCCCCCAGAGCAAGGCAACCGCCAACAACGGCGCAATGGACTTGAGTTTTCTCATCGAACTACCACTCCCCATGTAAAACTCGGACACTCTCAACCGGCCGCTGGCAAAGTAGCCAGCAGCGTACGTAGGACAACGGGCTGCAATAAGGGGTTCTCGGCAACGCGAGCGGCGCGCCAGCGAACCATCAGCCAACTGGCGAACAGGCCACTCAGGCCTGCCAGGATCACCAGAGGTTCGGAAAGACCTAGACCGTCCGCCAGCAACGCAGCGGCAAACAGACCCAGAAGCGGAAGCAGATAAACCAGCAGAGAACTACGCACCAGCAAATCTTCGCGCACACCGATGATCACGCTATCGCCAACCGCCAGCTGCATTTGACTGAGCGCGCGCACATAACCGCGCTGCCGCCCTACACCAAGACGATCCATCAGGCCCTGACCACAGGCGGCATTGGCCGAACAACTGGAGCAGGTGCTCTTGCGCAGCGTCTCGACCCAGACAGCGCCGGGCTCGAGCGCCACTACACGCCCCTGCTCCTCGATCATGGGCTAGCCTGTTCGGGCACTCCGGCGCGCATTGACAGGGCGATGCGTTCGGCGGTCCCCAAGGGAATCTCACCTACCACGGTCACCATGACGTCACCAGAGTCGGTACTCATCCGCCGCGAAACCGCGACGGTTGGGCCCAGCTGACTGCGCGCATCCTCGACGACGCGACCTTTCAGGGGTTCGAGAAAAACCGAGAATCGCGCCAGTCCATCGCCGTACATCAGGTAGGTGACGGGATCATCAGCGGAAGGCGCGCGGCGCACCTGCGCAGTAGTCAGAGTAAAGCCCGGCGGCAGCCAGTCGGATCGCCAGGTACCTTCAGCCATGCTGTCGGCAGCACGAAAACGCACCGGCCTGCAGCTCGAACTCGGCTGCATGGCATTTTCAGCGGGTACAGAGGTATCCAGCTGAGCGAACTGGAAGCGTTCCAGAAGCTGGCCACGCTCGTTCAACAGGAGGGATTTCAACGGCAGACCGGTCTCCCGATCCAGGTGCAATTCGAAGCCGTAGCGATGCTGGTCCTTGGGCGCCAGCACCAGAACGACTGCCGGACGATTGGCGATGCGCGACTGACCCACGACACGAATGTCATACCAGTTGTTCAACTGCTCGACAGCCAACTGGCGAGCAGGCCAAGCCTGCCCTTCACTGACCTGGTCAGCCAACGCGCCAGTGACGCACTGAGCCTGACCATCGACTTTGAGCACCTCCTGGGCAGGCCCATCGAGCTGCAGAAGGCGCTCGCGAACTTCGCCCCCCTCCTCTACCCGATGCCACACGGCATGGGTGGAGAAACTTCCATTGCGCTCATAGATGAACGTGCCCTGGAAGCTTTGCTGGCGCTCTGCCGCAGCGAGGCGCCCGAGCAAGTCTTGCACCTCGGAGGCCTGAACCGGCAACGCCAGCAGACCACCGAGAAGGTAGAGGGGAATCGCGCGCATGTGACTCCTCAGCGCTTAGCGGTTTTCCAGACTTGCAGCCCGAGCATAAGGCAGAGCGGTTTCACCGGTACCCATCACGGCTTCCTGCGCATGTTGACGCAGGTAGTTCGGCAAGCGCTGCTCATGCCAGTTGGCAGTGCCAGCTTCGGCGGCTTCGCCGGCTTCCTCGCTGCTGTTGTAACCAGCGAGCAGCGCAGGACCTTGCACCTGCGGTACCGAGAGTACCGGAGAAGCCTCCTGCTGGGCCAATTGGGCGCCGCTCAGGTCATCCTGGTTGTAGAAGCGCACACCCGCCAGCACTGCAACGGTTACCGATGCTGCGACGGCTACGCGCCCGACACTACGCCAGATCGGCGTCTTGCGTGCCGGGACGGCTTCGTCGGCCAGCGCCGTGGAAACCGCAGATGCGATGTCCAGATGCGGCACCACCAGCTCACGATGCATGGCTGCACGGGCGAGCTGGTAACGCGACCAGGTGCCACGCAGCTCGCCATCATCGCTGGCTGTTAGCACACGCCGCAGTTCCAGTTCGTCCGCTTCGTTATCCATCACCGCGGACAGCGATTCCTGCAGGGTTTCACGACTCATGGTGTTCCTCTCTTGGCTGTCGCCGCTGCCTTAGGTTTCCTGCAACAGAGGCTGCAGGGACTTATCAATTGCCTCACGCGCCCGGAAGATCCGCGAACGCACCGTACCTACCGGACACTGCATGACGCCGGCAATGTCCTCGTAACTCAAGCCTTCGAACTCACGCAGGGTCAGGGCCGTGCGCAAATCATCCGGCAACTGGGCGATGGTTCGATGCACGGTGGCTTCGATCTCGTCGCGCAGCAATGCCCGCTCCGGTGACTCGATGTCCTTGAGGCCGTGGTCGCCGTCATAGAACTCCGCGTCGTCGCTACTGACATCACTATCTGGCGGCCGCCGACCGCGTGACACCAGATAATTCTTCGCCGTGTTGATGGCGATGCGGTACAGCCATGTATAGAACGCGCTGTCACCGCGAAAGTTTCCAAGCGCTCGGTAGGCTTTTACGAAAGCCTCCTGAGCGACGTCCTGAGCCTCGTGGGTGTCGTGCACGAATCGCACGATCAAACCGAGGATCTTGTGCTGATACTTCAGCACCAACAGATCGAAGGCACGCTTGTCACCACGCTGCACTCGCTCGACCAGCTGCTGATCATCTTCCTGGGTTAGCATGCACTCTCCTCATAACGCCCGGAGGAGGTCTGCGCCCGTAAGCGAATCAGCTTGCCAAGATAGACTCGGGTCTTACGCAAAAGTTCTCCCCTCCAAGCAAGCTTCCCGCAGAGTTTTCTTCCCTCTGCCTGGAATGGCGCCAGCGGAACATTTCCGCTCGCGCAAATAATCTTATCGCCGCTCATTTCCACACCCTCCGCTGACTTCAGATGCAGGCACGCGCAAGCGCTCTCCCTTATATGGGCGACCCTCTATGGAACCTTAACGACTAAGAAAGTTCCCGAGCACGGCGGTCGGTCATAAGCCACCTATTGTGCCGCTGCCCCTCTCTATATACTAGGGCTCGCTTTCACGCGGAACTCGGACATGAGCCAACACTTCCAGCACGATGTTCTGGTCATCGGCAGCGGCGCCGCAGGCCTGACGCTCGCCCTCACCCTACCTTCCCATCTGCGCATCGCGGTATTGAGCAAAGGCAAGCTGGCCAATGGCTCGACCTACTGGGCGCAAGGTGGCGTGGCAGCCGTTCTGGACGATACCGACACGGTCGAATCACACGTCGCCGACACCCTCAACGCCGGTGCCGGTCTGTGCAGCGAAGACGCCGTGCGTTTCACCGTAGAACACAGCCGCGAGGCCATCCAGTGGCTGATCGATCAGGGCGTCCCCTTCACCCGAGACGATGAAACCGCGCGCGAGGACGGCGGCTTCGAGTTCCATCTGACCCGCGAGGGCGGCCACAGCCATCGGCGCATCATCCACGCCGCCGACGCGACCGGCGCGGCAATTTTCAATACCCTGCTGGAGCAGGCCCGACAACGCCCGAACATCGAGCTGCTGGAGCAGCGCGTCGCCGTCGACCTGATTACCGAGCGCAAGCTCGGCCTGGATGGCGAGCGCTGCCTGGGCGCTTACGTACTGGATCGTGACCGCGGTGAAGTGGACACCTTCAGCGCGCGCTTCGTGATTCTCGCCACCGGCGGCGCGGCCAAGGTCTACCTTTATACCAGCAACCCCGACGGCGCCTGTGGCGATGGCATCGCCATGGCCTGGCGTGCCGGCTGTCGCGTCGGCAACCTGGAGTTCAACCAGTTCCACCCTACCTGCCTGTATCACCCGCAGGCCAAGAGCTTCCTGATCACCGAAGCCGTGCGTGGCGAAGGCGGCCTGCTCAAGCTGCCCAATGGCGAACGCTTCATGCAGCGTTTCGATGAGCGCGCCGAACTGGCACCACGCGATATCGTTGCCCGCGCCATCGACCATGAAATGAAGCGCCTGGGTGTCGACTGCGTGTACCTGGACATCAGTCACAAGCCGGCCGAATTCATCAAGAGTCATTTCCCCACCGTCTACGAACGCTGCCTGGGCTTTGGCATCGACATCACCAAGCAGCCCATCCCGGTGGTGCCGGCGGCGCATTACACCTGCGGTGGCGTGGTGGTCGACCAGCATGGCCGCACCGACGTGCCCGGCCTCTACGCCATTGGCGAAACCAGCTTCACCGGCCTGCATGGCGCCAACCGCATGGCCAGCAATTCGCTGCTCGAATGCTTCGTTTATGCGCGCTCAGCCTGCGCCGATATCGTCGAGCAGCTGGACACTATCGGCATGCCCACCAACCTCCCAGACTGGGACGCCAGCCAGGTGACCGACTCCGACGAGGACGTGATCATCGCCCACAACTGGGATGAGCTGCGGCGTTTCATGTGGGACTACGTCGGCATCGTGCGCACCAACAAGCGTCTGCAGCGCGCGCAACACCGGGTGCGCCTGCTGCTGGACGAGATCGACGAGTTCTACAGCAACTACAAGGTCAGTCGCGATTTGATCGAGCTGCGCAACCTCGCACTGGTCGCCGAGCTGATGATCCGCTCGGCCATGCAGCGTCATGAAAGCCGCGGGCTGCACTACACCCTCGACTACCCCGAGCAGTTGGCCGAAGCCCGCGACACTATTCTGACGCCGACGTACCAGGCTCAGCCCAGCGCCGTCGGCTGAACTTCAGACGCAAGCGCAGGCGCCGGTGCTGCTCGGGCGCCAGCGCATCGCGGGCGATGCACAGCCCGCGACTGAAACGCTGGCCTGGCAGGCGATAGCGCAGCACCACCACCCGCGGCAACGCCAGACTGTCCGGGCGCAGTTGCACCGCCTGCCAGCCTGCCGCAACGCTATATAGATGCCAGCCGAATCCATCACGGCGCAAACCCGTGATGGCCCGTGGCGCAGTCAGCAGGACGTGTCGCGGTAGCACCCAGGCGGCGTGTGCCAGGCACGCCACGAGTGACAGCAGCTTAGACCACATGGGAATGTCGGCCAGCCACGGCGCCAGCAGGGCCAGCGCCTGGACCGACAGGTAGAGCCTCAGCAGCCAGCGTGACGGCTGCCAACGGCACTCGAAGGCATCACTTGGGTTGGACACGGTCCAGGATCATGCGCACGATATGGCGCAGGTCGGCATCCTCGGGCTCGCCGCGCTGCATGAACCAGCCGAACATGTCCTGATCCTCGCACTCCAGCAGCTTGCGATAGCGCGCCTGGTTCTCGGCATCCAGGCTCGGGTATACCTCCTTGACGAAAGGCACCAGCAGCACGTCCAGCTCCAGCATGCCACGGCGGCTATGCCAGAACAGGCGATTCAGTTCACTTTGCTCAACCATGCAACGGACTCCTCGAACAAGGCCGGCAGTATAACGGCGAATTGCCTCGCTGTTCACCGAGACGCTGCGCAATTGCGCTGACAAGGCCCCACCCTGCCCACTATGATGACGCCCCTGACCTTTATTCAGTGATTCGATTTGCATCATGGCCGATAGCGCTTACTTCACACTCCTCGATCACGAAGGCCTGCTCGCCGTACGCGGCGCGGACGCAGCCAAGTTCCTGCAGGGCCAAGTGACCTGCAATATCAATTACCTCAGTGCCAGCCAGTCCAGCCTTGGCGCCCGCTGCACGCCCAAGGGCCGCATGCTGTCGAGCTTTCGCATCGTCCCGGTGGAAGACGGCTACCTGCTGGCCATGGCACGCGAACTGATCGAGTCGCAGCAGGCCGATCTGCAGAAATATGCGGTGTTCTCCAAATCCAAGCTCAGCGACGAAAGCGCCGCCTGGGTCCGTTTTGGCCTGGCGGGCGCCGATGCCGTGCTGAGCGAACTCGATCTGCAACTGGGCACCGCCAGTGATTCCCTGGCCAGCGCCGGCCAACTGCTCGCCGTACGCCTGAGCGATGGCCGTGCCGAGCTCTGGGCGCCAGTAGAGGAAGCGCCAAAGCTGCAAGCCCAATTGGCCGCTCAACTGCCGCAGGCGCCACTGAACGACTGGTTGCTGGCCCAGGTCCGTGCGGGCGTGGGCCAGGTGTTCGGCGCCACACGCGAGCTGTTCATCCCGCAGATGATCAACCTGCAGGCCCTCGGCGGCGTGAGCTTCAAGAAAGGCTGCTACACCGGCCAGGAAATCGTCGCGCGCATGCAGTACCTGGGCAAGCTCAAGCGCCGCCTGCAACGCCTGCGTCTGGTCGCTGCAGAGCTACCGGCCGTCGGCGTCGAATTGTTCTCACCGGTGCATGGCTCCAGCGTTGGCGAAGTGGTGCTGGCGGCCCAGGCCGGCGACGCCATCGAGCTGCTCGCCGTATTGCAGGAAGACGCCGTGAACGACGGCCGCATTCATCTCGGCAGCAGTGAAGGCCCGCCCCTGACCCTGCTCGACCTGCCTTATCAGCTGGATGCCAACCAGGAAATCCAGCGCTGACTAAACTTCCCCGGCGCCGCCTCGGATCGCCTAAGAGAGCTACTTCATGAGCAAGCTTGCCGAAAAAGTCCAACAGGAACTGATCCACGCCATCGAAAACGATGAGCTGGTACTGCCCACCCTGCCCGAGGTGGCATTGCGGGTGCGTGAAGCAGCCGAAGACCCGGATGTGGGGATTCCGCAGATCAGTAAGGTAATCGGTAACGACGCCGCCCTCACCGCGCGCATCATCAAGGTGGTCAACAGCCCGCTGCTGCGCAGCAACAAGGAAATCACCGACCTGCAGATGGCTGTCAGCCGTCTGGGCATCAACTACACCTGCAACCTGGCCACCGGCCTGGCCATGGAGCAGATGTTCCAGGCCACCAGCGACGTGGTCGACCGCAAGATGCGCGAAGTGTGGAACAAGAGCACCGAGATCGCCGGTATCTGCCACGTGCTGTGCCGTCACTACACCCGCCTGATGCCGGACCAGGCTACGCTCGCCGGCCTGGTGCACCAGATCGGCGTGCTGCCGATCCTCACCTACGCCGAAGAGCATAACGAGCTGCTGGCCGACTCCATCAGCCTCAACCATGTCATCGAGCAGATTCACCCGATCATCGGCGACAAGATCCTGCGCACTTGGGAATTTCCCGAACCCATCGCCATCGTGCCGAGCCAGTATCTGGACTTCACCCGCGACTCGGCCAAGGTCGATTATGTTGATATCGTCCAGGTCGCCACACTGCAGAGCTACCTGGGCAGCGAGCACCCCTACACCCAGCTGGATTGGAGCAAGGTGCCGGCCTTCGCCAAGCTGGGCCTTGACCCGCAGGTCGACATGCAGGCCGACGAAGACCTCTCCGCTGCCATGGAAGCAGCCATGAGCATGCTGCAATAAAAGCATCTCGCCATGGATGGCATAACGCCTCTACACTCGAACGATTCGCTTGAGGAAGTAGAGCCATGCGTTACGCATTCGTCCTGCTCGTCCTGTTGCTCGGCAGTGCCCAGGCTGCCGAGCAGGTACGTCTGACCAACGGCGAATGGCCGCCCTATCTCGGTGAAACCCTGCCCCACCATGGCGTAGCGTCACGCATCGTCGCCGAGGCGTTCGCACTTCAGGGCATCGACGTGCAGTGGGAATTTCACCCCTGGGCGCGCTCGCTGAAAATGGCCGAACAAGGCGTGCGCGACGGCAGCGCCGTCTGGTTTCACAGCCCCGAACGTGAACGGCACTTTCACATCAGCGAGCCGGTGGTCGAAAGCGGCTACTACCTGTTTTATCGCAAGCCCCACGCGTTTGACTGGAACGATGTCACGGATCTGCGCGGCCTGCGCATTGCCGGTACTCGTGGCTATGACTACGGCGAAGCCTTTCAACGCGCCGAAGCCGCCGGTGAACTCGAGGTGGTGCGCCTGACCGGTGATGAACAGGGCCTGCGCCAGTTGCTAGCCGGGCGCATCGATGTGTTTCCCATGGACAAGGTGGTGGGCTTCGACCTGCTCTATCAGAAATTCAGCGCTGCCGAACGCCAGCGCCTGAGCTTTCATCGCAAGCCGCTGCGCAGCGACAGCCTGCATCTGCTGCTATCGCGCGAGGTGCCGGGCAATGCCGAGCTGATGCAGCGCTTCAATCGTGGTCTGAATCAATTGCGCGACAGTGGCAAGGTTTCCCAGTACCTGCTGGAGATTCAGCAGCCGTTAAGCCTCAGCCACTGACAGCGGAAACTCGACACGCACCCGCAGGCCATGCGGCTGCACCTGATGCAGGCTTATTCGAGCCTGATGGGCGCGACAGATCTCGCCGACGATGGCCAAACCAAGGCCTGCACCATTACCCAGGCTGCTGCGTCGGTAGAAACGCTCGAAAACCTTCTCATGCTCGGCCTCGGGAATACCCGGGCCGTCATCTTCGACTTCAAGCACCGACGGCGCCAGTGCGCGGATGATCAGGTTGCCACCGGCTGGTGTATGCGCCAATGCGTTATCCAGCAGGTTATTCAGCAACTCGTTGAGCAACGTCGGCTCGCCATCGATCCACACCGGCTGGTCGGCCTCCAGCGCCAGCGCGACGCCACGGGCGTGAGCCAGTGGCGCCATGGCCAGAGCCAGTTCACGCGCCAGCTGGCCGAGGTCGATACGCTGCGCGCCGCCTTCGGTAATGGCTCGCGCACCACTCTCGATACGCGCCAGGGACAGCAGTTGATTAGCCAGCGAAGTCAGACGATCACCTTGCTGCGCCACCTGCTCCAGCGTGCTGCGCCACTCCTCGGGCTGTTCGGCACGCAAGCCCAGGGTGATACGCGCTTTCAGTGCCGCCAGCGGCGTGCGCAACTCGTGGGCGGCATCGGCGATGAACTGCGACTGCCGCTCGAACAGACCGCGCAAGCGCTCGTTGAACTGGTTCAATGCCTCCACCAGCGGCAGCACCTCGCGCGGCAGACCGCTATCCGGCAGCGGCTGCAGGTCGTCGCTGGCCCTCTCTGCCACCTCCCTGCGCAGCGCCTCCAGCGGCCGCAAGGCCAGATTCACGGCCAACCACACCAGCAGCAGCGCGCTGAACGAGAGCAAGCCCATACGCCACAGGGTGCCGATCAGCAGCTCACGAGCCATGCGCTCGCGCGCGCCCTGTGTCTCCGCCACACGGATTTCAGCGATGCCATTAAGCTGCGGTTCGCTGACTGGCTGCAGCAGGCTGACCACACGCACACCCTGGTTGCGGTACTCGGCGTCGTAGAAGTGCGCCAACGCCGGATAATCGTCAGTACGCGGCGTGCCCGGCGGAGCTGGCGGCAGGTCCTCATAACCGGAAACCTGATTACCCTGCAGGTCGAGCACCTGGTAGTAGATGCGTCCGGCGCTGTCGTAGGCAAAGGTATCGAGCGCGACATAGGGAATATTGGCGCGCAACCGGCCGTCCTCGGCATACAGACCATCGGCCACCGCGCGTGCCGATGCCAGCAGCGTGCGGTCATAGGCGGTATCGGCTGCACGGCGCGCACTCCAGTAGGCACTGAAACTGCTCAGCAGCAGGATCAGCGACAGTAGCAGCGCCAGGCGCCGCAGCAGACGCCCGCGCAGACTGACGCCACGACTCATGCCTCGACCGCTTCCAGCAAGTAGCCAAGACCACGGAAGGTGACGATGCGTACGGCGCTGCCCTCGAGCTTCTTGCGTAGGCGGTGAATGTAGATTTCGATGGCATCCGGGCTGGCGTCCTCGTCCAGACCGAACACCTGCGCCGCCAGTTGCTCCTTGCTCATCACCCTGCCCAGCCTGGCGATCATCGCCTCCAGCACCGCCTGCTCACGGGCAGTCAGGCTGAGCGCTTCGCCATTGAGACTGAAACGACGCGCACCAAGGTCGTAGACCAGGTCGCCGCAGCGCTGCAACTGTTCGCCGCCGAGTACGCTGCGCCGCAGCAGCGCCTTGACCCGAGCCTCCAGTTCGGTCAGTTCGAAGGGTTTTGCCAGGTAGTCATCGGCACCCAGATTGAGGCCGTGCACACGATCCTTGACCTCGCCACGCGCAGTCAGCATCAGCACCGGCAGGGTCTGACCGCGGTCACGCAGGCGCGCCAACACGGCAAAGCCGTCCAGACGAGGCAAACCGATATCGAGAATCGCCAACGCATACTCTTCGCTGCACAGCGCAAGGTCAGCAGCCACGCCATCGTGCAGCACGTCCACCGTCCAGCCTGCACCTTTGAGCGCCTGGGCCACGCTTTCCGCCAATTGCGGATGGTCTTCGACCAGCAGAATCCGCACCGCCACCTCCAGCTGCAGCATCGTTAAAGGCGCGCAGTTTAGCGCCGCCACGGCCGCTGTGAATTGCTCAAATGCCAAAGCAGCATCTGATTTGCTGCCTTGCGTCACCCGCCATGACGCAACAACACACCATCATGAAAATCTTTCGTTCATGAAAGCCTAGTGAAAGCTTGTCCTCATAGCATCGTTTCAAGGTGGCTCGATCCACCTGCTCAAGCGACCTGGCAGTGGTGCCAGGTGGCGACAAGAACAAAAACGGAGACCACATGATGCTCGCAGCCTCACGCCAGGCCCTGCCGCCTGTCCGCCTGCTCTGCCTGGCCATCGCCGCTACCGGCGCTGCCCCCCTCGCCAACGCCGCCTTCATCGAAGACAGCAGCGCCAGCCTCACCGCTACCAACATCTATTTCAATCGCGACTTCCGCGAAGATCCGGGTCAGAACAAGCGAGAGGAATGGGGTCAGGGCTTTCGCCTCGATCTGCAGTCCGGCTTCACCGAAGGCACCGTCGGTTTCGGTGTCGACGCCATGGGCCTGCTCGGCCTCAAGCTCGACTCCGGTCGCGGCCGCACCGGCACCGACCTGCTGCCCGTACATGATGATGATCGCTCCGCCGACGAATTCAGCCGCCTGGGTCTGACCGGCAAGGTCAAGGTCTCTGCCACCGAACTGCGCTACGGCTCGCACGTGCCGGAGCTGCCGGTGGTCAAGGCCAGTGACAGCCGCCTGCTGCCGCAGGTGTTCGAGGGCGGCCTGCTGACCTCCTCCGAACTGGAAGGCCTGACCTTCACCGGTGGCCGCCTGGACAAGGTCATCGACCGCGCTTCGACCAACTCCGAAGAGATGGTGCTCAACGCCAAGAACCGCCGCTTCGCCTCCGGCGTCGAAGCCGACCACCTGGACCTGGCCGGCGTCGACTACAAGTTCGCTCCCGGTTTCACCGGCCGTTACTACTTTGCCGATCTGGATGACATCTATCGCCAGCATTTCTTCGGTCTGCTGAGCAGCCACAAGATCGGTGCGGGCACCCTGAGCAGCGACGTGCGTTATATCGTCAGTCGTGACAGCGGCGCGGCCAACGCCGGTAAGGTCGACAACCAGGCCTTCAACGCCATGGTCAGCTACGGCCTGGGTAGCCACAAGTTCGGCCTGGGCTTCCAGGACATGAGCGGCGACACCGGCTTTGCCTACATCGATGGCAGCGATCCGTTTTTGGTCAACTTCGTGCAGATCAATGACTTCGCCAACGCCGACGAACGTTCCTGGCAGGCCCGCTACGATTACAACTTCGCCAGCATCGGGGTTCCCGGCCTGACCTTCATGACCCGCTACATCCGTGGCGATGACGCTCGTGTTGCCGGCTCCGACGAGCGTGGCGGCGAATGGGAACGCGACATCGAGCTCAAGTACGTGGTGCAGGCCGGCCCACTCAAGGACCTCTACGTGCGTGTGCGCAACGCCAGTTTCCGCTCCGACTTCGCCCGCGACGCGGACGAGAACCGTGTCATCGTCGGCTACACCCTGCCGATCTGGTAAACAACAACAAGACTCGCGAGGAATCACTCATGAAATCTGTCCTGACCCGCGCCGCACTGGCGACTGCCTGCCTGGCCTTTGCCAGTCAGTTGCTGGCTGCCGAACCCAAGCGCCCCGAATGCATCGCCCCGGCCAAGCCCGGTGGTGGTTTCGACCTGACCTGCAAGCTGGCCCAGAGCGGCCTCAAGGATGAAGGTCTGCTCAAGGCGCCGATGCGAGTCACCTACATGCCGGGCGGCGTCGGTGCCGTAGCCTATAACGCCGTGGTCGCCCAGCGCGCCAAGGATCCTGGCACCATCACCGCCTTCTCCAGCGGTTCCTTGCTGAACCTGGCCCAGGGCAAATTCGGTCGTTATGACGAGAACGCCGTACGCTGGCTGGCCGCAGTCGGTACCGACTACGGCGCAATCACCGTACGCGACGACTCGCCCTACAAGAACCTCGATGACCTGGTCCAGGCTCTGAAAAAGGATCCGTCCAGCATCGTCTTCGGCGCCGGCGCTACCATCGGTGGGCAGGACTGGATGCAGACCGCGCTGATCGCCCGCCTGGCCGGGATCGACCCGAAAAACCTGCGTTATGTCGCCTTCGAAGGCGGTGGTGAAACCCTCACCGCCATGCTTGGCGGCCATGTGCAGGTCACCAGCAGCGGCCTGGGCGAAGTCACTCCGCAGCTGGAAGCGAAAAAAGTGCGCATCCTCGCGGTGCTCTCCGATGAGCGTCTGCCAGGCAAGCTGGCCGAAATCCCGACCGCCAAAGAGCAGGGTTACGACATCACCTGGCCGGTGATCCGCGGCTTCTACATGGGCCCGGAAGTCAGCGACGAGCAGTTCGACTGGTGGAAACAGCAGTTCGATACCCTGCTGGCCAGCGAAGAGTTCGCCAAGCTGCGCGAACAGCGTGACCTGCTGCCGCTGTCGGTGACCGGTGATGAACTCAAGGCCCTGGTGTTCAAGCAGGTCGCTGAGTACAAGACCCTGGCCAGTGAATTCGGCCTGATGCAGGAATAAATGCATCAGCGGGTTCGGCGTCGCCCGATACCGAACCCGCCATTGAACTGCACCGCCGTTCGATCCTGTCCCTACGCAAGAGACCATTGCTATGTACGTTCGCCTGTTCGCTGCGATCTGGCTGCTGTTGTGCGCCTGTCTCGCCGTTATCGCCTGGGGCTTCCAGGCTCCCTTCGCCTATGACCCGGTTGGCCCGCGCGCCTACCCGCTGCTGCTGCTGGCGCTAATGGGTGCTGGCGCTGCCTGGCTGGTGTTCAAACCCGGTGCGGACACCGAGACGCTCAGCCGCCATGCCGTGCTGCGCAGCGGCCTGTGCATTCTCACCCTGCTGGCCTACGCCCTGCTGTTCGAGCCCCTGGGTTTCGTTCTGAGCACGGCTGTGGCGGTTTTCGTGCTGGGCCTGCTGTTTACGGGTCGTGTGCTGCCGTGCCTGATTAGCGGCGTCCTGATGGGCGTGCTGCTGTATGCCTTGTTCGATTATGCGCTAGACGTTCCGCTGCCACTGGGCGTGTTCGAAGCGTTGGTGGAGAGCTGAGATGGAAACATTACATTTTCTGATGCAGGGCTTTGACGTCGCCACCCGGCCGACCAACCTGCTGGTTGCATTGTTCGGTGCCTTCGTCGGCACCATCGTCGGCCTGTTGCCAGGCCTGGGCCCGATCAACGGCGTAGCCCTGCTGCTGCCACTGGCCTTCGCCCTTGGCCTGCCGCCGGAAACCGCACTGATTCTGCTCGCCGCCGTCTACCTGGGCTGCGAATACGGCGGACGTATCTCCGCCATTCTGCTCAACGTGCCTGGCGATGCCGCTGCCGTGATGACCACACTCGACGGCTACCCGCTGGCACGTCAGGGCAAAGCGGGTATCGCCCTGTCGTTGTCGGCGGTCAGCTCCTTCACCGGCAGCATGATCGCCACCTGCGGCGTGGTGCTGTTCGCGCCGCTCCTGGCGAAATGGGCAGTGGCCTTCGGTCCGGCCGAGTACTTCGTGCTGATGATCTTCGCCATTGCCTGCCTCGGTGGCATGGTCGGCGACAAGCCGGTCAAGACCCTGCTCTCGGCCCTGATCGGCCTGGCCCTGGCCACGGTCGGGGTGGACTCCACTACGGGGGTATACCGCTTCACCTTCGACAGCGTCAGCCTGTCCGACGGCATCCAGTTCGTCATCGTGGTCATCGGCTTCTTCAGTGTCAGCGAAATTCTGCTGATGCTGGAAAACACCCACAACGGCCAGAAAGCCGTGAAAGCCAGCGGCCGCGTGCTGTTCAACTTCAAGGAATACTGCTTCACCTTCTGGACCATGATTCGCAGCTCGCTTGCCGGTTTCGTGATTGGCGTACTGCCTGGTGCCGGTGCAACCATCGCCAGCGCCATGACCTACATGACCGAAAAACGCCTGGCCGGTGAAAGCGGCAAGTTCGGCGACGGTGACCTGCGCGGCGTTGCGGCTCCCGAGTCGGCCAACAACGCTTCGGCCTGCGGTTCGCTGATCCCGATGCTGACACTCGGTGTACCCGGCTCGGGCACCACCGCGGTGATGATCGGCGCACTGACGCTGTACAACATCACCCCTGGCCCACTGTTGTTCGAACAGCAGCCAGATGTGGTCTGGGGCCTGATCGCCTCGCTGTTCATCGGTAACGTCATCCTGCTGGTGATGAACATCCCGCTGGTCGGCCTGTTCTCACGCATGCTCAGCGTGCCGAACTGGGTGCTGGTGCCCGCCATCACCGTGATCAGCATGGTCGGCGTGTACGCAGTGCACAGCACCACCTTCGACCTGGTGCTGATGATCGGCCTCGGTGTGTTCGGCTATATCCTGCGCAAGCTGGACTTCCCGCTCTCGGCGGTGATCCTCGGCTTCGTGCTGGGCGAAATGATGGAGGACAACCTGCGTCGCGCCCTGTCGATCTCCGCTGGTGAGCTGGGCATCCTCTGGGGCAGCCCGATCACTCTGGTACTGTGGGCGCTTGTTGTACTGATGCTGGCCCTGCCGGGCATCCGCTGGATGCGTCGACGCAAGCAGATCAAGGCTGGGGCTGATGCCACTGCCGCGTGATCTTTGGGTAACGCCGCTGGCCGGAGTGGTCGGCGGTTACCTGGCCAGCCTCGCCGGCTGGCCTTTGCCGTGGATGGTCGGCTCGTTGTTGGCGGTAATCGTTGTGCGCTGCCTGGCCAATCGCGCCTTCAGTGAACTGCCGGGCGGGCGCAAGGCCGGCCAATGGTTGGTCGCCAGCGGCATCGGCCTGCACTTCACCAGCGACGTGCTGGAACAGGTGCTCAGCCACTTGCCCGTGATCGTGATGGGCGCCTTCGGCACGCTGCTGCTGAGCCTGATCGGCATTGCCATCCTGCGCCGTGCTGGCGTCGACCGCGCCACTGCCTTCTTCGCCAGCATGCCTGGCGGCGCCAGCGAGATGGTCAACCTGGCCCTGCGTCACGATGCCCAACCCGCAAGAGTGGCAGCGGCGCACAGCCTGCGTCTGCTGCTGGTGGTGCTGCTGATTCCGGCGCTGTTCACCTGGGGCCTGCCCGCCGTCAGCGCGCCGACTCGCGCGCCGGTGGACTGGACCTGGCTGATCGGCCTGCTCGCCGCTGGCGCTCTACTAGCAATGCTCTGGGGCCGACTCAAACAACCCAACCCCTGGATGCTCGGCCCACTGACTGTCTGCGCCGTTGCCAGCGCCGGCTTCGACCTGCATCTGGGCCTGCCGCCAGGCCTCGGCCAGCTCGGCCAGTGGCTGATTGGTTGCGCCCTGGGCTGTCACTTCGATCGCGCCTTCTTCCGCAGTGCACCGGGTTTTCTCGCCCGCGTGCTGGCCTTCACCTTGCTGGCGATGCTCGCCGCTGCCGTGCTCGGCGAAGCCCTTGGTTGGTTGGCCGGCGAAGACCACCTGTCGCTGATGCTGGGCATGATGCCGGGCGGCATCACCGAGCTGTGTCTGACCGCCGAAGCCTTGCAGCTGTCGGTAGCGCTGGTGACTGCATTGCAGGTGCTACGGCTGTTTCTGGTGATGTTCCTGGCAGAACCCTTATTCAAGCTCTGGTGCAAGAGCCACGCGTAGGGCGGACCGGAACGCCGGCCGCTCGCAGCGCCAGCGAACAGTCCGCCGGTTGGGCTGCGAGCTTGCGACACCCCTGCGGCGTACTGTTTCGCGAGTACGCCCTACGCGACGACGTACGACTCGCCGCTCCGTAGGGTGCGCCATGCGCACCAGCGCTACCACTGCAGCTGCAGCTGGCTATCAAACTCACGCATCTGCCCGCTGAGCGGATCGACGAAGCGCAAGCCGCGCGCCAGCAGTTTGAGCGGCTTGCTGTAGTCATCCGGCAGATTGCGCGACTCCCGCAGCAGCGGATAGAAATCGTCGCCGACGATAGGCGCGCCGAGCCCGGACAGATGCACGCGCAGCTGATGCTTGCGTCCGGTCACCGGCGACAGCCCATAGCGCCAAAGCTCACCACGGCGCTCCAGCACCTCGATGCACGTTTCGCTGTTGGTCTCGCCTGCGACTTCCTGCATGCGAAAGAACGGCTCACCGTCGACCATGCGCGAACGATGCAGGTAGGGAAACTCCAACTGCGCCAATGCCGGAGCGATAGCCTCGTAGCGTTTCTCCACCGCACGCTGGCGAAACAGCGCCTGATACTGGCCACGACTGGCCGGGTTGACCGAGAACAACACCAGGCCGGCCGTCAGTCGGTCGATGCGGTGGATCGGCACCAGGTCAGGATTGCCGGTGCGCTTGATCAGGCGTGCCAGCAGGGTCTGCTCGACGTACTCACCGGCAGGCATCACCGGCAGAAAATGCGGTTTGTCGGCGACCAGCAGGTGCTCGTCCTGCCACAGCACCTGTTCGACGAAAGGAATTGGCGTCTCATTCGGCACTTCGCGGAAATAGCGCACCTTGAGACCAGCCCGATAGGGATGCGTGGCGTCGATGGGCGTGCCCGCCGCATCCAGCACCCGACCACGCGCCATACGCTGCAGCCAGGTAACGCGATCGATGGCGGGAAAGTGATCGCACAGGCAATCGAGCACCGTCGCCCAGTCGCCCTGGGGCAAATGAAGCGTGCTGGGGCGCATGGCGGGGCTGGGCATTGCAGAAGGTGCTCGACGGCTTATGGACGGGCGAATTAGGCCGTACTCGCGCGGCTCAGTCAAAGCCGGGGCATGCTGCAACAGCAGCCGAACAATGAAAGCCTGCGTGGTATGCCCCCTCATCCGGCGCTTCGCGCCACCTTCTCCCAGAGGGAGAAGGACAGCAGGGAGGGCGTCGCTGCGCGACTTTCATGCTCACGGCTTGAGCCGAGGTCGCGCTGTGGCTATGGTGGCCGCTCGTATCTGGAGAGACCCATGTCCATCACCCGCTCCCTGCTTACCAGCGTCGCCCTCCTCCCGCTCCTGGCCGCCTGCCAGGTCTACACCGGCAAGCCGGAAGGCCCACCTCCGGCCACCCGCCTGCAGGGTCAAGTCCAGGTTGAAAATGGTCAACTGGTCCTCACCCCCTGCCAGGAACAGCGCCGCTTCGTGCTGATCGATGGCGGCAGCACCAGTATCGAGCGCGAAGTCATGCAGCTCGGCAGTGATGGCCAGGCCAGCCTGTTCGCCGATCTGGCCGGTCGCCTGGGCGGCAGCCAGGGCAAAGGCAACGACGGTCGCTTCGAGGTCAGCCAGATCTATCGCCTGCAAGGTGAGGGGCATGGCTGCGACGACCTCAACTTCAAACGCCTGGCCCTGCGCGCCAGCGGCAACGAGCCGTTCTGGCAACTGGAAGTCGGCAGCAAGGGCCTGGTACTCAATCGTCCCGAGCAGGAACCACTGGCCCTGCCCTACCTGGAAGAGCAACTACCGGATGGCCGCCTGAATTTCAGCAGCGAAGCCAACGGCCAGCGTCTGGATCTGTGGGTGGCGCCGCAGCGCTGCGTCGACAGCATGAGCGGCACGGTCAATCACCTCAGCGCCGAACTGCGCCTCGACGGCCAGGTGCTACGTGGCTGCGCGCATTTCGGCGCCATGCGTAATTGACCATCAGTCATGCCGGTGACGCTGAGTGGCTGCACCGGCACGAACCGTTCAGCTAGCCCAAACTCCCGGCAAAACGCCGTGCATAGTCTTCGCGCTGGAAAGCCTCGACCACGAAGTCGATGAAGCTGCGCGTCTTGCCCGGCATCAACTGGCGACTGGGGTAATACAGCGACAACGCGCCGGCATCCGCCCACCAGCGCGGCAACACCCGCACCAGCTCCCCCGACTCCAGCTCGGGCAGTACATCGGGTACGGCAAGCATCGCCACCCCCAGGCCCAGCCGCGCGGCCTCTCGCACGGCAGTTGGATCGTTGACCACCACGGTCTCGCGCATCGTCGCGATCACTTCATCGCCCTGCGCATTGCGCATGTTCCAGGTACGGATACGACCCGACGACAGCGAACGCATGACGATGCAGTCCAGATCGATCAGACCTGATGGATCGGCTGGCAACGTGTGCCGAGCCAGGTAAGCGGGAGAGGCAAAGGCAATGACGTGCAGCGGCGCCAGTGTGCGGGCGACCACACCGCTGGCCAACTCGAAACCGCCACCGATGGCGGCATCGTAGCCTTCGGCGATCAGGTCGACCGTACGGTTCTCGAAATGCCATTCAGGGCGGACGCGGGGATAGCGCTGCAGGAACTCGGGCAACAAAGGCAGCAGGTAACCGATCCCGAAGGACGGCGCCACGCTGATCTTGAGCACACCAGCCGGCTGGCCATCATCGGCTGATACCGCTGCAATGGCGTTCTGCAATGACTCCAGATTGCCGCCAACCGCAGCCAAGAAAGACTCGCCCGCCTCGGTCAGCGTCAGCTTGCGTGTCGAACGCTGGAACAGCCGTACACCCAGGTTGCGCTCCAGCATGGCGACGTTGCGGCTGACCGCTGCCGGCGTGAGCGCAAGCCGGCGCGCTGCCGCCGAGAAGCTGCCACTCTCGGCACTGCGTACGAAGGATTCAAGATTGGTGAGCGTTTCCATGGCGCGATCTTAAATAGATACTTGAAGATAATCCAAATGATTAGCCGCTAATCAAAGAAGAATGAAAACGCGATAGTCACTCCACCGAATGTATCGGCAATCAAACGGAGTGAACCATGAGCAACGTAATTTCTTCCCACCCCCTTCCTCTGGCCGGCAAAACGGCTCTAGTAACTGGCGGATCTCGCTCTATCGGCGCAGCTATCGCCAAACGCCTGGCCGCCGACGGCGCGCAGGTTGCCTTCACCTACAACGGCTCGCCCCAACAGGCCAAAGAAGTCGCCGTCGAGATCGAATCGGCAGGCGGTCGCGTGCTGGCGATCCAGGCCAACGCAGCCGACCCCGAGGCCGTGCGCGCCGCCGTCGCGAAGACGGTAGAGGCGTTCGGGGGCCTCGACATTCTGGTGAATAACGCCGGTATCGGCGTGTTCAGCCAGTTCGAAGAAACCAGCTTCGAGGATTACCAGAAGCTGCTCGCGGTCAACGTGACCGGTGTATTCGTCGCCACCCAGGAGGCGGTAAGGCACATGCAGGCAGGCGGTCGCGTCATCCACATAGCCAGCTCGGTCACCAAGTACGCAGGTGTGCCCGGACTTGCCGCATACAGCCTG
Source organism: Ectopseudomonas chengduensis (assembly GCF_900102635.1). Classification (GTDB taxonomy): domain Bacteria; phylum Pseudomonadota; class Gammaproteobacteria; order Pseudomonadales; family Pseudomonadaceae; genus Aquipseudomonas; species Aquipseudomonas chengduensis. The sequence goes on along the minus strand of NZ_FMZQ01000009.1, from coordinate 102,999 downwards.
ACCAAAGGCGCCGTCGCCGGCTTCAACCGCAGCCTGGCACATGATCTGGGGCCACGCGGTATCACGGTCAACAGCATCCACCCAGGCCCAGTGAACACCGACATGAACCCGGCCGATAGCGAGGTTGCCCAGCTTCTGACTCCCCGCATGGCAGTGGGTCGCTATGGAGAGCCACACGAAATTGCCAGCCTCGTGGCATTCATCGCCAGCCCGCAAGCCTCGTTCATCACTGGTGCGGACATCCTCGCTGACGGCGGGTTGACCTCCTGAGTATGCCGGGGCAGGCCAGTCAGCCTGCCCCACAGTATTCCGACACCTAAGGCCTCAAGGAATCCCAGCATGAGCAAATTGCCCTCCATCGGCATCATCGGTGCCGGCCATATCGGCGCGGCCTTCGCCCGGGCCCTGGCACGCCGCAACATCCCGGCCATCCTGTCCAACAGCCGCGGGCCAGAGAGCCTGCAAGCCTTGGTACAATCCATCGGCCCGAGCATCCGTGCCGGCACCCGTGAACAGGCGGCAGCGCAGCCCATCGTGTTGGTCGCGGTGAACTGGTCGAAGCTGCCAGCCGCGCTGTCTGGGCTTGCGGACTTCGCCGGGCGTGTCGTCATCGACAGCAATAACCCGATCGAAGCGCCGCTGTTCAACCCTATCGATCTGCATGGCCGCACCTCAAGCGAAGTGTTTGCCGACCTGGTGCCGGGCGCCCATGTAGTGAAGGCGTTCAATCACCTGAACCCCAGACTGCTCATCGCCGATCCCGCCGAGCGCGGCGGCCGGCGTGTGCTGTTCCTGGCGGGTGACGACAATCGCGCGAAAAACCAGGTCAGCGCACTGATCGATGAGCTGGGTTTCGCCGCTATCGACCTTGGCGAACTGGCCGAAGGTGGGCGCCTGACGCAATTCCCCGGTGGGCCGTTGCCCTCGCTCGAACTGGTGCAGTTCGGCTGAGCTACCGGGAGACGAAAATGAAGGATTCCATCATGTCCCATACCGATTCATCTGCTGCTGACACCAGATCCATGTCTGCTGCTTGGTGGGCCGTCATCTCTCTTGCCCTGGGCGCCTTCGGCCTGGTCACGGCGGAATTCCTGCCGATCAGCCTGCTGACGCCGATGGCCGCCGACCTGGGCGTATCCAACGGTGCGGTGGGCCAGGCCATCACCGCCACCGCCGTGGTTGCCGCATTCGCCGGGCCGCTGGTGGTGCTGTTCTCGGGCCGCCTGGATCGGCAGAAGATCGTCTGGGGGTTGATGGGCATGCTGGTGTTCTCCTGCATCCTTTCGGCCTATGCCTCAAACATCACGGTACTGCTGATCGCGCGTGGGCTGCTGGGCTTCGCCCTCGGCAGCTTCTGGGCCATGATGGCAGCGCTCGCCCTGCGCCTGGTGCCCCCGGACAAGGTGCCGCGTGCCATCTCGATCATCATGATGGGCATCTCGCTCGCAACCATCTTCGCTGCCCCGCTGGGTGCCTACCTGGGAGAACTGTGGGGCTGGCAGGCAACTTTCCTGGCCGCGTCCGGCATTGGCGTGGTGGCGCTGGCGATCCAGATGCTGACCTTGCCCAAACTGCCGGCCACGGCAGCACCGGGCCTGGCGTCCTTCAAGGCAGCGCTGACGCGGCGTGCAGTCGTCGTCGGTATCGGCACCGGGCTGCTGGTCATTTCCGGGCACTTCGCCGCTCTGACCTTCATTCGCCCCTTCCTCGAGGAGGTTCCCCGCCTGGATGTCGCGACCGTCTCGCTTGCCTTGCTGGCCTTCGGTGTCTGCGGCTTTTTCGGCAACCTTGCCGGCGGCGCCGTCGCCGCGCGCAGTCCAGCCTGGGCAGTCAGCAGTTGCTCGTTCCTGATCGCTGCCGTTGCACTCACGCTGATCCTGTTCGGCACACAGGCCGACGTTGCCTTCGTCGCGATTGCGCTATGGGGCTTCGCCTTCGGCGCCTTCCCGGTATCGATCTCGATCTGGAACGCGCGCGCCGCCGCCGATCACGCGGAAAGCGCTGGCGCCCTGCTGTCCTCGACCTTCCAGGTCGCCATTGCTGCGGGTGCGGTTCTAGGAGGACTGATCATCGACAGCCTCGACTCACAAGCCGTGATCGTCTATGCCGCGACAGCAGCCTGCGCGGGCGCTGCCTTGATGTTCATTCGGGGTCTCGCGATCGAACGTCAGCGTGGCTGATCAGCCCGTTTGTCTGCACTGGCGCAGCGCTCAAGACATCGCTCACCTACGCTCAACGGAGCAAAGCCGCCAGTAGTTCGATAATGCCGGCCTCCTCCATCCGGGCGGTGAATCCCGTACAATCGCCGCTTTTTCCACCTTGCCGGATCACCACCGGCCAACCAGGACACTGCCCATGCTTCGCCTGACCGAACTGAAACTGCCCCTCGACCACCCCGAGGACGCGCTGCGCCCGGCCATCGTCCAGCGCTTGGGCATCGCCGATAGCGAGCTGCTGGCTTTCAGCGTGTTCAAGCGCAGCTACGATGCGCGCAAGAAGTTCGGCGACATGCCGTTCATCTACACCCTCGACTGTGAGGTGAAAGATGAGGCGGCGTTGCTCGCTCGCCTGAGCGATGACAAGCATGTAGGCCCGGCACCGGACATCGCCTACAAGCCGGTCGGCAAGGCCGAAACGCCGTTGGACGAACGCCCGATCGTGGTCGGTTTCGGCCCCTGCGGCATCTTCGCGGCGCTGATCCTGGCCCAGGCAGGTCTGCGCCCCATCGTGCTGGAGCGCGGCAAGGAAGTGCGTCAGCGCACCAAGGACACCTGGGGCCTGTGGCGCAAGAACGTGCTCGACCCCACCTCCAACGTGCAGTTCGGCGAAGGCGGCGCTGGCACCTTCTCCGACGGCAAGCTGTATAGCCAGATCAAGGACCCTCACCACCACGGGCGGAAGGTACTGCAGGAGTTCGTCAAGGCCGGCGCGCCGGACGAGATCCTCTACGTCAGCAAGCCGCATATCGGCACCTTCCGCCTGACCGGCGTGGTCGCCACCATGCGCGAGGAGATCAAGGCCCTCGGCGGCGAAGTGCGCTTTCAGCAGCGCGTCAGCGATCTGCTGATCGAAGACGGCCAACTCACGGGCGTGGTGCTGGAGAGCGGCGAGCAGTTGCTCAGCCGCCATGTGGTGCTGGCCCTCGGCCATAGCTCGCGCGACACCTTCCGCATGCTGCATGCCCATGGCGTGTACCTGGAGGCCAAGCCCTTCTCGGTCGGTTTCCGTATCGAACACCCGCAGTCGCTGATCGACCGCGCGCGCTTAGGCAAGTACGCCGGCCACCCAAAACTCGGCGCTGCCGACTACAAGCTCGTGCATCACGCCAGCAACGGCCGCTCGGTCTACAGCTTCTGCATGTGCCCAGGCGGCACCGTGGTCGCCGCCACCTCCGAGCCTGAGCGCGTGGTCACCAACGGCATGAGCCAGTATTCGCGCAACGAGCGCAACGCCAACGCCGGCATCGTCGTCGGCATCACTCCCGAGCAGGACTATCCGGATGGCCCGCTGGCCGGTGTGGAACTGCAGGAACGCCTGGAATCGCACGCCTACGTGCTCGGCGGGCGCAACTACGAGGCGCCCGGACAACTGGTCGGCGACTTCATAAAAGGCAAGCCGTCCACCGCCCTCGGCGAAGTGCAACCCTCCTACAAGCCGGGCGTGAAACTGGGCGATCTGGCGCCCTCGCTGCCGGACTTCGCCATCGAAGCCATCCGCGAGGCGCTGCCGGCCTTCGGCAAGCAGATCAAGGGCTTCGACCTGGCTGATGCGGTGCTCACCGGCATCGAGACACGCACCTCCTCGCCGGTGCGCATCACCCGTGGCGATGACCTGCAGAGCCTGAATCTCAAGGGGTTGTATCCGGCCGGTGAAGGTGCCGGCTACGCCGGCGGCATTCTTTCGGCTGGCGTCGACGGCATTCGCGTGGCCGAGGCCGTGGCCAAAGACATGCTTGGGTTGAATCGCTAAGCCCCTTCGTCTCACACACCCCGTAGGGTGGGTTAGCGGCGCCAAACCTGCGAATGTCTGATCACCGCCATCGTAGTGCGCCGCGTAACCCACCAGGCGATTGTCCTGCGCTGCGCCCATGGTGGGTTACGGCGCAACGGACTTTGCGGGCTCATCAAGATAGGTGACAGACGCCTAACCCACCCTACGGATCTCGGGCAGCCTAGTAGGGTGGGTTAGCGGCGCCAAGCCTGCGAATGTCCGATCACCGCCATTGCAGTGCGCCGCGTAACCCACCAGGCGATTGTCCTGCGCTGCACCAATGGTGGGTTACGGCGCAACGAATTTTTTAGGCTCATCAGGATAGGTGACAGGCGCCTAACCCACCCTACGGATATCCGTCAGTCGTGATAGCGCCCAGCCGCAGAAGCATCAAAGATCCTCGCGGCGCTGGCAACAAAGGGTCGAACGCCGCGAACCATTCGGTCGACGCGCCGGGTCGGCATAGGTCAGCAGCTCACTGAAACCGGCCTTGCGCATCATCCCCGCCGATGCCGCGTTCTCTTCGTGACGATCGATATAGATATCGCTGACGTCCAGCCGCCACAGCTCGGTGACGGCCTCGCGCAGAAGACGCGCGCCCAATCCTCGTCCGACGCAATCGCGATGCACCACCGCTTCGCAGATATAGCCATGCACCTGCCCGGCACGCGCGGCAGGTTGATGAGCGACGAAATCCTGGGTCAGGCGATAACTGACGAACCCCAGCAGTTGCCCCTGCTCCTCGGCCAGCACGGCCAAGGTCGTATTTGCCGCAATACCCTGCAGGTGCTGACGAACCTCGGCTTCGGGCAGATGATTCCAGGGGTTGGGCCCATGCTCGAAAATCAGCGCGCAGAGCGCCTCGATATCCTCGACACAGGCCTGACGAATGACCAGCTCGCTCATCTCCTGACTCCCCTGACGCAGTACGCCGTCTGATTCAAGAGCGCAGTCTAGAGCGGGCAATTACCTGGCGACAGCTACAGCCAGGCGCGAGAAATGCCTGACAGTGGATCAGTGATCGTCGTCCCAGGGCTGGCCACGGGTGCGCTCGGTCAACTCGACCTTCTGCTGCATCGCGGCCTTGGACAGGATATGTGCACTGACCGGTGCAGTGAGGAACAGAAACAGGGTAATCAGCAGTTCGTGCAGGCTGAGGTTGCCGGTGTGGTGCGCGAAGAACAGCATCGACGCGATCAGCGTAGCGCCGACGCCCAACGTCGTGGCCTTGGTCGGCCCGTGCAGGCGCGTGAAGAAATCCGGCAGCCGATACAGCCCGATGGCACCCACCAGGGCGAACAGGCTGCCCAGGATCAGGCAGGCGCAAATCAACAGTTCCAGCCAGAATGGCATGGTCATTCCCTCTTAATCGATGATGTCGCCGTGCAGCAGGTGTTTACCCACTGCGACCGTGCCGACGAAGCCCATCACCGCGATCAGCAGCGCGGCCTCGAAGAACAGATCCGATGCCAGCCAGATGCCGAACAGCACGATCAGCGCCAACGCGTTGATGTACAGGGTATCCAGGGCCAGTACGCGATCCACCAGGCTCGGCCCTTCGACCAGACGCGCGACATTGAGCAGCATGGCCAGCGTGAGGATGCCCATGCACAGAAAGACTACGTTCTCGAGCATTCGAAAATCTCCAGCAGCGGCTTTTCGTAGCGACTCTTGACCTCGGCGATCAGCTCGTCGCGATCCGGCACGTTGAGCCCGTGCAGCAGCAGTGTCTTGTGGTCGGAGCTGAGGCCGGCAGAAACCGTGCCGGGGGTCAGCGAAATGATGCAGGCCAGGGCCGACAGCACGAACTCATCCTCGATCTCGACCGGTACCTCGACGAATGCCGGCTCGAGGCGCGATTTCGGCCCCAATACCAGTTTCACCACCTGTAGATTGGCAACCACGATGTCGTAGAACACCTTGCCGATAAACAGCAGCAACCCCAGGGGCTTGCGTACTTTCGGCACGGTCAGCAGGAAATCGCCGCACAGGTGCACGATCGACCAGCCCAGAAACAGCCCGAGCAGGATATGCCCCAGGTTGAGGGTGTTGACCAATAGCAGCCAGAGCACCGTCAATAGCAACATCATCCGCGGATGGGGGAAGAAACGCCTCATGCCGCACCTCCGGCGATGATCGACAGATAGGGTTGCAGATCGAGCAACTGCGCCGCAGCCGCCTCCAGATACGCCATTATCGGAGCAGCGGCGATCATCAGCAGCGGGCTGGCCAGCAACAGGCCAAGCGCTGCCAGGAGGCTCACCCGGTCAGCCGGTTGGGCTGTCGAGGGCTGGCCATCCGTTTGCTGGCCCAACCAGAACAGACTGGTACCAGCGCGGCTCAGCGCCACCAGCGTCAGCAGCCCGCCAATCAGCACCACCGGCCACAGGCTCCAGGCTTGCCAGCCAGGCTCCGCGGCGCGCAGTAGCAGCATCTTGCCGAGGAACCCGGAGAACGGCGGCAACCCGGCCACGGAAATCGACGCGAAGAAGAACATGCAGCCCAGCACCAGCGGCTGGCGCAGCACGCGCTCCTGCTGCAGGTCGCCGCCGGCACTGTCACGCTGGGCAACCACCAGGCCTGCCAGCAGGAACAACGCCGCACTGATCAGCGTGCTGTGCAGCATGTAGTAGAGCGCCGCGCTCAGCGCCGCCGGGCTGCCCATAGCGAAACCGGCCATCAGGGTGCCCACCGAGACCACCACCAGATAGGCCAGCAACGCCTGCAACTGTCGCGCTCCCAGAGCGCCAATCACACCGAAGGCAATGGTCGGCAGGGCCAGCCACCAGAGCAGTTCATGGCCAAGATTGGCCAGCGGCCCGGCCTCTTCGCCGAACACCAGAGTGAACACGCGAACGACGGCGTAGAAGCCCACCTTGGTCATGATTGCGAACAACGCCGCCACCGAAGCGGGCGCTGCGGCATAGGCGCGCGGCAGCCAGAAGCACAGCGGCAGCACGGCGGCCTTGAGACCGAAAACGATCAGCAGCAGGTAGGCAGCCGCCTTGATCAGCGGCGCGTCGGCAACGTCGGCGCTGGCCACCCGCGCAGCCAGATCCGGCATGTTCAGGGTGCCGGTCAGTCCATACAGCAGGCTGATGCCGATCAGGAAGAACGACGAGCCCAGCAGGTTGAGCACCACGTAGTGCACGCCGGCCTTGACCTGATTGGCACGGTTGCCATGCAGCAGCAATGCATACGACGAGATCAGCAGGATCTCGAAGAACACGAACAGGTTGAACAGGTCGGCGGTGAGGAATGCACCGTTGATGCCGAGCAACTGAAACTGGAACAGCGCATGGAAGTTCGGCCCACGCTCATCGTCGCCACGGCAGGCGTAGATCAGGGCGAAGCAGGCGAGCAGCGCGGTGAGCAACAGCAGCGCAGCGTTGAAGCGGTCGAGCAGCAGCATGATGCCGAACGGCGCAACCCAGTTACCCAGCGCATAGACCTGCAACTGCCCCTCACCGGCCAACAGCACCAGATACAGGCACACCGGCAGCAGCGCCAGGCAGCCGACCAGGGAAATGCCCCGCTTCACGTCACGCGACCAGCCGTGACCGACCAGCAACAACGCGCCGATGAACAGCGGCAACAGAATGGGGAGGATGATGGCGTGACTCATGCGCGCGGCTCCTCGCCATCGACGTGATCGGTTTTCAGTTCGCCCATGCCACGCAGGGCCAACACCACGACGAACGCGGTCATGGCGAAGCCAATGACGATGGCGGTGAGCACCAGCGCCTGCGGCAGTGGGTCACCGTACTCGGCGCTCTTGCCGATCACCGCCGGCACACCCGTGCCGAGACGGCCGGTGGAGAAGATGAACAGATTCACTGCATAAGAGATCAGGGTCAGCCCCATCACTACCGGGAAAATGCGCGCCCTTAGCAGTAGGTACACGCCGCTGGCAGTCAGCACCCCGAGGGTGATTGCGAATACTGCCTCCATATCAGATGACCTCCTTGCACGACTCGTCCTGACTGACATGGCCGATATTGGAAAGAATCAGCAGGGTGGCACCGACAACGGCCAGATATACCCCAAGATCGAAGAGGATCGCGGTAGCCAGTTCAATTTCGCCGATCAGCGGAATATGGAAATGGCCGAACGCCGAAGTCAGGAACGGCGAGCCGAAGAGCCAGCTGCCCAGACCCGTCAGTCCGGCTATCAGCACGCCCCAACCGGCGGTGGCGTGATAGCTGAATTTCAGGCGTTCCTGGGTCCAGGTCACACCATGGGAGATGTACTGCAGAATCAACGCCACCGAGGTGATCAGGCCGGCGATGAAGCCGCCGCCCGGCAGGTTGTGCCCGCGCAGGAAGATGAACGCCGAAATCAGCAGCGCCATCGGCAGCATGGCCCGCGCCAGGTTGTCGAGGATCATCGGATGCGCATCGGTCGACCATGGACGACCATTCTTGTCGTGGGTCGGATGCGGCAGGTGCAGGCCATGCAGCAGCGCGTAGATACCGATGGCAGCAATCGCCAGCACGGTGATCTCGCCCAGGGTATCGAAGCCGCGGAAGTCCACCAGGATCACGTTGACCACGTTGGTACCGCCGCCACCGGAGACGCTGTTCTCAAGAAAGAACGAGGAAATGCTCTGGTAAGGACGGGTCAGCACGGCGTAGGTCAGCATCGCCACCATGGTGCCGCTGCCCAGCGCCAGGACCAGATCACGCAGGCCGCGCAGGCTGCTCGACTCCGCCGGGGTGCGATCAGTCATGAAGTACAGGGTGAGCATCAGCAGGATGATGGTCACCACCTCGACCGACAACTGGGTCAGCGCCAGATCCGGGGCGGAGAAGCGGGCGAAGGCCAGCGCCACCATCAGACCAGCGGCGCTGAGGATCATCAGCGCCACCAGGCGGCGGCGGTGGAAAACCACGGTGAGCACCGCAGTCAGCATCAGAATCAACATACCGATGGTTGTCAGCGGATCGATCGGTGTCATCGCCACGCTACCAGTCAACTGCTCCAGCGGCGACAGCGCAATGATCACCAGGGTCAGTGCACTGCCCAGCATCCAGGCCAGGTAACGCTGCTGCGAGCCACTTTCCAGCAGCGCGGTAATGCGCACGGCCAAGCGCGTCGAGTAACGCACCACCTGGTCGAAGGCATCCTTGGCATCCAGGTTGGGCAAACCTTCATACCAGCGGAACAGCGGCTTGCGACAGGCATAGACGATGATCCCGCCGAACAGCGCAACGAAACTCATCAGGAGCGGCAGGTTGAAACCGTGCCAGATGGCCAGGCTGTACTCAGGCAGCTCGCCACCCAAGGTCGAAGCGGCGGCGGCGGCCAACAACGGCGCTACAGTGTAGGCTGGCACGATGCCGACCAGCAGGCAGAGGAACACCAGCACCTCGACCGGCACCTTCATGTAGCGCGGCGGCTCGTGCGGCGGATATTTGGGCAGGTCGATCGGCTCGCCATTGAAGAACACGTCGTGAATGAAACGCAGCGAATAGGCCACCGAGAACACCCCGGCCAGGGTCGCGGCAGCCGGAATCACCCAGTTGAAACCGCCCAGCAGGTGCTGGTGCAAGGTTTCGGTGAAGAACATCTCCTTGCTCAAAAAGCCATTGAGCAGCGGCACGCCAGCCATGGCCGAAGCCGCCACCATCGCCAGCACCGCCGTATGCGGCATGTACTTCCACAAGCCGTTTATTCGCCGCATGTCGCGGCTACCGGTTTCGTGGTCGATGATGCCGGCAGCCATGAACAGCGAAGCCTTGAAGGTCGCGTGGTTGATGATGTGGAACACCGCCGCCACAGCCGCTAGCTGGGTATCCAGGCCGAACAGCAGGGTGATCAGGCCCAGGTGGCTGATGGTCGAATACGCCAGCAGGCCCTTCAGGTCATGCTGGAATAGCGCCATGCCCGCGCCCACCAGCAAGGTGGCCAGGCCGGTCAGGCTGACGATGTAGAACCACCACTCGGAACCGGCCAGCGCTGGGTACAGACGCGCCAGCAGGAAGACCCCGGCCTTGACCATGGTCGCCGAGTGCAGATACGCCGATACCGGTGTCGGCGCCGCCATCGCGTGCGGCAGCCAGAAATGGAAAGGGAATTGCGCCGATTTGGTGAACACGCCCAGCAGCACCAGCACCAGCGCCAGCGGATACAGCTCGTGCGCGCGAATCGCGTAGCCGGCGGCCAGCACTTGAGACAGTTCGAAGCTACCGGCGATGTGGCCGATCAGCAGGATACCGGCGAGCAACGCCAGACCACCGCCACCGGTGATTGCCAGCGCCATGCGCGCGCCCTTGCGGGCATCGGAGCGCGAACCCCAGAAGCCGATCAGCAGGAACGACGACAGGCTGGTCAGCTCCCAGAACATCAGCATCAGCAGCAGGTTTTCCGACAGCACCACACCGAGCATGGCGCCCATGAACAGCAGCAGGAAGGCAAAGAAACGCCCCATGGGCTCGGTCTTGGCCAGGTAATAGCGCGCGTAGAGGATGACCAGCAGGCCGATGCCGAGAATCAGCAGGGCAAACAGAAAGCCCAGACCATCGAGGCGCAGACTGAGATTCAGCCCCAGGTGCGGCAACCACTCCAGTTTGACCCGCAGCACCTCGCCTGCGAACACCGCAGGCTGGTAGCTGAACAGCAGCACCAGCGCCACGATGGGCGCTATAGCCGCAGCCGCGGCACAGGCCGAGCGTCCAAGCCGATCGGCGAGCACCGGCAGAAACAACCCAAGAAATGGCAAGGCGACAATCAGCGCAAGCGCCATCGGAAAAACCCCTTAAGCAGGCACGTCAGGTCAACTGACCCAACGACGAGAATTGGAGTCGCAACTCCCTGACGGTGATAGTTCATGCACCGCAACGGTTCAGCTAAGTTGTTGTCGGCACAAGCATAACGGCCGATTATCCATAACTATCAAGACAACGTCATGCATTGAATTATCGTTAAACACACTTGGTAACATGCAGGCGGCTGGAGGTGCTGCTGACAGCCGACCACCACTATAGCGAGGCCACAGAAAATTGCCGGGAGCGCTTCTTTTGCGCAAGCCCGACAAGTTGTCGCCCGGGATGACAGGCAACAAAAAGCCGGAGCAACCAAAGCTGCTCCGGCTGGTTTGTAACGATCAGTGGGTAACGCGACTGGTACCGTTGACCGTCATGATGCGCACGCGCTCGCCGACGCGGAACACCTGGTTCGGCTCGACTTCCTGGACGTAGGCGCGCATGGTGCCGTCGTCCTCACGCACGGTGATCTCAACACCCTGAGTCCGGGTCAGGCCTTCTTCAGCAGCGGCGCCCAACAGACCACCGGCAACGGCACCGACCACAGCCAGGACCGCACTGCCGCGCCCACCACCGAGGCCACTGCCACCGATGCCACCAACCACAGCACCGGCACCCGCACCGATTGGTGTCTTGGTCCCTTCGATCTTCACCGGACGCAGCGATTCGATGGTGCCCATGCGTACTGTTTGCACCGCTCGGGCCTCATCGCGGCTGTAGGTATCGCCGGTCAGGCTGGACTGACAGCCCCCGAGGGCCAGCATCGCGGCCAGCGAGGTAATGAGCAGAGTGGGTTTACGCATAGCAATTCCTCCAGAGGTATCTCAATCCATTAGACGCCGGGCGAGCGTAACTGTCACGGCGGAGCCTGAACAATAGTAATTTCAGACAGACCAAGTTCAGCCAGGTTCGCTCTATCAGGAGCGAGCAAGGCGCCAGAGCCGGGCGATATCCGCGGTACGCGCCTGCAACTCAGCCGCCGCACCGGCCATCGCCTGCTCCAGGGACAACGGGCCCGGCGCCAGGCTGAATGCAGCTTCGATACCCGCCTCGTACAGCGCTTGATAGTTGTCGCCCAGGCTACCGGACAAGGCGATGACCGGCACCCCGGCCGCACGCGCCACGCGCGCTACGCCGACCGGTGTCTTGCCGTGCAGGGTCTGGGCATCCATGCGCCCTTCCCCGGTAATCACCAGATCCGCGTTCTCCACCGCCGCGGCGAGACCGGACAATTCGGCCACCAGCGCGATACCGGGGCGGAAACTGGCTTTGAGGAAGGCACGAGCAGCGAAACCGAGACCACCCGCCGCGCCCACACCGGGAAACTCGGCATGATCCTCGCCCAGCGTCGCCGCTGCGATACGGGCAAAGCGGCCGAGTGCCGTATCCAGCTCCGCGACATGCTCAGGCGTCGCGCCCTTCTGCGGACCGAACACCGCAGATGCGCCGCGTGGCCCGCACAAGGGATTGTCGACATCGGCGGCGACCTCGATCTGCACCTTGAGCAAACGTGCGTCGAGCCCGCTCAGATCAAGCTGGTCGAGACCGGCCAAAGCCGCACCGCCCGGCGCCAGCTCCCGCCCCTGGGCATCGAGAAAACGCATCCCCAGCGCCTGTAACAGGCCAACACCGGCGTCATTGGTAGCACTGCCGCCCAGCCCCAGGATGATTCGCGTAGCACCGGCATCCAGCGCCTCACGGATCAGCTCGCCAGTGCCGAAGCTGCTGGCCAGACGAGCATCGCGCTGTTCACGCGGCACCCAGTGCAGGCCGCTGGCAGCCGCCATCTCGATGACCGCCGTACCCTGCCCCAGCCAGCCCCAATGCGCCTTGACCGGCTCACCCATGGGGCCACGCACCTCACGCTCACGGCGCTCGCCACCCACGGCGGCCAGCAAAGCATCGACCGTACCCTCGCCGCCATCGGCCATTGGCCGCAGCAAACACTCGGCCTCGGGAAACACCTGCTGCCAACCGCGGGCGATGGCAGCGGCCACGTCGGGTGCGCTGAGGCTCTCCTTGAAGGAATCAGGAGCAATGACGATTTTCATGGTAGGTACCTCGAAAGGAGGCAGGCGACCATAGCCGCCTGCCGGTAAAGCAGGATTACAGCAAAACCAGGCTCAGCAGCCAGACAGCGGCCATACCGGCAATACCCTGGATCAGGGTCGCCATGGTCTGGGCACGGTAAGCGGTCGCCACTTTCATGCGGCTGAACTGGGTCACGACCCAGAAGAAGCTGTCGTTGGCGTGAGAAACGGTCATCGCACCCGCACCAATGGCCATCACGGTCAACACGCGGCCCATCTCGCTGTCGAGCCCCAGATTGCCCAGCAGCGGCGCAACCATCGCCGAGGTGGTAACCAGGGCAACAGTAGAAGAACCCTGAGCACTCTTCAGCGCAGCAGCCACCAGGAACGGCATGAACAGGCCGATACCCAGCGCCGACAGGGTGTCGCCCAGATAACCGGTCAGCGCGGTAGCCTTGAGAATGGCACCGAAGGCGCCACCGGCACCGGTGATCAACAGAATCGGCGCCGCCTCTTTCAGGCCGTGAGCCACATGATCATGGAACTGCTGACGCTTGCCTTCGCCCTTAAGCAGCGAGCAAGCCAGCACCAGGCCTACCAGCAGCGCGGCAACCGGCTGACCGAGGAAGCTGAGCACGTCGAAGAAAGCGCCAGTACCGAAGGGCTTGCTCGGGAAAGCAGCGACCGAGCCCAGGCAGATCAGGATGATGGGCACGAAGATTGGCGCGAACGCCTGCCAGGCGCTGGGCAGCTTGCCATAGCGGGCACGCAGTGCATCGAAATCGACGCTATCGGCGAGCAGTTCGCTCGGCGCCTCTTCCAGCAATTCGTGGTCGTTCTGCTTGAGGAACCGGTTGGCCCACAGCATACCGGCAACGGCGGTGACCGCTGCGACCAGCAGACCGACCAGAATAACCAGGCCCAGGGACGTTTCCAGGCCCAGGTTGCCGGCCGCAGCGATCGGACCGGGGGTTGGCGGCACGAAGGTGTGAGTGGCGTACAGGCCGGTCGCCAGAGCCACGCTCATGGCCACCACGGACACCTTCATGCGCGCGGCCAGGGCATTCTTCAGCGAGTTGAGAATGACGTAACCGGAGTCGCAGAACACCGGAATCGATACCAGATAGCCGATGATCGACATGGTCAGGGTGGGGAAACGCTGACCCAGCAGACGAATCACCGTCTCGGCCATGGTGATGGCGGCACCGCTACGCTCGAGGATCACGCCGATGATGGTGCCGAGAACGATGACGATACCGATATAACCGAGAATGCCGCCAAAGCCGGCCGTCATGGTCTTGATGATTTCGCCGCCGGGCAGCTGGTAGGCGAAGCCGGCGATCAGTGCAGCGGCCAACAACGCCAGGAAAGGGTGCAATTTCAAACGGGTAGTGGACAGCACGATGAACGCGATCAGTGCCACCAGAATCAGGACCAGGCCCATGACCAGTCTCCTCATTGTTGTTATGGCGGGCGCAGGGCCCGGATGGGAATGCCGAGAGGCGCCACATTGTGGCTCAGCCACCCCCAGCCTCGCCCTGTGCGCTGGCACTAAAACAGCCGCAGCCACGCGCAAGAGGCTGTGCAATCGCACAAAGCCATCTGCCCGTCTTTACCAGCGGGAGCGGATTACCGAGCGTTCAAAGATCCTTCGCGGCGGGTTCCAGCAAGCCCAGCCCCAAGGATAGCTGCAGGCGTTGATCCAGCCGATTGAGGTCCAGGCCACTGAGTTCGGCGATGCGCTCCAGGCGATAGCGCAACGTATTGCGATGAATGCCCAACTCCTGCGCACAGGTTTGCACCTGACCGTCATGCGCGCACCAGGCTTCCAGCGTCGCCCTCAGCGTGCCCTGTGGGTCCTGCGTCAGCACCTGACGCAACGGGGCCAGCCAGCCCTGCAGCAACCAGCTGTGGCGCTGGGCATAGAGCAGCGTCGGCAGACGCAATTCGTCCAGACGCAGCAGACGACGACCAGGAAAGCGCGCCTGGCCGTAGGCCTGAAGATCGCGCAGGACCAGGCTGGCCTGGCGCAGCTCGGTCAGATCATGCAGCGGATCGCTGAGCGCCAGCGAACTCACGCCCCACTCGCGCTCGTCAGCCTGCTGCAGCCAGGCGCGATCATCGCGCGTGGTGCTGTAAGGCCGACACCAGAGCAGCTCATGACGCCCGAGCGGCGCTACCAGATGTTCACTCTTGCCCCCCAGTGCGGCGAGCAGACGAGCCTGACGCGGCAGCGGATCGCCCTCTCCATCGAGTTGCAGCAGGCACATCTGTCGCGGCCAAGTCATTTGCAGGCCCAGGCGTTCGGCATCGACCTCGAGACTGGACAGGCGCAGCATGGGGTCGAGCAGCTGTCGCAACCAGGCCTCCTGCTGATGCCGCTGCCAATGCCGCTCAGCCTGCAACACGCGATGCTCGACCAGCATCTCCGCAGCCATACGCACCAGCTCGGCATATGGCCGCACGATCTCGGGGTCACCGGTGATACCGAGCACGCCAATCAGGCGTTCGGCATGCAGCAAAGGCAGGTTGACACCGGGTTTGACGCCCCGCAGGCAGGCCGCCGCCTGCGCATCGATCTCCACCACGCGTCGGTTGGCCAGCACCAGCTGTGCACCTTCATGACGGGTGTGCAGGCGGCTGGGGTCGCCGCTGCCGATGATCATGCCCTGGGCATCCATCACGTTGATGTTGTGCGGCAGGATGGCCATGGCGCGGTCGACTATATGCTGCGCCAGGGTGGAGTCGAGTTCGAGCATGAGAAACGGCCTCGCGAATGAGGCCGCTATTGTAGGCGTGTCAGCGGCGCCTCACGAAGTATCCCTCGCAGCGCCGACGAAACCTTCAGGTAGCCAGCATTTACTCCGCAGCAGGCGCTACGGCGCTATCGGCGGCCTTGTCGTCCGCTGGAGCTTTAGCCTTGGCCTGATTGCGCCGAGCTTCAGCACGGTGCCGCCTGGCCTGCTGCTTGGCATGCAGCGCTTGCGCCGCAGTCACCACGCCAACGGGCTGGCCTTGCAGATCCAGACGCGGTGCATTTTCCGTCATGGCAGCCCAGTAGCGACCGCCGCGGCACCAGGCGGCAATACCCGCCTTGAGCTGCTCAGCGGTGATGCCGAGCAACTGCAGATGCTGCTCGGCGTCCTTGAGAATGCCCTCTTTCAACGGCACCTTGGGCGCCGGATTGACCGGGAAGGCCAAGGGGAAGTGCTTCTGCAACCTCCAGATCGCCTCGACGGTAGGATCCTGCTCGCGCGGCTTGCCTTTGGGCGGCTGCTTGCGTTTTTGCGGCTTCGCGCTTTCGGTCTTTACCTGCTGTACCTGCTGCTTCTCGGCGCGCAGGCGGTCACGTAGCTCGGCTAATTGTTCAAAACCCATCGTTCGGTTCGCAGCGTCCTGGTTGGTTCGTGGCGCAAGGGTATCTTATGTGCTCGTTTCGTACAGCCTTATTGGCGAATGGCGTGCTCAGCGGTAGGTGGTGGGCAGGCGATAAGGGGAGACTTGTGGAGGGCGGCTTCTGGCCAAAAAAACAGTCTATGACCAGAAATCAGGCCCAGCCGCATGAATGATCTCGACAGTAAAAACAGGCGCTCAAAACTACTGTCGCGCCAGCCGTTGGCTCCATGTGCTTGAGGTCATATGTCCCACTAGCCCTTGCTTCGTCCTTATCGACGATATTTTTCGGGGCAGGGTCGATCAAACAGGTTTCTATCCAATAGACAGTCTATGAACGCACCTAACGCGGCTGGTCGGTATTGCCTGTTCGGGTAATAAAGAAACAAGCCTGGGCGCGAGATCGACCAGTCAGCGAGGACCTGAACCAGCCGCCCTTGAGCGAGGAGCTCGCCCACGCTTTCTCTTTCGAAATGGTAGGCAATGCCGAGCCCCTGCAGGGCTGCAGCGATGCCGATGTCAGGATGATTGGTAACAACGGGACCATCTACCGTCATCTCCAGCAGTTGCCCGCGCTCCTGGAACTCCCAGCGATAGGGCCTGCCATCCATCTGCAAGCGCCAGTTGATGCAGGCGTGATCCTGCAACTCGGCAGGTGACTGGGGCGTGCCTCGACGTGCGAGATAATCCGGAGACGCTACGGCGACCATGTTCAGATCTGGGGTGAGGCGAACGGCCACCATGTCTTTCTCAAGCCGGCCACCTACACGGATGCCCGCGTCAAAACGACCGAGCACGATATCGGCCAAGGCGTCGTCGACCACGATATCGAGCAGCACCTCAGGGTGGGCCTGGTGGAATCGTGCCAGCCGAGGTGCGATGAGCGTTCTGGCGGCGATCCCCGGCGTGTTGATGCGCAGCGTGCCGCTTATCTGGCCTGTCGCCTCGCTGGCTTCGGCGACTGCAACAGCCATTTCCTGAAACAAGGGGGCGATACGCTTGTAGAGCAGCTCGCCATTGGCCGATGGTGCGACGCTGCGAGTGGTGCGATTGAGCAGGCGTACGCCAAGCCGCGCTTCGAGCTGCCGGATAGTCTGGCTGAGTGCCGAGGGAGAAAGGCCCAGATGCTCCGCCGCGCGGGCGAAGCTCTGACGCTCGACAACAGCCACGAAGGCCTTTAGCTCGGCAAACTCTGACCCGCGCATTATGCATCGTTCCCTACATAGCCAATGCTGATTCTAGGTGATTCATTTAACTCTGTCCGGCACTCATCCTAGGGTTATCACTGATCCTATGGAGCCGACAGCATGTCCACCTTGACCCTTCCCGAACCTATCGCTGCTTACTTTGCCGCAGAACACAACCCCGAAGCGTTGGCGCATTGCTTCACGGCGCAAGCCGTTATGACCGACTTCGGTCATACCTACACGGGCGTCGAGGCCATCCAGGCCTTCCTGGCCGAGGCATCGGCCAAGTACAGCGCCACCAGCGTGCCCTTTGCCATCGAGCAAGAGGACGAATTCCAGCTTGTGAGCACCAAGGTCACCGGCAACTTCCCTGGCAGCCCGATCATTCTTTCGTACCGCTTCCATCTTGAACGCGGCCTGATCGCATCGTTGGAGATCACAGCATGAACTTCGACCTTCGACTCGATGGCCTGCGTGCGGTGGTGACCGGCGGCACCATGGGCCTTGGCGCTGCAGTGGTGCAGACCCTGGTGGCGGCTGGCGCCCGAGTGGCGACATCGGCGCGCGACGTGTCGGTACAACCTGTAGATGGCGTCACCTACATCGGTGCCGATCTGACGACGGCGCAAGGCGTGGCGCACCTCGCACAGACCGTTCTGGATAGCTGGGGCGGTGTGGATATCGTGATCAACTCGGTTGGTGGTTCGAGCTCGCCTCCCGGCGGCTTTGCCGCCCTCAGTGATGAGCACTGGCAGGCCGAGCTGAACTTGAACCTGATGCCGGCCGTACGCCTGGACCGCGCCCTGTTGCCGGCCATGCTGGCCCAGGGCTCGGGCGTCATCCTCCATGTGAGCTCGATCCAGCGCATGATGCCGCTGCCAGAGTCCACCACCGCTTACGCCGCCGCCAAGGCAGCGCTCACCACCTACAGCAAGTCCCTGGCACGGGAAGTGACGCCCAAGGGTGTGCGTGTGCTGAGCGTCGCGCCCGGATGGATAGAGACCGAGGCGTCCGTAAGGTTTGCCGAGCGTTTGGCTGAAGAGGCGAGCACCGACTACGAAGGCGGCAGACGAATCGTCATGGAGGCGATAGGTGGCCTCCCGCTGGGTAGGCCTGCCACGCCTCAGGAGGTGGCCGATCTGATCGTCTTCCTCGCGTCGCCGCGGGCCGCGTCGGTCTCCGGCTCCGAGCACCGTATCGACGGCGGCACCATCTCGACGCTATAACCGCCGGCAGCACAGCTCAACCACAGCGAGCCCTCAAGGCTCGTTGCTTCCCTCTTTCTCTCGGGATGTTGCGACCATAAGCCCCCTAGGGCGCCAACCGCTCACGAATCCAGGCGTCACCCTTGAAGCGGTAGTTGAGGCGGTCATGCAGGCGGCTTGGTCTGCCCTGCCAGAATTCGATGCGCTCCGGTAGCAGGCGGTAGCCGCCCCAGTGCGGTGGGCAGTGCGGGGTCTGGCCCTGGAAGCGCTTTTCGGTTTCCGCCAGCAGGCTCTCCAGCTCGGCGCGGTCGCGGATCACCTTGCTCTGTGGCGAGGCCCAGGCGCCGATACGGCTGCCCAAGGGACGCACCTGGTAATAGCCATCGGATTCGGCAGCGGTCACGCGCTCCACACGGCCTTCGATGCGTACCTGGCGTTCCAGGCTGGGCCAGAAGAAGGTCATGGCGGCGAACGGGCGTGCTGCCAGTTGCCGGCCCTTGGCGCTGTCGTAGTTGCTGAAGAAGGTGAAGCCGCGCTCGTCGAGGCCCTTGAGCAGCAGTACCCGGCAGTGCGGGCGGCCCTCTTCGTCGACGGTGGCCAGGGTCATGGCGTTGGGTTCGACCGGCAGTTGCTCGGTCTTGACCGCGTCATCGAACCACTGACGAAACAGGGCAAGGGGTTCCAGCGGGGCCTGGGCTTCGCTCAGGCCGTCGCGGGTGTAGTCGCGGCGCATATCGGCCAGGGTTTGGGTCATGGCAATTCCTCAGGGCAAGGCCAGAAGCCAATCCGTCTGGCTTCTAGTGCTTGCCCGCGCAGGGTGGAAATGCCCGCAAGCTTACTCCGACTTGCTCACTTTTCCTTGATCTGCGGCAGCTACCTTGGGTGCATCCTTGAGCTCTGCCTTGGCCGGCTGGCTGTACTTGGCGATCAGGCCCTGCATGGTGTCACGCGAAGTCAGGAGAATCTCCACGCGGCGGTTGAGTGCGCGACCGGCCGCGCTGTCGTTGGCCGCACGGGGTGCATCGGAGCCCAGGCCCATGACCTGCAGGCGGTTCTGCTTGAGGCCGCTGAGGCGGAAGATGGACGTCACGGCCCGCGCACGCTGCTGGCTCAGGTCGCGGTTCTGGGCGTCGTCACCGCTGCTGTCGGCATGGCCGAGCACGACTACGGCAACGTCTTCGTCGCTTTCCAGCAACTTGGCTACACGGGTGATGGGGCCGAGGCTCACCGGTAGCAGCATGTGCGGACGATCCGGATTGAACGAGCCCTGCACCGGGGCGGTGACCACCAGCAGATTTTCGCGGCGCTCGAACTCGAAGTGGCTGCCCTTGACCGCTTCACGCAGTTTCGGCTCGTACTCGTCGAGCCAGGCGCGGGTAACTTGAGGCGGTGGCATCACTGCCGGCTTGGCGACTTCCTTCTTTTCCGAGCCGGCGCAGCCCGCAATCAGCAGGCAGCAGGTAAAGGCAAAAATCTTGTTGGCACGCATGTAGCCCCCGGGGTCACACAAATCTAATGGTCGGATCGTTATGGTTGGTACTGAACGGTTGGCGCAAGTTTAGCCGTTTCAATCAGATACAGTCCGCAATCTGTCGCGCAAGTTTCTGCGCGCGGGGGTCCATCAAGACGAACGGTCCTAGATTGTTGGTGACGAAACCGAATGCTAGGTCTCGCTCAGGGTCGGCAAAACCACTGGAGCCACCAGCGCCGGGATGGCCGAAGGCTTTTGCCCCCATACCATAGGTGGCGTTGGCCACATCGGCCTGATCGAGCATGCAACCCAGGCCGAAACGCGTGCGAGTCAGCAGGGTCTTGTCGTCACCGACGCTGTGCTCGCGGGTCATTTCGCCCAGCAGGTCAGCATCGAGCAGGCTGCCGTCGAGCAGACCGGCATAAAAGCCCGCCAGGCTGCGCGCGTTGCCATGACCATTGGCTGCCGGTTGCTGCATACGCCGCCATTCGGGCTTGTTGGTGCTGGTCATGATCGACGGCGGGTTGGTGAACGAGCGCGTGCTCATGGCGTTGGCGTCACTCATCATCACCTTGAGCAGGCGCTGCGCGGCGGCGTCGCCGAGGTTGCCCTTGCCGCGCGCAATATGGGCGACGCGATCGAACTCGCTGTCAGCCAGGCCGACATGGAAATCCAGCTCCAGTGGCTTGGCGATGCGTGCGGCGATGCTCTCGCCCGGGCCACGGCCTTCCACACGGCGAATCAGCTCGCCAATCAGCCAGCCATAGGTAATGGGCGCATAGCCATGACCCTCACCCAGCGGCCACCAGGGCTCTTCAGCTGCCAGCGAGCTGGTCATGGTCTGCCAGTCGTACAGCGCCTCGGCGGGCAACGCCTGACGCAACGCCGGCAAGCCGGCCTGATGACAGAGCAGATGACGCACGCTGATGCGCTGTTTGCCGGCTGCAGCGAACTCCGGCCAGTAGCGCGCCACCGGCGCATCCAGGTCGAGCTTGCCCTCGCCCACCAGTTGCAGGGCCACGACAGCAGCGAAGGGCTTGGTGCAGGAGAACAGATTGGCGATGGTGTCGCTGTGCCAGGCCTGCTGGCCGTCCTTGTCCATCACACCGGCCCACAGGTCGACCACGGTTTCCCCGCCGACTTTCACGCACAGGGCCGCGCCCCGCTCCTGCGCATCATCGAACAGTGCGGCGAATGCGTCCCTCACCGCTTCGAAGCGCAAGTCGAAATAGCCCTGAATCTGCACGCTGTTCTCCTGTTTCACTGCTTATCTCAATACTGCCAATGATGGCAGCCGCCTATCATGCAATGTTCTGAAACTTCATAAAATAGCGATCTTCGATTGGTTTTTCCTATGATGAAACAAATGCGGCCTGATATGACCAATACGCCCTGAATAGCGCAGCTACGGTGCGTACGCAGTCGTCAGGCCGCCTTGGATTCGACGCTCGGCACAGGAGAAGCGAGTGCTCTACCTACTGTCCCTGATCGCCCTGGCTGCCATCATGGCACCCGGCCTGACGCGCCTGTTGGGTGCTCGCACAGGTTGGCTGCTGATGCTGGCGCCGCTGACGGCCTTCGTCTGGTTCGTTCAACAGATTCCGCTGATCGCCGGCGGCGGCGCCGTGATGCAAAGCCTGAGCTGGATTCCGGCACTGGGTATCAACCTGAGCCTGCGCCTGGACGGTCTCTCGCTGGTTTTTGCCCTGCTGATCAGCGGCATCGGCAGCCTGATCGTGCCGTACGCCGGCAGTTATCTGTCCAGCCACGCCCACCTGGGTCGCTTTCACGCTTACTTGCTGGTGTTCATGTTGGCGATGCTCGGCCTGGTGCTGGCCGACGACCTGGTAGCGATGTTCGTGTTCTGGGAGCTGACCAGTATCGCCTCCTTCCTGCTGATCAGTTTTCAACACGACAAAGCGGTATCGCGCCGTGCGGCGTTGCAGGCGCTGCTGATCACCGGCGGCGGTGGCCTGGCGCTGCTGGCGGGACTGATCCTGCTCGGTGGCGCGACGGGCAACTGGCAGTTCTCCGATCTCAGCGCCGAGCAGATCGAAGGCCATGTGCTACTGCCGGCGATCATTGCCCTGGTGCTGCTGGGCTGCTTCACCAAATCGGCGCAGGTGCCTTTCCATCTGTGGCTGCCCAATGCGATGAACGCACCGACTCCGGTGTCGGCCTATCTGCATTCGGCGACCATGGTAAAAGCCGGCATCTACCTGCTGGCCCGTCTCAACCCGGTGCTCGGCGGCTCCGTCGGCTGGGGTACCCTGCTGATTACCTTCGGCGCAGCCACTGCGGTGCTCGGCGCATTCTTGGCCTTCCGCCAGACCGACCTCAAGCGCCTGCTGGCGTACACCACGGTGACCGTGCTGGGCCAGCTGACCATGCTGATCGGCACCAACACCAGCTATGGCCTGCAGGCGTTTGTGCTCTATCTGGTGGCGCATTCTCTCTATAAAGGTGCGCTGTTCATGGCAGTCGGCGCCATCGACCACGCCACCGGCACCCGCGAGCTGGCGCGTCTGGGGGGGTTGATTCGTTTCATGCCGTTGACTGGCGCGGCAGTAGCCCTGGCGGCATTCTCCAATGCCGGCCTGCCGCCGTTCTTCGGCTTCATCGCCAAGGAGTTCAAGTACACCGGGCTGATCGAGATGGGTCATATCGGCTGGGCGGTAACGCTGGTGATGATCCTTACCAACGCCCTGCTGTTCGCCGCTGCCGGCCTGGTCTTCCTGCAGACCTTCCTCGGCAAGCGTGGCGACTATCCGCGCACGCCGCACGAAGTCGGCTTGCCGATGTGGCTGGGGCCGATGCTGCTGGCCATCGGCGGTTTCCTCCTCGGCGCTTGGAATGCCTGGCCGGAGACCTGGCTGGTGAACAACGCGGTGCAAGCCGTGGCGCGCGGCCCGGTGGATGTGCACCTGTATCTGTGGGGCGGCATCACCCCAGCGCTTGTGGCCAGCTTGCTGACCGTATCGCTGGGCGTGCTGTTCTACGTGATGCGCGACCGCGTACGGCAGGCGCTTGATCGTGCCAACGCGGCCTGGAACGTCAGTGGCGACCTGCTCTGGGATCGTTTGCTCAAACGCGTATTCCACTTCGCCGGTCTGCTTGCCGCCCGTTTCCAGCACGGCTCCTTGCGTCAGCATCTGGTGCTGCTGGCCCTGGCGGTCGGTGGCCTCTTGGCGGTCGGCTTGTTGCCGGCGCTGCCGCAACTGCTGCAGGGCAGCTACAGCCCCATCTCGCCGCTGGGCCTGGCCGGCTGCCTGTTGGCACTGGCCGGCGGTGTGGCTGCGGCGTTCCTGCCTGGCCGCCTGACCTTGCTGGCAGCACTGGGCGCCTGCGGCCTGGGCCTGGCGCTGGTGTTCGTCTCAGTCAATGCACCGGACGTGGCGATGACTCAGCTGATGGTGGAAACCCTCAGTCTGATCTTCCTCGCCCTGGTGTTTCGCAAGATGCCCACGGTTCCTACCAGCGGCGCACGCGCGCCGTGGAAGCGACGCCTGCATGCCAGCGTGGCGATCCTCTTCGGCCTCAGCGTGACCGGCACCCTGCTGCTGGCGGTGAGCCTGCCACTGCCGGGTGAAATTGCGCAGTGGTATCAGGCCAACAGCTTGCCGGGTGGCCACGGGCACAACGTGGTCAATGTGATCCTGGTGGACTTCCGCGCCTTCGATACCCTCGGCGAGATCCTCGTGGTCGCCCTCTCCGCCCTGGCTGCAGCCAGCCTGCTGGGCACCGGCCGGCGCTTCGGTAACGAGCATAGCGGTGAAGACGCCTTCACCTCGCCCCTGCTGCGCCAAGGTCTGCGACCGCTGGCCTGGCTGATGATGGCCGCCTCGCTGCTGGTGCTGTGGCGCGGCCACAACCTGCCCGGCGGTGGTTTCATCGGCGGTTTGGTGGCGGCCTGCGGCCTGATCCTGCTGGTGCTGACCTACGGCCACGGGCAGATTCGCCGAGTGCTGCCCGTAGCGCCTGCGCAGTTGATCGGTATCGGCCTGGGTTGTGCGGCGGGCGCCGGCATTCTCGGCCTGATCGCGGGCAGCGCCTTTCTTACCGGTCTCTGGACCTTCCCCGGCGGGCTGCCGCTGGGTACGCCCTTGCTCTTCGATATCGGCGTTTTCCTCACCGTGTTCGGCTCCGCCCTGCACATGATCGACAAGCTCACGGGAGTTCGCCAGTAATGGAATGGCTAGCCGCAATCACTACCGGAGGCCTGGCGGGTCTGGGCCTGTGGATGCTCCTGGATCGCAACCTCAAGCGCGTCGTATTGGGCGTGGTGGTCCTGGGTAATGCAATCAACCTGGGGGTGCTGACCGCCGGGCGCTTCTTCGGCGAACGCCCGGCCTTTGTCGAGGCTGGCAACGCAGTCAGCACCGCCAACCCGTTGCCGCAGGCGCTGGTGCTGACCGCCATCGTCATCGGTTTCAGCCTGTTCATCTTCGCCCTGGCGCTGCTCAAGCGCACCCGCGAACTGCATGGCGACAAGACCACCGACTCGGTCAGCTCGATCACCGAGCAACCGGCACCGGACTGGCACGACAGCGAGCACGAACACGACGCCCATGGCGCGGAGGCTCGCCGATGAATCACGCGTTACTCGTTGCACCGATTCTCATCCCCCTGTGCAGCCTGCTGCTGGCGATCATCCTGCGCCGCCACCTGCTGGCCGTGCGTGTGCTCAGCCTAAGCGGCGCCGCCCTGCTGCTGGCCGTCGGCCTGGTGCTGGTCTGGCAGGCCGCGCAAGGCGTGGTGCTCAGCGGTCAGGTGGGCAATTGGGAGGCGCCGTTCGGCATCAGCCTGGTGATCGACCGATTGTCGGCGGTGATGATCGCCATCAGCGCCCTGGTGGCGCTAGTCACCCTGCTCTATGGCGTGGCCAAGGACAATGACAGCAAGATCGGTCGCGACTTTCACCTGTTCATTCAGGGGCTGCTGACCGGTATCTGCGGCGCCTTCATCACCGCCGACATCTTCAACCTGTACGTCTGGTTCGAAGTGCTGCTGATCGCCTCCTTCGCTCTGATGGCGCTTGGCGGTGGCAGCCGCCGGCTGGCCGGCAGCATGACCTACGTGGCCCTGAACCTGTTCGCCACGCTGATCTTCCTGCTCTCTGCCGGCCTGGTCTACGGCGCCAGCGGCACACTGAACATGGGCGAACTGGCGGTGATCATGCGCAGCGGTGAGGCACCGCCTGGCGTAACGCCGGCGCTGCTGCTGATGTTGCTGTCGTTCGCCATCAAGGCCGCGCTGTTCCCGGTATTCGGCTGGCTGCCGGCCACCTATCACGTCGCCCTGACGGCGGTTTCGGCGATGTTCGCAGGACTCCTGACCAAGGTCGGCGTGTACGCGCTGATTCGCCTGGTGACCCTGCTCTGGCCGGAGCATGGCCTGCCGCATCAACTGCTGCTGTGGGTCGCCTGCGCCACCATGCTGGTGGGCGTACTGGGTGCGGCGGCGCAGACCGAGGTGCGCCGTATCCTGTCGTTCCACATCGTCAGCCAGGTTGGCTACATGATCCTCGGCCTCGCCCTGGCCACCCCGCTGGCGCTGGCCGGCGCAGTGTTCTACCTGATCCACCATATCGTGGTGAAAGCCAACCTGTTCTTCATCGGCGGCCTGGCGGCGCGCATCTGTGGCTCCGAGCGGCTGGCCGACATGGGCGGGCTATATAAGCGCATGCCCTGGCTGGCACTGCTGTTCGCCATTCCGGCGCTGTCGCTCGCGGGCATTCCGCCGCTGTCCGGTTTCTGGGCCAAGTTCCTGCTGGTCAAGGCAAGCCTGGATGCCGCTGCCTGGTGGGCGGCGGGCATCGCCCTGCTGACCGGCGTGTTCACCCTGCTGTCGATGAACAAGATCTGGAACGAAGCCTTTCTCAAGCCCCATCCAGGAGGTGAAGAGGCGCTGCAAACGGTTACCGGCATACGCGCGGCCTGGCTGGGCATGAGTGCCCTGGCGCTGCTGACCGTGTTGATCGGCCTGGGCGCCGGCCCGCTGATCGACTATGCCGTGGCGGCCGCCTCGCAGCTCGCCGACCCGCAAGCCTATCTGCAACCCTTCACCGGCGCAGGAGGTATCTGATGCTGTTTGCCATCCATTTGCTGGCCAGCGCTGGCCTGTCATGGAGCCTCGGCGCCGGCCATCTGGGCGGTGGCCTGCTGGCCTTCGCCCTGTTGTACCTGATCGCTCGCCTGCTGGGGCTGGCCGTCCAGCGCCTTGGTCGTTATGCACGCAGCCTGGAACATGGCGTCAGTTTCTGCCTGTGGTTCATCGCCCAGGTATTTCTCGCGACCTACCACGTCGCCATTCTGGTGCTGGCGCGCCGGGTCGACGTGGAACCAGCAGTGCTTGCCTACCCGGTGAGCCGCCGCGAAGTGGACAAGGTCACCCTGCTCGGTACCCTGCTGACCCTGACCCCCGGCACCCTGGCCCTGGATTATGACGAGGAGCAAGGCCTGCTCTATATCCACGCACTCGATGCACGTCGCCGTGAGGACGTGACCGAAACCCTCATCGAGCTGGAGCGCCGCCTGTTGGCCTGGCTCGATGCCGGCAAAGCCGAAGGAGTAACGCCATGACCCTGCACCTGGCCGGCGCCGCCTGGGTATTGCCCTTGGCTGCAGCCATGCTCGTACTGAGCGGTTTGATCAGCCTCTATCGCCTGCTGCGCGGCCCGAGCCGCCCGGATCGTGCGGTGGCCATCGACGCCCTCACCCTGCTGGCGGTCGCCGCCATGGCACTGCTGTGTCTGATGCGCGGCGAGGCGCTGTTCATCGACGTCGCGGTGCTGCTGGCACTGGTGTCGTTTCTCGGTACGGCAGCCTTTGCCTTCCTGTTCGACGATGCCCACAGCCAGATGCCGGAAAAAAGCGAGGAACGCCCATGAACGAAGTACAAGCCTGGCTAGCCTCGCTGCTGGTGCTGAGC
Source organism: Ectopseudomonas chengduensis (assembly GCF_900102635.1). Classification (GTDB taxonomy): domain Bacteria; phylum Pseudomonadota; class Gammaproteobacteria; order Pseudomonadales; family Pseudomonadaceae; genus Aquipseudomonas; species Aquipseudomonas chengduensis. The sequence continues at coordinate 76,029 of NZ_FMZQ01000009.1, read as the reverse complement.
GGCGCGGTGATCTCTCTGCTCGGTGCGATTGGCGTGCTGCGCCTGCCCGACAGCTACAGCCGCATGCACGCCGCTAGCAAGGCCGGCGTGCTCGGCGCCGTCCTGTTACTTGGCGCAGTGGCTCTGGCCAGCAGTGGCGAGCTGGCCCTGGAGGCCTTTATCGGCCTGCTGATTCTGCTGGCCAGCGCACCGCTGGCCGCTCACGCCATTGCCCGCGCCGCGCACCGCGCCGGCATTCGACCGACGCTGGGGCGGCTGGGTGATGAGCTGGAGCAGCGCAACAGGGGTGGTTAATAACGTCAGCAGGCCGTTGAAAAACCTAGGCGACGACTGCAGGTGGAGCAGCCGAGGTAGTTTTTCAACAGCTTGTCAGAGGGTGTTTACAAGATAGGCGAACGAAGGCAAGACAAGGCGAAAACGATCGAGAAAGCGGAGTTTACGTGCTGTAAATGAGCATTTCGAGATCGTTTTCAACGCAGTATTGCCAAGTGCAGCCATTTTGTAGACACCCTCTCAGTCGATCTGCCGACGAAACGGCGGCAAGGCATTGAGAATGGCCTTGCCGTAGCGCTGGGTAACCACACGCCGATCCAGCAGGGTGATAGTGCCGCGATCAGCCTCGGTACGCAGCAGGCGACCGCAGGCCTGCACCAGACGCAGCGAGGCGTCCGGCACGGCGATTTCCATGAAGGGATTGCCGCCACGCGCCTCGATCCACTCGGCCAGCGCCGCCTCAACCGGGTCATCCGGCACGGCGAAGGGAATCTTGGCGATCACCACATGCTCGCAGTAGGCGCCAGGAAGGTCGACGCCCTCGGCGAAACTGGCCAGGCCGAACAGCACGCTTTCCTCGCCTGAATCGACACGCGCCTTGTGCTTGTTCAGGGTCTCCTGCTTGGACAGGTTGCCCTGAATGAACACGCGTTTGCGCCAGTCGCGATCCAGGCCGTCGAACACGTCCTGCATCTGCTTGCGCGAGGAGAACAACACCAGCGTCCCGCGACTGCCTGCCACCAGGCCCGGCAGCTCGCGGGTGATAGCCGCCGTATGCGCAGCAGCCTCACGCGGGTCGGCCTTGAGATCGGGCACACGCAGCAGGCCGGCATCGGCATGATGGAAGGGGCTTGGCACTATCGCCGCGACCGCCGCCTTGGGCAGGCCGGCACGCATGCGATAGCGGTCGAAGGTGCCCAGCGCGGTCAGGGTCGCAGACGTCACCAAGCAGCCATGGGCAACGTTCCACAGGTTGCGGCGCAAGGTCTCGGCGGCGAGGATCGGGCTGGCGTTGACCTCGATATCGAACAGCGCACCGCTCTCGGCCAGGGTCAGCCAGCGCGCCATGGGTGGGCTTTCCTCGGGGTCTTCAGCGGTGAAGGCCAGCCACAATTCCCAGTTGCCCTTGGCGCGCGCCATCAGGCTGCCGAACAGCGGATACCACTCCTCGGCCTGGTGGCTGGCGATGCCCACGGCGCCCTCGCCGTCCATGGCCTCCTTGAGCAGCTCGGTAACGCCGGTGAACAGGTCATTGAGCTTGGAGAAGCCCTTCTTCAGTTCCAGCCCCAACTCGGTCAGATGCTCCGGCACCACGCCGCCGACGAAGCGATGACGCGGGCGCTCGCGTCCTTCCATGTCCTCGCCGGCCTTGAAGTCGGCGATCTGCTCGCAGGCAGCGAACATGAACTGCTGCTGAGTCTTCAGCTCGCGGGCCAGCTCCGGCACCTGTTCAATCAGACGGCCGAGATCGCCCGGCAACGGGTTCTGCGCCAGCAGCTTGGTCAGATTCTTGTCGATCTGCGTAAGCCAGTCGGCAGTCGAGCGCAGGCGAGTAAAGTGGGCGAAGTGGCCGATGGCCTTGTCCGGCAGGTGGTGGCCCTCATCGAACACATAGATGGTTTCGCGCGGGTCGGGCAGTACCGCGCCGCCGCCAAGCGCCAGATCGGCCAGCACCATGTCGTGGTTGGTGACGATCACGTCGACCTTGCCCATGCCCTCGCGCGCCTTATAGAAAGCGCACTGCTGGAAATTCGGGCAATGACGGTTGGTGCACTGGCTGTGGTCGGTGGTCAGTTGCGCCCAGCGAACGTCCTCCAGCTCCTCCGGCCAGCTGTCGCGGTCGCCATCCCATTTGTTGCCGGCGAGCTTCTCGATCATCGCGGTGAACAGCTTCTGACCCTGCTCGTCGACGTCGATGCGAAAGCCTTCTTCCTCGAACAACTGCGCGGTAGCGCTCTGCGCGGCGCCGTCCTGCAGCAGGTGGTCGAGCTTGGACAGGCACAGGTAGCGGCCACGCCCCTTGGCCAGGGCGAAGCTGAAGTTCAGGCCGCTGTTGCGCAACAGATCAGGCAGATCCTTGTGCACGATCTGTTCCTGCAGGGCCACGGTGGCGGTGGCGATCACCAGGCGCTTGCCAGCGGCCTTGGCGGTGGGGATGGTGGCCAGACTGTAGGCCACCGTCTTGCCGGTACCGGTGCCCGCCTCGACCGCCACCACGGCAGGATCACCCAGACGCTTGCCCTCGTCATCGGTCTTGATGGTGCCGAGCACCTTGGCGATCTCGGCGATCATCAAGCGCTGGCCATAGCGCGGCTTGAGCGACTTGGCCTCGAGAAAGCGCGAATAGGCGCCCTGGATCTGGGACTTGAGTTCGGTACTGAGCATGGATTCTGAAACGAAAAAGGCTGGATAAATTTTCAGTATTCGCGGAGCGGTCGCTATCATAGCGCGGCAATCGATCTGGCGCTGACTCGCGTGCCAATCGAATGAACCGACCTGCCAAACGGCCCCTCTGGAGATACCGCATGACACCTTACGCACCACTCTATGCGCTACACCTGCTGGCCGCCGTCGTATGGGTCGGCGGGATGTTCTTCGCCTGGATGATCCTGCGCCCGGCGGCGGTGGACATACTGGAGCCGCCAGCACGCCTGCGCCTGTGGCTGAGTGTGTTCAAACGCTTCTTCGTCTGGGTCTGGATAGCGGTAGCAGTCCTGCCCTTGACTGGAGTCGGCATGCTGCACATGAGCTACAGCGGTTTCGACGCCGCGCCGCGCTACGTGCACGTCATGATGGGTCTGTATCTGGTGATGCTCGCCCTGTTCCTGCGCATTCAGGCGCTGCAGCTGCCGCAGCTGCGGCGCGCCGTGGAGAGCGAGAACTGGCCTGCAGGCGGCGAGGCGCTGGGGCGGATTCGCAAAGTGGTCGGCAGCAACCTGCTGATCGGCCTGGCACTGATGACGCTGGCGGCCATGCGTCCGATGTTCTGACTGGCGCTGCTGCCTTACGAACCAAGGCAGCAGCAATTATTCAGAACCGAAACACCTGCACGGCACCACTGCGGCCCGCCGCACCTTCGCGCCCAGGCTGGCCAGGTTTGCCATCGGCCGCACCATCTACACCGTAGAGCAGGCAGCCCTTGGCAGCGCCCCCACGGCCGGGGCGCCCCGCCGAACCAGCTGCACCACCCGCGCCGCCATCGAGCAACACCTGCATGCGCTCGACCTCGACGTGGTGAGGTACCTCCAGCACCACGCTGCCGCCTGCAGCACCTTCATGCCCATCGGTGCCGTCCTGACCATCGTGGCCAGCACTGGCCTGACCCCAGGTGCAACCACCCGGCTGCCCATGCGCACCATCGAGCCCGGCATAACCCGGTCTGCCCTGACCACCGCGCACATCGAGGGTCAAGGATTCGAATGTCAGCTTGTGCAGCTTGAGCTTGATCTCCCGCCCAGGCGTGGCTGGCCGGGTGTAAGTGCCAGCGGCACCTTTGGCGCTGATCCAGGCGCCCGGGCCGATATCGGCGTCCTCTACCACCAGTCGCAGTGGCTGATCGCTGGGCGCAACGCCAATGCGCGCGTCGCGGCCCATCAGCAGCTCACCGATATGCAACTCGGTCACCGTTGCCGGAATCATCAGGGTCGCCTGATCCGCCACTTCCAGCCGTTCGAGCTGCAGGCTGCTACTGGCGACCGGCAAACGCATCAGCGTATTGGACGGCACCGTGACCTGCATAGCGGCCAACGACGGACCTGCGAACAGACAGAGCAACAGGGCGAGACTACGCATGAGCCGCCTCCTCGAGCGCAGCTGCAGCAGCGCTTTCGGCCCCTTGCTCGGCCTTCAGCGGATAGAGGTGAAAAATGCCGAACAGCAGGACCTGTACACGATCCAGCCAGGGGCTAGCGCGACCGGACAGGAGCCCCGAGAACAGCCACAGCTGTACCCCATGCAGCAGCGCAAGAAAGCCCGCGAGCAGATAGACGAGCTGTTCGAACGGCGCGCCAAAACGCTTGGCCAGCGCCGCCGCAAATACCAGCCAGAAAGCCAAGGCCAGCGCCTTGCCCATCATCAACAATGCTTTCATCCCCGCCCTCTTGCTCTGGTTTTTCTAATAGCGCAGCACGTTAACCGGTCGCGGCCCGGACCACCAGAGCGAGGGAATATTTTCCTTGACCTCAGCTATCACCAGCCGCAAAAGCGACACCCCCCAGGCCTATGATGACCTGTGGGGCGCCCCTGCGCTTCAACGGGAAACGTACAACTCTACGCGGCGGTTCTGTGCGCGGCCGGCATCACTGCCGTTGTCCGCCACCGGTTGGCTCTCACCACGGCCTTCTGTACTGAGCTTGCCGGCAGGCACACCCTGGGCGATGAGAAAGTCGGCAACACTGCGTGCGCGGCGTTCGGACAACCCCTGGTTGTAGGCATCAGAACCAACGCTATCGGTATGCCCGACGACCTTGACTGCGACCAGACTGGCACCGGTCAGACGGGTACTGACATCGGCAAGCAGGCGCCGCGCCTCAGCCGTCAGTTCGGCTGAATCGAACGCGAACAGCACATTTCCCAGGTCGCTGAGAACGATGATCTCATCCTGCGCCTGCTGCTCCATCGCCGGCTCGGTCGCAACACTGGCGGGGTATTGCGGCAAAGGGCAGCCGTTATGGCCTACCGCAGTACCGGCTGGCGTGCCGGGGCAGCGATCACGGCGGTCGAACACACCGTCGCCATCTTCGTCGCCGTCCTGCGCATAGCAGATGATGGTGCCCAGCAGAGCACCGGCTACCGCGCCGCCTGCTGCCCAGGTGGAACTTTCGATTGCGCCGAGGCCGCCACCGGCCAGGGCTCCAATCGCACTGCACAGGGGCCAGTTCCCCTGGTTGAGCGGCGCGTCTCCCGTACTGGAAGTCGTGGCACAACCCGAGAGAACACTGCTGACCAAGAGAAAGGGTAAAACCCTCGAAAGCTTGATTCTCATGGCGGTGTCTCCTGTGATACCGGCATGTTGCCGGTATCACAGGAGTAAAGACGGCGACAGGATTTCAGACAAGAAAAGGCCCGACCGATGGAAATCGGTCGGGCCTTCGCGGGTGACGCCTGACTTGGCTTACACGAAGCGCCTTACGGCTGAGCTTCGACCTCGGCTTCCACGCGACGGTTGATGGCGCGACCATCAGCAGTGGCGTTGTCGGCAACCGGGCGGCTCTCGCCATAACCCACTGCCTGCACACGGCCGGACTCGACACCGTACTGGTTGACCAGAACGTCACGCACGGCACTGGCACGGCGCTCGGACAGGCCCTGGTTGTAAGCATCGCTGCCCACCGAGTCGGTGTGACCTTCAACCACGGTGCTGGTCTGTGGGTACTGTTTCATGAAGTCGGCCAGGGCTTTGATGTCGCCATAGCTTTCCTGCTTGACCTGGGCCTTGTCGAAGTCAAACTTGACGTCCAGCTCGACACGGACGGCTTCGGCCGGCTCGGCAACGGCAACCTCCTCGACAACGACTTCTTCGACGACGGCAACCTGCTGCGCTTCGGCACCATGTACCCAGCAGTAGGCGGCAGCCATACCGGCACCCACCAGCGCACCACCACCAGCCCAGGTAGAGCTTTCGATTGCCCCTAACGCCGCACCACCAACACCGCCTACAGCTGCGCAGGTGGGCCAGTCGGTTTTCTGCAGGCCGGCGCAACCGGTCAGCAAGGTACTAGCCAGAATCAGGGGTACTGCGTTCCTTGTGATACTCATACTTTAGGTCTCCAATGTTCATCGGCCCATAACCGACTCGATAGTAGTAAAGACAGGAGTTGTACAATCCGCCAGCTATAGCAGCTTCTGCGGATAATTTTCTCTCACTCTAGGCCTGATACCGACACCACGTTAGTCTTTGCAGACTTTTCGAGGAAGTTCGATGACCGCCAGCCTTAGTACCCGTACTCCACAGCAAGCCATTGCGGCACTGCTTGCCCGCTATACCCCCGAGAAACTGCTGTTACTCGGCGCAAGCGAACTGCCCGCAGTCAGCGCCTTTCACAGCGCCCACCCGCAGTGTCAGGTCACCACCGCACCTGCTGCTCCCTTGGCGCCGGAACTGGCCGCACAGCGCTTCGACCTGGCAATTCTGGTCGACTGTCTGGAGCACTTACCCAAACGCGATGGACTGCAACTACTGGGTGGCATTCGCAACCTCAACGCCAGCCGGGTCGCCGTGTTGCTCGACCTCAAGGCAGGTGATTGGCAGGAAACCGACTTTTTCGCCCTGGCCATGCAAGCCAGTGAACAGTTCCAGCGCGAGGGACAGACCCTGCATCTGTTCACCTATGATCTACTCGATTACAAGCAAGTTCCCGACTGGTTGAACGCGAAGTTCTGGGCTAATCCACAAAACTTCGGCAAATACTGGTGGTAGAGCAATGAACCCACTCGATCCCAATTGCCCTTGTGGCAGCGGTAATTCGCTGAGCCAGTGTTGTGGTCACTATCATGCGGGCACCCACGCGCCCAGCGCGGAGCTGCTGATGCGCTCGCGCTACAGCGCCTATGTACTGGGCCTGGTGGACTATCTGGTGGCCACCACCCTGCCCGTCCAGCAGCAGGCGCTCGACCGCGACGCGATGGCTGCCTGGAGCGCCCAAAGCACCTGGCTCGGCCTGGAAGTCGAAGGCAGCGAGGTGTTCGGCGGCAAGCCAGAACACGCCCAGGTCAGCTTCGTCGCACGCTGGCACGATGACAACGGCGAACATCGTCACCGCGAATGCTCCGCTTTCGTTCAGGTGGACGGACGCTGGTTCTTCCTCGACCCGACGGTGCCACTGAAGGCCGGACGCAATGATCCTTGCCCCTGCCAGGGCGGGCAGAAGTTCAAGAAATGCTGTGCGCCCTACCTGAATGCCTGATTGGCGTTAATCCTGCTTTCTGCTTGAGTTGATACGTCCTGCGAGGACATTCAACAAGGAGAAAGCCATGCACAAGAAAAGTGGTATCGCTCTTATCCTGGCCGGCCTGCTAGCAGGCTGCGCCAACCAGCCCGGCGGGCTGCAAGGGGAAACGCTGGATCTGGGTGACAGCCAGCGCGTCAGCCGCCTGTTCGCCTACCCGAACAATTGCAGTGTGATCTGCTACCGCGACTGGACGCTGGAACAGACGGTCGAACACTACCTGCAACAGAGCCTGACGCGCGATGGTTACCCCCAGGCCAACGTGCGCGTAACACGCAATGGGGAACATATTCACGCCAATTTCGATGGCACGCCAACGGATTACGGCAAGTCCCTGCTGCAATTGCTCGATGCCGGTGATCTGGCCTATCAGGGCGCCAGCCAGCTCAATAGTGACGGTAAATGGCAGTACAACTGGTACTTCTTCCTGCCTCTGGGCATGGCCCTGGAGAACCGCAAGAGCGTCGAGCTGCTGCACTTCCCACCGGACTACTCACTGACTCAGGCTCAGGATTATCTGCGTTCGAGCACCACGGATCGCTGGGCCTCGCTGCTCAGTTTCAATGGCGTACAGCCGGAACACACCCCCGCTTACCAGACCATCATCGACATCGCTCCCATCGCCGCCCCAGCCAGTGCCGGCAGTGCCCTGGAAGGCGTTTATGGCTATTTCACCAGCTATCAGCGGCGCATGGTCAGCGAGCTCAGCGTCGGCTCTGGCGATACCAGCCTGCCGATGGTCGCCTTTGGTGCGCCGGTGCGCAGTTGGATCACGCAGCAATACGGGGTGAATCTGCCGGTGCTGGGCCTCGGCCAGATCGATGCAGCACCTGGGCAGCAGGTCTCAGTGCTCGGCGCCAACCATCCCAGCTACATCTGGTATGCGGCCGACCCGGCCAACAACAAGGGCAGCGAGGCCGCCGCCAACGCAGCAGGGATCAAGGTCATGGGGCAGGACCTGAGCGCCGCCTGCTGGCAAGCCGGTATGGGCCAGCAACCGACAGCTGATCCGCAGCAGACGCTGAACACCTGCACCGAGAAATGGCAGGTGACGGAGAAACTGCAAACCTGCGAACTGTTCTTCACCAGCGTGCGCAACCTCAAACCCGAGGAGGCCGCTGCCAAATGCAAGGCGGGTTAGTGGCCTGAACGCAAAAACGCCGTGGCTGCGTGTGCAGCTCACGGCGTTTCAGTCAGGCTAGTGAATTCTCAATCCTGCAGCTTCAGATGCGAGGTGTCCGGTGCAGCCGCTGGAGTCGCAGGTTTGGCTTGCCCCATATCGCTACCAACGGGCGCCAGACTGAACTGCGACAGGTCGACCTGTGGCGCGGCGGCGTCGGGCCTGGCGTCCTGCAGATCGCTGCCTACCGGTGCGATATCGAAATCCGGAGCATCCACATCACTGAACGCGGCCATGTACTCATCTCGTGGTGCGACCTGCAGGCGCCCCGGCCTGGCCGCGGGCAGTGCGGCTGCCGGAGAAGTTGCCGGCTCTACGGGCGGTGGCGGGGCCAGCTCGACTTCCTCGATCAACGCATCCATGTCGACGACCTCGACCCGCGCACCGGCACGTTCCAGAGTCACGCGGTACTTCTCCGCCCCGGCGGCGTCGAGATTGTTCTTGATCACGATGCGGCGCCCGGAGAACAACTGAGCGATGCGCTGAGCATCGGCCTGGAACAGCTTGGCCATGTTGGCCTTGACCAACTCCGGCTGGGCGCCCGGCACCAGTTGCCCGGAGAAGGCGATCTCGTAGCGACTCATGGTCACACTCCTGTCCTATTCGCCGCTCAGTATGGCGCAGGTTCCTTTGCCCTGACACTTCAGGCGTCTCATTCATGCTCTCCCGATTACCAACAACCCGAAACCTCCACAATATCTCGTTGAAAATAATGAGTGCTTCCCCGTTGCAGCCAAGCGCTTGCTTGTTACACTGGGACGCAATGGGGGTATGAAATGTTTTCTCAGGCGCAAATGATAAGAATTATCAGCCTATTGATGTTTTTTGGCCTGCTTTCAGGCCTGCCAGGATGCTCCACCTGGATGACAGGTGGTTTCAAGGACCCGGACGTCCAACTCATCAAAGTTGATGTGGTCAAGGCCAGGCTGCTCGAACAGGAGTTCCGCCTGCGTTTTCGAATCGACAATCCCAACGGCGTCAGCCTGCCGGTGCGCGGGCTGGACTACAACGTCCATCTCAATGGTATCCAGTTGGCCGAGGGCTACTCCAACGAGTGGTTCACCGTGCCCGCCCACGGCCACCACACCTTCGAAGTACCGGTGCGCACCAACCTCTGGCGCCATGTGCGGCAGATCGTCAAGGCACTGGAAAAACCGGACGTACCGATTCGCTATAGCCTCAAGGGTGAGGTAAAAACCGGCATGTTGTTCGGCCGAAGCGTGCACATGTCGCGTAATGGCGAGATAATTCCCGGCGATTTCATCCCCGAATAACCTGCACGAGTAACACCATGAGCAACCAACCCCACGTCCACGGCCCTGACTGCAACCATGACCACGATCATCACGATCACGGCCATGTGCACGGCCCGCACTGCAACCATGGCCATCAGGAGCCGGTGCGCAACGCGCTGAAGGATGTCGGCCGTAACGATCCTTGCCCATGCGGCAGCGAGAAGAAGTACAAGAAGTGCCACGGCGCCTGAACCGCGCATGAGTGCCTTGAACCTCACCCTGCTGCTGAGCGGCCTGCTGCTGATCGCAGCGCTGGCCGCTTATGCCTGGCATCTGTGGCTCCGCGTCTGGGCGAACCAGCGCGCCCGTGACGAAGCGCAGCAAGAACGCCAGCAACGCATCGGCGGTGATCTGAACATCCTCGCCAGCAGTCTTCTCGACGAGCAGTTGCCACTGATCGAAGGCGCCATCCGCATCAAGGTGCTGCTTGACAACTATGACAGCGCCCTGAGCAATGACAGCCGCTGCCAGGTGTTCCATCTGCTCTTCGAAGCCACCGCCGAGGTGCCCACGCATGCGGGCTGGAAAGCGCTGGACAAGGCTGAACGGCGGCGCTTCGAAAAACGCTTCAACGAGCTGGAACTGCAGCACAAGGCCGCTGCCCGCATCGCTGCACGCTGGTTACTGGACGAAGGACTGAAAGGGTCTCGAGCAAACGCCTGAGCCCCTCTTGCCAGGCTGCGACAGCCTTATTACCTTGGCGCCTTTGTGGCCGGTCATTGCGCGACCGGCCTCGACCGTCCGCACACCAAGGAACTTCGCCATGCGCGCGCTGGCCCGCCTGACTCTTGCCGCCTCACTGATTAGCCTCGCCGGCTGCCAGTCCCTGCTCAACAGCCGTTATGCCGACAGCGTGCCGCCTACCCGTGGCGTTGAGCGCATCCAGGGCGTGGCCGAGAGTGCGTCGGTGCGGCGTAACGCACTCGGCATGCCGCTGATCGAATCGAGCAATTTTCACGACGCGCTGTTTACCCTGGGCTACGTGCATGCCGGTGACCGTCTCAGCCAGATGGTCGGCATGCGCCTGCTGGCTCAAGGCCGCCTGGCCGAGATGGCGGGGCCCGGCGTGCTGGAAATGGACCGCTTCATGCGCGCGGTCAACCTGAAAAAGAATGCAGAAATTCTCTACGCCGACGCCTCGCCACGCCTGAAGCGCTTCTTCGAGGTCTATTCGCGTGGCGTCAACGCCTATATGTTCCGCTACCGCGATCGTATGCCGATGGATCTGGCCGAGTCCGGCTACCGTCCCGAGTACTGGAAGCCCGAGGACTCGGTGCTGTTGTTCTGTCTGCTCAACTTCGGCCTGGCGGTGAACCTGCAGGAGGAGATCGCCGCGCTGACCATGGCCCAGCAGGTGGGTGCCGACAAGCTGCCCTGGCTGCTGCCGATCTACCCGGACGAACCGCTGCCCTTCGCCGAGGCGGAAAAACTCGCCGGCCTCGACCTCAAGGGGCAGTTGCCGGGCCTGCAGGCGATTTCCCGCACAACCGCGCAAATCGCCGAACAACACATGCTCGGCGTCGCCGCCTCGAACAACTGGGCCATCGCCCCGCAACGCAGCCGTGGCGGCAAGAGCCTGCTGGCCAATGACACGCACCTGCCACTGAGCATGCCCTCGCTGTGGAGCTTCGTGCAGATCCGCTCGCCCAAGTATCAGGCCGCTGGCGTCTCCCTGGCCGGCGTACCGGCGGTGGTGGCCGGCTACAACGGCAAGCTGGCCTGGGGCATGACCATGGTCATGGGCGACAATCAGGACATCTACCTGGAGCGCATAAAACGCGAAGGCAGCCGCCTGATGTACCAGGCCGACGGCAAGTGGCTACCGGTGATGGAGCGCCAGGAAACCTTCTTCATCAAGGGCCAGCGCCCGATTCGCGAAACCCTCTATGAAACCCGCAACGGCCCGCTGCTCAACTCGGTACTGGGCGAACGCAAACATATGCTGCAGCCCCTGGCGCTGCAGAGCGGTTACGGCCTGGCGCTGAAAACCACCCAGTTCGAGCGTGACCAGAGCCTCGACGCCTTCTTCGACCTGTCGCGAGCACAATCGGTGGACCAGGCTTTCGAGGCGACGCGGGAGATCCGCGCCATGCCGCTGAACATCGTCTTCGCCGACGCCCAGCACATCGGCTGGCAGGTCACCGGGCGCTATCCGAATCGCCGCGAAGGTCGTGGCCTGCTGCCCTCCCCTGGCTGGGACGAGCGCTACGCCTGGGACGGCTTCGCCGACCCGATGCTGCACCCTTACGATCAGGACCCGCCGCAAGGCTGGCTGGGCACCGCCAACGAACGCAGCGTGCCGCCCGGTTACGGCATGCAGCTGTCCAGCTCCTGGTACTACCCGGAACGCGCCGAACGCATCGCCGAGCTGGCCGGCAATGGCCGTCACGATGGCCGCAGCATGATCGCCATGCAGTACGACCAGACCTCGCCCTTCGTCGCCAAACTGCAGGCCATGTTCAATGACCCTGCCATGCACGACTCGCTGCGCCAGGCCATCGCTGCCCTGCCGGCTGGCCAGCGCGCACGTGCCGATGAAGCGCTGAAGCGCCTGCTGGCGTTCGACGGCAAGCTTGCCGCCAGTTCGGCCGATGCCGCCATCTACGGCGCCTTCCTGCATGAAAGCGCACGGCAGATCTTCCTCGACGAGCTGGGCCCGGACAACAGTCCAGCCTGGAAGGCACTGGTGCAAACCGCCAACACCTCCTATTCGGCGCAGGCCGATCATCTGCTTGGGCGTGCCGACAGCCCGTTCTGGAACGACATCCGCACGCCAGAGCAGGAAGACAAGCCGACCATCCTCGCGCGCAGCCTGGCCGCCAGCATCGAGCTGTTGGAAAATCGATTGGGCGCCGAGCGTCGCAACTGGCAATGGGGCAAGCTGCACACCTATGAGTGGGTAACGGACACCACGCGCATGGCGCCTTACATGAGCGCCAGCCAGCGCACCAGCATCAACGCCCTGAAAGGTTACCTGGATCGCGGCCCCTATCCGGCCGGAGGCGACCACAGCACGCTGAACGTCTCCGCCTACGCCTGGGGCCAGGATTTCAACACCTTCTTGATCCCGGCCATGCGCATCGTGGTGGATTTCGCCGCGGACGAACCCTTGGTCGGCGTCAACAGCTCGGGCCAGTCCGGCAACCCGGCCAGCCCACACTATGCCGACGGCATCGAGTCATGGCTCAAGGGCGGCTACATGAGCTTCCCGTTCAAGGCACAGAACCTGGACAAGGTCTACGGCAACCAACGCCTGTTGCTGATGCCGGCCAAGTAATGACCGTTCGTCGGGCGACGCTGAACCTTTCCCTCAGCGCCCCACTCTGAATAATCGACTTACTCCATAGATCATCGTTTTAAGGCGCCCCTGGCGCCTTTTCTTTTGCCTGAAGAAAAAAGATGGCTTTTTTCCATCACCGAATGGAACTTCCCGGACGAAGCAGGCTCAGAGACATGCATCGATTGAAATGCTCCCCTGGCGCCTCTGGCGCCTATTTTTTTGCCTGCGATTCAGGGAGCGCCTGCGAACAGGCCGTTGAAAAACCTAGGCGAGGCAGCCAGAGCAATACCTGTGGCGGCCCCGCAAAAACAGGCGAAAAACGATCGGAGTCGCGGTCGACTTTACGAGCTGTAAATGAGCATTTTGACTGGGCTCGCACGCGAGCCTGTTTTTAACGCAGCAAGGCAACGTAGGTAGTTCTTCAACGGCCTGCTAAGCCAGCAGGCTGCGGTCGAAGATAAAGGCCTCAGACTCTTGCGGACGATGCTCCAGCAGGTTCTGTGGCCGCCCCATCTTCGGATAATTCTTCTCGCCGGTATCACTGATCCAACCCTGCGCCTTCATCCGTTCCAGCCTCCCGCGCAAGGTGGTGTGCTGCACCGGCTCGCCCAGACAAGCCTGGAACGCCGTCAGCGCTTCGGTCACGGTAAATCGCGGCGCCAGCAGGTACAGCGGCAGCGAGCTGTACACCGACTTGCCGCGCAGCCGCTCGGCTGCCAGGCGCACCAGTTGCGTATGGTCGAATGGCAACGCCTGCTGCCCGGCGGTGACGCGCGACAGATCGACGAAGCGCAAACTTTCATCCTGCGGCTCGGCGTCGGGTGCCAGCAGCGCCAGATAGCAGGTGCTCAGCGACCAGCCACGTGGATCTCGCAGACCATTACCCACCGTCGCCACCTGCTCCAAATACTGCGGCTGCAGGCGTGCCTTGTCCGCCAGCGCGCGAGCAGCGGCGGCATCCAGGCTGGCATCGGCGCAACGACCGTTGACCAGCACGCCCGGTAGCGCCCATTGCCCAGCGTAAGGTTCACGCTGGCGACGCAACAGAAGCACCTGTAGCGTCCCCTCCTCGCTCAGACGCAGAGCGACGATATCTACCCCGGCCAGCACCTCAACTGCACTCATCCTGTTGCTTGCTCCCTCATGTACTTATTTCATCTTGACCAATAACTCATATTTTTTCACGCAGGATTTGGTGAAAACGCTTGACTACATATTTCATCAGATGAAATATGTAGTCACCCAAGCGCAGTAAGGAGGCGCACCATGAAGATCGCCAGCTTCGACGTCGACGCCCAGAAAGGCTTCACCCCGCTGTGCCCCAACGAGCTCCCCGTACCCGAGGGCGATGCCATCGTCCCGGCGCTGAACCAACTGGCCGCACGCGCCCAACTGCGCATCGGCAGCAAGGATGCCCATAGCCCGCAGGCGGCCTGGGTCGTCGACAAACACGATGAGATGCTGCGCCCCCTGCCGCTGGCCAATGCCGACCTGACCTGGGTCAGCCACTGCGTGCCCGGTACGCCCGGCTTCGAACTGCTCGATGGCCTGCCAGCGCCGCTGGATTACGACTATTTCGTGTGGAAAGGCGTTGAGCCGGACCTGCACCCTTACGGCGCCTGCTATCACGACCTGGCCGAGAAGCGCAGCACGGGCGTGATCGAATTTCTTCGGCAAAATGGCGTCGACCTTGTACTGGTGGGCGGCCTGGCCCTGGACTACTGCGTCAAGACCACCGCCCTGCAGCTGCGCAGTGCCGGCTTCGAGGTGATCGTCTTCCTACCGGCCTGCCGCGCCATCGCCAGCGAAACGGCCGAAAGCGCCTGCATCGCCATGCGCGAACAGGGCATTACACTGGCTGCCAGCCTGGAACAGCTGGATGGCACCCTCGCCAAGGAGAACCTGCGATGAGCGAGAGCATTTTCGCCGACCGTACCGTGCAGAACCTGCTGGACACCGATTTCTACAAGCTGACCATGATGCAAGCGGTGCTGCACAACTACCCCAATGCCGAGGTGGAATGGGAATTCCGCTGCCGCAGCAGCGAGGACCTGACGCCCTACCTGGCCGAGATCCGCTATCAGATCGAACGCCTCAGTGAGCTGAGCCTGAGCGTCGACCAGTTGGCCTTCCTCGAACGCATCCCGTTCATCAAACCGGACTTCATTCGCTTTCTAAGCCTGTTCCGCTTCAACCTGCGCTACGTGCACACCAGCATCGAAGACGGCCAGTTGAGCATCCGTCTGCGCGGCCCCTGGTTGCACGTGATCCTCTTCGAGGTGCCGCTGCTGGCCATCGTCAGCGAGGTACGCAACCGCTATCGCTACCGTGAAGTGCTGCTGGAGCAGGCTGCCGAGCGCCTGTACGAGAAGCTCGATTGGCTCAAGGCCGAAGCCTCGCCGAGCGAACTGGCCGGCTTCCAGCTGGCTGATTTCGGCACCCGCAGGCGCTTCTCCTACCGCGTGCAGGAGCAGGCGGTACACATCCTCAAGCGCGATTTCCCCGGTCGCTTCGTCGGCACCAGCAATGTGCACCTGGCCCGCGAGTTCGACCTCAAGCCCATTGGCACCATGGCCCACGAATGGCTGATGGCGCACCAGCAGCTCGGCCCACGCCTGATCGACAGCCAGATTGCCGCGCTCGACTGCTGGGTGCGCGAATACCGCGGTTTGCTAGGCATCGCCCTGACCGACTGCATCACCATGGATGCCTTCCTCGCCGATTTCGACCTGTACTTCGCCAAGCTCTTCGACGGCCTGCGCCATGACTCCGGCGACCCACTGGTGTGGGCGGAAAAAGCCATCGCCCACTACGAGAAACTCGGCATCGATCCGATGAGCAAGACCCTGGTGTTCTCCGACGGGCTCGACCTGCCCAAGTCGCTGCGGCTCTACCGTGCACTTTCCGGGCGAATCCACGTAAGCTTCGGGGTCGGAACCAACCTGACCTGCGACATCCCCGGCGTCGAGCCGATGAACATCGTGATCAAGATGATCGCCTGCAACGGTCAACCGGTAGCGAAGATTTCCGATACGCCCGGCAAGACCCAATGCCGCGACGAGAACTTCGTCCATTACCTGAAACACGTCTTTCGCGTGACCCACTGAGGAGCCAGACATGAGCAACCGCCAAGCCGAAATCGCCGCCGCCCTCGACGTGGTGCCGCCGTTCGCCGACGACGCTGCGCTGAGTGCAGAAATCGAGCGGCGCAAGACCTTCATCAAGAACACCCTGAAGAATTCCGGCCTCAAGGTGCTGGTCCTGGGCATCAGCGGCGGCGTCGACTCGCTGACCGCCGGGCGCCTGGCCCAAATTTCGGTCGAGGAGCTGCGTGCCGAAACAGGCGATACTGCGTACCGCTTCATCGCCGTGCGCCTGCCGCACAACGCTCAGCACGACGAGCATGACGCCCAGGATTCGCTGAAATTCATCTGCGCCGATGAACAAGACACAGTAAACATCGCCGACAGCGTCTCCGGCCTCGGCGAGCAGGTCACCCATTTACAGAAACTCAGCGACGCCCGCCGCGATTTCGTCGTCGGCAACATCAAGGCACGCATCCGCATGGTTGCCCAGTTCGCCATCGCCAACGCCAACAATGGCCTGGTGATCGGCACCGATCACGCCGCCGAGGCGGTGATGGGTTTTTTCACAAAGTTCGGTGACGGCGCCTGCGACCTCGCCCCGCTGTCCGGCCTGGTGAAGAATCAGGTACGTGCCATTGCCAAGCACCTGGGTGCTCCGCAGCACCTGGTGATGAAAACGCCGACCGCTGACCTGGAAGAGCTGCGCCCAGGCAAACCAGACGAGGAGGCGCATGGCGTCACCTACGCCGAAATCGACGCCTTCCTGCATGGCGAGAAAGTCAGTGACGAGGCCTATGCCACCATCGTTCGCACCTACGACAACACACGCCACAAACGCGAACTGCCACTGGTGCCCTGAGCGCCGCAGGGCGGAAAGAAAAAGCCGGGCATCGCCCGGCTTTTTCGTCTGCACTGCAAATCAATGCCACTCCCCGGCAATGCGCTCTGCTGGCGCGGCGAGGCGCTCGAAAACCTCACGTGGCCGACACTGCGCCACCGGCGCCGGCGGCGGTTGATCGGGCAATGTCGGCTCACCCGGCTCCTGCGGCGGCACGGGTCTTCCTGGCTGATCAGGGATATCGGGCTCGGGCTGGCCGGGAATGCCTCCCGCATTGAGATCGAGCAAAGACATGAGTCGTTCTCCTGAACGTGGACTGTTACAGGTGGAGCCCCACATGAGCAGTAAATTCAGGCTATCCGACCAAACGCTAGCGCGCACAAAAAAGCCGGGCTAAGCCCGGCTTTCTGGCAACGCTTCTGCGATCAGGCCTTGGGCAGGGTTACCCCGGTCTGACCCTGGTACTTGCCACCACGATCACGGTAGGAAACCTCACAGGCCTCATCGGACTGCAGGAACAGCATCTGCGCCACACCTTCGTTGGCGTAGATCTTCGCCGGCAGGTTGGTGGTGTTGGAGAATTCCAGGGTCACGTGACCTTCCCACTCCGGCTCCAGCGGCGTGACGTTGACGATGATGCCACAACGCGCATAGGTGCTCTTGCCCAGGCAGATGGTCAGCACATCACGCGGAATGCGGAAGTATTCGACCGTGCGGGCCAGGGCGAAGGAGTTAGGCGGAATGATGCAAACGTCACTCTTGATGTCGACGAAGCTCTTTTCATCGAAATTCTTCGGGTCGACGATGGCCGAGTGGATATTGGTGAACACCTTGAATTCATCGGCGCAACGTACGTCGTAGCCGTAGCTGGAAACACCGTAGGAGATGACGCGACTGTCGTCGGCACCGCGCACCTGGCGCTCGACGTAAGGCTCGATCATGCCGTGTTCCTGGGCCATGCGGCGAATCCACTTGTCCGATTTGATGCTCATGGCGAGGTGTCCTGAGTGGGCGGTTACGAAAAAAGTGAGCGCATCTTACCGAGGCAGGCGCCACGCTTCAAAGAGTGCCGGCGCGCCCATCAGTCATTATTTGCAAAAAAGCTGCATCGAGCATTCGCACTTGGCGATAAAACCACGTATGGTGTCCCCACTGTGCTGCATGTGTCACCGCGAATCGCTACTTGATGCCTAGATCTCGATCCAAACATCGTCCGACTCCTAGTACTCGTTGCACTCAGTCCCGGCCTGGGCTTTTCCAGGGCTGTTATTACTTTTGTTAGGAGACATCACATGTCCAATCGTCAGACTGGCACCGTTAAGTGGTTCAACGATGAGAAAGGCTACGGCTTCATCACCCCGCAATCCGGTGACGACCTCTTCGTACACTTCAAAGCCATTCAGAGCGATGGCTTCAAGAGCCTGAAAGAAGGCCAGCAAGTGACTTTCGTGGCCACCCGTGGTCAGAAAGGCATGCAGGCTGAGGAAGTTCAGGTTGTCTAACCTGAGCTGACCTGCTTGAAAAGAGCCCCGCCTAGTGCGGGGCTTTTTTGTGGGCGTTTATATGCCCGCAGGAGCGGATTTATCCGCGAAATTCGCGGCTGAAGCGGAATGCCGCCCAGCCGCTCCTACAAAAGCAGGAAAGGCTGCCAAAGCAGCTTTTCGTAGGAGCCCCGCCCCGGGGCGAAGCTTTTCAAATGTGCGCCGCTCTGATTCGCGACAGGGCGCCGCTCCTACAAATTCGATACTCCGACGCTTGAACTAAGTCGGGTGGTAGAGCTGCGCAGGATGCCCACGTCGCAGGGCAATTGGAAAGCCAAGCCAGAACCGAGTCGCCTGCATGGCCCTCTCCCGCACTTCGGGCACCCTCTCCCGCAAGCGGAAGAGGGTCATCAGATGCCGCTAAGCGGCTGCTGTTAGTCCTCACTGATCTCGATGCTGGGCATGGCCGGCTTGCCAGCCAGGGCGATACGCGCACCGACCTTGCGCGCCAGGTCCTGGTAGATCATGGCGATCTGGCTTTCCGGATCGGCAATGGTGGTTGGCTTGCCATCATCGGCCTGCATGCGAATGGCCATCGACAGCGGCAACGAGGCCAGCAACTCGACACCATACTGTGCGGCCAGCTTCTCGCCACCGCCCTCACCGAACAGGTGCTCGGCATGGCCGCAGTTGGAGCAGATGTGCACGGCCATGTTCTCCACCACACCCAGCACCGGAATGTGCACCTTGCGGAACATCTCCACGCCCTTCTTGGCATCGAGCAAGGCAAGGTCCTGCGGGGTGGTGACGATCACGCTGCCTGCCACCGGCACCTTCTGCGCCAGGGTCAGCTGGATGTCGCCGGTACCCGGCGGCATGTCCACCACCAGGTAATCGAGATCGTTCCAGGCGGTCTGGGTGATCAATTGCAGCAAGGCGCCGCTGACCATCGGCCCACGCCAGACCATCGGCGTATTGTCGTCGGTGAGAAAGGCCATGGACATCACCTGCACGCCATGGGCTTCGAGCGGCACGAACCATTTCTGATCCTTCACCTGCGGCCGCGTGCCCTCGGCGATGCCGAACATGATGCCCTGGCTGGGGCCATAGATATCGGCATCAAGAATACCAACGCGCGCGCCTTCACGCGCCAGCGCCAGTGCCAGGTTGGCTGCGGTGGTGGACTTACCCACCCCGCCCTTGCCCGAGGCCACGGCGATAACGTTTTTCACCCCAGCCAGGGCCGGCACCTGCGCCTGCCCCTGGTGCGAGTCGATCACGCAATCGACCTGCACCCGCGCACCGTCGACACCATCGAGGTTCTCCAGCGCCATCTGCAGCATCTGCGCCCAACCGTTCTTGAACAAACCGGCGGCGTAGCCCAGCTCCAGGCGCACGGATACGCGTGCGCCCTGAATATCGACTTCACGCAGACAACCGGCGCTGACCGGGTCCTGATCGAGATGTGGGTCGGTGAACTGACGCAGACAGGCTTCGACCGCTTCGCGGGTGACGGCACTCATGCATGGACTCCAGAAGGCAGCAGAAAAACAGGCCGGCATAATAGCAGCAGCACCGAGCCATGCGCGGTACATCGACCACGCTTACCCGGTGCAGGTGGCTTGCAGCCTGCCGCTGCTTTATAGTTGCCGACTTCCCTCGTTTTACCAGTGCAGCCGATCACCATGACCGAAGCCCGCAAGATTCTCGTTACCAGCGCCCTCCCCTACGCCAACGGCTCCATCCACCTCGGCCATATGCTCGAGTACGTGCAGACCGACATGTGGGTGCGCTACCAGAAGCTGCGCGGCAATCAGGCGATCTACGTCTGCGCCGACGATGCGCACGGCTCGGCCATCATGCTGCGCGCCGAGAAAGAAGGCATCACCCCCGAGCAGCTCATTGCTAACGTACAGGCCGAGCACACCGCCGACTTCGCCGACTTCCTGGTGGACTTCGACAACTACCACTCCACCCACTCGCAGGAAAACCGCGAGCTGTCGGCGGCCATCTACCTGGCGCTGCGCGACAAGGGGCATATCGCCACCCGCGCCGTGACCCAGTACTTCGACCCCGAGAAAGGCATGTTCCTCGCCGACCGCTTCATCAAGGGCACCTGCCCGAAATGTGGCACCGAGGATCAGTACGGCGACAACTGCGAGAAATGCGGCGCGACCTACTCGCCGACCGAACTGAAAAACCCGCGCTCCGCCATTTCCGGTGCGGTGCCGGTGCTCAAGGAGTCGCAGCACTTCTTCTTCAAGCTGCCGGACTTCGAGGCCATGCTCAAGCAGTGGACGCGCTCCGGCGCGCTGCAGGAGGCGGTGGCCAACAAGATCGCCGAATGGCTCGATGGCGGCCTGCAGGAGTGGGACATCAGCCGTGATGCGCCCTACTTCGGCTTCGAGATTCCCGGCGAGCCGGGCAAGTACTTCTACGTCTGGCTGGACGCGCCGATCGGCTACATGGCCAGCTTCAAGAACCTGTGCAGCAAACGCCCGGAGCTGGACTTCGACGCGTTCTGGGGCAAGGACTCGACCGCCGAGCTGTATCACTTCATCGGCAAGGACATCGTCAACTTCCACGCCCTGTTCTGGCCGGCCATGCTCGAAGGCGCGGGCTACCGCAAGCCCACCGCGGTCAATGTGCACGGCTACCTGACGGTGAACGGGCAGAAGATGTCCAAATCGCGCGGCACCTTCATCAAGGCGCGCACCTACCTGGACCACCTGAACCCGGAATACCTGCGCTACTACTACGCCTCCAAGCTGGGCCGCGGCGTGGATGATCTGGACCTGAACCTCGATGACTTCGTGCAGAAGGTCAACTCGGACCTGGTCGGCAAGGTGGTCAACATCGCCAGCCGCTGTGCCGGCTTCATCCACAAGGGCAACGATGGCCTGCTGGTCGCCGCCAACCCGGAGCCGGAGCTGTGGGACGCCTTCCAGGCTGCCGCGCCGAGCATCGCCGAGGCTTACGAGGCGCGCGACTTCTCCCGCGCCATGCGCGAGATCATGGCGCTGGCCGACCGCGCCAACGCCTGGATCGCCGACAAGGCGCCCTGGGCCCTGAACAAGGTCGAAGGCAAGCAGGCCGAGGTGCAGGAAATCTGCGCGCTGGGCATCAACCTGTTCCGCCAGCTGGTGATCATGTTGAAACCCGTGCTGCCGAAGCTGGCCGCCGATGCCGAAGCCTTCCTCAATGTGAAGCCGCAAACCTGGGCCGATCTCTCGCTGCCGCTGGCCAACCACCAGCTCAACCCGTTCAACCCGCTGCTCACCCGCATCGAGCCCGCGAAGATCGACGCCATGGTCGAAGCCTCCAAGGAAGACCTGGCCGCCGAAGCGTCCAAGCCACAGGGCAATGGCGAACTGGCCAAGGACCCGCTGGCCGCTGAGATCAACTTCGACGCCTTCGCCGCCGTCGACCTGCGTATCGCCCTGATCGAGAAGTGCGAGTTCGTCGAAGGCGCCGACAAGCTGCTGCGCCTGTCGCTGGATATCGGTGACGAGAAGCGCAACGTATTCTCCGGCATCAAGTCCGCTTACCCCGACCCGAGCAAGCTGGAAGGCCGCCTGACCCTGTACGTCGCCAACCTGGCGCCGCGCAAGATGAAGTTCGGCATCAGCGAAGGCATGGTGCTGGCCGCCGGCCCCGGTGGTGAGGAAATCTACCTGCTCAGCCCGGATAGCGGCGCCAAGCCAGGCCAGCGCGTCAAGTAAGCACCAGCTAGGCTTATAGGCGTCGAACAAGCCGGCCAATGCCGGCTTGTTTGCATCTACGCGCTTCCCGATAATAGGCGCCCTTTTCCTATGGCCTTTGCGCACTCGACGGCAACCCGATGACCGAACTCGTCCTGATCATGGTCAGCGCCATCCTGGTCAACAATTTCGTGCTGGTGCAGTTTCTCGGCCTGTGCCCGTTCATGGGCGTGTCGAAGAAGATCGAGACGGCCATCGGCCTGTCCCTGGCCACCACCTTCGTGCTGACTCTGGCCGCCATGTGCAGCTACCTGGTGCAGCAGTACGTGCTCAAACCGCTGGATCTGGAATTCCTGCGCACCATCAGTTTCATTCTGGTGATCGCGGTGACCGTGCAGTTCACCGAGATGGTGGTGAACAAGACCAGCCCACTGCTGTATCGCGTGCTGGGTATTTTCCTGCCGCTGATCACCACCAACTGCATCGTCCTCGGCGTCGCCCTGCTCAACGCCAACAAGGCCGAGTTCACCTTCATCACTGCCACCGCCAACGGCTTCGCCGCAGGTCTGGGCTTCTCCCTGGTGCTGGTACTGTTCGCCGCCATGCGCGAACGCATCGCCATCGCCGACGTGCCCAAGTCCTTTCAGGGCGCGGCCATCGGCATGATCACCGCCGGCCTGATGTCGCTGGCCTTCATGGGCTTTGCCGGGCTGATCAAACTATGAGCCTGGTTCTCGTCGCCGTCCTCGCCCTGCTCGGCCTGTGCCTGATCGCCGGCGCCATCCTCGGTTTCGCCGCGGTGCGCTTCAAGGTCGAGGGCGACCCCATCGCCGAACAGATCAACGCCCTGCTGCCACAGACCCAGTGCGGTCAGTGCGGCTACCCGGGCTGCAAGCCCTACGCCGAGGCGATCGCCGGCGGCGACAAGATCAACAAGTGCCCGCCCGGGGGCGAGGCGACCATCCAGGCCTTGGCCGACCTGCTGGACGTCGAGCCCGAGCCGCTGGATGCGGTGGAAGGCGAGAAGCCGCAGATGGTCGCGTTTATCCGCGAAGCCGAGTGCATTGGCTGCACCAAGTGCATCCAGGCCTGCCCGGTGGACGCCATCGTCGGCGCCGCGCGGCAGATGCACACGGTGATCGTCAGCGAATGCACCGGCTGCGACCTGTGCGTCGAGCCCTGCCCGGTGGACTGCATCGACATGATCGAAGTCGGTAGCACCGTACAGAGCTGGAAGTGGGACAAGCCGCTGGCCCCCGGCCAGTTGATCGCCAGCGACCGGGAGCAGGCGGCATGAGCGCACAAGAGCGTATCTGGGATATCCCCGGCGGCATCCATCCGGCCGAGCGCAAGGAGCTGTCAAACCGCACCCCGATCCAGCAGGCGCCGCTGCCGGCCCGCCTGACCTTGCCGCTGGGCCAGCATATCGGCGCCGTCGCCGAGCCTTGCGTGGTGGTCGGCCAGCGGGTGCGCAAGGGACAGAAGATCGCCGAGGCCACCGGTTTCGTCAGCGCGCCGCTGCATGCGCCGACCTCCGGCACGGTCAGCTTTATCGGCCCGCAGCCCTACCCGCATGTCTCCGGCATGCTGGCGCCGGCCATCGTCATCGACAGCGACGGCCTGGACGAGTGGATCGACCTGACCCCGCATCCCGACTACCGGCATATGGACTCCGCCGAACTGCTGGCGCTGATCCGCGACGCCGGCATCAGTGGCCTGGGCGGCGCGGGCTTCCCCACCGCGGTGAAGCTCACCGCGCGGCCGACGCAGAAGATCCACACGCTGATCATCAACGGCACCGAGTGCGAGCCCTATATCACCGCCGACGACCTGCTGATGCGCGAACGCGCAGCTGAGCTGGTTTCCGGCATCGATATCCTGGTGCAGCTGATCCAGCCCGAGCAGGTGCTGATCGGCATCGAGGACAACAAGCCCGAGGCCATCGCCGCGGTGCGCGGCGCCTGCAGCGAGCGCAGCTACCAGGTGCGGGTGTTCCCCACCAAGTACCCCTCCGGCGGCGAGAAGCAGCTGATCCAGATCCTCACCGGTGTCGAGGTGCCATCGGGCGGCCTGCCGGCCGATATCGGCATCCTCTGCCAGAACGTCGGCACCTGCGTGGCCGTGCACGAGGCCGTAGTGCACGGCAAGCCGCTGATCTCGCGCATCACCACCCTCACCGGCGAGGCCCTGGCGCGCCCGGGCAACGTCGAGTCGCTGTTCGGCACGCCAGTGGGCGAGCTGCTGCAGTTCGCCGGGCTGGACACCAGCAAACTCAATCGCCTGATCATGGGCGGACCGATGATGGGCTTTACCCTGCCCAGCCTCGAGGTGCCGCTGATCAAGACCAGCAACTGCCTGCTGGCCAGCACCGCCGTCGAACTGCCGCCACCACCGCCGGCCATGCCCTGCATCCGCTGCGGCGAATGCGCCGAGGCCTGCCCGGCCAGCCTGCTGCCGCAACAACTGCACTTCTTCGCCTTGGGCCAGGAGCACGAACAGCTCAAGGCGCACAACCTGTTCGACTGCATCGAATGCGGCGCCTGCGCCTACGTCTGCCCATCGAGTATTCCGCTGGTGCAGTACTACCGCGCGGCCAAGGCGGAAATCCGCGATCTGGAACAGAAGCAGCTCAAGGCCGAACACTCCAAGCAGCGCTTCGAACAGCGCCAGGAACGCCTGCGCCGCGCCGAGGAGCAGAAGGAGGCCGAGCGCAAGGCCCGCGCAGAGAAGGCCGCCCGCGCCAAGGCGGCGCAGGCCGAAGCGCCCCCTGCTGCGGCAGCGGCGCCGGCCGATGAGGCGCTTAAGAAACTCAAGATCGAAGCCAGCATGGCCCAGGTCGCGCTGAAGAAGGCGGAAAAACAGCTGGCCGCCCACGACACGCCCGAACTGCAGACTCAGGTCAGCGAGCTGCGTGCCGCTGCCGAAGCCGCACAGAAGGCCCTGGCCGACGCGCAGGCGGCTGCACCTGCCCCGACGCCCAAGCCGGCCGGTGACGAAGCGCTGAAGAAAGCCAAGATCGAAGCCGCCATGCTCAAGGCCCAGCTGCGCAAGCTGGAAAAGATCGAGAACCCGGACGACGATCAGCAGGCCGAACTCGCCCGCCTGCGTCAGCAACTGGAAGCAGCCGAAAAGACCCTGGCCAGCCTGGAAAGCCAAGCGCCCGCACCCGCCGCCAAACCGGCCGGCGACGAAGCGCTGAAGAAAGCCAAGATCGACGCTGCCATGCTCAAGGCACAGCTGCGCAAGCTGGAAAAGATCGAGCCCCCGGACGACGACCAGCAGGCCGAAATCGCTCGCATTCGCCAGCAACTGGAAGCAGCCGATAAGGCCCTGGCAGACCTGGAAAAGCAGGCGCCCGCCCCCGCTGCCAAGCCGGCCGGTGACGACGTCCTGAAAAAGGCCAAGGTCGAGCTGGCGATGAAACGCGCCGAGCTGAAGAAGGCCGAGAAGGCCGGCGCTGACGAAGCCGCACTGCAGCCGCTGCGTGATGCCCTGGCCGCCGCCGAACAAGCCCTGCATGCCGCGGAGGCGGCCTCGGGCAAGCCGGCGCCGGAGCTAGTACGCACCGAACGCCCCGGCGTGGACGAAAAATTCAAGGCGCTGAAGACCGAGGCGGCCTTCGCCCGCGCCGACCTGCGCAAGCTGGAGCGTGACGAGAGCGCCGCTGGCGAGGCGCTGGAACAGGCACGCACACGCCTGGCCGAAGCAGAACGCAAGCTGGCCGAATACCAGCCGTAATGATCGTCCCGGATTGCATCCGGGGAATGAACACCACTGCGCTCAATACGAACGCAGCAACAGAACCACCGGAGCGCCGATGGCCCTGCCCCGCATCACATCGCCCCACGCCACGGGCAGCAACCGTACCCAGCAGGTCATGCTGCAGGTGCTGCTGGCCACCGTGCCGGGCATCCTCGCGCTGACCTGGCTGTTCGGCGCCGGCACCCTGTTCAACCTGCTCTGGGCCAGCCTCTGCGCGCTGGGCTTCGAAGCCGCTCTGCTGGCCGCGCGCAAGCGTCCGCTGGCCTTCTTCCTCAAGGACTACAGCGCCCTGGTCACCGCCGTGCTGCTGGCCCTGGCCCTGCCGCCCTACTCGCCCTGGTGGCTGACCCTGATAGCCTGCGGCTTCGCCATCGGCTTCGGTAAGCAGCTCTACGGTGGCCTTGGGCAGAACCCGTTCAATCCGGCCATGGTCGGCTACGTGGTGGTGCTGATCTCCTTCCCGGTGGAAATGACCAGCTGGCCGGCCCCGCACGGTGTCGCTGCGCTGGACGGCCTCAAACACATACTCGGCATCGCCAGCCTGCCCGATGGCTGGGCCCAGGCCACCGCCCTAGATGCACTCAAGGTCAACAAGAGCCTGACCATCGACGAGCTGCGCGCCGCCAACCCGGCCTTCGGCCATTTCGGCGGCGCCGGCAGCGAAGCAGTCAACCTGGCCTTCCTCGCTGGCGGCCTGTACCTGCTGCACAAGCGCCTGATCACCTGGCACGCGCCGCTGGGCATGCTCGCCGCGCTGTTCGTCATGAGCCTGCTGTTCTGGAACGGCAGCGGCTCGGATTCCAACGGTTCGCCGCTGTTCCACCTGCTCACCGGCGCCACCATGCTCGGCGCCTTCTTCATCGTCACCGACCCGGTTTCCGGCGCCACCAGCAATCGCGGGCGTCTGGTATTCGGTATCGGCGTCGGCGTACTGGTCTACGTGATCCGCACCTGGGGCGGCTACCCGGACGCGGTGGCCTTCGCCGTGCTGCTGATGAACCTGGCGGCGCCGACCATCGACTACTACACCCGGCCGCGCAGCTACGGCCATCGCAAGCCCAACAGCGGCTTCAAGCTGGGAGAATGAGCATGCTGCCGGAAATCAGCCGCTCGATGCTGAAGAACGCCCTGGTGCTGGGCCTGTTCGCCATTGGTACCGTCGGCAGCGTGGCCCTGCTGCAACAGGGCACCGCCACTCGTATCGCTGCCGCCGAGCGCGAAGCACAGGTGCGCGCCCTGGCCGAGATCCTGCCGGCCGGCAGCTACGACAACCACCTGCTGGACAACCGCATCGAGCTAAACGCGCCCGAGCTGGGTCACCGCAGCCCGCAATCGGCTTACCTGGCCTTGAAGGGCGACCAGCCCAGCGCACTGATCCTGCCGGTGACCGCACCGGATGGCTACAGCGGCGCCATCCACCTGCTGGTGGGCATCTTCGCCGATGGCCGCCTGGCTGGCGTGCGTGTGCTTGGTCATAAGGAAACACCGGGGCTGGGCGACAAGATCGAGCTGGCCAAGAGCGACTGGGTGCGCAGCTTCGAAGGTAAATCCCTGAGCGATCCCGGCGAAGACGGCTGGGCAGTGAAGAAGGATCGCGGCGAGTTCGACCAGTTCGCCGGTGCCACCATCACCCCGCGCGCCGTGGTCAAGGCCGTGCACGGCGCCCTGCGCTACTTCGACAAGCACCGCGCCCAATTGCTGGGCCTGGCGGAGGACGAGCAATGACCAGTTACCGCGAAATCAGCCTCAACGGCCTGTGGAAGAACAACCCGGCGCTGGTGCAGTTGCTCGGCCTGTGTCCGCTGCTCGGGGTAAGCAACTCCACGGTCAACGCCCTTGGCCTGGCGCTGGCCAGCACGGTGGTGCTGGTGTGCTCGAACACCGCCGTATCGCTGGTACGCGGCGTGGTCAACACCGCCGTGCGTCTGCCGGCCTTCGTCATGATCATCGCCGCGCTGACCACCTGCATCGAGCTGCTGATGCAGGCCTATACCTACGAGCTGTACCAGATCCTCGGCATATTCATCCCGCTGATTACCACCAACTGCGTGATCCTCGGCCGCGCCGACGGTTTCGCCGCCAAGCACGACCCGGCCCGCGCCGCCTACGACGGCCTGATGATGGGCCTGGGCTTCGGCGTGGTGCTGGTGCTGATCGGCGCCGTCCGCGAGCTGCTCGGCACCGGTGCGCTGCTGGCCAACATGCACCTGCTGTTCGGTCCGATTGCCGCCGAGTGGAAGCTCACTCTGGTGCAGGACTACCGGGGCTTCCTGCTGGCCATCCTGCCGCCGGGCGCCTTCATCGTGCTGGGCCTGTTGATCGCCGGCAAGAACCGCATCGATCAGATCGCAGCCGAACGCGCCAAGGCCGTCGCCCCCGAGGCGCCAGCACAGAGCCGTCGCGTGCGGGTCACCGGCGTGATCGAATGACGCCACAAGCGAGCGACCAACCGTAGCCCGGATGCAATCCGGGTATGCCGAACCAACCCGCCCCGGATTGCATCCGGGCTACGCCTGAAGTCCTGAGCCATGAACGCCGCCAAACGCCTGGAAATATTCCGCCGCCTGCACGAGGACAATCCCGAGCCGAAGACCGAGCTGGCCTACAGCACGCCCTTCGAGCTGCTGGTGGCGGTGACGCTATCGGCCCAGGCCACCGACGTCAGCGTCAACAAGGCCACGGCCAAGCTGTTTCCGGTGGCCAATACGCCGGAAGCGATCTACGCCCTGGGCGTCGAAGGACTCTCCGAGTACATCAAGACCATCGGCCTGTACAACAGCAAGGCGAAGAACGTCATCGAGGCCTGCCGCATCCTTATCGAGAAGCACGGCAGTGTGGTGCCGGACAACCGCGAGGACCTCGAGGCCCTGCCCGGCGTCGGCCGCAAGACCGCCAACGTGGTGCTCAACACGGCGTTTCGCCAGTTGGCCATGGCCGTGGACACGCATATTTTTCGCGTCAGCAACCGCACCGGCATCGCACCGGGCAAGAACGTGGTCGAGGTGGAGAAGAAGCTGCTCAAGTTCGTGCCCAAGGATTATCTGCTCGACGCCCACCACTGGCTGATCCTGCACGGGCGCTATGTCTGCACCGCGCGCAAACCGCGTTGTGGCGCCTGCCGCATCGAAGATCTGTGCGAGTACAAGGCCAAGACTTCCGACGATTGATCGACCATAGAATCTGGCGATCTCCTGATTGAAAAAATCTTTTTTACCCGCTCTATTTTTGCCGCTATAAGGTGCGCAAACGGCCCCAGTAACTGGCCTGGAGTGGAATAGATGAGCACTGACAAAGAAGATCTCGAGCTGGACGAAGACTTTGTCGCGGAAGAATCGGACGATGCCGAGCCTGCGGTAGAAGTCGCCAAGACCAATCTGACCAAGCGCCGCATCATCGACAACTTCCTCGAAGAGCGTCGCCTGCACAAACAGCTGGCCGAATACGATTTCGATATCTGATCGCCCGCAACAAGAAGCCCCGCCTGCATGCGGGGCTTTTTTGTATCAGCCGACAGCGCGCAATGCGCGGCGCGCGCACTTGTTGGCGTACATCGCCGCATCGGCTTGCACCAACAGATTATCGAGTCCCTCATCGGGATTCAGCGATGATTCGCTGATCCCCATGCTCATCGATAGTCTCTGACCGGCTCCGCCCTCTGCGCCATGCAAGGCCTGCTCCAGACGCTGCAGCACCTCTTCACTGTCGCTGTAGTCACTGGCCAGCACGACGAACTCATCGCCGCCCAGGCGAGCGATCACGTCGGTGGTACGGAACTGGGTCTTGAGCACTTCGGCCGCCGCCCTGAGCAAACGATCCCCGGCACCATGGCCGAAGCGATCATTGACCGGTTTGAGATCATCGAGATCGGCGTACAGCAACAGGCAACGGCCCTTGCGCCGTTGCGCCGCACGCAGTTCGCGTTCGGCCAGGAGGTGAAAACCACGACGGTTGTACAACCCGGTCAGCTCATCGGTCAGCGATAGCTGGCGCACCGCCTGCTCGGCCAGCTGGCGTTCGCGCACCTCGTCCTGCAAGCGCCGATTGGCCTCGGCCAGTTGCGCCGTGCGCTCTTCTACGCGCTGCTCCAACTCGGCATAGACCTGGACATTCTCCAAGGCCACCGAGGTGGAGTCGGCCAAGGCCTGCAGCAGCTGAATCTGCTCGTCGCAGGCCTGATAAGACTCCGCCCAATAGGTGCCGATGGCGCCGATCGGCTCCAGGGTGCGGATAGGCACCATGACCAGACTTTTGACGAAGGTAGCTCGATACAGCTCATGGGGAATGCGCGAGTCGGCGTAGATATCGGCAATCACCGTGGCGCGACGATTGAGCATAGCCCACCCACTGATGCACGTGCTCAGGGGGAAACGCTGGCCCTTCCACAGGGGCGAGATGGCGTCCTCGTCGCGATAGAAGCATTGCTGCCCATCGCGCAGGACGAAGGTGGCGCCGTCGGCACCGGTCAGCTCGCGGGCCGCACTGCGGACAATCTCCGCCACACGGTCCACGTCCTTCGCCATCGACAGCTCCTGAACCACACGAATAAGGCGCAAGGCCTTGGGATCAGCCATCATGGAGCACCTCGCCGATCAGCGAATAGCCACTATCTCTGTAAGCATTTACTTACAAAGATTTCCAGCTGTCAATCGCTTCGCTTGGGCGACAGCAACTCGACCTTGTAACCGTCCGGATCCTCGACGAAGGCCAGGATGCTGCTGCCATGCTTCATCGGACCCGGCTCGCGGGTGATCTTGCCGCCGCGACTGCGAATGTCCTCGCAGGCCCTGTAGACGTCCTCGACTTCCAGAGCGATATGGCCGTAGCCGGTGCCCAGTTCGTAGCTGTCCACACCCCAGTTGTGGGTCAGCTCGATCACACTGTTGTGCGCTTCGTCGCCATAACCGACGAACGCCAGGGTGAACTGTCCGTCCGGGTAGTCCTTGCGCCGTAGCAAGGTCATGCCCAGCACTTCGGTGTAGAAGGCGATGGATTGGTCCAGGTCGCCGACACGCAGCATGGTATGCAGCAGTCTCATCAGGTTTTCCTCTTCTGGAAAGCAGAACCCCGGCACTTGGCCGGGGTTCTTGTGAGGCAAGAATTTCAGCTTAGCAGGCCGTTGAAAAACGTAGGCGAGGCAGGCAAGACAAAGCAAAAACGGCCGAAAAAGCGCAGTTTACGAGTTGTAAATGAGCATTTTGAGGCCGTTTTTAACGCAGTATTGCCAACGCAGGTAGTTTTTCAACAGCCTGTTAGACCAGCTTGCGGCCCTTGCCGGCAGCGATGCGCATACGCAGAGCGTTGAGCTTGATGAAGCCCGCCGCGTCCTGCTGGTTGTAGGCGCCGCCATCTTCCTCGAAGGTCGCGATATTCGCGTCGAACAGCGAGTCGTCGGACTTGCGGCCGGTGACGATGACGTTGCCCTTGTACAGCTTCAGGCGTACCACACCGTTCACGTTGGCCTGGGAAGCGTCGATCATCTGCTGCAGCATCAGACGCTCCGGGCTCCACCAGAAACCGTTGTAGATCAGGCTGGCGTACTTCGGCATCAGCTCGTCTTTCAGGTGCGCCACTTCGCGGTCGAGGGTGATCGACTCGATGGCGCGGTGGGCCTTGAGCATGATGGTGCCGCCGGGGGTCTCGTAGCAGCCACGGGACTTCATGCCGACGAAACGGTTCTCGACGATGTCCAGACGGCCGATGCCGTTTTCGCCGCCGATGCGGTTCAGCTCAGCCAACACGGTGGCCGGGCTCAGTTCCTTGCCGTCGATGGCAACGATGTCACCGGCCTTGTAGGTCAGCTCGATGTAGGTCGGGGTGTCCGGCGCCGCTTCCGGCGACTTGGTCCAACGCCACATGTCTTCTTCGTGCTCGGTCCAGGTGTCTTCCAGCACGCCACCTTCATAGGAGATGTGCAGCAGGTTGGCATCCATGGAGTACGGCGACTTCTTCTTGCCGTGGCGCTCGATCGGGATGGCGTGCTTCTCGGCGTAGTCCATCAACTTCTCGCGCGACAGCAGGTCCCACTCGCGCCACGGGGCGATGACTTTCACACCCGGCTTCAGCGCATAGGCGCCCAGCTCGAAACGCACCTGGTCGTTGCCCTTGCCGGTAGCACCGTGGGAGATGGCGTCGGCGCCGGTCTCGTTGGCGATTTCGATCAGGCGCTTGGCGATCAGCGGGCGGGCGATGGAAGTACCCAGCAGGTACTCGCCTTCGTAGACGGTATTGGCACGGAACATCGGGTAGACGAAATCGCGGACGAACTCTTCGCGCAGGTCGTCGATGTAGATTTCCTTGACGCCCATCGCCTGAGCCTTGGCGCGGGCCGGCTCGACCTCTTCGCCCTGACCGAGGTCGGCGGTGAAGGTCACCACTTCACAGTTATAGGTATCTTGCAGCCACTTGAGGATCACCGAGGTGTCCAGGCCACCGGAATAGGCCAGAACTACCTTTTTGACGTCCGCCATGCCATCACTCCACGGGTTGTACGGTAAAACCGGTGATTCTACTGGCCCTGCGGGCCAATTTACAGGGGCGCGACAGCTTGTGACGACGAAGCGACGGCGAGAATCAGCGTTTTTGCTCAGGAAGGGGTGCTTCCGACCGGATCGACCGGGGTGCTCGGTGGAGCGATCTGCGGTTCGCTCTGTACCGGGACTTCCGGCGCGGGTACGCGATCCAGGCGCAGGGTCGCGCGACGGTTCTTGGCGCGATTGGCTTCGTTGTTGTTTGGCACCAGCGGGTAACGCTCGCCATGAAAGCGCATGGTGATCTGCTCGACCGGCACGCCACCGGCCACCAGATATTCCTGCACGGCCAGCGCACGACGGCGTGACAGGTCGCGATTGGTCAGACGATTGCCGCTGTTGTCGGCGTGACCGTCGATCTGGAAGCTGTTGATACTCGGGTCGGCCTTGACGAAGTCGAGGATGATGTCGAGCTTGGCCTTGGCCATCGGATCGAGATCGATGCCGCCACCGGGAAAACCGATCTGCGCCTGGCGAATCTGATCGAAATTGACCGGTAGCAACTTGGCGATACAGGCCTGGTAATCGTCATAAGCCTTGTGAAACTTCACCGGCAGCAAACGTACTTCCAGATTGTCGCCACCGTTGAGGGTGCGATGACGCACCAGCGGGCTGCGCCCTTCGAGCAGACCGGTGAGCAGCCGCGAACCCTGCTCCTGCGAGCTGTTGAACGGCACCTCGCCATTGCCGACGCTGACCACACCCAGATTGATGTCGCCGCGCCCTGGCTGCCAAGGCGCGGCCGCCGCCAAGAGGGTCGCCGACCCCGCGCCCATCCAGCGCTCACGGGCCTTGAGGCGGAAGGTGACCTGCTCTCCCGCGCGGCGCACGAACTCGCCGCTGCCAAAGTTGCTGATCGGCTGACTCAGGCGGCACTCGAACTGATCGCCCTCGACGGTCCACTCCACCTTCTCCAGCCGGGTCTGGAAGCTGATGGCGTGCGCTGGCAGGCACAAGGGCATGCCAGCCAGCAGGCTGATCAGAAGGAAATTGGGCGCACGCACGGTCGACTCCACGGCGGTTCACGGCATTCCCAAGGGGTATCGGTCAGGCGCACGGAAACTTGACCCCCGACGTGCGATTGTCGCGTCGGCGCGAGCGCGAACAGGCGCTTTTCAGTTAACATGCGGCCACGTTTTACCCGCCTGGAAGCCTCCATGTCCGACCGCCTGACTCTCCTGCGTCCCGATGACTGGCACATTCACCTGCGCGATGGCGCGGTGCTGCCACACACCGTCGGCGATGCCGCGCGCACTTTCGGCCGCGCCATCATCATGCCCAACCTGGTTCCGCCGGTACGCAACGCCGCCGAAGCCGACGCCTATCGCCAGCGCATTCTCGCTGCACGCCCGGCCGGCAGCCGCTTCGAGCCGCTGATGGTGCTCTATCTCACCGACAACACCAGCCCCGAGGACGTGCGTGCAGCCAAGGCCAGTGGCTTCGTGCATGCCGCCAAGCTCTACCCGGCCGGCGCTACCACCAACTCCGACTCGGGCGTGACCAGCATCGACAAGATCTTCCCGGCGCTGGAAGCCATGGCCGAAGTCGGCATGCTGCTGCTGGTGCATGGCGAAGTGACCCGCGCCGAGATCGACGTGTTCGACCGCGAAAAAGCCTTCATCGACGAGCACCTCACCCGCGTGGTCGAGCGCTTCCCCACACTGAAAGTGGTGTTCGAGCACATCACCACCCGTGACGCGGTGCAGTTCGTCGAGGCCGCCTCGGCCAACGTCGGCGCCACCATCACCGCGCATCACCTGCTGTACAACCGCAATCACATGCTGGTTGGCGGCATTCGCCCGCACTTCTATTGCCTGCCGATCCTCAAGCGCAACGTGCACCAGGAAGCCCTGCTCGACGCCGCCACCAGCGGCAACGCCAAATTCTTCCTCGGCACCGACTCGGCGCCGCACGTCAAGCACGCCAAGGAAGCCGCCTGCGGCTGCGCCGGCTGCTACACCGCCTATGCGGCCATCGAACTGTACGCCGAGGCTTTCGAGCAGCGCGGCGCCCTGGGCAAGCTGGAAGCCTTCGCCAGCTTCCACGGCCCGGACTTCTACGGCATGCCACGTAACAGCGACAGCATCACCCTGGTGCGCGAGGAGTGGACCGTACCGGCCACCCTGCCGCTGGGCGACAACAGCGTGGTGCCGCTGCGCGCCGGCGAAACCCTGCGCTGGAAATTGCTGGAGGCTCAGGCGTGAGCGAAGACAACTACGACGACGAACTCGAACCCAGCCTGCCGTCCGGCCCGCGCACGCCCATGGCGGCGCGCTTTCGCGGTTATCTGCCGGTTGTGGTGGATGTGGAGACCGGCGGCTTCAACTGCGCCACCGATGCCCTGCTGGAAATCGCCGCGACCACCATCGCCATGGACGAGAGCGGCTTTCTGTATCCGGATCACACCCACTTCTTCCGCATCGAACCCTTCGCAGGCGCCAACATCGAACAAGCCGCGCTGGAATTCACCGGCATCAAGCTCGACCACCCGCTGCGCATGGCAGTGAGCGAAGAACATGCCCTGGGCGAAATCTTCAAGGGCCTGCGCAAGTCGATCAAATCAGCTGGCTGCAAGCGCGCGATCCTGGTCGGTCATAACAGTAGTTTCGACCTGGGCTTCCTCAATGCGGCGGTGGCCCGTTGCGGCATCAAGCGCAACCCCTTCCACCCTTTCTCCAGCTTCGACACCGCTACCCTCGCCGGCCTCGCCTACGGCCAGACCGTACTGGCCAAGGCCTGCCAGACTGCCGGTATCGAGTTCGACGGCAAGGAAGCACACTCGGCACGCTACGACACCGAGAAGACCGCCGAACTGTTCTGCGGCATCGTCAATCGCTGGAAGGAAATGGGTGGTTGGGACGAGTTCGATCAGTGAGCCTCTGCGCGGCGATCGAACCCCATGAAAAAACCGGCGTCCGCCGGTTTTTTAGGCTCTTCGCATAATTTTGGGACAAGTACAGATTGGCACCGGACTGGCAAGTTTGTGTGCGTATTGCTCACGGGCTTAGCACTATCCATTACCGAGTCCACTGAGCGTTTGGGTTGCGCCCCTTACGGGCGCCACACCTTGATTCGCTGCGCTCGCCCTTCGGGCCAGCCTGCGGCTGTTACTCCGCTGCGCTGCGTCTCTTTGCTTGCCCAAGAAAGGTGTGCCAAAGAAGGGCACCCGGCATTTTAATTCCAGTCAGTTAAGCGTCGATGCTGCGAATGGGTAGGAGTGGCGCCCCGCCGCGAACTAAGTCGATGCGCAATTGAAAAGCTTCGCCCCGAGGCGGGGCTCCTACAAAGGGCTGCTTTGGCAACCTGATCTGATCGGCATTACCCTGCCTCCGGGTTTTGCTGCGCGAAACTCCCCACGCCCCGATGCTGCTCCGGGGGCCGGGGCGCGAGCTTGCATAATCTTTGCGGAATTGAAATTGGCGGTGTCTGGCCTTTGCCTTTGCTCTTCAACTGCGATCTCACAGACGACGCTCAAATCCCCTTCAGGAGGCCGAGTGGAATCGCCACGTAAGGGGTTGAGCGACATGGATGTCGCAAGAGCCACGATGGGCCAGGGAATGGCCCTTCGTGGCGGGCCCCGGGAGTGGTGATGGAGCGAGGGAACCCCGGCGCAGCAGGGCGGGGCGCCTAGCCCGGATGGTGGGGTGCCCTTCTCTTTGGTTACTTTCTCTTGGGCAAGCAAGAGAAAGTGACTCGCCCGTGAGGGGCGAAACCAAGACGAAAGATCGACACGCTAATGATCTTGGCCCAGAGATAAATAGCGCTGCATGCAGAACACACAAACTTGCCAGTCCGGTGTCAAACGTATCCTCCCCGCGAAAACGCAAAGACCTTTTCTAACCGCCCCCGCCGAAAGCTGAACCGTTCGTCAGACACTGCGAGCATTCGCAATCGATCTTTGACAAGCATTCTCATTAACATTAGTATCCGATCCATCGAACAGAACCACCAAGACGAGCCTTGCTTATGTACGTCTGCCTCTGTGAAGGTGTCACCGATACTCAAATCCGCGATGCGGTCTACGAGGGCTGCTGCAGCTACCGTGAAGTGCGCGGCACGCTCGGCATCGCCAGCCAGTGCGGCAAGTGCGCTTGCCTGGCCAAGCAGGTCGTCCGCGAAACCATCGCCGAAGTGCAGAGCAGCCAAGCCTCGCTGGCCTACCCTGCAGGTTTCGTCGCGGCCTGACGCACGACCGAGAATGAAAAACCGGATCCTGGAATCCGGTTTTTTTTCGTCCTCGAACAGCCAGGGGGTCACGTCAGACCGTCGCGCTCCAGGTGATCGAGGTCCACCGCTTCACCCGGCTTGGCGTGCAGCCTGGCGCGAATGTCCTCGAAGATCGCATCGTATTCGGCATGCGCCCGCATGATCGGGCTATGGTTGGGCGGCAGGCCATGCTTGGCCACCAGGCGGGAGATCACGCTGGCGAAATTGAACGCAGTATCACGATGCATCTCAAAGGCTTCCTCGAAGGCCTTGCCGTCGATCTCGCCCACCAGACGCCCATGCAGCATGGGCCCTTCTTGCGAATCCTCGCGCACCTCATAGTAGAAATCGATGCTGTAACCGGGTTGCCCGCCCAGGCCAGGCGGATTGCTGCGATGCAGGTGACCAGGTTCGAACATGGGGCTCACTCCTTTACCGTGGCGCTGCGAGAACCTCCCTCACGGGAGCGTGCGAAGAGTCTAGCTCGCTGCTCACAGCCCTGCAGCGCGCCATTTCAGTGCAGGGTCGAATCCCCTGCCCTTTCCTGTACCAGCACCCAGGGGGCGACCACGACTGCCCACAACTGCGGGTCACGCGAGAGCAGATCTTCGGCACGTGAATCTTCGAGCTTGCACAGCAGGCCTTGGATCATCCATTGCGCGACTCGAGCCTGATCGTTCTCGGCCACAGCCTGCGCGACCGCCACCAGATCCTGACTACCCTCGACCCAGAGTAGCGCACCGCGAGCGAAGAACGGCTGCAGTTCCTGCCAACGAATCGGCGCTGTCTCACCGAGCAGCTTGGCATAGAGGGTGCTAGATTGATCCGTCATGGTGTGTCCCGTGTCGATGGCTTTGAATGCAGGCGCGCAATGATAGCGTCGGCAACTGCCCTGGCAACCGCGCGACGCTCGCCAGCCGACCCAGGCCACGCCGTTTTTCTATACATTCCTTGCAATTTAGCGACAACCCCACGTTTCGCCTCCAGCTGCCGGCTTTTCAAGGCGCAAATCCGCGCTCTACACTGTTCCGGTACAGTTGCCGGAGGCATTACCGGGGTAACAGACCCGGTTCTGCAGCTTCGGCCGCAAGAACTACAACAACGAAAAACACAAGAGTGGAGCACTCATGAACAAGGCTACTAAGCAGATTTCCAAGCTGTTCGCGGCAATGGCACTGGCGGGGGCGGCCAGCTATTCGATGGCGGCCGACAACATCAAGATCGGTCTGGCCGGTCCGGTGACCGGTGCCGTTGCTCAGTACGGCGAGATGCAATTCATCGGCGCCAAGATGGCCATCGAACAGATCAACAAGGCCGGCGGCGTCAACGGCGCCCAGCTCGAAGGCGTGGTCTACGACGACGCGTGCGATCCGAAACAAGCCGTTGCCGTTGCCAACAAGATCGTCAACGACGGCGTCAAGTTCGTGGTTGGCCACCTGTGCTCCAGCTCCACTCAGCCGGCTTCCGACATCTACGAAGACGAAGGCATCCTGATGATCACCGCGGCTTCCACCAGCCCGGACATCACTGCTCGTGGCTATGAGCTGGTCTTCCGCACCATCGGTCTGGACAGCCTGCAAGGCCCGACCGCCGGTAACTTTATCGCTGACCACGTCAAGCCGAAGAACGTCGCCGTCATTCATGACAAGCAGCAGTACGGCGAAGGCATCGCCACCGCGGTCAAGCAGACCCTGGAAGGCAAAGGCGTTAAGGTTTCCCTGTTCGAAGGCATCAACGCCGGCGACAAGGACTTCTCCGCGCTGATCGCCAAGCTCAACCAAGCTGGCGTCGACTTCGTCTACTACGGCGGCTACCACCCGGAGCTGGGCCTGCTGCTGCGCCAGACCAAAGAGCGCGGCCTGAACGTCAAGTTCATGGGCCCGGAAGGCGTGGGTAACAAGGAAATCTCGGCCATCGCCGGCCCGGCTTCCGAAGGCCTGCTGGTGACCCTGCCGAAGTCCTTCGACCAGGATCCGAAGAACCAGGCGCTGGTCGAGGCCTTCAAGGCCAAGAACGAAGACCCGAGCGGTCCGTTCGTGTTCCCGGCCTACGCTGCCGTTCAGGTCATCGCCGAAGGCATCGAGAAAGCCGGCGATACCGATACCGCCAAGGTAGCGGCTGCCCTGCGCGCCAACAGCTTCGACACCCCCACCGGCGCCCTGGGCTTCGACGAGAAGGGTGACCTGAAGGACTTCAGCTTCGTGGTGTACGAGTGGCACCAGGACGGCACCAAGTCCGAAGCTAAGTAAGCTTCCTGTCTGAGCCAAAGCCCACTGCGCGAGCAGTGGGCTTTGTTTATTAGAAGAATTCCGGCCTCGCGCTGCGCCACAAGCGCCGCTTTACGCAAGCGCCCAGGAGTTAGGCAATGCCTGATCTTTATCACTACCTACAACAGCTGATCAATGGCCTGACCATTGGCAGTACCTATGCCCTGATCGCCATCGGCTACACCATGGTCTACGGCATCATCGGCATGATCAACTTCGCCCATGGCGAGGTTTACATGATTGGCTCGTACGTAGCCTTCACCGTTATCGCCGGCCTCGCCATGTTCGGCCTGGAAGCCGTGCCCTTCGTGATGATCGCGGCCTTCGCGGCCACCATGATCGTCACCAGCGCCTACGGCTACAGCATCGAACGGGTGGCCTACCGCCCCCTGCGCGGCGGCAACCGTCTGATCCCGCTGATCTCCGCGATCGGTATGTCGATCTTCTTGCAGAACGCGGTGTTGCTCTCACAGGACTCCAAGGACAAGGCCATTCCCAGCCTGCTGCCCGGCAATTTCGTCTTCGGTGAAAGCGCCGCCAACGGCGTGGTGGTGTCCTACATGCAGGTGCTGATCTTTATCGTCACCTTCGTCACCATGATCGGTCTGACCCTGTTCATCTCCCGTTCGCGCCTGGGCCGTGCCTGCCGCGCCTGCGCCGAAGACCTGAAGATGGCCAACCTGCTCGGTATCAACACCAACAACATCATCGCCCTGACCTTCGTCATCGGTGCTGCGCTGGCCGCCATCGCCTCAGTACTGCTGGGCATGAACTACGGCGTGATCAACCCGCACCTGGGCTTCCTCGCCGGCATCAAGGCCTTCACCGCTGCGGTACTGGGCGGCATCGGCAGCATCCCTGGCGCGGTACTCGGCGGCCTGCTGCTGGGCGTTGCCGAAGCCTTCGGCGCCGATATCTTCGGTGATCAATACAAGGACGTGGTGGCGTTCAGCCTGCTGGTACTGGTGCTGCTGTTCCGTCCAACCGGCATCCTTGGCCGCCCGGAGGTGGAAAAGGTATGAGCCGGAACATCAAATCCGCGATTTTCAGCGCCCTGCTGGTGCTGATCATCTCCTACCCGGTACTGGGCCTGAAACTCTCCACCGTCGGCATCAGCCTACGCGTGGAAGGCGCCACCGCCTTCGAACTCTGGTGCATCGGCGGCGCTGCTACGCTGGTCTTCCTCTGGCAATTGCTGCGTGACCGGCTGACTCCGACCTGGGCCAAACTGCCCAAGCTGCCCAGTGGCTCCGGTCAGATTGGCAACTTCCTCACCCTGCCCTCCACCCAGCGCTGGATCATTCTGGCAATGGTCATGGTGGCGCTGGTGTGGCCGTTCTTCGCCAGCCGCGGTTCGGTGGATATCGCCACGCTGATCCTGATCTACGTGATGCTCGGCCTCGGCCTGAACATCGTCGTGGGTCTGGCCGGTCTGCTCGACCTGGGTTACGTCGGCTTCTACGCAGTCGGCGCCTACAGCTATGCGATCCTCTCGCACTACTTCGGCCTGAGTTTCTGGATGTGCCTGCCGATCGCCGGGATGATGGCGGCGCTGTTCGGCTTCCTGCTGGGTTTCCCGGTGCTGCGCCTGCGCGGTGACTACCTGGCCATCGTGACCCTGGGCTTCGGCGAGATCATCCGCATTCTGCTGCGTAACCTCACCGAACTGACCGGTGGCCCGAACGGCCTGAGTATCGCCAACGAGAACAAGCCGACCCTGTTCGGTCTGTCCTTCGAGCGCCGCGTGCCGGCCGACATGCCGACCTTCCACGGCTACTTCGAAATCGCCTACAACTCGCAGTACAAGGTGATCTTCCTCTACCTGATCGCTTTACTGCTGGTGCTGCTGACCCTGTTCCTGGTCAACCGCCTACTGCGCATGCCGATTGGCCGTGCCTGGGAAGCGCTGCGTGAAGACGAGATCGCCTGCCGTGCGCTGGGCCTGAACCCGACCGTGATCAAGCTCTCGGCCTTCACCATCGGTGCCAGCCTGGCCGGTTTCGCCGGCAGCTTCTTCGCTGCTCGTCAGGGTCTGGTGACGCCGGAGTCGTTCACCTTCATCGAGTCAGCGATGATCCTCGCCATCGTCGTACTCGGCGGCATGGGCTCGCAGCTGGGCGTTATCCTCGCCGCCATCGTCATGGTGATGCTGCAGGAGATGCGTGAGCTGAGCGAGTACCGCATGCTGATCTTCGGCCTGGTCATGATCTTCATGATGATCTGGCGCCCGCAAGGGTTGCTGCCGATGCAACGTCCCCACCTGGAGCTGAAGCGATGAGCCGCACGATTCTCGAAGTAAGCGGCCTGTCCATGCGTTTCGGCGGCCTGCTGGCCGTCAACGGGGTGGGCCTGAACGTCAAGGAAAAGCAGGTGGTCTCGATGATCGGCCCGAACGGCGCCGGCAAGACCACCGTCTTCAACTGCCTGACCGGTTTCTATCAGCCGAGCTCCGGCAGCATCCGCCTGAACGGCGAGGCGATCGAAGGCCTGCCCGGCCACAAGATCGCCCGCAAGGGCGTGGTACGGACCTTCCAGAACGTGCGTCTGTTCAAGGATATGACGGCGGTGGAAAACCTGCTGATCGCCCAGCATCGCCATCTCAACACCAGCTACCTGGCGGGTCTGTTCAAGACCTCGGCGTTCCGCCGCAGCGAGCGCGAGGCCATGGACTACGCCGCCCACTGGCTGGAACAGGTCGACCTGGTGGACTTCGCCAACCGTAGCGCCGGTACCCTGGCCTATGGTCAGCAGCGTCGCCTGGAAATCGCCCGCTGCATGATGACGCGCCCGAGCATCCTTATGCTCGACGAGCCGGCCGCCGGTCTCAACCCGCGTGAAACCGAAGACCTGAAAGCCCTGATCAGCGTGCTGCGTGACGAACACAATGTCACCGTGCTGCTGATCGAGCACGACATGAAGCTGGTGATGAGCATTTCCGACCACATCTACGTGATCAACCAGGGCACTCCCCTGGCCGACGGCACGCCGGACGACATCCGCAACAACCCGGACGTGATCAAAGCCTATCTGGGGGAGGCGTAATCCATGCTGAGCTTCAACAACGTCTCAACCTTCTACGGCAAGATCCAGGCCCTGCACGACGTCAGCATCGAAGTGCAGAAAGGCGAGATCGTCACCCTGATCGGCGCCAACGGTGCCGGCAAGTCGACCCTGCTCATGACCCTGTGCGGCAACCCGCGCGCCACCAGCGGCAGCATCCGCTACTTGGGTGAAGAGCTGGTGGGCATGGATACCCCGGAGATCATGCGCAAGAGCATCGCCATCGTGCCGGAAGGCCGTCGCGTGTTCGCCCGCCTGACCGTCGAGGAAAACCTGGCCATGGGCGGCTTCTTCGGGGGCAAGGCGGACAATCAGGAGCAACTGGACAAGGTCCTGCACCTGTTCCCGCGCCTGAAGGAGCGCTTCGCCCAGCGTGCCGGCACCATGAGCGGCGGCGAGCAGCAGATGCTCGCCATCGGTCGTGCCTTGATGAGCAAGCCCAACCTGCTGCTGCTCGACGAGCCGTCGCTGGGTCTGGCGCCGATCATCATCCAGCAGATCTTCGACATCATCGAGCAACTGCGCAAAGACGGCGTGACCGTGTTCCTGGTCGAGCAGAACGCCAACCAGGCGCTGAAGCTGGCTGATCGCGGCTACGTGCTGGAGAACGGCCACATTGTCATGCGCGGCAGCGGTGAAGAGCTGCTCAACGACCCCAAGGTACGCGACGCCTACCTCGGAGGCTAAGCGCACCCTGCGACATCGGAACCGCCCTAAGGGGCGGTTTCTTTTTATCTGCGGGAGTGCAACGGTCCACATTGGATCGCCCGCAAGCGGGCTCCTACAAACAGTAAGACCACCGCCTCCTGTAGGAGCCGGCTTGCCGGCGATCATGGCCTGATGGCGAACTCTTAAGCGAATATTTCCGCCCTCTTGCGTCAGCCTCGACGAGTATTAGTCTCAACAGCTCTACTCTCGCGAGTCCCGCTCATGCGCAAGCCTCTACTCCTGCTACTGGCCATCACCCTGCTGCTGAGCGCCTGCAGCCGTGTCGGCCTGGCCTATCGCAACCTCGATTGGCTGATCCCGTGGAAGCTGGGCGACTACGTGGCGCTGACCAGCGAGCAGAGCGCCTGGCTCAAACCCCAACTGCAGGAGCATCTGGCCTGGCACTGCAGCGTCGAGCTGCCGCGCTATCTCGACTGGCTGCAACGCAGTCAGCAGGCGCTGAGCAGCCGTGACAGCGAGCTGATGGCCAGCCAGTTGGCCGACTTCGAGCAAGCCATGCAGCGCATCGCCGTGGAGATCACACCCAGCGCCATCGAACTGCTGCGCGGTCTAAGCCCGCGTCAGGTCGATCAGCTATTGGCGGCAATGGACGAGCAGAACGCCAAGCTGCGTGAAGAGTTTCTCGAGCCGCCCGTGCAGGAACAGGTCAGTCGGCGCGCCGAGCGCATGGAAGAGCGCCTGCAGCCCTGGTTTGGCACGCTGAACGCCGGGCAGCGCGAGCGGGTGCAGAGCTGGGCGCAGGGCCTGGGCGAACAGAACAAGATCTGGCTGGAAAACCGCATGGTCTGGCAACAGGCTCTGCGTGAGGCATTGGAAGTACGCCGTGGCGATGACTTCACTGCGCGCATGACCGCCCTGCTGCAACAACGCGAGCGCTTCTATACCAGCGCCTATCAGGCCAGCTATGAAAGCAACCGTCAGGCCATGGCCGAGATGATCGTCGATCTGGTCGAGCAGGCAGACTCACGCCAGATGGAGCGAGCCGACAAGCACCTGGAAAGCCTTCATGCCGACCTGGCTGCGCAGCAGTGCCAGGGGGGCGAGTCAGTAGTCAGTCGTTGAAACAACGGCAGCCGATAGACTCAGTCGTGGGGCTACCCAGGCCGTACGCACCAGATGAGCCGGTGCGCACGGCGCACCCTACGACGCGATCTCGCTATAGCGCCGGCAAGCGCCAGTCGATGGGCGTCATGCCGTTCTGGCTGAGGAACTGGTTGCAGCGACTGAAATGACCATTGCCGATGAAGCCACGATGCGCCGACAGCGGCGACGGATGCGGCGAACGCAGCACCAGGTGCTTGGTCGGGTCGATCAGGCGCTGCTTGCTCTGCGCATGGGCGCCCCAGAGCAGGAACACCAGCTTGGGCTGATGTTCACTGACGACCTCGATCACCCGATCAGTGAAGAACTGCCAGCCCTTGCCGGCATGCGAGCCGGCATTGGCGCGCTCGACGGTCAGCGAGGTGTTGAGCAGCAGCACGCCCTGGTCGGCCCAACTCTGCAGGTAGCCATGGGCTGGAATGTCGATGTTCAGGTCGCGCTTGAGCTCCTTGTAGATGTTCACCAGCGACGGCGGCGTCTGCACCCCCGGCTGCACCGAGAAGCACAGGCCATGCGCCTGGCCCGGACCGTGGTAAGGGTCCTGACCGATGATCACCACCTTGACCTGATCCAGCGGCGTGGAGTTTAGCGCATTGAAGATCAGCGGCCCCGGCGGATAGATTTCCTTGCCGGCCGCCTTCTCCGCCTGCAGAAACGCACGCAGCTCGCTCATGTAAGGCTTGTCAAACTCCTCACGCAGCGCGTGTTTCCAGCTGGCTTCGAGCTTGATGCGGTCGTCGGTCATGCGGTTTTCCTGCGGGTACAAAACGAGTGAAGGCACGCTAGAGAAGGCAGCAAGGCAAGTCAAGGAAGAGCTTGCCGGCAGGGCGAAGGATGCTTTGCTAGCCTTTCGGGAACCGTATCAATCGATGATGCCAAGCCGATGTCTCCCTCTACCGATACCCTACGCATGGCGTTGCTCAACCGTTTCCTGAAGGGCGAAGCCAGGATTCCGCAAATGCCTGAAGCCGCCGTCCGCATCAGAAAGCTGTTGGACGACCCACGCACCTCGCTGGAACAACTGACCCGCGTGATCACTGGCGACCCGCCGCTGGCCGCGTACCTGATGCAGTTCTCCAATACAC
The DNA here is from genome assembly GCF_900102635.1 of Ectopseudomonas chengduensis. Taxonomy (GTDB): domain Bacteria; phylum Pseudomonadota; class Gammaproteobacteria; order Pseudomonadales; family Pseudomonadaceae; genus Aquipseudomonas; species Aquipseudomonas chengduensis. Next base: position 31,211 of record NZ_FMZQ01000009.1, on the reverse strand, counting down.
CTCTGCTGCGCGGGGAGCGCTCCTGTAGCTCGCTACGCGAACTGCTCGGCCGCCTTGGTACCCGCCAACTGGCGGACCTGGTGCTGGGCTTCAGCCTGCAAAACCTGTTCACCAGCTCCGAACCTGCGCTGCAGCAGGCATTTCGCACTCGTTGGCGCAGTGCCAGGGAACGCGCCGCCCACTGCGCGGTACTGGCTCAGCGCACGGGCATGTCACTGGACGACGCCATGCTCGGCGGCTTGCTACAGGACATCGGCAGCCTGCCGCTACTTTCCGAGCTGGAGCACTGGCCGAACGTGCCGCGCGAGAGCGATACGCTGCACGAGCTATGCGATCAGCTGTCCGGTGATCTCGGCGCCCTGATCCTGACGCGCTGGCAACTGCCCTCGGCAGTGATCGAATCCACACGCCTTTTTGGTCAATGGCAGCGCGAGCATGACGGCGCAGCCGACCTGGCGGATCTGGTCCTGCTCGCCAGTGCCCTGCAGACGAGCCAGACGCTGCAGGGACCGCTACCGGCGCAGGCAAAACTGGGCCTGGAGCAGCCGCTTGACGAACTGAGGCAGGAGCTGGCGGGCGAACTGCAATTGTGGAAGCGTCTGCTCGCCTGAAGCACCTGCTATGCAGCCTCATCAGGCACATGGATGCAGCTTGTCCGCCCTCTGGAGCAGGTTGAGACTCTTCTGCACCGCACCATGCAGGAGGTCATATGAGCGACTCGAACGGTATCAGCCGTGAACGCCTGGAACAGGCGCTCGCCCACTCCACCTTTGCCCAGCTGCTCGGCGCCGAACTGCTCGACTTCGCGCCGGGCCGGGTCAGCCTGCAGGTGCGCAGCCGTCCCGACCTGTGCCAGCACCATGGCTACATGCATGGCGCGGTGGTCGGCTTCATGGTCGACAGCGGCTGCGCCTGGGCAGCAGCATCGATGGTCGGTGACGTGGTCACCAGCGAATACAAGCTCAACCTGCTCGCACCGGCGCTTGGCGAACGCCTGCTGTGCCGAGCCGAAGTGCTCAAGGCCGGGCAGCGCCAGGCAGTCTGCCGAGCCGATGTATTTGCCCTGAAGGATGGCCAGGAAAAGCTGGTGGCCACCGGCCTGGCGACCATCGCGCGGGTGTAACGGGCGCGCCACTAGCAGGCCGTTGAAAAACGTAGGCGAGGCAGCCAGTGCAATACCGATGGCGGCCCCGCAAAAACAGCCGAAAAACGACCGGCGTCGCGTCCGACTTTACGTGTTGTAAATGAGCATTTTGATGGGGGCGCCTAGCTCGGACTCGCGCACGAGGCTGTTTTTAACGCAACAATGGCAACGCAGGTAGTTTTTCAACAGCCTGCTAGCCCTGATGCAGCGCCCGGTAATGACTGGGCGCCATGCCCACCACCTTGCGAAACAGCCGTGAGAAGTAATAGGGGTCGTCGTAGCCAAGCTGCTCGGCGACCTGACGCACTTCGGCATCCCCGCGGTCGAGCAGGCGGCAGGCCAGGGCCATCTTCAACTGGATGAAATCCTGGATCGGCGCATGGCCGGTCAGCGCGCGGTAGGTCTTGGCGAAGTGAAAGCGCGACAGCTTGAACTGTGCGGCCAGCTCATCGAGGTTGAGGCTGCCGTGCAGGTGTGCGCGCATCACCGCCTGCACCGCCTCGATATCCAGTACGCGGCCGGACTTGAGGTTGACCCGCGCCGGCAGCACCGCCAATGAGCTGATCATCGCCTGCAAACGGTGCGCGGCATGGATGAAGGGCAAGATGTTGAGGCCCTGGCGCTGTAAACCCAGCAACGCCTCGAAATCGCCGATCAACCTGGGCTGCACGCCGATACGCCGCAGCGTCTGCGCGCCCAGCAGACGCAGGAAGTCCTCGCTGAGGCTGCCGTCGAAGTGCACCCAGTAGATCGTCCAAGGGTTATGCAGGTCAGCGCCATAGGCATGCGGCGCATCCTTGGGCAGCAGCAGCAGATCGCCAGCGGCAACCTCGAATCGTCCATTCGCTACTTCCAGCCAACCACTTCCTGAGCGGCAATAGATCAGCAGATGATCGTCAGGTTGCAGGCGTCGCATCTGGTGCCCGGCCGCTTCCGGGTAGAAGCCGATGGCCAAGGGATAGCACCCGGTGCTCAAAGGATGGCGTGCCAGCAAACGGCGCAGGCGCGGCGGGGTGATGAAGCGCTGCCCACCGACGGGCAACGGCCAATTGGAGGTTTCCACCCGCATCCCCACTGCATCACTCCTTTGCATTCTGATCGAATGACAAGATCGTCCATCCCAAGACCAAGATCGTCAATCCACAAGCGGACATCGAATGGCTATAAAGAGCCCATACAAGAACAACAGGAGGCGACCATGCCCCGCACGCTACCGCAACTGATCGACGGCCAATGGCAAACCAGCCAGGCTCGTGAGCTGATCGAAGTCACCGACCCGGCCACCCAGGAAGTGATCGCCCTAGCCCCCAAAGCCACTGCCGAGGAAATCGAGGCCGCAGTGGCCAGTGCGCAGAAAGCCTTCCTCGCCTGGCGCGAGGTGCCGGTATCGGAGCGCGCCCGCCTGATGCTGCGCTACCAGCACCTGCTCAAGGAACACCACGACGAGCTGGCGGAGATTCTCGCGGCGGAAACCGGCAAGACCTTCGCCGATGCCAAGGGCGACGTCTGGCGCGGCATCGAAGTGGCCGAACACGCCGCCAATATCGCCAGCCTGATGATGGGCGAGACGGTGGAAAACGTCGCCCGCGAGATCGACACCGCCAGCTGGATCCAGCCACTGGGCGTGTGCGTCGGCATCACCCCGTTCAACTTCCCGGCGATGATTCCGTTGTGGATGTTTCCGCTGGCCATCGCCTGTGGCAATACCTTCATTCTCAAACCCTCGGAACAGGACCCGATGACGCCCAATCGTCTGGCTGAACTGTTCCTCGAGGCCGGCGCACCAGCCGGCGTACTGCAGGTGCTGCATGGCGGCCGCGAGCAGGTCGATGCGCTGCTGGTGCACCCGGCGGTGCGCGCGGTGTCCTTCGTCGGTTCGGTGACGGTGGGCCAGCACGTCTATCGCACCGGCACCCAGCATTTGAAACGCGTGCAGGCCTTCGCCGGGGCCAAGAACCATATGGTGATCATGCCTGACGCACCGAAGGATCAGGTGCTCAGCAACCTGCTCGGCGCCAGCTGTGGCGCGGCCGGGCAGCGCTGCATGGCGATCAGCGTGGCAGTGTTCGTCGGCGAATCGAAACAGTGGATCGATGAGCTGGCAACGCAGATGGCCGCACTGCGTCCTGGCCACTGGCAGGACAGCGGCGCCGCCTACGGCCCGCTGATCAGCCCGCAGGCACGCCAGCGCGTGCTGCGCCTGATCGAACAGGGCAAGGCAGAAGGCGCCGAGTGCCTGCTCGACGGTTCGCAGTGCACGGTGGAGGGGTATCCGAATGGCAACTGGGTCGGGCCGACGCTGTTCCGTGGCGTGACGACGAAGATGGGCCTGTACCGCGAGGAGATCTTCGGCCCGGTGCTGGTGTGCATGCAGGTCGACACCCTGGAAGAGGCCATCGCACTGGTCAACGCCAGCCCTTACGGCAACGGCACCAGCCTGTTCACCCGCTCCGGCGGCGCTGCGCGGCATTTCCAGCATGCGATTGAAGTCGGCCAGGTGGGCATCAACGTACCGATTCCGGTGCCGCTGCCGTTCTTTTCCTTCACCGGCTGGAAGGGCTCGTTCTACGGCGACCTGCACGCCTACGGCAAGCAGGCGGTGCGTTTCTATACCGAGACCAAAACGGTAACCAGCCGCTGGTTCGACGACACGCCGCTCGGCGATGGCCCGAACATGACTATTCAGTTGAAATGAGAACTGGGTGAGCGTTTCTTAGACTAATAGACGATCACTCGAACTGGACGAGCGGCGTAAAACAGGTCTCTGCAGAACAAAAACAAGGAGAACTGCAATGCGCCAACTGTCCGCCACGCTGGCCCTGTGGGCCGCACTTACCGCCTGTGCGCAGGCTGCCGAGCCGATCACCCTCGGCCTCAACTATCCGCGCACCGGACCATACAAGGAGGAGGGATTGGCGCAGATGCGTGGAGCCCTGCTGGCCATCGATGAAATCAACGCCGCTGGCGGTGTGCTGGGACGGCCCTTGCGCCTGTCCAGCAAGGACACTGCCTCGCGTCCGGCCAAGGCCGAGAAGAACGTCGACAAGCTGGCCGCCGAGGGCGCGGCGATGCTCTTCGGCGGTTCCTCCAGCGCGGTCGCCATCGCCGCCGGCAAGCGTGCCAGACAACATGGTCTGCTGTACTTCGGCACCCTCACCTACTCCAACGACACCACCGGCAAGGATGGCCATCGCTACATGTTTCGCGAGTGCAACAACGCCTGGATGAGCGCCAAGGTACTCGGCCAATACCTGAGCAAGACCCTGCCGAACAAGCGCTACTTCTATGTCACCGCCGACTACACCTGGGGCCACACCAGCGAGGCGTCGCTGCGCCAGGCCACTGCCACCGACAATGCCGCCCAGCACGCCAGCGTACGCATCCCCTTCCCGGGTGCGCGCCTGGCCGACTACCAGGACGCGCTGACCCAGGCCGCCGCCAGCAATGCCGAGATCCTCGCCCTGGTGCTGTTCGGCGAGGATCTGGTGCGTGCCATGCGCGTCGCCAAGGATCTTGGCCTGACAGAACGCATGCAGATCGTCGCGCCGAACCTGACCCAGAGCATGGTCGAACAGGCCGGTCCCAACCTGATGGCAGGCGTGATCGGCACCGAGCCCTGGACCTGGCGCGTGCCGGCGCTGGAAAAATCCGCGCGTGGCCAAGCCTTCGTCGAAGCCTTCAAGACCCGCTACGAGATGTACCCATCCAGCTCCGCCGCCTCGGCCTACAGCATCGTTCAACAGTGGGCCGACGCCGCTACGCGAGCCAAGAGCCTCGACAGCGAAGCGCTGATCAAGGCACTGGAAGGCCACCGCTACACCTTGCTCAAAGACGAACAGCAATGGCGTGCCTTCGACCACCAGAACCTGCAGACGGTCTACGCGGTAAAGGTCAAGCCGCGCGACGAGGTACTCAAGGACCCGCTCAAGCAGGACTACTTCGAAATCGTCGACCGCCTCGATGCCAGCAGCGCGCTGCCCAGCCTCGCCGAGTGGCAGGCCGAGCGCCGCGCTGGCGGCCAACCCCTGACCTTGCAATGAGATGCCATGGACTTCGAACTCAGTGATGAACAACGTCTCCTGACCGACAGCGCCCGCGCCTTCGCCGCGCGGGAGCTGACGCCCCACGCCGCCGAGTGGGATCGCGAGCAGCACTTCCCCGTCGAGGTGATTCGCCGCGCTGCCGAACAGGGCTACCTGGCCCTGTATCTGCGCGAAGAGGATAGCGGCCTGGGCTTGTCCAGGCTGTCCAGCTCACTGATTTTCGAACAACTGGCGGCCGGCTGCGTGGCCACCACCGCCTACCTGACCATCCACAACATGGCCACCTGGATGCTCGCCAGCTTCGCCGACCAGGCGCTGAAGGATGCCTGGTTGCCGGGGCTGATCAACGGCCAGTCGCTGGCCTCCTACTGCCTCACCGAACCGGACGCCGGTTCCGATGCCGCCCACTTGCGCACCCGTGCCCGGCGCGACGGCAACGACTACGTGATCGACGGCAGCAAGTGCTTTATCTCCGGTGCGGGAAGCACGCAGGTACTGATCGTCATGGCGCGCACCGGCGAGGATGGTGCCAAGGGTATTTCCTGCTTCCTGGTACCTGCCGATGCGCCCGGCGTACGTTACGGACGCAACGAGGACAAGATGGGTTGGAAGGCGCAGCCGACCCGCACCATCACGTTCGAAGGTGTGCGCATCCCTGCCAGCCAACGCATTGGCCCGGAAGGCGAAGGCTTCGTCTACGCCATGAAGGGCCTCGATGGTGGCCGCCTGAATATCGCCAGCTGCTCGCTCGGCGCGGCCCAGGCAGCGCTGCAGCAGAGCCTGCGCTACGTAGAAGAACGCAAACAGTTCGGCAAGGCGCTCAGCGAGTTCCAGGCCCTGCAATTCAAGCTGGCCGACATGCTCACCGCCCTCACCGCCAGCCGGCAGATGGTACGCCTGGCTGCGCACAAGCTCGACCACGGCCACGGCGAGGCCAGCCTCTACTGCGCCATGGCCAAGCGCTTCGCCACCGACCAGTGCTTCGACGTGTGCAACGAGGCGCTGCAACTGCATGGTGGCTACGGCTATCTGAATGACTATCCGCTGGAACGCTGGGTACGCGACGCCCGCGTGCACCAGATACTGGAAGGCACCAACGAGATCATGCGGGTGATCGTCGCCCGCCGCCTGCTCCTGCAGGGCGGCATGCTCGATCGCCTGTTGTAACCGTTTTCCCCTCTCCCCCTCTCCTATCAATGGGAGGGGCGAACATTGACGAGGAATGCTATGAGCACTGCAATCGAAACCTATAAATCCGGCATCTTCGACCTGACCCACAAGCTCACCGTCGAGAAGCACGGCCATACCGCGCTGATCACCATCAATCATCCACCGGCCAACACCTGGGACCGCGACTCGCTGATCGGTCTCAAGCAGGTGGTCGAGCACCTCAACCGTGACGACGAGGTGTACGCCCTGGTGGTAACCGGCCAGGGGCCGAAGTTCTTTTCCGCCGGTGCCGACCTGAACATGTTCGCCGATGGCGACAAGGCCCGTGCCCGCGAGATGGCCCGACGCTTTGGCGAGGCCTTCGAAACCCTGCGCGATTTCCGCGGCGTGTCCATCGCCGCGATCAACGGCTACGCCATGGGCGGCGGCCTGGAGTGCGCGCTGGCCTGCGATATCCGCATCGCCGAACGCCAGGCACAAATGGCCCTGCCGGAAGCCTCCGTGGGTCTGTTGCCCTGCGCCGGCGGCACCCAGGCCCTGCCCTGGCTGGTCGGCGAAGGCTGGGCCAAGCGCATGATCCTCTGCGGTGAACGCATCGACGCCGAAACCGCCCTGCGCATCGGTCTGATCGAGCAGGTGGTGGACACCGGCGAAGCCCGTGGCACCGCACTGCTGCTGGCATCCAAGGTGGCGCGGCAAAGCCCGGTAGCGGTACGTACCATCAAACCACTGATCCAGGGTGCCCGTGAGCGTGGTGCCAATACCTGGCTGCCGGAGGAACGCGAGCGCTTCGTCGATCTGTTCGATGCCGACGACACCCGCGAGGGCGTCAACGCCTTTCTGGAAAAACGCGACCCGCAGTGGCGCAACAAATAAATCCTGGGAGCTAGCTCCGCTCGCGAATCAGGCGATGCCATCTTTTCGCGAGCAGAGCTCGCTCCTACCGTCCCGTAGGGTGGACGTCGCCTTTTACGTCCACCACAAACCCGTAAGGTGGATGGATAAACCGTCATCCACCCTACGCAGGAAGCCCCTATGAACCTGCAATTCGAAGAACGCCCCAGCCTGCATGGCTACCGCATCGGCATCGCCAGCCTGGACGCGGAGAAGAGCCTCAACGCCCTCTCCCTGCCGATGATCGAAGCACTCGACGAACGCCTGAAGGCCTGGGCAGAAGACCCGACCATCGCCTGCGTGATGCTGCGCGGCAACGGCCCCAAGGCCTTCTGCGCCGGCGGCGATGTCGTGCAACTGGTCAATCAGTGTCGCGAACAGCCAGGCGAAATACCGGCCCTGGCACGACGATTCTTCGCCGACGAATATCGCCTCGATCATCGCATCCACACCTACCCCAAGCCCTTCATCTGCTGGGCGCACGGCCATGTGCTGGGCGGCGGCATGGGCCTGATGCAGGGCGCCGGTATCCGTATCGTCACCCCGAGCAGCCGCCTGGGCATGCCGGAAATCAATATCGGCCTGTACCCGGATGTCGGCGGCAGCTGGTTCCTCGCTCGCCTGCCGGGGCGCCTGGGCCTGTTCCTTGGCCTCACCGCCGCCAGCATCAATGCCCGCGATGCGCTGGACCTGAACCTGGCCGACCGCTGCCTGCGCGACGACCAGCAGGACGCCCTGCTCGAAGGCCTGGTGCAACTGAACTGGCGCGAACAACCCACGGCGCAGCTGCACAGCCTGCTGCGCGCGCTGGAGAACGAAGCGCGCAGCGAGCTGCCGGCGGCCCAATGGTTGCCGCGCCGCGAGCGTATCGACGAGTTGCTCGACGTCGCCGACCTGCCCGCCGCCGTTCATGCCATCAGCGCCCTGCAGGCGGATGACGACGCCCTGCTCGCCCGCGCCGCCAAGACCCTGGCCCATGGCTGCCCGCTGACAGCGCACCTGGTCTGGGAGCAGATCCGCCGCGCCCGCCACCTGTCGCTGGCCGAGGTATTCCGCATGGAATACGCCATGAGCCTGAACTGCTGCCGCCACCCGGAATTCCCCGAAGGCGTGCGCGCCCGCCTGATCGACAAGGATCAAACGCCGCATTGGCACTGGCCGGACGTGGCCGCAATCCCCGCCGCCGTGGTCGAAGCTCACTTCGCACCGGCCTGGGAAGGCGAACATCCGTTGGCGGACCTTTAGCGTACGGATCGGTGCGCACGGCGCACCCTACATGTAGCCCGGATGCGCTCCGGGAGAGCTCACAAGCAGTCCTCGAACAATGACAATCGATGCGCGAAGCGCCCAATAGAAAGGAAAGCTGCCATGACCCAAACCGCCTTTATCGGCCTCGGCCACATGGGCCTGCCCATGGCCCGCAACCTGCTCCGGGCGGGTTATCCGCTGAAAGTCTTCGACCTGGTGCGCAGCGCCGTCGACACGCTGGCCGGCGAAGGTGCCGTGGCAGCCGATAGCGCCGCCGACGCCATCGATCAGGCAAAGGTGGTGATCAGCATGCTGCCGGCCAGCCGTCATGTTGAAGGCTTGTACCTGGGCGACGACGGCCTGCTTGCGCGGCTGCCCGCCGGCACGTTGGTTATCGAGTGCTCGACCATCGCCCCGGAGTCCGCGCGCAAGGTGCACGCCGCCGCCCGCGAGCGCGGTATCGCTCTGCTCGATGCACCGGTATCCGGCGGTACCGGCGGCGCGGCAGCCGGCACCCTGACCTTCATGGTGGGCGGTGAAGCCCAAACGCTGGAGAAGGCCAGACCGATGCTCGCCGCCATGGGCAAGAACATCTTCCACGCCGGCCCGGAGGGCGCCGGCCAGGTGGCCAAGGTATGCAACAACCAAGTGCTCGCGGTACAGATGATCGCTACTGCCGAAGCCATGGCCATGGGCGTGGCCAACGGCCTGGAGCCGGCCGTACTGGCGGAGATCATGCGGCAGAGCTCCGGCGGTAACTGGACGCTGGAGAAATACAACCCCTGGCCCGGGGTGATGGAAAACGCCCCAGCGTCCAAGGGCTACAGCGGCGGCTTCATGGCCGAGCTGATGGCCAAGGACCTCGGCCTGGCCCAGGAAACCGCCAGCCACAGCGGCAACAGCACACCGATGGGTGCCCTGGCACTACAGCTCTACCGCCTGCTGCTCAAACAGGGCAAGGGCAAGCAGGACTTCTCGGTGGTGCAGCAATTATTCGTGGAATAGAGTCCTGTAGGAGCCAGCTTGCTGGCGGTGTCTCGAACGGATCGCCGGCAAGCCGGCTCCTACAGGAATTGCGACACCCCAGCTGCTCGGCCTCACAGTTCAACGCAAGTGTTGTAGATGGAGCATGCCGAACAGCAGTACCTGCAGGCGTTGCCACCATTGCGCGGGCAACCCCTGCAGACGCGCGCGAAACAGCAACAGCTCACCGACGTGCGCCAGCAATAGCAGCAGCGCAGCCCAGTTGACCCAACCGCCAAGCGGGGTGGCGAAGGGGTAGAACAGATTGAGCAGCGCCACCAGCCAAAACATGGCCAGGGCGCCTTTGGCGAAAGACAGCAGGTTCATCGTCAGCCTCCGAATGGATGAACCTGAAGTGTGACCGGGCGGTTGGCAGGAGACCGCCCTTCTTTCGATGGGAACGCCCCGTAGGAACCTCGACTCACGGCGAATGGCAAGCACGACGTCAATCTTGCCGTACAGCCGCAATCGTTTCGCGCCGGGGCGACGCTCCTACAGCGCGGATTGCGAGGTCGTGCCCCCCTGCTCTGTAGGAGCCGCGCCCCGCGGCGAATGGCAAACACAACGCCGATCTTGCCGCTTCGAACCGAGGGCTAACGCAGCGTCAGCCCAAACGCCTCGTCGCTGAAGTCGAAGCAGGCGAGGAAGCGACGAATCTCCAGCAGGTTGCCGTCGACCTTCACATCGCCGAGCAGCGCACCCTTGACCAGGCCACCCTCGCCGGTCAGCAGGGTTTCCATGAAGCGTTTGTCCATGCTCAGGCGCAGAGCAGTGCCCTCGGGAATACCCTTGTGCAGTTGCGCGACACCGCGCCGGACCTCCAGCGCCCACTGCTCGCCCACGTCGGGGAAGCTGAAGCCCAGGGTCAGCTCGACATCGCCGGCCTTCTCCGGGTCGATACGAGTCACCCAGTTCTGCAGGAAACTCTGCGGGGTGAAGCTGCGCACCATGTCCGGCGAGAGGAACACCTTGCGCATCTCCACCGAGCGCTGGCGGATGACATCGCCGTCAAGCTTGCCCTCCAGCTCCATGGCGCTCATCAGGTACCAGTTGCGCCAGTTGATGTTCATGCTGGCGTAGCCCAGCTTACGAAAGCTGCGCGCCTTGATCTCGCGCGCCAACTTGTCTTCGTGGTCGACGCGAATGACGTAGCCGGCCAGCTCCGCCGCCCATTGGTAGTCGCCCTTGAGGTAGGCATTGCCAGCTTCCAGCAGCAGTTTTTCACGACCACCGGCCAGGGCGATCAGGCGCTCGGCCTGCTGCTTGGGCGGGGTCGGGTCGAGAGCCACCGGGTCGCCCTGGAACCAGCCCAGATAGCCGTTGTAGATCTGCCGCACGCTGTGTTTCACCGTGCCGTAGTACTCGCGCAGATAAGGGGTGTAGCCGGCCAGGTGCGGCGGCAGTTTGACCTTCTCTACCAGTTCGTCGGGCGTCAGGCCCTTGTTCATCCAGCGCACGGTCTGGTCGTGGATATAGGCGATGCCATCGCGGGTCATGCGCAGCACTTCCTCGACCTTGTCCTGGCCGCTTACCGGCCGACCATGCAGCGGCACCATGTACTCGGCCTGGTAGGCACGTAGCTTGTCCAGGCTCTCGACCCATTGCACCGGGTCACGGAACTTGGTGCCGCGCAGCGTGTGGATGTTCGGCAGCGTCGGGCCCTGATCGACCTCGGCGCTGATCAGCACGCGGTTGGCCGGCAGGTACAGGGTGATCTCGTCCGGCGCCTCGCTCGGCACATGTAAAAACTGCACGTCGAGGCCGGCGATAGTGGTATCCAGGCGCTCGCCGAAGGTCACGGTCGGCGCGATGAAGGACGACGGCTCCGGCTTGGCCAACGGACCGATACCACCGTTCATGCCCTCCTGATCGCTGGCCGGCAGGAAGGAACCGAAGCTGTATGCCGAACGTACGCCGAGAATCGGCCCGACCAGCGCGCCCTGCGCCACCACGTTCTGCAGCAGGGTCTCGTGGGCGTAGATCTGTACCTCGCCGCGCTCCACCTGCTCGCGGCTGACGAACGCCTGCACGCCGTTGATGTGATCCGGGTGGAAGTGGGTGTAGACCACTGCTCTGACCGGCTTGTCGCTGAGCTTGCGAAACTCGGCCATGATCTTGCGCGACTCGCTGACCGACTCGCCGGTGTCGACGATGATCAGCCCCTGCGGCGCCTCGATCATCACCACGTTGCCCAGTTGCCAGCCGACTGCCGAATAGACGTTGTCGGCGACACGATAGACCTGCTGGGCGAACACCTTGGTGTGGGCAGCCAGTTCGGCGTTGATGCTGGGTTCGATACGCTCGGCCGGCAGCTCGGCATAGGCGCTCAATGGCAGGGCGGCAGCCAGCAGCAGACCGCTGAAGCGAGAGAATGGGCTCATGGCATTGGAAGGTCTTGTTGTTGGAATGCTGGCAGGTTGGCAAAGACCATCCGATAATTCCAATGCATTCGAATAGACCATTTAATGCAGGAAGCGCATGAACGATCTACGCCAACTCCGCCACTTCGTCGCCCTCGCCGAACACCAACATTTCGCCCGCGCGGCAGCGGCCGTGCACCTCAGCCAACCGGCGCTGAGCCGCAGCATCCAGGCGCTGGAGAGCCAGTTGGACTGCACCCTGGTGGATCGCCACAGCCGCGGCGTCAGCCTCACCGCCCATGGCCACCTGGTACTGGAACATGCGCGCCGCCTGCTGGCCGGCAGCCTGGCGCTGAGCAACGCGGTCAATCAGCTAGGCAACCTGGAGGCCGGCGAACTTCGCCTCGGCGCCGGCCCCTACCCGGCCGCGCGCCTGATACCGCAGGCGCTGGGGCAGTTGCTGCAACGCTACCCGCGGGTGCAGGTGAAACTGGACATCGCCAACTGGCTGGAGCTGCGCGACAGCCTGCTGGACTCGGCCGTCGAGCTGTTCATCGCCGATATCCGCGAGTTGCAGGACGACGCTCAGTTGCACATCGAACCGCTGCGCGTGCATCAGGGCGTACTGTTCTGCCGCCCGGCTCATCCGCTGCTGCAGCGGCGCAACCTGCAACTGCGCGACCTGCTCGACTTCCCTCTCGCCGGCACACAGCTGCCACAGGTGGTCGAACGCAGCCTGGGGCAGGCCAGCGGGCGAGCGCAGCCGTTGAGCGTGCAATGCGACAATTTCCTGGTACTCAAGCGCCTGGTGGCCGACAGCGATGTGTTGAGCATGGCGCCCTGGGACGTGATCGCCGACGAAGTCGATAGCGGTCAGCTAGCCCTGCTGCCGCTGTTGCCTCAGGGTCTGCATCAGCATTCGGCCTATGGCCTGGTCAGCCGTGCCGGCCACAGCCTGTCGCCAGCGGCGCAGGCCATGGTTACAGCGATTCGCCAGGTGGATGAACAGACGCCGCGCGCCAAGCACGCGGCGGATTGAGAGAGGCTTACCAGCGGCGCTCGCCGCTACGGCGATGTTCGTTATTGCTGCGCCCGTTGGAGAAACGATGCTGCGTGTTGCGGCCTGCCTCCCAGCCGCGCTGAATCTGCCCGCTGCGATGTTCCTGACGACGCTGGTCGCGGCGATAGTCATGTCGCGGCTGCTGGTGCTTGTAGCCGTCGCGATACCGGTGATCGTGGCCGTAATGATGACGCGGCGGCGGCGCCGGTACGTAGCGCGGAGGAGCCGGATAGTAGTTATGCCGACGCTCCTCGTAGTAGTAGCGTGGCGGCGGGTAGTAATCGCGCCGGTGACCGTCGTAGTAACGGTAGCCATGGCCGTGGTGATAACCACGGTCGTAGCCATCGCCATAAACGGCGCAACCGGAAAGCATCAAGAGCAAGGCGGAAAACAGCATCTTGTAGGGCATGGCGGCCTCCTGTGACCGCTGGGACGACGCCGACCGATGTCGGCCTCCGGGATGGTGATCCCTGAGGCATCAGACAGCGCCGTCCGCAACAGGTGCGATTCACTTCGTCGGCTGTGACCGACGGCGCAAAACCACAAGAGCACAGGACAATTGCCCTGTCGCTGGCATGGCATTCGCTTGCCCAGCGTCGCGGAAAGCCGATCCATGCACAGGATCGTCAGTGGTAGCGAATCGTAATGGCCGACTAGGGTTCCGGCTCGTCAGAAGGCGAGTGGCTGGTCCGAGAGTGGGCGACCTCATACAGCGGCGGGATGCCGCGGGGTTACACGGCGGGACAAAAGCCCGGGAGAACGCGCAGCCAGGCTGCCGGCTTTCCCGCTTTCGTCCATGACCCGAGGTTTCCATGTCCATTCGCTCACTGCTCACCGTCCTGCTCTGTGCCTGCCTGCTTGGCGCTCCGACAGCCCAGGCCGCGCCTAAAACCTTCAAGCTGTGCTGGTCGATATTCGCCGGCTGGATGCCCTGGGGCTACGCCGCCGAACAGGGCATCGTGAAGAAGTGGGCGGACAAGTACGGCATTGACATTCAGGTGCAGGAAGTGCCGGATTATGTCGCTTCCATCGAGCGCTACAGCGCCGGCCAGTTCGACGCCTGCAGCATGACCAACATGGACGCCCTGACCATTCCCGCTGCTGCCGGCAAGGACAGCACCGCGCTGATCATCGGCGACTTCTCCAATGGCGCCGACGCCCTACTGCTGCGTGGCAGCGGCAAGAGAATCCAGGACCTGAAAGGCAAGAGCGTGCTGCTGGTGGAGAACTCGGTCTCGCACTACCTGCTCAGCCGCGCACTGGAGTGGGCCCTGCTCGATGAAAGTGACGTGACCATCATCAACGTCTCCGATACCGAAATCGCTGATGCCTTCCTCGCCGGCAAGGGCGACGCGGTGATCACCTGGAACCCGATCCTCTCCGAGATTCGGCGCAAGGCCGAGGTCAGCCAGGTGTTCAGTTCCAATCTGATTCCCGGTGAAATCCTCGACCTCACCGTGGTCAGCAGCCAGACCCTTACCCAGCACCCGGAATTCGGTCGCGCGCTGACCGGCGCCTGGTTCGAGACCCAGCGCCTGCTCGGCCTGCCCACCCCGGCCGGTCGTGAAGCCCGGGCCAGAATGGCAGCCGCCGCCGACACCACCGCGGAAGACTTCGACGCCCAGTTGGGCACCCTGCGCTCGTTCTATTCGCCGCGCAGCGCGCTGAACTTCGCGCGCACCGGCAAGCTGCCGGACCTCATGCAACGGGTCGCGCACTTTGCCGATGCTCACGGCCTGCTGGGCAAGAGCGGCATGGGTCTGACCAATCTGGGTATCGAATTCAGTGGCGAGAAGACGCTGGGCAACCCGCAGCGCATTCTGCTGCGCTTCAACCATCGCTATATGGAACTGGCCGCCGATGGGGCGCTGTAACGCCCCATCGCACAGCAGACGCACCACGATCCGCACCAATAACGCGCACTCACAACGATGAGCGACGACGAAACCCGCCAGCTAGGCGCCTCGGCTAGCTGGCACGATGTTCGCTACGGACCCTGCGTGCAGGAACAACCCGGCTCGCCGGGATCGCGGCACCACAATTTGCCAATAGCCGGCTAGGGTTCCGGCTCGCCACAGGCGAGCGACTGGTCCGAGAGCTAGCGACCTCCAGCGAGGTTACACGGCGGGACAAAAGCCCGGGAGAACGCGCCCCATCCGTGGGGAACCGCCGCGAACTCCTGCCCGCCCCTGTCAAACTGGAGGTTCATCATGGGTACGCCCCACTCGCATCAGCGGCAACCAGCCGTCCCCCCCAAAGGCCCGAAACCAGCGCGCTCTTGCGCTTGCTAGCTGCGCACGCATTTCGTTCCAGGCCCGACGAGGACTATCCATGCGCCTGATCAACCGCCACCCGGATCGCAGCAGCCGCCTGCTGCTGATCCTGCTGCCC
The DNA here is from genome assembly GCF_900102635.1 of Ectopseudomonas chengduensis. Taxonomy (GTDB): domain Bacteria; phylum Pseudomonadota; class Gammaproteobacteria; order Pseudomonadales; family Pseudomonadaceae; genus Aquipseudomonas; species Aquipseudomonas chengduensis. The sequence goes on along the minus strand of NZ_FMZQ01000009.1, from coordinate 15,878 downwards.
TTCGCCCTGCTGCTGTTCGTCTATTTCAGCGCCTCGACCAGCCGCCTGGCTGAGAACCCCAACGACAAGCTGCTGCCCAGCGCCAGCCAGATGGTCGATGCCATCGACCGCCTGGCCTTCACCGAAGACAAACGCAGCGGCCAGTACCTGTTCTGGCAGGACACCGCCTCCAGCCTGCAACGCCTGGGTCTGGGCCTTGGCATCGCCGCGCTGCTGGGCCTGGTGCTGGGCATCGCCGCCGGTAGCGTGCCGCTGTTCGGCGCGCCGCTGTCGCCGCTGCTCACGGTGCTATCGATGATTCCGCCGCTGGCGATCCTGCCGATTCTGTTCATCGTCTTCGGCCTCGGCGAGCTGTCCAAGGTGATGCTGATCGTCATCGGCATCACCCCCTGCATCGCTCGTGACATCGAACAGCGTGCACGCGAGATTCCCGGCGAGCTGCTGATCAAGGCGCAGACCCTCGGTGCCAACTCCTGGACGCTGATCCTGCGCCTGGTGCTGCCGCAACTGATGCCACGCCTGCTGATCTCGCTGCGTCTGATGCTCGGCTCGGCCTGGCTGTTTCTGATCGCCGCCGAGGCCATCGCCTCGACCGACGGCCTCGGTTACCGCATTTTCCTGGTGCGTCGCTACATGGCCATGGACGTGATCCTGCCCTACGTCGTGTGGATCACCCTGCTGGCCTGGCTGATGGATCTGGGCCTGCGCCAGGTGCTGCGCCTGTGCTTCCCCTGGCATGAAGGAGGCAAGGCATGACCCTGTTCAGTCAACATATCGTCCCGCTAAGTGAACCTGCCATGAGCGACTCCCGTACGGCCCCTGCAAGCACAGGGAAAACCGCCTTTATCGAAGCGCGCAACCTGTGGCAGGAATACGGCGACCTGGTGGTGCTCGAACGCCTCAACATCAAGGTCGACGAGGGTGAGTTCTGCACCCTGGTCGGCGCCTCCGGCTGTGGCAAATCCACCTTTCTGCGCATGCTGCTCGGCCAGGAACGTCCGAGCCGTGGCGAACTGCTGCTGGGCGGCCAGGCGCTGCCCAACGAGCCCGATCCGAGCCGTGGCGTGGTGTTCCAGCGCTACTCGGTATTCCCCCACCTGAGCGTGCTGGACAACGTCGCTCTGGGCCTGGAGCTGCCGAAGTCGAAGCTGCTGGGCCGACTGTTCGGCGCGGCCAAGCGCGAAGCTCGCGAACGCGCCGCCGAAATCCTCACCAAGGTCGGCCTCGGCCATGCCCTGAACAAATACCCCAGCGCGCTTTCCGGTGGCATGCAGCAACGCCTGGCCATCGCCCAGGCGCTGGTGATGCAACCGCGCATGCTGCTGCTCGACGAGCCGTTCGGCGCACTCGACCCCGGTATCCGCAAGGACATGCACGCGCTGCTGCTGGAGCTGTGGCAGGAGACCCGCCTGACCGTGTTCATGGTCACCCACGACCTGTCCGAAGGCTTCAGCCTCGGCACCCGCCTGCTGGTGTTCGACAAGGTGCGCCACGACCCGCAGGCGCCCAACGCCTATGGCGCGCGGATCACCTACGACATCCCGCTGAACGCCGCGCGCCGGGCGCAGACACAATTGCCCAGCGAACTGGCCGAGCGTATTGCCACCCGCTGATTAAGCGGCAATTTCGGTGCGCACGGCGCACCCTACGCAGCGCAAGTGGCGTGGTAACCCGTAGGGTGCGCCATGCGCACCGACTGCGCCTCCGGTCACAGAGGCGCAGCTGTAGCTTGGCTGAAATCCGGGGATCATCGGGGCCGTTTTCCCGGATTGCAGCCGAGCTACGGAGCCGTCGTTTCGATCCAACCAAAGCGTCGCGGCTGAAGCCCCTCCCACAAATCGAGTGGTTCCGAATCCCTGTGGGAGGCGCTTCAGCGGCGAGCTTTTCAGCGGAGCATCACGCAAGCACCGATAGCTAGCTCAACACCTCGAGATAGCGCGACAGCGTTTCGCTCTCCGCGGCAAACCAGCGCTGCGCCTCGCCGGTAGTCGGCGTGGCGAGTTCCGCCCGCCAATCCGGCTCCAGCGTATCGATGATGAAGGTGCGTACCACCGCACGCCCGTCCGGGCGTTGCAGGTGCTGACAGACGCGCCCCGCTCCAGGCAACTCAAAGCCCTCCAGCGAGACGCTCTGCCCCACCCGTGCCGGCAATGTGGACAGCGCCACCTGATAACGTCCCTGCCCATCGGCATAGGCCAGCGAGGTTTCGCAGTCGAACAACAGCGCCAACGCTTCACCATCACCATGCGCCCGCTCCGCGCGCTCGCGCAGTTGCAGCGCTGACTCACCCAGCTCGACCGCCCGCCCCTGCACCCAGCCAAGCCGGTCGCCGCAGAGAATCAGGCCACCACCGCGCTGCAGCACCTCGCCGGTTTCAGCGTCGCATTCCTCCAGCAAACGCAGGCCGATCAATGGCCCGCTGCTGGCCTGCAAACGCCAGTCCTCGACATAGGCGCCACTGGTGCCGAACTCGATCATGCAGTTGCCGATGCGCTGCAACTGCGCCGGCTCCGGCCAGCGGTTGTGCAGTTGCAGGGACACGCCGCCGTGCCAGCTCAGATAACCGTTCTCCCAGACGCTATCGGCCACCCAACCCTCGTGATTGGCAAGCTGGCGCAACTCGGCGGCGTCGTAGTCCTGCCAGGCCCGTACAGGCAGCGCGGGCGCATCCGGCAGGCGCAGGTCGATGGTGAAGGTGCGGCTTTGCAGCCAATGCACCTGGGTCCGCTCGTCACTGCGGCCATCGGCGAAACTGATGGTGCGCCGGCGAAAGTGCCCGAGCATCCAGTCCGGCACACCACCTTCGGCGCGTTGTGGGTAACGTGCAGCCAGCTCCAGCAGGTTCATACCGTCACCTCCCGGCGGCCTTGACCAAAGCTGGACAAACCCGCCGCACCATCCGGCAGTTGCAGCGAACCATCCTCCAGGCGCTCGCGCAGATAGCGGAAGGTCTGCGCCGTCTGCGCGAACAGGTGGTCGCCACAGCTCACAGGCGTGTACACACGCTCGCCACGCGCCGGCAGACCGGCAATCGGCGCGATGCGCGTCGGGTAGTCGCAGGCGCAGAACAGCGGGAAGGCGAAGCGCTCCTCGCTGACCTTGCGCACGCGGTGCGAGGTGGCGACGAAATGGCCATTGCTGAGCACCTCGAGCATGTCGCCGATATTGATCACGAAGGCGTCCTCCACCAGCGGCACGTCGATCCACTGGCCATCGCCGTTGAGCACCTGCAAGCCTTCAGCGGTAGGCAAGAGGATGGTGAAGCACTCGTAGTCGGTGTGCGCGCCGATACCAGGGCGGTCAGCCACCGGATCGGGATCGAGCGGGTAATGGATCATGCGCAACTGGCTGGTGGGCTGCCGGGTGATGCCAGCGAAGGTGTCCTCGGCCAGCCCCAGCGCCAGGGCGAAGCCACGAAACAGCGTGTCGCCCAGCGCCAGCGCCGCGCGGTAGTAAGCGCTGACCTCGCGCTTGAAGTCCGCCGAGTCCGGCCACTGGGTCGGGCCGAGCAGCGGATAGACCTGGGCCGCCTCGGTGTAGTCGTAATTGACGTCGTAGGCCTCTTTCAGATCCTTGCTGCCGCCGACAAACTGCTCCTCGCCCTCCGGCACGTAACCGCTGTGGTTGCTCGACTGACCGATGTAAAAACGCATCTTCTCCTCCAGCGGGCGGGCGAAGAAGCGGCGCGCTTGGTCGACCAAACCGTCGCGCAGCTCACGCGAAATGCCGTGCCCGGTAATCTGCAGGAAGCCGACCTCGCGCGCGGCACGGCCCAGCTCATCGGCTACGCGCTGGCGCTCGGCAAAATGCTCGCTATACAAGCCCGAGACGTCGATCAGGGGAATGGAGGTGAAATGGGTATGCGCCATGGCAATCTCCCTTGAACAAGTGAGTTACCTGGTCGTCCAGACGAGCAGCGGGTCGGGTCGTCCCGAGAGCGGCAGCAAGGCCGCCCCTGCAACAGGGTCGATAGCGATTTCCATGCCACCGCCCTGACGCCGCCAGGGCGCGATGCCACGAGCCGAATTGCCCCCGAACGGTGCAATGAACGCCACTCAAGCCCCATCAGGCAGCACGCAAACCGCAAGCAGCCTTGCCAGAGTGCCCAGCCACGGGCATCGGCGAGCTGGCACGCTATTCGCTAAAGCTTGGGTGTGCAGGTTCTAACCGGGGTTTCCCGGAATCGCGGCACCACAATTTGCGAAATGGATGACTAGGGTTCCGACTTGCCTGGCAAGTGCTGGTCCGAGAGTCATCGACCTCCAGTGAGGTTACACGGCGGGATAAAAGCCCGGGAGAACGCGCCTTTCGAACGATTCGAAACGTGCCGCGACTCCTGCCCGTACTCACCAACACTGGAGGTTCCAAATGCGCAAGTACCGTCTGCTCTCCTTCGCCGCTGCCGGTCTGGCCGCGGTGCTCAGCTTCAGCGCTCATGCCGAGAAGAAAGACAGCTTCAGCGTCTGCTGGACGCTCTACGCCGGCTGGATGCCCTGGGGCCACGCCAGTACCTCCGGCATCATCGACAAATGGGCGAAGAAATACGGCATCGACATCGATGTCGTGCAGCTCAACGACTACGTCGAATCCATCAACCAGTACAGCGTCGGTCAGTTCGACGGCTGCACCATGACCAACATGGATGCCCTGACCATCCCCGCCGCCGGTGGTGTGGACAGCACCGCGCTGATCGTCGGTGATTACTCCAACGGCAACGACGGCCTGCTGATCAAGGGCGAGGGCAAGACCCTGGCCGACATCAAAGGCATGCAGGTCAACCTGGTGGAGCTGTCGGTCTCCCACTACTTCCTCGCCCGCGCGCTGGAGTCGGCAGGCATGAGCGAGCGTGACGTGACGGTGGTGAACACCTCCGACGCCGACATCATCGCCGCCTATACCACCCCCAGCGTGCAGGCCGCCGCCACCTGGAACCCGATGCTCGCCGAAATCATCGCCCAGCCCGGCAGCACCCAGGTGTTCGACTCCTCGAAGATCCCCGGTGAAATCCTCGACATGATGGTGGTCAATACCCAGACCCTGAAGGACAACCCAGACTTCGGCAAAGCCCTGGTCGGCGCCTGGTTCGAGATTCTCGAACTGATGCAATCCGGCACGCCCGAAGCCACCGAAGCCCTGACCGAAATGGCCAAGGCCTCCGGCACCGACCTGGCCGGCTACCAGGCGCAACTGGCGACCACCAAGCTGTTCTACACGCCGCAGGAAACCCTGGACTTCGTCACCAGCCCGGCCCTGCCGGAGACCATGACCAAGGTCGCCAACTTCAGCTTCGAGCACGGCATCCTTGGTGAAGGCGCGCGCAGCGCTGACGCCATCGGCATGACCTTCGCGGGCGACGTGACTACCGGCGACAGTGCCAACATCAAGCTGCGTTTCGACCCGAGCTACGTACAGATGGCCGTCGACGGCAAGCTCTGACCGCCGCACCCCACACCATCGCAATGATGATCAGGCGCCACTGCCGGCGCCTGACGATCCGGCTTTGACCCCGAGGTACCCATGAACACTGCCCTTACCCTGCGCCCGAGCCTGTACGAAGAAATCGTACCCGGCGGCGGCCATACCTCTTTCATCCTCAAGCGTGGCCAGCTGCTGCGCATCGCCGATATGGAAGGCGGCGCCAACGTCAGCGTGCTGCTGTTCAACGCGGCCGAAAAAAGCGAGCGCCTGAACCTTCCCGACACCCTCAAGTGCCAGCACACCGCCAAGCTCACCGCCGGCCACTGCCTGTACTCGGACATGGGCAAGGTGCTGGCCGCCATCACCGCCGATACCTGCGGTTGGCACGACAGCTTCGGCGGCGTGTTGAACGCCGACGAAGTGTTGGAGAAGTACGGCCAGGGCCGCTATCAGGAACTGCGCAACGGCTTCTTCCGCAACGGCATGGACAACCTGCTGGTGGAAATGGGCAAGTGGGATCTGAACCTGCTCGACCTGCTGATGAACCTCAACCTGTTCAGCCGCGTGGATGTCGACGCCGAGGGCACCTTCCACTTCCAGCCCAACAACAGCAAGGCCGGCGACTACATCGAGCTGTACGCGCCGATGGACACCCTGGTGGTGCTCACCGCCCTGCAACACCCGATGGATCCCAACCCACAGTACGCGCCCAAACCAGTGCAATTGACCTGGAGCAAGGTCGACAGCGACGGCATCACCGTGCTCTGCCGCACCTCGCGCCCGGAGAACGGCCGCGGCTTCCACAACACCGAACGCCAGTACATCTGAGGGCTGCCGAAATGACCCTTACCGCCAGCAACCTGCATCCCGAAACCGCCGTGTTCCGCCACACCATCCCGGCGGGCGAACCTTACCTGTTCGAGGTCAAGGCCGGGCAGACCCTGCGCCTGCACGACCTCGAAGGCAATCAGGCGATCGACACCCTGTTCTTCGCCGCACGCAACCCACGCGAACGCTTCGACCCGCAGCGCACCCTGCGCAAGCAGAACAACGTCTACCTGACCACCGGCACGGTGCTCTACTCCAACCTCGGCAAGCCGCTGCTGACCATCGTCGCCGACACCTGTGGTCGCCACGACACCCTCGGCGGCGCCTGCGCTCAAGAGAGCAACACCGTGCGCTACGCGCTGGACAAGCGCTATATGCACAGCTGCCGCGACAACTTCCTGCGCGCCAGCCTGCACGACGGCCGCCTGAGCAAGCGCGACATCGGCGCCAACATCAACTTTTTCATGAACGTTCCGGTAACGCCGGAGGGCGGCCTGACCTTCGAGGACGGCATCTCCGCACCCGGCAAGTACGTGGAGCTAAAAGCAGAGACCGATGTGATCGTGCTGATCTCCAACTGCCCGCAGTTGAACAACCCGTGCAACGGCTGGAACCCAACCCCCGCCGAAGTGCTGGTGTGGAACTGACGTAGGGCGGGTGAAACCCGCCAAGGCCCGGCGGGTTTCACCCGCCCTACAAAATTTGTCCCCAGCACGCGCAACACGCATCACCCGGATTTTCACCACGGACGACCGTGGCACATGACGAATGACGGCGGGACGGCCCGCCATGACCTTAGAGGGTCACCCTGATGTTTGAGAAACTGCTGATCGCCAACCGTGGCGCCATCGCCTGCCGCATCCTGCGCACCCTGCGTGAACTGAACGTCGGCGGCGTGGCCGTGTACTCCGAAGCCGACGCCGCCAGCCTGCATATCCAGCAGGCCGACGAGGCCTTCTCCCTCGGCGACGGCCCGGCCGCGCAGACCTACCTGGCGGTCGACAAGATTCTCGCTGCCGCCAAAAGTAGCGGCGCTAAAGCCATCCACCCCGGCTACGGCTTTCTCTCCGAAAACGCCGCCTTCGCCGAAGCCTGCGAAGCCGCCGGCATTGCCTTCGTCGGCCCGACGCCCGAACAACTGCGCGTGTTCGGCCTCAAGCACACCGCTCGTGCCCTGGCCAAACAGCACGGCGTGCCGATGCTCGAAGGTACCGAGCTGCTGGAAAACCTCGACGCTGCTCTGGTAGCCGGCGAGCAGGTCGGCTACCCGGTGATGCTGAAAAGCACCGCCGGCGGTGGCGGTATCGGCATGCGTGTGTGCCGTTCGGCGGCGGAGCTGAGCGAGGCCTTCGAGGCGGTCAAACGTCTGGGGCAGAACAACTTCAGCGACAGCGGCGTATTTATCGAGAAGTACATCCAGCGCGCCCGCCACCTGGAAGTACAGGTGTTCGGCGACGGCCAGGGTGAAGTGCTCGCCCTCGGCGTGCGCGACTGCTCGGTACAACGGCGCAACCAGAAGGTGCTGGAAGAAACCCCGGCACCGAACCTGCCAGCCGGCATGGCGAATGAGCTGTGCGCGGCGGCGATCAAGCTGGCCAAGGCGGTGAATTATCGCAGCGCCGGCACCGTCGAATTCGTCTACGACAGCGAGGCCGAGCGCTTCTACTTCCTCGAAGTGAACACCCGCCTGCAGGTCGAACACGGCGTCACCGAACAGGTGTGGGGCGTCGACCTGGTGCGTTGGATGATCGAGCTGGCGGCCGGCGACCTGGCGCCACTCAGCGAACTGGCCAAAGCACTCAAACCGTCCGGCCATGCCATCCAGGCGCGCCTGTACGCCGAAGACCCAGGCCGGGATTTCCAGCCCAGCCCCGGCCTACTGACCGCCGTGCAATTTCCCGAAGCCGACGGCAAGGCCCTGCGTGTCGACACCTGGGTCGAAGCCGGCTGCGAGATTCCGCCCTACTTCGACCCGATGATCGCCAAGCTGATCACCTGGCAGCCAACCCGCGAACAAGCCAGCGCCGCTCTGGACAAAGCCCTTGGCGATTCCGTGCTGTACGGCGTGGAATGCAACCGCGACTACCTGCGCCAGATCCTCAGCGATGCGCCTTTCGCCAGCGGCCATCCCTGGACGCGCTGCCTGGAAAACCTCGTCTATCAGGCCAGCACCTTCGAGGTACTGAGCGCCGGCACCCAGACCAGCGTGCAGGACTGCCCCGGCCGCCTCGGCTACTGGGCCGTTGGTGTGCCGCCGTCCGGGCCGATGGACAGCCGCGCCCTGCGCCTGGGCAACTGTCTGCTCGGCAACGACGAAGGCGCCGCTGCGCTGGAAATCACCATGAGCGGCCCGCTGCTGCGCTTCAATACCGACGCGGTGGTCGCCATCACCGGCGCCGAGATCCCGCTGGCCGTCGATGGCGTGGAACAGCCGATGAACACCGCCCTGCTGATCCAAGCCGGCAGCACCCTGGCCCTCGGCACCATTGCCGGGTCCGGCGCACGTAGCTACCTGAGCATTCGCGGCGGCATTCAGGTGCCGGACTACCTGGGCAGCAAGAGCACCTTCACCCTCGGCCAGTTCGGCGGCCACGGCGGCCGTGCGCTGCGCGCCGGCGACGTGCTGCACCTGCTGCCGTTGAGCGATACCAGTAGCGGCGCGCAGTTGCCTGTCGAACTCTGCCCGGCCCTGCCAGTCGTGCGCGAACTGCGCGTGATCTACGGCCCGCACGGCGCGCCGGAATACTTCACGCCCGGCTATGTCGACAGCTTCCTCGCCACCGACTGGGAAGTGCACTTCAACTCCAGTCGCACCGGCGTACGCCTGATCGGCCCGAAACCGGAATGGGTGCGCGACAGCGGTGGCGAAGCCGGCCTGCACCCGTCCAACATCCACGACAACCCCTACGCCATCGGCGCAGTGGACTTTACCGGCGACATGCCGGTGATCCTCGGCCCGGATGGCCCCAGCCTGGGCGGCTTCGTCTGCCTGGTGACCATCATCGAGGCCGACCTGTGGCAGCTCGGCCAGCTCAAGGCCGGCGACAAGGTGCGCTTCGTGCCGGTGGATATCGCCATGGCAAGGGCGTTGGCCAAAGCCAGTGCCAGCGAATGCACCAGCCTTTGTGGGAGCGGCCGGGCGGCGCTCCGCTTCAGCCGCGATGCAGGCGGCACCGAAATCACGGATAAATCCGCTCCTACAGACGCGACCGTAGCCCGGATGCAATCCGGGGAAATCGCAGCACCTGAGTCCCGGATTGCATCCGGGCTACAAAGTCCAATCCTCCTCGACCTGGGCCACGCCGACACCCGCCTGGTCGCGCGCCTTTCCGGTGACACCCACCTGCTGCTGGAAATCGGCCAGCCGGAACTCGACCTGGTGCTGCGTTTCCGTGGCCATGCGTTGATGCAGGCGCTGGAGGCCAAGCAGCTCGACGGCGTAATCGACCTGACGCCAGGCATCCGCTCGCTACAGGTGCACTACCAACCGGAAACCCTGCCGTTGCAGACGCTGCTCGATATCGTTGCCGGCGAGTGGGACGCGGTATGCGCCGCGCGCGACCTCAAGGTGCCGTCGCGTATCGTCCATCTGCCGCTGTCCTGGGACGACCCGGCCTGCCAGCTGGCCATCGACAAGTACATGACCACCGTACGCAAGGACGCCCCCTGGTGCCCGAGCAACCTGGAGTTCATCCGCCGCATCAACGACCTGCCGAACCTCGACGAGGTGTACCGCACGGTATTCGACGCCAGCTACCTGGTCATGGGCCTGGGTGACGTCTACCTCGGCGCACCGGTGGCCACCCCGCTCGACCCGCGCCATCGCCTGGTCACCACCAAGTACAACCCGGCGCGCACCTGGACGGCGGAAAACTCGGTCGGCATCGGCGGCGCCTACATGTGCGTGTACGGCATGGAAGGCCCCGGCGGCTACCAGTTCGTCGGCCGCACCCTGCAGATGTGGAACCGCTACCGCGCGGTCGAAGCCTTCGACGGCAAGCCCTGGCTGCTGCGTTTCTTCGACCAGATCCGCTTCTACCCGGTATCGGCTGACGAACTGCTGCGTATCCGCCGCGACTTCCCGCTCGGTCGCTACCCGCTGCACATCGAACACAGCGAACTGGCTCTGGCCGACTACCAGCAGTTTCTCGACGACGAAGCCGATGGCATCGCCGCCTTCCGCCAGCAGCAGCGAGCGGCCTTCGACGCCGAACGCCAGCGCTGGATCGACAGCGGCCAGGCGCATTTCGAAGTCGAGGAAGTGGCCGCCGAACTCGGCGATGACGCCCCGCTGGCAGCCGGCCAACACGGCATCGAAAGCCATATCGCCGGCAACCTCTGGCAGGTGCAGGTGGAAGCCGGCGCGCAGGTGCAGGCTGGCGACGTACTGGTGATCCTCGAGTCGATGAAGATGGAAATCCCGCTCACCGCACCGATGGCCGGCACCGTGCGCGAAGTACGCGTACAGCCGGGCTCGCCCGTGCGCGCCGGGCAGCGTGTGGTGGTGTTGGAAGAGGCCTGAAAAGCTAGCCGCTGAAGCGCCTCCCACAGGGCCTTACCAGCCCTTGTAGGAGGCGTCCCAGCCACGACCGCGAAGGAGCAGCTTCAGCCGCGATCCACACAAACGCCGATTCCCTGCCGGAGAAGCGTTGGCCGCATTTTCACAACACTCCCCAAATCCACCGATTCCCTGTGGGAGGGGCTTTAGCCGCGACCGCCTCATGACCCACCGCAATACCCGCAAACCAATCGCGGATAAATCCGCTCCTACAGTCCGTAGCCCGGATGCAATCCGGGAAAACCAGCCACCCGGTCAAATGTCGATACACCCAACCTGTAGGAGCGGCGCCCCGCCGCGAACCTGGCTAACGACGCCTCGCAAAGCTTCGCCCCAGGGTGGGCCTCCTACGCAAGGCTGCCTTGCTCGCCTTGCCGGATTGGCATAACCCCAACTTTCATCCGCCCCACATACAGCACCGATCATGATCACAACTGGCGCTATCCCCTTCCGGCAAGCTAGCATCACGCCATTAGCCCGCTCCCGGATTCACCCATGTCCCTGCGCCCCAAACGGCACACGCAAACCTCGTTGGTGTTACTGCTCCTGTTCCTGCTCGGTAGCGGCTTTCTCACCACCTCGCTGCTGAGCTATTACGCCTCGCGCGACTCGATTCGCGACAGCATCATCAACACCGAACTGCCACTGACCTCCGACACCGTCTATTCGGAAATCCAGAAGGACCTGGTGCGCCCTATCCTCATCTCCTCGATGATGGCCCGTGACACCTTCCTGCGTGACTGGGTGCTGGCCGGCGAACAGGACACCGGACAGATGACTCGCTACCTGCGTGAAGTGCAGGAGCACTACGGCGCCTTTACCAGCTTCTTCGTCTCCGACAGGACCAGCACCTACTACCAGGCCAAGGGCGTGCTCAAGCAGGTCAAGCCGGAAGAGCCGCGTGACGTCTGGTACTACCGCGTACGCGGCCTCAAGGAGCCCTACGAGATCAACGTCGACGTCGACATGGCCAACGCCGACCGTCTGACCATCTTCATCAACTACAAGGTGCTCGACTACGACGGCAGCTTCATTGGCGCCACCGGCGTCGGCCTGGCCGTCGATGCCGTGGTCAAGCTGATCGACGAATATCAGGCGCGCTATGAGCGCAGCGTCTACTTCGTCGACACCACCGGGCGCATCACCCTCACTGGCGCCCAAGGCGGACCAATGGGCGCCCAGGTCGGCGATTCACTGGCCGACGTGCCCGGCCTCGACGGCCTAATGGAAAAACTGCCCACGCCGCAAAGCGGTCAGTTCGAGTACCAGGAGCAGGGCCGCGAGCACTTCCTCAACGTGCGCTACATCCCCGAGCTGGAGTGGTATCTGTTCGTCGACAAGCAGGACAAGGCCCTGGCCGGCATCCGCCAGGGGCTCTACATCAACCTGCTGTTGTGCCTGCTGGTCACCGTCATCGTGCTGACCCTGGTGAGCCTGGCGATTCGTCGCTACCAGCGTCGCATCGCCGCCCTGGCCACCACAGACAGCCTCACCGACCTGCCCAACCGCCGTGGCTTCGACATTCTCGCCGAACAGGCGCTGCAGGAAGCGCAGCGCGACAGCAGCCCGCTGTGCGCCGTACTGCTGGACCTCGACAACTTCAAGCTGATCAACGACCAGCACGGCCACCTTGCCGGCGACCAGGTGTTGCACGATTTCGCCCAGCAACTACGCGGCACGCTGCGCCAGTCCGACATTCTCTGCCGCTGGGGTGGCGAGGAGTTCATCCTGCTGCTGAAGAACACCGACCGCCAGGCTGCCCATGACCTGGCCGAGAAACTGCGCCAGCAATGCGCCGAACAGCGCCATGAAGTCGAAGGCCAGAGCCTGCAGGTCACCGTCAGCCTTGGCCTCAGCCAGTGGCATGCCGGCGAGAGCCTGCACACCCTGCTCGGTCGCACCGACCGCGCGCTGTACCGTGCCAAGCAAGCTGGGCGCGACCGCGTCTGCCTCGATCTCTGATGGACACTCAACACTGCCCGCTATGCGGCAAGAGCAACCAGTGCAGCGTCGCCGCCGGGCGTGACGAGCCCTGCTGGTGCTTCGACGCGCAAATCGACCCTGCCGCGCTGCAGCGCCTGACGCCCGAGCAATGCAACCAGGCCTGCCTGTGCCCCGCCTGCGCTGGTGCACTGAAGGCCACTGAACCCCGCGAGCGCGATTGAGCCATGCGCCTGGATCGCTTCCTCAGCAACTTCCCGCGCTTCAGCCGCCAGGACAGCCGCCTGCTGATCAGCGCCGGCCGCCTGCGTGTGGACGGCGCCGTGGTACACGACCCGCGACATGAGGTGCGCGACTTCCAGCGCGTCGAGCTGGATGACGAACTGCTGCAAGCCGGGCGTAGCGCGCGCTACTGGATGCTGCACAAACCGGTCGGTGTGGTCAGCGCCACCGAGCACGACGAACACCGTACCGTCCTCGACCTGCTCGCCGAGCCGGACAAGCACGACCTGCACCTGGCCGGTCGCCTCGACCTGAACACCAGCGGCCTGCTGCTGATCACCAACGACGGGCGCTGGTCGCGGCGCATCACCCAGCCGCAGCAGCGCAAGCCCAAGGTCTACCACGTCACCACCGAACAGCCGATCACCGCCGAATACGCCGAGGTCTTCGCCCAAGGTTTGTACTTCGCCTTCGAAGACCTCACCACCCTGCCCGCCCAGCTCGACGTACTGAGCAGCCACCAAGCACGGCTGACCCTGTTCGAAGGCCGTTACCACCAGGTCAAGCGTATGTTCGGTTACTTCCGCAATCGCGTCGTCGCCCTGCACCGCGAAAGCATGGGCGAAATCGTCCTCGACCCACAGCTCGCCCCCGGCCAATACCGCGCACTGACGGATGCGGAAATCGCCAGCGTTTGATCGTCGCCCTACGCCTGAATCTGACTACCCGACCAACGGCATCACCAATCGGCTACAAAGATGTGACTCACCCTTGCGTGGCTGCAAGGTAACTGCTTGAATCGAACCATAAGTCTTCAGGTGACCAGCCGGTCACAGAAAGACAGTAAAGTATTTTTTCGGTTGATGGCGCTCTGCGCCGACTGGATTCCTGCCTGGTAACACCGCCCTCTCCAAGGCCCTGAAAAAGCCTGGAGCGCTCGCCTGTTTCGATCCTAACTGATTGAAATTCCTATACTTATAAAAATCTCCAGCCTGACATCATGCTGTCACGCTCAGGCGCTTTTCTAACTGCTCATTCCAGCGCGAACGGTCGCCCGCTCGCCTTGCTCACTTGCGCCAGGAGGAAACGACATGAGGCCAGAAACCGCAGTCGTCGAGATCAACAGGAAGCACAACGTACACACGGAGTTCTACGGCAATCCGGCAGCAAGCAAGACCATCATCCTGGTCAACGGCTCTCTGGCGACCACCGCCTCGTTCGCGCAAACGATCAAGTACCTGCAGCCGCAGTTCAACGTAGTGGCCTTCGACCTGCCCTATGCCGGCCAGTCGAAGCCCTACAACAGCGACTTCACGCCCATCAGCAAGGAAGACGAAGCGGCGATCCTGCTGCACCTGATCGACCTCTACGGCGCCAACTACCTGATGTCCTTCTCCTGGGGCGGTGTCGCCTCCATGCTAGCCCTGGCCCAACGCCCGGCGACGCTGGAGAAGGCCGCCATCTGCTCCTTCTCGCCGATCCTCAACGTGCCGATGCTCGACTACCTGCACAAGGGCCTGCGCTTCTTGAACGCGGTGGATCGCGACAACGTCGCCCTGCTGGTCAACAGCACCATCGGCAAGCACCTGCCGTCGCTGTTCAAGCGCTTCAACCACAAGCACATCAGCACCCTGGATGAGCACGAATACCGGCAGATGTACGCGCACATCAAGCAGGTGCTGAGCATGGAAGCGAACTGCGGCAAGGAATGCCTGCAGGCCATCGACATCCCGCTACTATTCGTCAACGGCGACCGTGACGAATACACCTCGGTGGAGGACGCCTGCCTGTTCGCCCAGCACATCGACCACGCCCAGTTCGCCGTGATCGACGATGCCGGCCACTTCCTCGACATGGAACACAAGGCCGCCTGGCTGCAGAGCCAACGCGTGCTGCTGGACTTTTTCAACGCCCCCAGCAAACGCCTGCAACTGCCAGTCAAAGGCGACCTGCGCGACCTCCAGGCAATGGCGGTATGAGGGGCACCGAGCGCGGAGCGGATGCGTCTACTGCCCTGCTCCGCGCTTTATTCTCAGGTCGAGTTCCGGTATAAAGGCACCCGCTGCGGGTGTCGTATAATGGTAATACCCTAGCTTCCCAAGCTAGAGCCGTGGGTTCGATTCCCATCACCCGCTCCAGACAGCCAAGCAAAAGCCCCGTCATCACTGACGGGGCTTTTTCGTTTCTGGCGTTTGAAGGGCTTGACCGCAAGGGTTTGAGCCGGGAAAGATGGCGCTTTGCGATCAAATAGAAAAGACGCTAGGCGGGAAAATAAATCTGTCCCCTTTTCCACTAAGGCGCAAAGTTGGTTGGTTTTTCAGCGCTCCTCTATAAGTAAGTAGCCCCATATGTGTCCTTCAAGGGAAAACTTACCTTTTTCTTGGGGATACAAATGCACATAAAGATACCTAACAGAAGAATCGAAGCCAGAAACGATGCTATCTACCTCGTAATAATAATTCTCTTCGACCACTCCGATTTGCTCTGAATCAGCAGAAGGCTTTCTGAATAAGGGCTTTCCTATATAGATTGGAGGAGCCGGTATAGTTCCAATGTCATCAACTTTGGAAATTATCCATAAATATCATATAATTAGCGCTCAAATCAGTGCATGGGAGAAGCCCTTTTGACTACCTATACCGCATCGCTTGACACCGCCAGCCAAGCCCTGGTTTGAAAATTGTACAAAAAATAACCAGTCCGCTCGATTGTCCCGCCTTCATCGCCGCCCACCGCCAGAATCCTCAAGACTTTACCCGCCGACGCCAGCTCACCTTCAAGAACCTCGTCCTGTTCCTGCTCAATCAGCCGCGCACGGCCCTGCAAACCGAACTCGATCAGTTCTATCGCGTACTCAATCAGGCGTCGACTGAGACGCAAATGGTCACTGCGCAGGCCTTCTGCAAAGCGC
>NZ_FMZQ01000042.1 GCF_900102635.1 Ectopseudomonas chengduensis | reverse complement strand
TGCTCAAAAATTGAGCAGAAGCAGTTGAACACCTGGGTCAGTTTTCAGTCGGCAGAACAGCCTCTACTGGGTCAGTTTTCGGTCAGCGGCAACACGCTCTGAGGCGGACCGCGAATTGCTGGCGGACACCGAAGGAGCTGGCCTCGAACGTTTTTCGACTACAGGCAAGCCGCTACCAGTATTCGTGGCTTTCTTGATACCGGCGCTGGGGCTCGCGCTGTACCTGCATTTTGGCGCCAGCGACAAAGTCGAGCTGGTTCGTGAGTTCGCCCAGCCTCCCGGTTCACTCGCGCAAATGAACGACCGTCTGGAACGCGCGGTTAACGCCCAACCGGAGTCAGCTGAGAACGCTTATAACCTGGCCCAAAACTACATGGCTCAAGGGAGGCCCGACGATGCCGCTAGAATGTTCGAACGAACGGTGTCACTGGCCGGTCGCCGACCGGAGTTATTAGGCGAGTGGGCTAAAGCATTGTATTTCTCTAACAACAAAATGTGGTCTCCGCCAATCAAGGCGCTGACAGATGAAGCTTTAAATGGAAATCCGGGTGAGCTCCAGAGCTTGAGTCTCATAGGTCTGGCTGCGTTTGAAGAGCATCGTTACCAAGATGCTTTAAAATATTGGCATCACGCATTAGCAGAGATGGGTTCCGACCATCCGTCACACGCTGCTTTAGTACAGGCCATTGGAAAGGCAAGAAACGGTCTTTCAGCGGATGAAAAAAACAACAATTTGACGATTAACCATGTTGCTGGCTTGCCACCAACACCGCTCAAGGTACGGGTGGACATTTCCCCGGAAATTTTCGAAAAGGTCGCTTTGGATGACAGTGTGTTCGTTTTCGTACAGACGCTATCGGGCTCCAAGGTACCTCTCGCTACCATACGACTTAAGGTCTCAAGTCTGCCGGCCGAGGTGGAGTTTTCAGGCGCTGATGCAATAGTTACCAGCAACACCTTATCGCAGACAGCCGCGATTCAAGTGACTGCTAGGGTCTCTAGGGGAGGGAAGAGTAGGTCGGGGGAATGGTTGGGCCGAAGCTCGACGACATTAAATTCGAAGAGCGCTAGGCTGAAGCTTACGATCAACCTTCCGGATATCTGATCGACTGCACCGCAAAGTGCTGTTGCCAGGTACTGTAAAATAGAAGAGTGAGCACTTGATTTGCTGGTGCTTTCAAACAACGGTGTTGTTTTTTTAACAGCCGAACTGGAAAGGGAGGCTGAGCTGCTCAGTGATCACTTTATCCGTTGGCTGATTTACGCCGGCATGTTCGCTACAGGCACT
>NZ_FMZQ01000024.1 GCF_900102635.1 Ectopseudomonas chengduensis | reverse complement strand
GTAACTGCTCCATAAACCCCACCTACTGCTGATGTGGCGGGTCTGTCAGGATGCGCTCGCTGGCGAGCAACTCCACGGCAGCAGCGCTTCGTAATCCTCGACGCTACTGGCGGTCGGCAGGCGTTCAAGGATGTGGCGCAACCAGGCGTAAGGCTCTTGCCCGTTGGCTTTGGCAGTTTCGATCAGGCTGTAGATCTGCGCGCTGGCCGTGGCACCCTTGGGCGTGTCGCTGAACAGCCAGTTCTTGCGGCCGATGACGAAGGGACGGATGGCGTTCTCGGCGCGGTTGTTGTCGATCGGTAGATGCCCGCCTTCGATGTAGCGCACCAGCCTGCTCCAGTTTCTGGCCAAGTAGTTCACCGCCTTGCCCAGGGCCGTCTGCCCAGCGACCTGCGGCTGGGTTTTGTCCAGCCAGGCCTTGAGTTGGTCGATCAGGGGCTGGCTGCGTTGCTGGCGGACGTCGAGGCGTTCGTTATGGTCAGCGTCCTTCAGGTCACGCTCGATGCTGTAGAGCTTGTTGATCAGGCTCAGCGCCACGTCGGCACGCCCAGTCTTGCCCTTGGGCTGCACCTTTTGGGCTTCGACGAACTTGCGTCGCGCATGCGCCCAGCAGCCCAGGCGTTCGATGCCGTCGCGTGCAGCCACGGCGTTGTAGCCGGCGTAGTCGTCGGTCATCAGGTAGCCGCGGTAGCCATCGAGCAGGCGTAGCGGCACCTCCTGCGCGCGGCTGGCTGTGTAGTCGAAAAGGATCACCGGCTTGTCCGGCGGCCCACCGCTTTGCACCCACATCCAGGATTGTGCCGAGGGGTCGCGCCCCGGTTCATGCAGCACCTGTAAGCGCGTTTCGTCGCAGTGCAGCACGGGGTATTCGAACAGTTTGTCGCGCATCAGGTTGAGCAGCGGTTGCAGTTGCTCGCCACTTTGGATCACCCAACGCGCCAGGGTCTGGCGTGGGATGTCGACGCCGTGGCGGCTGAGCATCTTTTCGAAGCGGTACAGCGGGATGCCGTCGGCGTACTTGGTGGTCAGCAGCATCGCCAGCACGCTGGGGCTGGCCAGGCTCTTCTCGATCAGTTGTGCCGGCTTGTCGGCGGTGACCGGCGCGGTTTCACAGGCCTTGCAGGCATAGGTCTTGCGGATGTGGCGGATGACCCGCACCTGCATCGGGATGATCTCCAGCTGCTCGCTGGTCTCCTCGCCGATCACCTGCTTGCAGGCACCGCAGGCGCAGGTCAGCTCATGCTCGGGCAGCTCATGGATGACCTCCATACGCGGCAGGTTGGCCGGCAGCGGCTTGCGTTTGCCACGGCGCTTGACCGGCGCAACGACTTCTTCGGCTTCGACTGGCTCGGCGGCCGGCGCTTCGATCAGCTCTTCGACCTCGTTGAACATGGCCAACTGCGGCGAGTCGGCATCTTCAGGGCTGCGCTCGGACTTGGGCGAGAACAGCTTGTGGCGCAGCAAGGCGACTTGTTCCTGGAGTTGCGCCACCTTTCCCTGAGCCAACAGCAGCATCTGCTTGAGCAGGACGGGATCGTCGGGAAGGTTGTCGGCGCCAAATTTCATGGCGCCGGATTATACCGGCTCAGGCCACGTAACGCGGCGTCAGAACCTGATGCGGACGGTTACGCCACAGGTCGATACCGTCGAGCAGCCAGTTCAGCTCGTCGACCGTCAGTTCGATGGCTTCGTCACCCGCATCGGGTTTGGTCTTGAAACGCTCAGCTTCCAGTCGCTTGAGCCACAGGCAGAAGCCATTGCGCTCCCAGTAGAGAATCTTGACCTGACTGCGGGTGCGATTGAGGAACACGAACAGCACCGGGTTGAACACCTCCACCTTGATGTCCAGCTCGACCAGCGCGGCCAGTCCATTGATGGATTTGCGGAAGTCGACGGGCTTTGGGTAGAGATAGACCTTCTGCACTTTGGCGTCGGGACGCATCATGACGGAACTCCACGGGAAAATAGGGAGCCCAGCATCCGGGATACGGAGAGGTCAGTTGAAGATGGGGTCTATGGAGCGCATACGTGCAGAACGGCGGCCGTGGCAGCAATACCAGCCTGTTCATCCGTGGAACCAACAATGCGCAGAGCCTGGTGCTGATCGATGGTCAACGTACCGGCTCGGTCTCCTCCGGCGGCGCCAGCCTGCAATATCTGAACATCGAGCAGATTGAACGTGTAGAAGTGCTGCGCGGCTCTCGCTCCGCTCTCTATGGCGCCGATGCTATCGGTGGCGTGGTGCAGATCTTCACTCGCCGAGATCAGGGCGAAGGCGTTCATCCCTACCTGCGCATCGCTGGCGGCAGCCAGGGAACCTGGGAACGCAGCCTGGGCGTATCCGGTGGCGACCAGCAGACACGCTACAGCCTCAACACCAGCCTGGAAGAAACCGCCGGCATCGATCGCACCGGCCCCTCCTGGGCATCCGATGCCGATCACGACGCCTATCGCAATCGCGCCTTCAGCTTCAACCTCAACCACCGTTTCAACGACGATCTGCAGATTGGCCTCAGCGCACTCGACCAGCGTGGCAAGAGTGAGTACGACAACCCCTATGGCCGCTGGGATGACAGCACCTTTACCAGCTTCCCGGCCAAGCCCTACAGCGATTACAGCCTCAGTAGCCTCTCGGCCTTCGTCGATGCCCGGCTCAGCGAAAGCTGGAACAGCCGCCTGGAAATCGGCCACGGCGAAGACAAACTGGAAGATCGCGACAAGCTGTTCGCTGGCACCGATGCATTCAACAGCTATCGCAACTCGGCCGCCTGGCTGAACAACCTCGACCTGGGTAATGGCCACGGCCTGCTGCTTGGTGCCGATTACCAGAAGGACAAGTTGCAAAGCAGCACCGCATATAGCGAGGAAAGCCGCTGGAACCAGGCCGGCTTCATTCAACACAGCTACCGCGGCGAACACTTCAGTACCGAACTGGGCCTGCGTCACGACAAGAACCAGCAATTCGGTAGCGAGAACACCTGGAACGCAGCTCTGACCGTGCCGCTCAACCGCGTCAACGACGTGGTTCTGTCCTACGCCGAAGGCTTCCGTGTTCCCACGTTCAACGATCTCTACGGCCCTGCTTCCTGGGGTGCCAACCCGGATCTCAATCCGGAGAAATCGAAGAGCTACGAGTTGCAATGGCGCAGCCAACTGGCCGAGAAGACCCGCCTCGAAGCCTCGATCTACCGCACCGACGTACGCGATCTGATCGCCTATGTGTGGAACTCAAGCACCTTTGTCGGCCGCAACTACAACGTCGACACGGCCCGCATCAATGGCTTCGAAGCCTCGTTGCAACATGAACTGCTCGGCTGGCAGACCACGCTGGGGGTGAGCCTGATAGACCCACGCGATCGCGATAGTGGCCATACCCTGCAACGTCGCGCCAAGCGCACGTTGAACCTGGATATCGACCGCAACTTCGGTGCTTTCGGCATTGGCGCCAGCTGGCAGTTGGTCAGCCGCAGCTTCGATGACCCTGCCAACAATCGTGAAATCGCCGGCTACGGCGTGCTCGATCTGCGCGGCAGTTGGCAGGCCAGCCAGGAGCTGGGCTTCGACCTAAAACTTAATAACCTGCTGGACAAGGGCTACAGCCGCGTCCTCTACCAGAACGCCGAGAACTCCCAATACTATGGCTACCGTGAGCAACCTCTCAGTCTCATGCTCGGCATGACCTGGACTCCCAACCTGTAACATGCGTAGGGTGCGCCGCGCGCACCTCCCCGCCGGGCTATCGCGCAGCCTTCATCCGTTCACACAACTGCTCGATAGCCCCCAGCATC
This sequence comes from Ectopseudomonas chengduensis, assembly GCF_900102635.1. Taxonomy (GTDB): domain Bacteria; phylum Pseudomonadota; class Gammaproteobacteria; order Pseudomonadales; family Pseudomonadaceae; genus Aquipseudomonas; species Aquipseudomonas chengduensis. Next base: position 50,321 of record NZ_FMZQ01000024.1, on the reverse strand, counting down.
TGCCGGCTGGGCCGCTCCAGGCCCCTGTCCGGCACCGCCCAGACCTGGCCGCGGCGCACCGCATGCAACTGCGGCCAGGCCTGCCAGGCGCTCAACTCGGCATTGCTGCCGCCAAGTATCACGTCTGGGTCACGCGCCAACACAGCCTCCACACTGACCTGTGGCGCCGGCTGCGGTAGATCGGCGAACAGGTTGCGCGCGCCGCACACCTGCAAGGCGTCACCGATCAATTGCTCGCCACCGATGGTGTAAAGCGGTTGGTGCCAGACCTGATAGAACACCGTCAGGGGCTGCTCCCGCTGGTAGCGCTGGCGCAGCGCGTGCAGCTCGGCGCGAAACTCGGCCGCCAGCCGCTCGCCCTGCTCCATCCGGCCCACTCGCTCACCAATACGCACGAAGGCATCGCCGAGCTGGTCAAGGCGCTGCGGCTCGACGATCAGCAGGTCGATACCGAAACGCTGCAACTGCGCTTGTTGCGCCGGCGGCACGCTACCGGGTGCGATAAGGATCAGATCCGGCGCCAGCTGCAACAGTCGCTCGAATTCCAGCTGACCATAACGACCAACAGTGGGCAGGTGCGCCAGCGCGGCGGGATGCTCATCGCCTTCGAGCACGCCGACCAGCAGGTCGGCCGCATCCAGGTCGAGCATGATTTCACTGAGCGAGGGAGCCAGGCTGATCACACGCTCGGCAGCTGACAGCGGCAACGCCAGCAGGCAAAGCGCGAGCAGCAGCGTGCGCATCAACCCAACTGGCGGGGTATGCGGTAGAGGCTGTGCAGCACGATGGACGACAGCGCCAGCAGTACCAGCGGGATCGCCTCGAGGCCAGCAAGGACTGCCAACGCGGCGATCCACGCAGGCAGCGCAGCGCCAAGCAGGGCGCGCAAACGAACACGATCCAGCTCCAGCCAGGCGGCGGGTTCCTCGTCACTATCGAGGGCTTTCTGGGTGGCGATAAGGGCGTGCTTGTAGGCAGAGAACAGCGGCAGGCTGACGAACATCGAGGCCAGGCCGGCAATGAACATCGGCATGCTCATGACCGTGTGACCGCCACCGCCGAACAGCAGGTTGAACATGAACAAGGGCGCCAGCGCCACGCCCAGTTGACGCCACCAGGCCAGCGCAAGACGCCGCTTTACCTGGCCTCGGGTCACAGGCGCTCCTCGGTCTCACCCTGATGCTGGTTGCCCAGCATATGACCGAGCTTGCCGGCCTTGGTGGCAAGATAGCGCTTGTTGTAGGGGTTGTGTGCAATCTGCAACGGCACACGGTGATCCACGGCGATACCCATGTCACCCAGCGCTTTGACCTTGCGCGGGTTATTGGTCATCAGCTTGAGGCTGTCGATGCCCAGGTGCTCGAGCATCGGCAGGCAGATGGCGTAATCACGCTGGTCAGCGCCGAAACCCAGGCGCTCGTTGGCTTCCACGGTATCGGCCCCACCGTCCTGCAGCTCATAGGCGCGGATCTTGTTCAGCAGACCAATGCCCCGGCCCTCCTGACGCAGATACAGCAGCACGCCGCGGCCTTCGTTGGCGATGGCCTGCAGCGCAGCCTGCAGTTGGGCACCACAGTCACAACGCAGGCTGAACAGGGCGTCGCCGGTCAGGCATTCGGAGTGCAGACGCCCGAGCACCGGTGCACCGTCGGCAACATTGCCGAAGGTCAGGGCGACATGTTCCTTGCCGGTAGCCTCATCGAGAAAACCGTGCATGGTGAACACACCGAAGGGCGTGGGCAGTTGGGAGGCGGCGACGAACACGACGGACACCGGATGCTCCTGGCAATGAGTACGAAACAGGGCCGGCATTGTATCAGCAGCCCCCGCTGGCGGGTCAGTCAGAATTGCCGATCATCAGTATCGAAACGGTCAATGGCAACCTCAAAGCTTGGATTCGAGCACCAGCATGCCTTGTTCTTCGCGCCAGCCCACCCGCCCCATGAAGCTCATGCCGAGCAATGCTTCGGCGGGCGCGCCACCCTCCAACACCACGGCCTCGACACCAAGCACCTCGATATCGCCGACCTTGACCCGATCCAGGCGGACCCGCCAGCCCCGCGCCGTGCCACTGGCCGTGCTGACCGTGAGCGGTTGCCCACTGACGCGAAAGTCGATGCCTAGGCGGCGCGCCTGGGCTTCGTTGAGAGCAACCGACGTGGCACCAGTATCCACTAGGAATGGCACACTTTGGCCGTTGACCGAACCGGTGATCCAGTAGTGACCACCTGGCCCCTTGGCGATGCTCAGACGCTTCCTTACCGGCTCGGCGAAACCGGCACTGTATTCACGACTCAGTGGATAGGCGCGCTCGACACCCTCGACACGCAGCACCGCGCCCTGCTTGTCGACGCTGACTACCTCTACCCCACCCGGACCGGTCTGGCCGACCCGCACCAGCTTGCGCTGGCCATCGACATTGACCACTGCGGCACCGGGGAACAGCCCAACCACCTGAACCTGAGAAGCAGCGCAGACAACACTCGACCCCAACAGCGCCAACACGGCGAGACAGTGACGAAACTGCATGTAGGACGGCCTCCCGGCTCAATCGAAGGGATAAGGCTGCTGCCAGCGCGCGAAGATTGGCCGTAACGTCCCGGCCTTGACCAGCAGCGCCATGCGCTGATCGAACAGCTCGGCCAGGGCGCGCCCTCTGACGTTATCGGCAAAACCGATGTAAAGCGGCAACCAGGTCAGCTCGACCAACTGATAGCGGCCGCGTCGCGCAACATTCGCCAGCAGCAGCTCGAGTTCCGAATGGGAGTCGATATGGAAATCGGCATGCCCCTGATCAAGCATGCCAAGAATATCGCTATGCTGCCGAACTTCCCGGTAATGCCGCACATTCGGCAGATAGCGCTGGTATTCGTAACCGCGCTTCCAGGCCAGATGCAGCTCACCGAGCGACTCCAGCGTGGGGGCCGGCTTGCCGCGCAGACCGAGTGCACTGACGCGCTCGCCGTCGTAATGCCAGCGCGGATACAGCACACCTTCATCTATTTCATCGCGGTAGGAACCCACCCAGGCATCGGCACTGCCACGCTGAACCAGACCTACCGCACGGGTGTAAGGCACGCTCTGCACATGCAAGCGCACCCCGACCGGCTCGAACACCTCACGCAGGATACCCCAGGCCATGCCCGGGCCGTCGGCATTGGTGTGCCCTTCCCAGACTTCGCTGGCCACCTGAATCTCGTCCGGCGGCTGCAGTTCGGCATGCGCCGTCAGGATTACGCTCATGCCCAGCAGCAATGCCAACAGCCTCGCAGCCATCTTTGCTTGCCTCTCTAAAAGCCCAACAGCGCTGCATAACGATCCCAACCCCACACCAGCCCCTGCATCGCCAGCCAGGCGAATACCCCGGCGATCACGTCATCGAGCATGATGCCGACTCCGCCATGCACATGCCGGTCAACCCAGTGGATGGGCCAGGGTTTGACGATGTCGAACAGACGGAACATCAGAAAGCCTAGCAGCAACCAGACCCAACCTTCAGGTACCAGCCAAAGGGTGATCCACATGCCGACCATTTCGTCCCAGACGATGCCTTCATGGTCGTGCACGCGCAGGTCGTCGGCGACCTTGCCGCACAGCCAGAAGCCGAACAGCATGGTCACCCCGAGCATCAGCCAATACCCCCAGTCCGGCAGCATCTGCCACAACGGCACGAAGGGCAGTGCCACCAGCGAGCCCCAGGTGCCTGGCGCCTTGGGCAGAGTGCCGGAGCCGAAACCGAAAGCGATGAAATGCCAGGGGTTGCGCCACACCGAAGGCGGTACGTATTCGGCGGGAACCTGGTTGGGGTGATCGGTCACACGTATTCCGTCCTGTCAGAAATGTTGGTAGCCGCCGGTTGGCGGATCGATAGGCTGGCCAGCGGCATCCAGCAACTGTACCCCAGCGCCTGCCTGAACGCGGCCGATAACACACACTTCGGGCCAATCGGCTTGCAGCTGCGCGAGCCGGGCTGGGGGCAGGGTAAAGGCCAGACGGTAGTCGTCGCCACCACCCAGGGCGCAGAGCCGCGCCTGCTCTTCGCCAGCGAACGCAAGCAGCGGCGCAGACAGCGGAACCTGTTCCAGTTCGATCTGCAGGGCGACCTGTGAAGCCTTGGCGATATGCCCGCAGTCGGCGAGCAGACCATCGGAAATATCCAGGGCAGACGTGGCGAGGCCGCGCAGCGCCTGGCCCAGGGCCAACTGCGGTTGTGGCGACCAGTAACGAGCCAGCAAAGGCTCGGCGACTTCAGGCGTTGCATCACGCTGGGCCAATACCAGTGGCAGGGCGCCAGCAGCGTCACCCAGCTCGCCACCCACGCACAGCAGATCACCCACCTGCGCACCGCTGCGCAACAGTGCCTGCCCGGCCGGCACACGGCCGAACACGGTCAGCGTCAGGCTCAGCGGGCCACGCGTGGTGTCGCCACCGACCAGCGCCAGCGAGCAGTTCTCGGCCATCTGCTGCAGGCCACGCGCGAACTCGGCCAGCCAGGTTTCACTGGCGCTCGGCAAGGTCAGCGCGAGGGTAAAGGCCAGCGGCGTAGCGCCCATGGCTGCCAGGTCACTGGCGGAGACGGCCAGCGCACGCTGACCGAGGAGAAAGGCATCGCAGGATTCGGGGAAGTGCACCCCGGCAACCAAGGTGTCGGTGGAAACCGCCAGCTGTTCACCGGCGGGCAACGCCAGCAGCGCGCAGTCATCGCCGATACCGCGAACCACGCCGTCACCACCCTGCGCACAGGGGGCAGCGGCGAAATAGCGACGGATCAGCTCGAACTCACCCATGAGCCGGCAACGATCTGCCGTGGGCCGGCCCTGCACAGTTCAGGCAGGGCACGGGAGCGCAGGATCGTGAATCGAGCATCCCCGCGGGCCTCAGCGCTTGTTGGCGCTTACTTCAGTAGCGCGCAGCGTCGGCGCTAGCTTGTCGAGGATGCCGTTGACGAACTTGTGCCCGTCGGTGGCACCGAAAACCTTGGCCAGCTCGATACCTTCGTTGATCACCACCTTGTAGGGGACGTCGACGCGGTTCTTCAGCTCGTAGGTGGACAGGCGCAGGATGGCCAGCTCGACCGGGTCGATCTCTTCCAGCGGGCGGTCGAGCAGGGGCGTGAAGGTCTCGTCCAGCTCGGTCTTCTGCCGCGGCACGCCGTGCAGGATCTCGTGGAAGTAGGCACCATCGACCTTGCTGAAATCGTTGTCGACGCGAAACTGCGCTTCGATCTCGTTCAGCGGCTGCCCGGCGATATGCCAGGAGTACAGGGCCTGCATGGCCAGGGTACGGGCTTCGCGGCGCGCGAGAATCTTGCCGCTGGGGCCCTTCTTGGCCGGCTGGCCGTTACCGGAGTTGCTCACTTGGCCTCCAACTGCGCCAGCAGGCTGACCATTTCCAGGGCAGACAGCGCAGCTTCGGCACCCTTGTTACCCGCCTTGGTGCCGGAACGTTCGATGGCTTGTTCGATGGAGTCGACGGTCAGCACGCCAAAGGCGACCGGCACGCCGTATTCCATGGAAACCTGGGCCAGGCCCTTGGTGCACTCGCCAGCGACGTATTCGAAGTGCGGAGTGCCGCCACGAATGACCGCACCGAGGGCGATGATCGCCGCGTATTCGCCACGCTGGGCGACCTTCTGGGTGACCAGCGGAATCTCGAAGGCACCCGGCGCACGGATGATGGTGATGTCGCTTTCCTGCACGCCATGGCGCACCAAGGCGTCGATGGCGCCGCTGACCAGGCTCTCGACGACGAAGCTGTTGAAACGGCCTACCACCAGGGCGTATTTGCCCTGCGGGGCGATGAAGGTACCTTCGATGGTCTTCAGGGTCATGACGGGTCTCACATGGGTTAAAGAGCCGGGGCGTCGTGCGCCCCGAAAATAAAATTCGTGCTCCCGGGGGAGCGGGCTTTGCTCCCCTCTCCCACTTGTGGGAGAGGGGCCGGGGGAGAGGGTTCGGCGTTGGCCACAATTCCCTCTCCCACCCTTCGGGCACCCTCTCCCGGAGGGAGAGGGTCATCAGATGCGGCTCTGTCGAGCCGCTTCTTATTTAGAAGGCAGGTATTCTACAACCTCGAGGTCGAAGCCGGATATCGCGTTGAACTTCATCGGCGAGCTCATCAGGCGCATCTTGCGTACGCCGAGGTCACGCAGAATCTGCGAGCCGGCGCCCACGGTGCTGTAGGTCGCAGGATTGGCCGGCTGCTGGCGGCTGATCAGCGCCAACAACTCCGGCCCGGTCAGTGGGTTGCCCAGCAGCAGCACCACGCCGCTGCCGGCCTTGGCCACTTCCGCCATGGCAGCGCGCATGCTCCAGCGCCCCGGCTGATTGACCATGAACAGGTCGCGCAGCGGGTCCATGTTGTGCACGCGCACCAGGGTCGGTTCTTCGGCGCAGATGGTGCCCAGGGTCAGTGCCATGTGCGCGGTGTTCTCCACACCATCGCGATAGGTCACCAGGTTGAACTGGCCCAGTTCGGTGTCCAGCGGCTGCTCGCTGATGCGTTCGACAGTGCGCTCGTGGATCAGACGGTAGTGGATCAGGTCGGCGATGGTGCCGATCTTCAGGCCGTGCTCTTCGGCGAACTTCTCCAGCTCCGGGCGACGGGCCATGGTGCCGTCGTCGTTCATGATCTCGCAGATCACCCCGCTCGGTTCGAAACCGCCCATGCGCGCCAGGTCGCAGGCCGCTTCGGTATGGCCGGCACGCGCCAGCACACCGCCGGGCTGGGCCATCAGCGGGAAGATGTGACCGGGGCTGACGATATCGTCGGCTACCGCATTGCGCGCCACGGCAGCCTGCACGGTGCGGGCGCGGTCGGCGGCGGAGATGCCGGTGGTCACGCCCTCGGCCGCCTCGATGGAGACGGTGAACTTGGTGCCAAAGCCGGAACCGTTGCGCGGTGCCATCAGCGGCAGCTTGAGCAGTTCACAGCGCTCGCGGGTCATCGGCATGCAGATCAGGCCACGGGCGAAGCGGGCCATGAAGTTGATGTGCTCGGCGGTGACGCATTCGGAGGCGATGATGATGTCGCCTTCGTTCTCGCGGTCCTCGTCATCCATGAGGATGACCATCTTGCCGGCGCGGATGTCTTCGATCAGTTCTTCAGCGGTGTTGAGCGCCATCGGGGCGTCTCCTCAATTCTTCAGGTAGCCGTGTTCGGCGAGAAAGCTTTCGGTCAGGCCCGAGGCCTTGGGCTCGGCGGCCTTGTCGCCGAGCAGCAGGCGCTCCAGGTAACGCGCCAGCAGGTCGACTTCGAGATTGACCTTACGCCCGGCCTGGTAGTCGACCATGATGGTCTCGGCCAGGGTGTGCGGCACGATGGTCAGTTCGAACTCGGCGCCATCGACCGCGTTGACGGTCAGGCTGGTGCCGTCGACGGTGATCGAGCCCTTGTGCGCGATGTACTTGGCCAGCTCGCGCGGGGCGCGCACCTTGAACTGCACGGCGCGGGCGTTATCGGCACGCGAGACGATCTCGCCGACGCCGTCGACGTGGCCGCTGACCAGGTGCCCACCGAGGCGGCTGGTGGGCGTCAGGGCCTTTTCCAGATTGACGGCGCTGCCGGGCTTGAGGTCGACGAAGGCGGTGCGCGCCAGCGTCTCGCGGCTGACGTCGGCCCAGAAGCCGTCGCCGGGCAGTTCCACTGCGGTCAGGCACACGCCGTTGACGGCGATGCTGTCGCCGAGCTTGACGTCACCCAGGTCGAGCTTGCCGGTGGCCACGTAGACGCGCACGTCGCCGCCCTTGGGCGTCATGGCGCGGATACTGCCGATGGCTTCGATTATGCCGGTGAACATACGCCCTCCGGTTTCACGTTGAAGGTATTGCTGAACAGCATGGACGAACTCCTGTTTTGGTCAAAAACAGGGCAATGCCGATCGATAGGGATTTCGCGGACACGCACGAGGCGCCCGTGGAGGGAATCCCGCTCTCTCTTTATCCGGACTATACCGTCGGCCCCGGAATCGCACCGGGTCTGCTGGACCTCGCCTGGCAGGAGCCATGGCGAGCGCTCGCGGGCTAGGTTCTACGAACCATTACCGCCGGTGGGGAATTTCGCCCCGCCCTGAGAACGTTGCAGCCATATGAATGGCCGCGTGGCGTTTTACCATATTTATCGTCGCGGCGCATGGGTCGTAGGGTGCGCTGCGCGCAGCAGGGTCAACCGCCAATCGGCCAGGCCCGCTTGAGTCGTTGCCATCAGGCAAGGGGCCCAGAGAGAACTGCGACGCACCCTACCTGGCCTTGGGCACCGCGGTGATCTGCCAGTCGTCGCCCACGGCGCGGATATCGACAATCTGCAACTCCGGCGCCTCGGCCATACGGTTGAGCGGCAGCTCGAACAACGGCCGAGCACTGGAGCCGAGCAGCTTGGGCGCAACGAAGATACGGTACTCGTCCACCAACCCGGCACGGGCGAAGGCGCCGGCCAGACGCGGCCCGGCTTCGACCAGCACCTCGTTGACGCCACGCCCGGCCAGCTCCAGCAGCAACTTGCGCAAATCGACGTGCCCATTGCTGCCCGGTACGGCGAGCAGCTCGTGGCCATCGGCCAGATAGCGATCACGGGCGGCTGCAGCCGCACAGGTGGCCACCAGCGCCGGGCCGACCTGGAAGAAGGACTTGCTCAGCGGTACCCGCAGCCGGCCATCGACCAGCACCCGCAGCGGCGGCCGCGAGGCCGCCATAAAGGTGGCTTCGGCACCCAACCCCAGCTCGTCAGGGCGTACGGTCAAACGGGCATCGTCCGCCAGCACGGTGTCGGCGCCGCTGAGCACCACGCTGGACTGCGCGCGCAGGCGCTGGACTTCCGCACGCGCCGCCGGCCCGGTGATCCACTGGCTCTCGCCACTGGCCATGGCCGTGCGGCCATCGAGACTCATCGCCGATTTGACCCGCACCAACGGCAGGCCGGTTTCCATGCGCTTGATGAAACCGGCATTGAGCGCGCGCGCCTCGGCCTCCAGCACGCCGGACAGCACTTCGATACCGGCATTGGCCAGGCGTAACAGGCCGCGCCCGGCGACCTGCGGGTTGGGGTCCTGCATCGCCGCGACCACCCTGCCGACACCGGCGGCGACCAACGCATCGGCGCAGGGCGGCGTACGCCCGTGGTGGCTGCAGGGCTCCAGAGTGACGTAGACGGTGGCACCGCGTGCCCGTTCGCCCGCCTGGCGCAGGGCATGAACCTCGGCGTGCGGTTCGCCGGCACGGGCATGCCAGCCCTCGCCGACGATCTCGCCATCACGCACGATGACGCAGCCGACACGCGGATTGGGATGGGTGGAGTAAAGGCCTTTGCGCGCCAGCCGCAGGGCGCGCGCCATGAACAAGTGGTCGCGCTCGCTCATCGGCTTTTCGACGGTTCGCGGGCCAGGCGTTCGATCTCTTCGCGGAACTCGTTGAGGTCCTGGAAGCGCCGGTAGACCGAGGCGAAACGAATGTAGGCCACCTCGTCGAGCTTGCTCAGTTCGGTCATCACCAACTCACCGAGCACCAGCGATTTCACCTCGCGTTCGCCGGTGGCACGCAGTTGCTGCTTGATGCGGGCGATGGCCTCTTCCAGGCGCTCGACGCTTACCGGGCGTTTTTCCAGCGCACGCTGCATGCCGGCGCGCAGCTTCTCTTCATCGAAGGGCTGACGGCTGCCGTCCTGCTTGATCAGGCGTGGCATCACCAGCTCGGCGGTTTCGAAGGTAGTGAAACGTTCACCGCAGGCCACGCACTCGCGGCGGCGGCGCACCTGATCGCCCTCGGCGACCAGACGGGAATCGATGACCTTGGTGTCGTTGGCGGCGCAGAAGGGACAATGCATGGCAGGCGCTGACTGATTGGCGGCAAAGGCACCATGGTAGCGCATAGCACGCCGTTGAAAAATGTAAGTAGCCTTGAGAAGGCCTGCTTGGCAGGTACAAGACAAATTAAGCTATGGGCAAGCACCTCCAAGAGCAGTACATGCCATGATCCGATACCTCCTGCCACTGGCCCTGAGCGGCCTGCTTGTCGCCTGCGCCGGCGAGCCAACCACCACCGTACCGCCCCCCACGCCAGCACCCGCACCCGCACCGGCACCGGCAGAACCCAGCTCTGCGCCGATTCAGGGCCCTGGCTTGCGTGGCGAGTTGCTTGGCGTCGCGGCAGGCGCCGATGTCGACCTGGCACTGTTGGGCGTGGATATGCGCGGCAGGCCGCGCGCGCTGCTCGGCCAGGTTCATCTGCGTGGCAACGGCGAAGCGCTGCCGTTTCATCTACCCCTGAACAACCTGCAGGCACCGCAGGATCTGCGTCTGGAACTGCGTGGCCGGGTCAGTCACTCCGGGCGCCTGGTGCAACGCCTGCCGGCACGCACCATCGTCGAGCTGCGCGATCAGGACCTTGGCGCACTGCAGCTGGTGCCGGCGCCATGAGGCCACCCGAAGCGCTGCAGCAGGCACTGAGCGAACTGCTCGGCGATGCCCGCCTGGTGGCCGAAACGCTGCCGGGTACCGATATCGCCCTGTGGCTGATCGACGCCAGCAATATGGATCGCGCGTTCAACCCCGAGGAAACCCGGCGCATCCTCGAAGAGCCGCCCTACTGGTGCTTCTGCTGGGCCAGCGGCCTGGTGCTCGCCCGCTGGCTGGCCGAAAGCCCCGAGTGGGTACGCGGCAAGCGCGTGCTGGATTTCGGCTCAGGCTCCGGCGTGGCCGCGATTGCCGCAGCCAAGGCAGGTGCCGCCGAAGTGGTGGCCTGCGACCTCGACCCCGTGGCGCTGGCCGCCAGCCGCGCCAATGCCGAGCTCAACGGCGTGACGCTGAACTACTCGGAAGATTTCTTCGCCGAAGCGGACCGCTACGACCTGATTCTGGTCGCCGACGTGCTTTATGATCGCGCCAACCTGCCGCTGCTCGATCATTTTCTCAGCCGCGGCCGTCAGGCGTTGGTGGCCGATTCGCGGGTCAAGGATTTCCAACACCCGCTCTACCAGCGCCTGGCAGTGCTGGATGGCTGCACCTGGCCGGACCTGGCCGAACCGGCGGAATTCCGCGAAGTCAGCCTGTATCACGCCGCGCGCCCCTTGTAACCGCGCCACGCTGCCCGCATTAATAGACCATTGCCCTGCTTTTTCGAGACCGACCATGAGCGACTCCCCTTACATCTTCGACATCTCCGGCGCCGCCAACTTCGAGCAACTGGTGATCGAGAACTCCTTCCACAAACCGGTGCTGGTGGACTTCTGGGCCGAATGGTGCGCGCCGTGCAAGGCACTGATGCCGATGCTGGCGAAGATCACCGAGGAATACGCCGGTGAACTGCTGCTGGCCAAGGTCAACTGCGACATCGAGCAGGACATCGTCATGCGCTTCGGTATTCGCAGCCTGCCCACCGTGGTGCTGTTCAAGGACGGCCAGCCGGTGGACGGCTTCGCCGGCGCCCAGCCGGAAGCGGCGATCCGCGAGATGCTCAAGCCGCACGTCGCCGAACCGGATCCTAGCGCCGCCGACCCGATGGAGGCCGCTCAGGCGCTGTTCGCCGAAGGCCGTTTTGCCGACACCGAAACACTGCTCAAGCAGGTGCTGACCGAAAACAACGAAAATGCTGCCGCGCTGATCCTCTACGCGCGCTGCCTGGCCGAGCGCGGCGAGCTGGGCGAAGCCCAGGTGGCACTCGATGCGGTCAAGGGTGACGAACACAAGCAGGCGCTCGCCGGCGCCAGGGCGCAACTGACCTTTCTGCGCCAGGCCGCCGATCTGCCGGAAGTGGCCACGCTGAAAAGCCGCCTGGCACAGAATGCCGAGGACGACGAAGCGCTGTATCAACTGGCCGTGCAACAACTGGCGCGCCAGCAGTACGAAGCGGCGCTGGACGGCCTGCTCAAGCTGTTCGTGCGCAACCGCAGCTACGCCGATGGCCTGCCGCATAAGACGTTGCTACAGGTCTTCGATCTGCTTGGCGGCGATCATCCGCTGGTCACCACATACCGCCGCAAGCTGTATCAGGCGATCTATTAAAAGCGGCTGCTGGCTGTAGGCTACAAGCAAGAGCAAGAGCAGAAGGAGAACTCTGACGTAGGGCGGACTCAGGAGCGCCAGCGAACAGTCCGCCGGGCCGTGCCAAGTTCTGCACCGCAACTCACGTCCAACACTCCCCTCAACGGCGTACTGCTTCCGAGCGGCCGGCGCCCCGGTACGCCCTACGACCCTCGCCTTGTGGTGCGCACCAGCGATGGCGGCGCCAGCGTCTCGTTGCGCGCTGCATGGCAGCGCGCGACACCCTAACAGCCTGAGCGACTACTCCTGCCAGTGATAGATCGGCGCATCCGCGCCGGTTTCCATGCGGATCTGCTCGCAATGACGTAGACGCACCAGCAAGCGCTTGCCTGCAGCTTCGCCACCAGCCAGCGCAGCCAGCTGCGCCATCAGCCGTGGCCCTTCGACCTGCCCCGCCTCACGCACCAGCTGCAATGCGGTCTGCCATAACGCATCACCTGCATCCGCCATGGGAGTCGGTGCCACCACATTGGCAACCGGCGTAACCGCCACGTGCTGCGCCAGTTGCGCCCAGTCCTCAGCATCCAGCTCCAGCGTCAGATCCACCGGCCAGTCGCCAATGCGCCCACGTATTCGCACCATGTTCAGCCTCCAGTCAGGAATTCACATGCTCCCACGGCAGCGCCAGGCTGGCCAGTTCGCCACGAAAGTTGTTATAACGTAACAATCAAATCGCACCTACGCTGGAGATAACCATGCGCCACCTGCTGCTCGCCCTGCCCTTCGCCCTGTTGCCCCTGGTCGCTGCCCAGGCTCATGAGCACGGCCATGATCACGACCACGAACATTCCCACGACAGCCTGGGAGCCCACGAGCATGGTGTCGCCAGCCTCAATGCCGCGCTGGACGGCAACCTGTTGGAGCTGCAATTCGAAAGCCCGGCGATGAACCTGGTCGGCTTCGAACATGCAGCCAAAAGCGATGCCGACAAGGCCAAGGTCGCGGCCGCCAAGCGCGAGCTGGAGCAACCCATCAGCCTGTTCGCCCTGACCAGCGGCGACTGCAAGGCCACCGAGGTCGAACTGCAAAGCCCCCTGTTCGCTGGCAAGGCGCACGACCACAAGCATGACCATCACGATCACAAGCACGAAGGCGAACACAGCGACATTCATGCGCACTACCGCTTCGAATGCGCCAAGGCCAACGAATTGAAACAACTGGATCTGGCCGAGCTGTTCAAACGCTTCCCCGCCACCGAGAAGATTCAGGTACAACTGATCGGCCCGAACGGCCAACAGGGCGTGGAACTGACTCCAGCCCAGCCACGTCTGTCTTTCTGATGCCGTAGGGTGGATCGGGGCGCGTAGCTGACGCTCTTTTCATCCACCCCATCAGTTTTGTGGGAGGACCAGCTGGTGACCCGTTTTAGCCGCGAAAAAGCTCGCCGCTAAAGCTCCTCCCACAAACCTGCTCCGCAGGTGTGAATGCCATCCGCGAGCTCGGCTCAGACGATCAGGCCACCATGCCCGGCTTTTCATGAACGACGATTCGAAGAAACCATGACCCAACCTCTGATCGAACTCGCCGATCTCGGCTTCGCCTGGCCTGGCCAGGCGCAGTTGCTGGATATTCCCCATTTCACCCTGGCGCCTGGCGAGACCCTGTTTCTCAAGGGCCCCAGCGGCAGCGGCAAGACCACCCTACTCGGCCTGCTCGGTGGCGTGCAGAAGGCCCAGCACGGACACATCCGCCTGCTCGGCCAGGACCTGGGCCAGCTTTCGGCGGGTGCCCGTGATCGCTTCCGTGTCGATCACACCGGCTACATCTTCCAGCAGTTCAACCTGCTGCCCTTTCTCTCAGTGCGCGAGAACGTTGAGCTGCCCTGCCGCTTCTCGCGCTTGCGCGCCGAGCGCGCGCGCCAGCGCCATGGCAGCATCGATGCTGCAGCCGCTGCCCTGCTCGACCATCTGGGGCTGCGCGCCGAGCTGCTCGGCCGCCGTGCCGACGAGCTGTCCATCGGCCAGCAACAACGCGTTGCTGCAGCGCGCGCACTGATTGGCCAGCCGGAACTGGTGATCGCCGACGAACCCACCTCGGCGCTGGACTTCGACGCCCGCGAAGCCTTCCTGCAACTGTTGTTCGCCGAATGCCGCGCCGCCGGCGCCAGCCTGCTGTTCGTCAGCCACGACCAGAGTCTGGCCCCGCTGTTCGACCGCAGCTTGTCGCTGGGCGAACTGAACCGCGCCACGCGCGCCCAGGAGGCCTGAGATGCACCTGATCCGCATCGCCCTGGCCAGCCTGGCCAACCGTCGTTTCACCGCCCTGCTCACGGTGTTCGCCATCGCCCTGTCGGTGTGCCTGCTGCTGGCCGTCGAGCGCGTGCGCACCGAGGCGCGCGCCAGCTTCGCCAACACCATCAGCGGTACTGACCTGATCGTCGGCGCGCGCTCGGGCAGCGTCAATCTGCTGCTGTACTCGGTGTTTCGCATCGGCAACGCCACCAACAATATCCGCTGGGACAGCTTCGAGCGCTTCGCCGAGCACCGCCAGGTCAAATGGGCCATCCCCATCTCCCTCGGCGACTCGCTCCGCGGCTACCGGGTGATGGGCACCAGCGCCGCCTATTTCGAGCACTATCGCTACGCCCGCAGCCAGGCGCTGCAACTGGCCCAGGGTCGCGAGTTTGCCGACGACCCGTTCGAGGTGGTACTGGGCGCGGAAGTGGCGCAGGCGCTGGGCTACGGCCTCGGCGAGGAGATCGTCCTGGCCCACGGCGTGGCCCGCATCAGCCTGGTCAAGCACGACGACAAGCCGTTCACCGTGGTCGGCATCCTCGCCCGCACCGGCACCCCGGTGGACCGCACGCTGCACATCTCCCTGGCCGGGATGGAGGCGCTGCATATCGACTGGCAGAACGGCATGCCGGCACGCGGCGCGGCGCAGATCAGCGCGGATCAGGCACGCGCCATGGACCTGCAGCCGAAGCAGATCACCGCGTTCATGCTCGGTCTCAACAGCAAGATCGCCACCTTCAGCCTGCAACGGGAGATCAACGAGTTCCGTGGCGAACCACTGCTGGCCATCCTGCCGGGTGTCGCCCTGCAGGAGCTGTGGAGCCTGATGGGCACCGCCGAACAGGCGCTGTTCGTGGTCTCGCTGTTCGTCGTGCTGACCGGTCTGATCGGCATGCTTACGGCCATTCTCACCAGCCTCAACGAACGTCGTCGGGAGATGGCCATCCTGCGTTCGGTGGGCGCTCGCCCCTGGCATATCGCCAGTCTGCTGGTGCTGGAGGCCTTCACTCTGGCGCTGGCAGGTGTGGCCTTCGGTGTCGCGCTGCTCTATCTGGGCATCGCCGGCAGCCAGGGTTTCGTCCAGGCCAATTACGGTCTGTATCTGGCACTCAGCGCGCCGTCGAGTTACGAATGGAAACTGCTTGGCGGCATTCTCGCCGCCGCCGTGGCGATGGGCAGCGTACCGGCCTGGCGGGCCTATCGGCAGTCACTCGCCGATGGCCTGTCGATACGCCTGTAAGGTGCGATTCGCCTGTACACTGTGCAGGCGAATCACTGCACAGAGGTAATCCATGTTCCGCCCCCTGCTCGCCAGCCTGCTGCTGACGCTGGCCCTGCCGCTGGCCGCCGCCGATGTGCGCGAAATCACCTGGTCGGAGCTGATTCCGCCGGATGCTCCGCCGCAGGTTATCAACCCCGCGCCGATCCACGATCTTTCGCAGTTGGCCGACGCCCTGGCCGAATCCGGCCCGGCCGCCATGCAGCAATCGCCGGCCGCCCCGGTGGTCAAGGAGCTCAATGGCCAGCAGGTGAAACTGCCCGGCTATATCGTACCGCTGGATGTGACAGACGAAGGCCGGGTGGTGGAGTTTTTGCTGGTGCCCTACTTCGGCGCCTGCATCCACGTGCCGCCACCGCCGTCGAACCAGATCGTGCATGTCACCAGCGAACTCGGCGTGCTGCTCGATGCGCTGTACCAGCCCTTCTGGGTGGAAGGCCCGCTGAAAACCGAGCATGTCAGCAGCGAGCTGGCCGAGGTCGGTTACCAGATGGAAGCGGACAAGATCTACGCCTACGAACTGCCGGATAGCTGACCCCTGCCGGGGCATTCGTAGGTGTGGCTGTAGGAGCGGCTTCAGCCGCGAAAAGATTCGCGGATAAATCCGCTCCTACAGAGATACGCCACCCAAGAAAAAGCCAGACACTAGGTCTGGCTTTTTCTTGGTGCATACGGCGCACCCTACGGTAGGGTGCGCCGTGCGCACCGAGAACGACTCAACTGCGACTGGCTACCCTATTTTCTCGCTCGAAACGCAGCTCACTTTCCGCCCACTGACGCCAGGAGCGCACCTTGGCCCGCTCGGCACCGCCACGTTCGGCGCGCGCCAGCGCATCCAGGCCAGCCTGCCAGCGCGACTGCTCCAGCTCCAGCTGAGCGACGTACAGCCAGTGCTTGCCGTTGCCGCTGCGTTCGGCCAACGGGCGCAGCACGCGCACCGCTGCGGCGCGATCGCGCGCCTGCCACCAGAACAGGCCCAGACGCTCCTGGCGAGCTGCGGTATTGGCCAGCAGACCGCTGTCGAGCATGCCAGCGAGCAGCTTGGCACCCTGCCAGGGTTGATCGGCGGCGCCTGCGAGCAGCACCAGGTTGTCCAGTTCCGCCTCGCTGAAGCGCAGGCCCTTGCTGTGTGCCGCACGCAGGGTCGCCAGCGCCTTGTCGTTGCTGCCGGCCATCTGCTGCAGACCGGCCAGTTGGCGCCAGCCCTTGGCATCGTTCGGCTGGCGCGTCAGCAATTGACGCTGCCAGCGCTCGGCCTGGGCATAGCGCTTGAGGTCGGCATTGGCCCCCACCAGAAACTGCAGCCAGATATCGGCGGCCTTGGGATTGGCCTGCACGTAACGCTCGGCCAGGGGCAGCGCCTTGGCCGGCTGGTTCATGCCCTGATAGGCCTGCACCAGCATCTGCAGTACCTCCTCGGAGGCACTGCTCTGATTCGGCGCCAGCAACTCGACGACCTTGGCGTAGCGGCGCTCGCCCAGGTTGAGCTTGGCCAAGTTGAGGCGTTCGCCGGCGAGCATCTGTTCGTCGAGCTTGCCGCTGCGCACGGCCTTGTCCAGCCAGTCGATGGCCTGGCCGTTGTTGCCAGCAGACCAGGCCACGTAGGCCTTGCTGCGCCAGACCAGTGCCTCTTCGAGGCTGCCGCTCTTGGCCTGGACGTCATCCAGCACACGTCGTGCGGCGGCATAGTCGCCCTTCTGCTGCGCAACCTGCGCCGTGTTCAGGGCCTTGAACACGGCCGGGTCGACGGTCTGCTGGGCCATGCCAGGCACGGCCACAGCACTGAGCATCACGAGCAACAACCAACGGTACATGGTCAGCTCCTTTCCAGACGGAAGTAGAGGGTTTTCACCGCCTCGCGGTCCACCGCCAGGCCACCCTCGGTGCGTGGCGCGAAGCGCCAGCGAGACGCAGCACGGCGCGCTTCGCGCTCGAAGACATTACGCGGGTTGGCCTCCAGCACGCGGATGTTCTCCACGTTGCCAGAGCGATTGATGGTGAAAGCCAGTTTGACGAAACCTTCGATGCCACGCTGCAGCGCATAACGCGGGTATTCCGGGCGCACGTCGTTGAGCGGCATGACTTCGCTCTCCATACCGCCCATCTGCCCACCGGACTCGGCGGCCTCGCTCGGTGGCGTCGGCGCTGGAGCACCCGGCGCAAGGCCGGACAGACTCGGTGCCGGCGCGCTGTTGACGGCAATACCGCTGGCCAGGCTGGGCAGCTGAATATCCAGCGCCGGCAGGTTGGCATTTGGCGTGGCCGTTTGCGGCGTCGGCGGCGTGGGGGGCTGCGGCGTCTGCGGTTGCGGCGGCTGCGGTGCCTGCTGACGGGTGCGGCTGGCGGTCTCGCTGGCGTTACCGTCCATGCGCACGAAGTTGGCCACGCTGACCGGGTCCTGGTTCACCTTGGCGCTCGGTGGCGCGACCATGTACAGCATCAGGGCGAACAGCCCCAAGGCCATCAGGCAGGCGCCGAGAAAAGACAGCGGCAGGCGCATCAGTTGACTCCGCTACCGGCAGCCAGGGCAACATCCTGCACGCCAGCCAGACGCGCCTGATCCATCACCTGGACGACCAGGCCGGTACGCGCATCCTGATCGGCCTGCACCACCACGGCGCCTTCCGGCTGGTCGACGCGCATGCGCTCGACATGGGCGCGCACGCTGCGAATGTCCACCGGCTGCTTGTCCATCCAGATCTGCCCGTCGGCAGTCACGGCGATGAGGATATTGCCCTTGTCCTGCGGGCTGGCGGTTTCCGCCTGCGGGCGCTGCACCTCGACGCCAGACTCGCGGATAAAGGAGCTGGTAACGATGAAGAAGATCAGCATGATGAAGACCACGTCGAGCATCGGCGTGAGGTCGATACCGGTGTCTTCGTCCTGCTGGTGGTGACGACGCATTCTCATGTTGGGCGATCTCAGTCGTGACGCAGCTGGTCGGCCAGCCGCTCGATGGCCTGGCTGGCTTCGCGTTCGAGGCGCGCCAGGCTGAACAATCCAGGAATGGCCAGAACCATGCCGGCCATGGTCGGCAGGGTCGCCTGCCAGACGCCTGCGGCCATGCCGCGTGGGTTACCGGTGCCGTTGAGGGCGAGCACGTCGAACACGGCGATCATGCCGAGCACGGTGCCGAGCAACCCCAGCAGCGGATACAGCGCCACCAGGGTCTTGCCCAGACGCAGCGGCGCTGCCAGTTGCTGACGCGCCTGCGCCAGCCAGGCCAGGCGCACGGCGCGCTGCCAGTTGCCGTTGTCATCGGCGAGCACCTGTTGCCAGGCCTCACGGCGCTCCTGCACCCAGCGCGGGAAAATCCTGCGCATGTACCAGAAGCGCTCGAACACCAGGGTCCAGAACACCACGCAGAGCACTGCCAGCGCCCACATCACCACGCCGCCAGCGCTCATGAAGTCGAGCAGTGCATGGGCACTGTCGACTGCACGCAGCCAGAAGGCGAACAGGTCAGTCACGGCGCGGCGCTCCCGACAGGTGCAGGGCAATGAGGCCGGCGCTCTGCTGCTCCAGAATCTGGATCAGGCCCTTGCTACGGCTGGCCAGCAGGCTGTGCAGGAACAGCAGCGGAATCGCCACCACCAGGCCCTGCACCGTGGTCACCAGCGCCTGGGAGATGCCGTCGGCCATCAGCCGCGAGTCGCCGCCACCGCTCTGGGTGATGGCCTGGAAGGTGACGATCATGCCGGTCACGGTGCCCAGCAGGCCGAGCAGCGGTGCCACGGCGGCGAGCAGCTTGAGCAGACCGACGCCACGCTCCAGCGGCGGGGTTTCCTGCAGAATTGCCTCGTCCAGCTTTAGCTCCAGGGTTTCCAGATCCGCCAGTTGCGGCTTCGGCCCCAGCACGCCGATCACCCGGCCCAGCGGGTTGTCGGCGCGTGGCGTGCTGAGGTCGCGCATCTGCGCCTTGACCGAGGCGGACACGCGCTGCAGGTAGACCATCCGCCAGATTGCCAGTGCCAGGCCGAACAGGCCGAGGGCGACGATCACCCAGCCAACCAGGCCACCCTGTTGCAGGCGCGCCCAGAAGCCCGGCTGCTGCTGCAGCTGCGCCAGCAGGCTGCCACGGCTAGGGTCGATGGGCAGCGTGGCGAGCGCATCGGTGCTGCTCAGGTAGTCCTTGACCTGGCCCAGGCCGGAGGGCTGACGCAGCGGCGCCACCAGTTGCCCGGCATCGGCGTCGTAGCGCAGGAAGGCATCCTCGCCATAGACGGCGAAGGCGCCGACACGTAGCACCTGCTGCTCCTGGCGCGAACCATCGGTATTCACCACCGGCAGTTGCACGCGCTCGATACGGCCGCTGGCGGCCAGGTCTTCGAGCAGCAGCATCCAATAGCCGTCGAGATCGTCGGCGGACGGCAGCGAGCGGCTTTCAGCCAATGCCTTGAGGCGCTTCAGACGCTCCGGATACTGGGCGTTGAGCAGGCTGTCCTGCCATTGCCCGGCGACATCACCGGCACTCTGGCGTACCACACCGAACAGTTCACCGAGGTGACCGACACGCTGCGCCAGCAGTTTTTCCTGCTCGGCCAGCTCAGCCTCCTGACGGTCGAACTCGGCCTTCAGACGCTCGCTTTCGGTTTTCTGGGTATTCAGCGCGGAACGCGCGGCAGCCAGCAACTGCGCCTGCTCGCTACGCTTGGCCAGGAAGGCCTGCTCGCGCTCCTGCATGGCGCTGACTTCAGCAGCGCGCTCGCTGCGAATGCGCTGCAGCAGTTGATCGGGGCTGAGGGTTTCGGCTACGGCGGCCAGGGCCGGTAACAGGCTGAGCGCCAGTACGGCTACAACACGACGACTCATTGTGCGGCCTCCTCGGCCAGGGTCTTGATCGGCAGGGACAGCACGGCGGGCGCCTGTTGCTGACGGGCAATGGCGATGGCCTGGGTCAACGGGCGACGCGCGCTACCGCCAAGCACTTCCCAGGCCTTGGACTGCGGGTTCCACCAGCCGCTCTCGTGGGCATCGAGGGTCTGGTAATAGAGCATGCTGCGGCCCAGGCGCAGGAATTCGACGCTACGCGAGCCGCCATCGGCCTGGTTCAGCTCGCCACGCCAGGCTTCCAGGGTGCGACCGTAGTCGCTCTCGATCTGGTAGGCCTCGAGGATGCGGCGGTATTTGTCGGCCAGGCTGACGTCGGCGCGCGGCAGCAGATCCTGCAGCTGAGCCAGACGGTCTTCACGTTCTTCGGGCAGGAACGGCAGATCGGCGGCGATGAACTCACCCAGCACCTCGACCATCTTGACCATCTGCGGGCTCACCGCTTCCTGGGTACGTTCGATGCCATCGAGCTGCTTCTGATAACTGGCCAGTTCCTGACGCTGGGCTTCGACCAGGTCACGAAGTTGACTGTTATAACCTTTCAAAGCCTCAGCCTGCTGCAGGGCATTTCGGTACTCATTGAGCATCTCACGGCTGGCGTCATCCAGCTGTTCGACACGGCCCTGGGAGGCTTTCGCCTCGGCGGCCAGGCGCTGGCTTTCGTCGAGCGCAGCATCCAGCGGCGCGGCAAGCAGCGAGCCGCTGCTCAGCATCAGTGCCACGGCCAGGGAACGGAGGGGGAAGCGATTCATGCGCAGAGGGTCCTCGACAGACGGGCTTGCTTCAAAAAGAGAAACATTATCATCTACAGGCGCATTCGAAGCAATGGACAAAACACCACAACAGAGCTCGCCGATCTATTGAGCCAGGTCAAAAAGTGGATTGTTGCTTGGCTTAGCATTGATTCCAGCCAAAGACACAACCGACTCGAACTGGAGCTCGCCATGTACAAATCACTGTTCACTGCCTCGCTGCTGGCCCTCGCCATCGCTGCCCCTGTTGCCCAGGCCCACCAGGCCGGCGACATCCTCATCCGTGCCGGCGCCATCACCGTCAACCCGGAGGCCGACTCCTCCAGCGTCAAGGTTGATCGCGGCGGCCTCGCCGGCACCGACCTGGGCGGCAAGGCGACCATGAGCAGTGACACCCAGCTGGGCCTGAACTTCGCCTACATGCTCACCGACAATCTGGGCATCGAGTTGCTGGCGGCAACGCCGTTCGAGCACGACGTGAAGATCAAGGGCACCGTCCTCGATGCAGCCAATGGCAAGCTGGGCAGCCTCAAGCACCTGCCGCCGACCCTGAGCCTGGTGTATTACCCGCTGGACGCCAAGTCGGCCTTCCAGCCCTATGTCGGCGCCGGTATCAACTACACCTGGATTTTCGACGAGCACGTCGGCAGCGCCGCCAGCGCCAACGGCTTCGACAATTTCCGTGCGAAGAATTCCTGGGGCCTGGCCTGGCAGGTGGGGGCCGACTACATGCTGACCGATAGCCTGATGCTCAACGCCCAGGTGCGCTACATCGACATCGACACCACCGCCTACGTCGACAACACCGCCCTCGGTGTGCGGGCCAAGGTTGACGTGGACGTAGACCCCTTCATCTACATGGTCGGCCTGGGTTACAAGTTCTGATAACCCTCGCAGAAACGAAAAAGCCGGCGCATGCCGGCTTTTTCATGAGCTCGATTCACACACCGAGCAGCTGGCGCAAGCCTTCACGCAGCGGCGTCTGCTCTGGCATGTGGTAATGAGCCTGCAAGCGCGCATTGTCAGCACGCGAATGGCGAATATCGCCAGCACGCGCCGGCAAGTGCGTCACCGGCGGCAGGCCGCCGCACAGCACGCCGATCTCAGCCAGCAATTGGTTGAGACTTACCGCCTGGCTCCAACCCACATTGAGCGGATCACTCACCACCTGCTCGCTGAGCAAGCCCTGCATCAACAGCATGACCAGATCACCGACATAGAAGAAATCGCGGGTCTGCTCACCATCACCGAAGACGCTGATCGGCAGCCCCTGCTGCGCACGTTGGGTGAAGATGCTGATCACCCCGGAGTACGGCGAGGATGGATCCTGGCGCGGCCCGAAGATATTGAAGAAACGAAACACCGCCGGTTCCAGGCCATGCTGACGGCGGTAGAAATCCAGGTAGTGTTCGCCGGCCAGCTTGTCGGACGCGTAAGGCGTCAGCGGTGCCTTGGCGGTGGCTTCATCGATTGCCACGCCCTCGCCGTTATTGCCATAGATGGCCGCACTGGAGGCATAGACCACGCGTCGCACGCCATGCTGACGCATAGCCTCGCAGACATTCAGGGTACCGATGAAATTGCTCTGGTGCGTGGACACCGGATCATCCACCGAGGCCTGCACCGACGCCACCGCCGCCAGATGCGCTACCCCTGCACAACCTGCCACCGCCTGCGCGACCACCTCGGCATCGGCGACATCGCCCTCGATGAAGCGCAAACGCGGGTTGTCCAGCGGCAGATTGCTGCGCTTGCCCATGGACAGATTGTCCAGCACGCGCACCCCGTGACCAGCGGCCAGCAAGGCATCGACCAGGTTTGAACCGATAAAGCCTGCACCACCCGTTACGAGAAACTCAGCCATGGCGATAGTAACGATCCAGTAAGCTCGGCAGGCCGGAGCGCCAGGCGCGCGGCTTGATGCCGAAGGTGTGAAGAATCTTCTTGCAGGCCAGCACGGCATGCTGCGGCTCATCGGCTGCATCCGGACGGGCGGCGTGCGCCTGCGGCGCAACATCCTCGACCAGATTGCTGCGATAGTGACGCGCCTCGCTCAGCACTGCCTGCCCCAGGCTCAGCGACGTACTCGCTTCATGGCCGCCGTAATGATAGGTGCCCCACAAGGGCGACTCGCAATCGAGCTGCTTGAGCACAGCCAGAATCACCCGCGCAGCATCGTCCACCGGGGTGGGGTTGCCACGCCGGTCATCGGCGAGGTAGAGCGCATCGTCGCGCTCGGCGCGCAGCAGAAAGCGCCCCAGCAACCCTTCACGGCTGTCATCGAGCAACCAGCCAAAGCGCAGCAGCACATGACGCGGACATATGGCCCGCACGCTCTGCTCCAGACGCCACAGCGCCTGACCACGCAGCCCGAGGGGCACCGGCTCTTCCTTTTCGCTGTATGCGGTGACACGCGAACCATCGAAGACTCGATAGCTGGACGGCTGCAGCAAGACGATGGAATGGTGTTGGCACAGCTCAGCCAGACGCTCCACCGCGCGTTCCTGCGTCTGCAGGCGCGAATCGGCCACCGACTCGGCCTGGAACCAGTCGAAATAGTAAGCCAGGTTGATCAGTGCATCCGGGCGGGTCTCGTCGAGCAACTCGGTGAGGCTCGCCGCATCCCAGCCATCTTTCGGCGGGCGTGGCGCGAGGAAGCCGATGTCTTCCTCGGCGCCAAGACGGATCAGCGCTTGCCCCAGGGCACTACCACCGCCCAGCAGCATCAGGCGCATTCGCATAGGCTAGAGCCCGCTCAGATCAGAACGGGATATCGTCATCGAAGCTGTCGTAGTCAGGCGCTGGCTGGGCCTGCTGCGGAGCAGGACGCTCCTGACGCGGGGCCTGTTGCGGCTCGCGCTGCGGAGCCGGACGCGATTGACGCGGAGCGCCGCCTTCATCACCGCTCGGACGACCGCCCAGCAACTGCATGGTGCCCTGCATGTCGACGATGATCTCGGTGGTGTAGCGCTTGATGCCGTCCTTTTCCCACTCGCGGGTCTGCAGCTTGCCTTCGATGTACACCTGCGAACCCTTGCGCAGGTACTCGCCGGCGATCTCGGCGACCTTGCCGAACAGGGCGACACGGTGCCACTCGGTCTTCTCGACCTTCTGCCCGGTCTGCTTGTCGGTCCACTGCTCGCTGGTGGCCAGGCTCAGGTTGGTGACCGCGTTGCCGCTGGGCAGGTAGCGTGTTTCCGGGTCCTGGCCGCAGGTGCCGACCAGAATGACTTTGTTAACCCCACGGGCCATAACGTTCTCCTAGACTCGGCACGCCGCTGGTGCCGATATGATCAGGCTTTCCAGCGTCGTGCGATCCACTTGTTGGGTATCGACTTTGATATAGATGGCCGCTTCGTCGACCACCACCACGGCGTCCGCCACTCCCGGCGTTGCCTTGAGGCGTTCGACCAGTCCGACATCGGCCAGTGCCGCGGCATCGAGCGGCAGGCGCAAACTGGTCACGTACGGCGGTTCGCGCATAGTAACAGCAATAGCCAGCCAAATTGCACAGAGCACGGCGCAGCCGATGAACACACCGCCCAGGCCTACGTGCTGGTAAAGCCAGCCACCGAGAATGCCGCCCAGGGCTGCGCCGAGGAACTGGCTGGTGGAATAGACGCCCATCGCAGTGCCCTTGCCGCCTGCCGGCGCCACCTTGCTGACCAGCGACGGCAGCGAGGCTTCGAGCAGGTTGAAGGCGGTGAAGAACACCACGATACCCAGTACCAGCGCCCGCAGGCTGCTGCCGAAGAAAGCGAAGTAGAGCTCACAAGCCAGCAACACGCTGACGGCACCGAGCAGCACGCGCTTCATCTGGCGTTTTTTCTCGCCATAGATGATGAACGGCACCATGCCGAAGAAGCCGATCAACAGCGCGGTGAGGTACACCCACCAGTGCTCTTCCTTGACCAAGCCGCCCTGCTCCACCAGCGCCAGCGGCAAGGCGACGAAACTGGCCATGAGCACCGCATGCAGGGCCAGGATGGCGAAGTCCAGACGCAGCAGGTCGGCATGTTTGAGGGTCGGCCACAGCGCCTGTGCCGCCACGCCGGATTCGCGATGCTGCAGCGGGCCGGCGTCTTTCGGCACGATGCCGGCGACGATCAGGATGCCGAGCAACGCCATCGCCGCCGTCGCCCAGAACAGCCCGGACAGGCCGAAGGCGCGAGTCAGCAGCGGGCCGACCACCATGGCCACGGCGAACGACAGACCGATGCTCATGCCAATCATGGCCATGGCCTTGGTGCGGTGCTGCTCGCGAGTCAGATCCGACAACAACGCCATTACCGCCGCGGAGATCGCACCTGCACCCTGCAGGACGCGCCCGGCGATCACGCCCCAGATCGAATCGGCATTGGCCGCCAGCACGCTGCCTGCAGCAAAAATCAGCAAGCCAGCGTAGATCACCGGGCGTCGGCCGATACGGTCACTGAGCATGCCGAAGGGTATTTGCAGCACAGCCTGGGTCAAACCATAGGCACCGATGGCCAGGCCGATCAGCGCCGGTGTACTGCCCGCCAGATCCATGCCGTAGGTGGCCAACACCGGCAGCACCATGAACATACCCAGCATACGAAACGCGAACACCATAGCCAGGCCGCCGGCCGCGCGGGTCTCGCTACTACTCATGCGCTCGCTGTGCGGATCGTGCATCGAATGAACCCTGAGGAAATCAGCCGGCGATTCTAGCAGCCGCCGTCGTTTCGGCACAGGCGCACACTTTGCCGCAGGGCAGCAGCAAGCCCTATACTCGACCGTTTTCCGCCCGCCCAGCGAGGCCCGTTGTAAGTGGACAAGATTCTGATTCGTGGGGCCCGCACCCACAACCTGAAAAACATCGACCTGACCCTGCCGCGCGACAAACTGATCGTGATCACCGGCCTGTCCGGCTCCGGCAAGTCCTCCCTGGCCTTCGATACCCTTTACGCGGAAGGCCAGCGCCGTTACGTCGAGTCGCTGTCGGCTTACGCCCGGCAGTTCCTGTCGATGATGGAAAAGCCCGATGTCGACACCATCGAAGGCTTGTCACCGGCAATTTCCATCGAACAGAAATCCACCTCGCACAACCCGCGCTCGACCGTCGGCACCATCACCGAAATCTACGATTACCTGCGCCTGCTGTATGCCCGCGCCGGTATTCCGCGTTGCCCGGACCATGACGTGCCACTCGAAGCGCAAACCGTCAGCCAGATGGTCGACCAGGTGCTGGCCCTGCCGGAAGGCCGCAAGCTGATGCTGCTGGCGCCGGTGGTCCGCGAACGCAAGGGCGAACATCTGTCGGTGTTCGAGGAGCTGCGCGCCCAGGGCTTCGTCCGCGCACGGGTCAATGGCAAGCTGCATGAGCTGGACGAGCTGCCCAAGCTGGACAAGCAGAAGAAGCACTCCATCGACGTGGTGGTGGACCGCTTCAAGGTCCGTGAAGATCTGCAGCAGCGTCTGGCCGAGTCTTTCGAGACCGCCCTCGGCCTGGCCGACGGCATCGCCCTGATTGCTCCCATGGATGATGAGCCGGGCGAAGAGATCATCTTCTCCGCGCGCTTCGCCTGCCCGCACTGCGGCCACTCGATCAGCGAGCTGGAACCCAAGCTGTTCTCCTTCAACAACCCGGCCGGCGCCTGCCCGACCTGCGACGGCCTGGGCGTGAAGCAGTTCTTCGACGCCAAGCGCCTGGTCAATGGCGAGCTGACCCTGGCCGAAGGCGCCATACGCGGCTGGGACCGGCGCAACGTCTACTACTTCCAGATGCTCGGTTCGCTGGCCGCACACTATGGTTTCAGCCTCGAAGAGCCCTTCGACGACCTGGCCGCCGAACACCAGAAAGTCATTCTGTTCGGCAGCGCTACGCAGAGCGTCGACTTCAAGTACCTCAACGACCGCGGCGACATCGTCAAACGTTCGCACCCCTTCGAGGGCATCATTCCCAACCTCGAGCGCCGCTACCGCGAGACCGAGTCGGCCAGCGTGCGCGAGGAGCTGGCCAAGTTCCTCAGCACCCAGCCCTGCCCCGATTGCCGGGGCACGCGTCTGCGCCGCGAAGCGCGACATGTCTGGGTCGGCGAGAAGACCCTGCCGGCGGTGACCGGCCTGCCGGTCGGCGATGCCTGCGATTACGTCGCCAACCTGCACCTGACCGGGCGGCGCGGCGAGATCGCCGAGAAGATCCTCAAGGAAATCCGCGAACGCCTGCAGTTCCTGGTCAACGTCGGCCTCGATTATCTGACCCTGGATCGCAGCGCCGACACCCTGTCCGGCGGCGAAGCGCAGCGCATCCGCCTGGCCAGCCAGATCGGCGCCGGCCTGGTGGGCGTGATGTACATCCTCGATGAGCCCTCCATCGGCCTGCACCAGCGCGACAACGAGCGCCTGCTGGGCACCCTTAACCACCTGCGCAACCTGGGCAATACGGTGATCGTGGTCGAGCACGACGAGGACGCCATCCGCATGGCCGATTACGTGGTCGATATCGGTCCGGGCGCCGGTGTGCATGGCGGCCGCATCGTCGCCGAAGGCACGCCGGACGAGGTGATGAATCACCCCGACTCGCTGACCGGCAAATACCTGTCCGGCCGTGAGAAGATCCGCTATCCGGCGCAGCGCACCCCGCGTGACAAGAAGAAACTGCTCAAGCTCAAAGGCGCACGGGGCAACAACCTGCGCAATGTCGATCTGGAGATTCCGGTGGGCTTGCTCACCTGCGTCACCGGCGTGTCCGGCTCGGGCAAGTCGACGCTGATCAACAACACCCTGTTCCCGCTCACGGCTACGGCACTGAACGGTGCGACCACCCTGGAAGCGGCGCCGCACGATTCCTTCGACGGCCTGCAGCACCTGGACAAGGTGGTCGACATCGACCAGAGCCCGATCGGCCGCACGCCGCGCTCCAACCCGGCAACCTACACAGGCCTGTTCACACCGATCCGCGAACTGTTCGCCGGTGTGCCGGAATCGCGCTCGCGCGGTTATGGCCCGGGCCGTTTCAGCTTCAACGTCAAGGGCGGGCGCTGCGAGGCGTGCCAGGGCGACGGCGTGATCAAGGTGGAAATGCACTTTCTGCCGGACATCTACGTGCCGTGCGACGTGTGCAAGGGCAAGCGCTACAACCGCGAAACTCTGGAAGTGAAGTACAAGGGCAAGAGCATCACTGAAGTGCTGGACATGACCATCGAGGAAGCTCGCGCCTTCTTCGACGCCGTGCCGGCCATCGCCCGCAAGCTGCAGACACTGATGGACGTCGGTCTGTCCTACATCAAGCTGGGCCAGAGCGCGACCACCCTGTCCGGCGGCGAGGCGCAGCGGGTCAAGCTGAGTCGCGAACTGAGCAAGCGCGATACCGGCAAGACCCTGTACATCCTCGATGAGCCGACCACCGGCCTGCACTTCGCCGATATCCAGCAACTGCTGGACGTGCTGCACCGCCTGCGCGACCACGGCAATACCGTGGTGGTGATCGAGCACAACCTGGACGTGATCAAGACCGCCGACTGGCTGGTGGATCTCGGCCCCGAGGGCGGCTCCAAAGGCGGCATGATCATCGCCACCGGCACACCGGAGGACGTGGCCGACAACCCGGCATCACACACCGGGCACTTCCTCAAACCGTTGCTGGAACGCGACCGCACCTGAAACGAAAGAGCCCCGCAGATGCGGGGCTCTTTTTTGGCAGGTCAGCTTACATCTGACTTTGCAGGTACTTCTCCAGCCCCAGCTTGTCGATCAGCTGCAACTGAATCTCCAGCCAGTAGGCGTGGTCTTCCTCGGTGTCCTTGAGCTGGACCAGAAGGATGTCGCGGGTTTGGTAATCCTGGTGCTTCTCGCACAGTTCGATGCCCTTGCTCAGGGCCGCGCGCACTTCGTATTCCAGGGCCAGATCCAGCTTCAGTGCCTCGGGTACGGTCTGCCCGAACGTGAAAGCGTTGGGAACCATGTCCGGCACACCCTCGAGGAAGATGATGCGCTTGAGCAACGCATCGGCGTGCTGGGTTTCCTCTTCCATCTCGTGATTGATGCGCTCGTAGAGCTTGCTGAAGCCCCAGTCCTCATACAGCCGCGAATGAATGAAGTACTGGTCGCGCGCAGCCAGCTCGCCCTTGAGCAGGTGCTTGAGATAGTCGATGACTTCGGTATGGCCTTTCATGCCGGCAATCCTTGTTGCATTCGTGAGCAGGGGGCAATGCTCCGCCTGACGCCCGGTTCGGTCAAGCAAAAGCACAACGCCTCCACGAGGGAGGCGTTGCGGTTTACTGACGCACCGTCAGTGCGCCAATCAGGCTCAGGCCAGATCGAAACGATCCAGGTTCATCACCTTGGTCCAGGCGGCGACGAAGTCCTTGACCAGCTTCTCCTTGCCATCAGCACTGGCGTAGACCTCCGCATAGGCGCGCAGCACCGAATTGGAGCCGAACACCAGGTCGTTGCGGGTGGCGGTGTATTTCACCTGGCCATCCTTGCGTGTACGCCCTTCGAAGACTTCGTTGCTGTCATCGGCTGCCTTCCATACGGTGCCCATATCCAGCAGGTTGACGAAGAAATCGTTGGACAGCACACCGACCTTGTCGGTGAACACGCCATGCTGACTGCCATCGTAGTTGGCGCCCAGCACACGCAGGCCGCCGACCAGCGCAGTCATCTCCGGCGCGGTCAGTGTCAGCAACTGCGCCTTGTCGATCAGCATCGCCTCGGTGGGCACGCCCAGGTTGCCTTTGCTGTAGTTGCGGAAACCATCGGCAGCAGACTCCAGCACATCGAAGGAGTCGACATCGGTCTGATCCTGACGCGCATCGACACGGCCCGGCGCGAAGGGTACGTCTACGCTCACACCGGCAGCCTTGGCGGCCAGTTCGACACCGACATTACCGGCCAGCACGATCACATCGGCCAGTGAAGCCTTGCCGGATGCCTGCTGGATTTCCACCAGTTTCGGCAGCACCTTGATCGCCCGCTGGTTGGCGGCCCAATCCTTCTGCGGCGCCAGCGCCAGGCGCGCACCGTTGGCACCACCGCGCTTGTCGCCACCGCGGAAGGTCGAGGCCGAAGCCCAGGCCACGGACACCAGATCACCCACCGACAGCCCGGAGGCAGCGATCTTCGCTTTCAGATCGGCAATATCGGCAGCGCTCGGGTGGTGGATGGCAGCGGGCAGCGGATCTTGCCAGATCAGGTCCTCTTTCGGCACTTCCGGACCCAGGTAGCGGGCTTTCGGCCCCATGTCGCGGTGGGTCAGCTTGTACCAGGCGCGCGCGAAGGCATCGGCGAAGGCCTGCGGGTCTTCATAGAAGCGCTTGGAAATCTTGCCGAACTCCAGATCGAAGCGCAGGGTCAGGTCGGTGGTGAGCATGGTCGGCTTGTGGAATTTACCCGGCACGTGCGCGTCCGGGATGATCTCCGGTGCATCTTTGGCCACCCACTGCTTGGCACCAGCGGGGGACTTGGTCAGTTCCCATTCGAACTTGAACAGGTTCTCGAAGAAGTTGTTGCTCCACAGCGCCGGGGTCTTGGTCCAGGTGACCTCAATGCCGCTGGAAATGGTGTCCTTGCCATGGCCGCTGCCGAAGTTGCTGATCCAGCCCAGGCCCTGCGCCTCGATCGGCGCCGCCTCCGGCTCAGGCCCCTTGTGCGATTCCGGCGCGGCGCCGTGGGACTTGCCGAAGGTGTGGCCGCCAGCGATCAAGGCGACGATTTCCTCGTCGTCCATCGCCATGCGATAGAAGGTGGCGCGAATGTCCTTGGCCGCCAGCATGTAGTCGCCGCTGGCATTGGGACCTTCCGGGTTCACGTAGATCAGACCCATGTGGGTGGCGCCAAAGGGTGCGCTCAGCTCGCGTTCATCATTGACGCGCTTGGGATCGACACCCAGCCAGGCGACTTCAGCGCCCCAGTTGACGTCCTGATCCGGCTCCCATACGTCTTCGCGACCGGCACCGAAGCCGAAGGTGCGAAAACCCATGGATTCCAGCGCGACGTTACCGGCGAGGATGTACAGATCGGCCCAGGAAATGGACTGGCCATACTTCTGCTTGATCGGCCACAGCAGGCGACGCGACTTGTCGATGTTGACGTTGTCCGGCCAGGAGTTGAGCGGTGCGAAACGCTGCTGACCACGACCGCCACCGCCACGGCCATCGGTGGTGCGATAGGTGCCAGCAGAGTGCCAGGCCATGCGGATGAATTGCGGACCGTAGTGACCGAAATCGGCAGGCCACCAGTCCTGGCTGTCGGTCATCAGCTTGACCAGATCGGCCTTGAGCGCCTTGTAATCGAGCTTCTTGAAGGCTTCGGCGTAGTTGAATGTTTCACCCAGCGGATTGGATCGGTCGGAATGCTGATTGAGCAAATCCACACGCAGCTGATTCGGCCACCAATCTTTGTTGGTCGTGCCACCACCAGCGACGTGGTTGAACGGACATTTACCTTGGTTCGACATGGTTCTCTCCTTCTCCTCATCGGGTCGGTCCCAGCGAGTGCGACCAACAATGGGACAAGCCTAGACCCGCTTCGCCAGACGAACCAATTCATGAAGCATAACGGCGCGATAGTTATTTTCTTTCATGAGCCAAACACCCTGCGCACGGCCCCAGAAATCGCCAACAACACCCAGTACGCGCCCCAACGCAATAAATTCAGGCAACAAAAAACCGGGCACAAGGCCCGGTTTCTTGTACAAACAGCAACTTACTCGGCAGCTTCTACCGAACCGCCGACCGGACGGTCGACCAGTTCAACGTAAGCCATCGGAGCGTTGTCGCCAGCGCGGAAACCGCACTTGAGGATGCGCAGGTAGCCGCCGTTACGGGTGGCGTAGCGCTTGCCCAGATCGTTGAACAGCTTGCCGACGATGGCTTTCGAACGGGTACGGTCGAAGGCCAGACGACGATTGGCAACGCTGTCTTCCTTGGCCAGGGTGATCAGCGGCTCGGCAACGCGACGCAGTTCCTTGGCTTTCGGCAGGGTAGTTTTGATCAGCTCGTGCTCGAACAGCGAGACCGCCATGTTCTGGAACATGGCCTTGCGGTGAGCGCTGGTGCGGCTGAGGTGACGGCCACTTTTACGATGACGCATGGTTCAATTCCTTACCAAACTTGTTCGTTCGGTGATGATGACGATCAGGCAGTGGCCTTATCGTCTTTCTTCAGACTTGCCGGCGGCCAGTTGTCGAGGCGCATACCGAGGGACAGACCGCGAGAAGCCAGAACATCCTTGATTTCGGTCAGGGATTTCTTGCCCAGGTTCGGGGTTTTGAGCAGCTCTACTTCGGTGCGCTGAATCAGGTCACCGATGTAGTAGATGTTCTCTGCCTTGAGGCAGTTGGCCGAACGTACGGTCAGTTCCAGGTCATCGACAGGACGCAGCAGGATCGGATCGATCTCGTCTTCCTGCTCGACCACCACCGGCTCACTGTCACCTTTGAGGTCGACGAACGCGGCCAGCTGCTGCTGCAGAATGGTCGCGGCACGACGGATAGCCTCTTCAGGGTCCAGAGTACCGTTGGTTTCCAGGTCGATAACCAGTTTGTCCAGGTTGGTGCGCTGCTCGACACGGGCGTTTTCCACCACGTAAGCAACCCGACGCACAGGGCTGAACGAAGCATCCAGCTGCAAGCGACCAATGCTGCGGCTTTCATCTTCGTCGCTCTGACGCGCGTCAGCCGGCTCATAGCCGCGACCACGAGCCACGGTGAGCTTCATGTTCAGCGCGCCATTGGAGGCCAGGTTGGCGATTACGTGGTCGCCATTGACGATTTCGACATCGTGATCCAGCTGAATATCGGCAGCGGTAACTACGCCCGGGCCCTTCTTAGCCAGAGTCAGGGTCACTTCGTCACGGCCGTGCAGCTTGATAGCCAGACCTTTCAGGTTGAGCAGGATCTCGATGACATCTTCCTGCACACCTTCGATCGCGGAGTACTCATGGAGTACGCCATCGATCTCGGCCTCGACTACTGCACAGCCAGGCATGGAGGACAACAGGATGCGACGCAGCGCGTTGCCCAGGGTATGGCCAAAGCCACGCTCGAGAGGCTCGAGAGTGATCTTGGCGCGGGTCGGACTGACCTCCTGCACATCGATGTGACGGGGGGTCAGGAACTCATTTACCGAAATCTGCATGGATGCACCTATTTTCTAGCCCTTACTTGGAGTAGAGCTCGACAATCAGGCTCTCGTTGATGTCAGCGGACAGATCGCCACGAGCCGGTACGTTCTTGAACACACCAGACTTCTTCTCGGCGTCTACTTCTACCCACTCAACACGGCCACGCTGGGCGCAGAGCTCGAGAGCCTGAGCGATGCGCAGCTGATTGCGCGATTTCTCGCGAATAGCAACGACGTCGCCAGCCTTAACTTGGTAGGACGGTACGTTTACGGTCTGACCGTTGACGCTGATCGCTTTGTGCGAAACCAGCTGACGGGACTCGGCACGAGTAGCGCCAAAACCCATACGGTAAACCACGTTGTCCAGACGGCACTCCAGCAGTTGCAGCAGATTCTCGCCGGTGGCGCCTTTCTGACTGGCAGCTTGCTTGTAGTAACCGCTGAATTGACGCTCCAGTACGCCGTAGATACGACGAACTTTTTGCTTCTCACGCAGCTGGGTGCCGTAGTCGGACTGACGGCCACGGCGCTGGCCGTGGATACCCGGGGCTGCTTCGATGTTGCACTTAGATTCAAGCGCGCGAACACCACTCTTCAGAAAGAGATCGGTGCCTTCACGACGAGACAGTTTGCACTTGGGACCAATGTAACGAGCCATTTCTCACTGTCTCCTGATTACACGCGACGCTTCTTCGGCGGACGGCACCCGTTGTGCGGGATTGGCGTCACGTCGGTGATGCTGGCGATTTTGTAGCCGCAGGCGTTCAGAGCACGCACAGCGGATTCGCGACCTGGGCCTGGACCTTTGACGTTGACGTCGAGGTTCTTCAGACCGTATTCCAGTGCAGCCTGACCAGCGCGCTCGGCGGCGATCTGGGCAGCGAACGGAGTGGACTTACGCGAGCCGCGGAAACCCGAACCACCGGAGGTAGCCCAGGACAGGGCGTTACCCTGACGGTCGGTAATGGTCACGATAGTGTTGTTGAAAGACGCGTGGATGTGGGCGATGCCATCAACCACCGTCTTTTTGACTTTTTTACGAGTACGAGCAGCAGGTTTTGCCATGACTAAATTCCTGTCGATTCGCGAATGCGATTACTTGCGGATCGGCTTACGCGGGCCCTTACGGGTGCGAGCGTTGGTCTTGGTACGCTGACCGCGAACCGGTAGACCTTTACGATGACGCAGGCCACGGTAGCAACCCAGATCCATCAAGCGCTTGATCTTCATATTCACTTCACGACGCAGGTCGCCTTCGGTATTCACCTTGGCTACTTCGCCACGCAGCTGTTCGATCTGCTCGTCAGTCAGATCCTTGATTTTCGCAGCCGGGTTTACACCGGTAGCGGCACAGATTTTCTGCGCAGTGGTGCGACCAACACCGAAGATGTAGGTCAGCGAGATAACAGTGTGCTTGTTATCCGGAATGTTAACGCCTGCAATACGGGCCATTCAGTGGAACTCCAATTGACAGCTACCTACGCCCCGGAAGCCAAGAAATAGGGCGCGAGATATTAACGCTGTAATAACAAATAATCAACCCGGCAGCGCACTAGCTGCCGGGCTTATCACGCGTGGTTCACACTCAGCCTTGGCGCTGCTTGTGACGCGGCTCTGCGCTGCAGATCACCCGCACGACACCTTCGCGACGGATAATTTTGCAGTTACGGCACAGCTTTTTCACCGATGCACGAACTTTCATTACCAACTCCTCGAACCTTACGGGTGGATCAGCGGAGCATGCCGCTGCCATAGCCCTTCAGGTTGGCTTTCTTCATCAGGGAATCGTACTGGTGAGACACGAGGTGCGATTGCACTTGGGACATGAAGTCCATTACAACCACGACCACGATCAGCAACGAGGTCCCGCCAAGGTAGAACGGAACGTTGGCTGCAACCACCAGGAACTGGGGCAACAGGCACACGGCCGTCATGTACAGAGCACCGAACATGGTCAAGCGGGTCAGAACGCCATCGATATAGCGTGCAGACTGCTCGCCCGGACGGATGCCCGGAATAAAGGCACCGGACTTCTTCAGGTTTTCCGCTACGTCTTTCGGGTTGAACATCAGCGCTGTGTAGAAGAAGCAGAAGAAAATGATCCCTGCACTAAACAGCAGAATGTTCAACGGCTGACCAGGAGCGATAGCCTGCGAAATGTCCTGCAGCCAGCCCAAACCCTCGGACTGACCAAACCAGGCACCCAGCGAGGCCGGGAACAGCAGAAGGCTGCTGGCGAAGATGGCCGGGATTACGCCCGCCATGTTCACCTTCAACGGCAGGTGGCTGGTCTGCGCAGCGAAGACCTTGCGGCCCTGCTGACGCTTGGCATAGTGCACCGCAATGCGACGCTGACCACGCTCAATGAACACCACGAAACCGATGATCGCTACTGCCAGCAGGCCGATGGCGATCAGAGCGAAGATGTTGATATCGCCCTGACGAGCAGACTCGAAAGACTGCCCGATTGCCGACGGCAGACCGGCCACGATGCCTGCAAAAATCAGCATCGAGATACCGTTGCCGACACCGCGCTCGGTGATCTGCTCGCCTAGCCACATCATGAACATCGCGCCCGCCACGAAAGTGGTGATCGCCACGAAGTGGAAGCCGAAATCGCCCGAGAACGCAACGCCCTGACTAGCCAGACCAACGGACATACCGATGGCCTGAACGAACGCCAGAACGAGAGTGCCGTAGCGGGTGTACTGGCTGATCTTGCGACGGCCAGCTTCACCTTCCTTCTTCAACTGTTCCAGCTGCGGGCTGACAGCGGTCATCAGTTGCATGATGATCGATGCCGAAATGTACGGCATGATCCCCAGTGCAAAGATGCTCATCCGCTCCAGCGCGCCGCCGGAAAACATGTTGAACAAGCTAAGAATGGTCCCCTCATTCTGCCGGAACAGATCCGCCAGTCGGTCTGGGTTGATGCCAGGAACCGGGATGTGCGCACCTATCCGGTAGACGATGATCGCCAGGAACAGGAAACGCAGACGAGCCCAGAGTTCGGACAACCCGCCACCTGCCAGCGCTGAGAGAGCACCTTGCTTAGCCATTTAGTCCTCGAACTTACCGCCAGCTGCCTCGATAGCCGCACGCGCACCCTTGGTGGCGGCGATACCTTTCAGGGTGACCGCACGGGTAACCTCACCGGACAGCATGACTTTCACACGCTGTACGTGATGGCCTACCAGATTGGCATCCTTCAGAGCCTGCAGAGTTACAACACCTTCTACCTTGTTCAGCTCGGAGGTACGCACTTCAGCGCGATCCATAGCCTTCAGGGAGACGAAGCCGAACTTCGGCAGACGGCGGTGCAGCGGCTGCTGACCACCCTCAAAGCCCGGAGCGATGGAACCACCGGAGCGGGAGGTTTGACCTTTGTGGCCACGGCCACCAGTCTTACCCAGACCGCTACCGATGCCACGGCCCGGACGGTGCTTCTCGCGACGGGCACCCGGCGCGGAACGCAGATCGTTCAGTTGCATGATTAACCCTCCACCTTCAACAGGTAGTAAGCCTTGTTGATCATGCCGCGGTTTTCCGGAGTATCCAGAACCTCTACGGTGTGACCGATGCGACGCAGGCCCAGGCCCTTGACGCAAGCTTTGTGATTGGCCAGACGGCCATTGGTGCTCTTGATCAGAGTCACTTTGACGGTATTAGCCATGGTTAGAGAATCTCCTCGACGCTCTTGCCACGCTTGGCTGCAACAGAACCCGGAGACTGCATGGTCTTCAGACCCTTGAAAGTGGCGTGAACCACGTTCACCGGGTTGGTCGAGCCGTAGCACTTGGCCAGAACGTTCTGCACACCAGCCACTTCCAGCACGGCACGCATGGCACCGCCGGCGATGATACCGGTACCTTCCGAAGCCGGCTGCATGAACACCTTGGAGGCGCCGTGAGCGGACTTGATCGGGTACTGCAGAGTGGTGCCGTTCAGATCAACTTGGATCATGTTGCGACGAGCAGCTTCCATCGCTTTCTGGATAGCAGCCGGAACTTCGCGGGACTTGCCACGGCCGAAACCGACGCGACCCTTGCCATCACCTACCACGGTCAGCGCGGTGAAAGTGAAGATACGGCCACCCTTTACGGTCTTGGCAACGCGGTTAACCTGAACCAGCTTCTCGATGTAGCCTTCGTCGCGCTTTTGGTCGTTATTTGCCATAACTTAGAACTCCAGCCCGCCTTCACGAGCAGCATCAGCCAGCGCCTTGACGCGGCCGTGGTACTTGAAGCCAGAACGGTCGAATGCCACCTGGGTCACACCAGCGGCTTTCGCACGCTCAGCAACCAGCGCACCAACTTTCTTGGCTGCGTCGACGTTGCCGGTGGCGCCATCACGCAGTGCTTTGTCCAAGGTAGAGGCGCTGGCCAGAACCTTGCTGCCGTCGGCCGAGATGACCTGGGCGTAGATGTGCTGCGAAGAGCGGTACACGCACAGACGCACGGCTTCGAGCTCGTGCATTTTCAGGCGTGCTTTGCGAGCGCGACGCAGACGAGTAACTTTTTTGTCGGTCATTTTTCAGCCCCTTACTTCTTCTTGGCTTCTTTACGACGGACAACTTCATCCGCGTAACGAACGCCTTTGCCCTTGTAGGGCTCAGGACGACGGAAGTCACGGATTTCCGCAGCCACCTGACCCACCAGTTGCTTGTCGATACCCTTGATCAGGATTTCGGTCTGGTTCGGGGTTTCGGCCACGACGCCTTCCGGCAGTTCGTAGTCGATCGGGTGGGAGAAGCCCAGTGCGAGGTTCAGCACCTGGCCTTTGGCTTGAGCTTTGTAGCCCACGCCGACCAGCTGCAGCTTACGCTCGAAGCCTTGGCTGACACCGATGACCATGTTGTTCACCAGAGCACGAGTAGTACCGGCCATGGCACGGTTCTGCTGGTCGCCATTACGGGCGGCGAAACGCAGTTCGCTACCTTCCTGGATCACTTCCACGGACGAGTGAATGTTCAGTTCCAGAGCGCCCTTGGCACCCTTGACCGAGAGCTGCTGACCGGCGAGTTTGATCTCGACACCGGCAGGCAGCACAACGGGGTTCTTAGCAACGCGAGACATGCTTATCCCCCCCTTAGAACACGGTGCAGAGCACTTCGCCGCCGACACCGGCAGCGCGCGCAGCGCGATCCGTCATCACACCTTTGTTGGTGGAGACGATGGAAACACCGAGACCGCCGCGAACCTTCGGCAGGTCATCGACGGATTTGTATTGACGAAGGCCAGGACGGCTCACGCGCTTGACTTCCTCGATGACCGGACGGCCTTCGAAGTACTTCAGCTCGATGGACAGTTGTGGCTTGGCTTCACCATTGACTTCATAACCCGCAATGTAACCTTCGTCTTTCAGAACTTTGGCTACGGCTACCTTCAGAGTGGAAGAAGGCATGCTTACGACGGACTTTTCAGCCATCTGGGCATTACGGATACGAGTTAGCATGTCCGCTAACGGGTCCTGCATACTCATGGGCTAGACGCTCCTGATACAAAAAGAACAGCCCGAGGGCTGTGGGATCATCCAAAAGCTCGGCATGGAAATACCAGGCTCAGGAGAGCCGGACATTCTAGAGACCGATCAAAAATGAATCAAGCCCCAAAAGGGGCTTGTTCAAATAAAGACAAAGCCGGCACTAGGCCGGCTTCGCTTTTTTACTGCTATTACCAGCTGGCTTTCACCAGGCCCGGTACGTCACCGCGCATGGCGGCTTCGCGCAGCTTGTTACGCGACAGACCGAACTTGCGGTAAACGCCGTGCGGACGGCCGGTGATGCGGCAACGGTTACGCAGGCGCGAGGCGCTGGCGTCCCGTGGTTGCTTCTGCAGAGCGACCTGAGCTTCCCAACGCGCTTCCGGACTGGTGTTCGGATTAGCGATGGTGGCTTTCAGCTCGGCACGCTTCTTGGCGTACTTGGCAACCGTTTGCTGACGCTTCAGCTCGCGGTTCTTCATGCTTGTCTTGGCCATTATCCAGACTCCGATCAGTTGCGGAACGGGAAGTTGAAAGCACGCAGCAGAGCGCGGCCTTCATCATCGTTACGGGCAGTGGTAGTCAGGGTGATGTCCAGACCACGCAGCGCATCGATTTTGTCGTAATCGATTTCCGGGAAGATGATCTGCTCTTTCACGCCCATGCTGTAGTTGCCACGACCATCGAAGGACTTGGCATTCAGGCCGCGGAAGTCACGCACGCGCGGCAGGGAGATGGACAGCAGACGATCCAGGAACTCGTACATACGCTCGCGACGCAGAGTGACCTTGACGCCAATCGGCCAACCTTCACGAACCTTGAAACCTGCGATCGACTTGCGGGCATGAGTCACAACGACTTTCTGACCGGTAATCTTCTCGAGGTCGGCAACAGCGTTTTCGATGATTTTCTTGTCACCGATCGCTTCGCCCAGGCCCATGTTCAGGGTGATCTTGGTGATGCGCGGAACTTCCATCACGTTCGCCAGCTTCAGTTCTTCCTTCAGCTTGGGCGCGATTTCCTTCCGGTAAATCTCTTTCAGTCGTGCCATGGTATTTACCTACGGATTCTCAAGCGCCAACCGGCTTCTGGGTGGACTTGAAGACACGAATTTTCTTGCCGTCTTCGGTCTTGAAGCCAACGCGGTCAGCCTTGTTGGTTTCAGAGTTGAAGATGGCAACGTTGGAAGCGTGCAGAGGCGCTTCTTTCTCGACGATACCGCCTTGAACGCCCGACATCGGGTTCGGCTTGGTATGACGCTTCACCAGGTTGATGCCACCGACGACCAGACGGTCGTCAGCGAGAACCTTGAGCACCTTACCGCGCTTACCTTTGTCTTTGCCGGCGATCACGATGATCTCGTCGTCACGACGAATCTTTTGCATGTCGGATCTCCTTAAAGCACTTCAGGGGCGAGCGAGACGATCTTCATGAACTTCTCGGAACGCAGTTCACGGGTCACTGGCCCGAAGATACGGGTACCGATCGGCTCTTGCTTGTTGTTCAGCAGAACAGCAGCGTTGCCGTCGAAGCGGATGATCGAACCGTCGGCACGACGAACGCCGTGACGGGTACGAACAACCACTGCAGTCATGACCTGACCTTTCTTCACTTTGCCGCGCGGAATTGCTTCCTTGACGGTGACCTTGATGATGTCGCCGATGCCGGCGTAGCGACGATGAGAGCCGCCCAGCACCTTGATGCACATAACACGACGTGCACCACTGTTGTCAGCCACATCGAGCATGGATTGAGTCTGAATCATAAAATTTCTCCGACCCCTAGCCCTTAGACGTCAACTGCGCGTTCGACGACTTCAACCAGAGCCCAGGACTTGGTCTTGGACTGCGGACGGGTTTCGCGAATGGAAACCTTGTCGCCGATCTTGCACTGGTTGGTTTCGTCGTGAGCGTGCAGTTTGGTCGAACGCTTGACGTATTTACCGTAGATCGGGTGCTTTACACGGCGCTCGATCAGAACGGTGATGGTCTTGTCCATCTTGTCGCTGACAACACGGCCGGTCAGCGTACGGACTGTTTTTTCGGCTTCAGCCATGATCACTTACCTGCCTGCTGG
Source organism: Ectopseudomonas chengduensis (assembly GCF_900102635.1). Lineage (GTDB taxonomy): Bacteria > Pseudomonadota > Gammaproteobacteria > Pseudomonadales > Pseudomonadaceae > Aquipseudomonas > Aquipseudomonas chengduensis. Next base: position 9,549 of record NZ_FMZQ01000024.1, on the reverse strand, counting down.
TTGAGCACAGTTTTCACACGAGCGATGTCGCGCTTAACTTGCGAGAGCAGGTGAGACTGCCCCAACTGGCCAGTTGCTTTCTGCATGCGCAGATTGAACTGGTCGCGCAGCAGACCGAGCAGTTGCTCGTTCAGTTGCTGTGCGGTTTTTTCACGAAGTTCGGTCGCTTTCATCACATCACCGTCCGCTTAACAAAGGTGGTGGCGAGCGGCAGCTTTGCAGCAGCCAGGGCGAAAGCCTCACGCGCCAGCTCTTCGGAAACGCCTTCGATCTCGTACAGGACTTTGCCTGGCTGGATCTGGGCTACCCAATATTCGACGCCACCCTTACCTTTACCCATCCGCACTTCGAGAGGCTTCTTGGTAACCGGCTTGTCCGGGAATACGCGAATCCAGATCTTGCCGCCACGTTTTACGTGACGAGTCAGAGCACGACGAGCGGACTCGATCTGACGGGCGGTGAGACGACCGCGGGCTACAGACTTCAGCGCGAACTCGCCGAAGCTGACCTTGCTACCGCGCTGAGCCAGACCACGGTTGTGGCCGGTCATCTGCTTGCGGAACTTCGTACGCTTTGGTTGCAACATGATGCGTACTCCTTATTTCTTAGCAGCTTTACGAGGAGCGGGCGCTTGCGGCTTCAGCTCTTCAGTGCGGCCACCAATGACCTCACCCTTGAAGATCCAAACCTTGACGCCGATCACACCGTAAGTGGTGTGCGCTTCGTAGGTGGCGTAATCGATATCTGCACGCAGGGTGTGCAGGGGCACACGACCTTCGCGATACCACTCGGTACGGGCGATTTCAGCGCCACCAAGACGACCACTCACCTGGATCTTGATGCCCTTGGCACCAATGCGCATGGCGTTCTGTACAGCGCGCTTCATGGCGCGACGGAACATTACGCGACGCTCCAGCTGCTGAGCTACGCTCTGTGCAACCAGCATACCGTCGAGCTCCGGCTTGCGGATCTCTTCGATGTTGATGTGCACCGGCACACCCATTTGCTTGGTCAGGTCCTGACGCAGCTTCTCAACATCTTCACCTTTCTTGCCGATCACGATGCCGGGACGAGCGGTGTGGATGGTGATGCGTGCGGTTTGAGCCGGGCGAGCGATGTCGATACGGCTAACGGACGCGCTTTTTAGTTTGTCTTGCAGGTATGCACGAACCTTCAGGTCGGCATTCAGGTAGTCGGCGTAAGTGCGACCATCTGCATACCAAACCGAAGTGTGATCCTTGACGATTCCCAGGCGGATGCCAACGGGATGTACTTTCTGACCCATCTGATCGACTCCGTTACTTGTCCGCAACCTTGACAGTGATATGGCAAGACCGCTTGACGATGCGATCAGCACGGCCTTTGGCACGCGGCATGATGCGCTTAAGCGAACGCCCTTCGTTGACGAAAACGGTGCTGACCTTCAGGTCATCAACGTCTGCGCCTTCGTTGTGCTCGGCGTTGGCAACGGCCGACTCCAGCACTTTCTTCATGATCTCGGCGGCTTTCTTGCTGCTGAAAGCCAGCAGGTTGAGCGCTTCGCCCACCTTCTTCCCGCGGATCTGGTCGGCGACCAGGCGAGCTTTCTGGGCGGAGATGCGAGCGCCCGACAACTTAGCGGCTACTTCCATTTCCAAACCCCTTAACGCTTGCCTTTCTTGTCGGCAACGTGACCACGATAGGTACGCGTGCCGGCAAATTCGCCCAGTTTGTGGCCGACCATGTCTTCGTTCACGAGGACCGGGACATGTTGACGACCGTTATGCACAGCGATGGTCAGACCGACCATCTGCGGCAGGATCATGGAACGGCGCGACCAGGTCTTAACCGGTTTGCGTTCGTTCTTTTCCACCGCCGCTTCGACCTTCTTCAGTAGGTGAAGATCGATAAAAGGACCTTTTTTCAGAGAACGTGGCACTGTCGTATCCCTCTATTTACTTGCGACGACGGACGATCATGTTGTCGGTGCGCTTGTTAGCACGGGTTTTCGCGCCCTTGGTCGGGAAGCCCCATGGCGACACCGGATGACGACCACCGGAGGTACGACCCTCACCACCACCGTGCGGGTGATCAACCGGGTTCATGGCAACACCACGAACGGTCGGACGAACACCGCGCCAGCGCTTGGCACCGGCCTTACCCAGCGAACGCAGGCTGTGCTCGGAGTTCGAGACTTCGCCCAGGGTCGCACGGCACTCGGAAAGGACTTTACGCATTTCGCCGGAGCGCAGACGCAGAGTCACATAGGCACCTTCACGAGCGATCAGCTGAGCGGAAGCACCAGCGGAACGAGCGATCTGAGCACCTTTACCCGGCTTCAGCTCGATACCGTGAACGGTCGAACCTACCGGAATGTTGCGCAGCTGCAGGCTGTTGCCCGGCTTGATCGGAGCCATGATGCCCGCAATCAGCTGGTCGCCAGCAGAAACGCCCTTCGGAGCGATGATGTAGCGACGTTCGCCGTCAGCGTATTTCAGCAGAGCGATGTGAGCAGTACGGTTCGGATCGTATTCCACGCGCTCGACGGTGGCAGGAATGCCATCCTTGTCGTTGCGACGGAAGTCGACCAGACGGTAATGCTGCTTATGACCACCACCGATATGACGGGTGGTAATACGGCCATTGTTGTTACGACCACCGGACTTCGACTTTTTCTCGAGCAGCGGAGCGTATGGAGCGCCTTTGTGCAGCTCCTGATTGACCACCTTGACCACAAAACGGCGGCCAGCGGAAGTCGGTTTGCATTTAACGATTGCCATGATGCACCCCTTCCTTACTCAGCACTGCTGGTGAAATCGAGTTCTTGGCCCGGCTGAAGGGAGATAACTGCCTTCTTCCAGTCGTTACGCTTGCCCAGACCGCGAGCGGTGCGCTTGCTCTTACCCAGAACGTTCTGAGTAGTAACGCGCTCAACCTTCACGCCGAACAGGCCTTCGACAGCCTTCTTGATTTCCAGCTTGGTCGCATCGGTAGCGACTTTGAAAACGAACTGACCTTGCTTGTCAGCCAGAACCGTGGCCTTCTCGGAGATGTGCGGGCCAAGCAGCACTTTGAATACGCGTTCCTGGTTCATCCCAGCAGCTCCTCGAATTTCTTCACGGCCGAAACGGTGACCAGCACCTTCTCGTACGCGATCAGGCTGACCGGATCGGAACCCTGGACGTCACGTACATCAACGTGCGGCAGGTTGCGGGCAGCCAGGTACAGGTTCTCATCGACAGCGTCGGATACGATCAGCACGTCGGTCAGGCCCAGGCCATTGAGTTTGGCCAGCAGGGTCTTGGTCTTCGGCGCGTCAACGGCGAAGTCTTCGACCACGACCAGACGGTCGGTACGAACGAGCTCAGCAAGGATGGAGCGCAGAGCTGCGCGGTACATCTTCTTGTTCAGCTTTTGATCATGGTTGCGGGTGGACGCTGCGAAGGTCACACCACCGCCACGCCAGATCGGACCACGAGTGGTACCAGCACGAGCACGACCAGTGCCCTTCTGACGCCATGGGCGCTTACCGCCACCGGAAACGTCAGAACGGGACTTCTGACCTTTGGTACCCTGACGGCCGCCAGCCATATAGGCTACGACTGCCTGGTGAACCAGAGTCTCGTTGTACTCGCCACCGAAGGTCGATTCCGACACTTCGATCGCCTGAGCGCCATTTACATTCAATTGCATCTCAGATTCTCCCCTTACGCCTTGGCAGCCGGACGAACGATAACGTCGCCGCCAGTAGCGCCAGGAACGGCACCCTTGACCAGCAGCAGATTACGCTCGGCGTCTACGCGCACGACTTCCAGGGACTGCACGGTAACGCGCTCAGCACCCATGTGGCCGGACATCTTCTTGCCCTTGAATACGCGACCCGGGGTCTGGCACTGGCCAATGGAACCCGGAACACGGTGGGACACGGAGTTGCCGTGAGTGTTGTCCTGGCCGCGGAAGTTCCAACGCTTGATGGTACCGGCGAAGCCTTTACCTTTGGACTGACCGGTGACATCCACCAGTTGACCAGCTTGGAAAATTTCAGCGTTGATCAGATCACCAGCCTGGTAGTCGCCTTCTTCAAGACGGAACTCCAGAACGGTACGACCTGCCGCGACGTTCGCCTTGGCGAAGTGGCCAGCTTGAGCTGCTGTGACACGCGAAGCACGACGCTCGCCAACAGTGACTTGCACTGCGCGATAGCCATCGGATTCTTCGGTTTTAAACTGGGTGACGCGATTCGGCTCGATCTCGATGACCGTAACCGGAATGGAGACACCTTCTTCGGTGAAAATACGGGTCATACCCGCTTTACGACCGACTACACCAATAGTCATGTTGTAAACCTCATGAGTGTACGGGGCTTTCACCCGCTATGGCCGCCCATTTCAGAGCGTTACACGACTAAAACCGCCAGGTTTTAGCCGAGGCTGATCTGCACTTCCACGCCTGCCGCAAGGTCAAGCTTCATCAGCGCGTCAACGGTTTTATCCGTCGGCTGGACGATGTCCAGAACACGCTTATGAGTGCGGATTTCGTACTGATCGCGCGCGTCTTTGTTGACGTGCGGGGAGACCAGAACGGTATACCGCTCCTTACGAGTAGGCAGAGGAATCGGACCACGCACCTGAGCACCAGTACGTTTCGCGGTTTCCACGATTTCCTGGGTAGATTGATCGATCAGGCGATGGTCAAAAGCCTTCAACCGAATACGGATTTGTTGGTTTTGCATTTTGACCTCAGATTCCAAGCTGCTAATCCCCACAGACGGACTACGCCCGCTCGAGGGAGGCGCAATTGTACGGATGCCCCCTGGGGGTGTCAACTTTTAACCAATCCAAAAGAAAAGGGCCCCGAAGGGCCCTTTTCCATACCGCGGATCGTTGATTACTCGACGATCTTGGCAACCACGCCAGCACCAACGGTACGGCCGCCTTCGCGAATCGCGAAACGCAGGCCATCTTCCATGGCGATCGGCTTGATCAGGGTGACAACCATTTTGATGTTGTCGCCCGGCATTACCATCTCAACGCCTTCCGGCAGTTCGCACGAACCGGTCACGTCAGTGGTACGGAAGTAGAACTGAGGACGGTAGCCCTTGAAGAACGGGGTGTGACGACCACCTTCTTCTTTGGACAGAACGTACACTTCAGCTTCGAACTTGGTGTGCGGCTTGATGGTGCCCGGCTTGGCCAGAACCTGACCACGCTCGACTTCATCACGCTTGGTGCCGCGCAGCAGCACGCCGCAGTTCTCACCAGCACGACCTTCATCCAGCAGCTTGCGGAACATCTCAACGCCGGTGCAGGTGGTCTTGGTGGTCGGACGCAGACCAACGATTTCGATTTCTTCCTGGATACGGACGATACCGCGCTCTACACGACCGGTCACTACAGTACCGCGGCCGGAGATCGAGAATACGTCTTCGATCGGCATCAGGAACGGCTTGTCGATGGCACGAACCGGCTCAGGGATGTAGGTGTCCAGAGTTTCGACGAGGTTTTTGACGGCAGTGGTGCCCATGTCGTTGTCGTCCTGGCCGTTCAGAGCCATCAGCGCCGAGCCGATGATGATCGGAGTGTCGTCACCCGGGAAATCGTAGGTGCTCAGCAGGTCGCGAACTTCCATCTCGACCAGCTCCAGCAGCTCAGCGTCGTCAACCATGTCAGCCTTGTTCAGGAAGACAACGATGTACGGTACGCCAACCTGACGGGACAGCAGGATGTGCTCACGAGTTTGCGGCATCGGGCCGTCGGCAGCCGAGCAGACCAGGATCGCGCCGTCCATCTGGGCAGCACCGGTGATCATGTTCTTCACGTAGTCGGCGTGACCCGGGCAGTCAACGTGCGCGTAGTGACGAATGTTGGAATCGTACTCTACGTGGGCAGTGTTGATGGTGATACCACGAGCCTTCTCTTCCGGGGCGCTGTCGATCTTGTCGAAGTCAACGCGAGCGGAACCGAAAACTTCGGAGCAGACACGGGTCAGAGCAGCGGTCAGAGTGGTTTTACCGTGGTCAACGTGACCGATGGTGCCAACGTTGACGTGCGGTTTGTTACGTTCGAATTTTTCTTTAGCCATCTTGACCGTCTCCTAGCGAAGAATTGAGCAAGCCATGCCGCCATTAAAACAAAGGCAGATACTTTCATATCTGCCTTCATTAGATGGAGCTCATGAGCGGATTTGAACCGCTGACCTCACCCTTACCAAGGGTGTGCTCTACCAGCTGAGCTACATGAGCCAAACTCTGTTGCGCCAACCACAAACTGGAGCGGGTAGCGGGAATCGAACCCGCATCATCAGCTTGGAAGGCTGAGGTTCTACCACTGAACTATACCCGCGGAGCTTGCAGCTCACGCCGAATCTGGTGGAGGGGGAAGGATTCGAACCTTCGAAGTCGATGACGTCAGATTTACAGTCTGATCCCTTTGGCCGCTCGGGAACCCCTCCAAAGTGAGGCGGCATTTTCTAGATCTGCCACCCTGCTGTCAAGCTTTTTCTCATTAAAATCTTGAGGTTAGCTACTTTGACAACATCTTCGTCGGGAACCAACTTTGACCACCCTGCGAAGCGGGCGCCATTCTATGCAAACTACTGGAGCAATGCAACGCCTTCACAAGGCATTAATTGATGCTGCAAACCTGCGAAGTCACCCGCGAGCCGCCCAAGCAAAAATTCATCTGCCAAGCGCCGACTTTCCGGAGCAACGCGCACCCAGAAACTGCGATGCGCGCGCGAGAGCTCGCGAATCTGCGGCTCGTAACCCACATCCCGCAAACGCTGCATGACGCTATTGGCCGAGTCATTGCGAGGGAATATGCCGAGCGATATGCCATTCGCCAGCTCGCCCTGAGTGATGATGTAGCTATCGATACGGCGGGCCTGCAGTTCGCGCAACTGCCTCAGCGAGGCCTGACGGGAAGCCAGAGGCGGCAGATAAACCCAATACTCGACCCCCGCCGCCGCATCGACACCGCGCACTTCAGCCTGTATGTCCAAACTCAACAGACGCTGCTCCACAACCCTGGCCCTCGACTCCTCTTCGAAACTCCCTAGATAGAGGCAAACAGCCGCATCAGGAACAGCCGCATCAGCCGGTGTCGACGAATCTGCACGCGAGCGCGGCGCATCCGCCTCACTCAACAAACGGATATCTTTACGCGCCGCCTGATAAGCACCTGCTGGAGCCACCTCTTTGGCACGTAAGGGAGCCTGCTGCTGATGCCAGACGTAATAGAAGGCGTTAAGTAGCAGGAGCAATAGCAGAAACCAACGCATACCTCGCCTCAGCTCAAGGGACAGGCGATAGCCAGCCCGACAAATACCAGATCAGGAACAACCTGCGCTCCCGGGACCACATCTCGCACCAGATCCGCATCGCCTCCAGTCAGGAAGACCTCGAAACCCTCAGGAAAACGAGCCTGCGCCTGCAGCAACTGCTCGGCAACAAAACCGCGCAACATCAATACGCACCCTCGCTCGACAGCCTCCGCAGTGGAGCGCCCAGGCTCCAGCTCCTGCAAAGCAGCGAGAGCCACCTGCCGGTCGTAGCGAATACGCCGCGTGTGCGTGCTCAACTGATCACGCATGAGCGGCAAACCCGGGCAAATGAAGCCGCCCAGGTGCATACCTGAGGCAGAAACGAAGTCAGCGGTCACCGCTGTCCCCAGATCCACCACCAGACAAGCACGCTGCCCTAGATGATAGGCGCCCAGCACAGCCAACCAACGATCCAGACCAAGACGCCGGAAGTCTTCGTAACCGTTATGCACAACCCCGACCTGACTGGCAGGTTGAGCGCATACCGCATCCACCCCCAAGGACTCACGCAGACGTGCAACCAACTGTTCGGTCTCGGCGTCACTACGCACACTAACCAAGCGACAGCGACTTACCCGCAACCCAGGCGCAACTGCCAACGACTCGAAGAGAGCGGCATCGGAGTCGACCACGCCAGCAAGAAGGCGCTGCGTTCCATCCACGGAGATCACCCGCCACTTGATAAAGCTATTACCGCAGTCGAGCTCAAGAATCATGTTGCAACCTCAGGCTCAACTCGCCCCCACTGAAGGCGCGATCGACGCCATCCACGCTCAGCCTAATAGCGCCTCGCTCATCAACCCCAAGCACGACACCCAGAGTCGCATTGTTTCCTGCCGTCAACGCCACAGACCGCCCGCGCCACGCATGCAACGCTTCCCACTCCTCGCGCAAACCGGCAAACCCGCGCTGCCAATGAATGGAAAGGCAATCTCGAAGCTGCAACAACAACTTGGCGGCCAACTCATTACGGTCGAGCACGCGCCCAAGGCACTGGCGCACTGAGGTCCAGGGCTGGTCGATAACAGCAGGCACATCGACCGCCATATTGACGTTGATACCGACACCAATCACAACGTGACAGACATCTGCCGGATCCCCGGCCAGCTCTAGGAGAATTCCGGATATCTTGCGCCCCTCGACCAGCACATCATTCGGCCACTTCAGTCGCGCACCGTCGATGCCAATGGATTGCAGCGCCTTAGCGACAGCAAGGCCTACAGTCAGACTCAAGGCCTCCACCTGACTCATGCCACCATCTACACGCAGAACGACGCTGCAATAAAGGTTCTCGGCAAAAGGACTGGCCCAGACCCGCCCCCGCCGGCCGCGCCCAGCGGTCTGACGCTCAGCAAGCAGAACGAAAGGCGCACGCACTCCAGCATCGAGGCGACGAAAGATCTCGGCGTTCGTAGAGTCCACGCTGGACTCGACAGTGATCGGCCAATCCAAGCCATCAGCACCATGAGATATCTCTTGGGCATCTAGCAAGGTCATGGGCGAAGACAACCGATAGCCCCGACCAGGAACCCTGAACACCTCGATCCCCAGCTCGGCCTCCAGGCCTTGCAGTTGCTTCCAGATGGCACTGCGACTTATCCCAAGCTTCGCCCCCAGGGCTTCACCGGAATGGAATCGACCATCCTGTAGAAGTTTCAACAATTCCAGCATGCCAGGCCCCGCCACGAACAAGGCTGGCATGATAACGACGAGGCTTCAGCTTGCATAGAAAACGGCAAGCAGAAGAAAGCCGCACAGGGGAAAGATAACTTCCATGGTGCAAGATCCGACTGAAAGAGCCGCCAATAAAAGTCAACGGCGACAAGACCACCGTCAAGGAGACCTTTCTATTGATGCCTGTAAAGCTTACATCTGAGGCGAGCGCTGATGACCCGTAGGAGCGAGCTCTGCTCGCGAAGCGTCAGCGGTGTAGTGGTCAACCCATCCCGGACAGTGGGTTAAGTTTTTCTTCGGCAGCGGCGGGCGGCAGCCCGTCGTTGAATTGATGTGGCCTGATCCAGTTGTAGCGGTGCATCAGGTAATGACTGATGTCCCGCTGAGCCTCCTGAGCTGTCAGGTAACCGGTCGGCGGAACCCACTCCGACTTCAGACTCCGGAACAACCGCTCCATCGGTGAATTGTCCCAGCAATTACCTCGACGGCTCATGCTCTGTTCCATCCGATATCGCCACAACCGCTGCCGAAACAGGCGGCTGGCGTACTGGCTGCCCTGATCGGAATGAAACAGCA
>NZ_FMZQ01000025.1 GCF_900102635.1 Ectopseudomonas chengduensis | reverse complement strand
ATTACGAAGCGCTGCTGCCGTGGAGTTGCTCGCCAGCGAGCGCATCCTGACAGACCCGCCACATCAGCAGTAGGTGGGGTTTATGGAGCAGTTACGAACTGCGCATCCACCAGGATGGCGTCCTTCTCGCCGCTGATCAGGGTCGAGCTGACCGGAAAGACTGCGGCTTCACGCGGGTTGTAGGTGTCCAGTGTCAGCGGCTGGGCGAGGGCGCTGCTGGCAGCGGCGAGCAGGCCGAGACCGGCGAGAAAACGGGTGACGTGGGACATGAAGGATCTCCAGGCAGAGTAGGGTGTGGCGCATCTTATGCGCTACCTGCCGAGCGAAAAGCCCCGTAAGCTGGCCATATTTGTTGCATGGATCGAGCAAATCATGGATCGACTGATGGCGGCGCGGGTGTTCGTCGAGGTGCTGGAGCGGGGCAGTCAGACGGCCGCTGCCGAGGCGCTGGACATGTCGCGGGCGATGGTTTCGCGTTATCTCGCCGGGCTGGAAGCCTGGGCCGGTGTGCGTTTGCTGCACCGCAGCACACGGCGCTTGAGCCTGACGGCGGCAGGCGAGCAGATGCTGCCGCAATGCCGCGAGATGTTGGCCCTGGCCGAGCGCATGCAGGCACTGGGGCAAGGTTTGGATGATGCGCCGCGCGGCACCCTGCGTATCACCTGCAGCCAGTCCTTCGCCCAGGCCTGGCTGGTGCATGCGCTGCAGGCCTTCACCGAGCGCTACCCGCGGGTCAGCATCGATCTGCTGGTCGGCAGTGAAGCGGTCAATCTGGTGGAGGCGCGCATCGACCTGGCGCTGCGCATCACCAATCAACTCGACCCGAATCTGATCGCACGGCGCCTGGCCGTGTGTCGCTCGGTGGTCTGTGCCAGCCCAGATTACCTGGCGCGACACGGCACACCGCAGCGCCCGGAGGATCTGGCCCGGCATAACTGCCTGGCCTACGCCTACTTCGGCCGCAGCCTGTGGGAGTTCGAGCATCGAGGGGAGGCGAGTGCGGTTTCGGTGTCCGGCAGCCTCAGCGCCAACGAGTCGATGGTGCTGCTGGAAGCGGCACTGGCTGGTGCCGGTATCAGCCTGCAACCGCTGTATTCGGTGGAGGCTTTGCTGCGCGAAGGGCGTCTGGTGCAGCTTCTGGCGGATTACCGGCCGCCGGAGCTGGGCATCCATGCCCTGTACGGCACCCGTCGACAGATGCTGCCGGCGATGCGCCTGCTGCTGGACTTCATTGCCGAACGGTTGGCCAGCGAGGCGCACTGGCAGCATTAACAGGCTGTTGAAAAACTACCTGCGTTGCCATTGCTGCGTTAAAAAAAGGCTCGTGCGCGAGTCCGATCAAAATGCTCATTTACAACTCGTAAACCCGAGTGCGGGCCCAGTGCTTTTTTCGCCTGTTTTTGTGGGGCCGCCATCGGTATTGCACTGGCTGCCTCGCCTACGTTTTTCAACTGCCTGTTAACCGCCTGTTAAAAGCTGTGCCGGAAACTTGCATTCGGCCAGGCAGCTTCAAGAATGAAGTGATCAGATCAGGATTTCACCATGCCATCACTCTCGAGCTTCGGCAGGCGCGTTCGTAAACTCTGGCATGGTGCAGACCTGGCTCTGGTCGGTCAGCGCCGCGAGCGGCGCATGCGCATGCTGTCGAGTCTGGTGATGATCGTGATGGGCCTGCTCTGGGGGCTGTTCTTTTCCTCTCGCGGCTACTGGGCCATCGTCATCATGGATGTGACCATCATCCTCAGCGGTGTGGCGGTCTTCGCCCTGACCCTGCGCAACCAGGCCCGCAGCGCCAACCTGATTCTGTTCGGCGCGCTGATCCTTATCGTCGTCGCTTCGACCCTGCTGCTCGACCCGCCGACCCTCATGGCGCCGCGTGCGACACATCTCTATCTGCTACCGGTGGCTGTCGGCGCGTTGATGGCCTTCCGCGATGAGCCCCTTTGGCTGCGTTACGGCATGTCCCTGTTCTGCCTGCTGCTGTTCGTCGCCCTGGCCGCGTCCAACTGGCGGCCCACCGATCTCTATGCGCTGCCGGACGACGTGCGCATCGTCGGCTCCTGGGTGCAGGGCGTCGCTGCCATGGCGCTGTTCTTCCTGCTCCTGCATATCCTGCAGAGCGACACCGCCGAGCGCTCGGAGCTGGATCGCGACCTGCGCGCGGCCATTCGCGAGCAACAGTTCGTGCTGTATTACCAGCCGCAGCTCAATGGTGCCGGGCGGGTCATCGGCGCCGAGTTGCTGATTCGCTGGCAGCACCCGCAACGCGGTCTGCTGGCGCCTGGCGAGTTCATCGATCACGCTGAGAATACCGGGCTGATCATCCCCATTGGTCAGTGGGTGCTGGAGCAAACGGCCGCGCAGTTGCGCCGGTGGAAGGATGACCCGCTCTTCGGCGACCTGGGCCTGGCGGTGAACATCAGCCAGAAGCAGTTCTCGCAAAGCAGTTTCGTCGCCGAAATTCTCGGCCTGATCGAGCGCCACGGTATCGATGCCCGGCGTCTGGAACTGGAGTTGACCGAGACGCTGATCGTGCATGACATGGAGGACCTCACGCGCAAGATGACGGCGCTGGTCGAACATGGCGTGCGCTTCTCGCTGGATGACTTCGGTACCGGCTTTTCTTCCCTCAGCCACCTCAAGCGCCTGCCGCTGAGCAAACTGAAAATCGACCGTTCGTTCATCTGCGACGTGCTCACCGATGCCAACAGCGAAACCATCGTGCGCACGGTGATCGCTCTGGGGCAGAGCATGGGCATGACGGTGATCGCCGAGGGCGTGGAAACCGAGGCGCAGCGTAGGTTTCTGGCGGACAACGGTTGCACTCAGTTCCAGGGATATCTGCTTGGCCGGCCGATGCCGTTGGCGGATTTCTCTACCTTCGTCCAGCGCCACAACGGCTGACGCCACCTTCCGTCCATCTACCATCTCCTGCCTGGAGTGAACTCGAAGCAAGCGGTCAATGTCTGTCTGCTGTCGGCCCGTACCGGCAGGAATAGATGGCTATTGGCCGCTAGTGTGGCGTCTACGTCGCGGATTCTGCCTGGATCATGCTCGAGCGTGTTGTTCAGCGCGTGGCCGGCAACGTCCATCCCGTTCGCCGGGTTCGTCTGACTGCCACGTGAAGATCGCCCCATGTTTTTATCTCGTCATGCTCCATTCCAACCTCGCATTCTCGGTGCTTGCCTGCTGCTCGGTGGCCTGCTCGGCGGCGCTCAACCGTCTCTGGCCGAAGAGACGTCTGGCAACCAGCGCTGGGTCAGCGACAGCCTCAATACCTACGTGCGCAGTGGCCCTACCGATGGCTACCGCATCGTCGGCACCCTGGTTTCCGGGGAGAAAGTGGAGCTGTTGCGCACCCAGGGCGACTACAGCCAGGTGCGTAGCGCCAGCGGCAGCAGCGTCTGGATTCCCAGCCGCGACCTGCAGTCGGTGCCAGGCCAGGCCGAGCGTCTGCCGCAACTGGAACAGAAAGTCGCCGACCTCAGCGCTGAGCTCAAAGGCATCGACGACGCCTGGAAGGTGCGTGTGCAGGGCATGCAGGAAACCCTGGACTCGCGCAAGAAACTGATCGACGAGCTGCAGGCCGCCCGCGGCGCGCTGGACGCCGAGCTGACCACTAGCCGTTCGCAGCTACGCGATGCCCAGGCGCAACTGGGTGAAGAACAGCAACAGGCGCTGATGCGCTACATGGCCTATGGCGGCAGCATCGCTGGTGCCGGGCTGCTGCTCGGGCTGATTCTGCCGACCATGCTGCGGGTCAAGCGCAAGCGTAATGATCAGTGGGTGTAATTGATCAGGCGCGAGCCGTCAGATGACGGGCGATGCCCTTCTTCAGTGGTAGCAGGCCCTGTGCCACGCGCAGGCCAGCGCCGCGCAGCAGGCGGGCGGGCAGGTGATCGTTGGTGTACAGCTCCACCAGCAGGTTGGTGGCCTGATACAGCGGCCAGGTGGCCAGGCGTAGCTGGCGCTCGTAGCGCGCCAATGGCGCAGGCGCACCGATGTCCAGGCGTTTGCCATGGGCGGCCAGCAGTGCGTCGCTGAGCAGTTGCACACCGATCAGGCCGAAGTTGAATCCGTGTGCGGTGACCGGGTGCATGCCCACGGCGGCATCGCCGAGCAGGGCGCAGCGGTTGCCGACCATGCGTCGTGCGTAGGCGCCTACCAGCGGATAGGCGTGGCGGCTGCTGACCAGTTGCATGGCACCCAGGCGGCGCTCGAAGCGCTGCTGCATCTCGCGGGCGAAGCTGGTTTCGTCGAGCTTCTGCAGGCGTTCGATCTCGCGCGGCGGCAGGGTCAGCACCACCGACGACTGCCGACCGTTCAGTGGCAGCAGTGCCAGGGTCTGGCCATAGCCGAACCACTCCCAGGCCACCTGCTGGTGATCCTGCTCGTGCTGCATGCGGCACACCAGCATGGTCTTGCCGAAGTCCTTGAGCTGCGCACCGATGCCGAGCTGACGGCGGGTTTCCGAGAAACGGCTGTCGGCAGCGACCGGCAGGCGCGTTTGCAGCACCTGACCGTCCTGTAACACCAGCTTTGTTTCGTTCTCGTTTGCCTCGATGGCGCGCACGCTGGTGTCGCACAGCAGTTGCACGTCGGCACAGTCGCTTACGGCCTGATAGGCGGCGCGGCGAATGGCCTGGTTGGCCACCAGATGGCCGAGACGCTGGGCGCCGGCCTGCTCGGCGCGGATCTTCAACGCGAACAGCGAGGGGCCGTTGAACACCTGGGCATCGCGCAGCACGGCAATGTCTTCGCTGGGCAGGCGCGCCCACAGGCCCAGGCGTTCGAGCAGCGCCTGCGAGCCATGGGTGAGGGCGATCTCGCGGCCATCGAAGGCCGGTTCGGCCAGTGCCTGCTCGGTCTGGCGCTCCAGCACCACGATGGACAGGCCATGCCCGGACAGGGCGCGTGCGAGGCACAGGCCTGCCGGGCCGGCGCCGACGATGACGATATCGGGTGACATGCTGCAGCTCTCCATGCGGGTGACCAGTAGGGCGGGTGAAACCCGCCATGCGCTGGTGCGAGTTTAGGTCGCAGCAACGGCGCAGATATTGTCCGGGATCATGCCGAGGGCTGAATCTGTTGTGTGGGGCACAGGCTATGAGATGGCATTAAATATTGTTGTTATTACAACTTTAGCTGGCTTGATAGGCGTAATTTTCGGGTTTACTGTGATGCGCGTTGTCTGAACTACAAAAATAATTCGGGTTTGGAGTCGATGCCATGCATCCTCACTTTTCTGCAGGTGCCGATCAGCGAACGGCCTTCGCTCAGGAGACGTTCTCGTGAAACTGGCTCTGGTCGGCGATATCGGTGGTACCAACGCACGCTTTGCCCTGTGGCGTGACGAGCAACTGGAGGCGGTGCAGGTTCTGCCGACCGCCGATTTCGCAGGGCCGGAACAGGCCATCGTCGCCTATCTGCAATCCCAGGGGCTGCCGCTGGGGTCCATCGGCTCGGTGTGCCTGGCCTGCGCCGGGCCGGTCAGCGGCAACCTGTTCCGCTTCACCAACAATCACTGGCGTATCGACCGTACGGCGTTCTGCGAGGCATTGCAGATCGACCGCTTGCTGATGATCAACGACTTCTCCGCCATGGCCCTGGGCATGACCCGCATCGCCGAGCATGAGCGTGTGCAGGTGTGCCCAGGCGAGCCGCAGGCAGACCGTCCGGCCTTGGTGATCGGCGCCGGCACCGGTCTGGGCGTCGGGACGTTGCTGGAGCAGGCCGATGGTCGCTGGCTGGTGTTGCCGGGCGAGGGTGGTCACGTTGATCTACCCATCGGCAGCCCGCGCGAGGCCGAGCTCTGGCAAATCCTTTATCGGCAACTGGGCCATGTGCGCGCCGAAGACGTGCTCAGCGGCAATGGCCTGCTGGTGCTGTATCGGGCCATCTGTGAGCTGGACGGTCAGCCGCCGCAGCACGACACGCCAGCGGCCATCACTAGCGCAGGCATGGCCGGCGAGCCCGTCGCCGCCGAGGTGCTGGAACAGTTCAGTTGCTGGCTCGGCCGCGCTGCTGGCAACAATGTCCTGACGTTGGGCGCGCGTGGCGGTGTGTATATCGTCGGCGGCGTGGTGCCGCGTTTTGCCGAGCGTTTTCTTGCCAGCGGGTTTGCCAAGAGTTTCCGCGACAAGGGTTGCATGAGCCATTACCTTGACGGCATTCCGGTGTGGCTGGTGACGGCCGAGTACCCCGGCCTGACCGGCGCCGGCGTGGCCTTGCAACAGGCGGCGGAGCGTAGCCCGGATGCAATCCGGGAGAACCCTTGATAGACCCCCGGATTTACACAGCCATAACAACAAAGGTGGCGGACCATGAGCCAGCCCGGCAAATCGATTCTGCTGGTCGATGACGACCAGGAAATTCGCGAACTGCTCGAGACCTACCTGAGCCGCGTCGGCTTTCAGGTGCGCGCCGTGGCCGACGGTGCCGCCTTCCGCCAGAGCCTGTGTGCGGAGTCGGCCGACCTGGTCATCCTCGACGTGATGCTGCCCGACGAGGACGGCTTCAGCCTGTGCCGCTGGGTGCGTGAACACCAGCGCTTCGCCCAGGTGCCGGTGATCATGCTCACCGCCAGCTCCGACGAAGCCGACCGCGTGATCGGCCTGGAACTGGGCGCCGATGACTATCTTGGCAAGCCGTTCAGCCCGCGCGAGCTGCTGGCGCGAATCAAGGCTTTGCTGCGCCGTGCGCAATTCACCCAGGAACGCAGTGGCGAGGTGCTGGCCTTCGATGACTGGCGTCTGGATATGGTCAGCCACCGGCTGTTCCACCGTGACGGCGAGGAGGTGATTCTGTCCGGCGCCGACTTCGCCCTGCTCAAGCTGTTTCTCGACCACCCGCAGCAGATTCTCGACCGCGACACCATCGGCAATGCCACCCGTGGCCGTGAGGTGATGCCGCTCGAGCGCATCGTCGACATGGCTGTCAGCCGCCTGCGTCAGCGCCTGCGTGACACCGACAAGCCGCCACGGCTGATCCGCACCGTGCGGGGTAGCGGCTACCAACTGGCGGCCACGGTCAGCCTGCAGGCAGGCGATGGGCGTTAACCCGCGGCGCTGGCTGCCGCGCTCGCTGCTCGGGCGCATGCTGCTGCTCACGCTGCTGGCGATACTCGCGGCGCAGACCCTGTCCAGCGCCATCTGGCTGTCGCAACTGCGCGCCACCCAGCTCGAAGGCCTGGTCACCACGGCGCGCAGCCTGGCGCATTCGATGTCGGCCAGCGTGCGTTACTTCCGTTCGCTGCCGGTGAATTACCGGCCGCTGGTGCTCGACCAGTTGCGCAGCATGGGCGGCACGCGCTTCGTGGTCAGCCTCAATGACCGACCGTTACAGATGAAGTTGCTGCCGACCACGCCGCGTAAGCAGGTGGTGACCGAATCGGTGACCGAAGTGCTGCGCCAGGCGCTGGGCAATGCCGCCGACATTTCGGTGACCTTCGTCAGCCCGGATGACCTGCGCATCTTCAACGGTGGCCTGAAACTCGACGAACTGCCGCGTTCCTGGGCGCATTACGCGCTGACCCTGGAGCCGGTCAATCCTCCGGTGCTGGTGACGCAGATCCAACTGGCACCAGGGGAGTGGCTGTACATCGCCTCGTTGCTGCCTGAGCCCTACACCAGCCTGGAGGAACCCATACTGCCGACCCAGCAGCTGTGGTTCATCCTGCTGACCACGGCCTTCCTGCTGCTGTTCATCGGCTTGCTGGTACACCTGCAGAGCCGTCCGCTCAAGCGCCTGGCACGCACCGCGCGGCACCTGTCGCTGGGCGCCGAGGTGGAGCCGGTGGCCGAAGGCGGAGGCCGTGAGGTGGTCGAGGTGGCCCGTGCGTTCAACGCCATGCGCGAACGCATCAGCCGCTACCTGACCGAGCGCAGCCAGTTGTTCAGCGCCATTTCCCATGACCTGCGCACGCCCATCACGCGCTTGCGCCTGCGTGTCGAACTGCTCGATGACGAAAGCCTGCAGAGCAAGTTCGGCCGCGATCTGGACGACCTGGAGCTGCTGGTCAAAGGCGCACTGCAATGCGTGAAGGATACCGACATCCACGAGAACATCGAGCCGGTGGACCTCAACCACCTGCTGCATGGGTTGACCGAACCCTACCTCGGCTCGGGCCGCGTCACCCTCGATGGCGCCGCGCATGATCTGTATCCCGGCAAGCCGCTGGCCCTGCGCCGCTGCATTGGCAACCTGCTGGACAACGCCCTGAAGTACGGCGAACGCGCGCACCTGCACATCGAGGACGACGCCGAGGCGTTCGTCCTGCATGTCGATGACGAGGGGCCGGGCGTGCCCGAGCAGAAGCTCGAGCAGGTGTTCGAACCGCATTTTCGTCTGGCCAGCCAGCAACAGGGCTACGGCATGGGCCTCGGTATCGCGCGCAACCTGGCGCACAGCCATGGCGGCGAACTGAGCCTGCGTAACCTGCGCGATGGAGGGCTGCGCGTCACCCTCTGGTTGCCGCGCCAGAGCCGTTGAGCGCAGCCGTGAGCCGCGCCGCACAACTGCAGCGCGCGCGCCGCTGCGCTGCATGTCACCGGCTCGCGGCGCTTTGTAACGACCTGGTGACTATCCAATACCCTTTGTTACCCCCAGGGCTCTGGGGGCTGGGTAGACTCGTTCGCAATGCAAGCACCACGACTTGCTCGCGAATAACAACAACAAGGTGTCTTATCCCATGAAAGCGATCTCTCGCCTGTCCTGTGCCATCTCCCTCGCTGTTCTGCTGCCCCTGTCTGCCACTGCCGGTGAAGTCGAAGTGCTGCACTGGTGGACCTCCGGTGGCGAAAAGCGCGCTGCCGATACCCTGCAGAAACTGGTCGAAGCCCAGGGCCACAAATGGAAGGATTTCGCCGTGGCCGGCGGCGGTGGTGAAGCGGCCATGACCGTGCTGAAGACCCGCGCCGTGTCCGGCAACCCGCCCGCCGCGGCGCAGATCAAGGGCCCGGATATCCAGGAGTGGGGCGAACTGGGCCTGCTCGCCGATCTCAACGACGTCGCTGCCGAGCAGAAGTGGGATGACCTGCTGCCACCGCAGGTGATCGAAGTCATGAAGTACCAGGGCGACTACGTGGCGGTGCCGGTCAACGTGCACCGGGTCAACTGGTTGTGGATCAACCCGCAAGTGTTCGAAAAGGCTGGCGCCACGCCGCCGACCACTCTCGACGAATTCTTCGCTGCCGCCGACAAGCTCAAGGCGGCCGGCTTCATCGCCATCGCCCATGGCGGTCAGCCCTGGCAGGACGGCACCGTGTTCGAAGACCTGGCCTTCAGCATTCTCGGCCCCGAGGGCTTTCGCAAGGCCTTCGTCGAGCAGGATCGCGCGACTCTGACCGGCGACAAGATGGTCGAGGTGTTCGCCGCCCTGCAGAAACTGCGCGGCTACATCGACGCCGACGCCGCCGGGCGCGACTGGAACAGCGCCACCGGCCTGGTGATCGACGGCAAGGCCGGCATGCAGATCATGGGCGACTGGGCCAAGAGCGAGTGGACCGCAGCCGGCAAGGTCGCCGGCAAGGACTACGAATGCCTGGCCTTCCCCGGCACCCAGGGCAGCTTCGCCTTCAATATCGACTCGCTGGCGATGTTCAAACTGAACAACGCCGAGAACCGCAAGGCCCAGGAAGACCTGGCGCGTACGGTGATGGGCAACGAGTTCCAGGAATTCTTCAACCAGAACAAGGGCTCGATCCCGGTGCGCATGGACCAGGACATGAGCAGCTTCGACGCCTGCGCGCAGAAGTCCATGACCGACTTCAAGGAAGCCGCTGCCGATGGCGGCCTGCAGCCGAGCCTGGCCCACGGCATGGCCGCGTCCAGCTACGTGCAGGGCGCGGTGTTCGACGTAGTGACCAACTTCTTCAACGACCCCAAGGCCGACCCGAAGCGCGCCGCCCAGCAACTGGCGGCGGCGATCCAGGCGGTGCAGTGAGCGCTCGGGCCGCTTAGGCGGCCCTTGCCGTAGGGCGGGTGCAACCCGCCTGTTTCAAGCCTTCTATCCCTGGCGCATGCCCACAGGCACGCGTCACGGGATCGGCCGCGCCGAAATTCAGGTTTTGGGGCAGGGCAGCTCGCAATCGGTAGGGCGGACTCAGGAGCGCAGCGAACAGTCCGCCGGCTACGCGTGCTGGTTGTAATCGCCGACGTACTGCTTCGCGAGTACGCCCTAAGGGTCCGCTACGGATGTTTTACGCACCAACGCAGCACGCAACGGAGTCAACCATGAGTTCAAACGCAGTCATCACCAAAGCCTCACCGCTGGACGTCCTGCAGCGCTGGCTGCCCAAGCTGGTGCTGGCGCCGAGCATGGTCATCGTGCTGGTGGGGTTCTACGGCTACATCGGCTGGACCTTCCTGCTGTCGTTCACCAACTCGCGTTTCATGCCCAGCTACAACTTCGTCGGGCTGCAGCAGTACGCGCGGTTGTGGGACAACGACCGCTGGTGGGTGGCGAGCCAGAACCTGCTGGTTTTCGGTGGCCTGTTCATCGCCATCAGCCTGGCCATCGGCGTGCTGCTGGCGGTGCTGCTGGACCAGCGCATCCGCCGCGAAGGCTTTATCCGCACCATCTTTCTCTACCCCATGGCGCTGTCGATGATCGTCACCGGCACCGCCTGGAAGTGGCTGCTCAACCCCGGCCTGGGCCTGGACAAGCTGCTGCGTGACTGGGGCTGGGAGGGCTTTCGCTTCGACTGGCTGGTGGACCCGGAGCGCGTGGTCTACTGCCTGGTGATGGCCGCGGTGTGGCAGTCATCGGGCTTCGTCATGGCGCTGTTTCTCGCCGGCTTGCGCAGCGTCGATCAATCGATCATCCGCGCCGCCCAGGTCGATGGCGCCAGCCTGCCGAGCATCTACCTGCGCATCGTCCTGCCGAGCCTGGGCCCGGTGTTCTTCAGCGCGCTGATGATCCTCGCCCATATCGCCATCAAGAGCTTCGACCTGGTCGCCTCGATGACTGCCGGTGGGCCCGGCTACGCCTCCGACCTGCCGGCGATGTTCATGTACGCCCACACCTTCACCCGCGGCCAGATGGGCCTCGGCGCCGCCAGCGCGATGCTGATGCTCGGCGCGGTGCTGGCGATCCTGGTGCCCTACCTGTATTCCGAACTGCGAGGCAAACGCCATGACTAGTCATGCCATTAACGCGCAAGTCGCGCCGCGCCGGATAAGGGTGATGAGCCTCAGCCGCCTGGCCATTCACGCCACCCTGATTCTGGCCTGCGCAGTGTACCTGGTGCCGCTGCTGGTGATGCTGCTGACCAGCTTCAAGACCCCGGACGACATCCGCAGCGGCAACCTGCTGTCGATCCCGGACGTGTTCACCGTGATCGGCTGGGTCAAGGCCTGGGACGGCGTCGGCGGCTACTTCTGGAACTCGGTGAAGATCACCATCCCGGCAGTGCTGATCTCCACGCTGCTCGGCGCGCTGAACGGCTACGTGCTGGCCATGTGGCGCTTTCGCGGCTCGCAGCTGTTCTTCGGCCTGCTGCTGTTCGGTTGCTTCCTGCCGTTCCAGGTGATCCTCCTGCCGGCGTCCTTCACCCTCGGCCAGCTCGGTCTGGCCAACACCACCGAAGGCCTGGTGCTGGTGCATGTGGTCTACGGCCTGGCCTTCACCACGCTGTTCTTCCGCAACTTCTACGTGAGCATTCCCGAGGCGCTGGTGCGCGCCGCGCGCCTCGATGGCGCCGGCTTCTTCACCATCTTCGGACGCATCCTGCTGCCGATGTCGGTGCCGATCATCATGGTCTGCCTGATCTGGCAGTTCACCCAGATCTGGAACGATTTCCTGTTCGGCGTGGTGTTCGCCAGCGGCGACACCCAGCCGATCACCGTGGCGCTGAACAACCTGGTCAACACCAGCACCGGGGCCAAGGAATACAACGTCGACATGGCCGCGGCGATGATCGCCGGGCTGCCCACCCTGCTGGTCTACATCCTGGCCGGTAAGTACTTCCTGCGCGGCCTGACGGCCGGCGCCGTCAAAGGTTGAGGTAATAACCATGGCTACCCTCGAACTGCGCAACGTCAACAAATCCTACGGCAGCGGCCTGGCGGACACCCTGAAGAACATCGAACTGGCCATCGACTCCGGCGAGTTCCTGATCCTGGTCGGCCCCTCCGGCTGCGGCAAATCCACCCTGATGAACTGCATCGCCGGCCTGGAGGACATCAGCGGCGGGGCGATCCTGGTCGACGGCGCCGACATCAGCGGCATGAGCCCGAAGGATCGCGACATCGCCATGGTGTTCCAGTCCTACGCGCTGTACCCGACCATGACGGTGAAGGACAACATCGCCTTCGGCCTGAAGATGCGCAAGTTGCCGCCGGCGGAGATCGAGGCCGAGGTAGCGCGGGTGGCCAAGCTGCTGCAGATCGAGCATCTGCTGACGCGCAAGCCCGGCCAGCTCTCCGGCGGCCAGCAGCAGCGCGTGGCCATGGGCCGGGCACTGGCGCGGCGGCCGAAGATCTACCTGTTCGACGAACCGCTATCGAACCTCGACGCCAAACTGCGCGTGGAGATGCGCACCGAAATCAAACTGATGCACCAGCGCCTGAAGACCACCACGGTGTACGTCACCCACGACCAGATCGAGGCTATGACCCTGGGTGACAAGGTGGCGGTGATGAAGGACGGCATCATCCAGCAGTTCGGCACCCCACAAGAGATCTACAACGACCCGGCCAACCAGTTCGTCGCCAGCTTCATCGGTTCGCCGCCGATGAATTTCATTCCACTGCGTCTGCAGGTACGCGACGGCCAGTGCTTTGGGCTGCTCGATTCCGGGCAGGCGCGCTGCGAGCTGCCGCTTGGCGCCGCGGCCGAGATGGAAGGGCGCGAGCTGATTCTCGGCGTGCGTCCCGAGCAGATCCAGCTGGCCGGCGCCGGCTCGACGCAGCCGAGCCTGCGCGCCGAGGTCGAGGTGGTCGAGCCGACCGGGCCGGACACCCTAGTGTTCGTCAGCCTCAACCAGACCAAGGTGTGCTGCCGCCTGGCGCCGGACGCCGCGCCGCAAGCCGGTGCCAGCCTCGATCTGCAGTTCGATCCGGCGCGCGTGCTGTTGTTCGACGCCGCCAGCGGCGAGCGCCTGCGTCCGGGAAAGCGTGAGGCCACTGACAACAAGGTGGCCCAGTTCAAGCTCGGTTAGCCGTGTAGCCCGGATGAAATCCGGGGGCTGCCCAATAACCCCCCGGATTGCATCCGCGCTACAGCTCCTCGAGGCAACGAAGAACCGTCGCTGCGGCGGTAATCCGCAGCATCGCTCAATAAAAACAATCAGGAGCAACGATGAAGACCACACAGCAAACCCTCACCTGTTCACTCGGCGCCCCTTGCTTGCTGGCACTGGCTTTGGCCACGCCGCAGGCGCAGGCCCTCGAGTTCACCGGCTACGTACGCAGCGGCATCGGCGGGGCGGATACCGGCGGCACACAGCAGTGCTTCCAACTGCCGGGCGCGCAGTCCAAGTACCGCCTGGGCAACGAGTGCGAGCAGTACATCGAACTGGACCTGCGCCAGGACCTGTTTCGCCTGGATGACGGCTCGGTGATCAGCGTTGAGGGCATGGCCCAGCTCTACAATCAGTATGGTCATACGCCGAAATTCACCGGCGATTACGGTTTCGCGCGGATGAACCAGATGTACGCCGAGTGGAGCAACATGCCGGCACTCAATGGCGGTTCGCTGTGGGCCGGTCGCCGCTTCTACAAGCGTAACGACATCCACATCACCGACTTCTACTACTGGAACCAGAGCGCCACTGGTTTTGGTATCGACGAGATGAAGATCGGCGACCTCAAGTACAGCTACGTGTTCTCGCGCAAGGACAACTACGACCAGGAGCCCTACATCAACCGCCACGATTTCAACGTCGGCGGCTTCCAGGTCAACCCCGGCGGCGAGCTGGAAGTAGGCGTCAGCTACATCGACAAGCCGGACAGCACCGACGCCAACAGCGGCTGGGCGGTGAGCGCACAACACAAGCAGCAGGACTTCCTCGGCGGGGTCAACACCATCGCCCTGCAATACGGGCGCGGGCCGGGTACCGGTCTGGGTTATACCGGCGACCCGACGCTCGACAGCAGTAACCGCAGCTGGCGCCTGGTGGAATTCTTCGACTTCCAGATGACCCCGCGCCTCGGCGGTCAGGTGCAACTGGTCTACCAGAAGGACAAGCGCCCGGACGGTGCGGATCAGAACTGGCTGTCCATCGGTGGCCGCACCAGCTACGCCTTCACCGAGCAGTTCAAGCTGGTCGGCGAGATTGGCCGCGATCAGGTCGAGGCGCCCGGCGGTACACGCAAACTGACCAAGTTCACCATTGCGCCGACCTGGTCACCATCGGGCCCCGGTTTCTGGGAACGTCCGGAAATTCGCCTGTACTACACCTACGCCAGCTGGAACCGCGCCGCGCAGCAGGCCGCCAACCTGTTGGCCGACGGTTCGGCCTTATCCGAGAACGGCGCCTTCGGCAGCGCACGCAACGGCTCCAACTTCGGCGTGCAGGTGGAGTATTGGTGGAAGTAGAGCGCTCGTAGACTGTGCCCGCTGCAAATCAGTCGGTGCGCATGGCGCACCCTACGCGACCTGCGGGGTGTTCGTAGGGTGCGCCGTGCGCACCAGGACCGTAGCCCGGATGCAATCCGGGGCGATTCCTGCTCCGGCTCCCGGATTTCATCCGGGCTACAACAACCCCGCCACCAGGCGCCCGAGCACTTCCATGGCCTGTTCGCTGCTCGGGTTCCACGGATGGCCGTAGTTCAGCCGCGCGCAATGGCGAAAGCCCTGGCTGGCGGAGAAGATCGGCCCCGGCGCCAGGCTTATGCCCTGGGCCAGCGCCAGGCGCAGCAGTTGCAGTGAGTCCAGACGCTCGGGAAATTCGAACCAGAGGAAGTAGCCACCCGAAGGTCGCGTGACCCGCGTGTTGGCGGGGAAGTGCCGGGCGGCAGAGGCGAGCATCGCGCTTTGCTGCATTTCCAGGGCATGGCGCAGCTTGCGCAGGTGACGGTCGTAGCCGCCGTGCTGCAGGTAGTCGGCCAGCGCTGCCTGGGCCGGCACCGACGGCGAGATGGTGGTCATCAGCTTCAGTCGGGCGATCTGCTCGGCATAGCGCCCGCCGGCCACCCAGCCGATGCGATAGCCCGGCGCCAGGCTCTTGGAGAAGGAGCTGCAATGCATCACCAGCCCTTCGCGGTCGAAGCTCTTCACCGGCTTGGGCGGGTGGCTGCCGAAGTACAGCTCGGCGTACACGTCGTCTTCGATCAGCGGCACCTGGTGTTCGACCAGCAACTCATACAGCGCCTGCTTCTTCTCCTCGCTCATGCTCGCGCCCAGCGGGTTCTGCAGGCTGCTCATGAACCAGCAGGCCTTGATCGGCAGTTGCTTCAGACTCTCCGACAGGGCGCCCAGGTCGATGCCTTCGCGCGGGTGCACGGGGATTTCCACGGCCTTGAGCTGCAGCCGCTCCAGCACCTGCAGGCAGGCGTAGAAGGTCGGCGACTCGACGGCCACCAGGTCGCCTGGCTGAGTCACGCACTGCAGGCAGAGGTTGAGCGCCTCCATGGCGCCGTTGCTGATCACCAGTTCTTCCATCGGCAGCATCACGCCGCTGACCATGTAACGCAGGGCGATCTGCCGGCGCAGGTCGGCGTTGCCGGCGGTCATGTCGGCGATGATCTCGTGCGGCGAGAGCCTGCGCAGCGCGTGCGCCATGCTCTTGGCCAGACGCGGCAGGGGGAACAGGTCGGGGCTGGGGAATGCCGAGCCGAAGGGCACGGTGTGCGGGTCCTTCAGCGAGGCGAGCACGGAGAACACCAGCTCGCTGACGTCGACCTCGGTGGTTTGCGCGGCGTGGGCGGTCAGCTCCGGTTCGTGCAAGGGGCGCTTGGCGTGTTCACGCACGAAGTAGCCGGAACGGGCGCGCGCCTGGATCAGGCCGCGATCTTCCAGCAGGTAGTAGGCCTGGAACACGGTGGACGGGCTGACCCCGTAGGTGCGGCTGGCATGGCGTACCGAGGGCACCTTCTCACCGGGGCCGAGCACACCGGTGCGGATCAGCTCGGCGATCTCGTCGGCGAATTTTTCGTAGCGTTTCATCCTGTCCTGGTTCACCGACGCAAAGGGTAAGGACGAACACTTTACGGGGTGAGCGGCAGACATGGCAGTGCCTCGTGAGGGGGACGTATCTCGGTTGTGGCAACCGTAGCCCGGATGCAATCCGGGGAAGGACCTCGAACCGCCCCGGATTGCATCCGGGCTACGGCTCTGGTGGCCCATTCGCCGCGGGGCGCGGCTCCTACACGGATATCTGTAGGAGCCCCGCCTCGGGGCGAAGCGCTAGCGCAGCGGCGCGAGGAAGGTGCTCTTGGTGCTCACATGGCTCTGCGAATCGGCCTGGTCGCGGACTTCGAAACGCAGGGTCTGCGGCCCGGCAGCGTTGTGCGAGGCCGTCAGCGCGACGCTTACCGGCAGATCGCGAATCTCGCCCGGCGCCAGGTTCAGCGTGCTAGGGCCGTGCAGCTCGAAGTCACCGGGCTCGACCAGGCCGATGGCATAGCTGCGCGGCTGCTGGGTCTTGTTGATGATCTTCAGGCTGTAGATGTTCTCGATCTGGCCCAGGGCATTCTCGCGGAACAGGCCACGGTCACGGGTTACGTCCAGGGAGATCAGCGGGCGCTCGGCCAGCGCCCAGGCGAAGGCGCCGATCATCAGCGCCAGCATCGCCGCGTAGCCGACCAGGCGCGGGCGCAGCCAGTGGGTCTTGCCGCCGGCCAGCTCGTTCTCGGAGCTGTAGCGCACCAGGCCACGGTCATAGCCGAGCTTATCCATCACGCTGTCGCAGGCGTCGATGCAGGCGCCGCAGCCGATGCATTCCAGTTGCAGGCCATCGCGAATGTCGATGCCGGTGGGGCAGACCTGTACGCACATGGTGCAGTCGATGCAGTCGCCCAGGCCTTCGGCCTTGTAGTCGGCGTCCTTGCGGCGCGGGCCACGGTTTTCGCCACGGGCGGCGTCGTAGGAGATGACCAGCGTATCGCTGTCGAACATCACGCTCTGGAAGCGCGAGTAGGGGCACATGTCGCGGCACACCTTCTCGCGCAGCCAGCCGGCGTTGATATAGGTGGCGGCGGTGAAGAACAGCACCCAGAACGCCGTGGTGGCGCCGACTTCGAAGGTGGCCAGGTCCACCGTCAACTGGCGCACCGGGGTGAAGTAGCCGACGAAGGCCATCGCCGTGATCACGCTGACAGCCAGCCACAGTCCGTGCTTGGCGCTGCGCCGGGCCAGCTTCTGCAGCGACCAGGGCGCGGCGTCGAGTTTGATGCGCTGGCTACGGTCGCCCTCGGTGATCTGCTCGACACGCATGAACACCCAGGTCCACACGCTCTGTGGGCAGGCGTAGCCGCACCAGACACGGCCGGCCAGCACGGTGATGAAGAACAGGCCGAAGGCGGCGATGATCAGGATGGCCGAGAGCAGAATGAAATCCTGTGGCCAGAAGGTCGCGCCGAAGATATGGAACTGGCGGTTATCCAAGTCCCAGAGCACCGCCTGGCGGCCGTTCCAGTCGATCCAGGCGGTGCCGAAGAACAGTAGGAACAGCAGGCCGGCGCCGAGCAGGCGCAGGTTGCGAAAGCGCCCGGTGAAACTGCGCGTGTGGATCGGGCCGCCAGCCTGGGCCGGCGTCAGGCGAATGGGTTTGGCGGGGTCGATGCTCTCGACGGCCCGCACGGGGATCAGCTCGGTCATGTCGTTGCCCTCATCAGGCGTTTATTCAGGCTGGCGCCATGATCCGAGTGGGGCTGTTTACAAAACAGACTCAGGTTTTCGATAAAAAAGCGGATCAGATGATTACGTCGAACACAGGGAAAAGTGCCACGCGGGTCGCCAGGCCGCGCCATTTCTGACACCAGGAGCCTTCATGTCGAGCGGTGCAGATACCGCCCTGCGACATCGCGCCACGCCAATCAGTGCCCTGTGCAGGTCACTGTCGTACCCATCTGATCCGGTTTTTTAAGGCTTTTCTGGCGCTGTTTTCAGTGCACGCCCGGCAGGCATAGTCGACGCCCCGTGATCAGGAGGCCTGCCGGCATGTACCAATACGACGATTATGACCGCGCGCTGGTGCGCGAGCGCGTGGCCCAGTTCCGCGACCAGGTACAGCGGCGCCTGGCCGACGAGCTGAGCGAAGAAGAGTTCCTGCCGCTGCGCCTGCAGAACGGCCTGTACCTGCAGAAACATGCCTACATGCTGCGCGTGGCGATCCCCTACGGCACCCTGTCGGCCAAGCAGATGCGTGCGCTGGCGCATATCGCCCGCGAGTACGACCGCGGTTACGGCCATTTCACCACGCGGCAGAACATCCAGTTCAACTGGGTCGAGCTCGAGCGCGTGCCGGACATCCTCGACTGGTTGGCCGAGTACGATATGCATGCCATCCAGACCTCCGGCAACTGCGTACGCAACATCACCACCGAGGCCTTCGCCGGTGTCGCCGCCGACGAGTACCTCGACCCACGCCCGCTGGCCGAGATTCTCCGTCAGTGGTCGACGGTCAACCCGGAGTTCCTCTTCCTGCCGCGCAAGTTCAAGATCGCCCTGTGCGCCGCCGAGCAGGATCGCGCTGCGGTGCAGGTGCATGACATCGGCCTGCAGCTGTACCGTGACGCCGCTGACGAACTGCGCCTGCGCGTGCTGGTCGGCGGCGGCCTGGGACGCACGCCGATCATCGCCCAGACCCTGCGCGAGGGGCTGCACTGGCAGGACTGCCTGTCCTACGTCGAGGCCATCCTGCGCGTGTACAACCGCCATGGTCGGCGCGACAACAAGTACAAGGCGCGCATCAAGATCCTGGTCAAGGCCCTCGGCATCGAAGCCTTCGCGGCCGAGGTGGAGCGCGAGTGGCAGCCGATCAAGGACGGCCCGGCGCAACTGACCGAGGACGAGTACCAGCGCGTCGCCGCCTCCTTCCACAAACCGGCCTACGTGCCGCAGGACGCCCTCGACCTCGACTTCGGCACCCACCTGGCGCGCGACGAGGCCTTCGCCCGCTGGGTCTCGCGCAACGTCATGGCGCATCAGGTGCCTGGCTACCTCAGCGTGGTGCTGTCGACCAAGCCGGGCATCAGTGCACCGCCCGGCGACGTCACCGCCGAGCAGATGGAGACGCTGGCGGATTGGAGCGAGCGCTACGGCTTCGGAGAGATTCGCGTCGCCCACGAACAGAACCTGGTGCTGCCCGATGTACGCAAGGCCGACCTCTACGCGCTATGGCGGGAGGCCGAAGCGGCGGGGCTGGGCACGGCCAACGCCGGGTTGCTCACCGACATCATCGCCTGCCCCGGTGGTGATTTCTGCTCGCTGGCCAACGCCAAGTCGATCCCCATTGCCCAGGCCATCCAGCAGCGTTTCGACGACCTCGACTACCTGCATGATCTGGGCGAGCTGAGCCTGAACATCTCTGGCTGCATGAACGCCTGCGGCCATCACCATATCGGCAATATCGGCATCCTCGGCGTCGACAAGAACGGCAGTGAGTGGTACCAGCTCACCCTCGGCGGCAGCCAGGGCCAGCAGGCGGCGCTGGGCAAGGTGATCGGCCCGTCGTTCGCTGCCGAGCAGGTGCCCGAGGTGATCGAGCGCATCGTGCGCACCTATGTCGATCAGCGGGAGGTCAATGAAGGCTTTCTCGACACCTTCCAGCGCATCGGCCTGGAGCCGTTCAAGGCGAGCGTGTACAGCCGCGAGGAGGTGGTATGAACAACCTGATTCGCCTGGTCGAGGGCCAGGCCTGCATCGTCGACGACGATCCCTGGCAACTGCACGAGGCTGAGGCTGACGCGCCGCTGATCCTGCCGCTAGCGGCCTGGCGCGAGCGGCAGCCGGCCGAGGTGCTGCAGGGCAGGGCGATGAGTGCCGACGGCCTGCTGTTGCAGGTGGATGACGAGCCGGAAGCGCTGCAGCCGTTTCTTGCCAGCCTGCCGCTGATCGCCATCGACTTCCCCAGCTTTCGCGATGGCCGTGGCTACAGCCAGGCCTACCTGCTGCGTACCCAACTGGGCTGGCGCGGTGAGTTGCGTGCGGTGGGCGATGTGCTGCGCGACCAGTTGGCGCACATGCGCCAGTGCGGCTTCGATGCCTTCGCCGTGCGCGCCGACAAATCGCTGGAAGATGCACTCAAGGGCCTGCAAGGGCTCAGTGTGTTGTATGGTCGTTCGGTTATCGAGCCGCGCCCGCTGTTTCGTCGGGGGCGCCATAAGGAGGAGTCGAGATCATGATGGTGCGTGGCCTGTTCTGGCTGGTATTGCTGCAGTTGTTTGGCGTGGCGCTCAATCACTGGCTGTTGCCGATGCTGCCGGCCTCGATCATTGGCCTGCTGCTGCTCTCGGTCTGGCTGATGTGGCGCGGCGCCGTGCCCGAGCCGCTGCAGCAGGCCGCCGGTGGTTTGCTGCCGTATCTGCCGCTGCTACTGGCCGTGCCGGCCTCGGGGATCATGACCAGCAGCGATCTGCTGCTCGGTGAGCTGCCGGTGATCGCCACGGCGCTGGTGCTGTCGCTGCTGGTCACCGTGCCATTCTGCGGCTGGCTGTTGCAGACGCTGATCCGCCGTCAGGAGCGCAAGGGATGACGCTGCTGACTCACCACCCACTGTTCGCCATCGCCCTGACCCTGGCTGCCTTTCTGATCGCCGCCTGGCTCTATCGCCGCAGCGGCTGGCTGCTGCTGCAGCCGGTGCTGGTATCGGTGACGCTGATCGTCACCACCTTGCTGCTGTGCGGCGTGGACTACGCCACCTACCGCGCCGGCGCCGAACCCGTCGCCTGGTTGCTGGGGCCGGCCACCGTGGCCCTGGCGGTGCCGCTGCAGCACAACATCAAGCGCATCCGTCAGTTGTTCTGGCCGGTGCTGATCACCCTCACGACCGGCGGCGTCCTGTCGGTGGCGCTGACCCTGGCCATCGGCTGGGCGCTGGGCGCCGACTGGAGCGTGGTGATGAGCCTGGCGCCGAAGTTCGTGACCATGCCGATTGCCATGCCGGTGGCCGAGCAGATCGGCGGCGTCGCTTCCCTGGCTGCGGTGATGGTCATGCTCACCGGGGTGATTGGCACGGCCATGGGGCCGCTGCTGCTGCGCTGGGCTGGCGTCGATCACCCCGCGGCCCGTGGCCTGAGCTACGGCATCAATGCCCATGCCATCGGCACCGCGCACGCCTTGCAGGAAGGTGAGGAGTGCGGCGCCTTCGCCGCCCTGGCGATGAGCCTGCTGGGCATCGGCACTGCCTTGCTGTTGCCACTGCTGCTGGCCTGATTCGGGCGGGATTCCGCCATTTCCAGGGGGCTCCTCCCGTGGATCTGGCGAGTTCCCGCCAGCCCCGTGCCGGCTGTGTGGCAGAAAGCCGCACAGGGACTGCTGAATCCTTTCAGCGGCACGCATATTGCTCCAGCACGCGGCGCGATCGGAATACGCCCGCCAAGAGGCCTGGAAATACCCTTCCTCCCGCCGCGCCGCAGATCTGCGGCTATCGCCCATGTGCGGCCCAAACGGCCGCTGCCCGAAACCTTGCCAGCACGGCTGTTGTCGTCGTGCGATGAACTGGACTGTCCCATGAAGAAAATCCTGCTGACGCTGCTTTGTCTCAGCGTGATCGGTTGCTCCAAGCCCCGCGAGCCCGAGAAAACCGTCGACGTGCTGCTGATCGGCGCTGGCGTGATGAGCGCCACCCTCGGCACCTACCTCCACGAGCTGCAGCCGGACTGGAGCATCGAAATCTACGAGCGCCTCGACCAGGTAGCCGCCGAAAGCTCCAACGGCTGGAACAATGCCGGCACCGGCCACTCAGCCTTTTGCGAGCTGAACTACACCCCGGAAACCGCCGACGGTGGCATCGACATCAGCAAGGCCATCGCGATCAACGAGTCGTTCGAGATCTCCAAGCAGTTCTGGGCCACCCAGGTCGAGCGCGAGGTGCTGAGCAAGCCCAAGAGCTTCATCAACATCACCCCGCACATGAGCTTCGTCTGGGGCGACGACAACGTCGAATACCTGCGCAAGCGCCATGCTGCGCTACAGCACAGCAACCTGTTCCGCGGCATGGAGTTCACCGAGGACCACGCGCAGATCGCCCAGTGGGTACCGCTGGTCATGCAAGGTCGCGATCCGCAGCAGAAGGTCGCCGCCACCCGTATGGCCATCGGCACCGACGTCAACTTCGGCGAGATCACCCGTCAACTGATCGACTCGCTGATCGGCAAGGAGCAGGCCAGCCTGCACCTGGAGCACGAAGTCCGCGACCTCAAGCGCAACGATGACGGCACCTGGCGCGTGATCGTCGCCGACCTGGCCAAGGACGGCGCCGAGCAGAGCATCAACGCGCGCTTCGTCTTCATCGGCGCCGGTGGTGGCGCGCTCAAGCTGCTGCAGAAATCCGGTATCGAAGAAGCCAAGGGCTACGCCGGCTTCCCGGTCGGTGGCCAGTTCCTGATGACGCGTAATCAGGACGTGGTTGCCCAGCACCTGGCCAAGGTCTACGGCAAGGCGTCGGTCGGCTCGCCGCCCATGTCCGTGCCGCACCTGGACACTCGCGTGATCGACGGCGAGAACGTGCTGCTGTTCGGCCCGTTCGCCACCTTCTCCACCAAGTACCTGAAAAACGGCTCGCTGCTCGACATGTTCAGCAGCATGACCACTGACAACTTCATGCCGATGGTCAACGCCGGCATGGACAACTGGTCGCTGAGCACCTACCTGATGGGCCAGCTGATGCTCAGCCAGGAAGACCGCATGGCCTCGCTGCGCGAGTACTTCCCGGAGGCGCAGGACGCCGACTGGGAGCTGATCAATGCCGGCCAGCGCGTGCAGATCATCAAGAAGGATGCCGAGAAGGGCGGCGTGCTGCAGTTCGGTACCGAAGTGGTGACCTCTGCCGACGGCAGCATCAGCGCGCTGCTGGGCGCCTCGCCGGGTGCTTCCACCGCCGCGCCGATCATGCTGCACCTGATCGAGAAGGCCTTCGCCGACAAGGTCGCCACCCCTGAGTGGCAGGAGCGCCTGAAGGAGATCATCCCGTCCTATGGCCAGAAGCTGAACGACGACCTGGCACTGACCAACCGCATCCGCCAGTGGAGCAGCGAGCGTCTTGAGCTGCAGCACATCGAAGTGGCGCCGGACGTGGAAATGGCCGTTGAGCCCGAGCCGGCTGCAGTGACTCTGTAAGGCTTTAACCGCTGTAAAGAAACCCGCCCTGCGTGATGCGCAGGGCGGGTTTTTTATTGGGCTACTGAAAAGTGTGAGCTGGATCTTTCGCGGCTGAAGCCGCTCTTACTCGACGGATAAATACCCGTAGGAGCGGCTTCAGCCGCGATGTTCTGGTCCGCCCCTGCATCCACGTTTCGTAGCCCGGATGAAATCCGGTGCCGTTCGAGCGCCAGAAAAAGCTGTCGCGGCTAAAGCCCCTCCCACCGGCACGATGGGTTCTGTGGGAGGGGCTTTAGCCGCGACTGGACATTGAGTGGTTCCCCGGATTTCATCCGGCTACTCATTGATTATCGCCCGCAAGCGGGCTCCTACGGGGCGTGGTTTGTTCTGTAGGAGCCGGCTTGCCGGCGAGCCTGGCAGTCATCTCTGGCGATGACGCCGGGCGATTATTCGGTCAGCGTCATCAGAATATCGGCATACCAGGTGCAGTTCAGACCCAGGGCCTCGTCCTGATCCTCATCGCGATTGCCCAACAGGCGCGTGGAATGGATGCCGAGCAGATGCCAGGGTAGCTCGCCATCGACGCTGGCGCGTTTGACCACTGGCGCGCCGCTCAGGCCGCGATGGGTGCGCCCGTCGGTGAGGAAGTAGCCCAGCCCGTGGAAACGCAAACCAAAGGACGAAGCCAGCCCGGCATGGCGTGCCACTGGCATGCGGTGCAGGGTGTCCTGAAAACCCAGCGGGAAGCCCACCACCAGCAGCGTCGAGCCGATTTCCACATGCTCGTCTGCTTGCAGCAGGTGCTGTGGGGTGAAGGCCTGGTAAGCGCCGTTGTCGGGAAGGGCGGTCTGATCCAGCTCGATCACCGCCACGTCGATCTCGCCCGCGCCATCCATGCCTTGCCGCCACAGGTGCTGGTCGCCGTCATACAGTGGGATGGAAAAGCTGACGGTGCTGGCCAGGTTGTCTGCGTCGGTATGCAGCTCGATCTGCAGGCTATCCGGCTGATGGCCGCTCGGCTGGTCGAGCATCACGTGACGGCTGGTGACGAGGAACAGCCGTTGATCCCGGCGGAAGAAGAAACCGCTGGCGTTGGTCAGTACCTGCCCAGTCGCCAGCGTGGTGATGCGTGCAGCGCTCAACATCAGGGAATCGATCATGGCCAGGGCCTCCTGCCGGTATGTGGTCTATCACTGACTGCCAAACCCATGACAGGTTCGTCTGTTTGTTCTGAGCCTCCGCCATAGTGGATGTAACACGTGACATCCATCCGAGGCAGTAGCGGGGCGGTAGGGTGCGCTGTGCGCACCGGTGGCTACGGTGATTCGAAGGTGCGCACAGCGCACCCTACACACATCACGGTGCGGCCGGCTCGTCCTCATTGCGATCCAGCGCCACCTGACGAATCGACAGGCGAATCTCCGCCGGCAACACGCGCTTGGCGGCGCCTTCCGCCAGTTCGCTGAGCAGCGGATGATGGCTGAGCTTGCCGGCTTCGTCCTGGCGCAGCACGCCCTGGTCCAGCAGGCTCTGGATGAAGTGGCGGAACAGGCTCTTGTCGAAGAACTCCGGCGCATTCAGACCATGCAGGATCGACAGGCGCTGCGCCATGACCGTGCACAGGTCTTCCAGCTCCTCGGCGCTGATCGCGTTCTGCCCGGCGTTGAGCAGCAGGGCGATGGCCATGTAGAAGCGCTGCAGGGTCTGCGCCACCGAGCGCGACAGCAGGGTCAGCAGCACGAACTGGCGCGAGCTGGGCGCCGGGCGCACGTACACGTCGCCCTCGACCTTGAGCAGGCCCTGTTCGACGAAGGCCGCCAGCCACTGGTCGATCACGCCTTCCAGCTCGCTCTGCTCCCAGCGGATGAACAGCTCGGACTGCAGATAGGGATACAGCGCGCCGGCGTAGCGCAGGATCTGCTCGCGGCTGATCCGCGCACTGCTCTGGAAGAAGCTGGCCAGCAGCGCCGGCAGGGCGAAGATGTGCAGCACGTTGTTACGGTAGTAGGTCATCAGGACGGCGTTCTGCTCGTCCAGATAGAGAATCTTGCCCAGCGCATCCTTCTGCTCGGCCAGCAGGTCCATGCCCTTGACGTGCTCGATCAGCGCCGCGCCGTCGCCGTCCGGCAGGGTGGTGTGCGGCGAGTAGGGCACTGCGCGCAGCAGCGCCAGATACAGGTCGAGCACGCGCGCCAGGGCGCGGTCGTCCAGGGCCAGCTTGCTGGTGGACAGCAGCGCCAGCGCCACCAGGTTGACCGGGTTAATCGAGGCCGCTTCGTTGAGGTGACGCGCCACGCGCTCGCCCAGGCGGTTGGTGGTGTCGTTGAGCCAGGCCGGGCGGTACTGCGGGCCCAGCTCCTGCTCACGCCAGCCCGGCTGCTGCTGGTCGAGGAACTCTGCCAGCTTGATCGGCTCGCCGAAGTTCACCGAGACCTGGCCGAAGCGCTGCTTGAGGGCGCCGAGCACCTTGAAAAGGTCGAAGATCGATTCCTTCTTCTTGCTCGCGCCGCGCAGCTCGCCCAGGTAGGTGCGGCCTTCCAGCACGCGCTCGTAGCCGATGTACACCGGCACGAAAACGATGGGCAGCCGATGCGAGCGCAGGAAGCTGCGCAGGGTGATGGCCAGCATGCCGGTCTTTGGTCGCAGCATGCGCCCGGTGCGCGAACGGCCACCTTCGACGAAGTATTCGACCGGGAAACCCTTGCTGAACAGGGTGTGCAGGTATTCGTTGAACACCGCCGTATACAGCGGGTTGCCCTTGAAGGTGCGGCGCATGAAGAAGGCGCCGCCACGGCGCAGCAGGCCGCCGATCACCGGCATGTTGAGGTTGATGCCGGCGGCGATGTGCGGCGGCGTCAGGCCATTGCGGAACAGCAGGTAGGACAGCAGCAGGTAGTCGATGTGGCTGCGGTGGCAGGGCACGTAGATCACCTCGTGGCCCTGGGCGATGTCACGCACGCCTTCGACGTTGTGCACCTTGATGCCGTCGTAGATCTTGTTCCAGAACCAGGAAAGCACCAGCTCGAGGAAGCGGATCACCGTGTAGGTGTAGTCCGAGGCGATCTCGTTGCCGTAGCGCAGCGCCTGGGCTTCGGCCTTCTCCAGGCTGATCTTCTCGCGTTCGGCTTCCTCGGCAATCGCCTGGCGCACCATCGGGTCGTGCACCAGGCCCTTGACCAGGTTGCGCCGGTGCGACACGTCCGGGCCGATCACCGCCGCCTTCTGGTTGCGGAAGTGCACGCGCAGGATGCGATGCACCATGCGCAGGGTGCGCTCCTGGCCCTTGTCCTGCTCGACCAGTTCGCGCAGGTGAATTGGTGTGGAGAACTGCACGCGGGTCTTGCGCCCGAGAATCAGGATGCTCACCAGCCGGCGCAGGCGCCCGGTCACCGCCCAACTGTCGGCGAACAGCAGTTTCCAGGGGCTGGTTTCGCGATCCGGCGACTGGCCCCAGAACACGCTGACCGGGACGATCTGCGCGTCATCCACGGCATGCTGGCTGAGGGCAGTGACCACGCGATCCAGGGTTGGCGAGATGCCACGCTTGTCCTGGCGGCCGAACCAGTCCGGCTCCGGCGTCAGGTAGAAGAAGGCGGCGGGCTCGATGTGTTCCCCGACCGCTACCGGCAACACCGGGCGCGGCAGGCCGGCCTTGGTGCACTCGCGGTCGACCACCGCCAGGTCGCTCACCGACGGCTGCTGCAGCACGTAGAAAACCGGCTTGCTGCGGTCGAGCTTGAGGGTGAAGGCGGACTGGTTGATGGTTTCCGAGCGTACCCAGAGGTACAGCAAGCGGCGCAACGATCCGAAGACGAGGCGGCGGAAGGGGGAACGGGTCATACGGACTCTGCTTGTATGGCAAAACGAGCGGTGGCTCGGGAAGGGCGCTAGTGTGCCGCAAGCCGCGTCTGGCGGGCAAAAAACTCGTGCGTCCAGGCAGTCAGCCCGGCCAGCATGCAGGCAGCGTATGACGAAAAAACGGTCGACGGTTCAGCACCCGTTGATCAACAGAACCGAAAAGCGGGTCTCGGGTTCCCGATCAGAATGCCGAGTCAGGCTGGCCCGAGGGTGGGGATCGCCTCCTGACCTGCTGGTTGCGCCCGGGTCCTGGGTAGGAGCGAGCTCTGCTCGCGAAGCTTTTGTGCTTGAGGATTCGCGAGCAGAGCTCGCTCCTACAGGTGTTCTTGCAGCCTGGACCGGGCGGCGATCCGTTTCAGCGTTGTAGGGTGGGCCGGGCGGCGATCCGCTTCAGCCCACCAAGTTGTGATTTCGCAATCCACTTGCTGCAACGCGAACCCCTCACGCCAGCTTCATCACCACCACACCGGCCGCGATCACCGCGCACGCCACGAGACGAATCGGCCGCAACCTTTCCTTGAGCAACACCACCCCCAGCAGCACGGCGAACACCACGCTGGTCTCGCGCAGGGCCGAAACCAATGCCACCGGTGCCTGGGTCATGGCCCAGATAACGATGGTGTAGGCCGCCATCGACATCGCCCCGCCGGCCAGCCCGCCACGCCAGTGCGGGCCCAACTGCAGGAAGGCGCGCGGCCCACGGCTGATGGCCAATACCACCGCCATCACCACACCGTTGACGGTGAACAGCCACAGCGAATAGCTCAGCGCATCGCCATTGTTGCGCGCGCCCATGGCATCGCTGAGGGTGTAGCCGGCGATGAACAGTGCCGTCATCAACGCACAGGCCAGCATCGCTCCCTGTGGCGCCTTGTGATGGCCGCCGCGCAGCGCCATCAGCCAGATGCCCAGCACCAGAACCAGCAAACCCAGCAACTGCAGGGCGCTGAGCCCGTCATGCAACAGCAGCAGCGAGAGCAGGGCGACCATCAGCGGCGAGCTACCCCGCGCAATCGGGTAGACCTGGCCCAGGTCGCCGTACTGGTAGGCGCGGGCGAGGAAAAAGTTGTAGCCGATATGCAGCAGCGCCGACAGCGCGATCCACGGCCAGGCCGAGGCTTGTGGCAGCGCCACCAGCGGCAGGGCGCAAAGCGCCACCAGGCCGGCACCGATCTGGATCAGCGTGGCGGTGAGGAAGCGATCCAGACCAATCTTGAGCAGAGCGTTCCAGCCAGCATGCAGGGCAGCGGCGGCGATGACGGCGAGAAAGACCGTGGTTTCCAAGGCGGGCCTCGAAGGCAGGCGGTTGTCGAAGAAATTCAGCAGGAGCAGTGCGGATGCCGCTCGGCTCGAAGTGATGTGGCTGAGGTGCCGTGTCGGTCGTCAGTCTGCCGCAAGCTCGATTTTCGGGCAAAACCCATTACCGCATGATGGCAGCACAGTGGCGCAACAGTGCCTATGATTCAACGCAAGGCGATGGATCACGCCCCGCGACGCTGAACCAAAGGGCAACAGACCCTGGCCCCAACAGCTAGAAAACAGCCCGCCCGTGAAAGGCTTGGAGAACAAGGCGATGACCCCGCCCAGCACGCCGATTGACGCGCATGACGCCGTCGCTCGACGCCCTCGAATCGCAACACCCTTGAACCTGCTGATCGTTCTGGCGAGCGTGTTCGTTGCCATTGTCTGGCTGATCACCCTGCAACGCATCGCCTTCGAACGTGAGCAGGCGCTGGCTGCGGAAATGGAAGCCAACTCCAGCCTGGCCATCGCTTTCGAGCAGCAGGTGTTCCGCGCGCTGAAGGCGGCCGAGCAGGTGGCGGCTTTCGTGCGCGAGCAGTACCGCCGGCAGGGTAAGGCCATCGACCTGCGCCGCTGGGTCGAGGAGGGCGTGATCCGCGAGGAGATGTTCACCATCGTCAGCGTGGTGGACGAGCAGGGCGATATCGTCAGCAGTAGTCAGAAC
The DNA here is from genome assembly GCF_900102635.1 of Ectopseudomonas chengduensis. Taxonomy (GTDB): domain Bacteria; phylum Pseudomonadota; class Gammaproteobacteria; order Pseudomonadales; family Pseudomonadaceae; genus Aquipseudomonas; species Aquipseudomonas chengduensis. Next base: position 5,132 of record NZ_FMZQ01000025.1, on the reverse strand, counting down.
ACAGGCCCGGTCAACTACGCCGACCGCGAGTTCTTCACGGCGCAGCGCGATGCCCGTATCGATCATCTGTTCATCAATCAGCCGGTACTCGGGCGGGTTTCCGGGCGTTGGCTGATCCCCATGTCGCTGCGTATCGAGCGCGATGACGGCAGCTTCGCCGGCGTCGTGGTGATGGCCGTGCGTCCAGAGGACGTCACGCGTTTCTTCCAGCAGGTCGATCTGGGCCCACAGGGGCTATTGGAGCTCGCCGGCCTCGACGGCGTGATACGTGCGCGCAAGATTGGCGCACGCAGCGAATTTGGCCTGGGTGCCGAGTCGCTGGCCTGGTTCCAGCGGCAAAGGCTGCATGACGCCGATGATTTCCACGACAGTGGCGAGGCGTTCGATGGCGTCGCCCGTATCGTCAGCTACCGCACCATGAGCGGTTATCCCCTGATGATTACCGTGGCCACCGCCTACGACGAGGAGATGGCCACGACCTTGCAGCGGCGTTCCACCTACCTGATGGCCGCAGTCGGCGTCACCCTGGTGGTCATGCTGTTCGTTGGCCTGCTGGCGCTGATGCTGGTTCGCCAACGCGCAGCTACCGATGCCCTGCAAGGCAGCGAAGCGCTGTTTCGCGCCACCTTTCACCAGGCGGCCATGGGTATCGCCCACATCAGCCCCGAGGGTCGGATATTGCGGGTCAACGAGAAGTTCGCACGCATGCTGGGGCGCCCGCCCGAGGCGCTGCAAGGCGCCAACATTTTCGACCTGAGCGACGCTGAAGTAGCTGCCGCCGCCCGCAGCTTCCTGAGCGAGCAACTGGTCAGCGAGGCACGTGCGCTTTCCCCGGAAATCGAGAAAACCTATCGGCGTGAGGATGGCTCGCTGATCTGGGTATGCGAGGCCTCGAGCGTCGCCCGCAATCGCCATGGTCACCCGGAGTTCCTGGTGCTGGTCACGCAGGACATCACCGAGCGCAAGCACCTGGAAGCGCGCCTTTGTCATGACGCCGAGCATGACGCCCTCACCGGGCTGGCCAACCGCGTCAGGTTCCACCAGCGGCTCGACCAGGCGCTGGAGTCCGTGCGCGACCAGCAGCAGCTGTGCGCCGTGCTCTATATCGACCTGGATGGATTCAAGGAAATCAACGACCGCCATGGTCATACGGCCGGCGATAGCATGCTGCAGATGGCCGCCAGGCGGCTGGAAGGATGTGTGCGCAGCACGGACACGGTCGCACGCTTCGGCGGTGATGAGTTCGGCATTGTCCTCGGCAATCTGCAAGGCAGTCAGGATTGCGAGACGGTGGCGCTCAAGGTGCTGGATGTACTGGCCAAGCCGTTCGATCTGGACGGCAGCATGGTGCGGATATCGGCGAGCGTGGGCGCCGCTCTGTTTCCGCTGCACGCTGAAGGCGGCCAGGACCTGCTGAAACGTGCGGACCAGGCCATGTACGCGGCCAAGCACGCGGGCAAGAACCGTTTTCACAGCGCTGACGGATAGGGCTGATCATGGCTTGAGCGGCCATCGCCGGATCTTCGCCTGAATACCTGTGACGGCTACTGGTCCGCGACAGGCTGAGTCGAAACGCCCTGTTCGCCAGCCACCAGCAGCTGCCTGCGCCATTTCCACTCCAGCATGCCCAGACCTCCCACGAACGCAGCCTCGCCAAGCACGTGGCAAAGCCCCGGTAGCGTCATGAGCGGGGCAAAGGTCGCAGCGATACCAAGGCATGCCAACGCCCAGAGTCCGTTGGCCACTGCCAGCAGCTTGATCAGCGCTTCGGCGCGCCGCACATGAATCGCCAGCGAAAAGGAGAAGCAGGCATAGGCGATATTGACCGCGCCGATGAAGCTCAGCAGCTCGCGGGGCAGGGCATACCAGCCGCTCAACCAGGGGGCCAGCAACAGAACCACAACGCCCGCGCTCGCAGCGGCCATGCAGTCCAGCCAGAGGATATGCCTGATCATTCCCATGAGTTTCGCCTCAAGCGCTACGCCGCTTTTGCACGGCCAGCAGGAACAGCAGGGTAAAGGCGATCACCAGCAGATCCAGGGCGATGGCGGGCGCGGCCTTGCTCAGGTAATCCTGGCCATGGATCAGCAGCAGCGACACGAAGATGGCCTTGCTCAGCGCGGCAATGAAGGCGCAGAGAACCCGATGCCTCGGGCTCAACGCGCCATAGATCAGCAGCACGCCCATCAACCCGACCAGCGCTGACCAACTGCGGACGACCAAGGATTGCAATTGCCCATCGAAGGATGCGCCGAACATCGACTGTAGCGCCTCCTGCGGGGCGAACAGGCCGTAGAACATGGTCGCCGTGAGAACGCCGGATAGCAGCATCAGCCATCTGAAATTGCGCGCAATGAAGTCCATCAATGTTTACGTCCTTGTTGATGTAAGCGGGGGAGAGCATAGCGGCAAAGCGAAGACGTCGGGCGCAGTCAGAGTGGGAATTCATGGCTACCCAGTAACCCTGTCGGTAGCAAGAGCTGTCCTATGCGAATGCCGGAGATGGGTAAAACTACAGCAGCCCAAGACCCTGTCTGACGGCGTGGGTAATCAGCAAGGCGTGATGGTTTTCTTGTGGTTGTGGTGAACAGCAGCACTGTCGGAACAGGCGAGTCCGGCAGCGGAACAAGGCCGATAACAACAATGATCCCTGTGATCGATTGAACGCTTGGCCCCCGCTGCGCGAACTACAGAATGGCCAGGGCGGTAGCGCCCAGAACAGGCCGGATATACGAATGCAACCGCGCTGACGACAGGTGCAAAAGCAAAGCTTTACTCACTACTTGTGGGGAGAGTCCATATACCAGTTGTTAGCCGCGTTTTAACCCATATGCACGGCGCCATTGCGTGCTTGGCTTTGATTGAACACCAGAAATGTAAGTATTCAAATGTTCAAGGCGTCTACCGTTTCGCTCAATTATATTTTTTGATTTAACTCTCTTGTCTATTTTATGGAAGCACTCACCATAGAACTGCTTCACGATGTCAGGGATGTTTGGTTTGTATCCCGTTTCTATTTCAAGGAACCTTCGAATGCACAGGGCAACAAGGTCAGAAAGCTGGATCATTGGATTTTTACGTGAGTCGACTGGATAGCTAAATTCAACAATCCACTTAACTTTTTGATTGTTGGCAACTTTGTAGCGTCTGTTATGAATAATAGATTCAATGCTCTCGTGATGTTCTTCTTTTTCGTCGAGAACGATCATTCCTCGGGCAGACTGGCCAAGATTTTCTTTTACATGCCAGTTCATGTATGTAATTAAATATTCAAATGCAAGAAGGTATGGTGTCTTTGGATCGAAAATGGTTTCAAATTGGCAGTCTTCGGCAGCCATTTTATTTTTGTCAATTGCGTAGTAATGAATTTGATGTCCGAGATCATCTATCAGGTCTATTAAGTCGGTAACTAGTGCCAAGCGTCGCTCAATGGGGTGTCCTGTAAAAGGCCCTTCACCTTTAGGTGATAGTAATTGATGCGAGTGTAGTTCGAAATTTTCAGGAGGGTTGCCTTCGAAATACCGACTTGTAATTTCGTCAAGCTGCTCCTTTGTGTTGTTCCACTTTTTGTCTGCAACACTTAATCCTGCTAAGACAAAGATTGGCTGTTCTTTGTCGTTCAGGTTTTTGCCAGTGTCGCCGCTTTCGTCGAGATAGAAAAAGTGCATATGCGTCCTGCAAAAAGTGGCTAACGATTAAGCTAAAGGGCGGGCTTTAGCCCGTCCCAGCGAGTGAAACGAGCGATTTGAGTGCTGTAATGGACTCTCCCCACACCACAGTTCTATACCAAGGTGTCGAGGATTTTTGAGCGGGAGAGTCGTTATGAAACGTATCGCTGTTGATCTGGCCAAGTCCATTTACCAAGTTGCCGAGAGTGTCCGTTCCGGCCAGGTGGTGCAGCGCAAGCGGCTGAACCGAGAGGCGTTCCGGCGATATATACAGGAGCAGGCCGAACCGGTCGAGTGGGTGATGGAGGCCTGTGGCACAGCGCACTATTGGGGGCGGCTGGCGCAATCACTGGGTCATCAGGTGAAGCTGCTGCACCCTCGCTACGTGCGGCCCTATCGCCGTCGCAACAAGACTGACCGCAATGACTGCGACGCCATGCTGGAAGCGGCGCGCTGCACCGACATCTATCCCGTGCCGGTAAAGAGCCGTGATCAGCAACAGCTCCAGCAATTGCATGGGCTGCGGGAAACCTGGAAGAAGAGCCGCACCCAGCGTATCAACCTGCTGCGCGGCATGCTGCGTGAAGCGGGTATCGAAGCCCCGGCCTCGACTGCCGCCTTTATCCGGGCAGCCAGTGAGTTGGTAGACCAACCTGAACTCGCTTCCTTGAGCCGTCTGCTTCATATCGTCCTGGCCGAGATCAATCTGTACGAACAGTGCATGGCCGAATGCGAACAGCAACTCAAGTGCTGGCATGCTGGCGATGAAATCGTGCGCAAACTAGATGAAGTCAGTGGTATTGGTCTGCTGACTGCCAGCGCCCTGACCGCCGCTGTCGGCAAGCCCGAACGCTTTGCCAGCGGTCGCCAGCTCAGCGCGTGGCTGGGCATGACGCCGCGTGAGTTCAGCAGTGGCAACAGCCGTAAGCTCGGCCATATCAGCCGACAGGGCAACGTCTATGTGCGCACGCTGTTGATCCATGGTTCACGAGCGGCCTTGCTGGCGGCACAACGCTGCCAGGCGCGTACACCGGAAAAGCTGACGCAGTTACAGCGCTGGGCTGTGCAGACGGTAGCCCGTATCGGTCACAACAAAGCGGCGGTGGCACTGGCCAACAAGCTGGTGCGGATCTGCTGGGCGGTGTGGTGCCACGAGCGGCGGTTCAATGGCAATTGGCAAAGCGTAAGGCCCGCCTAACGGCGGGGGCAATCAGTAAAGGTGTGATGGTTTTCTTGTGGTTGTGGTGAGTAGCAGCACTGTCGGAACAGGCGAGTCCTGCAGCGGAGCAAGGCCGATAACAATGATGATCTTTGTGATCGATTGAACGCTTGGCCCCCGCTGCGCGAACTACAGAATGGCCAGGGCCAAGCGCCCATCACAGGCCGGATATACGAATGCAACCGCGCTGACGACAGGTGCAAAGGCAAAGCTTTGCTCACTACTTGTGGGGAGAGTCCATATAC
>NZ_FMZQ01000026.1 GCF_900102635.1 Ectopseudomonas chengduensis | reverse complement strand
TAGACTTATCCACAGTTGCTGGTAACAAAATCAGCAATCCGCCCTGGGTCAAATTTCAATCGGCAGGGTGGGTCAATTTTCCATCAGCGCCAACACCCCAAGCCCGCCTAGCCGCCCTGCTCGCCCAGTGCCGCGAGGAAGAACCGGAGGTCGAGATCTGCCTGTCAGAGGTCACCTTCAGCGAACAGGTCAGAGGCCTGAATGACGACCTGTTCGATATCGGGCTTGCACAGTCCGACGAGGTCGGCGATGGGCTTGTGGCCGAGCCGGTCTGGTTCGATCCGCTGGTGGTAGCGGTACCTGCCCGCCACCCACTGCTCAGCTACCGGCGCGTGCCGCTCGACGAGGTGGTGCGCTACCCGCTGGTACTCTGCGATCCGCAGGTCTGCGAAGGCTTCTGGCAACAGTTGCAGCGGGTGCTGGGCGCTGTGGATACGCGACTGATCATCGCCGACCGCGTACCAACACTGGATCTGATGATGGCGCTGGTCGCTGCGGGTTACGGGCTGGGTTTCTCCAGCCTGGCGCGCATCAACGAACTAAACAATCCGGACGTCGTGGCCAGGCCGCTAGGCGGCTGTGCATCGATGCTAACCACCTACTTGGTAAGGCGCGAAGGCGATCCGACCGAGCAACTGGCCCGGTTTATCGGGCGGGTGAGTCCGGAGGAAAGCCAAGCGTTGCTTCCTGATCACGCATCACACAAGGAGATCGCTTGATGAAAAAGATGTCATTACTACTGGCTGCCCTGCTGTTGAGCGCATGCGAAAAGCCGATGCCGTTTGAGTCGGCTGAAGCGCTTGCGGAGAATCCCGAGCGGCTCAAGGAACTGCGACTGCAGTGCCGGGACAATCGAGCAAAGCTGGGTGAAGCCCAATGCAACGCAGTTAGCGATGCCCAGCGCATACGCTTTATGGGCAAAGGCACACCCTACACTCCTCACACCGTCCAATTCTTCCACTCGGACACCGAAGATGGACGCTAGAGGGGACGCCAGCGAAATGGCCACTTTTAGTCTACAGATTCAAATATGCTATATTTTGATCTATAGATTAAATCGAGGGCTCTCCATGACAGCTGCCGCAATCCAAACTCAGGACTTCTCGAAAACCCAGTGCGCAGCCGGCCTGCGTGCCGCGCTGAACATTCTGGACAAGTGGAAGGCCACCTGCGAGCAGGCTTGCCGGGTGCTGCGGATTTCCCGCAGCACCTACACCCGCGCTAGTCAGAAGGATTCGGCATGGGCGGTAAGCCTGGACTCCGATCAGATGCAACGCATCAGTCTTGTGTTGAACATTCACGCAGCACTGCGCGTCGTGTTCGATAACCCCGAGAACGTCTATGGCTTCCCCACGATGGAGAATCACAATGAGTTCTTCAACGGCCGCAAGCCGCTCGACATCATGGCGCAGGGCGACATGATCTCGCTTTATGAGACATTCCGGCGGATCGACGCGCTACGAGGTGCACAGTGGTAATGCTCGGAGACCTTCCTGTGCTGGAAGGTGAAAGCCTGCAGGCCTATCGCCTGGTCAACTCCAAGTTTCCGCCCATTGCCCTGTTCGATGATGTCGCCGACGCAGAGGACTTCGAAGCTCTTTATCAGATCCAGGCGCTAACCAATCCACGGCTGCAGAACGAGATTGGTCGCCTGGAGCTGATTCCGCGTGACCAGATTCCGTTCGGCATCCCTGGCTGCTCGTATGCGACAGCACCCTTCACCCACGTCAATCCAGCCGGCTCGCGCTTCAGCAATGGCAACTTCGGCGTGCTCTACCTGGCCGACAGAATGGATACCGCGATTGCCGAAGTGCGTCATCACCAGGAGCGCTACTGGTCGAATGTGCCGGAGCTCAACTATGAGCGCTTCGTCTTCAGAGGGCTGACCGCCGGTTTCAGCGACAGCGGTATGAGAGACGCCACCGCACTGCCGCTTTCAGACCCCATCTATACGCCGGACGATTACGCACACTCGAATCGATTGGGAAGCGAAGTGAAACGAGCGGGATACCCAGGCCTGCGCTACCACTCGGTTCGATCTCCCGGCAACATCTGTTGGGCGCTGATGACCCCGCGACCTGTTACGTCGATCATCCAGAGCGCTCATTTTGAAATGATCTGGAGCGGGCAAGTTATCAGCGTCAATCAGATCACAACAGTTCTAGCCCCGTAGCTGAAAGCGGACTAAACAGTCCTAGCCCGCCTCTGTAAGCAATCATAATCCGCTGAAATCGGCTCATAGCAGCCAGTGAAAATAGGCAGAAACCGGCCAAAAGCGGTCATTTGATCCGGAAGCATTGAGCTCACCCCACAAAAAGAAGTTTCTAAGCTAACGGAAAGAATCCATCGCTTTTGTGACTGAAGAACTCACGCAAGTGCTCGATGAAGAAAGACACCTTAGCAGATAGATTGAGGCGTTCGAGGTAGACGGCATAGATATCTGCGGGTGGGGTTTCGTAGTCGCTGAGTACTTCCACCAGCCGGCCGCTGCTTAGGTGGCTGGCTAGGTTCCACTCGGCGCGCATAAGGATGCCGTGCCCCTCTAAGGCCCAGTTCAGTGCGACTTCTCCGTCGTTGGTGCTTAGGTTGCCGCGTACCTTTACCGACTCGCTCTGTTTGCCCCGACTCAGTCTCCAGATACCGAAGGCTGCATCGTTCTGACGCAGCACAATGCAGTTGTGCTGCATCAGGTCCTTGGGGCTTTCAGGATTGCCGAAGGCTTCCAGATAGGAAGGGGCCGCGCACAGTCTGCGTCTATTCGCAGCGATCTTGCGGGCAATCAGACGGGAGTCGGGCAAGTCCCCGAAGCGGATGGCAACGTCGATAGCATCGTCCGGCAGGTTGATCGGCCGGTCGGTCAGGTGCAGTTGGACCTCGACCTCCGGATAGTGCCGGACGAACGAAGAAATTGCAGGGCAGACATGCGTGCGGCCAAACCCCAGGGGGGCATTGACGCGTAGCAACCCCTTTGGCTTCGCCCGACTGCTGGATACCTGGCGCTCCATTTCCTCGATCTCGCCGAGGATGCGCTGGGCACTATTCAGATAGAGCTCACCCTCGGCAGTGAGACTGATGCTGCGCGTGGTGCGATTGAGCAGTCGCACACCCAGGCGCTGCTCCAGTTGTGCCAGCCGTTTGGAGACTGCGGGCGGTGTCAGGTTGAGTTCGCGCGCAGTCGCCGCCAGGCTGCCCAGTCTGATCAGCTGGGTGAAGAAGGCCAGTTCCGATACTGGATTCATAATTAACCTGCAAGAAATAATGAAGTTATTTTCATTGTATTACAGGCTTTTCAGAAAACCATTAACTTTGCTTCTGCGCATTAGCTGGAAATACCCGGATCGTTTGCGAACCCGGAACGTTGTTGCCGTGCAGCGAATATCCACTAGTGCCACCCCCAGTCCGACTCACAAGAAACATTCGGAGCAGAGCATGGGCAGACGATTGCTGGCGAAGCGCTATAGGGGCTTCTTCGACCGGCCTATTACGGGCCTCGCTTCCGTCAGTTTCCGTTGCCTTCCAGCACATGCCAGTAGCGTCGGTGGCTGCGCCTAGTGGACGACGACTGTTCATCTGCTTTGCCTGCTTTCGCAGGCATGCAAGCCCACCAGCCTTTCGATGCAATGAGGAGAATAACAATGGATAACGAATCAGCCGTTCAATCGCTCACCGACGTGATGGCGAAGTTTACTGCCTATATTGGCAAGCGCCTGCCAACGGACGTCAAGGAAAAGACTGCCAAGCTGCGTGCCGCAGAGACCAACTCGCTGGCTATCGAGATCTACGACTCCATGGCCGAAAACCAGGACTACGCAGACAAGCTCGACCGCCCAAGCTGCCAGGACACCGGAGTGATCCAGTACTTCATTTCCGCTGGTGCCCGCTTCCCGCTGCTTGGTGAGCTGGAGGACATCCTGCAGAACGCCACTCTGGAGGCGACGAAGAAGGGGCCGCTTCGCCACAACGCGGTGGAGACGTTCGACGAGAAAAACACCGGCACTAATACCGGCTCGAAGATTCCGTGGCTGGACTGGGAAATCATCCCTGACGCCGACTACGCACTAATTGATGTCTACATGGCCGGTGGCGGCTGCACCTTGCCGGGTTCGGCAAAGGTACTGATGCCAGGCCAGGGCTACGAAGGGGTGACTGAGTTCGTCTTCGACGTAATCACCTCGCGCGGTATCAACGCCTGTCCGCCGCTGCTGGTTGGTGTCGGCGTTTCCACCTCGGTGGAGACCGCAGCACGCTTGTCAAAGCGGGCGATTCTGCGTCCGGTGGATTCCAGCCACCCGAACGCAAATGCAGCAATGATGGAGCAGCTCCTTGAGGAGGGACTCAACGAGATCGGCATTGGTCCTCAGGGCCTGAGCGGTAACAGCAGCGTGATGGGTGTGAATATCGAGTCGTCGGCGCGTCACCCGTCGACCATTGGCGTTGCTGTCTCCACCGGCTGCTGGGCGCACCGCCGCGGCAAGATCCGTATCAATGCCGATCTGTCCTACGACATCCTCTCCCATGAAGGAGTAGTACTGTGAAAAAGATTCTCTCTACCCCGATCAAGGATGAAGACCTGGCCTCCCTCAATGTCGGCGATATTGTCTATCTGACAGGCCAACTGGTGACTTGCCGTGACGTGGCTCACCGCCGGCTGATCGAACTCAAACGCGAACTGCCGGTCGACCTGCGCGGCGGAGCGATCTTCCACGCAGGGCCGATCGTGCGCAAGAAAGACGATGGCAGCTTCGAAATGGTCTCCATCGGCCCAACCACCAGCATGCGCATGGAGAAGTTCGAGAAGGAATTCATCGAGCAGACCGGAGTCAAGCTGATCATCGGCAAGGGTGGCATGGGCCCGGAAACCACCGCTGGCTGCCTGGAGAACAAGGCGGTGCATGCGGTGTTCCCCGGCGGCTGTGCGGTGCTCGCGGCCACCAAAGTGGAGGAAATCGAGCGCGCCGAATGGCAGGACTTGGGCATGCCAGAAACTCTGTGGGTAAACCGCGTGCGCGAGTTCGGTCCGCTGATCATCTCCATTGATACCAAGGGCAACAACCTGTTCGAGCAGAACAAGGTGCGCTTCAACGAGCGTAAGAGCTCCATCGTCGAGAAGATCAATAGCCAAGTACGCTTTATCAAATAAACCGGCTAGGCGCCGCGGCAGGGACGCCGTGAGCGCCACCGGACGTCGGAGCGGCGGCGTCCATCCTCCACTACTTTCACGGCATTGCCGGCGACCAGTCGTTTCGGCTGCCCCACCTTGGGCACAGATCCTGGGGACAGTTGCCCAGCACCAGACCTGGGACATACGACCATGGATAAACCCTGTCATCACGAGTTGCGCAACGCATTCCGCGCGCTGCTTGCTTCACCTGCCAGCCATCACACCGCTTCGGTGTTTGACCCTCTATCGGCGCGCATTGCCGCCGATCTTGGTTTCGAGGTCGGTATTCTTGGCGGCTCGATCGCCTCCCTGCAGGTACTCGGTGCCCCCGACATCGCCCTGATCACGCTCAGCGAATTCGCCGAGCAGGCCACGCGCATCGGTCGAGTAGCTCGCCTGCCGGTGATCGCCGATGCCGATCATGGTTACGGCAATGCCCTCAATGCCATGCGCACGGTAGCCGAGCTGGAGCGCGCCGGCGTAGCGGCGCTGACGCTCGAGGACACCCTGCTGCCGGCACAGTTCGGCCGCAAATCGTACGATCTGATCAGCGTCGAGGAGGGTATCGGCAAGCTGCGCGCCGCTCAGGAAGCACGCTACGACAATGCGCTGGCGATCATCGCTCGTACCCATGCCGGCGTGCAGCCGCTGACCGAGGTCATCCAGCGCACCCGCGCTTACCGGGACGCCGGGGCCGACGCCATCTGCCTGGTCGGGGTGAAGAATTTCGATCAGCTCGAAGCGATCACCGAGGGTCTGCAGATGCCGTTGATGCTGGTCACCTACGGTAACCCGGAGCTGCGCGATGACAGACGCCTGGCCGAACTGGGCGTGCGCATCGTGGTCAACGGCCACGCCGCCTATTTCGCGGCGATCAAGGCGACCTACGACAGCCTGCGCGAGCAGCGCGGCATCGCCGTGGGCAATGGACTCACCGCGTCGCAACTGGTGACCCGCTACACCCACCCCGATGACTACATCGCCAGGGCGCGGCAATACCTGAACCTCAGCGAATAAGCCTGCGCTGCCACGCGCACGAGAGGCTCGTTGCGCCCGATCATCCCTCCGCGCCGCCTTTCTTGTGGCGCGGATCCGTTCTTTTGCCCGGCGTTGTTCGATAGCGCACGGCAACTCCGACTTGCCGCCTGCCCCGAGCGTCTTCCCGTTTAGTTGCATCATCGACGCCGATTTCGGCGGGCGTCCTGTCGGCTTGCCTTTGGCAAGAGCATTTCCCCTCCGGCATGGCGGTGCTGGCCGTCGGTTGCGTCGGTCGTAGTGCTTCGCCTTGGCTTTCTAATTGATAACTTTAGCTCAATAAAGATGTGATTTTTAAGCGATCAATCTGTTTGATTTCACTGCTTATACTCGCCCTGTCGCAGCATCGCGGTCATCCTCGTTAATAACAATAAGTGGAGCGCAGCATGAAGACTTACAACATCGCGGCCATTCCCGGCGATGGCATCGGAACCGAAGTGATTGCCGCCGGCTTGGAGATTCTTGAGGGCCTGGCTAGACGCTTGGGTGGCTTCAATTTCGATGTCACCCACTACCCCTGGGACTCGGAGTACTACCTCAAGCACGGCCATTACATCCCGGACGGCGGGCTGGCCGAGATCAGCAAGGCTGATGCAATTTTCTTCGGCGCCGTCGGTAGTTTGAAGGTCGCCGACCATATTTCCCTCTGGGGCCTGCGCCTGCCAATCTGCCAAGGCTTTGATCAATACGCCAACGTGCGCCCGGCCCGTGTGCTGCCGGGTGTGAAAAGCCCGCTGAGCAATGGCCAGGCCATTGACTGGGTGATCGTGCGCGAAAATTCCGAGGGCGAGTATTCGGGCAGTGGTGGCCGAGTGCACCAGGGACTGCCCATCGAAGTCGCCACCGAGGTGTCCACCTTCACTCGCGTAGGTGTGGAGCGTATCCACCGCTTCGCCTTCGAGCTGGCGCGCAGCCGGCCTGCTAAGCACCTGACCCTGGTGACCAAATCCAATGCCCAGCGCCATGGCATGGTGCTATGGGACGAAGTGTTCGCCGAAGTGGCCAGGGACTATCCGGATGTACGCACCAACCGCGAATTGGTCGACGCAGTGACCACCACCATGGTGCTCAAACCTGAAAAGCTCGATGTCATCGTCGCAACCAACCTGCATGCCGATATTCTTTCGGACCTGGCTGCGGCCCTGTCAGGCAGCCTGGGAATTGCACCGACGGCCAACCTGAATCCCGACCGCAGCTTCCCATCGATGTTCGAGCCCATTCACGGCTCAGCCTTCGATATCACCGGCAAGGGCATCGCCAACCCTATCGCGACCTTCTGGACCGCGGCGATGATGCTCGAGCATCTCGGCGAGAGAAAAGCCGGCGAGCATCTAATGCGCGCCATCGAGGAAGTCACTGCCAGCGGCCTGCATACCCCCGATCTGGGTGGCACGGCCACGACTCGACAGGTTACTGACGCGGTGCTTGAGGTTATCTCGCGCTAGAGCGTGGGATTCAGACTGCCGACCTACACCCTGCACCGCAGGCGTCACTGCTGATTCACCGCTTTGCCTGGAGCCCAGATGCTCCAGGCGTCCATTACAAAAATAAGCATATGGAGCCTCCTCTAAGAGGAGGGAAACCGAATGAGCCCCATCGAGATAACTCTGCTACTGCTGCTGTTCGCGACCGTCATGTTCGTCTGGGAGCGAATCCCCCTGGCGTTGACCGCCGTCATCGTCTGCCTCGCGCTGGTATTGACCGGTGTGCTCGATCCGAAGACAGCTTTCAACGGCTTCATCAACACCAACGTGATCCTTTTCGTCGGCATGTTCATCGTCGGCGGCGCCTTGTTCGAGACGGGCATGGCGAACCGCATTGGAGGCCTGGTGACACGTTTCGCCAAGACCGAGCGGCAACTGATCGTAGCGATCATGGTCATCGTCGGCTTGCTCTCTGGCGTGCTCTCCAATACCGGCACCGCGGCCATCCTGATTCCGGTGGTCATCGGCATTGCCGCGAAATCCGGGTTCTCTCGCTCGCGGTTGCTGATGCCCCTGGTATTCGCAGCAGCGATGGGCGGCAATCTCTCCCTTATCGGTGCACCAGGAAACCTGATCGCGCAGAGCGCCTTGCAGAACGTCGGCCTGGAATTCAATTTCTTCGAATACGCCAAGGTCGGCCTGCCACTGTTGGCAGGCGGCATTATCTACTTCGCCTTCTTCGGCCATCGCCTGCTGCCGGCCGGTTCCTCGAAAGCCGTAACCGGTGTAACCGAGGCGACTCATGATTTCAGCTCGGTGCCGAAATGGAAGCAAATCACGTCGTTGATGGTAATGATCGCGACCATCCTCGGCATGGTATTTGAGAGTGCGATAGGTGTACCGCTGCATATCACCGCCTGCGTTGGTGCAGCGTTTTTGGTACTGGTCGGTGTGCTGACCGAGAAGCAGGCTTACCAATCCATCGACACGCAAACTATCTTCATCTTCGGCGGCACCCTGGCTCTGGCCAGCGCTCTGGAACAGACCGGGGCCGGCGCGACAGTCGCCTCTACAATCATGGCGCTGCTCGGCGCGGAGCCGTCGCCGGTACTGTTGCTGGTGGTGATCTTCTTTATCTCCTGCGCACTCACCAACTTTATGTCTAATACCGCCACAACCGCGCTGCTGGTGCCGATCGGCATGTCGATCGCGGCCAATTTGGGTGCCGATCCGCGCGCGGTGCTGATGGCTATCGTGATCGGCGGTTCCTGTGCCTACGCCACCCCGATCGGCATGCCAGCGAACCTCATGGTGCTGTCGGCTGGAGGTTACAAGTTTGCCGATTACATGAAGTGCGGCTTGCCGTTGATTCTGGTGGCAGGTGCCATTGCGATTCCTCTGTTACTGCTGTTCTTTCCGTTCTTCCCGTCGTAATTGGCGACCAGCAACTCTCGTACTAGCCAAGCAATGCCAGGAGGCCCAGGCGAGCATGGAGGCTCGCTGATGTTGGAGAAACGCATGAAAATCGTCATCGCACCTGACTCGTTCAAAGACAGCTTGAGTGCAACCGAGGTTGCCGATGTGATTGAGGCGGGCTTACAGGAGGTTTTCCCCGAAGCGGAACTGATCAAGTGCCCAATGGCCGATGGCGGCGAAGGTACGCTGGATACCATTCTGGCCGTGGTGAAGGGCGAGCGGTGTAGCAGCCTGGTGACTGGCCCGCTTGGCGACATCGTCGAGGCAAGCTGGGCTTGGCTCCCAGGATCGCACACCGCCATCATTGAGATGGCCGAGGCCAGTGGTCTGCAATTGGTACCTGTTGCACAGCGCAATGCCTGTCTGAGTACCAGTCGCGGCACTGGCGAGCTGATCCTTGAGGCCCTGGATATTGGTGCCCGACGTATCGTACTCACCTTAGGTGGCAGCGCCACCAATGATGCAGGCTCTGGCATGTTGGAGGCGCTCGGCGCACGCTTTCTGGACTCAGAACAGTGGCCGCTACCGCCGGGAGGGCAGGTCTTGGCGGCATTGAACCGAATCGACCTGAGTAGTCTGGACCCCCGTCTTCCAGAAGTGCGTTTCGAGGTGATGGTCGACGTCGATAACCCGCTCTGCGGTCCCAATGGCGCGTCGTACACGTTTGCCCAACAAAACGGGGCGACTCGTGCTGAGGTCGCCAGGCTGGATCGCGCGCTGGGTCACTTTGCAGCCTGTTGCCAGGCTTTGTTCGAGAACGATCATCGTGACTACCCAGGCAGTGGCGCAGCTGGTGGTATGGGGTTCGCTACCCGTACGTTTCTCAAGGCAGAGTTTCGCCCTGGTATCGAAATCGTCGCTGAGCTGGCTGAACTCGCACGGCGTATACAAGATGCGGACTTGGTGATTACCGGGGAAGGGCGTTGCGACGTTCAGACCTTACGAGGCAAAACCACCTTGGGCGTGACACACGTGGCGCGCCAGCATCAAGTGCCGGTGATCGTGCTGGCGGGCACGTTGGGAGAGGGATACGCCGACCTCTACTCACACGGGGTCACTGCCGCCTTTTCGTTGGTCTCTGGTCCTATGACCCTGACTGATGCCTGCCAGCAGACACCTGAGCTTCTGCGGGCTTTAGCGCGCGATATAGGCAGGGTGCTTCGGTTATCTACAGACGTACGAACAAAAACGCTTACGTCGAGCGCCCTCTGAATTTGTAGATATCCAATGACTGCTCTTGGCCGGTAGCCGCCCGTCGCGGCTGGCCACAATCGGCCAAAAGCGGACAGTGATAGAAAAATGCGCGACTTGAAGAGATGCACAGTGGCTAGGTGTGTCGAGGTTCGTAGGACGCGCTTGACCACTCCCTTGAGCGACGACAAAACAGCGGTAGATCACTACGACCGGGTTCGCGATAGTAGTCCTCCATTGCCACCGGCTTCACAAGCTGGTGTAGTGGTCTTCGCCGAGGTGGCAAAAGGCCGCCGCCCGCTCTGAATTCCGGGACGACCTACGTCATATCTAGGGCCACCCCTTGGTTTGATCCCTATTTTCCCAATCTCCACGGATGCGAGACATGATTGAATCGATCACTCTTTCCGGCATAGCGACCTACAGCCCCGTAACCCCCGAAACGATTCAGAACCTGAAGGCCGTGAACTACTTCTACGGTGCAAACGGAGCAGGCAAGACGACGATCAGCAGGCTGATAAACAACCCAGCACTATCAACTGCCTCCAAGGTCACGTGGGCGCAGGGCAATCAGATTCCGGCAATGGTCTACAACAACGACTTCATCGCTGCGAATTTCACTGATTCGAAGCAGTTCAAAGGTGTGTTCACGCTGGGGCAGGCCGAGCAGGCGCAACTTGATCGCTTGGAAGAGCTCAGGAAGGAAAGAGACCGACACGCGCTGCTCAAAACCAGAGCGCAAGAAAACCTAAATGGCTCAGACGGTAAGAGCGGGAAGATCGCCGAAAAAAATGCTCTGGAAGCAAAGCTAATAGCACGGTGTTGGGAACAAAAGCAGAAGCACGACGATGAGTTTCAGGGGGCTTTTAAAGGCCTGAGAAATAACCGAGAGGCCTTCAAGAATAGAGTCTTACAGGAGAGTAAAAGTAACACCTCTCAGTTGGTTGATATCGAAGACCTGCGCAAACGTGCAGACGTACTTTATGCTGACGCACCATCACCCATGAATGCTGTCTCCAACCTTGACCTGTCTCGCTTGGTCGCGCTTGAGCAAAACCCTGTCCTGAGCAAGAAAGTAGTTGGCAAAGAGGATGTCAATGTATCTGCGATGATCCAGCATCTGGGGAACAGTGACTGGGTTAGGCAAGGTATGAAGTACTTGGGCCATACCGGCGATGACTGTCCCTTCTGTCAACAGAAACTGCCGCATGAATTTGAAAAAAGCCTTGAAGATTATTTCGACGAAACATTCGATGCCGACACTAGAGCTCTATCGCAGTTTGGGGATACTTATAATTCGGTAGCAGATGGCCTGCTAGCCCAGGCTCAAACAGTCTTGGCTGCGGATTGTTCTCACCTAGATAAAGACAAGCTTGATCTTGAGTTGCAGGCCCTGAATGCAATCATTTTAGTGAATAGGCAACGCATTGACCAAAAGGTGGCTAGCCCTAGTATTGATGTGGCGTTAGAGGGTCTTGCAGATATTTCGCTTAGAATCTCTGAGCTGATCAACTCAGCCAACCTCAAAGTCTCTGAACATAATCGTCTTGTTTCGGGGTTCTCCGTTGAGCAGAATAAATTAACAGATGCCGTGTGGCGGTATCTTCTTGATGTTGAGCTTAAAGACACTCTTGCTGATTACACAAAAGATGCTGATCGTCTCGGCAAAGCAATTGATGGCATCACTGCAAGCATAGATAAGGCAACGGTAGATATATCCACTACTGAAGCTGAAATTGCAAAGATTGAAACCTCGCTGACGAGCGTGAGACCTACTGTCATTGCGATCAATAAAATCCTGAAAGACTTTGGATTCCGAGGTTTCTCCCTGGATCCTGCGTGTGCCGATAACTCATATCGCCTGATCAGAAGCGATGGAACTGATGCTAAATCAACACTTAGCGAAGGCGAAAAGACCTTCGTTACTTTCTTGTACTTCTATCATTTACTCAGAGGAAGTGTCACGACTTCGGGTATCAGCACTGATCGAATAGTCGTCATTGACGACCCGGTTTCAAGCCTCGACAGCGACGTTCTGTTCATCGTGAGCAGCTTGATCAAAAAGCTTTTCCACGAGGTCCGTCAGAAAGGGAATAACCTAAAGCAAGTCTTTGTCCTGACCCATAACGTGCACTTCCATAAAGAAATCACCTTCAACCCTCAAAGGGCTGGAGATGCTTCTATTAAGGATGAAACGTTCTGGATAGTACGCAAGCCAGATAATTTCTCAAGAATTGAAGGCTTTGAGAGCAACCCTATTAAGACCTCCTATCAGCTGCTGTGGGCTGAGTTGACGAAAAAGCCATTGCCGGCGCTTACCATTCAAAACACCATGCGCAGAATCCTGGAGAATTACTTCAAAATCCTAGGAAACATAGATACGCATGCCATCATCGAAAAATTCGAAGGGCAGGATAAAGTTCAATGCCAATCATTGATTAGTTGGGTTAATGATGGATCCCACTATTCACCAGATGATCTGTATGTGGCAATAAGCGATAGTATGGCGCACAGCTATATGAAGATCTTCTTTAAGGTCTTTAAGGCTATGGGACATATGCCTCATTATAAAATGATGATGGGCCGAGACTTTGTCGATTTAGATCCTGTTGAGGTGGCGACAGAAGATGAGGAGTTGGTGGGAGAAGCAGGCGGGGCTGTCGCGGGCTCAGACGCATTTATCATTGTTGGAGAGGCGGCCGGTGATAAAGGTGCTGCCGATCCATTGAGCACTCCTGCGTCCTCGGGAATCCCCATTGTAGTGCAGCACCCTAAGCCATTCTCAGCTGAGGTGGATGGTTCGGACCCTGATACCCCATTCTGAGCCGATTGATCATGTGCCGGCGTGCCTGGTGGTGCGCCGTTTCAAGAGCTTCTGCTTCGGTCTGATACTCGCCATTGAATCGTCCCCCGGCTTTGTAGGCGCCTCCAAACTACAAAATGGAGCCCTGGTGAGCGTCTGCTTATGGCCGATTCCCGCCTGATGGTTGGTCGCCACAGGTCATCTACACCATGTCCTACTGATCTTGCCCGCCAACCGCCATAGTTTTCTCTATCGCCCAATACGTCTCAGTCCCCACCGAAACGGTCTTTGACCCCTCCCCTCCCAATGCCGAACCTCTCGCCCACGGCACATCTGCGTGCCGTGTGTTTTGCCTGGGAGGTTGGGTTCAGGGATGCAAGCGACGACGGTGCTGTACGGCCAGGTGTTGGTGGTGTTGTCCATTACCCTGTCCGGGGTGTGGGGTGCTACGCAGTGGACGGCTGCTGCGCTTGGCTACCAGGCCCGCCTGGGGGCGCCCTGGTTCGATCTGTTGGGCATACCGGTCTATCATCCCTGGCGTCTGTTCGAGTGGTGGTTCGTCTTCGATGCCTACGCGCCGGAGGTCTTCAATGTAGGCGGTAGCATCGCTGCATGCAGCAGCCTGCTGGCGTTGGTGGTGGCCATTGGTATGGCTATCTGGCGCGCGCGCCAGGCACGCCGCGTCACCACCTACGGTTCGGCACGTTGGGCCGATGCCGATGAGGTGCGCAAAGCTGGCCTGACCCAGCCTGCGGGTGTGTTCCTCGGCCAATTCGACAATCAGTATCTGCGTCACGAAGGCCCCGAACATGTGCTGACCTTCGCGCCGACGCGCTCGGGCAAGGGCGTCGGCCTGGTGGTACCCACCCTGCTCACCTGGCCGGCGTCGGCGGTGATCCACGACATCAAGGGCGAGAACTGGAGCCTGACCGCAGGCTGGCGTTCACGTTTCTCCCATTGCCTGCTGTTCAACCCCACAGACCTGGCCTCGGCCGCCTACAACCCGCTGCTGGAAGTGCGGCGCGGCGCCCACGAGGTGCGCGACGTGCAGAACATCGCCGACATCCTGGTCGACCCGGAGGGAGCGCTGGAGCGGCGTAACCACTGGGAGAAGACCAGTCATGCGCTGCTGGTCGGCGCCATCCTACACGTGCTCTACGCCGGTCAGGACAAGACCCTGCGCGGCGTCGCCAACTTCCTCTCAGATCCGGCCTGCACCTTCGAGCTGACCCTGCACCGGATGATGACCACGCCGCACCTGGGCGATGCGCCCCATCCAGTGGTGGCCTCGGCCGCGCGGGAGGTGCTGAACAAGAGCGACAACGAGCGCTCTGGCGTGCTGTCCACTGCAATGTCGTTCCTCGGTCTGTACCGCGACCCGACAGTGGCCGAGGTCACCTCGCGCTGCGACTGGCGCATCGCCGACCTGATCTCGGCCGAGCATCCGGTGTCGCTGTACCTAGTCGTGCCGCCCTCGGATATCAGCCGCACCAAGCCACTGATCCGTCTGATCCTCAATCAGGTCGGCCGACGCCTGACCGAGTCGCTCGACGGCTCCGACGGCATCGAGCGCCGGCACAAACTGCTGCTGATGCTTGATGAGTTTCCGGCGCTGGGACGTCTGGATTTCTTCGAGACGGCCCTGGCCTTCATGGCCGGCTACGGGTTGCGCGCCTTCCTGATCTCGCAGTCGCTGAACCAGATCGACAAGGCCTACGGCCAAAACCATTCGATCCTCGACAACTGCCATGTGAGGGTGACCTTCGCCACCAACGACGAACGCACCGCCAAACGCATCTCCGAGACCCTCGGCACTGCCACCGAACTGCGCGCGCAGCGCAACTACGCCGGCCACCGTCTGGCGCCCTGGCTGGGCCATCTGATGGTGTCGCGCCAGGAAACCGCTCGCCCACTACTGACTCCAGGTGAGGTGATGCAACTGCCCAGCGACGAGGCCGTGGTGATGCTCTCAGGTCTCGCACCGATCCGCGCGAAGAAGCTGCGCTACTTCACCGACACCAACTTCCAGAGCCGGGTACTGCCGGCGCCGCGCTTGCAGCCGGGCCGCTACGCAGACGTACCAGCGACACGCCCAGACGACTGGAGCGGCCTGGCCGTGCCTGCGTCCGTTGCTGTGTCGACGACCGATCTGGACGACGACGAGACCGTCGAGGACGGCGGCCCACGCCGTCAGCCCGAACTGGCGGAACTCGCCCAGTTGCCAAATCACGACGAGCTGACCAGCGACCTGCTGTTGCTCGACGAGGACGACATTCCCGCCCCCTTCCCCACCCAGCCGGACCCACGCCTGCAACGCGTGGCGCGGCTGGCAGCCCTCGACCCTGACGATGGAATAGCCCTATGAGCCGAGCCCGCCTCAACCTATTTATCCAATCTGAGCATGCCAAGCGCCTGAACGAATTGGCGATCACCAAGGGCGTGTCGAAGTCCTCAATCATCGCCGCGGCGCTGGCCTCCTGGCTGTCGCCCGAGTCCGGCGAGCAGCGCGAGGTGGCCATGGCCAAACGCCTGGATCGCCTGTCAAGTCAGTTCGAGCGCCTGGAGCGCGACCAGCACATCCTGATCGAGACTGTGGCGCTGTATGTGCGCTACTACCTCACGGTCAGCACGCCGATACCAGAGGCGCATCAGGAAGCAGCACGCTCGCAGGGCAAGCTGCGATTCAGCCAGTTCGTAGAACAACTGGGGCGTCACTTGCAGCGCGGACGCAGCCTGGTCAAAGACGTGCACGAAGAGGTTCAGGCAGAGGCCCAGGTCTCGGGAGAGCGTCCATGACTGTCGCCTCGTCCCCTTTGCTGAGTGCAGCGGCAGCTTCTCTGGATCGGCGCACGCGTATGTTGCGCACGGCGATGGGCCCGCTGATTGCCGCGGCCCTGGATGATCCGGACGTGGTCGAGGTGATGCTCAACCCCGATGGCGCGCTCTGGCTGGATCGACTGTCCGCTGGCCGCGCCCATCTAGGCACGCTAGCGGCTGCCGATGGTGAACGGATCATCCGCCTGGTGGCTGCGCATGTCGGCCAGGAGGTACATCGCAACAAGCCTCTGCTGAGTGCAGAGTTGCCAGAGACTGGTGAGCGCTTCGAAGGTGTACTACCGCCCGTAGTGGCTGGGCCGACCTTCGCTCTGCGCAAACGCGCCGCCGGCGTCATCCCGCTACAGCAGTACGTGGCCGACGGCATTCTCAGCGCCGCGCAGGCCGAGCACCTGCGTGTGGCCGTAAGTGAGCGGCAGAACATCCTGGTGGCAGGCGGCACCAGCAGCGGGAAGACCACTCTGGCCAACGCGCTGCTGGCCGAGGTGGCCGGTAGTGGTGACCGCGTGCTGGTGCTGGAGGACACGGTCGAACTGCAGTGTCCGGCCTTCGATCACGTCGCTCTGCGCACCAAGCCCGGCGTGGTCTCCATGGCTGATCTGGTGCGCAGCACGCTGCGTCTGCGCCCCGACCGCGTGGTGGTCGGCGAGGTGCGCGGCGGTGAGGCACTGGATCTGATCAAGGCCTGGGGCACCGGCCATCCCGGCGGTATCGCCACCATCCATGCCGGTTCCGCGCAGGGGGCGCTGCTGCGCCTGGAGCAACTGATCCTGGAGGTCGCCCTGGCCGCGCCGCGGGCGTTGATCGCCGAGGCGGTCAACCTGTTGGTGTTTCTCGCCGGACGTGGCCGCACGCGCTATGTCCAGCAGATCGCCCGCGTCACCGGCTATGACGAGCGCGGCTATCAACTCACTTCCATCGCCCCCGCATTCATTCCTTCACTGACTCAGGAAAACAGTCATGACTGCCTGCCATCCCCGCGTTGCTAATCGTCGTCGCCTCGTCGGCGCCTTGATGCTCGGCGCCCTCTGCTTGAGCGCCTCCCTGCCAGTGCTCGCCGCTGGCTCCGGAATGCCCTGGGAAGGACCACTGCAATCGATCCTTGATTCGGTACAGGGGCCGGTGGCGCGCATCATCGCGGTGATCATCATCATTACCACAGGCCTGACGCTGGCCTTCGGCGACACCAGTGGCGGCTTTCGCAAGCTGATCCAGATTGTCTTTGGCCTGTCGATTGCCTTCGCCGCGTCGTCGTTCTTCCTCAGCTTTTTCAGCTTTGCCGGCGGGGCGGTGATCGCATGAACGGCGAGCGCGAACTCATCCCCGGTTTCGAGGTGCCACTGCACCGCTCGCTGGCCGAGCCGATTCTGCTCGGTGGCGCGCCGCGCAACGTGGCGATCCTCAACGGTACTCTGGCGGCGGTGGTCGGTCTGGGCCTGCAGCTGTGGCTGCCTGGCTTGGCGCTCTGGTTGGTCGGCCACACGCTGGCGGTGTGGGGCGCACGTCTGGATCCGCAGTTCCTGCAGGTATTTGCCCGGCATATCAAGCAGCCGTCGCTGCTGGATGTGTGAGGAGGCCGCCATGCTGAACCTCACCGAATACCAGCGCCGCCCCGCACAGTTGGCCGACTGGCTGCCCTGGGCCGGTCTCGTCGCACCCGGCGTCGTATTGAACAAGGACGGTTCTTTCCAACGCAGCCTGCGCTTTCGCGGGCCAGACCTGAACAGCGCCACCCAAGGCGAGCTGGTGGTCACCTCGGCGCGCCTGAACAATGCCCTGCGTCGCCTTGGATCGGGCTGGGCGCTGTTTGTCGAGGCCGAGCGCCTGGCGGCCGCCGACTACCCTGACAGCGATTTTCCCGAGCCGTTGTCCTGGCTGGTGGACGAGGAGCGCCGTGCTGCCTTCGAGGCGCACGGAAGCCACTTCGAGAGCAGTTATCACCTGACGCTGCTCTACCTGCCACCGGAAGAATCGCGCTCGCGCGCCGCCGGCCTGCTCTACGAGCACCGGCCGCAACGCGGAGTCGACTGGCGCGAACGGCTGACCGCCTTTGTCGCCGAGACAGATCGTCTCTTCGACCTGCTGGACGGAGTGATGCCAGAGCTCGCCTGGCTCGATGACAGCCAGACGCTGACTTACCTGCATGCCACGATTTCGCCCCATCGCCAGCGGGTGGCTGTACCCGAGGTGCCTTTCCATCTCGATGCTCTGCTGGCCGACAGTCCTTTGGCCACTGGCCTGGCACCGCGCTTGGGTGAGCAGCACCTACGCGTGCTGTCGGTACGTGGCTTTCCCACCTCGACCTGGCCAAGCGTGCTGGATGACCTCAACCGTCTGGGCTTCGCCTATCGCTGGTCGACCCGTTTTATCTGCCTGGACAAGGTTGAGGCCGAGAAGGAACTGGTGCGCCTGCGCCGGCAGTGGTTTGCCAAGCGCAAGGGCGTCCTGGCGCTGCTGCGCGAAGCGATCTTCCAGCAGGAAAGCCCACTGCTCGACAGCGACGCCGCGAACAAGGCCAGCGACGCCGACGCGGCGCTGCAGGAACTCGGTGCCGACCAAGTCGCCTTCGGCTATGTGACGGCCACGGTGACGGTGAGCGATGCCGACGCCCAGATCGCCGACGAGAAGCTGCGCCGGGTCGAGCGGGTGATCCAGGGCCGCGGCCTCGTCACCATCGCCGAGAGTCTCAACGCGGTGGAGGCCTGGCTCTCGTCGATCCCCGGCAACGCCTACGCCAACGTCCGTCAGCCGTTGATCTCCACCGTCAACCTGGCGCACCTGATGCCGGTCTCGGCAGTCTGGGCTGGCCCGGCACGCAACGAACATCTGGATGCCCCTCCATTGGTGATCACCCGCACCGATGGCGCAACACCGTTTCGCCTGGTCACCCACGTTGGCGACGTCGGCCACACCCTGGTGGCTGGCCCTACCGGCATGGGCAAATCGGTGTTGCTGGCGACCTTGGCCCTGCAGTTCCGACGCTACCCGGGCGCGCGCCTGTTTCTCTTCGACATGGGGCGCTCGCTGCGCGCTACGGTGCTGGGCCTGGGTGGCGAGCACTACGCCCTCGGAGGCGACGGCGACCTGGCCTTCCAGCCTCTGGCGCGCATCGATCAGCCGGGATACCGAGCCTGGGCCGCCGAGTGGCTGGAGGCTCGCCTGCTGCAGGAAGGTGTGGCCGTCGGCCCCGAGCAGAAGGCCGCGCTGTGGACGGCGCTGGACAGCCTGGCCGGCGCACCGGAGACGCAGCGCACACTGACCGGCTTTTCGGTGCTGCTGCAGGACAACGCCCTGCGCCAGGCGCTGCAACCCTATGTGCTGGGCGGCGCGCATGGCGCATTGCTGGATGCCGACCAGGATCGTCTGGGCAGCGCCGACGTGCAGTGTTTCGAGATGGAGGAGCTGATGCACAGCAAGGCGGCGGTAGCCGCCGTGCTGAGCTACCTGTTCGCCCGCTTCGAGGAACGCTTTGACGGCGCGCCGACCCTGCTCATCCTCGACGAGGCCTGGCTGTTTCTCGACGACCCGTTGTTCGCCGCGCGCATCCGCCAGTGGCTCAAGACCCTGCGCAAGAAGAACGTCAGCGTCATCTTCGCCACCCAGTCACTGGCCGACATCAAGGATTCCAGCATCGCTGCGGCAATCATCGAGAGCTGCGCCAGCCGCATCTTCCTGCCCAACCCACAGGCGGGCGAGCCGCAGATCCGCGGCATCTACCATGGCTTCGGCCTCAACGACCGGCAGATCGAGATCATCGCCCAGGCCACGCCCAAGCGTGATTACTACTATCAGTCGCGCCTGGGCAACCGCCTGTTCGACCTCGATCTGGGGCCGGTGGCGCTGGCCTTCGCCGCCTCGGCCAGCCAGGTCGAGCAGCGTGAGATCGACCGCATCCTGCTGGCGTACGGCACCGCCGGTTTCGCCCCTGCCTGGCTGCGTCACCGCGGCCTGGACTGGGCTGCCGACCTGCTCACCGCTTATCCCTCGTCACGCAAGGAGTGCCTGCCATGAGATCCCCTTCCCACCGCTTTCCCGGCGCAACGCTGCTGGTACTGGGCCTGCTGGCCGTGAAGCCGGTAAACGCCTTCACCGTAATCGATCCGACCAACTTGGTGCAGAACACCCTGACTGCAGTACGCACCCTGGAGATGGCGAACAACCAGGTTCGCCAGTTGCAGAACGAGACCCAGATGCTGCTGAACCAGGCACGTCACCTGCAGCGCCTGGACTACAACGTCGTCAGCCAGTTGCGCGCGAGCTTGGCCAATACTGAGCGGCTACTCGCCGAGGCGCGAGGGCTGGCCTACGAAGTGCAGCGCCTGGATCAGGAGTTCAGCCGACTCTACCCGAGCGAGTACACCGGCGACGTCAGCAGCCAACGCCTGGCAGAAGAAGCACGCGAACGCTGGCAACAGGGCCTCGACGGGCTGCATACGGCGCTGCGTGTACAGGCTCAGATGAAACAGAGCCTGGCCGTGGATGAAAGCGCCTTGGCCGCGCTGGTGCAGCAGAGCCAGTCCGCGGGTGGCGCCTTGCAGGCTGCCCAGGCCACCAACCAGTTGCTGGCCTTGCAAGCCAAGCAGTCGATCCAGTCGCAGCAACTGCAGATCACCCAGAACCGCGCCGTCGCCCTGGAGCTTGCCCGTCAGGCTGCCGCGGCCGAGGAGGCACGGGAACGGCGGCGTCGCTTTATGGGTAACGGCACGCCCTATACCCCCTACCCCGTGCAGTTCTATCGATAGGGAGGTCGCCCCATGAAAATCCTGGTACTGCTGCCGCTGCTCGCGCTGGCCGCCTGCGGACATGGCGACGATGGCGTCGTGGCACGGCAAGACGATTCGGCCGAGCGCTTCTACTCCGGATGCGCCCGGCCCGGCGAGTTTCTCCGGCCTACCGACTTGCCCGCGATCCCGCCGAGCTTCGATGAGGACGTGCGATGAACGACGTCAGCGTGATCGACCGTTTCCTCGAGGTGTTCGGGCTCTATATCGACACCGGCTTCGGCTTGCTCGGCGGCGAGGTGGCCTTTCTCACCATGACCCTGGTGGTGATCGACATGACCCTGGCCGGGCTGTTCTGGGCCATGGGCGGTGAGGATGTCAGCGCCAAACTGATCCGCAAGACCCTCTATGTCGGTGCCTTCGCCTTCATCATCGGCAACTTCAATGCCCTGGCGAAGATCGTCTTCAACTCCTTCGCCGGATTGGGTCTGCTGGCCTCAGGTTCCGGGTTGAGTCATGCGGAGTTTCTGCAGCCAGGGCGGTTGGCCGCGATTGGGGTTGATGCCGGAGGGCCGCTGCTTGAGCAGATCAGCAAGCTCAGTGGTTTTCCCGAAGTCTTCGGCAACCTGCACAGCATCCTGGTGCTGTTTCTGGCCTGGCTGGTGGTGATCGTCAGTTTCTTCTTCCTGGCCATTCAGCTGTTCGTGACCTTGGTCGAATTCAAGCTGACCACCCTTGCTGGCTTCGTGCTGGTGCCCTTTGCGCTGTGGAACAAGACCGCCTTTCTCGCCGAGAAGGTGCTGGGCAACGTGGTTGCGTCCGGCATCAAGGTGCTGGTTCTGGCGGTGATCGTCGGCATTGGCAGCGGGCTGTTCGCCGAGTTCCAGGCCATGCCGGACGAGCCCTCCATCGACCATGCGCTGGTGGTCATGCTCGCCTCGCTGGCCCTGCTGGGCCTGGGCATCTTCGGGCCGGGCATTGCCACCGGGTTGGTCTCCGGCGCACCGCAACTGGGTGCTGGTGCAGCAGCCGGTACCGCGCTAGGCGCGGCGGGCATGGCTGCTGGTGCTGCTGCAGTCGCCACAGGTGTCGGCGGCGCGGTATTGGCCGGCGCACGCATGGCACCCGGTGCAGCGCGCTTGGCAATGGGCGGCGCTCGCTCTCTGGCAGGAGCCCCTTCCGGCGCTGCAACTGGTGGAGCATCCGACACCGCTGAACCTTCAACTGGCCCAGCCAAACAGCCCGACTGGGCCAAGCGCCTGCAGCGCAGGCAGCAACTCTCACAGGCTACCAGCACGGTCGCCCACACCCTTCGTGGCGGCGATGGCGGTGGCTCATCACCTGGGCCGCAGATCCGCGACCCATCGAATTCGTAAAGGAGGACGAAGATGCGATTCAGACGCCCACTGGTGCGCTACAGCGACACCCCTCAACCGGTCACCCCTTACCAGGCAGCGGCACAGACCTGGGACCTGCGCATGGGCAGCAGCCTGGCGCAGGCACGCAACTGGCGGCTGATGGCCTTCGGTTGTCTGGGCCTGGCGCTGCTGATGGCCGGCGGGCTGGTCTGGCGCTCGGCGCAGTCGACGGTGACGCCCTACGTGGTGGAGGTCGACAACCTCGGCCAGGTGCGCGCTGTCGGCGAAGCCGCCAGTCCCTACCAGCCCCAGGATGCGCAGATCGCCCAACACCTGGCGCGCTTTATCGAGCAGGTGCGCTCGCTATCTATCGATCCGGTGGTGGTGCGACAGAACTGGCTGGAGGCCTATCACTCCACCACCGACCGAGGCGCCGCCACCCTCAACGACTATGCCCGCGCCAACGATCCCTTCACCCGGGTCGGCAAGGAGTCGGTATCGGTGGAAGTCACCAGCGTGGTGCGTGCCAGCGACAGCTCGTTCCAGGTGCGCTGGATCGAACGCCGTTTCGTGAATGGTTCAGCCGCCGACCTGGAGCGTTGGACCGCGGTGATCTCGCTGGTACTGCAGCCTCCACGCACCGAGGAAAAGCTGCGCCGCAACCCGCTCGGCATTTACGTCAACGGCCTGTCCTGGAGCCGTGAACTGGACACTACGGAAGGAGCCAAGAAACCATGAAAACCTCCCTTAGCCTCTGTATATGCCCTCTGTTGCTGAGCGTGCTGGCCGGCTGCGCCAGCCAGGAACCGCCAGTGATAGCGCTGGATGAACCGTTAGAAGCGCAGCGCCTGCCGGAGCCGCCCAAGCCCATCGAGGTAGTGGAAGTACCCAAGCCCCTGGCCCTGCCCGCACAACTCAAGCCACTGCCGGAAACTCAACCCAGCAAATCGGCCAAGGAGCCGGCCGATGAGCGCGTGCGGGTCTCGCGTGCCAATCGCGAGGCTCGAGTCGCGCCGAGCCGCGAGGGCTATATCAACGCCATCCAGATCTGGCCCTACTCCGATGGCGCGCTGTATCAGGTGTACGCCAGCCCGGGTCGGGTGACGACGATTAACCTGCAGCCCGGCGAAGAGCTAATCACCGTTGCCGCCGGCGACACCGTGCGCTGGATCGTCGGCGACACCACTAGTGGTAGCGGCGACGATCTACGCACCAGCGTGCTGATCAAACCGACGCGGGTCGATCTCAAGACCAACCTGGTGATCACCACCACGCGCCGCACCTACCTGATCGAGCTGAGTTCCACCGATCAGGCATGGATGGCGTCGGTGTCCTGGGACTATCCGAAGGATCGCATGCTCGCTCTGCAACGCCACGCCAGCGCAGCGCAGGCCGCAACACCGGTGGACGTAGGCCTAACGCTGGAGAAGCTGCGCTTTCGCTATGCAATCAGCGGCAGCAATCCGCCCTGGAAACCGCTGCGCGCCTTCGATGACGGCCGCAAGGTGTATATCCAGTTCCCCGCCGGTATCGCCCAAGGCGAGCTGCCGCCGCTGTTCGTAATTGGCCCCGAAGGTGACGGGCAGCTGGTCAACTATCGTTTCCGCTCTCCCTACTACATCGTCGACCGCCTGTTCGGCGCGGCCGAGCTGCGCCTGGGCGCCGACAAGGGTGACGTGGTGCGGATCGAGCGCACCGATGGCGTGGCACGGAGGCGCTGAGCATGACGGGTAAGGACAACGACCAAAATGCGGCAACCTCGCTACCGCCCAAGGAGGCGCCGGAATCGCTGGAGCTGCGCGCCAAGCCTCGCCCGGTCACCCGCCTCAACCCACGCATGCTGGCGGTAGTGGTCGGCAGCCTGTCGGCTGCGGTATTGGGTGCCATGCTGTGGTCGCTGCAACCGCAGCAGCGCCGCCAAGGTGCCGAGCCGAACGAGCTATACAACGTCGACCGCGTGGCACGATCCGAGGGGCTGGAGCAGTTGCCGGCAGACTACTCGCAGCTGCCGCCTCCACCTGCGCCCGAGGTACCGCAACTGGGGCCGCCGCTGCCCGGCGATCTGGGCGGACCAATCCTCAGGGCCGAACAGCAAGCGCAAGGTTATGGACATGGGCCAGATGCCGCCGAAGCAGAGCGCCTGGCCCTGCTCAAGGAAGCTGAGGAAGCAGCGCAGTCCTCGGTATTTTTCCAGACCAGCAGCGCGCGGAATTCGAATATCGCATCTGGTGGTGGCGCTCAACTCGATTCCCCTGCTCTGGGTATGGCTTCGTCAGGCGCAGTAGCCGCCGCAGGAACACCAACCCAGCAGGAACGGAACGAGGCGTTTCTCAGTAAATCCGTAAATGCACAAATCCGTAATTCCGGATTGCTGCAGATGCCTGAGTCGCCCTACCAGGTGATGGCCGGCACCATCATCGCGGCGGCGCTTGTCACCGGTATCAAGTCGGATCTCCCCGGCGACGTGATCGCCACGGTGACCGAACCGGTCTACGACAGCTCCACCGGCCAGCATGTGCTGATTCCGCAAGGTGCGCGCCTGCTGGGTCGCTACAACAGCCAAGTGAGCTACGGGCAGAGCCGCGTGCAGGTGGTGTGGCAGCGGGTGATCTTGCCGGACACCTCGTCCTTCCAGCTCGACAACCTGGTCGGTACCGATGCCGCCGGCTATGCCGGTCTCGAGGATGGCGTCGACTGGCATTGGGATCGGGTCGTCGCCGGCGCGGCCATGACAAGCCTGCTGGGCATCAGTGCAGAGTTGGCAGCACCGACCAGTCGCACCGATGGCGACCGCATCATCATCGCCGGACGCGACAGCCTGCAGGACACAGTGAATCAGGTCGGCCAGGAAGTCACCCGTCGCAACCTTGATATCCAACCCACGCTTACCCAGCGTCCCGGCCTGCCCCTGCGCGTGATCGTCAACCGCGACCTGGTGCTGCGTCCCTATCAGCCCTTCTCCGCTCAAATGAGGAGCCCACAATGAGTACGACCAAGCTGCGCCTCGGCCCGCTGCCGAAAACCGAGAACCTGAAGCTGACCTTCACCTGCCCGGCCAGCCTGAAGGCCGACCTCGATCGCTACGCGGCGCTGCACTCACAGACCTACGGTGAAGAGGTCGACGCCCTGACGCTCATCCCGCACATGCTGGAAGCCTTCATGGCGAGGGATCGGGTGTTCAGGAGAATAAATACACAATCTTGCACCGGCAATTGATAAGTCTGCATTCCCCCTCCCAGCTGCCGTGATTACAACGGAAGAAAACCCACACACGGTTGAAAACCGTGACCTAATACATCACACTTCTCACCATAATCGTAAGCTTCCGGCACAAAGGTCTACGCATTTTCTTTGAATCTGGCTCAACCAAAGGCATTCGGGCCGACCACGCAAAGCGTCTGGGCCGAATGCTGAGTTTTATGGATAGAGCCAATGAACCCGCCGACCTCGACATACCCGGTTGGCGGCTACACCCCTCAAAGGGGAACTGGCGAGTGATCTTTCGATTCGTGGGTAGCGACATCGAACTCGTCGACTACCTTGACTATCACTAAACAGGAGGGGGTTCTCCATGGCCATGTTCAACCCACCGCATCCTGGTGAAACCCTGCTTGAGGACGTGCTCCCCGAACTGGGCATCAGCATTGCCGAACTTGCCCGCCGCCTTGGCTTTGCGCGGGAATCCCTGTCTCGCATCTTGCACGGCCATGCGCCGGTCAGTCCGGATTTGGCTGTTCGCCTAGAGTTGGCCGGCATCGGCAAAGCTCGCACCTGGCTCGGAGTGCAAGCCGACTACGACCTTTGGCAAGCCAGGCATCGCGAACAGCCGAACATCGAGCGCTTTGCTGCAATTGCTTAGTTCCGTATGGAAGATGACGACTGATAACGAGGGAGGCGACATCGATGAGAAGAAAGATTCTTGGGCGCAATTCAAGCCCGCTGTCGACCTTCTTCAGGAACAGCTCTGATACAGCCAAGCGCGCTGCTTATGGCGCAGCAGCTGAGCGTGCCATCGAAAGTCAGCGCAAGGTACTCGAAAAAGCGAAACTCATTCGAGAAGCCAAGGCAATAGCCTGAAGTTTTCGTCGCGCCAACGAGCGCTGCTATCCACGTACGGCTTTGAGGGATTAGCCTTTCCAGCGACGCCCACCCAGTACATGCCGAAATGACAACGGCTGGGCAATCCGCGAACACTACCGACGATCAAACATCTCGAAGGCCGCTTGCAACTGAGAATGGTCGGAAGCCCGCTTCGCAGATGATCGTGAAGCAAGATTCTGCAGTTTCCGTTTTACCGCAGGTAGCTCTGCTGCCTGTGGCAACTCGATCAAGTCAAAATCTGGATTCTCCATCTCGACGGATTCCAGAAATGCTCTCGACTGCGGGGTAAGCCACTCTGAAATTTGTCGAAGAAGCCTGGCGCGCTGCTCCAGCAGTATCTCTGAGCTGACAGGGGCAGCAGTCATACCACGGAAGTGGGTCTGGTATATCGCCTCGAAATCCTTGGGTTCATTGGGAACCAGCATCTCCCAGGCAGGTTTCGGGCTACAGGTCATGTAGATCAGGAACGTTCGCCAAAGTCGCTCATCTGTGCGCGGATCGGCCAGAAGCAAACCGATATCAAACAGGTCGCGCGGATGCTGCCTCGACAATGCTGCTGCCATTTTCCCCGCATATAGATCCGCAAAGTCGAGCACCTGGATCGAGGCAAAGCCAAAGGCCTCCTGGACCTGCGGCTGGACAACCATTGTCCGTACCGGATGCACGGAACCGCGCATCACCGGAGTCGTTTCTATTTGGACTCGGGCTCGTCCACGACTCACTATCAGTCTGTTTATGAAGCCACCTCTCTCTGGCGCCGATGTTTGTACCTGTAGCCTTAATGGCGCAGAGCCAAGTGCCCTTCCCAGACTTTCTAATGCATCGGAGATCTGACCAGCATCCTGCGCATAGTCCTGCATCGGCAACCAAGTCAGATCGATATCCACAGACAACCTGGGCAAGTCATGCTCGAACAGGTTGATCGCCGTCCCCCCTTTGAGGGCAAATCGTGTTTCTTTCGCCAAGGTCGGCAGAATTTCCACCAATAACTGGACTCGGTCGGTGTAGCGCTTATCCCAGGTGCTCATCAAGATCCACCGGCAAGGTTATTTGGTAGGTTGGGTTCAAGCGACCACCGGGAACCAGGCAACGCTTTCCCTTCCCTAGATAGACGCCGTCCAACGAGAGATGATCCACCCAGGCGTGCTGGTGGCGTTCTGCGAGGGCTAGGAACAAGCGCTTGGCTTTTATGCTGGTGCAATGTCGCAGCAGCATGCTTACCCTTTGGGGACGAAGGGTGTCCGCGCCCTGCATCAGCGCATCCACTTCATAAACGAGCGACGCGTCTGACACGCCATCACACAGCTCGAGGATTGCGCGCTCAGGTGTCGCGACTACGATGCGGCCGCGGTCGCCATCAGCATCCACCCACTCGAGCCCAAGATTCCTTAGGGCTTCGTCATCCATGTCGGCCTTGAATGACAGTGCTGAAAGATTGAATGGGCTTTTGCCACACAACACTAACTCAGCTTTCAATGGAAGCTTATCCACCCAGGCAGGGAGGCTTCCAGGACCATACAGAGTAACCGTCTCACGCTCGCCCAACCGCAGGTAGTGCTCGTGCCCATGCCAAGCCAAGGCAAAACGCCCGCCAACATGCAGCGGCAATCGTTCTCCTTCCTGCAACGCACGCACTACAGCAGCCCAGGTGAGACGTCCGCCTCGTCGTTGATAGATTCCACGCGCAGGCGATTCCAGCCAGCCGCTCGCGATATATCGCGCTACGAGGTTGCTGCTGTAGCCATGAGCCTTCAACCAGCTACTGGACACCAGATCGCTGTCGCCGAGCCCTGCAAGCAAGGAGTTTAGTTTTTCAGGTTTTTGCACACTCATAGTGAGCAAAATAGAGTTTTTCTAAACCGCCCGCAAGGAGAAGGTTTACAGAAACCAAAAAAAACTCACCATTAGTGAGCAAAATTTAGTTTTTATAAACCAGCACCGAGGAGCTCTTGAACATTGCTACAGGCGCTCCCGAGGCCCCTTCCATTCCAGCAACGCCTGTAGCGGATCCAGCTCGCCAACAAGCTCACGCTCTTGGGCGAGCTTGGCCATAGCAATGCAGCGCTCGGTTTCGGGCAGCTTCGATACGGAGTTCTCCGCATCACTGAAAAAGGCCTGGATCCGCTTTATGTCATCCCACTGCTTAATGACATGAGTATTCGCATTGGTTCCGACACTAATTCGCATGCCTAACCGACACTGATTCGCACGCAAAATCGACACAACACTGTTTTTCAAAACCGACAGCCATTCGCACCCGCCGACACCTATTCGCATCCTCCGACAGCCATTCGCACGCCCCGACACCTATTCGCATCCCTCCGACAGTCATTCGCACCACACCGACAGTTCGCTTTGCCGGTACCTGGAGGTAAGCAGTCTACTAACGCTGCAGAACCCATTTCGCAGTTCCAAATAGAGCAATCGCAGAGTAATGTATAGATCGAACATATTTAGTGAGATCTCTACATTGATTAATTGGCTATGTCTCGTGATGGCACTGCCTACGGCAAATGCCGCCGAGCGAATGCGGGCTTGGCGGACGCTGAAGAGTGCAGGAGCTGCCGTTCTTCGCGACGGCGTGTACCTATTGCCGGATGGCTCGGCTAGTCGTGAGGTACTGGAGTCCGTCGAGCGTGACGTGCTGGATAGTGGTGGCTCGGCGTCGCTCCTGCCGGTCACTGATCCCCAGGGTGAGCGCTTCATACCTCTCTTTGACCGTGGCGACGACTACACCAGGTTGCGCTCGGAGGTTGAGCCCCAACTGGCCCAGCTGACGCCCGAGAACGCACTGGCGACTGCTCGCCAGGCCCGCAAGCTGCGCAAGTCGTTCGCGCAGATCCAAGCCATCGACTTCTTTCCGGGCGCAGCTCTGCAACAGGCAGACGCGCTGCTGCGTGACCTCGAAGTGGCCATCAACCGCGCGCTTTCCAAGGATGAGCCCACCAGCCACGAGCAAATCATCGAGCAACTCGACCCGCGGGACTACCAAGGGCGAACCTGGGCGACTCGCCAGCGCCCCTGGGTGGACCGCCTGGCCAGCGCCTGGCTGATCCGCCGCTTCATCGATCCAGGTGCCAGCATCCTCTGGCTTCCCTCTCTTGATGCATGCCCTGCGGAAGCACTTGGGTTCGATTTCGATGGTGCCCAGTTCAGCCATGTCGGCAACAAGGTCACCTTCGAAACCCTGCAGGCCAGCTTCGGGCTGGAGGCTCCAGGGCTTCAGCGCGTAGGGGCTCTAGTTCACTACCTGGACGTGGGGGGCGCGCAACCCACAGAAGCAACGGGTGTAGAGCGCGTACTGGCCGGACTGCGAGCCAGCATCGAAAACGACGATCAGTTATTGGCTGCGGCCTGCGCCATCTTCGATGGGCTGCTGGCTGCATTCGGCAAGGAAGGACAGAGTGATGAGTGAGACAGCCATGCAAGCGACAGAGCAAGACCAGGACAGGGTAGAAAAAATTGGCCTACTCGAGGCATTTCTGTTCTGGCTGAAACTCGGTTGTTGGCGCTGATGGAAAATTGACCCACCCTGCCGATTGAAATTTGACCCAGGGCGGATTGCTGATTTTGTTACCAGCAACTGTGGATAAGTCTACCAGCGCAGCTGCTGTTGCCCCCACTCCTTCGCTAGCCCAGTTCAGTTGTTTAAGACCTGCCACACGCAGCCATGTAGCAGGCCGTCGTCGCCATGAAATCAGAACGGCTCATCGTCCTCCGGTTCCTGGCCGCCCTTACGCTTTCGCTCCCGTGATTTGATCTTGGCCTGGGCCGCCAAGCTACTGTGTTGCAGGCGATAGGACTCGTTACCGGTTTCGACGATGTGGCAGTGGTGGGTCAGCCGATCCAGCAGGGCGGTGGT
>NZ_FMZQ01000027.1 GCF_900102635.1 Ectopseudomonas chengduensis | reverse complement strand
TTTGTTTCCGGAGAAACTTCTTTCTACTCAACCACTTGCGCCTTCGATCAGAACTTCTTCTCTCCAGCGGGAGGCGCATTCTACAGCGTTCAAAACCGCTGTCAACCACCTCTTTCAAACCGCTTTCGATCCATTCGACCGAAGCATCAACAGGACTAAACCACCGCCCTGTCGACCGGCGCGCATTCTACACGCCAGATCCAGTTTTGCAAGCCCTTCATTCAACTTAACTTATTGATTAACAAGAAGTTTTTGAAGCGCTTCATCGCTGAAGTGGCGCGCATTCTACCGCCAGCAGAATGCGCGTCAAGCTTATATTTCAATTTTATTGCTTTTCCAGCGCCTCGCGCAGGCCACTGCGTCTCGCCACGCGCCGCTGCACAGCCTGCTCGAAGATGCCCGCTCGGCTTTCGACCAGGCTGAACCAGTGACGAGCCCGTGTTATGCCGGTGTAGACCAGCTCCTTGGTCAACACCGGATTGAGGCTGTCAGGCAGGATCAGCGCGCAATGGGCGAACTCCGAGCCCTGCGACTTGTGCACGGTCATGGCGAACACGGTGTCCACCGCACTCAGACGGCTGGGCAGGATATGTCGCAAGGCGCCGCTGCCGTCGTTGCGCGGGAATACCACTCGTAACACCTCGCGCACAGGTGCGCCTGGAGACTCCGGCGGCTCCGGCAGACGCAGCGCGATGCCGATATCGCCGTTCATCAGCCCCAGGCTGTAGTCGTTGCGCGTCACTAGCACGGGCCGACCTTCATACCAGCCATGCGACTGCTCAAGCAGGCCCCGCTTTACCAGCGCTTCGGCAATACGTTCGTTGAGCGCTTCCACGCCCCATGTACCTTTACGAACCGCACAGAGCAACTGGAACTGATCGAACGCTGCCAGGACGCGACCGGCCCAACGATCCCAGGCCTGGGAGTCGGCATCTGGAGCAGGACGCTCCGCCTGCATCATCTGCAGATAATCCGCATACCCCTGCGGACGAGGCTCGCCGCCGCCCTGCCCCTCTATTAATAGTCGCTCTAGCGCACGATCCTGCTCACCTGACAAACGCAACACGTACAAATCATGTGCACCGGTTGCCAGAGTCGCGCGGGCCGACTGCGCATCGCCCAGGTTCACCGCACGCGCCAGACGCCCGATACCCGAGCCACTGCCGAAACGACGCGAGTGACGCAGCATGACGATATGTTGCGCCAACGCCCTGTCACCGCGCACCAGCGCCGGGTCCTCGAGCTGCTCGCCGGTCTGGCTTTCCAGCCAGGTACGCGTCGCCTCGCTGTAACCACCGCTTTCCGCCTCCCGGCACAGGTCGCCCAGCACCGCACCGGCCTCCACCGACGCGAGCTGGTCCTTGTCGCCCAGCAGAATCAGACGCGCATGCGCCGGCAACGCGCCCAGCAGGCTGGCCATCATTTCCAGGTCGATCATCGAGGCTTCGTCGACCACCAGCACATCCAGTGGCAAGGGGTTGGCGGCATCGTGACGGAAATGACGGCTGCCAGGACGACTGCCCAGCAGGCGATGCAGCGTCGTCACCAGGGTTGGAATCTGCTCCCGCACTCGCTCATCCAGCGCCAGGGTCTGCACCTGCGCGCCGATGGATTCGGTCAGCCGCGCGGCTGCTTTGCCGGTGGGCGCTGCCAGGCTCAGGCGCAGCGGCTCGCCAGTGGCCATGGCCGCCTCCTGCAATAGCGCCAGCAGGCGCACCACTGTGGTTGTCTTACCGGTTCCCGGCCCGCCGGTGATCAGAGTGAAGCGCCCCTGAGCGGCCATGGCACAGGCCAGCTTCTGCCAGTCGGTGAGGCGCTGGCCGTCCACCACCAGCGGTTCGGGAAAGAGTGAGGCCAGGCGTACGGCCAGATCGCTAGGCGCCGCAGCGCTCGCCTGCAATCGCCGAGCGATATCGCCAGCCACCTGACGTTCATAGTTCCAGTAACGGCGCATATAAAGGCAGGCGCCGCTGAGTACCAGCGGCGCCCCTTCGGACTCCAGCAGCGAGCTGCCAGCACAGGCCGCCAGCCACGACTCCAGACTGAGCCCGGCCAGCACCTGCGACGGCAGGATCATCGTTTCTTGCGCATCTTCGCCTTCCGGTGGCAGAGACAGGGTGAAATCCGGATTGGCCAGCGTGGCCGCCAGGTCCAGGCAGACATGCCCTTGACCCAGCTGGTGACTGGCCAGCGCGGCGCCGAGCAGGAGCAGCGGTGAAGCCTGCGGATCCAGTTCGGCGAACAACTGCGCCAACGCCCGATCCAGCTCGCGCAGCCAGCCACGCTCGCTCCAGGTAGAAAGCAGGGCAAAGAGTTCGGCGCGATCACGCAGCGCCAGCGCAAGCATCGTACTCATGCCGCGCCCTCCACTGCTTCGCCCATAAACAACGCGTCCAGCCGCTCGATCAACTCGCGCGGCGGCCGGGCCAGGTAGGCGCCTTGCTGCGGAGCACGCAGGAACAGGTAGAGCGCGCCGCCCACATGCCGGTCGTAGTCGTAATCCGGCAGGCGCAGACGCAACTGCCGATGCAGGGCCAACACGTAGAGCACGTATTGCAGGTCATAGCGGTGGCTGGCGATGGCCATTTCCATCGCCTCACGGGTATAGGCGCTGTCGTCGCTGCCGAGCCAGTTGGATTTGTAATCCGCCACGTAGTAACGCCCCTGATGTTCGAATACCAGATCGATAAAGCCCTTGAACATGCCGTTTAGGGTGTCAGCCCGTAGCGGCTGCCTGGCGAGGCCCGGCAACTCGCACTGCTGCACCCACTGATCCAGCAGCCTGACGTCCACCCCGCGCGCTTCGAACCAGAACTCCAGTTCTGGCTGATACTGCGTCAGTTGCGCCAGCACCACGCTATCCGCGCCCGCCAGTGGGAGCGGCTGGCTCAGCAGCGCCAGCAGCCAGTCCTGCAGCGGATCGATCCAGCTTTCCAGACCACGCCGCTGGCAGCGCCTGGCCAGCGCCTCGCGCAGCCTCAGTGGGTCCTGCGCAAGGGTCGCGAAACCTTCCTGCGCCGCCATTTCCAGGATGCCGTGCAGGAAGGTGCCGGGGTTTGGCCCGCGCGGGAAGCGATGCAGGCCCTGAGCGGATGCCGGCAGTGGCGCCAGCGCCAGCAACGGATCCTCGTCATCGATGGCGTTCTGCATCGCCGGGCTGTCGGGCGCGGCGTCTTCGTGACGGCTGACCTGACTGGGGGCGTCCTCGTCAAGACGCAGTGCACTGTAGGAGGCAATCCACCAATGTTCGGCGGCGCGTCGTATCGGCGTGCGCCAGTGCGGCTCGAACTGTCCTTCTTCGATCATGCGATAACGCTGCTCACTGGCCAGCGGCACAGGCGACACGGCGCTATCGAGTCCGCTGGCGAACGGCGCGAGCCAGTTGACAAGCTCGCCGCTGACCGCCAGAGGCAATCCGCCCCCGAGCAAGTAGCCCAACGCCGATTCATGCAGGCGCGACTTCTTGCCGTTGCCGATCTTCAGATCCGCCACACCCAGCCAGCAGGCATGACGGGCACGCGTCAGAGCCACGTAGAGCAGGCGCAGGTCTTCACCCAGGCGTTCGCGCTCGGCGCACAGCAGACTGTCTTCATCGGCCTTGAGCACCAGGCGGCGGCGTTCGCCGTCGTGAATCTGCAGCGGCTTCTTGTCATCCACCGGGCGGAAGGCGCAGATGAATGGCAGGAACACCAGGGGATACTCCAAGCCCTTGGATTTGTGAATGGTCACCACGCGCACCAGCGCCTCGTCGCTCTCCAAACGCAACACCTGCTCGTCGGCCGCCTGCCCCTCGCCGGCCAGCAGTTCGCTCAAGTGCCGAATCAGCGCCAGCTCGCCATCGAGTTCAGCGGCGGCCTGCTGCAGCAGTTCGGCCAGATGCAATAGATTGGTCAGTACTCGCTCGCCATCGTCACGCCCCATCAGCCGTTGCGGCAGCTCGAAGTCCTGCAGCAGCTGGCGCAGCATCGGCAGCACGCCCTGGCGCTGCCAGCGCTGACGGTAGTCGCGGAACTGCATGACGCGGCGCTCCCAGGTGCGCTCGTCGAGGTTGAGCTGCTCCAGCTCGGCCAACTCCAGCCCCAGCGTCGCGCTGGCCAACGCTGCACGCAGCGGGCGATCCTGATCCGGCTCGGCGCAGGCGCGCAGCCACAGCAGCAGGTCGCGTGCCTCCTGGGCGGCGAACACCGAATCCTTGTCGGAGAGATAGACACTGCGCACGCCGCGGGCAGCCAGCTCGCCGCGAATGGCCTGCGCCTCGTTGAAATCGCGCACCAGCACCGCGATATCGCTGGGCCGCAAGGCACTGAGCGCGCCCTCTTTGCTAAAGCCGGCCTGCCCACGTTGCCCCAGATCCAGCAGACGCACAATTTCGCTGGCCGCTCCGGCTGCCATGGCATCCAGATAGGCACCCTTGGCAACTGGCTCGTCGCTCGCCAGTTGCCATACCGTCAGAGCTGGTTGCGCCTGGCCGTCGACGCTCCAGACTTCGCGCCGACCTTGTGCGCCCACCTCGATGAAAGGCAGATCATCGCGCAGCAGAAACGCCCCCTCGCCGCCGTCACGCTGCTCGGCCCGCAGGAACATGCCGTTGACGGCATCGACCATGGCCTGGCTGGAGCGGAAGTTCTTCTCCAGGTTGTAATGCCGACCGGACGTCGCCCGGCGCGCACGCAGGTAAGTGTGAATGTCAGCGCCGCGAAAGGAATAGATGGCCTGCTTGGGGTCTCCGATCATGAACAGGCCGCAGTCGTCGCGATTAACCTCGACTTCGTAGAGCGTATCGAAGATGCGGTACTGCAGCGGGTCGGTATCCTGGAACTCGTCGATCATCGCCACCGGGAACTGGCGGCGGATCACCTCGGCCAGGCGCGGGCCGTTGCTGCCTTGCAGGGCAGTGTCCAGGCGCACAAGCATGTCATCGAAGCCCATCTCCGCACGCTGGCGTTTCTCCCAATCGAAGCGCTGGCGAACCCAGGCCGCCGCGTGGCGCAACGCCGCATCAGCGGGATCAGGCAGCGCATCGAGTTGCGCCTTGAGCAAAGCCATGGCGTGCAGCGCGGGATGATCAGGCGCTTCGCCCTTCCAGGCTTCGGCCAGGCCATCGGGGGTCAGGCGAGTTAAGCCGGTACCCAGGTCGAGACGCGACTCTTCGCCGCCAGCCCACTCGCGTAACTTGGCCAGCCAGGGGTTGTAAAAGCGCGCCTGGATTTTCTTGCCGTCCACCTGCTTGGCCGCCACCGCTGCATCGAGCAACAACTGCAGCTCATCGGCCCAGGCCAGCCAGGGCGCCTTGAGTTTGGCCAGCGCCTGCTCACGCTGCTGCAGCGCGTTATCGAGCAATTCGCCCAGCGTTTGCGTCGCAACCTCCCCCTCTTCGCCCAACAACGGTCGCAGCCTGGTACCCAGCCCTGCAGGCGTCTCCCAGACACTTGCAACCCATTGCAGCGCCGCGCCCTGCAACGGATAGCAGTGTTGACGCCAGTAGTCGCGCACCACCTCGGCCAGTAGCTCGCTGTGGTCGGTCTCCAGGGTCTGGCTGAACAGGCTGCCGCTGTCGAAGGCATGCTCGCGCAGCATGCGCTGGCACCAGCCGTGGATGGTGGACACCGCAGCCTCGTCCATCCACTGCGCCGCCAGTTCCAGGCGGCGGGCGCACTCGTCCCACTGCGTTTGCGCGAAATCACCGCGCAACTCGCGCAGCAGGTCATCTCCCTGGGCATCGCCCCGGAATACGGTCGCGGCCTCGACCAGGCGCGCGCGAATCCGATCGCGCAGTTCGCGCGTCGCGGCATCGGTGAAGGTCACTACCAGAATCTGCGGCGGCAACAGAGGCTCGTGGAATGCGGCGTCGTCGCCATGGCCGAGGATCAGTCGCAGGTAGAGCGCGGAGATGGTGAAGGTCTTGCCCGTGCCGGCGCTGGCTTCGATCAGACGGCTGCCATGCAGGGGAAACGTCAGGGCCAGAGGGCGCTTTTGACTCATGCTGCGTCCTCCTCGAGCGCTTGCGGATGGCTGTCGAGCAGCGGCTGGTAGAGCCGTTCGCTCCATCCCGGAAACTGGCCATCGGCGGTGAGTGCGGTGTAGTCCGGGAACTGCCTCGCCAGGCTGGCACTACCCTGGACTTCACCGGAGAGGTTGTAGCCGCCCTCGTAGACGCTGCGAGCCTTTTCCTCGTTGTTGTCCTGCAACCAGGCCAGCGAGGTTTTCAGGGCGACCGGCAGAGGCGTCTGCATGCCGGCGTTCCAGGCCTCCAGCCAAGTGGTCAGTACGCTGGCTGCATGCTCCGTAGGTAGGGGCTCGAACGCCAGGCTGCGATCCTCGCCGACCAGCAGCGTGGTCAGCGGCACGCCGCAGGCCGCGGCGATGACGTGCAGCACGTAGG
Source organism: Ectopseudomonas chengduensis (assembly GCF_900102635.1). Classification (GTDB taxonomy): domain Bacteria; phylum Pseudomonadota; class Gammaproteobacteria; order Pseudomonadales; family Pseudomonadaceae; genus Aquipseudomonas; species Aquipseudomonas chengduensis. The sequence goes on along the minus strand of NZ_FMZQ01000027.1, from coordinate 15,520 downwards.
GGCGCATAAGGCGATGCCACTTCCAACTCTTGTCCTTATGCAACGCACCCGGCAGCAGTTCCAGGCGCGCCAGGCTGCCGTCGGCCTTCTGCCGCAGCCCGGCGAGCCAGCCGTCGAGCTGAACACCGGCTGCGGCGAAAGTCAGGCGCTGCGGTGACTCCAGCAGGCTCGGCCAGCACAGGCGAAGCCCCTGGTAGCGCTGCACCTGCGCCGGCAGCGGCTCCAGCAAAGCGTTGCGATACTGTTCGCCGAAGCCGGCCAGCGGTAGAACGCCGCTACGCTGCAGACGGTCGGCTGCCGACCTCAGCGCATTGTCGCTGTCGCCCTCGCCTGCTACCGCCGCCTTGAGCAAGGTTTCCTGCAACTGGTAGCGCTGCAGGCCGTCGAGGGCGAACGGCTCGCTGTCGAGTTGCGCTTGCTCTTCTTCATCGAGAAACACCTTGAGCCGACGGGTTAAGAAACACTTCACCGGATCGCGCAGGAACGACTGCAACAGCTCGGGCGTGAGCTGTTGTCCCTCCTCCCAGCCGGGCAAGGGCGCAGCATTCTCGCGAGTCGAGACCTGGCCATGCAGAGCTGCCCACTCGTGGGCATAGCTGAACAGCTGCCCCTCGCCATCGAAGTAACGGCGGCTAAACGGTTGCAAGGGGTGCTCGGTGGTCAGGCCATGCAGCAGGTCGCCGCCACCGACCAGCGTCCAGGCGCTAGCAAGATGGTCACGCAGTTGGCCGACCAGCACGGACGGCGGTCGCTCGCTGTTATCGCGAATGCTGCGCCCTACCCAGCTGATATAGAGGCGATCACGCGCTGCTAACAAGGCTTCCAGCAGCAGATAGCGGTCATCCTCACGACGCGAACGGTCACCGGGGCGGTAATCGCCAGCCATCAGGTCGAAATCCAAAGGGGCCTGGCTGCGCGGATAGTCGCCATCGTTCATGCCCAGCAGGCAGACCTGGCGGAACGGAATCGCGCGCATCGGCATCAGGGTGCAGAAATTCACCGCACCGGCGAGAAAACGCTGGCTCAGCCTCCCCTGATCGAGCCCGCCCAGCCAGGCTTCGCGCACCACCGGCAGCGTCAGCGCTTCTTCCAGGGTCGCCGCCTCGCATAGCTCCAGCCAGGCATCCAGCGCATCGAGCAGCTGGGTCGTCAGCACCTCTTCACGGTCGCTCTGCGGCTGAAAGAAGTCGTCAAGCAAACTTCGCAGGCGCTCGCCCCACTGCACCGGCGTGGCCGGCTCGCGCAGCTGCTGTAGATGCCGGTCGAGGCTTTCCAGCAGGCGCGTCACCGGGCCGATCAGAGCAGCATCGAGCCCGCCGATCTCGTCGTACGGCTCGATGCCGGCGAAGGCGTCGCCCGTACCTACTGCGTAGCCCAGCAGCATGCGCCGCAGGCCGAAACGCCAGGTGTTCTGCTCCAGGTTCTCGCCCAGACCCAGCGACTGCCGCTGGCTCGAATCCAGCCCCCAGCGCACACCGGCGCCCTCCAACCAGCGGCGCAGGGTGGGCAGCTGAACCTCGGCGATGGCGAAGCGCTGACGCAACGCGGCGACATCCAGCAGGTCGAGAATCTCGCTGACGCTGAAGCGGCTGTCCGGAAGGCGCAGCAAGTGTTCCAGCGCGATGATCATCGGCTCCTTGCCGCGCAGTCCCTGATCAGCCAGGGTGAAGGGAATGAAACGCGGGTCGTCACTGGCGAACTGGCCGAACACGGCCTGGATATGCGGTGCGTAGGCATTGACGTCCGGCACCATGACGATCACGTCGCGCGGCCGCAGCGTGGCGTCCTCGCTGAAACTGGCCAGCAGCTGATCGTGGAGAATTTCCACTTCGCGCTGAGCACTGTGGGCGATATGAAAGCGCAGCGAATGATCTTTGGCGGGGTCGACGGGTGGCCAGGTGCTGCGTGTTTCCGCCAGCGGGCGCAGGTCGAGGATGTCGTTCTGCAACTGGCCGAGCAGGCTGTCCTCACTGGCCGGGCTGAACAGGTCGATACGGTCGAACTGCTCGCGGTAACGCTGCGGCTCGTCGTACTGATCCAGCAGGTTGATATAGTCGCGCCCCTGCTTGCCCCAGGCAGCGAGCAGCGGCTGCCCGTGCTGGTGCATGTCCTCCTGCTCGAACAGACCGATCTGGGCGCTTGGTTTGCCCTTGCGCTGCTGACGGCGGTATTCGTGGCGCAGCAGATCCTTGTCTTCGACGATATCGCCCCAGTGGTGCTGACAGGGGTTGTGCACGTAGAGCATGACCTGGCTGAAACGCGCCATGGCCGCCAGCGCTTCCAGCACCTGGGCCGGCAACGAAGAGATTCCGAAAACGGTGATGCGCCGCGGCAGTCCGGCTGGCGGCGCGTCCAGCTCGGCCAGACGGGCGACGAAGCGTGGGTGCACGCCGGCGCGACTTTCGGCCAGGTGCTGCGCGCCAACATCTGCCAGCAAGGCGCGCCACAGCGCGGGTTGCCAACGGGAGTCGCCCTCCAGTGGCCGCTCACCACCGCGCGAGGTGCGCAGGCGATCCTGCCCCGCCGCCCAGTCCGTCAGCCAGTCGGCGCGGTAGACCTGGTACTGGTCGAACAGATCTGCCAGGCGCTCGACCAACTGGTGGCGCTTGCGCAGATCCTGGTCATCGGCGAGAAAGCGGCGCAAGGGCGCAAACGCCTCCTCGGCCAGCAGGCCCGGCAACAGGCGCATCAGACGCCAGGTCAGCGGTGCCTTGTCCAGGGGCGACTGCTGCGGAATCGCGTCCCTGCCCAGCACGTTGCGGTACGCCTGCCAGAGAAAGCGTGCCGGCAGGTCAACGTCGAGCGCCGCAGCGATGCCACAGCCGTCACGCTCGGCAAGCGCCAGCTTGAGCCACTGGGCGATGCCGTTGCTCTGCACCAGCAGCACTTCGTTCTCCAGCGGCCGCAGCGGATATCGCCGCATCCACTGCACCGCCAGCGCACGCAGCTCTTCGAGGTGATTGCCGTGAATGACGATAAGGCCGGGGGACAGCTCCGGGCTGGCGGGCATCGACTGACTCCTGTCGAAAATCGAAGCGCAAGTTTGCCAGCATTTGGCGACAAGGTGCGTCATCAACGGCTATGTCACAAACGACCTGAAGCATTTGAGACCGACCCAAAACGAAAAGGCCGGTCAACGACCGGCCTTGGTGGTAAAGACAGCTGCAGGCGTCAATCAACCATGAGTTTGTCGCGATTCTTATCCAGAGTCGCCTCACCGATACCTTTGACCTCAAGCAACTCGTCAACCGAAGCGAAGTTACCGTGAGCCTCACGATAAGCCACGATTGCCTGCGCCTTGGTTGCTCCGATACCCGCCAACTCGCGCTGGAGAGTCTCGGCATCAGCGGTATTCAGATTAACGGTGACCGCCTGGGCAACCTGCACAGAGGCCGGCTTGGCTGGTTCGGTCTTCGAGGTTTCTACTGCCGAAGCAGCGAGGGAGAGGGAGGTGAGAACGGCGAATAGCACGGAGGAAAGGTAGATTTTCATCATTTTAACGTTCCTTGTAAGTGAGTAAGACGAGCACGTTAGGCTCGTTCTTGAACCTAGACGCTATTTCCTCACTGTCAAATCGTAGTGGACAGCTCCAGCTTTTCTAATCCTCATGAACATGCGGATGGATGGCTGGAGCGAGCTTATGACGGCACCGTCCGCTTGAGCATGTTCGAGTCCAATGGACACACCCTTGATGCTCTGGTGCTCATCGCTCCAGCACTTGGTACCGCACGCCAAAATGAGTTTCCACCCAGCTCAAAACCCTCAAGTCCTCGCTCACGTGACTTACTCGCCGATTTCATTATCAATACCAGCCGAAACGGGGGCGGCGGTGATTCGACTCCTGCCGCCCCTCATTTCTTTACGCATTGAAGCCCGCATCCACTGTGATTACAGACCCGGTCATGAAGCTGGCGGCCGGACTCGCCAGGAAGGTGACGGCGGCGGCGATATCAGCTGGCGTGCCATAGCGTCCCAGTGCGGTGAACTGTCGATTGATATCCGCCCAGGGGCCATTCGCTGGATTCTGGTCGGTGTCGATCGGCCCAGGTTGTACCAGGTTGACAGTGATCCCCTGTGGGCCAAGATCGCGGGCAAGCCCTCGCGTCAATGCCAGCATTGCGGACTTCGTCATCGAGTACACGGTCAACCCGGGAAAAGGCACGCGTTCGGCAACGCAGGAGCCAATAGTGATGATGCGCGCGCCCCGCTTCAGATGAGGCAGGGCTGCCTGGGAAGCGAGCACGGCGGCTCGCGTGTTTACGTGTAGCAGCGCATCTATGTCTTCGAGGCTCATCTCCGCAAATGTGCCGTCTCTGGAGATGCCCACGTTGTTGACAAGAACATCCAGCCCACCAAGACCGCCGATCGTCTCTTCGATCGACCGCCGTACCGCAGCAGGGTCCGCACTGTCGGCTCGAATGGCGACGGCACGCCGACCTTTGGCTTCGATCATGCGAACCACTTCGGCGGCACGTTCCGGCGAGTTCAAAAAGGTGATCGCGACATCGGCGCCTCTGTCAGCCAGCGCGAGAGCAATACCTGCACCGATCCCGCGCGAGGCCCCCGTCACCAAGGCGCGCTTGCCCTGCAACTCCGCTGCTCGTGCAGCGCCATTCTGCTCTCCGGCAGTATCGGTTTGTTTCGCAGCCGCAGCTAAGCTGGGGAGCGTGGCGGCGGCAACGCCTGCTGCTGCCGTCATCAACATGCTGCGTCTACTGATACTGGTCAGGGGGATCTCGCTCATGAAAGTCTCCTCGCTTGTGGTCGTTTCGTCGGTTGATCGTCTGTTGCCGAATAGGGGCGCAAGATAGGGTCGTTATCGAACTGCTGCCGCACGCTCCAAGCACAGGGCGTTCGGGACCAGCTGTCTTTGCCCTGTCACGGCGGCACGCTCGACCGCTGCGATCAGTTGACTGCTGTGCAATGCGTGGGCGAAACCTGGGGTGTGGTACGTGCCCGTCCTGAGGTCGCGTGCAAGACTTGCGTAAACCTCGCCCACATTGATTGCTGCGCCGGCCCAAAACTCGGCCGTCGGGCTGTTCCCCGTTGCGACGGGGCGGTCGGGCAATGCAAACGGCACACTTGCCGAAAGAGTCAGGTCCCCAACCTGGACGCCTGCCAGGTGATGGCCGCGCAGCATGAGCGTGCCTTTCGCTCCGCGGACCTCCATCACGAACTGCGGGTCGTTTTCAATGCCTGCGAGGACCTGCACGGACACAGAAGCGCCCTGGCTCGTTTCGGCGATCAGGTCCAGGTGATCGGCAATTTCACGGTGAGATGTTTCGCCGGTATCGACCACACTGACGGTCGGCCAGATGAGTTTTGTCCGCGCATCGACCTCAGTGATGGGGCCTAGTACAGCCTCGACCACGTCGAGCACATGCGCGACCGTGATTGTCAGAAAGCTCGCCCCGGATGCGGCCTTGTTGAAATAGTCGTAGTTGCTAAACGTGGTCGGGCCGTAGCCGAATGTGGTGGCTTTCACGTTCGCCGAGAGCAATGTTCCGAGCTTGCCCGACGCGATAATCTCGATGGCGCGCCTTACAGAAGGGTTCAACCGCCCCTGCAGTCCGATTGCGGTATGCAGCAACCCCGTGGCAGCGGCCATTTCTTCAGTCTCCACCAGCGTCGCGCCCAGCGGGGCTTCGCAATACACGGCTTTGCCAGCCTTCAGAGCTGCCAGAACCAGGTCCCTATGCGCCGGCACTTTCACCGCAACGGTGACAATATCGATGCTGTCGTCGCAGATGAGATCGTACGGGTTCGCGTAGCAGCGTTCGGCACCGAAGGCATCGGCGGCCGCCTTGGCACTTTCTTCCTTGCGGGTAGCGACAGCCGCAAGTTTCAGTCCTGGTTGCGCCTGGATGGCGGGAATGTGGGAGGCGCCGGCCCAACTGGCCCGAATATCAGCGCCGATGATGCCGATGCGCAGAGGCATGTTTGCCATGGCATGTTCCTTCCAGTGAGAAGAGAGATGGAGACGTGAGCGGTACACGTCGGCGCACGTTGGTGTACGCAGTTGCTTGCTCGATGGAAATGACGTTACGCCGACGATTGATCTTGAAAAAGAGCCAAAAACCCACATCAGTGTTAAGTATTTATTTACAATACGTGCATGACTCCATCACTGCTCCCCTCGCTTGCGTGGTTTGCCCACATAGCCCAGCACCGCAGCTTTTCGCGTGCAGCAGAGGCAATGGGGGTTTCACGGGCGGCGCTATCGCAAAACCTCAAGGCTTTGGAGCAGGAGCTAGGGGTGAGGTTGATAAACCGCACCACACGACACATGTCCCTGACCGAAGCGGGACAGCAATTGTTCGACACCCTGCGGCCCAGTCTTGGCGAGATCGAATCTGCCATTCGTAATCTTGGCGACGCACTAGGGGTACCCTCCGGCCTGATCCGGATCAACACATCACGCCTGGCCGCCAAGGCTCTGATCGAACCGCATCTGACAGAGTTTTACGCGCGCTTTCCGAAGGTGGCACTCGAGCTGGTCATGGCAGATGGTCTGTCGAATATCATCGCCGACGGTTGTGACGCAGGCATACGACTGGGGCAGGCGCTGGCTGAGCATGTGGTCGCCGTACCGATCAGCCCGCCTCTGTCTATGGCGGTTGTGGCATCCCCGGCCTATCTCGAACGGTATGGCACCCCGAAGACACCCGCGGATCTGGCCGCGCACAACTGCATCAACTATCGGTTCGCGGGTAGTGGTGCATTGCATGACTGGGACTTCACCGAACCCGGCAAGAACGGACGCCACTTCACCCAAGCGGTAACCGGAAGCCTGACCGTCAACGACGATGGCTGCATGACTCGGGCTGCCCTTCAGGGACTTGGGCTGATGCAGATCGTCGACATTGCCATCCAGCGACCACTGGCAGAGGGTCGCCTGGTGCGCGTCCTGCACGATTGGACCTATCACCATGCTGCCTTCTGCCTGTACGTATCCTCACGGGAACAAATGCCCGCCAAGATGCGTGCATTGATCGACTTTCTGGTAGAGAAACGAGGGGAGGCTCTACCCTGGTAGACGCTGATTTCTCTGAGAGAGATGTCGGCCTGGAATGACGCACCCACCCAGTTCAATAACCTCAAGCCAAGGCTCACAGGTGCTGATCTTTTGATGGCGGCCCAGCAGCTACTGGCGCTGCCCCCTCGGAAAGACGGCTCAACGCCGACTGCATCACGAAGAACAGCCCCCGAGCGCGCACCGCGAATAGCCTGTCTCAGCCGCCTTACGTAGTATCCGCAAGGTCGCCTCAGCCGGCAGCTCCAGCGATTGACCCGAATATCCAGCGATTGCTACCTGTTCGCTCAATGATTTGCGCATCGATGGCTTCGAACAAGGCAAGGATCGCCGGCGCATCGACAAGGTCGGCATGAAAGACAAAGGCGCTTGCGCCTGCTTGCCAGATAGCGGCAACGACCTCATCGCCCTGCGCCTTGATCGAGTTGCAGGTCAAATCTGCAATCAAAACATCAACCACAGCAACACTCTTTCAGCCTGCGATTACGGTAAGGCTGCAAGAACGGGGTCACCATCAACATCAGCACCCCTACTGCCACCAGCAGCCACAAGGCCGACTGGAAGTGGCCCGCGCTATCGCGCAGATATCCCATGAGCAACGGACCGGCAGCGCCGACCAGATAACTCTGCAACATCACAAAAGCAGTCCAGGCGCCAGCCTCCTCAGGAGTCGAAGCATTGTCCAGCGGCAAGGTCATGCCCAGGGTGAAGGCACCTCCGGTGCCAAAAGCCGCAATCGCGGCAGTCACCAGCGGCATGGCATCAGGCGCAACGGCCATCGCCAGGCTGCCCAGCAAGGCGATACTGGAGCTCGCGGCAAGCAACAGACGTCGATCATCGCTGCGGCTGAGCAAGCCAAACACTGGGTTGGCCAGCATGAACCCCAGGGTATAACTGGCCAGGATCAAGCCAGCCGAACTGGCGCTCTCGCCACGCTCGATATACATCGGTGCCAACCAGGCAATCAGGGCGTAGAACACCAGGTTGTTGCAGGCGAAGAACAGTGCGATCAGCCAGGCCGTGGGATTGCGCAGCGGCATCCTGGGCATCTGGGTCGAAGAGGTGGATACCGGCGCTCTCAGGCTCCGATGCTCGATGCCCACCCAGGCGATGATCGCCAGCAGTGCCGGCAGTACCCAGAAACCGCCCGCCCAACGCCAATCACCAATCAACTGTTCGATCGGCCCGGTCGCCACCGCAGCGACTGTGCTGCCCAGGCCGATGGCCGTTGCATAAATACCCATGAACAACGCAATACGATTCGGCGAGCGCGCCTTCACGTAACTGGAAAACAGGGTTCCGGCGACCGCGATACCCGCCCCGACTGCCGCAGTACTGGCAAACAACTGCCCAATGGAGCCAGCCAGCGCACGCAAGATGATCGCGGCGCCCAGCACGATCAGCGCCAGCAGGATGATCCGGTCACGCCCAAATCGATGCGCCAGCCAGGGTGCGGGCAATGCCAGCAATCCCATCAGCAAGGTAGGAATCGCGGTCAGCAGCGAGGCCTGGGTATGAGTCAATCCCAGCTCATCGATGATGGAGGTCAGCAATGGCCCCATGGAAACGATGCCCGGGCGCAGCGTGAGCGCGACGAGCAGGATACACACGACCACCGCTGCGACTGACGGAGCACGGACGCCGCTGCCAGCCAAGGCCGGATACGCCAGACCAGGCGTAACATCGCGTTTGATCGGTACGGATTTGACAGACATGACGAAGACTTCCTACGCAGTGAGCAGTTACGCAGGCGTGTCCTCGTCAATTCGCGTCGAGGTCACGCCGCCAGATGTGAACGTCAGTCCGAGTAGGTTGGGTAATCCGTCAGGCCCTTCTCCGTGCCACCGTAGACAGTGGCAGGATCCAGCGGGTTGAGCGGCCAGCCATTGGCGATGCGTTCGGGTAGATCGGGGTTGGCGATGAAGGGACGACCGAATGCGATCAGGTCGGCCAGCCCGGCCTCGATCAGCCGCTCACCACGCTCGGCGGTGTAACGACCGGCGTAGAGAATCTTCCCGCTGAAGTTCGCGCGTACGTCGCGGCGGAGGCTCTCGGGCAGATCCGGCGCGTTGTCCCAGTCCGCCTCGGCGATCGACACATAGGCCACACCTGCTGCCTTCAGCACCTTGATGGCTTCGATATAGGTGGTGTGCGGGTCCTCTTCGACCAGACCGATGTACACCCGGTCCTGATCGGTGCCGGTGAACAACGGGGTGAAGCGCACACCAAGGCGATCCGCGCCTACGGCAGCGGCCACGGCGTCTACGATCTCGCGCAAAAAGCGCAGACGGTTTTCCAGCGAGCCACCGTAAGCATCATCGCGCTGGTTGGAATGTGCGGAGATGAACTGGTTGACCAGATAACCGTTGGCTGCGTGAATCTCCACGCCATCGAAACCGGCGTCGATGGCATTGCGCGCCGCCTGGGCGTACTGCCCGACCAGATCGCGGATTTCAGCCAGCTCCAGCGCGCGTGGAAGCGACGGCTGAACCAGCTCGCCGACACCAGGGCCGGTCTGAATGAACGCCTTGACCTTCTGCGCCTGAATGGCGGATGGCGCCACGGGCGCCTGCCCGTCAGGCTGAAGCGCGTTATGGGAAACGCGACCGACGTGCCAGAGCTGGGCAAAGATCACTCCACCTTCGGCATGCACCGCTTCGGTCACCTTGCGCCAGCCATCGACCTGAGCCTGGCTGTAGATCCCGGGCGTCCAGGCGTAGCCTTGGCCACGCGGTTCGATCTGGGTGCCCTCACTGACCATGAAACCGGCACCAGCACGCTGGCGGTAATAAGTGGCCATCAGATCAGTCGCGATATCACCTGGCTGGGCGCTGCGCTGACGAGTCAACGGCGGCAGCACGATGCGGTTCTTGAGAGTGATACGCCCCATATCGATGGGGGTAAACAGAGCGGCGTGTTTCATGATTTCTATCCTCTGTGCAGGCGCCGGCACGAATCGACAGGCGCACGGGCTCGAATGGACGCACCTGGCGCCCAATGGGCTTGATGAGTGGGAGTGCGGCCGCTCTGCTGGAGAGGCCGCTCAGGCGTTACTTCTTGATCAACACGGTTTTCGGGTTGGTGAACAGCAGGCGGCCCTCATGGCCGTGCTCAGTGCCGATACCCGATTGCTTGTGGCCACCGAAAGGAATGTCGACGCCTTGCGTGTGGATCTCGTTGACCCAGACCATCCCGGTTTCCAGGCGATTGGCCACAGCCACCGCTGCCTGGGTATCACGCCCCCAGACCGAGCCACCCAGGCCGAATGGACTGTCGTTCGCGCGGGCTACGACATCGTCGACGTCGTCGTAAGCGATGATCGGCACGATCGGTCCGAACTGCTCCTGCTGCACGATCATCGAGCTCTCTGGCGGGTTGTCGAGCACAGTTACCGGGATGAAATAGCCAGGACGGCTCTCGTCTACCTCACCGCCCAATACCACTTTGTAACCATTGGCCTTGATGTCATCCAAGAAGCTACGAACCTTGTCGTACTGCATCTTGTTCTGCACGGGGCCGACGGTCACGTTCGGGTCGAGACCGTCACCCATGACCTGCTGCCGCGCATACTCAACGAACGCTGCCACGAACTCATTGCGATAACTGCTATGCACGTAAAGGCGCTTGATACCCACACACCACTGCCCCGAGTTACCGACGGCGCCCCAGTACAGTTGCGGGATGATCGCTTGCCAGTCGGCATCAGGCATGACGATTGCCGCGTCGTTACCGCCCATCTCCATGGTCAGCCGCTTGACGGTGCCTGCAGCCGAACGGATGACATGCTTGCCGGTCTCGGTGGAGCCGGTGAAGCTGATCTTGGCGATGTCCGGGTGAGCGGTCATTTGCGGGCCCAGTTCATTGCCACCTGAAACCACTGAAAGCACACCAGCAGGCAGCACGGACTGAGCAATCTGCCCAAAGCGCAAGGTGGTGAGGGGTGTGAATGGCGACGGTTTGATGACCATGGTGTTGCCGGTGATCAGCGCAGGCGCCACTTTCCACAGCGCCAGCAGCACCGGGAAATTCCACGGCGTGATCGCACCGACCACACCCAGCGGTGTGTGATGCAGCTCCACGATGTGGTTGTCGTTCTCCTCGACGATCTCCACCGGAATACGCCGCGCAGCGATCTGGCGAATCCACGAGATCGCTTGGTCAACTTCCGGCTCGGCCATGGTTTTCAGCGGCTTGCCTTGTTCCAAAGTCAGCAAGCGAGCCAGTTCATCGCGGTGCTCCAAAAGCGCATCGGCATAGGCATCCAGATAGCTCTGGCGCTGCTCGTAACTCAAGACCGACCAGGTCTTGAACGCGCCCTTGGCAGCAGCGATCGCCGCCTCCAGTTGTTCAGGCGAACCCGACGGAGCCTTGGCGAATACCTCGCCAGTCGCCGGATTGAACACATCGAAATGCGCATCGGTGCTGACCAGCTCACCGGCGATGGACAGGTAGTACGGGCCATCGAAAATGCTAGTAGAGCGGGAATCTTTCATGACAGTAGACATTAGCCTATCTCCTTGAATCCAAATGAAAATCTATTGATCTCACTGATCAAGACAACTTTCTTCAGGCAGCAGAAATCCCGTCACCCAAAAGGCGACTGCTGCTGCGCTGTTGTTATGCGGTAGCGGCGTGAAGGCGCTCAGAGCGGGCGCACAGTGCGCCCTCTCATTACTTGCACGGGTTCGTCTGAGCCCTGCAGATTGGCCGAATCAAGCCAGCAGTTTGAGCAAGGCGTTGGCAGCGGACTCGGAACTGGCGGGGTTCTGACCAGTGACCAAGCGCCCGTCGACGACAGTGAACGGCTGCCAGTCGCCGGCTTTCTCATAGTGTGCGCCCAGCGCCTGGAACTCGTCCTCGATGAGGAAAGGCACCACGTCAGTCAGATCGACAGCGGCTTCTTCGCTGTTGGTGAAACCCGTCACCCGGCGACCCTTGACCAGCGGCTCGCCATTCGCAGCCTTGACGTGGCGCAGCACGCCCGGAGCATGGCAGACGAAACCGATTGGCTTACCGGCGCGCTCGAAGCTTTCGATCAGAGCGATGGATGTGTTCGACTCCGCCAGATCCCACAGAGGGCCATGGCCGCCTGGGTAGAACACCGTGTCGAAATCCTCAGCCTTCACCTCACTGAGTTTCACCGTGCTGGCCAGGGCTTGCTGCGCGGCCGGATCGGCAGCGAAACGGTGGGTCGCCTCGGTCTGGAAGTCCGGCAGGTCACTCTTGGGATCCAGAGGTGGCTGACCACCTGCCGGCGATGCCAGCACGATGTCGGCGCCGGCGTCCTTGAAGACGTAGTAAGGGGCGGCGAACTCTTCCAGCCAGAAGCCGGTTTTCTTGCCGGTGTTACCCAGCTTGTCATGGGATGTCAGAACCATCAGAACTTTCATGATCATTACCTCATAGTGGGCATTGCATTGGTTTCGACCGACCCTTGCCGGTCATGGGTTCACTGGTTACCGAGAAGATGTTGCGTCTGCTGCAGTGCTTCTTCGAACGAATCGGTCGTACGGGTGATCTTGGTCATCACACTGGCCCCCAACCACAGGGCATAGAGCCTCAATGCCAACTGAGCGGGCGTAGCAACGATGGTTACCGTGCCCTCCTCCATACCTCTGCTGATCGCAGCCTCCAGCCGCTCGATAATCTGCGCGGTACCGCGCTGAAGTGCCAATCGCATCGGTTCGGAAAGATCGGCGACTTCAGCGCCCAACTTGACGGCCAGGCATTTACCGCACTCGACCTGACTGGTCTGGTTGGAGATCCACAGTTGCCAGTAACGCATCAGCGCGTCGTGGGCGCTGGTTGCCGAGTCCTGAAAAATACGATCCATGTCAGCGAAATAGGTCTCGAAGTAGTGCTCCAGCAGCGCCGTGCCGAACGCGTCCTTCGAAGCGAAGTAGTGGTAGAAGGACCCCTTCGGCACACCCGCGGCATTCAGCACCTCGTTCAGCCCAACGGCAGAGAAACCTTTGCGGGCGATGATCGATTGAGCGGCGTCGAAAATACGCTGCCGGGTCTGGTTGCTGTCAGTGGTTGTCATGGCTATCCGTCTCAGTAGACCAGTCGTCTAGTTCGTTAGGGCCATGTTAGGAATCGCCACCGACAGCAGCAATGTCATATCCGCAAGGATTTAGGACATGTACGGTAAGCCGATTGCGCAAACCACCTGGCCCTCCGACAATCGGTAAATGCCCGCAGAAAGGACGTGATCGATGCATACCGTGGCGTTGGTGGTTTACCCGCAATTCCAAGCGCTGAGCCTGTCGGTCGGTTCCGTATTCGAGTGCGCCAACCTTCTGCATGGCGAGCCGGTCTACGGATTCACCCTGGTATCGGAGACAGGTGGACCCGTGCTGTCGTCTCAGGGCTTCTCGGTCAATACCGAGGCTCTCGGCCTGGCTGGCTATGACACCATCATCGTCAGCGGCTACCTGGAGTTGGGTGAACCCAGTCCCGAACTGCTGACTTGCCTGTCCAGCGCCAGCTCGCAATCGCGGCGTATTGCATCACTGTGCACAGGTGTATTCGTACTCGCCGAAGCCGGCCTATTGGAGGGCAAACGGGTCACGACTCATTGGTTGCACGTACCCGAGTTCAAGAAACGTCACCCCACCGTCAGAATCGATGATGATCGACTGTTCGTGGTCGACGGGCAGATCTGGACGGGTGCAGGCATGAGTGCCGGAGTGGATCTTGCCCTGGCCATGGTCGAGAACGACCTGGGCCCTGACCTGGCCCGCCGCGTAGCCCGCAAACTGGTCATCGCCCAGCGCAGAGGCGCCGAGCAATCACAGCTTTCGGCGCTGCTGGAGATAGACCCGAAATCCGACCGCGTGCAACTGGCAATGGCCTATGCGCGCGAAAACCTGCGCAGCGATCTGTCGGTCGAAGCTCTGGCAGATGTCGCGCGACTGAGCCCTCGCCAGTTCAGCCGGGTGTTTCGCGAGGAAACCGGAAAAACTCCAGCGAAAGCAGTCGAAAGACTGCGAGTAGAGGCCGCACGCGTGATGATGGAGACGAGCCGTCACCCCGTAGAAGTGATTGCTCGCGAGACCGGTTTTGGCGATCGAGAACGCATGCGCCAGGCGTTTCTGCGTGCCTATGGCAAGCCACCGCAGTTGATGCGAGACGAGCTGTACAAAACGGCTAACGAGACTGGCTGAACACGCCGATTGGATCGTTCACCAACAGATATACCTGAGCTTGCTGCTGCAACCGCAATTCTTTCAGTAGCGCTCATTGCTCGTGGAAGCGTGAGCAGGAATGAGGCCTGACTCTCGATAGCTGTCGATCAGCTCGTCGAACAGTTTCAGGTCGACGCGGGTTCGTGCAATCAGTTGAGCACCGGCAACCGCAGCGTAAATGGCGCCTGCGCGGCGCTCGACATCTTCCAGCCCTGCCTCAACTAATACCTGCGTCAGCCACTCCACATTGATGTCTGCAAACGCCTTGACCTCTAGCTCGACTTCTTCCGGCAGGTCTTCGTATTCCGCAGCCATGAAGCTGGCGAGGCAAAGTCTATTGCCGTTCTCCAACGATCTCCGAAAGAGCGAAGGGTAAGCACGCAAACAGCCGAGCGGGTCGGGATTCGAATCGCGTATGAATCGCAAGGCTTCGGCGGTGTCTCGCCAATAGCGTTCTGCGACCGCGGCAGCAAGGTCGGCCTTGCTCGCAAAGTGGTAGTAGATACTGGCGTTCTTCACACCTACGGTTTCACCGATGCTGCGGAAATTGATACCGCTGTATCCATGCAACTGAGCCGCCGTTGTCGCAGCAGCCAGGATGGCTTCTCGAGCATTGCCAGTCACGATCAACTCCTCGCACCTTCGATAGAACTTGGCAGTTTACTGCTGCGCCCTCCACCTGCCAACTGGAAGGTAGGGGTTGACAGGGTGCATTTTCTCGCACAACCTTTACCTACCAACTGACAGGTAGGCAAATCATGACCATTACATCTCGCAAAACCGACATATCCGTTCTCCCTACAATGAAAATCTACGACTGGTTCGATGGCCCGTATCCCGCTCGCGTGCGAATCGCCTTGGCGGAAAAAGGACTGCTTGACCGTGTCGAGTTCATCTCTGTCAACCTCTGGACGGGGGAGCATAAGAAACCTGAATTTCTCGCGATCAATTACTCAGGTGTTGGCGCTGATGGAAAATTGACCCACCCTGCCGATTGAAATTTGACCCAGGGCGGATTGCTGATTTTGTTACCAGCAACTGTGGATAAGTCTACCAGCGCAGCTGCTGTTGCCCCCACTCCTTCGCTAGCCCAGTTCAGTTGTTTAAGACCTGCCACACGCAGCCATGTAGCAGGCCGTCGTCGCCATGAAATCAGAACGGCTCATCGTCCTCCGGTTCCTGGCCGCCCTTACGCTTTCGCTCCCGTGATTTGATCTTGGCCTGGGCCGCCAAGCTACTGTGTTGCAGGCGATAGGACTCGTTACCGGTTTCGACGATGTGGCAGTGGTGGGTCAGCCGA
>NZ_FMZQ01000028.1 GCF_900102635.1 Ectopseudomonas chengduensis | reverse complement strand
TCGGCAGCCGAGCAGACCAGGATCGCGCCGTCCATCTGGGCAGCACCGGTGATCATGTTCTTCACGTAGTCGGCGTGACCCGGGCAGTCAACGTGTGCGTAGTGACGTACGGCAGAGTCGTACTCCACGTGCGCAGTGTTGATGGTGATACCACGAGCCTTCTCTTCCGGAGCGCTATCGATCTTGTCGAAGTCGACCTTGGCCGAACCGAAAACTTCGGAGCAGACGCGGGTCAGAGCAGCGGTCAGAGTGGTTTTACCGTGGTCAACGTGACCGATGGTGCCGACGTTGACGTGCGGTTTGTTACGTTCGAATTTTTCCTTAGCCACGACAGTAAACCTCTTACTTAAAGGGCGGGATTAGCCTTGTTTTTTAACCAGTGCTTCGACGATGTTCGCCGGAGCCTCTGCGTACTTGGAGAATTCCATGGAGTAGCTGGCGCGACCCTGGGACATGGAACGGACGTCGGTAGCGTAACCAAACATCTCGCCCAGCGGAACTTCGGCACGGATAACCTTACCGGACACCGAATCTTCCATACCCTGGATCAGACCACGACGACGGTTCAGGTCACCCATCACGTCGCCCATGTAATCCTCAGGAGTTACCACTTCTACCTTCATGATCGGCTCAAGCACCTTACCGCCACCCTTCTGGGCCAGCTGCTTGGTCGCCATGGAGGCAGCGATCTTGAACGCCATCTCGTTGGAGTCGACGTCGTGGTAGGAACCATCGAACACGGTCGCCTTCAGGCCGATCAGCGGATAGCCGGCAACAACGCCGTTCTTCATCTGCTCTTCGATACCCTTCTGGATCGCCGGGATGTATTCCTTCGGAACCACACCACCTACGACTTCGTTGGTAAACACCAGACCTTCGGTGATGTTGCCCTTGTCGTCCACGTCCGGAGTCGAGAAACGAATCCAGCAGTGACCGAACTGACCGCGACCACCGGACTGACGAACGAACTTACCTTCGATCTCGACAGCGTCCTTGGTGATGGTTTCACGGTAGGAAACCTGTGGCTTGCCGATGTTGGCCTCGACGTTGAATTCGCGCTTCATGCGGTCAACGAGGATGTCCAGGTGCAGCTCACCCATACCAGAGATGATGGTCTGACCGGTTTCTTCGTCAGTCTTGACGCGGAACGACGGGTCTTCCTGAGCCAGCTTGCCCAGTGCAATACCCATCTTCTCCTGGTCAGCCTTGGTTTTCGGCTCTACAGCTACCGAAATGACCGGCTCCGGGAAGTCCATGCGCTCGAGGATGATCTGCTTGTCCGGATCGCACAGGGTTTCACCGGTAGTGACGTCCTTCATACCGATCAGAGCCGCGATGTCACCAGCGCGCACTTCTTTGATCTCTTCACGCTGGTTGGCGTGCATCTGCACCATACGACCAACGCGCTCTTTCTTGCCTTTCACGGAGTTGATGACCGACTGGCCAGACTCCAGAACGCCCGAGTAGACGCGCACAAAGGTCAGCGTACCGACGAACGGGTCGGTAGCGATCTTGAACGCCAGAGCCGAGAACGGCTCGTTGTCGTCGGCATGGCGCTCGTCGTAATCGCCTTCGGCGATTTCCTCTTTCGGCTTGTCGGCCAGATCCGGGTGAATACCCTTGATCGCAGGGATCTCGGTCGGAGCAGGCAGGAAGTCGATGACAGCATCGAGAACCAGGGGAACACCCTTGTTCTTGAACGAGGAGCCGCAGACAGCCGGCACGATCTCGCTCGCCAGGGTACGGGCGCGCAGACCAGCCTTGATCTCTTCGGCCGACAAGTCACCTTCTTCAAGGTACTTGTTCATCAGCTCTTCGTTGGCTTCGGCAGCAGCCTCAACCATGTTCGAGCGCCACTCGTTGGCCAGGTCTACCAGCTCAGCAGGAATCTCTTCCTCACGATAGGTAGTGCCCTTGTCGTCTTCGTTCCAGTAGATTGCCTTCATCTTGATCAGATCAACCTGACCTTCGAAGTTCTCTTCTGAACCGATGGCGATCTGAATCGGTACCGGGGTGTGGCCCAGACGGTTCTTGATCTGACCGACGACGCGCAGGAAGTTGGCACCAGCACGGTCCATCTTGTTCACGTAGACGATACGCGGAACGCCGTACTTGTTGGCCTGACGCCATACGGTTTCGGACTGCGGCTCAACGCCCGAAGTACCACAGAACACAACGACAGCACCGTCGAGCACGCGCAGCGAGCGCTCTACTTCAATGGTGAAGTCAACGTGACCGGGGGTATCGATGACGTTTACGCGGTAGTTGTCGTACTGACCAACCGAACCCTTCCAGAAGGTGGTGATAGCAGCAGAAGTAATGGTA
This sequence comes from Ectopseudomonas chengduensis, assembly GCF_900102635.1. Lineage (GTDB taxonomy): Bacteria > Pseudomonadota > Gammaproteobacteria > Pseudomonadales > Pseudomonadaceae > Aquipseudomonas > Aquipseudomonas chengduensis. Next base: position 14,198 of record NZ_FMZQ01000028.1, on the reverse strand, counting down.
ATACCACGCTCCTGCTCCTGAACCATCCAGTCGGTGGTCGCGGCGCCATCATGCACCTCGCCCATCTTGTGGCTCAGGCCTGTGTAGAACAGGATCCGCTCGGTAGTGGTGGTCTTGCCCGCGTCAACGTGGGCACAGATACCAATATTACGGTAGCGGTTAATTGCTGTATTACGAGCCATAAAGCCCTCGCAAGGTTAGTGGAGCCGGAATTAGAAGCGGTAGTGCGAGAAAGCCTTGTTGGCTTCAGCCATACGGTGCACGTCTTCACGCTTCTTGACAGCAGCGCCTTTGCCTTCAGCAGCATCCAGCAGCTCACCAGCCAGACGCAGAGCCATGGACTTCTCGCCGCGCTTGCGGGCGTAGTCTACGAGCCAGCGCATTGCCAGAGCGTTACGACGCGACGGACGAACTTCGACCGGAACCTGGTAGGTAGCACCGCCTACACGGCGGGACTTGACTTCGACCAGCGGAGCGATGGCGTCGAGAGCTTTCTCGAAGATCTCCAGGGGATCGCTGTTCTTGCGTGCTTTGACTGTGTCCAGAGCACCGTAAACGATGCGCTCGGCCACGGCCTTCTTGCCGCTTTCCATCACGTGGTTCATGAACTTGGCGAGAATCTGCGATCCGTACTTCGGATCGTCGAGAATCTCACGTTTTGCTGCTACACGACGTCTTGGCATGATAAGCCCTCAAACGGTCTTCAGGTTAGCCCGGGACTTTCGGCAAAAGCCGCGCCCGACCTTACTCTTATCGACTCAACTAAATATAAAGATTCAAGCGGCCTTATTTCGGACGCTTGGTACCGTACTTGGAACGACCTTGCTTACGGTCTTTGACGCCGGAGGTATCCAGCGAACCACGCACGGTGTGGTAGCGCACACCCGGAAGGTCTTTTACACGACCGCCACGGATCAGCACGACGCTGTGCTCTTGCAGGTTGTGGCCTTCACCACCGATGTACGAGGAAACCTCGAAACCGTTGGTCAGACGCACGCGGCATACTTTACGCAGTGCCGAGTTAGGTTTTTTCGGCGTAGTGGTGTACACGCGAGTGCACACGCCACGACGTTGCGGGCAGTTCTGCAGCGCAGGTACGTCGGATTTCTCGACGATACGCTTACGCGGCTGACGTACCAGCTGGTTGATAGTTGCCATCTACTAGCTCCACTGTTGTCTTTCGACGCTCACAAATAAAGATGGCAGAGCACAACGCCCTGCCAAATTTAGGGGTGCATGAGTCTAAAGAGACTCACGCCCCCAGTCAAGGCAAAGCCCCGCTAGCGAACTAGCGAGGCTTCGACTCAATTTCCGCTGGAGTTCAGCGCTTCGGTCAGTGCGGCTTCCACCTCACTAGCGCTGACACGCACCGGCTTGTCGGCATCACGCTTGCGCTTGCGCTCGCTGTGATATGCCAGACCGGTACCGGCCGGGATCAGGCGACCCACGACCACGTTCTCTTTCAGACCACGCAGGTAGTCGCGCTTGCCAGTAACCGCTGCCTCGGTGAGGACGCGAGTGGTTTCCTGGAAGGACGCTGCCGAGATGAACGACTCGGTGGACAGCGACGCCTTGGTGATACCCAGCAGTACGCGGGTGTACTTGGCGACGAATTTGTCCTCTTCGGCCAGACGCTCGTTCTCGCCCAGAACCTGGGTGAGCTCCATTTGATCGCCCTTGATGAAGGACGAATCGCCGGACTCGCTGACTTCGACCTTACGCAGCATCTGACGCAGGATGGTCTCGATGTGCTTGTCGTTGATCTTCACGCCCTGCAGACGGTAAACGTCCTGGATCTCGTTGACGATGTACTTGGCCAGCGCGCTCACACCCAGCAGACGCAGGATGTCGTGCGGATCGCTCGGGCCGTCGGAGATAACTTCGCCGCGGTTCACTTGCTCGCCTTCGAAGACGTTCAGGTGACGCCACTTCGGAATCAGCTCCTCGTACGGATCGCTACCATCGGTCGGGGTGATGACCAGACGGCGCTTGCCCTTGGTCTCTTTACCGAACGAAATGGTGCCGCTGATTTCCGCCAGGATCGAAGCTTCCTTCGGACGACGGGCTTCGAACAGGTCGGCAACGCGCGGCAGACCACCGGTGATGTCGCGAGTTTTCGAGGTCTCTTGCGGGATACGGGCGATAACGTCACCGACCGCAATCTGCGCACCGTCAGCCACGCCGACCAGGGCGTTGGCTGGCAGGAAGTACTGAGCGGGAACGTCGGTACCCGGCAGCAGCAGTTCCTTGCCGTTGGCGTCGACCATCTTGATGGCCGGACGAATGTCCTTGCCAGCAGCCGGACGATCCTTCGGATCGAGAACCTCGATGTTGGTCAGACCGGTCAGTTCGTCGGTCTGGCGCTTGATGGTGATGCCCTCCTCCATGCCGACGAAGGTCACGGTACCCTTCATTTCGGTCACGATCGGGTGGGTGTGCGGGTCCCACTTGGCGACGATGGCGCCAGCGTCGACCTTGTCGCCTTCCTTCACGGAAATCACGGCACCGTACGGCAGCTTGTAGCGCTCACGCTCACGACCGAACTCGTCAGCCACAGCCAGCTCGCCGGAGCGGGAAACCGCTACCAGATTGCCGTCCACGCGCTCGACGTGCTTGAGGTTGTGCAGACGGATCGCACCACCGTTCTTCACCTGGACGCTGTCGGCAGCCGAAGTACGGCTTGCAGCACCACCGATGTGGAACGTACGCATGGTCAGCTGGGTACCCGGCTCACCGATGGACTGCGCAGCGATAACGCCGACAGCTTCACCGATGTTGACCTGGTGACCACGAGCCAGATCGCGGCCGTAGCACTTGGCGCAGATGCCGAAGCGGGTTTCGCAGGTGATCGGCGAACGCACGACCACTTCGTCGACGCTGTTCAGCTCGATGAACTCGACCCACTGCTCGTCGATCAGGGTGCCGGCCGGAACGATGACGTCCTCGGTGCCTGGCTTGAACACGTCCTTGGCGATTACTCGACCCAGTACGCGCTCACCCAGCGGCTCGACCACGTCGCCGCCTTCGATGTGCGGCGTCATCAGCAGACCGTGCTCGGTACCGCAATCGATCTCGGTCACCACCAGATCCTGCGCCACGTCGACCAGACGACGAGTCAGGTAACCGGAGTTCGCGGTCTTCAGTGCGGTATCCGCCAGACCTTTACGAGCACCGTGAGTGGAGATGAAGTACTGCAGAACCGACAGACCTTCGCGGAAGTTCGCGGTGATCGGCGTTTCGATGATGGAGCCGTCCGGCTTGGCCATCAGACCACGCATACCGGCCAGCTGACGGATCTGGGCGGCGCTACCACGAGCACCGGAGTCCGCCATCATGTACATGGAGTTGAAGGACTCCTGCTCGACGGTCTTGCCTTCGCGATCGACAACCGGCTCTTTCGAGAGGTTGGCCATCATCGCCTTGGAGACTTCATCGTTGGCCTTCGACCAGAGGTCGATCACCTTGTTGTACTTCTCGCCCTGGGTAACCAGGCCGGAGGCGTACTGCGATTCGATTTCCTTCACTTCCTCGGTGGCGGCGTCGATGATGCGCGCCTTCTCGTCCGGGATGACGAAGTCGTTCACGCCGATCGACACACCGGAGATGGTCGAGTAAGCGAAACCGGTGTACATCAGCTGGTCAGCGAAGATCACGGTGTCCTTCAGACCAACGGTGCGGTAGCACTGGTTGATCAGCTTGGAGATCGCCTTCTTCTTCATCGACTGGTTGACCACGTCGTAAGACAGGCCGGCCGGTACGATCTGGAACAGCAGCGCGCGGCCGACGGTGGTGTCGACGATGCGGGTGTTCTTGGTGATCGAACCATCTTTCTCTTTGATGGTTTCGTTGATACGCACTTTCACGCGGGCGTGCAGGGACGCTTCGCCGGCGCGGAACACGCGGTCGACTTCCTGCAGGTCGGCGAAGACGCGACCTTCACCCTTGGCGTTCACCGCTTCACGGGTCATGTAGTACAGACCCAGTACCACGTCCTGCGACGGCACGATGATCGGCTCACCGTTGGCGGGCGACAGGATGTTGTTGGTCGACATCATCAGCGCGCGCGCTTCGAGCTGGGCTTCCAGGGTCAGCGGCACGTGAACGGCCATCTGGTCACCGTCGAAGTCGGCGTTGTACGCGGCGCAGACCAGCGGGTGCAGCTGAATCGCTTTACCTTCGATCAGTACCGGTTCGAACGCCTGGATGCCCAGGCGGTGAAGGGTCGGCGCACGGTTGAGCAGGACGGGGTGTTCGCGGATCACTTCAGCGAGAACGTCCCACACTTCCGGCAGCTCGCGCTCGACCATCTTCTTGGCGGCCTTGATGGTGGTCGCCAGACCACGCATTTCCAGCTTGCCGAAAATGAACGGCTTGAACAGCTCGAGAGCCATCTTCTTCGGCAGACCGCACTGGTGCAGACGCAGGGTCGGGCCCACGGTGATCACGGAACGACCGGAGTAGTCCACGCGCTTACCGAGCAGGTTCTGACGGAAGCGACCTTGCTTACCTTTGATCATGTCGGCCAGCGACTTCAGCGGACGCTTGTTCGAGCCAGTGATGGCGCGACCGCGACGGCCGTTGTCGAGCAGGGCGTCGACCGCTTCCTGCAGCATGCGCTTTTCGTTGCGCACGATGATGTCCGGCGCGGACAGATCGAGCAGGCGCTTCAGACGATTGTTACGGTTGATCACGCGGCGGTACAGATCGTTCAGGTCGGAAGTGGCGAAACGGCCACCATCCAGCGGAACGAGCGGGCGCAGATCCGGCGGCAGAACCGGCAGAACGGTCAGCACCATCCACTCCGGCAGGTTGCCGGAGTCCTTGAAGGCTTCCATCAGCTTCAGGCGCTTGGACAGCTTCTTGATCTTGGTCTCGGAGTTGGTCTGCGGAATTTCTTCGCGCAGGCGGCCGATCTCGTGATCCAGGTCGATGGCGTGCAGCAGCTCGCGCACGGCCTCGGCGCCCATGCGCGCGTCGAAGTCATCACCGAACTCTTCGAGGGCTTCGAAGTACTGTTCGTCGTTCAGCAGCTGACCCTTCTCGAGGGTAGTCATGCCCGGGTCGATCACGACGTAGCTCTCGAAATAGAGCACGCGCTCGATATCACGCAGGGTCATGTCCATCAGCAGGCCGATACGCGACGGCAGCGACTTCAGGAACCAGATGTGGGCGACCGGCGAGGCCAGTTCGATGTGCGCCATGCGCTCACGACGAACCTTGGCCAGGGCCACTTCAACGCCGCACTTCTCGCAGATCACACCGCGGTGCTTGAGGCGCTTGTACTTGCCGCACAGGCACTCGTAGTCCTTGACCGGGCCAAAGATCTTGGCGCAGAACAGGCCGTCGCGCTCTGGCTTGAAGGTACGGTAGTTGATGGTTTCCGGCTTTTTAACTTCACCGAACGACCACGAACGGATCATCTCAGGCGAGGCCAATCCGATACGGATGGCGTCGAACTCTTCGATCTGACCCTGGTTTTTCAGCAAATTCAGTAGGTCTTTCAAGGCCTTTCCTCCTGGCGGAGCGGGCAGCGAGCTGGACTAGCCCCGCTGCCGATTCACGTCGTGTTATTCGGTTTCCAGATCGATATCGATGCCGAGCGAACGGATCTCTTTGATCAGTACGTTGAAGGACTCGGGCATGCCCGGCTCCATACGGTGATCGCCATCCACGATGTTCTTGTACATCTTGGTACGGCCGTTCACGTCGTCCGACTTCACGGTCAGCATTTCCTGCAGGGTGTAGGCGGCGCCATAGGCTTCCAGTGCCCAGACCTCCATCTCCCCGAAACGCTGACCACCGAACTGCGCCTTACCACCCAGCGGCTGCTGGGTAACCAGGCTGTAGGAACCAGTGGAACGGGCGTGCATCTTGTCGTCCACCAGGTGGTTCAGTTTGAGCATGTACATGTAGCCGACGGTAGTCGGACGCTCGAACTGGTTACCGGTACGACCGTCGAACAGGCGCATCTGGCCGCTCTCCGGCAGATCAGCCAGCTTCAGCATGGCCTTGATCTCGGTTTCCTTGGCGCCGTCGAACACGGCAGTCGCCATCGGTACACCGCCTTTGAGGTTCTTCGCCAGCTCGAGGATCTCGGTATCGGAGAACTCGTCGAGGTTTTCCTGACGGCCACCGATCTCGTTGTAGATCTCAGCGAGGAACTTGCGCAGTTCGGCGATCTTGCGCTGCTCTTCGAGCATGCGGTTGATCTTCTCGCCCAGGCCCTTGGCCGCGAGGCCCAGGTGGGTTTCGAGAATCTGACCGACGTTCATACGCGACGGAACGCCCAGCGGGTTCAGTACGATGTCAACCGGAGTACCGTTGGCGTCATGCGGCATATCTTCGACCGGCATGATCACCGAGACCACACCCTTGTTACCGTGACGACCAGCCATCTTGTCACCCGGCTGGATGCGACGGCGGATGGCCAGGTAAACCTTGACAATCTTCAGTACGCCCGGCGCCAGGTCATCGCCCTGCTGCAGCTTGCGCTTCTTGTCTTCGAACTTGTCGTCGAGCATCTGACGGCGGTCGGAGATGTAGGCCTGAGCCTTCTCCAGCTGCTCGTTCAGGGCGTCGTCGGCCATGCGCAGTTTGAACCACTGGCCACGCTCAAGACCGTCGAGGAACTCGTCGGTGATCGCGGTACCTTTCTTCAGACCAGCGCCGCCTTCGGCGATAGCGCCAACCAGAGCGGAACGCAGACGCTCGAAGGTCGCGCCTTCGACGATGCGGAACTCTTCGTTCAGGTCCTTGCGGATCTCGTCCAGCTGCATCTTCTCGATGGACAGGGCGCGCGAGTCGCGCTCCACGCCATCACGGGTGAAGACCTGCACGTCGATGACGGTACCCTTGGTGCCAGTCGGCACGCGCAGGGAGGTGTCCTTAACGTCAGAGGCCTTCTCACCGAAGATCGCACGCAGCAGCTTCTCTTCCGGAGTCAGCTGGGTCTCGCCTTTCGGGGTGACCTTACCGACCAGGATGTCGCCCGGGCCGACTTCGGCGCCGACGTAGACGATACCGGCTTCGTCCAGCTTGTTCAGAGCAGCTTCACCCACGTTCGGGATGTCAGAGGAGATTTCCTCTGGGCCGAGCTTGGTGTCACGCGCCACACAGGTCAGTTCCTGAATGTGGATCGTGGTGAAGCGGTCTTCCTGAACCACGCGCTCAGACAGGCAGATGGAGTCTTCGAAGTTGAAGCCGTTCCACGGCATGAACGCCACGCGCATGTTCTGACCCAGCGCCAGTTCACCCATATCGGTGGACGGGCCGTCAGCCATGATGTCGCTACGCGCCACCTTGTCACCTTTGCTCACCAGCGGACGCTGGTTGATGCAGGTGTTCTGGTTGGAGCGGGTGTATTTGGTCAGGTTGTAGATGTCGACACCGGCTTCGCCAGTTTCGACTTCGTCATCGTTGACGCGAACCACGATACGGCTGGCATCGACGGAGTCGATCACACCACCACGACGGGCCACGACGCAGACACCGGAGTCACGGGCGACGTTGCGCTCCATGCCGGTACCTACCAGCGGCTTGTCGGCGCGCAGGGTCGGTACAGCCTGACGCTGCATGTTCGAACCCATCAGTGCGCGGTTGGCGTCGTCGTGCTCGAGGAACGGAATCAGCGAGGCAGCGACGGAAACGACCTGCTTCGGCGACACGTCCATCAGGGTCACGTCTTCCGGCGCCTTGACGGTGAATTCGTTGAGGTGACGTACGGCTACCAGCTCGTCGATCAGCTGACCCTTGTCGTTCAGGGTCGCAGACGCCTGGGCGATAACGTGGTCGGCCTCTTCGATGGCGGACAGGAACACGATCTCGTCGGTGACCTTGCCTTCCTTGACCACGCGGTACGGGCTTTCCAGGAAGCCGTACTGGTTGGTGCGGGCGTAGGCAGCCAGCGAGTTGATCAGACCGATGTTCGGACCTTCCGGCGTTTCGATCGGGCACACGCGACCATAGTGAGTCGGGTGTACGTCGCGGACTTCGAAGCCTGCACGCTCACGAGTCAGACCACCTGGGCCAAGTGCGGAAACACGACGCTTGTGGGTGATCTCGGAGAGCGGGTTGTTCTGGTCCATGAACTGCGAGAGCTGGCTGGAACCGAAGAACTCTTTCACCGCCGCCGCAACCGGCTTGGCGTTGATCAGGTCCTGCGGCATCAGGCCTTCGCTTTCGGCCATCGACAGACGTTCCTTGACCGCGCGCTCTACACGCACCAGGCCAACGCGGAACTGGTTCTCGGCCATTTCGCCGACGCAACGTACACGACGGTTACCCAGGTGGTCGATGTCGTCGACGATGCCCTTGCCGTTACGGATGTCGACCAGGGTCTTCAATACGGCAACGATATCTTCCTTGCTCAGCACGCCCGAACCTTCGATCTCGGTACGACCGATACGACGGTTGAACTTCATGCGGCCAACGGCAGACAGGTCGTAACGCTCGGCGCTGAAGAACAGGTTGTTGAACAGGGTCTCGGCAGCATCCTTGGTTGGCGGCTCGCCGGGACGCATCATGCGGTAGATCTCGACCAGCGCTTCCAACTGATTGGTAGTGCTGTCGATCTTCAGCGTGTCGCTGATGAACGGACCGCAGTCGATGTCGTTGGTGTACAGAGTCTCGAAGCGAACCACCTGCGCCTTGGCCATCTTGACCAGCAGGTCGGCAGTCAGCTCGGTGTTGCACTCGGCGATGATTTCGCCGGTAGCCGGGTGCACGATCGCCTTGGCAGTGGTACGGCCAATGACGTAGTCGAGCGGAACTTCCAGCTCTTTGATGCCAGCCTTGTCCAGCTGGTTGATGTGGCGAGCCGTGATACGACGGCCCTGCTCCACGATCACCTTGCCGCTGCCGTCCTTGATGTCGAGAACGGCGATTTCGCCGCGCAGACGCTGCGGAACCAGCTCCAGGCTCAGGCTCTCGCCCTTCACATGGAAGACGTTGGTGTCATAGAAGGCATCCAGTACTTCTTCAGTGCTGTAGCCCAGTGCGCGCAGCAGGACGGAAGCCGGCAGTTTGCGGCGACGGTCGATACGCACGAATACCGCGTCCTTCGGATCGAACTCGAAGTCCAGCCAGGAGCCGCGGTAAGGAATGATGCGAGCGGAGTACAGCAGCTTGCCCGAGCTGTGGGTCTTGCCACGGTCGTGGTCGAAGAACACACCCGGCGAACGGTGCAGCTGGGACACGATCACACGCTCGGTACCGTTGATGACGAAGGTACCGTTCTCGGTCATGAGCGGAATCTCGCCCATGTACACTTCCTGCTCTTTGATGTCCTTGATCGCTTTGTTCGACGATTCTTTGTCGAAAATGATCAGGCGCACTTTCACGCGCAGCGGCACGGCGAAGGTCACGCCACGCAGGACGCACTCCTTGACGTCGAACGCCGGCTCGCCCAGGCGATAGCCGACGTACTCCAGGGCGGCGTTGCCGGAGTAGCTGATGATCGGGAATACCGATTTGAAGGCCGCATGCAGGCCGATGTCGCGGAACTGTTCCTTGCTCACCCCTTGCTGCAGGAATTCGCGGTACGAATCCAGCTGGATGGCCAGGAGGTAAGGCACATCCATGACATCCGGCAACTTGCTAAAGTCCTTGCGGATACGTTTTTTCTCAGTGTATGAGTAAGCCATCAGCGTTCCCCAGCTTGGTCACCTGCTTGTTTGGCCAGCGCCGGCGGCGGTGACCAGAAAATCGTGCAAACCCTCGGTTTGCAACCGCCTCTCGGGCGGGGTCTTTTCGGCTCCAGGCCGGCTGTTGAACAGCCAACCTAGAACGGAAAAAGGCCGGTGGCAAAAGCCACCAGCCATCAGCCTTGTGCGAGTCGCTCGGGCTGTAGACGCAAGGTACGAACTTACTTGAGCTCGACCTTGGCGCCAGCTTCTTCCAGCTTCTTCTTGGCGTCTTCAGCAGCTTCTTTGGTCAGACCTTCAGCGATGACCTGAGGAGCGGTGTCAACCTTCTCCTTGGCTTCTTTCAGGCCCAGACCGGTCAGCTCGCGAACAGCCTTGATCACGTTCACTTTCTTGTCGCCGGCTTCAGCCAGGACAACGTTGAACTCGGTCTGCTCTTCGACAGCAGCAGCGGCAGCAGCCGGGCCGGCGGCAACAGCGGCAGCAGCGGTAACGCCGAAGGTTTCTTCCATCGCTTTGATCAGCTCAACGATTTCCATAACGGATTTCTGGCCGATAGCTTCGATGATTTGCTCGTTAGTCAGAGACATGACTATCAATTCCTGTATTGGGGTGACGGCCTACGCGACCATCAAATTAAACGTTTGATTTCGAAAGGGCTCACGCTGCCTTAGGCAGCAGCAGCTTCTTTCTGGTCGCGAATGGCTGCCAGAGTGCGAGCGAGTTTGCTGGTGGCGCCTTGAATAACGCTCATCAGCTGGGCGATGCCCTCGTCGCGGGTCGGCAGACTTGCCAGTACGTCGATCTGGTTTGCTGCGAGGTACTTGCCCTCGAACGCAGCTGCCTTGATCTCGAACTTGTCCTGACCCTTGGCGAACTCCTTGAACAGACGAGCAGCAGCGCCCGGGTGTTCGTTGGAGAATGCGATCAGGGTCGGGCCTTTGAACACGTCGTTGAGCACGTCAAACTGAGTGCCTTCAACGGCGCGCTTGAGCAGGGTGTTACGCACGACTTTCACGTACACACCAGCTTCGCGGGCCTCTTTACGGAGTCCGGTCATTGCGCCGACGGTCACGCCACGGGCATCAGCCACGACAGCGGACAGACCGGCTTTGGCAGCCTCGTTGACTTCAGCGACGATGGCCTTCTTGTCTTCGAGTTTAATTGCCACGGGTTTACTCCTGGTTTTTACCGTATCGCCGAACCGGAGCTCGGCGGCGTTTTGGTGTCTGATTCGGTAACGAATCGGGAGCACCATCTGCGTAGGCCATCAGGCGAACCTGACATTTAAAACGCGAGTCACCTACGGTCTTGGATAGCCCCCGCCAGGCAGGGACCCCAATCTTTCAAAGCCGGCAGCCCATGGCTACCGGCCCAATCACTTACGCGTCGAGCGAAGCCTGATCGATGATCAGACCCGGACCCATGGTGGTGCTCAGGGTCACGCGCTTGACGTAGATACCTTTCGAGGTCGACGGCTTCAGACGCTTCAGGTCGGACAGCAGGGCTTCCACGTTCTGCTTCAGCGCAGCGGCTTCGAAGCCGACCTTGCCAACGGAGGTGTGGATGATGCCGTTCTTGTCGGTACGGAAACGCACCTGACCAGCCTTGGCGTTCTTGACAGCGGTAGCGACGTCCGGAGTAACGGTGCCGACTTTCGGGTTCGGCATCAGACCGCGCGGGCCCAGTACCTGGCCCAGCTGGCCAACGACGCGCATGGCGTCCGGAGAAGCGATGACCACGTCGTAGTTCAGATCGCCTGCCTTCATTTCGGCAGCCAGGTCGTCCATACCAACCTTGTCAGCACCGGCAGCCAGAGCAGCTTCAGCGCCCGGACCCTGGGTGAACACGGCAACGCGTACGGTCTTGCCAGTGCCGTTCGGCAGAACGGTGGCGCCACGTACAACCTGGTCGGATTTACGCGGATCTACACCCAGGTTCACGGCGACGTCGAAGGACTCGGTGAACTTGACGGCAGACAGCTCGGCCAGCAGGCCGGCAGCTTCTTCAAAGGTGTATGCCTTGCCGGCTTCAACCTTGGCCGCGATGGCCTTTTGGCGCTTGGTCAACTTAGCCATTACACACCCTCCACGTTCAGGCCCATGCTACGAGCGGAGCCGGCGATGGTGCGCACGGCCGCATCCAGGTCAGCGGCAGTCAGATCAGCCTGCTTGGTCTTGGCGATCTCTTCCAGCTGAGCACGGGTAACGGTGCCTACTTTGACGGTGTTCGGACGAGCGGAACCGCTGGTCAGGCCGGCGGCCTTCTTCAGCAGTACCGATGCCGGGGTGCTCTTGGTTTCAAAGGTGAAGCTGCGGTCGCTGTAAACGGTGATGATCACAGGAGTCGGCAGACCGGGTTCCATGCCCTGAGTCTTGGCGTTGAACGCCTTGCAGAATTCCATGATGTTCACGCCGTGCTGACCCAGAGCGGGGCCGACGGGTGGCGACGGGTTTGCCTGACCGGCTTTAACCTGCAGCTTGATATAAGCCTGAATCTTCTTAGCCATTAGCTACTCCAATTTCGGGTTCGAACGCCTGACGGCTCCCCGAGGTTACTTACGCATTTATCCCAGTGACGACAAAACCCCGCAGCCTAAGGCTGCGGGGTGAGGGATGCTTATGTCAGTTATGCCTTCTCGACCTGACTGAACTCCAGCTCGACCGGGGTGGAGCGACCGAAAATGGTCACAGCAACCTGGATGCGGCTCTTCTCGTAATTCACTTCTTCGACCACACCACCGAAATCGGCGAACGGGCCATCGACAACTCGTACCATCTCGCCCGGCTCGAACAGCGTCTTCGGCTTGGGCTTGTCACCACTATCGGCAACACGACGCAGAATGGCTTCGGCTTCTTTCTCGGTGATCGGCGCCGGTTTGTCGGCCGTACCACCAATGAAGCCCATGACGCGCGGCGTATCCTTGATCAAGTGCCAAGTCGCCTCGTTCATTTCCATCTGCACCAAAACATAGCCAGGGAAGAACTTGCGCTCACTCTTGCGCTTCTGACCATTGCGCATCTCGACCACCTCTTCAGTGGGAACGAGAATCTCGCCAAAGTCATCTTCCATACCAGCCAGTTTCACGCGCTCGATGAGCGAGCGCATCACATGCTTCTCGTAACCCGAGTAGGCATGCACGACGTACCAACGCTTAGCCACGAGACACCCTTAACCAACAATCAGGGAAACAAGCCAACCGAGCAGGGAATCAAGCCCCCACAGCAGCAGCGCCATCACCAGGACCACCGCAACCACGATCAGAGTGGTCTGCATGGTTTCCTGACGGGTCGGCCAAACAACTTTACGAATCTCGACACGCGCTTCTTTCAGCAGCACCGCGAACGCTTGACCACGAGCAGTCTGAAACGCCACGAAAGCAGCAACAGCACCCAACGCAACCAAGCCCAGAACGCGATACAGAACCGGCTCAGCAGAGAAGTACTGATTACCGACAACACCCACAGCAACCAGGGCAGCGACAACCAGCCACTTGACCAGATCAAAGCGAGAGTCTTTGGCTTCAGCCTTAACATTCATTCGAGAGGATCCTGTGAAAGACACGCCAGATTCGTTAGAAAATGGCAGGTCAGGAGGGAATCGAACCCCCAACCTGCGGTTTTGGAGACCGCCGCTCTGCCAATTGAGCTACTGACCTAAAGCAAAATCAGGCCGACCATTATGCCGGCCTGAGAGGAACAGATCAACCGATTACTCGACGATCTTGGCAACCACGCCAGCACCAACGGTACGGCCGCCTTCGCGAATTGCGAAACGCAGGCCATCTTCCATGGCGATCGGCTTGATCAGGGTAACAACCATTTTGATGTTGTCGCCCGGCATTACCATCTCAACGCCTTCCGGCAGTTCGCACGAACCGGTCACGTCAGTGGTACGGAAGTAGAACTGAGGACGGTAGCCCTTGAAGAACGGGGTGTGACGACCACCTTCTTCTTTGGACAGAACGTACACTTCAGCTTCGAACTTGGTGTGCGGCTTGATGGTGCCCGGCTTGGCCAGAACCTGACCACGCTCGACTTCATCACGCTTGGTGCCGCGCAGCAGCACGCCGCAGTTCTCACCAGCACGACCTTCATCCAGCAGCTTGCGGAACATCTCAACGCCGGTGCAGGTGGTCTTGGTGGTCGGACGCAGACCAACGATTTCGATTTCTTCCTGGATACGGACGATACCGCGCTCTACACGACCGGTAACTACAGTACCGCGGCCGGAGATCGAGAACACGTCTTCGATCGGCATCAGGAACGGACGATCGATGGCACGAACCGGCTCAGGGATGTAGCTGTCCAGAGTTTCCACCAGGGTTTTCACCGCAGTGGTACCCATGCCATTGTCGTCCTGGCCGTTCAGAGCCATCAGCGCGGAGCCGATGATGATCGGAGTGTCGTCACCCGGGAAATCGTAGGTACTCAGCAGGTCGCGAACTTCCATCTCGACCAGTTCCAGCAGCTCAGCGTCGTCAACCATGTCAGCCTTGTTCAGGAAGACAACGATGTACGGTACGCCAACCTGACGGGACAGCAGGATGTGCTCACG
>NZ_FMZQ01000029.1 GCF_900102635.1 Ectopseudomonas chengduensis | reverse complement strand
ACCACCGCCCTGCTGGATCGGCTGACCCACCACTGCCACATCGTCGAAACCGGTAACGAGTCCTATCGCCTGCAACACAGTAGCTTGGCGGCCCAGGCCAAGATCAAATCACGGGAGCGAAAGCGTAAGGGCGGCCAGGAACCGGAGGACGATGAGCCGTTCTGATTTCATGGCGACGACGGCCTGCTACATGGCTGCGTGTGGCAGGTCTTAAACAACTGAACTGGGCTAGCGAAGGAGTGGGGGCAACAGCAGCTGCGCTGGTAGACTTATCCACAGTTGCTGGTAACAAAATCAGCAATCCGCCCTGGGTCAAATTTCAATCGGCAGGGTGGGTCAATTTTCCATCAGCGCCAACAACCAAGAACACCGTGAGCGTGAACAACGTGAATTCGACGAGTACTACCGGGATAATTCCGACCTGATTGCCTAAGGAGCAAGCATGGCAAGTTCTTTCCGGCCTTTTGTATTCAAGATGCGCTTCAACAAACACGCGATCGCCACGGTCTCCCATGAGGAGCAGTTGGAGCGCATACGCTACTACCTGAGCACCTTGGGCCAATTAAATCCAGTTCTTGGTAAATGGTATCTACAAAGCGCCTCAGTTCAGGACGCATTGAGCAATGACGTCCTGAGCGCTCCTCAAGCATTGTCCACGGCTGCAGCCGCAAGTTTCGACGCCGAGTATCCCTCATGGCTGTCGCTATCCGTGTGGAATGGGCAGGAAGATCCGCTGCAAGGGGGTCTGGCTTTCAGTTACGACGCACACGACATGGAGGCCATATCCAGCATGGATTTCGAAGATGCCGGCGCTCTGGTTTCAGCAATCGAGAACCCACGTCCTGTGTTGGTGGAAATGCTGCGACAAGCGGTATCCATCTGGCCCGAAATCGATTGGGGGGTGATCGCCCCCGGCAGGTACTACCTAGATGGCCAGACCTTCAACGAACGGCAAACCATCGGCTGGATCGGCTTTTGCCCGCACTCGCTAAAGGCCAGCGACTTTCCGGATGCGGATGAACTGATTGACATACCGGGCCGCGGCACAGTTTTGGTGAGCTGCGCCCAGGTTATGGATGAACGCAATAGAGAGCACTTTCGAATTGTCGGTACGCTGGACACGAAGCTCGTCGAACTCGGCTATCTGCCCCTGTTCAACAATTGACCCCGTTGCAAAGCCTGAGGAATATGCCAGGCACAGCGAGCTCAGACTGTAGCTACCTTGCACGGTGCTGTGCGACAGCTTGCGGGGTGCTCGCACAGGCGCCAGTCGCCCGTTGGTGCGCGCGGCGCACCCTCCCCTTGCGCCGCCTGCTCATGTGGCGTCTCGGCGCGCAATACCCTGCAGTCAATCTCCGCGATGGCTGAAGTTACATGTGCCAAGTGATACCATTGCGCGCCTCGACGTCGCCCTGAGTACTACCAGGCCCCGGCGCCACGATGCCCGACACTCCCCCCATGCCTCACCAGCCTATCGGCTCGTCTGCCGGCAGGGGCGTAGCGTTCACTCATATGCGCAGGTTCGTCTTCCTCGGTTCGGGCCGGGCTGAAAGGCTCGAAAACGGTATCACCCTTTAAACAGCGCACCTCAAGTTATTGATAGGTAAGTCCTTTGATTTCCACCGCTAACATCACCATGCAGTTCGGCGCCAAGCCGCTGTTCGAGAACGTTTCCGTCAAGTTCAACAACGGCAACCGCTACGGCCTGATCGGCGCCAACGGCTGCGGCAAGTCGACCTTCATGAAAATTCTTGGCGGCGACCTCGAGCCTTCCGGCGGCCAGGTGATGCTCGAGCCGAACGTGCGCCTGGGCAAGCTGCGCCAGGACCAGTTCGCCTACGAAGAATTCAACGTGATCGACACCGTGATCATGGGCCACGAGGAGCTGTGGAAGGTCAAGGCCGAGCGCGACCGCATCTACTCGCTGCCGGAAATGAGCGAAGAAGACGGCATGAAGGTTGGCGAACTCGAAGGTGAGTTCGCCGAGATGGACGGCTACACCGCCGAATCGCGCGCGGGCGAGCTGCTGCTGGGCCTGGGCATTCCGCTCGAGCAGCATTTCGGCCCGATGAGCGAAGTCGCCCCCGGCTGGAAGCTGCGCGTGCTGCTGGCCCAGGCGCTGTTCTCGGACCCGGACGTGCTGCTGCTCGACGAGCCGACCAACCACCTGGACATCAACACCATCCGCTGGCTGGAAACGATCCTCACGGCGCGCAACAGCACCATGATCATCATTTCCCACGACCGTCACTTCCTGAACTCGGTCTGCACCCACATGGCCGACCTGGATTACGGCGAGCTACGCCTGTTCCCGGGCAACTACGACGAGTACATGACTGCCGCGACCCAGTCGCGCGAGCAGCTGCTGGCCGACAACGCCAAGAAGAAAGCGCAGATTTCCGAGCTGCAGAGCTTCGTCAGCCGCTTCTCGGCCAACGCCTCCAAGGCCAAACAGGCGACCAGCCGCGCCAAGCAGATCGACAAGATCCAGCTGGCCGAGGTCAAGCCGTCGAGCCGCGTCAGCCCGTTCATTCGCTTCGAGCAGAACAAGAAACTGCACCGCCAGGCCGTGACCATCGAGAAGGTGTCCAAGGCCTTCGACGACAAGGTGCTGTTCAAGAACTTCAGCTTCACCGTCGAAGCCGGCGAGCGCGTGGCGATCATCGGCCCTAACGGTATCGGCAAGACCACCCTGCTGCGCACCCTGGTCGGCGAAATGGAGCCGGATGCCGGTTCGGTTAAATGGACCGAGAGCGCCGAGGTTGGCTACTACGCCCAGGATCACGCCCACGATTTCGAAGATGACGTGACCCTGTTCGACTGGATGGGCCAGTGGACGACCGGTGAGCAGGTGATCCGCGGCACCCTCGGGCGCATGCTGTTCTCCAACGACGAGATCCTCAAGTCGGTGAAGGTCATCTCCGGTGGTGAGCAAGGCCGCATGCTGTTCGGCAAGCTGATCCTGCAGAAGCCCAACGTGCTGGTGATGGACGAACCGACCAACCACCTGGACATGGAATCGATCGAAGCGCTCAACCTGGCGCTGGAGAACTACCCGGGCACGCTGATCTTCGTCAGCCATGACCGCGAGTTCGTTGGCTCCCTGGCCACGCGCATCATCGAACTGTCGGATAACGGCGTGACCGACTTTTCCGGCACCTACGACGACTATCTGCGCAGCCAGGGCATCATCGTCTGACGCCTGCTGCAGAAATGACAAAGCCCGCTTTCGCGGGCTTTGTTGTTTCTGGGCTCTGCTCAGGCAGTGGCGAACAGCTCGGAGATACGCTGCGCTGCACCTTTCATGGCTTCGGCGCGCGGCTCTTCGCCGTAGGCCAGGCCTTCGGCGCGAACGATCTCGATATCGTCGATGCCGACGAAGTTCAGCATGCGCACCAGATAGTCCTCATGCGCCTGGCCAGACGGCTGGCCGGCATGAATGCCACCGGCGCTGGAGGCGATCACCACGGTCTTGCCGCCAGCCAGCCCTACCGGGCCGTTCTCGGTGTACTTGAAGCTCTTGCCGGCGACGGCGATGCGGTCGATCCAGGCCTTCAGTTGGCTGGGAATGGCGAAGTTGTACATCGGCGCACCGATGACGATGGCATCGGCAGCGAGAAACTCTTCCAGGGTGCGTTCGGCCAGCTCGGCCTCGTGTTTCTGCGCGGCGTCACGCAGCTCGGCCGGGGTGCCGGCGGCTACCAGGGTGGCAGCGGAAAAGTGGCTCAGCGCATCGCTGGCCAGGTCGCGGTAGGTCACCTGAACATCTGCAGTGACAGCGCTCCAGGCCTCGACTACAGAACGGCTGAGCTGACGGGAAGCGGAAGCATCGCCGAGGATGCTGGAATCGAGGTGCAGTAGTTTCATAGGTGCTCTCCAGAGTGCTATGCGACGTGGTGACGCAATTGCACAGAGGCTACCGATGTGAGCAATAGCCGATAAGACGGCAAAAATGCGATAGTTCGTCCCATTGATAGGACGATGACATGCATGACCTCAATGATCTGTTCTACTTCGCCAAGGTAGTGGAAGCCGGTGGTTTCGCCGCTGCCGGGCGAGCCCTGGGCATTCCCAAATCGCGCCTGTCGCGGCGCATCGCCGAGTTGGAGCAACGCCTGGGTGCGCGTTTGCTACAGCGCTCGACACGCAAACTGGCGCTGACCGATATCGGCGAACGCTACTTGCGCCATTGCCAGGCGATGTTGCTGGAGGCCGAACAAGCCGAAGAAACCGTGACCAACCTGACCAGCGAGCCGCGTGGTCGGGTGCGCTTCTCCACCCCACCGGGCGTGGCCCTGCTGCCCGACGTGATCAATGATTTTCTGACGCGCTACCCCAGGGTGCAGCTGGAGGTCGTGCAGACCAGCCGCCGCATCGATCTGCTCAACGAGGCCGTGGACGTCGCCCTGCGCGTGCGCAACGCCGATGACGAAGAACCGGGCCTGATCACTCGCCGCCTGCTACCGGCGCGCGCGCTGGTGGTGGCGCGCCCGGATCTGATCGCCGGGCTGCGCCTGGAGCAGCCCGAAGATCTGCAGCAGTTGCCCGCGCTGGGCGCCATCGGGGCCGACCGGCGCATTCATCTGCGCTTTCATCACAACACGACGCAGGAGGCTCGCGAAATCGCCCTGGAGGCGCGCCTGGCCGTCGACGACTTTCCCATGCGCAAGTCGGCGGCCCTGGCCGGGGTGGGCATTACCCTGCTGCCCACCACGTACTGCCATGAGGAATTGGCCGATGGCAGCCTGGTGTCATTGCTACCGCACTGGACGGTGCCTGAGGGCTATGTCCAGTTGGCCTACACCCACAGACGCGGCATGTCGCCGGCTGTCCGCGCCTGGATCGAGTTGCTCAGCGACGCATTCAGTCGCTGGAGCTTCCCGCTCTGACTCAGATGCGGAACTGCCGCACCAACGCCCCGAGGCGATCACCCAGGCCTGCCAGGCTGCGCGCCGTCTGCGCGCCACGCTCGGTTTCGTCGGCAACGCTATCCACGGCAACGGCGATCTGATGCACGCTGCGATTGATCTCCTCGGCCACTGCCGTCTGCTCCTCGGCGGCGCTGGCGATCTGCGCGTTCATCGCATTGATGGTGGCGATCAGTTGGGCAATGGCATCGAGCGACTCGCCGGCCTTGTTGGCCTGCTCGCTGGTCAGCTCACCGGCATCACTGGAGCGGCGCATCGAGGTCACTGACTGCTGGGTGCCCTGCTGCAGGCGGTCGATCATGCCCTGGATTTCCTGAGTGCTCTGCTGGGTGCGGCTGGCCAGTGCACGCACCTCATCGGCGACCACGGCAAAACCGCGCCCGGCCTCACCGGCACGCGCGGCCTCGATGGCGGCGTTGAGCGCCAGCAGGTTGGTCTGCTCGGCGATGGAGCGGATCACGTCGAGCACGCTGACGATGGACAGCACGTCCTGCTGCAGGTTGTCGAGCGATACGCCGCTGCTGCGGATGTCCTCGACCAACGAGTGAATGCGCTGGATGCTGCCATCGACCACGCTTTTGGCTGCCTGCCCTTCGCGGTCGGTCTGCTGCGCGGCTTCGGCGGCGTTCTGCGCGCTCTTGGCGACTTCGTGCGCGGCGGCAGACATTTCGTTGATCGCCGTGGCCACCTGATCGGTTTCGTGGCGCTGCTGCCCCATGGCCTGCTCGGAGCGCTGCGCCTGCTCGGAAACCTGGCCCACCAGCTCGGTGAGCTGCCCGGTCATTTCGACGATCTGCCGCACCAGGCCATGCACCTTCTCGACAAACCGGTTGAAGGACCCGGCCAACTGGCCCAACTCGTCCTCACTGGTGACGGGCAGGCGGCGGGTCAGATCGCCCTCACCCGCGGCGATATCGTCGAGGTTGGCCTTGATCTGCTGCAGCGGACGCAGGAAGGCGTTGCTCAGCCAGACACCTATCACACCAAACACCAGCAGAAGGACCGCCGCCACTACCATGATGCTGGTGATGATGGTGCCGATGCGGCGATCGATCTCGGCCTGAACTTCGGCGATCTGCGCCTCGATACCGTCGAGGTTGAGCGCGGTGCCAAGGGCCATGTCCCATTTGGGCAGGTAGTAGCTGTAGGCGAGTTTGGGCACCATTACCGATTCGTTACCCGGCAGCGGCGAGGAGTAGTTGACGAAGTAGCTATTGTTTTTCGCCACGTTGACCAACTCACGGTTAATGTACACACCGTTCGGGTCGCGCCGGTCGGCCAGGCTCTTGCCGACATCCACCGGGCTGTCGCCACGGAACAGGCGCACCACGTTGGAGTCGTGGCCGAAGAAATAGCCGTCGGCGCCGTACTTGATCTTCGAGAGGATAGCGATGGCCTGTTCGCGACTGGCCATGTCGCCTTGCGCGGCGCCATCGTAGAGCCCCTTCACCGAGCCCAGTGCGATCTGGATGTAGTGCTCGAGCTCGCTGCGTTTCTCCTGCAGCAGACGCTCGCGGGTCTCGGCCACTTCGTCAGCAGCCAGATTCTGCAACACCCTCGCCGCCGTACCGCTGAGCACCAGCGCGAAGAGGATGACGGGAACCAGCGCAAGCAGGATTACCTTGGCTTTCAATGTCAGGCGCATTCTTATTGTCCTTGTGTGCGAAACCAAAAACGGGGCTACCGATATATCGGCAACCCCGTGGAGGAATTAAGCGACCCAAGGCGCCGAGAACTTAATTCGGCGTCTGTTCACGCCTCTACAGCAGCATAGCGGCGGCCCAACCGAACGCCAGCAGCGGCAGGTTGTAGTGCAGGAAGGTGGGCACCACGCTGTCCCAGATGTGGTTATGCTGACCGTCGGCGTTCAACCCGGAGGTTGGCCCGAGCGTCGAGTCCGAGGCGGGTGAGCCGGCGTCGCCCAAGGCCCCGGCCGTGCCGACGATGCAGACGATGGCCAGCGGGCTGAAACCCAGTTGCACGCCCAGCGGCACGAAGATCGCGGCGATGATCGGGATGGTCGAGAAGGAAGAGCCGATGCCCATGGTCACCAGCAGCCCGACCAGCAGCATCAGCAACGCA
The DNA here is from genome assembly GCF_900102635.1 of Ectopseudomonas chengduensis. GTDB lineage: Bacteria > Pseudomonadota > Gammaproteobacteria > Pseudomonadales > Pseudomonadaceae > Aquipseudomonas > Aquipseudomonas chengduensis. Next base: position 9,131 of record NZ_FMZQ01000029.1, on the reverse strand, counting down.
CCAACGGCCTTGTTGTGGCCAATCAGGGCTGCGGAGCTATCGACCAGCGTCTTGACCTCACCGGTGGTCTTCATCACCTCGGCGAAACCGGCCGCGGCGATCATGATGAAGCCGATCATGGCCATCATCTTCATGCCTTCGGTAAACAGGCCGTCCGCTTCTTTCCAGCGCACCACACCGGATACCGAGAAAATCACGAAACCGACCAGCGCACCGATGATCATCGAGTCCAGCCACAGCTGCACGACGAACGCCGCGGCGATGGCCAGCCCTGCCACCAGCAGGCTCAACGGGTTGTACTGCACGTCCACGCGCTCGGCCTGCGCGACCTTTTCCAGGTCATATACGCGCTTGCCGCGATAGCTGAATAGCACCGCCAAGAGCAGACCGAAGAGCATGCCCAGTGCCGGAATGGCCATGGCCTGAGTGATGTTGATGCCCGTGACGTCGACACCAGACTTGGCGACATTGGCCAGCAGGATCTCGTTGAGGAAGATGCCGCCAAACCCCACCGGCAGGAACATGTACGGCGTGATCAGACCGAAGGTCAGCACGCAGGCGATCAAGCGCCGGTCCAGTTGCAACTTGCTCAATACATAGAGCAGCGGCGGTACCAGCAACGGAATGAAGGCGATATGGATCGGCAGCAGGTTCTGCGAGGAGATCGCCACCGCCAGCAGCAGCCCGATCAGCAGCCACTTCAGCGCACCACCTGCGCCTTCCTGCTGCTTGCCGACCAGCGCCAGCGCCTTGTCCGCCAGGGCGTGGGCCAGGCCCGACTTGGCGATGGCCACGGCGAAAGCCCCCAGCAACGCGTAAGACAGGGCAACGGTTGCCCCGCCACCGAGCCCCTGGTTGAACGCCTTCAGCGTGCCCTCGACGCCCAGCCCACCAAGCAGCCCACCGGCCAGCGCACCAATGATCAGCGCCACGACCACGTGTACGCGACAGAGACTGAGGACCAGCATGATGCCGACCGCAGCGATTACAGCGTTCATAAAGCACTCCACCTACACGGCGCAAAAAGCCGCGTACTCTGCCGTAAGCGAGCCACACCTGTCAAAACGCATGACCGTTCATTATTTAAATCGAAACGTGCATAATTCCGACCATACACGTATCGATCAAGAATACGGGCCGCACACCGATAACCCTGTAAGTCCATGTAGAAAGGAACGCACCATGCTGTTCAGCCGTCTTTCGATCCAATGGAAGATCACCCTGCTCGCCGGCCTGTGCCTGCTCGCCATCGTCACCTTGCTGGTGGGCGCCTCGCAGTATCAGTCCAGCCGCAGCGCCAGCCTGGTGCGCGACGCAAGCTCTGCCATGCTGGAAGAGAGCGCGACACTGCGCCTCAAGGCGCGCAGTGAATTACAGGCGATTCGCATCCAGCGTTACTTCATGGACGCCTACCAATACGGCAAGGGGTTCTCCCGGCAGATCCTGTTTCTGCGCGAGCAGGCTGAGAAGCGCTTTCTCGATGCCTTCGACCTGCGCGAGGACCTGACCCGCCAGGTGCGCAGCAGCCTGGAAGCCAACCCCGCCCTGCTCGGCCTGTACCTGGTGTTCGAACCCAACGCGCTGGACGGCAAGGACGAGCTGTTCGCTGACCAGCCCGACCTGGGCAGCAATGACGCAGGGCGCTTCGCGCTGTACTGGGCACAGCCCACGGTTGGCAAGCTGGAAGCCGAGGCCATGACCGAAGAATTGCTCGGCGACACCACGCCAGGTGACAACGGCGTGGCCTACAACGCCTGGTACACCTGCCCGCGCGAGACCCGTCAGCCCTGCGTACTGGAACCCTATTACGACGAGGTCGGCGGGCAGAAAACGCTGATGACCAGCATCGCCTTCCCGCTGGAACTCGACGGCAAGATCATCGGCGTGATGGGCGTCGATATCAGCCTGGCCAGCCTGCAACAGATCAGCCAGGAGGCCAATCGCGAGCTGTACGACGGCCAGGGCCATATCAGTATCTTCAGCCCCAGCGCACTGCTGGCGGGCCACAGCCGCGACGGCAGCCTGCTGAGCCAGCCGGTCGAACGCGCCTTTCCCGAAAACGCCAGCGAACTGCGCAGCCTGATCCAGAGCGGCAGCGATGCCGAGCTGCATCACGGTGACATGCTCCGCGAGATCAGCCCGTTCAAACCCATCCCCGAGTCAAAGCCCTGGTCGGTGCTGCTCGAAGTCCCTCAGAACGTACTGCTCGAGCGTGCCATCAAGCTGGGCGCACAACTCGATGCCAACCGTGCCAGTGACAGCCTGGTCGCGCTGCTGATGGGGCTTGTCGCGGTGATCGCCGGTCTGCTGCTGATGTGGCTGACGGCACGCGGCGTAACGCGGCCGATTCTTGGTGTAGCCGCCATGCTAAAGGATATCGCCAGCGGCGAAGGCGACCTGACTCGCCGCCTGCAATACGCCCGGCAGGATGAGCTGGGCGAGTTGGCTGGCTGGTTCAACCGCTTCCTCGACAAGCTGCAGCCCATCATCGCCGACGTGAAGAACAGCGTGATCGACGCCCGCAGCACGGCCGATCAGTCCGCAGCCATCGCTAGCCAGACCAGCGCCGGCATGCAGCAGCAGTATCGCGAGGTTGACCAGGTGGCGACCGCCTTCCAGGAAATGAGCGCCACCGCCCAGGATGTCGCCCACAACGCCGCCCAGGCCGCAGAAGCCGCGCGCAATGCCGACCAGGCCAGCCGCGAAGGCCTGCAGGTGATCGACCGCACCACCAGCACAATCGATCTTTTGGCCAATGAAATGAATGTGGCCATGCAGGAAGTCGAAGGCCTGGCCAACAGCAGCGAGCAGATCGGCTCGGTGCTGGAGGTGATTCGCTCGATTGCCGAGCAGACCAACCTGCTCGCCCTCAACGCCGCCATCGAGGCCGCGCGTGCCGGTGAGGCCGGTCGCGGTTTTGCCGTGGTCGCCGACGAAGTGCGCAACCTGGCCAAACGCACCCAGGACTCGGTCGAGGAGATCCGCCAGGTGATCGAAGGTCTGCAGAACGGCACGCGCGAGGTGGTCAGCACCATGCACAGCAGCCATCGCCAGGCTCAGGGCAGCGTCGAGCAGGTGCAGCAGGCCGTGGCCGCGCTGCAGCGCATCAGCCAGGCGGTCAGCACCATTACCGACATGAACCTGCAGATTGCCAGCGCGGCGGAGGAGCAGAGTTCGGTGGCCGAGGAGATCAACCGCAACGTTGCCTCGATTCGCGACGTCACCGAGGCCATCACCGCACAGGCCGACGAGTCGGCGCAGGTGAGCCAGAACCTCAATCGCCTGGCCAATCACCAGCAGAGCCTGATGGATCAGTTCCGCGTGTAACCTCAGGTAGGGTGCGCCGCGCGCACCTCAAATCCGGGCCGCGCACAGGTGGACATGACGCCAAATCATCCTCGCTCTGGCGGCGCTTCCCTTGCAGCGCAGGCAGGCAATCGCCTAGCCTGCGTTCTTTTTTGGGGGGAAGCAGCATGCTCAATATCGCCTTGGTCGCCGGCTCCAGCCGCAACAACAGCCAATCGGGAAAGGTCGCTCGCGTGCTGCGTCAGCGTCTGATCGAGGTGGGGCAAACCACTCAGGACACCAGCAGCATCATCGATCTGGGCCTGGCGCCACTGCCTCTATGGCCCGCTGAAGATGCCGGTCCCTGGTCCATGTACCAGCAGCAACTGGCCGCCGCCGATGCGGTGGTGATCATCGCGCCGGAGTGGAACGGCATGGCCTGCCCGGCGATCAAGAATTTCTTCATCTACGCCAGCAAGGCCGAACTGGCGCATAAGCCAGGCCTGCTGGTGGGCGTGTCCTCCGGCATCGGCGGCGCCTACCCGATCAGCGAACTGCGCGCCTCCAGCTACAAGAACTGCCGCCTGTGCTACCTGCCGGAGCACCTGATCGTGCGTCAGGTCGAGAAGGTATTGAACGGCCCGCAGGCATTGGACGAAGCCGATGAGCGCATCCGCGCCCGCATCGATTACGCGCTCGATGTACTGGTGCGTTACGCCCACGCCCTGCAGCCAGTACGCGCCGCCATCAGCTTCGACAACTCGGCCTTCGCCAACGGTATGTAAGGGATCCATAGGGTGGATTAGCGGCGCTGAACATAGCGTTTGCAGACGCCAGCGAGCTTAACGCGCCGCATAACCCACCAGATGATGGTGTGACCGGCGTGAGCCTGAGGTTCAACGCCGTGGCAGACTCACTACCACTCGCAGCCCGCCCAGCGGGCTGTCCTGCAGTTCTATACGGCCATGCCAGGCCTCGATGATATCGCGCACTATACCCAGCCCCAGGCCGTGCCCCGCCACTTGTTCATCCAGGCGAGTACCGCGGCCCAGCACGGCCTCGCGGCGCTCGGCATCGATGCCGGGGCCGTCGTCATCGACAGACAGGCGATAGCCTTCGGCACTCTCCTCCACCGTCAACTGCACGCGCTGATCGGCCCATTTGCAGGCGTTGTCCAGCAGGTTGCCGAGCAGCTCCAGCAAGTCTTCACGATCACGCGGCAACACCAGGCCTGGCGGCGCCTGCCAGTCCAGACTCAGGCCGCGGTCATGAATCATCGACAAGGTAGCGAACAATCCTGGCAGCTCCTGCGCGCAATCGAAACGTGCCCCCGGCAGCACCTCGCCAGCCAGGCGCGCACGCCCCAGCTCGCGGCTGAGACGCTGCTCGATCTGCTCCAACTGTTCACGCATGGTCGCGCGCAGGGCCGGATGAGCCGCCAACTCCTCGCGACCTGCCAGGCTGATCAGCACTGCCAGCGGCGTTTTCAGCGCATGGCCAAGATTGCCCAACGCATTGCGCGAGCGCTTGAGGGTGTCCTCGGTATGCGCCAACAGGTGGTTGATCTGCGCGACCAGAGGCTCCAGCTCCTCGGGCACCTCGGCATCCAGATCGGTACGTCGACCCTGCTGCAGTTGCGCGATCTGCTGACGCACCTGTTCCAGTGGGCGCAGAGCACGGCGAACGGTGTAGCGCTGGGCAACAAGAATCAGCAGCAGCGCAGCGCCTCCCAGGCCCAAACCCACCCACTGCATGCGGCGAAAACTCTGCAGTATCGGCTGGTAATCCTGTGCCACGCTGATCGACAGATTCTCGCCATAGCGACGGTAGTCGGCGCGGTAGATCAGCAGCAACTGGCCTTGCGGGCCATCGCCCAGCTCGGCCTGCATGCCAATGCCATTGGGTTTGAGCAGCTCACGATCCCACAGCGAACGCGAACGCCAGCTGCGGTCGGAAAAATCGATGCGAAAGTAATGCCCCGAGAATTGCCGCTGGAACGAGGGATCGAGACGCCGCTCATCCAGTTGCAAACCAGCCGGACCACGGACCAGAGCGGCCAGCAGGCCTTGCGCCTCGTCACGCAAATCCTCTTCCAGATAAGCGCGCAGGCCACGGTCGAAGACCCAGAGGCTGGCCTGTGCCAGAACCAGCCCAACCAGCAGCAGCGTCGCGGCCAGGCCAATACCGAGCCGGCGCTGAATGGACCTCAACCCTGCTCTCCGGTAAAGCGGTAACCCTGCCCGCGACGGGTCTCGATCACGTTGCGTCCGAGCTTGCCGCGCAGGCGGTTGACGTGAACCTCGATGACGTTGGAATCACGCTCTGTCTCGCCGTCGTAAAGGTGGTCGGCGAGGTGACTCTTGGACAGGATTTGCCCCGGATGCAGCATGAAATAACGCAGCAGACGAAACTCGGCTGCAGTCAGGTCGATGGCTTCACCGCCTGCTGTCACGCACTGGCGGCTCTCGTCCAGTTGCAGACCGGCGGCCTCCAGTTGCGGCTGGTTGGCCAGGCCATGGGCGCGGCGCAACAGCGCCTGGATGCGCAGCGCCAGCTCCTCGGGGTGGAAGGGTTTGGTCAGGTAGTCGTCGGCGCCGGCCTTCAGTCCTTCGATGCGCTCGGCCCAGGAACCTCGCGCAGTCAGCACCAGCACCGGCGTGGCCAATCCGCCGGCACGCCACTCCTGCAGCACCTCAAGCCCCGGCTTGCCTGGCAGGCCAAGGTCGAGAATGATCAGGTCATAAGGCTCGCTGGCGCCCTGATAGGCCGCATCACGGCCATCGGCCAACCAGTCCACAGCATAGCCCTGACGAGTCAGGCTGGCGGTCAACTCATCGGCCAGGGGTACATGGTCTTCCACCAGCAACAGGCGCATCAGTCGTCTTCCTCATCCTTCAGAATATTGCCGTTGCGGGCATCCAGTTCGAGCTCACGCACCACGCCCGAGGTGGTCAGAATCTCGACTTCATAGACCAGCACGCCATCCTCTTCCTCCAGCTCCGCTTCGAGCAAAGTGGAACCGGGGTAGGCATTGCCGATGTGTTGCATCAGCTGCTCGAAGGGCATGATGACACCCTCGCGCCGCAGGCGCAGAGCCTCATCCTGGTCGAGATCGCGCGCAATCCCCGGCACACTGGCGAAACCGCATGCCAGAACCAGCAACAGCGCGGTGGTACGTCGAAACTTCATCAATCGTCCTGGTGGTTCTTGAGAATTTCCCCGGTGCTGGCATCCAGCTCCAGGTCCCACTGCACGCCCTGGGTATCGCGCAGCTCGATCTGATAGATATAGCGACCGTATTCGTCTTCCAGCTCGGTTTCTTCGATACGCGCGCCTGGATGCTGGGCCAGTGCCGCTTCATTGAGCTGTTCGAAGGATTTGATGGTCCCGGCATCACGCAGGCGCAGGGCCTCATCCGGGCCGAGATCACGCGCCTGGGCAATGGTAGCGGCGCTGACGAGGGTGGCAAGTGTTGCGAGGCTGATCAATCGTTTCATGGGTTTCTCCAGCAGTGAATCAGTGACTGCCACTCTAGGCCCAGGCACTTAATTCAAGCTGAATTCACTCACGTCATTCACCGCATGAAGTGGCTTGGCCTGCTCACTAAGCCCTCTATAATCGCCTGCTGCGAAAGGAGGCACCGATGAGCGCGATTCATATCAAATCCCCTGCCCTGACTATCAAGGCCGGCCCCAGAGCCTTGGCACGCATTCGCCAGAATGGCCTGAGCCCGGCGGACGTCGGCATCCTGCCTGGAGCGGCAGGCGGGCCCAAGGGCATCGGCATTCAAGGCCTGGATCTCGCACTGTTTGGTGACTGGTTGCTTCGCGCGCCGCGTGAACGCGCGCTGATCGGCGCGTCCATCGGCTCCTGGCGCTTCGCCAGTGCCTGCCTACCCGATCCGGCAGTGGGAATTCGACGACTCGGTGAGCTGTACACCTCCCAGCGCTTCGCCAAAGGCGTGAGCATGGCCGAGGTGTCGGGCAGTTGCCGGCAGATGCTCAACGAGCTGCTCGCCGATCAGGATGCCGCCATCATCGCCAACCCGCACTACCGTCTGCACATTGTCGTGGTCAAGAGCCATGGCCTGCTGCAACACGACCATCGCGGCAAACTCAGCCTCGGTCTGTCATCGGTCATCGGCAACAACTTTCTGGCCCGCCAGCGCCTTGCCCGCCATTTCGACCGAGTGATTCTGCACGATGCGCGACAGGTCCCGCCCCTGGCTCAGTTGAGCGACTTCCGTTCGCACTTCCATGCGCTGACCTCGGAGAACCTGCGCCACGCCCTGCTGGCTTCGGGCTCGATTCCCATGGTGATGGAGGCGATTCGTGAGATCCCGGGCATGGAGCCGGGTGCCTATCGCGACGGCGGCCTGCTCGACTATCACCTCGACCTGCCCTACAACGGCGAAGACATCGTGCTCTATCCGCACTTTACCGACCGGGTGATACCGGGCTGGTTCGACAAGAGCATGCCATGGCGCCGCGGCGACCGTACCCGTCTGCAGGACGTACTGCTGCTGGCACCATCACGCGAATACCTGGCGCGCCTGCCGCACGGCAAACTGCCGGATCGTACCGACTTCAAACGCTACCTGGGTAATGATGACGGGCGCGAGCGCTATTGGCGTCAAGCAATGGCCGAAAGCGTCAGACTCGGTGACGAATTTCTCGAACTGGTCGAAAGCGGCCGCTTGGCCGAACGCCTGCAACCCCTCTGAGACAGCGGGGTTATGAGTGGCTGCTCAACCTGTAGAGCGGACTTGATTAGGCGGCAATCGGGTCAGACCTGATAAACTGTGTCGCTCAACGCCATTCAGGCGGAATCATTTACGCGAGCGCTGTTCAGTGGAATTGTTCAAAGAGTTCATCTTCGAGGCGGCCCATCGCCTGCCCCACGTACCGGAAGGCCACAAATGCGGCCGCCTGCATGGCCATTCCTTCCGAGTCGCCATTTATATCGAAGGTGAAGTCGATCCCTATACCGGTTGGATTCGTGACTTCTCCGAGATCAAGGCGATCTTCAAACCGATCTACGAGCAGCTCGACCACAACTACCTGAACGACATCCCCGGCCTGGAAAACCCAACCAGCGAAGTGCTGGCCAAGTGGATCTGGCAGCAGGTCAAACCGCTGCTGCCGGAGCTGTCGCGCGTACGCATCCACGAGACCTGCACCAGCGGCTGCGAATATCGCGGCGATTGACCCCCTCAGAAACAGCAAAGGCCACCTTCAGGTGGCCTTTTTATTGATACCGACAAAGCACCGCAATCCCGTGCACACCGGTGTGACCGCAGCATTGGCGGTGCGCACAGCACACTGCGAAGTTGTAGGAGCGAGCTCTGCTCGCGAAGCGTCAGCGGATCAACCGTAGGGTGTGCTATGCGCACCACGGTGACCGCGTCATTGTCGGTGCGCGCAGCGCACCCTACGCGAAGCGTTGTTTTCCACGCCGCAAAGAAGAAACCCCAGACCGCTTGCGCGATCTGGGGTTTCGTATAGGAGCTTGACGATGACCTACTCTCACATGGTGAAGCACCACACTACCATCGGCGATGCGTCGTTTCACTACTGAGTTCGGGATGGGATCAGGTGGTTCCAACGCTCTATGGTCGTCAAGCAATTCGGTTGGGATCTCGCGATTAGGCGCTATCCCTTGGATACGTGATAGATGATTTGTAGTTCTTGCAAATTTTCGGCTTTCTGTCGACTTCACCATCGACACCCTCTGTCTCCGGCCTATGCCTTCGCAGATTGTTTGGGTGTTATATGGTCAAGCCTCACGGGCAATTAGTATGGGTTAGCTCAACGCCTCACAGCGCTTACACACCCCACCTATCAACG
>NZ_FMZQ01000031.1 GCF_900102635.1 Ectopseudomonas chengduensis | reverse complement strand
GACCCACCACTGCCACATCGTCGAAACCGGTAACGAGTCCTATCGCCTGCAACACAGTAGCTTGGCGGCCCAGGCCAAGATCAAATCACGGGAGCGAAAGCGTAAGGGCGGCCAGGAACCGGAGGACGATGAGCCGTTCTGATTTCATGGCGACGACGGCCTGCTACATGGCTGCGTGTGGCAGGTCTTAAACAACTGAACTGGGCTAGCGAAGGAGTGGGGGCAACAGCAGCTGCGCTGGTAGACTTATCCACAGTTGCTGGTAACAAAATCAGCAATCCGCCCTGGGTCAAATTTCAATCGGCAGGGTGGGTCAATTTTCCATCAGCGCCAACAGTCCAGTTTGTCTCATGCTGTGAGCGAGTGGCTCGCTACTGACCACGCCAAAATGAACGGCCAGCCCATCCCAAAATTTAGCCCACGTGATATTCGGCGCACATGCACGCAGTTCATGCAGCGTAACGGCATCAAGGATTTCGATAGTGACGCGTTGCAGTCACACGGACAAACAGGTGTTGTCGTTACGCACTATCGCAATAACCCTGAAGCGAAATTGCCTCAGATGCGCCCGACCATGGAGGCTTTCGATGCCGCGCTTAGCCGCCTGCTCGATAGTCCTGACGAGGATGAGCATCAGGCTGAGCAGCTGGATTTGTTCGAGACTGGATAAGTTCCAGAAAAGTCAAGTATTTTGTTGTGCGACCTAGGTTGCTGTGGAAATATACAGGTGTGAGGTTATCCGGAGCCTCTAGGTTTGCTGCTGTGACGTTGTCTACTTGATGCGCAGCGGAATTGGAAAAGTAGAACTAATGCCTGGAAGGCATGATCCGGCAGAGCAGTCAGCTATGAGGAACGCATTACCACCGCAGTACCCACATGAATCCACCAGCCTCTCTTTCTGGGAGGTGGGATATGTCTGAGATGATCCTTTTGGACTTCAATGCGGTTAGCCGCAAAGTCGGATTGAGTCGTAAAACTATCTACTGCCGTATCCGAGAGGGTGACTTCCCGAGACAGGTGAAGATAGGCCGAGCAAGCCGCTGGCTTCAGCACGAAGTCGACGACTGGATAGCCAGTGCAGCTGCAGCGAGATAGTAAAGAGGCCGGTCATATGACCGGCATTTTTTTGCCTGAAAGGATCATAGGACTTTTGATCCTATGATCCTTTCTGCAGTGCTGGTCTGATAGATATTGTGTCGACCGCTTGAGCCAGAATCAGTAACAAAGGCTGGGTACTACCAGTATCGTTCTGCATAGATCTAGCGCATGCCTATTCAGGCGTTGCCTGATTTGAGCGCTGGGTATCAAGGAGTATCAAGTGTTTCGTAGACCCATTCACGATGAGGTTATGGGCCTGGCCTCGCGCCTTGCGCAGCAATGCCATCCGCAAGTGGCGCAGCAGCATGCAGAAGAGCTGGCTCGGTATGCGCGGCTGACGTCGGCCTGCACCGCCCTGGAGTCTTTTAGCGGGTGCCGCCCCAGAATGGATGACGATGCTTTTGATGTGCTTGCCAGGCGCCGCTCTCAGGTGGCGGACCTTATCGCCCATGCGAATTTACATGCCTATGAGCAGGAAGCGCCTGAAGGGCTTTACTTGGCTATTCCGTTCTTTTCACGGTGCTCGGATAAGCAGCCGGTTTGGTTGCTGAATCGCACCGCTCAGTCTGTCACTTACCTGCGTAGGCAGTTGTATGCATACGCCAGCACGGACGAAGGTATTGATGAATACCAAACCGCTAGCAATGCCTTTGCTGATGGTATTGCCGCTTCTTCGGTGATCGAGCCAGGAGGCAGGCTCCAGATTGACGACTACTCCATGAGTTTTGATGGCGATTTCGTCAGTAATCGTCGAGTTATTCTGCTGATTGATGGCGCACGCAGTGAGTGGTTTACGAGTATCTCGAAGCTGGGTGGTTACCTTTGGGATGAAGCGCTGCATGGGTTGCATGCGTTGAAGAAGGTGAAGGACCTCTGAGTGTGTTGGAACTGCGGACTATAGGATTTTCAGTCCTATGATCGCCTCTGCAGTGCCACGGTTGAAAAAGCGCGGTCTCCAGTATCGAGACCGCGCTCACGCTTAATCGTCAGAACTGTTCAGCGGAAAGTCCATAGAGGGATGAGCTACTCGCTCGAATGCAGGCTTCCAGTCCTAAGTTTGTGGCAATAGGCGGCTGAAAAAGAAATCGGCGACTGCCAGCTTGGCCCCATAGAGACAGTCGTCTTCGGTGCGGCGAGTGCTTACGGAAAACGCCATTCCTGCCCAGACATAGGCGTAAGCCACAACACACCGGTGCAGAGCTAACTTCATTAGGGGTCATGTGCGCTTGGCTGCACAGCCATCCGCTAGGAGGGAGAGAGCCGAGGAAGTTCGATGTGAAAGCCTGTGAGGCCCTCTACCGAAGTGCACCAGATGCGGCCTTTGTGGGCCTCGATGATGGAGCGGGTGATGGCAAGGCCGAGGCCTGCATTGCTCGGGCCTCCCTCGCGCCGGGCGGGATCGACCCGGTAAAAGCGGTCGAAGAGCTTCTCCAAGTGCTCTGGAGCGATTGTGCCGCCTGGGTTTTCGATGCTTAGACTGGTTGTGTCCGCTGTCTGGCGGATCCGCAGCGAAATCGTCTTCCCCTCAGGCGTATAGCGCAGGGCATTGGACAGCAGGTTGGAGATCGCACGATCAAGCATCAGCCGATCACCACGCACTCGGCCTGTACCCGTTACAGAAAGTCGGATGTCACGCTCTTCGGCCAGCAGGCGGTAGTACTCGGTCAGCTTGGCGGCAACGTCCGCCAGCTCGATGTCGCTCTGTTCCGGGACGATCAGGCCGTTATCGGCCTTGGCCAGAAACAGCATGTCGTCGATCATTCGGGACATGCGCTTCAAGTCCTCCAGGTTGGAGTAGAGATTCTCTTCATAGGCATTGATATCGCGTTTCTTGCTCAGCACGACCTCGGTGTGGGTCATCAGGTTGCTAACGGGCGTGCGTAGCTCGTGGGCAATGTCGGCCGAAAAATTGGAGAGCCTAACGAAGGCATCCTCTAGCCGAGCCAACATCGCATTGAAGGATAGAACCAGTTGCTGAAGTTCCCGCGGCACTGGTTCGAGAGGGATTCGTTCCTGTAACGAGCGAGCGGACATCCCGGAGGCCACATGAGTGACTTGCCGCAGAGGCCTAAGGCCGCTGCGAGCAACCACCCAGCCGAGCGCGGCACTGAACAGGGCACTGATGACCAATCCAATCCAGAACCATCGTTGCAGCGTGTCGAAAAAGTGTGTGTGATTGGTGACGTCAAGAATCAGCAAAGCTGTGAGCGGCTCAGCCTGATCGGCTACCGAGATTTGCGCCGTCATGCCGCGGTACATGTGTTGGCCGTTCTGCCACTCCCACATGCTCTGCTCATTTTCACGTCTGAAACGCTCTGGTACTTCGACTGCTCTGGGGTCGGAGAACAGTACAGAACCGTCACTGGCCAGGATAGTGGCCGCCAGATCCTGATGGGCTCCCAGCAAGGCTCGCAACTGCGGTAATTCTTCCGAAAGGCTCGCTTCACCGCGAGCATTGTTGAGGATATGTTTGGCGGATTCGAGTTTCTCCACCAGGGCCTGCCGATCCAGCATCTTGAAGTGGTGCTGGCTGAGCATATTGAAACTCAGCCCTGCTACCGTCAGGACTGCAATTACCGCGGACATGAACATCAGGCTCATGCGTGCTGTCAGCGAAAGGTGCTTCATATTCACTCCGGCGCATCCATCATGTATCCCATGCCGCGGGCGGTATGAATCAGCTTGAGATCGAAATCGTCATCGATTTTTGCGCGTAGCCGGCGTACCGCAACCTCAATGACATTGGTGTCGCTGTCGAAATTCATGTCCCAAACCTGAGAGGCAATCAGCGACTTCGGGAGCACCTCGCCGCGCCGGCGCAGTAGCAATTCCAGCAGTGAAAACTCCTTCGCGGTCAGGTCAATTCTTTTCCCGCCACGGATCGCACGCCGCTTCATCAGATCGACTTCCAGATCGGCAATTTTCATGGTGGTCTGCGTCGGCGAACCATTACCTCTGCGCAACAGCGTTCTGACCCTGGCCAGAAGCTCTGAGAAAGCAAATGGCTTGATCAGGTAGTCGTCCGCACCCAGCTCCAACCCTTTAACGCGGTCTTCCACACCATCGCGTGCCGTCAAGAACAGTACGGGGACGTCTTTTCCTGCTGCGCGCAACATGCGCAGCACTTCCCAACCGTCCAGCCCAGGCATCATTACATCCAGAATTAGCAGGTCATAGGCTTCGCTAAGTGCATGCTGAAGGGCATCTGTACCGGTCATAACCCGGTCGACATTGAACCCAGCCTCGGTGAGACCTTGCTGGAGGTACGTACCGGTTTTGGGTTCGTCTTCAGCTACCAGTAGTTTCATGTGTGCAGACTCCAAAAGTCGGGTGGCCTGAGTTTGCAGGCAAACCGCGGCCCCAACCAGAAGCTTACGAAAATGTAATTCTGACTTCAGCTCACTGACAGGGTGGCTTGTCTAGGGTGCAAGCATGAGTACTAGGTTGTGCTCTCGGCCCTCGACAGACCAAAAGCAGAGGTGCCGGCCATAGTTTGCACTGATGGAGACTGCCCATGAAATCGCTGAAACCTTTGCTTCTGGTTGGTTCGCTACTGCTGTCTTCCATGGCTTGGGCCGAAGGGGGCAGCGACCGTGTATTCGAGCGCATCCAGCAGATGCGCGACAAAGCAGAAGCCGTGCTGATCCAGGCGGAGAAGGCCCCGGTCGGCGAGCGGCATGTGCACATGAAGGAGCATATGAACATGCTCGAAGACATCATGAGCCAGCTGCACAACGAACATCCCGCGCCAAACATGTCTGCCGAAGAGCATCTGGCCTGGATGGAAAAGCATGACAAGCTGGTAGACGACGTGCTGGGTCAAATGATTCGAGAGCACAAGCTGATGATGGCCGACAAGGAATGCCATCAGTAAAGATTTCCCCCATCTTACAGGCCTTTCGTGATTGCTCCTTCGGCCTAGCGGCGCCTTTATGGCGCCGTGCTTTTTCCCAGCTGACGCAATTGTAGTTTTGGGGTCAGCGGCCTCTCAGCAAGCGGGGAATAGCATGAGATTTCCAGCACCCATCTCGAGGTCTCACCATGAAACGCTTACCCCTTAAACTGCTGATCAGCACTCTGTTCATCAGCACCACCTTTCCGGCATTTGCCGAGCTCGGCGGCAGTAGCAATGGCATTGGGCAGCAGGCCCAGGCGACGCCAGCGACTCGTACCATCTTGGTAAAGATGGACGACATCAACTACAGCCAGAAAACGATCGATGTGAAGCCAGGTGAAACCGTGCGCTTCGTTCTGAAGAACGAGGGCGCGTTGATGCACGAGTTCAACATCGGGCAGGCAGCGTCCCAGCTGGAGCACCAGCGCAAGATGGCGGTCTTGTTCAAGGACGGTACGTTGACGCCGACAGGCATGGCCGAGCGCATTGTCTGGCATGAGCGTTATGGCATGGGAGACTCCAACCCTCCAGGCTATCCGGAAGTCATCAAAGCCAAGCATGACGACCCGAACGCGGTTCTCGTCGAGCCCGGCACAACCAAAGAGTTCGTGTGGACCTTCCCTAAGGCGGGCAGTTTGAGCTTCGCCTGTACATTGCCTGGGCATTACCAGGCGGGGATGGTCGGTGAGTTTGCTCTGCGTTAGTCCGGCATCGGTGCTACCCGTTGGCCGCGAGCTGGGTAGCACCGATCTGACGAACCTTACTGCGATGTAGTTTTCACGTCAGCGTACCGCCAGCTGCACCTCATTAGCATCGGGACTCATCCCTCCTCAACACCTCAGAGGCACACCATGAAACTCAGACCCGCTTTCATAATCACCACCCTTGGCTTGCTGCTCAGTGCTGCCAATGCGCTGGCCAGCCCGGGCCACAAGAAAGACAGTATTGGGCAACCGGGAGACGGTCAGGCAGTAGATCGCACCATCGAAGTCCGGATGGGGGACATCTTCTTCGAACCCAAAGCAATGGAGATCAAAGCAGGCGAGACAGTTCGCTTCGTCCTGAAAAATGACGGTGCATTGCTACACGAATTCAATCTTGGCAAAGCGGCATCCCATGCCGCGCACCAGAAAGAGATGGCCGCGATGTTTCAGAACGGCACGCTGTCCCCTACAGGTGCACATGACATGAGCAATATGGGCCATGCCATGGGCGGCATGAAGATGGTCGGTATGGAACACGATGACCCCAACAGTGTTCTTGTCGAACCTGGAGCACGCGAAGAGTTGATCTGGACCTTCTCCGCCGCCACCGAACTGGAGTTCGCCTGCAATATTCCAGGACATTATCAGTCGGGAATGGTCGGTAAGGTGACCGTACGCTGACGTTTATTGATACTCGCCAACTCCGTCCAGTCTGAGACACCTATACTGATCCGGCCGCCATTGAAACGAGGCTATTGTCGTGGACCATACCCATCACACCAGTACCACTGAGCCGCTTTTTTGGAAGAGCAAGATTGGCATTGCGCTGATCATGCTGGCCGTAATCGGCATCTTCTATGTAGCGCGTGAGCATTACGGTCATCTTTCGCAGGCCCTGCCGTACCTCATCCTGCTGCTATGCCCGCTGATGCATCTGTTTGGCCACAATCACGGCGGGCACTCCCACTCCAGCAGCACCGCTGTTTCCAAGGACGAAGAAAGGACATAGATCGCATGCAAAAGACCTCCTGCCATCATGACCAGGATCATTCACATAACTCGCACGCCCACTCCGAGAGCCAGCGCGACCCGGTGTGTGGCATGGAGGTCAAACCTGATGGCCCTTATCGCGAGAGCTTTGAAGGGAAGGCCTATCATTTCTGCAGTGCGAAGTGCCTAGAGAAATTCCAAGCAGATCCTCATCAGTACATGAGCCATCAGTCTCATGGGGAGCATCACCAGCACGCGACTCCAGCACCCACATCGACACCTGTAGGTGCTGAATACACCTGCCCGATGCATCCAGAAATCCGTCAACCGGCTCCCGGAAACTGCCCGATCTGCGGGATGACGCTGGAACCTGTCATCCCGGAGCTGGAAGAGGAGGAAAATCCAGAGCTGAAGGACTTCTCGCTGCGGTTCTGGTGGACCCTACCGTTGACCGTCATCGTGACCGTATTGGCGATGGCCGGCCATTCCTTGCAACTGTTTCATGGCACGACCCAGAACTGGGTCGAGCTGGCTCTGGCGACGCCCGTGACGCTATGGGGTGGCTGGGTATTCTTCACCCGCGGCATTGACTCCATCCGCCACCGCAGCCCCAACATGTGGACCCTGATCGGTTTGGGAACGGCCGCTGCCTACCTCTACAGCGTGGCCGCTACCTTGGTTCCGCAGTGGTTTCCGGCGGCTTTTGCCCAGGACGGACGTATCGGCGTCTATTTTGAAGCAGCCGCGGTGATTATCTCACTCACGCTGTTGGGCCAAATGCTCGAACTCAAGGCCCGCTCGCAGACTTCGGCAGCCATCAAGTCACTGCTGAGGCTGGCACCAAAGACTGCGCGTCGCATCAAGCCCGATGGCCAGGAAGAAGATATTCCGCTGACACATGTCCATCAGGGCGACCACCTACGTGTCCGGCCGGGAGAGAAAGTCCCGGTGGACGGTACGGTTCTAGAGGGGGAGAGCGCCGTCGACGAGTCGATGCTTACCGGAGAACCGTTACCCGTGACCAAGCGGGTAGGGGATGCCCTTATCGGTGCCACCCTGAACACCCACGGCAGCCTGGTGATGGAGGCGCAGAAGGTCGGTGCCGAGACCATGCTGTCGCAGATCGTTCAGATGGTGGCCAGAGCCCAACGTTCCAAGGCCCCCATGCAGCGTATGGCTGATGCGGTGGCAGGGTATTTCGTGGTCGGGGTGATCCTGATCGCGATTCTGACCTTCTTCGGCTGGGGGCTATTAGGGCCGGAATCAGGCTGGGTATTTGGCCTGATCAATGCGGTGGCGGTGCTAATCATTGCGTGTCCCTGCGCTCTGGGTCTGGCAACCCCGATGTCCGTCATGGTTGCGACTGGCAAGGCCGCTAGCAGCGGTGTGTTGTTCCGCGATGCCAGCGCCATCGAAAATCTATGCAAGATCGACACGCTCATCGTCGACAAGACTGGAACCCTGACTGAGGGGCGTCCCGTATTTCATAGTGCGGAAGGGACAGGCGGTTACGACTCCAATGAAGTGCTGCGCCTGGCTGCTAGTCTCGACCAGGGTAGTGAGCACCCGCTGGCTCATGCCATCGTCGATCATGCGCGCGGTCAGGGCATTGCACTGGTCAAACCGGACACTTTCGAATCTGGCTCGGGTATTGGTGTGCGCGGCCAGGTCGATGACCATCAGCTGCAGCTCGGCAACACCGCACTGATGGACGAGGCGGGCGTCGATATTACCCCGCTGCGCAATCGCGCCGAGCAACTGCGTCTGGAAGGCATCAGCATCATCTATTTGGCCGTTGATGGTCGCCTGGCGGGACTCCTGGCCGTTTCCGATCCGATCAAGCCTACTTCTCAACAGGCTGTCTCCAAGCTTCAAAGCGAAGACGTAAAGGTCATCATGGCCACTGGTGATGGCCTCACCACAGCAAGAGCCGTGGCGAAGCAGCTCGGAATCGAGGAAGTGCATGGTGAGGTCAAACCGCAGGATAAGGAGAAACTGGTCGCCGATTTGCAGGGCTATGGCCGTCGTGTCGCCATGGCGGGTGACGGCATCAACGATGCGCCCGCCCTGGCCAGGTCTGACGTAGGTATCGCCATGGGCACCGGTACCGATGTGGCGATGAACAGCGCCCAAGTGACGCTGGTCAAGGGAGATCTGATGGGCATCCTGCGAGCGCGCACCCTGTCAGTGGCAACCGTGAAAAACATGAGGCAGAACCTCGCCTTTGCGTTCCTCTACAACGCGATGGGAATCCCGCTAGCAGCGGGGCTGCTGTACCCGCTGACGGGGCATCTTCTGTCGCCCTTGATTGCTGCGCTGGCGATGAGTGTCAGCTCGGCGTCGGTGGTCTTCAATGCTCTGAGGTTGAAATCAACGGACATCGGATAGGCTTCCATACCACCGACCAGGTGATTATTCAGAAGCGCATCTGACCGGAAAATGCCGTACGGTAGTTTCCGGTCCGACCTATCTGTCGCAACACATAGTGACGAGGTGACGTTCTATGGACTGTTGCCGCTGCGGGTAGGAGACTGGTCGTCGTTAACCCATGAGGACTCTCCGTGGCCCGCATTCGCAGACTGATTATCAGCAACTTCCGATCTATCCAGGCGCTCGACTGGGTGCCGGCCCCAGGAATTAACTGCCTCATAGGTCCTGGCGATAGTGGAAAGTCCAGCATTCTAGATGCGATTGACCTTTGCGTCGGCGCTCGCCGAGGCGGCACGTTCGGCGACATGGACTTCTTCGCATTAAACGTCGATGTACCCATCACCATCAGCGTGGCGCTTGGCGATCTGCCGTTATCGCTGATGGATATTGATGTCTACGGCGAGTTCTTGCGTGGATTCCATCCCGGTACGGGGGAAGTCGAAGACGAACCGCGAGCGGGGCTGGAGACCGTCATCACCTTGCGTCTGCAAGTTGGTGCCGATTTGGAGCCTGTTTGGACACTTTTCTCCGAGCGCGCGGAGCAGCAGCAACTTGAACGCACTCTTCCCTGGAAAGAACGAGCGGCACTAGCGCCCGCCCGTATCGGCAGCTTTGCGAGCTCGAACCTGTCGTGGAGTCGTGGCTCAGTGCTCAATCGACTTACCGATGAGCGCGCCGAGCTTGGTGCTGAACTGGCGCGCGCCGCTAGGCAAGCAAGAGCGAACTTTGGCAATCAAGCAGCCGAACATCTGACCCAGACGCTTGAGGTCGTGCAACGCACAGCACAGCATCTTGGCGTTTCGGTCGGGGCTATGCCTCAGGCGCTCCTTGACGCACATTCTGTGTCGATTGGCGAGGGGGCGATCGCGCTGCACAGTGAAACAGGTATTCCGCTGCGCTCCCTTGGCACGGGCTCGTCACGCTTGCTAGTGGCAGGGCTTCAAAGGGCTGCGGCCAGCGCCGCGCCAATTGCCCTGGTTGATGAGGTGGAATACGGGCTTGAACCTCATCGGCTCATGCGATTCCTGGACTCGCTGGGTGCAAAGGACGCTGCCGCTCCGTTGCAAGTGTTCATGACGACGCACTCGCCGGTCGCGCTGCGCGAGCTGTCCGGCAGCCAGTTATTCGTTGTTCGGTCAGCACCTCAGCGCCACAGTGTTATGCCAGCTGGGGAAGCCAACGAGGTACAAAGTACCCTTCGGAAGGACCCCGAAGCATTCCTCGCCAAATCCATCATCGTTTGCGAGGGGGCCAGCGAGGTTGGCTTCGCGCGTGGCCTTGACCAATGGTGGGTCAGTCTTGGCGCTACCTCATTCCTGGCCCATGGCGGCGCGTATGTGGACGCCGGCGGGGGAAGCCCCGATAACAGTCTTATCCGGGGAACAGCACTTCTGAACTTGGGTTACCGCGTGATGGTTTTTGTAGATGCCGACAAGCCTTCGACCGCGGGGCTCGCTGAAGCATTCTTGGCCGCCGGCGGGCAAATTCTTACATGGCGACCAGGCCTCACGTTGGAGGACGAGATCTTCCGCCATCTCAGTGAGCAAGCACTCGATGCACTTCTGGCGAAAGCCGAAACAATAGTGGGTGCAGAGCTGATGAACGCACACATTCAGACGAAGTCCCAAGGCCGCGTGACGCTGAACGATATCCGAGCCAAGCGACTCGTGGATGGGTACTCACCTGAGAGACGAGAGCTGCTGGGAACCGCATCCCGTATCCGCAACAGCGGCTGGTTCAAGTCGCTGACAACCTATCAGGAGGTTGCAAGGGACATCGTCGGTCCGTCTTTACAGAACGTCGAACCGGGCTTCATGGCAGTCACGAATCAGCTCTGGACGTTTACAAGTGCCCCCTGAGATTGATCTTTTCGCTATCGAGCGTGGCTCCATAACGGCCCCCGCAGGTTGTGGAAAAACGCAATTGATTGCCGAGACGCTCATCGCGCATACGCAGAGCAAACCCATCCTCGTCTTGACACATACGAACGCCGGCGTTGCGGCCTTACGGGCGCGCCTGAGACGAGCCGGTGTTCCTAACTCCGCATATCGAGTCTCCACCATTGACGGATTCTCGATGCGCCTGATCGCTAAGTTCCCAGCGCGAAGCGGCCATAACCCGCAGATCCTACAGCTGCATCAACCCAATACTGACTACCCGGCAATTCGGGAGGCCGCCATGCAGTTGTTGCAGGCCGGTCACCTCGCTCAGCCCCTTCGCGCCACCTATGCACGGTTGCTTGTCGACGAGTACCAAGACTGCAACGTCGTCCAGCACGCCATCGTGTCTGGTTTGGCCCAGGTGCTTCCGACCTGCGTGCTCGGTGACCCGATGCAAGCCATATTCAGCTTCCGTGGCAATCGACTGGTGCATTGGGCGAATGAGGTGCAACCCCTGTTTCCCGCAGCGGGAGAGTTGAGGATACCGTGGCGCTGGCGGCTGGCTGGAGCTGAGAACCTCGGGCAGTGGCTGCTCGCCATAAGGCAACAACTTCAAGCTGGTCAGCCGGTGGATCTGCGCACGGCTCCAGCAGAAGTGCGTTGGGTGCAGCTAAACGCCGGAACCGAAGTTCAGCAGCGACTGGTGGCCGCGAGAACCGAAGCTCCCAACGCTCAGGGTAGCGTCCTCATCATCGGGGACTCCATCAACGTGCAAGGTCGCCATCAGCTCACGAGCCAGACACCCGGTGCCATGGCCGTAGAAGCCGTCGACCTGAGAGATCTCGTCAACTTCGCCAGGAACTTTGACTTGCAGGGTGCCAATGCTCTGGCACAACTTGTGGAGTTTGCTTCCAGCGTAATGACGGGGGTAGGTGCAGCAAACCTGCGAACGCGCGTGGAGTCTCTGCGCACAGGACGTGCCCGAACGCCACCGACCCCGGCCGAGGCCGAGGCCGTCGCATTCGTCGGGGAGCCAACACCGCAGCGAGCACTCCTTGTGCTCAACGCCCTCGCCGAACAGCCGGGGGCACGGGTGTACCGACCGGAAGTTCTGCACTGCTGCCGGTCCGCTATGCAAGCTGTGGCGGGAGGTACAGCCGACTTTCTGAGTGCAGCCATTCAAGCGCGAGAACGCAATCGACACCTTGCCCGCCCCATCGCAAGACGCTCGGTAGGCAGCACATTACTTCTCAAGGGGCTCGAGGCGGATGTCTCGGTTGTTCTGCATCCTGAACTTATGACCGCTCAGAATCTGTATGTCGCCCTGACGAGGGGCGCAAGGCACGTAGTGGTGTGTTCATCGAACCCCATCCTGATGCCTGTGAACAACGGCTGAGCCTTATTGTTGCGTTTGCGCACTTGACCTTGCCATCGTGTCAAGGTCGATACTGTCTGTGCGGTAACTTGAGCCGCGGACGAAATGAGGTGAGAGAGATGTTCAGCCTGAATGTTTCGGGTATGGGTTGTGGCAGTTGCGTGAGCAAAATCACGAAGGCCATTCAAGCTCTGGATCAGGATGCACGAGTAGAAGTGGATCGAGCGGCCGGCAAGGTCACCGTTGAGAGCACAGAAAGTGCCGAATCGATCCGCGAATGTTGCCGCTGACCGAAAACTGACCCAGTAGAGGCTGTTCTGCCGACTGAAAACTGACCCAGGTGTTCAACTGCTTCTGCTCAATTTTTGAGCA
>NZ_FMZQ01000032.1 GCF_900102635.1 Ectopseudomonas chengduensis | reverse complement strand
ATGTCGTTTTCAGAAGACGACCGCACCATCTGACTGGATGTAACGCCTGGTGTGCATACGGCTCCTGACAGCCCAATATCAGGAGTCGTCTGCACCAATCTCGACTATGCTCAATACTCGTGTGCACCAAAGCGAGGTTTGGGCATGACATCAGACACTCCACCGATTGCCGCGCAAGGCGTGGCCACCCTGCCCGACGAGGCATGGGCGCAAGCCCGGCACCGGACGGAAATCATCGGGCCACTGGCAGCGCTTGAGGTGGTCGGGCATGAAGCCGCCGATGAGGCAGCCCAAGCGCTGGGCCTGTCCCGGCGACAGGTATATGTCCTGATCCGTCGCGCCCGGCAGGGTACTGGCCTGGTAACAGACCTGACGCCCGGCCGATCCGGCGGCGGCAAAGGCAAGGGGCGCTTGCCGGAACCGGTCGAGCGCATCATCCGCGAGCTGCTGCAAAAGCGCTTCCTGACCAAGCAGAAACGCAGCCTGGCGGCGTTCCACCGCGAAGTCGCGCAGGCGTGCAAAACCCAGAAGCTGCCGGTGCCGGCGCGCAACACCGTGGCCCAGCGGATTGCCGGACTACACCCGGCGAAAATAGCCCGCAGCCGGGGCGGGCAGGACGCTGCCCGTCCCTTGCAAGGCGCGGGTGGCATTCCGCCCGAAGTCACCATGCCGCTGGAACAGGTGCAGATCGACCACACCGTCATCGACCTGATCGTGGTCGACGAGCGCGACCGGCAACCGATTGGCCGCCCATATTTGACCCTCGCCATCGACGTGTTCACGCGCTGCGTACTCGGCATGGTGGTCACGCTGGAAGCGCCGTCCGCCGTCTCGGTCGGCCTATGCCTCGCGCATGCCGCCTGCGACAAGCGGCCCTGGCTGGAAGGGCTGAATGTGGAAATGGACTGGCCGATGAGCGGCAAGCCCAGGCTGCTCTATCTGGACAACGCGGCCGAGTTCAAAAGCGAAGCGCTGCGCCGTGGCTGCGAACAGCATGGCATCCGGCTGGACTATCGCCCACCAGGCCAGCCGCACTACGGCGGCATCGTGGAACGGATCATCGGCACGGCGATGCAGATGATCCACGACGAATTACCGGGGACGACCTTCTCCAATCCCGGCCAGCGCGGCGAGTACGATTCCGAGAAGATGGCCACCCTGACGCTGCGCGAGCTGGAGCGCTGGCTCGCGTTGGCGGTAGGCACCTATCACGGCTCCGTGCACAACGGCCTGCTCCAGCCGCCGGCCGCGCGCTGGGCCGAGGCCGTGGAGCGCGTTGGCGTCCCGGCCGTCGTTACCCGCCCCACCGCGTTTTTGGTCGATTTCCTGCCGGTGATCCGCCGCACCCTGACCCGCACCGGCTTTGTCATCGACCACATCCACTACTACGCCGACGCCCTCAAGCCGTGGATTGCCCGGCGCGAGCGCTTGCCCGCCTTCCTGATCCGGCGCGATCCGCGCGACATCAGCCGCATCTGGGTACTGGAACCGGAAGGTCAGCACTATCTGGAGATCCACTACCGCACCTTGTCCCATCCGGCCGTCACCCTCTGGGAACAACGCCAGGCGCTGGCCAAATTGCGTCAGCTCGGGCGCGAGCAGGTGGACGAGTCGGCGCTGTTCCGCATGATCGGGCAGATGCGCGAGATCGTGACCACCGCCCAGAAGGCCACGCGCAAGGCGCGGCGCGACGCTGATCGCCGCCAGCACCTCAAGACGTCGGAGCCACCGGCCAAGCCCATACCGCCGGATGTGGACATGGCTGACCCGCAGGCAGACAACCTGCCGCCGGCCAAACCGTTCGATCAGATCGAGGAGTGGTAGCCGTGGACGAATATCCCGTCATTGACCTGTCCCACCTGCTGCCAGCGGCACAGGGTTTGGCCAGGCTGCCGGCAGACGAGCGCATCCAGCGCATTCGCGCCGACCGCTGGATCGGCTACCCGCGCGCGGTCGAGGCGCTGAACCGGCTGGAAACTCTGTATGCGTGGCCGAACAAGCAACGCATGCCAAACCTGCTGCTGGTCGGCCCCACCAACAACGGCAAGTCGATGATCGTCGAGAAATTCCGGCGGGCGCACCCGGTCGGCACCGACGCTGACCAAGAACATATCCCGGTGCTGGTCGTGCAGATGCCGTCAGAGCCATCGGTGATCCGCTTCTATGTCGCGCTGCTGGCTGCGATGGGCGCGCCGCTGCGCCCGCGCCCACGGCTGCCGGAAATGGAGCAACTGGCGCTGGCCCTGCTGCGCATGGTCGGCGTGCGCATGCTGGTGATCGACGAACTGCACAATGTACTGGCTGGCAACAGCGTTAACCGGCGCGAGTTCCTCAACCTGCTGCGCTTCCTCGGCAACGAGCTGCGTATCCCCCTGGTCGGGGTCGGCACGCGCGAGGCGTACCTGGCCATCCGTTCGGACGATCAGTTGGAAAACCGCTTCGAGCCGATGCTGCTGCCGCCGTGGGAGGCCAATGAGGACTGCTGCTCGCTGCTGGCCAGCTTCGCGGCGTCACTCCCGCTACGGCGGCCATCCCCGATTGCCACGCTGGACATGGCCCGCTACCTGCTCACCCGGAGCGAAGGCACCATCGGCGAGCTTGCACATCTGCTGGTGGCGGCGGCCGTCGCCGCCGTGGAGAGTGGCGAGGAAGCGATCAACCACCGCACGCTCAGCATGGCCGACTACATCGGCCCCAGTGAGCGGCGGCGACAGTTCGAGCGGGAACTGATGTGAAGTCCGCGCCGCGCTGGCCGCTGCATCCGGCACCCAAGGAAGGCGAAGCCCTGTCCTCATGGCTCAACCGGGTCGCCGCCTGCTACCAGATGGACGTGCACGAGCTGCTGGCCCACGATCTTGGTCACAGCCAACTTGATGACCTGGATACCGCACCATCCTTGTCGTTGCTGACGGCGCTCTGCCAGCGCAGTGGCGTCGAGCTGGAGCGGTTGCGCAGCATGAGTCTTGCAGGCTGGGTGCCGTGGCTGCTCGACAGTCTCGACGATTCGGTACCAGCAGCCTTGGAAACCTATACATTCCAATGCGCGGTGCTCCTGCCCAAGCGCACCCGCAAGGTGCGGTCCATCACTCGCTGGCGTGCCTGGCTACCGAGCCAGACGATTCGCCGGGCGTGTCCGCAGTGTCTGAACGATCCAACGAATCAAGCTGTGCTACTCGTCTGGCAGCTCCCCTTGATGCTGAGCTGCCCGCAGCATGGCTGCTGGCTGGAGTCCTACTGGGGCATGCCCGGCCGGTATCTTCAGTGGGAAATCGCCGATGCTGCGCCGCGCCCTGCCGATGACGCAATCGCCTGCATGGACCGGCGCACCTGGCAGGCGCTGACGACGGGTTTTGTGGAGCTGCCGCGTCGGCGTGTCCACGCCGGCTTGTGGTTCCGGCTGCTGCGCACCCTGCTTGATGAGCTGAACACGCCGCTCTCGCACTGCGGCAGTTGCTCGGCGAGCATCCGCCATGTCTGGGAGCGCTGCGGCCATCCGCTGCGCGCCGGGCAGAGTCTGTGGCGTCCCTACGAGATTCTGGCCCCGGCGGTGCAGTGGCAGATGCTGGAGGCGGCGGCCACCGCCATCACGCTGATCGAGTCAAAGGCGCTGATCCCGCGCGGGGAACAGGCCGCGCTGTTTCAGACGGAGCCGCACACTGGTTTCACCAACGGCCTGCCGGCGAAGGTGCCGAAGCCGGAACCCATCAACCACTGGCAACGAGCAGCCCAGGCCATCGATGAGGCCATCATTGAAGCGCGACACAACCCGGAGACGGCCCGCTTGCTGTTCACACTGGCGTCCTACGGGCGACGCGACCCCGAATCCCTGGAACGTTTGCGCGCCACGTTCACCAAGGAGGGCATCCCGCCGGAGTTTTTGTCACATTACGAGCCTGAATGGCCGTTTGCAGGTCTTAGACTAAATGGCGGGTTAAGTGACAGTTTTTGACGGCGAGAACTTTCTGGCTCACACTGTCACATAATCGAACGTATATGTGACAGGTACGACATGCTGATAGGCTACATGCGGGTATCGAAGGCGGACGGCTCCCAGGCTACCGATTTGCAGCGCGACGCGCTGATTGCCGCCGGGGTCGATCCAGTACATCTTTACGAGGACCAGGCATCCGGCATGCGCGAGGATCGGCCCGGCTTGACGAGCTGCCTGAAGGCGTTGCGAACTGGCGACACACTGGTCGTGTGGAAACTGGATCGGCTCGGACGCGACCTGCGACATCTCATCAACACCGTGCACGACCTGACTGGGCGCGGCATCGGCTTGAAGGTATTAACCGGGCACGGCGCGGCCATCGACACCACGACCGCCGCCGGCAAGCTGGTCTTTGGCATCTTCGCCGCCCTGGCCGAGTTCGAGCGCGAGTTGATCGCGGAGCGCACGATTGCCGGCCTAGCCTCGGCCCGCGCGCGCGGGCGGAAAGGCGGCCGGCCGTTCAAGATGACCGCCGCCAAGCTGCGGCTGGCGATGGCGGCAATGGGTCAGCCAGAGACCAAGGTCGGCGACCTGTGCCAGGAACTTGGCGTCACGCGGCAGACCCTGTATCGGCATGTTTCACCCAAGGGTGAGCTACGTCCAGATGGCGAGAAGCTACTCAGCCGAATTTGATGCCGGCATGAGGCAACGTAGCGACAGCGTGGTTTGTCTCAATGGGAAGCGCTCATGATCGATCTTTGAAGGCCCGCAGCAGTCGTGTCACAGACAGGACGAACAAACCGGTCAGCGTGAGGGCTGCGATACCCCAGTACTCTCCGATGAACGCGCCGGCCGTCGTGCCGGCCAGCACAATGGCGAGAATCGGCAAATGGCAGGGACAGGTGAGCACGGCCAGCGCGCCCCACAGGTAGCCGGTGATCGGTTTGTGCGTCTCGGACGGCAAGCGCTCGGGGCTGTTCATGGCAGACTCTCCGCGTGCTGTGCCGGCTCGGTCGGCATGGTGGCCAACTGCACCTCCAGATCGGCCAACGCTTCGCGCCGACGCTCGACGAACTGGCGCAGAACGGCAAGCTGCGCGGCCGCTTCATCGCCGTCCGCAGCATCCAGCGCCCGGCACAGCCGCGCCAGCGCGTCCAGGCCGATGCCCGCCTCGAAGGCCGCCCGCACGAAGCACAGCCGTTGCAAGGCGGCATCATCGAACAGGCCATAGCCGCCCGGGGTGCACGCCACCGGACGCAGCAATCCGCGCAGCAGGTAGTCGCGCACGATATGCACGCTCACCCCGGCATCAAGGGCCAGCCGGGACACGGTGTAGGCGCTCATTGAAAACCTCCTTTTTTTATCCAGCGCAGCAGGAAAGCTGCTTCACGTCCTTGTTGAAGGTCTGCGCCGCAAGCTTCAACCCCTCGACCATTGTCAGGTAGGGGAACAACTGGTCGGCCAGTTCCTGCACCGTCATGCGGTTGCGGATGGCGAGCACCGCCGTCTGGATCAGTTCGCCCGCTTCCGGGGCCACCGCCTGCACGCCGATGAGCCGTCCGCTACCTTCCTCGATGACCAGCTTGATGAAGCCGCGTGTGTCGAAGTTGGCAAGCGCTCGCGGAACGTTGTCGAGTGTCAGCGTGCGACTGTCGGTCTCGATGCCATCGTGGTGCGCTTCCGCCTCGCTGTAGCCCACGGTGGCGACTTGCGGGTCGGTGAACACCACTGCCGGCATCGCGGTCAGATTGAGGGCTGCGTCGCCGCCGGTCATGTTGATCGCGGCACGGGTGCCGGCGGCCGCTGCCACGTAGACGAACTGCGGCTGGTCGGTGCAGTCGCCGGCCGCGTAGATGTTCGGGTTGCTCGTGCGCATGCCTTGGTCGATAACGATGGCCCCTTGCGCATTGACAGTGACCCCCGCCGCGTCCAGCGCGAGGCTGCGCGTATTCGGTGCCCGACCGGTGGCAACCAGCAACTTGTCAGCGCGCAATTCACCGTGTCCGGTGGTCAGCACGAATTCGCCGTTCACATGGGCGACCTGGCTGGCTTGCGTGTGCTCCAGCACCTCGATGCCCTCGGCGCGGAAAGCGGCTGTCACGGCCTCGCCGATGGCCGGGTCTTCCCGGAAGAACAAGGTGCTGCGTGCCAGGATCGTGACCTGGCTGCCGAGCCGGGCAAAGGCTTGCGCCAGTTCCAACGCCACCACCGACGAACCGATCACGGCCAGGCGTGCGGGAATGGTGTCGCTGACAAGCGCTTCGGTGGAAGTCCAGTAGGGTGACTCTTTCAGGCCCGGAATCGGCGGCACGGCCGGACTGGCACCGGTGGCGACCAGGCAGCGGTCGAACGTTACCTCGCGCTCGCCACCCTCGTTCAAACGGACGACCAGGCTCTGGTCGTCCTTGAAACGCGCTTCACCGTGCAAAACGGTGATGGCTGGATTGCCGTCCAGGATGCCTTCGTATTTGGCGTGCCGCAGTTCATCGACACGGGCCTGCTGCTGGGCCAGCAGTTTGCTGCGGTCAATCGCAGGCACAGTTGCCGCAATACCGCCGTCGAACGGACTTTCCCGGCGCAGATGGGCAATATGGGCAGCGCGGATCATGATCTTGGACGGCACACAGCCGATATTGACGCAGGTGCCGCCGATGGTGCCGCGTTCGATCAGCGTGACCGTCGCGCCTTGCTCGACGGCCTTCAGCGCCGCCGCCATCGCGGCCCCGCCGCTGCCAATGATGGCGATATGCAAACCGGCGCCCTCAAGTGCATCACGGATTTTTGGTTCATCTTTGAAATCACCAACCCGGATCGAGCCTTGATAACCCAATGCGGCGATGGCGGCCAGCAGTTGGTTGTGGCTCACGGCGGTGTCTGCCATGACTTGCGCGCGGCTTTCTGGATAGGACACCACAGCGGCATTCACGCCGGGAATCTTTTCCAAAGCATCTTTGACATGGGTGGCGCAGGATGTGCAGGTCATGCCATTCACGGTGATTTCGGTCATTTTTTTACTCCATTGAATTTCGGGGTGCAGCAGGCATCGGCTTGGCGTTTTCGTTGGATGGCGTAGATGGTCAAGCCGATGAAAATCGCCAGCGCAGGCAGCAGCACATAGTCCAGATAGCCGGTCAGCGCGGACAAGCCGACCACACCGAGCAAAATGACCAGAACAGGGGTGAAGCAACACAGCGCCACGAGGGTTGTGCCAATGATGCTGACCCGCAGCAGTGTCTTCGGGTCTTTCATGATCAGTTCTTGACTGATGATGGGTAGCCCGCATCCTCGGTAGCCTTGGTCAGTTTCTGCACGCTGGTCTTGGCATCATCGAAGGTGACCACCGCTTCGCGCGTCTCGAAGGTCACGTCAACTTTACTGACGCCATCGACCTTGGAAATCGCCTTCTTGACAGTGATCGGACAGGCCGAGCAGGTCATGCCCGGTACGGACAGCGTAACGGTCTGGGTGGCGGCCCACACGGGGGCAACAACGGCAGCGAGGGCAAGGGCGGAAAGCAGCTTTTTCATGGTGAACTCCTGTGATCAATAGAAAAATGGCACGACGTAGGGAAATCCGAGCGCGACCAAAACCAGCACGGCCACGCCCCAGAAAATGAGCTTGTAAGTAGCTCGCACTTGGGGAATCGCGCAAACCTCACCCGGTTTGCAGGCGGCTGACGGCCGGTAGATGCGCCGCCAGGCGAAGAACAACGCCACCAGCGCCACGCCGATAAAGATGGGGCGATAGGGTTCCAACACCGTCAAGTTGCCGATCCAAGCGCCGCTGAACCCCAAGGCGATCAGAACCAGCGGCCCGAGGCAGCAAGCCGAGGCGAGGATGGCGGCCAGCCCGCCAGTGAAGAGCGCGCCGCGCCCGTTTTGAGGTTCAGACATACGTTTGTCCTTTCGAATCTGAATTGGATAGCTTAAGCTTACTTCCGTAGTTATGTACGGAGTCAAGCGATATGGAAAACAATTTGGAGAACCTGACCATTGGCGTTTTCGCCAGGACGGCCGGGGTCAATGTGGAGACCATCCGGTTCTATCAGCGCAAGGGCTTGCTCCCGGAACCGGACAAGCCTTACGGCAGCATTCGCCGCTATGGCGAGACGGATGTAACGCGGGTGCGCTTCGTGAAATCAGCCCAGCGGTTGGGCTTCAGCCTGGATGAGATCGCCGAGCTGCTGCGGCTGGAGGATGGCACCCATTGCGAGGAAGCCAGCAGCCTGGCCGAGCACAAGCTCAAGGACGTGCGCGAGAGGATGGCTGACCTGGCGCGCATGGAGGCCGTGCTGTCTGATTTGGTGTGCGCCTGCCATGCGCGGAAGGGGAACGTTTCCTGCCCGCTGATTGCGTCACTGCAAGGGAAGAAAGAACCGCGCAGTGCGGACGCGGTGTAGCCCGAGGGAACTACGCCTTAGCGTGCTTTATTTTCCGTTTTCTGAGGCGACTCCAACGTCAGAAAAGACCGTGCGGTCGACTTTTGATATTTCGTGCTGTCGCCTTCTGAAAGTGACACGCGGCACGGGAATCAAGGCATTGCGATTCTCGAAAATAGTTCTTGAAATTCTATTCTTGATTGCATATCATCTCAACGAGTTTCGATAAGAAAGGATGCCCATGCGACCGTCTGTTGTGCTTGACATGAAGCGAAGCGCAGTGCGTGAAGCGGTAGGCCGCTTTCGCGCCGCGAACCCGCGCGTCTTCGGCTCGGTGCTGCATGGCACCGACCGGGATGGCAGCGACCTCGACCTGTTGGTCGATGCGCTGCCCGGTGCCACGTTGTTGGACTTGGGCGATTTGGAAGAAGAACTGAAATCGCTGCTCGGCGTTGACGTCGATCTGCTGACTCCCGGCGACCTGCCGCCGAAGTTCCGGGCCAAGGTGCTCGCGGAGGCGCAACCGATATGAGCGAGAACCGCCTGCCCGATTACCTCGACCACATTCAGCAGGCCGCAACCGATGCGCGCAGCTTCGTGGAAGGGATGGCCAAGGACGACTTCTTGGCCGACAAGCGCACCCAGCAGGCCGTCATCATGAGCCTGATCGTCATCGGCGAGGCGGCCACAAAGGTGATGGATGGCTACGTCGAGTTCACCCAGGCGCATGCCGACGTGCCGTGGCGCAGCATGCGCAATATGCGTAATCGCATGGCTCACGGCTATTTCGACATCAACCTCGATGTGGTGTGGGAGACGGTACAGGAATGGCTGCCGGCGTTGCTCCAGCAATTGCCCGCCGTGCGTCAGGATGCCGACGATGAAGACCGTAACGACAAAGGCATGGAGCCATGACCAATCAAGCCGCCGATGTTCGGCCCCTCTGGCGTGTTCGATCCCGCGACCTATGAGCCGCGCTCGGGCAAGACCTTCTGGATGGCCGCAACGGACGTGAGTTCGCTGGTGGGCAAGGAGGCAGCAGCCGACACGCTCATCGGCAACTGCACGACCGCACGACCAGCCTCCCGTTCAAATTCGAGTTAGAACTCATATCCAGCCTGTCTGGGGGCACTGTGAAAGAGGGATCTCCGATGACTGTTGAATCGAGAATATTTTCTGTAGCCGAGTATGTTCAGCCGTCCGAAGGCGAGCCTATTCGTTCCGTTGTGCTTGAAACCCGAGACTCAATTATCGTGGTTTGGCATGTCCATCCCGGGCAGGAAATTGCGGCTCACATTCATCCTCACGGCCAAGACACGTGGACTGTTTTGTCGGGAATGGCTGATTACTTTCAGGGCAATGGGATTGTTCGTGCCCTCAGGGAAGGTGAGATAGCCGTGGCAAGACCGGGCCAAGTGCACGGGGCGCGAAATACAGGTACCGAGCCATTTGTGTTCGTCTCGGTTGTGGCATCAGCCAATGCCGGTTTCGTATTGGCTGAGCGATAGAGCCCAATCTCTGGAGTTGGTCCAATGAGCGGTCGGGGAGATAGGTAACAGACATGCAGCGGACACGGCTGCTAAACCAGGTCGCAAACCTCCTTGCGTCGCAGCGTGCCGCAAGCGACGCGATCAATCGAATGGGGTCGGCATGAGACTGAACACCATCCAGTTCCCGACCGCGTAGCCGCCTGTCCTGCCGATCAGGTCTTGACCATCGACGCCTGGGATCAGTCCTGAATGTTCTTGGAGACCACTACGTTATGAGCCGCAGCCGCCGCAAAACACCCATCGTCGGGCACACGACCTGCGGCAGCGAGCGCGAGGACAAGAAGCTCTGGCATCAGCGCTGGCGCACCCGTGAGCGCACGGCGCTGACCAGCGCGTCGCCCGAAGCCCTGAGCGCCCATCTGCCCCTGCTGGAAAACCAGGCCAGCAGCGTCTGGTCGATGGGCAAGGATGGCCGCTCCTACTGGCCCGTCAAGCGCCAGGCCGCCACGGCGGATCGCATCGCCAATCACAAGGGACGCAACCCGCAAGAACGCGCCTCCCTGAAAAAGCGCCTGCTGCGCAAGTGGATGAGCAAATGAAGCTCTCCTTCCATCAGCACATTGCGCTGTTCTGGATGATCGGTGCTCCGGGCGTCTTCGCGCCCGTGATCGAGAACGCCAAGCGGCCCGATGCCGGCGCCGTCATGGCGTGGGGTGTCGCGATCGTGGCGGTGATGATCCTCTTCACCCCTTTGCTGCTGCGCTGTCCACCATTCCGGCGCTGGTATGGCCGGACGGATGCGCTGTCGGAGCGGCAGCGCCAGGCGCTTGCCGAGCGCGGCCTGCGCCGCTACTACCAGACCGCTTTCGATGACGGCTACGTGCCCCGCGTGATGCCCTACGTGTGGCGCATCATCTGGACGGTCGGCGGGTTGATGGCTGTGACCGCCGTACTGCCTACCAACACCGGACGGCCAGCCTTCGATGCCTTGGTGGTCTTCTCGACCTGGTATCCGATAGGCGTGATGCTGCTGGTTTTCGCGTCGAGGCCCCTTGGCCGGTTGATTCGCCAAAGAGCACAGGAGCGGCGGAAATGAGCACGTCAACCATCGAGGCGCTGGCCAGCGCCTGGGCAAGGATTGCCGAGGAAGCGGAATTCCCCGCTGACTACGAGGGGACTGCCACACCACAAGCGCATCGGGCTAGCGAAGCTATTCAGGAGCAGATTCGGGAGCGCATCGTCGCCACCAACGACATGCGGCTGTTCAGCCTGCTGCACCTGCTGGGTCAGGCGTCGCTGCGCATGGAGCAAGCGCTGTGGCCGGAGGATTACGAGCGGATGACGCGCGAGGTTGAGGAAGCCCTGCGGCAAGCCACCGACGCCAACGCCAGATCGTACACCCACGAAGAAGTGATGCAGGCGATGCAGGAACGCATCGACCGGGCGCGAGACAAGCCATGTTGATTGGCTATGCGCGCGTCTCGACGCAGGATCAGAACCTGGAGCTGCAACGCGAAGCCTTGAGCAAGGCCGGATGTAAAAAGGTCTTCGAGGACAAGGTGAGTGGCACGCGGGCAGACCGGCCTGGCTTGGCCAAGACGCTCGAAATGCTGCGCGAAGGCGATACTTTGGTCGTCTGGAAGCTCGACCGGCTGGGCCGGTCGGTCAAGCAACTGGTCGATCTGGTCGGCGAGCTGCACAAGCACGGTGTCCAGTTCAGGAGCCTCACCGACTCCATCGACACCGGCACACCATCCGGGCGGTTCTTCTTCCACGTCATGGCGAGCCTTGCCGAAATGGAGCGCGAGCTGACCGTCGAGCGCACCCGCGCCGGGCTGGAAGTCGCCAAGCAGCTCGGCCGCAAAGGCGGCCGCAAGCCGAAGATGACCGACAGCAAGATCGAGTCGGCCAAGAAGCTGCTGGCCAGCGGGGTGCCGCCCAAGGACGTGGCCAAGAACCTCGGCGTGTCCATTCCGACGCTGTACCGCTGGGTGCCAGCCTCCACGCACGCTTAGCGTGCTTTATTTTCCGTTTTCTGAGACGACCCCTATCTGGAACGGGCAGCGAACGCACTACGCGGCCACGGTCAAGCGGTCGATGACGGCCTGTTGAAATACCTGTCGCCGCTCGGCTGGGAGCACATCAACCTGACCGGCGATTACCTCTGGCGCAGCAGCGCCAAGATCGGCGCAGGCAAGTTCCGGCCGCTGCGACCACTGCATCCGGCTTAGCGTGCTTTATTTTCCGTTTTCTGAGACGACCCCAACATGGCCAAGCTGCCGATGCACCGCGACCTGGCCGGCTTCGACTTCAGCGCCTCCAGCGCAGACGCTCGTTTGATCAGCGAACTGGCCAGTCTGGCCTTTACCGACACCGCGCAGAACGTGGTGCTGATCGGTGGGCCTGGCACCGGTAAAACCCACCTGGCCACTGCGCTGGCCGTGTCCGGCATCACCCGGCACGGCAAGCGCGTGCGCTTCTACTCCACGGTCGATCTGGTCAATCTGCTGGAGCGCGAAAAGCACGACGGCAAAGCCGGGCGGATCGCCCAAGCTCTGCTGCGCATGGATCTGGTCATCCTCGACGAACTGGGTTATCTGCCCTTCAGCCAGGCCGGC
>NZ_FMZQ01000033.1 GCF_900102635.1 Ectopseudomonas chengduensis | reverse complement strand
GACTTCGCCAACAAAGACGAAACCTCATGGCAGGCCCGCTATGACTTCAACTTTGCCAGCGTTGGCATCCCTGGCTTGACGTTCATGACCCGTTACCTGACCGGCGACAATATTGATCTAGGCGCAGGCGGTGCCGATGGTAAGGAGTGGGAGCGCAATACTGACATCGCCTATGTCTTTCAGGACGGTGCGCTGAAAAACCTGGGCGTTAAATGGCGCAACGCCACACTACGTTCAACCAACTTCGGCAACGACGTTGATGAGAACCGCCTGATCGTGAGCTACACCCTTCCACTGCTGTAATTAGCAATAATCCGTGCGTTGCACTGTTTGTGCAGCGCACGCATTTAGCGAAATGCACAGACGGCGACTATGGGGAGCCGCCAAGAGTGCATTACTACCGCTAACGATCGCCTCACCAAAGCTGACTTTCCAATGACCCACTCACTGATACCTGGGTAGAAATTGTTATCTTCGGTAGCCGACGCCTGTAATTGCTCTGACGAGTGCCAAACATAACTGACGTATCAAAACCTTTACTCTCAAAGAGTTTAGATCCATTACAGGAATGTAATTCTCGCTTCACGTTTGTGACAGGGTCTTGCGTTTATATTTTAATCACCACCTTGAAGGAGTGATTAAACATGAAAAACCTCAAAGTCATTGCTGCACTTTCCGCTATGGTTGTTTCCTCTGCAGCTCTGGCAGAAGGCGGCGCTGATCGTGTCTATGGTCGGATGATTCAGGCCAATGAGCAGGCCATGCAAGAGTATGCTGCCGCTAACGGAAAGAATCCGCCTGAAGTTATTCATTACCGCTACGGCATGAAACTCGATATCGCCAGGGTCGTGGCCACTACCCCGACGGACTCTAGCTGCGGTGTGATGCCGGCCCAGATGACCTACGAGGACTCCAATGGCGATCTGAATATTCTTGAATACCGGGCAGCCGGGACAGGTTGCCGTAATCAAAACTAGATAAATGACATCGCGCTGACTGAAATGTAATTTCCAAGTCACCCTGACGTTATTTGGCATGTGGAAATATGACCAAGGCGTGCCTGGCTATGCCCGGCGCGCTTGGCACATATATGCGACCACACAATGACAACTGCCAATAACATCAGGAGCATTTATGAATAACAGAACCCTGTTAGGACTTTCTCTGCTCACTCTGAGCGTCAGTACCGGGCAAGCTGCAATGGCCGCCGGCGAGAAAGGCGAGGGATTTATCGAAGGCAGCAGCCTGACCATTCTCAATCGAAATCTCTACTTCAACCGCGATTTCCGTAAAGGCCAGTCCAGCAGCTCGGGTAATGGCTATTCGGAAGAGTGGGCGCATGGCGTGATAGGCAGATTCGAGTCTGGTTTCACCGAGGGCACCATAGGCTTTGGTGTCGATGCCTTTGCCATGCTAGGGCTCAAGCTTGACACCGGCGACGGCCGTTCTGGAGCAGGCGGCTCAGTCGACGTGATGCCTTACAACAGCCTCGGGCAGGCTGAGGACAACTACTCCAAACTGGGGGGCGCGGTGAAAACTCGGTTCATGGATACCGAGATCAAGGTAGGCGACGTCTTTCCCGTCAGCCCGGTCGTCCAATACGGTGATGCACGGCTTTTACCGGAGAGTTTCCGAGGTGTCACCGTGGTCAACAGCAGCGTGGAAGGACTGTCGCTTCAGGGCGGTCGCCTCCACTCGATGAGCCAACCCAATACCAGCAGCATGCGCGACGGCTTCGCTACCTTCTACGCGGGCGAAGTGGACTCGCCATGGATCGCCTATTTCGGTGGTGATTACACGCTTAATGACAACGTCGGCTTTAGTCTCTACACCAGCCGCCTCAAGGATGCCTGGAATCAATATTACGCGGGCACCACGCTGAGCTACCCGCTTGCGGACGATGTCGCCTTGATCGGCGGGCTGAACTACTACAAGGCGGTCGATGAAGGGAGGCAGCTCCTCGGGAGCTTCGATAACAACATCTGGAGCGGCAAGGTCGGCATCCAATTCGGCGCTCATACAGTGCTGGTGGGTCTCCAGCGCAACAATGGCGATGATGACTTCGACTACTTGCGCCAATCGGACTCCATCTACCTCGACAACTCCATCCAGTACAGCGACTTCAACTCGCCGAAGGAGAAGTCATGGCAAGTGCGCTATGACCTGGATATGGAGCCTTTCGGTGTGCCTGGATTGAGCTTCATGACTCGATATGCCCAGGGCTGGGATGCCGACTACAGCAACGCCAACGAAGTCTATATGCGCCGTGATGACAACGGCGATCCGTTGACCAACCAGAAGCGCTGGGAGCGGGACATCGAGGCCAAGTACGTTGTGCAGTCTGGGTCGTTGAAGGACATGTCCTTTCGCATTCGACAAGCCACGACTCGCGCCACCGACTTCGAGTCGGATTTGGATGAGTTCCGCCTGATTGTCGAGTACCCGCTGGAAGTTCTCTAACCCTGGCAAGCGAGCGGGTTGATTGCCCGCTCGCTCCTTGGTCCTGCTGTCCCCTCGTAGTGCTCCTTTGGTTTGGAGACAGCCCTTGGCGCCCTAGGGCGCCTTTTTTACTTAGGTTAAAGGACGTATGAAAATGAGTCGGCCACTACACACAAGCGGCCGTGCTGGCAGGCAGTACTACTGGGCGGGATATTCTGCAACGACCTGATCAGAACCCGTCTTGGTCAAGCCAATGACCTGGTAGGCATGCTGTACGCCATCGACTTCCATGCCGGGGGAGCCCGCCGGCATCCCGGGAACAGCGATGCCCACGAGATCATCGCGCTTGGTGAGTTCGATGACCTGAGCCGCCGGCACATGACCTTCGACGAACTTGCCGTCAATCACCGCGGTGTGGCAAGACGCTAACCGTGGCGCGACGCCCAGTCTTTGCTTCACTGCTGTCATGTTGCTTTCAACATGGTCGACGACTTTGAAGCCATTCGCTTCGAGGTGTGAAATCCACTTCTTGCAACATCCGCAATTGGCATCACGATGGACATCAATCGTCAGGGCATCAGCTGCTTGAACCGCAGACGTGACGGAGAGAGCGGCCAGTAAGGCCAGATATTTAGCTTTCATGTACGTGCTCTTTGCCATCGGCGTGGGTGTGGGTCTTGGGCGAGGCGTTCGGAGCCTGCTCGGCGTGATGATCACCTCCGTTGGACGACGCCTCATCCCCAGCATGGTGGTCATCGCCACTCATATCCGAATGGTGACCTGCCTTAGGTGCGGAGCCACCCTCGCTATCCGTAGCCGCGGCATCGTGATGACCAGGCTCTCCAGCATCACCTGATCCATGATGGTCATCGCCACCGCCACTATTGTCATGATGGCCAGGCTTGTTGTCGCCGTGCTGTCCTTCATGGTTATGCATCTGCGTTTCCCCACCACCGTGCTGATGGCCGCCACTGGATGCGACGAGTGTTTGGTATTGCTTGGCATCCATCGTCGGCAGTTGGTTGAGGAAGGCAACCATGCCCCAGATGTACTCGTCTCCCATGCTCTTGCCCCACGCAGGCATACCCGTTGCCTTGATGCCATGCTTGATCACCCAGAACGCTGCTGACGGATTGCCATCGACACCGATCTTGGCGAGGTTGGGGGGCGCAGGATAAAGCGATTGGCTTAGCTCGGTCTCCGCCACACCTGGCGCCAAATGACAGCCGATACACATGGAGTTGTAGTTGCCCGCACCGGCGCGAATAAGAGCTTGATCATCCAGGTTGGGAACCTCGATGTCCCGCGAACGGACTTCGATAGAGCGGTCACGGGCCATCGTGAGAAACGCATGCACTGCAGGAAAATGGGGATCGTCGGCCCCCACGTTGACCACGCCAAAGTAGGCGCCGGCCAGGACAGCTGTGCTACCGACCACGCCGGCCGCCACCAAAGTTTTAATTGTTCTTTTCATGTCAGGTTCTCAAAACCACATCCGGATACCGGCGACAAAACGCGCCTCGTCTACATCACCGCCCTCGTCGCGCACCATGTCTGCCGTGTTGCCATAGGAGCGGCTCCAGGAAACCCCGATATAGGGGGCAAACTGCCTGACAATCTCGTAACGCAGACGCAAGCCGAGCTCGGTATTTGCCAACCCAGACCCCACACCTCGCTCAGGATCGTTCTTGCCGTAGAAGTTCATTTCGGCAGTTGGCTGGAGAATCAGCCGGTTGGTCAGCAGAATGTCGTACTCGCCCTCCAGTCGGGCAGCAGTTTGGCCATTCTCGCCGACGAAGGCCGTGGCTTCGGCCTCAAAGGCGTAAAGCGCCATGCCCTGGATACCGAAGGCGGCCCAAGTCTGCGGCGACTCCGGTTTGAAGTCCTGGCGAACGCCCGCGACGACATCCCACCAAGGGCCGATCGAGCGGCCGTACAGCAGCTGTAATTCAGCATCCTCGGTCACGCCGTTGGTACGCTCGCCTTCGGAGCGGAACCAGACCCGGTTGATATCACCGCCTACCCAGCCCGACGCATCCCAGGCCAGGGTGCTGCCCTCATCTGCGTCCTGGTATTCGAGCTGATCGAGCAGGAAAAAACTGTTGATGGCGCTGTCGTGAACCTTGTGGCCAGGTAATGGCGGGAAAGCCGCTTGGCGATCAGCATCCGTCAGAACGGGAATCGGCGTACGGCTGGTGGTTCTCGGGGCTTCAGCGGAGCCATGGTTCATCTTTGAATGATCCATGCCCTCCATCTGTCCTTGCATGGCGCCATGCCCCATCTTGCTGTGATCCATAGCCTGGGCCTTCTCTTGGCTCTGGCCGTGGCCCATCTGGCTATGATCCATGCTGCCCGAAGCACCCTGCATGGCACCATGGTCCATCTTGCTGTGATCCATGCCCTCCATCGGCGCTTTGGTAGCGCCGTGGCTCATCTGGCTATGGTCCATCGACATGGTGCCGTGCCCCATTGCCGAATGATCCATTTCTTCCGCAGCCAAAGTAACGCCGCCGCTGAACGCACTCAGCGACACAGCCAGCGCCAAGAGAGATGGACGTGAAAACCTAGTGGTCATGGTTCGAACCTGCTTCGGCTTCGGTGCCGCCATGCTTATCCATCATGTTTTCGTGATTCATGCCGTCATGCTTCATGTCTCCGTGATCCATGGCGCCATGATCCATCTGCTGGCCAGCGGCCTTGTCTTTCGATTGATCTGCAGGCTTGTCACTGGCGTCGGGCGCAGCCGACTCGGCAGCATGTTGTTCGTGCTCGCTGTGCCCCTCACCTGCCAATGACGTCGGCGCGTGCAGAACAGCCAAAAGACTGAACATCGCTGCGCTGCCAAACAGGGCATTACGCTTCATAAAAGTACTCATCAGAAATCTCCTTTACTCATCCACACGGACTTCACGGAACATGCCCATTTCCATGTGGAGCAACAGGTGGCAGTGATAGGCCCAACGTCCCAACGCATCGGCGGTCACCCGATAGCTGCGCTTGGAACCTGGCGGCATGTCGATGGTGTGTTTACGCACCAGGAAATTGCCGTTCGCATCCTCCAGATCACTCCACATGCCATGAAGATGGATCGGGTGAGTCATCATGGTGTCGTTGACCAGCGTGATGCGAACACGCTCGCCGTACTTGAGGCGCAGAGGCTCGGCGTCAGAGAACTTGATTCCATCGAAGGACCAGGAGAATTTCTCCATATGCCCGGTGAGGTGCAGCTCGATGGTGCGACTTGGCTCACGCCCGTCCGGATCAGGGAAGGTGCTGCGCAGGTCAGAGTAAGTCAGGACGCGCCGGCCGTTATCACGCAGGCCGATACCTGGGTCGTCCAGCTTGTGCGTCGGCGTCATGGTCTGCATGTCGACCAAAGGATTGTTGGTCTCTGAGGCCGGGTGTGCCTGCATGTTGCCAGCCATGCCAGCCATGCCAGCCATGCCAGCCATGCCAGCCATGCCCGAATGATCCATTCCAGCCATCTGGCTGTGATCCATGCCGGCCATGCCACCCTGCATGCTCCCATGATCCATGCCCGCCATACTGCCGTGGTCCATTCCGGCCATGTTCCCGTGATCCATACCGCCCATGCTGCCGTGATCCATACCCATGTCGCCCATGGCAATCAGCGGACGCGGGTCGGGGCTGGGTACTGGTGCACTCAACCCCTCCTGTACAGCAAGGGTGCCGCGCGCATAGCCAGTGCGGTCCATGGATTGGGCAAACACGGTATAGGCCTGTTCGCTGTCTGGTTCGATGATCACGTCGTAGGTCTCGGCCACGGCGATACGGAACTCGTCGACGCTGACCGGTTTGACGTGCAGACCATCGGCCGCAACCACAGTCATCTTCAGGCCTGGGATGCGCACATCGAAATAGGTCATAGCCGAGGCATTAATGAACCGCAGGCGGATCTTTTCGCCTGGTTTGAATATGCCGGTCCAGTTGCCATCAGGTGCCTGGCCATTCATCAGGTAGGTGTAGGTGTAGCCACTGACGTCAGCGAGATCCGTCGGGCTCATCTTCATCTCGGCCCACATCTTGCGATCGGCTACGGCGGCGGACCAACCCATCTCGCTTACGTCATCGATGAAGTCACCAACGGTGCGTTTGTGCTGGTTGTAGTAGTCCGACTGTTTCTTGAGCTTGGCCAGTACCCGCGTTGGATTTTCATCCGTCCAGTCGCTCAGCAACACGACGTAATCACGGTCGTAACTGAAGGGCTCGGGCTCCTTGGCATCGATGACCAGCGCGCCGTATACGCCGACCTGCTCCTGCAGCCCCGAGTGACTGTGATACCAGTAGGTACCGTTCTGGTTGACCTTGAACTTGTACTCATACATGCCGTCAGGGGCGATGCCATGGAAGCTCAGGCCAGGAACACCATCCATGTTCGCCGGCAGGATGATGCCGTGCCAATGGATGGAGGTGTCCTCCTTGAGGCGGTTGCGCACGCGCAATGTGACGGTATCGCCTTCGCGCCAACGAAGAATCGGCCCAGGGAGCGAGCCGTTGATGGTCATGGCCGTGCGCGCTGCGCCGGTGATGTTCACCGGGGTTTCACCGATGAATAGGTCGAATTCGTTACCAGTCAGTACGTTGGGCTGGCCGGGGCTGTTCACCGCCCAGACCGGCGTGCGCCACATGCCCATGCCGCCGAGAATACCGGCGGCGGCGAGGCCTTTGACGAAAGTACGTCTTGTGGTTTTGCTTTGCATGCCGTTATGTCCAATCCGTCAGATGAGCCGGTGATATGCATCCGGTCTCGGGTTCATTGACTGCTCCAGTGTCGGGAGATTTGATCTTCAAGCCTTGCGTGCTGCGCAAGTTCCCCCTGACACCAAGCAGTATGAAACTGCCATATCTCAACCATCCGGGTGATTACATTTCTGTAAGGTTGAGGGGGCTCAGCAGCTGGCGTGTTCCGCCTGTTTGGCTTGGCTGCCGGCGACAGGAGCTTCATCGTTCTGCTGCTTGGCCAACTGATAGGCTTCCAGCGAGACCTGGCGGGCTTGTTCCATGCGTGCAAACGTGCGATCAGCACCGCCTTCGGCCATCGCCAGGCTGGAAACACTCAGGGCAGCAACTACAAACAGGGTTTTGATCGATTTCATTTCGTTAATCCTCAGAAGTTTAGAAGCCCCTGTAACTAGTGGGGACGAGCGTTAAGCTCGCTGCTACGTTAACCACGACGCCCTGTCAGCAACCTGATCCGAACATTACAGTTCTGTCAGTTTGCTATTTCTTTCTTGTAGGCCCTCCTGAAGGCTCGGTACTGTCTTCCTGCCCGCGCAGCCTTGCGGATTCCATGGGCCTGATCGGTAGCAATGCCTGAGCTAACTCGTTCATTCGCACCGACGGATCGCGACCATCAAACAATCAAGAGAGATAGCCACTATGTCGAACAAATCCAACGTAGCTACCGGTGCCGCCTTGGCTCTGGTGGCCGCCAGCCTGTTCTCCACCCTGCCCGTCCAGGCTGCTCAGGAAACCAAAGCAGCAGAAGTGAAGTGCTTCGGGATCAATGGTTGCAAAGGGCAGAACGACTGCATGACCGCGAAAAACGACTGCAAAGGCCAAGGCGAATGCAAAGGCCAAGGGTTCAAGTTGATGACCCAGACCAAATGTGACGAAGCCGGTGGCAAAACCAGCGAATAAGGCGGTTCAGGGGAGTGCATGCCACTCCCCTGCTGGAGTCTCGAATGAGTAAGCGCAAAACTCTGGGTTTCGGTCTTGGCCTTCGTAACGAGTATTACCGGCAGATCCTGGAGGAACGGCCTGCGGTCGACTGGTTCGAGATCATTTCCGAGAATTACCTGGTGGAGGGCGGCAAGGCTCTCTACTTCCTTGATGCGATCGGCGAGCACTACCCCCTGGTGATGCACGGAGTATCTCTTTCGATTGGCGGCTCACATGCCTTGGACATAGACTACCTACGACAGCTCAAGCAGCTGGCGGATCGGGTGCAGCCTCAGTGGGTGTCTGATCACCTGTGCTGGAGTCGAGGCAACGCCCATCAACTTCACGATCTGCTACCGCTGCCGTTTACCCAGGAGAGCCTGCTGCATGTCGCGGCCCGGGTGCGCTTGGTGCAGGATGTTTTGGAACGTCCCATCGTGCTGGAGAACGTTTCCTCCTACGTGCAGTGGACAACATCCAGCATGAGCGAGTCTCAGTTCCTCTCGGAGCTCAGTTACCTGACCGGGTGCGAGCTGCTTCTCGACGTGAACAACGTCTACGTCAGTTCGCGCAACCAGGGTTTCGACCCTTGGCAGTTCATCATGGAATTGCCGCACGAGCGGATTCGGCAAATTCACCTGGCCGGGCACAGCGATTACGGGCAGTACCTCATCGACACCCATGACCAGCCCATCGCTGATCCGGTTTGGTCTCTCTACAGCAAGACTTTGAGCTACTTGGGCCCGACATCGACCTTGATCGAGCGGGATGACCAGTTTCCGCCGCTGGAAGAGCTGTTGTCCGAATTAGCACATGCCCGTGCTATCGCCAAATCTGTGATATCGGGGGCCACCCCTTGAGCCTGATCGCCCTACAGACTGCATTTGAAACTTACCTGACAGGTGACAGTGCCCTGCCCTCCAACGAGCTTTTGGAGCAGATCCGAGGTAGCACAGCGCTGAGTGCTCTCGAAGGCCTGCAGATCTACCACAACGCTTACCGTTCGCGCCTGCTTGCGGTCTTGCGAGAAGACTTCCCTGCCCTGCTTCACTGGATCGGCAACGAATCATTCGAGCAGCTCGCACTGGCCTACTTGGCCGCCTGGCCACCACGACATTTCAGCATTCGCTGGCTGGGCGAGAAGCTGCCCGAGTTCATTAGCAGCTACGTCGAAGAACCCCAACTATCGCCGATGCGCGAACTCGCGGAACTGGAATGGGCCTTTACACTGGCCTTCGACGCTCAGGATGTCGAAGCGCTTTCGCTGGAGACCATGAGTGATTTTTCGGCTGAAGACTGGATTTCACTCAGGGTTTCCCTGACTGCATCTGCCCGGTGGTTGCAGCTGCAGTACAACACGCTGGAGTTGTGGAAAGCCGCCAAGTCCGGCAGCTTGCTGCCTGATATTACCCGCCTGCCAACGAACCTAGCCTGTCTTGTTTGGCGTCATGAACTCGTCTGCCAGTACCGGAGCCTGGAGCCAGCGGAGGCTTCGGCATTGCAGTTTCTCATCGAGGGCGGATCGTTCGCTGAACTCTGCGAGTCGTTGAGCGCCACGCATGGCGAGCAAGCTCCCTTGCAAGCCGCGACCTGGTTGAAGTTGTGGGTCAACGACGGTTTGCTAAAGCGCGGCCAGCTATTACACGAATGACCCGGAACCTTTAGGCTAGCGCTCTCTCTTTGGCCACTCCGAGCGCTTCTATGACTCACCGCATCATGCATTTCAAACAGCAAGCCTTGCTTGACCCGGAGACCTATCAGGCAATGCTGGCCGACGGCGTTGGTCACTGGGAGCGGCTTGCAGGAGAAGTCGTCGGCATAGAAGACGAAAAAAGCCACGAGTTCGCTGCATTGAAAAGCCTGTTCAAGCGCAAGCGGTACTCCTATGACACGCTGGAAATGCGCGAGCCAGGCGATCACTCAAACTGGCTTCGCGGC
Source organism: Ectopseudomonas chengduensis (assembly GCF_900102635.1). GTDB lineage: Bacteria > Pseudomonadota > Gammaproteobacteria > Pseudomonadales > Pseudomonadaceae > Aquipseudomonas > Aquipseudomonas chengduensis. Next base: position 502 of record NZ_FMZQ01000033.1, on the reverse strand, counting down.
CGAGATGGTTCAGAAGGTATGACCAACGAGGTCACCAGTATCCCAGGGCTAAAAGAGCTCTCAGAACTGGAGATTTAGTGGGATAGCAGGTCAGCGCTCAAGCGCTGACCTGGGCCGAATAGCCAAGCTCCTGGATGAGTTCGCGTGTTGGCGCTGATGGAAAATTGACCCACCCTGCCGATTGAAATTTGACCCAGGGCGGATTGCTGATTTTGTTACCAGCAACTGTGGATAAGTCTACCAGCGCAGCTGCTGTTGCCCCCACTCCTTCGCTAGCCCAGTTCAGTTGTTTAAGACCTGCCACACGCAGCCATGTAGCAGGCCGTCGTCGCCATGAAATCAGAACGGCTCATCGTCCTCCGGTTCCTGGCCGCCCTTACGCTTTCGCTCCCGTGATTTGATCTTGGCCTGGGCCGCCAAGCTACTGTGTTGCAGGCGATAGGACTCGTTACCGGTTTCGACGATGTGGCAGTGGTGGGTCAGCCGATCCAGCAGGGCGGTG
>NZ_FMZQ01000038.1 GCF_900102635.1 Ectopseudomonas chengduensis | reverse complement strand
TTATCCACAGTTGCTGGTAACAAAATCAGCAATCCGCCCTGGGTCAAATTTCAATCGGCAGGGTGGGTCAATTTTCCATCAGCGCCAACAGTACAGCTGCTCCAGCAACGGAGATAGCCATGGCTGCCATGGCAACGGTGCTGAAACCCATAGCCATGATGTAAATTGCAGAGCCTATAAACAGGGCCGCGCAAAGCGAATTAAAGGCCCTCCGCATTCTTGATCGTTTTACTTTCTTTTTCATTTCAAGACCCACTTGTAGCTGAGTAAAAATACTAAATATGCATAATGCTCTGTTATGGGTGGCACCCCATCTCAGTGAGCGCAGTGGGCGATTTGAGCGCATTGTTATACGCGCACACCGATAAGCCGGGATAGGTCTTGGTGGTTATGGTAATCAACCCAAAAACGAAATGCTTCGGCAAGCATTCCTTCATCTTCTATGCTTTCGAATGAGTATGAAACATCCAGGCTTACAGGCGCGCTCAGCTGAGAGGTAACTATGATTTTTATTTCCTGAAAATCACCTGCGTCGATTTCTTTGATTTGACCCGCTTTGTGAGGCGGATTGCGTACGCAGTGTTTGTAGCCATTGGCCAAGGTGTTAATTGTTTCGTGTATTTTTGATTCTTTAGCTAGCAGGCTCCTGACTTCGGATTCCCTGCTCCAGCCGTAAGCTGGCTTGTATTCGTGAAATATATATTCTGGAATATTATTGAGCGACTCAGCTGCATTCAGGAATAGCCGCAGCCGCTCGTACTTGCTGCGAGTCGCTTGATATATTTCCTTTTCTCGCTGTAGATCGCAGAGATCGAAATAGTCTGAGCAGTTCGGCAAGGCAATATATGCGATGTATCCCTTGTGAGATCCAAGCGGGCCGGAGAGTATGCTCATTTGCGTTCTTCCTTGTGCGTATAACGCCTTGCTCACCGGTAAATTGCGAGCGCAGCGAGTAATTTACCCGCGTGCAGCAACTTGTTGGGCTGCAACCCACCACTCATAGACGGTTCTACGATGTGCGTTAGTTGTAGCTGTCTCTGGGTGCTAACCAAGTTATTATCGCCTTTCTTCAGTATCCCCTTGAAGCTTTTGTAGCAAATTCTCGAATGCTGGGTTATCGGATAGCAATTTCTCGATGTCAGCATTTCGGGCAAAACGTCGCGCCATTTTTCCATTGCGATTAGTGAGCATGAATGTTGCGTTGTGGTACTCCGCACTTACATAATTATCTAGCCAATCCTCAATGCCATTCTTTAACTCGACTATTTCTACGCCTAAATCTATTAGCTTTGAAATCTGCTCGTGCTGAAGTTCCGCGTCAGATAGTGGCGTTACTATCGCGGCAACCTGCCTTTGATTGTTACTCATTAAGTGCTCAGCGAGTTGCGCAACCGCTAGCTGCCCACCTGCTGCTACAACGTTATGACGAGCATTTATGCCACAACGTCCGAGCAAGATTTCAATGGCTCTGACATCGCCCTCACCCTCAACCAGAATGCTCCACGATGCGCCCTGATCCAGAGCAGCAGTTTCTTCGCTAGAAGTCTTCACTTCCGACAAGTACGTCTTCAAAGGATAGAACGGCTGGCCGTAGTTTGACGCGTAACGTCGTTTCACCCGCATAGCTTCGCGAAGCTTAATCTTTCCTTCCTCTATGAGTACAAGATCATCGTGTCCAAAAAGAATGAGATTGAGCTCCTTTCCATACAGAAGCGCGTCAACCGCCTCTTTGCTGTAGTCAGACATGGAAAAGAACACACCGACAGTGCCAGTGAGTTTCCCGTCAACTTTACCTTTAAAGGCATATAGCGAAGATGCAGGGATCGGTGAGGAATGCCATTTGGCTTCAAGTAGATAAAAGCTTTCTCCAACAGCAAAAGAACCATCAATCTCTTCGCCCGAAGGCCGCATACTCGTGCGTGGCTCCATTTGCTCCCTCGACAATATGCCGTTAAGGATCTTCTCGAAGACCCGCCCCCTCTTCTGAAACCAGGCGCGATCGCTGTTTTCTGGCGGCTCTAGCCAATCCTTTAACCTGAGGTTTTCCAATTCAAGTTCACTATTCATGGAAGTTATCTACAAAAACTTTAGCAAAACTAACAGAGACTAATACTGCTGCCCTTGCCGCCCAACGTTTGGTTAAGGACCGGGCTTTAGCCCAATGTCATCAACCTAAGCTGCAGCCCTGCCCAAGGCAAGCCCCCCGAAGCAGCCAGCCGCCATGGCCGTCGGGCGATGACCAGG
>NZ_FMZQ01000041.1 GCF_900102635.1 Ectopseudomonas chengduensis | reverse complement strand
TTTTTTTAACAGCCGAACTGGAAAGGGAGGCTGAGCTGCTCAGTGATCACTTTATCCGTTGGCTGATTTACGCCGGCATGTTCGCTACAGGCACTGAACGACAACGCAGATGGTATGGTCTGTGCGTTCTGACTCGTCAAGGATCGGCCAATGGATCGTTTGTCTAATTTGCTCTCGCGGTTCGGCGTGCGGGCCAATCTGTTCTATGACGGCGACCTATGCGGCTCTGCATCTTACGATGGCGCCGAGCGGCGAGGTTATATCCATCTGCTTCAGGCCGGCAGCGTGACGTTGCTTGGTCCCGATCGCAAGGATTTGCAGCTCACTCGCCCTAGCTTGATTTTTATGCCACGCCCCGCCAAGCATCAATTGTTTGCGGGTGAGTCCGATGGCGCAAAGTTGTTGTGTGCTTCCATGGAGTTTGAGGGCGGAATTGATAATCCTTTGTCGGCTTCATTACCGGACTGTTTGGTGCTCGCACTCGATGATCTGCCCATGCTGGCAGACACGTTGGAGTGGATGTTTGCCGAGGCGGCAAATGTGCATTGTGGAAGGGAAGCCGCGCTTGAGCGCTTATTTGAGCTCCTAATCATTCTGTTGCTCCGTTACCTGCTCGATCATCACCAGTTGCGCACCGGAATGATGGCTGGACTGGCCGACATGCGGCTTGCCCGATCGCTTTTACAGATGCACAACTCCCCGGAACATGCCTGGTCAATAGCAGAGCTGGCCAGTGAGTCAAATATGTCACGCGCTGCGTATGCCGTGCATTTCAAGAGTGTCATCGGACAGACGCCTGCTGATTATTTGTTGAGTTGGCGAGTTAGCCTGGCTCAGAAGCTGATGCGAGAAGGGCGCTCGATTACGCTGATTGCAGCTCAAGTCGGCTACGAAAGTCCTTCGGCGCTGTCTCGCGCATTTAGACGCAAGACGGGGTTGAGCCCTCGTGACTGGTTGAAAGATCTGGCGGGGGAAAATGATGGCAAAAAGGCCTAAGGCATTACTGCCTTAAGCCATTGAAAAAATTATGCATTAATTTTACGTTTTTCCAGTTCAACCAGCGAATGGCCTGCCACAAATATCGAAACAGCAAGCAACCCTAAGTCTTTAAGCAGAAACTGACCTGGCGCAACGGAAATCGCCGGAAACCCTAAACTAGGCTCAATGACGCCCGGAGTGGAAAACATAAAGCTAAGGGTTGTGAAGAACAGGCCTGCAGACAGAGCGCCTCCTACCACGGATAGTTTGGGCGACAGCATGCGGCCTGCGATCAGAGTGCCGATCGAAATCTCTAGTATGCCGAGCAGGCTGGAGAACATGTCGACCGAAAAAATGCTATACACCCATCCCAAAAGCGGGCTGTTGCTCACCAGTGGAACCAGGCCCTCGGCCTCGTAGTGGGTAAATTTCATGCCGCCGAACCAGAAGTAAATAATAGCGAGAGCCAAGTACGCGCCATAGATACCTAGCCCCATAGTTTTGGTTCCAAGCGTTAAGTGGGCCTGTACGCTGGACTTCGAGTTTTCAATGCCTATGGTTTTCATGTCTGAGCTTCCAGTAGTGAGTGAGAGTGTGTTGGCTGCCGAACGCCGTATGCGTTGGCGATGAGATGATTATGGCTGGCATCTCTAATCAAGAGGCATCAGAAAGTATTGATTTCAGTGCAGATCGTCTTGGGCGGTGCAATTCGCGATGAAGGGATCGCCGTGGAGAGCGATGAGTGCACTATTT
>NZ_FMZQ01000043.1 GCF_900102635.1 Ectopseudomonas chengduensis | reverse complement strand
TGTAGTGGTCTGCTGATTCCGGACACCAATTTAGGCGAAAATCCTCGCCACTAAGAGGTGTTCGATGAGTAAGCAACGACGTACGTTTTCTGCCGAGTTCAAGCGAGAGGCTGCGGTCTTGGTGCTGGATCAAGGCTACAGCCATATCGAGGCCTGCCGTTCGCTGGGCGTCGTGGACTCGGCATTGCGCCGCTGGGTGAAACAGCTCCAAGAAGAGCGCCTCGGCGTCACCCCGAAAAGCAAAGCATTGACTCCCGAACAGCAGAAAATCCAAGAGCTGGAAGCCAGGATCGACCGACTGGAACGGGAGAAAGCGATCCTAAAAAAGGCTACCGCTCTCTTGATGTCGGACGAGTTCAATCGTACGCGCTGATAGACCAGTTGAGTGAGCGGGAGTCGGTGGAAGTGGTCTGTTCAGCCTTCGACGTGGTGCGGTCTTGCTACTACGCCCATCGTCTACGGCGCTGCCGTGTTGATGCGCGCCGCGTTGCACTGCGCAGTCAGGTCAATCAGCTGTTCAACCAGAGTCGAGGATCGGCTGGTAGCCGAAGCATTCTGGGCATGCTGCGTGAGGATGGCGTAAGCATTGGCCGCTTTCGCGTGCGTCGGTTAATGCGCGAGTTGGGCCTGGTCAGCAAACAACCAGGCTCGCATGCGTACAAGCAGGCTACGGTTGAACGGCCAGATATCCCGAACCGGCTGAACCGTGCGTTCGCCACCGAACGACCCAACCAGGTCTGGTGCGGCGATATCACCTACATCTGGGCGCAAGGCCGCTGGAATTACTTAGCGGTGGTGCTGGATCTGCATGCACGACGAGTAATTGGCTGGGCATTCTCCGCCAAGCCGGATACGGAGTTGGTCATCAAGGCGCTGGATATGGCCTACGAGCAACGAGGCAAACCGCAGCAGGTGCTGTTTCATTCCGATCAGGGCAGCCAGTACGCCAGCCGCCTGTTTCGGCAGCGGTTGTGGCGATATCGGATGGAACAGAGCATGAGCCGTCGAGGTAATTGCTGGGACAATTCACCGATGGAGCGGTTGTTCCGGAGTCTGAAGTCGGAGTGGGTTCCGCCGACCGGTTACCTGACAGCTCAGGAGGCTCAGCGGGACATCAGTCATTACCTGATGCACCGCTACAACTGGATCAGGCCACATCAATTCAACGACGGGCTGCCGCCCGCCGCTGCCGAAGAAAAACTTAACCCACTGTCCGGGATGGGTTGACCACTACA